>NZ_JAUYVM010000009.1 GCF_030689305.1 Vibrio penaeicida | reverse complement strand
CCGGACTTGAACCGGCACAGCGCGAACGCCGAGGGATTTTAAATCCCTTGTGTCTACCAATTCCACCACCAGGGCACGCAAACTTGTTGCGATGCTGCTAACTGAAGAGTTAAGACACCATCAAGATATCGTAATGTTTACCATATCTTTCAATTTGAATGGAGGCGCCTCCCGGAGTCGAACCGAGGTCCACGGATTTGCAATCCGCTGCATAGCCACTCTGCCAAGGCGCCAATTGAATCGCTGAAGCTATCTGCTCCGTTGCGTTCGATGCACACTTTACGGATTCATCATCAGGAGTCAAACAAAAATTGATGTTTTTCATTCGGTTGCTGATTAATAAAGCAAAGCGATGATGGTTTGATCTCTATTTGCCCAAAAATCACTAACCTCGTACCAACACAAGATTCGAGAAGACAGCGCATTATCACCACTTCTTAAACATTCGACCCACTAAATTGGGGTGATAAGACCAACAATGATCGAACATGGACATCAACTGTGGATTGCCATATTTAGATAAGCTAATGGCGTGGAAGCGATTTGACTTTTCTTTTAACTGATTCACTTTCTCTAAAATGTGCTCAGGCTGTTTGGGCGCAATGAAATCGGAAATAACGACCAGATCTGCATTGCGGTATTTATCTGTCGACATCAAATCTATGGATTTTTCGATAACCGGATCAATATCCGTACCGCCATGGAACGTATAAGAAAGAAAATCGCTAGCCTCACGCAAGCCATCTTGTTTGGTTAACTCGTAGGTGATTTGCTCGGTAGAGAAGATGATCACATAGCACTCTCTTCCCTCTGCTAGCGCTATTTGCATTAATGCATACGCCATCGCTTTTGCGCATTGTTCAGGAAAGCCGCTCATTGACCCCGAAGCGTCGACACAAATAATAAACGGGCCTTTTTCTATCTCTACCTGAGCGTTGTCTGGCGTTTTTGCTCTGACTTTACGGAGTTTGCGAGATTTACCCTGTGTTTTGTAGTTCAATAGCCGCTTGTCGATCAAATGTTTATAGAAAATCACTTCCAATTCAGGGTAAGCCAGAAACATCGTTTCATTGGGCAACAGCTTATTTAAATCGTCACTTTCGTGGATGCCGACGATATCGTCTGTAGCTTCGTCGCTTTTCTCTTCTACAACTTTCAATTCTTCATTTGGCGCTTTATTCAAATCGGGATCAGACACTTCACTGGCCATTCGACCAAGTTGCTCTGCAATTTCTTGTAGCGTGCCGTTTTTCTTCAAAAATTCAGCGTGGTGCTTCATGGTAGAAATGTCGGATTTCGACAATTTGGCGGACGCCATGTCCCATAACTTTCCGATTTGCCCTTCATCACCCGATTCAGACACTTTATCCATATTTTTCATGGTTTCTATGCGCTGATAGAGATCCGTCAATAGCTTTTCTTTATCCGCTTCTAGCTCTGTTACTTGTGCCTGCTGCAGTGCTTCACTCAAACTCTTGTACCACTGGTCGCAAAAGTAGTGAGGGAACATAGGGTTATTTACCCCTTTATTCTTTTCGAGTAAACGTCGGGCAGGCAAATAAAACGCCGAGTGCCACTCAAGGCGTTTTAATACATCGTTTATTTTTAGAAAGAACTCATCCTCAGTCCAATGAATGACTTCTTGATAGAGGGCAAGTTCATTACGAAAGTGCTCCGTTTCACACACCTTCGTCATTTTCTTTTTAACTTTCCCTCGCCATTTCAATAGATGGTTTTTCATCGAGGTTTTTACACCTCGGTTATTGTCGACCACCATCATTACCTGAGATCGAGCCATTAAATCGTTGACCGCAGTATCGATTAAACCAGATTCTGCGATCATCAATGCGAGGTTTAAGCTATCTGCTCCTAACATGATTCAACCCTAACCTACTCGAAATACTCATTCAGGTGTTTAATTCGAAATGCACTTTTCTCACACTGCGCTTTTGTTGAATCTAAACGCTGACTAATCGACTGAATGCTGGCTTCCATTTGAGTCGGCAATTCTGGGTCGATAAAACTGTGCGGTAATGCGCCATGGAAATCCGATTTAACCTGAAGCAGGTGATGTTCGGCGTGAGTAAGTTGCTCTAAGGCATGGCTAGCTTTCGCGCTCCACTCTTCGAATACGCTGTTATCTAGCCCGTCTTTCGTCACTAAAGTCACCAGTACCGAGCGATTGGCAATGTCTTTAACTACGAGCTGCTCATCGGCATCTAAACCAAACTTAAGCCGTCCGAGGTTGGTATTTTGGTTTACGTAACCATAGGCATCACCACCCCCTTCTTTGATGACACGCTCTAACTCTGTCATAGAAAGGTAAACCCAACGAGTGTTCCCTTTTTCTCCCTCCCAAACAGACATGTTGCTTTGCAGGAGAGCCAATTTGACGAGCCCAGAGTCGCGACCGACTTGATAACGCTTGGCGTTGCTTGTATCGAAATGGTGAATTTCTTTTTTCAGCAACTTGCCGGTGCTGTCCATTGAAAGGTGCATGGCATAACGGCTTTCAAGCTCTTCTTGAATATCGTCCAACTCTTCTTTACAGGTTTCTATCTGCTGGCTAATAACGCCTTGATCAAATGCAGAATGAATGGCGAACTCGCGAACAACTTCTTCAACGATATCTCGTGAATCTGGGCTGTTCCACAAACAGTCTTGAAGCAACAAAAGATCCAATGGATTAATGGTATCGCGACCATTGAAATACGCGCTGGCTTTCAACAATTTGACCGCTTTTTTCCAACGCCTGTCCGACACATACATGTCGGTTTCAGAAATATCGACCGCTTCATCTACACGCTGTTCAAGCATCGACTTCAATTGGTAGAGTTTTTCAAAGCACGATTCAGATAACGAGAGCTTATCTAGCTCCTCTAGCCACAAATGATATTCATCGTTAGTAATGGCAAGACCTTCTGGTACTTGCGCTTCTTGCGCCGTTCCCACGGTTAGCATGGAGCGGAAGTTTTGCTTATCTTGAATGCGGTTAACGAACACACGAACCAGCATACGGTCGTAGAGCGCCTCTAATCCACTGTCTTCATCAGGCAATTCGTTCGAAGCTGAAACCAGCAGCCTCATTGGCACTTTTTCGATTTCGTTACCATTCTTAAAGGTTTTTTCGTTCACTACCGTTAGCAAAGTATTCAATATCGCCGGTCCCGCCTTCCAGATTTCATCTAAGAAAACGACTTGCGCCGTAGGCAAGTACCCTTTGGTTAAACGAACGTATTTTCCGTTGTCTTTCAATTCCTGAATGCTAAGAGGACCAAACACCTCTTCAGGTGTGGAAAAACGTGTCATCAGGTATTCAAAGTAGGAACTGTTATCAAACGCTTGAATAAGGCGTTTGGCGATAAGGCTTTTAGCAATTCCAGGAGGACCGAGTAGGAAAACACTTTCGCCAGACAGTGCGGCGAGTAAACACAGCTTAATGGTGTGCTCTCTTTCGTACACCCCATCTGAAAGTGCATGAACCAGTTTATTGATTCGTTCTGAAAGTAGTGCCTTTTGAGCATGACTGGGATGATTTGAACCTAACATTTAGGCACCTCGTATTAGGCAACATGGTTATAAACATATTAGCATTTTTATACATTTGTTATTACTTTGTTACAAGTAATATCTTGCTTTATTAGACTCTTATAGCAGATCTATAGAAAAACCATGGGAAGGAAATCTTTGATTACGTAAATGAGGTTTTAATCAAGAATAGTTATAGGTGCGTCAAAAGTTGGACTTTTTCACTATTGGAGCTTTACAAAACAACGAACGGACAGGCAGTATCAATAAAAAAGCGATGGAAAAGCTATGTCCCGCACGATACACAGTTGGAAAAATATAGAGCTTTGCGAAGAGGATGTTCAACTTCCAAATGGAAGCGACATTACTCACACCACCATAGTGCACCCCGGTGCTGCCGTTATACTGCCCATTTTTTCGGACAAGCGAGTTTTACTGATTAAGCAATATCGCCCTTCTTTGAAAAAATGGTTGCTTGAGGTTCCCGCTGGTACCAAGGAACTCAACGAATCCCCTGAAACCTGTGCCAAACGAGAACTTGAAGAAGAAACAGGGTACAGCGCATCTGAATGGCATTCATTAGGACAAGTGACACCGCTCGCGGGTTTCTGTGACGAAATCCAACACTTGTTCGTCGCAAAACAACTGAAACAAACCAATCGCTTAGTCTGCGATGAAGATGAAATTATTGAGCTTCTTCCTTTTTCAATGAGTGACATTGAAGAGGCTATTCGGCAAGGCGAACTCACCGATGCTAAAACCATCGCCTGCATTTACAAAGCCAAGTTGTGTGGATATTTGAAGGATTAATGACAATGGATTTTCGTTCTGACACCGTAACACTGCCTACTCCAAATATGAAAAAAGCCATGTCGGAAGCCTTACTGGGCGACGATGTCTATGGGGATGACCCAACGGTCAATGAGTTAGAGGAGTGGACAGCGCAAAGACACGGCTTTGAAGCCGCAATATTTACGAGTTCAGGTACACAAGCTAATCTGCTCGCGTTAATGAGCCATTGCGGCCGTGGAGACGAATACATTTGCGGTCAGCAAGCGCATAACTATAAGTACGAAGGCGGAGGCGCAGCTGTATTAGGCTCCATCCAACCTCAACCTATTGAAAATCAACCAGACGGCACTATTTGTCTTAAGAAAGCAGCCGCAGCAATTAAGCCTGATGATTTCCACTTTGCTCAAACAAAACTGATGAGCTTAGAAAACACCATTAACGGAAAAGTGCTTCCACTAAGCTATTTAGAAGAAGCTCGGGCTTTTACACGCCAACATGGATTACAACTCCATCTCGATGGTGCACGTGTTTACAATGCCGCTGTAGCATTGGATGTGGACATTCAAGAGATAGCCAAACATTTCGATTCCATGACCATTTGTTTATCTAAAGGTTTGTCTGCCCCTATTGGTTCTCTTCTTCTCGGCGATAAAGAACTGATCAATAGAGCACGTCGCATTCGCAAAATGCTTGGCGGCGCAATGCGTCAAGTCGGCATGCTCGCGGCAGCCGGAAAGCTCGCCATGACAGAGCAAGTAGAACAGCTCAAGTTGGATCATAAGCATGCGAAACAGTTGGCATTAAATTTAGCCGATATCCCAGGGTTTCATGTAAAGCCAGAGTTGGTACAAACCAATATCGTGTTTGCAAAGCTGGATGAGCATGTCGATATTGTTGGTATAGCGGAAAAACTTAAAACACAAGGTATTACAATCAGCCCCGGTAACCCTGTTCGATTTGTGACTCACAAAGATGTGTCTTCGCAAGATATTGAAATACTGACAAAACACATTTCTGATTTAGTCGAAACACAGCAAGTTTAAGTAATTTGTCGTTTAAATATCCATTTTTTTTGCCATTTCTTTTTGGCAAAAAACGAAAAGGGAAGAGTTCACTCTTCCCTTTCTATATTCAAGCGACCTTTCAGCGTGAACCTAAACTTCTAGAGTCGGTTGACCTAGTAATAACGACAAATCACATGTTCATGCAGTTCGCATAGTAAGTCGTGGTTGCTGGCCAGTCTGAGAACACGCCCAGTACACCCACCTCTTTCGCCAATACATCCAACAACACCATGGTGTCGCCATCATTGTTGGTCGCGTCTTTGATGGATTGGTAGTACCAACCGCCACCATTCCCTAATGGTCCTGAGCGTTCAAGTGTCCAAGTGATGATGCCCAAACCCGCTTTCTTAGCCAATTTGGTATATTCAGACGGGACAATTTTGCCAGACGCATCTAATGTCACTAACGCGTACATTGGTGGGGCAATAATTTTCACGCCCGAAGCCACCAGATCTTTCATTCCTTGCAGTGTTGGTTTGAAATTTTCGTCGTTGTACACACGATCATCCAAGTACACCGCCTGCTTACCAAACTCTGGGTTGTTCTGAATCCAGTATTTCACATCATCAAGATTAAATGATTGAGCAAACACATCGCTTGCGGGTACGTTCGCAGAGCGATATTCACTTACCAACTTCTCTGCGTACATTTCCTGAGTAAAGCCATTGAACGGCATTTCAACCGCAGGTGCTTTTAGTTCAGGCGTCATTTTTACCCCATGCTTTTTAAACAGCGC
The DNA here is from genome assembly GCF_030689305.1 of Vibrio penaeicida. Classification (GTDB taxonomy): domain Bacteria; phylum Pseudomonadota; class Gammaproteobacteria; order Enterobacterales; family Vibrionaceae; genus Vibrio; species Vibrio penaeicida_B. The sequence continues at coordinate 251,823 of NZ_JAUYVM010000009.1, read as the reverse complement.
GATACTTTCTGCATGTGTCAGCAATGTGCCCTTACTGGAATACAAATCCGTTCTCCAGCCGGCTGTACCATTCATGTACTCTTCTACAGTTGTCGCCATAGCGTTCGCACCATCCATTTTACCTTTTAGACGCTTGAATTCCGCTAACGTGAAGTCTGAAGTGCGGCATTCCGCTTTCGCTTTTTCACCCGTTGTTGGGTTAGCAGGTTGGAATGGTACGGTGCATTTTGCCGCGAGATCTGGGTGCGCTAATACATCGGTAGTGGTGTGCAAATCGCTTTGCGAATGACGACATACCAGCTCTTTATCTTTGGTGAAGGTAACATCGCATTCAAGTATTCCTGCCCCCATTTGAATGGCGGCAAGATAAGATTCTTTAGTGTGTTCTGGAAACTGCATTGGCGCTCCGCGATGACCAATGGAGAAATCACTGCGATAAAATGGACCGGAGCTGCAGTTCTGTAACTTACGTTTAAGTGCTCCGTTGTCCATGTCCTCTATCAAATAGAAAGGGCGAGGTCCAAGTTGTACTGTTTCGTGTGCAATGGCATTAACCGACGAACCAAGCAATACCACTGCTGTAATCGCCTTAAGTAAACTCTTCATTTAGTGACTCCTGTCAGCTATTTTTTGTTTTGAAGAAGACACGGTAATTACCTGAAATGACAAACGAGTGAATAACTTATGGCACTTTTATGTAGGTGATAAGATTCTCAGTATAGAACTCTCACTATAGAAGCTACCTCGCAAGGCTCCTTAGGTTCCATTTCTATAAATACTTTCTACATTCCCCTCGTGCTGCGCCCTGCTCAGACAGTAATTTGGCGCGTCAGGACAAAATATCAGCGGAAGTAAAACGTACTATTACCTTATCAACGCTGAATCAAATGGGTTCACCCACTATTTAGGGTCTGTTGACCTTTCGAGATGATTTTTGCAGCAATTTGTGGGTGATTTATACAAGGCAGAGCTCATTCGGTGTAGCACTCTACATCAATGAGCGATAACGCAGTAGAAATAAGCCACAAATGCTGCCCGAAGGGTTCGTTTCTATGCCTTTTACTCTTTGTTGCAAGGTATTTGCTTAGAATGACTAGGCGTCATACCTTGCGCCGCGATTAAAAGGCATAGAACTCGAACAAAATTTAACCACGAAAGGTCAACAGACCCTAGTGATTGCTTATATGGATGTAAATACATATACCCAAGTAACCTCAAACTTAGGGTGCAGAGCCTCATATTCTGATTCGGTTCTAGAAGAAGAACGTTGTGGAAATGGTCCGTCGTTTCCAACTTCTTTAACGAGCGGTGGAACAGAAGTTGAGATCCAAAGGGCGAGGTTACTTGGTTATATAAAATGACAAGGAGGTCATATGTTAAAAACAAATTCCCTGAATTCCTCAACTTTGAAGGCTTCACTCTTTATTGTATCTGTGCTGAGTTCAGGCATTGCCAACGCTGCAGGTTATCAAATTGCATTCGATTCGGTCAGCGGTCTAGGCAGAGCCTATGCGGGTGAAGCTGCCATTGGGGACAATGCGACCGCCATGGGCAGAAACCCGGCAACAATGGCACTATTCGAACAAGCACAGTTTTCGGGCTCATTGATCTATTTCGATGCGGCTATCGACGTTGTTGGATCGAGCAGTGCGCAATCTTCTAGTGATATTGTTCCTTCGCAAGTGATTCCCGCCAGTTACTACGTTCAGCCACTCAATGGTAAGTGGGCGTTCGGTATTGGTTTGTATTCCAATTATGGTTTAGGTACCGACTTAAAAGACACGTTTCAATCGGGAGATATTGCTGGCGATACATCAGTAAAATCCGTCAACATCAACCCTGCTCTATCATATCGAATCAACGACATTCTTAGTGTCGGTGCTGGGATAAGTTACATCTACGCAATGGGTAAAGCGACTCGCCATTTGGGAGACGGTGCATCTACTTTTGGCAAGCAAAGTACAGACAAGCTTCTTAGTTGGGAGGGTGATGGAGGTACGTTCGGGTGGAATATTGGTGCTCTTGTTGAGTTAGACGAAAACACACGCTTTGGTCTGTCTTATCGTGCGAGCTCTACCCCGAAGTTAAAAGGCGACTTTACTGACCATACACCGGGCGTTGTCGCGATTCCTGGTGGTGGAACCGTATCCAGCAGTGCTGCCGTGCCGCTACCAGCAACTTTTGAGTTTTCTGGCTACCACGATTTAAACGATACTTTCGCCATTCATTACAGCGCGCTATGGACAAACTGGAGCGAATATACTGAATTCAAAGCATCGGGAAGTGGTTGTACCGTTAATTCCGGAACGTGCTTCAGAAAACAAGAAAACTATAACGACAGCTGGCGCTGGGCGTTAGGAACCACCTATCGATTAGATCCGTCCGTACGTCTTCGTGCTGGGCTTGCGCTTGATAAAAAAGCTGGAGACACAACATTAAGCATCCCAGATCAAGATGCTATTTGGTACACCGCAGGCATGGAGTACCAATACTCGGCTGATTGGTCTTTTGACTTTGGGCTTGCTTACATGGATCGCTCTACTGAAAAATTCACTGAGAGCAGCTTATTTGCCAGTAATCATAATTATGAGATGAAAGGGCATCTGGTCATTGTCGGCATGCAAGCCAATTATAAGTTTTAATGCGAAAAGCTGTGTTTGCTTGATTCGTCTTATACTCAAGTGACGTCAAGATACTTTGTTCTTTAGGTCTGCTTATTTTCACGGTGACATCGCCATAATCCGATGACACCGTAAGAAGTAATCAGACCTATTTCTTGGATTTCCCACGACCTTTGTGAATATTCATTTTTGCTTTCATTTTACGTTTTTCTGCACTTCGACTTTGGCGCTTTCTTGGTTTGTCTTCTGAAAGATCTTCAACCAAGCTAGGTTCAAAGCCCGCTAACCACTCTTGCGGTAAACGCTTATCCAGCAGGCTCTCAATGGCTTTGAGCAAGTATTCTTCGTCTCTACTCATTAGTGAAATAGCGAAACCATCACTACCCGCACGGCCCGTTCTTCCGATTCTGTGAATGTAGTCTTCTGCTTTGTAAGGCATATCATAATTCACGACTTGCTCTAACTGGTGAATATCCAAACCTCTGGCTGCTACGTCTGTCGCTATCAGCGCTCTGACCTTTCCAGATTTAAAGTCATCCAATGCTTTTTGTCTTGCGCCTTGGCTTTTGTCTCCATTGATAGACGCTGCTTTGATTCCATCCAATTTTAGCTCTTTCACCAGTGAGTCTGACCCCTCTCGGGTTTTAGTAAACACCAACACTTGTTGCCAGTTTCGTGATCCAATCAAATAGGCCAGTAGTTCAGCTTTGCGCTTTTTATCTACTGGGTAGACCATCTGTTTTACAGTTTCAGCCGTTGAATTGCTTGGCGTAACCTGAACCTCTTCAGGATCGGTGAGTATCTTGTAAGCGACCTTTTTTACATTGCCGGCAAAAGTAGCAGAGAAAAACAACGTTTGACGAGCATTATTCAGCTTGCGGAGTATTCGCTGAATATCGGGCATGAAACCCATATCTAGCATGCGATCGGCTTCATCCAGAACAAGCACTTCCGTCTCAGTAAGCTGGATGTTTTTCGTAAAGACATGATCCAGAAGTCTTCCCGGGGTCGCCACCAATATGTCTACCCCACCTTTTAGATTGTCCGTTTGCACTCGCATACTCGTACCGCCATAAACGGCAAGTACTTTTATATCCAGCTCTTCAGCGTAATCGGTTAGGTTATCCAGAACTTGCTGCGCGAGCTCTCGCGTTGGCACCAATACCAACCCACGTACGAGTTTGTCTTTTAGTGGCTTGGGGCTTTCGATGAGTCGCTGAATGATGGGTAAACCATAAGCGGCGGTTTTACCAGTTCCCGTCTGCGCCCCTGCCAGTACATCTTTCCCTTGAAGAACAAGCGGTATAGCGCGCTCTTGAACAGGTGTTGCCTCTTTGAAGTTGAGTTTAGAAAGGCGAGTAAGAATGGCTGGCTGTAAGCCGAGTTGTTCGAAAGACATGGTTTACAAAATCCGGGAGCAGTAACAAGAAGCGCGGATTGTATACCCAAAATGCCTAAAGATGCTAGCGACAAGCTTTCAGGCTCGTATGCTCTTAAGTTTCTCAAGATCTCAGAATACTTGATTCTATGAAGGCAAGCTGGCTACAAAGCTTCGAAGAACTGCTTTGATTGAGCTAGAACATCAGGGTAAAGCGTGTCAAATGCTTCAATAAGTGGATCATATTGTTGAGCCAGCACTTGCGAGCAAAGACTCAGCTTTTCTAGCTTTGGTCGGCGCATTGCCATTCGCGATAACGCAAACTGGATGTTTTCAAGATCCGCATAAGATTCCATCCATCGACCTTCCCACATATGTGAAGACATGGTGACAAAACGCGAAGGCAGCGTGCTAGGCTGGGTTCGTTTAATGAGATGCTCCGAATATGAGCAAAATTGTTGGAGTGATTGACTATGATGCTCTTCCCATCGATTCGCTAAGCAATGATCCCAGAACATGTCCAGTGCAATGGGTGCATAGCGACGCAGTTCTGAAGGGAAAAGTGGTTTTAGCGATTTAACCAAGTGATGTGTGTCGGTATACGAATCAACAAATCGGTGAAGCTTGATGCCATCGACAATGTCTTTGTTATAGCGACCTTCAGGAGACCCTTTGACAAAGTCCCCTAACAAGTTTCCTAACAAATTGCTTTTACAATGATCGGCAATATGGAGGTGGGCGAGGTAGTTCATGAATAGGAAGTGGTTACTGAGCGATCAGCATTCGTCTTCCGCTAATTCTTCCAGTAAGTAGCTTGATAAGTTTAGCCCGATCTCCATTGCGTCTAGAAACTCTAGGCACTCTTCATCATTACGTTCTTCAATCATACATTTTCCTCTCAATGGGAATTTACTACATACGCGTTTATCAATTAGCTATATATCAATAGACCGGAAATTCATATTAAAATTCGTTGCTGCTTCAATGAAATTTTGACTCACCTCTAGAAATCGCCACCAAACACAAATGTAAAGTTTAATTTACAAACACAGTTTACTTTAGTTTACATACATATTTGCATCATTAAGCACGTTCTGGCACAGTCCTAAAAATCTAATAAAGTAGGTTATTTCATCATTTCTGACTGCTCTGCTTTCCCTTAAAATACTAAGTTGTACAAATAAATGAACACTCAAAAATCTCGCATCTTTGGCAGTACTTTAATTATTGCCGGGACAACGATTGGAGCAGGAATGTTAGCCCTGCCCCTTGCATCAGCAGGTATTGGCTTTTTGGCGTCGTTGGTCATCATGTTTTTCATATGGCTATTAATGGTCTACACCGCACTTCTTATGTTGGAAGTACACCAATTTGCTGGTCATGATGCCACTCTTCATACACTTGCCGAGCAATTCCTTGGGCAAAGAGGGAAATGGGTGGCCAGTTGTGCGATGCTATTTTTGTTTTATGCACTTTGCGCAGCCTACATTGCTGGCGGTGGTGGGCAATTTCATCAACGCTTAGTATCCACTATGAGTTTTTCAGTCAGCCAAGAGGCGTCGACGGTTCTGTTTACGGTTCTCGTAGCGGCGATCGTCACCATGGGCACAGCGTCTGTCGATAAGATTAACCGAGTATTGTTTTCCGTAAAAATCATCGCAATGGGCGTGGCTTTATACGTTCTGGCGCCTGGGATAAATACGGGTTACTTGGTGAATATGCCTTTGCAGCAGGGCTTATTAATTTCTGCACTTCCAGTTATTTTTACATCATTTGGTTTTCACGGCAGTATTCCGGCAATCGTAAAATACTTAAATAAAGACATAAAAGGCTTAAGGGTAGCGCTGATCATTGGGGCATCTTTACCTTTACTTTTATACATACTCTGGCAAATTTCGACGCTGGGTGTTTTAAGCCAGAGCGATCTTGCCAATCAAAGTGGGTTAAGTGCGCTTATGGTTTCGCTTACCGATGCTTCTCAATCTGGCGCCATCAAAAGCGCCATTGCTGTATTTGCTGACCTAGCGCTGCTAACGTCATTCTTGGGCGTCAGTTTGGGGTTATTTGAGTTTTTGGGGGACAGTCTTAAATCGGTCGTCAAGGAATCGAGAATCCGGACAGCGGCTATTACATTTATCCCACCGATGGCATTTGCTTTGTACTATCCCCAAGGTTTCATTATGGCATTGGGGTATGCGGCAATTGCACTTGTTGTGCTCGCTATTTTCCTTCCTGTCAAAATGGCTCATAAAGCGCGGAAAATTCACTCAGAAGAGTTTGAGTATAAAGTAGCAGGAGGCTCGTTAAGCCTTGCTATATGTACGACAGCCGGTATCGTCATTATTACTACGCAGCTTCTGATTTCTTTCGGATTTTTAGCATCCACTGGATAGATTTCGATCACAAACGCTTGCAAACTGATTTCATTTTGCAAGCTAGATCGCTGTTTTTATCAAACTACATTCAAAAAATTTGAATCTTGGCGCACTTCCAAGTGAATCTGGTAACATATCGGAAACGCAAATAGATTTCTAAAAACTCGACTGCTATATTCAAAAACGTTGTTGCAGCAAGCGGTTAATGCAACCCAAACCTTTTTTGTGTGACGTTACTTCCAGTTTATAGTGAGGTTGATATGCCGTTGAAATTTTTAAGCTTCACTCCAGTCCAATATGAAACAAAACCTGTTTGTTCCTGCCCACATTGTGGCAGTGAAGATTATTTGATTTCTGAAAATGGAAAAACGTTAATTTGCGAACAGTGCGGAAAGGTTTCGAAGGAAGAGACTCCTGAAGAGAGAAACCCTGAAACAGTGCATTAATGAAGATGCAATAATCAGTTAGACCGATTTAAACAAGGCACCGAAAGGTGCCTTTTTGCTATTAGATTAAATTGAAACACAGAGAATTAGAGCTGATAGGATTTTCCATTTAAAGTGCAGAAAAATTCAAATTAAACTGAGGATCTCTTTCTTCCAGCGATTTTAGCAACTCTTCTATGTTGGATATGGTGTGCACCAGTTCATGATCGACTTGATACTCTGGCTGACTCGGGCGGTAATAGTACGTTTGCATCCTCGCTTTTATACCCGCTTCCACCCCTTTAAGGGTGTCATCAACATAAATACACTCTTTTGGAGAAACTCCCATATTTAACGCTGCATAAAGCAATAGATCAGGTTCTGGTTTCCAGCTGTTTGCATCAAATGCACTGTAAATAGAGTTGTGGAAGAAGCCATCTAGATTCGTGAGCTCAAGGGCATGCGAAATTCTGTCGCTTTCGCTGTTAGACGCTATACAGACGTTTATACCCATTTGCTGCAGCTGTTTCAGCAGGTAGCTAGCTCCCTTTACAGGCTTAAGCTTAGCTTCATACAAAGACTGCTTTCTATCTCTATACAAAGGCTCGAGCAAGTCGAGAGATAAATTGCAATTTAAGCGATGGCAAGTTTCAGACAAGATATCCGCAGGCTTTCCGCCTTGAAAATGATTGAGGCAATCTTCAAGTGATATAGGCTTATTAAAATGGGCGAAAACATCGACAATCGCCTGACAGCATAATGTTTCACTATCAACCAAGGTGCCTTCACAATCAAAAATAACGCAACGTATTTTATCCATATTCCACCCAACTCCTCTGAGAGAAATTTCAGTGTTGTACAGACATTCTTTTTTGAAAAGATCAATTGACCAAAACTGCTATTAACAACGTGAGTTTCTATCTAAAGTGGCATCTTGATCACGATGCTTATGATTATGTATATCGCTGTCTTGTTTAAGTGTGATTGTCGACTATATGGCATGCTCTAAAGGAACAACATTATCAGAATGATATCGGCGTAAATCTATAAATTCTTCTATGTTTTCAATAAGTAACATGCAAATTTCTGGATCAAACTGTTTCCCGCATTTTTCCATAAACAGCTCTTTTACTTCAGAAACATGCCATGCACTTTTATAACACCGCTGGCTCAAAAGCGCATCGAATACGTCTGCGATTGCCGTGATCCTTGCGTAGATATGAATGTCCTTACCCTTCTTACCATTTGGGTAACCATTGCCGTCCCAATGCTCGTGATGTTCCAGAGCAACAACAGCCGCAAGCGCCATAACGTCCCCGTCTGATGAATTGAGCAAGTTGAACCCACTTATTGTATGAGTCTTCATCAATTGCCATTCTTGTTCAGTCAGTTTCCCTGGTTTGTCCAATATCGCTTCTGGAATGGCTATTTTACCTACATCGTGCATTGGGCTAATGACTTCTAGTAGATCGCATTCCGATTTATCCAAACCGTAAAGTTGAGCAAGCTTACTAGAAAGGCTTGCAACGCGCTTTACGTGGTTACCTGTTTCACCAGAACGAGATTCAATTGCTTCGCCTAAGATATAAATCATGTCTTTTTGAACATTAAGCGTCTTGTTCTGCAATTCATAAATTTTCCTGTTCTTATTCGCTAGCTCTCTTTTTTGCCGGATTGAAACTGACTGCATCGCTATGATGACGACTAATACAGCAATGATACTCCCCGAGATGAATAGTATTCGTAGGTTTGCTTCGACAAACGAAGTGGGCTTATTCACTATTTCTGCGCGCTTGGGCAGCATGAATTTTGAAATATTAAACCTTTCAAGCGCTGCGTAATTGAATAGATCTTGATACGGTTTTGAATCGGGAAGAGACTGAGACAGCAAAAGTGGTAGCTCTTTGCTTAGCAGCTTAACGGCATATATACCCAAAGAATACGGATCTTGCACGCGACCACCAAGAATGTCGCCTTTTATGTTGTGCCTCCAGAGAACGAATACTGGAGCGGAACTAGAATGGCTGACTTTTCTCGCGATTTTGTCGTAGCTATGGAACACGCCACTTTCTAATTCACTATTAAAGTGTGTTAACAGAACTGCATCATCCTCAGACGCACGAATTAGGACTTTTTGTGCTTGTTCTAGTGTTTCCGCAGTCAGTTCAACAAGTTCAATACTCTTAAACGGACGAATATGCGCTTTTATTTCATCTCTAACAATTGACGACGTCATACTGTTATCAGAAAGAAGATACAACTTTTTAATATTTGGTCTTATTTTTATAATTAATTTAATATTATCCAATATATTATCTTCTTCGTATACAATATGTACCGCTTCAGATAAAGAAGTTAAAGATGCATTTTTATCATTAATACCAATAGCAACTATCGGCACGTTTTTTACAAGCTCACTGTCAAAGCCTTTAATAAATCTAAGCGCTCTATCATCACTTACAATAATCCCATCAAAGTGATAATTTTCATATTTAAGATTAAGAAATAGTTTAAACGATTCATAATATGATTTTTTATGAATACGTTTTGAATCTAGATATTCGATGGAAGGGGCAACGAGAGTGTTGCTGTGTTTAAACGCCGTATTGATGCCTTGCTGAATATCCGCTGTCCACTCATAAGAGGGATCGTATGAATGCAATATAAGAATGTGCTGTGAATGCTCTACCCTTTCGGCGGCAAGCTTTACCTGCTCTGAGGTTATCCGCTCATTTGCAAAGAGCTGAGCAGAACCCAAGCAGGTTAAATAGGTCAACAACGTCAGTAAGAAAGAGCATTTCATAAGCCAATAGTGCATATTTTTGCAAAACTATGCGAAACATATCACATAAAGAAAAGCACTGTCTATGAAGTAATCAAATGAGATTCGTGGTGTTCAACTAAGTATTTATCAATGTCAAAATTATTATCTGTAAAATTAACAATTTGCTGAACAAAGTTAAGGTAGCTTCCTTTTTCCTCATTCAACAAATATATGTCGGATATCAATATTCCCCTATCAAAGATAGTTCCTAAAGCACATCCAATGGGCTCGCCATTCTTAAAGCCGATAACAATGGGAAAATCTGGTTCTAATATTATTTGGGTTAGAAATTCAATAATGAGAGATTGAGATTCTTTATCTTCCCAGTGATTGGAATATAACGTTGCGAAACAGATCGTCAGGCGGTGGAAATCGACGATAAACAGATCGTCGGCCACGTTACTAACAAATGAGTCATCTACCGATTCTGTGCTGTAAGTTTTGTTAGATTGAAAGTGCTTGTAGAGTTTACGCCCTGCCAAACTTTCTTTTGTTGGATACTTTACGTCAACCTGCGAGTACAACCACTGATTTTTTCTTTCTACTAATGCTTGATGTTCTTCGTTTTGATTACTCAAATGCTTGTGCCTTTTCCCCAAGGTTGCGCCAATGCAGGAATTGCAAGCGCCTCTGGGTGATGAACTACATGGAGAGAGCATACAGACCACCACCAGCAACCACAATAACTTATGCACCCTAGCTTCCTTTAACGTGTTCAAAAAGCGGTACTGGTTAGCCTTATGGGCATATATTACTCGCAGGAATCCGCTTAATGTTGTAGGTTGATGGATAACTAATGGTTAAATAATTGGGATCTAATATGTTGAAAAAACTTGCGATTGTTCCCCTACTCGCTTTGGGTTTAACGGCGTGTGATAGTAGCGACGAAGTCGGTGATGTAGGGCTGGGCTGGTTCACCATGAAAGACATTAAGTTGAATACATGGGTTGATCCTGTTGTTACAGGGGTTACCTGTCATGTTGCGAGTATAGAAGCAGATTTAAGCCTATCGGATCCAAGTGACAGCTCGATTTCATGCCGCCAAACGGGCGATATTACACCTGAGATGATCGCACAAATTGATAAGTCAAAATCGGGTGAAGTGGTATTTAAAAAATCAAAAAGTATCTTTTTCAAAAGCATGAAGATTCGACGTATTTTTGATCCAAACACTCAGACCTTGATGTACCTTTCCTATTCAACAAAGGAAACGACAGGTAGCTTCAAGCACAGTTTATCGACCGTTCCGCTTTGGGGAACAAAGGCATTTGTTGAAAAAACCGATATTCAGCAATAAAAAGAAACACCTGTAGAGGTTACCCCAAGCGGAGATTCAACCTTCTCAACTTGGGGTGACTTGAGTTTTAATTTTGTGTAGAATCCGCGCTTCGTTTTTCAAATGTCGCTTGTATCAGCATGAAATTTCCCGGTCAGCGTAAGTCCAAACACTATTTCCCTACCCATTCTCGTGATCCACTTGTTAATCAGATTCGCCAAACACCAAAATTAAGTCGTCCTACCATTATTGGTGTCGGTCAAACCATTGTGGATATCGAAGCGAGAGTTGATGATGACTTTCTTGAACGCTATGAATTAAGCAAAGGTCACTCTCTGGTACTGGAAGAGCAAAAAGCAGATGCTTTATACCGCGAATTGACCGAGAAAAACCTGATTACTCATGAGTACCCGGGCGACACTATCGGTAATACACTTCACAATTACTCTGTGCTGGCAGACAGCAAATCTGTTCTGTTAGGTGTAATGAGCAAAAACATCGAAGTGGGTTCTTACGCTTATCGCTACCTGTGTAATACGTCTTCTCGCATGGATTTGAATTACCTTCAAACGGTAGATGGTCCTATTGGTCGTTGCTACACATTGATCTCTGATGACGGTGAACGCACGTTTGCATTGAACGTCGGTCAAATGAATCAGTTGTCACCTGAAAGCATTCCTGAAAAAGTATTCAAAAAGTCAGCCGCGTTGGTGGTTTCTTCTTACTTGATGAGAGGAGAGCCAACGGATCCAATGCCACAAGCGGTTCAGCGAGCGGTTGAACTAGCGAAGAAGCACGATGTCCCGGTTGTTCTAACCTTGGGAACGAAGTACGTCATCGAGGGTAACGAGACGTGGTGGCAAGAATACCTAAAAGAAAACGTCACTGTTGTTGCCATGAATGAAGATGAAGGTGAAGCACTGACTGGCGAAAAAGATCCTCTACTGGCGGCAGATAAGGCGCTTGAGTGGGTAGACCTTGTTTTGTGTACTGCTGGCCCTGTGGGCTTATATATGGCGGGGTATACAGAAGATGAGCGTAAGCGCGAAACAACCTTCCCATTGTTACCGGGCAATATTGCAGAATTCAACAAGTATGAATTTAGTCGCTCGATTAAAAAAGAAGAATGTCGTCACCCTGTAAAAGTGTACTCTCATATTGCGCCTTACCTAGGTGGTCCTCTTGAAATAAAGAATACCAACGGAGCAGGTGATGCCGCCCTTTCTTCTTTACTGCACGATATGGCTGCGAATCAGTATCACAAATCCAATGTGCCTAATTCGAGTAAACATGAACAGAACTTCTTAAGCTACTCTTCCCTCTCACAGATTTGTAAGTATGCCAACCGAGTGAGTTATGAAGTGCTTACCCAACATTCTCCTCGCTTAAACCGCGCATTACCAGAACGCGAAGACAGCTTGGAAGAGACTTACTGGGATAGATAGTTTCTGAATCCGAAATATAAAAACGAGAACAGTAAACGGGGCTTGAAGCCCCGTTTTTAGTTTTGATTTATTTTTAGTTTGGAATTAAGAATTAGCTAAGGACTCTTTTAGCGCTTCTTGCTTAGACGATCTGGCTTCCACCAGCTTATACAACCAAATCATCACACCACACAAACTAATGCAAAGTGCCCATAGCCAGTCAGCATCGAGTGTATCCAACATTGCTCCTCCAACAAGAGGTGCTATGGCGAAACCTAAAGAGTATATCGCTGCCGCTCCAAAGTAAGATCCCCTTAAATGTTCAGGTGCGAGCTGATCTATTTGCACGCTCAACGTTGGGAAGGCGATAACTTCACCGAGGCTGACAATGAAACAACCTAATGCCCAGCCAAGCACCCAATTTTCAGGTGTTAAGATAAAAGCGACTTGACCCAACCCCATTAAAAGCATGCCAATTCGTGTTCTCATGAATAATGGGAAACGCTCCATCAATTTAAGCATGGGGAACTGAAATACAATAATCGTAAGGGTATTCACTAATACTAGCGTAGCAATCAGTGTCGCCGCATCTGGCAGAGAACTTCTCACTAGTACTTGAGGTAAAGAGGATTCTAACTGAGCATAAACAAACATCATGATTACGTTGGCGATTAATAAGATTTGAAAGATTTTGTCGCGTGCGATGACTTTCACCGTTGCTTTAAAATCAGGCACCTCCCCACCCTCGCTTTGTGTTGTTTCAGGGCAACGCAAAAAACTTAACCACAACCAAGCGCCGAATATTAGGTATGTAATCCCTGTAACAATAAAGAGTTGCTGTGGAGCAGCGAGTGCTAACGTAATGCCGATAAGTGGCCCGATAGCGCCACCAAGATTGAGCACAAAGTAACGAATATTGAGTGCAAGCTCGCGATCTTTAACATCACTTAAATTATCGCCAATTACCGCTTTGGCTGGAGCTTCAATCATAGGTCGCATCAACCCACACAGAGTGAGGAGTACAAAAAACTGCCAAATTTCATTCGCGACACCTATACCGCTGTATGCGAGTGCCGCGATAGCGCTGCCAGCGATCATGACCCATTTTCGCCCAAACTTATCAGAAAGGTACCCCGAATAAAGCCCAGTAAACACACCAACTAATCCGGAAGCAGCAAGCATCCCACCTACTTCTAGGGCTGTCGCATTATAATCTTGATATAGGAAAACAATTAAATAAGGCCAAGCCATAAAATAGCTGGTTCTTGCCAACAACGTGCCACTAAGGACTGTCCAGATAGTGAAGTTAAACCGTTGAATTCGTTGCCACTTAAATAAACTTTCCTGACTGCCTTTTTCCCCCATTACACTTCCTTTTGATAAATACCGTTCCAATTACTTAAGTCTGTTGCCGTTTCCAGGCCGCATATCCAATCCAGCACCTAAGCTCATCCTCTGTTAAAAGGAATCATTCTTTGTGCGTGGACTCAGTATCATGGATTCTAGCGTTCCATCAAAGAAACATATGAGTATTTATTTTCACAATTTAGTTGTATATCAACAGATTCCACTATGAACGTTATACGATGCTTCTAGCGGCTATTTTTTTACGAATAAAGCTCACAAATTGATTATTTTTCAATCAGGGTGGCGATTCAAATTTCCAATATCTGGGTTATGTCCTATTCTTTAGTTATTAGTGGGTTAGGAATATCAATAGGAAAAATAATGAATAAAACTCTTTGGCGATTACTTTCGGTACTTTTGGTTTTTCCATTACATGGCTACGCAGCGGAGATCTCATTTGGAATCGTCCCGCAACAATCCGCAAAAAAATTAGCAGCGAAGTGGGGACCTATTTTTCTCTACCTGAGTGATAAAACCGGTCATAACATCTCATTTTCTACGGCAAAAGACATTCCAACGTTCGAGAAAAGACTCTTGAGTGGCGAGTATGATATCGCCTACATGAACCCTTACCACTATACGGTTTTCAGCCAAAAGCCTGGGTATGAAGCGTTTGCTAAACAAGTCAATAAATCCATTAAAGGGATTGTTGTTGTTAGGAAAGACAGTGAGATTAAAAACCTCGCAGAGTTAAATGAACAACAATTGGCTTTTCCATCCCCTGCCGCTTTCGCTGCTAGTGTGTTACCACGTGCGAAAATGAATCTAGATGGCATTGCATTTACCCCCAACTACGTTTCATCTCATGATTCGGTTTATTTAGCTGTGTCGAAAGGCATATTCCCCGCTGGAGGAGGCGTATATAGAACATTCAATAATACCTCTCCAGAAGTAAGAGACTCACTAAAAGTTCTTTGGGATACCCCCGGATACACCCCCCACGCTTTTGCGGCATCGCCAAATTTAGATGCTGATATATTGGAAAGCATCTCCAAAGCCATGATAGAAATGACAAACGATCCGCTAGGTCAATCCTTACTTAAATCCATTAATTTTAAGGGAATTACACAGGCTGGCGACAAGGATTGGGATGACGTTAGATCGCTCGAAATCACATTACTTTCGCATCTACTGGAGCAGTAATCATTATGTCTCTTCGTCTTAAGACTATTTTCGGTGTCGCGTTAATTGAAGCAGTGCTTCTTGCACTGCTTGTAACCTTAACACTCGGATACCTTAAGACAACCAACCATGAAAGTTTGACTAAGCGCGCTGAGACAACAGTAAGTTTATTCGCAAGTACGGTTAAAGATGCGGTTCTGAGTTGGGATTTAGCCTCGCTTGAGTCCTTCACACAGGAACTAATGACCAACCCCGACTTACTCTACGTAAGAGTATTAGGCAAAGATGGTAAGCCACTTGCCGCACTGGGTGACGAAAAACTGATAAATCATTATTCAAGACCAGAAATGAGTGCCGAGCTAGTTACCGACGGTATTTTTGATGTCGCTCACCCGATAAAAGAAGCTGGAATTGTTTATGGCGATGTCCAAATTGGTTTGGATATGTCATCGCTAAACAAAAAAATAGAAGAGGCAAAGAAATGGAGCTTCTTTATCGTAATGGGTGAAATGGCACTTGTTGCACTTTTCTCATACGTTTTAGGGGCTTTTCTAACTAAACGACTCACCTATTTAGAAAAAGCAGCCGAGAGATTAGCGCGTGGTGAACGAAACATTACGGTTAACGATACAGGCAACGATGAGATTTCACACCTAGCTCAAGCTTTCAACACCATGGTGAGCAAATTAGTTAAATCGGAACAGACCAGTCAAAGCTATCAACAGCAGTTAGAGGCGCTTAACAGCTCGCTTGAAGCAACCGTAAAAAGCCGAACCGCTGAATTAAAGGCAAACAACGAACATTTGGTTGAAACCAATCGACAGCTAAAAGAGATGCAGGGAAAACTAATACAAAGCGAGAAGATGGCGTCTATCGGTACCATGGCCTCAGGCTTTGCTCACGAAATCAATAACCCTATAGGTACGGTCGACAGCAATATTCAAACCGCTTTAGAGTATTTGGACTGCTATAAAAACCTCGCAACTCTCCAGTTCACCATTATTAATGAAAAAGACAACGAACGTAGGAATCAACTCATTGCATCCCTAAGCGCTTGGGTAGAAAAGAATGATATGAGTTTTATAGAGCATGATTTTGGAGATACGCTACAAGACGCCTTAGCCAATACGCATCGAGTTCGAGATATTGTACAAGGGTTAAAAAGCTACTCTGTCTACCAAAAGGATTCGCCGCAGTCTGAGAACAACGTAGATGAAATCCTTAAGCAGTGTGTTGAACAAGTTAAATACGAGTACCCCTGCGAAACAACCATAGAAACGAAACTCGACAGTAATGCGTTGGTCTTTTGTAATCCAGCCGAACTCAAGCAAGCATTTAACGCCGTTCTGAAAAATGCTCTTCAATCTATGCTAGGGCGTTCAAAAGGTTGTGTCGAAGTGATCACTCATAACGAAGACAATTTTGTGAACATAACGATATCCGATGTTGGAGTGGGTATTGCTTCAAATCAGGTATCTCAGGTTTTTGACCCATTTTATTCAACGCGAAAAGTTGGAGATGGTACAGGGCTAGGGCTAACGTTAACCCACAACATAGTTGAGCAGCATAGCGGTACGATAGATGTTACCAGCCAACTGCATCAAGGCTCCCAAATTAAGATTCGCCTGCCTTCTGAAGCTTTAGCGAGCGATCTCAAAGAGACAGGCAATACGAGAACCAATATGAAAAATTTCCCATAGATACATGATTAACCTTGAAAATTAGATTGTTTACAGCCGAATAACAAAGCAGGAATCACCAATTAAAATCTAACTTGCTGAAATAAATTAGTTATTTAAATAGCACAGTTAATTGGCATACATATTGAATAAGAGTATCTGGAACTGAAATTGGAGGTGCCATGGACGACTTAAATGCACTTAACACAATTAGCAAACCCAAATTGGTTCTGCTCGATGACGAGGCAGATATACTTAAAGCGCTAACACGCGTACTTAGACGTGACTTTGAAATCCACCCATTTACAGAGCCCAGCGAAGCGCTTTCTTATCTTGAAGCACAAGAGGTCGCCATCATTGTTTCGGACATGAAAATGCCAGATATGGATGGTGCCACTTTTTTTGGTTACGCAAAAGACATTCAACCAGAAGCAGTTCGTATACTGCTGACGGGCTACAGTGACGTAGAAGATACCGTTCGAGCAATTAATGATGGTGGTGTGAGCACCTACCTGAGCAAACCTTGGGATAACGACAATTTACGCTTCACATTGCAACAATCTTTGGAGTTTTTTCGAGTTAAAGAGGAAAAAAATCGCTTAAGGAAAGAGTTAGAATCCAAAAATGATCAGCTGGCACAAGTCAATGTTGCGTTGGAAGAAAAAGTTGCCTTGCGGACAGAAGCATTACGTGAATCCAACGTGAAGTTAAAAAACACATTGAAAAGCCGATCTGGGCTTTTTAGAGATGTGCTCTCGTTAATCACTGGGCTTATTTCATTTAGAACAGGATGCAACGCACAAGATATTGAGAGAGTTGCTTATCAATCCAAACAAGTTGCAATCTTATATGGGCTGGATGAAGCCTATGTGAAACAAACGTATATGTGCGGAATCATGCACAAGCTTGGAATTATAGGGACCGACCAAGATGTTCATTTGGGTCAGAACTACCAGCAAAGTCATATTGCGCCTTCAAGTAACCCAGATCTTGGGGCAGAGCTTATTTCACAACTACCACGGTTCCAAAGCATTGCTTCTTTGGTTAGACACCAAGATGAGAACTTTGATGGCACAGGCTACCCTGGTCATATCAAAGGAAAAGATATTCCTATCGCCTCACGTATCCTTCGAGTTGTAAAAGACTATGACTATATGGTTGCAGGAGAAAATAACAAGATCCATAAATCCCCGTTTGCTGCTCAAAACTACCTCCAGTCAAACTCAGGAACAATATACGATAAAGAAGTAGTGAAAACGTTTGTACAAGTCCTCCAAGAACGACCGCAAGATGGCGTGCATGAAATCGAATACTGCGTTGGCGTTAATGAGCTTAACGTAGGGGATGTGTTGAAACGAGACGTTATGCTTTCCAATGGCTCAGCAATGTTAACGAGCGGTAGCGAAATCAATGAAGCAATGCTTAGACGTTTGATTGACTATGAACGCCACAACAATACAACACTTGCGTACTTCATATGACACGGAAAGTGCCTATGAAAAAAGAAGATTCAAATGAATGCTCTGACCTTGATTTTTTCAAGCGTGCTTATTTGCGAGAAAAGAAAATTCGTAAAGAAGCAGAGGCTCTGCTTGAAACGAAATCAAGGGAACTCTATCACAGCCTAAAATCGCTAGAAGAAACGCTGGACAACGTAAGTAAACTTCAGCATCAAATGGTGCACACCGAAAAAATGGCGGCGATTGGCCAGCTTGCGGCAGGTGTCACTCATGAAATCAATAACCCTGTAAGCTTTGCTCTATCGAACATAAAGCTTTTGAACGAGTACGTAAGCGATTTGATCAGCCTCGACCAACTCGCTATGCAAAGCAAAGAAGACGCTAATGACTTTAGCGCTTATATTGCGTATCGAGAGAAAATCGACATTAATCACTTAGCAGAAGACATCACCGAACTGTTGGCAGAAACAACACAGGGGTTGGAACGTATTCGAGAAATATCCCACAATTTCAAGAAAGCTTCACACAAAGGGACAACCGAACTCACCCCCATCGACATCAACGACAGCATTGAAACAGCGCTGAAAGTCGTCAACGGAGAAATTAAACATTCACTAACACTGAAAAAGAACCTTGATTATGTTCCTCAAGTCATGGGCTCCGCCACTCAATTACAGCAAGTGTTCATCAATTTATTCATCAATGCTAAACATGCTACACCTGATAAGGGTGAACTCACAGTAGTAACAGAGCCCATTGATATGGGAGACAAAGATTGGGTGAAAATAACGGTAAGAGACACGGGTAAAGGTATTCAACACGACGACTTAGTCCACATATTTGAACCCTTTTTTACAACAAAAGAGGTCGGAAAAGGCACAGGGCTAGGGCTTTCCATAACCTATGAGATTATAAAGCACCATAAGGGCTCTATAGAGGTGGCCAGCGAGCTAGATAAAGGCACAACCTTTACCATTCTTTTACCTGGTTTGTAATTGACTAACAAACAAGCCCTAGTACCAATAAATCAATATCTTGCCGTATTCTGAATTTAATTGAGATCTAAACTGCCCCTTTAGGTTACTTGGGTATACAATACCCTCATACCCTCTCTCAAAGACAAAAACTGTGGCTCTTAAACCTACCATTTACAAATTTCGTATCACGCTAACGGATATGAACAGAGATTATTACGACTCTTTGAACCTGACGATTGCTCAACACCCTTCTGAAAATGAACAGCGTATGATGGCGAGAGTCGTCGCATTTTGTTTGAATGCCCAAGAAGGACTTGAATTTACAAAAGGTCTTTCAAGCATTGAGGAACCAGATATCTGGCAGAAAAGCTTAGATGACCAAATCCAACTATGGATAGATGTCGGCGAACCTGATGTGGAACGAATCAAAAAATCCACACGCTTGGCAAAAAAAGTTCACGTATACAGCTTTAACACCAAGTCGAATGTTTGGTGGAATCAAAACCAAGGCAAGATAGGTATGTTAGATGCTTCTGTCACCCGATTCGATTGGGACGGTATTGAACAGCTCGCCTCTTTAGTCACTCGTACAATGGACTTATCTGTAATGCTTACAGGTAACTCTGTATTTGTTACCGCCGATAACGGTGATTGTGAGATTGTTTGGGAAACACTAAAAGACGCATCCTAATGACCAATCTCACTAAGATTTTAGCGTCTGCTGGCATGAACGAATTGACACTTTCAAGTGAAGACCAAGTCAGAAGCTGCAATATCATCAAAACATGCGATGCAATATTCAACCAAGCTTGTCAAAATAACCCAGAAAAAAGCCCTTTTGAAATGGCTCTTGGGACGCTAACAAAAGCTCAGATGGAACTGATGGCCAATATGGAAGCACAAGCCGATACGCTAAAAAGTATGGGTGACATTATTCAAAATACCTTAGGTAATGAGCATTCTGACAAATTCAGCGCTGAACTGCCGAAAGATCTACTTTGCTGTACGCGATTATGGTTAATGACCCAAGGCTATCTACAAATGGATTTCAGCCTAGCCAATGATCACGCTACTCACACCGGTGACGCGATTGCAAAGATAGAGAACGCCAATATCGAAAACACCCGTACCGAGTTGATGAAAGCCTTTTACATCGGTAAGTCTCACAATTCGGTGGTTGCGAAACATTCGGTATTTTCTAAGGTTTCTTCTTGGCTCTCGAAAATCTTTGGCTAACGTAAGTTTGCACCACCATATACATTCAGATTTGCCATGAAAAATCAAAAGGGAGCAAGCGCTCCCTTTTCTGTTTCTGTTTCTGTTTCCAAGATACAAAGAATACAAAGAATACAAAGCCTATACAGTTCCGCATTCCTATTCAGCTAAAGACATAAACAGTTATTGTTCGATTTTTCGAATAACCCGACAAGGGTTACCTGCAGCAACAACATTGCCAGGAATATCTTTTGTTACGACACTTCCAGCCCCAATTACAGAGTTATCTCCAATCGTGACGCCGGGGCAAATAATGCTGCCTCCCCCAACCCATACATTGTCACCAATACGAATTGGCTTCGCGTACTCTAAGCCCCTTGTTATCCGTGTTTTCACGTCCAAAGGGTGTGTCGCGGTATACACTTGTACACTTGGAGCAAACATGACGTTGTCACCAATTTCAACTGAATTGGCGTCCAAAATAGTACAACCAAAGTTAGCGTAAAAGTTCTCCCCCACCACAATGTTACTTCCATAATCACAGTAAAAAGGAGGTTCTAAATAAACCTCACCCTTCGCCTCGGGTAGCAGAGCTGCAATGGCATCTTGCCACTCTTTGCTATTTGGCAGACTCTGATTTAATTTTTGCAGCCAACGTCGACAAGCAATGCGCTCGCTGTGAATTTCATCATCCCAAGGCTCATACAAATCGCCCGCTAACATCTTCTCTTTTTCAGTGGTCATTCACTTACCTTCAATTTGAGGTTATTGAATTCATACTAGCCAAATCCCTAAATTCAAAAATAGGGCAAAATCAAAGGACAAAAAAAAAGACCGCATTTTGCGGTCTTTTTATACTTTTCTGCACCTTACTAATAGCAAGAACCTAGTTAATAACGATTAATTGTGTGCTTTCTTCATATCATCGATCATGATTTGAGTCGCAGTCACACCACTCGCCGAAATGTACCAAACAGGTGCACTAACATACGTAATGTTGTTGTTTTTGAACGCGTTGGTTTTCTTAATAAGAGCGTTATCAAGTTGCTTTCTCGCTTCACCTTTTGATGCACCGATTGCTTCATCACGATCTAAAACAATAAGTACATCTGGATTTGCCTTGGCAATAAACTCATAGCTAATGTTGTCGCCGTGTGACTTAGCTTTGATGTCTTTAACCGCTTGCTGGAAGCCGAATAACGTATGAATGTAACCATAGCGAGACTCTAAGCCAAATGCACCAATTTTGCCGCCACCAGTAATGATAGCTAACGCTTTAGCACCTGAATTCTTTGATAACTCTTGAAGTCCTTCGATTTGTCTTTGCTTATCTTGGATAAGCGCTTCTACGACGTCTTGTTTTTCAAAAACTTCGCCTAGCATGCGCCAAGCTTTCTTTGTTGAACCCCAGTAATCTTTTGAATCTGCTAAGAAAAGGATTGTAGGTGCAATTTTAGAAAGCTCCTCAATAGAGCCAGAACTACGGTTACTAACAATAATCAGATCAGGCTTCATACTGTAAATAGCTTCAAAATTAGGCTCGAACAATGACCCTGCTGCTTTATACTTATCGTCCTTATACTTGCTCAGATAAGTTGGCAAGTGCCCCTTCACAACCCCTACTGGTTCAATACCAATTGCATCAAGAACATCGAGGCTATCTTGACCTAAAACCACAACATTTTTAGGTTTAGACTCTAGGGTCGTCTTCCCCATTTGATGTTCAACAGTAATGGACTTTGCTGTTGCGACACTGGCAAACAATACACTTAATCCAATAAGTGCACTTTTCAGCAAGGTTTGCGATGTTTTCATTGTCTTTCCTTAATTCACTAATTCTAGTTTTGCCTTAAAAAAGTTGGTTAGAATGACCAACTCACGTTGAATCTGATGTCTCTACCAGCATTCGCGAAGCCACGTGCAACGGTACTATCGCCATAAATGTAGTAAGACGCGTGGTCAAAGTAGTGCTCATTGAACACGTTCTTCACCGACAATGTTAATGCCAATTCCTCATCCGTTATCGGCATCCAACGAGCGTAAAGATCATGCACGCTGTAGCCCGCTTTTTCGTTTTCAGTTGCCGCGTTACCTGTTTCAGTTAAGCGCTCTACAATCTTCGTATTCCAGCCAAATTCCATCGTTTCTTGCGGCTGATAAATGAAATCTAAAATCCATGTATCACCTACAGATGTTCCGATAGTCATGTTGTCGTCAGTCAGTGGTTCACCATCTAACTTAGGGCTGGATTGGCTGTAGCTAAGTCTTGTAGATAAGTCACCCACTTCGTAGCCTGCAAACGCATTTGCACCTTTGTTGGTCAATTTGCCAACATTGGTCATTTCTTTGCCTTTGTTACTCACGACATCTTCGATTTCACTATCAAAAAGAGTGATACCGGCGCTAAAACCATTGTTGTAGTACTTTGCGCCGACTTCAGCATTCGTTGCTTTCTCTGGCTTTCGGTTCGGGTCGTTGTATCTGTAATCCAAAACAAACAACTCTTTGGTTTGCTGGCCTCTAAAAGCTTTAGCGTAACTTGCAAATACGTCTAGCCCGTCGATAACGGTGAATGTTGCTCCTACATTTGGGCTAAAACCATTGGAGTCGAATTCAACGTCTTTGCTATCGGTAAGCTTGTAAGTGTCGTATCGAGCACCGGCCGTAAGCAATAACTGCTCCGTTGCTTGCCAATCATTTTGTGCAAACAAACCATACACAGTCCCTTTTTCAGTACTGTCACTTCCACTTGTGCTCAGTTTTGCGTTGTCTTGCTTAACATCCACGCCAACTACAAGTGAATGATTACCTAGGAGACTAGTGTTAAACACCTTACCGCCATACGTATTCATGCTTCCGGCACTGGTTCCCCAACGCGGGTGATCTTTGTGCGTTAGCGTTTGTTCGTTGGTGTATATCGTTGCATCAACGTTGACGTAATCGCTCATTGCAATTTGGTGGTTTAATGTCAATGTTTGACGACCTGTTTCTTGCTGCAATGCCGCATTTTTCTTACTAGGCACCCAATGCGGACGATTTAACTTTTCACCACTGTCGTCACTGAAATCGTAACTAATAGAAAGTTTTTGTGTATCCGTTAGATTTCCTGAAAGCTTTACCAATGCTACTTTTTGTTTTGAGCCACTGTAATCTTGCTCATCACCATTGCCATCGACGATGTTCTTGGAATCTTTGTAGCTAAAACTTGCCAACACGCCCCAGTCTTCAGTTACTTTTCCATAAAGGCTTGCTGAGGTTTTATATGCGTTATTGTTACTGTAAAAACCAGCTTTAACGTTACCGCCGAATTGCTCCCCACCATTAAGTAGGTCTTGTGCATCTTTGGTTTCAAATTTAATCGCACCGCCCAATGCACCAGGACCATCTGTCGCACGACCAGCGCCTGCATTAACCTCTACTCTTTTTAAAAGCTCAGGTTCAATGGATAAACGCCCTTGGTGATGGAAAAGATTACCGGATTGTTCAGCACCATCTACGCTAACGTTCAGCATCGTATCTTCTAAACCACGAACGTAAATTTTTTGCGATACGGAGGAAGATCCACCGACGTTTACTTCCGATTCTTTACGAAACACATCGTTTAAATCGTTCGCTTGAGCGTTTTCTAGCGCACTTTGATCGATAGAAATATCAACTGACTGATGTTGACTTCCTTTTACTTCGATAACTTCGATATCGTCTTGTGCAACGCTTACGGTTGATACTAGTAATAATGCGCTTGCAATAGGTGTTAATTTAAATTGAGAAATTGAGTTCACGGACAACTCCATTGGTAATGAGAACTATTATCGCCGTGAATTCTGCTTACCCATCTCTATTGAGTAAATTACTTTTACAAGTGTTACATATCAAACAATTATGCATCATGTGGCAATGTAATTATCATTTCTAAACCATCAGTTGCATTGTTTACCGCTATGATTTTTCCTTTAACAGATTCTATATGTCGTTTAGCCAGTGCTAGCCCAACACCAAATCCGCTCCGTCCTTCGTTGTTTTTTTGCTTCACTTTGAAAAATGGCTTGAAGATTTGAGAAAGCATCGACTCAGGAACACCAGGACCAGAATCCCTAATTTTTAGAACAACCTCATTTCCCATTCTTTCCGCGGATACATGAAAACTTCCCTGCTCCGGTGTATACCGGAGACCATTACGGATTACGTTTTCTATTGCTTGCCCTAAGGCGCGTTGGCTCGAATGGCTTAGGACTAAATGATCTGGCAGCGATACTGATATATTGGCATTTGGGTATTCGAACGATGCGTCTTCAATGATTGAATCTACCAATTCCGTTAAATCAAACGTTTCTTTTCGAAGATCAGGTCGTTCGTTCTCAATCCAAGCAAGAGTTAGCGTATCTTCTGCTAATTGACGTACGTTACGCACCTCAGTTTCGATCCGATTGAACATTCCCTTTACGTCAATACCACGCTCGATACAGTTCAAAGCCAGTTCTATTCGGCTAATTGGTGTTCGAATCTCGTGAGACATATCGCTAATCAAGTTTCGGTGGTGTTCAATAACCGTCGACGTACGCTCTGCCATTTCATCAAACGTTCTGGCGATTTCGCCAAATTCGTCGTTGCTGTTTATTTCTGAGTTCCCTATTCGTTCCTGATAGTTTCCTCGGCTAAATTCTTGCGTCGCAATGTGAAAACGCTGTAGTGGTTTCATCACGTAGCGGTAGATATAAACCGTTAAAGCGAGCAACGCTATAAACGGTATAACAAAACGGAACAACCAAAACGCATGAGACATGTACGTACCCGGTCTCATTCGGTCAGGCAATATGATTAAAAAGTGATAACTCCCTTGCGTCAGAGCCACTTCCATTATCGGGTTATTTGGAAAATCTAAATGTATTTTCCAGTCAACATTTCGACCAATGCCATACCCTTCAAAAAATCGTTGGTTAAGCGCATTTCCACCGATTACATCCACCTGCGAACGCACGAGTGTCGCCCACGTATCTTCTTGAACCGCCAGTTCTTTTAACCAAAGATCCAACTCGTCTAATCTGTTTTCGTTTACTAAATGCTGTGCTTTGCTACCCCAAGCGAGAATTTCATCTCGATGCGACTGCTTGATGTAGCTCATTTTTTCTTCAGATAGAATCGCAACACTGTGAAGCAATGAGAAAAAGATGACGACGCCTAATGAAAGGATGATAAACAGTCGCCAAAAAAGCACTTTCTTCATACAAACAGATAACCTTTACCGTGAACGGTTTTTATACGGGTTGAAGGCATGCCTTCAGCAACAAGCTTTTTACGAATTCGACTCAAGTGCATATCTAGGCTGCGATCATATTGGCAAAAATCACGATCCAGAACTGCTTGATATAGGTAAGGCTTAGATTGCACGTGCCCTTTGTTCTGAGCTAACGTCCATAAAAGTTTGAACTGAATTGGCGTCAATTGAACGTCGGCAGGCTCTTCTTTTGCCTGAACCGTTACGATTTGTGTGTACTTGTTTAGGATAAGTTCTTCATGGGAGAGTTGAGATGAACTGTTTATGGGCTTACTACGCGATTGTGTGCGTCTTAAAATAGCTTCTATTCGCAAACATATCTCGGTGAAGCTGCATGGCTTAGAGATGTAATCATCGGCACCAAATTGTAACCCACGGATCCTGTGCTCTTCTGCACCATAGGCAGTCAGCATAATAACTGGCGTGCTTGAATGTTCGCGGACAAAGTTCAATAACTCAAAGCCATCAACATCGGGTAAATCGACATCCAACACAATCAGATCAAACGAACTCGTCTTCATGCATTCTAATGCTGCTGAACCCGATTCAAAGCTTGTTACATTGTATTGTTGAGACGACAATAATGCCGAAAGTTGAGAGTTTAGATCTGGGTCATCCTCTACCAATAACAGGTTAATTTCTTTCTCATTGGTACTGCTTTCAAATGCTGAAGAAAGCTCAAAACTATTGACCGCGTCAAACATATTTCCATATCCAATCTAACTATAATGAGAATCATTATCATCTTATTAAACAGCAAAATCAATGTGATCTGTTTAATATTATTATGTTTTATTTGGCTTGCTGTTCTGCGTCTTTTTTCTTGTCGACTTTGTGCTGATCTTCTGTACGCCCATGCTTCCAGTAACTGCTGATGTAAATTTCATCTCTCTCTATTTCGCGCTCGTTTCTAAAATATTTCCTAAGCTGTCTCATAGTTGAGAACTCACTCGCACACCATATACCTGGTTTGCCTTTAAGCCACTGTTGCTTCTCAACTGTAGAAGCCAATGATTCAGAATCACCCTTAATAACCCAATGGAATTCTACACCTTCAGGGGCATCAATCTCTTGTATGTCTTCTGCTGTATTTACTTCAAAAACGGCGTATCCCTTAAGGCTGCGTTCAAGACTCTCAAGCACGGTTGAAGCGCCTGGTAAGCCCGTCATGTCTGCCACAATGAAACACCAATCAGTATTAGGTTCTATCGTTTTAACGCTGCCAGGACCGCGAACAGAGAGACGCTCTCCGACTTGAGCCTGTTGTGCCCAATAAGAAGCAAGACCAGCTTCAATGCTGTTTCCATGCGTCACAAAATCTACATCGATTTCGTTGTTTTCTTTATCAAGTCGACGAATGGAGTACGTTCTTAGAGTTGGGTTACCCAGTGAGCCGTTTTCAATATGGCTTTGACCTTTTTCGGTGAACTCAAGCTTGATGTATGCGCCCGCAAAATCATCAGAAAATGTCTTAACGCAGTCACCACTAAAGGTGATTCTAAGCATGGATGGGGTAATGAACGATTTTGATTTAACAGATAAAATCTGAGTCATTAATTTGTCCTTTATTTGGGGTATATAACTTTATTGGTAATACATGCAAATACGCTGTCCATTCACTTCATGTATTTGGAAGTCCGTTTCATAGATTTCCGCTAACACATTTGAGTCAATAACTTCACTTACGGTTCCACGAGCGGCCACTTTTCCTTTTTTTAATGCCACAATGTTGTCGGAATAACAGGACGCAAAATTGATATCATGAATCACGATTACAACGGCTTTCTTTAAATCATGTGCTAACGTTCGAATATTTTTCATGATTTGAAGTGAGTGCTTTATATCAAGATTATTAAGAGGCTCATCAAGAAAGACGTAATCCGTATCCTGAGCCACGACCATTGCAATAAATGCCAGTTGCCTCTGCCCACCGCTCAGTTCATCAAGATATTTGTCTTCTATCTCGGTTAGATCTAAATAGTTGATCGCCTTGTCGATCACTTCGACATCATGTTTCCCCAGTTTTCCACCGCTGTGAGGAAATCGACCAAATGAGACAAGCTCACGAATCGTAAATCGCATGTTCAAATTGTTAGATTGTCTAAGCACTGCCAAACGTTTTGCCAGTTCCTTCGTATCCCAATCCGCGATTTCTTTAGTATCGATGAAGACTTGTCCTTCATCCCTTTGCAACAAGCGACTCGCCATGGACAACAGTGTGCTTTTACCTGCACCATTAGGGCCAATGATTGACGTGACCTCACCTTTCACAAAGGACGCACTAGCCTGGTCGACGACTTTATAGTTACCAAATGCTTTGGTAAGTTTTTCAATTTTAATCATGATGCAACCACTACACTTTCTGCCTGATCAACTAAACTTTCTGTCTGATTAACAGAGAAAGAAAATACAAACCACCAACAAAATTCACGATGACACTCAACGTTGTTTCAAATTCAAATACACGCTCTATCACCCACTGCCCACTCAATAACATGCAAACCCCCATTAACGAGGCACCCGTCATCAAAATCTTATGGCGATAGGTGTTAAAGCATTGCCGAGTCAAATTAGCCACCAACAAACCAAAGAAAAGAATTGGGCCAACCAATGCTGTTGAAACGGCAATCAGAATAGAAACCAACACCAAAACTTGTTTCGTTACTTTGTTTACGTCTACACCTAGGCTTAATGCGTTATCTTTATCTAGCCAAAAGACATCCAGTTTGTTGTGTAAGAAATACAAACACCCAATAACAATGGATAGAGGAATCAAGCACAAATAAACTAGGTCACTGTTTACATTATTAAAACTCGCAAACATGGCACCTTGAAGGAAAGAAAATTCTGTCGGGTCCATTACCATCATAAAGAAGCCCGCGATATTGGAAAACAGCTGCCCAAAAATCACGCCAGTAAGTAGAAGCGTCATGATATTGGGGTTTTCTCGACGAAAGTAAAAACTAAAAAGTGCTAACGAAAAACCCACCATAACGGCAACGGATATCGAAAATTTAACGAATGAACTGAGTAACACAGAACCCACACCACCCAATACCACCAAAATACTGACTTGAATGAGTACATACAGCGAATCAAACCCCATGATACTTGGGGTTAATATTCGATTGTGTGTGATAGTTTGAAACACCAAAGAAGACTGTGCGATCGCAATGGAGGCGATAACAATCGCCATCACTTTAGGGGTTCGACGAGATAAAAAGTATTCATAGTTATCTGCGTTAAGTCCCAACCCAACAAACAGAAAAACAAACAACAAAGCGACAATTAGAAAACCGGTTAAGACAATTCTGTCACGCATTATGCTTTCCTCTAAGAATGAGGAACAAGAAAGCCGTACCACCGAGAATGCTAATGATCATTGAAATAGGGACTTCATAAGGGAAAATGATGAGCCTACCAGCAACATCACAGACTAGAACCAGAATCGCCCCGCACAGTGCCGTATAAGGAATGTTTCGGCGAATGTTATCTCCCATATAGGCGGCAACTAGGTTAGGAATTATCAGCCCTAAAAACGGTAATTCACCAACAATCATCACTATGCTGGCAGAAGTAACGGAGACCAACATAACGCCCACAACCACAACCTGTTGGTAATTAAGACCTATGTTTGTTGCGAAATCCTTACCCATTCCAGCGGCAGATAACCTCGCCGCATACCAATAACTAAAGACTGCAACAGGAACGGCGATATAGAGCAGTTCGTAATTACCTTGTAGAACAGTAGAAAAGTTCGCTATCGCCCACGTCGATAAGCTTTGGACGAGGTTAAATTTGTAAGCAATAAAGGTAGCGGCAGCCGACACGACATTACCGAAAATGATACCGACTAAGGGAACGTATATCGCATTCTTAAACTGAATGGTGTTGATGAACCTTACGAAAAGTAACGTACCAAGAATTGATGTACCAAAGATTAGAAATAGATTTTCACCGTGACCAAATATAAGGATGCTAAGTAAGTATCCCAACATCGCGCATTCGATGGTGCCCGACGTAGAAGGTGCGGCAAAGCGGTTTTGGCTAATTTGCTGCATGATTAGACCAGCAATACTCAACCCTGCCCCTGCCAGCCAAATCGCTAGCAAGCGTGGAGTGCGGCTAATCAGCAATATTTCCCATGCAGCTTCATCGCCTTCCAAAAGCTTTTGCAAGCTCAAATCGGCTACACCGACAAAAAGTGATCCTGCACTTAATATAAGTAAAACAAAAACTAACTTAAACACAGCAGGCTGTAACCCCAATAGTAATCATTCTTATTCAAAAAACGACTTAAAATATACCATCCTCAATTAAAATCCTAGTCTTCGATACAATATTTACTTTTTTGAACAAGCGATTGCGCTTTTCTAAAGAGATAGAGGAATCTAGCCCCTAAAGCTAGGGAATGGTGCGCGGTTATCTGAATCACTTAATCCCTCAATTGGTTGGCATTGAGCTGGATTTAGGATAAGTTCTGTTGTCGTTTCGATATTATTATCAATGCAACACCTGCAGTAAGGAGCAAGCAATGAAGTTGATACGTTGGTTTTTAGGTAAGATCATTCTAGGATTGAATTTTGTTTTCTCACCAAAAGGTGTAAAACGAGATCAGAATGAACAGAAAATCATCAACCAAAAGACCAAGCAGCTGTCTCTTTACCAATTCGAAGCTTGTCCATTTTGTGTGAAAGTTCGCCGTGAAATGAAAAGGCAATCATTGAACATTGAATTGCGTGATGCGAAAAATAATGCAAATCACAGAGAAGAATTAGAAAATGGCGGAGGCAGAGTGAAAGTACCTTGCCTTCGTATTGAAAGAGACGGTGAAACGAAATGGATGTATGAATCCGGTGATATCGTTGCGTATCTCCAAAAAGAATTCGCATAATCAATCTCACCTAACTTTTATTAATACACCTAGCTTTTACTAATACACCTAACTTTGCAAATCTATAATGCCGCAGCGTTTATCTGCGGCATTTCTACCTTTGAAGAACGTCAAGATACTGTGGTATCTGCCCTTCAAAGACTCTTTACTAGGTAACCTCAGCTAAGATTACGTAATCCATTCAAAGGTTAAGTAACCGAGAGATCAGACTCTTTTACTTCTTTACGTTCCACTTCTATTTCATTAATTTCATCGTTATCTGAATTGATGTGTTCTGATTCGAACAAAGAATTATCGCCATTGTAGTATCGGACAACAAACGGCGTAAGCATGACAGACGAAGGAAAAAAGCGCTTCATAACATAACCCTCTTTAGTAATCTAAGGTAATGGTAATTCGGCGCTTTTCTGAAAATACTGATTCAAAACAAAGAAAGCGAATACTGACCAATTGCGCTTGAAAAGCGTGAAGTGCAATCCAAATTTAGCCCAGTAAAAGCGCTTGTAACTCTTTCCAGCATTTCACTTCATAGTGTGGAGTAATACCTTCTGGTGTCGGTGTTCCGTCAACATTCAACCAACACGTCTCTATTCCAGCATTCAGACCACCCAAAACATCGGAATGAGGGTTATCCCCCACCATCAAAACTCGGTCTTTTTCTGGGTACCCCATCTTTTCAAGCGCGACATTAAAAATAGCGATATCGGGCTTTGCCGTTCCAACTTCTTCAGAAATGATGACATGATCGAAAAAATGACTTAACCCCGTTCGTTCAAGGCGAATACTTTGCAATTGAGTAAACCCATTCGTGATTATCCCAAGGCGAGCATGTTTGCTGATTTGCTCCAACGCCTCGACAACGAAAGGCAACGGTTTACAAATGTCAGCCATAGCATCGAGAAATAATCGATTCAATTCAGATGGATGGATGTTAAGTTTTTCTGCCCAAACAACAAAACGATCTTCTTGAAGTTGTTTCGCGGATATTTCTCCATCCTGATACTTGACCCACAGTGGCTTATTCACTAACTGGTATTGGTCAAAATCTTCTCTGCTGAATTCAACACTAAGGCGGGAAAACATTGTTTGTAAACCTTGGTATGCATCAAAACTAAACAGAGTTTCATCCGCATCAAACAATAGCCAATTGTATTTCATACTGCGTTCCTTTTTCATTCTTATGACTTAATCTAATGGCAATGCTTAAAGTTCAATGAAACTGATTTTATACGCTCGTCATCTCAAGAACTATGCAATAAATTTGAAATGTAGTATTCCAATACCACCACTTAATCACAAAACCCATGAATAATACCGGCCTAGCGCGCCTAGCTAAAAAAGCAATAGCCCCCCAACAACAATCAGGAGCGATACATGACAAAAGCAATACACTCCATGATTCGGGTTTTCGATTTAGATAAATCGCTCGACTTCTACAACAAAGCCCTTGGCTTATCTGTTGAAGATCGCTTTGACTTCGATGGTTTTTCTCTTATCTATCTTAGAAATGAAGAAACCAGTTTCGAGCTTGAGCTGACTTACAATCATGACCAGCAAGAACCTTATACTCATGGTTCAGGTTACGGTCATTTAGCGGTATCAGTGGAAAACATCGATAAGCACTATCAGAAAGTCACTGAGTTTGGATTAGATCCGACACCAGTTAAAGAGTTTTTCCACAATAACGAGCGTTTGGCTAAGTTCTTTTTCTTGCAAGACCCAGATGGGTACAAGATCGAGTTCATAGAGCGGGACGGTCGATTCGAATAACAAATGTCATTTCTGGTCAAACAGAAGTGCGAATAATAAAGAGCCTCACTTCGTAAAAAGTTAGGGTTCATCTCTCATCCTTGTCTTTGGCTGTTTAGTTTTCAGACCCCCTCGGCATACTCCAACCCTCATATGTGTCGAGGAAAATTAAACTGCCCCTTTTTCTTTTTATATCCCATTTATCATTTGATAATTTTTAAAACGTAACATTCAACTCGATAACTATCCATACAATAACTATTCGTACAATAACCATTAGGAAATACTATGATTCATTTACTTGCTTGCTTTAAAGCCAAATCAGGAAAAGAAACAGAACTTCAACAAATGCTAAGTGCAATGGTTGAACCTACTAAGGCAGAACCTGGATGCCTACGATATGAATTGTTTGAAGATAATGGCGAAGAAGGCCATTTTATTTTCAACGAATGCTTTGTTGATCAAAACGCATTTGAGGTGCATCAGGCGACCGCCCATTTCGCTCACCTTATTGAAAATGTGAACGACCTTATTTCAGAAGAAATCAAAATTATTACTCTCTCGCCAATAGCGAGCTAAAACCGACCGTCCTCAATAACGTATTTACTATCTGATAGTTAACTAACCTCACATGCGAGTTACATCAAGCATGCTGAGGTTATTTTAACGCTTCCATTGAAAGCACCGCCTTTTCATAACTAAAAAGAAGAGTTTCAATATTTACTTGTATATCAACAAGTAAGATTACAATCCCTTCTCTGCAACACCTAATAACAAAATCATTAGTAATGAGATGCCACTCACGGTTTGTGGTTACTATTTGACCTAACATGTATTACAAGAACTGAAAACATGAATTCATAAATGAAAAAATCCAAATCTACGCTAGCGATAGACCAAATTGTATACGACGTTTTGAAGGAAAATATTCCAGCAGGATCTTTCCTTAAAGGGGAAAACGAATTAGCGCAAACGATGGGAGTATCCCGCACATCAGTAAGAAGTGCATTACAAACATTAGCGAGTAAAGGGTTAATCACAATAACTCCAAAAGTAGGAAGTGTGGCGAATACGCCAGACAAGTGGAATTGGTTGGATCACGACGTACTTCGGTGGGTTACACAATACAAAGAATCCGACACGTTTATCCCCCACCTGTTGGAAGTTCGCTTAATGGTAGAACCGAATGCCGCAGCACTTGCAGCACTAAACGCCACTGGCGATAACCTTGCCGCTATTGAGAAAAGCTACAACATGATGGCAGACGGGTTAGAAAAAAGTGATAGAGAACAGATAAATACTGGTGATATGGAGTTTCACAAGCAATTGCTCGTGGCAACTAAAAACCCATTTTTAATTTCACTTGGCGATGCACTTACCACAACCATGGCGGTATCGTTTTCAAGAACCTTGGAAAAAAACGTCACACTAAGCAAACCCGCACTCGAAGCTCATTACAGAGTGATGGATGCAGTACGAATGAGAAATCCAGAGCAAGCGCGAGAATTGATGCGTGACATTGTTTTGGGTGCAATAGGCAAGACCGTTAAGAACATGAAAGGCAGTGATTTAATCCGCTAATCTTATCCACTATGGAATGGGCCAGATAGGTTTCTTACGCCTATCAATCTTGTATTACAAGAACGCATATATAGTCACACATGAGGTGAGTAATGAATGGAAACTGGATCGCCGTAGATTGGGGAACAACGAACTTTAGAGCATTTTTGATGGCAGAATCTGGCGAATGCCTAGACTCAATCCGTGCTAAGAAAGGGCTGCTTTCCATTAAAGGCAACCAGTTTTCAGTTGAATTCGATCACCTTATCGGTGGTTGGGTAAAGGAATCAGGTCAACTACCCGTGCTCATGGCTGGAATGGTAGGCTCTCAACAAGGTTGGTGTGAAGTGCCTTACACCTTTGCGCCTGCATCCGTTAGCGACATGGTTAGCGGTATCAAAACCGTTTCGTTGTTGTCTGGCGACAGCGCCAAAATCGTTCCTGGTATCCGCTGTCAGAATGCATTTGGCTACCCCGATGTTATGCGTGGGGAGGAAGTCCAACTGATTGGATTAAGTGAATTACTCAACCAAGATTTTAACGCCATTCTCTACGGCACACACAGTAAGCACGCCAAATGGAAAGACAACAAGTTAGTCCAGTTTTCGACTGTAATGACTGGAGAATTATATTCGATACTGGTCGACCATAGTTTGCTAGGCAAAGCTTTACCAAAACAAGAAGACAATAAAGATGTGTTTTACAAAGGGGTTGATGTAGGAATAAACGCCCCATTAAATCACGTTTTATTTAGCGCCAGAACATTCCGTTTAACAAATAAAATAAAGCAAGAACATGTTCATTCTTATATTTCGGGAATATTAATTGGTCACGAATTATCTTTAATAAAAGAAGAAAAGTCATACCTAATTGGTTCCAAGGGTTTAAGTAAACCTTATTCGGATGCATTAAACCATTTAAATATGAAACACCAATTAATTGATGGCGACCAATGCTTCTTAAAAGGTATGACAAAAATCTATCACTGTGGAAACGATTATGAACACTAAACAATTAAGAGAGCACGAATGGTTTAAGACGTTACCCCTAATCGCAATATTACGCGGTGTGGAGCCAAACGAGGTCATCGAAGTTACGCGTGTTCTATTGAAACATGGGTTCCGGTTTATTGAAGTACCACTGAATTCTCCAAATGCTATTCAAAGCATAAATAAACTCATGCAAACCTTTGGAGAAGAAGCGTTGATCGGCGCAGGAACAGTAACGACAGAAGATAAATTGATGCCTGTTATCGAGACCGGTGCCAAGTTAATTGTGACCCCCAATATGAACCCGGACGTTATTCGTACAGCTCGGGCGCATAATTGTGTGGTCTTTTCGGGGATTCAGACCCCCACAGAAGCCTTTTCAGCCATTGAACATGGCGCAACAGCCCTGAAATTCTTCCCAGCAGAATTAATACAGCCCCACGGTGTAAAAGCGATCAAATCGGTACTACCACCCGAAACGATTTGCTGCCCAACCGGCGGTATTGAAGCCGATTCTAAGCAAATGAAATCCTACCGAGATGTAGGGGTAGATGGTTTTGGCTTAGGGTCCGGTTTATATAAGAAAGGCATTAAGCCTTCAGATTTAGAGGAGCGCGCGAAAGCGTATCGAGACAGTTGGATGTCACTAGGGTCTTAGGATTCTAGCCTAAACGAGCAAAAGGTTAACTTATGAAACTATGTAAAATTGCTGCACTTATCTCTATACCTTTAATGGCACTGTCATTACAGGTTCAGGCTAAAAATATGCGAATTGGTATTGGGGTACCCGAGTCCCACTTCGAATTTGTTGCCATGAAAAAGTTTGAAAAGCACGTAGAAGAATATACGAAAATCAATGTCGATATTTACCCCAGTAACCAGTTAGGTAATGATCAGGAAGCATTAGAGCAAATCAAGTTCAACGCCGTCCAGATGAATTTGCCCTCACCGGCTGTACTGGGAAATATAGTGAAAGATTTCAACATACTTACTCTGCCCTTCATTTTCCCAACAGAAGAAATTGCGAATCAAGTCGTTGATGGCGCATGGGGAGACGAGCTTTCATCCAAACTCGCAAAAGCAGGCTATGTAGGCTTAGGCTATGGTAATTTTGGCTTCCGTCACGTGACCAATAATGTGCGTC
Source organism: Vibrio penaeicida (assembly GCF_030689305.1). Classification (GTDB taxonomy): domain Bacteria; phylum Pseudomonadota; class Gammaproteobacteria; order Enterobacterales; family Vibrionaceae; genus Vibrio; species Vibrio penaeicida_B. The sequence continues at coordinate 216,032 of NZ_JAUYVM010000009.1, read as the reverse complement.
CAATAGAGAGCGTATCAGACCTAGATGGGCTGAAACTGCGCACCATGCAAAACAAAGCACACTTAGATGCGTTTCGCGCGCTAGGCGCAAACCCAACGCCAATGGCATTTTCTGAACTCTTTTCTTCACTACAGCAAGGCGTAGTAGATGGGCAAGAAAACCCATACACCAATATCTACTCTCAACGCCTGTACGAAGTGCAAAAATACGTGTCCGATACGGGTCATGTCTATTCTTGGGTTGTATTTGTAGTAGGTAAAAAGTTTTATGACGGGTTGAGCTCTGTTGAGCAGACAACCTTACAAGAAGCGTCACGTATTGCCATCAAGCACATGCGCGCGTCAGTGAAAACTCAGGATGAGAAATCACTTCAAAGCATGATTGATGCGGGCTTAACCTACACCGCTATTCCTGATGACGTCAAAGCAGAAATGCATAAAAAAGTTGCACCTGTTGTTCAGCAATATGCCGATAAAATTAATCCGGATCTCTATAAAAAATTAGCTGACCAAGTTAATAGCCTCCAGAATTAATTCTATCGATTGCTTGTAAAGTACTTTATAAATACCTAAGGGCTGTAGCTACAAAAGAATATAAGAAGACAATAACTAATACTCTTTTTATCACTAATTGAGTGGGCAGCCATATATTTAAAACATGGTGTTATTATGAATGGAAGAAAGACATCATTCTTAGATAATATTGAAGAATACATAAGCACAATTCTTTTTATTGCACTTATTGTTCTTTGTTTTTTACAAATATTATTTCGATTTGTATTTAATTTCTCTTTGTCTTGGACAGAGGAATTATCAAGGTATGTATTTATTGCCCTAGTGTATTTCGCAGCAAGCTTAGCGATTGTGCGCGGTGCACATGTACGTGTTGAAGTTATCGATGGCTTTGTCACCGGAAAAAGAAAAAAGGTGTTGGACTCCATCATTGATCTCTCTTTTGCGGCGTTCATGGTTTGGATTGGCTATTTCGGCTTAGAGATATCTGTCGATGCTATTTCTATTGAACAAACTACCCCAGCCCTTGAATGGCAAGCGGGGTGGGTATACGCCATTGTTCCTTTTACTTTTTACCTTATGGCTTTACGGCTGCTTCAGCGAGTCTACCGTCGTATCACGGGTAATTTGAACCATGAATATGCACTAAGCGAAGCGGAAGAAGCGCTGAAAAAAATTCGAGACGAACGAGGTGACCAATAATGGACGTATTCTTAATCACCATGTTGGTCTTCGTGGCTTTGCTGTTCATCGGTATGCCAATCGCCATCAGTATTGGTATGTGTACCGCGTTTGCGCTGCTGATCGCCGATATCCCAATGTCGTTTATTGCCCAAACCGCGTTTACTTCACTGGATTCTTTTACTTACTTAGCCATTCCTATGTTCATATTGGCGGGCTTTGTAATGGAGAAAGGCGGGCTTTCTGGGCGTATCGTGAACTTTGCTGCGAGCTTAGTGGGGCGAACCGCTGGTGGGTTGGGTATTGTCACCGTGGTCGCCTGCATGTTCTTTGCTGCCATATCGGGCTCTTCTCCAGCAACCGTTGCCGCCATAGGCTCTATGATGGTGCCCTCCATGATAGAAAAGGGCTATAACCGCCATTTTGCTGGTGCATTAACGGCATCAGCTGGCTCACTGGGCATATTAATCCCACCCTCTATTCCTATGATCATTTATGCCGTTACGGCTGAAATATCGATAGGGGATATGTTTCTGGCAGGCTTTATACCGGGCGGTATGATTGGCTTTGGCTTGATCTTAGCCGTCTACATCATCGCGAAACGAAGAGGATATAAAGGTCAAGAAGAAAGCTTCTCCCCTGCTAAGGTGAAAGAAACCTTTCTCGAAGCGAAATGGGCTCTGCTTACGCCAATCATCATATTGGGGGGCATTTACTCGGGTATCTTTACCGCAACAGAAGCCGCCTGTATTACCGTGATATATACCTTAGTGGTCAGCTTCTTCATCCACAAAGAAATGACACTAAAAGACTTAATCCCAACGATTTCAAAAGCCGCACTAACCACGGGTTGCGTCATCATTATCTTAGGGTTTGCAACAGCGTTTGCTCGCTACTTAACCATAAGCATGATCCCGCAAATGATTGGTGAAGCGATATTAGAGTTAACAGATAACCCAACCATCATTCTACTGATCTTTGTCGCTTTGATTATGTTTACTGGGTTATTTATCGAAACTGCCGCTCAGATCTTAATCTACACCCCACTCTTCTTACCCATATTGGTTCAGCTCGGAATTAGCCCATTTCACTTCGGAATTATTTTAATTGTGGGTACTGAATTGGCACTGATTACTCCCCCTGTTGGTGTGAACCTATTTGTAGTAAAAGGCATTACTGGCTCATCCATGGTCCAGCTGACTCGTGCTGTTATTCCATTTTTAATCAGCATGTTGCTGGTGCAGATTGCCCTCGTGTTTATGCCGGGCGTTATTACCTTTCTACCGGAATTATTTAAGTAAGGCGTTATATGAAAATTATTGGTTACGAGACATTCATCGTTGCACCTCGTTGGGGTTTTTTAAAAATCATGACCGACGAAGGTATTGTCGGCTGGGGAGAACCTTGTTTAGAAGGTCGAACGCACACTGTACACACCTGTGTTGATGAGTTAATGGAATACCTGATAGGAAAAGACCCGAGAGACATAGAACTGCACTGGAATTACCTGCATCGTTCTACATTCTATCGAGGTGGTGCAGTCATGATGAGTGCCCTTTCCGGTATCGACCAGGCGCTTTGGGATATCAAAGGCAAAGCGCTGGATACTCCCGCTTATCAGCTAATGGGTGGTAAGTGTCGAGATAAAATCCAAACCTACTCATGGATTGGAGGCGATCGACCAAGCGATGTGGTGAACATGGCAAAAGAGCGCAAAGCACTTGGGTTTAATGCCATCAAAATGAATGCGACGGAAGAGCTCAATTTCATTGATAACTACAGCAAGGTGGATGCATTACTGGATCGAGTACAGGGAATTCGCGACGCTCTAGGCAAAGATTTTGGCATTGGCATCGACTTTCATGGTCGCGTTCACAAAGCCATGGCAAAAATCATGATGAAAGAACTAGAGCCCATGCACCCTATGTTTGTTGAAGAGCCTGTATTAGCAGAACATTTCGACTGCATCCATGAAATAGCACAATACGGAGCCATCCCCATAGCAACAGGCGAGCGCCTATTTTCACGGTGGGATTTCAAGAAACTCTTAGAGCATGGCGGAGTTGATATTATCCAACCGGATATTTGCCATTGTGGTGGTCTGACTGAACTCAAGAAGATCGCCTCCATGGCGGAAGCTTACGATGTGGCTTTGGCACCCCATTGCCCACTCGGAGCCATTGCCCTCGCCTCTTCGGTTCATATCGATACGTGCTGTCAGAATGCCATCATCCAAGAGCAAAGCATTGGCATGCATTACAACAAAGGAAATGACGTGCTCGACTACGTTCATAACAAAGACGTGTTTGAGTTTAAAGATGGGTATTGCCTCAATATTGAAGGTCCAGGTTTAGGCATCGACATCAACGAAGAGTTTATGCGAGAGCAACACAATAAGGCACTAAACCAACCCAAATGGCGCAACCCACATTGGACCAACGAAGACGGATCTTTCGCAGAATGGTAACTGTCTCGACAGCAGCCAACCTTGCACTAGAGGGGAATTCACGATTGGGGGTAATGTACTATGAGTAAATGTGGATCCTGCGGCTCATGTGGCAGTGGTGCTTGCACTCCGCACCACAATACTATTTTGAAAGACGACGACGGTGCCCTAAAACGTGCTCTGTACAAATCCATGGGGCATTCTGATTCGGCACTCAGAAAACCCATTGTCGCTGTCGTAAACAGTTACACCAATGCCACCGCAGGTCATGCCAATTTGGACGTCGTGGGCGCAGAAGTGATCCGAGGCATCGAAGAAGCAGGAGGAACCGCGATGACATTCGGCACCATAGCCCCCTGTGACGGCATTGCCGAGGGACACATCGGAATGCGTTATATCCTCGCTGCGCGAGAAGTCATCACCGCTTCGATTGAAGTCATGGTGAGGGCACATAACTTCGATGCCATGGTATTGCTGGGGTCTTGCGACAAAATTGTACCTGCTATGCTCATGGCTGCTGCGAGGCTGGATAAACCGGCCATATTGGTCAATGGCGGTCCTATGTACCCTGCAGAATATGAAGGGAAGCACTGGGATGGAAACATCGTCACCGAAGCAATAGGCTGGAAGAACAAAGGAAAGATTGACCAAGAAGAGTTCAGAAAAATCGAAGATCTTGCCGAACCGACCATTGGTTCCTGCACCATGTATGGCACCGCAAACACCATGTGCTGTTTGTCCGAATCCTTGGGGATGACCTTACCCCAAACAGCCACCATACCCGCCATTCATCCCGATAGACTGAATGTTGGCTACCGAAGCGGTAAACGCATTGTAAGCATGATCGACGAAGGGTTAACTGCTCGCAAGATTATATCGAAACAGGGCATTCACAACGCCATATGCACTTTGCTTGCAACGGGTGGTTCAACTAACGCTATTATTCATCTACAAGCGATCCATTACGAGGCTGGGCTGGGTGAACTTGATCTTGATGTCTTCGATCAATTAAGCCGAAAGGTGCCTCTCATTGCCTCCATTTATCCCGCTTCAGAATACGATATGGTCGACTTCTTTGAAGCAGGCGGTATTGCAGCGGTAGAAAAAGAACTCGCCCCTCTTCTAGAACTGGATGCGTTAACGGTATCCGGCACCAAAAGTGAGTGTTTGCTGAAAGTTCCAACCACCAGCAATCGAAACATGATCCGAACATTGGGTACACCGTTTTTGCTTGAGTCCGGTGTTGGTGTGTTAAAGGGTAACCTATCGCCAATGGGGTCTGTCGCCAAACCCGCAGCCGTTCCGAAAACGATGTTCTTATTTACTGGAAAAGCTATTGTGTTTGAATCAGAACAATCTGCGATAGACGCAATAGCAACCGACCAAATCACAGCAGGTTCGGTCATTGTCATTCGCTATGAAGGCACCACCGGGGGAGCTGGGTTACCAGAAATGTATAAGCCAATGAAACTATTGGAAGGCATGGGACTTTCTGAAAGCTGCGCGTTGATAACCGACGGCCGTTTCTCTGGGTCGAATCGGGGGCTGTTTGTCGGTCATATCTCTCCTGAGGCATTTGATGGCGGGCTCATTGGTTTGGTCGAAGATGGCGATGAAATCACGCTCGATTTAGTGAAACGAGAAATTAACTTAAACGTGGATGAAGATACGCTCGCAGTACGAAAAAAACGTTGGAAACCCTTGTATAAAGATATGCCAAAGGGGTTTATTCAGCTATATCGAGAGCGCGTTTCGTCGGCAGCACATGGGGCAATTTTAAAATGATGAGTTCACAAGATATTTACGGTGTAAACCCAATCGTCGCAATGCCATTTGATGACAGTGGTCGCGTTGATATAGCAAGCTTTAAAAATCTGGTGAAACACTTAATGAGCACAGGCTGCCAAGGGCTCACCTTATTTGGTATTGCCAGTGAATTTTACAAACTCAGCCAGAAAGAAAAAGCATCTCTATCAAGTTGGTTTTGTGAAACCACAGCAAAGTCAGCCGTATTTAGTTGTATATCCGTGACTGAGCACGCAACTGAATTAGCGGTACAACAAGCTATTGAATACCAAGAACAAGGGGCGGATTCCATTATGTTACTTCCCCCCTACTTTCTAAACCCGGCTGCTGAACACATTGTTCACCATATTCAAAGCGTGCTGAGTGCCGTCGATATTCCCGTTCTCATTCAATATGCTCCTACCGAGACTGGTGTAGCCATTGACCCACAACAAATGAAAACAATAACTCAAGGGCACCCCCACGCTGTGTTCAAAATAGAATGCAATCCCCCGATAGAGTACTCTCAGGCTTTACTTTCATTACTACCAAGCGCCATCATCATGAACGGTTATGCCGGTTTGTATATGTTGGATATGCTGGACATCGGGGGTAAAGGCGTTATGCCAGGCTGCTCATTTGCAGAAATCTACGTTGAAATCTATCGGTTACAACAGTCTGGCGACCAAGCGAACGCATTAGCACTACACAAACAATTGCTTCGATACATCAATAAATGGATGACCCACTGTGAGTACATTATTGCGGTAGAAAAGGAGATATTAACTAGGCGTGGAATCATCGCGACATCGTATTGCCGAAAGCCAGACTATAAGTTATCTGATGAGGACAGAAAGGACATTGATGCTTTCCTTTCGTCGTTCTCTCACTATTTGGAGCGTTGTGAACTCAAAGCGTAGTCACGAAAGTCTAGCCGCGAAAGATCAACAGACCCTACGCTCATCCCAAAAATAAAAAAACGCCTTTGACAGTCAAGCTCTGCCAAAGGCGCCTCTCCTCCACCCCGAGGATAAAATCTAAATCATCAATTGGAAATAAGCTTTCTTATTGAGCTTAATTAAAATTTAGAACATCCTTACTTAAGCGCAAGCTTAATTTAAAATTTTTCATATATTTATGTAAAAACCACCCAAAAGGACTAGTTTTTAACCAATACAAGTCAAAGCATGAAAGATTCCTCATCCAATTGTTTCAAGATCGAGATCGCAAAGCGAAAACATCCCTCCGACGTTTATGTCATATGAGCTCAAATTTATAAGATCCATGTGATACTGTACTTCCGTTAAGCAACCCAAAACCGTGTATCCCAAGTAACTTCAAGATACTTGGGCACCGTATATTTTGTTTTACACCGCGTTTCGCCTTAGAGTAGAAACGTGCTGCCTATTTCTTGCTCTGTTAATCATTCACTACAAGGATTCGTTATGAACTTCTCAGCAAAAATGGTTGTTGTCATTGCTATTGGTGCGGCATTGTATGGCATTGGAGGATTACCCATGTTTGGTATCCCTGTTTTTGCCAATACAACACTTAAACCAGCCATGGCCGTATTGGCTCTATTTTCCGTTATGTTTGGACCGATCGTCGGCTTTTTGGTTGGATTCATTGGCCACTGGGTAACAGACTTATTTGCTGGTTGGGGCGTGTGGATTACGTGGGTGTTAGGTTCCGGAGTCGTTGGTTTGGTCATGGGGTTGTTCCCTGTTCTGACTCGAGAACGACTAAAACAAGGCGAACTCCCTTTCAAAGACTATGTCTTGTTTGTCCTGTTAGCACTCATTGGTAACATTGTCGGCTACGGTTGCTCCGCATTTTTGGATACCATTCTCTACGCAGAACCGTTTACTAAGGTCTTTACTCAGCTCACCATTATTGCCTCAGCCAATACCGTTCTGATTGCTATAGTTGGGTACTTTATTCTCAAATCCGTTGCAAAAAGAAAAAAGCAGAGCCGAAACTTATCGGAGGCTTAAGTGTTGGGTTCTATTGAATTCTCTAACTTCTCTTTTCGATATGAGTCGCTGGAAAAGCCGACTTTATACAACATCAACCTACGGATAGAGAAAGGCGAGAAAATTGTCATCATCGGACCCAGCGGAAGCGGAAAGTCGACGCTGGGTCACTGTCTAAATGGGCTTATTCCTTCTGCTATCAACGGGCACGTCACTGGTACCTTAACCATTAATGGCACGCCTTCTCATGCGATGGCGCTCCACGACTTTACAGAACAAATTGGCACCGTACTGCAAGATACCGACAGTCAATTCGTTGGGTTAAGCGTAGCCGAAGACATCGCTTTTGCTCTTGAGAACCAGCTCGTTCCCCATCACGAAATGATCGAAACAGTGCGAGATACTGCGCAACTCATAGACCTTGAATCTTTACTGCGTCATTCCCCACATGATCTTTCCGGCGGTCAGAAACAACGAGTTTCACTAGCAGGTGTGATGGTGGATGACGTCGATTTACTGCTGTTTGATGAGCCACTGGCGAGCCTAGATCCAAAAACAGGCAAGCGGACCATCGAAATCATTGACCAAATTCATCGTGATACCGGAAAAACCATCGTCATCATTGAACATAGACTTGAGGATGTCCTACATCGAAGCGTAGACAGAGTCATCTTAATGGAAGGTGGTGAAATCATCGCAGATATGACGCCAGATGCCTTGCTACATTCAAACCTTTTGATAAAACATGGCATCCGCGAGCCCCTTTACCTTACAGCATTAAAACAAGCAAACTGTCGATTAGATTGTTCTATGCCTATCGCTAATTTGAGTGCGATTCCAGTGAGTGACTATCAGCCTGCTCTCACAAAATGGATGTCATTCGATAACCCCATTACAACGCCAATTCGCTCGAAAACACTGCTAAAAGTCGACAAACTCACTTTTTCTTATGATGGCGGAAAAAATGCCCTTGAAGATGTCTCTTTTGAAGTTAAAAAAGGCGAGTTTGTTTCAGTACTTGGTAAGAATGGTTCTGGGAAATCGACCCTTACCAAGCTAGTAATGGGTGTGCTCAAGCCGGATTCTGGCTCAATTTCGATGAACGATGCCAACATGGCGGATCTTTCTATATTTGAACGTAGCCAAAAAGTTGGAGTCGTAATGCAAAACCCAAATCATATGATTTCACACCATATGATCTTTGATGAAGTGGCATTTGGGCTTAGAAACCTAGGTTTGCCCGAACCTGACATTGAAGAAAAGGTTTTGCACGTTTTAGAACTATGCGGGCTAAGACAATATCGTCATTGGCCAATTGAGGCGCTAAGTTACGGGCAGCGTAAACGTGTGACCATCGCATCCATATTAATATCAGAACCGGAACTACTTATCCTAGATGAACCAACAGCTGGGCAAGACTACCGCAACTACACATCGATGTTGAATTTCATAAAAACACTCAACCAGAAGCTAGGTATTACTGTTTTGATTGTGTCACACGATATGCACTTAGTTCTTGAATACACCACCCGTTCAGTCGTGATTTCAGATGCAAAACTCATCGCTTATGCCCCTGTCACAGATGTGTTCAACCAGCCAGATCTGCTAGACAGTGCCAACCTTGCTCCCACAAGTTTGTACGAGTTAGCAGCTAAAGCAGGCATAGATAATTCGCATGAACTAATGCGCCGCTTTATCTCGCAAAGCACCTCCATGGAGGTGGTATGAACAACGCCACAAAAATGAATTTTGGTATCAATTACATCAATACAGGCTCGCCTCTTCACCAGTTGAATGGCATTACCAAACTCGTCATATTTGCTGCTTGGGTGACCATTGTTCTGACAACATTTGATTTACGCGTTTTGCTCCCAATGATTGCATCAGGGATACTGCTGTTAAAAATAAGCCGAGTCCCTTTTCGAGTTTATCGACCGTTATTTATCGCCACCGTAAGTGTGCTCTCGCTCAATGCTGTCTTTATGTATCTTCTTGCGCCGAGGCAAGGCGCTGAACTCATTGGCACTGAACACCTTTTACTGCCATTGTGGGGGAACTATTCCCTATCACAAGAGACTCTGTTTTACCTTGTAACGGTGACGCTAAAATACTTCAGTATGTTCCCAATCGCTTTGGTCTTTGTGTTTACCACCCAACCAACCGAATTTGCAGCCAGCTTAAATCGCATTGGTGTTCCTTATAAAATTACTTATGCGGTAAGCCTAACACTGCGTTACTTACCTGAAGTAAAGAAAGACTTTGTCAATATCATGCATGCTCAACAAGCTAGGGGGCTTGACCTCTCTAAGAATGCTCCGTTATTTCAACGAATTCGAAATGTAGCCCACATTCTCGGTCCGCTTATTTTTTCTAGCCTAGATCGTGCCGACACCATATCAAACGCCATGACTCTCCGAGGTTTTGGCAGAAACAAATCCCGAACTTGGTACAGTGCAAAACCCTTAACGACGATCGATAAAGGGGTAATGTCTGTCGTAATGATCATCGTCTGTTTCGCGTTTGTGAAGCGATACCTAGAACCCACCCTATTCTGGTACCCATTTTAGCGAGAATGAAAAGGCATCTAACTTATCAGTTACACGAAGAATTTGTGGTGCATCCAAAATACAGACAAACAGGTAATTAAAACATTGTTTTAGTTACATTCTTAAGCACAATAGCACTTGCTACATATGATTTCGCTTGGTTAAAACAGGAAGCCCGCAACTTGCGGGCTTTTTTGTAGGTGTAACATATTTTAGAGAATTAAGTCACTTACGGATTTTCTTACTTCCTCTGAATTTTTTGATGTAAATTTCAAATTCAGCATCGGACAAGCTTTTGTTCTTCTCTCTTAAACAACTCACGAGAAGATCCCCGCCGTTGTGTGTGATTAAGTCGCTCAAAGTTGGGTTTTCAATCGGCTCTGGTAATTGTCTTCGCTTTCTCATTAGGCAGTATTTCGTTTCCAAATTGGCACGGATGCGCTTGGTATTTTTGCAGAGAAACTCGTCCTAGATTTCAACTTTCTTAAACAGCTATACGTCACTGTTTAGCACTAAACTCAATCGGTGGAATAAAGCGCAGCTCGCGGGTATTGCGGTTATACCTATGCTCAGAAAGTGATTTCATCGATACCGAACTTGATATCCCTGTATCGGTAGAAGTGTACGTTTCCACTTGATGATCAAGGGAGTAAAATAACTCATCATCACCTTGGATCGTGGGAGAAGAAAGATGGCACGTCCATTCTGTAAAATTCGCCCCCTTAGAGGTTGTCTCACAAACACCAAACCCATCCAACCCTAATGCATCTTTGAATGTATTCGTATCCAAGTAATATTTTAGCTCACCAATAGTCGATGAAATGTAATAATCACCACTCCCTAAATCTAGAATCACGATGTCGACAATGCCTTTCTTATTGTTCAATGTAAAAGGCGCAATTGAGTCTTTGCTTTCAATAATATTGGCGGACGCGGATTTTAAGGTAATCGCAGAAGAGGATTTTATTTTTACGTATTCCAGCTCAAAGAAACGGTCATACTCGGCTTTATAAGCGCCATTGTTAATGGTTGAGCCCGCTTTAAGCGCTGCTTTCAAATTAGCAATGGAATCGTAATTGAGGGAGGTCAGTGCTTGCCCAAGAATCGTATCTGTTGCGTAGGTCGCCTTACGGGCAATGTTTTCTAACGCTAAGCTATCTTCAGTCACGCTTACCGCGTCTAAAAGATCCGTTACCTTACCCCCAAATAACTGAGAAGTGTATGCCGCACTGCCATCATTAACAGCCTTACCCGAACTTTTAGGCATCGAGGACACGGCATCGTACACCGAGCCTTTACACGCTGTCAGCGCCACCAAACACACTAAGCCAGTCAGCGAAATAATTGAACGCTTCATTCTAAAACGCATACCCAGCCGTTAAATACCAGTTGGAATATGTCCCGTTTAAGTAGTCGATAGATGAGGAATTATTTTGGGTAATGTCATTGCGAATAAATTCGGCACCTAGACTCAACTGCCCTAAGTGATACATAACACCGACACCAGAATTCAAACCTAAACCGTAAACTTTGTGCCCTAAATCGGCAGAGCGGTAGTTTTTGATGTCCGTTTCGAGGTAGCTCAGACCAAGCTTGCCGTAAACCGACACATTTTCTGTAAAGCCAATACCAAGCGCAAAGCCTAAGGACGTATCTGCAATTTTTAAAGCGTCTTCACCTTTTGAGGCATCTTGGCGGGTATGAGATAAATACCCTCCCCCCAGAATGGCGCTAAAGATAGGAGCTTGTTGTAAATTGAATAGCTCGATGCCCACTGCTGAACCGCTGAATGCGTCTTTGGTGTCGGTATCGTTAAATTTCGATGTGCCGCCTTTCACTATGAATGCACTGTTTTCAAACCCTGCGGAAAATGCAGTGCAAGGTAATATCATCGCAAGCCATACGACGGCGGTTCTTTTAAGATTTTTCATCGCTCACCCGTGTAAGATTTCTCCCACGGGATGCTATCACTTCATACACTGACTAAATGTAAGGGTATGTAAGCCATACTCCACAACTGCTGTAATAGAAGTCACACCCAATCAGGCGCATTTTGAAAACAAACTGGACGTAACCATCGTTCGATGGCGGTTGACCCTACAGACGTAAATTGGCCATTTGTTGTTGCTGGATAAGGACCACCATGAACCATCGACTGGCACACCTCAACACCGGTAGGAAAGCCATTAAAGATGATACGCCCCGCAATTAGCTCCGCTTGCGCTACCAACGGTTGGTGTACCTCAGGATCATCCGCAGCGTCAAGCCAAAATGTCACGGTTAGCTGACCTTCTAATGTTTGAAGAATCGCCAATATTTCTGCCTCATTTTTGGCAACAACAACAAGCGTTGATGCCCCAAATACTTCCGGTTGCCAATCATTGGGCGATGCTAGAAATTGTTCTCCAGAAATACGATACAACGCAGGTTCACATTGATTCTCGCTGTCTTCGATTAGTGTATCCGCGCTAGATTTTGTATTCATGCTCGATTTCAATACCGTTGCACCCAAAAATTCCAAGCGTTCCACTCCGGCATAGTAAGCCTGACATATGCCCTTATTCAGCATGGTTTGTGCAGGCTGAGCATGTGTATTCACCGTTAACTTCTGAATAAATGGCTCGGTCTCACTCCCTTCACACACTAAAACCAATCCAGGGTTAGTGCAAAATTGCCCAGCACCAAGGCAAACAGAATCGGATAACCCTTTTGCCAACGATTCCGAATGGTTAGCCAGTGACTTGGATGAAAGAAAAACAGGGTTCACACTGCTCATTTCCGCAAAAACCGGAATAGGTACGTTGCGGCTTTGTGCCAATTTGTTCAATGCCAACCCACCTTGTTTAGACCCCGTAAAGCCAACGCCTTTAACGGCTGGGTTGGTCACCAATTGGCTACCAACGGTATTCCCGCTTCCGTAAACCATACTGAAAACGCCTGCAGGCATATCGGTTTTCTTTACCGCTTCCGTTATTGCTGAAGCCGCAAAATAAGAAAGATAAGGGTGCGATGAATGCGCCTTTACAATAACAGGGCATCCCGCAGCGAATGCTGATGCGGTATCGCCACCAGCGACAGAAAAAGCTAAGGGGAAATTACTGGCGCCAAATACGGCAACCGCCCCTATAGCGCGCTTAACTAAACGTAATTCTGGTCTGGGGAACGGTGCTCTGTCTGGAAGCGGCTCATCGTGCAACATCTCGAATGCACACCCATTGACGAGAAGATCAGTGAACAGGTTGAGTTGTCCAATAGTGCGCTGTAATTCCCCTTTTAGGCGGGCTTCTGGTAACCCCGTTTCAAGTGTTCCAAATTGAACGATATCGGGCTCTCGATTTTGTAGCCCTTCGCCAATGGCTCGCAAAAAATCACCACGCTTGGTGTGTGCCGTTCTTGAAAACTCTGCGCTTGCGTTACCGGCCTCAGTACACGCTCTTTCCGTTTGCGAGAGGCTAGCAGAATGAAACGCTTGCGGTAGAAGTTGGTTGCTTTTGGGATTCGTGGCATAGATGGGGTTTTCTTCTCCGCTTTCCCATGTACCACCAATCACGATTTGCCCTAGATTTGCCATAATGATTCATCCTTTTATCCAAACACTGGGTTAATTTGACTGGCGAGTATTTAAATACTGGTACAACGCACGCACACCAAATGTCCACGGTGGCAATTTCTCACAGTGATCAACCGTGTTTTGAAGCCGCCCTAAATGGTGAGAATGTATGCTCACCACATCACCCACTTTATGGGTAAAGCCACTTCCCTGTTCGTCACGGTCTTGAATGGGGGCAAACATCGTCCCCAAAAAAAGGGCAACGCCATCGGGATATTGGTGATGAACTCCGATCAATTGACTCACCAGTTGCTCAGGTGAACGGCTGATCTTACCCATATCGGACGATTCACCTAGAGAAAACCCATCTTTACCTTCAATGGTGAGGTGCACAACTTCACGCTCAATGTCTGCCAGCGTGAAGTTCGTATCAAACACTCGAATAAGAGGTCCTATCGAGCAAGATGCGTTGTTGTCCTTGGCTTTACCGAGCAAAAGCGCGCTCCGTCCTTCGTAATCCCTCAGATTGACGTCGTTACCGAGAGTCGCACCTAATATGCTTCCCTTCGAGTTTACGGCAAGTACGATCTCTGGCTCTGGGTTATTCCAATACGAGGTCGACAAAACACCAATTGGTGAGCCGAATCCAACACTCGACATGGGCTGTGCCTTGGTAAATATTTCCGCATCGGGACCAATACCCACTTCCAAATACTGGCTCCATAGCCCTTTTTGTTGCAGCAACTTTTTTAATTGCATAGCTTGTTCGCTGCCAGGGTTCACTTTTCCTAAATCGATGCCTATCGCTTCAATCAACTCTTGTCGTAATACCGATGCTTTTTGCGGGTCACCATCGGCATTTTCTTCGATCACTCTTTCTAACATACTGACTGCAAAGGTCACGCCAGCGGCTTTGATGGCTTGTAAATCAAATGGGGCAAGCAAATGGTATTGGCTGTTTTTTGATTCCGCCACGTTTTGCCACGATGCGAATGCCTCACCATCCCACGCTTTCAAAATAGACAAAATGTTTTCGGTGTCGAGTAAATTACTTACGGTCGACGAATACTCGGTAAGATCGTATACCTGCCCTTCCCTTACCAGCACAACCAAAGGGCCACCAGCATCGGCAGACCAAATCCTTCCGACCCATAATGCTTTTTCATCGTTGGGGATGATTGTCATATCGTCTTTCCTTTATAAATGGAGTTGGTTCAGTAGGTCTTCGGAGCAAGAAAACTCATATTCATGTGAACCGCCAACATGAGGTTTAAAACTCAACACCGCCCCTTCTATTGGGTTTTGCTTTAATTGCTCAGCCGTCAAAGAGAACTGTGCGGAGGTGATGTACAAAGTATCGCCATTTTCACCACCGAAGGTGCAACTGGTTGGGTTGGTTACTGGTAAAGGTACAACCGAATCGAGTGAACCATCAGGGGCAATGCGCACAATTTCGGAGCCACCAAACCGGCAATTCCATACATAACCTTCGCTGTCGATACAAGATCCATCCGGCGCGCCATTTGGGTAATTTTGAAAGAAAACGCGAGGGTTACTCACCGCACCGGCCTCCAATTCATAATCGTACGCCCAAATCACATTGTTCATTGAATCACCAAAGTAGAAGGTTTCTCTATCAGGCGACCAAGCCATGGTATTGGTTAACCCTATGTTGTATTCGGTCCAGCGTTTGGAGAAGCCGTCGCCAACCACGCTAAACAGCGCACCGGACTCCCTATCCATCTCTTTTCCGCTGCCATCGGGATGAAGATTCGTTTGCATGGACGACACCCAAAAACGCCCCAAGGGGTCGCATTTTCCTTCGTTGAGACGATTCCCTTGCATTTGATCGGGCTGAGAAACGGGGAGAACTTTTCCGTTGCGCCTATCGACCAAGCTGACACCTTGGGCAAACGCCACAATAAGGTGCGAGTTGGATTGTTCAACTAGCGCACATGCTGTCGGGAAATCCTCTGTCTGTATACGAGTACAATTGCCATTTTGTTCAAGAGTAACCAATACCTTGTCGATGATATCGACGAAGATCAAACTGCTTTCATGTGGATTCCAAAGTGGGCTTTCCCCTACAGAAAACCGCGCATCCGAAACAACCTCTATGCGACCAACCCTCTTGTCGAGGACGCTGTTTTTGTCAGGGTCAAGGTGTGAGTTTGAAGTGTCCATTTCATTCTCCTTATGCTCGGTAACCTAACGTTGTTTAGCCATTCGGATCTGCCCACTGGGTATTGGGTGTATAGGCAAACCAATCGGGACGCGATGGATCTCTGTCGTAGAGGTAACCACCCAGCTTTTTGTAAAGCTCTGCGTAGTGTTTCAGCTTATCTTCATCCAGCTCAACGCCTAATCCAGGAGCCGTCGGGACTTGTATTTTCCCATCTCGATAAACCATCTTCCCACCTTTGATCACATCGTCTGTAAGGTGGTGATAGTGTGCGTCCGCTGCATAGGTCAGCGTGGGCAAAACTGCCCCTAAGTGCAGCATAGTGGCTAATTGAATACCCAACTCTCCGGAAGAGTGCACCGACACACTGGTTTGAAACGTTTCACATACATTGGCTGCTTTAACGCAATTGCGGATCCCTCCCCAAAATGTCGTATCCAGCAGAATCACATCCACTGCTGGGTCTCGAACATTGGTTGCGAGTTGCTCAAAATTAATCACGACGGTGTTGGTGGCATTCGGGATTTTCACGCGATCTCTCACCGTCCTCATCCCGTTCAAACCCCATGTGGGGTCTTCGTAGTAATCGTTATTGAGATCTTCGATATTGCGACCAAACCAAATAGCCTCTTCAACCGAAAACGCGGCATTAGGGTCGTATCGAACTTGGTCTTCTGGTAAGGAAAGCGCCAGCGCCCGAAATAAGGCTAATTCATATTTCGGTGGGAATACGCCGCTCTTAAGCTTGTGAACTCGAAATCCGTGCTGCTCTTTAAGCTGGCGAGCGTGTTCTACAAGCTGCTCTTGAGTACGCACTTCCCCATAGCCATCATCGTTATTGAATCGGAAGAATAAGTAACTCGCAAATTCCACTTCGTCTCTGACTTTGCCGCCCAGCAAATCGTACACCGGCACGCCTAAAAACTTGCCACAAATATCCAAACAGGCAAATTCAATGGCGGCATGGTATTGCGTTCGGTTGTTGTATAAGCTTGCCGTTGGGTTGCATATTTTCATACGTAACGCTTCGAGTTCAAAAGGGTTATGCCCAACTAAATATTGCTTCAAGGCAACAATCATGGCTTCCGCAGACTCGCCGCCACCGCCCATTTCCCCCAGCCCAACAATGCCAACATCGGTTTCGACTTGAACCACAGTTCGGACAAACCTCCCCCAATGCGCACCATTGGAATGGCGTAAAGGCGCTTCCAGCGGAACGGTAATTGTCGTCGCTTTAATATCAGTAATTTTTGGATATTTCATGCTGCCCCTCTTAGCTTATAAGCCTAGTCATGTGCTCTACCGAGGTATCTTCGATGGGAAGATCTGCAGTTTTCTCTCCCCGAGCCATGGCGACAATACGGTCAGACACCTGAGACACATGGTGCAAGTTGTGGCTGATAAAAATGCAGGTTACCCCCTGATTTTTAAGCATTTCTATGTATTCCAGAACCTTATCAGTTTCTTTAACAGACAAATGGTTGGTCGGCTCATCTAAGATGAGAATCCGAGACCGGAAATAGATGGCTCTGGCGATGGCAACGCCTTGGCGTTGGCCACCAGACAACTCTTTTATCGGGCGATGAGGGTGTTCCAAATCCAAACCGACATCTTTAATCGCTTGTATGGCTTCTGCCGCCATTTTGGATTCGTTCAGCCACCCAAACCCTCTAGGACCTTTTCGGCGCATTTCTCGCCCAATAAACATATTCCGAACGATGGACATTTCCGGCACCATTGCGGTGTATTGGTAAATGGTTTCAATACCCAAACTCATTGCGTGTCTAGGGTTTCGAATCGTGACCGGTTCTTCGTCGATAAAGATGTCACCACTGCTTTGGGTATGAACGCCAGACAAAATTTTAATCAGCGTCGATTTACCTGCTCCGTTATCACCAATTAACCCGATAACTTCGCCACGCTCAATCGACAAATTGACATTTTGCAGAGCTTCAACACCAGAGTAAGACTTTGATATATTGCGACATTCCAGTAAGGGAGATTCCATAACTTCCGCCTCCTATACTTTCATTTTGTCCGCCATTCGGCGGGTATATGTGTTTAACGCAACAGAGAAAACGATCATCGCGCCAACAGCAAACTTGAACCAGTTGGCATCAATGCGATTAATGATGATGATATTTTCTATGAACGCGATCAGAAGTGCCCCAATGATCGCCCCCATGACAGTGCCTACACCACCAGTCAAGGCTGCACCACCGATAACGGCAGCGGCAATCGCATGAAGTTCAAAACCCGTTCCCATGGTGGGAATAATGGCTTTAATCCGAAAACATTGGATGATGCCTGCAAAGCCCGCGAGCACAGAGCACAGCACAAAGGCCGTGGATTTGACCAACGCGGTATTGATGCCCATGTCGTGGGCAGCTTGAGTATTTCCCCCTGTCGCGTAGATCCAACTGCCGAAGTCGGTTCTGCGTAGCCACATAGACAACACAATCGCGAAAGCCACCAAATAGAAAATAGACGCGCGCAGCAGATCCACACGCCCTACTAACCATGATGTATCCATGTCCCGTGGGAATGGTGGCGGGAACCCGCCCGACATTACTATCGTCAAACTGCGGATCATGAACAGCATGCCCAGTGTAGTAATGAAAGAAGGCAACCCAATTTTTAACGTGATAAAAGAGTTACATAGCCCAACAGCCGCCGCCCCTATGAGAGCAACCACAATAGCGAGTCCAACAGGGATACCCGCTGCAAGTAACAACACCATGATCATGGGTGAAAACGAGAAAACAGATCCCACCGACAAATCGAATTCACCTGATACCATCAAAATGGTGACGCCAATCGCTATCAAAGTAATCTCAGGAATGGGCTGCAAAATGATCATGAAATTGTTGAGCGTCAGAAAATAAGGATTCGACGCAGAGAACAACGCCAGCATAATCAGTAACATAATGAAGGCACTGACTTCCGGTCTTGAGAGCAAATCTTTCAGTTGTCTTCGCAGATTCATTCTGGATTCCTTTTGAATAGGGGCAGAATTGCCCCTTAATTCTTGTTCCATGCCTAGCGAACTCCCTGATCAATATACTTTTCAAGCGCAGGGACATCTTTCTTGGTGATCAGAGCTTTACCTGTATTCACATCCCATGCACTTAAGCCAAATTTATTGATCAAATGAAGTTGCAGAATAGGCAGGTACCCCTGCAAGTAAGGTTGTTGATCAACGGTGAGATGCACGTACCCTTTTTTCATTTCGTCAATCAAAATTGGCACTAAATCAAAACCGCCCATCCATACTTCATTTGGCTTTTTACCCAAGTCGCGCAAGCATTCTCCAGCACCTGCAAACCAAAAGCCTGCTCCTATAACGGCGTTAGTTTCCGGGTGTCCTTGGATGTATTGGCAAATTCGCGAACCCGTAATGGATAAATCGTTACCCGAATCGATTACATCAAACGTGATTTTCCAATCAGGGTTTGCTGCGTTCAATTCGTTTAGGTATTTCTTAGCACCACCGATTCTGTCTTCTGCCCAGCTTTCACCGGGTCTGGCGAGCCCTAACACCACGTGAGCGGGTTTACTTCTATCAAATTTCGCAGCCAACCCTTTCGCCACTTCGTAGCCGGCTTGAAACAAATCTTGCCCAACAAACGCTAACCGAGCATTGCCAAGCTCACCCTGTGTATCATCGACATTCGAAACGATAACGGGGATACCTTTATCGACAGCTCGTTGCAGCGCTTCGTCGTACAAGTTGTCATCTACCACCACGGTGACAATTCCATCCACACCTTGGTTGGTAACGGTTTCAATATTTTGGAGATGCATCTGAAGGTTGCCGTTTTCTTGTGTGAACAGCAGTTGGCAATCGGCTTTTAGTAAGGCACAAGCGTCGTCCATTCCACGCTTGATCGTCTGCCAAAATGTGTTGTCGATGCCCGTTTGTGTCAGGTAAGTAAAACGCAGCTGCTTTTCCTTTTCCGCTGCGATACTGGGTGAAGAAAGCCCAAATAATGTGGTACTGAGAATGGCAGTCAGTAATACGATTTTTTTGCAATTAAACTGTTTCCAATTCAGCTTTTCGCAGTCAAACATTTTGTATTTAAACATGGTTCTATTCCTTGTCCTTTTGAACAGAATTGCGTTTTAAAGACACGCCTAACCCGTGGCAGCTCTCGGTGAGAGCACCCTAAACTGGTGACAACGACCTCTATAGTGAAAGTGCGCGGTCAGGCGTCTATTCGAAACGCGGTTAAATTCGTTTTAAACTCTGCAGAACTTCAAAACATGCAGACAGTGGGTGATAGTCCGTTTTGCTTGGTGGGCTTTTTAAGTTGTCGTATTTTTGATTGCTGTGGTCGAGCAACCGAAACCAGCCACCGTAGGTGTGATCGATAAAATGTCGGTCAGCAACGCCCCATAAGGTCTCATACCATTGCCAATATTTTTTATCACCCGTTTCAACAGCGAGCGCCGCAGCGGCAGCAATGGTTTCTGCCACAACCCAGTAGTATCGATCGGTATCTACGATTTCTTTGTCGGGAGAAAAGGTGTAATTCATGCCTTCTGATTCATCGTCCCAACTGACTTGTGTGGCGACATCGAACAGATGCGCTGCAGTTGGCACCATCCAACCTTCTTTGTGGTAACGAGACAATATCAAAAGAAGCTTAGACCATTCTGTAAAATGCCCTGGCAAGTACCCCCATGGTCTGAACAGGTGCTTGGGATCGTCCAGATTGTACTCCCAATCGTGGTTCCAATGTTCATCGTAGTGTTCCCAAATCAGCCCATCGGACTGGCTGGCTAAATCCACGCAAATTCGTTTTGCTAGGGTAACGGCTCGATCGAGAAACCGCTGTTCTTTAGTGGCTTCATAGGCGCAAATCATGGCTTCGCACATGTGCATGTTGGCGTTTTGACCACGGTAAGGCGATACGCTGTTCCAGCTACCTTCTAAGATTTCATCCACATAAAGCTGTGCCTCTTGATCCCAAAACCGTACTTCGAGCACGTCCCAAATATCATTCAATAATGTTCGACCGCTTGGCGCCTTAGCTTTGATGGAAGCCGCTGCCGCGAGCAATACAAAAGCATGACCATAACAATGACGAGTTCCATCTTCGACATCCAAACCGTTCAATACCCAAGCGTAACCGCCATCTCGCTGTTTATGATGCTCCAGTAAAAATCGAACGCCATGTTCTGCGGCTTTTTGATATTGCGCATCGCCATTATTGAGATAAGCAAGGGAGTAGTTGAATGCAAACCGACAAGTACCAACAAGATGCTTGGTATCCATATCGAATATGGAGCCGTCATCCCTAAACTGGTTGATGTATCCGCCTCGTTTATTGTCTATACAATCAGGGTGATAAAAATCCACGATGCTTTGTATGTGCGATTTCAGAAATGACTTGGATCGGTAGTTAGTTTCCATAAACTTGGCTTCCTTATTCCGGCAATATCTCTATTCAGGTAACACAATTGGCACTTGGCTCATGATTCCGCCGTCCACTCTTATGTCAGCTCCTGTCATGAATGAGCATTTCCCTTGTGCAATAAACAACGCCAGCTCCGCCAATTCGCTAGGTTCAGCGACTCTGCCCAATGGGTGAGCTTTGCCCCAAGACTCAAGAACTTGCTCTTTCGATAGTTCGCCTTTCCATAAGTCTGCAGCCCAGTGCAACATAGGTGTATTGACCGATGCAGGGCATAAGGCATTCACGGTGATTTGGTCGGCAGCGCAATCCAATGCCATAGAACGTGTTAGTTGCAAAATCGCCCCTTTAGACGCGGCATAAGCCGCCACACCCGTTTGCGAAGCATAAGACTGAACAGAAGCAATATTGATGATTGCCCCTTTGCCTTGTTTACGGATTTCAGGAATCGCGTATTTGCAGGTGTGAAAAACGCCATTAAGGTTAACGCTGAGTACTTCATTCCACACATCAATGCTGGTTTCCACCACATCGCCATAGCGTTGTATCCCAGCGGAATTGATCACCACATCTAATCGACCAAAAGCATGCGCTACTTTTTCTACGCCTACCTTAACCTCTTCTGCTTTACTGACATCTAACGTGATGCCCAATACGTTTTCACGGTTACCGTGATCCGATAGTGTAGACGCGCAAGATTCCGCGTCGTTACAGAAAAAAGCCACGTTGTAGCCTGCCTCAACGAAGCGATCGACCATGGCGCGCCCTATTCCTTTGGAGCCACCCGTCACTAGCACAACTTTGTTGTTATCTATCATTACTCTCTCCTTTCCTTGGTGATGCAGTAATGGCTATTGAGAAAAGTATTCTGGGAACTGCTTTTGAATCACATCTAAATCCGGAAACACATGCGCAATATGACCCAGCATGGCGTCCTTTGCGGCGGGTGCATTACCGACTAAAACAGCATGAACAATTTGCCGATGTTCATCGATCAACTCCGTCAAGATGGAACTGCGACTCATTAAAATCAGCTTGCGAATGCGATCCATATGGAACTTAGAATCCAGAATTATCGGCCACACCAACGGTTTGCCAGCACATTCGCATATCAATTGATGCATGCGTTCATCCGAGTTGTAAAACATCTCTGAATTATTGTTTCTTGCGGCAATTTCTTGTTCGTTCAGGCACGTTTGCAGGTTAAGCTGGTCCAATTCGGTTATCTTTGCTTTTGCTGCCAGTTGCGCCAAGTCGCCTTCCAATGTTCTTCTTACGTAATACGCTGTTTCAAACAGTGCCACCCGAATCGGGGCCACCATAAGCTGACGCCTAGACGCATTATCTATCAGCCTTTCCGTTGTTAGCCTTGCTACCGCTTCACGAACCGGAGTCCGGCTCATTTCCAGCTTATCCGCCAACATTTGCTCTGATAACGGCTGATGCGGTAGAAGCTCCATTTCAAGAATCATGTCTCGTATCACCCGATACGCTTGCTCAGAGGCAGTCAAATAGTCATAGCGGTGATGTCGCATCAGATTCTCTCTTCTGGATACAATGTATACACTGCATACAGTTGATCGTTTTTTGACCACCTTATATTAGGTTGATTCCATTGTTTGATTTGCTTCACAAGAATGGGAGTTTGGATATGAACTTAGGGGCAATAACCAATAAGCATTGATACGCCCATTGGTTTCACATTTAAAATTAAAACTTATATAGAAAATAAAAACCTCTAGTATAAACTAGAGGTTTTTAATTTATATCAGTAAGTTACCTAAGAATCCCGAGTAGGATCGGCCACTCACCAAGGTTCTGCTACTTACCTAGGTGCAACCAGGTTTCCAGCACGGTATCTGGGTTTAGTGAAACAGAATCAATCCCCTGCTCCATTAACCACTCTGCCAGGTCATCGTGATCCGATGGTCCTTGACCACAAATACCGACGTATTTACCAGCTTTGTTGGCCGCTTGAATCGCCATCGACAGCATAGCTTTTACCGCTTCGTTACGTTCATCAAACAGATGAGCAATCTCTCCGGAATCCCGATCCAAACCAAGTGTTAGCTGAGTCATATCGTTTGAACCAATCGAGAAGCCATCAAAATACTTCAAGAAGCTCTCTGCCAATACTGCATTGGATGGCAGTTCACACATCATGATGACTTTTAGACCTTGGTCGCCACGGCGTAAATCGTGCTTCGCCAACAAATCAATCACCGATGCCGCTTCGCTTACCGTGCGAACGAATGGAATCATGATTTCCACGTTCTTCAAGCCCATCTTGCCGCGGACGCGCTTCATGGCTTCACATTCCAATGCAAAACAATCTTCAAACTGTTCTGAGATGTAGCGAGACGCACCACGGAAACCGAGCATTGGGTTTTCTTCGGTTGGTTCGTAGCGAACACCACCAACAAGATTACGATACTCGTTCGATTTGAAATCCGACATACGAACAATGACGCGTTTTGGCCAAAATGCCGCCGCCAGTGTCGAAATGCCTTCCGTGAGTTTTTCAATGTAAAACTCGACCGGATCGGCGTAACCAGCAATGCGTCGGTCGATTTCAGCTTTCACTTCTGTCGGCTGATCGTCGTAGTTCAACAACGCTTTCGGGTGAATACCAATCATCTTGTTTATGATGAATTCCAAGCGCGCCAAGCCTACGCCTTCATTTGGAATAGTCGCAAAGTCAAACGCACGATCTGGGTTACCCACGTTCATCATGACTTTAAGCGGCAGCTCCGGTAAATCGTCTACCGATGAACGGCGGATTTCGAAATCCAGCTCACCTTCATACACATAGCCTGTTTCACCTTGCGAACAAGATACCGTCACTTGCGTTCCATTATTCAAACGCTCAGTCGCGTTACCACAACCCACAACGGCAGGAATACCCAACTCACGCGCAATAATGGCTGCGTGGCACGTACGTCCACCACGATTCGTGACAATCGCCGCCGCTTTTTTCATGACGGGTTCCCAATCTGGGTCTGTCATGTCTGCGACCAGTACATCGCCTGCTTGCACTTGGTCCATCTCATCAAGAGAATCCACCACACGCACCACACCAGAACCAATTCGCTGACCAATTGCACGTCCTTCAATCAACGCATCGGATTGTTGGTTTAAGTGGAATCGCTCCATGACATTTTTGTCATCACGTGAACGCACAGTTTCTGGGCGCGCTTGAACAATCAAGAGTTCACCCGTTACGCCGTCTTTCGCCCACTCGATATCCATCGGGCGACCGTAGTGTTTTTCGATGATCAGAGCTTGTTGCGCCAACGCTTGAATTTCATCATCCGTGAGTGAGAAAGAGCTTCTCTCTTCCGAAGACGTATCCATGATATCGACCTGAGTGCCCAGTTCGGAACCCTCAGCGTAGACCATTTTAATCAACTTCGAACCCAGTGTGCGCCTAACAACCGAGTGGTTACCCGCCTTCAAACTTGGCTTGTGCACGTAGAACTCATCTGGGTTAACACTGCCCTGAACGACCATTTCACCCAAACCCCAAGATGAGGTGATGAAAACAACCTGATCGAAACCCGATTCAGTGTCCAAGGTAAACATTACGCCGGATGACGCTTTGTCGGAACGTACCATGCGCTGAATACCCGCAGAAAGCGCCACACCTTTGTGATCGAAACCTTGGTGAACGCGGTACGAGATAGCACGGTCATTAAATAAAGAGGCAAAAACGTGTTTAGTTGCTTCAATAACAGCATCGATACCACGTACGTTTAGAAACGTTTCTTGCTGACCTGCAAAAGAAGCGTCTGGCAAGTCTTCCGCCGTAGCAGAAGAACGAACAGCAACCGACAACATGTCGTCGCCTTCGCCAAGTTCTGCATAACATTGGCGAATATCCGCTTCCAGTTCAGAGGTAAATGGATGCTCCAGCACCCAGTTTCGAATGGTTTCTCCTGTTGATTTTAACGCTTGGACGTCATCAACATCGAGTTTTTCCAGCAGGGCATAAATACGTTCATTCAATCCGTCTGATTCGAGGAATTGGTTAAACGCAAAAGAGGTAGTGGCATAACCGTTAGGGACTTTCACGCCAGCGTTAGCAAGGTTTGCAACCATTTCACCGAGTGAAGCGTTTTTACCACCAACTTTATCAACGTCGTTCATTGATAAAGCGTCATACCAAACAACATTTTGTTGCATGGATAATCTCCTTGTTATTGGATCTGTAGGGTTTTAGTGGGGTCTGAATCAACGCAAACGATTGGCTTAGGGTTTAAAAAATTTTTCCGGCAGCGTCACATTTACGGGTATCGATCCCCTGTAATGTAAATATATACCCTTAATCTTGTCGGCACCGATTTGTGCCGCATGCATTTAAGCCAAGTAAGCTAGAAATGCGCTCAGGTATATCTATATTTTTATTATGAAACCCACACTACAAATTTATTTTAAGGATTCAACTTTTTATGCAGTGCAAAACTAGTTTTCGTGATGTGTTTTATATTTCAGACGGTACTGCAATCACCTCGGAGACCATGGGGCACGCGGTTTTAGGGCAATTTTCCATCGAAACGCGTCAAACAACCCTCCCTTTTGTAGAGAATATTGAACGTGCTGAATATGTTAAGGGCTTGATAAACAAAGCCTTTGAGGTGACTGGGAACAAGCCTTTGGTGTTCTTCTCTATCGTTATACCAGAGGTCAAGCATGTTATTGAGCAAGCCAACGCTCAATTCTATGATGTACTTAAATCACTGGTTGAACCGCTCAGTAAAGACCTTGGGCTAGAGCCAAAACCCAAATTGCAGCGCTCGCACAGCATCAGTAAAGATGTGGGTAGCTACATGGACAGGATCGCTGCAATTGAGTACACACTTGCCCACGATGACGGCATTTCGCTAAACAATCTCGACCAAGCCGACATCATTTTGCTGGGTGTTTCACGCTGCGGAAAGACCCCTACCAGCCTATATTTAGCCATGCAATTTGGAATTCGCGCCGTGAATTATCCTTTTATAGAAGAGGATATGGGGAGGCTAAAACTGCCACCGGGTATTGAACCTTTTCGATTCAAAACATTTGGCTTAACCATCGAACCTGAAAGGCTGCATGCCATTCGTGAAGGAAGAATGGCCAACAGCGAATACGCCAGCCACGATCAATGTCAAAAGGAACTCAATACGGTGGAATCCCTGTTTCGCCGAGAAGCGATCCCGTACCTCAACACCACATCGTTATCGGTTGAAGAAATTGCAACCCGACTATTGGATATGAGTGGGCTGCAAAGACAGATGTGTTAGAGGCTAATGTGTTAAAGACTAATGTATTAAGGCAGGTGTGTTAAAGGCTGATGTGTTAACGGCACTAAAACCGATTCATCAAATCCTGATTCGGTGACACCGACATTTCCATAAATTCACAGAACGCAGCCACCGCAGTGCTGCGTTCTCTTTTTCTTGACCACACTAAACCCACTTCCATATCGGGTACGTGATCCGCTAGTGGTCGAACTTCTACCCTTCGTCCTTCTAAAGACCACGGGCGATAGACCATGTCTGAAAGAATGGTGACCCCATAGTCGTTTGCGACTAAGCTGCGCACCGATTCCACTGAGGATGTACGAAAAATGGTATTGGGCTGATAAGGCGTTTGGTTCCAGTAGCGTTGTGCGGTGTTGCTCGCTTCATCCACCGTCAGCATTATGTAGGGGTACTGGGCAACATCGTGAAACGTCGCAAGCTTATTTTCCAGTAACGGATGGCTAGAACTGACCCAAAGCCGTCGGGGCGAACTGAGCAACGTTTGAAAACTGATGTCCTCTTGATTCATAAGGTTGGATGTCAGCATGAACGCCAAGTCGAAATCGCCCGACACCACCCCTTCTTCTATTTCGCTCCGAGTCGCTTCCACCAGTTTCACTTCTACTTTTGGATAGCTGCGTGAGAAACGTGTTAGATACGGCGGAACAAAATACCCAGCTACGGTGTAAGACATCGCCAGCTTGATCACCCCTTGCACTTGATTGGAACTGCGGTGCGAAAGCAACATAGCCTCTTCGATTTCTTTTACGATGTGTGTCGCGTGCTGATAGAACTGATTGCCTTCATACGTCAACAGCATGCCATGAGGCTGCCTAATGAATAAATTCACATTCAGCATTTCTTCCAATGACTTTATTGCCGTAGTGATCGCAGACTGAGAAACGTGCATGGCATTGGCCGCTTGGGATACCTGCCCCGAATCGGCGGTCGCGATGAAGTAACGTATCTGCTTCATGGTTGGCTGCATTTCTGTTTTCCTTAACACATGTATTAATAAATTAGATATCAAGGCATTTCACTGCCTTACTCACCGACTAACCGACAACGACTTACCCCTGATATTTCATATTGTTAAATGGATTTCATTTCTTTAAATCACACACAGCTTGGGTATCTAAATTTTAGATAACACTTCATAGAAATCCATATTTTACATATCAACGCTGCAATTTTAACCTGTTATTAACAAATGAAACAACAGCCGAAACGGATTCATCACGGCGAACACCACTCGTTAAACAACGTTCGAATAACAGGGAGAAGAACGATGAAACGAAACACCTCAAATGCAGCATGGCTTACGTTAACCGCAGTACTTGCTGCGTATTACAGCCCAAACATCAACGCCAAAGATTGGTATCCGTACACCGTGGATGTTTGGACAAACCCTTTTGATATGGCAAGTAACCGAGAAGTCATGGATTACCAGCCCGTCGACAAAGCTGAAAAGCCATGGGACATCTGTGTGTCTTTCCCCCACCTTAAAGACGCTTACTGGACGGCAGTAAACTACGGTGTGGTTGCAGAAGCCAAACGCTCAGGCGTTGGAATGCAGCTTGTTGAAGCAGGCGGTTACACCAATTTAAATACCCAGATATCGCAAATCGAAGACTGCGTTGCTTCGGGGGCAGATGCTGTCGTGATTGGTGCCATCTCGTATGAAGGTTTAAACAATCTGGTCAAAAACATTACTAAATCCGGCATTCCTGTTATCGATATCGTTAACGGTATGTCTTCACCGGATTTATCCGCTAAGTCTTTAGTGTCGTTCGGCGAAATGGGTTCTAAAGTCGGGCAGTATTTAAGAGAGATTCACAAAAACGGATCAGATAAGGTCAAAGTAGGCTGGTTTCCTGGTCCTCCAGGCGCAGGCTGGGTAGAAGCTGGAAACAAGGGCTTTCAGTCAGCCATTAAAGATTCCAACATCGATGTCGTTGAAACCAAATACGGCGACACAGGTAAAGAAGTTCAGCTCAAGCTGGTTGAAGACACGCTAGAAGCTCACCCAGATATTGATTACATCGTGGGCACCGCTGTCACTGCAGAAGCGGCCACCAGCTTACTGAGAGCACGTGGGCTCACCAATCAAATCAAGGTTCTCTCTTACTACTTTACCCCCGGTGTTTACCAAGGTATTAAACGCAAACTCATCCTCGCTGCGCCTACTGATTCCGCGGTTATTCAAGGTCGCGTTGCGATTGACCAAGCCATTCGGATCCTCGAAGGCAAGCCGTACACCAAGCATGTAGGTCCGCAACTCTATGTGATTGATGCAGCCATTGTTGATCACTTCGATCGCGACAGCTCATTGGCACCAAACGGCTTTAAACCAACGTTTTCGGTGAAGCCTCAATGATGGTCGGTTCAAACCCAATCCTCTCAATGCACGGGATACACAAACAGTATCCCGGTGTTAAGGCACTCGATGATGTGGACTTCACATTAGAAGCCGGTGAAGTGCACGTATTGTTTGGTGAAAACGGAGCAGGTAAATCCACGCTGATTTCCATTATTTCAGGTGCAAACCAACGCACGGCTGGCGAAATGCGATTCCACAATGAAGACGTGCATTTCAAAAACGTGTTTGATGCTCGACAAAAAGGAATCAGCGCTGTTTTCCAAGAGTTCTCATTGGTTGACACACTGACGGTGGCACAGAACCTTTTTCTCGGTGAAGAACCCATGAAATCAGGCATGCTCGATAACGAAACTTTGCAATATAAAGCGCAAGAATTGCTCGACACCATGGGGTTTCAGCTCAACCCAGATTTGAGTGTCGGTGAGCTGTCTCGCGCAGAAAAGCAAATGGTCGAGATTGCCAAAGCGCTGCGGGGGGAACTGGCGGTGCTTATTCTCGATGAGCCCACCGCGTCTCTTACTCATCAAGAAACCGAGCAGCTTTTTAAACTGGTAGAGCAGATCAAGCAACAAGGTGTCGGCATTATTTACATTTCGCATCGCATGGCGGAAATACGCCGCATCGCCGATCGCATCACCGTTTTAAGAGATGGTCGCTACATCGGTACTAAGGCTTGTGAACAGGTCAATGAAAAAGAGCTGATCACCATGATGACAGGGCGCGTGATGGATCAGGTTTACCCTGAAATCCCCTTCACTCCCCAAAGTACCGTGTTGGAAGTAAAGAACTTATCAAGCCGCGATAACGCCATACAAGACCTTTCTTTCTATGCGAGAGAAGGAGAAATAATTGGCTTTGCTGGGCTGGTTGGTTGCGGGAAATCGGAAGCGCTAAGAGCCTGTTTTGGGTTAGAACCCATTCAATCCGGCAAGGTGATTTTTCAAGGCGAGAATGTCACTAGCTTATCGACTCGTGAAATGTTGGATCGGGGATTCTTTTACAACTCCCGAGACAGAAAAGCCGAAGGTTTGGTGATGATTCGAAGTTGCCGAGAAAACATCAGCTTGGCGGCCATCAACACGCCCTCCTATTCCGGTGCGACGGGCGCATTAAGCCTTAACCATGAACGCCAGCAAACCTCAAAGCTGGCCGACAAATTGAAGCTCCACCCAATGCAAACCGAGCGCGATGTTGGTCAGTTCAGTGGAGGGAATCAGCAAAAAGTGTTGTTGGCCAAATGCCTCACTCGCGATGTGTCTTTGTATGTCTTTGATGAGCCCACCGTCGGGGTAGATGTCGGCACACGAGCAGAGATCTATCGCTTCATCGCGAGCTTATGTGAACAAGGTGCGGCGGTGGTGATCATTTCTTCTGATCTACCGGAAGTCGTCAACCTTTCCCATCGTTTATACATCATGCGGCACGGACGAATCGAAGCGCATCTTCAGGGTGACGATATCACCGAACCCAACGCACTCGCTCACTTCTTTGAATCCATGGAATCTCAAAATGAGGCACTCAACAATGAACAGTGACCCTATTAAAACCAGTCACGCAGCTTCTGACCTCATAAGCTCGAAAGCAAGCGGTTCGAACGCTAGCAGTTCGAAAACAGGCGGTTCCAAAGCAGCGGGTTCGCCATCAAAAGGAAATGCAATGAACTGGATGAAACGCCTATTTGTCAAAATTGGGGTATTACCCATATTAATGGTGATTGCAGTCACCATATTCGCGACGGCATCGGACAACTTTCTGACCGCACGAAACTTACTCAACCTTTTACGCCAATCTTCTTACCTCATTATGGTGGCGATAGGTCAAATGTTCGTCTTGCTGACGGCAGGCTTCGACTTATCGGTGGGCACCATTATCGCCCTTTCTTCTGTAGTTGGTGCCACCACCATGGCGGCGGTGTATGCCTCTTTTCCTGAAGCCATTTATATAGCCATCTTGCTTGGCGTTCTTGCTGGCGTTGGCGTTGGTTTGGTCGTCGGGTTTATCAATGGCGTAGGCGTGGCACACTTTCAAGTCTCCCCTTTTGTGATGACACTGGGTATCTCCTCTGTTGGCTTTGGTGTCGCTCTTTATATGACGGGAGGATCTCCTGTTTACGGTATGCCCGTTGAATTTGGTAACACCTTCGGGTTTGGTAGCATTTTAGGTATTCCTACGCCAATTTTAGCGGCATTCATCATGACTATTGCCGCCGTCATTGTGGTGAATCGAACCCGTCTGGGGCGCTATTTCTACGCCGTCGGTGGCAACATTCACGCAGCGCAGCTTTCTGGTATCAACACACACAAAACCTTGATGATGGCTTACCTATTGTGCGCCCTATTTGCGGCATTGGCAGGCATGTTAATTACCGCAAGGCTAGATACAGGCGAAGCCAATATTGGGGCAGCCATGCCATTGGAGTCTATCGCTGCTTGTGTGATTGCTGGCGTCAGCCTGCGAGGCGGCGTTGGGCGTGTCGAACATGTTGTTCTAGGAGCCATCTTCATTAGCTTGGTTCAAAACGGCATGAACTTAACGCGCGTCGAATCTTACTTACAAACCGTCGTGATTGGTGCGTTACTCATTTTCGCGGTCATTGTCGACCAAATCCGTATTCGTATGCGAGCCAGCTTGGGCGCGCACTAACCCCTTCAACATCATAAACAGGTATTAATATGATCAACATAAACAGCATGATCAATATAAACAGCGACATGGGAGAAGGGTTTGGTATTTACAAGCTAGGTGATGATGAAGCGCTGATGCCCTACATCACCGAAGCCAACGTTGCTTGTGGCTTCCACGCGTCAGACCCAAACCACATGAAGCACACCGTAGAGCTTGCCAAACGTTATGGCGTAAAGGTGGGCGCGCACTTTTCACTGCCCGATCTACAGGGGTTCGGGCGACGGAAAATGCACCTAAGCCAAGCCGAGCTGCACAACATGATCGTTTATCAGATTGGGGCTCTGAAAGGCTTTCTGGATATGTTGGATATGCCACTTAACCACTTAAAGCCACATGGGGTGTTGTATGGCATGGCCGCGTCCGATCCAGAAATCGCGGAAACCATCGCCAATATCGCGTTGCATTACCAAGTACCCGTATTCGGTTTAACCGGTACTTGCCACGAGAAAGTATACAAAAGCAAGGGTGTGGGCTTCGTCGCCGAGTTTTTCACCGACCTAGACTATGATCAACATGGGCACTTGGTGATCACTCAAACTCACGAAGCAACCGACCCAAACTATGCGGCAACACGAGTAAAAAAAGCCGTAGAGCAAGGTGCGGTAACAGCAACAAATGGAGATGAGATCCCCGTGGTTGCCCAAACCGTTTGTGTACATTCAGACACCCCAAACGCACTGGACATCGCCAAGGCAGTCAACAAAACACTACAGCAACACCTGCCTTCACGAGAACGAACCTTAAAAAGCCAAAAAGAATTATCCACTGATGGATCGTCAATCTTCAAGGAGTGAACCATGTCAGACAAAGAAATCATCTGCCCACTACCGGGCGTGTTCTACCGTTCATCGGCACCTGAACAGCCTTTTTATAAACAAGCGGGAGACACCCTATCGCCTGGTGATGTCATCGGCTTAGTTGAGGTGATGAAATCCTTTCACGAAATCAAAGCAGAAGTGTCAGGCGTTATTGATGACTTTTTGCTGGATAACGAAACACCCGTTAACGCTGGTCAACCTATCGTCCGGCTTAAATAACGCGCTGAATGTACACAAGGAATTGTTATGAGTATTCAATCTATTCTTATCGCAAATCGCGGTGAAATAGCGGTGCGGATCATCCGTGCAGCCAAAGAAATGGGGCTCCGCACCATTCAAGTTTACAGCGAAGCCGACAGCGAATCGCTTGCGGTTAAATTGGCAGATGAAGCCATTTGTATTGGCCAGCCTATGGCAAATCAAAGCTACCTGAATGGCGATAAAATCATCAAAGCCGCCATCGATTCCAACGCGGACGCGATTCACCCAGGTTACGGATTCCTATCAGAAAACGCTGAGTTTTCAGATCAAGTACGCGCAGCCGGATTGCGCTTTATCGGTCCCGATGGCGACACCATGCGAAAAATGGCGGATAAAGCCGTTGCTCGCGAAACTGCCATGACCGCGGGTGTTCCTGTCGTTCCCGGCAGTGCCCCCTCCATCAATCCAGACGCCGCGCTGCAGCGCGCCAAAGAAATTGGGTTTCCTGTCATGATCAAGGCGTCAGCTGGTGGCGGTGGTCGAGGAATTCGAGTGATTGAACAAGCCGCTGACTTTCTAGAGCAATATCATCAAGCCTCTGCGGAAGCACAATCGGCGTTTGGTGATGGCACCTTGTACTTGGAAAAGTTCATTCATCAGGCTCGGCATGTTGAGGTTCAAATCCTCGCAGACGGAACCAAAGCGATTCATCTATTTGAACGTGAATGCTCGCTGCAACGCCGACGCCAGAAAGTATGGGAAGAGGCACCTTGTTTTGTTCTTCCGAGCTCCGTTAGAGAAGCCATGTGTCAGTCCGCGGTAGCGTTAGCAGAGAGCGTTAACTATCAGGGTGCTGGCACCATTGAATACCTCTATGACGACGAAACGGAAGCCTTCTACTTTATCGAAATGAATACACGCATACAGGTAGAGCACCCCATTACAGAGTGCATTACTGGCGTCGATTTGATTCGCGAGATGATTCTGATTGCCTCTGGTCAGCCGCTGGCGCTTCAGCAATCCGATATTGAAATGCGTGGGCATGCGATTGAGATCCGCTTAAATGCAGAAGACCCGTTTAATGGATTCCTGCCCTTCCCCGGCATCATCAGCCAATTTACTCCCCCGATGGGATCTGGGGTTCGATTTGACGGATTAATCTACTCCGGATTTGCTATTCCCCCTTATTACGATTCGCTGCTAGGAAAGCTCATTGTATGGGATAGCACGCGAGAAAACGCCATTAAACGCATGGCAAGAGCCCTCGATGAATTGGAAGTAACTGGCGTAAAAACCACCCAGCCTCTATTTCAAAAGCTATGCAAAGACAACGATTTACTCACTGGGCAGTTCAACACTGCGTGGCTAGAACGTTGGTTAGAGAATGAATCCGAGTCTGATACGAGCAAGGACAGCTCCTACTCTCAAGCATCTTAAGGAACGACGATGAAAACACGCTACTCCTATGGCGGAGACGAACACATATTTGTAGAGGTTAGCGAAGAGATGTCACTTGCTGCCTTTTTCAAAAGCTTGTCGATGACGCAAGCTATCCGACAAGCAAACATTCAGGGGGTAGAAGAAATCTGCCCTGCAAATGCGTCTTTTCAGGTGAAATACAACCCTGACATTTGCGCCCCTTCAGACATGCTGAAAACCATACAAGACCTTGAAGCGTCTATGGCACAAAACGAAGCGAAAATAGACACCCGCATCGTTGAAGTGCCCGTGTATTACCAAGATCCATGGACGCATGAAACACTGATGCGATTTAGAGAAAGGCACCAAGATCCAGAAGGCACCGATCTTTCTTACGCCGCGAGAATCAACGGCTACGATTCGATTGATGCGTTTATTGAAGCGCACGCCAATTCCCCTTGGATGGTAACCATGGTGGGGTTCGTTTCAGGGTTGCCTTTCATGTTTCAAATGGTGGAGCAAGAAAAGCAAATCCAAGTCCCGAAATACGTTCGCCCAAGAACCGATACCCCAAAACTCACGGTCGGCTACGGCGGATGTTTCTCGTGCATTTATTCGGTGCGCGGCGCGGGTGGATATCAAATGTTTGGAGTGACGCCCATGCCCATCTACGACCCAAGCCAGAGCGTGGCTCACCTTAAAGACTTTCTCGTCTTCTTCCAGCCGGGGGACATTGTTAAGTTTCGTGCTATCAATGAGGCGGAATATCACCAAATAGTAGAGCAGGTAGAAGCAGGCACCTACCAACCTGTAATTAAACCAGTCCAATTCTCTTTGTCTGAATTTGAAGCAAACATGGGCAGCTACAACACCAAATTAAAGGAGGCACTGTATGAGCATTAAGGTTATTCACCCTGGTTTAGCGACAGCAGTGCAAGATCTTGGTCGTAAAGGGTATTTTCATTTGGGTATTCCGGTTTCAGGTGCCATGGATAGATTTGCGTGCCGATGCGCGAATTGGCTGGTCGGAAACGATGAAAACGCGGCCGTGTTGGAAGCGGTGTTTATGGGACCCAAACTGGAATTTTCGACAGGCTGCACAGTTGCCGTGACGGGTGCAGAAATGACACCAATGGTCGATGGTGTTGCACAAGAAAACTGGACAAGCTTTCGAGTCGAGGCTGGCCAAAACCTCACGTTTAGCCACCTTACTGCTGGTGCAAGAATCTACATTGCCGTTAGTGGCGGAATTGATGTGCCAGAAGTATTGGGTAGCCGTTCGACCTACACACTCGGTGCGCTTGGCGGCTTTGAAGGTAGACCCATTCAAGAAGGTGACAGCCTACCCGTTACTGATCTGTCGGTTTCTAAACAACCTAATACCAAAGAAAGCTCTGCCTTTGTCCGACGTCACCTACCTGAGGCGTTACGTCGTAACGCAGTCAACTCAAACAGCTCAAGCACTGCTCTTCGAGTCGTGACGGGATTGTACTGGCATCGCATTACCGAAGCATCTGGCAAACAGTTTTTTGCTGAAGAATGGCAAGTCGCGCCCGAAGCGGATCGCATTGGTTACCGCTTTAAAAACGGTACACCTCTTGAATTCATTGAACGCGACCAGCCTTTTGGCGCCGGATCGGACCCTTCCAACATCGTTGACGGTTGTTACCCCTACGGTTCCATTCAAGTACCAGCAGGGAAAGAGCCCATCGTATTGCACCGTGACGCGGTGTCAGGAGGCGGCTATTTCATGATTGGCACAGTCATTTCGACAGACATGGATTTGATTGGTCAAATGCAGCCAAATGCTACCACTCAATTTGTGGAGGTGAGCATGGAAGATGCCCTGAGTGCAAGACGTGATCATCAAGCGCTGCTCGACGCCGCCAAACAGCACATCGAGCAAAGTGGAGTAAGCCAATGACGTTACTTCAACACCGCGCCTTTGTGAATGGTCAATGGGTGGAAAGCGCAACGGGCCAGAGCTTCTCGGTTTATGACCCAGCGAACGGCAATGAAATCGGTACGGTTCCAGATATGTCGGGCAAAGAGGTCGTTTCAGCTATCGATTCCGCAAATAACGCTCTGCAAACTTGGCGAAAACTGACTGCCAAGCAGCGAGCCGAATATTTGATGAATTGGCATCAACTGATTCTAGAAAACCAAGCCGATTTGGCTGAACTGATCACCTTGGAATCAGGTAAGCCGTTATCGGAATCACTTGGGGAAGTCGCCTACGGGGCTTCATTCATTCAATGGTTTGCTGAAGAAGGGAAACGCGCGTACGGTGATGTTATCCCGTCTACATCAGCAGACCGTCGTCTACAAACCTTGAAGCAACCCGTTGGTGTCTGTGCTGCCATAACGCCTTGGAATTTTCCTGTCGCGATGATCACGCGCAAGCTGGCACCTGCTTTGGCGGCCGGTTGCACCGCTATAGTCAAGCCAGCGGAATCGACGCCATTTTCAGCGCTCGCGCTGGCTTCGTTGTCACAACAAGCGGGTATTCCAGAAGGCGTCATCAACGTGGTAACCGCAGCCAAAGGGGCAGAAATTGGTGCCGTGTTGTGCGACAGCCCAACAATCCGAAAGCTGTCTTTTACTGGTTCAACAGACGTTGGTAAAAAGCTGTTAGCACAATGCGCTAATACCGTAAAACGCGTTTCCATGGAGCTGGGTGGCAATGCGCCTTTCATTGTCTTCGATGATGCCGATCTCGAAGAAGCCGTAGAAGGCGCGCTTGCCTCTAAGTTTCGTAATGCTGGTCAAACGTGCGTATGTACCAATCGAATATTGGTGCAATCCGGTGTCTACGCACAATTTTCTGAAAAATTCGCCAGAGCCGTCAGTAAGCTCAAAGTGGGTTCGGGTATGAATCCGAAGCATCAGATCGGTCCTTTGATTAGTGAGCCAGCAATGGACAAGGTCGATGCTCATATCCGCGATGCTTTGAGCCAAGGTGCGCAATTGCTCATCGGCGGCTCTGGCCACTCTTTGGGTGGTTTGTTTTATCAGCCAACCGTCATTGCCGATGTCACACCCGCAATGCGAATCGCATCGGAAGAAACGTTTGGCCCCGTCGCCCCCATCTTTCGTTTTGAAACGGAAGAACAAGCGATCGAAATGGCCAACGACACCGAATATGGCTTGGCGGCGTATTTCTATTCCACCAATATTCATCGCTGCTTACGCGTTAGTGAAGCGCTGGAGTACGGCATGGTGGGCGTGAATGAAGGAATCATCTCCAACGAAGTTGCCCCATTTGGCGGCATCAAACACTCTGGATTAGGGCGAGAAGGGTCACGATCCGGCATCGAAGAATATCTGGAAACCAAATACGTCTGCTTTGGCGGGCTTTCTTAAAAAGGACAGGACACCTCAAATGAATAATCAGTCACTGATGGATCGCCGAAACAAGGCGGTGCCCAGAGGCGTGGCTTCGGCTACCCCTTTGTTTGTGAAACGCGCTCAAAACGCTGAAATTTGGGACGTAGAAAACCGACGCTTTATCGATTTTGCGGCTGGTATTGCCGTTGTCAATACAGGGCATTGCAACCAGGCTGTCACACAAGCCGTTATCGACCAAATTGATCGCTTTAGTCACACCGCTTTTCAGGTTGCAGGCTATGAGACGTATATTTCCCTTGCCGAGCGCTTAAATGAATTAGCCCCCATTGACGATGCAAAAACCCTGTTAATGACGACGGGTGCCGAAGCGCTGGAAAACGCCGTGAAGATCGCGCGCCACTACACCAAGCGCCGTGGTGTGATCGCTTTTCATGGCGGCTTTCACGGTAGAACCATGCTAACCATGGGGATGACGGGGAAAATCGCGCCATACAAAGAGGGCTTTGGTCCCTTCCCTGCCGACATTTTCCACGTGCCCTTCCCTGTGCCTTATCAAGGCATAGATACGAGCTACACCATGAAGTCGCTAGAAAAGGTATTCAAAACGGACATCTCCCCCGATTCCGTTGCTGCCATTGTTATCGAGCCTATTCAAGGTGAAGGGGGTTTTTACGCCGCACCTAGCGAATTGATGACAAAATTGCGCAAGCTATGCGATGAACACGGTATCGTTTTGATCTTTGATGAGGTGCAAACTGGATTCGGTCGAACCGGAAAAACGTTGGCTAGCGAGCATTTCGATGTACAACCCGATTTGATCACCGTAGCGAAAGCACTCGCTGGAGGCTATCCACTTTCAGGGATCATTGGAAAACGTGAACTGATGGACAGCCCAGCGCCAGGTGGTCTAGGAGGTACATACGGTGGAAGCCCTGTCGGGTGTGCTGCCGCTCACGCCGTTTTGGATGAAATCCAAAGCCAGAACCTTAACCAAAAGGCACAAGCGATAGGTCAGAGAATTCACAAAGCAATAAGCCATATTAAGGAATCGCACACCAACATTCCCGTTGCGTATATTCGCCATGCTGGCGCTATGATTGCCTTTGATTTTGTAAACGGCGAAACCCCTGCTCCGGAATACGTTGCACCGTTTATTGCAGAATGCCGAAATAATGGTTTGATCGTGTTGCCATGTGGGCAATTTGGTAACGCTATCCGCTTACTGCCTCCACTCACCGTAGAGGACGAAATAGTAGAGGAAGCGATCGACATTATACAAAGCGCGCTTATATCTTGTACCAACTCCAATCGCAGTAAGTAAATGTTAAGAAAGCGCCTTCAATGGCGCTTTTTCATACAACGAAATAGCCGCGAGGTTTTCTGGCCATTACGAAACATGTCACTCTGTTTTGTTCTCAACCTGTACAATTGAAAATGTATTCTTATTTGGATCCACTATATGGGTCATGATGCCACCCCAAAATTGCTTTTCTGGATCACCCGTAAACTCAACACCTTCATGCTTCAACCTAGCGTAGAATGCGTTGATATCTTCAACTTCGAGACTAAAGCCTAGGTACCTTCCAGATTCAAACTCGCCTTTTTCTTCCGGCTCTATAATCATCTGCGCATTATCTAGCTGGTAACCTACAAAGCCATCCGATACGGATCCATATATCTTTGTTAACCCAAGTTTTTGAGTATAAAAAATTTCAGATTCCTCAAAATTATTGCAAGGAATCCTCATAGTATTGATCTTCATTTTAATTCTCTCGACACATAACAATCATCAGGCACTACAGCATCACCATTTAGCCCAATAAATTATTGATAGTTTTGAAACAATATCACGTAGGTCCTTGAGAGTTCTAGTCTTATAGGGTTCAAGGATTAATAAAAGATATTGTGAAGTAATAGGTAACCGCCTCGAAACAACCTCCAACAAATAAAGCGCCGTTACTGGCGCTTTTTCTTCCACTTTCCCGAAACCACGTACTTTGGAAAGGTATAAAGTTGCTCGAGTAGGATTCGGGTAATCGCATTACTTGGACCAGTAAATGGTTCCGGAGGTAGGTTTTCTTTTTTGTGACCAAAACCTTGAATGGCGATAGAGATAAAGGGCAAAAGCACCAAACTTCCAGCAATCAAAAAGTTACCAAGAACCAATGAAACCATTGCCCCCCAGAACCCGATGATGAATACCGGAACCATGATTAAATGAATCAGGAAATTGCCCTGATGTTGGTGAAAGTGACCGTAGGTATTTTGCTGGTGCTGAACGAGTTTACGTATAGACATGACTGCTCTCCAATCTGTTTTGGAGCAAGATAATATCGACAGAAAAACAAAGCATTACCATATGGTAATTTGGCTTCAACTTTTAATTCGGCTGAGTGATTGAGGCGTAATACCCAGATAGGACGCCACGTAATATTCTGGAATGCTATCAACCAGATGTGGCATCTGTTCACATAGCTCAATATAACGCTGTTTCGCTGTTTTCATGAGTAATGACATCGCTCTTTTCTGCGTGTGGTAATACGCTTCTTCCGCCAACCTTCGTCCTAGTTTCTCCCATTTCGACCCACGATCATAAAGCCCAGAAATCGCTGAAATAGGCAATTCAACTGCCGACACTTCCGTTAGCGTCTGAAAATGAAGTTGAGAAACTTCCTTTCGAATAACGCTAGAAAAATCGGTAAGGAATAAGTTTTTCACGTTTGAAGAGGGTTTATTGAAGTGAAAACAAGTTGTGAAGTCTCGACCGTTTTCGTCAATAACATAAGAACGCGTTATGCCAGAGCTTACGTAAAACATACTCCGACAAGTTTGACCGCTTCCGAGCAGGCTTACATCCTTATCAAAATTCTGAACCGTGAAACTTTCTGAGATCATTTCCCACTCGCCATCGGATATGGAAATGAACTGAGACAAGTGATTTCGAAGGTGAGTTAAAGGCTGATTAGGTGTTTGGTCTTCCAAGATATACCTGACAATTTGAGACGTCGTTTGTTTAGATTTATCAGAGTTTATACTCACGATCTAATTTTTGAGAACCCCCGACACAGTGGTTGTTGTATGAATCACGTTTTACCTCCATTAGCTCGATCAATAATTTAACAACTGCTTATAAATTAAAACATTTGAGCCCGAGGATTTATGAAACTCTGGATATTGAATTTCGCCTTTATCAATCTGTTTTTTTCTCTTTCGGCATTCTCTGCCGATGTTTGCCAAGCAAAAATCAAAAAGAAGATTTCAGCGACACAATCTATTTACCACGCAATGGCAGTACCAGTGCTAGAGAAGAAATTCGAGGTGGTTAAAGACGTCCGAACAATAGAGAACGTTGGGGATTTCGATTTTTTAGTTCGAGTTAAAGGGCTAGGCAGTGCTGCTTGGCATAGAGTAAACCCCGATGAAACGTATATCGGATTGGTGGATTTGTGGGAATTACGCTGTCTTTCTACGTCGTCTCCAAAGCGGGATCCTCTGTCTATTGGGTTTGCTGTATTAACCGAAACGGTGGACGGTCTGTGGGATTCCCTTCAATCAGGAGCCCCTAGCTTAGCGGGTGAATTGGGCGCCGCCAGCCAATGCCGAACACGAGGTTATGGCAATACGTTCGCTGGCAGTAGAAATAAATTCCAGCACTTTATCAATACCCCCGACTACCGCTTGATGAACAATTACCTTGCGATGCAAGCTTCTATTCGTACCTATTACCAACAATTTGCCAATGGGCGTGGTTATGTCACAACAGAAAATGATTACCGCTGTGCGGCACAAGAACAGTATCGCCATTGGGGTTTCAAAAAAGTGTTGTTTGCTAACTCGATCACCAGCGGTAATGCCATCATTACATCCAACCGAGACATCGTTTTGATTGCGGTTCGGGGAACGCAAATGGTGGACGAACAATCGATACACGACGAACAAATCGCGTATAACTTCATGACGGATATTCTCGCCAATGGGCCGAGTATTCCACTAAATGCCAACTTACTCATTCCCAATGCAAAAGGAAAACTCCACAGCGGATACGCTGCCGTCGTTAAAACCCTCTTTCCGCTTATTGAGCAAGCACTGCGAGAAATGGGCGACACGCATAAGCCTATTTTTCTGGCGGGTCACAGTTTAGGGGGCGCGACTGCGACGGTTCTGGGCTACAAATTACGTGCAGAAGGGTATAAGGTTCAGTCGGTATACAGTTTTGCTTCGCCTAAAATCGGTGATCTCCGATTTACTCAAGATCTCGACTCGAACGTCAATGTCTATGCCACGATTAACTACCGCGACCCAGTGCCGAGCTTCCCTAATATCAGCAATTTTTTGAATTTTGTTCCGCAATACTATACAGCGGATCATGTCCTTTATTTCAATAAAAACCATCAACCGACCGCTTTTCCTAACACCACCAGAGACAGCGATATTTTTGCCCACATTTCTGAAGACCAAGGCCCGCCCACCCCACTCATTATTTCTGCGACTCAGCAATTCAAAGAATGGCATTTTCATGTCATGAATTTCTATCTCGCGTTTTTATACAACGAAATTCAGCAAAACCAATTGGACAGAAATCGCCAGAATTTGCAGCCTGATTATCAAAAGCAGTGGCTGTGTTTGGATGGGCAGCCTCACCGGAATCTTACCCAAATCGATTGGCACGGGGTCGAGATAAAAGACACCTTGTTAGCGGATACCAATGGATACCCTGTTCAAGAATGTGTTCTGCCTTAACGGAGAAGAAGCAAATGAACTTTCATTGTCAGTTTTTGCACTTGGCTATCTGTACTGGTCTGTTGCTTTCGACACCGGCTAACGCCTTCAAAATTGGCACCCATGTTTGGCTCGCGGCGAAAGTGGCAGAAGACGTCGTTGAAGACAACAAAGTCTCGATTTATTTCGATGAATCAGGGCAAACCGACACGCTCACCGTTGACCCGATTGTTGCCCGTTCCATTAAGCGATTCCCCAAAGCGTTTCTTTTTGGTGTACTCGGGGCTGATATATACCCCGATTTAGTTGCAGGGCAAATGACTACGCACCCAGGGCTTCCCTTTCAGCCACTTAACCGTTGTGGCGAGAACATAAATGTGGACTCAAAAGGTCAATTGCAGCCCTATAACCGATATTGCCACCCGAAAGATATCGACTTAGCTTCGCCCGATAACTATGGCGTCTCTCCCCTCATCTTGCCTGTAATGAAAGCGGCTAACTTGTATCTGAGTGGTCATTCTTGGGGCTGGCAAACCGACGATTGGTTGAGACATGTTAGAGACGCTGCGCTGCAAACATCGGGAAATCGTGGCTCGAGCGAAGTGGCTTTTGCTTACGGCTATCTCCTCCATGCTGCAATGGACACGTGGGCGCACAGCTATGTGAATGTGTACACGGGGGATCTCTTCTCTTTATCGAAAAACCAAACCGTACCCGCTCGCCATACCGCGTTAGAAGGATACATAAATTCGCTCCATGATTCGTATGACGACGATCCCCTATCCATTTTAAGAGTAAGTACGCGAAACCAAACTCAAGCACAAGACAGCTATCAATCGCTCAAAGCACCGACCGAGTTTGTTCGGAGAACCTTAATCTTAAACGATACCACCGCTTGGCAATACGGCAGAGAAAGTGGGGCTGTCCATATTTGGGCAATGTGGGCATCTTGGAAAATCTCCAAACAACTCAATCAAAGATTTGAGCCCATCCAAACCGAACTTCGGCGTGTATTGAATGAACAAATTCAAAAAGTCAGCGACGCAGAGCAACTTTGGCAAACAGCAGAAAACGCCAAGAATATCGCTATTCAAGGGGCTAGCGATGCCTACGAAACACTGAAAGAGCACGAGGGAAATTTGGTTGCTGCAACCCAAAATTTGGAAGACGCGACCAACAACGTAATTGAGCATATTGAATCCAATATCGCCTTAAAGAATGCATTTTCGACCGCAGACCGAGTCATTGAACGCGTGCTTAGCCTACTACCTAGTTGGATTCAGCAACAATATCGCACCGCCAAGAATAGGTTGTCTCGTGTGCGCTTGGATTTGGATTTTGCAAGAAACCATTATAACAACCAACTCATGATTCGAGAGAGAAGACTTAGCGCACTTGAAGAAGCGCTTACCAAGATGAATTTGGAAAAATCGGTGCTGTCAGCGTTATCGACGATGCGTGATGTAGGGCTAACAGCGATTGAACGTAGCCTTTCCGGTTGGACACGAAACATTGAAGCGTCTGTCGATGCTTACATACACGCTTACGAAGAAACAGGACGTGAATTGCTCCGACCACACGGAAACCGATTCGACGAACAAAAAAGTGCCGTGCAGGCGTTAAAGAATTGGGCAATTTGTTGGGCACCTATTTTCAGTTCCCCAGTCCCGAATAGCCAAATGCTCTCGCGCACTTGCCAAGTAGGGATTGAGTCTTACACCGATTTCAATGAAACCGTCCGGCAGTTCAAGCTGAATACGTTGATTCAAGATCGGCGTCTGAAAGATGCCATTATTGAGTTTGATGAAGCCAACGCTGAAATCAAGGTGTCGGCGCTCCCTCAAATTGGCCGGCTAATTCGTCAAGCCATTCCGTTTACAGACCAATCGGTCGTGGCACCAGGTAGTGCAGAATTTCTTGCTCGCTTATGGGATCATCATGTAACAAAAAAGGATCTTGTTGACTTGTATGCCTCTGATTCTTCTGAGCAAAACCTATTAACTTTTCGCGCTCAAGGGCAAGAAATCATCGCTATGTTACAAGCCGACGGGTTAGATATTGATAAATTCGATAAGCACCATAAAACATTGAAGCTTGACGATATGATGCGTTTTACCCCGGTTCGTAACGCCATGCAGCTTTCTAAGCTGGCTTTGGTTAATAACGATGAACTGAACGATTGGGTTCGTGAAAAAGGCGTGACTTCCTCCCCGTACCCAGACAGCACGCCGCTATACCGAGCAAATGGTCCGGCGGGAGATATTCTGATCGGTGCCTTAAGAAGTATCGATGGGAACCACCAATGGCTAGCGGTTGCACCACCGCTTCCTAGAAAACCGAAGGTTGGGAATGATTTACGCGGGACAGAAGAAGCGTGTCGACGTTTTGGCTACCCGATCCACTCACAGTACATTCCAACTAAACCATTAAAACCCGAACGTATCCGAACTCATTCCGAGTTTAATCGTGATTGCCAGAATACGGCTCT
The DNA here is from genome assembly GCF_030689305.1 of Vibrio penaeicida. Lineage (GTDB taxonomy): Bacteria > Pseudomonadota > Gammaproteobacteria > Enterobacterales > Vibrionaceae > Vibrio > Vibrio penaeicida_B. The sequence continues at coordinate 171,600 of NZ_JAUYVM010000009.1, read as the reverse complement.
GTTTCGTTATCGAGCCAATAATACGGAATATACGCCCGGCGGTTTTCGACTTTGGCAATCCCGCTTAGCCAGAGAAAAAGTATTTAGCAAAATATTTCAGGGACCGCTCTCACTAGGTATGTGTCACTACCTAAAGGACAAACGTTCTGAGCCCGAATCGTATCAACCATCCTATTACACAACGTATATTGGTCTTGGTTGTGTAGGAAATAACTATGTTGACACCAATTTATTGTCTATCTTGCATAAGCATCAAAATAACATTCGTCTCTCTCAACCCACACTAAGTCCACCCATGCTAAATCTACCCAAACGCGGGGCAGTCCAAGATAATTGAGAGAGAAGAAAAAAAGAAGAAAGAGAGAGTCGAGATTAGCTCACCTGAATAACAACGCTGCCCTTTCTGTGCTTTGTGTGGGCGTATTGGTGCGCTTCTTCAAGCTGAGAAAAGGTGTATTGGCGGTCGATTCTTGGTCTTAAAAATCCTAATTCAATCAGGTCTTTAAGTAAAACCAAGTCTACACTCGTGTCTACATGGTATCGACACGCAAGACGTTGTTTTCCGATAAAAATTGAAGACATCATTTGATAGTATTCTGCAAGACCCGCTTCGAGTTTCAAACAGATACCTTGAGGTTTTAATACATCGCAGCAAGAATCGAAACACGCTGTATTGGCAATATCAAAGACCACGTCATATTGTCTTTCTGCAACGGTGAAATCGTGAATGGAATAATCGACGACACGGTCAGCGCCAAGAGCCTGCACAAACTTCAATTCATCGGTACTACAAATACCCGTGACCCTCGCACCTAGCCATTTGGCAATTTGCACCGCCGCTGTACCAACAGGGCCTGAAGCACCATTGATTAAGACTTTCTGCCCTACTTGAACTTTCGCTTTGTCACGCAACATTTGCAGTGCGATCAACGCACCATAAGGGATGGACGCGGCTTCCTCAAAGTTGGTATTTTCTGGCATGAGGCTAAGCACACTATCGTCTTGTACGGTGATGTATTCTGCGTAGGTGCCGCTTTCCACGCCTACAATCCCGAAAACTCGGTCATTAGGCTTAAAAAGTCGAACATTTTTGCCCACTGCTTCTACTACACCAGCAAACTCAGTACCCAGAATTTCTTCTTTTGGTAAGAGAGCACCCAACGTTAGACGCGAAGGGAGCCGAAGTATTTTGGGGAATTGGTGACGTAAATGACTTTTCGTAACGGTTGTGGCTTTCACTCGAATGAGTACGTCATCGTCGGCTGGCACTGGCTTGTCAACTTCTGAAAAATGCAATATGTCGTTATCCCCGAAGGGTGTATATACCATTGCTTTCATGACTGATGCTCTCCAATAGCGGTGGCTGTGTATAACACGTAAAGAAACCTTTCCTATTTCTCTAGCCACATAGAATTCCCGCTATTTGTTAGCCAAATAATGACGCTAACAAGGCGATATAGAGGAATCTTCTTTTAGTCGGGACACCTTACCAATGGCAACAGACCATAGCAAATGACATTTGTATTAATAGTGATACTTATATAATTATTTTCAATATTTATATGAAAGTGATGCTATGAATAAACGGGATTACACCCATATTTCCCCATCAAGGTATTTCACCGCGCTACCTGAAACAAAAACGTGAGTATCGGTTACTCTGCAATGCAGTTCACCTCTCCTCTGAGACGCTTGAAGCGCCACTAGTTCATTCTTCCCTAGCTCACTTGCCCAATATGGTGCTAAACCTGCGTGAATAGAACCCGTTACCGGATCTTCGTCGCCACCGTTAGCGGGCCAAAAATAGCGAGAAACAAAATCATATTGCTCCCCTTTCGCCGTTACAACGACATCGTATGGCGCTAGAGTTTTCAGTTTTTCTTGGGTTTGCTGAATCTGCAATACATCGTCTTGAGATTCATAAATGGCAAAGTACGCTTGTTGGCTACGTAATATGAGTTTTGGCGTGATGGATAAGCCTTCGATGAGTGCCTGTGGAGCTTCGACGGGAACGGGAGCGAGGATAGGAAACTGCATTTCAATCATGCCATTACTTCGTTTATTAACGACGAGATTACCCACTTCCAAAGTTGAAAATTCAAGCTCATTCAGTGTAGGGAAATCGGAAAACAACGCGCTGGCAGACGCTAACGTCGCGTGCCCACAAAAATCGATTTCCGTGATAGGTGAAAACCAACGAATTGCATATTTATTGTCTTTGACTGGTACAAGAAATGCTGTTTCAGACAAGTTATTTTCAATCGCAATGTTCTGCATCAAACGGGCGTTTAGCCATTCATCGGTAATGATCACAGCAGCGGAATTGCCTTTGAATTGTTCACTGGTAAACGCATCCAGTACGCGCATTCTTAGTTTCAACATCTTTACCTTTTTTTGTGAATATGAAGAACGAGTGATATCCGTTGAAATAAAATATGTCAACATTTATACCCAAGTAACCTCGAGATGCTTGGGTATAGGCATGCGTAAAGAAGGAAGCCAGATTAAGAATCTAAATCTAACTTGGCTTTCGCGCGAGGTCCCTAGCGAGAATCAAAGCAAGACCGAATACTTGCAGAAATAAAGCCAGATTATTGTATTGCGCCGATTCCTTATGGATAGCAGACATGTTATCCGTCAGTTCTAAATTATTAAGGTACAACTCATCGATTCTATTGCGCTGAACTTGTTGTGCCGCTTCTATTATCGAAAATATTTTTGGGAGATTGGCTGAAGTGAGAGTGGGAATGGGTTCACCAGCCCACGCTTCAAGTTGGTTGCGAATGTCCTGCTCTAGAATACTGGTATCCTCATTAGACATGACCTTTTGTACGGGGATATACGCAACCAGTGCTTCTCGTTTTCTCTCTAGGTTTTCTACCCTACTCCACGCCAATTCAATCTGATGCAGGTTGCGTTCTTTACTTTCCTGATAATCTGAATTCAGTTGGCTGTAATCCTCAAGTACCACACTTGTGGTGAGCAGGGCTAAAACATTCAGTAGTAAGCCAACCAACACCAGTAACCAGGCCGGTGGACGTATAAACAATGTCATTCTAATTACCCTGCTATTGGCTCTTAGTAAATTCTAGGCTCTCCGCGGAAGATGACGCGATCGTTACCTCGATAAACACCGAACGTCACCAAAGCAGAAGGGTTATCATCCCCATTGCCAAACCAGTTGTAGTGAAGATGTTCAAAGCCGCCGCTGGTGTTTCCTGAACAGGTTAAACCTGATTCTCCGGCTGGAGGAACACCAATTCTAAGCTTCAAGCGAACTTGTTCCTGAGCACCATCAGTTGAGTTATTTTGCCTTGCGGTTAAATTACTGCTTGTACCACTGGTGATATTGGTATGCGACCCCGTTAAATCGGCACTGCTAGAGCCAGGGCTTGGCCAAATAAGTTCACGACAATAGTTTGCACCATCAAAGTCAGTTTCAATGTCATCGGTATTGGTCACAAACTGCGAGCCGTTCCAATATTCTGCCCTCACCGGAACCGTCACGTCCATGCCACTGTTTGTGCCAACATCATCTAAAGTTAATCGACCATAACGCATATCAAGGGCTGCGGTAAATTTCCGTCCATTGTATGTACTGGACCCATCATTTCTTAGCGCAATGGCGTTTACAAAATCAGTGCACCCATTAACAGAACAATTGACACTGTTGGTATTCACTTCTAGACCAAGCCTAACTTCATAAGGGCCATCTTGAGTGGTGATTCTGGTTGGGGTTGTTTGCTGAACAACACGAGAAAACTTAAATACGGTAGAGGGCAGTGACGCCGTTCCACCCGTCCACTCTCTATACCAATCTGTATTCGCAATATTGCCCGTTATCAAACGGCTCGTTAAATCATTTGATTCTGTTACCGGGTTCTTTTCATCATCGACCGCGACTAAATTCAAATGCATTAACAGTGATGCGGCAAAGCTTCCGTAGTTAGTTGTTGTCGTGATAGTGTTTTCCTTGTCGACACTTTGCGCTGTTGCAGTGAAGTTAGATTTAAAGTTTTGCTCCATGTAGGTAAAACTGACTGCCTGCCCTTCCTGAGTGTAGTTATTTGTCAGTTCAAATTGATATGGGTAGAAGCGCCCTATCGTGGCAGTATCGCTATCAATTCCACTACTCTCACCATAATCATAATCACTGTTAGACACCGTTAAGTTAATGCTGCCTACTTCGTTCCAATTCATGGATGCCACAATGCCACTCGCGGCTAATGATGTTGTCGTGAAATTGTAAATATTGTTCGGTGTATAACTATTGCCTTCCTGCGTCAAAGTACCAGAACTCCCCCCACTTGGAGAATGAAGCGTGTAGTTGAGCTCGGCTAAAGCGAAATGACCAGTGGTAGAATAAAAGTTAGGCGTGGTCGCTCGGTTACATTGATTACTTTCAGAAGTGTTATAAGTAATGGGTTTAATTCGTACAGTGAAGGTTTCTCCAGCTCTTGCAAAAGCAGGCCCGCCAGACGATGTACCATTGTGCGCTTTTACTGTGTTTTGAACTGAAAAATCACACAGAGCTAGTTTGTCCGGCCGAGCCTCCACAACCATGACACCTTCAATATCATTCGCATTATCCCTGACTGTTACGTTGATTTGACCCGCATCGTTATATTGCAAACTCAGTGTGCCGACTCCATCCACAAACGTGACGTTACTGTTCACCAACGAAGGCTGAATTGTTCCAGTACTTGGGATGATATAAGAGGTTAATGTGATCGCCAGTGTTTTGGTTCCATCGTAGTCATCCATTACTTCTGTTCCACTCGCGGTTTCTCGCGTTGCTTTTATAGTAACGTCGGTTTGTTTACCCGCGATGATTTTGAATGGAGATGGCTCAAAGATGAAACCAGAATTACTGAATGTGTAAGGACCTGCCGAAGCATTAATAGACGGAGAGCCCACAACGTAAGCCGTTATGGTCGCAACTTCCACTACAACACTACTGTACAAATAATACGTCGCTGTACCCGCTTGAATCTGCATGGTACTCGTGTCATTGATACAATCTGCGCTAATGTTTGCTGTCGATTTCCAACAAGTGTTTGCATTACCAGATGGTGTAATATTTAAGTTGCCGATGTAGTCAGTATCTACATTACCTGCACTATTAATAATATTAAACGTGATAGGAATAGAGTGATCGATCAATTCAGTGGCAGAAGATGGTGTAATTTGCAGTTGATAAACTGGTTGATTACAGCTAGAAATGTCCCCGTTCAATCTTGCATCGCCCTTCACTTCAGCGGTCAAAGATGCGATAGCACCCGTTAAAATACCGCTTTCATCTAACTCGATGTTGTCTTCTGAGAGCACGAACGCAATTGCTCGAGCGGCCCCTTTTATTGAGAACTCAGCATTGCTTCCATGCACGACAAAGTAAACATCATTTGGGACCCCAGTTAAATTAACCTTACCTGAGCCTTTTATTTCAGTCCCATTACTGTGGATGTAAACCTGCCCACTGACCTTAATTTCTGCATCACCGTAAATATTCACTTCATCGGCAAAGTAGTCCCCCGCGGTGAACGTGACTACAGCATCCCCGAAAATGTTAATTTCGTCGTATTGCCCCGGAGACACTGTGTGAGTACCCGTATTAAAGCTAATATCAGTAGCCCCCGGAGTAAAACTCGCAAAATTGAACATGGGGACCAAAAGGCTGTTGTCAGCGACACAATTCCCAACCGTACAGCTGTTATTGGTATGGGCTTCTACATCAAAATAACCAAGTTGAGTACCGCTAACCGCACCAGATATTTTGGCGCTGCCTTTAATTTCAATACTACCGGACGTATCCCAAGTTTGAGCAGGACCCGTAAACTGAGTACATTGCTCCACATCGAACGGTACCTCAAAAATGATGTAGCCCAATCGCTCTACGATATGCTTACGTTCTGCATCGGTGTCTTGATCTTCTTCCACCATAAAACTGGATTTGCCCGTTTCCAAACGACACCGGCGTAACCAACCACCATTATTGCCATAGCGAGTATTTTTTGACGCCACGATAATGGGCACAACGTCGTAATTCTCATCGTAATCGGCGTAGGTTTCACACCCCGTAGAAACAGGGTTCCCCGTATCGTACGAGTTAATCGTTATTTGGTTTTTAACTGCAAATTTAATGTCGTCTCGTTCACCACTGCCATACGCTGCAATAAACCCGATTCGTTCTTGTTGCGTAGGGAATTGCCGAGAGTTTTTTGATTTGTATCCATCAATCTCATGTCGTTCTAGCGAGATATCCATATAAGACGTGTTAACAGCAGTTACGGATGATGTTAACCAAAAATTCTCACCGTTATTTATGCTTTGTACTTGGTGAATGATTCCGGGAGTGCCACTAAATGAAGTAAAGCCTTGTCCATTGTAGCTATTGAAATAAATCCGTTCCTTTTTGTTCCTATTGCCGTTTCCACTGCTATGGGTGCTCAATCGATACATGTATTTTTGAGTCGAAACTTCGTCAACAATGATCTTCACGCCATTAAAGTCATGAACACCCTTCTCCATTACGACGTAATCGATCACCTTCATCGGTACATCTTCCATACCTGCGGGTGCACGATATGCGGGCGCAATTTTCTGTTTGAACTTAACGTAAGTTTTCGTTACTTCCAGAACCTTTATTGCAGAAGGGGAATCTTGCTCGTTGAGAAATGAAATCGTACTCATGAAGAATACGAGAGGAACAGTGTCATACGTTTTTTCGAAATTTACTTGGCAAACCGTATCGATACAGTCTGGGTGCGCGTAGGCGTTCACGTTGTAACGACCGTACTCAAGCTCAAGCGCTTTTGCACTCGCTCCTACTAAAACCAACATCAGAATTAGAGCAAATCTTAAAAGTTTCATTTATAAGCCCAAAGCAGGTTGAACAAAAAACCTTTCCCGTTCAAACTTTAGTACAAAGCTTCACCTTTAATTGCTTCATTTTTAATACTTTGCTAAAAAAAACCTCCTAACTGATCATTTTATAATCTAGCTCACATTTAATCTCAGTGTGTAGGAGGCTGTATCCACAAACTTTCTCATCCACAAACAATCCCATCCTAAAACGTCGCTACTCTTTCTGACCAGCAACAAGATAAGAAGTTATCTGTTTAATAGAGCCAGACTCTATTTGGAAAATGTCACAGAAATAAAAAGTTTGCTGTGCGTCACCGTGCCCCTGAACAACCAGATGATCCGTAGCTTCAAGCGCTTGAGACACATTTAAAGACACCGGTTCTGATTCCATCTGAAAACAAATCGAGCGGATATTATCCGTTCCAACTATGTCTTCCTTGCCTACATTCGTCCAGCGAGTTTTCTCGTTTAAGAACGGGATAATCTCATTCACATCTCCGCAAGAAAAAGCGATACACGCGTTTTTGATATTTTCATCCACAACATTCACCCTGTATATTTTTCAATCAGTTATTAAAAACTATACGACTATTTTGACCAGTGTGATGTGACAGCGTAGGAAAAACGTGAGCGAATAAGCTGAAAAGAAGCCAGCCAAGCATACTCGATCGAGCTCATAAAAAGTAAAAACGATATTGCATCTTGAATGAAAGTACGTATAGAATCTCGCCATCACTTCTGTAGGAGAATACGCCTAAATGAACAACTAATCCCTTATGTCCAATTCAACACCTTAATTTTGGAATACAGGGTTAGTAGGCGTGTCTTCGTCAAAACTTGCTTTAATCGCTTTTTGCATATTGCCTTTTGCGTATCGCTTCTCGCGATCTAATGAATTCAGATTTCTCACGCCTCAGACCCTGACTATGTCGGAGTCTTTATGATCACATTTCATCAAAATAATTCTTTTAAAAACAATTCTTTTAAAAACAATAACTATCAAAACAGCACTTATTTAAGAGCTAATCGCCTCTCTTACCAACACCCAGATGGTGAATGGCAGTTTAAATCGCTTCAGTTCTCTGTCGCGCAAGGCGTATACGGTTTAGTCGGCGACAATGGTAGCGGCAAGAGCCTGCTGTGTTCCTTGCTGTTAAAACGAAACGCCCCTACATTGGGAAACATCGAAATACAAGGGCGAGTCGGTTGGTTAGATCAACAACACGATTCGAACACAATAGACCAGTCCATTGCTCAGTACTTAGGTTTGGAATCTGCGCTTCTTGCGCTTGAACGAATAGAAAAAGGAAGCGTTAAGCAAACCGATTTTGATCTCGTTAACGACCGGTGGGACTTGAGAAATGAGCTTTCAAAAGAGTTGACCGAACTTAGGTTGCCCCCCGATCCATATAGCAGCGTTCAAACCCTAAGCGGCGGAGAACTCACGCGGCTAAGATTGTGGGTCTTGTTCCTTGAGAACCCGGATATTCTTATTTTGGATGAACCAAGCAACCACCTTGATAACAATGGAAAACGTTGGCTCTGCGATCAATTGGCTCAATTTCAAGGTAGAGCGCTCATTGTTAGCCACGACCGAGAATTACTGAATACGGTTGACGGTATTTTCGAGTTGTCTTCATTAGGGATACAATTTTGTAGTGGCAACTACGATGCTTATGCTCAAATTCGAGATAGAGAGCAAGCCTCAATTGCTCGAAAGCTGGAAGAAACCGAAAAGCAGCAAAAGTTAGCAGCTAAAAAAGCGCAGTCGGATCATGAGAAGGCGCAAAAACGCGCTGCGCAAGGCAACAAGCTACGAAAATCTGGCAGCCAAGATAAGATGATTCTCGATGCTGCAAAAAATAGTGCACAAAAAACGAATGCTGCAAAGCGGGAAATGCACCGACAACGCCAATCAGAATTGAGTGAGTTAAAGCAACAACTTCAATCAAAGCAGTCGAATTCCCATGCACTCACCCTATCCTTTGAATCACACCGACAAAAGAATCAAAGGCTATTACACCTTCAACAATGTGCCCTGCCTTATGGCGCTGCGGAACCCATCAATTGGGAAGTATTCTTAGGGGATAAATGGAGAATTGATGGCGACAATGGCAAAGGGAAATCCACGCTGCTTAAGTGCATTTTTGACGAGCTCACGTTCACCGCTGGTCAGTACAGCGCTAAGAAAAGCCTATATGTTGATCAACACTTTTCATTGCTAGGCGAAGCCCTACCTTTACTGGATCTCGTTAGCACTCACCTGCCCCACTTAACGCACGGTGAAATTCGAAATCTGCTGGCTGCCATTGGCTTCAAACGCGACTCTGTGTTCAGAATTAGCCACCAACTCAGTGGAGGAGAAAAAATGGAATTGGCACTGCTTATTGCCAGTCATCAAGCAGAACCATGCTTACTGCTGTTAGATGAACCTGATAACCATCTCGACCTTAACAGCAAAAGAATATTCGCGAACACTCTACGTGACTATTCTGCAGGGTTTGTTTTGGTCACACACGATTCATACTTCGCACGAGAAAGCGGTATTGAATCCACTTTAACTATTTAAAATAAGGCTACTCAAGCCAGTTGCTAATAACTTGGCTTGAGTAGTTTTCCTTTACAAACAGAGACTCAATAAAAACTAAAACTGAAGGATAAAGCGATGGGATGGCATTCCTTTTCGTTGAGCTTTGGCGAAAACAAACAGATTCGATTAAATCTTAAGCAAATCGAATGGAAAACTTTGCCGAATGACTTATGCTCAATTGAGGAAATGCGGAAACTAAGGGCACCATAGTGGAATTGAAGACAGAGCTCGAACAATGGGATGGCAAGGACACCGACGCCATTTCCCTGATTTATCAGGAGCACCATTTTGAACCTTACTTTATCTCTCAAATCATAGAGTTAATGGATGAAGAAGAGTTCGCGTCTGGATCGACTTGGCTGCTTAAGTGCCACTTTGAGCAAGAAGAGCAGCTTATCGACTCAGAAATAGACACCATTTATGGCAAGTTGAACAGTATAGAGGGCTGGGAAGCACGCCTCCACCTTCTTCAAGTCATGCCTTACATGCCCATTTCTGAACAAAATAAGCCAAATGTGGAATCGTTTGTTCGTCATTGCCTTGGAGATAGAAACAAATTTCTTCGAGCTTGGGCTTACAATGCGCTGTTTGTGTTAAGCCAGCAGTACCCCGAGTATTTGGTGGATGTGAAAAGGCTCTTTAAGATCGCTCTTAGAAAAGAAGCGCCATCAATAAAAGCGCGTATTAAGAATATTTTGGTTCAAAATAAACTCGAAAATCAGACGCCGTAAACAACTTGGTTTCTACCGGAACCTTTCGCATGGTAAAGGTGATCATCTGCCACTTTGAACATGTCATCTAACTGAGCGCCATCTTCGCCATACACAGAAACACCAATACTGGCGGAGATGTTCACTCGCTTATCTTCAACACGGAATGTATTACGGCAAAGTACCTTGCGTATATGTTCCGCTACGGCACAAGCCACTTTCCTTTCTGTGTAAGGTAAGAGAACGCAAAACTCTTCTCCTCCTACTCGATAAACCGTATCCGACCTTCGAACCGAATCTTTAACAAGTTTAGCGACTTGCCTAAGTACTTCGTCGCCTACATCATGTCCATATTGGTCATTGATGGCTTTGAAGAAATCCAAATCTACCACCAGCATGCTAAATAAATCTGATTTGCGTCGATGCATAGTGACCATTTTTTCAAAACTGAATGCCAAACTCAGGCGATTGTCTATTTTTGTGAGCGGATCAAGCAAGGCGAGTGACGTCAGTTGTTCTTCGGTTTTTTCTCGATTGTACTCGTAAACATGCGCCATTCCCCAAATAGCCCCTAAGCAAGCCAATACATTAATTAGCGAATGCGAGAGCAATCCTGCTTCAGGCACAACCGACTTCCAGTAATACAGCGCAGCACCTATAGGCACAAAGACAAGATTGATTTTTAACCCCACCGACTTCCCGAGTAACAAGTAACCCACTATCGGACATAGAAATAACCAGACAAACAACGAACTTTGAGTATTTGTGACAAAAATTCCCATGAAAACAATGAGAAAAAGTGAAGATACGTAAACGGAAGATTGAAGAAGAAGGTACTTTTGAGTTGTTGAATAGCAGAAAAGGTAAGCAGAGTAGATAGCAAAAAACAGTTCAACAGCGCCTAGCCACTTTTGCTCAAATACGAATAGGTTCAGAAATCCATAGAGAAGACCAGCAACGAGGGTTATGAGGGACACCCCTTTTAACATATTGCTTCGAAATGACTGTGATCGGTTCAGCCACTCGATGCCCGCATCCATCTGTACCATCATTATCCCTGAAGAATTACTGTGTACCCAGCGGCATTCTGTAGGATTAACAATTCTCACTCAACCATAAACAGTTTCTAACTGTCAATAAATTGATCCAGGTTTGATAATGACATATTTCGGACATTTGAGTGAGCTATTAAGGAAACAAATCGAGCTACAAACAGATTACTCAAAAATACTATATAGAAAGCTTAAATTACTTAATAGACACAATATATTGGGATTTGACGAATCATGAGTCATTTTTCAAATTCACTCAAACGCATATAAATTCGCTCAAATTTAATACAGAAAAAGTCCTGTTATTTTCAAAACACTCAGTGGAACGAGGATCTAAATTATGGAAGTTCGACGTACGGTTAAAATACCTTTCTAGGGGCCGTTTCAAACATAAAAACAAAAGCAGAGCCAAAGGCTCTGCTTTATTTTTAACGTCTTTAAAACTTAGAGCCGTGTTATTGCGCTTTCCATAATTGGCTCATACGCATCGGGCCTGGAGTTGGGAATGTCCAAGATTGAGGCATATTTTCTGGCACATTTCTTAACTTGTTATTAACCACTACACCAACAGGAAGAGATTCCACAGTACCAATCACATAGAAGTTCTCTTTGGCGATTTCCATAATTTGGCGCATCAAGGCAACTTGCTCGTCTTGTGACGATGTTTTCTCAAGTTGCTTCCACAGAGCGACCTGCTTTTTCACATGCGCTGGTGGTTCAACCGCATTGTCACGACCTTTCGCCCAATTGTAGTAGCCCAAACCCCATGTCGACTCAGGGCTAAATGGAAGGTAATGGCGCGCTTCATCCAACACACCTACACCGCCGTCACCGATAATTGGGATCATATCGTAGTCGTTTGTTAGGCGCAGGTTGATGACGTGGTTAATCTCCATCACACGGATATCTAAGAACACACCCACGTCTTTCCACTGGTTTTTCACTAATTCGAGTGAATCCGCAAGCACACCTTTGTCACTGACTTTCGATACCGCTTCAATACGCAGACGTTTCCCGTTTTCCATCAAGCGATAGCCTTCTTTGTCTCGCTGAGTTAATCCCAGAGAGTCTAAAATGCCATTGGCTTTTTTCTGATCGAATTCGGTGTATTGATACGCCATTTCTTCATCATAGAAAGGCGACATTTCCAAAGGTGCCGCTTGGTACGGACCGACTGCACCCGAATAAACCGTTTCACTGATTTCATCGCGATCAATGGCGTGAGAAAGCGCCACACGGAAGTCTTTGTTTGCAAACAGAGCGCGCTTTGTCGGGTCTTTGACCGTTTGGTTTAGCGCTATCACCATTTCTGAACTCAACGTGCTCGGGCGGAATTCATAGGTGTAACCACTTTTCTTTTCATTATCGATAAGAAGAGGTCGGTGCGTAGGAGTGCCAATGTGGCGGTATTGGTAATCCGCTTCGCCATTGGCAGCACGCAGAACCATTTCTTCCAAGTCCTCACTGTAACGCCAACGTACGCTGTCTAGGTAAGGCAGCTGGTTACCTTCCGTATCCACTTGCCAGTAATACGGGTTGCGCACATATTCGGCGAAGCTTGCGTTAGGGCCTGGCGCTGATTTTACTTTCCACGCGGTCAGTACTGGGCGGTCTACGTTGTTGTAGTGCTCAATAAAGTAATGCGCATTACATTTTGTGTTTGAGAATTGTCGCCAAGAATCAAAGCCTGCTGTTTTGGCGTTTGCTTTCGCTTTGTCGTTAAACGCTGGCATAAACTTGGAACAGTAATGCTTGGGATACGCGGTAAAGCTTTCACTGTCCACTGTTGCAAGGTGGCGAATAAACATACCATTTGGCTGCTTCAGCTTAATTTTCACAGTATGAGGATTAAGGACTTCTGCGCTTGCTGAGTCAAACGATGGGAAAATTAACGGGCGGTTACCTGCATGTTTTTCATCACCCAATACGTCGTTGATGTAAAACGCAACGTCATCGGCTGTGAAAGGATGACCATCCGACCATTTCACCCCTTTGCGCAGCGTAATGGTAAATTCGGTGTTTTCTTTATTCGATGTAAAGCCAGTCGCCAAGTTAGGCACAACTTTCGAATACGTTACATCAAAATTGAATAGGTTATCGTAGGCAATGGTGCGAATACGGTGCCCGTTATCTACCACTTTACCCACCAAGTTCAACGTTCCGCCGTACTTGCCCACGGATTCAAATGGTGTGACGACGAGCGGCTCGGTTGGAAGACGCTCCTCCACCGTTGGTAGTTTTCCTTGCTTAACCAGTTCTGCAAGTGCTGGTGCTTCGTTGTAAGTTTCTGCGTAAGCCGACATTGATACCGCCGCTGCAACTGCAACCGCCACTTTGCCGAATAGAGGTAAGTTCATTTTGTGTTTCATCAGTCACTCCCTGATGTTTTCTATTTATTAAATTTGTCGTCTTTTCCCGAAGACGCACGCCCCTAAAAAATCAATTTTCAGGGATGGATGTTGTACGCCCAGCCAAAATAAGCGCTTTGAGGGTGGAGCTGCCTTTTCTTACTTTCCCGGATACAGCGGGAACACTGGCATGGGCGTACAACAAATTGGTGTTTGGAGCACACGGGTAAACAGCGCTGTTGCCTTCCCCATGTTCCAAAATAATTTCACTGAACAAGCGTTCGGATTCGATCCTTGCAGGCTTTCGCGCTAAGTGGCTGAACCACGGCGTCCAAACATCAACGGCATGGCCAGTCATTACGTAGTTAAAATCGGATTCGCATTGAATGTTATGCTCACGTGTTTCATTACCCGTTTCATTCAACCACTGAGTCGTGACCACTCGAATGCCTTTGAAAGGCGACCAAACAGACACCAGCTTGTCACCTTCGCGCCATGCTTCTTCATTCTTGGTTCTAGCGTGCCATGACTGAGTTTCTGGGTGCTGAAAAGCCAGCATGTTGTCGCCTGCAAAACCTTGCTCTATCCACTGTTCACTCTCAACACATAAGCCGTGATCGGAACTGTATGCAAATTTTGAATACTTATCGTAGCAATGTCTCAATTCGCCACTTGGCGGTGCGTTCGTCAGTAAATAGCTGCCTCTATCACGCCAAAGAAGATGTTGGTCACATACCCAAGTTGGCTTAAGGGTCGTTTCTAAAGGTTGGCTTTCTGCCTGCCAAAATGAATGCGCTTCATTTAATCTAAGTGCTGAAAATGCCTTTAAAGCCAATAAAGGAGAAACTGGGCTGGTGTAAAACTCACTGGCTAATAAGTTTGGGTAGCCAAAACCAGATAAAAGTAGCCCATCTTGGCTCCATATCGGCCGCTCAGCCCACCAGCGCATTGAGGAAACCCAGTGCGATTTTAGAGAGGACATGGCAATCTCTTTCGGTTCAAACCATGCCAACTCAGACCAAAAGCCTGCTCCGGCAAATCGATAATTTAGTGAACGCCCGTAACACAGCTGAGCACCATTTTCGCCAAACCAATATTGGTAGCTTTGTGCAAACTCGACCGCTCGATTGACGTATTTCTCGCTTTCATCTAAGTGGGTATCACGGATCCAACGAGCGTAAATAAGACCATAAAAATGAAATGCAAACGGGTTGTAATAGTCCATAACGGCGGCTCCACCATCTTGGTACCAGCCTTGTCCCATATAGTGGCTATCAATAAAGTCCAAATCTTGTTGCAGCTTGTCGCGCTGAATGTCGACGCCCACGCGCTCTAACGCAAACACAATCAGTACTCGAAACCAGCGCCAATTGTTAGGCGGAATATCCAGTTCTTGAACTGGCGTCATCCAATCTATTAATGCTTGCTTTTCAGCATCAGAAAGAGGATCCCAATATGTCTCTGGCGCATCGACAATCGCAACAGCGAATGCACTCATCTCGACAATTTTCTGATCGTAGTTCACTAGGTTTGACCAAGCGTTTTCATTTTCGCCTGAAATACCACTTAATAGAGCGAGCCTTAACGCCTCATTTTCGCGTTTGAGCTCATCATTCGCAGGAATCGCCCCCCACATTAATCGGGCAATATGTTCTACTGAAGCCGCTTCATCGTTATAATGTGCTACACAAATTAGTTGTGAGTTACACTCTCTGTTTTCCGCATTCAGAATAGTCTGTTTACCGAGCAGAAACTTAACCACATTCAATGCGTTATCTCTGCTAGTAAATGTTGAATCTTCCGGTAGCCATTGTGCTAACTGAATGCTCATTTTCATCCTCTTACCGTGCTATTTACAGTGCTATGCAACGGGTGTATCTCATCTTTAAGTCAGATTAAAACCTATCGAAAACCATTTTTAAAACGCTTTTTCATTTTTATGTTATTCAGATCAAAACTACGTTTCATTTTTATATCTGATAGTTGGATAGGTTCACATTTTTGATAGAGGCATCATTAACTGGTTCGCTTATCTGACGGCAAAAATCTGACGTAATGAACGGGGCTCCAACCGCGTTTTAAGCATGCCCCCATGGCTTTAAAATAGGGACGAATGTGGGAAAAGAATTCAAAGTAACCTTCACACAATCGATGTTTAGCGGTAATGGATAATTCACCAACTTCATCAATACGTTGAGCAGGGCATGCGCCATGGCATAAATCTCTTTGGGAACAGTTCACGCAGTGCAGCGCTGTACCTACGGGCTTTCTTTTAGCAAATGATTGTTGGACTGGGGTTTCAATCAAGTCGGGATAATCACGTCGATTCAAATTCCCAAGTTTGAATTCTGGATAGACAAAGTGGTCGCAGCTGTAAACATCCCCATTGTGTTCCGTAACCAAGTTTTCACCACATTGAGGGGAATGCACGCAGTTAGTGGATGGCATTCCTAACACCATTCCGAGTGCGTTATCGAAGTGGCTTACAAACACTCGCCCTAAATCTCGCTTTCGCCAAACGTCAAACACTTCAATCATGAAGCGCCCAAATTGTTCAGCGCTGACGCTACGATGAGAAATCCCAATGCCTTTTTCGGCCTCAACCACTGGAATAAACTGAATGAACTGAACACCTAGGCTGGTTATGTGTTCGTACACCCGTTGTGGGTACTGCGCATTATCACTTTGAACAACGGTGAGTACATTGGTTTCAACACCATATTTAAGAAGGGTTTTTAGCCCGCGAACCACTTGTTTGTATGATCCTTTGCCACTGCGTGTTTTCCTGAAATGGTCATGAAGCGCTTCATCTCCATCCAAACTGACGCCTACCAAGAAATCATTTTCTTTTAAAAAGCACGCCCAGCGTTCATCAATAAGCACACCATTCGTTTGTATCGTATTACTGATGACCATTCCCCTACGCGAATGCTTTTTTTGAAACGCGACCGCACGTTCAAAAAACTCAATGCCTCGCATGGTTGGTTCTCCACCTTGCCAGCCGAACACCACTTCCTTGCAACCTAAAGGCTGGCTGTCGATGTAGTTTTTAACGTGGGTTTCTAATGCCGCATCCGTCATATCAAAGCGATTCTGACCTGGATAGTATTCCGTTTTGTCTAAATAGAAGCAGTACTCACAGTCGAGATTACACAGCGGTCCGATAGGCTTGCTCAGCACATGAAAAGGTCTGGCTGCTTTAGGTTTGTGTGTTTCTATTCGCAGCGGGTGCGGGCTCTTTATGGCTGTGCTCAGTACATTCATTGTTTTCTCTGGCTTGATTAGGCATATGCCCAAAATCAGTTATTCAACGATTTATTACCTAACAAAATACAATATATTTTTTGAAACGCCTTTTTGATTTATCGATAAATGTGATCTTTGTAAATTTTTAAAACATCATTTCAAATTATTATCTCAGTACATTTGTGTGCTGGCTTGTTTGTGATGACATGTTTAGGCACCGATTTATTTGTATACCGTGAGGTAATTGTGCGTCGTCCTAATCTTCTTTATGTTTTCCCTGATCAGTTTCGCCAGATGGCTATGGGGTTTTGGCAACAAGAACCTTTTCGATCATTGTTACCCGGTGTGGCTGACCCAGTGCAGACACCCAATATCGATAATTTCGTAAAACAAGCCACCGTGGTCTCTAACGCGGTAAGTAACTGTCCATTGTGCAGCCCACATCGGGGGAGTCTGCTAACGGGCATGTACCCCAACAAAAGTGGCGTACCGCTTAATTGCCACTCTGGACGTTTAAATTCAGATCTACCTAAAGATGCGGTTTGCTTTACGGATGTGCTTGCCCACTCCGGTTATAACGTGGGGTACATAGGCAAGTGGCATTTGGATTTTCCGACAGCGAACGACCCTGAAAATGCGGGGCAATTTGTCGACCCTAATAACCCAGCTTGGGACTCTTACACTGAACCGGATAGACGACATGGCATCGATTATTGGTATGGCTATGGCACGTTCGATGAGCACAAAAACCCGCACTATTACGATAATCAGGGAAAGCGCCACGAACCCAAAGAATGGTCTGCCAAGCATGAGGCCGACAAAGCAATCGCTTATTTGAACAACAGCGAAAATAAACGTGACATGCAAAAACCCTTCGCATTATTTGTATCAATGAATCCGCCGCATAGCCCCTATTCTTCACTTAATGATTGTACAAGCGAGGACTTAAGCCTTTACGCATCAAGCCCTAACGACGCGCTACTGGTTCGAGACAACGCCGATAATAAGATGCCAAAATCCGACGCAGCCCCTTTTTACTTTGCAAACGTAACGGGTGTAGATCGAGAATTTGGGCGAATTTTAACGGCCTTAAAAGACAGCGGAGAATGGGATAATACGCTCATCGTATTTACTTCTGATCACGGGGAAACGCTCTGTTCACATGGGTTAAACGACGCGAAAAATACGCTCTACAACGAAGCGTTTAATGTTCCCTTTTTGATAAAGCGCCCGTTCCAATCAGACACACAAATCAGTGATGTGTTTTTGAGTAGCCCAGATATTATGCCAACAGTACTAGGGCTTTTAGGGCTTGAAACCAACACACCAAAATCACTGCACGGGCGAAATCTCGCTCAGTATCTTACCCAACAGGAATCTCAGCCCAATCGCTACGCTCTCTACATCAAGAATGTCGACGGGAATAGAAACTCAGAAGGCAATGTCACTGGCTACTTCCCCATCGCACGCGGCATAAAAACAGACCACTACAGCCTCACACTAACCATTAATCGTGACTACCAATTAGAAGACATCCTATTTTTTGATAACCGTAACGATCCCTATCAACTTAGCCCCCTTTCGTTTATGCCTGGGGAAACAAGAGAAAGGAAACTGCTCAAAATGCTGGCATTTGAGCTAGAGAGAATTCAAGACCCATGGGCGGAGCTTGTTATTTTGCCAGAACTTCTCAACTACCCGCCCCATACTTCTAACACTTGCAGGAACAACCATGACTGAGAAAGCCAACCCCAATGTCATTATCATGTACGCCGACGACCTAGGATTTGGCGACATTAGCTGCTATGGCGCAAATGAAATCCCAACCCCCAACCTCGATAAGCTGGCTGAAGAAGGTTTAAAGTTTCATCAAGGTTACGCCACTGCTGCAACATGTACCCCCTCTCGCTACAGTTTACTTACTGGATCTTACCCATGGCGGAACCCAGACGCGGCCGTTCTCCCCGGAGATGCCCCACAAATCATTGGTAAGCTAGACGATACCATGCCAAGAATGTTCCAAAAGGCGGGATATCAAACCGGCATCGTTGGGAAATGGCATTTAGGTTTGGGGAATGGAGATTTGAACTTTAACCAGCCGATTGAGGGCACGCCAAATGATGTGGGATTTGATGAATCCTACATTATGGCCGCTACCAACGACCGCGTGCCATGTGTGTATATCGACAATCGAGAAGTCGAAAATTTAGATCCTAACGACCCTATCGAAGTCACTTACGATTGGGATAAAGCGTATGAGGGTATTCCGACGGGAAGAGAGAACCCTGAACTTTTGGATGTGATGTACGATCACGGACACGATGGCACTATTATCAATGGTGTCAGCCGTATCGGGCATATGAAGGGCGGTCAATCTGCTATTTGGAGTGACGAAACAATGGGGGAAGTGTTCGCAAACAAAGCCATTTCCTTTATAGAAAAAAACCAGAATGAGCCTTTTTTCTTATTCTATGCCCTACACCAGCCACACGTCCCACGTATTCCAAACCCTAAATTTCGAGGTGCTACTCCGCATGGTGTGCGCGGCGATGTAATAGTCGAAATGGATTGGTGTATCGGGCAGGTTCTCGATAAATTAGATGAATTGAATTTAAAGGACGACACCATCGTTATCTTCTCTAGCGATAACGGACCAGTATTGAATGACGGTTATAAAGATGACGCTGTAAAGTTGAATGGTCACCACAAAATGGCTGGTCCACTACGTGGCGGGAAATACAGCTTGTTTGAAGGTGGCACAAGAGTCCCCTTTATCGTTCGCTGGCCAAAGGGCATTGATAAGGGGAATTCAGAAGCGCTAATCAACCAAGTCGACTTATACGCAACCTTCGCCGCCCTTACAGGACAGCCGCTTTCAGAGGTGGAAGCCCCAGACAGCCATAACTTACTCGATGCGCTAACGGGCAAAACACAAGAAGGACGTAACGATATGGTATTAGAAGGTATGCAATACAAAAAAGTGTACCGAGACAAACAATACGCCTATATTCCCCCGCATGATGACGACTTTGTTTGCCAATACACTGGCAACGAAAAAGGGAATACATCCAAACCACAACTTTACGATTTACATGATGATATAGGGCAGCTAAAAAACCTCGCTCCTAGCATGCCTGATAAAGTCGATGAACTAGCGTTAAAATTGGCGAATATCGTCGAAAAAATCCGATCGAGATAGGTTAAAGAAACCAGATAAGTTAAAGAAACCAATTAGGCTCGGCAATCGCCGAGCTTCTAATGCGATAGTGTTTCTTCAAAAACACCGAGTTCTCTTCCTAACCATATGGCACGTTCAGTGTGGTCAAGTAAGTGCTCATTACTAACAGGATGAATCAGAACTGGCATATCTCCACGTTCTTTATCAAGCCAATCGATAATTCCATCGCTATCATCTTTAAAATGAATTTCGAACATTGGCATCTTATGAGGACCAACGAGCCTCTCTACCAACTCAAAAACGGCAACTACATCTTGGCGTTCCTTTCTTATTTTCTTACGTAAAGCATCCGCTTTCGCAAGGTTGTTCAAACCAAAATAAACGTGAGCGTGAAACATATGGTTCTCCTAATTACCCAACAACTTAATTACCTATTGAGCTAACTAATTGGTGTTCCAAAAAAAATTATTGAACGATACACCTATAGGTCAGTGATACTAGTTTGATTGACCCTACCCATTATGTATACCCATTCACTCTGAAGGATATGTTCAAATTTTTCTAACATGGGTTAAATATACCCAAGTAATCTCAACCTAGTTATTTTAAAACCACTTTATTTCACTTAATTCTAATGCAATAAATCTTTATAAATTATTAGATTCACAGCATGTTTCCACTAAATACATAAATACGTGAATTATAAATTATGGTACAGATATCACTGCATCTCATTTGCATTACGATTTACTCATATGCTATTGGGCTCACACTTTGAGCTCGCCACTGTGAGTAATGGGTTACTACCCAAATACCCAAGTAATCTCAAAACACTTGGGTATATAACAATATAAAACGACTTTTTAGGACAAGGAATATACATGTCGAATACAACGACAAACAACGGCTCATCAGGATTAAGCCTGTGGAAACAAATTGTGATCGGAATGGTTGCTGGGGTAGCAGTTGGCGCAATTTTTGGGCCAAGTGCCGAAGTTTTAAAACCTATCGGTACTCTATTCATTAATTTGATCAAAATGCTAATCGTGCCACTTGTATTCTGTTCATTGATTGTAGGTATTACATCAATGAAAGACACAAAAAAGATGGGTCGAATTGGCGGAAAGGCCGTTATCCTCTATCTCTCGACAACCGCGATTGCAATCTCGATCGGGTTGGCGCTTGCTACCCTTCTTACTCCTGGTGCGGGGATCAATATCACCGCAACCGAGGCGGTAAGTGCGGCAAAAGATTCACCATCATTGGTCCAAACGCTGCTTAACATTATTCCCAAAAACCCAGTCGATGCACTGGCCTCTGGAAATATTCTGCAAATTATTACCTTTGCTATTGGGCTTGGCGTCTCTCTTACTTTGATAGGTGAAAAAGGTGAACCTGCTATTCGAGTATTCGAGAGCTTGGCGGAAGGTATGTATAAGCTTACATCGTTAGTTATGAAGCTTGCTCCTTTTGGCATTTTTGGACTTATGGCTTGGGTTGCAGGAAAATATGGATTAGATGTGTTGCTGCCATTAGGCAAGGTCATATTGGCTGTTTACATCGGTTGTATTATTCATGTGGTCGTGTTCTACAGTGGCTTGATTACCGTTGTAGGCAGGTTGAGCCCTATTCAGTACTTGAAAGGCATTGTTAATCCAGCAACCGTTGCATTCACCACCACGAGTAGCTCCGGTACTTTGCCAGCCACAATTAAATCTGCACAGGAAGAGCTTGGCGTTTCAAAGAGCGTATCCAGCTTTGTTTTGCCGTTGGGCGCAACAATCAACATGGATGGCACAGCACTCTATCAAGGTGTTTGTGCTTTATTTATCGCTCAGGCATTTGGTGTCACACTAGAATCCTCTGATTACCTGTTGATCATCTTAACTTCAACTCTGGCGTCTATTGGTACGGCTGGGGTTCCTGGAGCGGGATTGATTATGCTTTCACTCGTGCTAACAACCGTAGGGCTGCCGCTTGAAGGCCTAGCTATTGTTGCGGGCATCGACCGTATTCTAGACATGGCACGTACAAGCGTAAACGTGTGCGGTGACCTTATGGTCTCAACGCTTGTCGGTAAAAGCGAAGGCGAGTTAGATGAAAAGGTATACAACCAAACAGCCAAAGCGGATATCTCTTCAGAAGCTTCTCAAGCATAGCCTTAAAGATACATGTTCAAGCAGCTAGCTTAAGCATAACTGCTACGCTTTTAGGTTACTTAACCTACGAAAAATACCAAAAGACACCGAAAAGGTGTCTTTTTTTCGCTTCCCTCAAAACCATTATGATTTCGCTTCAACCGATTTAATACCAAATTGAAAATGGGAAAAGCATTACGTGCATCTGTTCCAATTTTTTAAAACCCGCAATACATTTCTTTATTTAGTAGATAATATGAGTCTAATATCATAAACTATTATTGATTTTTCAACGAAAAAAACAATACCCGCTTTATTCACAATAAGTTAGTGCATTAATTTATTTTAAACTCACGAGTATAGCTGGGTAATTAAGCTAAAAATCAATGTATTACATAATAACTCTCATTATATGGTATCGAATTTAAAATTTATGAGCTGCTCATTATAGGAAAACATTAAGAGAATTAAGTCGAGCTAAATAAGAAATAACTTTCAATATATAGGTCAAATAATTATATCTTTATAAGAGCAATATCAAATACTGAATGAAAGACCGTATAAAAATCTCGTTAATGATAATACTTTTAAATACTCAATTATTGGAATTACATGTTCATTATTCCCATTATTGAGCCAAGTTATACAGAGTATCATTTAGGGATTTTTTTCAGCAAAAAATATGATTACTATCTCCTGAAATAAAAAGCGCTACGAAATTAAGTGCATAAAAAACCTTATTAAATCATACAATTACAAACATTTATTTTAGAGCTCGAATAATTTCCGATTTGGTTCACGAGTTAAATAACAAGCCACGTATTAATTTAATCTTAATTGGGATTACAAAATTATAAGGTCAATGACCACCACCGCTACGCATACATTGCAACTGGCGAAGGATAACTATATCTACAGGTTTATTATTATGATCGTTAACGGCAACACAATTAAAGCGATAGTTACGGATCTAGATGGCACATTACTAGACCCAGCGGGGGAAATTACAGACTACACAAGCTGTATTTTAACTAGACTTTATGTCAGTGGCATTGAAGTTATATTAACAACGGGGAGGCATCCAAGAGATGTTTTCAAGCAGCTAAAGCCACTTGATTTCTCACCAACAATATTAGGCTGCAATGGTGCGTTAGAAGCACAAACGAACGAATTGGCTTACGCACAAAACATTACCTTTCCTCATTCGACTTACCAACAACTCTTAAGATTTCTGTCTGGTCCAAATACTCATGTTAGTGTATTTGATACTGATGGCTGGCATGTCAGCGAAGTCAATCACAACGTCAGTGCTTATTCTTCAAAGTCTCAATTCCCTTATTTTCTTCACCGACCAAAGCATCTTCTTTCTTTAAAAGCAAATAAGCTTCTTGTATCAACTTCTCATGACACTGAAGAAGTTGAAAAAAAACTAAGAAGCCTTTTCGAAAATGAATGTGAAATCACCCTTTCGGCTAATCACTATCTTGAAATCAGCCCCAAATATGTAACGAAAGCCACCGCCGCTGATCGGCATTTATCGTTGAAGGGCATCGACCTAGAAAAGGAAGCGATAGCATTTGGCGACGGTATGAGCGATGAGACCATATTAAAAACCGCAGCGCTTGGCATTGTAATGCAAAATGCAATGTCGGATTTACCTCGTCGACTCCCTAACCCTTTATTTACGCAAAGTAACGCAAACGATGGCGTCGCAAAGTTTCTCATTAAGTTCTTCAATTTGTCACTTAGGGGGAGCTACGCATGAAATCGATTGCAACACCATACGAGCTGAATGTGTTCATTGAAGCACAGAACGAACCGAGCAACATGCTATCCAACTCGTTTGTTACATTCGATTTGCATGGCGACGCAGACCAGCAAGCTTTGATTGAATCGATACGTACGGCTTTCCAAGCTGAAAACTTCCATTGCCATTATCAGCTCAAAAATAACAAGCTCTATAAAACTCACATATCTTCACCAGTCAGCATTGAGTTTTATGACTTCACCAACAAACGGGATCCTAATGCAGAATACCGAATCGTATTGGACCACTACTATTTCAACAAAATCGACCCTTGTGAAGGAAGGCTATACAAAGCCTGTGTACTGAAGTTAGCTGATAACACATTCAAAGTTATCACCATGTGCCACCAAATAGCGATAGATGGTACAGGTTTTACACTGTTTCTCGACGTCATTAAAAATGAATATCAAAGGCAAACCAAAGCCAATTGCATGGATTGCGATATTGAATTGGATGTTAACTGCCCATGCCAATGTCTTCATTTAGCAGAAGATAAAAAGGACGATGCCTGTAAAGTGTGGGAGCAAAAAGTGCTCTCTCGTTCGCTAACAGCTAATTTCCCGGTCTTATCAAGAACGACCAGCCGGCTAACTCAAACCAGTATTCTTTCCTTATCCTCTGGGTTTAGCGACAAAATCAAGACATTTTGTAGAGAAAACACCTTAACACCTCACTTATTCTTCAAAGCCGTATATGCCTTGCTTGTTGGTCGATTAGCGGATCAACACCTCATTGGTGTGACTTCACCTATGGATATGAGAGATAAAGAATCTAGGCAAACTCTCGGTTGCTTTGTTAACACTCGTCTCGATGTTTATGATCTCGAAGAAAACCAATCTTTTGAAGCGTATTTTGATGAGATAAGATCGTTCAACCAAGCAGTTCAGTCCTATAAAGCGCTCCCCTACCGAGATCTGATCAACAAGCTGAATGAGTCTTCTGAAACAGAAATAAAAGAACCCACCAACGTAGCCTTCGGCTCGACAATGGGTATCGACGATAGTTTTGAACTTTCAGACGGAGTCACTCTATCCTTCAACTACGAGTTACTGGAGCTTAACACCAGTATTCAATTGCTCTTTTGTGATTCCGCCAGTTCACATTTCAGCTTTCGATTCGACTACGTAAAAGCTCAGTTTGAAAGTGGGATGTTTGAAAACTTTTTGCAGCGCTTTGAACATCTACTTCACCAGGTCATGGCTTCAATGGACAAACCTGTTGGCAGTGCGTCCATCTTGCTAGAACACGAGCATCAATTCTTCAAACAACAAAACAAAACTGAACAAACTGTTTCTAACGTTTCATTGGCTAAGCACGTACACCGATGGATAATAGAAACACCAGACAATATCGCGCTTATCGATGATGTTTCCCAACACAAGTACACCTACGGAGAACTTCATCAAAGCATTGCCGCATACGTTCGCTATTTTAACCAATTTCGACCGTCTAGCCATTGGGGAAAGCCCGTTGCGATAGACCTAGATAGTTTGTCTGAAACGGTTATTGCCATCGTCGCCACTCAGTATGTGGGGCTGCCTTATACATGCCTTGATCGGGAAGAATCGGACGAGCGTAAACGAACGATTGTCGAGCAGCTATGTCCAATGACGATTTTAGGTAAACATAGCGTACACCTTGATAAGCACAACAAAACGCAATCGTGGACTTCTCCGATTGAGGGCGATTTAGAAGCGGTTACCCTGCCCCTCCCCGATTCATTCCCTACGAGTAATGTAAGCCAATTTATTTTTACTTCTGGCGTAATAGATTCACCAACAGGTATCGCTCTTTCACATGAAGCTCTGCTCAGCCGTATCATCCCTTCAACCACCATACCCATCGGTGAGCGAATTCTTCTCTCTTCTAACGAAGCCTTTGATTCCGCCACATTACAGCTCTGGACGGCTCTGACTCACGGGAAAACATTGGTGGTATCGGCAAGACAAACAACCCACTATCCCGATAAACTGAAATCCGTTATCAACACTCATAAAATTGATCACATCTATCTAACAACAGGGGAGATGGAACGGTATATCCACTCTTACCCAGACGACCTCTTTCAGAGTATCAGTACACTTGTGTTTAGTGGAGACTTGGTTTCGGCTAATGCCATTTCCAAAGCTTTAGACAGCAATATACCCAATATCATCAATCTGTACGGACCAGCAGAAACATCCGTCTACGCTACCGCTTTGATATGCAAACCTCACCATGCAGAGCAACAACGAATTCCGATAGGGAAAGTCTGTGACAATACCTGCGTTTATTTGGTTGATAAGAAGGGCAGATTAGTGCCAAAAGGCGTCACGGGAGAAATCCTCATTGGCGGCAGTGGGTTAGCAGACGGTTATTTAGGGCAGCCTCAACTCACCACTTCTCGCTTCATCGTCACGAATATTCCGGAACTGAATGTGCGTGGTATTCGAGTCTACAAAACGGGTGATCACGCCTACTGGGGACAAGATGGCTACCTTTACTTCAGCGGTAGAAAAGATGAAGAAATAAAGTACAAAGAACACCGCTTTAATCTGAATGATATTCAAGCCGCGATGGAAAGAATAGAAGGCATCGCGTCAGCAGTTGCCACTATACTCCCACAAGAAAACAGAAAGGTATTGGCGGGCTATTACGTTGCTCACTCTCCAATTCCACCTAGTTCAATCAAAACGCTTCTTGAAAACAAACTCCCTACGTATATGCAGCCAGCGTTTTTGGTACAACTCGACGCTTTGCCACTGACACACAATGGCCAAGTCGATCGCAAGGCTTTACCTATCCCTACCACAGAATTTGATGATGATTTACGTCACCTTACTAGCATCCAGAGACAACTTTTGTCGAAGGCATGCTCTGTCTTACAACAGACCTCTTTATCCATTAGAGATGACTTTGTAAGCAGAGGTGGAGATTCAGTCTCTGCTATAACACTATCCGTTGAAATGGAGTCTATCGGCATGAAACTCGACACCATAGATATAATGAAACATACCGTTTTTTCAGAAATGTCAGAACACATAAAGCATGAAGCACCCACACAAATCGTTCGCGGAGAAACAACAGGCTTAGTTGACCTATTACCCGCGCAGCAATGGTTTTTTGAACAAAACTTCATGCAGCCAAACCACTATAACCATGCGGTTACACTTTCACTGCCAGCCGACGTTTCTTGTGCTCGTATGGAGCAAGCACTCATACGATTAACAGAACACCATGATATATTCCGAACTCGATTCAACAAAACGTTCGAAACGGGTAAACAAGAACTCATCGATACACATGAAGACTTGTTTTCGTTCGCAGAGGAATCGTTCGCGAATTACGAAGAGCTTGATATCTACTTAGCTGGATTGAATGAAACGTTCGACATAGAATCCGGTGCAGGCGTTATGTTCAAAGCCGTGCTTTACCGTATTAGAAACGAAAGCACTATCTATTTGTGCTTGTGTGCCCATCACCTAATCGTTGATTCAGCCTCTTGGCACATCATCGCTCGAGATCTTCAAGCGCTGTACGATGGAGGCTGCGATACCAAACTGCCAAACTACTCCGGTGTGCAAATTTTTACGCAAAGTTTAAATGCCCAGTTAGAGCGAATTTGCAAAAATGAAACAGCGTACTGGCTTAAAAGTGACAGTTTCAGCCCTAAATGCCGCCCTAATGTTCAATCTCGAGTTGAAATCATCACAGTGGATGAACGTGTCACGGCACAGTTGTTATCCGATGCAAACACACCCTATCGAACTAGCCCTCGTGAATTACTCCTGACTGCACTTTCAAACATACTGATTGAAAGAGGTGAGAATACCGAAGTTCTGATGAGAGGGTGCGGTCGACAAGAACTCGCAAGCAACGTAAAAGTGGACGATACAATCGGTTGGTTTGCCAGTATTTTTCCATTAAAACTGCCGTCAACGAAAACCAATCTCAGCCAACAAATCAAAAACGTGAAGGAAAGCTTCCGAGGCGTTCCTGAAGAAGGGGCAAACTATCTTCACCTTGCGTACCATCACCCTGACAGCGGTATTCGTCGCCGTCTACAAAGCAGGTTAAATGCTTCAATAAGCTTCAAATACCTAGGGCAATACAACTCTATATCCGACAACCCAAACAAGTGGAATATGGAGCTCTGTAACCTTGGCTATATGGTTGGGGAGAAAAACAAACCACTAAGAGAAATGAAGGTTGTGTGCTGGATTTTGGAAGGCAAACTCCACATTCAGTTTGAAGTCACCAGCTTGCAGATCAACCTAACTTCGTTGATGTTGAATTTTACCGAAGAAGTCAGAGCAATTGTCGCCCACTGTACCGACACAGAAACACCGAACACATTAACGCCGTCTGATTTGAGAAACGTTACGTTAAATCAGCAGCATATAGAAACCATAGAAAGCAAACTGGGTTCTCTCAGCGCTATTTACCCGGCAACGCACGCTCAACGTGCACTTCTTTACTCCAATAGAATCAATCGCGATTTCCAAATTGGTCAGGAATATTTCCAATTATCCGGCAC
The DNA here is from genome assembly GCF_030689305.1 of Vibrio penaeicida. Lineage (GTDB taxonomy): Bacteria > Pseudomonadota > Gammaproteobacteria > Enterobacterales > Vibrionaceae > Vibrio > Vibrio penaeicida_B. The sequence continues at coordinate 143,151 of NZ_JAUYVM010000009.1, read as the reverse complement.
ATTAAACACAAGCGCCTTTCAACAAGCTTGGGACATTGCGTTGAAACGCCACGATATTTTGCGGGCAGTATTTTGTGACGCCTTTGAAAAAGGCAAACCCTTGGTCATCGTGCCAGAAAACAGCAAGATGCCGATAAAATATGAAGACTGCACTGGCGTTTCTGAAAAAGACAAAGATGCAGAAATGACGCAACATCTCGTGATAGAAAGAAGACGTGAAATCAGTGAGGTGTCCTCACCTTTGATGCGCTTATGGCTGGGTAACTTCGGCAACGACGAACATGCCATGATCTTGACCTATCACCAAGTACTTTTCGACCAATGGTCGATGAAGTCATTCCTCGCCGAAGTAATGAGAGACTATGAGTCCCTACTGTTAGGGCGTGAACCCGATGTGACACCATTTAGTTTTGAACCTTTTGTTCATTACATTCACGACTATCAGAATGACAGCAAAGCACGAGCGTTTTGGCGAAACTACCTGAAAGGTGCGCCAAAAAATCTTTGCCTACCTCGATCAGCAGATTCGCTGTGTGATAACCCAATTCGTATGCAAAGTATCAGCATGCAGCTTACCGATATGGAAAGCGGTCAGATAATCGCAAGAGCTCGTGAACATAGCGTCACCACCAATCAATTGTGTCAGCTTGGCTGGGCGCACACCTTAAGCAAAGCGACAGGGAAAAAAGACATCGTATTTAATACGACTCTCGCTAAGAGACCATCCAGTATCCTTGATATTGACCGTATGATGGGTGTCTTTTCGGCGACTCCACCACTGCGCATTAATGTTAATGGCGATGTATCAAGAGCGCTGTCGCAGATTGCAGAGTCCAGCGCGGAACGATTGGAATATGGTTTTCTTGATTTAAACGAATACGATGAAGAATGGGTGCCAACCACCCGTGGCGGAACGTTGTTTGTTTTTAATAGCCAAATGGGGCACGGGATACAACCAATACACCCCAAAACGCAAAACTTAACCTTGGAGCGGTTAGGTACCGTAAGTGGCACAAGCCATCAAATCATCATGTCGGTGACATCGGGGCATGCGATGTCGTTTAACCTCTTCTTTGACTCCACTGAAATCAGTGAAGAAGTAGCGAATCTGATTGCAAATGAGTTTCTCTCATCATTGCTAACACTTTGCGACAACGATTCGCTTGATGTTGGATCTTTATGCTCAATAGCAAAAGCGTTCTAACTACTAGGGTCTGTTGACCTTAATCTAAGCACCATGCTTAGATACACAAAAGCCAGCTGAAAACAGCTGGCTTTTCTATTTTCTATTTTTTATTTCTATCAAATGGCGGACGCGTTAGCTTCTGCTTGAAAGATTGAAAGATTGAAAGGTTGAAAGGTTGAAAGGTTGAAAGGTTAACAGACCAGCTAGCAAATCGTTCCTTCCGACACTTTAATGTCCCGAGTATGGTCTATACACGCTTGCGCCATAAGCGCTAAACCTTCAACAATCGTATCCAAAGGCATACCGGGCATTTTTAATTCTTCCGCTTGCTCAGGCAAGAGTGGAATATGAACAAAGCCATGGCGGATATTCGACTCAGAAAGGAAGTGCTGAACCCCATAGAAGAGATGATTACAAACGTACGTTCCTGCTGTATTCGATACTTTCGCTGGCACATCATTTTCATTCAAAACTTGGCATATTGCTTTAATAGGAAGAGTAGAAAAGTACGCATCGGGACCCTCTGCCACCACGGGTTCATCTATCGGCTGCAACCCTCCATTATCTGGAATACGGAAGTCATCAATGTTAATTGCCACCCTTTCTGGTGTGATAGCATCTCGCCCTGCGGCTTGTCCTACCGTGATAACAATGTCTGGATTATGTGCTTGAATAGCCTGCTTCACCATGTCGACCGATTCGTATCTCACTACAGGAACCGTACAGGTAACAATTCGCCCCTTGCTGAGTTCCCTACCCTCCAGTTGCTTAACTGCTTCCAGAGCTGGGTTAATCGTGGCTCCACCAAAGGGTTCAAAGCCTGTGATCAAAACGGTTTTCATAAAGTTCCTTATTTAAGGTGTCCGATTTCCTCTGTAATCAAGTCTAGGATTTTACTCTTTATTTCCGCTTTATTCTCGGCTTTATAGAGATTGTCGGCACCGACACACTCTTTAAGGGCTCGGTTTTTCTCAGCATCGTACGCAAAACCAATGGCGGCTATTTTTGCTTTAATCTTTCTGCCATCCTTTGTTTTGCCTTTAGAAAGCTCTTTTCGGATGGTATTACAGTAACCTAAATCAACCAGCTTCTGATGAACCGCCGCGTTGCTGATATTGGCTATGTTGGAATCAGCACCATCTGAAAGGACAATGATTAAACGCCTGGCATTTTTGCCCTCTTTCAATAATTGCGCACCCCGAATAATGGCTTGATAAGAAGCGGTCCCCCAATAGGCAACAAAACCACTTAACTTAGAATTAAAATCTTTGAAATCCTTTGTCAGCTTAACTTCTTTATCACGCGCCCAATTCGGCTGGTGAACACAATTCGAACTGCCTTTCTCGACAAAAATTTGTTTGGCTGTTTTCGAATAGTTTATTTCATTCGGTCTTAAGCTTGCCCAAGAATAGTGTTTGCTTTTTCTAACCAGCTGACTCATTTCGCAATATCGATTAGTTCCGCGAATTTTGGCTTTAATGGCAGATCTAAAAGGGATAATGCCAACCGTGTTCACATACTTCCGGTTGTTTTTATCATTGTAATCTTTGAGCTTTTGATTCACCTCTACAATGATGTCTTTCAAATCTTCCACTTTTGATTTATTACCGCCGCTCCAACCTCTGTTCATTGAATCCGAGAAATCCGCTGCATAAATAATGTCTACGGCGTCCCCTTCAAACTTCTGTGATGTAGCAGCGCTGCTCACGGTAACTTTGCCATCAAACCCACTTGCGGGACCGCCGCTTGTGAAGAAAGTGGCATGATCATAATCCGCTCTCACATTAAATTGAATGTACCTCTGTTCGCCTTTTTTTATTCCTGCTTTGCACTCTGGAATTTGCTCGCATTCCAAACGCGTGATCCTGAGGTTTTTAACTTTGGTGCTATCCCCCATGTATGCGCCAATATAATCGGTAGCGATCTTGCGATTCACAGCACTCCCACTTCCGGCTCCTGCACTGTCTTTATTACTTGCGTCTTTTGCACTCAATGCCAAAGCAGCCACTTCCGTCGCGTTATCAATTCGCGCTTTGGCTTGCAATGCATAAGCGCCGTCTGTCGCAAGCACAAAGAGCCCAAAAAGTGCTGGAAGGGCAATCGCAAATAAAATAGCAGCGTGACCGCGCTGTTGTTGTAATGATGAACGCATAACTGACTCGTAGTGATTGGAGTGATATATGGGGCGATTTACAGATGAAAGCGACTATTGCTTGATTTCGACACGTCGATTCAACGCTCTGCCATGGTCAGATTGGTTGCTTTGAACAGGCTTAGTTTCGCCTCTAGACGTCAAGGTCAACAATGACTTATCAACACCTTGATTTTCGAGATATTCTGCAACCGTCTCAGAACGTTTCAAGCCTAATGTCATGTTGTAGCTTTCACCGCCTATATTGTCGGTGTGCCCTTCTACGACCAAGTTACCTTGGCTTGTTGAGATCTGTTTGGCGATGGTATTGAGAATGTAGCGCGACTTCTGCGTCAATTTAGACTGATCAAAACCAAAGAAAACCCGAGCAATAACCTGAGATTCATTCACGAATTGCAATGTACTATTGGTCAGCAAATATTCACTGCACTCTTTATCAATGCCGCTAGACACAATTTGTTGGGTAATAAATGCTTGAGTCGCAGGCTCTTGGTCTAGCTGTTCAATTTGATAAAAGGGGCCCTGATTGATCGCTACCCGTGTTCCCTGCCCAACTTCAATCTTTTTCTCGTATTCAATGTTCTCTCCACCACAGTAGAAATTTAACGCGTGAGTTTCACGTTCAGTTGCATTCGCAGCTAGGGACGAAATGGACAAAATGGTCGCGGCAAAGATAGGCGTAAGAAGTTGTGTCATGATTATTTTTCCTTGGTATTGCTATCGATCTTTTTCAGCAACTTGGCCGCAAAATCTTCGAGCTTAGAATGAGAATTAAAAGTGTGCTGAGTTTCGATCACTTCTGGAATCCGGCGTGGAAGATACGTCGCCATATAGACACCATCACGATCATGGATGTAATCAAATTCACCCGTAAATGTTTGCTGACTGTCCGAAATATCAACAATAACAATCTCTTTTGTCTCCAAATCTTCCTGAAGAAATAAAGAGTTAAGATTTTCCACCCAGTTTTTTTGAGTATCATTACTTCCGTCTATAAAGATGTAGGTTTCGGAAGAGTATGCGTTTGTTGTGGCCAACAGAGTGAGCAAGCCAGCACAGAGAAAATGAGTTTTCATTCACTGTTTCCAATATTGAGGTTTAACGACCCAGCATGACGGAAGACGAACTCACCGTAGTAAAACTGTCGCCAATAATCGAACCAAACCAATTGTCCGTTTCGTAACATAGGGTAATGCGATACAACGTCGCCTGACGTTCCCACGAGGTGACGACAGACAAGTGAGAGAGTTCACTAAGTGGTTGAGTGACGTTGCAAACCTGACCACCAATGGCATAGCTTTTTAATGGGTTCGGTTTCTTAATGCCTTTAAAAGTCAGTTCTTCTACTAACGCCCCAAGTTGGTTTTCATTGAAATTTCCCATGGTGCGACTCAAGGAATTTCGACCAATAGTGACAATGGCATTCGCTTCAGAACGGGTGATTTTGTAGTTGTTTCCGTATAGCTGCGTACGCTCTTTCAAGATGTTGACCAAGGAGTAAGAAAGCCTATCGAGCTTTCCCTTTGCTGATATCTTTAAAATCACATCAGCGCTAAACACCAATAACAAAGAAACAAAAGCACCAACAATGGCAAACTCCACAGAAAAATTGCCTTTCTGTTTAAATTTTAAATTTGTCACGTTCGTATTCCTGAATAACAATGACTTCCCGACGAAACAACGAGCTATTGTCCATAAACAAAGTGAAGATTGGCGAGAATTCATAATCCAATCGATACACGGCAATGGCACTGTTGTTCTCTTTTCCGCACGTTGCCAGTGGGGTATTTTTTGGGATCTTACAAGGGGCTTTGTGACGCTCTAAGTCACTAACAGATGCCAGATACTGAACAGACATTCTCAGTTTGGATTGGTCGAGCACTTTTCCCCACACACTACCGCTGTTATTGATGACATTCTGGAAAACTTTGTCGTAGCTCTGTTGGCTCTTTTTGGATTCTCTCGCGGCTTCCGAAATAGTGATATCGGTGACAGCAGAAACAAAGGACATGTAACTCACCTCTACCCAGAACATGCACATCATCCAAAACGCCATAAAGCCAAGTGCAAACTCTATAGACGCAACGCCTCGTATTCGCTTCTTGCTACCCTTCATGGCTTATTTCACTCGTCTTGGCATGGCTCACCTTGGAATCATTCACCTTGACATCATCTGCCTTGAATTCGCCGATGGTCTTACTGTCTTTCAATGCACGGTAGCGCTCGAATATTTCTTGATCCGATAGCTCGCCTTTCGACATATCCTTGATGTAAGAAACGTTGCCAATCTTTGCCATGGCTAACGTTAAATTGGCTTCTATCTGTTTGTCCGCTTTGCCTTTTAAATAGATAGGCAATAGCAGTTGCACCGCCTTTTGGTAATGACCTTCAACAATGTTTAAAACTGCCAGATTGTTCTTAATTTTGATGTCGTCGTACAAGTTGGTCCTGGCAGACGTGAAATACTGCCTTGCTTCTTCCAAGTCGGAATTTGCCGCACTAATCATGCCCAATAAATTCTCTATTTCGGCGTTATTAGGCTTCAACTGATAAGCTTTTAACGCCTGAGTTTTTGCTTTACGAAATTGACCGAGGGAATAGAGGCTTTTCGCTTCGATTAGAAGAGGTTCTGTATGAGCTTGTTGCCCCATGTTTAATGGCGAAACAAAGAAAAGTGCCGATTCCGGATCACCAGAATTCAGGTAAGCCAACGCTAATTTCATGCGCGTTTGGCGGTTTTCACTCTTGGAAAGTTGCGCTTTATAGTACTCCACCAATTTTTCATGGTTTCCTGATTGTATAAGCAATGTTTCCTCTTCAATAAGAGAAGACGGCTCAGGCTGAGTAGCGCACCCAGAAAGCACAGCGATAGCCAATAGACACACCGTTACACGGCTCTGGTGGCAAACACGAGCAAAGGATTGTTTAAACATTGGACATCATCCTCATCACACCAGGTGCGGCAATCAGAATCACCACTGGCATCATAATAAATAGGATTAGGGGAACCGACATTTTGGCGGCGAGCTTGCCGATTTTTTCTTCCATCGAAAGCATGGTGACATCACGGATGTCGGCCGCTAATGTCGTAAGAACACCATAGATAGACGTACCGTAATGCAGACTTTGCTTTAACGTCATGGTAAAGCTGCGCATTTCGTTAGTCGGTACTTGGTCGTACAGCTCGTCTAGCGCTTTATCTAAGCCAACAATACGTGAACGGTCATTGGTGTTTTTCAGTAACTGGGCTAAGTCTTTATCGAAACCGGACATTTCTTTCGATAAGTACGTCATGGCAGCTTCAATCGTCATACCGGTTTGAACGCAAACGGCCAACAAATCAAGCAAGTAAGGAAGCTGACTAGACAGTTTGCCTCTTAATGCCTTCATTTTAGAGTTAAGGTAGGCGTCGGGCGCGATTAGACAAAACACAACCCAAACCGCAATCGCGATAAAACCGGAGTTTTGTTCCCAACCTAGATGCCTCGAAAGGAAATAAAACCCACCAGCTCCACCAATTAATAGAGTAAATTTGCCAGGAATATAAAGGTTTGCGTATTTGAAATGATAAAAACCTGCCGCATAAAATTTGTCGGCAACATCGTTATCGCTTTTAGAAAAAAGCGATTCGACCTTGTCCAGTAGCTCTACAAATAACGGTTTCTTCGCTAAAGGTTCGTCAATGGTCGTAAAGTGTTTCATTCGCTTGGATTTATCGAAATGGCTATATAAGGCGTAAGCAGAAAACGCTAAGCCAAACACAATCAAAGAGAGAAACAGAAAAAGCTCAAGCTGAGAATTCAACATCATTTCACCGCCTTCATGAGCATCCAAACAATGGTGATCCCAATAAATTCGCTGCCCAGTACGTAATAGAGAATGGGGCGTCCCTCTGGGTTGAACATGACAAACTCGTAGTTTTCAGGGTTCATGTACTTGAGCATCAAAATGAAGATAAATGGAATTGCTGCAACAATTTTGGCGGACGTTCTTGCCTCGGATGTCAGAGCAAACTTCTTCTTTTCAATTGCTCGCGCATCGAACATCAATCGGTTGAGGCGCATGATGATGTCTTTTAACTGCCCACCACGTTGCATGTTGGCGCGCAGTGTAATAACGAAGAAATAGAACGACGGATAAGGGAAGCGGTTACACGACTTAGCAAAAACCGTATCTGGCGATTCTCCAAGCTGAAGCCTTTCCCCCATCAATTTGAATTCTCGACCCACTTCCCCTTCCAGGTTTTTGCCCACAAAAGAGATGGCGTGCATGATACTTTCACCCGCGCTCACGGCACTGGCTAACATGTTGAGTGCGTCAGGGAAGGAATCTTCAAACTGGTTCCGCTCTCTCTTTTGCAGCCAATGGAGACCAAATGCAATCCCCACCACCTCAACCACGGCAATCACAATCAATTGATTGCCACGAACAAAGTTTTGATTGAAGTACAAACCGGCCAGAACCAATACGATACAAAAACATATCGCTTTAATTTCAGGCAAGGCGCCAAGCTGCCGACGTGTCGTTTTTACGTAGCGGCGAAGCTTTTCTGAGATGGATTCGTTGGTTAATGAATTTAGGTTAACCGCCTGTTTGTCGCCATCCATGGAGGACACCAAAATGGTTTGGTTTAACTCTTCCAAATATGGATTGGATTTAGACGTTTGATTACGATTGAGCAGGACAATGCATACCCCACCTACCAAAAGCGCTATCCAATAGATCATGACGATTGCCCTAGCTTAAAAGCTTCATTCAGTTGGCTTTCTAGGCCAAAGAATCGCGCCTTTTCCACCAAAACAGAACGCTGCATCAAGCCAGCTGTGATGAAGTTACCTTTGATTTTGCCATCGTCGGCATGTTCGCCTGCGGCTTGAAAGCGGAAAATTTCTTCAAGTACAACACTGCTGCCTTCTAAGCCAACGACTTCGGAAATACTCATCACTTTACGGCTTCCGTCGTGCAATCGACTGATTTGGATAACCAAATCTACGGCACTGACAATGGTGCGCCGGATAGCTTCCAGTGGCAGGTTGTTGGTTGCCATCATCACCATGGCTTCAACACGAGCAAGGGCATCGCGTGGGGTATTGGCGTGCAACGTAGACATGGAACCGTCGTGCCCTGTATTCATCGCTTGAAGCATTTCAAACGCTTCACCACCACGACACTCACCCACGATGATTCTATCAGGGCGCATACGCAAAGAGTTAATCACCAACCCTCGCTGATCAATCTCCCCTGTTCCTTCAATACCGGCTTTTCGCGTTTCGAGCCTGACTACGTGCGGCTGCATCATTTTAAGTTCGGCTGCATCCTCAATGGTAACGATGCGCTCTTTCTCAGAAATAAACTGAGACAGCGCATTCAGCATGGTGGTTTTACCCGAACCCGTACCACCAGAAATCAAAATGTTGAGTCGGCAACGCGAAGCAATCATCAGAAGCTTTGCCATTTCTGCACTCATTGCACCAAAGCCTGCAAGTTGTTCTAAGCCAATGCTCTGTTTCTTGAATTTACGAATGGAAATCGACGTCCCATCAATCGCGATAGGTGGAATAACAATATTGACTCGGCTTCCGTCTTCCAATCGCGCATCGCACGTCGGGGAAGAATCGTCCACTCGGCGACCCACGCGTGATGCAATGCGCTTGGCGATATTAAGCAACTGGGTTTCATCGATAAACGTGACTGGCGATTTTTCTACAAGCCCGCCTCGTTCAATAAACACGTCTTTGTGACCATTGATCATGATGTCACTGATGGATTCGTCATCCATAAGCGTTTGCAATGGCCCTAACCCGTGCAATTCATCGACTAGGCTTTTAACAAACTCTTCGCGAACAATAGTCGCAACCGATAGATTCTGACGTTCTATCAGTACATCTATGGCGTTCGCTAATTGTTTGCTGAGTTGGCTTTTCGTTAATGTGGTCACCGCTTCGGCTTCTAACGCTTCGAAAATTTGCTCACGAATGGCGATATATATGGATCTGGATTGGTCTATCATCACGCTCTCTTCACTAGGCGTTTAAATATGCTGCTCTTTTGCGACACTACGGATTCACCCAACATCAACGACGTTAGCTTATGAATGCTCCCACTAATTCCTAGCTTGCTATCGCACAGTCGCTTGCCATCAAGGATCAATTCGCCCGCTTTCGGTTCATAAGGGAATTCCACATCAATGGGCTGTTTAAGGAACTTCACCACATCTTGTCGGCTAACGGTGGACGCTTTTTCAGGCATGGTGTAATTGAGAACGGTGATAAAACGCGCAGTGGAGTTCAACGTTTCCATTTTCGCCACCAACGAAGCCATCGCTCTTAGGCACGAAACGGTCGGTTCTATTACCAAAACAACGATATCGCACTCACTTGCCATGTAATCCATATCGGATTTACTGAACGATGAGCGCGATAAATCTTCAATGATGAAATTGTTTTGATCTGAAAGCTGATCCGACAACGTCCGCGTGTACTCTTTTAGCTGGGTTTCGTTCAGCTCATCCGAATCCACTGACAACAACGACAACATTGGGTTGACTGTTGTGGTCATGCTATGAGCGTACGATGCATCAAGGTTTGCACTCAATGCACCCAATGAAATGGAACGCTTTTTAAAACGTTTCATCCCCAATAAAATATCGAGGTTGCCGCCAAAGAAACTGTGGTCAACCAAGACACAATTACTGTCTTTTTTGGTGGTCAGTTCGTAGGCCATTTCGACAGAAAGTAAAGATGCACCTACCCCTCCTTTCCCCCCAACAACGGCGACTTTTTTAGCGCTTCTGTTTTTGCCTAAACCACTATTTCGATGACGGTTGTCATTAACGTTACGAACAAAGTCGATCAATTCCGGTTTAGTCACCGGCCAAAACAGATAATAGAACCCCATGTCTTTGAGGTGTCGAATGGTTGATATCGCATCTTCACTGCCGACCACGATAACTGAAGCGTGGTTAGGTAATAAGTGACTGATCTGGCGCATATCCTCCGTCACATTGTCGCTGACATTAAGCTCTACAATGACGATTTCGATGGTCGATTCACGAATGTGCTTACGTATTTCAGCATCGGTATTTTCCAATACCGCTGGCGCGCTGATCCCTTCAAAGCGGTACGCTTCTTCCACCAAATTTTTGCATTCTTGGGTTTGATGGAAGAGCACAGAGGTGATTTTTTCTTCCTGCTCGACGGGAGCCTTATCTGTTTTAAGCAGATCAACTAAGTCAAACATTACTGACCCTCACCATTTTTTTGTGGCGAATTGGTCAACATTTTTTCTGGGTTTTCCATCGACTGCCAGCGCGCATTTTCGGCAAAGCAACCATACTTAACTCCACCATAAGAACCGACTTGTTCGTAATCACAACTTTCAACTTGCGCCTTATAGACCACCGTTTTGAATTCAAAATCAAAACGCTCGCCAAACCCAGCATCGGTTTGAATAATGCGGATTTGCTCTGGCGATACGCCTTGCTTTTGAAGCTGGGCCTGCGTTTTTTGTGCCCACTTTTTGCCTTCACGCGTTCGCCAACTGAGCTCTATGGTTTGGTTAACAATGACGTCCCAATGCTCTTTTACAAATTCATCCAGCTTCTTTTGCGCACTCTTTCTCTTGTTTTTTTCAATATTCAGCGCAATGGAGTACGTAACTGGGACAACATGAATATCGGAGCCTGAACGTTCAATTGCTTTGTCTGCACAACCGCTTAAAAAAAGAAAGATAACTGCGACTAATCCTAGATTTCTCATTGCTTAAAGCCTCCGGTAGCCAGAATTTCATTTGCCCATGTTTCACTCGCCTTTTGGTACTCTTTATCTAACGCAAAGAAGCGAGATAAGGTGCTGGATCTCTTCATGGTTGGAAGCTGAACTTGGGATGGGTGGATCGGTTTCACTAAATTGACAGTCGCCACAATGATCAGCTCGGTTTTATTGCGCTTGGTGTCGGATTTTCTGAACAGCGAACCCAACACAGGAATGTCGCCGATGTAAGGGATTTTTCTCAGCGATTCAATGTCTTCTGTGCTCAATAAGCCACCAAGAACAAAACTTTGACCGTCGCCAAGTTCTACCGTCGTTCTTGCGCGACGTGTTTTTAATGCTGGCAGGTTGTATTTGTCGTTTGAATATTGGGTATCGAGTGAACTCACTTCCGGCATAAGGGACAATTTAATTTTCTCGTCACGCAGTACTTTGGCCATCAGCTCCAAACGAATACCGAATTCTTTAAAACGAACTTCGGTGGTGCCATCACGCACCAAAACGATAGGCAACTCACCACCGACTAGGAAGCTGGCGCTTTCACCTGAAATAACAGAAAGGTTGGGTTCCGCTAGAATCTGTCCGACGGTGTCATCGCCACTGGCGCTGATGATAGAAACGATGTCATCCGCACTGAAATTCTTGATCATGTCGGCAAAGTTGCCCGCGGTATGCCCTAGGCTGCCGTATTCAACACCAAACTTTTCTAAAAACGAGTGCGATACTTCGGCAATGGAAAGCTTAACGTTGACCTGCTTAGTTGAGGCAACTTCAATGTTGTTTACGATGCCTTCAAAATGACGGCGCTTCATAAACTCCATTTCGTATTGGTTGTCACCTAAGTCCCACTCTAGCTGGTAGTCTTCGGACTTTTTGCCCATCAACTCGCCAACCAATATGTTGATCTCGTCTTTTTCTTGCTCGGTCGCTACCACACCACTAAGCACAACTTGCTTACCTAGGTTATAAATGGTGACTTCCGCGTGAGGGTATTTAAGCTGAACTTGCTGCTGAATGTGCACCAAGCTTTTATTAACGACTAGATTGCGGCTAGCGATGGTTTTGCCCGTTTCATCAAACACAAGCAAAGAGCTCGACCCAAGGGATTTACCAAATACCACAACCTTATGTTTATCGATTACTTGATAATCCGCCACTTTAGGGTTTGAAATGAAGACTGATGTGATTTCTTGTTCAGTAGATAAGCTTCTGGCCTCACCTTCAGCGAGGTTCCAGATACGGGCAGCTTGTCCGGGAAATGAGGCAAGCAAAGCCACAAAGATAAGCGCGAAGCGCTTAAGCATTAAAAGCATTGAGGTATTCCCTTATTTAATGGCAGATTCGCCAGCGCGGAATTCGGTAATAGAGCGAAAGTCTGCGAGTACATCACCCGCATCGGCTTGAAGGTCTTCTGGTGCGTATTGCCCGATAGATTTATGCACTTCAAGTTCTGAAATTCTTTTGGCAACCGTCAGTTTGGCTACCTGTTTGCGTGTAAGCTCTAAGATAACGCTGACTTTTTGTATATCGGAGTTGTCCGCGTCGTCGGTTTGGTTGGAAATCGGCTTTTTGATTTGTAATGCCTTAACACCAATTAACACCGGAGTTATGGACATGGTTCTGCGGAGCGAGTTGTTCGATGCCAATTCACTGTCTGGGAGTGACAAAGCAACGACATCAATCATGCTTCCATGTGAGATCACTCCACCAATTACGTCGGAAGGCGACACTTCAATCGCATAAGGCACACGATTCGCTGCAATGACATAGTGGATGTAACCATCATCTTCTGGATTAATGATGTCGGCGTTATACAACATTTGATTGGCTGGCATGGAAGAGCGGAAAACCGACCCAATCACATGGTCTAGTTCCACATCTTCAGAGACTCCATATTCAAGTGCTTCGGATTCAGGGATGTAGCGGATTTTAAGGAGGTCCTGCTTAACAAAATCACCTTTGCTTACCGAAGACTTAAGCACCCACGTTTTCACTTTTGCTTCTTCGACCTTGGCGACTTCGACTGTTTCGTCGTTTTGACTCAAGCTTCCTGCCAACCCAAACAAACCAGTAAGAACCGCAACTAAAGAAAATACCATTATCAATTTAGCTTTCAATACTTTCACCTTGAGTTAATGCGATACACGAAAACGCGGGCAATACATAATATCTTGACATTAGAATGACACTGAAAAATTAGGCGCTTATTAGATAAGCGCCTAATACTTTATATAGCTTGACTTAGTCTTGTCTTAATTGCGCCAAAAGCACCTTCTAGTGCACCTTGAAGCCCATTATTTCCACTAAATACAGTAAAGACAATTCCACTGATCGCAACTGCAATAATCGCGTATTCAATCGCTGTTACACCGCGCTCGTCTTTTTTGAATTTTTCTAGCGCAAATTGTGCGTTAACAAATAGTTTAGTAAGCATGTTGTTTGTCCTTATTAATGAACATCAATAAGAAGTTATTGATGATTTGGGTAATTGGTGTTCATTTTATTGACACAGCAGATTTATTCAACGAACTTCACATTTTTATATGTAAGAACCAACAATATACACTTACAAAGTCTGGTTTAATTTTAATCAAATTACTATTATTCAATAACTTAAATCACAAAAACACCTTACATAAATAATGACCTAACTCTGACAAAATATTGACGAAACTATGGAAATAAAAATGACATAGAGCAAAAAACCATCAAAACACTTTAGTAATTAATATTTTTAACAGTTTGTTAATGCTATTTATATTTAGGATTTTAATTCTTAACCTTTATAGATTAATCTCAACAGAACCAATTAACGTAAGTTTAGATTTAAAAGCAAAAGGTAGATATTAAATGTATGAATTGAACATACGAGAGGTTTTGTTTAATTGATGGGTACTTAAAGAAGGTTAATAAAAGACTGGTCAAATAATCGTAGAATGAAGCAAATATCGTGTTCTTAATAAAAGAAACGTTGGAGTAGGAAAAAATATCCCTACCCCAACTTTTCGTTTATAAAAAACTTTGCGTTTATAAAAAAATAGCCTTGATTATTGACCGTCTGGAATCACTTGACCATTCGCGTCTGTCGCTCTTACGTTAAAGTGTTTTTCAACACAGTTTTCGTAATCACCACTAAACCACGCACTGTATGCAGTTTGGTAGCCGGCTAGCTTACAGCTGAAGCTATGGTTCCCCGGGGTATTGGCATCCCAACCCCAATCTTTGTCCCAGTAAATCAACATCGCACCTGCACCATCGGTGTTAAACGCTTTCATGTCTGCACAGTCCAGTTTCTCACCTGTGATGTCTAAACCGAGTGTCGCTGTGATTTGCTTGTAGTACTTGATACGGTTCGCAGCTTGTGGGGTTGTTGTGCCTTTGCCACATTCGTATGCACCGTTAATGATTTGAATGGTAGAACCAAAACCGTGTTCAATACCCTGCGATTTGTCTGCTGCATTTGGCTGCCAAGTACCATCTATAACATGCAACATGCTAGGTTTTGGCGGCTGTGGGTACACATAAAAGAACACCGCAGAAGCCAAGTTCAACCATGTATCAGCCACTAAAGCAGGATTTTTAAGCAGTACGTCTTTATCGCCAAACATGGCTTCAGAGAACGGACCGTAGTTGTAGTTCCAACTTAGCTGTTTCGCGCCACGTCCAAAGTAGCTTTTTTGTGGTGCACATGGCCAACGTTCACCCGGCCACCCCGTACAAGCATTGTAGGTTCCGTTGTAAACATCTTCAGACTTGTAACGCTCACGCAGGAAGTACAAACCTTGACGCCATTCGGGATTACCTTTCGCACCATCCCAACCAGGAGCGTGTGCCCCTGTTTCCTGAACAAAGTGCGCAAACATAGTGGCAAGCGAACGCTTACAGATTTCGTCTGAATTTCTGCCGTCGGTATAAGTTCGGCAGAACGCTGGGAATTTGGCTATGCCTTTTAAGAAATTGACGTAAGTGTACTTTTCATTACGAATTGGGAATAAGAAGTCCCACATCGCTTCATTCACTACTGATTCAACTCTTTGTACGTTTTCTGGGTTTGTTGAAAGAAGTGGCGATACCGCTTCAACAGATGCGTTGTCCAACGTTTGGATATCTGCGCGAACCAATTCAAACAGCGGAGTGCTTGTTAAACTGGTTTCGCGTGCCAGTAATTCAGAGCGTGGCATCAAGTAACCGCCTTTTCCGTCTGGAATCACAGTTTTCCCATTTGGATCAGGTTTCGGCGGATCAATTGGATCGACAGGTGGTTTGCCATCACAAGGTACTTCCGTCCAAAACCAAGCACTGGTTCCTGGGGAATCCCATGCTCCAGGGCTGTTTTTCGCTTCATAGCAAACGTTGTTATGAATGACGACATCGCCATTCGTTACCGTTGTCTTACCCGGTTCCCACGTGATAATCGGCGGTGCAGCAGCCAAAGCTACCGATGAGAATGAAAGTGCTAACGTTAAAGACCCTATTAAACGTTTCATTGAATTTCCTTCTTTCAAATAATTCGAAAATAAGCGTAGAACCAACATTTGCATTCGATGTCATAAGAAAGAAGTGTTTTTATAGTTTGCGATCTAATTCATTAAATGAAACAACTCTCATAACAATTGCCATATAATTTTGTGAGATTCAGTCAGCTTTCTCCTTATAGAATCATGCATTCGGTAATATTATTCAAACAACGAGATCCATAAATTAAAATGCAAAATTCAACAATTAGCCTCTAATCTTTTGATGTGGAAACTTTGGTAAAAATGTTTATTTTATAAACACAAAATCTTATAAACATTAATATCAATACCAAGCGAAAATTGTTATAAATCAATTTAGTACTTTATTATTATTAATATCAATTACAAATTTCATTCCTTTATTTGCTGTACACCATATTTTTACTATTTTTATTTCGCTTCGCGAATTAAACGATTGAAAGTCTCTTGATAATCTCACTAAATAGGAAGTAGGAATGAGTTTGCAATGACAAACTCATCAATATTATCGGGTTTATTCTGGTAACAGGATTAAGTAGTAGCCTGACATTGTTTCAACACGTATGAAAACATAAAGGATTGAGTTTTGAACTTTAAAGTAACTGCTTTGACCATGGCTCTAGCCCTTGCTAGTTCTGGCGTTTACGCTCAAACACAACAAGGTCTTCAAGCCACCGCTGATTCTCTGAATGTATCCACTTCGCTTGTGGTTAACCAACCTGCAGACTCGAAAGCAGAATGTCCTTGGGGACTTTGCTACCGTGCTGAAGTAACGATCACAAACACAAGTACCAATGCTGTAAATACAGATTGGGATATGTATTTCTCAAGTATTCACCGCGTATTAGATACGCGTGGAGATTTATTTACTATTACCCATATAGATGGTGATTTGCATCGCGTTTCTCCAACTGCAAAATTTAAAGGCTTGCAACCTGGCGAATCTGTAACTGTTGAATATGATGCAGAGTTTTGGCAGATCGTAAATAGCGACTTCATGCCAAATTACTATATTTCTGCTGAAGGCTTGGATGGCGTATTAATTAAAAACACGGCTGTTAAAGAAGCCGATACTGGCTTTGAAGACCTATCTGGGTTCTTAACGCCAATTAGCAACAACCCTGCAGATACGGATCAATGGCGTCGTTTCGCTGGCGATCAAACTAACGTTGCAACAACTCAATCTCGTTTTGATAAAAACTCAGACGTTGCCGATCTAGGTCAGTCTGCGGTTTCTGCTTCTATTATTCCTACACCTGTTGAATTGACCATTCAAACTGGTTCTATCGATATCGCTGCTGGCCTCAACCTAAAAGTGGTTAACAACGCGCTTCGCGCTGACCAAGTGGAAGCAGTGAATGCTCGTCTTTCTCAACTCGGTGTAACGACGAACGCTGGTGTGGAAGTTAAGTTAATCAGCAACGCTGGTCACCAAGCATTTGTTGGACGCGAAACGAAAGGTGCTTACACGCTACAAGTAGATGCGAGTGGCGTGACTGTTATTGGCCGTGATAACTACGGTGTATTCAACGGTCTTCAATCACTGGCTTCACTTGTGACTGTTGGCAGTACTGAACTTCCAAAAGTAACAGTAGATTACGATGCGCCTCGCTTCGATTACCGCGGCATGCACATGGATGTTTCTCGTAACTTCCAAACTAAAGAGCAGGTTCTTAAGTTCCTAGACCAAATGGCCGCATACAAGATGAACAAATTCCACTTCCATCTAGCAGATGATGAAGGTTGGCGTTTGGAAATCCCTGGGCTTCCTGAGCTAACAGATATTGGTGCAAAGCGTTGTCACGATTTAGACGAAACAACTTGTCTTCTTCCTCAGTTGGGTTCTGGTCCTGATCAAGCTGCAGAAAAGCAATACTACTCTATAGCAGATTATGCAGAAATCGTAGCGTACGCAAACGCTCGTAATATCCAAGTTATCCCATCTATGGATATGCCAGGTCACTCCAAAGCAGCGGTTGTTGCAATGGAAGCACGTTACGAGACTTATGCAGCACAAGGCGATTTGGTGAAGGCTGAAGAGTACTTGCTAACTGACCCAGATGACACAACTAAGTACTTCTCTGTTCAAAACTACACAAACAACACTATCAACCCATGTATGGAGTCTAGCTTCAAGTTCATGGATAAAGTGATTGGTGAGATCGTTAACCAACACCGTGATGCTGGCCAACCTCTAACTGACTACCATATCGGTGCAGATGAAACAGCAGGTGCTTGGGTAGAGTCTCCTCTATGTAAAGAGATGTTTGCGGTTGAGTGGAACGGCATCAACAACGTTGATGATCTTGGTCCATACTTCATCCAACGTATTAGCTGGATCCTAGAGAAATACAGCCTAACTCTGGCTGCATGGAACGATGGATTGAAGCACGGCGAATACATCAACCCGCATACATTGGCAGGTGAAGGAACGTCGGCGTACGCGTGGAGCACACTGTTCTGGGGTGGCGCAGACGAAACACACACTATCGCTAACACGGGTTACGAAGTGGTTGTTTCATCTCCAGATTCCACTTACTTCGACTTCCCATACGAAGTTGACCCTGCGGAGCCAGGATACTACTGGGGTTCTCGTGAAACTGATACTCGTGAAGTATTTGGATTCATGCCTGAAAACCTACCTGCAAACTCTGAAACTATGCTTGACCGTATGGGTGCTCCAATGGAGTACGCTGCTGGCGGTGTTGCACTGAACAGAAGCTTCAAAGGTATTCAAGGTCACCTATGGTCTGAAACAATCCGTACTGCGCGTCAACAAGATTACATGGCATTCCCACGTGTTCTTGCAATGGCTGAGCGTGCATGGTCTAAAGCAGATTGGGAATTGGATTACAATGCGTCTACTACGTTCAAATCTAACGTTGATGGATTTGTAGGTACTTCTCACGTTGATACCGCGACTCGTGATGCTGAGTGGGAAACGTTTGCAAACGCATTGGGCTACAAAGAGCTTGCGAAACTTGACCAGGCTGGCGTTTACTACCGTCTACCAGTACCAGGTGCGAAAATCGAAGCAGGTAAATTGGTTGCTAACTCTAGCTTCCCTGGTGTAACTATCCAGTACTCTGTGGATGGCACAACTTGGGCTGACTACGATGCATCTAACCAACCTTCTGTAACTGCGGGCGTTAAAGTTCGTACAGTTGCAACAAATGGTCGTGTTGGTCGTTCTGTAGAAGTGAAGTAATTGAAAACACAAGCAGCCGTAAACTAACACCTGTTTATGGTCTGAAATAATCAAAAGCCCTTTAGATTTATGCTAGAGGGCTTTTTAGTTGGAATGAATTAGGTAATTCAGTTTTCAAAACAGTGTATGAGTTCGTGAAATCGCATTTTACGCACAAACCTTAAAGCCTGCGGCTTTTTTAGCCATATACATTTTTTTATCTGCATTATGAATTAACGCATCGACGTCATTATCTCCATCTTCGCCATGGTGGGCGATACCAATACTTAGAGAGTATTTTGGAAATTCCTTTTTAAACTGTTCGATCAAACTTTCGACAAACTTCAACGCTTTAGCGGCTCGGCAATTGATCATTGCCAAACAAAATTCATCTCCCCCTTGACGACATGCAATATCAGACTCAGAGGGAAGTTCTGACAATAGGAAGCCAATGTGCTTTAGCACTCTATCACCTTCTTGGTGTCCGTGATTGTCATTAATTCCTTTGAAATCATCAACATCCAAGTACACAACAGAAACCGACATACGGTTTTGCTTCGACAGTAACAATGCTTTTCTTAATGAATCTCGGAATGCTCGAGAGTTGTACAGTTCAGTTAATGGGTCCCTGTTCGCGAGTGCCGTCAGGCTCTCTACTTTCAATTCTAAAGATTTTACATAAGTATCGGTTTTTGCCTTAATATCTTGCATTTCATCCATTAGCCCACCTATGTAAGTATCTAGAATCCATGACGTATCAAATGCAATGAGTTTACTGACACAGTTAATCGTTGATTGCCTTTCGTTTGCGTTTTCTATGATTGTTTCTAGCTTGTTGGATATACATCGAATCAGAAAACGTTCTGCCGATAGAAAATACTTGGGTTCTACCCCAATGCGCTTGTGGACAAGCCCAATTCGAAGCCGGTTGTTAACGTATTCAGAATCATAAAAGCCCGAAAACAAGTCAAGGATGTATCGGTGTAACCCAGTTTTAAGCCGGTTAAAAGTTTCACTGTCGCCAATTAAACGGGGGACATATTCATCTCGAATCAAGAGATCGTAAAACTCGCCAATTAAGTCGTGGACATGAGGCTCTATTTTCCTGCGATAGGTATGAAGCCTCTCCAGTTCGAGATCAGATAACTCAAACAATCTCTTACGCAAATTTATTTCCAGCTCAGTTACCTGAAATTGCTCATAAAGTGATTGTTGAATTCGTCTATCCATAGCGGCTACAAAATCGTTGAAGATGTAAACATTGTAGTCAAAGAATGCCGATAGCACAGAAAACGGCTCCATTGCAGGAGCCGTTGTACTCATTCTAGAAGTGTTGTTGCCTACTCTAGACTGTAGTGGATAGTAGCCGCCACTTACGGTGTAATAACAAGCTGCGCCCCTAGCCCACTTTCTCGGCTAGAAAAAGCGACATCCGATTTACCACTGGCGTTACCTTTGTTTTCAACCGACAAGCTCAGCGACGTGCCTTGGAGCAAATCAGACACATCCACTTTAATCCACGAGTTTTTATCTGCGGGTTGCAGTTGAATTTGTGAGCCAATTTTCGCTTCTGAAGGTAAATTAGACCACGTTACATTGCTTTCCTGCCATTGACTGTTCGCTAAGCGCGATACCGTAAGCGTGCGGTTAGCGTCAGTGTTCACATTTTTCACGTGAAGTCGCAATGTCGCTTTGGACGACGTTGAAATGTCTTGTGCCGACAAATCGAACTTAAAGACAGCTTTACGGCTGTAGTTCACTCCATCCTTTTTAACCGTCAGGTAACTGTTTGCGCCATAGCTGTTACCAGCGTACATTCCGTCACGAACAAACGCATCTGCGCTTACATTGACCGTAGCTGGTTGAACAATGACAGGAGCATTAAAGTCTACGTTTACACTCTGTCCAAGCTGATTTGCATTTCCAAACGTGTACACGGTGGTCGATTTAGAAGATGCCCCATTATTGAAAGTAATACCTACTCCGGTACTGGTTCCCGGTGTAGATAGCGTAATTTTTTCAACAGGACCCGACTGATCAACCAGCACAACACTTGGTTTTGTCACCGTTACTGTGGAGCCATTCGTCAGTTCCAATGAGCCTGCATTGTGGAAAACAATTCCTGTTACGTTTAATCCGTTATGACGAACCGCTTGGATCGAGGAAGTATTACTCAATACTGCAACCGGAATGGCTGATGCGTATTGCTCGGTCTGAGAAACGGTCTTATTCGGAGCGATAATGTATTGATAGGTCGCATTGGTGGGCTGCCAGCTGTGCCCAATACGCAGCATGAACACATCATCAGTCACAACTTTGTCTTCTTGCCCAGCGTTAATGGTTCGCCAGTTACCTGATTTAGTCTCATTGTTCATGTGACCGTACCAGTTAGCTGGAAAAACGTAGCCCACGTTGTCATGATGTACCCAACTAGAGTTAACCAGCTTTCGGCTCCCTTTCTCGTAGGCTTGCCCATCTACCGTTACAGGTCCATTGAGTCGAGTTTGGTTAACGGTTGTATTCATGTACTCTGAACGGGTCGATGAAATTCCAGCACCTAATGCCACCAATTCATCATCAAAGCTGAACCACGATTTCTTGGCCTGTGTATTCAACACATCCATATCCATCACTGACACGCCGTACTTGCCATTTGAAACCCCACCGACAAACGTTGTCTGCTGAACAATCTTACCCCAATCAGCTGGTTTGGTTTCATATTCAGGTGCCGTCACACCAGGTACAAGTTTCCAATTCCACAATGGAAATAGGTTATGGTATTCATCCCCGCGCTGCATGATGAACGTGCTACCAAACCCAAGCCAATAGCCCAGCAGATTTTCACCATTACCTGCCTCTGTAGGCTCAATGCGGGCGGAGTTCATTTTAATTCCAATGAAATGGTTCGCGCCTACCTTGGTGGCATAGTCGGACCGCCAAAACGATTTGAATCCGTTTAGCCCTGAATCACCGCCTTGAATATGCTGTTTAAACGCCTGAGCTTCAGAAGCGCGTTGTGGTTTTAACGCCGCAATGTAATCTGTCTGTTTCAGCAACTTATACATATTCGGTGTTACTTTCCTCGCAATACCACGCCCCATTGCATTGTAGTCAAGCGTGCCTTTGCTGTTAGACCAACGTACCCCTTCAAGAAAGTAATTCGCTAATAGATCATGGCTCTGTGGTGTGAATTTCCAAGAAAGGTCACGAACCTGATATGCCCAGAAAGACACGGCGTCAAAGAACACTTCCCCGTAACCTCGCGTATAAAGCTGCGGACCATGCTGTTGGAATGAGTAATCCGACTGAACACCTTCAGCGCTGGTTATCACTATGGTTTCTTCAATGCCATCTAGACCTCTCCCGATTTGCGCAGAATCTTGGTTTAGCAATCCCCCCCAAATAACGCCTTTGGAAAGGTCGGTACGGTTGGCTCCCGTTTTACTTGGGCTAGATGGCATATCTTGGGCGATCTTAGTAGCAAGATCTGAAGGAAGCTGGTCACCAAGCATCATAGCAATGGGACCAAGGCGAAGTTGCTTACCAATATCGTTCCACCACCAATTGGAATTCACAGGGTTTACGGCATACCAATGGTTTAGCCCATTAATCACAGCTTGATATGCTTGCGAATTAACGTTCAAATAATCTGCCGCTGCGAGCGTTTTTAGCCGATCTAAATGCTGGCGGATCGGCTTCTCTTTTGTGGCCATTACGCTGTAGTCAATATCGGGCCAGCTGCCATCACTGTTTTGGGTTGAGATGTATTGCTGAACCAAACCCGATAATGTTTCACCTTTACTGATAGCAGACGCAGATTCCTGATCGGCATAGTCGGGGGCGACACGCTGCTTTAAGGTTGAAATATCATTCGCAAATGCCAGCTGACTA
Organism: Vibrio penaeicida; assembly: GCF_030689305.1. Taxonomy (GTDB): domain Bacteria; phylum Pseudomonadota; class Gammaproteobacteria; order Enterobacterales; family Vibrionaceae; genus Vibrio; species Vibrio penaeicida_B. The sequence goes on along the minus strand of NZ_JAUYVM010000009.1, from coordinate 120,470 downwards.
GCCAGTAAAACAGGCACGATACAAATGTGTTTTATGTACTTGGAGGCGAGTGTATTTATCATTAGAGCTCCTGATTTGTAGGGTACAATAGTGCTGAATTCCCAAAAGAAAACAGCGTAAGAAGCCAACTTGTTTCGATTTAATTTTATGAAGTTATATACTCAAGCTACCTCAAGGCGCAGGATTCAGAACTCTATCTTCTGTTTCAATTCAAGCCCCTCAATTTCAAAATCAGGAACGCAGTGGAACGACGAATCCTTCTCCAGTTCTTTGACGATGAAGTGGGACAGAAAATAAGCTCCCAAGGGCGAGTTTGCTTTGCTTTCATGCTGCGTTACCGATTCTTGATTTAGAACCACTAGATCTTCAAATCGGTGCCTTGCCTGAAAACCAAGCAACTCTCGCTGAACCTAACACCTTGAGGTAGCTTGAGTATTGTATTGTTATCTCATGCCAATACTGCTGGCTGAGTTCAATCGAGACACTATCAAATGCAATAAAGAAACGCTATTTCAAAATATAAAAAATGGAATTTCGATCTTGATTGAGTTGCATTTTGTGATGCAACACATCTCGTCTGTGAGACAAAACAATCAGCGATTTTTAGGAAGAAAATGTAAGCAAGCTCAGGGGTGAGCTTGCTTGAAAAGACGATCTTAGATGGTTGATAAATTAAGAAAACCAGCGCCACTCATAGGGCTTAAGTTGAATTAACCTAAGGTTGCCTAAATGATCCAGCACTTCTAAGGACTGAGCTTCATCACTGAAGTTAACAGCGGTCGCTTTACCAGTTTCAGGGAAGTAAGCGCAATCAACATCCGGATGGGAAGACAACCACGCATGCTCACCATTTTCATGCTGCCCTAACCAGACCAGAACATGCTGGAGTAATCGAGCGTTATCCATCGAAAAAGGTAGATTACCAAGGTACACCGCACGCCCTTGTCCATACTCGCGTGCCGTTAACGCCAAATGTTGCCCTTGCGCAGCAATTACATCAATATCATCTGCCTGAGGGTACACATAGCTTGGGTTACCAAATTCCATACTGCCGTTTAGCTGTTTGAACAAGTAGTGATCTCGGTTTACCTGAACAGGCATGGCGACACGTCCCATTGTAAGTGCCGTTTCCTTCTCCAATCCGAACACATCGCCCAGCTGGAAATATCGCCCATTTTTTTGATACGCAGAAGGGTCGCAAACGCCCAATAGCCCGCCACCTTGCGCGACAAATTTACGCAATACCACCAGCACCTCGGGCTTGTCCCAGTGTTCTCCCCCACTCCATGCTGAGTTCGCATCACCTGTGTTAATGATGACTTTGATGTCACTAGAGATACCTTTGTCTGCTATATCATCAAAACTGATGAATTCCACTTCGAATGGCAGACCAGATAAACACTCAAGCAAATTATTGCCAACAAACTCCATCACATCTGGGCGAGGCGGGACATAGAAACGCTGGTCTCTCGCTTGGTTTTGCAGCCAACTGCGCGTTTTGCCCCATGCACTTAGTACGGCAATTTTGCCCGGAATTTTTTGCGATTCAGTTCGCTGTGTATGCTCTAGATAATCGCCAAATTGCGCGGATACTTCGGTAACGTGGTCGATAAAATGCGGAAATTTGTTCGCAAGCGACAAGTAACCACCATAGCCAATTCTGTCTAGCGGTTTTTGCAGCATGGCTCGACGAATCTTCGTCCAGTTAGACATCGACTCAATAACCGGATCATTTCCTTCACGGAACACATCTGGGAAGAAATATGGGTAAAAACGAGCTTCGCGAACTTGATCTCCTGATGAATCGGTTAACCTGCGCAAGGCGACACCATCTTCAACCGCACCGATATTAATATCCAAACCAATTTTTTGATAACTCTCAAGGAACGGTTCTGTGCCTATCCAGTGATCCCCTTGGAACATGGCTGTTTTTTTACCAGCCTTATGCGCCATTTCCACCAACTCTCCTGCAAAGTCCACGACAAAATCCTGCACGAAAGTCATCCAGTCTTGATAACGCTTTGAAGGCACTTTATATGTCCCGTTGTAGTAGCCAGCATCTACAAAATCTTCCGGTGTTAATGTGTAGCCAAAACGTTCTTCAAAGTCCTGTAAAGCTCTTGGGCTAACGGTTTCGCCGTAACCCGTCCAGTCTCGATAAATATCCTGATTTTTTTCGCCGGTATCGATGACAAACAAGAATGCAAACGTCGTGAAGCGCACCACAGAGGTGTTCGGATGTGTCTCAAGCCAATGGGCAAAATGCTTGATCAAATGTGCTCGACATTCTGGGTGATATGGGTCAAGGCTTTTAATCCTCGGTCCTTTCCAGTCGTTGGTCAGTGCGTTATACATGGAAACGCTGTCCCAAACTTGGCGAGCCATAAAGGTAACCGCATATTCATGATAGAGAGTCGCATCACTGACAACGACTTGCTGCTTCGCCGCATCAAACGTCCAGAAATCAGAATTGACGACTTCGTTCGTTGTGCGGTTTCGCACTTCCCACCATGTTTTGGGATCGCTGTCGTCATCAAGCTCGTATTTATCTTTGCTGTACCCATCCAACGGCTGGATTACAACGTCCGCTGACATTGCTGTAACAGGGAACGACATCAAATACTTACGATGAAGGTATTCTGGGTGCTGGTTAGCAAATTCTTGATCCGCTCGCACCAAACACATCACAGAATAAATGTCGCTGTCTTGCTGCGCTAAAGAATCTGGCATCGTTGTGCCATCGCTATCTCGAAGGGCATCGGCCTGCCAGCGCTGAAATAAATCCAAAACTACGTCTTCCTGACCTGTTTCAACAGGCAGGGTCATATGACCTTTACGAGAGGCATTTGTTGTCATCATAGGCTCCAAAAAAAAAACTATCGGATCAAATCTGGATGTGGGCTCAATCAGAGCCCTATAGAAAACCGCTAATAAACGGACGGGTATCGCCCGATTTAGACTGTGTTACCAAAAGAATTGTTATCAAAAGAACTGCTACCAGAAGAACTTTTGGTATCCATTCGCGCGCATCAAGGCTTCAAGGTAATAGTAGTCGCCATAAGGAAGCATGTTGTCGCACAACCCAACTTTTACAAAAGAAGCGCCATGTGCAAGCAAGCCAAGTGCATTATCATCCGATGTTAAATCGCAGCTATCCATTAAGCCTTGAAGCATGTACATACCCCAATCTCGGAAAGGTTTGGCTTCTTCCTCATCATCAATGCATTGCGCTATCAACAGCAATCCTGCTGCTGTAATTGCCCCAGCAGAGCTGTCTTTATATTGAATTTCATTTGCAGGTAAAGAGTAATCCCAAACAGGGACACCGTCTGGCGTAATGTGCTCTACCGCGTATTTAGCCAGCTTTTTCGCCAATTCTAAGAAGTGCGTTTCGCCCGTGTACAGGTAGGTTTGTGCAAACCCATGAATCGCCCACGATTGGCCGCGAGCCCAGCATGAATCGTCGGCGTAACCTTGGAAGGTTTCACCTTTGATTGGCTCCTGAGTCACAGGGTGGAAATTGTAAGAGTGATAAGTAGAGTAATCGTCGCGAACAATATATTTAGCCAAGGTTTCGCTATGGCGTTTCGCTGCTTGTGCATACACCGGTGACCCTGTCATCTTGGAAGCCCAGAATAGTAACGCGGTATTCTGTAGTGAATCGATGATCGACTTGCCTTGAGTGATTTCTGGTCCTAACGGGTGCGTATCGTTCCACGCAACTATGTAACCGCCAATCTTTCTAAAACGATGAATTAAATGGTCTGCGGCACGAATCGCCATCATTTTGGATTCTTTATCGCCTGTTAGATTGTAATCCGCTACGCAGCTCAAGCTGTATTGAAAACCTAAGTCATGATCCAGCCAAAACGGGTCAAGCAACATGTCGGCAAAGTAAGACTTACGCAGCTTGGCGCTGTTTTTAAACTGCTCTTGCGCAGTCATCTGATAGCAAAGCCAAAGTTCACCCGTCCAGAAAGAGGACACCCAGTCAAATTGATCGCAATACTGCCATTGGTTTTCTTCAGTACCGATTTTGGGGTTTCGCTCACCAATCTTTGGGATGTTTCGTTTGATGGCTTCTACCACAACAGGTAGATGATTCAACACGCGCTGCTCATCAAGCGTTGCAGGCAGCTCCGGCAAAATAACGTTGTCAGTCATGAAGTTACTACTCTCTTATCTTTCACTTTACACGGCATCAAGTGGCGGTGTTTTTGATAAATCGAATAGTACTTGAGATCAGAGAAAGAAAAATGCAGCTCGCTCACATTTTTAAAACATCGTTTCAATTTATTAAATCTCAAAGTAAATTAAACAATGAACAGCGGGCGTATTGTCTTGCTATTGAATGGCTAAAGTCGACTCCAAATGTGAGACAAAGGATTACTGCTCTTAGCATTCTTTAGACAGTATTTCTTATTTGTATAGGCTATGTGTTTACATACATAGATAAACCTAATATTCAAAGATCTAGTTACATTGAAGCAAAAACATGCCGAAATCATACCGCGAGAGATTGAATACAGATAGCAAGTCTGAACGCTGCTTCTAACTGAGTTTTATGTACGCAATAGCAATAGCAATAGCAATAGCAATAGCAATAGACGACGGTATAGGCACACTACTCTTCCTAAAATAGAGCAACTTTATTTACTTACTCTAACAACTCACGCTCCCTCTTCTTATTGATGACATGGTTTATATTATGCTGTTCATTATTAAATCGGATTAATATGTGGTTTGAGTAGTTTCCTTCTTAGGTATATGCCTGAACTTTCCCTCTAGAAGTACTGAAACTAAGATTACACTTAATTAATAATGATAGGTTGACCGCAGTTTCAATATAAAATCATGATTGGAAATTCTTAAATTATTTAAAATCAAAGGCATTTAAAAAATAAATACGCAACAAAGAAAAGTAGAATGTTTTTACATTTATAAAATATCATTTAAGGAGTCTTATCGTGTTTTCACTATCTATGAACTCAGATGTTGGTCTGAGATCCACCAATAAAGTGGTTGATGTAAAATTAATAAAAGCCTTATTAAATGCATATGCTAGAAAAAACAGTCTTAAACCACTCACATTGGAAAATAATAAAGTCGATGAAAGCTTTATTGCATTGATTAAAGTGTTTCAAAAAAAAGTAGTTAAAATGGGTACTCCTGATGGTGTTGTTTCAGCAAATCGTGGTACATTCAAGAAACTGTCTAGCTACTTGAAAAGCTGCTACACCATTAAGTCTATAACGACACCCAAGAATGGTATCTTGACATGGAACGAAGAAGGAAGAGAGGGCGGATTGTACCATAGCCGATGTTTCCATGTTCCGTCATCGAATTCAGGGTTAACTATAGGGCGTGGTTATGACATGAAAGAAAAGACCTCTACTCAGATAAAAAATCATTTGGCATTAGCTCAAATTGAGGCTAAAAAGGCAGGTGCTATTTCGTTGGCTGCTGGTAAGAAAGGTAATGCAGCGAAGCAATTTGTTATTGAAAATGACTTATTGGATTTTGAGATTACGGCTACTGCACAGCTAAAGCTATTTGACATTATCTATAAAGAGCTCGAAGCAGATGTAAAACGCATATGCCAAAAGAAAGCAGTTGTAACTACATATGGTAAAACCAATTGGCAAAAACTTAACTCTAAGATAAAAGATGTGTTAATTGATTTAAGGTTTAGAGGGGATTATCATGGTTCTTCAAGGAAAATAATACAAGAGCATGTTGCAAAAAATGACCTTGAATCCTTTAAAACAGAAATTAAAAAACAAGAAAACTGGACCAATGTTCCAGAGAAAAGACGAAAAGCACGTATAAGCTATTTAAACTCTTAAGACAGGAAATAGAAGTGAATTTTTCAATATTATTATCATTATTTGCTATCCTCGTGAGTCCATTTTCATTTTCCCAACAAAATAAACAATATGTCAGCATGGATGCATGGGAGATGGGTATTGAGCGTGTTGATAATAAATTATTTCGTTGGGTGTTATTTCATCCTGATTCAGAGTTTCCTTGCTTACGTACTGAAATAATGGATCCGGTAACTCGTACATTAATTAAGCGAATGAACATTTGTTCAATTATCGATAATGAAACTGATGAAAATTATGACTTTAAAAGCCTTACATATATAGACTTATATGATATGCGCCTCGCAGAAAATAAATTTATGTTTGAAGCAGAGTTGACACTCCTTGATAGTACGAAAGTAGTCTTAATGTCTTGTGGGCTAAAAATCTCACCATCTCAAATATCTGCCCCTATCTGTGAAGTTAGCCGTTAACTACCCTGTTACAGTATAGATACAACGAAAACGGTCGCCGAAGATTGGCGACCTTGTTTACCCTTCCTCACACAACGCCAATAGCCACTCGGAGGAGACCGTAGATGGTGAAAGTTGCCCCTAGACACCAATCTGATCAAAACTCGTTCTTTAATTGAAGTTTCAATGGTAAGTGCAAAGATCCCAAAAAGGCTAAAGATAGGATTCTTTAGCCTTTTCTTACCAAGACTGTTCTCTTTAACAACTAGTCTAGCTGGTATTGCTGGGAACTGAATTTGGTTTGATTGGAAAGCACAAGTAAAAACAACACCACCATAAGGGACGCTGCAAACCAATAAGGGAAGCTTTGATTAGTTTGGTATAGAACCGTCGCAACAATCGGTACCACAATGGAAGATAGCCCTTGAACAGCGGAGATGGTACCCGCTGCTGCGCCTTGTTCATCCTCACCCACTGAGTTAGCTGTGATAGCTTGTATCGCAGGAAACAGAAGCCCTAACCCTACCGCCATAAATACATATCCCAGAATCAGAACAACAGGCGATTGCGCGAACGATGAAATGCACAAACCAGCGAGCGTAGCTAAGGGACCGACCATGCAGCTTTTAAGCAACAAGTCACTCTTACTTTTGGCTAAAAAGCCTTGAGTAATAACCAGTGTCACCCCAGTAATGGTTAAAACAATGCCTGAGAGTTGCGCCGTTTCTTCTGCTGTGTCTCGGATACGATCTAAGACAAAAAAACCAATGATGATTTGGGCAGTAATAACGGCGAACATGCAAAAGAACATGGCTAACGCAGGGAAGCGTAAGCGGGGATCAAAAAAGCTAATGGTGCTCTCTGAAGGTGCAACACGTGCTTTCGTTTCTGGTAGTAGGAGCTTAATAAACACCCATGCAATAACTGGCAATACCGCCAACACATACAAAGGTAATGTAAGAGAGTACTGTGACAACCACCCACCCAGTGCAGGTCCTGCAACCAAACCTATAGCACTTGCCGCCCCAATACTTGCCATTGCGCTTTGTCGCTCTTCAGCAGTGGTGATATCCGCAACGAACGCGGAACTAACAGGTGTAATAGCCGCCAAAAATAAGCCAACCAATGCGCGGGCAACTATCATGCCCACAAGGATAACAAACGTGTTAAACGTCGCTTGTAGTGATAAATCTAACCATACCGTCATCAATATAAATGAGATGGCGTAGCCAAAAGTGGCAATCAGCAACACAGGCTTTCGTCCTTTCTTGTCACTGATGGAACCCCATTTTTTTGCACTGAGTAGCCAAGTGATGCCCGACATTGCCACCACCAGTCCACCATGCCATTCCAGCAAACCTACTTCTCGAATAATAGGACCAATCACTGGAATGATGGACATCATTGCAGTCATGCAAACCGCGTTTAATATAAATAATTGCTTGAGGGGGCTCATAATAGGGATTTCCGAATCAAAACGTCAAAATACATCTCGTTGAATATACAAGTTATAAATTTTGATTAAAAGACTTAATAGTAAAGATTATCATTATCACTTAAGATTGAGATCAAATTAGTGTATTCGACCACGATAATCTTCCACTAATTCACCAAGACCTTACTCCAATTAAGTGAATCAGTTTAGCTTAAGGCACTTTGCACCACTTAGACTAAGACTTTAATTTATGTAATTGGACAATACAGCGTTGCTAATATGATCCAACAGCTACAAGAGGAAATTATCAGCAGCTATTGGACCAGAAATAGCGAGATCAGCAAGTAAGGTGTTCTTTAAAGAATCCCAATATGGTGTGTATTGCTTGCTGTGTACACACCTGGTTATCAGCGACATCGAATGCGTGATTCGAGTTGGGTAAGTTAATCAAGGTTAAAGGTTCATTGTGCCTCAGGCATTGCGATATAAATGAGTCAATTGAATCATTTAGCCCTGGCATTTCGTCCTTCCCTGCTCTTACAACTAATACTGGAGGCAGCTCCGCTAATATTCCCCCATTGACTGGATGAACAAATCCAAATGACTTCGAGGCATCATCAACGGCCTGTGAGCCGTCTCCATTTATCGTATAGCCATATAAGAAAGCCGCACATTTGACTTGTGTATTTTCAGTAAGAACAGATAACGCATTTGGCACATTCCCAGAGCAAGACCAAATAGAGACTTTGTTTGGGTCAATACCAAGGGTGACTGCATTGTCGTCCAGATACTGGAGCAAGGTGAAAATATCCTTTTCAGGATTAACATTTGTGTAAGTGACTGCCGCAATCCCAGACGCAGTAAAGAGCTGTGCCCAAGATATGTATTGCTGTACATCTTTAAGCTTCATTCCCGTCATCTGTTCAAAGCCGAAATCAGGATATCCTGTAACAAAAATGACGACTGGAGCACAGCTTTTCAACGAGTTAGGGTAATAAACATCCATAACTAGCGAAGGATCTTCGTCGTAAGATATGTTTGATTCACAGTGACCATCGAAGTTGACTGGATAGTGAATTCTTGAAGTAAAAAGTGGATTTGTATTTTGTGTTGAATGGCTCATAAGTATTTTCTCTTTTTGATGGATTCAAGAGAAAATTTAAATGCCCTGAAAAGGCGAAGTATGGAGGGAAGTGAGCAACGGGATTCAAATAATGGAGATATGGTAGGCATCATAGAGGAACGGGTCAAGTACTGTTTTGCGAAATATCCCCTCAACTAAAAACGAGAGTGGCAGCTAAACAGACAAAAAGGTTGAAGAGCAATTTCTTCAACCTTTTCCTTAACGGGAGTGTCTCTTTAAACGTTGTGTCTACTTTATAAGCATAATTGATGTTGCACCATGATACGACCAGCTTTCACAGGAATCTGTATACCAGAGTTTAATTTTATTTCCGCTAACTAACGCTGACATTGCAGTACTATAGGCCCTTCCTCTGCGAGCGTCCGTATCTGACTTAAACATCCATTTGTTCGCTACGCATGAATTCGTATAAACAGAACCACCACTTGTCTGAATAACAATGAGGTCTGTTTTACCTTCAGTAAAAACTGACTCAACAGTTAGTGGCTCAGTCCACCCTTGAGCAAATGAACTAGCTGACAGAACAAACAGAGAAGCACACAATAATTTTTTAAACATTGAACCACCTAAATCACATATTTTATTTACAGAATTCGGAAATATTTTTACGAGAGCGAACAGGTATGTTTCCTTGTTCGATTGTTATGTCTTATCTTGCTGAGATATAAGTAGCCTCGCACGAGTCACCATTCCCCCTAATACCAAACCTTATCGTATTCCCCGTCGTATAGACCATTAAGGCTTGAGATAAAAAAGCTGAATTTGCAGGGCGATTTTTTGTGCCAAGGTAAACAATATTATGATTACCACATGTAAAATTTGATTTTGGTCCACTTCTAGGATAATCGATAAAAATATAGGCACTACCATTTTCATCGACATTTACCCACTTTACCTCACCAGTCCAATTTTCGATTGCAAAAGCCTGAAATGAGACCGCAAATAAAAATATACTTAATAGTGTTTTCATACCTCTTCCTTTGATAGATATAACGCTTAGTTTATGCGGCGGACAACACGTTGGTCACCGCATAAAACTCTAACTGAAGTAGGGATTTAAAGGAATAATGATAAGAATTCGATCATAAAAAAGCTTACAAAATGCGACACAGAGATATCGTTTTGATAGTTAGGCGCTTACTGCACACCTTATTTCATCGAAACTAGAACAAAAGGTTACTTTAATCGGCTTGCTAGCTTTGACGTTTTTTCTAGCCAAGAGTGTCTTGTTTCAGGATTAGAACCGATAACGGGTCCAAAATACGTTACAGAGCGATTTTTAATACCTGAGAAATCTAAAATTGCCTTTTTTACGTGTTTGTAAATTAAATTACCTTTAACGTATTTGTACCAAAATGGGGGCGTGTCTAATGTAACGACGAGTTCTGAACTGCGACCCGATAAAAGCTTTTCCGGGAAAGATTTACCTTTTACATATTGAAATGCAAAGTTGGGTAGAAATACTCGGTCTATCAGCCCCTTAAACTTTGCAGGTAAAGACCCCCACCAGACAGGCGTGACAATAACAATATGATCTGACCAAAGAACGAGCTCTTGAAACTGCTGCAAATCGGGTTCTAAGCAAGGCATTTGGTCATACCCATACTCCAAGTTCATATCAAAGTTCATCTTACTAACGTGAACTTGTTTAACCTCATGCTCTAGTGCAGCGGATTCCGCATAGTTTTCTGCTATAGATGCACAGAAGCTTTCTATTTTTGGGTTTGCATTTATGACCAGTACTTTTTTCATTATATGAATTCCTTACGTTAAGAAAGTACAGTCTAAAGTCTCACCTATGGGTGAGAGTCAACCCCTTCAATGCAAATAGTGATGGATTCACGATATTGCACAAGTCGATCTCTTTGTTCTTCGAGCTGCTGGATTTGAAGCTCCAAGTCTTTTTGCTTTTCAATTAGGAAATCCCTGACCGTTTGCCAATCAAAATTGTCTTTATCGTCTTTCAAATCGACAATTTCTGAAAGCTTGATCCCGAGAGTCTGGGCCTCTTTGACCATTTTTATCAGGCTGACGTTAGTTTCGGTGTAAATGCGGTACTTGCCTGAACGAGAAACCTTCAGTAAACCTAACGATTCATAAAGCCTGATCGCTCTCTGAGTGGCTCCTGATAATTCGGATGCTTCTTTTATATACAATTCAAACCCCAGCTTTTCGTTGCTCGTTCTATGTTACTGACTTAAATAACAAAACTATACCATATTGGTACAGAGATTTAGAAATATGAAAGCGGTGAGGGTCGCAGTAAGAGAGCCTCACTTATTTATTTGTCGTAAGCGATTCTAATAGTCGAAATGACAAAATTTACCAACCAAAATAAGCAACAAAACACTCACACCATTAAGAAACTCTTTCCACTTCCACTGCTCAATTTCTGTGCAACAGTTCACAAATTAATATAAACCTGTATGACAGGTTTATGTTTATTGGTGAAAGGTAGCCCTATGAATTGCAGAATTTAGAGTGCGACTTTCCGTTATTGCCATGAATTACATCGAAAGCACAAACAGCAGCTTAGTGAGTGAAGCGATTGGAGAAATCACCGCTTTTATGAGGGGGGCGGATTTGTCACCCGGTGATAAATTACCCAGCGAATCTTACTTTTCACGCGAGCTGAACAAATCCAGAACCGTAGTGCGTGAAGCATTTCGATCGTTGGCGGCGTTAAACCTGATCAAGCTGAATGCGGGCAAGCGGGCTGAAGTGGCGGCGCTGGATTACTCCACCATTTCCCCTGTAATTGAGCACGGCATTCATACTGAACAGATTTCCGTTCAGCAGGTGTACGACGTAAGAAGAACCATTGAAATGCGAACGGCTACATTAGCCGCACTAAGACGAAGTGAAACGCAGGCAGAAACCATCCTTTTTCACGCTAAATCCATGATGGCGCACCGCGATAACCCAGAGCACATCATGAATCACGATATCGCGTTCCACCAGACTATCGCTATGGCTTCCTGCAACCCTATCTTCGCGTTAATGATTGGCGCGTTTGAAGGGGTCACTAAACTCACGTGGCCGGTAGGGTGGAAAAGCCGAGGGTCGCAAGACAAACAAGAATTTATGCTGAATGTGCACCTCGCGATTGCCGAAGCCATAAGAGATGGCAACCCACAAGAAGCCAATAAGCAAATGGCGCTGCACTTTGATGAAAGCGTTCGAGCTCTGTTGGAAGCGGGCATTCAATAAGGTTAGGTAGGATATGAAAATTACCCAGCTTGAAACCATCACTGTCGCAGAACACCCGAACCTGCTTTGGGTTCAGGTTCACACCGATGTTGGGCTTGTTGGATTGGGGGAAACGTTTTTCGGTGCAAAGGCGGTCGAAGCATATGTTCATGAAACGTTAGCGCCACTTGTACTGGGGCAAGACCCTCGCCAGATTGATCGACTCAACCAGTCCATTTCCACTTACTTAGGCTTTCGCTCTACGGGCGTTGAAACGCGTGGGAACTCTGCTTTCGATATCGCACTATGGGACTTGTTTGGCAAGCTTACGCAGCAACCCATCGCTCAGCTTCTTGGTGGATTCTCCCGAAACGAAATTCGAACCTACAACACCTGCGCAGGTATCGAATATATGAAAGAAGCCAAAGGGCAAAGAACTGAAAACTATGGTCTTGCTGGAAAAAACCAGCAATACGATGACCTGAATGGTTTCCTACACAGAGCAGACGAACTGGCAGAATCGCTGCTTGATGATGGCATCACCGCAATGAAGATCTGGCCGTTTGATATCGCAGCAGAGAAAAATCGTGGGCTGTCGATATCCAAATCCGATCTCAAGCAGGCGTTAATCCCGTTCGAGAAAATTCGCAAAGCAGTAGGCGACAAAATCGACATCATGGTGGAGTTTCATTCCATGTGGCAGTTGTTGCCTGCCATGGAAATCGCTCGGGAGCTGGCAGAATTCGATACCTACTGGCATGAAGACCCAATCAAAATGGAAAATCTCGACGATTTAAAACGTTACGCCAGCGCATCAAAGGCACCAATATGCGCGTCTGAAACGCTCGGGGGACGCGCCGCATTTCGTGACTATTTGCAAACGGGTGTAGCTGGAATCGTCATGCTCGACATCAGTTGGTGTGGTGGCTTATCCGAAGCCAAAAAGATTGCGACCATGGCAGAGACCTGGCACTTGCCTATTGCTCCACACGATTGCACAGGTCCAGTCGTGCTAACCGCCTCAACCCACCTTTCACTCAATGCGCCCAATGCCCTTATTCAAGAGAGTGTGCGGGCGTATTACAACACTTGGTATCAAAATTTAGTCACGGCGTTACCCGCCGTCAATAACGGCACCATTACTGTGCCGCAGGGAGCCGGTTTGGGGATAGAACTCAATCCAGATCTCGATAAGGCGTTTACCGTTTCACGCCGATTCAGCAAACGGTAGCAGGTTACTTAAGATCGATTGATCTAAAGGTAACCCAACGTTTCCCAATGAACGTCAACTAGGAGGACACAATGAGGAAACTAACAACACTGATTGCGTTAAGCGCGGCACTAGTAACGAGTGCTGCATGGTCAAAGCCATTGGAGATTGTGTTTACTCACCATTCCTCGGCGTCTAACCCATTCTGGCAAGCCGTCAAAAAAGGGTTTGATGATGCCTGCGGCAAGATTGATGCGAAATGCCAAATGATTTTTACCCAAACCGAAGGGGCGATTGATCAGCAAGCGGGCAACATGATTGCAGCATTAGCCGCGAAGCCGGATGTTCTCATCACCTCTATCGTGGATAACAATGCGTTTGATGAGATCATCGCCCGGGCTCGCGCAAATGGCACCATCGTCATGGCAGCGAACGTGGACGATTTGGAAGGTGCGAGTGGTAACGCTAGGCAAGCCTTATTGGTCAAGGTTTTGCCCCTGCTGGTTACTCATTAGTGAAGAAAATGGCGGAATTTTTCCCTGAAAAAGGGCCTATTCACGCCGTCGTTGGTATTTCTGCTCCGGGTCAGAATTGGTCGGAACAACGTGGGGCTGGCGTACTGAACTTCCTAAACGAATTCAAAGAGGCTAACCCATCTCGTAAGGTCAACATTGTTCGATTAGACACAGGCACAGACGGTGCGGTAGTAGCGGAACGCGTAGGTGCTTACATCAATGCTAATCCAGATACGACCGTCTACTTCGACACGGGGCTGTGGCATGCGTACGTTGCTCAAACGCTTGCTGACAAGGGTGTTCCCCCAGGCAAAGTTCTAATGGGCGGTTTTGATATTGTGGCCGAAGTACTTCAGCAGATGAAAGCTGGATACATCCAAGTACAGGTCGATCAGCAGCCTTATATGCAGGGCTTTATGCCGGTGATGCAAGCTTACCTTGCGAAAAACTTCGGCTTATCGCCGACCGACATTGATACCGGACAAGGCTTGGTGGTGAAAGAAGATGTAGATCAGCTTTGGGATTTGGCGCGCAAAGGGCTGCGCTAGCAATACCTAGGCTGTCGCGAATAAAACCCTGGCTGCCTCAAAGAAAACCCAGACTGCCGCGGATAAAACCTAACCGGATATCACAATGAAAAGATTGATAAAGCTCTGTATGGAAAAGCCTGAGCTCGTTGGGATCGTATTTCTCATACTGCTTGGTATCGTGTTCGAAGTTCGATCAAATGGTGCCTTTCTCAACACCGAAAACCTCAGAGGCATATTGGGATTACTGCCAGAGATGGGGCTTGTCGCCATAGGGGTAACCTTGCTAATGATCAGCGGAGAGTTCGATCTCTCTGTGGGTTCCACCTTTGCGTTTGCGCCCATGTTTATGGCTGTATTGCTGGAACAAGGCTGGGCGTTTGGTCTGGCTTTCCCACTGGGGTTGCTAATGGCGATGGTGATCGGACTTATCAACGGCATTTTAACCATACGCTTCGACATCCCCAGCTTTATCGCCACGCTGGGCATGCTGTTTGTGGTTCGCTCCCTGACTATTGTGATCTCCGGTGGTTTTCCACCGTTATTGCCATTGGGCGTACTTCCTAAATGGCCGTTCACCGACTACGTTGGCCCCTACGACTTTTTTAGGATGTCGGTATTCTGGTTTGTCGCCATCGCCATACTAGTGTCCGTATTGCTGTCGCGCACTAACTTCGGCAATTGGATTCGAGCCACGGGTGGTTTTCTCCCCGCCGCGCAGTACATGGGTATCCCAACGGCCAAAGTTAAAATCACCTGTTTCATGTTGTGTTCTCTATTGGCAGGGTTTGCTGGCTGCATACAAGTGATGCGGCTTGGAGCTCCCCTGCCCTCTATCGGCGAAGGGATGGAATTGCAAGCGGTCGCAGCAGCCGTGATTGGTGGAACCGCACTCACTGGCGGCATTGGTACCATATTAGGTGGCATTGTCGGAGCCGTATTGATTCGGGTGATTGATAACGGATTGGTGCTCAGCCGAGTCGACGCGAATTGGTTCAAGATGGCGATTGGCTTACTTACTATTATCGCTGTTGTGCTCAATGCTTGGCTACGAAAACGCGCCAAATCAATGAAGGTAGAGGTGTAATATGCAGCCCGTCATTTTAGAGTGCAAAAACCTCCACAAATGGTATTCCGGAGTTCACGCTTTGCGGGGGGTAAGTTTGGATATTTTCGCCAATGAAGCCGTCGGTTTGGTTGGTGATAACGGGGCAGGAAAATCGACGTTGATCAACATTTTATCAGGGACGCAAGTGCCTGATGACGGTGAATTGTATATGGATCAGCGACCTCTTGCGCTTCGAAAGCCCAAAGATGCGATGGATAAAGGCATCGAAACCATCTACCAATACAACTCCATGGTGCCCACCATGAGCATCGCTCGAAACATATTCATCGGGCGAGAGCCGATTAAGTTCGCCATTGGTCGCTTTGGCATTCTCGATCAGGAAAAAATGCGCACCGAAAGCGTGAAAGCCATTGCCGATGTCGACTTGCATTTAAGATCGCCTGATGCACTGGTTGGCGAGCTATCCGGAGGTCAAAGACAAGGCGTCGCAATTGCCAGAGCCATGCATTTTAAGTCCAAAGTCATGATTCTGGACGAACCCACCAATCACCTTTCGGTAAAAGAAACCAATAAGGTGATCGACTTTGTATCTGGACTCAAATATCAATCCATCACCAGCATTTTTATCAGCCATAACATGCACCACGTGTTTGCCTGTTGCGACCGAATTGTTGCCATGGCGCGTGGGGAAATCGTGCTGGATAAACGGGTGGAAGACACAAATATAGACGAAGTTCAGTCGGTGCTATAACCCGCTTTTCTTGAATTTGTTACCTAGTCAAGACTGATAGTAAGGAGCAACCATGATTTCATTACAAGGAAAACGCGTTTTGCTGACAGGGGCTTTAGGAACACTCGGGCAAGCGCAAACCAAACAGCTTACAGAGTTGGGCGCGCACGTATTAGCATTGGATTTGCCAGAGCTTGTCGCCGCTCAATCGCCAGCAAGCCCAAATGTCACGCCTATTCCCTGCGATTTGAGCCAGCTGCAAGAATCACAAGAAACCGTGTCTGATTACATCGCAAAACTGGGTGGCGTGGATATCCTAATCAACAATGCAGCACTGATCATCAATCGTCCGTTTGAAGACTTTTCTATGGAAGAATACGAAAGCCAGATCCGAATCAATTCTTCCGCTGCCTTTGCCTTACTTTCCAGCGTGATTCCCCATATGAAGGCGAACCGTTGGGGAAGAATCATCAATTTCACTTCCATTACTTTGAACGGACAAGTTGAAGGCTATGTGCCCTATGTGGCATCCAAAGGCGCGTTACTCGGGCTAACTAAATCTCTTGCTCGTGAGCTAGGGGAATTTGGCATCACAGTGAATGCCGTTGCACCTGGAGCCATCGTTTCAGAAGCAGAAGCGCGGGTATTTGGTCATAAAGCGCAGGAATACAGCGATTGGGTACTCGACAGACAATGTTTAAAAACCCGCATCCATCCGGAGTCTGTCGCACATTTGGTCGCTTTTTTGTGTTCCGATTGTGCGAGTATGATGACTGGACAAAATATTGGCTTAGACGGTGGGTGGTCCTGATGGAATATTTGGAAAATGAGTTCCTGCGAATAGAGTGCTCAGCTCAGCATGGCGCTGCAATCACCAAAGGTGAGGCAAAAATGAATGAGCAGTGGGTACCGTTTTTGTATTCCGACCAGTCCCAGAGTAGCAAAACCAACGCCAATGGCATGTATGTGTTAGCTCCTTTCTCGAACCGAATATCGAAAGGCGGTTTTGAGTTCGAAGGCGTTAAACACCCAGTGAACAGAAACGTGCAAGCCGAACCCTACCCTCTTCACGGAAACGCCTGGCAATCCGAATGGGATCTGGTGTCACAAAGCGAGTCTCAAATTTTTTATCGCCTAGATAACGCGTCTTTTCCTCCTTTTGATTACGACGCTGAGCTCAAGTATTCGATTCAAGACAACACCCTTAACTGCGAGCTTAAGGTGACCAACAGAGGCAGTAAGCCTTTACCATTTGGAATGGGTTTTCACCCATGGTTCTACCGGCATGAAGGAACGGAAGTCTATTTCGAGGCGCTAGGAATATGGATGGAGGACGAAGAGCATCTGCCCACTAAACACCTGAGCTTGGTTGAAGCTGCTAACTGGAGTTTTAATGAGTTCAGGACAGTGCCAGATCACCTAATCAATAATGCATATACCGAATGGAATGGCGTCGCCACCATTGTGCAACCGGAAGACGGGCTTTCGATTCGGGTGACGGGGTCAGATCTGTTGTCTTACCTTATTCTTTATTCCCCTGATCAGAGTGCTGAGTTTCTATGTTTAGAGCCCGTCAGTCATCCAGTAGATGCACATAATCAGCGAAGCTTTCCGGGATTGGTGACGTTATCGAACGGAGAAAGTATTTCGGCGGAAATGTCGATTCGCTTGTCGCCGATAAAATAGAAAAGCCCATTCAGTCCCATATGATTAAATGCCGATAGGCTCCCCGATAATTTTTACAATGGATTCAGAAAGTGCAGAAGTGACCTGAATGGGTGTATTCTCCTGCCATCTCAAACCGATGCTTCTTTCAATATTTAGCCCTGAAACTCTTATACTGGTGAGGTTTTCAGGTACAAGATTTTGGGGTGCCAGAGTCATATTATGGCTATTTCTTATTAACTCAAACGCCAAGCTTTCGCGCTCTGCCCTAGCATGAATGTTCAACTTAACACCTTCTGCTTTAAGCCTCGCTCTGCCAATTTGATCTAATTCACAATTGGTACGATGGATAAAAGGGAACTGGGTGAGGTCTCGGATTGAAATGACATTGGTCGTTCCTGCACAAGGGTGGTCGGGGGCGACTACCGCAACTAATGGTTCTCTCCAAAGCAATTTTTCATTCGGCATTAAGCTGCCCACATTGCCTAAAATCATGTCTACGCGTTTCTTTGCAAACCAGCTTTCAATTTTAGTTGCTGAACCTTCCCATATGTCGATTCTGGTATCGGGTTCACCACGCTCAAACGTTCGAAGTGCCTTAACAACGACATCCTGAGAAAGTGTATCAAGGACACCCAATATCCACTTTGATGTCTGGTTAGAGTTACCAGCAAATTCTGCTTGAGCAGATTCGCATTGATTCAGGATCTCAATCGCTCGACGATAAAAATTTTGCCCTTTTGGGGTTAAGCGTAATGGTCGATTAGCTGGTCCACTTCTGTCAAACAATGCGCCTCCCAATTCGTCTTCCAAAGCCTTTAGTCCGGCAGAGATTGAAGGCTGGGAGACGTATAGCCGTTCCGAGGCTTTAATGGCGCTACCATAATCGACAACTGAGACTAAAAATCTCAAGTGCTGAATTTTCAACATAGAAATTTCCTATAACAACCAAGAGAAACAATTGAATATCACTATATTATAAGAATTGATATTTTGTTAGGTATATGCTCAATAAAACAAGGCGTGTTTATGACAACCGTACTTCCTACTTTGCAATTTCTACAACAGCATATTGAAGGTAAATTGTCTTCTAATGTGACCACTGAATTGCAATATCCTACAGCTATATCAACGTTTTTAGGCTTCCGAATTATCGATATTGACAAGGGTCACGCAGCAATAGAAGTAGACGCAGACCCTAGCATCCATGGAAATCAACAAGGTACTGTACATGGGGGGGTTCTGAGTGAGCTCGCCGACGCGGCTATAGGGACAGCTCATTCAACAGCGATTGACTCAGGTGAATCATTCACAAGTATCGATCTGCAAATAAAGTTCTTCTGTCCGGTTTGGAAATCGGTACTAACAGCCAAGGCTTGCCCTGTAAGGCTGGGTAAAACGATAAGCCACTATCAATGTCAAATCTATCGTTTAGATGGTCAGGTGGTTGCTCTTGCATCCAGTACAGTCATGACTCTGCGTGGAGATTCTGCGGTGGGTAGATAACCTTTGTTCCAGTTGACTGCCTAACAGGTTATCTCAATTAAGTACTTTTAAGGTTTCCTTATGTTGAAAAGCCTGAGCATTGACCCAGGCTTAGGCTGCGTGTGATTTTGATTATCGCGCTAACCAGCCACCATCCACAGCAATCGTGTACCCGTTTACATAATCAGATGCTGGCGATGCAAGAAATACAGCAGGTCCTGCCAAATCTTTTGGTAGACCCCAGCGCTGAGCTGGAATTCGCTCTAGTATTTCCTGGTTTCTTTTCTGATCCGCACGTAATGCCGCCGTATTATTGGTTGCCATGTAGCCCGGTGCAATCGCGTTAACATTAATGCCTTGCGATGCCCATTCATTCGCTAGAAGCTTGGTCACCCCCATTACCGCACTTTTTGAAGCCGTGTAAGATGGCACGCGAATACCGCCTTGGAAAGAAAGCATCGAAGCAATGTTGATGATTTTTCCGCCGTCACCCTGAGCGATAAATTGCTTGGCAACTGCCTGAGACATAAAGAAAACGCTCTTGATGTTGAGGTTCATTACGTCATCCCAGTCTTTCTCTGAAAACTCTAGCGCGTCTGCACGGCGAATGATGCCCGCATTGTTCACCAGAACATCAATTCGACCTGCCATGCTTATGGCTTTATCAACGACCTGAGCAATCACATCGCTGTTGCTAAGATCGGCAATGATTGAGTAAAAGTTCTGACCTGTCGCTTCAACAAGCGAAGGTGTGTCTTCTGGATCAGAGTAATTGACGCCAACTATATCGCAGCCTGCTTGAGCCAGTGCAACTGCCATACCTTGTCCTAAACCTGTATTACAGCCAGTGACTAGGGCAACTTTTCCTTTCAGGTTAAAGGTATCTAACACCATGTTCTTCTTCCTATTGTTATAGTTATCCGATTCTCATACATTCATAAAAACAAATGAATTTGGAAGAATTCATATTGAAACAACGTTTCATTCGAGTTTTTAGGCAAAAAAATATAATTAACGGATATGTGATTAAATTTTTAATGTTTCTCTATCAAATAAATTAGAGCTCTTAGGTTCCACACCAAGCAGTCTCTGCTCAGGCTAAATAATGCGTTGCGCTCACCGCTCTTAGTTTTTCCGCCGCTTGTTCTGGCGTTAAATCGCGTTGGCTTTCGCCCATCATTTCGTACCCAACCATGAATTTTCTTACCGATTCACTTCGCAGTAACGGGGGATAAAACAGGGCATGAACTTGCCAGTGCTCAGGGTTTTCAGATTGTTCAGGTGCGCCGTGCCACCCCATCGAATAGGGAAACGAGCACTGGAACAAGTTGTCGTATCGACTAGTCAGCGCTTTTATCGCTATCGCCAAATCTTCTTTTTGTTCTTGAGAAATAGCCGTAAGACGGTGGGTTATGGCCTTTGGCAATAACATGGTTTCAAATGGCCACGCAGCCCAGTAAGGGACTAACCCCACCCAGTGCTCGGTTTCAACGACAATGCGTTCCTTTGAAATCAGTTCACGCTGAACATAATCATGAAGCATCACGGAACCATATTGGGTGAAATACTCGCGCTGCGATTGATCCTTTTTCGCTACATGAGTTGGAATGAAACTGTTCGCCCAAACTTGACCATGTGGATGCGGCTGAGAGCACCCCATCGTGGCGCCTTTGTTCTCAAAAACTTGTACCCAAGCGTAGGTTTTTCCTAGCTCTCCAAGTTGTTCGTTCCACGTATCAATGATTTTTTCAATCGCTGTTACTGGAAGCTCTGGCAGCGTTTTACTGTGGTCTGGCGAGAAGCAAATGACTCGGCTCTCTCCCGTTGCGCTTTGCAATTTAAATAGCGGATCGCTTGTCGTATC
Source organism: Vibrio penaeicida (assembly GCF_030689305.1). Classification (GTDB taxonomy): domain Bacteria; phylum Pseudomonadota; class Gammaproteobacteria; order Enterobacterales; family Vibrionaceae; genus Vibrio; species Vibrio penaeicida_B. The sequence goes on along the minus strand of NZ_JAUYVM010000009.1, from coordinate 99,360 downwards.
GGCGAAAGGTACGGCTTGTGTTAACGCCGCAAAATCGTTCTGAAATACAAACGTTCCTGTGTAATCTGGGTTCTTGTCACCACTTATGCGAACGTTGGTTGGACAAAGAAAGCACTCTGCCTCATAACTCGGCAACACTTCCTTAGTTTGTTCCTCTTGCTGACCTTGCCATGGGCGCTTGGCGCGATGAGGAGAAACCAACACCCACTCTTGCGTTAGCGGGTTAAATCGTCGGTGCGGATGCTCGGTAGCATCAAATTCGGAGAACATATCGCTCATTACTGCTTCCATTTAAATGTGAACCTGCTTCTTTCGATGAGACGGGTTAATAATTGATGAGAATTCAGATGTTAATCGAGTCAAACTTGGGTAAAACTGCCGTTCATTGAACACCTTGTCCCCTTTAAGGAGGTGCTCACGCGGCGCATTTTTGAAACGACAAAAGAAGACTTGTTTCCCCGATGATTGAGAAAATTCCGCGAGCATCCTAACGCCTAGGTGATCAATAAAATTGATTCCTCTTCCTAAAATGATGACGTTAGGCGCTGAGATACTTTGCAGCTCACTGTGAAGGTGCTGAACGCTGCCAAAAAATATGGATCCGTTGATACGAACAACTTGCACCAAGCCAGACATGTCTCTGTCCATGGCAAGATCGTCGTTATCCAAATAGTCGACAACGGGGCGCGATGTTCGGCGTAGATAGAAGAATAACGATGCTCCAACACCTACGTAAATGGACAATTCCAAATGCATTGTCATCGCAGCAATACAAGTAAGCAGCAAAACAATCGCTTCTTTTTTGTCGTGGCGGATGATATCGGTTATATGGGGGACATCAATGAGATTGAACGCCACAACCAATAGAATGCCCGCCATACCTGCAATAGGAATATAAGCGGCGTATTGAGCAAAAAAGACCATAATGACTGCTAGGAAGAGACCCGCAAAAACGGCGGCCAGTGGCGTTTTCGCTCCGCTACTGAAGTTAACCCCACTTCTGGTAAATGAACCGGACGACACGTAACAGGCGAAGAATGATCCTGCTATATTGGATAGCCCCTGCCCGATGAATTCTTGGTTGCTGTCTATGTGCTGTTTGGATTTTAGTGCTACCGAGCGGGCAATGGATATGGCTTCTACCAACCCCAGTAGGGCAACTGCCACAATACCGCTCAGCATAGACTCGAAGGGTACATTACTTAAATTTGGGACAGAAAAGACTGGTAGCCCAGATGACACCTCACCCACCAGCTGAATTTCGAACCCCGCGTTGTTCATGCTATACGCTAGCCCCATGGAGACGAGTATCGCGATAAGCATATGCGGGAGCTTGGACCACAGCTCCTTCAAAACCACACACGTTAAAATGGTAACAATACCAATAAGCAAAGACGCTAAATGAAAATCAGGAGCGTGCTGAATGCCAAGTGTGAGATTTTCAATCGCAGTTGTGCCAGACGCGTAATTCAGCCCAAGTAGATGCTTGATTTGGCTAGCGCTGATGACCACAGCCGCACCGGCGGTAAAGCCTAGTACAACCGAATGTGAGACAAAATTGACCACCGCCCCAAAACGAAGTAACCCAAACGCCAACTGAAGAATGCCAGCACACAGCGTGAGCGTGATAGCCAACTGGATATATAGCGCACTACCAGGTGCAGCAAACTGACTAATGGTGGTGAATACAATGACAGAAAGCGCCGCCGTCGGACCTGAGATAAGGTGATGAGAAGATCCAAACAACGCAGCAATGATGGCAGGGATAATCGCGGTATAAAGACCATATTCTGGTGGAAGCCCTGCAATCATGGCATACGCGACGCCCTGTGGGAGTACGATGATGGCTCCCGTTAAGCCAGCCCAAAAATCTGCTTTAAGTGTAGAGAGTGAAACTCCCTCCCCCCATTTTAAGAACGGGCAACACTTCTGAATTAACCAAGCCAAATTTCTCATTTTCGCTCTCGCTGCTTCATTTTCGTTCTGGCAGAACTTGCCCAAAAAAATCCATAGAGTGCCTTTCTCGTCATCGGAGTTTTCCATCCAGAGCGTAGGCTTCTTTTCGCTCATTATACGAAGAAAAACCATACCAACAACATTTTTAAAAAGCTGTTTCATTTATTTTTATTAAACAAGTTAAATTATGTGACGGCGATTATAAAATAGCGTTTCAAAAATTTATTCTCGGATAGGTCAGTGATAAGGTGGCGTTCTTCTAGGGAGGTATTGCCTTCCTTTCAATCGAAACAAGAGAGAAGTAGAGAATGGAAGTACGTCAAGCTATTCACAGTGAACACGCGAAAACACTAGGAACACAGCAGTTGCGTGACGAGTTTTTAGTTGAAAACATCTTCGTGGCGGATCAATTGACGATGACCTACAGCCACATCGACAGAATTATTTTTGGCGGTGTTCAACCTGTCGGTCAAGAGGTGGTACTCGATCCGGCTTTAGGCGAACAAATCGGTGTGGACTACTTTCTTCAGCGTAGAGAGTTGGGCTTAATCAACGTAGGTGGCGATGGCGTGATTGTTGTTGATGGTGAAAGCTACAATATTAACCACCAAGAAGCGTTGTACATTGGGCAAGGCGCAAAAGAAGTTACTTTTTCTAGTACAGATGCTGCGAACCCAGCGAAGTTTTACTACAACTGCGCGCCAGCACACACGCATTACCCAAACAAAAAAGTAACGCTAGAAGAAGCGGCTCCAGTAACGCTAGGTGACGCTGCAACCAGTAACAAACGTACCATTTACAAATACATTGTGCCGGATGTGCTTCCAACGTGTCAGCTACTCATGGGTTTAACAAAACTTGAAGAGAATAGCTTGTGGAATACGATGCCGTGCCATACTCACGACCGTCGTATGGAAGTGTACTTCTACTTCAACATGGATAAAGACGCGGCTGTTTTCCACTTTATGGGTGAGCCACAAGAAACACGTCACATGCTGGTTCACAATGAGCAAGCGGTAATTTCACCGAGTTGGTCAATCCATTCTGGTGTGGGCACGCAAGCTTATACGTTCATTTGGGGCATGGTCGGAGAAAACCAAACGTTCACCGATATGGACCACATCGCTGTAGAAGATATTAGATAAGCATTTTTCCTGTTGCTGCCCGTTTTCGTCCCCTCAAAAATTGGGCAGCCTTAGCTGTAAGTTGTAACGTGTTATACCTTGCCTTTGCCGATGAAATCATCGGCATTTTTTGTTTTAGCTAAATGAATTCTTTCAGGCTTAACACGTTCTTCACGCTTATCTCAAAAGCTGACCACGCTCATTGAGTAAAAATCCGAGCACTATCATAGTTTGTATAATACCTTCCAGATGTTCATGGAAACTGAGGTTTAATTATCTGTATCTATTCTATACTTGCTAATAAGCATTAATGCTCATATTTTATTCGTAACGTAGCGTTATGTTTTTACACCAAACCCTAAACAATCAGGGTAAGTACATGAAGATTAAAGTAGAACGAGCAAAAAGCACATTAGCAATAGTCATATTAATTTCTATTTGTTTAAACCTATCCACTATTTTTCTTGCTTACGAACAAAGCTTATATTTAAGAAAGCTTGAGGATATCACTCTTTCCAAATCCGCTACCTACTTCAATCTGTCAAACAAACTTACAGAAATCGAAAGGTTAACAGGGTATTTGGGGTTTATCCATCATTTGAAAAACTATGTTATCCGACAAGATGATTGGTACTACCTCAGCGCAGAAGAGTCCTATAAACAAGCAACACAAGCCATAAAAGAATTTAAGCAAGCAAGTCATAACCCTAGCTTGATTTCTCAAATCCACATATTGGAAGAAACCCTAGATACCTATTACCAAAAGATCAAATCTGCGAGATCGCTTAACCAAGATCTGAGTATCAGCGAATTGGATGAGTTTGTTAAAGTCGATGATCGTGAAGCAGGCATGGCACTTTCCCACTTACGTCAATTAATTCACGAACCAATATTAGAAATCAATCAAACAACAAAACAGCACCTCAATCTACTAGGCATTTATATATGGTTATTTAGCTTAGGCTTTGTCCCCATAAGTATCGTAGTTAGTATCTTTATTATCCGATTAATTAAGCAACAGCAAACGAAAGCAAAAGAAAGCAAAAGAACTGACACACATTATGGATTTGTCTCCTGATGCAATAGTATACGTGGAACCTAATGGGCACATCCTGAATACCAATAAAAAAGCTTGTAAGCTATTTCAGTATTCACGCAAACAGATCAACCAGCTATCAATCTATGATCTGATTCCAAAAGAACACCACGTAGATTTCAAAACACTCCACTTGCAAAATGTTCAACCACAGCATACCGAGAATGTATTGCCCACTATTCTTTCTCTTACAGGGAAAAATAATAGAGGCAATAACTTAGATCTCAAGGTGACGATGTCCACTGGCGAAATAAGAGGTAAACAACGCACTGTGTGCATTTTTAGAGACATGGAAGCCTATAATACTCTTAAGAAATGTGCAGAACTTGATGATTTAACAGGGCTACACAATCGACGTTTTTTTGATCAGTCCACACAAAAAGAAATAAACCGGGCTCAAAGGGTGAATCATCCAATAGCGCTTCTGATGATTGACTTGGACAACTTTAAGTGGATAAACGACAATATGGGACATTCGGCAGGCGATTTGGCTCTCCGTGAGACAGCAATATTCTTGAAAACCTACACCCGTGAATATGATGTCATTGGACGCTGGGGTGGCGATGAATTTGCCATACTATGTCCAGAAATATCGCCTCAAGATGCTTGCAAATTTGCAGAACGACTAAGAAGTAACTTCGTTCAACAAAATATACTTGATGCCGATAAGCTAACGTTGAGCATAGGAATGATTCATGTAAGCACACCCAATAACATAACTTACCAAACGCTTTTTGAAGCCGCAGACAACGCATTGTATGAATCAAAAACTAAAGGAAAAAATCGCGTGACTAACCGCTCACTTTAACATTCTGCTCAAAAGAGGTGGCATTAACTCAGCAATTGAGAGTATCAAATCACCGTCACTCGGTGTAGCTTCCTCGGCGTATCACCATAATCAATCACAGCATAATGCTGAGTAATTCGGTTGTCCCAAATCGCCATTGCGTTATTGCTCCATTTAAATCGCACCTGAAACTCAGGTTGTCTTGCGACTGAAAACAATTCATTTAGGAGCGCTTGGCTTTCAATGCGGTCGAGTTCATTTATAGAGCGTGTAAACTGCTCATTAATGTAGAGAGTCTCTTTACCTGTTTCAGGGTGGGTTGCGACAACAGGGTGATTGACAGGTGGATTTTCTTCAGAGGTTTTCACCACGTCTTTATGCCAATCCAACTCAACAAGATCAGGATCAATATCTTCAAAAGCTACCAAGGAATGCGTCGCTGTAAGCGATTTCAACTTTTGCCTTAGATCCAAACTCAATGATTCATATACCGCGCTCATGGAACACCAAATGGTATCTCCACCGCATTGTGGAAGGTGCTGGGCATGCAGCAAAGAGCATTTAGACGGACGTTTTCTCCATGTAAGGTCGGTATGCCAAAGGCTCTCGAAAGGTGCATTGCCTTTCGTTGTCTCTATTACACTCACTTGGGGGTGGCTTGCAACGTTTGGAAAAAATGGATGAACAGGCTCTAGCTCTCCAAAGCGTGCTGCCAAATTTAAATGCTGCTCTGGTGATAACGTTTGATTTTCTAGAAAGACAACTTGATGCTGCAAGAATGCTTGATACAAGGCTTCAAATTCAGCATCACTGCATTGAGACAGTGTTAAACCATGAATTCTCGCGCCAATGTGCGGTGTAAGAGGTTCTATTTCAATCATTTGACGATTCGTTTCCTTAAATTTCCTTGTTGCCGTACAGGATAAAAACAGCTATACCCTAAGATTATCGGAGTGCTAGGATACCCCTAACCTACACCAGATCCATTGGCTCGCGTAGATTGGCTTAGCACTGCCACCCTGTTTGCAACGGGGGTAAACAATTCACTTACAATACTAGACCGGACAAACGTGAATTTTCTTGAACGCTTAAATGTTTATTTTTATCACTCAGATCGTGAAAAGCAATGGCATCATGATCCTGCAAGGATTTTGGGATGGAGTAGTGAACAATCGCAATTTACCCGGTTTACCGTGTTTGAACGCGAATTAGACTTTCAAAACAAGTCTGTTCTGGACTTGGGATGTGGTTATGGCGACCTTGCCCACTTTCTAAACGTAAAGCAACGCTTAAAGCACTATACGGGCGTCGACTTTCACAAGAGCTTTATTAAACAAGCTAAACTAGAAGCAAGTAACACCATGCACTTCCAGCACGGTAATTTTTCCCAAATGAAGCTGCCAAAGCACGATATATCCATTGCTTCAGGTTCACTCAACTACCAAAGCAGCGACAAAAATTATCTTCAAAAAGCCATACATGCTGGATTTAGAGCGAGCAACGAAGCGTTTGGGTTCAACCTGTTAAATAGCGACTACTTTCGAGAAGATCGGCTACTCAAAGCACACAATCTGAGCGATGTTATTTCAATATGTCGCCAACTGACCGATGAGGTACAAGTGATTGACGATTACATGGAAGAAGATTTCACCATTATTCTAAGAAAGTCATGACGCGCAGCGTACGCAGTCTCCATAAATGATTTTACCTTTACCTTGCTTTTTGGCCTGATAAAGAAGAACGTCGGCGCGCGCTAGTGCGTCTCTTGGGGAATTGTCTTTAGCGTCAAAACAAACGCATCCGCCTGAAAAACTGATTGGACTTGGAAGGTTTAGCGTTTCTTTTTGCAACTGTTCAAACGCTTTGTAAAGTCTTTGCATCACGCCTTCTACGCTTGCGACACCGGTTGCCTTAAGCACAAGGCAAAATTCATCCCCACCGTGGCGAAAAGCGATATCTTTCGATCGTAATGTTTCATCTATCGCTTTAGCCAAAAGCCACAAAAGCTTGTCACCCGTTTGGTGCCCAAAATTATCGTTAATTTCTTTAAATCCATCCAAATCGAACAAAACAATACAAGACGACTTCTTCGACTGCAGAAAGCGATCAAACAAACTTTGGCTCATTTCATCCAGCATCCTTCGGTTGTGCAGCCCCGTTAGGGAATCTACATAGGCGATTTGATCTAATTCCAAAAGTTTACTGACATCGGAAAATACCCAGATTCGTCCTTGCCCCATATTGTCATCTTCATAGGGTTGGCTGCGACGCATAAACGTTCTGCCATTTTTGAACTTTAGGAAGTCTTGTGAATCTTCAAGTGAGTCGTAAAGCCGGTTAACTTCAGAAATAAATGCATCGGGATCTTCAAGTTGACCAATCACAAAATCCAGTATTTGATCATCATCTTTAGTTTGGATGATTCGGTCGGGAATACCCCACATTTGTGCAAATCGGGCATTCGAATAAATGACAGCTCGCGTACTGTCCGTGATCAAGACACCATCAGGAAGGGTGTTTAAGGCTGTTTTGTAAATATTTGAATACATCCTCGCCCTCGTCTATATAAGCTTTCCATAATAAACTTATCAATACAAATATAGACCGGAATTTGGAATAATTACGTTCATTGAAAATTTTTTTGCATTTTTGAGGAGCGAAAAAAAGCCGACACAAATGCGTCGGCTCTATCTAAACATCCTAAATGTATCAAAACGAACAATTAGAGGTTCGCGGCTAACTTGCGTTCTTGAATCACATTTTCTTCAGACGATTCTGAAAAAATATCGGCTACAGCACTTCGCTCTAATTCTCCCTTCAGATTACCTTCGTCATCAACAACCGGCAGTGAGTAGTCACAACACATTGTTTCAGGAAGCACTTCTTCAATAATGGCATCTGGAGATATAGAAGGCACAGATTCGTAAATCTCTTCACAAATGTCGGTTCTATCCTTCATAGCGGCAGCGTCTTTCAACCCTTCTTGAGTTAACAAACCTTGATAACCTTCATCTGTTACGTGGTAAGCATAATCATTCTTAAGCTGCTTCATTTGAATGAGTGCTTCTTCGATCGTTTTGGCTGAAACACGATAAGCCGGCGGCTGCATAACAGTTTCCACGGTTAACGCGCGAGCACGGTTAACGTCTTTTACAAAGGCTTCAACGTATTCATCTGCTGGGTGCAGAAGAATTTCCTCTGGTGCCCCTTCTTGAACCAGTACGCCATCTTTTAGAATCGCGATACGATCGCCAAGGCGAAGTGCCTCATCCAAGTCATGCGTTATGAAGATGATTGTTTTATGCAGCTTTTCTTGCAATTCAATCAGCTGATCTTGCATTTCACTACGAATCAATGGATCGAGCGCAGAGAAAGCCTCATCCATCAGCAATATTTCCGCATCCGTGCACAACGCACGGGCCAAACCAACACGTTGCTGCTGACCACCAGAAAGCTGGGCAGGAAACTGCTTTTCATACCCTTTTAAGCCAACGGTTTCTAGCCATTCAGTGGCTTTAGCGATACGTTGTGCCTTATCAACTTTTTGCACTTCCAAACCGTAAGCAACGTTATCGACAACGGTTCTGTGAGGCAGTAAACCAAAACGCTGAAAAACCATCGACATTTTATGCCTACGGAAGTCTTCCAATTCTTTAGTATCTAAGCTCATCACATCGATGCCTTCTACCATGATCTTCCCTTGGGTAGGGTCAATCAATCGGTTGAAGTGACGAATAAGTGTGGATTTACCCGACCCAGATAACCCCATAATGACGAATATCTCGCCTTTGTTGATCTTAAGGTTGATGTCTCTTAAACCAACGGTATGACCGGTTTCCGCTAAAATGTCGTCTTTTGAATCACCATTTTCAACTCGCTTAACCACAGACATCGGGTTAGAGCCAAAAACCTTCGACAGATCGCTGATTTCGATGAGTGGCTTAGTCATGCTTAAGCCCTCCTAGGTGTGCTTGCGTACGTTTTGCATAAGCTTGTGAAGATCGATCAAACAAAATGGCTAAGGCAACAATGGCAAAGCCGTTCAAAAGCCCTAACGTAAAGTACTGGTTGGTAATCGATTTAAGAACAGGTTGCCCCAATCCTTTAACCCCAATCATGGAAGCGATAACGACCATTGAAAGTGCCATCATGATCGTTTGGTTAATACCGGCCATAATCGTTGGCATCGCTAGTGGAAGCTGTACTCCCCATAAACGTTGAGAGCGGTTAGCACCAAAGGCTGTAGCCGCTTCCAACACTTCACTATCCACAAGGCGGATACCGAGATTGGTTAGCCTAATTACCGGCGGGATCGCGTAAATAATTACAGCGATAAGCCCTGGGATTTTACCGATACCCAAAAGCATAACGACAGGAATGAGGTAAACGAATGCAGGCATCGTCTGCATTACATCAAGAAGTGGTGTGACGACCGATTGCACCTTATTAGAGCGTGCCATAGCAATACCTATCGGTATACCTATTATAATCGCGAGCGCCGTACAGACGGTGATAATACTGAGTGTTCGCATGGTGTTTTCCCACATGCCGAAATACCCAATAAGCAAGAGTGAAACAGCACACCCTATCGTTAACTTCCAGGAACGACTCGCGAGATAGACCAACCCTGTACACACTGCGAGTACAACAAACCATGGGGTCGAGATGAGGAGTTTTTCAAACCAGATTAAAAAAGAGAGAAGAGGGTCAAAAATAGCTTCAATCAAGTCGCCGTATTCACGGGAAAACTCTTTGTAAGCCCCATCTAATGTTTTGCGAATCGTTCTGAGGTCAGCACGATCCATTTCTGGGAAACTGGTTAACCAGCTACTGTCAGACATAATATTTCCTTTACCATACGGGGCAGCTAGACGCTTCTAGACTGCCCCGATGTACATCTTTGTACGGCCCGCATTGCCATGCAGACCTATATTGCTTAAGCAAAATTAGATTATCTGCCGAAACCAACATTACCTTATTAAAGGATGCCGACGTCAAAAGCTAATCCAAATAACGCTTCAGGCAAGATTTGCTTAAAGTGCTTTTTCTACTTTAGCGACAACTTCTTTAGATACCCAGCTATGCCAAATTTGCGGGTACTCTTCTAAGAAGTGCGTCATCGCTTCTTCACTATCAGCTTGGTTATCTTCCATCCAAGCCAACAAACTATTCATGTCTGCATTTGTGAAACCACGCTTAGTGAAATATTCATAAGCTGCTGGGGCACGTGACGCAAACTCTTCCGTTGTTACTGTGTGAACAGGAGAAGGTGGATACATGGTGACTTTAGGATCGGCACACTCTTCAGACGTTGTACAATTTACGAATTCCTCCGCATCGACACCGCTACCAAAGTCAACCTTCACCATATCGTATTTACCCAAAATAGCGGTTGGTGCCCAGTAGTAACCAAACCAACCTTCTTCACGCTCATATGCTTTTGCAATCGAACCAGAAAGACCAGCACCTGAACCTGGGTCAACAATGCTGAATTTCGCTTTATCTAACCCTAGAGCGTTAAACAAGTGACCTGATGAAATTTGGCAATTCCAACCAGCTGGACAAGTGTAAAATGCTGAGCTGTCTGGATCTTCTGGGTGTTCAAACAATTTCGCGTGCTTTTTCACACCTTCGATTGTTGCCAATTCTGGGTATTTCTTCACTAAGTAAGACGGAACCCAAAACCCTTCTTCACCACCGTCTACTAGTGCTTTACCGGCATAACGTAAACGCCCTTCTTCTACCCCTTTATCCAGAGCCGTTTTTAGGCTGTTACTCCAAAGCTCTGGAGCGACATCCGGCTGACCTTTCTCGATCATGGATGTACCTGTTGGCATTGTGTCACCAGGTACGAGCTCTGCATCACATCCGTAACCATGCTCCAGTATGAAGCGGTCGATATTGGCGATAAGACTCGCTGAGTTCCAATTCATATCGGCAATAGCGACATCCCCACATTCTTCAGCATAAGCTGTAGATGCAGCACTTAAAGACAATAACGCTAGCGCGGTCATTTTAAATTTCATTGAGTTTCCTTCCTCTCTTAACTAGATGCGTAAAATAACAATATTTAGAGTACTAAGCAAAAAAACAGATTAAACCACTATTTATTATGAAACTCAGCAAAAAAAACCTTACTAAATACGTACCTTCCGAATCAAATTCGCTTTTGCCAAGAAAATATTCATTAGAACTCGAAATATAATGTTAAGTATAGCCAATGATTTCAGGTATATACCCGCACATGAAATTTTATGCTCTGGATCAAAAAAGCAGCCTCATTTGAGGCTGCTTTTTTGTTTCAAAATCTTATTACTAACAAAGAACTCAAGAAAAGCTTTGCCCCCAGCGAACTTCATTACCCTCTTCCGGAGCGGCCGGTACATTGAAAGAAAGAACGCCAGAAATCAATGCCATACCGGCACCCACTAAGAAAACACTGCCAGGGGAAATCAACCACAAAAAGCCGAATGTTACCGGAATCACAACGGCGGCAATATGATTGATTGTGAACGCTACACCCGCCGTCGAAGCCATATCTGCGGGATCGGCAATTTTTTGAAAATAAGTCTTAATGGCTAAAGCAAACGCGAAGAACAGATGATCAACAACGTAAAGCGCTGCCGCCCACTCCGCGGAATCTACAAAGGCGTACCCGACGAATACACAAATTAGCCCCGCATATTCAAACAACAGTGCATTACGCTCGCCAAATTGACCAATTAATCGACCTATTTTCTTTGCAAACAACCAATTAAATAGATAGTTAATCAAAAACAACAGCGTAATATCTGCTGCACTATAGCCAAACTTTTCGACCATAAGAAAACCGGCAAAAACTACGAATATCTGCCGGCGAGCCCCGCTCATGAAGGTCAAGGCATAATAGAGCCAGTAACGCTTTCTAAGCACCAGAGATTTATTCTGCGGGGTTCTAGATTCGAACTCAGGAAATGACATTGCAATAAAGATAACAATCGCGAGGGCAGAGCCACCAGCAAGCAAATATACCCACTTAAAATCCAATTCAATCAGCTCTAGCACCACCCACAAGCCGCCATAGGTACACAGAGCAGCCAAAGAACCAATGGAAATAAGTTTGCCAAGAAACTCAGGCGCCTCGTCTTTTGTTAACCATTGAAGAGATAAGGATTGTTTTAACGTTTCAAAATAATGGAAGCCAATTGACATCAACAACGTAGTACAAAGTAAACCCGCTACCGATGGAAAAAAGCCAGTAATAGCAGTACCCACCGCTAACATGATCAAAGATAAAATAATGAAGCGTTGCTCCCGGAGGAACAGCAAAACAAAGACGGCGGTAAACGCAAGAAAGCCAGGAATTTCACGCACGCTTTGTAGCAACCCAATATCGGAGCCATCGAAGTTTGCCTTTTCTATTACAAAATTGTTCAGCAGTGCCTGCCAGCTCGAGAAAGCTATAGGCACCACTATAGAGATAAGTATCAGAAAGTTATGAGGCGTTTTCCATGAAGTAGGTTTTCCGTTGAGCGGATTTGAATGTTCCATATTCAGCCTAGATTAGATGTGGTTAGGTTCTGCTATTCCTAATTGTTAGATTTAGTTTAACCTTAGGTTATAAGTCATGTCACTTTTAAAAATAGGTCCTTTAACTGCTCATGAATCATGCGTTCAAAGTCGCTACATTTAATTTATTCAACTTCATCGAACCGCCTAACGCGTTTTACGAATTCGATAACATTTACACCGACTCAGAGTGGAAGAAAAAGTGTATTTGGACCGCTAACCAACTTCTCACTATTCAAGCAGACCTCGTTGGTTTTCAAGAAATTTTCAGCTCACAACCACTGGAAAAAATCTGTCACTCATCCGCTCTTATGAACTTCACGACAGTGGAGCAACCTAATGTTGAAAGTGATTATGTACATTTCAAGCCAGTGACTGGACTGGCGTCGAAGCACCCTATCGTACAGAGCAAGGGCTTGACAATAGATAAGCAAACACGATATGCCTTGAGTTTACCCGGAACATTCAACTATTCTCGAATGCCACTTCACGCTGTGATAAAGACACCAACGCTTGGAACGATCGATGTGGTTGTGGTTCATTTGAAATCTCAGCGCCCGATGGACGTAGAAAACCCAGAAAACCATTACTCTCGTTACTCAGATGAGTTTATTGGATCATTAAAATCCAGCCAACAACGAAACGAAGAAGCCATGGCTTTGCGCCACCAGTTAAGACAAATAAAATCAGAGTATGACCGCCCTATGATTTTAATGGGTGATATGAATCAGAACCTGACCAGCCCTTCAATACAATGCTTGGTTGAGCCGCTACTAAAAGAACATACTCAGGTAGAACAAAATAAGCTCTACCTTTCTGATAGCTGGCAGCTATCTTCACCAACATCTATCAGAAAGCCGTCACATTATTATCGTGAGCAAGGAAATATTCTTGATTATATTCTGCTATCCCAAGAGTTTTCTTCTTGTTCAATCCAGCATAAAACCCTCGATAAGCACCTTGTTCAACCAAATTATGATGAAGATTCGATGAGCAGCGATCATGGCATTGTTGTTGCTTCAATTAATAATAAAAATTAACCGTTGATTTTACTTAACTTTTTTCGTTATTTTGAAGGTTCACCCATAAAACAAAACACTAAAAAATGAACTGACAAGCGTAAAAAGGAGAGCAGTATGGACATTAATATCCGACCGACAGAATTAAAAGACGTAGACGCATTGTGCGAGATTTACACACAGCCGAAAGCGCACAGAGAAACCCTACAGCTCCCTTTACCTTCACCTCAAATGTGGCATAACCGAATTAGTAACATTCCGGAGCACGTATACACGTATGTGGCGGAAGTTGATGGAAAAGTCGTTGGCAATATTGGCTTCGAGCACATGCAGCGACCTCGATTAAAGCACGTGGGTCGATTCGGGCTAGGTATTCATGATGATTATCATGGCATGGGTGTTGGCAGTAAATTGCTTGAAACCGTTATTCATCTGGCCGACAAATGGCTGAACCTAAGACGAATCGAGTTGGATGTAAACTGCGATAACGAGGCTGCGTTGGCTTTGTATCGAAAATTTGGTTTCAAAGTGGAGGGTGAAGCGGTCGATGGCGCGTTTCGAGACGGCGAATTTGTCAATGTTCTTCACATGGCTCGAATCAACCCAAACCACAAAAATTAGACCGAGCTCAACTCTGGACTCCAAAAGCGGCAAACGCCGCTTTTTTCAATCAACCGCTTTTATGATAGATCGTATTTATACATTATCTTACACACAGAAATGACAGTCCTCTTCTGTCAGCCCATAAGTACCAGATAGTCTTTCCATATGGGTTCTTCCAGCAGCAACACCTTTCTCGTACCCAGACATCAATGCGCTTTGCTTCATCGTAAATCGCCCAACTTTGAATTGCTCATCAGGTGCGATGACTCTAACAACACAGCCTTTAGGGGGATTTCGAATAAAATCTAGCGACTCATTATAGTTTTGAGCGCGTTGCTTCATCGCTTCAGCCATATTGGGATAACGTTTAAGCAACTGATCCATCAATCGAGGGAATTTCATTTCAGGCATGGTGTAAGACAAGGGGTGTGACAAAATTACCGTAATATCACGCGCTCCACGCCTATACGCTTCTCTAACAGGGATAGAATCCGCAACACCACCATCGGTATAACATCCTCCAGAAAAGCACGGCGTTGTTCGATAGGCAATCGGCAGTGCAGAAGTCGCTTCCATAACATGCGCGATATTACTGGGTTTCACTCTGTAATAATCAGCGTTGCCTGTAATGGCATTGGTGACGGCAGCAAACATTGGAATAGAGGAAAATAACGTTTTTTCATTGATGGGGTAAAGTGAATTCGCCTGCTCCCACAGCCACTTAACATCCACCAAATCACCTCCTCGAACGAATCGAGTCGGATTGAAAAATCGCTTCTTCGTAGCCAATTCCACAATCACTCTTTGGCTGCGCTTTGGGTATTTAGAAAGATACCCAATAAGGTTGGATGCTCCAGCTGAGACGCCGATGGCAAAATCATACGGCTGAAAATTATCGATAAGAAAAGCATCCAAAACGCCACTTGCAAATATGCCGCGCATCGCACCGCCTTCAACAATAAGGGCTCGATTACCTGATATGTTTTTCTGTGCCGTCATACCTAAGTACCTTCTTGAGTCTGTTGATTGCAAATGAATTGCAGAATAGGGACATCAAAAGAATAACGCTGTAAGGGATAGGTATAAATTCGGTAGTTTCTATCGAATCAATCGATGATTTCTATGAACACATACGAGGGTATAAACTTTACTGCCTTCAAAATGGAAATACACACACAACTCTAATGCTTGCCCAAATTCGGCTTCGCCTTGTGCGCACAACTTAAAGTGTGCTTCCCTTCTGACCATATCAATACCGATAAGTATAGAGTCGGTAAACTCTAGGTAAGTCTTCACATAAGGGTAAATGGCTTTAAAAACGCTCTCTTTTGCCGAAAATACCAATGTTGCAAATGCCTGACGTGACAACTTTGTCGCGGGCAACAGATCAAGTTCTATGGGGCTAACAAACATTGGCATAAGCGAGTCCACTTGAGTTTCTTCAATCAGGTTTTCCACATCCAACCCCAGCATACTCACTTCACTCGATAAACCTATGGTCGCTAACGCCATGTCATCTGTATGTGAAATACTTCCTATCCAGCCTTTTGGCCAAATGGGGGCTCGATGTTCCCCAATGGGTAATTCGGCACAATTGCAGCCGACACTTTGAAGGGCTTCTCGCGCCACGGTTCTTCCTGCCACAAACTCCGCTTTACGTTTTGGTACGGCGCGCGCCATTTCTTTGGGTAACACAATGTTCAATGCTTGGGGAGCAAGATCAGTGTACGCTTTTACATCAAACCGACGTTGCCAGATCTTTTGTGGGGCAATATTTTGTGAACCAAGCTTTTGTGAACCCAGCTCTTGCGGACTAAGCTTTTGTGGACCGAGTGTTCGAACTTCTAGCTCAGATAGAAAAGACATAACACGTTACTTCCCAAGGGGTACAATCAGTGGAGTATGACTTACTGGGTCATCAATAATAACGCTATCTAAACCAAAAACTTGTTTTACTAACGCAGCATCTATCAAGGATTTGGGTTCACCCTGTGCAACGATTTCTCCACCAGTAAACGCAATCAAATGATCCGCATATCGGCAGGCTTGGTTCAAGTCATGCAGAACAGCAACAATCGTGTGGTTTTTCTCTCTGTTGAGGCTTCTGAATAACTCTAAAAGGTCGATCTGGTGTGCCACGTCTAAGAATGTGGTTGGTTCATCGAGTAATACGATGGGCGTTTTCTGTGCCAGCACCATAGCAATCCAAACACGTTGTTTCTGACCACCTGAAAGCTCATCCACTTGCCTTTCTGCCAATTCGGTTACACCTGTATCCTCCATGGCTTGATAGACGGCTTCTTGATCGTCAGGGCTCCACTGCTTGAATAACTTTTGGTGTGGGTATCGACCACGTGCCACCAAATCCACCACTCGAATACCATCTGGCGCTTGTGAGCTTTGAGGCAGCAAGCCCAATTCTCTAGCCAACTCTTTTGCTGGTACTTTCTGTATGTTTTTTCCATCTAGGCAAACTTGCCCTTCTGAAGGTTTGAGCAATCGGCATAAGCTTCTGAGCAATGTCGATTTGCCGCATCCATTAGGTCCGACAATCACTGTAAATTTTCCATCTGGAATACAGAGTTCCAGATCTTCGCAAATGACTCGATTTTCATAGGCGAGTTTGAGGTTCTCGCCTTTTAGTCGAGACAACGTATTTAATGGAGATGCAGTGGTTTGGATCATAACTTCCTGATTTAACGATATATAAACAACAAAGCAGCATTGAGAGTATATTCCCCTCAATACTGCTCAAACGCAACGATTTGTTACTGTGTCATTGCCAATGTACGACGAGCGTTACACCGTTGCCGAATCGATAACTCGCCCTTTGATGGCTTCAAGCGATTGGTCACCTTTTGCAGATTTAGCAAACTCAGCAAACAGGGCGCTTACCGTGTCAGACAAAAGTTCAACCTGAGCTGAACTGTAGTTATTTGACATGTAACTCATCATTACACGCAGAACTTGTTCGCCGTTAACCACTTCTTCCATCACTTCAAATTGCAGACCTAAACCGGATTCACTTTTATCCGGATCAACTTGCTGGAAATCCAGTCGATCGCCATTTGGCAGTTCAAGAGCACCATTAAACTTGTTTTTAGCATGAAGCTGAATGAACACTTCGAACATGTGACCATCAACATCTGGTTCACCTTCAACAAGCCCCTCTTCGATAAGGTCGATAGGAATGTCTGTATAGGACATGGACTCATTGATATTATTTTTCACTTGGGCTATTAGTTCCGCGACTGTCTTAACGCCAGCAAACTTAACCAAATGCACCACAATAGTGGTGAAATATCCAATGGTATCAAAGTACTCTGCATCCAGTCGCCCAGCTGATGGCGTACCTACAATGAGTTTTTCTGGGGCACCTAAAAAGTGCAACGACGTCGCAATTGACGCATAAACAACGTTAAATAAAGACGCACGTTGAGATTTAGCAAGTGCATAAAGCCCTTCCCTTACCTCTTTTTCAATTTGAATTTCAACCCACCCGCCTTCTCCAACAGACGTTTCAGCTGTATTACTCAAAGGATGATCCTCTGGGAAAATAGGCGTCGCCCAAGGCACATCTTTCAGATTGTCCAGCCAGTAGTCCAAATGCTTCTGGTTGACATCCGAACTTCTCTGTTGACGAGCAAACTCATGGAATGCCAGCGGTTCGCTTCTCCAAATTGGAGACTTACCCTGCAAACGCTGTTTGTAGGCGTGTACTAGCTCATCCATCATCAAGTTTACCGACCATTCGTCTAGAACAATGTGGTGGAATAAGATGGATAGAAATTGCAAACCCGACTCTTTGCAGCGAATGAAGCGCATTCTGAGAGGTAGTTCATTTTCTAAATCGAAGGCATAACTTGCCTCTTGTTTTAGAAATTCGTCTCTGTCTTCACTCTCACATTCATCTGACGTCCAGAACCACTTGTAATTGTCGATGTCTTTAGCATCAACCACCGTCTGAATGGGGTTGCCATTGTTATTAAAAAACTGAGTCCTTAACCCCGTGTGGCGAACAAGAATATCTCGATATGCTTCTCCAAATACCACCTCATCAACTTCGTCTAAGAAACGCAGTGCGAATGGTAAATTGAAAATATTGTCTAAACCGAATTTGGAGTACTTGGTGATCGCTTTCCATAATGAATTTTGAGCAAGCGACAGTGGTGCGCTGGACGAACCTACCTGAGAACTAGCGCCTTGATCTTCCTCCTGCACTGATGAACGAGACACTGCATGTTCAGCCAATGATTGCGCTGTTGGGTAGCTAAACAGGTCATTAATATTGACCTCTAGATTATAATTTGTCAGTAAGCGACCAATGACTCTAGTTGCGATCAACGAGTGCCCACCACAATCGAAGAAATCATCTGTCGCTGTCATTGAATCAGAAGCCAACGCTTCTTTAAATTCTGCCAATATGAGCTCTACATTGGATATTTTCTTCGGGTCAGCTTGTACTACAGTTGTCTCTATCGAATCAATCTCATCGTCACTCTTGGCAAGCTTTGCTAACTCTTCCGCGGTCGGGTTGCTGAACAAATCGTTAATATGGACTTCTATTCCATGGTTTGTCAGCAATTTTCCTATCACTCTGGTTGCAATCAGTGAATGCCCACCAAAATCAAAGAAATCATCTGTTGCCGTCATTGTGTCCGAAGCCAACGCTTCTCGGAATTCTGCCAAAATGAGTTCGACATAGGAGGTTTTCGTTGTTTCAGCTTCCGTTGCCGATTCAATACTATCGTCGCTCTTAGCGTGCCTTGCTAACTCGGTAGCCGTTGGGTGACTGAACAAATCGTTAATATGAACTTCTATTCCATGATTCGTTAGCAGGCGACCAATCACTCTGGTCGCAATCAGCGAGTGCCCGCCAAAGTCAAAGAAGTCATCGTCTTTGGTCATGTTATCGGAAGCTAGAGCCTCTCGGAACTCGGCTAGAATCACATCAGAAATGGAACGAGTTTGCTTGATAACTGGCTTCAGCGCGTCTTTTGAAAGTATACTCTGCGCCTCAACAACGGGCTTAGCCACTCTTTCACCATTAATGTATGCGATAAATTGCTCGAACAAGTACGCACCGATGTGAGGAGAAACGGATGAACCTGTGACGAGTTCAAACCCAAGTTCACCTTGTTGATCAATACCAACGCCCAGAGATACCTCAAATTTCGGGTGCAGCGGAGCAACAGGCAGCTTTTTCGCTTCGACATCTTCCATCGAAATGTAGTCTGCTGGGTCAACAAGCCACGTCACCAGGGCTGCAGATTCAGAAAATGTGTCATAGTAAGCAGCGGAAGGACGTTCAGAATTTAGGTGTGCCACGACTTCCGTAATCGCTTGACCAAGATCGACATTGACGTCGCCTAACGTCAAGTGTGTTAGACCCGATTCAATCATGGACCCGTTGATCTCGCGATCTTTTTGGCTAATGTCCGCTGGGACAAACACATCCAAGCTTTCTAACCCATTAGATTCTGAAACATAGCGAGCAAAAAGAACCGCTGTTGCAGCAAGGATTTCTACCTCGCTCATTGTTCTTCCAAAACGTTTTTCGTAGCTATTTCTTTGAATCGACGCTGCAAATTTTCGTGCTACTGGCGCTTGCAAGTAAGACGAAATATCCTCACTGACTCCAGTTTGAACCAATTCAATATCTTGTGTGGATCGCTTGATCCACGGCAAGCGGGATTCTGAGAGATCTCGCAATTTTGATAATGGCGTAAAGCCAATAAGGTTAGAGGTTTGAATAGCCGAGTCAATTACAGAGAGACCATGATTGTATAAGGAACTCAGTACCTCGAAAATTTCTTTCCAAGACACTTCTCCGTTCAGTATTTGGTGTGAAATTACGCCCAGTACAACCTCACTTTCTTCACAGATATACACGGTGAATTGGATTGGTGACTGAGTTTCCAGAACTATTGGGGTGGATTGTTTACTTTGAAGATGAGAAATCGCATCTTGAACGGAATCCACTGCTTCAATATTGATGCTTTGAGAAGCAGCATTTCCTTCCGATTTCAGTAGTCCAGCATCTTCATCGAATTGGTAGCAAACATTAAGGGACGGCACAAACTGAGGGAGTTTACTTAATGAAGAAACCAACCTACCTATATTGGTTTTACCGATGAGATGATAAGCCGCAGAGTATTGACTTGTTCCATCTTCATTCTGTTGATGGTGCATCCAAACTCGTTCTTCAAATTCCGTTACTGCGTTGCCATGCCCACTCTTTTCCTGCAAGTGGTGCTTGTTACTTGTCATGTTCCTTTCTCCTACTCTGAGTCAGCTCAGAGTTGTCCTTTATGGGAGCCAAAGCCACATAGCTACAGGCAAAAATACTGCTCGATGAGGCTTTAAATTCTTGTGGTCACTTGGGTATATATAAGTCTGTGGGGTACTTTATTCTCAATAAAGCTTAATGTAAAGCATTCTCATTTGTATTAAATACAATATTGTTGTTAGCACCGAGAATCTAAAACTGACGAGACCGAGTTAGTAACCAAATCAAGTAGATACCACCTACAATGCCCGTCATTCGACCTATGGGTACACTGGCTTGAAATGGCAGCCACTGGATCAATATATCCGCTGCCAACACAAGTAATGCCCCCATAAGCGCAGAGGAGAATAGTGACAATGCTTGTGACTGTCTTAGCCTACAGACTAGTTGAGGGGCGGCAAGAGCAATAAACGCAATAGGACCAGCAGCTCCCGTTGCAAGCGCCGCTAAGATCACAGCAAAGAAAATCATCGAAAGCCGCACACGTTCAACTCGAATACCTAACTGAGTAGCGATATCATCTCCCATCTCAACCATGGA
Source organism: Vibrio penaeicida (assembly GCF_030689305.1). GTDB lineage: Bacteria > Pseudomonadota > Gammaproteobacteria > Enterobacterales > Vibrionaceae > Vibrio > Vibrio penaeicida_B. The sequence continues at coordinate 78,398 of NZ_JAUYVM010000009.1, read as the reverse complement.
CAATGAACGCTTCAGAATCATCATGACAGGCAACAGTAAGCACACACCGAGGAGTACAGGATATACATGTGTCCATGTCCTTGCATGCAAAGAGCCCGCAAGCCATAGGTTAGCCGTCATCGAGCTGTCGAGGCTTCCCTTTACAAGCATCAAACCATTCAACGCACTTAAAATAGACCCAATGCCAATACCAGTCAGTATTAAGCGATAGCCTCCAACTACCCCTGCTTTTACTGCCAAGAGATACACAATGATCGCCGTCAGAATACCACCGGCGATTGCCGCTAACGCGACTTCTAGCGCCCCTTGTTCAAACAAAACAATCTGCGCAATTGCGCCTGTCGCAGCACCAGTAGTAAATCCAATGACATCTGGTGAACCAAGGGCATTTCTAGAAACCGACTGGAAAACAGCTCCAGATATTCCCAACGCCGCCCCTACAAAAACAGCGGTTAGTACTTTCGGTAATCTTATATTGAGTATCACTCGCTCTTTGACACCACCTTCTCCCACTCCCACTATTGCGTCGACAACTTGAATCATGGAGATATTAAATTTACCCAACGTCATCGAATAAGCGGAAAGTGTAAAAATGATGAACAGAAGCACTGAAGCGACCACGATATGCAGCGGCTGATAAGAAACAGAGTAATCACCAATGCACCAAACACAGTCATGACTTTGCTGACGAGAAAGAGAATTTGGAAGAATCATAGTTGAGAAATTTTCCAACGCTTAACAAGAAAAACAAAGAACGGACCGCCAATCAACGCAATCATGATTCCAACACTGATTTCGCTTGGATGCCCAATAACTCGTCCTAACACATCGGCCAGCAAGGTCAGAATCGACGCGATAAGCAATGAAAATGGCATTAACCATTTATGATCGGGACCACACAGCATTCGTGCGATATGAGGGGCGGTAAGACCAACAAAGCTGATCGGTCCTGCTGCTGCGGTGGCAGCACCAGCCAAACTCACAATCGCGATGGAAGCAAGGCACCATACTTTGATAGGGTTAACGCCAAGGGCATGCCCAATGTCTTCTCCTAGCGAGACGGTATCCAAGGCTTTACTTAATGAGAACGCTATAAGTAATCCAAATGTAATGAGCATTGAGGTAGGAATCACCACATCATAGCCACGCCCCTGAAATGAACCGACTGACCAGTGACGAAACTGTTCAAACACCATCTCATGGCTATTGACTGTGATCATGTGAGTGAGTGAGAGTAAAACGACGGACAGCGCTGCGCCGGCTAGTACAACTCTGACGGGATTAACTCCCTTTCTAATGCCTGCGAGAACAAACACACTCGCGCCTGCAATAGCCGCACCCAACAAGCCAAACCACATAATGTAGACCACTTCGTAGACACCAAGAAACGCGATGGCCGACACGACTGCAACTGTTGCACCTGCGTTCACTCCTAACACCCCAGGATCCGCCAATGGGTTGCGGGTTAACGCTTGCATGATAACCCCAGAAACACCTAGCCCTCCGCCCACAACGATAGCGAGGAGTGTTCTTGGAATTCGCAAGTGCTGAACCAAAAGATGGTCACTGTTACTGTGATCAAATGCCAATATTGCATCCACGGTCACGCTAGGTGAGATAGTGTGTGTGCCTATAAAAATACTGCAGCAAGACACAACCAACAACAGCCCAAGCCCAATGAGAATCCAGATACGTCTTTTGGCGTCTCTAGAAAGCTCTGCAGACCTGCTATGAATGATGATCGTCATTCCAGAGAACCTTTACCCATTAGCCTTCATCAGGCTGATTGCCGAACCGTTCAACAATTCTATTCACAATATCCGTTGCGCTGTACATATCGATTCTGAAGGAACTCATGCCCAGTCCAAAAACTTGGTTCTTTTTCACAGAAGGAAGATTGACGAGAATGGGGTCTTGCATAAATAATTTAGCGCTTTTTTCATTTGCCTCTAACAAGAAAGTAGTTTGTGCCTTAAGCTGTGTAAGCAGTTCAAAATGCACTCGCAAGAAGTCGGAAAGTGGAACACTATTGTCGTGCCATTGGCGATTCTGTACTTCCATTTTGAACCCAAGATCGGAAAGCAACTTAGCATGAACACCTGTTTCCAGTGCGATTGCATTGGTCGCTCCAGCACCAAAATAGGCAACAATGTTCGTTTCCCCTTCTGGGATCTTTATTTTAGTCCTGCTCTCTTCGACAAATCGCTCGAACTCATTGATACGCTGATTCGCTTGTTTCTCCAGACCTGTTGCAACACCAAGTTTGACGGCTAAGTCCTGCCAAGATTGTGTGCTATAGTCCACCACAATGGTCGGGGCGATTTGTTGAAACTCCGCAATTTGATCTCGTGCGGAATCGGCACCACGCCATGCCACTACAATTAAATCAGGCTCGTAAATGTACGCAGCCTCCAAATCGACGCTCCCCGCTGGCCATACATTTTCGACTTGACGTTCCTTCGCCAAACTCCCCCACTGTCTAAAAAACCACCCTTCGTAGCTGGAAGCACTCGCGATCAAAGGAGCATCAATAGCAAGCAAAGTACCGCTTATCGTTACTGATGTAGAAAGGATTCGGGTTGGCTTAGTAGGAATAACCGTTTCAGAACCATCGGCATTAACAAAGGTTCTTGGATACGAGTCATTGGTTGCCGATGATGGTTTCGCAAAAACAGATGCTGAAACTGAAATCAAAAGTAGGATGATGATTTTAAATATAAAATTTATTCTCATTTTATTTACAACTTAAATTAGTATTACGGTTAATGATGTGAAGTGTGTACTCGGTGAACGTTAGCTTGATACCTACCCAGAGACCTCAAGATTTAGGATCGAACCTCATGTTCTGATCCATTTTGAGGAGAAGAACTTGGAATGATCAATTCTTTCCAAGTTCTTTGCAGATACCAATGAATAACAATAGATAAACACTCAGCTCGATATGACCTCACGCACCTCTTTCGCGTTTCTGCACTTAATTAAGCTTCGCGCAAACACTTTACGTCCGTACGCTTGGCTAAGTTGAGTGGATACACCCTTAAGGTGAGAAGGCTTTAGCCCGAGCGATAGAAATGCACTGTTTTCGTCAAAACCTTCTATTCGCTTCCCAATCACTTGTTCATAAGCTTCTATGATTTTTGCGAAGTTCGGTTCAACCGCTGAAACGATTGAGCTGCTTTGTCTAGAAGTACGTTGTTTAACCTGAGTTGTACTTGGTTCTGTTTGACCAAGTGAGAGAATCAATTGCTCTCTTGCTTGATTTCGATCGAACTTTCCGTTTCGCGAAAGTGGGAGCTTATCTAATTCCAGTAACTGAGAAGGAATATGAGAGTTTGGTAAGCACTGTTGGGCAAATTCACGTATATCTGCCGCATTTGCAGATTGACCTTCGGCAGCGGTATAAATTGCCCCCAAAGCAATATCACCATTACGCTCTGTATAATCCACGATCAGTACCTGTTCAACCACAGGGCATCGATTGAGCTCTTTCTCGACGTCAGGAAGCGAGACGCGTACTCCCCTAACCTTAACGTAACCGTTAACTCGTCCGGCAAAGATGATGTTTCCGTCTTCACGGTAATAACCCAAATCCCCTGTTCTAAAGGCTCTGGCTTCATTGCCTTGATCGTCCACTATCGTCACATAGTCAGTTTGTTTCAACTCACCGTCTTCCAAATAGCCGGAAGCAAGGTTTGCTCCGACTGTCATGATTCGGCCAACAACGCCTTGTGGAACGTGCTTCCCTAATCCATCCATAATGAAGTATTGGTTTGCAGGGAATGGTCGACCGTACGGAATGACAGTGATGTCCTCGTCTGTCACAAAATGCCACACGCTCCAGATCGTCGTTTCCGTTGGGCCACCAATAGAAACCATGCGGATATCTTGCTCCAGCGCTCGAAGCTCTTCAATGGTCTTAGGCTTAACGTAATCTCCACCCTGGCAAACTAGCCGTAAAGATTTCAGTTTTTCACCCTGCATACAGGAAAGCAGCATTTCCATAAGTGCTGGCACCGATTGCCAAATGGTAATGCCATGCTGCTCAACCAACTGATTCCACCTGATTGCGTCTTTTTCTTCTCCTGCTGCCGGTAATACAATGGTGGCGCCCGTCGAGAATGACGCATAGATATCGAACACAGAAAGATCATGATGGAAAGGTGTCACGCACATCAAAACATCGTCAGATGTAATTTCCCACGCTTTACAGGTTTCCCCAATGACATTGGAGGTCGCTCTGTTGTTCATCACCACACATTTGGGCTTTCCTGTTGTCCCAGAGGTATACAAGTAGTAAGAGCCATACTCACTTTTACTAAACGCTTCTAACTCATCGTTGGAAGGCAAAACGTAGGTTTCATCAACGGGTTGCAAAAGCGACTTATAGGTCACGGAGTGTGCTCGACCAGAAGGCTGAAAACTCACCACCAAGCTAGCATTGCAATTACTTAATAAATAATCCAACCGCTCTTCTGGTGATGAAGCATCAATAGGTACCCAAATGATACCGGACAGCGAACATGCGATGGTCATAACCAGATGTTCAGGGCTCTTTGGTAAACAGATCGCCAACACATCACCTTGCTTCAAGCCAAGGTGAGCAATATGTTGCATCACTTTATGTACATCTTCCCCAAAAGCTTTGTAGCTTATCTGTCTTTCGCCACAAATAACCGCGATATCATTCGAAGCATCGCCACCCAAATTTTTTGCAATCTTGGCTAGAAACCTAGAGCATTCAAAATCCGACGGGTCGCAGTTCAGTTTGTAATGATCAAGGTTTACAACCTCGTGCGAAGCAACATCGAAATGATTATTCTCACACACCGATTGCACGTGGCGTTCAATTGACGCGAGTATCGAAACAACAACTTGCTTGTCTAAGGCGTCAACAGCATAGTCGAAACTCAGAACAAGATTCTTACTTTCATCGAAATTTAGACGAATATCGAGAGCAACCTGAGGCGTTTGAGTCACACCGGAGGAGAACACCAAATCGTCTTCCTCAGACAAGGTATCCCACGCCAAACCATTGGTGACCACTACAGGTAACGCCAATGAGGTCGAGCGGGAACTCATGAGTTGTCGATTAATATCAACACCCGAGAAATCCAAATGGTCGAGAGCCTCAAGCATATCACTCTGCATGCTTCGAGCACGCTCTAATAAGGTGCCATCGTTTTTACTGTATTCCAGAATAACAAACGTCGAGTCATTTCCCAGTGGACGATCTTTTTGCGGGATAGCAACAGGAAAACCTACCCTCATTTCTTGCTCGTTAGTCCAATAAGACATCCCTTCAAGAATTAGAGCTGAAAGGGCTGAATTTAAGAACAAACTGTTAGAAGCACTCGCCATCGTTAACTGAGTCACCATCGATTTCTCGATGACGATACTTTCTCGTTGATAACGTGAAGCTTTAATGTTTTCTAATCGTTGCTTCCAAGGAAGTGAAGGTGGCGCGCATTCTGGATTCAGTTTGTTCTCCCAGTATGTTTCGTCTGCAAGTTTTTTAGCGTTATCTTTTTTGCTTTGTTGGTTTGAAACAGGCGCTTGGTTCGTGCTGACCTCTTGCAGTTGATTGCTATTCTTTTTCAGTAACTCAGAAAGAATAAGAGAATGTGTTCTTCCATCAACGATTAACGCATCAAAACTGGTAAATACAACTGTTTGATAATCCAACTCCGATTCTGGTAATTGGATTACAGATACAGACCAGGGAGACCTTGAGAGATCGTGCATCGCATGACTACTTGCCACACGAATTGATTCTATTTCTTCCAGTGATTGTTCAACGGAAAGGTGTCGAAGATCGTGAGAATGAAAGTTACGAACTGCTTTAGAAGAAACGTGTTGGAACAGTTTAAGCTCATCGATATGCGTGCGAAGTGCGTCGTATTTTTTTACTAACGCTTCTAAACGGGATTCAACAACGCTTGAGTCGATCTTGCCTCGGTATTCCCTGAATTCATGCATTGCAGTGCCACCCATCGGAATCTGAGTGGAACGACCTAAGAGATAAGATTTTTGAAGTTCAGTCAATGGCTTAGGTGATGCGCTTTTCAGAGGTAGTGAAGGACAATCAAACCCCAGATTTGCCAACGTCTGTTCCAATGAGAGATGGATGCTTTCTGGGTTGGCTGCCAACGATCTTACGATAGCTATAAACTTATCGAAGAGTGTTTGAACAAAACCTTCAGGGAATACATCCATCCGCACATCCCAATTCACGAATATTCCATCGTATGCGGGGGCTATCTGAGCATCTAAAGTTACCTGAGCACCTTGAGAGATCACCCAATTCATCTTACCGAATGCCGTAGTGACAGCATCAGTGAACAGGTTATCTCCATCAAAATCCAGACCCGAAGTAAATACTACAGGTGACGCTTGCACCGTACCATAATGACGAGAGAGATCACGCATCAACGCAACACCTGAATAGTGTTCATGGCTAAGTAATTGAATAAGCTGATTGGCTGTACGACGACAATGGTTAAGAGTAGATTCTTGCGCTTTTAAACTGGCGCTGTAAATCAGCAAATTGGAAAAATCACCAATGATTGCGTCAACATCACCTTTATAAAACCCTCGATGGAAAGTGGGCACATTCAATCGGAAATCCGGAGCGTTACAAGAACTCCCAATCGCTTGTGAGAAAAGCGTCAAAAAGAGCTGAGTCTGAGTTAAGTGATGCGCTTTAGCCAGGATTTCAATGGACGTTCTCTCATCGGGTGTGAACAAATGAGTAAATCGCTGGCTATGCCCATGTTGGCGATCAATACTCTCACTAACATAAGGAAATGCAGGCGCATCTGCGACACTTGCTAATCGATCTTGCCACCATTTTTTGTCTTCTTTTCTTTTCGAGACTAGGTATTTGTCTGCGGCTTGTCCCTCTAAAAATTCAAAAAAAGGAATCCCTTCCGGAACGTCGTTTTCTGATTGTTCATTTGTGTAAAATTTAGCTAACTCTTCTACTAAAATTCGAAAACTCTGCGCATCAACAGCAATCATATCCACGTCGATATGAAGGCGGCATTGACCTTTTGAATGAAAGGTGGCGCTAATTTCTATGCATTGCCCGTTCTCTAAATCGAGCTTTTGATCCGTTTTAGTCGCACGTTTGTTTAGTAAAAATGACTCGGTGTCTTCCGAGTTTAAGTGTTCGATGCTGTCAACAACAAGCTTATGAATAGAGGACAAAGGAGAAATGGTTTGCTGCCCCTCAGGGGTGATTTTCATTCTTAGCATAGGGTGCTCAGCATAAAGCCGAGTTACCGCAAGTGCTAACCGCTCCTCGTTAATATTTTTTCCATCAAATTCAGCATAAATATGAGCGGCTACTCCTCCCATCGATTGACCAGATTGTCTGCCGACCAAATAAGCTGCTTGTATGGTTGTCAGTTCTTTCATTTCAATTTCCACACTATTTAATCCATTAAATACGCCACGAGGCTAAATTGGGTAATTTAATACACTAGGTCGGCATGAAACTCAAACATTAATAATAATTATTATCATTTGTAACTAGTGAGAGCGGTTGTATATCAACGAAGATTAATGAGTATTTGAATAACTTACTGACATATCGTTGATTTTCTTACTAAGAACGTCGAATTCCCCTCAGATAATAGGCTTGACATTATGCTGCTGATATCTTAATAATCTCCCACCTAAAATGATAATGATTATCATTTGCTTAATTTGGTCCAGCTAGGTCCTAACTGGATTCAACTTCGTTAAAGGTAAAGCATCAAGGAACACTTCTTGTAGGAGGAAGGATGCAAGAGCTACAAAAACTGATTCACTCTACCCCTATCGGTTCGCTGCCACGAGTACCAGATGTGGTGAATGAAATCGCTTTGGATTCAGATAGTGAGCTGTTTATCAGTGAGAAGCGAAAAGAAATCTCACAAATCTTAAACGGGGAAGATAACCGACTACTGGTTATCATTGGTCCTTGTTCGATCCATGATCCAGAAGCTGGTTTGGAATACGCCCGTAAGTTAGCGGATCTACAGGGCAAGTATAGCGACCAACTTCTCATCGTAATGCGAACCTATTTTGAAAAGCCTCGTACCCGAGTGGGATGGAAAGGACTCATTGTCGACCCTGATTTGGATGACAGCCACAATATGAGAAAAGGGCTGTTTGTTGCAAGAAAGTTCCTAAAAGACGTCATCGATTTAAAGCTGGCTACCTCAACCGAATTTTTGGATACAACCATTTACCCGTACATTTCTGATTTGATTTGCTGGGGTGCAATAGGAGCCAGAACTACAGAATCCCAAACTCATAGGCAAATGGCTTCGGCGCTTCCATGCCCTATTGGGTTTAAAAACGGTACAGATGGTAATATCAATATCGCAATTGATGCGATTCATGCCGCTAAGTCATCCCATCTTATTTGCGTTTCAGGATTCGGTGAAGCACCTATTGCCGCAATAACCAAAGGTAATCCAGCAGGACACGTTATTCTGCGAGGCGGGAAAAAACCAAACTATTCCAATGAACACGTATGTGAAGTAACAAAGCAGCTAGAGTCAAGTGGCTTAACCCCAAACCTAATTGTCGATTGTAGCCATGGAAATAGCCTAAAAGTTGCGAAAAACCAGCTCAATGTAGCCCAAGATATCGCGCAACAAATCATCGATGGTGAACAATACATTGCTGGAGTGATGTCTGAAAGCTTCCTAGTTGGAGGAGCACAGAGCATTGGTGATTTCCCACTCACTAAAGGGCAATCTATTACTGATGAATGCCTCAGCTGGGAAGATACAGTCGCCATTCTCGATATTTTTTCGAATGCAAAAGCAGAAGCCAAGCGTAAGCAATTTTCAACTGTTGCCTAGCGAATTAAAACCTTACCCAATTAAGCAATCGATTACGGATGTTAAAACGCTCGTTAAGTGAGAACAGTCGTCAAGTTAGATTGAGTGGTAGTGATAACAGATGGCAAGTGAAAATAGACAGCAAAAATGGCGCATCAAGCGCCATTTTCTTTTTCAAAATCTAAAACAACCAGAGCTCAAGATGTCAGATCAGTTATCAAGCGTTGCTCCGCCGTCAACGCGGAGGTCATGCATAGTGATATGATTAGCTGCATCAGACATCAAGAATAAAATGGTTTGAGCAATATCGTTAGGTTCGGCAATTTTATTTAGTGGAATGCCTAATCGAAACTGTTTTGCGTCTCCTGCAATCACCTGCTCTTCACCATAATCATCATTCCAAAGCTGTAGCTGCATCTCCGTACGGGTTGAACCTGGGCTGACAATGTTACATCGAATACCCAATGGTGCGAGCTCAATACCTACCGACTTCACAAACATATGCAGCGCCGATTTTGATGCAGCGTACGCTCCCATATTTGCTCGAGGTGTATTTGCTGCATTTGACCCCACGACCACAATATTACCTTTACGCCGCGCTTTCATACTCGTCGATACAGCCTGCATTGCAGACAAAACGCCAAACGTATTCACCATAAAGGTATTCTCGATCTGTTCTAAAGCCATATCACACAAAGCACCTAAGTGAAGTATGCCTGCACAACTGACTAAGTGATCAAACTCCCCATACTCACGGATCCATTGATGAATACTTTCTTTCACATGTTCCGGTTTGGACAAATCCAGTTTGAACACCTGAAGCTTGTCAGGATATTGCGTAGAAAGAGAATCAGATTTGGTGGCTAATAGATCCACATCTATATCCGTTGCTATCACCTTCGCCCCTGCTTCGAGCAAATTCTCTAGTGTGCTAAACCCAATACCTTTTGCAGCACCCGTCAGTAAAACGTGATTTCCCTCAAGAATTTTTGACATATATGAAAATTACCGTATGAAAAATAAACAAAAAAGCTCTCTTAGTAACATTTATTTAAAGGAAAGAGGCAATAACTGTGACCAATGTTTAATAATGAGAATTAACATCAAATGGTAATTATTATCATTAGCATTTACCCGTTCGTAACTGTAATCTTAGTTCCCAAAATAAGCAACCCGATGTAGATGCTCCAACCTTAGACAGAATCTAACATCTGATTTTTGGTACGGCGTCCCATCGTCACGATCTATATTTCAAGAGGGATCTGTTATGAAACGTGAAGTGATTGGCTATTCAAAAATGGAAAGTGAACTATTGGACAATGAACTATTGTCTTCTCCGTTTTTCTTCGCTTCTCCAGATAACACCATGATGGGTAAAGGTGTCGAGAATGAATTTCATCAATCCATTCCATTTACCCAGTTGGCGGCTAAAGCCAACGAAATGCTACAGGCTGCAAAGAAGTCGGATTCGGATAATCCAGTTTTATTTGGTGTTGTGCCGTTCAATGAAGAAAACCCAACTAAATTTATCATTCCAGAGAAACTGTATGTTTCGAGTAGCACCAGAGCACTCAGACCTAACTCTCAATCATCTTCTGACGCGAGAGTGATTTCTTCACCAAGTGGCAATCATTACAAACAAGGGGTATCCGACCTACTTGATATGTTTGCTAACACAGAGCTTTCAAAGGTTGTTCTTTCTCGTGCAATTGAAGTTGCAACAGACACGGATATTCAGCAGCAAGCTTTGCTTCGCAATCTTTTGTCGATCAATTCTAAGGGGTACACCTTTGCTGCAAACATCAGTGAAGACCAAAAGCTGATGGGTGCAAGCCCCGAGCTTCTTGTCGCTAAAAAAGGCAGCCACTTAATTTCTAACCCCCTTGCTGGTTCTCGCCCAAGATCGGAGTCTCAAGAACTGAATAAAGCATCAGTCGACTCTCTACTGAATACAAACAAAGATCTGTTCGAGCACGGTTTGGTCGTTGAAGAAGTTGAACGCATTATGAGTAAGTACTGCTACAACCTTTATACGCCTATGATTCCTTCGGTTATTGAAACAAAGACTATGTTGCACCTTTCCACGGTTCTGGAAGGACAAGTCAATGACCCAGCAATCAATGTGCTTAAGGTCGCGGCAGAACTGCACCCTACCCCAGCGGTTTGTGGTTATCCTCGCGAAAAAGCCTACGATGCAATCAGAAAACTGGAGCAGTTCGACCGCGGTTACTTTACTGGCATGGTGGGATGGTGTGATTCAAGAGGTAATGGCGAATGGGTGGTCACCATCCGTTGTGCAGAAGTACAGAAGCGACAAATGAAAGTATTTGCCGGTGCAGGTATTGTTGATGAATCTCAACCGCAAAGCGAGCTGGATGAAACAGGCGCGAAGATGAACACCATTTTGACTGCGGCAGGGATCCAACTTAAAGACATGCTGACTGCTTAGGTGGAATTGTGGGTTCGAATAATCAAATAGATTTTACAGCGTGGCCAGAAACTCTGGACACGCAATATAGAGAACTTGGGTATTGGTTAGACAAAACGCTTTTCGACCATTTTCAGCACTCTGTAACCCAATATGGTGACTCGATTGCACTGGTATGCGGTGAGCGCCAATTCACCTACAAAGAGCTAGCCGAGCGTATCTCCAAACTCGCATCGGGATTTCAGTCGCTAGGATTAGTCAAAGGTGACAACGTCGTATTGCAGATGACAAACGTAGCGGAATTCTACCTCTGCTACTTTGCATTGCTGCAGAAAGGCATTCGACCAGTTTTAGCTTTGCCCGCTCATCGATTGTCTGAAATCTCTTATTTTTGTAAACACGCCGAAGCGAAAGCTTACATTATCGATGGTGAACATACAGGGTTTAACTACCAAGGATTAGCAACACAGGTACTTGATGAAGATAATACGCTGAAGCACGTGCTTGTGCGTGGTAATACTTCAAGTATTCAAGACGATAGATTCACCGCATTAGAGGATATCGAAGGGCAACCGGATCATATTCAAACTGCAGATGCATCAGACTTAGCGTTCTTTCAATTGTCCGGTGGAACAACGGGGACTCCAAAATTGATTCCCCGCACTCACAATGACTATGCTTACAGCGTTATTGGCAGCAACGTCATTTGCGAATTTGATGAAAATACTCGTTACCTTTGCGCGCTGCCTGTCGCCCACAACTTCCCGTTGAGTTCCCCGGGTGCTTTAGGGGTATTCTTTGCGGGTGGAACCGTGGTTCTGACTCAAGACCCGACACCAAAATCGGCGTTTAAACTAATTGAAGATCATAAAGTGACGGTGTCTGGTTTGGTTCCTCCACTCGCTTTGCTGTGGATGGATCAAGCTCAGTCCACAACCCATGATCTCTCAAGTCTTGAACTCGTTCAGGTGGGCGGCGCAAAATTTAGCGAGACAGCTGCGAAGGCGTTACCAGACATACTGGACTGCCGACTTCAACAGGTATTTGGTATGGCTGAAGGGCTGGTTAACTACACTCGCCTAGACGATCCTATCGAAGTGATTACCTCTACCCAAGGTCGACCTATTTCTGAGCATGATCAAGTAAAGGTCGTAGATGAAAATGGAGCTAGTGTGCCAGTAGGAGACGAGGGTTTCCTTCTTACTCAAGGACCTTACACCATTCGTGGCTATTACCGCGCAGAAGAGCATAATCGCCGCTCGTTTAATGAAGAAGGTTTTTACAGTACTGGGGACATTGTCAAACTCACCGAAGATGGCAACATCGTTGTAACGGGGAGAGATAAAGACCAGATTAATCGAGGAGGCGAAAAAATTGCGGCAGAAGAAGTCGAGAATCAGTTGCTACGACATGAGTGTATTCATGATGTCGCTTTAATTGCCATACCCGATGATTATCTGGGTGAGCGCAGTTGTGCGGTTGTCGTTAAAGCAAAAGGGACCGAAGTAAACCCGATCAAGCTTAAATACTTCTTGCGCGAATGCGGCTTAGCGGATTACAAAATCCCTGACCTTATTAAATTTGTCGAATCATTACCAAAAACTTCCGTTGGTAAAATCAACAAGAAAAAGCTTCGAGAGGAATACACTTCAGCCTAAATATAAGCCTTTCTCTTCAACAAAAATTTAAAAAACCGACTTCAGTGAAGTCGGTTTTTGTTGTTGGATAGGCTAGGTTCTGTTGAAGAAATTAGTACTCTTCGTCCATTACCTCATGGCGTTCATCATGATAAGCCTCTTCATCCTTACCTCGTTTCCAGTAAGGAATGGCATACATGTCTTTCTTAGTCAGTTTATATTCTTCTCTGAGCACTTTTCGGCAAGCGAGAACACTTTCATTCTCACCCGCAATAAAAGCAGAAAGAGTCTCTGAACCACTCGGAGGGGTAAGCTTAATGATAGCCTTGCTTAACTGAGCATGGCCATCTTTTGGTTCCCTTAGAATCCACTTCACAACAACACCTTCTGGGTGCTTGATGTCGTGTTTGTCTTCAATATCATCAATCTCAATAAACGCATAGCCAACAGTGTCAGACGGTAACACTTCCAAAATCGCGCTAATAGCAGGGGCTGCAGTAAGATCGCCAGCAAAAATATGCCAATCAGCAGGTTCAATCAACGGGTCTGGTCCTGCTGGACCGACAAGCCCGATTTGAGAACCTTCTTTTGCTTTGAGTGCCCATCCACCACCGGGAGAATTTTCACCATGAGTAACAAAATCGATATCAAGTTCATTCACATCCGCACGGTATTTTCTGACTGAATATGCTCTAGGGACTGGTTTATGTTCTGGCCATACAACCGTTTCACCTTCCCTATACGGGAGCTGCAATATCCCATTTTCCCTATTTGGAAAAAATACTTTTATATGGGTACCACCTTGATCTTCAGGGAACCCTATTAAGTCTTCACCTGTTACCGTCACTCGTAGAAGGTTTTTAGATACGTATTCCTTACGTACGAAGCTTAATAACATCGGATATAAGCGCTCTGGATTATCGCTCATTGGTTTACCTCTTGTGTATAACTGGAGAAGCTCATGTTGCCTCATGTGAACATGGTTATGCTGACACTTCTTCTTTCTTATGATTGATAGTTGGTTCAATAGCCTGCCACCACTCTTGTAGTGACACCGCTTCAATTAGTTGAGAGAACGAAACATTGGCCCCCTGCTTATTCCACTTTTCAACAAGTGTCATTGCTCTCATGGAATCCAGTCCCACAAACATTAAGTTTTCATTCACATCAAGATCATCAGAAGAAACACCCAATGCTTCTGCTACGTCAGACTGCAATACATTGAGGCTAAGTACAGAGCCTTCGGTGGTCTGTATTTCACTCATAACTTTGCCAAGTGTTTTGACGCTACCCGCTCTGCTGGCAACATAATTCAATGTGTGAACATGGTCTTCACGTGAGAAATCCGCAATGGCATCCCCAACTATAAATGGCTGAATATCCAGCATAAAAGCATCAAGCGTTGTAGACAAAATGCCAATATGACCGTAGATACCGGAGATGATCAGCTGAGTTTTGTTGTTTTCTTGCATGTATTCAAGCAATGGTGTTTTCTTGAACGCGCTGTAACGCCATTTGACGTATTCAATGTCATCTTGTTCGGGTGAAAGAACCGAAACGACGGGAGTACTTTCGCCGTTCAACCCTGGTCCCCAAAAATCAGTGAGCAACGCTCTGTCTTTCGGGTCTTGATTGGCAGGTTGAGCCGTATAAATCACAGGAATACCGGCTTCTTTGGCTTTCTTTTTAAGTTCATTGATATTTTTTAAAACATCAACCATAGGTGAGGCGTTCACCTCATAATAATTCACGAAGTATTCCTGCATATCGTGAATCAACAGTACTGCGGTACTAGGGTCAATTTCCCAATTCGTTTTGTTTTCTGGAAATTCTTTGTGTTCCGGCAAGTCGTAACTCGCAATCTTAGGTATAGCCATTTCTGATTGTCCTTAATACTCTAATTAGCGCCTGACGTTCCTATTTAAATAGCCCGATAAATCAGGTCTTTGCGCTCAGCAACTAAAGTAAAAACATTGAGATTGATAATGTGTCGTGCTCTAGTCGCTTATTGATTGATAATGTCAAAAATCATTATCAAGTTGCTATATCTTCAGACTCCTCTACTGAAAGCCCTCTTTCATGACGCCAGTGTTGTATTTGTTGGTTGATGTACCAATCGATGATGTTAGGAAATATCGTTCCAACAAACTCTGCTGATATTCCTGCGTCTTCTGCCCATTTTTTTCGATCTTCTAGCATCACCACGACACGTTCGGGAGCTGGAATACTTTCTTCATTTGGCTTAAATTGCGCTGCGGCTTTTACATACCCCATTCGCCTTGAGAGAAGTTGAATAATCTCTTTATCAAGGGAGTCTATTCCTATTCGGATATCGTTAAGACTTTCGCAAGCTTCTGGCTTCTTTAAAGATGACACGTTAATTTCCTTTAAATTTCATTCCCTGCTGTCTGTCTCCTACTTTCAACTTCAATCCTTACCTGTTGAAGAATATGGAGAAAATAGAATTTCTCGCCCTGAAGCGAAATGAGAATGTATCTTATTATCAACATATATTCAATTAGTATACTGCCGCTTTTGCATTAAATTGGGCTGCAAATCAGCAGCCCAATTTCAGTTATATGGAAGTATTAACCCAAGGGTTACCATCGGGACCGGGAACGCGCTTTTTATCTATCTTGCCAACAGCCGTTTTAGGGAGGCTGGACACAATATTCAGTTCATCGGGCAATTTGAATGAAGCGATACCCTGCGCTTGAAGGAAAACTCGCAGTTCTTGAAGCGTCGGCACTCGACCTTTTTTAACTAAAGCAACGCCTATTCTTTCCCCCAAATGCTTATCCGGTACGGCAACGACTGCGACTTGTGCAACATTGGGATGGGCAAGCAACTGCTCTTCCAATTCATCTGTAGCAATACATTCGCCAGCTCGGTTTACGACATCTTTGATCCGCCCCGTCACCACAATGTAGCCATTTTCATCTACGATGACGCGATCGCCACTTCGGTAAAACCCATCTTCAGTAAAAGAACGCTCATTGTGCTCTGCAGCGCGGTAGTAACCTCTTAATGTATACGGACCTCGGGTCAGCAACTCCCCCTCTTCTCCTACCGAAACAAGTTTCCCCTCGGCATTAACAACACGTACCTCATCCCAATGGCTAACAGGGCGTCCCTGTTTAGTGGCAACAAGTTCAGCATCATCACCAAGTCGCGTGCAGGCAATCAAACCTTCCGCCATACCGAAAACTTGTTGAAGTGCACCAGGAAATGCTTGTTGAACATTTAGAGCATCGGAATGCGCAAGTTTAGAACCACCCACTTGGATCAGTCTCAAACTGGATGTGTCAGCATTCTCCCATTCTTTAGCTGCTGTCCACAGCTGAGCTAACGCAGGAACTAATGCTGTAGAAGTGACTTTATTTTTTTCAATAACATCGAAACAATAGTCGGGGCTGGGGTTTGTACTAAAGATGACTTTTCCGCCACACTGGAGTGCACCAAGTAACCCAGGGCACCCTAAAGTAAAGTTGTGTGCTGCAGGTAAAACCGCAAGATAAACCTCTTTATTTGATAATTCGCTCGCGTCGGCGCAACTCTGAATGTTAAAACGATAATCGTTATGTGTTCTTGGAATGAGCTTAGGAAAACCCGTTGTCCCACCTGACACCAGAAATAGAGCCGGAAAACCGGGATTTGATTCTTCAGGTATAAACTGGTTAACGTCACCTTTTGGTAATGAACGGTATTTGCCCGAGTCACCAGCAATATAAATATGTTTTAAGCCGGAAAATGTTTCCGATAATGAATCCGATATACTTATCGCTTTACCATCATTTTCTAGATTGGAGCCCAAATAAGCCTTTGCACCAGAAATATTCATAAAATGACGAATTTCGACAACACCATGAGCAGGTAAAGCCAGTACCGGAACCAAACCAGCTCTCTGTATTGCAAAAAAGACCTTAGCGAAATAAAGGCTATTCGAAATTTGGAAAACGACTCTGTCACCTGCTTTTAAACCATCCTCCTTTAAACCTACTGCTATCTTGTCAGCTTCAAGTTGCAGTTCTTTATAAGAAAGCACGCCATAAGAATCTTCAACCGCTACCTTATTTGGATGTTTATCTACTCCCTCAGATAAAATCCCCCACAAAGGGGTGTTCAGCCATATACCGGCATCTTTAAATTTTTCAGATTGAC
Organism: Vibrio penaeicida; assembly: GCF_030689305.1. Classification (GTDB taxonomy): domain Bacteria; phylum Pseudomonadota; class Gammaproteobacteria; order Enterobacterales; family Vibrionaceae; genus Vibrio; species Vibrio penaeicida_B. Next base: position 61,338 of record NZ_JAUYVM010000009.1, on the reverse strand, counting down.
TTTCAGACTGTTCAATAAAACCGAAAAGCAAATCTTGTTGTACTTCATTTTCCTTGAGTACGATGTCCATCTCATTCCCTAATGTTTCTGTACTGATGACGAGAGTGTTTGCTTGAAAAAAGATAATCAAACACACTCATTGCAACTTATGCATAGCATTCCTCTAAATGCTAATAATAATCATTTGAATGCGACAATCAAGTAATGATATTGTGTACGACGACTTTGAATCACACATTGGAAGTTTTACGTAACCTTCCGAAAAAAAGGATATTATTTTGTCAAAGCAAGAAGCGAATATTGATTTGTTAACGACGATTAGCCAGCTTTTGGGCGTTCCAGCTGAATCAATAAAACCTGATGTAAATTTAATTGAGTTAGGTTTGGATTCAATCAGTATGATGCGTCTAACAGGTCAGTTTAGAAATGCAGGTTTGGATATCAACTTTGCTCAGTTAATGGAGACACCAACATTGGAGTCGTGGCAAAAAATCATCGCTTCAAGTGAAGTATCCGCCTAACCACACGAATCAAAAATAATGCATCTTTGGTTAATCACCTAAGCTGATTTTTTACTACCAAACAAAACGCCTTGCTTTGAGCAAGGCGTTTTTTGTTTACATCTAAAATTTAGAAGTGTAATTCTACAGAAGCACCAATTTGGCGAGGCGCTTGTTTTAATGGTTCATCAACTGCAGGTGCATAAGTGACTAGTGTTTTCTTTTGTGAGTCAAATACGTTTGTCACGAATAGAGATGCACGACCACCATCAAATACATAGGCTAGCTGCGCATTTGACACCCAGAATGGATCAATTTCTTGCGCCGCGCTGTTCTCTCTATCTGAGAAGTACGAGCCTGTATAGTTAGCGTTACCACTCAACTCAAAACCATCTGCAAATGTATAAAGAGCACCTAATGTTCCAGTTAGAGAAGGAGCGCGAGGTAATTCTCGAGTCTTACCACCTTGAAGGTCAGTTTCTTTATATTCCGTTTTTAGCAAACCAATATTTGCAAATATCTCCAAATCGGAAGTCGCTAGCCAGCGAGTTCCAGCCTCGGCACCATATGAGTTTGCTCCATCCACATTCTCTACAAATACGTATCCGTCCGGCTTAGCCTGCTGAATCTGCATATTATTGAAGTCGTTGTAGAATAAGTTGGTAGTCAACTCAACTGTGCTGTCCTGCAAAAGGTGACGAGTGTAAATTTCGTAATTCCACATATCTTCCTGTTCGAAGCTATATGGTAGCATTGGAGCTCTGCGAGTTGGATTGAATGCCAAACCTGCACCACCAGAGTTATAACCCTTCGCAACCTTGAAGCCGATAGTCTGAGTACTTTCTGGCTTGTACGCTACATCAAACTTAGGAAGGAATACTGTCGCAGTTTCATCATAATCAAGTGAGAAAAGATCAACATCTCTTACTTTATTCTCTTTCTCAAATCTACCAGCAAATGTTACATCAACTTGCTCAGTTGCGGAATAAGTCACTTCCGCAAACGCTGATTGGGTCTTTGTACTTCCCTCCATTGGCGTTTCGCTAGTAGTAATAAATAGATCGTCTTGTTTAGAGCTAAAATAACGTAAACCCGCAAGAGCTACGATCTTGTCATCAAGTGAATTGTATTTAACCAAAGGCTCAATATGGAATTCCTTACCCTCAGTCGTAAAGTCTGCACGGCGACCCGTAGGGTCAGTTACACGATCATAACCAAACTTAGCGTATACAAGGTTATTTTCAATCGTAGTTGTGTCAGACAGTTTCCACGATACATTCCACGCAGTGCTTACACTGTTACTTTCATAAATAGGACGCTCAGCAGGGTAATTTGGTCCCACCACATTTTCTGACTGAGGTGCACGTGTGTCCATGTAAGTCACAGCTAAAGTCGTTCTAAACCCTTCTAATGCTGAAGGTTCAAATAGAAACTTACCTCGAGCCGTTGTCGTTTCAACACGGCGGGAATCACCGGCTGGAGCATAAGATGCTAGATCTAGATGGGATTTGCGTTTTTGCTGATCAACACTCAAACGAAACGCAAGCTGATCATCAAGGATAGGGGCAGAAACCATTGCTGCAGTTTGGGAATAGTTTTGTTCAGCTATTGCCCCCTTAACAGCACTTTCAAAATGATACGTTGGATCTTTTGATTTCATCACTATGGCACCAGCAGAGGCATTTTGCCCTTGAACATAGCTTTGAGGACCAAGATAAATCTCAGCTTGTTGCATGTCCCATAGAGAACGAGGACCAAATGCAATCTCAGAATAAGTTAAAGATCGACCATCAATAGAAAGGTTTAAACGTGGGGCTGTACCTGCAAAGCTTGCTGCGCCTCCAACAGATGGTCCTGAGCCATCTAGACCACGAATAGTAGGTAAGCTATTTCCTTTACCAGTATCCACAATGTTTGGAGTAATCTGAAGTAAATCAGCAATCTCAGTCGCACCTGGTGTCGTATTGATGCGGTCTTCATCAAAAACTTCAACACTTGAACCTGTGTCGTAAATAGAGCGCTCTGTTTTTTCACCAATTACGGTGACAACAGAAATAGTACCTTCTTCAGAATTTGCTTCGTTTTTATTATTTGTTTCTGCAAATGCCTGACCACCCACGCAGAGTCCCATAATAACTGCGGATAAGGTGCGCAATTTGAATGTTTTGTTTCCTATTACATTCATCTGCGCTGGACGTAATGCTGTCATTTAAAATTCTCCTTAACTAAGCATTAACAATTGGTGCACTCAAATACGATTTATCAAAAAATAAAAGCCAAACTGGAAGTTATTCAAATGAGTGAAAAGGCGATGGACTCTTTAACTGAGTATTCGACTAGACTTCCTTGTGACTCTCATTGACCACTACGTTATGTATTTGAGAGCGAGTATTCCGACTAAAAACCGCTTATCAGACAGAGTAAAAAAGCATCAGAGTTGAATATGCAGATGCTTGTGAACTTTTTTCTATCTGTAGCTTGACGAATTTAGGTTTGTACTCTATCGATAGCACATATAAATGTAAAGCATTCTCATTTATATTTAGTAATAATTATTATTATCATTAATGGATTTTATTTAAGGAATAGAAGCCCTTAAAGACTCATAGAAATTAGGCAGAGGTAGACCCTGCCTATTCTAGAGCAACATATTTCGTAAATATGAAAAGATTATTTGATGTTAATTGATAGGAAAATTAAACAATGTGGAATACAAAAAATCCTTCAGCCCGTTGGCATGAACGTCTACTGCGGACTGATCATAGAGTGCCGACTCTCCTTCAAATAACACGCTCATTCCAGAGGTATCCTTTGAAGATCGGAAGGTAATATTAAAACCATCGGCAATACCACCAGCAATGACTTGGTGATTTGTCTGACACAAATGAAATTCGGGTGGATCGAAAGGCAATATGTTAATAAAAGGTGACAAGAAATAATGACCACCTTCAGGGATGTTTTTACTCTCCAACCTATATCGACCATGTGAATATAGCTTTCTTAACTCTTTTACGGATCGCAGAAGATAATCTTCGACACTCTCATTCTGTTTAATACACACTTTATATGGTATTGCATTTACCATTAACGAAGGTGTATTGGCGCAGGGGTTTCCCATTCGATTCATAAAAGGAATCCATACTGGTAATGAATCCTCTTTTTGCCCTTCTTTGTTACGGAAATGGGAATACAAATATGCAGAAGTTAGAAGCAATAAAACGTCTGTCCACCCAATCATAAGCTTTTTTGATAAGGTCAGTAGTGCCGTGCCTAACTCATCCGGTAACTCTAACCTTTTTTCGACAGTATCGGAGCACAAGCTATTGCTCTCTACTTTTTCAAGATCGGAATTTTCTATATATTCTTGCCAGAACGCTTCATCTAGACCAAAACGATTCCCAGCAAGGTAGTCATGATCTTCTTTTATGTAAGTATCGAGCCTTTTGTATGCCGCAGGTGGTATTTCTTCCAATACAAAACATCGATATAAGGTTGCACATCGATCCTCAATTAAACTCATGCTGTAACCATCTACTGCAATATGGTGTGCTCGCGAATACCAAATCCGTTTTTCATCAGATAGCAGATACAGCCTTTGCAAAGAAAGCGCAGAGTTGGTTAGGTTAATGGGTGTACTTGAGTCACTGTGCATCATCTCGTTAGCCAGCGTTTCATTATTTGACTTTGTTCTAAGGTCGACAATTTCTACATTCGAACCCAGCGAAGGAGTAACGGACTGACGTGGATAAGATTCACTTTTTTCGACTTTGAATGATAGGTTTAATACATCTGCTTCATCAACAGCTTGGCGAATCGCGCGCAGCAACAAATTAGTATCACAAGGACCATTAATTTCAATTCGATGGGCTACGACAGATCCAGAGCTATCAGGGTGGTGTAAGAACTCATCCCAATAGGATTGTTGAGCATGGGTGAGTGGATGCCAAACTTGGCTCATTGTGGTTTCCTTACCTAAATGCACCTCAGTTTAGGATAAGCTGAGCAAAGACACTCCATTCAAACATCGCTACTTCGATTTAAATGCAAAAGGTTTATCCTTATCCTTGGCTGAGGTTAATTGAATATAACCAAAAGCCGTCAGATAATACCAACACAGAAACAAAACTCAATGAGAATCATTTACAATTATATTCATACCACTAGCGCAACCCCATGAAATGCGACGACTCCTATGGTTAACCTTGTTCTAAGAGCATTGTAGCCTTTCGCATTGTTTTCATTTTCAGAGTTTCGCAATGTAGCTTCAGTGAACCAAACCGCTACATACCCAAAAGCCAGCATGAACAGAGAAATCCAATGATTCTCCGGCGATTGTAATAAAACCGCCCACGCAATAAAGGTGAAAGAATTGCTTAATAGCATTCCATTACGGCTCAACGCGTGAGAGAAATGATCAATCGCATTTCCCCACAAAGCACCGGATAAAAAGCTCAATATAATCGCGCTATAAGTAACAAAAAGCCCCAATGGGGTATGCCCAAATAGCGAAATATCCGCCACCATGAGTACCAAACAACCAAGAAAGGGCAAAAGCCCCAAATACCCTAGCTCCATCATAATGTGTCGCGGTGTCTGTTCCATCATCCACTCCAATTAGTCACTTTTATAACTGATTAAATAATAGACAAAACCCAAAGAAGTCACGAGAAAGTTATTCAATAGTCTCTATTTAGTTTCACTTTTGAGCTGTAGCCGCTGTAAACCTGATCAAACGGGCAAACTTTTCAGGTTTAGCGTTCTTTTCTAGGGTATCACCGTAGATCAAAGAATATCGCCATAGATTATTTTCTGTTCAGCTCAGTAGGTTGACTATACTTGGTCTATTACATTTTTATTGGATAGGTAAATGCGCTGGCATTTGTGGCAGTACTCTTTAATCTGCGTTGTTTTTTTGCATTTTTTCAACGTCGTAAATGCAGATAGCCGTACGAAGGCTGACGGTAATCTCGACACAGGATCGAGTATAAATATCAAATTGCCCGTTCAAGTTTGCAGTGAGACTTGGGCACCGTTTTACTATGAAGTGCCACACAAGCCAGGTGTAAAAGAAGAAAACAAACAAACAACGAGCAACGTTGTTGGCGTCAATATAGATATATTGGAAGCCACAGCAACCCAGCACCAGTTTGAATTCCAGTATAGGCTCATGCCCACTAAGCGATGCCTTCATAACTCACAGAAATTTGGACACGAGACCCGCTTTGAAATCACCGTAGACGTTACATACAGTGAAGAGAAAGCAAAAGAGTTCTATTTCGTTGGACCCATATACACCCTTTCTCGCGCCATATTTTATTCTGAAGACGAATTTCCAAAAGGACTCTTCAACCCAATGTCAGGGGGTAGATTAACAACGCTGCGTGAAATGAAACATTTTGATGTATGCGAAGCAGATGGGCGCGTTATTAAAAATTACATCGAAAAACACCGTCATCTTGATGACGAGATTATTTCAATACACAAATCAGGGCTAAGCAGCATGATTCTGATGTTAAAACATGGTCGCTGCGAGATTATGGAAATCCCTGCCCCTATTATCGCTGGCAGTATCGCAATTGGTGAGATAACGCTGCCCAACAACATTGCTTGTCAACCACTCAATGAAGATGATGTTAGTTTTTACTTTTTGATATCGAAGCGATCACCGAGAGCGGAACAGCTTGTCACCGCTATTAATCAATCTCTGATCAGATTGAAGCAATCTGGCTTGTATGACGACATCGTCAAACGTTATTACGACAAACTCCACGCTAAAAACAGCCGCTCAATTACCAGCTGCTTTTAACCTTTACTTTTCGAAACATTCATCGTGTAGATTTCACAACTTTAGTGAAACCTATCGGTGCAACTGCACCAAAAGCATTCAAAATTAACCCATTGATATGCAAGTCCAAACATAAAAAGAAAAAACACCATAAACCTTAAGTATCAATAAATTACCTACACATTTCACCTAAATATCTATTTGGCACACTTCTTGTTGATGAACAATTATTCACAATAAGGAGATACACCATGAAGAACATGACGTTCAAATTGAAGCTTGCTGCTTTAGGCACTCTCATATCACTTTCATCCCACACCTTGGCTTCAGAAACCATTAAAGTCGGTGTGCTGCACTCTCTATCAGGCACGATGGCGATCAGTGAAACAACATTGAAAGATACAGTATTGATGTTGGTCGAAGAGCAAAACAAAAAAGGTGGGTTACTTGGTAAAAAACTGGAAGCTGTTGTTGTCGATCCCGCTTCAAATTGGCCACTTTTCGCAGAAAAAGCCCGCGAGTTAATTGAAAAAGAGCAGGTCGATGTCGTCTTTGGAGGTTGGACGTCCGTATCGCGTAAATCTATGTTGCCTGTTTTTGAAGAGCTCAACAGTATCTTGTTCTATCCCGTTCAATATGAAGGTGAAGAGTCATCAAAGAACGTGTTCTACACAGGAGCGGCACCTAACCAACAAGCCATCCCCGCCGTTGACTATTTGATAGATGAACTCGATGTGGAACGGTGGGTACTCGCTGGTACTGATTACGTTTACCCAAGAACCACCAACAAGATCTTAGAAGCCTACTTAAAAGGTAAAGGGGTCGACGCAAAAGACATTATGATCAATTACACCCCCTTTGGTCATTCCGACTGGCAATCCATCGTTTCTGATATCAAGAAGTTTGGCGCAGAAGGCAAAAAAACAGCCGTAGTCTCCACCATTAATGGTGATGCGAATGTACCTTTCTACAAAGAGTTGGGAGCTCAAGGCGTATCCTCCGAAGACATCCCAGTTGTTGCATTCTCAGTGGGTGAGGAAGAGCTTTCTGGCATGGACACCTCTCCTTTAGTCGGACACCTTGCCGCTTGGAACTATTTCATGAGCGTAGAAACAGAGTCCAATGATGATTTTGTAGAAAAATGGCAAGCCTTTATCAAAAACGAAGACCGAGTCACGAACGATCCGATGGAAGCGCATTACATCGGATTCAACATGTGGGCACAAGCGGTTACCAATGCGGGTACAACACAACCCGAAGCGGTTCAAGATGCGTTAATCGGCGTATCCGTTCCTAATTTAAGTGGCGGCTATTCCACCATGCTGCCAAACCACCACATCACCAAACCCGTCCTGATTGGAGAAATTCAAGACGACGGTCAATTTGAAGTGGTTTGGGAAACGACTGGGTTAGTCGCCGGCGACGCATGGTCCGACTTTTTACCGGGTTCTAAGGATCTTTACTCCAGCTGGTTACAACCATTCTCATGCGGCAGTTTCAACGTTGAAACTAAGAAATGCTCAGGAACGAATTAATTTATTTTTGCCCCTCACACTTTGTGAGGGGTCCATTTGCTTAGCACGGACACAATAATGCAATTTTTCCGATACTTTCTACTTGGGCTGATGTGTCTATCTTCAGCGCAAAGTATGGCGAGTACAGAGGTGAGCACGTTCAACGAACTGACACCTAAATTACTCAGCCGAAAATATGAAGAACGTAAAAGTGCCGCGGACTGGCTTGTTGAAAACGAAGCGGAATTAGCCAAACCCGTTTTAAGCCAATGGCTTGAAGGCTCACTTTACGCCCAGCCCTCATCTCATACTCTTTATTCCATCGCCTCGTTTAAAAAAGGGCAACCAGCCTTTCAGATTCCCAATGGGGAAAAAACGGTTATCCAAAACAAACGGGATTTTAAAAAAGCAAAACTCAACAACAAGCTTCGAAGTTATTTACGGCTGCAATTAGCGAAGATAGATCTTCTCTCACCCCATGACGATATTCGCCTTGCCGCCAGTAAAAGGTTAATAGGAACAAAAGATCCCACATTAATCGCCCTTATATCCAAGCAAGAAAAGGTTGAGAAAAACGCTGAGATCAAGCAGCTACTAACCCTCAACTTGAACCTTGATTTGGCGAAAAATGGAATAGGTGAGCATCAAATTGAAGCCATTAAAAGAATCGCCGAAAGCAAGCAAGATGCTGTTTTTCAAGTCCTCAATCAATTGCAGAATCAAAGTACTGATGCTGCTGTTTTAGAAGCTACTAACAAGGCAATAAAGCAATATCAAGAAAGCCAGCGTTTGTATTCAGGCATCGAGACGCTTTTCTTTGGCTTGAGTTTAGGATCGGTATTGGTACTTGCTGGCATTGGATTGGCGATTACGTTTGGGGTTATGGGCGTGATCAACATGGCGCATGGCGAATTGATCATGATTGGCGCTTACACGACTTACGTCATTCAACAAATCATGCCTTCTTACCCAGGAATAGCGCTACTCCTCTCTATTCCCGCTGCCTTTATGGTGTCAGCGCTCGTCGGCATCACGATTGAGCGAAGTGTTATTCGTCATTTATATGGTCGGCCTTTAGAAACACTGCTGGCAACTTTTGGTATCAGCCTCGTTTTGCAGCAAGCCGTACGCTCCATTTTTTCGCCACTCAATCGATCTGTCACAACGCCGGAATTTCTGTCCGGTTCATTGGAGATCAACCCCATGCTCGCCCTCACCTACAACCGGCTGTACATCATCCTCTTTTGTATTGCCGCGTTTGCAGGTCTCATGATGATTTTGAAGAAAACGCCATTAGGTTTGCAAGTGCGCGCCGTTTCTCAAAACCGTCCGATGGCTAAAGCAATGGGTATTCGCTCAGAAAGGGTCGATATCATGACGTTTGGATTGGGATCGGGAGTCGCTGGAATAGCCGGCGTTGCTTTGTCTCAACTTACGAATGTTGGTCCTAATATGGGGCAAGCCTACATCATCGACTCATTCATGGTGGTGGTGTTTGGCGGAGTTGGCAATTTATGGGGAACTCTGGTCGCAGGTCTAAGTTTGGGTATCTTCAATAAAATACTGGAACCCTGGGCGGGAGCCGTACTCGCGAAAATACTGGTGTTGGTTTTCATCATCCTCTTTATTCAAAAACGCCCGCGTGGATTATTTCCACAACGTGGTCGTGCGGCTGAGGGGTAATCACTATGGAAAATTCAAATACTGCACCAACTAACTCAATCATTTTTAATGCACTAAGCAGTGACAAAGGCAGCAAAGCCACACTTGGCACTATTATTTTGCTTCTAATACTGGTGCCTTTTTGCAATCTAATATTGCCGCAAGGACACCCACTGCATATCGAAACCTTTACTGTTTCATTGATGGGTAAGTACCTCAGCTACGCATTGCTTGCACTGTCTGTCGATTTAGTTTGGGGGTACCTTGGCATACTCAGCTTAGGTCATGGCGCCTTTTTTGCTCTAGGTGGCTACGCCATGGGCATGTACCTCATGAGGCAGATTGGTGATCGTGGTGTCTATGGCGATCCGGTATTAGCCGATTTTATGGTCTTCTTAAACTGGCAAGAACTGCCTTGGTTTTGGCTAGGGTTTGATCAGTTTTGGTTCGCAGCCCTTATGGTGCTTCTAGTTCCTGGCTCTTTGGCATTTATCTTTGGTTATCTTGCTTTTCGATCTCGTGTATCGGGGGTGTATCTTTCGATCATGACTCAAGCACTTACCTACGCTTTAATGCTGGCATTCTTTAGAAATGAGATGGGGTTTGGCGGAAACAACGGCCTTACCGACTTTAAAGACATTCTCGGTTTCAGTTTGCAACAAGACGCCACAAAGCTGGCTTTGTTTATGTGTACAGGCATCGCGCTTATTGCTTGTTACATCTTATGTAAAGTGATCATTCAAAGCCGATTAGGGCGCGTTGCTTTAGCCATTAGAGACACCGAATCCCGAACCCGATTTATGGGTTACGACGTCGATAACATCAAGCTCGGTATTTTTGTTCTCTCCGCGATGATCGCGGGGTTAGCTGGCGCACTTTACGTTCCACAAGTCGGCATCATTAACCCAGGTGAATTTGCGCCTATCAACTCAATCGAAATCGTGATTTGGGTGGCACTCGGTGGAAGGGCAACACTTTACGGCGCAGTGGCTGGCGCGATTTTGGTCAACTACGCCAAAAGCTGGTTTACCGTCGAATTCCCAGAAATATGGCTGTTTGCCCTTGGAGGCTTATTCGTTCTTTCCACCTTGTATCTTCCTAAAGGCGTGGTCGGTGCGTTGGCGCAATTGCCCTCATTAAAAAAACGACTTACAGCCAGTAAGGAGACCTCCTAATGCTAACCACTGAACTGATGAGCCGCGACAAAGTGTTTAGTTTTATGCAGCCGAACATCCACCCACTCGTCGACACAACTCATAACATTCTGCTTTACCTTGAAGGTGTCAATAAAAGCTTTGATGGGTTTAAAGCCATTGACGACCTCAACCTTTATATCAAAGAGGGAGAGTTACGCTGCATCATCGGTCCGAATGGAGCGGGGAAAACCACCATGATGGACATCATCACGGGCAAAACCAAACCAGACAGCGGGCAGGTATGGTTAGGCTCCACTCTAAACCTACTCAAAATGAATGAAGCCGACATCGCAAACGCAGGCATAGGCCGTAAATTCCAGAAGCCCACCGTAATTGAGTGTCTGTCTGTTTGGCAAAACTTGGAACTCGCGATGACTGGAGTTAGAGGTTTGTGGGGCACGTTCACAGCAAAACTTAATGCCGAGCAAGCTGATCGTCTTGAATCTGTATTAGAGCTTATCCACCTACAAGATCAGTCTACTCTCTCTGCTGGCAACCTATCCCACGGGCAAAAACAATGGCTAGAAATAGGCATGTTACTCATGCAAAGCCCCAAGCTTTTACTGGTGGACGAACCCGTCGCGGGAATGACTCATCAAGAAATGGACAGAACCGCTGAGCTATTGAATGGTCTCGCTGGCAAACATTCGGTGGTGGTGGTCGAACACGATATGGATTTTGTTCGCTCAATCGCATCGCACGTAACGGTGTTGCATCAGGGGCACGTATTGGCAGAAGGCAGTATGGACAAAGTGCAGTCGGATCCTACCGTAAAGCAAGTGTATCTGGGGGAGTCATAATGTTAGAGATTAAGAACGTCGAACAATACTATGGTGAAAGCCACACCCTATGGGACTTAAGCCTGACCATTCCCAAAGGCGAGTGCACAGTCTTGATGGGCAGAAATGGCGTAGGTAAAAGCACGCTTTTGGAATGCATTATGGGGCTTACCCCTATCAGAAGCGGCGAAATAGAACTGAATGGTGAAAACATTGCCCACCGAAGCGCCGAAGATCGACCAAGGCTAGGCATTGGGTATGTGCCTCAAGGCAGACAGATCTTTCCAATGCTCAGCGTAGAAGAAAACCTGTCCGTCGGTCTGCCCATTCGGGATAAAAGTGACCGAAAAATACCAAACTTCATCTATGAAATTTTCCCCGTACTCGAAGAGATGAAGCATCGCCGAGGCGGTGATCTCTCCGGAGGTCAGCAACAGCAACTTGCCATCGGGCGAGCCTTAGTGGTGAACCCAGAGCTTCTGATATTGGATGAACCCACAGAAGGTATCCAACCCAACATCGTGCAAGAGATTGGCGACATCATACGCATGCTTAACGAAAAGCTTGGGCTAACCGTGCTGCTTGTTGAACAAAAACTGCCGTTCGCCAGAAAAGTGGGTGATAGGTTTATGTTGTTGGACCGAGGTAGAATGGTCGCGTCGGGCAATATGGACGATCTCAGTGATAACCTGATTTCGGAGTACCTGACTGTATGACGTTTGCATTCGACCAAAACACTTCTAATAAGACTGAGGCAGGCATCTCATCAGCTTCGTCCTCCTCTTCGGGTTGGCAAGCCAGCCTGAATTTGGTTTTCTCCCCCACCCAAAACAGAACCATTTTGAGCCATCGCGAACAGCGAGGACCGCTTGCTGTTCAGCGCCCTCTCTACCCTGAAGGTAAGGTTTGTCATTGCTACTTACTTCACCCACCCGGTGGTGTGGTGGGTGGGGACTCGCTCACCATCACCACTCATGTCGAATCGGGTTCACATGCGCTAATTACCACACCAGGTGCAACAAAGTTTTACCTATCAGATGATCGCACAGCGACTCAAAACCTTCATCTGAAAGTAGAAAACGGAGCAATCTTAGAATGGTTTCCTTTAGAGAACATTTATTTTTCCGGCGCCATTGCCCGACTCAATGCCCGAATAGAACTTGAAGAAAATGCCCAATTTATGGGATGGGAAATGCACTGTTTTGGTCGCCCTGCACTGAATGAGGGATTCCTAAAAGGAAAACTATCAGGAAGAACTGAGATATTAATCAATAACAAGCCCTATCTAATCGAAGGACTTGATTATCAAGGCAAAGACAAGCTTTTTTATAACAATGGGTTACAAGGAAACCCCACCATGGGGAGTTTGTATATTTCAGGGGCAGACGATGAAATGCTCAAGTTGGTACAAGCCTTGCTCCAGTCCATTGAAGAAGAGCAGGAAAATCAGCCCAACACCTTGATTATCGCTGTTACGTGTTTAGAGGATTTAATGGTCGTACGCGCGTTGGGTAAATGGTCTGAAGACATTATGGGTGCATTTATACAAGTAAGAGCTTTGGTAAGAGCACATTGGGGGCTAAAACCCTCTGTCGTGCCAAGGATTTGGGCGACGTAAGAAAGAAACCTAAGGGTTAACTATGAAAAGGGATAAGAATGGAACTCACCCCCAGAGAAAAGGATAAACTGCTGATTTTCTGTGCTGGAATGCTGGCATCTCAGCGCAAAGAAAAAGGGCTAAAACTGAACTACCCAGAATCCATCGCGTTTATCAGTAGCGCCATCTTGGAAGGTGCGCGTGAAGGGAAAACCGTATCCGAATTAATGGACTTTGGGCGCACACTGTTGTCGGTCGAAGACGTGATGGAGGGGATTCCTTCAATGATTCCCGATGTGCAAGTTGAGGCCACCTTTCCAGATGGCACTAAGTTGGTCACGGTACACGACCCAATTTCCCAGCGAGCCCTGCCCAACATTTCCAATGATGAAATCATACCGGGTGAACAACAAACCCCAGACGAAGACTTGGTGATCAACCGCGATAGAAAAACGGTGTCTGTCAACGTGCAAAACCACGGTGACCGCCCCATACAAATTGGCTCTCACTACCATTTCTATGAAGCAAATGATGCCCTTCACTTCGACCGCGAAGTCACTCTCGGTTTTAGGCTCAATATTCCTGCGGGCACCGCTACTCGCTTTGAGCCTGGCCAGTCGCGCTCCGTTGAGCTTGTCGAGTATTCGGGGTTAAAAACCATTTATGGGTTCCAAGGCAAAGTGATGGGACGCGTTTAAATTTGTAAGCGGTCGAGTATTTAACCATGTGTTCTCAAACACTCAAATGTTCTCTAAATACTCATGTGTTCTCTAAATACTCAGGCGCTCTCTAAATAACCAAGTGACCTCGAACTATTTGGGTAAAAGAAAAACAAGAAACAAGGAAGTTCTAATGGCAACGATTTCAAGGCAAGCCTACGCAGAAATGTTTGGCCCCACTATTGGGGACAGGCTAAGACTCGCCGACACCGATTTATGGCTAGCCGTAGAAAAAGACTTCACGACCTATGGCGATGAAGTGAAATTTGGTGGCGGAAAAGTCATTCGCGACGGCATGGGGCAAAGCCAGCGTCCATCGGCAGAAACGCCCGACTTAGTTATCACCAACGCTGTCGTCCTTGATTATTGGGGCATAGTAAAAGCCGATGTGGGCGTGAAAGAAGGCCGCATAGTTGCGATAGGTAAAGCAGGCAATCCAGATGTGCAGCCTAATGTAGATATCATCATCGGTCCCGGAACGGAAATTATCGCGGGTGAAGGGTCGATTTTAACAGCAGGCGGTATCGACTCACATATACATTTCATCTGCCCACAGCAAATTGAAGAAGCTCTCGCATCCGGAGTCACCACCATGATCGGCGGAGGAACGGGACCTGCCACTGGAACCAACGCCACAACATGTACTCCTGGTCCTTGGAATATGCATCGCATGCTCGAGTCTTTGGATACTTTTCCTATGAACTTTGGTTTATTGGGTAAAGGTAATGCCAGCCAACCAGAAGGGTTACGAGAGCAAGTTGCCGCGGGCGCGGTTGGTTTGAAACTCCACGAAGATTGGGGGACAACACCCGCATCCATTGATAACTGCATGAATGTTGCCGAAGAAATGGATGTGCAAGTGGCTATTCATACCGATACCTTGAACGAATCCGGTTTTGTAGAGGAAACGCTTAGTGCGATTGGCGATCGAGTAATTCACACTTACCACACAGAAGGGGCCGGTGGTGGGCATGCACCAGACATCATCCGTGCATGTGGCGAATCAAATGTACTGCCCTCTTCGACTAATCCAACTCGCCCTTACACCATCAACACGGTGGATGAGCATTTGGATATGTTAATGGTGTGCCATCACCTTTCGCCCTCTATTGCTGAAGATGTGGCATTTGCTGAATCGCGCATTCGCCGCGAAACCATCGCAGCGGAAGATATTCTTCACGATCTAGGTGCATTTTCGATGATTGCCTCAGACTCCCAAGCAATGGGACGAGTTGGAGAAGTGATCACCCGTACATGGCAGACTGCGCACAAAATGAAAGTCCAACGAGGCGCTTTAGCTGATGACAGCGATCACAACGACAATTTTCGCCTTAAACGCTACATTGCCAAATACACAATCAACCCGGCAGTCACCCATGGAATGGCGCATGAAGTTGGATCGATTGAAGTAGGTAAGCTGGCCGATTTAGTACTTTGGAAACCTCAATTTTTTGGTGTGAAGCCAAGCTTGATCATCAAAGGGGGAATGATAGCCATGGCCCCAATGGGCGACCCAAATGCCTCTATCCCCACCCCTCAACCCGTTCATTATCGATCGATGTTTGCCAGTTATGGCAAAGCGTCGAGTTCGACATCCATGTTGTTTGTCTCTCAACAAGCCGCTGATGAAGGTATCAAAGAAAGGCTTTCCCTCAATAGCCAGATTGGTATCGCCAAGAACTGTCGCGCGATCAAAAAAGCCGACATGAAACTTAACGATTGGCAACCCAACATTGAAGTCGACTCCCAAACCTATCAAGTCAGAGCAAACGGTCATTTGTTGATTTGCGAGCCTGCCAGCGTGCTGCCGATGGCTCAGCGTTATTTTTTATTTTAATCAAGGATCTACCTTGTGATTGAGCTAACCCATATTAACGACATTTACAAGGAATCCCCAGATGGTTTCCTCAGTTTGCCTATTGAAAAGCGAATCAAAAGCCGCCAACGAGTATTTCTGGATGATGGCTCCGAAGCCGGTCTTTTTATTCCACGAGGGTACACGCTTAGAGGAGGCATGCAGCTAAAAAGCGAATGCGGAAAAGTAGTGGAAATCAGGGCTGCACCAGAGCCTGTCTCAACTATCTATTGTGACGACCCTTTGTTACTCGCTCGCATGGCATATCACTTGGGAAATCGCCATGTGCCATTACAGGTGACACATAGCTGGCTCCGGTATCAACATGACCATGTCCTCGACGACATGATCCAAGGGCTCGGTGGAAAAGTGAAATCAGAAATGGCGCCATTTGAGCCGGAAGATGGCGCTTACGGGGGATCATCAGGTGGACATCAACACGGATCTCATGGCTCGCACCAGCACTGAAGCCATCAGTTTCATTTTTAAACCAGCGTTCATTAAAAGGATTTACATTATGAAGACACTTCATTCGCTTGCCGCTATAACCAGTTTGCTTATGGCAGCTCCAGCTTCTGCACACGCCGTTCATGCTGAGCATATGGCATTCTCATCATCATTTTTAAGCGGCTTATTGCACCCTATTCTCGGCATCGACCATTTATTGATGCTCGCTGCAATGGGGTTGTTAATTGCACGTCACTTGGCCACCACGGCTAAAATCACGCTGTCTACCATTGCGCTGGCGAATTTAACCATAGGGTTAGGCGCTGGGTATTTGTTTGGCGGATTTGCCAGCATGGAAATAGTGATCGCACTCTCACTCGTCGTTTCAGCCGTACTCCTTTGCTCGCCTGAAAACACATTTAAGCCTTGGTCAAGCAGCTTGACCGCGCTTTGTTTTGGTTTGCTTGCAATGCATGGGTATGCGCACGGCGTTGAAGCCTCTGGTCACATTGTTGGTTTTGGCGCTGGAATGCTCGTTAGTGCTGCCGTGTTGATTGCGCTATCTCACCGAATTGGGGGGGTGGTCTCGTCTCGCTGGGCATCGTGGAGTATTGCAGCGGGCAGCCTTTTGTTCGTCGCTTTAAGCTAAGCCAGCATAAGCCTATGTCAATTAAAGAAAATTCGTCAAATGATGAATACTCGTCAACTGATGAATACTCGGGAAACGTTGCACTTTATCGACTTTTTCAACTCTTCAGCCCTTCGTTACCTATTGGTGGTTTTACGTATTCTCAAGGGCTCGAATGGGCTGCAGAAGCGAATTGGATAAAGAGCAAGCACGATATGGTGAATTGGCTAAGCGTTGTTCTAAGCCATTCAATGACGACCCTAGAGCTCCCTGTTCTTCGGCGTCTATTCCGTGCAGTAGCCCAGCAAGACCACGATGCGGTTGCGTACTGGAATGCTCATCTATTCGCGTGTCGTGAGACTTATGAATTCAGGGCTGAAGAGCGCCAGCGCGGAGAAGCATTATTCAGATTACTAAGAAACCTCGGAGTCACTAAAGACTCCGCTTTAGATAACCCTAATCAGCTGCACGGTTTTTGTTTAGCGGCGCATCACTGGCGAATTGAAGAAGAAGCACTACTTCAAGGTTACTTATGGGGATGGGCTGAAAACACAGTCATGGCTGGCGTAAAGCTTATCCCACTCGGTCAAACTGCTGGACAAGAAGCTTTGATTGAACTTTCGAGTGCGTTCCCTAATGCCATCGAGCGTTCAAACACAATTGAAGACCATGACATCTCTGCTTGTACTCCTGCTTTGGCCGTTGCGAGCTCTAAACATGAAACGCAATACACCCGTTTATTTCGCTCTTAAGCGAAAAACAGCAAGGAAAATTAACGATATGGAAAGCTATAAGCAACCATTAAGAATAGGCATTGGCGGACCTGTAGGTTCGGGAAAAACGGCCTTATTGGAAATTCTATGTAAAAACATTCGCGACAGGTTGAACATCGCGGTAGTCACTAATGACATTTACACCCAAGAAGATGCAAGGATACTGACCGAAGCAGAAGCTCTATCACCAGACAGAATTATCGGAGTTGAAACGGGAGGTTGCCCACACACGGCGATACGTGAAGACGCCTCTATGAATTTGGCAGCCGTAGATGAGTTAGCCAAGCGACATAAGAACCTTGATGTGGTGTTTGTAGAAAGCGGGGGCGATAACCTCAGCGCAACATTTAGTCCAGAACTAGCCGACCTGACCATATACGTGATTGATGTTGCAGAAGGGGAAAAAATTCCTCGAAAAGGCGGCCCAGGGATCACTCGTTCGGATCTATTGGTGATCAATAAAATAGACTTAGCTCCCTATGTGGGCGCATCATTGGAGGTTATGGATAGAGATACATCGCGAATGCGACCGAACAAACCTTACGTATTTACCAACCTTAAACAAGGCATAGGGCTAGAGACTATTATTGATTTCATCATTATCGAAGGGATATTGTAATTCAATTCGAGCTCATTCTCTTGATCAAGTTGTATAACTGCAATTCGTCGACTAACTTTTATCATTAGGAACGTATACGCTTTAGATCGATGAGTCTTATAGGGATTGAGGAATATTATGCCGCCAAAAGCAACGGATGCTGTCGATAGCTCAATGAGCTTTCCACTTCTTGCCAGCGTATTTCACAGCATCCCTATTATGGTTGCAGTATTGGATAGTGACTTAAGGTACATTGTTGTCAGCCAACAGTATTTGGACTTTATTCGTTCCACCAGCGAAAAAGTCCTCAATAAAACCGTAAAAGAAGCGTTACCTCCCCCAGTTTACGCCAATGCCGCTCCTTTGCTTGAGCGGGCATTGAATGGAGAATCCATCAGTTTCGAAGTTGAGTTACCTACCGAAACGGACAATAAAAGATTCATCAATATTCAATACCAACCCCGACTGGATGCAGAGGGCACCCAGGTAGGTGTCGTAATGAGCGGTATAGAAATTACCTCTCTAAAAAAGTCGGAGCTGGAAAAGCAGCGTGTTCAGGAGTACCTCAATACCACGTTCAATTCCATCGGGCATGGGATCGCCATAATAAATACTGAACATGAACTCGTGTCCAGCAACCCTCCTTTTCATCGAATTGTAGGGGATCGACTGAGCGAAATAAACGCTCTATTAGAGAATCATCCATTTGGTTTGGTGGATTGTCTATGTGATTTAGGTTGGCGGCGTTGCCCAGAATTTAGCCAGTTTGTCTCGGGGAGCACATCAAAAGAGGTGTTTGAACCACACTCTCTACTGGTGAGACAAAATACCTACATCGGCTTCAAAGAACTGGATTTGGAAGGTGGCAGTAAATGTTACGTTTTTACGGATGTCACCCAACAGATCCGAGACAAGCAAAACCTAATCCAACAAATGCAATACAATGCCGCCATCATTGACAACTCACCTAACCTACTCTGCGTTGTCGATCGGCTAGAATTCAACATTCAAATGTTAAACCCAGAAGCATTCAAACGCTGTGGACGTAAACAGGATGATGTAGTAGATAAAAATTGGTTTCGTGTTTTTGCCGACGGTCACTGGACTCCAGAAGAAGAAAACCAGATCATCGTAAAGCTACCTTCAGATGTTTTTGACGTCACCAACCAAGACCATGATGGTAATTCCATGACCATTCATTGGCGATTTGTCAGCTTAGATGATCAATCCAACCGAGTACTGTGCTTTGGTTCCGACGTGACTCAACTCAACGAAACTCAACTCGAATTGGAATCACTCAACCAAAGCTTGGAAAAGAAAGTAAGAGAACGTACACAGTCTCTCGAATCGGCAAACGAAGAACTTCAATTTACCTTGAAGAAACTGCAAGAAACGCAGCAACACCTTGTCGAAGCTGAAAAAATGGCCTCACTCGGTGGTTTAGTGGGCGGCATTGCCCACGAAATTAATACCCCTCTAGGGATCAGTGTTACCGCAACCAGCTTTCTTGAAGAAAATGTTCAATCCCTACTTAAAGGATTTGAATCGGGCAATCTCTCAAAGGCACAGTTTTCTAAAGCTCTGTTGTCGCTACAGCAATCAACTGAAATCTTAACCACCAATCTGCAAAGAGCAGAACAACTGGTCTGTAGTTTTAAAGAAGTGGCCGTCGACCAAACCAGCCAAACAGCATATCAATTCAATATGAAAGACATTTTGGAAAAACTGCTGCTGTCTTTATCTCATGAAATTCGAGTGGCTAAAGTAACTGTGCACCTTGAATGTCCAGACAACATTGATATTGAAAGTTATCCAAGTTCATACATTCAGATATTCACCAATTTAATCACTAACAGCATTCGCCACGGGTTTGATCATTGGGACGGTCCACGAAATATTTTTATTAATATCACGGTAAAAGATGAGCTGCTCAATATGGACTATCGAGACTCTGGAAAAGGCATTGCTGATTCGGTCAAAGATAAAGTATTTGAACCTTTCATTACCACCAAGCGAGGTGGCGGTGGCAGTGGTTTAGGGGCAAATATTATCTACAACATGGTTATCCAGCTTCTAAAAGGCAACATTCAATGCATAACTGAACAAAAACAAGGTGCTCACTTTGCCATTCAAGTTCCGCTGAATTTGGATTTGGATTTGGATAAACCAAACGATGACATCGCCTCTGCTGTATAACGAAGCATGGGAACCTAAATGAAACACGGGAGGACCCGTGTTTCATTACATTAAAAGCTCAAAAACTTCCTTAGCTAAAACTAACGTTTGAAATGATCGCGATGGATCACAGAATCCAAACTACTTCTAGGCAGCCAACCTGCGGTTTCTAGTTCTGGTTTACTTTTAAACTTATCAACATAGCCGATACACAAATACGCGACTATGGCTTTTCTTTCAGGAATGCGGAGTGTTTCCCTTAACGCGTCATCATTGAGGATACTCACCCACCCAACTCCTAGATTTTCCGCTCGCGCAGCCAACCAAAGATTCTGAACGGCACATACCGTGCTATACAGATCCATTTCTGGTTTAACCGTTCTACCAATCACAGTTGGCCCGTTTCGTTCTCTATCACACGTTACGCATATCCCCATTGGCGCTTCCATGATTCCTTCTAACTTGAAGGATTTATACTGCGACTGCTTATCTTTAGAAAATTGCTCTGCAGAGAATGCGTTCGCTTCTTCAAAATCGCGTTTTATCGCCGATTTAATTTCCGGATTGGTAACCAATACAAAGTCCCATGGCTGTGAAAAGCCGACACTAGGGGCATGATGCGCGGCAGTAAGCACACGCATAAGCACCTCCTCAGGAATGGCATCTGGTTTAAAATCACTGCGAACGTCCCGGCGGCAAAAAATGGTTTTGTAAACGGCTTCCCGCTCTTCTTTAGTTATATTCATCGGTAATTACCTGTGTTTTATTTATCTACCCAATTGATCTCAAAATGCTTGGGTACTACCCATATGGGTATTACGCAATCAGCTCAATAACTTAATTGCGGATTTATAGTAACGAGAAAAAAAGGCGACGTCAGTGGCCTTTGTTTGATCTTTACTGTGCAACAAGTTAATTACCTTGCATAAAACGCTTGCCATCATGAATGGGCTTCGGTAGGTTAAAAAATGACTAACCAATAAGGTCTATACCCATGAACCCTTGCACTCTATCACTCTGGCTCCTTTCACTAATGCCAATCAGTCGGTAGAGTTTTCTATGTCTGGCTGTGAGTGAAGCAGCCGGAATCAAGCGCCATTTCTCACAGCCCAACGTTCTTACACTAGGGAACGCTTTTACACTAGGGAAAGAGAAATGAGCACCACAGCAACATCAGAACCATCCATACAATATCGACAAGGCATTATGTTTGCTTTGGCGGGCACCGCTATGTTTTCGATTAAGCCAGTCTTAATCAAGCTCGCTTATGATTTTGGTGGCGATGCCACGTCTATCATGAGCCTTAGAGCACTGAGTTCGCTCCCTTTGTATCTGGTTATTCTTTTCTGGCTGTGTCGCAGCCCATCGTCTCGACAATCTCTTAAAAAATTTGGTTGGCAAGCCGCGCTGATCGGTGTGCTGGGCTACTACTTCGCAGCCCTACTCGACATCCTTGCTCTGGAATACATTTCAGCACAACTGGAGCGATTGGTGATTTTCCTATTCCCGTCATTTGTTGTCGCGATCAGCTGGATATTTATGAAGGAGAAACCCAAGCCGCAAACACTCACCGCGATTTTGTTGGGTTACGTCGGTGTTGCATTTATTATAACCCACGATATGCAGCACATGGGCGACAAAGTGTGGTTGGGCAGTTTGATGGCGGCGGGTTCAGCACTGATTTTTGCAATCTACTTGATTCTAAGCAAAAAGCTCATCAGCAATATGGGTAGCCAGCTTTTCAATAGTGTCGGTATGGCAAGCGCTGGTGTCGCGATTATGGGTCAGCACTTTTATCAAGATGTAGCACTGTCCGAACTCAGCTCAGAACTGATTGTTCTTGGTATTGCCATAGGAGTGTTCTGCACCGTTGTGCCTTCCTATTTTATGGCGGCAGCCATGGCCCGCTTGACCCCTTCAATCTTGAGCGTAACCAGCAACATCGGCCCTTCCATTACTGCCCTGTTTGCCATCACGCTGCTCGATGAGGTCTTTACGATTTATCATGCGATAGGCATGGGTTTAGTGGTTTTCTCGGTATGGCGAATAAACAGAAAATAAGGCACAAGAAGCAGGCAATAGGAAGTAAAAAAGCAGACCATAGAAAGCAAGTACTGCGCTTTTTGAATGACAAGACCTTACTTGTCATTCAAATTTTTCGAACAACTCTCTCAAAGTCTTCCTATCATCTTGATGATATTGGCACCTTATACTGACAGCATTAATCGCAGTTCATATGAGGTGAAATATGTCCACCAGAGAAATTCGTCAGATCATTTCTTCAAAGGCAACATCCGATGGAGATGGAGTAAAAATTCGCCGTGTAGCTGGGTTCAACAATCAGGCATTTTCGCCGTTTTTGATGATTGATGAATTAAAGTCCGACGACAAAAAAGACTACGTTGGCGGCTTCCCACCGCATCCGCATAGAGGCATTGAAACGCTCACGTATATGATGGAAGGTCATTTCCAGCACAGGGACCATATGGGAAACGTCGGTGAGTTAAAAAGCGGCGGAGCACAATGGATGGCCGCCGGTAGAGGCGTGATACACAGTGAAATGCCCATTATGGAAGACGGTAATTTACATGGCTTTCAAATTTGGATTAACCAGCCTTCGAAAGACAAAATGAAGCCCGCTCAGTATTTCGACTTCCAATCCGAAATGGTGACAGAGTTTGATGCGGAGAATGGTAGTCTGATTCGATTACTTGCTGGCGATTTAGTCGTAGATGGCGAAGCTTTACAAGGTCCGCTCAGTAAGACCGGTGTACCTGCTACTGTAGCGGATTGGCGAGCTCCGCAGCACGCTTCAGTCACATTGGCAACACCTGCTGAATTTAACATGATGGTCTATGCCTACAAAGGAGACGTTACCGTTGGCGATCGTCTTGTTAAGCAAGGTGACATGGCATTGCTGTCTGCCGGAGAAACCGTGGAAATACGTTCGCAAGGGCAAACAGGATCGTTAATTTTTGCTGGGCAGCCTATTGATGAACCCATTGTTCACTACGGTCCTTTTGTCATGAATTCGATGGAAGAAATCGAGCAAACCATCCGAGACTATCAGTCAGGGCTTTTTGATACGTACTAAGGCTTCTATGCGGGCTATTTACTTTACTTGTAAGCACTATGCGTATAATAGAACCTCGTAAAAAAGCATTTGTAGGTTCCGTTTAAATATGACCGTGTCTCTTGAGATTTTTGCTCAAGAGACACGTGTGTATTCCCTATATCCACTAGGTTTCGATTCTCAATTCAGTCGCTTTATCGAAAAATACCGCTTTGCTAATGTCCAATACAGCTGTAAATGCTTCGCCCATTTTCAGATCGGCTTCCGCAGGGCAACGCGCAATGATTTCCATCTCATTGATCTTTGACGTAACCAACACATCAGGTCCGGTTGGTTCCAACACTTCAGCGCTTAGCGACAACGCATTAACAACGCTAGATTCGACAACTTGAATGTCCTCTGGACGCACGCCCATGATGAGCGTTTCACCATCATACTTTCGAAGCCCAACAGGTAGCGGGATATGATTGTTGCTGCCTTGCACTCCGTTAAGCTTGCACAACGGATTATCAGACGAATCAAGTTCTACTGTCACCTCAATAAAGTTCATCGAAGGCGATCCCATAAATCCGGCTACAAACAGATTGTTAGGCTGCTTATAGATTTCCT
This sequence comes from Vibrio penaeicida, assembly GCF_030689305.1. Lineage (GTDB taxonomy): Bacteria > Pseudomonadota > Gammaproteobacteria > Enterobacterales > Vibrionaceae > Vibrio > Vibrio penaeicida_B. Next base: position 37,428 of record NZ_JAUYVM010000009.1, on the reverse strand, counting down.
TAGGTGTGCCAAGCTGCTGCACTTCGCCATCTTTCATCACCGCAATGCGATCAGCCAGCGTCATCGCTTCAATTTGGTCATGTGTCACATACACAATGGTGGTTTGCAGCTGCTGGTGTAAGCGCTTAATTTGCGTACGCATATCCACACGAAGTTTGGCGTCTAGATTTGATAAGGGTTCGTCGAACAGGTAGAGCTTGGGTTTACGTGCAAGTGCTCGCCCCATCGCCACCCGCTGACGCTGGCCACCGGATAAATGCGCAGGTTTGCGATCCAATAAATGGTCGATTTGCAGCATATCGGCAACACGTCGAACTTCAGTTTCTATTCGACTTTTTTCCCATTTCCGAATTTTGAGCCCGAAAGCAATGTTATCGAACACCGTCATATTGGGGTAAAGCGCGTACGACTGGAAGACCATGGCAATGTCTCGATCTTTTGGCTCCACGGCGCTCACTTCCTGTTCATCAATAAAAATTTCGCCTGAGCTAATGGATTCTAGCCCTGCAATCGTATTCATCAGGGTAGACTTTCCACAGCCAGAAGGGCCAACCAGAATAAGAAACTCTCCCGATTCTATGGCGATATTGATCCCTTTAAGCGTTTCTTGCTCCGCATTGGGGTACGTTTTTCTTATTTGCTGCAATCGAAGTGATGACATCGTGTTTTCCTTTTACTACTTTTTATTGGCTGCTCGTTCTATTGGCTACCAAATTATTGGGCTGGTTAAATTTTTGGTTGCTTAAAGAATTTCGCTGCTTAACCCTTAAGCGAGTTGGCTTGCTGGTTGTTTTGCCTTTGTTCATACCCTGATCGAGCATGCGCAACAAACCATTCCGTCACTAACTCTGGTCGGGTAATCGCTGTGCCAACAGTGCAACTCCACGCGCCTGCTTTTAAAGCATTTTCGACAACATCAGGAGAGTTATAACGCCCTTCAGCCATCACTCTGAATCCTTGCTCAACCCACCGCTCCACAAGGGAAATGTCGGGGTCATTTGGAACACTATCTGTGGTGTATCCAGACAACGTGGAACCGATTAAGTCGCATCCTAATTCCGAGGCTATTACGCCTTCTTCAAACGTTGAACAATCCGCCATTACGCACTTCCCTTGCGATTGAACAAGCGTGACAAGTTCGGTAAACGGGACCGGTCGCTTCCGCATCGTCGCATCTATCGCAATAATGTCTGCACCTGCGTTAATTAAGCCGAGCACATCGTCCTCAATGGCTGTAATTCGTACTGGATACTGTTCAAAATCGCGCTTAACGATCCCGATGATTGGCACCTCAACATGAGGGCGTACGAATGTAAGACGATTCACCCCTTCAATCCGTAACCCATTCGCACCACTTAAGATCGCCGTTTTTGCGTAAGCAAGTACAATGTCATCGCGGTCCATAGGGCTATCTTCAACTGGCTGACAAGAGACGACCAACCCACCGCGCAGCGCATTAATTACAGGTACTGCTTCACTATGATCCTTTTTCATACTGTTATCCTTTCACTGCACCGCCCATAACGGACTGACCAATTTGCCTATAAATCAAAAGCCCCAATAAAGTCGGAGGTAACGTTCCAATCACCATTACGGCTGCGGCGACTCCCCATTGAACGCCACCACCTCCAGCAGCAAAGAAGAACGAGGCTCCCACCGTTAACGGCACGGCATCCTTGGTTGTCAGCATTAATCCAAACAAAAACTCATTCCAAGCTGTAATGAAGCCGAAGATCAGCGTAGTCGCCAACACTGGCTTTGACATAGGAATAGCGACACTCTTTAGGAAGGTAAATGGGCTTGCGCCATCGACTAAAGAGGCTTTATCGAGTTCGGCTGGAATGTCGTGAATGGCATTTATCGACATCATGAGCGCCAAAGGCAAGTTCACAATCGCCAGTATCAAACCCAATCCCAATTTGCTATCGAGTAAGTGCAAAGGTTGATACATCATATAAAGAGGAATCGCGAAAATAATAAGGGGGACCGCTCTCAGGTTAATGACAGCCGGCATAAGAATGCGTGTGCCGTAACCCTTTCGCACCATGACGTAAGCGGCTGGAAAACAAAACAGCAACGGCAATACCGCCCCTATTGTTGCAACCACAACGCTATTCATTAAGTAAGCGATAACATCGAAACGATCGGAGATGGCAAAGACTTGAACGTAGTTTTCCATTGTCCAGCTTTCCACCCACAAGCTGGCATTGCTTGCGATTTCCGCGTTTGATTTAAACGACGTCAGCAAAGTGACAAGCACGGGGAAATTCATCAACAGCGCTGCGACAATAAATATAATCCAACGACCTATCATTACTGCGCTCCTTTTTTCTTCGAAGAGAAGTAATTCAGTGCAAAGAGCACTGCAAAAGTCACAAACAGTAGTAGCATGGAAGCCGCCACCGCTTTACCAATATTGCCCTGCTTAAAGAACGCGAGATAAACGTATATAGAAAGGCTAGTGGTCGAGCCCCCTGCGCCACTTCCCGTTAACACATAAACGTTGTCGAACACTCGAAATCCATCAATAAACCGAACAAACAACGCGGTAAATAGCGCGAGCTTCATAAAGGGCAGTTCGATGTTCCAAAACAACTTCAGACCATGGGCACCATCCAATGTGGCTGCCTTGCGAACGTCTTCAGGTATGGCTTGATAGGCCACATGAAACAGAAGAACGGCAAAAGGCGTCCATTGCAGGATCTCGATGGTCATTAATGTGTAAATGGCATTGTTTGCATCTAAGAATGCAGGGCTATCACCAAACCATTCCCACAAGTAAAACGGAACAGGACCAACAAACTCATGCAACACTAGGCGATACATCAATCCGACCAACGCGGGCGCTGCCATCATTGGCATCATGAGTATTGCCATCAACCAAGGGTGCTTTTTCAGCAATGGCGCTAAATACACCGCAAGGAACAATCCCAAACTGCATTCAATGAGTGCAGTGACAAAACCAAATTTGAATGAAAAATGGGTTGCCTTCCAAAACAGCGGGTCGTTAACAACATCAACAAAATTCTTAAAACCTTGTAATTCGGGGGAACGAAGGTTTTCAAATGTGACTCTCGACACGCTGTATACGAGGTCGGCAACCAAAGGAAATCCCAGAAATAAAATCAGGAACAACACCAAAGGCAACGTAAACAGTCGGCTTTGTTTATCGTGATTAGGGGCTTGAAGCATACTATCCACTCTTATTCTGGGAGGCAGTACAACATGACCTGCCTCCGATTATTCGCTACTTGCGTACGCTACTTAAGCAACTCTTTCATGGCTTTTTCGGTATTCTCTAAGGCTTGGTCCAAGCTCTGTTGATCAGCCCAATACCCAGTAAACTCCCTTGCTTGCACTTCATAGACCGTCAGCGCATTACCAGATGTGCCGCCATTCATTACGAAGCCGTAACTGCCCGCGTATTCACCCAATGTTTTCAGATCCGGTCTTTGCGCAACGATGTCGTCAACAACGTTTTCTTTCAGCGCAGGGTTACCGCCTGCCAATGCATAGGCTTTGGCTGCTTCTGCCGTGGCAAGCCAATTCAAGAACTTAAGTGCACCAGGTTTGTTAGTGGATGCTTTGTTCAAACCAAAACCGAGACCATGAACATGAGTGAATCGCCCATTTGGACCTTTCGGTGGTGGCGCTATGCCTACTTTGCCAGCAATGGCTGGATTTTTACTGGCGTCAGTTAGGTCACCTGCCGCTGCATTCCACTGAAGCATTGTCGCCGCTTGGCCTGCACCAAACGCAGCGTTGGCTTCTGCATATTCGTAAGAAAGTGAATCTTTTGGAGACGTACCTGCATCGTAAAGATCTCGGTATCGCTTGAGCGCACTGCGGTAACCCGCAGAATTCACCACTACTTTTCCGTCTGCATCTAACCAATTGCCGCCATACGCTTTGGCCGCCGAATGCCAAACCATCATGTTGAACAATAGGTTTTTCATTTGTAAAACCGTACCGTAGCGAACAGGGCTCTTTGAATTCTGTCTTTTGGCAAAAAACTGAGCTGTCACTTTATAGTCGTCCCAAGTCCAATCTTGCGGCGCAACTGGGTCCATTTCTTTACCAAACTCTTCTTTAGCAAGCGCACGGTATTTTTTCTTCCAACTTTCATTCGAAAGCAATGTGTCAATTAAGTCGGAGCGGTAGTACATGAAATGAAGCGACAAGTCGGTAGGAACACCATATTGCTTGCCTTCGTATTGCATGGTGGTAAGCACTTTATCGTCATACGCTTCGTTTGTGGTTAGCGTAATCGGTTCCATATAAGGCGAGTAGCGCCCGAGTGAATAGGTCGCAGTAAGATTGATATCAAACTCTGTAGTTCCGGCAGCAAGATCGGATTGCAACTTATCCCAGAACCCTTCGCGGTTGAAGAATAACGCTTCAACTTTGTCATTTTCACTCACGCTGCTTTGCGCGTTATACATTTCAATGGCTTTTCTTAACGCCGTTTCCTCTGGGCCACCTGGCCATCCAAGCACCGTGACTGTCGCTGAAGCCTGACTGGCACACATAACAGCCAGAGAAAGTGTGGCGATTTTCATTACTGATTTACGAATCATGTCCATTCTCCGTTTCGTCCATAACCCTAATTGTAGGTTGCATATTGAGCTTCACTTAAAACACATTGCTCAATACTTCACCTATAGAATTAGATCATATGGTCTATTTTTACAATCCCTTTACATCTCTTCGGTGTTTCATTATTGATACAAAAATCATTTTAATTGATGTTTTCTATAAAATATGGCTGTTTTCAGGTTGAGTCATGCGCTAACGTTCATTAGGATGATGCTATTGGTCTATACCGATTTAAGGAGAAATTGATGACAAAGAGAGCGAATATTAAAAACGAGCTCATGAAGTTTATTGCGGATAGTTCGCCGGGTATGCGGCTGCCTTCCGAGCGTGAACTCAGCAAGCGATTCGATGTGGCAAGGGAGACGTTAAGGCGCTGCTTACTCGAATTGGAAGCAGAGGGGCGGATCGTAAGAAAGCTTGGAGCTGGAAATTTCGTAGCAGACCGACCTGAAACAAAACAGCTATCACTGCGTTCGTTCTCTGAAGAGATGTTGGCAAAAGGTCTAAAACCATCAAGCCGAATCATTTCTACCGAAACGATTTCTGCTGGTGCAAAAATAAGCCAAATGCTTAATGTTTCCCCTTCTGAGCTGGTCTATAAAGTGGTACGAATTCGTTACGCAAATGAGCTACCAATGGCGATGGAGACCGTCTACCTTCCGTGCCAACTTCTACCTAAATTCGACCCAGAACGCCTTACGTCTGAATCTCTCTATACCATTTTGGAGCGTGACTACCAGTTGTCCTTAAATCAAGCCGATCAGTTTATTGAAGCAACGGTTGTCGAGCCTAAAGAAGCCGCTTTACTCAATGTTGCTCCTTATAGTGCTGGTTTACTCATAGAGCGCAGAATGATGGCTGCTAACAATACCCCCATTGAATTTTGCAAAACGCTCTACCGCGCCGACAAATACAAGTTTGAGGTACAAATTAGGAGACCTGCACATAACATCTGAATTCGGGGGTATGTTAACGCTGATATTTATTGCTCTATACCAAGTTTTAAAGGTGTAGAGAGGGTCAACAGCTCTCTATACCCAAGTAACTTCAAGATGCTAGGTTCAGCGAGAATTAACTGGCTTTCAGACAAGACACCGATTTGAAGATTTAGTGGTTCTAAATCAAGAATCGGCAACGCAGTATGAAAGCCAGTTAAACTCGCCCTTGGGAGCCCATATGCAATCCCATTTCATCGTCAAAGAACTTGAAAAGGACCTGCCATTCCGCTGCGTTCTCTTCCTTGAACTGGAACAGCATATGAGGCTCTGAATCCTGCATCTTGAGGTCACTTGGGTATATAGTGATAGGTCACTTTTTTCTGCGGTTTTGTAATGATCTGTGTCACAATGTGATTTCAATCCCAACTAACTCAATCATATATGAATTATCAAGCAGCAATCTTCGATATGGACGGGCTCCTTCTCGATACGGAGCGTGTGTGTATGTCCATTTTTAAACAGGCATGCGATACATTGGATATTCCGTTTCTGGACGATGTTTATCCTTCGATCATCGGGCGAAATTCAGCGGGTATTGAACAAACTTTACGTGCTGCTTATGACCAATATATCGAATACTCCAAGTTGCATGGTGAATGGAAAAAGCGCTACGACGATGTTGTCCTGCATCAAGCTATTCCAGTAAAAGAAGGGGTGATCGACCTTTTGGAATGGTTTCAAAGCAAAGATATTAAGTTGGCCGTTGCAACATCGACAGGTAAAGAAGTCGCAAGAGTCAAACTGCGTTTGGCTGGTCTAGATACATATTTTGAAAACGTCACAACAGGCTGTGAAGTAAAAAATGGTAAGCCCGATCCAGAGATTTACTTATTAGCAGCAAATCGGATTGCTGTTGATCCTAAGCACTGCCTCGCATTTGAAGATTCCAATAACGGTGTGCGTTCTGCTGTTGGAGCAAACATGAGTACCTTCCAAATTCCTGACTTAGTGCAGCCGTGTTCAGAAATAAAAGCCATGGGACATCACGTCATGCCTTCATTGAACGATGTTTTAATACATCTCAAAGCATTGAGTAAGTAAACAATGCGTTCACTAAAAATTGGGCTTTCTTTGGTGGCCTTAGTCATTGTTCTAATCTCTACGTGGATTTTTCTTCCACCGACAAACCGGTTAGACAAACAAGTTGTGAATCAACCGCTTCAACAACCTTTTTCTTTTGTTGGGTATAAAGTTATATCAAGTGACCCTTCTATCGATCCTATTTACCACTACTATATTGTTGGTGGTGAGTTCGTTGTTGAAGATGAAAAACTCAATGACACACCCCCCTTCTTAATCACTGCCGATCCTTTCGTTAAATTGAATACATTTGATGAAAGCACCATACACATTTCAGTGACTGGCAAAATAGTGCTTTATAACAACGATCTTTGGGTTCAAAAAAGTGATGGAAAAGTTCATCACTGGTACATAAATATGCACTCAAAATACATTAGATAAACATTATTTAAACAGCATAGTTATATAAAACCGTGTAAAATATGTGACTTTTCTATTGCTTATATTAATGCTTATAACAACAGTTAGTTTCCGTTACATTATTTCGTTTTTATTAATCGGCTCATCACATATATGAGAAACAAGATATAGATCTCAATAAAGATTTGTTTTTTTGTAATGGCTCTCTCCAAAATTGTGAGAGATCACCTAAACTTGAGTATGTACCGAGCATGGAATCTCGGGATTCAGAACAATTTCAACTAAGCCGTAGTAGGACCACAAAAATACTGTTCACATAGCATGTATTTTCCTAATTTTAACGGCGCTTATTGGTTATCAATTGATGCAATACAAACCTGAAAACTCTATAAAGATCGCAATTGAACACTTAAATATAGGAATGTTTGTAACGGGAATTGAGCAAAGTGAACGGGTAAACCTCTCCAATGCTGGTCGCGTTTCAACTCAAAAAGCCATAGCTCAATTGGTGGACAGTGGTGTTCGTTTCGCATGGGTGGATGAAAAATTGTCCGCCAGCAATTGCGTTTTCAAACCTGTTGCCAATGCAAGCAGTTCAGACGATAAGAAAGCCTCAAGCGAGGTCGCACCTGCACGCTCAAAAAAAATGCCCAGCCGCGAGATCAGACAAAACAAAGCAAAAAAGCTGATTGCCGAAGCCAAAGGTTTAGCGCAAAAATTGTTGACGGAGACATTTGAAGGAAACAGTTTCGAGGTTGATGCACTTGAAGAGTGGGCGGATGATGTCATTGAAACCGTGCTAATTGATTCCGATGCTATTAAATGTGTTTCAGCCCTTCGAAACAAAGACTCTTACTTACTCGAACATTCGGTTAATGTTGCATGTTTACTGGTAACGTTTGGCAAATCCTTGGGCATGGATAAAACGATGCTTCGTGATATGGCGATTGGCGGAATCATTCACGATGTGGGTAAAATCAAAGTGGATGATAAAGTTCTCCACAAGCCAGCCAGATTAACGCCTGAAGAATTTGAGCATATGAAGCTTCATCAAGTCTATGCAGGTGAGATCATCGATAATGTCGAGGGATTAAACCAAGTCAGCAGAGACGTTTGCTTAATGCACCATGAAAAGCTTGATGGCAATGGTTACCCAAATGGTTTGAAAGGCGACGAGATTCCTATTCACGGTAGAATGAGTTGTATTGTTGACATCTATGATGCCCTTACTGCACATCGCTGTTATAAGGCTGGCATGAGTTCAGCCGAAGCGTTTAAAATACTGCTGAGCCTCACCCCCTTCCACCTTGATCAGGAGTTGGTGTACAAATTCATCAACTGTATTGGTGTCTACCCAGTTGGGTCGTTAGTAGAATTAAGCGATGGTCGAGTAGGCATAACTTGGACTTCGAATAGCCAACAGCCTCTTAAACCGGTGGTGAAATGCTTCTATTCTCGCAAGTTTAAGCGCTTTACCGATGTTGCATTTGTGGATCTTAAGAGCGGCAATATCAAAATCGAAAGTGCTATCTCCCCCAGAGACATAGAAGTCGACCCTGCACCATTTTACGATGTTTAGATCGTATCTCCTCATAACAGGCAGTAACATTGCTGCCTGCTTAATCAATATTCAAGCGAGCTAAAGATAAGTAATTCAACTTGAATAATTTGGATGCAAACCAATTTATTTTTAATCCTGACAAAGGCTTACACCGCTCTGATAGTTTCTCACCTTGTGATCTGTTAAAAACCATTGTCCTTTTATCAGACGAAGATAATCATCATGAAACCGCTATGCCATTTGATACCTTTACGCATTTTGAACTCTCTGCGCGCCCTAGAACCACTGCGCTTACGCCCTTTTATCCTCGCTTCTTTTCTGGGGTTGTCGAGTTTTGTATCGGCTGAATCCACTCCTATAGAATATGCGTCTACGTGTTCGCAAGAGTTATTAGAAGAGGTTGGTATGAGTAATTTGGATGCCGCGATATTTCGTGTTTTGGAATCTGGCTCAACAGCCGAAGTAACGGGGGTAATATGTGATGGCACATTGCAAGCCGCACAAGAAATGTTGGATGACCACCCAAACCTCAATAAACTGATCTTTTTAGACGTCGGTGGTTCGGTAGACGATGTAACCAACTTGAAGCTCGCAACACTGATTCACTCGTTAAAGTTACATACGCACGTTTCTGGGGCGTTAAATCAAAAAGACGATGAAGGAAACGTTATTCGAGGTGGTGTCGCCTCTGGCGGAACGGATCTGTTTTTAGCGGGTAAAACTCGAACCGCAGACAAAAACGCTTATATTGGTGTTCATAGCTGGGCTTCTGGTGACTATCAGGGAAATGAGCTACCTAAAACTCACCGTGACCATCAACCCTACATTCAATTTTACAAGCTCATTGAGCTTCCTAAGCCAGAAGCATTTTATTTTTTCACACTAGAATCGGCTGATGCAGATAATATGCATTATATGAGTCGTAAAGAGCTGAATACCTTTCAAATAGTCACTCAATAGGCTTTCTAGCTTTCTAGCTTTCTAGCTTTCTAGCTTTCTAAGAAGTGATGCTTTCAAGCCGTTCATTAACAAAGACACCGAATGGTATTGCACCAATATCGTTGGGCGTCTTTGTCACGTGGAACTGATGTATATACCCACCTATCTCAATATATAGGATTCTGAATTTACAGAACCTAGTATCTTGAGTTGGCTTCAGTATACTTGTTGCCTTACAAATGGATCGCAATCAACGTGTAGGTGAACAATGAAAAGTGGCTACCAATACCCTATTGGCACTCAAGGAACAGCTTGGGGAGTAGAAGAAAAAAAAGCATGGCTAGATTCAGTTTCAATCAAGCGCAGCTATAAAAGTGACGTCGTCACTAAAATTGATGCGCTACGCAACCAATACGACGTATTCCAATATGGTGCACTAAGCTATAACCCAGAACAATTCCCACTATACGCGGTAAAAAGTAAAACTTGGGATACCAACCGCAAGACCATTTTGGTCACTGGCGGTGTGCACGGCTATGAAACAAGCGGTGTTCATGGCGCACTTAAGTTCCTCTCGCTACTCGGCAATGAATATGAAAAACACTTTAATATTGTTGTTGCTCCTTGTGTCAGCCCATGGGGTTACGAAACCATAAACCGTTGGAATCCAAACGCAGTGGATCCTAATCGTTCCTTTTACAAAGATTCTCCTGCAGAGGAATCGGCAAACCTAATGTCGATGGTGGAATCACTTGGTGTCGACATCTACGCCCATATTGATTTGCATGAAACCACAGACACTGACGAGTCCGAGTTTCGCCCCGCCCTTGCCGCACGCGATGGTTTAGATTACATCGAAGATCTTGTCCCAGATGGCTTTTACTTGGTTGGAGATACAGAAAATCCAAACGAAGGTTTCCAAACAGCCATCATTCAAGCGGTCGAAAAAGTCACTCATATTGCTCCACCAGACGGTAATGGAAACATTATCGGTTCACCCGTAGTGCAGCATGGTGTAATCAATTACCCAACCAGTAAACTTGGGCTGTGCAGCGGCTTTACTGGATGTGAGTACGGCACCACAACGGAAGTGTACCCCGACAGCCCGAAAGTGACAGACGAAGAATGTAACGATGCGCAAGTCGCTTCAATTAAAGGTGGATTGGACTACTTACTCAATTTATAGAGCTATCGAAAACAAAAAAGGATGGGATCCCATCCTTTTTTATTACTCGTATATTTTAAGCAAAGCAGATGAGTTTACTCAGCCAGTAAATGATGCCAGTTTTCATGCTTGTTGACATAGTGCTTAACGTAACTGCATTCCGGCACAATTTTCACATTCAGCTTTTCCATTTCTGGTAATACCGCTTCCATCATCACCACGCCTTTCCCTTGCCCCCTCAACGCTTCAGGCACGGAGGAATGGTCGACAAAAAACACGTCTCCTTCTTGGCGATAGGTTACTTTCGCCCAGTGCTCTGGTGCGACTTCAATTCGAAATTCTTTGGCTTGAATGTCGTGGATCACTGCAATTTCGTCACTCATTTACGTTATCTCTTTGTTAGATTCAATGATGTGTTAACCTTACTATAGTTCAGTAGACACCCCAAAATTGTATGTATTCTTCTCACATTATAGACACATGGCAATCAAAAGCCGTTGAAAATAAAAGAGCTTTCATCATTCCGGATGGGTGTCAGGATGTCATCGTTACACTTGCGGATAATACGCCAGCCCAAATCAATGTCTCTCCTCTTTATACGCATACTGCACCAATCGATATAACCGCGGGAACTGCAATGTTAGGGTTTCGACTTCAACCAGGTTGCAGCGCTTCCAACGTTGCAACGGATAAACTGCTTCAATGCTGGGATTCAAAAGATCAACTTATTGATAGAATTGAATCTGCAACGACAGTTAACTCAAACGTTGCTGAAGCACTTGAATGCATTCGTAAGGAAATGGGAAGTATTGAGCAAATAGCATCATTGCTCGGTGTAAATGTAAGAACGCTACAAAGAACCATCAAAAAGCACACCGATCAAACGCCGCTATTTTGGTTTCGATTAGCCAGAGTTCGCCAGTGTGCCAAAGCGATAATATTGAGCGGAAATTTATCCGACATTGCCTACGATTTTCAATATTCAGATCAAGCTCATATGTGCCGTGAGATTAAAAGCTGGTTAGGTGTTACGCCAACTCAGCTTTTCAATCGAGAAGACATCAAAGCTCAGATTTTTGATGATGGGTATTAACTCTCTGCCACTGGTGAGCATATTTCAATTAAAAAGCCATTTATGTCATGTACATAAGATGTAGTTTGCCCCCAAGGCATGTGCTCTACAGGCTGAACAAGTTCTGCGCCCGCATCCAAGGCTTGTTGTAGCGACTCCGCGACTTTATCCGTTTCAAATGCTATTTCGAAACTGGGTTGTTCGCGCTTGGGTAGTATTGCCCCTTTTCCAAGCTTATTCATCAGGTCAAGCGACGAAAATGATAAGGTCGTAGCACCCGTATCCAACTCGCCGTAGTCTCCCCCCTCATGGAGCATCGCACGTGAAAGCCCAAAGGCGCGTTCATAAAACGCCAGTGTTTTTGCCACATTTTCTACATAGAGAATCGTATATTTTAATCTCATTTTCTTTTCCTTCAGGCTTGTTTGAGAACGTTAGATTAATGCCTTGTTAGCACGTTTGTATTGAAAATAAACGACACATCCCCATGTCTGTTTATAGGCAGGAGACACATCAATGAAGGAGATCGGATATGAAGAGCATTGGAATTGTTGGTTGCTCAGCGGAAGGTGCAGCGCTCTGCTATACAACGATTTGTAGCGAAAGCATTGCCAAATTGGGGCACTATCAACATCCAGATATCGTGATGCACACCCCTTCTCTATCTTTATATGTTGATGCTTTGAATCAAGGGTCGAAGAAACACATTGCCGACCTTATGTTAACTTCCGTTGAAAAGCTCAAGGCCGCTGGTGCTGATTTTGTTATTTGCCCAGACAATACTATTCACCAAGCTTTCGATTTGGTGGAGCAGCCCTCATCGCTTCCTTGGTTACATATTGCGGATGTGGTGTCTCAGTACGCCAAACATCAAAGCTACTGTAAGGTTGGTATCCTAGGCACGCAATGGCTAACCGAAAGCGATGTTTACCCAAATAGTATGCGAAAAGTAGGTATAGACGTGGTATTGCCCAATGCATTGCAGCGACAAGAGATTGGCAATTTAATCATGAATGAACTGGTGCTCGGTAACGCTCCAAGCCATGTTACCGAATATTTGCTTAAGGTGATTGAAGAATTTAAATCTCAGGGTTGTGAAGCCGTTGTTTTGGGTTGCACCGAGCTTCCCATTGTACTGAGCGACGAAAACTCCACGCTCCCAACATTGGATTCCACTCGGCTTTTAGCACGGGCAGCAATTGAATGCGCCTGTATCGATTAGCAAACTCTATTCGTTCGATTGTATTCTGACCTTCTTACACAGCTGAATCATGGAATTTGCCTCTTCTTGGGTTAAACCAGTTGAGCAAAAAACCTTATCTGTAATGTCGGAGCTATTTTGAGAAAGCTCCCTCCCTAAATCCGTTAGTACAATGGATTTTTGACGTTCATTATTCGCAAGCTGCTCCCGACGAATAAGGTCTTTCTCTTCCATTCGTTTCAACAGCGGCGTCATGGTTGCCTTGCTGAGTTCTGTTGTCTTCGCTAGCTGACTAATTGAAACCTCATCTTCTTTCCACAATGCCATCAGCACCACAAATTGCGTATAGGTTAAACCATGAGGTTCAAGTAACTCCCTATACGTTGATGTCAGCTTATTGGATGTAGAATATAGAGCAAAACATAGCTGTCGATCTAATTCTGCTATTGCCACCCGATTCTCCAAGTATTCATTCGTAGCCATCATTATACGCATGCGCACTATCATAGACAAAATATTCGCAAACTTATTATTAGTTGACAAACTATTCGCGCACTAACAATATAGTAAACGAGCAAAATGAATACAAAAAGGAAGAAGTGATGAGTGATAAATGGTTAGCGACATTAAAAACGAGTACGCCTGAAGATGGCTACCAACTTGCAATAAAAATGTCGAGGATGGGGGTTAAGTACACGCAACCGTCCGAAGAAGTGAGAGAAAAGATCCGACCTGTCTACGCTGACAACGCCGAGAACTTAATCGCCGCCTCTCAAGTTATTGCAATAAACTTTCAAACGGTTGCCGCTGCAAATAACTACTGGGCTTAATGCGTATGCGGTATTCAAAGTAGCAGGCAATAAAAAAACCCAGAGCTCGATATCGAAGTCTGGGGTTTATTTCTCTTCTAAACTCATTTCAATTTTCTTCTAAACTCATATAAGCGTCAAAACACCGATGACAGATATGAGTGAAAACAGAACGGTTCGGCTGATCACGCCAAAATGTGAATGTTGGATCATTTCTTGATGCTGCATTTTCCCACCCATTTAAATATTACAAGATGATTTCAATGTAATTACAATATCGTTATTTTGCAAATGTACTCATACCGATGAGACCCGCATGAGCAGACCTCTATTGCCAAAAAATCCTTATTGCTTATAGACTCACGCTAACTTATTAAAAATTATTAATCTTTTATGACAAGGAAGAAGAAATACACCTTCAAGGCAGATCTCCTTTCAAAATACCGAAAAATACAAACTTATCGTCAAGTAGCATACGACATCATCACGTCATCATTTAAAGTTTGACAAGCAATATGATAAGCATAATATATGGATATACATATATGCAATTTTAACTAATGAGTAGATGCCATACTGATGCATGTTGAGATGTCCCCAGACACCATCAAATTGTCATTTAGTTCGTCTAACGTTAAGCCTGCGTAGTAAAACGCAAATACGCGTCTGTTTTATCTAAAGAAGAGTGATTCACCATGGGAATTTTCGAGAGATTTTTAAGTGTTTGGGTTGGTCTAGGAATGATTCTGGGCATAGTGAGTGGGTACGTATTCCCAGAGCTTTTCTCGTATCTCGCCGCTATGCAGTATGCACAAATTAATTTGGTTATTGCTGTTCTCATTTGGCTAATGATCTACCCAATGATGATGCAAATCGATTTCACTTCAGTCAAAAGTGTTCATAAAAGACCAAAAGGGTTGTTGATCACCATTGTCATTAACTGGTTAATCAAACCTTTTACTATGGCGTTACTTGCCGTTGTTTTCATGCGCTATATCTTCGGGAACTGGATTGTTTCGGATTTAGCAGAACAATACATCGCAGGTATGATCTTGCTTGGCGTCGCCCCCTGCACAGCCATGGTTTTTGTTTGGAGCCAACTAACCAAGGGGGATGCGAATTACACCATTGTCCAAGTCGCGATTAACGACATCATTATGGTCGTCGCTTTCGCACCGATTACTGCTCTTCTTCTAGGCATGACAGACATAACGGTGCCTTGGGACACGCTTCTGCTTTCTGTTTCTCTCTTCGTCGTTGTGCCATTGGTCGCGGGTGTAGTGACCCGAAAAGTGCTCAAAAACCCAATCAAAGTGGATAAGCTTGGCAAAGCCATTAAACCTTTATCAATTTTAGGTTTAGTCGGCACCGTTATTTTGCTGTTTGGTTTCCAAGCGAACACCATTTTAAGTAATCCAGTAGACATCCTATTCATCTCTGTCCCTTTACTCATTCAAACGTATCTTATCTTTGCTCTTGCGTATTACTGGATGAAGAAGACGCGTCAGCCACACTGTGTTGCAGCGCCAGGTGCAATGATTGGAGCATCAAACTTTTTTGAGTTGGCCGTTGCCGTTGCCATCAGTTTGTTTGGCGTTCATTCGGGTGCAGCATTAGCCACTATCGTGGGTGTATTGGTCGAAGTGCCCGTTATGCTCTCTTTGGTTGCATTTGCGAACAGAACAAAAAATGACTTTGAGCCCGTGCACGAAAACTAAAGGCTGTTAGCTTTAGGCATTCAAAATGCGAATACTGAAATGAAGAATATAGAAACGATTTGGAGCGAATATCAGCAAGGGTTAAAAGCCTTTTTGCATTCCAGAGTACGTAACCCTGATGATGTCGATGATATCTTGCAGGATGTGCTGATTAAAACGCATGAGAATTTGGATAAAGTCCAAAACTGGGACAGCTTAAAGTCTTGGCTATTTCAAATTGCCAATAATGCCATTATGGATTTCTACCGCCGCTCAAAGCGCCAGTCAGCAGTAGAAGAAAAAGATCTTTGGTATGAACAATATACAGACCAAATGCAAAAAGAGTTCTCCAAGTGCTTGTTACCATTTATACAAAATTTACCCGAGCAAAGTGCCCAATTAATTTGGGCGGTAGACATTGAGCAAGAATCTCAAAAAGCGGTCGCTCTTTCGAAAAACCTCAGTTATTCCACATTAAAGTCACGAGTGTCGAAAGCACGCCAAGAACTCAGGAAACAATTTGAAGATTGCTGTCACCTCACATTGAACAAACAAGGGGGTCTAGTCGATTGTGATTCAAAATCAAAGGGTTGTAAGAGTTGCTAATTTAATTTTCTAAAAAAATCGTCTTTTTTTCGTCTTTTCTGAAACCTGTTCGTCTTAGATATACAAGTTTAGGGCCTCTCGACCCACCAATCAGAAAAGAGTCAACAATATGAAAATTATTAGCTTCACTATTTGCCCGTTTGTTCAACGTGTTACCGCGCTTTTAGAAGCGAAAAAATTACCTTATGAGATCGAATACATCAGCTTAAAAGACAAGCCTGACTGGTTCCTAGAGTTATCTCCTAATGGGCAAGTCCCTTTGCTGGTTACAGATTCAGGTCAAGCGCTGTTTGAGTCTGATGCGATAGCGGAGTACATCGACGATATCGCGGCACCACTTCAACCAAGATTAACACCAGAACAAAAAGCTATTAATCGTGCATGGAGCTACCAAGCAACGAAACACTACCTGACTCAATGCGGCACAATGAGAAGCAAAGACGAATCAACACTGCAAGAACGTGGTGCAAAACTCATTTCGGTGTTTGAAAAAGCCGAGAAGTTCCTATCTGCTGAGAAAGCATTATCTGATGGTGCATTCTTCAATGGCAAAGAGTTAAGTAACGTAGACATCGCATGGTTGCCCCTGTTGCACCGTGCCGACATTGTGAAACAACATACGCGCTTTGACTTTTTGAGTGGTCTGCCACGAGTACAAAAGTGGCAAAAAGCGCTTATGGAAACGGGGTTGGCAGAAAAGTCTGTCGCTGATGACTTCCTGAACAAGTTCACTCAGTTTTATCTCTCTGATGAAACAGAGTTAGGTAAAAAAGTATGCTGTAACCCAAATGAAGACTGTTGCGAAGACAAAGGAGCAGAATGTTGCACGCAAGACAGCGATTGCTGCCTAGCCCAACCCGCTTTCAGTATTAAGAAAGCAGAATGCACGTCTTCAACATCAAACTGCTGCTAGGAGCGTCACGCTGCTAGCCACCTATAAACGCTAATCTGAGTTCACATTCTCAACCTACTGGTGATGTTTCAAACACAACCTTGTCAGTAGGTTTTTATTTTTTAGCTCAATTTTTCCTATCTTCGAACACGAATTATTGGCGAACATCTACCCAATTATGTTTAAGTAAGTAGATAACTCACTGTTATAAATTTATTTTTGTATTGTCACTCTCATTGAAATATTCCGACTTCTACTCCCCAAAAATTTAGTCTCGTTCACAGTTCTCATTTTTAAAACAAACTTTCATTAACAATTTGTATACATTTTATTAACTCATCCGAGGTCTAACTTGTAGAGGAAAACGAAGTGAAAAGGATACTCACAATCGCTCTATTGCTCTCCGCTAGCGCATTCAGTTGGGCTGGTGCTAGCGCCGGAGGGGCAACCCAATCCGGTTATACACAAACTCACTACCCTATCGTCCTTGTACATGGCTTGTTTGGATTCGACAGACTAGCGGGGGTCGATTACTTCTTCGGCGTCCCTCAAGCGTTGACCAAAAGTGGCGCAAAGGTTTATGTCGCACAGGTTTCTGCAACCAACAGTTCAGAAGCACGAGGCGAACAACTCTTGTCGCAGGTAGAAGCTATTCTGGCCGTAACTGGCGCACAAAAAGTGAACTTGATCGGGCATAGCCACGGCAGCCCTACCTCACGTTATGTAGCCTCTGTTCGCCCCGATATGGTGGCTTCCGTCACCAGCGTCGGTGGCGTCAATAAGGGCTCGACTATAGCTGATATTGTCAGAGGAACAGTGCCACCAGGCTCTATTTCGGAAGCGCTGGCAGTGAAAATTACTAGAGGGCTTTCTGGTCTAATTAGTGCATTGTCTGGCGGAACATCGCTCCCACAAGATCCATTGGGTTCGTTGGCATCGCTTACCACAAAAGGCTCTTTAAAATTTAACAGGCATTACCCTGAAGGCGTACCCACTTCGCGCTGTGGCCAAGGTAAAAAACGCGCACGCAATGGTGTTTATTACTATTCATGGAGTGGTACTTCCACGGTAACCAATGTTTTGGATCCGTCTGATGCGGTTTTAGGTGTATTGGGGTTAGCGTTTAGTGAACCTAACGATGGGCTAGTCGGACGTTGCAGCAGCCGCTTGGGCTACGTTATCAGAGACAACTACAGAATGAACCACCTAGATGAAGTTAACGGTTTGCTGGGTATTCATCACCTCTTTGAAACCGATCCTGTTACTGTATATAGGCAACAAGCGAACAGATTGAAAAATCAAGGGCTGTAACTCGTACTCTTGATAAGAAGAAAGTAAACGCTAATGCAAAAAGGTACTTAATTATGAAAAAGATCGCCTTATTCATCGCAATAATAATCGCCTCGGGGAGTCTGGCGGCGGTCTTTTTTCTTTCTCAAGATATAGGAGAGGGTAACGATGCAGTAAACAAGAAATTTGGCTCACTTCAAGGTACTGAAGTTGATCAAGAATCATCCCGTAAAGTAATAGATTACTTCTTGGCGACAATGGGAGAACAGCCATTAGAAGAGATAAAACAAAGCAGTACTGAATTTTCAACGTTAGACCCAAGTACCCAAGTGAACAGCGATTCATTTGATCAATTTATTGCTTACAAAGAAGCCCTCAGCCAGTTGGAGCCTTTGGAATTTGAGCAACTGAATTACGATGCATTACTTGCGATTCACCAGCAGGTTTTAGAAGTTCAAAACAGCTTGTTTAGTGAAGAGGAACAACAAGATTACTTTGCCGACGAAAACCTCATTCGCGAAATAGCACTAGAGAAATTGAAACTGCGAAAACAAGCTTCAAGTGAAGCCGATTTCCAACGTCTATGGGAGCAATACCTTGCCAGCCAACCCGATTATATCCAACGAAGCGAAAAGAATGCTGCCTTGGTACAACGATTAAATACACTCGATGGCTATTCCGACCAAAAAAAGCACTTAGCGCGAGTTGAATTGGTTGGGGAAGAAGCCGCTGACCGATTAGCAAAGTTAGACTCTCAAAGAGCTCAGTTCGACAAAAGAATGAAGGATTATCTTGCCAAGCGCGACGCCATTAATAGCAAACCCAGCAACAAATCAGAAAAACAACAATCGATAGCCTCGCTTAGAAGCCAGACGTTCTCCGAAACAGAAATTCGACGTGTGGAAGCACTGGAAAGAATACACGACGATAAATAGCCCTTTCCTCTCTATTTAGCCTGCCCCTGACCAAGCATTGCATTACTTACACAGGTTAAACAACCGAATCGACCTCGCACCAAACCAACGCTCGGTATATAATCGCGGCGTGAGTAAATAATCAATATACCCAAGTGACCTCAAGATACTGGATTCAGAGCCTCATATTCTGTTTCAATTCAAGGAAAAGAACGCAGTGGAATGACAAGTCCTTTCCAAGTTCTTTAACGAGGAAGTGAGACAGAATATGGGCTCCCAAGGGCGAGTTTAACTGGATTTCATACTGCGTTACCGATTCTTGATTTAGAATGACTAGATCTTCATCTCGGTGCCTTGCCTGAAAGCCAGTTAATTCTCGCTGAACCAAGCATCTAGAGGTTACTTGGGTATAGCTCTTAGCATTTAACCGATAGCCTCGAGCGTACAAAATAAAGTCCTGAGCATACAAAATGAAGTCACCCTGTGTCGCAGCCTGCAAAAATAACGCTGGAATTTGCAGCGGCTGTTTAAGAACAATCGATGAAATTATTGGTTGGAAAGATAAATCGGAACAACAACGATCGGATGTGACGGATAAGCTGTCTGGTCAACAAACCACACACGAGTGTGCTCAGTGTGGCAGCTCTACATTTTGTGAAATCAGTGCTGGTGGTTCACACTGTTGGTGTTTCGATATAGAGAAAAGAGACACCAGTGGGTTAACAAAAACAGGCACTTGCCTATGTAGAAAGTGCCTGTCTGAATTACCGATTGAATAGACTTCAGTTCGCGATAAAATTATGACTAGAAAGATGTTCTATAGTTCATAGCTGATACTATTTAGGCCGGTCTTCTGGGTTAAGTGAGTACCACGCTTCTAACAAAGACTCACCATAGACGATCTCAGTTTGCATGTGGTATGCCAAGACACTCAAAATTACGACGGCAAATACCACGTTAAACCAGAATGTTACACGCTTTCGTGTTTGTTCTTCATACACGGCTAATTGTAAACCTACGAGCACAAATGGGTAACCGAACAATAACGCTAGAAACCACCCTAAGTAACTCGAAATCGCCATCTGGTCCATCATAATAACCTCCTTGTTTTTCAATGGATGCGTTAGCAATGCTTATACCCAGCGCCTCAAGACGCTTGGGTACACATACGCAACAAGGATACTATTTTGGTAAAACCTAATTAAGACTCAATAGACCAAAATTAATTGAAACTTAATGTGTTTTTCGCCACTTCACCTTCATCCCAGTGTTTTTCTGCTTCTACTTCTCGCCACCAATGCGGCGTGGTCGGTACGTTATCTAGCGCAATCTCTTGTCCGAATTTTGGTGTTAGAAGCGTCACATCATTTTGCGTTGCCAAGTCTAATACACGTTCAAACGGTTCGTACCAATCATGGAGTGACAGATCAAAGGTGCCATTGTGGATGGGCATCATATAGTGACCTTTCAAATCTAGGTGAGCTTGCATGCTCCCTTCTGGCATCATATGGATATCGCTCCAAAGTTCGTTATACGCACCCGTTTCAACCATGGTGACATCAAACGGTCCGTACTTTTCACCGATCTGTTTAAAGCCGTTGAAGTAGCCACTGTCTCCACTAAAGAATAGATTGCGTGTTTCACTTTGAATCACCCAACTCGCCCACAGTGTTTTATCGCGGTCAAACAACCCTCTTCCTGAAAAGTGTTGTGATGGCGTTGCCACAAATTTAATGCCTTCAACGGTGTATTCATCCCACCAGTCCATTTCAATCACTTTATCTGGGTTAACTCCCCATTCAATCATTCTCTGACCCACTTTTAGAGGAGCCAGAAAACGCTTTACCTTACTGTCTAACAGTTTGATCGCGTCTTTGTCTAAGTGATCGTAATGGTCATGGCTTATCACAACCACTTCAATTTCAGGTAAGTCTTCACCACTAATAGGGCTTTCGTGGAAGCGCTTAGGACCCGCCCATTGCACTGGTGATGCGCGTTCGCTTAACACTGGGTCGGTTAAAATCAACTTGCCATTTAACCTCATCAAAATTGTCGAGTGACCCAACCTGTACATAGCATCATGCGATGCACTGAGCTGTTCTGGTGTGACTGGTAATACAGGAATTGCTGTAGTTGGCATAGGCGTAATTCGATTCGCTTTTACGTACGCTTTGGTGATTTGCCAAATGTTCGAAGAATCTGTTTCATAGCGAGTATCCGTATTTACAAATTTTCCATCTTCATTACTCGACGACATGATTGTAATGCCAGCAGTTGCCATAACTATTACCCCTATAACTAATAAGATTCTACGTTTCATATTGGATTACCAAACACAAACAATAAAAGTAAACTACACGGTGCAGTTTACTAACGAGGATTTAAAAAGTAAACTGATCAGTGTAAAATAATTTCAATTCCCACTTTCGTACGACATAAGCATGATCGAGAACAAAAGGCATGGCTGAAAAAAAGAAGACTCGCAGTGAGATAAAACGGGCAGCGATACTAGAAGCCGCCACAAGCGCATTCAAAGAATTTGGTGTTCAAGCCACCAGTATGGACAAACTCGCCCAGATTGCTGGAGTATCGAAACGCACTGTCTATAACCACTTTGCATCTAAAGAAGCATTGGTGATGCATTTGGTGTCGGATCTTTGGCAAAGAGCCATGGTCGACATCGAAGTCCAATACCAATCAGATAAGCCTTTGAAAGAGCAATTGGTCGAGCTGCTCAATATGGAATTAGAATTCATCGGATCACGAGAATATTTAGATTTGGCTCGTGTTGCCTTTGGGCATCTATTCTACAACTCTGAAGAACTACAAAAAGAAATCGAAAAGATTTCAGCTCAGGAAACAGCCATTCATCGCTGGATAAAATCCGCCGTTGAAGACGAGCGTCTTAAGCCTCTGGATGTCGAATTCGCTAATAGCCAGCTTCATAGCCTCATTAAAGGAAGTGGGTTTTGGCCTCAATTGATGGGCATGAAAAGCGAACTGTCTGAGGAAGAAATACAAATCATTGCGGAAGAGTCTGCTGAAATGTTTGTTTGTCGCTATCAGATATAGAAATAAGACAAGGTACCCAAAGTAACAAAGCCATCAATATCACAGGAAATTTCAGCCTTATGTGTCACACTTAAGTTAGCCCTTACACAAGCATGGAGCGACTATGGGTGACACATTCTTGCTGCACTGCCCACACTTTTGTGGCTTACCTCAACCAACACAATCTAAGATTTATGCCCTAGCCCAGCACCGACGTCTCGCAACCGCTGAGCGTTTGCTAACTTATGGTGAGCGCTGGTTATCTGTAATTTGGGTTAAAAATGGAACATTGCGCTTATTCAACCACGATGAAAGCAAAAATGAACATAACATCGCTTTTTTTTCTGATGATGACTTCTTATGGCCCGTTACCGAATCACTGCGTAATCAACCGTCACCATTCAATATGGAAACCATGACGCCAACCGAACTATGGGTTTGGTCTTATGCCGATTTTAGAAAACAATTTGGCTGTGAAGATGAATGGCAAGCCTTTTATTTGCCGTGGGTAGAAGCGTTCCAGTGCGCTAAGTCACGTGGAACTAAGTCACATGGTGCAAGCCGCTAAACTAGCTCAACACTTTATACCCAAGTGACCTCAAGATGCGGGATTCAGAGCCTCATATTCTGTTTCAATTCAAGGAAAAGAACGCAGTGGAATGACGAGTCCTTTCCAAGTTCTTTGACGATGAAGTGGGACAGAATATGGGCTCCCAAGGGCGAGTTTAATTGGCTTTCATACTGCGTTACCGATTTTTGATTTAGAACGACTAGATCTTCATATCGGTGCCTTGCCTGAAAGCCAGTTACCTATTATTTGGTAGAGAAGTCGCTGAACAAGCATCTTGAGGTTACTTGGGTATAGTAGGCTTTACTATGGCTTTCGAGTCATCATCAAAAAGCACGTTGGGGTGCCCTTTCTTGGCTAATTTCCATCCCAACATTTTAGTAATGCAGCGAACCAAAATTCTCTTCTCTCCCTTCATTCCCACAAGCTCAGATGAAGGATCGCCCAATGCACTTTTAATATTTACACCGCCCAATATCGGTCCGGCTTTTTGATTTATGTTCTCGTTGTCGTCTACGAATGTTTCAAGAATACCGATAAACGGAATGGTTTCTGGTTTGAGTGTATTACCCATCATTGTGTTACAGCAGGTGGTATACCATCGATATAAGCCTTTGCGCGATAAACGCAAGCAAGCGACATGTTCCTGACCGGATTCCAATTCAAAATGGTTTAAAGGTACTTGAATTAAATTGACACCGCCTGTCGAGGTCAATTCTTCTTCTCTATCCATCTCTAACGCAAATTGCCGACAATCCGCACAATAGCAAATCAAGCGGTTACCTAGCTTTGGGGTAATATGATTAATTTTCCCTGTCACTTTGCCACATTGACACGACAGTTTTAATGCTTCCATTGGTTGCCCTTACTAACTTCCTAACTTACTAACGGTTATCTACCATTTTCAAGATAGTCAATATATCCCCAAGTTGCGGAAAATTCTGAGGTTTGGATTCTAGATCCTAAAAATGGGACGACTTGAGAGCATCAAAAATATGTTCATCGCTTTTTTTCTCATAATGCTTCAGAGGAGCGATAAAAAAGAACCGTTTGCGGCAAAGCAAACGGCTCTTGGAATCAGTAGAAAATGACTCTACTAGACAGCTCTAACAGATAACTTTAATAGATAAGTTTAATAAAGAGTACTCAGCATTTCTTCTGAATACTCCTTCAACGTTTCCCCACTTTCCACACGCTCCACATAATCTGGGTTAGCAATGAATGGGCGACCAATCGCTACTAGATCAAATTTCCCAGCTTTAATAGCAGCACTGCCCGATTCCGCGCTGTAGCTACCATTTCCTACCAACGTTTTGCCGTAGTGCTTTCTTAAATATGCCGTTGGCGTCCCGTCCAAATAATCAAACTCTGTGCTGTCGTCAAAAATCCCAATATGCAGGTAGGCAATATCACGCTTGTCTAGCTCTGCAAGGAAGTAATCGAACACAGCGCGATCTCGTGGATCACTATCGATATTAAAATATGCCGCGGGAGAAACGCGCAGTGCCGTTCTGTCTTCACCAATTCGGGCTGAAATTGCATCCAGCACAGCCAGTGGGAAACGCGCCATGTTTTCAGCGTTACCGCCAAACTCATCTTCTCGCGTGTTGCTAGAATAGTGTAAGAATTGATCGATCAGATAGCCATTTGCGCCATGAATCTCCACGCCATCAAAGCCAGCATCAATCGCATTGGAAGCGGCTTGAGCAAAATCCTCTACAAGCTGGCTGATCTCATCTTTACTGGCTGGTTTAGGAACAACATACGAAAGCTCGCGCATTCTAGGCACTGTGCCTTCTACAGCTTTGGCTGAAGGGGCGAGAACATGCTCACCACCCCAAAAATACGGATGCGCGACTCTGCCAGTGTGCCAAAGCTGAACGAAAATTTTGCCACCCTTAGCATGAACCGCATCGGTCACTTTGCGCCAACCCTGAATTTGCTCTGGCGTGTAAATTCCAGGTGTATTCGGGTAGCCCTGACCATCTGGTCGAATAATCGTTGCTTCTGAAATAATCAAACCCGACTTTGCACGCCTTGCGTAGTATTCCACCATGGCGTCAGTTGGAACTAATTCTTCGTCTGCCATACAACGAGTTAGCGGTGCCATCAAGATATGGTTTTGTAAGGTAATCGTGCTATTTAGTTGAAACGATTCGAATAATTTCTCGGTCATTGTTCTGTCCTTTCTTGAATACGCGTTCAAGTTAGCCTTTCTTGAACATTCATTCAAGTACTTTCTTGAACAATTGTTCAAGTATTTTTTTGAATGATTGTTCAAAGTCAATTAGAATGCGCCTATTACGTTTTTAATGAGAACTAAGATGCGCAGTGCAGAATTCGATCGTGAGGAAGTATTACGATCGGCAATGGAAGTCTTTATTTCTAAGGGCTACGCCAAAACCAGTATGCAAGACTTAAAAAGTGCCACGGGGCTGCATCCGGGGTCTATTTATTGCGCATTTACTAACAAGCGTGGATTGCTGCTGGCCGCACTGGATCAATACGGTGTAGAGAGCCAAACATCTTTTGAAACACACTTTGAAGGGCAAAGCTCGACACTAAACGCGTTGAAAGGATATTTGGCTTCGGTCGTTGATGAATGTGAACGCGAAGAAATCAAAGATTGCTTACTACAAAAATCGCTCAGCGAACTTTCTCAGCAAGATGAAGAAGTAGAAAACGTTATCTCAGGTTTAATGGGCAAATGGCGATACGCTATTAAGTTGAAACTCGAACAGGCTCAAAAGCAGGGTGAAATTGCTGATGAAAGAGACTGCAACGAAATAGCGGAGTTTTTGGTGATGGGCATTTACGGCATTCGTACCTTTTCCCACACGAATCCACCAAAAGGTACCTTGACTCGTTTAGCCGACCAACTGTTTGACTATGTTCGGAAAGAGTCATCGTAAAAGTCACGATGCAAAAAATGCGGCTTCATGAGCCGCATTTTTTTCTGTTGAGAATATTTTAGCCTGTTAAGAATCTTTTAGGGTCTGTTGAACTTTCGCGGTTAAATTTTGTTCGACTTCTATGCATTTTAATCGCGGCGCAAGGTGTGTAGCCTAGTCATTCTAAGCAAATACCTTGCAACAAAGAGTAAAGTGCATAGAAGCGAACCCTTCGGGCAGCATTTGTGGCCTATTTCTACTGCGTTATCGCTTATTGATGTAGAGCGACTACACCGAATAAGCTCTGCCTTGTATAAATAACCCACAAATTGCTGCAAAAATCATCTCGAAAGATCAACAGACCCTAGTCTTTTAAATTCAGGTCATTAAGCGGTAACCAATCCACTTCGACCCCGGCTTCTTCAAACATACCTTGGCTGACTTGAATTTTGTCGCCCCAACGCGAAAGAAAATCTTCCGTTTGTTCCGGGCAATGTACGGCTTTAATGCCCGTTTGAATGATCTTGGCGGCGCAGTTAGGGCAAGGAAAATGTGTCACCCAAATTTCACAATTGTCCAAATCTCGTTTTGCAAATAGGATTGCGTTTTCTTCGGCGTGAAGTGTTTTCAAATACTTCATGTCGCGCTCATCTGTTCCTGCACTGTCTGAAATACCATGTGGGTAACCATTAAAGCCAACTGAAACAATTCGGTTATGCTTTGTTATCACAGCGCCGACTTGCGTTGACGGATCTTTACTCCAAGACCCCACCAGCTCCGCCATTTGGAAAAAACGCTGCGCCCATTTAGAAATCATTCCACTCCCTCACTTCAATAAATATGAATATATTCAAGTAATATAGCATCTTGCCAACACTTGGCTACTGCCTAACCTTGCTATATCGCTGATGTGGGGTAAATTTAACCGCGAAAGCTCAGTAAACCCTAGTGAATTTGAGCGCCCTTTGAAGCCCAATCGCCAATCAAGGTACGTTCTTCATCCGTCATTTGAGTCAAGTTGCCTATCGGCATCACTTGTGTCGTAACAGTTTGCGCCACAATACGGTCAACATTATTTTGGATCTCTGTGGGCGTATCCAATATCACCCCTGCGGGTGCCGTTTGAAACGCCACGTGTGTCGGGTTAGCCGAGTGACACACCGTACAGCGCTCGCGAATCACGGAATGTACCTTGGTGAACATTGTCTCTTTTACTTTCACGGAATTAACGGCCGATTGCTCTGCCGTAGCGGGCTGCTCTATCGAAACAGATTGCGTAGAAACTGGCTTGCTTACTGGCGATGTTACAAACGCTAACGTGATCATCCCAACTGCCGCAGCAGGCAGAGTCCACGCAAACTTTTGGCTTCCATGGCGAGTGTTGAAGTAGTGACGAACCAAAATACTGAATGCCGCAAGTCCTGCTAAAATCAGCCAATTCCAGCTAGAACCATACGTACTAGGAAAATGATTGCTGATCATGATGAACAGCACTGGCAGCGTGAGGTAGTTATTGTGACGAGATCGAAGCAGCCCTTTTGCAGGTAAGCTGGGATCGGGAGTTTCACCTTTCTCTATAGCGCTTACTAAGTTACGTTGCGCTGGCATGATGATTCGAAATACGTTGCCCACCATGATGGTGCCTATAATCGCCCCAACATGAATGTAGGCACCGCGTCCGCTGAACACCTGCGTTAATCCGTAAGCTGATGCCACCAGCAAAACGAAGATGATGATACCGAGCAACAACGGTTTTTGCCCCAAGGGTGAATCACACAAAACGTCGTAAACAAACCAACCAGCCACAAGTGCGCCCACACCGATGCCAATGGCTTGCATGGAACTGAGCCCAGAGCCGGGGGCTGTCAAATAAATTTCGGCGTTTAGGTAGTACACAATCGCGAGGAGAAGTACGCCCGTTATCCACGTAAAATACGCTTCCCATTTAAACCAATGCAGCTTTTCCGGCATTTGCGGAGGCGCTAATTTGTATTTTTCTAGATGATAAATCCCGCCGCCATGGATAGCCCATAAATCGCCAGCTAACCCCGTTTTGGGGTTGATTCTGTTGAGGTTGTTTTCAAGCCAAACAAAATAGAAAGAAGCACCAATCCATGCGATGCCTACAATCATGTGAACCCAGCGAATCACTAAGTTCAGCCACTCTGTTACATGTGGGTCCATCTCACACTCCTTTGTGGTCAGTAGTCATTTAGTCGCGAGTTACTTCGGTAATATTCCGGAAGAAAGCGATAACGTTCGAATGTTGGATTCAGGGAAAAAGTACTCATCGCAGTTATCCCCTTCCCCACTTCGGTCGACCACCAAAAATTGATCATCTGAATTCAGTGCTAAGACTGGGTGATGCCATATACCTTTATGATAGTTCACCCCTTGTTTGCCATTACTGATAAAAGCTCTGATGGCTGTTGGATCGGGTTTCTCAGCGAAAGGGGCGACCACGATTAAAAACGGGTGCCCAAGCAAAGGCATAAACGCTTGCGATCCAAGAGGGTGCCGTTCTAGCATTCTGATCTGCAAAGGGTAATCCAGTGGGGTGGCTTCAAAAATACTGATAATGGTATTTCCACCCAAGGTTTCTGTGTCTGCCTTTGCTAACTGATGAAATCGCTTAGTAGAGCCATTATTGATAAAGAAAAAATCTCGATTATCCGCTTCAATCACATCACCAAAAGGGGCAAAGGCTTCTTTTGAAAGTACCTCGATTTTGAGTTCATTCGCTGCTTTTGTTGTGCTCAACATATCAATCACTTTCAACTACATGAGACAAGCCAGCCGAGCTTTGCCCCGTTGAAAGCTGGCATGATGTTCCCACTTTTGTCCCAATCACCCTCAACCTGCTCACCCCTCCATCCGGAAAAATATTGAGGCGAATATGCGTGACGGGTCCAATTGGGTTAACCTGCGACTCAAACTCGTGAATGGCATCTGCACTGAGTTTTTGTGAAGGTAACAACTCGCGCCAAAAAAGGCTTTGCGTTTCGATTTGCTCGTCAGTTCCTCCTTTAACAAAGGCCGCCTGAATAGAGCACGTATCGGGGTAGTTACCTTTGAAGTGCGCGGTATCCACGACAATTTTTTCAACATTTCCCGCATGACCTAACGCCACAATCACCCAATCATTGCCTGGCGTTCTTCGTCTGGCGGTTTCCCAACCGTCTCCCATATTTTCGCCACGACCAGGACCCAATAAATTGCTTTTATTACCGTAATGCTCATCGCTGCAAGATAGCGCTCTGGCTCCATAAGCAACCGAAGCCAAATCAATGCTTTGTAGTACGTCTATCTGGTTCCAGTCCACCGCAGGCAAACCGTACACTCTGAGACGTGCGATGCCACCATCTGGGAAAATATTCAAACGGACGTGGGTAAAGTTACTGCCAGCTTCGATAGGAAACAGATGTTGCTGATCACCTTGTAGCCCAACAGAAGTCAGAATCTCAGCCCAATAGGTGTGCTCGTCTGGATCGCCGCTCGGGCAATAGCATGCCTCAATGGACGCAGAAGGTGGATAATTTCCCGTAAAGAAACGCGTATCAATGTCTACCGCTGAAATCTCGCCCGCCATTGCAAGCCGGATCACGCAGTAATCGTGCCCTTCTTCTCTTTTTCGACGGCTCTCCCAGCCATCCATCCACTTTCCGTTGTCGTCGTACAGCCCTTCTTTCCAAACAGGCTCTTGTCGCTGGATTAGCCGGCTCTTATCTGCGAAAAAATCATCGGTGGCGTAAATTGCTTTCGCCCCTAACTTCTCATCCGCTAAGTTGACAAAATTACTGGTATTTAAGGGCATATCCCTATCCCTCCTTTAGTGAGCGTTACATCTCTAATAATCTGAATAGCGCTATTTTGTTGATTTCATTCAATGCTGTTGAAAACTCAGTCTCCACAGCGTTGTCTAGTCGATGCTCAAACGCATCTAAAATCTGAAAGCGGTTTGCTCCTTTAACCGCCATGATGAAAGGAAATTCAAATTTCTCTTTGTATCGTTGATTGAAGTCGTTAAACATTTCAAATTCTTCGGCAGTACATTGGTCGATACCTGCCCCAGCTTGTTCTGATGTAGAGGCTTGCGTCAGTTCACCATTGATTGCCGCTTTGCCTGCCAAATCTGGGTGAGCCAAAATTAGTGTTAGCTGAAAGGCTTTATCAGCCCTTAATAGAACCGCTGCCATTTTCTTATGTAAGCTTTCTACGTGATCATCTGCAGAGGTAATGCCCTGCATATAGGTTTCCTCTGCCACCCAAGGGCTATGTTCATAAATATCGGCAAAAGCATGTATAAAACCGTCTTTTGAAAGCAAAGAAGGTTTACAGGTTTTAAAAAGCGCCATGGAACGTCCTGTTATTTATGCGATTCCAC
The DNA here is from genome assembly GCF_030689305.1 of Vibrio penaeicida. Classification (GTDB taxonomy): domain Bacteria; phylum Pseudomonadota; class Gammaproteobacteria; order Enterobacterales; family Vibrionaceae; genus Vibrio; species Vibrio penaeicida_B. The sequence continues at coordinate 7,354 of NZ_JAUYVM010000009.1, read as the reverse complement.
AAAAGGATGCTGTTGATGCCAATGCTTGGCGATATCGACTCGCCGGCAAAGCCAAACATCCGAGTGTTGCTGAACGTACTCAAGAAAACGCTTCAGCGAAGCAATGCGTCCGGGTTTGCCAATAAGGCGGCAATGCAGCCCCACCGACATCATTTTGGGGGCGGTTTCCCCTTCCTCATACAAGGTATCGAACGTGTCCTTCAAATATTGGAAGAACTGCTCACCGCTATTGAATCCTTGTGGGGTAGCAAACCGCATGTCGTTGACATCTAACGTGTACGGAATCACCAATTGTGGCTTTTCCCCTTCGGTATGCCAGTAAGGCAAATCGTCGTCGTAGGCATCGGAGTCGTATAAGAACCCACCTTCTTCTGCCACCAACCTTCGCGTATTTGGGCTTGTTCGCCCCGTATACCACCCCTGTGGTCTTTCGCCTGTTAAGTTTTTAATGATCGATATGGCTTTGAGCATATCTGCTTGTTCTAACTCAGGTGCCATATTTTGATAATCGATCCAACGATAGCCATGGCTGCACACTTCATGCCCTGCATCTACAAACGCTCTTGCAATATCGGGGTGCCGCTCCAGCGCCATCGCAACCGCAAATACCGTGAGTGGGATCTGGTGCTGCTCAAACAACCTTAATACACGCCAAACCCCAGCACGACTTCCGTATTCGTAAATGGATTCCATACTGATGTGGCGTTGCCCTTCGATGGGTTGCGCAGCAGGGATTTCTGAAAGAAACGCTTCCGATTCACCATCCCCATGCAGCACACAACGTTCGCCCCCTTCTTCATAATTGAGGACAAAGGACAAAGCCAGTTTCGCCCCGTTGGGCCATTTCGGATCGGGAGGGCACGCACCATAGCCAATCAAATCCCTTGGGTAAGTATCATCATTCACTGGCGATTCGCCTCCTACCACTTTTCTCGATTTCTATATCATCGCTATATAATTGTATACAATTCACTGATAAAAAAGTAAAGAGTACATTTCTTCAACACTTATTTTGAGAATAGCAGCTATATTTGAAGAGGTTAGATGGATTTATCTGCAATTTTGAGCTTTCTCAATCTGCGTGAGTTCACGAAATGACAAAATCTTCGCTGAAGATTGGCACCAATTCGCCTTTAATAGGCGCTACATTGTGTACAAAAAGGAAATTGGAGATGGGTAAATTAACAACGCATATTCTGGACACCACACACGGGACGCCAGCAAAACATGTTCAGATAGATCTATACCGCAGAATTGGAAATGGGTCTGAGTTAATCAAATCTGTCCAAACCAATGGTGATGGAAGAACCGACTTACCCATGTTAGATGGAGAAGCCTTTCAAAGCGGAAAATACGAATTGGTGTTTCAAGTCGCTCAGTATTATCAAGATCAAGGTATCGATCTTGGTGATACCCCTTTTTTAGATGATGTGGTCATTCGGTTTGGGTTAAACGACGAAGACAGCCACTACCACGTACCGCTATTGGTGTCGCCTTTTGGCTACTCTACGTATCGCGGTAGTTAAATGTTCTCGGTAATGTTTTTTAGGATTACGATGAACGTATTCCACACCCTTTGATCACCATTTGGGCGATAAACGCAGCCGCCTGCTCGAAGTCTTGTTCCTCTAATTCAGGCTTGTCCATCACAGTACAGATCTGCCAACTGAAATCGGCATAAGTTTGGGTGGACGCCCACAACATGAACATCAAGTGTTGAGGCGATACGTCATCCATTAGCCCGTTTTCGCTCCAAGAAGAAAACTTATCAACTATATCTCGCGATTGTTGCAATAACTTCTCAGAGACTTCTTTTGGCAACATTCTTCCACCACTCATCACTTCATTTGCAAACACTTTAGAAGCGTTCGGGTGATTCCGTGAAATACTGAGCTTGGTATAAATGTATTGCGTGAGCGCTTCAACTGGATCATCCAGCTCTTCTAACGGCTTAGACGCTTCCAACAAAGGCTTGGTGATGGTATTCAGTACGGCGTCGTACAGCTTTTCTTTATTACTAAAATAGTAAAACACGTTCGCTTTTGGCACCTCTGCCGCTTTCGCAATATCGATAATTTTAGTGGCTTCATACCCTTTTTGAGCAAAACAAGCTCCCGCTACCGAGATAATAAGATCGTGATTTTTTTTACGAATTCTAGACATGAAAAAGCTAAGCAAAAAAAAAGTAAGTGCTTGATTGTACCACAGCAATTTGGCCACAAATAAGCGAATCACTGCCCAATTCACGGTCGCGTAACCGCAAAGTTGCGGTAATTTTGTGCAAAAACGCTTTGCTTCCTAATTAAAAATGCCATATAAAAAATACATTATTGTATACAATCAATAAAACATTAGGGAGTTTGTCATGGAAAGGAATTCGCAACCGAAGCTCACCGTCACGGGTGATTTAACAAAATCAGGGTATCAGGAGATATTTTCTAAAGAGGCTTTGGACTTGTTAGAAAACCTTGCCACTCAGTTTGAAACCCGACGCAAGCAACTGCTGGATGAGCGAGCTCAAAAACAAACCCTATTTGATGAAGGCCAACTCCCAGGGTATCGCGACGATACTCGCCAAATCAGGGAAGATAAAAGCTGGCGAGTAGCACCCATTCCCCCTTCCCTTCAAGACAGACGTGTTGAAATTACGGGGCCTATTGACCGAAAAATGGTGATCAACGCGCTGAATTCTGGGGCAAAGGTATTCATGTGCTGCTTTGAAGATGCTTCGTCCCCCACTTGGGACAACATGGTTCAGGGGCAAATCAATTTGAGAGACGCCAACAATGGCAGTATTGCGTTTGAAGATCTTCGTAAAAATAAACATTACACATTAAATAGCGATCCCGCGTTGCTTATCGCCAGACCACGAGGCATTCATTTACCAGAGGGAAACATTCAGCTCAATGGTGAACCCATTGGTGGGTGCTTAATGGACTTTGCCTTGTACTGTTTCCATAACCTTGAATCGCGACGCGCAAATGGTGAAGGCGTTTACTATTACATTCCTAAACTTGAAAGCATGGAAGAAGCGCAGTGGTGGGATGATGTATTCAGCGAAACCGAACAGTATTTAGGGGTGCCAACGGGCACCATTAAAGCAACGATTCTTGTGGAGACATTGCCTGCGGTTTTCCAAATGGATGAAATCCTCTACGCCATGCGTGACCATATTGTGGCAATGAACTGCGGAAGATGGGATTACATCTTCAGCTACATTAAAACCTTAAAAAATCACCAAGACCGTATTTTACCCGACAGGCACAGCGTGGGCATGGATAAACCGTTTCTTGAAGCTTACAGCAAGCAGCTTATACACACTTGCCACCAACGCGGTGCACTAGCCATGGGAGGAATGTCGGCATTTATCCCAAGTAAAGACCCAGCTGAAATGGAGCAAGTAGCGAGCAAAGTTATCGCAGATAAATCCCGTGAAGCCCAAAACGGGCACGATGGTACTTGGGTCGCCCACCCCGCTTTAGTGGACATCGCCCTCAATGTGTTTAACGAACATTTAAAAGGGGCGACGAACCAGCTCGATTTTATGCCTGACGTTAGCCATATTAGCGAAGCGACACTACTTGAACCTTGTGAAGGTCCTAGAAACGAAGAAGGGGTGCGTAAAAACATTCGCATTGCGCTGTACTACATGGAAGCGTGGATCCGTGGTGAAGGCTGCGTACCCATTTACGGTTTAATGGAAGATGCCGCGACAGCAGAAATCTCCCGTGCCAGTATTTGGCAGTGGATTCATCATGGTATTACGCTTGATGATGGCAGTGCATTTACCGCCGCCATTTTCAAATATTGGCTACGGCAAGAACTTGCGACTATCGAAAGTGAAATTGGCAGCGACACATACCAGCAACGCCGCTTTCCAGAAACCGCAGAGCTCTTTTATGGGCTCTCGACTGACAAGCAGTTTGCTACATTCTTAACCTTACCGAGCTACCATTTGCTGTAACCTATGCCATGCAACAGTGCTGTGACACTCACAGCACCGTCTTGCTCGTTGCCCTATCCGAATACACTGTTCACCTATACCCAAGTGACCTCCAGATACAGGGTTCTGGGATGACTTGGGTATAACACCCTAAGCCAATTTGGGTATACAATAAAAAATACAAAGAGTTGTTACACTCCGATAGGACATCATGGCGAGTTTGAAAAACAGCAATTCCGATCCAATTAAAACCAAAGTACCCGGCCTGACTCAGGACGACGTGGTATACGGTCATATTTTTGATGCCATCCTAGAGCAACGATTGCCCCCTTCCACCAAATTAAGCGAAGAAGCGCTAGCCGACATTTTTGGCGTCAGCCGCACCATCATACGCCGAGCACTTCATCGATTATCGATAGAACAAGTCGTGGACATTCGCCCTAACCGTGGTGCTATGGTAGCCGCGCCAAGTAAAGAAGAAGCCAAGCAAATCATAAAAGCGCGAGAAGTATTGGAAATCGCCATTACTGAATTAGCGGTAGACAATGCAACCAAAGCGCAAATTGAAGAATGCCGAGCGCTGGTTGAGCAAGAAAACGAAGCGTTTAAAAATGGGGATTACGGTCGAGGTTTACGCCTTTCTGGCGAGTTTCACATCAAGCTGGCGGAAATGGCAGACAACTCCCCCATGCTGGCGTTTCAACGAAGCTTGGTTTCGCAGTCGTCACTGCTGATTGCTCAATTCGAGAGCAATAACCATTCTAATTGCTCTCAAGACGAACACATGTGCCTGTTGGATGCCATAGAAAGCCAAAACCAAAAACAAGCACTGAAGTTAATGAAAGAACACCTTCACCACATTCGCTCGAAGCTGAACTTAGACGGGCAAGTAAAATCGAACGATTTGCATGTGGTTTTTTCAGACGTGATTAAGAAGAAATAACCCAATCCTTACTGGGTGGCTTGCGTTTCTTTTTGTATTTCCTGCTTCAACCGTTTAATACGTGTTTCTTTGTAGCCAAAAATGCCTAACATCACGACGGTGACACCCACACACATGTTCAGTTGAAGTGGCGAATACACATGAAAGTTTGTCGCCAAAAAATACAACATCATCGCCATCAACAGAACCTGAATAACCCAACGAGGCTTATCATTAAAATCAAACTGCTGGGTCTCGGGTACGTACTTCACTTGCACTCTTCCAACTAAGAAGCCCAGATTGATCAGCACACTCTCTTTGTCTAGAGGTTTAAAGTCGATATGGTTTAGCGCCAGATATTTTTCAAGACCTTTCAGATCCATTCTGTTGTTCCTTTTGATACTTCTAACTGAATTAAGACCGAGCCGATGATAACAGAATAGGATTCAAGGGCAGACTATTGAAGTTAAGATATGTTGGGTTTGATGTTACTAAGTGTGATTTGGGGTCTGTTGATGTAAGAGGTGCATCGTATAAATCATAGCCAACCGCCGCTTACCTTAGATCAAATCCTTGGCAGAGCATACAATTCACATTCTTTCCTACTTGAGGCTTTGTAATGGCATCACCTTCTAAATGGTTAGCTAGTTTAATTACAGGGGTTTGGTTGTCGCCATTTCTTTACATTGCTCAAGGTTTCCTTGGTGGATTTGGATGGGAATTTTCGGCATTAGCCATACCCTTATTACTAATAAGCCAGCTCTACCTCTTCTACACGTGTATTTTGAAGCGTCAACTATTTGCTAGACATTGGATATCGATTACTGCAGCGCTCGCAGCATGGCTCATTGTTGGATTGTTCATAGCCATAATTTCAAGTGTGAACTTAATGGTTGGCTTCGAACAACTTGGTCTCATTTCATCAACCACACTAGTTGGTTGCCTGATAGCCTACGTTTTATCCATCTTCTTACCAACTCCACTGGAAAAGCACCTAGGTGACTACAACATCTATTTTGTCATCATAAGCATCATTTTACCCATTATGACCATGGTAACCGCTTCAGCAATGTGGTTAACATCGGAAACAAAGTTTATCTAAGAGGAGCATCATGAGGTATCTATTAGCAACAACGCACAAATTCCCACGATTTTACAGAGCTGATGGCACTGTAGTCGAAATCGAACTCAAATATGTAGACTACAAAACATTCCATGAAATTGACGAGTTTGGTCAACTTACTTACAGAACAATTGGAGGCTCTCCTCCATGCGTAGATAAAGAATGGATGGTTGAATCAATTGAAGAATCACTTCAAGTTCTGAAAAACTCAGATGTATTTCCATTTAAAAATAAAGATGCGGCAAAGAAAAATGCTCTTCGTCTGGGACTCGAAACATTCAAGTACATACCAGTACCTTAATCAATATATGAGCCATTACATAATTGTGCGAAAAACATCCTGTTATAGCATTAATTTGCCAACAAACTTCATAAGTCGTTACAGAACTCGTGATTTAACCCTTTACATCTGATGCCAAGCGTAGAACACTGCCCTTCGAAGTTAATAGTACCCGATACAGTAGAGTCAGTAAGAGATTATGAGTAACACGGCACCGAAAAAGTCGAACCCCCTATTCGAGATCCTCTTTAACGTTATCATTCCTTCCTTCATTTTGATGAAGTTTAGTGGCGATGAGCACCTAGGAACAGCCATGGCGCTTGTCGTCGCGTTAATGTTCCCCATCGTTTACGGTGGTATGGATCTTATCCGCAACAAGAAGTTCAACTTCATATCGGCACTTGGCTTTGTCAGTATTTTGTTGACGGGCGGTATTGGCTTATTAGAGCTCGATACGCGCTGGTTAGCGTTTAAAGAAGCCTTGATTCCGGGCTTGATTGGCTTAGGCGTTTTGGGCTCCACCTTTACGCGTTACCCATTCATGCAGAAGATGATTCTAAACGACAGCTTGTTTAACCTTTCTTTGATTCATGAGCGTTTAAAAGAGAAAGGCAAGTCAGAAGCATTCGAGCGCTGCTTGGTATCGTCGAATTACCTGTTCGCCAGCACCTTTGCCTTTTCTTCCGCCATGAACTATTTCCTAGCGACTTGGATTGTGACAAGCCCAGCTGGCACCGCGGAATTTAATGAAGAGTTGGGTAAGCTCACTCTATACAGCTACCCTGCCATTGCAGTGCCAAGCATGCTGATGATGTTTGGTATTTTCTACTATGTATGGCGCCAAATCCGTGCAATGACCGATTTGGAAACCGAGCAGATTTTTCACGCGAAGTGATGTTGGAAATCTAAACGGTTAAATTCGGTTAGTTAAATGAGATAAATTGAAATCGCCCTCAACGTTGTTGATGGCGATTTTTTTGGTTTCGTGGAATACAGGAAGCTAAATTGGTTTTGTCGAGTAGACGACACTTGTTACCAAGTGCCGCCCCTCTAAGAACCGTACGTGCAACTTTCACTGCATACGGC
>NZ_JAUYVM010000008.1 GCF_030689305.1 Vibrio penaeicida | reverse complement strand
TAGCCTTTTTTATGATTTCGTTGTGCTCTTCTAGCTCAGCGATCCGCTTTTTAAGCTCTCGGATCTCTATTTGCTCTGGCGTCAGTGGCGCTGCTTTTGGAGTAATACCCTGTCTCTCTTGTTTAAGCTGCCTTACCCACTTGTCCATAGCAGATTTGCTCACATTCATAGCTTTAGCTGCTTCGACCACAGAGTAACCTTGGTCAACAACTAGCTGGGCTGCTTCAAGTTTGAATTCCGGACTGAAAGTTCTTCTCGTACGCCTTGTCATAGTTCCACCTGTTGTGTACGAGGTGCATCTTAACACCTCTAATCAGGTGGCCAAATTCACTATGCCACTACAATAATGGATTTTAGATGGTTAATAGCACTTATAAGAACTCAATGTTGTTAATCAATCTTATAAATTCCACAAGGCTTCTATGTGTGTCTAACGACGAATTGGTTTTTTTGTATATGAAGTGAAATGAAATAGAAGCATCTAAATGAGAAAAAGTTACTTCTGAAGTAAAGGTATTACTGTATGTTGGAGAATGTACTAACCAGCCTACAATTTCATTTTTTTCAATTATAACTGAGCTATGGTTTTTCATTCTCTCATGATTGTTGTATATATTTACGTCATCTTGTGAGACAACTGGACATGCCTTATCACATAGCTGTTCAGAGATGATCAAAGTACCAAGCTCTGTAACATACGTCTAGGTCTGCTCGTCATTGTTACTTTGGTAGGCAGGAATGGCAAAGTAAGAGGGGATATTTATCTTGAACCGGTCGGTCTCGATAGCTGATGCAAACGAGGAAAAACTGACTAAATAGCATAAAGTTATAAGTAGTGATTTTGTCATTTCAAGGTCTAATCCGTAACGGTTACGTATCCATATGTTGTGTTGCCGTATCCTTCACTACAACTTTTTTATTCTTAATACTAAACGTTACTTCTATTGGCATAAATTTACTCCTTTCATATAGATGCCATTTGTTTCATATTTATCTTTACAAGACATTTAAATAGAAAAGGTAGAGTCAGTCGCAATATAGTTATGTTAGAACCCAAAAAAAAGCCAGCAATGCCCTACACATTGCTGGCTGGTTTGCTTCTAGATTCCCTAAGCCAGAAGCAAATAAGGTGATCTGAACTTCATATTCAGAAGTGACTTATCTAGAAGCCACTTACTTAGAAGCGATCAGATCTTTGTACGCCATGGTTTTACCCTGTGGTTTCTCGTTGGCCAATTTGGCTTTTGGAGAACCCGGTTGAGCTAACCAGTATTCCGCGCCTTTTTCTGGGTTGAGTTTAGGACCACACTCACCTTGAGCTTTACTGCGCTCTAGGCGACGAAGTACTTTATCTTGCGCTTTCGCCAAGCCATTTAGTGCTTCTTGTGGTGTTTTCTCGCCGCTTGCTGCTTCCGAAACGTATTGCCACCAAAGCTGCGCCAGTTTTGGATAATCTGGCACGTTTGTACCTGTTGGTGTCCATTGCTTACGCGCATCACTGCGGTAGAACTCGACCAAGCCACCCAAGTTAGGCGCTGCGTCTGTCATCGCCTGAGAGTTGATGTCCGACTCACGAATTGGCGTTAGACCAACCAAGGTTTTCTTCAAGCTTACAGATTTAGACACAACAAACTGCGCGTACAGCCATGCTGCCTTACGGCGATCAAGTGGTGTACTGTTCAAGAAGGTCCAAGAACCTGCATCTTGGTAACCCAGCTTCATGCCGTCTTCCCAGTATGGACCACGTGGTGAAGGTGCCATGCGCCATTTTGGTGTACCGTCTTCGTTCACCACTGGCAAGCCCGGTTTGGTCATATCCGCAGTAAAGGCGGTGTACCAGAAGATTTGCTGCGCGATAGAACCTTGTGCCGGAACTGGACCAGCTTCACCAAAGGTCATACCTTGAGCTTCTGGTGGCGCGTACTTCTTCAACCAATCCACGTATTTTGTCGTTGCGTAAACAGCTGCCGGACCATTCGTGGCACCACCGCGAGACACATCAGAACCAACAGGCTGACAGCCTTCAATACGAATGCCCCACTCATCGACAGGTAATCCATTTGGAATGCCTTTGTCACCAGCACCTGCCATGGAGAACCATGAGTCGGTGAAACGCCAACCTAAAGATGGGTCTTTTTTACCGTAATCCATATGGCCGTATACAGGCTCGCCATCGATGGTTTTTACTTTGTCCGTAAAGAACTCAGCGATGTCTTCGTATGCTGACCAGTTAAGCGGCACACCCAACTCATATCCGTAAGCGTCTTTAAATTTGGCTTTCAAATCAGCGCGCTCAAACCAGTCGGCACGGAACCAGTAAAGGTTGGCAAACTGTTGGTCTGGAAGTTGGTATATTTTGCCGTCTGGTCCTGTGGTAAAGCTCAGACCGATAAAGTCTTTCAAATCCAGCATTGGGTTGGTCACCACAGCGCCTTCACCCGCAATGAAATCACTGATAGGGACTACTTTACCGTAACGGAAGTGTGTACCAATCAAGTCGGAGTCATTGACGTACGCATCGTAAATGTTACGACCAGTTTGCATTTGGGTTTGCAGCTTTTCTACAACATCACCTTCTTGGATCAAGTCATGGTTAACTTTGATTCCTGTGATTTCGTAGAACGCTTTCGCCAAGACTTTCGCTTCGTACTCGTGAGTGGTAATGGTTTCGGAAGCAACATTGATCTCCATGCCCTTAAAAGGCTGAGCGGCATCAATGAACCATTGCATTTCTTCCTGTTGCTTATCAACAGAAAGGGTCGATGGCGTAAATTCAGACTCCAGCCACTTCTTTGCCGCTGCCATATCGGCAGACGCCATTGGTGACACGGCTGTCATCAGCAGAGCCAGAGACATACAACGTCCTAAGTAGGTTTTCTTCATATCCTTTTGCATTACTAATAACTCCTGTTATTTATATATTTCACGTTATAACGTTATGTTTTTACATACCTTTATGTATGCTTATCGCGTCATCATCCCCATTTCAGTACGGTACATAGCCAAATTACAGAGACAGTAAAAGGCACCCAAATATTGATTTCACTCAGCCCAACGAACCCCAAATGAATGAAAGCTCCGCTCAGTAACCCAATAAAAAGTCTGTCGCCACGTGTGGTCGAAATAGGCAAAAAGCCTTTGCGCTCTACACACGGGTATTTGATTTCCAAAATTGTCATAGTGATAAGGATCAAAGCGATCCCTGTAAAAAACAGTGCTGATGGAGTAGTCCATGCCATCCAATTCATGATGTATCTCCTTAAACTCGTCCGAGGGCGAAGCCTTTCGCCACGTGGTTACGCACAAACCAAATTACTAAGATGCCCGGCAGAATGGTGAGCACACCCGCAGCCGCCAATACGCCCCAATCAATACCCGAGGCGCTTACGGTTCGGGTCATCACAGCAGAGATCGGTTTAGCATCGACCGAGGTGAGCGTTCGTGCTAAGAGCAACTCGACCCAACTGAACATGAAGCAGAAGAAGGCAGAAACCCCAATTCCCGAGCGAATCATCGGTAAGAAAATCTTGACGAAGAATTTCGGGAAGGTGTAACCGTCGATGTAGGCGGTTTCATCGATTTCACGAGGTACGCTCGACATAAACCCTTCAAGAATCCAAACCGCTAACGGCACGTTAAACAGACAGTGTGCGAGTGCGACGGCAATATGGGTGTCAAACAGCCCAACTGATGAATACAGCTGGAAAAATGGCAACAAGAAAACCGCAGGTGGTGCCATTCTGTTGGTCAGTAACCAGAAAAACAGGTGTTTGTCGCCAACAAAGCGATAGCGTGAAAACGCATACGCAGCAGGTAAGGCGACGGCAAGCGTGATACACATATTCATCACCACGTAGATGATGGAGTTGATGTATCCCATGTACCAGCTTGGGTCTTCGAAGATCACCTGATAATTACGAAACGTCCAAGTTTCAGGGAAGAAGCTCAAACCGCTCAGAATCTCCTGATTCTCTTTGAACGACATGTTGAGCAACCAATAAATCGGCAGCAGCAGAAATATCACGTATGCGATGAGGCCGAATAGTTTTGATTTAGTCATGATTCAATCCTCTACTTGTTCTCTGTGTGCGTCATTGCGGTGTAGAACAACCAACTCACCAGCAAGATAATTAGGAAATAGATAATGGAGAACGCCGCAGCTGGACCAATATCGAACTGGCCAATGGCCATTTTAGTGAGTGCTTGGCTAAGGAACGTTGTAGAGTTACCCGGGCCACCACCTGTTAGAACAAACGGTTCGGTGTAGATCATGAAGCTGTCCATGAAGCGGATCAGAACCCCAATCAACAGAACGCTTTTGAGCTTCGGAAGCTGAATGAATCGGAAAATAGCCCAATTAGATGCGCGGTCGATACGCGCAGCTTGGTAATACGCATCTGGAATGGCGCGTAAGCCTGAGTAGCAAAGCAGCGCAATCAGTGATGTCCAATGCCATACATCCATAAGGAGTACAGTGAGCCAAGCATCAACTGGATTCCCTGCGTAGTTATAGTCGACGCCTAGACTGGTGAGTGCCCACCCAAACAAACCGATATCGGCACGGCCAAATATCTGCCAAATGGTGCCCACAACATTGAGTGGAATGAGGAGGGGCAGCGCTAGCACGATTAAGCAAAAAACTGAGCCTCTGCCTTTTGCTGGCATCGCTAGCGCCACCATGATTCCAAGCGGTACTTCAATCATTAAAATGGCGAATGAAAATCCAAACTGACGAAACAAAGCCCCTTGAAGACGCTCGTCGTTCAGCATTTCTTTGTACCACTCTGTCCCTACAAAGTAGGCGGTATTGGCATCAAAAATATCCTGCAATGAATAGTTCACGACCGTCATTAAAGGTACGACCGCACTAAAAGCCACCAGAAGGAATACTGGCAACACTAAAAACCAGGCTTTGTTGTTGTTCACCTTGTTCATGAGTTTTCCCTCTCGCCAATTAAAAATTCATCCAAATACACCATGGTCCATTGCTCAGGAAAGCTGATATACGCGACATTCACAGGAACAGGTTGGTCTTCCTGTAAGCGCGCTTTCACCTCTTGATTACCGACTTTGAGCGTAAGAATTTTGTAAGTACCAAGGTCTTCCACATGGGAAACCTCACTTCTAATGGCAGAGCTGTTTTCTTTCTCCCACACGTGCACAAACTCAGGGCGAATACCGATCTTGATGTTATGAGTGTTGGCACTTTGAACCTGTTCATGAAGGGAAGCAGAAAGCGGCAGATCAATGTCGTCGAAACGCACACCATGCTCCGTTGGAATCACTTCAATAAGATTCATGCCGGGGCTGCCAATGAAGTAGCCCACAAACGTATGGTTGGGTTTTTCAAACAATTCCCGTGGTGTACCAAATTGCACAATTTGCCCTTCGTACATCACTGCAATTTTGTCGGCAAAGGTCGAGGCTTCGAGCTGATCATGGGTAACGTACACCATGGTGATGTTGAATTGCTGGTGGATCTGCTTGAGCTTACGGCGAAGTTTCCACTTCAATTGTGGGTCGATAACCGTGAGTGGCTCATCGAACAAAATCGCGGAAACATCATCCCGAACCAGTCCGCGACCCATGGATACTTTTTGTTTTTCATCCGCTGTAAGATGCTCTGCTCGTTTTTTCAGAACGGGGGTGAGCTCTAGGATCTCGGCTATTTCGGTCACTTTAGAGTGAATTTTGGCGCTATTCACTTTCATATTACGAAGAGGGAATGCCAAGTTGTCGTACACCGACATGGTGTCGTAAATCACCGGAAATTGGAAAACCTGTGCGATGTTTCTGTCTTGCGGTGGAATGTCGTTCACCTTTACCCCATCAAACAGCACTTCGCCGTCGGATGGACTCATCAAGCCAGAGATAATGTTCAACAACGTGGATTTACCACAACCCGACGGACCAAGTAAGGCAAATGCGCCACCTTGGTGCCAAGTGTGCGTCATTTCTTGGATCGCGTACGTTGAATCCGGTCCTTTCTTTTTGTCGTAAGTATGCGCTAACGCATTTAGAGTTATCTGAACCATTTCAATTACCCCAGAAGATGATGACTAGGGGCATGGATCAATTCTTCGTCCATGCCAAACACGTAAAACTTATGAATAGGGATGTAAATCTTGATGGATTCATCAACGTCATAACTGTGTACGCCGGGTAAATGCAGCACCATTTCAAAATGGTTATTGCATACGTGAAGGAACGTTTCTGATCCGCTGATCTCGGCGACTTCTACCTGAACAGATAGCTCGATATCATCATCGTTTTTAGGCAGTAAGCTGAGGTGGCTTGGGCGAATACCAAAAATGTACTCTCCTTGTCCAAGGTGTTTTAAAGACTGGTTAAGTGGGAAGTGGGCTTTCTCATCAAAACACACTTCGCTGTCGGTGACTTTGCCAGGCATAAGATTAATAGGTGGCTCGCTGAACAAGGTCGCGGATTCTACCGAGCTAGGCTTGTGATAAACCTCTGCCGTGTTACCCGATTGCACCACGCTGCCTTCATGCAAAATGGTAGTGGTACCACCTAGCGCAAGCGCTTCGTTTGGTTCTGTCGTGGCATAAATTGCAATGGTATGGCGAGTTTGGAAAAGTTCTCGCATCTCTTGGCGCAATTCTTCGCGCAACTTGTAGTCGAGGTTGACTAAGGGTTCATCAAATAAAATGATTTCAGCGTCTTTCACCAGAGCCCTTGCCATAGCGGTACGCTGTTGTTGACCCCCTGAAAGCTCTAAAGGTACTCGCTTTAAGAAATCGGTAATGCGTAGCATATCGGCGGTGGCATGAACACGTTCCTGAATTTCCTTCTCCGCCATGCCCGCTAAACGTAAAGGCGAAGCGATGTTCTCAAATACGGTTAGATTGGGGTAGTTAATGAATTGCTGGTAGACCATAGAAATATTGCGCTCACGCACAGGCATGCCTGTTACGTCGACACCATTGACCAGAATTCTTCCGGATGTGGGCTTATCCAACCCAGCGATTAATCGCATCAATGAAGTTTTACCTGCGAGCGTTCTCCCCAACAGGACGTTAAACGACCCCGGTTCAAACGTGAGGCTGGCTTCATTGATGTGGACCTCGTTGTCCACAATTTTGCTTACCTGCTCAAGTGTTAATGACACTAAGTTCTCCTTAACTTCGAAATTATGTCTAAATCTTGGGTATAAAAAATTTTCGATAATGTTCGTTATTGCTAGAAATGTGCCAATTTGTTGTTAAACGAAAACATTGACCGTTTTAAACACTTTAACTCTTGAATAAACAATGAATTAATAGAATTATCACTTTAACTTTATGAGATTTCGTAGATTTTAGTGTTAACAGCGCAAGATCACATTTGTTAACGAAATGTGTTCAAAGTGTTCAGTTTGTGCTAATTTGAGTTGAACACTGATTGAACATTACTTTCGTTTTCGAACATTTTTGCTCGCACTTTCGAGCTTTTGCTTAGCTGTATATGTGGATTTCATGGACGAATATAAAAACAATGATCGTTCCCATCAGTCGATCATAGAGAGCTCGTGGCGACGTTGCCGCGATGCTGGGCTTGCGCATACCAGCACCCCACAAATAGAAATGAGCAGCGAATCGGACTTCGGTCTCTCGCTGGATAAACATCATGGGCTGCTGCAAACCACGCAGCAAAAAGTGCTGCCTTTTTATGACAACCTTCTGTCCAACAGTAATTGCCTAGTGATGCTTGCAGACACGACGGGGCAAGTGCTCAGTAGTTGGGGGGAGCAGCGCTTCTTCCAAGAGAACCAGCCTCATGTGTTTGATCATGGTGTGCATTGGCAAGAAGGGCTTATTGGGACGAATGCGATAGGCACGGCACTGGAAACAGGTTCTATTGTTCAAGTCTTCCATGATGAACACTTCCTTGCATCAAATCGCTTTATGACAGGGTCGGCTGCGCCTCTGTTTGATGCTGAAAGACGCATGACTGGAGTGCTGTCGATTTCCAGTGATACCTACATGCCCACAGCCCATACGCTTGGCATGGTAAAGCTGATGTCACAAGCTATCGAAAATCAGTTGATCGTGTCGCGCTTTAACTCTGATCATTTTTTGTTTTGGTTCAACACCAGTGAAGAGAACATTGATAGTCAATGGTCTTCACTCCTCGTATTCAATGAGCAGGGGACAATCGTGTCGGCAAACCGACGCGCAGAAGTGGTGCTCGGTTGTGACTTAGCCTTACAAAATCTCGATCAGTTGTTTGATGTTCGAATGGATCAATTGCTTGCTCACCCTGCTTATACTCCACTGGTTTTGCGCTCAAAGCACAATTTCAACTTTCATGGCATCGTGATGCCACCCAAGATCCCCAAAGGTCGTTCGTTGGATTTTCGCAACGTACCTAAACCCTCCTCCGTTAAAGGCGTCGCGAAAGACGATGTATTGGACTTGGATCGTTTAAACATGGGCGACCCAAGGTTGTCAAAGGCAATTACACAATCCAGCAAGATCCTGAACACCGACATTCCTATTTTGATTAATGGTGAAACAGGTGTAGGTAAAGAAGTGTTTGTAAATGCGCTTCATCTTTCTAGCGAGCGGGCGAATGCTCCGTTAATTGCAGTAAACTGCGCAGCGATCCCTTCTGAATTGGTTGAATCCGAATTGTTCGGCTACGAAAAAGGCGCGTTTACGGGGGCGCATACAAAAGGGTATATCGGGTTAATTCGAAAAGCCGATAAAGGCACGTTATTCCTAGACGAACTTGGAGATATGCCGCTCAATGTGCAAGCTCGCTTGTTACGTGTTCTCCAAGAAAGAAAAGTGACTCCCCTTGGTTCAACCACATCTTACCCTGTCGATTTCAAACTAGTGTCTGCCACCAACCGACACCTCAAGCAAGAGGTGGAAGCTGGGAAATTTCGCCAAGATTTATACTACCGAGTGTCGGGGCTAAACATTACTTTGCCACCGCTGCGTGAGCGAACAGATAAAGACGCGTTAGTCCAATACCTACTGAGTAAATTCTCTTCCAATGAACAACCGGGGCAGATTTCAATGGAAGTACTGTCTTTGTTCAAATCTCACCCTTGGCCTGGCAACATTCGGCAAATGGTGAGTGTGATTCAGATCGCCCTTGCTATGGCGGAACCCGACGCCATACAAGTTGATGATCTGCCCGATGATTTCTTGTCCGATGTTCATATCAATACACCACAAGAGTCGAATATTCGTCCCTTTATTGCGCCTCACAATGAGTCAATCGCCGAAAACGAACTCAAAGAAAAAGAAGACTGGCTGGAAGCCTATGAACGGATGAATCGCAATATTTCTAAAACCGCGAAAGAGCTAAATATTAGCCGAAATACGTTATATAAACGCCTAAGGGAAAGTGGCTTAAAGTAAACCATTGTCTGTATTGTGATCGGGTTGTGGTTTGTTTGATTGGTTTGTGGTTTTTTATTTGATCATTTTGATTCTAATTAATCCACCTTGGTAGCATGGTTTTATGTGGTGAAACTGAATGTATAAGCAGAATATTACTATTAACACATTGAATTATAAGGTATTCTGTTTAATTTTTTGATGTTAACTGAAATCGTTGGAAGCGTGAGTGCAATCCATTGCACAGAATTTTAATTTATAAATTATTTGCTCAAATTGTAAGCGTTGACTTATAGCGGGTCAGCTTTTGGAAAGCATCTTATAGGACGCCTTCAAGAGCGATTTGCATAAATGCTTATTATTAAGGAAATGAGTAAATGATGAAGTTACACAAGAAAAATATCGGGATTTTCAAACCCACAGTGTTGGCTTTGGCGATGTTCACTTCCAGCTATGTTGTAGCCGATGAATTTAGTGGTAATTCAGAGGCAGAGCTGCCAGTAAAATATTTAGTCAAGTTTAAGAATGACCTTTCAAGCACCCCTGAAAAATATGGACTAAGCCCGTTTTCAGGCGCACGAATGATTCAAGAGTCTGTATTGGATCGCGTTAACGCGCAACAGATCGATAGGCTTGGCAACCGTTCAATCTACAGTGTTGAATTAAACGATACTGCTCTTAATTCCCTTCAGCAAAATCTAGATGTTGAGTATGTGGAAATTGACGAGCCTAGATTCCTGCTCAGTGAAGTTACGCCATGGGGGCAAGATTCCGTAGGTGCTACTTTGCTTGCTGATACCAATGCAGGTAATCGTACGGTTTGTATTATCGATTCCGGGTACGATGTTGCGCACAATGATTTGGCGACTAACCAAGTTACAGGTACCAACGATACAGGGACTGGCGACTGGAGTATTCCCGGTGCAGGTAACGCGCATGGTACACACGTTGCGGGTACGATAGCAGCCATTGCAAATAATGCGGGTGTGGTGGGCGTGATGCCGAACCAAAATGTGAATTTGCACATTGTTAAAGTCTTTAAAGATGGCAAGTGGGCGTATTCTTCCGATCTTGTAAAAGCCGTTGATACCTGTGCAAGTAACGGGGCGAACGTTGTGAACATGAGCTTGGGGGGTAAGCGCTCAAACGCAACAGAAAAAGCCGCATTTAGCCGTCATCAGAAAAGCGGTGTTCTGCTCATTGCTGCGGCAGGTAACGCTGGTAATACAGCACACAGCTACCCAGCATCTTACGACTCGGTTGTTTCCGTCGCCGCAGTGGACACGGCACTTGATCATGCCGATTTCTCACAAGCGACCAATCAAGTGGAAGTATCTGCGCCGGGTGTATCCGTATTGTCTACAGTGACCATGGGTGAAGGTATCTTGGCGGATATCCAGCTTAACGGGCAAAGCTTCTATGCTCGCGGCATTGTTCCACACAACCGCTATATCAAAAATGCACAGTCTAAATTTGTGCCTACCCCAATCGATGGTTCTCAGACGCTAGCTTTAGCAGCGTGTGATATCAGCACCGGTAAATACGTTTGTGGTGATATGAAAAACAAGGTGTGTTTGGTTGAACGAATCGAAAACCAAAAAGGCACCTATCGCCCAGAAATCAATGCGGTAAAAGCGTGTAACACTGCAGGTGCATCAGCTGCTATTGTCTACAGTAATACTGAACTGACAGGGCTTCAAAACCCATTCTTGGTCGATGAGAAAAACGAAGCGCCTATTGTTTCAGTTTCTGTAGACCGTACGCTTGGTCAAGAGCTTGCAGGGTCGGTGGGTCAGCCTATTACGGTTAGCGTAACGAAAGGTGAGGACTACCAATACTACAACGGTACATCAATGGCGACGCCACATGTTGCCGGTGTCGCGGCACTTGTTTGGAGCTACCATCCACAATGTACCGCAGCTGATGTTCGTAAAGCGCTTGCCAAAACAGCAACGGATATTGATGCAGCAGGTAAAGACAACCGCACTGGTCACGGCTTGGTCAATGCTGTAGCGGCAAAAGAGTACTTAGATCTCGGTTGTAATGGTGGCGAGCCAATTCCTGATCCTACTGTTTGTGATGCGACGGGTGTGAATGTTTACCCTGATTGGCCACAAGTTGATTGGGCAGGTAATCCCAACCATGCAGCTGGTGGCGACAAGCTGGTTCACAATGGTGCGGTTTACCAAGCAATTTGGTGGACACGTTCAGTACCAGGAAGTGACAACAGCTGGTCACACGTATGTAATTTGTAAATAGCTTCAGTGCCTCTTCGGAGGCACTTTATTTTTGTACCCAAAACTTTTAATGCTCATACCCTAACTAGGTGGAAAATATATTGAGTCAGTATCTTAAGCTAGGGATGATCACTATCGGATTGTTGATGAACGTCGTAACCGCGAGCGCTCATAATTCGATAAATAATGATAAAGACAGCGGTAACAAAGACAGCAGTAAACAGCTAAAGAAATACTACGTTAAGTTCTCAACTCACTGTAAAGGGGATGTTTTTTCAAAACTGAAAGCCAAAGAGATTGACGTGATCACTGAACTGATACACGACAACGTGTTCATAGTGAAGATGAGATCAGAACAAGTGAAAAATGTTGCGGGTGAACCTTGTGTCAATTACATAGAACCCGTGCCGAAACGAGATATGCATGAAGATGCCGACCCGTTTCCGCAATGAACAAACAGGTCACTTGGGTATATCTCTTAACCTCCAATGAGGACCGTTGGCATACCCATTATAATTGCCCCACCATGCGCGGTTGTGTCCCCCATTCGAGCTGCAGGTTTGTTGTTAATCAACACCGTGGCGCTGCCTTTAACAACGCTGTCTGGTGGCCCTACACAAACGCATACCTGCCCCATTGTTGCTGCGGGTAAATTCCCTATCAAAACCGTTGTTGGCAATGGAAGTAGTGGTCCACCAACATGAGGGATAGGTACAGGAGCAGGCGTTTGCATTGGGCATAAGTGCATGTCTGTGGCTCTTGCTGCTGGCAACATGGTATTTCCTCCTAAACTTGTCCGTTTCCACCGGATGCGATGTTTAATCCCATCTCAACAAAAATGTGGTAGCGCTCCTTTGCTTGTTCTCCATCAGGAAGAACCGCAGAAAGATTGATGCTGCCCGCTACCGCTTGTGCATACAAATACGGTGGTGGCGGGACGATTGGATCTTCCGGTTTAATCATACTGCCACCACTCCAAAATGCAGCTTGCGCTGCCCAGCCAGCACCGTTTTCCAAACTCGCTTTGTTCGCCATCTGTTCGGCGAATCGGCGACTGGTTTCATCAGGGGTGTGTACCCAAGCTTTGGCAGCACGAATGGCATTGGCTTCGCCTTCATTCCAGTGAGAGAGTGAAGAAGCGCAAGTGACCGACCACCATATAGATTCGCGAACGGGCAGGGCATGGGCCAAAAAAGTGACTGCATCACCGAATAGCTCTTGCTCCATAGCGTGAGAAATCAGTTTTATTGGTATCGTGTGCTCATTTGCCAGTTCAGCAAATGCGTCGTTGGGTTCATACAGATCCAAAATGTCTTTTACATGTTGGTGCGGAATTTTTATTAACGTCATTAGTTTACCTTCGCAATCGCACCTTGAATCTGAACCATAGCGCCCGCTTTAATCTGCGTCATTGCACTGCCGTTTACTGAAACCAGTGCCGCTTTAATATCAGCTTTGCCCTGACCTTCTACGTTGACCATTGCCGCCTTCATTTCAGCTTTCGCCTTTCCGCAAACGGATACTTGGGGTGCTTCAATCTTGATACCACTCGCGCTGATTTCGATCTTGCTTGCTCCAACTTTCAATTCAATCTTGCTTTTTCCTGTAATTGAAACTTGGCTGCCGTCGACACTCACTGTGGATTTAGCGGACACGTTCACGTTTGAACCGGCATTCAGGCTCAGATCTTTGCTGCTGTCACCTGTCCAGTTGTCTTTACTTTTGGCAGTAAGCTTTTTCTCGCTTTCTATCGTGATGTCTTCTTTGGCAGACACCGACACGCTTTTTTCGACTTTGGTTGTTTTCATACCCTTGATGGTGGACTGGCTGTCATTGTTAATGTCCAGTACCCAGTCTTTTTCGGCATGTAGGAAAACCTGTTCTTTGTCTTTTTTATCTTCAAAGCGAAGCTCGTTACCTTGTTTACTGCCTCCCTTCGGAGTAGAACGGGTTTTGATGCCACTTTGGGAACCTGAACTGTAAGGCGCGGCATTGTTTTTGTTGTAAAGGGAGCCAGTGATGACAGGGCGATCTGGGTCGCCATCAATGTATTGGACCAAGACTTCATCACCCACGCGAGGCGTAAACTGTGTGCCAAACCCTTTGCTTGCCAACTCTTGAGAAACGGGGAGCCAACACGAACTATTTTCATCGTTCTTTCCGTTTCTATCCCAGTGAAACTGTACCTTCACACGACCGATTTTATCGCAATAAATTTCTTCGCCTTTAGGGCCGGTTACAACCGCGGTATGCAGGCTATGAACTCGCGGTTTTTCACGCCGCTCTGGACGAAATACCAAAGAATCAGGGATGCAAGTAAACTGATTGCTGTAGCTGATGTCACCATGGGACTCTTCGCTCGAAATTTGATGAGAGATACGGGAAATCACGTATTCCTGATTCATCGATTTCAGCGGGTGGTTTTCTAGTTTGAATTTATATCCACACGCCAGTTCTGCGATGCTCGAGGCTGAATGCGAGGCTGATTTTTGGAGATCTAAGGCTTCCATTTGTCTTTTTGCTGCATCGCGAGCTTCATTTTTGTTTTCTAGTCCGTAAGCGAAAAGCTCCTGAGAAAGGGCTGTGGAAGCGTAGCTCTCGGCACTTTTTCTTTCTCCACTTTCAAACTTTTCCGCTAGTGCTTGTGTGTGGTCTGCTAACGACACTTTCCCCGTACCAATTTGGTAGGAATGGCTCCACGTAGATAAAGTGGGCAGTGCCTTGTTGCCCCCTTCTTGATAGCTTAGGGCTGAATGAGTCAACTTCTCGAAACGTTGGTTAGAATCACCGATGACGACCAATGGTTTACTGGATTGATGACGTACATAAAAGAGCCAACCTTCATTTGCCAGTAATCTAAGGATAAAGGCTTGGTCGGTTTCGTCGAGCTGCACGCAATATTCGTGTTTCTTCCCACTTCCTGATACTGAGAATTGAACAAAACTTTTCAGTTCAGATTCGCCGAGCAATTTTTCGATAATTTGCTTGGTCGTCATGTTTTGAAAGACTTGGCGACTGCGTCGATAAGTCAATAGCTTGAATGGATCAACCATTTCTACTTGATAGTAAAACTGTTGTTTTTCTCGGCTGTGACCTGTGAATTGAAGGGAGCTGCACAGGCCAGTAAAGTAGCGCTTGCCAGACGGTTGGTTGAAAGCAACATTAACTGGTTTACCCAAAACTTTCACATCAATTTCTGAGTTCGCAGCGATAGAAAATGAGAACAGGTACCCCTCAGAAACACGCTCCTCGCCAATTAATTGAGTGACGATGTAATTTTTGTTGTCTGATAGCTTTGCTATTAGGGAACGACTTTGGTGCTTTAATTCGCTGTTGCTCATATTCACTTAAATCACTATTAAATAAACGAAATGCTTGAATTGTTTAAAGGGTAGGCGCTTAAAATGATTAAATAAAATTGACATCTATACTAATAGGTGTTTTAGACATTTTTATTTTTATATATTATCTAATTTATTGTGAGTTCATGATTATTTCAATAGGAATTAACTTTTAATTTAATAGGTAATTCCTATGTAATCGATTAACCCCTTATATTTAAAGGGTGGTTGAAAAAAATAAACATTAATCCCTTATTGTATGCAAGACTTTTAGGGCTGTGTTTAAGATATATTTTATTTATGATTTTCTTAATGGTTTTCTGTTGCAAGTTCTTTTTAAACAATTACTTAATTGATTTTTGTATTGTTTTTAATTTGGCTTTTAATATGATTGTGACCTAAACCCCGTCTAAATGTGACGTAAATAGGTCTTTTTAAAATCCAGCTCAAATATATACTCTTCACTCAGTTTATAAAAATATCACTTGTAGAATCTTATATTAGCGAAATGTTATTTACCCCAATTAAATGAACAGCTAAACAAACTCGTTCGGTTGTTTTCTGTCATTGAATGCGCTAGCGAAGGGTGAGCAATATTATAACGTTTCATCCCTATGTTTTTTAAGTAAACAGAACTATTGATTGAGCAGTAATAAAGCAGGAAAACATGCCATTTTTAAAGCATCAAATTGAGCAACTTTCTACTCCGATTAGCGACGATTTAGCATGCGGTGTGTTCCTGAAACTCAACAAAAGTGCATTTCGTCCTTTGAGAAATGAATTTAACGTGGCTCAAACATCGCTGCGTAAACTTAGCCAAAATCCAAGTGATGATGAGAAAGAAGCCCTAGAGGAAGCATGTGTGGCGAGCTGGCGAGCTCTGTCAAATACTCTGCTAGAACAATTTTCCCATACAACCAGGGATATAGAGCTAATTTCTTGGTTTGTTGCTGCGCAATTTCTTCTTGATGAAACGATAGATAGCGCAGCAAACAGCCTAGAATGGTTGGCAGACTTGGTTGAAAATCATTGGGCAGCGCTAAACCCCGTATTTCCGATAGAAAAGCTGAAATCGGAAGGTGAGAAAGCGCAAGCCACTGAACAGGCAGAAGCCAAGGTGAAGGCGTTTTTCCAATTGGTGGGAGATAGCGAAGAAAGCTCGATTCTTTATGCACCTATGTTGCAACTTCCATTGGTTGGAAGTGTGACATTCTTTGATTTTCAAAGTGCAGAACGCAAAGGTGAAATAAGCCAACTTAAGTCTTCATTATCGACCACCGTTGCACAAGAGCGCTCGGCAATTCAATCCAAATTGGAGAACGTTGCTCGATGTATCGCTCAGTTGGACCGTCTGTCTGCATCAGTTGCAACCTATGCGCAAAGCGTGAGTACACAAGGAGCGAACTTCAAGTTCGCCAAATCACTGCTCACACGTGTTGAAAACGCTCTTGTGCATTTAAGCGGCATCAAGCTTACGGCAAAAACAGAGCCCAAAGTGGCAGCGTTAGAGATAGAAGAATCCGTAGGACAGGAAAACACCGCTTCTGTGGCTCAAAACACACCTTCATCCAGCAACGCTCATACGTCAACTGAACCTGTTCATGTTGCCCCTCAACAGTTACGCGCGGACAACCTTTCCGAATTAGGCAACGTGAACAACATGAATCGAGATCTGGCATTTCATTTATTGCGAGAGATTTCAGATTATTTTCGCCAGAGCGAGCCACACAGCCCAATTTCTTTCTTGCTAGAAAAAGCGATTCGATGGGGATACCTCTCTCTTCCGGAACTGCTGCAAGAAATGATGTCGGAGCAAAACAGCGACTCCTTGAGCACAATTTTTAATTCCGCCGGGCTAAATCATCTCGATCAGATTTTGTTGCCGGAGGTGAGTACCCCGACGGATGACATTAAAAACACACCGGCACCTCAAGCTGCTCCTCCCGTTTCTGAGCAGCCAGATGTCGAAGAGCATGTATCACAGACTTCCCCTGCTGATACCCCATCTAAACAAGATAACGAACCTAAAGCATCCGCTTCGTCGGCTCTGAGTTGGTAATCGTTTTTTATAAATAAGGAAAAATCATGGCAAGTATTTACATGCGTGTTGCTGGGCTTCAAGTTGAAGGTGCGGCAACAATGAAAGATCTAAAGACCGCTGAAGGAACTAATGAGGGTTGGTTTGCAATTAACTCTTACTCTTGGGGCGGTGCTCGTAACGTGTCCATGGATATTGGTAATGCAACGAATGCTGATTCTGGCATGGTTGGCGTTAGTGAAGTAAGCGTAACCAAAGAAGTTGATGGTGCATCTGAAGATCTACTTTGCTACCTATTCAACCCAGGTAAAGAAGGAAAAACCGTTGAAGTTGCATTCACTAAGCCGTCTAACGATGGTCAAGGTGTAGATGTCTATTTTCAGGTGAAACTCGAGAAAGCACGTCTTGTGACTTACAACGTAAGCGGTACTGACGGTTCTCAACCATACGAAAGCTTATCTCTTTCTTACACATCAATTTCTCAGAAGCACAACTACGAAACTGAAGGTGGTGATATTAGTACGAGTGGTGGTGTTGTAACTTATGATATTCCAGCCGGAAAAATGACATCTGGTAAGTAATCCTCCCATCCCTAAGACATGCCACTCTTTTGTGGCGTGTCTTTTTTATGAAATATCTCATTTTAGGACACCGTTATGGCATTGAATTCACAACATAAACGCGTCAGCAAAAACCGCGTTAGTATCACTTACGATGTTGAAACGAATGGCGCTGTAGAGACCAAAGAACTGCCGTTTGTTGTTGGTGTAATTGGTGACTTCTCCGGTCACAAACCAGAATCTGAAAAAGTGGATCTTGAAGAGCGCGAATTTACAGGTATCGATAAAGACAACTTCGATACGGTAATGGGGCAAATTCATCCGCGCCTTTCTTACAAAGTGGACAACAAGCTTGCAAACGACGACAGCCAGTTTGAAGTGAATCTGAGCTTCCGCTCGATGAAAGATTTCCACCCAGAGAACTTGGTTGAACAGATCGACCCACTCAAGCAGCTTGTGAAAACCCGTGAGCAGCTGAAAGTCTTATTAAGCAAAGCTGATCGTTCAAGAGATCTCGAGCGTCTGTTGAAAGAAGTTCTGCAAAGTGCGGACGCCATCAATGGTTTGGCGGAAGAACTGGGTCTGAACAAAGAGGGAGCGGAATAATGTCTGTAGAACAACAAGCAGCACAAGGTGCAGGCGAAGCGGAAACGGCACAAAGCTTTTTAGATCGCGCGATCAGTGCAACGGCACAAACGCCTGTTGATACTACCAAAGAGCTATTGAGCATCATGACTTCTCAGGCGCTTGAAGGCACGGTGACTTGGGATAAAAACCTAACCTTAACTATTGAAAAAGCGATCAGCGCATTAGACAGCAAAATCTCTGAGCAGCT
Organism: Vibrio penaeicida; assembly: GCF_030689305.1. GTDB lineage: Bacteria > Pseudomonadota > Gammaproteobacteria > Enterobacterales > Vibrionaceae > Vibrio > Vibrio penaeicida_B. Next base: position 291,215 of record NZ_JAUYVM010000008.1, on the reverse strand, counting down.
TTCATCCGTTATGCAAAACAACGAGTTTCAGAAAATAGAAGGCTCGTGGTTGGGGCTTCAGAAGCTGGTTAAAAACAGTGAATTAGGTCCTGATCTAAAAATCAAACTGGTTGATTACACCAAAGACGAATTGCTAGAACAATTTGAAGATGCTCCAGCGATCGATCGCAGCCGTTTCTTCAACATGGTGTATCAAGAAGAATTTGGTACAGCAGGTGGTCAACCATACGGTGCACTGCTTGGTGACTACGAATTTGGTTATGGCGATGAAGACATCGCGCTATTGCGTTACATGGGTGAAGTGGCTTCTGCCTCTCACGCGCCATTTGTTGCGGCTGCCAACGCAGGCATGTTCGACTTTAACTCGTTTGGTAGCTTTGCTGAAGGTAAGCCTGTTGCGGCTGGTTTCGATTCTCCAGCTTACGCGAGCTGGAACGCATTCCGTGAAAGCGACGACGCTCGTTACGTGGCTCTAACACTGCCAAAAACCATGGCTCGCTTGCCATACGGTTCAGAAACGGTGCCAGTTAAGTCATTCGCGTTTGAAGAGCTTCAAACCCGTGACAATGGTCAGCAGATCGTTTCTTCAGACAACGATTTTGTATGGAGCAACGCGGCATACGAATTCGGTCTTCTTATGACTCAGGCCTACACGAAATACGGCTGGTGCACGGCAATTCGTGGTACAGAGAATGGCGGTAAAGTAGAGAACCTACCAAACTTCACGCACTTCTCTGATGCGGGCGACCTTCTGCAGCAATGCCCAACCGAGGTAAACCTAACGGATGAGCGTGAGAAAGAGCTGAGCGACCTTGGTTTCTTACCATTAGTGCACTACAAGAACACAAATTACGCCGTGTTCATGGGTGCTCAAACAGCTCACAAACCAAAGACTTACACTGATCCAGATGCGACAGCCAACGCGGCTATTTCAGCGCGCTTGCCATACACCATGGCGAGCAGCCGTATCGCACAATACCTGAAAGTTATGGGTCGTGATCGCATTGGTTCAAACCTCGATCCAAACGATGTTGAGAAAGAGCTGAGCTCTTGGATCAACCAGTACGTCAACCCGAATGCCATCGGCAATGACGCAAAAGCCACGCATCCGCTTGTGGAAGCAAAAGTTACGGTAGAAGAGCAAGCTGGTCGCCCAGGTTCTTACTCAGCTGTCGCCTACTTGCGCCCATGGTTGCAAATGGAAGAACTGACGACCTCGCTTCGCATGGTCGCCAACATTCCTGGTTAATCCTATTCGGGGACATTGTCCCCGAATGTTTTGAATTGAGTCGTTAATGAATCCAAACACTGACATCAACCGTACGCTTTTCGACAACCCTGCTTGGCAGGAGCTGCTCGGGTACGCCAAAGCTCAGTCGACGGTTCAATTTAAAGCTTTGCTTACCCGTTTAATGGCTGAACTGGATAACCGCATCAGCGATCAGCTTTCTGAAGTGGTTCAGCACAACCAATTCAAGCAATTGGAATCGTCTTGGACAGGGCTTAAGTCGCTGACTGAAATCCAGGTTTCGCAGCGGCGAGTCAAAATCAAATTGCTAGATCTGAGCTGGAGTATGGTCTCTGCCGACCTCAACTACTCGTTCGACTTAAAGCAGTCCTCCCTATACAGGAAACTGTACTCAAAAGAGTTCGATACCGCTGGTGGTACGCCTTTTGGGCTTGTGATGGTTGATCACAAAGCCTCGGCTGATTATAGCGATGATCTGGATTACGACGATCTTTACACCCTTCAACTGCTTTCTGAGCTAGGGGAAATGTCATTTTGCCCGATGGTTTTAGGTGTTGATGAATTCTTTTTCGGCGACGAACCTCGCAGGCAACTCCACGATTGCGCACGTATCGATCGTATCCTAAGTAGCCGCGATTTTTTGTCATGGCAGTTATTGAGAGAAAAAAGCGCCTCTCGCTTTCTTCATTTGGTGATGCCTGAATATCTTATGCGTCAGCCGTATCATCAATACCTTGCGGGGTTTGTGTTCAGTGAAAAGAAACAAGAAAAAAATGCGCTCTGGGGAAACAGTGCGTACCTCATGGTCGGTAATGTGATGCGCGAATTCGATCGCATTAGCTGGTTTGGTTTTCTTCGTTCTTATGATGAATCAGGAGCGTATGGCGCAGTTGTTCAAAACTCTATTGATATTCGCACCAAAGTCGACTTATTCAGTGAAGATGATGGCTTTTGGTCATCACAAGGCTTCATGCCATTAACTAGCCTTTACCTTAGCAATCACAAAGGTTTTTTCAGTAACCAGTCGGTTTGGCAAGCGACGGATGAATCTCGTCGTCAGCTTGGCATGCTGCAAACCAACTTAATGGCGTGCCGCTTTGGTCACTACATCAAAGCGCAGATTCGCGATCAGGTCGGTCGATACGACAGCGCGGAAAGTTGCCGTCGCAGCTTAGAGCGTTGGTTAGACCAATTCATCAGTAACGTGAGTTACGGCGAAGATACTGTTCTTGCACGTTACCCCTTACGTTCGTGTTATGTGCGCATTGAAGAAGCGCCGCACGATAACACACGTTACCTATGCGAAATAATGCTACAGCCTCAATATCAGTACGAAATGATGGACGCCAAAGTAGTGCTCACGACCTCTGTATTAGGCACCGATATCGGAGAAACCCAATGAGCTTAATGTCGAAATTGACACAAAGTTGGAGCGACGATATCGACAGTGTGCGTGATGCCATCATCGATAACGTTTGTGGCTTAATTTCAAGCCGTGCCCCTTTGTGGTCCAACAGTATTTCGATCAGTGAAGGTACCATTGTTGAGCTGGGCATGCACAACATCGCGAGAGCTCAAAGCAAGAGCAATACTGACGAGATCGTCGCCGAGGTCGAAAATCTAATCCGTTTCTACGAGCCACGTCTAACCCAAGTTGAGATTGAGGTGCAAGAAGGCAAAGTAGGCGATAACCAACTGAGCTTTCGTCTTTCTGCCGTTGTGCATTCAGATCTGGGCGATGAAGCCATTGTGCTGGATTCTTTTCTGGATCTCAGCAGTAACAAACTTGATGTAAGGAAGTCGAATTTTGTCTGATTCTTTGCTTTCCTATTTTGAACAGGAACTGCGTTTTATACGCTCCGAAGCCTCTCAATTCACGGAGCGTCATCCGGGCGCGGCGCATGCTTTGGGGATTCGAAAAGACAGTATCGACGATCCGCAAGTTGCGCGTTTGATTGAAAGCGTCGCCTTAATGAACGGTAAGCTCCAGCAGCGCTTGGATGAATCCTACCCAGAGCTGACGGAAAGCTTGGTTAACTTGTTGTTCCCGCATTACCTCAAACCGGTTCCATCCTACAGTATGCTGGATTTTGATATCGCAGAGGATGCCAACGCAAAGCACTGCATTCCAAAAGGTACTGAATTCGATGTTTCTGACGGATCAGATGAACCTGTCGTATTTCGTACCACGGAAGACTTGGATCTGTTCCCAATCACGGTCACGTCTGCCGAGGTGCTGTTTGCTCCTTTTGATATGGCCAAACCCGCTGGCGCTGAAAGCGCAAAAGCGATGTTAGAACTGACGATTGATGCTACAGACGAAGGCATCGAATTAAGTGAGTTGGGCATCGATCGCTTGAAATTGCACCTCAAAGGCGAAAGCCACTTTGCGTTGCGTTTGTATGACGTGATAGCGCAAGGAATTGCTCAGGTGTGTGTTTGCAACAACGACACCTGCTTCACGCTGGGTCAATCTGCGATGCAGCCTATAGGGTTTGACGCAGAAGACACCATATTGCCCTATCAAGCCGCGAGTTTTGGCGGCTTTAAATTGCTGACCGAGTTCTTTATGTTCTCTGAGCGCTTCCAAGGATTCACCTTGGATCTGGGTAACGTGATCAGTAAAACCACGGGGTCTCAATTTCGCATTCAAATTTTCTTGAATGAGGTGAGTGTTGATATGGCGCGTAGCCTGCAAGCTCATCATTTTTCTTTGTTTTGTACACCTTTAGTCAACTTGCAAAGCAAGGTGTCGGAGCCAGTCCAAATTGATTTCAGTCAGAAGCAGTACCCGATCCATCTGGATTCTGGGCAAGGCAGTGACCTTGAAGTCTTTTCCGTTGATGACGTCTTGGATGTCACGGAAGGTGAACCCTTCTCGGTGTCGCAGATCTACGGTGAAAAATACAATGATGCAGAATGCGCGCTTCGCTGGCAGTTGGTACAAAATACTCATGAAAGAGGCGTATTGAGCAGCAGTCTGAAAGTGGCGGATTTAGATCACGTGAGTGCGACCTCTGAGCCTCGTATTTGGTCTGTTACAACGACCGCGAGCGATGGCGTCCGTGCTGGTTCATTGCCCGTTACCAGCCAAATCAGTTGTCGTGATTCTCTGACCATCCCTGCATCTATGACGCTATTACGTCGACCAACGCTGCCGGTGCGCAGCCGAGACACCAATAAAAATGTGTGGGCGCTGCTGTGCCACTTACATTTCAATTATCACGCTATTTTGGGGACAGATAACCCAATAGCAACGCTTAAGAATGTATTCGAGCTCTACAACCACAATCAAGCGGTGCAGAACCATGTTTACATCGAGTCATTGCACAAGATTGAGCAAGAGCAAGTCGTGGCTCCGATCCGCGTTTCTGGCAAAACGTGTTTTGCCTATGGCACCAAAATATCCATCACACTCGATGCCGCAAACGTCAATGGCGGTATCTCAATGTTTGGGTATTTGCTGGATTACTTCTTTGCCTATTTCGCTGGCTTCAACAGCTTTACGCAAGTGGATATTTATCTTGAAGGGCAGGATGGGGTTTACCTCTCTTTCCCAAGGAGAACTGGGTGCAAGAGTCTGCTGTAATTCGCTTGTCTCAGGGGACGTTTGAAGGGCAATTAGAAAAAGCGTGGCAAATCTTCAAGCATCAAGCTCACACGAATGGTCAACGACCTGCGGTGAATTTTAGCGCAGAGATTCTTCCTGCCTACTATAAATCGGAAGTTTCGCAAGTGTCCTCAGAGAGAAATGGCGCGTACACCTTAAAAACCTCGGTGGCGTCTTTGTCTGGCAATGCGGGAACCATGCCTCGCGCAATGTATAACCAAGCATTGAAGGCGCGATTTGAACAAGGCGATGAAGCGCCGCTCGATTTCTTCGATACGTTCAATAACCGCTACTACCGACTGTACTGCGAAACTAAACAAAAACATGAGCTGACCTACCAGATGGAAGAAGAAACATTCCACTGGAATCGTCACCGTCAGTCCATCACCGAGATGCTATCGAGCCTTGCGGGGCAATCGGGTGAAGTTGCGCCGATGCCCGAATCTCACTTGGTGCAGTACACAGGATTATTGGGGCTTAAGTTGACTTGCCCTTTAGCACTTAAAGCCATGCTGGAAGATTACTTCGAAGCTCAATTTGAAGTCGAGCGTAGTGGTTTGGAATATCTGCCATTAACGCCATGTTCACTGACTCAGCTTGGGCAATCTGGGAAGAATCAACAATTAGGGATGGGCGCGTTAGCGGGCAAATCAACGCCAATGATCGGTCAAAAACTGAATATCAAAATCTGTCCGAAAGATTACTCGCACTACCTGAGGATCCGTAGCGACAAAAAAATGATTCATGCTGTGGACCACATGGTTCGTAGTTACATGGGGGTAAACACCAAGTATGCCCTTTACATGAAGGTAAACAGCCAATATTTGCCGAGATTAAAGCTCTCTGGTAGCCATAAAAGTGGGCTAAGAATTGGGCAGTCCGCATGGATGAACAACCAATCCAATAGCCAACAGTTTGTAGAAATGCCACTGACGAAAAGTTAGGAAAAAGAATGATTAATATTGAATTGCAAAGCTTGGTCAAAAGGCTGACCCCTTCGCTGAAAAGTGCTCTGGAATCTGCTGCTGGGGAATGCGTCAACCGAGTTCATTTCTCTATTGAGCCTGAACACTGGTTTTTTCAGTTGCTGCAACAATCGAAAGGTTGGGATGCTGCAATGCAACAAGCGTCTTTAGCTAAAGAGACGTTGATCGAGCGTTGCAATAACCACCTAGCAAGCTTGCCTCGTGGTACCGACGTGTCGCCTTCGTTGTCGCCGGAGTTAGTCGAATTACTCAAAGATGCTTGGATGATCGCGTCACTGAATAATCAGCAATCGGTGGTTAATGAATTTCACGTATTAATGGTGCTGAAACAGCGTGTTGGTCAGAGTGCTTACAATGGCGTACTTAGTCAGTGGGTGTCCGTATTGTCTTCTGAATGGTTGCGCAGTCAGTCTTTGGCGGTCAATACACCCAGCCAATCGACGCAACCTGCCGAGAGCATGGTCGCAGCCAGTGGTGATTCCGCCACGCCAGCTTTGGACAAGTACTCGCAAAACTTAACGGAAGCCGCACGCAGTGGCAAGCTCGACCCAATTACTGGGAGAGGTGAGGAGATTCGTAAATCCATCGACATTTTATGTCGACGTCGGCAAAACAGCCCGATCTTGGTGGGCGACCCTGGTGTGGGCAAAACTGCGATAGTAGAGGGTTTGGCTCAAGAGATCGTGAACGGTAATGTACCGCCGGCTTTGATGAACGTTGAGCTTCGCAGTTTGGATCTCTCTCTTCTGCAAGCGGGGGCGAGCATTAAAGGCGAATTTGAAAATCGCTTGAAAGATGTGATCAACGAGATCAAACAATCATCGACACCCATCATCATGTTTATTGATGAAGCACATACGTTGATCGGTGCGGGTGGTACTGCCGGTCAAAACGATGCGGCAAATATTCTAAAACCAGCGTTGGCGCGAGGTGAGTTTCGCTCTCTTGCCGCAACTACATGGGCGGAATACAAGCAATACTTTGAATCAGATGCTGCGTTGACTCGTCGTTTCCAAGTGGTGTCGGTGGATGAGCCCAACGAAGAAGACGCGATCCACATGCTTCGTGGCGTTAAGCGTAGCTTGGAAAAGCATCACAACGTAAAAGTGATGCAAGAAGCAATTGATGCAGCGGTCTCTCTTTCCATTCGTTATCTACCAGAACGTAAGCTACCTGATAAGGCGATTAGCCTATTGGACACGGCGTGTTCTCGCATTGGTTTGAGCCAAAGCGCAGCACCTCGCCAAATGGAAGCGATCGCAGAGCAGATTCGCTACGCCAATAACGAAATCGATACCTTGATTCACGAGTCGGCGTTGTGGTCGGTTGAAAGCGAACGTTTGGAAGAAGCGAAACAGCGTTTGGCGTCTCTTGAAGCAGAACATCAGTCGATTGAACTGCGTTGGAACGAAGAACGCATGCTAGTGGATGAGATCATTGCACTGCAAATCCAGTTGGATGAAGAGCTTAAAGAAAAAGGTTCAATCACCTCCCTTGAAGCCAAAGCACAGCTTGCAGAGAAAATGCAGGTACTGCGTGACAAGCAGGGTGAGCAACCATTAGTACTGGCTCAGGTGACAGAGCAAACCATCGCTGACGTAGTAGCACTTTGGACGGGTATTCCTGTTGGCAATATGTTGAGCCAAGAAGTGGAAAGACTGATGCACCTAGAGTCTCATATCGGTGAGCGAGTGATAGGGCAAGTCACTCCGATTGCGGAACTTTCTCAAGCGATTCGTCTTTCTCGCGCTGGTTTAACAGACCCACGTAAACCTGTCGGTGTTTTCCTCATGTGTGGTCCTAGTGGTGTGGGTAAAACCGAAACAGCGTTGGCGCTAACGGATCTGCTTTACGGCGGTGAACGCAATATTACCACCATCAACATGACGGAATTCAAAGAAGAGCACAAAGTCTCGATGTTACTGGGCTCACCAGCGGGCTATGTCGGATATGGAAAAGGTGGCGTGCTAACCGAAGCGGTGCGCAAAAACCCATATTCGGTTCTTCTTTTGGATGAAATGGAAAAAGCGCACCCGGGCGTGCACGACATCTTTTATCAGATCTTTGATAAAGGCTCGATTTCTGACAGTGAGGGGCGAAACATCGATTTTCGCAACACCATCATCATCATGACGTCGAACGCCGCTGATGGTGCGGTGGTGAATGCTTGTACAAACGGTCGACCTGATGTTCCTGCGCTTACACAAACTATTTTCCCAGAGCTTCAGAATCACTTTAAACCTGCTTTCCTTGGGCGGGCGACTATCGTGCCGTATTTCCCATTGAATGATGAAGAATTGGGCAAAATCGCCGAGCTGTCACTGAATCGCATTCGTAAGCGCGTTCAGTTGCACTATGGGGCAAGTTTTGACTATCACCCAGATGTCATTGAACTGCTGGTAAACATGAATGATTCACCTGAAACCGGTGCCCGTGCCGTTGAGCAGTTGATCAATCGTCAACTAATGCCAGAACTGGCAAACCAGTGCATTGTTCGCATGAGTGAAAGCAAACCTGTAGAAGCGGTCAAGGTACACACTGAAAACGGCCTTTTTGTGATTAAAATCCAATAAAAACAAATGATAACGAGGCGTGAGATCTCGGTGCGAATGGGCAGTATGTCTGCCCACTTATAACAATAACGATTACTTTAATTATTTACTTTTTTAAACATTGATTGCTGCCGGGTTGCCATTTGAAGCGCCTTTTTAGCAACACAACACCATGAGTATAAACAGATGACGCATTCAGTTTTTTCTAAGCCGCAACTGGAATGGATTCGCCAGAACTTAAAAGTCGCCGTGATTCACGGTGGGGATAAAGGTCAGGAGGGCAGTTATATTTTTGAAAACTTGAGCCCTCGCTCGACTAAAACGTACGCGCCTGTTGCGCATGATATTGCGAACGCCCTGCGTGAGTCGGGTTTCCAAGATGTGGAAGTGTTTGCCGAAGACCTTAATTTGGCACAGCAACTTAGAGAAAAAGGGACCGAATTAGTCATCACCAACAGCGGCGGGCTGCAAGGGTTTGACTCCATGTGTCACCTTCCTTCCACCCTTGAAATGTTAGGTGTGCCATACGTCGGCCACTCCCCAATGACGGCAGGTATTCTGGATAACAAACACCTGTTCAAACATGAAATTAAAGCTGCAGGTCTGCCTACGGCTCCATTTGTGACGATTGGTATCGATGAGTGTTTCGATGATGCGGTGAAGCAAGGTGCGATCGATGAAATTGAAGCAATATTCAACGAAGGGTTCATTGTGAAACCAGTGTCCGGTCGTGCGTCTATACACGTTTATCCGGTTTTTGAGCGCAATGATCTTGCTGCGACTGTAGAAAAAGTGCGCCAAGCGACGGGCAATACCGTGATGATCGAACCGTTCCTAGGCGGGCGTGAGTTTGTCGTGGCTGTTGCCGGTGAATACGTCTTTAAAGAAGGAAAACTCACACAGTCTGAAACGCCAATGGCGTTCTCCATTACGGAACGTGTTCTTGACGAAGATGAACCCATTTTTACGTCGATGGATGTAAAGCCCATCACTCAAGATCGCCTAGTGGCGGTCAACGACGAAAAGCTGCGTGGCGAACTGGCCGACATTGGGCAGAAAATTTACCGCCAGCTGGGTTTGCAAACCTTGGTTCGTGTGGATCTTCGCATGGACAAAGAGGGCAATTTGTATGTACTCGAAACCAACCCTAAGCCAGATCTGAAGCGACCAGAAGGCGAGAAAATCAGCTTGGTGTGCCATGACTTGGCGCGTGAAGGCATGGATTACACCGATTTAGTGCAATCTTTGGTGTTTAACCGATTGTCTTTCCTTAAACAAAAGCGACCAATGGCTGTCGCTCATTGCTTGAACGAACAATTCGACGCACTGAGTACGAGCTAGGAGTTTTCGTTGAATACGTTTAAGCAATATAGTCGCCTGTTACTTGGCGCATTACTGGTTATTTTGTCGCTAACGCTGATCTTCGTCGTGGGTTACGCGCAAGCGCTGAAAAGTTACCAACAACAGAGCCGCGATGCGGTTCTGGCTCAGACGGAGGCCGCGCGAATTGGTATCGAACAGGTACTGAGTTCGGGGGTACCGTTGCAAGACATCGCCGGTCTGGAAAAGGTGCTTTCACCCATTGCTAAAGCCGATTCCTCGGTGGTCGATATTCGGGTAATTTCCGGTCAACAGGAGCTATATCGCTACACCGACGAGCGTTTTGTGGGCAGCCTAGTGACCATTCCTCTAAGTAACAAGTTTACTCAGGTCGGGGCACTGGAAGTGCTGCTCAGCGATCACGAGATTGAAAAAACCATAAATGCACGCTTTCAGCCCATGATGGTATTGGTGATCGTACTGACCGCGGTGTTCGTGTTCTTTGTCCTGCGCAGCGAAAATCCGAAAACCTACTTCACCGCGTTCGGTGGGGTGTTCCTTGCGATGTCGGCAAGTGTTTTTTTGATGGTTGGAGCGTTGTACAAATCTGGTTTGGAAAACAAAGCCAGTTCAATGGCAAACATTGTGACTCAGCGCTTGGCTCCTGTTTTGAACGCCGGTATCAGCCACCATCAGGTGAGTGGTATAAGCGAAATGCTGGGCAGTTTTCGCCATTCTAACCCGGAAGTGTCTTCTATTTCGGTTTCTCAAGGTACAGAGGAGATCGCTAAAAGCAGCGCGAATGGTAAAGGTATGTCGGTTGAGAACATGGCGGAGTTTCTCGTCGGGGATGCCAAAGGCAATCAAGTCACCGTCGCGTTTTACCCAAAGGCGTTGTTGGCGCAGTTGGTACGTACCTTAAAGAATTTTGCGATTTTGTTCGCTGGGTGCGCCTTTATTTGCTTCGCCTTTATCCGACTGCTTAGCCATTCGGGGCAGCAACCTAAGAACGATACGGTGCTCGCGCAAATTAAACCGTTGCTGTTGGTGACCGTACTGATGGAGTCTTTGATGGCACCTGTGTTACCACAATACTTGACTCAGGTCGCGATAGAGAGCGGTGCAAGCGAAAGCTGGTCGTCTTACTTCTTTACCCTGTATTTCGTGGGCTTTGCCGCGACCTTACTACCAGTGTCTCGACTAGTGGAAGTCTACGACATTCGCAAGGTACTGGGTGTGGGGGTCTTACTCTCTTCTGCAGGGTGTTTATTACTCGCCTACGACTCTCAACTAATTACTGTATTGGTGGCGCGTTTCATCTCTGGTGTTGGGCAAGCGACGATCTTCATCGCAGTGCAAGGCTATATTCTGCGTTGCAGTGACCAATCGAATAAAACCCAGGCTGCTGGAATCATTGTCTTCTGCTTCAATGCGGGCTTTATTTCCGGTGCCGCGATTGGCGCACTTTTGGCTGATACGGTTGGTGTACAGGGCATCTTTATGCTGTCTGTATTAGTGGGTGGCCTTATGTATCTCTTCAGTCTTTCTCTGCCTTCGATGGTGCCTCAAGGCAGCAACTCTGGATCATTGAAAGAGAATTTAACCATGATGTTAAAAGACTCCGCTGCATTGATGCGTGTACCTGCTTTTATGCGCACCATGTTACTGGTTGGTATTCCCACCAAGATGATGCTCACGGGCGTGGTCTTTTTTGCTGTGCCCATCCTGCTTTCCAATGCTGGTGTTGAGCGTGAAAGCATCGGTCAGGTGCTAATGGCTTATGCGTTCTCTGTTTTGTTCATCAGTGGAAAAGTGTCCCCAATGATCGACCGAATCGGTTCAGCCAAATGGGCGCTTTGTCTTGGGAGCTTAGTGGCAGCAATGTCTTTGGGCGTGCTCTCTGTCGCCTTCTTATTTGAGGATGTCACTTATTTAGTGTTGACCGCGACGGCGGCGATGCTGGTTATGGGCGTTTCCCATGGTCTCATTAACGCGCCTGTAGTGACACACGTTGTGACCACAACACAAGGTGCGAATGCCAATTCTGTGGCATCGACCTATCGTTTTCTAGAGCGATTGGGACATGTTTTGGGCTCGATAGTCGTTGGGATTTTGCTTACTCGTTTGGGTAATGAATACGCCTTCTTTGCGCTTTCTGCCTTCTTTACCGTAGCTGGTTTCCTCATGTGGATATTTGATCGTGAACCAAAACAGGAAGCAGTCGTATGATTCGTATAATTTTGCTTTTGGTCAACGTACTGCTATCGCCAATGAGCCATGCAGAATGGCCTGAATGGTTAGGTGATCATTTAAAAAAGGAAAAGCGTGCTCAATGGGAAATTAACGCCAATGACTCGGACGTTTTGTTTTCGCCGCGTGGTGAACACCCTGTGGTTTGGGTACTGGTCTCTCGAAAAGCCGATTCTTATGATGTGGCGTTGTCGACGATTCTTAAAGTGTACCGCCGCGAAATGCCTAGCGTGTCATTTCGTGTTTTCCTTCTGCCTAACACAATAGCCGGTCTAAGAGCCTGGTCCCTACGAGCAGAAAAAGAAGCCAGCCTTATTTACACCGTGGGATCTCGTGCCACTGTGTTACTCCATAAAACCTATTCTGGGGGTAAGCTGCCAGTTGTGTCTGTGAACGCCAAAGATCCGGTGTTGATGGGATTGACGGACAACTATCAAACGAGTGGCAACAACTTCGCTTATACATCGCTGAATTTGCCAGCGGGCGTCACCTTGAGCTTCTTGCGCCGATTCCGCCCCGACTTGACGCAAATTGGTGTGCTGTATGCCAAGTCAAACACCAGTGCCTATCTGACTCAGTATCTCCCTTTAAAAAACGAAGCGGAAAAACAGGGTATTCGCATTTTTCCGATTGAGGTGGATGAACGCGAACCAGAGCGTTCGCTTGGTCGTGTTATGCGAGAACAAGTAAACGCCATGAAGGTCGATGATAAATCTCTGAGTAGTTCTCTGCTTTGGTTGACGGGGAGCTCTAGTCTACTGAATCGTATTGATGAAATTAATATTTACTCGGAATTTTTACCTCTATTGACGGCGGTTCCAGACGCGGTTAACGGCACTGCGCAAAGTGCTTTGATGTCGGTGGGGGTTGGGTTTGATAACAACGCTCACCAAGCCGCGTTATACGGTCTCGACATTCTAAAATCAGGCATTGCGCCAGCTTCCTTACCTATTGGGGTTCTCTCGCCTCCCGATATTTCCATTAGCTTCAAGCAAGCTGAGCGAGTGAACACACAAGTGCCTTTTGTTTTGATTGAAATGGCCAGTGATATTTACGCACGAGATGGCAACGTTGTGCGTTCTTCTGGCATGAGCATGGAGCACAACGAGCCATGATTCGAATTCTTTTTATAGCTATGATTAGTGCTGGGGTCAGTGAGTCAGCATTGGCGTTTAATCGCCCAGAGAGACTGCTATTGGCGACCCAAGAGTGGTTCCCTTATCAATACCAAGAAAAGGGTGAAATGAAAGGTCCGGGTATCGACAAAGTGAAATGCGTGATGCGGGTAATGGACCAACCTTACCAGCTCACCATGACCAAATGGGATCGCGCTCAGCTCATGACAGAGGTGGGCTCCCAACACGGGTTTTTCCTCGCATCTCATAACAGCAAACGCGATGAGTATGCGGAATATTCTGCTCCGCTAGATGAGCAAAACTGGAGTTGGTTCTCTCTGTCGGACTCAGCGGAAATGAACAACATCACGTTCAAATCACAGGTCGAAGTTGCGGCACTGTTTGGTTCGAACAAATGGTTTTGGCTACATAAAAATGGTTACCGCGTGAGTAAGAAGCCAAGAACACCAAAAGCCCTGATTGAATTGATGCTCGGCGGAGAAGTTGGCGCAATTTTGGGTAACGACGCGGTGATCGACGAAACCATTAAGAAAATGGGTATCAGCTACCGAGCGATATCTCGTACGAGGGTGAAATCTCAACCCTTGGGCGTGTATTTCTCGAAAGCGTTTACGAAGAAGTATCCCAATTTTCTTAACGAGTTTAATGACGCTATTTCTCAGTGCCGTTAATTCCAACTATCGAATTTATTGAAGGTCAGTCAAATGCCTCTATCAATTAGAATTATTAGCTCTCCAGATGGTGAAAGCATTGCTCAGTGGAATCAGGCATTTCCTGAAGAAGGTGGGGACATTGGTCGTGCCTTTGGTGCGACATTGCAATTGAGCGACGCGAGCCGAGAAATTTCAGGTACGCACGCCATCGTTCGTAAGACTTCACGCGGATATCAAATCGCAGACAACAGCACCAATGGCTTATTTATCAATGGTTCTGATGTGCCTTTAGGTAACGGTAATCAATCGACATTGAGCGATGGTGACGTGTTAGACATCGGTCGTTACCGATTGCTTGTTTCGTGTTTTGTACCGGATCAAGCGAAAGCACAAAGCGGTTCGGAAAACCTTGCCGCCTCGCCGTTTGGTGATGACCCATTCAGCAATGAAATTACGCCATTTATTCAGGATGTTCCTGAGGTATCCGACCAGCCCGATTTCACTATTTCGACGCTGGATGTGGTGGATGATGATCCGTTTTTGCACACGGATACCACAAAGCAAACGCAGCAAACGTATTTGAACCTCGAATTCCAGACAGACGATGAGGATCCACTAAAAGACAGTGACCTTCATGCGTCGTTTCCATTGCGAGAAGTGGCAGCGACTCAGCCAACAACAAACAACGATATCAACACGGTGGCTCAGTCCACAGCGTTTGCCATGGCAGAACGACAAAGCCAAGAGCAGCGTTTGCAGGAGCGCACAGACAAAGCAATGGAAATGGCGTTAACCCGTTTGTTTTCTGATATTTCGCCAAAAACGATGGAGTCGATGTTCGATGACTTGTCTGGAAGTGGATTTTGGTCTCGTAAACCGAAGTACTGGGATATGTACAAGCGTTATTTCACCAGACAGGTTGAAAACCGAGATTGGCAGGTGAAGTTTCAAGCGTACTTCCGCGACGCGATGCGCTTGCAGCGTAATTTAGAAGGGGAGAAGTGATGTTTCGACGTATCTGCGTATTGAGCTTATTACTGTTGCTTTCTGGGTGCAGTTTATGGAGTGACGAGTTGGTGGAACCAAAGCTGATCATCAACATCACTGCTGCTTCCAACATCAATCCCAATGTAGAGGGGAAACCCTCCCCAGTTGAGCTGCGTATTTATCAGCTGACCAACAGCAATGCGTTTGAGCAAGCCGACTTTATTCAAATTTTCAACGATGAGCAGGGCGTATTGAAAGCGGAATTGGCTTTGGCTCGTCAGTTACCAAGTTTGTTACCCGGAGAAACACGTCAAGAAGTGATCCCGCTAGGAACTGGTGTGAAGTTCATTGGGGTAATAGCTGGATTTGCCGATTACCGAGAAGCTAAGAATAAAGTGATCTACGAACCTGTGGTTTTCAATTCAGTAGCAATCAATATTGAAGTGGATGGCATCAACCTGTCCGTGTCGGGAGAAGAAGAAAAATAATGGATAATAATAAAGTGGTTTGGAGCGAAGGTATGTTCCTTTCCCCACAACATTTTCAACAACAAGAACGCTACGTTGAGCATTTTACTCGCGAATTTGTCGGACAGATCAGCCCTAACTCTTACGGTTTAACTCATCTTGAGTTGGATCGAACCATGCTAAGCATTGGTAAGGTGTCAGTACGCCGAGCGAAAGGCATTTTCCCTGACGGGACACCGTTTGAAATCGAACAGGCACTTGTTATCGATGTGCCTAAAAACACCAGCCATAAAAAAGTGTATCTCGCTTTACCAGTTTCAAGACCGGGGACCATTGACGTTGGTGAAGATGTACGTTTAAGACACAGTGCCAATGAACACCCCGTTTACGACACCAGCCGCGAGCACAGTGACCCAGTGCAACTTGAGCTGGCGCAAATGAACATTCAGCTAAAACTCGAAGGCGATGAACTGAAAGACTTTATTCTAATTGCCGTGGCGGAAATCAGTGAACACAAATCTGAAGGTGCAGTTATCCTCAATCAGGCTTTTATCCCTCAGAGTCTGCATTTTGGTGTGTCTAGCTATCTTACCGATTCGGTGGCGGATGTGTTTGCGCAAGTGCAGTATCGATCGCGTGCGATCCATGCACGACTGCAAGCCGAAACCAGCAGCAAAAGTTATCAGTCTTTAATGCGAGATTACCTATGGCTACAAGTCATGGGCGCATGGATGCCGAAATTAGAGCAATGGAACCTCGATAACACCTTTCTGACGCGTCATCTATACCTCGAATGTGTTTCGATGGCGGGTCAAATGCAAGGCTTAGAAGGCAAAATGCCGAAGTCTTTCCCTGCTTGGAACCAAAACGATCTCTACAGCATTTTCTCTTCAGTGTTTGCAGAGTTACTGGTGTTGTTACGTGAAGTTCAAATCGATAACGTTTCTACTCTCAAGTGGGACCGACAATTGTTTACGAGCCGCCGTTTGCTCCGCACTTTGGTCGATGACCGTAGTTTGTACAACCAAGGCCGTTTTGTGCTGGTGGTGTCTTCGTCGATGGGTGCAACGCGCCTGAGCGAAGAGTTCCCACGTGCAGCGAAACTTGCTGGCAACGGTGATATAGCAGGACTAGTGCGTAACGCTTTATCTGGCGTACCACTGCGCCATTTGCCTTATGCGCCATCAGAGCTGAAATCGCTGAATGATGCGGCGTACTTCGAAATCGATACTAAGTCGGACTTATGGCAAGCCTTGGTGAAACGAGACGAAGCGATTGCCCTTCATATCGATGAAAGAATCGACGATATCCACGTTGACTTTCATGTGATCAGGTAGGTAGGCAATGGCAGGACTATTTAACGAAGAACCCACGGTTCAAATTCATCGCCAAGCAGCGAATACACAAAGTAAAGAGCGGAGTAATCTGAGCCCGAAAGCGGACACGTCGGGTACCGAGCAGTTAATTGAAAACCTAACGGTATACGGCAGTCCGCTGATGAACGCGGCAACGGAACTGTTGGGTATTTTGGTTACGATCAAGCGCCAAGGTGCGCCACGCGATATTAACCGCTTTCGCCAACAATTGCTGGATGCGATTGAAGCCTTCCGTTTACGCGGTTTGCACTTGGATTATCACCCCAATGTTATCGAAAAAAGTTGTTTCGTGTTGTGTGCCGCCTTTGATGAAGCGGTGCTCTACACCTCATGGGGAGAGCGTGCTCGCTGGGAAAATTATTCGCTTTTGAGCAAGGTTTTTTTACAACGCAACGGCGGCGAAGCCTTTTTCATCTTGCTTGAGAAAGCTTGCCAGCAGCCAAGCAAACTTTCGGACTTCATTGAGCTTCAGTACGTGTTGCTGACCCTTGGCTTCAAGGGGCGTTTTCGCCATGAAGATGAAAGTCAATTGCATGACATTACTTCCCGCGCTTACGGGCTGATTCGTCGCTATCGCAATGAAAGCGCTTTGCCAGTCCCGCAAACCCCTAAATTGATTGAAGGGAAACAACCTTGGCTGATGATCAGCATGGGAAAAACGTTGGGACTGACGTTTTTGATTCTCGCCACTGGATATGGTTTTACCGAGTATTGGTATCACAGTCGATCTCAGCCGCTATTGGCACAATTCGGCGCCATCGATATGTCTGGTGTGAGCTTAAAGAAAACCAGCGGTGAACTGCTTTACCTAAGTACGGATGAAGATCTGGGTCGAGAGGAAGAAAACCTTGAAGAGATAACGGGGATGCAGGGCAAAGTGGTTGCTCAGCAATGGGAAATTGTTCTGGCCGTTTTCTCTCGTTCTAGAGATGCTACTCGCTTGTCTTCAGAGCTTAATCAAGCCGGTTACGAGTCGTTCACTCGTGAGTCGGATCATGGTGTTGAGTTATACATTCATGCGGGCGATGACTTGAGCGAAATTCGAAAACTGAAAAACGAACTGAATGTACGTTTTGGACTAAACGCCACGATAAGAAGAGCGCAGAAGTAAGATGTTTAAAAAGATTTTTTCCATTGTCTTAGCCATCGCTGCCATTGTAGGAAGCATAACACTTTGGGTGTATTTACCCGAAGGGAAACCTACTTGGTTGAAGTGGGTAGCGACCGGCCTAACGAGCATTATCCTAATCTTCACTGCACTTTGGTGGTGGAAACAACGCAACCTTAGCCAAGCGGAATCGGAAGAGCACGATCTTGAAGTTCTGCTTAAGCAAGATACGCGAGTTATTCAACAATTGTTCCGCGTCGCGACCAAGAAAATTCTGGGACAGGGGCGCAACAAACTAGAGAGCTTATACAACTTACCTTGGTATTTGGTTGTTGGTGGTGAAAAAGACGCTAAAAGCGCTATTTTACTGCAAAACGGGTTTGAACCTGTTAACGATCGCTACCTAGACGAAAGTGATACCGAACAGTACTTGCGTTTCTGGAGCAATGATAATGCTGTTGTGGTGGAGGTCGGCCATAGGATATTTGACAGCGAGGGTATCGACGAAGCACTTTGGAAAGTACTGGCAAAGCAATTTCTTAAGTACCGTCCAAGACAAGGCTTAAACGGTATTGTTGCGGTGATCGGTTGTGATCGACTCATGACCGGTGACAAAAAAGAACGAGCCAAGCTTTCGGGCATTTATCAGGAAGCCGTGCTGTCAATGGGGGGAGAGCTGGATCTCAACTTACCTGTATATGCTGCATTTTCCAAAGCAGACACCATTGCGGACTTCACTGGCTTCTTTGAAAGTTTCACGGCGTGTGATTCTGAGAACCCATTCGGCATTACCTTCGAATGCGATCAATTGCGTCGCTACGACAAGCATCAATTCGAAGCAGAAAGCTATAAATTGATTCAGTCTATCGCGGAGCAGCAATTCGAGTTGCTTCGAAACGTGAACAGCGAAAAATCGGGTTCGATCATCGCATGGCCTTATCAGCTTCGAATTTTTTTAGAGCGAGTCAACGAATTACTGACCGATATCGGTCGCGAGAATCGCGTTCGAGAAGCGGTATGGATTCGTGGCGCTTATATGATGTCCTCAGGGCAAAAAGGCGTTGAACACGATTTACTGACGCAAGTAGTTGCGCAGCGCGCCGAATTTAACTCAGTTAGGCATGAAGACCAACAGCCAAACCGCCGAGGTTACTTTACTCAACGCTTGTTCAACAAAGTCATTCTTCCTGAGAAGAACATTGTGGGCGTTAATGAGTGGCGTCATGCTGGTTATTTTGCGTTTCGCTCTGCGGTATTAGTCTCTATTGTGGCGCTGATTTCCATTGCTGGACTCAAGTTAAAAGATAACTGGAACGTTGATGAAGATTGGCGTACAGCAGCGTTGGCGCAGATTCGCTTCTACAAAAGTGGCATCAATGAGCTGAGTAATGATTACTCTATGTCCGAGATGATCGCGGTGCTATCTGAGTTGGAAAGTGTTGTTGTTGAAGGGGTACAGCCTAGACCTTGGCATGAAATGGTCAGTGTGAAACAGACGAATACCGCAGAGAGCGTCTACCTCGCCTATGAAAGGCAGTTGCATCAAATCTTACTGCCCAAACTTGAAGAACTGATCAGCAGTGAATTGTACGTTTACGTGAATTTGGGAAATCCAAGCAGGATTTTTGAAATTCTTCGCTACTACCAGATGTTGTTTGATAAGGAACAGCTTAACTTTGAGGAGCTGCAAACCTACTTATTAGACAACTTAAAGGACCAGGGGGAATTATCTCCGGACGAGCTGTCCGTTTTGTCGCTGCTAATTGAAGATGTATTCAACGGTAATTATGACAACCAACTTCAACCCAACCTAGATCTGATTGCCGTGGCGACCAATAACCTAGAAGGTTTATCGCCAGAGCGCTTGATCTACGCGCGTATCAAAGCCATGCCTGAATACCGCACTCAAGTGGATTTGCGCAGTCAACTGGGTGAAAAATTTGACAGCCTATTTGAGTTTTCCAGTGACTTTCACGGTTATTTGATCCCTGAAGTCTTCACTAAGCAAGGCTACGCACAGATTGATTTGAGCGCTAAATCTGAGCTCTTGAATACCCTAATGAGCGAGTTTAAGGCGATTCAGGGTGATATGTCTGGTGCATCGGTGGTTGAGCTTACGGAATTGAGTAAGCAAGTGCAGCGCCTATACTTCGCGGATTACATTTATCAGTGGAAGGATCTGGTTAATAACATTCAGGTTAAGCAGTTCAATAATGCATCTGATCTAAGCTTTGCTCTCAGAAATGCTCGTGCGCCTGCAACCAGTCCGCTGTTGGACGTGTTAGACGCTGTGGTGGTTAACACCACATTGGCTGTCGCTGAGCAGCCTGACACCAAGGGACAAAAACGCGTCGCTGGTCAACTTGGTCTCAAAAAAGCCAAAAAGGCGCTAAATAAAGCCAACAAAGTAAACCGAGCTGTGGGTGATAAGCTGCTGAGATTACAACCTTCTTTCGTCGTGAATGAAGCGTTTCTGCCTTTCTCTCGTTTTGTAAATGGCAGCGGTAAAGATAAAGGAAATGACAAGCCGATCGACGCTTTGATTGCTCAGGTGGATGAGCTGAACTCGTTCTTTGACGCCGCACTGTCTAGCACCAATCCGGGGAAATCCTTCCACGCTTATGCTATTGCGCATGCTCAGGGTAGTGCAGACCCCATTGTGAATTTTCGAAAAGCGGGCAGCAAAGCGCCAAGCAAGGTGGCCTCTTGGACGAAAGATCTGAGTAAGCAAGCGTGGGGGCAAGTCGTTCGTGGCAGCGTGTCTTATCTGAATATTCAGTGGGACGAGCGTGTTTACCAGTTTTATGTGTCTGCCATTGAGGGTCGCTTCCCATTTGCTCAACATGGGCGTGGTGAAGTGAGTTTGGATGACTTTACTCAATTCTTTAAAACCAGTGGCCGTCTTGAACTTTATGTCGATGAGTATCTAAAACCGTTTGTTTATTGGGATAACGACCGCTTGAAATTCAACGAAGTGGGTGGTCTTACCCTTCCTATCAGCGTAAATACGCGTAAGCAACTCGAACGTGCAAGGAAGCTCAGTAAGATCTTCTTCGGTTCCTCTGGAGAAGAGCTCGCACTGAGAATTGGCTTCAAAGCGAGTTCAATGAGCACCAATGTCACGGAATTCCAGTTAAGGGAAGCAGAAAGCCTGTTTAGCTATAAACATGGTCCGCGAGTATGGCGTGACGTGATATGGCCAACCTCTGATGTGGACGGTTACCTCAGCACGGAATTCTATAACGGTAAAAACCGAGCGGTGTCGCAGTCCTTTACTGGTCAGTGGGCGCTGTTCCGAGCCATTTTTTCGAACCGTAGCAGTTCGACAGCCAGCCGCTTGATTCGCAAACTGGATTACAAAATAAACCAGAGCAACATTGTATTGGACTACACGCTGCGCGACTCCAACCAACCGTTGGATAAGTCTTTGTTTGTTCAATTTACTTTGCCTAGGCAGTTATAGGAAAAGGCATGTTAGACGGTGTAGTGAATCCGATGAATACATCACGTGGTCGAGAATTAGTCACGCGAGTTAAAGCTCACCAGTTAGTGACAATTGGTGAGTCACCGGATCGCTACATCAAGCAATTTGAGAAAAAAGAGCCACTTGAGCGTGAATGGACTGCTCTTCAGGAATGCAGAGGCAGTCAAATTCAAAAGGTACTGGATGTGGATTGGTTGAACCTGCAGCTTATGCTGGAGTTTGATCAACGCGCTATACCTCTGAGTGACTTTAACCCGCAGGATGTGGCGCTGTTTACGTCGTTACTATCACACGTAATTCAGGCAATCAAACACTGCCATAAAAACGGCTGGGTTCATGGTGACATTAAGCCTTCCAACATACTTTATGTCCCTAATTTAAGAACAATTCGATTGATTGATTTCGGGGCCAGTCATCGCATTGGAACTTCTCGGGAAGCACTTACTGATTGGCAGGCAACCCCAATGTTTGCATCGCCCAATCAATTGAGTGGAGAAGGGCTAGTGGATACGGGAGATGACTGGTTTCCGTTACTTCAAATCATCGATCAGGTCATGTCGGTAGCACGTGACGACTCAATACGCTCAACGCTTTATACATGGCGAGATGCCTTAAGCGTTGAGGTTTAAACAACAGGAAAGCCTATGAATAAAAAACAGCTTGCCGCCGCCAATCTCGATTTTGATGTGTCATCAATCAAAGGAGACGGTGGAAAATTAATCAACAATTTAGGGTGTGCAATAGAGATTGAGCAGTGGTTAAAAAAACTGTCTCTCGCATGCGGCAGAAGGCACTCCAATAGAGCCTTACCTTATTTAGAGAAAGCGATAGATATTATCTATTCCGAGGTTGAGGCTGATTTGTATCGTCAGTCAGGTAACAGCAATAGTGCAGCGGTTACTAAACATCCTGTATGGCAGTTTTTTGTAGAACGAGTGACGAAAAAGTTTGGTAGTGTCGTGAAGGTTATCCAGCCACACCGATCACCTACTGAATCGGTCCGTTCAAAACTGATAAACCGTGCGTTCTTTCAAATGCTGCATAACAAACAAGAAGTATTGAAACGCTCACATAGCAGTATTGTCGTTTCAGGTGAGTTGGGTCAGTTGAAAGTTGAGATCTTGGAGGCGCAAGTTCACGCGCTTCGGGAAGCTTACCAAAACCACTTGAAATGTAATGCGGACCTTTGGCCTACGTTGAATGAGCTGTTTCAGAAATCTTGCAAAAAAGGCGCTGAGTCTTCTTCTGAAGGAAAGCTCAGTGCCGAAGACTTTTCGGCAAGTTATGAAGCATCTCAATCTCTATTTGCTGAAGCGAAAATAGCTTTTGAGAAAACCTGGGACTTCGGAAAAATGAAGAACCAGATTAACGCGTCGGCTGAAGTATTTGGCCGTGAAAACAGTAAGTTCAGCGCACATACAAAAATAGGTCAGGGTGGCGCTGCAGGATTTCGAGAAAAGAAGCTGGGTGAAGAAGCGGGCAAAAAGACAAGCACCAAATTCAGTTTCGATAAGTCGCCAAGTAAAGCATGGGAAACGGACAAAAAAGAAGATGAAGATGATTCTTTCGCTTCCATGCAGCTCATTCCGGGTATTGACCTAGAAATTGATGCGCAGCTAGCAGCGCAAGCGGGTATGAAACTGACCATATCTCATGAACTTTCAGTCGCAGACTTTATGTCTCTGAAAAATGAAGGAGAGCTATTTGTTGGTGCTAGCGCAAAAGTTCAGTTTACTGGTACGTTGAACACAGCAAATATCTTTGCTGGCGATGAAGTGATCAAAACTAAAATTGGTGCGAGCGTTTTTGCGGGAGCAAAAGCTCAGGGAACCAGTACGTTTACGTTGAAAGCTCGTGGTCTCAAAATGCTGGCTGGCAGCGTGACCGGTTCTGTAAATGCAGGTATAGGAGCATCCGCGGGTTTAGAAGCCATAGTTAAAGGCTCTGGTGATTTTACGTTCAAAGGTTCAGCAGGGGCAACAGTAGGGGTAGGGACAAACGTAGAGTTTGGTACAATGGTAAATCCTATGCTGTTAAAAATTCTGCTTTGGGACTCGTTTGGCAAGCACCTTAGAAGCAAACAAACTAAGTGGAAGAATGACATTAAATACAATAGAAATGTCAACGAAATAGCGTTGGGTCGTTGTGCAGATTCTATTGCCATGGCACTGAATTTACTTGAAGCGGATTACCGTAAGCTGGCTGAAGAAATTTGGCGAATTCCAACATTCAGTAACGTTTCAGTTCAAGATGGCGTACAAACCTTGCACGATCGTATTTCAAGCCCAGAGCGCCATGTATTAGACAAATACTTGGAAACGCTGGGTGTTGGTGATGCTATTCATATGTCGCCAGAAGAGGTTAATCAGGCCGCTGTCGATATCGATAATCAAGCGAGAATGAATCAGACGAAAAATAACTTGGCTAAGCAATCTGGAACCAAGTCATTATCTGGCGCATTGGCTATGGTGGGAATGAGTGCGATGAACCCTAATCCTCTGACTTCTAATGACTACTCAAATGTATCACGGGGGTTAGTTAGTGCAGGGCTGCTTGCAGTAAAACCTCAGTAGCATAAAAAATGGCGGGATATCCCCGCCATTTGTTTAATGCTGATAACGCTTTCGATATTCCAAGGGCGTCATGTCATTCGATTTCTTGAACAATTCCCGGAAGTATCGCACGTCTTCGTAACCCACTGCTCGGCTAATTTCTTCTACAGTCTGCTTAGTTTTCTCCAATCTGTCTTTAGCTGTGGACAGCCGAATCTGCTGAATGTATTGAATCGGTGTTTGTCCGGTCGCCAGTTTGAATCGACGCTTCATCTGTCTCTCACTCAAGTGGATGCGTTTGCTCAATTCAGATACCGAAAACTGATAATTGTGGCTACTGTGCATCCAGTCTTGAAGCTGATGGATTAATGAATCGTTATGCTGGCGATAAGGGATAAATTTAGCCAACGATTTTTGCTGTACTTGGTCGGTGTCACCAAAGATAAATTGATGGCAATTTTCGCGTACAGTTAAACCAAAGAGTTGCTCTACGATCAACATCATGACATCGCTATAACCGCTGATACCTGAGGTGCAGTAACGGTTATTATCACACGTGACGCGACGTTCAACGCGAAGTTTGATTTCCGGAAACATATCACGGTACATGTTGGCGAAGTGCCAGTGTGTTGTAGCGTTACATTTAGACAACAAATCTGCTTTGGCGAGCGCAAACGCACCTGTGCAGATGGAAATGATGGGGATGTTTTTGCTTTCAAAGCTTTTTAGCCATTGAAGTGCAGCTTCTGAACAAGCTTTGAGTTCTTTATCTGGAAAACCGACAGAGCCGACTAGCAGTATGTCGGTTTCTTTGACATCTTCCATTGCGATGGTAGGGGACAGTGATACTCCCCCCAAACCGTTAACGGGCATGTTGTCCTGAGTTACGATGTTAATTATGGGTTGCGGTGCGCCAGCAAGAAAGGCGGCAATAGTCAAAACTTCGATTGGTCCAGAGATTGAAGTGACCGGAGCGTCAGCAAATGCAAGTGCAGTTAATGTTATGGGTCTTTTTTCCACAAAACGCCTATATATGATGGAATTTATTATTAAGGTTCAACCGACCAGTTTCACCATTCCTTGGCGTTCTTTCTTATTGTTTTTCCTTCGTGACTTTATAATTTTATGAGCTTTAGTATGAAAAAATCAGAGTGAAAATACTCTGAAATTGGGTGTCACGTATCCTGTGTTATAAATAGGCATTATATTTAGAAAGAAAAACATTGCGAGTAAAAATGACACTTTATTGGCAGAGGGTTGGATTTATAAAGAGCCTACCACGGCTATTTTTGAGCCGGGTAGGCAATAAGAGGTAGGTGTTGCAGGAGCTGAAAAGTAAAAGATTGTATTGATCTAAAAGACTTTTTTAAACGGCGATTCCTAATCTTGCTTCAGGTTTGTTTAAATAGAGCTCAAGTTTTTCCACATCCAGTTCACTAAATTCTATACCGAGCTTTGAGCGTCGCCATAAAATATCATCGGCTGTAGTTGCCCATTCATGCTGAACTAAATAATCCACTTCTGCTTGGTATAAACCGTGACCGAAATCGGTGCCCATGTCTTCTAAGCAGGATCTTTGCCCAATGATTCGATGGCTTAGTGTTCCATAAGCCCGCACCCAACGACGGATGATGTCTTGGGGGAGCCATGGGTAACTATGGTGGAGTGCAGTAGAAAGCTGTTCGCGATTGGAAAAATCGCCACCTGGAAGCACGGCTGACTTTGTCCACTCCTCTTTCATTTTAGGGAAGAATGGCGCGAGCTTGTTCACTGCGGCTTGCCCTAACTTACGGTAAGTGGTGAGCTTACCGCCGAAGATGGACAACAAGGGCGCGTCATCAAACATATCATCCAGCTCGATGGTGTAATCACGCGTCACCGCTTGCGCATCTGAAGATTCGTCGTCGCAAAGTGGGCGCACGCCTGACCAAGTATTAATCACGTCGCCTGGAGAGACTTTCTCCACAAAGTGTTGGTTCACAATGTCACACAGGTAAGTGACTTCATCTTGGCTGATCTCTACTTTTGAAGGATCGCCTTGATATTCCACATCGGTCGTACCAATGCAGGAGTATTTGTCTTGGTATGGGATAACAAACACAATGCGGTTGTCTTCGTTTTGCAAGATAAAGGCATGGTTTTCAGGGTACAAACGCGGAACAACGATGTGGCTGCCTTTTACTAGACGAATACCGCGAGGAGAACGCATCTTAAGCTGGCTATCAAAAAAGCGGTCCACCCAAGGTCCAGCAGCGTTAACAAGTGCCTTTGCAGTTACGGTTTTCACTGAATGATCTTGTGTGTTTTCAATCTCGATTTCCCAACCTTCTGCGCTGCGAGTGGCATCGATGCATCGAGAACGAGTTTCCACAGTCGCGCCAAATTGCGTCGCCATTTGAGCGTTTGCAACCACTAAACGAGCATCATCGACCGCGCAATCTGAATACTCAAAGCCTACTTTCATTTCTGGCAGTAATGGGCTGGATTGGGCAAAGTTAACGCCGTGGCTTGCGGGTAGAGAGACACGTTTACCAATGTGATCGTAAAGAAACAAACCAGCACGGATCATCCATGCAGGGCGAAGGTGAGGACGATGAGGCAACTGAAAGCGCATAGGAGCAACAAGGTGAGGTGCATTTTTTAATAGCACTTCACGTTCTGCTAGTGCTTCACTCACTAAGCGAAATTCGTAATGTTCAAGGTAGCGTAAACCACCGTGAATAAGCTTGCTGCTTGCAGACGATGTCGCCGAGGCGAGATCCGACATCTCGTACAGCCCGACTTTTAACCCGCGACCTGCCGCATCCGCAGCGACTGCTACACCATTGATTCCGCCACCAATGATCACGACATCGTATTCTTCACTCTTGCTTGAGTGATGTTTAGCAGAAGTCGTTTTATCGAATTCAGCTTGCGTTGACATAGTTCTCTACCTTCGTAAATGTTCGTTTGTTTTCGTTATTGAGCAGTATATACACAAACTAATAAGTAGGTCGAGTAAAAAACCAACAAAATATTTTAGTAAAGCCCTTGTAACCTATCGAATACTGACCTTGAATTGTAATGTTACGTCAATACAAACGTTATAATGTTTAGGTTTAACCGAGCTCACAGTTATGCGTTTACATCGAATTAACCTTTGAGTGTTTTGTTGCGAAAACGAACATTTGATGGAAGAATGCAGTTAATTTAATCAAAAAGGGTCACGGAGCATTCATGGAAGTACGCAACAAAGTCATCGTTGCCTTGGATCAGGGAACAACCAGCTCTCGCGCTATCATCTTCGATCAGAGTGCTAATATTTTGAGCACGACACAGCGTGAATTTAGTCAGATCTATCCGAAAGGCGGATGGGTTGAACACGATCCAATGGAAATTTGGGGGACGCAGCGTTCTTCCTTAACTGAAGTCTTAGCTCAATCGGACATTGATAACGAGCAAGTCGCCGCAATCGGTATTACCAACCAACGTGAAACCACCATTGTTTGGGACAAAAACACGGGACACCCTGTTTACAATGCGATTGTTTGGCAATGCCGCCGCACAGCTGAAACTTGTGATGCAATTAAAGCGCAAGGCTGGGGAGACTACATTCAACAAACCACGGGTTTAGTGGTTGATGCTTACTTCTCGGGTTCTAAAATTCAATGGATTCTGGATAACGTAGAAGGCGTGCGAGAGAGAGCTGAAAAAGGGGAGCTCTTGTTCGGAACGGTCGATACTTGGTTGATCTGGAAACTCACCAATGGCAAATCCCATGTGACTGATGTATCGAATGCATCCCGCTCTATGCTATTCAACATTCATACATTGGAATGGGATAACAAGCTGTTGGAGCTGTTTAATATTCCGCGCAGCATGATGCCTGAAGTGAAGTCGAGCAGTGAAGTGTACGGCTATGCCAACATAGGTGGTGGGACAGAAATCCCTATCTCCGGCATTGCAGGTGACCAGCAAGCCGCGATGATTGGTCAGCAGTGCTTTACTAAGGGCATGGTGAAAAATACCTACGGAACGGGTTGCTTCTTGTTGATGAACACGGGCGATCAAGCCATTCAGTCTAAGCATGGGTTGCTAACCACCATCGCGTATAAAATTGGCGATGATATAGCATATGCCTTGGAAGGCAGTGTCTTTATGGGCGGAGCAACTGTGCAGTGGCTACGCGATGAATTAGGCTTGATCCGCGATGCCTCCGATACGCAATATTTTGCCGAGAAAGTCGAAGATTCGAATGGTGTTTATCTGGTGCCTGCATTTGTAGGGCTTGGTGCTCCTTATTGGGACCCTCATGCCAGAGGCACGCTCACTGGCATTACGCGAGGCACTAACCGAAACCACATCATACGCGCCACATTGGAATCTATTGCCTACCAAAGCCGTGATGTTCTTGAAGCCATGGAAGAAGATGCGGGTATTAAGCTAAATCAGGTTCGTGTAGATGGTGGTGCCGTTGCGAATGATTTCCTCATGCAATTTCAATCTGACATTATGCACACCAAAGTGGTGCGCCCTTCGGTAACAGAATCCACAGCATTAGGTGCCGCTATACTCGCGGGGTTAGCTGTCGGTTTTTGGCAAGATAAGAAAGAGTTAGACGATAAGCGCCAAGTGGACAAAGTGTTCTCGCCACAGATGAAGCGAAACACTCAATCACGTCTCTATGAGGGATGGAAGCAAGCGATACGTCAAACTCAAGCGAAGTAAATTCAAGAATAAATAAGTTCAAGAATAAAGTAGGTTACTTAAGTATAGAACCATCCGTTGTCTCCATAGTGAAAACGGATGGTTCTATTAATTATCCATTGCTTCTCTATTGAATTTTGACTGCTTATAGCTCCATCCGAATGATTTTATGATCGTCACCACGCAGTACTTTTAGCTCAAGATCTTGACCATCAACCGCTCTGGGTAGCCAGCGAAGTATTTCGCAATGCTTTTCCGGTGCAATATAGGTGGTATCTCGGTAGCTCACTTTTAGAACTCGGTCGCCCAATTGAAGCCCAGCATTTTCTGCAATCGAAGGGGACTCGAGAAAACTCACGTTAAGGGCGTTTAATTCTCCGATACTGGTTCGAAAGCCCCAATTGACAGGCTCCTTAGGTCTCTCTTTATCCTTTCTTCTTTCTTTAAGTGGATAGAAATATGCATTTCTATTTGGGTAGTCCAGCGTGACTATATGGTTTTCCAGCAGTTTTGCACCAATCAGTGTTGGTGTTGTTGTGCGAGTCCAAGCGTAGAAATTTTCCAGCTCCAATCCACCTATACTCATACTTTCAATAGAGGCTTGATAATACGTGGTTGGTTCTGCTTCGCCGCCTGCGGATTCGCCAAATGAACCATGCCCCTCAACTTTGGGGTTAGGAATCACTTCATCAGTGATCATTTGTTGCAGCGCCAGTGGGTTAAGGTTAAGTAACTCAGTGTTGCCTGTATCAAACAGCGCATTGTCCTTAAATTTCCCGTTTATGCGGTGTTCAAAAATAGGCGCGTGTGGGTAGCCGCCCTGCTTAAGTGACGCGCGGGAGGCGTTGTTAATGTATTCCAGTTTTCGCCTGTCACTGGTTATGACAATCTCACTATCATAAAAATTAAGCTGCCATGTTGCTAGGGGAAGAATTTCTGAACCTATAACCCCACCTTCTAAGTAGCATGACGCTCTTGTAAGGTGTGATGGGTCGAATATAAAGACAGGGACATTGCGAAAATTGACATCACCGATCGATATTGAATCTGCAATAGACAAATCCATGGAAACGAGGTTTCCATTCGCGTCTTTTCCCTTGTTGGTACCCATGACTTCTAACCCAAGATCAGTAGCAACCTGCTTGGTCAGAATAGTGGGTGAACCTGTGTCAAAGATAAAGCTATACCGTTTCCCATTAATACTGGCGTAGAGATACATCTTGTTCTCAATAGTAAGCACGGGTACGACAGAGTGGAAACGTTTAGTTTCCGTGTATGGCTTAGTCAGTAAAACCTCATGTAAACCGTTTTGTGGTGTGTTGCTTGTGCAGCCAAGCAAAAGTACGACGTTGATAAATATTATATTAAGTTTTTTCATAGTAGTTCCTGATGATTCCGTATCGGGAAGGTACGTAACTTGTTTTACAGCAATCGAAGGGGAACTGTTGTCGCAAAATTGATACTGCTAATATAATTGACTTTCCTCTTACAAAACTTCCCTCCTGTAAATCATTACTGATACAAATATTTGGCGTTGATCACGCTTCATAGTATTTTTGCTGACTGGCTTGGCAAAAATATGAAAAAGCGTTTCAAAAATATTATTCAATGCGTT
The DNA here is from genome assembly GCF_030689305.1 of Vibrio penaeicida. Classification (GTDB taxonomy): domain Bacteria; phylum Pseudomonadota; class Gammaproteobacteria; order Enterobacterales; family Vibrionaceae; genus Vibrio; species Vibrio penaeicida_B. Next base: position 261,184 of record NZ_JAUYVM010000008.1, on the reverse strand, counting down.
CTAATAAAAATGCATCAGGGAAAAGGACGCTTTTCAATGTGCATTTAGAGACACGTATCTCTTTGCTCAGTATTCCGTTTATGAGCAATAGAATGATCAACAGCCACAATGGGTTTCGAAGTTAAGGAACAATGAATGAACAGTTTTTTTCTGTTTGCTGGTAAGCGGCTGGTGTCGATTTTCGTCACCATCTTTGCCGTTTCCATTGTCGTGTTTGCGGTGATCGATTTACCGCCCGGCGACTTTGCCTCATCTAAAATTGCAGAACTTCAAGCGATGGGTCAAACCGTCGATCCGCAGATGATTTACACACTCCGCGAAATGTATGGGCTAGATAAGCCACTGCTTGAGCGGTACGCCAACTGGATGATGGGGTTAATGACCGGTGATTTGGGTATTTCACTCACCAATAGCCAGCCGGTATGGGACACGATAGAGCCACGAGTTTGGCCGACAGTATGCCTTGCGCTTGCCGTTTTCTTTTTTCAATTTTTAGTCGCCATTCCTATTGGGATGTATTCCGCACTTCGTCAGTATTCCTTTGGTGACTACATCGCCACTGTATTTGGCTTTATTGGTATGGCGACGCCAAATTTTGTGATTGCTATCGTCGCGTTGCTGATTGGCTACTACAGTTTCGATACGGTTGTGTCTGGGCTGTATTCCGAAGCGTACCTCGATCAACCTATGTCGTGGGCAAAGTTTATGGACGCCGCTTCTCGCAGTTGGATCTACATTTTGGTGGTGGGTACAGCAGGTCTTGCAGGAATCATCCGAATCATGCGAGCGAACCTTCTTGATGAATTGAAAAAGCCTTATGTGAAAACGGCGCGCGCGAAAGGGCAGTCCGAGGCTCGTCTTATTATGAAGTACCCGGTTCGAATCGCCATTTTGCCTATTGTTTCTACTATTGGTTGGATGCTTCCTGCGTTGTTGGGGGCGGATATTATCGTGAGCCAAGTGATGAACATCCCTACCTTAGGTCCGTTAATGCTGTCTGCACTGCGCTCTCAGGATATGTATGTCGCTGGCGACGTACTTCTTATTATGTCCATTCTTACCATTATCGGTACCCTGATTTCTGACCTGCTGCTGTACTGGGTAAATCCCCGTGTACGCGTTGGCGTGTCTAAGGAGTTTTAATTATGACAACGTCTACAATGAATTGGTTTGGTCGCCTATTTGGCAGAAAGAAAAAGCAGCCGCTCGATTTGAGCACTGCGACACAGTGGCAGCTGATTGGTATTAAATTGCGTCAGCACAAATTGGCTTGGTACAGCATTTGGTTTTTGGCTCTGATTTACTTTGTGGCGATTTTCGCCGAGTTTTTTGCACCTTTTGACCCAAGCGACAACTGGCGCCGCTACACCTACGCGCCACCTCAGTCTGTTAGCTTGTTTGAAAGCACCGATGATGGCTGGCGTTGGGCACCGCACTTGGAATTTTACAAGAGTAAAACGGATTTGCGAACATTGAAGCGTCATTACACGCTTGATGAAAATAAGAAAGTGTACTTTGAGTTTTTCGGTAAAACGGAACGCTACGAATTGATGGGATTTATCCCGATGAGTTACAAGTTCATCGTGCCTGAAAACAAGAGACAGCCGTTCTTTATTTTTGGCTCAGATAGAATGGGGCGCGACATGCTTTCCCGTCTTATTTATGGCGCAAGAATCTCGTTGTCTGTCGGTCTGATGGGGGTATTTACGACCTTTGTGCTCGGGATTCTGATTGGTGGTATTTCCGGATACTTTGGTGGAACCATCGATAATTTCATTCAGCGAAGCATCGAATTTATGAAGTCGATTCCCACTTTGCCATTGTGGATGGCTCTGTCAGCTTCACTGCCTTCAGAGTGGAGTTCGCTCACGAAATACTTTTTGATCACCATAATTCTCGGGTTAGTCTCTTGGCCAGATATGGCGCGAGTGGTGCGCAGCCGATTCATGTCGCTTCGAAGTGAAGAGTATGTTGCAGCCGCTTGGTTGGATGGGAATAGCCCATTTGAGATCATTCGCCGGTACATGGTGCCTAACTTCTTAAGCCATATTATTGCGGTGGTGACATTGGCGATTCCTGCCATGATTTTGGGCGAAACTGCGTTGAGTTTCCTTGGGTTGGGTTTACAAGCGCCAATGGTTAGTTGGGGTGTGTTGCTGCAAGAAGCTCAAAACATTCGAGCACTAGCAGAAGCCTCTTGGTTACTTATTCCGGCAGCAGCAGTGGTTGTTGTGATTCTGGCAATGAACTTCGTCGGCGATGGTCTGCGTGATGCATGCGACCCATACCATGATCAGGGAGCAAAATAATGGCTGAGAAAATTCTACAGGTTAAAGATTTAAACGTAAGCTTCCCGACCAGCACGGAGCACTTTCATGCGGTAAAAGGGGTGTCGTTTGACCTCTACAAAGGCGAAACACTTTCGGTTATTGGCGAATCAGGTTCAGGGAAATCGGTCACATCGAGTGCCATCATGCAGCTGCTGGATCGTCCTGGTCGAATCGATTCGGGTGAAATATTACTCACCACCGATTCTGGGCAAATCATCGACATTACGCAGATTGATCCTCGCAGTAAAGAGATGCGCGCCTTAAGGTGTTTTAGCTTTTCTTTGGTTTCACAAGAACCCATGGCTGCACTGAGCCCTGTGCATACGGTTGGTGACCAGATTAAAGAAGTGTTGTGTTTAGTAGACCCAAGCATTAGCAAGAAGTCTGCTCACGAAAGAACGGTTGAATTGCTGACTCAAGTACAAATGCCAGAGCCAGAAAGCCTCATCAACAAATACTCTTTTGAATTGTCCGGAGGGCAACGTCAGCGTGTGGTTATTGCAATGGCCATTGCGAGTCGTCCCGACATATTGATTGCCGATGAGCCGACCACGGCGTTGGATGTGACGACTCAAGCCGAAATATTGGCGCTGTTTTCACAGCTTCAAAAAGAGATCGGAATGGCGATTTTGTTCATTACTCATGACTTAGGCGTAGTGGCTCAAATTTCCGATCGCGTGGCAGTCATGGAAAAGGGAATATTGGTGGAGTGCGGCAGTGTACGCCAGATATTTGAACAGCCGGAACACCCATATACCATTAAGTTGATGCATGCGACCCGAGCACTAGAGGAGCCATCAAAAGTTAAAAAACCTTTTTCATTGATTGAAGGTGAGAACGATCAACCGATATTGGACGTTATTTCGGTAACCAAGCAATTTGAAAAGCCTGCAAAAATGTTCCAGAAAAAGCAGATCATGACTGCTGTAGACGATGCAAACCTTGTGCTTCACCCAGGGGAGTCACTGGGTATTGTTGGAGAATCGGGATCAGGGAAAAGTACTTTAGGGCGAGCGATTTTAGGGATGGCGCCAGCCACTTCTGGTTCTATTCAGTATGTCGATAAACAAGGCAAAGTCGAATTGGAGCTGTCGGATTACAAACGAATTAAGCGAGATCCGTTGTTCGCTGATTTGCGTTTGATCTTTCAAGACCCTTGGTCGTCGCTTAACCCAAGAATGACGGTATTCGATATCATAGAAGAGCCGCTAAAACTGCTGCGCTCTGAAATGAGTAGTAAGCAGCGAGAAGAACGTGTTAGGAATATGATGAAGTGGGTTGGGTTACCACCGGAATTCTCAAGCCGTTTCCCGCATGCTTTTTCGGGTGGTCAGCGCCAGCGGATTGTTATCGCGCGTGCTTTGGTTACTTTGCCAAAAGTGGTGATAGCCGATGAAGCCACTGCGGCGCTGGACGTATCCCTACGCTCACAGGTGTTGGATCTATTGATAGAGTTCCAAAATACCTACGGGACGGCGTTTATTCTGATTACACACGATATTGCGACGGTGAAATACTTCTGTGACCGCGTGATTGTGCTTCAACATGGAAAAATTGTGGAGCAAGGAAGCGTAAACGAGGTTATTCACAATCCACAGCAACCATACACTCGCGAATTAATCTCTGCTGTTCCAGTTGCTGAGTTGCCTCCAGAAATTGAGCTTTCTCCTAATAAAGGAGTACAAGCCTCAATGTAGTCAAAGTAAGATCTAGATTTCGCCTCCTTTTTAGGAGGCGTTTTTCCTTTTCTTGCTCTGTACAAGGCTTTGTAATTACTTAGATATAAGTAGAAAAATCAGAAAGTTAAACGATTTTTATTGGTTTTAAATTCAATAAGATAAAATAAAAATGCAATTAATATTGAGTTAATCGATTTCATTGTGAATGCTTATTTTCTCGGTAGCTTTACAACAAAGATTAAATATCAATTAGTTTATAAAATTAATACTATTTATTTCTGAGCTTTCATTTAATTGAGCTGGATGTGTAGGTTTAATATTCGTTGCAGCAGTGAAACAAGACGACTAAAATCGATAAGCGGAAGTAACTAATTCCAGATAATTCATTTGTTTAAAGATAAATTTTGAACATCAATCTAGGCTGAGTTCAAAAAAAAAGTTTAACGCTCTTTTTTTTTATAGAACATTATTTTAAATTGATTATATGATTTGGAGAATAGTGGCAAATCTATCGTTTTTGTCCGTTTTGATTTGATTAAAACGCAACGGAATGGCAATTTTGCCACTGGCTTTGGCAGGGGACGCTAGAGCTTTTTACCCATAACCAAGCTATTTGTGGAGTAATAATGACAACAACAAAGCAACCTGAATCCGTATCTTCGGTTCTGAAAACATTTGGTATTTTACAAGCACTGAGTACACAAAAGGATATTGGCATCAGTGAATTAGCTCAGCGTCTTATGATGTCTAAGAGCACGGTTTATCGCTTCCTACAAACCATGAAAACGTTGGGTTATGTATCTCAGGAAGGCGAAAGTGAAAACTACTCATTAACGCTAAAGCTGTTTGAACTTGGTGCAAGCGCGCTGGAATATGTTGATTTAGTGGATCTTGCGGACATTGAAATGCGCCGAATTTCCGATCTAACTAACGAGGCGTTGCACTTAGGTGCGCTCGATGGTGATGGTATTATCTACATCCACAAGATTGATTCGAAATATAACCTTCGTATGCAGTCGCGCATTGGTCGTCGTAACCCACTTCACACCACCGCCATTGGTAAAGTGTTGTTGGCGGAGCGAGAGGAAGAGGACGTTCGTCATATCCTGTCGGTTGTGGAGTTCATTAAGTCGACCGACAAAACACACGAGAATGTGGAATCCTTACTCGGCGAATTGCCTACTGTGAAAGAACAAGGCTTCGGTGAAGATAACGAAGAACAGGAAGTTGGGCTACGCTGCCTTGCTGTGCCAGTGTACGACCGTTTCAATCAAGTCGTTGCGGGCATGAGTGTTTCCTTGCCTACAATTCGTTTCACTGAAGAGAAGAAAACAGAGTATATCGCGGAGCTTCATGCCGCTGCGGCTCGAATTTCGCTAAAACTTGGCTGTAAAGCGTACCCTCACGGGAAATAACGATTTTGCATCGAGAAAAGACTCACGCTCTCTGGTTTCGTTAAAAGAATGCGGCTATTGGAGACGATGTGATTTGAACGGAAGGTGATTTCACCTTCCTTTTTTGATCTCTACAGTTTTTGATTTTAACGATTTAGCGCTTATTGACTGAGCTTTCCACGGTGCGGGCAATAAATGCTCTTTTAATAGGGCTAAGAAGCCACTGACCCTTTTCGAGCGTTCTTGTTCAGTGGTATTCAAAAGCGCAATGATGTCGGCGCTCGGTAATTCATAGTCGCACATTATCCGGGTTAGCTCGCCGCAGTTGATTTGGGGCTGAACGTCCCATTGCGATCGCATGATGATCCCCATTCCTGCGATTCCCCAATCTTTCACAACCCGACCTTCATTACTCGCCATCGAAGGCTCTACCCTAATCAATTGCTCGCTTTTGCTTTTTTTATGAGTCAGCGACCACAGCGTGACATCTTCATTGTTTTCTCTCAGCGAAATGCATTGGTGTTGGTGGAGATCTTCAGGATTTTTAGGTTCACCGTATTGGCGGAGGTAATCAGGAGAAGCGCACAGAAAGCGCTGGTTTTTAGCTAAGGTTACCATTCGCAAAGAGGAGTCTTGCAGCTTACCTATGTAAATAATGATGTCCCACTTGTGGTGATGTGACCACGTGGGGTTGTCTGATAGCTCAAGTTCTACTTCTAGTTGTGGGTGTTGTTTCTTGTATTCCGCTAATAAAGGCGTGACATAGTCATTGCCGAACCCTAGTGGTGCAAGTACTCGCAGTTTTCCGCTGACGGTTTGTTTGTTGTTATCGATCACGTGTTGAAGCTCTTCAAGCTCTCGAATGATGGATGCGCCTCTGTCTAACAACAACCGACCTTCCTCCGTTAAGCATACGGTCCGAGAGGGTCTTTGAATCAGAGAGATCGACAGCTTTTTTTCGATATGTTGAAGCCGCAACGTCACCGAAGGCGGCGTGATGTTCAGCGTGCGAGCAACGTCCGATAGAGTTCTATGGCTTGCGACCACTTGAATGAATTTTAAATCTTCCGTGGTAATCATTTGGTTCAAACCTAATTAGTGTATTGGTATTGATTAATTTTAACTCAAACATATTTGAGTGACACTAAAGAAAACACGTTAGGAGTTTGTGATGAACCAAGATAGAAACGAACAGCCAACGCAGCTTGATACGCCCTACTTAAGACTCGATAAAGCGCAATTCTTACACAATGTCTTGCGTTTAAGGAAGAGGATGGAAAGCCATGGTGTCGTACTACGTCCGCATTTGAAAACGGTGCGTTCTGTTGAAGCAACCCACCATGTATTACCAGAGAAGCACTCTCCCGCGACGGTCTCTACGCTCAAGGAAGCCGAAGTATTGGCGGCATCAGGATATCGTGAGTTTATCTATGCCGTCGGTATTACGGCAAGCAAACTCCCAAGAATACAGTCGTTGCTTCTTGGTGGTGTGGACATTGCCGTTATTTTAGACAGTGTTGAACAAGCAAAATTGGTTGCGGCTTTTTGCCAAAAATCCGGGTGTGCTATTCCAGCTTTGATCGAATTGGACTGCGATGGGCACCGAGGCGGGATTCGATCAGACTCTCTACTTTTGGTCGAAATCGCTCACATTCTTCAACGTGGAGGCGCTGAATTTAGAGGTGTGCTAACGCATGCGGGAGAGTCGTATTTCTGCCAATCCCAGCAAGAACTTGCAGCGGCAGCGAAACAAGAAGTTGAGTGTGCCCGCCGCGCCGTAAAAATGCTTGCTGATAATCATATCGAATGCAAAGTGGTGAGTGTGGGTTCGACGCCGACCGCATTTTCTGGTGAAGAGTATGACGGCATAACGGAAGTTCGTGCGGGTGTGTACTGTTTTTTTGATTTGGTCATGGCGAAAGTAGGCGTTTGCGATCCCAGTGATATTGCCTTGTCCGTTGTAACCAGTGTTATCGGTCATAACGTTGAAAAAGGGTGGTTGATTGTTGATGCGGGTTGGATGGCGTTATCCAGTGATCCTGGCCTTAGGCTCGCCGATGAAAAAGACTCATTTGGCCTAGTGACCGATGTGAATGGGAATTTAGTCGAAGGGTTGAGGGTGTCCCAGCTCAATCAAGAGCATGGAATCATAGAGCATGAAAAAGGTCAGTTTGATCTCTCGATGTTGCCCGTAGGCACGCAACTGCGAATTTTACCCAATCATGCGTGTGCTACGGCGTCTATGCATCAAACCTATCATGTTGTTGACACCGATAACTCGACAGAGATTTGGCAAAGAATTCAGGGGTGGTAAATGATTTATCTTAACGAAGAAACAACACGACAACTGATCACTCACGAGCTGGCGTACGCCGCGGTAAAGGATGCTTATCTAGCGGTTGGGGAGAGTGCGACACTGTTTCCTGTCGTCAATGCGGCTGGTGATCAGCCAGGAAGTATGTTTTCGCTAAAGTCTGCCAGTACCCCCAATGTTGTTGGCTGGAAAACAGGTTCATATTGGCCCGAAAATTCGCAAAAAGGCATACCTTGCCATAACACTGCTATCTTTTTACTGGACCCAGAAACGGGTGGGCTAATGGCAACCGTTGAAGCTGGGGAAGTGAATGCTTACCGCACGGCAGCGGCTGATGCCGTTGCAACGGATGTGTTAGCACGCAAAGATGCCTCGAAACTCACAGTTTTTGGTACTGGGCATCAAGCGTATTACGACGTCAGTGCAGTCTGTGCCATTCGTGATATTGAACAGATATGGGTTGTTGGGCGCAGTGAAGCGCGATCAATCGCTTTAGTAGAGAAGCTAAGAAGTGATGGTTTGGTCGCCGATGCGTGCGGCTTCGGAAAAAATGTGACAGCGAAACAAGCTTGTGAGTGTTCCGATATTGTTGTCACAGTGACGACAGCTCAATCTCCCTTGTTTGATGCCGATTGGATACAGCCTGGAACACATGTATCAGCAATGGGAGCTGATAAGGTAGGTAAGAAGGAGATCCCAACAAAGCTGTTCGAACGTGCCACGTTATTCTGCGATTACGAAAAGCAGTCGAGAGTGATTGGAGAATTCCAACACGTCAATTCCGGGTCAGAAATAACTGAAATGCACAGAGTACTTGTTCAATCGAATTGGGGAAGAAACTCCGACAAACAGATCACGATTTTTGATAGTTCTGGGATTGCATTACAAGATCTATTTGTTGCCAAGCGGCTACTTAAGCTTTCGGAGGTCAAATAAGAAGCATTGGTGGAAAATTAAATTTGCATTTCTTTGATTAATTGTTTAGGTGGCTAATATATTTATAGTTATAAAAGTTTGAATTTTGAGGGTAGTAAATGAAATCAATTGAATATATTATCAACTATAAGACGTGAGAACTTTTGATTTACATTTTTACGACATTAATTTTACGACTGATTTAAAGTTTTTTAAAAGTAATCGTTTGCTTTTTTTATTTGTTTAATTAAGAAATTCCTTAAATAATAATCATATTACTTAAAACAGATTTCAGTTTTTACCTATTATCTAATTCCTCCTAATTCGATATTATGATTTTGCTAGGTCGAGGGTGACATATCTATTGATTGTGAATGAGTCCACAATTAAATGGGTATTCACTATTCATCCTCATAATTCATAAGGAACAATTCGTCAGGAGGTACTTTATGGTATTTAAGGTACTGCACAAAAGCAGTACACAATTGCTAAACATAATAAGAAATACAATTGCGTTGTGCCTAAAAACCATTAATAGGTTTTTGTATATAAAGTAAGCAATTATGCTTATCCATTTTCCACCGTGACAGGAAGAGTGGATGTAAACTTTCAACTATCGCGCCACTACTAAAACAGGTTCCCGCAAAGGCTTTGTTCTTCGTTCAGGTCCTTGAATCATCAACCTTGCTGGTGATTTAATGCAAAGCCTTTGCTTTTTTCTCTTCCGGTTTAAAAAAGCGCTTTAACGCGTCAAGCATAACATCGACTTTTTTAGGTACAGTTCGGCTAATGGTTAGAGCTTGCACTTTAATGTCGGGCCATGTCATATGATTTAAAACGCTGGTTAGCTCCCCACGCCTTAAATTATCTTCTACAAAAGGCAGAGGTAAAAGAACTAATCCGTGTCCAGATAGGGCAAATGAACGTGCCGTCATTTCGCTATTGACTTTACATCGAACATTTAAGTTAGATTTCTCTTCGAACTCTGCCGTTTTGCAGACGACTTCGATGGTGTCGCTGTCCGAATTGACTATCCAGTGATGGTTTATCAAATCCGAACCCAACTGCGGTATGCCAAAGGTTGAAAGATAGCTTTCAGAAGCACACAACACACGTGGAATACTGCCTAAAGGACGATAAACTAAGTTACAGTCTTTGGTTTCCCCGAGCGTAATTGCGATATCAATATTCTCTTGAACGATGTCTCTCATTTTGTCATCTGCGACGAGATTTAGACGAATGTCAGGGTAACTAGAAAGACAAGGGGAAAGAGCATTAGCAATGGTCGCTTGTGCTAGACCAGTGCTGCACGTAATGCGCACATCGCCTTTTACACCTTCACGGCAATCGGACAATTTTTGCTCTAAACTTTCAAAGTGCGAGCGCATCTGACCGTAACCTTGCAATAATATTTGCCCAGCCTCGCTTACGGATAATCCACGGGTTGAACGGTGTAATAATGTCACCCCAAGGGCGTTTTCAAGTTGAGATATATTTTGACTGATTGCAGACGGTGACATCCCTAATCTTTTAGACGCTGCCGTCATACTTCCTGCACTGGCAACAACAGAAAAAATACAGTATCGCTTCATATTTTCCAAAGCACTTCTCCATATATGAAAGTTTATCAACGAAATAATAAGAAATATTATTCGAAGATTTTTAAAATAATTTTATTAAATCAATGGCTATGAAAAAGTTCATAAAGGTATATGTGAGTAATTAGGAAATGAGTATGGAAAGTGAACGGTCACCATGGTTAGCTTTTCCTAGAAAGATATTGTGTTTCTTATTTTTAGTACATACATCTTATAGATTTTATAGAATTATTATCAAGTCAATTTTCTGAAAGAAAGTTGTATTTTCCAGTTATTTATTTGCATAAAGAATACAGTTCGTTTCATTGCATAGAATAACTGGAATGGGGGTCACTTTTTGTGTTGGAATTGTGTGTATTTTATTCAGATTAAGTGCTTTCATCTTCTCCAATCACATGGCCACAATATGTAACAATATATTAATGTGTATACAGTTCGAGACAGTTTGCATCATGACTATTCAGTGTCATGTATAATTTATACAGAATGGCTTTTGGACGGTTAATGTCTGGCATCTTGCCGTGACATGGGTATATGCTTGATGCATCTTCACGGTTCTCTAAAGGACATTTCTCCAGCATGCCATCCATTCCACTCCCCTTTGTTGTCGTTATACTCCTATTAGTGTTGTTTACTGTGTTGCTTAAGCGGCACGACAAATCTTATTATCCGGCACTGGCTTTTATTTTATGTAGCGCATTGACCATCAGTTTAGTTGGCGCAAGATGGACAACGGAATGGTCATGGGTGAGGAGTATTCAGCCTATTGTGGCTTCACTCGTTCCTCCTTTGACGTGGTGGTGTTATTCCCATGCCATGAGTAATAAAAGTCACTGGAAGCTGCTTCATGTCGCTGTTGTAGCTCTCGTCAGCATCAGTATCAGCCAGTTCAATGAAATGCGTGATTTTATCGACTTTTTCATTATTGGCACTTATGTTGGGTACGCAATTGCTTTGTTTAAGTTGACTCAACTCTCTCCAGATGAATGGAAAGGGGTGAAATTTTCTCAAATCGATGCGTTTAAAACGTCGCTCTATTTCACATCGGGTTTATTGTTGTTTTCTGCGGTTGTTGATGTGGGAATTGTGCTGGATTTTGCTTTATCTGAAGGCCAAAATATCACGACCATATTGTCGGTAGGACATGTCTTAATTCTTCCTATTCTCGCTTATGCCGTCAGCATTGCGGGCGGTACTATTTCGTTAGAACTGAATTCCGAACCCGTTGAGAAAAAAGAAGCGGTCACGCTGAATGCTTTAGCTACAGATAGTGAAGAGGCTACAGATAGTGAAGAGGCTACAGATAGTGAAGAGGCTACAGATAGCGAAGAAGATACGCATACTCAGGTGTTGGACACTGTCGAGAAGTTACTGCTCGCATCTCAACTGCACCTTGACCCTAACCTAAATTTAAACCGATTGGCACGAAAGTCCGGTATCCCTGCGCGAAATATATCTATTGCCGTAAACAGCCTGAAAGGGAAGAACGTTTCTCAGTTTATCAATGAGTACCGAATCCAGAATGCCATGAACTTGCTGGAGACCTCCAATCACTCCATTACTGAAATTTATGAAATGGTTGGCTTTCACAGTAAGTCCAATTTCAACCGTGAATTCAGCCGAATTACAGATTCGACGCCAAGTAAATACCGCCAGATGAACCGATCCAATGAGTAATTAAACCGATCCAAAGAGAAATCTGGCGGCTGAATCAGCGGTGTCTTGCTTAGTGGGTGAGTGACGCTGCTAAGAAATTTTTAATCGACTCTGCCATTGCTGCATGCAGTTCTTGTCGAGTTCGCTTCATTCCATCATCACAAACCATGCCGTCGCCTTTGTGCTCTTCTTCGATAATCGCTCGACCACCAGGCTTACATAGCTGCATAAAGCTGAAATGTGTTGCGTCTTGAATTAACTCATAGCGCGTTGTTTTTTCTGGGAGTATGGAAGCGAGATATCCCGATTCCAACTCGTGGGGCAAATACGCCGTATTAGTGCCTGCCGCTTGAATCAAAACCGGAATGGCGACGTCATGCAGGCTTTCGGGAATAAAGCCTCTTGCCAGCCCGAGATCGAGCGATACGACCGCTTTAATGCGCTCATCGGTTAAATGACTGTGTTGTTTTGTTGGCTTATCCAACCCCATCTCAGGGAGCAGTTTGCACACTTGTGGATTAGGGTGAGCCAAGCATTCTTGTTTAATTTGAGTCGAATCAGTTATACCCCCTGCAAGGTTTATTACTGTCCATCCACCCATAGAGTGTCCAATGGCAGCGATATTTTTCCTATCAACGACGGAGTGAAATTCGGAGTCTTTAAGCATCCAATCGATCGCTCGGCTGATGTCTCTTGGGCGCTCCCACCACATCGCTGCTTGCTCCTGAGATGCGTTAAATGTGGTGGTCCCTGGGTGATCGGGTGCAGCCACGATGTAGCCGGAATCCACCAAATATTCTGCTAACCAATTCAGGTTACGCCAACTGCCTCGATAGCCGTGAGAGAGCATGACGAGCGGACGCTTTTCATGGTGAATCTGAGCATTTTTTCTTACCGATATACCTTCAAAAGCGATATTGTCAGCCACTTTTACTTTCAGTACCGTGTTATCACGCGTTGGATACCAAACGGTCAGGTTAAGCGGACGAGTGTCTGACTCGATGGATGTTTGTAGAAAGCCGATGTCTTGACTATTCGACAGTGAAGGGAACAAAAGGCAGGCGAACAAAAAGAGTGAATAAAGCTTTTTCATGACGACTTCTCATTGAGTGGATAGAGAAGCCATTTTGCGAAAAAGCTAGGCTAGATACGTCCTAGAACACGATCGAGGACGCCCTAAAACCTAATTTGCTACATTTTGTATGCTACAGAATATTGTTTTTTACCTTGTTTAAGAACTTGGTCACTTGGTTTTGTTTGGCAACTTCACTTTGGTAAAGAGAAAACATTTGGAACGAACAGTTTTTAGCACAAGCCCCAAGCAAGGCAAATTTAAGAATTTTGTAAACGGGACGACGCAGTACAAAGCGATCAACCCACCATGGAGAACCCAATGTAGTGATTGCAGTAACTTTCTTTAAATTTCCCAAATTAGGGGTAATAGCTTTCATATCTTCGGAGTGGTTGTACGCTCTTCCCGGCACCCATACTCGGTCAAACCAACCTTTCAATATAGCCGGAAAGTTAAACCACCAAGTAGGAAACACCAAGACTAAGTGTTCTGCGTTTTCGAGTTGCTCAATATCAGATTGCGTTTTAGAAGCATCGAAATGATCGGCGTAATAGCTTTGACGTTCGTTTTCACTCAATACCGGGTCGAATTGTTCTTTATACAAATCTTTAACCGTAACCGAATGCCCTTTCGATTCGAGGTGTTCAATGACTTCTTTAGCCAAGTGTTGGCAGAGGCTCGATTGAATAGGGTGCGTTACAACAACCAATGTATTCACAGTGTCTCCTTAGGGGAAATTTAATAAGGGTCAAGAGCGTCAGGGGATACCTTAAGAAACTAACTCAGCCGTAGGAATAGCCGCTAACTTAACGCCAAAGCTTTGAATAGAGGGAAGTGTGCAGTTGTGATGTTCTCGAATAGTACTTCCGCTCGCGTGAGGCTTATCATGCGTTGTATGAGCATCTGAAATCAGTGTTACCGGATAGCCCAAACCTGCGGCGCGTCGAGTGGTTGTGTCTACGCAAAACTCTGTGGCGTAACCGCATACGTAGAGGTGTTGGATTTGGTGTTCGTCGAGTAAGGTTTGCAGAGGGGTGTTGTGGAATGAATCGGGTGTGGTTTTGTTGATGTAAGAATCCGCTGCAACCTGATCCAAATCTTGGTGTACTTGCCAGCCCTCACTGCCCATTTCAACGATGGAGTTCGGGGCTTCATGGCGCACAAATATGACGGGAATATCTTTCGCTCTCGCCCAGCTTGTGGCTTGGTTTATTCGGTTTATGACTTTTTCTGTTTCATACGGTTGCGGTTTGGGTCCCATTAAACCTTGTTGTACGTCTATTACAAGGAGTGCTGATTTCATTCTATTGTGTCCTTTCATTCACTCGCATCAGTAGAGTGTTTTAGTCGAGAATCATTGATTGATAGCCAATGGGCTTTGGATTCCAAATGTATATGTTTCTGTTTTTCTCTTTCAAATGGAGTATCAAGTAACGCCAGAGCAAAGGTTGTCCATTCACTGCTAAATGTTCCTGAATCCTGCCAGAGAACATTCGCCCCGCAGTGTGTACAGAAAGATCGTGTCACGTCCTCAGAAGATCGAAAACGAGCGAGATGCTCTTTTCCTATTAGAGAAAAATGCTCTTTTCGAGTGGCCGCGTATGTAGCGAAAGCCGCCCCGTGAGACTTTTGGCACATCTTGCAATGACAGTGCGTAACCGCTTTGATATCCCCCATTATTTCAAAAGAGACCTTTTTGCAAAGGCAGGAGCCTTTGTGGGTATTTGAAGTCGTCATATCATCTTATGTCGGTTAATGGTTGGGGCTAGAATCACGTACTTCCAGATTTCCGTGTGCTTCATATTTAGCCGAGTAACTTGTTGGATCTTCGACTTTTTGTAGGAGAATTTCCACTGCCATTTTACCCATTTCTTCATAGGGTAAACTATATGAGGTTAACGGTGGGTGACAATCCGTTGCAATGGGTTGATTATCGTAGCCACAGACAGCGATATCTTCCGGTATTCTGACCCCTTTTTGCAATAGTGCATTGACCACACCCATTGCCATAAGATCACTGGTACAGGCTATTGCGTTAGGGATTGGCTGTTGGCTCAATAGCTTTAACGTAGTTTGATACGCTTTATTCATCGACCAATCGGCATTAAATAGCCAGTCTTCATTCACCGCTAAACCGTGTTCTGAATGTGCTTTCACGAATCCTTCTCGACGCTTTTGAGTTGCCATCATCCATTCTTCGCCGCCAATAAATGCAATATTTTTCCGACCAGATTCGATTAGATGATTCGTGAGGTTATACATGCCTGTAAGGTCGTCTGGGACGATAGAAGAATACGTATTGCTGGATTCAATGAAGCAGTTAAGCAGTACGGTTGGTTTACCTTCTAGGAAGCGATGTGATTTATCCAGTGCCCTTGTCATAGAGGACGCCATAATAATACCGTCGTAGTCGTTGCTAGAAATCTCTTTAAAGATATCGTCTTCTAAATCTTCATTATTTGCCGTATTGAATAACACGGCGATGCGATTGTTCTCCCGAGCACTCTCTGTGATGGCATCAACGGCATCAACAAACGGATCCAAGCTAACGAGGTCGTTCACAATAACGGCAATTTTTCGCTTTCTGTTGTGATCAATAGGCGTTTTTCGTTTGTAGCCTAACTGATCGGCTGCATCAAGTACTCGCTTGCGTGTTTCTTCAGCAAGTTTAAGAGATTGGGAGTTGTTCAAAACCAAAGACACGGTTCCCTGCGAAACGCCGGCTGCGTGTGCGATGTCTGTCATGGTTACACGTTTCATGTCTTGGAAGCCTTTCATTTTTATCGCTTTGGTTATCTGGTTTTCAGTGTACGTGTCCCTACCTTATGGGTGTATCCCAACCGAAAGAAAGTCGTGTTAGATCACATTGGTGTGATTAATATTTGATCAACTAATAATATTAGCTAATTATATTAATAATGGTTTGCAACGGGAATATGCAGGTTTTTAGAGCATGGAAGATGAAAGAAAACTGGAGCGCTGGTCGAAAGAGAAAGTAAATAAATGGTGGAAGAGTCAGCCTTCGCTTTGTGGATTTAACTACCTACCAAGGACGGCGGTAAATTGGAACGAAATGTGGTCTGAGAACACGTTCGATCTTCCTACAATAGAGCAAGAGCTGAGCTGGGCTAAGCATGTTGGGTTTAACTGTGTGAGAACAAACCTCCCGTTTTTGGAATGGCAAAAAGACAGCAAAGCGTTGCTTTCACGAGTGGATGATTTTCTCTCAGTATGTGCGCGCTTTGAGTTGAAGGTGATTCTAACGTTATTAGATGACTGTGAGTTTGGAGGTGAGCCTGGTCATACAGGAATTCAAAAAGCGCCCATCCCGAGAGTACACAATAGCAGAGGGGTTGGTTCTCCTGGTCGGAATATGGTCATGGATACCAGTAACTGGTTATTCATCGAACGCTACGTTACCGACATCATCGCGCAGTTTAGCGACGATCAACGAGTCATCATGTGGGATTTGTATAACGAGCCGACGAATCGCATGATTTTCACTCAGTTCGGTGAGTTTGAATTTACCGAAGAACTCGAACAGTACAGTCAATCGTTAGCAAAGCATTGTTTTCAATGGGCTCGGCAAGTTTCGCCAGAGCAACCACTGACAATAGGCGCTTGGCACGTCCCAACCGATAACGCTGGCGAGACGGCTTATTTGCACCCTACCGACAAAATGTGCTTAGAGCTCTCGGATGTTATTACCTTTCACGCGTATGTGAACCCACAAGAAATGCAGAAAATTGTTCAGCGTTTGGCAGTGCTTGACCGACCAATGTATTGCACAGAGTGGCTTGCTCGTCACTGCGATTCAAATTACGCATCTATACTTCCAATTATGCAGAAGTATTCTGTCGGTGTGATGCAGTGGGGGTTGGTGAGAGGCAAGATTCAAACGTCACTTCCATGGCCATCCATTGAAGTGAATCAGGACGATGAATCTCTATGGTTTCATGACTTTTTAGATGAAATGGGTCACCCCTACAGTGAAGAAGAAGTGGATTTGGTTCGTCAATTCTCGTTTGGGAGTCACTGTGATGAAGCACCTTAAAGCCAATATCCAAAAAGCCAGTGCTCGAAAAGATAGAGCTCGAAAAGATAGAGCCCGAAAAGACAGTATCATTGGATGGGCGTTTGTTGCTCCTTATGCCGTTATCATGTTTGCGTTTCTTCTTTATCCATTCATGAAAGGCGTTTGGATCAGTTTTCATGATTGGAATCTATTAGAGGTGGCTTTTAATCCGGACGCAAAAACGTTCATTGGTTTAGACCATTATCAAAAGTTGCTTTTTCCGCGCCGTTGGCACTTTGATGTTACCCAGCTCTGGTACCTAAGATTACCTTTGTTATGCCTTATTGCTTATATGGCGTGGCGGTGGGTGACACAGCGAAGGGTTTCCGTGAGCAAGGTGCTCATATTGGTCTCGGCTCTTTTTATTGTGGTATTTGTCCTTGGGGTGGGCACGGATAGCCATTTTAGAATGGGTGATCGCCGCTTTTGGCAATCGGTGATTCACACGTTGGAATTTGTCGCTCTAACCGTTCCTTCCATTACGGTTCTCGCTCTAATGTTGGCAATGAAGCTGAATAAGCCCACTCGGCTTTCTGCTGTAATGCGAACGATCTTTTTTGGTACGCAAGTGCTGTCTGTCACCGTGGTCACTCTTATCTGGCAGATGATGTACAGCCCTCAACAAGGGTTTATCGCCAATATTCTCCATTCTTTCAGTATTACCCCACCGTCTTGGTTAACCGATGAATCCCTTGCGATGCCAGCCCTAGTAATCACAACAGTATGGTGGTCACTTGGTTTCGCACTTGTTGTGTTTTTGTCTGGATTGCAAGCCATTCCAGAAGACAGATTAGAAGCCGCTCGATTAGATAACGCGAGAGGGTGGCGGTTAACTTGGTACATCGTGTTGCCTTCAATAAGGCGAACAACCAGCTTTGTTGTTGTGATGCTTATTGTGCTTCATTTCCAAGTATTCGGGCAATCACATCTAATGACTAGCGGGGGCCCCAGTGACAGAACTCAAGTGTTGGTTCGCTACATCTATCAAACCGCTTTTCGAGATTCTGAAGTTGGCTACGCATCGGCGATGGCAATGATTTTGTTTGCTCTCATGCTCTTTTTTAGCCTGCTACATATGCGGCTCAGTAAAACTGGGGGCGAATAATGAATAGATTAACAAATTCGACCCGACGCTCGCTGTTCTCGCTACGAACCACAAATACAATCATGTTGGCATTACTGGTTGTTTTTGCCGCGGTATGGTTAATGCCCTTTTTGTGGATGCTGTCTTTGTCGTTTCAACCAAATGAATTACTGGCAAGAGAGACAGGAAACACCTTGCTTGGCTTAGTCCCTGTTCCTTTCACGACTGAAAATTATCAGTCCTTATTTTCGTATGGGCAAACGCCGAGGTGGTTCCTAAATAGCGTTATCGTCTCTGGCAGCACCACTTTCTTAGTGCTATTGCTATCCAGTTTGGCGGGGTATGCCTTTGCTCGCATTCAGTTTGTGGGTAAAAAAATTCTCTACCCAATTGTGCTGGCAGGGCTGGTTATTCCAGAGCAAGCCATCTTTATACCGCTGTATACCTTATTTGCAGATCTGGGTTGGCACAACACATACGGAGCACTGGTATTGCCTCGCGTCGCGTTGCCCATTGGCGTGTTCATGATGACGCAATTTTTTAAAGAAGTACCGAATGAACTCACCGAAGCCGCACGGCTGGACGGTGTTGGTCATATACGATGCTTTATCTACATATTTATGCCGCTGGCAAAGCCTGTTCTCACTACGTTGGGCATCATCACTTTTCTGTATTCGTGGAACGATTATCTGTGGCCGCTGGTTTCAACTCAGCGCCCCGATATGTTCACGATAACCGTTGGGTTGGCTTCGATTCAGGGCAACTTCGCACAGTCTGAAGGGCTAGGCCGGTTGATGGCATCTGGCGTTTTTGCGTCGTTGCCCGTTATTGCCGCCTATCTAATGTTTCAAAAGTACATTATTCAGGGCTTCGCTTTAGGCGGAGAGAAATAACATGGGCAACAGAAGTTTGCTCACAAGGCTAAGGAACGCTTGCGTTTAAGCAAGGAAAAGGAGTTTGAAATGAAACTTAAATTAATAGCAACACTCGTGTTCGCTACCCTTTCAACAGAAGGGTTGGCATCGGATACAGAGATTACGTTAGGTCGATTTTTTGGTGCATGTGAGCAACCCTCTAATGTCGTTGCAGACGCGATTGGTGAAGCATGTATTATCCAATCGATTATTGGAACCTTTGACAGTGCAAACAATGGGGTGAAGGTGACGACGCTTCCTACGGACTGGGGAAATTATTACGATCAAGTAAAAGCCAGCTATGCAGGTGGTACACCACCAGATGTTCATGTTATGCACAAACATCGAGTGCCAGAGTTTGCAAGTGTTGGCATTTTAGCTGAACTCACTGACGCCGACTTAAAACAATATGGGATAGACACCAGTGATTGGACTGACAGCGCACGCAATGCGGTGAGTTATCAAGGAAAAGCATTCGGCGTACCGATGGATTTTCACGCCAACCTTTGGCACTTGAATAAAGATTTGTTTGAACAAGCTGGGTTAGTCGACAGCAATGGCAAACCAATGTTACCGACCACACCCTCCGAATTATTGGCGCATGCCAAGCAAATGAAGGAAAAAACGGGTAAAGATTATCTGGCGGCAGATTTTGCTCAATTTCCAATCGGTGTCCGACTAGTGCTTGCTTTATTGTGGCAACAAAACAGCAATATCTTTGATTCAAATGAAGTTACGGTGGATACACAGCAAACACGAAACGCGTTGAAAACCATCACGGATCTGTTTGGTAGTGGGTACGCCAATCCCCAGCTTAATTATGCTGAATCGCAACAAGCATTTTTAGACGGAAAGTCGGCGGTGCTAGTGAATGGTACATGGGTCGTCGATTTTTATGATCAGCAAGCTTTGGACACCAACGTTGCGTTAAACGAATATCAAATCGCCAGTTTTCCCAAGCTATTTGATCAGCCTGCTACATGGGCGGATTCACACATATGGGTAATGCCAGCCAGTGTGAAAAAGGATGCTAAAAAATACGATGCTGCGATGAAAGCACTCGCATGGATATACAAGCATAACTTGGATTGGGCACGCACTGGGCATATGGCTGTTAGGAAGTCGGTCCTAGAATCTAGTGCTTACCAACGACTCCCACATCGCAACGAATACGTCGAGACTGCCGATATAGTGGGTGACACACCGCCATCAGCGAAGTATGGAGCCATTCAAGATGTTCTTAACCGTGAATTTCAATCTGTTTGGTTGACGGGTAAGTCGGTTGATGACGCTTTGGAAGACGCGCAGATTGATGTTGAAGATTTACGTTAATAAGGTCCTTTAACGTTTTCCGTGGCGCACGGAGTTTGGACAGCTGCGAAAGTCGGCTGTCCTTTTTTATTTCCATCCACGTACCGATTCTTTTTTCTACTTGTAATGTAAGGCTCAATAAACTTAGCCTAACAATAAGCTTATCGCGATAAAGAGCATCATAACGCCAACCAAGAACTCCAGTATTTTCCATGAAGAAGGTTTTTGAAACAAAGGTTTAAGTAACCTAGCACCATAACCTAGGCTGAAAAAGAACACGAGTGAAGCACTGACAGCCCCCAGCCCAAAATAGAATTTTGTTTCTTCATATTGAGTTGAGATAGAGCCTAACAGCACTACCGTGTCCAGATAAACGTGAGGGTTGAGCCACGTAAACGCTAGGCAAATTAAAACCGTTTTCTTCCAAGATGATTCGGATTCACCTACAAGGTTCATGGCATGAGATTCTTTAAATGCGGATTTGAAACTCAAAAAAGAATACACCAGCAAAAACGCAGCCCCACCGAAACGGGCAAATTGCTCTATCGAGGGGAATTCCTGAACAAGCGCACCAAAGCCGGATACTCCCATAGAAATCAGGATGGCATCGGATGTGCCGCACACTAAGCACACCAGAAAGACATGTTGTTTCTTTATTCCTTGCTTAATCACAAACGCGTTTTGCGAACCAATAGCCAGAATAAGCGAAAGGCTAAGACTAAAACCGGCTATGTAAGTTGATAACATTCAAATTCCTTTTACGTCATTAATGAGCAATCCTTAAATAAGCATGCCTGAAAAGTGACTCTTTACTCAAATAGTTATTCTGATGAGGCATAAGTAAAGCTAAAGGGGAGGAATGGAAGTTGTAGGATAAGTGTACCGACACGCCATGACTGATCGTGTCGGTTGGGTTTGAAACTAGGTAGGTGTTTAAAACTGAGAAGGGCTAAGCCGTCTGCTTGGCGAGCTCGAATTTTTTATTCTTATCGAGCTTTCCACTGAATCGAGTGAGAGCAATAGCTATGACAACGATAACTGCACCCACCCACGGCGTATGCATTAATCCCGCTTCTGCCACAATAAGCCCGCCACCCCAAGCACCTAAAGCAATGCCGACATTAAATGCAGCGATGTTCAGCCCAGATGCGACATCGACCGCGTCAGGTGTGTGTTTCTCTGCCAAGTTGACCACATAGACTTGCAACCCAGGTACGTTACCGAATGCAAATGCGCCCCAAATTAAAATGGTTGCCGTCGCGGCAATTGGGTTAACTGCTGTAAAGTTAAATACGACCAAAATAGTCGCGAGACCTGAAAAGATAATAGTGAGGGCTTTGATTGGTCCCATTTTGTCGGCCATTTTCCCACCCCAAATATTACCCACTGCGACTGAAACGCCGTAAACCAACATAATCAAACCAATGGCGCTAGAGCTAAACCCAGAGACTTGCTCAAGAATAGGCGCTAGGAAAGTGAACGCGGTAAAGGTGCCGCCATAACCCAAGGCAGTTATGGCATAGACAAGCAATAAGCGAGGGTGAGTGAGCACTCGAAGTTGCGAAGACAGCTTGGTGGCTGGTGGTTGCTTTAAATTGTTTGGCACAAGGAGCAAACTGAAAATCAAGGCAATTAGACCAAGCACGGCGACAGTTAAGAAAGTGGCTTGCCAGCCAAAAGTTTGGCCAATATAGGTACCCAAAGGTACACCCGTTACCAGGGCCACGGTTAAACCTGTAAACATAATCGCTATCGCGCTGGCGGCTTTTTCTTTTGGCACTAACCCTGTGGCAATGGTTGAACCTATCGAGAAAAATACCCCATGAGCCAGCCCAGTCAATATGCGAGCAACGATCAACGTATCGTAGTTTGGCGCTTGCCAAGCCACCAAGTTTCCGGCCACAAACAAGCTCATCACGAAAAGAAGCACGTGTTTGCGATTCCACTTTCCAGTGAGTGCGGTTAAAACGGGCGCGCCGATCGCGACACCGAGCGCATATAGGCTAACTAACAATCCAGCAGAGGGTAAGGAAACCTGTAAATCGGCCGCCATTGTAGGAATCAGCCCCACAATGACAAATTCGGTGGTCCCGATAGCAAAAGCGCTGAGCGTTAATGCGAGAAGGGCTAAAGGCATAGTGTTGTTCTCTCCATGACAGTTCTGAGAATGAAAGTTCTGAGAAGCACGTATCGTTCGATAGTGGTGTGTTTCGTACTTGTCCCAATGAATAGAGGCGAATTATGCGGAATCTAATAATTGTTAAAAATAGAGGTTTTAACAAATGACTTTTGTGGAATATGCAATAAAATGATTTCAGCTTATGAATGTAGAGAGTAGACATGCTAACCCGATCGGATGATTTAGAAATGTTACTGGCGGTGGTGGATTCAGGGGGATTTTCAGCCGCAGCCGAAGCATTAAACATACAGGTGGCACGTGTGTCGCGTGCGGTGAGTAAGGTTGAGCGTCAGCTTAATGTCTCCATTTTTAATCGAACGACACGTCGGGTAGAGCTTACAGAAGAAGGACGTCAGTTTGTCGATACGGTTAGGCTAGGTTTGATGCAAATCCAACAAGCAGAAGAAGAGGTCATTTCCCGTGGCGATCTGCCCAAAGGTCGGTTGCGAGTGGACGCAGCAAGCCCATTTGTTTTTCATCAGTTAGTGCCATTAGTAAAGCCATTTAATGACGCGTTTCCTAACATCCAGTTGGAATTGACGTCGAATGAAGGGTTTGTGGATTTATTAGAGAAGAAAACCGACTTGGCGATTCGGATTGGGAGACTGAACGACTCTACACTCCACGCCAGACCTTTTGGTAAAAGCACGCTATACATTGTTGCTTCGCCTGCCTATCTAGCGTGTCGCGGCATTCCTCAGAAAACCAGCGACCTCTCAGTACATGACACCATCGGCTTCTCAGGGGCTAGAGTGTTGAACCAATGGCCGTTAAAAGGGTTTGATGTATTAGATCCGAAATTTGTATCCAGTAATGGCGAGACCGTTCGTCAACTGGCATTAGCAGGTAATGGCATAGCGTGTTTGTCTGGCTTTATGGTGAAAAAAGACATCGAGGAAGGTCGGCTAATTCCATTACTCGAAACAGAAAAATTCTCAAGTGCCGATAGGGAACAGATCAATGCGGTGTATTACCGATCGTCGTCCGTCGCTAAGCGTATTTCGGTATTCATAGATTTTATTCAGCCAAAATTGTTGTTGTAACTTTTGTGCTCTCTACTGAAGGGGGAAAGAATTACCCTATCCCCTCACATTGTTCATCTTGGGCTTTATACGCTTCGAGATTTTTATCCTCTTCATCTTCAAAATACTCGTCACTTAACACCATAGATTGAATGCGATCGAGGCGAAAATGGCGGAAGTCTTTCCTTTTTTCGCACCAGCTAACGAGTAGCCAAACGGGGCTAAAAAATATCAGTGCAAGTGGGCGCAACGTTCGAGAAGTCGTTTTCTTGTTGTCGTCACAGTAATGAATGTCGATTTTTCGTTTTTCGCGTATGCATTCACGGAGGTCGGAGAAACTGATGCTCCACGGAAGAATCGCTTCACTTGGCATGGAGTAGGTAGTGATTTGTTGATATTCGCCTTGAAGCTGGGCTGGTAAGATTGCTTGAATTTTTTCAAGAGCGCTTGTTGCTTTCAATGCAAAGGGATCATCGGTCCATTGGCGTACCATGCTGATGCCAAGGCCAATCGCTTCCAGCTCATCAATATCAAAGGTGACAGGGGGAAGGTAGTATTTCTTGTCGATGATGTACCCTACACCCGCTTCGCCATAAATCGGTGCGCCCGACGTAACCAAATCTTGAATGTCTCGGTAAACAGTGCGAGTACAGATTTGAAATTCCTCGGCAATTTGCTGTGCGGTGACGGCGCGATGGCGGCTTCTAAGATAATGAGCCATTTTTAGTAGCCTATCTGCTCGTCTCATTCTTTTGCTCCTGCGTAGAAATTTGTTGTCATCACTGAATTTTGTACTTGTGGCGTTAGCTCAGTGATACGCCCTTGATTAGGTGAGTATATTAAATTAACCCTACTGACACCATGCTGTCAGTAGAGTGTCGTTATGCTCTATTCCACTCACCCAACATAGGAATAGAAGTGATGAAAAGAACAGCCGTTAACCCATGGAATTGGTCTTTGAATCTTGGCTACAGCCAAGCTGAAATTATTGAAGGCGCTAGTCGTCAGCTAAATTGCGCAGGGCAAACAGCGGTGGATGCAGAAGGTGCGCCGCAGCACATTGGGGACATGCGGAACCAAATTGCCTTGGCTATGGATAACCTTGAGACAGTGCTAAAAGCAGCAGACATGGGGCTCGCCAATCTTACTCAATTGCGTATTTACACCACGGATGTGGACGAAGCGATGAAACATTTCGATATTCTTGGAATGCGAATGGGACCAGTCAACGCAGCACCCCCAATGACGCTATTAGGGGTTACCCGGCTTGCGCTACCTGAGTTGCTATTTGAAATAGAAGCAATAGCCGTAGACTAATGGTTCTGGCGGTAGGCTATTGAATAACCACCAAAACATTCTCATTACTAAGCAAACCAGTATCAATTAAGTCGCAGAGTAAGCATTATTTTTCCTTCTTTGTTAGAATCCACAACAAGATAATAACGAGTAAGGATTTACATTATGAGAGTGTCTTTTTTAATTGTTGCTATGAGTTTTGTTCTTGGTGGTTGCGCAAAAACTTGGGAAGGCGTTAAAGACGATTCATCCGAGATTTGGAAAGATACAAAAGAGACTATCCACGACGCGACTGAGTAATAGGCTCATTTTAAACTGAATTATCAAAAAGCAGTGTATTTTGAATACGCTGCTTTTTTGTTGGAAAAACATTTCTGAGAGAGAAACACAGAACAACTCAGTGGCTTTGTTCCATATTAAATAGCGTTGTCTCTCGCTACACTGCTGCGCATTACTAAGGAGTTAAACAATGAGCGCATCAAACAACAAGATAAAATGGGGCATCGCAGGGTTAGGAAACATTGCGACGCGCTTTGCTACCGCCTTAACACAATATTGCGACAATGCCGAGCTGTATGCAGTGGCAGCCAGAGACCAAAACCGAGCTCAAGGTTTTGGAGAGAAATATGGATGCGATACCTTTTATGGAAGCTACGAAGCGTTAGCGAAAGATCCGAACGTACAAGCCATTTATGTGGCGACGGTTCATCCTTACCATCAACCTTTAACAGAATTGTTTCTTAAACATAAAAAGCATGTCCTAGTGGAAAAACCGGCTTTTACGAACGTAGCAGATTGGCTTGCTATGAGCGCATTAGCAAAACAACAGGGCGTTTTGCTATTAGAAGCCATGAAAACGGTGGCGTTTCCCGCATACCAAGAGTTGAAGAGCTACCTGGTAGATAACCAAATTCAACTTACTTCGATAGAAGCGGGCTTTGGTAATGAGCACGATTTCGATCCAGACTTGTTCATATTCAATCACGAGCTGGCAGGCGGGACGACATTGGATGTAGGCGTATACGGTTTATGGCTGTTCTGCGATTTGTGTGACACACTCAATGTTAAGGTTTCCACTCCAGCCGTTAAAATGTCGACCTCTTTTGCGCAGTCCAAAGTGGATGAAGATGCACTCTTCCAATTTGATGGCGCGATAAGCGGAACAATCTCTGCTTCCATCGTAAAAGACTTGCCTCGCGAGGCGGTGTTAAAAGGCAGGGATGTGACCATTACCATTCATGATAAGTGGTGGAACCCGAGCCATATCAGCATCGAAACTCAAAATGGATCTTTTTCTATAAACCACCCGATAAAAGGGAATGGGTTTGAATACGAGATAGAACATTTTTCCCAGCTCCTGCTTGATGAAAAGCGTCTATCAGCCGTTTTAAAACCTCACGTGACCGAGCAAGTACTGTCGATTATGGAACACAGCTTAGTAGACGCGGGTTACGCACACTTAACCCAGAGATAAAGCCCGTAACACAAAGAAAAGGATGGAATGGAAAACCTTAAACGCAAACTCGATATCTACGAACGGTTGTTTAGCACTTATGGCCCCGGAACATCGGAATGTCAGATAAGTGAACTGGCGGCGCTCTTGCACGTCAGTGAGCGGCACGTTCAAACGCTGTTGAAAAAAATGGTCGCAGTTGGGTGGATCGATTGGGTAGCCCAATCTGGGCGAAACAAAAAAGCGCGGTTGTCTTGTTGTATTGAGCCGATAGAAGCGTGTTATGAAATTGCGAATCCTTTGGCTGATTCCGGTAACGTAGAACAGCTTCTTAATGTGTTGTCTTTCGGGGGCAGAGATCCTCAAAAAGAGCTGGAAGCTTACCTAGCGCAATCGCAAGAAGCCATTCAACGAATCGCGTATATCCCATTTCATCGAGAGCTAGAAAGATTACACCCGTTCAGTTCTTTGCGCCGTACGGAACGTTTTTTGGTGACTCAGATCTGCCAACGATTAACGTGTATCCATAACGGTAAGTTAGAAGGCGACCTTGCTTATCAATGGCGTAGCAATTCCAGTGCGACGTGCTGGCATTTTCAAGTTCGCAGCGGCGTACATTTTCATGATGGAAGTTTGCTGAGTGCTCAAGATGTAGTGAGATGCTTGCAAACTCTCGTCTCAACTCAATGTTGGGCGCGTTTGTATCGGCACATAACAAGTGTGAAGGCGACGTCGAACGAGCTAATAGAAATCACGCTGAGTCAGGCAGATTGGTATTTACCTCGGTTGCTTTCACGAGCGGAAGCATCAATCTTTAAGCTGCCTTCCAGTGAACGTTTGATAGGGTCTGGCGCTTTTTCTCTTGATGTATTTTCATCGAAAATGCTTAGGCTTGGTCGGAATGACCGATACAGCCATAGCTCAGCCATACTGAAACGAGTAGAGTTGTGGGTTTATCCAGATTGGGCGAAAAGCAAAAGCTGCGCAGTAAACCAAGTGTGCCTACAAATGCCTGATCAAACACAATCCATTGAAAGCCAGAAACTGTCTACATTTTTAAAAATCCTTAACAAGGAAGATGGTACTGATATCGGATTTTGCAGCGACAACTTGAAGATAAGCAGCGAAGATACATCGGAATGCCAAGCGCTAAGTTTTGCTGCTTTAAACACGAACGGTGAAAATCATAAAGTTGAAGTTGTCCCATATGGGCACTACCACCAAGATTTCGAACAAGCTTTTTGCAGCATCATTGATGAAAATGATGCGTTTATTTCGTGGTTGTCTTTCTTTTGCTTATACCCATTTCGTTCAGATTGTTTTCAGAGCGATATCAAGGGCATTCGATCGCGCACAAATCATGCCGATGCATTGGAAGGGTTAGAAGCACTAAAAGCCAAAGCAAAAGCACTCGGAATGGTGGTGGAATTGAAGCAAGAGTCGTTCAATTTAGCGGTTTCCAAAAAAATTGAGAATGCACGAGTGAACGGGTTTGGTTGGTGTGAGTTAGGCGATATCTGGATTTCGGATCTGCCGTTAGAATTGTAGTTAGACATAATCTCTTCGATAGACGTAATCTATCCGCTAGTTGGAATTTGAAACAGTAGGGAAAATGAGCGAATCATCTGAACAGCGATTAAAACACTTCTTAGCTCGGGTGGTACCGAATATTCAGTACGACCCCCATGATCTTCAGCAGTTTTCTTTTGCTGATTACCAAGAGAAACAATCGATTTTTTCAGAGGGTGATATCGTTACGGATGTGCATTTCTTACTTCAAGGTGTTGGTCGATACTACTACCTTGATTCAGAAGGGTTAGAGCGAAACAAATCCCTAGTGAAAGCGGGTGGTGCATTTACTAGCGTAAGCTCGCTGGTCGCGACTGCTCCGAGCCCTTTTTATGCTGAAACCATCACATCATGCAGCCTAGCCTCTATCCCTTATTCCTCCCTTATAGCTTTGTCGGAAAAACACCCTTATTGGAACGCCTTTGTAAGAAAAATCTATGAGCAATTGGTTCTGAAGAAAGAACGTCGAGAGGCGGAGTTTTTACTATTGGATGCCAAAACACGGTACCAAAACTTCCTAAGCGAGTTTGCGGAAGAAAGCCACCTTATTCCATTACGTCATGTTGCTATGTACCTAGGTATTACGGATGTGACGCTTTCACGGATCCGCAGAGAGTTGGGCTTAACATAAGTTAAGGCTTGCCACTTTTCTAACAAGTAGACTGCAACTCCTCATTAAGTTTTTAGGATACGCAGATGAAAAAGTTACTTCCCCCCTATTTATTTGTGCTGACGGTTTTCGCGATGGGTGCTGTTTGTTGGTACTCAAATTCACCTCACTTAATCACCATGCCTTATTCATTTCTAGGTTTATTGTTTGTTGCTTTTGGTATTGCCCTCGCGGGTAGAAGTAGCGCTTTGTTTCGCAAAGTTGGAACCAACATAATGACGTTTGATGAACCGGGAAAGCTGGTAACAACAGGCGCATTCAAATTCACCCGAAACCCTATGTACCTTGGGTTCTCCATTTCGTTATTTGGATTTGCTGTTTTATTTGGCGCAGCTATCTCATCGTTTTTGTTGGTTGTGTTCTATGTTGTCGTTTCGGATCGGTGGTATATCGCTTATGAAGAGCGAGAAATGATCAAGAAATTTGGTGAGGAATACAGCCTGTATCGAAATTCTGTGAGGCGTTGGATCTAACCAGAGGCCAGGTTAACCCAAAAGGTCGTTGATTTAGGGGGACGAAATAAGGGGGAATTGCGTGCCACTTCATGCTATTCCCGTCAGTTTGCATGATGAATTCTGTTAAGGTTTGCCGCCTTACTTGGTGAGTAAACAGGTAAGCTTTTAGAAAAAGAAGTACTGAGAAAACACAATGACTGTAGAGATAAGATCCGCGTTACTAAAAGATATAAACCAAATTGCCCAGATACATGTGGATTCTTGGGGCGTAGCTTTTGAAGGATTAATGCCTCAAGGGTACATATCGGGCTATACCCTTGATGTGAGAAGAAAAGAATGGAGCAGCATCATTCAAACGGAAAGTGAATGCGTTATTGTTGCTGAGCGCGACCAGCAAGTGATCGGCTTTTTATCCTACTACATCAATCCCACCCACTCGGATGTTATCGAATTAAGCAAGCTGTACCTTTCCCCTTATCTATACCGGCAAGGTGTCGGAACACAGTTAATGAACGCGTTTAATCAAGTGGTAAAAGCAGAGGCTATCAAACGTATCTCTCTTTACGTTTTAGACAATAACCAATCGGCTATGAAGTTCTATCAAAAGCTTGGTTTTGTTGAGACTGGTGAATTCGAAAAAACGGAATACGACGGCGAAACCATCATTGATATTCGGCTTATGAAAGAAGTCGGAAAACAAAGGTTTCCTACTTAATATATTGATATTCAAAGTTATTAATGGATATTCCTCTTCTCATTTCTATATGAATACCTGAGAATCATAAGCCTTTGACATGGTATTGGAGACCATACATGAAACTAGGCGATAAAATTAAGAGTATGCGCAATGATTTAGGGTTAAGCCAGCCAGAGATGGCTGAACAAGCAGGGATTGAACAATCTTATCTTTCCAAACTTGAGAACAATAAATGTACTCCGTCCAACGACGTTTTCCTTAGATTACTGTCGGCACTAGGCACAAAAACAGATGATTTCATTCGTTCATTTGAATCAGAATACATTGAGTCAGAACTTTTAAAAATTCCAGATGTTAAAGCATGGGTCCAAAGCAAGCAGGCGAATAGCGATAACCTTCAGAAACGTATATTAACCATCTCATGCATTTTTTTAATTGCAGGTTTTGTGTTGTTTTACGCAGGGAAGAGTGCGGTCATTTTTGATGAAACTTACTATCGTTATGAATCTAGCGGGATCCTTTATGAAGGGGAATCGAAAGATTTATTGACGTCTTGGCGAGCAACGCTTCCATCAGGCAGCCAAAACCGAGAACAGCGAGAGCAGTTGATTAAATCATTCGAAGAACGAATGAAGACAGAAGTGGTTCTGAAGAAGGAGCGTTTAGGAAGCGAATTCAAGATAGATGTCGACGATGGGTATAGAGTCTTTAAGCTAAAAGGAAAAGTGGAGAAGGCAAGATTAGTCAACGGTTGGATAGAATTGCTTGGTGTATTTTGTTTTGTTTCAGGCATTGTTGGGCTATACGTAGAGCGAAGAAGAGCTAATTAATTATTAGGTAACCCCTGTCTGTATTGAGTTTTTTAAACATACCTCCCCCCTATTTAAAAGCCAGCTGAGCCCCTCAAGTATCCAAGTTAACGCGAATACTGAAAATTCAGGCGGTGAAGCTGGTTCAAATCCTGTTGAGCTAATACTGTAATAATAATACGTGTTATCCATTTAACCAATTGAAATTGCAAGATTTTGTTTTATTTTTTGTAGTTTCACTGGCTTGAGCTGTAAGGAAAAGGTCAAGTCGTCTCAAATAAGAGTCATGCGTTTAAGGCATTATTTGAGGGATTTTGGCGAGCTTTAACAGATCGTCGTAACTCAGCCAATAAGCAAAAATAAAATAGGGTAGGACGTGGAAAATAGAACGGATTGGGTCGATTACGCAAAAGGTATAGGTATTCTACTTGTAGTGTATGGGCATGTGGCGAGAGGGTTGTTCAACGCCAACATAGATATGCCTACTGCGTTTTATCATATGGCAGACAGCGTGGTTTATAGCTTTCACATGCCGCTATTTTTCTTTTTGTCAGGGTTGTTTTTTTACCGTTCGTTTTCCAAGCGAGGTGCTAAGAAACTGATGTTCAGCAAGGTGGACACCATTTTCTACCCGTATGTTTTGTGGTCTTTATTGCAAGGCAGTATTGAAGCCGTTTTATCGAACTACACTAACGGGAATGTATCTTTCAGTGATGTATTTGCATTGCTTTGGGAGCCAAGAGCCCAGTTTTGGTTCTTGTATGCGCTTTTCTTTGTGTTTCTAGTCAGCTCTGTCGTGTATTCCATCGGTTCTAAAGCGTTGGGGATGGGGCTTTTTGTCGTCACGGTATTGCTGTACGTATTTGCTTCATTTTTGCCAAACGTCACTCTGATTAACTACTTAACTCAAAACCTGGTGTTCTTCTCTTTAGGAATAATCTTCACTCAGTACGCTTTAGAACGCTTCTTTAAATCAGGTGTGGCACTGGGCGTTACGTTAATTTTATTTGCCTTTATGCAGTGGGTATATCACGGCTTATGGGGGTTGGACTACAGCCAGAGAGGGGCAGAATCACTGATTGTTGCTATTTGCTCGATAGCGTTTGTCACGTCACTATCCATCACGATATCTAAAGGATCTTTTGGTTTTTTGAAAACGCTAGGAGTAGCGTCGATGTCGATTTATGTCATGCATATATTAGCCGGCAGTGGCGTGAGAGTGGTGTTAACAAAAGGGATGGGGATCGAGTCTGCATCGGTGCATTTGATTGTTGGTATGGCAGTGGCCACACTGGCACCTTTAGTGGCGCACAAAGTCATTGAGGCGTTTCGTATTCCTTATATCCTATCTGCACCTATTTCTCGCTTTTTCCTGCCACGTAACTAATAAGATTTAGCTGTAGCTTCGTTAAACGACAACCCAGCAAAACAGTTCACTTTCTGCTGGGTTCTCTCAAAATAGGATACTAAAGGTTACTTGAGTATATATCTTGGGGTGTTACCAAGTGAGTGTTGGGTCAATGCACTGATAAACTTGACCAAGTGCACTGTCATCAGTAAGCAATTTCTGCGCTAAACGCGCGACTTCACTGCGATGGATCAGCCCATGCACTTCATCGTTCTGAGACAGCTCACCTTTCTCTGTGATTTCACCATCTTTCAGACCGCCCGGTCTTAAAATAGTGAAAGGAACGTTGCTGCTTTGAAGCCAAGATTCCGCCAAAGATTTTTCACGCACAGCCGCACCAAACCCTTGTTTTGAGCGCTCTGATAAGTACTGCCACGAATCCCCGCACCCCAGTGAGGTGACCAGCAAAAAGCGCTTAACGTCGTGTCCTTCTAGTGCATTAATTAAGTTGCGATGACCAATGTAATCTACGGGGACTTCAGCGCGGAAACTTCCCATGGTCGAAATAACCAGTGCTCCTTTAGGAATGTGACCGACGGTTTCCTTTACCTGCGCTTCAACGGTGGCATCACAGATCAACGCTTTAACCCCAAGTTCTGCAAGGCGAGGGTTTTTCTCTGGTGTGCGAGCAACAGCTATAACTTGATAATCGTGCTGATGAAAGTACTCAACCATAGCGGCGCCTAAACCGCTGGCTGCTCCCCAAATAACGACGGTATTCATAGTAAATCTCCAAATGTGAATAAGAATAATTTACATGTCTAACTATAAGATTACCAATGGATTAAACACGGAATCGTTTTCGTACACACTGGTCCGATCTAGATGGGACAAAGGTTGAATACAAGTGGCTCACACTCCTTGTAGGAAAGTGAAAATTTTAGTGGGTTAATTTCTACTGAGAAGCGAATCGCAGGGTTTACATCGAATCACCCGATTTTGGTTTTTATTTCATATAATTCATTTGGTTACTACTTCTTGGTTTCACTGAATGATGAAAAAAATAGCGGCGTATACACTGACTTTTTCCTTTGTGGCTTTTCTGCTGGTGGGAAGCAAACTTGATTGGTTTGCATCAAGTAACCCAGATTCGTTCCCTAAATTGCCAGAAGCGCCTGATTTTAATGTATCGAGTGAATTTGATGGGAAATGGGTAGGTCGTCGGATCAACGAATCGAACAGCAGCTTATGCGAACCAACCACAATAGAAGGCGACGTGGTTGATGGGCTGGTCACCTTTGTTCTCACATACAACGGAACACCGCTCAAAGGTTGGGTATCAGAGAACAAAGATCTGACATTGTATGCAAGCCATGGTCAATGGGATTATCGATTTGCTGGCAAGGTCGCGAGCGATAAAATTCATGGGAAGTGGAACCTAAACAATGGGCCTTGTCATGGAACTTGGTACCTCGAAAAGCTCAGTTGAGTGTTTAAGCTTGCTTTTGTAACTCGAAGGCAGCTTTTCGAGTGATGTATCGTTATTGATGCTTGAATCTACGTGCTACAACCCATATCTAATCTTTGTCTCAACAAATAATAAGGAATACAGATGTTTGGAAAGTTAAAGGCGTCATTAGGTATTGGTGCAGCGAAAGTGGATACGGTGTTGCACAATATGAGCCTTTCTCAAGGTGAAACGTTAGAAGGGACAGTTCATATTCAAGGCGGTGATGTTGAGCAACAAATTGATGCGATAAAACTGAAACTTTGCACTCAAGTAAAAGAGGAATCAGACAGTGGCACGAGCTACCCATCTTTTGTGCTGGGTCATCTTCAAGCGGTTGAACCTTTTGTTATTGGCCCAGGTGAAGAGAAACAAGTCAATTTTGAACTCAAGCTTCACGATGAAACACCAGTAACGGCGTTGAATGCACTAAACAACCTATGTCATGTTTGGGTAGAAACAACGTTGGATATTGATTTTGCTATCGACCCTAAAGACCGAGATCTTGTCGAGGTGAAACCTCTCCCTGTCGTCTCCAGCGTGATATCTGCTATCGAATCAGCAGGGTTTACGATGGTAAAAGCAGACGTTGAAAAAGGGCATTTACGCGCGAACACATTTCAGTCGCACTCAGGTTGTTATCAGGAAATTGAATTTCGCAACAATGGCTTTGTCACCAGCAAAGAGATTGAACTATCGTTTATTCTAGAGGGCGACGTGGTTCATTGTTTGGCTGAAGTTGACCGAGCAATGAGTCTTCGTGGAGATCAATATGTATCTTTCACGTTAAACCGAAACGCTTCTGCGCGAGAAGTGCAAGCAGCAGTATCACGCGTTCTTTCTGTTTAGTCTGAAAGACAGCTCTAAGTAAGACGAGACTCTGTTGCTAACTTGTCTGAACATCAAAAATCCCGAATCTGTGTCGGGATTTTTACTTTGTCATCCTGATAGCTGAAAAGAAAACTGAAGGCTAAACCAATCTTCTTAGTACCGCTTCAATGGTCTCGACAATGGCCTTCACTTTACTCGCGTTGATGGCATCAGGATGAGGGGATGTAATTTTCCCAGAATCATTATCAAAATATTGTCCATTAGCGAGACCAAATTTTTCTTCCAGAGCAGTGCGTACAAGAATGTCGGCGCCTATGGCGATATCCCCTCCTGCGACCCCATAAGCCTCTTTTACCATTTTGCTTCCAAGCATCGAACCAGGGTTTACGGCAATTAATACTGGTGCAGGTTGAGGCAGTGATTGAGCAAGGTGATGGTTCCAAGCTGTTAGCGCTAATTTACTTTGAGCGTAAGCAGAGCCATCAGAAAGCTTAGTTTCTCCTTTCAATGCATCCAAATTAACTGGTGCTTGAGCGGCAGAGGACAGGTTAATGACACGCCCTCCACGGTTTATTATCGGAGCTAAGGATTTGGTGATTAAGTACGGTGCAAGCGTGTTAACAGCAAAACGAACGTCCAGCCCATCTTCGGTATCCGTGTTCGGTGTTGTGTAAACTCCCGCATTATTGATCACAATATCCAGCGCACTGTGGTTTGACTCAATGTCTGCAATAAACAGTTTCACATTAGACATTGTCGATAAATCGGCGACGTAGGTTTCTACAGCGGCAGAGGTATTGAGTTCGGATATCTGACGTTTAGCTTCAGCGAGCTTACTGGGGCTACGTCCATGGATCAGCAGTTGGTGACCTTCAACAGCCAGTTTTTTGGCTGTTTCAAGACCAATACCATCAGTTGCACCTGTAATCAGAATTATTTTTTTCATTATTGCCTGCTTGGTTTAAAAATATGTGGGGTTGGTTCTTCCTAATATATTTAATATAAAATAAATTGATAATGGCGAATTTAATATATTCACTATCAAAATAATATTGAAAATAGGCTCTCATGAATATTGAACACCTTAAACTGTTTCTAAGAATAGCCGGGACTCATAATATTAGTGGCGCAGGCAAAGAGCTGGGTTTATCTCCCGCCGTCGCCAGTTCTTACATCGGTAAGCTAGAAGAGGAGTTAGGTGTTCGGTTAATTCACCGCACTACAAGAAAAGTTTCGCTTTCAGAAGAAGGTAAAATTTTCTTGCCCTATGCTCAGGAAGTCATTGCCAGTGTTGAAGCTGCCGCGGCATCAGTGGGTGCTGGAGAAACCACGCCTTCAGGTACATTAAGGGTGACTGCACCAGCGTCGTTTGGGCGTATGCATTTAATGCCTGTGCTGAAAGAGTTTTTGTCTTTATACCCTAAGATTCATTTAGACATTCGCTTTTCTGATGCCATTGTGGATTTGGTTGATGGCGGGTTTGATGTCGCTATTAGAAACGCAGAACTTAAAAATTCGAGCCTAATTGCCAGAAAGCTTGCGCCAGATAACCGAGTTGTGTGTGCATCCCCAGACTACATTAAGGAGTATGGTGAGCCAGATTCCCCCAAAGATTTGCATCACCACCAATGTATACATCTAACAGGACTAGACTCATGGGTGTTTGAAACGGCAGATAAGCCCATAGTGGTTAAAACACAAGCAAGTTTTAAAGCGGACAACGGCGAAGCAGTGAGAGATGCCTGTATTGAAGGGCTAGGTATTACGATTAACTCTACTTGGAGTGCATACAAGCAACTTGAATCTGGCGAGCTTAAACCGATCCTTACCGATTACCCATTGCAGTCTGATACGGCCATATGGGCGGTATATCCAAGCTCTCGTCAGCTTGCTCCTAAAGTACGAGTGTTTATTGATTATTTAGTTGAATGTTATGGGGAGCCCCCATACTGGGACGACTGTTTGTCCCGTTAATTCTCGTTGAACCAAATATCTTTTGGCTACAGAAGATAACAATCTAACAAGGGCAAATATGCTAAAGGGAATTCATCATACTGCGATCATATGTTCCGATTATTCTGTCTCTAAGGCATTTTATTGTGACATTTTGGGACTGAAAATTATTGCCGAAAACTACCGAGAAGATCGTGCATCTTACAAACTCGATTTGGCGCTTCCAAATGGCAACCAGATCGAGTTGTTTTCCTTTCCCAATCCACCTAAAAGACCGACTCAACCCGAAGCGAGGGGACTAAGACATTTAGCATTTTCAGTTACTTGTATCGAAGACGTTGTTGAACACCTAGAAAAGAATAATGTTGAGGTTGAACCCATTCGAATCGATGAGTTTACTCACAGTCGTTATACTTTTTTTCAAGATCCAGATGGGCTTCCACTTGAACTTTACGAAGTTTCTACTTAATTTTCTGTTCAGAATGGCTGGTTTGTTTAGCACAAATTAACTTCAAGATTAGATGTTTGGATTTACTATCGCATTTCATTTTTTGCTAGTTGGTACGAGCCATTGAAAATTGTTTTGATGCGGCATGGGCAACCAGAACTCGATCTGCACAGTTTGAAAAGCCAAAGGTTTTCTTCCCATGATCTTGGTTCACTTGTGCTTGAATACGAATCGTCGGATTTAAATTTCTCTACGCTTCCTAGTGAGCAAGCGATTAAGGCGGCGCAAGGCTGTAACATAGCCGTGAGCAGCCAGTTACCGCGGGCGGTTTCGTCCGTGAGAATGCTCGGGGTAGAAGAGGTTCATCACGTACAAAAATGCTTTCGAGAATCTGACTTACCTTATCTCAACTGGCAAACCCCCAAGCTAAACTTTCTCTGCTGGGCTGTGATTTTTCGACTTTGTTGGTTGTTTGGGTTTGCTAAAAATGGAGAGCCTATTCATGAAGCCAAAGAGCGAGCGAGGTTAGAGGCGAATTATTTAAGTGCGCTAGCGAACCAACATGAGAGCGTATTTTTGCTAGGACATGGCATAATGAATCGACTCATTGCTAAACAGCTCAAATCCCAAGGATGGAAACAAACGGAATCCACAGGCGAAAGTTACTGGTCGTATTCCGTGTTTGAATACTAGATCAAGCGTTAAAGCACCTTGGAGGTAAATCAAAGGAGGTGATATGGCTGTAAACTACAAAATAGTGCCTTTTAAAGAATGTTATACAGAAGAAATAACCACATTCTGGCGTGAAAACATGCGTCAGAGCGTGGGAATTAACCCCGTGCATTCTTTTGAATCTCAGATGCATTTCCTCTCCCATATTCTCCCTTTGTCTTATCGTATTTTTGTTGCCGTGAACGATTCTGAACAAGCCATTGGGTTCATGGCAATAAAACCCAACGAGATTAACCAATTGTATATTCACCCCGATTATCAAGGGAAAGGTATTGGTAGTGAATTCATACGAATGGCAAAGTCCCAAGCCGGGCATTTCCTAGAGTTAAGAACATTTGAATTCAACAAAGGTGCGCAATCCTTTTATATAAAGCACGGGTTTGAGGCCAGTTTAGGTAACTGCGACAATGAAGAGGGGCTGCCTGATATCCTATTCCGCTGGGATAACTCCTTGCTTAAAAGGGGATGATGCGCCTGTCTTAAATAAGAGATAATTATTTATCTATTGCAATACTGTAACATTTTTCAAAAATCCACTTTTTACTCAAAATATTGAAAAATAACAAATAATTGTCATCTCCAATATGCTTTTGAGTGAGTATGTGGTTTTGAATTTATTGTTTCATTTTTGAGATTAAGGGGCTGTGAGAATTATTTAACATATTGACCACAAATTATGTGGGGTGTAAAACTAAACGGCACTCAGGGCTTAATTAAGTACTGATGCACTTTTTTCTTGTCGAGCCAAATTCAAGAAAAAGGATGAGCACGAAGCATGCTTCGATTAAGACTCATAAAAATGCGTAGCAAGGTAACGAAGCCTAAATGAATTCGGTAATTCGAATTCATTTAGGCTTTTTTATTTTCAAAAATCAGCTGCTAGGAAGCAGAGCTTAGAACAATTAGTCGTGGAAGTTAGGTATGGATACGTTTCACATAGGTTTACTTTATTCAACAGAGGGTACTTATCGAAAGATAGGTTACAACGCCTTACTTGGTGCTCGCTATGCGATTGAAAAAGTGAACGCAGATGAACGTTTTCAATTCCAGCTAAAAGGGCATCATATTGATCCAAAAGGCAACATGGATGAGTACATCAACGGCGCGCAGTCTTTGTTGAAGCAAGGGATAAAACACATTGTCGGCACCATCACATCGAGTGCTCGCAAGGAAGTGATCCCAGATGTGCATGAGTACCAGGCACTGCTTTGGTATGGCTCGCCCTATGAAGGATACGAATGCGACGAACATGTTGTGTACCACGGGGCTTGCCCTAATCAAAACTTATTGCCAATGCTTCGATATGCTGTGCCGCGATTTGGAAAGCGAGTTGCACTGCTTGGCTCCAATTATGTATGGGGCTGGGAAAGTAACCGTATCGCCAGAGACGCCATTGCCAGCATTGGTGGTGAGATAGTGGAAGACAGCTATTATCGCTTCGACACCAAAGATTTCCGATTGTCGATAGACAACCTGAAATCCCATCAGCCTGATTTTGTCATTAATAATTTAGTTGGAGAATCCAGCTATGCGTTTTTGCATCAACTTAATGATGCATGGAGCGCCGATTCCCTCCCAGTCTTGAGCAGCAACCTCAGTGAGTGTGAACTGGCAAGCATTCGCGCCTTGCCAAATTTACGTTTGTTTACTGCGCTGACTTTTTTGCAATCGATAGACCCCCAATTTACCGATACAGCAAAATTGGCAATATCAGACAGTGAACCCGTCTCAAGCAACTTTGTCGGCGCTTATCTTTCTATTCTTAGTCTCGCCAATGCTATTTCATTAGCAGGAAGTGATGACGTAACGTCAGTGCGTTCAGTTCTACATAAAGTACGAACTGAAACTCCAATGGGGCACACGCTAGCCATCTCCAATAATCAGCATGCAGTTTTGCCCTGTTTTATAGGAGAACGTAATGGTGGGGATTTTCGCATGGTGAAATCTTACTCACCTATCGAACCTAACCCGTACCTCATTGCTCAAGGGTTTCTTACCGATGTTGATGAACCCGAAATGCCGACTCGATTGAGGGTGGTCAAATGAGTGTGTCGACGCTATCCATCAACAAAATTTCTGTGATTTCTGCGGATGAGCGGACATGCAGTCAGATCCAAAAATCTACCGAACGAATGGGCATTTTTTGCCACATCAGTGACCGTATAGACACGACACCGACGGACCTTTTACTTATTGATGTGCAACACTATTTTGCCGATATTGCTGTACAAAAACCGATTCGACAATCCATGCCAGTTGTTGGGCTTTTGGCTCATGGTTCCCCAACTGAAATAGAGCGCGCCATCTCTATGGGGGCGCTGTCGGTTGTTGGTAAGCCCATTCACCAAGTGGGGTTGTATTCCGCGTTTCACATGGCATTAAAACTCTCTCAGCAACATACCGCGCTGCAACAAGAGTTAGATACGTTAAGAACACGCCATAAGCTGCGTCCTGTTGTGACAGAGGCGGTGATAAAAGTGATGGAAACGCACAAACTCACCGAGCAAAAAGCCTACGAAGTTTTACGACAATATTCGATGCACCGAAACCTGCCTGTAGAGCAAATTTGTCTTGAATTAGCACAAGGAAACATGAGCTACGAAAGGCTTAGGAGTGAAGGCTAATGTGGAAACAGTTATTGTCGCGTCCCT
Organism: Vibrio penaeicida; assembly: GCF_030689305.1. Lineage (GTDB taxonomy): Bacteria > Pseudomonadota > Gammaproteobacteria > Enterobacterales > Vibrionaceae > Vibrio > Vibrio penaeicida_B. Next base: position 221,222 of record NZ_JAUYVM010000008.1, on the reverse strand, counting down.
CGGTCGTTATCTCGATTGTGGTCATATGCGCTATTGTCTGCCTTGCAGTGGGTGCATCCCTTTTCGCACCTTATGATCCAACTGAGCAGTTCTTTGAAGGGCTAACATTAGAAGGCGCGCCTCTCCCTCCTAATGACACCTTTTGGTTAGGAACCGACTTACTGGGACGCGACCTTTTATCACGCATTATTTACGGCTCGCAAACCTCGTTGCTTATTGGGCTCGTCGCCAATGGCATTGCCATCATTATTGGAACGGCAGTAGGGGTTACGGCAGCGTATTTTAAAGGGTGGGTGGGCACCGTATTGATGCGGTTCACCGATCTTATGATGGCTTTTCCAGCGCTGCTTTTGGCGATAGCGCTTGCGGCCATTTTTACCCCCAGCTTGTGGATCGTCGCTATGGTTATTGCCATGGTCAACTGGGTGCAAATCGCCAGGGTTGTGTATTCAGAAACGTTGGCGATCAGCGAAAAAGACTTCATCGCGGCCGAAAAAGCCATTGGGGTCTCGGAGAGTAAAATTTTGCTCAGTCATGTTTTCCCACATCTGGTGCCAACGATGTTGGTATGGGGAACGCTTGGCATTTCAACCACCGTATTGCTTGAAGCAACGCTTTCTTACTTAGGGATTGGTGTCCAACCGCCTATTCCTAGCTGGGGCAACATTATCTTCGAAAATCAAACCTATTTCAGTGTCGCTCCTTGGCTGGTGTTTATTCCCGGTAGCGTGATTATTTTGCTTTCGCTGTGCTTCAACATTTTGGGGGATGCACTGCGCGATGCACTCGACCCAACTCTGAATGGGAGAGAAGCAGGATGAGTTACTACCTATTGAAGCGCTTACTGCATGCGGCTTTTATTCTGCTAGGCGTTACCTTCATTACTTACTTGCTGCTTTATTTGTTGCCGGCCGATCCTGCAAGGCAAATCGCAGGGCGAAGCGCAACCGCTGAAACCGTCAACAATATTCGCGAACAACTGGGGCTAAATTTGCCTTTTTATGAGCAATATTGGCGCTATTTAACCAACTTGCTTCAAGGAGACATGGGGCGCTCGTGGTTACAAAAAACGGAAGTATCAGAGTTGATTGCTTCGCGCCTTCCCGCCTCTTTGCAGCTAATGATAGCCGGAATTGGTGTCGAACTCGTGATAGGGCTTTCTCTGGGCATTATTGCTGCGCTCAAACGCAATAGCCTGATTGATCGTGGGTTGATGATTTTTTCATTTGTGGGGGTATCGTCTCCACATTTCGTAGCAGCAATGATGTTTTTATATTTATTCGCTGTGCAATGGTCTTGGTTCCCGATTGGGGGATATGGTGAATGGAAACACTTGGTGCTTCCTGCCATTACGCTAGGAATATTGGGCAGTGGGTGGTACGCGCGGATGATGCGTTCTTCGATGATTGAAGTGCTGCATCAAGACTACATACGAACGGCCAAAGCCAAAGGGCTCAGCCACACAAGGATTATATGCCGACACATGATTCCTAACGCGATTTTGCCGATCATTTCCATGATAGCAATCGACATAGGTATTTTTATTGGCGGCATGGTGGTGGTGGAGTCTGTATTCGGTTGGCCGGGCATAGGGCAGCTAGCATGGCAAGCAATTCAACGTGTCGATATACCCATTATTGTGGGCGTCACCTTGGTTTCTGCGGTAGCTATTGTATTGGGGAATTTGCTGGCTGATCTGATCTCACCGTTTGTTGATCCAAGGATTGACTTGAAAAAACTGTAACAAGGAAAAGTGTGATGAAAAAGTTAGCTATTACCGCAGCTTTATCTTTGATGGCGGTGTCTTTTTTGACATCGGCAGAAGTAAAGCAAGGCGGCTCCATGATTGTGACTTACAAGGATGATGTTTCAACGCTAGACCCAGCCATAGGTTACGACTGGCAAAACTGGTCGATGATCAAAGCACTGTTTGATGGATTGATGGATTACAAGCCGGGCACTACCGAATTGGAACCTGATCTCGCTGAAAGCTACACCATATCTGATGACGGTAAAACCTACACCTTCAAACTCAAACAAGGCGTTCGCTTCCATAACGGTCGTGAAGTCAAAGCGCAAGACGTGAAGTATTCCATTGAACGTACCATCAATCCAACGACTCAAAGTCCAGGTGCTGGATTTTTCGGATCGCTAGAAGGGTTTGAAGCGTTTAATAATGGTGAATCCAAAGGGCTCGATAGCGTTAAAGCCGTTGATGATTACACCGTTAGCTTCCAACTGTCTCGCCCTGATGCCACTTTCCTTCATGTGTTGGCGATCAACTTTGCCTTTGTGGTGCCACAAGAGTCCGTCGAAAAATGGGGAGCAGACTTTGGTAAGCACCCAGTCGGAACAGGGGCATTTAAATTGGGTGAATGGAAACTGGGGCAATACCTAACCTTCCAACGCAATGAAGCTTACAACAAATCGGGCTTACCTTATTTGGATGAGATTCGATTTGAAGTTGGGCAAGAGCCTGTGGTCGCACTACTTCGTTTAGAAAAAGGAGAAGTGGATATTGCGGGTGATGGCATCCCACCAGCGAAGTTTCTTCAAATGAAAAACAGCCCGCAATACAAACCATTAATTATTGCAGGCGACCAATTACACACCGGCTACATCACCATGAACGTGAAGATGAAGCCATTCGATAACGTGAAGGTACGCCAAGCTGTGAATATGGCGATCAATAAACGTCGCATTGTACAAATCATTAATGGGCGCGGCACACCAGCGAACCAACCATTGCCTCCTGCTATGCCTGGATATTCCAAGTCTTACAAAGGCTACGCGTACGACCCAGAAATGGCCAAAAACAAGCTAGCAGAAGCAGGTTTTAAAGACGGTTTCAGTACTGAAATCTACGTCGCGAATACCGATCCACAGCCACGTATTGCACAGGCCATTCAACAAGATTTAGCCAAAATTGGCGTGAAAGCCGAAATTAAAGCACTCGCGCAAGCCAATGTGATCGCCGCTGGGGGTGACGCCAGCCAAGCGCCAATGATTTGGTCTGGCGGCATGGCTTGGATTGCAGACTTCCCTGATCCGTCAAACTTCTATGGACCGATTCTTGGTTGTGGTGGCGCAGTTGATGGCGGCTGGAACTGGGCATGGTATTGCAACGAAGATCTAGACGAGCGAGCAGCAAAAGCCGACGCAATGGTAGCGGAATCGCAGCAAGCACAACGAATGAAAGAGTGGGAAAGCATCTACGTCGACTTGATGGCTGATGCGCCTTGGGTGCCGGTATTTAACGAACGTCGTTTTACCATTCGTTCTGAACGCTTAGGCGGTGACACCAGTATCTTCGTTGATCCGGTTCATATTCCTGTTAACTATGAAAATGTGTGGGCTAAAGATGTGCAATAACTCGTTTGTGAAAACCATTCATAGCATCCACCACCATCATGGTTGGAATAACGCCATTCCCCCCGCGTACCATGTGGCGCGGGGAACCACATTGGAATTTGAATGCTTAGACAGCTCTGGTGGGCAACTCACCACCTCTTCTACGGCTGAAGCCATTGCAGGGCTGGACTTTGGCAAAATCAATCCAGTAACTGGGCCTATATTCGTTGAAGGTGCGAGACCGGGCGATGTGTTGAAAATGACCATTCACGAATTCAAGCCCAGCGGGTTTGGCTGGACCGCCAATATTCCAGGTTTTGGATTGCTGGCAGACCAATTTCAAGCCCCAGCCTTGAACCTTTGGTCGTACGACACGCAAACCCTAGCTCCAGCGGCTTTTGGGCAATGCGCCAACGTGCCACTTAAACCGTTTGCTGGCACCATTGGCGTTGCTCCGGCACAAAACGGGGATCATTCCGTTGTGCCCCCTAGGCGGGTTGGGGGCAATATGGACATCCGAGATTTGTCGGCTGGTACCACGCTTTATCTGCCTATTGAAGTGGAAGGGGCGCTATTGTCTATCGGTGATACCCATGCGGCTCAAGGTGATGGGGAAGTATGCGGAACCGCGATAGAAAGCCCAATGAATGTAGTGGTCGAACTGGATGTTGTAGATAACCTAAAAATCGATACGCCATACTTCACCACAACCGGTCCTGTGACTAACCACCTAGACAGTAAAGGGTATCAAGTCACAACGGGGGTAGAGCCAGATCTGATGGCTGGCGCACGAAGCGCTGTCAGCCAAATGGTGGATTTGCTTTGCGCTCAACATCATATGACACCCGAGCAAGCTTACATGCTCTGCTCAGTGTGTGGCGACTTAAGGATCAGTGAAATTGTCGATGCGCCAAATTGGCTCGTCACATTCTACATGCCTAACGTAGTGTTCGAGTAGGAGTTACCGAATGGATAAGGCGATGTTGTCGGTGGAACATCTTTCCATCGACATTGCGGCAGGGAAGCAATATCACAGGGTGGTCGACGATTTGTCGTTTACTCTGAATTCGGGTGAAACCGTTTGTATTGCTGGGGAATCTGGGAGTGGGAAGTCGCTATCCAGTACCGCAATTATGGGGTTACTGCCGCCCGTTGCGAAAGTGGTAAGTGGTCATATCTGGTTTGAGGGGAAAGACCTATTGACCACGCCTGAAAAGAGCATGCGTGCGATGCGTGGGGACGACATCGCCATGATTTTTCAGGAGCCGATGACATCGCTGAATCCTCTAATGACCGCTGGTCAGCAACTGTGCGAAGCCATTCAAGCGCACCGTAGTGTCGATTACGGCAGCGCCAAACTGATGGCGATCAGTATGTTAGACGCGGTGAAAGTCCCTCATGCGCAGAAGCGCTATCATCAGTATCCTCATGAAATGTCTGGCGGAATGTTACAGCGTATCATGATAGCCATGTCTCTGGTGTGTCGCCCTAAAATTTTGATTGCCGATGAGCCAACAACCGCTTTAGACGTCACCATTCAAGCGCAGATTTTATCGCTGCTCAATGAACTCAAAAGCGACTTCGATACCGGAGTTTTGATGATCACTCACGATATGGGGGTGGTCGCAGAAATGGCGGATAAAGTTGTGGTGATGAACCAAGGGGTGGTGGAGGAACAATCGGATGTGCGCAGCTTGTTTTTATCTCCCACCGCAAACTACACCAAAGATTTATTGGCCGCTGTGCCTAAACTCGGGCATGCCAAGCCTGTTGAAGAAGTACCTCAAAGCCAGCCTTTACTGGACGTAAACAATCTTTGTGTACGGTTTCCGGTTCAACATGTTTGGTGGCAAAAAGAAAAACTGGAGGTGAGGGCGGTAGAAAATGTGTCGTTCGCGATAAAACCGGGTGAAACCTTAGGGCTAGTGGGCGAGAGCGGCTGCGGTAAATCCACCATCGGAAAAGCGTTGATGAACATGCTGTCGTTTTGTGGCAGCGCCAACCTTAATGGTGTTGAGCTAAACGGGCTGCGTGGTCAGGGTTTACGCGCCATTCGCAAAGATATTCAAATGGTATTTCAAGACCCCTACAGTTCCTTAAATCCACGAAAAACCATATTCCAACTGCTCAAAGAGCCATTGCTGATTCATGGAATATGCCCAGCTTCAGATGTACGCGATCATGTCGCGTTGTTGCTTGAACAAGTCGACATGTTGCCGAATCACATGAATCGATACCCTCATCAGTTTTCAGGTGGGCAACGTCAACGGATCAGCATCGCTCGGGCTATTGCATCTCAGCCCAAATTGGTGATTGCAGATGAATCCGTTTCGGCACTGGATGTGTCTGTTCAGGCGCAAGTTCTTGAGCTTTTGGAACGATTGCAGAAGAAACTGGGTGTGAGCTATTTGTTCATTTCCCATGATATGGCCGTCGTGGAGCAAGTATCACACCGAGTGGCGGTAATGCATGGTGGGCGGATAGTTGAAATGGGCCCCAGAGATGAGGTACTCAGTTCACCTCGTCACAGCTACACCCAGCGTTTAATGCAAGCCGTACCTATTGCGGATGTGGATGTAAAACGCGATCTCTCTATGGTGCTATCGGAACACAAAATGCCCGATCCCATTCGCAATGTTTCTGTTATCGAAGACGTGCTCAAGTACGAAGACGTTGGGCATGAACACATCGTTGCAGTGAACTACTAGGTGTTCGTTGTCGAACACCTTCTTTTGAAATATTTTTAGTTATTACAGTTACTTGTCACAAGTAGTCAGTTAACCCTATTTCAGTTTGTATCAAAAGTCGTATTCCTTTCGGATTAATCGGAAGAAGTTCTATAACCAATGCCTCTTTTATTTTCTACTTCTGCCCAATATTTCTTCTCCATAAGACTCCATACACTGGATAAACAGGGTAAGTCCCCTGTATGCCATGAACACGAATGGAGGATTTATGGTGACAAGGAAGGTATGGGGTGCATTAGCCACTCTAGCAGTACTCGGATCGGGTTTTGTTCACGCTGGAACAATCGACGATATTAGAAAGAAAGGCGAACTGGCATGCGGAGTCAGTGAAGGTACACCTGGGTTTTCCAACCCCGATAGCAGTGGACGATGGATAGGGCTGGATGTGGATATTTGCCGTGCAGTCGCTGCCGCGGTGCTCGGTGACGCGGAAAAAGTGAAATTTGTCCCGCTGGCGTCCAAGCAGAAAATTGTCGCATTGGCTTCTGGTCAGGTCGACATGACCTCAAGAACCACCACATGGACAATGAAACGCGACACCAAAGAGGGCGTCGATTTTACCAAAGTTGTGTATTACGACGGCCAAGGTTTTATGGTGAATAAACAGCTTGGCATCAAGCACGCCTTGCAACTTAATGGGGCGTCAGTGTGTGTGACGACTGGCACAACCACAGAACTCAACCTAACCGATTTTGCACGAGCTAATAGCATCAAGCTAGAAGCGGTGGTTTTTGAGGGTAAAAAAGAAGCCTTCAATGCGTACAAGTCCGGCCGGTGTGATGCCTTTACGACCGATGTGAGCCAACTGGCGTCGTGGCGTTCAACGCTACCAGACTCCTCTAAGCACGTTATTCTCGATCACCTCATTTCCAAAGAGCCACTCGCGCCTCTGGTTCGCCATGGTGATAACCAATGGAAAGATCTCGTCACTTGGGTCATCAATGGGTTAATGCAAGCTGAAGAAAAAGGCATCACTCAAAGTAACGTGAGCGAGCAGGCCAAAATATCCAAGGATCCTAGCGTGCAAAGAATGTTAGGGGCTTCGGGGAATATGGGTAAAGCACTCAGCCTCGATCCTGAGTGGTTGAAACGTTCGTTGCTGGCGGTCGGAAACTACGAAGAAATCTTTGAACGCAACTTAGGAAAGAACACGCCGCTAGGGTTAGAGCGAGGCGTCAATTCAATGTGGGTCAATGGCGGTCTTATGTACGCTTACCCGATCCGTTAACACTGACATGGCTTGGTTTATGTCGATGTTAAACCAAGCCACCTATTGAGGGAAAATGTGTGGCTATTTCAACAATAAGTCGGTTAAAAGCCAGTGAATCTCATTTTGTGAAGCTGAGCGCTCAGGTGTTGGTGCTCGGAACACTTTTCTGGCTCGCTTTTTTAATTTTTCAAAATACTCAATCGAACCTTCAAGCAAGGGGGATTGAGTCTGGTTTCGAATTTTTGAATCAAGAAGCAGGGTTGCCTATTGGCGATTCGCTATTGGTTTATTTTCCTACTGATAGCTATGGGTGGGCATTTGTTAATGGTGTAGTGAATACGGTGTATGTGTCGTTCATTGCCATTGTGTTATCCACGATATTGGGCGTATTCGTTGGGGTATGTCGGGTGAGCAAAAACTACATCGTTAAAAAGCTTGCTTCTGTTTATGTGGAGTCACTTCGGAATGTACCACTGCTTCTGATACTTATTTTTGTGTATACCGTTGTGCTAGCGAGCCTACCGCATGTGCGAGAAAGTATTGAAATTTCTGAACATATACGCCTAAACGTACGTGGGCTTTATCTCCCCAAACCCATGGCTGGTGACGGCTTCTCAGTTCTGGTTTTTTCTTTGATTGTGTCATTGGTTTTGTTCGGGATTTTGCTGAGATGGGGAAAAAACTACAGTGAAAGAACGGGGCATTCGTTGCCAACAGGTCGGTTGGCATTAAGTATTGTCATCGTGTTGCCTACGCTAACGTACTTGATGCTAGGTAACCCCATTACGTGGGATATTCCCGTGCAGCAAGGGTTCAACTTCGCGGGAGGTATATCTCTACGCCCCGAGTTTCTTGCTCTGCTTGTTGGGCTTGTACTGTACACCGCAGCATTTATTGGAGAAAACGTGCGCAGTGGATTGCAGTCGGTTGATAAAGGACAGATAGAAGCGGCACAAGCGCTCGGGCTTAAATCATCTTACATCACCACTCGGGTCCTCCTTCCTCAGGCGCTTAGGGTCACGATCCCTGCGACAACCAACGACTACGCAAGTTTGGTTAAGAACAGCTCATTAGCCGTTGCTATTGGGTATCCAGACATGGTGTCCATTGGCGGAACCATCATAGGTCAAAACGGCCAAGCGATTGAGATCATCGCGATGTGGATGGCGGTTTATATGGCAATCAACCTTGTGATTTCCTGGTTAATGAATGTATTGAACTCGAAAGTTCAACTGGTCGAGCGCTAGAAGGAGCGAGCAATGACGACGGTAATAGAAAGATCCATTGTGAACAGCGAGCCGATAGAGTTCATCCCTCAACCACCTATGACACCGCCCGTTCAAGTGACAGGGATTGTTCATTGGATACATAAAAATTTGTTTGATGGGTGGTACAACAGCTTGTTGACCTTACTATCCATTACCATCCTGATGTGGGGACTTCCCCCATTCATTAGCTGGGCGTTCATCGACAGTGTATGGCAGGGCAGTGCGCAAGAGTGCCGTGTAGAAGGTGCGGGAGCGTGCTGGGCATTTGTGGCTGCGAATTTTCGCATATTAATGGTTGGGATTTATCCGCCCGAAGAGGTATGGCGGCCCACGCTGTCTCTACTCCTACTGTTTGGGGTGATAGGGCTGACCATTACGCAAAAAGTGAAAGGGTTGCGAATGGTGTCGCTGTGGCTGGTACTGCCGTTCGTCGCCTACTGGTTAATTGGCGGAGGATCGTTAGGGCTGCCGGAAGTGGATCAATCTCGCTGGGGGGGATTAATGCTCAGCCTTCTACTGGCGTGTGTGGGCATCATTATCTCAGTGCCGCTAGGCATTCTGTTGGCACTTGGTCGTTTTTCTAACGTTCCTCTACTCAGAATTTGGTGTGTCACCTCAATAGAGACGATTCGCGGCGTGCCACTGATCACCATCCTGTTTATGGCATCCGTTATGTTGCCTCTCTTTTTGCCCGAAGGCATGGACATCAATAACCTGCTTAGAATTCAAGTAGGCATCATTTTGTTTTCATCCGCTTACATAGCAGAAGTCATTCGGGGTGGGCTTCAGGCGATACCCAACGGGCAGTTTGATGCGGCAAAAGCACTGGGGCTGAATTATCGGTGGACCATGTTTTACATCGTGATCCCACAAGCGCTACGCCATGTTTTACCCCCACTCATTGGTCGCTGTATTGCGCTTTTTAAAGACACCTCTTTGGTTCTTATTGTGGGTCTATTGGACTTACTGGGGATGCTGAAATCAACAACGCAAGACGCAGATTGGCTTGGCTTTGAAGCAGAGTCTTACGTGTTTGGGGCGTTCGTGTATTGGGTAATTTGCTACTCCATGAGTCGCTATGGCAAGCATTTAGAAGAACAGGGTGCGAAATCTCATCATTAAAAGGAAAGAAAATGAGTGAAGTCATGATTGAAGTGAAAGGGTTGAATAAATGGTACGACCAATTTCACGTACTAAGAAACATCGATTTTGAAGTGAGAAAAGGCGAGAAAATCGTTTTATGCGGACCTTCTGGTTCAGGTAAATCGACGCTAATACGCTGTTTAAACCGCTTGGAGGAGCACCAAGAAGGGGAAATACACGTTGAAGGGGTAGAGCTGAATCATTCACTCAAAAATATAGAGAATGTACGCAGCGATGTAGGAATGGTCTTCCAGCATTTTAATTTGTTCCCTCATATGACCATTTTAGAGAACTTAACGCTCGCTCCGATGCTTGTACGCAGCATGCCAAAAGCAGAAGCGGAGGTGATGGCGTTGAATTTCCTTAAGCGGGTCAACATCGCAGAGCATAGCCACAAATACCCAGGTCAGTTATCGGGCGGTCAGCAACAACGCGTGGCGATTGCTCGCTCATTATGCATGAACCCCAAAGTCATGCTGTTCGATGAGCCCACCTCTGCGCTTGATCCAGAGATGATCAAAGAGGTGCTGGATGTAATGGTCGAGCTCGCAGAAGAAGGCATGACAATGGTGTGCGTAACGCATGAAATGGGGTTTGCCAAAGAAGTGGCTGACCGAGTGATTTTTATGGACGGAGGGGAGATCGTGGAAGAGAACGATCCTGAGAATTTCTTTAATCATCCGAGAGTCGACAGAACACGATCGTTTTTGAGTCAAATACTCTCTCACTAATTCCAAGTAAAGGTCATTATGCAAACTTTATTATCTCTGTTCGGGGCGATAGTCCTGCTTTTGTGGGGGATGAATATGGTACGAAAAGGCATCACTCAGGCGTTTGGTCATGACTTGAAAGTCGCCATAGGCATGAGTGTTGCCAATCGATTTTCCGCTTTGCTTGTAGGGGCAGGGGTCACCACTTTGTTGCAAAGCAGCACAGCAACAGGGTTAATGGTGGCCTCCTTTTCTGCTCGTGGGTTGATCAGCACCGCACCAGCATTGGCCGTTATGCTGGGGGCAGATGTCGGCACGACATTGGTGGCACAGGTGCTTACTTTTGATGCCAGTTGGATATCCCCTTTCCTGATGATTTTGGGGCATTTACTTCGTAAGCATGGCAAGGCGTTTGTCGTGCAAAGCTCTGGCTACGCGCTGTTTGGGTTGGGGCTCATGCTCTTATCGCTGAAAATTCTTGTAGAGTTGTCCGCGTTTTTAAATGAATCCTCTTTATTAGTTCATCTCATTGGCGCACTTGAAAGCGAAATTGGGTTGGGCATTATTTTGGCGGCACTGCTGACTTGGCTGCTTCATTCCAGTTTAGCGGTTGTTCTACTGATTGTTTCAATGGTCTCCAACCAAGTTTTACCCTTGGAATTAGCCTTTGCCATGATTTTAGGGGCGAACCTTGGCAGTGCGTTACCTCCTATCATGGCGACATTGAATGACGCGCCTATCGCTCGGCGTGTCCCTATTGGGAATGGATTGTTTAAGCTTTCCGGTGTGTTGGTGGTAAGCCCCTTTTTGGCGTACCTACCTGAGTTAATGCGCTACATAGACAGTTCGGATTCACGTCAGCTGGTCCATTTTCACATGATGTTTAACATCGCTATCGCTTTGTTCTTTATTGGCTTTATTCATCCTGTCGCCGATTTTATGTCCACTATTTTAGCTTCAAACTCGAAACAGCCAGTTTCTGACGATGCGCGGCATTTAGACAGCGATTACATTGGCGATCCGAAAACGGCGCTTGCCGCTGCATTAAGAGAAACCATGAGAATGGGCGATGTGGTCGACAAAATGTTACTCCTTACTCGCGACGCGATTGTGAACAATGACTTGAAAACAGCAGAACGAATAGGTGCGCTCGATAATAGTATTGACGAATTGCATGAAAAAATTCGCCATTTCCTCTCAGCCGTCAGTAGGACGGAGTTGGATAAATTTGAAAGCAAACGTGTTACGGAAATCCTCGTGTTCTCAACGAAATTGGAGCACATCGGTGATCTTACTGAGAGTATGGCAACAATATTAGCCACCAAAGCCAACCAAAATAAGCATTTCTCATCAGGAGGTGAAGAGGAGTTGTTGTCGATACACAAACACGTTCATCGGCGACTAAAGTTAATGCTTGGCACGTTTATCACCAATGATCAGGCGATGGCGAAGCAAATTTACCACGAACGCAAGCAAATTCACGAAATGGAAGAAGAGGGTGTTCGAGAACATATTCGGCGTATCAAAGCGGGCAAAATTGAAAGCTTAGAGACCAGCGCGTATCACATGGATTTGATTCGCGATCTTTGTTACATCGATGCTCAAATTTTGTCCGTTGTGAAGCCAATGTTGCTATCCTTTGAAGAGAAAAAGCCTTTTGAGGGAATGGTCTAGAGCAACAGACCCTAACCAAAAAGTATCATTGCAGAAAGGAATGTGCATGAAAAAAATCGTGTTGGGCATTTTGATTGTTGTCCTATTTCAAGCGGAACGGGGGTGGGGAGGAGAGACGCTTCAAGCTGTTCAAGAGAGGGGCTATTTACGTTGCGGGGTCGGGATTGACGATTTCGGTTTTGCAACGCGAAGCCGAGATGGGAAATGGAAAGGGTTTGATGTTGATTTCTGCCGAGCGATCGCTGCCGCCGTTCTTAAGGATGTTGAAGCCGTTCAATACATCCCCTTGGATAGCCAAGGACGATTTAAGGCATTAGCAAACAAAGAAGTGGATGTGATTATTCGCACAGCGACATGGACATTTCAGCGCGATGTGAGTTTGGGTCTGAGTTTTACAGGGGTGACCTTGTATGACGAACAGAGGCTGCTCATCAATAAATACGTTAATGGGAAGAAAACGGTAGCAATCGTTCGGGCGGCAGAATTGGATAAAGCGACGGTGTGCGTAACCAAAGGAACCACATCACTTGAAAACATTAAAGACTATATCCAACAGAACAACTTACCCTTCGAAATACTTGAAACCGAGAGTCAAGCCGGGCGATGGCATGCGTTTTTACGCAGCCGTTGCCAGCTAATGACCTCCGAAGTCACCGATTTGCTCGGTGGTTTAACGGGGTTGCTTGATGATCCTAATGGCTATCATTTACTGAGTGATGTGATTTCCCGTGAGCCGCTCGGACCCTATGTGAGAGACGACGATCCCAATTGGTTTGATGTGGTGCGTTGGAGCAGCCAAGTTCCTATTCTTGCTGAGTACTTAGGGTTGAGTAGCCAAAATGTTACTAACGCGGGTACCAAGCTCAGCCCAGAAGCGAAGCGACTACTGAATACACCTGATGTATGGCTAGGCAGCCTAGGCTTGGATGCCAAATGGGCTTTCAGAATTATTAGAGATGTCGGCAATTATGAAGAATTGTATAGCCAGAACCTAAGCGAGGCGTCTATTGAAGGGATAGATCGGGGAGTGAATGAACTTTGGATTAACGGTGGTTTACATCAACCTGCGCCTTTTCGGTAGTTAATATGAAGTTTGATCGTTCTCGTTACGGAATTTCAGTTCGCATGTTCCTGTCACTTGGGGTACTGGTGTTGCTGGCAGTGCTGGTGAGCATCATGGCCATTAACGCCTACAATGGATTTCAAAAGCGCTTTAATGATGTTGCAGTCGATGGGGTTAAAGCGATCATAGCGGCGTCGGATTTAAGGCAATTTAATGCGTCGTTGATGTCTTTTGCGCCCTCGATGATGACGGCGCGCTCCCAACAGGCTAATGAGTCTGTGATGTTTCAAGTCCGGGATCAGGACTCATTGCTGGGCAATGCCATCACGCTACTGTCCAACAATGCTGTAAACAGTGAACAAGCAGAGCGTTTGAATGGCTACCGGTCCGATTTATCTGACAGCTTTAGTGAATTGAGTCGCTTGGTGTCAAAGCGAATAGAATGGGACAATAGCTGGCGACACACCCTATATCAAATCAATCAGTTGCAGTCGGATTTTACTCAAAAACACCACATTGTCGCCACAGAATCTAGGCAAATATTTCATTCAAACTGGTATCTCACATTCGCCAACATGTCGATCTTGTTGAATCAATTGAGTGGAGTTGAGCATCCGGTCTTGTTACGGCGGTATCAAAAAGAATTTGATGTGCTGGAGCAGACTCTGGAATCTGAATTGGACCTGTTTGAAAAAGGGGAAAGATCAAAACACAAACAAGCACTTACTAAAATGGTTGAACTTGCTGAAGGTGCCAGCGGCCTATTTGCTTTGAACCAAAAGAAGTTTCAAGTGCAATCGGAATTAGATGGCGTGTTTTCCCAACACAGACAAAGCGTGAGCCGGTTCCTGTCTGTTACCACGGTGATCATTGACCAGATAGAACAAAAGGTCATGCGTCAGAATCAAGATATTGTTGAAGAAACAAAACAGAGAACCATTCAATTGGTATTAGCCGCCATTGTCTGCGTAGTGGCGGGTGTGGGGATTTTCCTCTATATCGATCGTTCTGTGATCAGCCGAATACAATCCCTCAAAACCAGCATGGATGCGCACGCAAAAGGTACGCTGGTGCGTATACCTCTAGAAGGCAATGACGAAATTACGGACATGGCAGGTACGTTGAAGTTTTTTGTCGATACGATTCAAGACAGAGAGTACCAATTAAAACAAGCAAGAAATGCAGCAAGCCAAGCTCAGAATCAGTTATTGGATGCGATAGAGAGCATTACAGAAGGTTTTGTTTTATATGACGAGAGAGACAAGTTGGTGTTGTGCAACGCTCGGTATCGGGAATTGTATGGCTTTCCTGAAACTTGGGATATGGAAGAGCGAGATTTTACCGATTTATTACTGTGGTTATCTCGTTACAATAAGGTCTCTCAACCGGAAAATTACCTCGAAAAAAGGTTGGCACTGAGAGACAACCAAATACAAAGTTTGGATTTGGAGTTGAGCAGCGGTACGTGGATTTCCATCATTGAGCGCAGAACAGAGCAAGGTGGAACCGTAGGTGTGCATACGGACATCACTCACCGAAAAGTGGCGGAGAGTGCACTGATATGTGCGATGGAGAAAGCCGAATCCGCAGATCGAGCGAAATCCCAATTCCTAGCGTCTGCTAGCCACGATCTCCGGCAGCCATTACACGCGATGGGGCTGCTATTGGAACCGCTTATAGAAGACGCTCGACACACCCCATATTTTGAGCGGCTAAAAGATGTGTATTTTGCACATCAAAGTATGAATCAGCTCTTTACAGACATTCTGGATTTCTCGCGGCTAGAAGCCGGAGCCATCACACCAAGATTAGAACACTTCGCTTTGGATGGAATGCTCGCTCGTCTTGCTCAAGAGTATCGGCATGGTTTGGATAAACCAGAATCGATGCTCCGTTATGTGCCCACTTCTGCGCATGTATTTGCGGATCTCGCGATGGTGGAGCGAATCGTACGTAACCTATTGTCCAATGCTGTGCGCTATTCTGAACAGGGGAAAATCCTGTTAGGAGTAAGAAATAGAACGGAGCAGATTCAGATACAAATTTGGGATAACGGACCGGGTATTCCGTCGCATGAACAACAGAAAATATTCAAAGAGTTTTACCAAGGCAAAAAAACTCAGACAGAGGGCAAGTCGGGTCTTGGTTTAGGGCTCGCCATCACGATGCAGCTCGCAAAACTGATGGAAGGGGACATACACGTCTATTCGTCTGAGCGCGGAACGGGTTTTTCCGTCGCATTACCAAGAGGCAAACACGATGCCCCCAGAATTCAACACGATCAGGAAAGTTATCCAACCAGAAAAATGGACGGTTTACCCGTTTTGCTTGTGGAGAACGACCCTCAAGTATTGAATACCACTAGGCAACTACTGGAGCGCTGGGGATGCGAAGTTCATGAATTTAAATACTATTCAGATGTTGAATGCTTTGAGTTCTCGAATGCCGAACCTTTTATCCTGATATCCGATTTTCACCTAGACGATGGGTATTCTGCTCTGGATGTGGTGGCGGAACTGAAACGTAAAACCAATCGACCTGAATTTTCCAGTGTGGTGATTTCTGGAGATTCTAGCCCAGAAGTTCGAGTGAATGCAGAATCTATTGGTGCCCATTTTCTTACCAAGCCAGTCAGTGCTGGGAAGTTAGGCGCTCTATTACGGCATATCTGGCGAGATCTAAATACTGAGAGTTAAATACAGGGATTTAGATACAGAGAGTTAACAGCTCCTCATATCGGTTTCATTTCTGAGGCTAACGAGAGTCGAGCTATACGTTTTGTATGAGTAAAACAATCGCCCTCGGTGACAACAAACACGAAGGGCGATTGGCAAAGCTTAGTGAAGTAAGCGCTGTTTACGCGATTGGTCGATACTTAACACTTTGCACAAACTCCTTCATTAACATGAGCTCATCTATAGGGGACTCCAACTGTTTCTTATAATTGAAATCTTCCCCATGGAACGCCACATATTGCTTCGCGAAAAACGTGATTTCTTCCTCTGTCACTTCATCAAGCTTCCCAAGTTTCTTTCTGAGAATCGATTGAATGAACGCTTCTGGAGAGCTTGCCTCGTCTTCACCTTTTGCGGATATAAGATTGGTGGAAGCATTGAGGCTGATAGACGTTAAGGCATAACCCGCCACAGATGTTTTGCCTACAAGTTTCATCATTTGTCGGCGATTCACGTTGTTTTTAAACATATTGATTCTCCAATTAATTCCAAGGGCTTACTGTTAACGTGGAGGGGAGTTTTAACTCATATGCCCAACGTCTGTTTCGGTTTTTCGCTCTTAGCGTGTCATCGATATTTTTACATTCACTTTGGAACTGGTGTAAATGTGTGTACACACGAGGATCATGCATAAAGTTACCTTGTGGGTATTTACCAAAACTTCGGTGCCAAGGAACCGGTACATCGAGGAAGTTTCTAGCAAATTCAAAGAGCCCCATCCCGACATTTAATCGAGGGCAAGCGTGTAACCAGTCGGTTTTTGTTCTGTAACCACCTGGGTCCAATGCGAGATGTGAATAGTACCCAAGAGCGCCCAATGGCTGGAATCCTGACAAATTACCTAACCCATGGTTTACCGACATCCAGTAAATAAGGTGGCTGATGGTGTCGATCAGCTCTTGTCTAGTAGAGGCAGAAGCAGGGAATCCATTCACACCCGCGCCATACGCGTCTTCGAAAAAATCCTGCACTTCATTATCGTTAGCAACATCGCTATCGCTGTTGTAGTAGAGATGGATATACCCTTCTACCCAATCGCGTATGGCTTGCCACTGTCCGATGTCATCATCGTGTTGTGGGTAATCCCCGATAGCATCAAATTCCCCATTTTTTCTGCGATCAAATGGCTGACCATGTTGGGTAAAGTGATAGTGTTTAGAACGTCTTATGGTGCCGTGAACAAACGACTTGTTACTGATGCCTGAGATGGTTTTCACCACCCCCGTTAACGTTCCGCCGTAGCCATCGCCATAAACGGCTGTTCCGTCAGGGTTGGACGTTTTGGTGGAAGGGTCAAAAAATACGCCTAGATAATTGTTAAAAGAAAGCGATGATAAATGTGGCAGTACCAAGGCTGATAGTGGGTGGCTTTCCGGTATGGTTCGATAAAAACTGGTGGATACCGGCCAGAGAAACACATGGGTTGATAAGTGATCAATCACATTGGACATGGAATACATGGTGGTAAACGTATTTTTCGCCATTCTCCATGTCCACTTATCATCGGCTGGTGTGATGATTTTTGATGGTGGATGAGGGACGTTACCAAATCCAAAGTTGTACCACCACCACCATTCCCAGTCGTTCAAAGGTGGGCGTTGAGTGGGTTGTATTGCGATGGTTTTCAGTTTGTTGCTTCCTTTCGGAACCGCAAACATCGCGATAGCGGGGTACAGCCTTCCCCCCGTTTGTGGGATGTCGTCTGCTGTTCTATCGGGCTGGAATTGCGCCATGACTTCGTCATGAAAATCGCCAAAGTCGGTCACAAATACTCGCCCTTCACTCATGGCATCAGCAAAGTTGTCGTCTTTAAACCCTTCGATTTTGTTGAACATTGCATCCGTAAACGGGAAGTTACTCATTGGCTCTTTGAGAGGCTGAAAGTAATCAAAAACTGGGGTTTCAGGTGCAATTTGAAGGTGTGCGATCACATCATCGTTAAAGAAGTCTTCGTGCCACGGTGGGCGAGGGTATTGAGGGTCGTATTTACGAGCACCGGTATCGCTATCAATGTCGTAAGGGTAGAACATTAAATCGTCCGCAGACCAGACTGCTACAGGGGGCACCGTTAGAACAATTGGGTCGACGGTTTCGAATTTTGCCTGCCCTGTAATGACCAATTCAACCAGTTTTCCAAGCAAAAGTATGAGGCCGCTAATGACGGCTGGACCGCCTATTAAAGCAATTCGTACGAGGTTTTTACTGATGTGCCGTACGCTCGCGTCAAACAGTGCCCAATCATCGGCACGTGCTAGGCAGGTATCGCTTACCCCAAAGTCCCATTCCTGTGCGCGAGCATTTCGCTCTTCTTCTGTTCCTCTCACTGTCCACGGCGTGTTGTTTCGCACTTCTATTGAATCTACGTTTCCGTGAACAGGGACATTAAGAAGACGTTTGTAATCATGCCAGTTGTTTTTTTTAGCCTGCTCAATTTGCTTTTTACGCGCGGCTTTTTGTTCTTCAGTCGCATGCTGTGGAATAACGGGAAATGGAAATTCAGGTAATTCGTTAATGCGGGAACCCGTTACTGCTTGAGGCCGCCAGTTTGGATCGGCGTCTTTGGGGCAAATTCGCTCCCAATCTTCCCAGTTTGGAAGCACGATGGGATCTAATTTTTCTTGGGTGTCATATTGTAAACTTCTTTGCATCGCATCTTGTTCAGGCAACCCCGATTGCCTGAGTCGTTCATAGGTTGCAATCTGTTGTTGTAGTTGATGAAATTCAGGCGAATCCAGAAACGCCTTGTTGTTTTCGATGTCACTCATAAACATACCTGCATTCATGTCGTGTAGTTACCGCAACACAGCTCAGCATAGGCTGATGATGTGGGGCTATAGTTAAATGTCGACGAACGATAATGTGATCCGTTTGCCGTGTTTCTCTCCGGTTTTTCCGGGCTTCACTCATTTATTCCATAGCTCAATCTGATGTTGAGAATACCTAGTCAACAAGTACGTTTCTTGTACAAACGGTATGATCTTAGGCGGAAAGTATCAACGCTAAATGATGAACCCATGATGTCATGTTAATCGTATTTTTATTGTTTCAATTGTCATTACCTGCCACATGATTGTCTTTGTGCGCACGCCTTGCTGTTGAAGGGAAAAAGGCGGGTTGGTGTGGTTGAATAAGTCGCTAATGTTCTGATAAATAAGCGATAGAGTTAGGGGAGGACGAAGCGTAACAGTGATGAGGCCCTTCTTTTTTTAGTCTCTGTTGGCACTCAGGAACGGGCAAATGAGCGGCGAGAAGTCTTAATATTGAAACACAAAGAATAATACCCATAATCTCATTATTGGTATCATTACGATTACTTACGCTTTATGTTAAATTTGTGTTAACTGACTGGTTTGAGTGGTTTAGCTTTATGAACGAGTATTATTCAACACTGAGCGGGTGGCTCATACCCATCACTAAGGCAATGAATGATGCCAATTTACAAACAAGTGCCATTCTAGATCAATTTGATATAGACCCAGCCTGCATTAATAACCCTGAAGCTAGAATAGGCATTGAACGACTTTCAGATTTGTTGATTCACTGCAACAAACAAGCGCTCGGGTTTTACTTCCCCACACAAGTTGCCAAAAACTTTCATCCCAGTACGTTTCATGCTTTGGGCTACGCGATGATATCTTCCGATAGTTTGCTTGATGCGTTCGAGCGAATTGCGCAGTACAAGCGTGTCATTTCAAACTGTTGCAGTATGCAAGTTCATACTCACGACAACAAAATGGTCTCGGAGCTTATCGTTCATAAATACCCCGATAGCGGCAGGAACGTGTTGTCCCGAGTATCCACCGAAACATTCATGGCAACTTTGGTTCAGTTTTCACGCGAAATTGCCAGTTACGAACCCGATGTTAAGTTGGTGACGTTTGCTTACGAACGCCCTGACAATACTCAGTATTTGGAAGAGTACTTTGGCTGTGAAGTGGAGTTTGGTGCTGAAAAAAATACGATTGTTTATGATCTTGAGGAAGCTAAAAAACGCGCGTTGGGCTGTAACCCTATGCTCAATCAAGTTCACAAGAAAGTACTTGATCAATTCTTATCTCGCGTTGATAAAGAAAATCTAACCTATACCATCATCAACAGCATTACCGATCACCTCTCTGTAGGTGCGCCATCTCAATATGATATCGCGAAACAACTGGGCATTAGCCTTCGAAATCTCCAGCGCAAGCTCAATGAACAAGGCACGAGCTACAAAGAAATCTTAGAGAATACACGCAAGCGGATAGCAATGGAGTACATTAAGCAACCCCATCTCAGTTTGGGAGAAATTGGCTATCTAGTGGGTTTTTCTAGTGTGGCAAATTTCAATCGAGCCTTTAAGCGTTGGACGAATTGTACCCCAGGTGAATACCGTGCTCGGTACCTAAGCTCCAGCGATATAGAAAGTTCGACTGATGTAAAAAGCGATATCAGCCATTCTCATGTCAGCCTGCAAGGTTAATTAACGCTCAAACTTGCCTCATTCTTTACTGGTGAAATGCGCCTCGGGTTAAGTTGCATTCGAGTCTGTGTGAATTTTTTTGGCAGAAAAAGAAAGCAGGCATTCCGAGAGAGTGGAATGCCCTGCTTAATGACGATGTCGACTTTGTTAGGTTGAGCGCTTTATAGCGACAATGGCAGTTCTATCGGCGAAGCTCTCTTCTTAGAATTTTCCCAACGGTCGACTTTGGTAGCTCTGGCAGAATTTGTATCATTTTAGGGACTTTGTAGGCGGTCAAATTCTCGCGACAATGCGCGACAACTTCATCAATAGTGAGCGGGTTAGACACGGTGATATAGGCTAGAACCGCCTCGCCTGTTTTCGGATCCTCCCCTCCGACAACGGCGGCTTCCATAATGGATGGGTGGTCGCACAACACTTGTTCAATTTCGGTCGGGTAGACGTTAAAACCAGACACTAAAATCATGTCTTTGAGTCGGTCGACAATTTTGATTGCCCCAGAAGGCATAATGAGCCCAAGATCCCCCGTTTTAAAAAAGCCGCTTGAGGTAATGACTTCTTCAGTTTCCTGAGAACGATTCCAATACCCTTCCATAACTTGCGGACCGCTAATCACTATTTCGCCGACTTCTCCCGATTCTAAGGGCTTTTCGTTGAGATCCCAGATTTCCACTTTCGTATCGACAAGCGGCAATCCGACGGTGCCGTATTCTTCATTTCCAGGTTCATTGAGGGCGATGACCGGCGAAGTTTCAGACATCCCATAACCTTCTGATATGGTTTTCCCTGTCGTGTCCAACCACATTTTCCGAGCATTTTCCGTCAGCGCGGCCCCACCAGAAAGCGTTAATTTTAAACTATCAAAATTCAGTGACTTAAATTTTGGGTGGTGACATAAGGCAACGAAAAGCGTGTTGATCCCAGAGAACATAGTGAATGAGTGAGGTTCGATTGCTGTGATCATCGAATCAATATCACGAGGGTTAGGTATGAGCACATTTCTACCCCCGTATGAGAAAATTAGAAGCATATTCACGGCAAAAGCATAAATGTGATACAGAGGTAATGGGCAAATGGAAATCTCTCCATTATCGTTCAGCTGCTTATTCAGTCGATGGCTTAACTGAAGGATGTTTTGGACTAATCCATGGTGAGTTAAGCACGCCCCTTTTGCTTGACCCGTCGTGCCGCCAGTATATTGCAATACGCAAATATCAGAGTAGGAAGGATCGTAGGGAGCCAGTTCTCCAGAAGCCATGTCTATGGCGCTATCAATGGGAGTGACTTGCGAATTCTCGTTCAAAACGGGGCTGGCTTGCAGAAAAATGCTGACATTCGTATCGAACTTGATTTGTTCAATATCGATGTTGTTTGCATCGAGCACAACCAAAGCTTTCGCGCCTGAATCCGCCAATTGGTGGCTTAATTCTCGGTAGGTGTAGAGTGGGTTGGTGTTTACAACGACCAACCCCGCACGTAAAGCGGCATAAGCCACAATGGGATAATGCAGTACATTGGGCAGTTGGATAGCAATACGGTCACCTTGTATCAACTCTGGGTGTTGCTGAAACCATATGGCGAGCTGCTTAGACTGATGTTCAACTTGATTAAAGGTGATTTCCTTTCCTTGGCATTCAAATGCGACCCTGTCGCCGAAACGAGCACACGTAAGCTCGATCATTTTCCCTAAATTCGCATTACTGTTCATAGTATCTCACCTTATTTTTCGCGTTAGCGGACAAAAAGCTTGTAAAAAAGTGCGTGCATTTTGTTGCCGTAGGGCGGAAACAAAAATGACATCGGGTAAAGATGCCCGCCTCTTTTTAAAATGGCTTTTGCATTCGAAAAGGTAAGAAAACCTTCCCGTCCATGGTATTTCCCAAATCCTGATTGACCCACACCACCAAATGGAAGCTCTTCCACCGTGACATGGAAGGCGGCATCATTAATACACACCCCGCCGGAATGGGTGTGGGTGAGTATGTATTCTTGGAAGTCTTTATCGTCACCGATGAGGTACAGGGCGAGAGGGCGATCGCCAGCGCAAATACTCTGCGCGACTTCTTCTTTTTTTTCGTACCCGACAATGGGCAGAATGGGACCAAATATCTCCTCTTGCATTACACGCATATCCGGTTGGCAATCAGTAATCAGCGTGAGTGGGAAAAAGGTATTTTGGTCTCGTGTGGAAAGCGGAGAAATGGTATGAGTTTTTGCGCCTTTTGCTACTGCGTCTTCCACCAGTTCGGAAAGGCGGTCAAATTGATTTTGATTAATGACATGGGTGGAATCGATGTTTTCAGATTCTTCCGTGTACATTTCTTTATATTGGTTCGAAACCGCTTCAACCAGTTGTTTAATTTTGCTGGTGGGGCAAAACACATAATCGGGAGCCACGCACGTTTGCCCTGCGTTGAATGTTTTTCCAAAAATGAAGCGAGTTACCGCTTTCGGAATATCCACATTCTGGTCGATGATTACCGGCGATTTCCCGCCTAATTCCAATGTGCATGGAACCAAGTTGTCGGCTGCGGCACGCATCACTTCTCTGCCCACTGCCGTTGAGCCTGTGAAAAAAATATGATCAAACTTTAGCTTAGTAAACTCGATGGCCGTTTCTGCACCGCCTTGGATGAAGGTGACTTGGTCTGCCTCGAAGACTTCCGACAAGATTCGTTTTAGTTGCTGGTTTGTTTTTGGTGTATGTTCAGAGGCTTTTAACATCACTCGGTTACCCGCAGCGATAGCGGCGGTTAAAGGGGTCAGTGCCAAGTTGATCGGGTAATTCCAGGGGGCGATTATGCCCACTACTCCAAGAGGCTGGTACACCACACTTGAGTGAGCAGGTTGATGTTGTATACCGATTTTAAGGCGATTAGGCTTCATCCAGCTTTTCAGGTGTTTTAGCGTGTAATTAATGGCTGAAACGGTCGTATAAATATCACCAACAATACTTTCATAATCACTTCTGTAGCCAAAATCCTGACTTAATGCTTTTAGCAGGCAGTCTTGGTTGCGCAAAATGGTGTGCTTGAGCGATTTCAGCTTTTCAATACGAGCGTCGTAGCTGGGAAAAGGGTTAGCGTTGAAAGCGCTCGTTAACCGTAAATAGTGAACGCTTAGCTGTAAGTCGATTGGCTCGTTTTTCATCTCATTGCTCCTAATGCCTTAGCGAGAGCCGCTGTACAAAAAGCCAATACAGTTCTCACCTAGTTGAATGTCCTGAATCCTTGGAGCGCATAATGAATAGGCAGAAGTACAAGCCTAAAAATGAAGGATTTACTCAACCGACGATCATTAACCTTACGGTTTGCATCGGTGTATTCGCTTGAAAACCGAAATAAAAACAACGTAATGACAGCGGTAAATTGGCGCTCGTTAATGATGAACAGTATCTCTTACTGCCTGATTGGGAGTGTTATGAATTCGTGCCAAAAGATTATCTCTTAAGGTCTAGGGGATATGAGGCTAAGGGTATAAGGGTATGGAGAGGTCACCTTGTGTTTGACCCCTCGCGGGCGGGTTACTCTTGAATGGCTTTGGCTGCAATCACGGCTTTGACTCGGCTATTCACGCCTAGCAGTTTAAAAATGGCAGTGACGTGTGCTTTTACTGTTCCTTCTGTGCAGAAAATTTCGCGGGCAATTTCTTTGTTTGAGTATCCCTTCTCAATAAGTTGAAGAACTTCTTGCTGCCTTTTTGTCAGACCGGAAGCTGAGCGCGCATTCGAGGAACTGTTTGACAACCCATCGGTTTGAGATTGTGTTGCTTGTAGGAGCAATGAAGGGAGATAGACTTCTCCCTCTAAAATTAACTGGATAGCACTCAACATGACCTGAGTTGAACTGGCTTTGGGTATATATCCATCAGCTCCTGCATCCAATGCACCCCGAACGGATTGCTCGTCGTCTCTGGCAGAAAGTATGGCGACGGGGACGGAAGGGTAGGAAGATTTAATGGATCTCAACCCTGAAAACCCATCGGCATCTGGAAGGCAAATATCCAGTAAAACCAAATCTGCATCACCACCGGATAGCTTTGTCATTACGTCGGCAATACACGTGCACTCTTCGCAGTTAACTGAGCTCACATGCTCTGAAAGTGCTGCGATAACTCCCTTTCGAACTAACGCATGATCATCCGCAATCAGTATGTTTAACATGCTACTTCCTTGAGTTGGGTGAATAGAAAGGATGCACAGAAGCCTTAGGTTACGCAATGACCAACTTGGCAAAACGAAAGGCTTATAACTAAGTATATATCGCTTCACTATAACTAAAGTCGTAGCCCACGTGAGGGGTACTGCTCGCGACATACTTAGTATGGTGTGGGGTTGTTACTTCTGTACATATTTTTCCCAATAATATTGAAAGCGGTGCTAAAAGTTATGAGCAAAAATTATGTCTTTAGGTGAATGGTAGAGCACCTATTTTTTCGTCAATCTATATCTGTGTTGCGGGACAATGGCGGTTTTATCTGCAGTACAACAATATAAATAACGTCGAGATAAATTATGTATGTACTGACTGTCGTCACCAAGGCAAACAATGGCCATCAATGGTCATCCATTTTTATGGTTGTTTTAACTCTCTGTTCCCAATATCGAGTTCGCTTCAAACATGTTACGTGGCTTTCCTATGAAAAAGCGGCGGATTTTCATTTGGACATCAATGATAAAAATGCGTCTTTTCTGGTTGAGCAGTTGAGAGCGAAGGCAGAATCGAAAGGATTGGAATTTGATTGTGTGATTCAGCATAAAGACGCACGACAAAAAAAGTTGCTGGTTGCCGATATGGAAGCGACGATCATTGTTCAGGAAATGATGGATGAGCTTGCGAGCTTGAATGGTGTTTGGTCTGAGGTAAAAACCATCACCGAAAACGCGATGAATGGTGTACTGGATTTTCAGGATTCATTTAAGTGTCGGGTTCAATTGTTAGAGGGAATGTCGGTAGAGACGATGTTTTCGCTTTGTGGTGAAATCAAGTTAAGTCAAGGTGCCAAAACGTTAGTGAGAACATTAGAAGCGAACGCGTGTAGAACTGTTTTGATTACCAGTGGCCTGTCGGTATTTGCCCAATACGTAGCGGAAATGTGTGGGTTCAGTGCGTATTATGCCAATCATGTCAATGTCCGTAATGGAATGTTAAGCGGGGAAGTGGAAGGATTAATTATTGATGGGCGAGAGAAAGCATCCATTGCGGCAAAATGTGCGTCAACATTCCAGATCGAGAGTGCGGATGTATGCGCGGTTGGGGATGGTGCGAACGATAAGTACATGCTGAAGGAAAGTGGGCTTGGCGTTGGTCACCACCCTAAACCGACACTAATCTCGGATTGCGATTTGGTTATACAACACACTGATCTCACGACCATACTGTACGCAATGGGTTTGAAAGAAACACTGTTTGTAACGGCATAAACTTGTAACGATACAAATTTGTAATGGCACAAAAAGTGGTTACATGTATTTTGCTTTAATTTTTTCAATCTCACCATTGTGTTTCATGTTTAAAAAAGTTTGATTAAACAGGATTTTCAAGTTTTCAGAGTCGTTTGTCTTTTTACTAAAAATTACGTGGTACGCCTTGGATTTTTTGCCTGGAAAAGGGACATACTCCAGCAATGTGGCATCGATCTTTTTCTGTTTGGCTAAATAGTTGAGCACCTCTACTTGCAGCAAAGCGAAATCAACACGATCTGCGATGAGTTTTTTTACTAAGTGCTCGCGCGATTTTGCCCCTACATCAATATTCACATCGGGATGAACAAAGCTGTAGTTGAACCCAGAGACGCCACCAACTTTATAGTTGGCAATGTCTTCCTGAGACAAAAACTGAGGTGGCGAACTGAATCGTTTCGCTTTGTAGAACAAAGCGATATTGGTTTCATAGATAGGGTAAGAGTAGCGTGAAAACTCCGTGCGCTGCAGTTTGTATGAGGCGTTGGGAACCAAATCAACCTTACCACTCTGAATAGAGTGTAAGCAGCGTTTCCATGGTTGAATAATATGTTCCAGCTCGTAGCCATTCTCTTTGAGCGCAACGCCTACGACATCTACCATGATGCCATAAGGTTCATTTTTGCTACTGAACATCAGAAATGGCGGTTTGGCTTCGTCTTCCCAGCATACTTTAAGTGTTCGATTGACATCAGCCTGAACAGGTAAGACAAAAGCCAAAAGGCAAAGACCCAATATTTTTAGCATCACGAAATTCCAAAAAGGCATTTATGTTTTTAGTAAGCTTAGTCGGAATTCTGAACTCGCCTATGAAATCCTAGCTATTAAAATGATTTCACTAATTGTGATGGCATAACCCAAGATGAAATAGACGACAAAGCCCTCCAGAAGAGGGCTCGATGTCTGAGATTCCGTTCTCTAGACTATTGGATTTAAATTTAGGGCTTATTGAAGAGAGTGCTGATGCTCACTGATCAACATGTCGATCTTCTCTTCAGCACGCTTGTGCGCGTTCGCGTAGCTTTCTTCTGCACTAAATGGTTCAACCACTTCGTAGTAACACTTCAGCTTAGGCTCTGTGCCAGAAGGGCGAACCACAACACGTGAACCGTTATTGAGGTGATAAATCAACACGTCACTGATTGGGAATTCTAGGGCTTTTTCACTTCCGTCTTCGAAGGTTTGCTTCGACAGTTTGAAATCTTCAATACTTGCAATCGTCTGCCCAGCAATAGTCGCTGGTGGGTTAGCACGAAGCGTATCTCCAATTGGTGGTGCTGAAGGGTCAAGCGCGATGCTGTGCTGCGCGTTGATCACCATGCCATGCTGTCGGTAAATCTCTTCTAGCTGATCCCAAACGGTCTTGCCTTGCGCTTTTAAGCGAGCAGCTAATTGAGCAAAGGCAACCAAAGCGGTTAGGCCGTCTTTATCCCAAACCAATGTCCCTACGGTATAACCCAGTGCTTCTTCGTAAGCGAAAAGGAACTGTTTGTCTTCCGTTTGCTCTTGCATAGCGACGTTAGTCAGCCATTTAAAACCCGTTAGCGTTTTGTAGAACGTACCACCCGCGGCTTCCGCAACTTTGGCTAGAAGGCTAGAAGAAACAATCGTTGCACCCACTAACTTTTGGTTATCTTGCGCTTGATTAAGCAGGTAGTGACCAAACAATACACCAACCTGATCGCCCGTTAACATTTGGTATTCGCCATCCGCTTTTCTTGCGGCTGCTGCAAAACGGTCGGCATCTGGGTCATTCGCACACGCTAATTCTGCGTTGTGCTTCTTCGCTTCTGCAATCACTAGGTCCATCGCCCCTTTTTCTTCAGGGTTAGGGAAATTGACGGTTGGGAAGCTGCCGTCAGGTTCGCGTTGTGCAGCTACGCTGTGTACTTGTGTAAATCCAGCATCGGCAAGCAGCGTTTCAGCCATATTTGCGCCAACACCATGCATAGCTGTATAGGCAAGAGTTAGGTTCTCGGCTTGTTGCGATGGATCGCTTTGCAACAATGGGCTGGCGTTCGCGGTGTCGCGGTAGGTTTGGTAGTAATCGTTTTTCAACCAAACGAGTAAGCCTTTTTCTTCGGCTTCTTCAAGTGGCATAAGGTTAAGAGGCTTTTGAGCCGCATCGTCAATTTTCGCAGCAATACCAGAATCGTGTGGTGGAATGATTTGAGCGCCATTGTCCCAGTACACTTTGAAGCCATTGTACTCAGGCGGGTTATGGCTGGCGGTGACAACAACAGCGGCAGCTGTACCAAGGTGTAGAACACCAAAAGCAACAATTGGAGTAGCCGCAACATCGTGAGTTAAGTAAACCTTGATGCCTTGCGCAGCAAGAGCAGAGGCGGTGTCGTGGGCAAATTGTTTCGAATCAGGGCGACCATCGTAACCAATGACAACGCCTTTTTCTGCCGCACCTTGTTGTGCTTTTAACAGGTACTGACCAAGACCCGTCGCGGTTTCTTGGATAACCAGTCGGTTCATGCGGTTAGGACCGGCCCCGACAACGCCGCGTAAACCCGCGGTACCAAATTCTAAACGTCCTTTGAATCGGTCTGCAATTTCTTCAGAGCGGTTTTCTTTTTGAAGTGTATTCAGCTCTTCACGTGTACGAGGATCTGGGTCTCTTTCCAGCCAGCTTTTCATCAATTCGTTCATCGTTTTTTCCTGTCAAAGGGTACCTAAATAGTATGTCTCTAAATTAATTGATATCCATTTCCGATTACACCTTTTTTTGTGGTTTAGATCTCACAATGGGGTCGCAATCGATTAAATCGAGATGAATTTTTTTTGAAATTTTTACAGAAGATATTTCAGCGAACAATAAGCAACAACTGGAGTATTAAGGGGCAAATTGGGGATCAAAGTCTAATTCCAAAATGGAGAGAGTCGTTTAATTCTTGAACAATTGCCGCCAAGAATCTAGGGTTATTAACAAAGCCATAACAAATAGTTAGCGCTTTGGAAATAATTCCAAAGTCGCATGGCATGCGTTCCATCACATTACTGTGTGGAAATGCGAAGTGGATCACCGTCTATAAAAACACAAACGGATTTGGACGGCGATCTGATGCTTATGAGGTATTCACGTTGCGCTACCACACGTGTCTAGCCCGTAAGCGGAAACAGAGGAGAGATCTTTTGAAAAGATTAACGTCTTTGTGTTTATGGGGTGCGCTAATCCCAACGGTGGCATGGTCTGGAAGCCAATACAATATGACAAGGGGTGTAACCCGAATCAGTGAACAGGTCTATGACCTTCATATGCTGATTTTTTACATCTGCTGTGCCATTGCGGTTGTCGTTTTTGGGGTCATGTTTTACGCCATTTTCAAGCATCGTAAATCTCAGGGCGCTGTAGCGGCGAACTTTCATGAGAGCACGAAAGTGGAAATCATATGGACTGTGATTCCGATACTAATATTGGTTGCGATGGCGGTGCCAGCCACCACAACGCTTATCGATATGGAAGATACCAGCCAATCTGATATCACGGTTAAGATTACCGGTTCTCAATGGAAGTGGCATTACAGCTATTTCGGTGAGGATGTCGAATTTTTTAGCTTGTTAACCACATCCTCCAAGCAGATTGAAGGTGATGAACTGAAAGGGGCTAATTACCTGCTTGAAGTCGACAATCCGCTTGTTCTTCCCATCAACCGGAAAGTCCGGTTTCTCTTGACGTCTGACGATGTCATCCACTCTTGGTGGGTGCCGGATTTCGCTGTGAAGAAAGATACGGTGCCAGGATTCATCAATGAAGCGTGGACCAAAATCGATGAACCGGGTGTTTATCGCGGTCAATGTGCTGAATTGTGTGGTCGGAACCACGGCTTTATGCCGATAGTGGTGCATGCCATGGAAGAGAAAGACTTCGATGAATGGTTAGTCGCCCAAAAATTGGTCGCGAAGCAAGCAGCAGAAGAGGCAAAAGCCGCACTTTCTAAAGAGCTTTCTATGGATGAACTCATGGCAATGGGCGAGCAAGTGTACAACGACCGATGCGCGGTGTGTCATCAGGCTAATGGATTGGGTGTTCCGGGTGTTTTCCCTGCGATGAAAGACAGCCCTGTGACATTAGGTGATTTGAACAATCACATTGATGTTGTGCTTAACGGGGTGGCAGGTACAGCCATGCAAGCGTTTGGAAATCAGTTAACCGATGAGCAAATTGCCGCAGTAGTAACGTACGAGCGGAATGCTTGGGGTAATGACAAAGGCGATATGGCGCAAGCGTCAGACGTGAATACTTTGCGCAGCGAGGAGGGACAATGAACAGTTCAACCGATGTAAATTCTCATGAAAATGATCATGACGATCATCATGCAGCGCCTTCAGGGCTGGCTCGTTGGGTATATTCGACCAATCATAAAGACATTGGCACGCTGTATTTGTGGTTCAGCTTTGCGATGTTTTTAACGGGCGGGTTAATGGCGATGATCATTCGCGCCGAATTGTTCCAGCCTGGCTTGCAGTTGGTAGACCCGCACTTCTTCAATCAGATGACTACGGTACATGGCTTAGTCATGGTGTTTGGTGCGGTGATGCCAGCCTTTACCGGGCTGGCAAACTGGATGATTCCGCTCATGATTGGTGCGCCAGATATGGCTTTGCCACGTATGAATAACTTGAGCTTCTGGATATTGCCTTTTGCGTTTCTCATTTTAATCAGTTCGCTCTTTATGGAAGGTGGCGGTCCGGACTTTGGTTGGACGTTCTACGCGCCATTGTCGACGACGTATGGTCCTGATAGCACCGCATTGTTCGTGTTTTCTGTCCATATTATGGGTATCAGTTCCATAATGGGGGCGATCAACGTGATCGTGACCATTGTCAACATGCGTGCTCCGGGCATGACTTGGTTTAAGCTTCCAATGTTTGTTTGGACATGGTTAATCACGGCATTTTTGTTAATAGCCGTAATGCCCGTGCTGGCCGGCGCCGTTACTATGGTTCTGACAGACAAGTACTTTGGCACCAGTTTCTTTGATGCAGCAGGCGGCGGCGACCCAGTGATGTTCCAGCACATTTTCTGGTTCTTTGGGCACCCCGAAGTGTACATCATGATCTTACCTTCCTTCGGGATCGTATCGGCCATTATTCCAGCCTTCAGTGGTAAGAAGCTGTTTGGTTATCACTCCATGGTGTACGCGACGTGTAGTATCGCGCTGCTTTCGTTTTTGGTTTGGGCACACCACATGTTCACCACCGGGATGCCAGTGTTTGCCGAACTCTTTTTCATGTATTGCACCATGTTGATTGCGGTGCCGACAGGGGTAAAAGTCTTCAACTGGGTGGCGACGATGTGGCGGGGAGCCATGACCTTTGAAACGCCCATGTTGTTTGCTATCGCATTTATTGTGCTGTTTACGATAGGTGGGTTCTCGGGATTGATGTTGGCGATTGTGCCCGCTGATTTCCAATACCACGATACCTATTTTGTGGTGGCGCACTTCCATTATGTTTTAGTTTCCGGAGCCGTCTTCTCGATCATGGCGGCCGCCTACTACTGGCTGCCTAAATGGACGGGTCACATGTACGATCATCGGTTGAGTCTATGGCATTTCTGGTGTTCGGTGATTTCGGTGAATGTTCTGTTCTTCCCGATGCACTTTTTGGGATTGGCAGGCATGCCTAGGCGAATTCCCGACTACGCCATTCAGTTTGCGGACGTGAACCAAATTGTGTCGATTGGCGGATTTGCGTTTGGCCTGTCTCAGCTTATTTTCCTTTGGTTGGTGATTAAATGCATCAAAGGAGGCGAGAAAGCCAAGGCTCGGTCGTGGGAAAGAGCGGAAGGTTTGGAATGGACAGTACCAAGCCCAGCACCTCATCACACATTCAGTCAGCCACCTAAAGTTGATTGATCGGAGATGCAGCGATGGATACGGCAAAACCTTCAAATCGCAAACTGACAGGCTGGCTTTTGCTTGGTGTACTAGGCATGTTCGGCTTTGGGTTTGCCTTAATACCACTGTACGACATTATGTGCGAGCAACTTGGTATTAACGGTAAACCCAACAATGAAGCCGTGAGCAGCCCAGTAGGCATGCAGGTGGATACATCACGTGTTATTCGTGTTGAGTTCATGGCACATGTAAAACCTGATATGCCGTGGACGTTCATACCCGCTAAAAAGGTCATGGATGTTCACCCCGGGCAGGTAGTTCAAACACGGTATATGGCGACGAATCTCAACGGTTCACCATTGATTGGTCAAGCCGTTCCTTCGATTGCCCCGGGTAATGGCGCGGCGTACTTCAATAAAATTGAATGCTTTTGTTTTAATCGCCAGCCGTTGGAAGGGAATAAAAGCGCTGAACTGCCCGTAATTTTCTATATTGAGCCGACGATTCCCGACTCTATCCATACGCTGACACTTTCCTACACGCTATTCAATATCACAGAGCCAGAAGATAAGAAAACCGTGGCTCTAATTTCACGCTCAGAAACGGATCAAGGAGCGGTGCAATGACAACACAACACCAAACTTATTATGTCCCCTCACACAGTATTTGGCCGATAGTCGGCGCGATTGCCTTGTTTTTTATTGCAGTCGGCGCTGGCGTTACTGTACAAAATTTAGAAACCGGCAGTGTGTTTGGGAAAGTCTTTCTAATAGGCGGATTTGTCGTTTTTCTGGTGATGTTCATCGGATGGATGCGAAACGTTATTGGTGAATCTTTGTCGGGTTTTTATTCCCAACAAATTGATATTTCCTTCCGGCAGGGCATGAGCTGGTTTATTTTCTCGGAAATCATGTTTTTCTGTGCTTTCTTTGGTGCGCTATTTTATGCCCGAATGATTTCTGTCCCGTGGCTGGCGGGGGCAGACAATAATCAAATGACTCATGAAGTGCTTTGGCCTGCATTTGAAGCGATGTGGCCACTCACATTAACCCCAGCAGGGCAAACGACAGAAGCAATGGGCTGGCAAGGATTGCCTTTTCTCAACACCATGATTCTTCTGACTTCTTCCATCACGCTACATATGGCGCATACCAGTTTAGAGAAGAACCACCGAATGGCGCTGGTGGTGTGGTTGGAGATTACCATTATTTTGGCGATTGTGTTCTTGTTCTATCAAGCGGAAGAATACATTCACGCTTATCAGGAAATGGGGCTGACGCTGCAGTCTGGTGTGTATGGCAACACCTTCTTCTTGTTAACAGGTTTCCACGGCATGCATGTGTTACTGGGGACTATTTTCTTGTCGGTATTGCTGGCAAGAATTGCCTACGACCACTTCACACCTGAAAATCACTTCGCGTTTCAAGCGGGAAGTTGGTATTGGCATTTTGTGGACGTGGTTTGGCTATGTCTATTTATCTTTGTGTATGTGCTTTAGAAGCTCTACCCCGAATGAGTAGAGCTGGCGTTAGTAAGGTCTAGGGTTGGGTTCAATCCAGCCCGCCTGAAGCGCAATGAGCAAAAATACGATAACCAAAGCGGAGAAAACTAAACGGCGACCCAAGAAGTGACTGGCAGGCTTATCGCTTTTGCCTTTTACCATCACCACTAAAGCGCGACCAAGGTTGAAGATAATGAAACAGAGTGTCAAGACCAGAACGAGTTTAAACAGTGAGGCTACCATGTTGTCTCCCTGGGTTGCGTTGACGTTAAAACCAAAATTTTGGTTCGCCCTAATTCTCACTTTGGTGGTATTTACTCTGCTGATCAAGTTGGGCTTTTGGCAAATGGGACGTGGTGAACAAAAGTTAGACTACGAAAAGGCACTAGCCCAGCGAGCGACGATGGCACCGGAGCCTTTAGATATGTTGCTAAAGAGGGCAAACGACATCAGCCCCAATCTCAGTCAGGAATATTTAAGTGATGCGCAGCAAAGCCTGACTGGAGCAAAAGTGAAAATGGATGTTATGCCTGTTTCGCATCGTACGTTTTTGCTTGATAACCAGGTTTGGAACGGACAAGTGGGGTATTTGATGCTTCAACCGATGAAAGTGACATCGGGCTATCAGGGAAACGGACGTTATGTGCTGGTAGAGCTCGGGTTTGTGAAGACGGGGCATGATCGTCGCGTATTGCCCAGCTTTAAAGAGCTAACCCAACCCGAGTTGCTGGAGGGGAGGGTGTATCAAAAACAAAGCAACCCCGTTAGTGACAAGCTTCATGCGGAAAGTGGATGGCCCAAACGAATTCAAAACCTGAATATAGAAGCTTTGGAAGGAGAGCTTGGGCTTCCTTTACTGCCTTTTGTTATTCAGCCCAGCAACTTAAACCTTGAATACCCTCAGCCTTGGCACCCGGTTCCAATGTCTTCTCAAAAACATTTTGGGTATGCGTTGCAGTGGTTTTCGATGGCATTAGTTTTTGCGCTCATTATGGCGTTGGTGCTGCTTAGAGCACTCAATATTCGCCTGATACCCAAGGGAGAAAACGATGACAGTTCAAAACATGGATAGAGATTCTACACCCAATGTGAAGCGTGGGCGCATCATTTTACTTGCGCTGGTGGGGTTGTTTGCGATGCCAGCCATTGTTGCCAAAGTTATTTTGGAAATGAATTGGTATCAACCTGGGGTGACAAATCAGGGGGTTTTGGTGGAGCCAGATAGTTACTTAACCGATTATTCCATGGGTTCAGAATCTGAAAAACAGTGGCAACTTGGGTATGTTCTACCGAAAGAATGCAATGCATTGTGCCGCCAGCAGTTGCACTTACTGCAACAAAGCTATGTATCCC
Organism: Vibrio penaeicida; assembly: GCF_030689305.1. Taxonomy (GTDB): domain Bacteria; phylum Pseudomonadota; class Gammaproteobacteria; order Enterobacterales; family Vibrionaceae; genus Vibrio; species Vibrio penaeicida_B. Next base: position 186,698 of record NZ_JAUYVM010000008.1, on the reverse strand, counting down.
TAGGGAAGTACCAAGAGCGCGTTAAACCAACGGTATACATTCACCCAAATAGCGACACGTCGGTACTGCAGGATTACAGCTTCAATCGCGTTAAATCTAACGACAAATTTCTTTCTGATTTCAACACCAATGAATACATCATTGTAGACCCACGAGGTCAATTGGTTATGCATTACCCGAAGCAGCTTAACCCTGAATTACTAGTACAGCAGAGTAAGGGGTTAATTGCCGACTTTAAGAAACTATTGAAGTTATCTCGCGTGGGGTAAATCAAGGATAGGGGGCGCGTATGAATATCATCAGACTGATTCAAGTAAGCCTGATTCTGACATTTTTGGTTATCTTAATGGGCGCGTACACGCGGCTAGCTGACGCGGGGTTGGGTTGCCCAGATTGGCCGGGTTGTTACGGTCATCTTAGTGTGCCTTCGACAGATAAAGCACTTTCCACCGCCAAACTCCTCTACCCAGAAAACGAAGTCGAGCCTTATAAAGCTTGGTTAGAGATGATTCACCGTTATTTGGCGGGAACGCTTGGACTGGTTGTTTTTGCCATTAGTTATTTGACGCTTCAATCTCGCCATGGCGGGCGGGTGATTCCGGTTTCACTGTCGCTGCTCATCGTCTTTCAGGCGGCGCTAGGGATGTGGACAGTGACGCTCAAATTGATGCCCGTGATTGTCATGTTGCACTTAATGGGTGGGTTTACCTTATTTAGCTTGTTGTTTTTGCTCTACTGTCGCCTTAAACAAGAAGTGGGCTACGAACTCAATGACATTGCACACTTTACGGTGAGCGATGGAAACCCCTCTTCAATAACTTCTCCGCATGAACCTATCGTCGTCAACACACCAATGCTGAAACTTTTGGCTTCTTTCTCTCTTGCAGTGGTTGTTCTTCAAATCTTTCTAGGGGGGTGGACCTCTTCCAATTACGCCGCATTAATGTGTACGGAGTTACCCATTTGTGAAGGGGATTGGGTTGGCTATTTGAATTTTTCTGAAGCCTTTGATTTCCGCCAAGAAGGACACACAAATTATGAATTTGGGGTCTTGGATTATGGGGCAAGAATGACCATTCACGTTACGCATAGAATCGGAGCGGTAGTGACATCTGTTGTGTTGATGGGGTTGGCGTTTCAGTTGTTTCAGCAAACGCATATTCAGCTTCGCAAGGGAGCGTTTATGTTAATGGTGTTACTCGTCGCCCAAATTGGACTTGGTATGAGTAATGTTTTATTGAATCTCCCATTACCTGTAGCGGTGGCGCATAACCTTGGTGCGGCACTTTTACTGTTGTGTACGATTTACATCAATTTCCATGTGTGGCGCAGTGTGTCACAGCCTCTTATGGAACAAGAGCGAGGGCTTTGAGTATGGATAAATCTCTTTCTAGAGCAGGAATAGAAGGCGCGTCGTGGCAAGATTATTACAAGCTCACGAAACCTAAAGTCGTTGCTTTAATGCTACTGACGGCAGTGGTAGGAATGATTTTGGCAATAAAAGGGCAGTTTCCCGTTGTGACGGCATTGATCGCATTAGCTGGGATCGGATTAATGGCGTCGAGTGCAGCGGCATTTAATCACCTAATTGATCGCAGAATTGATGCCATAATGGCGAGAACTTATCAGCGCCCTTTGCCCTCTGGGCACGTTAAAGCCGTCAACGCGTTTATATTTGCGATTGTGCTCGGTATCGCTGGGTTTGTCGCATTGTACTGGTGGGTGAATGAGTTAACGGCTTGGCTGACTCTAGCAAGTTTGGTGGGTTATGCGCTGGTGTACACCTTGTATTTAAAGCGAGCAACGCCTCAAAATATCGTGATAGCCGGAATTGCTGGTGCTATGCCTCCTTTACTTGGATGGACGGCGGTCACCAATGAATTGCATTCCCATGCTTGGCTACTTGTGATGATCATCTTTATCTGGACACCCCCTCATTTTTGGGCGTTAGCCATACACAGGAAGGACGATTATTCACGTGCTGATATTCCCATGCTGCCAGTGACACATGGTGTGGAATACACTAAAACCAGTATTTTGTTGTACACCGTCCTGTTAGCTATTGCATGCCTATTCCCAGTTTTGGTTGGCATGAGCGGCCTTATTTACTTAGTCGTATCAAGCTTTTTAAGTGCTGGATTCATCTATAAAGCGTGGAAACTGAAATATCATGAGGAAGAGGGTGATGCCATGAGTACCTTCATCTTCTCTATCTATCAATTGATGTTCTTATTTGTTGCTTTACTGGTGGATCATTTCCTAGGTTAGTGACAATTATACTCAAATCACCTCAAGGTGGTTTGAGTACATGGTTTTTCAAAAAGCTCATTTCCACAATTCATTTCGTTATCATTCTTGTATGTTTTTTGGGTTTGAAATTTTAAACTCAACGAATAATTTTATGGTGAAATAAGGTGTTCCCCAAAGAACCATCAAATCATATTGGTGATTTTGAGCCTAAAGAAACCGATAATTTTGTTTAATTATTAGTGCAAAATGTGTTTCCTAGTCTCCCTTCCTTACTGATAGATTTCACACGAAGCCAACAAAATTATCGGACAATATTTTAAATGAGTGTGAAATCTAAGCTGGTAACCGCAATCGGTTGCTTGATCGCGTTTACAATTCTGGTGACTTCGGTCATTGGATATTTTGAATTCAAAACGGCCACAACCGACGACTATCGTAAGAACCTTTCAGATAAATCATTTTTAGTTGCGAAAGCTGTCGAAAGTAAAATGAATAAATACTTTACAGCACTAGAAACGACAGGCGCTGGTATTAGGCTTGATAGTGAAGGCGCACCAGTGATCAGCGATCGCGTTATCGATGCATTGACGCACGGCAAGCAAAGCTTAAAAGTGCTGAATATGTATGTCGGTTTGCCTGATGGCACGACGTACGATGTTAACGGTCTGATTCCCGACTTCAATGCCAAACAAAAGCAACGCGAATGGTTTATTCAAGGCTTTAGTGGTGCAGCGCGTTCAGTCACCAATCCTTATCTGTCTACGACAGGGGATTTAACCATGTCAGCGGTGATCCCTTATCGTCGGAATGGTGAAATTAAGGCTGTGATTGGTCTGAGTTTAAAGATGAGCGACATCACCGACTACATTAATGAACTCTCGGCTGAGCCAAACCTCTTTGTATCACGTGCTGATGGTTTCTTGATGGCCGCCAGTTACCCCGATTTTGTTGGTAAGAACATCTATGAGTTGCGTCCAAGCTATCGCGAATTCGGCACTCATAAAAGCAGTGAACACTCTTACAACGTGCCTGATAAGGGGGATTTTTACGTTGTGTCTTCCAGAATTGATTCGTTGGGATGGTCTGTTTGGGCTTGGGCGTCGTGGGACGATATTAACGAACCTTCGAATACTATGGTGAAGATCAACGGTATTGCAGGGCTTGTCTTTGCAGTTATTGGTATCGTTGTCGTGTATGCCGCTGTCGAAAAATTGATGTATGGCCCAATCGGTGGCGAACCTAAAGAGATTGAAGAGTTTGTTAACCGAATTGCGAATGGCGACTTAACGATGATTCGACCGCTAGAGGGGAGTGAAACAGGGGTTTATCGCTCGACATTGATCATGGGGGAAAGCATTAAGCAGATCATCGGAAACATTAATACCTCGTCTGCCGCCCTTACCGATTTATCTGGTCAACTCGAATCTTCTTCAAATCAGGTAAACCGCTCATCCGAGTCTCAAATGATGCAACTAGAGCAAGTGGCAACCGCAATGAACGAAATGACAGCAACCGTTGCTGAAGTGGCCCAAAATGCAATGCAAGCATCGACTTCTTCTAACGATGCCAGTGAGTCTTCCACTCAGGGGCTTGGTGTCGTTAGCCAAATGAACACAGACATCAACTTGTTAGTTAATAATATCGAAAGTGTTCAATCTTCCATCTTGGAAGTTGAAAAAGAAACGATGAATGTGGGTGGGATTCTAGACGTTATTCGCGGTATTGCTGAGCAAACCAACTTGCTCGCTCTGAATGCCGCTATTGAGGCTGCCCGTGCTGGCGAACAAGGTCGTGGTTTTGCTGTGGTGGCAGATGAAGTTCGTAACCTCGCCAATAAAACTCAGGAAAGCACCAATGAAATCCAATCTATGATTTCGGTGCTTCAAGAGCAAGCGAAACAGTCTGTGAGTTTAATGGAAGAAAACGCAGAAAACGCTAAGAAAACTTTAGTGAAATCGGACGAAGCAAGTCAATCGCTGCAAGTGATACAAGAAGAAATTAGCAAAATTCAGGACATGAATAATCAGATTGCTACGGCTGCGGAAGAGCAGTCTCATGTTGCGACGGATATTAATGAAAACGTGGTGAATGTGAACGATCTGGCTCGCAGTACTGTTCAAGATGTTCAGGGCAATGTCCAGACAGCGTTGGAATTGAATTCCGTTTCCAGCGAATTACAACGCTCAGTGAATAGCTTTAAAGTTTAAGTTTAAAGTAGGTTAACTAGTTCAACAGACTTTACCGCATTAACGTTCAAAAGCCCCAAAGTTGGGGCTTTTTGTTTATCTTTACCTAAGCGTTAAGCTTCTATTCTCACCCTAATTATTCGCAAGATACTTGATGACCGTATCGCGTAACGTTTCTTTGTATGGTGGTGAAATAAAGCTGGCTTCGATAGCATTTAGAGAAAACTGCGCTAACTCCGGCTTCGTTGGATTGAGAGCCTCTGAGACGGCAAGGAAGTTATCCGTCATATAGCCACCGAAGTAGGCTGGATCATCCGAATTGATGGTCACGCACACGCCTTTTCTGAGTAGGTCGACGATGTTGTGCTGACTCATTTGCTCGAATACTTTCAATTTGGTGTTGGAAAGTGGGCAGACAGTCAATGGAATTTGGTTTTCGACCAGTCGCTGAACCAGTGCCTCGTCGTCAACACAGCGAACGCCATGGTCGATTCTAGATGTTTTTAGCATATCCAAGGCATCAATGATGTTTTGTGCGGGGCCTTCCTCTCCAGCGTGCGCTACGGTTAAGAAACCCTCAGAGCGTGCTTTTGCAAATACTCGTTCGAACTTTTCTGGTGGATGTCCAACTTCGGAAGAGTCCAGACCGACACCGATGATTTTTTCTTTGTAGGGTAACGCTTCTTCTAAGGTGTTCAATGCAGCTTCTTCATCGAGGTGGCGCAAAAAGCACATGATGATTTGACTGCTTATTCCAAGCTCTGATTCCGCTTTATCCAGTGCTTTTGAGATACCGCTGATAACAGTGTGAAATGAAATGCCTCGGTCGGTGTGGGTTTGAGGATCAAAAAAGATCTCTGTATGCACCACATTGTCTTGCTTGCATCTCAGCAAATATGCCCACGTAAGATCATAAAAATCTTCCTCTTTAACCAGTACATTGGCTCCCTGGTAATAGATATCTAAAAAGGATTGCAGATTATGGAAGTGATACGCGTCTCTTACCTCTTGAATACTGCTAAATGGAATGGAAACCTTGTTGCGTTTAGCCAGTTCAAACATTAGTTCTGGCTCAAGAGACCCTTCAATATGCAGATGGAGCTCTACTTTTGGGAGGTGCTGGATAAATGCTTTCATAGAAACTCCTTATGTCGTGCTTACTGATTATTGCAAGGTATTTACTTTGAAGCCTCAGCTTAGTTTAGATTCAATATGATGAGAAAAGTTAAGAGTCACTTTGGTGTTGGAGATCTCATTTACGTTTTTAAAAGAGTATTAAAAAAAAACCAGCGACATCCGCTGGCTAAGGAAATAGAAATGAAATTGCTAGTCAGGAAATGACCCCCGTATCCCTTGCAATTCATCGAAGTTTTCAAGAAAAATTTCGGTCAGTTTAGGATCAAAATGTTTCCCTGCTTCTTGTTGGAATAATTCGAAAATTTTGTCACTTGGCCATGCATCTTTGTAGCAGCGCTTGGATGCTAGAGCGTCAAAAACGTCGGCTAGTGCTGTAATACGAGCTTCGATTGGAATCGATTCGGCTGATATTTTATTCGGGTATCCTGAACCGTCCCACTTTTCGTGATGGTGACCAGCAATGTTTGCTGCGATATTCAAAATCTCTAGGTTAGAACCACGTAAGATCTCTGCGCCTACACTGGCATGAGACATCATGGTCACCCACTCTTCAGCATCGAGTTTCCCTGGCTTATTGAGTACCGCATCGGGAATCGCAATCTTTCCAATGTCGTGCAACGGAGAGGCGAGTTTAATCTTTTCACATTGCTCTGGTGGTAAGCCATATTTTGAGGCAAGAAAGCGCGATATTTCGGCTACTCGCTTAACGTGGCTCCCTGATTCTTTTGAGCGTGTCTCCACCACTTCCCCAAGGCGATAGGCAATTTCTTTTTGGGTATCACGAACCTCATTGAGCAAAATGACTTTTTCGTAAGCGATAGTGATGTTTCGGATGAATATATCGAGTATTTCGATGTTTTCTTCAATGCTGCTTCTTGGGCAGTGTACGATCAGTAGACCAACGCTTTTATTCACTTTGACTGGAATGAGAAATTCTTCGTCTTTAACTTGAATAAAGCGATCTTTGGTGCTGGTGACATCATCAACGGAGCAGGATATAAACTCATCCAGTTCTTTACCAATGAGTCCTTCACCACCCTCGGAAGAAGCGACGACCTGCCATTTCCCTTCCACTTCTTGCGCAGCAAAATTGAACGCGTGAACTTCGCCAAGATGCAGCAAAGCAGAAAGTTGAGAAAGAATCCCGTCTAGCCAATGCCCACCATCTCCTTCAACCAAAATAGATGCTGAAGAATTGATGATCGTATTCAGCCCTTTCTTGGTGTTTTCGATCACCATAATGTCGCGATAAGAACGCAACGCTGCGCAAAGGGTGGTGTTTAGTTTTGTCGCCGTTAGCTCTGTTTTGTTTTTATAGTCATTAATTTCATACTTTTTAATGACTTCGGATTCAGGAGCATCGCCTGGCTGACCTGTACGCAAAATGATTCTGCTGGTTTTGTTCCCTTGCTCTACACGTAACCAGTCGACCAGATCAAGCCCGGCATGGTTCGATTCCATAACGACATCAAGAAATACAACGGCGATATCATCGTGTTCTACAAATACCTCTTTGGCTTCTGCTGCGGAGTATGCGTTTACAAAGTTAAGTTTTCTTCCCAGATACTCGAAGTCGTTGAGAACAAATTGGGTGACTTTATGAATGTCAGCATCGTCATCGACGATTAAGACCTTCCATGTCTCACGTTCTTCAATTTCCGATTCTTCTTCATGATCTGAAAAGAGGAATTGATCATCATTTCCCATCATTGACCCCATAACTCAATCTATTTCCATTTCACGCCCTTTTTTACTCCAAAATGGAGAGAAAAGGCATCGCAAAAAATCATCCGTCTGAAACAAGTGTAGACAAAGATTTCATTTAAAGCACAAATTCTAATTAGGAGTTAAGTGATTAGGTAGAAAGCAAGAACATAGCTCTGATCACTCAAGGAAATTTACTTACAATATCAAGAAAATCTAATTTCACTGTCTATACTATTTAGAACGTTAGATGTTGAGCATAGAGCTCATAGGTTGAGTGTGATTTGAACATGGGGTTAGCGTGGGTATATTCAATGGTTTGAGGTTTAATTATATTTACGTTAATCAACTAGATGCATCATGTATGGATGAGGAAAGTCGATGAGTTCAGGTGTTCCTAATAATAGTTCGGACACTTCTAGCACGAGTAAGTCTGATGGGATCATTTCAACGTTAAAGACAATGAATAGGCACAGTTTTGCTGTTCGATTGCTGATCTATATTGTTTTGTGTACGTCTGTACTTGCGGTCGCTATTACGGCTGTACAACTTTACTGGGACTATAAAAAAGAAGTTCAACTTCTTCAAAATTCCATCAGCTCGCTAGAGCAAAGCTTAACTTCCTCTATTTCAAACAGCTTGTGGAATTTGGATGAAGAGCAGATGCTGATTCAAGCAAACGGTATTTTAAACGTTTCTAGTGTTGAGTACGTCGGTATCTTTTCATTTCACAATGGCACGCTTAACTCCGTGGTGGAAATTGGAGAGCAAAGCCCCCTCAATGAATTAAGCCATCTCTACGATTTGGTCCACAAAGATGAAAAAATTGGTGGGCTAAGAATCGAGGCATCTTATCAGCTGATTTATGGAAAGCTTTGGGAAAAAGCCATAATTGTCCTCGAAACTCAGTTGGTGAAAATCTTTCTTGTCGCGATGTGCGTTCTTTACGTGGTCTATCACGTCGTGATAAAGCACATCAATCGTATTTCCTCTTTCGTGCAAGGGCACAAACTGGACAGCAACGAATCTGGTGATTTGTTGAGTTTGGACAGAAGTAATCATCAAGATGAGCTGGATACGTTAGTCGAATCTATTAATGCTTTATACCATCGTATTGATTCGGAGCTCGGCAAACGTAAAAAAATGAATAACCAGCTTGAATATGAACGTGATTTTACCCGTGTAATTATTCAATCTTCTCCTTCTTTGATCTGTTCTTTAAATGACCAATTCGAAATTCAACTGGTTAACTCTGAAGTGGAGGCTCTTCTTGGAGTGGAAGAGCGTGAGCTGATAGGAGAAAACTGGTTTGGGTATTTTGTGGATGAAGACGTAGAGAAGGAAAGCGAGCAGGAATTGATCGAAAATATTCCCGAATTCGATTTGGTTTTTACAATGCGAGATCAAGAAGGGAAGCAACGGTTTTTACAATGGCGTGTTATTGAAAATAAAGAGCAAATGCGAGTCATGTGCTTTGGCATAGATGTTACCGATTTGACGAATGCGGAAAACCAATTGATCTCGCTAAATCGAGAGTTAGAGCAAAAAGTGAAAGACAGAACACACTCTCTAGAAGAAGCGAATCATGAACTTTCCGATACCCTTAGCAAGCTTGAAGAAACGCAAGAATCGTTAATTGAAGCGGAAAAAATGGCCTCGCTCGGTAGCTTGGTTGGAGGGGTTGCTCACGAGATCAATACACCACTTGGTATAAGCGTTACGGCAACAAGTTTTATAGACGAAAAAGTAAACGTACTGCAAACGGGATTTGAAACAGGGAAACTGTCTAAAACACAGTTTTCTGGTGCGATAGAGTCGCTAAAAGAGTCGGCTCAAATTCTTACTGCAAACCTTTCTCGGGCGGAGCAACTGGTATCAAGCTTCAAACAAGTTGCTGTAGATCAGAGTAGCGAATCCGTCTATCCGTTTAATGTGAAAGAGAACTTAGAGAAAGTGCTGCTCTCACTGTCTCATGAGTTAAAAGTAGCCAATGTGAGTGTTGAGGTGGATTGCCCCGATAACATTCATATCGAGAGTTATCCGAGCTGCTACATTCAGATCTACACCAATCTCATTGCCAATAGTATCCGACATGGATTTGATGAATGGAGCGGGGATAAGAACATTTTCATACATGTCTCTACCAATGAAGAAAATTTAATTATCTGCTACAAGGACACAGGGCAAGGTGTTGATGAACAAATACTCAAGCGCATATTTGAACCATTTGTCACTACCAAGCGAGGAAAAGGCGGAAGTGGATTAGGTGCGAATATTATCTACAACATGGTTAATCAGTTGTTGAAAGGAAAAATAGAGTGTTCTTCTGAACTTGGACATGGGGCTGAGTTTGTTATTACCGTACCGCTACAACTTGATCTTCAAGATAAACAAGAATCGGCATAGCTCTGATTCTTGATTTAGAATGGCTAGATCTTTAAATCGGTGTCTTGTCTGAAAACCAGTTAACTCTCGCAGAACCAAGCATCTTGAAGCCACTTGGGTATAGATGCCATTTTGTTCGAAACTTAATCGAAGATTCACTCTCTGATCGCGCTTTGTCGCATTCCAAACATTTGGTGACTTCTCTTCACCGTGAACCCTGTAAACTTAAGGTCATATTAACCGATTACATGCTAGTTTTTCGGCTAAATCTGGGACCTGAATTGACTCAGAAAGACAGAGCACGAGTAACGTGTCGGAAGAAAGGGACGAGGAAAAAACATGCAAGTCTTAATCATTGATGACGATAACCAATTTGCTGGCGCACTTGCAGATTATTTGGAGTTGAAAGGTGTAGAGTGTGATTTCGCCTACAACGGACAAAGTGGGCTCTCGCTCGCGCTGCAAGGCGATACAGATGTCATCATATTGGATGTAAACATGCCCAAAATGGATGGATACGAGGTATGTAGAATGCTGCGAGAAGCGCGTATTCAAACTCCTGTATTGATGATGACCGCATACGACACAGTTGAAGATGAACTGGAAGGCTTCCGCAGTGGTGTCGATGATTTTGTCGTAAAGCCCTGCCCGATGCCTGTTGTTTGGGCGCGATTGCAAGCCCTATCAAAACGAACGAAGCCGAACGTGTCGAGCAACCTATCTATAGGCGACTTAGAGCTCGATTTGAACACACAAGAAGCTTACCGATCAGGAAAAAGGTTGAAAATGACGCCCATCGGGTGGCGTATTCTTCATTACTTGGTTATTCAAAGCCCTAGGGTGGTACCTAGACCTGAATTGGAAAATGCTGTTTGGCCAGATGATCCGGTAGAGCCGGGGAACCTGAATGTACAGCTGAGTAATTTGAGAAAGGTTCTAGACAAGCCTTTTGGTTCTCCTCTACTGCATACCCGCATTAATGCCGGTATACAGGTGAAGGTATTGGAATGAAAGCGTATTCCATATCCTTGAAAAAGGACCTGATGCAAAAGCTGGTTCTTTTCGGTTTTTTCCTTGTGATCGATATGATCATTATTGCAATGGTTCAATATTCTCTGAGTCTTGAAAAAGTATCGAATACGGCCGCTTGGATGGATGTTCGAGCCATGGTCCGCCACTTAGAGAAAGACCCAGACTCTAGCGTAACAACGCTGTCTTCCACAAAAGTGTACCGAAGCTGGGAAATCCTTCCCGACCACATTAAAAAAACGTTTGGGTCGGCCGAGAGTGTCCATGCGAAAGATGAAACCGCGATAATGAAAGAGATAAACGGTGAGGAATACCATATTTCCATCATGTCTCATCTACTCAGTAATGGGGAGTATGTCTATCTACTCAGTCAATATCCCGTAGAAGACATTGAATGGCTTATTGAAGAATTTGCCAACACAGTTATTGAGCAAAGTATTTGGTCGTTGATCTGTTTCTCTGCCATTTTGGTGCTTGTTGCGCTTTGGTGGATGAGAAGTATCGGCGCACCATTTGTACATCTTAATCGGTGGGCTTCGACATTAGGCACGTCAAAAGAAGAGCCTCGACCTAAATACCGATTTACCGAGCTTAACGAATTGGCGAAACAGCTGGAAGATGCCATTGATCGCGTTAGCCAATTCAATGAACGTGAAACCCAGTTTTTAAGACACGCAAGCCACGAACTCCGTACACCTTTAGCAATCATGCAAGCATCTCTCGATACCATAGATGAGCAAATCCCTCCTTCAAGGCCCTTAAAGCGCGCTCGCTATGCCTTGGATAATATGCAGTCATTAACACAGTCTTTGTTGTGGCTTGCAAGAGAATCGGGACAACCGTTAGACAAAACCGATCAGAATTTGCGGCATTGTTGTGAACAGCTGGTGGAAGACTTAAGTTACCTAAGGCAACAAAAAGCACTTACAGTCAATGTGAAAGGAGAGAGCCAGCTATCGGCCAATCCCGATTTACTTAATATTGTGTTGAGCAACCTTATCCGAAATGCCTTTCAGTATGCCGAACACGGTGAAGTTGAAATATCAGTGGGTGATGAGGCGGTGCGCATTTCAAACTCTGCGAATTATCAAGGGCGTCAATCCAGTGGCTTTGGTTTGGGGTTAGAGTTGGTAAAAAGAATATGTCAAACGCAGCTCTGGCATTTCGATTTTGCTGCCAAAGATGGGATGGTGCACGTTACCGTGAAGTTCGAGAAAAAAGACTTGCTGTCGACTTAGAATTAACAGACTCAAGCAATTGAAACACTCATCCTGCACACAGGGATGACTTGTGAAAATGAACGCAAACAAAAAGCGCGCTATGCACAGCGCGCTTTCTTTTATCGAGAGATGAAGTTATCTAACTCATCCCTTTGTTGTTAGCTGATTTTGGCTTTCAGGTTTTACGTTACCAAAGTAAATACAGGCTACCTGTTAAAGTGACGGAAGCACATTGGAAGAATCTGCAATTTTTTGCTTGTTTGCGCCATTGATTTCAATGATAAATGTGCTCTCATCAAATGTCGCGTCGCCCTTGCCATACAAGCTTTGTCTGAAAGCGTTAGCTTGGCTGATGATAGCGTCGTTGAGTTGAATGGTTTCCGCCCACTCCCGATATAATCTATCGAACAAAATGCCATCTTTGCTTTTTACTGCTTGAACCAGCTGCTCTGTAGAGTTGTCTGATTTCACGTTGATAGGTTTAGAAGGAACACGTATTGGACTGCGTTTAACCTTCGATAGAAGTGCTAAGGTGGCTAACCAAAGCAGAGCGAAGAAAGCCGTAAGATATGGCCAGAAGCCACTGTCGATAACAGTGACAGTTTGCTGAGGTAAAACTGGCTGCACCACGGGAATAGCATCACTTACTTCGCCTTCTTCAACCGTGACAAACATGTGATTGGCGGTTGATGTTTGCTCTCGACCCGCTTCGCTATTCCACCATCGAACGCCCACCGCTGGCAATTCGAATTGCCCTGTCTCCTTTGCAATCAACACCTGCTTAACGGTCATGATAATGTCGCCATTATTGCCTTGAGAGAACTGAGGGGCCTCATCGTACACACGAATATGTGCAGGATAGGTCACCTTCAAGTTTGGCATTTGTTGCTGGCTCAAATCTTTTGCTCGGATCACTAATGTTCGTTGAATAGGAGAACCTACTTTTGTGGTGAAGGCATCGGAAGTAATGCGATTACCTTCTTCATCTTGCCAAAGCTGATCCACCATCAACGATGGTGTAGGCAGCCACGCACCTTGATACGTGGAAGGCTTCGCTTTCACTGTTAAGGTGATGGCAGGGGCGCTTTTATCAAGTTGAATGAGCCGAGTACCGCTGCTTCTTGTCCCTGGGCTTTCAATTAGTGCCCCTTTGAGGCGAGGAGGGTGCAGCGTTAATGTACCTGAACGCTCAGGGATGATATAGAACGACTGATCGACAACGGTCGCTTCCACACCATCGACAACCGATTGGTACTGATTGCTTTCGCCGATCGGTTCGATGGATAAACCTTCCCCAAAGGCTGACTCGATATTGGTGTTCTGCAAGCGACGAAGATCCGCTTTGATGATCAGTCTTGCATGAAGCGTTGTACGCTCACCTTCATACAAATCACTTTTTTCAATATTGGCGGCAAGCTGAATGACATCATCTTGGGTACGCGCATTTCTGTCGTTTGTCACTTGAATGGCGATGGGAGCAGTTTTTGCGCCGTCTATTTCGAAACTCGGGATTTTCAAAATGCCCGTTTGGGTTGCGGCTAATGCGACGGTCCACTCGCTACTAACGGTCGTTTTTCCATTGACCGAATTGGTATACGATCCAAAACTAGGTCGTCCCATATAAAAGGCTGGCTGCAAAATAGAAAAGTCGACTTTGCTGTTTGATACACGCTTATTGACTGAGATTTTGAGTTGAAATACTTCATCTTTAGCGACGCTGGTTCGGCTCACTGTCGCCGTTGCAACGGCATCGTTTGCAAATGCTGTTGGTGTCGCAAGAACCAATAAGACAGTGAGGGAGAAGAACCACCGTACGGATGATAAGAAATTACGAATTACCATGATTGTTCAGACCTTTGAGAAGCGGGGTTTTGTCTTTCTTGTAAAATCATTTGTGCTCTAAGCAGACGGCTCGCATCCGCTTGTTGTTGGATTTGTTCCAATTGCCTAATTTGAGGATCGACCTCTTGGGTGCTGCCTTGGGCTTGAGAGTTGGTGGCAATTTGGTTTTGTGTATCTTCTTCAGATTCATTTCCAGGCTCACGCTCTGAACTTGCTGGTTGAGGTGATGATTCACTTTCGTCCTCATTTTCAGAATCTTGCTTTCCCTGAGAGCCTTGTTTTCTATCAGCGTCTGGTTTTATGTCAGAGTCTGGTTTCCCTTCAGAACCATTGAAGTCGTCGGACCCCTTTTTATCCTGAGATTCACTTTGCTCGCCTGTTTGGCTAGCATCGTCTGAATTTTCTGACGACTCCTTAGATTGTTGAGATTGTGACTGTTCGCCGTTTTGTTGTTGCTGGTTTTGTTGATCCTGCGAGTTTTGAGAGTCAGCGCTATCCTCTTGAGAAGAGGCGTTTTGCTCGTCCTGTTGTTCTTGATTTGAATCGCTTTGAGAATCCTGCTGTTGCTGTTGCTGTTGCTGTTGCTGTTGCTGTTGCTGTTGCTGTTGCTGTTGCTGTTGCTGTTGCTTCAGCGCTTCTTCAACAATGCTTAAATTTCGTTTTGCATCCTCGAAGTTTGGATTCTTTTCCAAAATAGATTCATACAGGTCCCGTGCTTTCTCAAGCTCACCTTTTTGCGCCAATGCGTTGGCTAAGTTGTATTGTGCGCCTTCCGTTTGAATACCTTCAAGGCTTTCGATTGCTTTGTCGTATTGCTTTGCTTCATACCAAGCTGCACCCGCCCACTCTTTCGATTCAAAGAGTTCTGCGGCCTTTTCAAAGTCTTGACTTTGGTAGGCTTGGAATCCTGCTTGATCGTCTGTTTGGAAAGGAGAGGCAAGCACAGGTTTTGGCATTGGGAAGACGAGTAGAACAATCGCAAATACAAATCCTTTGCGGAACAAGCTAAGAGCTGCAATGACAAGAGCGGGCAACAACCAATATCCGTGATTAATTCGGTCGCTGACTTCTTGGCTGTCGCTGTCAGAGGAAGTGGATGGCGTAATCGAAAGCGCTGAAATGGCTTCGACATCTTTACCATCACCACGCAGTGGGGAGAATACCCCACCAGAGTGACGAGCCACCAAATTAAATCCATCAAATTCGGTTTTGGCAATCACCGTGTTTCCACTTGGAGATTTCAGCAATTCACCTTCGGGGAGTAAGATAGGCGCACCTTGTTCCGTGCCAATAGCAATGGTAGACATTCGCCAGCTTTTTCCAAGTAACTTTGTGACGCTTTTCGCCTGTGCTTCCGTTAGTTCATCGGCTAGCAATATGATGTCGCCTTTTTGGTGCCCAGCATCGCTCATTAACTTTATCGCCAATTCAACAGCGGCTACTACGTTGCTGCCTTGATGCGGCATTATTTCGGGCTTTAGATCAGGAATGAGGCTCGCGAGTGTTTGGCTGTCTGTTGTTAAAGGGCTAATGGTATAGGCACCTCCGGCAAAGATGACCAAACCAGTACTGCCTTCTTTCCATTCAGGGAGGAGATCGAGCGCTTTATATTTAAGTTGCTGTAATCGGTTGGGCTTGATGTCGTTGGCGTATAAAGAGCGTGACATGTCCAAAACCAATACGCGAGCATGGCTGACATTGAATGCTGGACGAGTCTGTTTTTCGAAGCTCGGACCGGCAAGAGCGATACAACTGATGCACCAAAACACAAACCAGAAATGGTGTATGTAACGTGCTCGATTCTGTGAAATACCCATGGCTTGAGCAAGATGACTTGCAATCAATCCTTTAGAGGAACTCCCTCTTTTTATCCAGAAACTCAAAGCAATCGCAGGAAGGATCCCTAAAAGCCAGTAAGGATTCATAAATAGAAAATCAGCCATGATTCCTCCTAAGTGACGCTAGAACCAAAGACAGAAAGAGAACGACTGAAAGCGGTAGCCAGAACCATTCGGACTTAGGACGCCAAGTTTGGCTAGCACTTGATACGGGCTCAAGTGCGTTGATTGTGTCGTAAATGGTGGCAAGCTCATCACTGTTTCGAGCGCGGAAGTATTGTCCACCCGTCATGTCTGCAATCTGAATCAGCGTTTTCTCATCCAGATCTTCTGCTGTATTTACCACACGTTCAAATAGGAAGTCTTTTACCACCATCTCTCCTGCACCTACGCCTACGGTATAAATGGTTGCACCGTATTCTTTGGCAATTTTTGTTGCTTCTATAGGGTCTATAATTCCGGCAGTGTTGCTACCGTCGCTAAGCAGCACCATAACCCTTTGTGGGGCGTCACTGTCTATAAACGTTTTAGTCGCAAGACCAATACCTTCACCAATGGCGGTGCTGGTTCCGATGAGCTTTAGCACTGTTCTATCGAGCTGAGATTTGACCGCTTGTCTGTCGAGCGTCAGCGGAGTTTGCAAGTACGCATGATCAGCGAATAAGACGAGCCCAAGCCTATCTCCCTTTCGTTTAGCCACAAATTCGCCGACCACGTTTTTAACCGCAGAGAGGCGATCGATGTAGTCGCCATCTTCCAGCATGTCTTCTTTACTCATGGAGTAGGAGAGATCAACGACTAGCATCATATCTCGATGCTCTGGATAAAACTCTACGGGCTCGCCAAGCCAAACAGGACGAGCCATTGCTGTAACAAGTAATAGCCAAATGCTAAGTAGCAGCAGTTTCTGACCACTTCGATTAGGCGTTTCCCCTAGCTGGGTATTAGGAATACTAGGGAGCTGAACTGCTTGTGACTCTTGTGTTTTAGGTGCCCAAAAGTACACAAGAACGGGCAGTGGAAGTAGCAAAAATGCCCAGAGCCATTCAAAATCGATCATCTTCCCCCCTTGTTGAGCGCGGCCAGTTGACGAGGTGGAAGGGCATGGTTAATCCAATATTCAATATCACTCAAGAGCTCGGTTGGTTGAGAAGTGTTACCCGATTGACTGCTGGGCATGTATAGGAGCTCATCCCAAGTGCTGGCTTTGGATAGAAAACGAGGTGCTTTGAGCTGTTGATCTAAAAATGCATACCAATCTCGCCCTGAAAGCGAAGCAATGTGTTCTCTTGGAAAGTAACTCAGAGCAGCTTGACGCAATAACTGCATACCATCCTTCGCCGATTTAATTTGCTTGAGTTTATCTTGTGCTATTCGTTTAGCGTGACGTCTTGCTCGGTATTGTTTAAAAAGCAATGCGGCACCCAATATAGCGACAATGGCAATAATAGCCACTGCCCACCAACCCCAAGCCAAAGGCCATAGTCCAGGCTCTTGAGGCAATTGAATGGGTGCTAAATTAAGAGATTGAGGGCTGTTTTGCATTCTAACCTCTGTGTAATTGGTTCATCAGGTTATCGCCAGCCGAAATTTGACTAAAATGAATACCTTGTTTCATAAATCCATTCTTTAACATTTCTGAGCGGGCGCTGAAATCCTGACGAAAACTGTGTTTGGTTTTGGAAGAAGAAAAATCCACCCATCGGCTTTGCTTGCCATCGCTAACGGCATTTTGCCCCTTGTACCTTGTTTCCCCTTGTTCGAGAGGGTCATAAAATTGAATGGCCCGTAGACGATTGTGCTGAGCTACTTGGCTAAGAAGGGTGAAGTCGGGTTCGCTAAACGATATAAAATCGCTCAGTAGGATGATCTCACTGCCTTTAGGGCTGAGTCTATGGAGTTCTTGCAGTGATGTAGACCAGTTGATAGATGCTGGTGATTGGTTGACGCTTTGCAGCGCTCTGTTGTGAGCCTCTATGATAGCTTCAATAACGCTCAATACCCCTTTTGCACGCGCCATAGGCTTAACGTCGACTATCTCGTTACCAGTCGATATCACGGTGCCGAGCCTATCACCCGCTTGAACCGTTAGCCACCCAATTAGGCTTGCCATATGAGCCGCTTGAACGGATTTAAGCAACAAAGAAGAGCCAAATCGCATTTGGCTACTCAGGTCGATAAGCAAAATAACGGGCTGCTCACGTTCTTCTTCAAACAGCTTTGTATGGGCCTTTCCGGTACGAGCGGTGACTCGCCAATCGATGGAGCGAATATCGTCCCCCGCTTGGTATTGGCGAACTTCAGAAAAGTTCATTCCACGGCCTTTGCCGCGGCTTTGATGGCTTCCACTGAGTTGAGACCACAAGCTTTTCGCGGGGGGAAGCCATTTTGCAGTCTGACTTTTGTAATAAAGCAGCTCTTCAATGGAAAGAAAAGCGCCATTGGCGTAAGGGGGCATGTTGGACATAGTGAACTCTTACGCGCTGCCGACCAGTGAAAGAATGGTTTTGACGGCATGATTAGCGCTAATGCCTTGTGCTTGTGCAGAATAACTCAACAGCATTCTGTGTCTCAGTACTGGATAAGCCATCGCTTGAACATCCTCTGGCGACACAAAATCACGACCACTAAGCCAAGCGTGAGCACGGGCAGCTCTGTCTAGAGCGATAGTAGCACGCGGGCTTACCCCCATTTCTAGCCACTGGGCAAGTTCATCGCTGTATTGACTAGGCTGGCGTGTCGCCATCACCAAACGAATGATGTATTGCTCTATGGATTCTTCCATATGCAAGCTAAGGGCTTCTTTACGTGCGGCAAAGATATCTCGTTGGCTGATTGTGACTTGTTCTGCTTTCTCGTCGTTCAACGCTTCACCACGGTTTAGACGAAGGATAGCCAATTCGCTTTCTGCATCTGGATAATCTACTTCAAGATGAAGTAAAAAACGATCCAGTTGAGCCTCTGGCAGCGGGTATGTGCCTTCTTGCTCAATCGGGTTTTGTGTCGCAATGACTAAAAAGAGTTCAGGCAGTGAGTAGGTTTGGCTGCCAGCGGTCACTTGTCCTTCTGCCATGGCTTCAAGCATAGCGGCTTGGACTTTTGCTGGTGCACGGTTGATTTCGTCGGCAAGAATCAACGAATGAAATATAGGACCTTTTTGAAAGGAAAACGACCCAGTTTCTGGGCGATAGATATCCGTGCCCGTCAGATCAGCGGGCAGTAAATCTGGCGTGAACTGGACTCGGTGAAAATCACTTTCAATGCAGTCGGCTAAACATTTTACGGCACGCGTTTTAGCCAACCCTGGCGGTCCTTCTACCAAAATGTGACCGTCTGCCAGTAAAGCGACGAGGATTTGCTTTACCAGCTCACTTTGTCCAATAACTTGTGAGTTTAAATGCGTCTGCAATTGTTGAAATAGGTTCACTTGCATGCGTTGAAAGGCTCCAATTTACAAATTAGTCGACAAGTCCGACTCATAAAATCTAAAAAAGTTCAGCTACAAGATATTGGTTCGTTTAGAAAAATCAAGACACTGTGTGTAAATTCATAAAATGCTTACAAGTTATTTGTAATAAAGTCAGTAAAGGTTCTGTATACTCTGCCGATAAGTTACAAACTGTTACCTCCTCCGTCTCAAATTGTATTGACAAAATCAAGAGTGCTGGAGACTCCTCCTACCAAAGTTTTTAAAAAGGCAATCGTATGTTCGGTTCTCTGTCTATGAATATTAAACAAAAGATCGTAATTGGCATGGCATTCGCGGTATTGGCTTCCACCAGTATTGTTGGATTTATGGCTCAAAACCAAGCTCGTGATGTATTGGAGCATCGCTTGGTTGAAATAGAGCTTCCATCCATGCTTAATCTCGTCAGCTCTGAAGTCGATCAAGAAGTGACTCAGCTTCTTTCTGCTGCGGAGCAAATTGCAAACAACACGTTTATTCAACAAGCTGTGAGTTCTACAGAGCGCGATCCAGCTACGGAAAAAATGTTGGTTGACCAGCTTAATACCATTCGTAGCCAATACAAATTGAATGATGCATCAGTCGCTAACCGTGATACCGCTTATTACTGGAATCAGAATGGCTTTTTGCGTCAGTTAACCCGTCAGCAAGATGGCTGGTTTTTTGGTTTTACTTCATCGGGTCAGGAAACCATGGTGAGTGTATTTACCGAATCGACAGGCGAAGTGAAAATGTTCGCCAACTACCAGATTGTATCTGGTAAGACGATGTCCGGTCTTTCTAAATCTTTAAACGATATGGTTTCTCTTCTGAATAGTTTTCAAATAGAGCAATCGGGTTTTGTCTTTTTAACCGATTCGTCGGGAAAGGTTCAGATTCATAAGCAATCTTCAAAGTCTGACTCTGATCTCACGGGGATCTACGGTTCAGAAGCTTCAAATCTTTTAAATAAATCAGGTTATAACATCGTTCGTGCGCAATATGACGGGAAAGATGTATTTGTTGTAAGCCAATATGTGGCTTCGATGGATTGGTTTATTGTGGCGCAAGTACCTGTTGAAGAAGTGTTTGCAGAGCTCGATTCGACAGCGCAAAAGATGATGTTGACCACGCTAGTTGTTGCGCTAATTTTTGTTGTATTGAGCCTGATTCTCGCGAGCAGCATTACCAAGCCTATTAATGTGATTGCAGAGCGCTTCCGCCAACTAGGTGAAGGCGATGGTAACTTAGCGCAGCGCATAGAAATTAATGGAAACGATGAGATTGCAAAGCTTTCTCAGGGCTTTAATGGCTTTATCGAAAAGATTCATAACTCCGTGAAAGAGGTGGCGGCAACCAGTAACGCTTTGCAGATTGCAGCGGAAGGTGTGGCTGAGAAATCTCACATTACGCACGACAACAGTCAAAATCAGCGTGACCAGACCATTCAAGTGGTGACAGCTATCAACCAAATGGGTGCAACGATCAGTGAAATTGCGTCCAATGCGGCAACGGCTGCAGAAACGGCAAGTGGTGCAGAGTCGAATACCGAAGATGGCCGCGGTGTTGTTTTCCGTGCTAAAGATGCAATTAGCCGATTGGCATCTGATATCGACCATATTGGTGGTGTTGTACAGAAACTGGCTGGTACAACACAAGACATTGGCTCCATACTGGATGTTATTCGCGATATATCCGAGCAAACTAACTTACTGGCGTTAAATGCAGCCATTGAAGCGGCACGTGCTGGAGAACAAGGGCGAGGTTTTGCTGTTGTTGCCGATGAAGTACGAAACCTTGCAAGTCGTACTGCCGATTCGACAGAAGAAATTCAGAAAATGATTAACCAACTTCAAGCGGATGCTCAAGATGCGGTTTCTGCTATGGAAGCGGGTCAAGAAGTAACGATGGAAGGGGTGGAATCGACCGACCAAGCTGTAGAAGTACTTGGACGCATTTCAGAGAGCATCAGCGATATTTCTGACCGTAATACCCAAGTAGCAACAGCAACTGAAGAGCAGTCGACGGTGGTGCATACTATTAATGAAAACATTGAAGAGATCAATGCGATTAATGAGCTTACTACTGGTACCGCACAAGAGCTTGCAGATGCGAGTGCAGAGCTTCAGTCGCTTTCTAAACGTTTGGATGCCATGGTGAGCAACTTTAAGCTCTAAGGAGTTCAGAGCTTTCATTTCTGCTGGAATCCACGGTGATGAATAGTTAGAATTTAGAAAATTATTTTTAAGGTAGTACGTTATGAGTGATTTCGAAAAAGATCTGGCCGCAATGACTGAAGAGGTTGTCAGTGAACCTGAAGTAAAACTCCCCTCTTTGGAGGAGCAACGAGAAATTGTCGCTAAATTAAAAGAACTTGAAGCGGAAGGGAAACTGACTCCGGAAATCATGGAAGAGTACTTCGGCAAGTTTTCTGAGAAAGGCACCAAGCCCGTTCATTAGAAACGTCTCTAACGTGGGATCATAGTGTATAAAGCGCCTATTCTGGCGCTTTTCTTTTCCTTGCAATGTAACAGAGTATGGGGCTCTGAATCCTGCACCTTGACGTTACTTAGGTATAGCAAGCCTTTTGGGTGTATCATGCAGTATTATCGATGCTTGATTTTATTGTTTTGAAACTACTCCAATATATAACAGTATGAACGACTATTTATTTGAACCAAGTTCACCAATGTGAATCTGAGTTTTGCATGTTCACTCAATTTTCTATTAATTGATATTAAAATCAATACCAATATAAACCGTAAAGTGGATAATGCTATTATGAGTAGACAAGACAGCATTCTAAATAATAATGCTTTAAGTGATATCTAGAATTAAATATAGGCAATAATTAGTGATTCTTGTCACTTTATTAATGGGTTCTCCATTCGATAAAATTATTCGAACAGAATTCGAGATATAGAATAAAGGGCATTTCTCATAAGTGAGACTGCAATATAATCAATGAGTTATATGTAAAGGTTATACGCATTTTGTTGTATTTGAAGTGTGTGCCTTGACATTGCCGTTTATATTTATAACGTATACAGCTCAACCCAGTTGGAAAAATAATTAAAAGGAACACTGTGGTGTTTACTCTAATAACAAATAACACAATGCAATCACAGCTACTTCAGCGGTCTTTAGAAGAGAAATTGCACATATATGTGAAGGTTTTACAACTCGATTCAATATTAGAAAACCGAGAGTTAGGTTTATCTCTCGAGACAGATAACTTTGTTGTTATTGATATGAGTGCTATTAATTCTGGGTTTTTACCAAAGTATTTACAGTACAAAAATCGCTACTTTCCACAAAGCCAAGAGGTTTTACTGAATTGTGAGAAAAACATCGATTCAAGAAAATTGTTAGATTGGACGAGTCTGGTGGGCGTGTTCTATTTGGATGATGATATTGACACGCTATCAAAAGGCATGAGAGCCATTCAAAATGGTGAGATGTGGTTAAGCCGCAAGTTAGCTCAAGAATACATAATGTACTATCGACAGCGCCAAAAGAGCACCACTAACGCGCTTTATTCAAAACTGACTCGCCGTGAGCAACAGATCATTCGACATTTGGCTAAGGGTGCAACGAACACAGAAATCGCGGACAAACTGTTTGTTAGTGAAAATACGGTCAAAACGCATTTGCATAATTTATTTAAGAAAATTCACGCAAAAAATCGTCTTCAAGCCTTGATTTGGGCAAAAGAAAACATCAGCCAAGAAGAACTCGTTTAACGACTTTGCTCCTCTCGCAAAAAGTTGGACTATGATTGTAATATGGTTTTCCTAAGTACTTTTGCTTGGGCGTTATAGCCCAAATAAAAGCAAACCAATAAAGGTACTTAGAAAGAGAGTGGATTTATGGGGAGCACAGCAATGGCTGACAAAGAGCATGAAACGAATATTGATGATAAAGCTCTCGATCGAAATAAAGATTTGAATTGGATGGATAAAATTGAATCATTGATTTTGCGTCTTGAACAATCTAACCAAACGCTTCATGAGGAAGTGTATAACCGGATAAAGTGGTCTGATACTTCGAGTTAGCCGTTCCACAGCCAACAGCCCACCTTGCATTGTAGCTACTACGGCTTCTATGTCCCCCTAGAAGCCATATTGTTTTAAACACCTTTCTCTTTGTACAAACGCTGGCATGCGCTTCCATCTTTGTGGAACAAGTGGCATCGATGAGCGGGAATTCCGACAGTAAACAGTTGGTTGGGTTCTACTTCTATGGTATCTGGTGCCCTGTAAATGACTTGCGTGTCTGAGTCACTCAAGCTCAGGTAAATTTGCGTTTCATTGCCTAGTTTTTCAACCGCTTGAACCGTTCCATTTATAATATGGTCCGATGCCGAATGTTCAACAAGGTGTTCTGGTCTTATGCCTAATGCCATTTTTTCGCCAGAGCTCACCGTGGATCCATCGACTTGAATCCAAAATGCTTGATTGCCCTCTGTTTGAACCAAAACTTGATCTGATTCGACCTTTTCTATTTTTACATCAATAAAGTTCATCTTTGGTGAACCGATGAATCCAGCGACAAATTGATTTTTAGGGTAATGGTAAAGCTCTAAAGGTTTTCCTATCTGAGAAACATAACCGGCATCCAAAACCACAATCTTATCTGCCATTGTCATGGCTTCAACTTGATCGTGGGTTACGTAGATCATTGTGCAGCCAAGCTGGCGTTGCAATTTAGTGATCTCACTGCGCATTTGGACTCTTAGGGCCGCATCCAGATTAGAAAGTGGTTCATCTAACAGAAAAACGTCTGGCTGCGAAACCAGTGTACGCCCTATAGCCACGCGTTGACGTTGGCCACCAGACAAAGCTTTAGGCTGGCGTTGGAGCAATGGGGTTAATTGCAAAATGTCGGCGGCTTCAGTAACTCGCTTCTTTATTTCGTTTTTATTGGCTTTAGCCAATTTGAGGCCAAATGACATGTTGTCGAACAAATTGAGGTGAGGGTAAAGAGCATAAGATTGAAAGACCATGCCCACTCCTCGCTTGGATGGCTCAATATCGTTCATTCTTGTTTCACCAATGTAGAGATCGCCCGATGTAATATCTTCAAGCCCCGCGATACATCGAAGTAGAGTCGATTTTCCACAGCCTGAAGGTCCTACGAATACGACAAACTCTCCCTGCTCGACTTCTAAGTCGATGTTTTTTGAGATAAGTGTGTCGCCATAAGCTTTTGACACGTTTTTAAGCGTAACGCTCGCCATATCGCTTTCCTTAGATTAACCTTTTGAGCTATAAAGATTTTTCGAGATTAGAGGGTTTTTAAAATATCAAAGACCTCTAGAAGCCTCAAAAATAATTGTGCTTTATAATGACCGATTGCAAAACTAAATGGGTCATCCTAAGCAAGTGAGGCATGGGGGGAGTAGTTAAGGAGGAGACCCCGAGTACAATCAACAACCTCTAACGTGCCTATAAATTAGTGGGCGAGGTGGAAGTCACAAAATCGTCATATTTTGTGATCTGGAGTTATTGATAAATACAATGACGGTCACGAAACGTCAGCGTCTGTGGTAAGGCGTAGCATTTAGGATGATGATGTTTCCCTGTCGTTCTATCATCATTATCTGCGTATCTCTACATATTAAAAAGGATAACAATATGAATGCTCCAGTACGTGCATTTGCGCTTTGCGCCATAGCGTCTCTTGGCTCTTTCGCTGCAAGTGCAGCCATTGAAGAAGGGCAGTTAACGATTTGGATTAACGGCGATAAGGGCTACAACGGTTTAGCCGAAGTGGGCAAGCAGTTTGAAGAGGATACTGGTATCAAGGTGACGGTAGCGCACCCAGATTCTTTACAAGACAAGTTTCCGCAAACCGCATCTACTGGAGATGGACCCGATATTGTCTTTTGGGCACATGACCGTTTTGGTGGCTATGCAGAATCGGGTTTATTAGTTGAAGTGAACCCATCCAAGGAAATCAAAGAAGGCATTGTCGATTTTGCATGGGACGCAGTGACTTATAAAGGCAAATTCATTGGTTACCCAGTCGCTGTCGAATCTTTATCTCTGATTTACAACAAAGACTTAGTACCGAACCCTCCACAAAACTGGGAGGAGATCGAAGCACTCAATGCAAAACTAAAGAAAGACGGAAAATCAGCCATTATGTGGAACCTAAAAGAACCGTATTTCACATGGCCGCTCATGGCGGCGGACGGTGGTTATGCGTTTAAGAGTAAAGTGGGTGGCTACGACGTAAAAGACGCCGGCATCAATAAAGAAGGTGTCGCGGCTGCAATGAACTTTGTTAAATCGCTGGCAGATAAAGGTGTGATTTCTCCAGATATGGATTATTCGGTGTCGGAATCGGAGTTCAACAAAGGCAACGTTGCGATGACAATTAATGGACCTTGGGCTTGGGGAAATATAGAGAAATCGGGCATTAATTACGGGGTAGCGACACTTCCGAAGTTCAATGGTCAGCCATCCAAACCATTTGTCGGCGTATTAACCGCTGGTATTAGCACGGCTTCTCCAAATAAGGACTTAGCGGTTGAGTTTATTGAAAGCTACTTACTGACAAACGAAGGCTTACGTACCATCAATAACGACAAACCTCTGGGTGCCGTAGCGTTAAACACTTTTCAACAAGAGATTGCGAAGGACAAGCGTATAGCAGCGACGATGATCAATGCGAAAAACGGAGAAGTGATGCCTAATATTCCTCAAATGAATGCTTTCTGGAGCTCTGCAAAAAGTGCGGTGATTAACATTGTAGACGGTCGTCAGGGGGTAGCCGCGGCATTGAGTGATGCTGAGAAACAAATGACTAAATAACCCGCAGGGGTTCAGAAAATCTATTGCACCACTGCATCTAAGTAGTGGTGCGAGTTATCTTCCTTTGCTGTACAGCGAGTCTTTATATGCCGTCATTTTCTAATACTGAATCGTTGAGCGAAACGGTATCCTCACCTTCTTTCTCGACACAACTCATCATCAAATGGTTGGTGTTGGTGGGTATTTCTTTGGTTAACGGTTACGCAAGTATTCTAATGTATGCTCAAGGTGAGTTTGCTTTTGCAATACTCACCGTTGTGTTAACCGCGCTTGCCGTCGCAATCTTTGGTAGTAAGAAAACCTACGCGCATCGATATATCTACCCAGGCATTGCGGGGATGATTCTGTTTGTCGTGTTTCCTTTGGTTTATACCGTTGGTTTAGCATTGACTAATTACAGTGCAAAGAACCAACTTTCATTCGAACGAGCTCAATCTGTCCTGCTTGGTCAAACTTTTCAAAGCGGAGAAAACTACCCGTTTCAACTGCACAGCTCTGAGAATGGTTTCCGGGTGTTTATTAATCAGTCGGGGAAGTGGGTGGCATCTACAGTCATCGAATTTGACAACATAACATCGACTACAATTCCAATGCTTTCTGTTGCTAGCCCTACAGGTAGCAAGGAAAAAATGAAAACCGTCATAAAGCATCGCAAGACACTCTCTACACTCACTCTTACACTGCCAAACGGTGAAGAAGTGACAATGAACGGGTTGAGGAAATTTGGTTCGGTACAGTCTAAATATCACCTGCTTGAAGACCGGCGAACACTGGTTAACCAAGAAAACCAACAAATATTTAAGCCCAACGACGACATTGGTTACTATCAAGCGTTTTCAAACGGTAAATTCCAAGGCGACCCTATTTCTCCGGGATATGTGGTTAACATAGGAACCGACAAC
This sequence comes from Vibrio penaeicida, assembly GCF_030689305.1. Classification (GTDB taxonomy): domain Bacteria; phylum Pseudomonadota; class Gammaproteobacteria; order Enterobacterales; family Vibrionaceae; genus Vibrio; species Vibrio penaeicida_B. The sequence continues at coordinate 159,942 of NZ_JAUYVM010000008.1, read as the reverse complement.
TTTGAACGTGTTTGGAAAGATGAGGGAATCAAAGAGCCGTTTATCAATATCTTCATTTGGACGATAGTGTTTTCGGTTTGTACGGTGGTGTTCACCCTGTTTATTGGCTTGATATTAGCGAGTGTTGTTCAGTGGGAGGCATTAAAAGGGAGAGCCGTTTATAGAGTTATGCTGATCCTCCCTTATGCGGTCCCGTCTTTCATTTCTATCCTCATCTTTAAAGGGTTATTTAACCAAAGCTTCGGTGAGATAAACATGGTGTTGAATGCACTTTTTGGGATCAGCCCGACTTGGTTCTCTGATCCCATTTTAGCCAAAACCATGGTGCTAGTTGTAAACACATGGTTGGGTTTCCCGTATATGATGATTTTATGTATGGGGTTATTGAAAGCAATTCCGAATGATTTGTATGAGGCCTCTGCCATTGATGGCGCTGGCCCCATAAAAAACTTCGTTCACATAACGCTGCCGTTGATGATGCGACCATTAACGCCGTTACTCATTGCGACTTTTGCTTTCAATTTTAATAACTTCGTTATGATCATGCTGCTCACAGAAGGTGGACCAAACCGTATTGGAACATCGGAACCCGCGGGTTATACCGACTTGTTAGTGAGCTATACCTATCGAATCGCGTTTGAAGGCTCTGGCGGACAAGACTTTGGTCTTGCCAGTGCAATAGCAACGCTGATTTTCTTACTAGTGGGTGGGTTGGCTCTCCTTAATCTTAAATTTACCAAACTGTCTGAGCGTTAGGAGTAGAATTATGCCAATGGTACAAGGACAATCGCTGAAATACAGAGTTTGGGCAACGCACATTGCGCTTTGGTTTTTTCTAGCGCTGATTTTATTCCCATTAGTTATGGTTATTGCAATTTCTTTACGAGAAGGCAATTTTGCAACGGGGGAAATCATTCCTTCAAGCCCATCTCTAGAGCATTGGAAGTTGGCACTAGGGTTTACAGTGACTCACGCTGATGGCTCTGCGACACCGCCTCCATTTCCCGTTTTGTTGTGGCTATGGAATTCAGTTAAGGTGGCCGCAATCAGTTCTGTGCTTATTGTGGCATTGTCGACCACATCTGCATATGCGTTTGCCAGGTTAAAATTTGGTGGGAAAACCACTCTATTGAAAGCAATGATGATCTTTCAGATGTTTCCTGCTGTACTGGCTCTGGTGGCATTGTATGCCTTGTTTGATAGGTTGGGGCAGTACATTCCATTTGTGGGTCTAAATACGCATGGTGGGCTAATATTTTCCTATCTGGGTGGTATTACCTTGCATGTTTGGACGATTAAAGGCTACTTCGAAACCATTGACTCATCACTGGAAGAAGCGGCAGCACTGGATGGCGCAACACCATGGCAAGCTTTTAGGTTGGTTTTACTGCCGCTTTCTGTGCCCATTCTCGCCGTTGTATTTATTTTGGCATTCATAGCGGCAGTTACAGAAGTTCCTGTCGCATCCTTGCTACTTTCCGATGTTGATACCTATACTTTAGCTGTCGGTATGCAACAATATTTGTATCCGCAAAATTATCTATGGGGAGATTTCGCTGCTGCGGCGGTTTTATCTGCTATTCCGATAACTATCGTGTTCTTACTGGCGCAAAGATGGCTTATTGGAGGATTGACAGCGGGGGGAGTTAAAGGATAATAGGAGTTCGTGAATTATTCACGAATATAATAATCTGTGTACTATCAACGTATTGGTTTGGCCGCTGATCAGTTGATTTAAGTGCGCTGCAAATTACTTGGTTACGCATAGCTGGCTGTTAGCTGAGTTCCTTACGTATTTGTCTAACAGTTTTTGTAACGATAGCCCGAGCTTTAAGCTTGGGCTTTTTATTGCAAAAACTTTATATAGCACAGCAAAAGAAAATAGAAAAAACGCTCAAACTTCTTCTCGTAGCTGTATCAAGGCATTTATAAATCCGCCTTGTGTTCTATATTTCATAGTAAGAATCTCTCATTGATTAGGAATAATGAGAGATTGATTCAATATAACAGGATTTGTTTGTGTGCAAAGCCGATTCGAAAGTTAATAACTAAGTTATCAAAAAAATTGCGGGGCAGTTCAATCTAATTAATGAGAAAATTGTAAATTTAATTTGTATGTAGTGATTATCAATAACGTTTTAGGTAGTTTAAAGCGCTTTGCCATACAAATATTCGCGATTGGAAGGTGCCCACCCAAGGTGCCGCATTAATACGTATATGCTCTCCTGATCAAGGGCTACTCGTCTAAATAAATCCGCAAAAACATCATCTCCCCCAAAACAAGTCTGGATGTAGTGATTGATTTCAAAGGGCTGATAACCTTCAGCGTAAAGTGTTCGAACCCATTGGTACTCAACAGATTTCAAATCTTTGATTGTTTGTTCACTTAATTTAATCATTGCTCAATTTACTGTGCGCCAAACCGAATGATGATAGTGGAGAGCATTAGAACAAATAAAGATGAAACATTGATGACAGGAGCTTAAGTGAATAAAGAATACGACGGAGTCGCCTTTTCCAAGTTCTCTGGAGATAAAATAGACCAGAAGACAAGGTCCTTAGGGTAAGGTTGAATAAGCTCAGTCTTGAGCTTATTTGGATGAAATGAAATTTGGATCACATTCACATAAAAAGAGCTCGGAATTCGCTTGTACGAAATGACTATTTTCGAATTTGAGCTGAAAATGAAACCGCTACTTGTCTTTAACGTGTGCTTCCATCTCCGCACCAATTTGCTTCCTCATATCCATAAGCCGAACGGCAGATTCACGAAGCTCAATGTCTTTTTCGTCAGTAGGCACCCATTCAGGTACTTGAGTAGGCTGACCATTTTCATCCACAGCTACCATAATGACGATACAGTGCGTGGTCAGTATCTTGGAGGCGGATTTGGGGTCACCAGCCTGCACATCTAGAGCGATGTGCATTGAACTACGACCAGTGTATATAACCTTAGCTGTGACTTCGACAAGGTTTCCTACGCGAATTGGCGCAACAAATCGGATACCACCCGCATAAGCGGTAATACAATACTTTCCACTCCACCCAGCCGCACACGCATATGCTGCCAAATCAATCCACTTCATGACGGCGCCACCATGAACTTTTCCACCAAAGTTGACGTCTGTGGGTTCTGCTAGAAAGCGCAGGGTTATTTCTCGTTGGCTGTTGCTCATAATATCCAGTCGTAATGCTTAAAACTTAAGTGTAGTTCATGGAGCTCGTGCTGGTCTGTGATGCCACTAACTCTGGGGAGAATTAAATTCAATAAAAACGAAATATATCAACAATAAATTTCATATATCTATGTGGGTATCACTAAATTTGCGTGGGACCTCAAATATTAGCGATGTTTTAATATTAGTGTATTCATGGAATATCGTACCGTCTCTACATGAGGCGAAATACTAGTACTTTTGAGCTGGGGTTTCAAAAATACACTAATATTCTAATACTAGACCTAGTAAGGTATTAGAAAGTGCAAGCAAATAGTCGAGTTTTATAAATACAACAAGATTCTTAGCGAGCATCTGCCGTCTCAATAGTAAGAAAGCAGTTATAAAGCGTTATATATAGAATGGATTTTTTTGCAAAGTCACTTGTCGATTGTATACTCTCAAGTTTCTGCTTACTTTATTAAGTCGGTTGACTAGATAAGAATGATGCTGGAAAACAATGAGTACGGAGATACTCCTACAGAAAAGGCATTAACATAGACTGATGGGAAACTGGTATTAGTATGGATAACACAAGTAATAAAGCTAATATAATATTCATTACCAACAAGAACATTCAAAGTAACTATTTCAAAAGTTATGTTGAATCACACGTCCCATTATTGGTGACAGTAGTAGATTATGATGGCTTAGAAAGCGAACTTCTCATGGGAGAGGAGTTTATTGCACTTGTGGATTTGAGTGTTAAGGATAACATTGATTGGGTCGCTTCGGCGTTGGGTAAATCAGAGGGGCTTACCGCTGTCGTTTTGCTTAATAGCGAGCAAGATGTTGAATTTAAAGAGTTAGTCAAATGGAAAAAGCTTCATGGGTGTTTTGGAGCAAGGGATGATCTTGAAAGCGTATGCAATGGATTGCTATCTATTTCCCAAGGTGAAAATTGGTTACCTCGTAAAGTAATCAATCAGCTATTGAGCTTTTATCAAAAAAATGATTCAAGCTACATGGAAGATGAGGCCATTCAGGTAGATTTGACCCGTAGAGAAATAGAAATCCTCGAAACGTTAAAAACAGGGGAATCCAATATAGAAATTGCGGACAAGTTATTCATAAGTGAGCATACGATCAAATCGCATTTGTATAATATTTTTAAAAAAATAGAAGTTAAAAATCGTCTTCAAGCAATGGCTTGGGCGAAAAAACACTTATAATTTTTATTGGTACTGTAGTCAGGTGATGTTTGGGCACTAAATTAGGATGAAATGAAGTACTACTTTTAGTGCCTGACAAAATCATTCTTTTAACCACTTAAATAATTTCAATTTTTCGATAAATTATCTACCGAATTAACAATCATAATAACTAGTCGCGTAGCTCTTTTAGGCTTTTACGATTACACTTACCAAACAAAGCATAATTATCTGTGTTGTCACGTTGGTTAAGTCGTATTTCGTATGGAAAAGAGGTGCGCAAATTCTGTGTACTTTAAATCAACACAACTAGCGGTCAGATATGGATATGGAAAAAAAGGGCTTGATCCGCTCTTATGAAACTGAATTTGCATTTTTATTTCGTTTAGCCGACATCGGAATTATTGGTGGGTCGCTTTTTGTATTAACCCTCTTATATGTCGGTGAATTCAATCGCGACTACAACTTGATCGGTGTTATCGCAATTATTTCCTACCTCTTGGGTGCCGAAAGTGCCAACCTATATCGCTCATGGCGAACCAACACATTACGAGAGCAGTGCCAACTTACGTTACTTCCATGGTTTGTTGCTACGGTTATTCTTCTTGCTCTTGGCTATTTCACTAAAACAGGCGTAGATTTTTCACGTGTTGTTATTGGTGCATGGTTTGTCGTTGCTCCTATTTTGTTAATGCTTTGGCGTTGTGTTTACCGATTTGTGTTGTTGAACCTACGCAAACAAGGCTTCAATACGCGTCGAGCGGTCATTATCGGCTTTACTGAGCACGGTCTTAAGCTTGCGCGTGAAATTGAACGTAACAACCAACACGGTGTCGTTTTGGATGGTTTCTACGATGAACGTAACGCAGAGCGCTTACAGAAATCGACATCTTATAAGATATTAGGCAATGTAGAGAAAGCGTTGGAACGTGCGAAAAATGGCGAGATTGAGCATGTTTATATCGCAATGCCATTACATGCGAACAAACGGATCTCAGACTTTCTTGCCCGTTTTTCTGATACGACTGCCAATACTTATTTAGTGCCTGATTTCTTCACGTATAACCTTTTGCATTCTCGATGGCACCACATTGGTGACGTTCACACTTTAAGTGTTTTCGATACGCCGTTTAACGGGTTTTCTTCGTGGATTAAACGTGTGGAAGACATCGTTTTATCTTCCATCATTCTATTGATGATTTCACCCGTGCTAACCGCGGTTGCATTGGGTGTGAAACTTTCTTCTCCTGGACCTGTGTTGTTTAAGCAAGATCGGTATGGGTTGGATGGTCGAAAAATCAAAGTGTGGAAATTTCGCTCAATGAAAGTGATGGATAATGGTGCGGTGGTTAAACAAGCGACCAAAAACGATCCACGAGTGACACGCTTTGGAGCGTTTATTCGTCGAACATCTCTTGACGAACTCCCTCAGTTTTTCAATGTCCTTCAGGGTTCCATGTCGATTGTAGGTCCTCGCCCACATGCTGTCAGCCACAATGAAGAATTTCGCCAAATTGTTGATAGATATATGTTACGCCATAAAGTTAAGCCGGGTATTACAGGCTGGGCACAAGTAAATGGATACCGTGGTGAAACAGATACTATCGATAAAATGGAAAAACGCGTTGAGTTCGATTTGGCCTATATCCAAAACTGGTCATTTGGAATGGATCTAAAGATCGTATTTCTGACTATATTTAAAGGGTTCACTGGCAAAACGGCTTACTAAAACCGAGTACCTTATGACGATGAAATATTCCTTAAAAAAGTTCTTCTGTTTGGTGTCGGGTGTCATTGCTTTTGCTCATAGTCACTCCTCAGCTGCAGAGCCTTTTGTAACGGAGTCAGGGATTGAGATAGCGCCTGGAGTTAAAGCGAAATTCGGACAAAATGACAACTTGTTGCGTGCGTCTGAATCGAAAAACGCAGTATCTACATCATTTCTGATCTTAGACCCGAACATTTCTGTGAGGTTTCAACCTCGCGAACATGAATTTGTATTGTCATACAGGCTGAGTGATGGTCGCTATTTCTCAAGCTCAAAAGATAATTTCACAGATCACTTCTTCGAAAGTAAAAATACGCTGAAGTTAGGGTTTCGTCATGTTGTCCGTGCTGATTTTCGAATTGCCGACCTTCATGAAGCCCGTGGTACAGGCTTAAGTGAAGGGGATGGAACCTCAACCGCTATCGATAGCCCTTTGGATTACCGCCAACGTTCTGCAGTGACTACCTATACCTACGGTGCAAGCGGAGCAAAAGGGCAAATAGAGACCAAAATTGGCTACAGCGATATTGAGTACAAGAATTTTCGGGATATTGGTGGCTCGAACGATGGCAGGAGCACACGTTTTAGAGATTATGACAATCGCTACGCTGGGTTGAAGTTTTCTTATCAATGGCTGGCTAATACCAAAGCCACTTTAGAGTATGAGTTCGCTAAGAAAACGTATTCTCTTACCGCAAATGGTGTGCCTTCTCAGGACAGCAATACGAATAGCTATTTTGTAGGTTTAGAGTGGGATCCTACTGGAAAAATAAAAGGTTATGCCAAAATTGGTCTGCAAGATAAAGACTTTATCGATGCGGAGCGTGAAGATTTTGCAGGTTTGAGCTGGTTAGTTGGGTTGGATTGGAATCCTTTTTATCACTCTACATGGAGCATTAAAACCGAACAGGTTGCCAGAGACCCAGATCAAGATGGTGACTACGTCAAAGATACGAATCTTAGTGTCGGCTGGAAACATTATTGGCGTCCTCAGATATACACCAGAGCCGTCGTAGTGGCTCAATCTCAAGAATATACCGGTGCATTCCAGAATGGTGTGTTAAGAGATGATAAATCTTTTGAGTGGTCTGCGAATATTGGATATGAATTTAGTGAATTAGTGGACTTCTTCGTTGGAGTCAGAAAAACAGATAAAACGTCGAGTTGGGAAGGTTATGGCTACGACCAAACGGTATGGTCAGTTTCCGGTTCTATTGCATATTAGTTGGGGCTATGAATAAAACATTTTTATCTTTCGTTGCATTATTACTGCTGTTTCCGCTTCAAGCGTTTTCGGCGTCATTTGCGACTACATACAAAATCGGACCTGGTGATCGTATTCAGATTAGTGTGTACGGAGAGCCAGATCTATCGTTCGACGAATTGTTAATTAATTCAAGTGGAACCTTTGATTACCCATACTTGGGTGAAATGACTGCAAAAGGACAAACAGCACAACAGCTCAAACTTGCTATTGAAAAAGGCTTGAAAGGGGATTATCTGATAACGCCCAAGGTAATGGTTAACTTCATTTCATTCCGAGAGATCTATGTCAACGGCGAAGTTAAAAAGCCTGGGGGTTATGAATACCAACCTGGACTTACGGTAGATAAAGCTATAGCACTTGCTGGTGGCTTTACTGATCGAGCAGCACGCAAAAAAATCAATATCACCCCGAATGGTGAGGGAGGAACGCAAAAAGGCGTTTCGTTGAGCAAAGCGGTCAACCCAGGTGACATCATTGTCATTGAGCAAAGTTTTTTCTAATCCAACAAGAATCAGAATTCAAATTTTATGATAGTTAAAAGCGATGACTTAAAGCGCAATGACGAGTTCATTGACCTAAGTAAATACATTCAGTTAGTAAAGCAAAATCTAATATCCGTTTTAGCGTTTACCCTATTTGTTGTGGTTTTAGTCACTCTCTATGTTCTTACTATAACGCCGGAATATAAAGCGACGTCCACTTTGTTAATTGAAAATCAGCAAAACAAAGTGATTTCGATTGAGCAGGTGGTTGGCGTGGACACCAGTAAACAAGAATATTATCAAACCCAGTATGAAATTATTCGGTCAAATCGAATTGCAGAGAAGGTAATCAGTGAGTTGGGTATTGGTGTTATCGATGCTAATGTTGTCGAAGTTGAACAGTCAGAGCCAAGCGGAATCAAGACGTTTGTTAAAGATGTAAAGAACGCTTTCTATGAGTTGCCGTTGTTGTCTGATTATATCCAAAAACCTCGCCCTATTCTTGAAGAGCAACTCAGAGATAGTCACCGTCAGACTATTCTTCGTGAATTCAAGCGCAATTTATCGGTTAGCCCGGTAAAAGATACTCAGCTAGTCAGCATTACTTATCTTTCGGATGATCCACTATTGGCTGCAAATGTCGCGAATACAGTGGGTGAGGCTTACATTCAAAACCATATCGAATCGCAACTGGAAGCCAATCAGCAAGCGTCTCTTTGGATCAATTCCCGTCTAGGTGAACTTGAGCACCAGCTTGAATTATCGGAACGAAAGTTAGCACGTTTTATGGAGCGCGAAGGTCTTGTTGATGCAGCAGGTATTGATGGATTGGCTACAACGGAGCTAACTAACCTAACCAATCAGCTTTCTGAAGCAAGAGATCGCAGATTGGCTGCTGACTCTCTATTTTCAGTCCTTCAAAAAAACAGCAGCACGGACATCTCGAGCCTATACGCCATTAAGCAAGTTTCTAATCATCCACAAATTCGCGATATTCGCTCCAACGAAGTTGATGCCGAGAAACGAGTGTTTGAGCTATCTAAACGATACGGTCCTAAGCACGACAAGATGATTCGTGCAAAGGCTGAATTGAACGCATTACAAAGTCGTTCGACTAAGATCCTTAAACAGCTTGTGGTTGGAATTGAGAAAGAGCTTTCGACCGCACTCGAGCAAGAAAGAGGGTTAAAGAGAGAGTTAGAATCAAAGAAAAAAGAATTCCAGTCCGTCGCGTTAAAGAAAGCGGAATTTGAAACCCGCAGACGAGAAGTAGAAACCAACAGACAGCTGTATGATCTGTTTTTAACACGCCAAAAAGAAACGTCGGCAACCAGTGACTATCAAAATGCCATTGCGCGTTTTACAGATAAAGCAAGCATCCCTTTGATTCCAGCCAAGCCTCGAAAAGTCTTGATTATCTTGATTGCTGCGATCGGCGCGTTTGTGTTTGGGTTAGCGATGGCCTTTATTCTTGAGGCGATGAGAAACACCTTCGAAAGACGTGTTGATGTAGAGAACAAAGTCGGGCTTTCTGGCTTAGGAAGTGTTCCAAAAATCAAGGCGAAAAAATATCGCAAAGAAAAGATTGGCGCAGAGCTTTTCTTGGATAAAGAACATAAAGAGTTCGGGGAATCGATACGGAGTATTCGTACTTCTCTCAAGTTAACTCTTATGCAAAACAAGCGTAAGTGTGTTGCCGTCACTTCTTCTGTTCCTGGTGAAGGAAAAACAACGGTATCGGTTAGCTTAGCTGAATCATTTGCCGCAATGGAAAAAGTACTTCTCATAGACTGTGATCTTCGTAAGCCTTCAGTTGGGGAGCGTTTTCACCTTAGCAACGCACAGCCAGGGATGACCAATTACCTTCTTATGGGTGCTGAGTTAGAAGATTGTATCTATCACCATGAGGAGTCTGGGTTGGATGTGATGACATCTGGATTACTCATCCCTAATCCTCAAGAGTTGCTCGGTTCCGATCAATACAAAGAAATGATTGAATTGGTGAGTGATAAGTACGACCGAATAATAATAGATACACCACCAGTGAATGTTGTAACCGACCCAATGTTGGTTGCTAATGTGACTACCTCCTGTGTAATGGTTGTGAAAGCCAATAGCACAAAAGTAAATCAGTTGAATTTCGCTATCTCAAGAATGCTCAAATACAAGAGCGTCATTGAAGGTGTCATTTTAAATCAAGATCAGAGTAAAACTCAGGATGCTTACCAGTACTACGGTACTTACGAGCAAAGCTAGGTCAAAATAATGGAAATGCTAGATAAACCAACCGTTGATATTACGATTCTTTCTTGGGATCGAATTGACGACACGCTTGATGCCATAGACAGCGCGCTGACCCAACAGGGTATTGAGCTGAAAATTATTGTTGTCGACCAAGGTTCGCAGCCCGATGGATTAGCGCGACTACGTCAACATTGCCTTAAAGACCCCCGTATACAACTGGTGTGCAATCGCACTAACTTAGGTGTTCCTGGAGGGCGAAACCAAGCTTCAGATCAGGGCTCCGGAGATTTTATTGTCGCGCTGGACAATGATGCTGAATTCATTGATGAACATCAGTTAGCAAAAGCATGTGAAATCATGAAAGGCGAACCCGAAATTGGTGCATTAGCGTTCCGCATTCTTCGCTTTGGCAGCCAAGAAGATGATCTGACAAGTTGGTCTTACCATCAAAATGTGGAAGAAGCTTCAGAGCAATCTTTCTACACTGATCGTTTCGTTGGGGCTGGTCATATGCTTAGACGTGACGCCTTTGATGGGATCAATGGCTATGATGCCGACCTCTTTTTCTTGCATGAAGAAGTTGATCTGTCGAAGCGCTTGATGAATTCCCATTACAAAATTAAGTACACGCCGGAAGTCGTCATTGGTCACAAAGTTTCTGCCGAGCACCGTGTTGCATGGACTGGTGGACGCTGGACATTTGACGTTCGAAACAAAACGTATCTTCATTTTAAATTTAAAACCTTTCTACCAACTGCGATATTCCACACGGGTATTTTAGTTTGGCGAGGTGTTCGCTCTGGTCTTATTTGGTCGACATTTAAGGGGCTTTTCCAAGGTTTTTCTATGGTGCCCAAAGCATTAGCAGCATGGAAAACTCAGCCAAGTGTGAATTCTGACGCTCAAGCTAAGGCATATATGGACTCCTGCTCACCTACTCAAGGAATGAGTGTTATGCAACGCGTAAAGAAGCGTTTGAGTAGCGCTAAACCTGTGCCAGTAAAGCCTAAAGGATAATATCGTGGAACAATCAGCCCCTATCATTGAATTCAACGAACAGATTCTAGATTCGTTGAAAAAAACTTTGGTTGAAAACTTTCGACCACATCTAGAGAACAAAGACGCAATCTTTATTGATTATCCAGTACACCTTAATGTTGGTGACCTTTTGATTGCTGAAGGAACTGAAGCGCTTTTTAGGGCATTGGAAGTAAATATCACTGCACGTATATCTGAACGAAACCAAGAACGCTTGTTCAGTAAGAAAATTCCAAAAGAGACGGTTCTTGTGCTTCATGGCGGTGGTAATTTCGGTGATTTATACCCGCATCATCAGTCGTTACGCGAGCGCGTAATCGAGTCGTTTCCGGAAAACACAATTCTGATCATGCCGCAGTCTGTTCATTATCAGGATGCTACTCAGTTAACTCAGAAGGTTCCGCTGTTTAAGTCTCATAACAATCTTTATATGTTTGTCCGAGATGAGCACTCATTCGAAGTGATGAGTGAGGCGTTTGATGATGATGATCTGAAACTGTTGCCTGATATGGCGTTTGCAATGTCTGATCGTTGGAAAGGTATTGTCCGGACTTCTGAAGGGACACTAAGCCTGAGAAGGCGCGATATTGAAGCAACAGATACTGGCGAAGATGGCGATAGATTTGATTGGGATGACCTTTTCAAACCTTTTGATGAACGTTGCTACAATATCGCCAGAAGGCTGGCGAGGTATGAAAACAAACTTCATTTGAACTTGGGTCTTGATGCTTTCTGGAAGTGGTATAGCAACAACTTGATTCAACGGGGTGTAGAGAAATTTACGTCTTATAGTGTTGTTGATACAGATCGCCTTCATGGAATGATTCTTTCTCTTTTAGTTGGTAACGATGTTGTTATGAGAGATAACAGCTACGGAAAACTAAAACGGTATGCGAGTTGCTGGCTAGGTTTAAAACTCCAAAGTGAAGAACCGCAAAGCATTAAGAAAGCGGCAAATGAATAACCGAATTGTAAAACTGCTGTGGATCGCTGTGGAAAAATTCGGCATGACAGTGGTATCGATTGCAACCTTCTTTATTTACGCTAGGTTGCTAACGCCGACGGAATTTGGTGTAGCCGTTTTGGCGCTGTCCATAGGTCAAGGGATTGCCCTTATATTTGGGAATCTTTTTGAAGATGCGCTAGTGCGTCATAACAAGCCAGATTCGACTCACTTTGATACCGCTTTTTGGGGAGGAATAAGCATCAGCCTATTCCTTTGTACAACAGTATTAATCATTTGTTGGCTGGTGCAGCTAGACCCTGCTCTATTTAACCTCATAGCATTCTCTCTTCTGCATATTATTTTGGTGAGTGTGTCTTCTCTTTATGTCGCCAAACTTAGACGAGCAGGTCGGTTTGATACATTGGCCAAACGTACCATGATTTCGAGATTGATTGGTGCTGTGTCCGGTGTGTCTATGGCATTCTATGGTTTCGGTAGTATTGCAGTTGTAGCGCAATCAATCATTATCGAAGCGGTTGGGTTTGCTTATCTTTTGATCGTGTCTAAACACTCTATAGGGGCTGCATTTCATCGGAAAGTATTTTTTGAATTGAGCTCTATTGGTTGGATGCTGTGTGTGCGCCGCCTAAGTTGGGATGCATCCATTCGAGGTATTCCAATTGTATTAGGTATGACGGCTGGCGCGACAACAGTTGGGTTATTTGGATTCGCTTGGCGCATGGTTGAAATGCCTCGAAGTGCCATAGCCAGTGGGTTACTAAGTTATGCGCTGCCTGTTTTCTCTCGACGTCAAAGTAAAAAAGAGGAACTCTGCCAGCTATTTCAGTCCTCTACCAAGTTCACTGCAATGATTGTGACGCCGCTCTTTATTGGTTTGGCACTTGTTGTGCCCACTCTTGTGCCGTGGTTGTTTGGTGAGAAGTGGATAGACGCCATATTGCCGACCCAGATATTTGCAATAGTGGCAGTGCTAAGTCTGGCTCGAATTTATGTGCCTGTTTCATTTACAGCGATTGCTAAGCCAAGTACAGCACTCGCGTCAGATGTTTTTGGCACCATTGTTGCGCTTGCCATTACTGCCGTCTTTGCGCCTACTTACGGTGTGCTCGCTGCAGCACTAGCAATGCTCGCTCGTGTGTTTGTGACTATGCCATTCAGTATGACTGGATATAGCAAAATATTTGGGTTGAGTTGGTTTAACCAAATTAAGCCTGTGTCACCTGCGTGGCTTGCTTCCTTTGGCATGGCTATTTCAGTATTCGTATTCGAACAGTTTTTCGAATCTAGTTTTGCTTTTGTGTTTTTTGCAACATGTTTGATTGGGGTCACTAGTTACTTCACTAGCATGCAACTGATTTATCCATCCTGGCGGCAGGAATTTCGTCAATTTTTAAATAGGTAACGCAGATAGATTTATGAAGAGTGTCATTGTTTTCTCAAATCACCTACTTCCATATTCACAAACCTTTATACGTGCGCAAGGAGAAGCTCTAACGGATTACCATGCTCATTACTTTGGCAGTGACAGAGTGGTATCGGGGCTATCATTACCTGAATCTAGAACACATATTGTGAAATTAGGTTTTCTAGGGAGCTTTACAGACAAATTGCTTAAGCTAGGAATTGTTTTACCCAACCTCCTTAGCCGCTTTAAGTTGTTAAAACCGGAATTGATTCACGCACATTTTGGTCCGAATGGAATGACCGCTTTATCTCTTGCAGAAAAATTGAATGCACCACTTATTGTTACCTTTCATGGCTTTGATGTCATTGAGTCTCCTACTATAGAAAAGCACGGAAGGTTACACCTTCGTTATATGCAGAATAGAGAGAAACTTGCTCATAACGCCTCTCAGTTTATTGCGGTATCCGATTGGGTCAAACTTCGAATGGTCAGACTAGGTTTTCCCGAGAGCAAGATCATTAGGCATTATATTGGAGTTGATACTGAATTTTTCCAGCCTTCAAAAGCTGTAAAGCGTGAAAAAATCGTTTTGTGTGTAGGTAGGATGACTGCATACAAAGGACATGAATATTTGATTAATGCGATGGCTAAAGTACAAAAGTTAGCATCAGATATGAGACTTGTCTTATTAGGGGATGGTGAAGAACGGTCTAGCCTGGAGCAATTAGCCAAGACTAAGGGAGTAGATGTTTACTTTACTGGTCGTCAAACCCCAGAGGAGGTAAAAGTTTGGATGCAAAAAGCAACAGTTTACGCTCAACCAAGTGTGAATTTACCAAATGGTCAAGCTGAGGCGTTGGCTTTAACCATCGTAGAAGCTCAAGCTGTGGGAACGCCCGCTGTAGTTTTCAACAGTGGAGGTATGCCTGAAGCGATTGTGGATGGAGAAACTGGCACCGTTGTTAATGAAAAGAATGTTGATAGGCTAGCGGATGCAATTTTGAATTTATCTTATGACCATGATTTGTGGGAAAGATACAGTCAAAATGCTATCGAATTTGTACATGAAAAACATAACCTAAAGAAGCAATGTCTAGAGCTTGAAAATATTTATCAAGCAGTCTTGCAAAGTAAGTAACAAGTAATATGTGAGAGATATATCTGTGAAACTTTCCATAATTATTCCGTCTTATCAATCCCAGAAAAACCTTAGACGAAACTTGTCTGCGCTTGCAAAGCAATTGGATCGTGTCGATGCTGAAGTGATCGTCGTTGATTGCTCCCCTAATGATGACGTTGATAAAATCTGTGCTCAATTTCCGTTTGTATGTCTACTAAAAGAAAAGCAACGCTTTAACCCTGGTGGTGGGCGGAATATTGGCGCAAGGGCAGCAAGCGGAGAGTATTTGGTTTTCGTTGATGCTGACGTTGTTTTGGATGAACAAGCTTTAGTCAGGGGTGTTAAACGCGCCAAAGATGGAGCGAAAATATTTGGAGGTGCACTAGAGCTGGATAAAAGTAAAAAAGCCACACTTACTTCCTATATTGAGCATTACTATTTTAATCATGAGTCCCAGTCCTCCCGTACACCAACAGAACGCGCGAATTTAAGCTCGGCGCTCATGATCATCGAGAAAGCGCTATTTGATGAAATAGGCGGATTCAGTGATATTCCACGTATGCAGGACACGGAGCTAACGGAACGATTAGTGAAAGAGGGTCACATCCTGCACTTTTTTCCTGATGTGATTGGCTATCAAATTCAGGATTCACCATTCAAAAATGTCATAAAGAAAATTTATATTACAGGGAATAACTTGTTTTTTCTTCGATATGAAACCAAAGGAACCGGTTGGCTTCTAGCCCTGTTTCTACCCTTCATTATGCTAGCTAAGATTACGCGAATTAACCTACGGAATCTTAAATATGCTTTTAGTCCCATGATGCTTTTTGTGCTTTGTCCAATCATGTATGTCTGTGGACTTGCGTGGATGATGGGATTCTATAAAGGTATCTTTATTAGTGATGGCATAGAAAAAGGGCGATAATTATGAGCATTGCGATTTTTTCTATCTCCGACCAATATAAAAAGTTTCATCGTCGCCCATTTATTAATGCGATCAGTGATACCTTAGTTAATGAAAACATACCGTTACTCTATTTCAAACGACCAAAATGGTGTTTGAAAGTCGACAAGGCGTATTTAGCAGAAGAACAAGTTGGTAACACCCGAGTGTTTCCTCTTGTTACGTTACTCCCCAGTAGTTGGACGCTAAACAACAAAGTTCTAAGGTATTTAGCGGTTTCGTTACCCATAAAATGGCAAGTAGCAAAGGCGGGTAGAAAGTCAGGAAGTAAAGTGTCTTGCCTCTGGTTTTATAAGCCGGATCAATCCCTGTATTTACAGGATTTAGGTATTCCTTATGCTTACACGCACTACGACAATTACGACGGTGATACTCAATACCCATTTTCCAAACATAAAGCTTATCAAAATACCTTAAAGTCATGCATAGAGAATAGCACCGTGTGTTTTGCGACCAGTCATCGGTTGGTTGAAAGACTGTCTGGAATTTCTGGGGACGCGAAAGTGGTATACCTCCCTAATGCAGTAAGTGAAGCGTTGGTTTCGTCTACCAGCACCGCATCGGAGCCTGAAAATGTAATCGGCTTTGTCGGATCAATTGATGAGTCAACCGACGAGAACTTGATTGAAAAAATATGCATTGCGTATCCTAGTATGTCGATAAGATTGATTGGGAAAGTGAATAGTTTCGCGATATCAGAACTAGCGAAACGATTCGATAATTTGGAGCTACCTGGGTTGATCCCGTACGAGCAACTTTCCAGTGCAATGTCTTCTTTTAAAGTCGGTATTTGTCCGTATCGTTCATCTCCGTTTAATCAATACCGTAACCCGCTTAAGCTTTATGAATACTGCGCTGCTGGTATCCCTTCAGTTTCAAGTGCTTGTGATTTTGATCAAGAGGGGAAAAAATTGGTTAATGTTGCTGAAACGGATGAGGCTTTTATTGAATTGATAGGCCGGGCAATTGATTCAGATTCACTGGATTTAAAGGAATCTAGACAAGTATTCGCTAAGAAAAACACTTGGAAAATAAGAGCGAAGCAAGCTCTGAGTTTTATTAAGCAAGGCAGCTATGATTAACGAATTTCGCCAATTCATTTCAAAAATTATCGTATTTGAATCTTGTTCGGAAGCGGTTTCTTACTGCCAAAGTGAGGTCAAGCAAGGAAAACGGTTAAACATCGCTTTTCTTAATGCTCACGCTTTTAATGTTGCTTGTCAAAATAAAGGCTTTTTTGAAGCCATTCTTGCTTGCGATATTGTATTTCGTGACGGAATCGGAGTAAAAATTCTATTCAAATTACTGGGTAGATCACCTGGCTATAATTTGAATGGGACTTACTTTATTCCCATTTTGCTTAAAGAAGTATTTCAAAATAAGAGAGTCGCACTTTTTGGTTCAACGGACATAGAACTTACGATTGCTATACAGAAACTACAATCTCAAGGTGTTAATGTTGTTACCGTATTGGATGGTTTTAAAGAACCTTCTGCCTATGTAGATCATCTATGCGAGCATTCTGTAGATGTCGTTGTTATGGCGATGGGGATGCCTAAGCAAGAGGCGGTATCTAAAGTTATCCGAGAAGCTCACCCTAATATTTCGACAATTAACGGTGGCGCAATTTTAGATTTCATATCAGGAAAGGTGGAAAGAGCACCTGATTGGGTACAAAAGTTGAGTCTTGAATGGGTGTTTCGATTAATGAAAGAGCCAAAGCGCTTGTTTCGTCGCTATGTTGTTGGAAATGTGATGTTTTTATTTCGTTCCATAATATTAAAGATGAGTAAATAGTATGCAGAATATCCGAATTCATTCGATTGCTATATTGTGCTCTTTGATTTGGTTTGCCTCGGGTTCAAATGTAGCCTTTGCTAATAATTCAAAAAAATCAATGGAACCAGAAGATTTCATTACAACTAATCGAGAAACTTCTCTTGTTTATGAATGTCACCCTACTCTTTGGAATAGATCCAAATTGAGCTCAGAAATTGAATTCACTCTTAAACCAAAAAAAGGTCGAAAGCGCTGTGAGATTGCAGTGCAAAAAGCACTGAAACGAGATGAGCCATTTTCTTTGAGCTTTAGATTCAAAGTTAAAGATAATTATGCGTATTCAGATCGTTGGCATAGTTATTTTCAAATCCATTCATTTCCAGATAAAGGCGAAAAATGGCGATGTCCGATTGTGGCTTTAGAAACCCGATCGGGAAAGTTAAGAATGTTTAATCGTTGGGACCACAAAAGAGTATCAAAAACAGTAGACGGTACATGTGCTTCAAGGAGTAACTCGATCAAGACACGCACACTTTTTAAAGGGGTGAGTTATTCTTCCGAAAAATGGCACATTTTTAAGATTGAGGGGACGCTTTCGAACAAGGACTCAGCTTGTTTGAAAACTTATCTAGATGACCAAATATTGAGTGAAACTTGTGGGCCTAACACTCTAAATGACGAAAAAATGCCATTCTTCAAATTGGGTATATACAAACCAACAGGCTGGGACAAATACCCTGAAATAAGCTTAAAGATAAAGGATTTGGAGCTTAATTAATTTATGCTGATACACAAAGAAAAATTTAATCTATATTGCCTAACCGTCCTCTTCTATTTGGTTCTTATTAGAGCTTCTGGTATGGGGTTTGGTTATCCATCAGCTCAGCATCAACTCAGTCAAATATCTTTTTTACCTCAAAAAGTCATGCAGATGGCCTTGCTTGGAATCCTCTTGGTTTTTTTGTTTTTCTCTGGGCTTGCGGTAGTTAAGAAGTTTAAAGTTAGCATTCTCGCTAATCTCGTTACTCTTTTTGTTGTTTTATCTATATTGTTTTCTCCAAATATGTTGTTGGCATTTCGTTATCTTATTTCGGCGGCGGTGGTATCTATTCCTATACTACTCTATTATCAATATTATGGTCCTGAAGCTCTATATGACGGCTTAGTCAAGTTTTTCACGGTAGTTGTGATAATAAATTTCGTTTATGTGATTGTATTTCCACAATATGGAATGATGAGTGGTATTCACTCTGGAGCTTGGAGAGGGCTGTTTGCTCATAAAAATGGAGCAGGTTCTTTTTTTGCAACTATCAGCATTATATTTTTCCAAAAATGGTGGTTTGAATCTAAACGTCGAGATTTTAAGCAATTTGGGTTGTTCTCAATTTGTTTTCTGATGGTTGCGATGTCCAAATCTGTTACAGCATTGTTAACAATGGTGATTGTGGTTTCAACCTTTTTTGTTGTTCTAGTCGTGATATCTAAACCTCTTATTAGACAGAAGATAGTCTTATTATCATTTTATTTTGTCGGTCTTGCTTTCGTTGTTTCGCTGTTGAATATATTTCTACATGACATTTTTTATTTTCTAGGAAAAGATCCAACCCTAACAGGGCGAACTGGATTGTGGGAAGTTCTATTTGATTTGATTTTGGATAAACCTCTTTTGGGTTATGGTTTTGGTGTTTTCACAAGACCAGAAATTATGTATCAATATTCTTCCGCATTTGGTTGGGCAGCAAAAACAACTCACAGCTCTTATATGGATTTGGTATTAGGTATAGGTATTCCAGGTAGTATTCTAGTACTTGTATGGATTGGGAGAAGTATATTTTCTGCACTTATGGCAAAAACGTTAACTCGACGATATGAGCAAATGCTAGCTATCGCTATAAGTACCATAACTGGCGGAATGACGATTGCCTCGGCATCAAGTGGTGTGTTACTAAGTAATGCATTTACGTGGGTATTACTACTAAGTATGATTTTATTCTGTCATTCTCGTGAAGTACTAGACGAATGAATGTGAATATATATTATCAACAAGATCTTTTGGCTAGATATAAAAATACAATAGAAATCATTATAATTTCCAATTGTTCCTAGATATGAATATTCAAGTTTGTTTTATTGATAAGATGCGTTATAAGTTGAGTGGCTATTATGAATTTTAGGTATGATATAAATGGACTTAGAGCGATAGCAGTAATTGCCGTTGTTCTTTTTCACTTTAATATCTCTTGGATACCTGGTGGATTTGCAGGTGTTGATGTTTTCTTTGTGATTTCTGGCTTTTTAATGACAAGCATAATTTTTAAAGGATTGGAAAATAAGGATTTCAGTCTATTTAAGTTTTATGTAGCTAGAGCTAATAGGATAATTCCAGCGCTTGCTGTACTTTGTATTCTTTTGCTAGTGTTTGGGTGGTTTTACTTAACCCCTTTTGATTACAAAACATTAGGAAAGCATGCAGCGGGTAGTGTGGGGTTTGTCTCTAACATAATTTATTGGAAAGAATCTGGGTACTTTGATGCCGCATCTCACGAAAAGTGGCTACTTCACACATGGTCTCTATCTGTAGAGTGGCAGTTTTATATCATCTATCCAATAGTGTTGATGACACTAAAAAACTTCTTATCCTTGGAAAGCCTAAAAAGATTAATTGTTGTTGGAACCTTACTGGGTTACTTCTTTAGTGTTGGAGCGACAATGAAGTGGGCAGATCCAGCATATTATTTACTGCCTACTAGAGGATGGGAAATGATGTTGGGTGGGGTTGCCTTCCTTTATCCCTGGAACCTTCCTGAGGTAAAGAAGAAAATCGCAAATATAATTGGCTTAATGTTGATTTTCGGTTCATATGTTTTAGTTTCAAGTGAAATACCTTGGCCAGGTCACTTGGCATTTTTCCCTGTGTTTGGAACATATTTAATTATTGTCGCTAATTATCAGTCTAGTATTATCACTAATAATTTTGTCTTTCAATATTTAGGAAAATGGTCTTATTCTATCTATCTTTGGCACTGGCCAGTAGTTGTTCTAGGTTATACGTATGCTTTGGATTATTGGATTATTATAGGTCCATTATTATCTTTGATATTAGGTTTGTTAAGCTTTGAGTATATAGAGAGAAATAATTACTTCCTTTACAAGCGTTGGCAGGAATTCTTTAAAGTGAAGCCTGTATTACTAGCTTTAACCGTAATGGTCCCTTCATTCATAATTTTTGATTACAATGGTATTACAACTGAATCAAGGCCTATATCAATTTCTAAAGAAGCTAAGATGATGGCTGCTTATGATGGCTATGAAATGGACCCAACAGGTTTATTTCGACGTTGTAATGCGTCACTGCAGATACTAGCTACGGGTCAGCCTAAAATAGATGGTAGTTGTATTGCAAAGGAGTCGGGCGGAATTTTTCTTTGGGGTGACTCTCATATGGGAGCGTTATCTACTGGGCTAAGAAACCACATAGAGTTAAATTCATTTAGTCAACTAACTTCTTCTGGTTGTGAACCTTCATTCATTTTAAAAAGAGAAGGGTATGATAGATTTGATGTTGGTTGTGATTTCTCCAATAGCATAGCGCTTGAAACCATTAATCAAACTAAACCTCAAACTGTGATTTTGGGGATGTCTCACAATCATGAAAAAAATGATTGGGTTAATACGATTAGCACTCTAAAAGAAAATGGTATTGAAAATATAATTGTAATTGGTCCGTTTCCTCAATGGGATCCTTCGTTACCGAGTGTTTATACAAAAAGACATATGGGAGAAGTATTCATTCATGATAAAAATTTCAGATATAGTTTAATAGAATCGAATGAATATATGAAACATATCTCTAAGGAGAATGAAGATTTTATTTTTGTTGACATGATATCAAACCTTTGTAAGACAAGTAACGGTAAACTAAGTTGTAGAGCTTACGTTGAAGAAGAATTAATAGCCTTTGATTATGGCCATTTGAGTCTTTCTGGCTCAGACTTTATCGCGAAAGAGTTTGTATTGGATTACTTATATTAAAAACGTTTTATAAATAACCTAGAGATACCATGTGAGTTAACTTCTCTAGGTTTAGTTTTCTAAACTGATTAATTTGACCAGACATAAAGAATGAATTGTGATTTGAAGCGACTTTTAAGTATGATTTTACTTTGTCATTCTAGAGAAGCACTAGGTGAAAGTTAAGATGTACGAAACTAAACTTTTAGTTAAGTATTAAATTGCTTAACCTATTGATTTTTAAGTATTCAGTTATTCTATTTTATGGATTTATTTGAGTGGGTATGAACAATTATCTAGTACTTATTTGATTTATTAATGATTTCCTAGAATTATTTTTTTTCTTTTTAATGCCGTAATTTAGTTCTTCTCACCCTATTTAATTAAACGAGGCGTATTAGGTTAGGAAACTCTAATGCTGCAGTCCTATTTTGTCATTATTGTCTGTCAGGGCAGTGTCAAATTGATGTTAAGGTCAATATAATTTTTCATGATTTCAACAATGTGGCACCAAACATAATAAGCCTTAAATCTTGGTGCTAGTTAATCTTGTGTTATTTATAATTTGGAGACATGGAAATGACTACAACATATGTAGGGACAACTAATACAGATGGCACAGGCTCAGCGTCAGGTCTTACTGCAGGTAATGCAACCCAATCTCTCGTTGGAGTGGGTTCGATATCTGCAGATGGTGTTAACCTTGAGTCTACGGGCGGTGTTTTGAGCGCAACAATCCTTTCTTCTGACAGCTGGAATAAAGCCGGATACAAAGAAGCAAAAGTCGATGGCAACGATCAAATTGTTTATGTAAACAACTTTGTTGATGTAGATATCGATAATCAAAACAACAATGGTGCGTCTATCGCAGTTTCTAACGCTAAGCGTGGTGAAATTGATACAGGCACAGGCAACGACAACATCGCTGTGTCAGCATATTCAAACAGCATTAGCTGGGGCAACCTATTTGAGATTAACTCAGGTGCTGGTAACGACACAATTTCAATTACGAATGCGAAAAATTCGCAGTTCACACAATTTGATATTGATGCAGGTACGGGCAATGACGAGGTTGATGTATCTGGTTTGCTCGGTCCAGCTGCAGGTGTTACTGGGCGTGATGCAGACGGTGGCTCTGGTTTCGATGTATTAAAACTGAGCGGCACGGATACGGTGACGTTTGAAAACTTTGAAGTAGTTAAAGGTACAGGGAAAGTTGCGCCAGCGGCACTCACTATTGACAGCACCTTACTGGCTGCAAATGATGCTGAATCGGAAGTTGGATTTGGTTTGGTACTGTCTAATATTGACCTAACACTGGACGGAAGCATTACGGGACATTCCAGCAGCGCATTGAGTTCTGCAGAAGAAATGTACTTGCAGGCACAAGGTCTGAATGCTGATGTGTTCTTCTCTGTGACAGTTTACACTGCTGACGATGCCTATCAGATCCTGACTACTGATACGGACTTTGCTCCAGTATAAGTTAGTCATAATGAGGGATCGCCTGCTAAGTGCGATCCCTTTTAGTACTTGGCTCATGCGCAGGGGTGAAATTACTCCCAATATGCATTCTGAGTATGCCCGCGAAGCCTGAGGCACTTTATACTTGTTTTGTCTTAGGTTTTTTATTTTAAGAGTCTAAGCAGGCTAGAAACATAATAAATATTAAAAGACTCACAGGCAGAAATCGTTTATGAAACGTTGGTCTACATTCACTTCTTATCGCAAGAAAAACTTCTTCTATTTTCAAATATTCTCCGTATTTGCAAATCTCTTAGTATTGGTATTGCCAATATACAGTTTGCAGGTCTTTGACCGTGTACTCTCTTCTCGCAGTACGGATACACTCCTTTTTCTTGCTGTAATTGCTGTCTTTCTCCTTATCGTACAAGTTGCGATGGACTATACACGACAACAAGTTCTCAATAATCTATCGTCTATTTATGATCAATCGTTTGGCGAATTGCTGATTCAAAAGAGCCTTAATTTATCCTCCAAGAATGCGGCAGCTGCACACAAAGCGGTAAAAGATCATCAATTGGCGAAACAATATTTATCTTCTCCTTTTCATCGAAGCTTATCGGACCTTCCTTGGTCGCTCATTTTCATCATTGTTCTATTTCTTCTTCATCCTGTACTCGGCGCTTATGCGCTTGCAGCAACACTGGTGCTATCGGCGGCAAGTGGCTTGTTACTGCTGTTGACACACAAAAATATGAACGAAGCGAAGAATATGGCGATCCAGCAATCGTCCTCAGTTCAAAAACTGTTTAGTAAGGGGAAGTTACTTAAGGCGTATCAAGCCTCAGGAAAAGTACTGGAGCGCTGGAATCAAAAACACAGCCGAACCCTTGAACAAGAGCAGCGTTCAAAGCGATTCACTAATCATGGTCAAAGCATCATTAAGATGATCAGGATGACTGTTCAAATTGGTGTTTTTGCGGTTGGTGCTTGGTTGGTTATTAACGAACAGATAATGGCTGGCTCGCTTTTGGCAGCTTCAATATTACTAGGCAGAATACTGGCACCGATAGATCAAGGTGCAAACCAATACTTCAATTGGTTGGAATCGAAAGAAGCGTTCGAAAGAATCAGTGCTGTTTTTTCTAGTCATCAAGAAGACAGCAAAATGGATATCGCATTAGAAGAGATTGAGTTGTCTGTTGACCAAGTGACTTATCGAGGGCTAGGCGACCGACTTTTGGTTCACAACATTGGCTTCAACCTAAAGCCTGGTCATTGCTTGGCTATTAAAGGGGCATCCGGAGCCGGTAAATCAACCTTGCTCAAGCTTTTGGCGAATTATTATGTGCCAACTAAAGGGCAAGTACGAGTCAATGGGATCAATATCGACAAGCTGAATACCATGCGTCTCGCTGAGTCCATCGGTTATTTACCCCAAGTGATTGATGTTTTTGATGCGACTGTATCTGACAATATCAGTGGGTTTGGTGATCATTTAGATATGCATGTCCCTGAAAATGTCGTAAAAGCGAGTAAAGCAGCCCAGTGCCACAGCTTTGTCGCGAAGCTCCCGCAAAGCTACGGAACCATGCTGGGTTTAGAAGGGGTGGAACTGTCTCGTAGTGAAATGCAACGTTTGGCCTTAGCTCGCTGCTTTTATTACCAACCTAAACTTCTCATTTTGGATGAGCCGACGGCATTTCTTGATAACCAAACGATTCAATATTTGGTTAAACACCTCGAAACGTTAAAAAGTAACGGAGTAGGGATCATCTTCGTAAGCAGTTCTCCGTTAATGATGAAGCTGGCTGATTATGTCGTTGAACTTAAAGATGGTGTCATTTCAGAAGCGTACGAAAATAAAACGAAACTGGATAAGAAAAGCGTGAATATCGCCAGTCACTCAAACTACCAAGCGATAAAATACTAAAGGCTTCATGATGAATGACTCAACACAGTTAATGACCGACAACAATCGTCTCATAAAGCGCGCGACAATATTTTTGTTCTTGAGCTTAGGTTTATTTGCGGCTTGGACTTGGTTTGCGAAGCTGGATTCCGCTGCGATAGCTTCGGGCATTGTTATTGTCGAGAGTAAACGGAAAAGCATTGAACACTTAGAAGGCGGCATTGTTGCCCAAGTTTATGTTCGTGAAGGTCAGAAAGTTGAGAAAGGTGCTCCGCTGATAAAAATTTCAGATATCACGTTTCAGAGTCGACTAAAGCAAACTCAACTTACTTGGATTAGCCGCCAAATAGAATATCAACGATTGCTGGCAGAACGAGATAATTTGTCCCGTTATGTTCCTTCTATTGACAAAGAGCAGTTTCCCCACCTTGCGTTGGAGATTGACACGCTAATCGCCAATCAGCGTTCTCTGTTTACCAGCCGCATGGATATGCGGATGAAGGAGTTGGATATCGTAGACTCACGCTTGAAACAGACCCGAAATCGGCGCTCCTTCTCGTCTCAGATGTTGGCACAGAGGAAACAAGCGTTGGGGTTTCTCAACGACGAAATAGAAATGCATGATCAGCTTTTAGCCGAAGGTTTCACCTCACGCTTAAAAGTACTGGAGCTCAAGAGGTCAGAAGTTTTACTGGTCTCAGACATTATTTCGGTTCAGTCTGAATTGGATGGGCAGATCTTATCGCTATCTGAACTGGATCAGCAAAAAAGTGCGATTCAACAAAGAAATCGCTCTGAGGTTGAAACTCAAATCGCAGAGGTTCGCAATGCGCTTATCACCTTAGAAGCAGAATTAAACCTCGCCAAGGATGTGCAGGCTCGTACGGTCGTAAAGAGTCCAGCTAGTGGAGTTGTATTAGGGTTGAAAGTGAATGCTGCAGGTGAAGTCGTTGGGGCAGGTGAAAGCCTGATGGAAATTGTTCCAGACAACGACAGCTTGATTGTAGAAGCGATCATTAACCCTAATGATATTGACGTGGTTAGGGTTGGTCAGCAAGCTTTGATTCGTCTTTCGGCGTTTAATTTCAGAACAACGCCTCCGGTGCAAGGTGAGGTTGTATACATCGATGCTGACAGAACGAATTCTGATGGCGAGGAGCTGAGTGGTTTCAAAGTAAAAGTGAAGCTAAATAGCCAAGAAATATCCAACAACCCAGATTTGGAGTTGTATCCAGGGATGCCAGCGGAAGTCTACGTACTGCTAGAAGAAAAACGACCATTGGACTACCTGTTAGAACCCCTGAAAGTCAGTTTACTGAGAGCTTTCAGAGAAAGCTGAATCAGAATCATATATAACAATCACTTAATTAAAGTGAGATACGAAAGGTCAACGACCTTTTCACCAATAACACCAATTTAAATCTTATGGGTTAACCCATAACTGAACAACGAAAACGGAGTTGAGATGATCAAGAAATGCCTTTTTCCGGCAGCTGGCTATGGAACGCGCTTTTTACCAGCAACGAAATCGATGCCTAAGGAAATGATGCCTATCGTTAACAAACCATTGATTGAATATGGTGTGGAAGAAGCGATACAAGCTGGAATGACCGATATGTGTATTGTTACGGGACGTGGTAAACATTCCTTAATGGATCACTTTGATAAAAACTACGAGTTAGAACACCAAATCAGTGGAACAAACAAAGAAGAGCTGTTGATCGATATTCGTGAAATTATCGATGCGGCTAATTTTACCTATATCCGTCAACGAGAGATGAAAGGGTTGGGTCACGCTATTCTTACTGGGCGTGAATTGGTGGGTGATGAGCCGTTTGCCGTTGTCTTGGCTGATGATCTTTGTGTGAATAAATACGAAGGTGTATTGGCACAAATGGTTGCACTGTATAAGCAGTTTCGTTGCTCGATAGTCGCGGTCGAAGAAGTACCAGAAGAAGAAACACACAAGTACGGTGTGATTTCTGGTGAAATGATCAAAGACAAACTATTCCGTGTTGATGATATGGTAGAAAAGCCTGAACCGGGTACCGCACCAAGCAATCTTGCGATCATCGGCCGCTATATCTTAACACCTGATATCTTCGAATTGATCGAGAAAACAGAACCAGGCAAAGGTGGTGAAATCCAAATAACGGATGCACTCCTCAAGCAAGCGCAATCTGGTTGTGTACTAGCGTACAAATTCGACGGTCAGCGATTCGATTGTGGTAGCGTTGAAGGCTATATCGAAGCAACGAATTACTGCTACGAAAATGTTTATCTTAAAGGTCACGCTTCAAAACTTGCCAAAAAGGTAACGGGTAAGAAATAATTGAAGGGGATACTCCCCCGAGATTATGACAAAGATGAAAGAACTCGATAACCAGACCAATCGTTCCAACTCAGTTCAACAGAGCTTGGTGATTGGTCTGTTTTTTAGCTGCATCGCATTGGTAGGCAGCCTTTCTATACTGCAGAGCATCGGTTTGCTTTCCGGTAACCTGCGTTATGCCATTCAGCATTATGATCTCGCTTTTCACTTCTCTTTTGCTTTTATATTAGGATTTACAGCAACGCTCGCAAGCAAAGTAACCGGAAAACCCTTTCTGAGTTTGTTACTGCTATTAATGCTGATCGACGAATTTTCTCAGATCTGGATTCCGAGCCGGCAATTTTCTTGGGTTGATCTCTCGTGTAATATTTTTGGGTGCCTTGGTGGTGTTTTGTTATATCAAGTTTCATCCTTTTTTTCTAAAGATCTCAAATAGCCTCAAAGTCACTTAGGTATACGTAGCCTTATCTGCTCTAACAACCATTTCCCAGTTTAATACCATTTCCTAGCATCCTGAGGTGACTTGGGTATAAACTGGCTGCATGATAAAAATGAAAAAACAATGACATGCGGATCATTCACACTTCAGACTGGCACTTAGGTCAAAACTTCTACACCAAGAGCAGAAAAAACGAACATCAGGCTTTTTTAGATTGGCTTCTAGAGCAGATCACTGTGCATCAAGTTAACGCGCTGATTGTCGCTGGCGACATTTTTGATACGGGCTCACCACCAAGCTACGCTCGAGAAATGTACAACCAATTTGTTGTTGCACTGCAAAAAACGCAGTGTGCGTTGGTTGTTTTAGGTGGTAACCACGATTCTGTTTCAGTACTGAATGAAACGAAGCAGATTCTCGCTTATCTCAATACGCACGTAATCGCCAGCAGTCTTGAAGAAAATGATCAGCAAGTAATAGAACTAAAAGACGATAAGGGCGATATTGGCGCTTTGCTGTGCGCTATACCTTTTTTGCGCCCAAGGGATCTGGTTGTCAGTCAATCTGGTGAATCATCGATAGACAAAAAAGTAGCGTTGGCAGACGCGATTAAAACACATTATGCGAGCGTGTATAACCACGCACTCATCAGGCAAAAAGAATTACAACGTGCAAGCTCAGATAGAGCTATCCCTATTGTTGCGACTGGGCATCTCACTGCTATGGGAGTGAAACAATCTGAATCGGTCAGGGATATTTATATAGGCAGCCTAGAAGGATTTGCCGCTGACGGGTTCCCTCCCGCAGACTACATCGCATTGGGGCATATTCATCGCCCCCAAATAGTGGCTAAAAAGGAACACATACGTTATTGCGGCTCACCTATTCCATTAAGCTTTGATGAACTGAAATCAGAGAAACAAGTATTGTTGTTGGATTTTGAACAAAACGTCTCACCAACCATTACACCTATTTTTATTCCTCGCTTCCAAGCAATGGCAACTATTTCAGGCTCTTTGGCAGAAATTGAAACTCAGCTCAACGATTATCGGTTAGATGAGAATTCGTTAAAAGAGCCTCAGAATGAACAGCAGCTTGGGGATGGCTCAATGTGGGTCAGTATTGAGGTGGAAATAGACGACTATCTTTCCGATCTTCAGCAGCGTATTCAGCTACTGGTTGAGGATATCCCTGTTGAAGTTCTGCAACTTAAACGCAGCCAGTCCTCACGAAGAAAGGCACTGACACAAGAAAAGAACGAGACGCTAGATGAACTTAAACCAGCAGATGTGTTTGAGAAAAGGTTGGATCAAGAAGTGTTTGAATCTGATGAAGAGCTTGAACGGAAGGCGCGATTACAAAACGCATTTTTGAAGATCGTGTCGGAAGTTGAGGAATCAATGAAATGAAGATCCTCTCTTTAAGATTCAAAAACCTCAATTCGCTTAAAGGGGAGTGGAAAATAGACTTCACCCAAGCGCCCTTTAACGATAATGGGCTTTTTGCCATTACAGGTTCTACGGGTGCAGGAAAAACCACGCTTCTCGATGCTATATGCTTAGCGATCTATCACAAAACCCCACGCCTTGGGTTGCTCACGCCTTCCAACAATGAAGTGATGACAAGAGGAGAAGCGGAATGCCTCTCTGAGGTTGAATTTGACGTTAAAGGGAAAGCTTATCGCGCGTTTTGGAGTATGCGACGTTCCCATGGCAAATCCGACGGGAACCTACAGGCAGCCGTCGTCGAACTCGCAGAAGTTGAAAACAACAAAATCATTGCCTCACAAGCCAAAAAGAAATTAGAAGTCGTTGAGCACGTAACAGGACTGAACTTCGATCGTTTCACTAAATCAATGATGCTTTCTCAGGGGCAATTCGCTGCGTTTCTTAATGCTAAAGAGTCAGAAAGAGCGGAGCTGCTTGAAGAGCTAACGGGTACCGAGATTTATGGTTTGATATCGGAGCGCGTTCATCAACATTGGTCAGAATCCAAACAGAAGATGGTCGCGCTAGAGTCAAAAGCGCAAGGTGTACAGTTACTCAGTGCGGAGTATTGCAGTGAATTAAAAGAGGAGCTCGATAGCTTGGTTGCCCTGCAATCTGACGCCAAATTGTCTAAACAGCAATTAGACATGAGCATCCGATGGAAAAATGATAAAGCAAATTTGGAAAAAGAGCTTCAAAGTGCAGAAGTTGCACTGGAAGCGGCACAGAAATCTCAATTAGAATCTCAAAACGACCTCGATAAGCTCTCGTTTTCTGAGCCCGCTGAACGTCTTCAACCACTCTATTCTAAGTGTACCGAACTGCATCAGTCTCATTCGCAGCAGCAACTCGAAATCACGGGCTTAACTCGTGAAACGACGGAATTAGAAGAGGCTTTCCAATCCCTGAATCAAAAGCTTGATGAATCCCAGCAAGCGCTCGTTAACGCCAAAAAAGAGCAGCATGATCTAGAAGATTTGATTACCCAGACGGTTTTACCGTTGGATAACCAAATGGAACAACAGGCAAACAAGATACAGACAGAGTCAAAGTCGGTTGCACAATCCGAAGCCAAACTTAATGACATGCAAGAGGAAATAAAGCGCATTGAGCTATTGGCGGCATCTCAAAGTGATGAATTGCGGAATACGGAGCTGTTTCTAAAGCAAAATGAAACGCTTGCGCAGGTTGCCCCAAACTTAGAAAAGTGGAAAGTACAAACCTCTCTTATTCAAAGCCAATGGCAGGAAAGCCAACACCTAATCCAAAAGCTAAAGCAAGCAGAGTCTGAGCTCAGCGAGCATGTAAGGAAAAAGAGCCAGCTGGAATCGGAGAAGTCGCAGCTCACCCCTGCTTATCAACAGCTGAATGACGAAGAAACAAAAGCCACCGCTGCTTTTAAGGCACTTTGTCAAAATGGCACGGTCGAGAGCCTGGATTCAGAGCTAGAGCGGCTAAATCAACAGCTAATTTTGACGTTACAGCTTCAGCATAGTCAGGAGCGCTGGAGCGAGTTAAACAACGAAAAACGAAATCTCGATCAGGAACGAGATAAGCAGAAATCAGATCTCGCAGTATTGCTTACACAACGCGATAACATGCGAACGCAGTACAAGTCTCAGAATCAACTGGTGCAATCCCTTTACCAATTGGTGTCTCAAGAGGAGCATTTGGCTGTGTACCGTGCTCAATTGTCTCCGGACGTACCTTGCCCTTTGTGTGGTGGCTTAGAGCACCCTATATTGGAAAATGGCATTGAAGCACTACCTGAAACCGTGTCAAAAAAGCATGAAGCAGAAAAGCAACTCGAAGAGATCAAACACTCTGGTGAAGCACTTTCGGTTCAAGTGAATACGTTAGAACGTCACCAAAAAGAGAGCCAAGAGAAAGCCGACTCTCTTCAAGTAGAGCTAGGGAAAATGGCTTCTGAGTGGGATGCGAAAATACCAAACCTGGAAGCGCCGATTTCCATAGAAGATACAAACAGCGCGTTGAATGCGGTTAAAGGCTTGGAACAAAAAATCACGTATACCAAAACACACCTTTCACAGAATAAATCCGCATTCAAAGAGTTAGAACAAACCCAAAAGCGCAGAAAGGATCTATCTGAAAAATTACAGCAGTTAGATGGGCGGTTGCAGTTACTGGATAAAGACTTGCAAATGTCCGAGTCAATGACCAAAGAATTACTCGCTAGATCTCAAGGCTTAACTAAAGAAACACAAACCGCCGAAAACGAGTTTAAACATCAGGTTGAATCTTTAGGGCTGAATTTTCCCTCTCAAAACACCCAACAGTGGTTTGGTGGATTAGAAAAACAAATTTCAGAATATCGACAGTCCAGTCAAAAGTTAGAAGAGTTAAAGCAGAGCATCGCGGTTACTCAAAACCACTCTGATACTTTGGCAAAGCAGAAAGCAGAATTATCGAATGAACTAAACGTTCAGCTTCAGCAAGTAAAAAATACAGAGCATGCCCTGACTGAGATTAAGTCGAAGCGTTTAAAAGCCTTTAAAGACAAGGTGGTTACTAATGAACGAACTCAAATTCGTGAAAAAATTACGACTCTAGATAGTTTGCACAAAATTGTTGATGGTCAGTTAAAACTGTCGCAAGAAAAACTAGCGAACGCGCTAGGTAAAAAATCGACCTTGATTGCAAACTTAGATGTCACAGAAAAATCGCTTAAAGAAGCCGAAAGCTCTTGGCTAACTGCTCTGGAAACCAGCCCATTTGAGAACACAGAAGCGTACCAAGCCGCGCTGTTGGCTGAAGACGAAAAAGGCAAATTAAAGGCGCTTCAACAAAGCCTTATCCATGCCATCACGCAGTCTCAAACGCTACTTGAAAGTTGCAAAAAGAAACTGAATGAAATGAATGAGCACGTTAATGCCCCCGAATGGGATAAAGACAGCTTAGAAGCGCTGACTTTCAAACTAGAGGAAGTTCAGCAAGCACTGGATCTGCGAACCAAGCGGGAAGGGGAAATTAACCAAGAGTTGGCATCGGATCAGCAAAGGCGAAATGATCAGGCGGCGTTTTTTGAAGAAATAGAGAGCTATCGGGTCGTCTACGATGATATCCAGTATCTGCATTCCATGATTGGTTCCCAAAAAGGCGATAAATTCAGAAAGTTCGCACAAGGTTTAACACTCGATAACTTGATTCATCTGGCGAATAAGCAGCTTTCTCGCTTGTACGGTCGATATCAATTGCAACGCAAGCAAGGTGAAGGCTTAGATCTCAGTGTGTTGGATTTATGGCAAGGCGACAGTGAACGAGATACGAAAACATTGTCTGGTGGCGAAAGCTTCTTGGTGAGCCTAGCATTAGCGCTGGCTTTATCTGATCTTGTTAGCCACAAGACGAGTATCGACTCATTATTCTTAGACGAAGGCTTTGGCACATTGGATGCGCAAACTTTGGATATAGCATTGGATGCTTTGGATAGCTTAAATGCTTCTGGAAAAATGATCGGTGTTATTAGCCATATTGAGGCGATGAAAGAACGTATTCCGGTTCAATTGAAAGTGTCTAAGAAAAGTGGTCTTGGCATCAGTGAACTCGCATCCGAATATCGAGTATAAATTGGCATATTAGGGTCAGAGAACAAATAATGACGAAGAAAGAGATAGAGAGCGGAAAAGTTCTACAATTGGAAAATCAATTTTGCTTTCCACTTTATAGCGCTACCAATGCCGTAGTACGTGCTTATCGCCCGCTGCTAGAAAAGCTCGATCTTACCTATCCACAATATCTGGTTATGATGGTGCTTTGGTCACAAAATGGTATTAATGTCAAAGAGCTAGGCAATAAACTCTATTTAGATTCAGGTACACTTACGCCATTACTGAAACGGCTTTCGAGCAAAGGGCTGGTGGAAAGGCGGCGAGCACAAC
Source organism: Vibrio penaeicida (assembly GCF_030689305.1). Lineage (GTDB taxonomy): Bacteria > Pseudomonadota > Gammaproteobacteria > Enterobacterales > Vibrionaceae > Vibrio > Vibrio penaeicida_B. The sequence continues at coordinate 126,995 of NZ_JAUYVM010000008.1, read as the reverse complement.
ATGACGAGCGTGTGAGAGAGCTGCACCTAACCGAGCAAGGACAAGAACTGAAGTTAGAAGCTAAAAAAGTGCCAAGCGCCATGCTGTGTGCATTGGATATGGATCTTGAAGATTTGATTCAAATGAAGCAGCTATGTGAAAAGTTGCTCAATAAGCTCGATCGCGACTAACTTTAGGATTAACCATTAACTCAAGGATTAGCGATGAACACCATTCAGGTTGAACAACGGACAGTGACACCTTCAAAAGTACTATGTGTTGGTCGAAATTATTCAGAACATATTGCTGAGCTAAACAACAGTGTTCCAGACCAAATGGTGGTGTTCAATAAACCCAATAGTTCTATCAGTTCTACGCTTCACTCATTCCACGGTGAAACGCTCCACTACGAAGGAGAAATTTGCTTTGTGGTAATGGAAGGTAAGCTTAGCTATGTTGGATTTGGGTTGGATTTAACCAAGAGAACACTTCAATCGAATCTGAAAGGCAAAGGGCTACCATGGGAGAGAGCAAAGGCGTTTGATGGTAGTGCTGTATTCAGTCGTTTTGTCCCTATTTCTCAGCGAGATTTACCCAATTTGACCTTAGAACTCTTCATAAACTGCGTTCGTGTTCAGTCTGGTGGTACTAAAGATATGCTGTATCCGCCTCTTCAAATTTTGGATGAACTGCAAAGCTACACCGGTTTAGAAGATGGGGATGTCATTATGACAGGCACACCAAAAGGAGTCGGAATCATTGAAAAGGGCGATCTCTTTTTAGCGCGCATTAAATGCCAAGATAAAACACTTATCGAAACGGAATGGGTAGCAAAATAGTGCTACCCCGTTTCTGCTGTTTTACGTTTCCGGGTAATGCGTAATAAAGCAACGTTAGATAGGAAGTGGCGTGGAAACATCAATAAGAACGCCAGCTGGGTCTTCTAATAATAGCCTTTTTTGACCATAAAATGTGGGTTCAGGTGTTTGAAGAACAACGTAATTTTTCTGCTCGGCGGCTTTAAATACAGCATCGACATCTTCGACGACAAGAGTAACAAATAAGCCACTAGCTGCTCCCTGATACCGAGGGGGAACCAATTCATGCTCTGCTGTGATAAGCCCTAATTCAACGTTGCTTTTGGGGTGGACCAATTGGATAAACCACTCACTTTCAAAGCCTACATTAAACCCAAACAGTGTTTGATAAAATTGTTTAGATGCGAGTAAGTTGTGGGTACAAAGTGTGGTCATCAATCGATCAACAGACATCATGTTTCCTTTCAAATTGTCTACTCGGGTGTAATTCTAGCACCGAGATAAAAGAGCGAGCGTAGCGTTAGCCTACTCAAACTTTGTAACATATATCGGCTAATGAAGTAAGGGTCTCATATTAAGGAGCAACTAAGTGATTATGCTCAATTATACGCAGTGCTATAAATATAACCTGCTGAAATTAAAGGTGTAATTAAATGTTGGGCAGGGTGGTGTTATCTAAAAATTCGTGCATGAAGTCACAAATAGTCAACATTATATGTGCAAGTATGTTTTTCAACACATGAAGTGAGCGATGAAAGTTAAAAGGATGTTTACGAAAAATGCAGTAGCAATGGCTACGATATTGGTACTTTCGGGGTGCTCTAACGTGCCGGAAAATAAAGTTGCAGATTTTAGCCAGTCTGCGACCAACATGCTTGAACATGTATCTGGGGTCGTTAGTGAATACAATCAGGCGAAATCTCACCGCGATCTCACCCATCTTGCCGCTAAATATAATGGTTCCTCTAAAGCAAAGCTAAATTCCGATGAGTTTGAGCCTTTAGCAACTTACCAACTTCCAGAAAATTCTCCCATTATTGCAATATCAAAAGCGCTTCTCGCTTATTCAAAAGCGCTTAATGATCTGGCTTCTGCCAATAATGAGGCCGATGCGGAGTTGGCAGCTTTGAATTTGTATCAAGCCGCAGAGTCGTCACAATGGGTTAGCCTGCCCATACCAAAAGAAAAGGAAGGGATAGCTCAAAGTGCGCTGGTGGCTCTAGTTGGGAGCTACAGTGAAGATAAAAAGCAGAGGGCGCTTAAAAAAGTCATTACAAACTCCGATGCAATTGTTTCTCAGCTTAGTCTCAGATTAGTCGAATTGATTGAAGAACATCAAATTGGTACAGCAATCTATCTATCACGCTCATATGTGTTGAGCGAAGAAGTTCAGGATTTCAATCGAAGAGCAAACATTCGTCAGATGCCACTAAAAGCCAGCCGAGATGAGATAGAGCGATTGTATGCACAATGGGAAGAAATGGCCGCGACCCCGATTCTCATACAGCAAACAATCAGAGCCATTGATACTTTCCGAATGAGCCATAATCAGGTGGCAGAAAGCCTCAATAGCGGAACGTTTACTAAGGCGACGGTGGTACAAACTCAAGCTAGGATGAAAGACATCACTGTGCGATTCAATACAACAAAAGGTTTACTAGAAAACTGTGAAGAAGGTGTTGAAGTCGTTGATAGTAAGCTAAGTTGCAAAGGACAAGACAAATGACGGACGCCGTTTTCAAAGAAATTCAAGCTAGTATGAAGGCGCTTAACCGAGCAACGCAATCAGCAACCGGTAATGAACAATTCGAGATTCGAGAGCAACAGCATGAGTTGTTTATGCGGCTGGATCGCTGGGTATTGGCAAAATCGGAGAAGCCTTCGAGTGAGGTTGCGATTGCCATCGAACTGCTAAAGCAACAACAAAACGTTGCGATAGAGGCCGAAGACGCTCTGGATTCTCACGCCAAACTATTGAAGATTTCCAAGAAGGTGATTGAGGCCATTGATAAAATTTTGGACGCATTAGTTTGAGTATACCCAAGTACCTTTAGGTCACTTGGGTATCAGTTTGAATGAGTAGAGATTAAGGTCTGTTAACCCTAATCTCTATCCAACCTTTCTACATCAAAGTCACGTGGTCTATGATCGCCACAACGTTTTTATGTCCTCGAACAATGATTCTCGCTTCAAAGACCCCAGATGGAAATGACACTTTATATGAACTTAAATTATCAGTAGATGCTGGTACATAACGATTTTTGCCCGGTCCGCCTTTTCCGTTTCCCACTCCGGAAGAGTGTGAGTACATGCCATTGTAATTTTGCCCTGTCGGCAATCCATTTTTATGCAGTACTTTTGCGTCTTTCCATTGGCTGCCTGAGCGGTACTGTATCGCGAGATCGCCAACTTTCTCTTGGTTATAGGATCCCAGCGATACGTTGAGTTGCTTGATCTCTCGACCACCATTACTAGTAAATGTGATGTTGGCGTTGTCACCTCGCAGCAATAGTGTTGAGCGTCCATTAGAGTCCGTTTGATTACTGACCTTTACGCGGACGTTACCGAAGTCTTCTTCGATGTTCTTCCCCCACGGAGCAGCATTCGTCTGCGCCGAATTGGTTAGCTCGTCTTGTGTAAATGAGAGTGACAACATATTCCCAATCTGGAGTTGATTTCGAACAGACCAAGTGTGCCCAGTTACCCATTTTCCATTTACATTACTATCGATACGCCAATATAAGGCTTCATGGGCATCATTAATTGCGACCGTTTGAGTGTTTTTTGCCCCTATTTCTTGAGAGAACTTTGGATGCTTGAGGGATGGCTCATAGCCATACATCAGTTTGAAGCTGCTGGCTTTATCATGTTCCCAATTCAACGTAATAGGCTTATCGAAGAATACTGCCTGACCATTGTAAGGTGAATTTGTATAAGCAGGGTAACCCCCCTGAGCAATTTGTGTGACTTGTGCATAAGACAACGCATAAGTGAAAATCTGTACGTTATCGACGTTCATGTTTTTGGAGAGGAACTCCGTTGATGTTTCCCAGATGCTTGGGTTTTCTTTCCCAGCATCGGAGTTTGTGGTTCTCATAAACCAAGGGCCGTAAGACTCTGTATGTAAATCTCTCCCGGAACTGTACCAATAATGTGTTCCACCAGGGTAAATTCCCCCAAAATCTGCAGGCAAAGGTACATTTCTTGCAAAATGAGTTGGATTGCTGTCTAAAGCCATTGGGATAGCTACGCCATCGACGTAAGTCGTCACCGTGTTTGCTTCTCGATTGATAACCCAAGTGATGACATGCGGCTTATTGTCATTCACTGTGACCGAATCTGGTGAGGCAAACGCATGAATCTCATGTGGGCGCTGGTTAAAACGTTGCTGAGTGAAGAACTGGCGAGACACTAGCGTCCATCCTAGCCCCTTAGCAGGAGAACCATTCAGCTTAACGCGATGTTGATTGCCGTTAAAATATGACAAAGCGTAGCCGTCATCGAGTTTCCCTTGCCCTATCAATGAAAGCTCTTGGATGGTTTTGTGAAAGTCACCATTACTATCACGAGAAATAAAATCACCGTCTTGAGTGAGTACTAACGACACCGAAAAGCTGGAACGGCCGGGAGCGAGCTCGTGCGGCATATAGTCACGTAGTGCCATCGTGTTGTTTTTTTCATAAACGGTATCGTATCCGCCTTCTTTTAATACTTGCTGAGTAAACCCTAAATTTGGGTACTTAGCGTTGCTGTGAAGAAGCGAAATAAATTGTTCTTTACCCGCGAGGTTATGAACTTGGTCCACCGGGGTCGTTCTATATTTTGTTGTGTTGTAGGGTTGTAGATTGGTGTGGCGAGTAGCGTTACTTTTCTTAAAAAAGGCGACTCTAGAATCGGATATGACTTTTACATGGACTTCCGATTCGTCTTTCATCCCAGTTTCATCAATGATGGTGTAATGAAAGTGGTCGTCTCCAACAAACCCTTTAGGCGCTTGGTAGGTGACTTTGCCATTGGAGTCCCAAGAGATATTGCCATAGGCAAGCGAGCGCGTGTCCACACTATGAATTTTTATAGTACCTCCTGAAAGTGGACCGTTAGCATCGAAATCATTGTCCAACACGTTGATCGTGGCTTGACCATCTCGCGACACATCAATGTGATCGATATTCGCGTTAGGGCTTATAGGGGAGCGCAACGCTCCAACAATCGTTCCTCGTGTTGCTGCTGGAGAAGATTTGATCACCGATATTGCATTGGTTGGGATCAGTTCAACCGCACCCATAACACTGTTGGTTTCTACCCCAATATCATGCCCCAAATTAAATGCATGACCGACTTCATGCAGTGTACACCAAGCCGATATACTGAATTCACAGAAGCTGGTAAGCCCAGCATTTGCGCCGGAGTTTCTTGGACCGGTGAAATAGTGAAACAACGAGAATTTGCCCTTTAATGCATTTCTGAGTGCCGTTTGCTGAGTTGATTGAGTAACACTCCCCGATTTCTGAGTGATCAAGCCACCGGGGTAACTGAAACGAATCAGCGCATCTCTTGTAAACAAATAGTCCAGTAAATTTGCCATGTAATCCATGCCGCCAATGGCTGACTCTAGATTTTTTCCGAATATTTTTGTGTAACTGTCTTCCGTGGCATGAAAAGTGATATCTGCTCTTTGTAGGTAGAAATCCTTCATACTTGGTATCGGGCTCTCTAAAGAGGGCTCAGGAAGTACATGAGAGGTTGAGATTGGTTTCAAATCTTCCGGTGACCGATTCAGCGTTGTGGATGCACTGGCAACAACCGTTGATTTTGTTTTTACGTTGAGATTCTTTATCTCCCAAGATTTGATACCACCATAAAAAACTCTGCCATAAAACTGATTATTGCCATCAACATACCCGACGATAGTCGATTCTGGTTGACCAACCACTTTGCCTCGGTAGCTGCGTACCTCAGGAATGTATTTGAGTGGTTCCATTTGGCTAGATTTGTCTGTGTTCAAAACATAAAAGGTGGCGTTTTCTTGCCTGACAGAAAATTTTTGCAGTTCCACAGTATGTGGTCGCCCCGCAACTTGAACAACAGCATTGAAAGAATAAGGCAGCAGTTCGTGAGCAGAAACTTGGTGTTCTGGCTGAGTCGGTTTAGTGGGTTTTTGAGTTCCTGGAGTGGTTGGCTTATTTCCATTTCCGTTAGATTGAGAAGAGGGGGATGACTCTCCTCCACAGCCCGATACAAGACTGCTTAGTAAAAAGGTGAAAAGAAGTGTTTTTAAATGCATATTTGGGCTCAGGCAATGGGTTTGGAAGGACAGTGGGTTTGTTAAGCTCTATCTCGGGTAAAAATGACGAGAGAAGCAAAAAGTGCTTAGGAAGAAAAATTGTATAGGAAGGGTAAGTGTCGGTTTTTTAAAGCGTTAAACAAAAAGCGGAGAACGTAAAGAAAATGGGAAATACGCTTCCACTCTTATTGGATAGAAGCGATATAGGTCGTTTAAACACACAGGTCGTTTATCATTACAACTTCAGAGAGTTAGGCTCAGTTTAAATGAATTGACTTTGAGGTCTATACCCAAGTGACCTCAAGATACAGGATTCAGAGCCTCATAGTCTGTTTCAGAGCAAGGAGAAGAACGCGGTGTAATGACGCGTCCTTTCCAAGTTCTTTGACGATGAAATGGGACAGAATATGGGCTCCCAAGGGCGAGTTTAACTGGCTTTCATACTGCGTTACCGATTCTTGATTTAGAATGACTAGATCTTCATATCGGTGCCTTGTCTGAAAGCCAGTTAATTCTCGCTGAACCAAGTATCTTGAGGTTACTTGGGTATACACCATCACTCTTTATCTATTTGACCCAGATAAGTGTGCCAATTGTCTCTGGTAGTGTTGTACTGATATTCGCAAAAAGACTCTCTCTCCTCTCGATATTCTTTTTCTACTTCATCCAGTAAACCAGCAAACTTTTCAGGGTCGCTACCATAAACAAGGCACAGTGTTTGAAAGTAACGCTGTAAATTAAAGCTATGCTCACCAGCATATTCGACAAGTTGGTATTTGTCTGGCTGTCCTTGCGTTTCGAAATCAAACATATCTGCGGCGCTGATAGCGGCATCTGCTCCGTTTTCTACATATTCAATCATTATGATGGCAGCCAGATTATCAACGGCATCTTCCTCTTTACCTAAAATGGGGATCTGCTGGTCTGCGATGTATGCGTGGCCCAGTTCGTGAATCAGGGTGTGAAGTACTGTATCTATTGCGCCTAGCTCGGGTTTCTTGCCGTATTTCTTTTGATAATCATTTTTTGCGAAATGGTGATGCGCTTCTGTGACGAAAGAGTAGGGCATTTGCACTTTATTGGTTTCGGGATTAAACAGCGGACCGTCGTCAGAACCATACTCAATCGTTAGCGTACTTTTGAAGGGAAACAGAGTGTCGCCAAATCCGACCACCAATTCGTTAACCCCGCTGTCTATAAGTAAAGATTTTACGGTCTTCTCTTCGTCATTGAGTGGCGTTAAATAGTTAAGAGCAATATTGTTCTGCGCGAATGATGATGCAGAAAGCAGTGCCGCAAAAAAACAGGTCGAAAATGTATATTTCATGAAGACATTCCTTTGAGGTTATGCTTCTAAAATTAGCATTGACTTTCCTAACTACGAAAGCCAATATTGCCTGCGAATTAAACAAAGGAGCCTAAAATGGCAAAGAAACGCAAAAATGCGAAGCTTGCCACTGAAAATGTGGTTGAGATGCAACACGAACACGGTAGAGGCGTGATTCAAGATAATGCGCTTAAAGCGATAGTCACCAGCGAGCTGTATAAAACCCGGGTGGTTAAAGCGAAGAAAGGGAAAGGTAGTTTTAGCCGAGGCAACAAGCACAAAGGGAAAGAGCCCTATTCAAAGCAAGCGGCATAATCGCTATTCTTCGAATAGGGCTCTTTCGTTAAAGAACGTTTTAAAGCTTTGGAATTTTGTAGCTTGGCAAATCTATAGCTTGGTAAATCTATAGAAATAGAATACCTATCCAGACAAGCCCCGCCAGTAGCAAAGCGACAAACACCGCCGCAGACCCAATGTCTTTAGCGCGTCCGCTTAACTCATTCCATTCTGAACCAAAGCGGTCTACCACTGTTTCAATAGCGGAATTGAGCAGTTCAACAATGATCACCAAAAGCACAACACCTATCATCGCAACTTGTTCTAGCGGAGTGACGGGTAGAAAAAACGTCAACGTGCTGAGAACTACGAGCAACCCTATTTCTTGACGAAAAGCCGCTTCATTTTTCCACGCCGCTTTTAAACCTTTCATCGAGTAGCGTGTCGCATGCACAACGCGAGTTAATCCGGTAGCACCAGGTTTCATTATTTTCCTACAGTGTTTTCAATACAAAGCACGCATTGTATACCTAAGTCACCTTTAGATGCTAGGTTCGACGAGGCTAGCATAGTGTTCACCCCATATATTTTTTAGAGAATATTTTATTCTATTTTCATAGATTTAATTTCGTTGACAGGATTATGGCAACACTTACTCTATACGTGTGCTCTACCAATGTTGCGTTAGCGAGTTGAGCATAAGGACTGTGCAATAGAATGAGATATGGATGAATTACGATATTTTTAACGGCGATGCGGACGGCATAATTGCCCTTTTACAGCTTAGGCTGAACCAACCTAAAGACGCGGTTCTCGTTACTGGCGTTAAGCGTGACATCAAGCTCATCAGTAAAGTCGATGTGCAGCAAGGTGATGACCTAACCGTTCTCGATATCTCAATGGAAAAGAACAAAGCCGATTTGTTAAACGCGCTTGAGGTAGGGACAAAGGTTTTCTACGCCGATCATCACAGACCGGGTGACATTCCTGAAGCGGATAATCTTCAAACTCATATTGATACCGACCCAAACACTTGTACGGCTTTGATAGTGGATAAACTCCTTGCTGGAAAATACCGCTTATGGGCTATCACAGCGGCATACGGCGACAATATGATTGCACGAGCGGATACCCTTGCTGATCAAGTTCCTCTAACCAAGGCACAGAAAGATCAATTAAAAGAATTCGGTACGCTGGTGAATTACAATGGTTATGGTGCAACAGTCGAAGATTTGCATTATCACCCAGCTGATTTGTTTAACGCTTTGTTGCCTTATTCGTCTCCATTTGATGCGATTCAGCAGGCAGATTCTCCTTATCACGTACTTAAATCCGCCTATGAGAGTGACTTTGCTAACGCTTTAGCGGCAAAAGCTTCCCATAAATCGGATGTGCTAATGGTCATACAATTACCCGATGAGCCTTGGTCTGGAAGGATTAGTGGGGTATTAGGGAACCATTTAGCCAATTCAACCCCGACGTCTGCTCACGCGGTTTTAACCAGTAATCCAGATGGTTCTTACACAGTCTCCCTGCGCGCACCGCTTAATAATAAACAAGGTGCCGGGCAAATTTGCAGTGAGTTTCCAACTGGGGGAGGGCGTGAAGCCGCTGCTGGGATAAACGCATTGCATCCTTCCGATTTACCGCGTTTTATTGAACGTATAGAGTCCTACTACCGCTAGACTCTCTGTAAGTAAAATGAAAGAAAATAATGAGTTTGTAGGTCTGTCTGTTTGAGTCAATCAACGGACAGTTCCCATGAAAAACCGCTCTTTCACTTTACTTGGGCTTAGTGCGACAGCCCTCCTAATGTCGACATCTGTATCAGCTCAAACTTGGACGCACCAAGGGCAACCAGCACAACTTGTCGAGTTGTTCACGTCTGAAGGGTGTTCGAGTTGCCCGCCAGCGGATCGGTTCTTAAGTAAATTCCAATCTTCAGCAAAACTATGGGAAGAGATCATTCCAGTTGCGTTTCATGTCGACTATTGGGATTACTTAGGGTGGAAAGATGAATTCGCTCATCCTGCTTACAGTCAAAGACAGCGTTTGTATCGTGCGTATGGGTCGATCAGTTCTGTCTACACGCCAGGGTTTGTTGTTGATGGAAAAGAGTGGCGTGGATTTTTCTCACGAAGCCCGCTTCCCACAAAAAGCCAGAATGATCGCGGGGTACTCACGCTAGAAAAGAATCAAGATGACTTTTCATTAAAATACGATCAGAAAGGTAAATACACAGCGCACTTAGTCTTGCTGGCTATGGATGAAAAAACAAAGATTAAAGCTGGAGAAAACAGAGGGCGAGAGCTCGAGCATGATTTTGTGGTTTTGAATAAATACCAAATGAATGCAGAACAACACTGGGACTTCCAAAATATCATGGCATCTAATAATGCGGATGCTGTCGCTGTTTGGCTGACTCAGGGGAATCAGAGTCAGCCAGTTCAAACTGTTGCGGGTTACATTCGCTGAGGTTTGTTGATTGCAGTTGGTTCAAATACAAACGATCATTTGCTATCAGCAATTATGTTGATGTGAGGGCTTGGGCGCTTTATTAATCGCGCCCATATCGCAATCACTATGATCGAGAACGCTATCCTTCCCCAAAGCACAGCATAAATGTCGGCACCCAGTAGAAGAATTAATAATGTATCTTCGATAATGCTGTGGCATAAGCCCAAAAAGCAGACGACGATTAATGTGTCACGTTTTGAGATCTTTCCCTGTTTTATTTCGTTGATTAGCAATCCAGCACCAAAACCTAACCCTAGTGTCATTCCAATAATAGTGATGTTTGTTGCCTCTTTCCCAATGGTGAGCCCTTTCATTAATGGGGAAAGGGCTATGTGGAGCAACCTTTCTATTCCCAATAACCGAAGTAGTTTTAACAAGGTCATCAACGTGGCAATAATAATGTATATCGATATTAACATTTGGCTCTGGTCTAGAACCCACTGGGACCAACTGTGACCAATAGGATCAGGTTTCCAGAGTAATGAAACAGGGGATTGTTGCCATCCGCCGATTTGGTACGTGATATGAGCAATCCATCCAATCACTAAACCACCGCCCACTCGAAATGAGAGTGTTATCCACCACGGGACCCCTGTGGCTTTTGCTACCGCACCTTCAATGGGTAATGAATGCGCGAACAATATTAGCAGCCCAAGAACTGAGATTTGTGCACCTGTAAAGCTTGATTGGCTCGCAATGTCGTAGAAAACCACCATAGCAGTATAGATATTGGTGAGAATGGCGACGGCCCAAACTAACCCCCACTCTTGAGGAAGCCCGAACATTTCCATTATTGGCGAAAGCGCTGATGCTAGATACTGCGTTCCTCCAACCATATCTAACACTCTCACAATGATGAGAGTAGGCACCATTATTTTTAGCAGTGTCCAATAAACACGGTTTATGTCTTTTAATAGGTCAGCGCCTCCTTTCCAAATGGCTTCCATAGGTACTCCTCATTCATTATCGTAAGTTATTTGTCTGACTCTATTTTATTCCAAGTGGCGAAAAATAATTTTAGTTTCAAGAGCTATAAATTTTCATAAATTTCTTTTTTGGGTTAATTATGTTAACAATATTTCAATCCGCTAAAATAGCTGCACAATCAAAGTGTTGAGGAATTGTATTTTTTGAAGCATAAACTGCACCAACATAAGAGGCTTTTGGGCTAAATTGGACGTGAATTCCATAACGAAAGTTAAAAAGTGAAACGCCAGTCTTTAAGTAAACTTAAGTGCTAGATTGTTTGGATGCTGGCAGACTTCGGTTTCTTAACTTAAGCGAGAGTGAGCCGCATATCATGAGAAGCCAAGGCACATCATGAGCGGTTATTGAAGTGTAAACTTAGTAAGGTAAGTATGTTTTTAGATAAATTGGACAAAGCCATTTTAAGGCGTTTACAGGAAGACAGCTCAGTAACGAATGTCGAACTGTCGGAGTCCGTTGGGCTTTCAGCTCCCGCTTGTTTTAAAAGAGTGAAACGGCTTAAAGAAGAAGGGGTGATTAGCAAGGAAGTGGCTTTGATCAATCATCAAAAGCTTGGTCCTATGATTCATATGGTTGTGGAAGTCATCATGGAGCGAGACCGACTTGAGTTGAATCGCGCGTTCATCGATAAAGTAAACAAGACGATGGCAGTAAAAGAGTGCTATAAGGTGACGGGAGAGGTCGATTTTGTCTTAATTATCGACTCGCCCACCATGGAAAGCTATGAATCACTTTGCGATGAGTTACTGTATTCTAATCCTAACGTGAAGAACTTTCGAACTTTGATCTCCATGAACAAGGTAAAATACGACACGAGAATTCAAATATTCGATTAATGCTTGTTCATGTTGATTTAAAATCAAGCAACCAGTTGAGTTTCTAAGAAAAAAGTGACCTTTGGGGGTTCCAATTCTCAATGCTTGTGGCAATATAGAACTCGTTCCACGATGATGCGTGCATCGTATAATGGCATTACCTCAGCCTTCCAAGCTGATGATGCGGGTTCGATTCCCGCTGCACGCTCCAATCCCTTCGCTAGACTTCAATATTTTATATTCCCCTACAGATACAAATAATTAATACCTAGCTTTGTCTTTATAGAATTTGCGAGACTAAAAGAGCGTAATCCTTCACCTTGCTCCTATCGTCAGTATCTTAATTTAAGAACTCACCGGACTCCGTGTACGTTTCGATCGAAGTGCTAAACATCCACTCACCATCCATCTGTTTGTATGTCTCTATAAGTGTTATTTTCCCAACAGCGTTCCGTTTGTCTGCCACTGTATACACTTCTTTTGTATTACCGATGCAGTGAACTTGAATCGATAACGTAATCAAGGGTGAGTTGTGGCGCTGTATGAAGTCTGTTTGGGTACGGGTTAGGTTTAAAAAATCTTGATTCATATGCTGTTTTTATTCCTTCGATGTCGCTCAAAGTTGTTTATTGTTTTTGAGTACTCTAACTCAACAATGCAGACTAACATGCCTTTTAAAGGCGTTTACTCGGTGCTCTTTAGCTAGAGGTTATGCTCTGTGCATGCAATTTACTCAGTAGCTTATATGACATCTAGATGGTCAATGTTTCATTATGTAATACATATTTCCATTTACTTTGTGGCTAAAAATATGTCATTGAATTTATTTAATTAATATATTTTTCGATGTTACATATAACTTTCACAACCCATTCTTATACGTGAAACATATTTATTTAAAAGCTCAATTATTTGAGTTTGAAGATTGAATGCTGTGTACTAAGTTAATCAGTGGAATGCGTATTTTCAGAATTGATAGGAAGCGGAAAACGTCAAGCTGTTGATGCGTCCTTTGCCATTAAATTGCGTCTGCGCACTGGAAAACGTGGATGTAAAGTCTTGCTTGGTGTACTCAATTCCCAGCAAGATTCTCTTGATTTGGTATCTAGCTCCAACTCCAAAACCTAAAGATGCACCATGGCTGTACATGTCGATTGACTCTGAATGAAGTGGGTTGCTTCCTTGAATGGTTCCAAAGGCAAACCCAAGCCCGGCTTTACCGTAAAGCTGTATGTTTTGCATTGGGATATAAGTGAATACTGGAGAAAGTGAAAAAGTATTCAACACCACATCACTGTGCATCTTACTTCCTGCAAAATCGACGGTTTCTCCACTTTCTGAGAATTGCTCCATTCCCATCTCAAAACCAATGAGAGTATGCTCACTGCCCGTATATTCATTAGTATGGAATGTAATACCAAGGCCGAGTATTGTTCCTTCCAAATTTTCAACGCTGTTCACGGCAGACAGGTTCGCTTTTCCGAGCTTAATGTTCAGCATCAGATCATTAATTTTTTCGTAAGCATTCGTTTGAAACGGCATTGAAAAGAGCAGAAATGGAAGGTAGAACTTAGTCATATTTTTTGTGAAGGCATCGTTTAATAGGTGCACATTTTACGACGAATATCACGTTATTGAGCGGCAGATTGGTAAGTAAGTGTAAGTGTGGAAGGGAAATAAAAAAGGCGGCATTTTTGCCGCCTTTATAGATGATACAAGCGCGAGCTTATACTTGGCTCGTTTCTTCTCTGGCTTCTAGTTCACAATCTTCTGCAATGAAACCGCCAGTTTGGTGTGCCCAAAGTTGTGCATAAATTCCACCAGACCGAACAAGCTCTTGGTGGGTACCCTGTTCAACGATGTTACCTTTGTCCAGAACGATTAGGCGATCCATGGCTGCAATGGTTGATAGACGGTGTGCAATGGCAATAACCGTTTTCCCTTCCATGAGCTCATTCAAACTATGTTGAATTGCCGCTTCAACCTCTGAATCGAGCGCCGACGTTGCTTCGTCCATAATAAGCAGAGGCGCGTCTTTTAGTAGTACTCGTGAAATAGCAATACGCTGTCTTTGCCCGCCCGACAGTTTCACACCTCTTTCGCCGACTTGAGCATCATAACCAACATTACCAAACGGGTCGGTTAACGTATCGATGAACTCATGAGCTTGAGCTTGTCTCGTTGCATTGATCATGCCTTCTTCAGATGCATCGGGGTTACCATATAAAATGTTGTCCCGAATCGAGCGGTGTAGAAGCGAAGTGTCTTGCGTTACCATGCCGATTTTAGCTCGAAGTGAATCTTGAGTGACCTCTGATATGTTTTGACCATCGATCTTGATACTACCGCCTTCAACATCGTGGAAGCGGAGCAGAAGGTTAACCAATGTTGATTTACCTGCGCCAGAGCGTCCGACTAATCCGACTTTCTCGCCAGGTTTTATGTCGAGGTTAAGGTTGTCGATGACGCCTTTGTTTTCACCGTAATGGAAACTGACATTATCGAAGCTGATGCCCCCATGTTCTACATTGAGATCTTTGGCGTCTTTTTTATCTTCAATGGCTATCGGTTTTGATAGCGTATTAGCACCATCGACCACCGTACCCATGTTTTCAAACAACGCCGTCACTTCCCACATTATCCACATCGACATACCATTGATGCGCAACGCCAGTGCTATAGCAATGGCTATTGCACCAACACTGATGGCATTATCCATCCAAAGGAATATAGACATGCTGGCTACAGCAAATACCATGATGTAGTTAGAGATCTCAACGCACACATCGAAGCCTGTTACCAAGCGCATTTGGCGGTGCACAGTGTCTAAGAACCCTTTCATACCTTCCTCGGCATACTCGGTTTCCCGCTTACTGTGTGAAAAGAGCTTCACTGTGGCGATGTTTGTATAGCTGTCAACAATTCTACCTGTCATTGTAGAACGCGCATCAGCTTGTTCTGCAGCGACTTTCTTTAAGCGCGGGACAAAGTAAATTTGAATACTCACGTATGCCGTTAACCAAGCCAGCATTGGGATCATTAAACGCCAGTCAGCTTGTGCAAGAATGACCACTATCGATGTGAAGTAAACCAAAACGTAAACAAAAACATCGCACGTTTTCATTACGGTTTCTCTTACGGCGAGCGATGTTTGCATAACCTTCGTTGCTACGCGACCTGCAAAATCGTCCTGATAGAAAGAGAGGCTTTGTTTCAGCAGATACCGGTGGGCTAGCCAACGAATGGACATTGGGTAGTTGCCCAACATGGTTTGGTGAATAAGTAATGAGTACACCAAAACAAGAATAGGCATAGCAACGAGTAGCAAAAAGCCAAACCAAAGTAGGGTGTCTTTGTTTTCCTGCCAAAAGGTCTCGGGGTTACTTTGGCTAAGTAAATCAACAAGCTGCCCCATAAAGCCGAATAGAGAGACTTCAATAATGGCAACTAAGGTGGCGAAAATGGCCATGATGACCAGTGGGATTTCGTACCCTTTCGTATAATGACGACAAAAAGCGAAAATGCCTTTTGGTGGTTGTTCGGGCTCATCCTTGGGAAAAGCCTTTGTAAAGCTTTCGAACAGTTTGAACATATATCCTTCCTAATAGAATACGTCCCGCCGCCACTAATGGGCAGTGGGCTTATTAGCGCAACTGATTATTTTGTTTAAATTTAAGGTGATCGATTCAAAGAGGAGAGGAGCTCTTCTATTCGAACCCTAACTACTAAAGAGATCTCAAGGTAAAGGCTTGAAGTAGCTAAGGAAAACTCAGACTTTCTCTGTACACATAAAGAATATCTAAGCGGTTTACTCTACACCAACATTAATGAAATGTAATCAACTTAATGCATTGATATTTTAGTGATCATGAAATTAATTTGTTATTAATCAATATCGTTACTTGAGCAAAGTATTTTGGGGGTAAGTGTTTAAATGCTTTGTTTTAACTGAGAGCTAAAATACAGTGAAACCATTGGTGTATTAATAACTTAATGGATGAATGTATCGATCAAGTAGGTCATGATGGTTTAATATGTGATCGAAATTTGCGTTCAGTGATATTTTCGGTAAACTTGGGTGATTGCAGTGAATTGTTGGCTTCTGATTTCTCAAACTGACGTTATTACAGTGAAATAATGGTTAACATTGTGTTTACAATTCAAAGGTGTTCCAATCAAAGTTGTCAGGGAAAACATGTTTAATTCTCCTAATCAAAATGTCGACTCTCTGTTGTACAGTGAGCAAGGTGTCCAGAATGCAAACTGTGTTGTTATGGCCCCACCAAAAGAATTTGCGTTTAATGCGCAAACAGCAGCGGATAATGAATTTCAACACGCAGTAGACGAATCAACAGAAGTTATTCGTGAAAAAGCGATGTCAGAATTCAAATTGATGGCAAAAACATTACGCCAGAACGGTATTCAAGTCGTCGAATTTGATTACCCTGAATCGATGATTGAAACACCTGATGCCGTTTTTCCTAATAACTGGTTCAGTACGACGCGAAATGGCGAATTTTTCACTTTTCCTATGGCGTGTGAAAACCGAAGACACGAAGTAAGAACAGAAGCACTTGTACAGGCGCTTGAAAAAGCGGGTAGAAACGTCCGTTCTACAAACGACAGCCTTTTAAGTTATACAAACAAAGAAGCGTATTTGGAAAGTACCGGAGTGATGGTCAAAGATCATGTTAACCGAACTCTTTATGCAGCTTTATCTCAGCGTTGTGACCGAGAAGTACTCGAAGATTACGCCAAGCAAATTGGTTACGACCGAGTGATCAGTTTTCAAACAGCGTTACCAGAAACAGGTCACCCAATTTATCACACCAATGTGATGATGGCGGTGGGCGAATCATTTTGTGTGATTTGTGATGAAGTGATCCCAGAGTACGAGAGACGCTTCGTATTGAAATCGCTAGCAAAAGACCGCCAAGTAATCAGTATTAGCATTGAACAAATGAACAAGTTCTGCGGCAATATCTTGGAATTACAGTCGGTTAATGGTGATAAGTTAATTGCCATGTCACAGTCTGCATTCAATGCATTTAGCGAGACTCAAAGAAAGCAGCTTGCTCAACATGGCAAACTGCTTCCATTTGATGTGGGAACCATCGAGACAATTGGTGGTGGTAGTGTGCGGTGTATGCTAGGAGAAATTTTCCTTTCTCCACGAGTTGCCACGCTTTAACGCTAAGCGGCTTTCATCACTACTTGGTTTTTCCCAGCATTTTTTGCTCGGCACAATGCAAGATCAGCTCTTTCTAACGATGAGTGTTGATCTTGCTCTGTTTTAGTTAGCCCAATACTGACCGTTACGTTCAATTCCTTATCTTCATACATAAAATCAATATTTTCTATTTCATCTCTCAGGTGTTCTATTCGTTCAAATGCCTCTTGTGCGGTAGTTGCATCAAACAATATACAAAACTCTTCACCTCCGAATCGAGCAACGCTGATAACCGTTGGAGCAGGGAACAGTGAGCTCATTGTTTTTGCCACTTCAGTGATGAGCTGATCGCCGCATAGATGTCCATTCCTATCATTGATAGCCTTAAAGTCATCAATGTCGATAAACGCTAGGTAGCGATTGGAATGCTCGACGGGTTGGTTCAGGCGAGAATAAAAGTACTGCTTATTGTCTAGCTGAGTCATGCCGTCTTTGTTTTTGAGCTGATGATTAAGAAATAAGTTAGATAAAGAAACTTGAGCGAAATCTCTAACAAGAAGTATTAGGGTTCGATAAGTAGGAATAGCGCAAGAAAGGTAGACAACACCGAGTAATTTTTCTCGAACTATGAGTGGGATAGTGTAATGGCGCGAATGTATTTTTAACGTTTGAGCCAGTTCATCACCATGCTTTCCTAATGTGTAGCTTAGGTTTTTTTGGTGGCTTAGCTTGTCGGCTAAATGCTTGTTCTGCAATATCGCGTTTAAATTCCCGTGATAATCGATCGTGGAAAAGGTGTGTTGCTGCTGGTCATATAGGCAGAGCTGAAGACCGTTATGACTAAAAAACCGACGAAATATGGTTCTGAGTTGGTTTTTGAACGTCAAAAGATCCGGTGCCATATTCAGTTTTTCGAGCTCTTGGTTTAACTGCAATGTAATATAGTTCACCGCCACTGTTAGAAACAATAAAGAACAAAACATGATTGCTGTCAGGCTAAATTGATAAGAGCTGGCGAGAATCTCTGCCTGCCCTGTGCCAGAAACAAACACCCACCCTAAATCGTTATCAGCATCGAAGACCGAAATTTTGTTGTCATTATTGTAATAGTATTCAATGGTTCCGAACCGAACACCATTATCTACTTGCTCTTCAATACCTGCGCTGTAGCTGATTGAACGTGTTCCAACACGTTGTGGATCGGGGTGGAATACCAACCGTTTTTCAGTAGCGTCAACAACAAAGACGTAGCCACTGTCTAAAGTTTTGAGATCTTTAAAATGTTGTGTTGTGTAAAAGAGATCGAATTCAATCCACATATTGAAAAGCAGCTTAGGGTTGGAGTGTTTGACGGCAAAAACCCAATGACCAGGCTCTTTCTCATATATAGAAGAAACGTAAAATTTGTCACCGTAGCTATGCAGCCTTTTCCACCTTAAGTTTTTAACTGAGCTTTTTGTTAAAGAGGTTCCACGATAAGAACGGTAATTATCTTTGGACTCGGAGTGAAGAATAATATCGGAGTAGATAGGGGTTTCCAGCAAGATCTGCTGAACCATTTCCTGATAAGATCCAAAGCCTTTTTCAAGCCATGTCTGCTCTAATATGTAGAACTTGCTCACCGTTGATTCTAAATGAGCATGTATTAGCGAACTTGCAGTTCGAATATTTGCCTGTGATTGTCGGTATGCTTGGGTTTCTGTCTCCTTAAGTTCTTGATATGCCGTATATAACATTCCAGTTATCAGTAAGACGATAAATGGACGAATGAATTTTATTAATATTTTTGGTAAAGCCATAGACGTTGTTTTTTATTAAAATTTTGAAGTAGATCCCATTTTTGTATTCGTCATCTTAGACCTAAATTAAGCGTGTATCAATGCATATCGACTGGATGTATATGGCGAGAACGGTTATTTGTTCTGTAAATGAAGTGAGCTAATTTATAAATTAAATAAATTGGGCGTACCCAAGTGGAAATACGTTGATATTTTCCGCAAGAATGACTTGGGTACGATATAGCGTTAATTGTGTAGAATCATGAGTGTCATAGGCGTGACCAGCTGCTCACCATGTACTTCTTCATCAAGCTTATGATTCAAAGAGGTATCGCATATGATTTGCCAGTGCTGATCCTTAGATGCCGGTAATTTGTACCTTGCAGGGACGCTTGATTGATTAATTAGGTACAGAAGCTCCCGGCCATTTTCACCTATTCCCATGTGAAGTGCGATGGCGCTGACGATGTTCCAATCGTCATGGGACATGACCTCGCTGTCAGTTCGGAGCCAAGTAATTCGGTTGTCGTTTCGTGAATCCCCACTAAATGCCCGTACAAATGGGAGCATGTACTTATTTCTTGCTGCGACAAGCGTCGCCAGCCAATCTTTGAAGTGTTTTTGCCGCTCGGACAGTTCCCAGTTTAGCCAACTGAGATCGTTGTCCTGACAGTAGGCATTATTATTACCATTTTGAGAGTGAGAGAGGAGATCTGCCGTTAGGATATGAGGGACACCAAAACTAAAGAGTAAGCTGGCCATGAAATTCCGCTTTTGTTTTTCCCTCATGGCTTTGATGAGCATGTTATTTGTGTCGCCTTCCACACCATAGTTTGAGCTTCGATTGTCTCCATGCCCGTCTCGATTGCATTCACCATTTTTCAGATTGTTTTTGTGTTTATAAGACACTAAATCTTGCAGTGTGAAGCCGTCATGGTAGGTGACGTAATTGATCGTAAGCTTCTCAGGCCAGCGGCTTGCAGAGTATATGTCTCTAGAGCCCATCAAACGGGTGGCAAACTCTTTAAGATAGCCTTGGTCACCTCGCCAAAAACTACGGCTAATATCACGGAACTTGTCGTTGCATTCATTCCAACCATCAGGAAAGCCGCCAACTTGGTATCCATTTGGTCCAATATCCCAAGGTTCAGCAATTAACTTGGTTTCACGAAGAGAAGGATCTTGTCTTACTGCTTGAAAAAAGGACGCTTTATGGTTGAAGTGTTCGCCGTTTCTCCCGAGTGTGGCGGCCAGATCGAACCGGAAGCCGTCAATATGGTATTCCTGTACCCAGTACCTTAGTGTGTCCATGACTAAGTTGAGGGTGGGTTGATGTGTTAGGTCTAAGGTGTTGCCACATCCTGTATAGTTTGAAAAATGCTCGTCGTGAACCAGGTAGTGTAAAGGATCGAGCTTTTTAAGATTAAACTCAGGTCCGTCAGCGCCACCTTCGGCAGTATGGTTGTATACCACATCCAAAATGACTTCTATGCCGTTGCGATGAAGTTCTCTAATGGCGGTTTTTAGTTCCCTAACTGCGTCTGCCTCTGCGTATCTAGGATCTGGGGCCATAAAGACGAATGGGTTATAACCCCAATAGTTTGCCATTCCTTTTTCAAGCAAGTGTGGCTCGTGCATACAAGCAGCTATAGGAAGTAGCTGAATGGTATTAATACCCTGTTTTTGGTAAAACGCGAGCATTTCTTTGCTAGCTAACGCACGATAAGTCCCTCTTTGCGCTGTAGGGAGCTCAGGGTGTAGCTTAGTTAAGCCTTTGACATGCGTTTCGAACAGAATCATATCTTCAAGAGCACGTCTTGGCGGCTCAATGCCTTGCCAGTCGAACTCCGACGACGTAACAACACTTTTGGCTAAAACCCAGCTTTTTTCAGGCGTATACGGTGGCACATAGTGAAGAGGTTTACTGAGTGCTTTGGCATAAGGATCGGAGATTAATATTTCGGAATCTTCAAATGGCACGATAAAACCATAGTTTTGCCCTGGCTCAACGCCCTCTAGGTATATGGCTTTCACGCCATGCCCAAAGCTTTGAAGGGTATAGCTGACAAATTCGTTGTTTTTATCGAACAAGGCAAGACGAATATCCGTTTCACCGGGCGCGTGAACAGCAAAGTTGCAACCTGTGGAGTCTGGTGTCGCTCCGAGTGGAAATGGGCGTGCTCGTTTTTTATCCATGGCTAACTGTATTTCTATTCTTCAAGTTCTGGTTATTCAGGCTCCAGCATATTTCATTTCGACATGTCGAGTGGACAGGACTTGATGTGTTTGTTGATATGCATAAGCTTGATTATTGGTTTAAGTATGATTTTTAATGACCGTACGTCAACCTTACTGAGCATTCTTTTTTAGAGAAGGAATATTTCCATTTCACATCATATACGAGGTGTAATCTTGAACATGCTCTCGTTTGGTATGGGTGCGTTTGAGTGTAATTCGAAGAAATGTATTCACACAAAAGGTTAAAACAGCGTTCGATTGTTTGGTGTTCGAGATGTAATAGGTAGAGTAACTGGCTGATTTGTTTGAGCTACATAGTTAAATTGGCAGTTGCGACACCTTTTAACACAATTCCCCCTAAAAATGCCCCCTCAAAAACGGTACAATACAGCTTGTATTCACCACCAGCAGTTTCCTATGAATGTAATGACCATTGCCATTGGCGCTTCCGTTATCTGTCTCATACTAGTAGGAGTCGGTATGATGACAATCAGCAGTAAAAAGCGTGCTGAAGAACGAGATAAAGTCGCGCGTGAAGCCGCATATAAAAAGGCAATGGAAGCCTCTAAAGCAAAAGATCATCAAGAGCGTGTATACAAAGCTGAAACGGGTCACATTCCAACTCAGCTATTCTTGGCGAAAGAAGCTGAATTAGGAAATCCGAGAGAAGCATTACATTGGTATGAACGAGCTGCAAATGCAGACAATGAAATTGCCATGTACAGTGTGGTTCGTTTGTGTAATCGCTTTAGTGATAATCATATTATGAACCTTAAAGGAAAGTATTGGGGTAAAGTGATAGAGGCGAGAGGTGGCGACAAGCAAGCTCAGTTTGAAGTGGGCTTATGTTTGTTGAAAGGCCATGGTATTGATCAAGATTTGCAAAAAGGCATTGATTTAATCCAAGAAGTGGCTGAAGACGGAAATATTGATGCTCAGTTGTACATGAGTGATTGGTACGTTGCGGAATCGAATCCTACACCTAATTCCGCCTTAGCAGCAGAATGGAGTTACAAAGCCGCAAATCATGGCTCAATCGAAGGAATGATTCGTTTGGGTCGGCATTATGCTGAAGGGCAAGGCGTTGAGCAAAATCACACTCGTGCCACTTATTGGCTTGAGCGAGCTGCTGAAACGGGCAATGGGCGAGCGCAATTTTATGCCGGCGAGCTTTGGGCTGATACCGATGCTCAAGGTAATGCTCTTGCTTACATTTGGTTTTTTCTTTCCGCCCACTCTGGCTTTTCGAAAGCTAAGAAACGTCGCGATGAAATTGGTAATGTGATCGGAATTGATGCCATTGTAGGTCTTCAAGGATTAACCAAACCTATTTTATCAAGACTGGAAGAAGGAAAAATCAAAAGGCATTCGATCATCAAGGCACTAAATAAAATGTACAAGCGTGATGAATACTTCCCAGAGATCCATGGCGATGAATTTGTGGTAAGAACGCTAGAACAAGAAAATACTGAACAACCCAGCAAATCTTCTGATTTCACCCAAGCAATGAGTTAGCGCAAACTCATTGCTTGGTAATCGTCTCTTTGGAAATGCCCCGCGATTGAAGCGGGGCATTTTTGTTTATTACGAATCTTTATCCAAAGACTTACAGACAGCGGCAGTGAACACTACATCGGTCGAACTGTTCAAAGCGGTTTCAGCTGAGTCTTGAATAACACCGATGATGAAACCAACAGCAACGACTTGCATCGCAACGTCATTTGGAATACCAAATAATCCACAAGCCAAAGGAATCAGAAGTAAAGATCCACCCGCCACACCAGATGCACCACACGCTGATACAGCAGCGACAATTGAGAGCAGCAAGGCTGTCATTACATCAATCTGAATACCCATGGTATGTACTGCAGCCAGTGTAAGAACTGTGATAGTAATGGCTGCGCCACCCATGTTAATCGTCGCCCCTAAAGGGATAGAGACAGAGTACGTGTCTTCGTGCAGTTTAAGCTTGGAACACAAATTCATATTAACCGGAATATTGGCTGCACTTGAACGTGTAAAGAAAGCCGTTACGCCACTCTCTCGCAAGCAGGTAAGAACGAGAGGATAGGGGTTTTGTTTCGTTTTGGCGTAAACAATGGCTGGGTTAATGATCAGCGCCATAATGAACATTGATCCCAACAATACTGCTAGTAACTGTGCATAGCCGAAAAGAGCGTCGAAGCCAGTGGTTGCAAACGTAGAAGCCACGAGCCCGAAAATACCGAACGGAGCCAGTCTGATAATAAAGCGAACGATCTGCGAAACACCATGACTTAAATCTTCAAATACAGCCTTAGTCGTATCTGACGCATGGTGCAGTGCTAGCCCCAAGGCAATCGCCCACGCCAAAATACCGATGTAGTTCGCATTCATCAGTGCGCTGACTGGGTTGTCTACCAGTTTAAACAAAAGAGTGTGTAGAACTTCCGCTATGCCTTGTGGAGGTGTGGCCCCTTCTGCGCCTGCAACTAACGTTAGAGTTGTAGGGAAAACAAAGCTCATCACCACGGCGGTTAAAGCCGCAAAGAATGTACCCAAAAGGTAGAGCACGATAACGGGCTTCATATTTGTGTGTTGATTTTTCTTTTGGTTGGCGATAGAGGCGGCGACAAGAATGAAAACTAAAATGGGGGCAACCGCTTTAAGTGCACCAACAAAAAGATCACCCAGCATACTCGCTTTTATTGCGGTCTCTGGTGAGGTTAAGGCGAGTGCAACACCAAAAGAAATGCCTAAGAGTATCTGTAAGACAAGATTTCCGTTTGCTAACCGTGATAACACGGAAGAGTTGTTCATAATCTTTCCTGTAATGTAATAAGTTTGAGCCTAAGTCAGGTGTAGAAGTACTCATTTACCCTGATTGTGTCCTATAAATATCCGAACTCTTCGTTTCGGTGATGCGATCTTATAGATTGCAGTTTTATTGTCTAGGTTAATTGAGTTATTTATGTTTTAAAATTTACTTATTGATGTTCTATCCAGGTGTATATTCTGTGAATTGGCTTTAACTTAGTATTCATTATTGTGACGTTAGAGGGCTTTCTAGAAAATATCGGTTGGCAACATGATTTATTAGACTCGGCAAATTATTGATTAGAAATGAAAATTTTCTGAGCTAATTAAAAAAGTACTAATAAGCAACTTGGTTTCTATTAAGTTGGTTTTTTCCAGCTATGCTTAAGGAATAAAAATAGACGTTACAAGGTTATTCTTATGACTATCTTAAGTAGCGTATTAAGTTGGAAAGCTAGGTTAAGTCTGTCCCGTCAGATATTGGTCTTGTTGTGCTTGTTAGGCAGCCTGTTTGCTGTTTTGTCGACGCTGTCAAATGCCTATTGGGATCAACAGAAAAATTCTGAAAGGACGGAAGCGATTTTAGCTTCTGTTGATACGTATTTTGTTCCCAAGATCCAGCGTTATCTAAAGGTTAAAGATCAGCTTCAGCTTGAAGTGGTGGTCAAAGAGTTATATCGCTTTGCAGAAGTCGATGGCGTAAAAATAGCCATGTCAGGATCAAGCGATATTCAGCTTGGTCAATTCTCGTCGCAATATTCAGTGGTATCTCATTGGGGGCTCGAAGAAGGGAGCTCTGATAAAACGTTAAGCTTAGCGTTAGTGTCGCCAAATCAAATTGAATGGCAAGACAGGTTTTCGTATCAGGAGTTTGCGACGCAAAGCTTGCTGGCGCTAATGATGGTATTGCTTGGTTACATCATTCTATTAAATTCAATCATTAAACCAATTCGTGAAATGTCTCGCCGAGTTGGGGAAATCGACGAGAATAACCTCCCAAACAAAATTCACTTTGAATCACGCTGGTTCCAAGATGAACTGTCGCAGTTTAATGAGCGATACAATAATGCAGTGGTGCGAATTCGAGAGACCTTTCTTCAACTATCGAATACGTGCCAGCAAGCCGAAATTGCGAAGGCACGGAAAAGTGACTTAATGTCGACGATGAGCCATGAAATCAGGAATTCGTTAAACAGCTACGTTGGAATGGTTTCACTCTTGAAAGATGAACCCAGTAAAGAGGAACTGAAGGAGTTCTCTGCTCTTATTCAAAGTGCTACTGCCAATTTACAGGATTTGGTAAGCGATATTCATGATATGTCCCAGTTGGAAACTGGCCGGTTGGATATTGTTAAAAAGGATTTTTGCATCACTGAATTGGTGGACGACATTGATGCGATGTTCCGTGCCAAAGCAACAGAAAAAGATCTTCTATTCCAATGCACGTTAGATTCCAGTATCAATCCAAGATTACTTGGTGATAAAAGTCGTATTCGACAAGTGCTGCGAAATTTATTGAGTAATGCCATTAAATTTACGGATAGTGGTTATGTTCTTTTAGATGTTCAACACCTCTCTTATGATGACAATTCCGAAACGATACTCTTTGAAGTCAAAGACAGCGGAGTTGGAATTGATCTGACTCAGCAAGACGAAGTATTTGAACAAAATATCTCAAGTGATAGCAGCGAACGAAATACCACTGGGGTGCGTTTAGGCATAACACGAAACCTAATACATCTTATGGGAGGGCATTTAAGACTGGATAGCGAGCCTGGGGTTGGGACTCACTTTTCGTTTACGTTACGGTTCTCGCATTCCTCAGAGCAGCCTGTGATGATTGATGACGAACTCGACAAACCAAGAGCGCTGCTACTCGACGACTATTGCCTGAATATGAGAATTACGTCTATTCAATTGGACAAAATGGGCTGGGAGTCGACATGCTGCCAAGATATTAGCTACGTTACTACGATGTTGAAAACAGCGCTTAAGAAAGGGTTGGCCTATCAGCTTTTAGTGATAGATCATGATTTAGCGTATCTCGACAGTTTTGATTTTGTTAAGCAAATAAAAGAAGGGCTAGGGGATAAAGCACCCTCAATCATGATGATATCTTCATCCAAATTTGATCATAAAGAAGCCATCAAACATGGTGTCGATATCTGCCTAGCAAGACCTTATGATGTTGATGATCTTGAACGTAAAGTAAAGTCTGTATTCGAGAAAGAACCATTGACGCCCCCTCCACATTTACTTGTAATAAAACCTACTGTGAAATCGCTTTTGAGAGTTTTGCTGGTGGAAGACCAAGTTTCCAATCAAGTTGTCATGAAAAAGATGCTTGAACGTTTAGGGGTTGATGTTAGCGTGGCAGAGAATGGACGAGTTGCGGTATCAAAGTGCGCAGTAGAGCATTATGATTTGGTTCTCATGGACTGTCAGATGCCTGTAATGGATGGGTTTGAAGCAACGTTTTCTATTCGAAAAATGGAAAATGAATCTAGCTTAAGGGTGCCTATTGTCGCATTGACTGCCAACGTACTTGCGGAAGAGAAAAAGAGGTGTTTTGAAGTCGGGATGGATGGGTTTGTTTCAAAGCCGGTTAGCTTAAGTAAGTTGTCCACAGTACTTAGAAAGCACGTTTCCAACTTTGAATTCATAGTCAAAGACTCTAAATCCAACTCAGAAAGTAGCGAGCTTTCGAAAAAGCGAACAACTCACTAAGTTTAAGATTAAATATGTTATACAACTCAATAAGCTAGACAATTCACTATACCGAAAGCACCACATCGAAAGTACTAAGTCGAACAGTTCAATAAGGTTAGCTGACCTCAGCTTGTGACCGCGAAGCTGAGGTTAAATTGATTGTTTAAGCCTTGCCAACATATCCGCTGCTTGGTCAAACTGGAAGTTATCCAGTAACTCGCTCATTTCGTTAAGGGGTGAGGTATCCCCAAGGTTGTATTTTTGCAATTCTTCAATAATGGTAAGAGCTTCCGTATCCGCGTCTAGCAACGCTGTGTTGAGCTGTTCGATTAGCTTGTGGAAACTGCTATCGATAGCGATTTTATTTTGTGGTTTTTCTTCGGCTTCGTGAATTTGTGAATTAACCATTTCCACGAAAGACATCATTTTCTTCACATCATCCGTAGAAATCGGTTGCCCATTCTTTAACTCTTTTTCCATTATCGAGGATTGCTGATAAAGGAAATCGACAGAAAGGTTTGCCGATGCCCCTTTTATCGCGTGCAGCTTGTCTTTGGCTTTTTCTAATTCTTGCTCGTTAGCCATGTTCAACAGCTCTTCCATATCGTTTACTTGCGACTTAAAGAAGCGCTTTAGCGTCGAGAAATAGATTTCAGCATTGCCTGATAGCCGGTGTAAACCGGCTTTAAGATCGATGCCTTCGACCTCTGGGAATGTGTGCTCTGAATTCACGTTATTCTCCAGCTTTTTAGTATGACCATTTAAGGCTGGCTTCGGATGGCTTACCTCTGGTTTCTTGCTTGATAGATTTTGTGCGAATTCGGAAATTTTAGCCAAAAGCCCAGGAACATGAATGGGTTTGGCTATGTGAGCATTCATTCCTACATTGAGACAAGCTTCCACATCTTCACGCATGGCATTAGCAGTCATGGCGAGCACTGGCAAATTGAACTCATCGTATTGTTTCCGAATTTCTTTGGTGGCAGTTAGTCCGTCCATAACGGGCATTTGCATGTCCATTAACACGACGTCGAATGTGTTCTTGTCTAATAAATCAAGTGCTTCTAAGCCATGGTTCGCGATGCTGACTGTCGCACCTTCATTTTCAAGTATGGTTGAGGCTATTTCTTGGTTCGTGATGTTGTCTTCCACCAATAGTATTCGGGTGCCTGAAATATTGTGTTTAGTTGGGGAGTCAGTAGACGCTTGTTGGACGTCTTCAGCAATGTAGCTTCCTAATGCGTCTACGATGGTATCAAGCAAGTTAGAGGGGTTAACTGGTTTCAAGACAAGCCCGTCGATAAGGTGAGCATATTGGTTGTTGAAATCGAGTTGATTGCCGTAGGCCGTGATTAGGATCGTTTTTGCATTGGGGCAAAGTTGGTGCTCGGTTATGTGTTCAATAGCTTGTATTCCATCAATTTCTGGCATTTTCCAGTCCACTAAAAGTAAATCATATTGTTTTTTCTCGTGTTCAAGCATCTGGTAAGCATCTTTTGCGTTCGATGCGACGTCGACATCAAACATCATGTCGTTCAGCATGCTTGCAACGATAAGCCTTGCAGTATCATTATCGTCGATGACCAATGCACTTTTATGTTGGGTAATGAGATAGCGTTCTTTTGATTCTGTTTCTTCACTGATTTCCAGTTCCAATTCAAACCAAAAATGTGAGCCTTTGCCATATTGGCTACTCACCATAATCTCGCCGCCCATGAGTTGAATTAATTGTTGGGATATAGACAGCCCCAGTCCGGTCCCACCATACTTACGAGTTGTAGACGTATCACCTTGATTAAAGGCTTGGAAAAGGTTGTTGATCTGCTCGGGTGTCATCCCGATTCCGGTGTCTTCTACGGTGAACCGCAAAACCACAAGGTTACCAGCCCGAGATTCCTCTGAAACACTGATGATTACCTCGCCATTATCGGTAAACTTGACAGCGTTACCCGCGAGATTGATGAGCACCTGACCTAGCCTTAACGAATCGCCCGTTAAATGATTCGGAATATTGGGCGAGACATTAAAAATGAGTTCTATACCCTTGTCTTCAGATTTCACGGACAATACGTTCGCTAAGTTATCGAGAACTTTATCGAGATTGAACGCCGTATTCTCAATTTGAAGTTTGCCCGCTTCAACTTTCGAAAAATCTAAAATGTCGTTGATGATACCCAGAAGCTGTTTGCTGGCATAATCGATTTTCTCCACGTAAACACGCTGTTGCTCTTCCAAGCTGGACGAAAGAACAAGGTGAGTCATCCCCATAATCGCATTCATTGGCGTTCGGATCTCGTGGCTCATATTCGCTAAGAAGTCGCCTTTTATCTTACTGAGCTTGTCCGCAGAGTCTTTTGATTCTATTAATTCTCGTTCTAGTTGTTTTGTCTCTGTCACGTCCATAAAGGTACCGACGATACCCATAATGCCATTGTTCTGGTCATAAAATGGCGCTTCATAAACGATCAGATCTCGTTCTTCTTCATTGCCATTGGTGAGTACCATTTCGAACTCTAGACGTTTTGTGCCTTGCAGAAGCTCCAACTCATAACGTTTAAGAACGTGTACGGTGTCTTCGTTAAAGAGCGTCTCGATATGACTTCCAAGTACTTGATCTACCTTCAGCCCCATAAACTCACAAAACTGTTCGTTAACGCCCAAATATTCGCCTAATCGATTGCGATAGTAAGTGGGGTTAGGGATGGAGTCGATAATGTGCTGATTGAGCTCCAGTTGTCTCGTGACCTCTTGCTCTGTCTCTCGTTGCATTTCAATATTCAAACCCAATTGAAAGGCAATACTGAAGTTCTCTACCAGTTCGTTAAGGATCCGAAGCGTATTTTTGTTCAGCTTCTTAATGGTGCCTATTTGAATGACCCCAAGCTGCTTATTGTTGGCTTGTATCGGAAATGCATGAAGTTCAAGTAGCTCCATGGTCATTTCCCCCATCCCCAGTTTCAATGGGACGTCATCTGTTGCTTCAACCACCAGATGAGTGCCGCTTTCTAAACAGTAATAGGGAAACGTATCGTTTTCAGGGGTCGGGTCATAGATGTTGCCAAAGCTATTTATGGAGACTAAATCACCGTTTTTATTTTGGTAAAAAGTGATGAGTGGAAAAGAGAAGTGAGTGTTTAGAAATTGTTTGGTCGCGGATACAACGTCGTCGAGCTGTTCCTTACCACGAATCACATCGTTATAGTTTTGAACGGTTTGTCCAATTCTCAGCTCGTTTCGCAAATTAAAGAGTAATGAGTTGATGGCACTGGAAAATGCGCCTAGCTCTCCTTGCACACGTTCGCTGAGTTTAAAGTCGTAGTCTTGATCGTTCACTTTAGAGATGACTTGGTTTTGCATTCGCCCAAGTGGCGCGATATAAACCAACCAAAGTAATACAAAGGATAGAACTAAAAAGAAACCGAGGATAAGGATACCTACGAACAGTACTTGAGAGTTTCGATCTACGAGACTTTCTGCATAAGTCTGCTCGCTGATTAGCCTGTCCATACTGGATAAATAGGCCGTTTCGATGGCAGACATGATTTTAGACTTTTCATCAAAGTAATTTTGTCCATACAAAAGGGAGAGTGCGTTCTGTTTGCTCTGAGAGGTGGCAAGCTCAACTTGTTCAAAAGCCCTCTCTTCTAACTCAACAAGTTTGTCCGATTTAGATAACGCTTCAGCAAGCGAATTGACCTCATTTTCGGACATTCCAGCGTCGTGTATTCTCTGTAAAAAGGTTTCTCCAATGAAGCCGGGTGTTAGGGTGAAATTTAAATGAGGCTCCGTTGCGATCACATCCCAATATCCAAATTCGTGACCTTCTGGAATGGGCGCCTTTCCGTTTCTGACATCCAAAACCCTTTCAAACAGCGCTTTCCATTTGATGTCTCCAGTTAGGGCATATGCACGAGCGAATTTAGTCAAATTATCAGAACTATGCTTAAGTTCGCTTCCCATTTTTATTAGATTGGCTTGTTCTTGGAGGACTTGTTCTTCTTCTTCGAAAACATCTATTGTTCGATCAACGACGAAAATGATACCTATATTTACGATAAACATAAGTAAAAACAACAGACTGAATAGAGTTTTCATTTTCATGGAATTACCACGCCACTGCGGAAACACAACTCTAAATAGCATAGTTAACAATGTGTACTTTTCCCAAGAAGACAACGACTTGATTTCAGAAATTTTCATTTGGCTCATTAACTCTCATTTTCCTCGTCTATACTTGAGTTAAAAAACGGGGTGTTACGTGATCTATGTATGAACTTTTGATTGTCGATGATGTGGCAGAAAACTTAAGGATGTTGCAACTTATCATGCAGCAGCCGGAGTATCGTATACGTGCCGCAACCAGTGGACACATTGCTTTGAAGCTGGTGGAAAAACAAAAACCCGACTTGATCATTTCAGACATCAAAATGCCCCGTATGTCTGGGATTGAATTGTGTAGAATTCTAAAAGAGAACACCGATACTAGTGACATCCCCGTTATTTTTGTGAGTGCATTCACGGACGTGGAAAGCATTGTCGAAGCGTTAGATGCAGGGGGGGTGGATTACATTTCTAAACCGTATCGCCCTCAAGAAGTATTGGCGAGAGTAAAGACTCAACTTACGCTCCGTGAAGCACAGAAAAAACTCCTTAAGAAAGAGCTCACTTCCGCGCTAAACAACTTGGTGGTTGGGGTTGCTAATGAAATTAATACCCCTTTAGGGACGAGTATTCTTACGTCTACACACATGAGAGAAACGATTTTGAGTTTTGAGCAACAGTTTAGAGATCAAAAGATCACTAGCTCGAAATTAAAAGATTTCATTATTTTTTGCCACGACAGTGTCGATCTCAATCTGAATAACTTGAATCGGGTTGCCGATATGATGGAAATGTTTAAATCGATTTCGGATACAGAAAATGAATTGAACATTGAAGAAGTGAGCTTGATTAAAATCATCGAAAAAGTGATCGCGCACTTTCATGCAAAACTTGCCGAAGCAGGCGTTATGGTTCGGTTAGATGGTGAAAAAGAATTATTGAAAACCGATGCAAAATTGCTTGGCATTGTCTTCAATAACTTGATAGAAAACTCTCTAGTACATGCCTATTCAAACAAAGAAGAAAAGCGCAATATTCATATTTCATGGCAGCGGGCGGGTCAGCATCTCACGATTACTTACTGGGATAATGGTGCTGGCGTTGAAAGCGAGATTTTAACAGAAGTAATACGCCCGTTCTTTACCACAAAAAGAGGGCGAGCAGGGCACGTTGGCTTAAGTGCAACGGTCGCAGCAAATATTATCAATACCTCTCTTGCGGGTCATGCAAAACTAGAATCGGATGAAAGAGGCTTGGTGTGGCAAATGCAGCTTCCATTTGAACTTTAAATCGTCATCATTGCCCAATGAACAAGGGTAACAGCAGTAACGGATTCCATGACAGACTCTCCAACAGCGCGCTGTTCTTTTATTAAAGCGCAACTCAACGACATTCCCAACATCAATACTCTGATCTTTGCTTCAAAAGCATCTTGGGGGTATAGCGCCGAGCTCATTGAGCTATGGCGGACGGGATTAACGATAACAGAAACATGCTTTATGCACCGTCACTTTTATAAAGGCGTGACCCCCGATGGTCTATTGTGCTGCTTGTATTCATTTAGCCAGTCTGAAGATAAAGTCTTCGAACTAGAAGATTGCTTTGTGTCGCCGCGATTTCTAGGGTTAGGGTTTGGTGATCAAATGATGACCGATATGTTTGCTCGAATAAGTGAGAAATCAGCTGAAAAATTGGTCATTGTTTCAGACCCAAATGCCGTGGGGTTCTATCAAAAATATGGGGGCAAGCAGGTGGGTCTCTATCCATCATTACCAGAAGGGCGACAATTACCCATTTTAGAAATTCAACTGACCTCAAATGATTCGGATGTATTGGGTTTCGAATCTTGAGGTCAGTTGAGTCAGTTGAGTCAGTTAAGCAGGGGCATTGGTTCTTAGAGTGAGTTTTCGCTTAGTGCCAATTTAGCGCCTAACCCCGCAAAGCTGGCTGAAAATACTTTTTGAATCAACGCAATTGCGCGTTTAGATTGAGTCACGTATTGGCTTACCTGATGAGCCAATAAACCGTAGGCAA
Organism: Vibrio penaeicida; assembly: GCF_030689305.1. Taxonomy (GTDB): domain Bacteria; phylum Pseudomonadota; class Gammaproteobacteria; order Enterobacterales; family Vibrionaceae; genus Vibrio; species Vibrio penaeicida_B. The sequence continues at coordinate 94,166 of NZ_JAUYVM010000008.1, read as the reverse complement.
CAAACACCACAAACGTCATTAGCATGAATATTCCACCTAATACCAACATGCTAAAAAGCGTTGCGTCAGTATTGCTAGGGACGAATTGTGGAAGGAAAGCCAAAAAGAACAGCGATAACTTGGGATTCAATATATTGAGTAGGAAAGCTTGCGTGGAGACTTTTCGAAATGATGTACTCTCTGTTTTAGAAAATGTCATTTTCCCTTCGTTGCTGGCACACCACATCCCCCAGGCGAGGTAAAGCAGATACGCGGCGCCAGCGTATTTAATCACTTGAAACGCTAAAGCACTGGTGTGCAAAATGGCACTCAAACCCAATACACATGCCAGAAGCGCTGGAATAATACCTAAAGTACAGCCGAAGGCTGCTGCCATACTGGCACGCCGACCTTGAAACAACCCAACGGAAATTGTAAAAATCACACCTGTCCCAGGTATTAAAACGACGATTAGGGTTGTGAGAAGAAATTCCATACTGATCATTACCACTTCCTTGTTTGCTTATCAGACCGCGAAAACATTCACTGTAAATGGGAGTGAAGTCTAACGCAAACCAGATTAATGCCACTATTAAGACCCCACTAAATTTACATGAATTTTCAATGGTGTTTTTTTAACAATTTCGTTACTATCTGTGGGCTATCAAAAGCAGTACCATGAACACTAAAAATTCGGACAGCAAGGAGGGAATATTGGATTATCAAACCATAATTTTTGATTTGGACGGCACACTAATCGAACCCCGGCAAGGCTTCATACGGTCCATAAATTATTCGCTGCAAGCACACAACTTCCCCAGTTACTCAGAGCAGCACTTACTCAATTACATCGGCCCCCCGTTAGACCTCACTTTTTACGACATCACCAAGCAAAACGACCCCAAACTCATACAATCTCTCGTCGACAAATACCGCGAACGTTATTCAGAAATCGGATACAAAGAAAACACCCTTTACACTGGCATTGCCCAAACGCTGAAAACTCTCCATCAATCCCAACAATTTACACTTGGTCTTTGCACATCTAAACGAGCAGATTACGCCAGTCAAATTCTAGAAATGCATGGCCTTCGAGATCTCTTTGCATTCGTTGATGGTGGCGACGTTGGTATCGAGAAGTGGCAACAATTGGAATCTTTAAAAAAGAAAGGGGTTATTACAGCACGTTCTTTGATGGTTGGAGACCGAGCTGTGGATTTGACCGCTGCGCATAAAAATGGATTGAAGAGTGCTGGCGTGTTGTGGGGCTACGGTTCGAAGCAAGAGCTTACTGCAGAAAACCCCTGCCACTTGTGGAGCAAGGCAGAAGACATTTTGAAACTGTTGGAGCATAAATGCTCTGGTTGCCATTAATGTCTACATGCTCGGAAAAAATCGTTACAATGTCGCGTCCTTTCTAGTGAGATTCGTTAATGAGTGAAGAGATTGAAGTAGAAGCGCTAGGGGTTGAGGTCGCATCTCAGCCAATAGAGCTCTACAAAGTATTAAAAATTGCTAATGTGGTGAGTGGTGGCGGTGAAGCGAAATACGCCATTTCAGAAGGTTATGTAGCCGTTAATGGTGAGCTAGAAACTCGAAAGCGTCGAAAGCTTTACGATGGCGACTTGATTGAATTCAATCAGGAATATTACGTTATCATTTGCGATGCGCCAGTATCAGAACCAGAACCCAAAGAAGCGAAACCTACTAAGCAAGAACGTCGTAAGGCGAGTCCTCCTAAGAATAAAAAGCCAGCTTCAGGTAATAAAAAGTCAGGCTCTAGCAATAAAAACAGCGCGACCAGCAAAAAGGCTAAGAAAGAACAACCCGAAAAGAAACCAAGCCCATCCCCTCGTGATGAGCAAACGGGGCGTGGTTCAATAAAGTTTTAAGTTAAAAAATCGAGCTTTCGGGCTCGATTTTTATTTCACGTATCATTGCTGAATAATTCAATTTTATCGTACGTGATTTGTATACCTGGCCATTTCTTCCTTTGGCACCATACCGCCGCCAGTTGCCCAGACTATGTGAGTGGCGTTGTCCAATTTGGTGTTATCGATGCCGAACTTGTCTAAGTAATCTTGGTGTGTGCAAACATGAAATGGACCCGCCATGCCAGCCAAAGCTGACGGTTCTAGTTGGATATCTTCCGTTAACGACAGTTCTCGCAGTAAGCGATACATATGTTCGTCTGATAGGGTGTAGTACCCGTCTAGCAACCGTTCCATGGCTCTCCCAACAAAGCCAGAAGCTCTGCCAACCGCCAAGCCATCGGCCGCGGTCACGTTATCAATGCCCAAATCTTGCACGCATATTTGGTCGTGCAATCCCGTGTGTACGCCAAGCAACATACAAGGAGAGTGGGTCGGTTCGGCAAAAATGCAGTGCACATGGTCGCCGAGTGCCATTTTTAAGCCAAACGCGACGCCGCCAGGTCCGCCACCCACTCCACATGGTAAATACACAAACAGCGGATGATTTTCGTCTACGGTGATGTTTTGATTTTCTAACTGCTGTTTTAGCCTTTCCCCAGCAACGGAATACCCTAGAAAAAGAGTTTGTGAATTTTCATCATCGATAAAAAAGCAGTGTGGATCCTTTTCAGCTTCCTTACGCCCTTGTTCGACGGCTACCCCGTAATCTTGTTGGTATTCCGCTACATTGACACCATGGTGTCGGAGCTTGTCTTTTTTCCATTGGCGCGCGTCTGCTGACATATGGACTGACACTGAAAATCCAAGCTTGGCACTCATAATACCTATCGACAGACCGAGGTTTCCTGTTGAGCCCACCGCTATTTTGTATTGGCTGAAGAACGCTCGGAATGTGTCGGAGTTGATGATGCGGTAATCATCACTTTCCTTGAGCAGCCCTGCTTCTATCGCCAACTTTTCAGCATGAGCCAGTACTTCATAAATTCCACCTCGTGCTTTGATGGATCCTGAAATGGGAAGATGACTGTCTTTTTTCAGCATTAATCTCCCCGCTACTTTTGTGTCGTAGAGCTGCTCTAATTTTTTATGCATGTGTGGAATCTTGACCAATTCCGATTCAATTATGCCTTGGTTGATTTTCGTTTCAGGGAACACCTCACTAATGTATGGGGCAAACCTTTTTAATCGGTAACTCGCTTGCTGAATATCGTTTATCCCTAAGCCCACATAAGGCAACCCCGTTTCTAAGTTGGTGGCGTTGGGGTTAAACCAGCAAACTTCTTCGAGCGAGATAAGTTTTTTAAGCAACGGGAACTGTTGAATTAGTTTGGATAAGTTAGGGATAGTCATTCCTTTTTGTACTCCGTGTGCTAAGAGATCGGTGCTTGTTTGAGCTTACTTTGAACTTGAGTTTGAGGGGGTATTAAATCTCTGTCTTGTACAAAGAACAAATGATGAATAATCACGTATGTGTGAATCCAGTTCAACTAAGGCATCTTGAATTCGAATAGAGTAAACGTTCGCTATCGCCACTTTGATAAGGGGAATACAAGTGAAAGAAGCCAAAGATTTTTGGAATAAAAGCGCACCCAAGTATGCCAAAAGGCCAGTTAGAGACGAAGCGGTATATCAAAAGAAGCTGGAAGTAACGCAAAGTTACTTTGAACAAGACTGGAACATTCTTGAGTTTGGTTGTGGCACGGGTACAACAGCAATCAGCCATTCCCCTTATGTAAGCAGCATTGTTGCCATCGATATTTCCTCGAACATGTTGGAGATTGCAAAATCCAAAGCGGAACAAGAGGACGTCAGCAATATAGAATTTAAAGAGGGGACGTTTGACCAACTTAATTTGACGAAGCAAAGCTTCGATGCGGTACTCGGGCTGAATGTACTTCACTTAATGGATGATGTCGACACCGTGCTGGCACAAGTATTCGACTTGCTAAAACCTAATGGTATTTTCGTTTCCAGTACGGCGCTCATCGGGCAACTTAACATTGCATGGCGCTTGCTTATTCCGTTAATGCAAACACTCAATCTAGCCCCTTTTGTGAACCGAATGACGAAAGACAGCTTAACCGAAAAACTGCTTAAAGCGGGTTTTGACATTGAATACGAATGGCAGCCCGGAGGTGACTCAATGTTTATGGTTGCCCGAAAACCACCCGCTGAAGATGTCGCAAATATGAAATCATAAGCATTTGTTTTCTGAGGGGCTTGGTGCGTACTCCGATGAATGTTAAACAAAAGGAGGGTGAAGCAAAACCGAGCAGGCACATTATGGGAAATGGTGAAAATAGAAGGGAGTTTCTGGATCTTCTTAGTGTCTTTTTTACTAAGTACCTCGTGATATTTTCGGCGACGTATAAAATGTTTCGCCATCCTCACACCTTTGTCGATCATATTGACGAATCGAGAACAGGCATCAAACGCGCGCTAATCTATTTCATTGAATCTATCGTGCTTGTTTTTGTTATTCCGCCCCATTTACTAAAGGGTGAACGATCCATCGGGTTTATTGAGCAAGAATTCATCGTAGTGGGGTTTGCAGCCTACATCGCCATTATCGCTTTTACCCATTATCTCATTCTTTGTGCGTTAGAAAGGCGCAAACTCAACCTACGTTCAACCATGATCCTGACGTTTTACGCATATGGGTTAATGATGCTTTGCCTCTCACTTTTAACCCTAATTGAGGATGTGAGTAAGCTTAAACCAAATATTTCAGGTGGCATTGAAAATACGAAATTTTGGATTTCCATCTTTGCCATATATGGAATGTATGTGTCTGTTATTGCCTTCCATCGCTGGGTAGGAGAGGTGAATAATGCATCAGCGTGGAAATCCTTCGCTGCTCTATTCATTGGCTTGGTTTTTTATAACTTAGTTATCGTGTTCTTTTTTGTCTAAGTTGTCCAAGTTTGCTTAAATTTTCCAAGAAATTTTGCTTACATCTGCTTACCCTGTCTCTCTTAACACTTTGTTAGCCTTTTAATTTGTTAGCAATCCAATAAATTACTATTTCAGGAAAAACGGATGAAGCAAATAGAGCAACTTCCCATGCCACCCACCGCTGGAATTCTCGGTCATGTTGGTTACTTGAAGAAACCCAATATCCATCAGCAAATGCTGGGTTGGATAGAAGAATACGGAGTTCAGTTCCGCCTTCGGCTAGGGCTAAAAAACGTATTGGTGCTGGCGGACCCGTCTCAGGTGAAGCAAGTACTTAAATCCCGACCGGATGAGTTTCGTCGACTTAAAAGCATTGAAAATGTATTTGATGAAGTTGGCTTGAACGGTATTTTTTCCGCAGAGGACGAACGCTGGCGGCACCAAAGAAAACTGACGGAACCCATGTTTCAACCTAGCCATCTGAAGCACTTTTATCCGCAACTTGCGGTAGTAACAGAACGGCTTAAAAAACGTTTTGAGTCTCTGGCGGAAACTGGAGAAGCAGTAGAGTTGGTTGATGAGTTTAAAAAGTACACGGTCGACGTTACTTCGCTGCTCGCGTTTGGTGAAGATTTTAACTCCATAGAACAAATAGAAACGCCTTTAGCCGATGCCTTAGGTGACGTTTTCCCTATTGTGAATCAGCGCTGTAAGTCACCGATACCAATGTGGCGATTCTTTAAAACAAAGAAAGACAAACAATTTGACGCAAGCTTAGAAAAAGTAAAGCAGTTCGTGACGGGGTGTATTGAAAAGCAAAGGCGAAAACTGACGCAAGAACCCGCACTTAACGACATGCCTGAAAACATGCTCCAGATTATGCTGATCGAGCAAAATCGAGATCCCACACTCACGGACAACGATATTCTCGCGAACGCGCTCACGCTATTATTGGCTGGTGAGGATACCACCGCAAACACGCTTGCATGGATGTCCTACTTAGTCAGTGGAGACCAATCTTCAGAGGCAGAACTGAGCCAAGAGCTGCAAAGCTTAGGCAGTGAACATATTCTGCCCTGGCCGTTGCCACGCGTCCCTTACACTACCGCCATTATGTATGAAGCCATGCGTTTAAAACCTGTCGCCCCCCAACTTTATTTAGAACCTATTGAAGATACCCATATCGGCGATATTGAAGTAAAAAAGGGAACCCCTGTTTTTGTTATGCTTCATGCTAATGGTTTCGATCCGGAGTTGTTTGCCGATCCAAAGACATATGATCCAAATCGCTGGCTAGAACAAGGTGGCGCTTCGTTTTCAAACTTACAGCCGTTTGGTGCTGGAGCCAGACTTTGCCCAGGGCGCTCACTTGCGATGATGGAGATTAAACTGGCCTTTCATGCTTTGTTTAGTTCGTTTCGTGTTGAGCCACAGCAAAGTCAGGAGGATGTTGTAGAGCAATTCGCGTTCACTATGTCTCCGGTAGGGTTTAAGGTGCAAATTCACAAGCGATAATCCCATCGAGAGTCGACTTGTGCTAGCTTCATGATTCAGTAAATACAGATTCATGGAGAGAGACGTGTACACCAAGCAGGATCGATTCTCAAAACAACAAACCCTGAGTAGTATGCAGTTGTCTAAGCTGCATACTTTTGAAGCCGCGGCGAGGCATTGCTCTTTCTCTTTAGCAGCCGAAGAACTCTCCATTACGCCTAGTGCCGTTTCGCATAAAATGTCTAAACTCGAAGACGAGCTCGGCATTGCACTGTTTCATCGAGCCAGCCGAAAAGTCTCTCTAACAGATGAAGGTGAGCGCATGTACCAGTCAGTGCGCAAAACTTTATTCGCCTTAAATCAAGATGTCTTAGACATAAAAAACGGTGATGTATCGGGTACGCTAACCGTATATTCGCGCCCCTCTTTCGCTCAGTGTTGGCTTGTTCCGAAGCTAGCAGACTTCAAACAACAATTTCCATTAATAGAACTAAAGCTTCTCACTGGGAACGAAAATATCCAGCTTCAAGGGTATGGCATTGATGTCGCCATCTATTTTGATGATAAGAAAAACACGTCTCTACAATGCACAGAGATTCTGTCTGAATCCGTTTTTCCTGTATGTTCACCTCAATACGCCGAGCAATACGATTTGCTCGAAAAGCCTCAACTCTTGGATCAAGTCACTCTGCTCCATGACGATCAAGCGTGGGATACTGATTCGGGTAGAAGCGAGTGGGATGAATGGGCGAATGCCACCGGTATTAATCTGAAAAACGGTAAATATTCGGGTATGTCTTTTGATCGCTCTGATCTTGCCTTGTTGGCGGCAGTGAATCATTCCGGTGTCGCGATGGGCAGGAAACACTTGGTTAATGACCTCCTCACGAATGGAGCCTTGATAGCGCCTTTTGGCGATGGTGGTGTGGTGTGCAAACAACAATACTATGCGGTCAATGTTCGTGAAAATGTCCCTAAGAAAGTGGTTCAATTTTTAGCGTGGCTTCGCAAACACGCAGAAGAGAATAAATAGCGATAAAGAAAATCTATACTGGCTGTGAAGAATTAATGGTTCGTCACTTTTGCGCTCATTCCTTATATTGAAAACATAAATTAACGGAAGGCAGAAAGATGAAAAATAGACCCGAAACCGCTGCTCAACCTCATTTAGAATTTAATGTGGAATTTGACGAAACCGTCCGTGTAGCGGCAGAAGAACAAAAGTATGCTGCAACGCCTATGGTTGGTGTCGAGCGAATTATGTTTGAAAGACTTGGGGGAGAAGTGGTTCGCAGAGCGACTTCTGTTGTTCGGTATCAGCCAGAAAGCTATTTTGAATCACACGCTCATGCAGGTGGAGAGGAATTTATTACCTTAAGTGGCGTTTTTTCTGATGAAAACGGCGACTATCCAAAAGGTGTTTACGTTCGAAACCCCGTAAGCTCAACCCATCGACCACATTCGAAAGAGGGATGTGAGATCTTTGTAAAGCTGGCACAAATGCCAGATTCAGAAAATCATGAGTCGTTCATTTTGGATACCAATACCGCAGATTGGCAGATCAATGGGAATGGTATTGCTTCACTGCAACTGTGGAAATCGGAGTATGAAGACACCCAGTTAATCCGCTTACCAGCGGGTAGTCGACTCGTCGAAGACGTTGTTGGTGAGGTCGCAGAATATTTTGTATTGGACGGCGATCTTCAAATCAATGACGAAACCTATACCGCACACTCTTGGGTGAGATTCAAACCACACAGCCACTTAATTCTGCGCTCAGATAATGGCGTAACCCTATACCGAAAAATTGGCAAAGGGTTTGTCAGGCGTTAATACGCGCTCATTCCTATCTCATTAACGTAACACAACCAATAACTATCACATCGATCTGTGAGGGATCATTATGTCTAGAGAAAATACAATTACCGTTTACGAAACAACAGGTTTTCCAAATCCGGCGCGAATTCGAGCAGCATTGGCTGAAAAACAGGCGCTGTCGAATGTGAAATTTGTCGAAGTGGACGTCATGAAAAAAGAGCATAGAACCAAAAGTTTCTACGCTAAGAACCCATTGGGAACCGTGCCCGTAATGCAAACCGCGGAAGGTGAATTTTTGTCTGAATCTACCGCAATTACGGAGTACATCGACAGTTATTTTGAGGGAGTAAACCTTACCGGAGTCAGTGCGCTAGAGCGTGGGAAAATTCATATGATGCAGCGTCGTGCGGAATCGATGGTTATTGATGCTGTCGGTAACTGGTTTCATCACGGAACAGATGGTCTTGGTCCCGAGCTGGAAATCAATCCATGTCCAGAGTGGGGGGAGAGGCAAAGAGAAGTCGCGATCGAAGGCATGCGTTATTTTGACAGCGTTCTTTTACATACCCCATATGTGGCAGGTAAGGAGTTTTCCATGGCGGATATTACCTTGTTTTATGGTTTGGCGTTTGCTGATTTTGCACAAGTAGCAATCCCTGCTGATTGCAATAACTTGTTGGCATGGCGAGAAAAAATGGCTAAACGACCAAGTTTAGCGGGATAAGACAGCAAGCTGGCATTGCGCCAGCTTTTAAATCTGGGTGCTCAACCACTGGTGAAAGTCTTTGGATTTGTTCTTATTGCATTGTTTGAGTGGTGAAACGATGAAGTAACTGTAGGAAGAGCAATAGCTCGCCGTGCCGAAAGGGCGAATGAGTTTGCCACTTTTTAAGTCTTGGGCAACTAAAGCTTCTCTACCTAATGCGATCCCCTGACCGCGAATAGCAGCTTCGATCACTTCCGAGAAGCTGTTTATTTTTAACCCCTTAGTGGGACTGCTCATTGGCGTATTCACTTTTTTAAACCACTCTTCCCAACACGGGTAACCTTGACCGCTAGGCACGGAAAGATCATGCAAAAGCGGTAAATTTTCCCATTTAATAGCGTGTCTCTCTGTAAGACCATGCTTATCCGAAAATTCAGGTGAACAAACTGGGAAGATTTCCTCATCCATGAGTTTTTGGCTTTGAAGCCCTTCCCATTGACCGCGTCCATAACGTATCCCAACATCTATCCCTTCACGGGTGTAGTCGACAGGTTTTATGTGTGTTTCCACTCTTAGGTCGTAATCGGGGTGCTGGGTTTGGAAGTCCGATATTCTTGGTAACAGCCATTTAGAGGCAATTGAAGGGCTGACAGCAACACGCAAACTGTTATCAAACACGCTACTGTTCAACTTGCCCAATCCACTTAAGATACTGCTAAACCCTTGCTGAATTTCTGGGTACGCCAGCTTTGCTTCTTCGGTCAATTGGAGTCGAGATTGACCTGAATTGGAACGAACAAATAACGGTACGCCCAGCCACTCTTCAAGTAGCTTTACCTGCTGCCCAATAGCAGCAGGCGTTACGTTTAGTTCAAGTGCCGCTTGCGAGAAGCTAAGGTGGCGAGCCGATGCTTCAAAAGCTCGAATTCCATTGAGGTGTGCTAACCGGTTCATAGAGGATTTGATCTTATTGATTTCGTAACTCAATAATAAACCTCAAACAATGATACTCAAGCAACTCTTTTTGAAACGGAAGAAAAAGCTCTAACGAATTTTAACCGCGTAGGTCAACAATCCCTAGTCCAATGGCACTTGAGCCCGTTCTTCTAGCCCGTAATCTCTGACTACATGTGCGACCCTAAGGCGGTATTGGGTAAACAACTCCGCTCTGCCTTTATCCTGCGCGACGCGGTGTGTTGCCAATGTGCGCCAACGTTTTACAGCGGCTTCATCCTGCCAAAACGAAAGCGACAAAAATTTATTGGGCGTCACTAGGCTTTGAAACCGCTCAACGGAAATAAACCCTTCTATCTGATTCAGATCTTCTTTCAGTTGCCCCGCGATATCGAAATACGCTTCCTTGCCCGACGCTTTGGGTTCTACTTCAAATATCACGGCAATCATACAATGCTCTCCAAAGAGCGAGGGGCTTGTTTGTAGGTGGACGACACAACTTTAAGGAACGTTCTTTTTTCCTCAATAATAAAGCGTTGGTCTTTAGCAAATGAGAAATTAGATTGCCCCGATTCCGACTCTTTTAACCTTTTTCTGTACACCTCATACTCGGTTAAAGAAGGGAAACTAATGAGCCCGTAGGCACAATGGTTAGTACCTTCGTGAGGTACAAAATACCCTAATAGATCGCCGCCACATTCTGGAATAATCTTGCTCCAATTTTCAGCATACTGTTCAAACAGGCTCACTTTGAATGGGTCGATTCGGTATTCAATAAAACAAGTGATGGTCATGGTTGTTGTCTCCTTACTAGTTTTGCTACAGTCTACGAGCCCGAGAAAACGCATGCTTCGATGAGCATCGAACTGAAAGGACTTATTCTCATGGAACCAGACATTGCCCATGTGGCGGGACTAATCGCAGACCAAACTCGATCAAGAATGCTAATGGCATTGATGGGTGGAAAAGCACTTACCGCAACCGAGCTTGCCCTCGAAGCCGATATCACCGCACAAACGGCGAGCAGCCATTTACAGAAGCTGGTGGAAGGCGACATGCTTACGGTCCGAAAACAAGGGCGTCACAAGTACTTTCAGCTTAAAAATCAAAATATTGCGTCGCTACTTGAGACATTACTTAATATTTCAGTTTCACTGTCTTCGCTAGGCATTAAAACGGGACCTGAAAACGAAAGGCTTCGAAGATCGCGAGTATGTTACGACCACCTAGCAGGAGAGTTAGGGGTATCGCTGTTTGATCATTTGGTGTCTAAGGGGTGGGTTTCCGACAACGTAGACGACGCAACGCTAACAGAGAAAGGCTTGCACTACTTCCAAAGCATCGGGTTTGATGAGTCTGAGCTGAAGAAAAGTAAACGTCCTCTGTGCAAAGCCTGCTTAGATTGGAGTGAAAGGCGTAACCATCTTGCAGGGCGTCTCGGGCAATGGATTTTGAATGATGCATTGTCAAAACAGTGGGCTTTGCGTGATATGGATTCAAGAGCGATTGAATTTACCCAGAGAGGTTTGCGCCTTTTCCATCAGAAATATCAAATTCAGCCAAAATAAAATACTCGAAATTTTACACTGTAAATTCTTCTATCCCTTTGTTTTAAGGCTTTTTCTTATATGCAATTTACACGGTCCATAGTGCTAGTTCGACATGGAGAGACGGAATGGAATCGAGCGGGCATTTTGCAAGGGTGGCGCGACAGCCGCTTGACCCAAAAAGGAATCCAGCAGATTCGCCAATCAGCACGAAAAGTCTTTAAATATCAGTCTAATAATCCCTTTCCTATCTACACCAGCGATTTAGGTCGTTCTTTATCATCCGCCAGAATATTGGCCAATGAATTGGGTGGGTACCTTGTTGTTGATAAACGATTGAGAGAAAGGGAATTTGGAGAATTAGGAGGCAAACCATTAGGGGCTGATTTCGTTCGGAAAAACAAAAAAATGCCTGAAACTATTGAGCGTTATCACTCAAGAATTCAAGCATTTATCAACGCTGTGAGTCAGCAACAATCGGATCAACCTGTGATTGTGGTTGGGCATGGAGAGTGGATTCGTACATGGCAACAAATGTACATCGGCTGTGCTGAGGTCTCGCTACCCAAAAATGGCGACATTATTGTCGGAAAGTTGGAATCAGGGAAAAAGGCTTCTTAATGGATTGGTGGGTAAACAGCGTATTTATATCGGCTATAGCGATATGCAGTGCACTGGTGCTGGATGCCTTGTTCGGAGAGCCTAAAAAATGGCATCCCTTAGTCGGTTTCGGCAACATCGTTTATTGGCTTGAAGAAAAGTTAAATACTCCAGCCTCGATAGATACTTTGAAAAGCAAAATCAAAGGATCAGTGGCGTGGATGTTGGTTATCTTCCCCTTTGTTGGCGTTGTTTTGTGGATTGCTTCTTGGGTGAGTGGATCTTCTTCGTTATGGGGGTTTTTCTTTCAGGTGGCGATTCTCTACCTCTGTATCGGTCAGAAGAGTTTGCTTGATCATGCAAGTTGGATTCATCAGCCTTTGAAGGCGGGGGAGCTTGCTGAAGCAAGAGAGAAAGTTGGTTGGATAGTAAGCCGAGAAACCGAGCAGATGTCCGAGTATCAAGTCACATCCGCCGCCATAGAATCGGTGCTAGAAAACGGTAACGATGCGGTTTTTGGTGCGCTTTTCTGGTTTGTATTACTAGGTGCTCCGGGCGCTGTTTTATTCAGGCTAACCAACACCCTGGATGCAATGTGGGGGTACAAAAACGATCGGTTTATTAGCTTTGGGTTTATCGCCGCCAAAGCGGACGACGTTATGGGGTATCTACCTGCAAAAGCTACTGCTGTCAGTTATGCGCTCCTTGGCAACACCAAGCAGGCTATGGAGTGTTGGAAGGCACAAGCTCAAGCTTGTTCTAGCCCTAATGGCGGTCCAGTCATGACGTCCGGCGCGGGTTCACTTAACATCAGAATCGGTGGTCCTGCGATGTATCATGGCAAAATGCATAATAAAATTCACATGGGATCCGGGGAGCTCGCGAAGCCAGAAGACATCCCAAGAGCTTGTCGACTGGTCGTTCGAACCAGCTTATTGTGGTGTGGCGTGCTCATACTGCTCGGTCTTGCAATGCTGGATTGGAACACGCTGCTTTCAGGAGCCAACTTATGATTCATCATGGCGGCAAACTATTGGCATTTTCTGCTCGTTTTGGCATTCCTGTTGAAGAATGGCTGGACCTATCCACTGGCGTGAGCCCATACACTTACCCTGTAAGCGATATACCGACAAACGTGTGGAACCGCTTACCAGAGGACGAAGACGGGTTGGTTGAAGGCGCGCAGCAATATTATCAATCCCCACACCTTTTACCTATCGCGGGCAGCCAAGCGGGCATTCAGTTGTTGCCATCTCTACTATGCGAGCACCGCGTGTTGGCCCAAGTTTCAACTTTGCCGACGTTTAGCACTAAACCGCTTCGAGTCTTACTGCCAAAAGTGGGGTACAAGGAGCATCAGCACGCGTGGCAGCAATGTGTGGCTAAAGGGCTTGCAGAACTGATCTTTTACGATGGTAAACCAGACGAGCAGTCCATTGCCAATTGCGACGTTTTACTCGTGATTAACCCAAACAATCCGCAAGGGATCAAGTTTGCGCCAAGCGTTGTTCAATCGTGGTTATCTACTCTGCCCGAACACGGCTGTTTGGTGGTGGATGAAGCGTTTATGGACATGACGCCTGATCAGTCTGTCTTGACGCTCTACCCACAGGGGATACCAAGCAATCTTTTTGTCTTTCGCTCCGTTGGCAAATTTTTTGGGTTGGCAGGAATGCGGCTGGGTTTTTTGTTTGCATCTACCGACTGGCTAGCAAAGGTACAGTCTAGGGTAGGTCCTTGGACCGTTCCCGGACCAACTCGTTACGTCGCGAAGCAAGCGTTACTTGACCAGCAATGGCAAAAGAACAACCGTGAGCAGTTGATGAGTGATGGCCAAAAAATGCGAACATTACTCAGCGCATTTTTCCAAGAGATTGAAGGACAAACACTGTTCCATACAGTGAAATGCGCAGAAGCAGAAAAGCGGCATATACAGCTTGCGAAAAGAGGGATCCTAGTTAGATTATGCGATGAAGGCGATGCTTTACGTTTTGGACTGCCTCGCGGTGAGAAACAGTGGCGTAGGCTGGAAAATGCGCTCGGGGATATTTGGAGCAATCTCTCAAGATGATACTCCCTCAAAATGATACCCCCTCAGATGGAGAGGGGGCAGAATTAAAGAGGTACTTGTCTGAAAAGGTGCTTGTTTAAAAGGTACTTACCTAAAGCAAACTAGCGTAAGAGAATAGTGTTAGCGTGGTGCTAGAAGCTCCACAGGCTTACGCGTAATACCAGCCGCTTTATCCGCAATGAAATGGTGGTAGGTTCCATTCATGTATTCCAAGCCTTGAACTCTTCCTGCTACGCTGTAATTGGTTTGATGATCCACATCTGCTGCAATGACATGGTAATCGTATAGATAAGAAGGCTTTTCAAAAACGGTATGCCCAATGATGACTTCTTGCGCCCCAAATTCGGTCAACCCTTGTTCTAGCTGGTCCTGTGATAACTGCTCTCGTGGCACGGCGCGATCCCAGTAGAGCCGTGAAGGTAAGTAATACGCACCTTTAATCAGCTCGCCTTGATCATCATAGCGGATGTAGCCAGCATCCATGTGTTCACGCCCGTAGGCATTGATGTCTTCTAATCGCAACGTGTTGTCTTTTAAGGCAGAGATAACATCGTTATTAAACCCAGCGTGAACAAACAGCGTGTCACCCGCGATTTCCATAATGTTTTTCGAACGTAGCCACTGACCAAGCACGGTGTCTTTGTTGTGAAGTTCTAAAAAGGTTTTACCCATCAAACTGGCATTTTCAAAATAGCGAGGGTGTACATAGCGGAAATCGCCATAAAAGTTCATTAGGTCGTGGTTACCCAAAATGAAATGTACGTCGCCACCAGCGAGCTGCGCTTGGTTTTCAAGGTGATAAAACAGCCACAAGCTTTCAGTCACGTACTCACCTCGGTCGAACAGGTCACCTAAGTGGTACAAGTGCCCAGAGCCGTATGTCCAATTGTATTCCTCGTCCATGATTCCAGCCTGAACCAGCATGTAAACGAGAGCGTCTATGTTGCCTTCGAAATCGGAAGTCACAAAAAACTGAGTGGGTTTATCGTATTGGTAAGGCGGTGGTGTCACGCTTTCTTTAAGCTGCACGTTAAAACTGCCCAACTCTCCAGGTAGGTCAACCTTAATTCCTTTGCTCGGGACTTGGTCATAAGTACGTCTAGTTAACCCCGACTGGCTCACTGCTTCAATGCGAATTGATCCATTGGAAAGTTGGGTAACGTAAGGACCGTCTGGTTCCCCTTGGTAGCTAAGTTCTTTATTTAACGACGCATTGAACTGGACATCATTCGTGGAATGGTTGACCTGATTATATACCGCGACAGCAATGATATTCTCGCCTTTAACGAAAGCTTTGGAAGGCAGCACAAAGGTGTTTTCGGCTTCCTCAGCATATTTAGAATACTTCATCGGAGAGGTGGTATTGGTGAGCGCTTGATTGCGTTTTAATAGAGGAGATCGTGCAATCTCAACGCCATTTACCCAAATAACGGCAGCGTCATCCACACGCATTTTTAGGTACACATCTTTCAGTATTAAAAGGTTGTTTACCTTGATGGTTTTTCGGAAATAGTAGGCACTCGGTGTCGCCTCAGGAAAGCTCATTGTTTTGTAGTTGGTAAGCGCAGTATTGCCATCAATTGGGTGGTCGTAGCCATAAGAAAAGATGCCTTCGCCTTTCTTCCAGTTGGCGTCGTCATAGTTTGGCTGGTTCCAATCTAGTGAAGGTTCGATACCGCTGTCTGAATAGCGCCATTCTGAACCATATTCGAAGAACATTTCTTTGTTGTCTTTACACGCTGTTAAGGCAAGCACTGCGACAAGCATGAGCCAGTATCTAATAGGCATCTGTTTGTTTCCTATAGTGAATTTTTGGAGTTTGATTTGTGCGCATAGCATAGTAGTGAGTTACTGCACTGGTATGAAACTAAAGTGACAGTAGAACAAGGCACCTATGATGCTTTTGAGAATATGAACTCAGATATTTATGTATTGTTCTTCGTTCTAGTAGGGGAAATGGTAGTGTTGTCTCAGAATGGGAGGGTGTGAGGCACATTGAAAAAATAGAGGACCGAGGGTTCGGTCCCCTTAATAAACACCTAATGGGGGATGGTGTTATAAAAATTGATGGTTACTTGAACTCTTGGTTGATAGGGTAAAGGTCTCACTAGATTTTTCCTTCGCTGCCACACATGCGAATTTTCTCTATTACAACTTGCTTCATCGCAGTTTTACCCGGTGTAATGTATTTGCGAGGGTCGTTTGCACTAGGGTTGTCAGCAAAGTGCTGTTTAACCGCATCAGAGAATGCGATCTTCAATTCTGTCGCGACATTCACTTTGCATACACCCAAATCAATACAGCGCTTAACAACGTCATCTGGTATGCCGGAAGCACCATGAAGTACTAAGGGAATATCGACTTCCGCTCGAATTTTTTCCAGCCGATCAAAGTCGAGTTTGGGTTCGGCTTTGTATAATCCATGGGCGGTACCGATAGCGACCGCCAAAGAGTCAATGCCCGTTCTACGAACAAATTCTGCCGCCGAGGCTGGGTCAGTCATGAAGGCATCTGCACTGTCCACGATTAAGTCATCTTCTTGCCCACCCAATCGGCCGAGTTCTGCTTCGACACTGGCATCATAGCGACCGCAAAGCTGCACGATAGAGCGCACGATCTCGATATTCTGTTCAAATACGAAGTGAGAGCCGTCAATCATGACCGAACGAATGCCATGTTCAACCTTATTGCGGATATCTTGTTGATCTTCATGGTGATCTAAATGCATGACTAACGGTATAGAGTGTTTCTGGGCAGCTTCTTTACATATACTGACAAGGTAATCGGTACCTGCGTAATCATAGGTGCCCGGAGTACCTGCCAAAATAACGGGGGATCCCATTTCAGAAGCGGTTTCTACAATCACTTGTACGGTTTCGAGATTATGAATGTTGAATGCAGGAACCGCGTAGCCACCATGTTGTGCGCGTTTAAGCATTTCACGGGAAGAAATTAGATACATAAAGCCTCCTGATTGGGTATCGAAACCGATTTGAATACGAGACACCCGTTAACCCAAGTGTGAGTAATTGAAAAATCCGAATTTAAAGCTACCATGGAAGCGCGTTTGCCGATGTCCAGAGTGCCGAGTTGATCTTGAATACCAAGTGATTTTGCGGGTGTCAGTGACGCCAAAAGCCATGCTTTTTCGAGCGGTAAGTCGAGCCACTGCTGAATGTTGTACACCGCACTATTTAGCGTTAGGGTGCTGCCTGCCAAGCCACCAGCGTCGGTTTTAACCACACCGTCTTTCATCGTTACGGTGTATTCTCCCAATGTGTATTCACCATCTGGCATTCCAGCAGCACACATGGCGTCGGTGATCAAGGTTAAGCGCGACGAGCAGCACTTGTGTGCTACCTCGATAGCTGCAGGATGCACATGATGGCCGTCCGCGATCATCTCGACGTAGCAGTCTGGGTGGATAAGACCTGCTCCAACCACCCCAGGATCACGATGATGCAGCCCTCTCATGCCGTTATAGCAATGAACAATACCATTAGCGCCAGCATCTAGGGCTTGTTGTACTTGGTCAAAACTGGCATCGGTATGACCTAGCATGACCTTTATTCCTTGTGATCGCAGGTACCGGATAGCGCCAATCGCTCCCTGCTTTTCTGGCGCTAACGCAAAGCTGATTAATTGGTTGTCGCTGTAAGAAATCCAGTCATCGATCTCTTCTTTTGAGAGCTCTCTAAACCATTGAGTGGGATGTGCCCCTTTATTTTTCTCGGTAAAGTAGGGGCCTTCCAGGTAAGCACCGAGAATTTCTGCGCCGTCTACCCCTTGGCTTTTACTCTGTGCGACTTGCGCTAATGCCGCGCGAATTTTCGCAACTGGTGCAGTTACTGTTGTCGCGACAAACGCTGTTACACCTTGTGATGCGAAGAACTGAGACATGGTATTTAGGCTGCTGTGTTTAGCATCCATCACGTCGCACCCTTTTGCACCATGCACATGACTATCAATCAGCCCCGGTAACAGGCTGGCTTCACCAAGATCGACTGCCAATGCGTGGCAGGAAGTATCGAACGGTTCAATAGCACTGATGTTTCCAATTTCGTCTATGCTGATGACGGCATCATCTAGCCATTGGCTACCATGTAAAATCCGTTTGGCACGATACATATTACGTATGTGCTCTGGGTCTGGTTGGCGATTTACTTGGTTAGATCCCATCTTCTTCTGCCATTGTCGGTTGGTCTGATTTTTGAGTCATCTCTGCAGCGAGGGATGTGATTCCACGATGAGCGCATTCCAAAGCTTGGTCTCGAAATTCTGTGAGTTCTAGCTCGTCGCGATCGAGCAGCATTTCCGCTACCATCTGTAAATTTGTGCCTGTGATCACTTCTATGTCACTGCGCTCTTGGCTGATCAGCGAAGCTGTACGAAACGGGGTACCGCCGAGAAGATCGGTAAGAAAAACGACACCGTCACCGGAGTCTATATCTTTCATGGCTTTGCGCATCTCAGCTTCTAGCTGAGGTGTGGTGGCTTCTTCTGGAAAGTCGATAGATTTAAATTGTGGTTGGTCACCGATGATTTGATAAATCGCTTGCGCAATACCGGAAGCAAACCCTCCGTGACCAGACAAAATGACAGCAATCATATGTTATTCCTTCTTTGGGGCTGATCATTCAGCCCCTCTTTTGTTTCGTGAAAACCTTAGTAAATAAAGGACATTAGTTATTGAAAACATCGACCAGTGAAAAAGCGGTGTTTACAAAAAGCCCATAAAGCGACCAACTACGCCAAGCGTTACCGTGATACCAATCAGTTTAAGAGGGCTCCATCCTCGTTTTACCAAGGCGTACATAGCTAATGTGTACAGCAGCGGTAGAAACGCTGGCATGAGCTTGTCGATAACATCGGCTTGCAGTTTGACCACAGCATCACCCGCGGTGATTTCGGCGGTAGTCGATAAACGGACATACGTTGCGACCAATGCACCGATAACGGTCATCCCGACTATGGAAGCGGCGTGACCGACTTTTTTGGTGTTTGCTTTAATGACTGGGATGGCGGCAACCCCCATTCGATACGCGTAGTGCGCCAGACCGAATCGCAAGCCAAAGTGGACTACGTTGAACAGAACCATAAAGAACACTGCCCCCATAATGGAGCCTTGCAGGGCTAGGTCGGCACCGATACCACCGCAAATAGGCAGAAGCGTTAGCCAGAACATGGCATCACCAATCCCTCCCATAGGCGCACCAACCGCAATCTTGGTACTTTGAATACTGTTGATATTCTGCTTGGAACGTTCCATTGCCAGCACAATGCCCATAACAAAAGTTACTAAGAATGGGTGAGTATTGAAAAAACCCATATGCCCTTGCATCGCTTTTGAAAGGTCAGCTTTGTTGGTATGAGTCTTTTTCAGTGCTGGGAGTAAACCGTATAACCAACCTGCTGCTTGCATACGTTCAAAGTTGAACGACGCTTGCAGAAGAAGGGAGCGCCACGCCATTTTGTTGATGTCTGCTTTTGTCAGTTCAGCACCGATCTCTTTATCTTCGTACTCATCTTGCGACACGCCAGGAGCCGGCTGTACAGTGGTGTTTTGAGTGCGAAGGTCAATTTCATTACTCACATTAGATTCCATCTTCAAGGTCCTCAGTTGGTGCTGTAACAGGGGTGGGTTCTGATTTGCGCATAAAGTCGATAATAGCCATAGCTGTTGCCGCAGCCGCTATCGCGAGGATAGGCAGCTCTATCCATGCTGCAGCCACAAAACCGAGGATGAAGTACGGGATATAAGCGTTTTTCATCATGATTTTCATTAAGACAGCGAAGCCAATGGCGGGCATGATGCCACCTGCAACCCCAAGACCATCAATCAGTTCTTTCGGCAGGGTGCTTACGACGGCGCCAGCGTGTTCTGCACCAAGGTAAATGGGTAAGAACGCACAAAGAAAATAGAAGGTTCCGAGCACGGCAAGTGCAAAATAGTTCACGCGTTCAATGCCTTTCGTATCGGCATCGCGAGCAAAGGCATCACACTTAGACATCACCGCCGACATAGCGGAAAAGAGCAAGGTAATCCCCATTTGAACTGCGACAGCAAATGGCACCGCGACCCCAACGGCAACATTCGGTTCAACGCTGGTGGATATGGCAAACGCGGTTCCCACGATAGTTCCGATGATTACGTTAGGCGGTTGAGCACCAGCGAGTGGCGCTAAGCCCATCCAAATGAGTTCGAGCGTACCGCCCACCAAAATGCCGGTTTGAAGATCGCCAAGAATCAAACCAACAAGCGGGCCGAGTACAACAGGCCGGTGGAAGTGGGTGAGACCATTGAACAAATCAAGGCCAGCAAAGAAGGCAAGGATGCCGAGCATCAACGCCTGTAAGAGTCCTATTTCCATGAGTGTTTGTCCTTATTTATTAAAATACTTATTACTGAATAAGCGTAAAAAGATCCGTTGCGCTTTCTGTAGGAACACCTTGCACAGTGCAGCTCACTCCAAGCGCGTTGAGTTTATGAAACTCCTCGACGTCTTCGGCATCGACCGAAACCGTTTTAGATACTTGTTTTTTCCCTTCCGCAAAGTGCATGTTGCCAACATTGATACTGGTAATTGGGACACCGCCTTCCACCAATTGGCGGAAGTCTTTAGGAGTGCGGCAAACCAATAAAATACGTTGGCGGTCAGCGGCTTTATGAATGGTTTCTAGCGTCTTTTGCACCGTCCAGAACCGAATGGCGATGCCGTCTGCTAGCACCATTTCCATCAGATTTTGCTGGATAGTGTCTTCGGCAACTTCGTCATTAACGACGACCACAATGTTGGCATCTGCGAAGCCAACCCATTGGACGCCCACTTGACCGTGGACGAGGCGTTCATCAATTCGACTTAAAACAATATTTGGCATGATTAATTCCTTTTAATGTCATTGCTAAATGGATGAATAGTCACTCCTTGTACTACTCGGTTAACTTCGCCTGTTGGACAAGGATTGTCGGGTCCTAGCCCAAGTTGAAGTGATTTCTCAAACGCCAATATTTGGCAGAACAAGATGTAAGGAAAGCAGAGCCATGCTTCATCCACATCCAATTGCCCAAGCTCGAATACATTTGCGTTGTCTAACGTTTTTTCAGTGAGAGCTATGTGCTTCAAGGCTTGTTGGTCGCGTTGGATTTCGTGGAACAAGTCAATATCGTATTGGCGGGTATAGTTGGTGCTGGAGAAAAACTGAATAACCAGCGCTTTATCGTTAATCGTGAACTTAGGACCGTGACGGAACCCGAGAGAAGAGTCGAATGCCGTCATGACTGCACCCGCGCTGAGCTCCAACGATTTTAGCGACGCTTCTCGTGCCAGCCTTGAAAACCCGCCGCTACCAAGCACAATTAGACGCTCATACGGCAGAGTAGAAAGAGATTTGATGGCTGATTGCCATTGCTCTATTTTACTCTCGCATAAGCTAGCAATTGTGGCGATGCTTGTGTGCGATTGAACCGCACCACTACCACCTAATAAGACCAGCGTAGACATCAGCATGCAGCTGAAACTGGATGTCATGGCAAAGCTTTTATCGTTAGAGCCTTCAGGCATGATCATGCAATAGGCGTTGGTTGCGGTATCTGCGTAACGAGAAAGAGCGCCACTTTCATTACACGTCAGAATCAGATGAAAATGTTCTGGAACGAGTTGATCAATCAGTTTGACGGTTGCAACACTTTCGGGGCTATTACCAGAGCGAGCGTAGGAAACCAGCAAAGTGGGGCGCTCTGAGTTAATGTATTGCTCTGGGTTTGAAACCAAATCGGTGGTTGGAATAGACTCCACTTGATAGCCCAACTTCGATTGAACAAAAGGCATGGCAGTGTCACCAATGAATGCCGAAGTGCCTGCGCCTGTAAGAATGATGCGAAGATCTGAACGCGATAACAGAGGCGATAAAAACGCGTTAATTGAATTCGATTGGCTTTCTAAATCGTTTGCCAAACGTCGCCACAAACGCGGTTGGTGTTCAATCTCTTGGGCGGTATGAATACCATTTCGTTGGTCTAGCCAAGCGGGTTCGTAGCCTAAATAGGTCGTCATTAAATTGTCTCCTTACTCGTCACTGAATTGGAATAACAAGCGGCGGAATAGACCTTGGTCACTTCCATGATCTTGTGTATGACAATGTCAGCAGGTAGGTTTTGAATTTGATTTTGTAGGATGGCTTTTGCCTGATTCGGTAAATACTGGCTGAGTAAAGTCAGAGGTAATGGGCGTCCCTTGAGGTTGATAAATAATGCATCTTGCGCTTTTTGGACATCAGGGTGTGTCCAGTAATAGCGAATTCGGTCGCTTAAGCTGTAGCTGCAATCAAGGAATTGTTGATGTCCTTTACTCGAGTAATGAGAACGCCAGTAGTCTGGTTCCTCATGCATGATTTGCTCAACTGTGTCACGCAGGTGAGAAGCTTCATGGCTCCCTAACCATTCTTGTTCAGCACGCTCAAGCCCATAGAGTGCTTCGCGCAATGCAAAAGTTAACGCGGGACCGACTTTGAGAATCGCAAAGTGATCGTCAACCAGTTCATGGTATGCCTGTGGGTTTTGGTAATCGGTCGAATGTGCTTCAAAGACAAGGTGAGGCAGATCTTCCACTACCTTGCTCAAAGGTTGAGCCGCGCTGCTTTGATAGTGATGAATTGAATGGTGATCAAACTCCACGCCCGGCTGGACAACTAAGCCAATGATGCGTGACCAAACATGCTCAAGACCTACATCGTAAAATGCTTGGTGATGGGCATCTAGAGTGGCTCGTGCTTCTTCAGGTGTTGTAAGCTCAAGCCCTTCTTCTTCCAATGACTCCAGTGCGCCACCGGGCGTGGGCACTTCGGTGCCAATCACGTACAGTGGTGGCTCTCCACCTGCTTCATTCCATGCGCTTTCCGCGACAACACAAAGTTGTGCGGCACGTTCTGCCATGATGGCTTCACTCAATGGTGATTTGTCGTCAGCACAGGACATGGAGCAATCAAGGTGAATTTTTTTAAACCCTGCGCTCACGTAGTCATGAATCATTTGCGCGGAATATTCCATGGCTTGGCGTGCTGGCAAATGTTGCCAACAGTTCGGACCAAGGTGATCACCACCTAAAACGATACGCTCGGCGGGGAAACGGTGTTTTTCGGCTAGCTGATAAACGTGTTCGGAAAAACTCAATGGTGTCATGCCCGTGTAGCCACCAAACTGGTTAACTTGATTGGAGGTCGCTTCTATCAAAACCAATTGATTGTCAGCGGCTGCTTGTTTAATAGCGGCTTCCAACACCAAAGGATGGGCTGAGCACACAGAGTAAATGCCAGTGGTTTGTCCTTGTTTATGCTGTTCAATCAGCGATTGTAGAGATTTCATGGTAGTTCCTAATTAACCGTTTGATCGGCGAGAATGACGTCGACACCCATATCGAGCAGCGCTTGATGAGTGGTATGGGGAATGTTGCTGTCGGTGACCAATACGTCGATTTGGCTGGCAGCTCGGATCATGCAAAAGCTTTTACGCCCGAATTTGCTGGAGTCGGTCACCGCGATGATCTGTCTTGCAACGTCGCACATGGTACGGTTGATTTGAGCTTCGAGGTTGTCTGGTGTAGTGATGCCTGCGCCCAGATCGAACCCATCGACCCCTAAGAACAGTTTATCGAACAGGTAAGAGCGAATTTGTTGTTCGCCGTGATGCCCAGTTAATGAGCACGACGCTCTGCGCAAACTGCCACCGACCACGTGTAAGTCGATTTGCTCATTGTTGCTGAGTTGATACGCAGTATTCAGCGCGTTAGTGAGAACGACAAGATGCTGCTTATTCGTGAGGTATTGCGGCATTAGCCCAATGGTTGAACCGGAGTCGAGTATGATGGCTTCCCCATCTTGCACCAGTGCTGCTGCCGCGTGAGCGATTTTTTGCTTGGTGCTGCGGTTGAGCTGATCTTTGCGGTATAGCGGCTGGTCGAAGGCAAAATTCGGATTCAAATTTGCGCCACCGTAACATCGAAAAACGCAGCCTTCTTTTTCCAGTAAATTGAGATCATGGCGAATAGTCACTGCTGACACGTCAAATTCATCTACGAACTCATCTACCTTACCTGAGCCGTGGGAACGAATGTGTTCCATGATTTTTTGTCGTCTTTGTGTGCTCGTCATTACCAATGCCTTTCTTCGTATTTCATAAACAGCTGAAATGTTCTCTTGTCTGCTGTAGTGAATTAAATCAGGCATGATGAAACAAAAATGAAAGGTCGATCACAGGTGATTGTCTTTCGTTTTTGGGGTCAAAACCCTTTCGGTTCATGAAAAGTGAAAGGTTTTACTTTCGTTTTAATTTTGATGTTTCAGTCAATAGATACCATCACACCATTGATCTGCGATTTCAGAACTGAAAGGGGCAATGAAAGAGTGAGCCATAGCAAGATTTCGAAGTGACGTATGCGTAAGATCACATTTTTAGTAATAGGGGTAGATAAAAGGTTTGAATAATACTGAATTGAAGTGGGAGACCTTAACGCATAATGCGGTTAAGCGACGGTGACGATATGCACCTCAATGCCTTTGGCTTTGAGAGCTTCTGCGTAGTCAACCGGAATACCGTTATCGGTAATCAGTATGTCGATTTGTTCTGGGCGTGCGATCGAGCAAAAGCTTTGGCGATCGAACTTCGATGAGTCGGTAATGGCGACAACGGTCTGCGCCGACGCAAGCATCTTTCGGTTGACCTCAGCTTCCCCTTGATGGGACGTGCTGATTCCCGTTTCTTTGTCGAACCCGTCTACCCCAATAAATAAGAGGTTAAAACGGTAGCTTGCAAGTAGGTGCTCTCCAGCCGCACCATAGAGTGAGTAAGAGTTTTTACGAAGTACGCCACCAGTGACCATAACATCAACTCCATCTTGGGTGGCAAGATGGTAGGCGATATTAATGGCGTTGGTCATCACCGTTAAATTGTGTTTGCCTTTTAAGTGATGGGCAATTTGTTCGGTGGTGGATCCGGAATCAAGCAAAATGGTGTCACCATCCTTGATCAAGTTAGCGGCGTAAGCACCGAGCTCTGACTTAATACGGTTGTTGATTTGTTGTTTGTCGTTTAAGGGTTGATCGAATGCAAATTGATGGTTTAGCTTTGCCCCGCCATAACATCGAGTCACACACCCTTGTTTTTCTAAGTAATTAAGATCGTTTCGTATGGTGACTTTAGATACTTGGAATTGCTCCGAGAAATGATTTACATCACCTTGCTGGTGGGTTTGGATGTGGCTCAAAATGGCTTCGCGACGTTTTGCTGTGTCAGTCATTGGCGGTTAAACGTATTCTGCTATTGGTATATGCCTAACTTTAGCTCACGTTGCCTTGACATCAAACAGCTTAAGTTATCGAGTAACTCAAGCTATCAAAAATCTAAGCGGTCAAACTCATTCATAATCGGACTCATCCTTTATCGAATAATTTAGGGGTAACAAACATCCTACAGTTACACAATAAGGCTTCTCGCTTTAAAAAATGTGCCAGCGTAGACAAGGAAGCCATTGAGTTAGTGTCTGATATATTTAGTTATTAATATATTCAGTCACTCATGTACCCAGTTACTCATATGCTTACTTGTACGCACTGGCACGCGTAATAACTAGTTCTCTCAGTTGGTTAAGGTAACAACATCGTCGTACATTCTTCTTTCCCAGCTTTGGATAAATCCGGATTTGTCCATAATTGGGAATACGTAGACAGGAGCGATTTCCGCCGACCACGTTCCTTTCTCGGTTTTCTGAACATTCACTTCTAAATGACCGTAGTGCTTACCACCACTTACCAGCTTTTTGCCTTCCCACACCTCTGGAGCGTCAAGGTGAGCGAGAAAAACTTGGTGAGGGTTATCTAGCGGGACATCGAATTTACCATCTTTACCGAAATAGGGACCGCGAAGCCCGTCGCCGCCAACACCAACATCGTAAAAATGAATACCTTCTACGACGGAGTGCTCGTACATCTCATCGTGCCCTGCAAATACGGCATCGACACCGTATTTTTTGAACAGTGGAGTGAGGACTCTTACTGGTACGCCAGACTGGTTATCTTGGCCTTTTTCAAATCCTTGGTCGCCAGTCGGAAATCCGTGTGGACCGACGGAATAAGGCACATGATGAAACTGCACAAAAGTGAATTGGGCTGTTTTTTGGGCGTCCGCCAGTTGTTTTTCCAACCATTGATACTGTTCTGAACCTGGGTTGAAGTCGGGGGCGTTTATCCCTGTCAAACGCCAGTTGGTATCTTGGCTCGATTTGTCGGCTTTGCCGTCGGACGTGTCTATGGTGATGTATGTGATGGGACCATAGTCCACTCGGTAATATCTGTCTTTAAACACAGAACGCTTGCTGCCGTTGTCTGGTACATCAAAATAGGTTTGGTAGCGAGCAATTGCTTGGGCAGAGAGATCTTCTACGTACTCATTTTTGCCGCCATCCGGACCTGGGTAGTTTTCGTGGTTGCCTATTGCAGGCAAGATGGGAACACGCGAAGCGACATTACCCAGCTCGCCGGAATTGTGTCGCCAAAATTCATCCCAATCACGTTGTTCATTCCCTGACTCAACCAAATCCCCCGCAATGGCGATAAAATTTGGCTGTCTTGATGAAATCACATTCATGTTCTGTTGGTAGCCTATTGTCTGATCAACAATATACTGTCGGTTAAAGTCGCCATATGGTTCAGACCAGCGACGGGTTCGACCAGTCGATTCAGGCTCTGTTTCTGAATCTGAATACACGACAAACCGAACGTTCCCATCTTTACTCGGTGCTGTGGTAAAAGTGGCATTATAGGTTTGTCCGTTTTGTGTAACCGCATAATTGTATTCTGTTCCAGCATTCAAGCCAGATAGGGTGACACTATGAATGTAAGGTGCGCTGGTGCTGGCCAACTCTTTTCCATATTTCTCTATTTCTGTCGGAAAATAGCGTAACTCTTTGGCTTCTCTTGGTGTTGAGGTGAACACTTTATTCTTACCATGTTGCTGTAGTGTCACTTCACCGGGCGACTTTTCATTTGATAACCACATGATGGTCATGCCGCTATCCGTCGGATTTTGTAAGTATGGGTGAACGCGAAATTCTTGGTTAGCAATTGCAGAGGTACAAATACCAACACCACTTAATAGACAGGTTGTTAGCCACGGATTTTTCATGTTTTCTCCTAGCGATTTATCAATGTTCGAGTTGTATTCAAGTATTTAATCAGCTAAAAATAATTTTATTATTTAACTCGATCACATTTGTCCCATTAAACTTTATGATGTTTTTTCTTTCGTTTTTAATAAAAGAAAATGTACGCTTTGAATGACGCTATACAAAGAAGGAAAGTAAGGGTTAGAGTTTTAGAAAAAGTGAAATTTTTATTATTTAATTATTGTTTTCATATTTCGGTTTCTGACTAATCACAGTTCAAATTTATGTTGTGAAGACGTTAACTTGTCGGGTATTTCTGATAAAAATTATGATAATCAGTATGTTTTGAGTTTTTTCTCATTCAGAGTGGAGTTTTTTAGTAAGATCTAAGGGAAGGGGGTAGCTTAAATGGAATGTGGTTTTTAATAAGTAATGATTTACTTTTTTATTTGATCCCTTCTTTTGATTTGGTTGAATTTTATTATATGGTTTTAAATTTGAGAGCTTATAACATTATTTAAAGGGGAACATGGAATAAAGGTCACAATAAAAGAGAGCTTACGCTCTCCTTTAATTAACTAGTAATAAGTAATAGTGGTTGGTTATACTTTTTCCCAAGCGCCATCGATACCGGGAACATTCTCAAAATTGGCATACCATTTCGCTTCCCAAGTTGCGCTGTTGTACAGCACTCGGTCGCCTTTACCATAGATGCGTTTTGGATCCCATTCGGTGATTTCAGGACCGTAAGATTGCAGCCACACTTCAGCAACCCCTGGTTCCTCGCTTTGAGTTTGCCATTGAGCCGTAAACTCTTTGTTGCGGTGACGAACGATATCGCCTTTTTGGTAAACTTTGCTCGAATCCCAAGTGGAACCTGTGTCGACAAGTTCAACCAGAACAGGAATAGAGGTGACTGCTGAATTGTTTAACGAGTCGGTGGCGGTTAACTCAATAGTGTAAGTTGTCGCAGCCGGTACGTTGAAGCTAATGGTGGGTGTTGTTGTATTCACAACGGAGCCATCTGGCAACCCAGCCCAGCGGAAGCTAATCGCGTCGCCATCAGGGTCTATCGTTTTACTTGCGTCAATCGTGACCGTATCGCCGATAAAGATATCTTTAATGGGCTTGTAAGCGATAACTGGCGCTTGGTTAGGTCGTAATGTTACTACCACTTCGTCGGTGCCTGTTTTTCCATTACCTGTGACCGTAAGTTGGAAGTTATGAACACTTGTGGCTGTCACTAACGGCGCTGAAAATGTCGCCTGTGAACCTTGAGTGGTTAAAGCTATAGGTGCTCCGCTGACTTGTTTCCATGAATAAGTGATGGAATCACCGTCTGGGTCAAAAGACTTAGACCCATCAAGTGTCACTGTTTTAACATGGCTTATGATCTGGTCTTCACCAGCTCTTGCAACTGGTGCTCTGTCGCCCACGCGCGTACCTAAGATAAGCGGTTTGCTCACAGTCTCTGGTTTGCATCGGTAACTGTGTTCAACACCTTTAAAGGTACCATCACGGTTGAAGGCGTCATACGCGCCGCCATCAGCTTTACATAGCTGTGTCCAAGGCGTGTCCACTGGAAGTGACAACAAAATAGCATCAAGAACACCGCCAAATTGGTTCGCAAAATCTATGCTTCCTTGCTTTGCAACCGCATCAAATGCTGTTTTTGCGGAAGCTTTTGCCGAGGTGATTTCTTCAGGTGTATAAAGTGGTCCAAGTGCGTCCAAATAGCTGCTTACCGTTGCCCAGTCAATCTGACTGGTGTAGTAGCCTGGGTATCCAGGTCCGTTATTTTCGGCTACGTCTTTAAGCTCTACCGCTTTGTACGGCACTTGATAGAGGTAACTGGTTCCGAAGCCACCTTGGTTCTCTGGGTCGAAGCATTCGTCAATGACAGTCAAAGACGCGCAGTGTGCTCTTACATCCGGTTTTAAAGGATTCAACGCCATGCTGTTAGGGCTCAATCCTCGGTTGTAACCGACAGAAATCAACTTAGTTAATGCCAGTGGATCTTTTGATTCAACGACAAATTCGCCGAAGTTATCTGAAGATCGCGCCAAAATGTAGTAAGCAAAAATGTTGTAGTACGACGCGCCAATGGCACTTGGTACGAAACTGTTTTTTCCTTGTTCAGGCTTAAATACCGCATTATATATTGGAGAGGTCATCTCATAAGGTGCGACTGCTTTATAGACGGAATCTGGTTTGATGCCTTTGTAGAATCGATTAGGGAACATCCTCATCATTTCACCGTAAGCAGAATACATATGTCCTTCTAGTTGAAAGAATCCATCGTGTTTGGTTCTGCCGTTATGTAGCGTGCTCCAGATGCCATAATTAGAGTGATTTGGATCTTGGTCTTTATAGGTAGGAGGCGTCGGATAAGTAAAGGTTTTTGCTTCATAGTCGGCGCCGACGGCACTCTCTTGAAGCGTTTTGGCTGCGTAGAGGTTTGCACTGTGGTAAGGATCATCAATCCCGGTCACGTTTTTGAAAAGCTGCGCGGCATGCGCCATGGCCATTGCCCAATGCGGTCGTTCATTTGGGATGACGAAAGAATAAGGTGCTCGCCATACCTTTCGCTTCAGGATCGCAATTTCGACAAGTTTGTCAGCCGTGGCTTGATCGGGAGCACTGGCTCGAATTTGATCAAGCTCTGCATCGGAGATATTTAAGTCCATCTGCCCTAGGCGAATCGGACCTGTTTTAATCAGCTTGTCGGCCGTCAGGTTATAGGTTAATACGCCCACTTCTTGACCCGGCCAAGTTGTGGTCGCGGCATGAGCAGCGGAGAGTGTCATTGTTGCCAACACTGTGGAAACGAATAAAGGACGCAAGGTGAAGCTTTTCATAGATCTTTTACCTCTTATTTAAATAGATATCGGATACTTCTGCTGGCAAGCTATCAACCCAATACTCTAGAAACAATCGCACTGACCTTTAATTTATAAATCACTCGCAAACTTCGGTAATTAACTGAAATAACAATAATTATGTACGTGAGGTTCGTTCAACCTGTCATAGTTTTTGCATTCATTGAACATAAAATGCACTTAGACGGATTTGTTACCTGAATGCCAAGCGGAGTGAGTAGCTAGAGATGGCTTGCTTCACACGTGGAGTACTTTTCGTGATGAAGCCCTCGGTTGATGAGGGCTCAGTCGATGAGGTTTTGTTATGAGGAATAACGAAGGGTATTGACCAGACTTCTCACAATAGGTTGTGAGCGCCTTTAGTTTTTATCTTTAGGCTTACGTTTGTTCTTAGGCACATAATTTAGAATAGAAATGGGCACTTCTTTTCTTGGCGCGAATCCTTCCACTTCTTTACGCACAATCAATTCACCCATTAGGCTCTCAATCATGCAAAGATTTTTGAAGTTGTCTTTGGATACAAAAGAGATCGCTTCACCTGATTTACCTGCACGACCCGTACGGCCAATGCGGTGCACGTATTCGTCTGGCGGGAAGGGTAAATCGTAGTTCACCACTCGGCTTAGTTCGGTAATGTCTATCCCGCGGGCAGCAACGCCTGTCGCCACTAAGTATTTCACTTTACCAGATTTAAAGTCCGCTAAGACTTGCCCGCGAATAGCTTGGCTGCGACCACTGTGGAACGCTTCCGCTTGAATGCCACGTTTCTCGAGCTGAGAGACTAATTTAGCCGCACCATGTTTGGTTTCTATAAAGATAAGTGCTTGGTCCCAGTCATTCTCTTGAATCAAATGGCTCAACAATGCTGATTTCTTGTCTTTATCTACCGTCACTAGCCACTGGTCGATCTTTGGCTTTTCAGCGTTTTGCAGGTGCAAAGAAATCTCGACAGGGTTTGGCACAGCGGTTTTTGCCAAGTCTCGAACTTTACGAGAAAGCGTGGCAGAGAACAGCAGGTTTTGCACATCAACAGGCAAGCGCTCGATGATTTTGTTGATGTCGTCGATAAAGCCCATGTCGAGCATTTTATCGGCTTCGTCGAGAACCAATATTTCCGCTTCATCAAAATGCACGGCACGTTGCGTGTACAGATCCAGCAAACGCCCTGGTGTCGCTACTAGAATATCAATGCCTTCAATCAGCTTTTGCTTTTGAGGCTTATCATCTACA
This sequence comes from Vibrio penaeicida, assembly GCF_030689305.1. GTDB lineage: Bacteria > Pseudomonadota > Gammaproteobacteria > Enterobacterales > Vibrionaceae > Vibrio > Vibrio penaeicida_B. Next base: position 62,905 of record NZ_JAUYVM010000008.1, on the reverse strand, counting down.
CCTCCATAAACCACAAGCGATTTTAGGTTTAGATGCTTGGCGTACACTTTAATGCTTTTATTAACCTGAACAGCGAGTTCACGAGTCGGGGTTAAGATTAATGCTCTGAAACGCTTTTTACGCTGAGTTTCTGATTGGCTCAGTTGTTCCAAAATAGGCAGCACGAAGCTGGCGGTTTTACCGCTTCCCGTTTGCGCTGCGGCAATGATGTTTTTCCCTTGCAGAGCAACCGGAATGGCTTGTTCCTGAATCGGCGTCGGGGAGTCGTAACCTTGCTCGGCAATAGCGGTAGTGATCGGACGGCTGAGTCCTAATTTGGAAAATGGCATGAAGAAATCCAATTGATATTTAAGCGTGCACCTACAACACGGTGCAAATAGTGGCGCAGATTCTAGCATGGTTTGCTGTGATTTACCCTTACCAAGTCACCTTAGATTGCTGTTGAAGTGGGGGAATTTTTAAGGTTAAGCCACATGGAAACCAAGAGTGGTATCAAGAGAGAGTGAGACGATTGGCATGCATTTAGTGAGGGAAAATATTGAGGGCTGATGATCAAGCAAGTTTTCGAATTCTCAGAATGAGTGATTACTTAGTATTTAATTAGCTTTCAATTTAATATCTCTATACGTTAATCATTATTTACTAATGCTTTATTATTTTAAATATTAAATTTTTAAAAATATAACTTACCTTTAGAGAGATAAATATTACGATGGATTGTTTAAATTCGATATAACTCTTTTCTAATATTGAGTGACTGATATTGTGGTGATAATTTATAAAAGCGTCAATAGTTAATTATATCAACGTCACAAAAAGTTAGGGAAGAAATAATATGACCATAGAGTTAAAGAAAAGGGACTACGCGATAACGGTTCACGATATAGATTTAGATTATATCAAGGGCTCAGAAGTTCGAATTATTGAGGACGGCTTTATTCATCATTATTTAGCAACGGCAGATATTTCTCCGGGGGTGCCGATATCTAATCCTTTGTGGGAACACTTATATAGTGTGAAAAGAGATACTAGCGCTAGTAGTCAGCGAGGCTTAATACCTGAGCTTGATATGGATAAGTTACCGCCTCCTTTTGACACCTTGGAAGGGCGTGATCGTGAATATCTTTTTTTTGAATGTCTGCGAGTCGGGATCGATGCACCTAACGGTTACGTTCTAGGGCGTATTGGCAAAAACCAGTTCGGAGATCTATGGAATTTATCTGGAGATTCAGCGGGGTTTCAGCTAATCGATGGTGTGTTAAGTGTTCAGGATTCTTCTCTTATAGTGAATACATTTTCCCGCATTATTGAAGTATCCAGAACGCGAAATGATCTTATTCAAACCACTAAACTGGAAGTGTCCATCTATGATGATGCAATGAATGCTCGTTTTGTCGTTCAACATGGGGATGCAGGTAACGATGGGAAACAACCTCACAAGCCAGTTTTGGAATCAGAACTGTCAGTTCCAGTTTCTTATCAAATTCATGAAATATACTACCGAAGGGGGGACACATTTGAGCTTGGTATAATCATGAATCAGGATCAAACCTATGGCGCATTTGGTGATCCTCTTTTAGATAAACCGAAAATGATAGTGACAGGTAATACTGCTTTAGTACAAAATTCAGGTAATTATCGTGAACATCTAGTGGAAGGAATTAGGTATCAGCCAGATACCGCAAAAGGAAAAATTATTGCACTCAGAGCCAACACAGTAATCAAAGATATTGATTTAGATTCGAGTAATTCAGATTTGTCAGGAACAGAAATGACAGGGGTTATACCTTTATATGTGTATGGAACAATTGATCTAAATTTACTCAGAATAACGTTATCCGGAAATAACGAACATGCTAATTCTTCAGGAATTAGGTTAGTTGAGTGCAAAGGAACAAGAATCGAGTTTTTGCGAGTAGAAAATATTTATGGCGATGGTGTTTATGGTCGAGGAGTGAATACAGGGGAAGAGGTGTACAGGCACAGATCGATGGAAATCGCGTTCAGTTATTTTAATGCACCTCTAGGTGGAGGTGCTGATTGCATTCAATTTAGTGAGCAAGGTTCTGTGGGTAACCGGTGTTACGATATCTGGGTACACGATTGTGTTTGTTTGCAATCTCTCGAATCGACGAGTTTGAAAGGCTCAATGGCTATTGATGCGAATCATTATCTTGTTGAGAATTGTATAGTAGGGGGGAAATTTTTTGGTATAGGCTTGGCAGGTCGTAACGGTACTTGTCGTAATAACTTGATTTATTCGGGTGGAATTCCAGTTGGTCATTCAGCTACTGCAAATACTTTTGGTATTGGTGCTGCTTCTGAAAATGTATCCCATTCGATCAGTATTTATGATAACGCTGTTGGAGGTTACCTAGGTATGGCTTCAGGGATACTCATCTCAGGGTTTGATCTTGGAAATACGAATGACCGAGAAAATGAACAGCGACGTTTCGATATGTTAATTAATCACAATCGTGTTTCTGCGGTTCGATGGTGTGTTGGTGTTCGCGTTCCTTGGACTGGTGAAATCGTCAACAACCTGTCTTTCGAAAATACTATTAGTGATGTGGATCTACGAGGTAATTCGGATGTAATAGGCGACTATGTCAGGTACGCCAGAGACGGAAATGGTGATATTATCTTGGATGGTAATAATGAACCTGTTATTGAAGAAACCCTTTCGGCTATTAACCATCAAACAATTGATGCGCCTAAACTCAGCAGTAAAGCATTCCGCCAAGCTCGCCCTCTGTTGCATATTTCTGGAACACCTGCTGTGGGTAATACTCTCTCAGTAAGTGCTGACAGTGAATTGAAGGATGATGAAAAAGTAGAATCTTATCAGTGGCGAATGAATGGTCAGTTGATTCCTAATGCAGATCAAGCGTCATACACCATTGCTGAGCTAGAGGTAGATCCAAGAAAACCTCGATTTGATGATATGAACGGTGCGGAATTCAGTTGCGTCATCACAATCTCTAAAAATGGTGATAGAAATCAAATTGACTACCTGTATAGCGAATATTTGAGTTCGTAGACTCGCCATCGATCTGGGTGTTAGTTGCTCAATACTCAGATCGTCCTACGGATCGTAAGAATAGGATACAGGATCATTTGGGTATATCTTCCTTAACATTAGTACTGAAACTTAAAACATCGCGCTATCATCTACTATCAATTCAACGTTGGGATGCAGTTTCAATAGGCTGGCAGGCAGTGACGTGGAAATGTCACTTTCCAGTAACCGAGCGAGAATTTGTTGCTTGTGTTCCCCCGTTGCTACTAAGACGACTTTTTCACACTCCATAATGTCGCCAATTCCAATGGTGATACCGAGCGATACCTCGTACTGATTTTTGACCATAGGGTGGTTTTTCGACATAGCATGCAGTGGTACAACGCTTGAACGATGCGGCAAAGAAGGGGAAGGCTCTAAGAATCCAATATGTCCGTTAAGCCCTATCCCCAAAACGCAAAGGTGTGCAGGTTGGCATGCAGCTAGCCAGCTTTTAACACGCAGCGCTTCACTTAAAATATCACTCGCGGAGCCGTTAAAAGAAATATAATGGTGTGGTTCGATCCCCCACGGTTTTATCACTTCATGGGTCAGTTGATACTCGCAACTACTGCCGCTGGTTTCAGGTAGCCCAACCCACTCGTCCAGCTTGATGATGGTGACGCGTGAGGTATCGACTCCTAGTAGCTGTTCGCCTGTAATTTCATAGGCTAAAGATGGTGTGCCACCAGAAGCGAGTATGATCCTTGAATCTGGCGTGACTTGAATTTGGCTAGTGAGCATACGGGCGAGGTAAGCCGACACTTCTTCGTGGTTTTTCAATTGAGTGACGTTCATAAATTATCCTTTAATCGCACCTGCTGTCAGCCCCGATACAATTTTTCGTTGGAACATTAAAACCAATACAACGAGTGGAACCGTCACAATGACCGAAGCGGCCATAATGGCACCAAATGGCAATTCGTAACGGCTAGCGCCAGAAATGAGTGCGATGGCTACAGGAACCGTGCGCATTTCATCATTGAGAACAAAAGTTAGGGCGAACAAGAATTCGTTCCATGCCGCAATGAATGCCAGCAAACCTGTGCTAACTAAAGCCGGCCCCAGTATTGGGAAGAATACGTGGGTAATGATTCGAAAGGTAGAGCAGCCATCCATTCTTGCGGCGTCTTCTAATTCTTGGGGCAGCTCCTTCATAAAAGTGGTGATGACCCAAACGGTAAAGGGCAGGGTGAAGATCATATAGGCAAGGATCAACGCCCAGAGTGTGTTGTACAGTTCAAGCAGGTTTATCATGCCCAGCAGCCCTGACAGAATCACCACTTGAGGAAACATAGACACACTCAATATCGCCATCAAAATCGTGGTTCTCCCTTTAAAGTTGACTCGCCCTAGAGCGTAAGACGCGGTGACAGAAAGGAATAGCGACACAGCAACAACCGCGGTCGCGACAATAACCGAGTTAAGAATATTGCGTAAAAACGTACCATTGCTGAGGACGCTGATGTAATTGTCCCACTGGATGCTTGGGAAAAACTCGACTTTGAATAAATCAGCCCCTTGCTTAAACGAGGAAACGATAGACCAATAGAATGGAAATAGGGTATACACCGCAATAATGGCGACCAAAATGTAGAACAGCCCTTTGCTGAGGCGATTTCTGGTGGAGTTCTTCACCTTGACTCCTTAGACATTAAGCTATTGCGGGATAAGTACAAATACCCGATCGTCACTAAGGCAACAATGAAGAACAACAGAGTTGAAGCCGCTGCCCCGTACCCCATATCTTGAAAATCAACCAACTGCTTACGCGCAAATATCGACATAGTGATCGTTGACTCACTGCTTCCTGTTAACACATACGCCAAATCGAACATACGCAGCGCATCCAACAATCGGAATACTACCGCCACCAAAATGGCTGGCTTGATCAGGGGTAAGGTTATGTGCCAAAAGACTCGCCAAGCAGGGACATTATCCACTTTCGCCACCTCGTAGATGTCTTTTGGGAGCATTTGCAAACCGGCCAAGATCAACAGCGTCATAAAGGGGGTGGTTTTCCAAACATCGACGAAGATAATCGCAGCCATCGACCATTGTGGATCTGCCGTCCATGCGATCTTTTCACTCAGAATGCCAATCGACATGCCTATTTGATTGATCACGCCATATTGATCGTGGAACATCCATTCCCACATTCTGGCAGAGACGATGGTAGGGATAGCCCAAGGCACCAATACGACTGCACGCATAATGCCTTTGGTAGGCAGGTTCGCATTCAAAATAAGGGCGATAGCAAGCCCAATGACGGTTTCCAGTGCCACAGACACCACCGCAAAATAAAGCGTGTTCCAAACCGAATTCCACCAAGATGAATCAGTGAGCAAATAGGTGTAATTTTCTAACCCTATCCAATTCGCAAGTTCGGGCTCCATTAACGAAGCATCCGTAAATGAGAAGTAGAAATTCTTGAGCAATGGATAAAGGGCGACCACTGCTAGCACTAGCGCCATCGGGAGAATATACAGCCATGCCTCGTAGACTTTTTGTTGGTTGAGCCGGAACCCGACTGATGGTTTACTTTCTTTATTCATACGGGCTCAACCTATTCATCTGTGTTTCGCGGCTGAGTGGATTCGCTATCGCCTTTTGGGCGATCGCTATTTTGATAATCGATATTTTGGCAATCGATATTTTGGCAATCGATATTGATGCCACGGGTATCGAAGCAATGCACATGATCCCAGTTAAAAACCAGATACACCTCTTGGTTAGCTTCAAGATGCTGCTGCCCATCCAGTGTCACGACAAGTTTGATGCGTGTCCCTACGTTGCAATACACGTAACTTTCATCACCCAATATTTCGGTGTGAGTAATTTTGGCTTTAAGATCGGCTTTCTTTGGGTTGCTTGTTAGAGAGAGGTCTTTTGGACGAATGCCAAGCGTTATTTTTCTATCCATCATTTTGGAATCCACCATATCAAGGTGGTAACCATGGAAATGAAAGCCGTCAGCCTTCATCTCTCCTTCAATAAAGTTCATTTTGGGTGAACCAATAAACCCCGCCACAAATTGATTTATTGGTTTGTTGTATAACTCAAGCGGCGATCCAAATTGTTCAATGACACCGTTATTGAGCACAACGATCTTGTCGGCTAACGTCATGGCTTCGACTTGATCGTGTGTGACGTAAATGGTGGTGGCGTTGAGTTTTTTATGAAGTGTGGCGATTTCGACCCGCATGTCTACGCGAAGTTCGGCGTCTAGATTACTTAGGGGTTCATCAAACAAGAAGATTTTAGGCTCACGAACTATCGCTCTGCCTATGGCGACACGCTGTCTTTGTCCACCTGATAGTTGAGCGGGTTTTCTATCGAGTAGCGACCCCAGTTTGAGGATATCGGCGGCTTTTGTGACACGTTCTGAAATGTCTTGTTTGGGAAGCCGAGCTGTTTTTAAGGCAAACGCCATGTTGTCCCAAACGTTCATGTGTGGGTACAACGCATAGGACTGAAACACCATGGCTAACCCACGCTGCCCGGGCGCAACGTCATTGACGTTTGTACCGTCTATTCGAACATCACCAGATGTTTGAAGATCAAGCCCCGCAATAAGGCGCAGAAGGGTCGACTTTCCACAACCCGATTGACCAACGAACACAATGAATTCGCCCTGATGAATCGATAGGTTGATGTCTCGCAAAACGGGGGTTTTGCTGTATGTTTTGTTTACCTGATGTAAAGACAAAACTTCCATGGGGTGTCTTCCTTTTCCCAGAGTCTACATATCCAGATATTATTGAGATCGTGTTTGTTTAAGCGTTCCTTGTTCGCAGCTTAAAAACACACCTATTTCTGCGAATTTAAATACCTAACCTTTCGCCATTTTAGACGCGGCAAGCGCCGCGCCAATCGTCCCTGCTTTGTTTGCAAAATGCGCTTTATGAACAGGAATGGTTTTGCATTCTTCCGCCCATATTCGGTCGCGCAGAGTAGCTTCAATACAGTGATGGTATAAGCCTTGAGCACAACCTAATCCACCACCAAAAATGATGGCTTCTGGATCTAACATATTGACCATTTGTGCTAGTAAACTGCCCAAAACCTCCCCAGCGAGTTTAATGTATTGGCGCTCTTTCGATGCGCCCATTTCAGCTTGCAATAACAGTTCCGGTAAATCGTGATAGCGCTGCGCGGGGTGGCTCATGTTCCAGCAATCTAGTAACCCTGCGCCAGAAACCAGCGCTTCAGGTAGATAATTCAGCGGCTTCATATCCGCTGTACACCCAGTGAGGGCACTACTCGCAAAATGAATGGCGTAGCCGTTTTTCCCTCGCCAAGGCACCCCATTATTAAATAAGGTGTAAGCCAGCCCAGTCCCCAGAGACACATAGACGAATGACTGGTATGGTTTGCCCGCTCCCAATTTCGCTTCAGCTAGACCAGCTACTCGCACGTCACTCTCAAACAACACATTGTTAATAGGAAAATCAGAGTGGCTTAGTGAACGGAGATCGAAATTCCAATCACTAACGATTTCTCCTGAATTGTTCACCAATTCTGGAAAGGCAATGCCGCACCCTTTTACCGGAATATCTTTGATGTTCGCAAACTCAAGGTGGTAAGACAGCAGTTTGTGAATATCAGTAATGATGTCTTTTGTTGGGCGTTGTTTTTGCGTGGCAACTTGAGTTTCACACAGGATGTGACCGGTGTTGATATCGACCAGTGCCGACGCCATTTTTGTGCCACCAATGTCGATACCCACAAAGGCATTGGCGGGTTGGACGTTGGATGTATTCAGAGCGTTGGGGGTCATGACACCCCCATTCCAAGTTGTTTGATGTAAGCGAGGCTACTTTTGGCATGCGTGAGTGCCATATTGTGAATATCTGGGTAGATGTCTTGTTCGATCACCGCATAACCGCGAAAGTTTTGCCTGTCCAGTTCTGCTTTAACGGCATCGAAGTTAACGTTGCCTTCACCCAGCGGCACCATAACCCCAAGTTCAAAAGCGTCATCGTCGCTCAGGTTTTTCTGCTTCACTTTCTCTCGAATAGTCGAATTCATGTCTTTCAAGTGGTAGTAGCGAATTCGCGAACCGAATTCCTTAATGAAATCTTCTGGTACTCCACCCGTGTAAAGATGATGCCCTGTGTCGAAACAGAGATTCACGTAATCAGGGTGGGTATCGTTCAGCAGCCGGATAATTTGATGTTCGTTTTCAATACAGGTTGAAACATGCGGGTGAAACACATAATCCAATCCATACTCTTCCTTAACAATTTTTGCTGATTCAGAAATCACCTTAATGATGTGCTTCCAATCCGTAAGGTTGAGGTTGCGATCACTTGGGTGTTTATAAAGGCTATCGCCATCCATAAACACGAAATAGCGGGCGTTTAATGCTTCTAGGGTTGAGCATATATTATTGATGTCTAATCGAATGTTGCTTAAAGCATTAGGGACAATCAGATCCGACATATGTGCGGCGCCGCAAACGTTCAAGTTGTGGGCTTCCAGTTCGTACTTGAGCTCTCGAAAATTCGTCGGAAGGTAACCGTAGGGGCCAAGCTCAATGGTGCGGTATCCACAAAAATTGGCTTCATCCAAGAATTTTTGCCAACTCGGTTGTTGGTGATCTTTTGGGTACCAAACTCCCCAAGAGCAAGGGCAAGTGGCGAGCGTTATCTGGCTAGTCATTTTTGTTCTCCCACCATATTAGTTGCTGTATCGCTAGGGGTGCCGTCGATTCCAAGATTGATTGCGATGGAGTCGATGGCTTGCATGACTAAATTGAGATCTTTCTGAGACGCTTTAAGACCCGTTAAAACAGGCGCGTTTTGAGTAAGGGTTTGGTGCCAATACAGAAGCTCAAGGTTAAATTGATCTTGGTAAAATGGACCATGAGTTTCGCTCGGGTGGTGCCCCTCTCCACTTTGAAACTCAAGAGTGGTGGGCAAGTTTCGAATGTAAGGCGTCGGGTAATTGATTTTGAGCCTCTTAGTATCTGAGGTCAGTTCGATACTGGCATCCACGCGAGGAATGTTATCGATTAAAATTTCATAAGTGGCAAAAAAAGATCCGTAATCCATTGTCATGGAAATGTGTTCGCCGTTGGAATTAGCAAACGCACTCACCACTCTTTTAGGCGAGTCAATGAGATGCCGCAGCGCGGCCAAATTGTGTATGGCTGCGCCCGTTAGCACGCGATAAGCTTTCCACAATAAGTTGGAGTGTGCTCGACTACCGAGTAACTCCTCTCTTTGCTTTTGTTCGGCTTCTTTAGCGTATTCGATTTGTCGTTTATCGTGATCGTCTGGGTAGTACAAATCAGAGACTTGCGGGAGGAAGTGGTCACCTTCACGTTGTAGATCCCTAACGCGCACGCTTTTTATATCTCCCAACTCATCCAGTTTATCTTGAGCCAATGAAAAGGCTTTAGCATAGACACGCATGTAACCAACGGTGACAGAAACCTGATGCCGTTTTTCCAGTTTGATGAGCTCTTCAACATGGCGTGGTAACAAACAGCTGGGTTTTTCCAACAGAACGGATTTGTTGTGGGCGATGGCGAGTTTGGTATGTTCGAAGTGAAGTGGATCAGGCGACATGATTATGACCGCATCAACAGCGTCATCCTTTACGATTTCTTCAACGGTGTGATAGCCGCTTTTCACGTGGTAGCGTTGGCAAACTTCGTTGACCAAGGTTGGGCTGATATCGAATACTGCGGTGACGCAAAATTTGTCGGGATGGTGAAACAAAGTAGGCAAATGAAGGCTTTGCGCAGCTTCTCCTAGCCCAATCAGCCCAAGTCTAATCGGTGAGTTCAACATAACAGCTTGTCGTCCTTATCTATGTTCGAAACGAAATCATCTGAATCCAGTAAAAGTATGGCAGGCAGCAACCCAATTCGCTTTACTGCCTGCCAAAGCACGGCATGGTTTACCACTTACCGCGTTTTTTCAGCCTTTTCAGCTCCGACTCCATTTGTTCAAGCGCTTTATCGGCACTGACCTCTCCAGACAGCGCTTTATGAACTTGTTTCCAAATGGTGTTGCTCACTCGGCTGTACTGATCGCCAGTTACCTGTGAAGGGCGGGCAACCACATTGGCGAACGATGTCTGCATGTCGGATAAAAACGGATTTGCGTTTAAAACATCAGAATCGTTGTACAGGGCAGGTAGAGTGGGGCTGTAACTGGCTTCAATGGCGCGGCGTTTTTGCTCGCCCATGCCCGTCAGGTAGTTCACTAAGCTCACTGCGGTTTCAGGCGAGCGAGAATACTTGGATACTCCAAGCAGTGCGGTGCCGTAACAGCCAGCGTGGATGCCATCAGGGGCGCCTTTCGGCAGTGCAACCACACCCACTTTGTCTTTGATGACGGAATCTTCCGAATTGGCAAGGCTCCATACATACGACCAGTTACGGTGAAAAAGGGCGTTCCCATTTTGGAAAACACCACGAGACGACTCTTCGTCATAGTTTAGCGTGCCCGGTGGGCTGATTGTATTTATCCAACTTGACGCTGTTTTGAGAATTTCGCGGTTGGCAGAAGTATTGACGGTAATGTCGCCATTTTCATCAATAATTGTGCCGCCATCGGTCGAGCCAAACCACTCAATCGCATTGCACGTTAAGCCTTCATATGACCGACCTTGCCAGGCGTATCCCCAAAAGTCTGGATTTCCTGATTTTCGCTCTTTCGCTTGAACGTCTTGCGCAATTTTTGTGAGTTCTTGATAGGTTTGGGGTGGGTTGTAGCCGTATTTTTCGAGCAGATCTTTCCGATAGAAAAGCATGCCAGTGTCCATGTACCAAGGAATAGAAAGGACTTTACCGTTAACTGTTGTGCCTTCTACCGCGGCTTTGAAATGTTGAGAAATACTCTCTGGTTTGGCGTACTCATTCATATCGAGAAGGTGAGACTTCAACGCCCCAGGCCAAATGGTATCCAAGATAAGTACATCTATATCTTTAGATTTAGCCGTCAGCAGTTGTTGATAAAGAGGCAATACGTCATCCCAACTTGCTGGCAAGGTAACAACAGTCACCTCGTTGCCGGTTTCTTTTGCCCATGCGTTCGTTCCATCTTTGCAGAGCTGTAACTCTACGCCAGATGAGCTGCAAAACACTGTGACTTCTTCAGCTTGAGCATTAAGCGTATAACTACCCGCCAATATACTCAGCGCTAAAAGTGGTAAGAACTTATTCATATCACCTCCATGTGTTAGGGTCTTCCGACCCGAGTCAACCTGAATTTGCGGATACGTTGGAATCGCAAATTTTCGAGTTGAGTAAATAAATCCATTGAATGGAATTAAATGATAGAAAGGTCATTGTTGTATATTTTTTGATCAGTTAATTGTGATCTGAATTTGAATTTATTTCGTAGTTTTTGTGAATTCAATGAGTTAGGGTGGAAGGATGATTGGGCTCACTTGGGGATATTTTCATCATTAAACCGAACGGCTTTCCAATTGTGGGATTTTGTTAACTTGTTTCTCCTCCTATCAGAGGTAACCTAAGGAATCGCTGATTTTAGGTACAGACAAACTTTCGAAAGTAAGAGTACAACAAGGAAGTCAAGGTGAAAGGTAAGAACCACGAACATACCAAGCGTTCAAATCTGAGTGTGGTATTCGAAATTATTCGACAGCACCCTCGGGTTAGTCGTGTGAGCGTGGCTCAGCAGTCTGGGCTGAGAAACCAAACTATCACCAACTTGGTTCGAGAGCTTATTCAAACAGGCTATGTCCTAGAAGTAGGAAAGGTGCAAGGTAAGCGAGGGCAGCCCCAAACGTTACTAGAAGTGAACCCTGCTTCGTGTTTGTCTATTGGATTACAGATTGAACAGGGGTTTGTGAATGCAAGTTTGGTGGACCTAAACCTAAATTTGCTGGCAGATTACCAAGCAGAGCTAACAAGCCTAGAACCTGATTACGTGATAAGCCAACTTGATAGAGTGGTAAACAGGTTGCTCGATATAGTGCCGAATTCTCGCCAGTTGCTCATCGGAGTGGGGGTGGCCGTAGCGACCCTGCTTAAAGATGACACTGAGCACCACCCAGTTGCCAATGCTTGGCAAGCGTGGGGGAAGCTGGATTTAACGCACAAATTGAGTGAAAAGCTGGCTTATCCGGTTTATTTGGAAAACGATGCAACCTCTGCCGCTATCAGCCACAGTTTTAGTTGCCGTGGAGACAGGTTAGACAACTTTATCTACCTCTACATTGGTAACGGTTTGGGTGCAGGTATTATTACCAATAACCAGCCTTATAAAGGGGCATGGAGTAATGCCGGAGAAATTGGTCGAATTCATTGGCACAATTCAGGTTCGACAGATTACATTGAGACCCACTTGTCACTGCAAGCACTAAAAACCATGCTTAATTATTCTGGTTCAGATCTTCAGCTTCCTGCATTTATTGACGAGCACTGGGAGCATGATGAAGTGGTTCAACGCTGGATTGATGAATCCGGTCGACGCTTAAGGTTTGCCATTAACATACTTGAAAACTTGTTTGAGCCTGAAAGCATAGTGTTGGGAAGTCAGCTATCCGAACGTGTTATGGAAAGGCTGGTGGATGCAACACTGCCGCTTTTCCCTTCTATTTGTGAACGCCACGAGCGGACTCGCCAGCGGATAACTCTTGCTAAAGACAGCCTTCACACCGTTTCTATTGGGGCAGCATCACTTCCTTTATTTGGCTTATGTCACCCTGATATGCACGATTTGTTTGAATGTTCCCATCAACTTCCACCCACGTTTAAAGCAGTGAATTTGGATGTATAGCCAGAATGGATTCTAAGACAACATTGAATAGCAACGTAAATTTAACGCCTCTTTCTGAGGAAGAATATGTAAATGCCTACCCGATTTTTAAAGAGTACATGAAGCCTACCATTGATGAGGCATTGGGCTGGGACGAAGCTTATCAATACAACGGTTTCACCCATAGGCTAAAGCCAGAATGGTTCTATTGGTTAGAGTCTGAGGGGAACAAAGCGGGCTTAGTTGTACACAAATCCACATCCGAAAGTGTGCATGTTCATTTACTTATTGTATTCAAACAGTCACAAGACCGTGGGCTTGCGCAAAAAGCGATGAATAAGATTGAGCAAGAAGCGAAAGACAAAGCGCTGCCCGTTACTCTTAGCTGCTTTAAAAATAATGTGCCCGCGTTAGAGTTGTATCGAAAGCTGGGTTTTGATTTGATTTCTGAAGATGATTTGTTTTTTGATATGAAAAAGTGGGTGGAATGAACTCAAGAAAAAGGCAGACCACGTCTGCCTTTAGCGGTTCTAATCAGAACGATTAAAGCAGCGCCAGAATCGCCTCTGCTTTACTGCCTTCAAACGTTTTAGGTGGTTCTACGTTCAGTGTGGTTACTACACCGTTTTCAACGATCATCGCATAGCGTTCAGAACGAATGCCACCAAATGATCCCGTCTCTTTTACCAATCCAAGTGCTTTGGTAAAGCTTGCATCGCCATCTGCCAGCATTAGGATTTCGTTAGCGTTTTGCGCCTCTCCCCAAGCTTGCATTACAAATGCATCGTTAACCGATACACAGGCAATGAAATCTACCCCTTTTTCTTTGAACTGATCAGCAAGTACGACATAGCCAGGTAAGTGTGCTTCTGAACACGTCGGCGTAAAAGCCCCAGGTACGGCAAACAACACCGCTTTCTTCCCAGCAAACAGCTCGGTAACCTCATGGGTTGCCATGCCATCGGCTGTCAGTTCGCTCAGTGAACCCTCTGGGAGTGTTTGTCCTTGTTCAATCATTGCTTAAATCCTTCTTGTTATAGGCTGGTGTGAAACGAGTGTACGCCTATTTAAGCGGTGGAAAAACACTAAACCTATGGGGCTATTCCAAAAAAGAGACTTCAGGATATTCCACTCCGTAGCCTAAATCCTCGAGTAAAGCGATGGTAATAATGCCTATTTTCTCACCATTGGCCGCCACCTCGGGTGTAAGAGGGGGAATAGCATTGCCATGAAGGTCATAGCGGATAGGGTCTTCGATTAGATAGTGATCATAAAAATGATCGCCGGATAAAGACAAAGGCAAGCAGGGGTAGTTGTTATCGTATAGGTGGTTATACCAACGTACGGCTTGGCTTTCTTGTAAGCAATAGGCAGGACCTTGCATTAACGTATGCGCTTCAGTGTAGGAGACGGTGAGAATGCCAATACCAAACACGTGCGCAAGCTCATGTCGCAAAGTGGTTTGATAGTCAGTTGGATCAAATGCGTCAGCATGGGTTCTTGAATGAATCCACATTGTTGCCGTTACGGGAAACGCTGCGCCATTTATATCGGCGTATTCGTCGATAATGGCTTCACCATCAGGTTGAATGCTGTCGGTTATCTTTATGTGAAGGGTAAGCGTATGGTGAGTTGAGTCCCCAACAGACTTAACGTATTGCAACCATTCTTCGGCTGCTTGAACGTATCGATCTTTATCGTAGTGCTTGGCTTGTTCAGAAAATTCTAATGCAAGAGTGATGCCCTCGTTCTTCACTTCTATTGATTCCGCCAGCGTTAAATGGCTGGTTGACGCACATAGAATGAACAGCGTGGGTAGATGCCACCGCTTGATCTGTGTTGTTAAGTGTTGGAGGGAGCCGCGTAGCAATCGAAGTAATATGACCATTGAGGTATTACACTTTGTGAAAGTCCATTTATAGCGAAGAATTATACAAATTCAGCAATGGAGTTCTGTAAGCGTGTGTAATGGGATCAATAATCGAGACATAAAGTAAAAGTAATACAACGAATATAGTGATTTTCAAAAGGGCAGTTAACGAAAATTCACGATAAACCTTATTAATAAATCTTCTGAAACTCGTTAGCTTTTGTCTTATATTTAAGAGCGAAACTGTGTTCGCTGTACGATAAACAAATAAGTTTTTTAAAAGTGTGACTTTCAGCCATAGTGTCTTCACTAATAACGTTTTTATTTTTATAAATTTGCAGACTAAATTAATAATGCACTCATCTAAATAAGGGTGATTGCTATGAGTAAAATTATACTGTACTTCGTTTTGATTTTGGGTGTTGCTGCTGTGGTATTTCTCGATGATAAAAATCCCTCGCAACAAAACCAGAAAGTAAAACAAGGAACTGAAAATAATACGGGTTCTCATCCATCACACCAAAACGACACTGGGCGTCATGCAGAGAGGGAAACCGAGAGTGGTGCCGTTAAGCAATTGTCAAATAACAACACAGCCAACTCCTCTACAGCCGTCACAGATACGAATAGCCTTCACCCCGATTTGGACGAGGGTGATCATTTGGAAATTGAAGAGCCTTGGTTGGAAGTGACGGATACATTACCAATAGATAAAATTAAACCGCTTAGCGTAGGTGATGAAAGTCTATCCGCCATCGAATTTCGTAATATTGGCGAGTTTTCGAGTTTATCATCTGGAGATAGCGTACGTTTATTGCTTCCCAATGGTGAAGAGGTTTTAATTTCAATTACTCAAGATAAAAAGCAAGTAAATAATACAAAAGCTTGGTCTGGAATTTTTAAATCTAACGGTTACAACTACCCAGCTGTATTTACTTTTGGTGAGAAAAATGTATTTGGTTTTATCGGTCACCCTGATGTCGAATATAAAGTTACAGGGCTAAATAATACAGCATGGTTGTATGAAGTACCGCAAGAGTACTTCGAAGAACCCTCTCTCCAATAATATTTAAAACTATACCCAAGTACTTTAGGTCATTTGGGTATACATCACCTCAATACTCGTTATATATAAAGGACGAACATGAATAAAGTAGGCATTGCGGCAGTCTTGACCGCAGGATTCTTCACACCTGTCATATACGCTCAAGCAGAGCAAAAACAGCCAACAGAGGTTATTGAAGCGATGGTAACAGAAATTGACTTGCTTGGTGTTTACACTCCAGGGCTAAAAGCGCATTACAGTGATGACCCTATTAGCGCGATTCAACACAAAGTGAACGTTGCCAATATGATCCATCAAATGAGCAAGACGGATGTTAGCATCAACCTCGTCGGTACTATGGAAGTAAAGTATGACGAAGAAGTGCAGAAAATCTCACAAGAGGTGGCACTGAACAACATTACGCCAGATACTAAAGGCTATACAAACAAAGCGTTCAAAGGTGTTGAAGGGAAACGGGCAGAATTAGGCGCAGATATGGTGACGCTGTTTCGTACTCTAGACATCAAAAATTCGCCTGATTACGGAGCAACAAAAAAATGTGGTAGAGCTCACTTACTGACCAAGTATTTCCATGATAATTCCCCAAAATACATCAAACGAAAGCTTTATAGCCACGTTTATACCAACGAATGTAAAGACGACACTTTGGCTCATGAGCTAGGGCACAATATGGGGCTGTATCATGCACGTGAGCAGTACTCAGGCAAGCTGCCGCATACCAATGGAAAATCTTATTCTGGTGCCTATGGCTATGGTGTCGACGGTCTGTTGGCGACGACCATGGCTTATGGACATAAATTCGGAGTAAGTAAACGTACTTATACATTCTCAAACCCGGATATCCAATGTAATGAGCAACCATGCGGATTAAAAGACATGGCAAACGCAGTGAAAACCATTCGATATACTGCTCCGCTTATCGCAAAAGTCATGAATAAACCCCAGCCGCAGGTTGAAGAAATAGATATCGCTCAATAGCAGAATTTGCATTGGCTTTAGGGTCTGTCGATCTTTTGTGGTTAAATTTTGTTCGATTTCTATGCTTTTTAATCGCGGCGCAAGGTGTGTAGCCTAGTCATTCTAAGCAAATACCTTGCAACAAAGAGTAAAAGGCATAGAAACGAACCCTTCGGGCAGCATTTGTGGCTTATTTCTACTGCGTTATCACTCATTGATGTAGAGCGACTACACCGAATGAGCTCTTCCTTGTATAAATAACCCACAAATTGCTGCAAAAATCATCTCGAAAGGTCAACAGACCCTAGTCATCGCTTAAAAATAAAGAGTGCGGGATCACCTGCACTCTTTATTTTTTGGAGAGCATGGATGCTAAAAACAACGTTAGAACAGTGGCGAATGTTTCGCGCGGTGGCTGAATATGGTGGATTCAATCAAGCGGCAGAGGCGATACACAAAAGCCCTTCGAGTATTCACCATGCCATTCAAAAGCTGGAAACGTCTCTTAACCTCAAATTATTTAAAATAGTCGGTCGTAAAGCACAGTTAACCCGAGCAGGGGAATTGGTACTTAGAAGAACCAGTAATTTGCTTGATGAAGCCGTCAAGGTCGAGGCATTAAGTGAAATGCTAAGTGAGGGAGCAGAAACACAACTTAAGATCGCTGTCGACCAAACATTCCCTCCCATTTTGATTTATCAAGCGCTCGAGAAGGTATCTCAGGTTTTTCCTCTGTTAAGAATAGAACTCAGTGAAACCACCCTTTGGGGATCAAGTGAAGTGATAGAGCAAGCTCAAGTAGACCTCGCAATTTCTGGTTTTGCTTTGCACGATCGGTTTAATGAAGAATTGTGCAGAGTCGAGTTTATGGCAGTGGCCAATCCATCCCATCCCCTTCATCAACTGGATAGAGAGCTCTCGCTTGAAGACTTAAAAGGTCACAGGCAAATTGTGGTTCGCGATTCTGCAACAAAAGACAAGAAAGACGATGGTTGGCAATCTTCTGACCAACGGTGGACAGTCGACAATGTTAAAACGTCAATTCAAATGATTACGGAAGGCTTTGGCTTTGCTTGGTTGCCAGAACACGCGATTGCTTACGAAATAGAACACGGAAAACTGAAAGCATTACCACTCGCCTTTAACAACAAAAGAACGGCTCAAATGTATTTGATTCTTGATGACGAAGACAGGCTTGGTCTTGCAGCAAAAGCTTTTGTACAAGAACTTCGAATGCATTGCTACTAAACGAAAGCTTAGCTCTTAGCTACCTTCTCTAACTCATTCTCTAAAACGTCAGACGTGCAAACTCTTGGAATCTAAATTCCCGAAGTGAGCACTTTGGCATTTTCTTCAAACATTCTAATTTTTAGAACGGTCAATCTCATACCTTGAAATGTTCATTTCTTGCTCATCAACCTATGCTTAAAAAGGCGTTGCGCCAATAAAAAAATAAGGCAGCCCCAGCACTTTTTGCTATGAGGTGATGCCAATGAACACACTGGAAACAATAAGGAATACCTGATGAGCAAACCTGTAGTGGCTGATAACAAGCCCGTTAAAGTCGATCTTAAAAAAGGAGACGACTACTACTTCTGCGCGTGTGGACGCTCCAAAAGTCAGCCGTTTTGTGATGGTTCCCATGCAGGAACGGATTTCAAACCGAAAAAATTTACCGCAGAAACAGATGGAGAATCTTACCTATGCCAATGTAAACATTCGGCAAATACCCCTTTTTGTGATGGTAGCCATAAACAGTTCAGCACTGAACAAGTAGGCAAAGAAGGACAGGGCGTACAAATTCAGCAGGCAGGTAGTGCTTCGGCACCCGCCGCCACAGCGACAAAAGAAGAACCCACCGTAGAGTTTATTCATCAACTGGCTCGAGAAGGCTTGTCTAAGCTTGGTCATCATGGACCCATGACGTCAATGGGGGTGCCGCGATACCAGTTGCCTCACTGGGATGATCTTCAAGTGATGGTCGCTCAGATGGCAACAAAACCTTTGTTAGAAGACGTGGCCGTGAATACAGAATTGGTGATAGGTCCAGAAGCGAAAAAACCACTGACACTCAAAATCCCGTTGTTTGTGTCTGACATGAGTTTTGGTGCGTTATCGGAAGAAGCGAAGGTGTCACTCGCCACTGGCGCAGAGCTCGCTGGTACAGGGATTTGTTCCGGTGAAGGAGGTATGTTACCAGAAGAGCAGGCGGCAAACTCGCGCTATTTTTACGAACTGGCGAGTGCAGGCTTTGGCTACAAAGAAGAGTTACTCCATCGAGTACAGGCTTTTCACTTCAAAGGTGGGCAAGGGGCTAAAACAGGAACTGGTGGACATTTACCGGGGACGAAAAACATCGGGAAAATATCTCAAGTACGGGGGATTCCGGAAGGCGAATCCGCAATTTCCCCCCCTACGTTTAAAGACTTGAGTACCGCTGCCGACTTTAAGCGGTTTGCTGATCGCGTAAGGGAAGTGAGCGGTGGTATTCCTATTGGATTTAAGCTCAGTGCAAACCACATCGAAAAAGATATTCAGTTTGCTTTGGACGCCAGCGCCGATTACATCATTTTAGATGGGCGAGGGGGCGGCACAGGCGCGGCACCAGAAATGTTCCGAGATCACATCAGCGTTCCAACTATTCCCGCCCTAGCGCGAGCAAGACGTTACTTGGATGAGGTAGGTGCGAGCGGCAGGGTGACATTGATCGTAACGGGTGGACTAAGAGTCCCTATGGATTTTGTAAAAGCGATGGCGCTTGGTGCAGATGGTGTCGCGATATCAAACAGTGCAATGCAATCTATCGGGTGTGTCGCTGCGCGTATGTGCAACACCAACAATTGTCCGGCCGGTATTGCCACTCAAAAAGCCGATTTGCGTCAGCGTTTGAATGTGGCTAAAGCATCGAACCAGCTGAAGAATTTCTTTGAAGCGTCTACGGAGCTTATGCAGGTAATGGCTCGCGCTTGTGGTCACGATTCGTTTTCGAAGTTCAATAAAGAAGACTTGGCCACATGGCATAAAGAAATGGCACAGCTTTCGGGGGTTCGATACTCTGGCTTTGAATAAATAGAGGTTTTGAGTGACTCGTGAATGTATCTCGCGCCTTCTATACTCAAACCACCTCAAGATGCTAGAGCTCTGAATCCTGCACCTTGAGGTGGTTTGAGTATATTGTCTAGTAGGCGCGGTTTATATTGAAAACAACTTACCTAAAACTGCCGTTAGTTAACAATTTTACGAAATTCAGATAAAAGCGCGATGCTGCCGTATTCGCTAAGATGATCATCATCGAAGTAAGCTGGACGACCATCGATGTCGCCATAGCAAGATTGGTCATCACAGAAGTATTGGGATGCTTGCAAAATCTGCACATTACACTGATCTTGTAGTGTATTTAACATTTGAAATACGGCTTGGTTTCTCTCGTCGTATTCGCTTCTTGAAATGGATACCCTAAATTCGGTATTCCCCCAGAGTAACTCTTTTGCCATGGTTTTTGGGACATTGCGTTTTAACTCAGGGATGGGTTCCAATAGGTATACTGGATTCGATTCAGAAATCGCGCATATTGTGTCGAACATCTTGCCGAGCGCCTGTGTTGAATAAGCCTCGCCCCGCTTATCAATGATCTTTTCACCTTCGAAAAACTCTTCTACCTTATCTTTTCGATGAGCCAGTTCAGGTTCATTTGGGCCTTGTAGCAATGTGGCGTAACGATTAAGAATCACCACCGGTACGTTAGGGTATTGAGGAAGTTTAGCAAGCTTACCTTCGATAAAATCGCCGCAGGAATGATCAGGGATACCGTGGTTTCTGGTGTTATAGATCCCCTTGATGGTTCGGCAACCCATCATCGTCCAATCGGCTAAGCTTTCGCCATCCAACACCTTTTCGACACTTCGCACAATACTGGCGGCATGGCTGTCACCCAACACAATGGCGCCTACTTTTCCTTCACCATACTGGCAAAACTCATCTCGATTGTTTCGAACTAAACATTCGTCTCTTCTTGGGTTTTTGTTGTTCGCTTCGTTACTGGCAACCAGCACGCTTGGATCATAGTGGAACTCAGCCCCTTTGGTAATAAAGATACCGGAGCCTATGATGCCTACAATGGCTACAAACCAAAGTGGCTGATAGGTGAGCAATGGGCGAACGCTAAATGCTGGAATGGCTCGACGTTTTGATTCAATCAGCGCGTGGCTAACAAATCCTAATAGCACGGAAACTGGAATGCCGATCCACATCCAATAAGGTAATTCAAAGTAAACCCCTGCTACCACTAACGGCCAATGCCATAAGTAGATGGAGTAAGACCAAAGCCCGATTTTTTGCATGAATACGTTGTGTGTTATCGCACTGTTATCTCGTTGCGCGGCGATAATGAGATACGCACCAAGAACAGGAAATAGCGCCAAATACCCAGGCCATAAAGAATGCTCGGACATCAGAAAATACGACGCCAGTATGAGCACCAGACCGGTATATTCGGTAATTGCCTTGTGTTTTGAACTCAAAGAGAGTGGGTACAAGAATGCAACGCCGCCAAGAAGCATTTCCCAAGCACGAGTTTGCAACATGTAGTAAGACGCATCTGGCCAGCGATAAGTCATAAGAACACTGCCTAAAAAGCCAATCACAGTAGCCGCTAATACGGCTTTCTTTAATGTTTCTAGTGATAAGGTCTTTTTGAGCGCGACTAAAATAACAGGGTAGATAATGTAAAACTGCCACTCAACGGACAGTGACCAAGTATGAAGTAGCCATTTCTCGTGAGAGGCGGCGTCGAAGTAACCCGATTCTTTCCAGTACACCAAATTTGAGAAGAACCCGATGCTTCCTATTGTGTGTTTACTGAGGTCTTTATAGTCGACTGGTGTTAAGTAAAACCACCCAAGGATAAGTAGGAAAAGGCACATCACCGCTAAGGCAGGGATAATGCGGTTAGCGCGGGCGAAATAAAATCGAAGTATGGAAAAGTCGCCAGAAGCTAACCCCTTAAAGATGATACTGGTCATTAAGAAACCAGAGATGACGAAAAATACATCAACCCCAGCAAACCCCCCAGGTACCCAACTCGGGTTAAAGTGGAATAACACCACTGCGATTACGGCTAAAGCCCTAAGGCCATTTATGTCTTTTCTAAATTTCATATCGCTTTTCTAATTCTCATATTTGTGGTTTTGCCAAATTTCCACCTTGCTTATTGAGCTCTATATTATTAGAGAAATAAGCAGAGTTTTGATGTTGAATTAGGATTAGTCCTTATTTCAAACATTTGTGTTAGAGACGGGTTAGCTTTATGTCATCCTTTCATAATGAAAGGCTCATGATGTCTTTTAAAACATCCGTAAGTTAAATGTAGTAAAGGATGGAAGCGATATTTAACAAGCTCTAGAACGGCATAAATCATAATTGACAGCAATGTTAATAAAATTTGTTTTATATCAAATGGTTGTCGAGGTATTTGCTTGATCGTCTTTGGATGTGTTTTTTCAAATGCATTCAACTTCGACTTTTTGCAGCAATATTGACGAGAAAAAGGAATAATGCGTGCTTCAGAAATGAGAAAGGGCAATGAACATGATTGAAAGGAAACGCGGGATCTACCAGGGAAGAAACAAATCATCGGCTTACAAAGATCTTGTGTGGACGGTAGCCACGTCGTCGGATACGTCTCTCGATATTATTGGGCAAACCGAACTTACGTTGAAAACCATCCAAAATAACCTGATTGAATTGAACAGTGACAAATCCAAAATCCTGTCTGCTCAGGTTTACATCGCCAACATGTCCGATAAGCCTACAATGGACAAAGTTTGGTGCGACTGGATGGGAAGCAACCCCGATCACTGGCCTCAAAGAGCGTGCTTAGGTGTGGAGCTAGAAGGGGATGTATTGATTGAAGTCACTGTGACCGCAATCCGGACCAGTGCTTTTTAATTTACTTATTTCACAATTTTCAATCATTTGTATTACATATCAGAATTTAGGAACTAGTATAAAAACTCTAAATCAAGGATGGATAGTATGGATTCAATGCTTAAAGACTTTCCTGTGGTAACTGAAATTCAAGTTGCTTGGGGAGAAATGGATGCACTTCAGCATGTGAATAATGTGGTGTATTTCCGCTATTTTGAAACCGCTCGACTCGATTACTTCAATAAAATCGGTCTTTTAGTCGATATGTCTAAAACGCACATAGGTCCCGTGTTACGAGATACACAGTGTCGGTACAAATTGCCGATCACCTATCCAGACACCCTTTTTATTGGCAGCCGAGTTATCGACATCCAAGATGATCGTATTACGATGGAATACCAAGCGTTCAGTAAGAAGTGGGGAAAAGTCGCGACAATCGGCACCGCGACAGGAGTGATGTTTGATTTTAAAGACAATGTTAAAACCGATATTCCAGAGAGTGTAAGAGCTTCGATTTTAGCGTTAGAAAAGCAGGTAGGAAACGCACTGGATAAATAACCTCAGCTCTGGAATACCTGATCAAAAAAGCCAAACAAGAATAACTCTGTTTGGCTTTTTGATTCTTTAGTCTTTGTTATTCCTAGCGGCGGGAGTTTCGATTTTTCGAGGAGCGCTCTTTGTGAGCAGAAGCCGCTTTAGCTTGTGACTTTAAAATAGAATCAACGGTTAATACCATTGGATCTTTCGGCTTAAGACCATGTGGAAACGTGCGAGCACGGGGCGGCAAGTCATATTCTTCAGCGGAAGCTCGTGGCATACGTTTGAAGCGGTAAAGGTAGAAGTTTTCGATCTTCTCTCTCGCCCAATCGGTCTTTTTCAAATACTTAACGCTGCTTGCTATCGATGGCTTGGTATTAAAGCAGTTGAATCGCATTGCGGTATCAAGAATATCCCAACCGTAAAAATCGACCAATTCTTGCAGCAAGGTTTCTAGCTTAAGCCCATGTAATGGGTTGTTTTGTTGCAGTTCAATTCTTTCTTCATCTGTCATCATAGCAAGTTCCTAAATTCTTACGCTTACCGAAGCAGGTTGGGTCTAGTTCAGAAAGGCAGGACTCTAACAGAAATTTGCCTGTTACCCTACCGCAATACTCAATCTATAGATAAGAAGCTGCTGAACCTAGCACCTTGAATATATTCTAGCCGAATCCGCTTACTTTCCGGCGACACCGTCCATGACTTTTGTAAGTAGCCGAAGTAACTCTTGCTGTTCCTTTTCTTCTAAGTGAGATAACGCATTTTGATTCACTTGGTTAGCCAAAGGCTGCAACGTCCCTTTTAGCTTTCGACCTTCCTCTGTTAGATAGATTCGGTAAGAACGGCGGCTATTCGGGTCGGCTTGTCTTTCAACCCAGCCACGCTCTTCCAGTTTATCGAGGGTTCTGGTGGTCGTAGAGTTTTCGATACGAGATTTATCCGAAAGCTCTCGCTGAGTCATACCTTCTTGTTCCCAAAGGCACATCATGGTGGGCCAAAAACTTTTTGGAAAATCGTGGTTAGCCAGCTCTTGTTCTAGTAGTTTTGCGACATGCGCTGCGACAACGTTCACTTTCCACCCAAAGCTTTTTTCTCTTTCAAATATTTCGCTCATAGTCATCTCTTATGCAAGTGCAACTATTGCAATGGTAACGGAAATTGCCATTGCTAGCACCACTAAGGCACGAATATTCGAAGCAAAATAGACGGTTACGTTAGTGTTTATGTGTTTTTGAATGCCTGTCACCATTGCCCACGTTAGTGGTATGCCTTTGTATTTATAAAAAACGATGGCTCCGACATGCAAAGCAATGAGGGCGGGAAGGAGCCTAGCACAGATCATATGCATGCTTTCAATAACGAAAAATACATCGTCTGTTAAGACGTTTTCTGCAAATGCTAACCCATCAAACTGCCCTGCGATTGCCATTCCAGAAAAGCATTGAAATAACAACGCGAATATCATCAAGAACGCCATCCACCCCCCTGCTGGGTTGTGCCCAATTTGGTTTGATTTTCGGGTCTTAACGTACCGAACGACGGCACAGGGTGATGCCAAAAATTGCTGAAAACGGCTGGTTGTGCTCCCCACTAACCCCCAGCATATCCGCCATATCAACAAGGTGAAAAGTACAAGTCCTATTTGGATGTGTGGTCCATTACCTGAAAAACCTGATCCTAACAGTGCAATAAATAATACGGCTTGTAGCCAGTGGTAAATACGAGTTGGTAAATCCCAAATTTTCATAATGTCGCCTTTTAGTTGATTGCCTTTCCAATAATGTAATTTGCAATTATTGCAAATGCAACTGTTGTGTTGTAAATTATTTTGGTCGTAACAAAAAGGCGCACATAACGGCGTCAATCGAACTTATAGGTGTCCAAAAGATGAGAGCGTCTAACAAAAGGTTTACCAAGCTAGTGACATACATGGCGTTGTTTATGCCAGCCTGTGTATTGGCAAAGCACGACGATGTCATTGAATCGAGACAAGAAGCATTTTCGATTATTGAAACCAAGACCGATGAAGCCGTCGAATTGATCGGGAAGTCTGAAATAGATTGGAACGCGGCACTTAAAGCGAGTGATGTTCTGGTTGAAAACAGCGGCTTATTGTTCAATGCGTTTCCACACGGAAGCGAGAGTGGGAGTAAGGCAAAAGCATTAGTTTGGAGTAAGCCTGAAAAGTTTGATGCCCTGTTGGTTGAACTTCACAACGGGTATGTCTCTTTTCAGCAAGGGAGTAAAGAGCAGGATTTATCGTTAGCGGAACAAGGGTTAAAGCAGGCAGAAAAGACGTGTCGCTCTTGTCACCGAAGCTATCGATCGCGTTGGTAGGCACAAAATATATTTGCTGAAAGGCAAACACTCGGTCTCTTCGCAAACTCTGTATCCAGCGAAGATATCGAAAATCATTATAAATTGAGGTAAACCATGAATAAATTTTCTAAAGCTGTTTTTCTGGTAGGCGCTATGTTGTTCACAATGTCGGTCAATGCGGTTGATTTTGGTGTTGAATTGGCATGGAACACGAAAGACCACTCCAAAGTACTGAAAGCGATGCCTGAGCAAAAGGCTGCATTCGGACAATTGATTGAGAAGGGTGATGTCAAAGATATGTACATTTATGATAGCGAATTGGACGGAAAGCCCACTCGCTTGATTCGCTTTGTGATCAGTGGAGACAATGAGCAGCAAGTAAGAGCGACACTTAAAGATCTGCCTTTGTACAAACAAGATCTAGTGAAGATTGCCGCGATACAAGCATTGGGGCAAAAGTGGCTAGATAAAACGCCTATGGTGTACAACTATGGTATTACCATGACTTGGAAAGATGGCGTTGATCCAATAGAAATAGACCGAGTACTGGGGATTGATCTGCAGCGTGTGGTTAGCTTAAATCAAGCGGGCTTTTTGACCTCTGCATATTTGAATACTCAACAGGTAAGTGACGGCGTAACAAGACCCGTTTACCATGTTGCCTTTATCGCCAAAGATGAAGCTCATGTCCGCGAATTAGCAAAACAATTTGAAGCTATTCGTATGGACTATGCCGATATTCGGGTTCAGCCCTTGGGTAACAAAGTCAATTTGGACGCACTACTCGGAAAGTGATCGTGTATTCCTCGCTTTTATAAGCCCAGAGATAGGGCAGCTTCGGCTGCCTTTTTAGTGAGCGTGGAAAAGCGCTTTTAGTGAGAGTGGAAAAGTGCTTTAAGTGAGAATAGAAAAGCGGATGATTAGTAGATAGAAAAAATGGGTGATCGGTTGAATTCGTAGGACGTAAGAAAGGAGGGTGAAATCAAAGCACCGACTTTTGAGGTTTTATGAAAACAAAAAGAATCCGCTTAATTTTGGGCGATCAACTGAACTATCAGCATTCTTGGTTTCGCCAAGTGGACGAATCGACGCTTTATCTGGTAGCGGAGCTAAAACAAGAAACGGATTACGCGCAGCACCACATACAAAAGGTATGCGCTTTCTTCTCTGCAATGGAAGCCTTCTCTTGTTGGTTGTTAGATTCGGGTCATCAAGTTAAGTATATGACGTTGGATGACACACAAGCCTACAAAGACCTCTCTGAACTTCTGACCCAGTTGTGTCGACAAACTGGGGCTGCATATCTTGAATACCAAAATCCAGATGAATTTCGCTTAGCTCAGCAATTAGAATCTTTACGCATTGAGGGAGTAGAAATTCGAAATGCAGACACAGAACATTTCATGTTGAATGCGGAGCTCATTCCTGCCCAGTTTCCTAAAGGGAAGCATGTATTAATGGAGCACTTTTATCGGCGTATGCGTAAGCAATATGGCATTTTGCTGGATGCGAACGATAAGCCAATTGGAGGTAAGTGGAACTACGACGCTAATAATCGCAAGAAGCTCAAACTCGCTGATATTGAACAGCTTCCCGAGCCGCTTATGTTCGCTAATGATGTTGATGGCATCTTACAGCGTTTGGAAAGGCACGAAGTAAAAACCATCGGGCATATCGATGGCTCCCTGCTCTGGCCGGTAAATCGTTCTCAAGCACTGAACTTGTTGGCGCATTTTTGCCAGGTTTGCTTACCCCTTTTTGGCACTTTTCAAGATGCGATGACCAAGCAACATAAAGCCAAATGGAGTCTGTATCACAGCCGCCTGTCTTTTGCGCTCAATGCAAAAATATTGTCGCCAATGGAAGTCGTAGATGCTGCACTCACTTGCTATGAGCAACCCAATAGCATGGTATCACTTGATCAAATCGAAGGATTCGTACGTCAAATAATCGGTTGGAGAGAATACATTCGTGGGGTTTATTGGGCAAACATGCCGGAATACGCACAGAAGAATCATTTGAATGCCACGCGCCCGCTTCCTCGTTACTTTTGGACGGGCGAAACTCGTATGCACTGCATGAAACAAGCGATTAATCAGTCGTTAGATTACGCCTATGCCCATCACATTCAACGTTTGATGATCACGGGGAATTTCTCGTTGGTAACAGGGTGTCACCCTGATGAAGTCGATGCTTGGTACTTGGGTATCTACGTAGATGCGATTGAATGGGTCGAAATGCCGAATACTCGCGGGATGGCACTGTTTGCCGATGGTGGAATGGTTGCGACCAAACCTTATGCAGCCAGCGGCTCTTACATCAATAAAATGAGTGATTACTGCAAAGGGTGCCACTACGACGTTAAGCAGCGAAGCGGTGATACAGCCTGTCCGTTTAATGGGTTTTACTGGCGATTCATGAACCAACACCGAGAATTGCTTAGTAAGAATCCACGTATCGGAATGATCTACAGAAGCTGGGACAACATGAATTTAGAAGTGCAAGAGGCGATCTTAAAGACCGCGGATATGAATTTACAACGTATTGAGGAGCTCTAACTTGAATAGATTGGTGGTGGCAGGAAACGGAGGTATTGGTCTGGCAATGGTGAAACACTTGCTAAAAGAATACCTCGAAGATGGCGTTTTCGCGACGTATCGACGCAAGCTGCCAGAATTATCTGATCCGAATTTACGTTGGATACAAATGGATGCTGCTAGCGACGATTCCGTAAAAAATGCCCTAGGTCGAATTCAATCATTAGATTGGGTCATCAACGCTGCTGGCTTTTTGCATTCACACGACCATTCACCAGAAAAGAATATTCAGCAAATAGACAGTGCGTATTTTATAGAAGCGATGAATTCTAATGCCCTGCCTTCGCTTTTGCTAGCCAAGTACACCTTTCCCTTACTCAGAAAAAGTCACCACCCTATGTTTACCGCGATTTCAGCTAAAGTCGGCAGTATCAGCGATAACCGTTTAGGTGGTTGGTATAGCTACCGAGCATCCAAAGCGGCGCTGAACATGATCATTAAAACAATGAGTATTGAGTGGAGTCGCACACTTCCCAAAGCAACCGTACTCGCTTTGCATCCGGGTACTACCGACACTCATCTCTCTGAGCCTTTTCAGCGTAATGTTCCTGAAGGTAAGTTGTTTACTCCAGAGCGAGTTGCACGCGATCTGATTGCCGTCATTGAAAGTGCCGAACCATCGCAAAGTGGGCAACTGCTGGCTTACGATGGCTCGGTTATTCCTTGGTAGAATGCTTTCCCGTTCAATTCACCTTACCTAACACTTTTAGCTCTTGAATATTATTCCACGCTTGTAAGTGTATATTTATAGGATCATTGTTTCCGTTGCAGGTAAGGCGAATAAAGTTAATGCCAGATCTCTGAATGGATATAGGGATGAACTCCGTTGTGTTTCCGGGGGTAACTGTGCTGTTTAACGGCTCAAAATCGATGCCATTATTACCGACTTCTACATCAATGAAGTATTGGCGAACATTCCCTTTAGCCTGTGCAATAAGCAGTTGAGTCACGTAGCTTGTGCTCGAGAGTTCAACAAGGAAATGAATGCCTGTTCCTTTTGCTGTCCATTTCGTGGTGATGTCTCCGCCGATTGCCATTTGTGGTGTGTGATTGACGCGCGTTACAGAGGCGTTTACGTTTTTTATCAATAACTCACTTTCTAGAGAGGAAGCGCGGTAATCTCCCAAGAACCCTAAATATCGACTGTCAAATGGGTTCGTATTTTGCGGGTGGAGTGATGGGAAAATCACATCAACCCCTTCTTCGCTTAACCCCATCCATCGACAGAGCGTCGCGCCCATCTGTTCGGAAGATTGAGTAGGAATGAACTTATTCCCGTAGGCGTTCTCTCCATCTCGTACAAACTCAGGGAAAGTACCGTAATTCACGCCGCCATTAATGGCGTTACCCACCACAATTTGATTACTGCCCCAACCATGATCGGTGCCTTTATTACTATTATTTTGAATCGTACGACCAAAGTCCGACATCGAAAATGTCACCACTTGGTCAGATAAATTGAGCTCATCTAGGGTCATGTGAAAGGCGCTCACCGCTTGGTCTATCGCACCCAACAGCCCATCATGTTTGCTTCGTTGATTGCTGTGATTATCAAACCCGCCCATATGAACAAAAAATACTTGCCGGCTGTGCCCTAACGAACTCGCGGCTTGCATAATCCTGCGAACCATTTGAAGTTGCTTCCCTAAATAGGAACTGGGGATACGCGTATCAGCTGGGTAAGTATTAAGAATGGTGTCAATTTCTACTTGGAAATCGAGAATGCCCTGCAACCGATTTACATATTCTTGTTGGAAGGGAGAGTCAAACGTTGTCGCGGTTAATTTCTTAAACTGATTGTTTACTCCGTTCGAATGGCTGATTGGGTACATTGCTCTCACACCACCGGAGGACACCTGAATATCGTTTGAACTGCTTCCGGTGAGCAGTGAATTTCCGGTAAAGGAAATAGAATCCGACACAATGGCAGCGTCGTTACTTAAAATATCCATCATCATGCCTGCCCAGCCATATGGGTGGTATTCGCCGTCCCCCCAACTGGTCTGCCACGCTTTTTGTTGTTTATTGTGAGCGCCCAAATTGCTGGGTTTTTTAACATCACTCCAATTGGTTTTGTCTGTCGGCTCTATCAGGGTACCAATGTTGACCAATGTGGTGGCGGTACCTTCGTTCATCATGGCGGCGAGGTTCGGCATCGCTGCGTTAAGTGCGACTGCTTGATTTGCCT
Source organism: Vibrio penaeicida (assembly GCF_030689305.1). Classification (GTDB taxonomy): domain Bacteria; phylum Pseudomonadota; class Gammaproteobacteria; order Enterobacterales; family Vibrionaceae; genus Vibrio; species Vibrio penaeicida_B. Next base: position 32,648 of record NZ_JAUYVM010000008.1, on the reverse strand, counting down.
CTGTGTTGGGAATGGGTAACGAATGTTCTGGCAATACGTGAATATCGGGTCGGGCGGTAACGTAATCGGAATAGTGGGCACCACCATCGGGTATCAGCAAATTAAAAGAGTCATTACCGCCATGCAAAAATAGACAGACAAGCGCTTTGTAATCGTTGTGTTCACTTGCCAGTGCATTGGATGTAGGTATCGTTAGAGATAGAGGCACCATGCCAGAAAGGGCAGTTGCAGATGAACCTTTTAAAAAATCTCTGCGTGTAATAGACATAAGGTCACTCCTGTACCATGAATTCTGGGGAAATCAGCGCCATAAACAGCATTTTTGGCACGGCGTAATACTTGTTGTTGTGTCCATCGTAAATCGCAGCAACACGCTCAAGGACATTAGGTGATCCACTCCCATTGAGAAAACGTGCATTAATGGCTTCGATTAACTCATCTCGTTTCCCTGCTTGCGCCAGTTCTTCTAAGTCAACGGGGGCAATGTAGAGCTCTGTTTGCGTATTCGAGGTACTGCGGTTTTGACCAAAATCCAATAGCGAGCGGTAAAAGAGGTTCGATAAATCAATGAGTGATTGCCAGTCGATGATTGAAAGCTCAGGAGAAGTAAGATTCCGATCCAGCAAGTCACCGGATGGGGTATCGCTGGGTTGGAAAAAATTAAACACCGACGGCGCGCCGAGAGGGTATTGTCTGAACGTGTTTTTGTAGTCCATAGGGTTATAAACAATATCGCCATTTTTGCCGGGGTAGGCATCCATTGCGCGGTACAGGTAGGTCATTGCTAATATGGGCTCTCGTACTTTGGCAAGTTGAGGGCTAGCTGGCTCCAGAGTTGCGGGGTCGGTGAGTATTGCTCGAATTACATAAGACAAATCACCATCTGAAACAGTAAATGCACTCGCGACGCGAGCAACGTAATCTTGGGTGGGGTTGGAAGTGACTAAGCGCTTAATCAATAGCGTGCAGATAAATGGGGCAGTGTTTGGGTGTCGGCTGATTTGAAGTAAAAATTGTTCTAGATCTTGCAAAGCGGTTTGCCCAGCAGCGTATTGCTCACCTAGAATCCACTTCTCATTCATGTCGTGACATTCATTATTCTCAACCATGGGGCTGATCAGATTTTCGCCGTCGATCTCCCAACCCGTAAATACACGAGAAAGTGCTTCAATGTCTTGGTCGGTATAGGTTTCAAGCCGGGTTCCTGTGCCGTCCGATACGGCAGTGCCATCATTGTTGAGGGTATATAGCCCAATTGAAAATAACTGCATCACTTCCCGAGCGTAGTTCTGATCCGGTAGCTGCCCAGTCATGTTTTCGGGCTTATTACCAGCCATGGTCAGAAATGTCCCCATAACAGGGGAAAGCGTTACGCTTCTGAGTAAATCGATGTATCGACCAAATGCCCCATCGAGCAGTAGATCATAGTAATGGGCTAGCGCTTCAGGATGCCCGGTGAGATTAGCGTCGCGATCGCTTACGACAAAGATTTCACTGAGTGCCAATGCGACCCGCTGCCTTAGCTGTGCCGGATCCCATAACGCGGAATCGAACCAAGCGCCGACACGACACTCTTGGGTAGGCTCGTCCAAATTGCGTTGTGTTTGTTGGTACAGAGTACGCTCTAATTGGTTAAAATGGGGGAGTTCGATTTGTAGGTTTATCCATGAATCTCGGTCGTCCAGTGTTTGAAATGTTGCGAGTTCATCCTGTTTAACGCCCATGGTAGCCATGTCCAGAAAACGCGATGCTTGCTGGTGGGTCAAGTTCTCCATATTTTTCTCCTAACTAAGCTGACATTGCTTTATTTATTGGCTCACTGTTTGATTTTGTTTTGCGAGCTCAATTAAGAGTAATTATGAAAATGATTGTGCTATCAGTATTTATTTTGAACAAAAAATGAAAAATAGTTTGATGATATCCTCACTTTTTATGAGATTGAATGTTTATGAAAAAGGGAGAGTTTCGACCATTTCTTCACTTCGAGAAAATAGTCGGAAATATCTAGGCTTTGTACTATTTTTGTAGCACGAGATTATGGGTTTTAGCTTTTGATGTTTGTTGAGCATGCCTTTCTAATCGGCTCACTTTCTCCAGTTGGTAAGAAGATCAATGAATGCTTCAATGAAGAATGTATGCTCTACTAACAGTAATCAAAAGTACCGAACCATCGAAAAGTGAGTTGTTATTGGCTTACGATGGCTCGGTTATTCCTTGTTCGTTCCGTTAGGCGATTTCGACAGTATCGCCATTGTCCTTATGCGGTTTGCGTGTTCGTCGCAAGGTCCAAAGTTGGAAGAGGTGATAGGGTCAGTGCCGAAACAAAAACTAAGATTTAGATCAACAGAGCTAATTTTTAGCAAATCTAAGTATCAACAGACATTAACTACCAAAGATATCGCTCCACTTTTTTTTGCATGCCTGTTCGAATGACGCATCGTTCGAGAAACCTAGCCTTGAGAGCATGGTGCTTCGCTCACTGTCGCTGAAAATAAGCGCGTCGTGATTACCTGGAAGAGTACCGCGAATGACTTCCAGACAGGTCTTGTGATTGGCTGGGTCAGCGAGGTAACCGTCGAGTGTTTTATTGATTTTCCAACGTGAAGAAATACACAACCCAACGCTTTCTTGCCCACGACAGGCAGCCAGCTCAGATGCTTGGGTAAACTGGGATTTCGGGATGGTGATGTCCAGTTTATCTTCTATGTATCGGAAAAGATCCCTTTCACCATAGATATCATCACCGTGGCTAAGCCAACGGTCGATCGTTGGAAAATACAGCATGGAGTGACTCGTAGAAAATGGCGATACATCGGCAGGCAACTTGTTGTCACCCAAAATAATCGATGATGGAATATTCAGAGTTTTTGCTAACGAGTGGATAATTCGAGTTGCACTGTGGCAGCCCTTAATTGCCATGTGCGGAGTTCTCAATCGAAGGAAGGAAAACGGAACTGGCATGTATCTGGGTACATCAATACTGCTTTCCACATCAATAGCGGTGGATTGTCCAGCTTTGTTCTTGTAGAAGATGTCGGTGCTGGATCCGTGTTCAAATTTCTGAGTCAGTGTAAACAGTTCTCTTAGCACGTCTTCTTGAGTACTTGAAGATGAAATTTTCGAGCTTAAGCTTTTCATTAACCATTGGTAGTTCTCATAGGGAGCTGAATTGTAGACATAGGTAAATTTAGGTGAGAAGAACGAAGCAATATCAGTAATTGTCACCGAATCGAGTGAAGGGTGTGCGTTGATAAAACGACGAGACTTGGTATTCAACATTTCATAAGGTGTGTAAGCCATCAGAACGTTTTTCTCTTTCCACATCGAATGCAGCTCTTGAGAAGTATTATTGGTAAGGCTCCATGGAACACGGTCATTTACATCCATCCAGAGTGCTAAGGCAATATGACTTGCGATGATCTGAGTCGTTTTATAAAAAGGGGTAGCGTGTTCCTGCCAATCTTGGCAGTTTTGCTCAATATGGTTAATTTTGCAGGCAAGTTCTGTTTTATGCCGCTCCTGATAGGGTAGGTGTTTCGTTTTTTCAGAACAGGTCTCGCCAGAAATAATCGCGCATCGCTGAATATTGGGCTCTGGTTGAAAGTCTATATGGTTTCCTTGTCCAGATTCTAGGAGCTCTAATGCATCGCCAACTTTTGTGGTCAAAAACATTCTTCTGCCTTGAATCCAATCATCTACCACAGGTTGGATTCGTTTTAGTACAGGTTCTTTCACGAGGTAGTCTTCTGCACCAATAGCGGTGACTACGGCTTTTGTTATGTGCTGGTTGTTCGGATCGGATAAAAAAGATTGGTACTTCGGAGGCATTGCACCCCAGCTGTATTGTTCAAATAAACTAGGCTCTTTAGGTGCTATTTGAGCACTGGAATTGAACGCAGAAAGCAGTGATGTCGATACCACAAAAATGGTGAAAAAGGGCTTAGAGAGTGTCACAGAAAGATCCTTTATGGTCTAATTAATAAATAATCAGCCAAGGATGTTAATTTTATAAAATGCAGTTATCAATGGGGGTTTAGGGCTTCTATGATGGCTGTTCAACTATAAAAATCAGATTGTAAGATATCTTATATTTGAGCTTTATATGTAAATATAAAGTTGTTATTTTGTTTATCAAAAATGGACAGTTCATAAATTTTTTGTACAGAAACAGGGGCTCTAAAAATTGGCTCCCCATTCTTTGCGAGTTAAACCTATGAGCCTGCCATCTTGAGATCACTTGGGTATAAAAGCGTTAGTTTTTCCAGTTGGTCAGAAGCTCAATGAGCGCTTCAATGGCCAGATTCATGTCTTCGCTAGTGGTAAATTCAGCGGGGTTGTGGCTTAACCCATTTTCACTCCGGACAAACAGCATGCCCATTGGGGTAAGATCGGCCATGGCTGAGGCGTCGTGGGTTGCCCCTGAAGGCAAGATGAAATCCGGCTGCCCTATATTGCTTAAGGCGCTTTGCAATTGGAATTGAAGCGCAGGTGAACATGGTTGGGCGATTTGCTCGTAAGTTTTGGAAGCGCTGACGTCCAACCCTCGTTCTTCTGCCAGTTTTTGCGCATAGTGGTGGAAGTGTTTTCCTGCAGCGAGGCGAATGTCGTCATCGGGGGAACGAATTTCGATGCTGAAGGCTGCGTGGCTAGGGATGGCGTTGACAACATTCGGTTCAACATTGAGCCTGCCAACGGTGGCTTTTAATTCGGGGGTAGAGCGTGCATGTGTTTCTACCTCGGCTATCAGTAGGGCGGCAGCGCTCAATGCATCTTTTCTGAGTTCCATTGGGCAAGTTCCTGCGTGTGCCGATTCACCAACAAATTGGACTTCGTGTCGCTCTATCCCACAAATGGCACTTACCACACCAAGTGCCAAATCATTCGCTTCTAAAATTGGTCCTTGTTCTATATGGACTTCCAAATAACCCAGCAGTTCTTGCGGGTCTCGGGCAAGCAAGCCCAAATCATCGCCTGATAACCCAAACTGAGCCATGGCTTCTTGAATGCTAAAACCATCCGCATCTTTTAATGCCATAACCGATGGATCCAGTGTACCAGCCAGTGCTCTTGGCCCTATCAATGCTGTTGGGAAGCGCACACCTTCTTCATCGGCAAACGCCAAAATTTCGACCGAAAAGGGCAGTTCAACGCCTTGCTCGAGTATGTTTTTTAAGGCGATGATAGGCAGTACGATGCCCATGATGCCATCGTATTTGCCACCTTTGCGAATGGAATCTTGGTGAGAGCCAAAAAGTAACGTCTTGGAAGAAACTGGGCTGTTATAGCGTCCAATCAAGGTGCTAGCGTTATCGAGCCTAATTTCGAGCCCAGCTTGCTCCATCCATATCGTCAGCTGATTGAGTGTTTCTCTATGTTCGATCGTGAATGGTCTGCGTGTTACGCCTTCTTGTGTTTCTGAAAACTGGGCAAGCTGGCTTAACCAGTCTTGAGCTATTGCGCCGTAATTCTTCATGAATGATTCTCTGGTTTATGGTGGGTGGGGACGGATGTAAGCCAGCGCTGATATTGCTGGTCACAAGTTTTGTCATACAGATTCTGTAGCGCTTTGACGGGATCAGTACTGTCATCAATTCGAAGCGACAGGGGCGGATTAGAGGGTGAAACAATCAAAAGAGCGGCAGATTGGAGCCCTCGAATATCGCCACCTGCGAGTTCACCCAATGCCAACGCCTGAATCAACCGTTGGGCAAAAGGCAAAGTCGATGTTTGAGCGAATGCAGCCATTCGGGACAACACTTCCTCGCTTGCTAATAAGTTTCCTGCCGCAATACCGTGATCAAACTGAATGCTCCCTCTGTATCGAGTGTTTTTGGCGCCCGTGTATACCGCACTTTGCCCGTGAATGTTCAGTGCTGAGAGCTGACGATACTCTTTTCCCTTATCGCACATGACGACTTTTTCGAGTGCTAATTGAGGCAAAAGCCCGTCTTTCATCAATGAGAGCACATCGTTGCCCCATAGCGTACTGGGGTCGGAGCCTTGTGAAGCGGAAACCCCGCTTAATGGATCCGCGCGTAGCACCCATCCACCCACGCATAGGTTTCCTGTTGCGGCTACGCCTCCAATGGCGTCGCTTTGTGGATCTTTCATCAGCAACGAAAAAGTCATTTGCCGTCCTCTTGCCTATGCTTAAAAACTAAGCGAATTGTTATGGTCACTTTCTATTTATCATAATAAATACTTGCGACATTATATTTATCATGATAAATCTGTTTAAACAATAGTCAGGATGAGTAAAAAACACACTAAGGAAGGAGAAAGCACAATGAACGTGTTCCACCGACTACTCACAATAGGCGTAATGTTGATTGGGGTATTGATCCCAAATACACACGCGCAAACGCCGCCAAATGTATTGATTGTTGGGCAGATCGCAGAGCCCAAAAGCTTAGATCCGCAGGCTGTCACGGCGGTGAACGATTTCCGTATTTTGATGAATGTCTATGAAGGTTTAGTTCGCTACAAAAATGGCGCGCTGGAAGTTGAGCCTGCACTAGCCACAGATTGGACGATCAGTGAAGACGGAAAAACTTACACCTTTTCTCTGCGCGAAGGCGTGAAGTTTCACGACGGAAGCCGTTTTGATGCAGAGGCGGTGAAGTTTAACTTTGACCGTATGTTGGATGAAAACCACCCATACCATAATACAGGACCGTTTCCTCTCTCCTTTTTCTTCTCTGCCATTGAGAACGTAAAAGTGGTTAACAGCAATACGGTCGAGTTTACGCTTAATGCCCCTTATGCCCCTTATGCCCCATTCTTGTCCAACCTTGCTTACCCTACGGGGCTTATCGTGTCACCGGACGCAGTGAAAAAGCACAAAAAGGATTTTGGTCGTCACCCTTCTGGTACAGGCGCATTCAAATTTGCTGAATGGGAATCCAACGCCAAAGTGGTTGTCGTGAACAATGGAGACTATTGGGGAGAGAAAGCCAAATTGGAAGCGGTCGTTTTCCGCCCAATTACCGATGCCAACACTCGCGTAGCGGAAATGTTGGCAGGCAGCCTAGACATCATGGTCGAAGTTCCGCCCAATGCTCTAGCTGAATTTAACTCTGATCGCTTTTCGGTTGAGCAGCAAGCGGGTCCACACGTTTGGTTCTTAATCCTAAATGCGAAAGAAGGGCCATTTGCAGATAAGCGTGTGCGTCAAGCAGCAAACTATGCGATCAACAAAAAAGCGTTAGTCGAAAACGTTCTCGAAGGCACTGCGGAAGTGGCGGCTGGTCCCACACCACCTGCGTTTGCATGGGCATACAATGAGTCTTTAGAGCCGTACCCTTATAACCCAGAAAAAGCCAAAGCACTGTTGAAAGAAGCGGGTGTTGAAGGAGCAAAACTGACGTTTTACGTAACGGAAGGCGGTTCAGGCATGTTGGATCCTATTCCTATGGGTACTGCCATTCAGGCGGATCTCAAAGCCGTTGGGTTAGATGTGAGCATCGAAACGTACGAATGGAATACGTTCCTTGGCAAAGTTAACCCAGGGCTAGAAGGGAAAGCTGACATGGCAGAAATGGCGTGGATGACAAACGATCCCGATACGCTGCCTTACCTTGCGCTGCGCACACAAGCTTGGCCAGATAAAGGAGGCTTCAACTCGGGTTACTACTCCAACCCAGAAGTAGATAAGCTGCTTAATGCCGCACGTGAATCCACTGTTCTAGCGGAGCGAGCGAAGTTATACAAAGAGATGCAAAAGATCGTTCAAGAAGATGCACCTTGGGTCTTCGTAGCTAACTGGAAGCAAAATGCCGTCACCAGTTCTGCGGTCAATGATTTTGCTCTGCAGCCTTCTTTCTTCCTGCTTTTGAATAACGTGAGTAAGTAATGTGTTTACCACGTTTTTCACTTAATACGCTTTTCATTAGCTAAGCTTTGACTAACTGAGATTTTCATTAACTAAGCTTAGAATTATTGAGCAGACAGCAGCCGGAGCTTTCGCTCCGGTTCTTATTTCCCAAATACCAATGGAGTAAAGGTATGGGTCAATACCTGTTGCAAAGGCTGATAGCGTCGGTGCCTGTTTTATTTGGCATTACGGTGATTGTGTTTTTAATCATGTCTTTGATTCCCGGCGATCCTGCCACGGCGATATTAGGATCGTACGCGACGCCTGAAAATGTCCAAAAACTGAACCAAGAACTGGGGCTCGATAAAAGCCTGATAGAGCAATACTTTATTTGGGTATCGAACCTGCTTCAAGGCGATTTGGGGCGTTCATACTCTCTTAATCGCCCAGTACTAGACGAGGTTTTGGAGCGTTTCAACGCCACCTTGATTCTTGCAGGAACCAGCTTTGTTCTGTGTGCCTTTTTTGGTGTAGTGGTTGGTGTGGTGTCGGCCGCTCGACAGTTTTCATTGACCGATAGACTCACGACATTGGTTGTTTTACTTGGCATCTCCATTCCTTCGTTTTTCTTAGGAATGATGATGATTCTTCTGTTTGCGATACAACTTCGTTGGTTCCCCGTTTCTGGCATATACGCCATTTACGGTGGAGGCGATCTGCCCGATCTCATCGCTCACTTAGTAATGCCTTCATTGGCTTTGGCTTCGGTTGCAACAGGTGTCATTGCTCGCTTGGCTCGCTCCGCCATGTTGGAAGTGCTGCGGTTGGATTACATCCGTACGGCTCGAGCAAAAGGCGTAAGTGAGCATTCGGTGGTTTGGAAGCACGCCCTGAAAAGCGCCATGGTATCGATCATTCCTGTGCTTGGGATACAGGCTGGGTTTGTGATTTCAGGTGCGGTTTATATCGAAATGGTTTTCCAGTGGCCGGGTATAGGTCGAATGTTGGTGAACGGGATTTTGCAGCGAGACATTTTACTGGTTCAAGGCGGCGTGGTGTTTGTCGCCATGTGCTATGTACTGTTCAACATTGCCGTGGATATGATGCAAAGCTGGTTAGACCCGAGGATCCGTTCATGAAGTTGTTTTTTTCGTTGTTGCTGAGGAACCCTCTAACCGCGATCGCGTTGGTCGTCTTTAGCTTGCTTATAGCGACGATTGCCTTGACGCCATGGCTAGGGTTGCAAGATCCCAATGCCATTAATACTGCCAACAAATTTTTGCCCGTCTTTTCTCCAAACCATGTTTTAGGCACCGATCATTTAGGTCGGGACTTGTTCTCTCGGCTATTGTGGGGAACGCAACTCAGTTTACTGGTGGGTATTTCTGCCTCAGTGGGGGCTGCTGTTATTGGGAGCACGATAGGTATTGTGGCAGGGTACTTTGGCGGCCGCGTGGATAATGTATTCATGCGCACTATTGATATGCTGATGGCATTCCCTTACATCCTTTTGGCTCTCGCCATTGTGGCGGCGCTCGGTCCCGGTCTAATGAACGCGCTTCTTGATGAATTACGTCGAGAGCGAGGTGTCGCTATATTGTTTATCACCCATGATTTTGGTGTGGTCTCGCAGCTATGCGATCGCGTAGCGGTGATGTACGCTGGCGAAATCGTGGAAGAGGGCAGAACAGGCGACGTTCTAACGTCGGCAAAACACCCGTATACCCGCAGGCTCATTCAATGCGTTCCTGAATTGGGACGCGGGAAAACACATTTACACGCCATTGAAGGATTACCGCCTCTCACTAGCGACCTACCCACTGGATGTAACTTTGCTGCGCGTTGCACCAAAGCGACGGAATCGTGCCATCAGCAGCCTCCTACACAAGAACGTGAAGGGGAGCGATTTGTACGTTGTCATTACCCAGAGGAGGCGAAAGCATGAGTACTATTTTGAGCATACAGTCATTGTCGAAAACTTACTGGGTATCAAAAGGGTGGTTTAATCAAAACAGAAAAGGGGTAAAAGCACTGAACGACTTAACGTTGAATGTTGAGCACGGAGAGACGTTAGGCATTGTAGGGGAATCGGGGTGCGGTAAATCGACATTGGCGCGTATGCTGGTGGGCTTATTGGAGCCGAGCAGCGGAGACCTAGAATTCACGCAAGACGATTCGCAAGGTAGTTCGCAATTAGGGCAACACATACAGTACGTCTTTCAAGATCCCGTCAGTTCCCTTAATCCAAGAAGAACGATAAAAGCCTCGATGGAAGCCCCACTTAAGGCGCTTCACCAACTCGCCAAATCAGAGCGAGAGAAACGTATTCTAGATGCCTTTCAGCAAGTCAGCCTTAGGGAAGAGTTCCTAGAGCGCTACCCCCACGAATTTTCCGGTGGTCAGGCTCAACGGATTGGGATAGCAAGAGCACTGGTCGCTAAACCAGAAATCTTGGTGTTAGATGAGCCCGTTTCAGCATTGGATGTCTCTGTGCAGGCACAAGTGCTTAATCTATTAGCCGACATAAAAGAAAAAAATAACCTGACATACCTGTTTATTAGCCATGACTTAGCGGTGGTTGAAGCCGTGAGCGATCGCGTGGCAGTGATGTATTTTGGGTCATTAGTCGAGCTGGGTCGTGCAGAACAGATTTTCAAATCACCCAAACACCCTTACACTAAGTTGCTAGCGGAAAGTGCCCCAGTGGTCGGCAGGTCGATTCAAGTACCAGACAAAGAAACCGAACTGCCAGATCCTCTTAACCCGCCAAAAGGGTGTGCTTTTGCTTCCCGCTGTCCAAACGCCAGTATCCAATGCATGGAAAGCGTTCCGAAATTGAACGAGCTAGAAGGAAATCAGTTTGTCGCGTGCCACCACCCCGTTCACCAGTAACAGTCTGAACCAAGAAAACACCGCTAAATTGAGGCGGCCGTATCGTGCTGCTGAAGCTATAAAGCAGTGGATTGTGGAACACGGGCTTCAACCGGGTGACCCTTTGCCTCAGGAGCATGTCTTGATCGAGATGTTTAAAATGTCGAAGGGTACGATCCGAGAAACCATGCGTATCTTGGAAGTTCAGGGGCTCATACGCACTCGTACTGGTCCTAAAGGTGGGGCATTCGTTAACGCGGTTTCAGAGCCATTGGCCAGTAACCTGTTGAGTAACTACTTCTACTTTCAAAACCTTTCTGTATCGGACATTTACCAACTGCGCCGTACACTGGAGCCGGAACTTGCCGCTTCCTTAGCGGGGAAGCTGGAAGAAGCCGATTTACAGCGGTTAGAAAGTATCATCAATAAATATACTGAGCCTGCTAAGAACTTAGAAGAAGAGCGAGATCATCATGTCGACTCGCTGCAATTTCACATCGTATTAGCGGAATTGGCAGACAACTCTATGCTTGGGTTTATGATTCGATTTATGAGCAGAATGCTGACGGATATGACGGTGTCCCGCGAATTGTATAACCCACCCAATAGAGAGCTGTGGGCCAAAGGTACTGCCTATCAATTAAAGCTAATTGATGCGCTTAGACGAGGGGATTCAGAGTTGGCAAGAGACATCATGGTCGAGCATATGACGATGGCTCAGGAGCGCATGGAAAAACAAGAATTAGAATTATCTAAGCGCTTTTTACCGCCCGTAGGGCATGACTGATTTTTAATCTAAAGAGCTTTTTTGTAGAGCCATAAGTACAACACAAACTTATGCAATCTTTCTTATTTGGTTAATAAATGAGAATTTATGAAAAATATATCAACTTTGAATCTGTTCTCCATTCCAAATTACCCACACTTTGCTTAAGACTATAGAAGCTTTTTGCTTTATCTGGTGGGGAATCAAGATGTACCTGAAAAACAATAAAGTCGCTCATTTAGAAGCGTCGGTGAGAAGGAAGCTGATTAATCTCATTCTCGTGTTAGGCAGTTTGTACAGTATCGTTGGGTTATCTGCTCTTGCGATACGTACATGGAATTATGGGCTCAACCTGACTTTAGCCATTAACTTTTTTTTGGTTTGTTGCTTATTGCTCATAACGTTTCGCCGCAAAAAAATCAGAACGCATAAGAAAGCCATTTGTATTGTGGTGATCCTATTCATTAATTTTGCATTAGGGTTTATATCCATAGGGCCTATGGCCGGCAGTATTTTACTCTTTCCATTGTCTATTTTTGTGGTCTCAATGTGTTTCAGCCAAACATGGACAAACCGCTATATTGCGGCGGTGTCCATTTTTACGGTGCTGGTGGGAACGGCCTTTATAATGGACTACCTAACGCCCAAAATATTGGTCGTCGACCTGATACACAGCCCTGCACATTGGGCGGGTTACGTGATTTGCATGATGATGTTTTTCAGTATCACCAGTTACTCACTGTATAAATATCGGGACGCAACTCGACGTTTAATGCACGAACTGCAGCTTCAAAGAGACTACATTCAGTGGCAAGCGAATCACGATGATCTCACTCAGTTACCAACGTTTAAACTAATGCGAGACCTTTTTTATCAGGCACTCAAGCGAAATAAAAATACTCAGTATCACGTTGGTCTCCTGTTTTTGGATTTAAACAAGTTTAAAGCGGTGAATGATACCTATGGACACGATGCGGGAGATCACTGCTTGAAAGTGACGGCAGAGCGCCTAAAAGCCGTCGTGAAACATGAAGGGTTTGCGAGCCGAGTGGGGGGCGATGAGTTTATTGTGGTGCTGGAGCAGGTTCGTGAAAAAGAAGATATAGAAACAATAACCAGTAAAATCCAAACGTTGATGAGTGAGCCCATCATGTACGATGGTCATTATTATACCGTTGGTGTCAGTATTGGCGCTGCCATTGCACCGGAAAATGGGCAGGATTTAGAGCAAGTGAAAAAGGCTGCCGATAGCGCCATGTATCAAGCGAAATTGGCCAATCAGCAGCAATGCATATTTGCCTCTAGTTCTAGCTAATTCACATATGAGGATAAAGGCCGGTTTGCTCGCTGGTGAGCTAGCCTTTTACCTCAATGACCTGCCTTTTAATTCCAACCTGATTCTTACTTTACGAACTAGGTTTTTACTTTACCAATCCAGCTTCTTACTTTACTAACAAGCCTTTTTGCCCCCAAAACTCAGCAAACTCTTCTAGTGTCATGCCCGCTTTGTTTCTTAACGTAGGGTCGCAATCATAGCCATACAAGGTTGTGGCGATAGAAAACTCTCCCTTAATCAAAGCCCCCATGATGGCGGTATTACCGCGCTTGTCTTGGATGCAAGTATCTGCGCCATAGTGGAGCAATGTTTTTACGATTTCAGATTGCCCGTGGTACGCAGCGACCATAAGTGCGGTGTAACTTTGAGCGTTTATTTGATTAATGGGGAAGCCCGATTTTACAAAGGTGCGTACGACCTCTTCTTCGCCCGTTCGAGCTGCGGCAAAGAAATATTGAATCAACGACTTTTGCTGACTCTCCAGCGAATCGGGTTGGGATGCTTGAGTTGCAAAGCTAAGTGATGGCAGCCAGATAGTACTAACAAGCAAGATTCGGATAAGTAGGGATTTCATAGCAACCTCCTATTCTTAATAGCAATTTGCCTTAGTAGCAATTAGTTCTCAGTAGCAATTAGTTCTCAGTAGCGATTAGTTCTCAGTGACTTTCTGTTTTTATTGACTTTTAGTGTTAGGAAAAAGCCAAGTTTAAGGTGCCCGTACGCCACCACTCTAATTGGCAGAAAAGAGCAGGGGAAGTGGCGCACGGGGCTTAGATGTACTTATTTCATTTTTAAATCAGCTACATACTTGCGATCTTTTTCACTTTATTGATGTCGCCATTAACGGCATTGGTGATCGCCATGCCGAAGTTTTCATCTGCTCGATAGAAGTGGCTAAGCATGATGTGCTTCGTTTTCTCATCGCTCACTCGACCAAGGTCGCCGGCTAGATTCGTCACCAAATCTTCTTGCTCCTGAGGTGTTAGATTTCGGTAAAACACACCAGCTTGGAAGAAGTTACGTGGGTTACTGATGGCCTTTTGTTGCACCGTCCCTTGTAACTCTGTTTGTACGGCTCTGAACTGAGTATCTTCCGCCAGCGCTAACTGTCGACTTGGCTGATAGTTAATGTCCGACTTAGTGTTGCCGTTGTTTGATGCCCCTTCCTGATTGTGGTTAAGCACATCCACACGGGCACGGTTTATATGAAACTGCGAGTGGTTCGCTCCAAGGCGATAAAGCTGAGTATCGGCATACGAGAAAACTCGACCTTGCAATAAGCGATCTTCTGAAGGTTCTATCCCCGGAATGAGATTAGAAGGCGCAAACGCCGACTGTTCTGTCTCTTGGAAGAAGTTATCGGGTACTCGGTTTAGCGTCATGGTGCCGACTTTTTTATCTTCGACATCGAGCCACATTTTGGTGGCATCCAAACCGTTGTAATCTAGCTTCATCAAAGCTTCTGGCGTTAGGACTTTTACGTATAGATCCCATTTAGGGAAATTGCCCTTATTGATCTCACTGTACAGATCATTGGTTAAATGATTGAAATCTTTACCTTGCATTTCAACCACTTCTTTCGGACGTAATCCCTGTGTGCCTTGCTGGCTTTTCCACTGGAATTTCACGTAATTAACGTCGCCTTCGGCATTGATCCACTTAAATGCGTGAACGCCAAAACCGTCCATTTTTCGGTAGCTTGCTGGCACACCCATATTGGAATAAACCCAAGACAACATATGGGTAGACCCTGGCTCATGGCTGAAAAAGTCAAAAAAGCGATTCGGATCCTGCACATTAGATACAGGTGATGGTTTCAAAGAGTGCACCATATCCGGGAATTTAATGGCGTCACGAATAAAGAACACAGGAAGGTTATTCCCAACCAGATCCCAGTTACCTTGGTCCGTATAGAACTTGGTCGCGAAACCACGAGGATCTCTTAATGTTTCCGGTGAACCCTTTGAGTGAACAACGGTAGAGAAACGTACAAAAACAGGCGTTTTCTTCCCTTTTTGGGCGAATGGTGCTGCCAAAGTAAGATCGGTATAGTCCCCACTAGACACGAACTCACCATGCACACCTGTCCCTCGGGCGTGGACGACTCTTTCCGGTATGCGCTCACGAGCAAACCGTTGAAGTTTCTGAATTAAATGCACATCCTGAAGTAAGACACTACCTGTAGGACCCGCGGTAATCGAGTTTTGGTTATCGCCAACTGGTGCGCCGTTGTCACGTGTCATTGTTGTACTATGTGCACTAGACGCAACCCCAATTGAGACGATAAGTAAGCTTTTGACGACCTGCATATTTGCTTCCTTTATATACAAGATTCAAAGCTCTTTTCTGCCAACAAGCAGTATAGGGTCTTTACATTTATGATTGGAAATAGGTTTCTTCTATAAAATCAATTGGTGATTTCTATTAATGCGAGTTCTGTGCAACTTGATGTGATATTGATGCGAAAGGAGAGAATGAATAGCATAGCGCAAATCTAAATCAATTGACAAGTAACTCAAAAAGGTGTTTTGAAACACTATATAAATCCTGAATTTAGAGCCGTTCAAGAAGCATTCGCGAGCAGTTATTCATATTGCTTATCTTCATCCTGTTATTTTTATCTCCCTTTCTCTTGTGTTCAGTTTTAACAGTTTGGTGCATCGATTGGATACAGTTTTCTTGATTCGGATAGAACCCATTTTCAATTCCTATAAACATAACTCATGGTTGCTATTACAAGGAAAGAGCTATGTCGGACGCAATTCTAAATGCACTATCAGAAAGTTTGGGCAATGGTGGAGTTCAGGTTATCGATCTTACCCAAACATTGAATGAAGAATTCCCAGCCCTACAGCTACCGGAAGAATTTGGTCAGGTTTGGGGATTTAAAAAAGAAACGATTTCTCAATACGATGAAAATGGTCCGGGCTGGTACTGGAATAACTTCCGTTGTGGGGAACATACAGGCACCCACTTCGATGCCCCTGTTCACTGGATCAGCGGAAAAGACCACCCGAAAAACTCGGTCGATACCATTCCCGTTCATAACTTTGTCGCCCCTGCTGTAGTGGTGGATGCCAGCCAAGAGGTCGCTGACGACCCCGATTGGTTACTTACGGTAGATTTTCTTGAATCGTGGGAAAGCCAGCATGGCACCATTCCAGAGGGTGCGTGGGTTCTGTTTCGAACCGATTGGTCGAAACGAGTGAACGATCCTGCTGCGTTCTTAAACATGAAAGAAGATGGCACTCACACCCCAGGGCCGACTCAAGATGCGGTGGAGTGGATGATCAACGAAAGAAACGTGCTGGGTTTTGGCGTCGAAACCATTAATACCGACGCAGGACAATCCTTTATGTGGCCGACGCCACTGCCTTGCCATACCCTAATGCATGGCGCCAATAAATACGGGTTGCAGTGCCTCAAAAATTTGGACCAGCTTCCTACCACTGGTGCTTTGATTGTCGCCGCGCCACTGAAAATAGAAGGGGGCTCGGGCAGCCCGCTCCGTGTTCTTGCTTTGGTCGGCGGTTAAGCAAGGTCTAACGAACTAGGATCGAGCTAATAGGTTAGCTGTTCATTGAATAAAGGATTAGGCAAAGAGGCAGTAGCATGAAAAAAAGCAGTATTGATGCAGATGTGATTTTTATTGGCAGCGGCATAAACACCTTAGTGTGTGCCGCGATCCTCGCAATGAACGGCAAATCCGTGTTGATTTTAGAACGCAACTCGGTGTCTGGAGGGTGTATTCGCACTGAAGAACTCTTCCCTGGTTTTCATCACGACATTATGTCGATGTGGTATCCCTTATTTGTGGGAGGGGCTGGATACGGTGAGCTTAAAGAGGCACTCGATAGAAAAGGCGTGGAGTTTGTTCAAAATGACTATTCAACTGGTATCGTTTTTCCTGATGGCACTGGTTTGGCTCTTAAAAGTGATATTGAAGACACGGTGAAAAGGTTAGAGGCTTGTTGTCCGGGAGATGGCAGCGCGTTCGGGACAAGCGCAGAAACGCTGTTTGGGAAGGATGCGTCTCTCACCTTTGGTTTACTCAATAACCAACCGTTCAGCTTGAACCTTGTTCGTTTGATTGTTAGCGAGTGGCGAAAGCGTGGAACGAACGGGTTGCTTTCTTTTATGTCGAACTCCCTTGAAAGCTGCCGTCGATGGTCGTTAAGAACGTTTCAACATGACAAAACTCGTGCGCTGATCGCACCTTGGGTTCTTCACACAGGTTTAGGGCCAGATGAAGCGAGTTCGGCTCTGATTGGAAAACTCACGTTTGCAGCGGTCGTCGCAGGTGGAATGCCGGTAGTGAAAGGGGGCAGTAATAACCTCGTTCGCGCTTTAACACAGGTCATCGAAGAGTATGGTGGAACCATTATTCATGATGCAAACGTGGACGAAATGGTCACCCAAACAAAGAAGAATGCGTTTTCGGCTCAAGGAAGTACAGAGGTTGCTCAAGGCGTTGTTGCAAACCAGACCCTCTATTCCGCAAAGGAACATGTGGTGTGCAACGTTGCTCCTGATCAGCTCTACGGACGATTTTTGAAAAACAAAAAACAGGCTCCTTTAGAGGTGAGAAGGCGAGCAAAAGGCTATCAATTCGGTCGCGGAGGCATGCAGGTGCATTTTGCACTCAGCGCGCCGCCCCCATGGACTGAGCCAGAATTGTTGAACGTGCCTCTTGTCCATTTAACCGAAAGCATGGAGCAAGTGTGTTTGTCGGTCACGCAAGCAAATAACGGCGTCATTCCTGCAAAACCGACGCTGGGAATTGGTCAGCCAACTGCTGTCGACCCGAGCCGAGCGCCGGAAGGTGGCTGGATCTTGTGGGTTCAGATGCAAGAACTGCCGTCTAAGTTGAAAGGAGATGAACTCAATCAAATTCCAATACCCGAAGATGGGCAATGGACAGAAGCGGTTCGCGAAGCGGTTGCACAGCGTGTACAAGATCGACTAGAAAACGTGATGCCGGGATTCTCGTCATTGATTGTGGGGCGTAAATCCTACAGCCCTGCCGATTTGGAATCGTTAAACTGCAACTTAGTGGGGGGCGACCCATATTCCGGTGTGTGCAGCCCAGATCAGTTTTTCTGGCTACGACCGTTTGCCCCTACTGGCTCGGCAAAATGCCACCAAACATCGGTGAAAAATGTGCTGCATATTGGTGCGAGCACCCACCCAGGCCCCGGCTTAGGTGCCACGTCGGGCTATTTGGTCGCGCGGCAACTGCTCAAGAAACGCTTTTTTTCTTAGTCTTGATTTCTTGCTTCCATAAATAGAGATTTTTCCCTCAATTAAATCACGCTTCTATCGTTTCGTTAGAGCGTGATTTTTTCGTTTTCAGCGCGATTTTGTCGGTACATCCAAACTCAATTTCTTCTTATACACGAAGAAGTTATCCAGTCTCTGCACCCTCTATCCACTACTCGCGAGAAAGCGATTTTCACCCCTTCTTATCGATTGATGTTGAGCCTCTGGTGCTTTGTACTAATAAGACACAGCAAGCAGAAATACAGCAACGCGCGCAGAAAGTGCTGTCGCCAATATTGCGGCAATGACGCCGAAATCGCACCGCACATTACGCAGCAAACACTGTTGAAAAATGCAGTCAACAAGGAAGTGAGAGGAAGACATGGCTGAACGATCTTTTGTAAACGAAATGAGCAAACTTCGTTTAGGGGAAGGGGAAGTGTTTAGCGGCGAAGGGATACTCGCCGTGACGAAAGCGCTTTTGGAATCCGGTGTGAATTACGTAGCGGGTTATCAAGGCTCGCCCATATCGCATTTATTGGATGTGTTAGCCGATGCACAAGAAGTGCTGTCGGAATACGATGTGAGATTTGAAAACAGCGCAAGTGAGGCCACCGCTGCGGCAACGTTATCGGCGTCGGTTAATTACCCCCTTCGCGGTGCCATCACATTTAAGTCGACAGTGGGTACCAACGTTGCCAGTGATGCGCTCGCCAACTTGGCTTCGGGTGGCGTTAAAGGTGGGGCGTTGATCATTGTGGGAGAAGACTACGGCGAAGGGTCTTCCATCATGCAGGAACGAAGCCATGCCTTTGCCATGAAATCGCAAATCTGGTTGTTGGATCCGCGCCCCAATATTCCGGCTATTGTGAACGCTGTAAAAACAGGGTTCGAGCTTTCAGAAGCCAGTAACACACCCGTTATGTTGCAAATTGGCATTCGATCTTGTCATTTACACGGCCAGTTTGAAACGTCCGATAACGTTCGTGCGAAATACACGCCTAAAGATGCCATCGAAAACCCCTATCGAGACATCGACCGAATTGTCTTACCTCCAGCGAGCTTTTTACACGAAGAAGAAAAGATCACGAAGCGTTGGCCCGCGGCTGTGGAATACATTCAGCAAAACCAACTCAACGAATTCTTTTCCGGCAAAGAGAAGAATATTGGTCTAGTTCTCCAAGGTGGCTGCTACAACAATGTGATTCGCGCCCTCGAAAAACTGGGGGTGAGCGACATTTATGGCGAGTCCGACATCCCATTATACGTGTTGAACGTGACCTACCCGTTGGTGGACGAGGAGCTCGAATCCTTCTGCAAAAGTAAGGATGCGGTTCTGGTTATCGAGCAGGGGCAACCCAATTTTATTGAACAGAACATCGCCAGTATCTTTAAGCAAAGAGAAATCACCACAGAGCTGCATGGTAAAGACGTGTTGCCCCTAGCGGGTGAGTACAACGCCAAAACGCTGATCAAAGGCATTTCGCAGTTTTTGGGGCAGTATGACATTTCACACAACACAGACTGCAACAACATCGGCTCCAATATCTCGGTCGTCGAAATTAGTGAGCCAAGCCCAGTAAAGGAAGTCGAGCCCGAGCCGCTTAATACCCTGATTAACCCTCGTCCCCCTGGCTTTTGCACGGGGTGCCCAGAGCGGCCAGTATTTACGGCATTAAAAATGTTGGAAAAAGAGATTGGTACTCATCACGTGAGCGCCGACATTGGCTGCCATTTATTTTCCATTTTACCGCCTTTCAATCTTGGTAATACCACGATGGGTTATGGATTGGGCGGTGCCGGCGTTTCCGCTTTTCACACCGAATCGCAAAAGCGCGCCATTGCCGTGATGGGCGACGGAGGTTTTTGGCACAACGGATTAACCAGTGGTATCGCGAATGCTGTTTTTAACAAAAGCGATCACGTGACGCTGGTGGTCGATAACCGCTATACCGCGGCAACTGGCGGGCAAGATATTTTGTCGTCCGTCGCCAAAAACGAAAGCCGCAGTACTGGGCACGATATTGAAAAAGCGGCCAAAGGCGTTGGCGTGAAATGGATAAAAACCGTTGAGCGAACTTATGACCTGAAAAAGATGATGAAAACCCTCCGCGAAGCGCTCACAACAAAAGAGGGTGGCCCCAAAGTCATCGTTGCTCAAAGTGAATGCATGCTCAATAAGCAGAGAAGGGTGAAGCGACAAGTTCGAAAAGACATTGCCAATGGCGTGAGAAACGCTCGCGAACGCTTTGGGATAGATTCGGATACCTGTACTGGTGATCATTCGTGTATTCGCCTTTCTGGCTGCCCATCGCTTTCCATAAAAACAAACCCCGATCCATTGAGGCAAGACCCCGTTGCCACGGTGCTCAATAGCTGCGTTGGGTGCGGCTTATGTGGCGAGGTTTCCCACGCTGCTGTGCTTTGCCCGTCATTTTATCGCGCACGAATCATTACCCACCCTAAGAAACTAGAAGCCATGTGGCAGCGCATTCAAAGCAAAATCATTCACTGGCTTCAAGATATCTATGAGCGCCAAATTAGCCGCGTAGAAGGGTAAGGAGGACGTATGAATCTGAACAAACCCATTAAAATTGCCATTCTTGCTATGGGCGGAGAAGGGGGAGGCGTATTAGCCGACTGGATCGTACATTTAGCCGAAGCGAATGGGTTTTATGCCCAAACGACATCCGTGCCTGGGGTTGCCCAACGAACCGGCTCAACCATTTACTACGTGGAGCTGTTTTCCAGAGACATCGCGGAAAAGCATAACGCTGTACCTGTACTGGCTTTAATGCCCATTCCCGAAGACGTCGACATTGTGCTGACGTCGGAACTCATGGAGGCAGGGCGAGCAATACAACGTGGGCTAGTCACAAGAGCGCAAACGGTTCTGATTTCTTCAACACACCGCGTGTATTCCTATCAAGAACGTTCCGATATGGGCGACGGGCGTGTCGACAGCCACTCTTTGATTGCGCATGCAGAAAAATCCTCTAAACGCCTAATTAAATTTGATATGGCGAAAGTGGCTGCAGAAAACAAAAGCGTGATCAGCTCTGTGTTGTTTGGGGCGTTGAGCGAATCGGGTGTACTGCCTTTTTCTAGAGAAGCGTTTGAACACACCATCAAACAAGGTGGCATTGGTGTAAAAGAAAGCTTAGATGCGTTTAACGCCGCATGTCTTTTAACATCGACTGGGTCGACAGAACAGCCCGACGCCGAGCCAACATATCAACGCCTTTCGTTTCACCCCTTAAGCCGCACCTTCCCACAAGAGTGCCAAGCGACGATCAGTAGTGGCATTGAGCGATTATTGGATTATCAAGATCTGAACTACGCGCAAGAATACGTCGACTTGCTGAAGGAAATGTCTTTGACCGAGCACCCACAGCTTCTAGAAGTTGTTGCGAGACACTTGGCGCTTTGGCTTAGCTATGAAGACGTAATGAGAGTGGCGGATTTAAAAGTACGTGCATCGCGTTTTCAACGGGTAAGAGAAGAAGTGGGGGCAGCCCAAACGCAGCTACTGCAAATCGAAGAGTTCATGCACCCCGGTTTGGATGAGATTTGCGATTCATTGCCTGCTTCCTTAGGGCGTTGGTTAAAGCATTCGAAGATGCTATCAGGCTTGGTCACAAAGCTGACCCGAGAGGGGCGAGTGGTGAGAACCAGCTCGCTATTGGGTTTTTTATTGCTGTTTTCATTGGCGAATTGGCGTAAATGCCGCCGAATCACCCTGCGTTACAAAAACGAACGAGCCGCCATTTTGGATTGGATTGAACGGATCAAGCGCACCGCGCTCACCAACCCTGCGATAGCCAAAGAAATCGCCTTGTGCCAACGGTTGGTGAAGGGTTACGGAGACACCCACAAGCGCGGGATGAATAACTACCGGCAAGTCATGTCTGTCGCCGAGCGCTACCCGAAACAATTAACACCAGATCTCTTAAGGGAGTTAAGGGAAGCCGCACTGGCCGACGAACATGGCGCCAAACTGAACACCCTTAAAGCCCAGTACTCATTAGATTAATTAGGAGGAACAATGAAACGTTCGTTTTCTTTACCTTATAAAATACGATTTTCGGACTGCGATCCGGCAGGTATCGTGTTCTATCCGCAGTACTTCGTCATGTTCAATGACCTGCTAGAAGCCTGGGTTGATTCCATACTCGAAGGTGGTTTTGCTGGCTACATTGGGCGCGCCAAATTCGGAATGCCTATTGTCCACTTAGAGGCAGATTTTACCGCAGTGAGCCAGATGGGAGACGACGTTTACCTAGAGCTCGAAGTGGTACGCCTCGGAACGAAATCGTTCACCCTTGAATACCGCTGTATCGGGCAGAACGGCGATCCGAGAATGAAGGTTCAACAAACCTTAGTGACCACTTCTTTAGAAACGCACTGCTCGATTCCTATTCCTGAAGAACTGAATATCGCGATCCAATACTTTCTAAATGCCTCTGCCCTTGAGCCGTCTTCTCCTCAAGAGCTTTCTCATCAGGAGCTTTCTACGACTAACGAACTCTCTTCTTCCAAAGAAGGGACGAAAAAACAAAGGAGTACCCTATGAATATTGTTTGCATTGGCGGAGGACCAGCTGGGCTGTATTTCGGCTTACTAATGAAACTGGAAAACCCCGAAAATCGGATTGTGGTGATAGAGAGAAATCGACCGTATGACACCTTTGGCTGGGGTGTCGTGTTTTCCGATGCGACGCTAGAGAACTTACAAAAAGCCGATTTGGTTTCTGCAAAAACCATTGAATCTGAATTCAGCAAATGGGGCGATATTGATATCCATTTTAAAGGCGAAGCCATTCGCAGTTCTGGGCATGGATTTATTGGTATTGGGCGGAAAAGATTACTCAATATTCTGCAAGCCCGTTGTGAAGAAGTCGGGGTCGAGTTGGTTTTTGAAACCAATGTAGAGAACGAAAAAGACATCGCTCGTGAATACGACGCGGATCTGGTTATCGCTTCCGATGGCATTAACAGTGCGATTCGAACTAAATACGAATCGGATTTTAAGCCAGACATCGACGTAAGAAAGTGCCGCTTTGTATGGCTAGGAACCGAAAAGATCTTCGATGCGTTTACCTTTTTGTTTATGCCCACCAAGTACGGTTGGTTTCAAGTTCATGCTTATCAGTTTGAAGAAGACCGATCGACGTTCATTGTCGAAACCACCGACGAAACGTTTCATAGAGCCGGCATCGATAAGATGAGCCAAGAAGAAGGCATCGAATTTTGTGAACAGTTGTTTTCCCCATGGTTGGACGGCCACAAACTGATATCCAATGCATCCCATTTACGAGGTTCTGCCATTTGGATCCAATTCCCTAGAGTGATTTGCGAGAACTGGGTACATTGGATTAAACCGGATGAAAACTCGCCGAAAACCGTACCGCTGGTTCTTATGGGGGATGCCGCGCACACCGCGCATTTCTCGATTGGTTCTGGCACCAAGTTAGCTCTAGAAGATGCCATAGAGCTGACTCAATGTTTAAGGCAGTCCAAATCGAACATTAAATCGGGCTTGGAATACTACAAAAAAATCCGAAACGTAGAAGTCATGAAGATTCAAAACGCGGCTAGGAACTCGACAGAGTGGTTTGAAAACGTAGAACGTTATGAAGACATGGAGCCACAGCAGTTTGCGTATTCTTTGCTGACGCGCTCTCAGCGGATCTCTCATGAAAACCTCCGTCTACGTGATCCTGCGTGGATTAATCGCTACGAAAAATGGTTGCAACAGGCTCAATGTGAGGTGTCTAGCAATGGAAGCGCCGTGCCGTTACTTTCTCCCTATAAGGTGCGAGGCGTTACACTAGCGAACCGAGTGGTTGTGTCGCCAACGCTTTTATACAGCGCCAACAATGGAATGCCCTCAGACATGCATACGGTGCATTTAGGTGCCCGTGCTCTAGGCGGTGTTGGGCTTGTTATGACCGAGATGGTGTCGGTGTCGAAAAGTGGACGCGTTACAGAAGGCTGCGCTGGGATTTGGAATGAAGAACAGCAGCGCAAGTGGGCAGACATTACCGCTTATGTTCACGAAAACAGCTCGGCATGCATTGGGATTCAATTAGGGCACGCAGGGCGTCGCGGTTCCACTCAACTCGGCTGGGAAAAACCGGATCACCCGCTAAAAGAAGGCAACTGGATGACGGCGTCTGCTTCTCCTATTCCTTACTTACCCAACGTTAGCCCGGTGCCAAGAGAAATGACGGGCGAAGACATGGTTAACATGATTCAAGACTTTGTGGACGCCACCAAAAGAGCCGATCAAGCTGGGTTTGATTGGTTAGAGCTTCAAGCAAGCCAAGGATACCTGCTGTCGAGCTTTATTTCGCCTATCAGCAATACCCGTTCAGACCGCTACGGAGGCGCGTTAACGAACCGAGTTCGTTTCCCTATCGAAGTGTTTGCTGCCGTTCGCGAAGCATGGCCAGAAGACAAACCGATTTCCGTTCGTATCTCTGCAACCGATTGGGTGGAAAGCGGCACAACAGTTGATGAAGCGATAGAAATATCCCGTCTCTTTAAACAAGCGGGTGCCGACATGATCGTGGTGTCTACCGGTGAAGTGACACCGGAACAAAAACCCGTGTACGGACGCATGTATCAAACCCCAATGTCGGATCGCATCCGCAATGAAGGCGACGTACCCACCATTGCGGTTGGCAATATTACAGACGCTGACCAAGTCAACAGCATTATCGCAGCGGGTCGGGCCGATTTGTGTGCGTTAGCGCGTCCTTTCATGCTCAGCCCCAATTGGTTGATAGATGAATGCAACCGCATGGATTGGCCACTGCCTTTGCCTCGACCATATCTAGCGGCTCTGCCGAAAAATCGAAGAGTACTAGAGCCAGAACTACTCAATACGAGAGCGTAAACATTATCCAATTAAAGGAGATACACCATGTCTACTGAAAATTACGATGATTATATTGAAGATGTGATCGGTCGAGCCAATGTCGCCGATACCCCGGAGTTGGTTTCTTATTACAAAGATCTTAAAGCGCTTAATACTGGGGCACTTTGGACGGTGGCGAACAAAATAGAACCTTGGGAGCCTAAATCGGAGTCTGAACCTGTGCTGTGGCGTTACGAAGACCTTCGCAGCAAAGTGCTTAAATCGGCGGAGTTGGTCACCCCAGAACAAGCGGGCAGACGCGTTGTTTACTTGAACAATCCGGGTCGCCAAGACGTTGCCGCTGCGGTGGGTTGGTTGTATTCAGGCTTACAAGTGATGTTCCCCGGCGAGGCAGCCAGTGCTCATGCGCATTCTTCTTCTGCTCTCAGGTTTATTATGGAAGGCAGCGGCGCTTACACCATTGTGGACGGGCAAAAAATGCCTCTTGGTGCAAACGACTTTGTACTCACCCCCAACGGTACATGGCACGAGCATGGGGTTGAAGAAGGTGGTACGCCGTGCATTTGGCAAGATGGGCTCGACATTCCTTTGGTTAACGCATTTGAAGCGGGCTTTTATGAGGTTCACCCAGACTTAAATCAGGCGATCACGCAGCCCGTTGATAACTCGATTGGGCTTTGGGCTGGGCGAGCACTACGTCCTCAAAACGTGAGTTGGGATAAGCCCTATTCCCCTCTATTTAAATACCAATGGGAACCCACCTACGACGCGCTAACGAAGATGGCGGCGGTGTCCGATGGTAACCCCTACGACGATATTTTAATGCACTACACCAACCCTGTTACAGGGGGGCATGTGATGAAAACCATGGGCGCGAGTATGCAAATGCTACGACCCGGATTTAAGGGCAAAGCGCACCGCCACACAGGCAGCTTTATCTACCATGTTGCAAAAGGAAAAGGGCATTCAATCATTAACGGCAAACGTTTTGATTGGAAGGAAAGAGACATCTTCTGTGTGCCTTCGTGGGCATTTCATGAACATGTGAACGCCTCTGATACGGAAGATGCGTGCCTGTTTTGCTTCAGTGATCTGCCCACCATTGAAGCACTGGGCTTGTATCGAGAGGAAGCGCTAGCAGAAAACGATGGGCATCAAGCAGTGCCAAACCGTTAGTTTCAAACGGCTAGTTTAAAAAGTCCAAACAAAAAGAATATTCACACTAATATTCACTCGAAAAAGGAATTTATTATGCGTCTTGTTACTTTTCGCCCACACATTCAATCGGAATCGCGCTTGGGGGCATTGGTCGATAACCAAGTGATTGATCTTGCCATTCTCGCGAGCCATAACAATATTGATCTGCCCAGTTGTATGCAGTCTTTTATCGAGCTGGGACCGAATGTCGTTCGCGTTGCTACGGAATTGCTCGAAAGTCACGATAAAAACTGGCCAGCAGATTGCTGTACTCCACTTGCTAATGCGTTATTACTGGCTCCGATCCCTCGTCCTAAGAAAAACATTTTCGGGATCGGTTTGAACTACGTTGAGCATGTTGCTGAATCGAGCCGTACTTTGGACACCGATAAAGCACTGCCAAAGGAGCCGGTGATTTTCTCTAAACCGCCCACGACGGTGATAGGACCGAATGATGTGATTGAGCACAATGCCGAAATCACCCAACAATTGGATTGGGAAGTCGAACTGGCGGTTGTTATTGGCACCAAAGCCAAAGGGGTGTCTAAAGAGTCTGCGCTGGATTACGTGTTTGGTTATAGCTTGCTTATCGATATGAGTGCCAGAGATTGCCGCCGTGCGGGTCAATGGATTTATTCAAAAGGGCAAGACACGTTCGCACCTTTTGGTCCGTGCATTGTGACGGCAGATGAAATCCCTGATCCACAGGATTTGAATTTGAGTTTAAAGGTGAATGGCGAGACGAAACAGGATTCGAATACTCGTCATATGCTTTTTAAAGTGAATGAACTCATCAACGATATCAGCAAAGGGATTACACTCGAACCCGGCGACATTATTGCAACGGGAACGCCAGAAGGTGTGGGGGCTGGGCGCGAACCTCAAGAGTGGGTTTGGCCCGGTGATGTGATTGAGGCTGAGCTTGAGCACGTAGGCAGCCTCAGACATTCTGTTGTTGCGGCAAAGTGAGGGGGCGTTATGCCAGCATTAGAACTGAATGTATTTAAAGCTGCCGCCATTCAAGCTGCGCCTGTTTTTCTCGATACAGACGCGACCGTTGATAAAGCATGCGATCTTATTGAAGAGGCGGCGCTAGAGGGCGCGACATTGATTGCGTTTCCTGAAGTCTTCATTCCCGGTTACCCCTATTGGAACTGGATCATGACGCCGCCAGAAGGTAGCCCTTGGTTTGAAAAGCTATGCAAATGTGCAATTGAGATCCCAGGTCCGGAAATCGAGAAAATTGCCCAGCAAGCCGCTCGCTTTAAGGCGAATGTGGTGATTGGTGTGAACGAGCGAAGTTCGGTGGGCGTTGGGACGCTTTATAACACGATTGTGATCATCAGCGATGAGGGCGAGATAATAGGGAAGCACCGAAAACTCGTGCCAACGTGGGCGGAAAAGCTTACTTGGGCACCGGGAGACGGCTCGCAACTGAAAGTGCATAAAACGTCGGTTGGCCCGCTTGGTGCGTTAGCTTGTGGAGAGAATACCAATACTCTGGCTCGCTTTTCTTTGCTTGCTCAGGGAGAACTGATGCATGTCGCAAACTACATTTCATTGCCCGTCGCACCGCCAGATTACAATATGGCAGAAGCCATAAAGCTCCGATCTTCTGCGCACTCGTTTGAAGGTAAAGTGTTTACGGCGGTGTCTTGCTCGATCGTTTCACAGGAAATCATCGACACATTTAAAAAGACGCACCCAGAATCTGAAGTGCTCTTGAAGCGAAAAAGCAGTGCGTTCACTGGGTTTATTGGCCCCGACGGACGCGTATTAGGTGAACCCCTCATTGATGAAGAAGGTATTGTTTATGCGGAGATTGATCTAAACAAGTGTATTCAACCAAGGCAGATGCATGACATAACGGGGCACTACAATCGATTCGACGTGTTCCAACTTCATGTGAATCGCAATCCGATTCAGCCTGCCCATTTTCACGATGGTGACGAACAAGCCTCGGATAATGTCGCCTTGGATAATTTGGCAGAGACAAACATAGATAAAACCTATGCCGCTAAGGAGCGCGACTTATGACGACAAAACAACGTTTTCGTATTGGTCAAATTGTTCCGTCTTCCAACATTACAATGGAAACGGAAGTACCCGCGATTTTCCGAGCGCGAGAAAGTGTTCACCCTGAACGATTTACGTTTCATTCTTCGCGAATGCGAATGAAGAACGTGACAAAATCTGAACTGGAAAAAATGGACAGCGACAGCTTGCGGTGCGCGTTGGAATTGTCCGATGCGCACGTGGATGTGATGGGCTATGCCTGCTTGGTCGCGATAATGAGCATGGGGCGGGGGTACCACCGCGAATCGGAAAAACGATTGAATGATGTAGCGACACAAAATGGGGCTAACTGCCCTGTAGTGACGAGCGCTGGCGCATTGGTTGAAGGGCTTCATGCTTTAGGAGCTAAAAGAATATCGCTGTTGGCACCATACATGAAACCGCTCACCGCCCTTGTGATTGACTATATTGAAAGTGAGGGGATTGAAGTGGTTGATAGCCTTTCATTGGAAATATCGAATAACTTAGAGGTAGGTACACAAAATCCGAGAGCCCCTATTGAGATAACCAAGAAGCTGCAAACTTCAGGGGTGGACGTGCTGGTGGCTTCTGCATGCGTACAGATGCCTTCCTTACCTTCGATACAGCCTATTGAAGATCGCATTGGTATCCCTGTTATTTCTTCATCTATTGCTACGGCATACAAAATGATGAAAGAGCTAGGCATTGACACCCACGTACCTGATTTTGGTTCACTGCTTTCAGGTAAATATTAAGAACTTTGGACTAAAAGAAACTGGATTTCCACATGGGAGGCTACTCGAGCGAGAAAAGCGGATCCCCTTAACCGAGCACTACATTTCTGCCTGTCTCCCCCAAGGCAGGCAGCTTTTTTATGCCTTAGTCAGTGTATATCTCACGGCTGTGATACCCGATCATTTCTTACTGTATATACAACCAAGCTGATACTTTTTTGTACAATCGCGTTTTAGCTCGACATTTTCCAGACTTCACAACCCTATGAAATCAATTTCGTGGCATAATCGTATGAATTTAAAATAGTTTAAGAACAGAGCACAAGCATGTTAGGTGGATACGAGCTACAGAGATAGGTGGATTGTATCGGTCTAATAAGTTGTTAGGCATTCAGGCTTACATCAGAGGTGTCAAATTGACTAATTTTCAAGAGCTATATAGAAAATGCAAAAGGCAACATAAGCTACATTCGAAGGAAGACTTACAAGATTTTATTGGTTTGGATGCTGTTGTTAGTGAGGTTACGATAAACTCTAACATACAGATCAACGGATTTCGGATTGAAACAGGAGGAGAAATCGCTTTCTTCCCTAAGAAAGAGTGCTTTCCCGAAAACTCAAGCTATGTTGCCAAATTACGTGAAACCTTTTATACAGTAACAGTTGTAGTTCCACCACTAATTACCGTTGAAGAATTAGATGTATTTTCTAATGCTGTTAAATCTGACAGTAAAAATATTAGCCATGAATTTGGTAAATGGTACCCTACAGAGTTTATTGCTAGGCTTTATTGTTGTCATTATCAAAATAATAATTTAACTGAAAAATACTTAAGAATAATTAAACAATCGATAGAAGCATTTCACTTTGGTCTCTATTCTGTCTCGATAGTATCGCTGATCCCTTGTATTGAAGGTTTGATTCGTGATATTGGGATGAGAATTGAAGTTAATTGTAGCGAGTCTGTCGGGGTTAAAGATTTAATAAATGTATTAGAAAAGTTGCAAAAGAGGGTCATAAATGAATTTGTTTTTCATGGTTACGATTGGATACCATCAGACTTTAAATCTGTTAAATTTCATGACCAATTTAATGAAGTAGTTCAACTCATTGAAAGTATTAAATTTGTAGTTGAAAATGACTATTATTCAAGTACTGGTAGCTACAGCAATGATATTAACTTAAATAGAAACGCTATCGTACATGGATTTGTTACTGATTTTGATGATAAAGCTAATTTTTATCGCTTGCTAACGATAATTAACTCTCTGGTATTATTAACGGGGTATATTGGTGAATCTGTAAGTTTTCTTATTAGTAAGCACACAGAAGAGTCAGTTTCTTATTGCAAAAAACTGAATAACATCAAGAAAATGAGCGTAGAGCTTGTAAATGCCTAACAAACAATTTAAGGGTGATTCCCCACGCTTGGCATTTTTAGTTCGGGTTTAGTTCAGTGTTTACGATGTCCAAATTGAGTGGCGTGGTAGCGTGGCTCACACCTTAATTGGGCGTTATGTGTGTCACGAAATTTGAGGGTGAGGCATGAAAAATTTATCAATGGCTGTAGTAGTAAAACGCGGTAAGGTGCTTATTCAACGAAGATTTCGTCACAATAAAGGAATGGTTTTTGAGTTTCCAGGTGGCGCAGTAGATAGTGGCGAATCAGGTGAGCAAGCTGCTATTCGAGAGTTGTGGGAAGAGACGGGTCTTAAGAACCTAAAAATCTTGGGGTGTCATCAAGCTCGAAATGAGTTTGGCGGTGACATTCACTACGTATTACTCTTGGCCGATGAGAGTTCTACCCCAATAGCTGTTGATAAAGAAAGGCAACAAACATTTTATTGGTTTGATTTAGAAGAAATTCCTTTAGTTGATTTCTACAAATCAGATCTTGATTTTATAGAGATGCACTTGGCAAATTACACATAACAAAAGCTTCAAACCGACAAACAACGCGTGGCACTTTTAGTTTGCAGTGATTTAAGTGTTTAAGGCGCAGTGCAGCGGCTTGATTTGTGCGTTGTCTGCGGTTTAAGCTGGCGTTATGCGCCTTAAGTAAGTTCAAGGAATATGAATAAATGAATGAAGTTCTACAAAAAGTGGCTAAAGACGATAAATTTATGATCGCTTTACCTTGTGAGCCAGAAAATTTTAGCAAATTTTTAGGTGGGCTATTAGGTAAACCTCAGACAATTGAAAAAGCCTACAGTGGCTCTTTTTCAATTGCACATAATGATATTGAAAATGTTTATCACCTTGTTAATCAACGTGTAAATCAACAAAATGACTCATCATTAATTAAGTTCAACGTACAGCTACAGTTCGATGACAATTCCAGTGTCTTGCTTGACAGTCTTGAGGACTTTAAAAGTTATACAGAAGTAAAGCCGTTAGTTGTCACGCAAGTTAACTTGAGCTGGTCGTTTATCGTTCAATTTAAAGATAGGGAACATCCTGAACGTCAGAATATAGAACTAAGCTTTCGGACGAAGATGTCTGGAAATATAGCAATTTTTAGTTCAGACGACTCTCCAATTTTACCTCTTTCACGTGTCTTTGGCTCTGCAGGCATAATGTCGTTTAGGATTGAGCATACAGCTAGATCTTGGGGAGCTGATATTGAGTCTTTATTGAGCTCTCACATCAAACATATACTGTTGCCAGAAAGCCCTTTTCGTAAGTTTATAAGAAATCACTCTGGGAAAATTGCGGTTTTACTTAGCTTAAGTCTATTTATATGCTCAATTGCTGCGTGCTTCTATTCAGCTGACCATATAAGTAATAGTAATTTAAGTGACCTTCAACCCTTACTTGGGTCATCTGTAGCGGTACAGGAGAAAGTCGATAAATTGCTCGAAATTTCAACCAGCGGTTATTGGGGTAAGTTCTTCTTTTCAGTTTTCATATTTACAATCTTTTCTCTTATTGCTTCTGTTATTATTGGGGTTTGGGCGGAGACCTCGGCAGATACGAGTAAGCCAAGTTATATCCTGCTAACCAAAAAATCTGAACAGTTTAAAGAAGAAGCCGATGGTAAGTACTCGATGAAGTTGTATTCTTTTATCTTGTCCATCGTTGTTGGTATTGCCACGGGTATTGTGTCTAACATCATATTCACAACTTATTGGTCATCAGGCGCATAACAAGAGACTATGGAGTCAATAGCTAATTTTTGACGCTATCTTTATCCCACATTACACCGTCTCTTAGCATTGAATTAAGTGTCACAACCATCTTTCTCATACAGGCAACTATCGCGACTTTCTTAGGCTTTCCTGCCGCAAGTAATCGTTTATAAGTTGCTTTAAAAACAGGGTTGCATTGGATAGCCGACATCATCGCCATGTACATAACGGTTCTAACCTGAGCTCGACCTCCTTGTATCATCCGCTTACCTTTAAAGCGTCCACTTTCTCTTGTTATTGGAGCGACACCAATGAGAGAAGAAGCTTGTTTATTAGTGATAAGACCTAACTCAGGTACGTTGCTAATTAAGGAGGCAGCCAGGACTTTTCCAACGCCTGGCATGCTTTGAAGAACCGCGTTTTTGGTTTGATACTCAGGGCAACTATCAATCAGTTTCTCTATTTTTTCTTCTACTTTCTCTATCTGATTTTTTAGTGCGGTAAGAATGGGAGAAATCGTGGATGCGATATTCTTTGGTAATATTTGAAGTCGGTTTCTTTCCATGGTCTGCATGGTGAGTAGTTGGTTACGTCGTGTAACTAAGTCGCTCATAAGGCGAATGTT
>NZ_JAUYVM010000075.1 GCF_030689305.1 Vibrio penaeicida | reverse complement strand
AATATTAGTTTTGAAGTCAGTATTCATTGAGCCGAACAAAATCTTAAATTGAAGAGTTTGATCATGGCTCAGATTGAACGCTGGCGGCAGGCCTAACACATGCAAGTCGAGCGGAAACGAGAATAGCTTGCTATTCGGCGTCGAGCGGCGGACGGGTGAGTAATGCCTGGGAAATTGCCCTGATGTGGGGGATAACCATTGGAAACGATGGCTAATACCGCATGATGCCTTCGGGCCAAAGAGGGGGACCTTCGGGCCTCTCGCGTCAGGATATGCCCAGGTGGGATTAGCTAGTTGGTGAGGTAAAGGCTCACCAAGGCGACGATCCCTAGCTGGTCTGAGAGGATGATCAGCCACACTGGAACTGAGACACGGTCCAGACTCCTACGGGAGGCAGCAGTGGGGAATATTGCACAATGGGCGCAAGCCTGATGCAGCCATGCCGCGTGTATGAAGAAGGCCTTCGGGTTGTAAAGTACTTTCAGCAGTGAGGAAGGGTGTGAGGTTAA
>NZ_JAUYVM010000074.1 GCF_030689305.1 Vibrio penaeicida | reverse complement strand
CAGATTCATCAAACTCACCTAAATCTGCATCGTCAAGTTCAATGGCGTCAGGCTCATCCAGCTCTTCAGCAACTTCGTTTTCTACAGGTTCAACCGCTTCTGACTCAGATATTTCCGGCTCGGAAGCTTCAACATCTGCAGCTTCAGGCTCCGCTGCTTCTAATACTGGCTCGGCTACATCCAAATCTTCTGGCAGTGGCGCTGGCTCATCTGCCATCGCATCCAATGCAGCAGATTCATCGAATTCACCTAAGTCGTTATCCTCTAAATCATTTAAGCCAAGATCATCTGTTGAATCTGGCGTATCTGACAATTCCTCAAGACCACTAAGGTCAGTATCATCAAAATCCCAGTCTTCATTTTGTGGTGTACCGAACTCGTTTGGCACAATCTTAGGCATATCGAGCTCTGGCTCTGGCTCTGGCTCTGGCTCTGGCTCTGGCTCTGGCTCTGCGACAGGCAGAGGCTCGGGCTGGGGCTGGGGCAGGGGCTAATGCTGTGGGGGGGGGGGGGGGGGG
>NZ_JAUYVM010000073.1 GCF_030689305.1 Vibrio penaeicida | reverse complement strand
TTTCCTGATTGAACGAGACGGGTATAAGTCGCTTTGAAAACAGGGTTACACTGCATAGCAGACATCATTGCCATATATAGAACGGTTCGAACTTGCGCCCTTCCTCCTTGAATCACCCGTTTGCCTTTGTAGCGCCCACTTTCTCGAGTAATGGGTGCGACACCAATGAGTGAAGCGGCTTGTTTGTTGGTGATGTAACCCAGTTCGGGAACGTTGCTGATGATTGATGCCGCTGCGATGTTTCCAATGCCCGGAACACTTTGTAGGATGTCGTTTTTGGTCTGATATTCTGGACACGATTCGATGAGTTTAAGCAGCTTATCCTCGATGTTTGAAATCTGTTTTTTCATAGCAGTTAGCATTGGCTTGATGGTCGAATGCAGAGATTTTGGCAATACCTGAATACGATTCTTCTCCATGGTTTGCATAGAGAGTAGCTGATTACGGCGTATGACTAAGTCACTCATCAATCGAATGTTTTCTGCTTTTATGATGGAGATGTCGGGCTTGATAGCTTCTGCGTAATGAGC
>NZ_JAUYVM010000072.1 GCF_030689305.1 Vibrio penaeicida | reverse complement strand
ACCAGATAGAAGAACTTTAGTTGCAGCTAAAGTCTGGGTCTCACCTTACCCGATTGGAGAGCTTATTATCCATACAATCTGTTTAAGAGTGATTCGCAACGCGTGGCATTTTCATCATGCGTTAGTTTAAGTGATTAGGGTGGTATGCGGAGGCGTGGGTATTGCGTTGCTCACACCTTAACAGGGCGTTATGTAGTAGGCGGAGGGCAATTTGAAGCTGAAAAAGGCGGAGTTGCATATGAGCGATGATTTAGTTAGATGTAATGAGTGTTCGAGTTTATTCATGAAGTCTAAATCTAAAATGGTGTCGTTGTGTCCAGAATGTGCTCATTATTTATATGAATACGAAAACTGTACCCATTTATTCGAGCAAGGTAGATGCGTAAAGTGTTATTGGGATGGCAGTACATCGGAGTATTTGGTTCAGCTCAAAAGGAAGTGAGACGTAAAGGTTAATGACTATCGTTTTGGCTGTAACTTCGAAGCTAAATAGGCTGTTCAGTTGAGAGACTACATAACAAACGACTATGGCGTCAATAGCTAATTTTTAGCTGTATTTTCATCCCACATGACGCCATCTCTTAGCATTGAA
>NZ_JAUYVM010000071.1 GCF_030689305.1 Vibrio penaeicida | reverse complement strand
ACCACCGCTCTAACCATCATAAAGGATCAGATCGCAAGACTCGAAAAAGGTTCAACTGATTTAGGCAACAACGCCCACCCACACTATAAAATGGATAGCTATTATCACGTCTCTCTTGGCTGCCAACATCAACAAAGACCCATTGTGGTCCCAAATTACCTAAGGACGCATGTTTGCCAAAAAACTGCACATCACCCGACGTTTCCACTATATGTAACCAGTGAGTAACTTTTGAGGACGAAACCTCAATTGCCGGGAACCTTGGGGCAAAGCAATGAGTATTACCTGATTCGACAAACCGGATATCAAAACTTTCATCTTGATCCCACAGGTCAATGCTGTATTTCTTTATCTTGGAATCATTCAAGCACGCGCTATAGCTACCATTTTCAATATTTGTTGAGAGAAAAGAGTTCCGATAAACGCCAAACGATAAGTAGGCACTAAAAGCAACGATGAATAAAAAGAACGAACCAAAAATAAACTTTTTCATACCTTCTGAGTTTTCCTCCACCGGAAGCATTGGTGTACCCCATAAAAAGTAGACACCACATAACTACATACTTTCGTACTCAACCGGACTGACATGCCCCAACGCT
>NZ_JAUYVM010000070.1 GCF_030689305.1 Vibrio penaeicida | reverse complement strand
CTGCGATGAGCTTGCTTGGTTAATCGACTCTCTCGCGGGGAGGAGCGCCTGCCCATGACGTTCCTTCCCGCCTCTCTTTCTTATGAGGGGCAGGGAGAAAATAATGGGTGTAAGAGATCACAGTGGACATGAATCGAAACAAATAAATAGACCGTTTTGCTGTTCTGACTTCTTAGTCGAAACAGCAAAGCGAATCTGTAAACGAAGACAGATTTCCACCATTTAATATTAAGTTAAGAACTCATGATGAATAAGGTGGTATTTTTCGGCTTTCTGCCGATAATCTTGAGTGTTTTTCTTACTTTGTTGTTTGTTTTTGTGATTAGAATTTGATTTGTACTTTTAGCGTTAATATTTTTAAGTTTTGTCTATTTTTTAACTAAAGAATTTTAACTTTGAGCCGTTACATAAAGTACAGAGAGAGGAAAGAGACTTAGCAAATACGCAAGACTCTTTAATTACAAACAATCAACTAATTTGGAGAATACATCATGGGCATGACTGTAAACACCAACGTATCAGCAATGACAGCGCAGCGTCACTTAAACAACGCAGCAGGTGACCTAAACCTATCCATGGAGCGCTTGTCTTCAGGTTTCAAAATCAACAGTGCAAAAGACGACGCAGCAGGT
>NZ_JAUYVM010000007.1 GCF_030689305.1 Vibrio penaeicida | reverse complement strand
TCAATCTGAGCCATGATCAAACTCTTCAATTTAAGATTTTGTTCGGCTCAATGAATACTGACTTCAAAACTAATATTTATGAAAACATAAACATGTAATTCTAAAGCTATTATCGTTCCAACAGAACGATAATGAATTGACTGTGCCAATGATTGCTTTCTAAGAAAGTCATCATCGTATTGGTCACTCAGTTCATTGAAACCTAAATTGTTTCCGAAGAAACTATTTGGATTATCATCAACGAGTGCCCACACAGATTGATAGGTCTATATTGTTAAAGAGCGTTGCTTTTCGAGAAGTTTTTCTCTCAAAGCGGAGGTGCATTCTAGCGAGATAATTTGAAGAGTCAAACACTTTTTCAAATTTATTTTCTCAGAAGTTTTTCACCTCTCCAACACTGCTGAAGCCTTGTGGCGTCTGCCGTGTCAGTGAGGCGGCATTATAGAGACACTAATCTTTATGGCAAGCCTTTTCTTTAAAAAATAAGGAAAAAACGCACTTTTCTTTGAATTTCATTCAAAGTGCTGATTTATCCATATTTTACCCCAGAATAAGCACAACTTATCCACAAAGTTATTCATTTTAGTACAAAAAGCGCACAGCTGAGATTGCCTATAAAAAAGAAAAGCTGCATAAGCAGCTTTTCTATCACGATACTAAGTTGTCATTTAAATGCCTGAGCCATCACTTTCGTTCTCTTCTTCATGAAGACCACACTCTCTCTTCAATCCAAAGAAGCGAGTTTCTTCTTCGCTCATTCCCGGCTCCCACTTACGGGTTGTATGGGTATCACCTACAGACAGATAGCCTTCTTCCCAAAGTGGATGATATGGAAGGTTATTTTCCTCTAGGTAATAGTGGACATCTTTATTCGTCCAATCGATTACAGGCAAAAACTTAAATACACCGTTTTGAATAGCTAGGATGGGTAAGTTCGCTCGAGAACTCGATTGCTCGCGGCGAAGACCAGAAAACCAAGTACCCACCTCAAGTTCATCCAATGCACGACGCATTGGTTCCACTTTATTTAGCTTGTTGTACTTTTCTATACCTTCTACACCTTGATCCCACAATTTTCCATAACGTGCTTCTTGCCAATTAGGGCTAGTTGCAGCACTGAAGATCTTGAGATTCAAATTGAGTTTCTCAGTTAGTTCGTCAATAAAGCGATACGTTTCTGGAAACAAATAGCCCGTATCCGTCAGAATGACTGGCGTATCGGCTTTAACTTGAGAAACCAAATGAAGCATCACTGCAGCCTGAATACCAAAACTGGACGACACCGCATGTGTGCCTTCTAAGTTTTCGATAGCCCACGCGACTCTTTCTTGTGCCGTCAGTGTTTCTAAATAACCGTTCAATTCAGCAAGGCGCAGCGACTGCTCCGCCTTGGTCATCGACAATAACTCAGAAAGCTGGGGCTTCTTTGTTGCTGTAGTATCAGGCATGCAAATCCCTCTTAGAGATGAAGACTTCTTCGATAATGCCCGCACGAATTGTGAAGTCACCGAAGCACTCGCCTTCGTTACGCTCATTTGCCCAGCGTTCAACCAAGTGATCGATCTCTTCTAGGATTTGAGCATCTGTGATGTTCTCTTTATACATCTTAGGAATACGAGTACCTGCGCGGTTCCCTCCTAAGTGTAAGTTATATCGACCAGGTGCCTTACCGACTAAGCCAATTTCAGCCAACATTGCACGACCACATCCATTAGGACAACCAGTTATGCGCAAGATGATGTTCTCATCTTCAGGTAACCCGTGCTTTTCAAGGATACCTTCAACGTCCGTAACAAACTCTGGTAAGAAGCGCTCCGCTTCTGCCATTGCAAGTGGGCAAGTAGGAAACGCCACACATGCCATCGAGTTTTTACGCTGTTCGCTCACGCTGTCATCCATCAAGCCGTGTTCACGCGCAATCTTTTCGATTTTCGCTTTTTGGCTTTTTGGTACACCTGCAACGATAAGGTTCTGATTCGCTGTCATGCGGAAATCACCTTTGTGGATTTTCGCGATTTCAGCTACACCTGTTTTCAGAGGTTTTCCTGGGTAATCCAGCAGACGACCGTTTTCAATGAAAAGCGCTAAATGGTGTTTGCCATCGATGCCTTCCGCCCAACCAATCCGGTCACCACGATAAGTCAGCTCGTAAGGACGGCTATCTTCAAACTTTACTTCAGCTCGTCTTTCAACTTCTGCTCTAAATACATCAGAACCTACTCGGTCTAAGGTGTATTTTGTTTTAGCGTTCTTACGGTTTGAACGATTACCCCAGTCGCGCTGAGTGGTTACCACGGCTGCTGCAACGTCTAGCGTTTTTTCTAGTGGGATAAAACCAAAGTCATCCGCGCGACGTGCGTAAGTCGATGTATCACCATGCGTCATGGCAAGACCACCACCTACTAGAACATTAAAACCAACTAGCTTGCCTTCTTCTGCAATTGCAACAAAGTTCAAATCATTAGCATGGACATCTACGTCATTCTGAGGTGGAATCACAACCGTAGTTTTAAACTTACGTGGTAGATAGTTACTACCTAGAATCGGCTCTTCATCTGTGGTTTCTACTTTTTCACCATCTAACCAAATCTCTGCGTAAGCACGCGTCTTTGGAAGTAAGTGTTCACTGATTTTCGCCGCCCACTCATAAGCTTCTTGATGAAACTGTGATTCGATTGGGTTGGTTGTACAAAGTACGTTTCGGTTAACATCACCCGCTGTTGCAATTGAATCAATACCAATGCTGTTCAGCGTTTGGTGCATCAATTTAATATTTGGCTTAAGTACACCGTGGAACTGGAATGTTTGACGAGTCGTTAAACGGATACTTCCATAGGACGTATGTTCATCAGCAAACTTGTCGATAGCTAGCCATTGCTCTGGCTTAATAATGCCGCCAGGCATACGTGCACGTAACATTACATTGTGCAGTGGCTCAAGCTTTTGCTTTGCACGCTCAGCACGAATATCGCGATCATCCTGTTGGTACATTCCGTGGAAACGAATCAACTGGAAATTATCTGCGGTAAATCCACCAGTGATACGATCTTGTAAATTTTCAGTGATCGTACCGCGTAGGAAATTACTTTCTCTTTTTAGACGCTCATTATCGGAAAGTGGACCGAGCACTTCGCCTAGTACTTCTTGCTTATCACTCATTAGTACACATCCCTTTGGTAACGTTTTGCTTTACGCAGATCGTTAATGAATTCTTCTGCTTTTTCTTGGCTTAAACCGCCATGCTCTTTTGCAACAGAGACCAATGCATCATTGACATCTTTCGCCATGCGAGTGGCATCGCCACACACGTAGATATAGGCGCCATCTTGAATCCACTGCCACATTTGCTCTGCGTGCTCAAGAATTCGATGCTGAACATATACTTTTTCTTGTTGATCACGGCTAAATGCGACATCTAACTGAGTCAACAAACCAGACTTGAGGTATTTCTGCCATTCCACCTGATACAAGAAATCTTGAGTGAAAGTACGGTCACCAAACAACAACCAGTTTTTACCTTCTGCATCGCGGTTGTCACGCTCTTGGATGAAGCTACGGAAAGGTGCGATACCAGTACCAGGACCAATCATGATCACTGGCGTGTTGTCGTCTTGTGGTAATTTGAAGTTATTATTGTTTTCAATAAATACCTTAACTTCACCGCCTTCTTCTAATCGATGAGATAAGAAGCTAGACGCACCACCATAGCGAGTCTCTTCACCTACGCCGTATTCCACGACACCTACCGTTAAATGAACTTCTTCATCAACTTCGCTTTGCGCAGATGCAATCGAATATAAGCGAGGCGTTAGGCGACGCAGTATTCCTACTAATTCTTCCGCCGATAGCTTAGTTTTCTTCTCTCCAAGCACATCAATAACTTGAGTATTACCCGCGTATTCACGTAACTTGTCTTTGTCCGCAACCAGTTTCTCTAGCTTTTTACTGCCAGAAAATTCTGCAAACTTAGTCACCAATTGAGGGTTAGACGTCGTCACTTCGTATTTGCTTATCAACGCAGTACGAATAGAAAGACTTTCACCATCAACTTCAATCGTTTCGATACCCGACAAACCAACCTTCGCTAAAATAGCATCGACTAACTCAGCGCTGTTTTCATACCAAACACCTAACGCATCGCCAGGCTGATAGGTAATACCCGACTCATCTAAATCAATTTCGATATGACGAACATCTTTGCCAGAATCACGACCCGTAATCTTCTGGCTAGTCAGAAGTGTTGCAGTATACGGCTTTTGCTTAGTGTACTGGCTGTGAGCAGCAGCAGGCTGACCGCCAGCATGAAGCTGAACCACTTCAGCTTCGTTCCCAGCGGAAAGCATGTCTTTGGCTTTTTCAAGAGCCGCTTTACGCCACTCCGCTGCAGGCGCTTCATAGTCAACATCACAATCAAGGCGATCAATAAATGATGTCGCACCTAGCTTAGACAGGTACTCATCGAAATCTTTTGCCGTTTGGCAGAAAAACTCGTAGCTCGAATC
Source organism: Vibrio penaeicida (assembly GCF_030689305.1). Taxonomy (GTDB): domain Bacteria; phylum Pseudomonadota; class Gammaproteobacteria; order Enterobacterales; family Vibrionaceae; genus Vibrio; species Vibrio penaeicida_B. The sequence continues at coordinate 320,245 of NZ_JAUYVM010000007.1, read as the reverse complement.
ACCCAAACCAATCACTGCGTATTGCAAGTTCGGTAATTTCGGTGCTTTCTTAGATTGTAGGAACTCATGAAGCTCCATAGCATTATCTGGTGCTTCACCTTCACCGTTTGTAGAGGCCACCACGATAACGTGGGTTTCTTTCGCCAAGTTCTTACCTTTGTAATCACTCGCGTCGAATAGCTCTACTGCAATTCCTTCTGCTTGCGCTTCTTCTTTCAGCGCTTCTGCAACGCCTTTCGCGTTACCCGTTTGTGAGGCGAAGATGATGCTCAGTTTGCCGGCTGGTTTTGCGGCTACTGCGGCGGCAGCCTGATTAATAGGCGCGGCAGCACCAGCTGGTTGATTTTGACTTATACCCCAAAAATAACCACTCACCCACGCTAGCTGCTGTGGGGACAATTCAGAAATAGCTTGTTGTAATTGACCTATTTGCTGATCGTTAAGTGGGCTTGCGAGGGCGGAAAGTTCCTTAAGTAACATGTCACGACATCCCTATTCATTGCGTGATGATAGATTAACCACTCCCCTTAATAATAAAAAAGAATAGATGAGCATGTTTTATAACTTTTTGGAAGTAAGAAAGGATGTGAACGGGTGGAATCAGTACTCTTCAATGCGAACTTGGCGAAATCCAACCGCTAGCGCAGATTTAGATGCCTTATCTAAGTCTATGTAATGACACTCTTCACCGTGTGAATCGGTAAGAAGAATAAAGCCGCCTCGCGTATGACGAAACTCCACAATCCAAGTTCCTTCTTGGATAGAAGGTTCGATGATTGCCTCAATGAGTTGATTATCTTGATACAGGCTTCGCAGTTCAGAAATCGTCATGGGTCGTTCCGTGCTAACAAGTATGTTAATAAGAATGACGCAAAATACGCACTTTGCAAATAGATTGTTAACACAAATAACAAAAAGGCATATTGATATGACTCAATATGCCTTTTCTAATTTAAGGGGAATAGAGGGAGAATGTTTAAAATCCCGCTTCGACTCCGACAAATGCACCATGTGTTAAATACATATCGCTCGGTCCTGAAAACATGTTAAAGCGGTAATCCATCACGCGATATCCAGCTCGAATCGCCACGTCGACTTTTTCGAAATCAAAACGATAGCGCATACCCGCAGTGACATCGGCAGTTTTATCACCATCACTATTACCAAAATCAAACTCACCAATTACATCAAAGTTTGTTTCAGGAATAGTAATCGCCGCGTTGGCATACCAGCTAAAAAGAACTTTATTGAAGTCCTGCGTTGGATCAACAGGGTTTGAGTAGACACCATTCGCGTATTGGGAAACCGTAAGACCGGCATCAAAATGCAAAAGATCGTGCTCAATCAGATCGTAGTAGAAAGTAAAATCCGTTTTATTGAATTTGATATAGCTCATTTCTACTGGGCTAAAGCGAACTCTAAAATTTGGCACATAGGCAATATTGTGCTCTAGCGCTAACGAGCCTGTGAACTTGGTTTCTCTGTCACTATTTAAAATAGTTTCGGCATCATGCTTATAAGCCGTTTTTGCCGACCACGCATCGCCAGATACTTTCACGGAAAAGTCCGTTTCCGCGTAAGAAGAAAACGTACACATTAATAAAGAAGAAGAGAACAAAGCCGCACAAACGCGATTTTTCATGGAAGGAAGCCCCACCCGTCAGTTATGAACACATGGGGATACTATCATAATTGCCCTGTACGAAAAGACATCTCATTCAGGGCTGACTCAATTTTAACGCGGGCAGTACACTTTGTTACGGAAGAACCACCAAGCAATTGCCAATACAATTAACCAAGGCAATAACTTAAATACCATACCCATCATTCCGAACACTAACATGACTGCGAAAGCCACGGCACCCGCTGCGAAAATCGACACTAGGGTGACGCCAGTAAAAAACAACACACCCAGAAATACCAACACAAATAGCAGTTCAATCATTGTTTGCCCCTTTTGTATTTTTACTTTCAACTATATAGCTGAGTTATTGCAGGAAGCAGACCAACTTTTGAAAAATACTCTTTTTTCCTTTTATAACAAGTAAATACAACAAAGCCTTGAATGCTAACTCAAGGCTTCATATTTCTAATTATGGTCAATTTAGCTAACAGGTGGCGATTTTTACACATCCAATTCAGCAGGGATTTTAGCTAACGCTGTCTCGACAACTTCTAGCCCAGCCCCTTTCTTGTGAGCGTTTTCACTGATGTAGCGACGCCACTGTCGAGCACCCGGCATACTTTGGAATAATCCGAGCATATGACGCGTCATATGACCTAGATACGCGCCATTCGATAGCTCTTTCTCTATATAGGGGTACATTTCGCGCACAATATCAGAGCGTTTCTTAACTGGCTTTTCAGAACCAAACAACTCTTGATCAACAAAAGCTAGCAAGTACGGGCTTTGATAGGCTTCACGGCCGATCATTACACCATCGAGATACTGCAAATGTTCTTTCGCTTCGTCCAGAGTTTTGATTCCGCCATTCACCGCAATATTCAGATGTGCAAAATCTTTTTTAAGTTGGTAAGCGCGAGGATAGTCCAAAGGAGGAATTTCACGGTTTTCTTTTGGGCTTAATCCACTCAACCACGCTTTACGGGCATGTATGGTGAATTGCTCACAACCACCCTTCTCAGAAACCGTAGAAACAAAGTCCGTGAGGAATTCATAAGAATCTTGGTCATCAATACCGATACGTGTTTTTACCGTAACAGGCACATCAACCACTTCACGCATGGCAGCAACACATTCCGCCACCAAGTTTGGTTCTCCCATCAAGCACGCACCAAAACGACCATTTTGAACACGATCAGACGGGCAACCCACATTTAGATTGATTTCATCGTAGCCGCGCTCTTGAGCGAGCTTCGCACACGTTGCAAGATCTGCCGGATTAGAACCACCCAACTGCAATGCGACAGGGTGTTCCTCTTCGCTGTACGCTAAGAAATCACCCTTACCATGAATAATCGCGCCCGTTGTCACCATCTCGGTATACAGAAGTGCGTTATCCGACATTAAGCGATGGAAGTAACGACAGTGTCTATCTGTCCAATCGAGCATGGGTGCAACGGAAAAGCGAGAAAGTGCGTATTTGCTAGAGTTTTCAGGTTTTATCATGGTTTACTACTAATCTGGGTACTGTATATATATACACTAGTTTGCTAGAATTGCTCCCGATTTCTCTTATCGGTACGCATATAGTACGCATCAAAAGAGTAGGACAATGGCATCATTCAGCATAAAAAAACGCCAGCTAAAAAGCGGAGAATTTCGCTTTACAGCAGACATCATCGTTAAAAAGAATTCGGCGATTATACATAGAGAATCTAAAACATTCAGGAAAAAAGAATTCGCTAGAACCTATGCACTAAAAAAGGTCAGTGAGCTTGAATCGCCTACACCAGAAGTTCAAAAATCCGTACCGTTATACGTACTACTGGATATGTACATGAATGACAGGGATTTATGGGATAGAACGGGTCGCACAAAACAATATGTGATCCGCATGCTGAGAGACTGTGACATAGCTAATGTTGAGAGCAACAGACTAAAACCTAGCGACATCATAGAGCACTGTAGAAACCGTAAGGGAGCAGGAGCAAAACCCGTCACTATTTATCATGATATTGCTTACCTTCGTTCGGTGATGAAGAAAGCGAGCCCTGTATTTGATATCAACGCCAACTTTTCTGTATTTGAGGAAGCTGTTCCCGTATTGATAGACATGGGGTTGATAGGTAAAAGCGAAAAGCGCACCAGACGCCCTACCGATGAGGAATTGGATAAGCTTAAAGAAGGGCTAAAAGCTCGCCAAGACTTTCGCTCAAACGGGAAAATCCGAATTCCTTTCATCGATATTTTAGATTTCAGTATTTTGACTTGTATGCGTATTGGTGAGGTCTGCAATTTACGATGGGAGGACATCAACGAAGAGCACAAAACGGTGTTAGTCCGTGACCGAAAAGATCCTAGAAAGAAACAAGGCAATCATATGATTGTTCCGTTACTTGCTGAATCATTTGATATTGCGATGAGACAACCTAAAAACGGCACTCTGATTTTCCCGTACAACTCACGCAGTGTTACAGCAGGATTTCAAAGAGTAAGAAACTCGCTTGGTATTGAGGATTTACGCTATCACGATTTAAGACGTGAGGGTGCCAGTAGATTATTTGAAAAAGGGTATTCGATTGAAGAGGTTGCTCAGGTTACGGGACATCGGAACCTAAATATTTTATGGCAGGTTTATACACAATTATTCCCACATAAATTACATGAAAAATAAAAGTAAATAAGCTCCTATACGGAGCTTATTTCGATTGAGGAACTATTGGCACAGTGAGTAAAGGAAGAAGCGCCTGTTCTTTTGTAAATACTCTTCCTGTAAGAGATGCAACGGACTCTCTAACATACGGATATAGAACCATAGTTGCATTGTTATGAGCCCAGTGATGAAGGCTTGCACGACTAAATTTCTCTATATCGACAGAAAAGCAAGCTTCTAGTGATACATCTAGCCAAAAATCAGCATCTTCGATTGGTTCATCTTCATCATTGAAGCCAATTTTGCAATTGACCTTGACCCAGATCTCATTTGATTCTTCATCAAAACTACTATGCGCCGACTGAAGTTGAAAATCACCGCAGTTAGGCACACAGTCAATAGTAGTATTTGCGTTTTTCTCGATATAAAGTTTTATGTAATCAACAAACTTTATTTGAATTGGGTGTTGTTCTGGCATGAATTAAGCACACGAAGGAAGTTGATCATTGAAAAAATTGAGGCGGCTCATGCCCGCCTCTTTTATTCGACTCATATGGAGATACATACGACTACTACCTTTCTGCTTTTTAGCTACAGAGAAAGATAAAAGCCTTTGCTCATCAGGACAATATGTATGTTTAATGCGATGGCGACCAAGAAACTCTTCGGATGAACCGAGTACCTCAGTTAGTCCATAATCTCTGGCTCCTGCCAATCGCTCGAATAACTCAACATCTGACATAGCATCCAGTCTAGCCAGAATATCTAACTTGTCAGTCATCTATTTACTCCTAATTAATAGGTGGGTAATTCTTATTTTCTAAGATTTCCACAACATCAGTATCATGTATAACATAGCAACTATCAAGTGTAACTTGAGTATGAACTTCCCAACTAGGAGCATTCCTACGTTGTGATGTTACCAGTTCAACATATGACTGCGGCGCTTTTGTTTTAACGTGAATAGCGTTATATGCCACATCATCCTCTTCTTTTTTCATTTCAACAAAGAGGTCATACGCTTTAGTTGCTTTGATATTTTCAAAGTCTGTTTTAGACACTTTAGCAGGACAAACCATTTCACTAAGACGAGAACTAATTTTCTCCATAAATGCTCTAAGTGTGGGATAGTTCTCTGCGGCCTCTAGATCGAGCAATAGTACCTTGCAACGACAAGAGAGAACCGCACAACTTTTCTTCACACAGTCCTTATAAGCATTTTTATCGAAACGCATATTATGCCAATGTCTGCCTAATAATTCCGCTCGACTATGTGTATCTGGTCGTTCAGGGTCATAAGCCCAAAGATATACACCTTTCCCGTGCCGACCAGCAGAAAATTTGTCTTGTTGGAAGCCTTTATTTTCAATTAACTCAGCTCTAGAAAAACTGGTCCCATGAACACCGTATATCATTTTCATTTATAAATATATTTTAGTTATCAGCCACAACGCAACAAGACGCATAAAATATCAGGTTGTTGAAGCAACATCAATTAAATTGGAGTCTCAGGATGTGATTTTTATTTCACCGTAGATAAATGTTTACGTCATGTTGCATTTACTTCGCAATTACCCCACTTTCTAGCCGAATATATAAAAGGAGCCTTTCGGCTCCTTTTATATCCCCTTTACAGTTTTTACAAGGAACGTAATGGGGACAAACGGAGTATGCCCACTCACTACCCTATGAGTAAATCGTCATTAATGAGCTTTCGAGCAACTTCACTTTTTTTCGTGTATTTTTAAGCTGGCGTTTCGTTCTGAGTACAACCTAAGTTCAAGTTTCCCAACCTTTTCAACTAGCTTGTCCAATATGCTGCGCGTGTTCTTGATGTTTTGCCAGAGCATGAACAAAATCAGTAATTCGGTCGGTTTGAGCCCTAAATCCGTAATTATCGGCAAGATGTCTGTCATAGTGTCCCGCTTAGCCTTTTTTCTATCCATTTTTCGAATGTGTTTCTCAGCATCCGCCTAAACCCAAAGGTATCAATGTAAATACCCGCCAACAGATACCAGTAATATTCCGGCACTTGTTCCAATGCATCAAAGCCCGCGTAGGCGTATTGGGCATAGTCAGGAATGAAGCAGAGCAATACGGGGATGGTGGTCAGAATCAGTAAATACTCGTCTTTCCAGCCCCGCGTTTTCACGCTGAGGGCGTCTAAGTCACTAGCGCTTATGTTTCCTTGTCGGATACTCTCAAGGCGCTTACTGTGCAGCTCACGCTTAATTTCCGCGCTTTGCTGTCGCTCTTCACTTCTGCCTTTGAAAAAATCACCAATGAGGGTGGCAACCCCCAATAGAGGGAATGCCATTAAGCCACCCCCGCTAATCGGCTGCCTTCCATCACGAGGGCGCGGTCAACGTACACGCCGCACTCAAACTTAATCATTTCATACACTAGGCTTGGAATGTGCGCTTGTGTCAGCGTTTGATTGACGCCCACACCTATTCTCGCCGCGACCGTGTCGGCGTAAACATTGGTTGGGTTCTCATGGTCGGGTGCCCAGCGGTTGATGATGTCGAACACGGTCACTAAGCCGTATCGAGTCATGTAGTTGTTGATGAGTTTCGCCCCCGCACGAATGCCGTATTTCATGTGGGAGAAGGTGGCAAAACGCCCAAGCACTTCAACACCTGTTTGCCCTGTCCACTGGTTGTTTTTGTTGTACTCAATATTGAGCGGGTTGTTGTTGCGGATACCGCGCGGCTTACTGGTCATGGTGAGGGCTCCCCCTATAAAAATGAATGTGGTGATAAGTAACAGATGTTTAGTGTTCATCGTGCTCAGGCTCATCAAAGGGCTGAATATCGCCAAACTCGCCCGACACAGCGCGTTGGAAAAGAGCTCTGCCTTGTGGCTCGCAGTCGTTGGCGTACGCCACAAAATCAAACACGGTTTCGTTGTCTTCGGTCACTTCCAATATCAAAGCGATGCCGTTTGGATCTGCCCATTTGGGGAAATTCGTCACTTTCATGTTGTTACCTCACACGTTGAAATAATCCGTAAACCTGAGAATCTTTTTCCCCAGTGAACCCACGAAATGCCCAAGTTCCCGCCATGGTATGAACAGTGGGATGTACCACATCGTACCTATATGGCTCTTTAGAGTCGGGGATACGCCTAATGGTCAGCCACTTGTTGACATGAAGACTGCCAAGAATAGGACCGCCACGGATAGTGGCGGTTAATGTATGACCGATAGGAAATACCTCATCTTCGACACTCGTACCGCTATGAATCCGATTCGCTTCCGCATCATCCGCTTTTTGTTCGATGCGGGTGAGCTCATTGCGCAGCGCCGTGTCTTTGTTGGTGACATCTTGCGTTAAGCTGTTAAGCGTATTTTTCAAATCGCGCCCGCCTCGCGCCGACAGCGATATGGACGTGCTGCTATTGGTCAGGCTGCTGGTGATGCCTCGGTGTGTGTTCGGTGATAACCCGTTTCGCGCGGCGGCAATCACATCATCGAAGGTCTTGCCATCAAACAAGTGGGTGTTCGCTGCTTTTTCACCTTTGCCAAGCTTTTGGCTTATGGCGTTTTGAATGGCGGTGATGTAGCTGGCGTTTTGCTCGTACGCCCTTGCTAATTCCACAATCGTATCGAGCGCGGCGGTGGTGCCGTCTCCGAGCAGTTCGTCGAATTTGGTTTCGGTGAACGCGTTCGCCTCGGCGATAGCATCGGCTTTGGTGACCGCTGCCGTGCGCCCTATCAGCTTTTTAGCGTAGGTGTTTTGGTCTCTGAGCAAATCATCGGCACTGGTTAACGCGCGGTACGCATCCCCCACGCCTTTTTCGGTGGCGGCGACACTGGTCCGGTTGCCATCAATGGCACTGCTGAGCGCCACTTGTTCGGGAAACTCAATTTTGACAGGTGGCGGGATAATGCTGCTCATGCCGTTACCTCCGTTACGTAAAGCACGCAGTCCGTAGGTATAAGGACATCCAACTTTGCCCCGTTGGACAATACCCACCCTTCGCCCGCCCGCAGTGGGTAGCCTTTGTTTTCAAAGCCCCCAATCCAGATGGTGGCGGGATTCGCATCCGCGGCGCGAATGATGAGCTCTTCACGGCGAATGTTGCCCGTGATGGTGCCGCTTTGCGTCATGGCATCAAACGGCACAAGCGTTAAATCGTCGCGACTTTGCGCCACCACGTTGACCTTTTGAATGTCCGGCGGCGGGGTTGGGTTGGTGAGCTCCACCTTTTGCACGTCGGGCAAGTTCTTGATACTGGCGTTCACGTGCTGGTCAGAAGGCAGCGCCACAGGTTGACGTCCCAAAAACTCCACAAGGACGTCTTTCACCGTGAGACTGGATTCAATTTCCAGCTTTGAACCATCAATGGACGGTTGGTAAATACCGTGCACGTGAACCAACGACACGTCCCCTTGCCGGCCAAGGTTGGTGATATTGAGCGCGGTGAAGCTCTCCCCATGAGGCAACGTGATTTGGTCACGCTCGCGCAGTTCGTACACGCGCCCCGTCGGGACGGTTGTCACTTCCACCGCCTCGCCTTTTTCCAGATACAACGACGTACCCGCCGCGTCGACCGTCACGCGTTGATGCTCGTCTAAATGGCGTTCAATACGCATGATTACCCCTTAAACATAAACAGAATCGCCAAAAGACAGACCACCGCCGCCATGGCAAGGTAAGTCTCTTTGTTGGCGTCAATTAAGTCCGATTGCCCGCCCGTGTTGTTGGACTTCACCAGACTGGTGATGCCCTCCAACAAACGAAACTCATTGCTGGCGCTGGTCGCTTGCAACTGGCTTAACGAATTGAGCGAGGCGTTGTTTTGGGTTTTCAGCGAGTCGATGGCTTCCCGTGATAGGTTGCCCCCGTACGCCAACGCCGAATCCAGCGCCTTATCCGTACTGTTGAGCGCGCGCTCTAATACCGCTTGATTGGTTTCAACGTTAAACTCCGCCCCTTGCGCGTTCAGCCTTAGCGCTTCCATTGCGAGACTGTTGTTCGCGTCTAACGCGTCTTGCGCCGTGCTTTGTTGCCCGCTTAACGCCTGTTCTAACAAACGTTCGTTGGTTGCCAGTGCGGTGGTGGTCAATTCATTGCCATTTTCCAGTGCCGTGGCGGCGGTTTGGCTCACCACATCAAACGCCTCTTCGCTGTTGCTGCTGGCAAAATCGATCGCGTCCCCAATTGATTGAGTGGCATTACTGCCCGCTTGCTCGGAGAGGTCAGTAATGCGCTCGATTGCTTCGGTTGCTGTATCCACGGCGCGTTCGGCGTTCAAGCTCACGGCGTCCAACGCCGATTCACTGAAATCAAAGGCGCGCTCGCCCATGTCATCGACCGAATTGAGCGCCCGCTCTGTGGTCGATTCATTGGCGTCCAGCAACGCCCGCGTTGAATCGTTAATAGAATCAAACGCCTCGTCGGTGACCTGTTCAGCAAACCGAAACACGCCGCCGTCGAGCACGTTGTTGATGTTGGTGCTGTTGGTGGTCGTGTGATTGACCTGACTGGAGCTAGAATTTCCTCCGCCAAAAAGTCCCATACTCTGCCCCTATTTGAATTTGATAAGCAGCAACAGCGCGAGCACCGCCAGCCCTATCAACCAATAGTTGGTGCTCGCCGCGCCTTGCCTGTTATCGAACACCACTTTGCCCAGATTGGCACCGCCCCCAGAAAAGGGGCCGTTAGAAGCGGATGAACTCGATTTGATGCCCAAGCTGCCCAGCCCTGGCAAGCTCGGCATCGGAGAGCTCGGCATTTTCGGCGGCATCATACCCACCCCCGACGCCACGCAATGAAGAGCAGCACCACCACGAGAATGAGCCCGTAACGTTGCCAAATGGGCGTGGTCAGGTTTTCCACCTTACTGACCACCACATCAGTGGCGCTGGCTTCTGCCACGCTCTCGGCGGTGTAGGTGGTCGCGCCCCACGCCGCACCCGCCGCGCCAATCGCTAGAATTATCGGTAACATGTCTTTTCCTTATTTCAAGGCGATGAGCAACACGACCAACACCAACAGCCCCACCCCGCCATAGATGAGCCATTTCTTTTGCTCATCACTTTTGGCGCTGGTCGCAGCGGTGACCGCTTTTTGCGTTTTCAGTTGGTCTTGCAGGGTGTTGTTTTCGTTGGTGACGCGGTTCACCACGCCCCCCGCTTTGGCTTTTTCCACCTCCACATAGGCGTCGGTGGCCAAATTCAACAAATCCCAGCTCCATTCGCTCAAGCTTTCGTTTTCTTCCATACCGCCCCCTTATGCGGACACTTGGCGTTCGATATCCAGATAGTCCATATGAAGGTTGATGTTGCCCGCGGTGCGCTTGGTGATGACCAGTTGCAAACTGCTGGCGGCAATCGGAATAAAGGCTTGCTCCGCCGCCCAACCGCCCGCGATGAAATCCATAATCACGAAATCGTCGGTGTGCTGCTTGTCGTGGTAACGCTTCAAGTCGAAATTCAAATCGTCCACGTTGATTTCATAGATAGGTGTGTTATCGCGGCGGATTTCCACCTTGGTGATGTCGTTGTTTTCCGTTTCAAGGAACAAACGGCGCAACCGCACGTTGCCCCCTTGCAGTGGGAAGGTGTGCTTTTGCTCGCCCGCCAACGTGTGGTCAATCACGACCTCAGTTAAACGCTGCTGGAAGAAGCGCACCGCTTGATACGGCAGAGTACGAGCGCGGGCGGTGAATTCCGGTGACGTGGGGTCATTGGTTTGCTTTTGCTTAATGGCGACTTTTAACACCAGTTGTTCACCGGCCAAATGCACCAGCTCGCCGCGGCGAATGCCCGTTAGCGTTCGCATGGTTTCATCGGAGAAATCCAGAATCAGGCGGGTGTGCGTTGCCCCGCCGACGCCTTTTTGCTGCACGGGCTTATCAAGGTACTTGTCACGAACGTGGAACAGCTTTGCGTCCCAACCAATCAGCTCGGAGCCGTTGCGCTCAAGTGACACGCGCCCCAGTCGCCCGATAGGCAAATCGGTTTTGATTTCAATGGAGGCGTACGACACTAAGTCTTTCAAATCCAGAATTGCGTGCTTGCCGTACTGGATAGCGCGAAATGGATCGAGCTCTTTTGGCGTAGGGTTAAATGCGCCTTTTACTTGCCCAATCACCGCGCTGTTTTTGTTTGCGTTCATACCGCCCCCTTACTTAATGTTGGCTTTACGAGCGACGTCTTTCACGGCGTTCACGTTGTTCATTGACCACATCAGGATAAGCACCATCACGACGGCAACGCCGACGGTTGTCCATTGCGATTTAGAAAGTTTCGGCATAGCGGATATTCCTTTAGACATAAGCAGATTAAATAACAGGGTGTGCATAGAAAGCCCTTAACTGTCAGGGTTTCGAGGGGCAAACCATAAAAGGAAGAAGCGGCAGAAAAAAGGCGGAGGAACCTATAGGTTAAGCGGGTAACCTATAGGTTAAAGCGAAGGGATTTAACGATAATTCAATGACAGTTTTGCGCCTGTCACGCAGTGAAACGCTCGATGTTCGACGTTACCAATGCCGTCTCTCACCAACAGGTATTCAGCAATCGGTTTGCCGATTTCCTTCTTGTTGACCTTGGCGGATTTGAGCCCCGCAATCACGTTCACGTCTAACCCGCGTTTGTCCGCAAGCCACTGCGCGTCTGATTTGGTGTTGACCGCGCCGCACCACCACACACTTGATTGCTCAGTGACGGTTTTAGGCACCTCTTGCCCCCGCTGAAACACCGTATGAATGACCAGCCCATATTGACGACCGCCGCGCAGCAGCTCGCCCGCCCGTCCTTTGAGTTTGCCGCTGGTTTCCACACACGACGCCAGCTCTTCTATCACGACGTGCAGTTGGGGGGCGTTGCCATTGCCCAGCGACCACACCACCGACGAGAAAAATTCCAGCTCGTCGTTCGTGGCACCATGAGCGGGGACATACGCCAACTTAAACGAGCCACGGCGACGGCGCGCCAGCACCAAGGACTTAATGAACGCGGCACGTGATGAGGTGCCGTGACACATTTGCCCTTGAAACTTTGCCCCTGAGTAATTGTGGTACGGGTCGAAAAACACCGCTTGCGCGGTTTTCGGCACCAGTCCCATATGCTTGACGGCGGAGGTTTTCCCGCCGCCTGTCCCCGCCACATAAATGGTGTGCTCGGCGTCGTGTGACGGGTTGGAGTTAATGGGGTTAGGCAGCGTGAGCGGGGGCGTTTTCATGCTTCTCCTTTTTCGATTGTTCAGCTTTGAGTTTTTTCAGATTGAACCGCGTGGTGTACATCAGACCAATGAGCGCCAAAATCAGCGTCCCTTCTTCAAGGTAACGCCCCATCAATCCCGATACGGCACCATCGTGCTTATTGAGTACCGGCCCGACGGCGGTCGCCACCGATTCGCGCCCCTTGGCATCAAATTCAAAATCGAGCCCCGTTATCACGCTAGTGACTTGCTCTATCACCGTGAGCGCCGCCTCTGCCAATGCCGCCCCCGCCTCGGTTTTGTCTACCTCTGGCGCGGACTTTTCTGGCCCGCTGACTTCGGTTTGCGGTGCGTGCTCTTCTTGCTCTAATTGGCGAATGACGCCGGAGAAATCGCCCCAATCGTCATCACTTTGCGCGGGCAGTAAGTCGCCATCAGGTTGGCTCATGCTCACCCCCTTGTGATGCGTTGTCTTTTTTGGGCATCAACTGACACAGCGCCCACACCATGAAAATCAACACGCCCAGCCCCGCCAACACACGCTTAACGGGAAATGAGGCGGGCTTAGGCGGTGGTGCGCTTTCATTGGTTTCTCGGTTTAAAGCCTTGTCCTGACTGGCTTCAAGCTCGCCCGCGGGTTCGGTTACGTTCGGTTTATCCGGCTCGGTTATCTCGTCAAACTGGCGCACCTGCTCCGGCGCGGCTTCCAGCGGCAGCAAGTCGGTTGATTCGTCCACTCGATGCGTTTCCACGTATTCACTCACCTTTTTGCTGATTGGACTGTTGCCGCATTCAGGGCAGCGGTAGTAAAGCAAACCAATGTTGCGGCTGTTTTTGGGCGGCTCTCCGGTCGCGATGAGCTGACCTTCTCCGCATTGGTGCGCGGTCGCCACAGACTGGCAGACCGGACACCGCAGTTTTCCCCGAACGGGGTTGTCGTATTTAGGCATTCATGTGCTCCTGTGCGTCGATAATGTGCGCCTCTTCAACGCTTTCCAGTTCGTGTTTATCGGCGGTGACGCGGGCGCGTAATTTGGTGCGCGCCACGCCGTTGATGCGCTCTAACTGTTCAAGCTGTTCAAAGAACGTCGGTGACAGCCCCAAGGCTTCGAGCGAGAGATTGCCGCTCATCAGCATGGGCATGGCTTGTTTCATCAGCCCTTTCATGTCCATGCCGCGAAAGCGGTCGATTTCGCCTTTTACGCTCGCGGTCAACGCGTCCGCCGCATCAAGGGCATTCAAGTCACGGGTACATTCAGCAAGAGAAAGTGTTTTCATGTTCGTTATCCGTCTGGTTATGAGGTGGTCAGTCGTCCGTTTCGCAATTGGAAACGGGTGTATTTGTCGATGGGGACACTTGCCCCAAGAGAGAGGGGTTTAATCAGGCATTGCACGCCTTTAACGCTCCATCCGGTCGCGTCCATTAATGCCTGTTCTAATGGTGAAATCGGCTTTTCAGCCTCTTGGTTACACTTATTTTCAGTGCTCCAAGGAAGGGCTCCGCCCTCTTTAAGAGCCAAAGCGCGGCGCTTCACGTCCTTTTTCCTCACGAGGCTGAATTGCTCGCTGCACGTTTCGATAATGGTGCCAAGCCAATTGATGCCGATGACGCGTTTCACCGTGTCACCGTAATCGTTGAATTTTTCTTCGTAAGCGAGCTTGGCTTTAAAGCCCAATTCGCAAAAGCCTTTCCAGCGGGAGTTATCGGCGTGGTCTCGAAGGGCGTCGAGCTCTTCATCAAACGCTGTATCCAGCGGGTTAGCGCGGCGCAATTGACGCCATAGCCCCACAGATGGCGCGCCAGATTGTGAGAACTGTTTAATGCGGTGAATGCGCGCCCATGCCGTCGCCGACATGGCGCTTTGCTTGGCGTCCCCTTCGGGCATGTGCGCCCCGTTAATGTTCTTGGAAATGTATTTGATGATGTAGCCCGTGGCGGTGCCTTGGGAGGGATCGCAATTTTTGATGGTGATGCGCGGCGTAATATCGAGCTTGCCATCAATGATTAGCTCGTCTTTGTCTTCATGAGTCGCAATGCCCTCAATGATGTCAATGAGGGTTTGCTTTTGGTCAGGGCGCACATACAAAAACATATGAGCGTGGGGCGTGCCGTCCTTGTGCGGCTCTGCCACGCGCAGACCAAACCATTGAATATTGATTTTTTTCTTTTTGAACCAAGCGCGTGCCAGCTTCCACTTTTCCATTAGCACTTCGTGCGCTTCTTTGGGAGTGCAGCCCATCCACTTCACCGAATTGCGATGGTACTTACTCGGCAGTGTCCAATTCACAAACACCCCCTCGTAGCCCATTTCAACGGCGCGCTCTTCGTCGCCTCGGCTTCGAACCACCAACTCAATGCGGCGGTTTTCAGGGTTGGCGGTGGTGCGTTTGACAACCTCAGAAAGGTCGAAGGATTGCCCCGTGTCGTCGCTCAATACCACCATGGAATTCACAAATTGCTCTGCTTCGATTTGCTTCTTTTCCCAGCGGGCATAAGAGCGAGCCGACACGTATTTGCGCTGACCTTTGCCCCCGCCCACGCGCCCCAAAGCAATTTGTGAATATTCGATGTATTGCGTTCGCAAGAATTTGAACTTTCGCACCAGATAATTGATGTCCAGACAGCGACGAATGGCGCGCTCTAGCTCGCGCTCCGCGTCTTCGATCGTGTCGTGTTTCTTCTTGATGGCAGGCGGCTTGATGTACACGCGGCGCATGTCTTGGCGGATACCAACGAACGCAGCTCTAAGCGCATTGAGATAGCCCTGCTCGCCCTCTTCAATCTCAAGCATTTGAATCAATCGGGTAAACATTTCAGTGAGGTTAGAGGCGAGATGCTCTAACGCTTCATCACACATCAATACGCTGTGATTGAGCTCAACCGTGCCACGCGCACTGCTGTGAAAGCGTTGCCTTTCGGGGGCGCTGGTACGCTCATCAACGAAATGGTATTTGTCCTCAATGTACTTTGACCACTTGAGCCCATGTTTCACCGCGTCGTTAGTGAAACGCTCTATGTTTTCTTGGGTGGCGTTGGTGCGGCGCTTTCGGCAAGACACCTGAAACCTCACATCGTCTTGGACAATGCGAGGTAAACGCGGCATGAATTTGCGGGAAAAGACGGTTTGCATTAACCAACCTCACCGCATGAGCGGTTCCATGCGTCAATGGCAGCGGGGGCGCTGATGCACTCCTCCCCTTCATAACCGCAATCGGCACACACAACAAAGTATTGCGGCTCATCGTCTAAGGTTGATTCACAGAAAGCGGAATCACTGGCGCATTGCTTACATTGACCAATGGAATGCACTTTGATGTAAGTGCTCATGGCTGAACACCTCCCACATGGATCCAGTCGAAAATAAAACCCATGCATCCAATGATTGCCCAAACCGCCAGCATCATCACGCCTGTATCTTTGAGCGTAAATTCAAACGCTCTCGGGTTGTAATCTCTGCCCATGAAGAAACAGAACATGCCAATCAAGAACAGTCCCAAAGCGTCAATACTCATGAAATCACCTCACGGTGTTTGATGGCTTGAAGTTGGGCAGCGCGCTTAAACTCCGCCTGACCTTTGCGGCTAAAACGGTAATCTTTGCCGCCTTGGCGCTTTGAACGAAACCCTTGTGGGAAATGTTCCGCTTTTAAGCGTTCTAGTGTTTCGAGTCCTTTTGTCGTTGGCATCCTATACCTCCAAGCTTTCCAGCAATTCGGCAGCGTCTTGCAACTGCTTATATATCGGGTGCAGAAACTCAAACTCAGGAGAGGAAGGGCTTAACCATGACAAGCGCCCTTTTACAATCTGGGACAGTTCTTTTGCTTCACTGGAGTGAGAGAAATCAATGTTGATTGCGTGTATTGGAGTATTCATTTAGCCACCTCAACCATTTACCGATTGCCATTCATTCTTGGCTTGCTCGTATCTTTCATCGATATAAGCCGCCAAATCTTCAACTTTCATAAGCGTTGGGCTGCGTTCAGATTCACGCAATTTGAAAGTTGGTACAGGAAAATCACATGCTTTAGCTTTCTGCTCTGCCGTTTTAGGAGTGATCCCAAAAAACTCTTTGCATACCTGTTTCAGTTCAATTGTGGGACTTCCGAAGCGTGCGAGAAGTGCAAATGTTGTATTCATATATCACCTATGAGACTCTTGGAGCTATTCAACCCCATTTAAATAAACTCGAATCAACCTCAATTAACTTCATGATTCACTTTGAGAGATAATAACAATCTATAAATAAGTCTCAACCTAAAAAATACTTCGGAGAACTTCAATGAGCGTGATTGATGAGAAAATTAATGAGTTAAAACTGTTAACCAAAACAGCGAAAAATACAGATCTGGCAAAGGCTTTGGGTATAAATCCAAACTCAATTCAAAACTGGAGAACACGGGGAAACATCCCTGATGATGTATTTATAAAAGCGAGACTTGTGTCACAAAACTTGAGTTCTGAATCATCGGAAATGATTAGGTTGACTTACTACGATGTGGAAGCGAGTGCTGGTAATGGGGCGTTGGTAGAAATTGAAATAGCTAAGGACATGAGCTTTGCTGAGCGTTACCTGCGAGACGAACTGCACGTAAACCCAAGTGAAGTATTTTTGATGAGAGCTAAGGGCGACTCTATGTATCCGACTTTAAAAGATGGATCCATGATGATGGTTAAGCGTGTACAGGATTTCAGTGGTGATGGAATCTATGTCTTCAGAGTTAATGGGCAAGTAATGGTGAAACGTCTCCAGTTTCAGCCAACTCGAATTATATTCAAAAGCGACAATGAACAGTTTTACGAACCTTGGGAGCTAACGCACAAGGAAATTGAATCAATTGATTTTGAAATCCTTGGACAAGCTGTTTGGGGCGGTGGAAAGCTTTAACTATTCAATAAAACTATAAAGGATAAATTAATGAAAAAACGTCTAAGGCTAGGTATTACTCTTTTGGCATGCACGCCAATTTTAACTCATGCGAATATATGGGAAGAGCTAAATTCGATGCCAGCAACCCAATATGATATGGGTCGTATATACACAGATATTACAGCATTAGAACTCGATAAAATGCTTAAAGGTGAAAAGCTTAAAGGAAGTAAATACAGTTTTAAGGAAGTTGCTAGCACAAGCCTAGAAGGGGGTATTGGTTTTAAATTTAGTTTTGAAGCTAGAGGAAAGTACATAGACCCAGCTGACTGTAATAACTTTGCAGCATCATTCAAACAGCGCTTCGTTAGTTCAACTTTTATAAAGGGGATATGGCCAAATCTATCGGCAGAGCAGTATGATTCTCTTTACAAAAATTTTGTATTTCAAGTAGAACTAGTCAATACAGATAATAGTGCCGTAATGGCAACTTGTGTGGCTTCGTAGTAACGAAATACGGATATAGTACGTATGACTCACTATCAAGCCTTATAGAACCTTAATAGTGAGTCCCATCGAGCATAGGCGCAACACTAAAACGCTGCATTGGGAAATCGCTTGTATTCTCTGGCTTAGACACTGTTTTACCTCTATTTTTTACTTGTCTCGATCTTACGTAGAATCACTTACTTCTTGTCGAATTCGTACTTTCGTCCCCCTAGGAGAACCCCTCAAGGAGTAGGACAGTTGGCATCTTTTGCAGAAGAAAATGCACACCAAAAAGTGGCGAACTCAGGTTCACAGTGACATCTTCGTCAAAAAAGGAGGACGGATTATACACTGTGAATCGAAAACTTTCAGAAAAAAGGAACTCGCTAGAACGCATGGAAAGACCCGAGTTCAAGAGCTTGAAATTCAAGGGGTACTCAGAACCAAAGCAGTCCCCCTAGGGTACTGTCAGACAAGTTTATAGATGACAGAGATCTCTGGGAAGACCTACACGAAGAACATAAAGCGATCACCGTTAGAGATAGAAAAGACCCACGCAAGAAAGAAGGCAATCATATGATCGTGCCACTGCTTGGTGAATCAGTCGATATTGTCAAAAGGCAGCCAACTTACAATACGCTGATTTTTCCATACAGCTCGCGAAGCGTAACAGCTAGCTTTAAGCGAATTAGAAACTCTCTTGGTATCGAGGATTTGCGCTATCACGACTTAAGGCGAGAGGGTGCGAGTCGATTATTTGAGAAAGGTTACTCTATAGAAGAGGTAGCTCAGGTTACCGGACACAGAAACTTGAATGTACTTTGGCAGGTATATACTCAGCTATTCCCACATAAGTTACATGAAAGGGCTCTGTGAAGAGCCCTTCTTTTGAGTCTAAGCGTCATTAAACCAATCGTAAATCAGCCCTGAAATACGAATCAGTACCGCTAAACTAGCTGGGGAGTTAGAGATTGCATTCAACACTCCCTTAAATGTCTTTTTTATCATAAACTTAAATCTATCTTTAGGCATATATCACCATCTATGTTGAGTTAATATACTTGCCAAGAGTTCTTTAAGTGTCCTAGAATAATAATAACGTTACCTATTTTCTTAGGACACGTTGCACGAACTCTATGTGGTGGCCGCCACATGATGTTTGGCAAATGTTCATCTAAGCCTGCCAAATTATTGGTGGGCTTTTTTTGTTTATGGCTCAAGCCTTAAACAATGTAATCAAGATATATATGAAGTTAAACGTTTTCAAGTTGGATAAGTTGAAAGACTTGTGGATAAGTTGAGGGAATAAAAAAAACAGTTAGTAGACACTAACCCATAGCTATAGGTAGATATTAATTGTAAAAAAACTACTATTTCAGTGTGTTTTAATTATGAACAGAAGAAAAATATTTTTCTTGATCTTTAGGAAAAAATGCACGCCTCCAGAAATAGTGTAAAAGCTCATACAACCCTTTGCTATGCGGTACTTTCTTAAGAAATATGTATATTTATAGATTGTAGTTTCTAAATACAAAAAAAGAGACTTTCAGCCCCTTTTCATTCTCTGAAGCGTTTTTTCGTCAGTTAGCGTTCATAATAAAATCACTAATCTACATCAAATCTTTATACCCTTGTGGGTAAGCAGTTGACAACAATAAAACGGAGACAAACTTGAAACTATTTTGTCTCAAATTCCGCTCTGAATGCAATTTAAGTTCTAGCTTGCCCACTTTCTCAACCAGTCTATCCAGAATGTTTCGCGTGTTCTTGATGTTCTGCCAGAGCATAAACAAGATCAGCAATTCAGTGGGCTTGAGCCACATGTTTGAAATCACAGGTAAGGTGGTTAAGATAAGCAGGCGCTAATCTTTTCAACCATGGTTATTTAGACTGATTTCGTCCTGCTTGGTGGCGTTGTTGCGTCCTGTTCAATCCGTTTGATAGTTGCCAGAGTTTTGTGCCGTGTTATGTTTCGCAGCTTGATGATCATGAAATGGGTTTACGAACAGGGAAAAGAACATTTTTCTGATATCAGTAAAAGGCGTAAGTAGTAGCCCACCCTCAAAAATCAATCCATTATTATGGTGAACAAAATAGACGAACTCATTGAAGGAGGGTTTTATGTATTTAGATGTGAAGGGCAATTGCTAGTGAAGCGCTTACAGTTATCTAAGAACGGGATAGCAGTGGTAAGTGATCACCCAGCCTATCAAACGTTGGAATTAAACCGCGACGAACTCGCACAGGCAGATTTTGAGAGCATTGGTGAAGTGGTTTGGTCAGGGCAGAGGATGTGAGTTTGAGCAAATACTTTTTGAAGGGAAGGTACCTAAGCAACAAATATGTCGAAGAAATTAGCCTAGAGCAATATCGCAAGCTAATTAATGCAAGAAAGGCTCTTACAAAAGCACTTGAGATAGAGGGGCTGTATGACAATGTTGTGGAAACTTATATAGAAACTAAAGCAGCATTATATGAGATGAATATTAGAGGCTTCGCGCATCATAACCAACTCGTATGCTATTCACAAATGCATCATGTGAGAGGAAAACTTAATAGATTATTTGTCAATGCACTCAACTTTAGTAAGTTTTACTTAGATAAACACGTTTACGCAGAAGGAAAAAAGTCGTACGTGATGAGTATTACAGGCGATGAATCTATGCACAAAGCAGTTCTTGAACTCAGGGATGCATTCTACTACGAAGATAAATATTATCGATTTGGCTGTGATCTTCGTAACCATTCTCAGCACAAAGCGCTACCAATTAATAACTTATCATTACGCCTGTCAAATAGCGACACACCAACAGCTGCATTCAATATTACGCTCCCCAGGGACTCGCTGAAAAAACTAAAATTCTGTAAAGAAAATCTGAACCGTTTTGAAGACAAGATAGATCTGCATAAAGTGCTAGATGGTTACATTTCAGCCATTTCACAGATGCATTTCAAAAGTCGAGCATTATGCTCAGATACAATAAGAGAAGCTGAACAGACAATAAATAACCAATTACTTTACCTTAAGGAAAAATACAATGAGCAATCTCTTCACTCAGACCTATTTTGTAATGATCAGTTAAAACAAACTTTGGCACTTGATTGGTTTGTAGTTCATGAAGAGCTTTGTCAAAAGAACAGTTCACCGCTAGGAAGTGGGAAGGTACAACACATACCATACTTAAATTCATCTGGGTAGGTATAAGCATTTAGTCATATAAGGGCATATTGTGTAATATAGCCAATCACACTCATATTAAGGAGAATTGGAAAAGTTGGCTATAAAATACTCCCCCTACGTTGGACAAATTCTAATGTGTGACTTTCATGGAATGAAAGAGCCTGAGATGGTAAAGAGGAGACCAGTTATTGTTATAAGAGCCTCTAGGTATGGTCCTAAACTTGCCACTGTTGTCTGTCTAAGCACAGTAGAGCCAAACCCTAACCTAGATTGCCATATGCGGCTACCAGATAAATTTCTTCCTAAAGACCCATTTTTTGAAGGTAAAGAAACTTGGTTAAAAGGCGATATGATCTACACCTTGTCATGCGATAGGCTAGACTACGTCAAAATGGGTAAAGATAGAAATGGTAAAAGGAAGTATTTCACTCAAAAACTTAGTAGAGAAACTATGGCAGAAGTATACTCGTGTGCTCTCCATGGTGTAAATCTAGGATTCTTATCTCCTCACTTAACATAGTACTCAGAATTATATTGAGTCGCATTGAATTGCATTGAGTTTCATTTATTTGATGTCCGTATATTGAAAAGCTTTAGTACTTAATCTAATATGCACTTGTACCCGCTCCTTTGGTTCACCAAAGAGATGCACTGAGACTGTACTCCCTTGTGAATACAGCCAGCCCATGAAGGTGATAACAAACCATATGGTGCTGCCGATATAGAACCCTCGCTTTTGCGGGGGTTTCTGTTTTTATGGGTATAAGGAATTTTTAGTCCTCCTATAGTCCCCCCAAAACCACTTTACCCCTTATAGAAAAACAATATCTGCCCAATCGAGCATGGGGGCAACACTGAAGCGCTGCATTGGGAAATCGCTTGTATTCTCTGGCTTAGACACTGTTTTACCTCAATATTCACAGTAGCTCCCCTAATAAGTGTTAAATACATAGGAGAACGGCTTTAAAAACTGGCGGATTATACACTTTGCTTTGGATGTTTTCATAGATATAGAAGCACCATGACGACGAATTCAGATTTACTCCATAATTAACGCCAAATCACACCTTGTTTAACACTTCTCCATAAAGTTGTTGCGGTTTTTGGTAAAAGTCTGGTAGAAACGCGTTCAAGACACTTACCGCATGCATGCCAAATATGTGACACATTGTTGCAGTGTGCACAATTCCTGATGTTGGAAGTGACTTATAATCACAAAATGTTTTTTGCATTCTATTCATCGCTTGATTGGTTGGCTTCTTTTGCATAGGGTTAAAAAAAACGCCCTTTACTGCCTAACTTGCTAGATAAATGGTATATTATTAATAATGTGCACCAAAATGGATGAGCCAATTGGAGTTGTCGTTGTTAGAACAAATTGAAGGCATCTGCCAAAGCCGTGGGGTCAGGCTTACACCACAGCGTAAAAGAGTGTTCGAGCTAATTTTTGCAAGCAAAAGTGCGTCTAGCGCTTATGATTTGTTAGATAGGCTAAAAGAAAGTGAACCTCAGGCAAAACCGCCAACGGTCTATAGAGCGTTGGATTTCTTATTGGAACAAGGTTTTATCCATCGAGTTGAGTCCACGAATAGCTTTATCTCGTGTTGCTCTTTTGGTACTCACAAGCATTTCTCTCACCTGCTTATTTGCGATAAGTGCGGGAATGTAGCTGAACATCAGGATGACCAACTTGTAGCCTTGTTGGCAAAAAATAGTGAAAAACAGGGGTTTCAGTTAACCAATCACGTTATTGAAACTCACGGTACTTGCAAAAGTTGTTTTTCAGACTTTACGGACAAATAAAAGATAGAACGTTATGCGCGCTGAATTTGTAAACCCGTTTTTAGCTTCACTAATGAATGTACTGAAAACTATGGCTTCACTGGAGCTAAAGCCTCAGAAACCTCGAGTTAAGAAAGATGAAATCGCTCGTGGTGATGTGTCTGGTTTGATTGGTATGGTCGGAGACCAAAGCCGAGGTTCAATGTCGATTACTTTTGACGAGTCTCTGGCATTGGAAATCATGCAAAACATGCTAGGCGAACGTCCGAATGGTTTAAACGAAGAAGTAACCGATATGGTGGGTGAAATCACTAATATGGTTACAGGTGGTGCAAAACGCATTCTTTCAGAAAGTGGTTTTGACTTCGACATGGCAACACCCGTCGTTGTTTCGGGTAAAGGTCACACCATTCGTCACAAATGTGAAGGCGCGATCATCATCATGCCATTTACCTCTGAGTGGGGTAACGCATTTATCGAGATCTGCTTCGAATAAGAAGATAGAGCCAAACAAGAGAAAAGCTGTTGCGAATGCGACAGCTTTTTTTATTTGTCATTGGAATGAAAAAAGGTCAGCAATTGCTGACCTTTTGTTTTTAACTCATATGCGGTATTTCAATACGCTTAAGATTTGTAAGCTTTGAACGCGTTAATCAAACCGTTGGTTGAACTATCATGAGAGCTAATTTCAGATTGGTCTGCCAGTTCAGGCAAAATCTGATTCGCTAGCTGCTTACCAAGCTCTACACCCCACTGATCGAAGCTAAAGATATTCCAGATAACACCTTGTGCAAAGATCTTATGCTCGTACATTGCAATCAGATTGCCCAGAGTCTTCGGCGTAATTTGCTTAACCAAAATCGAGTTAGTAGGGCGGTTACCTTCAAATACTTTGAATGGTACAAGCGACGCTACTTCTTCTTCACTCTTACCTGCGCTTGCAAACTCAGTTCTCACCGCTTCTTGAGATTTACCAAATGCAAGTGCTTCAGTTTGCGCAAAGAAGTTAGACATGAGTTTCTGGTGGTGATCGCTCGCTGGATTATGGCTTAAAGCAGGAGCAATGAAATCACAAGGGATCAACTTTGTACCTTGGTGGATGAGCTGATAAAACGCGTGCTGACCATTGGTACCAGGTTCACCCCAGATAACTGGACCCGTTTGATAGGTCACGGCATTGCCATCGCGATCGACGTATTTGCCGTTGGATTCCATATTGCCTTGCTGGAAGTATGCCGCAAAACGATGCATGTATTGATCGTATGGCAAAATCGCTTCCGACTCTGCACCGTGGAAGTTGTTGTACCACACACCAATTAAAGCGAGGATAACTGGGATATTGCTTTCCAGATCCGTGCTTGCGAAGTGGTTGTCCATCTCGTGTGCGCCATCCAGCAACTCCACAAAGTTGTCGTAGCCAACGGATAGAGCAATAGACAAACCAATTGCAGACCATAGTGAGTAACGACCGCCGACCCAATCCCAGAATTCGAACATGTTGTCGGTATCAATACCAAACTCAGATACTGCAGTTGCGTTAGTAGAAAGAGCGGCAAAGTGTTTTGCTACGTGCGCTTCATCACTTGCAGCTTCAAGGAACCAGTCACGCGCTGTGTGAGCATTTGTCATGGTTTCTTGCGTCGTAAATGTTTTAGACGCAATCAGGAACAAGGTTGTCTCTGGGTTCACTTTTTTCAACGTTTCAACGATGTGCGTGCCATCTACGTTAGAAACGAAGTGCAGGTTCAGGTGATTTTTGTATGGCGCTAGCGCTTCGGTCACCATGTAAGGACCGAGATCTGACCCACCAATTCCGATGTTTACAATATCGGTGATCGCTTTACCTGTGAAACCTTTCCATTCACCGTCGATTACACGGTTGGTAAATGATTGCATTTTTTCCAGCACGGCGTTTACCGCTGGCATGACATCTTCACCGTTGACTAAAACTGGCTTGTTACTGCGATTACGAAGTGCCGTATGAAGCACTGCACGATCTTCCGTTTGGTTTATTGCTTCGCCACTGAACATCGCATCAATGGCAGTTTTTAATTCGGTTTCTTTCGCTAAAGCAAATAGGTGCTTAAGCGTTTCCTCGTTAATGAGGTTCTTTGAGTAATCGACAAGAATATCCGATCCGAAACGTGTAGATAATTTATCGAAACGTTGAGCATCTTCAGCAAACAAGGCTTTCAGATCCATATCTTGTGCCGATTCGAAGTGCGCAGTTAATGCATTCCAAGCTTGGGTCTTGGTAGGGTCAATATTTTTTAACATGGTAATTGTCCAATGTTCGTTCGATTATGTTCTCTTCAGCCAGATTAATTTATATGATGCTGAGTGAATTCCAGATTAAGCGAAATAAAGAATCGTACTTTTTGTGTTTGTTATATCCAATCGACACAAAAAAACGTAATAAATTTTCAGATTCCGGATTATGGCGCAACCCGTTATCGCTGACATTGAGGTTTATCACGTAATCTCAATTGTACCTAATCGGAATCAACTATTAATGCGATTGTTTATAACAATTAGTGATTAGAAACAACAAGGCATAACCTATGTGGCATCAAACTACCTTTTCTCTCACCGCAAAACGCCGAGGCTTTCATCTTATTACTGATGAAATTGAACAACATTTACCACAAATTGACCAGTACTCGATAGGTCTTTTACATCTTTTTATTCAACATACGTCCGCAAGCTTAACTTTGAATGAAAATGCAGATCCAACCGTTCGTACTGATATGGAACAACACTTTAATAAATTTGTGCCGGAACGAGCTCCTTACTACTTACATACTTATGAAGGTGATGATGATATGCCTGCACATATCAAGGCGTCCACTTTAGGTTCAAGCGTGAGCATTCCAATTAGTAATGGGCGATTAGCGTTAGGTACTTGGCAAGGAGTGTACTTAGGAGAGCATCGCGATCATGGTGGCGCTCGAAGAATTATTGCTACGCTTCAAGGGCAATGTGAATAGTTACCCATTTTTTCAGATTAAAAAGAGGTGCACTTCGGCACCTCTTCATATCATTTATACTTATTCAGCATATTCATCACGGTAGTCTAAAACGGCTGATTGATCATCACACGGAACATGTTTTCTTCATCACCAAATGCCATTTCTGTTCGAACCACAATGCCTTCTACTTGGAAGCGAATTCCACCGCCTAAGTTGTATTTCATATCGCGATGCAGTTCTTGAATACTGAATTCATCCGCTACTCTACCTGCATCAACGAAAGCCACCCACTGCCACCATGGCACGTCATACCAATTAAAAATTGGCCAACTTTGTAAGGGTTGCCACTCTGGCATAACTCGATACTCTAAGCTGTAGTGCACCGCACTTCTGCCATGGTAACGATTCGCTGAGTAACCGCGAAGATGGTACAAGCCTCCCAAGGAAACGCCTGCATATTCCGGTGGTCTCTCACACGTTCCGGAACCACAGCGATTCCATGTAGGAGTATCGGCGACATACATATCAAACGCCAAAACTTGGCGAGAAAATACGTCGTCTACTTTGCCAAGGCTAAAGTAGTGGCTTTGCTCAATTTCAACTTTGGTCCATGTATTGTCGTTACCCGAATCGGGAGCGTGAGTAATGTTCAATTTCAGCTTAGCCCCTAAGCTTGGGTTTCGAACGTCATTACGGTTGTCCCATTCAAATCCGAGGTTTACACCCCATGTCGAATCGGGTGCCGAATCATTTGAGCTACTTAAGCTGCGTTCGGATAAAAACGGCTCAAACTTAATGGTGGAAATCCCACTGGTTGCAGGAGATGCCCCTTGAATACGTCTTTTGGGTTCATACGCCGCTCTTGCTCCTTTGAAGGCAGCTGCGCCCCATGGAATGATGTAGCGCATCGTGAAGTGGTATTGCGCTTCCTTTGCATCCGTGACGGTTTTCTGGCTGTACAGAGAATCGTTATCGCCCGCACTGCCTAGATGGTATATGTAGTCAGAGTAGCTGGCATTGTAGGCATCAAAACCGAGTAGCCATGCGTTGCCAACTTGAAAGTTGTTGTAGCCAATAAAGGTCATGTTGCTGCCTTTATCGGATATCAGCCCTGCCCCAATCAACCCTGCTTGTGGTTGACCAAGACCTTTCAGCAGACCCGCCACACCGATGGTATTTCCCAGCGTACTGGATGAAAAAGCAAAAGGAACAGCGGCGGTGTCTGGCATCCAAGGTGGAAGCCACTCATAGGCGGAGGCAACACCTGACGCGCAGAAGGAAGAAGCAAGTAGGCTTGAAATAATCAGACGCTTTGACATAACTCAGTCCATGTACTCCATGGCAACACGCGATGTCAGCTTTGTCACCAATTCGTAAGCGATTGTGCCAATGTGTTGCGCGACCTCTTCTGAAGGCAATTCTTGCCCCCACAAAATAACCTCATCGCCGACTTTATCTTGGCAATCCGCTCCCAAATCGACGGTCAGCATGTCCATGGAGACTCGCCCCACCACCGATACACGTCGACCATTCACCAATACCGGTGTACCAGCAGGCGCAGTTCTTGGGTATCCATCACCATAGCCAATCGCTATTACACCAATTTTGGTGTCACGTTCACTGTGCCAAATCGCACCGTAGCCAACGGGTTCGCCCTTTTTGAGGTCGCGAACCGCAATCAAATGCGATTTCAGTGTCATTACTGGTTTAAAGCCCAACTCATTTGCGCTTTTATCCGCAAACGGAGACACACCATACATAATAATACCTGGGCGAACCCAGTCGAGATGGCTGTCTTTCCAAGCCAACAACCCTGAAGATGCAGCTAAGGTTCTTTCTCCTTTGCAGCCTTCGGTCAGCAATAAAAAACTGTCGATTTGTTCTTGAGTCGCTGGGTTTTCTAGTTCATCTGCGCACCCGAAATGGCTAATGTAACGCAGCGGTTTAGCCACATTGTCGCACGCTTTCAAGCGTTCAACGTATTCAGAGTACACTTCAGGGCGAACGCCTAAGCGGTGCATCCCTGTGTCTACTTTGAGCCACACTTTGACGGGGTTTTCTAACGTCGCTTGTTCTAACGCTTCAAGCTGCTCTTCACAATGCACGACTGTTTGAATGTTATTGGTCACCAATATCGGTAAATCGCGTGAGGAATAAAAGCCTTCAAGCAACAATATGGGTTTCACAATCCCCCCAGCACGCAACTGCAGGGCTTCTTCTATTCTTGCCACACCAAAAGCATCAGCATCAACGGCCGCTTGCGCTATTTTCAGTAAGCCATGCCCATAAGCATTGGCTTTAACCACCGACATAACTTTACTGTTGGGCGCACGCTGCTTCACCATTTTCAGGTTGTGCTTCAATGCAGAAAGATCAATGCATGCGGATGCCGCTTTCATATAGCTCATAGGGGAAGATTACTCATCATCAAACGCAGGACCTGCGTAGTTGTCGAAGCGAGAGAATTGACCTTGGAACGTCAGTCGCACGGAACCGATAGGACCATTACGTTGTTTACCCAAAATGATCTCGGCAATACCTTTGAGCGTGCTGTCTGGGTTGTACACTTCGTCACGGTAGATGAACATGATCAAATCGGCATCCTGCTCGATAGAACCTGATTCACGTAGATCTGAGTTTACTGGGCGTTTATCTGCTCGTTGCTCCAAAGAACGGTTAAGCTGCGACAGAGCAACAACAGGAACATTCAGTTCTTTTGCTAGTGCTTTCAAAGAACGGGAAATTTCTGCAATTTCCAATGTACGGTTATCAGATAAAGCGGGTACACGCATCAGCTGAAGGTAGTCGACCATGATAAGTGACAAGCCACCGTGTTCACGAGCAATACGACGTGCACGAGAACGAACTTCAGTAGGAGTAAGACCAGAACTATCATCGATGTACATGTTTTTCTTTTCCATGAGAATACCCATGGTAGAAGAAATACGCGCCCAATCTTCATCGTCTAGCTGACCAGTACGGATTTTTGTTTGGTCGACGCGAGAAAGGGATGCCAACATACGCATCATGATTTGCTCAGAGGGCATCTCTAACGAGAAAATAAGCACAGGCTTATCAGATACCATGGCGGCGTTTTCACACAAGTTCATCGCAAAGGTTGTTTTACCCATCGATGGACGTGCCGCAACAATAATTAAATCCGACCCCTGTAAACCTGCCGTCTTCTTGTTGAGGTCGTTGAAGCCCGTATCAACACCCGTAACACCATTTTGTGGTGTTTTGTATAGGATTTCGATACGTTCCAGAGTTTTCTCTAGAATGTTATCGACATTCTGAGGACCTTCATTCTCATTGGTTCTGTCTTCTGCAATGGCGAAAACTTTACTCTCAGCCAAATCAAGAAGGTCTTCGGAGCTGCGTCCTTGTGGATCGTAACCGGCATCAGCAATTTCATTCGCCACACCGATTAGGTTTCGAACCAGTGCACGCTCCGCAACAATATCGGCATAAGCATTTATATTCGCGGCACTTGGCGTGTTTTTCGCCAAATCAGCTAGATAAGCAAAACCGCCCACATCATCGAGGGTTTCTCGTTGCTCTAGGAATTCTGATAAGGTGATTAGATCGAGTGGTTTGTTTTCTTCTAAAAGGGTTTTCACCCCTTCAAAAATCATTCTATGTGGTCGGCTATAAAAGTCCTTCGCCACTACCCTTTCAGCAACCGAATCCCAACGTTCATTATCTAAAAGCAGACCACCGATAACAGATTGCTCTGCTTCTAACGAATGCGGTGGTACTTTGATAGCGTCAACTTGGCTATCTATTGGCTTCTTATTACGATTATCTCGGGTATCTGGCATGGGTGTTCTCAACAGCTTATCGTGATCGTTCATTATAGCTAAGTTCTATAACCAAGTAACCTCAAGATGCTCGGTTCAGCGAGAATGAATTGACTTTCAGACAAGGCACCGATTTGAAGAATTTACGAAATTAACACAGTCCTGACCTGAGACTTTAAGGCTATTAATACAATCTCATATGTCATGCACCGTGCCGCTATATAGCCAAGTGTATGGTTGAATAAAATAAGAATATGAGAGAGGTATTGAGTGTCGAAAAATTTGCTTGTGCTTAGTCTGGCGGTATTTAATGCCAGCCTTTATGCAGAGGAAAGTACCGACACGGATACGTCGCCTTTATCTCCCTTGAAAACAGAGGTGGAATTCGGATACCAAGCGCACAGTGGTAACTCCAATTCGGAATCTCTCAATAGCCGCTTGGAAGGGGTTTACACGCAAGGAAGGCATCGACATTCAGGTGAATGGAAGTTTTATAAACTGAATAAAAACGATAAGGAAGACAAGAAACAGTCTACCTACCAAGTTCAAAGTGACTATAAGCTCGCACCTCGTACTTACCTTTACGCCAACTTCAAAGGCATCGACTCAAAATACAGTGCGTATTTCAAGGATTACACTTGGTCGAGCGGGCTCGGTTATCAGTTTACCTACACGGATGACTTAAAGCTCTCTTTGGAGTTGGGTCCAGGTTATCGACATCAAAAGCCTAATCTGGATGAGTTGGATGACGATGACTTAATTTTCCCAGACAACGTGGATGAGTTTATCTTTCGAGGGCATTTCAAAGGTGACTGGAAAGTGTTGCCGGCGCTGTCGCTCAGTGCTGACTTATTAATCGTAAGCGGAAAATCCAACACACGCTTCGATAACGAAATCAGTATTACCAACGCCATTACGGAAGACATCGCGCTTAAGCTTTCTCACTCTAGGCAGTATCTCGATCGCGTTCCCAATGATTTAAGTAACACGGATACCGTGGTGTCGGCTAACCTGTTGGTCAAGTTTTGACGCATACAGAACAATCATTCATACAAAGCAATCATTAATTCAAAACCTACAGACATAAAAAAAGCCGGCTTTAAGCCAGCTTTTCTCAAATCGCTTGGTACTGAATTACTCAGCAGCAACAACTTGTAGGTTGATCTTAGCGAACACTTCAGAGTGAAGTTGTACGTTAATTTCAAACTCACCAGTGTTACGTAGAGCACCTTCAGGTAGGCGAACTTCGCTCTTAGCTACTTCAACACCTGCCGCTGTGATAGCGTCAGCGATGTCACGAGTACCGATAGAACCGAATAGTTTACCTTCGTCACCAGCTTTAGAAGCAATAACAACTGCTTCAAGAGCGTTAACTTTCTCAGCACGAGCTTCAGAAGCTTGTAGTTGCTCAGCAACTTTTGCTTCTAGTTCAGCGCGACGAGCTTCGAACATTTCAACGTTAGATTTAGTTGCCATTACAGCCTTACCTTGTGGGATAAGGAAGTTACGAGCGTAACCAGATTTAACATTTACTTGATCGCCAAGACCACCTAGGTTACCGATTTTATCAAGTAGAATAACTTGCATTGTTTAATCCTCTTTCTAAATAGACGGTGCCGATTACTGATGCTTGTCAGTGTACGGCAGTAGTGCTAGGTAGCGAGCACGCTTGATAGCGCGAGCTAGCTGACGCTGATATTTAGCGCTTGTACCAGTGATACGGCTAGGTACGATTTTACCAGCTTCAGTGATGTAGTTTTTAAGAGTTGCTACGTCTTTGTAATCAATCTCTTGTACGCCTTCTGCAGTGAAACGGCAGAATTTACGACGACGGAAGAAACGAGCCATGGGCTATCTCCTGATCTTAAATATATGTGATATTTTCGGCATGTAACACTAATTTTCCATTGCCATTTCGGCTGGTTTGATAAGCGACAAAACCGCTTACCTTAATGTGACTGCCTATAACGAGTTCTTGAGTTAACTCTTGTGACCTTTGCCCGCTAATGATTACCGGCATACGACAATAAACTTGTCTGGGGTAATCCGCTTCTAGCACTGTAGAACGATGCTCTAGCCAAAATCGGCAATGGGCGACGCCTGCAGGGCTGTGGCTTCGAATCGGTGCTTTCGCGACAGTGCCACTTAGCTCCATTCGATTGGTCATGCAATGAATTACTCAGCAGCTGCTTCTGGTTTAGCTTCTGTGCGTTCTGTACGCTCTGTACGCTCTGTACGCTCTTCACGACGAGGAGCACGCTCTGCACGCTCTTCTTTTTGCTTAAGCATAATAGATTGTTCAGTCACAGCGCCTTTAGTGCGCATGATCATGTTACGTAGAACTGCATCGTTGAAACGGAAAGCAGTTTCTAGCTCGTCAATCACTTCTTGACCAGCTTCAACGTTCATAAGAACGTAGTGAGCTTTGTGAAGCTTGTTGATTGGGTAAGCCATTTGACGACGACCCCAGTCTTCTAGACGGTGGATAGTACCGCCAGCTTCAGTGATAGAACCAGTGTAACGCTCGATCATGCCAGCAACTTGCTCGCTTTGATCAGGGTGAACCATGAATACGATTTCGTAATGACGCATTAGGTTGCTCCTTACGGATTATTAGCTTCCACGAGTGGCTCGGTCGTCCAGAGGAAGCAAGGAACTAAAGAAAAATGACCGAGTTTTAAGGACGGCAAATAGTATAGAAAAACACCGCTAAGAGCAAGGGGAATTTAGAGCGTTAGAAGAGATATTTGTAAGACTCAAACTTTTATATCCAGCAGGCGCTAAAATCGCACCCCAAAGGCACCGGAAAACGTTGCCGATGCCTTGATAGTTCAGAGTATTACGCGTGGTTACTAGCTGTCGGTACTTTCGAAGATTTTATCGGCAGAAGCGGCAACGAAACCCGAGTAGAGCTCCCCATTTTCCATTGGATAACGCTTGGCAAATTCATAAAAGCCTCCCGGTACAACCTCCGAACTTTCTACAAAAGCGACAGGGACTTTATCCGCCATTGTGGAAGATTGCTCTAACAACACGTCTGGAGAGCCTTTCACTTCACCGCCAAACTCATTGATGGTAAAGCCGGATTCTTTGAGATGGCTATTCACATCAATGACGTCTTCAAATTGATTTAACTGATTCACACTAACGGTAAAATGGTTTGCACCATATCCATGAGCCGCTAACCAAGCCGCATATTCACTTTCCGCTGCCAGCGCTCGATAGTCGGTATGATTGATATCCCACATTTTCCCATTGTGTAGGAATTCACTGCTTGCTAGCTGAGTAGCATCCACTTGATCAAGCAATCTCGCGACAATGTCTTGCAGTTCAGGAGAGCATTTTTCTACTTCCAATTCACTGATAAACACTTTGGGTTGCTTAGGATCTGGATGTTCAAAGTGTTTTGCTACCAACTTTTTGGATTCAAAGACATAGTCGCCAGCCGCTGTGTACCCGAGTTCCAGAAAGGGTTTGGCCAACGTTTCTATTCCCAATGGTGCTACACCAAAAGTTCTTAGAGCAATGTGATCATTGATGAGAGCTTCATCTTCCTGCAGTAAATCATGAACCTTTTGAGCAGAAGGACAAAGGCGGGTAATGTAATCATTCCAAAGTGAAGCAAACAAAGTATCCGGCGACATAACGCCTCCTTTTTAGGACTACCAAGACAGGTAGAGGTGACTGGAGCCTGTGACGGAGTTTTAGCTAACTGCCTGTTATTGTTTTAACTTGAACGGTAAGGGGCTATAGAAACATAACCCCTTGTTTATCTAATATTACAGCTCGACACCCGGGCTTAGGGTGGCTGGTAACAAAGTTTCTTGCCCTTCCATTGAAGCCATTGGATAAGCACAGTAATCCGCGGCATAGTAAGCGCTTGGTCTAAGATTACCAGACGCACCTGGTCCACCAAATGGTGCATCTCCGCTTGCTCCCGTCAGTTGACGGTTGCGGTTTACAATGCCGGCACGGATGTGTTCAACGAAGTAATCCCAATCACTGTCCATCGTGGAAACCAATCCAGCAGATAAGCCAAAACGAGTGTCGTTTGCCATCTCGACCGCAGACTCTAAACCTTCGTAGCGAATTACCTGTAATAACGGCCCGAAGTACTCTTCATCTGGCAGGTCGGCAATTTGGGTCACGTCAATGATGCCCGGCGTAACAAACGCTTCACCTTTTGACTCCGCTTCTATCAGGCTGATACCACCTAGACCTTGTAGATGAGATTGCGCACTTAAAATCCCTTCAGCCGCTTGAATGGAGATTTGTGGTCCCATAAAAGGTGCAGGTTCCGCGAAAGGTTCGTCGACACGGATTTTTGCCGTTGCTGACACCAGCTTATCAACCAATTCATCGCCGCTTTCCCCAACAGGTACGTACAAACGACGCGCACAAGTACAACGTTGACCAGCACTAATGAATGCGGATTGAATGATGGTGTATACCGTGGCGTCAACATCACCAAAATGGTCGGCTATGACCATTGGGTTGTTGCCGCCCATTTCCAGTGCCAGCATTTTATCTGGCTGACCTGCAAATTGGCGATGCAGTACATGACCAGTATTCGCGCTGCCAGTAAACAACACACCGTCGATTTGCTTGGAATTTGCTAATGCAATGCCCGTTTCTTTCGCACCTTGCACTAGATTTATCACGCCATCAGGTAGCCCTGCTTGCTGCCAAAGCTTCATCGCAAACTCGCCCGTCCAAGGTGTTTGCTCCGATGGTTTGAACACTACGGTATTACCAGACAGTAGTGCAGGCACGATATGTCCATTAGGCAAGTGACCAGGGAAGTTATAAGGGCCAAAAACCGCCATCACACCCAACGGGCGATGTCGAAGTACAATTTGGTTGCCCGCTGCTTCTCTTTGCGCTTCACCAGTACGATCGTGATAAGCACGAATAGAAATGGCAATTTTCCCTGCCATAGCACCCGCTTCTGTTCGGGTTTCCCAAATTGGCTTTCCGGTTTCTTTCGCGATGATGGTTGCGATTTCTTCGCTGTTTTCTTTAACTAACTCAGCAAATTTCTGTACGACGGTTTCGCGTTCGACAAAAGGCAATTTCTTCCACTGCAAGAAAGCAGCACGGGCAGCGCTTACTGCGGATTCAACCTGCTCTTCTGTTGCGCCTTTACCTTGCCAAATCGTTTCCCCATTGTAGGGACTAGTTGACGCCAGCTCTTCACCTGAACCATCAACCCAAGACCCATTTATCCAGTGCGTGCTCATACTGCTTTTCCTTTTTTCATGTTCACGTTACTGTGCGAGCAAACGCACGTATTCGCCGTCTTTGACTTCCAATGCATTGGCAATGTCTTGTGTCAGTAAAACGGTGTCCGACGCTTTGTCGTATGCCGCTGCGCCTGCAACGGCTCTAAAATCTTCAAATGACGAATTACACATCAAATATTGTTGGGCGCTGGAATGTTCTTGAACACTCACTTTGGCTCTAAAAGAGCGACGTACCGAATCAATATTTCGCAAGTCACACTCGACCGATGGACCTGCATCAAAGATGTCGACATAACCACGACATGAGAACCCTTCTTGCTCCAGTAAACGAAGCGCTGGGCGTGTGTTGTCATGTACTTTACCAATCACGGCTTGCGCTTCTGGCGACAGTAAATTGATGTAAATTGGTAACTTAGGCATAAGATCGGCGATGAAGCCTTTCTTTCCTATCCCAGTGAGATAGTCCGCCATGGTAAATTCAATAGAGAAGAAGTGCTCTTGCAGCCATTGCCAAAATGGCGAATTACCTTCGTCATCGGAAACGCCGCGCATTTCTGCAAAGACAGTTTCGGAGAATCGATGCGGGTGTTCCGCCATCATTAAGAAACGACACTTGGACATGAGTCGCCCATTGAGTCCTTTGCGAAACTGAGGGCGTAAAAACAAGGTACAAATCTCACTGCAACCCGTGTAGTTATTACCAAATGTCAGCAGTTTCACCACATTATTGACGCCAAGCTTGGGTGAAGAATGCACCACTTTACTGATGTGATAGGTATAAAACGGTACATCCCAGCCAATCGAAGCCTCGATACCGGTTGTCCCAGCTACTTCCCCAGTTTCACTGTCAAAACCAACCATTAAATACCCTTCATCTCCGGGCTCTTTAACTTCAGGCTTATCAAAGCTGTAAACAGAGTGGTCTATTCGATTGGTGAGTAATTCTTCGTTGACAGGAAGAGAAGTAAATCCATGTCCTGATTCGACGGCACACGTATGCAGTGCCTCATAATCTTGTTTTGTTATCGGACGAACTACAAGCATCACAACTCCCTCCAGATGCTATGGTAAGAACCCATTCGAAGTGAAAAGGTCGGGTGATAAACACCCGACCTTGACTCGAACCGAGCGACTTAACCTAAACTAAGCTTGCGATGGCTTTTTCTAGTCTCGCTAATCCTTCTTCGATTTCTTCTTTTGAAATCACTAAAGATGGTGTAAATCGAACGACGTTGGCACCAGCAACCAGAACCATCAGCCCTTCATTCCCTGCTGCGACAAGCACATCACGAGCGCGACCTTGCCACTCTTCGTTCAGCGCTGCACCAAGCAGCAAACCTTTACCACGAACTTCAGAGAAAATCGGGTACTTATTGTTAATTCTAGTCAAACCTTCACGGAATAGCGCTTCGCGCTCTTTTACGCCTGCTAAAACGTCTGGTTGGCTTACAACGTCAACCACTGCTTCCGCTACTGCACAAGCCAACGGGTTACCGCCATAGGTTGAACCGTGGGTGCCGATTTTCATGTGCTTAGACAATTCTGTTGTTGTAAGCATCGCACCGACAGGGAAACCACCACCTAGTGATTTTGCCGTGCTAAGAATATCTGGCGTGATACCAAGACCTTGGTAAGCGTAAAAGTCACCCGTACGACCGTTGCCCGTCTGCACTTCATCGAGAATAAGCAATACGTTGTGCTTGTCACACAAGGTGCGCACCGCTTGCACAAATTCAGGGGTTGGCGAGATAATTCCACCTTCACCCTGCAATGGCTCCATCATGATGGCACAAGTACGTTCTGAAATATGTGCTTCCAACGCTTCTACATCGTTGTAAGGCAAGTGAGTGACATCACCTGGTTTAGGACCGAATCCGTCAGAATACGCCGCTTGACCACCCACTGTTACAGTGAAGAAGGTACGACCATGGAAACCTTGTTTGAATGCGATGATTTCAGACTTTTCTTCACCATGCGTATCCACTGCCCAACGGCGCGCTAATTTCAGCGCTGCTTCGTTTGCTTCTGCACCTGAATTGGCAAAAAACACTTTCTCAGCAAAGCTGACTTCGGTCAGTTTTTTCGCTAAGCGAAGCGCGGGTTCGTTAGTCATCACATTACTGAGATGCCAAATTTTATTCGCTTGTTCTGTTAGTGCAGAAACCATCGCTGGATGACAATGCCCTAAGCAGCTCACAGCAATACCACCAGCAAAGTCGATATATTCTTTGTCGGCTTGGTCCCAAACTCTGGCACCCTCTCCTCGAACCGGAATGATTTCCATCGGGTTATAACAAGGTACCATTACGTCGTTAAACCAGCTGCGTTCTACTTTATTTTCCATTGTCATCACATACTCCATTTCGATCCCAATGTAATCAGCATTAGTAAGTTCAAATACCCAATGGCATTTTCTACTGCTCAAACATTGTATTTACATTAATTTAACTATTTCAATAGTGATTTGTTCTTTTTACTGAGCAAACAACACGCCACCCCAGCTCTCGCATGATTATTTATGCACGAGCAAACCGCTTTTATGAAGCAATTTATACTTATGGGTAAAATAAGCTGAGGTTAACCATATATAGATAGTAGGGTTACGCAAACAAGAGAATCGTATTGCGAATAGTTTTGCATAGACTGCGGATAGAAAAATAATTCAGAAAAATGTTAGGAAAAGTGACCCTAAGCAGGGTTTACCGTCGCAAAAAGTTCGCCAGTAACTCGTGACCTTGTTCCGTTTTGATGGATTCTGGGTGAAATTGAACGCCTTCAATCGGTAACGTCTTATGTTGAAAGCCCATAATTTCATCAAACTTCCCATCCGATGACTGTGTCCATGCTGTCACTTCAAAGCAATCGGGCAGGCTTTCGGTTTCAACCACAAGAGAGTGATAACGTGTCACTGTTAACGGCAGATTCAACTGCTCGAACAAGCCAATATCGATATGTTGAATTGGGGACGTTTTCCCATGCATGACTTTTTTGGCTCGAACAACATTACCACCAAAAACTTGAGCAATAGCTTGATGACCAAGACATACACCTAAAATAGGTAACTTTCCTGCAAAGTGCTCTATTGCACTCAAGGAAATTCCTGCTTCGTTCGGGGTACAAGGGCCAGGGGAGATAACCAAATGCGACGGCGCCAGTAACTCGATTTCGTCTAAAGTGATTTCATCATTACGCACAACTTTTACATCCGCACCCAGCTCACAGAAGTACTGGTATAGGTTGTAGGTAAAAGAGTCGTAATTATCGATGATTAACAGCATAGGGAACGTCGTTTACATGGATGATTGGCTATGTAACTTAAGGGCGGTATTGTGCAGCAGAGGCGATGAAAGGCAAGTGAAAATTGTTCATAAGATGAAATTGTCAATATTCAAGCTGTAAAGCGACATTAACAGGTCGCGATTACCCCTTACTTTCTAAGAATAAAAAAAGCCTCAGCAAACGCTGAGGCTTTAAAAGATTCAGGTAAGATTACTTACACGCGATCTCATCCCAGAAATGGTTAGAGGTCAGTGGCGTTTCCCACACACCTGGGCCATTTTTGGCAATAAAGCAT
Organism: Vibrio penaeicida; assembly: GCF_030689305.1. Lineage (GTDB taxonomy): Bacteria > Pseudomonadota > Gammaproteobacteria > Enterobacterales > Vibrionaceae > Vibrio > Vibrio penaeicida_B. The sequence goes on along the minus strand of NZ_JAUYVM010000007.1, from coordinate 281,895 downwards.
TTACCAGCGTGAGTCACCTTGTCGCCATCAGCAACCTGACTTACACCTGCTTCCCACTGAATGAAACCACCTGGGTTTGTAGGAGGAGTCGTTGGCGGCGTTGTTGTTCCGTCAGCGACTACCCAAGGACCACCTAGTGCAGGATCATCCCCTTGTGACCAGTTCTTCGCTTGGTAAACCACACCTTTGCGAGCTGCTTTATCATTTCGGTTGTAAACCTTAGTGGCTTCCCAACCCGCAACACCATTAACTGGTGGCTCTACGCCCGTTCCTGGTTCAACCGGAATTGGCTTATCTGTTACACGTACTTGAGGCCACGTCGCATGTGAGCCGTAGAAGTTCGTTACACACTTCTCATAGTCACCCGGTACAAGTGCTGAGTACGCCGTTTGGAAACCAACTAGCTCACACTCAAATGAGAAACCGCCAGGGCGATCTGCATGGTATTTCCAGTTACCATCCCAGTTTGTGTAAAGCACATCAGTAGCACCATTTAGGTTCAGGCTTCCGTACGGAGTCTGCTGATAACACGTGTTTTTCTCATCAGCTTCGACTGGAATTTGGTAATGCGCAGCAAGACCTTCCCAGTAACGAATACGGTTTACAGGCTGACCTTTTGTCTTGTTCTGCTCACCACACTCAATGCCGCCATTGATAACGTTGATGGTTGTACCAAAGCCATAGCCGATACCTGCTGCTGCTTCACGCTGAGACGGAGCCCAAGTGCGGTCAATGACATGCAACATGGCTGGTTTCGGTGCTTGAGGAGTCAGGAAGAACCAGATTGCAGAAGCTAGGTTCAACCATGAATCGGCAACTAGAGCTGGGTTTTTCAATAATACTGTCGCATCACCGTCAAACATTACTTCAGAGAATGCGCCGTAGTTAAAGTGGTAAGAAAGCTGTTTAGCACCACGACCAAAGTATCCCTGACCCGCTTCACACGGCCAACGCGCGTTTTGCCAATCGTTTTGACCACAACCTGTAGTGTAGCCTTCTTGACCTTCAGCCCAGCCCATTTCACGTACGTGAACCAAAGCCTGCTGCCACTCTTCTAGCGCCAGAGGGTTGTCAGAAACATTGTCGATTGCAATGTGACCACCGGTTTCTTGAGCAAAATGAGCAAATGCCGTTACGATGGATTTCTTACAAATCGCATCAGAATCACGACCATCTGTGTACTCACCACAGAACGCAGGGAATTTACCAATCGCACGCAAGAAACGCGTGTAAGTGTATTCTGGAGCAGCCATACCCGTTAGGAAATCCCACTCAGCTTGAGGGAATACGCGCTCTACACGCTTAACGTTTTCTGGGTTGCTTGCTAGTCCCGGTAGGATAGCTTCAACTACCGTATTTGGACGCGTCTCCAATGCTTTAGACCAGATGTCATACATTGGATCGACAGTGATTGAGTTTTCAACCGCTTGAATATCTGCACGTGAAATGATGTAGCCAGTAGGATTTGTAGGGTCCGGTTGGATGTTCATTGCCGCGAATGCATTTGCCGACAATAAACCGCCAATTAATACTGAAAGGTAACGTTTGGTTTTCATTCTTATTCCTCTCGCTCCATAAAAATGTAGGGAATCGACAGAATGATAAGTCACCTATTTAGTTAATCGCAGTGAAATGTATAAGTACAATTGATTATTCCGAGTCACTTCTACCATATGAAAACCGCACACCAACTTGCTACATTGGAATTGAGCAACTAATCAAGAAAATCACAGGTTTGGTAAACAACTAAATTTATATGGCAAGATCACAGTTTGAGCTGCATGCAAAAGACCTTATTTTTTACGTGTGAAATGAGAGTAAGGATAGAGGTCGAAGCGGAGAACACAACCAATGATCTATCTGCACCTAACTCAACGTCTTTCATGTGATTCTGTTGGTCAAGTGCAGACAGATAATCTGCTTCTATATCGCCGAAACCGTGCTCTTTGATTCAGCTAAAGCTTTGGACAGTAAGTCGCAGATAGAATCGCGCATCGAAAGACACTGAGATTCATGATGTAGGAAGAAATGATCGCCAGGCAAGATTTTCTGGCTAAAATCAGCGCCAGCAACATCCTTCCAATTTTTGAGCGATTCAATGGGTACTTCCGGATCATCTGTTGAACCGAACACCTGCATTCCACACTTCATAGAACCAAGTGGAGGGAGTAACGAACCTCGCTCGCTAAGTTCAAAGTCCGCACGAATAATCGGTAGGACCATGTTCATAAATTCCCTGTTTTCCAACAATTCTGGTGGCGCGCCATTAAGCGAACGCACCTCTTCAATTAACGCTTCATCACTGAGATGTGCCCTCAACGGAGCTGGGTCTGCACAAGTTGGAGCATGTCTTCCTGATGGGAAAAATCCAAGTAACGGGTGTTCGCTTTCTATGATGTGAGCAATGCGATAGCCCAAAGCTGCCCCAAGGCTATGCCCAAAAATAGCCCACGGTCGTTCAATGCGTTCAGCCAATTCATCGGCTAATTGTATGCTGAGTTCAGTTGGGCATGTCATCAATGAAGAGTTCAGGCGCGAACCACGTCCTGGCAATTCAACAGGTCTGACTGAGATCCAGTCGGGAAACATAGCGTCCCACTTACTGAATACAGCGGAGCTGCCGCCGGCATAGGGTAAGCAAAACAAATCAATTTCCGGATTGGTTTTGACGTCCGGAAAGGGTAAACAGGTCATGGATTCACCTTTGTACTGTGCTCACTACGAGCAATTTCAATAGCACGCCAAACGGCGCTCAATGTTGGATTTTCAAATAGAGTTGCCAAGGGTAAGCTTATGTCGAACTTGAGTTTGATCTCTCTGATCAATTGAACCCCCAGCATGGATGTTCCGCCTTCTAGGAAGAAGTTCGCCTCAGTGTTACAGGGCTTAGAACCTAAAATTTCTGCCCAGAGGGCTGCGAGCGGAGCAAAGTCTTCATCATCTAGAGTCGCACTCTCGGTGCACGTTTCACTGCAGTTTGTCGTCGATGTCAGTGCTTGCTCTGCCAATTTTCGTAATGCGGCTTGGTCGCGTTTTCCATTCACATTCAATGGCATCGCATCGATTCGGAACACGTGGCTCGGCACCATATAAGCTGGTAACTCACCACGTAAGGTATGGCGTATTTCCTCAGCATCAAAACCATCTCCCGTGCACTGTGCCACCAGCACAGGTTGGTCATTATTACTTTGAACCACCATCACTACAGCACTCTTGATTGGAGCTTTGGCAAGCAGGTGAGATTCCACATCGCCAGCTTCTATTCGATGCCCGCGGAGCTTAAGTTGAAAATCCAATCGCCCAAGAAACTCTATCGAGCCATCATCGCGCAATCTTCCAAGATCGCCAGTTGAATAGAGTCGTCGGCCACTTTTATGCGTAATAAAGCTGGATTCAGTGCGCTGGGCATCATAGTAATAACCATCAGCGAGCCCCAGCCCTTCAATATAGATTTGCCCCACAACCCAAGGTAAGCAAGGAGTACCATCCTTATCGAGCACATGTAACTGTTGACCCGCAAGACCATAACCATAGGGAATAGAGCGCCAATCATCCCTGATTTCTGTAACAGAAAAATAGTTTGACCATATGGATGCTTCAGTCGCGCCACCGAGAGAGTAAAAGTGCGTTTTCGGCAGATAATTCAATATTTGCTTCGCAAGAGGCATTGGGATCCAGTCACCACTCAGCATGATAACTTTAAGGCTGGTTAACGCTTCCTGACTGAACTCTGTTCCTTGTAAGAACGCCATTTCGAGTAACGCGGGGACGGAGTTCCAAACGGTAACTCCGTTTCGCTTACACTGCTCAAGTATGAGCATCGGATCTGGAACTTCCGCATCGGGAGGAATGACGATAGATGCTCCTGTAATGAGCGTACCCCAAATATCGTACACACTGAGGTCAAAGTTCAGCGCAGACAGTGCCAATACCTTATCTTCCGAATGGATGGAAAAGCGGCGGTTAATCTCATAGAGGGTGTTTAAAACCGCGCCATGAGAAGTGGCAACTCCCTTCGGCTGACCAGTAGAACCGGATGTGTAAATGACATAAGCCAACGCTTCTTTAGAGCTTATATTCGGCTTCTCAAGTTCAGGATGATCGAGCAAGTCATCAACACTCAAATCACTGGTTTGTTCTCCTATAATGAATTGAAGACCACTCTGCTCAATGATCGCCTTCCGACGGGCATCTGGTAAGCGAATGTCCATCGGCAACCATGCTCCTCCAGCGAGTACAATACCAATGACACTGATGATTTGTTGAGAACTTTTGGGCAAGGAAACCCCCACTAGGTCACCTTGCTTTACCCCCGATAAAACCAAGCCTTGAGCAACCGATAGAGCTTTTTCCGCCAGCTCTCGATAGGTCATTTCACGCCCTTGCGAATCAATCAGCGCGACAGCGTTACTCGATCGCTGAACCTGATTCAAAAACGCCTGCCCCAAGTTACTTTCTGCAGAAACCTCTGGCAGCTCAACTAAAGGTTTTAGGTCGATCTCCTTAAGAGCGGCTGGATTGACACTTAGCCAAGCTTGTTCGTTATTGAGCAATTCCGACAGCGCCCATTCAAAACGTTCGAATAGCGCCTCTGGTAACCCTTTTTCAAATACGCCGTCTACGTAATCCCAGTAGTACAAAAGACCATCCTGATCTTCGACAACTTGATGGTCCAGCCAAACTTGTGGTGTGCGAAGTTCACTGGATATTGGACGGAACATCTCCTTCAATTTGTTCGGCATGCCTTCAGCGGCTTGTTGCGATATCCCACTCGTAAAGACAAAAGGCACCGCAGGCTGGTTTGGGTCGCGGGTTTGTTGTAATCGCCTTAATAGAGAAACTCCAGACAATGACGCGTGCGGCAACCGCTCAGCAAACATGGCTTGAACGGCTTTCGCCTGTTCGATGAAATGCCCCTGACCGTCACTGGTCATCAAAATCGTATTACTGTGGTTTCCGACGACCAAGCCCATTTCTGCATGATCAAAGGGACGAAAGTTAGTCAGCATGTTGATAACGAAACGCTCGTCTTGGGACCACAATCGGAGCACAGAAGCATAGAGCGCGAACATGACAGCGTTCGGGGTCGTACCGTGCGCTTGTGCCTTTTTCTTGATTTGAGTCCAATTCTCAAGCCCCAAACTGCCGCCCAACCGAACAAATTTCGATTGTTTAGGCATTTCTCCTCTCATTGGCAACTGTGGTGCTTCGGGCAAGGATTCCAACGCCTTAGACCAATATGACTCTGCCTCCGTTGTGTCTAGCGCGCGTAACGCCAGCACATAGTCGCGGTAGCTAAGCTGAGGTTTCGTGAGTAAGGGTTGACCAGACAACGCAGACAATAAGTCGTGAAAGAGCCGCGCAAGCGAAGGACCGTCCATAACGATCAATCGCACGGCAAATATTAATCTATCACCTTCTGGCAAATGTAAGAGTGCGGCTGCCATGGGTGGACCATCTTGCAATGATGGCAACACTTGCTCGGGAAAATTGTCTGCAAGCTCAACACACTTAGCCTCGGCATCTTCCTGACTCATCGACCTAAGTGAATGACATTGAAGATGGATTGGCAGCTCACCGACTGGCATGATCTGCTGAGTACCGTCTTCTTTAAAACGTGTACGGAGAACTTCGTGCGCACTTTGCAACTGATGCAGCGTAGACTGAACACGCTTCTCCGACAGATCTTTAAACTCTACATGGTGGACGTAGCACGCAATTGCCGACTGGACATACCCGCCATGCTCTCCGACCCAATAAGCTTGTTGCAAATCCGTTAATGGAAATGGTTCATAGCGTTCCTGAGGATTTGAGGCTATTTGCGGTGCTTGTCTTCCAGAACTCAGCGCTGATATTAAGGCACTTTTATGCGCTTTCATCGCTTCAAGTAAATTGGAGTCCATAGCCCCTTTCGGGGCTTTAAAGCGTAATTGACCTTTCTCTACCCAAAGTCGGATTTGACGCTTTTGAGCCTCTTCGCGCAGCTCTTGAAGAGACTGCGCTTGGGGAGGCTGTTCTTGGGTAGACAGAGCTTGTAGAGACTGTTCTTGGTTGGATAGTGTTTTGAGTGTATCCATCAAATCACCCCTTCTTCGAATGCTTCTTCTTCAATATCGAGCTCTACAGGTAAATCCCCCATCAACACTGCCTGATCGCATAATCGGGGCGTTTTGACGAGCGTCGCCAAGTCCAGATAAATGCCGTGTTTGTCTTGCAATAAACCGCTAAGACGAGTCAACAATAAGCTATCTCCCCCTAACATGAAGAAGTTGGCGTCCGCCGTTTCTACAGGGATGTTAAGAGTGTCAGACCAAGCACTTGCCAACAAATGCTCCTGCTCTGTCGTCAGTGCCAAACCACCTGATTCAAGTGATTCATGGTGACTTGATGATTGGATTTCCGTTGCGAGTTTTTGGCGATCAACCTTACCGTTAAGCGTAAGTGGCAGTTCCAACAAATGATGCCAATGTGCAGGCTGCATATGTGCAGGCAACTGGTTCTTTAACAAGCTTTGGATTGATTGAATATCCAACGAACAGTCACTGCCGCTGTTTTGCCCAAGCAACACGTGATAGTTCATCGCTTCGGTGTCATGCCCCGCTTTAGGGAAGCACGTGGCTTTCGCAAAGCCAGCGCGATTCATGACTTGTTGCCAACTCGGTGCCGAAATCATAGGTAAGCAAGTTTCCAGCCTTTCATCAGCGTAATGCGTCAAACCTTCAACAAACCCTAGGCTTACCAGCTGGAAACGAGGGTTATTTGTTCCTTCGACAAGTAAGAGTGCACCATCGGGCTTGAGCAAGGCACGTAGACGTCGGCTCGCGGCATTCAGATCTTCGGCATCGTGCAATACGTTGGCACCGATGACGAGGTCATATTCACCATACTGATACCCCTGCAAACTTGGCTCTTCATTGATGTTATACAAGCCATAATTGAGCTGAGGGTATGCCTTAAAGACATCCGCGGCGTTATCCAAAAAGTAAGTGGATAAATCGGTAAAGTCATAGCTGAAATCGGAGCTAGGCATGTTGGCCAATATTTCGTGGGTCACGCTTCCGATACCTGCGCCAAACTCTAGAATACGCAACGGTCCTGAGCGATTGCTTAAAAAGCCTCCTGCGACTTTGCCTGCAACACGGTTGAAATGCGTGGAAACGGGGTTTTCTCGGTACCAACTTTCAGCAAAATCGGTTTTACCGTCCTCAAACATTAATTCCAGCGGGTTGAAACTTCCATCGAGCAGGGCGCCACTTCGTTCAATACAGCGCGATATTAGCGACCAAATACGTTGAGTATGCTCAGGTCCCGTCTCTGTGTGAGCAACAATCTTAGCAAATTGGCGATCATACTCTTCCGCGTCCTTAATGCGGTACGTCGCCTTGTACTCATCCTTTTCAAGGACAAGATAACCATCCTCTGTCAGTACGCGAACCCAGCTTTCGAAAAGCTTTTGGTAATGAGGGGAAACCTTTAGTGCATCCACAAGTGTTACAAACGAGGCTGTATCCCCCTCCGTTTTGAAGAAGCCTACAGCTTGGATCGTACGTAGCATTACCCATGTAGCCAACTGTTCCATGTCGGAATAATGTTCAGCGTAGTCGGCCAAATCAAAATTCTCTGGAAGGTGTTCAATCGCATTGTGTCCATCATCGGAGGCTTGACACCAATCTTCGTCAGCGACTGAACTTGCGACTTCGATTGATTTGACAAAACCGTGTAGCTGACGTGTCGGCTCACCCGCGTAAACAACAACCGCTTCACTAACCTGTGGATGTTGTTCAATCGCGGCTTCAATTTCTCCCGGCTCGACTCGTAAGCCATTAATTTTTATTTGGTTGTCTATACGACCAAGGATATCCAGTTGACCATCCGGTCTTAACACGCCCATATCACCGGTGTAGAACAGAGGTTCACCCGTTAGAGGATGTGGTCGATACTTTTCTGCAGTGCGTTCTGCATCTTTGAGATAACCCAATGAGCGAGCCATCCCTCCCATACAAATTTCGCCCACAACATTTGATGGACACTCAATTCCAGCCGAGTTGAGCAACACACACGTCTGATTTGGTAGAGGGCGTCCATATGGAATACGCGACGAATCCTCTTCGATATTTTGAATTCGGTAATGAGTGGACACGATAGCCGTTTCTGTTGGTCCTCCGATAGAGTGAATGTCGACCTCCGGCCAAACTTTTTGGATTCGACGAACTAACTCTACGGGAATCCAATCTCCTCCCATCATGATATGACGAGGTGAAGGTGGGACCGCATCTTGTTGTTCAATGGCGTCAAGCAGCATAGTGATGAACGCTGGCACAGCATTTAAAATGCTTGGCTTGTGTTCATGCATGAGCGATAGCCAATGCATGGCATCGTAGGCTCTGTCCCTTTCTGGTAGAACAACGGCACCACCACTCCCAAACATCGCAAACAAGTCAAACACCGACATATCGTGGTGGAAAGCACACATCGATAAGGTACGGTCATCAGGACCAAGGTCCAGAATATTCGCCAGTTGCTGCAACGTATTTAAAGGAGCTTCATGGTCCAGCATGACCCCTTTGGGAACCCCTGTACTGCCCGATGTGTAGATAATGTACGACAGCTGATCACTTGTTTGGCGTGCTATCGGTTTCTCGGTTGATTCATCTGTCAGATTCAATCGCTGTAGGTTGATCACAGGACAAGGCACCGACAACTCAATATCAGCCACAGTAAGAATCGCAAACGGTTCGAGATCAAGCAGGATCTGCTCTAGACGCTGATTATCAAAATCGGCGTTGATAGGCGTATAGCAACCACCAGCCGTTTGAATCGCCAGTGCGGTAATCACGGCTTCAACACTTTTTGGCATGACGACCGCGACAGGTTCCGACGCCGATAGACCTATATGGATAAGGTGGTTGGCAAGTTGATTGACTCTGGCTTGCACTTCTTGGTAACTGAGCGATGAATCATGGGTGAGTAATGCCGCTCTTTGAGCCACCTGCCCCGCACTTTTATGGAACGGTTCAGGCATGAGTGTTGGTAATTGAGTGTCGACCACTCGATTCAGCGAGCTAGAGATGGCTTTCGCCTGATCACTACGCAAATCAGGGACTTGTGCTGTCCAGAACTCTTCCTCTTTTGCTAGCTTGTCCAATATTGAAGTGTACGTTTCGAAGAGACCTTCAATCATTGACTTTTCAAAGAACTCATCGGCAATGAACCACTGTGTGAACAATGCCCCATTGGATTCCCTCGCCTGATAGTCTAACCACACTTGAGGCGTCTGGTTAACCTCGAAGATTTGATGGCGCTGTAATTCCCACCCAGGTTGAGATGGGTCATTAAAGTCCATGCCAATCATTGACGTAAATACAACGGGCATTTGAATCGCATCGGCACCTTCACCCATATGACGTCCCAAATCTCGCATCACGCGGATACCGTTGTAGTCGCGATGCTCAAGCGCTTTCCATAACGATTCTTGCGTGCGTTTGGCGGCGTCAATAAACGTTTCGGTGGCATCGACAGAAACGGGGAGCAACATCAACGAAGTGAAATCACCACATATATCCATAACTTGAGGATGCACATTCTTTCGGTTGAAGTACGTAATATTGAGTGTGAATTCAGAGCTTTTGGCGTAAGACGCGATGGCATACGTATACGCAGCCAGCATCGCTCCGCTTGGTGTTATCCCGAAATCACGCGCTCTTTGCTTGAAGACCTCCCAAGTATCACGTTCAAGTACGTGATCCAGTGTCCTAAACGACATCTGCTCGGAAGTGGATTCCTCACGAATCATTGGCAATTCTGGCGCAGGTGGAATGTCGTTCAGTTTATTTTGCCAATACTCTTTGGCGCTTAACCAGCGAGGTTCAACTTCGCGCGCCTTCTCTACCATGATGTAATCGCGGAAACTCAAGGTTAGCGGTTGGAACTCAATATCTGGATTCAACAAGAGCGTATCCAATTCACCAAAAATCACACGTAAGCTTTGGATATCGAACACCAATAGGTCCATATCCAAATGAACACGGATACCTCCATCCCATTTTGAAACACTTAGCTCAAACAGAGGCCATGTTTGTGGATTAAAAACCTGATAACTCATGCGTTGGCGCGTATTTGCCAAGTGGCTTTCTCGCTCCTCAACGGAAGCGTTACTCAAGTCTGTAACTCCAACTTGGTAGTGCGTTTGGTCGCTGTGCGGCAATATTCGTTGAAGACCGTCTCCAGTGATCACACAACGCATCATGTCATGTCGAGCGATCAGTCGATTCCAAGCGGTCTCTAATTTGTCTATATCCAACTCATCGAACTGAAGTTCCAGATATTCATGACAAGACACGCTGCCTAAGTTCAGATCATTACGACGCCCCAACCAAAAAGCTTGCTGCAAATCGGTTAAAGGGAAGGGTTCGTATGCTGCGGCAGGATCCGCAACAATGGTACTCTCGGCCCCGCTGGTGGTGCTTTGAGAGAATTCAATATCGTCTTTTTTAAGTTGTGACGCGATGTATTGGCTTAGTGCCGTTATCGTACCGTGCTCGTAGCCAGCAGTCGGTGGCAGATCCATACTGAAGGTTTTGTTGATCACCTGAACAATATCTAAAAAGATCAGTGAGTCCACACCTTGGCCAGTCAGCGAGCCATCGGGATCCAGTTGATCGGAACTGTATTGAAGCCGCTGACAAATCAATTGATGCAAAAATTCAGCAACCGTTTTTTTGGCTTCTTCAGTACTGAGATTGTCTAGGCTGATCAGGTTATTCCCATCCGTTGCCGCGGGTGCAGCTGCATCGGTTGATTCAATGGTAAAGATATCTTTGAGATATACAGATGTCGCCGGAAGTTTACTGACGACTTGCCCTAATACGTTGGCATCATAAAGAATAGGAGTAAGCCCCGACTCATTGTGCTGAATCAGTTGCTCCATCACGGAAAACGTCTGTTCTTTTGAGAGTGCTACCATGCCCGTGTCATTAACACTGGCGACGTATTGGGCGTCTCTTGATAGCTGTAACTGACTCCATGAGACTGTGAGAGCGGGCACACCCTGTTGGCGTAAATACGCTGCGTATGAATCCTGCCAAGCATTTGCCGTCGCGTAACCGCTGGTACCCGAAATAGCCATCATGCTACTTAATGACGTAAACATACAAAACAGTTCAAGAGGTTGATTCTCAAACACGCGGTGTAGGTTCATACTGCCGATAAGTTTGACAGGCAAAGAGCCCTCGAACGCACTGCTGTCGTCCAGAGGATGCAATTTATGCGTCCCCGCATGCGCGGTATGGAACACCCGACTTACAGTCACGTCCAATGTGTCGAACGCGGCGCTCAAGGCGTGCTCTTCCACAAGACTGGCTTGCAGTACATGCACCGTCACTTCTTGGCTTTTCAGGGATTGAACTAAGGCTTCCTGTTGCTCGTTTAAAGCCTGTCGCACAATAATAACAAGCTTATCGCAGCCTTTCTCAACCAACCATTCCGCAAGCCCAAGCCCCACAGCGCCCAAACCGGCTATCACCGTAAAGTGTTCACTGCGCCACTCAATAGCTTGTTGAGGTGTTCCCACCTCTTTGCTAACAACGTCTAAAGTGTAGAGCTGATTATTTTTCAAGCTCAAGATAGGGCTAGGCTCATCAAGGTTCGACAGTATGGACACCAATGCGCTATCCACTGTGCAATCATGAATATCCAAACAATGAAGAGCGAGCTGTGGCTTTTCGTTAGCTAAACTGCGATTTAAGTTTTGGAAAGGCCAAAGCAAGTTATCACTATGTGGGCTATTCCCAGCCCTTACTTTTTGAGCTGAACTTGATAGCAAGGTGATGATGCGGCACTTAGGGTGCTGTTCACCGTATTGCCCTAGCTGAACGAGTTGTTCTCTTGCAGCCGTCAGCGTTTGTGCTGATGCCTCTAACGCCCAGTCCAAAGTCAAAGATCGGGTATCCACTATCCGATCACACTCTTGCACACTCTGAACGGTGTCGTAAATGTCACATTGATGGCCTAAAGCACTTATCTCAACGTTTAAGCTGTCAGCCCATTTGTTGTTTCCGATGATCGCCCAACGAAGTTTAAGCTCATCATCAAATTCAGATTTTGGTGCGACATCGTTAGTAATGGGCTGCCATTGCCATCCCCAGAACTCCATGCTTTGGGCTGGCTCTTTTTCTTGTATCCCATAGCCACTGTGCTGCCTTGCCGCAGGATAATGGATCGGAGTGGATGCCCAACAATGCGTGTCCGAAAAGACCAACGGCGGCATTTCAGAGAATGGGACAGCTGCATTTTCGTAGTATGCTTCTAAAGGTTGCTCGTAACCCAAACTGAACAACTGCGCGACCAATTCGTGGCTATGCTCATAACCCACTTTGCCAACGACACACTCACTGTCAAAAACGTCAGAGTGTTTGAGTAGCGATAAGAAGCTGCCATCTGGGCTTATCTCAACCACAAGATCAGGCTCTTCCTTGGCAATGGATTCTAATGCTGGATGAAAGAGTACTGGGCTGCGCAATTGCTGAAACCAATAATCGAGCGTAAGGTCGCCGAACTGGACTTCTTCTCCAGTCAGTGTGGAGTACATGCAGACGTCACTCTCTTCTTCTGCAGTTGCTTCTTGCTGTAACGTAAACTGGAGAAAGTCGTCACGAATCGCTTCCATGGTGGAAGAATGGAATGCTCGATGCACGTCCAGTTCTTTGTAAGCAATCTGCGATGCATCCAAACTTTCAATCAGACGTGAAACATCGCTATCACGGCCGCTGAGAGTGAAACGGTCAGCGCTGTTGATAGAGGCAATAGAAATGGCTTCATGTGCACTTAACACTTCTTGCAACTGCGCTTCAGGCAACTTTATCGCTAACATTCGACCTTCATCGGTTTGCTCTTGCATCAATCGCGCTCGGTGCGCCACCAATCGAACAACAGACTCGACAGAAAAGTGTTCAGCCATGACACAAGCCGCAAACTCACCAATAGAATGCCCTGCAACAAAGTCCGGCTCTACCTCCCAATCAATCAGCAGTAGCCCCATCGCATACTGCCAAGCGAATAAAGCGGGTTGTGTATACAGTGTTTGATTGAGCTTTTCAGCGAGGTGGTCATCGAACATGACCTCTTTTAGGTTGGCAATACCTGCGTCGCTAAACAAGCGGTCGCAATCATCAATCGCGTCTCTGAATACGGCATACTTTTCATAAAATGCCTTTCCCATTCCCGGTTTTTGGCTGCCCTGCCCCGAGAAAACCCATGCGACTGTAGGGTTCGTTTTAACCGTTTGGACGGTGGCATTCTTCAGAGCTTTACGAAAATCTTTTTTGCTTTTTCCGTAAAGTGCAACTCTAGAGGGGTAATGGGTTCGCTTTAATGCAGCAGTCTTACATTGAGATGCAAGTTGATCGTTTTCAAGGCTAGAAACAAATTGGTTTGCCTGTTCAAGCACATTGCTTTCTTTATGGTTACTGACCGCCAGTATTTCAAATTCATCCGAGCTCGTGTCACTCACCACAGGTTCTTGCTTTGGTGGCTGTTCTACGATCATATGGCAATTGGTACCACCAATACCAAAAGAACTTACCGCTGCAATTCGAGACTGAAAACGGTTAGGCCAAACACTGCAGTCATGCGCTAAATAGAATGGGGTTGTATCAAACTGAATACGTGGATTTTCCGGTCTGCAATGTAGGCTTGGCAATATCAAACCGTCTCTTACTGACAAAATCGATTTGATCAGACTGGCGACCCCAGCAGCGGTATCGAGATGACCTACGTTACCTTTTACTGAGCCAATGGCGCAGTTTTGGTTGGGCACATCGAACGTGCTGTAAACTTCTGAAATGGCTTGGACTTCAATCGGATCACCAAGGGGAGTCCCTGTACCGTGCGCCTCCAGTAGACCGATTTCTTTTGGATCGACACCACTTTTTTTCAAAGCCATTTCTATGGCTTTTTTCTGTCCAGTCTTACCGGGTGCGGTATACCCCAGCTTGGCTTTTCCATCATTAGAAATCGCAGAGCCCTTTAGCACCGCGTGAATTTTATCGCCGTCTTTGATTGCATCATCCAAACGTTTGAGCGCGACAATACCTAAGCCATTACCAGCGACGATGCCTGTGCCCTCTTCGCTGAAAGGACGGCATTTCCCATCATTCGAAAATATCATGCCTTCCGATGCTCGGTACCCGACTCCTTGCGGGAACGAAATGGCTACCCCACCAGCAAAGGCACTGTCACATTCTCCACTGCGCAAAGACTGACAGGCTTGATGCACCGCGACCAGTGAAGTCGAGCAAGCCGATTGCACTGTCAGCGCTGGACCGTTTAAGTTAAGAAAATACGACGCTCTTGTGGCAAGGTAATCTTTGTCGTTACCCATCAATTGTTGGAAGGATTCAGACTCGGTTATTTGTTCAGGACGTATTGGTGAAAGAAAGGCTTGGTACGTACTCTGACGACACCCCGCAAAAATACCAATGTTATCTTCATCTCGCGTCAGGTTAGATACGTCTAACAACTTGCGGCATTCCGCCAAAAATAACCGGTGCTGAGGATCCATCAATGAAGCTTCTTTAGGCGAAAGAGAAAAGAAGCTGTAATCAAAGTTCGCGACATTCTCAATGAGCGTGCCGGCATTAATAAAATCATCATCTTCGAGCAGTGAAGGATCTATCCCTTCACGCTCTATTTCTTCAGGTGTTAACGGATGAATAGAATCGTGACCAAAAAGAAGGTTTTCTCTGAATGCTTTAACGCTGGGGGCATCAGGGAAACGACAAGTCATTCCAATCACAGCAATGGGCATATCGGGCTTCATTTTAATTACTCTCCGGAAGAAAATGTGATGTAGCCAAGTAGGTCACCGATTAATGCTGGTACTGGATTCCCATGTATTTCGATAGAAAATTTGGCTTTTGTGGTCAGTGAGTTATCTGGGTTCTTTACGATTTCCTTCAGAGTAAATACCCCTCTAACGCGACTATTGACCGGCACTGGGTTGATGAATCTGACATTATCGAAGCCATAAACCATGCCAGTGGCGTTACTAGGGAATTCAGGAAAACACTGCTCGCGGAAATGGCTAACGAGGCTAAGTGCCAACAAGCCATGAGCAATGGTGTCGCCGAATTGGGACTCTTGCTTTGCACGCTCTTGATCGACATGAAGCCAATATTCATCCAATGTGGTTTCGGCAAATTGATTGATCATTTCCTGCGTCACCGTCACCCAGTCAGAGGCATCCAGCTGAACGTCCACGATTTCTTCAAGCTCGCTGATAGCCGCCTCAACATCGGTCTTAGCGACTTTGGCTGTGCTTTTTGGAGTGGCACTTTTTCTTGTCTGCTCGAACGCTTTATTTGATTGCTCTGCATAGAGATCGCTAAGGACGGATGCAGCGCCTTCCATCAAAAACTTCCCAATCTCAGCGACACCGCGCTTTTGCCAACTTTCTAAAGAACTGCCTTTGACGATCTCATTGAATGCACCCATCGCAGGCCCACAGTGGATCTGGTAATCCCCTCGACCATTCTTTTTGCCCTCAAGTGCAACTCGCGTTGTGTGCACGAAGTACCACTTAAATACCAATGCCATTTTGGTTTTTGGATTGTTTGCAGCCGATTTTAGAACCTCGGGATTTGCTTTTTGGTAGTGGTTACTCGTCTCTTCCCAAATGTCCGAGATCGACTTGCCGAAATATTGCGTTTCAAGCTCATCGATAATACTAGGAGTTAAGGCATCAAGACTGTCGTATTGGGTATAAAGCTCATAAAGCCTATTCGCTCGTAGTGCAAACATGCTGCCTTTCTTGACCACTTGTACCTTAGCGCCCATTTCAAAAAGGTCACCCGAAGGGGCATAAGTTGTGTCTTGAACACTGAGCGCTTGTAAGATGTCTTTCACTTCGTAGCTGATATTGGCTTCAGCAGAGCATTGGTTAATCGAGCCCGTTACAACAAAGTCCGCTCCCATAGCAAAGGCACCCGCGATTGCATCTGGAGAACCAAGGCCTCCAGCGGAACCAACCAATATTTTTTCTGAGGCATTCCTTTTTGTGAGTGATGTTGCCAAAGATTTAATCGCAGGGAATTGCGCGAAGGATATGCCGCTGTCTGTGTGGCCAGCAGAATCAGATTCAACGCATATTGCACTGACAAGAGGAAGCGTTGCGGCTAACTCCGCTTCTTCACGGCTGATTAGCTTAGTTTCGACTAGGTTTGAAAGTACCGATTCAGGAACAGGCTCAATAAAGCTTCGAGCCACTTCGGATCTTGATAATTTAGCGATGACCCTATTTTTACGTATTACTCGACCATCAGTACCGCGTCTTAGCCCATTGAACGCGTATCGAACGAGTGCAGGAGAAAGCTCTACGTAGGAAGACGCTTCAACAACACGAACATCGTACTTAAGCAATAAATCAATCGTTTTATTTTCAAGCTCAGGGTTGTTATATGAAGGTAAGATATTTGCACCGTAAGGTTCAAACATAGAAAGAGAATTGGATATATAGTCTAAAGAACTCTCGATTTCCTCTAAGCGCATCCCCCCAGTACCCAGAAAACCTAGAAAACCAGAATTGGCCAGTGCTACGACCATCTCTTTACTGGCAATACCTTTGTACATGGAGCCACAATAATATGCATATTGTGTAGAAAAATATTCTTGGAACGCCGGATTACCAAGTGTTTCGGCAGTAATTTTCATTAATTAGATCCTTTAAAATTGCATATTATGTTTAATTCTCACAGGCAGAATTCATCTGAATCATCTCTCGACTAGGCGACTTCAACATGCGTTGTTGTTGCTTAAAATCTTTTGGCTTCAGACCAAACTGTTTGCGAAATGCTTTGGCAAAATGCCCTAGGTTGTTATAGCCAACGGCATTGGCAACGGCAGAAACGGACATGTCATGACGCGCGAGCATATTCTGTGCGACGGTCATTCGGTAATGGCGTAGGTAAGCGTAAGGGGTAATTTGGAACAGCTCCCGAAACCCCTTTTTGAGCTTAAAATCATTGATTCCAACTTCATGAGCCAAATCAATCAGAGAAGGAGGCGAGATTAGGTTTTGTTCCAGTAAATCACGTGCCTGATGTAAGCGAGCAATATCGCTCTTAGACAAACTGCACGTATTCAGTTCTGCACCAATATTGTCGAGCGTTAGGCTAAGCAGCTCATACACTTTTGCTTGTGCAAATAAGGTCTGCAATTCATTATAGGAATTTGTCTCTACGAGTTGGTGAAGTATTGCCGAAACATGACCATGAGAAAGGAAGTTAAAACTCGATGACGCGATACTTTCAGTTGAACTGGCAAACTCACCAAAAAAAGTTTTGAGGCAATTTACACAAACTAATTGCTCGATATACTCTCTGGCAACGATAAGGCTTATGACAATATCATCATCTTCAATGTAGGACAGTTGTCGCTCAATCTCTTTACTTTCACTTCTATCAATAAAAACTTTCAGCGGATGCTTAGAGATATAATTATTTGATTCACTTCTTTCAGAGGCAACATAAACAAGAATAACTCTATCGCCTTGTTCTATATCTAAAAAGTCCAAATAACTGGGCGCACCCTCCGTTTTTATCATGAGTATGTGTTGATCTATTCTTAGGCAACTTGTTTTCTGCCTTTTCGTCGACTTATTTTCTTCAATATCAACAGGCATGACGTCACCTTTGCGCCAATCACAAAAATACGTATTAAATAACATTTATTTACCCTTAGGTTGGCACCCACCTGATCACAAGAAAATGGTCATAGCAGTATCCGACACTCTCTGACGAAGATATATACTGGTCTTTAGAGACCTCTTAACTCACCTTAATAATAATGAATTCAATCGAATAAATAATATTGACGTCATTTAAGCGCATCATTTGAAAACCATGTACACCACCAAGTCTAAAACAAGATAATTTTTCTTATATGTGCATTAACTAAATAATAATATATGCAAATTCGAATACTCAAAAAGTCGGATCGATATCACACTAAACTCCACCTTTCTTTTGGCGAATATACTTAAACTTTGAGTCTTAAATATTATTTAACTCAGAGGCATACCTTTAGCTAGAATATATCCCCTGCTTCAACTCTATAGTGATAGCCGCTAGAGACAAACGTATCGCCACTCCGTAAGCTACGACGATAGCCTATTTCTCTAACTTAACTGATAAAAATTGTAATGATAATCATTTAGATTTATAAACGGAGCCTAAGTTGATGTCAATACAAGAATCATGACTAATAATAATTGGTTATAATTTAGTTGATAGTCATTCTCATTCCCATTACTATGTTTCCCGATTTCACATGATGTATTGCGATCAATGACACGCAATATATGTTTAATATAAAACCTAAGCTGAATATGAAATTTCACCAGCACTAAAAATATGTTAATGAGGAATTAAAGAAACATACATTTGTGTAACAATAAATACACTGCAAAACATCGATATATTTTAATTTTTGATATATCAGATTACGTCCCAAGAAATAAGAAAACCAATTAAATCAAAGTATCCTTATAAGACAGGCTCACCTCATAAAGTGGTCTGCTACAGGATGATTGTATTATTTACGATGACTTTATTGGCACACCATGCGCTAAATGAAAAAGAACAATAAAGTCAATTGGAAGCTAGAGCCTGACTTCGAATTAACTTTGAAAAATGAAAGACAGATTCAAGACATTATTAAGCAGCTTATAAGCCAGATTTAACACATCGTTCGAATTAGAGCTTTTCATCTAAATTACTCTGCTAGTCGCTAATCTTTAAAGGAAATAAAAAATGCAGATTCATTCTATATATAGAGTCCCGTTACTTACTGCGGCTTGCGTCCTACCTTTGCAGCTCCAAGCTCAAGAAGCACCAACGCAAGAAAAGATAATTGTTACCGCCAATAAGTTTAACGAAGATATTAATGACGTTGCGCAGAGCATTACCGTGATTGACGAAGTGATGCTTGAAGAGCGAGGCATTACAGATGTCAGCGAGCTCATTCGACAAATTCCAAATATGCATAGCGTGCAGGGGATCACTGGTGCAGAAGTGAATGTTAGAGGTATTAACGCTTCCATGTTTACACGCAACAACCCAGTGGTGATATACGTAGACGGCATTCCGACCAGCAGCCGCTATGCGTACAACTTCCCATTCGTCAATATTGAACGCATTGAAGTGTTGCGCGGTCCTCAAGGTACTTTGTATGGAAAAGACAGCATTGGTGGCGTCATCAATGTCGTAACCAAGCAACCAGGGCAAGATTGGGAGAGCCAGGCCGAAGCTGAGATTGGAAGCTACAATTCACATCGACTGGCATTCAGTACGGCGGGTGCTGTTAGCCCCGACTTATTTTCTGTGGGTTTATGGGGTGAGCTAACGAATAACGATGGCTGGATGAAGAACACCAATGCCAATTTGGATGATAAAGCCAACCATAAAAAGAACCACCGACTTGGTGCGAACCTACTGCTAACCCCAACAGAAAACTTCAGCGCCAGACTTTTACTGGTGAATGAAAAAGACCGCGAAGGCATCTTGGATGGCGGCACCGCTGGTACGGTCGATGGCTTTAACAATGCCAAGCGTTCAGATTTTGAAAATACGAATTACGATCAAGATTCATATTTTAGAACCGACACCAATTCGCAGGGGATCAACTTAAAATATCAGAATGATTATGGCGAATTTGAATCTATTACCACCCACCGTAAAACGAAGATTGCATACCGCACGGATATTGATTATGGCATAGGCAATACAACGATGTTTGGCGGGACTCCAGCTAGCCTAGACGGTGGTTTTTCTTTTGAAAACTTAACTCTTGAATCCACCTCCCAAGAATTACGTTGGTCAAACCAGCTTGAATCCGGCTTACGTTGGGTGACAGGGCTTTACTTTGAAAAAGAGAAAACTAATTACGACGCAATTGGCTCTCAGTACGTAGGTTTTGATCATAGCTACCTATCAAACAACAGTAGCCAAACCCGAGCTATTTTCGGTCAGGTGACCTTTCCATTAACAGACAGCCTCGAACTACTTCTAGGGAGCCGCTATCAACAAATCAAGAAAAGTACCGACCTCGATTACTATTTCACACCCGTTGTTAATGGCAACGTAACTTATGGGACGCCTTACTCAGAGTTGAATTCAGAAGAAACTTGGGCAGCGTTTCTCCCTAAAGCCGCTCTTAATTACCGCTTCAACAGAGACTGGTCTGCCTATACCAGTATCAGCGCTGGCTACATGCCAGGTGGCTTTAACATGATGGCAAGTAATACCGACGAAGAAAAAAACAAGTTCGAGCCACAACAATCATTGAGCTATGAAATAGGTACAAAAGGTCTTTTACTGGATGAGCGTTTACTGATGTCTGCAGCCGTGTTCTATATGGATATCAAAGACATTCACGCATTCTCATACTCAGTGGCAGACAACAGCTTTAGAACCTTCAATGTAGAAAAAGCCCAATCTTACGGTCTGGAAGCGGAAGCCGATTTTATTATCAATGAAAGTTGGCAGCTCAATGCTGCACTAGGTGTAACGAGAGCCGAATACGGCAGTGAATTCACCAATATGTTTGGTCAGACGATTGAAGTCGGCAATCGCATTGAGAGAACGCCTTCTTATTCACTCAATATCGGCGGTCAATATAACCATTCGTCCGGCGTTTATGGACGTGCTGACTTAGTTAATTACGGTGATATGTACTTCGATTCGGTCAATAAGCTAAAAGAAGATGGCTATAGCGTTGTAAACCTGAAAGTCGGTTATGAAATCTATGCTGGCGAAGTGTATGCCTACGTGAATAACTTAGCTGACACCAGCTATAAAACATCGGGCACCGTTTATCCTCACGGCGGTCCTATCATCACATTCGGCAAACCACGTGAAGTAGGCATAGGCGCAAGATACCGCTTCTGATACCAATCCGAATCAGTAATTGTTCCACATTTGTATGGGCAAAAATCGCTTAGCTCGACGTTAAAAATTGAGTTGCTCTAATCGCAACATTTTTACTGAGAGATAAGCGATTTTGACACCCAAATGAATCGATTACTCGTGTGGGTTGGTGTCTTTGTAACCGCATTTTGAAAGTGTATGGAACCCCAACCCATATCAATGCCACGACATATTTGTAGGAAAGAAATGGAACGTGAAACAGGTATGAATCATTTTAAGCAAGTCGTCTTACAAAAACGATTTTTACTGATTGCTGCCGCAGTATTAGCCGCAATCTACGGCATTCTCAGTATTGCGCCTTATTTACTAATGCTGGAAATCATCAAACCCATGACTGGCAGTACACGCCCAGTTATGGATGAACTGCGAAATCAGGTCGCTTCTACCGCGTGGGTCATGGTCATTGCCTATTTCTCTTTTTACTTATCGGCAGTCACCGCTCATATGGCGGCTTACGAAATTTTGTTTCGCTTTCGCGTTTTAATCGCCAACAAAATGAGTTCTATGTCACTTGGAAACCTACAAAAACGTACGTCGGGTGCATTGAAAAAACTTCTTGTGGATGATGTTGAAAAGCTTGAAGTATTTATCGCTCATAATATCCCCGACCTCGTCAAAGCCATCGTTTTGCCTATCGTCGTTTTGGTCTTTATGTTTACGGTGGATTACCGACTAGCATTGGCAAGTCTTGCACCATTTATTCTGTTTTTGTTGTGGATGATGTTAGCCGTAATGACAAAAGGCACGGCTGAAATGACGCGCGAGTTTCACCAAAAAGTCGAAAAGATGGACAGTGTCATTGTTGAATACGTAAGAGCACTGAACGTCATGAAGCTCTTTGGGCAAGAGGCAAAGTCATTTGCGAATTATCGAGATACCGTTGAAGACCTTACTCTCTTTTCATCAGTGAGTTACCGACGCGTCGCTCCAATGTACTCGGCTTTAACTTCTTTCATTTCAAACAGTTTATTGCCAATTGTCACGGTTGGCTTGTTGTTGCACTTCGAAAACTCCGTTGAGCTGCCAGTCCTATTACTATTCTTCATCGTCGGGATGGCTTACTTGAAGCCCGTCTTGGGTCTTTCGGGTTTCGCCTCTTCACTTTCAGACACACTTGAATGCACTAAGCGGATTAGCAATCTTATCGATCAGCAGGACATGCACCACGCTCTTGCGCCTCGCCAACTACCTCAAAACTACAGCATCACATACAAAGATGTGCATTTTGACTACAAAGGCGATTCGGATGAAGAAGTGAACTCCGCATTGAACGGAATAAACCTATCCATTCCTGCAGGAAAAGTAACGGCTCTAGTGGGGCCAAGTGGTGCTGGTAAAAGTACATGCGCAGAATTATTGGCCCGCTTTCATGATGCTACCCAAGGGGCGATTGAAATCGGTGGCGTCAACATACAGAACATCCAATACGACGATCTTATGAATATCGTATCGTTTGTATTTCAAGACAACTTCTTGTTTGCTGATACCATCGCGGCGAACATTGATATGGGCGCAGGGCATTCACGAGAAGAGATAGAGCGCGCGGCAAAGTTAGCTCAAGCGCACGAGTTCATTCAAAGCCTTCCATCTGGCTATGATACTCAGTACGGTCAAGATGGATTGCGACTAAGTGGCGGTCAGGCTCAGCGCATCCAACTGGCTCGGATCATTTTAAAAGACGCCCCAATTTTTATCCTAGATGAAGCCACTGCGTTTGCCGATGCACTCAATGAATCCGCCATCCAAAAAGCGCTAAGTCAGATCATTCCGGGTAAGACCGTTATCGTCATCGCGCATCGTCTTTCAACCATTGTTAACGCTGCTCAAATCGTCGTGTTTGATCAGGGAAAAACTGTCGCTGCAGGTACTCACACCTCATTGTTAGAGTCGTCAAATCTGTATGCTTCAATGTGGGAAGCGCATCAAAGCGCTCGAGAGTTCAGCCTCGGTGGAGGACAAAACTAATGAAATTGCTAAAAAATATTACTTTTGCAATTAAAGGTCACGAAAAGCACTTTGCTTCTTCGCTCATCCTTCACTTTTGCCACGCATTACTGCTGTCTATTCCGGTGGTATTGCTGGTCGCTATTCTTCGAGAGTTACTCGCCCCCTCCACCGACGCTTCCACCGTCTGGCTATTGGTTGCAGCCATGGCGACATCTTTCGTGGTTCAACTGTTTGTGTCGTGGTACGCCAATTTAAGTAACCATCGTCTCAGCTTTAAGTTGTCAGAAAAGTTACGAATGGATATTGGCACCCATTTATACCGAATCAGTTTGGGGGTGTTTGTAAAGCATGAGCCCAACACTCTTTCTTCCGTAATATCTCAGGATGTTCGAGTCGTTGAGTCTTTGTTTTCTCAGGCAATCACCAATGTCGTAACCAGCGTATTCTCAGCCATCATACTGATGGGCTTTCTGTTTTGGCTTGATCTCTACTTAGCGTCCATACTGCTGTTGGGTATCTTCCTACTGTTTCCTTTTGTCTTCGCTTCGGATCGCCTAGTGGGATGGCTGGGTCATAAGCAGATAAAGCTTCGCGGTGAGATGGCGAGCAAATTCCTAGAATTTTACATGGGAATGAAGCACCTGAAAGCATTCAACCTAACCGGATTGCGTTTCAAAAGTCTGGAGAATAGCTTGAATGAATATCGCAAAGCGTGTTACCGAACAGAAATGCTAAGTGCCCCTATAGTGCTGATATCTTTTGTTTTCTGCGATCTCGCTTATCTCGCTATGGTATGGGTCTCATTGGAGCGTTTTGCGGAATCGGGGTTATCTTCACTGACGGTTCTTGTCTTCCTCGTTATTGGCTATTTAGCATTTAGCCCGCTCAAGGCGTTACTGATTGATATTCTACACCTACGTTACCTCAATGAATCTTTGAAGCGTATTCAGCAAGTACTGAGCATTGAATCCATCGACACAGGCACCATATCAACGCCGCCTAGCACCTTCGACGTTAGGTTTGACAATGTGACGTTTGGCTATCAAAACGACAATGTACTGAATAACATCCATCTGAATTTCCCACAAAATTCGATTACTGCTCTGGTGGGTTACAGTGGAACAGGCAAGTCGACAATACTAAGCCTGATTGCCCGCTTTTACGATGTGAAACAAGGCAAAGTCACCATCGGTGGTACTGACATCAGAGAACTCAACCTACACACGCTTTATACGTGTATGAGTGAGGTATTTCAGGATGTCTATTTGTACGACGACACCATTGCCAACAATGTTCGAATTGGAAAGCCTGACGCCACAGATGCAGAGGTGATTAAGGCGTGTGAACAGGCACAGTGTATGGAATTTATAGACCGTCTTAGCAATGGTATTTTTAGTCGAGTAGGTGAAGGGGGAGCAAGGCTCAGCGGTGGTGAAAAACAACGTATCGCCATTGCTCGCGCGTTGCTTAAAAATGCACCTATCTTGTTGCTAGACGAAGCAACAGCGTCCTTAGATCCTGAAAACGAGTTGTCTATTCAGCAAGCCATACATACTCTCAGCCAAAACAAAACGGTTATTGTTGTGGCACATAAGCTAAAAACGATTCAGTCCGTCGACAATATTATTGTCTTGGACAAATCGGGCATCCACGAGCAAGGGACCCATTCAGAGTTAATGCAAAATCAAGGTATTTACGCTCAAATGTGGACCTTACAGCAAGAAAACGCCACGTGGTTAATCAGCTAAAAGCGCTTGAGTATTCAGCTTAAGGGTAAATATTTCGCCTGATTCTGTTTTCAGAATCAGGCGAAAACTTTTCTACACTGCTTCACTGCTTCACTGCTTCACTAGCATACCGATACACGCATTGCATTGACCCGGTTATTTCCTGCCTATTTCTGATTTTCCTTTTCTCTTCCCAACTTTACTCATTTCTCCGGCTTAGGCAGTAGAGTCTCCCTTCACGAGCAGCACCACATAAAACAGCTGAATTAGAATCGAACGTTACTTAACAGAAATCCTTCCTCTTACTCGGAGCAGAATCGATATGACAAACAACGTCCCCAACGACAACCTGTCCGATAACCTAGATCAAATAGCGATTATTGGGTTATCCGCCCGTTTCCCCGGAGCGAAAGACGTTGATGTCTTCTGGAATATGTTGGAATCGGCTAACGACGGCTTGGTCAGAAAAACCTCTGAGAATGACGTAATAAAAGCGTGTTTTTCTATGCCTGAACGTTTTGCTTTCGATGCTGATTTCTTTGGATTTTCTCCTAACGAAGCGGCGTTGATGGATCCTCAGCATAGGGTTTTTCTAGAATGCGCATGGCATGCTCTAGAAAACGCAGGGTATGGTGATCGCTCTTCCGATGATCGCACAGGGGTATACGCTGCGTGTGGTTTTAACGATTACGTATTAAGACACGTCGGCATGCGAGACTTCAGCGACAGCGCCGCCGAGATGTTCGCCATGATGATTGGCAACGACAAAGATTACCTCGCCACTCGAGTCGCCCACTTGCTTAACTTGACCGGTCCAGCCATTGTGACTCAAAGCGCCTGTTCCAGCGGGTTGCTTTGCGTGCATCAGGCCACTCAAGCTCTCTTGCAAGGCGAAGTTAATATGGCCTTGGCTGGTGCAGCGTCGATATCCGTGAGCTTAGAAGACGGCTATTTCCCAGACTCCGGCGGCGTGATGTCGCCTAATGCAACCATGTCGCCCTTCAGCCAATCCGCTAATGGAATTGTCGGCGGCAATGGCGCAGCCGTATTCGTACTCAAACGCTTGGAAGACGCACTGGCTGATCATGACTATATCTACGCCACTATTGCTGGCAGCGCCGCCAATAACGACGGTGCAGCCCGCGCCGCTTTTACAGCGCCAAGTGTGTCGGGACAATCCGATGTTCTTCAGGAAGCGTTAGATTTAAGTGGCGTAAGTTCTGACGACGTAACCTATATTGAAGCTCATGGCACAGGCACACCACTTGGTGACCCCATTGAGACCGAATCAATACGACGCGTCTACGGTAACCGTAATACTCACTGTCATGTTGGATCTGTTAAAGGGAACGTAGGGCATTTAAATGCCGCCGCCGGACTTGCTGGCTTAACCAAAGTGATTGGCGTATTAGAACGTCAGGTTATCCCGCCAACACTCCGACTGAAAGAATATGGGGAGAACCCAGAATTAGGCATGAGTGGTACACATTTGTCGCTCACACCTGCTGTGGTATCAGGAGAAACCCACCATTTCGCGGCACTGAGCTCTTTCGGTTTTGGAGGCACCAATGTGCATCAAATTTTGGCACGAAGCCCTGCTCAAAAAGCCGAAAACCAGCAAAACCAGCAAAACCAAGACGCCACAATCATCCCTCTTTCGGCCAAAACAGACGTCGCATTAGACACGATGAGAAACGAGTTGGCAGAAAAGCTGGCATCGACAGAATACAATTTATCGGATGTTTCGAAGAGCTTATTGTGGGGGCGGACCGCTTTCTCAGAACGCTGCGCAATCATCGCATCGGATTCAGAAGAAGCAGCAAACAAACTAAAGAACCAAATCACAGTAAATAAAACCGGAAAAAGCAACGAAGCCGTATTTGTCTTTCCTGGTCAGGGAACGCAATTTGTTGGGATGGGGTTAAACCTGTATCAAAACGCCCCTACCTTCAAAGCCATTCTGGATGAAGCGGCTGAACTATTGATTTCCCAAGGACATGAAGACATTCGCCCCCTCATTTTTGATTCTAACCTGAATACGCTTTCCTCAACCGAAAATACACAAGTCGCTCTGTTTGCTGTCGAATATGCCAGCGCACAATGGCTGATTGAGGGTGGACTAAATCCAGTTGCATTGCTTGGACACAGTATTGGAGAGTACGTCGCGGCTACCGTCGCTGGCATTTTCTCATTGAAAGATGCACTGACTTTGGTTGCCGCTCGCGGCAGATTGGTCGCATCACTGCCGAATGCAGGCATGCTGGCAATCAATGCCTCAACGGAAGATGTCAAAGCACAGCTCACACCCGATCTCTCCTTAGCCGTCGTCAACGGAGCCAATCAGGTGGTTGTCTCAGGAACAGAAACCGCTCTTGAACATTTTGAGGAAACAGCGCATCAGCAAGGATGGCGCTTCCGCCGCTTGTCGGTGTCTCATGGTTTTCATTCACATCTTCTTGAGCCCATTCTTGGCGACTTTGAATCCTTGTTCAATCACATCTCACTGAATGAGCCGACGATTCCTGTATACAGCAATTTGACTGGCGATCTTGCCGACCCAGCCAAGATTTCAACGCCTCAATACTGGCGAGAACATCTTCGCCACACCGTGCTTTTTGCGGATAACCTTGAGGCTATCGAACGTGATTATCCAAACGCGCAGCGCCTTGCGGTTGGACCCGGTAATATTCCGGGCGCTCTGCCATTAATGCTCACAGCGCAATCACAAACCAATGATTGCCTCACTGCGATTACTCAACTTTGGGTAAACGGCGCTCCAATAGAAACGCTCTTTAATACTGGCTCTGAGGTATGGAACAAAGTGCCCCTTCCCGGCTACCCATTCTCTAAAGTCGAGCACTGTTTACCGGTTTCCAAAGGACCAGCAAGCACCGAATCAAGCTGTTGGACGCACGTTCCCCAGTGGCATCGAGTTCACGAATTCAAATGTGATGAAGCGAAGGATACCTCACTTATTTGGATAGATGATGACGAGAAACCACTTGATATCAAAAACCTATCGGGTCAATTAAACATACTTGGCAAGAGCCATTTGGTGCTGTCTTGGAACCCGAACACTGAAAATACATTGCGTCAGCTTGCACAAGAATTACTGCCAAACGAAGACATCCAAAGCATCACCTTGGTTACTCGTAATCTGGCGAGTATCCATTCAGAAGAAACCCAATGTGCGGAGCAATCAATAGCGCTCGGCATACTTCGTAGCTTGCCGTTCGAAATCGCGAAGGTTAAAGCCATTTGGTTGGATTGTAATGATGCGCCAAATGAACAAGATCTAATAAGAGCGATCTCTGCCAGTACTCGCCACGAGAGACTGCAAGCCGATTCACTCGGCTTACGTGATGGGGTTTTATGGCGCAGACAAGTCACATCATTATCGCTACCCAACGCTGACGCGGGTGACGTAATCACAGCGGGCAAAACTTACATCATCGTTGGCGGGCTTGGTGCTCTGGGGCGTAGCCTTGCACGTACCATCGCTCCGCTTGGTGTCCACCTTGTTTTAGTCAGCAGAAACATTTCAGTAGAACTGGTCGATTCACCTGAGCAAGACGCCGATCTCGCAGGCATTATCGCTGCAGGATCAACGATACGTTTGCACGCCGCCAATGTCGATGACGTCAATGCCATGACAGCGCTCGCCAACCAGCTCGATCAGGAAGGTAATAAAGTAGGCGGTATCTTTAACTTAGCGGGTCGGTATGTGTCGCAGACGGTTGCGGATACAACAGATACCGACTTGGGTCCGAACCACCACGCGAAAGTTCAAGGTACTGATGCACTCGCCTCTGCATTTGAAAAACATCAACCAGAATTCTTGGCGATTTTTGGCTCTATCATCACCGAAATTTCGGGATACGGTGGTTCAGACTACATCGCCTCCAATTTGTACTGCGAAATGTTGGCACAGCAACGTTCTCAGATACCGATGCACGTCATTGCATGGGACTTCTGGGATCAAGTGGGAGGATTGAATGACAACGACGATCTTTTCACATCAAATCGCAAGAAAGCCATTTCCGTTCAAAAAGGCTTGTCCAGCTTATGGGATGTCCTTTCTTCAGGGATCTCACACGCCATTGTGACCCCAAACTCTTTAGATTTGCTGCTGCAAGAAGCATCTGATAGTTCAACTGAGCGTTTAACCAATACGGATGCCGAACCCAACACTTCAAAAGAAGGCATCAAAATAGCCAGCGACCAACCTGTGCTGGTGCAGTTTTCTCAACTGTTGTTTACCGAGATCCTTGGCCAAACCGAGGTCGACCCCGCCGATGATTTCATCTTGCTTGGCGGAGATTCCATTACCGCAGTGCGCTTGCTGTCTCGCCTGAGAAAGATCACCAAGGCGGATATTGGTCAGGCCGACTTCATGAGCGCAAGAACGCCAAAAGAACTCGCAGATTTACTGACGAGCTATCCAAACATGGAACGCATTGCTCGGACCTATATAAAAGTGCAAACGATGTCATCCGAAAAGCGAAACGCTTTGCAAAAACGCCTGTAACCCTGAGTAAAACGAATGAACACACTAGACGATGATTTTGATACAGATCTAATGGCCGAATTAATGGCTTTGGATGAAGATAACGAACTTGTTGAGCTTCCAGACATACCTGAAGGAACAAGCTTTCCGTTGACCGATATTCAACGCGCTTACTTCATGGGTCGCAGCTCACAACTCACTCTCGGTGGTGCGGCTTGCCAGTTCTACTATGAGCGAGTTTGCGACGAATTGGATGTACCGCGATTTGTAAAAGCCGTGCAAGACACCACTCATCGTCATCCCATGATGCGGGTTGAAATACTCTCTAGTGAGAGCCAAGTGATTCGGCCGCTGACGGAAGCATTGTCCGCATCCGAGCACGATCTGAAAAGTGCCTCTGAAGAGGTTGCGCAGGAACACCTTTCAGATACGCGCCAGAGGCTGTCTCGAGATCTGCCAGAACTGGATAAATGGCCGCTATTCGACTTAGAGTTTACACACATGCCGTCTGGGGAAACCCACATTCATTTTCGTTTTGATCTCATCAATACTGACCAACAAAGCATACTTTTAGTACTTAAAGACATCGCAGCGCTCTATGAAGATCCGGATGCATATATTGCTGCTCCTGAGCTTACTTTTCCTCAATACTTGGCGATGTCGGCACCTTCTTCAGAAAAACTTGAAGCGTCGAAAAATCACTGGCGTTCACGCGCCAAGGACCTACCGCCGGCCCCTGTATTACCTCTGATTAACAGTGTAGAGGAAGCGGGAGTACCGCAATACGAGCGTATCTCTGAATACATACCAACCGAACGCTGGTCCATTCTGAAAAACATCGCGCAAGAGAGTGGGATCACCATATCCTGCCTATTGCTAGAGTGCTTTGGTCAATCTTTGGCACGTTGGAGTGAATCTTCTCATTTCACGCTAAATATGACGCTTTTCAATCGTGAAGCGATACACAATGACGTACCTCGAGTGGTGGGCGATTTCACCACTACAATGCTGTTTGATATGGATATGACAGCAGATAACCAAACTCGAGAGAGCCGAATAACCGACATCCAGAAGTCATTATGGCGTGATCTAGAGTTTAACGCCGTGAGTGGCGTTGAAGTCATGTCAATGATGGCGCAAGCACAAGGGCACCTTGATATTCCGCTGATGCCAGTCGTAGTAACGTCTACGCTGTCACAAGACGCCAGTTCTCTAATGACGGTAATGGATGACCTTCCCGGCAGACCCGTTTTAAGTACGGCTCAAACACCTCAGGTGATATTGGATAACCTTCTTATTGAAGAAAACGGGCAATTGGCAATTCACTGGGATATTTCCGTCAATGTGATGTCTCTGTCAGTAGCCAATGCACTGATGCAAGATTACTGCACTCAGATTGATGCCATCATCGATGATCCGGAAGTTCTCAAAAAACCATTTTCATTTAATGATCCAAGTAATGCACATCTGGTGCCCGACTTGCCAGAGGCAAGCCAAGCGCAACGTTTGAGTGACTTATGGCTGGAGAACCTAAGTTCCGCGACATCCAAACCCGCCGTTATTCAAGGCAATGAGAGCATTACCCATCACGATCTTGCGGAGAAAGTAGCTGGATTAATCGAAGGGTTGAAGGCCCGCGATGTCGATGAAGGCAGTAAGGTCGCTCTGATTTTTAATAAATCAATCAATCAAATTGCAGCGACCTTAGCATGCAGCACGTTTGGGGTAACGTTTATACCAATCGACGGTAATCAGCCCAATTCTCGTCAGATACAAATTTTGCAGGATTTGGAGCCGACTCTGATCTTGCATAGCGGCGTCGATCCAGCCGTACTTTCAGAACATCCATCTTGGGATATCAGTCAACATGAAATCGCCAGTAGCGATATTCTTCATCACTGTTCTGGGGCGAAGCCTGATTCTCTTGCCTACATACTCTATACGTCTGGCTCCACAGGTATGCCAAAAGGGGTCATGATTCAGCACGATGCAGCACTGAACACCGTACTCGATATCAATCAACGCTTTAACATCACATCGACTGATCGAGTCCTTGCCCTGTCAGAGCTTCATTTTGATCTCTCTATTCAAGACATTTTCGGTACGTTAGGGTGTGGTGGCGCGATAGTATTACCGGAAATATCAGGTAAGCACGACCCGTCACATTGGGCGCAATTATGCCACCGCCATCAAGTCACAATCTGGAATACCGTACCCGGTTTATTTGAGATTTATCTCGATTACTTGGAAACCAACCAAGTGCCGCCGCAACATGAGTTGAATAACATTATGCTCAGTGGTGATTGGATAGGTCTTACATCACCGCAACGCGCTAAAAGCTTCTGGCCTAAAGCCCGCTTTTACTCACTTGGTGGTGCCACCGAAGCGTCCATTTGGTCTATCTATTTTGAAGTTAATGAAGTCGATAGTGAATGGCAAAGTATCCCATACGGAAATGGGCTGGGTGGTCAGCAAGTTTTCGTACTGACACAAGATCTTGAAATCGCGCAGCCAGGATGTATAGGCGGGATATACATTGCAGGAAAAGGGCTAGCGAATGGGTATTTCAAAGACTCAGAAAAAACCGCCGCCGCCTTTTTCAACCACCCTCGCAGTGGGCTTCCTCTTTACTGTACTGGTGATCTTGGTACCTATGATAAAGATGGCGTGATTCAGTTTCATGGTCGAGCCGATGGACAGTTGAAAATCAACGGGTTCCGTCTGGAAATAGGTGAAGTAAGCCAGGCGATCAACGGATTAGATGGCATTCAAGATTGCCGCGTGTTACCCAAAGGGGAAGGGACTCGAAAGAGCTTAGCGGCATTTGTGAAAGCAGAAAGTGAGACGCTTTGTTTAGAGTCATTAAAGGAAACGTTAGCGCAGCACCTGCCCCATTACATGGTGCCGAGTATATGGCATCAGGTCGAAAGTTTCCCACTCACCTCCAACGGGAAAATTGACAACAAAGCGCTACTGGCACTCACGGAAAAAGCTCCTACGCACCGCTCATTCAAACCAGACAATGACCTGAGTGAACAGGTCTGCAATATGGTGGCGGAAGTTCTCAAGCGCGAGCAGGTTCTGCCAAACGACAATCTTGTCGCCCTTGGTGTGACATCACTAGAGCTGATTGCATTGGCCAGCCGAATACAAAAATTTTCAGGCACGCGCCCACAATTAACCACACTAGCTCGTACTGTTGCCATACCGGATCTAATTGAACTGGTTGCTGAGCTGCTGCCTTCTTCCAGTGGTAATACAAAAGGGAAATCAATTTGGCCGGGTGAAGAGCAGGTTCAAGATTACTTGGAGGAAACCCCAGTCATTTTGGATGCTCTTGAGCGTCGCTTGTTCAAAACCCGTCATCGCGCTCTCGATGACAAACATGCCATCAATCTACCCGATACTGGCAACGTACCCGACGCTACAAGACGCAGTGCACGTGCATTTAGTTCGACGCCTGTCACTCAACTCGCACTTTCCCAAATGCTCGATGCGCTTCGAGTTTACTGGTGTAACAACAACCAATACCGCCCTTATGCTTCTGCAGGAGGAATGTATCCAATTCAAACATACCTTCTTGCTTACCAAGTCGAGGGGCTAGAAAAAGGCACGTATTTATACGATCCCCATTCACATAAATTGCTGCCTCGGGGAAATACACCCTTGCCTCAGATAGAAAACCTCAGCGCTGGCAATAAGGAATGGATTGGAGATGCGCATTTTGTTTTGGCTTTTGCCCTCAATCTGCCAGATATCGTACCGCTTTATGAAGGTTCAAGCCTACCGTTTGGGCTCATTGAAGCCGGGTCAATGGCGCAGTTGGTCGACAACTATGCGGTAAACGCAGGGATTGGAACTTGTCATATCGGCGATTTATCTCCTTCGCAAATCAATCAATTATGCGGTCTGGAAAAAGAGCAAATTTACGTTCACGGATTAGTGGGCGGTACCTTAACAGACGAAATGCTGACGCAACGTGATGCCAACAATGCCTCTTTCAACATTGAATTAACTGAGGAAACGCTATGAGTCTGAAACAACTCCTCGATGATTTGGATGCTGCGGCAATACAGATTTGGGCAGAAGAAGGACAACTAAAATTCCGAGCGCCCCCGGGGGCATTGAATGAGCACCTTCGCGCTCGGTTGATAGAAATGAAACCTGTATTGTTGCAGCGACTTAGCGACAATAACAAAGGCAGTGACGCCGAGCGATTCGAACCGTTTCCTCAAACACCGATTCAGCAAGCTTATATGATTGGTCGGACCGATGCGTTAAGCCATGGCGGAATTGCCGCAAACAGCTACATTGAATTTGAACGCACAGACTTAAATATTGAATTCGCGGAAGCGGCACTAAACCAAGTCATCGCATCTCATGACATGTTAAGGACTGTACTCCTCCCCGAACGTCAACAAAAAGTGCTCCAGGAAGTACCGAGTTATGGCATTCCAGTGACCAATTTAGTTGGTCACAGCCCTGAGCAGCAGGAAGCGGAGCTCCAACGCATACGCAAAACTCTGTCAGAGAAAGTCCGAGATCCTGAGCAGTGGCCTCTATTCGATCTGCATATTAGCCGCACTGAGCAAGGCATTCGACTGCACTCTTGCGTTGACTTAATCGTACTGGATGCGTGGAGTTGCCAACTGTTCTTCCAAGAATGGTTTCAACGTATTGAAGGGCAAGAGCCTAGCCCAGCACCACAACTGCGTTTTCGCGATCTGATGGTCAGCCAATATGCAAGTGACAAAAGTGACGCAATTCACTATTGGAAAAACGCGCTGACCACCCTGCCAGATGCCCCTAACCTACCTGCCCCCTTTAAGGGAAGGGGCAACACAGGGCAGTTCAAACGCTTCCATTATCACCTACCTGAAAAGGAGTGGGCAGCATTTCAAGCAACCTGCCGCGAGCACAAATTAACACCCACCAGCGCACTGGCCACGGTATTTGCGAACAGCTTGTCTTGTTGGAGTGCCAATGAAGACCTAACACTTAATGTCACCTTGTTTAACCGCCCGCCCGGAGACGAAGACATTAATCGCGTATTGGGTGAGTTTACCAACACGACATTGCTCAGCTTCGACAAAATGAACCTTATTTTCGAAGCGCAGGTAGGCAGGACGCAAAACCAGCTACTTGAACGTCTTGAACACAGTGATTTATCTGGAGTGGAGATTGTTCGTGAGTTGGCAAGACAACGAGCGGACTACAGTAAATCCCTGATGCCTGTTGTTTTTACAAGCTTGCTTATCGGAGAAGATGGCGCACCACAAAAATCCCTAGGCTGGGAGCAGGTTTATGGTATCAGCCAAACACCACAAGTCACACTCGATCACCAGATATACGAAGAGCATGGTGGGATAAACCTGAATTGGGACGTGGCAGAATCAGCGATTGATTTAGATGCCGCAGAAGAGGCGTTCAATCACTATCGTTTGCAGATTGACGCTTTAGCCAATCAACCAGAATCTTGGCGACAACCGTTATCCAGAGCTCTGCCAGCATCTCAGTTAAAAGCGCGAAATCGTATCCACGCTAAAAATGGCGTTCTCCCCACGGGTGGACTCACTGATGATTTTTGGTTGAATTTACCCAAAACAGCCGCACAGCCTGCCATTTTTAGCCCAGAGGGTACGTTGAGTTACGAACAATTGGCTTGCTGGGCGGTATCCATCAGCGAGAAATTGAAAGCTTGCGGGGTGTCACAAGGTGACCGTGTACTTATTGCTATGGAGAAAAGCCCAAAGCAAATCGCCGCCGTGTTGTCCGTCCTTTACCTTGGGGGAGTCTACGTGCCTGTATCTCCAGACCAACCCCGAGCACGTATGCACGCCATATGTGAACAATCCGCCCCGAAAGCGGTGCTTTGCAGAGCCTCTTTAGAACTCGACACCGTCCCAGAAATTGTTGTGTCGCCCCCTAGCGATGACACCTCTCAGCCGCTAGAAAATCTGGTAAGGCAACGCTGCCCATTACAGGCAGAACAACCCGCCTATATCATTTTCACATCTGGCTCGACAGGCACACCCAAAGGCGTTTGTATGCAGCATGGTGCGGTATTGAATACACTCCATGATATGCAGCAACGCTTTGGTTTGCAGCCCTCAGATCGAGTGTTTGCGTTATCCAACCTTAGCTTTGACCTTTCAGTTTACGACATCTTCGGTACCTTAAACTTTGGCGCTGCATTGGTGCTGCCTGCTCCTGACCAAGAGCGGAATCCGGAACACTGGGCAGACATGATGAGTCAATATGACGTTAGCATTTGGAATTCGGTTCCCGCGCTATTGCAAATGCTGATCGTTTGGTCGCGTAACGCTAACCGCAAAATGCCGCCGAGCCTCAGGTTGGCGCTTGTTAGTGGTGACTGGGTTCCAATGACTCAGGGAGCAGAGCTGAAAGCGCTGTCAGAAGCAAAGCTAATCGCATTGGGCGGTGCCACTGAAGCCGCCATCTGGTCGAACTGGCAGGACGTGGCTGAGCAAACAGAAGACTGGCTAACGGTGCCCTACGGACAACCATTATCTGGGCAATATTATCGTGTACTGGATACCTATGGCGCAGACAGACCAAACCTTGTGCCGGGAGCCCTGTATATCGGCGGTCTAGGATTGGCTCGCGAGTATTGGCAAGATGAAGAAAAGACATCGTCTTCCTTCATACTCAATCCATCCAGTGAGTATCCATTAGAACGGCTATACAAGACTGGGGATTACGGACGATTCTGGCAAGATGTGACCTTAGAATTCCTTGGACGCCGCGATCAGCAAGTGAAGATTGGAGGGCATCGAATTGAGCTGGGTGAAATCATCCACGCCCTAGAAAGTCACCCTGACGTTTCGCGAGCCATTGCAATTGTTCGAGATGGCACGTTATTGGCCTATGCGGTGACCAACGTGAATGAAACGTCACTTCAGCAACATTGTGCCCGTTTGTTACCAGACTACATGCTGCCTAAACGCATCGGTACGCTCACCAAACTGCCACTCTCCGCAAATGGCAAAGTGGATACAAAAGCGCTCCCCGCTCTATCAGCCAAATCGATAAAATCCGCCAAAGGCCGCTCTCGAAAAGATAGCTTGGTTGCAAAAATCCTTAAAAGAAAATTGGGCATTAAAAATCTCGATCCCCAAATGAATTTCTTTGAGCTTGGCTTATCTTCTGTCGATTTGGTCGAGGCTCATGGTCAACTAAATGCGGAGCTGCCGTTCGATGTACCGGTCACGGATCTTTTCACCCATACGACGGTCAGTGCCTTAGACGCGCACATCGCAACCTTAGTTGAACAGCACTCATTAGGTCAGCCCGCATGAATAAACACACGTTTTTGCCGCCACTGGGAGTGTTAAAGGCAGCCCAATCCACTCTCGCCTTTCCAAACAAGATCTCTGAATTTGAGGACGTAGACCATCATGTATTCTAAAAAGCGTCAATTGCTGGAACAAAAATGCCCAGACTTTCCTCCTGAGTTAATTGAGCATTATCGCTCTGAAGGATATTGGTTAAACGATACTTTTGACGTTTCTCTCAAAGAGATGGCGAAAAAATACGGTGACAGACCAGCGCTCACTGAAGGCGATGTAACGATATCGTACGCAGAATTGTCGAATCGAGTAGAGAGCTTGACCCACGGTTACCTCCAACTAGGTTTGCAACCCGGTGATGTTGTCGTCGTGCAACTTCCCAATAGTATTCGTTTCGTGGAAAGCCTTTTCGCGCTTACTCGAATCGGCGTTGTACCGGTTCTTGCACTGACGGCATACCGCAAGCTGGAAATTGAGCAATTCTGTCGATTTACTGGTGCAAAAGCTTACATTATTGCCGATCAATTCGGGGGATTTGACTTTCGCAAGCTCGCCGCCGAATTGCAGGCAGAGCTTCCCGAGCTAGAACATGTCGTGGTTGACGGGATTCCAGATAGCCATCAAATAGGGTTCAATCAGCTCAATGTTACCCCCACTGATTTACCTGAAGCGCCAACGCCCCATCAAGTGGCTGTCTTTCAAATTTCCGGTGGCACAACGGGCATTCCAAAGTTGATACCTCGCCGACACCAAGAATATCTGCACAACATGCGCTGTGCGGCTAAGGCGAGCAATATCCACTCAGGCAGTGTATACCTTTGCGTTCTCCCTATTGCGCACAACTTTACCTTTGCTTGTCCGGGCATCATGGCAACTCTGCTTGAAGGTGGTCACGTCATCATTACAAACAGCCCAGAGCCCGAACATTGCTTTGATTTGATTCAGCGCCATAACGTCACCGTGACCTCACTTGTTCCCCCTCTCGCTCAAGTCTGGGTAGCCAATGCGCAACCACAAAAGCTGCAAAGTTTGCAGGTATTGCAAGTGGGTGGCGCTAAATTGGCGGAAGAGGCTGCTCGTCGGATTTCGCCTACCCTTGGATGCACCTTGCAGCAAGTGTTTGGTATGGCAGAAGGTTTGGTGTGCTTCACCCAACTGGATGGCAGCGCGGATCATATCTGTAAAACACAAGGCTACCCGATGAGTCCGGGCGATGAAGTAAGAGTCGTCGATAACGAAGGGAACCTCGTTGCGCCTGGTGAGAAGGGGCTCATACAAGTTCGGGGACCTTATACCATGCGAGGTTATTTTGGCATGCCGGACAAAAATGCCGAGTCCTTCACGGCAGACGGTTTTTACGTTTCTGGCGATTTAGTTGAACAAGGCGAGGATGGCGCGATTACGGTTGTGGGTCGCCAGAAAGAACAAATTAACCGAGGTGGAGAAAAGTTGTCTGGTGAAGAGTTAGAAAATGTCCTGCTCGGTCATGACGGTGTGCTTGATGCCGTTGTCGTCGGCTTGCCAGACACACTACTGGGTGAGCGGATTTGCGCTTTTGTGATTCCAAAAGTAGAGGCGTTGAGTACCTTAAAGCTAAAACGCCACCTCAAAGAGCAAGGTGTCGCAGCCTTCAAAATGCCTGATGAGTTTCGTTTTATCGAACGATTCCCTGAAACAGGGGTCGGCAAGGTAAACAAAGTGGTCCTGCGTAAAAAGCTAAGCGAAGAGGTATGAGCATGACCATCAAACTCACATCACGTGACATCGGAATTGACGCAGAGACTCCTGATGACTGCAAGTCTTTGGGCGATGTTCGCCAAGCCATCGACACGATAGACAAACAAGTCATCCAGTTGCTTGGTATGCGTAAAGGTTATGTTTTAAGTGCCGCGCAATTCAAAGAAACAGCCGAAGCAATACCCGCTCCAGAGCGAGTAGCGGCGATGTTGAAGGCTCGCCAATACTGGAGTAAAGAGGCCGAGTTGTCCGAAGATTTCATCGTGCCCTTATACGCACAAATCATTCAGTGGTTTATCCAACAACAAACCCATTTCTGGCACAAATAGTATGAGGAATAAAATGACTAACCAAACGGAATTACACAGTTGGAGCCAGAATCGCTTGATTGGCTTTGCGGCAGAAGTGTTGGAAGCGGAACCCGACGAGTTCAGTACGACAGAAAATCTTATCGAATTAGGGTTGAGCTCCCTTACCCTAATGCGCCTATGCAGCCAATTAGAGCAAGACGGTATTCACGTCAGTTTTAGTGCAATGGCAGAAGCCGGTTCCATTGAAGGTTGGCAAAAAGTCATCGAAGCATCATTGGAAAAAGCCCACGAAACCGAACAAGTACCCACTGCCGTTCCATCAACAAAGACGACCAACGATACCTTCCCACTCACCCATGTGCAGCGTGCTTACTGGTTGGGTAGAAACCCTCACTTTGAATTAGGTGGAGTCGCTGCCCACGGTTATCTGGAGATTGAGGCTGAGTCGATTTCGCCAGAACCACTGCAGGATGCGCTAAATAGAGTTATTACAGCGAACCCGATGCTTCGTGCCATCATTACTGAAGATGGTGAACAAAAAGTACTTGAACAGGTAGACGCCTACCAGATTCCTTTACATGACCATACTCACTTGGATGATGCGACAGCACATGAAAAGCGGGAAGATATTCGCGCAGAGCTTTGGCAACAAGTGCTGCCCGCTGATCGCTGGCCACTATTTGAAATCCAGCTCAACCGTATGCCCCAAAACCGCTGGGTGATACACATTAGTTTCGACATTCTCGTGTTCGACCTTTGGTCGCTAGAAATATGGGTCGACCAATGGTGGAATGCGTACAAGGATCCGGCGGCACCCATTCCGACCACACAATCCCAATTCAGCGATCATGTCGAGCACTTAGTCGCATTACGAGAAAGTCCAAAATATCAGGCTGCCGAAGCGTACTGGGAAGAGCGATTAAAAAACTTTCCAGTGGGTCCCGAACTTCCGTTACTGGCAAGCCCAGCAGAATTCGGTATTCCTCAATTTGAACGCAAGCAAATTCGATTACAAAAGGAAACGTGGTTAAAGGTGCAGGAACAGGCAAACAAACGTGGCTTGACCGCTTCCGCACTACTCATGGCCGTGTATGGTAGGTTGCTGGCAGTATGGGCAACACAGCCTCATTTTTGTTTGGTTACAACCCTGTTTTCGCGCGACCATGCAAGTGAAGACATGTTAAGCGTGATTGGTGATTTTACTTCCCTGATGCTTCTAGAAATCGACTGCGCAGCGGCATCAAACATGAGTGAATTAGCCAAGGGCGTGCAGTCGCAACTATGGCGTGATTTAGATCATCGAGCCTTAAGCGGTGTGGAAGTGTTAGCCAAGTTAGCAGCGCGAGAAAATACCCCAGGGCGAGCACTTGAATCGCCGTTTGTGTTCACTAGTGCCCTCGGTACTGGACGGAGTTATTTGGATGCTTTTGGTCAATTTGGCAAGGTGATCGATGCTGCCGTGCAAACACCTCAATTACTTGTCGATCACCAAGCGTTGGAAGAGAACGGCGACTTAGTATTGAACTGGGATTATGTTTCTCAGGCTTTTTATGAGGATCAAGTTGCGAGCATGACACAAGTTCAACTGAGTTGGTTAACAGCGCTCGCGGAAAGCGATGCTTGGGAGACTTCCGAACTCTTTGCGTCTACCGCAAGCAACTGGCAGCGAGCTGAACAGAACTCTACCGACTGGCAACCCACCGTTCAGCACCAGCATTTACACGGACCATTCATTGAAAGCGCAGCTCGAACACCAGATGCCATTGCGGTGATTAATGAAGATGTGTCGATCAGTTATCAGGCTCTTGATCGAGCCAGTGATGCATTGGGTTTACAGCTGCAGGAAATGGGAGCGAAATCGGGTGACTTCATCGTTGTCCATATGCCAAAAGGCTGGCAGCAGATAGTCGCTGTATTAGCGATACTAAAAACAGGCGCGACTTACGTGCCCGTGGATCCCAAACTGCCACCGCAGCGCGTTTCAGATATTCTCAAGCAGACCACTGCCCAAACAATGCTGGTCGCTGACGCAAATATTGGTACACACGGACTGGAATCCATCACCGTTACCAAATCGATGCTGGAATTAAAACCCGGCACCAAGCCAGTCAACTCGGCTACCTCTGAAAATCTAGCTTATGTGTTGTTCACTTCCGGTTCTACGGGAACCCCGAAAGGCGTCATGATTGAGCATCGTTCAGCGCTAAATACCGTTACAGATGTATGTGAACGAAATCAATTGCGCTCACTCGATCGTTGCTTGATGGTTTCGTCACTATCTTTTGATCTTTCTGTGTACGATGTGTTTGGCATTTTAGGTGTCGGCGGCGCCGTGGTGATTCCTACCAATGAACGCGCCACGGACCCAGAACACTGGCATGAGCTGATTGTTCAAAAAGAAGTGACCGTGTGGAACTCCGTGCCCGCGTTATTGCAGCTTTACGTCGACTTTTTGAAAGGAAAGAATACGTTAAATAACTTAACCAGCTTAAACCATGTGTTCCTTTCTGGGGATCGCATTCCACTGGAATTGTGTCGAAGTGTCAAAACACACGCGCCTCAATGCAATCTCGTCTCTATGGGTGGACCGACCGAAACCTCTATTTGGTGTGTCGAGCACGTGGTCAAAGACATTGATCCTGCTTGGACATCGATTCCTTACGGAGTTCCTCTGTCAAATCACCAAATCCACATCCTAGACCACGCTCTGAACCCTCGTCCTGATGGGGTACCGGGTGAAATGTATATCAGCGGTCTTGGGGTAGGACGTGGTTATTGTAATGATAAAGAAAAGACGGATGCGACTTTCATTACTCATCCAATCTCTGGTGAACGCTTATATCGAAGTGGAGACTGGGGACGATGGGATAAGGAAAAAGGCTGGATCGAATTTCTTGGACGCTCTGATGGTCAGGTTAAACTCAATGGACTGCGCTTAGAGTTGGGGGAAGTTGAAACACTGATGACACGTCACCCAGAGGTCGATATGGCGTGTGCGCTTGTGGTAAGCGATGGAAGCAAAGGCGACCGATTAGTGGGGTTTGCCCGACGACAAACACCATCATTGACCGAAGCCGACCTGCAAAGTTGGCTGTCCAGCCATTTACTGCCTTCGTTTGTACCTGGGGTGATCCTCTTTTTGGATGAATTTCCTTTAAACCCTAACGGCAAGATCGATCGTAAATCATTGCTTATCCATGTCCAAAAGGATTTGGGGAAAAGGTCGCAAAACCATCGTGCGGCAGGCGAAGAGGAACAGAAAGTCATGGCTATCTGGAACGAATTGCTTGGTCACGACATTGATGATCCTGAAAGCAACTTTTTCAGTGTGGGCGGGAATTCTTTACTCGCAACTCGACTGTCCACCATGTTGTCAGAGGTAAGCCCTACTCCAGTTTCAACAATCAAAGTTTTTGAGTGCCCCACCGTATCCCAGCAAAGCCGTTTATTGCTCGGAAACGATACTGACACGCCAGCTCCTTCGGAAAAAAACAATGCATCGAGTCGACGAGAAAGACAACAAAAGTTGAGGCGTCTGAGAAAAAGTAATTGATATACGATGAGTTAAAAAAACAGAAGCTAAGTCGCTTCTGTTTTTTTATGAAGGGTATTTAATTCAGAGTTAACGTCAGCTTTTAACTTGCTCTAAAACGCTTTCCCCATAATTTTTTAAGCTAGTGATACCAATGGTGGGCACATATTCTTCAAGTACCGCAATCGCACTAGGGTACTGAGTGGACATGTTACCGAGGAGGTCCATAAGCTGCTTGATCACTTGCTGGTTCGTTTCTTCAAACAGCCTTTTCCTGTAGACACTAATGAACTCTTTCTGAGGTGTTGTATATCCTAAACCAGAGGATGCCAGCTCTCTTACTCTCTCATCTTCTGCTTTTAAAGAATCCAGCAATACCGATTGAGCCTCCGGTGTATTGACGAATCGAAGCGCGTTTACGGCAGCATGCCTGACCGACTTTTCTTCGTGATTCAGATAAGATTTAACCTTCTCTGTTTGTTTTGGAGAACCAATGTTACCTATCACACTTAGGCTTTCGGCAATCTGGCTTGCATCGGTTGCTCCATCCAGTTCTTGGCTTAGCTTTTGGTAAATTTCATCCCCTCTGACTTGGTCTGAGTCCAGAAGGTGGTTAGCCATACTGCCTAAAACCAATTTTGCCTGAACTTGATCTTCCCTTTTATATAGCGAGTTCGCCATTGCTGAAACAGCAGCAACGCTCTCTTTGGTTGGATTGGCTAAGAAAGCCAGTTTAAGCATGATGGCTTGCTGCTTAGAGATCGAAGAGGTATCGAGCACTCTCAGTAAGATGTTTTGCGCTTCCGGTGTGCCAATGTTCACCAACAATGCACTCAACATCTGAAATGAAGGGTGATTGGCATTGTATAAACGGAGCCAACTTTCAATTTGGTTTAGCTCGCTAGGGTTAAGCGACACCCAAGCCCGAAGCTCAAAGAATAGTTTCGAAAGAGCTTGGTTCCCCATAGATGGGGTTGAACGTAGTCGATCACTAAAGCCATCTGGGTCAGTGTTTGCCAACGTATTTGCATACATTTTCTGTTTTAACGCCTGCTTTTGATATTCCCCAGACAGCGTATCCTCAATCACCGCACCTAAAAGTTCAGGCTTAGAAAGCCCTGTTTTAGACGTTGAGACAAAATGCAAAGTCAGATGCATATTTTCTTTCGCCATTAAACG
Organism: Vibrio penaeicida; assembly: GCF_030689305.1. GTDB lineage: Bacteria > Pseudomonadota > Gammaproteobacteria > Enterobacterales > Vibrionaceae > Vibrio > Vibrio penaeicida_B. Next base: position 238,667 of record NZ_JAUYVM010000007.1, on the reverse strand, counting down.
ATTAGCAGAGAATGTACTTCTATCTCGGTGAGTTTCTATTGTTTCAATACGCTCAAACAACCGATTGATGGTAATGTCTGTTGTTTGATCCATACGAACTTGAGGGTTTGTTGGAATGAATTGCTTCGTCAACATCAAGTCAACCGAAGGGATAGAGTGTGCAGCAATTGAATAAGACACGTCGTAAAGTGACGTAAAGTCTTCTTCTTTGGTTTGCCAACGTACTTGCCCTCGATTAGACAGCGACACCTGAAACTGGCTCATCCACTCTTTCAGAACTTGTGCATATTCCAAAAAATATTGCTCTTGAAACTGCAATTCAGACAACTGACCCGCTCTATTTAGATGGCCTTTCACCACAATATCACTTGGCCAAACCCAATTGGTTTCCTCATTCAGGCTGGCTTTGAACGATTCAGCGTCAAACGTGAATTCAAGCTTATACCCTGAAATCGTCTCCTCCAGCACGTGAATGTTCATTTTGCCTTTAAATTCATAATGAACATTCACTTGTGCGGCGATAAGGTTGGCAGCTTCGGCGTAACCTGATGCGTGCCCAGATGCCTCACTGACGTACTCTAACTGGTAGGTATAGGTTTCACCTGGTTCATAGCGAACCCGATATTCCTCTTCGGTACCTTTTACATACCCCAGTAAAATTAAAGCAACCAATGCCGAAAACACGGCAAAATACAGCGTTACCTTTTTAGTCATTTTCTACCAACCTAGCCGTTTTTAGTGCAAGAATCCATGTAGGCTTCGCAGCACATTTGAGTTATCTACTTCTTCTGAGTACTCAGCATCTGTTCCAGCCGCAACCTCTGAGACTAACGGGCCTGAAGCGTATGCTGGTGAACTCACCGCATCCAATCGCCAATCGGCAGAGTTTCTCAGCATCACATTTTGACTGCGCGATTGCGCCAAATTGTGATCTATCGTTGCCGCTAACCAAGATTCGTATTGCGTCAGGTTTTTATCCGCGGTATTGGCGTTCAGTTGCAAGGCGGTTCGTTTTTGTGGAACCAATGCAACGGAAGCGCTTTCCAGTTCTTCTTTCAGTTTGGCAAACGTATTTTGAACCCTAACTTGTGTTTTCGCACTGTAGTCATTCAGAGCAACATGCCTTTGGTAAAGGTTCACTTGCCCTTTCAAAGCCGCCGCTTCACGTCTGTCGGTTTGGTCAATCAAAGAACCCGTCATATGCACGCCATGATAGCCGTAGACCAGTTGCCAGTTCATGATGGACTTAGACCACGAATAGCCACTGTAACTGTATAAGTTCTTCGATTTACGCTTGGAGCGAATACAAGGGTAAGGGATTTTAATGAAACCAATTTTCTTTTTACAGATCTTAATCCAAGGGTATTCCACATACGCACTGATGCCACCACTCATGGCTCTGACTATCGCATCCGATGTCAGCCCCAATTTGAGGTACGGCTCGCCAGATTGCGCAAAGAAAACACCAGCCTTCCCTCGAAGAGGCACGGAGAAATTAAGCACGTCAATGGTTCCACGAACACCGGCTGACAACACTTTCTTAATGCCAACGGCGCCTTCACCAAACGCACCGGCTTTCGCGATAGGTTGCAGCTCTGCATACACCTGCGTGAGGTAAAGACCCCAATTCAACTTCGCATTCGCACTGGCATACACACCGACAGAGACGTAAACAGGAATAGGCCCTATTGCAAATTGTTGTGTGTAATCGTAGGAGTAACTGTAACCATCCCCATTGCCAAGTAGCTCGATACTGTCTTTGATGATGCCATCATTTTTTAGCCAGTGTTTTTTATACAGCTGCATACCGAGAACTTGGATATCCACATTGCCTTCAAGTTTTTGAGGTCCTACTTCAGCTTGAGCATACGCTCCGATCGCGTTGTTTTCTTTATTGAAGATATACACGTCGGCTCGCCCAACCGCTATCGCCCATTGAACTTCTTCAGAACCCCTAATTTCGTAATAGGCAGAAGCTTTCGTACCTGCCACACTGCGCTTTCCAAGATCGAACCCAACCCAATCTTTACGCTTTTTGAGTACGAGATCTTCTCTTGTCGGCGGCTTAAAGGATTCATTGAAACTGATGGTTGGAATATCCGGAATGTCCCAATTCGCCGGTACGGCTAGCCCTAAATCCTCAATCGTTTGTTTGATAAATTCAGGCGATGGCATGGTCAATTTTATGTTCAACCCATCCAGCTCTAAAAACTCGGAGCCCCACTCCATGGCTTTAACTAAAGGCGACCAAGTCAAAATGCTATCAATGGCAGGCATATCAAAACCAATGCTCACCAACGCTTGATTGATTCTGTCTTCAATGTATGAAATCACAGCCTGAGCAGTGCCATTTCCAGTACCGCCGCCAACAGAAGCAATCAGTTTGTCTATGTCGACTTCGGTAACACCGTTCACCGTTTTCATTGGTAAACCCATGGCTTCATAGATGCTGTAGCCTAGTGCACACAATATCTTGTTGGTGTTGTTTGCCGCACGAATGTATTCATCAAATTTAGCCAAATCACCGGATTTTAGGCGAAGAGGCTTATCGGTGAACTCGCTAACTTTGTCGTCGACCTTATCAGCAATGTGTCCATTGACCTTTTCAACTATTCTGTCGACATTGATTTGCGGACACATGCCAGGGTCGATGGCATCGAGGCGACGCATTAACTCGCGTTGGGCATAAACTTCTAACGCATCCAGAAGCCTTTTTTGCATCATTTCTGGATCGTTAAACAGCTCATAAATATCGACAGGCAGTTGCTCAAAAGAATCATCCCTCATGCTGTAGCCATAAGGGGTAATCTGCGCTTCTAGCTCATTCGCCATACCAATGTATTCGTTAATTTCGATACGTTCTGGCTCAGCTTGAGAAACGATATCCAGTAGCAGATACGTTTTGCCACTTTGAACATCGAGCTCTAATGCATCGTTCGGATCTTTTTCGGCTAACTCCCTAATTTCGCTTTCGGTAAATGGGATAAATTCTTTTGGTGTTCTATCACCAAGAATCAACTTAATGATTTCTTGCCCTGGTGACTCACCTGCATTTTGAGCATACACATTCACTGAGCTAAACATGGAGAATAGAATCAGTGCGCCGAATAATTTCTTCATTAAGGGAATCATTGCGTCACCTCCGAGAAAGGTGCTTGTGGAACACGAGAAAGCTGCGCATGTAGATAACGCTGCTGATCAAGCGTCATTTTTTGAATGGCGGCGCGGTCTAAACCGATAAGTGTTTTTAATAACGCACAATTGTATTTACGGTGGTTATCCGACACCTTACATCTAGGCGCGTATGTGGATGCCGTGCGGCGATAGACATCATACAAAGTGATGTAATTACGGCGCTTACTGGTTGCCAACGCACGCTTTGCATCCTGATACTTTTTGTCCATGAAGTTCAAACTTGGTTGTTTCAGCGATGCATCTAATGGACTGCTTAAAATGCGACTTCTGTCTAACTGATATTTTTTTTCAAACTCAGTGAAATAAGCGTCTGCTAAGAACCAATCTCTGCGTGATTTAGATAACACCAGCGAAGCGTATTTAGATGCCCTATCCACAGGCTCTGACACTAGGGCTTCAACAGCAAATAACTGCTTTAAACTCGTGAGCGATTGAACCAGTTCAGGAAACTCTAGTTTTGACAGATTAATAATGGACTGCAAGACGTCACTGCTCAGTAACAGAGCGCTCTCGATTCTTTGTATTTTTTCGTGTGTGAAATTTTGGTGTATATCTTCAAATGCACCGTGGGTCATCACGACATTGCTATTCAATGCTGGAATGGCGGCGCTGAATTCTTGAACATAGTTTTTAGGATACTCAGGGATGTTCGTGAGCAGGCTCATCCCTCTAAGTGCACGTTGGCGAATGATGGTCGCTTCATCCATCGAACGATATAACTCAGTAAGCAGTGATGACATTTTGCTTTTAAATGCACCAGCATCTGATTTCGCTAACGTTTGATAGTCACTTAACTGACGGCGCAGTTCGTTCATCTGATTCATCCACGTATTATGGTTGCTATACCACTTCCCTACGCGATCTGCTACGCCTTGCTGCCCAAGATAATGTTCGTCCCTTGCCAATTTATATTGGCTTAATGATTGTAATAATTCGTCTATACGGTAATTAATTTGATTGAGTGACTTCTGCTGATTATCTAATTGCTCGGAGGTAATATTCGACGCGCCAACATTACTCTGAAATAAAGCCAATAGCAGAGCGACTCCAACTAGCCTAACTTTCATGTTATACCCAGTAAGAAGTGATTTATAAGAAATAAAAAAGCCACCTAACGTTCGTATAGGTGGCTGAGTTGCTTATAGTTGCGTTAACTTAGCTTGAAGTGCCTTGATTTTATCGCGCTCAATACTGCTCGCATTTCTGGCAACGTTTAGCGTGTGCTCGATAACACTAATGAGAGCTAATACCTTTTTATCATTGGCATTTTTCATGTTCACAATGATAGGTTTTAAATCTGTCGTTGCGTTGTCTGAATAGCTGATATCCCCTGTGAATTGAGCCAAAGACACCAAGAAATTCCAATGCGCGTAATGAACCGTTTCATATTTCTTGTATCCCCATTCGTCATAGAGATAGTCGAAATCAAAATTGAACAAGTTTTCGATACCTTCGACACCCGTTTCTTGGGCTAATTGACGAAGTTTATTGAAATTAGGTCTTGAGTTAACGGAGTCATGGAGCGCGGTTTCACTGACTAAGATGTATTCCAGTCCGCCCACATCAAACTCTGCTGGCACATAACCTGCGGTAAAGAAGTCGGAGACATAAACAGAATTGGCGATAATATCCCAGATGACAGAAAGCTCAGTGTTTATCTGATTATTCAAATCGTTACTGTTACGTAACAACGTATTTAGAGATTGCCTTTCCACTATGAGACCGTTAGCTTCTGCTACCAATACGTCGGCAAGTTTCTCTAGTTCACCGATGTAATCAGTACCGCCTGTGATATCGAGGTTTACTCTCCAATACGGTTCATTCAGATCTTGGCTATTAACCACAGCAAACCTTACTGGGCTTGCTGCACATCGCTTCATGAAGGTATCCAGTACTTTAGGCTCAAAGCCACCGACACCTGAATCGGATGCAACACCGATTTTGGACAATTGCGCATCTTTGTATAGCAGTGGAATTTTAACCGATGGCACTGTTGTGTTTTCGACACAACTCATTTCGTAGTAGGTAGACGGTTTAACATCCGATTTAAATTGCCCAGACCACTTGTGATTCACAACCGGAGGGAACGGTGACAAGTTTGTTACCTCTGCAGGAATAAACGTTGTGATATCGCCAACTCGGATCGGCACCAATCCTAGGTTTTTAGAAATACGATTTTTCTTAATAATTTCTTTCAGTTCACCTTGATAACGCGCTTTCGGCACTTTGTAATTTAGGTCTGCTTGAAACGGAGTAACCACTAAATTATTACTCACGCAGGTTTCGATATTGCCAGAGACGCTACAATGCGAATTTCTGTGATAATACGTTTTCTTTTCAAATTGATACGGTCCACTTTCACATGTCACCACATTGGCAAATTTTCCAATTTGACCATTGAAGGAGTCGTAAACAGAGGAACAGTTTTGAAGCTTTTTACTGACAGAAAATGTTGATCTGTTTTGCCTAACACTTAGGTCACCCGCTAGCTCTAACCCTTCTGGGTATAAAACAACGGAAGTTTGACTCGAAGACAATGTTTTACGCTTGGTAGGTAACGTATGACCACTCACCCAATCCTCCAAACTACAAGACCACTGGGCATGGGCAGGATATTCATTGGAAGTGAGCGAACAGGTATTGGCAGCGCTAGTGAAAGACACTGCTGAAAGTACCGCACCGACGGCAAGGTATATGTTAGATAGTTTCATTTCCTAGCTTACCCCTTAAGCATTTGATAACTCTGAACGACAGGACTTCCTTGTTCGCACTTCTCAGAGACATGGAATTTCACTTTGGTTTTAGTAAACATTGCCGACGTAAGTACAGACAGTGTTTGCTGCTGAGATACAGCAACTAAGACTTGATTCCCAGTGCAGTCGCTTTCGGCATTAATCGTATTTGGTAGGACGACCTGACAAAAATCGCTGTCCATCGAACATTGAATATTGTGGATTTCACTAACATGTGTGCCACCTGCGCTTGCTCCTAGTGAAACAAAGGCCAATCCAAATAAAGTTTTGAATGTCATTGTGTGGCTCCTATTTCTTAGCTGAACGCGACAGCACGTTAAACGAAGCAAGTTCAGGCAAAGAGTTATAGCAGCCTTCGGTAACGGTCAGTTCAACCTGATGCTCTGTCATCATTGCAGATGAAAGCAGTGCTAATGCCAGCTTTCCTTGGTCACTGCTCGAATCCCAGCCAATTTTGTTGGATGCACACTCTGAAGAACCAAATTGCTCATTGGCAATCGTTAGGGAACAGCTATCTGTTGCTTGGTCGCATCCTAAGCTTTGAATGAGTACCGGAGGAAGACTTTGCGCAAATGAAGCATTTCCAAATACAGATAATGTCAGTGCTAGTAATAACTTATGTTTCATTTCTAAACCTATGTACGCTGTTAACAAACTTCGATGAATGGCAAGTGCCTTTCGGTTCACTCAGAAGCTATCCACTGAAAAATTAATGAGACGAGTCTCAAACGTTGTTTATAAATATAAAGACGGGAACGGCAGTGATATTGATATATAAGTCAGCATGCATACCAACCAATACGCTTATGCTATCTTATAATTCTGAACGGATGTATTAGGAGAGAATGGCAATTCATAAGATTCTGAGGCATATCACTCTTTTGTATATGTACTAGAAATCCTATAAACAAAATACTCTGAAATAGAACAAATTTAACGTCAGCGTTAACGGATTCGAAACGTATTTCTTTGTTTTTAATTATGTTTGCAATAATTAGATTAGTAAGAATGAAAAGCGCTATATACCCAAGACACCTCAAGATGCTTGGGTATAAAGCATAAAGCCAGCATTGCGCTGACTTTATACCGAAACCCACTAACTCGCCTGATTGAGCGTTGCCATGTTGTGTGGTTGCCATGGTGAGTTGACCGATCTGGGCTGCTGCTGCATTCGCCACAGTTCTCGTTCCCCACTTGTCGCTGGCATACTGAGTAACGTGGAATGGTTATTGACCAACACGATATCGCCTTTATCCATTTCAATCTCGGTAAGGACTCGCGAATCAAAACAGATCTGGCTCAACCTTTCGCTGAGTTCATCAACGCACTCATAAGACGTAGACGACTCAATGTTTGCATTGATAGGAGCAAGCACCTCCGACATCGTATGCTCGCCATTTTGCGCCCAACGAACAATATCTTGCTGGCTTGCCGGACACCGGAAAACAACTGGATGAACCATCTTTTCACCGTTTGAATAATGAGCCTGAGGTGTATACCCAAGATGAGTATTTCTCAGTGTCTCACGCTCCTTTCCATCCATAGTAAGTGTCGCCAGGGCTGCATCAACGGCAATCATTGAATCTTTAGTTGCCGTGTTCTGATGGCAATACAACGCAAATTCATTTGGCGTGTAGTCTTCATAATTGTATTTGGTTTGGCTCACTTTCATGTAGGCAGGGGGGCACATTAGATTCCAGTGCAAAGGCAAGGTGGTTTGTGCTTTTTGAAGCGACGTCATAATCTGCACGTTACCAAATTGCCATGGAATAACGGCACCTCGTTCGCAATACCAGTTTTCCATTTCCGCCGGCTCATTAAATTGTGTGAAGCCTTTAAGCGTGACAGTACCAAACTCCTTCACCAAGTTATTCAGCTCTTTATTTAAAAGATCTGACACTGAGCAACTGCCATTGATGCACTCTAAAATGAGCCCTGATTTTTCTCGGCTTAATGTTGCCTTCATCTGTCTCAGTGCGTGTTCTGTCACGTCTGTTCGAGCCGTTAGCTTAATGTAGCACCATGGAGTGCCCTCGTAAGTTACCGACAAAACCGCACCCTTACCGTTGAGATGATTTTCTCGCGAGTCAACCACGTATTTTCCGCTAAGTGCATCAAACATGAGAGTACTGTGCCAAGGCGTTTTGAACTGGCGCTCATCAAAAAGAAACAGTGAATATTTTTTCCCGACCATAGGGTGCTCGTGAATACTCAGACGGATACATTCACCAAAATTCTGCTGCAAAAAGTTATCCAGCGCTTTTCCCTGAACCATCATTCCTTTGGCGATGTCCGCTAGGCGTTTGCGCCTATCTTTGTAAGAAAACGAAGACAAGATATGCTTCTGATCCTGATTCATAAACTTCTTTAAGCCTAGATAGGTACTGTTCATCTTGTTATTGCGTTTTTTCAGTTCTGAGAAATTATCCTCGTAGTGGCTATCCCCGAACTTGTGTTTCAGCCCTTGGAAATATTGCTCATCACTCAAGTCATCGAATGCTGGAAAATGCTCAAAGTTCACGACTTTCAAGCTGTCGCTACAGTTCATATTCTCGACCATTTTCCTCAAATCATCGGAGTAGTCGTAGTGGTGCTCTAAATCGACAGAAATGTAATCGGAAAACGTGTGATAATCCGAAAAAACATAGAAGGTCACACCAGGCTCATAGACCGCTTGGATATCCCGAATGGCTTTCACGAATTTTCTTAATACTAAGTACTCCCCCATATCAGGCTTATGACCCAAGACTTTATCCAGATTATTGGTTTTGCATGGGAAAGCAGGCAGTAAGAGCTGAATTTGGCTTTCATTGGAAACAAAATTGCGTATCTGATTTTTTAGCTTTACTAAACCATCAAAACTGGCGTTCGTTTGAGCAAGAAGTTGGTTGAGCAATATAAAAGAAATATTCTCTACACATTGTTCACGTTGAATATCGAGCATGATTATCCCTTCAATTATTTATTAGATACTCTTAAAAGAGAATTTAATTGAATTAATAAAGACAAAACCGACTATGTTTAAATCATTAAAAATATCGAATCCATTATTACAATTTCAAATAGTGAACATGCACCAATATCTCAATTTTGTAATAATAAATAAGTTCAAACAAAAAGGTTCATCTTGAATATTGACTGTATAATAAGAACAGAATGAAGAATTCATTCTCTAATGTTTAAATTTACCCAACACAGAATGAATGTTTTCTAGTGATGCTATTTCTTCGATGTACGCATCTGGGCGAATGAGTACCACTCGATTCTCATATGGAGAGTCATCTTCACAAGGCATACCTTGCGAGCCATTTTTGTGTAAGTGAAGCAGTTGTACAAAATCAGGCAACGCTTTTGGAGGCTCACATTCACCGACGATCAGTAGCGTATACTTGGTGTAGTCCAAAAGGCTGTACAGTCGTGTATCAGCACCAGCATGATGAATACCGAAATCAAATACGCGCGAACCCACAAGCCCTTCTTCGCTATATCGAATTCCCATCCCTGTAATATTGCCAGCTCGCTTCTCGACAATCTTTACGTAGTCTTGTGCGTGTGTACCTGTTTCAGAATACTTAGTAGAGCGCACCAGCTCCCCTGAACTGTCAATCACACTTCTTGCCACAGGTTGTCGCTCGTCTTCATACGCTTTCAATAGGCTTTCGTCAGCATCATGGTTGACCACCATATTAAGCTTCCACATTAAGTTAAATGCATCCGCAAGACCGGTATTAAGCCCCTGCCCCCCGTTTACAGAATGAATATGGCTTGCATCGCCAGCAAGGAAAACTCTGTCTTGTACAAAGAAATTTTCAGCTACCGATTCTTTAACAGAGAACTGCGAGAACCACTCCACTTCTTTAAAGCTCAACGTATGTGGGTGCATTGCCCGATTGATTTTTTCGATGGCTTCTTCCATGGTGAAATCTTGGGTATCCATACGGATATAGAATCGGTCAATTTCCCCCTCTCTTGGGATCCAAGCAACGTCGGATGTTTCGGCTTGAAAGACAATAATTTCAGGTACCTTCGGGAAATCGGTATCCAAAATCCCATCGATCACAGCCCACACAATTTGTGGTCTGATGATTTCGAAAGGCACATCAAAAAAACGACGTACGTAAGATTGTGAGCCATCAGCGCCAATGATGTATCGAGATTGAACAGTGTCACCGTTTGTGAGCGTGGTTAGACATCCTTGCTCGTTCAACTCGACGTTCTCTACCGACGTTGAACGCAATACGTCGTTGCCAGAAGCCTTGAGTTTGCCATCCAATAACTGCTCAACAAAGGATTGGCCAAGCATCAGAAAGTGTTTGTGGAAACACCCTTCTAGTTCCTCCCACCATGAAGACTGACGGGAAACAAATTCGCCATTTGCCCAAACCGAACTGGTATTGCATGGTTTCCCGAGTGGGTACAAGTCGTCAAACAAATCCACGGTTTCGAGTAACTGCAGAGTTCGCGCATTCAGCGCATCAGCTCGCCCAACTTCTAAAGGACCTTGTGATTTATCAAGCACTATGGTGCTCAACCCACAACGTTGCCCAAGGTAGCTACACATAAGCCCCACGGGACCCGCTCCAATAACTAAGATATCGGTGGTTTGATCTGCTGCTGTATGTTTCGTCATTTATAAGACTCCAAGCTCGGATTGTCATACGGAGGGTTACTCAAAACTTGCACACGTCGAATGTGGCGAGGCGATTGAGAAATAAAGCCTTCACGGCCATGCAAAAGATTAAAGTTATCGGTAATGACAATGTCGCCAGTTTGCCATTCGTGCGCGTAAAAATTATCTGGGTTGTATAGCGCTTGTCGTAGTGTTTGGTGGAAGTATTCCACTTCCTCTGGGGCGATACCGGTAAATTGAGTGTTTGGCGGGTTTAGTAAGTCGCCTCGTTCTTCGAAATGAGGCTCGTTATAGCGAATGACATCATGGTTATGTAGGGGATGTTTGGTAATAATTGGGGAAACGGTTTTGCTATTGTAAAACTCCATTTTCCTTTCATAGTTACCGACAACTTTCTTCCAAAATTCAACATGTTCATCTGGAGCATTTTCCAATGCCATGATGGTGTTAGTGAACGTTGTCCTTCCCCCCTGCCCGGGCTTCGGTGCTTGTACGCATTGAAAGATTTGATATTCAGGTACTTGCGGTCGGTACATACCATCCCAATGCATGGGCATATAGCTGCTATCAAATATGTGGTCGCCGGGATCGTCTTTTTGAATCAGATCGAGTACTTTTCCGAATGGCCAAATGCTGATTTCACCCCAGTTTTCACAATAGTCAGCAAAATCGTCAGACGCTTCAAAATTATCAAAGCCTCGAAGCAAAACCAATTGCTTCTGACGGAACAAGTCTCGCAGCTTTTCAATATCTAACTCTTTTACGCTGGTCTGATTATTTATAGGTTCAACAAGTACGCCAAATGGCTCAAGGTGGCTTATCTTATAATTCATAACATATTACCTTTTTCGGTAGGTTCTGATTCTCGGTATATTTAAGCGGCGAAAAATACCATCAGATAATTAAATTAAATAAATTAGTGATATATGAACATTTACAAAACTCTAAAATTAAGAGCATTGACATTGCTGAATTCATTTTAATACTCCCGAGATTCAGGAAGTAAGATCTCAATATTTAAATTAAATATGAAGTTTGTTGTTATATTTTTGTATTTGTATAAACCAAATGTATTTATTTGAATCTAAATACCAAACTCATTATTTGCGCAAATTCAGATTTTGACTAGATAACAAAATAAGAACCCAAAGTTACTAATAAGGGAACAATCATGTTGAATGAATTAAAACGAATCGCAATATTCAACAAAGTCGTAGAATGCGGCTCTTTTACAATGGCTGGTGAATCGCTAGGGTTGGCAAAATCAAAAGTAAGCGAACAAATTACGTCGTTGGAATCGACACTCAATGTGCGATTACTTCATCGCACAACGAGGAAAATCAACCTCACTACCGAAGGAACAACCTTTTATCAATACAGTAGCGGCTTACTCAAAGTCGCAGAGGAAGCATTTAGCTCGGTAAACCACCTTGCATCAGAGGTGTGTGGCACAATTCGCATAGGCACAACCATTGATGTGGGGGCTTTTTTGCTGAGCCCACTGATTGCGCAGTTTTCAGAACGTTACCCAAACGTTACCTTCGACATTCAACTGGACGACGGTGTGCAAGACCCTGTGGAATCAAAGCTGGATTTGGTCATTAGAATTGGAGAACTCTCTGCGTCCTCTCTCGTTGGAAGAGTACTCGCCCCCTTTGAACTAGGGCTATATGCCAGTAACGCTTATCTTGAAGCCTCGCCCAGTATTAACTGCATTCGAGATATAGAGAAGCATCATTGGGTTTCGTTAACGCGATCCAACTTACCAAACGATGTCCTGACTCTCACTAACCTAGACGGTGAGCACCAGCAAATCAAAACCTACCCAAAGCATATTTGTAATGCCCCACTGGGCTCGATGTCGTTGATTCAACAAGGGATGGGGATAGGGCTTATCGCAAACTTTTTGGCTGAGCAGGTTGATGACTCAAACCTGACGAGACTGTTTCCTAGCTACTTCCAAAAAGGTCCAACCATGAACATCCTTTATCCCAGCCGTAAGAATTTGGCCCCGCGAATAAGACTGTTCATTGATTACCTTATAGAAACTGTTCAGACATAGATGACAAAAAGCCAGCGAACGCTGGCTTTTAAATCTCATGCTTATTGTGTTTTAGGTTCTATCGACGACGACGCCACATACCCAAACCGAATAAAGCAAGTAAGCTTGCAAACCCAGCCGATGCACCACTCATATTCAGATCAAGAACCGCAGGGTCATGATCCGAAGAACGGAAGTGATCTTGGTACTTAGGAAAATCACCTTTGAACTCATCGTTGTAGTCAAACAATTTCGATTCACCACCATTGATGTGCCAATCTGTTGCGTCGACCACTTTCTTCTTCAAGCTCTTACTGATCAGTAGATGATCCAGCGCGCCCACTTCGTCATTAAACGAGTAGCTCCAGCTGTTTGGATGCTTCATTTCAACTGCGTTGATGTAGCCATAGTTATGGTTGATCACCGCACCGTTGTCACCAAACTGCTCACTGTCACCAATGAAGGTGTTGCGCGCGCCTTTGATCTCTTTACCGTATTTCTCTTGAGAGTAATCGGTTAACACCAGCAATGGATCTTCTTTGCCGTAGGCATTGAGATCGCCAAGAATCACTTTGTGACCTTTGATCTCATCTAACGCATCACCAAGTGCAACTGCTGCCGCAACTCGGAACGCTTCACAAGAGCCCTGTTTGTCTGGATCTGCACCACCCTGACCACCTTGGTCTACAGGAGCTGCATCTTCCCAACATTTCGACCCTTTCGATTTAAAGTGGTTAACCGCAACGGTAATCTTGTGCTTGGTGCCCTTCACTTTGAATGTTGGCGCTAAGCTATCACGTTGGTAATTCTTACCGTCTTCAATTACTTTTCCATCGTCATCCAATACTTCTGGTGCCACCTGGCGAGGCATTGGGATAACACGCGTTTTCTTCAGTTTCACTTTCGAACTGCGGTAAATCACACCGGTTGTAATGGCATCTGTACCGACTGAGTCCATTTCGTCAGTCATACCATCAGCATTCGAATCAACAGATACAAACTTGTAACGCTTGCGTTTTTTGTCGATGTTTTCATTCAGCTTTTCAACAAGCTGACGAATCGCTGCACCTTGACCAAAACCGTTATTTTCGATTTCCATCAATCCGATAATATCGGCATCCAATCGCAAGATAGCATCCACAATTTTCGCTTCTTGAATATCAAATTCACCTTGGTTGCTCGCACCACGGTTATTACCATGCTGATTCGAGTCGCCGCCAAATGGTGAATTGAAATAGTTCAAAACGTTGAACGTTGCGATACGCAAATCACCACCGCGTTCAAGAGTGGGTTTCTCTGTGCGCGGGTCGTTGTGAACAAAGTTGTCGTTGCTTAACGAATTGGTTGCGATTAAGCGGTAATCACCAAAACTGTAGGCAATCACACCTTCAAGACCGATAACAGTATCGTCAATACGGATGTAATCTTCGGTTGAGCCATCTTGGTCCGCGTCAGTGCGACCAAAGTCTGGGTAGTATGGGATCACGCCATTAGGGGCTTTGGCATCGGATTCAACGTACAAGCGGCGTTGCGCATTCTCTTCCGATTGTGCTTTAGCGCCATCAGAACCCGCAGCGTTATTTTGGTTTGGCTGCGTATTTGGGCGACCCTGTGCCAGAACCATGTTGTTTCGACGAGCAGCATAGTCAAACCCAAATGTACGCGTCACACGCATATCGAGATCTTGTGAGGTTTTCACCAACATGCCTTCATAGCGCTCAAGAGTTTCATCAAAATTGGCGTCGCTATCAGCAATCTGGATCTCAGTAGCACTCGGCACGGAAGATTCGTCTTGTTTAACGTACTTCCCACCTTCAACTTTTAGCTGAGTGTGATTGTAAAATTCTTGAACCTTACCTCGGGCACAGACAACATCACCAGGTTGAAGCGCAATACTGCTCTCGCCCGTATGAACGAACAAACCTTCTGATGTGTTCGGATTATTGTCGTCTGATTCTGCCTGTAGATAGAAGCCTTTCGTTAGTCCCGTCGTTACTGCACTCACAACACCTCGAACGAAGTATTCGTCCTCTGTAATGTATGGGTAACCACTAATGAAAGGAGAAGTTTCACCTTCACCTTGAATGTCTTGAATAGACGTAAAGTTTGGCGCTTGTCCATCAACCGTACAGTTGAACGCGACGGGTGGTGTACCACCGTCTAATTCACCCAGTCCATCAATGTTGTCTTTTCCAAGTACTGTCCATTGGCTGGCTTGATAAGTTGATGATGGTGTCATGCTATCGGAGTTGCGGACCAGCGTTTGGTCTTTTGCAAAGTCCACATCCCCCATCACACCAATAATGTCATGAATTGAGTCATCTGAATTAAGTAAAGCAATCGGATCATCGCCATTGAAATTCGCGACCGAGCTGTTTTCATCAGTTACGGCTTGAATAGCGGCGCTTGCACTAGCGTGAGAAATCACAAGTACATCTTTTGCAGCAATCACTTTTCCACTTAGGGAAAGCCTGCTTCCCCATGTACCACCGCCATTTGTCGATTTCGCAAGCTGAAAGCCATCAAGGCTTACCGCGGCATCACTGGTGTTCGCAATTTCGATAGCCTTATTAAAGCTACCACCTTCAACATACTGGGAGAGCACAATATCCGCAGCCGCAGGCGCAGCAAAAGCCCCGCTGACAGCAAGCGCGAGTATTGTCCGTGTTAATTTGGTTTCCATTGTCCACCTCTTGTCACTAAGGATGTGTCGACCGCTTTCATCCGTAGCAGTTCTATATCACAAATTTGGAATGTCACCGGATCAGGTAACGTGCGAAGTGTTTACTTTTTATGTAACCGACAAAAGCATTCACACACTCAATCGAGAGGTCAATCGCACTGTCAGAGTTAATATTTGAATCAACGCCCAACTTTCAACAGAAACAGTAACTAGAGAATATGACAAGAAATGGAATAATTGATGAAGGTTATATTGAGCGTTAAAAGTAGAGGCATGGAAGGGTGACAGATACAAAAAAACCCTTGGTGGACACCAAGGGTTTTGAGTCATTCTTACAAACTTATTGGGTGTAACTTACTTAACCCAATGACACTAGAAAAAGCGATGCATGCTAGATAAATCTAGGCGCGCGAAACAAAGCCTACTGCGTCATATACTTTCTTCAGTGTGATGGCAGCGCGAGCCGATGCTTTTTCAGCCCCTTGCTTCATGACGCTGTCCATGTAAGCGCGGTCTTCTCGAATACGTTTGTATTCAGACTGAATTGGCTCAAGCATTGCGACTAAGGCTTCACCCACGTCTTTCTTGAATGGTCCGTACATTTCAACGCCTTGGTACTTAGCTTCAATGTCTGCAAAGCTCATGCCCGTTGCCGCAGAATACAGCCCCATCAAGTTAGAAATGCCAGCTTTCGTATCCCAATCGTGAGCAATACGCGGTGGTGTTTCTGCATCCGTTTGCGCCTTGTTGATCTTCTTCAAGATGGATTTAGGCTCTTCCAGAAGAGTAATAACGTTCTTACGGTTATCATCCGACTTAGACATTTTCTTCGTCGCATCTTGAAGGCTCATTACCCGTGCATTCACGGTAGGAATGTACGGTTCAGGCACTTGGAATATTGGCTGTTCCGGGCTGTATATATTATTAAAGCGCGTTGCAATATCACGGGCTAATTCAAGATGCTGCTTTTGATCGTTACCCACAGGTACTTGGTGAGCGCCATACAAAAGGATATCTGCCGCCATCAATACAGGGTACCCAAACAAACCAGCATTCACGTCGTTAGCGTAACGCTGAGATTTGTCTTTGAACTGAGTCATACGGCTCAGCTCGCCCATTTGCGTATAACAATTAAGAAGCCAACCTAATTGAGCATGCTCAGGTACATGTGACTGAACGAATAGCGTGCTCTTCTTCGGATCAACACCAACAGCCAGACAGATTGCTAATGCGTCAAGTGTCGCTTCATGGAGTGCTTTCGGGTCCTGACGAACCGTAATCGCATGAAGGTCTACTACGCAGTACTGACAATCGTAATCGTCTTGCATTTGTTGCCATTGACGTAGAGCACCCAAATAGTTACCGATACTTAGTTCACCTGACGGTTGAACACCACTCAATACGATGGGTTTGCTCATGGGGATGGTTTCCTTGCTCATTTCAAATAGGTCTAAATTAAGAAACGCACGCCCTTATGCGAAAAGGCGTGCGTCTAAGCAGTGTACTCATTAGCAAGTATTTTACTAGTGCAAACTGGGTATTTCGTTACGAATACTCGGCGACTGGCACAATATTCAAAATTTCAGCAATATTGTCTGCAACGAAATCTGGGTTCGCATCTGAGATAGGTTCGCCATGGTTGTAACCGTAAGTCAGCGCAAACGAATGGCAACCAGCATTTTGAGCGGCTAGGATGTCGTTCTTTGAGTCACCAACCATCAACATTTCGTCGGCTTTAACACCGTGTTTTTGCAGTAACCAATTGAGCGCAACCGGATCAGGTTTTTTCTCAGGGAAGGCATCGCCACCTAGCACATCGGAAAACAACTCAGACAATTGATGCTGCTCTAGCACTTCTGGGACAAACTTAGATGGCTTGTTTGTTACAAGTGCCAACGTATATCCCGCGGCTTTCAACTTCACTAAGGTATCACGCACATTTGTGTACAAGTGGCTGAGCTTATGCCCCCCCTTCTCGTAGTAATCATCGAATTTAATGCGTGCTTCCTGAATGATGTCCGGCGACAAATTTGAATCAATTTGAATACTTTGGGAAAGTGCTCGTGAAATCAAAACATCCGCCCCGTTGCCGACCCAATCCCTCACTTGTTCTTCACTCACTGAGGCAAAGCCTAGCTCTTGTACTGCTTGATCAGCAGCAACGGCTAAATCTGGGACACTATCTAGCAAGGTTCCATCTAAATCAAAAGCAATGAGCTTGATTCCATTTAAAGACATATTTTCTCTATTCCTAAAAAGTGATGCAGCGCCTGAGCACTGCATTCAATCTACGTTATCTGACCGCTTAACGGTTCACTTTGGAAAGCTCGCCGCGCATTTCATCAATCACAGCTTTGTAATCTGGCTTATCAAAAATGGCGCTTCCGGCAACAAACATATCCGCACCGGCTTCTGCGATTTCTCGAATATTTTCCACTTTCACGCCACCATCAACTTCAAGGCGAATATCGCGACCAGAAGCATCAATGCGTTTACGTACTTCGCGAAGCTTATCCAGTGTATTAGGAATGAAAGATTGACCACCAAAACCTGGGTTCACAGACATCAACAAAATCATGTCAATTTTATCCATGACGTAATCTAGGTGATGCAGCGGTGTGGCAGGGTTAAACACCACACCCGCTTTACAGCCGTGCTCTTTGATCAACTGTAGAGAGCGATCAACGTGATTGGTTGCTTCGACATGGAAAGTAATCATCGATGCGCCCGCTTTCGCGAAATCTGGAATGAGTCGGTCGACAGGTTCACACATCAAATGTACGTCGATTGGCGCGGTAATGCCGTAGTCGCGAAGCGCTTTACAAATTGGCGCACCAAACGTGAGGTTAGGCACATAATGGTTATCCATTACGTCGAAATGCACCACATCCGCACCAGCGGCAAGCACGTTTTCTACGTCTTCGCCTAAGCGCGCAAAATCAGCAGAAAGGATAGATGGGGCGATGAGAAAGTCTGTCATACCTGACCTCAATATTGGAAATTCGAGTAACTATTGCTCGTAATTCTACCCAACAGTGAGAAGAGATCCCAGAATTTATTCTTTTTCAGGAGTGACTGGTTCAAACAATGCAAGTAATTCATCGACCTTATTTCTACCCGCACCATTACGACTGATCGTGCGCTTCACTTTCACCACATTCAATTTTGCCCCTTTGTACAGACGGCGAGTCAATGCGGTATCGTGGTTGGAAATAAGAACGGGAATACCTCGTTGTTTTGCTGTTTTTTCTGCAATCTCACCCAGCTCTCCTTGGTCGTCCAAAGAAAAACCATTTCCTGCGTAAGAGGTGAAATTGGCAGTGGTAGACAGAGGGGCGTAAGGGGGATCGCAATACACCACGCTGCCCTTGCGAGCTCGACTAAAGGTCTCAGCATACCCTTCACAGACAAACGTGGCTTTCTTCGCCTTTTCAGAGAAGAAAATTAACTCATCTTCTGGAAAGTAAGGCTTTTTGTAAGACCCAAAAGGAACGTTAAATCCACCTTTTTTGTTGTAGCGACACAGTCCATTGAACCCGAAACGGTTCATGTATAGGAAAGCAACCGAGCGAAAGAGAACATCGTCTGTTTGGTTAAATTGCGCGCGAGTATCAAGGTAGACTTCTTTTCGGTTGTGCTCAGGCGTAAACATACGCTTGGCTTCTTCGATGTACTTTTCAGGCTCTTCTTTGAGAAGATTATACAAGTTGATGAGATCAGGATTGATGTCTGCCAACAGGTAGTGATCGTAATCGGAATTGAGAAACACGGAGCCCGCACCTACGAAAGGCTCTATCAGTTTTCGAGCAGGAGGAAGATGACGCTGGATGTCTTCCACCAAGCCATACTTACCACCAGCCCACTTTAGAAAGGCACGTTGTTTCTTCATCGACCGTTCAATTCCAACTACTCAAAATAAGGCTGCGGAATGTAACATATTTTGCAGCAAACCTCAGCGTTATTTCCCACGTTCAATCTCTCTCTGAACTTGAACCATGGATTTTGCCCAAGGTCCTAAAGCTTGAACGTCAGCAGACAATTCAGAAACGGCATCACGTGCTTGTTGAATGGTTGGAAAATCTTTGTAGGTAACGATAAACCACTCAGTGCCATTTCGAACTGTTGGATAAATGCGAACACTTTCTTGAATTTGGTGTAAGTCGATAAAATCTTGCACTTCCTCTTTGGAGGTGAGCGCAGCAAGTTGAAGTGTGTAGTTCCTAGAGGACACCGCAGACAATTCATCTCTCGCATAAGAAAAAGTAAGCGCTTTAGGGGCTGATTCTTCATTCACAGTCTCAGTTTCGACTGGCGGTTGTTGGCTGAGTTCTTCATTGGCAATTGCATCAGTCTTAGCATCTTCAATTGCATCATCGATAATAGTAACGGTTTGCGGTGGTCTTTCATCTTGCAACAACGCATCCACAACATCAGACGGAACCACAACACGTTTTCCGGCATCACTTTGTCCGACTTCTGCTGTTTGGTCGGTCACTTGCGGTGGTAAAGCTGCAAAATCATCGTTGCTATCACTATCAGTACTTGAACCGTTATCGGCGGTAACATCATCTAAGTTAATCCCAGAAACAAGTTCGTCACCGGAACCACTTGAAACGCTGTCGCCTTCTAATGCCAAGTTTTGTGACGCCTCATCTCCGTTTTCAGCATTAATGCCATCAAGTAAATTCGGCTGATTTAAGTACCACCAGTATCCACCGCCTATCAGCAAAAGCAGCAGCAATACGACGATAGCAATTCGAATAGGTGATTCAATCACTGAGCGGATGATGACTCTTCTTTCCACTTTTTTATTTCCTAATTCCATTAGCTGCCCCGGTAGTCGCTGTGTTTTTGCGATAGATTTACGAACCTTCTTCTTTGCGTCTTCGCCAACGGTATAACGAATAACTAACGCTTCAGTGAACGCGATTGCTTCTTCTGAACTGAGTGGTTCTATTTCGAAATCGATAGGTTTGGTTTCTTGACCATAGCTAATGCGAGTCAAAATGTGCTCTAGGCTGTCCCCTTTCGAAAAAAGCACCACATTAACTGACCATTTAGGATGATTTTGAGCTTCGATGACCAGCATCCACAATTCGGCGAGCAAGTCTTCACTTAATAGTTCAGCATCGTCCACGACAAACACGACATCGCATGCTTCATCACCAACCAAGCGAGAAAAGCTGTCGATGATTGTATCGTGTTCATTAAATAGGGGATCAGACACTATCTGATTGAGCATCATTGCACGTTGCTGCTCATCAGATTGTGTGGGAAAACAGAGAAGGAGGGATTGGTTCTTTTCAGATGCCCAAGCCTCAAGGTAGCGCTGAGCAAGCCAGGTTTTTCCTGAACCAGAATTACCAGTGATATTGATTAAGTTGGAGCCAAAACGAGTCAGGAGCTGCACTCTGTCAAGCAGCTCCGTCTGTGTTTCTATTTCCAGTACTCGCATTTCATGAGCAAGACTCATTGACGCCACCTTTGGTAATCGGCAGGCGTATTACTCACTTACTCGACATGCGTCGATCGCCTGCTCAATAACATGATTTGGAACATCCGATACAACCTTAGACGTTCCGATACCCGTAGGCAGCACCAAACGGAGCTTGCCCGAAAGTACTTTTTTATCACGCATCATGTGTTTGATAAAGTCTTCGAAACTCATACTGTTAGGCGTATGCACTGGCAAACGGGATTTCTTAAGTATAGATAGGATTCGTTCAAACTGTTGCTGGTCAATCATTCCCTGCAATAACGCTGTTTTTGCAGCCATTACAGTGCCTGATGATACCGCCTCTCCGTGAAGCCAGTTTCCATACCCCATTTCCGCTTCAATAGCGTGTCCGAATGTATGTCCAAGGTTCAGCAGTGCGCGAATACCGGACTCTTTCTCGTCCTGAGCAACAACATCAGCTTTTATTTGACAACAACGGGCAATGGCGTACGTCAGCGCGCCTTCATCCAGCGCGTACAATCGCTCCAAGTTATCTTCAAGCCACGCGAAAAACTCGCCATCGTATATGATGCCGTATTTAATAACTTCAGCTATGCCTGCTGCAAACTCGCGCTCAGGCAAAGATTTCAAGCAATCAGTATCAATCACTACAGATTGGGGCTGATAGAACGCACCAATCATATTTTTACCAAGCGAGTGGTTGACTCCTGTCTTTCCACCGACAGAAGAATCCACCTGAGACAGCAATGTAGTCGGAATTTGGATGAAGTCGACACCGCGCTGATAGCTCGCTGCCGCGAATCCGACCAAATCACCAATTACACCACCACCTAGAGCAACGACCGTCACATCACGTCCGTAATTGCCCTCAAGCAAAAACGTCATGATGGTATTGAACGTGTCTAGATTTTTGTATTGCTCTCCATCAGGCAGCTCAAGTAACTTGGCTTCATGGCCAAGAGACTCAAGCTTACTAACGATAGTATCAGCATAAAGAGGAGCCACTGTTACGTTACTGATAACAACAACTTTCTTTGAAGATATGTTAGAAAAGTACGCCGAGTCTTTGAATAACTCGGCACCAATTGATATTGGGTAGCTACGCTCACCAAGATCGACCGTAATCCGTTCCATGGTTTGCTCTCCGAAATTGAACTTAACGTTCTTCTAGCATTTTTACGATTTGGTTGGCTACTACTTTTGCACTTTGATCGTCGGTACGTACTACGTAGTCGGCTACTTCTTCATATAAGCCGTTACGCTCTCCAGCCAGAGACTCAAGCACATTTCGAGGATTATCAGTTTGCAGCAGAGGACGCTTTTTATCGCGATTCGTGCGTGCTAGCTGTTTTTCGATTGTGGTTTCTAGATACACAACCACACCGCGAGCCGATAGACGGTTGCGGTTTTCTTTACTTTTGACTGAGCCGCCACCTGTCGCCAGAACAATACCTTGTTGCTCCGTTAGATCATTGATGACCGCTTCTTCGCGTTGGCGGAAGCCATCTTCACCTTCCACATCAAACACCCAAGCTATATCAGCGCCTGTGCGCTCTTCGATAACCGTGTCAGAATCAACAAACTCCATATGAAGTTGCTGAGCTAGGTGTCTACCAATTGTACTTTTGCCGGCGCCCATTGGGCCAACAAGAAAAATGTTACGTTTTTCAGCCATGTTAAGCAGTAATTTACAACGTTAATTCAATGACATCGCCTTGAAGTAAGCCAGATTGGCACTATATGAAAGCCTTCAAGGCACCTTTTCCTCACAGATAAATTCGTGATCAGACCCAAAATTATCTCAATTATGATGCCTTGAATGCAACCTTATTTTTTGTCGATGATTGAGAATCTGACCAAACACTACTGTAGAACCACTTTCGGCGTAATGAAAATCAGCAATTCGCTTTTCCCTAAATTTTCGTAACTTCGACGGAAAAGTGCGCCTAATAGGGGTAAATCACCCAAAAGTGGCACCTTATCGACGGTATTTGTCACACTTTGCTGATAGATTCCTCCCAGAACAACTGTTTCACCGTTATCTACTAAAACTTGAGTACCAATTCTCTGAGTTTCAATAGCAAGGGCTTCGCCGTTCCCTGTTTTTACGACTTTACCGGGTCTATCCTGCGTTACACTCAGATCCAGCACTAATTTGTTGTCTGGCGTAATCTGAGGCGTTACTTTCAAGCTCAATACCGCTTTTCGGAATGACACTGTCGTCGCACCACTAGAAGAAGCTTCAAGATAGGGAATTTCGGTACCCTGCTCAATATAAGCCGGTTTTTTATTGGTCGTAATCAGTCTTGGGCTGGAAATGATTTCCGCTTTGTTTTCTGTTTGGAGCGCAGAGAGTTCCAGATCCAACAAGGTATCCGTCCCAAGCTTTGCAACCTGAAACGCAATACTCGCCGCATTTTTATTTGTTGCGCCTAAATTAACGGCAAGGAAGTCATCAATGGTTGAACTGCCGCCTCCGCCTTCACCTTCTCCACCAGAGCCACCGCCTGCTTGGTAAAGCCCAACGGTTGCCAGATTGTTTTCTATGCTCCCGCCAACAGTATTGGTTCCACTGGTAGAACTAAAGCCCCAACGAACCCCTAGCTCCTCAATTTCCCCTTCTGTTATGGTGACAATACGCGCTTCAATCTGAACTTGCTTAACAGGGATATCTAACGACTCGACAATGTCTTCAACAACAGCGATGTTTTCAGGTAAATCGCGTACTAACAAAGCATTTGTACGTTCATCTATCGAAATACTTCCGCGCTCTGAAAGCATCGATACTTCACCATGACCGCCAATCATATCGGCAATATCAGACGCCTTGGCGAACTTTACTTCAATAATTTTTGACTCCAACGAGCCAAGCTCTTGTGCCAAACGCTCCTGTTCAAGATCTTGTTGCTCTCGGCTATCAAACTCTTCTTTTGGGGCGACCAAAATCACGTTACCTTCAACGCGTTTGTCCAACCCTTTCACTTTCAAAATGATGTCGAGTACTTGCTGCCAAGGGACATCATCAACTTTTAATGTGAGGTTGCCGGATACGGAATCTGAGACAACAAGGTTGAACCCATTGTAGTCCGCTATGAGCTGCAATACGCTTCGAACTGGGATGTCTTGAAAGTTGATCGAAATAAGCTTGCCGTCTTTTTCAAGAATACTGGCTTGTTCAGGCTCATCTTTTGGTTTGGCAGAAACCGTGACCTCGAGAAAGCGATCACGTAATCGATAATCATAATTGTAGGCGGCATTTGTCGTGGCAAATAGGCGAGTATTCGAACCTTCTCTAAACACTTCGACACTTTCTACATGAGTAGAAAAGTCGGCTACATCTACAACAAATAGCTTTTCATCTTCTACGCTGGTTTCATGCAAGGAGATGTTCAAGCCATCGGGCATTGGCTGAATATCCACAGCCGCTGCGTTAGACGCCAATTCAATCACCAACAGTGCATGCTTGTCTTTATTGAGTCTAAAATCAATTCCTACAAATTCATTGGATTGAGCAGACGCTCCAGTCGCAACAAATAACCCTATAAAGATAAGCAAAGCACGACGATACATCTGCGTCATATTGACTTTTTCCCTTTTAATCTTAAATCCTAAAATTTATTTCAATGCGAGTTTCACGTTACGCTGCTGCCAACACCCAAGACCATCAGGTAATGTTTCCTGAATCGTCAGGTGCTTTGGAGTAATATTGATTACCTTGCCATTGTTTAAACCAAGGTAATGTCCCTGTTTTACCTTGACGACATGTCCATCAGGCACCTGAATAATGCCCGAGACTTTTTTGCCACTCCCCATCACCCCTTTTAACTTGAGTTGAGTGAGTGCAAACCTTTCTAATTTGCCATTTTTCCTTCGAGTTGCCGGTTGCCAACAGTCCTTAACCAAAGATGGCTGGGTTTCAACAACCGCAATTTTAGGTAAGGCAAAAGGGACGCGAGCCGTTACTGGCACATATTCACTGGCCTTAAATGACTGCTCTGCTTGTAGCTTAGATACTTGTGTAGAAGCGTTGGCTTGTGTCTTCAAAATGAAGTCCTGAAGCGGTTCGTGGTTAGCACGGCATCCACTTAAAGCTGCAATTGCGACCAGCCCCATTAGCGACTTATTCATCACTCACCTCTGGTTTAAACTGATATGTGTAGGCCCTTACCCTAAAGTGTAATGTGCTGCTTTCCTGGCTCACTCTCTGCCAATCAACATCATCAAAATTTATGATTCGAGGTAAATTAGCGATTGCCGCAGAAAATTCGCCAATATTTTGGTAAGTCCCTGTCAATTCAATGTTTAGAGGCAATCGATATAAGAATTCCTGATTTTGCTTTTCACCCCAGTCAATACGGGTAAACGTTAGCCCATGTTGAATGCCTAACTCATTGACCGACGCAAGCATACTTGCCAACTCTTTCTGTTCAGGTAACTGCTTTAACAAGTAGTCATAGCGGCTGTTGAGTTCATCTAATTGCTCTTCCAATTTAGGCAATGCGGCTACTTTATTGGTTTTGATGATCAGCGTGCTTTTCAGGGTTTGTTCTTTTTGGCGCAGCTGCTCCAGTTCTTCATTCATTGGCGCGAGATAAAACCAGCTGCCCAGCGCCTGTATCAAAAGAAAAAGAAGCCCAAACAACAAAAGTTGCGCTGGAAGTGGCCATTCTGGCAAGTCTTCAAAATCAAGGTCTTGCCAATCAATCATGATTTTTCATCCTTTTGAGGCGCAAATACAAATGACACTTTGAATGTCTTAAACACTTTGCCAAACAACTTCTTCCCCGACACAATTGAGTGCATTTCCACGTCAGCGAGTTTGGCAGAACGCTCCAATAGATCGAGCATGGTCGTGATGTTGGCTGTACTGTCACTGATGCCGTTAATTTCTACTTCAAAATCGTTCATCTCAATTTTGTCGACGAAGACGCCTGGTGGAATGGCATCAGGTAACAGAGACATAAAATCGGTTGTTTTATTGCGTTTTATTTGCAGCGCTTCGACCGAGCGCAACCGAGTTAGGATAGATTCATGCTGATCGCGAACTTGACTTAGCCCACGTAGTTGCTGGTCAAGATAAGAAATATGTCGAGTTAGTTCGGCATTGCGCTCTTCTTGCATACTTTTCTGCTGGGAGAAATACACACCTGCGCCCCACTGCACGCCAACGGCAACCAAAATCGCAGCAGCGAGATAAGAAAAGAACTGACGGCGGTATTTAGCACGCAGCTCGTCGCGCCAAGGCAATAAGTTGATGCTATGCATGGTGGTTTCCTTTTAGCCACTCGACACCACTAATCGCCAACCCCATTGCCACGCCGTATGCCGCAGAATCCGACAATTGCTTTACCGACTGCTTAGTGCCATTTTCTACTAACCCAAACGGGTTTAGTGGCGAGGTTTCGAGCCGAAGTTCTTTACTAAGCATGTCAGCAATACCCACCAAATTAGCCCCACCGCCGCTCAACCAAATACCATCAATGTTTTGTTGAGGGTTTACGGAATTGTATAGACTGATGTGTCTTTGTAGTTTTTCACCCAGATCTTTGACAAAACTCTGGGTGACGGAATCGCTACTCAGAGTCATGGCATCAGACATTGCTTGCGACTGCGCAACGTTTTGAGTACCAAATGGGATTTCTTTATAGAAAGGTGTTCTGCCTGCCGCTACAGTACACAAAGATGTTTGATTCAAACCGATATCCACCAGCATCCACTGCCTTCTATCAGGGTGAACTTGGCTAGCCAAACGCCATACTTTCAACAAGCTATTAGCATGGACGTCAATCGTCAGAGGCTTAAAGCCGGCTTTCGTTAATGCGGTAACACGAGAGTCGACCACCTCTTTACGTGTCGCATAAACTTGGAAAGTGGAAGTCGAACTGCGAGTCGTGACTTTTTGGTCCACTTCAATAAAGTCGAGGCTTAATTCTTCGAGTGGGATCGGTGATTGCTGACCAAACGCTTGATGGACAGCGAACTCCTGCTCTCTCCCATCCATATCTTGTTCAATTTGAAGTACTTTGCTGATCACTGCCTTATCGGGTACGGAAACTGCGACTTGATGACTAAAAAGAGGCAAGCCCTTTTTAAGTTCTTTGAGTTTCTTTACAATCTTCTGATAATCGAGGGTATGGTTTTCAGAGAAAATATCTTCGGGTACATTAAGCTCATTATAACCAACCAATTGCATTAGTTCGCCGATAGGCTTCATTGCGACAGCTTTAATACTGTGATGACCGAAATCGATGCCAATTACTAAAGATCTACCCATGGCGATTTGGCTCCTAAAAGAGTGCTACACTCGGCAAGTTGGAAAAACGAGTTGTTTAAGACATATCCAAAAAATAATCCTGACGTTTTAGCGCAGTAACAGAAGATATGTAACCAGATAGCCAAATTAAACAGGGATTCTCCGGTGAAGTTCATAAAGCATTTGTTAATATTTTCATTGGTTTGCACCATTTTGGGAGTGACCACAATTATTGGGTTTTACTTTTATGTAAAGCCTGAGCTCCCTGATGTTGCAACACTAAAAGACGTAGAACTGCAAACGCCCATGCAGGTATACAGTCAAGATGGAAAGCTGATCTCACAATTTGGTGAAAAGCGTCGAGTACCCGTTGCACACGACGACATCCCTCAAGAGCTTATTGATGCACTGATTGCAACCGAAGATAGCCGTTTTTTCGATCACCCCGGTATTGATCCAATTGGTATCGTTCGTGCCGCTATTGTTGTTGCAACAACAGGTTCAGCGAAACAAGGGGCAAGTACGATTACCCAGCAGTTGGCGAGAAACTTCTTTCTTACTAACGAAAAAAAGATCATGCGGAAAATCAAAGAGATTTTTATCGCAATCCACATTGAGCAGCTTCTGACTAAAGAAGAAATTCTAGAGCTGTACATCAACAAAATTTTTCTTGGTTATCGTTCTTATGGATTTGGGGCCGCAGCTCAAGTCTATTTCGGTAAAGAATTAAGTGATTTATCTTTAAGTGAACTTGCAACTTTGGCTGGAATGCCAAAAGCCCCGTCTAGCATTAATCCAATTCGCTCCGTAGAGCGTGCCACCAAACGTCGAAATGTCGTACTGATGCGTATGCTTGATGAAAAGTACATCACTCAAGAACAGTACGATTCCGCTCGTTCAGAAACCATTGTGGCAAAATACCACGGGGCAGAAATTGAACTCAGTGCGCCTTATGCCGCTGAAATCGCACGCTCTTGGGCATTAGAAAACTACGGTGAAGATGCGTATACATCGGGTATGAAAATCTACACAACCGTGAACTCCAAGCTGCAACAAGCTGCCAATGAAGCTACCATCAATAATTTGTTGGGCTACGATGAGAGACACGGTTATCGCGGCGCAGAAGAAGAGCTTTGGGCTACAGGTGAAGTGCCTTGGACTGAGGACAAAATGCGCAAACACCTACGCACAGTGCCAACTTACGGAAAGCTCATCCCCGCCATCGTTACTGAAGTCGGAGAGAAATCCGCCAAGATTTACATTAAGAACCAAAATTTCTCATCTCTCGATTGGGATGCGATGAAATGGGCTCGTAAATTTAGAAGTGACAAACGCCAAGGTAGTGCACCTAAAAAAGCGCCGGAGATTTTATCCGTCGGAGATCAAATCTGGGTGCGCAAGCTTTCGCTTCCAGCAAGTGATGACAAACTAGAACAACAGTGGGCGTGGAAACTTGCTCAAGTGCCAGACGCCAATACCGCATTTGTCGCAATGAATCCAAATGACGGTGCCGTTGTGTCATTGGTTGGCGGTTTCAACTTTGTTCACAGTAAGTTTAATCGTGCCACTCAATCTGTTCGTCAAGTAGGTTCGAGCATAAAGCCATTCATTTACTCTGCCGCCATCGATAAAGGCATGACACTGGCGAGTTTGATTAACGACGCCCCCGTCAACAAATGGGACAAGAGCCAAGGCACCGCGTGGCGTCCGAAAAACTCACCACCGACATACACTGGTCCTACTCGCATGCGCGTTGGACTCGCTCAGTCAAAGAATGTCATGGCCGTACGAATCTTACGCCGAGTTGGACTGGACGAATCCATTGACTACCTTACTCGATTTGGTTTCGAAAAAGACCAGCTTCCTCGCTCTGAAACTATCGCGTTGGGTGCAGGTAGTTTAACTCCAGTCAAAATGGCCCAGGGCTATTCTGTTTTCGCGAATGGCGGTTATTTTGTCGAGCCTTACTACATAAGCCGTGTGGAAGATGCGTTTGGTAGGCCTATATTGGAAGCCAATCCAAAGGTGGTTTGCCACAAAGATTGCCAAACCCAAAAGAGCAACGAGTTTGAAGAGCAGGATGTCGATTCCCCCTACGCGCCTCAAGTTATTTCAGAACAAACCGCCTTCTTAATGCGCGAGATGATGTACAGCAACGTATGGGGTGGTGGCAACTGGCGTAAAGGCACGGGTTGGAATGGTACTGGCTGGCGCGCTAAGAAGTTGGGGCGTCGCGACATAGGCGGAAAAACAGGAACCACCAATGATTCTAAAGATGCATGGTACAACGGTTACGCACCGGGAATGGTAGCTATTACGTGGGTAGGTTTTGATAACCACCAAAGAGAGCTCGGTCGCAGTGTGGTAAACCCGAACTTAGGTAAAGACCAAATTACCGGAGCAGAGGCCGGAGCGAAAACGGCGCAGCCAGCTTGGGTAAACTTTATGAAAGTCGCACTGGAAGATGTCCCTGCCGTACGTAAAAAATTACCTACGGGCATCATTCGAACCCGTATTGATGCGGAATCGGGGCTGCTTACCAATAAATCTGACGACTCAACCATGTTTGAATACTTCAGACGCGGAACGGAGCCAAGAGAGTATGCTCACGATCCTATAAGCGAAGCCATATACAGCGAGGACGGTGAAGAGCTGTTTTAATCGCATGAATTAACCCCAACAATTTCTAATTCTGTATAAAAAAAGGCGCATCAGCGCCTTTTTCATTTCCAACTAACCGTCTATTCTCGCTTTATACAAGCTCAGAAATACTCTCAGCCAGCTGTTCAAAACGGTTTCGAAGTGGAGAACCCGGTCGATAAACCAACACAATACGTCGGCTTGGTTGAGGGTTACTGGCACGTACGTAGCATACGCCATCCCGCTTCTTCTCAGCGGGAACCGACAATGCAGGTAGCAGGGTAATACCACCACCAGCGGCAACCATATTACGCAGCGTTTCAAGGCTGGTCGCTTTAAAGCGTTCGTCATCACGCGCACCCGCAGCAAAACAAAACCCTAGCGCTTGATCCCGTAAACAATGCCCATCACCTAACGCAAGAACCGTCTTACCATTTAGTTCCAGCATGTCTATTTCATCGCGTTCTGCCCATTCGTGATCACAAGGCACAGCAACGCTCATGGGTTCGTTGTAAAGATCCAACTCTTTAAAGGGCTCGGTCTCTGTAACCGATGCCAGCACTAAACAATCTAACCGCCCTTCTTCAAGTTGCCTAACGAGCTGATGGGTTTGCGCTTCATGCAAAAACAGTTCTAAGTCTGGGAACTGCTCTTTAAGCTGTGGAATGATTTTAGGGAGTAAGTAAGGACCAACCGTAGGAATAAAACCGATGTGCAAAGGACCACTCATCTCTTTGCCCTGCAAGGTTGCCATATCGGT
Source organism: Vibrio penaeicida (assembly GCF_030689305.1). GTDB lineage: Bacteria > Pseudomonadota > Gammaproteobacteria > Enterobacterales > Vibrionaceae > Vibrio > Vibrio penaeicida_B. Next base: position 208,254 of record NZ_JAUYVM010000007.1, on the reverse strand, counting down.
AAATAACTTCACTTCACCCAGAATTCTCTTCGCTTGATCCACAAGTTGCAAACCCGACTCGGTAAACAACACTCTGCGGCTACTGCGCTCTAAAAGCGCTGTCCCTAATTCATCTTCCAACTTGCGAATTTGACCACTCAACGTGGGCTGGCTAACAAAACACGCTTCTGCAGCTTTGCGAAAGTGTTTGTGCTCAGCGAGAGACACTAGGTATTCGAAATCACGAATGTTCATCTTTCCACCCTAAAATAGAAATTATCTATCAATACCATAACAATAAACGATTGGAGCTATCAACCCGATCATTGAATAATGGACTCAACAAAACGAAACAGGCTGAATAAACAAAAGCCAGCTACGCTGATTAAGGTCGGCTACACGTAAGAATTCAAAAATCCAAAGAGGAAACCAACATGTTCGCATCAAAAGAAGGTCAAACTGTACCACAGGTCACTTTTCCGACTCGCAAAGGCGATGCTTGGGTAAACGTGACATCAGATGACCTTTTTAAAGACAAGACTGTCATCGTATTCAGCTTACCCGGTGCATTTACGCCAACATGTTCATCAAGCCACCTACCACGCTACAACGAACTGTTTTCTGTATTCAAAGAACACGGCGTCGATGAAATCGTCTGTATATCTGTGAATGACACTTTTGTTATGAATGCTTGGAAAGAAGACCAAGAAGCAGGGCACATTTCTTTCATCCCAGATGGAAATGGTGAATTTACTGATGGCATGGGCATGTTAGTCGATAAAAATGACATAGGCTTCGGTAAGCGTTCATGGCGCTACAGCATGCTGGTGAAGAATGGCGTTGTTGAGAAAATGTTTGTTGAACCAAACGAGCCAGGCGACCCGTTCAAGGTTTCGGATGCAGACACTATGCTTGGTTACATCGCTCCGGATTACAAAACTCAGGAATCCATTACCGTATTCTCAAAACCAGGTTGCCCTTTCTGTGCGAAAGCGAAACAAAATCTGATTGATCACGGTCTTCAATATGAAGAAGTGATTCTGGGTAAAGATGCAACAACCGTCAGCTTACGAGCTATCACTGGTCGTGCAACGGTTCCACAAGTATTTATTGGTGGTAAACACATTGGTGGCAGTGAAGAACTCGAAAGCTTTCTTCTTAAGTAATCCAAAGTAACGACGTATTCCTGAACTAAGCCCGAGGAAACTCGGGCTTTTCATTCCAAACCGACATTAAAGAGAATCCATTATGAAACAACTGAATGTTGATGTAGCGATTATTGGTGGCGGCACCGCTGGTCTTGGCGCATATCGAACCGCAAAAGCGCATACATCAAATGTCGTGATGATCGAAGGTGGGCCTTATGGTACAACATGTGCTCGCGTAGGTTGTATGCCGTCTAAATTGCTCATCGCTGCTGCTGAAAGTGTTCACCAAATTGAAAAAGCACCAGGCTTCGGTATTCACCCGCAAGGCGAGATCGTCATCAATGGTCGTGAAGTAATGGATCGAGTAAAGCGTGAACGTGATCGCTTCGTCGGGTTTGTATTAGAAGGTGTGGATGACATTCCAGCAGAAGACAAAATATCGGGTTACGCAAAATTTGTCGATAACAACACCCTGATCATCGATGATCATACTGAGGTAAAAGCGCAACGCATTGTGATTGCGACGGGTTCTCGCCCTGCCTATCCAGGCGTCTGGAATGAATTAGGCGATCGCCTTATCGTCAATGATGATGTGTTTGATTGGGATGATCTTCCTAGCTCTGTCGCGGTATTTGGACCAGGGGTAATTGGTTTGGAACTAGGACAGTCACTTCACCGATTAGGGGTTGATGTGAAGCTGTTTGGTTTAGGTGGGCAAGTCGGTCCACTGACCGATCCTGAAGTCATGGCTTACGCCAATAAAGCTTTCAGTGAAGAGTTTTACCTAGATGCCGACGTCAAAGTCGAAAACATGAAGCGCGTCGATGATAAGGTTGAGATCCAGTTTATTAATCACGACGGCGAGCTTGAAACCTTCGTTACCGAATACGTATTGGCTGCAACGGGTCGCCGCCCGAACGTTGATAAACTGGATCTGGAAAATACGGATATAGATTTAGATGATCGAGGTGTCCCAAAAGCGGATCACTACACACTGCAAACGTCGGTTGAAAACATCTTTATCGCCGGCGATGCAAGCAACCAGATCCCGTTGCTTCACGAAGCTGCCGATCAAGGTCGTATTGCAGGTGATAATGCGGGCCGCTTCCCAGACATTCGTGCAGGGCTGCGTCGTTCTTCTATCTCCGCGGTATTCTCGGATCCTCAAATCGCGATGGTGGGAGAAACTTATCACCAGATCACTCAGCGTTTAGGTAACTGCGGTTGTTTTGCAACGGGTGAAGTATCGTTTGAAAGCCAAGGTCGCTCTCGCGTTATGTTACGCAATAAAGGTGTTTTACACGTATATGGGGAACAAGGCACAGGTCGATTCTTAGGTGCAGAAATGATGGGACCGAATGCGGAGCATTTAGCTCACCTTCTAGCGTGGGCGCACCAAAACAAGATGACTATATCTGAAATGCTGGACATGCCTTTCTATCACCCTGTGATTGAAGAAGGGGTTCGAACCGCACTTCGTGATTTAAATGCCAAGTTACACCTTGGTCCTGAAATGATTAAGCACTGCTTGGATTGCGGTCCGGGTTGCTAATTCAATCCAGCCTACAAATACACTACTTAAAATAATAAATTGCTTCTAAGTCCTTTTTTACCCTGACTTTCTCTCCAGAGTCAGGGTCTTTTCACATTAATTTCATCTAAATTTGAACTTGCATCCTTATGATACGCAATTCGTTTAGCTATAATTATTGAAAGATTTATTTAACGAAAAGCGACTTTATGCCGTGTCGAACATGCCAAGAAAACTGGTTTTGGAAGAAAATAGGCCGTTGCCAGCGATGCATGGATCAACTTACTGTACTTTCGGTCGCGTGTTGGGTGGTTTGGTGGTTTGCCTTAAAAGAGTCCCCCAATAGTATTCAGTCTGTGACGTTAATTTTTGCTGGCTTTGCTTTCAATGTCTTACTTGCCATGCATCTTTGGATGAGGTTTGTAATTTTTCCTTGGCAAGCACGCAATAAAAAACCGCGCTGATTTCTGCGCGGCTTCTATTGTATGAAGGCTACTTCTTAATTCTTACTTAGTTAACCTTAACGCTTCATCAATCACATGATAAATGTAGTTTTGCTCTACCACGCCTTGGAATAACCAAGCTTGCGGGCCACGAGCAAAAATCGCTACATCTTCCCCAGAGTGTGTTTCTGAGCCTAACTTGACCAATGATTGCTGCAAGTAATCTAGCTTGAGTACTTCTTCTTCCGACAAATCACTACGCTTCCCTTCTGCTGCACCAGGACCATTACCATACGCCAACGTAGTGTAGTTTTTTCCAAATTCGTCTTTATTGAATTTACCTTTGGATTTAGAGAGACCAAGAATTGGGTTGCCGCGTTCTGCGTAACCGTTTGAAATCAGAGTATGCGCGTGGTCGGCTGTCACTACGATCAGTGTCTCTTTTGGATCCGTCATTTCCAAAGCGGCTTTAATAGCACGGTCATATTCCACCGTGTCTTCAAGTGCTCGTGCAGCATTACCTGCGTGGTGGGCGTGATCGATACGGCCCGATTCCACCATAAGTAGATAGCCTTTCTGATTATTTTCCAGGATCTCGATGGCTTTGGAGGTCATTTCAGCCAGTGATGGCTCTTTGTTTTCCTGTACACGATCGGCTTCATACTGCATATGGCTACTTTCAAACAACCCAAATGCTCGTTTGGTGTTTTCATTCAGCTTATCGAAACCAGCTCGGTCGTAAACATAGGTTCCTTGCGGGTAGCGCGCTTCCCACTCTTTGACTAAGTTGCGCCCATCCTTTCTCTTACCTTTCTTACCTTCTGGATCGGTCATCGTATTGGGAATAAATTCACGTCGACCGCCCCCAAACGCCACTTGGAAACCACTACCGAAATCAAACTCAACAAACTGCGTAGCAATGTCTTTACAACCTGTGCTTTTCGCAATGTTTGGAAGCTTACCGTCGTTTTCCCAATTACGGTCAGCACTATGCGCGTAGGCTGTCGCAGGAGTAGCATGAGTTAAACGCGCAGTCGAGACCACGCCTAACGACAAACCTTTTTCACCCGCCATTTGGAAAGCTGTTTTGACTTCATTTCCCTTCTGAGTGTTACAAAAACCACGCTGAACATTGTCGTTCACGTTAATGATGCCCGCTTTGGTTTTCACACCCGACACCATCGCGGTTGCCGTTCCTGCAGAATCTGGAGTTTGCATATCAGTGTTGTATGTTTTGGATAATGCCGTATGTGGCAAACGCTCCATAGCCAACACAAACTCTTCACCCTTTTGACCTTTTTGCTGGCCAGCATAAATACGTGCAGCGGTTATGGTGCCAACGCTCATGCCGTCGCCCACAAACAGAATCACATTTTTTGCCGGTCCATCAATTGGCTTAAGCTCTTTTGCAGCAGCAATCGCGCTTTTTGCTTCTTGGTACCAAGTATCAGATTGCTGAGGTACATTGGCGTTCACGGTCGCTGCGGTAATCACACCAATTGCTAACGTAGAAAGTTGAAGCCCTTTCATGGGGATATCTCCGAAGTAGTTTGATAATCAACGGAGGACACTCTAAAGATCAAAAAGTATGCTTAGGTATCAATGAAGTGAATGTTTCATGAAAATTTAATGAATATGTAATGTTATAACAACTCATAAATAGAGAGAGGAAATTCAAATTGAGCTGGATCGGAAAAAGAAAAAAGCCCCTAAGCCAAATCTGGTTAGGGGCCTTCTTAGATTCATCTAAGAAAAAGCAGTGGTATTAATATGACCGCGCTCTTCCTTAATAAGTTCCCAAAAAAGATCAATTTTCTTTAAAAAGATCTGAGCTGATTCAAAAACTGTTTTTAATCACACTGTTATGCAACATTGACCTTAGTGATCAATTGTTCTGATAGGTTGATCTCCAGAGCGACTTCATCACACGCATGCGTTCTTGGACACTGATCGCAGTCCTTCAGTACTTTCTCTGGCAGGAGTGATTTGGACGTCGGAATGAAGCTGTACTTCATGAAGAATTCAGGTACCCGAGTCAACACAAATACTTTCTTAATCGCCATCTGACGCGCTTTTTCAGTCAGGTGCGCAACAAGTGCGCTTCCTTGCCCTTGACCTTGCCACCCAGCTTCAACACCAAGCGAGCGAATTTCTGCTAACCCAGAGTCATAGACATACAGAGACGCACACCCCGTCACCTCACCATGATGTTCAGCAACAGCAAAAGATCCAACGTCGCGAACCAGTTCATTACGAGTACGTGGAAGGTTTTCACCTAACCCTGCCCAGTACGCCACCATACCTTCTAACGCATCAATATCGGTTAAGCGCGCCGCACGCACTTTCACCCTTGATGTGTCTCTTTGGACAATGCGTTGTTCGGCTTGTTCTACCGCATAAGCGACTTGTTTTGGCGAAACACCACCCAGCGCAGATCGTTTTTCTAAGCAGGACTCGATTGTTAGGATGTCGTACACGTCATCTTCGATAACGTCTGAGAACTCTTTAAGTTCTGCAATCGATAGTTCCTCCAACGCACAACCCTTGGCAATCGCCGCCACAACCGCTACACCCACAATATGGTGCGCTTCACGGAATGGAATGTCTTTTGCGACAAGGTAATCGGCTAGTTCTGTCGAGTTCGCATACCCTTGTTTCGCCGCTTCCAACGTACGCTCGCCATTAACTTTAATACCATCAAAGCAAAGCGCAGCCATTTCCATGCATTCATTCCAGCTGTCTAGCGCATCAAACAGACCTTCTTTGTCTTCTTGCATATCTTTATTGTACGCAAGAGGCAGTGCTTTCACGGTCATCATCATGCCAGCCATTGCACCGTAAACACGTCCACACTTACCGCGGATCAGTTCAAGTGCGTCTGGATTTTTCTTCTGAGGCATCAGAGAAGAACCGGATGTCACGGTATCCGCCAACTCAATAAAATTCGATTCTCCTGAATTGTAGAAAATCATATCTTCTGCCAAACGAGACAAATGAAGCATAGAAATAGAGGCTACTGACATGAGCTCCATAACATGGTCACGATCGGATACCGAATCGAGGCTGTTACGCGTTGCACGGCGGAAACCAAGGCTGTGCGCGAGAGCTTCACGATCCATTGGGTAAGCTGTACCTGCAAGCGCACCGGAACCCAGTGGACAAGTGTCTAGGCGCTTGATGGCATCAGAAAGACGAGAATAATCACGCTCGAACATTTCAACGTAAGCCAAACACCAATGGGCAAACGTCACAGGTTGAGCACGCTGTAAGTGTGTATAGCCAGGAAGCACGGTGCCTTGATGTGCTTTAGCCACTTCAACCATCTGACCTTGCAGGCGATCGAGTGCCATTAATAACTGATGACCTTGCTGGCGACACCAGAGCTTAAGATCTGTGGCGACCTGATCGTTACGAGAACGACCTGTGTGCAGCTTTTTACCCAAGTCACCAACTTTGCCTATCAACTGCTGTTCTACCCAGCTATGGATATCTTCAGCATCCGAGCGCAAAATCTGCTCGGGATCTTCCATCACTTCAAGCTTAAGCTCATTCAGCGCTAACTCTAATTTTTGTTGTTCATCCTCATTCAAAACGTTAACCGACAGCAGGGCTTTAGACCACGCAATCGACCCAACAATATCCTGCTCTGCCAATCGGTAGTCGAATCGCAAAGAATCATTGAATTGTTTGAATCTGGTGTCTGCTGCTTGGGTAAATCTACCGCCCCATAATGCCATGGCGTCTCTCCTGAGTTGCGGCTCTGAATCTTTCAGAGCCTCATTTGCTTGCTTGTGTAATTTGCTAAAAAAGCTGTGATAAATGTACGAGTCGTTCGCTTATTTTTTATTTTCGTTCAAAGCGCGAATACGGCTAGACAGGGAATAAAGGCGGATGAAACCACCAGCATGACTTTGGTCATACACTTCGTCTTCGCCAAACGTAGCAAACTCTTCAGAGTACAAGCTGTTGTCTGAACGCTTTTGCGTTACGGTTGCTTGACCTTTGTACAGTTTGATAACGACTTCGCCGTTCACATCTTGCGCCAACTCCTCTGTAGCTGCAAGGAGAGACTTACAAAGCGGTGTAAACCAACGACCATCATAGACAAGGTGAGAAGCTTTTAAGCCCAATTCTTCACGGAATTCAAACGCCGATTTGTCTAACACCAATTGTTCTACAGCACGCAGCGCTTCCATCATGATCGCGCCACCCGGAGTTTCGTAGCAGCCACGAGATTTCATTCCCACAAGACGGTTCTCAACGATATCAATACGACCAACGCCGTGTTTTGCGCCTTTCTCGTTTAGGTAAACCAATGCGTTGTATGGTGTCATCGCTTCACCGTCGACAGCGACAACGGCGCCTTTTTCTACTTTCAGTGTCACGCTTTCAGATTCGTTTGGCGCTTGCTCTGGATCAACGGTCCAAACCCAGCAATCATCATTCGGTGCATTCCATGTATCTTCTAATACACCGCCTTCTGTTGAAATGTGCCATGCATTTGCATCACGTGAGTAAATCTTAGTTAATGAAGCCGTACATGGAATGTTGCGCTCTGCTAAGTAATCCAAACACTCTTCACGACTCACTAAATCCCACTCACGCCATGGTGCAATCACGTGTAGATCCGGTGCAAGTGCAGCAAATGCGCCTTCGAAACGAACTTGGTCATTACCTTTACCCGTACAGCCATGGCATAACGCATCGGCACCCACTTTACGCGCGACTTCAACCTGCGCTTTAGCAATGATTGGACGAGCCATAGACGTACCCAGTAGGTATTTGCCTTCGTACAGCGCACCTGTTTTTAATGTCGGGTAGATGTAATCTGACACCATTTCTTCTTTTAGGTCCGCGATGTAGCACTCAGAAGCGCCGGATGCTTTGGCTTTTTCTTCAATGCCTTCAAGCTCTTCCGCACCTTGACCAACATCAGCAACAAATGCCACAACTTCACAATCGTAGTTTTCTTTTAGCCATGGAATGATCACAGATGTGTCCAGACCGCCAGAGTAGGCAACGACTACTTTTTTTACGTTTACTTTGCTCATTTTACTTCTCCTAATCCTTGGGTCTGCACTTGGCGGTCAGCGCCCAAAAGGTCATACAAAATTGGTTTATTCAGGTAAGAACTGCGTACCGATGTTGGTACCAGAAAATAAATCGGTCAGTTTTTCAGGGTAACGCCATGTCGCTACCTGAATCGGACGTCCAAGATCGTTAGCCGCTTTCAATGCAGCGTGCACTTTTACGATCATGCCGTCAGTAATCACTTTGCCTTCAATAAGCTGAAGAGCCTCGGTTTTATTTAAACTGTTCAATAGGTGCCCTTTGCCGTCCAGCACGCCGCTGACATCAGAGAGCAACACCAATTCAGCATCCAATGCACCCGCTACAGCTACCGCTGCTTGGTCGGCATTGACGTTCATGAGTTGCCCTTCTTCTGTCATACCTATTGAACTGATGATGGCGATAGCGCCTGTATTCATTATGGCTTGTAGTACATCAGGATTCCCCGGAGTCGCATTGCCTACTGCACCCAGCTCTGGGTTCAGCTCTGTCACTTGGCACAACCCGCCATCCGCAAGGCTCAATCCAACCGCGTTAACGCCAGATTTAATCGCTTCACCTTGAAGTAGCTTGTTTGCTGTGCCTGCTAGCGCTCCAGCGATGAATGGGATTTGCTCGTAAGGAGTGATGCGCAAACCATCCTTTTTAAAAGTGGCTAATTGAAGCTTGCTCATTAAGTCATCAACAAGGTAGCCACCACCATGAACAATCACAATAGCGCGCTGTTCTGACTGTTGGTATTCTTTGATTGCACCGAAAAGCTTTCCAAGCGTTTCACTGCATTCTAATGCGGCACCGCCCAGTTTTACGACAAGTGGGTTTTGTGTAGTCATCATCACTTCCTTAAATCAGTGCCGTCAGTGGCTCATAGCCATAACGAAGGTTCAAACACTGCATTGCTTGGCTTGAAGCGCCTTTCAGCAGGTTGTCGATTGCCGATACAACGATCACGTGTTCACCCTGAACTTTCCAACCCAAATCATTAAAAGGCGTATTTTCTACTTGTAGGATGGTCGGCAGTTGATCATCAAACAAACGTACTGCTGGCTTGTCGCCATAGGCATTGTGAAAAGCGTCCGTTACTTGTTGAAGCGTCACGCCAGCTTTTAGCTTCATGGTTATGGTCGCTAAAATGCCACGTTTAAAGTTACCAAGATGAGGAGTGAAAATAACATCACACCCAAGATGTGATGCAATTTCTGGCTGGTGTCTGTGAGTAAACACACCGTAAGCTTGCATCGATACTTCGCAGAAGCTGTTGGTCATTGTGGCTTTTCGGCCTGCACCTGAAACTCCGGATGTCGCGTTAATTACTGGCCATTGTGACGTTTCAACTAGACCTGCAGCTAAAAGAGGCTTAATCGCCAATTGTGATGCCGTAGGGTAACATCCTGGTACAGCTACAAGCTGAGCTTCTGAAATAGCGGCTTCATTCCACTCCGCTAAACCGTATACCGCTTTATCTAGCCATTCTGGGTTGCTGTGTTCAAACCCGTAGTAATCTGGATAAAAATTTTCTTTCTGCACCCGATAAGCGCCAGATAAGTCAAACACTGTACAGCCGTGCTCTAATAAAGTAGGCGCTAGGTCGTGGCTGACTTCATGTGCGGTTGCCAAAAATACCACGTCAGACTCTTTAGCAACGGCTTTAAGATCGGTTAATGGAGTGACAGGCATGTCCACTACACCCGATAACTTCTTATGTAACTCTGATACCGGCTTATTTGCGTCGACGCTATTGGCGGACACATACAAACCTGATAGCTTGAGATTTGGGTGTTTGGCGACCATCAGAGCAAGTTCTGCACCTGTGTATCCGCTGGCACCAATGATTGTGGTTTTTAACATCTGCAACACATCCAATTTCGCTTGTCACTTAATTTCTATAAAAGTGACTATCCATACTTGATTATTAACTCTATTTGAGTTTTTATTCACTTATTGTGATTTAATATGTGTTTTATCGTTTTAAGCTTAGTCTGTCAACAGTGGAAGTGAAGTTAATATGCAAATACCCGGTTTTATCGATATCTACGGTGGCTTAATTTCCACCTCCTCTATTAGCTCGAGTGATGCGAGTTGGGATGAAGGAAACAGTGAAGTCATTGCGAAACTTGCCACATGGTTTAATGACTTGGGGTTTGAAACGGACGTTGTTGAAGTCGAAAAAGGCAAGCACAATCTGATTGCCAAGATGGGACAGGGAGAAGGCGGCTTATTATTAGCGGGTCACTCCGACACTGTTCCCTTCGACGAAGGGCGCTGGAATTTCGACCCACATGCATTAACAGAAGCAAACAATCGTTTTTATGGTTTGGGTACGGCCGACATGAAAGGCTTTTTCGCTTTTATATTAGAAGCCGTTAAAAGCATCGATTGGAGTACGCAAACAAAGCCACTTTATGTACTGGCGACATGTGACGAAGAAACGACCATGCTCGGGGCACGCCACTTCACTCAAGATGCCCCGTTCAAACCGGATTACTGCATCATAGGCGAACCCACGAGTTTGGTTCCTATTCGCGGTCATAAAGGGCATGTAGCAAATGCGGTACGCGTTACCGGTCACTCAGGGCACTCGTCAAACCCTGCTTTGGGTGTCAATGCCATAGAAATTATGCATGAAGTGCTTTTTGCGCTCATGCAGCTCAGAGATCAATTGATTAAAACTTATCATCACCCAGGCTTTGAGATCCCTTCCCCGACCCTAAATTTAGGGCATATTCATGGTGGCGACAGTGCCAATCGAATATGTGGGTGTTGCGAGCTTCATTACGATGTAAGACCTCTACCTGGCATCAGTCTTGATGGATTGGACAACCTTCTGCGCGATGCACTTAAAGAAGTCGAAGCCAAGTGGCCAGGAAGAATCGAGATTCAACCATTGCATGATCCTATCCCAGGATATGAGTGTAACCACGACCACCCGTTTATTGGTGGAATGGAAACTATCTGTGAAAAGCCAAGTGAAACCGTAAATTACTGTACTGAAGCCCCTTTCTTGCAGCAACTTTGCCCTACTCTCGTCCTTGGGCCAGGTTCAATTGATCAGGCCCACCAGCCCGATGAATACCTTGCTTTTGAGTTTATCGACCCAACTATCGATGTTTTAAAGAAAGCCATTCACCAATACTGTTTCTAAACATTTCAAGAAAATGATCTCTAAAAGCGCAGGTAACTGCGCTTTTTTAACGCTTCTTAAACCAGAGCACATCAAGCTTCAGCAAATATTGAAAGAAAATTTCACAATAGCGCTACAAAGCGCGTATCAAAAATGAGCAATATCAATAGTTGCCCGAATTCCGTTGTTTTAGTGTCGGATTATTTGACTCAAGCCAAACAATTTCGCTAGATTGTGGGCTTAAACAAAACATCGGATGTAATAAATTTACGAGGCGGGAAACAATGAATGAAAAATATGCCGCGCTAAAAAGCAATGTGAGCATGCTAGGTCGATTACTTGGCAATACCATTCAAGATGCACATGGTGAGGCAATCCTAGAGAAAGTCGAAACCATTCGTAAACTCTCAAAATCAGCACGAGGGGGCAGTCAGGAAGACCGCGAAAATCTCATAAAAGAAATTGAAAGCCTACCAGATGAGCAGCTCACACCCGTTGCTCGTGCATTCAACCAATTTCTAAACCTCACCAACATGGCAGAGCAATACCACACCATTTCTCGTCATTGTGAGGAACACGTCTGCGAACCAGACGCCATTAACAGTCTATTTTCAAAGCTAAGCCAAAGCGACATCAGTAAACTCGACACTGCTCAAGCTGTTCGTGATTTGAACATTGAGCTGGTGCTAACGGCGCACCCGACAGAAATTACGCGTCGTACCATGATCAACAAACTGGTCAAAATCAACGAATGTCTATCAAAGCTAGAGCTTAGCGATCTCTCGTACAAAGAGCGCGTAAAAACAGAGCGTCGCTTAGAGCAGCTTATCGCACAGGCATGGCACTCTGACGTAATACGTCAGCAACGCCCAACGCCAATCGATGAAGCAAAATGGGGTTTTGCTGTTGTTGAAAATTCCTTATGGCAAGGTGTGCCTGATTTCCTGCGTGAATTAGATGAACGTTTGGAAGGGTATCTTGGCGAAGGTTTACCTATTGATGCAAGACCGGTTCATTTCTCATCTTGGATGGGAGGTGACCGCGACGGTAACCCATTTGTTACCCATACCATTACTCGCGAAGTCATGTTGTTGTCTCGCTGGAAAGCAGCCGACCTATATCTAAATGACATTAACGAGCTGGTTAGCGAGCTGTCGATGACCAAATGCAGTGACGCACTGCGTGAGTTGGCAGGTGAAGGGGAACATGAACCTTATCGTGCGATCCTAAAGCGAATCCGTACAACGCTCACCGAAACCCGAGACATTCTCGAAGCCAAAATCAATGGTGAGCAACTGGCAGTAAAAGCGCCGTTGAAATCCAATGAGCAGCTTTGGGAACCACTTTACGCGTGTTACCAATCTTTGCATGAATGCGGCATGGGCGTCATTGCCGACGGTTCTCTGCTAGATACGCTCCGTCGAATCAAATCATTTGGCATTCACTTAGTGCGCCTCGACATTCGTCAAGAAAGCACACGTCACTCAGATGTATTGTCAGAACTCACACGTTACCTTGGTATTGGCGATTACGACCAATGGAGCGAACAGGATAAAGTTGCTTTCCTTACAGCAGAACTTAGCTCTAAGCGCCCACTATTACCGCGAGGCTGGGAACCATCTGAGCCTGTAAAAGAGGTGTTGGATACCTGCCGCATCGTGGCAAGTCAACCTCGTGAAGCTTTTGGTGCCTACGTCATTTCTATGGCAAGAACCGCTTCAGACGTACTTGCTGTGCACTTATTACTTCAAGAGTCAGGTTGTCCATATCGCATGGACGTTTGCCCACTGTTCGAAACACTGGAAGATTTGAATAACGCTGAAGCCGTTATCACCCAGTTAATGGGTATCGATCTATACCGCGGTTTCATTCAGAACCACCAAATGGTCATGATCGGTTACTCAGATTCCGCCAAAGATGCTGGTGTTATGGCAGCGGGTTGGGCGCAATACCGTGCCATGGAAGCCTTAGTGAAAGTGTCGGAAGAAGCGGGCATCGAGCTGACCTTATTCCACGGTCGTGGTGGTACGGTTGGTCGTGGTGGTGCACCTGCACACGCTGCTTTGCTTTCTCAACCGCCGAAAAGTCTCAAAGGCGGTCTACGCGTAACTGAACAAGGTGAGATGATCCGCTTTAAGCTGGGTTTACCTGAAGTGGCAGTTAACAGCTTCAACATGTACGCCAGTGCAATATTAGAAGCCAACCTGCTGCCACCGCCAGAGCCGAAACAAGAATGGCGTGACTTGATGGACACCCTATCTGAAGTGTCTTGTGAAGCCTATCGTGGGGTTGTTCGTGGTGAACCTGATTTCGTACCGTATTTCCGTGCGGCCACGCCAGAGCTTGAGCTAGGCATGCTGCCATTAGGTTCACGCCCATCGAAGCGTAACCCTAACGGTGGTGTCGAAAGCTTACGTGCCATTCCATGGATTTTCTCATGGAGCCAAAACCGCTTGGTATTACCAGCATGGTTAGGTGCCGGAGAGGCGATTCAGTATTCAGTCGACCAAGGACACCAATCATTACTGGAGTCAATGTGTCGCGAATGGCCTTTCTTCTCAACACGATTGGGCATGCTGGAAATGGTGTACTCAAAATGTAACATCGAGATCGCAAGCCTGTACGATCAGAAGCTAACAGACAAATCTTTGTGGGCTCTGGGCGACAAACTGAGAGCTCAATTGCAAAAAGACATTAAAGCTGTACTCAATGTTGAGAATAATGAAAATTTAATGCAGAGTGATCCGTGGGGATTAGAATCTATCCGTCTTCGTAACATCTATGTAGAGCCGTTGAATATGCTGCAAGCAGAACTGCTTTACCGTACAAGGCAGACAGAAACGCCATCGACAGAGCTTAAAGAAGCACTAATGGTTACAATTGCAGGTATTGCAGCAGGAATGCGCAACACCGGCTAACCAGTCATTTATTCTTTAAGTGAGACAAAAAGCCGCTAAATGCGGCTTTTTGTATGGCTGGCATTCACTATTGAGAATTTTGTCAGTTTTTCAAACCATTCATATTTTTTATTCTACTTAATGCTTATTATTATTGATATGCTTACTAACCGCTGTAAATTTACTAATAACTATCCGCAGCAATTCTATGGCATTGGCATTTGTTTCTGAGGTAGCAAATTCAATAGCTGCCATTTTCTAGGTGATGTAAGGCTAAGAAGGTGACAGAGCCGTCTAAATTTGTCTTTAGATTGGTATGAGCGCATTCACACACTATACAAACGTGCCAAAGAAGCACACTCGGTGTTTACGCGTTCAAGTTTTACAGTTTGATTGACCATTGGATTGAAGACATGTCATTACCGCACGTAATCCTTACTGTTTTAAGTACTCGTGATGCAACTGGATACGACATCACAAAAGAGTTCTCATACAGTATTGGCTATTTTTGGAAAGCAAGTCACCAACAAGTATACCGCGAGCTAAATAAAATGGCTCAAAACCAACTTGTGACTTGCGTGCTTGAGCCGCAAGAGGGCAAACCAGACAGGAAAGTTTATTCAATTACAGAAGAAGGACGCCGAGCACTCGGGGAGTGGTTTGACCAACCCACTGCACACCCAACCGTTCGCGATGAGTTCTCTGCCAAGTTAATGGCGTGTTCCGTACAACCTTCTACTTCGTATATTGAACAACTGACTGGTTTGATCGAAGAGTCTCGTCAACTAGTGAACCACTACAAAGAAATTGAGTCGGTTTACTACGCGACACCAAGCACTTTAGACAAGCAAGCTCGTTTAGAGCGTTTAACCCTTCGTCGCAACTTGTTGCTTCGTAACACCTGGGTAGCTTGGGCAGAAGAAGCGCTTGCAGAATTAGAAGCTATGGCGTAAATCTTCGCTATTAATATAAAAGGTTGGTGCATACACCAACCTTTTTTTGTGTCTTACCATTCACTTTCGAATTCAATTTGAACTACGCTTGCGGGCGAACACCTAACGTATGGCATAACGCGTATGTCATTTCAGCACGGTTTAGCGTGTAGAAGTGGAAATCCTTTACGCCTTCTCGGCTTAAAATTCTTACCATATCAATCGCTTGGCTTGCACCCACCAACTGACGTGTCGTTGGGTCGTCATCCAATCCTTCAAACTGCTTCGCCATCCACCCTGGGACTTTTACGTTATTGATATCCGCAAAGCGAGAAGCCTGCTTAAAGTTCGATACCGGTAAGATTCCCGGAACAATCTCAACATCAATTCCAGCCGCCACACAGCGGTCACGGAAACGCAGATAGCTCTCAACGTCGAAAAAGAACTGAGTGATAGCGCGGTTTGCTCCTGCATCCACTTTACGCTTCAAGTTCAATAAATCTGCTTGTGCGCTTTTAGCTTCTGGATGAACTTCAGGGAATGCCGCAACAGAAATATCAAAATCGTGCTGTGACTTTAGCAATTCAACCAAATCAGAAGCATACATATCCGGAGCTCCACCACCTGGTGGTATATCGCCGCGCAACGCCACAATACTTTCAATACCATTGCTCCAGTAATCATTAGCAATGTTCACTAATTCATCACGTGACGCATCGATACAGGTTAAGTGTGGTGCTGCAACCAAACCCGTTTGGTCTTTGATTTCTTTGATAATCGAGTGCGTGCGATCGCGCTCTCCAGAGTTTGCTCCGTATGTAACTGAAACAAACTTTGGTTGTAACGTTTTTAGGCGGTGCACTGAGTTCCAAAGTGTTTCTTCCATTTTTTCACTGCTTGGTGGAAAAAATTCAAATGAAACATTGATGTCATCAGAAAGCTCAGCAACATTCTGATTCAAAGCATCTATATGACTTGCGTGGGTATAACTCATGCTTCTCTCCCTGTGGCACCACCACAAAAAATTCTTTTAAAATTCTCAGCGACGTTTAGACGTCTATATGTCCAAAGAATGTCTTTTATCCGATTTAATGTCAACTAGATAACCATGAATTTTATTCATGATGAAGGTACGCATTTTTCATTAATAAAAATCCACAGTATTTCAATGGGATAAGGGCAACAAAAAAGGGCGCGGAGCGCCCTTTCGATATAACAAATTGCTATAACAAATCACTAAAACGAAGATTTATAACAAACTTGAAAGGCGATTCAGATCCGACTGAATAGCTCCCGCCGTCACGGCCTTACCCGCACCAGGACCTCGAATAACCAATGGGTTGTCTTTGTACCATTTACTTTCAATGGCAAAGATATTATCGCAAGGCAACAAGTTGGCTAGTGCATGCTCACGAGGTAAC
The DNA here is from genome assembly GCF_030689305.1 of Vibrio penaeicida. Taxonomy (GTDB): domain Bacteria; phylum Pseudomonadota; class Gammaproteobacteria; order Enterobacterales; family Vibrionaceae; genus Vibrio; species Vibrio penaeicida_B. The sequence goes on along the minus strand of NZ_JAUYVM010000007.1, from coordinate 191,712 downwards.
GCTTCAACACCTACTGTTGCGCTACCGCTTTTTTCCAGTCTTGCCACATAACGCAATACTTTGTCTTCTCGTTGGGCTTTTTCAAGGCGCTCGGCTAAGTTTTCGCTCAGGATCTGTCCATTATCCAAAAAGTCATCCAGCGGTAAATCGCGTAATTGCTCTGGAACCAATGATTCAACTTTCACGTTTTCAGGCTCTAGTTCTAATCCGGATTCACGAGCGAGAATGACCAACTTACGCATCACATCAGAGCCATCTAAGTCACAACGAGGATCGGGCTCCGTTAAACCTTGCTGCCATGCAAGGTCAACTAAGTCACTGAAAGGCACCTGACCATCAAATTGTTGGAAGAGCCATGACAGCGTTCCTGAGAAGATTCCAGAAAGCGCTAGAATATCATCCCCACTTTCACGTAAATCACGCACTGTGTGGTTAACAGGAAGCCCTGCACCTACCGTTGCGTTATAGAACCAATGGCGACCAGTCTTTGAAAACGCATCTTGTACCTGATGATAAACGTCGCCCGGTGCCGAACCTGCAACTTTATTTGCCGAAATCAAATGGAAGCCGTGCTCAGCAATACTGACATACTGATTAGATAACGCTTCACTGGCTGTCACATCCAATACGATAACTTCATCGAATTTCTGCTGATGCGCCAATTTGTCCAACCATTCCGTTCCGTCATTGCTGATCGCTTCATCATCAAAACGATTAAAGACCTCTTTGGCATCAATGCCCTCAAAGTCCAACCAATACGTTTGGCTATCGACTACCGCAACCAAATCAAACGTTTTTCCATGACGCTTTTCAAGCTCGTCTTTTTGCTCATCAAACAGCTCTATCCAACTGGAACCGATATTGCCTTTGCCGCACAAAGCGATAGCAACACGCTTTTGAGCTTGGAACAACTGGCTGTGAATACCTGTGATTAAGCGAGATGTATCGGTTTTACGAAGAATCGCGACTAAACTAAGACCAGATTCAGCCTCACTAATAAATTCTACGGTGCTGTTTTTCAGTTGCTGGTAAAAACCGTAGCAGTGATTCGGGTTATTGGTTACGCCAGCGCCTACCGCAGCAACCAGTGAATACCCTTCTTTCAATTTAATTTCCGCACCGATAGAGACATCTTGTAGGTAGGAAAGCGCCTCGCCAGCCACTTCTGAGGTATACGCCAAAAGCAAGCAACCTTGATCGCTTTGCGCTTCAAATGCCAATGGGCTGAGTTGCCCACGTGAAAGCGTTGTAAGCACTTCTTTCGCTAAACGTTCAAAATCGTGCCCGTGCCCGAAGTCCACTTTAACCAGTAACACTTCATCCAAAGAGGTAATGATTTTGGCACCACGACCCGATGCTAGAACACGCTCAATACGTGTTGAACCTGATTCAGGTTGGTAGCTGCAACGCAAATGCAGTTCCATTGAACTTTGAGCGACAGGTTGTAACGTACGACTATGAAGAACTGGTGCCGCCAAGCGAGCCAATTCACTGGCTTCATCTAAGCGCAACAGAGGCAGTAAGCAGGCGTCTGACACTTTACGAGGGTCAGAGCTATACACCCCAGCCACATCACTCCATATGGTCACTCTGGACGCTTCTGCTAGCGCACCGATGACGGTCGCTGAGTAATCTGAGCCATTACGCCCGAGAAGAACTGTTTCGCTTTCTTCATTTTTTGCCATGAAGCCAGTAATAACAATTCGGCACTGACGATGCTGTGCTAGCGATTCTTTAATTAAAGGGTAAGAACGTGCTCGGTCGACTTCCGGCTGAGCTCCGTGTTCCGCACGAAGGAAATCACGTGAATCTTGTGAAACCGCTTCTAAACCATTGTGATTAAGAAGTTCCGCCAATAGCCTCGCCGACCATATTTCGCCGTGTCCCATTGCCGATGATTTTTGAGCACTGCTTAATGGGTAAGACAATTCGCCTAACCCAGAAAATTCCGTGTTAAGAACATCAAGCAAAGGGGCAGCACGTTCTGCTGGCAACAAGCTTTCAATTAATTGTGTTTGGTATTGTCTGAGTTCTTGCAACGCTTCATGCGCTAAACGCCCGTCTTTTTCTAACGCCGCCAGCCAAGCGATAAGTTGGTTTGTCGTGCTACCCGCTGCCGACACAACAACCAAGTCATTCGTATCCGAATATTCTTTGAGTATGCTCACCACACGTTGATAGCATTCGGCATCCGCCAAGCTACTGCCACCAAATTTATGCAATTGACGTTCGAGAGTCATTACGCCACCTCCTTGGCTTTTGCAAAGGCTTGCTTCAAATCAGCAATCAGATCTTGTGCATCTTCAAGACCCACAGACAAACGCAGTAGTGTTGGGGCAATGCCCGCTTCTTCTTGTGCTTCATCACTCATGGCACGATGTGTCATTGAACCTGGATGACAGATCAGGCTTTCCACCCCACCCAAGGATTCTGCGAGCGAGAAAAGCTGGAGAGAACTGGCAAAACATTTCATTTGCTCAAAGCTTCCATTCAATTCAAAGCTAAGCATAGAGCCAAAGCCCGATTGTTGCTTCTTGGCAATGTCATGGCCTGGGTGCTCTGGCAAACTTGGATGGTAAATGGTGCCAACCAATTCATGCGTTTTCAAAAACTCTAAAATCGTGTTCGCGCTCTCTTCATGAGCTCGCATACGTGCACCAAGTGTACGTAGACCTCGTAGGGTCATGTAACTGTCGAATGGCGTACCAGTTGCGCCAATGCAATTACCCCACCACGCCAAATCTTCCGCGTGTTTTTCATCTTTGCAGATGATGACACCACCAATCACATCAGAGTGACCATTAATGAATTTAGTTGTGGAATGAACAACGAAATCCGCACCAAGCGTAAGCGGTTTTTGGTAAACCGGTGTTAAAAACGTGTTATCGACTGCGACAAGCGCACCGACTTGTTTTGCTTGTTCGCAAATTTTTGCAATATCAACAACACGTACCAAAGGGTTTGACGGTGTTTCAAGCAAGACCAGTTTAGGTTTTTTGCTAAGTGCTTCAGCAAGAGCGGTTTCATCGGATTGATCAACAAATTCAACTTTGAAGTCACCCTTTAGTGAACGGGTGTTGAACAGACGATAAGTACCACCGTAACAATCGTGTGGCGCGACAATAAGATCATCAGGACCTAGGAATGCAGTCACCCAAAGGTTAATGGCTGCTGTACCAGTATTGGTGATGATGGCATTTGCACCTTCTTCCAGCTCAGCTAACGCTTGTTCCAGCAAGCCTCGGTTTGGGTTGCCTGAACGCGTGTAGTCATATTTGGGCACTTCACCAAACGCAGGAAAGCCATAGTTCGTAGACAAGTAAATTGGTGGGACAACTGCGTGATACTGAGTATCCGCTTCAATACCAGTGCGTACGGCAATAGTGGCTGGCTTTCGTTGGCTCATAAATAGGGTCTTCCTTTCCTGTGGTGCAAACTTTTCGAGCCTCTGTTATACCAATTACGAACGCGAGTTAACATGCGTGTAACGTGTTTTAACAGAGATAGTCACGATTAATATGCAATACTTTAGCGCTCTCATTTTAGGACGTCAACACTTCTAGACGTCCATATGTCTTTGCTTGTGGCAGTAAAAGTCGCTAAAATCGTTTTTTATGAACGGCTAAGTCGCTAAAACACATGAAAAGAGCTTTCTGTGCGGAGTAGCCATATAACTTAGATAAATAATAATTGAAGGTGCGCAATGGCAGATTGGAATGGCGAATACATAAGCCCCTATGCTGAGCATGGTAAAAAAAGCGAACAAGTAAAAAAGATTACAGTATCGATTCCGTTAAAAGTACTTAAAGTACTGACAGACGAAAGAACACGCCGCCAAATTAACAATCTGCGTCACGCCACCAACAGCGAACTGCTTTGTGAAGCTTTTCTCCACGCTTATACAGGTCAGCCATTACCGACAGATGAAGATTTGAGAAAAGATCGCCCAGACGATATCCCGAGTGAAGTGAAAAAAATCATGACGGAAATGGGCATCGAGTTCGAAGCCTACGACGAAGAATAAGCAGAAAAAAGGGGGATAGCCTAAACTATCCCCCATCTTTATGCATATTGAAAAAGCAATTTGTGTTTAATCTGACAAACATGAAAGTGAATCAGATTGTCACGTTCAGGATTGCATATAGTTTTCAGGCATTTCAATACGAGCAACGCCTGAATCAATGGCAGCTTGCGCAACCGCTTTTGCTACTCGCGGTAGTAAACGAGCGTCCATCGGTTTCGGGATGATATAACCGGTACCAAATTCTAGCTCCGTAACACCTGCCGCTTTTTTCACTTCTTCTGGCACTGGCTCTTTTGCTAACTGTCGAATAGCATCTACTGCTGCAAGCTTCATTTCATCATTAATTTCACTGGCACGAACATCCAACGCACCGCGGAAAAGAAATGGGAAACAAATAACATTGTTAACCTGATTCGGGTAATCACTTCGGCCCGTACCCATAATCAGATCATCACGAACTTGATGGGCGAGTTCCGGTTTGATTTCTGGATCAGGGTTAGAACACGCAAAGACAACAGGTTTATCCGCCATTAGCTTCAAGGCTTCTGCAGGCAATAAATCAGGACCAGACACCCCTAAGAAAAGGTCGGCACCCTCAATAACATCTTCCAACGTGCGCTTATCTGTGTTGTTCGCAAACAGCTGCTTGTATTCATTCAGGTCATCACGGCGAGTATGAATCACACCCTTACGATCCAACATGTAGATTTTTTCGCGTTGCGCGCCACATTTGATCAGCAGTTCCATGCACGCAACGGCAGCAGCTCCCGCCCCCAAACAAACAATCATAGCGTCTTCGAGTTTCTTACTTTGAAGTTCAATCGCATTCAACATACCGGCAGCCGTCACAATAGCTGTACCGTGTTGATCATCATGAAAAACGGGGACATCACAACGTTCGATAAGTCGCTGTTCAATTTCAAAGCAATCTGGCGCTTTAATATCTTCTAAGTTGATGCCGCCAAACGTATCTGCAATGTTGGCGACGGTATCTACAAATTCATCAATCGTACGATGTTTCACTTCGATATCGATGGAATCGAGACCAGCAAAACGCTTAAAAAGAAGCGATTTACCTTCCATCACAGGTTTGGACGCTAGTGGCCCTAAGTTACCCAGACCAAGAATGGCCGTACCGTTAGAAATGACAGCCACCATGTTGCCTTTGGCTGTGTACTTATAAACATTGTCGGCATTTTGTGCGATCTCACGCACAGGTTCGGCTACACCAGGGCTGTACGCTAACGCGAGGTCTTCTACTGTATTGGCTGGCTTGGTGAGTTCGACGGAAATTTTACCGGGAGTAGGTTGAGCGTGATAATCCAGAGCTTGTTGGCGAAAATCTTGTTGGCTGTTGTCTTCAGACATGTGGGGACGTTCCAAATATTGTTTTTTGAGTAGGTAAAGGGTGTTTCTTGCATTGTTAGCTGAAGCCGACCGCAAATTTAACTTCAACTCTTTTATTATACTAAAGTATGACTTGTAATCTTCATAGATTGCCAACGTCAAAGAGAGGTCATTTTGAAAGAGCTAAGACCACTTAACCGAGAGCTGAATCAAAAAACATTTATTTCATGAACGAAAAAAGGACGCCGAGGCGTCCTTTTCAAATTTGGTCAGTATTACGAATTCGTAATTACTTGCTGCTAAGAGCACCAAAACGCTTGTTGAAGCGATCAACACGGCCGCCAGTATCAACGATACGCTGCTTACCAGTGTAGAACGGGTGACATTTGTCACATACGTCTAGGTGGATAGACTCTTTGTCTAGAGTTGTTTTGAACTCAAAAGTGTTGCCACAAGAACATGTTGCTGCAACAGCTTTGTATTCTGGGTGAATACCTACTTTCATGGGATAACCTCAAATTGGGCCGTGTCGCCATCCGATTCTATGCCGGACACCACACGTAGTTTCAGATAAATCGATGCGGAATGACCACATCATCAAGGCGCAGTATAGTAATGAAACATTTGGATAGGATCAACCTATTTGGCAGTTTTTTCGCCAACTATTTTTGATTTAAAGGCAATTTTCACTCACTTACCTTACGGGTAAGAAAATTCGAGTTTAGCCAGATTTGATGGATAGGTTACTTAGCGAATCTTACTCAGTTATACTCACTTTATTCCTATCAGGTTCTTTATAAAAGATTTATGCGCCCTTCTATTGCCAGAGTCGCTTTGCCCGTACCATTGGACAAGCAATTTGATTACCTAATTGCCCCTCATCAGTTTCCAGTGATTGGCGGTCGCGTAAGCGTGCCATTTGGCAGGCAAACCTTGGTTGGTATTGTAACGGAGCTCGTCAGTCAATCTGAATTTCCCGTGCATCAGCTAAAGGGAATTAAAGAAGTACTTGATGAGTCACCTGTTTGGCAAGGTTCTCTGTACGCATTATTGCAGTGGTGCAGCCAATTTTATCTCTATCCGCTAGGTGACACATTAGCGAATGCTATGCCTGCTTTATTAAGGAAAGGAAAGCCTGCCAACTTCAGTACTTTAAAAGAGTGGGTTATTACTTCCTCTGGTAAAGATCAAATCATGAGTGGGTTTGGTCGAGCCGTTCAGCAAGCCAAAGCGATGCACCTGCTCGCCAACGGATCTGTTCCCCATCAAGTGATGCTCGACAACGAAATATCCAGTCAAGTATTGAAAGCCTTGCAAGAGAAAGACTGGGTAGAACAAATAGAAAGTAAGCCTGTTGCCGTAGATTGGACAAAGCAAGTAGAAAGTACTGAGGAAAAGCCCAAGCTCAACGAAGAGCAATCTGTTGCGATTGCAGCTGTAAATAGCCATCAGGACTTTGGCTGTTTTCTGGTGGAGGGGGTTACTGGCTCGGGTAAAACTGAAGTTTACTTGAATATGATTAAGCCAGTTCTCGATAAAGGGAAGCAGGCACTGGTTTTGGTACCAGAGATTGGCTTAACACCGCAAACCATCAATCGATTCAAACGTCGCTTTAATGTCCCGGTAGAAGTTATTCATTCAGGATTAAACGATACCGAACGTTTGAATGCTTGGTTAGCGGCACGTGATAAACACGCTGGTATTGTCATCGGGACTCGCTCTGCGTTACTGACGCCGTTTGCCGATCTTGGCATCATCATTGTCGACGAAGAGCACGACGCTTCATACAAACAACAAGATAGTTTGCGTTATCACGCTAGAGATGTTGCGGTGATGCGAGCGGCTAAAGAGAAGATTCCCGTCATATTAGGCAGCGCGACCCCTGCACTCGAAACTCTCCACAATGCACTGAATGGTAAATACCATCATTTAACGTTGGCGAACCGCGCTGGTGCTGCCATGCCAACCACCAATAAAGTGCTGGACGTAAAAGGGCTATATCTTGAGAGCGGCTTATCCGCCCCATTGATTGCCGAAATGCGTAAACACTTAACGGCTGGCAACCAAGTCATGCTATTTCTCAACCGCCGAGGCTACTCACCTGCCTTAATGTGCCATGAATGTGGTTGGATAGCCGAATGCCACCGTTGCGATGCCTACTATACCTTTCATCAAAATAGTCGAGAAATGCGATGCCACCACTGCGGTGCTCAACACCCTGTCTTGCATCAATGCCAAGGCTGCGGCTCGACTCAATTGGTGTCCGTCGGGGTAGGTACAGAACAATTGGAAGAACAACTCGCCAGCTTATTTCCCGAATTCAAAGCCATTCGCATAGACAGGGACAGTACCCGACGTAAAGGCAGCCTAGAGAGCGCCTTGAAGTCCATTCGGAATAACGAATATCAAATCCTAATTGGTACGCAAATGCTGGCGAAAGGTCACCACTTTCCAGACGTCACGCTCGTTGCACTGATTGATGTTGATAGCTCACTCTACAGTAGTGACTTTAGAGCTTCCGAAAGACTAGCGCAGCTATTTATTCAAGTGGCAGGGCGTGCAGGTCGAGCCAGCAAAGCAGGGGAAGTCATCTTACAAACACACCATCCTGAACATCAGTTACTGCAAGCTCTTCTTCATAAAGGGTATGGACATTTTGCTCAAACAGCACTTGAAGAAAGAAAGCTTGCTTTACTGCCACCTTACACTTTTCTTACCTTATTTCGCGCCGAAGCAAATCATGCCGAAACGGGTGAACAGTTCTTAAGACAGGTAAGACAAACCATTGAATCTAATCCCGTTTTTAACAATGAATGCATGGTACTAGGTCCAATGCCCGCACCACTAGCAAGACGTGCTGGCAAGTCGCGTTGGCAACTAATATTGCAAGCTCCGTCACGATCTTTAATGCAAAAATTGTTGTACAGTTCAAAGGTCGTCATAGATGCACTGCCATTAGCAAAAAAAGTGCGATGGACAACCGATATTGAACCCCAAGATCTTAGTTAGAAGTAAAATCTCTGTAAATTGATGTGATGTCAGTTCTGTTACTCAACGGTATTTTGTAGCTAGTTTGAGAAAATGAATATGATCCTATGTGATTGATGTCACGCTACTTATGCAAAATTTGTTAATCTGCCCGTAAATTAATCTTAATTTAGAGCATAAAATATCCAATAAAAAAGTTGCTCACGTCAGCGCTAGATATAAATCTTATAGATGCTATTACAGCCATGAAAAATAAAGAGGACAACTTACTATGGCGACAATGAAGGATGTTGCCCAGCTAGCAGGAGTTTCTACTGCAACCGTATCACGAGCTCTGATGAATCCTGAGAAGGTTTCATCCACTACGCGTAAACGTGTAGAGAGCGCCGTTTTGGAAGCTGGTTATTCACCGAACTCACTGGCAAGAAACTTACGACGTAATGAATCCAAAACCATCGTTGCAATTGTACCTGACATCTGTGACTCCTATTTCACTGAGATCATTCGTGGCATTGAAGATGTAGCTGTGGAAAATGGATATCTCGTACTGTTGGGGGACAGCGGTCAGCAAAAGAAACGAGAAAGCTCGTTGGTCAACTTGGTTTTTACTAAACAAGCCGATGGCATGTTGCTCTTGGGTACGCACTTGCCATTCGACGTCAGCAAACCGGAACAAAAAAACCTGCCACCACTGGTGATGGCTTGTGAATTTGCACCGGAACTGGAATTGCCGACAGTCCATATTGATAACCTAACGTCGTCTTTCGAGGCGGTGAACTACTTGACGCAAATGGGACACTCCAAGATTGCGCAGATTTCTGGACCAGACGATGCTGCGCTTTGTCAGTTTAGAAACCAAGGATATCAGCAAGCGCTGAGAAGAGCTGGCATAACGATGAACCCCACTTATAAAGAGATGGGAGACTTCACCTTTGAGTCTGGTCACAAGGCAGTCACCAAATTGCTTTCATTACCAGAGCCACCAACCGCCATATTCTGTCATAACGACGCCATGGCAATTGGAGCAATCAAAGGAGCAAAAGCCGCAGGGTTAAAAGTACCTCAAGATTTATCCGTTGTAGGCTTCGATGATATTCAGTTTGCTGAATTCTGCGATCCTCCGCTAACGACCATCACACAGCCACGCTATGAAATCGGTCGACAAGCCATGCTGATGCTGCTTGAAATCTTGAAAGGTCGTGACGTTCACGCAGGTTCACGCCTGTTGGAAACACACTTGAAAATCCGAGAAAGCGCAGCTCCACCAAGAACTTAACACTTCGAAAGTGGACTCACCTGCAAGCTTTTCACTGGTAACACTGGTTTTCCAGAGCAATTCTGGATTACCATGTTACCCGTTTTTTATTGACTGCAAGCTGTTAAACCGTGGCAAATAAAGATTACGTAAGAAGAGGGCGTGGGCAAAAGAAGCCTACCAGAAAACAAACACCCAATAAGAAGCCGTGGAAAGCAGGCCTTATCGCTATTTTACTTGCTGGCGGGTTTGGTTATGGGCTTTATATGCTCAGCCAAGATCCTGAACCACCCAAACCTCAGGTTGCTCAGAAACCAAAGAAACCAGTGAGCAAGCCTAAACCACTGCCACCACCTCCTGAAGAAAAATGGGAATACGTCGATTCACTTCCAAAGCGTGAAGTACAAGTCGAAGCCAAAGAGCAAGTGGTGTCTGAGGTTCCATACATAATGCAATGCGGTGCTTACAAGACGCTCGCACAAGCAGAGACACGCAAAGTAGACATCGCCTTTCAAGGCATCAGCAGCAAGATTCGCAAAAAAGAAGGCAGCAGTTGGTATCGTGTCGTACTTGGTCCTTATGTTAAAAAACGCGATGCAGAGCGCGATCGTCACAAACTTCAGCGCGCCAAGATAGAGCCTTGCGCCATCTGGAAAGAATCGCAATAGAGCACTGCGTTCATGACTAATATTCACAAGGGAGCCGTTGGCTCCCTTGTTTTTTTATCTCCAGCCCTCATATCCGAGTTATATCGCGAGCGAATTAAAAGGTTAATAAAAGTGACTACTATCGTATCTGTACGCCGAAATAATAAAGTCGTCATCGCTGGAGACGGTCAAGTATCGTTGGGTAACACCGTAATGAAAGGCAACGCAAAGAAAGTGCGCCGCCTCTACAATAATAAAGTGCTGGCTGGATTTGCCGGCGGTACTGCAGACGCCTTCACTCTTTTCGAAAGATTTGAAAGCAAACTGCAAATGCATCAAGGCCACCTAACAAAAGCGGCCGTTGAATTGGCAAAAGACTGGCGCAGTGACCGCGCATTAAGAAAACTTGAAGCTCTACTCGCCGTAGCGGATGAAACAGCCTCGCTTATCATCACTGGTAATGGTGACGTGGTTCAGCCAGAAAACGATCTCATCGCCATTGGCTCAGGTGGTAACTTTGCGCAAGCCGCAGCCACTGCTCTGCTTGAAAATACAGAGTTAGACGCCCGTGAAATCGCTGAAAAATCGCTGAAAATTGCTGGTGATATTTGTGTTTTCACCAACCACCATCATACCGTTGAAGAACTCGACACCGCGGCGCAAGAATAATAAGGATTACCCTATGTCTGAAATGACACCTAGAGAAATTGTTCACGAATTAAATCGTCATATCATCGGTCAAGACAAAGCCAAGCGCGCTGTAGCCATTGCGCTTCGTAACCGCTGGCGTCGAATGCAGCTCGAAGAAAGCTTACGAGCTGAAGTCACCCCAAAGAACATCTTAATGATCGGCCCAACGGGTGTGGGTAAAACTGAAATCGCTCGCCGCTTAGCTAAGTTAGCCAATGCCCCGTTCATGAAAATAGAAGCAACGAAATTCACCGAAGTGGGCTATGTCGGCAAAGAAGTCGAAACCATTATCCGCGATTTGACCGACGTTGCGATCAAAATGACGCATCAGCAAGCGATGGAAAAAGTAAAATTCCGCGCGGAAGAACAGGCTGAAGAACGCATTCTGGATGCATTGCTTCCTCCGCCACGTGAAGGCTGGGGATCAGGTGATAACACAGAAGATAAATCCAATACTCGTCAAGTTTTCCGCAAGAAGCTACGTGAAGGCAAGCTCGACGACAAAGAGATCGACATTGAAGTAGCTGCGCCTCAAATGGGTGTAGAAATCATGGCTCCTCCAGGTATGGAAGAGATGACTAACCAACTTCAAGGCATGTTCCAGAACCTTGCAGGTGATACCAAGAAAAGCCGCAAGATGAAGATCAAAGACGCATTTAAAGCGCTAGCCGAAGAAGAAGCCGCGAAGCTCGTCAACCAAGAAGAGCTGAAAGAACAGGCCATCTATAACGTAGAAAATAATGGCATTGTCTTCATTGATGAAATTGACAAAATCTGTAAACGTGGCGAGAGCTCCGGCCCAGATGTGTCTCGCGAAGGTGTCCAGCGCGATCTGCTTCCTTTGATCGAAGGTAGTACAGTGTCGACCAAGCACGGCATGGTGAAAACAGACCATATTCTGTTTGTCGCGTCCGGCGCATTCCAAGTAGCGAAGCCATCCGATCTGATCCCAGAACTGCAAGGTCGTCTGCCTATTCGTGTTGAGCTGGAAGCCCTAACAAGCGAAGACTTCAAACGCATTCTGACCGAACCTAAAGCTTCTCTGACTGAGCAATACTCTGCACTAATGGCAACAGAATCTGTTGACGTTAGTTTCACAGAAGAAGGCATTGCACAAATCGCAAATGCAGCATGGCAAGTCAACGAAACCACTGAAAATATCGGTGCCCGACGTTTGCATACCGTAATGGAGCGCTTGATGGAAGAAATCTCATTTGAAGCTACCGAAAAAGGTGGAAGTTCAGTGACGATTGATTCCGACTACGTGCAATCCAAGTTAGGTGAATTTGTTGAAGACGAAGACTTAAGCCGTTTTATTCTATAAACATCCTATATTTGATATAAAACAAGCCCGCCGCACTTAGGCGGGCTTTTTGTATTCCCCTCTTCAAAGTCGTTGTTATACTGGATGCAAATCGAGCAACGACGTACGAAGCATGAGACAATCTTTAAGTGTATGGCTGGGCGCCGCTCGCCCCAAAACACTGCCTTTGGCCTTTGCCTCTATCGCAACCGGCAGTAGCCTAGCTTTATTCAATGGTCATTTTTCTCTTCCAGTAATGCTGTTGGCCTTACTGACTGCGATTCTTTTACAAATACTATCCAACTTAGCCAATGATTATGGTGACACCCTAAAAGGCACCGACAACCAAGATAGAATCGGTCCTGTGCGGGCGATCCAATCGGGCGCAGTTACTGCAAAAACCATGAGAAATGCCATTATCATCAATATTGCCGTCACGATTCTGTCTGGTCTCGCTCTCATTTTCTATGCTCTGCAATCCCCCACCAGCATTGCCGCATTTCTAGTACTAGGGTTGCTCGCGATTATGGCAGCCATCGCCTATACGGTTGGTAACAAGCCATATGGTTACATCGGTTTAGGGGATCTTTCGGTGTTCATCTTCTTTGGGCTACTTGGCGTTGCTGGCACCTTTTTTCTTCATACTGGCTTTATTGATGCCACCATTTTCCTCCCTTCGATTGGTTGTGGGCTCTTGGCCGTTGCTGTCCTTAACATCAACAACATGAGGGACATCGACAACGATGCTGCTTGTGGCAAACGAACGATGGCGGTTCGTCTTGGCGCTCAACGTGCAAAACGCTACCACATGTTGCTATTAGCTGGCGGAACGGTACCGTTCATAGCATTCTTGGCTTTACAGAACACTGCATTGGCTTGGGGGTTGAGTATGTTGCTAGCCGTATTATTTGTGGTCAATCATGGCAGGGCGGTACTCGCTGCCTCTTCCCCAACCGAGCTGGCACCCATGATGCCCGTCATTGTTAAATGTGCCTTGATAACTAACCTCTTATTCTCAATCGTGATCACGGGTCAAACTCTGATGACTTAATTGAGCCTTGTCATTGCAATGACTTACTAGGCATATATACTCGAATACAGAACTGCGTAACAGAAGACGACTTGCTTATGGAATACAACACCTCAGCACTATGCGATATCTACTTGGATCAAGTAGATGTAGTGGAACCTATGTTCAGTAATTTTGGTGGTAGTGCCTCGTTCGCGGGTCAGCTTACAACCGTGAAATGCTTTGAAGATAACGGCTTAATCAGAAAGGTATTGGAACAAGATGGTGTAGGTCGAGTATTACTCATCGACGGAGGCGGTTCACTACGCCGTGCTTTAATCGATGCGGATCTGTCGTCTTTAGCAGAAGAAAATGAATGGGAAGGCATTGTGGTTTACGGGTGCGTGCGTGAAGTCGATGAACTCGAAGACATGAACATCGGTATCCAAGCCCTCGCCTCAATTCCAGTTGGTGCAGCGCAGCAAAGCGTTGGTGAAATCGATGTTGCCGTCAACTTTGGTGGCGTAACCTTCCTACCAGAAGATTACCTCTACGCGGATAACACAGGTATCATCATCTCCCAAGAGCCTCTAGACTCCGACTTAGAAAGTGAAGATGAAGACGACGACTTCTCAGACGAAGAAGAATAAACAAGTATCTTTACCGTAGTACTCATACCAAAAAAGCAGCCGATGGCTGCTTTTTTTGTTTTGTTAGGTCTTAGGAATCTACACAAGTTGATTCTTCAGCCTAGCAACTATAAATCAATGTCTAAGTGCCGCCCCTATTTTTTTTAGAGCTAGGAAGAAGCGCGGAGTTTACGAATGTAAATGAGCACTTCTGACAACGCTATAAAATAATAGGGCAAACTTAGGCTTGAATTATTCTACGTCGTCCATCTTCCCGAGAAGGTTACGAATACGCTCCTGCCACGCAGTGTGCTCTTCACGCATCTTAATGTTTTGTGACTCTAGTTCTTCACGGTTGCTTTTCAGCTCGTTTGCTTCGGAATTAAGTTGAGCGTTTTGCTCTTTCAATTCTTCCACTTCCATTTGTAGAAGTGCGATAGTGTCAACTGCGGTTTGGATTTTTACTTCTAGCTGCTCTAGGACTTCTAAAGACATGTTAGCCACCTGTTTATTTTGATTCAGTCTGCGTGAATGAAAGTTCACAAATTACCTCACATTCTACTCAGCATCTTTGATAGACACACGTTCAAAATTGGTGATCTATGCTCGGTTGGTTAAAAAAAAGTCGATATTTAACCAAATCTTGACGTTCCTTATTAATATCTACAAATTTGCCGTCAAAAATTGATACTGGGCAATCGACACTGGATTTCAAAGGCAAAATCGCAAACGTTTGAATGGGGCTGTGATAGAATTGCCGCCAATTATTTCTCTAATTTTGTTTGGTATCTGGAGTCCACATGAAACGCGATTTGGCGATGGCATTTTCCCGAGTAACTGAAGGCGCAGCACTGGCTGGCTATAAATGGCTTGGTCGAGGCGATAAAAACGCCGCTGATGGTGCCGCTGTTGAAGTTATGCGTGCCCTTCTCAATAAAACTGACATCTCTGGTGAGATTGTTATCGGGGAAGGCGAGATTGATGATGCTCCTATGCTTTACATTGGTGAAAGTGTTGGCGTTGGCGGTGATGCCGTGGATATCGCGGTTGACCCAATCGAAGGCACTCGCATGACCGCAATGGGGCAATCAAATGCACTCGCGGTATTAGCCGCTGGTGAAAAAGGCAGCTTTTTGAAAGCGCCTGACATGTACATGGAAAAATTGGTTGTGGGTCCGGGTGCAAAAGGGGTAATAGACCTAAGTAAGCCTTTGGCTGAAAACCTAGTGAACATCGCTACCGCTCTAGGGAAAACACTGGATACATTAACCGTCACCACACTAGCCAAGCCTCGTCACGATGCAGTGATTGCTGAAATGCAGCAGATGGGTATCCGCGTATTCGCTGTGCCGGATGGTGATGTTGCCGCATCCATTCTAACTTGTATACCAAATAGCGAAGTGGATGTCATGTATTGCATTGGTGGCGCACCGGAAGGTGTCGTATCAGCGGCAGTTATTCGCGCCCTAGATGGTGATATGCACGGCCGCTTACTGCCACGTCACGAAGTCAAAGGCGATACGCCAGAAAATCGAGCTCATGGCGAAAAAGAGCTAGAGCGCTGTAAAGAAATGGGCGTTACTGCTGGCATTGTTTTGCGCATGGAAGATATGGCGCGCAGCGACAATGTGGTCTTTTCTGCGACCGGTATTACCAAAGGCGATCTGCTTGAAGGGATTTCTCGCCAAGGGAATATCGCCACGACCGAAACGCTATTAATTCGAGGTCGTTGTCGTACGATTCGCCGTATTCAGTCAACTCACTATCTTGATCGTAAAGATGACGAAGTTCGTGACTTTATTCTGTAAGCGATAATCATATTGTCATTAGCGCAGCCTTGGCTGCGCTTTTTGTTTTAAGACTCATCCTTTAACAAAGTAACCGACAGTTAATCAAGAGTTTGCTTTATTAACCTCATACCTCATAATAGTTATCAAGCTAGAGGTAAGGACAACATGAAAACCACTGATCGGATTCTGAATAAAATCAAACGTGAAGGCGCTATTACTGCCAAAAAACTTTCACAAGATTTATCCATGACAACGATGGGCGCACGCCAACACCTTCAGAGCCTAGAAGACGAAGGGTTCTTAGATTTTGATGATATAAAAGCGAAAGTCGGACGCCCGACCCGCCATTGGGCACTTACCGATAAAGGTCACGCACAATTCTTTGATGGTCATAGCGACCTGATGATTAATATGATTGATGCTGTAGAGTCTGTCTTTGGGAAAGAAGGGATGGAAAAAGTCACGGCAGAGCGTGAAGCAACCACACTTCGACAATACCAAACGGCAATGGCGCATTGTAAGACATTGGAAGAAAAGCTAAACGTGCTTACTGAGCTCCGAGATAGCGAAGGTTATATGGTTGAGTTGCTAAAAAACGAGCAAGGATTTGAACTCATAGAAAATCATTGCCCTATTTGCCGAGCTGCAAAACGGTGCCCCAATCTCTGCCTATCCGAGCTGAATGTCTTCCGTAAGCTTTTAGGAAAAGATTATTCAGTTACGCGAACCGAACATATCATTCAAGGAAAGCGTCGCTGCAGCTATCAAATTAGCCCTCACTAATTTCCCAATCGCATCATAAACTTACGTTGAAAGCTCAATCTGTCGCATTATTTTAAGGCTGTAGTTGCATATATCAATAATGAGACAGAACAATAATAGAGCAATTACAGTGCATTTTTTGAGCTAATTTTATCGTATGCTCTGATCATGTGCTGTAACAAAGAAGTAGGAGGGTGCAGATGGGACGCGCTCAATACGATCAAACTTTACCTCCATTTGAGGAGCTTGTCGCTCTGGCTCAGGATGATCCAGAAGCATTTAATCAATTTCGCCAGAAGATGTGCGATGAGATGATCACATACGCATCATCTGAAATGCAGCCCCGCTTGCGGGCGCAGCAAACTCACATCGAACGAGTCATTGACAGATGTAAAAATCCAACCCATGCCAATGTAGCATTAATGAACGAGCTCACCGCTCAAATTGGAAAGTTCCAAGATGCTTTGCATGGCGATATCATTAAGGAATCCGCCGACATTGTTCCGTTCGACTTAGAACGAAAACAATAGCTCGATAAGTACACTCAAACGAAACTCGCTGAACTCTACACTTTGAAACAGTTTGAGTACAAATACAAAAACGGACCACCTTCGGTCCGTTTTTCATTGGGCTATTGCATTCGTTGCGCTTTGTCGCTTTCAATATCGCACGAGGATTGGCTTATTTAAGCGGAGGAGCACCATATTGGTTTTCTTTGTCATCACCTTTCAGCAGACCACATTCCACAAAAATCCACACGCCCGCCGCCAACGCTAAGATAGAAGCAATCATTTCAAGAGGTGAAGTTTGAATTTCAACGCCTGGCGCTGCAACAGGTACCAAAACACGCCCAGCGATAACCGGAATATGCAATGCAAGCCAGTACACAGATTTTCCCCTGTCGTGCCAACGTTTTGCGGTAATAGCAAGATCAGGGAAAAGCATGAACGCTAGGAAGGCGATGGCAATGACATTTCCTAAGTCTGGGAATAATGTCCCTGCACCAAAACTAAAACCAATCACTATCAGATAATAGAACGCATTCCAGATCCAGAAAACCTGACGCCCGATACGTCCGCGAAAAGAAAACAAGTACTGCTTCATCGACATCTTTTACTTACCTTTGCTCAATTGAGCACTTTTTGAAAACATTTGGTGTCCATATCACGGACATTAATGGTCAAGCTATGAACTTCACTGGCTTGCTGTTGCAATATCTCCATCAACTGACTCGACAACGTGCGTTTTTGTTCTTCGGTTCTGCCGTCTAACAAATCAAATGTAATGTGAATAAAATCCACCGAGTCTTCCTGATCCCCCACCAACCAATGGTGGCAACGCAAAGCTCGAGACTTTACCGAGGACACTTCAAACAAACCACTGTTGATCGCTGCTTGATGTAAATCTTCCAGCAACAATTGCACATTCACTCGTTCATCGACCGAGTTCGAATACTCCATCACTAAGTTAGGCATTGCTCGTCCTTGTTCATCTTTCCGTGATTTGGCTTAAGATACAGGAAATTAAGCGCCTTGGTGCACTCTGGACATGAAACTGCCCACTTGATCACTGGTTTTTATCTCTTTGGTAACACCATCAGATCTGACCTTACAGTCAGATCATGGAAAGACATGACACCAGTCATGATTTAGCCGTATTAATCTGTTATATTCTTTCGCAATCACGTTTATTTTTTACATTAATTAATGGAGATATTCCTATGCGTCGTCCTGTAGTGATGGGTAACTGGAAACTTAATGGCAGCAAGTCAATGGTCACTGAACTATTAAATGGCCTAAATGCTGAACTTGAAGGCGTAACTGGTGTAGACGTTGCAGTTGCTCCACCAGCACTTTACATCGACCTAGCTGAGCGTCTAATTAAAGAAGGCGGCAACAAAATCATCTTGGGCGCGCAAAACACTGATGTAAATAACAGCGGTGCATTCACTGGTGATACTTCTCCTGAAATGCTAAAAGATTTCGGTGCAACGCACATCATCATCGGTCACTCTGAGCGTCGTGAGTACCACGCTGAGTCTGACGAGTTTGTTGCTAAGAAGTTCGCATTCCTTAAAGAAAACGGCCTAAAGCCAGTATTCTGTATCGGTGAGTCTGACGCTCAAAACGAAGCAGGCGAAACTGAAGCTGTATGTGCACGTCAAATCAATGCAGTGATCGACGCTTATGGCGTTGAAGCTCTAAATGGCGCAATCATCGCATACGAACCAATCTGGGCTATCGGTACTGGTAAAGCAGCAACCGCTGATGATGCACAGCGTATTCACGCTTCTATCCGTGCACTTATCGCTGAAAAAGACGCAGCAGTAGCAGAGCAAGTAATCATCCAATACGGTGGTTCTGTTAAGCCTGAAAATGCAGCGTCTTACTTCGCACAGCCAGACATTGATGGTGCGCTAGTAGGTGGTGCATCTCTAGACCCTAAAGGTTTCGCAGCTATAGCTAAAGCAGCGGCAGAAGCAAAAGCGTAATTCTGATTTTCCAGAACACATTAAAAAGACCAGCTTCGACTGGTCTTTTTTATTGCATTTTTTTGCCATAACTCAAGGGTTATTCAAACTGAACTTTCGCCAAAGCAGTAGCGGCTTTATTCAGAAAGGGGAGATACATTCGTAAATCTTCCAACGTCTTACGAATTTTAGGGGCATGAACAGAGACAGTGAAGCATACGCTGCCGCTCTGATCCCGGACGGGTACAGCAATTGCCACCATGCCTTCCATAAATTCTTCCCGATCAAATGCAATCCCCTCATGACGAATCTTCTCCAGCTCTTCCAACAAAGCACTGGGATCAGTAAGCGTGAATGACGTATAAGATCTCAATGGTGTTGCATTGATTAGCTTATCTCGAACTTTAGGCTTCATATGAGCAAGCAGCATTTTCCCGCTTGCCGTGCAATGAAGGGGGAGCTGAGACCCAACAGGAAGCTGAATTCGATACGGCCAATTAGCTTCAACGCGATCAAAGTAAACGGTGTGATCGCCATCTAACATGGTGCAATTACACGTTTCATCAACTTCTTGAGACAATACTTTTAAGATCGCATGTCGAGGCGCACTTAATGCATGATTCGACATGATGCTCCTCGAAAATGCACGTGCACGTAAGCTAGGTATATAACGCCGACTAACGGGCTCACGCTCCACTAAACCTTCTTCCTCTAACTGCTGAAGTATTCGGTTCAGTGTCGGCTTGGCTAAACCGAGTTCATCCATCAAGTCAGCTGTCGATATTGGCTTGTGTGCTTGCACCACTCTCTCCAACACCACAAATCCGCGCATGATGGTAGGGTAAGAATGCCGTTCCTCATCCATGTATTTTCCCCTCTTTAAAGCCTTAGCTTGCTTAGATTTATTAGCCTAACCAGCACCACCAAATTGCAATAGGAATGTCGACAGCGGTGGCCAGAAAGCAATGATAAGCCAAGCAATCATCAATGCGAATAAATATGGCAGAACATGACGCACAATCGTGAAGTACGGTATACCCGTCATACCACTGGCGACATACAAGTTAAGCCCATATGGGGGAGTAATAAACCCGATTGCATCGCCGACAAGGAAAACCACCGCAAAGTGAATAGGATCCACGCCTGCACTATAGGCTATTGGTGCTAAAATCGGTGCCAATATGATGGTGTTAGGCAAACTTTCTAGTACAGTGCCCGCCATAAGAACGAGGAACATACACGCCAACAAAATAAAGACTGGGTCACCGATGTTCGACATCCAGCCATTCACGACTTCTCCTGCACCCAATAGTGAGAGAATTTGCTGCATAACAACCGAAACCGCGATCAGCGGTGCTAACATGCCCGTAATCTGCCCAGAGCGAAGCAAGATTTCCGGCAACTTAGAAAGCTTTATTTGGCGAGTCACCAAGACACCCGCAATCAAACAAAACCCAACTGTTACCCCTGCGGCTTCTGTTGGTGAAAACGTTCCAGAATATATGCCGTAAATCACAATCCCGATTGCCAGTATGCCTAAATACGCTCTAAGGCCAGCACGAACAATTCGTTTTGGTTCGAATCGAATCATGTCTCCCCAGTTATTGCGTCGGCTAACCAAGTAACAGGTTACTTGCATGGCAATCACCATTAGAATGCCTGGTAGCATCCCGCCTATAAACAAATCACTGATGGATAAGTCGAGCAGAAAACCATAAACGATAAAGATAATGCTAGGCGGAATAATGATGCCCACCGTGCCTCCCGCAGCGACGGTGGCTGCTGCAAAGCGTTCATCGTATTTGTTTTTTGCCATTTCAGGCTGCATGATCGAACCGATTGTTGCCGTGGTCCCCGCATTCGATCCTGAAATAGCAGCGAACATTCCGCATGCACCAATGGTAGCCATTCCTAGTCCACCGCGAACCCAGCCCAGTATTGAATAAGCAAAGTCCGACATGCGCTTGGCGATACCAGCTGCATTGATAAGGTCGCCCGTTAGAATAAACAAAGGCAGCGCCAGTAAACCGAAAAAGCTCAACCCTTCAAATAGGGTTACACCCACGTTTGCAAGAGTGAAATCGATGACGAGACTGCATCCAACGACCCAGAAGCCAATCACCAAGAAAATCGGAATACCCAGCAAAAACAAAATC
The DNA here is from genome assembly GCF_030689305.1 of Vibrio penaeicida. Taxonomy (GTDB): domain Bacteria; phylum Pseudomonadota; class Gammaproteobacteria; order Enterobacterales; family Vibrionaceae; genus Vibrio; species Vibrio penaeicida_B. The sequence goes on along the minus strand of NZ_JAUYVM010000007.1, from coordinate 170,642 downwards.
GTTACGCCGATTGAAATAAGGGTAATAAGTGTTGCGTTATCCATGATTCCTCCCTTAATCCAATAATGATGCTTGCAGCACAAACGGTTCGTTATTTCGATAGCGAACAATGTCTTGCTTCAAATTCTGAAGCACCCGAACCACTATCAGCCCCCAAGCCAATGGCGTCGCCAAATAAAACCACCATTCCATTACGTTATCGGTGCCCCCTACAATGGCGAAATTGTCATACGCCAGCCAAGTCTGTTGATAGGTGTAGTAAATGACTATCACAGCAAACGCAATCCATAAGACTGCATCCAAAACAAAGCAAAAAAACTGCATTCGATATGGCAGCCGAGACCGAACTTCAGTCAGCGCCAAGTGAGTACGTTTCTTGATGTTGTAAGAGGCGCCAAACCACGTGACCCACAAAAAGAGCAAGACAGGAACGGTGGTACTCCACGGAACCTGCTGATTGAACAAGAAACGCCGAATCACCTCGACAAAAATAATCCCCGCCATCGAGATGTAAGTGATCAGAATAATCACTTTTTCCGTGTTTTTGTCCAGCCAACCCAAAAGCGTTCGAAGATACGTCATATCCCTATCCTGTTATCTGAATTTATGCTTGATATACCCAAGTGACCTCAAGGTTTAGGGTAGGAAAGGTGCCGCAATAGCCGCTGCACCACCCTATTCTTATTAGCTCTGCCACCAACGCTGTGGCTCAACATTCACTGCGGCCATGTCTTTGGGGATCTCACGAGCAATATCGTAAATTTCTTGATAGGTATCATGACCGCCAGACCACTTGTTTAAACGGTCGCGCCATGCCTCCCAAGGTTTTGGATTAAACTCAGGGGAGCACATTTCTTCCGCTTTTCTCAGTTCAGCATCGGACAACGTCGCAACTCGAACGTTATTTTTCGCAAAAATGGTGTCGGGTTTCTGTGGATTGGTTGCGCCAACAATGTCGAACAAGCCCGCTTCATTCATACCTTGCGTGTATATTTGCGCTAGATACGCCGACTCCATCACTGCATCTTGCAAATCTGAACCCAACTTATCGAATACAGAAAGATTCATTGCCGTATGCTCTGTGCCACAAAAGAATTTAAGGTCTACACACTGCGAAACCACAGGGGCCATTCCCGCGTATGCCACTGCACCCATCCACGTTTCTGCCCCGTCAATCAAACCTTGCTTTAGACCATCCAAGGTTTCTTCCCATGCGATGGGAACAGGGTTTAGGTTCATCAGCTCCATAGCAATCCGGCCAAGTTGTGTACCCGTGACTCGGTTCTTGGTTCCAGCAAGTTGATCGACAGAGGTTACCGTTGGTTTGTCCTGCCATTTGAGCCCAAGTTGAATCCCCCTTAGTTCACAGTGCGTAAACAAAAACTGGACGTTGTGCCTTTTCCTCATCGGCTCTCGCAGTAACGCTTCACTCTTTTTGCTGTAGAAGAAATGATACTGCGCCGCCCGCGAAGGAAACATGTAGGCGTAATCGAGAACGTTTAGATAAGGCGCACCACCGGCCGAGTTTTGGGTGGAGGCAGAGTAGATATCAACAATGCCTTGCTGAGTTTTTTTCACACAGTTGGTTTGCCCACAAATTTGATTGCTACCAATAAACTCAACCCGAATCGCGCCATTTGTGCGCGCTTCAAGGTCTTTGGCAAAGAACAGTTGCCCCGACTTTTGAATATCCAGGTTCTTTTCGTTAAATCCAGATGCGCCAAACTTAAGCTGGAATTTGGGTTTAACGGCATAGCGCTTTTTCGTTGTTTGTTCTGCGGCTTGAGCGAGCTGCGACAGAGTCGCTCCCGCCCCTAATGTGCCAGCAGCAATAAACGTTGATGTCACGCCATAACGGGCAGAGACTTTCATAAATCCACGTCGCGTTAATTTTTCGTCTTTCATGGTTATCACTCCATTGACTAATGATGAACAGCGAAACCTCAGCTCTTTGACTACCACTATTCCGACAAACAGAAAGGGTTACCTTGCTTTGATAACCGTGCGGTTATTCGTTTGGGTAACACGCTGTTATAGCTATTGAATCTGTTTACATTCCCAATATTTCTTCCATGCAAATGTTAAATTTTATGATTCAATATTGCTCATTTATTACACAAAAAAATAAAAAAACAACCCTTGACTTAAAAAATTGAGCCATTTAGTCTCAATAAATGAAACTTAAGATATACTAAGAATTCTGCGTAGAATCGCGGAATCGCTGTCACACAGACACAGGGAATGTGAAGAGATGAGCACATCGGAAACACAATACGATTACATCGTGGTGGGGGCAGGATCGGCAGGGTGCGTTCTAGCAAACCGGCTGTCTGCCAATCCGAAAAACACGGTTTTACTCATTGAAGCAGGCGGTAACGACAACAACCCATGGCTGCATATTCCAGTCGGGTACTTTAAAACGATGCACAACCCAAAAACGGATTGGTGCTATTTAACTTCACCTGATAAAGGCATCAATCAACGCCAACTTCAGTGGCCCAGAGGCAAAGTTATCGGGGGGTCCAGTGCGTTAAATGGTTTGCTGTATGTGCGAGGGCAAGCAGAGGATTATGATCGATGGTCGGCTCTCGGAAATACTGGATGGTCTTACGACGAAGTGCTCCCCTATTTTAAAAAGTCGGAAGATCAAGAACGCGGTGAAAGCCAATACCACGGTGTAGGCGGTCCTTTAAAAGTGTCGGATCTTCGGCTTCGGCGCCCTATTGCCGACTACTTTATCCAGGCGGCCATTCAAGCAGGCATTCCTGAAAATAATGACTACAACGGCGAGCACCAAGAAGGGGTTGGGTATTTTCAGCAAACTGCATACAAAGGGTTTCGTTGGAGCACTGCGAAGGGTTTCTTAAAACCTGTACTCTCACGGCCGAACCTTACTGTCGCGTTACATGCGCAGGTACACCGCATCGTATTTGAAGATAAGAAAGCCGTTGGGGTCGAATACCAGCAACACCTTACAAAGATAACCGCTAGGGTTGCTAAAGAAGTGGTACTGTCATCCGGTGCTATTGGGTCGCCGCAGATACTCCAACTTTCAGGCATTGGGGATCGCGATCTACTGGATCGCCTCGACATTCCGTTGATCCACCCGTTGCCTGGTGTCGGGAAAAATCTGCAAGATCACTTGCAAATTCGCTTGGTCTTTAAAACCAGCCAGCGCACGCTTAATGATGAGGTCAATAACCCTCTGAAGCGAATATGGGTAGGTATGCAGTACGCCTTTAATCGCACAGGACCTCTTACGTTAGCAGCCAGCCAGGTCACGGTATTTACGCGATCCAATCCGCAAGTTGAGCGACCAGATATACAATTTCACATGCAACCACTCAGCGCGGATAAGCCCGGAGAAGGAGCACACCCCTTTTCCGCTTTTACCTCTTCCGTATGCCAGCTTCGCCCACACAGCCGAGGCTACGTTGAAATTCAGTCTCGCGATCCAGCCCAGCACCCGATCATTCAGCCTAATTATTTGTCGGACGAGCGCGATCAACAAGTCGTGGTGGATGCCATTAAGATGGCGAGACACATCTCCTCACAACCAGCCCTATCTGAGCATATTATTGAAGAATATGTTCCGGGAAGCCAATATCAATCGGATGAAGAATTACTGGAAGCAGCCCGTCAATATAGCCAAACCATTTACCACCCAACCAGTACATGTAAGATGGGGAAAGATGACATGGCCGTCGTTGATCACCACTTGAAAGTGCATGGAATTGAAGGGCTTCGCATTGCCGATGCGTCTGTGATGCCCGACATAGTATCGGGCAATACCAACGCCCCTACCATCATGATTGCCGAGAAAGCAGCCGACATGATTTTAGAGGATAACGATCACTAGACTGTGAGAAACTGGGGTGTGTTGAAGTTTAGCTTTCCGCTTTGGCAGAGAGAAGAATACGGATAAAACTGTCGTCTTCGTACTCAACGTCATAGTCAAACTGGCTATTGGCGTAAATGCTGCCAAGGAACGTATGTCGATGGGTTAAGTTTCCGCGAAATAGCATCGGTATGGGTGTTTGCAATTGATTGGTGTCGTTAAAATGCGCGTTAAGGTCCTGAGACAACACGGCAACTAAGTTGCCGTTTTTATTGAAGTCCAAATCCAGCGCTTCGGGTGTTGATAACACAACCGTCGTACCCAGCTTTTTCTCGATCTCATTCATTAACAATAAGTAACCATCCAAGTGTGGGTAGCCTGGCTTCCCATCTTCACCAAGCACTAAGCCTTCTAAAAAACGCTCCAAATTGGAGTTGGAATGCTTGCTTAAGTTAACAAATAGCTTGATTTGCTTACGAATAGACTTGTACTTATTCAGTTTTAACTTGGGTTTAAACCAGCGAATGAGGACATCGTTTTTAGCCAGAGTACCCGTGACAACACGCGGCTTTAACTGGATTTGGAATTGAAGATGCAGCAGTGCATGCAGAGCAAGAGTTTTAAATAATTGGGAGTGTTCCATTTAACCGACGTTATTGATTTTATAATTAGAATTCTGGAGCTTAAGATCAAAACCTAAGCCGCTTGAACGTATCAAACCACTTGAGCGAAGAATACTCAAGTGGTCTTTTTCATCGCGCTGGCTAAATGCCATCTCCGCCAATGAATGTTTGAGACTTCCCGTTAAACTGCTGGTCCATATCGAGAGAAGGCTTGTCGCTTTTAGGTCTACCGACAATTTTTGCTGGCACACCCGCCACTGTCGTGTGTTCCGGTACCGGTTGAAGAACCACGGAGCCTGAACCAATTTTGGCGCCCTCTCCAACTTCGATATTACCCAAAATTTTTGACCCTGCACCAATCATAACGCCTTCGCGGATTTTCGGGTGACGATCGCCGCTTTCCTTACCAGTACCACCTAATGTCACGTCTTGAAGTATGGAAACATCATTCTCCACTACTGCAGTTTCACCGATAACAATACCAGTTGCGTGATCGAGCATGATACCTCTACCAATTTGAGCAGCTGGGTGGATATCTACCTGACATGCGACGGATATTTGATTTTGCAAGTAAGTGGCTAGCGCTACCCTACCCTGTTTCCAGAGCCAGTTAGCCACACGGTAACCTTGCAAGGCATGAAAACCTTTGAGGTAGAGAAGCGGCATGGAATACATAGCAACGGCGGGGTCACGGTTGACGGTTGCACAAATATCACAAGCTGCTGAAGCGGTAAGTTCTGGATCGGAGTTAAACGCTTGCTCCACCACTTCGCGCACTCCCATGGCAGGCATAGAGGCGGTTTTCAGTTTGTTGGCAAGGATGTAGCTCAGCGCTGCTCCCAAACTATCGTGGTTGATGATGGTGGCGTGGTAAAAACTCGCCAGCATCGGCTCTTGCTCTGACAGTTCTCGTGCTTCACGAACTATCGCCTTCCAAACCTTTTGTTTTTCACATAGCTTCATTGTGGTATTCCAATCATCCTTGAAATAGATGTTTTATCTAAGCAAAGTCCAATTATTTAAAGTACAGCGCCGCTTTATGCTTCTGATTTCTTGTCACGTGCGAGCAAATCTTGCGCTGCCATGTGAGCGTCTTTTCCTTGATACAATACTTGATAGATTTGTTCAACTATTGGCATTTCAACCCTCATTCGCTCTGACAGTAGCCAGACCTCTTTGGTGTTGCGATAACCTTCTACCACTTGGCCAATTTCTTCTTGAGCCGTGTCGACATCTTTTCCTTGCCCTAAAGCAAGACCAAATCGACGATTTCGCGACTGGTTGTCGGTACACGTTAGAACCAAATCACCTAACCCAGCCATACCCATAAACGTTTCCGGTTGCGCACCTAAAGATGCGCCTAGGCGTGTCATTTCCGCCAAGCCACGAGTAATAAGCGCTGTACGTGCATTAGCACCAAACCCAATACCATCAGACATGCCAGCCCCTATCGCAATAACATTCTTGACGGCTCCACCAAGCTGCATCCCCGTGAAATCGCTGTTAGCGTAGACACGGAATGTTTTACTACAGTGGATTTTCTCCTGCAAATCCCTCACAAATTCATTGTCTGGAGAGGCAACAGAGATAGCAGTTGGCATTCCTTTCGCTAATTCTTTGGCAAACGTAGGACCGGATAACACTGCCAAAGCGTACCCTTCACCTAACTGCTCTTGGGCAACATCTTTCAACAAGCGTCCTGTTTCTGGCTCCAACCCTTTGGTTGCCCAGCAAATGCGTGAATCTTTCCTTAAGAAAGGCTTCATACTTTGTAAAACGATGCCAAATACGTGGCTAGGCACAACCACCAGCAAATCTCGGCTGGCTTGGACGGCTTTTTCTAGGTTGTCTTCAATAATCAGAGAAGGCGGAAAGTCCACATCAGGCAAAAACACATGATTGGCTCGGTCAGATTCAAGACGCGCCATATGCTCTGGATCGTGCCCCCAAAGAATGACATTCGCTCCGTTACGTGCCAAAGAAATCGCCAGCGAGGTTCCATAAGATCCTGCCCCAATGACAGTCATGGCTATTTCTTTGCCGTAGCTATTATTTGTGCTGTTTGGGTTGGCTGAAGAGTGTGTCATCGTTTCACCTGTTACGTATCGTGAATGCCCATACCTAAGTCACTTTAGCATGTCGCTCTTGATTTGCAGACAACTAGGGTTTGCAGACATCTAAGGCTTGCGGATCTCTAAAGTATGCAGGGCTTGATCTGAAAATGTTGCTAATCCCACTTTCGTCTTCAGCATCCGGTTTACAAAAAACAAAGTACCGATTCGCTAAAAACAAAGCAGGTATATACCCAAGTGACCTCAAGATGCTTGGTTCAGCGAGATTTAACTGTCTTTAAGACAAGGCACCGATTTGATGATTTAGTGGTTCTAAATCAAAAATCGGTAACACAGTATGAAAGCCAGTTAAACTCGCCCTTGGGAGCCCATATTCTGCCCCATTTCTTCGTCAAAGAACTTGGAAAGGATTCATCATTCCGCTGCGTTCCTGATTTTTTGAAATAAAGAGGCTTGAACTGAAACAGAATATGAGGCTCTGAATCCTGCATCTTGAGGTGACTTGGGTATACAATAAAAATGCACATCGTATCGTGAGATCAGATGTGCATAAGAATTGAATTTTATAGATGGCGCTCTAATTTTCTGGAACGCCAACTTAAAGCGATTAAGCTTGCGCTTCGCCTTCACCTTCAGCCGCTTGCTGTTGAAGGTAGTTCATGAACAACGCGTCGAAGTTCACTGGTGCTAGGTTCAATTGAGGGAATGTACCCTTAACAACTAGGCTTGAAATCGTTTCACGAGCATATGGGAATAGAATGTTCGGGCAGAATGCACCTAGGCAATGCGCCAATTGACCCGCTTCCATTTGCTCAGCAGTGAAAATACCACCTTGCTGAACTTCACATAGGAAAGCCGATTCTTCTGCGTTTTTCACTGTTACTGTTAAGCGAAGAACCACTTCGTATACGCCTTCACCTAATTCACGGCTTTGAGTATCCAGATCCAAGTTCACGTCTGGGTTCCACTCTTTTTGGAACATGTCCGGAGAGTTAGGCGCTTCGAAAGAAACGTCTTTTAGGAAAATACGTTGAATTGCAAAGTTTTGTTGAGCTTCTTGAGGTGCTGCTTCAGCCATGTCTAAATCCTTTAATCTATTTGACTGCTCCGACTGACCCAGTCAGAGCATTAAAAACTGTTTGTGTATCTATGAACTACTTCTTGCCACGAATCAGTGGCAAATTAGCTTCATTCCACGCAATCAAGCCGCTTTTCAGAAGGTATACCTTTTCAAAGCCTGCTTTTTTCAGTTCATTCGCACTTGCTTGCGCAGTTTGACCTGTTTTGCATACCACAATGATTGGGTTCGATTTATGCTTTTCAAGGCTCGCTGTAGAACCATTTTTGATATCTGAAGGCAAAATGTGAACTGCGCCTGTAATATGCCCTTTCTTGAACTCATCCTTTGAACGGATATCAACCACAACGCCGTCTTCACGGTTCAGCATATTGGTGACTTCAGATGCCGATACTTCTTGGTAACCGGCTGTTTTACTTTTCACAATGTTCGCGATGAGTGCAACAACAATACCTGCCCACACCATAGCTAAAATTGGATTATTGGAAATAAAATCTAAATATTCTTGCATGTCCTACGCTCTTGCAACGCTTACGCGGATGTCTGTAAAGGGCTGAGTATACCGTTGAAGATGGGGAAATTCGACAAGGGGGCGCGAAAGAAGTGAAATAAGAGGCAGCGCTCACCTTTCAGGTCTCAATTCGTGGGCTTCTGACCCAACTTTGACAATGCTTCCAAAACGATAAACCAAACTAACAATTGATGGATATATCAAGGACATATGCATTGAAATTTATACAATCCGATTGTGATACTGTATAGTCAGCGCACAAAATTCCCTCAAGAGTTCAAACACTTCTTGGGATCAAAATAACCGAACAATCTTTCAGTGACTTTTCTCTTTAGTGACCTATCACGGTAAAGGAACCACCATGAGACGATTTGCCCAATTTACACTCGCTATGACATTGACCTTTTGGTCGCTTCTCAGCTGGGGAAGTACAACCATTTCCTATATTGGTGGCTATAACCACAATGGTGCGCCAGCAATCATAGTGCAGTTTGATGATGTCGTACCGTTTCAAGATGCAGTCACCATTCAGAAAAAAGGGGAAGAGGCTCACCTTCCAGACACTTGGCAGCTCAGTAAAGCGAAGAATGCACTGATTTATACCGACATCAATGTGGGTCAAGGTTATCTTGTAGCACTCAACCACGGTCTGAAATACAACGGTTCTTCCACAAAAAAAGTGACCATTCACAAAAAAGACCCGACACTAGAAGTGATTGGGCGCGGTCCGATAGTGCCTTCCAAAGGAAAGCGCAGTGTTCCAATATCGACAACCAACGTTGAACAGGTCTCCGTTGAAATTCTTAAAGTCAGCGACCCTGCCCGCTTTCTCAACGCTTCCCATTATTCTGCGTCTCCAGATCGCTGGGCACTGAATAGACTCACTAAATCAACTCAACCGATTACCGAATTGAGCTTTGATATTGAGAAAGCAAAAACCAACCAAACGCAATACTCAGAACTCTTATTGCCGCCTGAACTCGACAGCGGCTGGTATTTGTTGATCGTAAAGCCAACGGGAAGTTTCAGTTACGATAGCGAAAAAGCGATTCAAGTAGCACTGACCGACATCGGTATTCAGACCAAAGTGTTTCCAGAACATCTGGCGGTTCAACTGTCGTCGTTATCAAGCTCTGAGCCTGTTACAAACGCCCAAATTTCGGTTTATCACTCCGATGGTTCTAAAACCGATTTGGGTACATCCACAGAAGGCTTTGCACAGTTTGACTATCAGGTAAAACAGGGCGATATCTTATTTGTTAAGAAAGAGGCAGAAGTGAGCGTACTGCCATTGCGTGAGATGCCACTGGATTTGTCCGACTACCAAGTCGCGGGGCGTCAGTATCAAGATCATGAAGCGTTTGTGTATTCAAACCGCGATTTATTCCGACCTGGCGACACTCTTCCTTTGAATATTATTGCCAGAGACCAAGACGGTGAGATCGCGCCCGATATCCATCGCTTGTATGTGGAATACGTAAAACCAGACCAAAGTATTGCGGCGGGTCGTTGGTTGAGCCCAAGTGCAGCAAGTGGTTTCTACAGTGACAACTATGCCATTCCAACTAGCGCGCCATTGGGTAAATGGGTCGCTCAGATAAAGCTCCATAAGAAAGCCAAAACGCCTATCAGTTCCTTTACCTTTAATGTCAGCGAGTTTGTTCCTGAGAGAATGGATCTCACCGTCGATTTACCCAAAGACATCGATCTTGGTGCAAAAAACGTTACCGCTGACCTTGATGGTCGATACTTATTTGGCTCCCCTGCGGCACAAAACAGAGTGTCTATTCGCACGGATTACCAACCAACGAACCATTTCGACACGAAGTTTAGCGATTACTTTGTTGGACAAGCTTTCTCGATTTCACATTGGCGTGATGTAGAGAGTATTGATGACATAAATCTCGATGACCAAGGCAAGTACTCACTCACGTTTCCATTATATAAATCCTCATTGATGAAATCGCCGGTTAACGCTCGCTTCACCTTCGAGCTATTCGAAACCGGAGGCGCGAGTGTCTCTCGCAGCCAGCAGCGTCAGCTTTGGTCTGGGAAGAAATTGGCTGGTCTTAAAGCCCCTCAAGGCGATATTGATTCGTACAGCTCTGTAGAATTTCATGTAGCTTTGCTGAGCGGCGATGGGAAACAATTGGAAGCTGGCAAAGTCGATTACCATTTAGAACGCAATGCCGGTGGCTATTACTGGGTATACAGTGAAAGCAGTGGCTGGGACATTCGCAGCGACGATAAATGGCGACCGGTTGAAGTGAACCAAATTGATACCATCGCCGACCAATCTGTGCCACTTCAACTTAAGCTTGACTGGGGACGTTACCGACTTACGCTTCGCACCGAAGATGGCACCATTACACGCTATCCATTTTGGGCTGGTTGGAATGAAGGGAATGCTCAACAACCCGTAAAACCGGATCAGCTTTCCCTTACGCTAGACAAGAAACGCTATAACGCTGGTGACACGGTTCAAGTGTCTCTGTTTAGTAAGCAAGCGGGTGAGTTAATGCTCAGCTTGGATGGCGGGCAGTCTCTTTTGCAGCAACGCCACACTATTACTGCAGGTCAGCACCAATTTGAAATAGCACTGGATCCAAACACCAATCGCCACGATCTTTACTTAACCGCGACCTTGGTCAGCAGCGCAACCGATCAAGATTCGTCAGGAAATGCATTACCGAGGCGCTACTTTGCCGTTGCCCCAGTGATGCTGGATCGCGAAGCTCGTCGACTGCCTATTTCTATTGAACATGCAGAAAAACTACTGCCTCTAGAGCCTGCCACCATCAAAGTGAAACTCGATAAAGCGGTGGAAACGCGCGCTTGGGTCACGCTTTCACTTATGGATAGAGGCATAGTGAACCTTGCCAAGTACCACCCTCCTAAAATGGCGGATTGGTTCTTCTCGCACAGGCGCTACCAAGGTGACGTGATTGATTTGTACTCGCGCTTGTATCAGACAAGGCCGGATTCTTTTGTCACGCACCATCGATACGGCGGTGATCAGGAAATCGATTTAAATATCAGTAAAGATGATTTAGTCGAAAGCAAAACCATCACCATCATGTCGGAGTTGATTCAGTTTGACCAAAATGGTGAAGCCAATATCACGGTGGATATTCCAGATTACAACGGTCAGGCACAAGTCGTTGCGATGGCATTTACCGACAATCAATTCGGACAATCGGAATCGAATGTTACCATTTCTGCACCGATTGTGGCTGAACTTGCCGTACCGAGATTTTTGGCACCAGGCGATTCTAGCCAAACCTATATGGAACTCTTTAACACTTCGGGTGTAAACCAGACGATTAAAGCCTCCATTACAGCAGACGACATTTTGTCGTTACCTGGGGATTCAGAGTTTGAATTCACGCTTAAAGATGGTGAACGTACAGGCGTGCCTATCCCATTTGAAGTGGGTCAGATTCATTCAAGTTCAGAGACGATTGCGCTCAAGCTAACCATTGATGCAAAAGGCGAAGACAATAGCCAATATCATCAACAGCGCGATTGGAGCCTTCCTGTTCGCATTGGTCAGCCGATGGTGAGCCAGCGCACCCTGATTACGTTGACGCCGAAAACGTTAACGCCAAAAAGCAAGGAAAGTGCAGAAGACTCCGAAAATACAGAAAATCCCGAAAGCATCGGAAACGAGTCTTTTGAATTAACACCGGATTTATGGAAGAACTACCAAGATTTCACCGAACAATTTGCGGTAATGACCTTCTCTCGCTCGCCACAACTGAATTTCGCTGAACATGCATCAGATTTATTCCGTTACCCTTACGGATGCGCAGAGCAAACCACCAGCAAGGCGATGCCATGGTTGTTTGAAGACAGCGATCTTAATCAGGTAAAAACCAAGGCAGCAAACGGCAAACCTGTTCGTCAAATTATTGAAGATTCGATGAATCGATTGTCGACCATGCAAAAAGCCAACGGCAGTTTCTCGCTCTGGAGCAAACATGGCTCTGCAGATCCTTGGCTAAGCATGTACGTAACGGAATACTTACTCGAAGCCAACGCGCGCTTTAGTGATGCTGTTCCTGAACAAATGCTCGCTAAAGCCTTGGAAAACCTAACGCGTTATATCGGCGCAAGCAAATCCACCGATGCCAGCCATTTCTACGCGCTTTGGCTAGGTGCGAAAGCGGGTTTAGTAAATAACGCACAGCTCTACAGTACACAATCCACGTTAAAAGATAGCCCAAGGCACGGAATTTCAAGGCTGTCTGCGGCACATTTAGGTGGGGCATTCCTTCTCAACGGACAAACCAAACAGGGCGAAGAGTATCTGTCATGGGCGGAATCCGACACTATGCGAAGCCGCGTATCGTATTACGAGTATGGAAGCGATGTTCGTGACCTCGCATTAACGATTTCTATTCTCGAAGATGTACAGAAAGTCATGAAGCTTAGCCAAGACATGATTGAATTAAGGAACCGTCTTGCTATTCGAGTCATGGAACTGTCGGCGAGTAAATCCTACCTGAGTACGCAAGAACGTATTGCACTCGTGAGAGCAGGGATCGCCTTAAAAGACGACACCAACGAAACGGTAGAGTTGCTCATTCGTGAAAATGATGTCGATAGAAAAGTATCCAGCCAAGGTTCAGGGCAAGAACTGCTGGCGGTAGGAAGCTCAGTATCTCTAGCGGGTGATCAATCTGTCTTCCTTCAACTGACAACAAAAGGGCTCGCTCATTCAAGTTATTTGAACTCCACTATCGATTTCAATAAAGCACTTCGCTCTTATCGCTTAGAAGACGGCAGTATCTACAAAGGGCAACCTCTCAAAGTAGGGGACAAGTTGATTGTTTCGGTCGATTACAACCTAAAAGAGAAAGCCAATAACGCGCTGATTGTTGAGTACCTACCTACTGGCTTCGTATTAGAAAATCCGCAATTTACCAATAGCGCCGACATCATAAAGTCCTCTAAGGTGATTGAGAGCAGTAAGTGGGACATGTTGGAATATCGAAACGACCGATTGATTGCTTCAACCAATATGAAAAAAGGACAGCGTTACCGAATCAATTATGTTTTACGTGCTGAAACACCGGGGGTTTCGACACTGCCGGCGCTCTTTATGGAAAAGATGTATCAGCCTGAAAAACTGATTTATAAACCCTATCGCTCCATCGAATCTATTACCATTCGCCCATAAGCGATTGCGCGATGAGGCCTTTATCCAAGCGACTGTGCATTGGGGCGTTAAGCAGTATTTTGATTCTAATACTGCTTATCGTCGGGGCTTTTTTTATCGCGAATGCCCGCTCACCTCTTAACCTTGCGCAGAAATTGGATCACAGCACCACGGTCTATAGTAAAAATGGCGAGGTGCTACGCCAATTTTCCAACTCCAAAGGTATTTTTCGAACCCCAATAAAACACCAGGTGATCGATGGAAAGGTCTTACGCCCAGTCTCGGACGTGTACTTAACGGCTCTGCTGGAATATGAAGACAAGTACTTTTACGTTCACCCCGGCTTTAACCCTTTCTCTCTGGCTAGAGCATTGATTCAACAAGTCTTCCATGGGCGTGTAATTTCAGGCGGCTCCACAATTACTATGCAGGTCGCACGCATGTTTTATCCTTATGAGCGTTCATACGCAGGTAAAGTTGAGCAAATATTTAGAGCGATACAAATCGAGCTGGCTTACAACAAGGAAGAGATTTTAGATTTGTACCTGACCCATACGCCAATGGGGGGAAACATTGAAGGGGTCGAAGCCGGAGCACAACGTTACTTTGGTAAATCGGCTCAGAACCTCAATTTAACCGAATCGCTCACTTTGGTGGTACTGCCTCAGCGCCCGAGCAGTACTCGCCCTGATCGCCACCCTCAACGTGCATTAACGGCAAGGAACAAAGTTCTGCACAGGGTTAGCGGAGCATTGGCACTGACGGACTCTACCACTCATTTATTAGCAAACTCTCCACTCGGTGCATCTAGGTATCTGTCGCCAGTGATGAGCCCACTGCTTGCGAGAAGGCTGCGCTCAAACCAGCCAAACCTTGCAGAGTTTGACACCTTCATCGATCACACATTGCAATCTTCAATCGAAGAACTGATATCAAAGCGTTCGACAGATTGGTCATCCACACTCTCCAGCGCCGTGCTTGTGATGGAAAACGCTACCGGGGAAGTGATTGCTTACAAAGGTTCCGCCGACTTCACGAACTTGCGTCGTTATGGGCATGTCGATATGGTGCAGGCGATTCGCTCCCCCGGCTCAACGTTGAAGCCCTTTATTTACGGGATGGCACTGGAAAAACAGCTCATCCACAGTGGCAGTTTAATGATGGACATCCCTATTGCACATGGGAACTACCAACCACAAAACTTTAACCGTTATTTCAGCGGTCCGATCCGCATGGACAAAGCGCTGCAACTCTCTAAGAACTCTACGGTCGTACAAGTTCTTAGCTTGCTTGGTCCTGAAGAGTTCCTGAGTTTTTTAAACACAAGCCAAATCCCACTAAAGGCAGATGAAGCAAACTTAACCTTTGCTTTAGGCGGAGTAGGCACTAACTTAGAAGGTCTTGTTTCTCTCTACTCTTCGTTAGTAAAAGAAGGGGTTGCCATAAAACCGAGGTATCTTGAAGGTGAAACAACGGCGAAGAATAAATTGCTGACTCCAGAAGCGAGTTGGATTCTGTTTGACATCTTGTCTCAAATTCCACCACCTCAGCGCTTTGCCCCTGCTCACGGAAGAAAAGTCGCATGGAAAACAGGGACCAGTTACGGATTCCGCGACGCTTGGTCCATTGGCGTGAGCCCTAAATATACAGTTGGAGTTTGGGTAGGAAGACCGGACGGCTCGCCCAACGTAGGGCAAACTGGAGCCAAACAAGCCGCTCCCATCATGTTTGATGTGTTTGATTTACTTCCACCAGAATCTGAGCCACTCATCAAACCTATCAATGTGTCTTCTAGCATTGTGTGTTGGCCAAGTGGGTTATTACAGGCGCAGATTAAACAAGAAAACTGTTTGAGCACTCAACCTGCATGGCTAATTGATGAGCAAGCACCACCAACGCTGAGATACCAAGAACCTTTTAACACTTTGCATCAGTGGCCAGAGCCGTTGCAGCAATGGTCGCTATCAAAAGGGGTCTCTTTAAATCAATCCGCACCTATTCGCCAAGAACGTGTCACGATTTTAACACCTCAGAACGAAATGCAGTTTTTCCCCTACCCTGGGCAAGTTTTAAACCTAAAAGCGAGCGTAGAAAGTGCTGGTTGGTATTTGAATGATCAGCCGCTTTCAAAGCCAGAAATTGAATTTGATCAGTTAAACGATGGACGTTACCAATTAACCGCCTGCCTAATTCACTGTGATAATGTCGTTATCCAAGTTTTTAAGTAATTTGCACTCAATATACCCAAGTGACCTCAAGATGCTTGGTTCAGCGAGATTTAACTTCCCTCAAATTTAGCCCAAGAGTAGACGCTTTCAATACCGTCCGTCACTGAAAATAATTATCTTTCCTTCCTGTAATTCGCAATAATCTGTTCCAACTGCAACGCACTTTTGAAAACTTGTAACAGTCAGCCGCGATCATTATTTGATCTAAGGCTACAGTTTCACCTACAAAGTGTAGTAAAATTACGCTAATTTGATTTATCAGTTACTTTGAATTTGACGAGGTTAGAACTATGTCAGCTAAGAAGCCAATGGCTCTAGTTATTTTGGATGGGTGGGGACACCGCGAAGACTCAGCAAGCAACTCTATTGCTAACGCTAAAACACCGGTTATGGATGAGCTGTTAGCAACCCAGCCAAACACTCTTATTTCTGCATCTGGTTTTGATGTAGGTCTACCTGACGGTCAAATGGGTAACTCAGAAGTGGGTCACACCAACATTGGTGCAGGTCGTGTGGTATACCAAGACTTAACTCGTATTACTAAGTCGATTGCTGACGCTGAATTCGAACAAAATGAAGCATTGGTTGCTGTGATTGACAAAGCCGTTAAAGCAGGTAAAGCTGTTCATTTGATGGGTCTAATGTCTCCAGGTGGCGTTCACAGCCACGAAGACCACATTTACGCTGCAGTAAAAATGGCAGCAGCACGTGGCGCAGAAAAGATTTACCTTCACTGCTTCCTTGACGGACGTGACACTCCACCACGCAGCGCAGAAAACTCTCTAAAACGTTTTGATGACTTGTTTGCCGAGCTAGGCAAAGGTCGAGTAGCTTCTTTGGTAGGTCGCTACTTTGCAATGGACCGTGATAACAACTGGGATCGCGTTCAAGTCGCTTACGAATTGCTGACTGAAGCAAAAGCAGAATTCACATACAGCAGCGCTGTTGAAGGTTTAGAAGCGGCGTACGCACGTGACGAAAACGATGAATTCGTTAAAGCAACTGTACTTCAAACAGAAGGTCAAGAAGACGCAAGCATTCAAGATGGCGATGCCGTTATCTTCATGAACTACCGTGCGGACCGTGCTCGTCAAATTACGCGTACTTTCGTTACCGATTTCGCTGGTTTCGAGCGCAACGTATTCCCATCAGCAGAGTTCGTTATGCTGACGCAATATGCAGCAGACATCCCTCTGGCAACGGCATTCCCACCAGCTTCTCTAGACAACACGCTAGGTGAGTGGCTATCTAAGTGTGGCAAAACTCAGCTTCGTATGTCTGAAACCGAGAAATACGCGCACGTTACTTTCTTCTTCAATGGTGGTGTAGAAGAAGAATTTGAAGGTGAAGAGCGTAGCTTAGTTGCTTCTCCAAAAGTGGCAACATACGACCTACAGCCAGAAATGAGCTCTGCAGAACTGACTGAGAAATTCGTTGCTGCTATCAAATCAGGCAAATACGACTCTATCATTTGTAACTACCCTAACCCAGATATGGTTGGTCACACAGGCGTTTACGAAGCTGCAGTTCAAGCTATCGAAGCTGTAGATGCATGCGTAGGTAAAGTGGTTGAAGCCATTCGTGAAGTAGACGGCCAGGTTCTTATTACGGCTGACCACGGTAACGCGGAAATGATGGTCGACCCTGAAACAGGCGGTACGCACACTGCGCACACTAACCTTCCGGTTCCATTGGTATACGTGGGTAGCCGTGAGCTTGAGTTTGTTGAAGGCGGCAAGCTGTCTGACCTTGCTCCGACAATGCTTCAGCTATCAGATCTAGAAATCCCTGCTGAGATGACTGGTCAGGTGATCGTTAATCTGAAATAATCATCCTCATAATCAAGAGGCTGGAACTGCTTCAGCCTCGTCTTATGGCGGAACGATTCATACGGATGAACCTGTTTAATTTACAGTATTCCTTAAACGCCAGTGCATTTCGCGCTGGCGTTTTCTCATGTCTTCTTATAGTTATCTCGACATTCAGTGGCAGTACACTTGCGGCTTCTCAAACTGAACTTAAAGGGGTAAAGACAGAAATTTCTCGCCAACAGCAGCAGCTCAATAAAGCACAGAAGCAGCTCAATAAACTGCAAGGCGAACTCAAAAATCAAGAGCTTTCAATCAATGCGATAGAGAAGACAATCAAGCAGACTGAAGCCAACCTAAAAAAAGCCAACACCAACCTAAGCCAATACCAGAAACAGAAATCCTCTTTAGAAAAGCAGCAAAAATCACAAAGTGACACGTTAAAAGAGCTGGTCAAAACCTATTACATAACTCGACGTAAATACGATGCGGCGTCCCTTCTGAAAAGTGATAACAAAGCCGAATTGGATCGCATTGGGCACTATTTCCAACACTTAGCCAAAGAGCGCACTAAAGCCATTGAAGCACTCATGGCAACTGAAACCGAATTGGAAACCACCCACCGTGCGTTGAGACAAAAACAACAAGAAATATCCGATTTGCTGGCGACTCAAAAATCCAAGAAGAAAGCACTAACCAGCTCACAATCAAGCCGTAAGAAAACCGTCTCTAAAATTAAAAGCACCGTTAAGAACGACAAAACGTATTTATCCGAACTGCAACGCAACGAAAACCGGTTAAAAGCTGAAATCGCCAAAGCCGCAAAACGCGCCGCTATTCCAATGAACGGTCTAAGCAAGCAAAAAGGACGACTGCCTTGGCCACTTCGAGGCAGAGTGTTACACAATTACGGCACAAAACAGACTGGGCAGGTAAACTGGAAAGGTATGGTGATCAGCGCTAAACACCAACAACCGGTGAAAGCCGTGTATTCAGGAACCGTGGTTTTCGCTGAATACTTACGAGGCTATGGCTTGCTTGTGTTAGTCGACCATGGGAAGGGCGACATGACGTTGTACGGCTTTAATCAGACTCTGATGAAAAAAGAAGGTGACAAAGTTCAAGCTGGTGAAACCATTGCACTCGCAGGGGATACGGGAGGACAAGACAGAACCTCCCTATACTTTGAGATCCGTCGGAACAGTAAAGCGCAGAATCCTAAGTCTTGGTTGACCAGATAAGAGTACTCAATAAAGTACGAATAAAAAAGGAGCACTAAGTGCTCCTTTTACGTTGAATTCAATTCATACTTAGTCGCTGCCAAACAAGTCTCGTGTGTAGACTTTATCTTTTACATCACTAAGCTCTTCAACCATGCGGTTTGATACAATCACGTCCGACTTACTCTTAAATTCATTCAAATCCGTCATGACTTTCGAATGGAAAAACTCTTTCTCTTCCAAAACAGGTTCAAAGACCACAACCTCAATGCCCTTCGCTTTTAGGCGTTTCATGATTCCTTGAATACTCGAGGCACGGAAATTATCTGACCCCGCTTTCATGATTAAGCGATATATCCCAACCACTTTTGGTTGCTTTTGAAGAATAGACTCAGCAATGAAATCTTTGCGCGTTCGGTTGGCATCCACAATCGCTTGAACAATGTTGTTCGGCACGTCTTGATAGTTCGCCAAAAGCTGCTTGGTATCTTTTGGTAAACAGTATCCACCGTAGCCAAATGAAGGGTTGTTGTAATGGCTGCCAATACGAGGATCGAGACCAACACCTTCAATAATCTGACGAGAGTCCAATCCGTGCGCTTCCGCGTAGGAATCCAACTCGTTAAAGTACGCAACGCGCATCGCCAAGTATGTGTTAGAGAACAACTTAACAGCTTCTGCTTCCGTTGAGTTGGTAAAAAGAACTTCAATGTTCTCTTTTTCAGCACCTTGAACGAGCAGATCCGCAAATTTCTTTGCCCTCTCACTTTGCTCGCCAACAATGATTCGAGACGGATGCAAGTTGTCATAAAGCGCACGTCCTTCTCTCAAAAACTCAGGAGAAAATATAATATTATCGCAACCTAGTTCTTTACTAATGCGTTCTGTATAACCAACTGGTACTGTCGACTTAATCACCATCGTCGCATTTGGATTGATTGCCATAACATCTTTAATCACCGCTTCCACAGAAGCCGTTTTAAAGTAGTTGGTCACTGGGTCATAATCCGTTGGTGTAGCGATAACGACATACTCTGCTTCTTTGTATGCGCTTTCTTTGTCTAACGTCGCCACTAAATTCAACGGTTTTTCAGAAAAAAACGATTCGATTTCTTTGTCTGCAATGGGAGATACTTTGTCGTTAATAAGATTTACTTTATTTTCAATGACATCTATGGCGACAACTTGATTATGTTGAGCTAACAGGACTGCATTGGATAACCCAACATAACCTGTCCCTGCAATTGCGATTTTCATCTATTCCCTACCCTAACTAACAAAAAATCGACGCTCTGTGACTTATTCAAGTACAGCATCGATTTTAAATTGCGCAAATGACGTGCTTATTTTCGCTCAAAAGAAAAGAACATGAGCTTTCAAGCAAATTTAGCAAACTAGCGTAGAGGGATATTATGAAACAGGGATGGAATTGATATTAAAATAGTATGATGTTTATTTGGTAATAAGCCGCGGATTCAAGGGAAAGAATCACCTAAGCCGCTTGAACATGCCCGTCATTACGGACTTTCAGAGCCTTGCTTAAGTGATTTTTATCCATCGGATACTGCATTTTTACGTTTGATATCACTTTTAAAGCTTTATTCGCCAGAGCAGACCTAATGTATATATGATCCTTAGAAATAGATTTATAGAGAGGTAGATTTGATTCACTTTAGCTCCCTCCACACTCCTGCTCCGCTTTCCAAACTAAATCTCCTATCTCATCAACAGGCGTAAACCCAGTCGATGCATCAAGAAGCAATTGACGAATAGCTTCATGATCAAAATTATGACAAGCTGTATCTAATCTATCTAGCAAGGCATTGTAGTCATTAATCGGTAAGAAATCTTCATGAGCTGTCATGATTCTTTCATGGGCAGTTGAATCAACATTGTCTCCAATTAGAAGCTCTTCATACAGCTTCTCACCAGGACGCAAACCAGTATATTGGATTTCAATATCACCATATGGATTTGATTCATCTTTAACTTCTAAGCCAGAAAGGTGAATCAAGTTCTTAGCTAAATCAACAATCTTAACGGATTCCCCCATATCAAGAACAAATACATCACCCCCTTTACCCATAGCGCCGGCTTGAATAACTAACTGCGCAGCCTCGGGAATGGTCATGAAGAATCGTGTGATATCCTCATGGGTCACCGTAATAGGCTCACGATTAGCTATTTGGCGTTTAAACACTGGTACTACTGAGCCCGATGAGCCTAAAACGTTACCAAAACGTACCATACAGAAACGAGTGCCTTCGTTAGGAGTACTTTGTCGAATATGATTCTGCTCCTCAGCCAAGGCTTGAAGTCCTAATTCTGCCATTCGCTTGGTAGTGCCCATCACGTTGGTTGGACGCACCGCTTTATCGGTTGAGATCAAAACAAATGACTCTACTTTTGCTTCAATGGCAGCCCGTGCGGTGTAGTTAGTACCAAAAACATTGTTTCTCACACCTTCAACTACATTGAACTCAACAAGCGGAACATGCTTATAGGCTGCAGCATGATAAACGGTCTGAACTTTAAAGCTTTCCATCACTTTAGATAAACGATTAATACGTTGAACCGAACCAAGTAGAGGAATGATTTGAATACCTAATCCCTCAGCTTCTACCTCTAATGAAAGCTCCCTATCAATTTGATAAAGAGCAAATTCAGATAACTCAAATAAAACAAGGGCTTTAGGTTGATTGCGAATAATCTGGCGACACAGTTCAGAGCCAATAGAGCCACCAGCACCAGTAACCATGACCACTTTACCTTTAATATTGGCTTCCATTAACGCTTGTTGAGGGGCAACAGGATCACGACCTAAAAGATCATCAATTGAAACGTCCTTCAACTCATCAATGCTGGCATTACCTGCAACAATATCTGACATCTCTGGAACGGTAAGAATTTCCACTGGTAATAGAGATATACCATCAATAACTTCTTTACGACGGCGGCGGGATGCACTGGGTATAGCAAGTAGTATCTGTTTAACACCGTGCTTCGCTATTACTTTCTCGGAATCAACTTTGGTATAAACATATAACCCCATCAATATAGTGTTTTGCAAAGTAGTGTCTTCATCCATAAAGCCAACTACATTATGGCTCTCTGATTGACGTAGTGCTAATGCAAGCTGTCGACCCGCATTTCCCGCTCCATAAATCAAAACTGGGTTACCTGCTTTGTTACTAGATTGTGCCACTAAGCTACGGATAATGAGACGGCTACCACCAACACTAATCGCCAAAAAAGCACCATAAATAATTGGAACAGATCGAGGGATTGAAGCGTCAAACCAAAAAGCTAGTCCGGCCATTGTAATGGCCGACAAAGCAGTACCTAAACCAACCAAAGCAAGTACATGTAAACCAAGGTATCTTAGTACAGCACGATATAAACCAAGCTTAATAAAAACAAGTAAGGTAAAGATAAGAGTAATAATTAAAACATAGCTTCCTTCTTCAGAAGGTAAGGGCTCAAAATTTCCGATACGAACCCAATAAGCTCCGAAAAACGAAATACAAATAAAAATAAGATCGAACAATAAACTGATTAGACGCTTAGTGTGGCGAGGAAGAGACCAAATGGCATTAAAGTTAGACATATGAAACCATATTATTTTCTTAGTATGGACATTCAAGACCAGTAATAATTTAAATCCGAAAGCTTATGGAAAATAAGCTGCAACTCTGTGGTTCAAGTTACATATACTCAGGCTACTTAACAGCGTCTCCTGAACCGCCTCCTGTTGCAGTCTGAATAATATATTTTAAATATTCCTTGATATTGAGGCTATCGAGCATCTGTCTGTCTATTTTAGCCAATAATTTAGGTGTAGACATATCAATATTTTGTACTTGCGCTAGACCTGTAATTCCTGGCAGAACATCATAAACTCCAAGTGCATCACGCTCAATAATTAACTCCTGCTGATTGAAAAGGTTCGGTCTAGGTCCAACAAGACTCATTTCACCTTTCAAAACGTTAATAAGTTGAGGTAATTCATCAATCTTTGTTTTACGTAAAAAAGTGCCAAGCTTAGTAATAGATGTATTACTAGCTAAGTGACTCGCCACTGATCTAGTATCTACCGACATAGTACGAAACTTAATCAAATTAAATGGTTTTTTATTTCGCCCAACACGTTCTTGAACAAAAATAGGAGACCCAGTATCAAATAGACCTATAATAGTAACGATGAGAAGTACAGGCCACAATAAAAGCAACCCAAAGAAAGCTGCAAGAAAATCAATTAATCGAGTCATTTTGTGTTTACTCCTGAATCACGCAAAGTCGCCATTGCTTGATTCATTGTTAGAGGTGGGGTCCACCCCAATACTTCTTTGATGTTAGAAGAGTCTACCTCTAAATTGCCATATAGCTGCTCTATCATGCTCGATTTACCGATAAGCCGACCAGCTAAACGCATTAATATAACAGGAATCGGAAGCTGAATCACTTTTTTACCCAGCCCCTCGGCAATTGCGTTAGTAAACTGTTTGATAGAAACTGTTTCACCATCACTAGCCAAAAAAACATGTCCTGGAGCACTTGGGTGCTCAGCACAAGCGTTCAACAAATCTACTAAGTTTTGAACGGCGATGAAATCTTTACGATTATTTGCGAGACCAAAAGGCAAAAGCAGAAACTTATCGACCAATCTCGTTAACATACCAAAATTACCTGGAGCATCAAGCCCATAAACTAAAGTTGGTCTCACAATAACAACTTCAAGACCTGTTTGCTCAGCAATTCTTTTAAGTCCAAGCTCTGCTTCGTACTTTGATTGTGCATAAGCATTATGCGGACAAGTTAAGCTCTTGACAGAAAATCGTTCTTTATACGTTGACGTACCATTTACACCAATCGAACTAACAAAGACAAAACGCTTTACTCCTGCTCGAACGGCTTCGGAAGCTAAATGTAATGTTCCATAAGTATTAACTTCTTTGTAATCTTCAGTTGAAATGGCATCTCGGTGAGCGATACTGGCAAGGTGAATTATCGTGTCAATATCATCGAAACACCCATCCCAATCTACATTACCGTCAATGTTATCTACAACTATAACATTTTTAAATTCGCAATTACGACCTTTGCGGACAACATGTCGACAGTCAGGATAGATTTTAGCCAATTGTTTACCAACAAACCCCGAACTCCCGGTTAATAAAACTTTCATATTTATACCTAAGTATTCAAATGCTCATACAAATTAGATATCATTTCGTCAAAAGTAAATTGTTCTTTATATTTAACATAAGACTTATCTCCTAGTGCAGCGAGCTCCATTCTGGTTTGATCTAGAGCATTAAATAGCGTTTGCGATAATGCATAAGGATCACTAGGTGGAACTAAATAACCAGTTACCCCATCTTCAATAAGCTCTGACACTCCACCTACATTTGATGCGAGAATGGGCTTTCCATGAGACATTGCCTCAATGAGCGAAAGAGGAAGTCCTTCTGACTTTGAAATAAGAATAACTAAATCACTATTTCGGTAAAAATTGACTAACTTTTCCTTAAACCCCAGAAATCTAATATTATTTGAAAGCCCCAACTCGGAAGTTTTACGCTGATAATGCTCAAGGTCTTGTCCATCACCTAAAACTGTAAGCACCCAATCACTGCGAACTTTATGTATTATATTCAATGCTTCTAGGAGAGTATTAAAATCTTTGGGAGCTTGAAATCGGGTCACTGTTAAGAGATTGTAAACATTAGCTTCTGATAATGAATTTCTTGAGAAAGGTTCTTTTACTCCACTATATAAAAGGCTAGTTTTCTTTTTTGATATCATTAAATTGTTATTAGCAAATTTCAAATCTTGTTTGGATATACAAATAATTCTATCACAGAGAAGTGATAGAAATTTTTCTATACCACCATATAATAACTGCCCCCAAGTACTAGATGTACGAATATGAGACCAACCATGGGCAATAAATATTTTCTTACTTGCACTTAAAGTTAGCGCAATTCGGCCAATAAGTCCTGCTTTAGCCGAATGTATAATAACAGCGTCAGGGTTTAATAAATTTATTTCTCGACGAAAATCAATAATACCTTTTAAATCATAAAATAACGTAAATTCTCTAACAATAGAATTCAACCCGATAAATTCTAATCCATACCTCTTAACTTCACTACCAAAAACGCCATCCCCTCCGGAAATTACTGTAACTTCGTGACCATCATTTTTTAATTGACGTGAAGTATCCAAAATATACTTTTGAGCCCCACCAATAGTATCAGATCTAGTTACAAATTGAACTATCTTCATATTAACACTCAATCTCAAAGCAAGTATTACAAATTATAAACTTCAGTGAACAAAACATCATCTTCATTAACCAATAAAAGATAAATTCCATCTACGATTAAAACTAATTTACTATAAAAGCTCAATTAACCGGCAGTATTCGGACTCCCATTTTTCCGCAACAACTTCTGCTGAGTACAAATGAGAACGCTTTTTGCTTTGACCTCCCATCTCATCCAACTGGTTAGGAGAAGATGTTATCAACTTTGAAATCGCGGATTTTAGTGATACCAAATCTCCGGAATCAACCAAAACTCCATTTTTATCATCAACAACCAGATTAATGTCACCAACGTTTGTAGATACTACGGGAAGAGAGCTGCTTATAGCTTCAAGTATTGATATTGGAAAACCCTCATAACTTGATGTCATGATAAAACAGTTGGATTCTGCCATTAATGAATAAATGTCGTCTCTCTTACCGAGAAGAAAAACTCTATGCTCCATTTTTAACTCAGATATCTTAGCTTCAATATCATTTCTCAGATATCCATCACCAACGATTAAACAATAAGCATTCTCTTGGTTTGACATTGCGTCCAACAAAAGCATATGATTCTTAACGCTCTCTAAACGTCCAACACAAATAAATATAAAACCATTATCTATAATCCCCAATTCCTTACGAATATCTATAGGCTCTATTAATTTTGGCTTGTACACACAATTCTCCATAACAAAGCCTTTTCCGTTAGGTAACAAATTCCGTTCAGAATATCTTTTAAGCCCTTCATCACTAACTTGTGTAAATAAGTCACACAAAAAACCAGACCTCCTCAAAATAGATTCTAGTAACTTCCCGCCCTCATAAACATTATGTGCTGTATTAACTAACGGTGCATTGTAAAACAACCGAAATAGCCTTGAAAATATATTGGCGTGAATCATATGAGAATGTATAACATCGGGCTTGTGCTTTCTCAATAAATTATAGTAGCGAAAAATGGCCAGAATAGACAATTTCCCTCTTTTCATTCCTAAAGTTTCAACTGGTATCCCTTTAGCTTCAAAACGATGTAAAAGCCCCAATTCATCATCTACCATGCTAACAACTAAACATTCAACACCTTTCTGGCTTAGCGCTTCAGTTAAATTAAGCAATTGAGTTTCTGCACCGCCATATCCTAACCCTGTACACAAAAACAAAACTCGCATATCACCCCCACTTCATCTGTTTATCTGCAATCACTTTGAAACAATAAAGAATAATAATCACATCTCCGGGTCCTCTAGAAAACATAAAACCAGCTTTCAAATTAGAAACGAAGACACATAGAAACAAAAACAAAAAAACAGCAGAATATATATTCAACTTCCATCCAGATAACGGGTTGTAAATCATCCTTATCATCATCAATAAAAATACAAGATGAGTGAATATTAGCCCAAAGAAACCACTATTAAATAACGTTTGTTGAAAACCAGCATCAACATTTAATCCGTTATCAGCATTATGATCCAAACCATTGCCAAACAAAAGAGTCGAGACATAATTGATATCATAAGAAAACGATTCATATAAAGCTGATTGACTAGCGCTAGTTGCCCCTTTTCCTTGAGCTAAGTTAATAAACATTTCAAACATCATAGGTATCGTATCCTTGGCCAATACGCCACTCGCAACAACATAGCTAAATAGTCCAGCAACGCACCCACTAAAGAAAACTACAAGAATAAAATTCTTTGTTGAACTAAACATTAAATAAGGCAATAAGAAAACAATCCCTAAAAAGCCTAGCATTAAGCCAGTTCTAGATGTGATAAAGAGAGTAATAAACGCCAATAAGAAAGTCATGTAATATCTATACTTACCAGTACTCGCAATTAAAAGCATTGATACTACACTACCAAATGCTGAAAGTACCGCTGCATGAGGGTAGCCAGCAAATAACCCTGGTTTTCTCCAAACCATATTTATTTCTTCATTGAATCCAGGATTCATTAAAAAATCCCCAGCGTTACCAGGAATCATTATCCCAGATATATATTGAATTAATACAATTATAGCGTTTATACTACTAGCATATACTATCAAAGATAGAATTTGTTCTAGTCTGAAGTAGAACTTTGAAAACAAAATACAAAGAAATGTAATTAGGAGTATTTGTCTGATTGGTTTTAGTAGTGCTTGTGTAGCCACAGAACCATGATAAAGGAATGATAATATTGCCAAACAAAACAATACCAGCCAAACAAAAATAATAAAATATGTTTCATAGGGCAAGTATAAATTTATTTTATTCCTATTAAGAGCCTCTTTAGATATAAAAAGAGATATTACAAAAAAAAGCGGTATAAAGCTGAAATCGACGAAACCAATTTTTGGTCCTATGATTACTAGTATCAAGCATACAGAAACGGGAACTGTAGGACTCTTATTAGCTTTTACGTTGAACATGAAAATTTATCACCACATGCAAAAAAATCACCTAAAAACTCACACCATAAATAAACACAAGGGTTTATATCAAAATTTTAATTTGTTAATATAGTCATTGAGTCCTTAGCTAACCAACGACTCAAGATTGTGAGTGATTAGAATTATCTAGGTCTTCTATTACGAGCAAATTCTAGTAGGCTAGTTGTAATTTTGACACCGAGAAAAGAAACCAAATACGCTAATGTGAATTTTTTATCCTTAAATATGTAAGGAAATAAAATCCCTCTATTAACAGCTTTATCTTCGATTAAGCATTCGACAAATGATAGATAATCAATACGTTTCTGCATTTCAAACAACTTTCCGTTTTCTTCCAAACCATTAAAGTTTGTTTTGAGCTTACTCTTTAACGCTTTGAATTCTAACAACCAGTTAGAACGTTTAGAGAAAGTTAAACTCGATGCGTGCCTTCTCCAAAAACCCAAACACTCATATAAATAGCTAGTTTCACAAATTTTAGACAAACGAAGAAATAAGTCATATTCTTCAACCATAGAAAACCTTTCATCAAACCATTCATCTAGCTGTTCAAGTAAGGATGTTCTAATAGTGACTGTTGGTAATAGCACTTCGTAAGTGTTGAGCCAATAATCGAATACATCACCACTTTCTCGAACATATCTATCATTTGGAATTTTAACCCCACCGTCTTGATAAAAAATATCAGAATTAGTGTAAACCAGACCAATGCTTTCAGTTTTAAATAAAGGAACAACTTTTTCTAGATGGGTAGGGTAAATCACATCATCAGCATCTAAAAACTTACATAGCTCCCCTGAAATTTTAGTTAGAGCATTATTTCTAGCACAACCAAGACTAGTGTGTGTATCTGAGTAAAAATACTTTATTCTACTATCATTATAACTATTAATAATTTCCGAACTAGTATCCTTTGATTGGTTATCCCAAAAAATTAT
This sequence comes from Vibrio penaeicida, assembly GCF_030689305.1. GTDB lineage: Bacteria > Pseudomonadota > Gammaproteobacteria > Enterobacterales > Vibrionaceae > Vibrio > Vibrio penaeicida_B. Next base: position 142,419 of record NZ_JAUYVM010000007.1, on the reverse strand, counting down.
TTCCCAGTTTTCATATGTTTGAGAAATAACACTATCGATAGTTTCTTTCAAATAAGTATCAGAATTATAACAATTAATAATAATTGAAACTAACGGATTATAACTCATAAAAATCTCTTATCTTCCTAATAACATATTCTTGCTCTTCATTTGTTAAATCAAAATGACAGGGCAATGTTAATATCTGCTCATATAAATGATTAGTAACTGGCAAATCATAAATCCCTTTATATTTAGACAGCTTATGATTTGGTTTATAATGAATTCCAACCTCTATTTCACTTTTAAGTAGATACTCTCTCAATTCATTTCTATCTAATGACTTAATGACAAATATATGAGGGACTATATCGTTAAAAGATAAATCCAAGGTACTAACCCTCTCCAAAGAAGAAAGTTCATCCTTATATTTTTTAGCTATTTCTTGACGCCTAATTCTAAATTCATTAATACGACTTAGTTGAACTTTACCAATAGCTGCATTTATATTACTTAAATGATAACGAAAACCCTGTTCTTTAACATCAAATTCCCAGCTTCTTTGACCTAAATAACGTTTTTCGGTATCTTTTATTACACCTAATAAGCGTGCATCTTTGATTTTATCAATAACCGCCAAGTCAGAGGAAACAACCCCCCCCCCCTCTCCACAAGTGATATTCTTTATCCCATCAAAGCTGAAACAAATAATGTCACCAAAAGAGCCCACTTGCTTTCCATTATATGATGAACCAAATGCTTGCGCAGCGTCTTCAATAACTCTTAAATTGAACTCAGTAGCTATTGCATATATAGCTTCAATTCCTTTGCAAGAACTAGCATAATGTACGGGCATAATCACCTTTGATTTCGAGGTAATTTTACTTTTAACGTCAATAGGATCGAGGAATAGAGTATTTGGTAATACTTCGCAAGCGACCGGAATAGCGCCTAATGCAGATATCACTTGAAAAGAAGCGACATAAGTTAGCGATGGAACTAAAACTTCATCTCCAGGCTGAATACCAACTGCAGATAAAGCAATATGTAGAGCAGAAGTTCCGGTATTTACCGTGGCAACTTGATTTACATTAACCTCAAGAAATTGGGCGATAGCAATTTCAAATTCACGAGTAACCTCTCCCATGCCTAAGTATTCTTTATCTAGAACATCAGATACTGAAAGCTTTTCTTTTTCTGAGATTGACGACTTTGACAAGCGAATTTTATTCATATTTAATTCCAATCGTATGAAATATCAGCTAGAGCTTTAGCTTGAGACTCTAAAGGATCGTGCAATATATCTGAAAAATTCATAAGCAAATTAGTACTTGCTCCTACGCCTTGAAATGCTACCCAAAGCTCAGGAGGAATTGTCAGTCGACAATAATTACTCTCAGATAATTTGACCTCATAATAAACACCGTTTGTTGGACTCCCCTCCCTATCATCAAAAATAACAAACTTAATCGCGCCTACAGGAACAATTAAATTCATATTCATTTTAGTGTGTTTTTTCCAACCTTTAACAGATAAGTAATGCACCTGAGAAAAGTAGGCTTCACCAAAACCATAGAATGTATCCTCTGTTGATTTAATTCCATGAAACACAGAACCTTTATCCAAAAAAATTTGTTTTAGAGGAGTAATTACAACATCATTGATCATAGCCAGCTAATTCCTTTACTCTTTGCAATTTTTTGGTATTCAACAATCTGTTGGTTAGTGAATGTCAAATAATCAACATTGCCTTGATAAAAGTTAACGTACCATTCACTTACTAACTTAACGCATTCATTGTAAGAAAGACTTGCTTCCCATTTCAAATAAAACAACGCCTTATCACAGTTAAGCTTTAATAACCCTGCTTCGTGGAATGGTAAATTATCAGTTACCTTAAAAGCTTGGCTACTATCTAAAAAATCCCAGTAAGTACTTAGGCCTTCTAACAAGTCTTTTACTGTACGATTTTGTTCAGCCCTAGGACCAAAATTAAATTGTTGACCATGTAAGGATGCATTAAGCGCCAATTTTTCACCTAGCATCAAATATCCACTAAGTGGCTCAAGAACATGCTGCCAAGGTCTTGTTGCATCCGGACAACGTATTTCGACCTGTTCACCTTTATTCCATGCTTTAACACAGTCCACAACAATTCGATCTACTGCCCAGTCACCTCCGCCTATTACATTACCCGCACGTCCAGTAGCAAGTCGAACATTATGCCCTTCTGGAAAGAATGATTGCTGGTAGGCATGAAAAATGACTTCTGCCGCACCTTTAGAACCACTATAAATGTCGCGACCACCAACTGGGTCGGTCTCTTTGTACCCCCATACCCACTCAATATTTTCGTAGCACTTGTCGCTAGTTATAATAATCGCAGTGCATTGAAAAGACACATTCCTTAATATTTCCAGAATGTTAGCAGTCCCAAGAACATTTGTGGAAATTGTATCCAATGGCTCGGAGTAAGACAAAGATACGATAGGTTGGGCTGCTAAATGAAATAAAAAATCAGGCTTAAATTGATTAATAATCTGACTTGTCCTATCAAGGTCTCTGATATCACAAATATGATGATCAATCTTATCGCTAAGTTGCAACGCTTCAAACATAGAAGGATTCGTTGGGATGTCTTTCGATATTCCACAAACTTCAGCACCCAATTGGAGAAGCCAAGTCGTCAGCCAAGTACCTTTGAAGCCCGTATGACCTGTAACTAAAACACGTTTACCGTTATAAATATTATTAAACATTACCAGCTTTTCCATCTTGCCTTGCCATTTTTTAACATTTCATCGAGGTCTATTTTGTCCTTCAATGTATCCATACACTTCCAAAAACCATTGTGTTTATAGGAGTACAACTCCCCATTTTCAGCTAATTTTTGCAATGGAGATTGCTCAAATATAGTACCATCTCCCTCGTTTATGTAATTAAGGACCTCAGGCTCACACACAAAAAAACCACCGTTTATCCAAGAACCATCACCTTTTGGTTTTTCGAGAAATTTCGTGATTTTGTCGCCCTCAATTTCTATGGCACCAAAACGTCCATCTGGCTGAACAGAAGTCATCGTAATTGCTCTACCATGATTTTTGTGAAAGTTGACTAATTCTGTAATATTAACATCTGAAACACCATCGCCATAGGTCAACATAAACGGCTCATCACCGATAATATCTTGAGCTCGCTTAACTCTTCCCCCGGTCATACTATGAAGACCTGTATCAAGCAACGTTACAGTCCACGGCTCTGAAGTATTTTTGTGAATTTTCATCTCATTATTTTTCAAATCAATAGTCACGTCACTTTGATGTAAGAAATAATTAGCAAAGTATTCCTTGATATAATATCCCTTATATCCCAGAAGAATTACAAAATCATTATACCCATACTGAGAATACATTTTCATAATATGCCATAAAATTGGTTTTCCGCCAATTTCAACCATTGGTTTAGGTCTGACATCCGTTTCTTCACTCAAACGAGTACCAAAACCACCTGCTAAAATAAGAACTTTCATATTAACCTTAAAAATTTACGAAACCTGAATTATCAATTTTTTGTTTGCCGAATATTAATACTAGTAGTTTAGTAAAAATATCAACCATGTGTAATTTCTCTTTTAAAATAAAACCTATAGATACCCCAACACCTTTAACTAATTTTTTCTCCAACAATGTATATACATATTCTGAATGATTAGAGATATAATAGCGTTTAGTTTTATCACTAACGATATTGGGTTGAAGTTTTATGATATCTATCATCTCTTGTAACGAGCACTCCTCTTCATAAAAATTCATAGCGTTGATCTCTCGACCTAGGTTCCAATTTTCACATTCGTAAATGAATCTAAACTTATACAGTTCTTTAATTTCATTATTACTATAGTCAAGACAAATAGTAGGTATGCCTAAAGAAGCACTGTCAAGTGCACTAGTACCCATAGCAAAAGATAGATCTTGATTACAAATCAAATCGCTCAATAGATCATGATGCATATATCCGACAAAGTGGACTTTAATATTTCTTAGTTTTGACGCACATTCCTTTATCTTAGGCAAGTCCCTGCCATCGCCAACTATTGTCAATATTATGCCTTGATTATTTAAATGCTCAAGTCTTGTTATTACATGTTCAACTATTGACGTTTTAAACCCTTCAATTCTGCTCACTAGGATACATCTAAACTCATTGTTAACATAAGATTTTCCCTTATGTTTTATTAAACAACTATTAATATCAGCATTAGTAATCGGGAGAAAGTTTGGTTCAATTATATCAACATTTAGATAATCACAAGTTTTTTGATAGTTTCCACCGTCCATAAAATAAATTGCATTATTTTCCACTAGGTTACTAACTGTTTTTCTCAATTTTTTCAACCTAAAGAAACTGAATAAGTTAATCATCTTTCCTAATGTGTTTCTAACCCCTATATTACTCTTTAATATTCTCGGGTCTAAATTTTGTGGATGTAAATTCCAAAATACTATTTTTGAGCTTTCAGGTGCTTTCTCTAGATCCTGAATTCGCCATAAAGGACATGATTGAAAAATTATCGTAGTTTTGTCAGGCAACTTATCAAGCTCCAAGTAATTTACATAACTACATCCACTCGGTAAATTCTTATGCATATACCCATCGTTGATATCTATTAGTATTACATTATGTCTTTCCGTAAGATATTTAGCACACCTCAAAAATAAAATTGACACTCCTCCTACTGTAGGGTACGGGAAGTAAAACGCAATATTCATCTATTTTCACCCTCTATTAGACCGTTATTTCTTTTTTTTATTACAATAATCCATCGAAAAATAAATAAAATCATAAATATAGAAGAACAAATTATTTCTAATGTATCCTTCATTAAATAAACAGAAGCTAAAAACATGCTCAAAAGTATTCCACACGGAATTAAGTTATAGTGAGACAATCTCATGTCGTATAAATTATTAGAAATCTTATATAGTATTATAGACAATATAGAATATGATAATATCGTACTTAAAACTGCACCGAAAACGCCTAACCATGGAATTAAAACACTGTTTAATATTATATTAACGAATGCCATCAGCATATAAACTCTTGACTGAGGTTGCATATTTCTCGTAATACTGAATCCTAACGAAAGAATATTAATACTTCCATGTAAAAATAGAGACAGTAATAACCATGGTAGATAGTCTAAAGCTTTAACATACTCACTCTCTTTAAAAAATAAAAAATATACATAAGCAAAATAATATGTGAATATTATCGAAGCTAGCCCTAAGTATAAATATTTGTCATAGTAATATTGGCAAAGCTTCTTTGTATTTTTATGTTTTAGTGATTCAAGAACAATCGGATTTACAACTTGAAAGAATGGGGTAATGAAAATGAATAAAATCACTCCTGCAAGTTTAACTGACAATGAATATATTCCAACTTCATGTAAATCTAAAAAATGATTAATAAAAAACTGATCTGACCAAATTATAGATAAGCCAGCAGCACTGGATAATACGATTTGAAAGCCATAACTCAACATTATTTTAGCTTGTTTGAAATCAAATGAAAAAACTTTAAATCTGGGGAAAATACTCACAAAAAGAATAACATATGTAATACATTGACTAATAAGACCGCCATATATTACCCCATGAATCCCTTGATCAAGAACCACTAAAAAAACATAGGTTAAAGTGGTATTTAGTATAGCAGAAAAGACAGATAGCCCTAAAAAAGACTTAGGTCTATTTGCTAACCTAAAATAAGTAAGAAAGAAAAAATTGATAAAAACAAAAGATGCTGAAGTCAATGAGGCAATTATTAAAAGATAGTAATCATAACTTCCAAAAAGGAACTCAGACAAAGATTTAGACAATATGATACCAATTATAACTTGGCTTAGCCCTCCTATATTTACTAAAATAAATGCAGTCGATAAACACTTCATTTTTTCAGTTTCTTTTTGATGATCAAAATATGATCTAGTAAATGCGCTTGTTATTCCAAAATAGCATACCGCCGAGAATATTGTTCCACAAAGCTGTAAAACTGAAAAAGCCCCATAACCTGAAACAGACATATTTGACATTAACAAAGGAATCAAAACAAAACCAATGGCTGCATTAAAAATACTACCAAACAAATAACATATCGATGCCAGCTTTTCGTTATTCTTAATATTATCCATTAAAGACTAACCTATATAGCAATATTCTGGTAACGCTTGTTCTATCCTTTTGATATTTTCTAATTCTATAGATGATAATTTAAGCCAAGACTTACAATTTTTAACTGATACTTTTGGATCAAAGAAACTTAGCTTTTGCTTATGATAACTTGACTCTAAATTTAAAAAAATCATAATATTTTGCAAAGTATTTTCGTAATCATAAACTAGATCTTCAAATTTAATCCTTAATACTTTATTACTCTTCGTATTGTTTTTAATTCTCATAATTCTTTGTCTTTCAATAAATTTTTCAATGTCAGTAGCACCTGATATTTTTTTAAAAATTTCAACATCATCATTATATCCAATAACATGCCTTACACAATTAGCATATATATCTCTTATATCTCTATCAATTATTATACACTTACCATTTGTTATCAATTCAACTCCTTGTTCTGGTGAATAGGGTTCTAATGCATTATGAATAACTACAGTATGATTTCCGTTTAAATAAAACTCAGAGAACACTTCATAAAGATATTCAGAAATACATTGTCCTATATTATTTCTATTAGTTAATGAAAAATCGATTTCCGGCCAGTGACATGTTTTATTTAAGCGAGAATTTATTTTATTCTTTAATATTTCACTTTTAGACATGTATAGATATTCTGTCGGCCAGTTCATCTTCCAGCTTGAATTTGTCAATTTTTTAATAAAACTTTGAGTTTTTAGGTCAAAATCAGAATAGCGGCTATTATAACCAAACCCTATTTTCCATAATCTTTCAATTCCTTTTGAAGTATATGCTAATTTATCAGAAACATTTTTGAAACGACGTAGAGCAGAATCAGCTCTATTCGGGCTCCAATTCGAGTTCAGTGTATTATATAAGTCGAGTAAACCATCATTAGTTCTAATTAATTCAAATTCTTCATGGTAACTAGGTACATATATACCTTCAAATTCCCTTAACAAATCGGATACAGCAGACTTGCCTGAAAACATATATCCAGAAAGGTCCACTAGTTGATTGCTATTCATATTTATACCTAAAAATTAAAAACCATTATTGTTACATCAGGGAAAATTCATGAACATTCCCGTAAATTAAAGCTTCCCAGAACTTTCAAAAGATACTCAGGATTCATCGCACACATCGCTCTTTTTTGCTTTATACTCGCCTTTAACGTCACTTCTCGTTTTAATAATTTCAAACACATCTGCCTGATCTTTGCAAAATTCTCTACTCTTTCTTCCACTCGTTTACGACACGCATCTTCTCCAAATGTGGTTTCCAATATCCTGTGCAATAACTGTATTAATCAATTCTAAACCACCGAAACTAACATTTTACTAAGACACAATTCATTTGAATTTATGAGGTATCTCACTGAAAACTCTTGCTCCTCCGTTGCCGAACTTTCCTGTCTTATGCTAACTACTGTACCCATCGCCTTTGGTTCTAGCTACTCAAATTCTATATCACCTAAGACACTCAAGTCGGTGTTCGTGAGCATCAGCTGAGTTTCCAAGCGACCTCTCGATTTTTCATGAGTGCTATACGAATCTCCATCGTGCTCTTGTATCATCCCCATAACAAAATAATCATTAAATACTGCCTCTAGACGACCTTGATTGACTTTTATCGACAATAAATAGTCCGCGCTCTTATTCACAGTCTTTTTGGGCTATCATTTTTTGACACCCTATCGCGTCTATGCTCACGAAACGACCTACAGCCGTCAGAAGCTCGAGTAAGTTCGGGAGCGCGGTGGATCTCATTCGATTCTCGTAGACTTTATGTTGACCAAGACTCACACCATTTACCGTCGCAAAATCATTAACCATATGGATAGTACCTAACCCTTGAGAATGGTCATACGAGCCTCATACTGCTTTGCCATCACTTCACCTTTCGTCACCTTCACCACAGGCTTCTCCAAACAATTGAATCGCTTTCCAATAATCTTAACCTGAAAGAATGGCACATATTGCTAACAAAATGGTATCGGTTGAATTATGCTCGACCTTTCTTTGTTGCCGATAATCCTTGATGTTCTAAAATGCATAAAAGGGAGGGGTGACTCTTTAGCTGACCTCCAAATTTTTATACAGAGGTAAAAAACTGGAAACAACCTTCAACTCGATCGTTAGTAAAAAGCGGGACCTGTGATGCTGCTCTCTAGTGATAGGCAAAAAATGCGAGTTCAACCTACCTCAATCCCTTCAAAAATAGGCATGTTCATGATTTTTCTCTGAAGAATGATCTGGTTGAACATTTAATTCTAAAACCTCACAGCCTTTCATGTTGTACAAAATATAGATTAAACTATAAGACTTCTATCCAGCCTTATCTTTCAATCTCTTATACCTGTGCTTTGGAGTTCAACCTATATGGTTGTTTCCTCTTACTTGTGGTGAATAAGAGATTCCTTATAACTTGGGCACTTCTTCAGGCTATACCACCACCTTAGAAAGTATTTTTGAGGAGCAAATATAAGCTTCTTTCATGCTTAATTTCAATATGTTAGTGCTGAAAAAAATATATTTGAATCGATAAAAACCAACTTAGTAAACATCTCTTACTGTAATATCAATGCTATTCTAACTAGACCGTAAATTCTGAACGATCAAAATTGCAACGACTCAACCTTGATCTTAACAGATGCTGACTATCATGAGCACTTATAACTCCAAAGAATAACAAAGCCAATTTTCATTTTCTCTAATTTCATTAAAACCTTTTATCTTAATGAATTATTCACTTTTCATCGACTAAATTCACAATTATCCCCTGAAATTAACTACATTTATCCTAACTAAAAATAAATATTTTTCTCAAGTTGAAATTTTTATGATTTCAATGCTTTAATTTCCTTCTTGGCTACTAGTTTTATTTAGCAATTTGGCTAGAACGGCTTCGACATCCCGTGGAGTATCAACAGCAAGAGAGCCAGCTTCAACTTCAATCATATCCACAACATAATCTGATTCTAAAAAACGTAGTATCTCAATGTCTTCAACTTGCTCATGACGAGCCTTACCCTTGTTGCTGTAGAAGAAATTCAACTGCTCTTTCGAGAATGCATAGATACACACCTGCTTGTAGCCAAATTGGTATTCACCCGCTTTAGTCTGAGGTATACCTGCGCGGCTCATGTAAAGCAACTTGCTAGATTGGCTGAAAGTAACCTTCGGTACAGTAAAAGAGCGAAACTCTTGCTCTGAAGTAATTGCACACATGGCATTCGTCACATTACCGCTCTTCAAGAACGCCTTAATTACCGTATTGATATCATCTGGATTAACAAGTGGCTCGTCACCTTGGACATTAACGATAAAATCACAGTCAAGCTTCAGGTTAGCTTCTGCAAGTCTGTCGGTACCAGTTAAGCACTCAGAGCTTGTCATCACGACTTGACCACCAAAGCCCTCAACGGCACTTTGGATACGAGTATCATCGGTTGCAACATACACTTTTTCTTGTCCCACGGCTAGACAACAACGCTCCCATACGTGCTGTATCATTGACTTGCCACAGATATCTACTAACGGCTTCCCTGGGAATCGACTTGATTCGTAACGTGCTGGAATAACGACAGCGAAGGTTTTCTCATTACTCATGATTAAAATCTCACAGTTGAAAAGTCATCGATAATCAAGTGCTGCTGTAAGTGGCATTGCTCAATCATCTTCTCTTTCACATTAGAATAAGGCGCGTAAAACACAAAGTCGATATGGTTCTGTTGAGCTGACAACATATCTGTTTCTGCATCACCAAACATGACCGCATTCGTGTTTTGTGCTTGCTCAAGAATATGTCGGATAAGTTCAGATTTCGGTGTTGGCGAGCCAAACACACCATCAAAGTGAGCATCAAGCCCTCTTTGGACAAAAACATCTCTTAGTTCACTTTGCTCTGAGCCACTCGCAACATATCGTTTACCTTCACACTGCTCAAGAAATGCCATAAAGCTTGGTGTCAGCTCTGCTGTCAAATATAAAGCGCGACACTGTTTGGAAAAATCTTCTAAAACCAGCAGCTCAAGATCACTTCTTTTTTCTTCTTCAATATCGAAGATACTATCCAGAAAGTACGCTACATGATGAAAGCGAGACTTACCGAAGTTACGACGAAAATAATTGACACATTCAATTATAAGGTCTTGAGCTGAAAAATGCGCTTCCAGCGCATTATTCATAGCTTCGATTTTCAATTGGTTGGAATCTAGAATGACTCCATCACAATCAAAAATGTACACCTCGTATTTACTTAACGGGGGCATAAACAGAACCTTTAGCAATAGGGTAGCTAGTTGGAGTCAAAGACTTAATTTCTTTACTTTTATCATGAACATGGTAAAGATTTAGAATGTCTACCATCTCTTGCTGACGAACGTCATCTTGAGCATAACCATCAAAACCAACCACTGAAATCGCATTGACGTTTGATTCCAATAAAGCACCGAGGATGTATGCCGTTGTGATGTCATATGGTGTAGTTGTGTAAGTGCCTTGAGTCGCAAACGTCTTTTTTACAACCTCTAGTCCATAATCAATCAGATTTACACCTTCAAGCTCTGACAATTCTGAGGTCGTAAAACGACATTTTGGAAGGATGATTGGTTTATCTAACCCTTTGTATAGTTTTGACTCTGACAAGAATTTTGAGTTATGAGAAATGGCGTAGTAGTCAACTAACTTAGGGGCAATATGCGCTGTTGTATTGATTGAGATAACAACAGGTTGAGTGTGCTTAATATACATCTCAATCGCTGATGCGTATTTCTCTGTATTTGGAGCATTAGCAATGATGAGTACATCTTTACCGTCAAAGAGCCCTTGTGCATCTTTGCTTCCGGTCACTTCAGCTTTACTGTCAGAGAAACTCAACGCCGTATCAAGTACCGCACCATTGTACGACGTAGTACCATCTAGCTTACTAAGATAGTCAATTGCGCCAATAATTTCATCAGTTCCGTAGTGCGTACTAGATAATAGGTTCTGAATATAAGTCGGGTGTACATCATTTTGCGCGCCTAAGAAGTACAGTAAGTTGCTACCCCAACCATAATCTTTTTGCATCACCTCAAAGTGGCGGATAACCAATTCGTAAATTGGTTTTGGATGGTATTTAGACTCACCTTTATCAAGGTAAGCCAGTAAGCTTTCAGTTTGGGTGTTGCCAGCGCCGCGTCCCATACCTGTCACGGTTGTATCCAACCAAGAAACACCGGCTTCCGTTGCTGCAAGTGTATTATCTAATCCTTTTCCCATGTTATTGTGAGTGTGGATGCCCATAGGGCCAGTCCAATGAGTACGAAGAGCTGTTACGATACGATGGACTTCTTGGCTATCCATATTGCCTAGTGAATCAGCAAAGTATAGGACATCTAAACCTTCCCATCTTTCGGCTTGGCTGGCTTTATTTGCAATGACCTCATCGGGTTTGCCACCGGCTTGCATGAGGTTAAAACCTACTATATAGCCCAGTTTTTTTAAGTGAGCAACGATAGGTGCTGAAAACTCCACTTCATTGAAGTGTGCTGCAACACGGACTAAGTCAACTTTACTGTTGACCGCTGGTACAAATAGCGCATCAATTGCTTCTTCAATTGGCATACCAGACTCAAGGATAGTTTTAGCATCGACCATTAAACCGTAAGTTGGACCTTCAGGTAGAGTTAAGGTATTGATGAAGTCTTCAGTCGTGTAAGCGAAAGCGCCTAAGAAACCAGTTTTAGCAAAGTTACGTAAGCCCAGCTCAACATAATCAATTTCTGCCGCAGCCATTGCTTTTAAATAACTATCTACAATACTGATATCAAAGTCCCAGTTATTATAGTAACCACCATCTCTTAGAGTACAATCAAGAATTTTCATTTCTAAACCAACCAATATTAAAATTAAAATTAAAATTAAAATTAAAATTATAGAACATAATTTACTTACTACCTTATCGCACTTTCAAAAAAACAGTCTCTCAAGGAAGAAATTCATTCATAACTTTGATAATTTCATCTATAGATTCCTCGGGAAGAGTTGGGTCCATAGGCAAAGATAAAACCTCATCATGAAGCGTTTCGGTCACAGGAAGTTTATATTGCGAAAAATTGTCAAACGCTTTTTGCTTATGAGGAGGAATTGGATAATGGATGAGTATTTGTATATTATGTTTAGACAGCCAACTTTGTAGCTCCTTACGCTGTTTACAACGAACAACAAATAAATGCCATACATGTTCATCTTCATTTTCCACTGTTGGCAGCATAATAAACCGATTATTAATCTCAGCTCTATAACGTTTAGATATTTCTTGGCGGCGACCTGTTTCTGAATCAAGATAATTAAGTTTAACATTCAACATTGCAGCCTGAATTTCATCCAGCCGACTGTTCACACCTTGGTATAAGTTCTCGTATTTTTTATGGGAGCCGTAGTTACGTAAAGCCTTGATAACTTGGGCTAACTCATCATCATTTGTAGTAATTGCCCCAGCATCACCTAACGCACCTAAGTTTTTACCAGGATAGAAACTAAAGCCCGCGGCATCACCCCAATTACCAGCTTTGTTACCGTCTATCTTAGCACCGTGAGATTGTGCACAATCCTCCAACACCAATAAATCAAATTGCTTGGAAATTTGCCTAATCTCAGGCATTGGTGATATTAGACCATAAAGGTGTACAGGGAATATAACTTTAGTTCTGGGAGTTAATGCGGCTTCAATGCCCGCCTTAGTCAAGTTATAAGAGCTAGGATCAGGCTCAACTAATATTGGTGTAAGTCCATTTTCAGTGATTGCTAGAATACTCGCAATATAGGTATTAGCCGGAACTATCACTTCATCGCCATCGACCAACTTTCCCATTTCTTTCCAAGCACGAAGGACTAAAATTAGTGCATCTAAACCATTTGCCACTCCGATGGCATATTTTGATCCACAATATGTGGCAAACTTTGATTCAAACTGTTCTAGCTCACCCCCCATAATATACCAACCCGAATCAATTACACGGGCACAAGCCTCTTTTAATTCATACTGATATTGTTGATTAATACTTTTCAAATCTAAGAATGGAATCACGCTATTCTATGCCTCTAAATATTTAATAATTCTTGCTGGATTTCCGATTACGACTGCATTATCAGGTACATCTTTAATAACTACTGCCCCTGCACCTACCATTGCATTACATCCAATCGTTATGCCAGGTAAAATAGTGGCATTAGCGCCAACAGATGCACCATTTTTTATTAATATTTTAGGAAATGACTCAGGGTACTGTTTAGACCGAGGAAATTTATCATTCGTAAACGCAACACAGGGACCAACAAAAACATCATTCTCCAACTCCATTCCATCCCATAAGTAAACTCCACTTTTTATTGTTACTCTATCACCTAAAATGACATCGTTTTCAACAAAAGTATGTGCACATAAATTACAATCATTACCAATTTTTGCCCCAGCAAGTACGACTGAAAATTGCCATATTGTTGTACCTTTACCTACCTGATGTGTAGCTACATCACTCAAAGGATGAATTTTCATTTAATAACCTTTTCGATAAAGTCCTTATAGACTCGAATATAATCCATTTCATCATAGACATCATTCGCCAGAACCATTAAGACGCAATCCTCAGAGAAGTTGCTCATCTCATGCCATTGCATTACATCAATCAGCAATCCTTGACTTGGAGAATTCAATGTCACAATTCCCTTCTCATGACCATCATCCATCAAAATATCGCAGCTACCTTTTAAACAGACCGCTACTTGTACAAGTGCTTTATGTGCATGAAAGCCTCGAGGAAAATTAGACTGCATACCAAATAGGTAATAAACACGTTTAATATCAAAAGGGATGATCTTGTTAGCTTCTAAGGCAACGAGACAACCTCTGTCATCACCAATAATAGGGAAGTCAATGATACTAATTAATTTTCTCATTTATTCATCCAATAAGGCTAGTAAATATTGACCGTACTCATTTTTAGCTAAATCACAGCCACACTTATATAACTGCTCATTCGACAGCCAGCTTTGACGCCACGCAATCTCTTCTAAACAAGCGACTTTGAGGCCCTGTACATTTTCAATCGTTTCTACAAAAGATGAGGCCTCTTGAAGACTTGCATGTGTCCCTGTATCTAACCAAGCAAACCCTCGACCTAAAAGCTCGACATTTAACAGATCGTTATTGAGATACATTTCATTCAAAGTCGTAATTTCAAGTTCTCCACGATGAGATGGCTTGACTTGCTTCGCCATTTCAACTACGTCATTATCGTAAAAATACAATCCCGTCACAGCATAATTGGACCTAGGTGCTAATGGCTTTTCTTCAATCGAAATGGCTTTCATACCGTCATCAAATTCCACCACGCCAAAACGCTCTGGATCTTTTACTTGATACCCAAAAACAGTAGCTCCCCTCCCCTTTTTTGCAGCACGTTGCAAAATAGGAGTAAAACCTTGCCCATAGAAAATGTTATCGCCAAGTACCAAGCAGACACTATCATCTCCGATGAACTCTTCTCCAATAATAAATGCTTGAGCTAAACCATCAGGTGTAGCTTGAATCGCGTATTGCAGTTCAATACCAAAGTCAGAACCATTCCCCAACAGGCGCAGGAAGCCATCTTGGTCTTCGGGAGTCGTGATGATAAGAACTTCTCGGATCCCCGCTAACATGAGCACGGATAATGGGTAGTAGATCATTGGTTTATCGTAAACAGGTAATAACTGCTTCGATACGCCTCGTGTGATTGGATATAGACGAGTACCGGAGCCACCAGCAAGAATAATTCCTTTCATTGGAAATCGGTCCTAAGTTGATAAGTCACTAGGCTTAGTTAAACCTAAGCTCTAGAACCTTAAAATAATTGTATAAGAGATAACGCAATCAGCTAATGCCTAAGCGTTCACGTTGGTAACTGCCATCTTGGACATTTTGACACCACGTTTGGTTGTCCAAATACCATTGGACAGTTTTTCGAAGTCCAGTTTCAAACGTCTCAATCGGTGTCCAACCAAGTTCTTTTTGCATCTTACTTGAGTCAATAGCATAACGACGATCGTGACCAGGGCGGTCTTGCACGTAAGTAATTTGCTCTGAATATGACGACTCTTTGGGTACTAAAGAATCCAGAATTGAGCATATAGTTTCTACGACTTCTAAGTTCTTCTTCTCGTTGTGACCACCAATATTGTAAGTTTCTCCGACTTGACCTTTTGTCACAACTTTATAAAGTGCACGAGCATGATCTTCTACAAACAACCAATCGCGAATTTGATCACCTGCCCCATAAATGGGAAGGTCTTTACCTTCTAGTGCGTTGAGAATTACTAGCGGTATCAGTTTCTCAGGAAAATGGTATGGTCCATAATTGTTTGAACAGTTAGTTACTATAGTTGGAAGGTCGTAGGTACGTAACCATGCTCTAACTAAGTGATCGCTTGACGCTTTTGATGCCGAGTATGGGCTTGAAGGAGCGTATGGAGTAGTTTCCAAGAACATAGGAAGATCGATGCTCTTGAGGACTTCATCTGGATGTGGCAAGTCACCGTACACTTCGTCTGTCGAGATATGATGGAATCGAAAAGCGCTCTTTTTACTCTCATCTTGCGTGATCCAGTACTCGCGCGTCGCTTCTAGCAAGGTGTAAGTACCAACAACATTGGTTTCGATAAAGGCAGCGGGACCCGTAATTGAGCGGTCAACATGCGATTCAGCAGCTAAGTGCATTACAGCATCGGGGTGATGCGTTTCAAATACACGATTCAGCTCAACACGATTACAAATGTTGACTTGTTCAAACGTATAACGCTCATTTGAATCGACAAGAGCCAAAGACTCAAGATTACCTGCATAGGTTAAACAATCAACATTGACTACACTATCTGAGGTATTTTCAATGATGTGACGAACAACTGCGGAACCAATAAAGCCGGCACCACCAGTGACGAGAATTTTCATATTTTTTGCTCTTCCAATATTCTTTAAAGCACATACTTCTAATTACTAGACGCTTTAATTTTGTAAAACCTTTATTTAACCACCCAGATCAGGGAAACATCATGAACGTTCCCATCAATTAAGACTTCTTAGGACTTTCAAAAGATACTCAGGGTTCATCACACACATTGCTCTTTTGTGTTTTATGCTCGCCTTTAACGTCGTTTCTCGTTTTAATAAGTTCAGACACATTTACCTAATCCTCGTAAAACTTTCCGCTCGTTGACGACACGCATATTCTCCAAATGTCGTATCCAATATCCAGTACAATGACTCTATTAACCAATGTAAATGTACCGAACTTAATAATTTCTTTGAACTTATGAAGTATCTCGTTGAGAACTATCACTCCTTCGCTACCGACTTCCTGTCTTATGCTAACCACTATCGTCGTCTTTAGCTCTGGCCACTCAATTTCTATATCGCCTAAAACATTTAAATCAGTGTTGGTGAGCGCCCGCCGAACTCCAAACGACCTATCGGTTTTTCTTGAGTACTATACGAATCTCCATTGTGCTGTTGCATCATACCATATGAAAATAATCATTAAATACTGCCTCTAGACGACCTTGATTGCCACGTAAAGCGCGTGAACATCCTCACCATTATTGGCTTCCCAGAACCTTGCTTAAATAATTTTCATCCATTGCACACAGCATTCTTTTCCGTTTGACACCACTTTTAAAGCTTTTTTCGTTCGTTAAAAGGTTCAAACATACCTGCCGGCTCCTTGCTAAAACCTCTGCTCGATCGCCCACTCTTATTCGGCAATCATCTTCTCGAAACACAGTATCTAATACCCTATGCATCGACTCTATTTACCAATGTGAACACGTTGAACCGTGTAACACTTGCACACTCAAATCCCGAGATCTGATATAAAATCTCACCGACATATCTTGCGCTGTTGTGTGCTCCGATTCTTGACGAATGTTAACCATTATCCCCATCGTTTTTAAGCCTAGCCACTTATACACCACATCCCCTAAAGCCGATAAATCTTTATTCACTAACGCAATTCTTGTCTCTAATCGTCTATGCGATTTATCTTAGTTTGAGTAACTATCTCCATCAAAGTGTTGAAGTATCACTGATTTGTAATTAAGCATGAAAAGGCTCGGTTAATGTCCCTTGATTTATCTTGGCAGCAAGTAGATAGTCCTCATTTATTTCCACTATCTTTCGGGCTATTTTTCGTTTAAAACTCATTGCATATATCGTCACTAATTAACTATGAGTGTCTAATAATTCCAATAACTTAGGGACAACTTTTATCTCATTTTTCTTCGTGCTTACTTTCAATTGTCCTAAGCGCATCCCGTTCGCCGTCGCAAAGGCATTGACCGTATGATTGGCTTCTTGCCCTCGTGACTTAATCGTAGGCACCTCGAACCATCTTTCCATCAATGGCTATCACCTCGCCATCCGTCAGCACATGGCACGCTTTCATCCAATTAACAAACGCACTCTGGAATGCCTTAGCACTTATCATTCCCATCACTCTCCAGCGTATCGGATGAAGGAATACCCTCCTCAAACTCACCATACTGCATTAAAATTCGATTCTAATTCGACCAAAATCTACGATACCTTCCCATGTATCATGACCCGACAAAACACCACAAATGGCAGAAAAATAATGTCTGATAATTTGTGGTTTACTTTCGTTTCTTGCCGATAATATTTGATCACTTTAATACGCGTAAATGGGTTCGTTAATTCAGTCATAATTAGGCTCCGCTAGTTACAAAGCCATTAGAAAAAATAAAAATGATCTACAAACGTCTCCTTTTTGGATGCTAGATATTTGATAAGTGTAAATAACGCCCATTAAATTAGTGTAACCTAATGTTTGTATAGCCCTTTAAAAATGGACATATTCATGCGATTTCCCTGCCATCGCGCCTATGCTCACTAAACGACCTACAACCTTCAGAGGCTCGAATAAGCCCTAGATCGCGGCGATCTCATTCGATTTCTCGTAGACTTTATGTTGGCAAAGGCTCTCACCATTTTCTGTCGCAAAATCATTAGCCATATGGATAGCACTTAACCCTTGAGAATCGCCATAAGAGCCTCACACTGTCTTACCGTCAATTGCAATGACTTCACCTCTAGCAATATGGAGTACCATTCTCAAACTCTCCATATTGGCGAAGCCAATCCAGATTATCCTTACCGAAATCTTCAATTGCCTCCGACCTTTCTACATCTGTAATAACGGCTGTTACCAATAACGGCTGTTACCGCCAGAAACACTATGTCGACCAATCTATGAGAGACTTTCCAGGATTGCCTCGGGTCTAATGATAGGTATATGGTCCAAAAGGCTTTTTCCCGTTCATGTGATATTTCCATATACCCATTTTTAAAGCATATGATCACAGCCATATTTACTCGTCAAATCGATCGTCTTTGAGCTTGCTATTTTGTGAAATAATCGATAGTTTGATGGAGGGAATAACCACGCCAGAACCCTTTCCCAATAAAGGTAATTCATGATCTCAGCCTGATATATGGGCAACCCTTTTAAAATAGATAGTTCATGCGGTTTTACTGGCTAGTATTAGTGTTCAAATTCAGGTCTTAAACATCTTTTTTCTGAATGCAAATCGAACTAACACTATTGTGACACCTAGCATGCCGCCTAGAAGTGCGCCTAGAACGCAAATCAATGCACGCTTCGGACCAGCTTTTTCTTCTGGCACTACTGCTGGGTCTATTGTTTTAAAAGCAAACTCAGTTTCCACTTCTGCCAACATCAAGTTTTTGGTTTGTTCTTCAATCAGCTGGAAAAACACTGTTCGCATATCGGCAATGTTAGTTTTCTTCAGTTGCTGCTCTAGGTAGCCAATGTTTCTTTGGGTTTCATTCAAAGATTTGTCTTTCATCCATTCATTAAGATCGATTATCAATAGTTCAACCCATTGCTGTGCAATGATTGGCGAATAGTGGGCTATAGAGAGGCTGACTAATCCCGAAATCTTATCTTCTGAGCTAGAAAGAATTTCTTTGAACGCTTTATGTGCTTCCCAATCCGTCGGGATTACGGATTGCTCTAGTGCTACCTGCCGGATCCATTGCTTAGCTGTGGAATCATATAATTCCGAATCTAATTCAAGTTCACCACTACCTTTATGCCAACTAATCGAAGCCATCAATGGCACCAACAAATCGTGCTTATGGATAAACGCATTAATAAATTGGCGAGATTGAAGTACCGCAAGTGCCATAGCTTTGTTATCGGTTCCACCTCCACCTAGGTTAATGCCAGCTAAAGAAGCTAAGCCACCAAATTGAGCGGCCATTGCGGCCATACCACCCTTTCCGTTGTCGCTGGTCGCAGCTAATATAGCAGTTGCTTTGTAAGTATTGGGCTGTGAAAGCGCATAAAAAACACCGCCAGCAGCAAATACTATAGTAAATAAAATGATTACCCACTTCCCTTTCCACAGTGCTGAAAAGAGCTCTCTCAAATCGATTTCATCATTTTCCGCGACTAGGGATTGGGGATAATAGGGTGTATAAGGCTGGTTTGGCGGTAATTGTTGATTCATAGTGTTACCTAAAAATAGAGCGCGAAGTTAATCATACTCCAAATGTATATTGTGAGAATGGTATTAAGTGTTTGATTAGTCTGAAATAGCTTTCCAAGCTACACCAATTTGGTACAGGATCTGTGTTGCCGAGGTCAGTGTACTTAGCCCATCTAGGTAATCTGTATCAATTGGCACTATGATGGTGTCACCTGGTGCAAGGGATTTGTCTTTTCGGCTAAACCAGAATGAGTTGTTTGGTAGCATTACTGAACCGTCCGCTCTCACGATGTAAATACGATCTGTATCAGCTTGTTTTTTAGTACCACCTGCCGACTCTAAATACTCTTCTACAGTCATATCTGGGCGGAAAGTATGGTTGGACGAGTATTGAACCTCCCCCATAACGCTAATGGTTGGATTTTTAGCTGGAATATATAACTTATCGCCTTTCTCTAGCATAAGATCCGAGATTGGGTCTTCGTCCATCGCTTCTGGCAAATTGATTACCAAACGACCCACTGCTTCTGTTTTAGAGAGCTCTTCTGCAATTTCCATCGCTTGTGCTGGCGGCGTAGTATAAGTCGCAGCAGAATTTTGACGCCTCAGTGCTAGATTGCCAATTTCTTGCTTTAGCTGCATATTCAATAATCGTAAGCGCTCTTGCTCTTGGCGTTTAAGCCTTAATCGACTAAATACTGCACCTTTTGCATAAGCGTACTCTGTCAAGCCGCCAGCGCGATTAATCACATCACTCAGTGTTTCGCCACGTTGAAAAGTGTATTTTCCAGGGAAAACAACCTCACCTTGCAGCTCAATTACCATATCTTGCTGCCAGTTTGGTTGAGTTTTAATAACTACATGATCTTGAGCTTGAAGTTCTAGGTTAGAATCTCCATTGAGTGCATCACGCAAAGAAAACGGTATATGGCGTGATTCAAAGCTTTCTCCCACTCTTTGGCTACGTGTGATCTCAGCTTGAGTGAGGTAAGCTCGTTCACTTAAACCACCTGCTGCTTCTATGATTTTCTCCAACGTTTCACCCGCAGGCAGCGGGTAAGTACCAGGGAACTTGACTGCACCTGAGACTTCCACCAACTTCGCCGGTTTTTTAAAACTCGACTGGGCTTTTAAGCGTTCAATAATAGGGTTGAGTAATTGTTCGCGGCTAGATTGCTTGATGTTATCTGCTTGGGCTACTGTATCTACATTTTGAACTGCAATTTCATTCACTTGCTCATTCAATACAACTGCGCCTGTTTCTTCATCAACCAATTCCTGATGTTTTTCAGTAAGCTTCTCTTTACCTTCTACTTTTTGATTCTTTTGCTCGCCATACCAATAGTCCAGTTCAAGCCCGTTATCAAACACAAAGATCTGGTCACGTTCTTTCAATTTGATATTTTCGGTAGAACGGTGACTTTTTAGCACTTGCCCTAAGTTAAACTGAATCACTTCGATGTCACGGTTGGCATTCACTTCACGCACAATCAATGCATAAGTCAAATCGGCATTCAGTTTTAGATCATCGTTAGCGGAGCTGATCACATCGGACACGCGCATGCCTTTTTTGTAGCTCAATGCACCTTGGCGAATCACTTCACCACGTACCGCGACGGCTCCTTTTAGGTTGCTTGAAGAGGGTGCAACTTCTATTTTGTCGCCTGACTTTATAGAAAAATCACGACCAGAAGCCTCCGTTAAATCCAAAGTAAATTGCTCTTGCCCTTGAGATGTCTGGCGTCGAACATTAATTTTCGATAAATAACCTTGAGGTAAAACACCACCAGCAAGCTTAATCACACCTGATAATGTTGTTGCACCACCAAGCTCATAAATAGCAGGGCGAAGTACTTCACCATCGATTTCAATACTCGATGATTTAGCTGGAATAAACAACGTATCACCTGCAAGTAAACGTACATCAGAAGAGGTGTTTCCACTAATGAGCAGATCATAAAGGTCGAGAGTCGCGACTGTTTCTCCTTTCCGCTTAAGCTGTATCTGACGAAGGCTGCCCGACTCTTTTACCCCGCCACTTGCAACAAGTGCTTGAGTTATCGTAGTCAGTCCGTTCACGTTATACGCGCCTGGCTGATTGGTCTCTCCCACAATATATACTTGCATTGTGCGCATGCTGCCCATGGTGACTGCTACATCAACACCTAGCACTTTTTGCTCCACAAGTTGCGTTATTTGCGCACGCACTTGAGAGAAAGTCTGCCCTGCTACTGCCAATGGTCCGAATTCAGGGAAATATACCTTTCCTTCTCGATCTACTTTTAATCGATACTCTTGGTTAGTCTTACCGTAAAGCTGCACTTTAATCTCATCACCTGATTCCATCACATAATCCAATGGAACGGGTAGCGTATCCGTCGGCGTAAACCCTTGAGGCTCACCTAACAATACGTCGTAGCCAAAGTGTTTTAGACCATCTTGCTCTTCGTAGCTTGCAACATCATTTTCTAAATTTTTTGTCGAAAGAGTACGCTCAGGCAGTTGAGTGTTATTTGAGCTTATGTCTTGACTAGGCTGCCCTGTTCGCTGTAGTGCGTTTAAATCAATACCGTATTGGCGAGCCAATTGCTCCTGCTGCGCTTTAGGTAAACTCTTAAACTGCGCCATTTGCGCGGGTGTTGGTGTATTTGCAATTGCATTGGCGCTCAACGCTGAGATGCAAAACGCAAGAAACGGAGTCTTAAAGATGTTGTGCATGGTTAACTTCACTTTTATGTGTCAGCGAAAACTTAGGTGCTGACCGCTTGTAGAAAGATAGTTGTCATTGTAAGAATCGAAGTAAGATACTTGCCTGCGAAACTCGTCACTTAGAATCGAAACTCGTACCCGGTCCAGACAGACGTCGAGTTTTCTGTCTTATCCCCAGTCTGTTGGCTATAACCAATACCGGCGTGAACCATTCCCGCGACTGCAGGAAATTGATAAGTGACATTGGTATTTTTGTATCGATTTTGATCTTGATACGAGTCCTGTAATACAACGCTAAGCTTATGGTCATTTTCCATTTGCAGATAGAGAGAGGCGGATGTACTTTTGTCTAGCAAATACGTATTACGAGATATGCCATCGTGAGATGAGGGGTACATATCATTAGTCCAACCTTGGGCATTATCGTTCTCTTTAGCTGCTGTAGACTCCTGCCTTTCAAGCACTAAGCGCCAAGTCTGGTTGAATGCGTCAAGTTGACCTGTCCAACCGTAAAGATAAGCACCAGCTTCAGAAATATCATGGGTTGAAGCAATTTCGGCATAAATAGAATGGTATAGACGCTCAAATGATGGCAAAGAAGCTTTCGCATCGACAGCAAGCTGCTTATCCCCACTATGAATCTTTGTTCCGTCAAACCAAGTTTGATAAGTAACGCCTAGATCCAACCAATCCAAAGGCTTGGAGGTAAACCGTGAAGCACTGAACCGTTCAAAACTTGCATCATCAGCAAAGCCCACAATCGCTTCTGCACTCCAACCACCTAAAAAGGTATTTTTACCGATATAACTCGCACTCAGATCCGCTGTTGACGAGCTAGAACTGCCCAGTACAAGATTGTGTTGCCAACCTTGCCCCCACCATTTGTCTAACTTACCAATAGAGAACAACCAAGCTCCGGCATTGAGAGACAAGTAGCTATCATCCCAAACAAACTGATCATCGCCATTTTGCTTTGCGTAACCTGTTGAAACTCGAAAAGCGAAGCTATTCTCCAATGCTTCATACGATGCGTAAGCCCCCCATTCGTCTTGATTAAATTGCCCAAAACCAACGGAAGGAGAAGGTTCGCTTCCGATCACAACTTTAGCCGAACGGTTGCCCCTTGAATATTTGGCTGAATTTAAAGCATAACTAACATGCTCATTGGCTCGGGCAAGACTTTCATTGTCATAATGCGATTTATCTAAATCATCGCCAATAGAAGCCCATCGCAAAGGATAATGATTGACTGAAGACTGCAACAAACCAGCATCAGAAAGGAGCGTTACATCAGAACGCAAAAAGGGATCTTTGGCTTCGAGCCAAGGAGATGCGTAGGAAAAAAATGAAGTCATACCCAGTGGTAAAAATACCACTAAATATCCAATCGGCTTGATGGAGGTAAACAAAGAGTTGAACTGAATCTTATACACGGGAATGATTGTCCTAACGCAACAAAGCTTGGTGTTTAAGCACGCTACCGCCCATTAGCACACGCATAGCCACATTGCGTTTTCATCTATCGAATGAGTGTTTAATTAGGGCTAATGTTGTTGTTTTTCAGTCAAGCCCTATTATTGCGACACCATTATCCACAACGAGAATCAAATCTCAACGAAGTAGCTCTGTAAACTGATAAAAAAGCGTCATATATTTAGGAAATGACAACAAAGCCCAGCAACGAGCTATAGATCCACATGAAATATCATTGGTAATAAAATTTAACTTACTGTTTAGTAATTAGATATGGAATGACAGGCCATAAATCAGCATTAGAAATATTGTATTAAACCCTTCAACGGAATGTTGTAAAAAGAGTGCCCACAGCTCATATTCACCTAATGATTTCCGCTTATTTACAAGCACCTAACGAATTGATTTAAAATACCTTTACCTACCACCGTAGCATGAGGCTTCATCACACTCACCATTTGCCTTATCCCGTTGGCGACATCTTGTTCTGTGACTTTTTCATGTGCGGTTATGGCACTTTGATAACTAAACCAGTTTGTCGCAATGAAATGAATAGTCGTGAGCAGCTCGCTCTTTTCCGTCTCATCAATATTAATCAAATTTAACGACTGGAAGGACTCGCATATCAAAAGCAAATTCGCACGCAACTGCTCTTGCACAGATAAATAGTCGCGATGTAATTTTGGGTCTCGAGCGAGAATGTCAGGGAGATTGGAGTAAAAAAAACGGAACCTCCACATTAAAGCAAAAATACTGTTCATGTAATGCTCAAACAAACTCACAGCATCTTTCGAATCAATACTTGGCGAAAACTGGCGAAGCAACTCTTCCTCGTAAAGCTTAAAAATACCTCGAACAATTTCCTCTTTGTTGCGAAAGTGGTAATAGAGATTACCAGGGCTCATGGAAAGGTGTTCTGCGATATGGTTAGTAGTCACATTCCGTTCGCCATGCTCATTAAACAGATCTAGAGCACCTAGAACTATTTTCACTTTTGTTTTCACACTATACTCCGAATAGATTATTCAATGGCTTAATGATTAGTGCACAATGAGACCATACATTAAACAATGAATTTCAACTTTCTTCGTTAAATATGGTCTGATCTGCATACTGATTATTTACTTTATCTGAGTGTGTACACTAGAATAGCCTTGAGGAGAATTTCATCACCTCATTACATCGATGTAAATAAGTAAGGATAAATAATGAAATATATCGCTCTAGCAATGCTGGTTGCACTAGGTGCTGCAGGTAACGCTTTTGCTGCTGGCGAAAGCAGCTCAACAGCCGCTTCAGGTGGCGGTGCTGCAGGTGGCGCTGGCGCTACTGGTGCTGCAGTAGGTACTACCACTGCAATCGTTGGTGGCGTTGCTGCTGCTGCTGTAGTTGCAGTTGCAGTTGCAGATTCTGGTACTACGTCTACGTCTGTATCTCAGTAATCTGATATCGCTATGCAATCGCCCTGACTGGTTCAGGGCGATTTTTTATCTGTAGGATCATACGACTGTGCTTTCAAATTTTTCATTGCGTACATTGATTTATCTTTCTGTGGTTTCTTTCTTACTAGGCTGTACTCAGAAGATGAACGATGTGGGCAGCAGCTTATCCGAAGCCTTTTCAGCTTCTGATGATGTCACACTTAGCCAAGAAGAAATTTCCAGCCTCCCGTACGCCAGTACCTATTTACGCATCAATGACGGTCGCCAAGTATTCATGGTGTTAGCATTTGCTGACTTAAATCCGACAACAGGTAATACTCGACTAAAATGGGCATCTACAGATGGATCGATGATAGCAACGGAACAAGGTCGAATCGTAAAAACATTGGGATTTGACGGCAGCAATCTCATCAATATTTCCGGTAAAGGTATATCAACGGGCATCATCACAGATAGCCAATGGTTCGCTGTTTATGATTGGTCTCCTGACTACCGCTACCATTTTAGTGCATCGGTTAATTCAACGTTCATAAAACAAGAAACGATAAGCACAAGCCAGTGGACGCTGGAAACCAATAAAATTGATGAACACGTCAATTTTAATGAGCTAAATGAAGCCTTTACCAATAGTTACTGGATTACCGATGCAGGTGAAACAATGAAATCGATTCAGTATATCGGTCCAAATATGAATAAATTCGAAATGACCATATTGAAAACATTTGCGCCAGCAAGGTAACCTTATTATGAGAACTTTACTTACCTCACTACTAAATACCGTGCTTGCCTGTACACTGGTATTTAGTACCTTAGCGTCATCACATCAACTGACCGTCCACCTTCCCAACCAAAAATTAAATCTAAACTATATGCTGCCAAGTCAGCTATCCCAGGTCATAGCAGACACACAAGCACAATATAAAGAAGCGTTGTTTTTTGAAGGTGGTGTATTGGCGAGTACTAAGCAGCAAGCCAAAGTTGACGGCCTTAAACATTCAATATTTAAGCGCCTAACTCGTGAGAACTCTGAGCAAAGCCTACACCTTCTGAATCAACTTAAAGCGATGCATTTTGTTGGTCGCGAATGGGTAAGCCTAGATTACGATCTCGTTCGGTTAAAACCCGAATTAGACCCCTTACTGTCTGGGCGCTATGATTTTTATGTCTCCCCACGAAACAATCAAGTTCGTATTCTAGGGCACGTTAAAAATCCAACTCATACCCCATTATTAGATAGTCGAGACCTCACGGCTTATTTGAATAGTCTTGAGCTATCTGAATTTGGCGATTTAGATCAAACCTATATTATTCATGCCAACGGTGATCTCATTCAAACAAAACTAGGTTATTGGCAGCCAGATCGCTATTACATAAGCCCAAGCTCAAAGATATTCATTGGTTCCAGAGATACTCCGGAAACAAACAAAGACATAGCTCAACTTCTTAGATACGCGGTGGATAAATGATGTTTCGCCAATCAATGCTAACCCTTTCTCTATTCGCTGCGTTTTACGCTAACGCAGAATCTACAGACACTGTATTCCAACCTGCCTCTTACACGCCATCCCAAATGGACTTTGGCGGTGTTGGTCTCATCAAGATGCCAACAGGGAGAATGGCACCAGAAGGGGAGTTCAATTTAAGCGCAAACATCAACCATGAATATCGCATGTACAATGCATCAATCGCTCTTTTTCCATGGTTCGAAGCGACCATTCGCTACGCGATCGTGCCAAACAAGCGGATGGGTGCCCAAGAGTTCAGTGGGGACAGCCCTTATCTGGATAAAGGCATCGATTTTAAATTCCGTTTATTGGAAGGAAGCCGTTGGTTACCGGAAGTAGCAGCGGGTGTCCGAGACTTTGGCGGGACTGGCTTGTTTGATGGCGAGTTCATCGCCGCATCCAAAAAGGTCTACACCAATGATTACGGTGTATTCGACTTCACATTAGGTATGGGTTGGGGCTATATGGGCATGCACGGTAACGTGACCAATCCATTTTGCAAAGCCAACGACAAATTCTGTGAGCGACCAAAAGATTTTGGCGGCACTGGCGGCGAAGTGGATTACCATCGCTGGTTCAAAGGCCCTGCCGCCATCTATGGTGGCGTCGAATATCAAACACCCTATCAACCACTTAGTTTAAAAGTGGAATACGATACCAATGATTACTCTGAAGACTTCCCGACCCGACATAACTCTGGGGATTTCTACGAAGTCGATATGACTCAGCACACACCCATAAACGTTGGTTTAATTTATCGCGCGCATCGAAATATTGATCTCCGCTTAAGCTACGAACGGGGAGACACCGTTTCTGCAGGGTTCAGCCTTCGCACTAACTACAATGAACTGGCATCACAATGGCGTGACGAACCTATTCCTCGCCCGAGCAATGAGCAGCCAGAAAATGTCAATGACGTAGATTGGCCATCACTCGAAAAACAACTTGCGCTGGTCGCGGGCTATGAGGGTGTTAAAGTTCATGTGGATGACACGACTGTGATTGTCTCCGGTGAGCAAGTTAAATATCGAGACTCAGAGATCGCCCACGAGCGAGCGGCTGCCATTTTGCGCAATCAACTACCTAAATCCATCAACACGTACAAAGTGATCAATACGCAACAGCACATCGCAACCGAAGCCAC
Source organism: Vibrio penaeicida (assembly GCF_030689305.1). Taxonomy (GTDB): domain Bacteria; phylum Pseudomonadota; class Gammaproteobacteria; order Enterobacterales; family Vibrionaceae; genus Vibrio; species Vibrio penaeicida_B. The sequence goes on along the minus strand of NZ_JAUYVM010000007.1, from coordinate 114,423 downwards.
CGACATTGATGCGAAAAAATACGAACGCATTGCTAATGTCAGCTACATCAATCCATACATTTCTGATGCTTCAAGCGTCAGTACGGATACTAAAGTCCGTGGTAAACAGGTGCATGATGGCGCCGATCGCTTATATTACGGAGTTTCACCAACGCTACGTCAATCGATAGCAGAGCCCGAAGAGTTTTATATTTTCAATCTCGGTGTTCGTGGTGAAGCCAGTTATTGGTTAACAAACCAGCTTCAAGCATCTAGCTCAATCCAAGTCAATTTATACGACAATTACCCTGAGCTAAACTTTATCGTGCCACCAGATGGCACAACGGTTCCCCCTAGAGTTCGCTCATTGGGTCGGATGTATTTCCACGACAACCCAGTCAGAATGGACACGCTTCAACTGACTTGGTTTGATAATTTCGGCGACAGCATTTATCAACAAACTTATGCAGGTTACCTAGAAAGTATGTTTGCTGGTGTGGGAACGGAATGGCTTTATCGCCCAAGAGGAAAGAACTGGGCTATTGGTGCAGACATCAACCTTGTTGCGCAGCGCGATCCAGATAGCTGGTTTGGTGTATACCAGCAAGACACTCAATACAGTGCTGCGGATGGTCGCTCATTCAAAGTGTTAGACAAAGGCTATACCGGCTTCGTTTCGGGTTACTATATGCCAAAGTGGTCGTGGCTGGATGACACTCTGTTCAAGGTTGATGTTGGTCAGTACCTCGCTCAGGATGTGGGTGTTCGTGGGGATTTCTCTAAGCAATTCAAAAGTGGGGTGATAGTAGGCGCTTACGCTAGCTTGAGCAATTTATCCGCTGAAGAATTTGGCGAAGGCAGCTTTACCAAAGGGTTTTACATCTCGATTCCATTCGACGTTATGACGGTAAAACCAAGCCGAAACAGAGCGAAATTTGATTGGCAACCTCTGACTCGAGACGGCGGTCAAAAGCTCAATAAGGAACACGACTTGTTTAGCCTAACAGATTCAGCCTCGCCTTGGTTTACAAGAAAGAACACGGTTCCTCAGCCATAGAGGAACGTAGGTATAAATCAATAAGAACAAAATACAATACAGAGGCGCTATGCCTCTGTATTTTTTAGCGCCTTATTTGGTACACTCGCAACAACTCAATTTAAAGCTTGGTGAAAACATGATCATTGTAACTGGCGGCGCTGGCATGATTGGCAGCAACATTATCAAAGCCCTAAACGAACAAGGCATCAACGACATCCTAGTTGTAGATAACTTAAAAAACGGCAAAAAGTTCAAAAACCTCGTTGACCTTGATATCGCTGATTACATGGATCGTGATGACTTTTTAGTTCAAATCATGTCGGGCGAAAACTTTGGCCCTATTGACGCTGTATTTCACGAAGGTGCCTGCTCAGCCACCACCGAGTGGGATGGCAAATACATGATGCTCAACAACTATGAGTATTCCAAAGAGCTACTTCACTACTGCTTAGAACGCGAAATCCCCTTCTTATATGCCTCTTCTGCTGCGACTTACGGTGAAACTACAGTTTTCAAAGAAGAAAAAGAATACGAAGGCGCCCTTAATGTATACGGTTACTCCAAGCAACAATTCGATAATTACGTTCGCAAAGTTTGGGAAGATGCGGTCGCACACGGTGAAACACTGCCTCAAGTAACAGGCTTCCGCTATTTCAATGTGTACGGTCCTCGTGAAGATCACAAAGGCTCAATGGCGTCCGTTGCTTTCCACCTAAATAATCAAATGAACGCAGGCGAAAACCCAAAATTATTTGAAGGCAGTGAGCAATTCATTCGTGATTTTGTTTATGTTGGCGATGTAGCGGCGGTCAATCTTTGGTTCTTAGAAAATGGCGTATCCGGCATTTTCAACCTTGGTACAGGCAATGCAGAGTCCTTTGAAGAAGTGGCGAAAGCCGTGATCGCTTTCCATGGTAAAGGAGAAATTGAAACGATTCCGTTCCCTGAGCATTTGAAAGGCGCTTACCAAGAATACACCCAAGCGGACATGTCTAACCTTCGCGCTGCGGGTTGTGATCATGAGTTTAAAACAGTGGCAGAAGGTGTCGCTGAATACATGGAATTAGTCAACAAATAATTATTTTTATAAAAAGCACTAGAGCTCTAGTGCTTTTTTACACTCTACGACAAAACTCCACTAAAAAAGAATCAAAACTCTAAGACTATATTATCCGTAACAAATGGTCTCGCGATAAGATTCAATAATGATATCCTATTGCACTAGAAGAGAAATCAGTGAGCAACAGTATGAAGATTTTGGTTATTGGACCTTCATGGGTGGGCGACATGGTAATGTCGCAAAGCCTGTACACAGAATTGAAGACCCAGCACCCGGAAGCCACGATTGACGTACTTGCTCCTGCTTGGTGTAAACCCATCCTAGAACGTATGCCCGAGATATCCCGAGCCATAGAAATGCCTATGGGGCACGGGGAGTTTAATTTATTCGGTCGACGTAAAATAGGTAAATCTCTAGCCCAAGAAGGCTATACGCACTCTTTCATCCTCCCTAATTCGGCGAAGTCTGCACTGATCCCTTGGTTTGCGGGCATACCGCACCGTACTGGCTGGAAAGGTGAAATGCGATATGGATTGCTTAACGATTTACGTCCTGATCGAAAAGTTTTCCAATATATGGTCGAGCGGTATGTCGCACTCGCCCACAGCAAAAATACCATGCTAGATTCGGTTGTCTTACCACAGTGCCCAACACCAAAACTTACGATAGATTCAGACTCTCAGCGAAGTGCCTTACTTAGATTAAACCTGTCCGATGAAAGAATCGCAATTGGCCTTTGCCCTGGTGCCGAGTACGGTCCTGCAAAGCGGTGGCCCGACGCTTACTACGCGAAAGTTGCACAATTTGTTATAGAACAAGGCAAACAAGTTTGGTTATTTGGATCTGCCAAAGACAGAGAAGTCACTCAGAAGATTAGAAACGCCTTACCCGAAGCACTTCAAGCGTATTGCCATGATCTGGCCGGACAAACGAGCTTAATTGAAGCCGTAGACTTACTCGCAGCCTGTGATACCGTTGTCTGCAACGATTCTGGTTTAATGCATGTCTCGGCTGCGGTCGGCTGCAACATTGTAGCGATTTATGGGTCAAGCTCACCAAAGTATACGCCGCCATTAACCGACAAGTTGACCATGCTGCACACTGACATTCAGTGCCGTCCATGTTTTAAGAAGACATGCCCATACGGGCATATGAAGTGTTTAACAGAGTTGCCTCCTAACCGCGTGATATCCGCATTAGAAACAAATAAGGCTTCGGCATGATCGCAAGAGTCTTGTACACCATTATACTCACATTAGCCGCGCCAGTATTACTTTATGGTCTTTTCCGGAAACGCAAAAACAAGCCATCTGTCGGTTCTCGTTGGAGAGAACATTTTGGATTGACGCCTAAATTGGATAGTGAAGTGAGCCCGATATGGATACACGCTGTATCAGTGGGTGAAGTCCTTGCGGTGACTCCTTTTATAAAAGAATTAAAAAAAAACGTTCCCGATACACCAATATTGATCACTACCACGACCCCGACGGGCGCAGAGCAAGCAGAAAAGCTATCAGATATTGCTATACACCGATATATGCCAATCGATTTTAGTTTTGCAGTTAGGCGATTTTTGAAAGTTACCAAACCTTCGCAAATGATCATAGTTGAAACCGAGCTTTGGCCTAATACCTTGCATACTGTAGCAGAAGCTGGTATCCCAATTTCATTGCTAAACGCCCGCCTTTCGGATAAATCTAGACGCGGATATCAAAAGATCCGCCCTCTGTTTAATGAAATAGGCAAAAGCCTAACCAAGGTGCTTTGTCAACACCAAGAAGACGCTGATAACTTCGAAAAACTTGGAGTTCCGAAAGGGAAGTTATCAGTGACTGGCTCAATAAAGTTTGAAATCACAGTAACAAGTGAGATCATTGACGCTGGAAATGCATTACGAGAGCAACTAGGGAAAGACCGCCCCGTCTGGATTGCCGCCAGTACGCATCAGGGCGAAGAAGAACAAGTATTAAACGCTCATAAAGAGATTCTGAAAAAGCTTCCAAACTCCGTTTTAATTCTCGTCCCCCGCCATCCAGAAAGGTTCAATTCTGTTTCACAGCGAGTAAACAACGAAGGTTTTTCTTATTCCAGAAGAACATCTTCTGCCCAAATCGATTCAATTCAAGTTTACATCGGCGATACCATGGGAGAAATGCTCACGCTCATGCAAGCCTCCGATGTATGTTTTATGGGGGGGAGTTTGATTGGGGATAAGGTGGGAGGGCACAATTTATTAGAACCTACAGCAATCGGAATACCTTCACTGATTGGCCCCAGCTTTTTTAACTTTAAGAGCATTACCGAGGACTTAACGTCATTAGGTGTTACTGAAATTACGGATAAAATAAACTTGCCTAAAAAGATATTTCGACGACTCAACTCAAGTGAAGAAGATGACTTGATAAATATATCAAGGTCATATATTAAGGATAAGAGCCCTATCGCTTTATGCATAAATACATTAGATATATAAGTGAATTTTGAAAATGATAAATAGCCGAATAACAAGAGTTCTAAACTCTGAAAAATTCATTTTACTAATGGTTTTTAGTGCATGCATTTATGCGGCATTTAAAGACTCTTGGCGACTACTAGCCGATATATTTCAAACATTTTTGCTATTATCCTCTTTGATAACATTGGTCATTCATTGGCCTTTCTTTAAACGAGAGAAGTTACTATGGTTACTACCAATAGCTTTGATTGTGCAGCTAAGCAGCTGGCTTTATTCTCTTCATTTTTACCCAGAAATAGCGACTGACTCACCTCAATTAGGGCGTTTTCTAGAGTTTTTTGTTTTTTTCTTTATCGCTTTTTGGTTGAGAAGCAATGAAAAATACATCTGGGTTATGCTAGCTTTCTTTGTTTTCGGCTCTATTTTTACTCTCAACTACCATGCATCTATACTAGCTGAAATTTCTGTAGGGCTCTCAGGGGCGCGGGTAGATTTTGACTATAGAAATGCTCAACATGGCGCACTAATTATTGGTGCTTCAATTTTAATTTCAGTGTGCTTTTTATCTAAACTCGTTAAAGAGTCCCCCAAAAGCATAACTTTAATAGTAACTTCTTTGTTATTAATTATCTTTCTAATTATTCTTCAAAGTATAATGCAAACTCGCCAAGCCATACTTGGCATTGCTCTATCTTTAGTATGTGCAAAAGTCTATAGCCATTATAATAGAGGAAAATTAAACATTAAAACATTGAGCTTTATTTTTTCAATCGGTATGTTATTCATTCTTATTGGGCTTGAATCGGACATTCTTTATCAGAGATTAAAATCAGAGCTCTATGTTATAACTGATTATATTCTTACTGGAGACTTCACTAATACACCATATACGAGTATCGGAATTAGGATCCAATTATGGTACGAATCTGTCAAGTGGCTTATTAAAAGTCCTTTTTTAGGGTTTGGCAATGGTATTGAGCCTCATATAATTGAACATTCTTCTAGACTAGCAGCCAGTGTCACAGAAGAGTTTAAGCATGTGCACAATTCATATATTGCGACCATGTTACGATTTGGTTTTATTGGTTTAATAATGTGTTTTATTTTGCTAGTTTTTCCTATAGTTGAGTTATTTAGATGTACAATTAAAGATAAGCACACCCAAAACATTAAATATTTAGCAGTTATGTTTTTAGTCTATTGGCTCATCGTCAATACATTTGAATCTTTCTGGTATATGAAATCTGGGCTTTGGACCTACACTGTTTTTATGGCAGTTATATATACTATCCCACTATCTAGAAGATACGAAAAGTATCTAGAATCACTCGATAATTAAACTTTCATTTCCATCGAAATAAGGGCTTCTGATATTCATATATTTTGCCAAGAAGCCCTTTATGCTTAGACTTTAAATATGGGATTTCATTGTTTTCCCAAGTATGCTGATACCAATGAACTACGTAAGCATTCTCGGGGTGCTCAAATTCTAATGCTTGACCTTGATAAGAGAAAAAGTACTCAGGTTTTAGTATTTTAATTGCATCGCTACTTTTAAAGTCTTCCACTGTATTTGTCATAATATCTGGTCCCATAAATAGCGCAGAGGACATGATTTCACACTGATAGAAATCAAGTAACTTGCCTAGAATCTCTTGTGACTTAATAGAATAAATAGCTGCAGTACCTACAAGACTGTCATTCTCCAAACCAACACAGAAATCACAATCGGCAAACAATTCAAAGGGATCTCTAACTATGGTCACGTCAGTGTCTAAATAAAGCCCACCATATTCATGCAATATACGAACTCTCAAGTAATCACTAACAAACGCAAAAAGCCCTCTTTTATAGCATTCCTTTGTAAATTCACATTCTTCAATCCACCTTAAGACTTGCTCAGACGAGTCCGTCCAAAGCCGAACTTCATAATTCTGCTTCTTCCAGTCATTGATACAAGCGTGGGAAAGTGGAGGCATTTTCTTACCTAACCAAATAGCGTGAATCATTTTACTCATATGAATCCAAAGAATTTTAAATATGCATGGTCTGAAATTGCTATGTTAAACTACCCGTTGAACTAAGTCAGCAGATACCACTATAGAACATGGATATATTCATCATAAGCTTGGCTGAAGCTACCGAAAGACGAGCAAGAATTACAAAAATTTTGAGCGAAGCTAATCTTAATTACACCATTTTTGACGCCGTCAATGGACACAAAGGCTTACCCTCGCCTCTTGTTGATTTACCTGATGACCATTTTAGAAAAGTCTTTAAAAGTAGACCTCTCTCTAGCGGTGAACGTGGATGCTATGCCAGCCACTATTTACTTTGGCAAAAATGTATCGAGCTAGATAAACCAATAGTCGTTCTCGAGGATGACGCAATTCCTTTGGATGGCTTCAAAAAAATGATCGTTGATCTTGAACAGCTCCACGATAAGTACGGATACATTAGACTCGAAACCCAATCAGGCAGCTCATCCATAGTAAATTCTATAAAAGAGGAATTTAACTTGGTGTATTGGGATTGTAATGATATGCGTACGGGTGGTTATTCGATTTCCCCAGCAGGTGCTAAAGCATTCCTAGAGGCCAGCTTTCGTTGGTGTTACTCTGTTGATTACTTTATAGGTAGCTCCTATATACACAAAGTCCCATCTGTTGGGATTGTTCCTCCCATAGTTTCAGCTCCCAACGACCTAGGCACCCATATACAGCTTGATGCAAAAACCAAAGTTCATTTCTTATATAAAATCACAAGAGAAAGCTATCGCTTCTATCGATTCTGGAGAATGAAAGCGTGGAACATCATGTGGAAAAGAAAAAACACCAAAGCTAAAGGCGAATAAAGCAATGCAGCTAACTAAAACTCTTTCAAAAATTTACCTATATTGCAGAGCTATCCCTAAGAGTTTGTTGTTCAACTTCCGGTATTTGCCTTTTTCCCAAGCCATAAAGTTTCCGGTTGTTGTGTCTCATCGAGTCAAATTTTTGCGTTTAGGTGGAGTTGTAAAAATCCCAAAATCAGCGAATACGGGTAAGATCCGTATAGGATTCGGGCAAGTTCAAGTAGCAGACAGTAGTCGCTCTAGAATGCTCTGGTCATTAGGAGAATCGGGGAAGGTAACTCTAGGGGAGCGTGTTAAGATCGGGACTGGTTGCAAACTCTTTATTGATGGAAACCTTAACATTGGCTCTAATACAAATCTCACTGGTGAGTCCACCGTTGTCTGTGAAAAAGAGGTACGCATCGGTGACGGTTGTCTTGTGTCTTGGCAAACAATCATTATGGATACCGACTTTCACCCCATCATCGACACAACGCAAAACATTAGGCTAAACCACGATTTGCCAATTTCTATAGGTGACAAATCTTGGATTGGAGCAAGGGTTACCATGACTAAGGGAAGCTCAATCGGTAACAATTGTGTGGTGGCAACCTCAACACATCTACACAAAACGTACGACGAAAATGACATTATATTAGGTGGAAATCCAGCCCGCATCATAGGGAGTATGATTGGAAAAGCATTTACCGACTAGAAAACCCTATAATTCATTTGACCGTTATATATTCGCTACTAATATTTGAAGATAAGCATGACGTTAAAGAAAAAAATCTTTACTTTTACATTACTTAGCACACTGTTGTTAGCAGCCTTGTTATTTGCTGAATACCTATTGAGGGCGCTCACAGATATCACTACCAGTCAAAATGTTTGGGAAAGCATTCAGATTTCCTTAACTCTAGGCTTACTCATTGCTTTTTCAACAAAAAAATTCAAAATACTACTCTCACTTTTCATTTTTCTTGCGCTGACTTTTCAAAGCTCAAATGCTTTTTTCTACGGTGGTTGGATTGACCCAGTAAACCTCTACTTACTCTTTGAAAACCTCTCCGAAGTCGTCAATATTCTACCTAAGCTTGGTCTCTCCATTATATTGAAGTCGTTAGCATTTATTGTTGCTTCTATGACTTTCGTATATTGGGTTTATAGGCTTGGAAAGAACTTGCCGGGCTATAAAACAGCTAACGTACTCATTTTAGTTATTTTTCTATTCCAACCCATAAGAGATGGCGTACTTTACCCAGAGAAAATTGAAAAGAGGTTCACGAAAGACACACACAGCTTAATTCGCTCTTTCCATAACTCTTATGGAATTTTTGCTTCAATGCTGATATCCGATGCTACAGGAGGAAACCTGTACTCGAGTTTCAGGCAAGATGAATATCCGGATTTAAGAGCTAGCTCGTCAGAAACACCTAATATTTTCATTTATTTTGGAGAAAGCTTAAGTTCAAAATACATGGGGGAATATGGTTATCATTTAGATACAACCCCAATCCTTAGTCAGCTCATTCAAGACAACGATATACATACACTGTCGAGGGAAACCATCGCTGGGGCAGCTGCAACCATGCCGTCAAGTGTGCGATTTTTCCATATGATAGATAGACCAGATGCTAGAAAGCAGGCATCGTCATTCAACACAAGTTTGTTCCGATACGCGAAACTTGCCGACTATCAAACAGCCTATCTAAGCACGCAGGGGGAAAGCTATGTTAATCACATATATAAGCTAGTAGCAGGGAAGTATAGTGATTACTACTTTACGCCTCCACTCATGGATAGCCGCTTTAATGATAGGCAGGAGTCCGACGATAGACTAGCTATTGAGCAGTTCGCGAAATTAGAACTCGAAGAACCTTTTTTTGCTGTTTTACAACCGAACGGAAGTCATGCTCCTTTTGATGCGAAGTCACCTCATGACAAAAAAATCTTTGGTACGGGAACAGAATTGCAAGAGTACGAAAACTCCGTGCACTACACAGATGCAAATATTAAGATTTTATTAGAACAGGTGAAAGAAAAGTCCAAATCTAAACCATGGATTATCTTTATTACTTCCGATCACGGTACGCATGTTGATGGAAAAAGAATCAGCCGCTCATTGGATTTACCAGCATCCTATATGGTTCCAGGTATCGTGCTAACGAACTCACAAAGTATCTACGACACTGTTGTCAAACCTTACGCTGACTGTAAAAAGCTTCTCCATAAGAACTTTAGCGAGATGATAGCGAAAACCTTGAACAGAGACGTTCCTGTTGGTTCATGTGACAAAGGCGTCTTGTTCAACGGATTACTTAATGGATACGACTCTAGGTTTGTTGATATAGATGAAGAAGGCGCTGTTAAATTATCCATTTTTTCTGAGACTAAAAGTTAAGGAATATATCTTTATGTCCATTCGTTTGATGAATTCTTATAGTGAAGAATAAGCCAAAGCCAGAATCAATCTGCATTGTTAGACTCTCCGCTCTCGGAGATGTCTGCAATACCGTTTCAGCTATTCAAGCAATTCAAAAGCATTATCCTTTGATGAAGATAACTTGGGTATGTGGTTCAGTCGAATCACACCTCATCAGACTGATCCCTAATGTCGAGGTCATATCATTCGATAAAAATAATGGCATGAAAGGATACTTTGAGATTTGGAAGAAACTCAAAAATTATCGATTTGATATTCTACTCCATATGCAATACGCTTTGCGCGCCAGCTTCGTTGCTCTAGGTATTAAAGCAAAACGTAAAATAGGATTTGATGAAGACCGCAGTAAAGATCTTCAGCGGTTATTCATTAACGAAAGAATTAGAAGCTCTGATAAAAAGCATGTGCTTGACGGAATGATGGGGTTTGCTGAAGCAATTGGTGTGGAACATTTAAAACCAGTCTGGAATATTCAGCTCTCGGAGTCAGACAAAAAGTGGGCAACTACGCAATTGTCAGAGACAGAATCAAACTTGGTTATTGCTCCAGGGACCAGCAAAGGTTACAAAAACTGGACGACAAAGGGTTACCAAGATTTAATAAGCCATGCTCTCAACCTAGGTTGGAAAGTTACGCTCATCGGAAGCCCTGACAAGACCGAGACAGCTCTCGCACAAGACATTCTAAGTCGTTTTGACAACTCCCAAATTAATAACTTAGTTGGAAAAACAACGATAAGCCAGATGATTGCCATCATAGATCATGCTGACCTTCTCGTTGCTCCGGATTCAGGTCCAACCCACATCGCGAATGCAATGCTAACTCCTGTAATTGGGTTGTACGCACACCATAACCCAGAACGAACCGGCCCTTATTTACAACTCGACAACGTTGTTTCTGTTTATGAAGAAGCCATCCTAGAGGAAACGGGTAAAACATCAGCTGAACTTCCATGGAGGAGTAGAGTAAAAGATCCGAAAGCGATGGAGCGTATTACTTCTGACATGGTTATTGACCAATTTGAGACCGTTGTTAGCCAACTCCTACCGAATAAAAAGGAACCATCGTGAGCAGACCGACACTTGCCGTTGCACTGATAGTAAAAAATGAAGCTGCTCACTTAGAACAGTGCCTGTCTACGGTTCATGATTGGGTTGATGAGATCGTTATTCTGGACTCCGGAAGTACAGACAATACAGAAGAGATTGCAAAGAAGTTCACTGATAAGTTCTACGTGAATGCTGACTGGAAAGGTTTTGGACCACAACGTCAGCTCGCTCAATCCTACGTCGAATCAGATTACTTATTCTGGCTTGATGCAGATGAAAGAGTGACACCAGAGCTAAAAGAGAACATTCAACTCGCGTTAGAAAAAAATCCTTCATCCATCGTATTTCAAATACCGAGGTTAAGCTGGGTATTTGGTCGTTACATCAAGCACAGTGGCTGGTACCCAGATAGAGTCCTTAGGCTTTATCCTACAGGACTTACCAGCTACAACGACGCACTTGTTCATGAAAAGGTTATCACTGATAACAGCATGACAATTGAATCACTTGAGGGTGATTTGCACCATTACACCTATAACAATCTTAACCATTACCTCGTTAAGTCAGCCGGTTATGGCAAAGCTTGGGCGGATCAAAGGCAGGCTAAAGGAAAAAAAGCGTCGCTGTCTCAAGGTGTGGTTCATGCGCTCGCCTGTTTTATGAAAATGTACGTACTAAAGCGAGGCTTTTTAGATGGGAAACAAGGATTCTTGATTGCTTTGTTATCCGCGCATTCAACCTTTATCAAATACGCAGATTTGTGGGCGAGAGATAACGATCCTCATTACAAATAATGGGTGACTAAACCCTATACTGAAGGGCAGTTTATTCTATATCTGCCCACCACTGCTTCACTTGCTCGGCACATTCCTTCACATCAATACGAGACATATCTTCTTGCTGATCTTTACTGCTGGCTTCAGGTGGGCAAAAAGCAATGTGCTTGCCTTCTGAATTAATGGGTCGCCAACGAAGTGGCGTTGCTGAGCGCTTACTAGGAAAGAACCCGACCGTGGGTACATCCAACGTTGCTGCTATATGAAGGGGTCCCGTCGAGCCCGCAATAAACATGTCTGCACATGCAATGGAATAGGTAAAATCGACCAGCCCTTCGTTTTTGCTGTATACCACTGACTTCACACCAAAGTCGGACAACAAAGCATGCAATTCCATGGCTTTATTTTCTTCACCCGGACCAGCCGTGAGAACGTATTCTCTATCAACCTGCAAATTTTGGATAAACGCTGAATACTGTTCCAATGAAAGATTATTAGCCGAACCGCCGCTGCCTGCATGTACAAACACCCAAGACTTGTCTTGGGAGATATCTAACTGCCTAGCCAGTTTGCCCTTTTGCGCAGCTAAAACATCTGCCGTTATAGTCAAATAAGGTGCGTTGGGCTCAACAATCTTGCCTCCGATATCCAATAAAAATGAGCGAACAAGATCAAGATTGTACTCATACTCGGGTTTAGCCGATTGTGAACGTTTCTGTTTGATTCGTTTGTTGTAAAAAATCTGGGCAATTTTCGTTGCGGGGGCAAGCCGGTAAGGAATTTTGGCTTTCCATACCAGTGATGCGTTGTAAGAAGTAGAGAATAAATTGATTGAAGCGTCAAATTGCTCCGATTTTATTCGTCTCACCAGCTTCGTTTTTTCTTGTTTCGGCGCTTTTGAACCACAATCGACGATAACAGAATCAATCCAAGGGCAAAGCTCTGCCAATGCTTTGGTATAGCTAGGAACAAGTGCGGCAATTTCTACATCAGGCATTGATTGTTTTAGCATAGCGAAACTCGGCCATGCCAACATAAAATCGCCTATCTTATCGTTTCGAATAACCAGTATTTTTTTCATCTTATTTTCCGCACTGTGGTTCGCCACACATGATACCCAGTTACATAGCGAAGTTTGAGTGTTTTTTGCTATGATGACAGCAGATTAATGAATAAAAGCAAGCGAGTTAAATGTGTCAGCAAAACGTATCTCTCGAGTGATTTACCCGGGCACCTTCGACCCATTAACTAACGGCCATTTAGATTTGATTGAACGTGCTGCCGATATGTTTGATGAAGTGATTGTCGCCGTCGCCGCCAGCCCAAGTAAGAACACCATGTTCACCTTGGAAGAACGAGTCAAGTTTGCACAAGTTGTCACGAAGCATTTAGATAACGTCACAACAAAAGGTTTTTCAGGGCTGATGGTGGACTTTGCTCGCACAGAACAAGCCAATGTTCTGATTCGTGGGCTACGAACCGCTGGCGACTTTGAGTACGAATTTGGCTTAACAAATATGTACCGAAGGCTGCTGCCAGGGTTAGAAAGTGTGTTCCTTACCCCTGCCGAAGAGCACGCATTTATTTCATCCACCATTGTCCGCGAAGTCGCCATTCACGGTGGTAGTGTTGCACAGTTTGTTCCCACTATCGTCGCTGCAGCTTTGGAGAAGAAGTATCAAGAGCGCTCTAAAGGCTGACACTCTGGGCAGTAGAAAGTATTTCGCTGCCCAATTTTGACATCTTCGATCACGCTCTCACAAACCGTGCATTTTTCCCCCGAGCGTCCGTACACTTGAAGCTCTTGGGCGAAATAACCAGGCTTGCCATCAGCTTGATTGAAATCCTTAAGCGTCGTCCCACCTTGTTTAATCGCCGTATCCAGTACTCGCTTGATGTTGCTGTGCAATAATTCAAGCTCGCTATCATTGAGTTGATTGGCTGGTAACTGTGGATGGATACGAGACATAAATAGTGATTCATTGGCGTAAATGTTACCCACACCCACCACGACTTTGTTATCCATAATGAACTGTTTAACAACGGTTTTCTTACGCTTGGCTTGCTGTGTAAAATAATCAATATCGAAAGCATCCGTTAACGGCTCTGGTCCCAAATGATTAAGCACATCAGGTTGCTCTCCATATTCCGCGTGTAACCACGATCCAAAGCGTCGAGGATCGTTATAGCGAAGGACTTTGCCATTGGTTAAAACCAGATCAACGTGATCGTGCTTTCCCGGTTCAATGAAAGCATCCAAAACGCGTAAACTTCCCGACATTCCTAAATGCACGACGGCGCTACCCGCCTTTGTTTCTATCATCAGGTATTTTGCTCTACGCGTAATATCCAGAATTTCTTTGCCTACCAATGTTTGAATACTTTCTGGCACCATCCAACGCAGCTTGGGCTGTCTCACGTATATTGCTTTGACTTTTTGCCCTTTCAAATGAGGTGTAATCCCTAGGCGACTCACTTCAACTTCTGGTAACTCTGGCATCTTAATTCCTTGATTAGGCTGTCGGTATATCGGGAACGAGGTTATGATTATACTCAAAATACGTCTGTTTGAGGCATTCAATGAAGCTTTCCCGTCGTGGCTGGAACAACATTCTGATCTTATCGATCTTGGCATTTATTGCCGTTATCAATGCGCCAAGTGTATTAAGAAAGCACTTTGGGCTTGGTGAAACCAACACGCTTCCTTATGTTATTAGCCCGAATGAAAAGCCAAGTGCCTTGCATTTTGCTCAATGGTCGCTTGAAAATGTCGACAATGAATGGAATTCGACACGCCAACTGTCTATCGACCCTTTACAAGCTGCGCTCCGATGGACAGAGCTAACCGGTACTCAGGTGGATTCAGGTACGTACGATAAATTGAAAGGAAATCTCCCCCCCGCCAGAACGTTAGAGGTGTGGTATGTCGGTGTCGAAGAGCCGGAAAGAATCACATTTTACCAAACCCCAAGCTTTTGGTTGCTTCAAAATTGGCAAAAAGAATGGGTAGCAGTATCGGTAGAAAAGAGTTATCTATTCCCCTTTCTGTAGTTGTTGCTTAAATGAGTTTTAGTCACAACACAATTTGTGACGTCTAGTTAACTTGCGCTTGGAAGTGAGTTAATAGGTAATAAAAAACCCAGTCGATTGACTGGGTTTTTAAACACTAGCAAAGAATTTGGAAATCAATTACTTGATTTTCGCTTCTTTGTACATAACGTGCTTGCGTACAACTGGATCAAACTTTTTGATCTCAAATTTGCCTGGCATGTTACGTTTGTTTTTGTCAGTTGTGTAGAAGTGACCAGTTCCAGCAGAAGATACTAGACGGATTTTCTCACGAATGCCTTTAGCCATTGTTCAATTCCTCTTATACGTTCTCGCCACGAGCACGGATATCAACAAGAACAGCATCGATGCCTTTCTTATCAATAATACGCATACCCTTAGCAGTTAGACGTAGTTTAACAAAGCGCTTTTCGCTTTCTACCCAGAAACGATGAGTTTGTAGGTTCGGCAGAAAACGACGCTTGGTAGCATTTCGTGCGTGTGAACGGTTGTTACCCGTTACAGGACGCTTACCAGTTACTTGGCATACTCGGGACATGAATGTCTTCTCCAAATCGTTTCAGCTCGATATCAACCTTGGTGGCCGAACCTCTCTATCTATCATATAAGAAGACTGGAGGCCAAATACCGTTATGGAATACCCATACAAGGCTATCAAAGGTCGCGCATTATACTAACTTGATATGCATTGCTCAAGACCCGAACAGATCCTTTTTACAGGTTTTCGTGATCTTTTTTAGGCAGAGCTGATTGAGGTTCATAAATTTCAGTGCGGGGATGATAGCAGATTTTGACTAGCAGACAACTAAAATGTGAGCTCAAAACACGCTAAAAGCCGACTCAGCATGCCTTATCGCAATTCTCTATTATTTTAAGCGCAGTTTCGGCGAGAAAACGGGGCTCAATATTCATATCCACCCTCTTTCTGCAAACGAAACCACCTCTCCATCCCCAATCACAAAGTGATCCAAGATCCGAATATCCACCAGTGCAGTTGCATCTGTTAACCGCCGAGTGATTCTTCTGTCTGCTTGGCTTGGCTCTGCAACGCCAGAAGGATGATTATGCGCTAAAATGAGCGCAGCCGCGTTGTGGTGCAGCGCTCTTTTAACCACTTCTCTTGGGTAAACGCTTGCGGCATCAATAGTCCCTTCAAATAAAACTTCATCTTGAATCACGCGATGTTGGTTATCTAGAAACAGTATATAGAAGGCTTCTCTGTGCCTATCGCGCAAAATACTCGAAAGATAAAGTTTTGTGTGTTCAGGGCTCGTCAGCGCATCGCCACGCTTTAGGGTTTCCCCAAGATAACGCTGAGTCATCTCAATAACCGCTTTTAACTGCACAAATTTGGCTGACCCTAGCCCTTTCTTCTGGCAGAAGTCTTCTTGGCTGGCTGAAAAGAGGGCTCGCAGCGAACCGAATTCATCTAATAGCTGAGAGGACAACTCAATCACATTGGTGCCTTTGATTCCGGTTCTCAGAAAAATAGCCAGTAATTCAGCATCGGTTAGCGCACTAGGACCTTGGTTAAGTAGCTTTTCTCTAGGCTGAGATTCAGACGGAAGATTTTTGATGCTCATCGAAACGACCTGCAAAAGAATAATGAGGCTCATTGGATAGAGAATGTCGTTTTATATCAATTAGCAAATAGCAAATTTCGAGCGAGCAACGATCTTTATGAAATTGAGGAATCAGTAAATTCCACGTTCATGTTACGGGTGAACTAGAAAGATGATAGTAGAGAGAGCGCGACGCCCTCTCTATAAACAAACTCTGCAATGAGATAAACACAGTCACTAGCAAAATTCGTTGTTTATCTGTCGATGCCGCTAACCAACATCTGGTCGGGGTGTGTCAAAACTCGAAGGCGGCAGTAGAGGAAGAGTAATACGTGGCTGCTCGCCAGTCAGAGATTTCAAGAACTCTGTGATTTTTTCGGCTTCATCATCACTTAGTGCCTGCCCCAACTGTATATCTGCCATGGTTTTTACTGCTTGTTTCAAATCCCAAACTGAACCATCGTGGAAGTAAGGATAGGTAAGTTCGATGTTTCTCAGCGTCGGAACTTTGAAGACAAACTTATCAAACTCTTTACCGGTTATCGCTTTTCTACCTTCATCAGGGTTATCCGTCGCAAACGGTTTAACCAACCCCATTTTCTGATAGTTCTGACCACCTAATAAAGGACCACTATGACAAGCTGTACAACCTTTTTGTTTGAACAGTGCATACCCTTCTTTTTGTACATCCGATATCGCATCCGATTGACCTGTTAGCCACAAGTCGAAAGGTGAATTAGGTGTACGCAGCGTTTTCTCAAACTCCGCTATAGCAACCGTAATTTCATCGATACCAAAACTGCTTTTACCAAATGCCTCTTTAAACAATGCTTGATAACCAGGAATCGATTTGATTGTATCAATCGCTAACGTATGGGTGAACGCCATCTCTTTTGGGTTTTCAATAGGTCCTGCGGCTTGGGCTTTTAAGTCTTCCGCTCGCCCATTCCAAAACTGAACGAAGTTCAACTCCGCATTCAATACCGTCGGTGAATTGATGGGGCCAATTTGCCAACCATGACCAATCGAACTCGGGAGGTTATCCACCCCACCGGTTGCTAAGTTATGGCAAGAGTTACATGAAATAGTATTCGACTTGGATAAACGAGGATCAAACCAAAGCTTTTTCCCAAGTTTGACCAAAGAGGTGTTAAGCCCCTCAGCAGGAACAATCGCTTCAATAGGCTCCTGGAAGAGGGGTTGGGCTTGCACTCCAAAAGAGAAAGCCGCCAGTGTAGCAAACGTCATTATTTTCATTGTTGTCTACCTTATTATGTTTTCAGTGAACGAAACGTCACCGTGTATTCCGACACAACACAGGTGGTATAGAACAAGCCGACAGCACAACTGACCATGTATAACCACACCATGTGTAAGACATTAAAAATAAGTGGTTAAAAAAAGGACAACGCAAAAAATCGATGACATTTATCGACAAACTAGATGAATAAATTATCAACCTCTTATTTGTTATTCTTATCAATAGGTTGATATGCCTGAGTAAAAAAACAGAAGAAAAACGCCTTAAAATTATTCACCGATTCATTGATTAAAATCAAAACATAAGATCATGAAATTTAAGAGATTCACTTTGAATGACAAACGCCTCTTGTAGCACACCAAAAGCCAGAAAAATGGGCAAGACTTACTCAGAAATTTAATGAGGAGGTTTAAGGTCTTATTAAAAATATACTCAAACCATCTCAAGGTGCAGGATTCAGAGCTCTATCTTCTGTTTCAGTTCAAGGAAAAGAACACAGTGGAATGACGAGTCCTTTCCAAGTTCTTTGACGATGAAATGGGACAGAAGATGAGCTCCCAAGGGCGAGTTTGCTTGGTTTTCATGCTGCGTTACCAATTCTTGATTTAGAGCCACTAGATCTGCAAATTGGTGCCTTGCCTGAAAATCAAGCCCCCAATCTATGGATAAGAAGCCGCTGAACCTAGCATCTTGAGGTGGTTTGAGTATATATATTTGATATGGTTAGTGGGTATGGAACAAAACCAACTTGAGAAACGCAGCATGCAGACACTAGCAGGAAAGAAAATACTTTTAGGGATTAGCGGCGGAATTGCTGCGTATAAATGTGCCGAACTCACTCGCAGGCTCATCGAACGAGGAGCAGAAGTGCAAGTCGTTATGACGAATGCAGCCAAAGAGTTCATCACCCCTCTGACGATGCAAGCCGTATCCGGTCGACCAGTATCAGACAGCTTACTCGATCCCGCCGCTGAAGCTTCTATGGGGCACATTGAACTCGCCAAATGGGCAGATTTAGTGCTGCTTGCTCCTGCAACCGCTGATTTGATCGCGCGTATGGCATCGGGGTTGGGCAATGATTTATTAACGACACTCGTTCTGGCAACGGATGCCCCCATCGCCGTTTCTCCTGCTATGAATCAGCAAATGTATGCCAACCTAGCGACACAAGAAAACATCCAGACATTAAGCCGCCGAGGAATGGAAATTTGGGGACCCGCTTCCGGTGAGCAAGCTTGTGGGGACGTAGGACAAGGTCGAATGCTCGAACCGATGCAGTTGGTTCACCTATGTGAAAATTTTTTCACCCCTTCGGTGCTATCGGGTAAATCCGTGGTGATTACCGCAGGTCCCACTCGCGAAGCCATCGACCCGGTTCGTTATATATCGAATCACAGCTCGGGAAAAATGGGGTTTGCCATTGCCAGAGCAGCGGCGAAATTAGGCGCTAACGTCACGTTAATCAGCGGTCCCGTCGCGTTACCCACGCCTGTGGGTGTGAATCGAATTGATGTCGACAGCGCTACAGAAATGCACCAAGCTGCCTTGGAGCAAGCTGTAAAACATAATGTCTTCATTGGATGCGCTGCGGTCGCTGACTATCGACCAGAAACCATTGCCGATCAGAAAATCAAGAAAACAGACGACAGCGATACCATGACGATTCGGATGGTCAAAAACCCAGACATCATTGCCTCCGTTGCCAAGCTTAAAGAGGATCGTCCCTTTACTGTCGGTTTTGCGGCTGAAACACAAGATGTCGAAACTTATGCGCAAAGCAAACTCGCCAAAAAGAATTTAGACATGATTTGTGCCAACGATGTGTCCATTCTAGGGCTCGGCTTTAATAGCGACAGCAACGCTCTGCATTTATTCTGGAAAGATGGGGATAAAATCTTGCCTACCGCCAGTAAAGTCGAGCTGGGCAAAGCCTTGATGGAAGAAATCGCTGCGCAGATGACGCCTAGCAAATAACAATTTCTCTTCGATAAACAGCGCTCTTACTGAGCGCTGCAAACAACAAATTCTTTTATTCCTTGAAAATCACGAGTGTATCTCTAGCCTCTTTAGCTGGCTGGCGCTAAAATGCTGGCTTGTAAATTTTCTGCCAAAATTAAGGAATGGACTGAATGACTGGCAATCGAAAATCAAATCGTCGTGAAGAAATCCTACAGGCACTGGCTGAAATGCTGGAGTCCACTGATGGAGCCTCTCGCATTACGACAGCCAAACTTGCCAAACAAGTAGGTGTTTCCGAAGCCGCGCTATATCGCCATTTCCCTAGTAAAGCTCGCATGTTCGAGGGCTTAATCGAATTCATTGAAGACGCTCTGATGTCTCGCATCAACCGCATTCTGGATGAAGAAAAAGACACGCTTCAGCGTATTCGACTGGTTATGCAGCTCATTCTCGCGTTTTCAGAACGCAACCCAGGTCTTTCACGCATTCTGTCTGGCCATGCGTTGATGTTTGAAAACGAGCGTTTACGTGAGCGAATCAATCAACTGTTTGAACGCATCGAAACCCAACTACGCCAGATCCTTCGTGAGCGTAAGCTTCGAGAAGGTAAGTCCTTCCCAGTCGACGAAAGCATTTTGGCTACCCAATTACTTGGTCAAGTAGAAGGCAGCTTAAATCGATTTGTCCGTTCCGATTTCAAATACCAGCCAACCGACAATTTTGAGGAGTACTGGGCACTGCTCAGTGCGCAGATTCAGTAATCCATGAAAAAGTTTGAAACGGCAAGATTTCACAAAGGATTACTTCATCCTCGTTTCTGGTTGGTATGGTTTGGATTTGGCTTGTTAGCGCTGATCGTAACGCTTTTCCCTTACCCATTCTTAAAGAAGATGGGTAGAGGCTTGGGCAAAGCTGTGGCACCGCTCATTAAAAAACGCGCCAAAATCATTCGCAAGAATTTGGAAATTTGCTTTCCAGACATGGAAGAGTCCGAAAAGCAACGTATCACAGATGAAGTCTACAAGAACTCCGGTCTTGCACTGATAGAAACTGGCATTGCGTGGTTTTGGCCCAACTGGCGCTTCAAACGCATCATCAATTTTAAAAACGATCAGCATATCCTAGATCTAGAAGCTCAAGGCAAAGGGGTGCTGGTTGTTTGTACTCACATGCTAAACCTTGAGATTACCGCTCGCGCTTTCAGCCAATTTGCACCAGGTTATGGGGTATATCGCCCTCACGAAAACCCAGTGGTCGACTTTATTCAGAATTGGGGACGAACTCGATTCGGACATCAAATGGTCGATAGAGAGGACGTTCGTGGCATGGTCCGCGTTCTGAAGTCGGGTGGGCGATTGTGGTATCTACCGGATCAGGATTACGGCAGCCAAAACTCCGTTTATGTTCCTTTTTTTGAATACGAAAAAGCTTGTACCCCTTCTGGCACCGGATTTTTAGTCGATATGGGTAAATGTGCTGTCATTACGGCATCAAGCTTGCGAAGTGGGAATCAGTATTGCTTAGAAATAGACAGCGATATCAGTGCTCAATTCCCAAGAAGAGATGCTGAAGGTGCGGCGATCGTCATGAACAAAGCCATAGAGAAAGTCATCACCCGAGGCATGGATCAGTACATGTGGATGCACCGTCGATTCAAAACCATGCACGATGGCAGTGAACGTGGGTACCTTTATAACGACTGACCTCTGTTGGTTCAAGACCTATCAATAAAAAAAGACAGCCTAGGCTGTCTTTTTTAACATTTGTACTTTAACTCTATCGCTAAGTTAAATTCCGAATTCTGCGCGGTACGCTTTTACAGCTTCAAGGTATTCTGAATTCCCACCTTTCTCTTTGAGGTAAGAAATAAGATCCGTCAAGCTCACAATCGAAATAACGGCACAACCAAAGTCGCGCTCCACTTCCTGAATGGCAGACAATTCACCTTTGCCTTTTTCTTGGCGGTCAATCGCCACTAGAACACCCGCTAAGTCCGCGCCACTCGCTTTAATGATTTCCATCGACTCACGAATCGCTGTGCCCGCTGTAATTACATCATCCACCAGCATAATGCGTCCTTCTAGCGGACTGCCGACTAGGTTGCCACCTTCACCATGGTTTTTTGCTTCTTTACGGTTAAAGCAGTATGGCGTATCCACATCGTGGTGATCGGCCAATGCAACAGCTGTCGTTGTTGCAATTGGAATGCCTTTATACGCAGGGCCAAACAACACATCGTAATCAATACCAGAATCAGCCAAAGCAGCAGCATAAAAACGCCCTAGTCTCGCCAAATCACGACCGGTATTGAACAAGCCAGCGTTAAAGAAGTAAGGGCTCTTACGACCAGATTTTAAAGTAAATTCGCCAAACTTAAGCACTTCTTTCTCTAGTGCAAACTCAATAAAATCACGCTGGTATGCTTTCATTAATTTTCTCTCTATTTTCTTAGTGTGTTTCGTCGCCTACTCCATCAATGACTCTCCGATTGATGAGAAACATAAACAGAGTAGACAAAAAAATAGCCCCTCAGTGAGGAGCTATTCATTTAATCAGTTTTCTAACGCTTTCTTCTGCGTTTCTACAATGGAATTGATGCCGGTTTTCGCTAGCGCCAGCAACTCCAATAATTCTTCGTGGCTAAACGGTTCACCTTCTGCGGTGCCCTGCACTTCAATCATACGACCGTCTTCCGTCATAACAACGTTCATGTCGGTCTCTGCTGCTGAGTCTTCAACATACTCAAGGTCGCATAGCGCTTTTCCTTCAACGATTCCAACAGAAACAGCAGCAACGTGCCCTTTCATTGGGTTCGCTTTTAGCTTACCTTGCTCTACCAAGTGCTGGAACGCATCAGCCATCGCAACGCTTGCACCAGAAATAGATGCAGTACGTGTACCGCCGTCCGCTTGGATAACATCACAGTCAACAGTCACCATGACTTCACCCATGGCTTCTAAATCAACGACTGCACGTAAGCTGCGAGCAATCAGTCGCTGGATTTCCATTGTACGACCGCCTTGCTTACCACTCGCGGCTTCACGGCGATTACGAGTGTGGGTTGCACGTGGCAACATACCGTATTCCGCTGTTACCCAGCCTCTGCCTTGACCTTTCAGCCAACGCGGCACATTTTCTTCCACACTGGCGTTACACAACACCTTAGTATTGCCAAACTCGACAAGCACGGAGCCTTCTGCATACGCAGTATAGTTACGAGTAATTTTGATTGGGCGAACTTGTTCCGCGGTGCGATCGTCTGGACGCATGGATAAATACCTTTCATGGGGAGGCGAATCTGGTTGGAGGCAAAGTATATAGGAATTCACTCGTGCTGCCTAGCCATGGCGACTATCTACATCGCGGCAAACCACCGGAGATCTCGTACCTCGCTCGGTGATTATGCTACTATACCGCTCATTCAAAATTTTCATCTCCGCGAGCAAAGGACAATTCAATGATCTACAGCATGACTGCTTATGCACGAAAAGAAATCAAAGGTGACTGGGGCAGCGCAGTTTGGGAGATTCGCTCCGTCAATCAACGCTATTTAGAAACCTACTTTCGTTTGCCAGAGCAATTCCGTGGTCTTGAACCTATCCTTCGTGAGCGCTTTCGCAAGAAGCTGGCACGCGGAAAAGTAGAATGTCACCTGCGCTTTGAAGCGAACCCAGCTGCAAAAGGTGAAATCACCATCAATCAAGATTTGGCACAGCAAGTGATCAATGCCGCCAATCAAGTGATGTCGATGACGGGTGAAGATAGCCGCATCAACCCATTCCAAGTCATGAACTGGCCAGGCGTAATGGAAACCCCAGAGCAAGACATGGATGCCATCAACAAAGACCTATTAGCTGCCTTTGATGAAGGGCTAAAAGACTTTATTGACGCTCGTGGCCGTGAAGGCGAAAACATGAAAGCTCTGATTAAGCAGCGTTTGTCTTCCATCACCGAGCAAGTAGTCAAGGTTCGTGCGCGCATGCCAGAAATTCTAGAATGGCAGCGCGAACGCCTACTCACCAAGTTTGAAGAGGCCAAGATCGAGCTAGAAGGTTCACGCGTCGAACAAGAGCTGATTCTTTTGGCTCAAAAATCCGATGTCGCTGAAGAATTGGATCGCTTGGACTCACACGTAAAAGAAGCCAACAACATCCTTAAGAAGGGTGGCGCGTGTGGTCGTAAACTCGACTTCATGATGCAAGAATTCAACCGCGAGTCGAACACGCTGGCATCCAAATCCATCAGCACAGACATCACTGCATCTGGCGTAGAACTGAAAGTTCTAATTGAGCAAATGCGTGAGCAGATCCAAAACATCGAATAATCGTCTATTTTAAGGCAAGCTTCGCTTGCCTTTTTCTTGCGTCAATATCTGCTTTACCCGAGTTCACAATGATAAGAAACATACTAAGACTGTTTTTCACCTTCTTGCTGACGGCTTTTTCAAGCAAGGTAATTTTCCTTTTCGCTGCTACCTCTATTCCTCTGAGCCTATTCAGTCTGGATGGCTTAACCAGCCTGCTTTACGGGCTGAGATTCGATGCCACCATAGCGGCATTATTGACGGCACCCGCGGCATTGGTGTTACTGGTTCTGAATTTTCTTCGATTCGACATGCGATGGGCGATTCGTCTTTGGGCGAGTTTGGCTGTTTTATGGATCATTGGTGCAACGGCGTCCGACACTATTTACGCTGAAGATGCACGTAAGCACGTCACCTTTGAACTCTTTACGGCTTCTGGTTTAGTTGATTCCGTACTGATAACGGCTTTCACCGTGTATTATCCGCTGGTGATTTTAGGTCTCGTTCTAAGTACCGTGTCTGTCTTCATTATTTGGAAAAGTCGTTGGACGAACATGGCGACAAGCCGCTTAACCCTCGGTAAATACACACTGGCGACGCTGGCTTACCTCGTATTCACCGTCACCTTTATTCGCGGTGGTTGGTTCGATGCGCCTCAGTCACCGATGAGTACTTATAAAATTGGTCACAATGACAAAGCATATATCGCGTGGAGCGCGCCTTACAGCGTGACTTACTATCTTGCAAACGGGAAAAACAAAGCCGTTTCTCGTATCACAGCCAGCCCTGAGCCTTCTGTTCACGACGCATTCAACGCCGCACTCAATCAAGAAGTCGATTCCAACATCAGCGACCTCAAAAAAGCCAATGTGGTCTTTGTATTGTTGGAAAGCTGGGCGTCGGTAGATATGAATAGCCCAAACCCAGAACATCACTCCACCCCATTCTTTGATGCACTGCGTGCCAAATCGCTGACATCGGATGCCATGTATGCCGATGGATACCGCACAGTCCAAGGTATTTTTGCCAGCATGTGCAGCTACCCTAACCCTAACGGCGGCATTGTAGCGGGTACACATTTACAAAATAGCCAATACAAATGTTTGCCCCACATGCTACGTGAGCAAGGGTGGGATACACGTTTTGTTCAAGGCAGTGGCAAAGGCATTGTTGGAGCGTTTGCTCAATCCCTTGGATTTACAGAATCCTACGGTAAAGAAGATTTTGACTTTGAAGCGCCGCACAATGAATGGGGTTTTCAAGACGACAGTATCTATCGCTTCTCGATGGACAAAATCAACGAAATGCAGAACAGCAATTCTGACAAGCCCTTCTTTATTGCCATCAACACAGGCACCACGCACGGTTCAATACTTCCATCCGAAGATGACTTTACGTTCGGAAAATCCACCATGCCTGAACTGCGTCGTAGCACCATGAACTATGCCGACAAAGCATTAGAAGCCTTTATCACTGAACTGCATGACACCGTAAAAGAGCCAACATTAGTCGTGCTGATGTCGGATCACACCGCCAAAATTGTGGAGCCGAACCTAGCGAAAAATTCGATTCCGTTTTTGATCTACGCCACCGACGGCAGCGTGCCCGCTATTCACCACAATACCGCCACGTCTCAGCGCGATGTCGGAAACACCATTCTAGATTGGTTGGGTGGTTACGCGCCTTGGTTTACAGGGCAATCCCTGCTCAATGAACACTACGCAGGGCAATCTAGCTTCTCTGATGGAAGCCTATTCTTTTGGGTAGACGGCAAGCGCATGGTGACTATCGATTCTAGCAACAACAGCTTGCAACAGTGTTTCCACATAAAAGATGACACCATAAGGTTGAAACGAGCAGACTGTAATGAGTCTTGGGTAGCGCCGCTGTTTGAACAAGGTCGTGACTTCAATGCGCTAACTCAAGAGCTGTTGTTTAATGGCGAGACGACTCAGTATCGGGACATATTCAGCCAAACCCACTAGTTCAACCAAATCCACTAGGTCGAAACAGAAGCATTGAGGTTATTGAACAAAAAATGCTATCCTTTCGCCCCATTTTTTAGGCATCTCACCCTGCAGTGCGTTACACTCGCATTCAGGTAACTAGGGTAAAGGTAAGCGGATTATTCATGGGTAAAGGTACTTTATACATCGTTTCAGCACCAAGCGGTGCAGGTAAATCAAGCCTGATTTCAGCACTGTTGGAAAAAAATCCAACCTACGCAATGAAAGTATCGGTATCCCACACAACACGTGGAATGCGCCTTGGAGAAGAAGACGGCACACACTATCACTTTGTTAGCAAAGATAAATTTGAAGAATTGATCGAACAAAAATCGTTTCTTGAATACGCAGAAGTGTTTGGTAACTACTACGGTACGTCTCGCCCTTGGATTGAAGAGAACCTAGATAAAGGCATTGATGTGTTCCTAGACATTGATTGGCAAGGCGCGCGTCAAATACGCGAACAGATGCCTCTGGCTAAAAGCATTTTCATTCTTCCTCCTTCAAAAGAAGAACTGGAACGCCGCCTTAATGCACGTGGTCAGGACAGCGAAGCTGTGATCGCCAAGCGCATGAATGAAGCACAATCTGAGATATCCCATTACAATGAATATGATTACGTCATTGTAAACGATGATTTCGACACCGCGGTGCTCGATTTCAAGTCTATTCTTCGTGCAGAACGCTTGAAGGAAGACAAACAAGCCGCTAAATACAGCAGCATGTTAACAGCGCTATTGGCCGATTGAGCCTTTAGACTGTATAATTTCTCGTCATATTAAATTTTTAGTTAAATATTGGAGTCCTCATGGCACGCGTAACTGTACAAGACGCTGTTGAAAAAATTGGTAACCGTTTTGACTTGGTTCTGATTGCGGCACGCCGCGCTCGTCAAATGCAAACTGGCGGTAAAGATTCACTAGTGCCTGAAGAAAACGATAAGCCATCGGTTATCGCTCTTCGCGAGATCGAAGAAGGTCTTATCACTAAAGAAGTACTGGATGCTCGCGAGCGTCAAGAGCAGCAAGAACAAGAAGCAGCAGAATTGGCGGCAGTAAGCAGCATCGCTCACAACCGTTAATAGTAACTTTTTAGTTCATAGTAGCTGTTTAGTTCATAGTAACTGTTTAGTTCACAGTAACTTTCTAAAGCATTTCGGGCCTGTAATTTGTATCTTTTTGAAAGCTTAAAAGAAGTTGCCCAAGAATATCTGACAGAGCCTCAACTTGAGGCTCTGAGTCGATCTTATGTGGTAGCAAGAGACGCCCATGAAGGGCAAACCCGTTCCACTGGCGAACCGTACATTATCCACCCTGTCGCTGTCGCTCGTATCCTCGCAGAAATGCGTCTCGATAATGAAACCTTGATGGCAGCTTTGCTGCACGACGTTATCGAAGATACCGAGGTCACCAAAGAAGAATTGGAAGAACAGTTTGGAGCTACGGTCGCAGAATTGGTCGATGGGGTATCTAAGCTGGATAAGCTTAAGTTCCGCGATCGAAAAGAAGCACAAGCCGAAAACTTCCGCAAAATGGTGCTTGCCATGGTTCAGGATATTCGCGTTATCCTGATCAAATTGGCAGACCGTACGCACAACATGCGTACACTGGGCGCACTTCGTCCCGATAAAAAGCGCCGTATTGCTCGTGAAACGCTAGAAATTTACGCACCACTTGCTCACCGTTTAGGTATTCACAACATCAAAGTTGAGCTTGAAGAGCTAGGCTTTGAGGCTTTATACCCCAATCGATATCGCGTTTTAAAAGAAGTGGTGAAAGCCGCGCGCGGTAACCGAAAAGAAATAATTCAACGTATTCACGATGAGATTTCCGGTCGATTGGAAGAAATGGGGCTTGAAGCCCGCGTATTCGGGCGTGAAAAAAACCTGTTCTCCATCTATAACAAGATGCGGACCAAAGAACAGCGTTTCCATACTATTATGGACATCTACGCATTCCGTGTGGTGGTGAAATCCGCCGACATGTGTTATCGCGTACTTGGCCAAGTACACAGTCTTTACAAGCCACGTCCTGGCAAAATGAAAGATTACATTGCCGTTCCCAAAGCCAATGGATATCAGTCTTTGCATACCTCTATGGTGGGCCCTCACGGCGTACCTGTTGAAGTGCAGATTCGTACCGAAGACATGGATCAAATGGCGGACAAAGGTGTCGCCGCACATTGGTCTTATAAGAGCAATGGTGATAAGTCAGGCACCACCGCGCAAGTGAAAGCGCAGCGCTGGATGCAAAGCCTGTTAGAGCTGCAGCAAAGTGCGGGTAACTCTTTCGAATTCATTGAAAACGTAAAATCCGATCTGTTCCCAGATGAAATTTACGTGTTCACACCAAAAGGTCGAATTGTTGAAATGCCTGTGGGCGCGACCGCTGTTGATTTCGCGTATGCCGTGCATACCGATGTCGGCAACATGTGTGTCGGCGCGCGAGTTGATCGCCAACCTTACCCGTTGAGCAAAGCTCTGAAAAACGGTCAAACCATTGAAATCATCAGTGCGCCGGGTGCACGCCCGAACGCCGCGTGGTTGAACTATGTAGTAACCTCTCGTGCTCGCACCAAGATCCGTCAGGTTCTGAAAACCATGCGCCGTGAAGAGTCGATTACCTTAGGCCGCCGATTACTGAATCACGCATTAGGTGAACATTCGATTTCCGACATCAACCAAGACAACATCGATCATGTTTTGGCGGAGCTGAAAGTCGAATCGCTAGATGATTTGCTGGCTGCCATCGGCCTTGGCGAGTTGATGAGCATCGTGATTGCACGTCGCTTGTTAGGCGATGTGGATGAACTGACCGAAACGAGTGACTCGAAAAGCAATAAGAAGAAGCTTCCTATCCGCGGTGCGGAAGGTATTTTGCTAACGTTTGCTAATTGCTGCCACCCAATTCCAGATGATCACATTATTGCCCACGTCTCTCCGGGTCGAGGATTAGTGGTTCACCGCGAAACGTGTCCAAACGTACGCGGATACCAAAAAGAACCGGATAAGTACATGGCAGTAGAATGGTCGAACGATTACGATCAAGAGTTCATTACTGAACTTCAGATCGACATGCAAAATCACCAAGGTGCGCTGGCTGCGTTAACCAACGTGATCTCGCAAACGGGTTCGAACATCCACGGTATTTCGACCGAAGAAAAAGACGGTCGTCTGTACACAATTACCGTGCTGTTAACCGCGAAAGATCGTGTGAATCTAGCTGGCATTATGAAGCGCATTCGCGTTATGCCTCAGGCAACAAAAGTTCGCCGACGCAAACACTGATTCTCTAAAAAACGAGTTTGCACAATAGTTACGGAATTGCCCATTAAATACTAACACTCAAAGGTCTCTTATCTTCTGGTAAGAGACCTTTTTCAGAGCGACATATGAATTTAGAACGCTACCATCGAATCCACACCGTACTTAAGGCACGCCAGCCTGATCTGACTTTGTGTCTTGAAGAAGTCCATAAGCCAAACAACGTCTCTGCCATTATCCGCAGTGCCGATGCAGCAGGCGTCCATAAAATACACGCGGTGTGGCCCGATCCTAAAATGCGTACCTTAAGCCACACTTCGGCGGGTGCGAGAAATTGGGTGGAAGTGGATACGCATGAATCGATAGATGACGCCGTAGGCGAGCTAAAATGCCAAGGCATGCAAATACTCGCAACCAACCTGTCAGACACAGCCGTCGATTTTCGTGACATCGACTACACCAAACCCACCGCCGTGATCTTAGGTGGCGAAAAACACGGAATCACCCCCCATGCTCTGTCTATGGCAGATCAAGACATCATCATTCCCATGGTTGGAATGGTGCAATCGTTGAATGTTTCAGTTGCCAGCGCGTTGATCTTATTCGAAGCGCAAAGACAGCGCCAAATTGCTGGTATGTACGAGCGAGATGAGTCGGCATTACCTGCCGAGTACATTCATCGAATTCTGTTTGAGCGTGGGCATCCCGTTCTCGCAAAAGTCGCCAAGCGCAAAGGCTTACCTTACCCACCCTTGGATGAAGTTGGTCAAATAGTGGCAGACGAGAACTGGTGGGCAGAAATGCAAAGAAAGTAGCACCGCTACTTTC
Source organism: Vibrio penaeicida (assembly GCF_030689305.1). Taxonomy (GTDB): domain Bacteria; phylum Pseudomonadota; class Gammaproteobacteria; order Enterobacterales; family Vibrionaceae; genus Vibrio; species Vibrio penaeicida_B. Next base: position 84,536 of record NZ_JAUYVM010000007.1, on the reverse strand, counting down.
TTTTTTATAGTTCAACTTAAAGCACCGTTTGCTCATGCAACTTTTTAGGCTCGCCAATGGCTGGTGTCGGTTCTTCATCAGGGATAACATCGGGTAGCCTTTGCTCCATCAACCTCAGAGGACGATAAAGCAAACTCATCACACCCCAGATAACGGCAAATGCCCCTAACATCGCCAGCAACAATCCAACCCCTCGACCTTCGCTTCCACCGAATACAGACACAGCAAAATGCGCCATGGCGGAGTCACTTGCCATAAACGGCTCTACCACGTTTTCTGCCAGATGACCGATAATGAAATACGCCAAGGGCATCATCGACCACGACATCATCTGGTTGGTGGCAATCACCCGACCTTGCAATTCAAGCCCAACTTTCACTTGAATCAGACATTGCCAGTGCGCATTGACCAACGCCAACGACATTCCGATACCAAAGAACCCAGCCATGAGATAAAACTGATTGGCTTGAATACCCGCAATGATCATCGAGACACCAGTTAGAAGCGTAAAGCCAATCATGCCATGGGCTCGAAGCTTAGTTCCGCCCCATATTCCCATAATCAAGCCGCCAGCCAACTGCCCTATTCCATCAAATGCGAGTACCTGACCAAGCAAATCCGCTTTGCCTACAGAAAGCACCAATGGGGTACCGAGCACCATAATGGCGCTGAACGCAAAGTTGTACACCGCAAAGAAGACCACCATCGCCAGCATCTCTTTACGCTGAAGAATGTATTGCCAACCCTCTACTATTTCCTGAAGTATCGGTAACTCGCGCTTTTTGAACATCCGATTCGGGAAGCGAATGAGAAGCAGCGTGGTAAACGCAACACAGAATGCCGCAATGTCTAAAATCAACACATTCTGCAGCCCAACCTCTAGGAACAGATACCCACCCGCAAAAACTGCGATCACTTGACTGGTGGAGGAAGCCAGTTGAGCCAATCCATTTGCGCGACCTAGGTATTTCTTAGGCACTAATTGCGCAATGGTGGCAATGTAGGCTGGTCGTTGAAAAGCTTGCCCAATAGAACTGATAGCAACCACCGTGTAAATTTCCCAAATCTGCAGTTCTCCGGTCCACAAGGTAAAGAAAATGAACAAGGTACCACAAACAGAGATGGCGTCACTGAACATGAGTATCAGCCGCCTATCCCACCTGTCGACCAATGCCCCTGCAAACGGCAAGACCAAGATACCGGGGAGCAATGCAAACACTGAAATGTACGCAAATTCGGTGACCGACCCGGTTTGCATGTAAACCCAAGTCCCCAATGCAAATGCCGTCAAACCGGTTCCAAGCATCGACATGAATTGCCCGAAGACGATAACAAAAAACAGCGGTAAGCTTGGTTTCGCCTCCCGATTTTTCCTATTGAACAAATGACTAAACGAGAACGTCTCTTTTGGCTCATTATCCGTTTGGCTCAATGCAGAACCATTTACGTTTTCATATTTTTTGTCTTCATCACCTCTTTTATCTTCGTCCTCTTTTGTTGGTGATTCCCATTGTTGAATTTGCGCGGTCAGGATTCGGCTCAACTCATGAGGTTGATGTTTGATAAAGAAATGCCCTGCATCGGGAATCACTTCCATCGACACATCTGGCGAAAAGGCTCGCCAATCTTGGTATCGTTCTTCATAAAATTCGGTGCTTTTGTCTTTGTCTCCGTATATCGACAATATCGGCGCACTGACGACGTAGTCCTCTGGCGACAAGTTCGCAACCGTGTAGAAGTCTTCGGCATCGATGACATCCTGTCGCATCGCTGACATCAGGAAATTCAGCTCGTCTTCTTCCAGTGATTCTGAAAAACCGCCTAACGACAAAATCGACTCAAAACGTAAGCGATTGGAAACCAACTTATCAAACGGAATCCATTTCCGAAGTGATTCCAATGCAGCAAAAGGCAACCTTGGGAATGGGAACGTCGCCGCTAAGAACACCCCTTTTGCGGGTGATCCCTTTGCTTCCAATCTGCGGGCAATATCCAAGGTAAGTGCCCCGCCAACACAATGACCATAAAGATAAATATCACCTGAAATGCCAGACAGTATCTCTTCGACGCACTGCTCTGCAATGTCATTCATCGGCATCAGCCCTTCATCTGAGCGCGCGTAGTCATGACCGGGGAAATTCAAAGCATGCAGCGAATAATCATCAGGAAGGCAACATGATAAAGGTTGATACGCGATGGGGCTTCCGCCGCCATAGGGGATACAAACAAGGTGGCGCTTAGGTTTGGCTTTGCTGTTATTTTGGGAAGTGAGGCAATGCAACAGACCGGTTGGTTGGGCATCGGTGTCGGACTCAATGTGCTTAGCGATCTCCGCCACGGTTGGGAAACGGAACAAATCCACTACCGTGACTTTTTTCGGTTCACTGCCGCCTTTATTTGGTTCTAAAGTATGGTCTGCTATCGACCGATCTACTAAAGAACAAGATTCCAAAGCGCGATTCAGCATACTCACCATTCGAATTGCGGTAATCGAGTTACCACCGATCTGGAAGAAATTGTCGTGAACACCAACTTTTTCGACATTCAACGCTTGTTGCCAGATATCGGCAAACAAGATCTCCAAGTCTGTAGTTGGTGCGACGTATTCTTCTGCTTGGTTCCATACTGGGTCGGGCAGCGCTTTTCTGTCTAGTTTACCGTTCGCACTCAGTGGAATACCGTCGATCAAGTTAAAGGTTGATGGCACCATGTATTCTGGCAATGCGTCTGACACCACTTGATGGAGCCTAGCAAACAAGGTTTCGCTGTCGTCATCTGAAACAATGTAAGCGGCAAGACTCTTAATACCTTCTCGCTCAACATCAATGACCACTGCATGCTTCACACCCGCTTGCTCCGAGAGCACAGTTTCGATTTCCCCAAGCTCTACGCGGTAGCCCCGTACTTTTACTTGGAAATCCTTGCGTCCCTTGAATTCGATGTAGCCATGTTTATTCCAGCAACCTAAATCACCTGTTCTATATAAATGACCGAGTGTTGGATGATCAAAGAACTGAGCAGCGGTTTTTTCTGGCTCGTTATAATACCCTTTCGCGACCCCTGCACCGCCAATATGAATTTCTCCTATCGCTCCGGCTGGACAATGACCACCCTGCTCGTTAAGCACCCACATGGTTTGATTTGGCATCGCCAACCCATAAGGAATACTTTGCCAATCAGGGTTAACCGACTGAATGGGATACCAAATTGACCAGATACTCCCTTCCGTTGCACCACCTAAACTGATGGCTTGTACTGTCGGTATTAGACTCTTAAGTTGCTTCGGAAGTTGAAGTGGGATCCAATCCCCACTCATGAGCACGACTTTCAATGAACGGAGGCTTTGTGGATGTTCGCATTTGGAGCCCCCTATTCCAGAAGTACCAATAGGCAACGCCACCTCTTCCACCAAAAGCTGCACCAATTGAGGCACAGAGTTCCAAATAGTCACTTGATGGGTATCGACAAGTTCGACCCATCGACTTGGGTTTTGCACTTCTGATTGTTCAGGGAAAACAATGGCTGCGCCTGCTGCTAACGTACCGAATAAATCGTAAACAGAAAGATCGAAGCTCAAATCCGATAGCGCCAATACTCGGTCTTGCGGCTGAACGTCGAACGTTCGATTCACCGCTTCGATGGTGTTCATTGCACCATCATGGCTGATCACCACCCCTTTCGGTTTTCCCGTGCTACCAGAGGTGAAAATAATGTACGCCAACTCATCAGGGCTGACATTCGGTAACGCCTCTCGCCACAGTCCATTTTCCCAATGGTCTGGGATAGAGGTTTGGTACACCGATTCAATGATCGTGATCTGATAATTTTTTAGCCACTCGTCGCCAGCGTACAAGTCTTGCTGGCACTGAGTCATCACAAGGTGCGTTACATCACCCGCTTTCAACACATCATTCAAACGCGATGCTGGCCAAGCCACATTGAGTGGTAAATACGCCGCCCCAATCGACATAATGCCCAACGTAGCCACCAGCTGTGGTTCGCCTTTTTCCGTCAGTACACCAACCAACTCACCTCGTTCTACCCCTGCTTGTTGAAGCTGATTTGCTACTAACAAACGATGCTCGTGCACCTCTTGATAACTAACGTTCTGGTCACCACAAACGACCGCAAGCGCATTAGGTTGCTTTGCCACTTGCTCATTGAATCCGTCGAGCAAATTTCTTTTAGGGTAATCTTCGTGCGTGTTGTTCCACTGTTCAAAAAGCTGCTCGCGCTCAGCCGGTGAAAGCACATTAATTTGCCCAAGCGCTTGATTCGGATTAGCAGCAAAGCTCTTTAATACCCATGAGTAGACGTCGGTAATTCTTTGAATGGTGTCATCATTGAACAAGCTGGTCGCGAAATTGAAGTTGCCGTAAATGTCTTCTCCGCTGTCATCCAAGTACAAACTCAAGTCAAACTTGGCGGGATTTCTGAGCGAACGCACCTCTTCAAATTGCGCCTGTTTAAACGGCAACGTCTGCTCTTTCAAACGCTTCTCACCAAAACTTTGTAGCGAGAACATCACTTGGAAAATCGGGTGACGTGACATGTCCCGTTCTACTTTTAACGCTTCGACAAGTTGCTCGAAGGGTAAATCTTGATGTGCCTTTGCATCTGCTACCACGTTGTGAACTAAGTTGATGAAAGCTTTCACGCTCGACGATAGCGATACATCCGCTCGCATTGGCAATGAATTAACAAAGTAACCAATCAAATTTTGGACTTGCGTGTAATGGCGGTTATCAGAAGGCGTGCCGACGACAATGCTTTTCTGACCAGACAATAGTGCTAGAGTCGCATAAAACCCACTCAGCAATACTGTGTACAAGGTGGTATCTTGCTGACGAGCGAGCTGTCGAAGCTGATCAGAAAGCCCACTATCAAACGTGAATACTAAATCTTTACCGCTGTAATCGATTGTCGCTGGGCGCGGAGAATCGGTCGGTAAGGCTAGCGTTTCAACGCCATCAAGCTGATGCTTCCAAAACGAAAGCTGCTTCTCTAGGTTTGAGCCCGTTAGTTGCTGACGCTGCCAAAGGGAGTAATCGGCATAACTAATGTCCAATTCAGGCAGCACAGGTGAGTTCCCTGTGCTGTAAGCTTGGTACGCCAGCGATAACTCGTTAAGAAAAACATCGGTCGACCAACCATCAAAGGCAATATGATGCCAAATGACCAGCAAGTAATCTTTCTCCAACCCTAGGTAGCGAATCAACCGGATCGGTCGCTCTTGATCCAATTGGAAAGGTCGAGATATTTCGGAATCAAAAATGGTTTTTACTGGCGTATTGGGTGCGATGGATTCCACGTCCATTTGCACTGTGGATGCCAGCAGCTTCACATACGCCTTGTCTTGTTCATCAGTCAGGTATATTGAATTCAATACCGGATGACGCTCGACTATCTTTTGAAAGGACCGTTCCAACGCCGGTAAATCGACGTCGGTATTGAGCTCAAAGACATAGGGAATATGGTACGCATCCGTGCCTTGCTCAAATTGCTCTATGAACAGCATGCGTTCTTGTGAAAAAGAAAGCTCGGTTTGCGTCTCTGGCATAGCCAGTATCTCTTTATCCCAAAACGCATGCTTAGAGGTGATCTGGTTTTGCTGCAATATGCCCAATAATTCTGGCTTTCTTGCTTTAATCTCCCCCAGCAACTCTGAACACGGTTTATCACCAGCAAACGCCAGCTTAATGGCGTCGTCTTCCACCCAAACCGACATGTTGCTGGCTTTGATTCGATTCACTAATTCGTACATAACTAAATACTCATTTCGTTATCTTGCTCATCAAGGAAGCTGACGGTTTGATTTTCTTCAATATACGCTGCCAACTCGGCGATCGTTTTGGTGGTATAGAGGTTCACTAATTCCAAACGCAGCGAATGACCAAGGTAGCGATTGATCTGGCTAATGACTTTAATGGCGTTAATGGAATTACCGCCGATTTGGAAGAAACTGTCGTGAACACCAACGCGCTCTAACCCCAACACCTGCGACCAGATGCCGCACAGCGCGATTTCCAACTCACTTTCTGGGGCGACGTAACCACTGGATTCCACCCATTCCGGTTCAGGCAGCGCTCGGCGGTCAAGCTTGCCGTTTAACGTAAGAGGGATGGCTTCAATCTGGTTGAAGGTGGCGGGCACCATGTAATCTGGCAGATGAGCATTTAAGCTGTGGCGGAGGTCATCTATGTTGAGTGTCTGGTCACTCACAAGGTACGCGGCAAGATACTTGTCGCCTTCTTTTTCTCTGTCGATGACGACAGCTTGCTGTACCCCATCAACCGCCATAAGCGTGGCTTCAATTTCACCCAACTCAATCCGGTAACCGCGTATCTTCACTTGGCTATCATTGCGCCCGATGTATTCCAGTTGGCCATCGTGACGCCAGCGTACCCAGTCTCCAGTTTTGTATAACCGTTCATCCAGCCCTTCAATTGGACTGTCGATAAACTGCTCCGCTGTTAGGGTTTCTCGGTTGAGGTAACCTCTCGCCAATCCTGCGCCCCCAATGTGCAGCTCACCTGGAACACCGATTGGGCACAGCTTTCCATTGCCAGAGAGGACATAGCATCGCTCGTTACTCAGCGGTGTACCGATAATGTGGGCGTTGCCCGATTGGTATCGAGATTGGGTACTCCAAATGCACGCTTCAGTTGGACCGTACACTTGAATGGCCTCTTTAAAACGCTGCGACAAGCTTTGGTAAATCGCTTCCGAGCCACTTTCACCGCCAACAATAACGGTCACGTGAGACAGGTCGAAAGCTTCTGGCAGTGCCACTTGCAATACTGACCACACCGACGGGGTAAGCTGCAATACGTTGGTCTTGCTGACATGCTCGGATAAGGTTTCTGATGCTTGGTGGATATCCGACAGGTGAACTGTTCCGCCTGACAAGAGTGGTAAGCCGTATTCCAAACCAAAGATGTCAAAGGTGTATTGAGTGAGGCTGACTAGGGAAACAGGCTTCGCCTCGCCGGACTGAGTTTCGACGGACTGCTCGCTTTTAACGAACTGATGATATTGATGAATAAAATCGGCGTAAGCCGAATGCGGCATCATCACCCCTTTAGGCTTACCTGTGGTGCCCGAGGTGTAAATGATGTACGCGAGGTCCTCACCTGAAACGGTCAGGTTTAGGTTCTCTGATGATTGGGCATACGCATTGTCTGCCAACACCAGCTCGGGAAGCTGCGGTAAATCACTTAACCAACCATCCAGCTGGCTAAGATGCGTTTGCTGAGTAAGTATCAGCGGTGCCGCGGTATCTTCCAAAATAAACTGCGTGCGCTCTTTCGGGTATTCCGGCGATACAGGGACATACGCCCCGCCCGCTTTGAGCACCGCTAAAATGCTCACCACCATGTCTACGCTTCGGTCTAAGTACAAGGCAATCGGTGTGTCTGCCGTCAGTTCACGCTCGTAACGAATCACATGTTGTTGGCGCAGAGTATGCGCGAGCTGGTTGGCTTTTTGGTTCAACTCTTGATACGTCAAATGCTGGTCTTGATACGTGAGTGCCACCGCATTCGGTGTAGTTTGCACTTGCGCTTCAAACAGTTGATGCCACGTTGGCTTGGAAGGCGCAGGCGATTGTGTGGTGTTCCAGTCGTGTAATAGCAGCGTTTTTTCAGACTCCGATAGCACATCAATGTCTGCAAGGCATTGTTCAGAATCCGCGACAAAGCTTTTTAATATGAGTTGATAAATCGTCAACACACGTTGCGCAGAAGCATGCTCAAACAGGCTGGTAGCGTAATCCAATCCCAATTTTAGAGCTTCGTGACCGTCATCCACATGGAAGTTCAAATCAAATTTGGCTGGGGCATATAGCCCTTCGTCGCCCAAATCGACCGATTCAAATGGCAATGCGTCTTGGCTCAATTGCTGATGACCGAAACTTTGCATGCCAAACATCACTTGGAACAGTGGGTGACGCGACATATCGCGCTCTACGTTGAGCAAATCAATCAAGCGCTCGAACGGCACATCCTGATTCATTTTAGCGTTGGTCATTACTGCGTGAACCTGCTTAAACAGATCGCTCACTGTCCCAGCTTGATCCACTTGAGCTCTTAACACCAGAGACGTCGCAAAGTAACCAATCAAGTCTTGTGTCTGGGGTTGATGGCGGTTGTCGGAAGGCGTACCGACAACAATGTCGTCCTGCCCACTCAGCGTCGCCAGTGTGAGGTAAAATCCGCTCAGCATAATAACGTAAAGCGTGGTGTCTTGATCTCGTGCTAACGTTTTAAGTTGCTCCGACAACGCGCTATCGAGAGTCAGTGCGACGTTTCTGCCTTGGTAGTTCACTTTTGTTGGTCTTGGGTGATCGGTTGGCAGTTCCAATGTCTGGCAGCCGGATAACGTATCAGACCAAAATGCCATTTGGCTCTCCAGCCCTTTCCCTTCTAATTGATGTCGTTGCCAAAATGCATAATCACTGTATTGAATTGCCAAGGGTGGCAGTACTGGCTGATCTTGCTGTAAAGGTCGATCCTGCGTTAACAAAGCTTGATATGCCTGAGATAGCTCACGCAAGAAAATGTCGGTCGACCAGCCATCAAAAGCAATGTGGTGCCACAGTATCAACAGATAGCATTTGCCTTCAGAAGTAAATTGCGACAGACGCATTGGGGCTTCGGTAGACAGATCAAACGGTCGCTCAATCGCTTGAGACAATTGGGCTTTAAAGTCAGCAAAGTCCGCAACTGTTTTTTGAGAGATGCAAACTTTTTGATTGAGCGGATGCAATGCAAACTGCCCTTCATCATTCTGCTTGTAAATCGAGTTCAACACTGGATGCCTATCGACAACAGCTTGGAACGCCTGAATCAACACATCCTGCTGGATATCACTGGAAAGTTCGACGGTATAAGGAATGTGGTACGCATCTGTGCCTTGTTCAAATTGCTCAATAAACAACATGCGCTCTTGAGCAAAAGACAACGTCGCACTTGTATTTGGCAAAGAGAAAATCTCTGTTTCCCAGAAGTCGTGCTTCGATAAGATGCCATTGCGCCTTAAGATATCCATCAGACCGGGTTTGTTTTCTTTGATTTTCGCAAGTAATACGTCCGATGGTTTCTCGTCACCAAATGCTAATTTGATAGCATCCTCTTGTACCCATACAGACAATTCATTCTCTTTGATTTGATTGATTAGATCTAACATGGCTTAAATACTCATCTCGTTGACTTGCTGGTCTAATAAACCCGAACTCTCTTGGGCTTGCAGATGCTTATGCAGCTCAGCAATGGTTTTTAAATTAAACAAATGACTCAGCTCGACACGTTGGTGACAAACCGATAATTGGTTGATCTGGCTAATGACTTTAATGGCGTTAATGGAATTGCCGCCGATTTGGAAGAAGCTGTCGTGAACGCCAACGCGCTCTAACCCCAACACCTGAGACCAGATGTCGCACAGCGCGACTTCCAACTCACTTTCTGGGGCAACGTAACCATTGGATTCCACCCATTCCGGTTCAGGCAACGCTCGGCGGTCAAGCTTGCCGTTTAACGTAAGAGGGATGGCTTCAATCTGGTTGAAGGTGGCAGGCACCATGTAATCCGGCAGATGAGCATTTAAGCTGTGGCGGAGGTCATCTATGCTGAGTGTCTGGTCACTCACAAGGTACGAGGCAAGATACTTGTCGCCTTCTTTTTCTCTGTCGATGACGACAGCTTGCTGCACCCCATCAACCGCCATAAGCGTGGCTTCAATTTCACCCAGCTCAATCCGGTAACCGCGTATCTTCACTTGGCTGTCATTACGCCCGATGTATTCCAGTTGACCATCGTGACGCCAGCGTACCCAGTCTCCAGTTTTGTATAACCGTTCATCCTGCCCTTCAATTGGACTGTCGATAAACTGCTCCGCTGTTAGGGTGTCTCGGTTGAGGTAGCCTCTCGCCAATCCTGCGCCCCCAATGTGCAGCTCACCGGGAACACCGATTGGGCACAGCTTTCCACTGCCCGAGAGGACATAGCATCGCTCGTTACTCAGCGGTGTGCCGATAATGTGGGCGTTGCCCGATTGGTATCGAGATTGGGTACTCCAAATGCACGCTTCAGTTGGACCGTACACTTGAATGGCCTCTTTAAAACGCTGCGACAAGCTTTGGTAAATAGCTTCCGAGCCACTTTCGCCTCCAACAATAACGGTCACATGAGACAAATCGAGGGCTTCTGGCAACGCCACTTGCAACACTGACCACACCGAAGGGGTAAGCTGTAATACGTTGGTCTTGCTGGCATGCTCGGATAAGGTTTCCGATGCTTGGTGGATATCCGACAGATGAAACGTACCACCTGACAACAACGGTAAGCCGTATTCCAAGCCAAAGATGTCAAAGGTGTATTGAGTGAGGCTGACTAAGGAAACAGGCTGCGCCTGGACAGACTGATGATATTGATGAATGAAATCGGCGTAAGCCGAATGCGGCATCATTACCCCTTTGGGCTTACCTGTGGTGCCCGAGGTGTAAATGATGTACGCGAGGTCCTCACCTGAAACCGTCAGGTTTAGGTTCTCTGATGACTGAGGATACGCGTTGTCTGCCAACACCAGCTCGGGAAGCTGCGGTAAATCACTTAACCAACTATCCAGCTGGCTAAGATGCGTTTGCTGAGTAAGTATCAGCGGTGCCGCGGTATCTTCCAAAATAAACTGCGTGCGCTCTTTCGGGTATTCCGGCGATACAGGGACATACGCCCCGCCCGCTTTGAGCACCGCTAAAATGCTCACCACCATGTCTACACTTCGGTCTAAGTACAAGGCAATCGGTGTGTCTGCCGTCAGTTCACGCTCGTAACGAATCACATGCTGTTGGCGAAGAGTATGCGCGAGCTGGTTGGCTTTTTGGTTCAGCTTTTGATAGGTCAAATGCTGATCTTGATAGGTGAGTGCCACCGCATTCGGTGTAGTTTGCACTTGCGCTTCAAACAGTTGATGCCACGTTGGCATGGAGGGCGCAGGCGATTGTGTGGTATTCCAGTCGTGAATGAGCCTGTTTTGCTCAGTGCTATCAATCACATTGATATGGTGATGGCTTTTGTCGCTCTGATGAGCAACAAACTGCAATATGCTCTCCAATTGCGTCAATAACCTTTCGACTTGGCTGATTTCCATCAGCGACTGATCAAAACCTAGCTGAATCGACAACGCACCTTCTTTCTCGTAGGCCATCACCGAAAATGGGTAGTCCATTTTATCGGACCAACTTCTCGGTGTGCTGTCTGCCGAAAGCCCAGTTGGAGACACATCATCGAGAGATGGGTAGTTTTCAAAAATAAACAAACTATGGAAAAGGCGCTTGCCGTCTTCTTGCAGATCGGCCAATGCAATCCCACTAAAGCTATTAAGTTCAGCGATACTTCGATGAATGGAAGTAAGTACTTCGGCAACGGTGAGGGAATCGGTCCAATTGACGGCGAGTGGCAAGGTATTGATGTATAAGCCGACGCTTTCTTCAATCCCATCGACCGGAACATCTCGCCCCGAAACCGTGGTTCCAACAATGGTTTGAACGTCTTGTGTGTAGATTTGAATCAACTTATGCCATGCAAACTGCAGTGCCACGTTGAGTGTTACGTTATGGGATTGGCAAGCAGATTTGAGCTGTTGGTAAGCTTTCCCGCTAATACACTTTGACGCTTGCGCAGGTGTCACAAGCGACCTGACACTATCGAGTTCCTGTGACTCTGGCAGAAATACGCCAAGGTCATTCGGTTGACTCAATGAATTGCGTTTTTCCGACCAATAACGTGTGGTTTTATCACGTTGTGCCATGCGGTGCATTTGCACTTTGCCATACACCGACTCTTCCACTACGTGTGGCACTTGCCCTGCCCTCAGTGCGTCGTAGTATCTGTGAACTGCCTTGAGCAAAATTGGATTGCTCCAGCCGTCGGTAATGCTGTGATGCGCAGTTTGAATTAGTGTATAAGCACTGTCACTGCGTTTGATTATCGCTACGCGCATCAGGCCAGACACGGTGAGGTCAAAAGGCTTTTCACGCTCTGCGGATTGTAGAGCGATGATGGCTTCATTGTGTTCGTCTTCTGGGAGGTGCGCCAAACTTAAAGAGGTGAATTGGCGTGAGGTGATACCCGCCTCTTTTCCGATCACCTGAACCATTTCCCCTTCCCAGTGGAAAGCGATTCTAAGCGCTGGAAACGCGAAAGATGCGAGCTCCCATGCTTTAAAATAACGGTCAACATCAATGGCACGATCATAATCCACCAGCACTTGAAGGCGATAAGCATCATCTTCAGGTTGGCTGATGTGATGATATACAAACCCTTGCTGCAAACTGCTTGCTGGATAAATATCCGCTATGCTCGATAAACCATACTGGCGTGACTGACCAATATGCTCCAATTGCGATTGGTGCAATCCAGCACAGCCAAAATCGCTCGCCGTATTCACGCCCCCTCGCTTGGCCGCTTCTAGGCTTTGCTCCAATACTTGATGCAAAGATGTGTCGAACGCATGGCGAAATGCCATGGTCTGCGTTGGCGACAATTGAGAAATGATGTCGAACTGCAGTTGCCCATTAAAGACACCACCATTGATGTTCAGTAAAGCGCTGTCACGGTTACCTTCTCCAATAACATTGCCACTGTCTTCATTCACCACCTCCCACATCGACCCGTTTCCTGAGGAGTCCAATTGCCCGAGGTAGTTAAAATAAATCTTCGGCAACGCATCATGAGAAAACGTGTGAGAAAACGCACCAAACCCAATGCCTTTATTGGGGACACGGCGCAGAGTTTCTTTGGTTTGAATAATGGTGTGTTCGAGATCGTCTGCCGCCTCTAATCGCAGCGGATAAGCCGTGGTAAACCACCCTAGTGTGCGAGAAATATCGAGCGTAGGGTCGATCGCTTCGCGCCCATGTCCTTCAAGCGTAATGTGATTAACTGACTGCCCCGTAACGGCATTCAGCGCAAGGCTTAACGCACTCAGAAGCAAATCATTGATTTCGGTGTTATATCCTTGATGCGCCTCGTGCAGCAGCAAATGCGTTTCTTTTAACGGAAACTCGATTCGCGTTGTCGACGTATTTTCAGCAATATCAGCACCAGAAGAGTCGCTTGGTGGAGAAGGCAGTGTCTTTGCATCTGATAACACATCGTGCCAATAAGGCAGCTCGGCTACATGGGTTTCCCTATATTGCTCCACCGCGTGTACCCATTGGCGATAGCTGCTTCCTTTCTGCGATAGCGTATTGTCAGACAGTAACGTCTCTAAGTCCTCTGCAATGATCCGCCAAGACACCGCATCTATAATCAAGTGGTGAAAAGCAAACCAGAGGCGAGCTTCACCTTCGGGGTAACCTGTTAGATACGCCGCTCGCCATAACGGACCATTCTCTATATCGAAATCACTCTGCCAAGTTGTGAGCTGTTGCGCTACGTCCATTTCTGCCGCCACATTCAACTCATGCACTTCTACTTTTGGTAATTCTTCAGCCCGGCAATAATGCTGCTTGATACTGCCTTCGTTAATGTCAAAGCAAATTCTCATGGCGTCGTGGTGAGCACTCAACTGGAATAACGCCGCCTCAAGAGCAGGTTTGGAAATACCAGCGGGGACACGTAGCGTAAAGGCTTGATTCCAATGGTGTGGGTTTGCCAGCCCTTTGTTGAAAAACCACGTCTGTATAGGCAATAGCGAGAATTCGCCTTCCAGCTCTCCTTGCTCAGTATTGAGCGTTTGCTGAGGTTTATTGTCCGCCAATACCAGCGCCAATTGCTTAACCGTTGGCGCATCAAACATGTCTTTCACTTGAATATGAAAACCCGCTTTACGGATTTTAGAGACAAGTTGAATGGCGATGATGCTATCGCCACCAATACGGAAAAAGTTGTCGTTCACACCGATACTTTCAATGCCTAAAACTTGCTTCCAAATACTACAAAGTTCCAGTTCTATGTCGCTATCAGGCGCGACATAATTATTTTTATCGATGAATTCAGGTTCTGGGAGCGCATTGCGATCCAGCTTTCCACTGCTCGACAATGGGAAATCTTTCATCGGAACAAACGCCACTGGTACCATATATTCGGGTAGGCGAAGTGCCAAATAGTCGCTCAATTCTCCGTATGTCAGTGCTTGATGACCGATATCGGGTGAATTGGTATGGGGATGTTGGGCTGGTGGGCTCAGTTGTGACTGAACATCATGTAATGCATGGCTTGAGACATTCACGGCGCCTTCACTGAAGAACAAATGTAAGGCACCCGCTTGCTCAGATTCCGTTGCCAGCAATACTTGTAATGTTAACCCTTGCTGCTCCACCATTAGATGCAAAGCTTCAATGGAAAGCGCGTCTTCGGCAGAGAAAGATCGTTCCGTTGACGGGTTCCCCATTACGCATTGCTGTACGCCCCAGACTCGCGCATCTGGATAATGCTTTATCCAAACTCCACGTTCAGACGAAGCCAATAGACTCGGTAAATCGAGTTCACTTGAAAACTCAACCGAATCAAATTCACTCAATTTAATAGAATTATTATTGGCTACTTCGACGCCTTCTGCACCGTTTTTCTTAATTCGAACAATGACATCGTATCGAAAACGATTCATCTCGTGATCGGCAAAACCGCGTTTAGGAAGTACTTGAACCGCATCCACCGCTGGGTGCTCCATCAATGCGAGAAAGTAAGTGGGAGAAATCGCGAGTTCCGTTTCTTTCGATGCTAACCAAGTCGCCTGTTTGACTAACTGAGCGATGGCTTTCTCCGGATTCCGGTGAGCAAGAATGGAAAGGTGGAAAGCCCTTAGTAACCGTTGATCTCTTATATCACCAAAGAATAGGTTGCCTTCCCCCTCAATGCTTTCAATGGCTTGTTCGATCACTTTGTCGAGGTAGCCAGCATTAGGAAAATATTGAGAAACCGAATTCATCACCACTGTATCAACACGTTGCTCTAACGCGGCACTAGCCACTTCGTCGGCTGGGCAAGTGACAAATTCAGATTTATGCTCATATCCCAACACTTTTGCCGAAGAAGACAAACGATTCATCGCATTTGAAGAAAAATCGGTGGCTATATAGTGGGTGCAAGACGGCAATAATGGATAGAAAATCAAACCCGATCCCGAGCCAATTTCTAATACGGAATGAGGGCTTAACCCTTGAATGCGAGCGACCGTAGCATCGACCCATTCTTTCATTTCTTCCGGTGGGATAGGCAATTGCGTAAACGAGCTTTTCCAGCCTCGGATATCGAACTGATTTATGGTCTGATTATCCTCTTTGTATTCCGCTTCATAAACGCTCTTCCAAAGCGCCACGCCTTCCTGCTCCTGATTGGAAGAAGAGGTAGGAGCGTGTTCCACGTAATACCCTACTAGCGACTTTTCACCTGCGCCCTCAATGGTATGAACGCACGATGCTTTGATTCTCGGGTGCGCTTGCATCGCCGCTTCAATTTCTTCTAACTCGATACGGTAGCCACGCACTTTGACTTGGAAATCGTTTCTTCCCAAATATTCGATGTTTCCATTCGGCTGACGTCTGACTAAATCACCGGTTTTGTAAAGCTTGTTTAGACCTTGCGCTATCTCTTCTTTGGTCGCAAATGGGTTATCGACAAAACGTTCTTTCGTCAGATTTGGCTGGTTCAAATACCCCTGTGTAACGGCAATACCACCTATGTACAGCTCGCCAGGTAGCCCTTCCGGACATAACTGAAGATGCTCAGAATGGGGGTCCATGACCAATAAACGCACATTTTGAATCGGTCGGCCAATGGGCACGGTTTCCGTTTCATTCAGTAAGCAATCGTACACACTGACTTCTATCGAGGCTTCCGTTGGTCCGTATTGGTTATGCAAGGTTGCGCCATGCTGGTTAATCGCATTGAACAGCCTAATGTGCTCGGGAGTTAATGCTTCCCCACTGCAAAAAACACGACGCACTGAACTCGGTATTGATTGGTTAGCGTGAGACAGAAAGTGGCTAAAGCCTGTTAGCATGGGAGGTACAAAGTGAGTAACCGTGACCCGATTTTGCGTCATGATGTGATGCAGCTGCTCCGGTGATTGATGCGCTTTTGGCGGCGCCATCACAATCGCTGCGCCTGTCCAGTTCGCCCAAAGCAGTTCCCACACCGATACGTCAAACGTGTACGGCGTCTTTTGCAACACTCTGTCGTTGGCACTCAATGGAAATTGGTTTTGCAGCGCTTCCAAACGGTTGACCACGCCTTTATGCGGCACCATTACCCCTTTTGGCTGCCCCGTTGTGCCTGAGGTATAGATGATGTAAGCCATATCCGAGCTACTGACAACTGCGTTTACGTTCTCATAATTTTCGTTTGTGCGATCGCTACCTTCATCGATAGAGACACTTTCAGAAGGCAAATCCTCGCAGACACCGAGTAAATCGTTTTGCCACCTTTCTTGCGTTAGGATCAGCTGCGCTTGGGTATCTTCCAAAATGTAACGCGTACGCTGCGTAGGATTATCGGTGGCAATGGGTACATAAGCACCACCGGATTTCATCACCGCCAAAATCGCGATAACCATTTCTAAGCTGCGGTCTAGATACAAGGCGACAGGGGTATTAGCCGCAAGTTGAGTTTGATTTCTGTTTAAGTGATACGTTCGAATTTTATGGGCTAGCTGATTCGCTCGCTGATTCAATTCTCGGTAAGTAAGCGAATGCTGTTCAAAAATCAGTGCAGTATTGTCAGGTGTTTCCTTCGCCTGTTCTTCAAATTTTCCATGCAATGTTTTGTGTTCAGAATAGGTGCGCTGGGTGTCATTCCATCGGTGGTAAACATCGTTTAATTCCATCGGAGGTATCAGGGATATCTCTCCAATCGGCAACGCCTCTTCCATATGGCTTTGCAGTATTCGTTCAAATATCGCGGCGAACTGTGCCATCGTGGATTCATTAAACAGCGACGGTTTATAGTTAAATGACACGCGTATTGAATCGCCTTCATCGCGACATACTAAGCTCAAATCGTAGCGGTTTTGATCGTTCCCTAAACGTGCTTCACCATAGGGCTCCCACCCTTCGACACTGCGTTGGCTTCCTAACTGGCTTTTATGCTCTCGAAGCAGAAACAGCGTTCTTGCAACCTGCCCATCTTGACTGGCTTTTACCATGCCAAGCTCTCGGTTGATTTGCCCCAAAGACAGCTCGCTGTGGTCTATCGCTTCAATCACACATTGCTGAACTGACTGCTTCACGCAGGAAAACGTATCGTTTTGATTCAAGCGAACTCGCAGTAATGCCTCTCTGGCAAATAGCCCGATAAGGTGCTCTAGCTCAGAACGATTCCGGTTGGTGAACGCTGAGGCTATGGCAACGTCAGTTTGACCCGTTATTCGGTGCAGCAATACACCGTAGGTTGCCAGTAATAGGGAATACAGCGATGTACCTGTCTGTGTGCACTCGTCCTTTAACCAGCGAGTCAAACGGGTAGGTAAAACGTGTTCATATTGAGTCACCGACACATCACTGTGGATGCCTGGCGTACGGTCATAAGGTAAGGCTAAATCGACGTCGCAACCCGCTAGTTGCGTTTTCCAGTAAGCAAGATGAGACGCTCGCTTGGCTTTCTGTGGTTCTTGCTGCATCCAGTGGGCGTAGTCTGCCGGTTGAACTGGAAGCGCAGGTAAGGCTTCACTTGTCTCTTCAGGATGCTGTTCGCTGTTTGAATACAAATAAAAGTGGAAGAAGTCACGCTCGAAATGCGCAATGGAGCCACCATCAAAGATAAGGTGAGAGAAAACAAACACTACTTTGCTTTCAGTATCGCTGCATCGGATGATGTGCACGCGAAACATCGGACCAGTGTTGACGTTAAACGCTTCTGCAATATCTTGCTGAATCACCTCATCCAGCGATAGAGCTACGACCTCTTGGTTATGATCAGATAAATTCGTTTCGCGGATTTCATATTGTACATTGGGCAATATTCGCTGCTTTAATTGCCCTTCTTCGTTCACAAATACGGTTCGTAGGCTTTCATGCCGCTGTATTAAGCATGACATGGCACGGCGAAGCTTAGCGACGTCAAAATTTTCTATGGAAGAAGAATGCTCAACGGAATACATGCAGGGGATGTTGCTGGTGGACGTCGCATTATGCAGGCTTTCAAGTACCCACATATCTTGCTGTAACTCAGAAACTGGAAATGTATTATCACTTCCCTGTCGGTTCAACGCTTCTATAGCATTTCCTGTGCGGCGCTTACGCTGCGCGAGCAACTTTTCCCGTTGCTTTTGGGAAAGCGAAAGCCTTCCCTTTCTTTCACCGTTCATATTCTGCCTACTGTGTTTGCTTCGTTTTAATTATTCTCAAGATGCTTGGGTATAGCGTTATTCTTCCGATGCCATTAGTGCTTCTATTTCTTCTTCACTCATCTCTGAGATGATCAGATCTTCAATCAACTGCGATAGCGACTGAACAGTATTCCCCCGTGTAATGAAGTCTGAAAAGGTCACTTCGACACCCAGTTCAGCATCGATCCCACTCAGTAGCTGAATGGCAAGTACCGATGTCCCACCCAAATCCATAAAGCGCTGAGTGCAGCAAACTTGGGGGCGAGACAATACCTCGCACCAAATACGATGGATTTCTTCTTCAATATCGGTTTCTGGTAAGACGGGCTCTTGCGAAATAGAGGATTGCGAAATAACCGGCTGCGAAGTGCTTTTTTGCGAAACGCTCGATTGCGAGATAGCAGCCGAAACAGAGCTTGGTGCCAATTGCGCCAACGCTTGGCGGTCGACTTTGCCATTTTCTGTCATGGGCAATGACTCTGCATGCTCAATATACGCAGGGACCATATAGCTGGGTAAAGCATTAGAAAGCCGCTGCCGGAGGGAGTTAGTATCAAAAGCAGAGCTAACGACAAACGCAACCAACTGCCCTTGGCAAGACTGTGACGACGACACCACAACACCAGCCTGCTGCACCTTTGATTGGGCAAGTATGTGACTTTCAATATCACCAAGTTCGATTCGATGACCATTAATTTTTACCTGATGGTCAATTCTGCCAAGACACTGATATGACCCGTCTGGATTGGCTCTACCTAAATCTCCCGTTTTGTATACCTTGCCTTGTGCTGACGGATGATCGATAAAGCGTTGCTCCGTCATTTCAGGCCTGTGCCAATACCCTGCGGTGACCCCTTCCCCTGAGATGCAGATTTCACCCACATCGCCTTGAGGTATTTCTGTGTTGTTGTCATCCAGAATGAGGATTTGAGTATTTAGGATAGGATGACCAATATCGATTTGGTCTTTGTGCGTCACATCTTGCACGGTCGACCAAACCGTGGTTTCGGTTGGTCCGTACATATTGAAAATACGAGCTTGGGTGACTGAGTGGAGCTTTCTAAGCAATGTGACTGGGAATGCTTCACCACCAACCAATAGGGTATTAAGCCCAGCTAAAGCCGCTTGAATACGAGGTTCATCCATCATCACACTGAGATGTGAAGGGGTGATTTGAAGGACATCCACGTCGGAAAGTGCTTCGGAAAGCCGAGAAATGGATTTGCGTTCATCATCCGAAATCAAATGAACGGTCAGTCCCTGTAACAGTGCAACCAGAGATTCCAAAACAAAAATGTCAAAACACACGGTTGTTAAAGACGCCATGCTACGAAGTTCGCTTAAGCCAAGGCATTCTTGCATCCCTGAATTAAAATTAGCCACATTGCCATGAGTGACACACACGCCTTTGGGTTTTCCAGTCGAACCTGACGTATAGATGAGATACGCCAAATCAGTTGCTGCACCTTGGTAGCATTCAAACCGTGGGTTGAGCGACAAAGAATCCGCCACCAATGCAACATCCACTGTCAATTCACTTTGCACGGTTCCGAGCATTTTGGTGCCGCTGTCATCGGCGATGACCAATCGACACATGCTGTCGTTTAACATGTGTTCTACCCTTGATGAAGGGTAATTTAAATCAACAGGTAAATAAGCAGCACCAACCTTAAGCACTGCTAACATGGACACGAGAACGTCTTCTGAACGCTCTAAAAGAATGGCAACCACGTCGCCTGCTTTTACCTGCTTATCTACCAGTAGGTTGGCAAGTCTATTGGTTCTTGAATTTAGCTCATTAAAACTGACTTCTTTATTTTTAAAAACGATCGCGCACTTATCACCAGATAAACGAAATCGTTCTTCAAATAAATATTGAAGGCTTACGCCTTGATCAATATCATTTTTCATACTCATTCCATGTAACCTTATTAATTACAGAGCGTATATTTTTATGTGCGACAGAAATACAATATTAAAAATGAATCACTCGTGACTCTTTTGTTTTAACCGACGCATGAGTAGCGCTTTTTTATTAATGCTGGTCTTTGGCTTTGTCTCGTTGGATTTATCTGAGATTTCTGCAACCATGGTGCTAGGGTGAGGTATAAATCCACCACCTGATTCCAGCAATTTCTGTACCCGCTGATAAATCGCTTCGAAAGGCTGATCTTGAGACGTTAACTCCGCTAATGATTGGCAATGCTCTAACACGCTTTTTGAGCCTAACTCCTCCATTGCTTTCATAAGATGGACCGTCGTCCATTCAGCTTGGGGCAAAAAACGGGCGACTTGCTGGGCTTCTAACCTCCTTGCATTATCAGGACCGTCCGTCATATGAGCCATTACCAGTTGTGGCACGCCAGCTCTCACACATTGCGCACTAGAACCAATTCCACCGTGATGTATCACTAGCGAACAACGTGAAAAAACACGCTCAAATGGCAGCTTTCTTGCTCGAATACATTGCTTAGGTAACTCGCTAGGCAGCATATGGTCATGTTCCGTCACGACAATGGCAGGTCGATTGGCTTGCGCACAAGCGTCGATGGCGGAGTGGTATAAATCTTTTGAAACGAGCTGACTAGTACCACCAGTGATCAGTACAGGTTTAGGGTTCACGTGAAAAAATCGCTCGACCGCTTCAGGCAAAAGGTCACGAGGTTTCTCTATGCCCTTCGATTTCTCAGTAGTTAAAGGAAAGCCCACATGGGATATATCTAATTTGGAATCAAAAGCGTCGTTCGAGAACCAACTAGGCCAAAAACCAAAACTGTGTACGCTAGAAAATTGGTAATCCTGCCATGTTGTTTGCCCTTCAAGCTGTAGAAGTGCTCTAAAATCATTCACTTCTTTGTCTAGTGTTGCTTTAAATGCCTGATTGATCAGCGCCATATAGCTCAAGTTGCTAGGCGCGAGATAAACGCTAATAAAGGGCAATTGGCGCACTTCGGAAAGGTGCATGGCAGCGATGCTGGATCGGCAACGTCCAATGAGTATAGTCTCGGGTTCGTTTGCGTATTGGGCGAGGATATTAAATTCTTTTAATCGCTTTTCTGGGCTGAGGTATTGCTGCCTGAAATGCTGGAACTGGTCTGGTTGAGAAAAAGGCTGGAGGAAATTAGGCATGCATTCTTGGAGCTCATGATACGAATCCTCATCTTCCCAAGATGTAAAATTCACCCCTGCATCTTCTGCCCATTGTTGGTATCCATAATGGCTAAAAATACGGACTGAGTGTCCCTGTTTTTTCAAATATTCAGCTAACCGGATAAAAGGAATGACATCCCCACCTACCCAATGAGTCGATATTAATATATTCGCCATATGATGATACCAGCCAGTATTAAATATTATTAAAACCAATACCTAAGTATTAATTTGATTTATTTTTTACTGCGAAAAATATCATCAATAGAATTTTAGTTACATTAAGATTGGATAAATTTTAGACTCAGTTAACAATTATAAATCGCGCGGAAATATATTTATCTAATTTGAGATTTATCTACTGACTTATATTGAATAAAAAGGTAATTAAATAAATAACAGAGATTGAGATCAACATTTAAAAATAAATATTAATGTAATTATAGTTTAATTGACTTAGGTTATTTTATTGCACTTTTTTATTAACAAATAAAACAATAAAACACCTTCTTTTGATGATTTTTAATCTAGGCGTTTGAATATAACTCTCTATCGCCCAGCCAGCGGTCGATTATTGCTTGAGCGTTGTTTGGATATTGCTCATGCAGATGCCTTGCAATACGTTGAACCTCAGGAATCAGCTTTTGATCTCTCACCAAATCAGCAATTTTAAAATCCGCTAAACCGGTTTGTTTGGTGCCAAGCAGTTCACCTGGTCCTCTAATTTCTAAATCTTTCTGTGCAATCACAAACCCATCATTACTTTCACGTAATACACCTAAACGCTTCTGGGCTGTTTTAGAAAGAGGAGAATGGTAAAGTAGGACACAATGGCTTGCGACCGACCCTCGCCCTACTCGACCGCGAAGTTGGTGAAGCTGAGCCAAACCCAATCGCTCTGGGTTTTCTATGATCATCAAGCTGGAGTTAGGAACATCCACCCCCACTTCAATGACCGTGGTCGCCACCAGCAAATGCAGTTCGTTGTTCTTAAACTGAGCCATGATTTGCTGTTTTTCAGCAGGCTTCATGCGCCCGTGTACCAAACCAATGTTCAACTCGGGTAGTTGAAGTTTAAGCTCCTCTTCCGTATCAGCGGCAGCTTGGGCTTCTAGCACTTCTGATTCATCTATCAGAGTACACACCCAATAGGCTTGTTTCCCTTCTAGGCACGCATTTCGAACTCTGTCGACAATGTCCTTTCGACGTGTATCCGGAATCGCGACCGTTTGAATCGGCGTTCTTCCTGGCGGCAGCTCATCAATCACCGAGGTTTCTAAATCGGCATATGCCGTCATTGCGAGTGTACGGGGAATGGGGGTAGCAGTCATGATCAATTGATGCGGGTAATACCCTTGCTTGGTTCCCTTTTCGCGTAGCTCTAACCTTTGATGAACACCAAAACGGTGCTGTTCATCAATGATAACCAAAGAGAGATCTTTAAATTCTACGTGATCTTGAAACAGTGCATGGGTTCCGACCACCATTTGCGCATCGCCACTGGCAATATCCGCTAATTCCTTTTCCTTGGCTTTGCCTTTCAACTTGCCCGCCAACCAGCCGACTTTGATGGGCTTACCATTGAATTCGATTTTCTCGAACCACTCGGTAAAGTTGATTGCATGCTGCTCTGCCAACAACTCAGTAGGCGCCATTAATGCCACCTGATGACCGTGTTCCAGCGCTCGTACTGCCGCCAAGGCTGCCACCAGCGTTTTTCCTGATCCTACATCGCCTTGTACCAATCGCATCATTGGGTGTGGCTTTTCCAAGTCTTGCTCAATCTCTTTCACTACCCTTTGCTGCGCGCCGGTTGGGGTGAATGGCAACAAATCCAGCAATTGCTGTTTCAGTTGGTGCACGGCGGGTAATGGCAGTGCTGCGTCTATTTGCGTTTTACTGCGCACGGCAAGCATGGATAGATTCTGTGCCAGTAATTCTTCTAAAATCAATCGTCTTTGTGCTGGGTGCTCGCCAGCATCAAACGCTTCTAAATCAATTGAAGGAGAAGGTCGATGGATAATGTGCAGTGCTTGCCCCATGGTCATCTGATTGTTATAGAGACCACTTGGCAACAATTCAGTTACCGACGCTTTATCTAACAGTTCTAACGCTTGATCGGTCAAGTTACGCAGGGTGATTTGCCTGAGCCCTTCCGTCGTTGGGTAAACTGGAGTTAATGTCGGCTCGGTTTCCGCTTTTTGGTCTGGAGCATAAAAAGTGTAATCGGGATGGATGATCTCCAACCCATGACCGCCACGCTTTATCTCTCCATAGGCGTGAACCAATTTTCCGTTGGAGAAATTATTCTTCATACCCGCGGTAAAGTTAAAAAACCTTAAGGTAACCGTACCATTGCCGTCGCTGATCTTTACCGTCAGCATTTTGCGTCGTCCAAAAATGGTGTCTACGCCCATCACTTTTCCTTGCACCGCCGCCCATAACCCCGGGTGAACCTTCGCCATGGGATAAACGCGGGTGCGGTCTTCATAACGGTAAGGCAGATGAAACAAGAGATCCTGAACGGTGTTCAGCCCGACTTTGGCTAACTTTTCTGCCACTTTTGCGCCGACACCAGATAGCTCTGTAAGTGGAATGGCAGACAGGAGTTGCGACATAAGAAGGTCTCTCTTGATTCTAGAAAAGTGAATGTGGATTCAGAGAGTTAGTTTGACGCCCATTTGAAAGATCTTCAAGAGCAAGGCAAGGAATCAGAAGCATAAACGAAAAACCCCGCAATCGCGGGGCTAAAGTACGTTTGGATAATGGTCTTTTGGGGAATAACAGCTCGTATCGTACTTACTGCTTTTTCGCTACAGGGAAGCTTATTTGAACTTTCAGCCCCCCTTCGCTGCGGTTGTTCACCACTACGGAGCCGAGATGCTGGCTCATGATACGTTTAACGATCGCCAATCCCAGTCCTGTCCCTTCGCTGCCGCGCGCCGTATCGCCCCGAGTAAAGGGTTCAAACAGCTTCGCTACCTGGTCTTTTTCAATTCCGGGTCCGTTGTCTTCTACGCATACCCACGTCAGCTTGTTGTCGGCCGTCATACCCGAACTCACCTTGACCCAACCATTGCCATAACGAACAGCATTCACCACCAAGTTGCTGACGGCACGTTTGATCGCGATTGGACTACCTAACACAGGTTTATTGGGTTCTTGTAAGTCCGTTTCGATAGGAATTTCGTAGCCTCCTTCCGAACCGGCCACGTCTTTTGCAATGTCGTTAAGATGCACAGGGGCGAATGAATCGGTATTTACGGGTTTCAAATAATCCATAAACTGGCTGATGATTTCATTGCACTCTTCAGTATCACTGATGATCCCTTCCGCTAAATACGCATCTTCAGGAGACATCATTTCCGTCGCCAGTCGAATTCGAGTAAGAGGAGTACGTAAATCGTGACTGATCCCAGCCATGAGAAGTGCTCTGTCCCCTTCTAGCTCTTGAATACCACGAGACATTTGGTTGAACGCTTTTGTCACCGCTTTAATTTCGGTTGCGCCACGCTCTGGCAGCGGCGGTGGAATTTCACCTCGCCCAACATTTGCGGCCGCTTTTTCTAATGCCATTAGTGGGCGGTTTTGCAAACGGATAAACAACCAACCACCCGCGATAATCAACAATGCCCCAATCAGGCTGTTGCGGAAAAAGGGCGCGAAGTCTTCTTCTTGCAGTTCCGACAATGGAATCCGAATCAGATACCCAGATAAAGACTCGATTTTCACCCATAACACGTAGCTTTCTTCCGACAAGATAAGGCGAACGTGCGTTTCTCTATCGAGGGCGGCGCTCATTTCTTCACTCATCAAATCGATTTCTGTGGCTTTGTCATACTCCTCGACGATGGCTTCATCAAGCGTATGCATGGTTACCCCAAGCTGCTCCAGCAGTTTACGACGCTGAGGCGCTTCGAGCACCACGCCGGATTCTAGCTCGACACTTTCATCCAACATAAGGTTCATTTCGTAGGCAAGAATACGGTTGAACTGCTGCAAGCTAGGTAAGAGCGCGTAATTGAAAACAGCAAAGTAGGAAAAAACCTGACTGGCAATAAGTAAGGTAAGGAATAGAACTATGCTTTGAGTACGGGAGCTGCGTAATCGCATCGAGGGCTCCTTTCGGAAGTAGGTGAGCAGTGTTATCGGTTAAAAAAGATAGGGAGTAAAGTGATTATCTTTACTCCCTACTCATGTCAGTTTTGAGCGTTACATTTCTTTGCCGTCTGGGACAAAGACATAACCTAATCCCCAAACCGTTTGAATATAACGTGGGCGGCTAGGATCTTCTTCCAGCATACGGCGTAAACGGGAAATTTGAACGTCAATAGAACGTTCCATTGCCGAGTATTCACGACCACGCGCCATATTCATGAGTTTGTCACGCGACATTGGCTCACGCGCATTGGTCACGAGTGCCTTCAGAACCGCAAACTCACCGGATGTCAGTGGCATAGGTTCTTCACCGCGGAACATTTCACGTGTTCCAAGGTTCAGTATGAATTCACCGAACTCGATAACCTTATCTTCAGCACTTGGGGCGCCCGGTGCTTCAATCGTCTGACGACGTAAAACAGCTCGGATACGAGCAAGCAGCTCACGCGGGTTAAATGGCTTAGGTAGGTAATCGTCGGCACCGACTTCCAAACCAACAATACGGTCTATCTCATCGCCTTTTGCTGTCAGCATTAAGATAGGCAGCATGTTGTTGGCATTACGCAAACGGCGACAAATGGACAAGCCATCTTCACCAGGTAACATCAAGTCCAATACCATCAGGTGGAAGTTTTCGCGTGTTAGCAGACGATCCATCTGTTCACTGTTGGCGACACTACGCACCTGAAAACCTTGCTCAGATAAATAGCGCTCTAACAAAGAACGTAATCGAGCATCATCATCTACCACTAGTATTTTGTAGTTCTCTTGCATAGATCTTACTTCCGCTAACAACTTAATCGGACTAAAGGTAGCATTGACTGAGCGTTTTTCACTCAATCAATTGTTACACTTTATTTCTTCGCTTCATATATGAAACACAAGTATATACCCTACCTCATTCTGACCGCGAGCGATTATTGACAGAGAAAACTGCTTTGTCGTTGATTTACGCAGCTAAATCACAGTAGATGATTCTAGTTTTTCAATTGTCACAGGAATGGATTTCGATATTGGTGTAAAACTGTACTCTCCATGACTGTCGAGAGCCACTAACGGATTGGTTTCTGGAAAATACGCTGCCAAGTTACCCGCAGGTATCTCATAAGCAACCAGTTTAAACGAGGTAACCTGACGCTTAACATCGTCTCCCCAACAGGCCGTAATGCTCACCCGATCCCCTTCTTGGCACCCTAAAAGTTCTATATCTGTTGGATTAATGAACAATACTTTTCGCTCGCCAGATATCCCTCTGTATCGGTCATTAAAGCCATAAATGGTGGTGTTGTATTGGTCATGAGATCTCATGGTTTGTAACACAAAAACGGGATCGGTACTTTTACGTGGTTTTGCCCATTTGATTATCGATTCAGGTAAAGCATGAGAATGAAACTCGGCTTTTTCACTTTGAGTGGCCCAAACACGCTCTGCTGCTCGGTTTCCCAAGTAAAAGCCACCGGGCTGTTTCAAGCGATGATTAAAATCGGTAAATCCGGGGATGGTTTTCTCGATGAGATCGCGTATTAAACCGTAATCTTTAATGAGTGCCAACCAATCAACGGGAGTAACACCCAGCGTTGCCTGCGCCATACCTGCTACAATCGCAGGCTCTGAACGCATTTCGCTTGTGTCACTTTTCACGACGCCACCAGACGCGTGCACCATGCTAAAGGAATCCTCGACGGTCACTTGTTGGGGCACACCCTCTTGTAAGTCGATATCGGTTCGACCCAAGCAAGGCAATATCAACGATGCCTTACCAGGCGTGACGTGTGTTCGATTCAACTTAGTGGCAATATTCACCGTGAGATCACAAGAAGACAGCGCTTGCAGCGTTCTGGCGGAATCCGGTGTGGCTGCTGCAAAGTTTCCCCCTAAGGCAATGAAGACTTTACTGCGCCCCTCTTCCATAGCTTTAATGGTTTGAACGGTGTTGTGCCCTTCATCTTGAGGGGGTTTAAACCCAAATTGTTTTTCTATCGCGTCTAGTAGGGATTGCGGTGGTTTTTCATCAATGCCCATAGTGCGATCACCCTGTACATTGCTGTGCCCCCTTACTGGACATAGCCCTGCACCACGTTTACCCACTTGCCCACACAACAATTGCAGGTTCGCCATTTCCTGAATGGTTTTCACCGAGTGTAAATGTTGGGTAATGCCCATCGCCCACGTCAGTATTACTTTTTCAGAATGCCGGTAAATTTGTGCAGCGTGCTCGATTTCCGCTTGGCTCAAACCCGACTGTTCAACAATTTGGTGCCACTCCGTGTGTTCCACTTTGTCCAGATACGCCTCTAATCCAAGCGTGTGATCTTCAATAAAACGCTGGTCAAACACACTCCCTGGTACGGTCTTTTCGCTTTGGAGTAAAGCTTTCACCATCCCACGCACCACTGCCATATCTCCCCCTAGTTTGGGGGTAAAATAATGATGCGTAATTTTTGTTCCACCACCCGTTAGCATTTCATCCATTGCTTGTGGGTTGGTGAATTTCTGCAGTCCGCGCTCTTTGAGCGTATTGAATGTGACGATATTGGCGCCTCTTAACGATGCAGAGCGCAAGGTATCCAACATTCTCGGGTGGTTTGTTCCAGGGTTCTGCCCAAAGACAAATATGGCGTCGGCATGATCAAAGTCGTCTAAGGTGACAGTGCCTTTGCCCACACCAATGGATTGTTTAAGCGCAACACCACTGGCTTCGTGGCACATATTGGAACAATCAGGGAAATTATTGGTGCCATACGCACGTACAAACAGCTGATATAGGAAGGCAGCTTCATTGCTTGCTCGCCCTGATGTATAAAATTCCGCTTGATTAGGATCGGGAAGCGCTTTGAGGTGTTTGGCAATGAGCGCAAAAGCATCGTCCCAACTTATGGGGCGATAATGGTCCGTAGATGGGTCATATTGCATGGGTTCAGCCAATCGACCTTGATCTTCCAGAAAATAATCCGTTTGTTTGGCAAGCCACGACACTGGATAGGTCGCAAAAAAATCCGCACGAACACGACGGCTCGTTGCTTCCCAGTTCACCGCTTTTGCGCCATTCTCACAAAACTTAAATCGGCGGTTCTCTTCCAGCTCCCCCCAAGCACACCCGGGGCAGTCAAAGCCATCGTGTTGGTTTGTACTCAGCAAGTTTCGAATATTTCGGATAACGCTCTCACTTTTGATCAAGTGCTGAGTGGTGCTTGCTAACGCCCCCCAGCCTCCGGCATTCCCTGTGTATTTTTTTACCGTCATCATTTTTCCTTGATGTTATTTTTTGGGGGCTGAGAACCAAAGGCTAGTCTTTGCTCACCGCTATAAATATTAAACCCCTCTTGCTGACAAAACCCGATCAGTGTGATGCCAAAACGCTGCGCCATTTGCACTGCCAGCTGAGTGGGCGCCCCGACAGAGACCACAACAGGCACACCAGACATCACGACTTTTTGCATCATCTCAATACTTACTCTGCCGCTCAGCCCAATCACTTTGCCCTTTTCTATGTATTCTGGAACGCGCGCTCGCAGGCCAAGTAATTTGTCCAATGCATTGTGCCTGCCTACATCCTCTGCGATAGAAAGAAGAGAGCCGTTAGCATCAAACAATCCGCAACCGTGAGAGGCCCCTGTTTGGGCGAATAGCTCCTGTTGTGCTTTAAGCGTATCTGGCAACGCAACAACGACTTGCTCAGGAAGCCAACGAGAGGTGTTGTCGAGTTTGGGGACACCTCTAAGCTCAAGTAACCGGATGGCAGACTTGCCACACAACCCACAACTGGAAAAAGACGCACTGCGCCCTTGCGACGCCCAATCGACCTCTACTTCGGGCACCAGTTCTGCGTAACATTCGTTACTGTCCGTGCCTTCACCAAACGTTAAGCTTCTAACTTGCGCTACGCTGTCGATCACCCCTTCCGAAAGCAACATCCCAAGAACGAGTTCGCTATCTCCCCCCGGCGTTCGCATCGTCGAAAACAGGTGCTTTTCTTTCACGCTGGTATCGGGTTGTTGCTGTCGCAGCCAAATAGCTAACGGCTCTTCCACAATCAGTTGATCGGTCTGAGGGATACATTTCCCTTGTTTCACTGCGATTCGATTCAATCGTTTTGTCGAATTATCCGCTTTATTGAGGTGTTGCTCTGGGTTTTGTGCCACCCTATTCTTCACTATAGTCAGACCTGTTAAATGTTTGTTACTTCCAAATGAAACAGTAAATTGTGCACTCCGCCATACCAAAGCATAAAAAATGGGCACTTAATGTCGATTTCGCGACAATCCGTGGCTGAAATTGAAAACTATGTCAAAATTACTCTAATCCCACGAAGCATGGCATTCCATTTCTGCTGACTTGTGGTAAAACTGACCCTAATTTCGGATACCGCTCTGAACAGGATGAAAACAAATTTAATTACTCGAGAAGGCTTTAATCGCCTTAAAAAAGAGCTCGATTTTCTGTGGAAAGAAGACCGCCCAGAAGTGACAAAAAAAGTCACGTGGGCAGCAAGCCTTGGCGATCGCTCAGAAAATGCGGATTATCAATACAACAAAAAGCGCCTACGTGAAATCGACCGCCGAGTGCGCTACCTAAGAAAGCGTCTAGAGCAAGTGAAAGTGATCGACTACGCACCTCAACAAGAAGGCAAAGTCTTTTTTGGCGCGTGGGTAGAAGTGGAAAACGAAAGCGGAGAGACCAAATCTTTTCGCATAGTCGGTCCCGATGAAATTTACGGTGGCGTCAAAGACTACATTTCCATCGACTCACCCATGGCGCGCGCTCTATTGAAAAAAGAAGTGGACGATGAATGCGTCGTTCGCACTCCTGACGGTGAAAAAGAGTGGTTTGTTAACGCCATTCGCTACGATAAATCTTCGTAGCCACACCTATTCCCCAAATTTTACTAAGAGTACACACGGATGAGCCAAGCTATCTGTCAAACCATTGCTCAGGAACTGAACGTTCGCACTGAGCAAGTCTTATCAGCCGTTACCCTAATTGATGACGGAAATACCGTCCCATTTATTGCCCGTTACCGTAAAGAAGTGACAGGTGGATTGGATGATACTCAACTTCGAAACTTGGATTCTCGCCTTTCTTATCTGAGAGAAATGGATGAACGCCGACAGACCATCATCAAGTCCATTCAAGATCAGGGAAAACTAACACCTGAGCTTGAAGCAGAGATCAACGGTGCAGACAGCAAAACACGCCTTGAGGACTTATACCTACCGTATAAACCGAAGCGCCGCACCAAAGGTCAAATCGCGATTGAAGCTGGGTTAGGGCCCCTTGCCGATACCCTATGGCAACAACCAGAACATAACCCAGAGTCCGAAGCAGAAACGTATCTCAATTCAGAAAACGGCATTGGGGATACAAAGGCTGCGTTAGATGGTGCTCGTGCCATCATCATGGAGCGTATTGCTGAAGACGCGAACTTGTTGGAGAAAGTCCGTGTTTACTTAAACAAGCATGCCGAATTGAAGGCTCGCGTTATTGAAGGCAAAGAGCAAGAAGGCGAAAAATTCAAAGATTACTTTGAGCACGATGAAGCCATCAGCAAAGCGCCGTCTCACCGTGCATTAGCCATGTTACGTGGGCGAAATGAAGGCTTCCTTCAATTATCCATGAATGCGGATCCACAGCAGGAAGAGGGGCAGCGAGGTTCGTACTGTGAGTCCATCATTGCCGAGCACTATGGTATCCACCTGAGCCAAGCGCCCGCCGACAGTTGGCGTAAACAAGTCATCAGCTGGGCATGGCGCATTAAAGTGTCCATGCACATGGAAACAGAATTGATGGGAGCACTGAAAGAGCGCGCTGAAATTGAGGCCATTGAAGTTTTCGCCACCAACTTGAAAGACCTACTCATGGCTGCGCCTGCCGGTCCTAGAGCGACATTAGGTCTTGATCCGGGTTTACGTACGGGTTCTAAAATTGCAGTGGTTGATTCAACAGGTAAAGTCCTTGCCACTGACACCATCTACCCTCACCCACCACAAAAGCAATACGACAAATCGGCACATGTGGTGGAGCAGCTGGTTCGTCAGTTCAATGTTGACCTCATTGCTATTGGTAACGGTACGGCTTCACGTGAAACCGATGCCTTTGTTGCCGAGGTTATCAAACGCGGTAATCTCAAAGTGCAGAAGATCATCGTCAGTGAGGCGGGTGCATCGGTGTACTCCGCATCTGAGCTTGCCGCCAATGAATTCCCGAATATGGATGTCTCACTGCGCGGTGCGGTGTCGATTGCCCGTCGCTTACAAGATCCGTTGGCTGAATTGGTGAAAATCGATCCTAAATCGATCGGTGTCGGTCAATATCAGCATGATGTAAGCCAAAACTTGCTGGCGAAACGTCTTGATGCGGTCGTGGAAGATTGTGTGAATGCCGTGGGTGTAGATGTGAATACAGCATCTTCCGCACTGCTGACCCGTGTCGCTGGCCTTTCAACGACTATTGCACAAAACATTGTGAACTATCGCGATGAAAATGGGCGCTTTGCGAATAGGACCACATTGAAAAAAGTCGCACGTTTAGGTCCAAAAGCGTTTGAGCAATGTGCTGGCTTCCTACGTATCATGGATGGGAAAAACCCACTGGATGCTTCTTCTGTTCACCCAGAAGCTTACCCCGTGGTGAAATCCATCGCTGAGAAAAACCAAAAAGACATCAAAGTGATGATCGGCGACAGCGGATTCCTGAACTCACTTAAAGCCGTCGATTACACCAACGATTCATTCGGTCTGCCAACAGTTACCGACATCATCAAAGAGCTCGACAAACCCGGTCGCGATCCTCGCCCAGAGTTTAAAACCGCCACTTTTGCCGACGGCATTAACAAAGTTTCGGATTTAGAGCCCGGCATGGTACTGGAAGGCGTGGTGTCTAACGTGGCCAACTTCGGGGCTTTCGTGGACATTGGTGTGCATCAAGATGGCTTAGTGCACATATCTGCACTCACAGATCGCTACGTCTCTGACCCACGCGAAGTGGTAAAAGCGGGTGACATCGTGAAAGTGAAAGTCATGGAAGTGGATGTGCAACGTAAGCGAATCGGGTTGTCCATGCGTTTAAACGACGAGCCGGGGCAAGATAGCCGTAGCTCTCGACCTGCAAGTAATCGCCCTTCTGGTCAGCGTCAAGACAGAAACAATCAACGCCATAACAAGGGCAACCATCGCGATAAGCAAAGCCAACGTCAAGAACCTCAAAACGGCGCAATGGGTGGCGCATTCGCGGCAGCTTTTGCCAATGCGAAGAAACGTTAATCCCCTCCCAAGGTAAAAAATAGAAAAGGCGCTGAACTCAGCGCCTTCTTTATATTCCGCGAGTAACCGTTCAGGTTACTTAGCTTTTCGGAACGTATAGTTACCTTTGATTTTTCGCCACAATCCAAGCACGTCCGTTCTCGGGAAAATCGCTATTCGCCTGATTTGATAAGGATCCTGATGAAGCGCGTGCGGACCAGAATTGGTTGCGACACTGAAGTCATAACCCAATTCTTTGCTAATGCGTTTTGTGTCTTCGTTATGGTCACCATACGGGTAAGCAAACGACGTCAGCGACTTACTCAGTAAGGTCTCCAGCTCTTCTTTGTTGGCTTTGATTTCATGCCTCTGCTGCGCTTCATCCAGTTGGCTGAGCTTCGGATGCGTCAGTGTATGTCCACCCACTTCGACCAAACCAGAATCCGACATCTCTTTTAGCTGCTCACGAGACATCAACTCCACTTTGCGATCCGGTGTCTCTACCCCTTCTACATCCCAGCGGTTGTAGGTTTCGCCCGTCACCGCATAAAGCACCGCTTTGAAGTTGTACTTTTTCAGCAAGGGCAACAGTAACTCGTGGTTATCTTTGAACCCATCATCCACCGTGAGCATGATGAACCGCCTACCCGGAGACAGCCTATGAATGAAACCCTTATCTTTCAGATCTTCAAAGGTGACGGTTTCAAAACCCATCTTCTTAATCAGCTGGAAATGCTTTTCAAGCATGTCTATGTGCATGAATGTACCGTGAATGCCTTTTTCCGAGTCGTCCCGAATAAAGCGGTGGTACATGATGATGGGCATCTCTTTTTGCAGCTTGGTTATCGTGACATCCTGATAAATACCTTCAAGCTGCTCAACGATAGAATCCAGCTCGTAGTTCTCGCGAATGGTACGCGATACATTTTCATCGCAATGAGGCTGACTCACAGCTTGTTCAACCAACGCTGGAACTTGAGTGAAATCGATATCGAGATCTTTTGGTCCAATGTCGCCAAAGTTGGTAGACATCGCTGTGCCAACATTTTTCTGATTCACCAATCCGACCAAACTGGCTTCTCCAACCGCCAAGGTTGGTCGACCGCAAAGCAGTGACTCCATGGCAACTCGCCCAGCACCAATAACCAAGTCCGACTGCGCCAGCATAGAAACCACATCATCGGTATAACCGGTAAAATCAACCGTATCGGTAAAAGGTTTGAACCGGTCGGTGACCTCGCTTCCCGTCACCACTTTTACTTGGTACTTATCGGTGTCCAAACACTCTTTTAGTAACTGGTAACACAAGTCGCCCTTCGGACCGCTCAGGCGGCCAATAATCGTGATAACAGGTTTGGCGTTCTGAGGTGCTGGAACCCATTGAAATTCGGAGGTATTGATACCGTTTCGGCTGACTTCCAACTTCGCTTCGGGCACCTCAAGTTCATCAATAAGCTGCTTTTGAATGGCTTCACACACCGGAAGCGCTTTGTCGCCCATGGCGTGGAATCTTTTGCGTGAAGCATGGACGGGTTGACGACCATGAACGGTTGTCACCATTGGGGTGTTGGTAAGCTTACAGGCAATATGGCAGCTCCAGCTTGATGCTCGGGAGTGCGCATGTACCAATTGAATTCTGTGTTTTTTGATCAGATAGATCAGATAGCCAACGTGCCAGAAGCGGCGAAATACGCTTCGTTTGTTGAAACGAAGCTTAAAGAACTCCCCTTTGTGTGGCTTAGTCAGGGTATCGGATACGTATTTTACGTTGTGACCCAGTTCTGTGAGTTTGTCGCCAACTGTTGTGGCGTAGACTTCCGCACCCGTAACTTCAAGCTGAGACAACGCCATTAGGATATTCATTATTTGTTTTCCATTGCAGCATTCGAAGGGGTTGACTGGTAGCCTGCTACCAAGTCATCCCAATCTGAGAGGTTCCAATGAATGGAACGTTTTTTCTTTTCTTTTTCAAAGGATCGCAACAAGCGCGCGAGATTGCTTTCTTGCCAATCTGTCCCTGATTGAGCACCACATTTATCAAAATCGATCAGCCAGACATCGCTCTTCGCATCAATCAGGATGTTGTGGATATTCAGGTCGGTATGGTTCACGCCTGCGTCGTGCATCTTTCTGATTTCTCGCCCAATGCGACGATAGATATCCGAACTCAGCGGCTGTTCGACCAATACCGCCACCAAATCTTTGGCATCTTTGACTTTCTCAGTCAGGATATCTGCTCGGTAGAGAAATCCTTTTTTCGTTACCTGTGCTGCAATGGGTTTGGGCACGCGAACGCCAGCTTGGCTTAATTCGTCTAACACCTTTAATTCCTGATAGCAGCGCGTATTTTCCCAACCAGAAAACCAGTAATCGTCCCGCACTAACTTACCGAACAAGCCACCGCGATAGTAGTGCCTTAGCGCCGCCTCTCGACCTTCAAGATCTAAAAATAAGGTGGTTCCTCGCCCTTTGGCACTGCCGATCACCTTACCGGAGGCTTTCCAATATTCAGGGTCAAATAAATGATGCTCCGGTTTTACCAGGGCATCATCAAACCAAATAATCTGATTGTCGGAACGAAAAGATTTGAGCATGGTTGTCTACTGAATGTTTAAGTAAGTGGACAGTGTAGCGAATTCAAGCGATTAGAAATAGTAAATCGCTAACCCAAGGGTAATAACCATTCCAACGTAGTTATTGTTGAGGAAGGCTTGGAAGCATGCGTCTCGATCGCGGTGTCGCATTAAGTGCTGCTGATACACAAACAATGCACCTGTCGCCAATACACCCCAATAGTATCCGCTGCCTAATTGAAGCCACATCCCAAGCACAATCAACAGTGCGACGGAAACTAACTGCAGCAATCCAATGATCAGTTTATCGAAGCGGCCGAATAAAATGGCCGTTGATTTGATGCCGATTTTGAGGTCATCGTCGCGGTCAACCATGGCGTACTGGGTGTCGTATGCAATGGTCCACAAAGCGTTGATAGCAAAAATTAACCAGACTTGAGGAGGCAATTCTCCCGCTTGCGCAGCCCACGCCATTGGGATAGCCCAACTGAACGCCAAGCCAAGAAACAGTTGAGGTAAATGCGTAAAACGCTTCATAAATGGGTAAATGAAGGCGAGCACAATCCCGATAAAAGAGAGCTGGATAGTCAATGTGTTCATGGTAAGAACCAAGACAAATGACGCTAATCCAAGGACCGCAAAAAGCGCTAATGCTTCTTTTCCACTGACTAAGCCCGATGGAAGTGGACGATTTTGGGTTCGTTTAACATGCCCATCAAAATCGCGATCTGCATAATCATTGATCACACAACCAGCAGAGCGCATTAAAAATACACCAGCAATAAAAACGACCAGTACATCCCATTGTGGAAAACCTTCGGCTGCTAAGAACAGCGCCCATAACGTCGGCCAAAGAAGCAACAACGAACCAATTGGACGATCCAGCCGCATAAGTTGGAAGTACGCTTGCGCTTTCGCCTTCAACATTTATACCTTCTCCTTGGTATAGATCGGTGCATCTGGTAGAAATAATTCCGCCACGAGCATGGGTTTGTGATTCATCCAAAGTGTCGAGCGTCTTGCCATTAGATCACCTGTTGGAAGTTTCGCCCACCCAAGCTCTAAACCATCTCGACGCACATCTTCTGCACTAAACACGGTTAACCCTAAAGGTATGGTTCCCTGGCGAGCTAAGTCCGATTGTTGACCTTGCAAAGAGGATACGGGAATCAAAGTTCTGCCTATGACCCAAGGAGAGGCGTCACCGGATAAAACCACTTCACGTAATAAGCATGATTCAGCAGGTAAACGGTTCAGTTCATCTATGGTTAACGCGTCTGATTCAACGGTACTGTTATTCAATAAATCCACGCCTAAGTGACTGCATCTCTGCGCCAATAAGCGTGATAGCGAACCGGACTCTAGCAACCAACGTTTTGAATGCTCATCGCGATAAGAAAAGTGCTCAGGTGATTGCCAGGTAACTGATTTCAGTGCGGTTAAGTACAACGATTTCAACTCATCCATACCATTATTCTATTAGACGCATTACAATAAAATGTGATGCCGGAAAAATTTCTTTTAATTTGGTCACTGTTGACCCACTATTGTATCAGACTATCCATACCCAAGTTACCCATAAAAAGAAAAGACACATTATGATTCGAAATCTTATAAAGCCATGTATCTTAGCTTTCGCTCTACTTTTTTCTGCTGCAGGAGCCACAGAGGAAGAAAAAACGGGACCTCAGTTCGCTTACTATACGTTGCAACCAGATTTAACGACCAATTTTCACACGAGCGGGAAAAAGCTGGGTTACCTTCAAGTGCGTATAGACATTATGGTCGCTGACGCGACATTTGTCCCTTTACTGGAGCAACACACACCGCTGATTAGAGACGCAGTGATAGATTTGCTTGGTAAACAAAGCGAAGATAAAGTGAAATCCCTGTCGGGAAGAGAAGATTTACGTAAAGAGTTGATGGCACACTTGAATGAAATTTTGCTGCCTGAAACAGGAAAAACAGTCGTAGCAGACCTACTCTTTACCAAGTATCTTTATCAATGAGTGATAAAGGAAAAGCGTATTGTTTGGAAAGGCAATCCGTTGAAAAATGAATGTTTTAAAAAGAGATACTAAGTATCTCTTTTTTTATGCGCGTCAATTAAACCAAGAGCACAACCGGTCACCAACCCCATAACATGAGCTGTATTGGCAATCGCCATAAACGGCTGTGCAAAACCGATTACCACCCACACCAGCATAAAGCCCACAATGGGTTTGGCTATCGTAATACCTAAATGCGGCGCTTTCCAACTGAGCATCCAGATATACCCTAATAGGGCGTAAACCACGCCAGACAGCCCACCAAAGTTAGGCCCAGCAACCAAATACTGTCCGAGCCCAGATACCGCTGCTGAAACGAAGAACAGCAGTAAGAGTTTCTCACCACCTAATTTACGCTCTATATCACCCCCCAACTGCCACCACCACAACACATTGAATACGATGTGAAGCGCTGAAAAGTGAAGAATGGCATGGCTAAACCAACGCCAGACTTCAAAAGCTTGCTGTGAAGATGCCGGAAAGTGGAAGGTATTTAAAAGTACAGGTTCAAAGCCGATGATTTGCCCAAGGAATACAACAGCGCATACGATCATTCCAATGAGCGTGATAGGACCAGCTTTTGCGGTAATCATCGATGCCATGGAAGGAGAGCCATAATGAAATTGGCTCTTGCGACTTTCTGCAACGTTCCAAGAGGCTTCAAGATACTTGGGGTTATCTGGGTGTTGAGTAAAAAGAGTAAATTCAGCTTGCGCTTCATCGACATCCTGATCATTCATCACCCAAAGTGCGAAGCGCCCTTCCCCTTCGGGCATCATTTCAACCAAGATGCCCCTTGTCGCCATATAATCTATATATGCCTGCCCCAATCTTGGGTTATTCACATCAGCCAGTCTGATCAAAGAGTTAACCTATACCGATTCGATTGAATTTCCACTACGTTGCCATGCCTCGAAGCCACCATCAACGCTGTACACTTCTTCAAAACCTTGATTCACCATATATTGCGCTGCACCTTGGCTGCTCACGCCGTGGTAACACATGACCAAAATGGGTTGTTCAAATTCATGATCATTCATGAAAGACACAATTGTGTCATTGGTCAGATGAAAAGCACTCGGTGCATGAGCCAAAGCAAATGACTGCGGATCACGAATGTCCACCATGACGGCTTCGCCACTCTCCAATTTCAGCTTCGCTTGCTCGACATCAATGTGTTTGAACTGCTCCATTTGATTCCTTATCAGAGTATTTTTTGAAAATTATTGGTCTGGTGTAAGTGTAACGTATCCAAAGGCAAAGTTAGACCCGTAACCGATAAGGTTATCCACTACTGTGTAATTTTGCACCATTTGTGGAAAACTCTGTGGATTGCGTTGATAAAGTGTCTTTTGGATCTTAGATCCACAATATGTAGTGATGATCTTTGTTTTTCTGTGTGTAAGAGCAAACATATCCCCATAGGTCAAAAGCTCTCCCACCCCAATATACACCCGTATTGACCACTATAACCGAAAGTTATTTTCACAGAGTTATCCACAATTAATTTGTAAAATTGAAGATCAAAAAAGCCGGGTCCTTTCGGATCCCGGCTTTTCAAATTCTTTCGGTGTTAGCTTAGAATTCACCAACTGCTAATTTCAGCTTCTTCATCGCATTCTTTTCTAGTTGTCGAATACGTTCTGCCGACACACCGTATTTATCTGCCAGTTCTTGAAGCGTCGATTTTTGGTCATCAAGCCAACGAGAGCGAACGATAAATTGGCTTCGTTCATCCAATGTTGCCAAAGCGTGGCTCAGGCGATTATTGGTGTGCGCTTCCCAGTTATCGGCCTCAACGTTTTCAGCGACATCCGATTGCTTGTCTTCCAAGTACAAAACAGGCGCTGAGTATGCAGCGGCGGAATCATCGTCTTCCGCGGGTAATTCAAATGCGGCATCTTGAGCAGCCAAGCGTGATTCCATCTCACGAACTTCTGAAGGCTCTACACCAAGTTCACGAGCAACGGTTTCTACTTCACCGTTATTAAACCAGCCTAAACGCTTTTTAGATTTACGTAAGTTGAAGAATAACTTGCGTTGCGCCTTGGTTGTGGCGATTTTTACAATACGCCAGTTACGCAAAACGTATTCGTGAATTTCAGCTTTTATCCAGTGAACAGCAAACGATACCAAACGCACACCCACTTCTGGGTTAAAGCGTTTTACGGCTTTCATTAAGCCAATGTTGCCTTCCTGAACTAAGTCTGCCATTGGCAAACCATAACCTGAATAACCGCGAGCAACATGAACGACAAATCGCAGGTGAGAAAGGATGAGACCTTTCGCTGCATCAATTTCACCTTTGTAGTGTAGTCTCTCGGCGAGTCCACGTTCCTCTTCAGCGGTTAGCATTGGGTAGCCATTCACTGAACGGATATAGCTGTCTAGGCTATCTTGTGTTACTAAAGCCATAGAATACGCTTGCTTAGTCATTCAATTCCTCATTCGTCTCTTAATTAGAGCAATGGTTAATCTAACGTCGCCTTCTTGAACTCAAAATGAACAGATTCCAAGAGGGGAAAGTTATTATCCATAGTTCTACGTCACTGGCAAGTCAGAGATCGCCTCTACCGGCCACTTAACCTGAATATATGACTTAAAAATGCTACACAGGTTCAATTTCTTTTAAGTGACGCTGAGCGGATAGTTTAGCGGCTATCAGCCCTAATGCCGTACCAATCATCAGTAAGATAACGGTTTCATCCCAATTCATACCAATCAATCGAAACTGACTGTCGTACAGAATAGCTAAGTCTTCAACGGCACCATTCAATAAAATAGTAATGATTGCGGTTAAAATCCATGCGGTAATTGCGCTGATTCCACCAAACCACATACCCGTGTATAGATAAGGTCTCAGAATAAAGCCATCGGTTGCTCCAATGAGCTTCATCACTTGTATTTCTTCTTTGCGGGCCAGCACATTAAAACGCAATGTATTTCCTACGATAAGGAAGACGGCGCCGAGCATTAAAAAACCCAATGCTGCAGCCAAAACTAGCGCTAAGTTGCGAATAGCACCGAGCCTTTCCAGCCAGTCTTCATCCATTCGCACATCCGTTACTTCGGTGTAATTCTGAATTTTCACCCTGAGTTTGGATATGTTGCTTTGTTCATCGGTGTTCGGTGTGATCACCAAAACAGCAGGTAATGCATAGTTATCCAGTAAGGATAAGGCTTGCTCCAGCCCCGAGTGCTGGCTCATGTCCTCAAGCCCCTGTTGAGAAGACACGTATTCGACAGCTTTTATTTCATCCAAGCTTTCGAGCTCATCTTTAAGCACCATAATACGAGCTTCTGGGGTCTGTTCGATCAGAAAGGCATTGATTTGCAGCGACGCATTCATCCCTTGAGCAGCGACACTTAAGTTTTTCCCTACCAAGTAAAGACAAGCTGGCAAGGTTAAAGCCATTGAGATGACGGCGAGTGTTAGCAAGTTGCCTAACGGGCGCTGCAGCAGCTCCATTAATGATACGCGCGCTTGCTTAAAGTGAGCTTTTAGGAAGTTGTCCGTTTTTGGACGATTTTTAGCGCCCATAGGTATCTACCTCACTCAAAAAGCCTTGATTTAACTCCAACCGGCGATATTGCGATCGCGTGTTCATTAAATCGACATCGTGCGTTGCAAATAGAATGGAGACACCTGCGCGGTTAAATTCATCGAACAAGCTCAGTACTCTATTCGACAAATCTGAATCGAGGTTACCTGTTGGTTCATCAGCTAATAGCAATGTCGGTCGATTGACGACAGCTCGTGCGATACCAACACGTTGCTGCTCCCCCCCAGACAACTGATTAGGCAAGCATCGCGCTTTATCCAACAAACCCGTTTTATCTAGCGAAGCAGAAACACGGCGTTTTATCTCATTTTCAGAGACAGATTCAATGCGCATTGGTAGCGCGACGTTGTCGTAGACACTTCGGTCCATTAACAAGCAGTGATCTTGGAAAACAATGCCGATATTACGGCGCAGGAAAGGAATGTCGCCATTTTTGATGCGTGTAACATCATGACCATTGAAGCTGATTTTCCCATCGGTTGGGCGTTCAATTGCACAAATTAGCTTAAGCAGGGTGCTTTTCCCCGCTCCTGAATGCCCACCAAGAAAAGCCATTTCTCCACGTCTAAGGTGGAAGTCAACTTTTTGCAGCGCTTGTCTGCCGCCACGATATGCTTTACTGACTTGCTGAAACCTGATCACGCGTGCTGATTCCTATGTATGCGCCATATTCATAATTTGTGGCGAACTTACTCTTCTCGACTAAACAGCGCATCAATGAATTCTTGCGTTTCAAATGGACGCAAATCATCGATGCCTTCACCCACACCAATATAGCGAATAGGAATCTGAAATTGATCGGCAATAGCGAAAATTACGCCACCTTTGGCAGTTCCATCAAGTTTTGTTAGCGTTATCCCCGTAACTGGTGCTACATCACTGAACAATTTCGCTTGGCTGATCGCGTTTTGACCCGTACCAGCATCAAGGGTAAGCATAATTTCGTGTGGCGCTGAGTCATCAATCTTCTTCATTACGCGTACGATTTTGCGTAATTCTTCCATAAGATTGCTCTTATTTTGCAAACGACCCGCGGTATCGGCAATAACAACATCCACTCCACGTGCTTTGGCAGCTTCAATGGCATCGTAAATCACTGAAGCACTGTCGGCACCTGTGTGCTGCGCGATAACTGGGACATCATTTCGCTGCCCCCAAACTTGTAGCTGCTCAACAGCGGCCGCGCGGAAGGTATCTCCAGCTGCCAACATGACTTTCTTGCCCTGAGACTGAAATTGCTTCGCCAGTTTACCAATGGTCGTGGTTTTACCTACACCATTAACACCTACCATCAAAATCACGTACGGCGTTTTGCTGGTATCCACTTCAAGGGGCTGTTCAACATGGCTTAAGATATCTGCCATCTCTTCTTTTAATAAACCGTAAAGCGCCTCACCATCTTTCAAATCGCGATGAGAAGCTTTCTCTGTCAGGCTGTCGATGATCTTAACGGTCGTATTCATACCAACATCGGCAATCAGAAGTTGCTCTTCGAGTTCTTCAAACAAATCGTCATCAATTTTTTTGCCTTTGAACATGCCAAAAAAACCTGCACCAATGTTCTCTTTGGTTCGGCTTAGGCTACGTTTTAGGCGTGTGAAGAAACTCTCTGTTGGTTTTTCTTGCTCAACGATTTCAGGCTGAGCAGGCTCAGGTAGATCAAGCGCTTTGGTAACCACTTCCTCTGCTTGTTCGCTTATCGTTGGCTCAGAAACATCTTGCGTTTCATCAACCGCGCCATCTGTTGGATCTTCTACAGATGCTTCCTTAACTTCTTCAGCGACAGGAGTTTGTGATGGGGCTTCTGATTGGTCTGATTCTTGTTGAACACCATCTTGAACTTGTTGGTTAGCTTGTTGGTTTTGTTCTTCTTCACCAAAGCCCAGCCAAGACAATAATCCGCGTTTTTTCTTACCTGTCATCGGGGTTCCTAAATAAACTTCAAAAACTTTCTGGTACACTTGACTGCGTATACTATCACTTTATTCGCGGTCAAAAAATCTATGGTAAGACGTCGTCAGTCAAACTCATCACAAAAAAAACAATCGAGCGGTTTTGTACGAATTATCAGTGGGCTTTGGCGAGGTCGCAAGTTGCCGGTTTACGACGCCGAAGGATTACGTCCGACCACCGACCGTGTCAAAGAGACTCTTTTTAATTGGCTGGCTCAAGATGTCCCGAGAGCGAAAGTTCTTGATCTATTTGCGGGGTCTGGAGGATTGGGGTTTGAATCCGCAAGCCGTCAGGCACAGCACGTCACTATGCTTGAAATGAACAAGCAGGCTCACAAGCAGCTTCAGTCAAATATTCAAACACTTGATGCCAGTAACATCGAAGCCATTCATACCGACGCATTGGCGTTTTTGAAGCAAGCAGGTACACCGTACAACGTGGTATTCATCGATCCCCCTTTTCGCAAAGGGTTGTTGGATGACGTGATACATTTGCTTGAACAAAATGGCTGGTTAAGCGCCAATGCGATGATTTATATTGAAGCGGAAAAAGAACTGACCATCGATGCCGTTCCGACACATTGGCAATTGCATCGGGAGAAAACCGCAGGTCAGGTTTGCTACCGTTTATTTGGAAGGGAAGAGAAATGAAAGTACTTCTAATTCTTGCGAAAGCCGCCATCGCGTTTGTATGGCTGGTATTGTTGATCAATATTTTTCATCCGTTTCCGGGTAAAGCCGCTATTGCACTGTACATTATGACGGCATTCTTGTTCTTCATGCACGGGCTTCAAATGTTGATTTTCTTGGGTGCTTTCGGCGATAAGATAAGCACCACTCGCTGGGAAAAGTGGTCAATACTAATATTTGGTATTTTCTCGTTACTGGATATCCGCAGAAAGTACATGAGCTAAATAACCTGAACTCAGGATAGATAAAAAACCGCAGTCTTAGGACTGCGGTTTTTCTTTGTTCTTATGAAAGTTAGGCGCTCTTGTACATACTTAAAGCTCCTGCGCTAACTTAACGCTTTTGCTCAAACCAAAAGCTCTTATGCCATTTTGAAATAGGCACTGACACCATCAAGGAACATCTGCGTTGAGATAATCACCAACAAAAGCCCCATTAAGCGCTCTACGGCTTTCAATCCCCGTTCTCCTAGCAACTTATGGAAGAAGTCATAAAACATCAGTATCAAAAAGCTGGCACCCCAAGCAATCATCACTGCACCTGACCACTCCCAAATTCTCGCTGGCTCCTGATTCGATAACAATAACAAAGACGCTATCACCGACGGCCCTGCAATCATTGGAATCGCGATTGGCACAATATAAGGCTCTTCTCCTGCCGCTAATCCAACAACACCTCCAGGCTGAGGAAAGATCATTCTAATCGCAATGATAAACAGAATAATACCACCGGAAATGCTCAACGTTTCTGGCTGTACATGCAGGAAGTTTAGGATTTTCTGACCTGCAAATAGGAACAGCAGCAAAATCATCAGTGCG
The DNA here is from genome assembly GCF_030689305.1 of Vibrio penaeicida. Taxonomy (GTDB): domain Bacteria; phylum Pseudomonadota; class Gammaproteobacteria; order Enterobacterales; family Vibrionaceae; genus Vibrio; species Vibrio penaeicida_B. Next base: position 40,022 of record NZ_JAUYVM010000007.1, on the reverse strand, counting down.
AAGAGAAGCTCACGAGCGAGCACTTTTCTTCTTCGTTTGGGGTCTAGGTGCTTAAGAATGGACAGTAATACGGGCAAGTTACCCAACGGGTCCATAATCAAAAACAGCATGACAGCAGCGGATAAAATATCCATCTAAAATCTCAAGTCGGCATCAAATGCCGACAAGTATATACCCAAGTTACACGAAGGTGCAGAGTTCTAATCTCGAAATCAGTGGGAACAAACTCTCGCAGCATTCAATGAGAGCATTTCACCTTCGACAAAGATTTTTTGCCTTTGTACAAAGAATTCAAGCAGCTCTTCTATAGTCATGCCTTCACGGCTACAGGTGTGAAATGTCGCATCGTTACCAAACGACAGCTCAATGCGCTCTAGCAGCTGTTGAAGGTTAAGGTCTTGCTCTGCCAGCAAATGTAAAACTTGATGTGCGTGTACGGACTGAGACATGGCTTTCTCCAATTAGGGAATTGCCATTCAGACTAACGAAAGGGTTAACCAAGCGGTTGATTTAGCGCAATGATGGTTGAGATAGAGATAAAAAAGAGACCAATAAAATAGCTGGCTGAACACCAAGCTTCACCATTGCGGATTGGGCTTTTAAAGTGGTGTAGAACAAACGTCATCTGAGACATCAGCAATATAAGACACCCAACAACACCTAATAGACTAATTAAACTCATTTGAGTCAGCCATACTTCTCCTGACGCCCACAAGAGCTGTACCAAAACCATTCCCAAAACGCTGATGGGACCAAGCAGTTTATCCAGCTGAGGTAGTAAAAGAAGGAAAACAATCACACCCGCGGCAAAGAGAAAAGCAGGCAGCCACCATATAATGTCACTTTTGAATTGGGACCAAAAAGTACCACTGATAGCCACAACTGCAAATAAATCAATAAGAAAGGAAAGCTTGAATGTTGGTGAGGTGGATGTACGTAGAAGATCACTCACTCCAAACGCGCCCATACCAACTAGCAGCCACAACGAGGGCTCTGAAAACGGCACGGTTAGCCATATCGCGGCGCAAAGTAAAAGCGCGGCAATCGGTCTAAAAAAGCTGACTGCCCTGTCGGATGCATTTGAAGTTGCGATGTCTATTAGATTGGATTGCTTCACGCTTCATCGACCTCTTTTAACCGTTTCAATCCACCAGTTATGGCTACACTTAAAAAGTAGAGGCTCAGTGTAGAGAGAGATAATTTGAAGTCCAGCAGCAAATGCTCATAATTGGATCTAGATTAATCTTCAAACAGTATCTAGAACACCAACACAACATAGTTAAACAATCCATTAACAGTCACCTTGAAAACCCTCTTCTCAACCATTCTGTACATATTAGATCTTAAAAGTGTAGTTAATCTCTTTGATCAATCGCTTTAATCAAACAAGATGACTGATTATAAACTCACAATGAAACTCTTTAATTTCAATAATTAACACTAACTTAAAAATACAAATAAGGCACCAACCCTTTGCAAGCACCGTACTCCATTCTTATTTCATTTATTAATCTTAAATTTCTCACCAATGATATTCATTCTCATTAAGAAACAAAAATGACACCCTGCAAATCAAGAAACAGTGTTTTATTGAAATTAGAGGGATTAGTGGAGATCGAAAAGAGATTTATACAACAAACCATTATGAACAATATCTAACATTTAAAAAAACCAACAAATACAATGTATTAAAATCAAATTTTGACCGTCAATTGTTTTTCGCTCAAAATAAAAACAACAAAAACCTGACACTAAAGTGACGTAAATTGGTCGTTTTGAAGCTAGATTAGTTATGTTTTTGAGGCTTAGAGAAATAAATACTTGATCAAAACCCAAAATAAGTGCTATTCTTTTTGTCAACGGATAAATTATATATTTTAGGAGCAGCGTTATGATTACGTCTTCACAAAGACAAGGACTTGTAATGATTGCAGTAGTTGTTGGTTTAATGACGCTGCCAATGCTTTACATTTAAGTTCCAGCGAATCATTTCATGATGGAACGAATAAAAAAGGGTAACGCAATGCGTTACCCTTTTTTATTCGTTCAAATTCTGTTGTTTAAAGGTGTTTACTGAGTTCTTGCCAGTGCGCGTAATAGAAACTTAGAGCCACTAGTGTAATCACAACCATTAAACTCAGTGCCACCCCCCAAATAAATCGACCACTTCTCGGTGTCAGCTCTTTCTCACATTCATCACACAGCTTCAAAAAGCGAATGGAATCATCAAGCTCTTCTATATGTTCGTTAACAAGCGAATCCCTTGTTGCCGCTACTGTGCGTAATTTGTCGATCACGTCATGAGGTAATCGTTCTTCGCAGCTTGAAATCAACTGCTCCATCGTCCCACCAGATGCGTGGTATTGCTGCCTAAGCAACTTTTCCAGCCTGCGGGTCTTTGTCACGACTTTTTCAATATCTGACATTACCGTCCCTCCCTACTGGGTAGTTGGCACAACTTTCCACCAACACAACCAGTTTCATAACCTATTGCCCAGCATATACCTAACTCGCTGTTTTATGGCTATCCTCGTTTGAATTTAGCGCATTTACCGCAACAAATTCTCTAGCTAGATCACGATTTGTGTCGCATTCCTATGACGAAGCGTCTGGTAAGAGTAAAATTGAACACCATTGTGTTTCATAGATGATATTTCCTCATGCCTCTTACTCTGTTTGCCCTATTGATCCTTCTCGCGCTTGCTGCAGGTTGGTTTTTTGTTCAATTTCAAAAACGCCATACGTTTGGTGAAGATGCGCCAGAGCAAACAACGGAAGTGACCGTTTTAGACAAACAAATCATTGATGTTCCCGACCCTAAAGAAGGTGAAGAATCTCAAGAATATTGGATCTACATCCAAAAAGGTAAAGTCGGTCCTAAACGTGAATTCCAAATTGGTGTTCACTACTATCACGCTCTAAACCCAGGTGACAAAGGAACGCTGACTTATAAAGGTCAGAAGTTCATGCATTTTGCTTTAAAGCGTTAGGGCCTGTTGACCCAGTTCGATAGCGACACTGTTTCTATGGTACCAACCATCTTGTATGGCTTGACTTAGACAGCCCCCAGCTCATCAATAACGCGCCAAAGAATCCAATAAACGTCCACAGTGGGATCACCCATAATGGATGATTGCCTTCGTACCATTGCCACTGGTACAGGGGTAAAAGCATTAATGGGTGCATAAGATAAATCCCTAAGCTATGACGACTGACAAACGAAACCAAACGTTTCGCTTTGTCACTTAGCTTGGGGGCAAAGTATCTCACCAATAAAAACAGCGCCGCAGCTTCCATCACGGTGTTAATGGTTTTGTACGACAGCCATCGCCCAACTCGATATTGTTCTGCTTCTAAACTCAATGTAATCACTTGATAGGCATTACAAGCAATCGCTGCTATCGCCACTGTTCCCAGCAGTAAAACGAAAGACAAAGGCACGCTCTCTTGCTTAAACAACAAATAACCTAGAAGTAGGTATCCGGAAAAAAGCCACAAGTCGTTTGACCACAATCCATCAATAAAAAACAGATTCAGCGTTGTGGTTATCATCCAAACCCCCAGCAAAGCAATCAGCGGAGGGCGGTCAGCGTGTTGAACCAAGTGAGTCAGAAATGGGGCAACAAAATACAACGGGATAAAATAATAAAAAAAGCCAAGATGGTAATAGGTTTCGTGATAAAAAAACGCCGTGACTTTTTCTATTAGTACATTACGACTCAATCCATCCGTTAGGGAATAAGAGGCAATTACAGCGAAAATAAACGACCAAACCACAAACGGCACAACCACCTTCACCACCCGCCTTTGAACGTAATAACGCAAATTAAATGGGCGTTGATCACTGAGCAGCAACGCTCCTGTAATCATGATAAAAATAGGAACAGCCCAACGAATAGCGCTATTCAAGGTTATCGCACTAAGCCAGTGACCTATCGAGGTCTCCCCGAGTAAGTGACGATACGGACCAAGAACATGAATTGCGACAACAGCAACCGCCGCAACGCATCGCAATAGGTCAAAATAGAAAATTCTTTGTTGCATAACATACTCCCAACTTCCCCAAATATATCAGTAAAAGCCGGGAGTACTATGTTACCAACCGTCAGAAAAAGGGAACTCTCGGTCAGAAACAGGTGAGTATTTTCTGTTTGTTAGAACAGCTCACATTACGCTGGCTGACGCGTAGCGGCGATAACGATTTCACGCACACATACATTTTGTGGTTGGTTGTAGGCATAACTGATCGCATTAGCGATATCTTCTGGCACAATCACACCGCCCATGCCCTCTTTCCACTCTTCATAGCCCGCTTTGATGTCATCGCTGGTCGTATGGCTCAATAGCTCAGTTTCAACGGCGCCTGGTGCAATGGTGATCATCCGAACGCTGTCATCAGCCACTTCTTCACGAGTGTTTTCCGTAATGGCATGCACGGCAAACTTAGTGCCGCAGTATGCAGAATGACTAGGAAAGGTTTTGCGACCAGCAATGCTACTGATGTTGATGACGGTACCCGTTTTGCGAGCTTTCATTTTCGCCAGTACCACGTGGATACCATTCAACAAACCCATCACGTTCACATCAAACATGGTTTTCCACTCTTGCGGATCTTGCTCGTGCGCATTACCCAACAACATCACACCTGCGTTGTTGATCAAACCATCAACCGGGCCAAACGCCTCTTCCGCTTCCACAATTGCGGCTTCAAAGCTTTTCACATCGGTCACATCAACCTTTCGGCACAAAGTGTTAGGCAGGTTTAGTGCTTCCAGTTTCTCAATTCGGCGTGCCAGTAAAAGCAAAGAGTAGCCTTCTGCTGACAACTTTTTCGCGGTGGCTTCACCAATACCTGAACTTGCACCAGTAATTACTATTAACTTCGACATTTTCTTTCTCTCTATCTGTTTCACGGGAACGGAGGACACTATATGGATAAGAGAAATAAATGATAAATATCGTTTTCTGAGGTTTATGATAAGTTTAAGTTATAGATAATAATGAGAAGACCACTATGGATTTGCGTTTACTGAAAAGCTTTGTTGCGGTTTACGAAGAGAAGAACATTACACTCGCTGCAGAACGCTGCTTCGTCTCCCAGCCCTCTATCTCTAATGCTATTAAGCAGTTAGAAGAGGAATTGAATACATCTCTCTTTGTTAGGCACAAAAAAGGGGTCAACCTGACCGACGAGGCTCATCACCTTTACCCGCTGGCAATCCGCTTACTACATGACGTGCAAAAGCTGCCTTCGCTGTTCCAAGAACGCAATCAATGCCTACCAATTAAACTCGCTACCTTTCCAGACATCAGTCAATCAGAACTGGCAAAACTGCTGGCTAAGCTTGCCAAGCACGCTCCAAGCTTACTCATTGAACTGGTGGATCATAACGCAGATTATGATGCGCGAATCTCTTTGGATATGTTTCAGCAAGAAGACGAAATCTTCTCGCCACTTTGGGAGGAAGACTACGTCCTTTGCATGCTGTCCGATCACCCTTTAGCCAATCAAGACGCAGTGGATTTAAATCAGTTACATCAACATGATTTCATCGAATGCCCACCGTGTGAAGCCCACCAGCAAACCGTTGGGCTACTTGCCTGTGATGGGCTTGCTGTCAATTTGGTTGCTAAAGCTGAGCATAAAACACAAGTCATGCACTTGGCACAGGCGGGAGTGGGTATTTCGTTTCTGCCAACGGGTGTATTAGAAGCGTCTAACATGCTGGTCACCAAGGCATTAAATGGTCCAAGGATGTTTCGTCGGATCGGGCTGTGCTATCCAACCAATACCAGCCTTAATCCAGCCCTTCAATTAGTATTGAAAACGCTAAATCGAAACTAGGGTCTACTTTAAACAATAGCTTTTAGCTATTGAATTCATAATTACAATCGATTTTATCAAAAAATAAAATATAGCTATTCTACTCCCATAGCCAAGAAGAACATTCAAAACATTGGGAGAGCATTATGAATACGACACTTATCGGTTTAGACCAACAACAATCAGAAGACCTAGCACAAGCTCTGAATCAGCTACTCGCCAATTATCAGGTGCTGTACATGAACAGCCGCGGCTATCACTGGAACATCAAAGGTCATGCGTTTTTCGAATTGCATGAAAAATTTGAAGAAATCTACACTGACTTACAAACCAAAGTGGATGAAATCGCTGAACGTATCTTAACACTTGGGCACACACCGCTGCATAGCTTCTCGGAATACTTAGAAGTCAGCACGATAGAAGAACACACTCAAGCATTTGATGGCCAGAGCACAATGACTGGGCTTGTGAATGGTTTCGGGAAACTTATCCGTCAGCAACGCGACATTCTTGCAGTAGCAGGCGACGCAGACGATGAAGGCACTGCCGCACAAATGGGTGATTACATCCGTGAACAAGAAAAACTTGTGTGGATGCTGAACGCTTGGCTTCAGTAAGGTCTGTAGACCCGAGCCTTAGAACATAATCCTTGCACTATTTGGGTAATTTACCCGCTTTAGAGTTCCCCCTCTTTACCCGGCTAAATGCCGGGATTTTTCTTATCCATGCATTTTCGTACGTACCGTAGAGCGCACAATAAATCGAGATTTGATGCGTACGGTCTTACTCGGTTGTTCTTCATTGATAAAATCGACAGCAAGGCGTGCAATCTCTTCTGGCGGCTGATGGAAAGTCGTTAAGTCATACCCCGCCCAACTCGCCTGATCAATATCATCATACCCGACAACACTGATATCTCTAGGGATGTCGAGGCCAAATTTCTTACGAGCCGTATCGATGAATCCACATGCCAGTAAATCTGATGCACAAAATACCGCTTCAGGTAAGTCGACGTGGCTGAGTATTTCATTAGCCAGTTGACACCCGCCTTCATAGCTTGTCTCACCTATCTCGAAGAATTGCGTATTCAACGATTTCTTCTTTGCCTCTAATTGAAAGGCTTCCATGCGCTCTGTTAAGCCTTGAGAACTCGACTGAGATTTCGCAAATGCCACTTTGCTAAATCCTGCTCTCAAAAATAATTGGCAAACTCGTTCAGCTGCCGCGAGGTTATCTGGGCGAATATTTAGGCAGTTTTCAAATGTCTCTTCTCGATCCAGCAGTATCAACCTTTGACCAAACCGGATACACGCTTCGACTACCGAGCGAGATGGAGAACCCGACAGTATAATAGTGGCTTCTGCACGAAAATGAATGGTGCGCTTTAGCGCATTTTCTGCGTCCCCTGAGCCCGAAGTGATAACAAAAGCAGCCCGGCCGCTATTTTGAATGCTTTCAATCAACGCATCACACAGTTTTGAATGCCACGGCTGAACAATATGATCAGCAACAATGCACACGATACCACTTTTCCCTTTAATCAAGCCTTTGGCTAACCGGTTTTCTTCATAGCCAAGCTCTTCTGCGGCTTTGAGAACTTTCTCGCGTGTTGCTTGAGATACCTTCCCACCAGAAAAAGTTCTCGAAACCGCTGAACGAGACACACCCGCCAACTCAGCGACAGCGCTAGAGGTCACCTTTACTTTTGTTTTTACTGATTTTATTCCCATAACAACTCACTAAAGAAATGCATTAGTTGACTAAATACAGCTCTAAAAAAACCGACCAAATCGGTACAAAAATCCATCATGGTTTAGATAAATCTATATTACAACAAAGATTAAATAGTTGTTAAAAATTTGTTTAAAAGGTTGACATCAACCTTATTGATTGATTACATTTTAATCAGTGCACACGAGTGCACCAATGGATTGGATATCTATTCTTCATGGAGGAAGACGTATGAAATACAAGTTAAGTGCAACATTAACCGCGATAGCTTTAACTGGTGTTACTCACAATGCGTATGCTGAAGGCAAACTCAATTTGGTTTGTTCTGCGACAGTTGATGTATGTGAGTCCCTTGCAAAAGGGTTCAGTGAAAAGACCGGTGTGGATGTGAACATGGTTCGCCTGTCGTCTGGGGAAGTTTTTGCTCGAGTGAGAGCCGAGGCACGTAACCCTAAGCTAGACATCTGGTGGGGTGGAACAGGTGAGCCGCATTTGCAGGCAGCAGAACTGAGCCTAACAGAACCGTACAAATCGAAACATTTACCAGATCTGCACGATTGGGCTGTTTCACAAGCAGAAAGTGCCAATTATAGAACGGTCGGTGTCTATTCGGGTGTTTTGGGTATTGCCTACAACACGGAACTGTTAGCCAAAAAAGGTATAGAACCTCCTAAATGCTGGGAAGATTTACTAAATCCTAAACTTGAAGGAGAAATCCAAGTTGCTAACCCTAATTCATCAGGCACAGCTTATTCCGTACTGGCGACATTAAGTCAACTTATGGGTGAAAATGAAGCTTACCTGTACTTAATGAAGATGAATGAAAATGTCTCGCAGTACACTAAATCAGGTTCTGCTCCTGTTAAATCGGCTGCTCGTGGGGAAAACGCGGTTGCCATTGTTTATCTTCATGATGCGATAAAGCAATCGGTTAAAGGGTTCCCTATTGAAACTGTCGCTCCTTGTGAAGGAACGGGCTATGAAATCGGCTCTATGTCAATTATTAAAGGAGCTAGAAACGGTGAAAACGCTCGCCAGTTCTATGACTGGGTGTTAACTCCAGAAGCACAAAGTCGCTTAAAAGATGTTGGCTCGTATCAACTTCCCTCCAACAAGGCATCCATTATTCCAGAAAAAGCACCAAGGCTAGAAGACACTAAGTTGATTGACTTTGACTTTGTAACCTACGGGTCTTCAGAAACACGAATTCGTCTCCTCTCTCGTTGGGACGCGGAAGTTGGCGCATTTGCCAAGTAACTCTGCGACTCCACTTTAAAAATTCATTTCGTGGTACGGAATGCTCACTGTTGTAAGGAGCATTCTGTGCACATCAATAAAAATGTGAGGGAAACGAATGCAGTTACAAAATCGACGTTTATATGCAACCGTTGCCGCCGCTGTTTTATCTTTTCTGATACTCCCTTGGTATAGGCAAGAAGAAGGCTTTTATTCTTTCTACTGGATTTCAAGTGTATTCAGTAATGAAGAATCTTCACCGGGTATATTGCAATTGTTGGCTTATGGGAAACATTGGTTAATCTTTGTTCCTATCGTAATACTCCTGAGCGTGGTAGCGGCTTGTTCGGCTGTCTCATCCAACAGACGAACAAGCCTGCTTATCTATGGTTCATTGGCAGGTCTTGCACTGCTGACACTTCAAGGCTTTGCAATTTCGTGGACAGGATGGAGTGGGACATTTTTGTCCGCCGTCTTACCTGAGGTTCCGGGGCAAAACCCGTTCGGTGCGGGTGCTGTCTCCTTTGGACTGTGCATGGTTGGTCTTTTTTCTTTTGGGCTTGCCGAACGTGGGGTAATGAAAGGCGACGCCTTTGTCATTGGCGCTATATCCTTTCTGGTCGTCATGGTCGCAACGTTTGTTCTGTACCCTGTGTTGAGCATGTTCGCGGGTTCTGTTCAAACATTGGATGGCACATTCAACCCGGGAGGACTAGCGAAAAACTTATTCCATAACAATGTTTGGAGCCTCGCATGTGTCGTAAGTGATGCACGTTGTGGCGTGGCTATTCGTACACTTGGCTTGGCAATCTCGACCGCAACTGCCTGTACATTATTAGGACTGTGTTTTGCACTTGTCGTTACACGAACTGGCTTCAAGTATAAGAAAACACTACGTATTGCCACCATTCTCCCCATCATCACGCCTCCTTTTGTTATCGGTATGGCTCTGATTCTTTTGTTTGGACGAAGCGGCATCATTACAGAGTCTTTGTCGGATCTACTAGGGATAGAACCCAGCCGATGGCTGTTTAGTATGAAGGGGATTTGGCTCGCTCAAGTGCTTTCATTCACACCGATTTCATTCATGATTATGATTGGTGTGGTCGAAGGGGTGAGCCCTTCACTAGAAGAAGCATCCCAAACCTTACGCGCTAACTCTGCTCAAACTTTCTGGAACGTATCTTTACCATTAATGCGCCCCGGTATTGCCAACGCATTTCTCGTTTCATTCATCGAAAGCATGGCTGACTTTGGTAACCCACTCGTACTCAGCGGCAGTAACGGCGTACTCTCTACCGAGATATTTTTTGCGGTGGTTGGCGCTCAAAGTGATCCTACTCGGGCCGCATCCTTGGCGTTGGTGCTTCTGTGCTTTACGTTAACGGCCTTCATGATTCAGCGTCTCTGGCTATCAGGTAAAAACTACGCGACCGTTACGGGTAAAGCAGACTCTGGCGTACATGCCCGGTTACCAAAACCAGCGGAACGAGCAACGGTGACTATCGTTCTAGCGTGGATGTCAGTTACTGTCGTTGTCTATGGGATGATCATATTTGGCGGCTTCGTAAATGTATGGGGACTGGATCATAGCTTCACCCTTAAACATTACGCTCACGCCTTCAGTATCGAATTCCTCGAAACGGGTATCGAGTGGACGGGTGTTGCTTGGGATTCTTTCTGGACAACCATGGAAATTTCTCTGATTTCCGCTCCATTAACCGCTGCCGTCGGATTGCTGACTGCTTATCTAATTGTCAGACAACATTTTAAAGGGCGAAGTATTTTCGAGTTCTCCCTCATGATGAGCTTTGCGATACCGGGGACGGTTATCGGTGTCAGCTACGTTATGGCATTTAACTACCCACCATTAGAGATGACGGGAACCGCCTTAATTCTCATTCTCGGTTTTGTCTTCCGCAATATGCCCGTTGGTGTCAGAGGAGGTATCGCCGCCATGTCGCAATTAGATCAAAGCCTAGATGAAGCCTCTCAGACTTTGGGGGCGACCACTTGGCGTACTCTACGCAAAGTTATCCTACCACTTTTGAGACCCGCCATATTGAGCGCGATGGTGTTCTCGTTTGTCCGTGCAATCACGTCGATCAGCGCCGTCATATTCTTGGTCAGCGCAGAATGGAACATGGCAACGGCCTACATTGTGGGGCTCGTTGAAAATGGGGACTTTGGTGTCGCTATCGCCTACTCCTCCGCTCTGATTGTGGTCATGGTCATTGTCATATCTGTATTCCAGCTATTGATAGGAGAAAGGAAGCTCCGTCGACATAACCGACTCGCGACTAAGACGACCTCTTAGTCCAAAGCCTAGAATAAGGAATTAAGCTAAATGAATAGTTCAAAAAAAGGTGCGGTTGATTTTTCTAGCATCTGCAAAAAATACGGCGATTTTACTGCTGTCCCCGATCTCGACTTTCAACTTCGACCTGGGGAATTAGTCACACTCCTTGGCCCTTCTGGCTGTGGAAAGACAACAACCCTTCGTATGCTAGCGGGCTTAGAACATCCATCTTCGGGTACCATTAACATTGGTGGAAGAGATGTCACCAACCTGCCAGCGAATGAACGCGATGTCGCTATGGTGTTTCAATCCTACGCACTCTTTCCACATATGTCTGTCGCTGAGAACGTTCAGTACGGGCTTATTTCAGGTGGCATGCCCAAAAACCTCGCCATTACGAAAGCAGAAGAAGGCTTAAGCTTAGTGGGTTTGGATGGGTACGGAGAACGTTTGCCCTCTGAATTATCCGGTGGGCAACAGCAACGAGTCGCTGTGGCAAGAGCTCTGGTACTCGAACCGCAGGTTTTGCTTCTTGATGAACCATTGTCGAACTTGGATGCGCGATTGCGTCGAAAAGTGCGTACTGACATTCGAGAAATTCAACAAAAGCTCAATCTCACGGCACTGTACGTAACCCACGATCAAGATGAAGCGTTAGCAGTATCTGACCGAGTAGTCATCATGAACAACGGTAAAATTGAACAAGTGGGAACCCCGAAGGAACTGTACGCTCAGCCAGAAAATGAATTTGTTGCGGATTTCATTGGCGAGGCGAACTTGGTCGATTGCCTAGTTGTAGCGGTTAACGAGGGTGTCGCAAAAATTGATGTACTCGGCTACACCTTCGAACTGAATTGTGCACATGCCAAAAATGGAAAGGGGCGCCTTGCCATCAGACCCGGTGCAATCCAAATATCCTCTAGTTCAGAGTCAAACACCTTGTCAGGCAAAATCAAAGTCGCGTCATTTTTGGGAGACCATATGGAATATGAATTAGAAACGGCTGCAGGCGATCTTTTTGCCATCGCCGATAACTCCAATAATGGTATCTCGGTGAATCAAGAAGTATCTATCAGTTTCAGGCAGAGTGATCTGGCGCTTTTGAAACAAGGAGGTAAATCTTAATGATGACAAAATACTCGGCTGTAAATCCGGAAGAAAGCCGGCTTCAGTTCGCCATATCTACCGCTCATAAAGCAGGTATTCTTGCGCTGAAATACTACAATGATCTTGCTTCCCTAGCGGTCGAGAAAAAATCGAATGCACACGATGTCGTTTCAATTGCCGATCGCGAAACTGAAATTCTAATGCGAGAGCTCATCAAATCAGAATTTCCAAACGATGGAATTCTCGGTGAAGAACTAGGGTTTGATAATACAGATTCAGAATACACTTGGGTAATCGACCCCATTGATGGGACTCAAATGTTTCTATCGGGTATCCCGACATGGAGCATCTCTATCGCCATTGTTTCTAAAGGTGAACCCATCATAGGCGTCGTGTACGACCCCAACCAAGGGGATTGCTACTCTGGTCTAATTGGAAATGGTGCATACCTAAACAATCGAAAAATGGAAGTTAACAATCAACTGACTCTATCAGATGGTATGACAGGAGTAGGCACCAACCGATTCGGTTCTCAGGAGCCTGTCGTAGCTACTATAGATTACATACTAGGTAACGGCGGGCAAGTGATCAGGAATGGTTCAGGAGCGCTGATGCTTGCCCAAGTAGCGGCCTCTAAGCTCGTCGCCTATTTTGAACCAAGAATGTATCCATGGGACTGTCTAGCCGGAATTTGTTTAATAAAGGAATCAAAAGGGTACGCTTGCGATTTTGAGCTAAACGAATACACCATAAAACATGGTGCTAAAGTTTTGGCTGGTACAAAATCGTCTGTTTTTGACCTCAAAACACAAGTCGAATAGACCCCGTTAGAATCTGTTCAAGGGTTTGCCTAAGGAAAAAGAGGCTGCATGGTTAGCAGCCTCTCTATTCTGCATCAAGAGATAGGTTCCGCCACTTTATGTTTGGGCAACTTAATACTAATTACAGCGGTTAACACTAAGAAGCCGAACGACACCCACAAACATGCCGACAATCCCGCTACCTGAAAGACCCAGCCTGATAATACCGTGCCTATCAACCTTCCCATTGCGTTAGCCATGTAGTAAAAGCCAACATCGAGCGAAACCCCGTCGCCTTTGGCATAGCTCACTATCAGGTAGGAATGCAGAGACGAGTTAACCGCAAATACTGCCCCAAATACCATTAAGCCAATCACGATAACCCACTGTGGATACCACGACATTTGAACGGCATACGCAATCACACCCGTGATGCCTGCCAACAGCAGTGCCCAATACAATGCAGCGGAACCATCGGGGACACGCCCTTGCGCTTTACCGGTAATGTTGGGCGCAAAACCTTGTACCAAACCATAGGCAATAACCCAACTCGCGAGGAACCCGCCCACCCATAGGTGATCCCAACCAAATACTGAACCGAGATAAACAGGTAACGCCACGACAAACCAAACATCTCGTGCACCGAACAAAAACATACGGGCTGCAGAAAGGATATTGATGCTTTCAGACTTAGAGAAAATTTGGCTGAATTTAGGTTTGTTCTTCGCCTTCCCCATGTTGCTTTCAAGTGCGATTAGGCTACCAACCAACACCAAAGACAACACACCGGCCATCACCAATACCGACGCTTTAAAGCCGATAAGAGACAGTAATAATCCACCAATAAAGAAGCCCGCACCTTTAAGCGCATTCTTAGAACCAGTGAGGATAGCGACCCATTTGTACAACCCACCTTGGTCTTCTTCCGGTACCAGCGTTTTAATGGCACTTTTGGCACTCATCTTGTTCAGATCTTTAGCAATTCCCGAAAGCGCTTGCGCCGCCATAACCCAAGGAATGGTGAGCCACATCGCAGGCACCGCTAGCATCACCAAGGCGACGATTTGCATTCCTAAACCGATATTCATGGTTCGGTTCAAGCCTAACCTCGCCCCCAACCACCCCCCGATGAGATTGGTCACGACCCCAAAAAATTCATAGAAAAGAAACAGCGAGGCGATAGCCAACGTGCTGTAACCCAAATCATGGAAATACAGCACCACCAGCATTCTGAGTGCACCATCGGTGAGTGTGAAGTTCCAATAGTTGAACGTCACCAACATGTATTGGCGAACACTTTTACTCAAACCTGAAAACATGAAAACTCCCATGTTTGGCAGTAAGGGCTATGGTCTGTCGACCTAGGCAATAGAGCTTTGAGATCACCATGATCCCAAAGCTTTTAAACGATCAATCTATCTCACAAGAGATCGCCTTACTTCGATGTATAGTCGGATGCCACACGCTCAATGTAGTCAACTTGTACGGGTTTGGTAAACGCGCCCGGACGAAGTGCCTGTACTTCCCGGATGATGTCATCCAACGCCCAGCCTTGTTCCAGTAATAGGTGAGCGGCGAACAAACCTGTACGTCCCGAGCCTCCCATGCAGTGCATGGCTACGTTACCGTCTTCTTCGAGAATGGCGTGTAAGTCTGGGCTGGCGTTTTGCCATTTAATATCAAACGCTTCGCTCGGTGCGCAATCGTCTTCAATTTCAATTTGAAACCACTTCATACCCAATTGCTCGGTTAATGCTCCAAGCTCTGCAACGTCTTTGCTGGCAAGTTCAGCATTACTCAAAGCGGTGACTATCGCTTGTACACCTTGAGATTGAAGCTGCTTCAGAGAATCCTCTAATGGAACGCCTTTTGTACCTGGGCAAGGCGTTAAAACCAAACCACCGATTTCTAAATCTAAATTCCAAGTAGGGTGAGACATGTTTTTTCCTCTCTATACCAAGCCAACATTACGAACCAATTCAGCGGTACGAGTCGCATAGCCCATTTCATTGTCATACCACGCATAGATTTTCACCATTCGTGTTCCCACAACCATGGTTGAAAGCGCATCGACAATGGTAGAGCGTTGGTCGCCTTTATAATCGATCGATACCAGTGGACGCTCTTCAAAACCAAGAATACCCTTCAGTTCGCCTTCAGATGCTTCTTTAAGCAAGGCGTTCACTTCTTCTGGAGTGGTATCCTTTTTCACATCAAAAATGATATCGGTTAAAGAAGCATTGGCTAAAGGTACGCGCACCGCGTGTCCGTTAATCTTATCTTTTAGCTCTGGGAAAATTTCCACAATCGCGGTCGCGCTGCCCGTTGTGGTTGGAATCAAACTCATTCCACACGCGCGTGCACGGCGAAGGTCTTTATGAGGCGTATCTAAAATGGTTTGGGTATTGGTTAAGTCATGAATCGTCGTGAAAGAGGCTTGTGCTATCCCAAGCTTCTCGTGAATAACTTTCACAACAGGTGCAATGCAGTTGGTGGTGCAAGAAGCTGCGGTAACAATTTTATGCGTCTCAGGGTCGAAAATGTGGTCGTTCACACCCACCACGATGTTCGCTATGCCTTCTTCTTTTACTGGTGCTGATACCACAACACGCTTCACACCCTGATCTAAGTACTGGTTCAAGAAAGAGGTTTTGCGATGCACGCCCGTTGCTTCAATCACCACGTCGCAGCCCGACCAATCGGTATCCGCAATGGAGGCATTTTGTGACGTCGAGATTCGCTGATCATTGACAACAATATCGCCATTATCGACACTCACTTCGTGGTGCCAGCGCCCCTGAACGGAATCAAACTCCAGCAAGTGGCCTAAGGTTTCTGCATTTCCTGCCACATCATTAATGTGAACAAATTCGATTTCGGACCAGTCAAACGCCGCGCGCAATGCTAGGCGACCAATTCTGCCAAAACCGTTAATTCCTACTTTAATCGTCATCGTTTTATCTTCCATTTAGGGAAACTGTTGTACCCAAGTAACTTTAAGGTGACTGGGAGCTACTGGCATGGTCTGTCAGCGCGATTCAAACGTTCTATATCGGCTTGATACTGCACTTTCAAACTTTCTGAAGTCGCAATACCATCAATCACATTGCTTAACCATTCAGGTAATTCTGAAGAGATTTGGTAATACACCCATTGCCCTCGGCGTTCATCCAACAACACACCGGACTGTCTTAATTGCGCAAGGTGGCGTGAGATTTTGGGCTGGCTTTCTTCCAATGCATCCATTAGTTCACATACACAAAGGCTGCCTTCTCGGGCGAGCAGCAGTAAGCATCTCAAACGTGTTTCGTCTGACAGCATCTTGAAAAACAGGTGAGGTAACATAGCCATCTCTTAATATATTCGCATATCCATATATATTAAAAAATAACGAACTTAGGTCAAGAGAGAAAGATCAAATTAATAGAATTGTCATATAACGGAAAGGGGTAACAGTGAATCAATCAGCTCAATTACCCACCGACAGCTTTGGGCGGCTTCACATTGGTTAGAATCATTGCTTGCATGTGCTCACTCCAGTTCATCGCTTCGTGAAGTTCGTTTCGGACATCGTCCACTTTCAGCTGCAGTGATTGGCACAAACTTTCCACGCCATCCCAATCAGCATTTTCAAAGCGTTCTTCAAGCGTCAACAACTGACCCAGAGGCCCTTCACGCTGGAGCAAGGCAATGTTGATTTCAGCACATAATGGGAGTTGCTCGAGTAAACTGTCCATGGAATGGTCGAGAAAAGAATCCAACAATGAAAACAATCCAATGATGAATGCTTGATCACGTTGGCTATCAAAGGGACGATAGCGAGTCATTAGGTGACAGAAACGCGCACGCTGCAAAGACAGTTTATGCAATTCCAATGGTTTCTTGTTCGAAACATAAGAAGCAACAACCAAGGAAACAAACTGTTTAAGCTTATCCTGCCCAAGGTAGACCAAGGCTTGCCTAAAAGAGGAAATAGGCACGGAAATCCTTGGCGTCATGCCGTTTACAAAACGCAATAATTGATAACTGAGTGTCACATCCTGAGTGACCAACATTTCGACGCGATCATAGTCGACATCGGCTTGGCAAACTTCTTGAAAGAGCTCAAGGGCAAGCATTTGCTCTGGTTTGACTGCGCGATTACGGATGACTTCAGGCTTGCTGAAGAAAAAGCCTTGGAAGAAATCGAAACCCGCCTCACGAGCCGCTTCAAATTCCTGATACGTTTCAACACGTTCAGCTAAGAATTTACATTTTGACCCAGCAGCTAACTTTTGACGAACGTATTCGCACGCTTGCTCGATACCCACTTGCATCAGATCTATCTTGATGATTTTTGCGTAAGGAACAAATCGCTCCCACTCTGCGCCCAAATCAAAATCGTCCAACGCAATGGCATAGCCGTGGCGATGTAAATAGCGGATCGCGTGCAGTAAATCGTCGGTTGGGCGGCATGTTTCCAGCACTTCTACAATGATTTGCTCTTTGGGCAATGCCATTGGAAGCATTCGAACCAAGCTTTCGTGAGGGAAGTTAATGAAGTAGCGAGAAGCTTTAGACGTCGCATTACTTCCAAAAGAGAGGAAGTTCTCGACGATCAAACGGTAAGTCGCTCGATTTGAGTCAACGTGAACGGGAAATGCGTTGTGCTCCCCGTCTCTGAACAGCAGTTCATAGCCTATGGTTTGGCATTTATTATTCAGAATAGGTTGCCGTGCAACATAGGTGTACATAGATAATTACCCAAAACCACAAACTAAAGGTATCACTGGTCCGAGAAGATACCGTATTTCCATGCGTATCGGTAGTCCAAATTGTTAATATCCACCAATGCGTTAAGCTCTTGCCGTCGCCAACAAAGCTCCGCAACCGATAAACATAGAGCCAAAAATCCGGTTCATTCTCGACATCATCTTTCCTGATCGGATAAACCGACCTAAATGCGCAGCCATTCCGGTGTAAAAAATCATGACAAAAATATCAATTACAACAGTGGTCACACCAAGCACAATAAGCTGAGTCATCTGATCTTGAGCCGGATCGATAAACTGTGGAAACAGGGCTACGAGGAAAACAATCGACTTCGGATTGGTCAAATTGATCAAAGTGGCACTCCGCATCAATTGCCATCCTGACACTTGTTTTGGCTCTGTAGAAACGGTTAAGCTCTTGGTTTCTCGCCACTTTTGCATACCAAGTAAAATTAGATAGACCACTCCAACCCACTTAATAACAGTAAATGCTATTGCAGACTGTGCAACCAAGGCGCCTATCCCTGCTCCTACTAAGACAATATGAAAGGTAAGCCCAATTTGTAAACCCAAGATCGCCGGTAACGACTTGCGTATCCCATAATTGATACCATTGCTGATCGAGTTCACAGTTCCTGAGCCCGGTGCGAAACTAAAAATGATTGCAGTGGCGATATAGGTCAACAAAACTTGGGTATCCATTTCTGCCATCCTTTTTACATTCAATCGTCACTTTCGGCGTACAATATACCTATAGTCGACAATCTAACAGAGAAAACCATGAGCGAATTAGCCTCCTCCAACTACACATTCAGTCAGGAAGACTCTTTTTCGCAATATTATGCCCAACAGATTGCGCCTTTTTGGCAACAAAGGCAACACGGTTACTCGCAGGGCACCAATAGCCGCCGCCTTTACTGGATCTCTCTGACTTCTCCTAAGCACACTAAAGCCATTATGGTCGTGAACGGGCGCATTGAAAGTACGTGGAAATACCAAGAACTCTTCTTCGATTTATTCCAACAAGGTTACGATATCTACTCTTACGATCATCAAGGTCAAGGTTTGTCGGATAGGCTCACCGAAAATCCCGAATTAGGACACGTGATGGACTTTGGTGATTACGTAGACGACATGGCTTTAATGGTTGAACAGTTCGGTTTCTCGCGTTACGAACAGTCCTTCTTGCTGGGACATTCAATGGGGGGAGCAATCATCACTCGATATTTGCAAACCCACGCCGATCACCCGTTTGTTGCAACGGCACTGAGCGCTCCTATGTTTGGGGTGAATCTATCTTGGTACATGCGCCCAATTGCGAAGATTCTTAGTGGGCTTATTGATACCTTTTCAAACAAACCCAATTTTGCACTGGGTCAAGGGGCGTATTGGAGTAAACCCTTCGAAAACAACCCTCTTACATTTAGTAAAACACGCTATACATGGTTCCGAGATTTATATGAATCCATGCCACAGCTCAAGCTAGGCGGACCAAGCAGCCGCTGGGTATGGCAGAGCCTGACAGCCGCGCAAACCTGTGTGGATAAAGCCGCTGACATAAAAACACCGCTGCTGTTACTGCAAGCGGGCGATGACATCATCGTGAGTAATCAAGCGCAATCAGAATTTATTCAAAACCTAAAGCGCGGGAAACGCGTTACACAAATGGTTAGCCTGCCCGATTCTAGGCATGAATTACTGTTCGAACGAGATCATATACGCAACGCTGCCCTTGAAAGTATTCTTAGGTTCTTTCAGGGGAATACATCGAAAGAGTAATCAATTAGCCGAATCAAAAAGAGTAGATTCCTAAAAGAGGAAATACGGAATTACCCTCTTTTTTGTCATGAGACTGAATTAGACTAGGGTGATAACTCCCTTATTAATAACGTCGAGTACCTACACACCCTATGAAGACCACTGCTAGCGATTCCAATCATAACGGCTCTGACATTGACCATTCCAACTTCAGCATCGTTGCTTCCGACCTTGACGGTACACTCCTTGCGCCAAACCACCAGCTAAGTGAATTCAGTAAATCCACGCTGAAAGCCCTGCATCAACAAGGCATTCACTTCATTTTCGCAACAGGTAGGCACCACGTCGACGTAGCAGGAATTCGTAGCCAAGTGGGCATTCCTGCGTACATGATCACGTCAAATGGTGCACGTGTACACGACACCAACGATAACTTGGTGTACAGCCAGGATGTGCCTTCTGAGTTGGTGCAACCTGTCATCGATATCATAAAAGAAGACAAAGACATCATCATTCACCTGTATCAGAATGAATCGTGGTTATTGGATCGGGAAGACGAAAAACTCAAAAACTTCCATGAGGAATCCGGCTTTACGTATCAACGCTTTGAGGTAGATAACGCACCAACCGATGGAATAGCTAAATTGTTTTTCACCTACCCTGATCATGAACATTTGGTTCAATTTGAAAGCCAGTTGAATGACGTATTTGGCGACAAACTGAACATCGCATTCTCGACACCGTGGTGCTTAGAAGTCATGGCGGCTTGTGTATCAAAAGGGGAAGCATTGGATGCCGTTGCCAAGCAGTTGGGCTTTGGTCTTGAAAACTGTATTGCTTTTGGTGATGGTATGAACGACGTCGAAATGTTGGCTATGGCGGGCAAAGGATTGGTCATGGAAACATCCCATGAAAAAGTGAAGCTTGCCCTACCAAACAACGAAATCATTGGCAGCAACGCGAACGATGCCGTTGCACACTATCTAGAAAATCATTTGATAGGAAAAGATTAACTCCCTACTCCTGATCCAGAATCGTCTGCCACTCTTGCTCAGACACTGGCATAATGGATAGGCGATTTCCTCTTTTAACCAAAGGTAATTCACTCAACTCGGGCAAAGACTTAAGCTTAACCAGTGGAATCAGCCTATCGAGTTTACGAACAAATTCGATGTCCACCATAACCCAGCGTGGGTTATCGGGATCAGACTTGGGGTCGAAGTAGTCGCTTTTTGCATCAAACTGGAAATGGTCGGGATACGCTTCTTTCGTCACTTTCGCAATTCCAGCCACTCCAATATGTTTGCAAGATGAATGGTAGATAAACACCAAATCGCCGACTTTTATCTCATCTCGCATCATGTTACGCGCTTGATAATTGCGTACTCCCTCCCAACACGATACATTTTTCACCCGTAGAGTATCGATAGAAAACTCATCTGGTTCAGTTTTAAATAACCAATATGACATAATATCTCTCACATAATTCGAAGGCTGGCTTGAGGTTAATTTTAATGAAATCCCTGATTTTTTCGACTTTCATCGGTAGCGTGCTGATATTACAGGGCTGTGCACAGACAAATGCACCGGAAATCGAGCCTGAAAAGCCTGTTCCCGTTACCATTGATCAGCCAGAAATCGTACCACAAACGTTTATGTTACATGGTGAGGTCGTATTAGGGCATGAAACCCGAACCATAGCCCCATGTGGCGGCAAACAGCAATATTGGCTGGATATTACACCAGAAGCATTCCAACGTATTCAAGGATTAGTAGAGCGTCCATATCAACCGCTTTATGGTGAAATGATTGGCTACTTAGCCCCGCCACCTCAAGATGGCTTTGCCGCCGATTTTGCAGCGCGCTTCGTCGTAACGGGCATTAATCACGTTAGTGCACAATCTCCGTTGCGCTGTGCATCACCATTACACTCCACCTATGCCGCAGGTAGCGAACCTTTCTGGAAAGCCACATTTGAGCAAGACCAAATCCAACTGGCTGTATTAGGTAAAGAGAGCCAATCCTATACGGTGAGAAAAACAGAAATTTCGCCACTAAAACGCACCTACCAGTTCGATAACGGTAATCTCGTATTCACTCGAGCACATTGTGTTGATACCAGCAGTGGGGATGTATTCAGTTGGTCGGCGACATTAAAGACCAAAAACAGCCAATATCTAGGCTGTGGGGCACTTTCTAATGGTGATTCTAGTCACGACTGGCTTGGAAGCTATCGCGCTACCAGTACAAAGAGCCAAGGGTTTTCAGTGCAATTGGAGCTCAACTCTGATCACAGCGCCAATACGCATTACCACTACAGCAATGGCGATCCGAGCACACAAGAAAAAGGATACTGGCAGCAGCTCAATCCTGATCAAATCAAAGTGACGATGACACACTACCAAAACCAACCTCTGCTTTCCGAGCGCATTTATACACGCTCAGGTTCGAGCCTAAAAGCGGTGAAAGAAAAAGTGAATGGTGTGGTGTACCCCATTCAAGGGAATGGATTGGAACTGTTTGCCGACAGTCAGTCATACACCAGTGAACTGACAGCGCCCGACAATACCCCTAATCCTCCGCTTAAAAAAGCCACGATCTCATCTTCTTCTGAATTTGATGCCAATGTCGATCAGGCGCTTCGTCAGTATTTCACGCTTCATAAAACCGATCCAGCCAACACGCGATACCGCTGGCTTAAGTACGATCTTAACCAAGATGGAAAACCAGAATTACTCACTTATCTTGATTGGTGTAATAACGCCGGTTGCACTCTTTTAATTTTTGAAGAAAAAGGTAGTCGTTGGCGCTTTCATTCAAGAGTGACTCAAGTACAAGCGCCCTTCAAAGTCAGTCAACACAACAAGCTGGGTTGGCATGATCTAGAGATGAACGTTAAAAACGCACAAGGTTCCAGCACACATACGCTGTCTTTCGATGGTATCAGTTACCCAATAAACCCGAGCAGTGCTCCAGAGCTTTGGTCTTCTTCTCAATCTGTTGTTACCTTGTTTGCTGACGGAAAGTTTGCTGACGGAAAAGCGCCGCAAAGCGGAGTACAAATGTAGCATGGCAGCGGAGAAGCAAATCATGGAAAGCTGTCGCGGCTGCGGTCTCACATTTAACTGTGTGTGTGACAGCCTACCTAGTCTCGTAGCAGATTGGGATTTAGTGCTTCTGACACACCCGAATGAAACTCGACGTGAAACCAACACAGGTAAATGGCTGCGTAAATCATTGGCACAATGCCAAGTATTTGAGTGGAGCCGTACCAGTATACCTACCGAGTTGACGGCTATTTTGGAAAGCCCAAGCCATCAACCCATTTTACTGTTTCCTAATGACAACAGCCGATTGTTAACGCCGACCGCTATTCAGGATAGTTCAAAGCGCATCGTGTTTATTGTATTGGATGGCACATGGCAGGAAGCACAAAAAATGTATAACCGGAGCGATTGGCTTAAGGCACTGCCTCACTGGCATATTCAAATGTCTGGAGATTCGTGTTATTCCCTTCGCAGAAATCAAACTTCAGGGCATTTTTGCACACTGGAGGTAGGTATCCATTTATTATCTCTATCTCATCGCACCACATTGCCTAACAATAATAGTAGTGAACAGCTACAACAGTTTTTTGAACATTATCTAAATGTCTATCAAGCCGACAAAAGTGGGCATCAATGGAAAGGAAGCAATCATGACCAATAATCAAAGCAACCCGTTGATTGCACAATTTCACCGACAAAAATTGGCGTTTGAAGGTGAAAAGCATCCGAGTTTGAGTGAACGAAAGCAACGACTCACAGCACTAAAAGAAGCGCTTCTTCATCATCAAGACGCGCTCTGTGAAGCGGCAGCAAAAGATTTTGGTGCAAAGCATCACTATGAAACACTACTTACCGATATCCTCCCGTGCATTCAGCAAATTAAATATTCGCTGAAGCATCTAAAAAGCTGGATGAAGCCAGAAAGGCGCAAAACAGGATTAGTACTGGCTTTGTCTAGCGTCCGAGTTCACCCCCAGCCTTTAGGCGTCATCGGGGTGATTGCGCCATGGAACTTTCCTGTGTTTATGTCGATAGGTCCATTGATTACTGCGTTGGCGGCGGGCAATCGAGTCATGATAAAAGTGAGCGAGTTTACCCCCAGAACCAACCAAGTCTTGATTAAGCTGCTTAAAAGCGTGTTTTCGTCGGAACTCGTTCACATCGTGGAAGGGGATGCGACCATCGCCGCGCAATTTTCTTCTTTGCCCTTTGACCACCTACTGTTCACCGGATCCACAGAAGTAGGACGAAAAGTCATGCAGTCCGCGGCGTCAAACTTAACGCCAGTCACCTTAGAGTTGGGCGGAAAGAGCCCAGTCATCGTCGCTCCAGACATGGACATGAACGACGCGGTTGAGCGATTAGTCTATGGCAAAACGCTCAACTCTGGTCAGATTTGCGTGTCACCCGATTACGTCATGATTCCAGAAGGTAAGGCGAAAGAGTTTGTCTTTGCTTATAAACATCACTTTGGTTACCTGTATCCCTCTGGTGTGAATTGCGAAAGCTACACCAGCATCATCAGCCAAGCGCATTTCGACCGATTGCAATCATGGCTCGACGAAGCAGAGCAAGGTGGAGCATGGATTGAACCCGCCAACAAATACTCGGTAGACAGTAATCAACGGAAAATGGTCACTCAGTTGGTGATGGACGCACCGGAAGACAGCCAATTGATGCAAAACGAGATCTTCGGCCCAGTCTTGCCAATTGTGGCGTATAAATCTCTTGATGACGCCATTCAATACGTAAATCAAAGACCAAAGCCGTTGGCGCTTTATGTCTTTTCCCACGATAAAAACAGCGTCAGTAAAGTGTTGGAAAAAACACAATCAGGTGGTGCGTGTGTGAACGACACCATATTGCAAGTGGTGGCTGAAGACGCACCGTTTGGCGGCGTAGGAACATCAGGAATGGGCAGCTATCACGGAAAAGAAGGGTTCCTGACGTTCAGCAACCAGCGCACTGTCGTGGCTCGAAAAAAACTGTACCCAACTCGAATGATCCACCCACCGTTTCGCAGCATCCACCAGCTAGTGCGTAAGTGGCTCCTTCGCTAACAAACCTTAGCTTTGGATAACAAAGGAGAGGGCTCGGCCAAATAAAACCCTTGCAAGTAATCGACTCCTAGGTCTTCCGCCACGCGGCAGACCTGCTCGTTGTGCACGAACTCAGCAACTGTTTTGGCTTCAAACACATGGCAAAGCTGGACTAGCTGCATGGCGATTTGACGCTGCCTTCGGTCTTTATCAATATTTCGAATGATACTGCCATCCAATTTAATGGTATCGGGTTCGAGTTTGATGATTTCATCAATATTTGAATAACCGGAGCCAAAGTCATCAACAACAATCTTTGCGCCGAGCTGCTTGAAGTGATTACACACTTCTCTCATTCGGCTGTAGTCTTTGATTTGTTCGGTTTCTAAAACCTCTATTCCAACTCGTGCTGGGTTCACCATTTTCTGCAAAGCGCTTTCCAGCAAATACAGAGTTTTGTCACTCATCAAATCCTGTGGAGACAGATTGATGGAGAACGACTCTTCACGATGAGACATCAACTCAAAGACACTCGTTAGCATTTGCCGGCTGAGTCGGGTGTATATGTGCGTCCCCTCAATAATAGGGAGAAATTTCCCCGGGGGAATGATTTGGTTGCCTTCTTGAATTCGAACCAAACACTCTTCAGATACTTTCTTGTGGCTATGGGCGGCAAATATGGGTTGAGAATAGACAACGACCTTATGATTCAATACCGCTCGACTCACCGACGATAGCCAATTCAATTGTTCTTGTCGGTTTTCTTCTTCTTTCTCAAGTAACTTTGCGTTACACATGTGTCGATTGTTTTTCATACCATGGCGACGAGCTTCAATCGATTTAATCAAAAGCTCTTCGACTCTTGCTTGCGGAAAATCACGGCGACTGACCAAACCTCCACATATCGAAACCGATAAACAATCCAATTCCGGCAACCCAAAAGGTTCAAAATTCACATGTTCTATCTCGTCCACCAGCTCGGTAAATAAGTGGCGAATATACAGCCCTGTATGGTGAGATGAAAAAACTGCAGCCCATTCGCCTACGCCTATGCTGTACAGTTCAGAATCTCCGCCAAATCGTTGCCAAAGTTGTTCTTTGAAGTATTGGCTAAGATCACCGAGTAGCTGGTCACCTACCTTATATCCGTATTTTTCATTCACTTGGCTAAAGTTGGCGAGTTTTATCGTTAGAAGGTGTTCATTTGTTTTGATCGACGCCAATCGTTCTTTCAATACAGAACGATTAGGTAAACCTGTTCGTCTGTCGTGGCGGTAACTCTCTGTTAGCCGGTGTGCTTGCACCAATAGTTCGTGCTCCATGTTTTCCTGCATATCATCGACATCGGCGATGGCATTACGTATCAAGGAAAACAAAGGCGACATTTGATGTTGAAAGCGATCTTGCTGGATGGTGTCTTTTTGAGTGACGACTTCATGTTCACGCATGGCTAAATACGTCAAACTATGATGCATAATGGTTTGATGGTTAACATCGCGGTACAACTCACCCAAACAATACACGCCACTGACTTTTGCAACCGATGCAAATGGGCTTATTTCATCGAACCCATCCACGAATTCCAGTCTCGATGAACAGTTGTAGATAAACAGGCTTTCTGGTTTGTGCACATCGAGCTGGCGCGCACCGACTCGAACCTGCTCTTCGGTAAGTGAAGGGTGGTTGTAGCAGAATCGAACTTCATCTCCTACACGCCACTGAGTATCAAACTCTATTGCCCCATCATCCAGCTGTCGAACAGGCATTTGCACTTTTTGCTGACTCGCTTCGCCTTTCATTAATGGGAAATCATAAAGCTGTTCGAAAGGAACTGGGTTGCCATCGGCTAGATATCGGTCATAGATTTGTTGAACTGGAATACCATCTAATTCGTAAAGTGCGCCGTTCTTGGCAGAAGACACTCGAAATTTTCGACCAATTGGATTCCATTCAGCGTAACAGCCACGCCAAACTTGAAGCTTAGGGTTATGAAGGGCAACAGCAACGCATGCTTGTCGATGAATTTGGTCGTTCCATAACACCCAACGCCCAAACAAATTAGGCTGCGACAAACCACCTGCAACAGGTAACTCAAATGTCAGTTCATTAAATGCACCAAACACCTGATAATCTTGAGAGCCAAAAAGTAGGGTGTCTTGATCATTAACTTGCTCTGCAAAGCAGATGACTGCTTTGGTCTCTTCGCTTACATTCAAATGCTCGATAAGCTCTTCACCATCTTGCTGAGCATTTCCGGTGTACTGCACCAGACAAGATGTCAAACGTGTTTCGGCTAGTTCGGTGATCACAACCAATGTGCCGAGGTTAATGATACTCCCATCTTTAATGCAATGACTGGTGCTTTGACCCAGAATAGTACTGTGCGGAAAACGCTGTTTCATCAGTCGGCTATATTCAACAACAAGCTCAGGGGATTGCGTAGAAAAGATTTGTATTAGATGGTTTGCGTTTGGGTCTGGCGAGTAGCTTAATACCTCAGCCTGTAGCTGACTGAGATCTTGAGCCAAAATCGAGTGACATTGCATATTACAAATTATTAACAGAACGTGATTTTTGCCACTATAACGTTAGCATTCCTCTAGAAAACACGCATCGGATCAACTTTTTATCAATTAGCTAATAATATTTCAGTTTTTAGTGATAACGCTCCAATTTTTTTGCGACCAAGTGAAAGGCAAGTACAACAAAACAATAACTATAGCGTAAGTGTGCACTTACAATCCATCTATGCAAGTGATACCACTATATATTGAGTAAATAGCTCAATCGGGTCACTTCAATATCGGGGAGTACACGCATTTTCTTTGAAGTTATGGTGTTGCACGCCTGATCATTGAACCAACATGCGACAAATCCATTTTCTTTTGCACCCAAAACATCACTCACGGGATGATCACCTACATGCAATATTTCACTGGGCTTCAAACCTAAAAACGACACCGCTTTATCGAACATCTCGCGATGCGGTTTTGCTTCGCCGTCTGGGCCTGCTTTCAGTACCTGTGAAAAATACTGATCTAACCCTATTCTTTCAGGGTAAACATTACCATTGGTAATCGCGACCAGAGGCATACGTTTGGATAACTGACTTAGGACTTGGTGTGTTTCGTCTGGAATGTCTATCTGATGCCGCCAATAAAGCACCTGTTCCATGATTTGATCGATGATGTCGGGGATATCCGCTTCGTCATACCCAACATGCGCCAAACCCAACGCTAACTGCGCTCGGCGAAGCAACGTCACATCACTCGCCAAGTTTGGACTGTTGACTCTGGCAAGATACTTAAACGTTAGCCAGTCGTCTTTGGTTATCAATTTACATTTAGGGTAATGGCGTGCAATCCATTGATAGACTTCTGACTCCAACCTCAGTATTACTGGTCTGTTGTCGTATAGAGTATCGTCCAAATCAAATGTCATGGCTTTAATGGTGGGAATACTACGGTAAAGGCGCATCAGTCGTCCTTATTGCTCGAGTCTTTCTTACGTGCTCTTGGGTGCGCCTTATCATAAGCCGTTGCCAAGTGCTGAAAATCAAGGTGAGTATATATTTGGGTGGTAGAGATGTTTTCGTGCCCAAGCAGCTCTTGCACCGCACGTAAATTACCACTGGATTCCAGCATATGGGTAGCAAAAGAGTGTCTGAGTTTGTGTGGACTGATATGACTCGCGACAGATTGCTTTTGCCCCCACTCTGCCATCCGCTTTTGCACGTTGCGATGAGAAATCCGTACGCCCAGTTTCGATACAAATAGCGCGGGTTCATCGGGGGATGCCAGTTCTCCTCGCATTTTGAGCCAGTTTTTTACCCACTCTTTCGCCATACCAGAAAAAGGCACTTTACGTTCTTTGTCGCCTTTACCGACAACGCGTAGCTCCCCTTTGGACATCGATATATGTTTAACATCAATACTCACCAATTCAGCTAAACGCAAACCGGCACCATACATAAGCTCCATCATGGCACGATCACGAACCGACAGCGGATCGTTCTCATCCACTTCGAGTAGCTGACCAACTTCATCCACATCTAAGTTCTTCGGCAATGGGCGCTGCTTGCGTGGAGCAGACACTCCCTTTGCGGGGTTTGCTTGCATCTCACCCCGTAATATTAAGAAATCAAAGAACGAACGGAGTGAAGATAATCGAGTTGCGATGCTGCTGGCTTTCATGCCATCTCGCATGCCTTTACTGGCTAACTGGCGAACCCAAGCTGCATCGACTTGAGACCAATTGTTTAGTCCCAAAGAAACAAGATGTTCGGCCATACTATGAAGTTGAAGTTTGTAATTACGCTGCGTGTGGAGGCTAAGCCCTCGCTCGCTTCTTAAAAATTCAAAGAAACGATCGAGAGGCTTTTGAATATCACTGGGAAGAGGTGCGTTGGACATGGGTTTTCTCATCAGACTGCCATGAAAGGTTTTCCACCAAATGGCTAACCACCAGCGTCAAATGACGTAAAAACAAGGTGTCCATGTTCGGTTGAAAATGACCGCCGTCGTCACTGGAAAAAGCAATGATTCCCAACGGCTTCTTTCTGATTATAGGCAAGACTGCAAATGAACCGAGCTCTGGGACAGAATCATCGGAAAACAGCAATGCACGATCCGTCTGCTTCATGCGTCCCAAAAAGGCGTCTTTCCCATTAAAGTGATTCGTCGCAAAACGCTGGTACTGCTCTTGTTCCAAATGATGGTTCTTATCTGGGCATTCAAAGATTTTCATCCAGCCCTTCAAACCTAACTCTTTGGATTTTTGCTCAATGCAATGCGCAACTTGAGTCAAGTTGTCACAATTAAGCACCTGTTGCTGCAAATCCATAAACTCATGAAACGTGCGATCATTGTTTGCCGCAAGTGACATAAGCTGAGTGATTTCTTCTTCCAATTCTTCAATGCGTTGACGATGACGATTCAACTGAACTTCGACCAATGAAACCGCACCTTGTTGTTGGTGTGGAATCGATAAGCGACCAACCAGCTCAGAACGGTGCTGGAAAAAATCAGGGTTATCTTGCAGATATTCGGCAACAATTTCAGCCGTGAGTGCATCCGCTTCTGGATAAGACAAAACGTTTCCTTTTTAGAACATTGGGCTCTGTAAACCCTAACAGCTTAATTGACCGTCAAACACGTGGGTTGCTGGTCCAGTCATATAGAGTGGCTTGCCAGGTCCCTGCCAGCGAATTTTTAAATCGCCTCCAGGTAAATGTACGGTGACTTCTTCATCAAGTAAGCCCTGCACAATACCAACGGCAACAGCCCCACAAGCACCACTTCCACAAGCCTGAGTTTCCCCTGCTCCGCGTTCGTACACTCGCAAATTGACTTCATTGCGAGATACAACCTGCATAAAGCCAGCATTTACTCGCTCCGGGAAGCGTTCATGTGATTCCAGAAGGGGCCCTAAATTATCGACATCTGCCTTGGATATATCATCAACGACGGTAACCACATGGGGATTACCCATGCTGACGGCGCCACAAAATAGGGTTTGGTCATCAGCACGCAGAATGTAGGTTTTCTCTTTTTGCTTGGCTTTAAATGGAATTTTAGACGGTTCAAAAACAGGTTCGCCCATATTGACCGTAACCTGATCGCCATCTTCAATATTGAGCACCATTTTGCCTTTCTTGGTGCTGACGCCTATCGCGTGTTTATTGGTTAAGCCTTTCATTCTGACAAAACGAGCAAAACAACGCGCGCCATTACCACATTGCTCCACTTCGCTACCATCCGCATTGAAAATACGGTAATGGAAGTCGGTTTCTGGATCGTAAGGCGCTTCAACCACCAGCAGCTGATCGAACCCAATTCCGGTATAACGATCCGCCAATCGGCGGATCAAATCCGGAGAGAAAAACACATTTTGGGTAATGCAGTCCACAACCATGAAGTCGTTACCCAATCCGTGCATTTTAGAAAAATGAAAGTGCATGTGTTTTACATTACTCCGGTAACACTTGTTCCAGTTCCCACAAGCTGCTCAACTCTTCACGTTGACGAACTAAGTGGCTTTGTTTGCCATCAACCATAACTTCCGCAGCTCGTGCACGTGTGTTGTAGTTAGAAGACATCACGAATGCGTAAGCGCCAGCACTGCGAACCGCAAGCAAGTCACCTTGCTCTAGAACCAAAGCTCGGTCTTTACCTAAGAAGTCACCAGTCTCGCAAATCGGACCAACCAAATCATAGTTGGTTGCCTCACCCTCACGCGGTACAACTGGCACAATGTCTTGCCATGCTTGATATAACGCTGGGCGAATCAAGTCGTTCATTGCAGCATCAATAATCGCAAAGTTTTTGTGTTCGGTATGTTTTAGGAATTCGACTTGCGTCAGCAATACACCAGTATTTGCTGCAATCGCACGACCTGGTTCGAAAATCAGTTCCAAGTCAGAGTGGTTAGTTAACCTGCCTAACAATGCTTTGGCGTAATCAGAAGGCTCTGGTGGTAATTCATCTTTGTATACCACGCCTAAGCCACCACCCACATCAAGGTGCTTCACTTCAATTCCTTCTGCTTTTAGCTGATCAATCAATCCAAGTAAACGATCGACTGCGTCGATAAAAGGTTCGATATCCGTTAGCTGGGAACCGATATGACAATCAATACCTTGAATATCTAGGCTATCTAGCGTTTGAGCAAACTTGTAAACGCGCAACGCTTGATCGAAGGCAATACCAAATTTGTTTTCTAGCAAACCTGTAGAAATGTATGGGTGAGTATTGGCGTCTACATCGGGATTAATTCGCAATGAGATTGGTGCCACAACACCCAGCTCTTTCGCTACCTTATTGAGTAGCTCTAGCTCTGGTTCTGACTCGACATTGAAACATTTGATATTCAGCTGCAATGCACGGCGCATTTCGTCCGCGGTTTTACCCACACCAGAAAAAACAATTTTGGCAGGATCGCCACCAGCTGCGATAACACGCTCTAGTTCGCCACGAGATACAATATCAAAACCAGAACCCAGTCTAGCCAATACGTTCAGCACACCTAAGTTGGAGTTTGCTTTCACGGCATAACACACTAGGTGGGGATGATCGCCCACTGATTTATCAAACGCGTTCCAATGGCGTTCCAACGTTGCACGTGAGTATACGTATAATGGCGTTCCATATTGATTCGCCAGTTCAGTTAATGAGACGTCCTCAGCCCAAAGCTGACCATCATCCTGATAATTAAAGTAATCCAATGTTGTATCCCTGTATTCTTTTATTGCTATTGCGTTTGTTCGTTTTGCTCGGAGTCACTTGGTAAGTAAAGCGCTCCAGTCTGTCCACACCCGGCGATACCGAGTACCACAAACATTAAAAGTGCCGTGATTGACTTTTTCATGCTGCAATTCGTGATAAATAATTCAATGCCCCCTATAATCGCACCACACTCAGGAAAAGCAATAGGATATAAGAGATGAACGATACTGAATTTCATCAATTAGTGGATCAGCAGCTGCAAACTATCGAAGAAGCCATAGATGATTCAGGCGCGGACATCGATTATGAAACGTCGGGTAACGTCATGACCCTAGAATTTGAAAACCGCTCTCAGATAATCATCAACCGACAAGAGCCTATGCACGAGATTTGGCTAGCCTCAAAATCGGGCGGCTTCCACTTCAAACTACAAGGTAGTGAATGGATTTGCTCGAAAACAGGTATTGAGCTGATCGCCATGGTAAAAAAAGAGTGTGAAAAGCACGCACAAGAATCTATAGATTGGGTATAAACCCAAGTATGAGCAATGCAAAAAAGGAGCGCTAGGCGCTCCTTTTTAAGATCTGAGGAAACTCATTCTTTCATGCATTCACTGCATTATTCGAACGATTCTGTGGTGAAGAGTCGCTGCGATAAGGCACAACGTAAGGGTCACCATCTTCAGGATTGATGATTTGATAATACTGAGGCAAGTTAAAGTTGATAAACTTGGCGCTAATTTCGAGTTCATCCTGATTTGACGTATAGAAGCGGTTAACGTTACTGATCATCTCGTCTTTGTCACCGCTAAACTGGTGATAAACTTCCACTCGGTTCGCTTCATCCAACACATAGATATTAAAACCTTTAACTGTGTCTTCGAAGAAAAACTGAATCAAGCCCTCGCTGGCAAAACTATCGACGACATCTGGCATCTGATAATCCTGCTCTTTGTCGAGCATCATCAACGGCGAACCTTTCAGTTTATTGGTCGAAATACTGCTGTAGAAATCAACAGAATTTTCAAGCTTCTGAACTGAAACGCCACGGCGCTCAAAAAACAACCCATACATTTGTTCGCCGATTCGAATGGCTTTAAAACGGCGACGTTTCTCTTGCTCAACTGGCTTCAAACGTAATTCAATGCACTCAGCCAAAAGTTGGTACACCATGTTACGCATAACACCCCGCAAATTTTTGCTATAACAAAATACGTCGACCGATTCTGGCGGCAACGCATCTTGGTGCATTTTTCCTAAGACGGTTTTTAAAGCGTCCAGTATTGCAGTTTCACCCGTAAAATGTAGCGTTCGCACTTCATGCCATGAATTGCGATATACCAAATCCACACTGCCGACTAAGCTTCGGTGCTCCTCTCCAAAACTGAAAATATCGATATCTTTCAAGTCAACTTTGAGTGATTTACCCTTCAATTCAACAGTAGGATCGTTTTCAAAATTGATGAACATGGCAAGTTGGCTAATTTCACAAGGGCTACCTAGCGCTTCCATTGTAGGACGACGTTTGTGCAGCGAAAACGTGTTACGCAAGTCACTGACCATTTGGTAAAACTTGTCGATATCCAATTCCGCTTCTCGCACTACGGAGTGCAAACGTGTCGACTCGGTAATCAAGCCATTAAAGAAAGACCACGCGACCAACTTACTCAGGTATTCATTATGTTCTAGGTATTTTTGACCAATGATGGCACTTGGTTCTAAAGGCTGTTTATAAAGATACCAACCCTGTTTGTTCGTTCGACCAGGTGATACTTGTATAAAACTCAAATCAGATTCGTGCAAATCAGGAGAAATCTGAGGATTGAGTAAGGTAACCTTTCCAGGTAACACCTCAAAAGCAGCGTAAAGCTTACGCGCAAGTATGCTGATGTCTTGGGGGCTGATGGCTGAAGTAATGTCATTTCGACGCGCAAACTGAATTAAGTTGCGGTAGCTCAGCATCAGAGCATCCAGTAATTCGTGGTGAACCACTTTCACTTGCTCGACTTTCCAATTACGGCGATCGTCCAGCTCTTCAACTACACTGTCTGACCACTGCCAACGCTTCACCATGTCGCCCAAAGCTTCACGTCGCCATGCGACCGACCCTACTCCGGGTTCACGTGATAGCTTCTCGTGAGTTTTCAAATAAAAACAACGACGAACCAAGTCTAAACGACGTTGATCATTCACTCGCTCTAGATAGCGCGTGACTTTCTCAAGCATCAGATAATACGCATCCATTCCGTAGAGATCGGGCTCATGAGAAAAGAATCGACGCTTAGAGTCAATACAAAGAAGTCGAGTAGCAGGGTATTCCCAAGAATAGGCTTCCAGAAGAATCGCTTTTAAAACCGATTTATACGGCGAATCGATACTTTTGTATAACTGCCACAAATTGGAGCCAAAATATTCTTCAGCTGGAATGCGATCGAGCTGACCAAAATCGATCCACTCATTACGATCTATCTCACCATTTTCGACGAGCTTCTCAACGTAATCATCATACGCTTCCTCCATTTCTGGAGGCACTACTTGCCAAAGTAATCTTTGCCCAGCCAGTCTTACAGCAGAACGGTAAAACTCATCAAGCAACAACAAGTGTTGCGAGGAACCACAATTGTCCCCTGTCATCTCTTCCGAACGATTGCTTCGAAAACGCTCTTCATCCATCAGAAAAAAGTTGGCTTCTACGCCTAAGTTTTTTGCCCAATCGGTGATCAATAAACACTTATTGGTCAAATTATCTCTGTCGTGTTTGGGCATCGATGGCGATACACATACCCAGACATCCAAATCGCTAGATGTACTCTGTCCAATAGAGGACGTACTGCCCATGGTATAGAGCGCTAAAATTCCAGGATCGTTCGATGTTTCCAACGATTCGCCTAGCGTCAGCTCAGTATCATCAACAAACTGCTGCTGTGTTTGATTTAATGAGAAGCCCAAAATGCCATAGGGAACGTGACTTTCGAGATAACCAGGAATGGACGGATGATTGAAGTGAAGGAGAGCAGGCAGTAAATGGAATACGCGTTGACTTTGCGTTTCCATCAGAGCCAATGCTCGATCAATACGCTGCTGATTCAACAAATCCAATCTGTGAACAAGAGTTTCGGTAAATGCCTGCAAGGGGGTGATTCCTTGATATGTAAGTTAAATTGATGTTTTTGTTCAAAGTGCATTCACAACCGCCACAAAAACGTGATCAATTTAACACTTTAATGTTCAAGGGTAAAGAATAAGCGTATATCCTGAACTCCTGCTTTCTTCCTTTTCCTACATATTGCCCTGCCGCATTAAGTGTCATCCCTTCTACCATATAGTAATAATAGACCTAAGAACATTTGAGATCCCGATCACATATATTTTTCTTAATATCGAGATCGATAGCCACACAGACTATAGGTGTGACGAAACAGTAATACTTTACTAAGCACAGTGGTAGGATTAGCGCATCCGATTGACCTATATGGAAACATTATGTCCGAAAGAGCTCCCATTCGCATCGCAACGAGAAAAAGTCCACTTGCCCTTTGGCAGGCACATTTCGTCAAAGATTCTTTGCAAGCGGCACACCCAGGTTTAGACGTTGAGTTGGTAACCATGGTTACCAAGGGAGACATTATCTTGGACACCCCTCTTGCAAAGGTGGGTGGTAAAGGGTTATTCGTCAAAGAGCTCGAAGTGGCGATGCTAGAAGGTCGTGCCGACCTCGCTGTTCACTCGATGAAAGACGTCCCAGTAGATTTTCCTGAAGGCTTGGGGCTGGTAACAATTTGCGAACGAGAAGATCCACGTGATGCTTTCGTATCCAACACATTCGCTTCCATTGACGACCTACCGCAAGGCGCTGTCGTTGGAACTTGCAGTTTACGCCGTCAATGTCAGTTGAAAGAATACAGACCAGACCTCCATATCAAAGAGCTTCGCGGTAATGTCGGAACTCGATTAGGCAAGCTAGATGCGGGAGAATACGATGCAATCATTCTCGCAGCGGCGGGGTTAAAGCGTCTGAAATTGGAAGAGCGCATAAGCAGTGTCATTGAACCAGAACAATCACTTCCGGCGGTTGGACAGGGAGCTGTGGGTATCGAGTGCCGACTAGACGACGAACGCCTAATTAAATTATTGGAGCCTTTAAATCATCCGGAAACGGCGAATAGAGTTGCCGCAGAGCGTGCAATGAACTTAACTCTCGAAGGTGGGTGTCAGGTCCCAATTGGTAGCTACTCCCTTATCAATGGTGATGAGATCTGGCTGAGAGCGCTTGTTGGTGAACCCGATGGTTCCAAAGTCGTGCGCGGAGAAATTAAAGGCCCCGTCGTTAAAGCGCATGAGCTGGGTGTCACCCTAGCGAATCAACTTCTTGACCAAGGTGCAAAAGATATTCTGGAGCGCCTATATCAGGATCATGAATAAGTCGGCTTTATGGCGGTATTAGTCACCCGGCCGGGACAAAATGGCATCGAGTTGTGTGAAGCGATTCAAGCGCAGCACGCTGATGCCATACATCACCCGCTCATTCAGTTCCAATCCTCTAACGATATCCAATCACTACCTAGTAAGCTTCACAACGCCGACATTGTTATCGCCGTCAGCCAACACGCCGTTCATTACACTCAAAAAATACTCAAAGAACAGCAAGCCAAGTGGCCTGCAAGCGCGTCATACCTTGCCATTGGTCAAAAAACCGCATACAAATTAGGCAAAGCGACCCAACAAAAAGTACACTATCCGACAATCAGCGATAGTGAACACTTTCTGCAATTGCCTCAATTACAAAACGTTTCTCAGCTTTCTATAGTGATTTTGAGGGGGAACAGTGGCAGGGAGTTGATTTTTGAATCGCTGTGGAATAAGAATGCGAGTGTCGAATATGCAGAAGTTTATCAGCGACACCCAATTCCATTTAATTCGGAAGATTCTATTCAATATTGGCGTAGCCGCAATGTTGATACTTTGATTCTCACGAGTAGCGAACAACTCAGCTACCTAGAGCAGTCAATGTCGAAAATTCAAAAAGATTGGCTACATACTTTAAGCCTTTTAGTGCCAAGCCAACGGATAGCTATTCTCGCCGGAGAGCTGGGATATCAAAATATCGTGAATACAGGCAGCGCAGCAAATTCGGACTTGCTGAATGCAGTTAGCAAGAAATAAAACAGGACAAGAGCATGGTAAGTAAAAAAAACAACAACGAGCACATTGAACCTGAAGAAACAAAAGAAGAGACAACAGAACCGACGGAAACGGTAACTGAACCTTCGCAAAACAAAGAAGCCGACAAACCTCAAGTCAAAGAACATGAGCCTGTTAAGTTTGAAGAAAAACAGGGCAAGAGAGGCGTCAAGCTTGGTACGATTGCGATCATTCTTTCGCTTATATTTGGAGGCGGACTTACCTATCTTATTCAGCAAAAGACACAGCAGCAAGAACAAGAAATAGCCAAGCTAAAAGCGCAATTTAAAGCAACCCAAACGAACCTAGCTCAAGAGTTGGATTCCGTTCAAAGCGAAACAGCCGCTCTCAACCGTGACACGGTTAACCGCACAAAAGTAGAGCTTGAGCAACAACAAAAGAGCATCGAAAGCCTTCAACTCGCCTTAGCCGATGTAAAAGGACGTCGTCCAAATGACTGGCTGCTAGCCGAGTCCGATTATTTGGTGAAACTGGCAGGTAGAAAGTTGTTTTTAGAGCACGATATTGTTAGCGCTACCAAACTGATGGAAAGTGCAGACCAGCGCATTGCAGCGCTTAATGACCCTAGCTTGGTTCCTTTAAGAAGAGCGATGGCCAATGACATCACCAATTTACGCTCACTGCCATTAATCGACCGAGACGGCTTAGTCATTGCATTAACGAGCTTGCAGCTTCAAGTCGATGGTTTACCTCTCGCTAATGCCATTCTTCCCGAAGCCCCAGTAGTTGAGCAACAAGAAGTCTCAACCGATATCAATGACTGGCAGCAAAACTTAAAAACGTCCTTAGGCGAGTTTTCTGAGCAATTCATTACCTTCCGTACTCGAGATGGCAACGTTATCCCCCTTCTGTCACCTGAACAGCATTTCTACTTGCGTGAGAACATTAAGGCGAAGCTAGAAACAGCGATGAAAGGCGTATACACCGAACAAGGAGAAGTTTTCTCCACGGCACTTAAAGTCGCTCATGAGTGGTCCACGCTATTCTTTAATTTGGATGATCCTGCTGTTCAGAAATTTAACCAACGTATAGCTGCGTTGGGTAAACAAAACATCCAAGTAAATTACCCAGTAAAACTGGAGACACAGGAACTCCTTTCTGACGTCATTTCAGAGCGCTTGCGCCGAGAGATGACCACCATTATTACGGAGGAGGCTAAATGATTCGTGCAATTTTTCTGTTCGTATTTCTAGGAATAGGTCTCTACGCAGGTACTCAGTTTTCTGGTCAGCAAGGGTATGTCTTAATTTCTATTGCCGATAAAACAATAGAAATGAGCGTGACAACACTGGTAATTTTTATCATCGGTATTCTTGCTGCGCTATTTGGTTTGGAGTACCTCATTAAGAAACTCCTTTATACCAGCAGCGCAACTTGGAATTGGTTTAGCGTACGCAAGATGAAACGAGCTCGTCGCTATACAAACGAAGGCATCATTATGCTTTTAGAAGGTGATTGGAAAGGAGCAGAGAAAAAGGTCACACGCTGGGCAAATCATCATGACATGCCAATGCTTTGTTATCTCGTTGCTTCAGAAGCCGCGCAAGGGCTTGGTGACAAGAGTAAACGCGATCACTACTTAGGATTAGCTTCAAAACAAGAAAACTCAGATCTCGCTGTAGAGCTGACAAGAGCGAAGCAACTGGTAAGAGACTCTCAGTATGAGTTGGCTTTAGACACCCTGCATGCTTTGCGTGATAGCTACACTGGCAATCCAATTGTGGTAGAACTTCTTAAAACCGTTTATGAAGAACTGGCACTGTGGCAGAACACAATTGATCTATTACCACAACTAAAGAAAGCTAAGCTCATTGATCCATTAGAGCATGACTCGTTGATGTTGAAAGCGCAATGCGGGTTACTTGCCGACGTTGCCCAACAAAAAGGCAGCGAAGGCTTACTTGCCTACTGGAATGGGCTGCCTAAAAAGGCTCGCCAAGACGAAACGCTTGTCCATTGCCTATTAGAGCAACTGATCGAGCGTAAAGCCGATTCACAAGCCTATATCATCGTACGGGATAGATTGAAAAAGCAACCAGACGACAAACTCTATTCACTTATCTCTGAAATGAACTTACCAGACCTGCACCCCGCTGTTGTTCTTCTTCAAGGAGCACTTCAAAAGGATGGTGAAAGCGCTATTGTCCACAGTACACTTGCTCAGTTACTGATGCGTCAAGAAAACTGGTCTGAGGCACAGCACCACTTCGAGCAAGCACTGAAATTACGACAAGACATTTCAGATTACGCTTATCTGGCAGACGTTTTAGAGAAGCAACAACTAACGCAAGCTGCTGGAGACGTCTCTCGTAAGGCACTTTCGTTGATAGACAATAAGTCTTAATCTACACATCTGATTCGTATTCTTAAAGCCAGCGATAAGTCGCTGGTTTTTTTTCTAACTATCGCTCTATCCACCTTCTCATCTGCGACCCCAAACCCTACTCTTTCCGCTATCAAATTCAGCCCTTCCGACAACACACTCTACGAACGCTCCTTATTATTAAGAGCTAGAGACAGCAAGTAGTTACAATCCATTCGTCCGCAGGCCGAATAACCCCTTCAAACGAAGAAAATCTTAGTATTGCTACTGAGTGCTTTTGAATAGAGGTGAGTGACCAGGTTCGCACACAACTATTCCTTCACCGAAAGTCGAATGTATTGTCTTTAAACGCAAAAAATCTCAGAATCTCTACTGAGGTTTCTTAAATAAATGGCGGAGTGGTTGGGGTCGCACACGACCGGGACTCGTTCGACCGTAGGTCGAATATATCTTCCTAGAACGCAAAAAACCTCAGCATTTCTGCTGAGGCTTCTTAAATAAATGGCGGAGTGGCTGGGGTCGCACACGACCGGGGCTCGTTCGACCGTAGGTCGAATATGTCTTTCCTAAACGCAAAAAACCTCAACATTTCTGCTGAGGTTTCTTAAATAAATGGCGGAGTGGACGGGACTCGAACCCGCGACCCCCGGCGTGACAGGCCGGTATTCTAACCAACTGAACTA
>NZ_JAUYVM010000069.1 GCF_030689305.1 Vibrio penaeicida | reverse complement strand
AGTCGGTTTCTTTCCATGGTCTGCATGGTGAGTAGTTGGTTACGTCGTGTAACTAAGTCGCTCATAAGGCGAATGTTTTGGCTTTTTAGTTTGGTCAGTTCTGGCTGAACTCGTTCGGCATAATATGCGATGAGTGCGGCATCTAAGCGGTCGTTTTTAGCGCGTTGTCCAATGGCGCCAGCGAACTTTTTAATGCGCAGCGGGTTGGCAACAACATAAGGTAATTTGGCATTATCACAGGCGAGTATGAAGGGCATTTCTAATCGACCTGTTGCTTCGATGACAACGCGTTGAGGTTTATGTTTCTTAATGGTTTTGATGGCATCGTTGATGCCTTTTTCAGTGTTCGGGACGGTGAAGTAAATATCGAGTGGGCGGATATAAATATCTAATTGTGACTTACCCGTATCAACGCCGACATTAATGTTTTGAAGTGTGTTTGTATTCATAATAAGCTAACTCTTGCTTGCAAATGCGGGCTCGAGACCCAGAAGACTATTCGAGTGTAGTGCTTGGAGTTCTATCAGGCGTTCGTACTTGTTACCGGTCTCTCAATTGAGGAGCCAACGTTTAATCGAACTACCAGATAGAAGAACTTTAGTTGCAGCTAAAGTCTGGGTCTCACCTTACCCGATTGGAGAGCTTATTATCCATACAA
>NZ_JAUYVM010000068.1 GCF_030689305.1 Vibrio penaeicida | reverse complement strand
AGCGTTGGGGCATGTCAGTCCGGTTGAGTACGAAAGTATGTAGTTATGTGGTGTCTACTTTTTATGGGGTACACCAGCAATAGGAGTTAGTTTTGAATCCAAGTGAAGTCATAGAACTTAAGAAAAATCATCTATTACGTTTTGCTAATGAGAGTGGGGCTAAAGGTGAGATATTGTCAATTGAAGCTAATGAAGACTGGATTCCTCGTCCAAAAGGGGAGCGTCTTAAGAACCTTTTGAGTGCTCTCGAATCAACTGGACTGAATATCAAGCGCTCTAGTTTTGATGCACTTTCAATTCCAGCAGATATTGAAGTCGACTTTGGCAGCATAGAATCAACATTACAAGCACTACCTAAAATAACATTCATCGAAATCAAAACCGCGAACCAAGAACGGGTGAAAGAGGATTTCTCAGGTTTCTTTTTCGCTTTGACTGAAAGTGAGATAAGTGCAGCAGAACAGCTTGGTGACCGCCATAAAGTAGCCTTGTTTAATAAGCGAACATCCAAAATGGTAATGACGACAGTGTCGGACATTATTGCAAAGTCTAGGTCAATGACTTG
The DNA here is from genome assembly GCF_030689305.1 of Vibrio penaeicida. Classification (GTDB taxonomy): domain Bacteria; phylum Pseudomonadota; class Gammaproteobacteria; order Enterobacterales; family Vibrionaceae; genus Vibrio; species Vibrio penaeicida_B. The sequence continues at coordinate 105 of NZ_JAUYVM010000068.1, read as the reverse complement.
GCAAGTATCAGTACAACTTTAGCTTATTGCATAACAAGAGACTATGGAGTCAATAGCTAATTTTTGACGCTATCTTTATCCCACATTACACCGTCTCTTAGCATT
>NZ_JAUYVM010000067.1 GCF_030689305.1 Vibrio penaeicida | reverse complement strand
TCTTCTTGGGTCCAACCGCCTAAACGTTCTTCTACAACAGGTAAGTCATTCGTACCTTGAATGGTGATTTCAACCGAGCTGGCTGTACCATCGGTGGTGGTGACTGGGTAGGTAAAGCTTTCACTTTCCCCGACTCTTAAATGGTCAAATGTGCTGCTGGCGGTAAACGTCCAATTACCACTTGCGTCAATCACAAAGGTGCCTAGCGCGTTGGTAATGGTATTGGCGGTAAAACTGTTATCCGGTCCATCTACATCCGTGCTAGTCAGTGTTCCTGAAGAAGTAAGAACACTGTCGGTTTCAACGAGCGTGACCGAACCTGACGACACAACCGACGCATCGTTGGTGCCTTTTATACCGATCAAGACCTCTACCGTCGTTTCACCGCCATCTTCGTCCGTGACCTTGACTTGGTATGTTTCAAACAGCTTCTGACCTTCTTTAAGGTAGTCTGCTTTGCCGGGGATCAATTCAAACGTCCAGACCCCTTCGGCATTTATTTTGAAAATACCTACGCTGTCTGCCGGTGCGGTCCCGCCCACTACGGCAAACGTATGATTGTCGTTATCCAAATCCTGAACGACAAGATTCTTCACAATGCGCGTTGTACTGTCTTCTTGGGTCCAACCACCCAAGCGCTCTTCTACCACAGGTAAGTCGTTAGTTCCTTGAATGGTGATTTCAACCGA
>NZ_JAUYVM010000066.1 GCF_030689305.1 Vibrio penaeicida | reverse complement strand
GTTAATACGTCCTTCGTCGCCTCTGACTGCCAAGGCATCCACCGTGTACGCTTAGTCACTTAACCATACAACCCCAAAAGGTTTCGATTTGCTTTCACTTTTCAAAAGTGAAGACAAAAAGGTGTATGGCAAACAACCAAGGTTTATCGTTGTCTCTTTATTATGAGCGAGACAACACTTCGATTTTGCCGGACTCAAATATGAATAACTTTCGTTATTCCCAAGAACACTTGAATGTGTGTTGGTACCTAAATGAACAAGTCATCTAGGATTTGAGAACTTTTAATTTGAATAACAACGCTTATCCATAGATAAGGGGATTGTTGTTATTCGTCAGCTTTCCAAATTGTTAAAGAGCGTGATTCATTAAGAACCATTTTTAAATATTCTCTAATTTAAGAGAAGAACGCTTAAAAATGGTGGGCGATACCGGGCTCGAACCAGTGACCCCCTGCTTGTAAGGCAGGTGCTCTCCCAACTGAGCTAATCGCCCATATTAGTTTTACTTCTTATAGGTAGAAGATTTCAAGAGTGGTGGAGCTAAGCAGGATCGAACTGCTGACCTCCTGCGTGCAAGGCAGGCGCTCTCCCAGCTGAGCTATAGCCCCATCTTGAAATGGTGGGTCGTGCAGGATTCGAACCTGCGACCAATTGATTAAAAGTCAACTGCTCTACCAACTGAGCTAACGACCCAATGGTATCCCGTAGGGGAGTCGAACCCCTGTTACCGCCGTGAAAGGGCGGTGTCCTAGGCCTCTAGACGAACGGGACACTAGCATGAACGTATGGGAACGTTCATTTCTCTTTTCTACATAAACCGTATCAATCTGTGTGGGTACTCATCGCGATAATCATCGTATAAGGAGGTGATCCAGCCCCAGGTTCCCCTAGGGCTACCTTGTTACGACTTCACCCCAGTCATGAACCACA
>NZ_JAUYVM010000065.1 GCF_030689305.1 Vibrio penaeicida | reverse complement strand
ATCATGATGAAAAGAAAAGTAAACTTTGAACCTTAGCCCCTAATTTTACGGGATTTTTCTAGATGCTTCATAACGCCCAGTTAAGTAGCCAAAAACGTACAAATGCGGTTTCTGCAAACCACCCTAAACACAAACCTCAACGCAAACTAAAAATGCCACGCGTTTTTGGTCTGCTTGAACTGTTTGTTAGAGCGATACAAACAAAAAAACTCGCTTGGCAATGAAGCACTTAGCTTGCATTCAATGAAAGCTATCTTAGCCAACAAAACTTACTGTAACCAGACCACAAAACCCAAAACACCGATTCAGTCGAGAATTTAGGGAAACGAGCCTTGAGCAAAACTTCAAAATTCAGCGAATTCAATTAGTTTTAAAAACTTTCAGCAACTTGGTTTGCGACGACTTTTCCGCCTTGATACTGATTGAGGAATCAAACTCAAAAACACTTAAGCCAGAAATTTTCGAGAACCTTACAACCCTTGAATTTTCAAAGCGCTATAACGCCCAATTAAGTAGTGAGCAACGCTGCCACCTACCTAAACCATTGCGCCGTAAACACTAAAACCGATTCAAACCTAAAATGCCGAGCGTTGCGAATCTGATTGAATTGCTTGTTATGTGCGTAGCTTATTCAACACTGAATACATAGTCGGGATACTCATCATTAAGTACTTCAACTACGTCCATCCAAGCACTTTTCTCGAGTAATTTAGGGGAAATCGCTTCTGGAGTTAAAGACCAATTCTTTAAGTCAAACCCCCAAGATACCCCACCCACTGGATAGAACACTCCTTCAATTTCAGATAGCCCAAACAACTTTCCATTCCAAGTTAAAGCTATATGGGGAGGCGAAGTCCAACCAGGATTGTCTCGAAACACCTCACCCACACGGCGTTGTTGATCAAATCGGCTTAAAGACCAACGACGCCATATGTGGACTCACCGTTAGTTTCGAACAGGCATAC
>NZ_JAUYVM010000064.1 GCF_030689305.1 Vibrio penaeicida | reverse complement strand
CAATGCTAAGAGATGGCGTCATGTGGGATGAAAATACAGCTAAAAATTAGCTATTGACGCCATAGTCGTTTGTTATGATTTCCCAAATTTCAATTACAACTAACTTTGAAGTGATCTCACACGCAACCATTAAGCATCTAATTGCATTTTAATGAAAAATCCATACTGTGTACTGAAATTTCACTAATAGCACAAGCTCAATGAAAGAAAACCTACCATACACACTACCGAAAAACACGAAAGAGCAACTTAAAATCCTATCAAAGATTACTTCTATTCCGTCCAATCTCTTGGTCAATGCAGGAGAGCTAGAAGTAGAAGCTATTTCATCTATGGTTTTGTATCGCCATATGAATAGACTTCAAAGAATTGAAGCCATGCGTTTAATTCGCAGCGTCCCAAACAGAGCATTAATGGGTAAGATCATATCTAAAACACTTGATACAACTTATGTTAATCCTCAATGGGGGATTTGGTCGCTATCTAATGATGAGTTAAAGAAAGATATTGCGATACATTCAACAATCGACTCTTTTGCAGGCTATGTTGGTGTTGGGGCTTCTGTGCTAAGTGGGAAAGACTTGGTCAAAGACTTGTGGTCACTTAAGAGGATGGGAAAGAAACACTGGGTAACGATTGTAATATGGGGTTGCATCTATTTTAATAAAAATGAGCTAAATAAAGCACGCAACGAGCTAGATAATAGAACAACGTTACAATCTTCGGGTATGTACTAATGATACAGTCAATTATTATCAAAGTTCTATTCTGTATTTTTTCATTTGGCATGGTTGCTTGGTATTGGAACGACTCAAGTGAGTCAACAAAGACTGGGTTATTTTTCTTTATATTTACGTTAGCCTTTTTCCAAAACGCTTATTACACCCATAAGCTAGAAAAGCTGAAAGAGCAAAAGAAGAGTGAGCATTCATAACGCCAGCTTAAACCGCAGACAACGCACAAATCAAGCCGCTGCATTACACCTTAAACACAAAATTCACCGCAAA
>NZ_JAUYVM010000063.1 GCF_030689305.1 Vibrio penaeicida | reverse complement strand
GTTACGTCCGTAGTACGGAAGTAGAACTGTGGACGGTAACCTTTGAAGAATGGAGTGTGGCGACCACCTTCGTCTTTAGACAGAACGTATACTTCTGACTCAAACTTAGTGTGTGGGTTGATTGAACCCGGTGCAGCCAGTACTTGACCACGCTCTACTTCTTCACGCTTAGTACCACGTAGAAGTGCACCAACGTTCTCGCCCGCACGACCTTCGTCTAGAAGCTTACGGAACATCTCAACACCAGTACATGTAGTTACTGTTGTTTCTTTAATGCCAACGATTTCTACTTCGTTACCCACGTTTAGGATACCGCGCTCGATACGACCTGTTACAACCGTACCACGACCCTGGATAGAGAATACGTCTTCGATTGGTAGTAGGAACGGCTGGTCTACAGCACGCTCTGGCTCTGGGATGTAAGAATCTAGTGCTTCTGCAAGCTCTACAATCTTATCTTCCCACTGCTTCTCGCCGTTTAGAGCGCCAAGAGCTGAACCTTGGATAACTGGTAGGTCATCACCTGGGAATTCGTACTCAGAAAGAAGTTCACGAACTTCCATTTCTACTAGCTCTAGAAGCTCTTCATCATCAACCATGTCACATTTGTTCATGAATACGATGATGTAAGGGATACCAACCTGACGGCCTAGTAGGATGTGCTCACGAGTTTGAGGCATTGGACCATCAGTCGCAGCTACAACTAGGATACCACCGTCCATTTGCGCAGCACCTGTGATCATGTTTTTAACATAATCGGCGTGTCCTGGGCAGTCTACGTGTGCGTAGTGACGAGATGGAGTGTCGTACTCAACGTGAGAAGTTGCGATTGTGATACCGCGCTCACGCTCTTCTGGAGCGTTATCGATTGATGCGAAGTCTTTCGCTTCACCGCCGTACACTTTAGATAGAGTAGTACAGATTGCAGCAGTTAGAGTTGTTTTACCGTGGTCAACGTGGCCGATAGTACCAACGTTTACGTGCGGTTTCGTACGTTCAAATTTTTCTTTAGACA
>NZ_JAUYVM010000062.1 GCF_030689305.1 Vibrio penaeicida | reverse complement strand
GGCGTTGTTGCCTAAATCAGTTGAACCTTTTTCGAGTCTTGCGATCTGATCCTTTATGATGGTTAGAGCGGTGGTGACATGGGTAAGGCAAAAAAGAAGATAACTAACTGGGCGGAGTACAATAAGGCTCTGTGTAAACGGGGCTCGGTTACGTTCTGGATAGATGATTCAGCTGTAGATGCATGGCGATGCAAAACCCATCATGGTAAGCGTGGTAGAGGCTTCCAGTACTCTGATACAGCGATTGAAACTGCATTGATGATTAAGGGAATATTCTCTCTACCATTACGTGCTCTTCAAGGTTTTATCGACTCTATCTTTGAGCTATTGGAGGTTCGACTGACGTCCCCAGACTACACGTGTATCAGCAAACGCTCGAAGACAGTTCAAGTCAAATATCGTAACAAATCCAGAGGAGCTATTCGCCATATCGCTATTGACTCGACTGGTCTCAAAGTCTTTGGCGAAGGTGAGTGGAAGGTGAAAAAGCACGGCGCCGAAAAACGCAGAACTTGGCGCAAACTGCACTTAGCCGTTGATGTAGAAACTCATGAGGCCATTAGTGCAGAAGTCAGTCTTGTAAGTGTTGGCGATAGCGAAGTGCTGCCAACATTACTCAACCCTTTACGTAGAAAGATAGATACCGTATCTGCCGATGGAGCGTATGACACAAAAAGTTGCTATGAGACTCTGAAAAATAAAGGCAGTACTCCGTTGATACCGCCTCGAAAGAATGCGGCGCTTTGGGAAGATGGGCATCCCAGAAATGAAGCAGTAAAGGCTCTGAAAAACGGAACAATAGCGGAGTGGAAATCTGAGTCGGGTTATCACTATCGCTCAATATCTGAGACTGCAATGTCTCGATATAAAGGACTAACCAGCGGTAAATTGAGCTTGAGATGTTATAACGCTCAAGTGGGAGAAATCATGGCGAATGTCAAAGCTATAAACAAAGTCATAGGACTAGGTATGCCTGTTCGAAACTAACGGTGAGTCCACATATGGCGTCGTTGGTCTTTAAGCCGATTTGATCAACAACGCCGT
>NZ_JAUYVM010000061.1 GCF_030689305.1 Vibrio penaeicida | reverse complement strand
ATCGTATAAGGAGGTGATCCAGCCCCAGGTTCCCCTAGGGCTACCTTGTTACGACTTCACCCCAGTCATGAACCACAAAGTGGTAAGCGTCCCCCCGAAGGTTAAACTACCTACTTCTTTTGCAGCCCACTCCCATGGTGTGACGGGCGGTGTGTACAAGGCCCGGGAACGTATTCACCGTGGCATTCTGATCCACGATTACTAGCGATTCCGACTTCATGGAGTCGAGTTGCAGACTCCAATCCGGACTACGACGCACTTTTTGGGATTCGCTCACCATCGCTGGTTGGCCGCCCTCTGTATGCGCCATTGTAGCACGTGTGTAGCCCTACTCGTAAGGGCCATGATGACTTGACGTCGTCCCCACCTTCCTCCGGTTTATCACCGGCAGTCTCCCTGGAGTTCCCGACATTACTCGCTGGCAAACAAGGATAAGGGTTGCGCTCGTTGCGGGACTTAACCCAACATTTCACAACACGAGCTGACGACAGCCATGCAGCACCTGTCTCTCAGTTCCCGAAGGCACAAGACTGTCTCCAGTCTCTTCTGAGGATGTCAAGAGTAGGTAAGGTTCTTCGCGTTGCATCGAATTAAACCACATGCTCCACCGCTTGTGCGGGCCCCCGTCAATTCATTTGAGTTTTAATCTTGCGACCGTACTCCCCAGGCGGTCTACTTAACGCGTTAGCTCCGAAAGCCACGGCTCAAGGCCACAACCTCCAAGTAGACATCGTTTACGGCGTGGACTACCAGGGTATCTAATCCTGTTTGCTCCCCACGCTTTCGCATCTGAGTGTCAGTATCTGTCCAGGGGGCCGCCTTCGCCACTGGTATTCCTTCAGATCTCTACGCATTTCACCGCTACACCTGAAATTCTACCCCCCTCTACAGTACTCTAGCCTGCCAGTTTCAAATGCGGTTCCGAGGTTGAGCCCCGGGCTTTCACATCTGACTTAACAAACCACCTGCATGCGCTTTACGCCCAGTAATTCCGATTAACGCTCGCACCCTCCGTATTACCGCGGCTGCTGGCACGGAGTTAGCCGGTGCTTCTTCTGCAGCTAACGTCAAGATAT
>NZ_JAUYVM010000060.1 GCF_030689305.1 Vibrio penaeicida | reverse complement strand
AACACTGAAGCCAGCAATTTTCGAGAGCCTGACAACCCTTGAATTATCAAAGCGCTATAACGCCAGCTTAAACCGCAGACAACGCACAAAACATGCTGCTGCATTGCGCCTTAAACACTAATATCAACGTAAACCAAAAGTGCCACGCGTTGGCTGTCGGTTTGAAGCTTTTGTTAGCTTTTAATTTAGCCAGACACCACGAACATCGGAACGAACTGGTCCTGAGCATGTAGCTGTCGAGTCTATGTATCTAACAGTAATACTCCTACCTGCCATATGGGCGGCAGTCACAATAGTAAGAATATTATTAAAATCTGGATCGTCACGCTTAATTAAAGCACTTCCTCCGTCTTTAAAGCTAAGCCAAAGAATACCATTATCACCAACATAGACTTTGGAGGTTTTTTCAACACACTCTTTGTACGAATCGGCAAAAGATATATTTGAAACTAACAATGCTGACAGAAACAAAACTAACTTTTTCATTTTTTACATCCTCATCCTCTATGAAGCTAACGCCCAGTTAAGTAGCCAAAAACGTACAAATGCTGTTTCTGCAAACTACCCTAAACACTAAACTCACCGCAAACTAAAAATGCCACACGTTTTTGGTCTGCTTGAACTGTTTGTTATGAACGGACTTTACGGCAGCTTCAGAATTCCAGCAAATACAAATGGTTGAGACGCAGAGCCAATTCACAAAATGTTGGCAGCTACACGATAAACACACAACGATTTGACTTAAAACACCCACCAAGTATTGAGTTTATCGACGCCCTGCCGCCCCACAAAAGTAACGGCGCAGCAAATGGCTGCTAGAAATAGTCACTTGGCAAAAATAGCCAAACAGCTGATTTGCCTTTCGATGACCCCAAAGCGGCATTTCACCAAAGAAACAAAACGGATTTTCAGGCTGAGATCATTTCAAAACGACGAAAGAATCAAATACAAATAAAGAACATTAACCCCTAATTTTAATGGATTTTTCTAGATGCTTCATAACGCCAGCTTAAACCGCAGACAACGCACAAAACAAGCCGCTGCATTACGCCTTAAACACTAAATTCGCCGCAAACTAAAAATGCCACGCGTTGTTTGTCGGTTTGAAGCTTTTGTTAGAGCGATACAAACAAAAAACTCGCTTG
>NZ_JAUYVM010000006.1 GCF_030689305.1 Vibrio penaeicida | reverse complement strand
CTAATTGCCCGTGAGGCTTAACCATACAACACCCAAGGGGTTTTGATGGACTCAAATAAGAACAGATTGAATGTGTAAGAACCAGAACTAAAAAAACAGCTTTCCAGATTAAGAATTTGCTTGGCGACCATAGCGTTGTGGACCCACCTGATTCCATGCCGAACTCAGAAGTGAAACGCAATAGCGCCGATGGTAGTGTGGGGTTTCCCCATGTGAGAGTAGGACATCGCCAGGCTTTAAATTTGAACATCTGCTTATGATAAGCGGGTATTCCACTGCGGAGTGGTAGTTCAGTTGGTTAGAATACCGGCCTGTCACGCCGGGGGTCGCGGGTTCGAGTCCCGTCCACTCCGCCATTTATTTAAGAAACCTCAGCAGAAATGCTGAGGTTTTTTGCGTTTAAGGAAGATATATTCGACCTACGGTCGAACGAGTCCCGGTCGTGTGCGACCCCAGCTGCTCCGCCATTATTTAAGAAACCTCAGCAGAAATGTTGAGGTTTTTTGCGTTTAGGAAAGACATATTCGACCTACGGTCGAACGAGTCCCGGTCGTGTGCGACCCCAGCCACTCCGCCATTTATTTAAGAAACCTCAGCAGAAATGTTGAGGTTTTTGCGTTTAGGAAAGACATATTCGACCTGCGGTCGAACGAGCCCCAGTTGTGTGTTAACCCAACCATTCCGCCATTTAACTATATCAATCTGTAACATTAACAAGCCCGGCTCATCCATGCTCTTCGTATAATTAAGAATCCACTACAAGTGACACAAACGTTAGAATCAATATTTTTATAATAGATGACGTATTGATTCTAAGTAGACTATTGGATCTGCCAATTCAAACTTGTTTGATGGGATTGAATTCTGGAGAATAAGAAGGAAGCCTTATAACACTGATTTAGCGAGGTGACTGAGCTAGGTTATCTATGTTCTGACCAGTGCTTTTCCTATACTTTTTGAGCGTATTTTAGCTCAAACCGCTGTTTCTTTATCGCTTTTGGCTGTATTCAATGTCTAGCTTATAGGCGAGTCTTGACGCTATGCTCTTCAAAGCTTACCTCGTATCGAGGTCATACACTGCCCCTATCTAGCTCTATATATTCAGGGATCTTACGGATCATTTCACTTTTGAAAATTTTGAAATCGCGTTGAGATTATTGATATTGACTTGGGTGTTTAGAACGTGAAGTTATTCTACGAAAGCCCCATGTAATCGAGTAAGAATTAGATTAAATCTAGATAGTAATGTTTGCGAGTCCTTTGATGATATGAGCATGAATATCACTGTCAGTTAATCACTCTCCTGACGGAGTTTCTGCTCGACATACGGTATTGGCTGTTATAGTCTGGACATATAGACGTCTAAACGCTTTAGGGAGAAAGTAAGATGCCCATTAAGATTCCTGATCAATTGCCAGCTTTGGATACACTTAGGCACGAAAATATATTTGTAATGCCTGAGTCTCGCGCAACGACGCAGGAAATACGCCCACTTAAAGTGCTCATTCTTAATTTAATGCCGAAGAAAATTGAAACGGAAACGCAGTTTCTTCGCCTCTTATCAAATAGCCCGCTACAGATAGATGTAGAGTTACTAAGAATTGATAATCGACCAAGTAAAAATACGCCAACAGAGCACTTAGATACGTTTTATCGCCAGTTTGAAATGGTGAAAAACAAAAATTTTGATGGGTTAATTATTACAGGTGCGCCCTTGGGGCTCGTTCAATTTGAAGATGTAATCTATTGGGAGCACCTTCAAACAATCATGAACTGGGCAAAAGAGCATGTAACCTCAACGTTATATGTATGTTGGGCTGCACAAGCAGGCTTAAAGCTACTGTACAATCTGCCTAAACGCACCCGAAAAGAAAAGCTTTCAGGAGTGTATCAACATCAAGTTTTACAGCCTTATCATCCAGTCCTGAGAGGTTTTGACGATACTTTCTTAGCACCACACTCTCGATATGCCGACTTCTCGCCAGAATATTTATCGGAGCATACTGATTTAGATATTTTGGCTACATCGGATGTTGCCGGCGTATACCTTGCTACAACGAAAGACAAGCGAAATGTATTTGTCACTGGTCACCCTGAATATGACTCTCACACATTACATAACGAATATATAAGAGATCTAGGAGAGGGGATGGAGCCACCAATTCCTGTCAATTACTATCCAAACAACAACCCAGATAACAAGCCTAACGCCAGTTGGCGAAGTCACGGACATTTGCTATTTCTAAATTGGTTAAACTACTGCGTTTACCAACAAACACCGTATGACTTGTCTCTTTTCTCGGAAGCTAATTTTACTAAGGACGAAGAGTAAATAGCTTTAAAATTCGGGCAGCTTAATCGCTGCCCTTTGTTTTTATTCCTCTTTTTTGGCTTTCTCTATCATTGGGGTAATAGTGGAGCCCTGTATAAGAATGGAAAATACAACAACAGAATAAGTCATCACGAGAATGATCTCTTTTACGTCTATCAGCTTATCAGGAATCACCAAAATTCCAGGAGGAATGGATAGAGCCATTGCGAGAGCTAACCCTCCTCTAAGTCCTCCCCATGTGAGAATTTTTACTGACCAAGAATTATAGCTACGGTATCGAGTGAAGCCTAAATAAGAGAGCCAAACACTCAAGTACCGACTGGTCAAAACAAGGGGTATGGAAAATGCCATTAGGATCCAATCTTCGTGATGGAACTCAAATAGAAGCATAGACATGCCGATAAGTAAGAATAAAACGCCATTTAAAAACTCATCAACCAACTCCCAAAAGTGATCTAAGTGCTCTTCACTTTCTTTTGAAAAACCGATAAATCGAGTCCAGTTACCGATCATAATCCCGGAGACCACCATGGCTAAGGGACCAGATACATGAACGACATCTGCAAAGGCATATCCTGCTGTTGGAATTCCTATAGTCAATAAGAGCTCCATAGAATGATCGTTAGTCGCGCTGATTAAATAGTGAAATAGTAATCCAAGAGCAAACCCGTATACGATGCCGCCAATAGCTTCTTGAGCAAACAGTAGGGTAACGCTTGTGATGGTAGGGGATTCCGTACCAAATGCCATGGTATAAAGCGTGACAAAAATGACGAGACCAAATCCATCATTAAAAAGGGATTCACCTTCGATTTGAGTTGAGATTCGTTTGGGTGCATCAAGCTTTTTCACTATGGCCAAAACTGCAATGGGATCGGTTGGTGATATAAGCGCTCCGAAAAGTAAACAGTATACGAGACCGAATTGAATACCAATTACTTGACAGAATAGGTAGAGCGCAACGCCAATAAACGCCGTTGAAAACAATGTCGCACCGAGTGCTAAAATTGTAATTTCCCATTTTTGATCTTCCATATTAGGAAGCTTTATTCCCAACCCACCTGCAAACAAAAGAAAGCCTAATACGCCTTTGAGCAAAAACGCTTCAAAATTAATTGTACTCATAGTTTCAGTAGCGACTTTGGTTAAGTGAAACCAATCGTTTTGACCTGCAACAATAATGAACAATGATAAGATCAGCGCACCTGCTGTGATGGCAATTGTGCTCTGCATCTTTCCTATCTTACTGTTTATAGAAGCGATCAGCATTGCCGCTGCAGAAAGAAAGCACAGGGTGTAATAGACAGACATGGTCTAGGTTATTCCAAATGTAACAAAATGTGTAGTTGGCGGATTTTCCTCCTACTTTGGCACAATATCAAATACTTTTTTTGCTCATCTACTTAGTGAAAAATCAGCAGTGATAGATCGGTAATTTACTAGTTTGGACGTCTAGATTTCTATTGGATGTGTGGTAGGATGAGAGCAAAGATAAGGAATGAGGCTGTAGTGTGGCTGGAAGCAATTTAAGACAACAAATCGAACAACAACTTTCCCGAAGAATTATGCTCATCGATGGTGGTATGGGTACCATGATTCAGGACTTAAAGTTGGAAGAAGAGGATTATCGTGGTGAACGTTTTTCCGATTGGCATTGTGATTTAAAAGGTAACAATGACCTTTTAGTTTTGTCTCAGCCTCAGCTTATTAAAGACATACACAGTCAGTATCTTGAAGCAGGTGCCGACATATTAGAAACCAACACATTCAATGCAACCACCATTGCAATGGCTGACTATGATATGGAAAGCCTGAGCGAAGAGATCAACTTCGAAGCAGCGAAGCTGGCAAGAGAAGCTGCTGATGAATGGACGGCAAGAACCCCAGACAGACCACGCTATGTTGCTGGCGTTCTTGGTCCCACTAACCGAACATGTTCGATCTCTCCAGATGTAAATGACCCTGGATATCGTAACGTGAGTTTCGACGAGTTAGTCGAAGCGTATTCTGAATCGACGCGCGCGCTCATTAGAGGCGGCTCACACCTCATCCTTCTTGAAACTATTTTTGATACGTTGAACGCTAAAGCATGTGCATTTGCTGTTGAATCTGTATTTGAAGAAATGGGCATTGAATTGCCTGTTATGATTTCAGGTACGATCACCGATGCGTCTGGACGTACACTTTCTGGTCAAACTACGGAAGGCTTTTACAATGCGCTAAGGCATGTTAACCCCATTTCATTTGGTCTGAACTGTGCGTTGGGTCCAGATGAACTGCGTCAATACGTTGGAGAGCTTTCACGCATTTCAGAGTGCAGTGTGTCTGCTCACCCTAATGCGGGGTTGCCTAATGCTTTTGGTGAGTATGATCTATCACCTGAAGATATGGCTGAACATATTGGTGAATGGGCGAGAGCTGGGTTCCTCAACCTAGTGGGTGGGTGCTGTGGTACTACACCAGAACACATTCGCCAAATGGCACTAGCCTGCGAAGGTGTTCCTCCTCGTAAGTTGCCGACTATACCTGTGGCATGTCGTTTATCTGGTCTTGAGCCTTTAACGATAGCGAAAGATACCTTATTCGTTAACGTTGGTGAGCGAACTAACGTAACGGGTTCCGCTCGTTTCAAACGCCTCATCAAAGAAGAGCTCTATGACGAAGCGTTAGATGTGGCGCGTCAGCAAGTTGAAAACGGTGCGCAAATCATCGATATCAATATGGATGAAGGAATGCTCGATGCGGAAGCCTGTATGGTCCGATTCCTGAACCTTTGTGCTTCTGAACCAGAAATATCCAAAGTTCCGATTATGGTTGATTCCTCTAAATGGGAAGTGATCGAAGCGGGTCTAAAGTGCATTCAAGGTAAAGGTATTGTTAACTCGATTTCCCTAAAGGAAGGGAAAGAAAAGTTCTTGGAACAGGCTAAGTTAATTCGACGATACGGTGCCGCTGTGGTCGTAATGGCGTTTGACAAAATGGGTCAGGCTGAAACACGCGAACGCAAGCTCGAAATCTGTACCAATGCCTACAACATTCTGGTTGGCGAAATTGGTTTTCCGCCAGAAGACATTATCTTTGACCCAAATATATTCGCGGTTGCAACGGGTATAGAAGAACACAATAACTACGCGGTTGATTTCATCGAAGCTGTTGGTGATATTAAACAAAAATTGCCACACGCTATGATTTCAGGTGGTGTGTCCAACGTTTCCTTCTCCTTTAGAGGCAACAACTACGTTCGTGAAGCCATCCACGCCGTGTTCCTATACCACTGTTTCAAAAACGGTATGGACATGGGTATCGTTAACGCTGGTCAACTTGAGGTTTATGATAACGTTCCAGAAAAACTTCGAGAAGCTGTTGAAGATGTGGTTCTAAACCGTCGTGATGATGGTACAGAGCGTTTACTCGATATCGCTGCTGAGTTTGCCGGAAAGGGCGTAGGTAAAGAAGAAGATGCTTCAGCGCTTGAATGGCGAAGCTACCCTGTTGAGAAGCGATTAGAACACGCCTTAGTTAAAGGGATTACAGAGTTCATCGTTGATGACACGGAAGAAGCCCGTCAAAACGCGACCAAACCTCTTGAAGTGATCGAAGGTCCTCTAATGGACGGCATGAACGTGGTGGGTGATCTGTTTGGTGAAGGTAAAATGTTCCTTCCTCAGGTGGTGAAATCGGCCCGTGTTATGAAGCAGGCGGTTGCACACCTAGAGCCTTACATTAACGCCTCTAAGCAAGCCAGCTCGACAAACGGAAAGATACTGTTGGCGACGGTAAAAGGGGATGTTCATGATATTGGTAAGAATATCGTAGGCGTTGTACTGCAATGTAATAACTATGAAATCATTGATCTCGGTGTGATGGTTTCTTGCGAGAAAATCCTTACAGTCGCCAAAGAAGAAAACGTTGATATTGTTGGGCTGTCTGGTCTTATTACTCCCTCTTTGGATGAAATGGTTCATGTTGCCAAAGAAATGGAACGACAGGGTTTTGAACTGCCACTTCTTATTGGTGGTGCAACGACTTCCAAAGCGCATACTGCAGTAAAAATTGAACAGAATTATCACAAGCCCGTGGTGTACGTGAATAATGCCTCACGTGCGGTTGGTGTGTGTACTTCTTTGTTATCTAATGAGTTGTATCCAGGTTTTGTTGAAAAGTTGGATGCAGATTACATTAGAGTTCGAGACCAGCACAACCGGAAGAAGCCTAGAACTAAACCTGTGACCGTAGAGAGAGCGCGAGAAAATCGAGTCGCGATTGATTGGAGGAATTATACGCCGCCAGTTCCAGCTAAGCCTGGTGTTCATGTGTTTGATGATTTTGATATAGCCACGCTACGTAAATATATAGACTGGACCCCTTTCTTTATGACGTGGTCGTTGGTAGGTAAATACCCTGTAATATTTGAACATGAAGAAGTGGGTGAAGAAGCTCAACGATTGTTTAAAGATGCCAATGATTTGTTGGATCGTGTTGAAAGTGAAAGCTTGCTTAAAGCTCGAGGTATGTGTGCTCTATTCCCTGCTGCAAGTGTTGGGGACGATATTGAAGTGTACACGGATGAAAGCCGAACGGAAGTTGCTCACACGCTTCATAACCTTCGCCAACAAACCGAAAAACCTAAAGGGTTTAACTACTGCTTGTCTGACTATATCGCACCAAAATCCAGCGGTAAGAAGGATTGGATTGGTGCATTTGCTGTAACAGGTGGTATCGGGGAGCGAGAGCTTGCTGACGCGTATAAGGAGCAAGGTGACGATTACAATGCCATTATGATTCAGGCGGTGGCAGATCGATTAGCAGAAGCATTTGCTGAACATCTTCATGAACAGGTAAGGAAAGAAATCTGGGGTTACGCAAAAGATGAAAATTTGGGTAATGAAGATTTGATTCGTGAAAAGTATCAAGGTATTCGACCTGCACCAGGCTATCCAGCGTGTCCTGAGCACACCGAGAAAGGTACATTGTGGGAAATGCTTAAAGTTGAAGAGGCGATCGATATGTCGCTAACCACTAGCTATGCAATGTGGCCTGGAGCGTCAGTGTCGGGTTGGTACTTCTCGCATCCAGATTCACGCTATTTTGCCATTGCACAGATCCAAGAAGATCAAGCAAAAGATTACGCAGAAAGAAAAGGGTGGGAGTGGGAAGAGGCTGAAAAATGGCTTGGGCCTAATCTTAACTGATAGATACGCAACAAATTGAGAAAGGGTTGGCATTTGCCAACCCTTTTTTTCGTTTGAAGGTTACTTTTCAAAAAGCTCTTGATGGAGTGCTTGTACGGCTTTCTTAGACACAGATTCGTGTAATAAGAAGCAGAGGTTATGAGCACTTGCTCCGTAGCAAATCATACGTAAATTAAAGTCTTCTAGTGTACTGAATACTTGCTTCGCGTAGCCTTTGCTCTCTTTCATATTGTTTCCAATAAGAGCCACCAAACATAAATTATGTTCTATATCGACTGTACACAGTTCTTCTAACTCACGCTTAGCTTCAGCAGGTAATTCTGGCGCTCCACCACTCGTATTGGTTTGATCAAGAGTAAGCGAAACGCTGACCTCGGATGTGGTTATTAAATCAACCGAGATTTTGTATTTAGCGAGAATTTGGAACACATCAGCAAGAAAGCCGTACGCTTGGAACATATTTGGACTGCGTAACGTCACCATGGTTTGGTTACAGCGCAATGCTAGTGCACGAAATAGGGGGGCGCTCTCTACTTGCTGACGAATCCAAGTACCGCCTTTCTCTGGTGCTTTTGATGAACCAACAAAAACAGGTATTTGATGGCGAAGTGCGGGCAGCAAAGTTGATGGGTGTAGTATTTTGGCACCAAAATTAGCCATTTCTGATGCTTCACTGAAACTGATTTCAGGAATTGGGCTCGCTTTAGGTGCTATTCGTGGATCTGTAGTGTAGATGCCGGGAACGTCTGTCCAAATCTCAAGCCCTGCTGCTTCAACCGCTTCTGCAATTAATGCGGCACTGTAATCACTGCCACCGCGTCCTAATGTTGTGGTGTTTCCATCCGCGTCTGAGCCGATAAAACCTTGCGTTACCACCACCTGCTGCTGACAGAGAGGAATCAGTTTTTCTTGTGCTAACCGAGAAATTTCGTCTAACTCTGGTTGCGCTTTTCCATGAACGGAATCAGTACGCATGACATCACGAATATCAAATCGGACAGCATCAATACCGCGCTCTTTCATTAATTGAGTCAGAATGTGCGTAGACATAAGCTCGCCGCATGACACCAAATGATCGGTCAATTTCTCACTTGATTGGAATGATGCCGCTTCAGCAGCGCTCGCAACAGAATCTAAAATAGTGTGGACTTGTTTTTCTGTCTGCGCAGGATCCGCAAGCTGGTCTAAAATTTGATGATGTATATCTGTGATCTGCTTAATCAATTCTTGACGCTTACTTGCTTCTTGAACACCATTCGCAAGTTCAACAAGTAGGTTTGTCACGCCTGAGCAGGCGCTGCTTACAATCAACCGCGTATTTGGGTTGTTTTCTATTATCGTGCTACAGCGGCTCATTGCCTCAAAGTTTGCAACACTGGTTCCGCCAAATTTCGCTACATTAAATGCGCTAGTGGCTTTGTTCTCATTCAAAGCACAGTCTCCCAAAATACGTCCAAGAATAACGACACAGTAGTCAAAAGGACTACTTAACATCCGATGTTGAAGAGAGATTACGTAGAGCAGAGGGAAAGCATAAGAAAGGAATGCGCACCTCAGAAGCTCTTCACCTTGTTGGTGACAGTCGGTAGGATTCAACCTACTCGCCCGATGTGCAATTCACCCGCAATGAATCATCATCTCGGCACTGCTCCCCCTGAGTGAAGTGTATTGGAATTGGGGTTCCACACCACACCTGCCTGGGCAATGCTCCTCTTCTGCTAGAAAGCCCGTTTATTGAACGGTTTTATGGCCAAAATGTCAATCACAAAGCGTGAATTTGTTATTTTGTGATATTGGCTATGTAAAAATTGAGTTCTAGACGCTCGACCTAAGCCCACTGGATGCATTAGAGTAAAATTTGTACAGTAAGACTTGTATACAATTTTTTAAACCTACAATTACAATAAAATGAGAACACCTATGACAATAACAAGCTTTAACCCACCAAGACGCATTTTGATGGGACCAGGACCATCGGATGTGTATCCCGAAGTTCTTCAAGCGATCAGTCGCCCAACGGTTGGTCATCTCGATCCGCTGTTTATCAACATGATGGATGAGCTAAAGCAGCTTTTGAAATACGCTTTTCAAACAAAGAATGAATTCACCATCGCGATATCAGCCCCTGGCAGTGCGGGCATGGAAGCCTGTTTTGTTAATTTGGTTGAACCCGGTGACAAAGTCATTGTGTGTCGAAATGGCGTTTTTGGAGAACGTATGAGAGAAAACGTTCTTCGATGTGGTGGTGATGCAGTTATTGTCGATGATGAGTGGGGGGAGCCTGTAAGCGTACAAAAAGTGCAGGCCGCATTTGACCAACATCCGGATGCTAAAGTGCTCGCATTTGTTCATGCTGAAACATCTACAGGTGCTTGCTCTGATGCCCAAGCGCTTGCCGGTATAGCCAAACAGCATGGTGCGTTGACGATAGTCGATGCGGTTACGTCGTTAGGTGGTGTCCCACTGTATGTTGATGAGTGGGGGCTCGACGCAGTGTATTCAGGTAGTCAGAAGTGTTTGTCGTGTGTGCCTGGGTTGTCACCATTAACTTTTTCTCAAGCCGCCGTTCAGAAGATTACGCAGCGCAGTACACCCGTACAGAGTTGGTTTTTAGATCAGAGTTTGGTTTTGGGGTATTGGAGTGGTGAGGGCAAGAGAAGCTATCACCATACAGCACCAGTTAATAGCTTATACGCACTTCATGAAGCTCTATTGAAGCTAAAAACGGAAGGGCTTGAAGGCGCATGGGCAAGACACAAAGCGATGCACAATAAGCTCAAAAGTGGGTTAGAAAGTTTAGGATTTGAATTTGTCGTCGAAGAAGATTCACGTTTGCCACAGCTGAATACAGTATACATACCTGAAGGTATTGATGAGGCTAGCGTACGCGCCACTTTACTTGAAAAATACAACCTAGAGATAGGGGCTGGGCTTGGGGCTCTAGCGGGTAAAGCTTGGCGAATTGGATTAATGGGGTATGGAGCACGTGATGAAAATGTAGCACTCTGCCTCAAGGCGTTGGAAGATACGCTTTAGGGTATTGAAATACTGGCATTCATCACTAAAGCCGCTTACTCAGCGGCTTTTTTTGAATCATCATTATTGTCCGTAATAATTGCTTGAGATGCCTTTGAGTATCGTACTTTTGAGAAATCGAGTTTGGGAAAAAGGTACTCAGCTTCTTCTTGAATTTGCTTCGCTTTGCTTTCGTTGTCCATTCCTCGATACGCCACGATCAGATTATTGTAAAAAGCTGGTCTCGGTTTTCTTTGTATAATATCTTGAGACCACTCAATGTAGGGCTCTATTAATGTTTTGTCTTTTGTAAACAGCCCTATGGTTAGGTATGTGCTGTAAACATCCCAATCGTACCGGTCTTTCCACGCCACGGGGTTACTGACTTTTTCTAGGATGTTAGGATTTCTTGGCTGAGATTTTTCAAATTGAGTGAGCACGTAATTTGTGTGCAGCGTACTGAGCATATAGAACGTGGTTAGAATAGGTAATACTAGGCTAGATACCCTCAATGTAACTTTACTGACGACGCTGAAGTTCACCGTTTTATATCGAGCTGTTCTTTGATCAAGCCAATAGAGCAGAATGATAAATGTCACCCAATGAATGGCTGAGTGATAAAACGGATACTCTAATTGGCTGTGGACAGCAATGGGAACAAACAGTGCCAAAAGCGCAAGTTTGGTTCCTTTTCGGGCTGACCAAGCCTTGTAAATAATGTATGCCCCAGACAGTAGAATGGCGATTATGGTTGCGACACCGCCTTCTACTCCCCATAGCATAAGCTCATTATGAGGGTGATCTAACGCTGCCAATGCTGGTGGATAATCAGCGTTTAACTGATGTTGCCTCGCGGTGTATAAAACATACGAAGATTCAAATTGCCCGTATCCATACCCGGTGAATGGCTTCTCGATGATCATATCGATAGCTTGTGGGAAAAAAACTGTTCTTACACTATCTAAATGCTGCTTATCTTTTATCAAATGATCAAAGTTGGAGTCAGTCAATTGGGGAACAGTCAGACCAAGCGATATGCCGACAATAATGGAAATTAGCCAAGCACAGACTCTTTTGGGCGTAGAAAATCGTATTAAGTAAGGTGTGACCATTAAAGTTGCGAGCGTCGCCCCTAGCCACCCTGTTCTGGAAGCAACAATAACAAGCAGCGATACGCAGAGCGCCGGGACGGAGACAAGGAATATCAATTGCCCCAATTTTCGTCTGTATTTTTGAGGTTGCCTCGCAAGCAGGTAACCAGAAAGGACTAATCCCGTTGCTAAAAAGCTGGCAAGAACATTGGGCTGCTGAAAAATGCCATAAGGGCGGTTAGCGACCGTGTTGTAACCTAATATGTTATCGGGTTCTAGAATAAGGAACTGAACATAACCATAAAGAGTTTGTAATGCAGTGGCAGTGAGAATAAGCCAAAGTAGGCGCTGTTTTTGTTTGTTTGTAAATTGAAACTGTTGTAAGACAAAAAATAAAATTAATCCAGACCACAACCCCAAAATTCGACCTGTAGACTCTTCTACAATGGCGTTAGGTAAGAATATAGGGATGGTAAGAACTACACCGCATAAAAGAAGCACAACACCGAGTTTGGAATAACGAATCTGGTAGCGGTTTGATATCTGATAGAACCCTATTGCCAAAGCAAAAGAAAGGCCTATCCAAGTTGAAGGGTTAAATGATAAAGCCAGCCCTGAACCACCCGGGTTTGGCATAAAAACATTCATGGCAACTAAAAACGTACACGCTATTACGATTAAAAATTTTCGATTGAGCGGTGTTCGGGTTTTATTGGACTCGAGCTGTGTTCCTCGGACGAGCAGAGTTGCCATATTTGAATGTTTCCTTAATAGATTTCAACGGTCTGAAGCCAGACCGTTGAGTGATACTATCATTTTTCGTTTTAAAGCATAGGTTTTAAGAAGCGAGCCGTATGGGAACCTTTAACTTTTGCGACTTCCTCCGGAGTTCCTTGCGCAATAATTTCACCGCCACCTTGTCCACCTTCTGGTCCTAGATCGACGACCCAATCTGCGGTTTTTACAACATCCAGATTATGTTCGATAACCACAACGGTATTCCCATGATCCCTCAGGCGGTGTAATACCGTCAGCAACTGCTGAATGTCATGGAAGTGCAGACCCGTTGTAGGTTCATCAAGAATGTACAGTGTTTTACCTGTATCTCGTTTAGAAAGCTCTCTGGCTAATTTTACTCGCTGAGCTTCACCACCAGAAAGCGTGGTCGCCGCCTGACCAAGTCGAATGTAAGACAAACCTACATCCATTAATGTTTGAAGCTTTCTTGCAATAACAGGCACGGGGTCAAAGAATTCACGCGCATCTTCGACGGTCATTTCCAACACTTCATCAATGGTTTTGCCTTTGTATCGAACTTCTAATGTTTCTCGGTTGTATCGTTTACCGGTACAAACGTCACAAGGTACATAGACATCAGGTAAGAAGTGCATTTCAACTTTAATCACCCCGTCGCCCTGACAAGCTTCACAGCGCCCTCCACGAACGTTAAAGCTGAAGCGACCTGGTTTATATCCTCGAGCACGTGATTCTTGCGTACCAGCAAAGAGCTCACGAATAGGTGTGAAAATACCGGTGTAAGTTGCTGGATTTGAACGCGGTGTTCGACCTATTGGGCTTTGATCGATATCGATGACTTTGTCGAAATGTTCAAGCCCAACTACTTTTTTGTAAGGTGCTGGAGTCGCAATGCTGGCACCATTAAGCTGAGTTTGTGCAATCTTGTAAAAAGTATCATTGATTAGGGTGGATTTACCTGAGCCTGATACACCCGTAATACAGGTGAAAAGCCCTACAGGGATGGACAGATCGACATTCTTAAGATTGTTTCCAGACGCACCAAGCAGCTCAACCACTTTTTTCGGATCCATTGGCGTACGATCTTTAGGAACCACAATGGATTTTGCTCCGCTGAGGTACTGACCTGTAAGAGAGTTTGGGTTGTCGAGAATGGCTTGCATATCACCTTCTGCAACCACTTCACCTCCGTGAACGCCAGCGCCTGGACCGATATCGATGACATAGTCAGCACAGCGTATGGCATCTTCGTCGTGCTCGACAACCAAAACGGTATTGCCTAAATCTCTTAGGTGTATCAGCGTTTTTAACAATCTTTCATTGTCTCGCTGGTGAAGACCAATGGAAGGTTCATCCAGAACATACATAACACCAACTAAGCCAGCACCGATTTGGCTAGCCAGCCTGATTCTTTGGGCTTCACCACCAGATAAAGTCTCGGCGCTTCGAGAAAGGTTGAGGTAATTAAGGCCAACATTGACTAGAAAGTGGAGTCGGTCGTTGATCTCTTTCATCACCTTATCAGCGATCTTAGCTTTTTGACCTGTTAGCTCTAGGTTTTGAAAAAACGACATTGCATCACTGATACTCATTTCAGCAACGGTTGGTAATGGCGTGTCTTCGATAAAAACATTGCGTGCTTCAGTTCGAAGTCGAGTGCCTCCACAAGTACCACAAGACTTGGTTGAAATGTATTTGGAAAGCTCTTCACGAACAGAGTTGGACTCTGTGTCTCTGTATCGGCGTTCTAGAGTATTGAGAATCCCTTCAAATGGGTGCTTCTTCGTTCGGCTATCACCTCGATCATTGATGTATGTAAATTCAATTTGAGTTCGACCTGAGCCTCGAAGCACTACATCTTGAAATTTTTTCGGCAATTTATCGAAAGGTGTGTCTAAGTCAAACCCGTAATGATCCGCAACGGCCCCCAGCATTTGATAGTAGTAATAATTTTTTCTATCCCAGCCTCGAATTGCGCCATCTGCAAGACTTATTGATGCATCAACGATGATTCGACTAGGGTCAAAAAACTGCTGTACACCCAAGCCATCGCAGGTAGGACATGCGCCCGCAGGGTTGTTAAATGAAAACAGTCTTGGTTCAAGCTCCTGCATGCTATAGCCACAGTGCGAACAGGCGAAATTAGCGGAAAAAATGATGTCTTGCTTGGATGAGTCATCCATATCGCATACAGAGGCAATGCCGCCAGATAGCTCTAATGCCGTTTCAAACGACTCGGCTAAACGTTGCTGAAGGTCGCCTCGCACCTTAAACCTATCTACAACAACCTCTATTGTATGTTTTTTATGAAGCTCCAAACTTGGAGGATCAGACAGATCGCAAATATCACCATCAATTCGCGCTCGAATAAAGCCTTGTGCGGCTAAATTTTCTAATGTTTTAACATGCTCCCCTTTTCGTTCTTTAACTATGGGGGCGAGCAACATCATTTTACTGCCATCAGGCAGTTCCAATACCTTGTCGACCATTTGGCTAACCGTTTGAGCCGCCAATGGTGTTTTGTGATCAGGGCAGCGAGGTTCACCTACACGAGCGTACAAAAGTCGGAGATAATCGTATACCTCAGTAATCGTACCTACGGTCGATCTTGGGTTGTGAGATGTTGATTTTTGTTCAATAGAGATTGCAGGGGATAAACCTTCAATATGGTCAACATCCGGTTTTTCCATCAATGAAAGAAACTGGCGAGCATAGGCTGATAAAGACTCGACATAGCGGCGTTGCCCTTCCGCATAAAGAGTATCAAAGGCTAAAGAAGACTTACCTGAGCCAGAAAGCCCAGTAATGACAATTAACTTGTCTCGTGGAATAGTGAGGTTTATGTCTTTGAGGTTGTGGGTTCTGGCGCCACGTACATCAATGGTGTCCATCTGCTATGCTCTTGTGTAATTGATAGCCACAAGTATTACATAGACTTATTTTTGTGCAAAGAAAAAATACTGGATAAAATAACAGTATTTAGCTTAGGTACTGATACTTCATCCAGCAGAGAAGACGTTATGCTTTGTGAGTCGAGTGTTTATCTAATTCTGTCTTCTTTTTGTCTTTTTGGTAAAGGTTTTCAAAGCAGTAGTTAGTCGCTTCGATGTATCCTTCAACGCTGCCGCAGTCGAATCTTTTGCCTTTAAACTTATACGCCAGAACACAGCCGGCTTTCGCTTGCTTTAAAAGGGCATCGGTAATTTGAATTTCTCCACCTTTGCCTGGCTCTGTTTGTTCAATAAGTTCGAAGATATCAGGTGTTAGAATATAGCGTCCAATGATGGCTAAGTTACTTGGCGCTGTGCCTGCTTCTGGTTTTTCTACCATATCATCAACACGGAATAGATCGTCTTTGATCATTTCACCAGAAATGACACCGTATTTATGAGTTTCATCTTCTGGTACTTCTTGTACTGCGACAATTGAGCAGCGAAATTGCTTGTAAAGGGCAACCATTTGAGCCAGAACACCTTGCGATTCGTTTACACAAAGATCATCGGCAAGCACAACGGCGAATGGGTTGTCACCAACCAACTCTTTACCAGTTAAGATTGCGTGCCCCAAGCCTTTCATTTCACGTTGGCGAACATAAGTGAATTGAGCCGACTCAATCACGTTCCGAATATCGACCAGCAATTCTTCTTTGTTGGTGCCGTTTATTTGGTGCTCAAGCTCATAGTTTTTATCGAAATGATCCATGATGGAGTGCTTACCGCGACCAGTTACAATGCACATGCCATCCATGCCTGCTTCGATCGCTTCTTCTACGCCGTATTCAATGAGTGGTTTGCTCACGATTGGCATCATTTCTTTGGGCATCGATTTTGTTGCAGGTAAGAAGCGCGTACCGTAGCCAGCTGCAGGGAACAAACACTTTTTAATCATAATCTATCCTAATTGAATTATTTGGTTCCTAAAATTGTGCCTAACTCTACCACGGTCGCTGTGCGAATCGAACTGTAAAAGTTGAACATTTTTAAGAAGACAAATGCTGCTTAGCCCACGCCATTGCTTGAATTCGATTTTTAACATCCAGTTTCTTAAAAATATTATATAGGTGTGATTTTATAGTGTGCTCACTGATAAAAAGCTCATCAGCAATCTCCATGTTGGAAGCGCCGGTTTTCAGGCTTTGCAGAACATCAAGTTCTCTGCGGGTTAACTCAACATCAAAAGCGGGTTTGTGACTGACCATGGCGGTTTGATAGTAATCCACCATTTGAGTCATCGTGTCTCGTGGTAACCAACTTTGACCCCTTGTGATGCACTCGACACCCTTGCAGATATCATCTTGTGAGTCTGTTTTTAAGAAATAGCCATACAGACAGCGCCATTTCAGTATTTCAGAAAGCGTCATTTGCGTATCAACATTCAGCAATATGGTGTAAACCTTTTGGGGGAAGCTAAAAAGCGCTTCTTGAAGTATGGAGTCATCCAAAATATGCGTTGTATCGATCAAGAAAAGAAGAGGGTTGATTGTTTCATCAAGGCAATACACATCTTTTGCTGTAACGGCTTTCGCTTCCCTACCTATCTTATTGGAGAGTTTTGATAGCAAAGTCTTTGAAAGAAACGTGTGACCTTGGCTGTTATCAGAAACCAAGAAAATATCAGGTGATAGCGGTTTTTCGTTCATGTTTGAATCCACGGCCAAAAGGTGCACGATGAAGTATTCATCAAGATTATAAAATAGTTTGAATATCTAACGTTCAAAAATAATTTATCAATCATTTTTTATAAAGCAAAAATGGCGATCACTGGCTTCGTTTCTTGTAGAGCATCCCAAAATAGAAACGCAGAGGATAATATTTTAAGTAATTGATATTTATAATAGTGATTTGAAATTCGGCGGTTTCTAAAAAAGAGTCGAATGATCCAATATCTCGTTGCGATTTCATATGCTTATCTGCCATGATGAACGTATACAAATAATGTTGACACTCAAGTTACTCCCAGTTAAAAGACCCTAACCCAAGAGGTAACTAGGAACTATAATTTTAGTATGTAGGTCTTGATTTGAGCATTGCTGATATCATGGTATCCTTGAGCGTTAAATTTTAGTCGAAGTGAATTTAGACGGAGCAAAACATGGCTAGCCGTGGAATAAATAAAGTTATTTTAGTGGGGAATTTAGGTAATGACCCAGAAATCCGCTATATGCCTAGCGGCGGTGCTGTGGCAAACATTACCATTGCGACTTCAGAATCGTGGCGTGATAAAGCGACAGGCGAGCAGCGTGAAAAAACAGAATGGCATCGTGTTGCTTTGTTTGGAAAACTGGCTGAAGTAGCGGGTGAATATTTGCGTAAAGGCTCGCAGGTATACATTGAAGGTCAATTGCAAACTCGTAAGTGGCAAGATCAAAGCGGTCAAGATCGCTACACAACAGAAGTGGTTGTTCAGGGCTTCAATGGTGTAATGCAAATGCTTGGCGGTCGCCAGCAAGGGCAAGGTGCTCCAGGTCAAGGCATGGGACAGCAGCAAGGAGGTTGGGGGCAGCCACAACAGCCAACGCAACAGCAGCAGTCTTATCAACAACCTGCAGCGCAACAGCAGCAGTCACAGCAGCAGTCACAGCCGCAGCAACAAGCGCCTCAACAGGCTCAACCTCAATACAATGAGCCGCCAATGGATTTCGATGACGATATTCCATTCTAGAGATTTACAGAAGAATAAAACGAATCTCAATCTTTGAGTGTTTCGAAATATTCAACAAAAGCCGCGATTTTTCGCGGCTTTTGTTTAGGTTTTTCATTGAATAACTTGTGTATCATCCATTCCCTATTCACAATATACCCAAGTAACCTCAAGGTATTAGGCTATTTGGGCATGATATCGATTGTGCGATTCTTAGGAAATGAAACTTCGTGTTACTCGTTTAACAGAGCTAGGAAGTCTTACTTGAACTAGCAAGAAAAGGAATTCGCCTGACAATGCGATACACCCCCACGCTCAAATTAAGTACTCGATTGGTCGCATTTGTGACCATGATCGTCGTCAGTGCCATGTTCATTCTTTTTATTGGTGGGACGCTTTCGTTTAAGCGAATAGGACAGGAATATGTCCACCACTATATTTCAGGCATTGCGGACGTCGTTGATTCTGAATTAGATAACCCTGAAGCAGCAGAATCTATGGCGAAATGGCTGCCAAAGCTGCTGCAGGCGAGCAATGTGCTTGAAATGGATGTTACCTCGCCATCAGGTTCGATGTATCACTACAAAGATACTCGCTCATTTTTGCAAGTAGAACGCGCTCAACAGCTCACTTATCCGCTACAACACCACTCAGGCTACCAGGTTCATTTTACAGTATTACCACCTTATGTTGGGCTTGAGTATTCTGTTGGTGCTATGTCTTCGATTACGCTAGCAGTTTTATTGATTGTTTTTTGCTTAATACAAGGCATTAAGTGGCTGAAAGAGCAGCTATATGGCTCTGAACTGTTAGAAGAAAGAGGGCGAATGATCCTAGCTGGTAAAACCCAAGAATTTGCCAAAGGTGATCTGCGAGAATGGCCTTACACCGCAAGTGAGGCGTTAGACCAGTTAATCGAAGAGGTGAAAGATTCGCGGCAAGAACGAAGCCGCTTTGATACTTTTATTCGTACTCATACTTTTTTAGACCAACTTACAGGGGCGGCTAATCGAGTACTCTTTGACTCAAAGTTAGAGGCAAGTTTACAAGAGGCGGGATCATACGGCGGGATTGTATTATTTAGAATCAAAGCTTGGGATGATGTTATCTCATTTAACGATAAAGTTTCCGTAGATGAATTCACGATCGAAGTTGGGCAAAGCCTGTCAAACATTGTTCAGCGCTTTCCGGATGTTATTTTCTCGCGCTATTACGAGTCTGACTTTGCCATTTTGGTTCCTCACCAAGGCAGCAAAGAAATAGAAGCACTCTGTAGCCAAGTTATTAAGCAGATTTCCAAAATAGAGCCACTTTCACCATTATCTCCTGATAACTGGTGTCATATCGGTGCAAGTTTATATTCTGAAGGGGAGAGGCGCGGTTATATATTAGATGAGGCTGAAACGGCACTGAAAACAGCACAAATAGAGCCTGTGAATAATTGGTCTCGGTTTGATAAAAAGCAAAAGAAAGATATTGCCAGAGGAAATGTCCGTTGGAGGACATTGTTCGACAAAACACTTTGCTCGTCTAATATACAAATATATTCACAACCTTGCTTTATAAGAGAGAATCAACAAGAAGAATTATTACACCATGAATTGTTTCTAAGATTGAAAGATGAAAGTGGTGCAATTATAAAAGCCTCGCGATTTATGGCAGCTATCGAACAAGTTGGTTATGAAACCGCCATGGATCGTGTTGTAATTCAAGAAATTCTTGACTGGTTAAAGACGAAAAACGAAAGAATATGTTATTCTTTAAATATAAATGCGCTTCCATTCAAAGAAAAACTCTACACACGTTGGCTGCGAGATGAGCTATTACAACTGCCAAGTGAAATACGAAAGAGCATTAGCTTTGAATTTTCTGAAAGTAGTTTGGTAAAAAATTTAGATTTCGTACGCCCAGTTATTCGTATGATTTCTGGTTTGGGGTGCAAAATTATAGTTCACCAAGCTGGCAGGACAATTGCTAGCACACATTACATAAAAGATTTAGATGTTGATTATCTTAAATTGCATCGCAGTTTGATAAAAAAAATAGATCAAAGACAAGAAAATCAGTTGTTCATAAGAAGTTTAATTGGCGCTTGCATGGACAGTAAAACTAAAGTTATTGCTGTTGGGGTCGAAAATAGTTCTGAATGGATAGCTTTACAAAATTTGGGTATTGACGGGGGACAAGGTCGGTTTTTCGAGAAAGAAGAGCTGCTCTTTCCTAAGCGTCTTGCATCAAAGGTTAAAATTGGTCGCAGAAATCGATGGCGACAGAAAATATGAGCAGTAACTAATGAATAAAATGGTTTCTTTGCTAGAACGCTTGAAAGGGAAAAGTTCCAGTACGAAAAAGGTGAGTATTGCTCTCCTTGAAGATGCCGTTTACTGTTCATTTGACAATAAAATCGAATCATTTTCAGTAAAAGAGAAAGGTTGGGAAAAAACACTTCTTAAGCTTTTGTCTGAAGAACAATATGCGAATTCCAGTGTCGTTATTGTTTTAGGTTCTCACCATTATCAAACTTATCAAATTGAACGACCTGAATTGCCAGAAGAAGAATGGTCAGTCGCACTTCCTTTTTTGCTTAAAGATCTGATCGCCGAACGAGTATCAGACATTGTTGCTGATGGTATCGCGTTACCTAACAGCAATAAGATTCAAGCATATGTAATGAGTAAGCGAATACTCACTCCATTGCTCGCCATATTGGAGAAATGCCAAGTAGAGCTAGATAGGATTTTACCTGAAGATGAAGTTTGGGGGCAGACTCATCAGCAGGCTGAAGACTTTTTATTACTCCATCAAAGTGCACACAGCAATTTTAAAATAAATGCTTATGTAGGAAGAGATATATGCTTTCACAGGACTATTCGTGGAGTGTCTGCCCCACTTACAGGTCCTCAAGCAAGTAGCCTGCAAATTGATGGACTTGCACTCGAAATGCAACGTTCGATCGATTATCTCAGCTCTCAAATCAAACAGGCACAGTTCCATAAACTATTTATATGTTGCGATGATGAAGTTGATGAAGAACTGACTTCTGCATTGGAAGAAAGATTAAGTGTCAAAGTCGGAACGTTAATGGATGAAGACAAGCGTTGTGGGGAGGTACTTTCTCACTACGCTCTTGGCGCCCAATACCATGTCAACCTATACCCAGAACACCTAAAGCCCAAAAAAGAATTCTTTACCTTGCCTGTTGTGGCTGCAAGTTGGTTGATCGTTGGATTAGTCATGCTGAGCTACTACGGATTCAATGAATATCAGATTCGTAATGAAAAAACGAAAATTACACGTTTGTCAGATCAATCTAAGATGCTTAAAACTCAGTTATCTGAACTGAAAACTATGCTGGGTGAGCATAATCCCTCACCAAATAAACTGGACGCTGTGGTCAGAATTGAAAAAGAGATAAAAGCAAAAGAAGCTTCTCTTAATGCGGTCGGACAGTTTGATAATCAAAAGCAAGTGGGTTACTCGGGTATTATGAGTGCGTTATCTCGGTTGGGTAGAAATGATATATCACTTAGCCAAATAACCATTAGTCAGAACACATTGAATGTATCAGGTCTTGCCCGAACGCCAAGTGCAGTTCCTGGCTGGATTAAACAATTTAGAAATGAGTTAGATTTAGTCGGGCGTAATTTTGAGCAGCTCAATATTGGTAGAAATGACGACGATATAGTGACATTTGAGCTGCAAGCAAAAAGAGGGGGTGAGTAGTGGCACTTCTTCAAGATTTAAGTGAGAAGTTTTCGGCTCTTTCTAGCCGAGAGAAATGGTTAATTACGGCTGGTGGATGGGTCGCGATCTTCTTCATCATATTGACGTTCTTTTTGGAGCCGTCATTTAAAGTCAAAGCTTCTCAAAACAGTGAGTACTCTTCTTTAACACAGTCCATAAAAACAACCAAAGATCTAATCGCAACGGTCAATAAACAGCTTGGAACTGATCCAAACAAAGAGGTCGATGAAGAGCTTGCTCGTTTAAAAAAACACAGCCAACAGTTATCCGAGCGTCTGGACTTATTGGTTGAATCTTTAGTGACACCTAGCCAAATGGCTGAATTGTTAGAAAATGTACTCGTCAGTAGTAAAGGGCTAAAATTAGAAAGTCTAAACTCTCTACCTGCTGAACCCATCATCGCTGGTGGAAGTTCTCAAGCGGTTGGGTACTACATTCATCCTGTAAAAATTGAAATTACAGGTCGATATTTTGATATAAAAAATTATTTAATTGAGCTTGAGAGTATGCCCACCACGTATTTTTGGCGCAGCTATCAATATCAAGTTGAAGATTACCCGTCAGCACGTTTGGTTCTTATTGTCTATACATTAGGTACAGGACAGGAGTTTATCGGTGGTTAGAATTTTTTTAGCTTTAGCCATAATATTTAGCTCTTTTGGGCACGCTAACCAAGATCCTACCGCTCCACTTGGCTGGCAAGCACCAAAGACAACAACACAGAAACAAATTAAGAAAAAAGCAATCGCACCAGTGCCGACACTGCAATCCATTATTTGTGCAGAAGGTGCGCCATGCTATGCCATCTTAAATGATAAAGTTGTAGAGAAAGGGAAGTACATCCAAGGTTATCTGGCCAACAGGATCGAACCAGAATTTGTAGATTTGATAAAGAGCGGGAAAAAATGGCGACTGGAGCTATTTCCCTCTGACATTAAACACTAAGGTTTCATAGACATTATGCGTAATATTGTAGTAATAGCCATCATCGCGTCACTAACGGCTTGCTCCATGGGGCACCGGGAGCCTGTCGAGGTTAAAGAAGCGCTTAATGAAGTGATCAATGAAGCGAGTAGCAAAAGCTTAGATGAGCTTCCTGCTTCCGTTCAGGCTGATTTGATGCCTGAGTTAGCAAACGAAGAGTTTGCGGTTTCTCCAACCTTGAAGCGCTTTCGAGTACAAGCCAACGGTGTCGAGGCAAAAACCTTCTTTGCAAGCCTTGTTAAAGGGACGGACTACAGCGCGGCGATTCACCCAGATGTTTCGGGGCGTATTACCGTTAATCTGACTGACGTAACGTTAGACGAAGTGCTTAAAGTGGTTCGTGATCTTTACGGTTTTGAAGTCGTTCAAAGTGGAAAGCTCATTCAGGTTTACCCAGCTGGATTGCGTACCGAAACCATTCCAATCGACTACCTTCAATTTAAACGGTCAGGGCGTTCACTTACTTCTATTACAACCGGATCCATTACCAGCAAAGATGGCGGTGGTAGCTCTAGTTCATCAAGCAACAGCTCTAGCTCATCAGGCTCCAGCAATAATTCGAGCTCGTCTAGCAGTTCCAGTACTTCTCCTACGGGTGGCACTGAAATAGAAACCATCAGTGAAAGTGATTTTTGGGCTCAATTAGAAAAAGCAGCTCAGACACTTATCGGCACAGGGGATGGTCGAAGTGTGGTTGTTTCACCTCAAGCCAGTGTTTTAACGATTCGAGCATACCCAGACGAGATAAGAGAGATAAGGCAATTCCTTGGTGTGTCGCAGCAGCGTATGCAGCGACAAGTGATTTTAGAAGCGAAGATCCTTGAGGTCACTCTATCTGATGGCTATCAGCAAGGGATAAATTGGAGCGGTCTAACGTCAACATTTGGCAACGCGAGTGTTTCCATTGGTCGTGGCTTCAATCCAGCGGATGGAATTCCTGCGTTACCGGGGCTTGATGCCATTGGCTCATTGCTCGGAGGGCAAACCAATGTCACCATACAGAATGGTGATTTCAACGGTGTATTGAGCTTTGTAGGTACCCAAGGTGATCTCAATGTCTTGTCTAGCCCACGGGTTACGGCAGCAAATAACCAGAAAGCCGTGATAAAGGTAGGTTCCGATGAATATTTCGTCACCGACATTTCTAGTGTGGTAGGCAGCGGTGATAATGCGAATGTTGCGCCAGACATAGAGCTAACGCCATTTTTCTCCGGCATCTCTTTGGACGTAACACCACAAATCGATGATGATGGCTTTGTTCTTCTCCATGTTCACCCTGCAGTAATTGACGTACAAACACAGACAAAAGTCATCAATCTTGAAGGTAAAAAATACGAAGTCCCTCTGGCTAAGAGCTCGATTCGTGAATCGGATTCGGTCATTCGAGCGCGAGATGGTGATGTCGTCGTAATCGGCGGCTTGATGAAGTCAAACACGATTGATCAAGTTTCCAAAGTTCCATTCTTAGGCGATGTTCCCGGCTTGGGGCATTTATTCCGAAACGTGACCAAGCTTACTCAAAAAACAGAGCTAGTTATTTTGCTAAGACCAACCGTGGTCGGCGTTAACACATGGCAGCAAGAATTAGAGCGTTCACGAGACTTATTACAAGAGTGGTTCCCTGAAGAATAATTATGTATCAGACATTTTTTGGATTTAAACAAGCGCCTTTTTCGCTAACTCCCAACACTGAACTGTTTCAGGGGTTAGTGCCGCATTACGAGGCGATCCAAACCGTTTTGTCTGCTATTGACATGGGTGAAGGCGTTATAAAAGTATCTGGAGAAGTGGGTACAGGGAAAACCATGGTATGCCGGATGCTCATTAACCAGTTAGTTGATGAAGTTTCGTTGGTGTACTTACCCAACCCACAACTTACCGGTGAAGAACTAAAGATTGCGATCGCAAAAGAGCTTGAAGTCGAAATTCGAGACAGTGATAGCTTAGTCGATGACATTCAAGCGCAATTACTAAAATTGCACCTGAACGGGAAGCGTGTTGTAGCATTGATCGATGAAGCGCAAGGTCTCAGTGATGAAGCCCTCGAAGCGATCCGATTGTTTGGAAACCTTGAAACCGAACAGGCTAAGCTGATGCAGATCGTTTTATTAGGTCAGCCTGAGCTTGATGCTCGTTTGGAGCACCACCATCTTAGACAGCTACGCCAACGTATTTCCTTCAGTGCTACGTTAAGAGCGCTTTCTATCGAGGAAGCCTTTGCGTATATCGATCACCGCGTTCAGGTAAGCGGTGGAAACGTTAATCTGTTTGATGCAAAAGTAAAAAAAGCGATTTGGAAAGCTTCACGCGGTGTTCCACGCTTAATTAACCAAGTTTGCCATAAAGCACTCCTGTTGGCATTTACGGCTAATGCGACTCATATCCATATGGAGCACGTCTACAATGCGATTAACGATACGCTAGACACCGTCAAACCCCGGTTTAAAAAGCCATTTCTATGGGGATGGGGGGTATCATGAGCGTTATCAATAAAGCATTATCTGAAATGTCAGATAAGAAGTCGCCAGCAGGGCGTATTGAAAAGGTTGATGTTTCTCCAGTTAAAAAACGGCCTCAAGCTATTTGGGCGGTTGTATTTATAGCCTTACTGGTTACTGGTGGATCTTGGTTTACTTTGAGTCAATCTACCAGTGATCCCGCAATTGCTAAAATTCCTGAAAAGATGAATGTTGATAACGCCTCTGACCTAACGAAACCTGTCACCACTGTGGTTACGATGGAGGTTGCTTCGCCAACTCAGCAAACGGTTTCTGAGTCGGTGGCTAACATATACCAAGATCAGGCTACAGAAGAGCCTGAAGTATCAATAAGCCCAGCAGTATCACCAGTATCTGGTGCTGTTCAAGTCGCAAATATCGAGTCAGAAAAAAGTATTGACGCACCTAAATCTGAGTCTAAGCCGATAGTAGAGCAGGTTGTTAAGGCAGAGAAAAAACAAATTATTAGAAAAACAGAAGATCCAATAGCTGTTCCTTCTAAGAATGCGATTACACCTCAAAAACAATTCACTTCAAAGAAAGAAGTGAAGCCTGAAAAAGCACCTAAAGTTCTGTTGGCAAATGCCTCTTCAATAGCAGAAACAGATACGTTCGAGCTACCGCCACAACCCATAACAGATGGTGAAATGGCGATTCAACAAGTTGAACTTACTCCTCAGCAGCTAGCGGATAAATCTTTGTCTAGGGCAAAAAAATCGTTAGATGCAAATGACTTTGATGGGGCAATAAAAGGGTATCAATCAGCTTTGCGCTATGTTCCTAAAGATGAAGTGGTGCGTAAAAAATTGGCGGCGCTTTATTACGGGCGTGGCAATGTACGTCAGTCTTTAGAGATATTACAAAAAGGCATCGTGCTGGACCGAGATAGCCAAGTGCTGAGGCTTGCCGCAATGAATATATTGGTAAAAGAAGGCATCAATGAAGCCGCTCTGGGGGTGCTTGAGCATTTACCACCTAACCCCGAGCAAGATTACCTCGCGGCTAGAGCAGGATTAGCACAACAACTCAAAAATTATCCGATTGCACTTGAAAGTTACCAAATGCTGGTGAGAAGAGACAAGGATAATGGCAAGTGGTGGTTAGGGCTGGGAATACAGCAAGAGCGAAGCGCTCAATATTCTCAAGCAAAATCCTCATATCAGAAAGCTCTTAATCGAGTAGGGTTGTCGGCACAAACCAACAGTTTTATTCGTGAGCGTATTGCTTATATCAATGAACGAGAGGCGTCTTCAAATGCAGATTAAACTACGTAAACGTCTTGGTGATTTGTTGATTGAAGAAGGCATCATTTCAGAACATCAAGTTGAAGAGGCCCTAGGTCACCAAAAGAGTACAGGCAGAAAGCTTGGTGATACTTTAATACAGCTTGGCTTCTTAACTGAAACGCAAATGCTGACATTCCTGTCGCAGCAACTTAACGTGCCGTTAATCGATCTAAGTCGGGCGAATGTTGATGTTGATGCCGTTCAAATACTACCCGAAGTACATGCCCGTCGATTGAGAGCGTTAGTTGTAGGTCGTCAGGGTGACACATTGCGCGTTGCGATGAGTGACCCCGCTGATTTATTTGCTCAAGAATCGCTGTTAAGCCAGCTTCAACAATACGCGCTTGATTTTGTTATCGCGCCAGAAAAGCAGTTAGTAGAAGGCTTTGACCGATACTATCGCCGAACAAAAGAAATTGCCTCGTTTGCTGAGCAGCTTCAAGCAGAACATCAGGTGAGCGATACGTTCGACTTTTCTTTTGGAGACGATGAAGACAGCGAAGAGGTCACGGTTGTAAAACTGGTTAACTCTCTGTTTGAAGATGCCATTCAAGTGGGCGCATCCGATATTCACATTGAACCGGATTCAAATGTACTAAGGCTCAGACAGCGTGTTGATGGTGTGCTTCATGAAACACTGTTGAATGAGGTGAATATCGCGTCAGCACTCGTGTTGAGGCTTAAATTAATGGCGAATCTGGACATTTCAGAAAAACGCTTACCCCAAGATGGTCGTTTCAATATTCGTGTTAAAGGTCAGTCTGTTGATATTCGTATGTCCACGATGCCTGTCCAGCATGGTGAATCAGTGGTTATGCGATTGCTCAACCAATCTGCTGGCGTTAGAAAGCTCGATGAATCTGGCTTGCCTGAAGATTTGTTGCTGAGAATACGGAAACAGCTCCGACGCCCTCATGGCATGATTCTCGTTACGGGGCCGACGGGCTCTGGTAAAACAACCACGCTTTATGGTGCGCTTTCTGAATTAAATGAACCAGGTAAGAAAATCATAACTGCGGAAGACCCAGTTGAGTATCGGCTTGAGCGCGTCAATCAAGTTCAAGTGAATACTAAGATTGATCTTGGATTCTCTAAGATATTAAGAACATTCTTGCGTCAAGATCCTGACATTATATTGGTGGGGGAAATGCGTGACCAAGAAACGGTGGAGATTGGGTTAAGAGCAGCACTAACTGGTCACTTAGTATTAAGTACTTTACACACAAACGATGCTATCGACAGTGCACTGCGTATGATGGATATGGGGGCTCCTGGGTATTTGGTCGCTAGTGCGGTAAGAGCGGTTTTGGCCCAGAGACTAGTACGAAAAATTTGCCCAGATTGTAGTACTCACGATGATGTAGATGAGTCTCGAAAGCAATGGCTTGGAAGCCGATTCCCAAACCAAGCCGATGCCACTTTCTTTAAAGGGCGAGGGTGTCAAAACTGCAATTTAACAGGGTATCGAGGTCGAGTAGGGGTCTTTGAGTTACTAGAGCTTGAACAGCATATGATGGATGCACTTCGTTCTGGAGATGCGGTCGAATTTGCAAAGCAAGCACGTAGAGCTGCGGGATATAAACCGTTACTGGCTTCTGCTATGGAGCTCGCATTAAAAGGTGTGGTGAGTTTAGATGAAGTCATGAATCTCGGTGAAGGTGATTCTTCAGCGACCATTGAACCGATTCTGCTCTAAGGTTACGGCATGGCAACGTATCAGTACCAAGGCAGAGATTTACAAGGCAGTAAGGTGGCAGGGCAGGTTGATGCTCCTACTGAAGAGCTCGCAGCCGAAGCATTGATAAACAAAGGGGTAATACCGACCTCGATCAGTAAAGGCAAAAGTGCTGAAGGCGGTGCTGGGTTCGATGTTTCCGCTCTATTTACGCCGTCAATTCCGCTGGAAGTGTTCGTTATATTTTGCCGGCAGTTGTATAGCTTGACGAAAGCAGGTGTACCCATCTTAAGAGCCATCAAAGGATTGGTTCAAAACTGTGGAAATAAGCAACTCAAACAGGCTTTGGAAGATGTCGGGAATGAGCTGACTAATGGTCGAAACTTGTCTTCGTCCATGCAGCAATACCCAAAAGTATTCAGCCCGTTGTTTATTTCAATGATCAATGTAGGTGAGAATACGGGGCGTTTAGACCAAGCCTTGTTGCAGCTTTCTCAATATTATGAACAAGAGTTGGAAACGCGGAAAAGAATAAAAACGGCTATGAGATACCCTATTTTTGTATTGAGTTTTATTTCAATTGCAATGATAGTGTTGAATGTTAAAGTTATTCCGCAGTTTGCCACGATGTTTGCAAGATTTGGTGTGGATTTACCTTTACCTACAAGGATTTTGATTAGTACATCTAACTTTTTTGTCAATTATTGGATATGGCTGGTTATAGCCTTTTTTGCGTTTTTGTTTGGTATGAAAGCTTGGGTTGGAACACCTGATGGTCGAGAAAAGTGGGATAAATTTAGATTAAGGCTCCCAATTGTGGGAGATATTGTGAATCGTGCTCAGTTATCACGATTTTCAAGAACTTTTGCACTTATGTTGAAATCTGGGGTTCCGTTAAATCAGTCTTTGGCTTTGTCAGGCGAAGCTCTAGGGAATCGATTTTTAGAGCTTAGAATTTTGGAAATGAAATCGGCAATTGAAGCAGGAAGTACAGTGTCGTCAACGGCAATTCAGAGCCAAATTTTTACACCTTTGGTTATACAGATGATTTCTGTTGGAGAGGAGACAGGTCGAATAGATGAGCTATTGCTTGAAGTTTCAGACTTTTACGATCGTGAAGTGGACTACGACCTGAAAACATTAACAGCAAGAATAGAACCTCTACTGCTGACTATTGTGGCGGGTATGGTTTTGATTTTAGCTATGGGGATTTTCTTGCCAATGTGGGGCATGTTGGATGCAATTCAAAAATAGTTGGGTGCATTAACATGGAGGGAAAAGCCGTTCCTGCATTTGCCATTTGGACTTTTTTGGTAGGTATTTTGCTTGCCACTTTGGCTTTCAATTGGCAAAAAATTGACGATGAAGCCTCAGGTACCACTTTCTTGATGCTGGAGAATCAAATTACCGAACGTGCAAATGCCTATAGGCAGCAATGGATTATCAGTAAGCAGCCAAGTTTTATTGAGTACGAAGGTAAAAAAGTTCAGCTAGATGATAACGGATGGGTATTACCTTTGCATGGTAATGAAATGAACTGCAAATGGTGGCTAGAAACCTTGTACCCTAGGTTAGGAAGTACCTATCTAGCAACTCCAGAAACACAATTGATTTCCGGTTATCCGACATACCATTGTCGATATAAATTTAATGAAGAAATGGTGCTGGACTTGGTTTTGAATGAGAAGAAGCTCTCAATAAGTACTATAAAATAGGCAGTTAAATACCCTAAATCATAGTCTTACTGGTGGGTGTGCGATATAATGAAATCACTCAGGAATGAGTAAAAAAATAGGTGAAGAAATGAAAAAGCAGTTCGGTTTTTCATTAGTAGAACTGGTTGTAGTGATTGTTATTCTTGGCTTGCTAGCGGCGGCGGCATTGCCCAAGTTTTTAGATGTCACCGATGAAGCCAAAAAGGCAAGTATTGAAGCGGTTGCTGGTGGATATGCCACAGGCGTTCTCTCTGCTCGAGCGCAGTGGGAAGCGAAAGGCAGACCAGGAGTGGGCACAGGAAATAGTAAGCAACATTACATTGAGTATGATGGTGTGGAGTTCTGGCTAACCCGTTCGTTTGATGACGGTGGCAATGACAGCTCATTCAGAGATGGCTATCCGATTGCTTTAAAAACAACGGGGCAAACTGTTGCTCCGTCGGCTATATCATCATCCGATTGTGTGAATTTGATGGAGAATTTGCTACAAAACCCACCAAAAGTTGGGGATGCAGCAAGCAGTAACCTAACCGATTTAAAATACACTGCTGAAGCAAACAGTTCTGAGAGTACGTGTTCTTATGTACAGCAAGAAGGCAGTGATCATAAGTTTGTGTATGAAATAAAAACTGGTCGTGTGACCGTAGAATTGCAGTAACTTAATTGGTTACAGCGTTAATATCTAAACATAGAGAGAAGTGACTATGAAAAGACAAGGCGGTTTCACCCTAATCGAATTAGTGGTTGTAATTGTTATTTTGGGTATTCTAGCGGTAACCGCTGCACCTAAATTTTTAAACCTTCAAGGTGACGCACGTGGCTCATCTCTTCAAGGTTTGAAAGGTGCAATGAACGGCGCATCAGGTATCGTTTACGGCAAGTCTGCTATAGAAGGCGAAGAAGGTGTAAGTAAAGGCGCTGCAACAACGCCTGTTGCAAGTGGTATCAACACTCATTTTGGCTACCCAAGTGCAGAAGCTAACGGAATTCAACTTGCTGTTGAAGGACTACCTGCTGACTGGGATACAGCAGTGTCAGGAGCAGGAACAGCAGGTTCATCATATTACGTTACCTTTAACGCTACGCCTACTTTAACTACCGCAGCAACGATTGAAGCAACAAACTGTTATGTTTCCTACACAGAAGCAGCGGATGCTGATAATGCACCAACAATATCGGTCGTAGCTACAGGCTGTTAATCAAAATACCAGAGGTTAGTTTCTAACCTCTGGTTAATTCTAACGTTGGTTATTACATACCAATTTAAAGCTCTCTTGCTTTTGTTCGGAGCGATGTGAATTCATGGTTAGTGGTGTGGACGATAAACGGTGTTCTTCACAAGGTGGGTTTACTCTTATAGAGCTCGTGGTAGTCATTGTTCTTTTGGGTATAATCTCTACATACGCTGCCAGCAAGTATGTAGGCGTTTCAGGCTTCTCTTCTTTCGCTGCTCAAGAACAATCCATCTCTATTATTCGGCAAATTCAGCTTGGTCGAATGCAATCCAATTTACCTTCTCTTGATTACTCTGGCGATCAAAGCCAATACCGATTGGTGGTTTCTGGCAATTGTTTAGGTTCTGGCACTGGGTGCACAGCAGATAATCGAAGCAATTATGTCTTCATTGAAGATCAAACCTTTTCTTTTACACCTGCAAGTATGATCGTCGAGTTTGATCTGTTAGGTGTTCCAGCGTGTATTTCTGGTTGCACCACGCCTGTTGCTGGGGGCAATATTTCTATTGGCATTTCCAACGGCGTAGAGTCTGCTCAAGTTTGCATTAACAGCGAAGGATTTGTCTATGGCTGTTAAACAACGTGGCTTTACACTGGTTGAAAGCATTATCGCCATTATTGTTTTAGGCATTTCTATGTCGGTTCTGCTCTCCATTCTTTTTCCCCGTATTCAAAACTCCGCGCATTCACAATATGAAGTTCGAGCGTCTATTTTGGCTCAAAGTATCATGACCGAAATTTTAGCGAGAGGGTTTGATCATGAGAGCGATCCGAATGGCAGCATCATTCGGTGCGATGAAACTGGGGCTCCAACTTGTACGGTAACGTTAGGTCCCGAAACTGGAGAAACGACGGCTACGTTTAATGATGTTGATGATTACATCGGGTGTTGGCATACCAATAACAACGCATCGGATTGTGTACTGAATGCACGTGGTAGCCTGAATGACATTTTTGGCTCTGACATCGCTAATGACTACCCAAATTTTAGAACTGAAGTTGCCGTCGTATACGTTCCGAGCAGTGACCTTGGTTTTGCTGACTCTCTACATAGATATAAACGAATTACCTTAACGGTTATTGCAGGGCAGTATGGAGAGTTTCAATTCAGTGCTTATAAGGGGAACTACTAATGAAAAAATTAGGGTTCACTTTGATGGAAATGATCGTCACGATACTGATCGTCTCTATCATGTTTTTAGGCATTGCTGGATTCGTTAAGATTGGCGCTCAAGGTTATGCTGATACGACTCGAAGGCAGGCTCTGCACAATCAAGCGCGATTTGTTATTGAAAAAATGTCCCGTGAAATAAGACATGCCGTACCCAATAGTTTGGCGACTTCAAGTGGCGGCTCGTGCGTATCCTTCTATCCAATTCGATATTCTGGCTTTTACCAGATAATTGATTCGATAAGCGGTGGCACAGATACGTTGCAGTTTATTGTGGGCAATGATGGTTTTACCCAGACGGACATGAATACTGCAATTAGCGCCGGAGCCCGCTTGGTGATTAATCCAAGTCAAATATCGGATTTGGTCGATCCTTCTTCTGCCTCAGTGTTGTTAACTGGGGTCAGTTTAAGCGGTGCAATCTACAGCCTTTCTGCGTCTTTTTCGAGTAACTCAATTGCCAATCGACACTATATTTACATACCTTCAGAGCAAGTTGAGTACTGTGTGAATGCTGGAACAGGTCAAATAACTCGAGATGCTGGAACCGTCGTTCAAGTAGGCGAGAATGCAACCAGTGCGGCATTCGCTGTTGATGGAATGTCATTACAGCGTGGTGGCTTAGTCCACATGGATATTCTATTCGAAAGCGATGGCGAGCAAAGTCACTACAATCATGATGTGCAGGTGCTTAATGTCCCATAAAAAGAACCAGACAGGCAGCGTGTTGATTATTGCCATTTTTGTTATTGTTGTGATGGGTATGCTGGGGCTAACTTTAGTTCGTTTGGAGTGGTCAAACCAAGATACTCTGACTCGTGAGGTGCTTGGCACGCAAGCGTGGTTTTTGGCACATTCTGGCAATGAGTGGGGTTTAACCTACATGTACCCACTAAATGAAAGCGCGGGGACACCTCAGT
Source organism: Vibrio penaeicida (assembly GCF_030689305.1). Lineage (GTDB taxonomy): Bacteria > Pseudomonadota > Gammaproteobacteria > Enterobacterales > Vibrionaceae > Vibrio > Vibrio penaeicida_B. The sequence continues at coordinate 292,480 of NZ_JAUYVM010000006.1, read as the reverse complement.
TAACCTCTCGTTGCACGAGTTTAAATACCGCTGCAAACGCAGCTGAAGATGCATTGCGCATAAATTCTAACGTTCCGTGCTCTTCATTAAATATCACCTGTGCTCAAAGTGGGTCGGGTGATTTAACATTCTATAGAATCAGTTCCGTTGCGGTATGTGGCGGAAGCAATACCTTCGAAGTTAGCCGAGAACAGGAAGTTTGGGCTAAAGCCATGGAATAGACCTCATGATGTTGAATGCTTTTCGCTTGGTTCAAGCCAAGTGGTCTTTGTTTCTGCTTTTTATCCTATTTCCGCTTCATTCTATAGCAGCGACAGATGTGCTGAATGGAGCGAGCGTTAATGCGAACGATGGGTTTTGCTTTGTTTTTAATATGGACTCAGATGGCAGTAATCGAGCTCGTTTAGAAGGGACTCGATTTTATCCATTTTGGACGGATGACAATACATACCAACGTTACAGTCCATTTGTCTATGAGTCGCGGCATGTTACCGATCCTCAAGTGCGACAGTACAAAGTTCAGTTTATTCCTGATCAAAACAATCAAAATAGCATTAGGGGGACGGTAAAGTACTTTGTTGATGGTTTTAAAGAAAAAGAGCAGGCAAACTTTAACTTGACGACGGCTGTTGGCGTTTCAGCGAACAACCCTTTTTTGAATCTCCGCGTACTGGGAAATCAATTTTCTGCAAATAATTTTCGTATTTCTAAGGGGCGAAATTGCCCTTCTTTCCCCCGTGTAAAAATGGGCTATGACGATGCCCAGTATGAGTTTGGTCGTTTACAAGGTGCCAATTGTAAAAATGGATGCAGCATCCGATTTACAAAACAATATCGAACGGAGCCATTGGTATTTTTGATGCCAACTGTCGCTTCAACTAATGCCGATAATGATAAGCCAGCTACGCTATCCATTACTTCAATAACAAAGCAGTCCGTCAGCCTTATTCAGGAAACAGCCCCCACTGCTGCTGAATACAATGGTATGAATGAAGTACTGATGGATTCAATAAGCTATATGGTGATTGAGCCGGGTACAGCGACATTTGTGAGTCGAAACGACGATGACGACGATGATGATAACAAAGCGCATAAAGTAGTAGCAGGTTATGTTTACACACAAGCGTACCGCGGTGATCAAACCAGCAGTTTACCCAATAAAGTGAAAGTGCGTTATTCCTCCTTTTCAAATGCAACATTTGATGAACCAATTGCGTTAGCGCAAATCAACTCTCCAACCAATCGGTGGATGACCGCGGGCATTAAAAACGTTAAAGACGATTCTATAGATTTGTTTTTAGAGCTAACTCGAGTGAATCGAAATACCCCTGTTACAAATACTGAGAAGATTGCTTTTCTGGTGAGTAATGAAGGGGAAGGTATTGCCAATGGTGTTCATTACGAGTTTGGAAAAGTCGAGGTGAATGAGCACAGTGGGAATACCCCGATACAAGATGCCTGTAATGACCTAGAAGAACTCGAACATGGCTATAATTCAGAGCCAGGTATCATTGCTAATAAACAAAGACGAAGTGGTAGCCATGGCGGGTGGCTGCGGCGTTGTAAATTGTCCGGTGAGAGTGACTCCAGTGACGATGATGACGAAGATGGTGATTACGAAGTGAGTTTTGTTATTGATGAAGATCTTTCGGAGTCTGGGTCAAAATCTAAGCGTTCACATACTGAGGAAGAGGTCGGATATTTTGCTTTTGGTCAGCAACATATACCAACTCCAAGATTTAATGTTTGCACACTGTTCCCATCTGCTGCTCAAGGGTGGAAAGAAGGTCGTAACAGTCAAATTGCCATGTCCAATAATGCTTCTATTTTAAATGCTCGATTGATCAATGGTCAGCGTACAGTTGGTTTCTCATCTGCTAGCTTTAACAACCAATCAAATTGCGATGGCGGTACTTGCGCCAACGATGCCAACTATCAGGTTTCTATGGATAAACTGCCTGATTTTTCACTCAATACGTCGATCCCTAATATTTGGGATGAAACGGTCACGCTGTCGCCTCTGCGATCAAAGACACTGAATATCGGGCGTTCCAATGTGACTCTTCAATCGGGTCATTACTATTTTGAAAATCTTGATATCAACAGTGGTTCAACAATTAACATTCAAGGGAAGGTGGTACTGCATGTTCAGAAATTGACACTTTCTAACGACTCCAAATTTAATAATATGGGTAACCCTGATCACCTATTTATTGTGGGGTACAATCCGGAAAAGAGTGGTGGTTCTTGCCCCGCTGGTGGCTGTGTTATTAGTTTGACTAAAAACGACAAACTAAAAGGGCTTATTTACAGTGAAGCGACGGTTAGTTTGTCCAATAGTGTTCATATCTATGGCGCTGTTACCGCACTGAATTTGAACATGTCGAATAGTGCTAAAATTACGGGTGAAAGCCAATGTTTTTCAGAACCTGAGTTAGTGATTACACCCGCTGTTGCCACTGGGCTTGCCTGTGATGGGATCCCTGTAACGTTTAAATTAGTGGATAAAGCCACAAAGCAGCTGCTTAATAACTATTCGGGCACACTTAGCGTAGATATTCCTAATAATGCCGCGGGGCAATCTTGTTGGCTTTCCGATTCTGACCCTGTTCGTTGTACGACACCTTTCCGCCATGAATTTGTAGCGGGGCAAGATGCGATTGTGACAAAAACATTGTCGAGTACCTCTTTATCTCCTGTCCATATTCAAGGGACGTTACTCCAGAATACCAATGTGTCGGCGGATGCCGGACCATATCAATTTGTTCCGTATGGTTTTAAAGTTACCGATGAAAACCGAGTCGACGACAATAAAGGGCAAGTCGCAAGTCGTCCCTTTAGTGTTAAAGTGTCTGCGGTCGCATCAAGTGCAGCGAACCCTAGGCAATGTCAAACGATTGAAGACTATACTGGCACGCAATCGTTGAACATGTCCTATGAGCTGATTGCTCCATCACCTATCAATAACAACAATTCTCTTATTGTCCACAATACTGTCATTCCGAAAGGAAGCGATCCCCTTGCTGGAGAAACGATACCCAATATTCAGTTTGATAAGGGTATTGCAGTCTTAAATAGTGTTTATTCGTCAGCTGGTCAGTTCAAGCTCCATGTGGCAGATGCTAAATGGCAACCATCACAGGACAGTTTAACTTCGTGGTCAGGTTTAGCAGGAAGTGCCACCATAAGCAGTCGCCCCTTCACACTGTCTATTTGTCATGCTCCAAACGGGGGGGCTTATCAGTTGTTTCCTTCTGGTACCGCAAGTGGGGGTGATCAAATTACTGGCTCAGGTAATTTTGTGGATTCGCGATTAAGAGCCTTACGCTGGTATTCCAGCGCTGATACTAATAATGATGGTGTGCCTGATAGCGGTTACATGGATCCGCAATTGTGTTTTGAGGACAGTGTGACCGGTTTTGAAGTCTCTGCTGAAGTGTATTTTGACCTTCATACCCCTTCCTTAGGGCACAAAGGAATGCTTGAGATGGCGAATCAGATAAGCAACTCAAGTAACAGATATTTACCTATATCCGTGAACTTCAATGAATGGGGGCTTTCTGATCAAAGCTTTAGATGGTCTGAAGTTGGCAGTATTCAGATGTGGGTTGAAAAGCACAACTATTTAAACGGCATGTCTGTACCCTTTATTAAGCACCCGATTGGTCGCTTTTACCCATCTCATTTCTCTCTTGAAAAAGCAGAGTTTACCTACCCCACAGGGCAGAATAATTTTGTTTACATGAACCAACCTTTCGAAGGTGTAGAGTTTGAAGTGAAAGCGTTGTCATCTATGACTGAAGGGAATACACCTCTCTCTACGCTAAATTATGGAGCACATTACAGCCAACAGTTAAAAGCCTCTTTCTCTTTAGTGGGAGAATTTGCAGACAGGCTTTCTGTTAAAGACTCCGACCTCGGAAATGAGTTGTGGGGCAGCGATGCAGTGTGGCGATTCAATCCATCAGATGATGTCACTTGGTCACGTTTAATGGTGAGCAGTACTCAAACTTATCCGGATAAATTGTTTAATTACTCCGGAATTTTAACGGGGCTTGATTCAACCGCGACAGAGATAGACCTCGAAATTAGTGGCGTGGATCCTGTGAGTTTCTCCGCTAACACGGGTGAAGAACATATACGTTTACCTCAGCAGCCAGACGTTCGATACGGTCGAATGATATTGGAAGATCTGGGTACACAATCGAATGGACGAGTCTCGGTACCGATGCTTACGGAATTTTGGAGTGGCGAAGAATTTGTTGTTAATAATGATGACAGCAAAAGTAGTTTCGTCGGAAATCAATTCTGCCGTCAAACAATATGGAATAGCGTGGGCAGTGAGCTTTCAACGGCGAGTTTCAATGAATCTGGCAGAGTATCGCATGGTAAGGCGGATGAGCTAATTGCGAAACAAAATGCCACTATAAGAGAGCAAGTACGCTTATGGTTAAGAATTGGTACTGGGCAGATAGGAAAAGTAAACCCAACGGATAACAACATAGAATGTTGGAGCTCTTCAGGAAATCAAGATTGGTTGAAATACAATTGGAGAGGAGTTGGGGATGAAATACCTTCGGCAGTGATCACTTTTGGAACTTACCGTGGAAATGACCGGATCATTTATCGGGGAGAGCCAAGAATTACCGGGCGATAAAACTGACGTTTTCACCGCTTAACACTAAAAATGAGGGCTTAAGTAAAGAATCTGCAAGAAAAAGCGAGATTCAGCCCATGTTTACATGTCAATGCCTTGCTGATAACGCAAGGCATTGGTACATTTAGTGCAATTTTATGTCTTCTTAATGCTTGCAGGATGAACGAAGAATATGTTTAAAAAACTTCGTGGCATGTTTTCAAACGATCTCTCTATCGATTTAGGTACAGCCAATACTCTTATCTACGTAAAAGGTCAGGGCATTGTCCTTGACGAACCTTCCGTTGTGGCCATTCGACAAGACCGCGCTGGTACCGCAAAAAGTGTCGCAGCTGTAGGGCACGAAGCGAAACAAATGCTGGGTCGTACTCCGGGCAATATTTCAGCAATCCGTCCTATGAAAGATGGTGTTATCGCTGATTTTTACGTTACTGAAAAAATGCTTCAGCACTTTATAAAACAGGTGCATGACAACAGCGTTTTGAAACCAAGCCCTCGCGTTTTGGTTTGTGTACCGTGTGGCTCTACTCAAGTTGAGCGCCGAGCCATCCGTGAATCTGCTCTGGGAGCGGGCGCACGAGAAGTTTATCTGATTGATGAGCCAATGGCGGCAGCAATTGGTGCTGGCTTACGCGTGTCAGAGCCAACAGGTTCAATGGTTGTCGATATCGGCGGTGGTACAACAGAGGTTGCTGTTATCTCACTTAACGGTGTGGTCTACTCCTCTTCTGTTCGTATTGGTGGGGACCGATTCGACGAAGCGGTTATCAATTACGTTCGTCGAAACTACGGCAGCTTGATTGGTGAAGCGACAGCAGAAAAAATTAAGCACGAAATCGGTTCCGCTTACCCTGGCGATGAAGTAGAAGAAATCGAAGTGCGCGGTCGCAATTTAGCAGAAGGTGTACCACGCAGCTTCACACTGAATTCCAACGAGATCCTTGAAGCACTTCAAGAGCCTCTAACTGGTATAGTTTCTGCTGTTATGGTTGCACTTGAACAGTGCCCGCCGGAATTGGCCTCTGACATTTCTGAAAATGGTATGGTTCTTACTGGTGGTGGTGCGCTGCTGAAAGATTTGGACCGTCTTCTGACAGAAGAAACAGGTATTCCTGTGGTTGTTGCAGAAGAACCCCTGACTTGTGTTGCTCGTGGTGGCGGTAAAGCGCTAGAAATGATCGACGTACATGGCGGCGATCTGTTTAGCGAAGAGTAAGCCTTGCTGCTTTTAACTTCGGGTAAACAGCGATGAAACCGATATTTGGCAGGGGACCGTCCCTGCAACTGCGTCTGTTTTTTGCGGTCATACTATCAGCCAGCCTTATGCTGGCTGATAGTCGTTTAGACACATTTTCCAGCGTACGTTATTTCTTAAACAGCTCCGTTGCGCCAATCCAATATTTGGCGAATTTACCTCGTACCATGTTTGATGGCATGTACGAGCGAATGAACACGCGCGAAACCTTACTCACTTCCAACCAAGCGTTGAAACGAGAAGTTCTTCGGCTCAAAAGTAATTTGACCCTTCTAGATCAGTACCGTGAAGAAAACCAACGGTTAAGAAAATTACTAGGCTCTCCTTTTATTCGCGATGAAAGAAAGGTGGTGACGGAAGTAATGGCTGTGGATTCTTCACCTTATCGTCACCAAGTGGTGATCGATAAAGGTCAAATTGATGGGGTGTATGTCGGCCAGCCGGTTATCAACGAGAAAGGTATTGTTGGTCAAGTAACCTTTGTTGCCGCTCACAATAGCCGTGTCTTATTGATTACCGATACCAACAGTTCCATTCCCGTACAAGTGGTGCGAAATGATATTCGTGTTATTGCCTCGGGTAACGGGAGCATCAATACCATTCAGCTTGAACATATTCCAAGCAGTACGGAAATTGAAGAGGGTGACTTACTGGTCACTTCTGGTCTGGGGGATCGCTACCCTGAAGGCTATCCTGTTGGTTACGTCACAACGGTTGAGCGAGACAATCGACGCCCGTTTGCGTCGATCACAGCTGAGCCTGTAGTGGCATTTGACCGATTACGTTATCTGCTATTGGTTTGGCCAAGTGAAAATAGGCAAGATACTCAACCAGTGGATAATGAAAATACCAGTGAATCTGTCAGTGAGGTGAGTGATGGCGAATAGTGTTCTAAAAGGGCGCATGGTCATTTGGGCGACTTTCCTTATTGCCTTGGTTTTTCAATCCATTCCTTGGCCGGGGATGTTTGAAATATTCCGCCCTGCATGGTTATTACTCATCGTGTTTTACTGGGTGCTGGCTTTGCCACACCGAGTTAATGTAGGGACAGCGTTAGTACTTGGGTTGATTTGGGATCTGCTACTGGGTTCCACCCTAGGTATACGTGGCATGATGATGTCAATCACCGTTTACTTAGTGGCCATGAACTTCCTTGTTTTACGAAACATGGCACTGTGGCAGCAAGCCATTATTATTGGTGCATTGACGGCATTGGCTGAATTATTGGAGTTCTTTGGTGAATACCTCATTCAGGACGTCACGTTTAACCCATTGTCACTGTGGGCTGCGGTAGTGAACTGTATTTTGTGGCCATGGATATTCCTTTTACTGCGTCGAGTGAGACGCCATTGGCATATTCGGTAATTGATAAGGAAAAAGGTATGTCCCAGACAGAGCGCAGGTTAACCTTAGCTTCTAGCTCACCAAGACGAAAAGAATTGCTTGGTAAACTGGGCTACCCGTTTGACACGGTTTCTCCAGATATCTTAGAAGAAAAAAGCGAAAGTGAGTCCGTTTCCCAATATGTGGTACGACTTGCGAAAGAAAAAGCGCAAGCCGGTCTATTGATGACCGAGCAAGCAGATATTGTTATTGGCTCTGACACTATTGTCGTCATTGATGGTGAAGCGCTAGAGAAACCAGAAAATTTTGAATGCTCACGAACTATGTTGAGCTGCTTGTCAGGACGCAGTCATCAGGTGCTAACCGCCGTGACTGTATTAGACAAAACTCGCAGCGAGTCTGTACTTGTTGAAACAAACGTATGGTTTAAATCCCTGTCAGAACAAGAAATAACAAGTTACTGGGAAACAGGCGAACCGTGCGATAAAGCTGGCAGTTATGGAATTCAGGGGATTGGTGGGAAGTTTATTTCTCGCATTGAAGGGAGTTACCATGCCGTTATGGGGCTACCATTGATGGAAACTGACCAGCTCTTGCACAAGTTTTTCTAATTTAATTTGAGGCACACGAATGAGTGCAGAGTTGTTGATAAACGTTACTCCGAGCGAAACTCGGGTAGCGATGATTGTAGGTGGAATACTACAAGAAGTTCACATTGAACGAGAGTCGAAAAGAGGCATAGTCGGTAATATTTACAAAGGTCGTGTGAGCCGAGTATTACCGGGAATGCAAGCCGCCTTTGTCGATATTGGTTTGGAAAAAGCCGCTTTCCTCCATGCTTCTGATATCGTTCCACATACAGAATGTGTTGCTGAAAATGAAAAGCAGCAATTCCAAGTCAGAGATATATCTGAGCTGGTTCGCCAAGGGCAAGATATTGTCGTGCAGGTCGTAAAAGATCCGCTTGGCACAAAAGGTGCTCGCCTTACGACAGACATTACGCTTCCTTCCCGTTATTTAGTTTTTATGCCAGGCGCAAGCCACGTAGGTGTATCTCAACGTATCGAAAGCGAAGATGAACGCGAACGATTGAAAAAAACGGTCTCCAGCTATTGCGATGAGCACGGTGGGTTTATCATCCGTACCGCTGCGGAAGGGGCGGATGAACAAGAATTATCTCAAGATGCCGCTTTCCTAAAACGCTTATGGATGAAAGTCATCGAGCGCCGAAAGAAATACAAAACTCGTTCAACGCTATACGGTGAACTGGGGTTAGCACAGAGAATTTTACGGGATTTCGTCGGAACAGAACTCGATAGTATTCAAGTCGATTCAAGGCTGGTGTACGAAAACCTTAGAGAATTCGTATCGGAATTCGTGCCAGAGTTGCATGAAAAACTGAAGCTTTACGAAGGCGATAAACCTATTTTCGATATGTACGATACCGAGAATGAGATTCAACGTTCTTTAGACAGAAAAGTTGAGCTTAAGTCGGGTGGTTACCTTATTATCGATCAGACAGAGGCGATGACAACAGTCGATATCAACACCGGTGCTTTTGTTGGTCGTCGAAATTTGGAAGAAACCATATTCAATACGAATGTTGAAGCGACTCAAGCTATTGCCCGCCAGCTTAGGCTGCGCAATCTTGGGGGCATCATTATTATCGATTTCATTGACATGATGTCAGATGAACACCGTAAGCGAGTGATCACTTCACTGGAATTGGCGCTTGCTCACGACAGAGTTAAAACGAACATCAACGGATTCACACAGCTGGGTTTAGTTGAAATGACACGTAAGCGAACTCGCGAAAGTATTGAACATGTTCTGTGTTCCGAGTGTCCAACCTGTAAAGGTCGTGGTTCAGTGAAAACGGTCGAGTCGGTGTGCTATGAGATCCTGCGTGAAGTGACTCGTGTAAACCGCGCTTACGATGCTGATAAGTTCGTTGTGTATGCGTCTCCTGCCGTTTCAGATACCCTGACCGGCGAAGAGTCACATGCATTGGCAGAGCTTGAAGTCTTTATTGGAAAAGAAGTAAAAATTCAACCTGAACCACTGTATGTCCAGGAACAATTTGATGTCGTTATGATGTAAATGGAGCAACAGTGAAGTTTCTGCCATCTCTACTTTGGCGTACGCTCATTTGGAGTTTAGTAACCGTAATGGTGATCCTAGCGATCACCGTTACTGTTTTGCGTGTCTCTCTTCCTCGCTTAGACAAGTATCAAGCCGATATCGAAACGTGGGTTTCTCAGTCCACTGGAATAGAATTCCAAAGTGAAAAGGTCAGTGGATATTGGAAAAACACTCACCCTTTCATTGCATTAGAAAACCTGCAAGCCATTCTTCCCGATGAAGAAAAAACCCAAATTCTCATTCGAGAAGCCGAAATAGAGTTGGACGTTTTTGCTTCTCTCCGCCACCTAACACCTGTCGTGTCGACGTTACGTGTAGATGGGTTGAGTCTAGATGTTCAGCACATCAAATGGTTGAAAGAGGGCAATAAAGCCATAGGAAAACCTGAAGTACCTTCCCCTTCATCTGAAAGTGTTTTAAACGATATTGAACACTTGCTTCTGCGCCAATTGAACGACTTTTCTATTGCTAATTCCAACGTGACTTACCAGACGTTTACCGGAGATATAAAAACGTTAGAAATTGAGCATTTAAAGTGGCAGAACTTCGGAGAACGGCATCGCGCTGATGGCGTTATTGGTATTGCGGATAACGACATAAACAGCTTAACGGTGAAAGCTGACTTTATTGAGTCGGGAGACTTGTCTCGAATCAGTGGTGATTTCTTTGTTAGCGCTGAAAATCTTCAAGTGACGCCTTGGCTCACGAAATACTTGAAAGATAAAGTGGGCATTGCTCAGGGACACGCGAGCTTTAATTCTTGGATTACGTTGGACAAAGGCCAGCCTAAAAATGCTTACTTAGAAATTCTGCCAAGCGAAATCAGTTGGAATAAAGAAGCGCAGCATAGCTTAATGCTGGAACACGGTATTGTCAGTATGGCGCCGTCAGGCTCAGGTTGGCAAGTGAATGCCCACTCACTACGACTCCGAACGAATGATACACCCTGGCCTTTGTTGGATGCAGCATTTAAATTTAACAAAGAAAACTGGCAGTTAAATGTATCTGAATTGAATGTTGCAACCTTAACACCATTTGTTCATTTGATGCCTGAGTCGGATAAGCTTAACCAGTGGCTGGATACCGTTCAGCTCGGAGGCAGAGTAGAAGATATTCGTGTTTCTATGGGGGAAGACCTATCAAGCATGCGCTTTTCTGCCAACCTAGAAGATGGAGCCATGCAACAGTGGGAGCTGCTACCTGAGTTGCATCACCTCAGTGCCCAATTGTCTGGTTCGATCGATCAGATCAATGCTCGTGTTTCTCTTATTGATGATGAATTGCCTTATGGTGATGTATTTCAAGCCCCGCTTAAAATTCGCCAAGCGCAAGTGGACATCACATGGAAAGATCTGGGGGATTGGGGGTGGAGCTTATGGGCTGACAAAGTCACAGCAGCAACACCTGACCTCCAAGTGTTAGGTGCCTTTAAATTAGATTTCCCCAAAGAGAAAAGTCCATTCCTTTCTTTTTACGCTGAAGCTGATGCCTTCAACGCAGGTGAAACATGGCGCTATCTTCCAACTCTGGCGTTAGGTACGGAATTGACGGATTACCTATCAACGGCAATTCAAGCAGGTAAAGCGAGCACATCTAAGTTACTTTGGTATGGCAGCTTGGATCGATTCCCATACTCTAACAATGACGGCATGTTCCAAGCATTGGTAAATTTAAAGCAGTCACAGTTTAGTTTTGACACGGCGTGGCCACCGCTTAAGAAACTTCAACTTGATTTGTTATTCCAAAACGAAGCCATGTTTATGGATTCTCGAAGCGCGACACTCATGGATGTGAAGGCTAGTCGAATTACAGGAAGAATCCCGTCTTTGTCGGAAAATGGTCATATAGAAATTGAAGCCACAGCAAAAGGCAAAGGCGACGCCGTTCGTGATTACATGATGGCCACACCTTTGGTTGATTCTGTTGGTGCCGCTTTAACTGCCGTTCAAGTAAAAGGTTTGGTTGATGCGGATTTTCAGCTAAAGATTCCTTTTGATGGAAGCGATACTCGAGCTTGGGGTTGGGCAAAACTGCCGGACAATCAAGTTAATATAAAAACGCCATCAATGACGTTAAGTAATGCCTCTGGTCTCATTGAATTTGATAATGACGTGGTTCGATCGTCTGGTCTATCTGCAGAACTCTTGGGGCAGCCCGTTTCTTTAGACTTTCTTGGGCAAACTCAGAGTAAGAACTACAATGTGAACATCGATGTTCTTGGAGATTGGGATGTACAACCATTAGTTCCCTATGTCGGCGAAACGTGGTTGAAGCGTGTTCAAGGTCATGCGCCGTGGAGCATGGACGTTGATTTGCAAATCAACGATGTCGGCTTTACTTATCAAGTTGATGTGAAAGCGGAAACTCAATTTATTGCCAGCCAATATCCAGAACCTCTCGGCAAAGCATTGGGTGAGAAAGGCAGTGCTAGGTTACAAGCCTCCGGTAACCAAGAAACCATTTCTGCACGCCTACAGCTTCCTGAATTTAAATATCAGGCTGAAATTGATATTAGCAATGAAAGACCCGAATTCGGAGCCTCTCACCTAGTGGTCGGGCGTGGCGCATTCCGAGTCAGCCCTGTTGTTGGTCACAGTGCCGTTGTGCGCCGCGATAACTTCGATCTCGACCAATGGTTGGAACTCTTTTTGGGGCCTGTTACCGGACCTCAACCTTTGGTCAGCGAACTTGATGTACCTAAAATCCCAGTCCCAGAAAGCGTTAAGGTGGAAAGTAAAGCGCTGATGTTAGCTGGGGTGGAATGGCATGATTTAAACTTTAGCGCTCGCAAGAAGAGCCTTGGTTGGAAGATGGAAGTAGAGGGGGCTGAGATATCAGGTCAAGCAAGCTATCTTGAACCGTATGATTTAACGGTTTCACTGGATAGGCTGCAACTTTATATTCCAGGTTTAGATGAATCAACGGATCCTGAGCCGCTCGCTTTGGATGATGAAAAGCCCCAACCTTTGATTCGACCTTTTGACCGAGTATTTCATGATGCGGTACCAAACCTAACGCTGGCAATAGACGACTTTTGGTTACAAGGTTACAAGATCGGAAAGGTCAATGTGGACTTCTTAAGGCAAGGCGATCGTCTTGAATGGAAGAATATTTCCTTCTCAAGTGGCGACAATAAGTTTAAGGCTTCCGGTTGGTGGATGCTCAAAGAGAACCAAAGTCGATCTAAATTTAAAATGTCGATGTCTGGTAAAAACAATACGGAAGTGATGGAACGTTTCGGTATTACATCCGGCATTCAGAAGGCGCCATTTGATGTAAAGACGGATCTAGAATGGAATGGGTCACCTTGGTTGCCTCAAATGACCTCTATGAATGGAGCCATCTCCTCAAAGCTCGGGAAAGGTGTCATTTCCGATGTGAGTGGTGCGGCGCGTCTTCTGGGGCTATTCAGCTTAGATTCTATTATTCGTAAAATGCAGCTCGATTTCAGTGATGTGTTTGATAAGGGTATGGCGTTCAATAGCATTACAGGTTCTGGTGAAGTGAAGAACGGTATTTTTGTCACCAATGACATTAAAATGGATGCTGTGGCAGGGCGTATGTCGATTAAAGGCTTAGCAAACCTAGAAACACAAATCGTGGATGCTGAAGTAGAGTTTGTGCCCGATCTAACATCCGGTATTCCCGTTATTACCGCGTTTGCCGTAGCACCACAAACGGCTATTGTCGTTTTTGCCATTACCACGGCGTTATCCCCAGTCGTTGAAGTTATTACCAAGGTAAACTATGCCGTGCAAGGGGCGCTGGATAATCCAAGTGTAACGGAGATTTCAAGAAGCAAAGGTGAATATACGGTGCCCAAAAACACCACTCAAAACTAAGTGGGTAGCTTGAAATTTGAGGTCTAAGGAGAAGGACATGCGAGTAGGACTGATTCAAATGACGTCAAATGCTTTGCCTCAGCATAACTTAAAGGTTATTGAGCAAGGCATTGAATCTTTGGTCGAACAAGGGGCAGAGCTTATTTCCACCCCGGAAAATGCACTTGTATTTGGCGGTCGAGATGAGTATCACACCGTTGCCGAAAAGCTTGGTGAGGGTTTGCTTCAACAGGCTTTTCAAAACTTAGCTCAAACCTATGGTATCTGGCTTCATATTGGCAGTTTTCCAATTCAACAAGCCAAAGGTGTCACGACAACGTCATTACTTTATAGTCCACAAGGTGAATGCGTTGCCCACTACGACAAACTTCACCTATTTGATGTGGACGTCGCAGACAAACAGGGGAGCTATCGCGAATCCGATACCTTTGCCTACGGCAACAAGATTTCGCTAGTTGATACGCCCTCTGCTACACTTGGTCTAACAATTTGTTATGACTTAAGATTTCCTTCTCTATTTAGCGAACTTAGAAGCCAAGGTGCGGATATTATATTTGTGCCAGCCGCATTCACTGCCGTCACCGGTCAGGCGCACTGGAAAATTCTGTTAAGAGCGAGAGCTATTGAAACTCAGTGCTTTATCATTGCAGTAAACCAAGGCGGAACACATGCATGTGGGCGTGAAACTTGGGGTCACTCAATGGTGGTAAGCCCTTGGGGTGAAGTCATCGCTTCATTGGAACAAGAATCAGGAACATTATTGGTAGAGCTGGATTTAGATCAGCTTGCCTCAATCAGAAAGAATATGCCGTTGATAGAGCACAATCGCTTTAGCAACGTAATGAAGAAAGAGCCGATCAAATGACAATAAATCAAATTGAACAAGAATTACTGGCACCTACGGGTCTCACTGAGAAAGATCTTGCTGAGACATTAGGTCTGATTGCCAGCCGAGACGTAGATTATGCGGATCTGTACTTTCAGTCGAGCTGGCATGAATCTTTGGTTCTGGAAGACAGTATTATTAAAGATGGCTCTTTTAATATTGACCGTGGTGTGGGTGTTCGTGCTATCACCGGAGAGAAAACGGGTTTTGCTTACTCCGATCAAATCGACCTTAACGGGTTAAAGCAAAGTGCCATTGCCGCTCGCGGTATCGCATCTCAAGGTCAAACGGGTTCAGTTAAAGCGTTCTCTCGCAGTCAGGCTCCAGAATTCTACCGTTCAGTTAATCCGCTAGAAAGTTTGCAGAAGCAGCAAAAAATAGAATTATTGAAGCAGCTCGATGCGTACATTCGTACTAAAGAACCTTTGATACAAGAAGTTTCTGTAAGCATCAGTGGCGTCTATGAGCAGATGCTGGTCGCCGCAACAGATGGTACTTATGCTGGGGATATTCGACCTCTTGTTCGATTGTCTATCAGCGTATTGGCGAAGAAAGGCGATCGCCGAGAGCGTGGCAGTTCTGGCGGCGGTGGCCGATATGGCTATGAATTCTTCTTGCAAGAAGAAGGCGGTCGAAAGCGTGCTTTTGATTTTGCGGATGAAGCCATTCGCCAAGCTATGGTTAACTTAGAAGCGGACGCAGCTCCTGCTGGTACCATGCCCGTTGTTTTGGGTGCCGGTTGGCCTGGCGTTTTATTGCATGAAGCGGTTGGTCATGGATTAGAGGGTGATTTTAACCGAAAAGCGTCCTCTGTGTTTTCAGGTAAAGTGGGTGAACAAGTCACATCAAAACATTGCACCATTGTTGATGATGGAACCTTACCGGACTTGCGTGGTTCATTGAATGTTGATGACGAAGGTGTCGCAGGAAAATACAACACTCTTATTGAGCATGGTGTGTTAAAAGGCTACATGCAAGATAAGCACAACGCCCATTTAATGGGAGTTGCACCAACAGGTAATGGTCGTCGTGAATCATACGCGCACCTTCCAATGCCTCGTATGACCAATACTTACATGCTGGCTGGCGAACATTCTCCTGAAGAAATTATTTCTACGGTGAAGAACGGTCTTTACGCTCCTAACTTTGGTGGGGGACAAGTAGATATTACTTCGGGTAAATTTGTATTTTCAACATCAGAAGCGTATTTGATTGAAGACGGTAAGGTTACTCGACCTGTTAAAGGTGCAACGCTTATTGGTTCAGGCATCGAAGCGATGCAGCAGGTATCGATGGTAGGTAATGATCTTGCCTTAGACCGTGGCGTTGGTGTCTGTGGTAAAGCTGGACAAAGCGTGCCAGTGGGTGTCGGCCAACCTACATTGAAGCTAGACTCTATCACTGTTGGCGGTACAGAGTAAGTTACTTAACCTAAACTCGGGATAGCAGCTTACTTTGTTTGCTGTGACCTAATTGCAGAAATAAACCAGTTAGATATAAAAAAGCTGCCTAGGCAGCTTTTTTTGTGTTTCTACTCTGTCTCTTCGAAAAGCTCTTTTAGAGTTTGGAAAATCTCTCTAGAGGATTTTGGTGGTTTGTTATTTTGTTTTTCCCTCTTCGCCTGACGAGAAAGCTGACGTAAGCGCTGTCTGTCGGCTGATGGGAATCGCTCTAACACTTCCGCAATCGCGCTATCGCCTTCTTCTACGACGCGATCTCTCAACTGTTCCAATTTATGCAATTCCGCAGTGGCTTGGGAGTGCTTGTTGCGAACTTTGTCCAGCGCGGCTTGAATAGGCTCTGGATCCTCTGTACGCATCAGTTTTCCAATGTACTGAAGCTGACGACGTTTGGCTTCATTTTTGAAACGTTGCGCGTCTGCGATGGCGTCTCTCAGATCTTCACTGAGTGGAAATTTTTCCAATACCGCCGGTTTTAGTTCCACTAGTTCTTCACCTAGCTTCTGCAGTTCTTCCATATCCTGCTTCATCTCGGATTTACTTACCCAGATGATTTCTTCTTCCTCTTCCCACGGCGCTTTTTGGTTTTTACGTGCCATTTCTGTCTGCCTACTTCGATATCAGTGTTCAATTATCGCTTATTTTAACAAGAATTATGGGGCGAAAGCGAAAACCTTGTTATCCTTAATCAATAATCCCTTAAACAACAGTTATTTCGGTATGGACGTAAAAGCGCAAATCGCACAACAAAAGTTGGAATTAGAGGAAGCTGTCAGCAAAGCATTGGAAATTGCGACAGGAACGGCAGACGCTGCTGAAGTTGCTATTAGCAAAAGTACCGGTATCAGCGTATCAACTCGCATGTGTGAAGTTGAAAATGTCGAATTTAATAGTGACGGTGCTTTAGGTATCACTGTTTATCGTGGTCAGCGTAAAGGCAGTGCCTCGACTTCTGATCTGAGTGAAAAAGCAATTCAACAGACAGTGATGGCAGCACTTGATATCGCAAACTACACATCTGAAGATCCTTATGCGGGTCCTGCACCGAAAGAATTGATGGTTAAGGAAGTCCCTGATTTGGATCTTTTCCACCCAGACGAACCGGAACCAGATCAAGCGGCTAAGCTCGCTATTGCAGCCGAAGAAGCGGCACTCAGTTACAGTGACAAAATCAAGCAGAGTGACGGCGCAAGCTACGATAGCCATTATGGCTTAAAAGTGTATGGCAACAGCCACGGTTTACTGGCGAGTTATGCTTCTAGCCGACACAGCATGAGCTGTTGTGTGATTGGTGTGGGTGAAAATGGCGATATGGAGCGTGATTACAACTACACTGTTTCACGCCGCAAAGAAGATTTATGGTCACCTGAAACGGTTGGCTTAAAAGCGGCTGAAAAGACCATAAGCCGTTTAGATGCACAGCGTTTGCCAACTGGGAAAATGCCAGTTATGTTTGCCGCGGATGTCGCAACTGGTTTGATCGGTCATCTCGTAATGGCTATCAGTGGCGGGAATCTTTACAGAAAATCTTCATTCTTGCTGGACAAGCTCGGCGATCAGATTCTGCCATCTTGGTTTAACATTCACGAAAAGCCACATATGCTCCGCGGCTTAGCTTCAAGCCCATTTGATAACGAAGGCGTCTTCACTCAAGACAAGCAAATCATTACAGATGGTGTACTGTCGACCTACCTGCTAACGAGCTATGCAGCGCGTAAGATGAACATGACACCAACGGGTCACGCTGGTGGTATTCATAACTGGTTTGTAGAATCAACTGGTCAAAGCTTTGAATCAATGCTTAAAGAGTTAGGTACGGGGTTCTTAGTCACAGAGCTAATGGGGCAGGGGGTGAACTCTGTAACGGGTGATTATTCTCGTGGCGCAGCTGGTTTTTATGTTGAAAACGGGGAAATAAAATACCCAGTGTCAGAAGTCACAATTGCTGGAAACCTCGTGGATATGTATCAGCAAATTGTTGCCGTGGGTAGCGATGTAGAAACGCGTTCTCAGATTCAAACAGGGTCTATTTTAATTGAATCCATGAAGATCGCAGGCGAGTAGAAACATACGACTCAAGTGAAAAGAACCACAATTTCAAATGTGCCTTAATGCTTATGAAAAATGCCAATAGACTTATTGGCGTTTTTTGCTTTCACCTTTGTCTCTGCTTCTATTGCTCCTCACAAAAATGAATGTATATGATATAATCCCTGCCCTTTTTACTGACGTTTTGTACAGTAAAATGCTTTAATCTTGTCATAACCAATACCAAATGAGTACATCAATGAAATTAACGGTCGCTTCTTTTTTCAGCGGAGCTGGTGGCTTAGATCTTGGCTTTGAAAAAGCGGGATTCCACATCCCTTTTGCTAACGAGTACGATAAGCAGATTTGGGATACGTATGAGCATAATCACCCTACGACGGAGTTAGATCGCCGAAGCATCGTTAATATCGCGAGTGAAGATGTACCTGACTGTGATGGCATTATTGGTGGTCCACCATGCCAGAGTTGGAGTGAAGCGGGTAGTAAGCGTGGGATTGAAGATCACCGAGGACAGCTGTTTTACGAGTTTATTCGTATCCTTACGGACAAAAGGCCGAAGTTCTTTCTGGCAGAAAATGTGAGTGGCATGCTGGCTCCAAGGCATAAGCAAGCGCTCGAAAACATAAAAGAAACCTTTCGTGAAGCTGGATACGACCTCCACTTTAAACTGCTCAATGCTGCCGATTACGATGTCCCCCAAGATAGAAAGCGAGTGATATTTATCGGTTTTCGCTCTGATCTTAATATCGATTATCATTTTCCTGAACCACACGAATATAAGCCAAGTTTAAAAGATTGTCTGAAAGATTTAGACGGATTAGCCGTCCCTGCTATAGCAAAGTCCAAGCCTAATCCTGAAGCAGCGGTCCCCAATCATGAATACATGACGGGAGGCTTTTCAAGCATGTTTATGAGCCGAAACCGAGTTCGTACTTGGGATGAGCCCTCATTTACGATTCAAGCAGGTGGACGCCATGCACCGCTGCATCCTAGTGCACCGAAAATGCAGAAAGTCGAAACCGATAAATTTGTTTTTGTAGATGGGCATGAATATCGCCGTTTAAGTGTTCGAGAATGTGCTCGAATCCAAGGTTTTCCGGACAGTTTTGAATTTCTTTACAAGGATCTTGGGGCGGGCTACAAAATGATTGGCAATGCCGTGGCGGTGAATTTTGCCGCGGCTGTTGCTGAAAGTATTAAAGGTGCGCTGGCTAAATCAGGGGCGATTGGGAAATCTCAAGCTGCGTAATCATGACGTTCCCTTGCTTTTCATTGTCTAACGGCTCCGGCTAGATTCCAACCTTTTGGTGCCATCTAAACAAAACCTCAGTTTCTTACCGAATACTGAGGTTTTTTTATTTCAGTGGTTATTTCTTGGTGGGAATGTCGATATTAAAGGTTCTCAAATTTTGGATTAGACGATTGTGGTTTAATCCATTAGGTGCAACGAGTTCGAAGGTGCCTAATTTTGTTAGATCTTTCAGGGTTTCGACTTTTGTCATCTTACTCAAGCGTTTTGTCGGACGAAATTGAGTATAAGTACACTTCCCTCGGTTACTTCTTTCTGTTTTGGGATTAATTGGGCGGTAAACGACCTTAAAATTACGGCTTAGTGTTTGTATTACTTCATTATTTATTGGTTCAAGCTTCTGTATAAGGTCGAGTAAGTTACCGGGGATTTTATTGTTCACTAATAGGCAGTTGGCAACTGAATTTCCTTTACCTACTCCTGCTACGATCTTCACGATATCTTGATAGTCAAAGACTTGGGTAAACTCTCGAGCGGTTTTTCCAGAGCGTTTACCAAAGCAAATACTGACACCAACGAAGAAGGAAGCGGAGGGGATTTTTGCCCACTCTTTCGCCCACTGAGTGCAATCTTTGGTCAGCTTATTAAAAGCTCTGACGCCAAAATCTTCAATGATTCGATTATGCGAATACCAATTGCCAAAGTAATGTGCGCTGCTCATTTTTGCTGAAATCTTGATAGGGGAGCCATCTGACAGTTTTATGAGGATATCTGTCTTACCGCCAATCGCACCTTGAGCTTGAACAGAAGTGACTTTGGATCCAGGTTTTACACCGATCTCTCTCATCCATGCTGGTATGTCATTGGGTAGCGTGTCTCCAATGTTTACACTCGCAGCAACGTCTTTTTCAAATTTATCGGTTTTCTTAGACATGTTTTCCCTACGACCATCATCAGCAATTTTGAAAGATGGGTATTATGCACTCATGTGATTAACGCGTGTGGGTTGTGGCTCAGTTATTGCCATATTTGCGAGCAACTAAAATAATTCAGGCAATTGATAACAAGCTGATTTTCTTGAGTGAGGACTGGCGGGAGATTAGCTTCTGAATAGTGGTATCGTGAGGCGAATTGATTGGACAAGCATCCCTGACGTCACGCCGAATTTTTTGAAATTCTAAAACGACGAAATATCGTTAAAATCGTGGCTTTTGAATAGTGGTATCGTGAGGCGGATTGATTGGACAGGCATCCCTGACGTCACGCCGAATTTATTGAGATTCTAAAACGACGAAAGGTCGCTAAAAATAGCGACCTTTCTAAATAATGGTATCGTGAGGCGGATTGATTGGACAGGCATCCCTGACGTCACGCCGAATTTTTTGAGATTCTAAAACGACGAAAGGTCGCTAAAAATAGCGACCTTTCTAAATAATGGTACCGGTGGGCGGACTTGAACCGCCACGCCCGAAGGCAACGGATTTTGAATCCGTCGTGTATACCAATTTCACCACACCGGCATCTTTTGGAGCTATTGCCCTTTCGATGATTGGCATTATACGGATGACTTTAGCGTGTGCAAGAGTTAAATCTTTAAAAACCATTCGTTTGGCGATTATTTCAGCACAAGTGCTCGTGCTGTGCGCTAAGTCACTTCCAAATTCTGGTACTAGTTTATATTCTGTCGCTTTCCAACAATTACCCATGTGAGAACTATGTCTTTTCAAACGAAACCTGCAGGATTGCTTCGAAGGCTAGGCGCATTGATGTACGACGCCCTTATTATACTCGCCATAGAAATGATGGCAGGGGGGCTAGTGATTGCGGTTCTTTTTGCTTTTAACGCGGCGGGTTTAATGAATTATGGTAGCTATGCCGACGCCAGCGATTTACTCACCAACCACCCTGTATGGAGTGCTATGTACACGGCGTATCTCGCTACTGTATGGATTGGGTTTATTGTGTTCTTCTGGACAAAAGCGGGACAGACTTTAGGCATGCGAGCATGGAAGCTACGTGTACAAAACGAAGATGGGTCATCCATCTCTTTAACTCAAGCGCTCATACGAGTCGCAACCTCTGGTTTTGGCTTAGCAAACCTTACAGTGCCATTTGATCCCAAGAAGCGGGCCTTTCATGACATTTGGGCGAAAACACAAGTGGTTGTTCTGCCGAAAGCAAATTAACTCAAAGGGTCTTGAAAAGGAGGATGCCCCTCCTTTTCTATTTGTTAGTGGGTGTTTACACTTTTCGCCGCATCAATAAAATAGCGATGCTCATAAATACGATACTGGGGACCAGTGCACCTACAGGGGCAGGGAGTTTATAGAGTAAACTGACGTTACTGAAGGTTTCGGCAAAAATGTAGAAGCCAAATCCCGCAATAACACCGGATAAGATTCTCGCTCCCATGGTCACGCTTCGAAGTGGACCAAACACAAAGGACATGGCCACAAACATCATGACTCCGACCGATATGGGCTGTGTAGCTTTACGCCAGAAAGCTAAGTCATAGCGGCTCGCATCTTGCTCAGAATCTTTTAGGTAGGTTACGTAACTCCATAGTTCAGTTAGGGGCAGTTCTTCCGGTTGAACGGTTACAACGGCTAGCTTGTCTGGGGTTAATGTGGTTGTCCAACTCTGCTGTGCAATTTTTTCTTTTGATATTTCAACGTCATTATCAAAGCTGGTTTTGACGACATCTTTAACTTCCCAAGTGCGATCAGAGGCGTAGTTGGCTTCCTTTGCAAACATGGTGTGAGCTAATTTCTTATCCTCATCAAAGAACCAAACGTTAACACCTTGCAGTTGCTCCCCATTTACTCGCCCTACATAGATGAAGTTGCCACCATCTTTCGCCCATACGCCACTTCGTACAGACACGATGTTGCCCCCCGATACCGCGAATGTCCGTAATTCTCTCGCCATTTTTTGGGTGGCAGGGGCGCCCCATTCACCAAGCATCATTACAATGACCATGATAGGAATGGCTGTTTTAAGTACCGAGAAACCGATATCTAGCTTAGAGTAACCAGATGCCTGCATGACTACTAATTCGGAACTCGCTGCTAACATTCCAAGACCAATCAGAGCACCCAGTAATACAGCCATTGGAAAAAACAATTCCACATCACGAGGCAGAGCCAACATTACGTAATAGAAAGCGAGTAATGCATCGTAGCTGCCTTCGCCGACAGCCCTAAGCTGTTCAACATATTTGATGATGGCGGATAAACCGACCAAAGTCGTCAGAGTTAAAGCGGTGGTCGAGATGATAGTTCGACCAATGTACCAATCGAGGATCTTAAACACGCTTTACGCCACCTTTCTTCTGAAATTTTCTTTTAACTGTCGCACGAAAGTGCTGTCCATACTATTGAGTAAGATACCCAAAAGAAGCGTTACACCATTTATCGACCACAGCCCAATTGACGCCGGTAAACTGCCTTCTTCAATGGCAGATTTTCCAGAACTCAGCAGCAGGAAGTAGGTCAGGTAAATGAGTACCGCTGGTGCCATTTTCGCAAAACGACCTTGGCGAGGATTTACTGCAGAAAGCGGAATAACAATCATTGTAAGCAGAGGAATACAAACGATAAGAGAAATTCGCCATTGAAGTTCAGCTTGAGATCGTTTGTCGTCTGAGTTGATAAGATCAAGCGTTGGCGTGGCCATTAAGCTTAATGAACGTTGTGTAGGCGCTCTTTGTCCTATTAAGGCTTCATACTCTTTGTAATCGGTTATCATGTAATCGAGACGAGTCGGAATGCCTTCGTATCTTTTACCATCATAAAGTGTAAGAACTTGGCGACCATCAGATAGCTCTTGCATCTTTCCTGTGTCTGCAAACATGACACTTGGGCGGATAGAATCTCTTGGTATTAACTGAGCAATAAAGACGTTTTTTAACTCTTTATTTTCAATATCATCGACAAAGACGACGGCAGAACCATCGGGAGAGGCTTGAAATTGCCCTTTTTGCAGCAGGTCGATACTGTTATCCGATTCGATTTCCGAGAATATTTGGGTTATTTGTTGCTGGCTCCAAGAGGATAACCACAAAGAGTTAAATGCCGCTAAAGCTCCTGTGATTACCGCTAAGCTCAGTGCCGCCTGAATCAAGAATTTATTCCCGATTCCGGTCGCGTTCATTACGGTAATCTCACTTTCAGCGTACAACCGCCCGAAAGTCAGTAAGATCCCAAGATATAAACTTAAAGGCAGCATTAACATTCCCATTGTGGGCATGTTCAAACCGACCAGTGTTAAGATCAAACGAGCGGGTACATCGCCATCAGAGGCGTTAGACAGTACTCGAATGAATTCTTGGCTAAGAAAGATCAAAAACAGGACTAAAAATACCGCAAATTGAGTCTTGATTGTCTCGCGGATCAAATATCTAACAATAATCACGCTGAAATCACCTATAGAAAACTTGTTTTTTTAATTGAATCACTATAATTTCTCGTTGAATCTTTTATTTTTAAATCTTTGGCTAATTGTTAGTCAACATAATGGGCTTAGCGTTCCAACGTGAATATTTTAAGCTAAGTGACCATTATCTAACATTTAGTTCAGTTTGTCTTCAGGATGTAGGAGTACGCATGGAGTTCAGTGTAAAAAGTGGCAGCCCTGAGAAACAGCGCAGCGCATGTATCGTTGTTGGTGTTTTTGAGCCTCGCCGTCTTTCTCCAGTAGCGGAGCAGCTCGATAAAATTAGTGATGGCTACATCAGTTCACTATTACGACGCGGTGACTTGGAAGGAAAACCAGGGCAGATGCTACTTCTGCATCAAGTACCTGGGGTTCTGTCTGAGCGCGTTCTACTCGTAGGCTGTGGTAAAGAGCGTGAGCTTGGTGAGCGCCAATACAAAGAAATTATTCAGAAAACCATCAGCACACTTAATGAGACAGGCTCAATGGAGGCAGTTTGCTTCCTAACAGAATTGCACGTTAAAGGTCGAGATACTTACTGGAAAGTTCGTCAAGCCGTTGAGTCAACGAAAGATGGCTTGTACACGTTTGATCAATTCAAAAGCACGAAGCCAGAAACTCGTCGCCCTTTGCGCAAGCTTGTATTCAACGTACCAACTCGTCGCGAATTGAATTTAGGCGAGAAAGCGATCAGCCACGGTTTAGCCGTCGCATCAGGCGTGAAAGCGTCGAAAGATCTAGGCAATATGCCGCCAAACGTAGCGAATCCTGCGTATCTTGCATCTCAAGCTCGCCGTTTAGCTGATGAGCACGAAACGGTAACCACCAAGATCATTGGTGAAGAAGAGATGGAAAAGCTGGGTATGACTTCTTACCTAGCTGTTGGTCGTGGTTCTCACAACGAATCTCTTATGTCCATTATGGAATACAAAGGCGCACCAGATCCTGACACCAAGCCAATTGTGTTGGTAGGTAAAGGGCTGACGTTTGATTCAGGTGGTATTTCATTGAAGCCGGGCGCAGGCATGGATGAAATGAAGTACGACATGTGTGGTGCTGCATCTGTATTCGGTACGATGAAGGCTCTCGCAAAGTTAAACCTTCCAATTAATGTTGTTGGTATCCTAGCTGGTTGTGAAAACATGCCTGGTAGCAATGCTTACCGTCCTGGCGACATCTTAACGACGATGTCAGGTCAAACGGTTGAAGTATTGAACACCGATGCGGAAGGGCGTTTGGTTCTTTGTGATGCACTAACGTATGTAGAACGTTTTGAACCAGAATGTGTGGTTGACGTAGCGACGTTGACTGGCGCATGTGTTGTCGCATTAGGCCATCACATCAGCGGCGTAATTTCAAACCATAACCCGCTTTCTCATGAATTGATCAATGCTTCTGAGCAAGCTGGTGATCGCGCATGGCGTTTGCCAATGGGCGAAGAGTACCAAGAACAAATTGCTAGCCCGTTTGCCGATATGGCAAATATTGGTGGCAAATCAGCTGGTACGATTACCGCGGGTTGTTTCTTGTCTCGCTTCACTAAGAAATACAACTGGGCGCACCTTGATATAGCAGGTACGGCTTGGCGATCTGGCGGTAAAGACAAAGGCTCGACAGGTCGTCCCGTCTCAATGCTGGTCCAATTCCTTCTGAACCGAAGCGGCCAGGATACTGAAGAGTAAATCTTCAAATTTTAGAAAGGGCCGAAAGGCCCTTTCTTTTTAATTGTATTTAGCTTTTTAACTGCGTTTAGCTTTTTAACAGAAGGTTCCTATTGAACCACATGCCGCATTTTAAATGAGTTGTGATAGCAGATGGCAACAGCAACATTTTATTTGATCAAAGAAAGTAGCCCTCAGTCTGAAGAGTCGGGGTTTTATACGTATGTTGTATTTCTTGCTCACCATTTTGCCAAGCTGGGTGCGAAGGTGTACGTCAATGCTGAAAACAAAAAGAGTGCGGAAGCGGTTGCAGAACTGTTTTGGCAGGCGGAGCCTGAAACGTTTGTTGCGCATAACTTGGTGGGTGAGGGGCCCAAATCAGGGACGGGGATCGAAATTGGTTACTCAAATGTGAAGCCTGCGTGGAACCGACAGCTCGTTATAAATATGGCGAATGATAAGACAACTTTTGCTCCAACCTTTGGTCAAGTGGTAGACTTCGTTCCCTGCGAAGAAAAAGCTAAGCAACAAGCTCGAGAAAGGTATAAAATTTACCGTCAAGCTGGGTATCAGCTGGAAACTATCGAGATTCAAAACCCTTAGTCAAACCTTATAGTTAAGAGATTTCGCAAGTACTTACTGTACTGAGAGTTCTCAATTATAAAGTTTGACCAATATTAACCCGTAAACGTATCCATTTAAGAGCACTATGGAAAAGACATATAACCCAACATCTATTGAACAAGCTTTGTATCAAGCTTGGGAAGAGAAAGGCTACTTTAAGCCACACGGTGACACGACCAAAGATTCATACAGCATCATGATCCCACCGCCGAATGTCACGGGTAGCCTGCATATGGGCCACGCATTCCAAGATACCATCATGGATACTTTGATTCGTGCAGAGCGTATGAAGGGGAAAAACACCCTTTGGCAGGTTGGTACTGACCACGCGGGTATCGCAACTCAGATGGTTGTAGAGCGTAAGATCGCAGCTGAAGAAGGCAAAACAAAACACGACTACGGACGTGATGCTTTCATCGACAAAATCTGGGAATGGAAAAATGAATCGGGTGGCACGATTACTCAGCAACTTCGTCGCCTTGGTGCGTCTGTAGATTGGGATCGTGAACGCTTCACAATGGATGACGGCTTGTCTGCTGCAACTCAAGAAGTGTTTGTTCGTCTATACGAAGAAGACTTAATCTACCGTGGCAAGCGTCTAGTAAACTGGGATCCAAAACTGCACACTGCAATTTCTGATCTTGAAGTTGAAAACAAAGACAAAAAAGGTTTCATGTGGCACTTCCGTTACCCGCTAGCGAACGGTGCTAAAACTACTGACGGCAAAGACTACATCGTCGTTGCGACTACTCGTCCAGAAACCATGCTTGGCGATACCGGTGTTGCGGTTAACCCAGAAGATCCGCGCTACAAAGATCTTATCGGTAAAGAAATCCTGCTTCCTGTTGTAAATCGTCTTATCCCTATCGTAGGTGATGAACACGCTGACATGGAGAAAGGCACAGGTTGTGTGAAAATTACGCCTGCTCACGACTTTAACGATTACGAAGTGGGTAAGCGAAACAACCTGCCAATGATCAACATCCTAACGTTCAACGCTGATATCCGTGATGCTGCTGAAGTGTTCACAACGAATGGCGAAGAAAGCGATGTGTACTCGACAGAAATTCCAGCTAAGTACCAAGGCATGGAGCGTTTTGCTTCTCGTAAAGCTATCGTTGCGGAATTCGAAGAGCTTGGTCTTCTAGACGAAATCAAAGATCACGACCTCACTGTCCCTTACGGTGACCGTGGTGGCGTAGTTATCGAACCAATGCTGACGGACCAATGGTACGTGCGTACAGCCCCTCTTGCTGAACCTGCTGTTAAAGCAGTTGAAGATGGTCAGATTCAATTCGTGCCTAAGCAGTACGAAAACATGTACTTCGCGTGGATGCGTGACGTACAAGACTGGTGTATCTCTCGTCAACTTTGGTGGGGACATCGCATCCCAGCATGGTACGACAACGAAGGTAAAGTTTACGTAGGTCGCACTGAAGAAGAAGTTCGTGAAAAGAACAACCTAGCGCCTGTTGTTGTGCTTAAGCAAGATGACGACGTACTCGATACATGGTTCTCTTCTGCACTTTGGACGTTCGGCACACAAGGCTGGCCTGAAGATACGGAAGCACTGAAAACGTTCCACCCATCTGAAGTATTGGTATCTGGTTTCGATATTATCTTCTTCTGGGTCGCTCGTATGATCATGATGACCATGCACTTCGTGAAAGACGAAGATGGCAAACCTCAGGTACCGTTCAAAACGGTTTACATGACGGGTCTTATCCGTGATGAAAACGGCGACAAGATGTCTAAGTCGAAGGGTAACGTACTTGACCCTATCGATATGATTGACGGCATCGACTTAGAGTCTTTGGTTGAGAAGCGTTGTGGCAACATGATGCAGCCAAAACTAGCCGCTAAGATCGAAAAGAACACACGTAAAACATTCGAAAACGGTATCGAACCGTACGGCACCGATGCACTGCGTTTCACACTTGCTGCAATGGCTTCAACAGGCCGTGACATCAACTGGGATATGAAACGTCTAGAAGGTTACCGTAACTTCTGTAACAAGCTATGGAACGCAAGCCGTTACGTGCTAATGAACACAGAAGAGCACGATTGTGGCATGTCACTGTCTGTTGAAGATCGTGCAAACATGGAATTCTCACTAGCAGACAAGTGGATTGAATCTCAGTTTGAAGTGGCAGCGAAAGAGTTTAACGCTCATCTAGACAACTACCGTCTAGACATGGCAGCAAACACGCTTTATGAATTCATCTGGAACCAATTTTGTGATTGGTACCTAGAGCTAACTAAACCTGTTCTTTGGAAAGGGTCTGAAGCTCAACAACAAGCGACTCGTTACACGCTTATCACGGTTCTAGAGAAGACTCTTCGCCTTGCTCACCCAGTGCTTCCTTACATCACTGAATCTATCTGGCAGAGCGTTAAGCCGCTCGTAGAGGGTGTTGAGGGCGAGACTATCATGACTCAAGCGCTTCCTCAGTTTAACGAAGATAATTTCAATGCAGAGGTCGTCGAAGACATCGAATGGGTGAAGACTTTCATCACCGCTATTCGTAACCTACGTGCGGAATACGACATTGCACCTAGCAAAGGTCTAGAAGTAATGATCAAAGTTGCAAACGAGAAAGACGCTGCGCGTATCGAAGCGAACAAGGTAGTTCTGAACTCTCTTGCCAAGCTAGATAGCCTGACTGTACTTGCAGACGGTGCTGAGACTCCAGCATGTGCGACTAAACTGGTTGGCAAGTCTGAGCTGATGATCCCAATGGCAGGTCTTATTGACAAAGACGCAGAACTTGCTCGTCTTGATAAAGAAGTGAAGAAAACGCACGGCGAAATCAAGCGCATCGAAGGCAAGCTAGGTAACGAAGGTTTTGTTGCTAAAGCGCCAGAAGCGGTTATTGCGAAAGAGCGTGAAAAACTTGAAGGCTACCAAGATACTTTGGTGAAGCTTGAAGAGCAAAAAGCAACGATTGCTGCACTTTAACGTTAGGCTTCCTTACCTTTGGTTTGGAAGCTTGAATCAAAAAATCCGGTCATCTTAAATGACCGGATTTTTTATATCTAAATACTGGCAGAATCGTTTCTAAACTAAGACCTCGATTTAAGGTCTCGGATTATTTTTGAGTATTTAGTTGCTCGACTTCTGCGTCTAACTCTTCAAGTTTTTGCTTCATTTGTTCACGGCATAGGTTAGCCAACTCACGGACATTCTCTTTGCCATAACCGTCAATACTGATTGGCGGAAGCATTTCAACAATGACATGACCATTATTCCAGCGATTAAGCTTAAACTTACCTTCTGTAGTACTGCATACAATTGGAATGATTGGAACTTGAGCTCCAACTGCAGCATGAAAAGCGCCTGTTTTGAATGGAAGCAAACCTCTACCACGAGAGCGCGTACCTTCAGGGAACATCCAGACTGAAATGTCACGGCCTTTGATTTTTTCAACGACTTGTTCAATCGTACCCATGGCTTTACTGCGATTGGCGCGATCAATGAGGATATTACCAGTGATCCAGTAAAGTTGACCAAACAGTGGCATGTAGGCAAGACTTTTCTTTCCGACCGTTACCACATTTGGTGTCACGGCAGATGAGACAGTAAAGATATCCCAGTTATTTTGGTGATTAGCAATGTAAATATGCTGACCACGCTTATACGCATCTTCCGGGATCCTGAGATCCAATTTAATACCGAATACTCTGGACATACGCCCGAAGTAACGACCAAAGGTAAAGACGTGTTTAGGGTTTCTTGGGCTCAATAGGCAATAGCCACACCCAAATACAAACATTAAGACGGCGAAGATTGCCACCGCAATGAGACGCAATAAAGCGATCATAAAATTCTCTTTGATAGTTATTCTGCTTACGTTTGAACCATACGATCGGAAAATAAACGGAAGCGGGGTAATACGCAACAAAAAAGCCGAAACCTGAGATAGACAGTTTCCGGCTTTTAGATTCAAAGCTCGAGTTTAACTAGACTCTCTGAATCGCTCAATGTTAGCACCAAGTGCAGACAATTTGTTTTCGATTTTTTCGTAACCACGATCGATGTGGTAGATGCGATCAACAACGGTTTCGCCTTCGGCAATACATCCGGCAATCACTAGGCTTGCAGAAGCTCGCAGGTCGGTTGCCATGACTTGAGCGCCACTCAACCCATCGGTATCGCCACAAATAACCGTATTGCCTTCGATCTCTGCTTTTGCTCCCATACGCATTAGCTCTGGAACGTGCA
Organism: Vibrio penaeicida; assembly: GCF_030689305.1. Lineage (GTDB taxonomy): Bacteria > Pseudomonadota > Gammaproteobacteria > Enterobacterales > Vibrionaceae > Vibrio > Vibrio penaeicida_B. The sequence continues at coordinate 262,655 of NZ_JAUYVM010000006.1, read as the reverse complement.
TAAACCGATTTTCAAAAATGGTTTCAGTAATGACCCCACTTCCTTTTGCCATCATGTTTAACAGCGTAAATTGAGCCTGCATATCGGTTGGGAAACCTGGGTGAGGCGCTGTGCGAATGGATACCGCTTTCAGATCACGACCTATCATATCTAAGCTGATCCAATCTTCACCTGTTTCCACTAAAGCACCGGCTTCTTCCAGTTTTGCAAGAGCAGCTTCAAGTAATGACGCACTGGTGTTCTTGCATAGGATCTTACCGCCAGACACTGCTGCAGCGACAAGGAAAGTACCTGTCTCGATGCGATCAGGTACTACAGAGTGCTTACCACCACCCAAGCGTTCAACGCCTTCGATAGTAATGGTGTCAGTACCTGCACCTGAGATTTTAGCACCCAGTGTGTTTAGGAACGCCGCAGTATCAACAATTTCAGGTTCACGAGCTGCGTTATCTAAAACAGTTTTGCCTTCTGCTAGAGTGGCTGCACACATAACAGTAATAGTTGCGCCGACACTGACTTTATCCATCACGACGTGAGCACCTTTAAGGCGTCCATCGACTTCGGCTTTTACATACCCTTCTTCAAGGGTAATAGTGGCACCAAGTTGTTCAAGACCATAAATATGGAGATCAACAGGGCGCGCACCAATCGCGCAACCGCCTGGAAGCGAAACCTGACCTTGACCAAATCGAGCAACTAGAGGACCTAATGCCCAAATAGAAGCGCGCATGGTTTTTACTAAATCATAAGGCGCGCAGTATTGATCAATAGAGCGACCATCCACATGCACAGAACCATTACGCTCTACTTGAGCGCCTAAACGCTTCAGTAATTCCATTGTCGTATCAATGTCACGCAACTTAGGTACATTGGTTACTTCAACAGGTTCTTCTGCAAGAATGGAAGCAAATAAAATCGGCAGGGCGGCGTTTTTAGCACCAGAGATTGAGACCTCACCACTTAGAGGACCCGAACGTTTAACTCGAAACTTTTCCATCAATCAACCTTAAAGAGACATCAGTTTCTTATCGCGTTCCCATTCTTCCGGCGTGTAAGCCTTAATCGAAACTGCATGAATATCGTTTCTTTGAATGTATTCCATCAGCGGAGCGTAGATGAGCTGCTGTTTTTTTACACGGTTCATTCCATCAAAACTTGGATCTACAGCAATCACTTCGTAGTGGCTGCCTTCCCCTTTTACGTGTAACTCTTCTAGATTAAGAGCTTGATCTAAAATGTTTTTTACTTCAACGCTGTCCACGGTAGATCCTATTTAAACTTCAATGTGATTGCGTTCACCCGATGATTCAAACTGAGACTTTTGTGCGGTTTCAGTTTCGGGGAATAGCATTGCTTCGACATTACTCAGTTGACACAAAGTGCGCAGCTGGTCAGGCACGAAACTGAGCATTATATGACAGTTTTGCTTTTTTGCATGCTCTATTAAGTGAATCAGCATCACCATACCAGCGGAATCGACGCGTTTCACTTTGCTCATGTCAATATTTAGCTGAGTCGTGTCAGTTTTTCGTTTCTTCAAAAATTGCCATAAACTAGGGACACTTTCACGATCCAAGTCTCCGGAAAGTTGGCACTGAGTCGGAGCGACTTGCAGCCACTGGGGGTGACTCATTATTTTGTGTCCTTGAATTGAATTGGTCTAGCTGCCAATTCTTGCAAATCTTTGCTGACTTCTAAGAGTCCATCTCTTCGAATTTTACTGTTCCATTCTGATTGCTTACTGGAGAGTAGGCTTACCCCTTCAGCTACCATATCAAACGCAGCCCATTCGCCGCTTTTTTTATCTTTTCTCAATTTAAAGTCGAGCTTAATGTTTGGGTTTGGGTTGTCGATGATTTCTACTCGAATAGAAATAATACGGCTTTTAGGATCGAGTGGTCTTGCTGGGGCAAATTCTATCGATTGATCGGTGTACTGTGTCAAAACTTGAGCGTAAGACGTCACAAGGTAAGCACGAAACGCTTCAACAAAAACTTTAACGTCTTCTTTTTTCGATTTTTTTAAGTTCGGTCCAAGCAGTTTCAACGCCGCGTAGCGATTGTTTACAAAGGGCATCAGCTCCTCTTCAACCACGACTTTTAGTGTGTCAGGGTTGGATTTGATCTGACTTTGCTCGTTTTTTAGGCGAGAGAACGTCTTGTCGGCGACTTGTCGCATCATGTCGTATGGCTTGGTGGCATCAATAGTTTGTGCCGCGCTAGTCTGTACAATACTAACAAGCGAAAGAGCGCTTAGCGTTGCTGCCAATGTCCATTTTTTAAACCAATTCATTACGGTTCCTCCGAACTTTCTGAGTCACCACCAACGCGATACAAGACCTGCCCAATGAGATCTTCGAGTACTAGTGCTGACTTCGTATCCTCTATATAGTCGCCTTCCTGCAACATGTCGATGTCTTCATCAACAAAACCGGGTACCAACCCGATATATTGCTCACCAATTAATCCTGAAGTGAGGATTTGTGCGCTAGATGTTTCTGGGAATTCACCATATTGCTTATCAATAGTGAGCGTAATAACGGGCAAGTAGCTTTCAATGTCTAAAGTGATGTCCGAAACACGTCCAACAACAACACCACCGATTTTAACCGGTGAGCGGAGTTTTAAACTGCCGATGTTATCGAACTGGGCTTTCAGCTGATAGGTTGCCCCTGAGCCAAAACTTTTTACATCGGCGACTTTTAGAATCATAACAAGAATGGCAATCACACTCGCGATGACAAAGCTTCCTACTAATAATTCCAGTTTACGAGTTTGTTGCATCTTTAGTTCCCAAACATAAGTGCTGTTAGGACAAAATCGAGTCCCAGAACAGCCAGTGATGAGTGCACCACTGTTTTAGTTGTAGCACGACTGATCCCTTCAGATGTTGGAATCGCATCGTATCCGTTAAAAAGTGCTATCCATGTAACCGTTAAAGCAAAGACGGCACTTTTAATTAAACTGTTACCAATATCTTGCCCTAGTTCTACTGAGGACTGCATCGAAGCCCAAAAGCTTCCGTGGTCGATGCCTTTCCAGTCAACGCCAACAAGTTGACCGCCCCAAATACCAACAGCCATAAAAATCATTGCAAGAAGCGGCATTGAAATGACGCCAGCCCAAAAACGAGGAGCGATGACTCTTCTAAGTGGATCAACAGCCATCATTTCCATACTGGATAATTGCTCTGTGGCTTTCATTAAACCGATTTCAGCCGTTAAAGCAGAGCCCGCTCGCCCTGCAAATAACAGTGCAGTCACCACTGGCCCTAACTCACGTAGTAGTGAAAGGGCCACCATCTGACCTAATGCGCCTTCTGCACCAAAATCGACTAAAACAACATATCCTTGCAGGCTAATGACCATGCCGATGAACAACCCCGATAGCACGATGATGACCATAGACTGCACACCAACACTGTAGAGTTGTTTTATCAGCAACGGAAAGTGTTTGATTGGCTGAGGTTTGGCAACCAGAGCACCAAAAAGCATGAGTGTCGCCCGTCCCCAAGCTCGACAAATAGACAGCGTACTGTGCCCAACACTTGTTATAACATTCAGCAAGGTGTTCATTGAGCACTTCCCGGTGTGTTGAAAAGGTCTTGAGTCAGGTCGCCTGCTGGGAATTGGAATGGGACGGGACCGTCTGCCATTCCAGTCAGGAATTGCTGTACATTTTGGTCTGGATTCGCCATCAATTCCTCTGGTGTTCCGCTCGCAATGATTTTGCCGTTGGCAAGAATGTAAGCATGGTCTGCGATACTCATGACTTCCGGTACATCGTGAGACACGACAATTGAAGTGAGGTTCAGCGCTTGGTTTAAATTCTGAATAAGCTTCACCAACACACCCATGGTGATTGGATCTTGTCCGACAAATGGTTCGTCATACATAATGAGCTCGGGGTCTAGGGCAATAGCTCTTGCTAAAGCCGCTCTGCGAGCCATACCGCCGGAAAGTTCGCTGGGCATTAATTCCGCAGCGCCACGTAACCCTACGGCTTCAAGTTTGAGTAAAACAATACTACGAATGATCTCTTCACTAAGTTCAGTATGTTCTCTTAGAGGATACGCAACATTTTCAAAGACATTGATATCAGTAAAGAGTGCACCAGATTGAAAAAGCATGCTCATTTTCTTACGCGCTTCATACAGTGCATGTCGAGAAAGGCGAGGAATATTATCGCCATCAAAGATGACATCGCCATTATCAGGGTGAATTTGTCCCCCGATCAGGCGGAGTAAGGTTGTTTTTCCGATACCAGAAGGCCCCATGATGGCAGTAATTTTTCCTTTGGGAACAGATAGGGTGACATCATCAAAGATTTTTCTTGTTCCACGATAGAAAGTCAGGTTTTGAATGGTGACTAAATCCGCTGTCGACATAAAGTTCTTCTAATATGCTGCTAGTTGAGCTGAGGTGAATTGGCAATGATAAGCACTAAACGCTTTGAATTCAAAGTAAAGCTACCGAATATGACCTTAATTTAACCCAAAACTCAAACCGAGCATCCTTTCTTAATACCGTTAGTCTGTCGCGAATCCTTGTTTCTTTTTAATATAATGGCTTCCATTTTGAGTCACGAACCGTCAAAATTGGCGGCTACTTGTCTTTCTACTCAGTTAATTTAAAGGGAACATCATGCTTGAAGCCGTTGCGTTGCTTGTCGTAGGCTTAACTTTGCTCGTCTGGAGCGCAGATAAATTGGTCTTAGGAGCTGCTGCTCTTGCCCGAAATTTTGGTATCTCACCATTGGTAATCGGTATGACCATTTTGGCAATGGGTTCCTCAGCACCAGAGATGATGGTTTCTGCTACAGCAGCTTTAGATGGAAAGACAGACACAGCGGTAGGAAATGTCTTGGGTTCAAACATCGCCAATATAGCCCTTATTTTGGGTATTACCGCTCTTATTAAGCCTTTATCTATTAGTTCTGTCGTGGTTCGACGCGAACTTCCTCTTATGATCGTCGTCACCGTCGTGGCGGGTGCATTGATGTTCGACAATTTCCTTGGTTTCTACGAAGGTATTTTGTTGTTTGTTCTTTTTGCTGCTTTCATTCTTGCGATGCTGCGAATTAGCCAAAAAGAAAAACAAAATGGCGATGCATTCGTTGAAGATCAAGAATCTGAAATCCCCGAGGGCATGCCAAATTCTAAAGCGGTGATGTGGGCAGTTATCGGTCTTATTCTGCTACCACTATCAGCGGATATCTTGGTGGATAACGCTGTTATCATTGCAAAATACTTTGGTATGAGTGATTTAGTCATTGGGTTGACCATCATTGCGATAGGTACCAGTTTGCCTGAATTAGCCGCTTCTTTGGCTGGTGTTATGAAGGGTGAAGATGACATGGCTGTCGGGAATATCATTGGTTCAAACGTTTTCAATATTCTTGCCGTAATGGGTATTCCGGGTATCTTAAACCCATCTATTCTTAATGAGCATGCAATGGGACGTGACTTTTGGGTCATGCTTGCTGTTTCGTTATTACTCGTCGTAATGGCACTGGGTAAATCACGAAGCGTCAACCGCATTGAAGGGGGCATTCTGCTCACTATTTTCGCGGTTTACCAAGGTTATCTTTTTTATAATGTAGCTGCGTAGTCTATTTCTTCTTCAGGAGCCTATCCATGTCGAAAACATTCGATTTCTGTAGTGCCGCGAGAAAAGTGTTGGAAATTGAAATCCAAGGGCTGTCTCAACTTGAGCAGTACTTTGATGCTTCTTTTATTCAGGCTTGTGAAGCTATCCTCGAAGCTAAAGGTAAAATTGTGGTCATGGGCATGGGTAAGTCCGGTCACATTGGAAAAAAGATAGCGGCGACGTTGGCAAGTACTGGTACTTCTGCTTTTTTTGTTCATCCAGGAGAGGCGAGTCATGGTGACTTAGGTATGGTAGAAAATGGCGATATCGTGCTGGCAATCTCGAACTCTGGTGAGTCCTCAGAAATATTAGCGCTTTACCCCGTTTTAAAGCGCAGAGGTATCGGTATTATTGGAATGACAGGTAAGCCGTCTTCCAATATGGCAATACAGGCCGATGTCCACTTGTGCATTCATGTCCCTGAGGAAGCTTGCAGTTTAGGGCTTGCTCCTACGACAAGTACGACAGCAACACTAGTTATGGGGGATGCACTGGCTGTGTCACTTCTCCAAGCTAGAGGTTTCACCGCAGACGACTTTGCGCTTTCTCACCCTGGCGGTGCGTTAGGGCGCAAACTTCTCTTGAAGCTCGCCGATATCATGCAAATTGGCGATGCGCTTCCCAAGGTATCACCAGACGCATCAGTAAAAGATGCCTTATTAGAGATATCTCAAAAAGGTTTGGGAATGACGGCGGTTGTGGATTCAAGCGATCAGGTCCTTGGTATCTTTACAGACGGTGATCTACGTCGTCTTCTTGATAAAAAAGTCGATATTCATACCGCATCTATAGGTTCTGTTATGACAGAGAACCCTATGATGGCTTCACCGGACATGTTAGCGGTAGAAGCGGTGAATATGATGCAAGCACGGAGCATAACCAGTTTATTGTTGTCTGAGAATAATACGCTTGTTGGTGCCCTTAATATCCATCATCTTTTGAAAGCCGGAGTTATGTAGTGAGTCAGATGATTTCAACGATTTATGGCGATGTTAACCGCGATGTATTTAACATAGCAAAGAACCTTAAATTACTGATTTGCGATGTAGATGGCGTGTTTTCTGATGGTCTGGTGTATATGGGCAATCAGGGAGAAGAGCTGAAAACGTTCCACACAAGAGACGGTTACGGGATCAAAGCTCTGATGAGTGCGGGTATTGAAATTGCGATTATTACAGGTAGGCAATCTAAGATAGTCGAGAACCGGATGACTGCCTTAGGTATTTCCTTGATCTATCAAGGGCAGGATGACAAGTTAAAAGCTTATGCAGATATTTGTGAAAAACTGAATATCGCACCAGAACAGACAGGATACATCGGCGATGATCTGATTGACTGGTCTGTGATGGAAAAAGTTGGGCTAAAAGTGTGTGTGGCAGATGGTCACCCACTGTTGGTGAAAAGAGCCAATTACGTGACGCACATTAAAGGTGGCCATGGTGCCGTGCGTGAAGTATGCGACCTTGTATTGGAAGCGCGTGGTGAGTTGGATAGTCACAAAGGTTTGAGTATATGACGCTTCCTCGTCCTATATACCTTGTTCTTATTTTTATATCTTGCTGGTGTGTGTATTATCTATACGGTAAAAGTGAACCGGAAATACTTCAGGTGAAGCCAGATATTGAGCTACCTGCATTTTCTGGTAAAGATTTGCTCAACACCAGTTACACCGAAGGTGGTGTAAGAAATTTTGATATCCGTTCTAGCTATTTGGATCACTTTGCAAAAAGTGGTGATACCATTTTTGAGAAGCTGGAACTGAGCGTTTTTCGCGAAGGTTATACGAAAGAGTGGAGAGTCACTGCCGACAAAGGTATTTTAGATGATGATAATGTACTTACCTTGACGGGTAACGTGCTCGCAAAGAATCTCAACCCAGAAGCGGGACTTGATACTATAACGACAGAAAAGCTCATTATTGAGTTGATCAGTAAAGATTTTAATACCGACGAGCCTGTAGCGCTCGTTGGTCCGACATTTATTTCAAATGGGAATGCGATGGTGGGCAATTTTGGTGACAACACCGCAACCCTATTAAAACAAGTGCAAAGTAAATATGAGACGAAGACTCCTTAGCTTAATTTCTTGCTTAGTTTTATCTGCTCCTGTCTGGGCATTAAGCACAGATTCAGAGCAGCCTATCTATATAGACTCTGACAGCCAAGCGCTGGATATGATCAGCAACAAAGTCACGTTTATTGGTGATGTGGTTCTGAAACAAGGCAGCATCAATATCACAGCAGACAAAGTGATCGTGATTCGAAATTCCGAAGATGAGAGTATCGAGCAAATAGAGGCGTTTGGTAAGACAGCAGTCTTTACTCAGCTGACAGATGATGGCAAAACGTTACATGGTGAAGCCAATATTTTGCTCTATCAAGTTCGCAAAGACTTGCTGACGATGACTGAAAATGCCGTGTTGTCTCAAGATGATAGTGTGATTAAAGGACCACTGATCAAATACTTGATTACGCCTCAAAAATTGATTGCCGATAGCAAAAAAGGCGAACGTGTATCGACTGTCCTACAACCCACTCAGACGAAGAAACAGTAATTCTAAATGGCAATCTTAAAAGCAGAAAATCTGGCGAAGAGCTATAAAAAACGAAAAGTAGTCACTGATGTCAGCTTAGAGGTAAAATCAGGTCAAATAGTAGGGTTATTGGGACCAAATGGTGCGGGTAAAACGACATCGTTTTACATGATTGTTGGATTGGTCGGTCGTGATGAAGGTCGTATCTCTATTGATGACCAAGATATCAGTATATTGCCTATGCACTCTCGCTCGAGACTTGGTATTGGGTACTTACCTCAAGAAGCGTCTATCTTCCGAAAATTGTCGGTGGAAGACAATATTATGGCCGTGCTGGAAACTCGTAAAGAACTCTCGCGTGAGCAGCGCCAAGACAGGCTTGAAGATTTACTGGACGAATTCCATATTCAGCATATCCGTAAAAGTAATGGTATGGCACTTTCTGGCGGTGAAAGACGCCGAGTAGAAATTGCCCGAGCGTTGGCAGCAAATCCGAAATTTATTTTGCTTGATGAGCCGTTTGCAGGGGTAGATCCTATTTCGGTCATTGATATCAAAAAGATCATTGAGCACCTACGAGACAGAGGATTGGGCGTGTTGATTACCGATCACAATGTTCGTGAAACCCTTGATGTGTGTGAGCGTGCGTATATTGTGAGCCAAGGGCATTTAATCGCGGAAGGAACACCGGAACAGGTTCTCAATAATGAACAGGTAAAACGGGTTTATCTGGGTGAGCAATTCCGTCTATGATTAAATAGAGGATACCAATTGGCACATCCTTCCCGAATTAGAAAGATAAGAAAAGGACTACATGAAACCCTCATTACAATTAAAGCTAGGTCAGCAACTGGCGATGACGCCTCAGTTACAACAAGCGATTCGTTTGTTGCAACTGTCAACGTTGGACTTGCAGCAGGAGATTCAAGAAGCCTTGGAGTCAAACCCACTTTTAGATGTGGATGAAGGCAATGAAGAAAGCCCCTCCAATGAAGAAGCTGCCAAAGAAGCTAGCGCTAATGAGAAAGAGTCCAACGAAGAAGTTACTGTAGAACCAGAATTAAGTGACAGCTCGGATTTGATTGAAAAATCCGAAATCAGCAACGATTTAGAAATCGACACAACGTGGGAAGATGTTTACAGTGCAAATACAGGCAACACAGGTATTGCACTAGACGATGACCTTCCTGTCTATCAGGGTGAGACTACCCAAAGCCTCCAAGATTACCTGACTTGGCAACTTGATCTAACCCCATTCACCGACACCGATAGAACCATTGCAATGGCGATTATTGATGCGGTTGATAATTATGGTTATCTCACCATCGATACTCAAGATATTTTGGAAAGCATGGGGAACGAAGAAGTCGAGCTGGATGAGGTAGAAGCTGTTCTGAAGCGTATTCAGCAGTTTGATCCGTTAGGCGTAGCATCCCGAAATCTGCAAGAGTGCCTGTTATTGCAATTAGCGACGTTTCCAGAAGATACGCCTTGGTTATCTCAGGCTAAATCTTTGCTTGAAAATCACATCGATCATTTGGGTAATCGTGATTACAAGTTAATCATCAAAGAAACGAAGCTAAAAGAGTCCGACTTACGTGATGTATTGTCATTGATTCAACAGTTGGATCCTCGTCCTGGCAGTAGCGTAACACCGGATGAAACGGAATACGTTATTCCCGATGTTTCTGTTTTTAAAGAACATGGTCAATGGCGAGTATCTATCAATCCAGATAGCGTACCAAAGCTTAAAGTGAACCAGCAATACGCTGCGTTAGGTAAAGGAAACAGTTCTGACAGTCAGTTCATAAAAACTAACTTACAAGAAGCAAAATGGCTGATTAAGAGCTTAGAAAGTAGAAACGAGACATTGCTCAAAGTTGCACGTTGCATTGTTGAGCATCAGCATGATTTCTTCGAATATGGTGAGGAAGCGATGAAACCAATGGTGCTGAACGATATAGCACTGGCGGTGGATATGCATGAATCGACCATTTCAAGGGTCACCACTCAAAAGTATATGCACACTCCGCGTGGTATTTTTGAACTGAAATATTTCTTTTCTAGTCACGTCAGTACCGATAACGGTGGAGAGTGCTCGTCAACGGCAATTCGCGCATTAATTAAAAAGCTGGTGGCTGCGGAAAATATCGTTAAGCCACTCAGTGATAGCAAGATTGCCGCTTTGTTAGCTGACCAAGGGATACAAGTAGCGAGGCGAACGATCGCAAAATACAGAGAGTCCCTCGGCATTGCGCCATCCAGTCAGCGTAAACGCCTACTCTAGGCCTACAGTAAGAAGGAAAGTCTATGCAAATCAATATCCAAGGGCACCACGTTGATCTTACCGATTCAATGCAAGACTACGTTCAATCCAAGTTCCAAAAGCTAGAGCGATTCTTCGATCACATCAATCAAGTTCAAGTAGTACTGCGTGTTGAAAAGTTGAATCAAATCGCAGAAGCTACACTTCATGTCAACCAGGGCGACATTCATGCGACTTCGACGAACGAAAGCATGTATGCTGCCATAGACTCTTTAGTCGATAAATTAGTTCGACAACTCAATAAGCACAAAGAAAAGCTAAGTAGCCACTAACATGCAATTAAGCGAAGTACTTGCATTGGACTGCACAAAAAGTGCAGTCCAATGTACAAGCAAGAAACGAGCACTGGAAATTATCAGTGAAGTTGCCGCCACACACACGGGGCAAAACTCTACAGAGCTGTTTGAATGCATGCTCAACAGAGAAAAAATGGGCAGTACTGGAATAGGAAATGGTATTGCTATTCCACATGGTCGTATGATGGAGAGCGACCAAGCTGTCGCAGTTTTACTGCAATGTCAGGAACCCATTGAATTCGATGCCATAGATAACCGCCCAGTGGACTTACTCTTTGCATTATTGGTACCTGATGCTCAATGCAAAACTCACCTTAAAACCTTATCCGCTATGGCTGAACGCTTAAACGATAAGTCCACCCTTAAATCTCTTCGTAATGCTCAATCAGATCAAGAGCTTTACGACATCATAACGCAGTAGTCATGACGAACTCTTCTCAGCCATCAGACAAAAAACGCTTGATTGTCATCAGTGGTCAATCCGGGGCCGGAAAGAGTGTGGCGCTTCGAGTTTTAGAAGATCTCGGTTATTACTGTGTCGACAACTTGCCTGTTTCACTGTTAGAAAACTTTGTACAGTCCATTCAGGGTGGCCAACAAAACGTAGCCGTAAGTATCGACATTCGAAACCTTCCTCAAGATCCTGCTTTGGTTACGACAACGTTGACCAAACTTAAATCCGAACTTGATGTGAATGTTCTGTTTTTAGATGCCGATGAAAACACCCTACTAAAACGCTACAGCGAAACCCGCCGAATCCATCCATTGTCGATGAGACCGAAAGAAAAGCTTTCACTTGAACAAGCGATTCGGTTAGAGAAAGGGCTATTGTTGAATCTCAAAGAATACGCCGATCTGGTGTTAGATAGCAGTAATCAATCACTGCACGATTTGAGTGAAACGGTACGCCAGCGAGTTGAAGGTAGAGAAAGTAAAGAACTCATGATGGTGTTTGAATCTTTTGGGTTCAAATACGGACTGCCTAACGATGCGGATTACGTATTTGATGTTCGTTTTTTGCCTAACCCGCATTGGGAACCTGAATTGCGTCCGCAAACTGGGTTAGATGCCCCCATAAAAGCCTTTTTAGAGAAGCACGATGCAGTGTTAGAGCTGAAAGGGCAGATACAAACCTTTATCGAACACTGGTTGCCACTACTGCAGAAAAACAATCGCAGTTATCTAACAGTGGCTATTGGATGTACTGGCGGCAAGCATCGCTCAGTGTATATAACGCAACAACTTGGTGAGTATTTTACAAAGCAAGGTCACCAAGTACAGATTCGTCATACAAGCTTGGAAAAGCACCATAAATAATAACCGGACTAAGAGAGTAAAAATTGGCAATGGAATGCTGTAGAACTGTTTTTATTCAAAATCGCCTCGGTTTGCACGCCCGTGCAGCCATCAAACTCGTTGAACTCGCCCAAAGCTTCAATGCCGATATCAGTGTCAGTAACGGTGAAAAAACCGTAGTTGCTGAAAGCGTTATGGGGCTACTTATGTTGGAATCTTCTCAGGGGCAAAGCGTTACTATTTCTGCTGTTGGTGAAGATGCTGGACAAGCCTTAAGCGCTGTTTGTGACCTGATTGAGCATCGCTTCGACGAAGAAGAGTAATTTTTCGTTTCTTTCACCTATTTTTCGTCTCTTTCACATATTGTTAGCCATGTCCTTCTCGCTGAACCTAGCATCTTCAGGTAGTTTGGGTATACTCAACATATTGTAAACGAATGTAAAAATAGGGGAAGAGAATGGCTGAGCAGTTAGAAATTGACCAAACTCATCAAACCCTACAAGAAGTAAGCGATGCGTTAGACAGCGGTCGATTTGTCCATGTTCGCCGTATGCTCCAAGATATGGAGCCGGAAGATATCGCCCACCTCCTGCAAGCTTCTCCTCGTAAAAGCCGTGATGTGCTTTGGCAACTCACGGATCCTGAAGATTATGGCGAAATCCTTGATGAGCTTTCTGAAGATGTGAAAGACAGCCTAGTGTCCAAAATGGCACCAGAAAGGCTGGCTGAAGCAACGGAAGGGCTTGAAACGGATGACGTAGCCTACGTACTTCGAAGCCTTCCTGATGACCTCTCTCGTGAAGTTCTATCTCAGATGGATACCGCGGATAGGCATCGGATCGAAACAGCGTTGGCGTATGACGAAGATACCGCCGGTAGTTTAATGAGTACCGACGTTATCACTATTCGTAGTGATGTCGAAGTCGATGTTGTTTTACGCTATTTGCGCATCAAAGGTGAGCTCCCTGAAGCGACAGATGCACTGTATGTGATTGACGAAACCAGTAAATTAACAGGGTATTTGCACCTAACAACCTTACTGACTTCTCAGCCAGATGTTCAAATCAGTGAAATCATGGAAGACGCGGACGAAGCGATTTCCGTCAATGCCAGCGATAGTGATGTCGCGAGTTTGTTTGAGCGGAGAAATTGGGTTTCCGCACCAGTGGTTGACGAAGACAATCATTTGGTGGGTCGAATTACCATTGATGACGTTGTTGACGTAATCCGTGAAGATGCCGAGCACTCCATGATGAGTCTGGCGGGTTTGGACGATGAGGAAGATACCTTTGCCCCTGTCGTTAAGTCGGCTCGTAAGCGGAGTATTTGGCTCGGGGCGAACGTGTTAGCCGCGTTAACAGCAGCTTCAGTTTCTAACCTTTTTGAAGCTACTCTGCAGGAAATGGCAGCAATAGCCGTATTGATGACCATTGTTCCTTCCATGGGGGGAGTCGCAGGTAATCAAACGGTTGCGTTGGTGATCCGTGGTTTGGCTCTAGGGCACATTGGTGATACCAACAAACGCGAATTACTGCTCAAAGAAGCGGCGATCGGTTTTCTGAATGGCTTACTTTGGGCTTTGATCATTGGTGGCATTGTTGTCGTTTGGAAAGATGATTGGCTGCTCGGTGGGGTGATTTCTGCTGCCATGATGACGAACCTATTAGTTGCAGGAATAGCAGGCGTGAGCATTCCAATCTTTTTGAAAAAGAGAAATATAGATCCGGCTTTAGCTGGTGGAATGGCGTTAACGACCGTAACGGATGTTGTAGGGCTTATGGTCTTCTTAGGGCTTGCTACCTTGTTTATCGTCTAACTATTTATACTCAAATTATTTGTTTTCAAACTACCTACAGATAGCTTTTGTTTGAAAATAGCCTCCAAAAATCATCGCGCTTACTGTTTCAGTAAGCACGATTTTTGCTTTTTGGGGAGCGCTTTTGCTACCCCTAAAACGCTTTTATCAATGAATGTCAGAAAAGTTTCAGGTGTTTTTCACAAAGCTGCTTAAGAAACTTGTGACAAACTCAGTACCTCTTTGTGAGAAATTTGTGAACTTCTCTTGTTAGGTTTTAGCAAACCAATAACAAGGAGAAAATCATGAAGCTCCCTAAATTACAGTCAGGGCATAGCCTCAACAGTTCACAGTATTACAACAAATTTCAACCGACACGACGCTTTCATTTTCGACGACGTGCCATTTCTGAACTGCCACTGAGTGAGCAGATTTTGTTTGAGCAGTTTGGACAAGGTCCTTACGCCATTCCTGAATACTCTTGCCTTCATACTGCTATTGAGGCTCAGGCGATCTTCATGCCAAATCAAATAGCAGCAATTCATGAAGAAGAAAAAATCACATATGGAGAGCTGAATCTAAAAGCAAACCAACTTGCCTCTTTCCTACAAAAGCGAGGTATTAAGCAAGGTGATGCTGTAGGTATTTTTCTCACGCGATCAATTCCAATGCTAATTGGCATTCTGGCAACCTTAAAACTGGGTGCTTGCTATGTCCCTCAGCACGCTGGCGTGGCACCCCAAAAAGTACTGAAACATGTCTGTGAAACAGCGGACGTAAAAACGGTACTGAGCCTTTCGCACCTAGAACAGTATTTGCCAGAACTCAGCCATCAAAACCTGTATTTCTTAGATGAACTACTGCCAGAGCTATACGACAGCGAAGGTTTGGAATTACCAGATGTAGAGCCAGAATCACGGTGCTTTATTTTGTTTACTTCGGGCACAACAGGTACTCCGAATGGTGTGCAAGTGACGCATCAGAATGTTGCGAATATCGTGATGACCTCACCTGGAGATTTGGGTATAGAGCCCGGAATGAAGGTCGGGCAAATTTTAAGCATTGCCTTTGATATGTGCGCTTGGGAGATTTTTGTCACTCTTTGCCACGGCGCGACATTGATGATTCGCAATCGCGATATTCAAGCCACGGTAAGCCAAGCGGATGCGGTGATTGCGACTCCATCTATTCTCGCGAGTTTAGATGCCAAGCATTGCCAATCTATTCAAGTTGCTGCTGTCGCAGGTGAACCTTGTCCGCAGCCTTTAGCAGACCAATGGGGAGCCTTTTGTCGTTTTTACAATGCTTGCGGTCCAACCGAAATCACCATTATCAACACTGCGCAGCATTATTCGAATGCTTGCGAAGAGCTCACGATAGGTAAGCCGACACCCAATAATACCGTGTACGTATTGGACGATGACCTCAAACCCTGCGCGATTGGCGATGTTGGTGAAATGTGGGCAGGTGGTCTATGCGTTACGGCTGGATACATCGGTAATGAGGTGCTGAATGCTGACCGATATCGCCCAGACCCATTTCTAGGTGGTAAGTACAAAATGTTTCGAACGCGCGACCTTGGTAAATGGACGAAAAGCGGTGAGCTCCTTCATCTAGGGCGCACTGATGACCAAGTGAAAATCCTGGGCTTTCGCGTTGAATTGGATTCTGTTTCTCGGGTGTTGGAAAAGACAGAGAACTGCCATCAAGCTGTGACAATGAAGGTGGATTGCAAAACGCTCATCGCATTTGTTACCCCAGCTCATGTCTGTGAATCTGAAGCGCAAAACCACGTTAAGAAGCATCTGCCTTACTACTGTGTACCCAGTACCGTATTTGCACTCGATAACTTGCCTAAAACCTCACGAGGAAAGGTTGATAAACGTGCTTTGATGGCACATTACGAGAAAAGCCAGTTAGCCATTACGGAGGAAACACCATGAGTTCAATAGATCAAAGCGCCGTTGTTTTGCCAGAGCAGCGTTCGTTACTTCGTCGAATTTGGTCGTATCCAGCGATGGAACATTATTATCGATTGGTGATTCTCGTGTTCATTGCCAATGTGGCTACATTGGGATTTGGCGTAACGGTTGGAGAATGGTTTAAAGCCGACGGGATTGCACTCCAAACGCTTTCAAATATGGTTGTTTTGAATCTGACGGTTGCCGTATTAGTTCGCCAGCAATACGTGATTAATTTGCTTTTCTGGTTGGCAACACGAGCGCCCACATCTCTGCCTTTGTCGATACGTTGGCATTTAGGGAAAATCTACCACCACGGAGGTCTACACAGTGGGAGCGCTATGGCTGCAACGTCTTGGTTTGCGATTTTTACAGGTGCGTTAGCTTTTAGTTATCAGCACCAACTGGCTTCCATTTCATCCATAACACTTGGAATTACCTACGCGATACTAGCATTGCTGATGCTGATCATTTTTATGGCTTTACCCAATATTCGCAAGAAGTATCACAACGCGTTTGAAAGAACCCATCGCTTTGGTGGTTGGAGCGTATTGATTCTGTTTTGGGGGCAAACGTTCACATTGGCAGCCGACTTAAACCCGAGCCAGAATATCACCTCCATCTTGTTGGATTCCCTTTCGTTTTGGGCATTGATTGTGGTGAGCATTAGCATCCTTCTTCCATGGCTTCGCCTTCGCCGTGTTCCTGTGAAAATTGAAACACCCTCTAATCACGTAGCACTTCTGAAATTTGATTATGGTGTTACACCGTTTGCTGGCTCATCGATGGCAATAAGTCGAAACCCATTGTTGGAGTGGCACCACTTTGCCAATGTACCAAGCCCAGGGGCGTCGGGATATCGATTAACTGTATCGCGCGCAGGCGACTGGACTGGAAAGCTCATCGAAGATAGACCTAGTCATGTTTGGGTTAAAGGTATTCCAACCGCTGGTGTGGCGAACATCGAAGTGCTGTTTAAACGCGTTGTGTACATTGCAACGGGAAGTGGAATAGGTCCTTGCCTGCCTCATCTGCTTGCGAAAGAAGTGCCGATGCATTTGGTTTGGTCTACTCGAACGCCACGAGAAACATACGGTGACGAGCTTGTAGATGAAATTCTATCGGTTCAACCGGATGCCGATATCTGGGATACAACAGAAAAAGGCAAGCCGGATATGGTGAAACTGGCGTATGCCGCCTACAAGAAATTTGATGCGGAAGCAGTGATATGCATTGCCAATCAAAAATTAACCCAACAAGTGGTGTTTGGCTTAGAGAGTCGGGGCATTCCAGCCTATGGCGCCATCTGGGATTCATAACGAGGAAAGAATTATGATTATCCAAACTGAGCAAATAGGTCGAGTGGTTTTGATTCGACTCAACCGTCCCGATAAACTCAATGCACTCAACAGTGAGGTTATGTCTGCGATTACTCAGACATTGACGGAGTATGACCAAAACCCAGAAATTGGGTGTTTTGTGATAACGGGATCGGAGCGTGCTTTTGCCGCAGGTGCCGACATTGCTGAGATGTCGGACAAAAGTTATACCGATATGTTAAGCACAGATTACTTCTCTGGCTGGGATGCATTCTGTGCGCTTCGGACGCCTAAAATAGCGGCGGTTTCGGGGTATGCATTAGGGGGAGGGTGTGAATTAGCGATGATGTGCGATCTCATTTATGCCTCGGAGTCCGCATTGTTTGGTCAGCCTGAAATCAAACTAGGGGTTATTCCAGGTATTGGTGGAACACAGAGGCTCACCCGTTTGGTAGGCCGTGCTAAGGCGATGGATCTTATTTTGACGGGAAGAATGATGGATGCTGCTGAAGCGGAGAGAGCTGGTCTCGTTGCCAGAGTGATGCCAGATGAAGTATTACTAGAGGAAACTCTTGCCGTTGCCAAAGTCATTGCTAGTTACAGCAAGCCTTCTGTTTTAGTCGGCAAGGAAGCCATCGACCGAGCTGAGCAGGTTTCTTTGAAAGAAGGGTTGTTGTTTGAACGCAGAGTTTTTCACTCGTTATTTTCCACTCATGATCAAAAAGAAGGCATGCGTGCTTTTTTAGAAAAACGAGCGCCGAGTTTTAAAGGGCACTAGCGGGATCTTTCCCGTCGTCAATATCATCCTCGCTTTTGAAAGAAGGTGAGGATGATATTTAAACCAGTTGGAATTGATGGATTAACTCTGCTTGCTTGATGTATTTGTCAATAATGGGGCGTTGGAATAGGGCTGCACTGAAAGCTTAAATTTGGCGATAAATAACCCTGGTTGCTCTGATATCTCTAATTTCGATTGATGTAACGTCAGAATCGCATTGACGGTTTTTAACCCCATACCTAGTTCCCCACCACGATTGGCTGGATTGACCGTATTGATGATGACGATGCTGATATCTTTCACGTTAATCTGAGAGCTTACTCCGCAATGAGGTTTGACAAATAGCTGAATAGTTGCCTTTTCAGGGCTGTGACGAATGGCATTTTCCATAAGGTTATCCATCAGCCTTACCAACAATTTCCTATCCGCATTCACTTGGGCGTTGACTGAAATTGTACAAAAAATATCAAGAGATTTTTTTTCGAGTCCGATTTCAAAGCGTGCTTTCAATTCATTTATGAATTCGACAATATCGATGAGCTCATTTTGAATTTCGGGCTCTATCAATTCTTTTTTTGCCGCATCAAATTGTTCTTGAAGTTGATCGTGCAACCTCAATGCATTGCTATGTGCTGTGGAAACTAATTCCGCATTTTGCTTGCCATTAAGGAGCCATGTTTCAAGGTAGCCTTGTATGTTAGCGAGAGGCGTCTTTAAGTCGTGGCTTAAACGCATTAAGTATTCGCGACGTGAATGTTCGTGTTGCCTAAGTCGCAAGAATTGCCACTGAATGTGGTCGAGCAGATACCCAAATTGGCGCGACAACGGAAGCAGTTCAGTAACTGGGACAGATAAATTGGGCTCGATCCTAAAATGTTCCTTAGCTGAATGTTCTATCTGACGAATGAGTTGTTGGCTAGGGTTAAGCAAATCTTTTTGAATTAGCCGATAAATAAGAACGGTAAACAGCAAAATCAGCGCAATACCACTAATCAACATGGGGGAGTACTGCATCATATAGCGGTTAACTCTCGCGATGTCTGACGATTGCCGACCGATGACGACATACAAATAACCTTCTATACCATTTGGGCTTTCGATAGCGGAAACTGAAAACACTTTCTGACGCTCCAAATCGCGTGGGTCATCCCCCAGAATAGGGAAAGTGTCACCGGCTAAGAACCTAAGGATTGGGGTTAAACTCACGTGTGTTGCGATTTCAACATCATCATCTAATGCTGTGGTGGTTATCATCCCATTTTTGTCTAAAAAATAAATTTCAAAATCCGGACCTAACACCATTAAAGTATGGAAGATGCTTTTTAGTGCTTTGGGGGAATAATCGTTGCCTTCCATTAGCGGGTTATCATCGCGCATGTGATTGGCTAAGTTTTTATGTAAAAACTGACGAGCGTGTTGTTCGCTGCCTTGCCATGTAATATGAAAATGATAAGTCAGAAGCGGAATGCTCACTAAAGACCAAATAAGAGAGAGAATAAACAGGCGCCTTTTAAAAGAGCGAGTCATTGTCTCACCTCTTGCTGGAATTTGTAGCCGACACCCCAAACCGTGCGAATAAAACGTGCGTTATTCTTTGGAATTTCGATTTTGTTGCGCAGCCTATTAATGGTGCTGCAGACAGTATGGTGATAGCCGTCGTAGTCGGTGTTCCAGACTCGAATCAGCAGTTCGTCTTTGGTGAAGACCCGTCCAGGTTTGCTTGCCAAGCAATATAAAAGGGAAAACTCGGTAGGAGTGAGATTGATGTTTTCTCCAGCTAGGCGCACTTCATGCAGTTTTTTTGAAATCACAAGATCATCAAAAATCAACGAAGATGGTACTGAAGTGTCAATTTGCTCTGGAGCCAGTTGATGTGTTGATTGGTTGGCAAGGTGCCAATCTGGCGTGGTTTGTGGGGGAGCAATATCAGGCTGGCTGTCGTTGGTTTCTGTCCATCGCGTGTGTTCTGTCCTTCTCAATAAGGCTCGAACTCTTGCTTGAAGCTCTATCACACTGAATGGTTTGGTTAGATAATCGTCAGCACCGGCTTCTAACCCATCGACCATGTCATGCTCACTGGTGAGCGCTGTCAGCATCAATACCGGGATCCCGATGTGTTGTTGGCGTAGCAGCTTACACATTTCGGTGCCGTCGCCATCACACAGCTTTCTGTCTAAGATCACGGCATCAGCTAATCCTTGGCAAGCGATCTGGTAACCTTCGCTGATGTGTGACGTTAATATGGTTTTGTAGCCTTGCACTTTTAGATTAAGACTAATTAGATTCGCCATATCTTGGTCGTCTTCGACCACTAGAATTGTATATGACATCCTGACTTCCCTCTCTAGTCAATTCATGAAGTAGACCACTAGATTCTCCTATCTCTTTCAGTGGGGAGTCAGGAATTCGCTTTTTGGCAGGGAAAAGTAGAAATGATCTCAAAAATGATGAATTTTGACTCCGAGATATGCCCGATAACTGAAACTAAGTGATGGAAGTGGGCAGGAAGGTTAATTGATAGAGTAGCTTGAATAATCGAATCGCCATGTCCAACGTTCGAAAGGGTTACTTTTATTGGCTGCTTGGAGCTGACGTATCACATCAGACAGTTTCAAATACCCCATATACGTATCTTCAGGTTCAAATTCTTCGATAAGAATTTGATGGTTACGGGCACTTTCTAAACGAAGAAACAATCTGGCCATAGCTTTCTCGCAATATTTTTTAGGGAGTAAAACTGTATCATTGAGTGAATTATCAGAGTGTAAGCGTTTGTCAGCGAAAGAGAGCAGCCCCTCGCGCAGAAAGCAGAAATCAAAATGCCCCTCACCGAGAAGGAGAGAGGCATTATTTATGTATTAGCTAATGGTTTAGCTAACGTGTAAGCAAATAGACGCTATAAGTTTTCTTCGGCAAACTCAGCCAAGCGACTTCGCACTACACCGTTGAGGTGAACGTTGGCACTTCCTTCAAAGTTTTTGAATCGCTCTACCATATAAGTTAAGCCTGAAGTGACGGGCGTTAAGTAGGCAGAATCGATTTGGGCAAGGTTGCCCGAGCACACAATTTTAGTGCCTTCTCCGCATCGGGTAATGATGGTTTTGATCTGAGAGGCGGTGAGGTTTTGACACTCATCCAGAAGCACAAAAGCATTTTGGATGGAGCGACCGCGCATAAAATTAATCGACTTGAATTGAATATTGGCTTTATCACAAATGTATTTGAGTGAACCTTCGGTGCAGTGATCGTTTTTATGCAGTGCTTCCAGTGTATCGGTAACAGCGGCGAGCCATGGCATCATTTTCTCTTCTTCCGTTCCCGGAAGGAAGCCGATGGATTCGCCGATGTCTGGTGTGTTCCTTGTAACAATGATCTTATCGAACTGATTTCGTTCAATCGACATTTCCAAAGCCGCGGCCATGGCTAGCATGGTTTTACCACTGCCCGCCGCTCCGGTTAAGATGACCAAATCGATATCTGGGTCGAGAAGGGCATCTAGAGCCATTCCTTGGTAGATGTTTTTAGGGCTGACATCCCAAGCTTGTCGGTTCATTAAGCGCTCTCGGCTTAAATGTTTGAGTGTGACTGTTTGATTTTCCATGGAATCAACACGGGCAGCAAAGTCGGAATCTTGGTCAACAATGTATTGGTTAATAAAGGTTGGCTCTAGCGACTCTTTACTGATGTCATGGTAAGTGCGTCCCCCGACACTGCGGCTTTCCACTTTTTCAATGTTTGTCCAAAAATCCCCTGAATAAGTGTGAAACCCTTTGGTTAGGAATTGGACATCATCAATCAATTGGTCTGTTCGGTAATCTTCAACAAAACGTACTCCCGCCCCTTTGGCGCGTAATCGCATGTTGATGTCTTTGGTGACAAGCACCACTTCTCGGGGTGAACGCTTGTTCTGTAGGTAAATCACCCCGTTTAAGATTCTGTTGTCGCCTGCTTTGTCGGCAAACGCACGTACGGTTTCTTGTAATTCAAAATCAGCAAGAATGGCTAATGTGCCTCCTGCGTTTTCTTTTGAAAGAGGAATGCCTTCGGATATCTGGTCTGGTGTGGCATCGTGGAACAAGTTTTCCATCGCTCGAATCGCGACGCGTGCGTCCCTCGCGACATCGCGTTTACTGTCTTTGATTCGGTCGAGTTCTTCGAGGACGGTCATTGGAATGACCACATCATGTTCTTGAAAGGAATAGATTGCGAAAGGTTCATGAAGAAGGATATTTGTATCCAGTACAAAAATTTTCCGGTCGGTATCGCCCATAAGCGTCTCCTTTTCTGCCGCAGCAGAGTGCTTAGCCAAGCATTTTTCTGAGGCATAGGTCACTGCTGAAGGCGAGGGGTACCAAAACCCCGAAAAAGGTACCGCTAAGAGAGTGACTTACTTCAGACCCGTTTAGATACCAAACTCAACACCTTGTCCTATTTCGGTGTGAGCTCACTTATAAGTATAAGCAACAGTTCGTGAGTTTGTATTTTAGATTTGTCACAACTTTTTTACACTTTGATTGCAATTGCGAAATGGGTAAAAAAAAGAGGCAAATTACTCTTGTTGAACGTGACGTGAATCACGTGTTCAAGTAAGATGAGCGCCCTTTTGAACAGGGTGAAGCCATAATTATTTACCCTGATAGAAACCGAAATACTCGATGAGGTAGTCAATCACATGACATTTGCTTTAGGCCAACGCTGGATTAGTGATACAGAAAGTGACTTGGGTTTAGGAACGGTAGTCGCACTGGATGCGAGAACCGTTACATTGCTATTTGCGGCGTCGGAAGAGAACCGTGTATATGCTCGTTCTGATGCCCCCGTTACCCGAGTCACATTCAATGTTGGTGATGTGATTGATGCTCAAGAAGGCTGGCAATTAAAAGTCGAACAAGTCGTCGATGACAATGGCGTTCTTTCCTACCTTGGTACACGTACTGATACGGAAGAATCCGGTGTGATTTTGCGTGAAATCATGCTGAGCAATCAAATTCGATTTAACAAACCTCAAGATAAATTGTTCGCGGGGCAAATTGACCGTATGGACAATTTTGTTTTACGTTATCGAGCGCTAACCAACCAGTATCAGCAGCACAAAAGCCCGATGCGTGGCTTGTGTGGCATGCGCGCTGGTCTCATTCCTCATCAGCTTTATATCGCTCACGAAGTAGGACGCCGTCATGCGCCTCGCGTATTACTTGCGGATGAAGTGGGATTGGGTAAAACCATTGAAGCTGGCATGATCATTCACCAACAGGTGTTATCTGGCCGAGCGGAACGTATTTTAATTGTGGTGCCTGAAACACTTCAGCATCAATGGTTAGTCGAAATGATGCGTCGCTTTAATTTGCACTTCTCTGTTTTCGATGAAGAACGTTGCATTGAAGCCTTTGCTGAAGCCGATAACCCATTTGAAACACAGCAATACGTTTTGTGTTCGCTTGATTTCTTACGTAAGAGCAAGAAACGTTTTGAACAAGCGCTGGATGCAGATTGGGATTTGCTGGTGGTGGATGAAGCACATCACCTTGAGTGGAGCCAAGAAGCGCCAAGCCGAGAATATCAAGTAGTTGAAGGATTAGCCGAGCGTACGGCTGGTGTTCTTCTTCTTACAGCCACACCAGAGCAACTAGGGCACGAAAGCCATTTCGCACGTCTTCGTCTTTTAGACCCAGACCGTTTTTACGATTACCGTGCGTTTGTTGAAGAAGAAAAACAGTACGCGCCTGTTGCGGATGCTGTAGCCACTTTGTTCTCTGGTGAAAAGCTGGAAAACTCTGCGAAAAACCAAATTACCGAATTGCTTTCAGAGCAAGATGTTGAACCCTTGTTCCGCATTATCGAAGGCAGTTGCGAAGAGCAGGAAAAAGCCAAAGCGCGTCAGGAATTAATTGATAACCTGATGGACCGCCACGGTACAGGTCGAGTGCTTTTCCGAAACACAAGGGCAGCCATTAAAGGTTTCCCAGAGCGTAATGTTCACCTATTGCCCATGGACATTCCAAGCCAATACACCACCGCAATGCGTGTGGCGGGTATGCTCGGTGGGCAAATGAAGCCTGAAGCTCGCGCCATGAAAATGCTTTACCCTGAAGAGATCTTCCAAGAGTTTGAAGGGGATAGTGCAACGTGGTGGCAGTTTGACTCTCGCGTAAACTGGCTCATTGAAAAAGTGAAAGAGAAGCGCAGTGAGAAGGTGTTAGTGATCGCGTCTCGCTCGAACACAGCATTGCAATTAGAGCAAGCACTGAGAGAGCGTGAAGGCATTCGAGCTACAGTGTTCCATGAGGGAATGTCGATACTTGAGCGTGATAAAGCGGCGGCGTATTTTGCGCAAGATGAAGGCGGCGCACAGGTTCTGATCTGTTCTGAAATAGGTTCCGAAGGTCGTAACTTCCAATTTGCTAGCCAACTTGTGATGTTTGACTTGCCATTCAACCCAGATTTGCTGGAGCAGCGAATTGGACGTTTGGATCGTATTGGTCAGCAGCACGATATCGATATCTATGTTCCTTATCTAAAAGGTACGTCTCAGGGCATTATCGCTCGCTGGTTTGAAGAAGGGCTGAGCGCATTCGGTGAAACCTGTCCAACGGGCAGAGCAGTGTACGACCAATATTCCGAACAACTGATTGAGATGTTGGCGTCTGGAAATACGGAAACGTTAGATGAAGTGATTGATCAATCGCGCCACATGAATCAAGAGCTGAAAGCCAAACTTGAGCAAGGCCGTGACCGATTGCTGGAAATCCACTCTAATGGCGGTGAAAAAGCTCAGAAAATTGTTGAGAAAATAGAATCAACCGATGGCGACACCAATTTAGTAACGTTTGCATTGAGCTTGTTTGACACCATTGGTTTGAACCAAGACGACAAAGGTGAAAATGCGCTAGTGGTTACCCCTTCAGAGCACATGATGGTGCCAAGCTACCCTGGTTTACCTTATGAAGGCGCAACGATTACTTTTGATCGTGATACTGCGCTTTCTCGTGAAGATATGCACTTCATGAGCTGGGAGCACCCAATGATCCAAGGTGGTATCGATTTGCTGCTTAGCGAAGGCGTGGGAACATCTGCTGTATCGCTGTTGAAAAACAAGGCATTACCAGTAGGCACCATTCTGCTTGAGCTTGTTTATCTTGTGGATGCGCAAGCACCTAAGCGTAGTGGTTTGTCGCAATTCTTACCGCAAACGCCTATTCGCATGATGTTGGATGGCAAAGGCAACGATTTGTCTGAGCAAGTCGAGTTTGAAGGCTTTAACCGCCAACTAAGCCCGGTGAATCGTCATCTCGCCAGCAAATTAGTAAGCTCGGTTCAAGGGGATGTTCATAAGCTCATTGAAGCGGGTGAAGGGCATATCCAAGGTCACTTATCGAAAGTGCGCGATTCAGCTTTGAGTGACATGCAATCTAACCTCAATGGTGAGTTGGAACGTTTGCAGGCACTTAAAGCTGTGAACCCAAATATCCGAGATGAAGAGCTTGAAGCAATTGAGCAACAAATCAAGGAACTGACGGGTTACATCCAAAGTGCTCAAATTCAGTTGGATTCACTGCGATTGATTGTCGTAAGCCATAACTGATAGAAAAAATATAAGGGGGAATGGGCGAGGCTCATTTCCCCTTCACGTAGGGTCTGTTGACCTTTCGAGATGATTTTTGCAGCAATTTGTGGGTGATTTATACAAGGCAGAGCTCATTTGGTGTAGCGTTCTACATCAATGAGCGATAACGCAGTAGAAATAAGCCACAAATGCTGCCTGAAGGGTTCGTTTCTATGCCTTTTACTCTTTGTTGCAAGGTATTTGCTTAGAATGACTAGGCTGCACACCTTGCTCCGCGATTAAAAGGCATAGAACTCGAACAAAATTTAACCACGAAAGGTCAACAGACCCTAATATCTCCGCGAAAGAAAAACATTTTATGGCGATGCTTGAATACACCCCTCCTACCATTCCTTGGACAGACATTACGTACGAAGACGATGATATCCTGATTGCGAATAAGCCATCTGGGTTGTTGTCGGTGCCTGGAAGAGCACCAGAGCATGCCGACTGTATGTGGAGCCGCTTACGTGAAGAATATACTGACCTAGAGGTAGTTCATCGCTTAGATATGTCGACGTCAGGGTTGATGTTGTTTGCCAAGCACAAAGAAGCGGAGCGCTCCTTAAAGAAGCAATTTCAATATCGTCTGACACATAAAATTTACTACGCTCGTGTCTGGGGACACCCAGAATCTGAGGAAGGAGAGGTGGATTTACCGCTGATTTGTGACTGGCCAAATAGACCAAGACAAAAAGTGTGTTATGAACATGGCAAACCCTCTTTAACGCGATATCAAGTCGTGAAAAAGGAAGCGCTTACTTCCGTTGTTCGCTTGATTCCGATAACTGGGCGCTCTCATCAGCTTCGTGTTCACATGCAGGCGCTAGGTTACCCAATTGTAGGGGATGAGTTTTATGCCACGCCAGAGGCAATGGCACATTCCACTCGGCTTGAACTTCACTCAACAGAGCTGACTTTTTATCATCCTAGCTCTCAAGAATTACAGGCGATGTTTGTGCCTTGTGATTTCTATCCCGAAGCTGAAGCGGAAATTTTGCAACAATTTCAGCTTGATAAAATATTGCCTGATTATAAATCCCTGCCTAGACCTTAAATGAAGGCAGGAAAGGAGCCTTCAATGAAAATTGTCTTTCTAGACAGAGACACCATTCCTGCCCAAATTCCTGTTCCAGAGCCTACTTTTGAGCATCAGTGGGAAGAATACCCACTTAGCACGCCTTCCCAAACCACAGAGCGAATCAAAGACGCAGATATTGTGATTTCCAACAAAGCCATTTTGAATGAGGAAGTGTTGGCACAGGCATCCAAACTCAAGCTGATTGCGATTGCCGCCACAGGTACCAATAACGTCGATTTAAGATATTGTGCTGAGAATGGGATTTCTGTCTGTAACATTCAAGGATATGCAACTCAATCTGTACCCGAACACGTTATAGCGATGTTGTTTGCGCTTCGTCGAAATTTAATGGGTTACCATCAAGATATTGCAAATGGGGAGTGGCAAAAGAAAAAGCAATTCTGCTTCTTTACTCATCCTATTGGTGATGTTGCAGGTTCAACGCTTGCTATCGTTGGGTCTGGTGCATTGGGTAAAGCTACAGGCGCACTCGGACAAGCCATTGGCATGCAGGTGATCTACTCCGAGCGTAAAGGGGCAACGGTTTGTCGTGAAGGGTATGTCCCCTTTGATAAAGCACTGGGGGTAGCTGATGTGGTTTCCCTTCATTGCCCATTATCTAAGGAAACAACCAATCTTATCAGTCACTCTGAGCTAACAGCTATGAAACCTAATGCCATTTTGATTAATGCTGGTCGTGGCGGGCTGGTGGATGAATCCGCCCTTATTGACGCCTTAAAGTCCCAGCAAATTTCGGGAGCTGGAATGGATGTATTTACCGAAGAGCCAGCCGACGAATCCAACCTGTTGATTGCGAATATGCATCTTCCCAACTTGTTGCTAACGCCTCATGTTGCGTGGGGAAGCGATAGCGCCATTACTCGCCTGTGTGAGATTTTGATAGAAAATATCGAGTCGTATGTGGCGGGTAATTTGAATAATCGAGTGGCATAAGAAAAGCACGTCGAAACGTGCTTCAATTTAAGCTTTTACTCGCTGCTTTATTACTTTCTGCCTCTAACGCATCAATGCATTAACCCTGAGGCTTTACCACGAGAACGCTAATTTTAGCGCTTTGTACTACTTTCGCAGCAACAGATCCCAGAACGGCTTTGTTAAGCTTTGAACGCTTGTGGCTTGGCATAATGATCAAGTCTGCATTCAAAGAATCCGCGTGTTTCAAAATAGCTGCGTAAGGCTTGCCTTCTGCAACGTGCGCTTCGTTATCGATGTTGGCACTGGTTAAGCTGTTATCTGCCACTTCTTGCAGCTGAGCTTTCACGTCTTTTTTCATTTGGCTAGCGGCATCTTTCGGAAAGTAAGTCGCGACCATAGAGTTGTGAATCCCAGGCAATACCGTCAGCAAGTGTACTTTGGCTTGCGAATTCTTCGCGTGCCATACTGCGAGCTCTATTGCTTTATCTGCAAAGCCTTCGTCGTTCAGGTCGACGGGAACCAAAATATTTTTATACATAGCTTATCTCTTTTAAGACAGCGTTGAACTCAACGCTGTCGATTTTAGAATACGTTAAGCTGGAATGGCGTCTTTGTTCGCTCGACGCCTTTGGTTCCAAGCCATAGCAAACAAGATCATCAGAGCAGGAACAAATACCCACTCTTTCATCGGTCTATCTGCTTCCAAGACAACCGATTTGATTTCCCAATCGAAATCGACGCCAGATGCCTCTGCTGGGCTACCAAACTCAACCATATCAACGATCATACGACCTTCAACTTCATTGAGCATTAACCCCATTGATGCCACACGTTCTTCACCGGTTACGGCTGAATCTTCAAATGGTAAACGAACAGTCTTTTCGCTGTAATCACCATCAATATCTTCGCCGCCAACACGCAGTTCTAACGTTTGACCAACATTCAGACCTTCAGCCACTTGAGTGATCTCGTGACCTTCATAATAGTCTTTTGCTGGGTAAAGCATGTCCCACCAAAATCCAGGTCGGAAGAAAGAGAACGTCAGTACAAGTAGAAGCACCGTTTCCCACCATTTGTTTCTCGTAAACCACCAACCTTGAGTCGCGGCAGAGAATATCAGCATCGCAATGATCGAAGAGATAACGGTTAAGAATAGGTGCCACCATGAATCAATGCCCATCATCAGCAACTGAGTGTTAAAGATGAACATGAACGGCAATATGGCGGTTCGGATATCGTAGGTGAAACCTTGAATACCCGTTTTAATTGGGTCGGATTTTGCAATCGCCGCAGCGGCAAAAGCCGCGAGACCAACTGGAGGCGTATCATCCGCAAGTATGCCGAAGTAGAACACAAATAGGTGAACCGCAATCAGTGGAATGATTAACCCGTGAGCTGCGCCCAAGGTAACAATAACCGGTGCCATTAGTGTTGATACGACGATGTAGTTTGCTGTTGTAGGTAAGCCCATACCGAGAATCAAACTGATGATGGCTGTGAATAGCAACATCAAGATGATACTTCCGCCAGAGATGAACTCAACAAAGTCGGTCATCACTAAGCCGATACCTGTCAGCGTCACAACGCCCACAACCGTACCCGCAGCAGCAGTCGCAACACCAATACCAATCATGTTTCGAGCACCAGAAACCAGCGCTTCAGCTAAGTCTACAAACCCTTCTTTCACTTGCTCATTAACGTTGCCTGATTTAGACAGGATAGCCATGAGTGGACGTTGAGTAATCAAGATGAAAATCATGAATACGGTTGCCCAGAATGCAGAAAGACCTGGAGAGAAACGTTCCACGGTTAAACACCAAACCAAAACAACGATTGGCAATAAGAAGTGTAAACCAGACTTAATGGTAGGACCCGGTTCAGGTACTTCAGTTAATTCCGAATCGATGGATATAGCGCCTTCTTTAGAGTGCTTCGCTGAAATACGAATTAGCGCTAAGTAAGCGATAAGCAGAGCAACCGTCACGATCGGGGTGGCTGCATCACCGAAGACATCTTTCGTCCAACCTACGCCGTAGTAAACCAAGGCACTGATCACACACAAACCTAGGATGGTACCAGTGAAAGATAATAGGCTCTGCACGAGTGTTGGAACACGGCGGCGCGGAAGCCCTGTCATACCAGCTTTACATGCTTCTAAGTGAACGATGTAAATCAAAGCAATATAAGAAATAAGAGCAGGAAGCAGTGCGGCTTTGATAACCTCAACGTAGGAAATGCCCACATATTCCACCATCAAGAATGCCGCAGCACCCATAATTGGCGGTGTTAGCTGACCATTGGTTGAAGCTGCAACTTCTACCGCACCCGCTTTCGTTCCTGGGAATCCGACACGCTTCATTAGCGGGATGGTGAATGTCCCCGTTGTTACCACGTTGGCAATCGAGGAACCAGAAACAAGACCGGACAATCCAGATGCAACAACAGCGGCTTTTGCCGGCCCTCCACGCATGTGTCCAAGCAGCGAAAAGGCAACTTTGATGAAGTATGCACCTGCACCAGCGCGTTCAAGCATGGCACCAAATAGTACGAACAAGAAAACGAAAGAGGTTGAAACCCCTAGAGCCACACCAAACACACCTTCTGTGGTTAGCCATAAGTGAGACATCGCCTTATTCAGGCTCGCACCCTTGTGTGCAATTACATCTGGCATATAAGGGCCAGCGAAGGTGTATGTTAGGAATACTGCAGCAACCACCATTAGCGGTGGACCAAGTGCTCGACGAGTTGCTTCTAGTAGCAGAACCATACCCGTTACTGCAGCAACGATATCAAATGTGGTTGGCGCGCCAGAACGACCTGCGAGCTCAGTATAAAATAGGTATATATAAGCGGCGGCAAAACTGCCGGCTAACGCCATCGCCCAATCCACTAATGGGATATGATCGCGAGGCGATGTTTTTAGAGCTGGGTATGCAGTAAAGGCTAGAAATACTGCAAACGTTAAATGGATTGCTCGGGCTTCTGTGTCATTCAGAACGCCAAAATTGAAAATAAATGGCAGGGGTGATGCGTACCACAGTTGGAAAAGAGACCAACAAAGAGGGACAAACCATAAAATCCGACCTGGAATTCCAGCAGGGCTTCGCGCTCCAGTATCGGCTTGTGCCACCATATCTTGCACATCTTGAGACGGTGTTGTTGTCTGCGTCATGTACGTTATCCTTATTATATTTTGGTGTTATATGCTGCAAGTCCAGCAGCAGGTCGTTCAATTAATGTAACGAAAAATTCTTAACAAAATGTTAACAAGTTTCATCAGTCTAGCTATTGAGACTGATGAAGACAATGACTTGTGTTTTGAAACAGTATGTCTGTCAAATTGAAGTTGGCATAAACAGGAATAACGATTGTTTGATATGCCAATAAAAGGAGGCGTGAGCGCCTCCTTTTTTGTCAAAGTATTTCTACTGAGTTTATTTTAGTAGACCCACTTCTCTGTAGTACTTCGCAGCACCTGGGTGAAGAGGGATAGAAAGACCTGCTTTAACCATGTCTTCTTTCTTCAGGTTAGCGAATGCAGGGTGCAAGCGCTTAAACGTATTGAAGTTTTCGAATACTGCTTTTGCTACGTTGTAAGCTACGTCATCAGATACGTCTGATGTCGTTACCATAGTTGCAGCAACACCAAAACTCTTAACGTCAGATTCTGTACCACGGTACATACCTGCAGGTACGTTGCTGTATGCGTAGTAAGGGTTGCCAGCAACGATTTCATCGATGTTGCTACCCGTTGCAGAAACTAGTTTTGCATCACACGAGGTTGTGGCTTCTTTGATTGATCCATTTGGGTGACCAACCATGTAGATGAACGCATCGATCTTGTTATCACAAAGTGCCTGAGAACGCTCAGAACCTTTTAGTTCAGATGCTAGCTTGAAGCTGTCGTTTGTCCAGCCAAATGCATCCATAACAACACCCATTGTTGCGCGATCACCAGAACCAGGGTTACCGATGTTTACGCGCTTACCTTTAAGGTCTGCAACGTTATCGATACCTGCGTCTGCACGAGCAATAATGTTGAATGGTTCAGTGTGCAAAGAGAACATAGCACGTAGTTTTTTGTACGGACCTTGCTCTGAGAATTTGCTTGTACCGTTGTAGCCATGGTACTGCCAGTCAGATTGAACAACGCCAAAGTCCAGTTCACCAGCACGGATGGTATTTACGTTGTAAATAGAACCACCAGTAGATTCAACTGAACAACGAATGTTGTGTTCTTTGCGGCCCTTGTTCACAAGCTTACAAATTGCACCACCAGTTGGGTAATAAACGCCAGTTACAGAGCCTGTGCCAATAGTGATGAATTCTTGAGCATGAACAGAACCAGCGCCAGCTACTGCTGCAGCAATCGCACTGATTTTTACAAGGTGTTTAAATGCCATGAATTTCCCTTCCTTATTTTCATTATTCGCCACGAATGTGGAATAGCTTCCTATTGGAAACGGCATCTTTTTCAGTCCATTAGATGAAAAAGTGGCTGAATAATAGCAAAAATCTGGTTGGAAATTACAAGAATGTTAATTTCTATAGATGATAAGTCTAGAGTTGAAAAGGAATAAGGGAAATGCCCAACCCCATAAAGTCTTTGTTTTTCATGGGGTTAGATGTTTGTGATTAGTTTAGTCGCAGATTACCTTAAATGTGCGATCGATCACAATAGTAGTGAAATGAGCTATTTATCATTTGCACTGGCGTTAATTAGCCATGGTAATCAAATAAATCACAAACGGAGTCATACAGTTCCTTGGTAGGAACGGGGAGCGTCGGTGTAATAAAGATAGTGTCATCACCAGCGACAACACCTAATATGCCTTCTGATTTTCCTAGGGAATCTAACAACCTAGCGATAAGCTGTGCGGCTCCAGGACCGGTATGGATGACAACCAGTGCGTTGTTGTGGTCTATGTCCAACACTAGCTCTCGTAGAGAACTTGATACGGTAGGGACTCCAAGTTCTGCAGGAAGACAGTACACCATCTCCATTTTAGCGTTTCTTGTACGAACAGCGCCAAACTTGGTTAGCATTCGAGATACTTTGGACTGGTTTATATTGTCAAAACCTTCAGCTCTCAGAGCATCGACGATTTCCCCCTGTGAACCAAAGCGTTCTTCTTTTAATAGTGCTTTAAAAGCACGTACAAGGTTGTCTTGTTTTTCTGTATTTCGCATGATTCTCAATTTCATATAGTTAAAACTATTTTTGTTATTTTTGCATAGATAATGCACCTTCACCAACTTCTGCCCAATTTCTGCTACTAAAGTCACTTGTACTCATTCTTTTACTCTTAGGTGAAAAGTTCTAAATCCCGGTGCTTTTAGGTGAGATTTATGCCACAAATATTTTAATCAAACTTGTTGTATGCTCTGGGTTTTAAGAGCATTCTCTTGCTTCATTTTGTAGCACGAAAAGGTCGATTTGCGCGAAGTCGCAAAGATGTCGTTAATTAATTGTAATAAGAACGTAGTTACTATAGTTTCTTATCTACAATTTAGGTTAGAAAAACCAACTTACAAAGGTTTCATACCTTAACGTGAAGTATTGCTAAATTACCCAAGGAGAATAACCATGAAAGTAGCCGTAATTGGTGCCGCAGGAGGCATTGGCCAAGCACTCGCACTTCTACTAAAGAACCGTCTACCAGCTGGATCTGATCTTGCTCTTTACGACATCGCACCTGTTACTCCGGGTGTAGCGGCAGATTTGAGCCACATCCCAACTCCGGTTTCAATTAAAGGTTATGCAGGCGAAGACCCGACTCCAGCATTAGAAGGTGCAGATGTTGTGCTGATTTCTGCAGGTGTTGCACGTAAGCCGGGTATGGATCGTGCCGATCTGTTTAACGTCAACGCTGGTATTGTTAAATCACTAGCTGAAAAGATTGCCGTAGTTTGCCCTACAGCCTGTGTTGGTATCATTACAAACCCTGTAAATACTACTGTACCAATCGCTGCTGAAGTTCTTAAGAAAGCAGGCGTTTATGACAAGCGCAGACTGTTTGGTGTGACCACATTGGATGTGATCCGTTCTGAAACTTTCGTTGCTGAATTAAAAGACAAAGATCCAGGCGATGTTCGTGTACCTGTTATCGGTGGTCACTCTGGTGTGACTATTCTTCCTCTTCTTTCACAAGTTGAAGGTGTAGAGTTTACCGATGAAGAAATCGATGCTCTCACAAAACGCATTCAAAATGCAGGTACTGAAGTTGTTGAAGCGAAAGCTGGCGGCGGTAGCGCAACCTTGTCTATGGGACAAGCAGCATGTCGATTTGGTCTATCACTTGTGAAAGCGCTTCAAGGTGAAGAAGGCGTAGTTGAGTGCGCATATGTTGACGGTGGCAGTGAGCACGCAGAATACTTCGCACAACCAATTAAATTGGGTAAGAACGGCGTAGAAGAAGTCTTGAGCTACGGCGAAATCAGCGCTTACGAGCAAGCTGCACTTGATGGCATGCTAGATACGCTTAAAGGCGATATCAGCATCGGTGTGGACTTCGCTAAGTAAGTTCTCCCAATATCGAAAAATAAAAAACCGACCGTGTGGTCGGTTTTTTTGATCTTGTTAACCCTTTTTTTGCTTATCAACGACAAGCTAGAGGTGCAGAGCATAGTTAGCCTCATATAGAGAGGCTACATATATAGAAGAAGTAGATAAGTAGAGGAAGAAAATGACTCCCTCTATTTATAGTTAAACCTTCAGCTACTTACTGCGCTTAACCGCCATATGAGCCAAGGTAACGAGCGCTTGCTTATATTCTGACTCTGGTAGTACGTTGAGCTCTGCAATGGCTTTGTCTGCTTCTTTATGAGCAAGAGCCGACGTGTATTCCAAAGAAGCCGTATCACGCATCGCTTGCATGATGTCATCAAAGCGCTCCATGCCATTCGATTCTTCAATAGCTTCACGAATCATAGCTCTCTGCGCGTCAGTACCGTTTTTCATGGCATATAAAAGAGGCAAGGTTGGTTTACCTTCCGCAAGGTCATCCCCGACGTTTTTACCCATATCTTCGCCGTCGGATGTGTAATCCATAACGTCGTCAATGAGCTGGAATGCAGTGCCTAAGTATTTTCCATAGTTCTGCATTGCCTTTTCGACTTCTGGAGAAGCGTCAGTCAAAATCGCTCCAATTTGAGTTGCAGCTTCAAACAAACGTGCTGTTTTTGAATAGATGACCTGCATATAGCTTTCTTCAGTTGTATCTGGGTCATTGCAATTCATTAATTGCTGTACTTCTCCTTCAGCAATAATGTTGACCGCATCACTCATTAATTCGAGGATCTCCATGGATCCAAGCTTGGTCATCATCTGAAAAGAGCGTGTATAAATGAAGTCTCCCACAAGCACACTGGCTGCATTTCCAAACGCTGCATTGGCAGTGGCCTTGCCACGACGCATATCTGACTCATCAACGACGTCGTCGTGCAATAAAGTGGCGGTGTGAATGAATTCAATAAAGGCTGCAGCGGTGGTATGGCTATTACCTTCATAGCCCAACGCGCGAGCAGACAATACAGCAAGTAGCGGACGTATGCGTTTACCGCCACCACTTACAATATAAAATCCTAGTTGGTTAATTAAACTCACATCAGAGTTAAGTTGAGCAAGGATGGTTTCGTTCACTTTTGCCATATCATCGGCTGTGAGCGCTTGGATAGCTTTAAAATCCATTGTTCTTCCGGCTGAGGTTATACCCTGTAAGGCTTAATGATTTTTATTAATTGCTGAATATTACACTAAAAATCGTTGCGAAATACATTATCTAACGGCATGATTGGCACACTTTTCTTTGGCGATTAGCTTTTCGCCAATTTTTTAAAAATATGGCTTGTCATGGGGATAGCCTTTCTGTAGAATCTGCGCCCTATTGATGATTAGTTTAGCGCACACCCAAATTGCTCACATAGCATAGGCTGTGCGGAAAAAGCGGAGTAAAATATGTACGCTGTTTTCCAATCTGGTGGTAAACAACACCGTGTAAGCGAAGGTCAAACTCTTCGTTTAGAAAAATTAGACGTTGAAACTGGCGCAACTGTTGAGTTCGACAAAGTTCTTCTTGTAGCTAACGGCGAAGAAATCGCTGTTGGTGCTCCTCTTGTAGAGGGTGGCAAGGTAACTGCTGAAGTGGTTAAGCACGGTCGTGGCGATAAAGTTAAAATCGTTAAGTTCCGTCGTCGTAAGCACTCTCGTAAGCAACAAGGCCATCGTCAGTGGTTCACTGAAGTGAAAATCACTGGCATCAACGCTTAATAGATATTAGGAGAGTTTAACAATGGCACACAAAAAAGCTGGCGGTTCTACTCGTAACGGCCGCGATTCAGAAAGTAAACGTCTTGGTGTTAAGCGTTTCGGTGGTGAATCTGTTCTTGCAGGTAACATCATTGTTCGTCAACGTGGTACTAAGTTCCACGCTGGCACTAACGTTGGTATCGGTAAAGACCACACTCTTTTCGCTCTTACTGAAGGTAAAGTGAAATTTGAAGTTAAAGGTCCTAAAAACCGTAAATTCGTTAGCATTGAATCTGAATAAATTTAGTTTCTAGCTGAATTCAAAAGCCCTGCCGATTCGGCGGGGTTTTTTATTTATGACAGAGCCAAAAGCAAGATCTCGTCATTATCTAAATGATAAGTATTGAATTCTTTTTTTAGATGGTCTTTCTTTTTGTTCCTGAATGCAGACCGATCCTGGATCTCAGGTGATCGATCTTACATCTGGATCTGCTAGAATTTATACCACTTTACTCAGGTGGTATTGCAACGCACAAAATGCGGAGTAAAAAATGAAATTCGTTGATGAAGCGGTAATTAAAGTAGATGCTGGCGACGGCGGTAATGGCGTTGTTAGCTTTTGGCGTGAGAAATTTGTCGCCAAGGGTGGTCCTGATGGAGGTGACGGTGGTGATGGCGGTGATGTTTATGTCCAAGCGGATGAAAACCTGAACACCCTTATCGACTATCGATTCCAACGCTTTTACAACGCTGATCGTGGCGAAAACGGTCGCGGTGGTAACTGTACTGGTAAACGCGGTAAAGATATCATCTTGAAAGTGCCTGTTGGTACCCGTGCGGTCGATATCCACACGAATGAAGTTGTGGGTGAAGTAGCAGAGCACGGTAAAAAAATCATGGTCGCAAAAGGTGGCTGGCATGGATTAGGTAACACGCGCTTTAAGTCGTCTGTTAACCGAGCTCCACGTCAGAAAACCATGGGTACAAAAGGCGAAGTTCGTGAGTTGCGTCTAGAGCTACTCTTACTTGCTGATGTTGGCATGCTAGGATTACCAAATGCTGGTAAATCTACGTTTATCCGAGCAGTATCAGCCGCTAAACCAAAAGTAGCAGATTATCCTTTTACCACGCTTATTCCGAGCTTGGGCGTTGTTAGTGTGGTTCCTGAAAAAAGCTTCGTGGTTGCGGATATTCCTGGTTTGATTGAAGGGGCTGCAGATGGCGCTGGTTTGGGGATCCGTTTCCTTAAACACCTTGAGCGCTGTCGTGTATTGCTTCACATGATCGACATTATGCCCGTTGATCAAAGTGACCCGATTCAGAATGCATTAACAATTATCGATGAGCTTGAGCAATACAGTGAAAAGGTAGCGCAAAAGCCACGTTGGTTAGTCTTCAATAAAACAGACTTGATGCCTGAAGAAGACGCTGACGAGTTAATCCAAGAGATCTTGGATGCACTTGGTTGGGAAGATCCTTACTTCAAAGTATCAGCTGTTAATAAACAAGGTACAAAAGAGCTTTGTTATAAGCTAGCTGACTTCATGGAAAACCTTCCTCGAGAAGAAGAAGTGGAAGAGATCGAAGATAAAGTCGACTTCATGTGGGACGATTACCACAAAGATGCAATGAGTGGTAAAAACGTTATCACAGAAGATGATGATGACGACTGGGACGACGAAGAAGATGACGGCCACGTTATCTACGTTCGAGACTAACCTATACTTATTCATTTTAAAAATGCCGCAATCTTTGGTTGCGGCATTTTTTATGTGTGTAGCAATTGTATAATTTTCGGCTCGTTCAATTGAGAGGCATAGTTATGGATAACAATCAGCGAGAAGTCACTCGGCTTATCGCTCAAGCGGCACAAATGCTATTGGCTCATGGTGCAGAGAGCACGTTAGTCGGCGATATCTCCCGAAGAATAGGGCTTGCAAGCCATATGGATGAAGTGGAAGTGTCTCTATCTGCGAGTTCATTGGTGGTCACAACGTTAAAATCCGGTAACTGTATCACCACAGCAAGACGCAGCCCCGATCGTGGGATTAACATGAAAGTGGTTACTCAAGTCCAGCGTATCTGCATCTTGATGGAAAAAGGATTACTGGATTACAAGCTGGCTAAAAGTAAGCTTGCAGAAATTAGCCCAGAGCGTTACAACCGCTGGTTAGTCGTATTCATGATTGGTTTATCTTGTGCATCGTTCAGCCGACTTGCGGGAGGGGATTGGAGCGTTTTCGCTATGACTTTCTTGGCATCTTCTGTTGGCATGATCGTTAGACAAGAAATAGGTCATCGACATTTTAATCCATTCCTCAATTTCTCGGTCACGGCTTTTGTTACCACATTAATTTCCGCACAAGCAGTCACGTTTCAAATCGGTAACGAGCCATTTATTGCGATGGCGTCTTCCGTATTGATGTTGGTACCGGGCGTGCCCTTGATCAATGCTGTCGCAGACATGCTCAAAGGGTATGTCAATATGGGGATTGCCCGATTCGTTATGGCAAGCTTGTTGACGTTGGCAACCGCTATGGGAATTATCGGAGCCATGAACACTGTTGGTGTATGGGGGTGGGTAGGATGAGTCTAATTTTAGCGTTAATTAACGATATGTTCTTCGCCGCCATTCCCGCTGTTGGTTTTGCGTTGGTATTTAATGTTCCGGTCAACGCGCTAAAGTTTTGTGCGATAGGTGGTGCTTTGGGGCATGGTAGCCGCTTTTTATTGATGGAATTCGGAATTCCTATTGAGTGGGCTTCATTTCTTGCAGCAACGGTCGTTGGGTTTATAGGTGTGCGATGGTCACATCGATTCTTGGCTCACCCGAAAGTATTCACCGTAGCCGCTTTAATTCCAATGGTACCTGGGGTTTACGCTTTTAAAGCCATGATTGCGTTAGTTGAATTGAACAGCTTGGGGTATAGCGAAGCGCTATTTGGTGACTTAGTAGAAAACTTCTTGAAAGCGATGTTTATCATTGCTGGGTTAGCCATTGGCTTAGCAATGCCGGGTTTGTTATTCTACCGCCGAAAACCCATTGTTTAGTTGCTTCAAAGGACCCAAATGAAGATTAGTATGATTGCCGCAATGGCTCGTAACCGCATAATTGGTAAAGACAATGATATGCCATGGCATTTACCTGCAGATTTTGCTTGGTTTAAGCGTTGCACGATGGGAAAACCTGTCGTGATGGGGCGAAAAACTTACGAATCTATTGGGCGACCTCTGCCTGGACGTCGAAACATTGTTGTGAGTCGCGATCCGAATTTAGCCATTGACGGTGTAGAGACAGTCACCAGTATTGATCAAGCCAAGTCACTTGTGGAAGGGGTTGAAGAGCTGATGATCATCGGTGGCGGCTCAATATACGCAGAGTGTTTACCTATTGCAGACACACTTTATGTCACACATATAGATGCCGATATAGATGGCGACACTCAGTTTCCTGATTGGGGAGAAGGTTGGAAGCAAACGCATCAAGAATACTTCAGTAAAGATGAAAAAAATGCGTACAACCTGGAGTTTGTTGTTCTGGAAAGAAGTAATTAAATTATTGAAACAGAACTCACCGACAGTTGATTTCTACTAGAGCTCTGCTTTTTTGGGAAAAGGAAGAAGCAAAGCTTCTTCCTTGAGAAGGATAGAGTTCTCTATATCGCTTTTTGAGTGAACAACTTTTTATCTTCCCAGCGGATCATCGTCAGCTCACCACCCCAGACACACCCGGTATCTAAGCCGATCACCTTTTCTTGAATTACACCTTCCAAAGCTGCCCAATGCCCAAATAGGATGGCTTTTCCGACATCTTTCTTGTTAGGAAGGTCAAACCAAGGCATTAAACTTTCATCGGAAATGTCAGATGGAGGAAGCTTACATGCCATATCTAATCTTCCATCGGCGTGCACAAAACGCATTCGTGTAAATGCGTTAATCGCGTATCGATACCGATCAATGCCTTTGAGCTTCGGACTCCACTGATCTGGCTGGTTATCATACATATTTTCCAGTAACCAAACCCATTTGTCGCTTTGCAAAATAGATTCGACTTTACGAGCTTCTTTACGCGCCGTTTGTAAGTCCCATTGAGGGGAAATACCTGCATGACACATGACAAATTCATCGTGTTCAGCAATAAGCGGTTGCTCACGAAGCCATGCCATCAGCTCGTCGCAATCATCAGCTTCAATAATTGGCGCTGTCTTGTCTTTCTTTTTAAGAGGGCTAACACCGTGGTACACCGCGAGTAAATGTAAGTCATGATTCCCAAGAACCACTCTTGTCGCTCTACCTAGCTCTTTGGCAAACCTGAGTGTTTCAAGCGAGCTAGGACCTCGAGCCACAAGATCACCTGCAAACCATAATATGTCTTTTTTCCGGTCAAATTGGGCTGATTCTAATAATAGGCTCAGCTCTTCAAAACACCCTTGGATGTCACCAACAATGTAATTTGCCAATGAATTTTCCTTAATTGAGGATATTGGGTACTGCGAGGCGGAATGGGTCGATATCGGCTTTAAACTCATCGCCCGATTGGTCGTGCATTAGGTAGTGGCCTTGCATGACACCTATTGGCGTCTCAATGGCGGTACCACTTGTATAAGTGTATTCGTCGCCAGCGTCAATAACGGGCTGCTCTCCGACGACACCATCACCTTCCACCACCAATTGCTTTTGGTTACCGTCTGTAATAAGCCACTTTCTACTCATTAGCTGCACAGACTGCTGGCTGAGGTTTTTGATTGTGATGATATAAGCAAAAACGTATCGATTTTGATCGGGTTGGGATTGTTCAGGCACGTATTTCGTGTGTACCTGACATTTGACACAAGGATGGGATACTTCCATATAAGCGCTCCTTGGATGCAAAAAAGCCTTAAATCCGGTATATGACTTAACTATAACAGACTTAAGGCATTTATCAGCTTTCGAAGTATAGATTCTAGTTAGAGTGGTTAGAATCTAGCCAGTTTGCCATGTCGACAAACTGCTCTAATGTGATATTTTCGGGGCGCATACTCGGGTTTATGCCCAGATTTTCTAACTGTTCTGCCGTTAATAGGCCTTTATAACAGTTTCGAATGGTTTTACGGCGTTGGTTAAAGCCTTCGCGACACACTCTATCTAGCCACTTTAGACTGGTGGCAGGGTAGGGGATTTCTTCGTAAGGTACTAAACGCACAACGGCAGAGTCCACTTTAGGTGGCGGAACAAATG
This sequence comes from Vibrio penaeicida, assembly GCF_030689305.1. Lineage (GTDB taxonomy): Bacteria > Pseudomonadota > Gammaproteobacteria > Enterobacterales > Vibrionaceae > Vibrio > Vibrio penaeicida_B. Next base: position 221,616 of record NZ_JAUYVM010000006.1, on the reverse strand, counting down.
CAGTTGGTGGAACTTCCAGTACTGGGACCACTTTGCAATAGTATTGAGCCATTACAGTTAGGCGACCATACGCTTTGCTACCTGGAGCAGCGGCTAAGCGATTAACCACTTCTTTTTGCAGCATAAAGTGCATGTCTTGGACGTCTTTATGAAACTCAAATAAGTGGAACATTAACGGTGTAGAGATATTGTAAGGCAGGTTACCAAAAATACGCAGCTTGTTATTCGGCTTAACCAATTGCGTAAAATCGAAACGCATGGCATCGCCTTCATGAATTGTCAGCTTATCGCCCAATTCTGGGTGATTACGCAGGCGTTCTGCCAAATCGCGGTCTAACTCAATAACCGTAAATTTGTCGACTTCTTTGCCCACAGGTTCAGTGATAGCACCAAGCCCAGGACCAATTTCAACTAAGTTTTGACCGGGTCTCGGGTTGATCGACGAAACGATTCCATCAATGATATAGGGATCGTTTAAAAAGTTTTGACCAAAACGTTTACGCGCTTTGTGTCCTAAATGGACATCGTTTCTCATTGTTTTTTCTCTACTAATTCGATGGCGTGCGTGAGCGCTGTTTGGAAACTTCCTGTATCCGCCTGACCAGTCCCTGCCAAATCAAGTGCTGTACCATGATCTACTGATGTTCTAATGAACGGTAAACCGAGTGTGATATTAACAGAACGACCGAATCCTTTATACTTTAATACGGGTAATACTTGGTCGTGATACATCCCAAGAACAGCGTCGGCTTCTTGCAAGTACTTTTGATTGAAGATTGTGTCAGCAGGAAGCGGTCCAACTAAGTCGTACCCTTTTCCTTGGCGGATCTTGGTAAGGGTAGGTGTGATCGTTTCAATTTCTTCCATACCCAAACAGCCATCTTCACCAGCATGTGGATTCAACCCACATACGTAAATTTTAGGTTCCTTGATCGCGAACTTTTCGACCAGATCCTTGTGCAAAATCTCAATGATTTGTTCTAGACGATCTTCAGTGACAGCTTGAGATACATAAGCCAAAGGGATATGCGTTGTTACCAAAGCAACCCGAAGACCTTCCGTTGCCAGCATCATAACAACCAATGGCGTATTCGACTTTTCAGCAAAGAACTCTGTATGCCCGCTAAATGGGACGCCGGAACGATTAATGACGCCCTTGTGTACAGGGCCGGTGACAATAGCATCAAATTCATCATTCATACAGCCTTGAGCGGCTCTTTCTAATGTTTGGAGTACATAGCTACCGTTAGTTTCGTTAAGTTCACCAGCCACAACTTCTGTAGCGGTAGGCAAATGATCAACGATGAGCGTCCCGCTTTTTTGCGGAGTTGCTACGCTATTAGCGTTGTAATCAATGAGATCCACATTAATATTGAGCTGCTCAGCACGCTGGTTTAGCATTTCTTTATCGGCGACGACAATGATTTGGTGGTCCCAATTGTGTGCGGAAAGCGCAAGCACGAGATCTGGACCAATGCCCGCAGGTTCACCAGCGGTGACAGCAATTCGTCTAACCGTCATTTTCATCTCCCAGGATTTCGACATAAGCACCAGCACGGATTTCCTGCATCCATGCGCCCACTTCTTCATTGAACTTCCGGTTGAATAGAATTCGGTACGCTTTATTTGTCATTGCGGAGTCTGTTCTATCCACTTGGCGTCTTTCCAATACCTCAACAATGTGCCAGCCATGCACCGTTTCAAATGGCTGACTCAATTGACCGACAGGAAGTGATTCAATTTGATGCTTGAATTCTGGAACGTAGAGATCGGGCGTTTGAAACCCTAGCTCACCATTGCTTACAGCAGAACCAGGGTCAGCACTGTATTGCTGGGCAAGATCGCCAAAGGTTCTTTCTCCAGCTTCAATCTGTCGTCTGAACTCGTTCAGCTCGCGCTTTGCGCCATCATCACTCAATATGACGGATGTTTTTATTAGAATATGACGAGCATTAACTTCTGTCACGGCAACGGTTTCCAAACCTTTTACATCTTCAAGCTTAATAATGTGAAAACCTACGCCACTTCGGAAAGGACCAATAACTGCCCCTTTACCTTGCGTGGTTATTTGATCTGCAAAGATGGTTGGCATTTCTTCTTTTCTTAGCCATCCCCAATCACCACCTTGAAGAGCTTTAGGACCTTTTGAAAAGGTATACGCCATGGTTTTGAAATCTTCACCGCCGTTGATTTTTGAGACGAGTAAACTTGCTTGATCTTCGACTTCTTGCTTCGTTTGAGAATCATTAAATCTCAGTTGAATATGGTTCACTTTGTATTGAACGGTCGCATTGCTCTCTTTGGCTAAAATTTCAGCCAAACCTTCGACTTCAGCAGGAAGGATATTAATTCGGCGACGTACTTGGGCATTTCGTGCTTCAGATGCCGCAATTTCGTTTCGGACTTGTTCACGAAATTCTGCGTAGCTCAAACCTTCACTCGCCAATACCTTACGTAATTGAGGAATGGTTTTCCCTTGATTCGATGCGATTTCTTTAATTGCACTTTCAAGGCGATTATCATCGATTCGGACCCCCAATTTTTCCGCTTGCTGCGTTTGTATGGTGTCTAAAATCAGCTTTTCTAAAACTTGTTCTTTTAGTATGTCTTCTGCTGGTAATGATTGATTGGCAGAGCGTGCATTAGCGCGGATTGTTTTCATTGCTGAGTCAATGTCACTTTTTAAGATGACACCTTCGTTAACGATCACTTCGACTTTATCAAGTTCTACCGGTTGGGCTAAAGCTTCAAATGAACTAAGCGCTCCTAGTGAACTAAAAGAAACAGTGAGGCTTAGTAGCGTTTTATTCCAGATTTTCATTTATGTTTCCATGTACATCAGGAAGGGTGTTCCTGAAATAATTCGATTAGTTGTTTAGGTAAAATGGGCGTCCATAGCCTAGCGCGTTGCCAGCGGAGGTTAATGATGGAGCGCCTACAGAAGTACCGAAGCCGAATATGCCAAAGTTTACCGCAAAGTTGTCGTCATATACTGGGATAGCATTGGGATCTGTTACAAAGTTACCATTCCATCCTCTCAACTGATTGCTGTAGGAAAAGCTGATGTACCAGCAATCCGAGCGATAGCTGAGATTTGCAAGCCACTCTAGGTTTTGTTTCACTGTTGCGTCGTAGAAATATTGCGCATTTAAGTGCCATTTGGGTGAGATTTGATAGGCGGCCAGCAATCCAGCCTGCGATATACCTGTTTTAGTGATATTGGATACATCTAATCCATCTACGGCACTTTCAATATACTCTTTCGTCACATAGCGATAGTTTGATTGAACATATCCGCCGTTAAAGCGATATTCAAGAGCACTATTTGCCAACTGAATTGCACTGGATTCAATGTCATATTGGATCCCACCGTGGTAGAACAAGTAGTCGTTAAAATTAAAGTCTGTTTCAACCGCCCAAGCAGAATAATTAGATGCATTTTCACTTGATGAAATCGGTTCTAAAAAATAGATCTGACCGAATGATACATTCAATCGTTCTTTATAATCGCTGTCATAAAAGCGTGTTGTTGCTCCATAACTGAACTGATTAGCTTTCTGTATACGGTCTACGCCACTGTGCTTTCTGCTTCGGAACAACCCATAGTAATCAGTTTGAAGGAGAGTGGTATCATAGAGACCTATCCCGTCTTGTTCGACTTCAGGAATGTATAAATACTGAACCTGAGGTTCCAGTGTTTGTATATAACTACCCGCATCCCTTTCAAGATTCAAAACTCCGTGGAGCCTGAGTTCAGGTAACGTTCTTGATATTTGTTCCTTTAATGCCGGATCACTTGAGCTGTCGATTTCTTGTTGATAGTAAGTGGCCAGCATCCGAGCTTCACCCGTAAGAGAACCCCAAGGTTTGGAAAATGGAACTACAACACCTGGTTCAATATGAACTCGAGTTGCCGAAGGTTTTATACTATCTTCAGTTACGAATCGGCTTACATGGCTGGTAAGATCAAAGTTGACTCCGCTATAAAAATCAGGGGAATAATAATTAAATTTCAGTTGAGGAAGCATTTGGTATGGCTGAGTTGCATTCTCATTCAAAATTTGAAAATCTTTGACCGTTAAAGTCAGATCCCAATCTTGAGTGCGGTATGCAGCACTACCAGTTTGAAGCAGCTGACCGTCTTCACGATTACCGATACCTGATTTAAAATCTCTAAAATAATTGACATCACTAACCAGTGAATAATCGATGTCCAGTTTCCAATTGTGTAGAATAATTCCACTGTGAGAGTAATTTAACCCCCAACGAGAACCTAGCTCCTCACTTTTCTTATCACTAGATATGTATTCGGTTCTTAAGTTACCTGAACCATAGTTTGTTAGGTAGCGAAAGTTAGCATCAAGTTGAAGGCCTCGTTTTTCCATGTAGTTAAATCGGGTGAGTAGGTCATAATTGGGCGCAATATTCCAATAAACGGGTATGTTTACACTTAAACCATCGTTGGTATCTAAAGATACTCTTGGAAACAGCAAGCCAGATTTTCTCTTATCCCCAACAGGCATACTCATATAAGGCATGTAGAAGATTGGAACATCTAATACTTCAAAACGCGTGTTGTAGAAGTATGCCTGTTCTTCATCTTGATCTAATTCAATAGAGGAAGCTTTTACCCGCCATGAGTTATCTCCCTCTGGGCATGCAGTCAAAGTACCGTCTTCCATTTCGTATATAGCTTGCCCAGTTTTTAACACTCTAGTCGCTTCACCTCTTCCCGCTTCACACAAGAAATTGTATTGCGTGTTTTCCATTGTGACTAATTCGTCATCAATATTAGATGTGACCAAATCAGATTGGGATTTAATCTGACCATCACTAAAATGGACGTTGCCTTCTGCTTTTAATGTATTTTCTATCGGGTTATGGGTGACAGAATCAGCCTGCATTTGGCGATGAGCCTGTGTAATTACTACATCGCCTTTATAGACGGCACTTTCTCCGGCTTGTGCAGTCACACTATCGGCTTTTACGAAAGCGGGTTGCTCGCTGACGTCGGTTGCGCCCACTTCAGGAACGTAACATTGGTCAATAGTGGGCATTTCCTGCACACTGTTGTCTTTGAGAGTATCGGCTTGAGTCGAAGGCACTGAAAGTGCAGCTGTTATTGATGCTGCCAAAAATGTGCGGGAAGAAAAAGACATCGAGTTGAGCTATCCTGTGAAACCTAATCCATTCGGTAATGTTGTCGGATACCGAATACAAATATCGTCCTTTATCATAAAGGAATTTATATTAACCGACACTATAAGACCGCTTTACTTAGTAAAAATTCATAGATTGAGAGCACAATAATGCAGATTTTCGGCAAAATCCTAGGTTTTTTCTTCGGATTCCTGTTTGGCAATATTCCGGGGGCGCTTCTTGGGCTTTTTTTAGGGCATCAGTTTGATAAGGCTAGAAACCGTCAATCACGTGGTTTCCAATCGTCTGGTGGACCTAAAGGCTTTGGTGGTCCTTCTCAGGCAGAGAAGCAGGCAGAGTTCTTTAAAAGTGCTTTCGCCGTTATGGGGCATGTTGCGAAAGCTAAGGGACAAGTGACCAAAGAAGAAATCCAACTGGCTTCTGCCATGATGGAACGTATGAGTTTACACGGTGAGCAGAGAACGGCGGCACAAGAAGCCTTTCGCTCCGGTAAATCTGCAGATTTTCCATTAGAAGAAACGCTGGCCAGTGTCCGAGTCGCAACAGGTGGACGCTTTGATCTGCTACAGTTCTTTTTGGAACTGCAAATTTCAGCTGCCTTCGCTGATGGAGACTTACATCCTAGCGAACGCAATGTATTACATGTCATTGCTAAGGGGCTTGGCTTCTCATCTCAGCAACTTGAGCAAAGGCTGCAAATGCAAGAAGCGGCTTTTCGTTTTCAGCAAGGCGGCTTTGGTGGTGGGCACTCTGGTCATCAGCACGGTGGCTCATCTGGTCAATGGCAAGCGTCGTCGGCAAGCCAGTTACCTGATGCATACAAAGTACTTGGGATAGCGGAAAGTGCGGATTCTAAAGCAGTAAAACGAGCTTATCGAAAATTAATGAATGAACATCACCCAGATAAATTGGTTGCGAAAGGTTTGCCACCGGAAATGATGCAAGTGGCAAAAGAGAAAGCTCAGGAAATCCAATCGGCTTACGATCTTATAAAGAAAGAAAAAGGGTTTAAGTAGCCAAGGTTTGGAGAATAAACAGTAAGAGAGGCTCTCTTATTTCGCCAACTCTCCAAATGGCGAAGTGAGCGTTTGCTTTAAGTGATATCAAGGAGAAGATATGTATCAGGATGTACTCAATTTTTGGTTTGAAGAACTGAGCCCTAAAGACTGGTTTGCGGGGGGAGAAGAACTTGATTCTTTGATCAGCGAACGTTTTGGCTCGGTGCATGCTATGGCGGCTCAGAGTGAGTTAAGTGAATGGCGAGTTAGTGCGAAAGGAAGACTAGCAGAAGTCATTGTACTTGATCAGTTCTCTCGTAATATTCACAGAGGCACTCCCAATGCTTTTTCTTGTGACCCACTTGCTTTGGCACTCGCTCAAGAAACCATTCAACAAGGGCTAGATAAGTCTCTATCCCAAACGGAGAGAACGTTTTTGTATATGCCTTTCATGCATAGCGAATCGTTAACAATTCATGAGAAAGCTGTCGAGCTATTCAAGGGAAATGGCGTTGAAAATACACTAGATTATGAATACAAACACAAAGTGATTATTGAGCAATTCGGTCGATACCCTCATCGTAATGACATATTGAATCGGGTATCAACGGAAGAAGAGATTGAATTCCTAAGTCAACCGGGGTCGAGTTTCTGAGTGCCCCTTATCTGAGTATGATATTAGGTCCACACTCCTCGTCAACCAAGGTTATTGCTTGTTTAGATCCCAATCGTAGTCGTATTTGATGTTACTGTCAGTCGTTAACTTCAAGTCGGTACGGTATTGTTTTAAGTGAGCAATAACTCCGGCTTCATTTCCGCCAAAATCAGCAACAAACCACTCGTAGATAGAAGATAGCTGGGCATCATTTCCGTTTACTACAACACCCTTATCATTGTTCACAAAGCTTGAAGCAGCTTGCTCTAGAAGTGTTTCCGTATTTTCAGCTGTAAATGCTGATAGCTGAAGGTTAGGGCAGCCAAGGCTTGCGCAATTCACAGCATAGTGTGTGCGAGGATCATTCCATATAGGTCTTAGAATTCGGTGCTCAATATCGTTCAGTGTTAGATCTTTTCCTGCAATATTGACGACGTCATCCCCCCAAGGACCAAAAGTGAATAATCCCCCCAGTTTGGTGATCGATTTAAGCGGATAGTTATCGACGATCAAATCTACTGTAATCGCATTATATAAATTGACCCAGTAAGCGTATTGCTGGGCTTTCGAGTAATCACGTGGGTCAATATCTGCTAGGTTTTTGATATAACCTTTCAACGCATTTTTATCAGAAGAAGAGACATTTGCGTAATCAAATAGATGATGTTGACCAGAAGCCGCTAAATACTTATTAAGAATAGAATCCCAAGCTTGATGTGAAATAGTCGCATTATTGGTTTCATTACTTTGATTCCAGTATGCCCAAAGGTCAGACTTTGGTGCCGCAAACGATAGGCTAGAAAAAAGAAGAATAAATACAGTAAATAGAGTTCTCATGATGGCTTCAGGTTTCTTAAGTTAATTGAGTTAGTATAGAAGACCTAGAGCAGTCAGAAATTCTTTCGTGAAAATGAAAAAAGCCCCAACAGGGGCTTCCATTCATGGTGTGACTTTAGTCGAAGTCTAACTAAGCTAAGAAATTGGGTATTTTGGACTCAAATTCAGAGATTTTTTCTTCGTGTTGAAGCGTTAACCCAATGTTATCTAAGCCATTAAGAAGGCAATGGCGACGAAATTCATCAATCTCAAAGCCGTATTCTTTACCATTGGCTCTAACCTTCATAGCCTCGAGATCCACTTCCACTTGCGCACCTTCGTTACTGTCCACAAACTGGAAGATTTCATCCACTTCTTGTTCTGTGAGACGAACCGGAACCATCTGGTTGTTAATTGAGTTGCCGTAAAAGATATCGGCAAAACTTGGCGCAATCATTGCCCTAATTCCGTAGTCTGCCAATGCCCAAGGCGCGTGCTCACGAGAAGACCCACAACCAAAGTTCTCTCTTGCTATTAAGATAGAAGCACCTTTGTATCGCGGTGCATTCATCACAAAATCTGGGTTTGGCTGTTTACCAGCATCGTCTAGAAAACGCCAATCGTGGAACAAGTGTTTACCAAAACCTAAACGAGAGACTTTTTGTAAAAACTGCTTTGGAATAATGGCATCGGTATCAACGTTGGCTGCATCTAAAGGAACAACCAGACCTGTATGTTGCTTAAAACCTGACATGATTACTTCCCTATTAATTCAATTCACGGATATCGACAAAATGACCAGCAATCGCTGCGGCTGCGGCCATGGCAGGGCTCACTAGATGAGTTCGACCATCGCGACCTTGGCGTCCTTCGAAATTACGGTTACTAGTTGAAGCGCAACGCTCATGAGGACCTAAGCGGTCGTTGTTCATGGCTAGACACATAGAGCAGCCAGGCAAGCGCCATTCAAAGCCCGCATCGATAAAGACTTTGTCCAGTCCTTCCAACTCGGCTTGAGATCTAACTTGCTCCGAACCCGGAACAATGAGTGCTTGTACGTGGTCAGCGACTTTATTGCCCTTGGCAATCGCAGCGGCGGCACGCATATCTTCAATACGAGAGTTGGTGCAAGAACCAACAAAGACTTTGTCAACTTTGTAATCAGACAGTTTTTTACCGGCTTCGAGTCCCATGTATGCTAGCGCTTTTTCAGCTGACGCTTTTTCTACAGGATCGGCAAAGCTTTCAGGCTCTGGAATGGTGGCGTCGACCGCAATCACTTGCCCTGGGTTGGTTCCCCATGTCACTTGAGGCTTGATCTCTGTAGCATCAAGAGTCACAACGGCATCAAACGTAGCGTCGCTGTCTGTTTTCATTGATGACCAGTACTCAACTGCGGCATCCCAGTCTTCACCAGAAGGTGCAAATTTGCGACCTTTAATATAGTCAAAGGTAGTTTGATCAGGTGCTATTAGCCCCGCTTTCGCACCCAGTTCGATGGCCATATTACAGACCGTCATTCGACCTTCCATTGTTAGATCGGTGATGGCTTCACCACAAAACTCAACCACGTATCCTGTGCCGCCCGCAGCGGTTGTTTTACCAATGATGGCTAAAACAATATCTTTAGCCGTTATGCCTTCAGCTACTTTGCCTTTTACCTCGATTTTCATCGTTTTGGCACGGGCTTGTTTTAATGTTTGAGTTGCCAGAACGTGTTCAACTTCCGACGTGCCAATACCAAATGCCAAAGAGCCAAAAGCGCCATGGGTAGCAGTGTGCGAGTCACCACAAACGATGGTCATTGCAGGAAGAGTGATTCCTAGCTCTGGGCCCATGACGTGCACAATGCCTTGGTATTTGTGATTGATGTCGTAAAGCGTCACACCAAATTCTTCACAGTTCTTGGATAGCGTTTCCATTTGGATACGAGCCATCTCGCCAGAGGCATTGATGTCTTTTGTTTGGGTGGAGACGTTGTGATCCATTGTGGCAAACGTCTTGTTTACTTGACGAACTGTTCTGCCTTTTTCACGTAATCCGTCAAACGCTTGAGGAGAGGTGACTTCGTGCACTAGATGACGGTCGATGTATAAGATCGGGTTTTCGCCCTCTGCCGCAACCGCGACATGAGCGTCATAAATTTTTTCGTATAATGTTTTCGACATTGCTTCTTCCTTGAGCGAAGCGCTCTGTATTTCTCTATCTTAAAGCTAAGCAGAAAGTGGTCACTGAACGGTGAGTGATGCACCTTCATGCTAACTTTGAACTGTCTTGTAGATTAATATGTTTTTGCGATTTTTCCGTCGGTTAAATCGATGGAATGATTACGCGTTAACATGACTATGCGTTAACTATGTATTGAGCAATCTTGTCGCCCATTTCCGATGTAGATAGCGCAGGTTTGTTCCCCGCTAAATCACCTGTTAACTCACCAGCTTCAAGCGCTTTTGATACGGCGGTTTCAATATCGAGTGCTGCAGCTTCTTCATTTAAACTATAACGTAGCATGAGCGCGGCAGATAAAATTTGAGCAACAGGGTTTGCAATATTTTTACCTGCAATATCAGGAGCGCTTCCGCCAGCGGGTTCATACAAACCAAATTTGCTTTCATTAAGGCTAGCAGAAGGAAGCATACCCATTGAGCCTGTAATCATGGCGCACTCATCTGAGATAATGTCACCAAATATATTGGAACACAGCATGACATCAAATTGAGACGGGTCTTTGATCAACTGCATGGTGGCGTTATCGATGTACATGTGAGAAAGCTCAACATCAGGGTAGCCTTTTGCGATCTCTTCAACGACTTCGCGCCACAAGATAGAGCTCTGAAGTACGTTTGCCTTATCAATTGAGCAGACTTTTTTATCTCTTAAACATGCAGATTCAAAGGCAATTTTGGCAATACGCTCTATTTCGTAACGGTGGTAAATTTCAGTATCAAACGCTTTTTCGTTTGGTCCTTCGCCTTCACGACCTTTTGGCTGACCAAAGTAAATGCCGCCAGTCAACTCACGTACAACAACAATATCAAAGCCGTTGCTAGAAATGTCTGCACGTAGAGGCGAAAAAGATTCTAAACCCTTGTGAATTTGGGCTGGGCGAAGGTTACAAAACAGTTGGAAGTGTTTACGTAAAGGAAGTAATGCACCACGTTCAGGTTGATCGTTTGGTGGAAGGTGTTCCCACTTAGGACCACCAACCGAACCAAATAAAACGGCATCAGCATTCTCACAGCCTTTTACTGTGCTTTCTGGTAGCGGACAACCATGGTTATCAATTGCAATACCGCCAACATCATGCTCTTCACGCGTAAAGGTGATGCCATGTTTCTTTTCAATCGCATCCAGTACCTTATGAGCCTGTTGCATGACTTCCGGACCAATTCCGTCTCCCGGTAATACGGCAATGTTGTAGCTTGAGCCTGCCATGGTGAAATATTCCTTGTTAGTTAAGTTGTGTTTGAATTTTGAGAGTAAGCAAATTTAGTGTTAGAGAAACTAGGCAGAAAGACGCGTTATGCTCGCGATGATCAATTCTGCCTATGCTTTACCCTGTTTTTATACTGTCTCTATCTTATCTTTTTTTTGCTTAATGTCAGCAATTTGGTCTGCACGATGAATACTGTTAATAACATGCAGTAATGCTTGACCTGAAGCTTCAATAATATCGGTGGATACACCTGTGCCGTGGTATTTTCTGCCTTTATAGTTGGCAATGATGTCTGCTTGACCTAAACCATCTTCGCCTTCACCTTTTGCAGTGAGATCGAATTTATCCAATACAATGTCATACCCTGTTAAACGGTAAATACATTGGTAAAGCGCATCAACAGGGCCGTTACCAACCGCAGCTTCGCATTTCTCCTCATCACCACACTTCAATTTTATGCTGGTGGTTGCCATTAAACTTCCAGATTGGACGCTTAAATAATTCAGTTTGAAGAAATCATCTTCTTCACGAAGGTTGGCAAAATGCATTAGTGCTTCTAGGTCGTAATCGAACACCTGTCCTTTTCTGTCAGCAAGTTTTAGGAAGTCGGCATAAAGCGTATCTAAATTGTACTCGCTTTCGCCATAGCCCATGGTGTCCATATGGCTTTTAACCGCCGCACGACCACTTCGGCTCGTTAGGTTCAATGCTTGATTTTTCAGACCAATCGACTCAGGCGTCATGATTTCGTAGGTATTTTTGTTCTTCAACATACCATCTTGGTGAATGCCTGAAGAGTGACTGAATGCGTTAGTTCCGACAATGGCTTTGTTGCTTTGAATAGGCATGTTGCACAATTGGCTAACCAACTTACTGGTGCGGTGAATCTCTTCGTGTTTAATGGCGGTTTGCACACCCAATAACTCAGAGCGTGTTTTCAAGATCATCGCCACTTCTTCAAGTGCACAGTTACCTGCACGTTCACCGATACCGTTAATGGTTCCTTCGATTTGACGAGCACCGGCTTGAACAGCGGCAATAGAGTTGGCGACAGACATACCCAAATCGTCGTGACAGTGAACGGAAATGATCGCTTTATCGATGTTTGGAACACGATTAAACAGTGTTTCTATAATGCCTGCGAATTCACCTGGAATGGTGTAACCAACGGTATCTGGAATATTAATAGTGCTGGCACCAGCGTCGATTGCGGCTTCTACCATACGACATAGGTTGTCGATTGGGGTACGACCTGCATCTTCACAAGAAAATTCTACATCATCGGTGTATTGACGAGCTCGCTTGACGGCTTGAACACCCATTTCAACAACATCTTCGTAGCTGCGGCGCAGTTTATCTTGGACATGGACCGTTGAAGTGGAAATGAAAGTGTGAATTCGAAAGGCTTCAGCAACTTTCAATGCCTCTGCTGCTACATCAATGTCTTTCGCAACGGCACGAGAAAGACCACAGATGCGGCTATTTTTAACATTTTGGGCAATGGTCTTTACCGACTCAAAGTCGCCCGGAGAAGAAACGGGGAAACCTGCTTCAATAACATCTACCCCTAAACGCTCGAGTGCATAAGCGATCTGCAGTTTTTCCTTAACGGTTAAACTTGCTGACAAAGCTTGTTCGCCATCACGCAAAGTTGTATCGAAAATAATGACTTGATCGCTCATGTTTGCTGTCCTTTTCCTGTTGGTTAATCGTTTTCTGTCCGCAGATGCCGATTTTTTATTTTCTTAAGCTATAAAAAAACCCGCATTTGAATGCGGGTTTTGAGAATCTTATGTGGTTATTTTTCTTCCACTGCCTACCCGCGCGATCGATTCACGATAAGGAGGAGGCTTAGCAGGATAGAAAAACGAGATGTCATGTAAAACATTTCCACAAAATTAAGTTAACAAATTAGTACCGTACTCCTGATGATGCGTCAACCTTTTCGTTGTTTTTTTCTTCATATCGGAGCAGTTCCGCTGTGAAATCCCATAAACGTGTCGAATTTAACAAATTCAAATCGAATTAACTTAATTATTCAATTGATTAAATAATGATTAATTATTCTACTATCGTGATGAAATTTTGGTCTCTATAATTATTCGAATGATTAATTCTGGAGATTGAAATGAGCCGAAAAGTTGGGCGTCCTGCGGAAAAGACTGATGCCAGAGAAAAGCTTATTTTAGAAGCAAGGAGGCTTTTTACCTTGCATCCTTATGAAAAAGTATCGACCCGCTTATTGTCTCAGAATGCTGGCGTCAATATGGCAATGATTCGATATTACTTTGGTAGTAAAGATGGGTTATTTGAAACCATGCTGAGAGAAACATTCGCGCCCATGAAAAATCACATTAGCAATATTGCCGAGCAAGGAAGCGGCAATGGTTGTAGAAGTGACAAAGACCGTGTAAGTGATAATAGCGGTGAATGTAGTAAGAGTAGCAGCAGTGATTTCACAGGCATAATGAAAACCTACTACAGCATGATGGTGAAAAACCCAGATTTCCCACGGTTGGTTGCCAGAATCATGATGATGGATGAAGGAGCCGTCCAGCGTCAGATGATGGAAAAAGTATTCATGGAAATCGCGATGCCTGCTCAGAAGCTCATTTTCCAATCGATGCAGAACGATGGCGTGATAAGAGACGACCTTGACCCTATGCTGTGTAAGGTAAGTTACATCAGTTTAATGGTATTCCCATTTATCGCCCCTCCTCAACTTTTAAAAATACACGATGTCACATTGGATGAAGATTTTCTTGCAAGGTTGTTAGAGCACAACCTACAACTATTGTCCCGTGGCTTTTTATCCTCCTCCCTTGATAATCACAAGGAGTAATTGATGGCGTTTAACCGTAAATTACTGTTCTTTCCGGCGTTAGCTGTCGGTATCGTTATTCTTATCCTCGCTGTAAAACTTAGACCCACTCCTCCGACAAAACCGGCAGGTGATCGTGCTCGATTGGTCGAAACCATGCCGCTTGAATTGAAAGCAATGGCACCCGTGGTGATTGGGTTTGGCAAGGTCACGCCTAAATTGGAATGGAAAGCTATCGCGGAGGTATCTGGCAAAGTGGTGTACAGGCATCCTCAACTGGAAAAGGGACGAATGTTGCCCGCTGGAACGGAAATTCTAAGAATCGATCCTTTGGATTACGAATTAAAACTGGCACAGACCGAAGCCGACCTAAGTTCAAGTAAAACCCAGTTAGCGAAACTCGATCTTGAAAAAATCAATTTAACCAACACGTTAAAGATCGAAGAAAACCGACTGGCAATAAGCAAAACTGAATTAAACCGTAAGAAAAATTTGCGAAAGAAAGGACTTACATCTCAATCGGATGTGGATCAACAAACTCAGTCTTATTTATCTCAGAAAAAACTCGTTCAAGACATGCGAAATCAACTTGCTCTTTTTCCAGATGAACGCAAAGTGGCATTAGCGCAAGTGAAAGTGAATGAAGCAAGACTGGATGAAGCCCAACGTTCTTTAGACAAAACGTCGGTTGTTTTGCCAGAAAACCTACGTATTGCAGAAGTCGACATCGAGCAAGATCAAGTTGTCAATTTGCAACAAACGATGATCGTTGCCCATGGTGTCACGACGATGGAAGTGGAAGCACAACTGCCTCTTCACGACATGAGAACACTAGTTTCTAGCCTCAGCACATTCAATAAGGATGAGTATGGGAACCCGATACCAGCCACAGAAGAAATACGGGCGAGCATTGAGTTAACCAGCGGAAGCCTAGCTGCCAACTGGGATGCTAAAGTGGCTCGGGTCAGTGAAACGGTCGACCCCAATCAGGCAACGGTAGGCGTGATTTTGGAGATAGAGCAAGATTATCGACAGTTAAAGCCCCAGAATTCTCCTCCATTAGTGAATGGCATGTTCGTAAAAGCTGAAATCATTGGGCAAGAAAATCCAAGCTGGGTGATTCCTGAACGAGCTCTACATGGCAATCGAATTTATATTAAAGATGAGCACAATAAGCTGCGGACTAAAAACGTCACAGTGCTCTACCGCCGTGATAACCAAGTGATTGTAGATGGCAACCTCGAACAAGGTGAAGCGCTGATTTTGAATGATTTGCTCCCAGCGATTGAAGGGATGCAACTCAAGACAGCGGAAACGGCGGAGGCATTGGAATGATTCGTTTTTTTGCTAGGCACCCCACTGCCGCTAATTTGTTGATGTTGGGCCTTTTGATTATAGGAATTACGTCATTACCCAAGTTAAAACGCGAGACATTCCCCGAATTTTCTCCACCCTATATTATGGCAGGCGTGGCCTACCCTGGGGCTTCTCCACAAGAAGTGGAGGAAAGCTTGTGTGTGCGAATGGAAGATGCTGTTGATGGGCTCGCCAATATTGAAGAAACTCGATGTGAAGCGGTAGAAGGTTCAGCGCGATTGATTCTTAAGCTGAATGAAAGGGCGGATATCGGGCGCATGCTGGTGGATGTTCAAACTCAGATTAACTCGATCAATGATTTCCCTGATGAGATTGAATCACCTGTTGTAAGGGAAATGGATTGGAATGAACCCGTTGTGGATGTTGCTATTACAGCCAACACCACTTGGCCAGAGCTTAAAGCCTATGCCGAGCAGCTTAAACGTATTTTGAAGCTTGATTATGATGTTTCGTTGGTCGATGTAAGTGGTTTTTCTGATCACCAATACCGAGTGGAACTAGATACCATCGCAATACGACAATTAGGGCTAAGCGTTGGTGATATTGCAGAGCAAATTGGCAGACAGAACGTCAAGCTTCCTAGTGGGAATATAGAAACACCAGATAAAAACTTCCTTATCCGTTTTGACGAGCGGAGCATCACACCTAACGAACTGAGCCAGATCGTCGTTGGTTCAGCACCTAATGGCAGTGTCATCAGGCTAGCTGACATTGCATCAATCACCGACAGATTTGAGCTAGATGAACAAAAAGTGTTGTTTGATGGTCAACCGTCTGCCGTTCTGAAAGTCAGTAAAAATAAAGAAGATGATGCATTAAGAATCAAAGATCAGGTTGCTGAATTTGTTGAAGCGCAGCGAGCGGTTGCCCCCGATGGCGTAACGTTGGAATTAACCAACGATCTCTCTTCTGTTTTGTGGGATCGACTCAGCATGATGCTCACCAACGGTTGGCAAGGGATCGTGTTGGTATTTGCAACAATGTGGCTGTTCTTTAGTTTTCGCTACTCATTTTGGGTGGCTGCGGGGTTACCTGTCGCCTTCTTGGGCGGCATGTTCTTAATGGCAAACCTAGGGCTTTCAATTAACATCATGTCTCTCGTTGGGCTGTTGATGGCGATTGGTATCATGATGGATGACGCTATCGTTATAGCAGAATCTATCGCTTCGCATTTGGATCGTGGGCAAAGTGTTGATGAAGCCGTTTATAACGGTGTACGTAAAGTCTTTCCTGGTGTGTTGTCTTCTTTTCTAACGACGATCTGCATCTTTGGTAGCTTACTGTTTCTTGAGGGAGAGATGGGTGCAGTGCTCCGTGCGGTGCCTCAAGTACTCATTTTGGTTTTGTGCTTAAGCCTTGTCGAAGCATTCTTGATTCTGCCCAATCATTTGTCCCATTCGTTGCACAAGCAAAAAAATGATCGTCCACCCTTAAAATTCAAGCGAGTACTGCTGGAACGTTTTGAAAGTTTCCGTAACAACCAATTGGTGTCTGCTGTGACCAAAGTGGTGGAATGGCGATATGCCTTTTTAGGAGGAGTATTGGCGACGTTGTTGGCATCAATTGCCATGTTGGCTGGTGGTGTAGTGAAGTTTGTGCCGTTTCCTGATTTAGATGGTGACATTGCAGAGGCGCGCATCATTCTTCCCCCCGGAGCGTCATTAAGCCAAACAGAGGCGGTCGTTGATCATATTGTACTCGCGGCAGAGAAGCTGAACCGAGATTGGAGTGAACGGGTTGAAGGTGGAAGAACTTTAGTTCAGCACGTCACCAGCAGTTACAACGTCAATGCCGATGCAGACGAAGCTGGTCCGCATTTGGCTACGGTGCGGCTAGACCTTCTAGGGGCGGAGTCACGCAATACTCTGATTGATGAGTTTGTTGATGCATGGCGCGATGAAGTGGGAGAGCTTGCTCAGCCTGTGTCATTGGTGTTCAAACAACCTACGATGGGACCTGGCGGTCGGGCGATAGAAATTCGAGCCAAACATGATGACCTGTCGGCACTAAAATCGGCATCGATTGAAATGCAGAGCTATCTCAATGAGTTTGATGGCGTGCATGGTGTGTTGGATGATATGAGACTCGGCAAAGAAGAAATATTAGTGAAACTGCGTCAGGGAGCGGAAACCTTTGGGGTTAACGGGCAAATGATAGCAGGTCAATTGCGTTCTGCTTTTTTTGGTCAAACCGCCGACGAAATTCAAATTGGTGTAGAAAACATAAAGATCGACGTTCAGCTTGATAAAAAGCAGGCTGGCGATCTGCAGCAGCTCGCGAATTTTCCCATCATAAAGTCGGATGGCTCCCAAATTCCGCTAGGGGCTATCGCCACATTAGATTTCCAACGTAATTATGTACGAATCCAGCGAGTGGATGGTTTAAGAACGATCAGCGTTTACGGTGACGTAGACAATTCAAAAGCCAGTTCGTCAGAGATCATTACCCAGTTCCAAAAAGAAGAAGCACCCAAGTTAATGGCGAAGTACCCAGGGCTAAGATTTGACTTCGAAGGTGAGGCAGAAGATGCAGCCAAAACTGGTAGCTCAATTGCAAGTGGGTTCTTGCTCGGTCTATTTGGTGTTTTCATTATCCTGAGTTACCAGTTCCGCAGCTACATGGAACCGTTTGTGGTAATGGTGGCGATACCCTTGGCGTTAATTGGGGTCATCTGGGGGCACTTCTTGCTAGGGCATTCTTTAAGTATGCCAAGTATCATGGGTTTTGTTTCATTGGCTGGGATTGTTGTGAATGACTCTATTCTTCTGGTTCAATACATACGTCATCATGTTGATGAAGGGGATTCTGTGTACGAATCGGTGGTAAAAGCAAGTCGGGAGCGTTTTCGAGCAGTATTTTTGACGTCCATTACCACCGCAGCCGGGTTATTACCGTTATTGACAGAAACGAGCCTTCAAGCTCAAGTGATACAACCACTGGTAATATCCATTGTATTTGGCATATTTGCCTCTACACTATTGGTGCTGTTTATGATTCCTGCTGCGTATGCAGTACTAGCGGATTTTGGATTGGTGCGCAAACACCAAGAAATTCACTAACGTAGGAACCATAAAATATTCATGTAAAAGTAATTAGGGGGACGAATCCCCCTTTCGTCGTGATTTGACTCTAAAAATAATAATTTTGATGTTTGTTGCACTTGAATATCAATAGTATGTAAATACACCATATGCATATGTTACGATGGCTTATCTAAATGCATATCAAATCGGTTGCTCATTAGTTTTTCAACAATTCTTCGCTTGGCTGGCAAAGAACAAAAAGGATGAGCGTTGATCCCAAGAGATGCGTATTGAAGCAAGTAACACTTAGCTTGCCGAACAGAAAATATAAGGACCCAATATCAATGTCATGGCAGAAACGCAAAATTCAATTACGCCCACTTTCCATTAAAAGTCTTATCGGGTGTGCAGGATTGATCCTGCTGACAGGATGTCAAAGTACCGGAACAGATTCGAATGCAGCTTCTGCTAACAAAGTGTCTGGTAGTACAAGTTCAGGTTTGGTTAGTACGCAGCTAGACGAGTTTTTTAGTCAGGAAGCGCGAGATCAGTTCTTAAAGCAATCCATTGAAGCTCTGGAATCTCAAGATACCAACGAATGGCAAGGCATTGATTCGTCAAGTAGCGCAAAGTGGCTGATTAAAGTAGCCTCTCCAGAAGTACAATCCGTTGAGGTTCATTACCCAGTTGAAGAAACGGTAGATACCGCACAAACCTTAACTTTTGTTGGTTTGACGCATGAAACGACAACAGCACTTAATTTAAGAACGGGTCCAAGACAATCCAGCCAAAAAATTGGTCAGCTACAAAAAGGTGAAGCCTTCAATGTACTTGCTCAGGCAAGTGGAAAACCTTGGGTTTTGGTTGAGCAAGAGGGTGACGTTCGTGGTTACGTGCATCATGATTACATTAAGCCTGCAGGTCCACAGCAAGATTTAATTGTTTCAAAAGTTGGGATCCAAAAACACTTAGAGACAAAAAAAGAAACGTCTGTGTTGGCAGGTAGCTACGTATGCCGAGATTTACAATACTCGTTCTCTCGTGATGAGAAAGTGCAGTTTGGCGAATTTACTGCGTGCCAGAAGCAGCAAGGCTCTTGGTACATAGAAGAAGGCAGCGCCCGAATTGTAAAAGCATCAAACTAAATTGATGTGATTTGTTAACTTAGGGGAAGTAAGTGCTTCCCCTAAATTTTGAGCGACGTACGGATAAAGGTTGAATTCAATCAGCAACCTCGAAGCTGTGTCAATACGTCCTAATTAAGATTCCCCACCAAAATTATCTCTTTCTAACTGTCATCGAAATACAAACATCTCGTCACTTAGCTGTCACCTTTTTCACCTAATTTCTAATCAGGAAATAGGAAAAGAAGGTATGGGCTATGCGTGCGATCGAACCCATTGCCAGATTCGATCTGGCATTTTCAAGCTTTTGCTTACAACACCGGTTTAACTTACAAGTAGCAAGAATCAGTAAAGCTGTCTCTCGGAGTGGAGATGGGCATTTCTATGCCGTACTTGGCATTGTGCTCTGGTTGTTCGATTCAATCTCAGGAGGGGAGTTTCTTGCTGCAGGATTGATGGCATTTGCAATTGAACTTCCCATTTACTGGGTATTAAAAAATAGCTTTAAGCGACGACGCCCTCAAGAGTTAAGTAATCTACTCATCGCTTTTATCACACCTTCTGATCGCTACAGCTTACCGTCGGGGCATACCACGGCTGCATTTTTAATGGCGACTCTGATAGGGGAGTTCTACCCCAGTTTCTACCTACTAGCCGTTATATGGGCATCATTTATTGGGCTTTCTCGCATTCTTTTAGGCGTTCATTTTATTACAGACGTGGTTATCGGAGCTGGGCTTGGTCTTGTATGCGCTAAAGCCGCGCTGTTGGTTTTGAGTTAGAGGATACGTTGGATCATGAAAATTCTTTACGGTGTTCAAGGTACGGGGAACGGCCATATTGCGAGAGCAAGAGCGATGGCTAATGCATTCGGAGAACAGAATATTGATGTGGACTTTCTGTTTTCTGGGCGAGATAAAGACAAATATTTCTCCATGGAGTCTTTTGGTGATTATCAAACCAGAAATGGGATGAGCTTTATCACCAGCAATGGAAAAATTAACCTTACGCAAACCATACTTCAAAACAGTTTACTCAATATAAAGAAAGAAATTGATGAGTTAGATCTGAGTGGGTACGACGTAGTGATCAATGATTTTGAACCCGTATCTGCTTGGGCGGCCAAAAAGCAAAATGTGCCTTGCATTGGGCTTAGCCACCAAAACGCGTTCCGTTATCAGGTACCTATTAAGGACTCTCGTTGGTTTGATCACTGGATAATCCACTATTTTGCGCCAACAAGTATTCCTATCGGACTGCATTGGTATCATTTTGATCAACAAATTTTACCTCCTATTGTTCATACAACTTCTGGCTTATCTGAAGACGTCGACACATCCATATTGGTATACCTACCATTTGAATCCTTAGGTGATATTCAAGAATTACTTGATAGATTCGGTCATCAGCACTTTGATTGTTATCACCCAGGTGTTGAGCAAATCCATGTGTTGGAAAACATCACTTTTCATCCTCTTTCTCATGAGAGGTTTCAGATTAGCTTGAAATCGTGTTCCGGAGTGATTGCTAATGGTGGCTTTGAGTTGCCTTCAGAGGCGCTAACACTAGGGAAAAAACTGTTACTAAAACCGCTAAAAGGCCAATTTGAACAGCAAAGTAACGTTGCTACCTTAGAGCACTTAGGGCTAGCGTCGGCGATGGACTACCTTGACCCTACTGCTGTACGTAATTGGCTCGATGAACAAAGTGCTGAAAAAGTGATCTACCCAGATGTCGCTGCTTCAATAGTGAATTGGATAATGCAGGGGCGATGGGACTGCGTTCAAGAATTGTGGTCTTTGCTTTGGGAGCAGGTGGATTACCCCAGTTATGCGACGATTCAAGGCTAGGTAGAGCACAAGTATCTTGGTGTTACTTGAGTATGTACGTTAATGGGAGGGGAAGTACAATAATGCCCCTAAGATGTCTCTTCTCGTTAACAATTCCGTTCAAATACCAGAACCTTTTTTGTGTCATTTTTGCGACAGTTTCCTCTCAATTATTATAAAAAGAAGTGTTTTAGCTTTTTTTATACCACTTGTATCTTATTGATTAGTAAGACCAAATCATTAAACAGGCTAAAAAATAATAATTTAATATTAAACCACTTGTCCTACCCATGGTATTTGGGGATATTCTTGAAAAGAGCGAAAGCATTAGTGCAGTAAATACCAATCAAAGGCTTTCGAATAACCAAGGCTAATGCCTATTTTAATAGAACTATTGATAAGTGAGAGGCAACCCAATGTCGAATAGGATTGAAGCAAGTCAAGCTGTAGCAGGTTATCGAATGGAATCGACATTACGTGGAGTGGACCTAAATTTACTCACCGTCTTTGATGCGGTAATGCAAGAGCAGAACATCACCCGTGCAGCGCACAATTTAGGTATGTCACAACCTGCCGTGAGTAATGCCGTTTCACGTTTAAAGAATATGTTTGATGATGAATTGTTTATGCGACATGGGCGAGGAATTCAACCCACTCAACGTGCTCGTCAGCTATTTGGTCCTATGAGACAAGCACTTCAGCTGATCCGCAATGAGTTACCGGGTTCAGTGTTTAACCCAAAAACATCATCTCGCCTTTTCCGTCTCGCAATAAGCAGCCCTTGTGACGTTCGATTTGCACCTGCAATCATGAGTACTATTGCTAAACAAGCGCCAGTAATTCAGTTGCAAATGGAGTCTGATGTCGATAACGAATTAGCAGAAAAAATGCGTTTTCAAGAAGTGGACTTTGTCATCAATTACGAACGTTTCGAGGAAGTGGGCTATTCAAGCACAGAAGTCTTCAGTGATGAATTGGTTGTTGTAGCATCCTCTTCTCATCCGCGTATTGGTAATGACATTTCTATAGAAGAGCTCCAATCTGAAATGCACGCAACATTATCAAAAGTGAATGGCGTACGATGCTTCTCAGAGCAAGCCTACAAGAACTTAGACTGCCGCAGCGCATACCAAGGAACAAGCTTGAGCAATATTCTCTACGTTGTAAGTCAGTCTGAATTGATTTCAATTGCCCCTAAGTGGTTGGTTGAAAACGCTGTGAATTTGCCAAACTTGAAAGTGTTGGATCTTCCCATGCCAAACAAGTCAATTTCGGGTTACTTAAGCTGGCACGAATCCAGTGAGAAAGACAAAGCACACATCTGGATGCGTGATCAGTTAATGATGATTTGCGGTGAAACCGTCGCAATTCGTTAAAGAAAATGACGTAATACGCTGGCATTGTCCGGCGTTTTTTTTATCTAAATTTTGGAGTTAAAAGAGAAGACAAAGTTTGGGGTATGTACAGGATATGAGTTTTTACAATTAATGTGGCAAAGCTTGGTCTACATCAGTTGCCTTTTTTAATCGCGCTTGTAAACTTGGGCGGCTTATTCAGCTTACATGTGTTTACTCAAAACACCATGCGTCAACGAGATAACACATGATTCAGCTAAGCTGCAAAAAATGTAGCTGGCGAAATGGCAAAAGGAGATGCCATTCATCCGAGCCTAAGTTAGGAAACAGAGGCGCTGTTAGAGGTAAATAAAGACATGTTGAATAAAGACTTTCACATCGTAAAGTGCATTCGAGAACGAATTGTACAAGGCGGAGCCAAAACAGCGCTCAAACACAAAGTCTCGGACAAATGGGAAAGCATCAGTTGGAAATCATTTGGCGAGCAAGTAGATTCGCTTTCTCTTGCATTATTGTCGCAGGGTATCGATGTTCAAGACAAAGTGGGCATCTACTCCAACAATATGCCTGAGTGGACAATTGCCGATATAGGCACACTACAACTCCGCTGCGTTACCGTTCCTATTTATCCAACAAATACCGCCGCTCAAGCTGCGTATATCCTAGACAATGCCGATGTAAAGGTTCTGTTTGTTGGTGAACAAGAACAATACGACGCCGCTCTCTCCATATTTGAGCAGTGCGCACAGCTTGAGCTCATTGTTGCCATGTCGAATGACATTGAGATCGTCGAAGGCTCCAACAGCCTGAGTTGGGATGCATTTATGTCGCAGGGGCAAGAGCATCCGAGTGATGAACTTGGTCAGCGACTCGACGATATCGATCTCGATGACCTAACAACCCTTATCTACACTTCTGGTACAACTGGTCAGCCAAAAGGCGTGATGCTGACCTATTCAAATATAGCAGCGCAACTTGAAGGGCATGACCGTCGATTAGGCTTGACGCCAAACGATGTATCACTCTGTTTTCTTCCTTTGTCGCACGTATTTGAGCGAGCTTGGACATTTTATGTGCTTTATAAGGGGGCGGTGAACTGCTACCTAAAAGACACCATGCAAGTGCGAGAAGCACTTGGAGACATTCGCCCAACGGTAATGTGCGCTGTCCCTAGGTTTTACGAGAAAATATTCTCTGCCATTCACGAAAAAGTATCCAAGGCGCCTGTCATCCGAAAGGTGCTCTTTACTTGGGCTGTCAACATGGGCGCAAAAATGGCAGAGTGCAAGCGCACCAATACCCAGCCTTCGTTCATGTTAAAACGTAGCCACAAACTGGCTGATAAATTGGTTTTAAGTAAACTCCGTGCATTGCTTGGTGGAAACATCAATTTTATGCCGTGTGGTGGTGCCAAGTTAGATGAAACCATAGGTCGCTTTTTCCATGCTATTGGTATTAACGTGAAGCTCGGTTATGGCATGACGGAAACAACAGCAACGGTTTCTTGCTGGGCAGATGGTACGTTTGATCCTGATTCCATTGGAACTTCCATGCCAGGCGCTCAAGTGAAAATAGGCGAGAACAACGAAATATTGGTTCGCGGACCTATGGTTATGAAAGGGTATTACAAGTTACCAGAAGAAACGGCGAAAACGTTTGATGAACACGGTTTTCTAAAAACGGGTGATGCGGGAACTTTTGATGATAAAGGCAATTTATTCATTACCGATAGAATTAAAGAGTTAATGAAAACGTCTGGAGGCAAATACATAGCGCCTCAAATGATCGAAGGTGCGATAGGAAAAGATCACTTTATTGAACAGATTGCCGTAATAGCGGATACGCGAAAATTTGTTTCCGCTCTGATCGTACCTTGTTTTGATTCCTTAGAAGAATACGCTAAAGAACTGAATATCAAATACCAAGATAGAATGGAGCTTATCAAGCATTCTCAAGTCGTTGAAATGTTCGAAAGCCGCCTTGCCGAACTTCAAAATGAATTGGCGAAGTTTGAGCAAGTGAAAAAATTCACATTGCTGCCAAAAGCGTTTTCTATGGATTCTGGTGAGCTAACCCCAACACAGAAACTTCGCCGAAAAGTGATAAACGATCGATATCAAAGCGAAATAGAAGAAATGTATACGGACTTTCCGAATAAAAAGTAATTATGCGTTACTTTTCTTTCAAAAATAGCCTGCAGTTTTGCAGGCTTTTTTGATGCCATAAAGTTTGTATCTCACAGCTGAGAAATACGATTTGTTACATGTGTAAAAAATTTTTGATTTAAATTTTTATCATCAATGGTTTTATATTTTGTCTTAATTTTATTTCATGACTCAATAGACTGGTGTTTGGGTATTACGCGACATATTGACAAAAAAGGGCTAAATACACGATTAGACAGCCAGATTCATTTGGATGTAAAGTTCAAATGTGATCTTTTTGTTGGTTATGACTGATAAAGAGTACATAGATGAAAAATTGGAAGTATTTCGAATAGGCTACGAATAAGCCCTAGACTATGTGACATCAAACTCAGCAGTTGACCTTACTGCAAGGTGTTTGATAAGGAGAAAATATGGCAATGTTGTCCGGCGCAGAGATGGTTGTGCAATCTCTAATTGAAGAGCAAGTTGATCAAATCTTCGGCTACCCAGGGGGTTCCGTACTTGATATTTACGATGCTCTGCATGCAAAAACTGAACAAATCAAACACGTATTAGTACGACATGAGCAAGCCGCAACGCATATGGCTGATGGTTATACTCGCTCCACTGGTAAACCCGGTGTGGTACTGGTATGTTCTGGTCCTGGTGCTACCAATACCGTAACGGGTATTGCGACGGCATATATGGACTCTATCCCAATGATCGTTATCTCAGGTAATGTACCAAACAACCTGATAGGAAATGATGCCTTTCAGGAGTGTGACATTGTTGGTGTTTCTCGCCCTATCGTAAAACACAGCTTTCTAGTGAAGAAAGCGGAAGATATCCCAGAAACCATCAAAAAGGCGTTTTATATTGCGACGACTGGGCGACCTGGTCCAGTGGTTATTGACCTGCCGAAAGATGTTCTGAATCCTCAAATCAAGCTTCCGTATAGCTACCCAAAAACAATAGGAATGCGTTCCTACAAACCAACCACTTCTGGTCATAAAGGGCAAATCAAGAAAGCTCTTAAAGCACTATTAGAGGCTGAGAAACCAGTCCTCTACATTGGTGGTGGTGCGGTTATTTCTGAAGCGCATGAGCATATATTTAAGCTGACTGAGGCATTGAATTTACCCGTTGTCAGTACGCTAATGGGGCTGGGCGCGTTTCCGGGTACACACAAGAATGCACTCGGTATGTTAGGAATGCACGGGCATTATGAAGCCAATATGGCGATGCACAATGCTGACTTAATTTTTGGTGTGGGCGTACGTTTTGATGATCGTACGACCAACAACCTTGAGAAATATTGTCCCGACGCCAAAATAATGCACATTGATATTGATCCATCGTCTATCTCTAAAAATGTGAAAGTGGATTTACCCATTGTAGGCTCAGCAGAGAAAGTGCTGGAAACCATGGTTAAATTGCTTGTTGAACAAGATAAGTCCAATGATGAAGCTGCTTTAGAGCAATGGTGGAGTGAGATTAAAGTATGGCAAGACAGAAACTGCCTCGCGTATGAAAAGTCACCAGAATGCATCAAGCCTCAACAGGTCATTGAAACTCTACACAAGCTGACAAATGGTGATGCCTATGTAGCATCGGACGTTGGTCAGCATCAGATGTTTGCTGCGCTCTACTATCCGTTTAATAAGCCACGTCGCTGGATCAATTCAGGCGGTTTGGGCACGATGGGCTTCGGCTTGCCTGCTGGAATGGGGGTGAAATTCGCCAATCCAGACGAAGAAGTCGTTGTGGTGACGGGTGATGGTAGTATCCAGATGAATATTCAAGAGCTTTCTACAGCGCTTCAATATGATATTCCAGTCAAAATTATCAACCTAAATAATCGATTCCTTGGCATGGTTAAGCAGTGGCAAGACATCATTTATCAAGGGCGTCATTCTAACTCCTACATGAGTTCTGTTCCCGACTTTGCTGCAATCGCAGAAGCTTATGGTCACGTTGGTATTCGTATCTCTTCTCCAGACGAACTGGAGTCAGGCTTGCAAAAAGCACTGGATATGAAAGACCGATTGGTATTTGTCGATATCAGCGTCGATGAGACCGAACATGTATACCCAATGCAAATAAAAGGCGAGGGTATGGATAAGATGTGGCTAAGCAAGACAGAGAGAACTTAATATGAGACATATACTTTCACTATTACTGGAAAACCAGCCGGGTGCTTTGTCTCGAGTTGTGGGATTGTTTTCTCAGCGCGGGTACAACATTGAATCGCTGACGGTTTCACCTACAGATGATGAGACGTTATCTCGTTTGAACATCACAACCACTTCAAGTGAAATGCAATTGGAACAAATTCAAAAGCAATTGCACAAATTGATCGATGTTCTGAAGGTTCAAGAAGTTACTGATCTTGAACACGTAGAAAGAGAGCTCATGTTAATTAAGGTGAAAGCCGACGGCTTTGCACGTGCAGAAGTTAAACGGACTGCGGATATCTTCCGGGGTCAAATCGTCGATGTCACGGCCTCTCAGTACACGGTTCAGATGGCAGGAACAAGTGAAAAATTAGACGCATTTATCAACGCGTTGACGGAAGTAACGGAAGTTATTGAAGTCGCTCGAAGCGGCGTCGTTGGAATTGCGCGAGGCAAGCATTCGCTGAAAGCGTAACCATTTGTATCTTTGAGGCAAGCCACTTCTTTAGAGAAGTGGCTTTTTTGTTATATTGCACCTTCTAAAGGTAGTCTGATCTCATAACTTTTTATTGTTTGTATAAAAATCAAGCGGATCTAACCTGTTTATAGAGTTTGGTTATATACTTGCAGACAGCGTATTTTTCGTTTCGTCGTGTAATGATTCGGTTATTGGTTTTTGAGGTCATCTGTGAAAGTAAAAAATCTTGTTATTTACATTGCTCTCACTTGCCTCATTCTGTCTTCTGGTGCTGCGCTTATGTACCACAAGCGATACAATCAATTGGTGGATCAACATATCGATCAATTGATAAGCCAATCCCAGCACCAAATGGCTTTTTCTGAGCGAGAACTCAACGAGATAGAGGTTCAGCTGCGTGCGACGATGGAACTTCTACGGGGTAATCGTTTCTTATACGACTATGTCGAATATCCCATTCAAAGTCGACGAGTGTTGGTTGAAGAGCTATGGATGTCGATAGCGTCTAGCCAGCAATGGTTTAAAAGCATCTATTATATGGATAACAAAGGAAAGGAATCTATCGCCGTTGATTTTTCTTTCCAAACAAGTAGCGCTCAAGCTCGACATCATTTAGATAATCACAAAAATACCCCTCTCCTCCAATTCTCAGAGTCTTTAAACGCCAACGATATTGCCAGCTATGGATTAACGATCCGGGCCATGGAGCATGTCGAAGAATCCAGTTTCAGTCCAATTCTTGAAATAGTCACCCCCATTTATTCTTTAGGAGAACGTGCAGGCTATCTTGTTTTCGTTTTGGATGTTTGGTTTTTGATGTCAGTGATTGAGTACTCACCCAGCTCGCAGCTAATTCCAGAAGTCGTCACCAAAGATGGTGACTATTTAGTGAGTAAAGATCGTCAGAAACTCTTTGGTTTTCTATTACCTGATAGGCAGAAATACAATCTTTCGGTGACTCATCCAGAAACTTGGCAGAAGATAAAGAACAGTAGACATGGTCACGCCATTGAGGATGGCAACCTATTGGTCTTCCACCAAGTCGAATTCTTTAAAGAAGGCGAAGTTAAGCTACTTATAGAAGTGAAAGAAGAGCAACTTGAAGAAGGCATTAGGCTGCAAACGTCCAATTTGATGAAGCAGTTTACTTATGTATTAGTATGGATTTTCTTATTTGCCATTCCGACGGCGTATTTTATTTACCTTTATAAGAAACGTAACCTTGAAAGCAAGTTAGCTATTGCAGCTCTGCATGGAATGTCGGCGGTAATCATTGCGGATAAACGTCATCGTATTATTCAAGTAAATACAGAGTTTGAGAATTTATCGGGCTTTACAAATAATGATCTGGTTGGGCGAAACGCACTAAAATTGTTATGTGGCAAACACAGCAATGATCAGATCATTGAAATAGCGGAAGGGCTGAAAGACTTTGGGTTTTGGGAGGGAGAATTAGAAAATAACAAATCCTGCGGTGATAGCTTTATTAGCCTGACACGAATTCAATCGATTGATTCTGAAAATGCTCGTTCGAAATATTACATTCTTTCGTTGTTTGATATTACAGAGCGCAAACACCTTGAAGAGCAGTTACGCCAGCTGAGTGAGAAAGATGCACTAACGGGATGTTGGAATCGAAGGAAGTTTGATCAAGAGTTGTTTAAACAAACTCGGTTGGTTGAGCGTTACTCTTCCCCATCTTGTTTGGCATTAGTGGATATCGATCATTTCAAACGCGTAAACGATCAGTTTGGTCATGATGAGGGTGATAGGGTTATCCAAAGTGTTGCGAGTTCTATGGAAGGACAACTAAGAGAAACAGACTTTTTAGCTCGAATTGGCGGTGAAGAATTTGCCATTATTTTACCGAATACGCAGGTTGAGCAAGCAGGAGTGCTGATGAACCGACTTAGAGTTTCTATAGAACTAGAACCATCTAACCGAGTAACGGTGAGTGCAGGTGTAACAGATGTGTGCAGCGATACAAAACGTTCTTATAAATGCGCGGATATCGCACTGTACGAATCAAAAACTCAGGGGCGAAATAGGGTTTCAGTGTGTTTGAGTGATGATGAAATCGCTTAACAAAGCGAAATCGATGCACAAGTATTTTGAGTGAGAAACAAATAAAAACGCTGAGTCACAGCTCAGCGTTTTTCTAAAAGAGGGCTTATACTTCTTCAGGCAAAACGGATTCGATTTTGCGCTGAGTATTGTCCAAGTGCTTGTCCATAACTTGAAGCGCTTGCGCTTCGTTTTTGGCTAGAACCAGTTTCATTAAGCTTTCATGCTCGTCAATGTTAATGAAGGTATTTGACTCAAATTTATCTGAGTTTAATGCAACATAACGGTAACGTTTTAATTGATTATCGAGCTCAAGGAAAAAACCATACATGGTATGGGCATCAGAGCCTTCTAATAATGCAGTATGGAAGCGTTGATGGCGCTCTTCCCATTCTGAATTATCGAATGCATTTTCCGTGTGTTGTATACGGGAAAGCTTATGGAATGCAGACAGTACTTCCAGTTCCCAGTTTTCGTCACCTTGCTGAATTGCCTTTTTAAGCAAATGAGCCGACGCAATTTTCATACTTTCAAATAAATCAGACAGTTCACTTTTAGTTACTGAAGAGACCCAGCAACCTTTTTGTGGTTCAAGTCGGACATATTTCTTCCAAGAAAGCTGAACTAATGCTTCACGAATAGGTGAAGCTCCTACTGCATATTTGTCCTTGAGTTCTGCTACAACTAGTTTTTGACCAGGGATTAGAACGCCATTTAAGATATCTTGGCGAATCATTTTTGACACTTTGTCAGTCAGAGTGGGGCTAGACACGATATCCTCATTAGTACTTCAATTGCATATTTATTGTAGTAGGCTTTTCGCACTGAGCTCACATTAAAATGTGTCTCACTTTTAACCACATACAGTTCAGTATGTTGAATAATACGCCATGCGGATTACTGGAGCAAGCTTGTTTCATAAAAAAAGAGGGCTTAAGCCCTCTTTTTATCAGATGTTAACTGTTTGATCTTAAAGAACGTGTACAGATGCTGTGTTTGTTGTACCAGATGCAACTAATGCACCTGATACCATAACAACGATGTCACCTTTTTTACCAAGACCAGATTCAAGCGCTAGCTCTTTACCACGCACATAAAATGCATCGGTGTTGCTGATTTCTTCAACAACGACTGGTGTAACACCTTTAGTCAGAACAAGCTGAGCAGCAGTCTTAGTATTCGTTGTTAGAGCAAGGATGTTTGCCGTAGGGAAGTACTTACGTACTGAACGAGCAGATTTACCGCCTTGCGTTGCAACAACAATTAGTGGTGCCGCTAGTTTTTCAGCCGTGTCTACTGCACCTTTACATACTGCTTCAGTGATACGAAGACGAGGGCTGTCTAAGCGAGAACCTAGCTCAGCTTCTAGCGCTGAATCTGTACGGTTCGCGATTTGAGCCATGATCGTTACTGCTTCAACAGGGTATTTTCCTTTCGCAGTTTCGCCAGAAAGCATTACAGCATCGGTACCGTCCATTACTGCGTTAGCAACGTCGCCCGCTTCCGCACGTGTAGGACGTGGGTTGTTGATCATAGAATCAAGCATTTGAGTGGCAGTGATAACCATCTTACGAGCGCGGTTACACTTCTCGATCATCATTTTCTGAGCGAAGATAACTTCTTCTGCAGGAATTTCTACACCTAGATCGCCACGAGCTACCATGATGCCATCAGAAAGCTCAAGGATTTCATCGAAGTTATCAACACCTTCTTGGTTTTCGATCTTAGAGATGATGTGGATGTATTCGCCGCCGTTTGCGTTTAGAAGCTCACGGATCTCACGAACGTCTTCTGCTTTACGAATAAAAGAAGCCGCAACGAAATCGACACCTTGCTCACAACCAAACTTAAGATCGGCTTTGTCTTTTTCAGATAGCGCAGGAAGTTTCACAGAAACGCCAGGAAGGTTAACACCTTTGTTTTCACCTAGTGCACCGTTGTTAAGCACTTTACACTTAACTTCAGTTTCTGTAGTTGCGATAACTTCCATTTCGATTAGACCATCGTCTACAAGAATAGTGTTACCAGCTGTCAGATCATTAGCGAAACCTGCGTAAGTCACTGCAACTTTATCTTTGTTGCCAACAACTGTTGCGTCTGTAGTGAAAGTGAATTCTTGACCAGCTACTAGATCAACGTCGTCGCCGTTCTCTAGTTTGATAGTACGAATTTCTGGACCTTTAGTATCGAGAAGAATCGCTAGCTGGTTACCAGTGTCTTTCATTACTTGACGGAAGTTAGCAATGCGGTTGCCGTGTTCTTCGAAGTCACCGTGAGAGAAATTCAGGCGCATTACATTCATGCCTGCATCAACTAGCTCGCGTAGCTTCTCTACTGGTTCAGTTTTAGGGCCAATCGTACAAACGATTTTGGTCTTTTTCATGGAAAATACTCTCCGGTACGTATAGTTGCAATTTTAATTTGGGTGAACCAAAGGAAACGCTCATAAGAAAGAAAATGACAACATTTTCGTAAGTTGTGACTTTCGGTTACTTTAGACGTCAACGCCCTCTGGTATCGCAAAATCTTTCAACAAGTTTAGTGTGTATCAGCCTAAACGATATTGATGTAAGTAAATTCTTGCCTATTTAAATCAGCCTAACTGAAATTGATTGCAAAAAAATAACGTGAATTTCTGTAATTTTTTTTCTTTTAGGGTGCGGATTCTACCACCGAATTTCGTAATTATCACGGGTCTGGGTTGTCTTAGAACAAGGTTTTGACGCAAATTTATTTATTTTTTGCTGTAAAAAAAATAGACAATTATGTTTCAGATCGACTATATTTCTTTCAAAGTGAAACCTTAACTGTCGGTTCGAAATGTCAAAGCGAAATACACAACTAAGAAGACACGCAATTTCCAAGCTTGTAGAAGAGTGTGGCGAGGTGAGTGTTGAAGAGCTATCCCATCAATTTGAAACCTCTGAAGTCACTATAAGAAAGGATCTAGCAACATTAGAGCAGAGCGGTCTTTTACTTCGTCGATATGGTGGTGCGATCGCGCTGCCAAAAGAAACAGTTCATGATGACTTTCAAAGTAAAGTTTCAGTTCGTAAGGTTAAATTGGCGCAAGCTGCCGCTAAGTTGATAAGAGACCACAATCGAATTGTTATCGACAGTGGGAGCACGACGGGGGCGTTAATTCAGCAATTAAATGAAAAGAAAGGGCTGGTTGTCATGACCAATTCGCTGAATGTTGCGAATTCTCTTAATGAGCTGGAAAGTGAACCTACTTTATTGATGACTGGAGGGACCTGGGATACACATTCTGAATCGTTTCAGGGGCAGGTCGCTGAATCTGTTTTACGTGCATATGACTTTGATCAGCTATTTATAGGTGCTGATGGTATTGATTTAGAGCGAGGGACAACCAGTTTTAATGAATTGCTGGGGTTGAGTAAAGTCATGGCGGATGTGTCTCGTGAAGTCATTGTGATGATTGAATCTGAGAAGGTTGGACGAAAAATACCAAATCTTGAGCTACCTTGGAAAGAGATAGATGTGCTTGTAACAGACGACCAGGTTAAGGCAGAGTCTGTTGCGATCATTGAATCTCATAACGTTAAAGTTATTCAAGTTAGCTAACTTGCTTGCTAGGTCGAGAGACCCAAAAAAATACAATTAGAAATCGGAGTTACTATGTGTGGAATTGTAGGCGCGGTTGCGCAACGCGATGTTGCTGAAATTTTGTTACAAGGATTACAACGACTAGAGTACCGAGGATATGATTCGGCTGGTGTTGCGGTTATCGATGCCAATTCGAATATTCAGCGTTTACGTAAGGTTGGGAAAGTTCAGAACTTAGCAGATAGCATAGACTTGAATGCGTTTTCAGGTGGCACGGGGCTGGCTCATACTCGTTGGGCGACTCACGGTGAACCCTCTGAAGCCAATGCACATCCACACATGTCCAACGAACGTATCGCAGTTGTGCACAACGGTATTATTG
Organism: Vibrio penaeicida; assembly: GCF_030689305.1. Classification (GTDB taxonomy): domain Bacteria; phylum Pseudomonadota; class Gammaproteobacteria; order Enterobacterales; family Vibrionaceae; genus Vibrio; species Vibrio penaeicida_B. The sequence goes on along the minus strand of NZ_JAUYVM010000006.1, from coordinate 188,210 downwards.
AGAACCACCAAATATTGCGAGAGAAGCTACAAGCACAAGGTTATCCATTCCATTCTCAAACGGATACCGAAGTCATCGCTCATCTTGTTGATCTTGAATTGAAGCAAGCCAGTTCATTGGTTGAAGCAGTTCAATCTACTGTGAAGCAGCTGGAAGGCGCTTATGGAATGGTTGTTGTTGATCGAGATCAACCGGAAAGACTAGTCGTTGCGCGTTCAGGCAGCCCACTGGTCATTGGGCTAGGGGTTGGAGAAAACTTTTTGGCTTCCGATCAATTGGCTTTGTTGAATGTGACACGGCGTTTTATCTTCCTTGAGGAGGGGGATGTCGCTGAAATTACCCGTCGTGATGTAAATATTTTTGATGTGAACGGAGAATCGGTCGAGAGAGAAGCGAAAGAGTCTACGGTTGAGCAAGATGCGGCAGATAAAGGTCAATACCGTCACTACATGCAAAAAGAGATACATGAACAACCTGTTGTTCTTAAAGACACCCTCGAAGGGCGAGTCACTGGTAACTCTATTCTTTTAGAATCGTTTGGCGCAAATAGCGCAGACATGTTTAACCAAGTTGAGCATGTACAGATTGTCGCTTGTGGTACGTCATTTAATGCTGGCATGGTGGCGAAATATTGGTGTGAGTCATTGGCAAAAGTAAGTTGTGACATTGAGATTGCTTCTGAATTTCGATACCGCCCATTTGTCACTCGACCTAACAGCCTTCTCATTACCATCTCTCAATCAGGTGAAACCGCAGATACATTGGCAGCTCTTCGCCTCGCAAAAGAAAAAGGTTACATGGCTGCAATGACGATCTGTAATGTTCCGGGTTCTTCTTTGGTTCGTGAATCTGATTTTGCTTTCATGACGCGCGCAGGAGCAGAAGTTGGGGTCGCTTCAACTAAGGCATTTACCACTCAGCTCGCATCATTACTTATGTTTGTTACCGCACTGGGTAAGCAAAAAGGGACAATAGATCTCGCTAAAGAAGCGGAAATCATTAAATCTCTTAATGAATTACCCGTTCAGCTGGAAAACGCACTAACAAGCAATGCAGTTATTGAATCGCTGGCGGAAGATTTCGCAGATAAACATCATTCTTTATTTTTAGGTCGAGGGGAATTCTTCCCTATTGCTGTTGAAGCGGCACTAAAACTTAAAGAGATTTCATACATTCACGCTGAAGCTTATGCCGCAGGGGAGCTGAAGCATGGTCCCCTGGCTCTGATTGATGCTGAAATGCCAGTTATTGTTGTTGCGCCAAGTAATGATTTACTGGAAAAAGTTAAATCCAACATCGAAGAGGTGCGAGCGCGTGGTGGACAGCTTTATGTCTTTGCTGATGCGGAAGCGGGCTTTGAAGAAAGCGATGGACTGAAAATCGTGACCATGCCGCATGTCGACGAGGTGATTGCCCCCATTTTCTACACGGTGCCAATGCAGCTATTGTCTTACCATGTTGCCTTGATTAAAGGGACAGATGTCGATCAGCCTCGTAACCTAGCGAAATCGGTGACGGTCGAATAACGGGCTATGCTTTAAGAAAACAAAAGAGCCATCTTTAACCTGATGGCTCTTTTCGTATAACGCAGACTCTATAAGTATTAGCTGCTAGTGATCTTTCTATATAAGGCGTCTTTTAGAAAAGCACGTTCACTTTTCATGCGATGCATTTCATCGTCATCAATAGGAGTATTTCTGAGTTCTAACGTTCTAATCTCCTTATCTAGGGCGGTATACTTTTTGTTCTCTTTCGCAAATTCATCATCGGACTGCATGAGCTCCACAATTGTCGTTTCCAACTCAGGAAAATCGACGATTAAACTATGATCTTCTCCTAGCATATTTATCACCTCGTCATTTATGGTTGCACAATACTTTTCAAGGTCATACTTGAGTGTCTATTGATAGATTACCTCATACCTGAATCTCTGTTTTGAGTATGAAGGAAAAAATGATGCCTCGGTTTTTCAGCGTGCTTTAAACAAAAAAAAGAACCGTCAATGCGGCTCTTCTCTTTTTAGTAATTGTTATTTTGCAACCTTACTGGTGTTCGGAGTTGAGGTAAGCTTTCAGCGATATATCGGTCCATGCTCTTGCTTTCTTCAAATATTCCGCTTGAGATTGAATTATTTCTTTTGCAAGCGTGTCTTTGTTGGCTTGCTCTTGCAGCAACTCATCAGTGGCGCTGCGCATGGCTTTAAGAACTGAAGGCGGGAAATCACGCACTTTGATGTCTGGGTATTCGCTTTTCATTGTTGCCCAACTATTGGCGTTTGCATCCAATGCTTGGTTATACATATCGAAAGCGGTCACTCTGAATGCCGTTTCTAAAATAACCCGAAGATCTTTAGGTAGCTTATCCCAAACTCTTTTATTCACTAGAAATTGGGTTTCACTTCCGGGTTCATGCCATGCTGAATAGTAGTAAGGAGCAATTTTCTGAAAACCCATACGTAAATCGAATGCCGGTCCGACCCATTCGAGCGCATCAATTGTTCCTCGTTCCAATGAAGTATAAAGCTCACCAGGTGCAATATTGGTTGGTTTTGCGCCAATTCTAGCCATCACTTCACCAGCAAACCCTGGAATGCGGATTTTCAAGCCTTTTAGATCGTCGATGGAATTGATTTCTTTTCTAAACCACCCTCCCATTTGAATGTCGGAATTGCCGCCGGGGAAAGAAAGCAAGTTATGAGGAGCGTATACTTGCTGCATGAGCTCCATGCCTCCGCCTCGGTAAAACCAAGCGTATTGTTCTGTAGACATCATGCCAAATGGCATAGAAGAGAAATATGATGTGTTTGGCACTTTACCTTTCCAGTAATAAGAGCTGGAATGCCCCAGATCGTATCGACCTGATTTGACCATATCAAAAATGCCGAGAGGCGCTTTATGCTTGTTTGCCGAGTCCACGCGAATATCGAGGCGACCATTGGACATTTCTTTTGCCAATTTCGCCATATTTTTAGTGGCGTCTCCAAGTATTGGAGTATTCGGTCCCCAAGTTTCAGCTAACTTTAATCGGTAGATTTTTTCAGCGGCACTTGCACTTAACGGTAAAGATATTACGGCTAAGGCAATGAGCACTTTGGAGGCATATTGTTTTATTGTCATTGTTATTCATCCTGTTCCATGGTTTTTAGCCAGCATAAAGACAAATAATGAAGAATAAAAATAGTGCGCTAGAGCTTTGATTAATTGATTATTCTTACGAATTCTATTTGGTAAGGCGATAAAAATAATTGTGCTAAAAAGGGTGGGGTATCAATCCAGAATATTTGACTGAGTTAGTACTTTATGTGGAATTCAAAGTGATATGAAAATCACTTTTAAGGTAAGTTGCCCCTCAGGAAAATGAGAGGCAACTGCATCAGTTTAGGCTAAAGTCGGGTTCATCCCCGGACAAGTACCTCTAAGGATGACATCTTCGAACGCGAGCTCATCGGCATCTGAAGGTGCTTTTAGAGTGACAAAGCTACTAGCTGAAGCTGTAAACTCGAAAGTTCCATCAACTTTACCTGCGGCGCACTGTGTCATCTCTTCTTGTGATAATTCCTCAATTTGTGACTCAACAAAATTTGAAAAAAATGGAGTGTTCTTACTCATGGTAAATTCCTTTTAGTTTTATAACTTACTGATTAATAGTCATAATCAGTACGTATTTTTCTGTGAAAGCAAAAAAAAATAAAGGAAAAAATGTGACTTTTTCTCATTGATTGAAAAACTTCGCCCGAGTTCAAACTAGAATGAATGCCATTAAGTAATAGGTAAAGACGAAAGTTATCGCCGCCTTAAATTTCAAATTTAATACTCCACCTTATTGACTTGTAATACAAAGTCTTGACCTTGCTCTCGAGTCACGCTGCCAGAAACATAAGCTGGAAAGTAGTTACCTTTGTTGTCGGGAACACCAACCTTGGCATTGTTGAAAGTACAGTTGACTGGTGTTTTTTCTGTGCTTGGAGAGGCTGATATACAGTTTCTGACCAACTCTCTTTTGGCATCATTGTAGGGCTCGCCGCAGTATCGAGTGTCTATATTCGCAACCTGTATATCCGCGATGGATTTAGGCGAGCTCTCCGTAATTTTTACTGAGGTAGGTAAAGCTACTGTGCATTGAAGGGGAAGTTCCGTTAAGTGCATGGCGTCTGAACTTGAAGGTTTGAATTCTTGAGCGTTGCTGCCAAAACCAATCGCAACGACAGAGTAGAGCTCTACCTTGTTTATGGTGGTATTCACGAATTCTGGTTTGCTATCCTCGACCCATTTTTGATATGACTCGACTGGCGGGAGATCGTATTGGACACGAAGGGTGGGTTTAAAATAAAACTGCTCGCCCGTAGCTAAGTTACCTTGCGACTCTCCTTCCCAAGTATGGTACGTATAACCGCTTAATGCATTGAGTGATTGCTGACATTGGGCTGAGCTGGACGTTAACGTTGTTTCCACCGACCCGCTGAAGATGCTAGGGTGAACTCTAGAAAGGATTCTTGATTGTTGATCTTGTGTTCCCCAATAAGAACTGACCAATTCGGTGTTGCTATAACCTCGGTTTAAATGAATTTCGCCGCAATTACTCTTAGTAGTGGGGGAGGTGACATTGCCTGTATCACCGCTTCCACCACCGCAACCCACCAACACAATACTTGAGAAAGATGCTGCTATAACTGCTTTATTCACTCTGTACCCTTAACTTGTTGAATATAAAAATTAAGAGGACAATATCAACCCTAAGAGCTTAATGGCATATAAATGAGAATGATTACATTTCGTTGCTTTTAAAAATCACACCAGTTTCAAGTTAGCTGCATGTAGGCTGAAGACTGAGAGTATCTTCTGCAACATCTTCAACCAGTTGCTCTAACAGTTCGGTGTTATCGATCATGTGCCCTGTAATGATGAGATGTGCATGCTTAGCTGAATTCGCGAGTCCATACTTGCGCCACACGGCTTCTGTAGGTGTTGGGAAAACCACAATAACAGAGTTTGGGTTACACCAAGCCGCAACACCTTTATTCTGAAGTTTTTCTACAGCGTATTCGGCCAACCTAAGGCAGCGTTTAACGCGCAACTCTTTTTCCTGTTCGGTGCTACTTTTAATGGCATGCCACATCATTAATGGTGTTAAACCGTTACGAGATCCTGTAATGGTTTTGTCGATAGCAACAATGTAATCCACGGCAACGCTGATGTTGTCCACGTAGGATTTCTTGGTGAGCACAATGCCACAAGGAATAGGAGCCCCAATCATTTTATGACCAGAAACAGAAATGGAGTCGATGCCATCAGAGAAGCAGTATTGTTGTGGGGTGTCGACAAAAGGTAGGATCATGCCATGAAAAGCGGCATCAGCATGAAGGTAGTATTCTTCCCTTTGGAAACCAGCGCTCGATAAGATGCGCTTAATTTTGCAGAGGTCATCCGTAGCGCCGTACAGGGTAGTGCCAATGTTTGCGAATATTATCGGGTTGGCTTTTCCGTTCGATGCAATGTGTTTTTCAAGGTCGTTATAGTCCATTTCACCATTTGGAAGGCTTTTTACGACTCGGTGTTCAATTCTTAAAAGTCGAACGATTTTGGCGACGGAGTAGTGTGTATCTTCCGAGAAATACAAGATGCCATTAGGGAACATTTCGCGTGCTAGGTAGCACCCATACATATTGCCTTCCGTGCCACCATTGGTCACGTACCCCCAAGACTCATCAAAGGGCAATTGAAACTTATCTGCAAAATACGCCATTACTTCTTTTTCGAAGTAAAAAGAATTCAATCGGTAGTTTGATGTTTCAGCCCAATCTCCACAGTTATTAAATGAAAACTGCCAGAATTCATCGAGATCTTTGTAGTTAAAGTCTGCTGCAACAGGGTAGCCAATATTGTTGTATTGGTGTGTTTTGCAGTATTCAAAGAATTCTTGAAGCGTTTGCTGGTCCTGTGGAGATAATGCCATTTATATACATCCATTTACATATTTTCGTGCGTCTAGTAAAGATGCTAGCAATTGATGTAAGAGTGAACAATAAATGTAACTTGATTGACATATCTCTACTTGAGTTGGCTGTGTAAAGTTATTTTTACGGCCTCTAAGACGAACGCCTAGCGTCCGGCTTAGTATTGATTCTTCAATGTTATTTGCACTTAATTATGCTCATTGAAAGCGTGCCTTGTTAGATAGCGCTGCGCGTTCTCTAGCCCCATATACCTTGCCAATGTTTTTATTGGTACATTTCGAAGATCAACAAGGATTAGCCCATCAAGCGCATTGTTGAATGCAGGATCGACGTTGAAGCTGACTAATTTTCCGTTGAGAGCAAGATATTGGCGCAGCAATACAGGTAATGTCTTCCCATCATCTATTCTAGCGATCACTCTAGAGAGAAGTTGAAGATCTCCTAGGGCTGCAAGCATACTGGGGTTCCACACACTGCTTTCATCTTTAAGAGGGTTAGTGGGTTTAACATAATGCGCGCTGTCCGTATCGTAATGGTGCATTGTCATCGTTTCAGCAAGTAGCTTTCTCGCTTTGTCACTGTAATCATTGCTGATACTCACTGGACCAAAGAGGTGAGTGTATTCAGGGTGTCGCTGAATGTATGTTCCGATTCCTTTCCATAACAATAATAAAGCGCTCATACTGCGTTGGTAATCCTTGGCGATAACCGAGCGCCCCATTTCGATACACTTACCGTTTTTGCTCATTTTTTGAATGAATCGATGTTTATATTGGAACAGGGTTCGGGTATAGAGCGCATTGAGCCCTCCGTTTTGCATTAGATGATCAACAACACCTAAGCGATAGGCGCCCACTAAGCACTTTTTATCGTTATCCCAAACAAACAAGTGCAGGTATTCCTTATCAAAGGCATCTAAATCTAGCTCTCGCCCCGTGCCTTCCCCTACGAGCCGGAAGTTCTCTTCTCTCATTCGGCCGATTTCATGTAAAAGGGCTGGGATACGTTTTGAATGGCAACAATATACGGAGAATTGATTGCTATCCAAAAGGTGCGCTTCATCTGGAAGGCTTTTCAGGTCGTCTAATAGCTCGTGTAGTGGAAGCTGAGGCGCAATTGGAGTGGCATTACTATATCTCTCTCCGGTTGTTGAAGGAGAGGAGTAGTGCTTAATTGAATTTGCTGGTTTCAAAAGATAAGTATTTAGGCGCAGATAATTGATCAGCTGAGAGTCACAAAGAGAGTGAACTTCTTTGTACTGAATGGCGTCGCCAATGCTGATTCCGATATTACATTGACGTTTGTTCAGTAGCTCTCGTCCTAGCATTAGCGTACGGAGCAAGGGATGAATCTTTCCAGCCATGTAGAAACGACGAGAGTTTTGACCGTCAATAAAGCATGGCACTGTGGCAGCTTTGTTCTTTTTGATGAGAGAGCTGACAGAACGACTCCACTCTTTGTCTTGTATTTGCGCTTTTGCCCGTTTTCTTTCTATCTGAGACACTTCTCCCGCTGGGAAAACGAGTAGTATCCCTTCATTGGCTAAGTGCCTGTGTGCTTGACGCAATGCTTTGAGATTCGCTTTGTGAGCTTCTCGACCTTCAAATACATCCACACCAATGAATAGCTTATCCAATTCTGGCACCGTTTTAAGATACTGGTTTGCCAATATTTGAACATCAGACCGAATTGTCAGAAGAAGCTCTGCCAGTATTACCCCTTCGACACACCCAAGTGGATGGTTAGCAACCACAACGGTTGCCCCGGATTTCGGAACTTTTTCTAATGTGCCTTGCAATAGCTGATATTCAATCCCCAACTTCTCCAATGTGAAACGAAGGAATTGCGTGGTATCACATCCTACTGGACGTTGAGCATAGAATTTGTCGAGTTGATTGAGCCCTGTTGCCCATTCTGCAACGGCTTCACCAATTCCAAATGGGGTTTTCCTTGGGATTTTGAATGGACTGCTTACTGTCATGCGAACCTCTAATCAATTTTTAAGAGCGTAAGTTTGGGAGTTCAACCATTTACATCTAATGCGCTTTAACTACCTAATCCATTGATGAACTGACTAATTAAGGCTCTTGATTGAACGAACCTTACGCCTGCACATTTATGGAGGAGACAAGGTTATGCTATGACGGAGAAGTGACAATTTGGCTTCGATTACAAGTCGAAAAAATGACAGTGTGGATTTTATTAAGGCAGCAAGAACATTTTGGATCTTCTTGCTTGGACACGATAATCAGTAAAAGTGTGTAAAAATGTAACAATGATAAATTTTGAAACGCTAAAAAATAACTCAGTCGCAAAATGCTGAATAATTCATCGTACTTATATTTGAATATGCTAATTTAGATATGTGGCTCATGAGATAAGCCCATTTCCACACTAGTACAACATAATGATATCTCGCTTACTGCTGCTTGGATGGCGGGCATGTTAAGATTTCTTGCTCGCCAATTTACCTCTTCTTATATTTCTTCCTAGCTTTTCCATCTAGTTGCCTTTTATCTTTAATCTTTCTTAAATATTTAATTCCCATACCTCATTACATTTGGCATTTGTGCTTTTCATTTCTCGAAATAATGGTGTAAATAAATCTTAAATAAATTGTTGATAATAAAAGTGTTTCAACGTGTGTCTGCTTATTGAAACTTGATTATTAATTAGGTCTCATACCTACTGATATAAATATTTTTACCGCACGATGATGTTTTTGATTTCCCATCAGTTAAGCGTCATTAGAAGTGTAAAAGCTGGCTTGGATAAGCGGATTCAGCGGAGTAATCATGGGACGATTCATCAACAAATTTAAACTTTCAAACGTCATTATTGGCGCGCTTCTTTTTATTGGGCTGATTCCAGCTTTAATTTTAGGTTTATGGTCATCTGGATTGGCAGAAGAGGCGCTAAGAGAGCGTTCATATGATCAATTGGATACGGTTCGAAGTATTAAGCAATCGCAAATAGAAAACTTCTTTAAAGAACGCGAAGGGGATATGGATGTTCTCACTGAAGTCGCCAACACTTTGCAATTGGAAGCGTTTCGAAAGCTCAGCGCCGTTAATCAATCTCAAAGGCAGCAGCTTGTTGATTACTTAGAACAACTCAAATCGGGGTTATCTCTTCTTGCAGAATCAAAGATGGCTGAAGAAGCTTTACAGATGTTTTCACATGCTTCCTACGGAGATGGGATGTGGGAATTTCATGCCATTATGTTTGAAGATGAAATAGATGCGTATGTAAAGCATTTTGGTTGGTATGACGTATTCATGATTACGCCAAATGGGCAAATCATGTACACCAGCGCTCGTGAATCGGATCTAGGACAAAACTTAGACTCGGAGATGTTAACTCATTCGGGTTTAGCAAAGGCATATCGCCAAGCGGTAGATAAGAACATCGATGAAGGGCAAATTGTGGTGGGGGATTTTACCCTCTACCAACCCTCTAATAATGAACCGGCTGGCTTCTTTCTTTCCGCAGTCAGAGACATATCAGGCAATGTGGCTGGGTATGTAGCGCTTCAATTCCCCATTAATAAAATTAACCACATTGTTAGCCAATCACAGGGAATGGGGACTACAGGGGAAACCTATTTAGTGGGTCCTGATAATCTCATGCGTTCTGACTCCAAGCTCGATCCTGCAGGGTATTCTGTTACTGCGTCTTTCAAAAACAACACCCAAGTAAACACTGATGCCGTAGAGATGGGGCTAGAAGGTCAAGACGGGCAAGGCATTTTCAAAGATTATAACGGCAACTTGGTATTGTCTGTGTGGGACATCATCAATGTTTCAGATGAACTGAGTTGGGTTATGGTGACTGAAAAAGATGTTGCCGAATCATTTGTGCCCAAAAACAATAGCGGCATAGATTTTTATAGTCAGTACATAGAAAAGTATGGCTACTATGATCTTTTCTTAATCGAACCAAACGGTGAAGTTTTTTATACCGTAGCAAAAGAGTCGGACTACCAATCCAACATTTTGACAGGTGAGTATTCAGGTTCAAATTTAGGTGAACTCACTCGAAAAGTGTTGGATAACCAGCAATATCACATCGCGGACTTTGAACCTTACGCGCCATCTAATGGCGACCCTGCTGCGTTTATTGGTCAGCCAGTTTTGGATAACCAAGGCAACACCGTAATGGTGGTTGCACTTCAGTTATCGATAGATGCGATCAATAACGTTATGCAGCTAAGAACAGGAATGGGAGAGACAGGAGAGTCTTACTTAGTTGGACAAGACTTCCGTATGCGATCCGACTCGTTTTTAGATCCAGAAGGGAGGACAGTAAGCGCCTCATTTGCAGGGAACGTGAAAAACAATGGTGTTAAAACAGAAGCCACCATGGAAGCGTTCCAAGGCAAGTCCGGAGATAAAATCATTGAAGACTACAAGGGTCATCGTGTCCTTTCTTCCTATTCGTCTTTAGATATTGGTGATTTTACTTGGGCATTAGTGGCAGAAGTCGATGAGTCAGAAGCTTTTTCGGCGGTGAATACCATTCGTACAAGCATCTGGACTCTACTGGCTATCACTGTTGTATTTATCGTCGGTTTTGCTATCTATCTCGCGAATACCATTAAGCGACCTCTTGGCGGTGAACCTAAAGAAATGATTCAACTGGCTCGGCAAATTGCTAATGGCGATTTAACGCATCATTTTGACCAGAAAGCCTCTTCCGAAACGCTGTATGGCGCATTGCGTGACATGTCTGAAAAATTGACCGCGCTCATTGCGCATATCCAGCAGGCTGCGAATACGTTGGCATCGACAGCGGAAGAAACCTCCGTTGCATCAGAACAAACCACGTCGGCAGTGCGTCATCAGCATCAAGACACAGAAATGGTTGCAACCGCTATCAATCAAATGTCGAGCACGATTGCTGATGTGTCCAGAAGCACAGCCGGTGCTGCAGATGCCGCTCAAGATGCCCACACCAAGAGTAATTCAGGTCAGAAGGTTTTAACTGATAGCGAAGCAGCCTTGAGCCAACTGGTTGAAGATGTGAAATCCACGAATGAAAACATGCTCGTGCTCAAGAGTAAAAGTGGAGAAATTGGTCATGTGTTAACAGTGATTCAAGAAATTGCAGAGCAAACCAATCTCCTTGCACTGAATGCAGCCATTGAGGCAGCTCGTGCTGGTGAAGCTGGAAGGGGGTTTGCCGTCGTTGCAGATGAAGTTAGAACCCTTGCTCAGCGCACGCAAACGTCCGCTTCTGATATTCAAACTATGATCACCGCCGTTCAAAAAGCCGCTGACTCAGCGACAAGTAATATGGCGAAAAGTGAAGAACAAGCCAATATCACTGCTGAGTTTTCCGTACGCACCAGGCAAGCATTTGTTGAGATAACAGAGTCTATAGAGCAAATAGACGACATGATGACGCAAGTTTCAGCCGCGTCGGAGCAACAATCTCAAGTAACGGAAGAAGTGAATCAGAGTGTTTTACGCATCAGTGAGGCGTCTATGCAAACTGCCGCCAGTGCCGAACAGCTATCTGGTGCCAGCCAAGAAGTTGCCCAATCCGCTGAAAACCTGAGTGAATACACGCATCAGTTTAAGGTTTAGGTGCGATCAGTGGCTCAAAATTTTATTAATAAACAGTGATAAGCGTGGTTTTTTACAAAAGAATAAATTCCTCTTTTATCAATTATTGGTAAGTTCTAACTTGAACAAAAAGACACATGGATAACAACGTGAAAATGAAAAATACAGTTTTGGTTTTAGGGATAGTAAGCGCATTTAATACTGCCGCCTTTTCTGAACAGTCAGTAAGAACCCCTGCTTCACCGGAAAGAATTATCGGTGGTAGCAAATCCACCGAAGGTGAATGGCCGTTTATGGCGGCTTTAGTAACTAAAGGAAAAGATGCTTTTTTAGGGCAATCCTGTGGAGGAAGTTTCCTCGGTGATCGGTATGTTTTAACGGCTGCGCACTGTGTTGATGGGGTAAACCCTGAAGAGCTGGATGTCATTGTTGGAATTCATGATCTTAAAAAAGCGAGTTCTCAAGGAACTAGGGTTGGCATTCAAAGTATCTATTCACACGAGCTTTACAGCAACCAAACACTGAATTATGACGTTGCGGTTATTGAGCTCGACCAAGCGATTAACTCAGATAAAGTCTTACTCGCTGCTAATAACCAAGAGCCTTCTAATGGAGAAACCGTCACGGTTATTGGTTGGGGTAATCAGCAACCTAACAGTGATCTGAAAGGCATTTTCCCTTACGAACTGTATGATGTGGAATTGCCGATTGTTTCCCGTTCTACATGCAAAGCATCGGGTGGGTTATACAACAACATTAATCAAGCTGCTATATGTGCGGGCTTCTCCTATGGCGGAAAAGATGCTTGCCAAGGCGACAGTGGTGGTCCATTAGTTCAAGACCTCAATGGAACACCTACTCAAGTGGGTGTAGTCAGTTGGGGTGAAGGTTGTGCTCAAGCAGGAAAGTATGGGGTCTACGCAAACGTTGCTTACTTAAATAGTTGGATCAACGATCAAATGAATGGTGTCAGCTACCGCCAAAACGTGTACTTTGGCTTTAATCAAGCTGGAAACAAACTGTCTAAAACGGTGACGATTAAAAATAATGAATTGACCCCTTTTCGCGTATCCAGTATCTCCTCTTCTGATACGAGTCAGATGAGAATCATCGAGAACCAATGTGAGACAGCAGGCGATCTCCAACAAGGTGAAAGCTGTGATGTTAGCGTTGAAGTGACGGTTCCTTTAGGTAAAGGGGAATCTGAAATTATTGCAAGTACCACCCATGCTGATAAAAGCGAGTTGAAAACTAAATTACACACATATGGTTTAGTTGCCGCAAGCAGTGACGTGAAAAATGTTGCTGGGTTAGGAAGCGCTGTTTATGCGAACGCCTCACCGTGGGAAGTATATTCCACTGGTACGTTAAAAGCAGGTAGCACACCACGAGGGCAGAGCTCTTTGCTGCGAATCGAAAATATAGAGAAAGGTGAGCTTACGTTTGACGCTAGAATATGGGCTCAACAAAACTCAGGCTATTTTAAAATGTACGTGAATGGCCAATTTGAGTTTGAGTACACTGGGCATGAAACGGATTATTACTCCTATCGTGCGACCCTGAGTCAAGACAATAATGATGTTATGTTTGTATATGAAAGAGGAGCCATCGGTTACTCTTCAGACTACGATACTGTGTACATCCAAAATATTAAATTGAGTACGCCTAATTCAGGATCTTCAGGTGGTAGCCTTTCGCTTGGCTGGCTCTTATTGCTATTGCCTTTCGCTATATTCAGAAATAGGAGAACACACCAGTGAAAATAGTAAAGATGCTCGTTGCCGCAATGGCTTTTACTGGGCTTGCAGGCTGCGCGATTGAGACCGCTCCAAATGTGTCCGTAAATACTGTTGAAGGGACGGTTGAGCCGTTGGTTTCATCAAAGCGTTGGGAGCACTTATTGATGTTCGTCGCTCAATCAACAGGGTGTACGGATGACAAAAGCTTTGAACTTCAAATTGACAAAGTGGAAGCGGGTAAAGTCAGTATCAGTGTTATTCGAACAAAGCCGGACTATTGTAGAAGAGCACCGATGTACGAGGAATTTCAGCTCTCATTACCTCCTCAATTGAAGGACGTAGAAGTCAAGGTATTGAACCCAGAGGCGGTTACTTCCGTGAAATAATAGTCTGTATTATGTATGACTAATTTATTGCCTATAAAGCCATGCAGACGCATGGCTTTTGTCTTATCTAGGCAGAAAAAAGTATTTTGGCACAGTCTTTTGCTAGAACGTACAGAGAGCTAGGTGAAGAGGTGTTTGAGCATTGCTCTAGATTGTTCTCAAGACTCAATACCTCTGAAAGTTTCAGTGAAGCAAGCTTCTAAAGGATGTCTTTCTGAGAACAGAAGCCAGAAAAGCAAAAAGCCTGAGAAGTGAAATTACTCTCAGGCTTTTCTTTATATGGTAGCTCATCGCAGACTTGAACTGTGGACCAATCGATACGACATCTTTACAAGTACAATGTTTCTAATTTTTCATCGCTAGGTTTTGAGTCTCAATTCCAGAAAAATCACGGTGTTGTGATAACAGGATGCTAGTGAGTTTTGGTTCCAACTCATTGATTGAATCTATGATTTCGTTTATTTTTACTAACCTTTCATGAAAATTATTCTGTCTCATTGAATAGGATGCATCAACAACTCTATCTTCCAAATTTTCAAATAGTCCTTGAACTTCTTCACCTCTACTAAATTCAGAATCGATCATTTTGATATTTTCTACTGACATCAATACCTTGTGATAATGCACGTTGAACCTTTCTTTAATAAATTTTTCGGATTTGATTGGCGCATACACTGTCTTTGATTTCATTTCAGACCAAAAATCTATATTGTCTTTAACAAACTCTTTAGCATGGTATCTCAGCTCAGGCATTAAGATTGTTCTATACCAAAACTCATCAATTACACCTTTACTATGATCTCTATTTTTATCCTTTCTGGTGTAAAGGAATACAATTCCATTGAGCAGGATTCCTATTGCGGCAATTAAAGATGAAAAATATAGAGGGAGATTGTTTTTGCTTTCGACATAAACAGATGTTGATCCCATAGATTGATCCTGATTTGTTGTAACAACGCGAAAAGGACCTGTGTTTGAAGGTGAGTCGCTATGAGAAGTTGTGGCTTCTTTTTCACTCCTAAAGTTCTTTTTAGGAACTAAGATATTAGGGGTATAACTTACTCTTTGAGTTAAAGAGTCATCTGTGAGGAGTGATAAACGATGGAATGATACGCTTTTTATGAGATGTATATCTGTACCAACTTCCCGCTGATTTCTATCATAGAGTTTTTCGTTAGTTGTGCAGGAGGCTAAAAGTAAACAAAGAATAGTAGCTCGTCTCATTGTTTAATATTTAGCCCTTTCTTAGCTACTAGAGCTCTCTCAATACTTCTCTTGATTACCTGATAGGTTTTTCCATGAGTTTGAAAGTCAAACACTGCGAGGAAGTTTTCTTCTGATCCGGCTTTTCGAATGCTTTTTCCAAACAAGCCCAAAAAAAAGGAACTATTAATGTTGTATGTTTCTGGTGGAATATTTACTCGAACTTTTTCTAAGCAGTCAGCCATCTCTAGCTCATCTAGCTTAAAGTTTTTGCGAACAGCTTCGCCTTTATCTCGTCCAATGTATGTTGGACCACCTAGCTTTTTAAAATCTATATCCACAATCTTACCCATTTTTACTACCTCCCAACTAAGTTATTAGTTAGAAATCAAGCAGTTTCTGTATATCTCTTACTAATAGGGAAACGTGCTGCAATTATGGTTCCTGGAAATGATACATTCTTCATCTTCCTAACATATTTATGATCAGGCTTATCACTAAGGTCGTTACTTGAATTAAATGCAATTACATCCTTTCCGGTATCATCAACCTTAATGCGGTGAGTGCCATCAAAATAAATATGCGTATCACCAGAAATAATTGCCATTCTAGCCTTTTTACTAGAGTTAGGTAAACGTTCTTCTGAAACACTCTGGAAAAACTCTATGAGATCTACTGTGCCTTGACCTCTGTCTGTGTCCTCATTCTGGTTCTTGGAGCTGACGTACCCTTGCAAAGCAATCAATGTTAATAATGTACTTCGATCCCAGGTCTTACTAAAAAAATTACTCTTTTCGTGAGCATCAATATAGGGCTTTACTTGTTTCATAGTAAAAGAATCATGTGATAGCTCCATAAAAGTCTCTGCTATACTTTTTCCAAAATTATAGATAACAATCTCACAGAAGTGATAATTGTCATCATCATCATCACTTTCTTTGTTTTCGTCTACATGATCCAAGTAACCGCATACGTACCATTTATTTTCGCCACTGTGGTCTTCAGCGTTGCCTATAATCTCACCAAGGTAGTTAACGAGTTGACCTATCGACTCTTCAGTCAGTTGCTTATCTGAGTAACTAAGGCAGTTATTTAAATGATCAACAAATTTTGTCGTACATTGATTTTTTCTATCTTGATCTTGATATTTTACCGTAGAGCTTTTTTGACCTACAAAGTCAAAGAGCTCTAACTTATCCTCAACAAAGTTTTCATGTTCAATGTCTAGTTGTTTTATGACCCCCATTGATCGAATTAGTCTTTGCTTTCTTTCGGATTTAGGTAGACTCCCACGAACTAGGACTTTTCTGTTCCTTGTCATTGCTGTGCTTTTGACTGCCTTTACTGCTATTCCTAAAAGGACTTCAGCACCTAAATCATGGCAAGTAATCGAAGAATGATCTAGATGAATCTTTCTCAGCGAAGAGCTTCGTCCTAGTTGAGCGATATCTGAAATAAATTCTAGTGTTGTTTCTGGGTGCTCAATTAGTGAAAACAGCTTAGGGCAGTGTCGAACGCATGTTTTACTCGTAACTATAGATGAGTGCCTTTCTGACATATAGGAAAGGTTTCTCATATTTGTAGAACTGTAAGGCACGTTTTTGCTTCTTTTCTTTCTTTTTTTCTTCGAGTTTTCCTTATCAAGCTTTTTTGATCTTGTTGCTCTCAAGAATTCATTAGTACTATAGTTATTTTTCACTTAGGCAAGCCTTACGCAAAATGATGCGTAAGGTTACAAAAATAATTTTATCTAGGCAAGGAATATAAAAGAATTCAAATAGTTGATTGATTTTTGAATAATAAGAGTCAATCTCCTAAGAAAGGTGATCAAAGCTTTCTCATCTTCGATTATTTTCTTTCGCATTTCGCTCAAGTGGTGCACGAAATTTACTAAAGAAATATTTATTAATTTGTTCTGCTTTTGAGCTGAAGTTGTGATCTCAGTACTTGAAACTGAAATAGTAAAGAAATATTTCGGGAAATTGTTACAGCCATAAAATTGATTGTCTTTATTACGGCCTCGTTTGGCTGTTCTAATCACTAATACTTTATCGCTGTTAGGGCATTTTGACGGGGGGCGTTTTTCGCATTGTAATGTGTTTTGGGGCTGAGAGCTTGGGAGGCTGAAAACAGCTGTATTTGCCGCTTTCCACCATACTTATGAGTTCTGCACCGTTAATAAGTTAAAAGCGCTTACCTTTAGTAAACCGTTTGGCTTCATTAGTAAAGTTATCAGAAGTGACAATGCTCATGCGATCAGCGTACTTTTCTATCATTACACCATACATTTCTCGAAGTAATTGAACACTTACTTTACGAGCCTGCCAGTGTGTACATTGTACAAGGCTTTGCCCCCACTCTTTCTTTAACCAAATGACTACACAACTATCAGACACGCTTGACAGGCTTTGTTTAACCTCGTCGCCATGATGCTTGTAGTATTTTCCGATATAGCTCTCAAACTCTACCCTATATTTCCTTAAGTAGATTCGTCCCATCTCGCTGATTTTATAGTTGGTACGGTTGTATATAAGTACTGTGTGGTTTCTTTTCTTAAAGTAGATAATAGGGCTAGGAATCAAAAATACAGTGGCAGTATATGTAGCCATGATTTTTTAGATTGTGGACGACGGCATGAAACATTAAATTATCGTTATCTAATATTACCCACGGAGTAATATAGTCAATGCCAATACAGGACATGACGGCAAACATCACTTTTAAACATCAGTGGTTATTCGTCAAGTGTTACAGCAAACCGTCGTGTCGTTTAGCCATCTGTCAGTCATTGTTTTGGTATATGATGCTGATTTAATTAAATATGTATCGAGTTGATATGTGATGGTTATTATAGGTTTAAGCTTTGGAAGTCATTAGGGACAGAAGGTGCTACAGATTTTCTACACAGAAGCCAGAAAAGCAAAAAGCCTGAGAAGTGAAATCACTCTCAGGCTTTTCTTTATATGGTGGCCCCTCGCAGACTTGAACTGCGGACCAATCGATTATGAGTCGACTGCTCTAACCACTGAGCTAAGGGGCCAGTAGGTGGATGATTATAGGGGAAGCCTAAGGGTGTGTCTAGATAGTGAGGGGGTAATTTATGTCTAGTTTTTGCGCACTTAGAACACTAGAAACAAAAAAGGTGAGCAAGTGCTCACCTTTTATACATATTTGAGTTTTTATTACTCGTCCAAGAAGCTGCGAAGTGTTTCCGAGCGGCTTGGGTGTCGAAGCTTGCGAAGTGCTTTTGCTTCAATCTGACGAATACGCTCACGTGTTACGTCAAACTGCTTACCCACTTCTTCAAGTGTATGGTCGGTATTCATATCAATACCAAAACGCATACGAAGTACTTTTGCTTCACGAGGTGTTAACCCAGCTAGTACATCTTTTGTTGCAACACGCAAACTTGTTGATGTAGCAGAATCGAGCGGTAGCTCAAGGGTTGTATCCTCGATAAAGTCACCAAGATGCGAATCTTCATCATCACCGATAGGCGTTTCCATCGAGATTGGTTCTTTCGCGATCTTAAGTACTTTACGGATCTTGTCTTCAGGCATTTGCATACGCTCTGCCAATTCTTCAGGAAGAGGTTCACGACCCATTTCCTGTAGCATTTGACGAGAGATACGATTCAACTTGTTGATCGTTTCAATCATGTGAACAGGGATACGGATTGTACGTGCCTGGTCAGCGATTGAACGTGTAATTGCCTGACGAATCCACCATGTAGCGTAAGTAGAGAACTTATAACCACGGCGATATTCGAATTTATCTACCGCTTTCATCAGACCGATATTACCTTCTTGAATCAAATCCAAGAACTGTAAACCACGGTTGGTGTATTTCTTCGCGATAGAAATAACAAGACGCAAGTTTGCTTCAACCATCTCTTTTTTCGCACGGCGAGCTTTCGCTTCACCAATAGACATGCGACGGCTGATGTCTTTAATACTTTGAACCGGAAGAGACGTTTCCTCTTCTATGGTTTTTAGCTTCAAGATACTGCGGCGAATTTCTTCTTCGTTGCGTTTAATCTTCGCTGCGTAGGGTTTGTCTGAAGACAATACTTCATCCAACCACGCCTCTGAAGATTCATTACCTGTGAACAGAGCTACAAAAGATTTCTTTGGCATGTCACCGTATTCAACACACGAACGCATAATTAAGCGCTCTTGCGTGCGTACGCGATCCATAGAGGTGCGAAGCTCATTTACAAGGTAATCAAACTGTTTTGGAATCAAACGGAACTGACGGAAAATATCGAGTAGCTCTGTCGCAGTTTCACCCGCTAGAGCAACATCGCGACCTTGTTCGTTGATTTCAAGTTGAAGGTTTTGGTAAGCGTTGCGTAGCTCAGAGAATTTATCTGCGGCTAGCTCCGGGTCAATACCTGTATCTTCTTCTTCATCATCGTCGTCGTCAGAGTCAGCTTCGTCTTTGTCTTCGTCTTCCAGATCTTTTTCTGCAAGCTCTGAACCGATGTGCGTTGCAGTTGGAGCTGCAGTTTCTTCGTCGTTAGGATCAACAAAACCAGAAATGATGTCGGTCAGGCGCAGTTCTTCGGCTTGAACTTTGTCAAACTGCTCAAGCACATAAGAAATCGTGCCTGGGTACTCTGCAACTGAACACTGAACTTGGTTAATACCATCTTCAATGCGTTTTGCAATATCGATCTCGCCTTCACGAGTCAATAGTTCTACAGTACCCATTTCACGCATATACATACGGACTGGATCTGTGGTACGACCAATTTCACTTTCTACGCTAGAAAGTGCTGCAGCTGCAGCTTCAGCCGCATCTTCATCGGTGATGTTCGTGTCATCGTTCAGTGCTAGATCATCAGCATCAGGAGCAGTTTCAACTACTTTGATACCCATATCGTTGATCATCTGAATGATGTCTTCTACCTGTTCAGAATCGACAATCTCTTGAGGTAGGTGGTCATTTACTTCGGCGTAGGTCAGATAGCCTTTTTCCTTGCCTTTAATAACAAGTATTTTTAGCTGTGACTGCGGATTTTGATCCATAGACGATATCCAACTTCAGGTCTGGTGATGAGTTTAGTTTTGCGAAATGCAAACCGCCAATTTTATCAAAAAAAATAGCTGATGACTATGATAACTTAGCACATAATTTCACCGCTACATGGTGGTTATCTATGCCTTTAAGTCCAGCATTAGAGCGACGAGCTCTCTTTTTTCGTCGGGTGTTAGGCCGACACTTCTATCTTTCGCTTGTAGCGATTCAATTTGTTTTTCAACACACTGGGCAATAATGTTATCCAGTGAGTCGAGGAAAATGTCTTCCTGATTATCGTCTTCGAGTGGTACTTCCCAACCTGCGAGACGTGATAACAGTGATCCGTTTTTCTCGTTACGCCAATGCTCAAGTAGCTGGCCAGTGTTGATATTGGGATGAGAACGGCATTTATCAAGTACTTCCTCAAATAAACTTAACCCCGGCAAGTTAATATGCCGCACGCTGGTCAAATCTGGTACTAACTCCACGTAATGTGGGTTCTGTAGAAGTAAGGCAATGACTTCACGCATTGGAGTGCGTTTGATTTCTTTATGGGGGGCGGGGGGCTTTCCATCCTGTTTCGGTAAGGATGGTTTTTTGTAAATTCCCGTCTTTTGTCCCAACAGCTTTAATAGCTGATCTTGCATAGAGGTATCAGGTACTTTGTGTATTAAAGGCAGTGCCAATGCCTCTAATGCGGCTTTACCTTCGTTGTTGCCTACATCTACTTGCGAAAGTAAATTGCTAAAAAGGTAATTAGAGAGAGGCTCGGCATTTTTCATCTGCTCTTCAAAAGCTTCTTTACCGTGTGCTCTAATGTAGCTGTCTGGGTCTTCCCCATCAGGAAGAAAAAGAAACTTTAGAATATTGCCGCTTTTTAAAAAGCTAAGCGCATTTTCTAATGCTCTCCAAGCCGCTTCTCGACCTGCTCTGTCTCCATCGTAACAACAAACGACCGTATTGGTTTGTCGGAACAGGAGTTGCAGATGATCGCCAGTGGTGGATGTACCTAGCGATGCGACGGAATAGTCCACCCCATATTGTGCCAAGGCAACCACATCCATGTAGCCTTCAACTACAAGTATTTGAGGCGGTTCTCGATAGCCTTGGAGTACCTCATACAATCCATAGAGCTCTTTACCTTTATGGAATATGGGGGTTTCTGGTGAGTTGAGATACTTTGGTGTGCCATCACCAATGACTCGACCACCAAAACCAATGACACGCCCACGTCTGTCTCTAATCGGAAACATGACGCGCCCACGAAAACGGTCGTAGCGATTGCCCTTATCGTTTTCGATCAACATACCGCCGGAAACAAGCATGTCTTGATTCGTTTGAGATTGTCCGAAGTTTTTACGGACTAAATCCCACTCATCGGCGACATAACCGATTCCGAATTTCTGAACAACTTCTTTTGAAAGACCGCGGTCTTTTAAGTACTCAATGGCATGCTTGCTGCTTGATAGTTTTAATTGAGAACGATAAAACTGAGCAATGCTGCCCATCATGTCGTAAAGATTGCGCTTTTGCTCTGTATTGGCTTTTGGAGCTGAGCTGAAGCCACCTCCGCTTCGTTGTTCTCTTGGAACTTCTAATCCAAGGTAGGAAGCGAGTTCTTCAATGGTTTCAACAAACTCTAAGCGTTCGTACTCCATAAGGAAGTCGATGGCATTGCCATGCGCACCACAACCAAAACAGTGATAGAACTGTTTTTCTTGGCTTACGCTAAAAGATGGAGTCTTCTCGTTATGGAAGGGGCAGCAAGCACTGTAGTTTTTGCCTTTCTTTTTCAGCTTCACTCGAGCATCGACGATATCTACGATATCAAGTCGCGCGAGGAGGTCATCAATAAAAGAACGAGGGATCTGTCCTGCCATAAAAACCAGAGTATTGAATCAAAGAAAAGAAGAGGCTTGCAGATACAAACAAGCCGTGCACTCCAGAGGATAGCACGGCTTGTTGCAATTTGATTTGGATTTAAGCCAATTTAGAGCGAACGAGTCCGCTGACTTTACCCATATCTGCGCGCCCTTGAATTTGCGGTTTTAGAACACCCATCACTTTACCCATATCTTGCATGCCCGCTGGTTTTGATTCAGTAATAGCAGCATCAATCAGTGCAGCTACTTCTTCTTCGGTTAGCGGTTGAGGCATAAAGTCCTCTAGTACAGTGATTTCAGTTTTCTCCGCGTCTGCAAGATCTTGACGACCAGCAGATTCAAATTGAGCGACTGAATCGCGACGTTGTTTAACCATTTTGGTCAGCACAGCAAGAATATCGTCGTCTGACAGAGTAATCCGTTCATCGACTTCACGTTGCTTAATGGCTGACAAAGCTAAACGAATTGTGCCAAGGCGCGGTTTGTCCTTGGCTTTCATCGCTAATTTTTGCTCATCTTTGAGTTTATCAATTAGAGCCATAACTTAATCCTTTTGGAGCAAGTTATTAGTACAGGCGAACGCGACGTGCGTTTTCGCGAGCTAGCTTCTTAGCGTGACGCTTTTGAGCTGCTGCTTTAGCGCGTTTGCGAACTGTAGTTGGTTTCTCATAGTGCTCACGACGACGCACTTCAGAAAGAATACCTGCTTTTTCGCAAGAGCGCTTAAAACGACGTAGAGCTACGTCGAACGGTTCGTTTTCACGTACTTTAACTACTGGCATATGCCTTTCACCTCAGGGGTTATTCGTTAATGCTGGTACCTTACCAACCCATCAGTAGTCTGAAGGGTCTTTAACCAGCTTGATCAAAAATGGTGCGGAATTTTAATCTGATCAGTTACCCTTTGTAAAGTATTATCGCCGCCAGAACTGGTTAATTTTTTTTCGTAGCGGTAAACTTGCCGCAATTCTAGCTAATACTGAGAACGTAA
The DNA here is from genome assembly GCF_030689305.1 of Vibrio penaeicida. GTDB lineage: Bacteria > Pseudomonadota > Gammaproteobacteria > Enterobacterales > Vibrionaceae > Vibrio > Vibrio penaeicida_B. The sequence continues at coordinate 165,466 of NZ_JAUYVM010000006.1, read as the reverse complement.
TGCGCATTTTAGGTATAGAGACGTCCTGCGACGAAACAGGCATCGCCATTTACGATGACCATAAAGGGCTTTTAAGTCATAAGCTATATAGCCAAGTTAAACTTCACGCCGATTACGGTGGGGTGGTACCAGAGCTTGCTTCCCGAGATCATGTAAAGAAAACCATTCCATTGATTAAAGAAGCATTAAAGGAAGCAGGGTTAACATCAAAAGACATTGATGGCGTCGCATACACCGCTGGACCTGGTTTGGTCGGGGCTCTATTAGTAGGCGCAACGATTGGTCGCAGTGTAGCCTATGCATGGGGAGTACCAGCCGTTCCAGTGCATCATATGGAAGGTCACTTGCTAGCCCCAATGCTGGAAGATAACCCACCTCCATTTCCTTTTGTTGCTTTGCTGGTTTCTGGCGGTCACACCATGATGGTGGAAGTGAAGAGCATTGGTGAGTACCAAATTCTGGGTGAATCGATTGATGACGCTGCAGGTGAAGCGTTTGATAAAACCGCCAAATTAATGGGGCTAGATTACCCAGGTGGTCCATTGCTTTCTCGTTTGGCGGAAAACGGAACTCCGGGGCGATTTAAATTCCCACGTCCGATGACTGATCGCCCAGGGTTGGATATGAGTTTCTCCGGTCTTAAAACATTCGCGGCCAATACGATAGCGGCGAACGATAACGATGACCAAACTCGCGCCGACATCGCGTATGCGTTTCAAGAAGCGGTATGCGCAACCTTAGTGATTAAGTGCAAGCGAGCACTAGAACAAACGGGCATGAAGCGCATTGTTATTGCGGGTGGAGTGAGTGCAAACAAACAACTGCGGACCGATCTCGAAACGTTAGCCAATAAAATTGGTGGGGAAGTGTATTACCCACGCACCGAATTCTGTACCGATAATGGTGCCATGATTGCTTATGCTGGTATGCAGCGTCTTAAGAATGATGAGGTGGCGGACTTAACGGTTTCAGCCAAGCCTCGTTGGCCAATTGATCAGCTAGATCCGATTCATTCATAATTACTAGGGTCTATAGACCCTAAGTGATTCACATACAGCGACCAGCTAATAACTGGTCGTTTCTGTAAGTTCCAAGTTGCATTTAATCGGTGTTACTTGGGTATGCATTTTCTAAAGGATTCCTATGCCTACTTTCACCCGTCATGGTCAAACCATGCATTATCAAGATGTGGGTCAAGGCCCGGTTTTACTGTTTGGACACAGTTACCTGTGGGACAGCAACATGTGGGCACCTCAAATCGAGGTGTTGAGTCAGCAATATCGTTGTATCGTACCGGACTTATGGGCGCACGGTAAGTCCGAAGCTTTGCCGCAGCAAACCTCCACGCTCCAAGATTACGCGTCAGATGTTTTGTCACTAATGGATAGCTTGGAGATTGAAGAGTTCAGTCTTATTGGGCTGTCTGTAGGCGGAATGTGGGGAACTGAAGTTGTCACATTAGCCCCATCTCGAGTGAAGGCTTTGGTGATTATGGACTCATTTGTTGGTCTGGAGCCGGAAATTACACACGCCAAATATTTCGGAATGCTGGATGGTATCGCGCTCGCCAAATCGATACCTGAACCTATCTTGGAAGCAATCGTACCTCTATTTTTCGCCAAAGATGCGGGAGTTGAGAACCCAGAGTTGGTCGTTAATTTCCGTCAGTCACTTTCTCGATTACAAGGTGAGGCGGCAGTTGATGTGACTCAAGTAGGGCAGGTTGTATTTGGACGTCGTGATCAGTTTGAAGATATTGAAAAGTTTGCTTTACCCACACTGATTATGGTGGGCGATCAAGATAAGCCAAGACCTGTCTTCGAGTCGTATTTGATGCAAGATGCTATTACGGGTAGTGAATTAACGGTTATCCCTAATGCCGGCCATATCAGTAATCTAGAGCAGCCAAGCTTCGTTAATGAAAAACTGATTAGCTTCTTAAATAGAGTCTATGGTTAAGCTTTAGATGAGGAGGTGCGGTCGCCAACTTTGGGTTCCGTACCTTCATATAAACGCTTAATGTTTTGATGATGACGTAAAATAATTAGGCAGCACAACATAGAGACAGGAAGTGTGTATTCCGGCCTAAACCACCATGTATAAAGCGGCGCAATGAGCGTAGTCAGAATAGATGCAACAGAAGAGTAGCGAGTAAAAAAGACAACTGTTACCCACGTTGCCATTAACATTCCCATTAAACCTAGCCCCATGGGTGCCATTGAACCCAGCGCCGTCGCCACGCCTTTTCCGCCTCTGAAATGAAAAAACAGCGGATACATATGACCTAAGCAAGCGGCAATTGCGACTATACCTAAAATGACATCTTCTACCCCAAGGTACCAACTTAGCCAAACAGGAACGGTGCCTTTGAGCATATCGATCAGCAATACTGATACCGCAGCAAATTTAGAACCACTTCTGAGTACATTGGTCGCACCAGGGTTATGAGAACCTGTTGTTCGAGGATCTGGGATTCGGAACAAGCGGCAAATTAAAACGGCACTAGAGATCGAACCTAACAAATAGGCGGAGATGATCATGATGAGTGCAGTGGGTGTCATGCTTGTCCTTAATTCACCAAAAGTAATGCTGATTAGGTTAGGAAAATCGAGTATATTCTACGGGTTTTTACCTCAAATGGGTATCCGACCTGTAAACGATAAAGGAAGAATAATGGCTTTAGACAAAGTATTCATCGAACAATTGGAAGTGATTACCACTATTGGGGTTTACGACTGGGAACAAGAAATAAAACAAAAATTGGTTCTGGATATTGAAATGGCGCACGATAATCAGCCTGCAGGAAAGAGTGACGATGTCTCTGATGCCCTTGATTACGCTCAAGTGAGCGGAGCGGTATTAGAGCATATCGAAAAAGGTCGATTTTTGTTGGTAGAACGTGTGGCTGAAGAAGTAGCAGAGTTAATTATGTCGCAATTCTCAGTGCCTTGGGTGAAAATTCGCCTAGCTAAGCCAGGTGCGGTTCCTCAAGCAAAAAGCGTTGGCGTTGTGATCGAACGAGGTCAGGCATGATCGTCACCTATATAGGTGTAGGGTCAAATATTGAACCGGTGAAGCATGTTCAAGCTGCTGTGTCAGAGTTACGTAAACTTGGCGAACAATTACGGGTTTCAACTGTCTATGAATGTGCTTCGGTTGGATTTGAAAGTCGTCCTTTCTATAACCTAGTCGTCGAGATGAAAACGCCGTTAAATCTTGACGATTTAGCGGCTAAGTTACGAGAAGCCGAAATTCGTTGGGGGCGAAACCCTGATGCACAAAAAATGCAAGATCGTACATTAGATCTGGACATTATTTTGTATGGCGACATTGTTTCGAGTACGCCATCTTTACCACGCGAAGACATTTATAAATACGCGTTTGTTATTCAGCCTATGTATGAGCTTTGCCCTCATTTAGTGATCCCAAATGATGGCAGAACCGTTACGCAGGTTTGGCAAACAATGGATAATTTAGATTCACTGACGCCAGTGAATCCTTTTGATAGCGATTTTAATCAATGAGTTATTTTGAAGCTTTTATGTTGGCCCTCATCCAAGGTCTAACAGAATTCCTTCCTATTTCCAGTTCTGCCCATTTAATTTTGCCTTCCGCCATTCTAGGTTGGGAAGATCAAGGCTTAGCATTTGACGTTGCCGTGCACGTGGGGACGTTACTTGCTGTTGTGATTTATTTTCGTAAAGAAGTCGTTACCCTTTTTGCTGCATTGTTTGCGTCCATTTTTAAAGGCGACAGAAGTAAAGAAGCTAAACTGGCGTGGATGATTGTTATTGCCACGATTCCGGCCTGCGTGTTTGGTTTGTTTATGAAAGACATCATTGAAATCTACTTACGTAGTGCTTGGGTCATCGCAACAACAACCATCGTGTTTGCCTTGCTGCTATGGTGGGTGGATAAAAATTCTCCACTTAAAGACGATGAATACGCTGCCGATTGGAAGAAATCTGTCTTCATTGGTGTATCACAAGCATTAGCAATGATTCCGGGGACATCGCGCTCAGGAGCAACGATCACCGCAGCACTGTATCTTGGTTTTACTCGTGAAGCAGCGGCGCGTTTTTCATTCTTAATGTCTATTCCAATCATCACATTGGCAGGCGGCTATCTTGGTATGAAATTGGTCACCAGTGGTGAGCCTGTTCATATGGGATTCCTGTTAACGGGTATTGTGACCTCGTTCATCAGCGCTTACATCTGTATTCATTTCTTTTTGAAACTGATTTCCAAAATGGGTATGACGCCATTTGTTATCTACCGTCTGATTCTTGGATTTGGACTGATAGCATTTTTGTTGTTGAACTAAAATATTTAGAAGTAAGCCAATAAAAAGCGGTCTAATTATCGACCGCTTTTTATTGGGAATTAGATAAGTGATTGGGTATTTATCAATCGTTATTTTTAGCTTCTACGTTTAATATTTTTGCGATAGACGCCTGATAAGATACTTCCAACGATTCTCTGCTGTGGCAGCGAACGCCTAAATCATTGAGCACCCCATCACCAATACCGTAAATCCAACCGTGAATTTGAACTTCCTGACCGCGCTCCCACGCTGAGTGCATGATGGTGGAATTGCCTAGGTTGTAGACTTGCTCGGCCACGTTAATTTCACACAGCTTGTTTGACCACTCTTCACGAGGAAGACTGCCTAACCAATTTCTGTGTTTTAGGTACAAATCTCGGATATGCAGCAACCAGTTATTGATAAGCCCTAACTGAGGGTTTTCTATTGCCGCATTAACGCCACCACAACCATAGTGCCCACATACAATAATATGTTTTACCTTGAGTACATCTACAGCGTATTGCACAACGGATAAACAGTTTAGGTCGGTGTGAATTACTTGGTTGGCGACATTGCGATGAACAAACAATTCACCAGAGGCTAAACCGGTCAGTTGTTCAGCGGGTACACGGCTATCAGAGCAGCCTATCCAAAGGTATTCGGGGTGCTGGGCTTCAGCTAGATTGGTAAAAAACTCAGGCTTTTCAGATTTGATGGTTTGGGCCCAAGAAGAGTTATTATTAAATAACTGTTTGATATCCGGCATGCGACATTTCCTTTTTATTTGCGCCACTATACACAAGCTTGACGTCTCATACCTCTTTCAAATCAATGTTCTTGATGATTTTGTGACTGGTCAGATTAGCATTTTGTTAATAACAGAAACGTTTTATTACTCTTTTTTCATATCTCGTATGCATTGATGCCAAACGTTTGCATTTGTTTTATAAATTATTCATAGCCAATTTCGTCATGACATTGTGAAATGGTCGTGTGATTTGCGTCACTCAATGGTAAAATTCGCCCGCATTTCTATTCATGCAGGAGCAATATTTTGACTGGAAATCGATTCGCGGATTGGAATCTGAAGGGTGATCTATTTGGTGGCGTCACCACGGCTATTATCTCATTGCCACTGGCGCTTGCATTTGGTGTTGCATCTGGAGCCGGTGCTGAAGCTGGGCTTTGGGGGGCGATACTGGTTGGCCTGTTTGCTGCTTTATTTGGTGGCTCATCTAGCCTGATCTCGGAACCTACGGGTCCTATGACCGTTATTATGACGGCAGTATTGACCACCATGACCGCGAAATACCCAGAAAGTGGGATGGCGATGACGTTTACCGTTGTCATGATGGCGGGCGCATTTCAAATCATGCTCGGAACGCTCAAACTGGGCAAATACGTCACCCTCATGCCTTACAGTGTTATATCCGGCTTTATGTCGGGAATTGGTGTGATACTTATCATTTTGCAGCTTTCGCCATTGTTAGGTCATCCAGCGCCATCGGGTGGAGTCACTGGTACGTTGAGTGCTCTGCCTGATATGGTTTCAGGGATGAAGTTCAGTGAGCTGTTCCTTGGGATACTGACCCTTGGTATCTTATTCTTCTTCCCTAAAAAGTATCGCCGATATGTTCCTGCTCAGCTCGTTGCTTTGGTGGCGGTAACGCTTCTTTCTGTAATCATTTTCGATTTCGATAGTATTCGTCGAATTGGTGAAATCCCTGCCGGTTTGCCTTCTTTTGTCATTCCGACCATCAATGCCGAAGTCTTTACCACCATGGTGATCGATGCATTAGTTCTGGGTACGCTTGGGTGTATTGATACTTTGTTGACCGCCGTTATTGGTGATTCATTGACTCGTAAAGAGCATGACTCCGACAAAGAGTTACGTGGTCAGGGACTAGCAAACATGATTTCTGGTCTGTTTGGTGCTTTGCCAGGTGCTGGTGCAACCATGGGGACCGTAACTAACATTCAAGTTGGCGCTCGTTCACCGCTCTCTGGCGTGATACGTGCGCTTGTTTTAGCGCTGGTGGTACTGGTTGCGAGCGGATTGACTGAACCGATTCCAATGGCGGTATTGGCAGGCATCGCAGTGTATGTCGGTTTTAATATCTTAGATTGGAGTTTCATTCAGCGGGCGCATAAAGTCAGTGTTCAAGGTATGGCTATTATGTACGGTGTTATGCTTCTCACCGTATTTGTTGACTTGATTGTTGCAGTAGGGCTCGGCGTATTCATTTCTAATATCATAATTATTGAAAGGCTGAGCCGTGAACAAGCGCGCCAAGTAAAGGCCATCAGTGATGCCGATGAAGATGATGTGCCACTTACCGACAGCGAGAGAAAGTTGCTTGATAGTGCAAACAGCAAGGTTTTGTTCTTCTATCTGTCTGGTCCTATGATTTTCAGTGTATCGAAGGCGATATCACGCCAGCACAGCAGTATTTCCGATTATGAAGTGATGATTTTGGATTTAACCGACGTTCCAATGATCGATGTTACGGTTGGCTTAGCGTTGGAAAATGCCATTAAAGATGCCAAAGATGCTGACTGTGAAGTGTATTTGTTATGTCCAAATGAACGTACTCGTCAGCAGCTTGAAAAGTTCCACGTTCTTGAGTTGGTGGACGATGGAAATACCTTCTCGTTCCGCTATGAGGCATTAAAATCAGCCGTGAAATACGTTCGAAAAGCGGATTTTGAATAACAGAGTTTGAAGCAATAAAGAAAAGCGCAGCCAACGAGCTGCGCTTTTTATTTGAGCAATAGACTTGAAAAGTTGACACATCGTCAGCATTTCCTTTTGGTTATCTTCGAAAAGAGCGCGGCAAGCATGTACGCATTAGAAATAGAACAACTTAGAAAAACCTATGCGGGTGGGTTTGAAGCTTTAAAAGGCATCAGTTTGAATGTCGAAAAAGGCGATTTTTACGCACTGCTCGGTCCTAATGGGGCGGGGAAGTCGACAACCATTGGAATTATCACCTCTCTCGTTAACAAAAGCTCAGGGAACGTGAAAGTCTTTGGTCACGATATTGATTCACACCTAGAGCTGGCCAAACAAAATTTAGGTCTAGTACCGCAAGAATTTAACTTCAACCAGTTTGAAACGGTTGAGCAAATCGTATTGCAACAAGCAGGTTACTATGGTGTCAGCAAAGGGTTGGCCAAAGAACGTGCGCAGAAGTACCTGACGAAACTCGATTTGTGGGAAAAGCGCGAAGAGCGAGCTCGAAACCTTTCTGGAGGGATGAAGCGCCGTTTAATGATTGCAAGGGCATTGATGCATGAGCCGCAACTATTGATATTGGATGAGCCAACAGCGGGGGTCGATATTGAGCTGCGACGCTCGATGTGGGATTTCCTGAAAGAAATCAACGAGCAAGGTATTACCATTATTTTGACAACGCATTATTTAGAAGAAGCTGAAATGCTGTGTCGCAATATTGGCATTATCAATCGCGGTGAGTTGATTGAAAACGCCACGATGAAAGATCTACTCAATAAGCTTCATGTTGAAACCTTTATTTTGGATTTAGAGCATGGTGCTAAAGTGCCTGAGCTTACTGGTGTTAATTCTCAGAGCTTGGTGAATGACTCCTTGGAGATTGAATTAGAAAAAACGGAAGGGTTGAATCATGTATTCACTCAACTGACAGAAAGTGGTGTTCATGTGCTCTCAATGCGCAATAAAGCCAACCGACTGGAAGAGCTGTTTGTGACCATTGTAAGAGAGCAGGGGTAAAGACATGTATCAACTGTATTGGACAGCGTTCCAAAGCCTACTTGCGAAAGAAGTGAATCGTTTCATGCGGATCTGGGTACAAACCCTGGTTCCGCCAGCAATCACTATGACGCTCTACTTCATTATATTTGGTAGCCTGATTGGCTCAAGAATTGGTGAAATGGGCGGATTCTCCTATATGGAATACATTGTCCCCGGTCTTATCATGATGTCGGTGATCACTAACTCCTATTCTAATGTCGCCTCCTCCTTTTTTAGTGCGAAATTCCAGAAAAATATCGAAGAGCTGTTGGTCGCACCGGTACCCAATTATGTGATTATTGCAGGCTTTGTGATGGGAGGCGTGGTACGTGGCTTATTGGTTGGCGCAATTGTTACCTTGGTTTCACTGTTTTTTGTCGATCTTCAAGTGGAGCATTGGGGTATTATTATTGCCACCGTTTTTCTCACGTCGGTTGTATTTTCGTTAGGTGGGCTCATCAACGCGGTATTTGCGGGTACATTTGATGATATCTCCATTATTCCTACATTTGTTCTAACACCACTAACCTATTTAGGTGGTGTGTTTTATTCCATCAGCTTGCTTCCAGAGTTTTGGCAGGGCGTGTCGAAAATTAACCCAATTGTTTACATGGTGAATGCCTTTCGTTATGGCTTTTTAGGTGTGTCGGATGTTGGCATTGCGACTTCTTTTGGAGTCTTAGGCGTGTTCATTATTGGCTTGTACGCCGTTGCGCATTATTTGGTTGCTAAAGGGATAGGGCTGCGAAGCTAGTCTATACCCAAGTCACCTCAAGATGCGGGATTCAGAGCCTCATATTCTGTTTCAGTTCAAGGAAAAGAACGCAGCGGAATGATGAATCCTTTCCAAGATCTTTGACGAAGAAATGGGACAGAATATGGGCTCCCAAGGGCGAGTTTAACTGACTTTCATACTGCGTTACCGATTTTTGATTTAGAACCACTAAATCATCAAATCGGTGCCTTGTCTTAAAGACAGTTAAATCTGGCTGAATCAAGTATCTTGAGGTCACTTGGGTATATCAATGACGTTTGCTCAAGTGAGCGTGTTTTAGAGCATGATAGCTTCTAGAAGTATTAAATATAAAACGGGTCGCCTGAGCGACCCGTTTTTGTCATTTATGTAATTGAACCAGAAGACTTTTGCTTACGCCTTAAGATATAAAGTGATTACTCACCTTTATCTCTTATTACTCGCTTTTGTCTTCACTGTTCTCTTTTACATCGTTTGTCAGTTCAAATACTTGATTGTCAATCAAGCGAGCTTTTCCTAAGTATGCGGAAATTAGGATGACAGCTTGAGACGATTCACTCGTAATGGGTTGAAGCGATTGAGCATCCCGAATAAATATTTCATCAGGCTGCAAGTCGGCAGCGCGCAACTGATCATTGGCATCTTCAATGATGGAAGCGTAATCATCTCGCCCGCCACGAATTTGGCTGCTGATCCAGCGCATGGTACGAGCAACGACAGGCGCTCTCTGGCGTTCGTCAATGGTAAGTAAAGAGTTGCGAGAACTCATTGCCAAACCATCCATTTCACGGACGGTAGGTATACCAATAATCTCAATATCCATGGCGAGATCGATGACCATTTGACGGATAATGCCCAGTTGTTGAAAGTCTTTTTCGCCAAAGCATGCGATATCTGGCTGAACAATGTTGAACAACTTAGCAACGATGGTTGATACGCCTTTGAAATGTCCTGGACGCGATGCGCCTTCAAGCATATGAGACAGCCCTGGAACTTCCACATATGTTTGTTTATCGAGACCTTCCGGATACATGATTTCCGGTATTGGCGTAAACACAAACTCGACCGATTCACCGTTCAGCTTGCTCAAATCTTCTTCAAGCGTGCGCGGATAGTTATTTAAGTCGTCCGTCCGTTCAAATTGCATCGGGTTAACAAAAATACTCGCCACCACAATGTCGGCGTGCTCACGAGCCTTTCGCACGAGCGTAAGATGCCCTTCGTGCAAGTTGCCCATGGTTGGAACAAGTGCAATACGACGACCATCGCGCTTACACTGTTTGATTTGCTCTCTAAGGGATGCAATATCAGTGAAAGTTTGCATTATGTTTCCTTACTCAAAGGTGTGCTCGACACCTGGGAAAATCTGATTTTGTACATCATCCTTGTACTTCGTAATGGCTTTACGAATATCACCAGTTTCAGCTAGGAAGTTCTTGGAGAATTTTGGCATGTAGTTGGCTGCAATACCAAATATATCATGCATCACTAATATTTGACCGTCAGTATCCGGACCCGCACCAATACCAATCACTGGAATCGTCAGGCTTTCGGTAATACGCTTCGCAAGAGAGGCTGGAACGCATTCCAGTACGAGAAGTTGTGCGCCAGCGTTTTGGAGAGCAATAGCATCTTGTACCATTTGCTCTGCACGCTCGGCATCACGACCTTGAATTTTAAAGCCACCAAAAATATTGACAGATTGCGGAGTCAAACCGAGGTGGGCACACACAGGTACAGAGCGTTCTGTCAACATGCTGATGGTATCAGCAAGCCAAGTTCCGCCCTCAACTTTGACCATGTTTGCTCCCGCTTGCATGAGCTTAGCGGCGTTTTCACAAGCTTGCTCTGGGGTTGCATAAGTCATGAACGGCATGTCAGCCAGCAAAAGACTGCTTGGGCTTCCAGCACGTACACATCGAGTATGGTAAGCAATGTCATCAATGGTAACGGGCAATGTCGAGCTTTCACCTTGGAGTACCATTCCCAATGAATCACCAACCAAAAGCAGTGGCATTTCTTGCTCTTCAAACAATTGGGCGAAGCTGGCATCGTACGCAGTCGATGTCGCGAATTTTTGACCTTCTTGCTTCCAGGTCATGAGCATATTAATAGTGACGTTTTTCATTTTATATCCTTATTAGGGGCAACTTATGACGACCAGATGTTGAGACCATTACGGTCAGTTTGCTCCAACAATGTCTGCAGCTGCGTCCCGTCAGGGAGAGTTAAACGTGGTGCGATTTCAGCGAGTGGGTAGAGAACAAATTCTCTTACCTTCATTCCATAATGTGGAACGGTGAGACGCTCTGAATCGATCACCTCATTGCCGTATAAGATGATATCCAAATCGAGGGTTCTTGGTCCCCATCGCTCATCTTTACGGACACGCCCTTGCTCAAGCTCGATTGTTTGAGTGCAATCGAGAAGTTCAAGTGGCGTCAAACTGGTTTTTAATTCAACCACGGCATTGATGTAGTCGGGTTGATTCTGTGGCCCCATTGGCGTACTGCTATACAGGGAAGAAGTGCAAACAAATTCTGAATTTGGAATGTCTTTAAGCGCTTCGATTCCCTGTTTTGCCTGAGTGACGGGATCAGATAAATTGCTGCCAACAGCTATGTATACGGTAATCATTCCTGTGGCTTTCTTTTTTTGTTTCTGTACGTCTTACGTCGGCGCTGCCCAGTACTTGAACCGCCTAATTCGTTCACCATAGCTTGGCGCATATTGCGACCTGCATTTTGGTAAGTTTGCCACCATTTCGCCAACTCTTTGGTGTCACCTTGCTCGACTTCACCACGCATTTCAAGGAAATCAAAACCCGCACGGAACTTGTTCAACTCAAGTAGGCGAGTTGCTCGTTTACCATTACGTCTTGGCAATCGTAGCTGGAGTTGCCATATCTCTCGAATGGTGGCTGTGTGGCGTCTTGGTATCGCAAGGCTTCTAACTTGTTCATCTAAAATCATATTACTGGCTTCCATGATGGCGTCGTAGTAAGCGAAATTTCGCTTTTCCATCAATCGTTCAGCAAGTTGATTCAGTGGGTACCAAAGTAACGCTGCAAACATGAAGGCAGGGTTGATTCGTTTGCCATCTTGGATGCGCTTGTCTGTAGATTCCAATACTAGCTCAATCATTTTTTCGGTTGGGCTTTCTTGTTCTTCAGTAAACTCGCGAGCAATTTCAGGGAACAATGGTTGGAAAAGATCGTACTCACGTAACAAGTGGTAGGTTTCCAATCCATAGCCTGACTGCAGCAGTTTTAGTGACTCTTCAAACAATCGCGCTGCTGGGATGTCTTGCAGTAAGTGCGCCAGCTCTTTGATTGGAGCTGCTGTGCCTTCACAGATATCCATGTCCAACTTCGCGGCAAAACGAACAGCACGAAGCATTCGAACCGGATCTTCTCGGTAGCGTGTTTCTGGATCGCCGATGAGGCGGATTAGCCCATCATCAAGATCATCAATGCCGCCGGCATAATCATGGATACTGTAATCGGCAATGTTGTAATACATTGCATTGACAGTGAAATCACGTCGTTCAGCGTCTTCATCTATGGTGCCATACACATTATCACGAAGCAGCATGCCTTCTTTAGACTGCGCAGCAACGTTTTTAGTCGGTTCTTGATGATGACCACGGAAAGTGGCAACTTCTATGATATCGCGCCCAAACATAATGTGCGCAAGGCGGAATCTACGACCAATTAAACGGCAGTTTCTGAACAGGCTTTTTATCTGTTCTGGAGTGGCGTTAGTCGCGATATCAAAATCTTTTGGCTGTTCGCCTAATAAAAGGTCACGTACACCACCACCTACCAGAAACGCGTCGTATCCAGCATTATGCAGGCGGTAGAGCACCTTCAGTGCATTGTCGCTTATCTGTTTGCGAGAAATGTTGTGATCTTCTCGTGTAATAATATTCAGAGTAATTTCTCCGTTTGAGCGACTATTTTGTTGGCCCTTGCTGGTAAGGATTTTACGGCAAAAGCGAGTAACTTGACTAAAAATAGCCCACCTCTATTACGTTTGTGCTCAAAAATTGCGGCTAATAATAGCTTAGCTGTCCTTGTTTGAGAATGGGGACGTGATTTTGATCTTGTCTGGTAACTGTTTCAAGTGCCAGTTTTCGATGCCCCATTGCAGTATTTCTTCTTGAGTAGCTTGCTCTAATTCTTTTGTAAGATCAAAGCCTAAGAAGCTCATTGCTAGCAATGTTTCAGGTTTGGGATCGTCTTGGCGAATACCCTCAGCACGATTCTGCTTTGAGAGCTTATTTCCTCGATCATCAACGGCTAACGGCAGGTGTAAGTATTGAACCGGTGTTTTTTTAAGCATTTGATATAAGCTGATTTGGCGACCTGTAGGTTCGATTAAGTCGGCGCCGCGAACCACTTCCGTTACGCCCTGATGAATATCATCTAAAACAACCGCAAGGTTATAAGCAAATAAACCATCTCGTCGCTTAATAATAAAGTCCTCTTGTGCCAAAGAGGCTGGAATGGGTGTTGAACCGTGTCGCAAATCGTTGAACTCGGTCACAGGGTGCGTCATGGTAAGTCGCACGGCACAGGGTTGATCGTTGATTAATTTTTTTGTTCTGCAAGTACCAGGATAAAAACCACCTGCTTCTTTTATCTGCTTTCGGCTACACTCGCAGTAATATGCTACCCCATCTTTTAACCACTGATCTATTTGTGCTTGGTAGGCGTTGTGGCGCTGGCTTTGATAAATAACTTCGTCATCCCAAAATAGGTGATATTTTTCTAGAGTTGATAGAATCAAACCAGCCGCGCCAACCATTTCTCTAGGCGGATCGAGATCTTCCATTCGAACCAACCACTTTCCATGTTTAGACTTAGCTTGGAAGTAGCTGCCCAAAGCGGCAATAAGTGAGCCAAAATGAAGAGGGCCAGATGGGGATGGGGCAAAGCGCCCTATGTAATTGGATTTACTCATGGTATTCATCAAAAAAGGGAGCGAATCGGCTCCCTTTTATCCTTGCTTTAGCGCAGCTGATATTAGCCTTGCATTTGTCTTTCTTTCATTTCAGCAAGCGTTTTACAATCGATACATAAATCAGCAGTTGGGCGAGCTTCTAAGCGACGGATGCCAATTTCAACACCACAAGATTCACAATAACCAAAGTCACCATCTTCTATTTTATCAAGCGTCTTCTCGATTTTTTTAATCAAGCGGCGCTCACGATCTCGGTTACGTAGCTCTAAACTAAATTCTTCTTCTTGCGAAGCACGATCAACAGGATCTGGAAAGTTTGATGCTTCGTCTTGCATGTGATGCACAGTGCGATCAACTTCTTCCCTGAGCTGATTGCGCCAAGCGTCTAAAATCTTTGTAAAGTGAGCTAACTGGTCAGGTGACATGTACTCTTCACCTGGCTTTTCTTGGTAAGGCTCAACCCCTGCAATTGCTAGGATGCCTAGCGTTTTTCTTTTGTTACTTTCTGGCATACAGCATCTCCTACTTACACCTTTTTGACTGACCAGCAGACAAATTAAGGCGGGTATCTATAGCAGAAAGAAAAGCTGGTGGCAACGACTCGTAATTGTGGGCCCTTGCCATTGTGAAGTTCGCATCATTTTTCATGGTTGTTGATAAATTCAACATTTTGAATCAGTTGCATTTCACGTTCAGAGAGCTTGGCTTTGTAGCACAATATCTCCACGCCACTTTCTTTCGCTTGATTTAACAGTTGTGAATATTTCGCATCTATATGGTGTGCTGAAGACACTTTTTCAATACCAGTATGTAAAACAGTAAAAAAAAGTACGGCTCTGCTTCCATTTTTTGAGACTTCCATCAACTCGCGAAGGTGCTTTTGTCCTCGCGTTGTGACTGCATCAGGAAAATAGCCTTGTCCATTTTCCTCTAATAAAGTCACACTTTTCACTTCAATATAGCACTTCGGGCGATCTTCGCTTTCTAGAAGGACATCAATGCGGCTGTTTTCACTACCGTATTTCACCTCTGTTCTTAAAGAGTCGTACCCAATTAACTCTGGAATGCGACCCTGTTTGATCGCTTCAACCACTAAAGCATTGGGTTTGGCTGTATTGATGCATATCATGTCGCCCTGAGCATTTTGTGAAAGCTCCCAGCTGTATGGGTATTTTCTTTTCGGGTTATCGGATACGGAATACCAAATCGTATTGCCGGGATCGGCGCAACCGGTCATTGCTCCTGTATTGGCGCAATGGATGGTGGTAACGGAGCCGTCTTCCAGTTCTATATCCGCCAGAAAGCGTTTGTATCTTTTGATCAACGTTGCACGTTGTAACGGTGAAGTAAATTCCATAAGTCGTCGTTTGGGGTTTGATACTGTTATTATGTACAATGCTTTGGTGAGAACTCACTGTATTTAAAAACGAATGATTTTAACGTGTGTCATTTAAAAATACGTTATTAAAGAGCACGTGAGTATCATGTCTCACCTTGCATCAAGAATACGGTTTGTAAACCAAACCCATTACAGCACAAGGATCTCTCATTGTCACAATCCCCTAAGTTACCGCTCCCGATAGAAGCCGTTCTTCCTGAATTGTTGGTTGCGTTAAGAACACAACACCAAGTGGTGCTTAAAGCTGAGCCAGGGGCTGGGAAATCAACCCACTTGCCTTTACAACTGCTTAAGCAAGATGTGGTGGAAGGCAAAATTATCATGCTGGAACCTCGGCGATTGGCTGCGCGAAACATTGCCACTTATCTTGCTAAGCAATTAGGAGAGAAGGTGGGGGAGACGGTTGGATACCGTGTTCGTGGAGAAAAGAGAGCAAGCAAAAATACGCGTTTAGAAGTGGTTACTGAAGGAATTTTGACACGGATGCTTCAGTCTGATCCTGAGCTGAATGGTGTAGCTATGGTCATTTTTGATGAGTTCCATGAGCGCAGTATCCACGCGGACACCAGTTTGGCATTTTGCTTGGAGATCCAAGAAGTATTTAGAGAAGACCTAACATTGCTTGTTATGTCTGCGACACTTGATGAAATGGCGTTAAAGGGATTGTTGCCTTCGGCTTCTTATATTGAATCTGACGGACGAGGCTACCCTATTGAATACCGGTATGCACCGCTGATGCCCAATGACAGGCTGACAACGGCTGTGGCAAAACAAGTTCGCTCTCTTCTTAGTAGTGAAGAAGGGTCTATCTTGGTTTTTTTGCCAGGGGCAGGTGCTATCAACCAAGTTATGGAGTCGCTGAGCGAACTTGATTCTGACGTTGATGTGTTCCCGTTGTTCGGTCAATTAACGTTTGCTGAGCAGCAACTGGCTATTTCTCCTTCTGAGCAGGGAAAAAGAAAGGTTGTCTTAGCGACGAATATTGCGGAAACCAGTTTGACCATTGAGGGAGTTCGCATTGTTATTGACAGTGGGTTGGAGCGTTTTGCTAGTTTTCAGTTAAAAACAGGCATCACTCGATTAGAACAACAAAGGATTGCACAGTCCTCTGCTCATCAACGTGCTGGCCGTGCTGGTAGGCTAGAACCCGGTATTTGTGTGCGTATGTACAGCGAGCAGCAATTCAAGCAACAACCTAAAGTACCAGAGCCAGAAATCCTTCGGAGCGACTTGTCTTCTGTGTTGCTCGAAATGCTTCAATGGGGGAGTGACGCATTTTCTTACTCGCATTGGCTTAATGTGCCAACAAAAGCTGCCATTGATACAGCAAAAGATCTGCTCAATCAGCTCGACTTAATGAGTGATTCTGGCACGTTGTCTGAGCTAGGAAAACAGGCGCAGGCGTTGGGAACCGCCCCAAGGACTGCTGCCATGTTATTAAAAGCCCAATCGAAAGGGGCAGCCTATTTGCAGTGTGCGGTAACGTTAACGGCTTTGATAGAAGAGCCAGAGCGGCAAGGTGATAACTTGATGCATGCCTTGCAGCGTTTTAAAGACGGTCATCATCAAAAACAAAAGAAAGTACGAACCAGAATGTCGAGTTTAGCTGCTAGGTTTAGCTCGGTTTTAAAAGGGAGTGCTGATGAATCACTTGCTGGTGAATGTCTTTGCTGGGCTTACCCCGACAGAATCGCTAGGCAAAGAAAAACAGAAAGTGAGAATTACCTATTGGCGAATGGGCATGGCGCACAAGTCGATTCATTATCTTCGTTAGTGAAAAGTGAGTACTTGGTTGTTGTGGATCTGATGAAAAGCCACCGTAGTGATAGCCAAGTGTATCTTGCTTGCCCGTTGGATGTTGTACCTAGAAATAAAGTGAATCAAGCCACTTATGTGTACTGGGATGACAAAAAAGGAGAGCTTTTAGCAGAGGAAAGGCTGCAAATAGGTGCTATTGTGCTAGAAAGCAAACCAACCCAAGACATCAGTGAGCAACAAAAATCCAACGCATTGTTGGATTACATCCGTGAAAGCGGCATTCATACTCTCCCTTGGTCGGACAAATCTGAGCGTTTACTTCAACGTATTCGATGCGGTCAGGCATGGATTGAGGAAGAAACATGGCCAGACGTCTCAGATTCGGGCTTGCTTGATAATCTGACAGAGTGGTTGTTGCCATTTATGAACGGTGTTTCTAACATGAAGACCCTAAAAAAGGTCGATATACATCAAGCACTCACTTCCTATTTAGGGTGGCCATTGAACCAGAAAATCAATGAGTGGTTGCCGGAGCGTTATACGTTGCCTACAGGGCAAAGTCGGCAAATTGATTATCAAGAAGGAAAGCCACCAATGCTTTCAGTCAGAGTACAGGAGGTCTTTGGTGAACAAGCTTCTCCAACAGTGGCGAGTGGGCGGGTTTCGGTGGTGTTAGAACTGCTTTCTCCAGCTCGAAGACCGATTCAAATAACGCAAGATTTAGCCGCGTTTTGGCAGGGCTCGTATCACGAAGTAAAAAAAGAAATGAAAGGGCGTTACCCTAAACATCCTTGGCCCGATGATCCGGCTAACCATGTGGCGACAACGAAAACCAAACGACAGTTGAATTCATGACAGATAAAAAGAAAACGTCAGGGCGAACGACAAGAAAAACGACGGCTAAAAAGAGCACTCAAAAGAAACGCCCTCGTCAAAATAAAACAAAAAAGAAAACGTCAAAAGGTTGGTTAGGCACTCTTTGGGGGTTAGCGTGGAAAACAACCATTACCGTATTTGCGGTGTTGGTTTTTGTTGGTATCTACCTTGATAGCGTGGTTCGCCAGAAATTTGAAGGCCAGCTATTTGACCTACCAACAGTCGTTTATGGACGAGTATTGACGCTTAGCCCCGGAAGCCCTGTGACATTACCACAGCTTCGTAAAGAACTGGATGTACTTAATTATCGCAAAGTCCGCGCTCCTCGACACCCTGGGGAGTACTCATCTTCATCGACAAAAATTGAACTTATTCGGCGTGATTTCGAATTTGAAGATGGTCCGGAAGCTTCGCGCCATGTGATGCTGTATTTCAACGCTCAAGGTTTGGAAAGGATAAAGTCGCTCGAATCTGAGCGAGATATGGGCTATCTACGTATTGACCCTAAAATGCTTGGAATGTTGGAAAAAAATACGGAAGAAAACCGTCTTTTCTTAAAGCGAGAGCAATTCCCTGAAGTGCTTGTCGATGCCTTGTTGGTTACAGAAGACAGAGATTTTTATCAACATGAAGGGGTTTCTCCATTTGCGATTCTTAGAGCATTGGTGGCAAATGTAAAAGCGGGGCGTACTGTTCAAGGGGGGAGCACCTTGACCCAGCAGCTAGCGAAAAACTTGTTTTTATCTCGTGAACGAACACTCTGGAGAAAAGTCCGAGAAGCGTATATCGCCCTGATATTGGATTATCGTTACAGCAAAGATGAAATATTAGAAGCCTATTTGAATGAAGTGTACTTAGGTCAAAGCCGTGGTGAAGCCATTCATGGATTTGGTTTGGCGTCTAGGTTGTATTTTGGTCAACCTTTGCAAGAGCTTCGTATCGACCAAATTGCCCTATTGGTGGGGATGGTAAAAGGCCCTTCTTATTACAATCCAGTCCGGAAACCTGAGCGAGCAAAAGCGCGTCGAGATTTGGTATTACGCTTGATGATGCAGCACGACATTCTAACTTCCCATCAGTTTGAAATGGCGGCCAGCCGCGATTTAGATACGCAAGATAAACCGCAAATAGCCAGCCGCCAGCCAGCGTACTTTCAGCAGGTTAGCCGAGAGTTAAAGCAGAAAGTGGGTGAGGCTTTCCAAAGGCAAACTGGGTTGAAAGTCTTTACCTCTCTGGATCCCGTTTCGCAATTTGAGCTGGAAAAAGCGGTGAAATCCAAAATTCCTCAATTGGAATTGAGGTCCGGGAAAGGGTTGGAAGCGGCTGGCATTGCGGTGGATAGACGCAGCGGAGAAATTCGCGCCATGGTAGGTGGAAAACGAACCGGATATGACGGCTTTAATCGGGCATTGAATGCCTCAAGACCGATCGGTTCTTTGGCTAAGCCTGCTGTGTATCTCACGGCATTACAGAATCCGTCGGAATACACGTTAGCATCTACGTTAGATGATACGCCATTCTCCCTCAAAGGCAGCAAGGGGAGCGTGTGGTCGCCCAAGAATTACGATCGAAAATTCCGCGGTGATGTGTCTTTGTATCAAGCCTTTGCGAAATCATTAAATGTGCCCACAGTAAGACTCGGTCTGAAATTGGGTATTCCTCAAGTGATGGACACATTTGAAAAGCTTGGTGTCGATCGGCAGGAAATTCGCCCCGTACCGTCGATGTTTCTTGGGTCGTTTTCTTTGACACCTTATCAAGTCGCGCAGATGTACCAAACACTGACCAACTCAGGTAAGAAAGCGCCATTGAGCGCGCTTCGAAGTGTAAAGGATTTAGATGGAAACGTCCTGTATCGTTCCATTCCCAAAGTCTCTCAGCGAATCTCGCAACAAGCGGCTTGGTTAACAACCTATGCAATGAAGAAAGCGGTTGCCGAGGGAACCGGACGTTATTTGCAAGGTCAATTTAGCCGTATGACACTCGCGGGAAAGACTGGAACCAGTAATGATACTCGTGACAGTTGGTTTGTTGGGGTGGATGGGCGCGAAGTGGTAACACTTTGGCTTGGTCGTGATGATAACAAGCCTACCAAGTTAACAGGTGCAAGTGGCGCATTGCGGGTGTACCACCAATATTTGCAAAACCGAATTCCAGAGCAATTAATTCTTCCGTGGCCGGCGCAAATTACAACTTTAGGGTTTGCGCTTAAACCAGGTGGCGGATTAAAAGTCGATTGCGATAAAGCATTTACGCTTCCTGTTTGGGATAAAAAAGGTAATGCACGTGAGGCGTGCAAAAGTGAGCCCGCCAAATGGTTGAGCAGTTTATTTGACTAAAGCCGTTGATGTAGACCCCAACACCATGAAACTGCGTTGGGGGCATAAGGATATAGATAAAGGAGTGCTTTTGTTTTTCTCTAAGTTTAATGGAATAACAACTTTCACTGTGATGGTGGCAACTGTAAGTGTTGCGGCTTTACTGAGCCCTTTTGTTGAGGCTCAGGAACAACTCCGTGAGGCAGAACGCCAAGAGAAAGAACGACCTGTTGTCGCCGTTGTACTCGCTGGCGGTGGAGCAAAAGGTGCGGCTCATATTGGTGTATTAAAAGCGCTGGAAGAGATGCATATTCCCGTTGATATCATTACAGGCACTAGCATGGGAGCTTTTGTTGGCGGGTTGTACTCTACAGGCATGTCGGCGGATGAAATCGAATCGTTTATTCATACGATTGATTGGAATAGTGGCTATCGCGATCGAGTTGAGCGAGAGCATTTACCCGTCCGTGAAAAAGAATATTTTGACCGATACCAGATCAGAACCGATTTAGGGCTGCGCTGGATTGAAGTTACTGCGCCGCGCGGAGTTGTGCAGGGGCAAAACATGTATAAGATCCTGCGAGAGACTGCAGGAAACATTCCGCCTATGGAATCATTCGATGATTTAGCTGTGAAGTATCGTGCAGTAGCAACAGACATTGTTGAGCTAGAGCCTATCGTATTGGAGAGCGGCTATTTAACCGATGCCATGATGGCCAGTATGTCTGTGCCCGGAGCGCTACCGCCATTTCCTTTGGGGGACAAATTGCTCGTGGATGGAGGGGTAACCAACAATATGCCCGTCCAGCTTGCTCGTTCTATGGGGGCTGACTTGGTTATTGCTGTGGATATCAGTACGAATTATCAGTCCAAACAAGAGCTAAAAACGTTCCTCAATGTGGGAGACCAGCTCTCCAATTACATGGTACAACGTAGCACTCAGCGACAAGCAACCCATTTACAAGCTAAAGATGTATTGCTCACGCCCAAGGTTGGCAATATGTCGACAACAGAATTTTCCCGCATGCCAGATGCGTATGAATTGGGCTATCTAGCGACCATTGAATCTAAAGGTGCACTAGAGTCCTTTGTGGTTACGCCTGCACTTTACCAAAAGTATATTTACCGAAAACAAGAAGCTCGAAAAGCCATCGATTACGGCGATGAGCTATTAATCGACGATATTGTTATCCACAATAACAGCCACTATAACGAAAACGTGCTAAAGCAGTTTCTTGGTTTAGAAGCAGGTCGCCGATATGACTTGGAAGAACTGGAAGAACATGTTCAACAGTTATACTCACTCAATCGCTTTGAACAGGTTCTATATCGCTATCAGCAAGAAGATGGAAAAACCACTCTGCATATTGAAGTCAATGAGAAAGATTGGGGACCCAATTACGTTAACTTTCGTTTCTTCCTTGAAGATGATTTTCAAACAGCAAGTCAGTACTCCATTGGTGTAAGTACCAACTTCACCGCTCTGAATGATAAAGGTGCCGAAATTCGAACCAATCTCGAAATGGGCTCTGAAAAACTGATTGAAGCAGAATTATTTAGCCCGATATTCAATGAGCAGAACGTGTTTACCAGCGCAAAAATGACGTATAGGAATGAAAATAAGAAAGCGCCATTTGGGTCTGACGGATTGGAAGACATTTCTCTAGGCGGAGTAAAAGATTACATTCCGATTAACTATGTTCAGTTTTCATCAGAGCTTGCGTTAGGGGTAAACCCCGTATTTGATCAGGAATTTAAGGCAGGTATTCGGTATACTGTTGGCGAAATTTCGATATCGACTTTGCCGACGTTAGGGCAAGGGCTGTTTAATCGTAAAGGCGTATTTGCGCGGTATCGGTATGACACGTTTGATGATATGAATTTTCCGTCTCGAGGTAGCCTAGCGCATTTTGAGCTGCTGGCATCGGAAGACAATATTCAGGAAGATCAGAATAACGAGTACACCAGTGATCGTGTTAATGAAGTTGCTATAAAGCTAGGGCATGCAGGAAGCTATGAACGTCATACTTTGGTAGGGATGGCTGAATATGAAGTCACACGAAGCCGCAATGCTTCTGTTCCTATCATGCCCAAGTCACTTGGTGGCTTTCTAAATTTATCAGGTATCCCAGGTAAAAGTCTTATCGGTCAAAACAAGATATTCGGCAGCTTGGTCTATCGATACCGTTGGTTTGACAATAACTTTGGCTTGTTTCAGTCACCAGTTTATATAGGTGCATCTGCGGAATATGGTGGAGTATGGTCTGATCCGAACATTAAAATCAGCGAAGCTCCGATGTACGTCGCAGGCTCGATTTTTGCGGGTGTAAAATCGCCAATAGGGCCTATAATTCTAGCGTATGGACAAACAGAGCAAAATTTCAATTCAGTATATCTGATCGTGGGAACTGCATTTTAATTCAAAATAATTCAACCATATTCATAGAACTTTAGTCTCAAGTTGCTATGTTGGTCAAAATGATAAGATTTTAATTTTAAGTTAAATTTGCTATTCTCCACCCCACAGTTTGGCCCTATGCCGCTGTTGATTATTAAGAATCAGAATAAGACTATTCATAATAAAAGCGGCAAGGCAGCCAAGTTTTTCCAAGGATGTTTGTACTTCTTGATCACAAG
The DNA here is from genome assembly GCF_030689305.1 of Vibrio penaeicida. Taxonomy (GTDB): domain Bacteria; phylum Pseudomonadota; class Gammaproteobacteria; order Enterobacterales; family Vibrionaceae; genus Vibrio; species Vibrio penaeicida_B. Next base: position 142,682 of record NZ_JAUYVM010000006.1, on the reverse strand, counting down.
GGAGGTCAAACCGCAATGAGAGGAATGAGTCGTGCTTGAAGCCTACCGTAAACACGTCGAAGAGCGTGCCGCAGAAGGAGTTGTACCTAGACCCCTTGATGCTGAACAAGTCGCGGGACTTGTAGAATTATTAAAAAATCCGCCAGCAGGCGAAGAAGCTTTCCTTATTAACCTTCTAGAAAATCGTATTCCGCCAGGTGTAGACGAAGCTGCATACGTTAAAGCAGGCTTCCTAACCGCAATCACTAAAAGTGAAGTAACGTCCCCGTTAGTCAGTCGTGAAAAAGCGGCAGAACTTCTGGGTACAATGCAGGGTGGATACAACATTGAATCACTGGTTTCTTTACTAGAAGATGCCGATTTAGCCCCAATCGCTGTAAAAGCACTTTCTCATACATTATTAATGTTTGATGCATTCTATGACGTTGAAGAGAAAGCGAAAGCAGGCAATACTTCTGCTCAGCAAGTTCTTCAAGCATGGGCTGATGCTGACTGGTTTACGTCGAAAGAAAAAGTCGCGGAAAAAATTACCGTTAAAGTGTTTAAAGTCTCGGGTGAAACGAACACCGATGACTTGTCTCCGGCCCCTGATGCATGGTCTCGTCCCGATATTCCTGTGCACGCTAAAGCGATGCTGAAGATGGAGCGAGACGGTATCAAACCTGATGATCAGGGTAACGTTGGTCCGCTCAAGCAAATCGAAGAGCTGCAAAAAGATGGTATTCAGTTAGCTTATGTCGGTGACGTTGTTGGTACTGGTTCATCTCGTAAATCGGCGACTAACTCTGTTCTTTGGTTCATGGGTGAAGACATTCCTTTTGTTCCAAACAAGCGCACCGGAGGTGTTTGTTTAGGTGGCAAAATTGCTCCAATCTTCTACAACACAATGGAAGATTCAGGTGCATTACCAATTGAACTCGACGTACAAGAAATGAACATGGGCGATATCATCGATATCTTCCCATACGAAGGTGTTGTACACAAAAACGGCGCTGAAATCTCAAGCTTTGAATTGAGTAAAGTTCTACTGGATGAAGTGCGTGCTGGTGGTCGTATTCCATTAATCATTGGTCGTGGCTTAACAAGCCGTGCTCGTGCATCTCTTGGTCTTGCAGACACCGATTTGTTCGCGAAGCCAATTGATCCTTCTGCTTCTGATAAAGGCTATACGTTAGCTCAGAAGATGGTGGGTAAGGCATGTGGCGTAGAAGGTGTACGTGCAGGTCAATACTGTGAGCCTAAGATGACAACGGTTGGCTCTCAAGATACAACCGGTCCTATGACTCGTGATGAATTGAAAGACTTGGCGTGTCTTGGCTTCTCGGCTGACTTGGTTATGCAGTCATTCTGTCACACTTCGGCATACCCGAAACCTGTTGATGTGAATACGCACCATACATTGCCAGACTTCATCATGAACCGAGCTGGTGTATCACTGCGTCCTGGTGATGGTGTTATCCACTCATGGTTAAACCGTATGCTTCTACCTGATACTGTTGGTACAGGTGGTGATTCACATACGCGTTTCCCTCTTGGTATTTCATTCCCTGCGGGTTCTGGTTTGGTTGCATTTGCAGCCGCTACAGGGGTAATGCCTCTGGATATGCCAGAGTCTATTTTGGTACGCTTTAAAGGCGACATGCAACCAGGTATTACGCTTCGTGACCTAGTACATGCGATTCCTTACTACGCAATTCAACAAGGTCTTTTGACAGTTGAAAAAGCGGGTAAGATCAACGAATTCTCAGGTCGTGTGCTTGAAATTGAAGGTGTTGAACATCTAACCGTAGAGCAAGCGTTTGAGTTATCAGATGCCTCAGCAGAGCGCTCTGCGGCTGGTTGTGCAGTTAAACTGTCTCAAGAATCCATCGAAGAGTACTTAAACTCTAACATCACCATGCTTAAATGGATGATTTCTGAAGGATACGGCGATGTACGTACGATCGAACGCCGTGTTACTGCAATGGAAGAGTGGCTAGCGAAACCTGAGTTGATGGAAGCTGATGATGATGCGGAATACGCACATGTTATCGAAATCGACTTAGCGGATATCAGTGAGCCAATCCTTTGTGCACCAAATGACCCAGATGACGCTCGTTTGTTGTCCGAAGTTCAGGGTACCAATATTGATGAAGTATTCATTGGTTCGTGCATGACGAACATCGGACACTTCCGTGCTGCGGGTAAATTGCTTGATAAGCATAATGGTCAGTTGGATACACGTTTGTGGATTGCACCACCAACGAAAATGGACCGTGATCAGCTAACGGAAGAAGGGTACTACGGTATTTATGGTCGTGCTGGGGTTCGTATTGAAACACCAGGCTGTTCTTTGTGTATGGGTAACCAAGCACGTGTAGCAGATAAAGCGACTGTTATGTCTACATCTACTCGTAACTTCCCGAACCGTTTAGGTACAGGTGCTGATGTATACCTAGCGTCTGCAGAGCTTGCTGCGGTAGGTGCGATACTTGGACATATTCCTTCAAAAGAGGAATACCTAGAGTACGCTAAGCAAATCGATGCGACTGCTGCGGACACTTACCGTTACCTAAACTTCCACAAGATGGGACAGTACACGGAAAAAGCAGACACAGTTATCTTCCAAGAGCCTGCATAAGCTTACTGAAGTAAAACCTTAAATTAAGAACGCCCCGAAAGGGGTGTTTTTTTGTTTCTTCTTACTTATCTCACTATCGATTCACCTATCTTTGGCATTTTTTCTAAAATTACTACTAGGCGAGCTTCGATTCGTCGTTGGCATAGTGGTACACTCCGCTCCCTCAAGATTTTGCGAGTAAAGCGCCATGGAATATCAATTCACAAAGAACAGTCTGACTGGAGACTATTTAGTTAAATGCAGTATGGGACATGAGATCGTAGGACGTTGGCTTCAAGAAGAGGTGAACGCTCAAATCAGTGTGATTGACGGTATTTTGCAAAGGCTTGAGTGGATGATTGATGGTCAGCATCATGAAGACAAAATCGAAGGGCGAGAGATCAGCGTCTTGATCACCCGTGAAGAAGTGACTATTCAAGAAAACGGTTTTGCTTATCAACCTGAATGCGATGAGCCAGATATGCACCTTTACGAAAGTGAGAGTAGTGCGAGTTGTGGCTTTGAAGATTTTGTTGATTTGGTCAAGGCGTGGAAGGATTTCGTGAAGTCTTACTAACACTCCAAATTTCAGCTTTTCATTACCCTGTCCCCAAAATGGGGAAATGATTGAGCTCTGCTTCAAATTCGGGAAGAGGATGCACTAATGTTGTGCATCCTCTTTTTTGTTTGATCATTGAAAGTATTTTAATTCTTTATAATCAGCCTGTTAGATTTTTGGCATGCTCCTTGATTGTTATCTAGGTGTTAACGGATTACACCAAATCAGAGAGGACGTGATGAAAATAATCAATGCCATTATTAAGCCATTCAAACTTGACGACGTAAGGGAAGCTTTGTCGGACGTGGGTATCGAGGGTATGACCGTCAGCGAAGTAAAGGGCTTCGGTCGTCAAAAAGGGCATACCGAACTGTACCGAGGAGCGGAATACCAAGTGGATTTTCTGCCAAAAGTAAAATTAGAAATCGCCACCCAATCAGACAATGTTGATCGTGTTGTAGAAGCGATTACGAATGCAGCACATACGGGAAAAATTGGTGACGGTAAGATTTTTGTTTATGACCTTCACCAAGCGATTCGAATTCGTACAGGTGAAATGGATTCAGAAGCACTTTAAGGAATTGAGGACTTTATTATGGAATTATCAGTAACTGTAGCCGAACTCAGATATGCACTGGACACCTTTTTCTTTCTCATTTCAGGTGCGTTGGTTATGTGGATGGCCGCTGGCTTTGCCATGTTAGAAGCGGGATTGGTTCGCTCAAAAAATACCACCGAGATTTTGACCAAAAATATCTGCTTGTACGCGATTGCCTGTACAACATTCTTGTTGGTTGGTTATCACGTTATGTACATAGACAATGCTGAAGGTGGTTGGTTGCCATCATTTGGCGCATTGATTGGCACTCAAGGTGAAGGTGCAGATCACTCTCTTGAGTCTGATTTCTTTTTCCAAGTGGTGTTCGTTGCTACCGCCATGTCGGTTGTGTCAGGGGCGGTGGCTGAGCGAATGAAGCTTTGGTCATTCTTGATTTTCTCCGTTGTATTAACTGCGTTTATTTACCCAATGGAAGGTTACTGGACTTGGGGAGGTGGTTTCTTGTCAGAAGCAGGCTTCAGTGATTTTGCAGGCTCTGGCATCGTGCACATGGCGGGTGCAGCTGCAGCTTTAGCTGGCGTAGTATTGCTTGGTGCGCGTAAAGGTAAATATGGTAAAAATGGTGAAATCTACCCAATTCCAGGTTCAAACATGCCTCTTGCTACATTGGGTACATTTATCTTATGGTTCGGCTGGTTTGGATTTAACGGTGGCTCTCAATTGATGGTGTCGGACTTTGAAAATGCGACCGCGGTAGGTCAAATCTTCCTGAACACCAATGCAGCCGCAGCAGCTGGAGCAATCGCAGCACTGCTTGTGTGTAAAACGACTTGGGGCAAAGCAGACTTAACCATGGTGTTAAACGGTGCGTTAGCGGGTCTAGTCGCTATCACAGCGGATCCATTGTCTCCTTCTCCACTGGTTGCTGTTGGAATCGGCGTAGCTGCCGGTGCATTAGTGGTGTTCAGTATTGTTGCGATGGACAAAGTGAAAATAGATGACCCTGTAGGCGCAATTTCAGTGCATGGCGTTTGTGGTCTGTTTGGTTTGATGATGGTACCAGTGAGTAACGCAGATGCCGCTTTTTCAACCCAGCTACTTGGTGCTGCGGTTATCTTTGCTTGGGTATTCGGAGCAAGCTTAGTGGTTTGGTATGTTCTGAAAGTAACAATGGGCATCCGAGTGACGGAAGAAGAAGAGCTTGAAGGTATGGACATGCACGACTGTGGAGTAGGGGCATATCCTGAGTTTGTCTCTGTAAAATAAAAGTGTTTGTATCAGTGAAATAAAATTGAGACGAAACATATCGTTACCAAATTAATGATAAACCTGTCAGAAATGACAGGTTTTTTTGATCTAGATACAGAATGGATGATTGTCAATGAGATTCGTTTGAATATAATAAGGCGACTGATAAACATTATCATTATGCTTTCACAAAGGACGAATACGATGAAAAAATTGCTAACCCTTTCCGCCATTGCGTGTGGTGTGGTTGCTCCTTCTGCAATGGCCGCTGAAGAAGTTAACGTATACTCTTACCGTCAGCCTTTCTTGGTTGAACCTATGTTCAAAGAGTTCACTAAAGAAACCGGTATTAAAGTCAACGTTAAGTTTGCAAAGAAAGGTTTGGCTGAAAAGCTAGCTCAAGAAGGTGAGTACAGCCCAGCAGACGTTATTCTGACTGTAGACATCAGCCGCCTTGCTGAATTGTCTAAAAAAGGTCTTGTACAATCTGTAAACAGCGACGTGATTGAAGCGAACATTCCAGCTCAGTATCAAGATAACAACAATGAGTGGTTTGGTATCACAACACGTACTCGTAATGTTTACTCTTCTCGTGAGCGCGTTGGCAAACTAGGTGAAGACTTCACTTACGAAGATCTTGCTAAGCCACAATTTAAAGGCAAGATTTGTACTCGTAGCGGTAAGCACCCTTACAACGTATCTCTTATCTCTTCTATGATTGCTCATAAAGGTGAAGCGGCAACGAAAACTTGGTTGGAAGGCGTTAAAGCTAACCTAGCACGTAAACCTCAAGGTAACGACCGTGCACAAGTTAAAGCAATCAAAGAAGGTCTATGTGACGTATCTTTGGGTAACAGCTACTACCTTGGCAAGATGGTAAACAACAAAGATCAACTTGCTTGGGCTGAAGCGGTTTACATTAACTTCCCTAACCAAAAAGCAGCGGGTACTCACGTAAACATCAGTGGTATGGCTATGGCTAAGCACTCGCCAAATAAAGCGAATGCTAAGAAGTTGATGGAATTCCTAACAGAAAACAAAGCTCAGGCTATGTACGCGGAAGTAAACTTTGAATACCCAGTTAAAGAAGGTGTTAAGCGTTCTGAGCTAGTTGCATCTTGGGGTGACTTCAAAGCAGATACTATCTCTCTTGAAGAAATCGCAGGCAACCACTCTAAAGCGATCAAACTTCTAGACGAAGTTAAATTCGACCTGTAATTCGAAACTTTTGCTCAATCTGTTAGGTTTTATTAACTTTTCTTGATTGAGTAAATGCTTTTTAAAGCCATCATAAACAGTGCAGATAGTAGTAACTCTAAGATGTTGCTGACTCATTTCATTGTTAATGATGGCTTTGTTAGTTTTTAGGGATTAAAAAGCAAAATGAGAGTCGTTTTGATATACTTTCCTAATTACCGCATTTTTTAAAAGGGATATGAAGTGAAAAGAGCTTTATATTGCTTTGAAGTCGTTAGGCAATGAAAGAAAATCATACTACTTGGAAAATCAGCAGCTGGAGTGTTGCTGGGCTGTTGGCACTACCAATAATTGCCATTTTTTATATGTCCATCGGTCCATCGGAAATCTTTCCGCATCTGATGAGCACCGTTCTGCCAATCTATATAGCAAACACTATAAAACTTGTTGCTTTTGTTATGCTGCTTTCGATTTTACTCGGTGTTCCCAGCGCATGGCTCATGGCCATGTGTAAGCTTCCGACTGAAAAAATTCTGCAATGGGCATTGGTACTTCCATTAGCAATGCCAAGTTACATTGTTGCCTACGTCTATACGGACTGGTTTGATTTTCCAGGACCCATTCAGATGTTACTAAGGGATCTGACGGGGTGGGGACCGGGGGAGTATTGGTTTCCCGATATTCGAACTCTGACTGGCGCTGTTATTATTCTTGCTTTGGTTTTATACCCTTACGTATACCTTTTGGGGCGCGCTGCTTTTATGGAGCAGAATGTTTCGTTGCTTCAATCTGCTCGCTTGCTTAAATGCTCGCCTATTACTAGCTTCTTTCGAATTTCTATGCCGTTGGCAAGACCTTCCATTGCGGTGGGGCTTTCACTTGTTGCGATGGAAACCATCGGCGATTTTGGTACCGTAAACTACTTTGCTGTTCATACGTTAACAACCGCTGTCTATGATACGTGGCTAGATCATTCAGAATTGCCCGCAGCCGCTAAGATATCTTCTATCATGCTAATGGTTGTGATCTTATTGATCAGTGCAGAGCGCTACAGTCGCCGCAGACAAAAGTTGTTTCAAACCCATTTTAATAGCCATGAAGATGTTAGGTACGAACTTCAAGGTTGGAAGAAATGGGCAGCTTTAGTGTGGTGCTGGGGATTGGTCTCAGCCGCATTTATTTTACCGCTTCTTCAATTGTGTTCTTACGCGTATACCTATTTTGCACAAAGTTGGACAGATGAATTTCGCCAATATTCATTGAATAGCCTACAGGTGTCATTGACTGCGGCTGTGTTTGGTGTGGCTGTCGCCCTAATTGTGAACTTCTGCCAGCGAGTCAACCCAGGAAGAAACAGTGTTATGTCGATGCGCTTTTCTTCAATGGGTTATGCAGTGCCCGGAACAGTCCTTGCCATTGGTGTTATGACCTTTGTTAACACGGTAGAGCATGGCATCAACGACTTTGCAAAATGGATGGAATTTACCCCACCGGGGTTATTGCTTTCTGGTTCTATGTTTGCGCTCATTTTTGCCATGGTAGTTCGATTCTCGGCTGTTGCGATAGGTAGCGTTGAAAGCAGTATGAACAAGATATCGCCTTCTTTGGATATGGCGACACGCACGATGGGTTGCAATGCCAACGAAATGCTTAGAAAAATCCATCTGCCATTAGTTAGACGTGGTGCATTGATTGCGGGGTTGCTTGTCTTTATTGAGTGTATGAAAGAGCTCAATGCCTCCTTGCTTTTACGTCCTTTTAATTTTGAAACACTGGCAACGTACGTTTTTAACTACGCGTCAGACGAACAGCTAGAGCTGGCGGCAATGCCGGCTGTTCTTTTGGTGCTTGTGGGACTTATCCCCTTGATTATGGTTAACCGTTCACTGGAGCAAAATCACTGATGAGTTGTGCATTAACAATTGAAAATCTGACGTGTCAGTACCAAACCCAGACAGTGCTGGAATCATTATCTTTGACCGTTGAACATGGTGAAATTGTGTGTTTGCTTGGGGCGAGTGGTTGTGGCAAAACAACACTGCTAAAAGCAATCGCAGGTTTACTTCCATTGGCGAGTGGGACGATGACCCTTAACTGCCAAACCATTGATAATGGTAAAGATTGGGTACCACCAGAAAAGCGTAATATTGGCATGATTTTCCAAGATTACGCCTTATTCCCTCATTTGACTGTGGAACAAAATGTAGGATTTGGACTGCGTACAAGCAATGAAGCCGATAAAACGAGCAAGGTAGCGGAAATGCTTAAACTCGTTAAATTGGACGAATATGGCGATCGTTTTCCTCATCAGTTGTCTGGTGGTCAGCAGCAGCGTGTTGCTATCGCTCGTTCATTGGCGTACAAGCCCGATCTTTTGTTGCTAGACGAACCATTTTCAAATATCGATACGCAAGTGCGTCATGAATTGATCCGAGAAATACGTAAGATCTTTAAAGCTCAAGGCGTAACCGCGATCTTTGTAACGCATAGCCGTGAAGAAGCGTTTGCCTTCTCGGATAAAATGGCGGTGATGAATAATGGCGTAATTGAGCAGTTTGGCAGCGCATCTGAGTTGTATTATCAACCTTCCAGTAAATTCGTAGCGGACTTCCTTGGTGGAGGAAGTTATCTGCCTGCGAAGCGCCTGTCGAGCGATCAATTTGATACCGCATTTGGCGTATTAGGGGCTTTAGCTCAGTCGGAGATTCACATGGATCAAGAGTGTGAGTTACTGCTGCGTCCTCAACACGTTAAGGTGAGTGCTGATAGTGAAAGCAGTATTCATATTCTTGAGCAGCAATTTATGGGTGATCACTGCCGCTACATCATTGAAGCCAATGGCACACGTTTGATTGCCAGTTCCTCTGAAGCGTTAGATATCAACCAAAAAGTGAATGTTCAGATAGAATCTGATGGTGTTTTAGCGTTTTGACGAAAACTCAATTTAGAAACAGAAAGAATAAAGCCCAGCAATCGCTGGGCTTTGTTTTTGGACCTATAGGGGTATATCACCATCAATTGATAGGTGAACACCGAGCTGTGACTAGCAACTCGGTGCGTCCAAAGTATCGTAAAGAATAATTGTGACAATTGTTCTTTAGGATCAGAGTGACAAGAACTCTTTGACCAAAGCAACGGTCGCTTCAGCAGTTTCTTTGTCTTTCATTTCAGAGAAGATACGAAGCAAAGGTTCAGTACCTGAGAATCTTGCAATCACCCAGCCACCATTTTTAAAGTAAACTTTTGCGCCATCTTCATAGCTGACTTTTTCAACATCAAAGCCAAATTCAGGGAGCTGCTTTTCAACATAGATCTTGTTGTAAAGTGCTTCTTTCTGGCTTGGTTTAAAGGTGCAATCACCTTCAGCAGTATAGGCATAGCCATATTGGCTGTAGATCTCATCCAGTAGTTCAGAGAGTTTCTTACCCGTTACACTGATCATTTCAACCAAAAGGCTGGATGCAAACACACCGTCTTTGCCTTTGATGTGACCACGAATGGTCAAACCGCCTGAGCTTTCACCACCAATCAAGGAATCATCTGCTTCCATTTGCGAGCTGATATGCTTAAAGCCAACCGGTACTTCAAAAGACTTCTCGCCGTTATCTTCTGCAATTTTATCTAGGAGATGAGTCGTTGCGATGTTACGTACAACCGACCCTTTCCAACCTTTGTACTTCAGTAAATAGTAGTACAGCAGAATTAGAACTTCATTGGGGTGAATGAAGTCACCTTTTTCATCAATAATGCCCAAGCGGTCAGCATCGCCATCAGTACCGATACCAATGTCATACCCTTCAGCGGCAACCAAATGCTTTAGTCGGTAAAGTGTCGCTGCACTAGGAGAAGGCATCAGCCCGCCAAAATCTGGATTCTTTCCATCATTGATCACATCGACATCACAACGACCATTGATCAGCACCGTTTGCAGTGCGTTCTTTGCAACACCGAACATAGGATCGATCAGCACACGCAAGTTGGCTTTTTTGATCGCTTCGATATCAATAAAGTTAATGATCGAGTCAACGAACTCGTTCATTGGGTTGATTTCGATGATGGTCTTGTCGGCTACAGCTTGCTCAAAGTCGGTACTTTTAACTTGATCAAGTGTAAGTGTTGAGATTTGATCTTCAATCTTCTGCGTGATGATCTCGTCTGCGTCACGGCCGCCTTCAATGAAGACTTTTATGCCATTGTAATCGGCAGGGTTGTGCGATGCAGTAATACAAGCTGAGTAGGCACAGCCCATCTCTTTTGCTTTAAACATCACGATTGGTGTAGGAACAAACTTGTTGATAAAGCTGACGGTGATACCGTTAGCGGCAAGTACTTCTGCAAACCAGCTGCCTGCTTTATCAGAAAGGAAGCGTCTGTCGTAACCGACAATGAAACCTTTGTCCTCTACTTTTTCGTTTAACATGATATTGGCTACGGCTTGAGCCACCAGACGAACGTTGTCTTTGGTGAACTCTTCGCCGATAAAGGCGCGCCAGCCACCTGTACCGAACTTAATCATATTAAAATCCTATTTCTCTCCGTGGTTCACAATGAACCAAAAAATAAATGGGTGGGAGAAAGCTCTCCCACCAAAAAATTGTCCAAGAACCGTTAGGTTATCTAAGACCAACTAAGAGCTAGCCAAGAACAACGACAACGTCGTTGATGCTGCCTTCAGCTTGTACTGGAACTACGCCGCTTACCGCTTCGCCATTCACAGTGATAGATTTCACGCCCTTGCTGACGGAATCTGGGTTTTGCACTTTAATGTTGTACGTTGCTCCACGCCATTGACGCGTCACTTCAAATCCAGGCCATTCGGTTGGGATACAAGGATCAATACTTAAGCCTTCAAATCCAGCACTCACACCAAGAATAAAGTTGGTCACAGCGAAATATGCCCAGCCAGAGGTACCCGTCAACCAAGGGTGGTTTGCACGGCCATGATCTTGGTGGTCGCGACCCATGATGAACTGAACGTAGGAGTAAGGTTCAGCAACACGCTTTTCGATGTTCTCGTTTTGGTTGTATGGGTTCAATGCATCGAAGAACTTCATTGCACGGTCGCCACGGCCCAATTTCGCTTCTGCAACCCATGCCCAAGGGTTCGGGTGAGAGAAGATTGCGCCGTTTTCTTTTACGCCTTGATAAACACGAGTAACAAAACCGATATCATCGTTTGGTGTAGCAAAAGAAGGCGCGTTTAGGTGCAGACCGTATTCAGAGAATAGGTTCTCATCAACCGCGTCCATTGCTTTTTCGCCGCGCTCTTGAGATACCGCTCCAGACAGTACCGCCAGAGTATTGGACTCTAGGTGTACACGCCCTTCTTTTTGCTGCGCAGTACCAATTTTTTCGCCATTCTTTGTAAGACCACGAATGTACCAGCCACCTTCGTCGTCCCAAAGGTGCGTTTCACAAGCTTCACGAACGTTTGCTGCCATTTCAGTGTACTTAGCAACATCTTCATCGTTGCCGCGGTATTTCGCGAGGTCGATAAATTCTTGCAGTGCCCAGAAATGAAGGAATGACACCATAGAAGACTCACCGCCACCTAGGTTCAGACAGTCGTTCCAGTCTGCACGTAGACCTTTACAAATACCTGTTTGTCCAACGTATTTAGCCGAGAAGTCTAGGGCTGCTTTCATGTGATCATAAACGGACGCATCGCCACCGTCTGCGTAAGGAATACTTTCGTCGAAGAAGCTTTCTTCACCCGTTTCCATAACGTACTTACAGATAGTAGGAACCAACCATAAGTGATCATCTGAACATGTATCTTCAATGCCGTGGATCTTGTCTTCGTCTGAAGGCGTTGGAACCACTGTTGGCGATTTCGAAGGCTCAACGTCAGCTTTTTCAGGATCAAACCAATCAGGATCAAATAGGTGCAAGCCGTAGCCCGCTTTAACTTGACCACGTAGAAGATCGACGAGACGCTTACGTGTCATTTCAGCATTGGAGTGAGGCACCGAAATGGCATCTTGCGCGGTATCGCGGTAACCCAAACCAGTACGACCACCTACTTCAATGAAAGAGGCAAAGCGAGACCAAACCACACATGTTTCTGCTTGGTATAGCGTCCATGTGTTGATCATGGTATCCAAGCCTTCGTTTGGTGACTTCACTTGGAACTTGGCACAACGCTCGTCCCAGTGGGCTTTAATGCCATCAAATGCTGCATCCACTTCATTGAGATCTTGGTATTTTTCACGCAGGCGCTCGCCATTGCCTTTACCAATACCTAAGATGTAAGCAAAACGCACTTCTTCACCCGGTTGGATAGTGAATTGCTTGTGCAATGATCCACAGTGGTTGTAACAAGTTTGTGCAGTGTTAGAACACTTGCCGTTTTCAACTGCGATCGGGTTTGCTTCGTCGCGGTAAGCACCTAGGAAGCTGTCGCGCTGGCCATCGTATGAGTCTGGGCTGAACGTAGAAGCTAGGTAGTAGAAACCTTCAAAGTCATTTGTGTTGTAGTAAAGGTCATACTCAATCACACCCTCTTTGTATTCCGTACCTGCAGAGTACAAAGACATTTGGTGGTTTTGGTTGTCCGATTGGATATGGCTGAACGAGAATTCAACAAATGAAAACGCACTGATGGTACGAGGCTTATCTGATGTGTTTTTAAGAACAACATCCCAGATTTCTGCATCTTCGCCTTTTGGTACAAACAACGTTTTGGTCGCAGTAATACCCGCATATTCACATTTGAATTTTGAGTAAGAAAGACCATGACGAACTTCGTAGTTCGCTTCATCTAGGCTTTTTGCCACTGGTTGCCATGAAATTGACCAGTAATCACCTGTTTCATCGTCACGCAGGTAAACGTAATGTCCTGGGCGATCAAGAGTCGCATTTGGACGAAACTTAGTGACACGGTTGTATTCTGGAGAGTTATAGAATGAGTAACCGCCTGCGTTATGAGAAATCACAGTACAGAACTTTTCCGTGCCTAAGTAGTTTGTCCATGGCGCTGGTGCATCTGGACGCGTAATGACATATTCACGATTATCGTTATCGAAATAGCCGTATTTCATGGTTCTTTCCTTTTAAACAAACTGCGAAGGGTTGCAGTAAAAAACGAGTAATTTCTTCGTCTAAGCCGTTGCTTGACGCAATGTTAATCTTGCCAAGGCGAGCGGTAATTCACGCCCAAGCGTTGCCAGTGAGGCAGATGTCCTTTCAATCTGGACAAATAGTCCAGCCAATCTCGTTGTTTGGTTTGGCTCCAACTGACTTCCGCTAATGCAGAAATTCGAGGGAATACCATATATTCAAGACGAGATGGGTCTGATATTTTTTCACACCATAAGGCGCACTGAATGCCCCAGATTCTTTGGCGAACTGGGTCATCATTTGAAACTTCACTCAATGGTTCATAGTGGTAGGCCAGTTCAAGAGGGATTGGGTTGGCCCAGTCTACGCCCGGTTCTTCTGGCGCGTAGTCTTGTGTCATGTCGAGGTACGTGGTTTGTGCGGGTTGAAGCACTACGTCAAACCCATCTTTGGCACATTCCAATGCGGCTTCTTCGTTTAACCAAGAATAAATCACCGTCTCTTTAGAGACTTTATTGCCGTGTTTCGCTTCTTCCCAGCCCAACATGCGTTTACCGAGAGACTTAAGCTTTTTCTCCGCGTGGCGCAATAGATGCCCTTGCAGTTCTTTGGCATCGTCATAACCGAATTCTTCCATCATTGCTTGGCAACGAGGGCTTTTGGTCCAAACGTTCTTGGGAACCTCATCCGCACCAATGTGAACGTAAGGGGAAGGGAACAAATCTGAAACTTCGGTGAGCACGGTATCCAAAAACTGGTAAGTGCCATCAATGGCTGGAGAGAGCACATTGTCGGAGTAGTTTTGGATACTTAAATATTCGGATTGATCTTCTTTATCGACCAACAAGTCGGGCAAAGCTTTAATCGCTGCGCGGCAGTGACCAGGAATATCAATTTCAGGTATTACTGTAATGGCGCGTTGCGCAGCGTATTCGATGACTTCCTTTATATCTTCTTGCGTATAGAAACCATCGTAAGGTGTGGCTAAATGGCTGTATTGGGAATCGTTTTCCATTCCCGGTCCACGTTTCGCGCCAATGTTGGTTAACTCTGGAAATGCTTTGATTTCAATGCGCCAGCCTTCGTCATCGGTTAGGTGCCAATGGAAGTAGTTAAACTTGTAGTAAGCAAGATGGTTAATCATCTTCTTAACTTCTTCAACACTGTGAAAATGCCTTGCGCAATCGAGCATCATGCCACGGTAGCTGTATCTCGGGTTGTCTTTAATGGCTACACACGGAACGTGAGTATTGACCTGCTTAGCCGAGATAAGCTGCATCAAGGTTGCACATGCATGCATAAAACCAGAACGAGAGCCGGATTCTAATGTCATTGACTGCTCTTGAACGGTAAGGTTGTAATGACCTTTGTCGAGCGTAGGATTGCTCCTAAAGATGACATTTCCATTTTCGTTGCGTGTCAGGTTGATACTAGTTGTATGGGCTAATTCTTCTATCAGCCATTCCGTTGCTTCTTCCGCTAACGATGTCGAAATTGAAACGCCGGTCAACTGAGTGAGCGCAAATGTTCCACCCTGCTGCGTAATGCTGCTTGGTTTGGGAATTAATGCGATATCTGCTGCTTCTACTTGTGGAATGCTTTCGCGTTTCTTGTATGGGGACAAGAGAGCAATGGGCGTAATATCTACTGATAGATTTTTCGATTCTTCGCCTTGTTTGATTTCAAGGTAGGCATCATCAATACCGTCAGCAAGATAGCGAAATGGGAATGTATTCGTCGAAAACTCGATAAAATAATGATGGTTAGCAGCAAGAGCTTCACTATTCTGAGGCGTGAGAATGCAATGGCTACCGACTTGCTCTACATTGCCTTGCGTTAAGGTATCCGTAAGGATGTATCGATCCAATGAAAAATGCAGTGCCCAAGAAGAGATATCCTGATCACTCAAATTATGCAGAGTAAGACCAAAGCGAGCGACGCCATTTTGCTCTGAAAGTACGGCAAGATCGACACGATAATTCATAGATATTGTTACCTTAGAGTAAATAGATTGTGCTCTGGTTTGCCCGCCATCATGATGCCGCCTTCAATGGCATCGTGTTTAGGTGTCACAATCCAGTTTTGTACAGGAGGAGATAGCCATTGGACAATACGTTCGCCAATGCTGCCCATTAGAGCGATGCGTTCTGCCCCTCTTTTGTTCAATGCCACTAAGAACATTTCAACATCGGAAGCAGTTTGCTTAAGCATTTTTACACCCAGTTCATCACCTTGGTAGGCGTGCTCGAAAATAGCGGGAGAGAACTGTCCATAGTCACGAGGTTTTGCTGTTTTAGACCAAGTCACGATATTGTCTATATTATTGTCGAAATGGCTCATGACATGTTGAGATAGCGGTGTTTTTGCTACGATCCCATCTTCAGCTAATAGCACCTGTTGAATGAGGTGTAACCCCATAACTGCACCGCCACCTTGATCTGAGATAGGAAACTCTCGTCCACCGACAACATGCTGTTCGCCGTCTTTCAGCAAAATACCGCAAGACCCAGTTCCGGCGATCATAATGGCGCCATTTTCACCATTGTGAGCGCCCAAACATGCACCATAGGCGTCTGTATTCAGCACGATGCTGGCAAAAGGGTGTGGCAGAGCCATAAAATCTTGCCAGAAGGATTCTTGCTCAGCCCCAGCCAATGCCATGCCAAGATGCATGTTATTTAACTCGGCATCAGATAAACCACCTTGCATAGCGGCTTCTGTTACTGCCGTAATAACGGAATCCATTGCGAACTGGACGCCTAACATGATATTGGCACTTCCACTTTTGGCTTCGCCTAGTGTTTCGCCTTGTTCATTTCTTATGCGAGCTCGACACGAGGTGCCGCCGCCGTCGATACCGACAAAATACTGAGTCATTCGTTTGAATCCTGAGGTTGACCTAAGTCTTGTGTTTGAACAGAAAACTGCGCCATGATGGCAAGTAAATACCAAGCGCCATGTGGGATCCATTGTTCACCCCAGCGCCAGTTTTGAAGCATGTCGTCTTTCTGATCTTCTGGGTTGAAAGCGATGTCTTCCTCGTCGTCAAAACCACCCGTTATCCCGTTGCAAATACCACCTTTAGCGTTGTAAAAACCATATTGTGGTAAGTAATCTGGGTTGTTTTTGCCGTATCCATCTAGCATGCACATGTCGTAGGGATTGAGACCAACGATCCAGTCGAGACAGCGCTGAGCATAAGCTTGAGCTTTAGTTTGCAACGATTCTGTGAGATATGGCTTCGCAAGGTAAATCATGCTTGAAAGGGAACCCAAGCGAGCATTTTCGCCTTGCCACCAATACCCAGATTCGTTTTCGTGTGCGACGAAGAACGCATCTCGTTTTACGCCATTAACCGATTTAACGTATTGGCGAGGATACCCAAATGGGTTATCTACGTGATGAGTGATATTAAGTTCGAACTCAACCGCTTGATTGATGACTTCTTGGATTTTTTCTTTTTGCGATTCGCGTCTTTCAACGGACAAATATTCACAAAGGGCAATAACGGGTAACCCCGCTTCTGCTGCGTGATAATAAGGGCGGCTGCCATCGTCTGTAGCAGCCCAGTAATGTTCAAAACGTGCGTCGGTCAGCTGGCGCAGCGATAGGCGATTCGCCCACATTTGCGCCTCCGACAGGTAGCATTGTTCGCCAGTGGAGCGGTACAGCTCAACACAGGCCATCAACGCGCAATACTCATCAATAATGTTCTCTTCACCATCATTGAGGTAGCGAGTATTGCACTCCTTTAAGTGCCAATAGCCTTTTTCCGCCGCTTCTAGGTAATACTCTTGCGAAAATTCGCCACATACATCAAGTCGAGAAGCAGAAGCTAGAGCTGCGATTGCCATTCCACCACCTTGACGAAAACCTGCTTGGTAGTCGTCTTTTTTGTGGCCGTCCTGCGTTTCGTAGGCACAAATCTCCCGTTGCTTTATGTCTTTGCTCCATTTGTCAAAGACCGTCATGTAAAAGAAACCCTCCGGGTGTTGCATACGGGCTAAGAAGTCGGCACCAAACAGTGCTTCTTCTGTTAGCCTCACCCGAGAATATGCTGCAAAGTCAGAGCGTTC
The DNA here is from genome assembly GCF_030689305.1 of Vibrio penaeicida. Classification (GTDB taxonomy): domain Bacteria; phylum Pseudomonadota; class Gammaproteobacteria; order Enterobacterales; family Vibrionaceae; genus Vibrio; species Vibrio penaeicida_B. The sequence continues at coordinate 125,385 of NZ_JAUYVM010000006.1, read as the reverse complement.
CTCCACTAACTCTAAGCCTTTCAACATATTCCATACGACCATTGGAGTTTGTTGAGGGTTTAAAAAATTGGCATAAGACAGGTGGCTCATATATTTACTGACGTCACCTGATGCATCGTACCAACCACCGCGAACGTCGACAGTTTTGTCTGAGTTCAGCAGAGGGATGGTGCGATCTTGTTTCTCGTAAATCCCACCACAACGTTGGGATTTAAAATAATGAAGGACATCAGAGAAGGTGGTGTTCATCAACACACCCTCACGAATATCGAAGGGAGAAGATTGCAACTCATTAACTCGCAGCAAGAAACGACCGGATTCCGAAAATTCTGAAAAGTCGATCTCGCAAAACAGCCCTTGATGCCAGTGAGCAACTTGAGTGGCTTCACTAATCTGGAACGAAGCAACAATTTCTTCAGAACCAGTATCCTTAGAAGCGATGCCTTCCGAACCAATGCTTCCAGAAACGGTGTCTTTAGAGTCTGCTCTTACCAGTAGAGCCAGGCTGCCTTTTGCGAGCGCTTCGTCAACACAAAGCACCGCGTGCTTAGCGCCTGAAGCCTCATAGCCTATCTGGTTAGTTAAGAGTTGCATTGGGTTCTCCCGTAAATTAAATCAGTGAGGCACAAATCGGTGCCTCAATATCTTTTATAGCTTGCTTCTTGCGAAGCCTAGTTTTCTAACAATTTAGTTTTCTAGCAATTTAGTCTTCGTACAGATAGCAACGGACAAAGTGATTGTCTGATAGCTGAGTAACGCCCGGTAGCTGCTCTTTGCATTTATCGGAAACGTGAGTACAGCGACCAGCAAACGGACAACCTGCCGACTCTGGCGTCCAAAGAGGGATATCCCCTTTGTTGCCTTTCAATTTTTCATGGATCGATTTCTTTGGATCCGGCACTGCTGATACCAAAAGCTGAGTGTAAGGATGTTGCGGATCGTGAATGATCTCTTCAGTGTCTCCCCACTCAACCATATGACCTACGTACATAACGGCTAAGTCTTCAGCGATGTAACGTGCAGTTGCGATGTCGTGAGTGATGTAAAGCAAAGACATCTGCTTTTCAAACTTCATCTCTTCCATCAGGTTTAATACGCCTGCACGGATAGAAACATCTAACATCGAGGTTGGTTCATCAGCCAAAACGACCTCAGCTCCAACGGCAATATTTCTTGCTAAATTTACGCGCTGGCGTTGTCCACCAGAAAGCTGGTGAGGGAACTTTTCGGCCGTTTCTTTTGGCGGAATGAGCCCCACTTGCTCAAGAAGATCGTATACGCGTTCTTCGAGCTCTTTTTTATTGCCAGATGTGATTTTCTTATGAATCAACAATGGGCGCGCAATATGGTGGAAGATATTATGCGTAGGGTTCAATGATCCAAACGGGTCTTGCCATACCATTTGAACACCTTCGCGATAATGCATCATGTCTTTACGACTACTAATGCCTTGAATGTCACGACCTTTATATTCGATAACGCCTTCAGTTGGGGCGTACATTTTCGCGATCATTTTTGCCGTTGTGGATTTGCCTGAACCAGACTCTCCAACCACTGACAGACCGCGGCTTTTATACATTTTGAATGACACGTCGTTAATGGCACGCATCATAGGTTGGTTTAAGGAATTACTGTTGATAGGGAAGTCTTTTACGACATTCTTGCCTTCAACCAGTAGTTCGCCAAAATCTTTGCTCATAATTGTCTCCAGTTTCTCTTTTCGCTTTTTTATTTTTTGTTGGCTCTATGCTTTGGCCGTCGCGATTGGTTGTCCATATAAATGGCAGTTAGAGAAGCGGTTTGGTTCTATTTGACGCAGTGTTGTTGCATTAGTCGTACATGCTTCGTGTACGCGGTCGCAACGTGATTGGAATCGACAGCCCTGCGGAATTTCCAGTAAGTTCAGCGGGTTGCCAGGAATGCCAGTTAACTTGGTTTTTGGACCTGTTAATGGAGGGAAAGAACTTCCCAGCCCTTTAGTATATGGATGGTATGGGCTTTCCAATATTTCCTTAGAAGGGGCAACTTCAATCAATTCACCTGAGTACATGATGCCGATGCGGTCTGAGAATTCGACCATCAACGATATATCATGAGTGATGAATAGAATGGAGAAACCAAATTCCTCTTTTAATGCGTAGATCTTTTGTAGGATTTCTCGCTGTACAACCACATCTAGTGCGGTAGTTGGCTCATCCATAATGATCATCTTAGGGTTTAGCGCTAACGCGATAGCGATAACCAGCCTTTGACGCATACCACCAGAGAATTGGTGCGGGAAGTCATTTAGGCGGCTAGGGTGGATATCAACAATTTCCAGTAGCCCTTCTGCACGACGGACAGCTTGCTCACGTGTCATATTGGTATGACGCATAATGACATCGCAGAATTGCTCCTCCATCGTGAGGACAGGGTTGAGCGCATTCATCGCGCTCTGGAATACCATCGACATTTCACTCCAGCGGAACGATTGCATACGCTCGTCACCGTACTGAAGGATATCTTCGCCATTGAAGATAACCTGACCACCTGTAATGAATGCTGGTGGCTTATGAAGACGCATCAGTGAGAAAGCAACGGTGGATTTCCCGCAGCCTGACTCTCCAGCCAGCCCGAAAACTTCCCCTTTACCTATGTCAAAACTTACGTGGTTACAAGCGCGGACATCGCCCGCGTCTGTAATGTAGTCCACGCACAAATCTTTTACAGAAATGAGTGGCTCAGTCATGATTACTTGTCTCCGCTCCAAAGTGCATTTTGTGGTGGAAGTTCTGGTTGACGTTCTTTTTGGTCTTGAGCGTTGAGTTTTTTCCAACGCTTCATGCCTTTGTGAGAACGCAGTTGCGGGTTAGCAATTTCATCTACTGCGAAGTTAAGCAGTGCAAGACCTGTAACAAGCAGCGTCAGTGCCATACATGGAGCAACGAGTTCCCACCAAGCGCCAATTAGCATTGATGAAGAGGTTTGCACGTTGTAAAGCATGATGCCCCAGCTGATAGTGCTTGGGTCGCCAAGACCTAGGAACGAGATTGTCGCTTCCATCATGATGGCGTACATAACTGAACCGATGAAGCTTGCACCTACAATTGGGATAAGGTTTGGCAAGATTTCAACGAAGATGATTCTCCAAGAAGACTCACCCAATACTTCTGCCGCTTTAACAAACTCTTTCTCACGCAACGCCAGTGTTTGCGAGCGAATAACCCTTGCGCCCCAAGCCCAGGATGTACACCCAACTATGATGGCAATGGTTAACGGTCCTGCCTCCCCAATAAATGCCGCCAGTACAAACAGGAGCGGATATTGTGGAATAACAAGCATGATATTCATTGCGGCTGTCAGAATGTCATCGACTCGACCGCCGAAGTAACCGGCTGAGATACCTATGATAGTGGCTAGGAAACACACGGTAATACCAGCACCGAAGCCGACTGAAAGCGATACGCGTGCACCGTAAGCTAGCTGAGACCATACGTCACGACCCATACGAGTTGTTCCGAAAATATGGTCTGCTTTTTTCGACATAAGCAGAGTACGGCGGTCTGTAGCTAGCTTTTCAGCAATAAAGCCATCCGGGTTGTTCTGAGCGGCTTTTACAACAAAGCCAGGGTATTCGTGTGGCTTACCAGTACGCTTATCCGGCGCATGTTTCGTAATAATAGGTGCAGCCAAAGCCATGAATAAGAATAGGCTCAGAATAACGACACCAATCATAGCAACGGGGTTGCTCCAAACTAATTTAGCGAAACCTTTCATGATTATTTGCCTCCCTTACGTAGGCGTGGGTCAAGAACCACATACAACATGTCTGCAACCAGGTTAAAGAACAGCATAAACAGGGTCATAATGAGTAGTTGTCCCTGAAGAACTTGGTAATCACGAGCGTGAATAGCGTTAAATAGCACCGAGCCAAGACCAGGGTAGTTAAAGATGATTTCGATGATAAGCTGACCACCGATCGCCATGCCAAGAGACATAGACAACGCTGTCACACTTGGAAGTAAGGCGTTACGGGCTGCGTAGTTGAATACCACACGGTTTTCGCTCAGACCCTTACCTTTCGCCATGGTGATGTAATCTTCAGCCAATAGGTTGATCATGTTGTTACGCATGTTCACCAAGAAGCCACCGATTTGTACGACTGAAGCACAGAATAATGGAAGAACAGCGTGGTAAGCGGCGTCTTTGTAAAACTCCCAGCTTGTCCATTCAGGTAATGTACCCGCCGTGTAAGCGTAACCCGTAGGGAACCACTTAAGGCCAATCGCAAAGGTAAACAGGGCTAGCATCGCGATAACAACCTGCGGTACCGCTTGAATGATCAGCATACCTGGAGTGATAAAGGTGTCGTAACGGCTACCACGTTTCCACGCAGCGAAAATACCTAAGATAGAACCGATTGAAAATGATAGAACAACGGCAGTACCGGCTAGGAAAAGAGACCAGCCAAACGCGCTACCAAGTAGTTCGTTTACGCTAAGAGGGTAGAACTGAATTGAAGTGCCCAGTTCCCAGCTTAGGATGTTTTTCATGTAGGCAAAATACTGTACCCAAATTGGACCATCCACAAAGCCCAGAAGTTGTTTCATTGCTTCAATACGCTCAGGTGTTACCTGAACAGAAGCGTTAGCGAACATCATGGTAACTGGGTCACCTGGCATTGCTCGCGGAATGATGAAGTTCAAAGTGGCTGCAACTAACAGCGCAATAAAGTAAAACGACAAACGTCTTAAAAAATATCCCATAACTTATACCTTACTCACCCAGATTTTTTACCTGATCCTGGATTCAGGACGCTCTTTTTGGAACGAAAAACCCCCTGACGACGAGCGCCATACCTTAAACAACTAGGGAGAGGGTTTAGAGAGCGGTGCACGGAATGCGCACCGCAAAGGTTATTGCTTACTTAACTGGTTTCAGGTCCAGTACGTGAAGCAGACGCTCAGGGATACCAGCCCAAACATTTGGACGTCCCTTAGGATTCTTCTCACTCCACCAACCTGTGAAACGAGCTGTGTTGTATTGGTACATGTAAGCACCAGACATTACAGGAATCGTTACTTGGTTAGACGCGATGATTTGCTGAATACCATGAGCGATTTCAAGCTGCTCGTTTTTGTTTGCAGTCTTGTAGAAGCTGTCTAGAAGTGAATCTAGCTTGCTGTCTTTGAAGTAGTGCATTGCAAAACGAGGCATACCTTTACCTTCTTGAAGGTTTGAGTTGTATGCACTGTTCCAGTATAGGTACGGGTCAGCACCGTGGAAGTAGTTTGTGTATGCAACGTCGTAAGTACCTTCAAGCATCGCTTGGTTGTACACAGAGAAGTCTGGTGTACGAGCACGTGCTTTGATACCAACTTCTTGAAGTTGCTCAACCGCTAGCTGTACTGTGTTGTTGAAGTCAGTCCAACCGTTTGGAGACTGAACCAACAGCTCAAAAGACTTACCAGATGGCGTGTCAACGAAACCATCGTTGTTTACGTCTTTGAATCCAGCTTTCTTCAGAAGTGCTTTAGCACCATCGACATTGTACGTGTTGTAGCCTTTGTACTTGTTGTGAGTCTTTTCATCAGACCATGCTTCAAACGCATAACCTAGACCAGATGCGAAGTCATTCACTGTACCGCCACCGTAGAACGCGATGTCGATGATAGTTTGACGGTCTAGAGCCATTGAGAACGCACGACGGAATTCTACATTGTTAAGTGCTTCGTTCTTCGCTGCATCAGGGTGCTTGAAGTTTACAACAAACGCCTGAGTACCTGCTGGCGGGTACCAGTAGTTGTGTTTAGGGCTTGCTGCTGCGTAAGTACGGTCAATGTCAGGAATGAATGAAGAAGTCCAGTCCATTTCGCTGTTTACAACTTTGCCTAGGAACTGGTCGTTGTTTGCGATTTGTGGAACACGCAGACAATCAACTTCTAGGTTATCGTTGTCCCAGTATTGTGGGTTACGACATTGAACGTAAAGTTGAGGTGTGAAAGTAGCAATTTCTGTGAACGGACCTGAACCAACAGGGTTCTCGTTCATAAATGTTGTTGGATCTTCAACTTTAGACCAAACGTGCTCAGGTACGATAGAAACTTTAGCAATTTCGTAAGGTACATTTGAGTTAGCTTCAGTCAAACGGAAACGTACTTTGTACTCGTCGATTTTTTCAACGTTTGCAACCCAGTTGTTTGTACCGTGTTGGTCAAGAGCCGGTGTTTTCTTTACAAGATCGAAAGAGAATACAACGTCGTCTGCAGTGAACTTTTCGCCATCCGACCATTTCACACCCTTACGGATGTCAAAGGTTACGCTCATTAGGTCGTCAGACATTTTGAAGTCTTCAGCCAAACGCATAACTGGCGTGTTGCCGTGCATTTCGTTAAACACAACTAAAGGCTCGTATAGGAAGTCCCAAGTTGTGTGAAGGTGAGTTGCGCCCAAGAATGGGTTGAAGTTACGAACGAACGTGGTGAACTCTTTAGGGTGAATAGTCAGTTCACTACGCTCTGCAGCTGAAACTACAGGAGCGACGGCAGTTGCTGCAGCAACTACTGCGACTGCTAGCGCTGTCTTCTTAATATTGGCAAGCATAGCTGTTCCTTACTCATTGCTTTTATTTCACTAAATGGATGTGAATGTCATCAATTGATAAACACTCGCCGCGGCTATCCCAACATCCTCCAACTTCGAAATTTGAGAGAAGTTGGGTGGCCTATAGCCCTCGGTCAAGGCTAAGAAAACACCTTGCAGAGTAAATGGTCAAATAGGGTGTACGTTAAATACGTTAAAACCACGTTTAACTACGTCATAAACGTCAAAATAAGCTTCGGTGTGTGTTTTTTAGTCAGTTTTATTGGTGTGATCAATGTCTAGTAAAGTGCTGTTTCATAGTATCTTGGTTAGTGATTGCTAACTGTTTGTTCATTATTTTTTATAGTGTGTTTCAGGTTTGTCTTTTTAAAGAGATCTTACTCACTATGCGGTTCTTACGTTAATTTACATCGATAAAATTATTCTGACAATTTGTTGTGACTGGCTTCTCAAAGACGTAACAAAACGGGGTGTTTACCTGATAAATTCGTAAAAATAACGAAATTAGAGGTGATTTAGGTGTGCGATTTTAAGGTTAATTTAAACGGTAAAATAACCCAGTTGTTCGTGAAAACAAGCGAAAGATAACAGTGAAAATATCCCTTTTTTCTGTAGAGGATTTCCTTAATAAAAATACTGAGCGTTGAATAGAAAATCACTCAATTATCATACCTTTCTAGAGGTGCAAAGGAGGCTTGAAGGTTTGTGGCTTCTTATTTAAATCAAGCTGGGTAGGTCAGAATACGTTACAGGTATATGGTTGAATGTGATTGGAGTAAGGCATTTTGTTGAGTAGAAAGAGCAACGGAAACTAGCAATAAAAAAGGCTTCATAATCGAAGCCTCCGTTTGCTTTAATGACTTTTACTTTAATAAGCCTGCGTGTGAGCTACGAAGTCAAAAGTTTTTGCAGCTTGTCTCTTAGCGTAATCAACTTCTCACGCTGACCACTAGGAGTGTGACAATGTTCTAGTATGAACTCGATAGAGTTAATGACGGTCCGCCATCGAGGCGTTTTTGGTAGTGTTTCTACTCTTAAATACTTATCAAGAGTTCGAGTTTGAAGTGTGCTTCTGTCTAGGTATACACGCCATAGGCCACTTTGCTCGGCAAAAGAGAATTTAGTCTGACCCGTTTCAGATTCCCAGTAATCGATGGCTGTCGTCATTGAATCGACGAGAATTTCTCTCATTAGTTCCTGTTTATCACCACCGCGTCCAGATACTTTGTCGGCGATACGTGTAAACTCGCCGCCTAATTCTTTGAGCTGTTGGAGCTTACCTTTATCCCCTTCAAATGCGTAGCTTGATAGCGCCTCTACGGCGGTTTCTAGGTTGTTAATTCTGGCTGCGTTCAAGCCGCCACCAACATTGAAGATATACATATAGTGGATATCAGAGCCTTCTGGGAGCTTAAGCACATCCGCAGAAATGTGGTCGCGTCGATCGTCGACGTATACGTCAATACCACCGCAGAAGTGATCTTCCTGAAGGTTGAGGTATTTAGGGGCGATAACTTCATCGCCATTAGAGCGTTTAAGTTGCTCTTGCGTCCGCTTAAACAGTTTTGCTGCTGCTTCATTTGCGAAACGGATTCGACCATCATCCCGCAGACAGAGAATAGCTTCGGGAGCAGATTCTAATTGTTCAAGCAACCTACCTTGGGTTTCAAGCAAGTTTGCCTCTACAAGTGCACGCTGCTTTAATTCGGCTTGCAGTTTGTCATTTTCAATCCGCCTTAGCTCTGCTTTACCTGCAGCGAGGTGAGCTTTAATACGCGATGCTAGCTCTAATTTGTTGAATGGCTTAGTGAGATAGTCATTGGCACCGCTATCAAAGCCTTTGATTCTGTCGTTAGTTTGACTTAAAGCGGTAAGCATGATGACAGGTAACTCAGAGTGGTCATAACTCAACCTGACTTGCTCACATACTTGATACCCGCTTAAGCCTGGCATCATAACGTCTAAAAGGAGTAGGTCAGGCTTTTCTAGCTGAACCAATTCTAATGCTTCTGTTCCGTCTTTCGCCGTTTTTACTCTGTAGCCTTCCATTTTCAGGAAGCTATCCAGAATCTGTAGATTTACGGGTTCGTCATCAGCGACGACAATCAGTGGACCATCTGGGTTTTCAGGTAGTGAATTCTCATCCAGTTTGGCACTGTCTGAACTATCGGGTGCCTGAAAGTGGCTTTGTGTTGTCCCCAATTGTTTGGATATCGAAATCTCTTCCTCGGAGGCTAAAGGTAGCGAGAAACTGAATGTGGTACCCACTAAAGGTTGGCTACTGACATACAGTGTCCCACCCATCAGTTCAATTAACTGGCGGCTAATCGATAGCCCTAGCCCTGCGCCTTGTCGATAGCGACTAGAGTCTTGTCCTGCTTGAATCAAGGGCTCGAATATATGTTCAAGTTGTTCTGCCGGTATACCTTGACCGGTATCGACAACTTGTACCCTAAGTTTTTCGTCGAGTACGGTAGCGGAAATAACGATTTTACCCTCCGACGTGTACTTAATAGCATTACCGATTAGGTTGTAAAGTACTTGCTCAATGCGCTGAGGATCTGCGGAAACCAAAGGAAGATCCATTGGGACTTGATTAATGATGCGAATGGATTTGTTCCCCAACAAATGCTGAGACAACTCCAAAACAAGTCGAGTCGATGAGGACAAGTTTACCGCGGATACTTGAATATCTAAGCTGCCATAACGCATCTTATGGTAATCAAGCAAGTCATCAACCAAAGTCGCCAGCCGCTGACCGCTGTTAATGATGATGTCGAGTTGGTGTTTCTGATTGGCTGGAATAGGACCGTTTGCGCCACTGATGAGAGCCTCGGCAATGCCTACCATTCCGTGTAGTGGGGTTCTCAATTCATGTGAAGTTGTTGCGAGAAATTCATCTTTTAACTTATTGGCAAGTTGCAGTTCATCATTTTGGGTCTGAATCACCTTCAAGTGCGCTTCAAGCTCTTCATTCTGAGATTTGATCGTTAGAATTTTCTCACGTATTGAGCGCTGCATTCGCTGGAAGCTGACACCTAATCTGCCGATTTCATCTTTACGTTTTGTTTCAAACATCACTTCATCAAGATCACCTGCCGACACTCGTTCCGCAGACCAAGTGAGCTTGAGAAGAGGGGAGGTAATAAAATTAGACAAATAATGCGAACAAATCACCACCAAGATAATGGCGATAAACATGGCGACCACAAACACTTTTTCAAGCTGTTGAATTCGCGCAAAAGCTTCTGCTTCTGTACGCTCTGCGACCAATGCCCATTCAATGTTTTGAATTTGAATATTCGTATACGCGGCAATAATGTTTTCACCAGAAGTGTTCACAAACGTTTTTACCGAAGTTTGATCGCTCAATGCGAGATCGATAATCTCGGCACTTTCGTCAATTTCTTCTTGAGATACGTTAAAAATACGAGCTGCTTTATCTTCACCAACTAAGAAAGCCTTGATGGTTTTACTCGTTGCAGCATCTTCAAACAGCGACAAAAGTTTGGTGCTCGGTAAACGAAATAGCGCGTAACTGTGTAAGTATTCATGCTGTACAATGGGAGCAGCAAACCACGCAACATGTTCGTTGCCTTCTAAAGCAAAGTCCGACATGGCGATAGGCGTGAAATCTTGGTTGTCTTTGTGCTTTCTAACTTTTTCTTTTAACGCGTTAAAAGTTTTGCCTAGATTACTTTCACTGTATTTTCCGGTATTTAGATTAGTACCGTAATTGTCGTATTTATTTAGGGAATAAACGACATTACCATCCATATCTACTAATAAAATATCGTCAAAATCGCTACGTTTAAGCAAATCAACGTAGCGGCGGTGATAGCGTTTGTGCATTAATCGGTAGCGCTCACTACCCTGATAGTCTTCGGATTCTGGTAATACCGACGTTTTTATTTGATCGCCAGAACCTTGTATATAACGCTGTTGTGCATAGTCTCGAGCTTGCTCAATGGTCTCGCCCAAGTTATTGAAAGCATTTATTAAACCGTAGAACCTTCCTCCGCTATTGTACGCCAGTTCAGAACGGACAAAGCCCATAACCTCGGACTCTTTGGCTTCGAAATAATCGAGTAACTGTTGTTTTTTTGTATCTCGAACTGAAAGGAGGTGAGACGTACTTTGTTCTTGTAAATCTTTACTATGGGACTGGAGAAAAAACAGCGCGATCATAGTCAGTGGCGTGATACTCAAAACGAGAAAAGCCACCATCAACGTGTGCTGAAGACGTTTAAATTTTTGTTTTTTATTAGGTTTAAACATAAGTGTCGTTTAAAAAAGCCTATTAACAACTCAAGCCGTTTTCGTAAGCTGCGACGAAAACGACAAAACGGGAAATGACGATTTTAACGTTTATACGAGGTTTTTTTTCTTAATCAAGTAAGTGCCATATAAATCGTGGTCAATAACGCAAAAATTGAGTCTCGCTAAGCAACAGTCGCATGAGTATTGGTGCAAAAGCAACGCCAGCATGAGAGATCAGGCTGGCAGGTAAACTCAATCTGTTATGCTTTATTTGCTTGGTAAATAGCGAACTTTGTTGTTTTGTCAGCTAACTCGCAGTGACCAAATGCTTTTTCAATAATTGGAGGATATTTTAGAAAGCTATTGGCGACGATGTGTAATGTCCCTCTTTTATTCAAGTAAGTAGGGGCTTGGGCCAATAACGTTTCTGTCGCACTGTAGCTAGTATCTAAGCCTGAATGAAACGGTGGGTTAGATATTAAAAAATCATAAGAATCATTCATATCTGAATACACGTCTGTTGCAAACACGTGACCTTCAATATTGTTGGCTGCAAGTGTTGCTTTGGAAGATGCAACAGCCAGTGCGCTGACATCGCACATAGACAAGTTTATTTCTGGGAATTGATTCGCCATCGCAGCGCCAATAACCCCTGCACCACACCCGAAGTCGAGCACTTTTCCTGCTAAGTTAGGGAGCGTTTTCAATAGTAGTTGAGTACCAAGATCAAATTCACCATGGCTAAAAACACCCGGTAGACTTTTTATGGTTAAGTCAGTCCCGCCAATGCTTAATGAATAGCTTTTGTACCACTGCTGAATGTCAAATTCAGGGGGCTCAGAGGTACATTGCCCCCAGTAAAAAGAGCAACGGCGCGCTGAGTCGTATTTCTTAATGACACCATAGGGTTTAAAGAATTTTTCTATACTTTTGATGCCAGAACGGTTTTCTCCAATGACGACAATTTCTGTATCGACACCGAATTTGCTCATCAACATTGCCAACAAATATTCGGCTTCTGCTTTTGCTTTTGGCCAATACAGCAAGATGAGATCAGCCTGACTTGGCGCTGTGAATTCTTCACCGAAAAAACGTTGAATAGAGGAGTGACTTTCGAGTTGGCGATAGTATCCATAATGCGTGGTAAATACGGAAACACTTTCACAGTTCTTGGCGAGTTCTATTGGAAACAGATCTTCTGCTTCGCCCGCAACCAATACGTGTTTGCCATTAAAATATTCCAGATTTCGCTCTGCAATTTGGCTAGGAGCGGTAAATGCTGACATGAAAGGATCTCGAAAAGAAAAATATGGTCGGATTCTCGCACAATCCGACCATAGCTTGAAGTGTCTATGAAGGAATTAGGTCAACAGATTTTAACTGTTATCTTGTTTATTTAAGAAGGTTTGGAACTCTTCTTCATAAATAGTGAACAGCACCATGGTGACGGCAAAGATGAGTGGACCATAGATTAAACCTATTAACCCGAACAGCTGGATACCCCCTAATAGGGAGAAGAAAATCATCAGTGTATTCATCCCAGCACTGCCCTGCATTAGCAGAGGACGTAAGATGTTATCGATAGAACCAACAATGACGACACTCCATATGGTTAAGAAGATTGCCCAACCCGTGTCACCTGTAACAAATAGGTAAATTGCCGCTGGTATCCATATTAAAGCGGTACCAACCAGTGGAATGAAGGAAGCGAATCCCATCATTGTTCCCCAAAATAGCCCTGGGAAACCCGCTAGCCACATTCCAATACCGCCTGCCAAGCCTTGAGCGATCGCAGTGAGAAATGACCCTAAAACTGCCGACTTTGATACTTTCTCAATTTCTTCAAGCAGCCTATCTTCTTGGCTACGAGAAAGAGGAAGTATATGGCGGATAGCTTTAATGATTTTGTCGTGATCTCTTAAAAGGAAGAAAAGCACAAACAGCATCAAGAAGAAATCCATTAAGAAGTTGGTCGCATCCCCAAGTACTTTGGCACTAAATGCCACTAACTGAGAACCAAACTGAGAGACAAACTCGGCGACTTTCTGGGCGATTTGCTGCGGGTCTATTGCATCAAAAGGCAGGTATTCATTAATAAAGCCGAGTGCTTTGATAACAAAAGGATGCGAGGTGGCTTCTTGAATTCCACCGTGAGTTAGCCAGTTATAAGCGTTTTGAGAAAAACCGGATCCTTGCTGAACAATGGCCGCAAATACGGCTAATAAAGGCAAAACAATGATGACGGTGAGTAACACGCAAGATAGGACAGATGCAGTGTTTCTGTATTTTGGCATTTTGTTTTCTAGCCACTCATGCACAGGAAACATAAGAAGAGAAATAATGAAAGCCAAAATAATGGAGTTAACGTAGGGCTGGACAAGCAAATAGCACGCATAACCAGCAGCCAAAAGTGCGAGTACGAGTACCCAGTGGCTGGAAGATAACTTGAGTTTATCTGACACGGTATTGCCTCTAATCTTTATAGTCTGTGCATTATAATGGCGGTAATACAATTGGTTATCAACAAAAGAAAAACGTTATGGCGTGATGTAGGAAAGAGAAGGCGTGCTCAGGAAAAAGAAGCCGAGTATCGCTATTTACACTATATGTTTGTGTACTTCTCGCTTTAGTTATTCTCCATAGGCGATAAAAAGGGCAGCGAAGGCTGCCCTAAATAGACTGATTTTTATTAAAAATCGGTGTAAGAATTTATGCTTCAGAAGCAAGGATCGCAAGACAGCGGTCTGCCGCTTCCAACGTTGCATCAATTTCTTTGCTGCCGTGCGCCAAAGAAGTGAAGCTTGCTTCAAATGCGGAAGGTGCAAGATAAACACCGTGATCAAGCATGAGGTGGAAGAATCGTTTAAAACGCTCAATATCGCATTTTGTGACGTCTTCATAGCTAGTTACGTTAGTCTGATCCGTAAAGAAGAATCCAAACATCCCACCGACTTGGTTCACAACCAAAGGAATACCATTTTTATCGGCTAATTCTTTGAATCCATCAGCCAGTTGTTTGGTCACGTCGGCCAGACGTTGTTCATTACCTTCGCACGTTAATTCCTGCAAACAAGCGTAGCCAGCAGCCATTGCCACTGGGTTACCAGAAAGGGTACCCGCTTGATAGACAGGTCCTGTTGGTGCGATATGTTGCATGACTTCTTTCTTACCACCAAATGCACCGACTGGCATACCACCGCCAATCACTTTACCTAACGTAGTCAAATCTGGCTGAATATTGTAGTAAGCCTGAGCGCCACCTTGTGCAACACGGAACCCCGTCATGACTTCATCAAAAATCAGCAAAGCGCCTTCTTGATCGCAGAGGCTACGTAAACCTTCGTGGAAACCATCGACAGGAGGAATACAGTTCATATTACCCGCAACAGGTTCTACAATAATGCAGGCGATTTCCCCTTTGTTTGCAGCAAACAGCTCTTTTACCGACTCTAGATCGTTAAAAGTCGCAGTAAGAGTATATTTAGCAAAATCGGCAGGTACACCCGGAGAGCTTGGCTGACCAAGGGTGAGAGCTCCTGAGCCTGCTTTCACCAATAGACTGTCTGCATGACCGTGATAACAGCCTTCAAATTTCAGAATCTTATCTCGACCAGTGTAGCCACGAGCTAATCGAATCGCACTCATAGTGGCTTCAGTCCCAGAGCTCACCATGCGAAGTTGCTCCATTGAAGGAACTAATGTCGACACCAACTCCGCCATTTTGATTTCCATTTCGGTTGGCGCACCAAAACTAAGTCCGCGATTAGCGGCTTCTACTACGGCATCGCGAACAGCAACATGGTTGTGACCTAGAATCATTGGTCCCCATGAACCAACATAGTCTATGTAAGCTTTACCATCAGCATCAAAGATAAATGCGCCGTCAGCTCGTTCTATAAATAGCGGTGAGCCACCTACGCCATTAAAAGCGCGTACAGGGGAGTTAACGCCTCCCGGGATAATATCTTGCGCTTTTTGATACAGCTCGGCTGATTTGGTCATGGAGAAATCCTTATTTAAGTTGAACGCACGCATTGTAACGGTAACCGCGATTTTTGCATTATCCAATTTAAAGTTTTGTGTGACTTAGGTTGAAATAGGCAATACTTGAACGTAACAGTCAGGTATTAGATAATCAGCCAATAATCGAAATTTTAATAAGTCGGCGTATTGATGAAATAAGCCGCGTGAGAGAGGTCGTTGTGAGTGAAATAAATGTACCCTTGTCCTTTTCAGATACGGCGGCAGCACGTGTAAAGCTCCTAATTTCTGAAGAAGAAAATCCAGAACTAAAATTGCGTGTATACATCACTGGAGGTGGCTGCAGTGGTTTTCAATACGGATTTACTTTTGATGAGTCCGTCAATGAAGGTGACTCGATTATCGAAAATGATGGTGTTGTTCTTGTTGTAGATCCTATGAGTCTTCAGTACCTAATGGGGGGGATTGTTGACTACACTGAAGGTTTAGAAGGCAGTCGCTTCTTTGTCAACAACCCTAACGCAACGACAACATGTGGTTGCGGAGCGTCATTTAGCGTCTAGTCGCAGTTTTAATACGTCCTTTAATTCCATGAAAACCCAGTAATTTACTGGGTTTTTTCATTTTTTTTTGAGTTTACTTGCAAAACACCGTTCGGTGCGGTGTATTGTTTCCGTATACTTGATTAGCATTGGGTCATTCAATGTTAATCTGAGCTTAAGGTTGCTCAGATATAATCCCCGTCTAAATTGAGTCTTTTGCGTTAGGAAGTCGTATAAGACAAAAAAATATAACAAGGAATTTGTATGCCAGTTGCAAGAACTAATGGCTTTTTCTCTCAACGCCCTTGGCTAGTTTCCCTCATACTCGTTACTATTCTCACCGTTTGGCTTGGTCTTGGCATTCTGAAAGCGGAAGAATCTCCCCAAAGTAATAAGCAAGAAGAAACCATCCCACTCGCAAAGGTTGTTGTTGATAGTTTTATAGCTCAACCCACAGCCAAAAATATTAACCTCTATGGTCGTACCGCACCAAACCGTGAAGCCACTCTCGGCGCAGAAATCGCCGGAAAAATTATCGCTCTCAAAGCGAGTAAAGGTGACTTTGTTAAAAAAGGACAAGCTATTGCCCAAATAGACAAAGCGGATTTGGATATTAGGCTTGAGAAAGCCAAAGCATTACTGACTGTAAAAGAGAAAGAATTTAAAGCAGCGAACTCTTTGAAAAAAAGAGGACTACAAGGTGAGGTTGCTTACAGCAATGCTCAAGCTTCTTTAACCGACGCTCGAGCTGGTGTTCGAAATGCACAATTGGCTCTAAGCAATACTGAAGTTAAAGCACCTTTCTCTGGCTTTGTTGAAGACATGATGATTGAAGTTGGGGACTTTGTAGGTGTGGGTGATCCCGTCGCGAAAGTCTTAGACCTTTCTAAGTTGGTTATTGAGGCAGACGTCAGCGAGCGCCATGTTCATCAACTTAAACTGAATCAACTTGCTTCTATTCGCTTGGTGACTGGGGAGATTATTGAAGGGCGTTTACGCTATCTTTCTCGTGTTTCCTCTTTATCTACAAATACGTTTGCCATTGAAATTGAAATTCCAAATAAAGGGCAGAAAACACCAGCAGGTGTGAGCGCTGAAGTTGATTTAGAGCTGGAGACTCAGCTTGCTGTTAAAGTTACGCCCGCAATGTTAGCGCTAGATGAATCTGGGAACTTAGGCGTGAAAACGGTTCAAGCCAAAGACATAGTTAAGTTTATTCCCATTCAATTGGTTAAAGCGGAACAAGACGGTGTTTGGCTGACAGGGCTAGGCAGTGAAGTGGATATCATTACTGTTGGTCAAGGATTCGTCCGTGATGGCGATTCCGTAATCGCTACTCGCCAATAAGAGGGCTGTATTATGTATTCTGTAATTGATGCAGCACTCTCGCGTAGCCGTACAATGCTGACTTTGTTGGTCTTGATTTTGGTTGCAGGGGCACTGACTTACCAAGCGATCCCTAAAGAATCCAGCCCGGATATTACCATTCCAATTATTTATGTGTCTGTTGGACACCAAGGTATCTCGCCTGGAGATTCAGAGCGACTGCTTGTACGACCTATTGAGCAAGAGCTACGCTCAATTGAAGGTGTAAAAGAGATGAATTCCACCGCTTCAGAAGGTCATGCTTCTGTCATGCTGGAATTCAATGTTGGTGTTGACCTCAATAAAGCAATGGCTGATGTTCGTGAGGCGGTGGATTTAGCCAAAGCTAAGCTGCCAGCAGACAGCGACGAACCAACCGTTAACGAAGTAACTTTGGCTTCCGCACAGCCTATTTTATCTGTTGTGCTATACGGGACAGTACCGGAACGTACTATTGTTCAGGTGGGGCGCCAAATACGAGATAAGCTGGAAGGTTTCCGTCAGGTTCTTGAAGTCGATATTGCTGGTGACCGCGATGATGTTGTTGAAATCATTGTCGATCCGCTTCTCATGGAAAGCTATGGTCTTGATCAAGGCGATATCTACAATCTAATTGCTCAAAATAACAAAGTTGTTGCAGCTGGTTTTGTTGATACTGGCTACGGACGATTTTCTGTCAAAGTGCCTTCGGTTTTTGACTCTCTAAAAGACGTCTTAGAGCTACCGGTAAAAGTTGATGGAAAACAAGTCATTACATTTGGTGATATCGCGACCGTAAGACGCGCATTCCGAGATCCTGAAAGTTACGCTCGACTCGATGGAGAGTCCGCTGTCGTTCTCGATGTGAAGAAACGAGCAGGCGAAAACATCATTGAAACTGTTGATCTGGTTAAGCTGGTTCTAGCAGAGGCGCAGAAACGTGACGATTGGCCTTCAAACCTGTTAGTTAAATATACGTGGGATGAATCGAAAGATGTGAAGACCATGCTTAATGATCTTCAAAACAACATTCTTTCTGCGATCATTCTTGTTGTCATCGTGATCATTGCGATTCTTGGTACGCGAACGGCTTTCTTAGTGGGTGTATCCATTCCTGGATCATTTCTTACTGGGTTGCTGGTTCTCGCAATATTTGGCTTGACGGTTAATATTGTCGTTCTTTTCTCGTTGATCATGGCCGTCGGTATGCTGGTGGATGGTGCCATTGTAGTCACCGAATTTGCAGACAGAAGAATGCAAGAAGGTGTCGATAAGAAACAGGCCTACCGAGATGCAGCAAAACGAATGGCGTGGCCTATTACCGCTTCTACCGCTACTACGCTGGCGGCATTTGCTCCCTTACTATTCTGGCCCGATACCACGGGCGAGTTCATGAAGTATCTACCGCTGACGCTGATTGCTACGTTAAGTGCATCTTTGGTCATGGCGCTGTTGTTTGTTCCAGTTCTTGGGGGGCTGTTAGGTAAACAGCAGTACGTTTCTCCCGCTAAGCAGAAAGAAATGGTGGCCTTGCATGATGGCGACTTTGAAAAAGCGACTGGTTTAACAAGGGCATACTATAAAACGCTGTCTGTGGCGATTAAGCATCCTCTCAAAATTCTATTTTCTGCAATCTTACTGGCCGTTGCCGTAGGCTTCGCTTATAACAAAGCCGGTCTAGGTGCAGAGTTCTTCCCTGAGGTTGATCCTCCATTCTTTACTGTAAAAGTACGCTCACATGGTGATTTATCATTACGTGAAAAAGACACCATCATGCGCGAAGTTGAAGCCGCTGTTTTAGGGCACGATGAATTTGAGAGTGTTTATACCAAAACAGGTGGAAAAGATGAGATAGGGCAGATCCAAATTACCCCTATTGATTGGCAGTATCGTCGTAAAGTGACCGTTATTATCGAAGAGCTTCGTGAAGTGACAGATAAGTTTGCAGGGGTCGAGATCGAATACAAATTCCCAGATGCAGGTCCCCCAGTAGAAAATGATTTAGTCATTGAGATGTCTTCAAGCCAACCTGATAATTTGGACGAAGGAGCGAAAATTGTACGCCATTGGGCGGATTCATATCCTGCGTTCACAAACTTGAATGACACATCCAGTAAAGAGGGTATCGACTGGCAAATCGATATTCGACGCGATGATGCTTCACGTTTTGCGGCGGATGCAACCTTAGTAGGAAACACGGTTCAATTTGTCACAAACGGATTGAAAATTGGTGATTACCTTCCCGATGATGCAAATGAAGAAGTGGATATTTTGGTTCGATTCCCTGAAGACAAGCGAGATATTGGACGCTTCGATCAATTGAGAGTCAAAACTCAACAGGGGTTAGTGCCAATTACTAACTTTGCAGAAATTAAACCGCACCAAAAACAAGACGCGATCCAACGTCTTGATGGGCACCGTATCATCAACATCATGGCTGACATGAAAGAGGGTGAGGAATATAACCTAGCTAATGAACTGCCTAAGATTGAAGAAGCTTTGGCGAAACTAGAGCTTCCTGCTGGTGTGGAATACAAGATTCGCGGACAGAATGAGGAGCAAGAAAACTCGTCTGCATTTTTGCAAAAAGCGTTCTTGATTGCGTTAGCTGTGATGGCGTTGATTCTGATTACCCAATTCAATAGCTTCTATCAAGCATTCTTGATTTTGAGTGCCGTGCTGTTTTCTACTGTTGGCGTGTTTGTTGGCTTGTTGATTTTCCAAAGACCATTTGGCGTGATTATGTCAGGAATTGGTGTCATTGCGCTGGCGGGTATTGTCGTTAACAACAATATAGTACTCATTGATACATACAATCAGTTGAGAAAACGTGGTTTAGACAAGACCAATGCGATATTGCGTACCGGAGTTCAGCGTCTTCGCCCAGTTATGTTAACCACTGTGACCACTATTTTAGGTCTTTTGCCAATGGTATTGGAAATGAACATTGACCTTATTAATCAGAAGATAGAGTTTGGTGCGCCAAGTACTCAATGGTGGTCTCAATTAGCAACTGCTGTTGCGGGTGGGTTGGCATTTGCGACAGTGTTAACACTGGTTTTGACACCTTGCTTACTCATGCTTGGTAGAGAGCCTAAAACAGAAGTCAAATCAGATGACTCTTCCGTTATTGGAAAAACACAGTCTGAAAAAACGGAGCTGGAATTGGTAAACGAGGCATCGTAACTTCTTTCACTACTCTCACTTAAAAAGAAAAACGCCAGCTTAGTATCACTAAGCTGGCGTTTTTGTTTGGATATGAAAATACAGCGAAAGCTAACTTTCTTGGGGTTGCAGAAGCACTTTGTATTTATCAAGTTGCTCTAGACGAAGCTTGGAGTTGGCAATGAATGTTTGCTTCGCTTTTCCTTTTAACGATTTGGACTCAGGAAGCTTCACTGTCCGAGGGTTTTTGTGTACACCATTAACCAAAAATTCGTAGTGAAGGTGCGCTCCAGTGACTCTACCAGTGCTCCCTAAAGTGCCAACGGTTTGCCCCTGTTTTACTCTTTGCCCTGTTTTCACCCTACGTTTTTTCATGTGTAGATATTTAGTTATGTACGTGTTGCTGTGGCGAATAAAGACATAATTACCATTAAACTTGTTGTATCCAGACTTCTCAACAATACCGTCTCCAGCAGCCCAGATAGGTGTACCAACAGGTGCAACATAGTCGGTTCCTCTGTGCGCGCGTACTTTACCCGTCACAGGGTGTAGCCGTCGTGGGTTGAAGTTAGAGCTGACATAACGGAAGTTGATTGGAGAGCGAAGGAAAGCTTTCTTCATTGCGCGCCCGTCTTGATCGTAATAGTTACCCGTTTTTCTGTCACGAATCGCTTTGAATGTATCACCTTGGTTGGTAAAGATGGCGGCAATGATATTACCTCGTCCAATCTTTTCACCTTCGACAACTTTTTCTTCGTAAAGCACCTGAAAGTTATCGCCTTTTCGAATGTCTAGGGCAAAGTCGATATCCCAGCCAAATATCCCAGCCAGCTCCATAATCTGATTTGCATTTAAACCGGCGGTAACGCCTGCGTTCCAAAAGTTCGAAGTAATTTCAGCTTCGGCATAATTGTATTGTATGTCGACCTCTTTCTTACTCCGCTGGGAGGCATACCCATCTTCAGACCGAGTAATACTGAATGTTTCAAAGGCGTTTAACTGACGATTCAAATGAATCAGCTCATTCTTCTCATCAAAGCCAAATTTTAACGTATCTCCGGGGCGCAAACGTGATAGCTGCCTGTTGATTTCTTTGTTACTGCTGATCAAGTTATGTAGAAGACGAGGAGACAACCCTATGCGGCTAAATAGGACAGCAGCGCTTTCACCTGAACGTACTTTATGGGTTTCCCAGCGAATCAGTGAAAGGGTTTTGGGCTCGTAGCTTGGGCTTAAGTTCGCACCATCAATGGGGATTGGATAGGCTTTGCCCACTTCCAAACTTTGAGTCTTGGGTTTGAGCTCACTGGCATCTGGAAGAAGAAACACAGCGATGATGACAATCGCAGAAAAGAAGGCAATCCATACTCGGTGCAACGGAGAAAGACGTGCGAATTTAGACATCGGAATCCATTTATTGGGTTAATGATATAAAAAAGACAATTACTGAGTCTAACTGGTTTCAAAACTGAGTGCTATTCAAGTAAGATGACGGAATATCAAATTTTTGCCAAATCTGTGGGAGTGAACAAGAATGGCGAGTATTGAAGCAGCACTGGCGGAAATTAAGCGCGGTGTCGAAGAGCTTATTCCAGAAGAAGAATTGATTGAAAAGCTAAAGGAAGGTCGCCCTTTACGCATTAAGCTAGGTGCCGATCCTACTGCACCAGATATCCATCTCGGTCATACCGTTATTTTTAATAAGTTACGTGCATTTCAGGATTTAGGTCATGAAGTGACGTTCCTTATTGGTGATTTTACTGCAATGGTTGGTGACCCAACGGGTAAAAATAACACTCGCCCACCTCTTAGCCGTGAAGACGTTCTTCGCAACGCAGAAACGTATAAAGAGCAAGTATTTAAAATTCTCGATCCAGCGAAAACCAAGATCCAATTTAACTCAGAGTGGTTATCGGAATTAGGTGCTGAAGGTATGATCCGTTTGGCTGCGAATCAGACCGTTGCGCGTATGTTAGAGCGTGATGACTTTAAGAAGCGTTATGCTGGTGGCCAACCTATTGCGATTCACGAATTTATGTATCCATTGCTTCAAGGCTGGGATTCAGTCGCAATGGAAACAGATGTGGAACTGGGCGGTACAGACCAGAAGTTTAACCTTCTAATGGGTCGCGAACTGCAAAAGTCGAATGGTCAAAAACCACAAGCTGTTTTGATGATGCCTTTATTGGTGGGTTTGGACGGTGAGAAGAAAATGTCCAAGTCGGCGAATAACTATATTGGCATCAGTGAAGCGCCAAGTGAAATGTTCGGTAAAATCATGTCGATTTCTGATGATTTGATGTGGAGTTACTATGAGTTGTTGTCATTCCGCCCATTAGGCGAAGTTGAGCAATTCAAGAATGATATCGCAAACGGTAAAAATCCACGTGATATCAAAATACTACTGGCTAAAGAAATTATTGCTCGCTTCCACTCCGAAGCGGATGCTGACGCAGCTGAGCAAGAATTCATTAACCGTTTCCAGAAAGGTGCAATGCCTGAGGAGATGCCTGAATTTGAATTTGATGCTGGGTTGCCAATTACGAATCTGCTGAAAGATACAGGGTTAGTTAACTCAACATCAGATGCGATGCGTATGATTAAACAAGGTGCAGCCAAAATAGACGGCGAGAAAGTTGTAGACAACAAACTTGTCCCTGAAGCAGGTACTGCTGTTTACCAAGTGGGTAAACGCAAATTCGCACGAGTGACAATTAAGTAGCAATAACTGCTTTGAAAAAGCCCTGATTCTATCAGGGCTTTTTTATATTAGAGATCGCTGGGTGTATAGCTTTTAAATCGAGCAATAAACCAAGTTTCAAATACAAGTAAAGAGATCACGCCATATTGCCAATGGGTTCCCCAAGCTAGCCAGTACAAGACCGCTCCCATAGATAACCAGATAACCACTAGTGATTGGATTTTCTCTGCTTTTGTTAACCCTTGCTTGTTCTTTAACCGTCTTGAAATAGGTCCTAAATACTTATTTTTAAGCAACCAATTTTGAAATTTCTCAGATGTTGCTCCAAAGCAATAAAGCGAGACGAGCAGAAATGGCACGGTGGGAAGCAACGGAATAAATACCCCGATAAAAGCGAGCACAACCGTAAGCCACCCTAGAGCGATGAGGAAAAGGCGCTTTCCGTTTGAGATTGGCGTATCTGTGTGCACTTTTTCCATGTGAATCCAATTTGAGTGTATAAAAGCCTTGTCTATATGGTGGAAGTATAGACCAATTAATATGTTGATTGTCATTCTAATTTCGTTGTTAATGAGAATCAATATCAAAACGGTGTGCTGTTGCTCAATGAGTAGCTAGGGTCTTATTGGTGCGACCAATTAGTTAGCATTTATGTTGATTTTTAAGGAATTAAAATTCCTTTTATGCCATTCGAATTTTTAGGGGGCATGGTAAAATCCTCGTGCTGCAATTGTGCAGTAGATAGGAGTTTATCATGAGCAATGCCGACAATCCTCCCAGTAGTCGAGGAGAAAAATAGCTGCATGATTCTGAAATGACTCTCCATCGATTTCAAACTTCTATTTATCTCCCTTCTGCAAGAGCAAGACTTCCCTTTACAGGTAACTGAATTCCGGAAGTATGTTGGTTGTTCATGAAATTTACTGTCTCTAGGCAATAGATACCGCTAATCGGGAGATTCGCAATGACAATCATAAAAAGTAAATTATATTCTGAAGAAGAAACAAATACGGTATTCACAGTATTTAAGCAGTATGACAATGAACATCAGCTTTACTTACTTTCAATTATGCCACTGGAAGAAGTAACAGCGATTCTCATGCATTACTCAGTAAGGGAAGTTCAGCACTTTATCAAGCAACTTGAAAAGTGTGGTCATGATTTACGTGCACGGCAGTGCGCAATCCGGCTTGGCTTCATTCATTCTGAAGCTGAAACCGCACAAGGGTATATGTCTACCAATGTGTTTGAACACTTTAAACAGCGTGTTGGGTGGATAATTGGATTAGCGCTGTTAGGAATAGTTTCAGGGCTCATTATTGCTCAATATGAGGATACACTAAGCCAATTAGTGTTATTGGCAATTTATATGCCGGTCATCGCTGCAGCTGGAGGAAATACAGGAACTCAAGCTGCAACACTTGTCATTCGTGCACTCGCGACTGGAGAAATAAGAAAGAGGCAGTGGTTACAGGTACTTTGGAAAGAAAGCCGCGTGTCTCTCTTGTTAGCAATGGTGGTCGCGATAGTGATTGTAGCCAGAATTATGCTCTTTAGCGGAAATGTGAATACTTCGAATTTTGAGTTGGATTTGATCGCAATAGCAGTAGCTGTCGCTCTATTTATTCAAGTCACCATATCTACAACATTAGGTGGTGTGTTGCCTATATTAGCGCGAGCTTGTCGACTGGACCCCGCAGTTTTAGTGAGCCCAGTATTGGCGTCTATTGTCGATATATCAGGTATTTGGATCTACTTTACCGTAGTGAATCATTTTCTAGGCTTGAGTTAACCAAGTCGCGATAAAATTGTTTCTCAAAATTAAAAATAGGGGCGATAACCTTTGGGGCGTCGTCCTTTTTTATAGGGTGATAGTCAGTAACGAATTGAACAAACAGCGATGTTGGTTTGTTTTTTTCATCCAAAACATACCCAGCCATATTGTAGCTGCCGTACAGTGACCCACTTTTTGCGGTTATCCGACCGGCTATAGGTTTTTTCCTCATGCTTTTTCGATATTTAAGTGTGCCAGATTGTCCGGAAACAGGAAGTAGCTCAATTAAACCCAGCTCGGCATTATGTTTCCAAACGTATTTAAGCACTTTTTCCATATCAGAGCTTGTTAAGCGGTTATTCCGTGAAAGCCCAGAACCATCTTCCAACTGCGTATGCTCTAAATTGATGCCTGCTCGTGTATAAAGAATTTGTTTAATGGCTTCAGTACCGTTCGAGAAACTACCTGGCTGGTGATAAAAACGAGCCCCCATCGTTTTGGTCAAGTTGTCAGCAATTAAATTGTCTGACTTACTCAGCATTATCTTGAGTAATTCTGGGAGTGCTTGGGATTGATGTGTAGCAACAATGATCCCTTTTTTAGTTTCACTTTTACTTGAGATAGAGCCTGTTACGCTGATGCCATTTTTAGCTAAGATGCGCTTGATAATGGCAGAGACATAAAGAGAGGTATCTTGCACCGCAAACTTTAGCGGTAGTGGCTTATCTCTCTCCTGCATGCACCCTGATAGATGGTACTGATTCCCCTCAGAGGTTATCAGCTCTAACTGGCATCGTTTGGATTTCACAGCCACCTTATTTAAGCTAAGAGCATCGGTTGTGACATTGATGGGCTGATGGCTTGGGACAAATACCGATGTTGCTTGATTGGATTGAGACGAAATTGACGCTTGTACACAGTTATTGTCCAGTGTTATCGCGCTGGCAGGAGCACTATAGCAGACGCCTAAAATGTCCCAAGGCCAGCCTACTGCTCGTTCATACCCTCTAAAAGCATTGCTGTCTAAAATTACGTTGTTAACGGTGGTTATACCTTGTTGCTTAAGCTGCTGGGTAAGAGCCGTTAGATGTTCGGTTTTTAACTCAGGATCCCCACTAAAGCGAATAACAAGGTTTTGTTCAACTATTTCAAAATGTGTTTCGAAGCGAAAATCATCGCCTAATTCTAATTTTGCGGCCAGCGCAGTCAGAATTTTTAGAGTGCTTGCTGGAGGAAAAAACTGTTCGCTGTTTTCCTTCAATGCGTAGTCTCCGAAGCTGTCTGACACCAAAAGAGTGTGCCTAGAACCGTATGGGAGTGAATCCACGGGGGCATATGCTAAAGATTGGAAACTGATGAGAAAAAACAGGAGTATTAGTGTTCGCATAATATGGGGTCAAAGATGCATATCGGTTTTTAGTGTAGCAAATAATCAGCAAAAAAAAACGTCCACCCTAAGGTGGACGCTCTATCATTCATTTCAGCTAAAAGCGAAATTAGAAGTCGTAACGTAGACCAAGAACCGCCTCGTTTTGTGCGCCTAGCTTGCCAACTTTGTCTGAATCTAGCAGGTTAAAGTTGTAAGAAACGTACGAACGGAAGTTGTTGTTGAAGTAGTAAGTCGCATCTACAGCGATGTTGTCTTTTTCCACTTCTGATTCTGAGTTTGCTGCGTTTGATTTGTCGTTCAAACGGTTGTAAGTCGTTGTGAACTTAGCTTGACCCATTGTGTAAGCTGCTGCTAGTTCGTAACCGTCGCCTTTTGAACCGTTGTTCGCGCCATCTTCTTGGTTGTCGATGTTTGTATATAGACCAGCTACGTAGAATGCATCAAATTCGTAAGATGCACCTAGCATGAATTCTTTAACAGACTTGGTCGCAGATTCGTCTTGAGCAGCGTAAGCGGCTGTTAAACGTGCGCCAGTGTCACCGATTGAGTAGATACCAGAAAGAGCGTAACCGCTGTTATTGTCTTTCTCGTTTTTATCTGTAGTTGTGTTAGCCGTAGCTGAACCAATAGTGTAGTTAGCACGAGCTTCGAAATCACCGAAAGTACCAGCGTACGCGATTGAGCGATCTGGACGGTCTGCAGCGTTAACTTTAGGTGCTGCAGTGTTACCGTGGTAAGCCATGATATCTGTGAAGTCAGTAACCGCTTGTAGAGAACCTTTTACAGTACCCATTGTTACTTCACCAAAGTTACCACCAATACCAGCAAACACATAACGGTGCTCAATTGTATCTCGAGTCGAGCTGTTGTGACCGCTTTCGTTGTATGCCTTGAACTCACCTTCGTAGAAGCCTAGACCGTATAGCTCGTCAGTGATCTGAGTTTTACCTAAGAAGTTTAGACGTACGCGAGACTTGTCTTCTACTTTGTTGTCTTTAAGAGAAAGACGAGCTTCAACACGACCACCCATTTCAAGGGAAGCGTTGTCGTTTTTCGCGATTTCAGCAGCAGTAGCGCCAGTGCTAGCAGCCGCAGCTACAGCTAGAGCAATTAGTTTTTTGTTCATTGCTTTCTAAGTCCTAGTTTTAGTCCGTAAATATAAGCAGGTAGGTTATTTTCCTGCCCACTTAGGGATGCGAATAACATCATGCAGATACCTGTGTGATGTCATTCGCATTTATAAGGTGAGGAATTTGTACCCTTAAAGTTCAGGTTTCCGTTAGTAAAATGATATAAAATCAAATAATGAACATTGTTTTTTTAGATCTTTGTTGGTTTATTATCTTTTTAAAACATTGGGTTGTGATTTTTTTTGTTTTTTTTCTTAAATGATTTTTTTATATTTTTTTATATGAATTATGTTTGGTTTGTTGGGAATTTATAATTGTGGTGATTAGGTGAGGCTGGGGAAATCCGCCAATTTAAGGTTTTGTGACTCACAACTTTTGAAATACGTGACCTTGCGAAAAAGTTTGATTACACTATTTGAAAGTGAACCATTTGCCCCGCCTCATACTCGCACCTTGAGTAGGAGAGGGGTTTTGTTGTCTGAAGATTCTGACAAATACATTAAGTCAGATATCTGTTGAGGTATAAGATGGAAAAAGTTCCAATGACTGCTCGTGGCGAGCAGAAACTACGCGAAGAACTGGAAACGTTGATGAAGCGTCGTCCATTGATTTCTGAAGCAATTGCAGAAGCTCGTGAGCTAGGTGATCTAAAAGAAAACGCAGAGTACCATGCGGCTCGTGAAGAGCAGGGCATATGTGAAGCTCAGATTCGTGATATTGAATATAAGCTGTCGGTTGCACAAGTTATTGATGTGACCAAGATGGAAAACACTGGCAAAGTGATTTTTGGTACTACGGTAACCTTGGTGGATATTGATACTGACCAAGAAAGTACATACCAAATTGTCGGCGATGACGAAGCAGAGATTAAAGCTGGAAAAATTTCTGTTAGCTCTCCGATTGCTCGTGGTCTAATTGGAAAAGTAGAAGGTGATGAAGTTACCATTACTACGCCAGGTGGCATCAAAGACTACGACATCGCAAAAGTTGAATACTTATAGAAAGATTGTTATTGGACCTTGCTCTTAAGGGAATAAAACACTTTAGAAAATAAAAAAAGGTCGCCAATGCGACCTTTTTTGATTGAAGCAACGGGTTGGTGCTTCAAGGGCAATCCGTTATTTACGAGGAATCTCGATTTTGCGTTCCTCAGACTGACGGTACAGAACCAGTACTTTACCAATGGTTTGTACTTTTTCAGCTTTAGTTTCACGTACGATCGCGTCAATAATGAGAACTTTTGTTTCTCTGTCTTCAGAGGCAACTTTTACTTTGATTAGCTCATGGTGGTCTAGAGCCAGTTCAATTTCAGCAAGTACGGCTTCGGTCAATCCATTGGCACCCATAAGTACCACAGGTTTTAAACTGTGAGCTAGGCCTTTCAAATACTGCTTTTGTTTGGTGCTTAGGTTCATTGTGCGCCCAATTTTCTTTAATATAAGGGTTGAAAACCGCTATTTTAACGCCATCTATCCCTGAAGACTATAATTTCTACCATACTTATTTGGTGGATAGTCATCCAAGCAATTAGGAATCGAATGAGTAAACAGAAACACTCAGCTAGCTCTGGTCGCTGGTTGAAAGAACATTTCGATGATAAATACGTAAATGAAGCAAAGAAGAAAGGTTATCGTTCACGTGCTATCTTCAAAATTGAAGAAATTCAAGGCAAAGATAAGCTATTAAAACCTGGAATGACCGTTGTCGATCTTGGTGCTGCACCTGGCGGTTGGTCTCAATACGCCGCTAAGCACGTAGGACAAGAAGGACAGGTCATAGCTTGTGACATTTTACCTATGGATTCGATCGCTGGCGTTGCCTTTTTGCAAGGTGATTTCCGTGAAGACGCTGTTCTAGAAGCACTTTTAGAGCGAATTCAACCAGATATGGTTGATGTCGTTATGTCTGATATGGCACCAAATATGGCTGGTAACCTTTCGGTAGATCAACCTAGAGCTATGTATTTGGTAGAACTCGCGTTGGATATGTGTCGACAAGTTCTGGCTCCAAATGGTAGTTTCGTTGTTAAGGTATTTCAGGGCGAAGGCTTTGATCAATACGTTAAAGATGTGCGAGACATGTTTAAGACCGTAAAAATAAGAAAGCCAGACTCTTCAAGAGCTCGCTCAAGAGAAGTCTATATTGTAGCGACTGGTTACAAAGGCTAGCTTACGTTTACAAAGAGCAATTTAACACTATAGCTACAGCGTATAAACTGTAGTACCCTACCTTTAATTACAATTAGTTATCGAGAGGCTGACACCTTGAGTGACATGGCAAAAAATTTAATTTTGTGGCTAGTAATCGCCGTAGTCTTGATGTCGGTTTTCCAGAGCTTCGGCCCTGGGGAAAATAGCGGCAGAACAGTGGATTACACCACATTTGTACAAGAAGTTGGCCAAGGCCAGATTCGAGAAGCTCAATTCAAAGACAGAGAAATCACTTACTACCGTCGTGATAACACTCGCTATGTGACTTACATGCCTGTGTACGACAGTAAGTTGCTTGATGATTTGATTAACAAGAATGTGAAAGTAGTCGGTACTCCGCCAGAAGAGCAGAGCTTACTTGGCACTATCTTTATTTCTTGGTTCCCAATGATCTTATTGATTGGTGTGTGGATTTTCTTCATGCGTCAAATGCAAGGCGGTGGCGGTAAAGGTGCCATGTCTTTCGGTAAGAGCAAAGCTCGTATGATGAGTGAAGAACAAATCAAAACAACGTTTGCTGATGTTGCTGGCTGTGATGAAGCAAAAGAAGATGTTAAAGAGTTGGTTGATTACTTACGTGACCCAAGCCGCTTCCAAAAGCTCGGTGGTAAGATCCCTACCGGTGTTTTGATGGTTGGTCCTCCGGGTACTGGTAAAACTTTGCTTGCTAAAGCCATTGCTGGTGAAGCAAAAGTACCGTTCTTTACGATATCAGGTTCTGATTTCGTCGAAATGTTCGTTGGTGTTGGTGCATCTCGTGTACGTGACATGTTTGAACAAGCGAAGAAAGCCGCGCCTTGTATCATCTTCATTGATGAAATCGATGCTGTTGGTCGCCAACGTGGCGCTGGTGTTGGTGGTGGTCATGACGAACGTGAACAAACATTGAACCAAATGCTGGTTGAAATGGATGGCTTTGAAGGTAACGAAGGTATCATTGTTATCGCAGCAACTAACCGTCCAGACGTACTTGATCCAGCACTTCTTCGTCCTGGTCGTTTTGACCGTCAGGTTGTTGTTGGTCTTCCAGATGTTCGCGGTCGTGAACAAATTCTTAAAGTTCACATGCGTAAAGTACCGCTTGCTGGTGACGTTGAGCCATCTTTGATTGCTCGTGGTACACCTGGTTTCTCTGGTGCAGACTTAGCGAACCTAGTGAATGAAGCTGCCCTATTCGCCGCTCGTGGAAACAAACGCAACGTATCAATGGTTGAGTTTGAACTTGCTAAAGATAAAATCATGATGGGTGCGGAGCGTCGCTCAATGGTTATGTCTGAAGACATTAAAGAATCCACTGCGTATCACGAAGCGGGTCACGCTATTGTTGGTCGTTTGGTTCCTGAGCACGATCCAGTATATAAAGTGTCTATCATTCCACGTGGTCGTGCGTTGGGTGTCACTATGTACTTACCAGAAAGTGATCGTGTGAGTATGTCTCGTCAGCATCTAGAGTCGATGATCTCAAGCTTGTATGGTGGTCGTTTAGCCGAAGAGCTTATCTACGGTTCTGATAAAGTATCAACTGGCGCGTCAAACGATATTGAACGTGCAACAGACATTGCTCGTAAAATGGTTACTCAATGGGGCTTCTCGGACAAACTTGGTCCTTTGCTTTATGCAGAAGATGAAGGCGAGGTGTTCCTTGGTCGTAGCGTGACTCAAACTAAACATGTTTCTGACGATACGGCAAAACTTATCGACGATGAAGTTCGCAGTATTATTGACCGTAACTATGATCGCGCCAAAGTCATTCTTGAAGCGAACATGGACATTATGCATTCAATGAAAGATGCATTAATGAAATATGAAACGATTGACGCAGGGCAGATCGACGACTTGATGGAGCGAAAGGAAGATGTTCGTGAACCAGCAGGTTGGGGCGATCAAACTCGTGCTCAAGAAGAGTCAAACAACGAAAAGAAAGCACAGCCAAATAAAGAAGAAAAAGATGAAGAAGAAAAACCTTCAGCCCCTTCTGATGAAAGTGCCGACAAAAACGTTGAGTAAAAAATAGTTAAATACAAACCCCGAGGAAACTCGGGGTTTTTCTGTTTCTAGAGTAGTCATGTTTATACGATCCAATAATAAAGAACTCGATTTGAGCAGCCCTCATATAATGGGGATATTGAACGTAACCCCCGACTCATTTTCAGATGGTGGTCAGTTCAATCGTATTGATGATGCCTTAAGCCAAGCACGTTCAATGATATCGGCAGGTGCAACTATCATTGATATTGGTGGAGAATCAACGCGACCAGGTGCTCCAGACGTTACGTTAGACGAAGAACTTAAACGTGTTATCCCTGTTATAAAAGCATTAAGAGCAGAGTCTGATGTATGGATATCTATTGATACCAGCAAAGCGGAGGTTATGAGACAAGCTACTTCTGCGGGAGCTGATATTATCAACGATGTGAGAGCACTGCGGGAGCCCGGTGCCTTGCAAGCTGCAGCTCAAGCTAATGTGCCGGTATGTCTCATGCATATGCAGGGGCAACCTAGAACCATGCAAGAAAACCCTACATATCAAGATCTCTTGAAAGATGTTGAGGTATTTCTGGCAGAGCGTGTTTCTGCTTGTGAAAATACAGGGATAGAGCGTGGACAATTGATTTTAGATCCGGGTTTTGGGTTCGGCAAAACGATTGAACACAACTACCACATATTGGCAAATCTAGAGCGGTTCCATCGCTTTGAGTTACCTATCCTTGCTGGGATGTCTCGTAAATCAATGATATTTAAGCTCTTGGATAAAGAACCGAAAGAATGCCTGATCGGCAGTGTTACATGTGCAAGCGTCTCTGCACTGAAAGGTGCCCAGATCATACGTGTTCATGATGTGGTCGAAACGGTTGAAGCGATAAAAATTATCAATACAATCAGTACAAACCAATAAAAATTATTAGGAAATATTATGTCTAAAAGGCGCTATTTTGGTACGGACGGTGTTCGTGGGAAGGTAGGACAATACCCAATTACTCCCGATTTTGTATTAAAGCTTGGCTGGGCTGCTGGTCGCGTACTTGCAAAGCAAGGGACAAAAAAAGTCATTATCGGCAAAGATACGCGTATTTCTGGGTATATGTTGGAATCTGCGCTTGAAGCTGGTCTTGCAGCAGCAGGGCTCAAAGCGACATTCACAGGTCCAATGCCGACTCCTGCTGTTGCTTACTTGACACAAACATTCCGCGCTGAAGCTGGTATTGTAATTTCCGCATCTCACAATCCTTACTATGACAATGGCATCAAGTTCTTCTCATCTGAGGGGACAAAGTTGCCAGATGATATTGAATTAGCGATTGAAGCTGAGCTAGACAAAGACATTGAATGTGTTGAGTCAGCGCTGCTCGGTAAAGCATCACGACTCGATGATGCCGCAGGTCGATACATTGAATTTTGTAAGAGCACATTCCCTAATGAATTGAGTTTAGCTGGACAGAAGATCGTTGTGGATTGCGCAAATGGTGCCACTTACCACATTGCTCCTAGCGTTTTTAAGGAGCTCGGCGCAGAAGTTATTGCTATGGGTATCGAGCCTAACGGCACGAATATCAATGATGAAGTAGGTGCAACAGATGTTCGAGCGTTGCAAAAGCGAGTGATCGAGGAGCAAGCAAATCTTGGATTGGCCTTTGATGGCGATGGTGATCGTATCATCATGGTTGATGAGCTTGGAAACAAGATTGACGGTGATCAGATTGCTTACATCATTGCGCGAGATGCACTCCGTCGTGGCGAACTAAAAGGTGGCGTAGTCGGTACATTGATGACGAACCTTGGTATGGAAAATGGGCTCAAACAACTGGGTATTCCATTTGTACGAGCAGCCGTTGGTGACCGCTATGTAATGGAACAACTGCTGGCGAAAGGCTGGAAAATCGGTGCAGAAAACTCTGGACATGTGATTTTGTTGGACAAAGTAACGACAGGAGATGCAATCGTCGCTGCATTGCAAGTGTTGGCATCAGTTGTTGATAGCGAAATGACTCTGAATGAACTTTCTCAAGGTATGACGCTATATCCTCAAGTGTTAGAGAATGTTCGATTCAGTGGAGATTCAAACCCTCTTGAAGCTCAAACTGTAAAAGATGCAGTGGTTAAGGTCGAGTCTAAATTGGGTGAAAAAGGTCGAGTGCTTTTGAGAAAGTCCGGTACAGAACCTCTTCTTCGTGTCATGGTTGAGGGTGAAGATGCGGAACTTGTTCAGAAATCGGCACTTGAGATAGCAGAAGCGGTAAAAGCGAGCTGTTGATCTCAACAATATAAAAGCCAAAGTTTTACTTTGGCTTGATGACTCTAAATTAGGTTTGTGTATTTGGTTAAGCTTCTTTTTTTAGCGCTTTGCTAATATTTTGACCACTTAAGCCCTAAGCTTTACAATTTAGTGAATTTTTACTTGTCAGCGTAAAAGGCATTCGATAGTATTGCTCCGCCTTCGAAAGGGAGGTGCGCTAGCTTTGTCTCTGTGCTTATTCAGTACGACGGCGCTGGCTCAACAATTTGGAACATAGGTGGAAGAATGTTTACAGTTCTACTTGTGATTTACCTGTTGGCAGCGGTTGGTGTTATTGGCCTAGTGTTGATTCAACAAGGTAAAGGCGCAGACATGGGAGCTTCGTTCGGAGCTGGCGGTTCAAACACAGTGTTTGGCGCGAGTGGCTCAGGAAATTTCCTAACCCGAACAACTGCAGTTTTTGCGGTAGTATTTTTTATCGTTAGTTTAGTTCTTGGTCGTATGTCTACAAACAGCGGCGAAACAGAAAGTATTCTAGCGAACCCAAGCCAGGCTGCATCATCTATTGAGCAACCGGCTGATGTAACGAGTGAAATTCCTGCCGGAAGCGGCGACGAAATTCCTCAGTAAAGAATTTATGCCGAGATGGTGAAATTGGTAGACACGCTAGCATGAGGTGCTAGTGCCTTTGGTGTGAGGGTTCGAGTCCCTCTCTCGGCACCATAAGTTCTGCAAACTTGTAAATTACTGCCTTGGGCGTATAATGCTCAGCAGTCGGACGCGGGGTGGAGCAGCTTGGTAGCTCGTCGGGCTCATAACCCGAAGGTCGTCGGTTCAAATCCGGCCCCCGCAACCAATTTCTAGCAAGTGATGTTGCTAAAGTTGGAAGCAAGTTTGAGCGGTTTTACCTAACCGCAAACTGAACAAAATAATGTTCAGTTATATCAGGGTCCAGCAACAAAAACCCCGACTAATCGGGGTTTTTTGTTATTTGTATTTTGTACTGTGCAAAATATGAGTAATGCTCGGCTATTTGATAGGGCTATTAGCCCTTTTTTTGTTTCTAGAGTGGTTATCTAAGGGTGATTTCATGACGGGTTTGGAAAGACAACTAACAGAAATGCTGGACGCGCCAGTGGCAGCATCTGGTTATGAGTTAGTTGGATTGGAGTTCATCCGTGCTGGTGAGCATTCAACATTGCGCATTTATATTGATCACGAGAACGGCATCAATGTAGATGACTGTGCAGAGGTAAGTCATCAGGTTAGCGCAGTGCTCGATGTTGAAGATCCTATTTCTGTCGCTTATAACCTTGAAGTATCTTCACCTGGTTTAGAAAGACCACTTTTTAAAGCAGAACACTATCAGCAATTTATAGGTCACGAGGTCAGCCTTGTCTTGAAAATGGCTATGGGCAACCGTCGTAAGTGGAAAGGTGTGATCGAAAGCGTTGAAGGCGAAACGATCACAATCACAGTGGACAATGCGAAAGAAGAGTTTGCACTAAGCAACATTTCCAAAGCTAACCTGATCCCTAAGTTTTAAGTCTTAAGAGGCTAGAGAATGAACAGAGAAATTTTAGCGGTAGTAGAAGCTGTTTCTAATGAGAAAGCGGTTCCTCGTGAGCGTATTTTTGAAGCTCTAGAAATCGCATTAGCTACGGCAACTAAAAAGAAATACGAGATTGAAATTGATGTTCGTGTTGCGATTGATCGCAAGACGGGTAATTTCGACACTTACCGCCGCTGGTTGGTTGTGGAAGAAGTAGAAAGCCCAACTAAAGAAATTTCACTGGAAGCAGCACAGTACGATGACGAAGAAATGGAACTGGGTAGCTTTGTAGAAGATGATATTGAGTCAGTAACATTCGACCGTATTACCACCCAAACCGCTAAGCAAGTTATTGTACAAAAAGTACGCGAAGCTGAACGTGCACAAATCGTTGAGCAGTTCATTGATAACGAAGGTGACCTGATCACTGGTGCGGTTAAAAAAGTGAACCGTGAAACCGTTGTTCTCGACCTAGGCAACAATGCTGAAGCCGTCATTTTACGTGATGACCAACTTCCTCGTGAAAATTTCCGTCCAGGTGACCGTGTTCGTGGTCTTCTGTACAAAGTTGCTCCTGAAGCGCGTGGCTTCCAACTATTTGTCACTCGCTCTAAGCCTGAAATGCTATCTGAACTCTTCCGAGTGGAAGTGCCTGAGATTGCTGAAGAGCTAATCGAACTGAAAGGCGCAGCTCGAGATCCGGGTTCACGCGCAAAAATTGCAGTGAAAACAAACGACAGACGTATTGACCCAGTTGGTGCTTGTGTAGGTATGCGTGGTGCACGTGTACAAGCAGTATCAGGTGAGTTAGGTGGTGAGCGCATCGATATCGTGCTTTGGGACGATAACCCAGCTCAATTTGTTATCAATGCAATGGCGCCAGCAGATGTGGCTTCCATCATTGTAGATGAAGACGCACACGCAATGGATATTGCAGTTGAAGCCGATAACTTGGCTCAAGCCATCGGTCGTAACGGTCAAAATGTACGTTTGGCATCTCAGCTTTCTGGTTGGGAACTGAACGTTATGACAGTGGAAGACCTTGAAAAGAAACACCAAGAAGAATCTGGTGCGGCTATCGAAAACTTTATGAAGTACCTCGATATCGAACAAGATTTTGCAGAAATGCTCGTTGAAGAAGGTTTCTCAACGCTAGAAGAAGTGGCTTATGTGCCAGTGAACGAACTTCTGGAAGTTGATGGTCTAAACGAAGAGCTTGTAGAAGAATTGCGCCAACGTGCAAAAGATGCCCTAACTACGATCGCCTTGGCGAAAGAAGAGTCATACGATGGTCTTGAGCCAGCGGAAGACCTACTTGCACTAGAAGGTTTAGAGCGCGAAATGGCGTTTAAACTTGCAGCGAAAGGCGTCGTAACACTTGAAGATTTAGCCGACCAAGGTACTGATGAGCTTGAAGGCATTGAAGACCTAACGGAAGAGCGTGCTGGTGAGCTAATTATGGCTGCACGTAACATCTGTTGGTTTGGCGACGAAGAATAAATTCAGCAAGGAGGAAGTGGCATGACAGAATTAACGGTTAAAGCACTGAGTGATGAGATTGGTACGCCAGTTGACCGCTTGATTGAGCAACTTGCTGATGCTGGAATGAAAAAAACGGGCGTAGACACCGTTTCCGACGATGAGAAGCAAAAGCTTCTTACTCATTTGAAAAAAGAGCATGGTGATACCTCAGGAGATTCTGAGCCAACTCGCTTAACTCTCCAGCGTAAAACTCGCAGTACTCTAAGTGTGAATGCGGGTGGCGGTAAGAGTAAAAATGTTCAAGTAGAGGTGCGCAAAAAGCGCACGTACGTAAAACGCAGTGCAATCGATGAAGAAGCCAAGCGAGAAGCTGAGGAAGCAGCTAAACGTGAAGCTGAAGAGCTAGCGAAGCGTGAAGCGGAAGAGCTAGCTAAACGTGAAGCTGCAGAGAAAGCACAACGCGAAGCGGATGAAAAAGCAAAACGAGAAGCTGAGGAAGCAGCTAAACGTGACGCTGAAGATAAAGCAAAGCGCGTACAAGCTGATAAGGCTAAGAAAGACATGAACACAAAGAGTGCGGAAGTAAGTTCGCAAGCAAAAAAAGAAGCTGATGAGCTAAAACGCCGTCAGGAAGAAGAAGCGCAACGTAAAGCAGAAACTGAAGCGGCGAAGCTAGTTGAAGAAGCTCGCAAATTGGCTGAAGAAAATGCAGCACGTTGGTCTGAAGCAGAGAAGAAAGAAAAAAAGGTGATGGAAGAAGGCGACTATCACGTTACAACTTCTACTTTTGCTCGTGAAGCAGAAGATGCAGCTGACCAAAGCGAAGAGAAGGCCCCTCGTCGTCGTAAGAAGAAGTCTTCTGCGAACAATGATGACAAAGGTGGCAACAATCGTAATGGCAACCGTAACCAACGTGGTCGCGGTGGTAGGAAAGGCAAACTTGCTAAACCTACTTCAATGCAGCATGGCTTCGATAAGAGTGCATCCGTTGCGAAATCTGATGTTGTAGTTGGAGAGACAATTGTTCTTTCTGAGCTGGCAAACAAGATGTCAGTTAAAGCGACTGAAGTTATTAAAGTGATGATGAAGATGGGTGCTATGGCAACCATCAACCAGGTAATTGACCAAGAAACTGCTCAGCTTGTTGCTGAGGAAATGGGTCACAAAGTTATCCTGCGTAAAGAAAATGAATTGGAAGAAGCAGTACTGTCTGATCGTGATAACAGTGCTGAATCTGTACCACGTGCTCCGGTGGTTACTATCATGGGTCACGTTGACCACGGTAAAACATCTACACTGGATTACAT
Source organism: Vibrio penaeicida (assembly GCF_030689305.1). Taxonomy (GTDB): domain Bacteria; phylum Pseudomonadota; class Gammaproteobacteria; order Enterobacterales; family Vibrionaceae; genus Vibrio; species Vibrio penaeicida_B. The sequence continues at coordinate 87,731 of NZ_JAUYVM010000006.1, read as the reverse complement.
CCGTAAAGCACACGTTGCTTCCGGTGAAGCAGGTGGTATTACCCAGCACATTGGTGCTTACCATGTAGAAACTGACAACGGCATGATCACCTTCTTGGATACTCCAGGACACGCAGCGTTTACGGCTATGCGTGCACGTGGTGCTCAGGCAACGGATATCGTTGTTCTTGTTGTTGCGGCAGACGATGGTGTAATGCCTCAAACAATCGAAGCAATCCAGCACGCTAAAGCGGCAGGTGTACCTTTGATTGTTGCTGTAAACAAGATCGATAAAGAAGACGCAAACCCAGATAACGTTAAAAACGAACTGGCTCAATACGATGTTATTCCTGAAGAGTGGGGCGGTGAGAACATGTTTGTTCACATCTCTGCAAAACAAGGTACTAACATTGAAGGTCTTCTAGAGACGATTCTTCTTCAGTCTGAAGTTCTTGAACTAACAGCTGTTGAAGAAGGCATGGCATCTGGTGTGGTTGTAGAATCTCGCTTAGATAAAGGTCGTGGTCCTGTTGCTACTGTACTGGTTCAATCGGGTACATTGAACAAAGGCGATATCGTTCTTTGTGGTCAAGAGTACGGTCGAGTTCGTGCTATGCGCGACGAGAATGGACACGAAATTACAACTGCTGGTCCTTCTATTCCTGTTGAGATTCTTGGTCTGTCTGGCGTTCCTGCTTCTGGTGATGAAGCAACAGTTGTACGTGATGAGCGTAAAGCGCGTGAAGTAGCGAATTACCGTCAAGGTAAATTCCGTGAAGTGAAACTTGCTCGTCAGCAGAAAGCGAAACTAGAAAACATGTTTGCGAACATGTCTGCTGGTGAAGTTGCTGAGCTTAACGTTGTGCTTAAAGCTGACGTACAGGGTTCTGTTGAAGCTATCGCTGATTCACTACGTAAACTGTCTACAGAAGAGGTTAAGGTCAACATCGTTGGTTCTGGTGTTGGTGGTATTACTGAAACTGATGCAGTACTAGCAGCGGCTTCTAACGCTATCATTCTAGGCTTTAACGTACGTGCTGATGCTTCTGCTCGCCGCACTGTTGAAACTGAAAACCTAGACCTTCGTTACTACTCAATCATTTACCAATTGATTGACGAAGTGAAGCAGGCAATGGGCGGTATGCTTGCTCCTGAATTCAAGCAAGAGATCATTGGTCTTGCTGAAGTACGTGATGTGTTTAAGTCACCGAAACTGGGCGCAATCGCTGGTTGTATGGTTACTGAAGGTCTTATTAAGCGCAATAACCCAATCCGCGTTCTTCGTGAAAACGTTGTTATCTATGAAGGTGAGCTAGAATCTCTACGCCGCTTCAAAGACGACGTTCAAGAAGTTAAGAACGGTTACGAATGTGGTATCGGCGTTAAGAACTACAACGACGTTCGCGTAGGCGACCAAATCGAAGTATTTGAAATCGTTGAAGTGAAGCGTACTCTAGACTAATAGACAAAATTGCCTTGTTTATTTAGATAAACGGCAAAGGTTGTTGAATACACCATGGGGGGCGTTTGCCCCCCATTCTTTCTATAGTGAGAAAAGAAATGTCAAAAGAATTTAGCCGCACACAGCGCGTGTCGCAGCAGCTACAAAAAGAGTTGGCGCTGATTCTTCAGCGTGAAGTTCGTGACTCTCGTATCGGAATGGTGACGATTTCGGATGTCGAGGTCTCTCGTGATCTCGCCTATGCAAAAGTATTTGTTACTTTCCTATGTGTAGGAGAGCAAACACCTGAAGCTAGCCTCGCTGCATTGAAAGAGCATGAAGTTCAGATTCGAATGATGCTTGGTAAGCGTATTCGCTTACGTTTGACTCCTGAAGTTCGATTCACCTATGACAATACGCTTGTTGAAGGTATGCGTATGTCTAACTTAGTGAGTGATGTCGTCAGCAAAGACCAGCAGAAAAAACAAGATGCAGGTCGAGGAGACGACGAGTAATGGGGCGCCGTCGTAAAGGTCGTCCGGTTAATGGCGTCGTGCTACTTGATAAGCCAACGGGGATTTCCTCTAACGATGCATTGCAGAAAGTAAAGCGCATTTACTTCGCTGAAAAAGCGGGCCATACCGGTGCTTTAGACCCATTGGCTACAGGCATGCTACCTATCTGTTTGGGTGAAGCGACTAAGTTTTCGCAGTTTCTTCTCGATTCTGATAAGCGATATGTTGTCATTGCTAAGCTTGGCGAGCGTACCAATACATCCGACTCTGATGGCGAAGTTGTTGAAACTCGTGATGTGAACGTGACGAAAGAGCAACTCTTAGAATGTATTGAGAAGTTCAAAGGTACAACTGATCAAATCCCTTCTATGTTTTCTGCCTTGAAGTATCAAGGTCGTCCACTCTACGAATATGCGCGCGAAGGTATTGAAGTTCCGCGGGAATCTCGCAAGATCACGGTTTATTCTATTCAACTACTTCGCTTTGAAGGTGATGAAGTTGAAATGGAGATCCACTGTTCAAAGGGGACCTACATCCGCACTATCACTGATGATTTAGGTGAAATGTTGGGCTGTGGTGCGCATGTTACTTACCTTCGTCGTACTGGGGTTGCGAACTACCCATACGATCGCATGGTCACTTTAGAGCAGCTGAATGAGCTGCTAGAACATGCTAATGATCAGGGGTTACCTCCTAAAGATTTGTTAGATGCTTTGTTGCTTCCGATGGATACAGCGGTTGAGGATTTGCCAGAAGTTAATTTAAATGCTGAATTGACTGATATGGTTCAACATGGGCAACCTGTACAAGTCTTTGGTGCACCCGTTGAAGGCACTGTAAGAATGACGAGTGGCGATGAAAAGCTCTTTATTGGCGTCGGTGAAATTGATGATAACGGTAAAGTTGCGCCAAAACGTCTAGTTGTTTTTCGCGATGAAGAATAATCTGCGCGAACGAAATGTAATCGAGAAGGCTCAATAAATTCTAAAATAAACCGAGATATTTCTGCGTAATTTAGAGTGTTTCGGTTTTGTTTTTAGAGTGCTTGTGTTTACACATTACACCCCGTATAATTCGCGCTTCGCGTGTCGGCTGAATCAGAGATTGGCTGGCACAGTTTTATACTTAACTCTTATTAGGAGAGAAATATGTCTCTGAATGCAGAAACTAAAGCAGCAATCGTTGCTGATTACGCACAATCTGAAGGCGACACAGGTTCACCAGAAGTACAAGTAGCTCTACTGACTGCTTCTATCAACCACTTACAAGGTCACTTCAAATCACATAAGCAAGACCACCACAGCCGTCGCGGTCTGCTACGTATGGTTTCTCGTCGTCGTAAGCTTCTAGACTACCTTAAAGGTAAAAACCTAGAGCGTTACCAAGACCTAATCAAACGTCTAGGCCTACGTCGCTAAGATCAGTTTGTTTGAAAAAGGAGCTTCGGCTCCTTTTTTTACGCCTATTGTTTGGGTATAAGACATTTCCGATTAAGTAGTTTATACTACTGCGGATTTGGCTTTTGCCAGTCACACAAAGCAGCTTTACAGTCACCGATGTCGACCATAAAGGTCGCGACTAATGAAAGGAATCTTCCTTAGGTTATTTTCATTAGTCGCGATTGGTAAGGCGCTGTTGTGTTTAATCTAAGACAACATCTTTGAAATTTTCAAAGTTAAGGAAATTACGTGAATCCAATCGTAAAAACGTTTCAGTACGGCAACCACACCGTAACTATTGAGACAGGTGTAGTAGCGCGTCAAGCGACTGCAGCTGTTATGGTTAACATGGACGATACAGCAGTATTCGTATCTGTTGTCGGTAAAAAAGAAGCGGTAGAAGGTCAAGACTTCTTCCCGCTAACAGTGAACTACCAAGAGCGTACTTATGCAGCAGGTAAAATCCCTGGTGGTTTCTTCAAGCGTGAAGGTCGTCCTTCTGAAGGTGAAACGCTAACGGCTCGTCTAATCGACCGTCCTATTCGCCCTCTATTCCCTGATGCGTTCAAAAACGAAGTTCAGGTTATTGCGACAGTAATGTCTGTAAACCCAGACGTTCAACCAGATATGGTAACAATGATCGGTACTTCAGCAGCTCTTGCTATCTCTGGTATTCCGTTTAACGGTCCTATCGGTGCTGCACGTGTTGGTAATATCGATGGTCAATTGGTACTGAACCCAAGCAACACAGAGCTAGAAAACTCTAAGCTTGACCTAGTTGTAGCTGGTACTGACAACGCAGTACTTATGGTTGAGTCTGAGGCAGACAACCTAACTGAAGAAGAAATGCTTTCTGCAGTTGTGTTCGGTCACGATCAACAGCAAGTTGTTATCAATGCGATTAAAGAGTTTGCTGCTGAAGTGGCTACTCCAGCGTGGGAGTGGGAAGCACCTGCAGTAAACACTGAGCTTAAAGCTCGCGTTGCTGAACTAGCAGAAGCTCGCCTATCAGAAGCTTACCAAATCACTGAAAAAATGGCTCGCTACGAGCAAGTTGGCATCATTAAGGGCGACGTTGTTGAAACATTGCTTGGACAGGATGAAGAGCTAGATGAGCGCGAAATACGTGGCATGCTTGGTTCTCTAGAGAAGAATGTTGTACGTGGTCGTATCATTGCAGGTAACCCACGTATTGATGGTCGTGAGAAAGACATGGTTCGTGCACTGGATGTACGTACTGGTATCCTTCCACGTACACACGGTTCTTCACTGTTTACCCGTGGTGAAACTCAGGCGATCGTTACCGCTACACTAGGTACGCAGCGTGATGCTCAAATCATTGATGAGTTAACAGGTGAGCGTAAAGATCACTTCTTGCTACACTATAACTTCCCTCCTTACTGTGTTGGCGAAACTGGTTTTGTAGGTTCTCCTAAGCGTCGTGAAATCGGCCACGGTAAACTTGCTAAGCGTGGTATTGCAGCAGTAATGCCATCTGTAGATGAGTTCCCATACACAGTACGTGTTGTTTCAGAAATCACAGAATCTAACGGTTCTTCTTCAATGGCATCTGTATGTGGTACGTCTCTAGCTCTTATGGATGCTGGTGTTCCAATTAAAGCGTCTGTTGCTGGTATCGCAATGGGTCTTGTTAAAGAAGGCGATGACTTCGTTGTTCTTTCTGACATCCTTGGCGACGAAGATCACCTAGGTGACATGGACTTTAAAGTAGCGGGTACTAATGAAGGTATCACTGCGCTTCAAATGGACATCAAAATCGAAGGTATCACTAAAGAAATCATGCAAATCGCGCTTAACCAAGCACAAGGTGCGCGTAAGCACATCTTGTCTGTAATGGACGAAGCGATTTCTGGTGCTCGTGATGATATCTCTGAGTTTGCTCCTCGTATTCATACGATGAAGATCAGCTCTGATAAGATCAAAGACGTTATCGGTAAAGGTGGTGCAGTAATCCGTGCTCTAACTGAAGAAACGGGTACAACTATCGAAATCGAAGATGATGGCACAATCAAGATCGCTGCGACCGAAGGTACTGCCGCGAAAGAAGCGATTCGCCGTATCGAAGAAATTACAGCAGAAGTTGAAGTAGGCACTATCTACACTGGTAAAGTAACTCGCATCGTTGATTTTGGTGCGTTCGTTGCTGTTCTAGGTGGTAAAGAAGGCTTGGTGCACATTTCTCAAATCGCAGATAAGCGCATTGAGAAAGTGGCTGACCATCTGTCTGAAGGTCAAGAAGTTCAAGTTAAAGTTCTTGAAATTGACCGTCAGAACCGCATTCGTCTAAGTATGAAAGAAGCGGTTGAAAAGACTGAAGAAGCAGCATCAAATGAGCAGCCAAGCGCGGAATAACGTGTGAGGCATACGCATTTGAGATAAAGCGTGTTATAAAGGGGAGCTGAGGCTCCCCTTTTTGTTTTTGGGGTCAGGAAAAAAGCTTCATTTCCTGACAATGCCACAATATAAATTTCTGTCTATGCAGTGCAGCTACTATAACGACAACCTTGGACTGAAGCTAAATAAGGAGAAACAGTTTGGCGAAATGGTTAAAAATGGTCGGAGTAATATCAACCCTAATACTCACTGGGTGTGCTTCCAACCAAAACCAATGGCTTTACCCACCGATGGCGGTGCCGTTGCAGCCTAGCATTCAACAGGAAGTGCAGATTGCAAGGCTGACTCAGCTATTGCAAAGGCAAGACCTGAAAGAAGAAGTGCGAGCCAAAATGTTCTACGAACGGGGTAATTATTACGACAGCGTAGGCTTACGTGACTTAGCTCGTTTAGACTTTGAGCGTTCCTTAAACTTGAACCCTCGTCAGCCTGACGTATATAACCTACTGGGCGTATATTTTACCGAGAAGCGAGAGTTCGATGCTGCATATGACTCATTTGATTCAACGTTAGAGCTCGATCCGGCTAATCAATACGCTGAAAGGAATCGCTCTATTGCTTTGTATTATGGTGGACGTTACGAGTTAGCATTTGAAGAGATGACAACACACTATAATGACGACCCCGATGACCCTTTTCGTGCGCTTTGGTTGTATTTGATTGAGCGTGAAATTGATGCTGACGTAGCGAAAGAAAAACTGCTGAATCGTTACGATAAAAGAAGCGAACGATGGGGCTGGCTGATGGTTGCGTTAATGCTGGATCAGATTTCAGAAGAGCGTGCTCTAAAAGCTATCGTCAACGCAACGAACGACAACGAACGCTTGTCTCAGCGATTAACAGAAACGTATTTCTATCTGGCCAAACGTTATCAGTTACAAGGTGATTATGGTAATGCCATATCGCTGTATAAATTGGCCCTCTCTTTCAATGTCTATGAATACGTCGAACACCGATATTCTTATATGGAGCTGGGCAACATCTACAGCGAATTGAAAGCAGAAAGAGATAACGATCCGAAAGAAACGGAAATCTAGAAAGTTTGTAAGAGAGCCGCCAAAATAAGGCGGCTTTTTTATGTTTTTCTTCTGGTTTCCATTCACATGGTGACAGTATTTAGCCCTGCTATTTGATGCCAATAACCATTACAATCTCGGTTTGTTAGTTCTGTTGGGTGAGAGCCATCTTCATTGTTTTTAAATGCTGAAAGCTGTTGGAACGTCTCTGTTCCAAGAGGACTGAGTCGAATTACATCTACAGTATTATGCATATTGGCTACGTCATTGATTAAATTGTAACAATAACCGGATTGTGTCTGAATTCCATTCAGAGTGAAGACTTCTTGCCCTTCTTGACTGCTGACTTTTAACCCATTTGGATATCGAATACAGCAAGTCTCGCATTCGTCTTTAGGGCGTTCTTCCGCTCTCGCAGTAAAGCAACGTGCAGAGTACGCTAGCGGCAAGTAACCATACCCAAACACTTCAACTTCAAATTGATTGCGAATGCCTAATTCATCACATTGTATGAGCAAGTTACATAGCCAATCATGTGATAACTCTACAGGCATACACCAGCGCGTCATGCCCTGCTTTACGAAAAGGCCCAGCGTTTGAGCATTGTATGCGTTAACCGCAGGACCAACAGTAAACGGAACCTTCTTCTCAAAAGCCAACTGAATGGCAGATACATCGTTGGCTTCAATGGCAAACTCGCCATTGTCGATGTATCGCTTCATTATACTGACTTCACTAGGTGCTTCGAGTAATGCCATAGTGGAAATAACCACTTGCTTACCACAAGCGCTAAGCTCTTTTGCGAGCATAAGCCAATCTTTAAGTTTTACTTCCCTTCGCTTTGAGCAAACACTTTCCCCTAAGTAGATAATATCCGCCTCGGAAGATTTGGCGTGATGGTAAAACGCTTCAACATCTTGCTTTTGCCAGAAATAGAGGAGTGGACCTAGTGCGTATTTCATATTTTTCTAATCCAGATTACTGCCATTTTCTGTGATAGGCACCGAGAGTGGTTTGTGTACCCTCAGAAATGTTTGCTAGTGTGCTATTCCAAGTGTCTTCGACACGATATTGCTCCGGTGAGGACTGGTAACGATCTATCGCAGCACGCCATGTTCTGGTGACTTGTTCCACATAGGCAGGGCTACGCTGGCGACCTTCTATTTTTACCGAAGCGACATTGGCTGCAAACAAGTCAGGCAGCAAAGACAGCGTGTTTAAGCTCGTCGGTTCTTCTAGCGCATGATAGCGTTTTGGTTCCCCATCGATCATCACATCAAATCGACCTTTACACAGCGTTGGGTAGCCCGCATTTTCCCCTTCGGAGTAGCGGTCAATAAGTATGTTATTCAAACGAGATTCCAAGCCCATATCCGTCTCTTGCCAACGAACATATTTTGCCGGCGAGCAAGCCCCAACCGTATTAGGGGATTCACCAGTCATATATGAGGAAAGGTAGCATCGCCCCTCTGCCATGATACAAAGGCTTCCAAACGCAAAAACTTCCAGCTCAACCTCACTGGTCATGTTACGAGCCAACTGTTTGACTTGATGGATTGAAAGGACGCGGGGTAATACAACCCGTTTTACATTGAAGTTTTGATGATAGAAATCGATAGAGGCAACATTGGTAGCGGAAGCCTGTACGGAGAGATGTAACTCCAGATCGGGGTATTTTGTCGAGGCATAATCCAACACAGCAATGTCGGCAACAATTAAGGCATCGATGCCCAATTGCGCAGCCGTGTCTACTGCCGTTGTCCATCGTTCGAACCCATTTGGGTGAGCGAAAGTATTCAGTGCGACATGAATTTTTTTATTGTTGTCGTGCACATACTGCACGGCTTTTTCCAGTTTCTTTCCGGTGAAATTCAGACCAGCGAAATGTCGGGCATTGGTATCATCCTTAAACCCGATATAAACCGCATCGGCACCACAGTCGATGGCGGTTTTTAGTGCAGGTAAATTGCCCGCAGGACAGAGGAGTTCCATACGCTCGTTACCTTTCATTGTTATTGTCAGTAACAGAGCATTTTAGGTAGGTTTTACAAATAGGAATTTGATGTGGGGCAGTTTTTGTTCAGTTTAGGGTTCAGTTTTTATGGCGGCGATTTTGAACCAATAGCTCTTCAATTTCTTGCTTAGGTTGCGGACGATAAAAATGATAGCCCTGAATTGAATGGCAATTGAGGTTAGACAATAGAGTGGCTTGCTGCGTAGTTTCAACCCCTTCCGCGACCACGACCAAATTCAAGGATTTACCTAAATTAATGATGTTTTCTATGACGGTTAGCTGCTTCGGTAGCGTATCAAGATCGGTAATAAAAGCCCGGTCGATTTTTAATTCATCAAGAGGGAAGCGTGCTAAATAGGAGAGAGAAGAGTATCCAGTACCAAAGTCATCAATGGAAAGGGCGAAGCCAAGGTTTTTGATGGCATTGAGCATCTGAAGTGTATGATCACTGTCGCTCATTACGGCACTTTCGGTTAACTCAAAGGTAATACAGCTTGGGTCGAGTTCCGTCGTACTAAGCAACTTTTCCATATAGTCGATAAGTTTTGGGTTACCAAACTGCTCGGGAGAAAGGTTAATTGCAACCCGACCAGGAAGGATGCCTTGCATCTTCCAACGTTTAACGGTTGAAAAGACTTCGCGCATTACCACACGACCAAGATGTTCTATCAAGCCCGCTTTTTCTGCCACCGGAATGAATGCACCAGGGCTAATGTAGCCTTCCACAGGGTGTTTCCAGCGAACCAGTGCTTCAGCACCATTGATACTGAAATCACGCGCGTTAACTTTAGGCTGGTACCAGACTTCCAAACCGTTTTGCTGAAGTGCTTTTTGCAGCTCAATTTCAAGCCACAAGCGCATACGTGCTTCTTTGTTCATCTGATCGTTAAACTTGATCAGACGGTTACGCCCGCGATCTTTCGCTTCGTACATCGCCGTGTCTGCATTTTGCAGCAAAATACGCGCATCATGTCCGTCACCTGGGTAGCTCACACTACCAATAGAACATGCCAGGCGCTTACTAAAGTGGTGTAAATCAAATGGCTGATTAATCAAAGAGATAATACGTTCGGAAAGTTGATCTGCGGTGCGATTGTGATCGGGTTCGGGAAGAATTATGCCGAACTCATCGCCTCCAAGATGCCCTAAGACTGCTTGTACAGGCAGTAATCTTTGCAAACGAGAGGAGACTTCTTTGATCACTTTGTCGCCGATATGATGCCCTAAAGAATCGTTAATGTTCTTAAAGTTATCGATATCGAGGTAGAGCATAACCAACGGTGTTTCATTGTGAATGAATTGCTCCAATCGACGCGTAAAGCCAAAGCGGTTATACAGCTTGGTTAGCGAATCAATATGGGTTTCATTTTGGCCGATGCTGGCATCGTTTGCCGCTTCGTCTAACCCTTGAATCAACACTATGTGCGATTGGTTTCCCAGCAAACTCGTCAGTTCAGCTTGCAATGAAACTCGTCTTTCTAAACCACAACGCGCACCCGTTAAGCAAGTTATCTGGGATTCAGTCAACATATTAAGCAACTGATTACCAAATGTGCGTTTGGACTTCTCATCAATAAACAGACGGCTTAGCTCTTCGCCTAATAATTCGGTAGAGGCATTGAAACCCAGCAACCTTGCTGCTGAGGCGTTGGCTGAAATAATGCAACCGTCTTCTACAAGAAGAAGCCCATTAGGGAGTAGCTCTGTTAACTTAGAAAATTTGTTTTCGGATTCTTCAAGAGAGCGAACAAGAATTTGTTTCTCGGAAGTATCGATAGCATGAAAAGCGATATATTCGACCGTTTGCTCTCCAATAACCGGAGACAAACTAAAATGCAGGCTAGTTTCGAGACTGTGATCATTTAAAGTGATTTCTGCTTCTACAGATTCCCCTTCAAATGCTCGCTCATAATAGGGTTTTAGATTTCGATAAAATGCGTCACCCAATACTTGTGTGTCGCGCATACCAACCAATTCTTCGCTGCTAAGACCTGCGATTTCGCAATAGCGTGCGTTTACCATGCGGTAATTGTGCTGCTTATCTAAAATGGCAAAGAAAAACGGACTGTGATCAGTGAGTTTTGAAAACCAGTGTTGTAATTGTTCTGTTGGCATCAATCTGTTACCGAGTCTCCGGGGGAGGTAATGCAAACACCTACAGGTGCGAGTCGATAAGTTACTATAACCTTGATATACGAGATGTAAAAGCGATCCAAGGCTTAGCTGAGCTTTTTTTGATACATAACATAAATTCGAGACAAAGATTGTTCTAGTATTGCAATTATTTATGCCTATCCGAGAGATATTACCGTGTTTGAACTCCTGCGCACTAAACTAGTGCTTAATGCTGCGTCCATTTTGAGATCTCCAGCCCAGTTTTTACCTCACTCTCTTCAAAACAAAGCTATGCTTGAAGGTTTGCAACACGTATTTAAAGAGGCACTGGAAGATGGAGACTTCGATTTTCTAGAAGGGAAGTGGTTGAAAGTAGAAGTTTCAGATGTCCAACTAGAGTGGTATATCAGCTATCGAAATGACGCTCTCGTTGTGAAGAGAGATGCAGAGCAGCACGATGTGAGTTTTAGTGGAAAATTGAATGACCTCGTTCTCATCGCGGGACGAAAAGAAGATCCTGATACGCTTTTTTTTCAACGTCGTCTTAAAATAGAAGGAGACACGGAACTTGGGCTAGAAGTGAAAAACATAATGGACAGTGTGGATCTCGACGCATTACCGAAAGCACTTAACACTTTGTTAAATCAATTAGCCGACTTTGTTCAAAAAGGGCTACAATCTGCGCCCGAACACAAAGAGGTGATGAATGCTTATACGAACTGAAGCACCGGCAGATATTCTGCCTATAGAACAGTTAATCAAACATGCTTTCCCAACTGGCGCGGAAGCCGAGTTAGTGAATCGCCTGCGTGAAAATGGACAAAGAACCTTATCATTGGTTGCCTGCAATGATGAAGGTGAAGTGGTGGGGTATGTATTATTTAGCCCTGTCACGCTAGATCAACAAGATTTAAACTGGCAAGGTTTGGCGCCTCTTGCGGTAAAAGAAGAATACCGTGGAAATGGAATCGCATCAGATTTGGTGACGGAAGGCTTAGCCTCGCTAGCAGAATTGGGTTACCCAGCGTGTGTTGTATTAGGCGACCCTGCTTACTATGGTCGATTTGGATTTGAAAGCGCTGCTGATTATGAAATGGATACTCAGTGGGATGTGCCAGAAGGTGCATTTCAAGTTCGAGCCTTAAACGAAGGTGAATTTGACGGTAAATCAGGAAAAGTATTTTTCAGCCCTGAATTTTCAGATATGTAATGGTTGGAATTCTTTACCGGACCGTTTTGGAATAATTGAAAAAGGGGCTTAAAGCCCCTTTTTTACGTCTGTCATATTTTTATACCAACAGCGGAGTGTTCTTTGCTAACAAGTCGATCTTTTCTGCTTGGAGTTGGTTGAAACTTTGGCACGGTTGCTGCGCTTGAATCATCTCCAACATGGGATCTTCGATACCCGTTCTAACGCCACATAATGTTTCAATTACCGCTAACCCACAAAAAGGCACATACGCTTCAGAATACCCCCCTTCATGAACGATAACTAATTTATTGTTGGCGTGACGTCCTGAAACCTCCATTATCATTTGCGTCATTGTGCGATATGTTTCGCTATGAGCCAGCATATGGGCAAGTGGATCCACCCCACAGGCATCGTACCCTGAAGCGACCAGTATCAGTTCAGGCTGATAAGCATCGAGTGCTGGAATAACGATCTTTTCCATAGCATTTAGGTAACTGGTGTGTCCGCCTCCGGGCATCAGCGGAATATTGATATTGCTGCCTTTCCCCTTGTTTAACCCTATATCCTCTTCGCCGCTGTACCCAGGAGGAAAGCACCCTTGCTGGTGGAGAGAAATGGTTAAAACGTCAGAACGGGAATAAAAGATATCTTGTGTACCATTACCATGGTGTACATCCCAATCAACGACGGCAATGCGTGATAATCCATGAGCTTCAATGGCATGCTCTACCGCAATCGCGATATTTGCGAGCAAACAAAAACCCATAGATTGGTCCGCAAGGCAGTGATGCCCCGGTGGTCGGGAAAGTGAGTATGCGTTATCCAGCTCTCCGCTTATGACTTTATCAATGGCATGACATACCAAACCGGCAGAGCGTGTCGCAATCTCGAAGCTTCCTTTTCCGAAAGGGGCGTATAGACCAAGTTCACCACCTTTTTCATCGCTGAGTGCTTTAAATTCGTTTAGGTAATGCTCCGGATGCACTCGTAGCAGTTGTGCTTGGCTGCATGATGGGGCTGAGCTTAAGGTTAGGTGCTTGGTTATGCCAGAGGCATCCAGTAAATTTTTTAAACGACGTTTGGTTTCAGGAGATTCTGCATGACCACCAGCACTCATGGGTTGCACCCAATCACCAACGGGAAGCACTAATGCATGCTCGCCAGCAGTATGCCAAAAGCACTGTTCATCATATAAAAAACCGGTTTTATTACTCATTGTGAACTCCTTGAGCTGAAGGTGTATTGGATTGAAAAAGAATAAAGCCAAGTAAAATGAAGGAAACGAAAGCAGTAATGCAGGCATAGATGATCAAATGATCGAGAGAGTGCCCCGACTCAAGAAGGTGACCAAATATCGCTGGGCCAATGGCAAGCCCCCACCAATCACTAGGTTCGTGCTGTTCATGAGTTGCCCTTGATGGTCAATTTTTATTTGAGCGGGACCAAATTGGAATTCAGTGGCTAATTGGCTAGCTATTGCTGGTGCCATCATCAATACCGTAGGTAAAAAGGCGGCAATGATCACTAGCGCTGCGATCGTGCGCACTTCATTGGGTGAATGTTTGTTTGATGAATGATGTTCGTTTGATGAAAACTGGGGAGGTTGTTCTTTCATAGGGATATCCTTTCCGCTGTTATTTGAGCGCACGAATCCATGACGTACCTTTCGATACGACCTAAGAAGCGCTTGTTTTAGTGGGTGTTCTAACGGTTAAGCAAGTGAGAGTACTAATGCAGTAACGGTTGAATTAGCCGGATGAGCTCGGTTTTATTATGAATGTTCAGCTTTTGGTACATAGACCGAATGTGGTGTCTAACCGTATTGGGGGCGATATCGAGCTGTCTCGCAATCATTTTATAGGTCATGCCTTCGTTCATGAGCTTAGCGACACTTTTTTCTCGGCTAGAAAGCTGATCCGATTGATCTCGATACCTTGCTTGCATGAGCAGTAGCCCACCGATGCGATCAAAAGACAGAGTGATGTTTTCTCCGCAGTATTCAGACTCGTACAATTCAAGTGGTAATTGTGGTCCCTTCCAGTCGGGGAAATCGGCAAGAAGTAGCGCCGTGAAGGTTGGTTCTGTCATTTGAAGGACGCCTTTTTTATCGCATATCGCAAACGCTACCCGATGGTGGTTAACCGACTCTCTGAGGTTGTACAGCGTTCTAAGTTGGTTTGTTGCAGTCGCAGATACAAGGTGAGGCATAAGGTTAGTGAGAGTATCGACATCGGATTGAGTGAAATCGGGCTCTCCGTAACTTCGATACAGCGCTACGTGTTCACATAATTGAGTCACTGGGTCGATAGCGATCACGCACATCAGTTGGCTAATGCCGTGTTCTTTACCCAAGTTCTTGAGCTCTAATGGTGTGTCGCTATCTGCAAAGCGAATAATGACTGCCTGCCCCGGATCGTCAAACACTTTCTGTACCGTAATGTCTTTCTCTCTCATCGCTTTCCAATCGCTCAAATAGCGCTCTGAAAGATTTTTCAAATGTGTTCTGTGCAGGTGAGGTCCGTCATTTTGAATTGAGGCACGTCCCCACCATGCGCTGCTGTGTGAAATACAGCTTTCAATCGCATTCAGCACTTCACTTTGGAATTCGTCAATGGAAACGTGGCGCGCTAATTCATAGACAGATAGCAGCAACGCACTAAAGGTTTCAAGTTCACTGGAGCACCGATTGATCTGTTTTGACATGATGTCACCTTTGCGTTTGCATTGAATGAATGCTGGTTAACATTTTGTTTACATTATCACGGGAGATACTCGAAAAACATCGTCCAAATGTAGGATGGGGCAGTGGCTTGCGAAGGTTAAATTTAACGAGAAATTTCCATTGGATATTTGTGTCAATACCTTCGATTTTTTTTCAAATTTTATTTTGATAATAATCAACTCTTTATTCATTTTAGATGAAATTATCACCAGAATTTCCTTTCAAGCTCACTGGTTTGTCTATACTGATTTAGCGGTTGTGATCGGTTTGATAGGAAAAGGGAGAGGATTATATGCTGGCTAGACATTTAGATTGTGCGCTGAACGATGTGTCACACTCCAAGGCACATATCGAGGTAAACCCAACTGGTGTGGTCGCTGTTGAAATTCATGAGAGTCATCAAAGCTTAAGATCAGAATTTGACTCTCTAAGATTCGAACGAAAGGGCAACGTTACAGAGCTTGTCGGGGAAACACCGAATGCTCGTAAAGGTAAAACCTGGAGGTTGCCACTTTGCCATCGTGATGCTCGAGTTTTGCAAGAATGTATCGATGATGCATCGGAAGAACTCGAGATTTTGATGCGCGACCTCTAACAACGTCAATGAATAAATCTTCAAGAGCACTTCGGTGCTCTTTTTTTTGTAGTGAATAGTTTTGAGCTTAAGCGAGAACGATAAAAATGAGCAGCCTTTTCTTTTCGTGCAAGCATCGTTTTTTGTTACTATCGACCACCTCAATGAATAACTAATTGTGTCGATGTCATGAGTAACGCATCTTTTCTTCAAGAAATGCAGATCGATCAGTGGCAGGTTCTTCACCCTGAGCGTTTAGAAGGGGTGGATATCACACCTATCTCACTGCCAGAGCACTGCCGAATGTTACTGATTTGCCCTAATGTTCCAACATCTGCCGAGCGCACCTTTCTTGCAAAAGTGCTTGGTAGCTTCAAAGTGAGTATTGATGATGCCTTTTTACTTGAGCCTCAGCAGTTGTCACAAGTTGATATTGCCAACGTCGAGTGGGTCTGGTTTTGTCAATGTGAGCCTAGCGAACTAGAGAGTGTGAAAACGTTACATTCTGAGTCACTCTCATTGGTTGAATCGAATAAAGAGCACAAACAAGCACTTTGGAAGCAAATAAAGTCCTATGAATAATGCAATTACGCCGCTGTCTACTCAGCACTTAGATAGTGTTTGGGCGATTGAGCAGCAAGCGCACAGCCACCCATGGAAAGAATCGATGATACGGGAATTAGACTCTCGTGGAGCGTGTCATTATGGGCTTCATATCGGTGATGAGCTGGTGGGGTATTTTTACGCACAGAACATTGTAGGAGAAGTGACGTTACTGAATATTGCCGTTTCTCCTTCTCATCAAGGAAAAGGGTATGGAAAGCAGCTGCTTCAAGGGTTTATTGAAGTATGCACAGCGGCCAATGCCGAAAGTGCTTGGTTGGAAGTGAGAGAAAGTAATCAGAGTGCATTTGGGTTGTATGAATCGGAAGGGTTCAATGAAGTTGACCGACGCATAGATTACTACCCGACGGCATCAGGAAAAGAAGACGCGATTATCATGAGTTATCTGTTTATGTAGCGTAAAGAAAGAGAAACCCCTTTCACTTATATTCTCGCGCCTTGAACCCGTTTAACTGAAACCAAAAACAGCGTAGATCTCTCACTTAGATTGACTCAATTGTTTGATGATTTGATTGTTGTATTGCGGCTTCTTAAGTCGCAAAGACATAGTTTCTGCATCCAAAGGTTTATCGAATATGTATCCCTGAAATTGTTCACAACCTAAGTCTGTTAAGGCTTTTAGCTCTTCGGGTTCTTCGACACCTTCTGCAATCACTTCTAATCCAAGGCGCTCCGACATCAAAATGATTGAATCGACGATAGCGGTATCGTTTTTATTAAGGTGAAGTTCGGTTACGAATGAGCGATCGATTTTTAACACGTCCAGTGACAGTCTTTTTAAGTACTTAAGAGATGAATACCCCGTACCAAAGTCATCAATGGCTATCTTAAAACCTTTCTTTTTCAATTCCGCCATTTTTATTACACAGGCATCGATGTTCTTCAGTAGCATGTTTTCAGTGAGTTCTAGCTCGATGTCTTCGGGAGCGATACCTGAACGCTCTACCGCGCCCGTTACCTGCTCAACAAAATCTGCCTGAGAAAATTGAAGTGGGCTGATATTGATAGCAAGTCGTTTGAAGGTACTAGGCACATTACCGCTCTCTTTCCAATGCGCCATTTGTAAGCAGGCTTGCTCAAGTATCCAAGAGCCCATAGGGATGATTTGCCCAGTCTCTTCGGCAATAGACATAAAGGTATCTGGCGGCACAGTGCCTTGAGTGGGGTGATTCCACCGGATGAGCGCTTCAGCACCCACCAACTCCCCTTTTTTATTTACTTGAGGCTGATAGTAGAGCTCGAATTGGTTTTTGTTGAGGGCTTCATGAAGCCCTTTTTCGATAGACAAAAAAGAGTCCACTAACTTACGCATTTCGGGCTCGTAAGTCTTGTAAGTATTACTGCCCGCCGATTTTGCGCGATACAGGGCGGTATCGGCTTGTCGCAAAAGTTCTAAGGCATTGGTATCTGGGCTCGGGAAAGTCGCAATGCCAACACTGATACTGCAATACAAGTGGTGTGATTCGACGACATAAGGAGAGCGAGCTAAAGATAATACCTCCTCCGCATGTTTTTTTGCCTGCTCTAAGGGGACGTTAGGCATCAAAATCGCAAACTCATCCCCCCCAATCCGAGCGAATAAATGTATCGGGTCGAGTAGCTTTTGCAAACGTTCTGATACAGCTTGAAGAAGCTGATCGCCAATCGCATGTCCGAGTGAGTCGTTGATCGTTTTGAATCGGTCAAGGTCGAGGTAAAGAAGCACCCCTGGTTCGCTGGTGCGATAAGACTTATTGAGCGCTTCATCCAATCGGTCGAGTAGCTGTTTTCGATTCGGTAGCCCTGTCAGTCCATCAAAATACGCAAGGTTGTGAATTTGTATTTCAGCCTGCTTACGGTTAGAGATATCCCTCGCTTGCACCAAAAACATGGGAGTATCATTCATTGTAAGCTCAATAGCTGTTGCTTCAACGGGAAAGGTTGCCCCGTTCTTTTTACGATGAACCGCTTCAAATAAAGAAGCTTGGCTTTCTGACGGTTGTTTTACTTTAAAACCAATGTAATCAATCGAATAACTAACGCTTATCGTTACCGCAGGAAAGCCCACCAGCTCTTCTTTTTCGTACCCCAATAAGTCGCAAGTATTGCTGTTGACGTGGGTAATTTTGCCATCTTGATTGATCAGTAAAAGCGCATCGCTTGAGTTATCCATTATGGTACTAGCGAAATGCTCACTTTTTTCGAGTGCTTCAATGTTTTGGCTTAATTGTGCGGATGCTTGCTCACGTTCATTCCACATGGTTTGAAAAGACTGGGCGAGCTGCCCTAGTTCATCGTCTCTTAGTTGCCCTGGTAGCTTCTTTTGAGATTCTTGAAATTGCAAAGAACGAACCCAATAGGTGAGATCAATAAGAGGTTTGGATAGTTTTCGATAAAAGAAAAAAAGCAGAATACTGGCTAGGAGTACATTGCGGATCATATCGAAAATGAGCAGTGATTTTGCTCTTTCTAAAAAGCCATTAGCGGATGCAATACCGTTAACCGTAAAACTAAGCGTTCCTACAACCTGCGTTGTGCCTGGCTGGTGGAGTGAGATAGTGTAAATTTGTTCGTTGGTGAAGAGCCACTGACCAAGAGACTGATTCAATCGGCTTTCATAATGAAAAGTTCGATGCTCTTCCGATAACACATCATTAAAGTCGTCGGTAAGCACTACATGACGTACAGCCTTGGCCGTCATGATACTGTCCGTCACTTGCTGGGCTAATAAGGGGTTAACGTGATAAGCCGCTTGGCTGGCATTGGTGTAATTTTGCTCCAGCTTCAGGTGATATTTCTCAGAAATTTTTTGACGTTCTCGGTGTAGATCCAGAACAATTTGGTAAAAGCTAAAAAGCAGCCCCAGTGCAACAGCAACCAGAAATACAGTTTTGGTCTGACGAGTAGCAAGAGATTTTCGGGACTGACGATACAAATTTTTTTCCTTAAACGTTGGTGGATCTCTATAAATAAGCGCCTAATTATTATTTAATTTTTGAGCGCATTGTATATCGCAAGATCTTGATTAAACCTAGCCATAATCTCTTTTGCATTTGGTGTTCGTTTTCCTAAGCACATATGCAGCGTGATGGGTTTACTGTCTTCAAACAATACGACTTTCAGCTTATTTTGTGTGTGTGACCTTTCTGCAAAGTATTTCACACTCTCGGTTCCGCTATAAATCGCGTCGAAATCGCGCCTAAGAAGCATATCTAATGCCTGCGGGATAGAGTTTGCTTGAGCATGGGGAATGTTATTTCTCACCAATTCGGTTTGCGTGTTCCATTTGTGGATAGCAATTAGGTTTATGCCATTTAAATCGCTGATGTGTTTTGGGGGTGTGCCAGTGTAGCTGTTTCGAACAATAAGACCGTTATTTATGGCATCAATAGGATCTGAGAAAAGCATATATTTAGATCTGTCATTATTTTTCGTACAGCTCACTAGTCCTGAAATCTTACCATGCTTGACACTTTTTAATGCTCGAGACCAAGGTGGGTTGATCAAATTAATGCGGATTCCTTGCATAGCCATAACATCGACAACAATTTTAGTGTCGTTACCTGCTATTTCGTTGTCGGCGTTGATAATGGTGTAAGGAGGGTAGTGAATGGCTGCTAAAGAAATTTCTTTAGAAATAACGGGTAAAGAAAAAAACATCACGAGGAATAATACTCGAATTTTGCCATTCAACATGATGCGGTTCTTCCTGATTGTTATCGAGCTGTAAAGTTTAGATTCTAGAGACTTTACAACATATGTGAATGATAAATATCACAAAAAACCTAAAACTTTTACAAATTTATCCAATTAAAGAATTTTGGCAAACTATTCATACTAGTTAATTTTTTTGTCCTTAGTAATCTCATTTATTGAAAAGCTCAAATTTAAGACAGTAGCATCAGATATGAGCCTCACTCTGTGGCAGTTTTCTTTCACGTTATTGCAAATTTCGCTGATTTTAATCTCATGTTTGACGAAAATATCGTGCTACTTACGAATTGTTTAAAAGTTAACCTAAATGTTCTTTTTCAAATTTTAGTTTTTTTGCAGTTTATAAATATCGATAAATAGGGGGTATCGCAGATGTGTCTACATGATGTTCAATCACTCGCAAGCTCTCACTTCATTCCGATTGTTGAATACAGTAAAAAGATGAATAAAAGGTTTGGTTTGTGTCAGTCGGTAAGCTTGAGGTGGTTTGAGTATAAGTACGTTCATGTGATTTCACACCTCTTAGCTGGTGTACTATCGATAACCAACTGGAAAGCTGAGCCCGAATCTCATACAATTGCGCCATTTGCTCACGCCTGACGACAAGACCGATGTAATAGCCTGAATTCAAATACACAGTTTATACCTCGCATATTGTGCCTAAAACTTGTTTTTAAACAGCGAGTTTGGCGTGTCGTGCATACCAGTTTCAATGTCATTGCAACCATAATGCAGTGATCAATAAAGAAGATTACAACCATGTCTAATTCTCCATTTACACAAGAAGTGTCTAAACGTAGAACCTTCGCCATTATTTCTCACCCCGATGCGGGTAAGACCACCATTACCGAAAAAGTTCTTTTATTCGGACGCGCAATTCAGTCTGCAGGTACGGTAAAAGGGCGTGGCTCAAACCAACACGCTAAATCCGACTGGATGGAAATGGAAAAAGAACGTGGTATCTCGGTCACCACTTCTGTGATGCAGTTTCCGTACAACGAGTCTTTGGTTAACCTTTTGGATACTCCAGGACACGAAGATTTCTCGGAAGATACATACCGTACTTTGACCGCAGTTGATTCCTGTTTAATGGTGATCGATGCGGCAAAAGGTGTCGAGGATCGTACCCGTAAACTCATGGAAGTAACGCGCCTGCGTGACACGCCTATCGTAACTTTCATGAACAAGCTCGACCGTGATATCCGTGATCCAATGGAATTGTTGGACGAAGTTGAAAGCGAGCTGAATATGGCTTGTGCCCCGGTTTCTTGGCCTATTGGCTGCGGTAAAGAATTCAAAGGTGTTTACCACATTCATCGTGACGAGACGATTTTGTACTCGACTGGTCAAGGTCATACTATTCAAGACACAAACATCGTCAAAGGTTTGAATAACCCTGAACTTGACGAAGCCCTTGGTGAAGAACTTGCCGAGCAACTGCGTGAAGAGCTTGAATTAGTGATAGGTGCTTCCCATGAATTTGATCGTGAGCTGTTCTTAAGCGGTGAACTCACCCCTGTTTTCTTCGGTACCGCATTGGGTAACTTCGGCGTCGACCACATGTTGGATGGTTTGACTGAGTGGGCACCAGAGCCTCTATCTCGCCAAGCGAACGAGCGAGAAGTCGAAGCTAAAGAAGAAAAGTTCTCAGGCTTTGTTTTTAAAATTCAGGCAAATATGGACCCGAAACACCGCGACCGTATTGCATTTATGCGAATTGTATCGGGAACGTACACGCAAGGCATGAAGATGAATCACGTTCGTCTTGGTAAGCAAGTCAGCATTTCTGATGCTGTTACCTTTATGGCGGGCGACCGATCTCGTGCAGAAAACGCGTACGCTGGCGACATCATTGGGTTACACAACCACGGTACAATTCAAATTGGCGATACCTTTACACAAGGTGAAAACCTGAAATTCTCTGGTATTCCTAACTTTGCGCCAGAGTTGTTCCGTCGTATTCGATTGAAAGATCCATTGAAGCAGAAGCAGCTTCTGAAAGGGCTAGTCCAGCTATCAGAAGAAGGCGCCGTACAGGTGTTCCGTCCACTGCAAAACAACGATCTGATCGTAGGTGCCGTTGGTGTTCTTCAGTTTGATGTTGTTGTGGCTCGTTTGAAGTCGGAATACAACGTTGAAGCAATCTATGAAGGCGTTAACGTGGCAACAGCTCGTTGGGTAGAATGTGACGACGAGAAAAAACTGGATGAATTCCAGCGTAAGAACCAAACTAACCTAGCGCTCGATGGTGGTAATAACCTAAGCTATATTGCGCCAACCATGGTTAATTTAAACCTTGCGCAAGAACGCTTCCCTGAAGTTAATTTCCGTGCCACTCGCGAGCACTAATTGTTAGGGAAAGTTGTTCACGGAAACCCATTAAAAACGTCGCCTTTTTGGCGACGTTTTTATTTGAGAAACACACAAATGGGATAATTAATCCAAGAAGACTATTTTCATCAAGATTTTCAATCAGGCTCCATCACTGCTATTAAGCGAATGACCTTGATAGTATTTCTCCAGCGCGTCTCTGGTCATCTCTAATGACACCTTGGCGTCTTTTCCTCGACGGAACATCAAGGCGAGATAAAGCAAATCAATGAGGTATAACTGGCAAGCTCGCCCTTCCAGAAAGTCGCCATAAAGAGGAACTTGCCTTGGGTTGTGATTGTGCCACGTGAGCAGTGTATGATCTGCGCTTTGCCCCACTTTAGAGTCTTTCAAGCTGGTGATGGCAATGGTATTTGCCCCATTGATTTTAGCCTGAGTTAATGCCTTTGCGACGGTGTCAGTTTCGCCTGTATGGGAAATGCCGATCATCACGGCATCCGATGGCAAAGTAGAGGCAACAATGGTTTGGGTATATCCATCGCAATAGCTGGTGGCATCAATCCCTATTTTTAGCAGTAAATGCACAGCTTCATCACAAATCTCAGCCGCTCCACCAACACCGACGAGTACCACTTTACTGGCATTGTGAATGGCATCAACAGCTTGTTCTAGATTGCCGTAGTCGAGGTTTTTTTGGGTCATCCCTAAACCATTAATCAATGCGTTCATCAGCTTTTGGCTTAACACCACTAATGAGTCTTTTTCTGATAGCTCGCTAGGAATGTTGGGAATGGTATTTTCTTCCGCAATACTGCTTGCTGCCGCCATGGAAAGTTTTAGATCAGAATACCCTGCGTAGCCTATAGAACGAGTGAATCGACTGATGGTTGCTTCGCTAATTTCTAGCTTGTCTGCGAACTCGGTGATCGAATAATTCAGCCGCTTTCCTAAGTGGCTCAAAATGAAATCTGCGACCAATCTTTCTGATTTACGCAGTTTCTCGTAATTTGAGTGGATTCTTTCTACCAGCTCTGTGCCTGCCTGTTTGTCCATTTTATATCATCTCATTCCGTCATTGGGCGAAGGGCTCTCGATCTTTCGAATAATCGTTAACTTTGAAAGGTCAATCACTCCCATAAACACAAAAAATAAAAATGTAAGTAATTTTTAACATTAATAATCCTATGTAACTTCTAGTAAGTCAATTTTCAATATCACAGCATTACAAAGTTAATTAGTAAAATAATTTTCACAAAGTGTGATCTTTCTCTGGTTTGTCTTTTTAAGTTTATTATTATCAAGTATTTATTCGTTTGGTTCTGTATGCCTTTCGAGTGTCTTTATTCTATTTAACACAAGCTAATTGCTTATATTTCATACATTTTGATTGGTTTTAAAGTTTGTTTTTTATCGTGTGTAAAATTATTTACATTTAAAATTGTACGATCTATAGTCAATTCCATATCGAGAAAACGACACGGAAAATAAGTTTAGGTAACGAAATGGACGCGAAGAAAATACAGGTAGATACGCAGGTCTCCAGTGAGACGTTGAAAAAAATTTTCACAAGCTGCTACAAAACGCGGTTATTTGAAACTGAGGGGGTCAAGCTGTACCGCCAAGGTCATGTTAGAGGGTATTTTCACCCATACCTTGGGCAAGAAGGCATTGCGGCTGGTGCGTGTGCTGCAGCGGTCCCAAATAAAGATTACATCTCTTCCACCCATAGAGGGCATGGTCACTGCATCTCATGGGGAGCCGATGTGAAGCGTATGCTCGCTGAACTTTTGCAAAAGAAAGAAGGATACTGCAAAGGGTTCGGTGGCTCGATGCACATTGCGGATATTCAATCCAACAATCTAGGAGCCAATGGGATCGTAGGGGCAGGTACCCCGATCGGAGTTGGCAGTGCGTTAGCTAATCAAGTGAAGGGTAGCGATGCGGTCACTATTATTTTTACATCCGACGGTGGCGTAAATAACGGGACGTTTTTGGAAGCATTAAACCTTGCCGCCATTTGGAACCTCAATGTCGTTCTGATTATAGAGAACAACCAATACGCAGTGTCAACGCCAATTGAAGATTCCACACGACAAACGGATCTGTATCGCCGAGGTGAAAGCATTGGTGTTCCTAGCTATGCAGTGGACGGTAATGATCCTCTTGCTGTCTACACATTGGTCTCGGAGGCATGCGAAATATGTCGCTCCGGAAAAGGACCTGTGTTGATAGAAGCTAAAACTTATCGCCACTCTGGTCACCATGTAAATGACCCTGGTAACTATATGCCTGAAAGCAAACTTCAATATTACAAAGACAAAGATCCCGTGACTTCTGCTCGCAACAACTTAAAAGGTTTAGGGGGGTACTCAGAAGAACAAGTTGCCTCCTTGGAAGCTGAGATTGAATCGGAATTGGAAGAAGCGTTGTCATTTGCTTTAGCGGGAACGCAAGTCTCGGTGGATGAGTTTGAACAGACCATAGCTGGTTATTAAAGGAACGGACAAACCGATTTATAGGATTAAAACATCAAAGGAGAGATGGTTTTGGCTAGCAGAGTAATTATGTACCGAGACGCGCTGCGCGAAGCTCTCGAAGAAGAAATGGAAAGAAACAGCGACGTGTTCATTATTGGTGAAGGCATCGCAGAACGAGGCGGTTCCTACAAAGTAACAGAGGGGCTACTTGATAAATATGGAGAGTTAAGAGTTCGCGATACCCCTATATCAGAAGCCAGCATGATAGGAGTGGGTGTGGGCGCCGCTATTTCAGGCGCAAGACCCATCGTGGAAATTCTTTACGTCGATTTTGCCATGTTGGGTATGGATCAAATTGTAAATCAGGCGGCTAAATTCCGCTTGATGACCGGCGGTTCTGGTCATGTTCCCTTTGTACTGCGAACCCAAGGCGGAGCAGGTGGTGGGGTTGCGGCACAGCATTCACAAAGCTTAGAGGCGCTGTTTTACCACATTCCTGGGTTAAGAGTTGTCATGCCTTCAACGCCTTATGATGCAAAAGGTCTATTAAAACACGCCTTAAGACAAGCTAACCCCGTTATGTTTATTGAGCACAAACATTTATACATGACCAAAGGCGAAGTGCCTGAAGGTGAGTACGAAATTGAGTTTGGTAGAGCTGATGTGAAGCGAGCGGGATCGGATGTCACCTTGATTGCTTGGTCGAATATGCTGCCTCGCTCTTTAGAAGTGGCAGAAGAAATGGCGAAAGAGGGCATTTCTGTCGAAGTTATTGATCCAAGGACATTAGTGCCTCTCGATGAAGAAACCATCATCAATTCAGTGAAGAAAACGAACAGAGTCATCATTGTGCAAGAGGCTGTGCGCCGAGGCGGTGTGGCGTCAGATATATGCTCCATCATCCAAGATAATGTCTTTTATCACCTTGATGCGCCCATTGAAATTGTAGCTGGGCTTAATACGCCAATTCCATTCAACCTTGAGTTGGAAAAAGCCGCCATTCCGCAAAAAGAGCAGATTCGAGACGCCATTTTGAAGGTGGCGAACAGCACGGTTCAAAGTGAAGCGGGATAGAAAGAGCGTTTAGCCCTATGTAGAGCGCTCAAATTTACAACACGAAGAGCGATTAGCTTAACAAAACGCAAAACGATCAGTTTAACGCTATGTGGAACGACAAATAGCAAAGCAAACGAGTGAACAGGGAAGTGAAATTATGGCGACTCCGGTATTGATGCCACAGGTTGGTCAGGATCTGGAAGAAGGCACGTTAACAGAGTGGATGGTAGAAGTCGGCGATACGGTCAAAAAAGGCGATATTGTTGCTGTTGTCGAATCTGAAAAGGCTTCGTTTGAAGTCGAAACCTATCAGGAAGGCGTTGTGCTGGAATTGCTTTATGAAGAAGGTGATACCACCACAGTGTTGGAGCCCATTATGTTTATTGGGGCACCTGATGAAGCGAACAATAACGAGAAAGCACATGCGGAAACCACGCCTGTCGCCGCAGTGACTTCTTCGACAGAAAACGATACAAAAGCCGAGCAAGCCTCACACCTAAATACAGTGATATCGGCTAACCATGGGCAATTGGGAGCGTCACCTTTGGCGCGAAGGATGGCTGCGAATCGAAATATTGATTTAGCCTCTGTCAGCGGCAGTGGACCTGGAGGGGCTGTGCTGGAAAGGGACTTGGCTGATGCAGAGCCGAGCTCTGGTAATGATTATGGCGACCAGCCTTACTCGAAAGTCCGTCAAGTTATTGCTGACAGGCTGACGGAATCGAAGCAAACCAAACCCCATTTCTATTTGCGCACCGAAGTAGATGTAACGGATTTACTGGCGAAACGAAAAGCGTACAACCAGTCTAATGATGACAACCTTTCGATTAACGATCTGGTGATTTTCGCGGTCTCTCGTCAATTAAAACACCATGGCAAACTCAATTCACATGTGTTTGCTGACCGTTGCACGCTTTTGGAGGATATCCATATTGGAGTGGCGGTATCGGTTGACGATGGTTTGTTGGTTCCGGTTATCGATCATGCCGACCGTAAATCCCTGAAAGAAATCAATCAGGCATCTCGCACTCTGGCAGAAGGTGCGCGTAATGGGATGAATAAATCCAAATCCCGTGGCTCATTCACCATTTCGAATATGGGGAAATGGGGCGTTGAACTTCTCCCCATCATCAATCCACCGGAAGCGGCCATTCTCGGGGTGGGCACCATCAATAAACGTGCTTGCTGCATTAATAATGAATTGGGATGGCGTGACTTTATGGTATTGACGCTATCGGCGGATCACCGAGCAGTCGATGGCGTTTACGGCGCCGAGTTCATGATGAAGCTGAAGGAAAGTATTACCGCTTTGGATCTATAAAATTTATGAACGTATGAATTACGCCGAAGCGCGGAAGTGATTCGGCATCAAGATAGACACTCTCTGAGGAGAATTAATTATGCCTTTAATCTCAATGAAGCCAATGTTGCAAGATGCGAAGCGAGACGGTTATGGCGTCGCAGCCTTCAACATTATTGATTACAACAGCGCACGCTCTGTGATCAGCGCGGCTCAGGATCTGAACTCGCCAGTCATTGTCCAGCTTTCCGTTAAAACCATCCGTTTATGGGGATACGACGCCATTGCCTCGTGGGTAAAAAGCCTAGCACAAAACGTGGATGTGCCAGTGGCGTTGCACTTGGATCACTGTGCTGATTTAGACGTGATTCAGCGCTGTATTGATGCCGGTTGGACGTCGGTTATGTTTGATGGCTCTGATATGCCTTTTGAAGAAAACTTATCCATGACGTTGAAAGCTTACGCGTTGGCGACTCAGGCCAACGTAGCACTAGAAGCGGAGTTAGGCGCTATTGGTGGCGTGGAAGACGACAAAGTCGTTTCCCTAGAAAGCGCGATGCTGGCGGATTTTCAGGAGTGTTTGCAATTCTGCACCGAAATGCCTGAATTAGCGGCGTTTGCACCAGCGATTGGCACGGCCCATGGACAGTATAAAGGTGAGCCCGTCATTGCTTACGATCTTCTCGAGAAGATCACAGAAAACATCGATACCCCAATTGCATTACATGGCGGCACAGGCTTAGCCGATGCACAGTTTGAACGCTGTATTCGATCTGGCTGCGCCAAAGTCAATATTTCTACCATGCACAAGCATCAGTTCATCGAAGGTTTTGTCACTTTTGCGTTGCAAAAGCCAGGAGTCAAAGAGCCAATTCCTTACATCGAGTCACAGTTCTTAATGCTGAAAGATGGGGTGGAGTCGATGATTTCAAAATTTGGTTCTCAGCAAAGGGCAGGTTCATGGACGCACTGATTTTTGATTGCGACGGGGTTTTAGTCGATACCGAATGCGATGGGCACCGAGTGGCGTTTAATCAGGCATTCCAAGAGAAAGGTTTACTGGATTACTGGTCGAAAAGCCAATACGAAGATCTGCTCGGTGTTGCAGGTGGTAAAGAGCGCATGTCGCATTACTTCAATGCCGTCGGTTGGCCGGAAGTCTCCATTAGCCGAGATGAATTCATAAAGAACTTACATCAGTTAAAAACCGCGATCTTTATGGCGCTGATTGAATCAGGAGAACTTGCGCCTAGACCCGGGGTTAAGACGTTGATAACAGAAGCGTATGAGCGAGGTATACCGTTAGCTGTGTGTTCCACATCGAATGAGAAAGCCGTCAAAACGGTAGTGAAAAATTGCGTTGGAGAAGAGATCGCCAAAAGCATACGAGTTTTCGCCGGAGATGTGGTTTCCGCTAAAAAACCCGACCCTGCCGTTTATAGGCTTGCCGCTGAAAAAATGCAGCTTTCTCCTAAGCGATGTTTGGTGGTCGAAGACAGCAATATCGGTATGCGAGCAGCGTTAGGCGCTGGGATGAATTGCTTAGTGACAAAATCCTACTACACCGAAAATGAAGATTTTAGTGGTGCAAACCGAGTCGTTAGCGACCTATCCGAGGTGGATTTAAATCTTTGTTATCAGCTAGTCGGTGATGAATGAAAAGAGATCGCTAGGTAGATAACGAATCTGATTGCGACTTGTTTGTACACCCAACGAGGGCACAAACAAGTCACATGGGTTTGTCCGAGTATGTGCAGGATCGGAATCAACACTATAGGACGTAGTGGTACTTGAATAAGGTACTTTAATTAAGGAATTGAACATGAAAAAGCGCATCAACAAAGGTGTCAGCGAATCTGACACTCCAAAAACAGAACCAGTCACACATGAATCCTTTACACACGAATCCATTACACATGGAGCCAGTGATGATCTCTCCCCGATAGGGCTGTCTCGCCGAAGAATGATGCAATTGAGCATGGGAACGGCAGTGGCTGTAGCGACTATGGGACCAGCAACATTCAGACCTGCCATGGCTGCGTCGGGCAAGAAATTAAAATTTGCGGCTGCACTAGGCTGGACAGCCTTTGATTCAGGCGCAGCATTACACCAAGGATATAAAGATGCCGTTGAACAACTTGGTGGAGAACTCACGATTACCGATGCAGGCTTCGATCCGAAGAAGCAGACTGAGAACATCGACGCCTTCATTACCAGTAAACCGGATGCATTGTTTATCACTCCTGCTGATGCAGCGGCGATAGCTCCTGCGGTTCAACGTGCACTCGATGCAGGAATCCCAGTTTTTGCAGGGGATAGCCAAGTGCCAGGGGTTGCCGTTCACAGCACCGCGATGTCGAGTAACTACTCCATGGGTTGGTTTACTGCGGAATGGCTTGCAGAGCAGTTGGGTGGTAAGGGCAAAATTGCCATTGTGACGTTACCGCAAAATGAAAGTTGGGATCAGCGCACATTGGGTATGGAGTGGGCATTGCGCCAGTACCCCGGAATTGAAGTGGTCGCCAAATGGGCGTTTAACTTTAACGCCAGTACGACACCTCGCCAAGCCGTCGATAACATGCTGACAGCACGAGACGATCTGGATGCCATCTGGTGCGCTTGGGACGGTGCGGCGATCGAAGGTGCCCTTGCTGTTCGAGCTGCAGGGCGTAAAAACATCTTCCTTACCGGTATTGATGGCGGTCCTCAATCCTTCGGATACATCAGTGGTGGCTCTGCTTTCAAGATGAGCTGTGCTCAAAGCTTCTATGAAATGGCCTTTTCTAATGTGTTTTATGCTCACGAATACGCTGCGGGTAGAAACATACCTCGTCTAGTGATCACACCTTGCTACAAAGCGACGGAAGATACTTTGCAAGGGCTAGGAGAAAAAGCTGCCGACTATGACAGACCGGGTCGAGCAAAAGAGTTGGGCTGGGTACGAGTCGTTTAACTGGAGAGTAATATGAACAGCAACGTTATTTCGATGTCAGGGATAGACAAGAAATTCGGTTCTGTCACCGCCCTTGATAATGTGGATTTTGAACTCAGGAAGGGTGAAATCCACGCACTCCTTGGAATGAATGGGGCGGGGAAGTCCACGCTAATCAAGATCTTGTCTGGTATTTACCAGAAAGACTCAGGGCAGATTGAAATTGACGGGCAAGAAGCGGATCTTGGCACCCCGAGTGCATCGTTGCAGCAGGGCATAGTTTCTGTGCAGCAGCACCCCGAAATGATCGATGATTTTACAGGGTATGAAAACATCTTTTTGGGAAGGGAAAACAACAGCTTTGGTCTTTTCTCTTTTTTCAATAGTAGCGTTCTAAAGCGCAGAGCCGATGCATTGCTGGAAAAACTACCCATTCCGGTCAATCTGGATAAAACCATTGCTGAAATGAATCCGGTGGAAAAGGAAGCCACCGCGATTTTGCATTCAATGGTTAACGACAAAATCACCGCTCTTATTTTAGATGAACCGACCTCGACCTTGACAGAAAAAGAAAAGCAGCACTTGTTTGAGTTGATGTCGATCCTTAAATCCAGCGGTGTATCCATTATTTACATTACTCACCGCCTTGAAGAGGTGGAACAGATAGCGGATCGCTTCACTGTGTTTAGAAATGGCAAAAATGTAGGTTGCCATGATGTGACGCGAGAAGCGTTGTCTCCAGCAGCCATTGCCGAGCTAATCCTAGGGAAATCGGTCGAAAATTTGTTTCCACCAAAGTTGGAACAGGCTTGCGACGATGAAGTGTATTTAAAGGTGGATAACCTCTCTTTTGACTCATTTCAGAATGTCTCCTTTGATGTCAGGAAGGGTGAGATTTTAGGCATTTTTGGCTTGGTTGGTTCAGGCATTGACCATTTGTCTAAAGTGATATTCGGAGCAAGAGTCAAAGGTGGCGGCAGTATTCATGTTCGCGGTAAAGAGGTGACGTTCGAAACCACTCAAGACGCATTGAATCATAAGTTGTTTTTGCTTCCCGGTAACCGTTTGAAAGAAGGGTTAGTACTGGAAGAAAACGTGGTATTCAACATTTCACTGGCCAACCTTGATCGTGCCTCTTCGGGTATGGGCGTGCTCAATTCAGAACAAACTCATGAAGATAGCCTTGATTTGGTTAACCTAACTGAGCTTCATCCCGCGGAATTGGACGAAGCCGCAAGTAACTTTAGCGGCGGAAACCAGCAGAAAATTGTGATGTGCAAAGGCTTGTATGCTGAGGCCGAAATTTATGTGTTTGTCGAACCCACTATTGGTGTCGACATCGGTGCTAGAGCGACTATCTACCGTCTACTGAGAAAGCTTTCGCAAACAGCCGCGGTTGTCGTGATGTCTTCGGATTGTGATGAAGTACATGGCGTGTCGGATCGTATGTTCGCTTTATACAAAGGCGAGCAGGTATCGGAACCCGTGAGTGATATCAGTAGAGATGAGTTGTTGATTGCTGGCATATCAGGGGAGTACCGAGTATGACCAAGACTAATGCTAAGAAAGCCGCTTTTATTCGAGTTGGGCTGTATTTGATTATCGTCGCTTCCATTACATTGACGTTTTATCTGCTTGAACCTAGGTATGTCACTACGTCTAACATTACCGCTGTTTTACGCCATTTAGCGGCAACAGGCTTGGCTGCATTAGGGCTAACGTTTGTAGTGGTTTTGAAGAAGTTTGATCTCTCATTCCCTGGCGTCATCTCTTTTGTGGCGATGACAATAGGGTTTGGTATCGCAGCGGGTATTGACTTGTATTTGTCGATCTTAATCGGGCTCGTCGTTAGTGTCGCATTTGGGCTGATAAACGGTTATGCGGTCAGCTACCTCAAGTTACCCGATATCGTGACCACCATAGCGGTTGGGTCGATAGCCGGAGGCGCAGCTTTCTTATTCAGTGGTGGACCATCTTTATTCCGCAACTTCTTTACATCGGGTTTACTCGACATCAACGACGGGCGCTGGTTCGGAGTGAACTATTCCACTTATCTGCTGGTGGCGGTGTATGCGCTGTCTTGGTTCTATCTGCACCGTTCTCGCTTCGGTAATAGCTTGTACGCTGTCGGGTATAATGAAAAATCGGCATTTTACTCTGGAGTAAACGTACGTAAATACGTCTGCATTGCTTACGTGATCTGCTCCACTCTGATGCTGTTTTCTGCCTTATTGGTGATCGCTGAAACCGGCAAATCAGAACCCATAGCGGGTAATGGATTTTTAATGCCTGCCTTTGCCTCTGTATTTATTGGTATTGCGTTTTTTGGTAAAGCCTCAGTACTTGCCACTCTTGCAGGGACGGTATTGATTTCCATGGTTTTGAACGGGTTTACTCTGATCAATATTCCTTACTACTGGAGCGATGGCGCCACCAGTATGTTGATGCTAGTGGGCAGTATTCTATTTAGCCCCGACACCCGAGAAAGAGTGACAGGGTGGGTCAAGGCGAGAGTCCGTCTTGTTTCCCACGCTTAGATTTCGCAGAAATGAGGTTTTTGACCATGAGTAACAGTAACAGAGTAACCACTTGGCTGATGAAATATGGTGTGCTGGTGGGGCTGTTTATCCTTTTGTTTGGGTTTGCCTTTGTCAGGCCGAATATCCTTTTGCCACAGAACATCACCACCATTTTCGCAGCAGCCAGTATTTCATTCATTATGTTTTCGGGGGTGACATGGATTTTCTCCATTGGGGAAGTCGACGTTAGTTTCACCAACATTGCTGCGCTTTCCAATGTCGTAACGGCTTGGTCGGTTCAACAAGGTATGGGGTGGGGTACGGCCATTCTAGCGGGGCTAATGGTTGGTGTGGTGTTTGGTATTTTAAACGGTGTATTGGTTGGGTATTTGCGCTTGTCGTCATTGGTGACCACGATAGCGACGGGTGGGCTGACTCTCTCTATTGCGAAAGCCATTGGCGCAGGCGCATCTTTTAGGATTGACGATACAGGCTTCATGGGCGATTTGGTGAATGCGTCGTTTGGCATTTTCCCTGTCACCATGCTTTTGGCACTGCTTATCGCGTTTGTCTTATGGGTGTGTCAGGAAAAATTGCTTCTGGGACACTATATTTATGCACAGGAGTCCAATTATAAAGCCGTACACGAAGCGGGTATTCCGGTTAAAAAGCTGAATGTTTATCTCTTTCTTTTTGCTGGCGTCATGGCGGCGTTGTCGGGGTGTTTTATCGCGGCGAGCTTGTCTTCAGGGCAGCCTGGCATCGGTAATTCCTACTTCATTGACGGGTTGACCGCCATATTTCTGGGCAGCTTAGCGTTCAGGCAAGGGAAAGCCAATGTCTTAGGCACTCTGATTGGAGTCTTGATCCTCACGGTATTAACCAATGGAGCGGGTTTGTCTGGTTGGGCAAATTATGAAAGGGATATGGTGAAAGGGGGGCTGTTACTGCTTGGGGTGTTTGTGCTGATCCGCGGAGGACGCATTCACGCGCTAAAGCCTAAAGAGAAACAGCTTTACGAAGCCGATAAATCGGTGCTTTCGTCAAAATAAGACCAAGGTCAACAGACACTAGGGATGGTGAAAAATGCAAAATACGAGTCGATTCGACGGTCGAACGGCCATCATTACCGGAGCCGGGAATGGTATTGGTCGAGCGTGCGCACTCAAACTGGCGAAGGATGGCGTAAAGATCCTGATATGTGACATTAACAACAAAGGGCTCGAAGAAACTCAGACGCTTATTGAAGCCGAAGGTGGATGCTGCCACTTACAGGCATTCGATATCTGCAATGAAGATCAGGTGTCGGAATCGATTGGACGCTGGGTGTCGGAATTCACAGTGGACACGCTAATTAACTGCGCAGGGATAGTGCAGGAAAGCAGTTTTGTTGATATCTCGCTTTCCGAATGGGAGAAAGTATTTTCCGTTAACTTAACAGGGGTATTCCTGGTCACACGTGCTGTTATCCCGTCCATGTTGGAAAACAACTACGGAAAAATCGTCAACATCTCTTCTCAGTCTGGCATCTTCGGTAGACCTAGGCGCGTGGCGTACAGTGCGTCTAAGTTCGGTTTGAATGGATTAACACAGGCGTTGGCGCTGGAATTGGCTCCGCACAATATCAACGTAAATGCCATCTGCCCCAGTCGAATCGAATCGAAAATGACCGAGGAAATACTCGAGTCTCGGGTTGAAAGCACCGGTGAAGATTACGCCTCGGTTCGTGCAAAGTACGAGAAAAGCGTACCCATTGGACGGTTAGGAACTCCAGAGGATGTCGCCTCTTTAACGGCTTATCTTATCAGTGACGAGTCGTCCTACATTACAGGGCAGTTCATTTCATCGTCGGGTGGTCGCTAAGTGATCTTTAACCAAGAGATAGGTTTAAGCTAGGGACAGGTTTTAACAAGAAATGGGCAGACGTTATCTTTTTGAAGGAATAAATAGATATGAGCGCAGACAACAATGCAGAACCTTTGGTTATGGGGATTGATGCTGGGACGGGTGGTTTAAGAATTGGCGTATTCAATGCTAAAGGTGAATGCCGATACCTGCGAAATCAAGATTACGCCACTTGCTTCCCCAAGCCAGGGTGGGCAGAGCAGAGCCCAGAAGATTGGTGGAGTGCGTTAGTAAACTCTGTTCAAACACTGTTTTCAGAATCTGACATTAAACCCGAGCAAATCCGTGCTATTGCTGTGGATGGAACCGCGAGTACCGTGGTATGCGTGGACGATAATGGTGAATCCATAGGACCTGCTATTTTATGGATGGATGCCCGTGCCAGCGATCAGGCTGAGAATATCTTTCGCACTGGACATCCCATTTTAGAGCGATCAAGTGCTGGGGTCAGTTCTGAGATGATGTTGCCCAAGTTATTGTGGCTGAAAGAGAATGATCCAGAGCGTTTCGAGCAGTCCCGCTATTTTATGGAAGAAGTGGATTATCTGACGATGAAACTCAGTGGTGTTCCTGCGTTGAGTATCAATCACATTACGCATCGATGGTTTTACAACCCTCGTACAGGAGGTTGGCCGCATGACTTTTATCAACATATTGGGCTCGGCAATATTGTTGAAAAATTTCCAGAACGTGTGCTGCCAATGGGAGAGTCGGTCGGTAAAATTTCGAACGATGTCGCGGAGTTAACAGGGTTATCGCCCGATACCTTGATAGCCATGGGCGGCTGTGACGCTTACGTAGGAATGTTAGGGCTCAATGCCGTAAGAAAGAATCAAGCCGCGTTGATCACAGGATCTTCCCATGTATTTTTGCCTGTATCAGACAGCACGACACCGATTAAAGGGGTGTTTGGACCTCATCCAGATTGTGTGATCCCCGGTTTAACGGTGTATGAAGGGGGACAGGTTTCGAGTGGTTCGATCATTAAATGGTACAACGACAACTTCATTCATGAAGCGATGTTCGACAACCCCGGGTTACCGGAAAAAAACATAGATAAGTTAGAGAAACTGACTCAAGAAGCCAAACAGATCTCGATTGGGTCTGAAGGGGTAATTGTATTGGATTACTGGCAGGGAAACCGAACGCCGCATACCGACTATAAAGTTCAAGGTGCCATTTGGGGGCTGACGTTGAAACACAGTAAGGCCCATGTGTATCGAGCGATTTGTGAATCTATTGCCTACGCGACAGAAAGTATGCTGACTCGGCTTCGGAAAAACGGTGTCCACATCAATGCCATGTATTTTGGGGGGGGATTCTCTAAAAGCGAATTCAGTTTGCAGCTTCATGCCGATGTTAGCAACGTCGATATTTATGTTCCTGAGTTTACGGAAGCAACCGTGCTTGGGTGTGCAATCTGCGCGGCTAAAACTGCTGGGTTTTACGGCGATTTGGTCACCGCTTCCGACAATATGGTCACCATCACCAAGGTCATTAAGCCTAACCCGAAATCTCACCAAGATTATCAATTCTATTTTGATTTGTACGAAAAAACGTACGACGCGATGATGCCTCTCATGCACGAGATGGCGGAGCAACCGGATTCTGAAAGTACGTAGAACCCGAACGATACCCAATTGAAACAGGTCAACAGACCTTAATTATTCTATCTACGCGAGGCATACATGAAAGCGCTAGTAAAAACTCAGTCAGGCGTTGGGCACCTGAGGTTATCTGACATCCAAAAACCCGATCCTCTCGCCAATGAAGTATTGGTAAAAGTCAAAGCAGCAGGAATATGTGGAACCGATCTTCACATCAAAAAAGATACCTTTATTAATTTTCCACCTGTGACTTTAGGGCATGAGTTTTCTGGGGAAATAGTCTCTGTTGGAGAGTCGGTAACGGGCTTTCAGGTAGGCGAACGTATTGTTTCCCAACCCCATAAAGGCGGCTGTGGTCATTGTCGATATTGCAAAAATGGACAGGTCGAGATCTGCCCAGAGAAAAAAGCCATTGGTTACAAAATTGATGGCTGTTTTTCTGACTATATATGTATGCCCGCGGCGTCGCTACACCGCATACCCGACTCGTTATCTTTTGAAGAAGCCGCGTTAGCCGAGCCACTTGCTGTCGGCGTGAAAGCTGTGTTAGAGCGCTCCAAAGTTGAACCCAACGATGTCGTGGTGGTGCTTGGTTGTGGTGCGATAGGGCTGCTTGCAGCTGCCGCAGCTAAAGCCAGTGGAGCAAAAAAAGTTTTGGTAACAGGCATGGACAGTGATCTTGATGTCCGGCTAAGGATTGCTAAAGAGATGGGTATGGACGATGCGGTGAGCGTTCAGCAGGTGGATATCAAAGAGAAGATAGCGGATTGGACGAATGGATTAGGTGCCGACTTAGTGGTGGAAGCCAGCGGGGCTCCTGCTGCTATTAGCCAAGCATTTGAATTAGTGCGCCGAGATGGTCGAATTTGCGCCATTGGATTAACGGGAAAAGAGTCGGTGCCTGTTCCTTGGAACCTTGCGATGCATAACTCCGTTACTTTATCGTGCAGTTACAGCACCAGTTGGACCAGCTGGGAGACCGCGATTTCGTTACTGGATTCAAAGCGCGTCAATGTCGCGCCTTTGATGTCAGGAACGTATTCACTCCACGAGTATGAAGATGCGTTTCGACAGCTTGAAAACCTCCAAGCCGTAAAAAACTTATTCGTTTTCTGAGAATATGAGAGGGTAGCATGAACAAAAATGAAAGATTGCTCATTGGTGTAGACTGCAGTACCAGTGCAACCAAGGTAATTGTGTTTTCTATGTCGGGGAGAATTGTTGCTCAGAGTGCTCATAGCTACCCTCTTATTATGGAAAAACCGGGTTGGGTAGAGCAGAAAGCTGAAGATTGGTGGAATGCGTTTATTGCAGGGTGTCAGGACGTGATGTGTCACCCAGATGTAGATGCGAGGAAAATTTCTGGCATCGGTATTACTCATCAACGGTTCACTTTTGTTCCCGTTGATTCAGATATGAAACCGCTTCGAAATGCCATTTTGTGGAACGACATTCGATGCAGTGAAGAGGCAGAATTTGCTGGAAGAGAAATTGGTGCACAACTGATATTCAGTAAAACAGGGTATGCGCCAGGGCAATGGAC
This sequence comes from Vibrio penaeicida, assembly GCF_030689305.1. Lineage (GTDB taxonomy): Bacteria > Pseudomonadota > Gammaproteobacteria > Enterobacterales > Vibrionaceae > Vibrio > Vibrio penaeicida_B. The sequence continues at coordinate 50,322 of NZ_JAUYVM010000006.1, read as the reverse complement.
TTTGTACAAAGCTTTGTGGTTAAAGCGCCACGAACCGGGCTTGTATTCACGAACGTTTAAACTGATGCTGGTGCAAGATTACTTGGTTTACCAACTTACTCGCCAATTGGTTACCCTTAGCGGTGCGGCAACCATGACAGGTGCCCTCGATATCGAAACACCGACTCAATGGGCGAGCGAAATTATTGGTGCTCTAGGTGTAAGAAAAGACATATGGATTGATACGATATTACCCGGTTGTAGCTCTGCGGGAGCCGTCACGAAAGAAGCTAGCCAGATAACAGGGCTGCCTGAAGGGATTCCCGTTGTGGTGACGGCCGGGGATCAACCATGTGGCATTCTTGGTGCGGGTGTTACGGAACCGGGTGAGATTGGTATCAACGGTGGTACATCTTGCACCAATGAAATGCTGGTGAAAAGTTTGCCCTCCCGAGATCGGCAAGATTACATTATTGAACTCAGCCCTTCTGGTAACTATGTGATGGAAAATTACATCTCAAGCGGTGGCTCGGCACTGATGAAGTGGTATAGAAATAATTTTTGTTTGAGTGGTAATAACGAAGAAGTGTGCCCTGATTGGAGTGATGTTTATCGATATGCGGAGCGAAGCCCCGTCGGGAATAGTGGCATGATGATTGTGCCGTATTTTCAGGGAGCAAACGGACCTTATTGGGATTTAAATGCACGTGGGATGGCGTTCGGGCTTCACACTGAACATGGTCAACCACAGATGGTTCGCGGAATCATGGAAGGGCTGGCTTATGAGTCGAGACGGCAAGGTGAGCTGATGGAAGTGGGCGCGAAAACGGTAATAGAACAGATTAAAATGTACGGAGGCTCTGCGCGAAGTGATGTATGGAATCAGATTTTCGCTGATGTGTTTAACAAGCCCGTACTCGTTCCTAATACCTCAGAAACCACCGCCTTGGGTGCAGCGATTTGTGCCGCTGTCGGTTGTGGTGAATACAACGATTGCAAGTCAGCTGCAGAAAACATGGTGTCGGTAAAATGCTGCTTCAATCCGATTTCAAAGAATGTTGATATCTACAATGAGTATTATCAGAAAGTGTACTTACACCTTCACGACGCCGTGAAAACCTTATCTAAAACCAATGCTCAAATTACCTCGAATCTCGTTTGAAAGCCCAACAAAAGGCTGCGGCAGCAGATATAGCCTTACCCCTGCATTTTGAGCTGGTTTGGGTATAAACTAAACGAAGAATCTCAGCACAATGTAGTCAGTCCATGTCTTCACTCTTTGATACCCATTGCCATTTCGACTTTGATGTTTTTTCTGATATTGATGCAGAACTTGCATTAGCCAAACAATCTGATGTAGAGCGAATCTTGATTCCTGCTGTTGGCTTGGTTAACTGGGATAAAGTGAACGAGCTTGCTTCTAGCCACCAAGAAATTTACTTCGCATTAGGGCTTCACCCTTATTTCATCGACCAACATCTGGATACGCATTTGGAACAGCTGGACGACAGGCTCCAAGATCGCAGTGACAAATGTGTTGCCGTTGGTGAGTGTGGGTTGGACTTTTATTCCGGTAGCGATACCCAAGCGAAACAAGAAGCGCTCCTTCAGGGGCAGATTGAATTGGCAAAGCGACACCAGCTTCCACTGATTCTTCATCAAAGAAAGTCCCATCAATCGATGGTATCGATGCTCAGAAAGTCACGATTTGATGGTGGGGGAGTGATTCATGGTTTCAGTGGTAGCTTTCAACAAGCCAAAGATTGGATTGATCTCGGGTTTGCTATTGGTGTTGGTGGGACAATTACTTACCCAAGAGCTCAAAAAACACGCAATACGATCACCAAATTACCCCTCGATTCCTTGGTGCTAGAAACCGATGCACCTGATATGCCTATGAATGGATATCAAGGAAAGCCAAATCACCCTAAGTACTTACCTCTAGTCTTGGAATGTCTTGCGGAGCTCAAAAAAAGAACAAAGCAAACGATTGCGCCACAGCTGTGGATTAAAAGCAATTTAGTGTTCGGAATTTGTGAATAAATCGCCATCTTCACTGAAAGTTCCGCAAGCATACGATTGCTTTGTGTGATTGTTGTCACAATTTATAATGATACAAGAGTGAATAAGGCACGAATTTGTGACTATGCCATTACTTTATTTATAGCGGGGTGCTTATAATGCCCACGCTTCATATAAGCGCCAATTTGTAACACGCCAATAAATAACTAATAAGGAAGTCATAAACTATGAGCCTGTTTATGAGCCTCGTCGGTATCGTTGTACTGCTAGGAATTGCAGTACTGTTATCCGGCAACCGCAAAGCAATTAATTTCAGAACAGTGGGTGGCGCTTTTGCTATCCAATTCGCACTCGGTGCTTTTGTTCTATACATCCCTTGGGGTCGTGATCTTCTGGCTGCATTCTCTGCAGGTGTTCAGAATGTGATCGACTACGGTAAAGACGGAACAGGTTTCCTGTTCGGTAGCTTAGTTAACTTCTCTGTTGACGGTATTGGCTTCATCTTTGCTTTCCAAGTTCTACCAACACTAATCTTCTTCTCTGCACTTATCTCCGTTCTTTATTACGTAGGTATCATGCAGTGGGTAATCAAGATTCTTGGTGGTGCTCTTCAAAAAGCATTGGGCACATCTCGTGCAGAATCCATGTCGGCAGCAGCTAACATTTTTGTAGGTCAAACAGAAGCACCTCTAGTGGTTCGTCCATTCGTACCTAAAATGACTCAATCTGAGTTGTTCGCGGTAATGTGTGGTGGTCTAGCATCTGTAGCAGGTGGTGTACTAGCAGGTTACGCATCAATGGGTGTACCTCTAGAGTACCTTGTTGCCGCGTCCTTCATGGCAGCACCTGGTGGTCTTCTGTTCGCTAAAATCATCATGCCTGAAACTGAAAAGGCAAAAGATGACCTTGATTCTGATATCGATGGTGGCGACGACAAACCAGCTAACGTAATTGATGCAGCAGCAGGCGGTGCCTCTGTTGGTCTTCAGCTAGCACTAAACGTTGGTGCAATGCTATTGGCATTCATCGGTCTTATCGCTCTAGTGAACGGCGTTCTTGGTGGCGTTGGTGGCTGGTTCGGTATGCCTGAACTGACTCTAGAACTTGTTCTTGGTTGGGTATTCGCTCCTCTTGCATTCGTTATTGGTGTGCCTTGGGAAGAAGCAACACTCGCTGGTTCATTCATCGGCCAGAAGATTGTTGTAAACGAATTCGTTGCTTACTTGAACTTCACACCATACATCGGTGAAGGTGCGAAAGTTGTAGCGGAAACAGGTCTGCCAATGTCTGAGAAGACGACAGCAATCATCGCATTTGCATTGTGTGGTTTCGCGAATCTTTCATCTATCGCGATTCTACTTGGTGGTCTAGGTAGCCTTGCACCTTCACGTCGTCACGACATCGCTCGTATGGGTGTGAAAGCGGTTATTGCAGGTACGCTATCTAACCTAATGGCAGCGACCATCGCTGGTCTATTCTTATCTTTCTAAGTGTAAAGAGAAAGATTATATAGACGCCACGAAAACCAACCCCGTAGCAAGAAATTGCTACGGGGTTTTTTTGTTTTAAATGGACTGAATTTTTTGAGATACAAACCGTTTGCGTCACATGGAATGCTATTGTTTTGAACAAATAGAGCGTATTGTATAGATCGTGAAAAGGTCAGACCTTTGCAGGAAGCAAAGAGACCAGAATTTGTGAAAAACGTTAGCCACGACTTAGGCATAAAAACTTAACGTTGTGCCATAGACCTTATGGGTACTGTGCGGTGACAGGGATAGCAATTGAACTCGACATCTCGCTTTCTAGTAATGCGAAAATGAATGAGTTTAAGTCTTCAGGGAACCAAGTCCGTTCATGTTGTGATGAGTTACCAAACTCACTTACTAATTGAATAAACTGATCGGAGATAGAAATGAGCGATTTAAAAGCAGCAGCTCTACGTGCACTTAAACTGATGGATTTGACTACGCTGAACGATGATGACACTGATGCGAAGGTTGTTTCGCTATGTCATAACGCAAAATCAGCAGTCGGCAACACGGCCGCCATCTGTATTTACCCTCGCTTTATTCCTATTGCTAAGAAGACACTGCGCGAGCAAGGTACACCAGACGTTCGCATCGCGACCGTTACCAACTTCCCACACGGCAACGACGACATCGAAATTGCGGTTGCTGAAACCAAAGCAGCCGTCGCCTATGGTGCTGATGAAGTTGACGTTGTTTTTCCATACCGCGCACTCATCGCAGGTAATGAGAAAGTCGGCTTCGAACTGGTTAAACAGTGCAAAGAAGCGTGTGGTGATATCCTTCTTAAAGTGATCATTGAAACAGGTGAACTTAAAGAAGAAGCATTGATCAAGAAGGCGTCTCAAATTTGTATTGAAGCGGGCGCTGACTTCATCAAAACCTCTACGGGTAAAGTACCTGTCAATGCCACTCCTGAATACGCGCGCATGATGCTGGAAGTGATCCGCGACATGGGCGTAGCAGAAACCGTTGGCTTTAAACCAGCAGGTGGTGTTCGTACTGCGGAAGACGCAGCAGCATACCTAGCAATGGCAGATGAGATCCTAGGTGATAATTGGGTAGATGCTCGTCACTACCGCTTTGGTGCATCAAGCCTGCTAACCAATCTACTGAATACATTAGAAGTAACAGACAAAACGGCTGATCCAGCTGCGTATTAATATTTGAAGCTTCAGCGTTGCTGACTGCGTAAGTTCATCCTAATCACATAGGAAATCTATGCTCATACGGATGAACTTACTTGTCGCCTAGCTGCAACTCCAACTATTTAGAGTATAAAAAAAGATCTGTTTGATTGTGGGCGATGTTCTCTCGCCCATATTCTGCCTCTATTCCCTACAAAGCCGGACCAATAGAGTCCGGTAGGAACTGACAATGTATTTACCTCAAGAAATTATCCGTAAAAAACGTGACGGCGAAGTGCTGTCTGCGGAAGAAATTCAATTCTTTATCCAAGGTGTTGCGAAAGGTGAGGTGTCTGAAGGGCAAATTGCTGCGTTCGCGATGGCCATTTTCTTTAATGAAATGAGCATGCCCGAACGAATTGCACTGACTTGTGCGATGCGAGATTCCGGCATGGTGATTAACTGGGATCACATGAACTTTGGTGGCCCGATCGTCGATAAGCACTCCACTGGTGGTGTAGGTGATGTGACGTCTCTCATGCTTGGTCCAATGGTGGCTGCGTGTGGCGGTTTTGTACCCATGATATCTGGTCGAGGTCTCGGTCATACTGGTGGCACACTGGATAAGCTGGAATCCATTCCGGGCTACAACATTACGCCAAACAACGATGTGTTTGGTGACGTAACCAAGGATGCGGGTGTGGCGATCATCGGTCAGACAGGCGATCTCGCGCCGGCCGATAAGCGTGTTTACGCTACCCGTGATATCACGGCAACGGTCGATAACATTTCCCTGATTACTGCTTCTATTCTGTCTAAGAAACTGGCTGCCGGTCTGGATTCACTCGTGATGGACGTGAAAGTGGGTTCCGGTGCGTTTATGCCGACTTATGAAGCGTCGGAAGAACTGGCGAAATCAATTGTTGCGGTTGCCAATGGTGCTGGTACTAAAACGACTGCCATCCTTACAGACATGAATCAGGTGCTTGCGTCTTCTGCAGGTAACGCAGTGGAAGTACGTGAAGCGGTGCAGTTCCTGACAGGTGAATACCGCAATCCACGTTTGCTAGAGATCACCTTAGCACTGTGTAGTGAAATGCTGGTACTAGGCAAGCTTGCAGAAGATACCGAAGATGCGCGCAAAAAGCTGATTGCAGTCCTAGATAATGGAAAAGCGGCTGAATGCTTTGGCAAGATGGTGGCTGGCTTAGGTGGCCCTGTCGACTTCGTAGAAAACTACGACAATTACCTCGAAAAAGCCGAGATAATCAAACCAGTTTATGCCAAAGAGAGCGGTATTGTTTCTTCGATGGACACCCGAGCGATCGGCATGGCAGTTGTGGCGATGGGCGGTGGTCGTCGCGTGGCAACCGACAGTATCGATTACGCGGTTGGCTTTGATCAATTCGTTCGCCTTGGTGAAGTTGCAAGCAGCGAGAAGCCACTGGCGATGATCCACGCACGGACTGAAGCGCAGTGGAATGAAGCGGCGGATGCATTGCACAGAGCCATCACAGTTGGTGGCGAATATCAAGAGACGCCAGATGTATATCGTCAGTTCCGTTCACAAGACGTATAGACAAATCTCTTTATGGAAAAAAGCCTTTCATGGATAACAAAATGAACCGTGCTTTCTTTCATTTTATTTACTCATAATAAGAGCGTAGGCAAAGGTGTTACCGAACGTAAATTGGGTTGATCTCATTAAGCGATAAACGGTATTTTGCCTGCATCGAACATTTATTACTTTTATAAGGACCACTTCAATGGCTACTCCTCATATTAATGCTGAAATGGGTGCATTCGCAGACGTTGTATTGATGCCTGGCGACCCGCTACGTGCCAAATACATCGCAGAAACATTTCTGGATGACGTTGTACAAGTCTGCGATGTTCGCAATATGTTTGGTTACACGGGGACTTACAAAGGTCGTAAGATCTCTGTTATGGGACACGGTATGGGTATCCCTTCGTGCTCAATTTATGCAACAGAATTAATCAAAGATTTCGGTGTTAAGAAAATCATTCGTGTAGGCAGCTGTGGTGCAGTAAACGAAGACATTAAAGTGCGTGATGTGGTAATTGGCATGGGCGCTAGCACGGATTCAAAAGTAAACCGTATTCGTTTTAAAGGGCATGACTTCGCAGCAATTGCGGATTACCAGATGGTAAAAAATGCTGAAGAAGCAGCGAAAGCTCGTGGTATCGATGTGAAAGTCGGCAACTTGTTTTCGGCAGAGCTATTCTACACGCCTGATCCAGACATGTTCGACGTGATGGATAAATATGGAATCGTTGGTGTAGAAATGGAAGCAGCGGGCATCTACGGTGTATGTGCGGAATACGGTGCAAAAGCGCTGACGATCTGTACTGTGTCTGACCACATAAAAACGGGTGAGCAAACCACTTCAGAAGAACGTGCAACGACGTTTAACGAGATGATTGAGATTGCGCTAGATTCTGTTTTGCTTGGCGATAAGTAAGCCAAGAATTTATGAATTAAAAAGCCCCGCTAAGTTGGTTTAGCGGGGCTTTTTTTGTTATTGGAACTCGCCAATATGTTCCGACTAAGATGCGACATTCTTGAGCAGTAAATTTTCACCTTTTTGGCGGCTACGACGCTGGCGTCGGAACAAAATCGCAATCAATATGCCGCTGGCAAAACTCATCAAAATCATTAAGTACATAAGGCGGTCACTGTTGCGATAGTGGTGATCCGATATCGCGGTCACACGACCTTTTTCAAAGGTAATGCGCATAAAGCCAATCATGGCACCATCGTTGTAAATCGGTTCAACCAACTGCTGACGCCCAATGGCTGCGGTGCCTAATGGGGTATCTAGCCCTAACACTTCACGCACGGGTTTCGCTTCGTGACTGGCGGCCAGCTTAACGCCTTCCGCATCATAGATTGTTGCATCGAGCACAAGACGATCTTTAGACAGTTGCTGAGTCAGCTTAAGCAGGTTTTCCTGATCTTGATTTACCAGCATATCACTGGCAGACAGCGCTGCTTGGGTGACCAAAACATTGGTCAGCGTTTCAAGCTGTCGAGCCTGAATCGCTTCGTTCCCCTTACTGATAACCACGCTGTTTTGCACCATGGAAAAAACCAGCAAAGCGAGCACGATCATCGCGATAATGCGTAAGAAGGCGCGGAATGAAAATAGGGAACTGCTCATATAAAGGTTCGCCACTCGTTAAGATTTAAATTGATCATAAACTTGCGTTTCCAAATTGCAATAGGTTAAGTTTACGTTCACTACAGGATTAAACTGTCATGGACGCAATGAAAACTCTGCCAATTAAGAAACACATCACACTACTTAAACGTCTTCCAGAAACACGATTTGCCTCTCGCATCGATTTACAACGCGCGAACTGGATCATTTTTGCTGATTACCTTTCCCCTAACCATTTTGACGACATTGATTTTTATACCGGAACCTACAATGCCGTAGTGGCAACATGGAAAGTCGGCAAATACGAAGTGGCGTTGATGACGGGCGAACTGACCAGTGAGCATGAAACCATTTTGCAAGCGCTATCCCTCGATTACGCCAATTTGCATGATGTTCCGGATCTCAGCAAGCCAGGGTTGGTCGTGATGGATATGGACTCCACTGCTATTCAAATCGAATGCATTGATGAGATCGCTAAGTTAGCAGGTGTGGGTGAGCAAGTCTCCGAAGTAACAGAGCGCGCAATGCAAGGTGAGCTGGACTTTGAAGAAAGCTTGAGACAACGCGTCGGCGTGTTGAAAGATGCCGATGAAAGCATTCTAGAAGCGGTGAGAAGCGATTTGCCAATGATGCCAGATTTACGTGAGTTCGTTGCTAGCTTGCAAGCGTTTGGCTGGAAAACGGCAATAGCGTCTGGCGGCTTCACGTATTTTTCCGATTACCTAAAAGAGACGCTCAACCTAGACCATGCTCAATCCAATACGTTGGAAATTGTGGGTGGTAAACTGACAGGGCAAGTGCTGGGCGATGTGGTATCGGCTCAGACTAAAGCAGAAATCCTCAGTGAGCTTGCTGAACAGTACGACATTGAAACCCACAATACTATTGCCGTTGGTGATGGTGCCAACGACTTAGTCATGATGAATGCTGCGGGCTTAGGTGTGGCGTATCACGCTAAACCTAAGGTGGAGCAACAGGCGCAAACTGCCGTCCGTTTCAGTGGATTGGGTGGAGTGCTTTGTATTTTAAGTGCAGGGCTGGTGAAACAACAGAAAGTGGCGTGGTAGCAATAAACCTACTTGGTGACACCCCTGCTTTAATTTAAAAACACGCGACATTCAAAATCAAAAAGCGGGCAATGTAAGCCCGCTTTTTGTTTTCAGGAATATTTCTATCTGTTCTCATAAGTAATTAACTATCGGGTCCCATAAAATAACTATCTGTTCCCATAAAATAACTATCGGTTCCCATAAAACGAAGTTAGGTCAGTTCTAGCCTTATCAGAACTTCTTCCGTAATATCACTGAATTCACCGTACCCAACGAGGCTGGTAAATTCTTTCTCTAACGCTCTAGCATGGTGAATAGTCGCTTTGGCCAAGCTGCTCAACTCCTCATTGAGTAAGTTGGTTAGTGAATCGAAAATGGGCATGCCAGAGATACGAATAACATAAAACTGACCGATAGATTTGGCTTTCTTTACAAATCGCATGCGTTCTTTTATCGATTCAAAATCACTGATTAAGCGAGTGTGGATTTCTTCGATCTGCTTGCCATTTTGAGTGACTGCTATATACAACTCATGAAACGCTGGCTCTGCTCCTTCAATAGGGCGCATAGGTGTTGCTAGCAACGTATTTGTTCGGTTCTTAAAGATAGGTTCGAGTGAGAGTTTGCCACCATGCCCTAAAGACTGGAAAATTTTAGCGAGACCATCCATTGGGAAATTCACACCAATGGCTCTTGGTTGCAATATCCGGTCTTTCTTTTCAATGTAGAAAGGAACGGACACCATTCTTCCTAGTAATAAATGATGCATGGTGCTCAGCAGCTCTGAAGAGGGGATGGGTTCATTGTCTTCTTCAAGCTTACCCTGATTATGGGTAATCAAACGTTTTAAGAAATTTAGGCTGCGTGTACTTTGAGGGTTTTCAATGATCGATAGGTGGACATTTTTACAATCTGGGCTGAGCTTGATCACCTTGTACGGCACTTCTGACAACGGCACTCCACTGTCGTAGCGTTGAAGCTCAATATAGTTCACATTGATTTCGTCGCCGGCTTTGGCCTGCATAGGCGTTGCCAGTTGAATGTTCAACCCTCTACTGGAAAAGTCGATGGTTTTCCCTTTTAACGGTTCTGCACTTTCCAATTGGGCTTCGACGGGGGAATCAAATACAAACCTTGGCTCTGTACGACGAGAACTGGAATCAAAGTATATGCCTTGTGGCGAACCCACTATCTGACGAGTATGGCGGAATCGATTGAGCTCTGAGCTTGGTATGCTGGGCTTTTCTGTTAACAAATAGTCGTGGCTGGTTTGCGCGTCGCTCACTTCTTGTAAAATGCCAGTGTGTGTCAGAGTTTTGATGGTTTCTGACATTTCTGGTGCCACTTCCAATAAGTGCGAGATCTCGTCTTTAGATAACTCAAACATATGCAGTCGGAATACACGCCAGCTATCACGTCTAGCGCCTACATGCCAAAAGAGCTGTCTTTGTTCACGGGAAGCTTCAGGAAGCATCATACTGTAAAACAACGTTTTATCTTGATGTTCGTGAGTAAATGAATAGATAAAGTTACTACTGGTCTTCATTCCCGGTGGGGTAAGAGGGGCCATGCGTTCACGATTAAATAGAGTGCCTAGAGTCTGCTGGTTGCGCTCGTCATGCCAATATGTCCAAAGCCCCTGGTTAGCATCCGTTAGCAGTGAATACCGGAGTTCGGTGCCCGAGAAAAATAATGGAAGGTTACTGGTGTGTTTTAGATAGCTGTGTTCGTACCCTCGAGAACGCGCGCGAAGAATGTGGTCTTGGTTGTCGTGTTTGGCTCTTTTAGAGTTGTTTTTTAGCATCAGCTCTATTGCATGAGAAATCGCATCGGTTTCGGTGAGTTTCATCAAACGAAGCCATTTTACGCTGTTGTTTTCAAAGCAATTGTCTACACCGAGAATTCGATATTCGAGCGCCTCTTCTAATTCGGGGTTATTGGTTTCTTTCGCAAGCTGTACGAAGCGTGCCCCTATGACTTCACCGAGTTTGTAGTCGAATGCACTTGGTACTTTGAATTTTGCACCAGAACACGACAAATCAACACTGACGCCGTGGATCTCTTGACCTGACTTTAATTTGATATCAACTTGACTTGCCATGCGTAAGCGGTTTTCTTGACGACGTAAATCGTAGCCTAATCGGATAGGTTCTGCTTCGTATGGGCTGTCTGGGTCGGTGATACTGTAGGTCATGTTCGGGCGATTTTTACTCATCACCCTAAAGTTATTACGAGTGTTGACCAACGCTTCCCACACGCCTTCGGTATAGCCACCAAAGCGCTTCACTTTTTTGTGATAGGCATTAATCGCTACGTCGTCGAGCCAATGGGTTAGCTCCTCCAGTTTGTATTCCCGACATTCCCCTTGTACTCGTCCTCTCAAATCTATGGTCTTGGTACATGGCGCCATCACGCGCTTCATTTCCATTTTGACCAAAATTTTGACCGACGGATGCTCCCCTTCTGTCATTTGTGACAATACAAGGTCGAAATCATCCGAACGGTATACGGGTATGAGGCGCTCAACGAGCGAGAGTATTTCAGCTTGTTCCATTATTTCTGTTAAAGTACCTGTCCTAACTGGGTTATCGACGACGTAATCGTTATCTTTAAAATAATTATACTCTTATGATCAGAGATATGACCCCAATGTTAAATTTTTATTGTAAATAATTGAGGGACGGCAAGTTCTATGGCGAAAGCAAAACGTGCATATGTTTGTAATGATTGTGGTGCAGATTTCCCCCGCTGGCAAGGGCAGTGCAACGCTTGTGGGGCTTGGAACACCATATCTGAAATTCGTCTTGCCGCTTCGCCAACTGTAGCCCGTAATGAAAGACTTTCAGGGTATGCCGGCTCTGGAACAGAATCCAAAGTACAAAAACTTTCGGAAATTGATCTTCAAGAAGTGCCTCGCTTTTCTAGTGGGTTCAAAGAATTAGATAGAGTACTTGGTGGTGGGATTGTACCGGGGGCGGCTATTCTGATTGGTGGTAACCCTGGAGCCGGTAAATCAACACTTCTTTTACAAACCATGTGTTTGCTCTCAAGCCAAATGCCCTCGCTTTATGTGACAGGTGAAGAGTCTTTACAACAGGTAGCAATGCGAGCATCGCGATTAGGCTTGCCTAAAGACAGCCTCAGCATGTTGTCTGAAACCAATGTTGATAAAATTTGCCAAATTGCGGAAAAAGAACAACCTCGCATTATGGTGATCGACTCCATTCAGGTGATGCATGTAGCAGATGTGCAATCGTCACCTGGCAGTGTGGCACAAGTTCGTGAGTCAGCTACCGCTTTGACACGCTATGCAAAACAGAACAATGTGGCAGTTTTTATTGTTGGTCATGTGACGAAAGATGGCACGTTGGCGGGGCCAAAAGTGTTGGAACATATTATTGACTGTTCGGTCTTGTTAGATGGTGGTACAGACACTCGTTTCCGTACTATGCGCAGCCACAAAAACCGTTTTGGTGCGGTGAATGAGCTGGGTGTGTTCGCTATGACAGGGCAAGGACTAAAAGAAGTCAGTAACCCTTCTGCCATTTTCTTGTCCCGTGGCGAAGAGGAAACCTCTGGCAGTTCGGTCATGGTGGTGTGGGAAGGAACGCGTCCGCTTTTAGTTGAAATTCAAGCGTTGGTGGATTATTCGCAGCTGGCTAATCCTCGCCGGGTGGCGGTGGGCTTGGAACAAAATCGCTTGTCTTTGTTGCTGGCGGTTTTGCATAAACACGGCGGTTTGCAAATGGCTGACCAAGACGTGTTCGTTAACGTAGTGGGTGGGGTTAAGGTGACTGAAACCAGTGCCGACCTTGCGTTAGTGTTGGCGTTATTATCGAGCTTTAGAGACCGACCATTGCCGAAAGATGTCGTGGTGTTTGGTGAGGTTGGGTTAGCGGGTGAAATCCGCCCAGTACCAAGTGGACAAGAACGATTGATGGAAGCCTTCAAACACGGGTTCACCAAAGCCGTTGTACCCGCTGCCAATATGCCAAAAGGCGGAATTAAAGGCATGCAAATCCACGGTGTTAAGAAACTGTCAGAAGCGATTGAAGCCTTTGATGAGTTGTAATGCTTTATACCCAAGTATCTCGAGATAACCTGGGTATAATTATTTAATGAAAGCCACCTCGCGGTGGCTTTTTGTTTATTGAAGCTTCAGGTTGCGGATGTCGAAGCCATCGTTGTTTTCGTCATATCCAGCCTGAGTGGTGGGTATGATATGCGTACGGTCTTCAAACCGTAACGCGAGCAGCAGACAATTTTGATATTTAGCGTCGTTAAAGGTTTTATCTATTACCCCTTGAGTGACCAAAAGATTGTCGTCGCGTTCAGTTCCTATGGTTTCCCAACGAGTTTCTCGCGTACCGTTAGCCGCTAAACAGTTCAATTTAGCAAGTACATAACCTTGCTCTGCGTAACGTTCGTAGTCCCAGTTGTTTGAAGTGAACTCTTGTAAGGTGACTTGTTTGTTGAAGATAGGACACGCAGAGAGTTTACCGTTGTTTGACATGTTGAACGTGGAAATACCGCCTTTACCCACAGAGTAGAAATGCTTCCAGCTGAAGATGTTTTGAGGGTTGTAGCGTGAAGGCTCATTTGGTGCTCGTTCGCCGGCTTCATCAACTATGAAGTTACCCAACTGAGAATCGATGTTCAGGTTACAGCTAATTTCTGAAGGTACACCGGTGGAGCCGCCATTCAAGCAATTTTGCAGTTCAGCGCTTCCAGCTGGATAAAGAAGTTCGCAAAGCTCTTTATTTGGGTTTTGCTTCGTGACGAATACTTTTACATCTTTCAACATTAGCCCATAAGAGTCAGGTAACCCCTTGTCGCGGAAGACGATGGGTGTATGAAAACGGTCGGCTTTAAAGTGAACGACTGCTTTGTTGAAACCTTTTATAAGGTTAGTGTCGTTCAACTGAATCGGAAATTGGAGGCGATGACCGCTGATTCCAACGCCACCATGTCCGTTCACTGTCGCACTCGTGATTTCTCCACCGACATTGTTAATAAGGTCGCGGTAGTAGTTATTCGCTTGTGAGGTTGGTGTGTAAGCGCGTCTCTGATATTTAAATACCAAGCGATACTCCGCTCCCGGAGTTGTCGGTACAAACGTGCGAATGTTGACTGCGGCTTCATTATTATTGAAGTTGAGTGGGTAGTACGTTCCGCCAACATTTAAGCGACGATTTTTAGGGCAATGTGATGTGTCTGAATCTAGCTCGGCAAGATAGCCACCGCCTTTGTATTGTTGACCGTAAGTTTTAGATGTCCCTACTTCCAACTGAGCTTCACAGTGATGATTGATACGGCGGCGAACTTCTTCTTCACCAATGGTACTTTCCAAATACTGGTATTGGGATTTCCCGAGCACATGGCGCATGGTGCGTTTGGTCCAACGAGGTTCAAACAGTAACGTACTGCCTGATGTGTAAGCTTGCGGGTTACTAGGCGTTAGCTGCTCACCGGAAGGCGTAAAATCGACCAACCCCCAAGTACCGTGTTCTAGCTGGTTTTGATAGGTATTAAATAGTTGGGTGTATTTGTCTAATGTGTCTGCTGCGATAGGGAAAGCTAAGACTGCAGAAGCCAGGCTTAAACTTACCAATGTTTTTTTTATCATGACTCTAATCCTTGTGTTTTTAACAGAAACACTCAGCAATGCAGCCTACCTGAATGCATACCACTGCGATGTTAGGTACTGTCATTTTGCGTCCCGATTTTTCAATCAGTTTGCCCTAAGAGTGGTGATAGATTAGAACAGGCAGAAACGAAAAAAAGGCTAATATAAATAAATTCTTAACTTCGATTTACTGTCTTTCTTTTAAGAATAATAGAGAGTGAAATTCGCCTCCATTCATGTGTTCGTGACATAAAAAATGCCACCAGTAAGCGGTGGCATTTTTGGAAGGTATTACTCGAAGAGGTGTTTAGTTTTCGATACGCATAGCACGCACATCAAAACCATCACTGTTCGCATCGTAACCAGACTGTGATTCTGGAATTAGATGCGTACGGTCAACAAAACGTACTGCAGTAAGTAAACAGTTGTCGTACTTAGTGTCGTTGAACAATTTGTCGATTTTTTTGTTTGTGATTAGGTAGTTGTTCTCTAGCTCCGTTTCAACGACTTCCCAGCGGCTCGCACGGATGCCATTGTCAACACAAGAAAGTTTAACTTTCACTAAGCCTTGCTCAGCCCAACGTTCGTAATCCCAGTTGTTTGCTGTGTACTCGTCCAGTCTTAGACGCTTACCTTTGATAGGACAACCAGAATATTTGCCGTTAGAAGCCATGTTAAAGGTAGTGATACCTTCTCTGCCTACACCGTAGAAGTTTTTAGTGTGTAGGATGCTTAGAGGGTCATAACGCCAAGGTTCACTTGTCGCACGGTAACCTTCTTGGTCTACCACTACGTTACCAAGTGTAGAGTCCACTTCTAGGTTACAGCTGATAACTTCAGGTGCTGGCTCGCCACCGTTCAAACAGTTAAGCAGCTCTTGGCTACCTGCTGGGAATAGCACTTCACAGGTTTCTTTATTTGGATTCACTTTCGTTACATGAGTACGTACCTTGTTCACCAAGATACCGTATGAATCAGGAAGACCTTTGTCTGCAATAGCAACTGCAGTGTGGAAGCGGTCTGCCGTAAATTTAATACGTGCAACGTAGAAACCGTGACCATCGCGGCTAGCGTTCGGAGCGGCTGGTAAGCTTACACGCTGACCATCAAAGCTTGCGTTTGAACCACCATCCAGTTTTGCTGATTCGATGTCGCCACGAACCCATACTGCTACGTCACGGTATGCATTGTTGGAACTATTATGGTAGTTACGTTTAGTGTAACGAATTTCAACTTCGTACTCAGAGCCCGGTGTTGTTGGGATAAATGTACGTAAGTTTACCGTAGAAGCGTTGTTTTTAGGGTAAGACAAGTCGTAACGCTTACCGCTTACATAGATGGCAGGTTTGTGCTTCTGGCAGTGATAAGTATCTGAATCTAACTCTGTCAGATACTGTTTCTTTTGCTCCCACCAAGGAAGTGGGCTGCCGAAGTTATATGTTTTGTGTTTACCTACTTCTGCGCGAGCTTCACATACTTGATCAACAAGACGGCGGATTTCATCTACACCGATGCTGTTGCGAAGTTCATCAAATTGGTTTGAGCCCAGCATTTTTCTAAGTGTGTTCCAAGTCCAGCGGACTTCGAATAAGATGTTTTGATTGCTGGTGGTGTAGGCAGCTTTGTTACTTGGCGAAAGCGTTTGATTTGGTGATAGGTCAACGGTTGCCCAGTAACCCCAAACTTGATTCTTGTAGCTGTTAAAGTCCTGTACGTACTCTTCAGCTTTCGGTTTGTTATTGTCGATTACACTTGCGGGTACAAATGCTTGTGCTTGTGTGGCTGCAAATGCAACTAAGCCTGCAACTAAAAGTTTCAATTTCATTACTCTAAATTCCTTTGTGTTTTCGTCTCGGTAAAAACACTCAGCAATGCAGCCTACCTAAAAGCAAACACCCTAAAAGGTTGTTTAGGTACTGTCATTTTGCGCCCTCATCTCTCAATGAGTTAGCCCTAAGAGTCGCGGTAGAATACATGATCTCCATTCAAAAAAAATGCAGGAAAACAGGTATTCTCATATATGCTACTGATGTCTTACATCAGATATGACTAATTTAGATGATGGGAATTAGCACCGAAGAGAAAAGGAACTGCACAACTCCGGGGTTGGAGGAGATTGAGTCATGCAGTTCAACCTAAGGTACTAGACCCTAAGACTTCTAATTTTCGATACGAAGGTTACGAACGTCATAACCATCACTTGCTGCGGAGTAACCAGGTTGGTCTTCCGGGATAAGGTGCGTTCTGTCTACGAAGCGAATCGCGCGAAGTAAACAAGACTGGTAATCATCATCGTTGAACACTTTATCAACTTTCTTATTGGTGATAAGTAGGTTATCTGGGCGTTCAGTTTCTAATGTTTCCCAGCGTGCTACACGCAAGTTGTTCTCGTCTAAGCATGCTAGTCGTACTTGAATCCAACCTTGCTCTGCAAAGCGAGTGTAATCCCAGTTGTTACCAGTGAACTCTTCTAATCTTAGTGTCTTGCCATAGATTGGACAGCCAGAATATTGACCATTGTTCGCTAGTCTCAAGGTTGAGATGCCACCTTTACCTACGCTGTAGTAGTTTTTCACGTGGAAAAGGTTGTTTGGATCGTAACGCCAAGGTTCGGCTTCAGCTCGGTATCCTGCTTTATTTACTTTGAAGTTACCTAATGTCTCGTCGATTTCTAGGTTACAGCTCAACATATCAGGTGTTTGTTCACCACCAGAGGTGAGACATTTCTTTAGACCGCCGCTGTTGGGTGGGAAGAACAGCTCACAGGTTTCTTTAAAAGGATTAACCTCGGTAACTTCAGTTTGGATTTCATTGATCAATAGACCATACGAGTCTGGGTGACCACTGTCTGCCAATGCAATTGGTGTGTAGAATCGATTTGCTGTGAAGCTAATAGTCGCTACGTTGAATCCATCTTCTTGGTTGGCGTCAGAGATCGAAGGATTGGCTGGCAGGCGTACGCGTTGTCCAGTAAAGGTAATATCGCCAACACCTTGAAGGGATGCTTCTTCAAGCGCTCCACGAACCCAAACATTCATGTTGCGGTACGCTTGTGCTTCCGTGATCCCGAAACGACTATAGTTGTAGTTACGTTTATGATACTTGATGGTCAGTGAGTATTTAGAGCCCGGTGTTGTTGGCATAAAAGTACGCATATTCACAGTAGAAGATTTCTGCGGATATGAAAGAGGGTAAACAACACCGTTTACAGTAATTTTGGGATTGTAACGGTTACAGTGATAGATGTCTGAATCCATCTCAGCTACATAGCCACCGACAGAAGGTGCACCATAATTATATGTTCCCTGTGTTCCCACCTCAATGCGAGCTTCACATTGCGTATCAATAAGCTGGCGAAGCTTTTGAACACCAATTTCCTTTCTTAACGTATTGAATGTTTGTTTACCCAACATGCGGCGCATAGTGTTCCAAGTCCATCGAACCTCAAATTGAAGTTCATCGCTGTCATTAACATATGACGCTTTATCAGAAGGGGTTAGGTCAGGTGTTCCAGGTGTAAAATCCACTGTACCCCAAGAACCTCGATCGGTTTGGTTAGCGAAACCGTTGAAGTTCTGAGTGTAAGTTTCCCCTGATACAGTAAATGTAGATACTGTCGCAAGAGCCAATGTAGAGGCAGTTAAGAGCAATCGCTTAGTCATAACGTCCATTCCTTGTGTTTATAGTTAGTGCGGTGCTTGGCGAAATACCGCTTTTATAGACAATCCACTTAAAACTTTCTCCCCAAGTTCAAAGTGGTAAATTGGCAACCTGCTGTTTGACTGGTTTGCCAATAAGTGTTGGGCAAAAAATAAGCTAAATAGGCAACTTCGCCTACATGATAAAAGTGTTAATTGATGAGGTGGAGGTCAGTCTGGGAGGAGGGTTTTCTGGTACTTTACTGAGCGGTATGAACTATGTAATAAAAATGTCATATATATCTATCTAATTTACTTGATAAATATGAATTGAAAAATTGGCTGTATCAATATCGATACGCTTTCAAGCATTACATACTTTGTTTGAACTAAAATTATAAAAATGTGATTTTTTGTCTTTTTAATGTGATCTTATGTCAGAAATCTACCTTGCTATTGTATTGACATTCGATATTTTCACTCAAGGGAGAAGAATTATTCGCTGAAAATGTCTTCTTGAAGTAACTTGATCTTAATGCGCGACTTAAAAACGGAGCCTTCATTGAATTCATCTTCCTATTGGAACGAAACCCCTGTCTATTTTGCTTGGAAACAAGCGCTGCATAATTGGATAGACCCGCAATCTCCAGAATATCTTTCAGTAGAGAAGCGGGTGGCCGTGTTTGATTTAGATGGCACCATGTGGTGCGAGAAACCGTATTTTGCTGAAATCTTCTTTGTTGTTGATAAGTTAAAAGCGGCATTGCATGAAGATTTGGATGAAACTGTTCGCTCTCAGGTTTCTGATGCGGTAGCGCTGGCTGAAAAACAGCTTGCGGGTTCTGGGGCGGCTTTAATTGATGCCTTTAACCTTGCATACCCTGATTACTCGAACACACAGTTGGAAATGATGAGTGGTGAATGGCTGGATAGGGCACAACATCGGGATTTCTCATGCTCTTATTTGGATCTCGCTTATTTACCCATGAAAGAGTGGATAGATGAACTTCATTCCCAGCAATTCACTTGTTACGTTTGTACCGGCAGTTCTGAACCATTTGTTCGACCATGGATTGAAGCGGTATTCGGTATTCATGCTGATAAGGTATTGGGATCTGAACTGTATGGTAAAAATGGAAACCAACCGATCGCCCTTAATATAAATGAAGAGAAAGTGTGTTCTGTTGAGTCACGTTGTGAAATCGCTCCGGTATTGGTGGTTGGGAACTCGGATGGTGACTTGGAATTATTAGAGTGGGCGTTAAAGAAGAATCCTTCCGCTCAATGTTATGTGGTTGACCATGATGACTCTGAAAGAGAATACCAATACCCGCTAAGCCACTCCATAGAACATTGGCTTGCGCAAGATAACACCCAGTTAACGCGTATTTCTATGAAGAATGATTGGTATCGTGTCTTTACAGACAACCATAAAAAAGTCTAACCTTTGAATCTGAAAATGTGTCCCCACTTATACCTGTACAAACTCGAAATGCAGAGTTCAAAGATCGAATTTCTTAACTAAGAAAGAAGAGTAACGCTCGTTGAGGGGAAGTAAGGTCGCTGAATGGCATACCTTTTCAAGGTAATGGAGTATATAAAGGGGCATGGTGAGTTAACGCGTATTCATCAAATTGAAAAACTTTTAAGGCTACTTTTTACTTCCAAGAGCTACTTTTTATTTCAAAATAATGTTAAAAAGTTTTTTTTCTACAAATGCACGCAAGGGTATCAGTCTTGACAGATTGTGATATACTCTGCGCGCATTTTATATCCTATTAATAGAGTAAGACAATGGCAGATTTATCGAAATACAGAAACATTGGTATTTTCGCGCACGTTGATGCGGGTAAAACCACTACGACTGAGCGTATCCTAAAGCTTACTGGTAAGATCCATAAAACTGGTGAAGTACATGATGGCGAATCTACTACTGACTTCATGGAACAGGAAGCTGAGCGCGGTATTACTATCCAGTCAGCAGCGGTAAGTTGTTTCTGGAATGATCACCGTTTTAACGTTATCGATACTCCGGGACACGTTGACTTTACTGTAGAAGTTTACCGTTCTCTTAAAGTACTTGACGGTGGTATCGGTGTCTTCTGTGGTTCTGGTGGTGTTGAACCACAATCAGAAACTAACTGGCGTTACGCGAACGAATCAGAAGTTGCACGTATCATCTTCGTTAACAAACTAGACCGTATGGGTGCTGACTTCTACCGTGTTGTTAAGCAAACTAAAGATGTACTAGGTGCTAACCCACTAGTTATGGTTCTACCTATCGGTATCGAAGATGACTTCGTTGGTGTTGTAGATCTTCTAACTCGTAAAGCGCACATCTGGGATGATTCTGGTCTTCCAGAAAACTTCGAAATCACTGATGTTCCTGCGGACATGGTTGATAAAGTAGAAGAATACCGTGAGATGCTAGTTGAAACTGCTGTAGAGCAAGACGACGACCTAATGGAAGCGTACATGGAAGGCGAAGAGCCATCTATCGAGCAACTAAAAGCATGTATCCGTAAGGGTACTCGCACGATGGACTTCTTCCCTGCTTACTGTGGTTCTGCATTTAAGAATAAAGGTATGCAACTTGTTCTTGATGCTGTTGTTGACTACCTACCTTCTCCAACAGAAGTTGATCCACAACCTCTAATGAACGAAGAAGGCGAAGAGACAGGCAAGCACGCACTCGTTTCTGCTGATGAAACATTCAAAGCGCTAGCATTCAAAATCATGGATGACCGTTTTGGTGCTCTAACGTTTGTACGTATTTACTCTGGTAAATTGAACAAGGGTGACACCATCCTTAACTCGTACACAGGTAAAACTGAGCGTGTTGGCCGAATGGTTGAGATGCAAGCAGATGACCGTAACGAACTGACTTCAGCTCAAGCTGGTGACATCATCGCTATCGTTGGCATGAAGAACGTACAAACTGGTCACACTCTATGTGATCCTAAAGATCAAGTAACACTTGAGCCAATGGTATTCCCTACTCCAGTAATCTCTATTGCTGTAACGCCAAAAGACAAAGGCGGTTCTGAGAAGATGGGTATCGCTATCGGTAAGATGGTTGCAGAAGATCCATCATTCCAAGTTGAGACTGATGAAGATTCAGGTGAAACAATCCTTAAAGGTATGGGTGAACTTCACCTAGACATTAAGGTTGATATCCTTAAGCGTACTTACGGTGTAGACCTAATCGTTGGTCAACCTCAGGTAGCTTACCGTGAGACTATCACTCAAGAAATCGAAGATAGCTACACGCACAAGAAGCAATCAGGTGGTTCTGGTCAGTTCGGTAAAATCGATTACCGCATCAAACCAGGTGAGCCAAACTCAGGCTTCAAGTTCTCTTCAATAGTTGTTGGTGGTAACGTACCGAAAGAATTCTGGCCTGCAATCGAGAAAGGTTTTGCTGGCATGATGGACAACGGTGTTCTAGCTGGTTTCCCAACTCTAGACGTAGAAGTTGAACTATTTGATGGTGGTTTCCACGCAGTCGATTCATCTGCAGTAGCATTTGAAATCGCAGCGAAAGGTGCATTCCGTCAATCTATGCCTAAAGCGGGTGCACAGCTTCTAGAGCCAATCATGGCTGTAGACGTGTTTACTCCAGATGATCACGTTGGTGACGTAATCGGTGACCTTAACCGTCGTCGCGGTATGATCAAAGATCAACAAGCTGGTGTTACTGGCGTACGTATCAAAGCTGACGTTCCTCTTTCTGAAATGTTCGGTTACATCGGTACTCTACGTACAATGACTTCTGGTCGTGGTCAGTTCTCTATGGAGTTCGCACACTACTCAGCATGTCCACAAAACGTTGCTGAAGAAGTAATCGCTAAAGTTAAAGAAGAGAAAGAGAAGAAGTAATACTTTTCCTCTAATGTAACTTTAAAGCCCCGTCAGCCTTGCTGACGGGGCTTTTGTTTTATGAGGGGCTTTTATGCCATTAGCCTATGTGCTTTATGGGTTATGTTTTACTTTTTCGAACGTAATGGCTTTGTGTAATAGCAGCGTTGAACGTTTGGCTCTCTACCAGTTCAAAGTTGAGTGGCGCACTCAGGTTTCCAAACAAAGGAGAACCACCACCTAGCAGTACAGGAATAGATGTTAAAATCAATTCGTCTATCAGATCTTCCGCTAAGAAATTTTGTATGGTGATTCCACCATCAATATACAAATCGATAAACCCTTTCTCGCTCAAGTCGTTGAGCACGGATTTCAGCTCACCGTTGATAAGAACAATTTTATCCTCGTATCCTTTGGGTACCGAAGTCATGGAGTGGCTCAATACGAAAACGGGTTTACTGTAGGGCCAATCAACGCCAAAGCTCAAAATGGTATCCAGCGTATTTCTTCCCATGATTAGACCGTCAACACGCTCCATCAGAGCTGAAAAGCCCATGTCATTGCCCTCTGGTGTTGAAGCTGAGTGAAGCCAATCGAGGTTGCCTTCTTTGTCTGCAATATACCCATCGAGGCTGGTCGCAATAAAAACGATGTTTGCCATGAGTGATCTCCTTTTTAAGAGGAAAGTAAGTGACTTGGCAAATATGCCAGATTAAATTATTCTACAGCGTAGAATTTATTGTGAAGTTTAAGAGAAAATTGAAATGACTGTCAAGAAGAAGCGAGGGCGTCCAACGGGCAACAAACCTCAATTGAGTTCGGAAACCATCCTTTCTACAGCAAAAGCGTTATTAAAGAGGCAAGGACAATTGCCAAGTATCAGAGGGTTAGCTACTGCCCTCGAGGTAGATGCTATGGCGATTTACCATTACTTTGAAAACAAGAATGCGCTGCTTGAAGCGATCACCACATCGCTTATTGAAGAGATCTACATGCCCACATCAACACTTGAATGGGAGCCGGAATTAAAGGCTTTGTGTGCGAGCTATGTTTCTTTATTGGATACCTATCCTGGTCTATTGGAAACCTTACTAACAATGAGCTCCACCAGCCCAGCGGAGGTATTTTTTGAACGCTTTAAGTTGGTGACACAGCCACTTGAACTTAACGATGAACAAGAAAAGCAGGCATTAGATCTATTGGGGGATTACTTGCATGGCTTTGCGTTAGCGATGAACTGCAATCAGGATAAAGATGCGCTGAATATACAGATGCTTGATGGTGCATTAGCATTTTACTGTGTCGCTCTAAAGAATATTCATCAGAGCGACTAGAGGGAGGAGAACTTAACTCACGTTCTGTGTTTTTTCCCATTCCACTTGAGTGAATAGTCCGTTTCGATGATCGTTAACCCTTCACGACCAAGGCTACAAAACTCTTGCACTTGCTGCTGTATCCAAGTAGCAAATGTTTGGATTTTTTCCCGGTGAAAGTAACCGGAGGGAGCACATAGAAAGTAATTAAATTTGGGCTTTAAGCCAACATCGCCAATTCGTACCAACTTTCCTTCTTGCAGATAACGATAAGCGAGGCTGTGTTTAACCAACGCAACGCCTTGTACCGATAATGCGCCTTCTAAAACGAAATGCGAACCGTCGTACTGAAGGGTGGACTTTCCGGCTTCTATACCAAGCGTTTGCTGCCACAATTGCCAATCCATATCTGGCCACATATCTTCAATTAGATCGGCTTTGCTTAGATCTTCAATAGTGTGGATCTGATGTTCTTTTTGGTAAAGCGGATGGCAAACTGGGTACACCACTTCATCCATGAGCCAAATACTTTCGACGTTTTTGTAATTTCCCGTTCCATAGCGAATGCATAAATCGACACTGGAATCTTGGAAGGTGACCAATTCATTTTTGGGCTCGATAAGTAAAGCAATTTCTGGATGTCTTTCTCTGAAATGGCGAATTCTAGGTACAAGCCAATGTTGAGCAAATGAAGGAAGCGTGGAAATGGATAAGCGATTTGGATCGGGATCTTGGTTTATTTGTCGAATTCCATCCTGTAAATGCGCAAAGCCTTTTTGAGCTTGTCTGAATAACATTTCGCCTTCATGGGTTAAGTGAACTTTCCTATGTTGACGGACAAATAACTCGGTTCCCAGCCAATCTTCAAGCAGCCGAATTTGCTGGCTAACGGCAGCTGCCGTTACAAATAAACGGCTAGCCGCTGCTTTAAAGCTTCCCGATTCCCCAGCAATATAAAAATAGTAAAGTCCTTGAAGCGGCGGCATTTTATCTTTCACTTAAGTTTTCCTTAACTCAATGTCAATTTCTATCGTTTGTCTACGCACTTAAATTGATTAATTATTGATCCCGAAGCTTAAACTAATCAAGGAGGAAATGATGACTGCATCAGCGATTTATTCAGCACGAGTAGTGGTAAGAAAGCCGGCAGGCTTAATCAAGAAAATTTTCTCTGAGATTAAGCGATGGCATCGAAATTACCACACGCGTAAGCAGATGACGGAAATTCCCGCTCACTTGCTTGACGATCTCGGTTTGACGAAAGAACAGGTCTATCACGAAACTCGACGACCGTTTTGGGATTAACTCCAAGTTAGCGACCTTCCTGTATCCCGTTTTGTTGTCGGCGTAGGAGCTAACAAAACGCTTAATGTGTCGCGCACTCAGCATGGTAGTCATGCTGAGTTTTTTCTTTTTTGGCGGCAGTCTTTTTGCTGAAAAAATCATCCCGAAAGGTCAACAGATTCTAAGGCTACGTTCTCTGAAATAGCGGATACTTCGAAATGCATCCAATCTGAGAAGGCTTTGATTCGGTCACGGCGCGGAGAACTAGGGTCGGAATACAAATGAAATTTAAGCCCCGGTGTCATACCAATATCAAAGGGTTTTACAAGCAATCCACGTTCAATGTAATCAGATGCTAAACACTCTGTTGCTAAACAAGCCCCGTGACCTGCAATGACAGCATTCATAGCTAAATCAAAAGTACCTACTTCCATCCATTGAATGAATGATTTTTTCATTTTTACATCTACAAGCTTAAACCAATCTTCCCATGGGAAACATTTCGATTCGTAATGTATTAGCCAACAATTGAGTAGCTGTTTCGGGTCGGTAAAATTAATGGAATTCGCGAGAGCAGGAGAGCAATAGGGAAAAATCGGTTCTTCCAGCAACATGTCTTTAATCAAGCCTTCAGAATTTTCCATATCATCGCCTTGCCAAACCGCCACATCGATGTTTCCGTGGCGAAGATCTAAATCGTCACAAGTAGTGATTACTCTGATAGGAATGTTGGGGTGAAGCATGGAAAATTTCCACAAACGAGGCAGCAACCAGCGAGAGGCAAATGAAGGTGGGGCACTCACCGACAATACACCGTCGATGGGTTCGTTGGTTATTTGATTTAAACCTTTCAATATATGCTCAAAGCCACGAGATACTTGCCCGAAAAGCGTTTTTCCTTTTTCCGTCAATGCCATTTCTCGACCTTGGCGTATAAACAATTTACACCCCAACGCCTCTTCCAATTGGCGTATTTTCTGACTTACTGCTGCTTGGCTAACAAATAGCTCTTCTGCTGCTTTGCTGTAGCTGCTTAAGCGCGCTGCTGTTTCAAAATACCGGAGCCCTGATAAGTGGCGTAGTCTTGAGTCCATAACTTCTACTTATATTATTTGTAAGTAATCGTCGTTCGATTATTGCCTGTTTGAATCTCATAATAACGACAAATGATAAGAAGTAACAAGCGGAACATGAGGAGATACATTATGAGAATTGCACTTAATTGGGGTTTTGATTTTGAGATTTCATTTCCTAACTATCAGTTTTCTTGGGGTTTTGGTGAAAAAAGAAAAAATAGACGCTCAGTGAAAGAAAAGGAACATTACTCGGAGATTTCCGACATGTCTAAGCATCTTCAAAAAGATGTCGGTGTTGAAGTAACCCCAACAACCAATCGGGACTATGTACGATTTCTATAAGCCGGGGTTATTTTTTAATGTGTAGAAAATAAGGGGGAACGACCACAATTGATATTTTCTAGCGCCTAAATAACGAACAGTATCGAGTGACAAGAAAGAAAAAGGGAACCATTTGGCTCCCCGAGTTAATCAATGCGATGGGTTAATCAATACAATGGGTCGGCGTTACTCTTCCCAAACGATAAGCTTGCCTTTTGGCCAGTTTGCACCGACATCGTGATATTTCTTTTCCAGTATATGGCGTTTAATTTTAAGCGTAGGAGTGAGAATGCCATTCTCAATGCTCCAAGGTTCTTTTACCATGAGCACGCCTTTAATCTGTTCATGAGATTCTAGCGTCTGATTCATGCGCTCGATGACTTTGGCGGCACGTTTTTCATAGCGAGCTGGATCGAAATTAGGATAGGCATGAGGTATCGCAAGTAATATTGGAGCTGGCAACCCTGAACCTATCAAGCACATCATTTCTACTTTGCTGTACTCAAACAACTTTTTCTCAATAGGTACAGGAGCGACAAATTTCCCTTTGGCCGTTTTAAAGGTGTCTTTCTTTCTACCTTGAATGGTTAAATAACCATCGCTATCAATAGAGCCAATATCGCCAGTGTGCAGCCAGCCGTCTTCATTAAACGATTCTTTGGTGGCTTCATCATTGTTGTAGTACCCCGCAAACAAACCTTGGCTGCGCACGAGAATCTCTTCATCTTCAGCAAGTTTCAGTTCTACGCCAGGCCCTGCATTGCCCACTGTACCAATTTTATCTGCTTTAAATGGGTAGTTTAGCGTGCTGTATGCAAAGGATTCGGTCATGCCCCAAGCTTCGGTAATGTTCAAACCAACGGAACGATACCATTCCAGAAGTGCAGGGGAGACAGGTGCCGAACCACAACCCAATATTCGAGCTTCATTCAGTCCTAGCCCATCTGCCAATTTCTTTTTGATGAGTGAGTTAATGAATGGGATTTTCAGCAATATATTCAGTTTTCTCTGAGGTAATTTTTCTTGAATCCGCTGTTGGAAGACCGTCCATAAACGTGGAACGGAAATAAACAGTGTCGGTCTTTGCATCTTCACATCTTCAATAAAGGTATCCAAAGACTCTGGGAATGCGGTCATAACACCTTCGCGAATCGATGTACCAAATATATAGACGCGTTCCGTTATATGGGCGAGAGGAAGATAGGACATCAATCGATCGTTACCATCACTATCTACGCCTAAGTGCTCAATCAATTTCTGGCTAGACCAATTGAATGCGCCGTAGGTTAACATTGCGCCTTTTGGTAAGCCCGACGTACCTGAGGTGTATACGATAGACATCAGTTTGTCGTCGTAATGTTCGGGCCTTAGTTCGCTGGGAGCTTGATTCTCGATCAGTGTCGTGAACTCATATTGGCAAGCTGGTGCGGAGTCGTAAGGTAGCGAAATGGTGATCAAGTCGCTTAGCTTATTCATGACTTCGGTTGTTGCGGCAGAGTCATCTAACTTGCCTGCAATAAGCGCTTTACTGCCACTGTGCGTTATACAGTGTTCTATCGTGTCACTACCTGCTGTTGGGAAAATAGGAACACTTATGTAGTCTCCCAGCATCAAGGCAAGATCAGTGATAAACCATTCCGCACAGTTTTTAGAGATCAGCGCTATTTTATCTCCGGGCTCTAAACCCAAAGATTGCAATGCGGAAACCAGCTTAAGTGCTTTATCGGCAACATCAGCGTAGGTGAATTCTACAAATTGTCGGTTAATGATCTGTTTGAGATAAACCTCATTCGGGCGTTCTTGTGCCCATTTCAAGATCAGTTCATTCGGAGGTGTGAGAGAGCATTTCGCGTTATGTGTCGTTTGAGGCTGAACCATCAGGTGACTCCATGTCTTTTTTTATAATGAATTGTAATTGTTATCATGATGTTAAACTAGTCGTTAAGTATAGCCTCGGTCAACCGTAGTATTCAAATTTTGCGAGGTCTTGAGATCGTCTACTCACTTGATGATGTTAGAACAACTTGAGTGCCGAAAGGCCGATGGGGAAATGATGTTAACCATTTCAAAAAGGTAGAAATGAGGTCATAATTTTCCATTCTATAGCCAAATTTCTTTTTGAATCATTACATTATTTATCGCCGATTTTTTGTTCTTATATCGTGCTTATCTTTGTTTGAAGATCTAACTATATCCAACTAGCCTTATAGATGAGAGACAGTTCTCTGGCAGATAATTGGAGTGAAGTATGGGTTCAGCAATTATACATCTCATCAGGATCTGTACTGGCAAGGTGATAAAAAACCAATCCGGCGTTACTGCAATCGAATACGCGATCATTGGCGTGGCATTATCGGCAATTGTGATCGCGATATTTGACAATGATTTACAGGTATTCCTTTCAGAAGCGATCATTTCTATTTCTGAAGGTGGATCTTCATCTTACTCGGAATAAATGTGTGGTGACTGATTCATTCGTTTACTCGAGCAGTAATGGTTTACTTGTGGTTTTACATCGCTTCAATATTGTTTTGTTCACTAGCGAGAATCGGTTTTTCATGTCGTTAATTGGACAACATCCATTGTTATATAAACATGAAGTTCAATAAGTTTAATGGACACAAAAAATAGCTTATTTCTATATGTTCCTCTCTTTTTTCTGGTTTCAGCCGTCAGCGTTGCTTCGCATCTAGATCGTCGTTCAAACGGTCTTGTTATTCATTGTGATGCGCCAGTGATTGAATATCACCAAACCATTGGGCTGGGGAAAGGAACAACAGGCAAATATGTAAATCAAAATTTGGACTCGTCATTTATTCATGCACAACCCCATTTTGATGCTAAAGCAAAGCCAATCAATCAGTGGCTTATTGCCGATATTCAAAACTTGGGTGTCGATAAAAAATGTGCAGAATATTTGGTGTCTCGTGGCGAAGTTTCGGTAGCGAGAGAACCCGACTTATTAGCGTATGTAACGTTTACTTTTAAGAAAGATGAGTTGACTCAAGAATCGATGTGGGTATTGGATTATATCGCTAAATCCGTTACGCAAAGCTACTCGTCCTTACAACTTGAAAAGCGAGCCGACCAAAGCGGTAATCACCTATCGTTGTCGATAAGGTTATCCGACGAGATCGAAGCATACCTTGCTCTATATAATATCAATCCTAATACCTTAAACTTGTCGGAAAGACATTAAGGCAAAGGCTCAATGATGAATCACACCTTCACGCGGATCGTGCTCCGGGTGCTGTTCAAGAACTTGGGTAATGTAGCCTTGATGATCTCGAAGTACGTTAACGCAATTGCCGTCCAGTTTTCCATCCGCCACCATTTTCTCTAACTCAAGAAGCGCCGATGTCACACACCAAGCTTGGGCATATGGACGGTGGCTGGTTAACGCATCAAATATATTCGCGACGGCAACAATCCTTGCTGAAACAGGAATGTCACTATGGCCAGCCCCGTTAGGGTAACCACTGCCGTCCAGAAACTCATGGTGATAAGCCATAATATCTTTGAGTACTTGAATACACGGGTGTTTAGGAGAACCCAAATTCTGGAGGATTTTATTGATAATGATTAAGCCTTTATCAACGTGGCTTTCCATGACTTTTCTTTCTTGTGCATTGAGCGTAATTGGCTTGAGCAACAAGGTTTCGGGTAAAGCAACTTTGCCAATGTCATGGAGGCGAGAAAACAAATGAATATGCTCGATGGTTTCATCATCTAGCTCGTATAACTCGGATACTTCTAACGCAATCAATTTGGCGTAAAGGCTTACTCGCAAAATGTGTTCATCAGAATCGCTCTGCGCACCGGGGTATATGTCTCGCGTCAATTCAGCGGAAGTTAAAATGGAATGCACCAAGGAATATTCCGAGTTTATGGTGAAGTTGATTTGTTCACAAAAAGGCATTAACTCATTTTGCACTTGTGGGCTAAAAACATGGCTTTGGTGAGAATTGAAGTTAATAAACCCAATGAATTGATTGTGGTGGTATGTCGGAACGGTAAATGAAGAAAGATAGCCTTGCTCAATTAACCATCGTGAATGGTGTCGATTGGAATTGACCGTAGTCGCAATGTCATTGATGACCCGATAAAGATTTTTATTGGCACATTCTTGAAGGGATCGACATTCCGAAAAAGGGTATTCATGGTGGCTTAATGTATTTCCATCCGTATCGCTTTCAGCGTAGGTGCGAAGGAGATCCAAATGCGCGTCGTATAAGGTAAATGAGATCCGATCCACTTGAGGCACTTTATCTTTTATTTGATGGTGAACGTGCTCAAGATGTTGGTTTAAAGATGCCATTTGACTCGGAAAAGAATGGAACGACTGACGCTGCCGAATAAACATAACCACGATCCTCTATGTCTAAAGCCTTGAGTGCGAATTTTTATTAATAAATGTGCACTTAAGATAAGTGAATATCTAACGATCAAGTCTAGTCAAGGAAACGATCTTTTGCAGAAAAAATGCTCAATAAATTAGCTATTAAAGAAAGTGAAAAAACCGAGCGGATCAAGCTCGGTTTTATCTTAAATTTAGACAAGCCTTAAGCCATTAATTGACCAAGAAATATGCCAGCGGCAATGAAAAATGCCACAAGAGCAACGATGGGAAGTTTGCGTTGTTTCAAAAAATAAAAACCGGCCAAAACTACAGCCATATCTGCCCCCGTTAATACACCACTGGTAAAAACAGGCTGATAGAGAGCTGCTAATAAAAGGCCGACTACCGATGCGTTTACACCTGCGACAGCCCCCGCTAATTTGGGTTTGCTTGCCAACGCTTGCCAGTTATTTAATACCGCCAATAACAGTAAGAAACCCGGAAGAAAGACGGCTATGGTTGCCAGTAATGCGCCAACAACAGGAGACGTGGGTAAAAGCTCGTAACCGATGTAAGTAGCAAAAGTAAACATAGGACCCGGCACGGCTTGAGCTGCGGCATAACCAGTAAGAAATGCATCTTGGCTGATTTGTTCACCGACAATATTTTGCAACAAGGGCAGTACCACATGACCGCCGCCAAATACTAAGCTACCTGCTTGGAAAAAGTCACTGAACAGTTGGAGCTCTTTCATTAAATTACCCGCGATAGGTAAACCCATTAAGAGAACAACAAACGCAATGAGAGGCATCCAGTTGATTTGTATTGGATGGGAAGTGTCGTTTGCTTTCGGTTGCCCTTTCAAAAAGGCTTGCCCTATAAGAGCGGCAACCACTAAAACCATCATCTGCGTATACAGGTTAGGAAATAACAGAAGTGCCATAGCCGTTGCAACACACAAGGCAATAGTTATTTTATGTAGGCAGAAATTCCGATACATGCCGATCGTCGCATCGGCAACCACAACAACAGCGAGCAACTTCAGTCCGTGAATGACATTTTGGAAGAGGCTGGAATCCGTGAGTTGGCTACTGAGAATAGCCAGCCCCAACATCAGAAGAATAGAAGGCAAAGTAAAGCCTAAAAAAGCCGCCGTTGCCCCCGTAATTCCTCCTTTGCGATAACCGATCGCAAAGCCCACTTGGCTAGAACCTGGTCCAGGTAAGAATTGGCTGAGTGCAACAATCTGAGCGTATTCTTCTTCACTTAGCCATTTGAGCTTTTCAACAAAGGTATTTCGAAAGTACCCAATATGCGCTGCTGGGCCTCCAAAGCTTACCCAACCAAGCAGGAAAAAGGTTTTAAAAATCGAGAACATCTACCAAGTCCAATTTAAATACAGTGGTTATTGGTAGAAAGACTACTGGCACAACATAAATGATTCAAATTGATAGTTTTAATATAGAATATGAATGAAATGGGTTTGGGTTTTAGTTTGGGTTTTAGTTTGGTTTTGGTTGAAAGTAATAGTGAGGCAGGGAGTGAGGTATGCGTCTCGACATTAATTGGAAAAGCATCGATTTAAATCTTTTGGTGGCATTTTCTGCCTTGTTTGAAACTCAGAGTGTGAGTGCTGCTGCCAAACAGTTGCATGTGAGTCAATCGGCGATGAGCCACAGCTTGGCTAGATTACGAGTGTTGTTGGATGACCCGTTATTTGAGAGACGCGGCCATATCATGTTGCCGACCGAAAGAGCACTCTCATTAGCCTCTACCGTCGAGAGCATATTAGATAAAGTCACCGGAGAGCTGCTGTCTCCCAAAGTCTTTTTACCCAAAGACTATAAAGGTGTGTGCCGAATAGGTTTAACGGACTACGCAGAGTTTATTTTTGCACCTGTATTGTTTGATGTTATCTCCAGACAGGCACCTGAAAGCCAGATATGTTTTGTTAACGTCAACCGAAGCAACTATGTTCGATTGGTTGAAGAGCAAAAGCTGGATGTGGTTGTGGGAAGCTTTCCTGATCTGGATGCGAGATTTCAAGGTGAGCACCTATATGATGAAGAACATGTGTGCCTTTTTGATGAGTCTCTGTTTGGCAAGGTCAAAGTGCTAAAACTGGAGCAATATCTGTCAATTGACCATGCGCTAGTCAGCCCGGGCGGCGAACTGGTCACCGGTATCGATAAACATCTGGAACAGATGGATGAATCCCGTCAGGTACGTGTAGCTGCGGGGAATTTCCTGACTATTCGGCAATTACTTTGTCAGCGAAAGCTGCTTGCCATTGTGCCCAAGCGAATGGCACAAATTGAAGGCTTTGATGACCAACTGGTGATGACTAAGTCGCCCATTGATGTGAACGACTTTGCTATATCTTTGATTTGGCCATCACGCCAGCACACCAGAGACAAAAATATATGGCTCCGCGAATTGGTAAAAGAAGAAATCAAATAGTCTTTACTCTATTACTTTGCGAGTGCAATTTCCTCTATCTTTTTTGCAAAGTTCTTATCGAAAGGTATCTCGAAGCATTTTGTTAAGTTGGTATCAACGTCAGCTTTGTACTTGGCGCTAGATTCGTAACTTTTTACGAGTTCGTGTACACGCACAAATTTTTCTGGGTCTAGAGTACTTTTTTCAACAATTCCAGCTGACAGGGTTCTAAGATCTTCAGTTTCATACCCCATACTTTTCATGTAGTTAAACAGGCAGTTTACATGGGCAAAGTTTAACAATTGCTTGTGCTCTAGTCCTGCGTAGGAAGGAGCGCATACAAGCAGTGCTGTAGATAGGAGCGACAACATTAATGCTTTGCCTTTCTTCATTTACGGAGCCTCCCAAAATAAAATTCTATGAGCAGATGAATCGTAGCTAGCGTAGACGCAATCTTCCCCATCCCAAAGATCAGCATGTCCAGTGGCGTCATCCCATCCGTTAACTTCAAATATAATAATACCTTTTTTCCCTGATATTTCTTTTTTATATTCACTTGGGATATAGGTGCTGGGAGAACCATATTTTTCAGTTAGGTATTTGATTAAAATTTTCACACGAAAAATGTGCCAATTCTTGTTTTTGCCAGAAGAGACTTGAGCTTCCATTCTTCCATTTGGACCTACAGCTTTGTAGTATGGGATTTTGTGTCTCCCCCCTGAGCCATTTAGAGCTTTAGAAATTCTAGTAGCACAAGCATTTTTAAAAACACCAATTTCGTAATTTAAGGCTACTTTCCCACCAATCTGCGTAAAAACAGTAGCAGCAGGTAGGTTTGGAAAGTTTCGATTTAAGGTTTCCCAGTTTGGTAGTGCATAGTGTCTAAGTCCCAATAAAAACTATGTGGATAATTGTTTATTGAATAACAATATTCAACTTGTTTACTAGTGATTTAGATGCACCATTAGTTTAATGCTGAAATGAATGTAATTGAGAGTGTTGTTTTTATTTCATTAAGCTATTTGTAACGAATATGAGGTAACAATTTGATAAGCGATTTAAACTCCATTCCCGTTTTCTTAGCATTGATGCAAACCCATTCAACTCAACGCGCTGCGCTAAAGATCGGTCGCTCTCAATCTTACGTGTCTAAAGTATTGGCACAGCTTAGAGATGAGTTGGGTGACCCATTGTTTGTTCGTGGTAGTGATGGGCTGACTCCCACGTCTTACGCGTGCGAAGTCGAACCCAAACTCAAAGCAGCGCTAGAACAAGTACAGCAAGCCCTTCACCCTGAAGAGTTTAAGCCAAGTAAACTGGAAAACATCTCGTTGCATTTGGTCGAGCCGTATTTAGTGGCGTGTGGTACAGAATTGATCAAAGCGATTAGGGAAGAAACCCAAGCCGTCATCGAATTAAGAACTTGGCAACAAACCAGTGAGTCTCTTATTTTAGAAGAAGGTGTCGACCTTGGCGTTCATATTCTTAGCGACAAATCTCAGCACTTCTACCAGAAAAAATTGCATAAAGGTGCGGGTTTTATCGATGGTAACCCTAGCGGAGAATATGTGAAGTTTTTGGTTTCGGGCATCAATGAATATACGCACCATTTTCATGCAATAGACCCATCAATAGAGCCAACGATTCAGATCGATAACTATGAGTTAATGAACCGCTTAATGGAAGATTGCTACACCATTCGCTACGCGCCTTTTTCTGGGCAACAAAATGTGACGCCAATTGAGCTGGATGTGGCCATCATCGTTAAAGCTTCTCAGCGCAACAATCCTAAAACTCAATGGTTAATGGCGCTGGTGGAACATGTCTTAGAGCAGAAAGCTCAAAGCTGGATGGAGAAATAGCGCAGCCAATTTATAGGAGACTGCGCTTTCGATAAATCAACCAATATTTACATGGCAGAGAAGTACGCTTTGTAGGATTTTAACCTCACCGTCGCGGCACCAATGATGTCCATAAAACCGAGCATTTCATGTGGCTTGGTCGCTGATATCCAACCAGAACCGGTTGCGCCAATGGGAACGTTGTAGCCCTGAGGTTCTTCAAATTCGATGATGACAGTTCGCCCATGTGTCCCTGCATTGTTATTGACGTGTTGGCGTACGTGTTGTGTGCCATTCACCACAGATACTCTCGCTTCCCCTGTTCCTGCCGTAACACTATGAACACGCCCTCTGAATATTTCACCGGGGTATGCATCCACATAAAATTCAGCAAATTGACCAGCCTTAATATTGCGATAGGTTTGATCCGCAATACGCATTTCCACAAACTTTTTCGACGTGTTGTATAAATGCATGTTACCAACACGGGTGCCTTCAGCAAGGTTAGCAATCGACACCTGTCCATCAAAAGGTGCGCGAACCTCTCGGCGATCATTTTGCCATTCGGCTGTCGCGATCTGTGCTTCAATCGATTTGATTTGAGCAAACACTGCCGCCACTTTTGCGTTGTTAGCATCGATTCGTGTTTTGGTATCGTCTCTATGCGATTCTTGGGCAAAATCGTCCAGCTTTTCCAATCGACGTAATGTTTTCTCATCGTTGGTGATCTGATGTTTTAAGGCAACAATTTCCGCTTCTGCTGCTAACTTTTGTGCCTGTAGCCCTTTGACTTGTGAATCCGTATCTTCTGACTTCAATACGTAAATCAAATCGCCTTCACGGACGTGTTGGTTGTGGCTTACCAGCACTTGTTCCACCTCCTGACCAACGAGAGGGCTCAGTACTGCATGAGGGGCTTTTACTGTTGTACTGTCGGTAAGGTCTGCAGGTGACCAAAAGCGATGAGCGGTAAATAACATAAAGGCGATAAAAGCGCCTAGCCCCACCATCACAACCGCGTTTTTAAGCGTCCAAGCCACTACTTTTAGCCTGACCAAAATCCAACAGATCAGAATGTAAGGGAGCATAATCTCTTTCATGATGACTCCTTAGTGCCTTTGGTTATGTGAAGACCTTTACGAATGATGTTGGAGAGCGAGTCTGAAACAATGTCCCAACGAGTAAAGGCAATAATGATAGCGAGTACCCACCATGCTTTATCAATAAACAATCCACACAGAGAAAGCGCAAACACAATTTGGGTATGAGCGGACGACATTTTTTGTGCTTTATGAACCGCGACTTCGTGTAACTGCCACAATAAATACAACACATACACAATCACACTAATGGTGACGCAGAAGATGACACCCATAAAAAATTCAGAATCGAGCAATACCAATATACTGGGGTAACCATCCACAAAGTAAGTTTCTGGCAATTCCGTACCATGTATCGTGCTTAATTTCGAAAATGCCAGAGACGCGAAATACAAAGTGCCTAAGCCGATTGCGGTTTTTATTAATGTTGCTAGCGCGGTTTTTATGGTTTTGCAGAGCGCTGATGCTTTGGCATTTCTAAAGCTAAGTGTTGGTATTGCTTTCCATGAAAAAGAGTTTGATGGCGTTCCTTGCCTCGTATTCGAGTGGTGTCGAGACATTGTGATTGACCTGTTGTTACGCTTTGGAATGAGCGTAACAACGGTGCGAAGTAAAAATGGAATAACCGAAATTCCATTTTAAAGAAAGGAGATGAGCGAACGCTTAGAATGCTTATCTTTCTAGACTTAAGCTGGGCGTTTTTTCAGTGTGATGACTCTGCTGTCTTTAAATTGTTTTTTCGGTTTACCAGAACGCTCGCAATGCCTGACTAACCAAGCTTGCACTTCCAGTTTTACATTACCCGTGTGTGAGCGAGTGAATGCCAGGGTCATAAAGTGTTCTTTATTCTGATAGTAATTTTTCAGCATGTACCATTTGCTGACGAGCTCCGATTTTGTGCACCACACATCTCCGTATTCAACGCCTTCATTGTGACCTGAAAAGCGAGGTAGGTTTTTCACTCTCCTAGGTGTCGCAGCGGAAAACGTTCCACCATCGGATGCAGGAATGTTCGACATTGGAGAAGAAATGACTTCATGCAGAATAGCTTTTTTACTGCCAATCTTAACGCTGGCAATTCGGCCGTAATGCACATCCCCCGACAAACACAGTATGTCGTTTCCAGATGCGGCTAATGCATCAAGCAGTTGCTTGTACTGGCTTTCATAGTTGGCGAGGTTGTAGTCCGACTCAGTACCCGGTTTAACGATAAGTGGTTGAGGCAACACTAACACGCCCACTTTATCGAGGCTTTTTGCCCAGTCGATAAGCTGTTTAAACACCTTACTGGTGGTCAGCGATTTTGGTGGTTCACGTTTGTCTCTGTCTGTTCTTAAGTCCACAAAACAGAAAGACAAATCGTCACCAATATCGAACGTTCGAAATGGGGTAATCTGCTGCACGTTTTTAACGCCATCTTTCGCGCTTTTCGTCCACGCTGCTTTGATCTTTTTGGATAAAGTAATCGCCCACAAGTACGGGTTGGTGCCTTGGACATACGGATAGTTATTCCAATATTCATGATCATCGGCTAAAAACCAACACCCACCATGTCGGTACATCTTACGGTTGATATCCCACGTTTCTTCATAATCCGTCGCGATTCGTTTATGGACTTCATTAACCACGGGTGAGAGTGAGTCCACCCCAATATCGAGATACACTTGATCGCCAGTAAGAAATTTAACATGAGGTTGCTCTTCAGGTTTTCCCTGAAAATACAAATGAGTGTACGCTTTCGCCGCTTGTCCCTTCTCATGCTTGCCGTTGTAAAAGCAACTTCCGAGCATGGCTACAAAGGGTTCGGTTTCTGAAAGCGAAGTGGGTAAGGTTTTGAGTGTGCCTGTTTCTAGCACTGTTTCCTGAATGGTTTTACTGTGATCTTCACTGCAGCTAAACGTGTGCTCACCGCGAACAAAATCGACGTAATACGTTTTATTGGGCTCTAACCCCGTGATCGTCACCACCTTAAAAAAGCGCTCACGTAGTTTTGTAAATGGTCGTTCCCAGTCTTGTTTCTGTATGGGATAGGTAGCGATGGGCTGACGCTCTCGCTCAGTGATAGGCTGCGTGAACACGTTAACGGTAAAGGTGTCCGGTTTACCTTGGTATTCAGATAAGGTACCAACCCAAACTTTTGCTTGGTGTGTCCCTACCTCTTGAATCACCAATTTCCATTTGTTTTTGCTCATCATCAATCCTTTGCTCTATCAGGCGATAAAGCAGGATTCGCCTATGTTATATGGAATGTCCGCCTGTTATTCTTTATGTAATTGTTATTATTGTCAATTGCCAATGTGAGAGCTATATCCTGTTAGCTCAATAAAGAATTAACGTCTCCTCTTCCAAATTTCTGTGATTGTAAACTTCTAGAAACATCCCGGCTAAATTCCACTCATTTTACAAATTTTGTTTTTCTTTTTTATCAATGGGTTAATTGTAATTAATTGTTTTATTGCGACTTGTACCAGCAGTGTTAAGGAAGGCTTGTTTCATATAATTTAATGAGGAATTTATAATTATTGTGTATGCGTTGCGTTTTCTGATTACTTATTGAGATATGTCTCGAAAAAAAGACCGTTTTTTATCTGGTGAGGTAACTCATAGAGATCGCAAACAGAAGCTTTAGTGTAACGCCGTGTAATAGACTGTGGAACTCTTTTTCGGAATTCTAGGTGTTTTATTTTTAATTCTATTATTTATGGAGGGTGGTTATGGAAGATACGATATCCCGTTATAGAGAGAGGGAGCGAGTTTTTCAAGTGGCGATAGATTATATGATGGGCAGGATAGGAGAAAAAATAACCCTAGTAGAGTTGTGTAAATATGTAGGGGTAAATCGAAATAAAATGATTTCTCTGTTTCGAAGGTTTACCAACAGTACACCATTTGAATGGTTGCGGAAAAAAAGACTCGATACTGCCAAAGCTTTAATTGAAGAATCCGATGCACCAATATCCATTATAGCTATGGAGGTTGGGTATTCTGATGCAAATAACTTTTCAACAGCATTTAGAAATGAATTTGGCATTAGCCCAAGGAGATATCGCGAATACTTTAATAGAACAATAGAGCTATCTTAAAAATCATAAGGATGGTTCGATAAGGATTTTCTATCTTAGCGATGAAAAATAAATCACCAATTTTAATTGGTTTTAACGTAACAAAGGAATATTGAAATGAAAGAGAGTGTCATTATGCTAGTTGGATTTGGTAAATAAATTTTTTAGAAATAGAAAACGTTTTAAAGAAAAATGGGTGTAGAGTAAAGTATACAACTTTATCTGACATATCAGAAGAAGTAATTAATTCCGTACCCAATGCTATTATTTTAGACGTTATGGAAGAAAACGAACCGATTGCTTCTTTTTCAGTGTTAAGAAAAGCTATCCAAGGTATTTCTAACCCTCCCGTGGTTCTTGCATTGACTCACGCATCTGAAAACAACAGGCGTTCTATTTTTGAAGAAGGTTTTACAGATTATATTAGCTACCCAATTGTTCCGGAGGAAGTTATTCGTAGAGTCAGTGCAATTAAATACATGCCTGCCGCCATTCAAACACCACCGTTAAGCAAAAAAGAAATACTGGTTACCAGAGCTATAAGCATATTGAAATCTCGCCTTGATGAAGATATTACATTGGGGCAACTTAGCCAAGAGCTCTCCAGTAATAGAAACACCTTGTCTGAGGCATTTAAAGATATCGTTGGGCAAACCATATTTTCTTGGCTACGCGAGCAGCGTTTACAAAAAGGTGCAGAGTTGCTTGAAAAAACGGAATTGAATGTCACCCATATATCACTGGATGTGGGGTACAATAACGCCAATAACTTTTCTTCGGCTTTTAAGCAACACTTCAATTTGACACCACTTCAGTACAGAAAGCACAGGCTTAAACTAAGGCAAGAACAAGTACGCCATTTGATGCCACAAAGTAACGACTGAATACACCCACGGTTAAAATCTTGAAACTTGCCCTACTTGCAATCGCAGGTAGGGCATCAATTTACTCGTTCAAAAACGCTACCCGACGGTTGAAGCGATCTTCAGGCACTTGTCGCCAAAGCTGGCGGTTGCACAGTACGGTATAGAACCCAGCGAAATTGTTGCTGGCAACATAAGACTGAATCAGCTTTCGGCTGTTGGGCGTGTAATCTCCGCGGTATCGCAAGTCCACCAGCACGGCTTTTATTTTGTTATTCAGCGTATCCCAGCTCACATCCCCATAAGCCGCCACGCAATCACTTTTGCTGCAAATCCGTTTTACATCGGCTAATAGGGATTGATAACTGATGGCAAACAGCTTTTCCTGTTGTTCAACGGTAATTTCGTCATCATCAAGTTGGTTATCAGCAATAAAATCAGATGCTTGTTTACCACTTAACCCTGAAGCACCCGCTAACTTTTGGGCTTTCGCTAACGGTAACCCCGCTTCACAAAGTTGGTTGATAATTTGGCTTGTACTCTTTTCCTTACAGTCGTACCCACGCCCAATGGTGAGCCCAGAAGATCCAGAAGGAACATGAAGCTTACGGCTGTGGTAACGCCCTCCTTCGGTGCCTTCGGCATCGTAGGTGAGTTTACCTAACTGCAAAATCGTTAGGGTATCTTGATCGTGTTGAGGTTGATTGAAGTGAGTTTCCGGTTCCTTATTCATGTTCGGCGTACCCTTTGCCATTCTATCAAGCGCACCAACTGGCGTTTCAGCATTTCCTTGTTCGCTCTCAGTGATATTCGCGCGTATTTCGGTAACAGGTTGCGAGTTGGGTGGTATGCTATTCGCGTTCTCTGCAACTTTTGATTCGTACACAACATGTCTAGCAGGGCGTGGATTCGCATGATACGACGAGCGCTTTCCTCGCTCACCAGATGGCTGGCTTTTGAACAGTTGTTCCACCAATTCCAGCAGCCTGGATAAAAAGCGGTAAAGCACATCTGAGCTGAACCCGCCTAAAATGGCGGCGAGCGGTTTGTCTAAATCCACCATGGTACTTTCACTTCCAGCAGCGGCCTGCATTTGCCCTAAAGGCAAAAGTTCCGCGATCATCAACCCACTCATAAACCCCATGATGATTCGAATCCAGTAGGTTGAGTTAAACCGTGGGTCGTACGTCATGGCATCGATATACAAAAACAGCTTGTTCAAATTCGAGAAGGTTGCCCCTAATCCGGCACAACAAAGTAAAAACAGCAGGTTTAGCAGTAGGGAAATGCCTGAATTTTCGAACAAATCCTTATTGATGGTTTCTCGGTTGATTTCGGGGGAAAGCGCGAGTGCAATGGTCATAACCACGCAGAAAATCGCCAGCCCCGTCAGTTGCCGAACCAAGGTAACTGGGCCAAGAAACCCCAACATACCTTGCTGCTGCTCTTGTTGTTTTATCAACAATACTGAACGGGGCTGTGCTGGCTCTATCAGTTCAGCCATCATTTGGTGGTAGTCGGTTAACTGTTGGAGATCGTCAGCGGTATATGGGGATGGGTATTCTTCCCCTTGCGTTTGATTTTGCTTAAACAACAAATGATCCAAATGATGCAACATTCCAGCAGGTAATGGCTCGCCCAACCCTGTTGCGTGCTGCACCATGGCGTTCAGTTCGTTGATTAGGGTGTTGATTGTATTGTTCATAAGCTTTAACCGTTCAAACAGGGGGTATAAAATTTCGGTATTTGCGAGATCCATATTTTCAGAGAATTGTTACCTATACCCAATTACTAGTTATTTTTAGGGTATAAATCAGCTGTCGATTTTTTAGGTTAATATTTTATGGAAGAAATAAAGTGAGCTAAGGAAACTAATTTAGCTCACGTGTTAACTTATTAAACCAAAAAATCATTAGTTACATTTTTATTTTGTACTTTGTGGAACACCTTTAAAGTAATGAATATTAGTTATATCTTTTAATTTCTTGGTTACATCGTTTTCTGTCCAAATATTATCTCCATCTAGTGAATATATTGAAATTGAAATTTCACCATCTTGTTCCACAGTTTCCTTCCAGATGCGGCAGTATTCAATAGCTCGAGCCAGCGGAACTTTTGAATCAAGGGGTTTAGACATTTTTTTACCGCGAGAGTTAACTAAATGTTCAGGGGATATTAATTTGTTTATTGCTGATACCCCGTCAATTGCAATATCTGTCTGATCTTTGATATATGTACTATTTCCATCCATATGTAGTGAATTTAGTATGTTGTAGCTATTGTTTATATTTTCACTTCTAATACTAAGGTAAAAGTGAGGAGGAAGGCCGTTTCTATTTTTCGTTTCATTATTAATAAAATCATCTAATTTGCCATTTTGGTCACAGTGATGAATTTCATTGTCAACTTTTGCACCTAATAAATAAGTAAGCCCTTTTAAATCTTTTGATTTGGCGTTTGGTAAAATGAAGTTTCCTGGCATAATAATACCTTCTGTATTTATATATAAAGACTATATAGCTCAAGTGCTGATAAGCTATCTCATATTTATCATTTTGATATGATAAAATTGTTAAATTATTTTGTTTAAAAACCTAGTTCTGAATAATGAGTTCTACATTTATATAGAACAAGGTGTGCATTGCGTTTTAATTGCTTCTTGCTCATAGGTAAAACATTAATCAGAAAAATGTTATTACCCAGAACTGAGGTTAATAAGGTTTCTATGGCTGCTTAGCTCATTACACCTTGCAATGCACCTTTGCCCGCTTTTTTCAGTACG
Source organism: Vibrio penaeicida (assembly GCF_030689305.1). Taxonomy (GTDB): domain Bacteria; phylum Pseudomonadota; class Gammaproteobacteria; order Enterobacterales; family Vibrionaceae; genus Vibrio; species Vibrio penaeicida_B. The sequence continues at coordinate 7,892 of NZ_JAUYVM010000006.1, read as the reverse complement.
TCGAATACGCCGCCCCAAAATGCAGGGTTAACGCCGGCTGCTTGCGCGGCTTCTAAACGGTTTGAACGGTCTACGCCTGGTGCTTGAGTTGGTAGTTTCATGGTGTTCTCCTTATTGGATATGGGTTAATTAAACACATTGTTGTGTTGGGTAAGGTTTTAAATACGCTTCATCTTTCACGAGCAATGGAAGTGAACATGAAGCGGGTGGCATTCATTCAGTGAAAGAAGAATGAATGCCTGGGTGTTGCTTAGCTCATCACGCCTTGTAGCGCGCCTTTACCGGCTTTTTTCAGAATGTCGAAAGCCGTTCCCCAGAACGCAGGGTTTACGCCTGCTGCTTGCGCGGCTTCTAGGCGGTTTGAACGGTCTACACCTGGTGCTTGAGTGGGTAGTTTCATGGTTATCTCCTTATTTAAGATAGAGTGGGTTAATGGTTGGGCGTAACGCCCGGTTAAGGGTTTCAATTAATATGCGTGCCACATGCGCACTTTACCGACGGTGACGGGCATAACGTCACTCACGTCAATGGTGTAACGGTAAAGCTTGCGAGCTGCGGTTAAGCGCTCTTTCGGGTTAAAGAATTCGAGTACTACGTCTAGGCAAATCGATTCTGGGCGAGTGATGGGGCTTTGGTCTGCGGTAATTTTGTTCAAGAAGAGGTTTTCTTTGAATGCATCGGCAAAGATCTCTTTCATTTGGAACGCATTGGTGGCGGCAAAATTAATGGCGCGCTCTCCATCAATTTCGCCACGGTTACGCAACTCGTAGTACACGCGGTTTAGGAAATCGGACATCTGCTCGGTTTGTTGAGCGGTGACACTTTCTGCATTGCCTGATGACAAATTGGTGTTTTCCCCATAAACAGAAACCGCAAGCGCTTGCGATGTCCAATTGAACATGCCGCGCAATACTGGCGAAATACGTGGGATCACTTGGCCATTAAACAGGCGAGTTTCACCGGTGATCACACCAGCAATGGAAACGCGCTCGACGCCTTGGGTTTCTTGGTCGTGTAAGAACTGCACGAGGCGCGCAAACTGCAGCACAGCAAACTGGTTGTCTGGTTCAATGGCGTATACAGGAATGCCATCGATTTTGAGTGTCCAGATCAGGGCATTCGATTGCTCAACGTTGTCACCTGTACTGAGGTGCCTTGCCATATGCACTGGGTCAAACGGGTGTGCGTTTTCACCGCCCATCACTTGCGTGAAGTAGTCTAACCTCGCTTCGGAGCCGAAGTCGTAGCCAATTTCACCAATCGCGAATACTTTATTTAGCTGGCTGACTACTCGTGCATCGGTTTGCTCGCTCTGTGGCATAACCGTTGTTGCAGCACTGTGCGGGGAAATATGCCCAGCTGGGTCGTTAATTTTAGGCAAGTTTAGTCCAGATGAAGTCGGGACTCCTGCTTGCCCAGACGTGTTGCCGGACTGCACATTTTTGACAGAGCTAGGTGTAATTTCTTCTAATAATGCGTGTTCTTCTTCGGTTGGTAGCACCGCATCAAGGGCGTTACGCTCTTCCGTGCTGGGTGCAAGTACTTCGGTGTGCTTCGGTTCATCAGTAGGCATTGTGCCCCTCCTCGTGTTAGGTAATTTCTGGTGTTTTAAACGTTTTTTCTGTACCAGTTGCGCCAGTTTGTGTAGGTTCAACCGGTGATAGGTTTGTTGGTTGTGCAAAAATTGGGTACTGGAATCAAACAACCATTTCACTAACTCATCGGGCGTTATTTTTATTTCTGCGGATTTCGTCATGTTGAGTAATAGCGCATAAACCCCACACACTACGGGTGTGGCGAAGCTGCTCCCATTTACTATGGAAAAGCCGAGTTGAGGTAATGCCACAGGCATGTCCACGCCTGAAGCGAGCAACATCTTTCTCTGTAATTTGGTGCCGTGGTTGTTGAATGAAGCCAGTTCACCTTGCTTGTTACACGCTCCGACCGCTAGTACAGAGGGGAGTGATGCGGGTAAAGACTCGCTCCTTTGCCCGTCATTGCCTACCGCGGCAATCACTTTAATGCCTGCTTTGTCGCACGCCTTAATCGCATGGCGTAGCTGATCGGATCCGTGACCATTCACGGATAAACATGCACCGCTGATGTTGATCACATCACACTGGTGTTTCACCGCTTGATGAATGGCTTTACTGAGCTGATATTCAGAGCACCCCTTCACTTGTCCATCTGGCGTTTGTGAAAAAACGGGAATACTCACTATCTCAACTTCTGGTGCGACCCCTATACCCGAGCCAGCTAATTGGCTGCAAACTGCCGTTCCGTGCTTGCTTCCTAGAGGTTCATGCTGATTCACGTGTTCTATCTTCAAGTGCTGAAGTAATGGGTGATGGCTATCAATATCGCCATCGATAACGGCAACTTTTACTCCTTTTCCTGAGTGCCCCCATTCTTGCAATTGCTCAAGCGGAAGAGAATTATTTTCAGTTGCAAACATTTGGGTACGCTCCGTCACATCCGTTTTATTTAAGTTGGTGTGGATCTCAGTTTTGTGTTCTGCCCACCGCTTAGAAATAAAAAGGAGCAGTGAGAAGTTCCGTTTAATAGCTCAGTGCATGAAGCCGTTGCCATTCGATGAGAAAGATATTACCCGGATAGCAGGTTTAAAAAGTATTCCAAATACATTTGTTTCTCTTCGAAATGCATTTTTGAACGTGAAAGCATTAACGTTGTATGTTTTTGGAAATAATATTGTGCAGCAATCAAATTCTAAAGTGCTCATGGTTAGTTGATAATAAAGAACTACATTGATTAGTGATAAGGAAAGTAAAGTGAAAAATGAAAGAATATATTGGCGCGTGGTCGCGTTGATATCTATGTTTATAGCGGTATTGATTATGGGAATTTGGTATAAGGTGGATACAGGGTATCAGCCCAATCAGGCTCAGTTAACTTCTGTAGCGCAGGCAAAGAATGAGATATCTAAGTTATATCAAAGCCAAGGGCAATCGATTGAGCATAAAGTGAATGTACCAACAGGAGTCTTTATACATTCAATGCATTTCGATTCTGCCAACGATATTTATTTTAATGGCTACCTTTGGCAGAAATTCCCAAAAGGACTTGATATCGGAGAAGGGCAAACCTTTATTTTTCCCGAAGAAGTTAAGGGTATTAAAGTACCAGTTGTAGAGCATGATGTACTAGTGGGGAATGAACGCGTTATTGTTTGGTATTTTGAAGTATTAGCTCGCCAACCGTTTAATTACAGCCATTACCCGCTTGATCATAAAACCGCATGGCTTAAAATTTTGCCCCCAATTGGTGAAGATTGGGTATTTATTTCTGATCTATCTGGATACCCTAAAACGGGCTTACAAGACAAGTTTGGGCTAGACAACAATATTGTGTTAGGTGGCTGGAAAGTTGATGATACTTTTTTTGATTATAAATTAAACACATACCAAACAAATTTAGGTTTTCTCGATACCATGCTTGGTGAGGTACCTGAACTCCACTTTAATGTGGTGCTAAAGCGCAAATTTAGCAATGCGTTTGTGGTGCACCTTATTCCCATGATTACTGTATTTGTTTTATTGTTTGCTCTTTTATTGACGTTAAGCCATTGCCCCAAAAAAGAAGCGGCACATGGTTTTTCTATTATGGGCATTATAGGCTCAATTGCCGCCTTATTTTTTGTGGTGGTGTTGTCTCATGCAGAGGTTAGGACCCAATTTGCGACGCAAGAGGTGGTCTACATTGAGTTTTATTACCTAACGATGTACGTATTGATGATACTGACCGTGGTGGTGAGCTTTATCTACAACGTACCCAATCGCTGGTTTAGCCCCTTGGTTGCGAGAGATGCGCTATGGATTAAGCTTGCCTATTGGCCGGCGAGTTTATTTGCTCTGTTTATCGTGAGCTATTTGGTGCTCATGCATTAGGCCAGCTCATATAAAGTGTATTGGCTTTCAACTAAGATACCGATGGATAGATATCATTGTTCCAAATTGAGAGTCGGTTATTCAGGTGAAAGCCAAATAAGCTCACTTCTGGTCGCGTTAATTCTGTTATGCCCAGCCTCAAATAATTTGGAAAAAACGCCCTATGCCTCTGTCTGTTTTCTCTGATTTGACGCTAGAGTTCGGCGTTGAATTTCACGCCTTCTCCCCCTTTTAAGAAAATGCAATCGATACCATTCCTAACCACCTTTGCCTTGTTCACAATTACCTTTGATTAATTCACCGATTGCGTAAGCAGTATTTTTTACGTCTTTGTGATTATTTACAGTGCTGGGTTGATTAAAGGTACTGATTGAGGCTAAGCCAGCAAATAGAAGATTATTAGAGGTGAGGTTGTAAGAAGAGTCACTTTAATTGAATTGCTAGTTTTACATATATGGAGAGTTTTATGGACGGCTATTTAGGTCAAGTTATGTTGTTTGCTGGTGATTATATTCCAGAAGGGTGGCTGCCATGTGATGGCAGAGAACTGCCTTCAGGGGTGATTTTGGAAGGGCAAGAAAATCCATATCATGCATTGTGGCATGTCATTGGTAACGCGTTTGGAGGTAGTAAATTTCAGAGTACATATCGGCTTCCTAACTTTATAGGGCGGGCTCCTGTTCACTATGGTCGAGGTATGGATCGAACGCATGTTTTGCCGGATGGATCTCGTCACACACATCACCATCATTATAGATTTGGCCGAGAAGGTGGGCATATTGAAGCACGCTTGAATTCAACCAACCTTCCGAATGCTGAAATTACGCTTGAGGTGACAACTGAAAATGCAGATCTAACCAGTCCTACAGAAAATAGCCATTTAGGTGTTGTTAATAAGAAAGGAGCATTTACTACAGAACAGTTTAATGCTTTCAAAGAGAGTCCAGATAAAAGCAAGTTACAACAAATCAAAGCAGGCACTTTGGCGGGAAGAGGGTCTCCTATATACACAGAGAGTCCCTACACGGTGATTAACTATTTGATTTGCTATATCGGCATTAGTTTGCCAGAGAACTAAAGCTGGAGTATTCGCACTAGTCGTTAATTTGTACCAATTTAATCTGAGAACATAATGAAAAAATACATTTACAAAAGTTTTTGTAAACTAGTCGGAATATGCATTCTGTTATATGCAAATATAACGATTGCTCAGGCATCAGAGCTTGTTTTTACAACTGAAACCGGAGGGGACGGATATAAGCGCATAACTGGCGCTAAAACTGTTGCTGGAACTGAATTAAGTATTGAGGCGAGTATTCAAAGCGTTCAAACAGACGATATTCAGGCTCTGGTTTTCCCTACAGAAGTACCAGAAAATCATATTTTAAATTTTAACTTCACTCATAGTGTCTATGGTGCTGAAAAAGTTCACTTCAAAGTGGCTGGCGCGGGAAAGAAAATAAACTTCAATGCTTTTAAAGTTTATGTTCAGTTAGCTAACCCTCAAAAACCAAATTTTTCCCTAACTATTAGTTCAAGTACACAATCAGATGAGTGTCTTGTTACGTTTAATCAGGTTGCTACATGTGAATTAACAAATATTAAAGCCTTATCATCAGATGAGTTGATTATTTCAAATGTTAATTGGCCCCACCTAACATCAATACCTATCTATTTTTTTGGTTTTGATGCGAATGATGTAAACGGCAATGCAGCGCCGTCATTTACCGCAGGCAGTACCACCTCGCTCGTTGCCAATGAAAACAGCAGTGCGGTAGCCATCTCAAACCTCACAGTAAATGACGAGAACAGTGACGATACGTTAACTTGGTCCCTTGACTCAACAAACCAACCCCAAAAAGGTATTGTCAATATTATCAGTGGAACCGTCACCGGATCGGGTTCTCCTGCTACAGCCACGTACACACCTAATGCGGGTGAAACGGGCAGCGACAGTTTTGTGATAAAAGTCAGTGATGGGAATGGTGGTGAAGACACGATTACCGTTAATGTCACCATTAACAATGTGCCTGAAGTGGTGAATATCACGCCGCCAAACGCGAAAACCTATGGTACGGGAGAGGCACTTACGTTTACTTATGTGCTGGACGAAGTGGTAACCGTCACTGGTGCACCTAGATTAGCATTAACCATAAATGGACAGACCAAATATGCGACTTATCAATCTGGAACTGGTACTAATTCGCTAACATTTATTTACACCATTGAAACCGGAATTGAGGTGATGGGTATTAGTGTTGCGAATGGTATCGACCTCAACTCAGGAGTAATTAAAAATGCAGCGAACCTTACGCTGTCTACCACCGGTTTAAATGTTGATTCTGTGAACCAATCTTTACAGAATATTGTCATTGATAGCCCGTCACCCCTAACACCTACATCGATTAATGGTTTTACCGATATCACTGCAACCTATGGTGATACAGCGATAAGTCTAGGTGCGGTAACAAACTCGAGTGGAAGTATCTCATACAACATAGTAGGTAGTGCAAATGGTACAACATTGGATGGCAATACCGTTACTTTAGGTAATGCTGGTACTGTGAGTATTAAAGCCAGTGTAGCTGAGACTCCAACCCATTTGGCAGCAGAAAAAAACATCACGCTTACGATAGCTAAAGCACCGTTGACGATTACAGCGGATGATAAATCAGCTCTAAAGTACGACATGATTTTACTGGATGAGAGCTTTTACACCTTCTCTGCCAGTGGTTTCAAAAATAGTGATACATTGAGCTCTCTTACTGGGACAGTGAGACCCACTAATACCGGCGGTTACTATATGTATCCTCTTGGCACATACCCCATTAAGCTTGGTGGGGTGTCATCCTCTAACTACGAAATCCGTTATTTAGAAGGGCAGTTGACAATTACAGAGCTAGCGGTTCCTACACTCACTTTTGGTAATATCAACAAAAACTATGGTGATGATAATTTTGCACTAGGCGCAACGGTTGATACCAATGTTGCTATTTCATACAGCATAGTAGGTGAAGCAAATGGCACAACGCTCAGTGGTAACACCGTTACTATAGGTAATGCGGGTACTGTAAGCATTAAAGCAAGCGTAGCTGAAACATCAACTCATGCCGCCACTGAAAAAATAGTGACGTTGACCGTTGCAAAAGCCCCTCTGACGATTCAAGTTGCAAATACAACTCGTAAACAAGGCGAAGCCAATCCTACTTTCGAGCTAGCACCGATAACGGGGTTTAAAAATGATGATTCGCTTTCCAGCCTAACAGGGAGTGCTCAGTTTAATACAGCTGCGAACAGTAGCTCGGAGATTGGTACATACGATATAACGGCGAGTGGCTTGAGTTCTGTAAACTATGCGATCTCTTTTGCAAAAGGTACGTTGACTGTTATTGCAGCAAACATAGCTCCAGTGATTACTGGCACGCCAGCAACAACCGTGAACGAAGACGAAGCGTACCGCTTTGTCCCAACCGTGACGGATGCGGACAATGGCGATAGCCACACCTTCAGCATTGTGAACAAGCCATCTTGGGCAACGTTCAACACGGCAACGGGTGAGCTTTCCGGTACGCCAACCAACGAGCATGTTGGCAGCACGCCGAATATTGAAATTTCGGTAGAAGACAAGGCTAAAGTGAAAGCCAGCCTAGCCGCGTTTACGCTGACGGTCACCAACGTGAACGATGCGCCAGTGATTTCTGGCACGCCAGCAACAACCGTGAACGAAGACGAAGCGTATCGCTTTATCCCAACCGTGACGGATGCGGACAACGGCGACAGCCACACCTTCAGCATTGTGAACAAGCCTGTTTGGGCTACGTTTAACAAGGCAACGGGTGCGCTTTCCGGTACACCAACTAACGAGCATGTAGGCAGCACAGCCAACATCGTGATTTCAGTGGAAGATGCCGCCAAAGCGAAAGCCAGCCTTCCTGCGTTTACGCTGACGGTGACCAACGTCAATGACGTTCCTGTGATTTCCGGCAT
>NZ_JAUYVM010000059.1 GCF_030689305.1 Vibrio penaeicida | reverse complement strand
CCGAGTACCCCACGTTTAGTAGACACTTTACTAAGTTAGATCTAGGGTCTAATTGAGAGGTGATTTATGGCTAAACATCGTAATCCAGCGTACACCGAAGAATTCCGCAAAGAGGCGGTGCGTCTTGCCAGTCTTCCAGGTCGAACGGCGGTCTCGGTTGCTCAAGAGCTGGGCATCAGTGCTCAACAAATTAGGAACTGGAAGCGTCAGTTCACACGTCTATCGGATAAACAGTTTAACACTCTAGAGGGTGTTGATTATTCGAAGAAAGAGTCCGAAGAGCTTCGAGCGCTAAGGCGCGAGAATAAGCGACTCAAAGATGAAATGGAATTCCTAAAAAAGGTCTCGGCGTACTTCGCGAAGCAGCAAGAGTGAAGTACGAGTTCATCGAAAGTTATGTTGAGAAATACAAAGTCACTCACATGTGTCACGCTCTTGATGTCTCACCTAGTGGGTTTTACAAGTGGCGTCATCGAGTACCCAGTGAGCGTTCAAAGCGTCGAGAGCGCTTTGAACAGTTGGTCATGTGTACCTTTGCTCAGTATCGGGCTCGCTATGGTTCCGTGCGAATAGCCGAAGAGCTTAATGAAGCAGGGCATACCTGCTGCGTCAATTATGTGGCTGATATCATGAAAGAAAAAGGCATCAAGGCGCGTAATGGCAAAGGGTTCAAATACAGCAAGGATGTGGCTGCTATGACGAATGTAGCCGACAATTTACTGCGAAGAAACTTTGAGTCTGAGACGCCAAATCAGAAGTGGGTTACGGACATCACGTATATCTGGGTGAAGAGCCGTTGGCTCTTCTTGGCGACAGTGATGGACCTACATTCAAGGCGCATCGTGGGTTGGTCGCTAGGGACAACGATGACCGTCAAGCTCATCACCAATGCCCTAAAAATGGCGTTTGAGTCACGTAAGCCGCCTAAGGGCGTCATTATCCACTCAGACCGTGGTGTACAATACAGAGCATATAAATATCAAGACTTCATGCGTCAGCATGGAGGCATACCAAGCATGAGTCGACAGGGAAACTGTTGGGATAATGCGGTGATGGAGTCGTTCTACAGCCGACTGAAAGTCGAGCTGATATACGCAGAAGATTACCAAACGCTTGAGGAAGCCCGACAGGGTATCTTCGAATACATTGAGGTATTTTACAATCGCAGAAGAAGGCACTCAGCGTTGGGGCATGTCAGTCCGGTTGAGTACGAAAGTATGTAGTTATGTGGTGTCTACTTTTTATGGGGTACACCA
>NZ_JAUYVM010000058.1 GCF_030689305.1 Vibrio penaeicida | reverse complement strand
AATGCTAAGAGATGGCGTCATGTGGGATGAAAATACAGCTAAAAATTAGCTATTGACGCCATAGTCGTTTGTTATGTTGCACCACAACCACACTAAATTTATTGAGTTGCAAAGGCTTCACAAATTACCTTTTATTGCGTTTTGATAAGCGCTTTCCAACAACGAAAACCAACAATAGTAAACCGATCAAAGAGACTATAACCGTACTACTCATCAAATAGCTGTATACATCCTGACCAATTAATTTATTTTCATCAGATAAGATTACGACAAATTTATTGAATTCTTCATCACTTGTAACTACAAATTTATTATATAAAGATGGTTGTGTCTTAAACACAAAGAAACTATATGGATCATCCGAAAAAACAACTGTTGCTGTGAAAAACTTTGTCAATAGCAATAAAGTGACAAAGACAGATAGAAAACGACTAAGGCTTTTGTAGAGCATGTCGACTCCTAATATTATCGATAATATCCATCACGACATTTCCTGGGCATGAATACCCTTTGCCTGGTAAAAACTCTTTATGCCCTCCAAGTTTTTCTATAGGGAAATGTTGTTTAAACGATTTTACTAATGACCCGAGTGCCTTAAGCTGAGAGTTTGTCAGCTCATCATCAATATCCCACCATTGTTCATTAAAGTCCCCAAGTAAAAGGACTCCTATTCTTTTGGTGTTACTATGTTTTACATGAGAGCCTTTGTAAATCAATTCTCGACCTTCATATATTTTACCAGCGCTGTCTATCAAGTAGTGGTAACCGACATGATCAAACCCATTCTCAACCATGTGTAACCTTTCGATATTTACAGGATTCTTTTCACCCCAATTTCCTGAATGATGAACGACTATAGAGTGAAAGTTCCAATCCAGAGCAAGATTCTCATATTTGGGATTGCGCATTCCCCAGCGTTTATAGGGAATCACTTTATTACCATTATTAATTAAACCATTAACAACTAGCCTTGACTGAGGAATAATAGTTACCCTATTTCCTCTTTTGATAATCCTACCGTCTTCTATATACATAAAATTCCCCTAAAATACATACACGGTAGGATAATCAATACTATATAGAATGCATATAATAGATATTAAGTTTTGAGCGCCATTTCAACTTTAGTTTCAGTTAGCATTCAGCAGCGCTATAACGCCAGCTTAAACCGCAGACAACGCACAAATCAAGCCACTGAATTACGCCTTAAACACTAAACTCACCGCAAACTAAAAATGCCACGCGTTGTTTGTCGGTTTGAAGCTTTTGTATGGATAATCTTCCCTAAATTCGGGT
>NZ_JAUYVM010000057.1 GCF_030689305.1 Vibrio penaeicida | reverse complement strand
TGTTTAGCCATAAATCACCTCTCAATTAGACCCTAGATCTAACTTAGTAAAGTGTCTACTAAACGTGGGGTACTCGGGCATATAACGCCCAATTAAACTGCCAAAAACATACAAATACTGTTTCTGCATACCACCATAAACACCGAACTCAACGCAAACTAAAAGTGCCACACGTTTTTGGTCTGTTTGAATTGTTTGTTATGAACGGACTTTACGGCAACCTCGGAATTCCAGCAAATACAAATGGTTGAGACACAGAGCCAATTCACAAAATGTTGGCAGCTACACGATAAACTCACAACGAGTTGACTTAAAACACCCGCTAAGCTTGGAAATTTGCAAAGCCCTGCCGCCCCACAGAATTCACGGCACAGCAAATGGCTGCTAGAAAAAATCACTTGGCAAAGTAGCCAAACAGCCAATTTGCCTTTCGATGAAACCCAAGCGGCATTTCACCAAAGGAACACTGCCGATTTTCAATTGGGAAAGATTCAAATCATGATGAAAAGAAACGCAAATATTGAACCTTAGCCCCTAATTTTACTGAACTTTCCTAGATGCTTCATAACGCCTGCATAACACGTTTGCTACGATACAGACCTAACTGAATTTTAACGCCTTAATCACTGAAACTAAAGGCAAACTAACAACGCCGAGTGTAGCAAATCGTGTTGATGCATTTGTTATATGCTATCCACAATTCTCTACTTGGTGAATTAACTCTATTGTTGAATCAGCGTTGATATGTGGTTCATAATCAAGGTGGTAGTTCATATCACAGACATGAAATGCCATCCCTCCATCAAGCGAGTTAGGATTTGTTTGATAGTCTTCGATTTCAAATTGAGCGTTCCATTGACCTGTAACTCCAGACATTTTTTTAATGTACACTTTATGATCAATTTCTATATCTAATTCTTAGCAAATATTTTGAATACAAATCCCACTTAAACATACTTTCGTACCATTATTTATCGCTAATTCAATGGCTGCTTTTAAATGATCTAAATTCAGCCGTTCAATATATGTTGCTACAGAATCAGGGTCATCTACATAATCATCAGTATCTACCGCTAGACCACCAATATGCTCTGCTACCTGATTTGCTATAGTTGTTTTTCCTGAACCCGAAAAACCGTCAAATACAATGACCTGAATATCTTCCCTATTCGATATCTCGTTAAGTAAATTATTAATCATTTAGCCCTCGACATTTAACTATAACTGCATATAACGCCCTGTTAAGGTGTGAGCAACGCAATACCGAAGCTCCCGCATACCACCTTAAACACTAAATTCAACGCATAGTAAAAATGCCACGCGTTGCGAATCACTCTTAAACAGTTTGTATGGATAATAAGCTCTCCAATCGGGTAAGGTGAGACCCAGACTTTAGCTGCAACTAAAGTTCTTCTATCTGG
>NZ_JAUYVM010000056.1 GCF_030689305.1 Vibrio penaeicida | reverse complement strand
CGTATCGTCATTGAAGCAACCGGACGCCTAGAAATGCCCTTTGTCCTAGCATGTGCCGAAGCTCAATTACCGATTGTCCGCGCCAACCCCATTCACGTTAAACGCTTCGCTGGAGCCATTGGTCGAAGAGCTAAAAACGACCGATTAGATGCTGAGCTTATCGCTCATTACGCAGAAGCCATCAAGCCCGACATCTCCATCATAAAAGCAGAAAACATACGATTGATGAGTGACTTAGTCATACGCCGTAATCAGCTACTCTCTATGCAAACCATGGAGAAGAATCGTATTCAGGTATTGCCAAAATCTCTGCATTCGACCATCAAGCCAATACTGACTGCCATGAAAAAACAGATTTCAAACATTGAGGATAAGCTCGTTAAACTCATCGAGTCATGTCCAGACTATCAGACCAAAAACGACATCCTGCAAAGTGTTCCTGGTATTGGAAACATCGCAGCTGTATCAATCATCAGCAACGTTCCCGAGTTGGGGTACATCACCAACAAACAGGCGCCTCCCTCATTGGTGTCGCACCCATTACTCGAGAAAGTGGGCGTTACAAAGGCAAGCGGATGATTCAAGGAGGGAGGGCGCAAGTTCGAACCGTGCTGTATATGGCGATGATGTCTGCTATGCAGTGTAACCCTGTTTTCAAAGCGACTTACACCCGCCTCGTTCAATCAGGAAAACCGAAGAAAGTCGCTATCATCGCCTGCGTTCGTAAGATGGTTGTCATCTTAAACTCAATGCTAAGAGATGGCGTCATGTGGGATGAAAATATAGCTAAAAATTAACTATTGACGCCATAGTCGTTTGTTATTTTAATTCATTTGATCATAATAACTTTTCAAAGCCTTTGCACGGGTCTTGGTGAGGTTGGTGATATCGGATAAGGCTACTAATCCCCACATTGAACCTCGCTTACTACCATACATTAACTGTATATTTTTTATTTCTAAGTCCCTGTATTTAATCCAAGCACGCTGAGAGTCTCTTAGCGCTATTTGTTCTTCGGTGCCAAGCTCATTTCTTAAAGACTTATAATAATAGTTTAACTCAGCATCCCACTGCTCATTGGCTTTACTGCCACAATTGCCTATACCTGCTGTTGTTGAAGTATTGTTTAAGCACTCATTTAACTCGACGTCAATAGAGTGTTCATCTTGAGCAACAACACCGCATGAGAAAAACAATGTTGAAATTAATAATACCTTTTTCATATTTCTTGCACTCTTTATATGCATCCAAGTTATTCAACCGTACATATAGAAAGAGAGAGAAGCAAGCAACAAGTCAACTTAACCACATGATATTGTTGACTTTTGCGATGAGCAATCAATATGACTCCCAATTAAGGTGTGAGGCACGCAATACCGATGCTCCCGCATACTACCTTAATCACTAAAACCGACGCATAGTAAAAATGCCACGCGTTGCGAATCACTCTTAAACAGTTTGTATGGATAATAAGCTCTCCAATCGGGTAA
>NZ_JAUYVM010000055.1 GCF_030689305.1 Vibrio penaeicida | reverse complement strand
GAGATGGCGTCATGTGGGATGAAAATACAGCTAAAAATTAGCTATTGACGCCATAGTCGTTTGTTAGAGCGATACAAACAAAAAACTCGCTTGGCCATGAAGTACTTAGCTTGCATTCACGAAAGGCATCTTAACCAACAAAATCTTCTGCAACCAGACCACAGAACCTAAAACACCGATCCAGTCGAGAATTTAGGGAAATGAGCCGAGAGCAATGCTTAAAAATTCGGCAAACCTAACTGGTTTTGAAAGCTTACAGAAACTTGGTTTGTGAGGATATTCCACCTTGATTCAGGCTAAGGAATCGAACTCAAAAACACGAAAGCCAGCAACTTTCGATAACCTTACAACCTTTAAATTATCAAAGCGCTATAACGCCCAGTTAAGTAGCCAAAAACGCACAAATGCAGTCGCTGCAAACTACCCTAAACACTAAACTCACCGCAAGCTAAAAATGCCACGCGTTTTTGGTCTGCTTGAATTGTTTGTTAGTTTGCGTGCCAAAGTGACACAGAGATTGCTTATTGCACACTTTAAGACCATAATACACATGTGACATTTTGACACAACAGGAAATAACAATTATGGCTACTACTTTGCCTCGCATCACCGCTAGAGTTGATGTCGATACACAAGACTTACTTACTAAGGCTGCCGCGATCGCCGGCATGTCTAGCATCAACTCGTTCGTTCTAAGCGCTGCAATCGAAAAAGCTAAACAAGTCATCGAACGTGAACAGGCTTTAAAACTGAGCCAAGCTGATGCTATATTGCTCATGAAAGCTTTAGACCGTCCTACAACACAGAACTCAAAACTAAAAGCTGCTGCTGATCGATACGAGAGCAAAACTCAATGATGAATACGGTACTTCTAGATAAAACTAAACACGATAGAAACCGATTCAACTGTGGCACCGAAGCTCTCAATAATTACTTAAAAGTAATGGCGAGTCAGCAAGCAAAGAAAGACAACACCAGAACGTTTGTTTTGGAAGATGATAACGACAACTCACATGTCATCGGCTTTTACACGCTAACAATGACACCAATTGACTTAAAGGCATTGCCCGATAAGTTACAAAAAAAGCACCAATCATCCACGTCTGGTGGTCTGATTGCCCGTCTTGCTGTCGATGACCGATACAAAGGGAAAGGCTTTGGTGAGTGGCTGCTTATCGACGCACTCAGAAAGCTATTAGCTGCTAGTGATAGCGTTGCATTTCCAGTTGTTATCGTTGATGCCAAAGACGGAGCAAAGCATTTCTATGAACGCTATGGTTTTCAAGCATTTCAAGACGCTGAAAACAAGCTCTTCATCAGCATTGCAGATGTGAGAGCAAGCTTAAGCTAGTTAACCACTAGCCTTTAGCAAACTAACGCCAGCTTAAACCGCAAACAACGTAAAAAACAAGTCGCTGCATTGCACCTTAAACATTAAATTCACCGCAAACTAAAAATGCCACGCGTTGTTTGTCGGTTTGAAGCTTTTGTATGGATAATCTTCCCTAAATT
>NZ_JAUYVM010000054.1 GCF_030689305.1 Vibrio penaeicida | reverse complement strand
CCTTCGGTGGTGCCCTGGCAGGGGAGCTGGCGATGGGAACGGCAAACAGTGTAACGGTCGATACCATAGATGTCACATCGGTAGCGGGCGCACAAGAATCGGTAGCGATAGTGGATGCGGCATTGAAGTACGTAGACAGCCACCGAGCCGAACTGGGTGCCTTCCAGAACCGATTTGGTCACGCAATCAGCAACTTAGACAACATCAATGAGAACGTGAATGCCTCGAAGAGCCGTATCAAAGATACCGACTTCGCATCAGAAACGACCTCAATGACGAAAGCTCAGATCTTACAACAAGCTTCAACATCGATATTGGCACAGGCGAAACAAGCGCCGAATGCTGCGATGAGCTTGCTTGGCTAATCAAATTTAAATTCAAAAATATGACTTTAAAGGAGCTGTTAAGGCTCCTTTTTTGTTTTTTTTGAGCTTAAAGTTAAAAATATATGTTTACGTAGAGATTTTATGGGGTTTTTCCTTTTATGAGTGGTTGTTTTTAGGTCTTGGGTAATTAATTTAAATAAAATGATTAAAATTACTAAAGTAATCGAATTTGTTGCCGTTAAATAAAGTACAGAGAGAGGAATGGGCTCCATTAGAGAGGGAACCCATAAATACATAACTTAATTTGGAGAATACATCATGGGCATGACTGTAAACACCAACGTATCAGCAATGACAGCGCAGCGTCACCTAAACAACGCAACAGGTGACCTAAATCTATCCATGGAGCGCTTGTCTTCAGGTTTCAAAATCAACAGTGCAAAAGACGACGCAGCAGGTCTACAGATCTCAAACCGTTTGAATGTACAAAGCCGAGGCTTAGACGTAGCCGTGCGAAATGCCAACGACGGTATTTCCATTGCTCAAACCGCCGAAGGTGCGATGAATGAAACCACGAACATCCTTCAACGTATGCGTGACTTATCCCTTCAATCAGCCAACGGCTCGAACTCAAAATCTGAGCGTGTGGCGATCCAAGAAGAAGTCACCGCATTGAACGATGAGTTGAACCGTATAGCAGAAACCACCTCGTTCGGTGGTAACCGCCTACTTAACGGAACGTACGGCACAGCCGCATTCCAGATAGGTGCCGATAACGGTGAAGCGGTCATGCTTACCTTAAAAGACATGCGAAGCGACAACTCCCTAATGGGGGGTAACAGCTACCAAGCCGCGAATGGTAAAGACAAAGATTGGACGGTGCCAGACGCCGCGACGGATCTGACCATTTCATTGACAGACAGTTTTGGTGACGCTCAAGTGCTGAACATCAATGCCAAAGGTGGCGATGATATTGAAGAGCTGGCGACGTACATCAACGGTCAAACCGACTTAGTGAAAGCGTCGGTGGGTGAAGGCGGGACACTGCAAGTCTTTGCAGGAAACAACAAAGTGGTTGGCGATGTGGCCTTCGGTGGTGCCCTGGCAGGGGAGCTGGCGATGGGAACGGCAAACAGTGTAACGGTCGATACCATAGATGTCACATCGGTAGCGGGCGCACAAGAATCGGTGGCGATAGTGGATGCGGCATTGAAATACGTAGA
>NZ_JAUYVM010000053.1 GCF_030689305.1 Vibrio penaeicida | reverse complement strand
CCTGACTCCGAATGAGTCGGAAAGACTTTACTGGGAAACTTACAAAACTGTGGCCAATTTTAGTTGACCACTACATATAAGGGGATGTTTATATGCAGTATCCCCCTAAATCTAGACCCGCCTCAAAGCTCAATACCTAAAAGATAAAGGAGACTCTCTAATTTCCTAAAGATTTTCTGGCATTATCTATTTCAATTGAATTCTCAATCATTATTCTTCTGTTATCCCCATTAGCTTCATCACCACAAGGCTTTCCATTAAATTTGATGTCAGGGCTTGAATATAATTTCAGATTATCGAGGAAAGTTCCGCTTCCCCCAACACCTATATGCATTAACGTTGTTTTTCCTGAACATTGATATCCACCGGTGTAGGATTTAATAAAGCTATCATCATGAATGTAATGTTTTTTAATATATTCAATATCAGAATTTTGATGCAGCGCTCCCGCTAAATGACCGAGCTCGTGCTCCAATATATGGCTGGCTGTGCTGTACGACAATATAAATGCACTCTTACTCAGGTTGAAATTTACCATTCCATCAAAATTTTCTGTTCTCGATTTATATCTATTACCATAAACAATAGCTAAATAAACACCAGGCTGATGATCATGCTGCTCTATAACACCTTCGTGCCCTGCAGATTCAAGTATATTCTTTGCCATAGCTACCGGATCACTAAAACGTATTTCGTTTAAATCCACCATACTGGTATCAATGAATGTTACTTCTCCAACGTGGCGTTTTATTGGAATACAAGATTTTCGTAATATTTCATTTGATGTAATAACAAACTTATCCAGTCGATTCTTAATAATCGCCTCTTCTGTACTCACCAAAATATCTGCATCTACATAGAAGTTTACGTAGGTATCGACATATTTATCTTGGTTACATTCAACCAGTGCTAATCCCGAGCGGTCAGCATTGACTATTCTATATATTGTTAGCAGAACTATAATGATAGCTCCAATGATTAATCCTACTTTTTTAATATTCATATTTAGTAGTCTTATGTTCCAGTTTGCTGCTCTCTTGAAGTGTTGCCATTCTATTAAATCTATAAATAAATAAAACTATCAATTCTTATAGTCTTATTATTGATAGCTATCATATCTAATAGGTTAATAGAGCTTAGCTAATTTATGACGGCGAAGTAGCAATGCTTATCTTAGGAAGAAAAGGAGACGTGCGATTGAAACCTATCGACTGGTCGCAATACACATTCAGCCAGAAAAATCTGGTTTTTATCATAAATAACTGAGAGTTAGGCTGAATTTTTTGAACAAGAACCATAACCCACCTATCTACCGTGGCATACTTGAAGGCACTCAAACAAAATCATGATATTTTCTATATTATCAATAAGTTAAGCAAGACATTTAAATCTTTAAGGTAACCTTATGAAACGGCTTTTGACTCTATCTGTACTCTTTATATCCATGAGTTTAATTAACATCGCTCACGCATTTACGCCGGAAGCATCGCCTGCTGGCTCTATAAAAAGGCTCATTGCTTATACCAAATTTGGTAATGGGGATGTATACGTTCAACGGCGTTGTTGATCAAATCGGCTTAAAGACCAACGACGCCATATGTGGACTCACCGTTAGTTTCGAACAGGCATA
>NZ_JAUYVM010000052.1 GCF_030689305.1 Vibrio penaeicida | reverse complement strand
ATAGAAAGCTTTAGTTGCCGCTAAAGCCTGGGTCTCACATTACCCGAATTTAGGGAAGATTATCCATACAAACGCTTCAAGCCGACCGCCAACGCGTAGCATTTTTGGTTTGCAGTAGTAATTGTGTTTAAGGCGCAATGCGGTAGCAGTTGTATTGCGTTGGCAGCGACTTAAGCGGGCGTTATAAGCTTTGCGGATACTTTTCAACTATTCGAGTGACTTCAAATGTAGTGGTTACTTAAAATCTTTAAATGCTATAAGTTGCATATTTGTTTTTTTAAAGGAAAATCAATATGCCAAAGATCTATGAGTATTTAGGAATTGTTTTATTCTTCTACAGCAACGAGCACGAACCTATCCATATACATGGAAAGCATCAAGGTAAAGAATCAAAAGCAGAAATACACCTCAAAAACGGACGTATCACCAAAATTGTAATTAAAGATAAAGGGGTCGGACTAGACTCAAAGAAAAAGAAAGAATTTCAGGAGTTTGTCGAAGTTTATGCTAGTGACATTGTTGATAAATGGGTAGACTACTTTGTAAAGAAAAAGCATGTCAGCCCTATTAGTATTACGAAAAAGGTGAAAAATGTCAGAGCTATTAATTCTTAAAGCTAAACACCTAACAAGTCATATTCTTGAGTTGGAATTTAGTGATGGTCACAAGAGTACCGTCGACTTTTCGTCCTTTATTTTTAGCAATGGTCACCCTGACTACGATCAGTACAAGTCAATTGATAAATTCCTATCTTTTGAGATCTTAGATGGGAACCTTAATTGGGACGACTACACGATGATTTTTCCAGTCATGGATTTATATCACAATAAAATCTAGGGCTGCGGAAGGAAAGCTTATAACAAACGCTTCAAGCCGACCGCCAACGCGTGGCATTTTTGGTTTGCAGTAATAATTGTGTTTAAGGCGCAATGCGGTAGCCGTTGTATTGCGTTGGCAGCGGCTTAAGCTGGCGTTAGGGCTCAGTATTAACTTGGTCGAAAGTAATATGATTAATGATAAGTATAGATGTAATCAGAATTGGTCGGAATGGCCTCGATGTGTCACCAATATAAATGACATTGAGTTAGATTGGCGTTGGGTTTCATTTTATCGTGAAGGGAAATCACACAAAGGAATCAGTTCATTTTCACAGCAAATTACACGTTTGTCAGCCAAGCAGGTAAACGGTGAATTCCTTAGTGAAATAGCAGAACTGCAAAACTTAGAATATTTGGAAATTGAGAGGCTATCGTCAGACACGCTACTTCCATTGATTAATTTGAATAAGTTGGAAACGCTTAAAATTTCAGAAGTCAGCAAGGCTGAAGATTTTGAGGTTTTAGCAAGCCTACCTAATTTGCGCTATCTATTTATAGAGGGCGCGAAAAGACTAAATAATTTAGAATGTCTATCGGGTTTTACAGAGCTCATAAGTTTAGGTGTTGAAGGGACGATGTATACAAATCAAAAGGTCTTATCTTTGCAGCCAATCAGTACATTGCCAAATTTAGAAGCATTGTTTTTAACGTCAGTGAGCCTAACGGATAAATCAATACTGTGCTTAGCAGATTTACCTAAGATACGTGTATTATTTTGCGCTAGGTTTACAACGAAAGAGCACTTCTCTTCTTTAAAGAGCAAAAAGCCAAACCTTAAATGTCGTTGGTTTGAGACTTACGAAATTTAGCCCATACAAGAGACTATGGAGTCAATAGCTAATTTTTGACGCTATCTTTATCCCACATTACACCGTCTCTTAGCATTGAATT
>NZ_JAUYVM010000051.1 GCF_030689305.1 Vibrio penaeicida | reverse complement strand
AGATAGAAGAACTTTAGTTGCAGCTAAAGTCTGGGTCTCACCTTACCCGATTGGAGAGCTTATTATCCATACAAAGCGTTTAAGACGGATTCACAACGCTTGGCAGTTTTGGTTTGAATCAGCTTTAGTGTTTACGGCACATTGGTTTAGGTTCGGTGGTAGCGTTGTTCACCACTTAACGCGGCGTTATGAGTACTATTGATATGTGTATGCATGAGACAAAATGGCGAGAACTAATATGTGATTGGATGAGATCGGCATGGCCCGAAGATATATACATTGAAGAAGCGTATACCCCTTATGGCACAGATGTCATTCATGACAAGCTAGCCAGACCTGATATCCTCAGAATATCTCCTGAGGGCGGTATAAGCATAATAGAAGTCAAAAAGTGGGGAAGCTCTGAGTTCAATAAATGGGCTGTTTTGGGGCAACTTCAGTTATATACATTTTTGACCGAAACGCAGTATTTTCAAGACAATGAAAACTACTTTTGGATGCAAAACTTAATCAAGAAAGGTCTGTTTAACCAGTCAGTTATCGACAATATAGAGAATAGATTCAAAGAATCGGACTACATCGTTGATGAATGGTGTGTAGTAATTGTTGGCGGTGATAAAGAAGAGATTGAGCAATCAGAAATTCTTTGGTACATGTATGATTTCGTAAATCTAAACTTGGATAGTAACTCCAACTTTCGACCGTTAACTCTGTTACATGCCACAGAGAAAAACGGAGAATATCGTTGCGATAATCTAGAGTGTTGGTTTAGAAAAAATAGCAGTTTCTAGAACCCGTACTCATAACAAACTGTTCAAGTGGGATTCGCAACGCGTGGCATTTTTACTGTGCGTTGGTTTTAGTGTTTAGGGTGGTATGCGGCGGCTTCAGTATTGCGTTACTCACCCCTTAACAGGGCGTTAGCTATTGGCTGGAACCGCAGGCTGTGTCGCAAAATAAATATTGATAAATAGGTGACTTATTTTCGAGTTGATATTCTCTAAACAAATAACGTTTACAGAGAAATGATTATGCCTAAATTTAAGGAACTATGGGAAAAGTTTCCTGATGGTGATGTTATGCGAGGTCGCTGTCAGAACAAGCAACCAAACGGCACAAGACCCTTTGATAATTACTGTGCTATCTTGCTTAGTGAAGCTTTCATAAGGACAGGGATTTCAACAAAAAGTGCTAAAGTGACCAAGTGTTGGTCTCATTCAGGTTCAAAACACATTATTCGAGCGCAAGAAATGGCACACTGGCTCAACAAATCCAATCTATCGTTTGTTGGAAAACGAGAGAAAATAAACCCTTCAACATTTTCCGATGACCTAGATGGTCGAACAGGGATTATTTTCTTCAAAGACTATTGGCAGAGAGGGAACGAAGCATTTTCTAACCGAAGTGGAGATCATATTGATTTATGGAATAAGGACAAAATTACTAGCGGTGGAATGTTTAGACGATCCGTGTATGAGTTCTTTGGTGTGGTGTCTGACTTCAATGATAGTCGTGAAGTTTGGTTTTGGGAGGTGAAATAAATGAAAAAAATCATCTCCCTTTTTATCAGTGTCTTTCTAGTAGGTGGTATAAACTTCGGAGTATTCTTAGTTGCATATAGAAAGTTATCGTTCCCATACATGAGTGAAGAACAAAGAGTCGCTAATGCACCATACATATTTGAGTATGTCTTACCTTGCTTTATAGTTGTTGCCATTTTTTCGGTGTTGGCATATATAGCTGCATCAAGGCTGTCTAATAGCTAACAAAAGCTTCAAACCGACAAACAACGCGTGGCATTTTTAGTTTGCGGTGAATTTAGTGTTTAAGGCGTAATGC
>NZ_JAUYVM010000050.1 GCF_030689305.1 Vibrio penaeicida | reverse complement strand
TGGTGATACAGACGGTTCACTCATAAAGCGGTGAACAACGCTTCATACGACTTCAGGTCGCACGGACAAAAATGAGTCAGTTACTTAGCAAAGTTGTATTAGTTGAGGTATTGCAAACCTTGTAGCTCTATAAAACTAACGGTTTTCGCTTAACTAAAGGTTGATTGTTCTCAAAGCAATATTTAGGGCACCTACTTTCCTTGATGTGGGTTACACATAATACTCACCGATCCGCATATCTATATTTACAGTGCATTGTAAGAAAATGATACAATTCCTCATCTTACATATATTGATAGGGTGACAGAGTGCCAGAGTGGATTCTAAAGCTTGTAACAGCAGTAACTTCGGTGAAGACAGCCTTAAAGCTATTTGTGTTTGTGCTGCTTCTAGTATTCTTTTGGAGCTTCACAAGTGCTTTCATGGCTTCGAAGGGGCTACCAAGTGAATACATCCCTTACATACTTATGCTAACCGCTTATAGCCTTTCTCACTTATCGATAGAGCTTTTGTATTGGCTGAAATCTTGGAACAAGCGTAGGCAAGACAAAAATGAAGAGTCACTTCAACAAGAACAAGCACAAGAGGTTGCAAAGAAAGAAGCACAGTCCAAGGTATTGGCATTTAGACGAGAAGTTGAGTCAACGCTGCCTCACCTCAATAGAACAGAGTTCTCACTATTAAAAAAAATGCTCACCGAAAGCATATCATTAGAAAGAAATAGAGATCCTGCACTTCACTTCCATAATATTGGTTACATCAGCGTCATAGGACGCAAGAGCTTCCGCGAAAACGTCTACGAATTGCATCCAATAGTTCGAGATTGTTTAACGAACTACCTCGCAGAAGAACGTAAAAATACATTGATTGCCTTTTCTAGCGCCCTAAAAGATAAAGAAAAAGAGTTCTTGCGAATATTCTTCGAAAAGGAAATCCCTTTTGGAGTACCTGAGCAAGAGGAGATGATGCCCGCTAATGTGTATAGCGGAAAATACAGTATGGTTAATCTTGGAATTATTGACGAAGAGGGTTACTCGTTTATCTTACCCGAAGATACGAAAGAAAGACTTATCGAAGATAATCACTTTGAAGTGTGCTATCGAAACCTTGCTGAACTGGATGGTCATCTCATTCTATCTCCACTTGCAAGAAGTGTAGGTGCTATAAGTTCGATGAGAAGGTAGAGCTAATGTCCGATAATAAAAAGTTATCTCAAACTAAGCTTTTCAAAGCAGCAATAGGGGTTCCGATTTTAGGCTCACTAGCATTGGGTTACGTACTCCACACCTATGAAGATGCGACTAAGCTACTAGCTGACTTCTGGACGACCTTCAAAATACCTATGACTATCGCCTCTTTGAGCATTCCTTTAGTTGCTTGGGTTACTGCTAATCACCGTTCAGAGCAGACTATGAAAGGGTTAGAGTTACAAAAAGATAAACGCCTTTATGAAATGTATTACGAACAACAAAAGCATTTTGAAAAGGTAATGGGAAGGCGGGTAAAGAATGCGAAGTTTAAGTACATAACAGAGGAAGATTTACCTGTAATTTTCTCGGAATTGTACGAGTTTAACCGCATTCAAGAAAAAGGCGAAGTCACCTTAAAACCGACTGCTGTAGTGGAAGTAAATAGATTCATAACTGATACAGGTGAAATCCTTTACAGCTTTTACGAGCAATTCTCGGAGCACAAAGAAAAGAATCCCGACCAAAGGCGAGTTTTAGATAACTTCATTCAGCAAATGTACACGCTTCTACAAAACAACCTCCACAAGTTAAGTGATGATATAGGGGTTAAGTTCATAGACTTGTCAGACTCTAGTGTGGAAATCTTTAGTAGAGCTTACTCTGTAGTGGTCAACTAAAATTGGCCACAGTTTTGTAAGTTTCCCAGTAAAGTCTTTCCGACTCATTCGGAGTCAGGT
>NZ_JAUYVM010000005.1 GCF_030689305.1 Vibrio penaeicida | reverse complement strand
GTATGCCTGTTCGAAACTAACGGTGAGTCCACATATGGCGTCGTTGGTCTTTAAGCCGATTTGATCAACAACGCCGTTAGAATGCGTCAGAGTTTTTAAATCTATGTAGGCTAGGAATGAAGAAAATATTGTTAATCGCACTATCAGTAGGACTGATAGCGTGTGGTGGTGGAGAAAGTACGCAGGCAGAAAAACAAAAAGAGACGACCATTACGAAAACACAATCAGGGTGTAAAATAGAAGAAAAAAAAGCCATTTGTGATTCAGATGTTAAGAGCTTCGATTGGTTATCATCAAACCGCGATATTAATTATTTAACACTATCTAACGTAACGCTAACAACAGAACTGATAAACTCAATACCAGATAGTAATGACAACATCTTAGGATTAGAGCTTTTAGATAATAGTTTAAGTCGCGATTCAAATATAATAAGTAAATTCGTAAAATTAGAGTCTATATTAATTTATAAAAACCGTGATGCACTACAAACAAATAATGGGGTTTTACCAAAACCACTTCAAGATATTAACAGCCTAAATAATCTAAAAGATATCGAGTTCAGTAGAAACAATATAACCAACCTAGAAATAAGCACTGAAATTGTCAAAAACTTAGATGGAATATATATTTTTGACAATGATTTGATTTTTATTGAAGACTATAAATTACTAGATAAGTTGGAGTCCTCTACAAATTTAAAGAGAGTTGCTTTAAATAACACAGGTCTGAGTAGATTTAACCCTTCAGATTTAATTAACTTGGAGGTACTATCATTAGACAGAAATAATAAACTATTTAGTGATGAGAGTAGAAAACTGGAGTTACTTCAAAAAATTTACTCCATGGATAATTTAAAAGATCTTTATCTAGACTCCAATAGTTTGAATGATAATGATTTAAATGGAATAGATAAGTTA
Source organism: Vibrio penaeicida (assembly GCF_030689305.1). Classification (GTDB taxonomy): domain Bacteria; phylum Pseudomonadota; class Gammaproteobacteria; order Enterobacterales; family Vibrionaceae; genus Vibrio; species Vibrio penaeicida_B. Next base: position 340,716 of record NZ_JAUYVM010000005.1, on the reverse strand, counting down.
AGCCTTGAAACATTAAGCCTTTCATATAATCCACTCAGTAGTAATACAATTCAAGATAAAATCCTATCATTATCATCCCTTAAACATTTATATCTAAATAGAACAGGTCATCCTGATAATACCAACTTTTCGTTAGTTCCTCATTTACAAACCCTCCACTGGAATGAATCAAATATACGTAGCATCGATCTTTCACCTTTAAAAGAACTGAGTTATTTGAGTCTCTCAGATAATTTCCTTACTAAATTAGACTTAAACAATGATGCACCAATCAAATACATATCCATAACAAACAACCAAATTGATGAACTGAATATATCGAACAAGATTTTACTAGAATCAGCTTACTTAAGTAAAAACAAATTAACTCAATTTGACTTATCAAATACACCAAACTTGCGCTATCTAAGAGCAAATGACAATAAAATACAGACTGTTGACTTTTAGAAATCTAGTAAACTAAAAGTTGTTTATTTGTCCAACAATAATATAGAAGAAATTAACATACCAATTTCAAATTCATTTGAACGGTTATTTATAAACAACAACAAATTAACCGAGCTTGATACTTCAAGAACAACCTCATTAATAACCATTCATGCTAACAATAATAGAATTTCTAATTTTAGTTCAAGTAACTCACAAAATTTAGAATATCTTCAATTGAATAATAATAAACTTTTAGACATCGAACTATCTAATTCAATTAATTTAAAGAGTGCTTGGATAGACAATAATTCACTCACTACTTTTGATGGTAGAGACCTATCTAATCTGCATACATTACGAATTTCCTTTAATAAACTAACATACTTTAATACAAGTGGAATGGAATCTTTGATGCGAGTTTACCTAAGAGATAATAAAATTAAATCTTTCGAAGGAATAACGTTACCATACCTAGGTTATCTAGATCTTACGGAGAATGAGCTTCAATCATTTGATTCTAAAGACCTGCCATCTTTAACAAGGTTAACATTAGATAATAATAAAAATTTAACACCAAATAATACAAGCATTAAACCAGAAAACCACACCTCTTTGACGGGTTATAACATAGAGTTATTTAATACAGGTTTTACAGAGCAAGAAATAAAGGATCTTAAATCAAAGTTTCCTGAGTAACTTTTAAGACAGAAAAGGGGCTTTCGCCCCTTTCAAATTATGTTATTCGGCTACTTACGCAGTGCATTCAGCTTCGCTTGTGCTACACCAAATACAGAATCGATTGGGTAAGCGCCTTCGTCGCCCAATTCGCCTGGTTGTTTGCCCGTAAAGAGTTCTACAGCCTCGGTCACATGGTCAATCGCCCAAATGTGGAACTCGCCTTTTTCAACCGCTTCTACCACATCGGTACGCAGCATCAAGTTATGGACGTTCGATTTCGGAATGATAACTCCTTGGTTTGGTGAACGTCCTTTGATCACACAGACATCAAAGAAGCCTTCAATTTTCTCGTTCACGCCACCAATAGGCTGAGACTCGCCAAACTGGTTCATGGAACCTGTAATGGCGATATCTTGTCGAACGGGCAGTTTAGAAAATGCCGATACAATGGCGCAAAACTCCGCCATACTTGCGCTATCGCCATCTACGCCACCATAAGATTGTTCAAACGTAATATGCGTAGTTAACGGGACTCGAGCGGTTTTGCCAAATACCGAGGCTAGGTAAGCCGAAAGAATCAACACGCCTTTTGAGTGAATACTGCCACCCAAATCGACATTGCGCTCAATATCAATCACCTCACCGTCACCGTATGCCGTTGTCGCCGAAATCCGGTTTGGTGCACCAAACATGTGATCGCTCGTGCTGAGTACAGAAAGCGCATTCACCTGCCCAATCGCTAGCCCTTCGGTGTGAATGAGCGTGGTGCCGTTGGTAAAACTTTCCATAACGCTGTCTTTTAACCTGCCGACACGCATCTCTTGGCTCGATAACGCTTGCTCTACATGGCTCGCACGAATCAAGTTGGATTTAGCAGCACGAGCAACATAGTTAGACTCTCGCAGCAAGTTGGCAATATGAGCAGAATGCAAAGAAAGCTTGGTGCAATCGCCCGCACGGCGGGAGCTGTGTTCAATGATTCTAGCAATGGCTTTTTTATCGCAATGCAGCATGCCGTTGTCGTGCACAATACTAGAGATAAAGCGCGCATAATGAAGCTCGGCTTCTGGGGTTCGCGTCATCTCATCTTCAAAGTCTGCCGTTACGCGGAACAACTCTCCAAACTCGGCATCGTAGTGTTGTAAAAGCTGGTAGGTACGGTAATCCCCAAACAAGATGATTTTCACATCCAGTGGAATAGGTTCCGGATCCAGCGAGACTGCCCCAGTCAGGGTCAGCTCCTTTTCTAACGAGGTTAAGCTTAACTGGCGAGCACGGAGTGCACGTTTTAAACCATCCCACACATAAGGCTGCTCCAGTACTTTAACCGCATCCATCAGCAGTACACCACCATTGGCTTTATGAAGGCTACCCGCTCGGATAAGCGAGAAATCGGTAAAAACCGTGCCTTTGAACGTGGCCGTTTCCGTGTAACCAAACAAACTATGGTAGTTGGGGTTGTCTTCCACAATGATGGGGAAGTTTTCGTCTTTTTGGCTCACCAACACATTAATCTTGTAGCGGCGTGGCAGCTTCTTATCTAGAGAGGCGGTAGCAACTTCGCCTTGCTCGTTTGCTTCTTCTAGAAAGATATCGACGTTTTCAATGATGTCTTTTTGCAGTTCACCCAGATATTTTTTCACTTCTGTGAATTCTGAGTAATCTTTCTTAAGCTGCTTGATGAAATGACTGATCACATCGAGCGTGACATCGCTGTTCAGTTTCTGGATTTTCTCGGTGTACGTTTCTTCCCACTCGGTTAGCTGGCGAACCATGGTGCGCAACGATATTTCTAAAGAATCGATGGTTTTGTCGAAATAGTCTTGCTCTTTTGGTGTTAACTCATCAAAGGATTCTTCAGTGTGTAAATCTTCACCGTTCATAGCAACAAATTGGTAATCGCCCTGATTGGTTATGGTTAAACTAATACCACGCTCTTTGGCATCTTTACTGATGTCTTCCAGCTTTTCTTGTTGCTTCGCCGCAAGTTGGTTTTTCAGCTTGTCGGCACGGGAATAGTAAATCTCGTTATCGAAAGCTAATGGCATCGCTTTGACCAACTTGGTCATCAGCTTTTCGATGTCTTTACTTAATTTTGTGCCCACTCCTGCTGGTAACTTAAGCACTTTGGGTGTGCGAATATCATCGAAGTTCGCGACATAGCACCAGTCGAAGGTGGACTCATTATCCACTGGGTGGCGGTTTAAATAACGCAACACCATGGTTCGCTTACCTAAACCATTTCGACCAATGGCGTAAATGTTATAGCCCTTTTCTTTGATGGACATAGCGAATTCAACGGCTTTTTGAGCGCGTTCTTGCCCAACAATTTCATCAATCGGTTCGATATTCTTAGTTGAAGTGTGTTCGAAGTCTTCGTTTAAAGCATGTACATACAGATCGTCTGCGCAAAGTTCTTTGATTCCCATAACGACTCCTTTCACTAGATTTTAATTCTTGTTTTTTCGATCAAATGACAGAGCCCAACTAGGCTATGTGGCGACAAAAGGGTGACAAATTTTAGCCACCTATATTCAATAAGTTAGCATAGAGAAAACGCATCGGGTGTGGGGCAACTATCATAAAAGGCAATTCCAGCGATCGTTTGCACAAAATATAACCAACTGCCACTAGAATTGCATTTTTGTTAGATGGGGGTTTTGGGTGGCGAAGTTAGTGGTTAAGTTAACTGCTATTTCAAATGGTTCTGGGGTAACTGAGATTGTCCAAGAACGGCTACAACTAATATGAAGTCGCCCTCTTTAGTGAAGTATGCCGTGTGTCGCCCCAAAGAAAAGTAGAATCCGTTCGGGTATATTTCATCACAATGCCTACCAAGATCGGGATTGTCGGCAATCATTCTAAAACCAGTAAGGAGTGTATCTTTGTATTTTACCCACTGTAATTCTGAATAATTGGCAATAGTATAGTCCTTGATTTTGCGCAAGTGACTCTGAGCTAATTTACTCAGCTTGTATTTTATCTTTGGCATCCTTGGGCTTACAGATTGTTTAGAAAGCTTTCGCCATCAGCGACATCATTTTGGGCTAGATCGGTTCTAGCGGACTCAAAGCAATGTTTAAGATAATCAGCCTTCATCGCTTCAAGTTCTTCGTAGTCTTTGATGGACATAACCACTACAGCGTCTTTACTGTTTTTGCTGATCTTTATTGGCTCGCGTTGAGCATTAAGAAGTAGCTCACCGAAGTTACGTTTTGCATCGTTGGCCGTTAATGTGTACATGGTTAAGCTCCAAATATGGAATGACAAAAAAAAGTATAACTAATCACATGAAATGGTCAATACGATTAAATCGTGCGATTCGAACGAAAAGTATATAACCACAACGAAATAGAAACAAAGAGCACTGGGTAAATTACAAAGACAGTAAAAAAGCAGGAACGCAAAAAAGAAAAAAGCGACACATAAAGATGTGTCGCTTAGCAAAATTTAGTAAGGCTGAAACTAAGCCAACCTTGCCATAAGCTATAAATTACACTGGAAGCAATGTGAGCAATGTCGTGTCAAAGAAATCCAGATTCGATTCACCATTACTTGAAATAGTTCAGAGCTAAATGACTCAACTCTATGACAAACCGTTTCTTTTTCCCTTTCGACAAGACAAACAATAATCATTCTCATTTAGGTTGTCAAACAATTTGTTGATAATTATTCTCATTAATTATTTTAAGAACTATTGAGTCCCCATTCTTTGGTAATAAAAAACGCGGCTCGCTTCGAATGAAAAAGCGAGCCGCGGTGGAAAAGGCGAAGCCTTATCCAAAGATGAATTGAGTTTTCAGCGCTGTAAGGTGGCTTAAACCATAGAAGGGTCTGGGTCTAGACCCATTAGTTCGCGACCAAAGATCTGAGCACATACATCGTAATCGGTATACGCGTGCGCGCCTGTCATATGTGAGTCTCTGAATAGACGCTGTGCTTCGTTATCTTCAAACCATGAATTACCACCCATTGCTTCAAACAAACGGTCTACAGCTTCAATACACATTTTTACCGCGTAGGCTTGGTTGGTGCGCCAATGCGCTAGTGTTTCGCGATCTGGATAGCGTTTTTGTTCGCCGTGTTCTTTGTGCTCTTCCCACGTCTTTTCTAAGAAAGCTCGCGCGGCATTTACTTGGTGTGTGGATTCAGCAAGACGCATCAATGCAGGCGTAGCACCTCCAACGTTCACCCCAGTATAAGCGCGCACACGGTTTTTGGTTTTCTCTTTAAACACTTGCAGCATACGCTCTGCAATGCCTAGGCTAATCGCTGAAAAGCCGCAAGCAAAATATGGGCGATAAGGCGCGTAAAAGATTTTGCTGTCTGGGTATAAATCAAACCCTGCCGACTTCCCTTCCATCATGTCTTTCGCGGCTTCAATACGATGCTCTGGAATGAACACATCTTCGATGATCAGTGTTTTAGTGCCACTTGATTTCATGCCAGCTGCAAACCAATCGTCTTGTATTCTGTATTCGCTGCGTGGTACTACGCCAAATGAATAGATTCGCTCACCTTGAATACCTTCACGCCAGAAACCGACGATTGCCCATTCAGCATGATCGCAGCCACTGCTCCAACGCATGTGCCCATTGAATAGAACGCCGCCTTCTACTTCTACCACTTTGCCAAAAGGAGCAATGCTGCTGCTCGCTGTCGCATCTGGATTCTCGCCCCAAAATTCTTCTTGCGCTTGCTTGGAAAACATCGCCATTTGGTGGCTGTGAGTAGAAAGCAAACTTGCCGCCCACGCAGTACCGCCACACGCACCCGCCAAAGCGGCAACGCAATTGGTGAATTCAGGCAAAGACACTTCCAGCCCACCGTATGCTTTAGGCTGTAAAGCTCGGTGAAAATTAATGCTTTTTAATAAGCGTATGTTCACTTCAGGTGGCGTTCGGTCTCGCTCTGCCATTGCAGCATTTTCGGCAATGGTTGGAAGAATTTTATTCAGCTCGTCGAGTAAAGGGTTATTTGTATTCATAGTTGTCTCACATTATTGGATTTTTCAAAGAAGTGTTGGTACTTTCCAATTTAAGCAGCCTTTGCTTCACCGTTTTTTACGGTTCTAAATTCTCTATTAAAATAAATAAGCGCGTCTTTACTTGAATTAATATCAATATTTTCTATTTCCACAAAAAATACAGAATGGGTTCCAACTTCACTTACGTTTTTAATTTTCCCTTCTAAATTCGCTATTGCACCTTCAAGTTTAGGCACACCTTTTTCTGTTAATTTCCATTCAGGCAGTGCAAATCTTTCTTCCATCGGTAGCTTGGTCATACCCGCAAAGTGATAAGACATAGTCTCTTGTTCTTCACTGCATATGTTTATACAGATATTTTGGTTTTCACAAAACTTATCATGGCTACCGCTTTGCTGGTTAACGCACACTAACATAGTAGCTGGAGAGTCACTCACCGAGCACACCGCTGTTGCAGTAATGCCCCCTAGCCCAGCTTGACCACCTGTCGTCACAATGTTCACAGCTGCAGCAAGGTTTGACATAGCATCTCTAAATTTCTTTTGGTTATCCTGTTCCATTTCCGTATTCCCTTCGAGTGTAGGATTGCATTTCCATATTAGATAAAGGGAAATATATAGATATGGCTTTTTCTTTTAATGGATTGCACTTTTCAATAAGAGATTCATACCGAAATAAATTAACTTAATGAATTTAATAAAAATATAACTTATGAGTAGTACCACCTAACCATTTTCGACATTTTCACTTCTAGATTCTATTTGTTATAGATAAATAAAGAACAAGCAAAATAGAAAATAAATAAGGAAGTAGCATGCTCAAAAAGGAAGAAATAGAAAGTGCAGCGCAGAAGCTTTATCAAGCTGAAATAAACCGCCAGCAAATTCCAGCCCTGACACTCTCTCACCCAGAGATGACCATGGACGATGCCTATGCCATTCAAAAAACTTGGGTGGATAAGAAAATCGAAGGTGGAGCACAGGTGAAAGGCTACAAAATCGGGTTGACATCGAGAGCCATGCAAATGGCGGTGAACATCGACCAACCTGATTTCGGGGTATTACTGGATGACATGTTCTTCCCAGATGGCGCGCAGATCCCAGCTGGCGATTTTCTCGATCCTCGCATTGAAGTGGAACTGGCGTTTGTTCTAAAAGCCCCGTTAAAAGGCGAGAACGTCACGATTTTTGATGTGCTTAATGCCACCGATTACGTTGTGCCCGCCATTGAGCTCATTGCGGCTCGTTGCCACAGAACCGATCCAGAAACAGGCTACACCCGCAAGGTTTACGACACCATTGCCGACAACGCCGCCAATGGCGGAATCATCATAGGTGGACGCCCTATTCGTCCGGACGAAATGGACATTCGCTGGGCTGGTGCCGCGCTTTATCTCAACGGTCAAATTGAAGAAACGGGGCTGGCTTCTGGTGTGCTTGGTCACCCTGCAAACGGCATCTGCTGGGTATGCAAACGCTTTGCGCCACATGGCATTGGGTTGGAAGCAGGACAAGTCATCCTTTCTGGCTCATTTACCCGTCCCGTTGCAGTAAAAGCGGGCGATACGGTGCATGCCGATTACGGTCCGTTAGGTGGCATATCGGTGTCGTTTGTGTAGTGGCGCTAATGAAAATAGTGGCACAGGTATAGGCAGGAACAACTATGAAAAATCAATTTAAACACAAACTCTCCAACCACCAGCTGCAATGGGGGCTATGGCAGGGCTTGCCCGACCCAACTGCCGCCGAAATCTGCGCGGGTGCGGGCTTCGATTGGCTGCTCATCGATGGGGAACATGCCCCGTTTGAACTTGGAGATGTACTTACCCAGCTGCGAGCGATTGAACCTTACAACACGTCCGCCATTGTTCGACCAGCAGAGGGAAACACCACGGTGATTAAGCGCCTCCTCGATATTGGCGCACAAACGCTTCTAATACCGATGGTTGATACTGCCGAGCAAGCACAGTCGTTAGTGTTGGATTGTCGCTACCCACCTCAAGGACGTCGCGGCATGGGAAGTTCGCTAGCGCGAGCGGCACGCTGGAATCAAATTCCGGGGTACGTACACAGCGCCAACGAAGAAGTGTGTTTACTGGTTCAAGCGGAAACGCAAACCGCACTGAACAACTTAGAAGAGATCGTAGCAATCGAGGGCATCGATGGCGTATTCATCGGCCCTACCGATTTGTCCGCTTCCATGGGGCACGTTGGAAACCCCGATCACCCCGAGGTGGTTGCCGCTATCGAAAGTGCGATTTCCACTATTCGAAAAGCAGGGAAAGCCGCTGGAATTTTGTGCCTCAACCCAGCGAAAGCGCAGCACTACGCCGATTGTGGCGCGAGTTTTATCGGCATTGGTGTGGATACTTTGCTGCTATCGAATGGCGCGAAAGCACTGGTTTCTCAATTTAAAGGACAACAAGACACCGCCCCAAGCGGAAGCGGTTATTAAAGGCTTGCAGACTTAAGGATTCAACATGACGATTTTACCCAACAGCCAGTCCAAACTGGTTTGTGTGGCACTGAACGACAAGCGCCATCGCCAAGAATGGAACGACAAATTTCAGCAGCCCCCCTACAAAGCGCTGCCAACCGAGCCAGTTCTGTATTTCAAGCCCAGAAATACATGGAACAAAGACAATTCGTTAATACCGGTAGAAAAAGCGAACGCTTCACTCGTAGTCGGAACCAGCCTTGCGCTACTGATAGGCAAACGCTGCCAGCGCGTAAGCCGTGACAATGCTCTGAGCTACATTTCCGGCGTCAGCGTAGTGCACGATATTTCCTCACCGGAAGAAAGTTACTACCGTCCAGACATTCTTGGAAAAGGCATCGATAAATCCGCGGCGATGAATGGCAACTGGCAACCGGCGAGCATACTTGCCTCATCAGCGAGTGCGATTTCATCGTCTCCTACTCCAACATCGACGATTGTCTCCACCAAAATTAATGGCAAATGGCGTGGTGATATTTCCACCGACCATTTTGAAACCGACATTCTCGAACTGATTGAACGTATCTCTTTCATCATGACGCTGGAACCGGGCGACATCATTGCCCCGTGTTTTCATGGCGAGCGCATTGCCATACGGGCTGGCGACAAAATCGAATCCAGCATTAATGGCCAGCACCACCTCACTAGCCGCTTAGGAGAGTACGTCCAATGAGAACTGCACGAATCATTAAAGATGGCAAAACCCTGAACATTACCATCGATATGAATGGTCAATTTATCGCGCCAGATGGCAACGTCGTGTCAAAAGACAACATCTCATGGCTTTGCCCAGTAGAAAACCCAGGGACGATTTTCGCGCTCGGTCTTAACTACGCTGATCACGCATCAGAATTGGCCTTTTCTGCCCCAGAAGTACCGCTGGTTTTTATTAAAGGTGCCAACACGCTCACAGGACACGAATGCCCAACGTACCGCCCAGATAATGTGGATTTTATGCATCACGAATGTGAACTGGTGGCGGTGATTGGCAAGAAAGGTAAGCACATCTCTCGTGAAGACGCGATGGACTATGTCGCGGGTTACACCATTTGTAATGACTTCGCGATCCGCGACTACCTTGAGAATTACTACCGCCCCAACCTAAAAGTGAAGAGCCGTGATTCCCTTTGCCCTATCGGCCCTTGGCTGGTGAGCAAAGATGAACTGCCAGACGTCAGTAACCTGTCACTGGAAACCAAAGTGAATGGCGAAGTGGTTCAAACCGGCAACACCAATGGCATGATTTTCAGCATCCCAGAGCTGATTGAATACCTTAGCCAAACCATCACATTACAACCAGGCGACATGATTGCAACCGGCACGCCAAAAGGGCTGAAAGACACCCAACCCGGCGATGTGGTTGAGTGCTCCATTGAAGGGCTAGGCACGTTAACCACGCACATGGTCAGTGAAACGGAATACTTTGAAAGCAAGGATTAAGCATGACAACTCTCGATACGCAAATTACCAAGGCCAGACAATATTTGGCGCGTTTTAAGACCGACACACTGGGTCACTTCATTAATGGAGAATGGACGCTAGGAACAGGTTCCGACACCTTTGAAAACCAGAGCCCAATCAACAATAAACGTCTTGGTACGGTAGTAAAAGGAACAGAACAAGACGTGAACCTCGCGTGCACTGCGGCGCAAAGTGCCTTTGAAGAATGGTCGGGGCTTTCTGGTGCAAAACGTCGCCAAATCTTACATAAACTCGCGGATGAAATAGAACGCAGAGCAGAAGAAATTGCACTCGTTGAATCGGTGGATTGTGGGCAAGCATTTCGCTTTATGAAGCAAGCAGCTGTGCGCGGCGCAGCGAACTTTCGCTTCTTTGCAGACAAAGCCCCAGAAGCGAAAAACGGCGACTCTTTGTTTCAAGATGCGCACACCAACTTTACTGTGCGCACCCCTATTGGCCCCGTAGGTGTGATCACCCCATGGAATACCCCTTTCATGTTATCGACATGGAAAATCGCTCCGGCACTGGCCGCTGGCTGTACCGTCGTACACAAACCTGCCGAGTTCAGCCCACTCAGTGCCGCTATTTTAGCGGAGTGTGCCGAAGCTGCTGGGCTACCGGCAGGCGTTTGGAACATGGTCAATGGGTTTGGTGAAGTGGCTGGTAAAGCACTTACCGAGCACCCTGCAATCAAAGCTGTGGCTTTTGTTGGGGAAACCACCACTGGCTCCATGATTCAGGCACAAGGTGCAGCCACATTAAAACGCGTCCACTTTGAATTGGGCGGTAAAAACCCAGTTTTGGTGTTCGACGATGCCGACATGGAACGTGCCCTTGATGCGGTAGTTTTCATGATTTACAGCTTGAACGGCCAGCGCTGCACCAGCTCCAGCCGCTTGATCCTTCAGTCGTCTATCAAAGATGAATTTATCGCGAAGTTGAAACACCGAGTGAGCTTGCTAAAAGTCGGGCATCCACTCGATCTCGATACCGAAGTCGGTCCGCTTATTCACCCAACGCATTTAGAAAAAGTCACCAGTTATCTGGAATCTGCCAAGCAGGAAGGAGCCGATGTCGCTCGTGGCAACGTGTCGGAATTGGCACCAGAAGAGGGGTATTACTTTGCTCCGGCGCTGATCACTAACGTGAATAACGAAATGAAAGTCGCATGTGAAGAAATCTTCGGACCTGTTTTATCGGTGATCACCTTCGATTCAGAAGAAGAAGCCCTGCGCATTGCCAACGATACCCAATATGGCTTGGCGGCGTACATCTGGACAGGTGATACCGGTCGCTCGATGCGATGTGCCCACAAAATTGAAGCGGGCATGGTGTGGGTCAATTCTGAAAACAACCGAAACCTCCCTTCTCCTTTTGGTGGCGTGAAAATGTCGGGTGTCGGTCGTGACGGTGGCGACTGGAGTTTCGACTTCTACATGGAAACCAAGAACATCTGTATCGCACACGACCAGCACACGGTGCCTAAATTGGGTAAGGAGGGCTAAATGCCTCACTTTATTGTCGAGTATTCCGCCAATTTGGATGGCGATGTGGATTTTCCTGATCTATTTGAACAGCTCGCCAATGTTGCTCAAGAAACGGGGGTGTTCCCATTAGGGGGCATCCGCATTCGAGCACACCGCTGCGAACACTTTCGAGTGGCAGAAGGCGACCCTGAAAATCGGTTTATTCAATTGACCATCAAGGTGGGTACAGGCAGAAGTGAAGAAACACTCAAAGAAGTGGGCGACACCCTACACGCCTTCTTTACTGAGTATCTTTCTTCCCTTTTCGATACCCGATACCTGAGCTTTGGGCTGGAGCTAACCGAGCTTCACCCAACTTTGAATTACAAGAAAAATAATATCCATCAAAAACTGGCCAAGTGAGCACAACGCTAGCATCGCTGGCGTACCAAAAGTGAATGAAACACAAGGAGAATGATTATGGGTGAATTGGTTATAGCAGCCAAAATTACACACGTCCCAACCATGTTGATGTCGGAGCAACCTGGGCGTCTATTTGGTTGCCGACAACAAGCCATCGACGGACACAAAAAGCTGGCAGCCATGGCAAAAGAACACAATGTCGATACGTTGGTCGTGCTCGATACCCACTGGTTGGTCAATGCGGGCTATCACATCAATTCAAATAAGAAATTTGAAGGGATCTACACCAGCCACGAGTTCCCTCACTTTATCCAAAACCTCGCTTATCACTACGATGGCAACCCAGAATTAGGGGACGCCATTGCAGAAAAAGCGATGGCGAAAGGCGTTCATACCCTATCCCACCAAGTGGAAACCTTAGATTTGGAATATGGCACCCTTGTTCCGATGCGGTACATGAATGAGGACAGCCATTTCAAAGTCGTCTCTATTGGTGGTTGGTGTGCGGTGCATAGCATCGAATCATCACGTCTTGTCGGCGAAGCCATTCGTGAAGCGATTGAAGAAAGTGACAGCCGAGTCATGCTGCTGGCATCGGGCTCCCTTTCCCACCGGATTTGGGATAACGAAGACTACGAAGCCAACAACGGCACCTTCACCATTTCCAAAGAATTTAACCGCCAAGTCGATCTACGCGTGTTGGATTTATGGGCACAAGGCGAAATCAAAACCTTCCTAAAAATGCTGCCTGACTATGCCGAATTGTGCTCTGGCGAAGGCGGCATGCACGATACCGCGATGCTGTTTGGTGCGTTAGGTTGGGATAACTATGAAGGTAAAGGCACGCTCATTGGCGAGTACTTCCCAAGCTCGGGGACAGGGCAAGCTAACGTGCTGTTCTCGTTATAAAGCAGCCGTCGTTCAAATTGAGCGCCTTCTCTTAGCCAGAAGTCACTCTCTGATCCAATGACCTTTCTTTGATCCAGCAAGCGATTGCTGAATTACAGCTTCATTACGCCCATCTCCTGCTTTGAAAATAGCAAGGCGAAGGGCGAATTTACCTTTTTCTAAGGAGCGCCACATGAAATTGAACGATCCAACTCTGTTAAAACAAAAATGCCTAATCAACGGGGAATGGGTAGGTGAAGGTGATCAATACCAACCTATTTGTAACCCAGCCAACCAAGAAGCTGTTGGGTTCGTTCCTTGCTTTGGAGCTGATGAAACCCACCAAAGCATCGAGGCGGCAGAGCGAGCACAAAAAAGCTGGAAAGCGCTAACCGCCAAATCCCGTTCTTTAATTCTTCGCCGCTGGTTCGAATTGATGCTGGAGCATCAAGACGATCTCGCCACGATTCTCACCTCGGAACAAGGAAAGCCGCTTGCAGAAGCCAAAGGTGAAATCGCTTATGCGGCAAGCTTCATCGAGTGGTTTGCAGAAGAAGCCAAACGCACCTACGGCGAAACCATTCCAAGCCACAAACCCGATGCTCGAATCGTCGTAACAAGAGAGCCCATTGGCGTGGTCGGGGCGATTACACCTTGGAATTTCCCAGCGGCCATGATCACCCGAAAATGCGGCCCTGCATTGGCGGCTGGCTGTGCGGTTGTGCTTAAGCCAGCACCAGAAACCCCACTCACCGCTTTGGCATTGGGCGAGCTTGCCATTCGAGCGGGCTTACCTGCCGGTGTACTCAATATCGTGACTGGCGACGCTGTACAAATTGGCGGCGCGTTAACACAAAGCCCTGTAGTTCGAAAAATCAGCTTCACTGGCTCCACAAACGTTGGAAAGCTGCTCATGAACCAATCTGCCGACACCGTGAAAAAGCTGTCGCTGGAATTGGGTGGCAATGCTCCTTTCATCGTGTTTGACGATGCGGATTTAGACGCCGCGGTCAGCGGGCTCATGGTAGCCAAATACCGAAATGCGGGGCAGACCTGTGTGTGTGCGAATCGGATTTACGTACAACGAGGCGTTCATGATGCGTTTGTGGAACGTTTCAAAGCTGCGGTGGTTAAGTTAGAAGTCGGCGATGGGATGAATGGTCACGTTCAAATAGGCGCCATGATTAACAAAAGCGCGGTTACTAAAGTCTGCGAACACGTAAGCAACGCATTAGAGCAAGGTGCGACATTGGTATCGGGCTCTGCCACCCCACCCAATGACTTATTCCTCCACCCTATGATTGTGACCGACATGACCGACGACATGCGCGCCGCCAATGAAGAAACCTTTGGCCCTCTGGCGGCGATTTACCCGTTTGATACTGAAGAAGAAGTCCTTGAGCGTGCGAACCGCTCTGATGTAGGGCTCGCCGCGTATTTCTATACCCAATCGCTCGCCCGTGCGTGGCGCGTTGGTGAAGCATTGGAAGCGGGCATGGTCGGCATCAATGAAGGGCTGATTTCTACCGAAGTCGCACCATTTGGTGGCATTAAAGCATCAGGCCTAGGGCGTGAGGGGGCAAGGCAAGGTATTGAGGATTATCTCGAAACCAAATACATGCTCATGGGCGGATTGTAGAATTTTTCAATGAAATTCATCGCCTTGCCAGACCTCATCCCGATGGTTGATATAGACCAATCTCAAAACTTGGCTAAATGGTAATTAGCCCTCCCAACGACTATTGAGTTTGGGTCTGGAACCAAAGACAGAATGGAAATTAGAAGAACAATATTATGGAACATTTAAATTCTCTTACTTACTACGCTGCTACCAAGAAATACGACTTGTCGTTTCCGACATTGGACAATGATCTTGATGTGGACGTCGTGATCATTGGTGGTGGTTTCACAGGCATCAACACCGCTTTGGAACTGGCAGAAAAAGGCATCACCAATGTTGCTGTATTGGAAGCCAAACACCTTGGTTATGGTGGTACAGGTCGCAACGGTGGCCAGATTATGGCGGGATTAGGTCACGATTTGGACACGGTAAAGAAGCACGTTGGCAAAGATGGGCTCGAAGAACTTTTTAAGCTGGGCAACATCGGCGCAAGCATCATTCGTGAGCGCGTGGAAAAGTACAATATCGATGCGGATTTTTGTCAGGGTTACGCGTATCTGGGCTTTAACGGTCGTCAGGAAAAAACGCTGCGTACTTGGATGGACGAGTTTAAAAAAGCCACGCCAGACGAAGAAATCACACTGCATACCGGATCGGAAGTGCAAGACGTTATTGGCTCACCAGCATACTCGTGCGCGCTGAAACACATGGGCGCAGGTCATATTCATTCGTTGAACTTGCTACTTGGCGAAGCAAAAGCTGCCTCTGAATTGGGTATCTCTATTTACGAAAACACCCAAGCGCTGGATGTGGAATACGGTGAACAAATCAAAGTGCGTACTGCTAAAGGCACAGTCACCGCGAAGAAACTCCTGTGGGCATGTAATGGTTTTTTGCAGGGCATGGAACCTCACTTACATCAACACACCATCAATACTTATGCCTTCCAAATGGCAACCGAGCCACTCAGCGACGAGATGATTGAACGCATCAGCCCGATTCGCGGTGCCTACAGCGACATTCGCCCGGTTATCGATTACTACCGAGTCACCAAAGAGAATCGCCTGCTATTTGGTAGCGCAACGCGCTGGGTCGAATACATGCCGAGCGATTTAAAGGCATGGAACCGCAAACATATGTTGACGATTTTCCCATACCTGAAAGGCGTGAAAATCGACATGGCGTGGGGTGGACCGCTTTGTTGTTCCGCTAATCTGTTTCCACAAGTCGGAACACTTGAGGGACACGACAATGTGTTTTACGTACAGGGCTATTCTGGCTTTGGCGTAACCCCAAGCCATATTGTTTGCAAAGTGTTGGCAGAAGGGATGAGCGAAAGCACCGATCGCTACAGCTTAATGAGTTCAATACCACTGACACGTGTCATCGGAAAGGATGTTGCCCGGCCATTGCTCGTGACCAGCGGCAAGCTTTTCCACCAAATCTCGGGCTACTGGATGGGCAGGCGCTAAATCGCTCTTCTCACTGGTACACGTTATTAACCAATACACAATTAAAACAAGTGCTTCACCAATAAATACGCTTATAAAAGTCAACGAAAAAGGAAATACCAATGAAACCTATTCTATTGAATCAACCCCTGCCTAAAATGATGTCTCTCGGCAGTGTCGAAAACCTTGGTTCAACCGTGATCTCTGGTTCACCTCAGGCCGAGGTAGCGATGATTTCAGGCACCCCCGAAGACGCATTGAGCTGCGGTTTGTTTGGCTGTACAGAAGGCGAATTCAGTATGCAATACCCCTTCACAGAGCACGCTACGGTTTTGGAAGGTGAAGTCGAACTTACCAATGAAGAGACAGGCGAATCCCACACTTACAAGCAAGGCGATTCTTGGTTTGTGGAGCAAGGCACAAAAGTGCGTTGGCACATCCGCACGCCCAAGTTTGTAAAACACTACTTAGCAGTTGCTCAGTAAAGTTTGACACTTCTCTGCTGGTTCTCCCTTAGCCATTCGCAGACATAAGCATCAGCAGAGAAGCATTTTTCGGGGGATTTATGAGTCCGACAAACACCAAAAGCATCACGCAAGCTAATTTAGCTCAAACCAATGCGGTGCAAGACAATGTCGCAAAAGACAATGGCGCGCAAGCCAATGTTACGCAAAAGAATATAGCGACATCACGTATTCCGAATATCGATATCGGACAAGCGTACGACCGACGCTATATCGATAGCGAAGTTCACTTCGAACAGATACAGAATCTGGCGGATTTCTTCGGTCACGATATGCCAGTGCACTATCACGATCGCTTCTATCAAGTGCATGTAGTGATGTCGGGTAACATTCGTTTGCAACTGGATAACCGTACCTATCACTGTGAAGGTCCGGTGCTGTTTTTTACCCCGCCCACGGTGCCGCATGGGTTCACTATTTCAACGGAAACAGAAGGCTACGTGCTGACCATTCGACAGCAATTCGTATGGCAAATACTCAGCCAAACGTCCGCTTTAAACGACAAGGGATTGTTTGCCACTAAAGGGGTTTGCATTCCGCTTGGTAATCATAAAGCGTCGCTTAATCGAATTCTTACGTTGCTTGCCTTGCTAAACGATGAATACAGCAACGACCGCACGGAAAAAGCTAAGGCGTTGTATTCGTTGGTGCGCTTGGTTTTGATTGAAATCATTCGTATGTCAGACGAAACCAATTCGGCGTCTTCTGTTCGCGATATTGATGCTCAAATATTTCACCAATTTCACAAGCTGATCGAAGCACAGTTTGTCCACCATTGGACATTATCCCAATACGCCAGCGAGCTGTGTGTGACCGAATCTCGGCTTAATAGCATTTGCCAACGCGTAAGCGAAAAATCGGCGAAACGCTTGGTTAACGAACGGGTTTTACAAGAATCCAAACGTTTGATTGGGCTTACCCAAAAACCCATTACCCAAATTGGCTACGAACTCGGGTTTCACGACCCTGCTTATTTCGCTCGCTTTTTTCGCCGGATGTCTGGCGTAACCGCAAGCAACTACCGGGAAAGCCAGCAGAAACCATCAGCAGGGTAACCCCCAGCGATTGCTGCGCTTTCAATCAACATCAGGAGATTTTGTTATGGATAACCGCTTTGGATTGATCATCAACGGCCAAAAACGTGCTGGTGATCTGCCTCCGCGCCCTGTTATTAACCCAGCCACAGGGCAAGTACTTAGAGACGCGCCAGAAGCATCTTCGAAGCTGCTAAACCTTGCTGTGGAATCAGCGAAACAAGCATTTGAAAGCTGGAAAAACGTCAGCCACATGACGCGCAAGGCAATGCTGACGGAAATTGCCGACAATCTTGAAGCCGCAATGGAAGAGCTCGCCACTCTGATTGTGGAAGAACAAGGTAAGCCGCTCGATTTAGCAAGAATGGAAGTGGGTGGTGCTGTGGCATGGACTCGTTACTCCGCTGGTGCCGACGTGCCCGTTAAAATGATTCAAGATGACGATACTAAACGCATCGAATTGCACCATAAACCCATTGGCGTTGTTGCATCTATTACGCCTTGGAACTGGCCGCTGATGATTGCGGTTTGGCATGTAATGCCCGCGTTGCGTACTGGAAACTGTGTGATTATCAAACCTTCAGAGCTTACGCCATTCAGCACGATTCGTATGGTCGAAATCATGGCAGATGTACTGCCAGATGGGGTGATTAACGTGATTTCAGGGGGCGGCGAACTCGGTCAAGCCATCAGTGAGCATAAAGGCATCAATAAAATCGTATTCACGGGTTCTACCCCAACAGGGCAACGCATCATGAGCGCAGCGTCGGGCAATCTGAAACGCCTAACTCTAGAACTCGGTGGTAACGACGCTGCCATTGTCCTGCCAAAT
This sequence comes from Vibrio penaeicida, assembly GCF_030689305.1. Classification (GTDB taxonomy): domain Bacteria; phylum Pseudomonadota; class Gammaproteobacteria; order Enterobacterales; family Vibrionaceae; genus Vibrio; species Vibrio penaeicida_B. The sequence goes on along the minus strand of NZ_JAUYVM010000005.1, from coordinate 322,426 downwards.
AGCGATGTACAGGCTTTCGCTCAGGGGCTATTCCAAACCTCTTTCATCAATATGGGGCAAACCTGCGCAGCACTGAAACGCTTATACGTGCACGAAAGCCAATATGAAGAAGTCTGTCAAGCGCTCACTGAAATCGCACAATCACAACGCGTCGGAGCAGGTTTGGAAGAAGGCGTGACCTTTGGCCCTGTACAAAACCTGAATCAATTCAACAAAGTGCAAGAGCTCATCGACGATGCCGTTGCCCAAGGAGCCAAAGTACTGACGGGAGGCAAACCAGTCAGTGACGAAGGCTACCTATTCCCGCCAACCATTGTAGCGAATGTATCTAACGGTATTCGATTGGTCGATGAAGAACAATTTGGCCCTGTGTTACCCGTGATCCCCTATCAAACCGTCGAACAAGCCATTCAGCTCGCTAACGACAGCGATATGGGGCTCGGTGGCTCAGTGTGGGGAAGCGATACCGAACAAGCTCAACAGGTTGCTCAAAGAATGGAGTGCGGCACAGTGTGGATTAATGGTCACGCCGAAGTACTGCCTCATGCACCCTTTGGCGGCAACAAAATGTCGGGGTTCGGCGTGGAATTCGGTGAAGAAGGGTTATTGGAAAATACTCAACCTCAGTTAATCAATATAAATCGCTAAAAAACAGAGGTTAACGTTCAGCTCATCCCAATGGTTGATACCTGATACTAGCGGGATGAACTTGAATGGTTCAATACAGAAAATGTAGAGGCAATGGATATGCTTACTGATATTAATACGATTATTTACGCATCGGATTTGCAAAAAGGCAGTCGCCCAGCGTTTCGAGCTGCCGTTAAACAGGCCATTGCACATGATGCCAAAATTGTATTTCTTCATGCGATTCCACCCATTGGAGAGCTGACTCAGCAGGTAATGGTGAGTTATCTCCCTAAAAAGGTGAATCAAAAGCATACCGATCAAATAATGGCAGATGCTCAAGCACGCATTCAGCAGCGCATTCAATCTTTTTTAGAAAGCGAGCTGGATAACGTGACTGCCTTACCACAGCCTCCACAAATTCAAACTCAGATAGGTGAACCGCATGAGGTGATCTTATCCTGCGCTCGAAAACATAGCGCACAACTTATTGTAATGGGAGACAGGGAAGCAAACGCGATATCGCGTCTGTTTTTAGGGTCAACCGCCCTTAAAGTCATCAGTCAGAGTGATATTCCTGTACTCATTGTTCCACTCAGCCAAGCGTCGGCTAGCAAAGAATAAATTGGTAAATAAAAATTTAGTAAAGAATAAGTTAGCCAAGAATAAGCTAACGGAATAAAAGTCAGCTAAAAGTGAAACACCTCCATGATAAGCCTGCTGAACATTTGCCTGCCAAGCGATTGACGACTCAGACTTATCGACCCAACACAGAAAGGGAAGTTTATGAAACGTGTAACTAAAGCCATGAAGGCTGCTCTTATTGCTGCCGGTCTGATGACCAGTTTTGCAGCACTGTCCGCTAATTATCCCAATCGCCCAGTTAAGTTTGTTGTGCCATGGCCTCCGGGCGATTTGGAAGACATTCTTACTCGTGTGATTGCGGAAGAAATGTCGAAAGAAACGGGTAAACCTGCGTCTGTCGTTAATAAGCCCGGTGGTGGCGGTGTGGTAGGTGCGACGGATGTCTCTCGCTCTCGTCCTGATGGGCTGGTGATTGGCTCTTTCGTTGCTGATATACTCACAACGCAAGTGCTGTATGGCACTGCACCATTCGACCAATCCACGTTTGAACCCGTTGGGATTTTCCTCGATTACCCATTCGCCATTGCGGTGAAGTCAGACGCGCCTTATAACAATCTGGAGGAGTTGGCGGCTTACTCTAAAAGCAACAAAGTCACATTAGGGCATTTTGGCTATCAAGCCTTACCTACCGCAATTACCTTTAAAGCCGCTGACCAAATCGGAATCAAGTTTTCTTCGGATGCACCATTTGATGTGTTGGATTGTTCAACCTTGGCAAATGGTGATGCGGATGTCATCAACACCACAACTCAGCTCATTCTGGCGTGCTTGAACTCTGGTGATGTAAAGCTGCTCACTTCGATCAGCCGCGATCGCCTTTCTATTTCGCCTGATGTCGCGACATTAGCGGAACAAACAGGCATTACGCAAACAACGTGGAACGGTCTGTTTGTGAAGAAAGGTACGCCTCAAGCGATCAAGGACAAAATCGCGGGTATCGCTCAGAAAGCGCTTCAAGCTGACCGTGTTAAGGACATCAGCATGAATACGGGTGCCGGTGTCTATTGGCTAGGTGGTAAAGATGCAGAAGCCCTGTTAGCGAAAGACTTTGAACAAGCGAGATCACTGCTCAATTTCATGAATCAGTAATCGAAAGGGGGGTGATACCCCCCCCTTCCAAGGAGTGCAGTATGATCTCTGAAACCCATTCTCTCGACACAAAGCCTGTACCTGACAGCCCCCATTCGGAAACAAATAAAAGGTTGGAGAACAAAGGGACAGGCGGAATTTTCGTCTTCTTTGCTGTGTGCGGATTACTTCTGCTGTGGTTCTTACCCGAGCAAGCATCGTGGGTAAAAACCAAACGTGGTTGGTACACCCAGCCGATGATGGGTCCCGCGTTAGGTTTGGGCGTTTTTGTGGTTTTTGCCCTACTCAAAGTGCTGTACCACATTCGACGTTTTTCTCTTCATCCCATCCGAGCTTTGGATTCTGGTGCCGAGGCCATTGCCAGCTATCGTGTCGCTATTATTGCTGGTGCTTTGTTTGCACTTTACATTCACTCGCTGTCCATTATGGGGTTTGCGCCAGCTACATTGCTTTTTGTTTGCACTTTGCTGTGGGTAAGCCGATTACTGGATGGCTTTTGGTTGATGATAAGCGTTCTTGGTGTGGCAGCCGTTGTGATCATATTCAGGGTTATGTTGAACCTGTGGCTACCGGATGTTTGGCTATATGGGTTGCTGCCAGAATCTTGGTCGCTGTTTGCCAATCAATATCTGTAAGGAGATAACATGGAATCATTAATGTTAGGGCTTGCAGAAGTCGGAACGGTTAGTGTACTGAGTGCCATCTTACTTGGGGCGCTTATTGGGGTGACCATTGGATCTATCCCAGGTTTAGAACCTGCCGGTGTAATGGCTATTTTATTGCCAATCAGCTTTTCAATGGAGCCATTAGCTGGCGTTAGCTTACTGGTTGGCGTGTATGGCGGCGCTTGGTATGGGGGTGCCATTCCTGCTATTTTGATGAACACACCCGGCACTCCTGTAGCGGTATTAACCACTTACGATGGCTACCCCATGACCCAGCGGGGCGAAGGGAAAAAAGCACTCTCAATAGCTTATTCTGCTTCCTTTGTGGGTGGCTTGGTGAGTATTCTTTCTTTGGTTTTCCTTGCGCCCATTTTATCGCAGGTCGCTACGCATTTTGGTTCGGCTGAATTTGCCATGCTCGCGTTGTTGGGTATGGTGTTTGTGGTTTTAGCGCATCGCAACCAAGTGCTTGATGCCGCCATGATGCTCGGGCTCGGTATCTTCTTTGGTTCCGTTGGCGTGGATCGCTCATACAACACGTTAACTTATACCTTTGGTCAGGAATGGCTACTTGGTGGGATTCCGCTGGTTCCAGCGGTAATCGGGCTGTTCGCGATGTCTCAAGCTTTCGTGCTGCTTTCCCAAAAAGGCGGCGATGCCAAGACCACCAAACTTGAAGGTAAAGGGTACTTCTCTGGCTTAATCACACTGGCAAAACATAAAATTACCGTCGCTCGCTCTGCTGCTCTGGGCGTGGTGATGGGGCTATTACCTGGGGTTGGCGAGTTCGGCTCTCAGTTTTTCTCTTACACATTGGCCCAAAAGTTTTCGAAAACTCCGGAAAAATTCGGCGATGGCGCAGAAGAAGGGCTGATTGCCTCAGAAACCTCCAACAATGCCGTGACAGCATCGGTCATGATCCCTCTTCTGGCATTTGGCATTCCTGCTGATGCGTTAATGGCGATGCTATTAGCCGTATTTATGGTGCACAACTACATTCCCGGTCCAACCCTTTTTGTTGAAAGACCGGAGTTTATCTCTGGGCTGTATTTGTCGCTTTTGCTGATCAATGTGGTGGTCTTTTTGTATTTAACCTTCGCGACCAAATGGATTGTTAACCTCACCCGAATTCGTGGTCGGTTTATTGGCGCCTTTATCTTAGTTCTGGGTTTTATTGGTAGCTATAGCCAAAACTACCAGTTTTCCGATGCCATTATCGCGCTTGGATTTGCAGGCTTAGGCTATGTGTTACGCAAAAAGAACATACCTGCAGTGCCTATTGTACTTGGGTTGGTTTTAGGGCCAGTGTTTATGGTGCGAATGCGACAAGCACTCGGAGTCGCAGATGGTGATTTGTCGATACTGGTTACGCGCCCAATCGCGGCAACATTATTAGGGCTCACAATACTTTCGATCGTGGTGTATGCCCTCTCTTTGAAAAAGAGATAAGGAAATAGAGATAAGGTTCAATTACCTGCAATGAGGACCATTGCAGGTTTTTTCTTTATTTCAAAGTGGTTTTGTTTATTTCAAAATAGATAGATACATAAAGGCGTATACTCAAATCACCTCAAGATGCTAGGTTCAGCGAGAATTGCTTGGTTTTCAGGCAAGGTACCAATTTGCAGATCTAGTGGCTCTAAATCAAGAATTGGTTACGCAGCATGAAAACCAAGCAAACTCGCCCTTGGGAGCTCATCTTCTGTCCCATTTCATCGTCAAAGAACTTGGAAAGGACTCGTCATTCCACTTCGTTCTTTTCCTTGAACTGACACAGAAGATAGAGCTCTGAATCCTGCACCTTGAGGTGGTTTGAGTATAAACATTAAACCGTACAATTGTTGCGATACACTAAGCTGGTCAGTTCAACTTTGCTGTTGATTTCCATTTTGGCGAAAATGTGCTGAAGGTGCGTTTTCACTGTCGGCAAACTGCAACATAACTCGTTAGCAATCGCTTTATTTGGCATGCCTTGCAAAGCAAATTGAGCCACCAATCGTTCTTTCTCGGTTAGAGAATATTGGTCGCAAAATGCTTGGTAACTCATGGATTCCGGCGTCGATAAGCTTTGATTTAACGAGAATTCAATGTACCGATGCATGTGGTGTAACTTCATCACATCGTCCGTACCCATGGTATTTTGGTTGTTACCGACAAACATAGCGGCACCCGCCACCAGCTTGCCATCTACATGGAAAAAGAGCTCGATGATGTCGTTGATTTTCCATGGGCGAATAAAGTCTTTGAAATATGTGTGCGAGGCACGCTGTTGTGCGGGCACTAAATCGCTCATTTTTACGACTTTCGCGGCAGAAAATCGAAAGTTGGTTGGATGGAGAGGATCCGTTTTGTAGAAGTGATCGAGATATTCCCGATGCATCGATGGTTGGATCTTAACCGATTTATAGCAAATCGGTTTCGCTTGTTCGTCGACCAGATAACTCGCCATTTTGGAAAAATTAAACACGCCAGAAAACAAACCAAGTAGCTCATCTTGAAACTGGTTTAATTTCTCTAATTGGGATCCTTGAGCTTGGTGTGTCATGGTTATCCAGCCTCCATAAAATCTGCTGTTAAGCCCCATATTATCGGCTTTTCCGTTCACACCACGTTATTTCGATCACACAAATTAAACAACTATTTAAACTATTAACAACATTCTTACTTTTAAGAAATGAGACCTTATTTCAATAATCAATGAGCCTCTTAATAAATAGATTCAAATGACACCCAAAAATTCCCTCGGCTTCGAAATTAACCGCGTGTTTGGGATAAATCGCTGTTATTCACAGTGGAGTTAGAATTATTTGCATTTGATAATGGTTTTCATTTAAATTATCACCCACTTTTGTGTAAACAGGATCGGGATATGGATTTAGAACAGTGTTGGGCGCGCTTTATTAAAGCCGAAGAGTTGTTAGAACAAGGACACTGGCCCGAAGCACAATACCTATATAACGATGTATTAGAACATCTCCCGATTTATGTTACGCAAGCAGCAGAAAGTGAAGACATCAAGCCATGTCAAATGAGTTGTTTGCTAGCCGGGTTGAAAGACGCGGCCATTAGCCAGTCTGAAATCCTGAACAAAATGGGGCAACAACGCGAAGCATTCGACCTGCTAAACCAGACTTATGCGCACATGCAGTTTCTTGCGCTCGAACAGTATGATATTGTTCGTGCCGTCGAGCCAACACTTATCCAGCATAGTGAAACAATATTCCGCCATATTGCGGCATTTTGTGCGGCTCAACGTAATGCCAGTTGGCAGTTGGAGCTGGATGCCCTTCAAAAAGCACACCACCACTTCAACCAACTAAAGCTGTATTCAGAGAGAACCAGCGCGGTATACACTCTGAATTAATAGGGTCTGCCTTGTAAAAAGAACCCATAAATGGCTGCAAAAATAATCTCGAAAGGTCAACAGACCCTAATAAGGAAGTTCAATGTCACAGTCCCCAATTCTTACAGTTCGCGATCTGTCAGTAACCTTTACGACCAACGATGGTCCTGTACACGCAGTAAAGAATGTTCATTTCGACCTGAAAAAGGGCGAAACATTGGCAATCGTTGGAGAGTCGGGCTCAGGAAAGTCGGTTTCGACAAACGCCATTATGCGCCTTCTTCCACATAACTCTATTATTCCAGCTGAAGCCGACATTCAGTTTGAAGGTAACTCCATTCTGGATCTTTCTGAAAAAGAAATGCAATCCATTCGCGGCGACCGAATCGGTATGATTTTTCAGGAACCAATGACCTCTTTGAACCCGTACATGCGCGTCGGTATTCAGGTTGCTGAAGCACTGATGTGCCACCGTAAGGTAAGCCAGTCAAAAGCGAAAGAAAGAGTACTTGAACTGTTCAACCTTGTTCATCTCCCAAACCCAGAGACAGCGTACACCAAGTACCCACATGAATTCTCTGGCGGCCAGCTGCAACGTATCATGATTGCAATGGCACTAATGAACGAACCTGATCTTTTGATTGCAGACGAGCCAACCACTGCACTCGACGTAACTGTGCAAGCGGAAGTACTTAACCTGATTAAAGAAATTCAGGAAAAGATGGGCATGGCTATCCTGTTCATCACGCACGATTTAGGTGTCGTTAAACACTTTGCTGATCGTGTGATCGTGATGTGTAAAGGTGATGTTGTAGAGGAAGGTCAAACAGCAGAATTGTTCAAGAATCCGACTGAAGACTACACAAAAATGCTGATCAACTCTATTCCGCATGGCAGTAAAGATCCAGTCGCCGAAGATGCCGTTGATCTTCTTAAAGCGGACGATATTCGCGTTAAGTTCCTTATCAAATCGCATTTTCTACCAAGCAAGAACCAATACTTTGAAGCTGTTAAAGGCATTTCCCTTGAACTGAAGCAAGGTGAAACGTTGGGGATTGTAGGTGAGTCGGGTTCAGGTAAATCCACGCTAGGGCGTGCTTTAATTGGCTTACTGCCGTCTGAAGGTAAGATTGCTTATCGCGGTCGTGATATAAGTACGCTAACTGAGAAAGAAAAATTTGAACTGAAAAAAGACGTTCAAATGGTATTCCAAGACCCGTATGGTTCGCTTTCTCCTCGTATGACGGTTGGCGATATCATTACGGAATCCCTAACGGTGCATCAACCTGGTCTTAACCGCTCTGAACGCATGGCAAGAGCACGCCAAGCATTGGAGGAAGTCCGTTTAGATTCGAACTCAATTAACCGCTATCCGCACGAATTTTCAGGTGGTCAACGTCAGCGTATTGCTATCGCTCGTGCCTTGATTCTTGAGCCTTCGTTCATTCTTCTGGATGAGCCAACGTCCGCTCTTGACCGTTCTGTACAGCTAACGGTTATCGACCTGCTAAAGGATATTCAGAAGAAGCACAACATCGGCTTCCTGTTCATTAGCCACGATTTGAGTGTTGTTAAAGCGCTTTCTGACCGCGTTATGGTGATGCAGAAAGGTGTCGTGATGGAAGAAGGATCAGCGGAAGAGATCTTTAGTAATCCTCAGCACGAATACACGCAAAAACTGATTGATGCGTCATTTGATCTTGATGAGGATCTTGTTGCATAAAACAAGAAAATCAAGAGCTTAAATATTTAAAATGCTTCTTGATAATAAGAGGCATTTTTTATTGCAAAAAAACCCTACAATCATGAAGCAAATATGTGTGTATGTACTATGCTTTTAGCTACATAATAAAAAAGGCTAGGCTAGACACATGTACAACATGGCAGGTCGAAAGCTAGAAGAAATGGCAGACGTTCGGCTACTGCGCAGAAAACGTACCCTCATCGTTTTATCTGTAATCGTCTTCATTCTACTTTCGGTATTTGGATTTCTAAGTATAAGTAATGGAGACCACTTCCAGGGCTCCATCAACTACATCAGTGCGCTGGTTGTCTTTTCCAATCTCGCTTTATTTCTTAGCCGTGGTCACTACACGAAAGCTGCTCATGTCCTTACGCTTGTTCTTGTTACCCATGCGATTGTACTGATCCTAACTGGCGGTTTGTCCAAGTCTTCCGTTTATTGGATTTACCCTATTCTTGCTACCATCATTTTTGTAAATTCGGTAAGAGGCGCAGTGTTAGCCACGACGAGTTTCTTTGTATTTTGTATTGTGGCGTTTACCTCTCCCAATTTCCCTTATTTATCAGCCGACTATTCAGAGTTTTCCGTTGGACGCTTCTTAACAAGCATGTTGGCCTTCTTGGCAATTTGCCATTACTTTGCCTATCAATACTGCAAAACCAATCACTATGTATTATCACTGTATCAAGAAGGCATTGAAGACTTAGCCTATAGAGATGCACTCACTGGATTGGCAAACCGATGGAGTTTTGAAAAATGGGCAGAACCTAAGCTCAAAGAGCTCAGACACAGCTCCAAAATAGCGGCATTGGTTTTTATCGATATTGATAACTTCAAAGAAATTAATGACAATTTTGGTCATTCCGTTGGCGACAGAGTATTACAAAGCTTTGGACAAAGGCTTGCAAATAACCTGCGTACAAAAAGCCGAAAGGACCAAAAGGATGAGTTTTCCATCGCCCGATATGCTGGGGATGAATTCGTTGTGTTGCTCTACGATATTCCCAGTGCACATGTACTAGAAAGCATCATAGGACGTATCACGTCTTTGTTTAACGACGGCTACCAAGTCAACAATCAGGTCAATTATGTGACGTTGAGCGTTGGAGTATCCGTGTATGGGCAAGATGCTTTTGAGCTGCCAGAATTGCTTCGCTGTGCCGATAAAGCCATGTATGCCGCTAAATGCGATGGCAAAAACAACTATGAGTTTTATCACAACATTCAATCCGGGAATAAAAAAGCCAGTAATGTGAAACCCTTCAATAGACATGGCTCGGCGTTGAAAGAACTGTAAGTTGCTCATTTCACTTCAAGATAACCAGTTTGCTTTAAGATAAGCAGCTTGCTCTAAGACATGTGACTCCGATGAATCAGGCATGTCGTTTCTATCGTCATGTCGCTTCTATCGCATAGTTAGACGCATCTTGGCACATCGAATCACACTATTTCCCTTATCGTTTCTTTACTTTGTAACCTAATCAACGAATGGATCCGTATATATACCCAAGTGACCTCAAGATGCTTGGTTCAGCGAGATTTAACTGTCTTTAAGACAAGGCACCGATTTGATGATTTAGTGGTTCTAAATCAAAAATCGGTAACGCAGTATGAAAGCCAGTTAAACTCGCCCTTGGGAGCCCATATTCTGTTCCATTTCTTCGTCAAAGAACTTGGAAAGGATTCATCATTCCGCTGCGTTCCTGATTTTTTGAAATAAAGAGGCTTGAACTGAAACAGAATATGAGGCTCTGAATCCTGCATCTTGAGGTGACTTGGGTATATATTAGGTGCGCTACAACAAGAGTAAAGACTATGAAAAATCAACTGGATATCCTCTTTGTTCTAACGGTAATGGACAAAATTAGAAAAAGTGGGATTAAATCAGAAAAAGGCTATGTGCTCGAAGGCATAGAGGCAGGAACAGGTTACGATGAATACACTGTGTACCTAGCCACACCGCAAGTCACCTTGTATATATTTTTCCACAACAAGTACCAATTCGAGTATCAAAAGGAAGAGCACTTCAAAGGCTTCATGAAAAGCCTTGAGGTGATTAATCGAAACTATTAGCTCGAGGTTGGCGGCGATAATCTCACAACTAAAAGTAATGTGAGATTGCTAGGTAGCGAGTGCGAATGTGCTCGATGAGCAAACTCACTTTTTTAGGCGGTTGACGTGTAAATGGGTAAACGGCGTAGATTCCGAGCTTTTTACCTACAAGTTCTGGGAAGATATCGACAAGTTCACCGCTTCTAATATCGTGATACACCAAACAACGAGGGACATAAGCAATACCATGCCCACCCAGTGCCGCCTTGCGTAGGGCGGTGGCATTATCCGTCGAGAACGAACCTGATACCTTCACAATGTAATTCCCTTTAGAAGACTTAAATTCCCAGTCTGACGCACCCGTGGTTTGGTAAGCGTATTGCAAGCAGTTGTGGCTGCTTAAGTCTTCTGGCTTTAGCGGTTTGCCATTTTTAGCGATGTAAGATGGCGAAGCGCATACTAGCCATTGCGAGTCGAGAATATGACGAGCAATCAAACTGGAGTCTTCCAAATATCCGGTTCGAATAACTAAGTCAAAGCCCCCTTCTACCAAATCGACAAAGCGATTGTCCAAAGACATATCAACCGTTAGCCCAGGGTGCATGTTACAGAATTCTGCGACCGCGTCCGCCAAGATAAGATCGCCAGAAATACTGGGCACCGACATTTTTACATGGCCACTTATCTTCTCTCCAAAACCGGAAATCACATCCATCGCTTCATTTACCGCTTGGTTAACGTTTTTGGCTCCTTGGTACAGGGCTTTTCCCGCTTCGGTTAAAGTAAGCTTTCTGGTGGTGCGATACAGCAGTTGCACGCCCAACTCTTCTTCAAGTCGCGCGATCCTTTTACTCACGACAGAATTCGTTAAGTCATTTTGTTCCGCAGCTTTACTGAATGTGCCTAAAGCCACTACTTGATAGAACAATATTAGGTCATCACTACGCATCGCATTCTGTTAAATTTGGCAATAATTGAAGCAATTATTTCCTTAAGTGACAAAAAAATAAAGGAGCACGGTCACGTTTGTCTGACTCTGATTCCGTTTACTTACATCACTTTAGCTAGGCTATCGCATTTTCCAAAATCGCTTTAGATTCCACCAGAGTGATACTGCCGTTCTCGCTCAGCTTAACCAACCCATGTTCTTCAAGTTTAGCCAATACTGCTTGTACGGCTGTTTCTTTGTCTGTGGTGTGCTCGGTAAGCTTTGTGTCCATACCCACGCTTTGATAAAAAGCTTCTAGGGCATCAATAGTTTGCTCTGCCAATTCATCCGAGTCTTTTAACCCAAAGACATTTCGCCCTAGTTGCTCCAGCTTCGCTTTTTTATACTCAAGCTGATTTCGAAGCAATGAAGGTTGAATGATCGCCAACGAATGAGCGTGATCGACCCCGTACAAAGCCGTAAGCTCATGACCAATCACATGAGTTGACCAATCTTGCGGTACGCCAGAACCAATCAAACCATTGAGCGCTTGATTGGCTGTCCACATAAGATTGGCACGCCATTCGTCGCTATCGCGTTGCTCAAAACGCTCACCTAAGTTCTTCAATGTTCGAAGCAACGATTCCGCATACGCATCTTGAACCATCGCACCATTTGGCTTGGTAAGGTACTGCTCACAAACGTGTATCCATGCGTCGACAATGCCGTTAATCAACTGACGTTTAGGGAGGGTTTTCATTACATCAGGATCCAAAATAGCGAACTTTGGCTGCACCGCTGGGTGGTAAAACGACAATTTGTCCTGCGTTTCACTTTTGGTTATCACCGCTGCTGGGTTAGATTCCGACCCAGTAGCAGGCAACGTTAACACCGCACCAAGCGCTACGGCTTCTTTCACCTGATGTTTGCCTTCTAAGATGTCCCATCCATCTCCGTCATATTTTGCGGCCGCTGCAATGTATTTCACGCCATCAATCACAGAGCCGCCGCCGACCCCAAGCACAAACTCAATGTCATCTTGCTTAACAATCTCAACCGCTTTATCCAGTGTTTCTTTGGTTGGATTGGGCTCGACGCCTGAAAACTCCTGCCAGCAGTGTGCTTTCAAAGCGTCAACGACTTGATCATAGACGCCATTTTTCTTAATCGATCCACCGCCGTAGACCACCAATACACTTGAGGAGGTTGGAATCGCTTTTGATAGCGCTTCTATTTGACCTTGACCGAAATGGATTTGAGTTGGGTTTACATAAGAAAACTTCATTGCAATGCCTCTTGTACCTAGGTTTGTTGACCTTTCGGGAAAGCAAAAACCCTAATTGACAGCGTCAATCAGGGTTATAGAATTTGAATGTAAGTATAGCCTAAAGTGGCTTTTACTAGGCTGCGACAGGTCCATGTTTAGAGAAAAACGTAGGGTATTTCTTCCGAATATGACGCTGCTCTTCCACCATATTCTTTAAGCTCGGTCCTTTGGACAATTGGAAGATAACCTCATCGTTATCGAACCTTAACACTGCCCCTTCGACAGAGATATGAGTATTACCATGCAAACGCAGAGTACCAGCGATGCTCAGACCTCGATAAAGTGACGCGACATTTGCCATAAGGACACGTATGCCTTTCTCCGACACTTCACAAATGTGGTAATACTGATCCTTGATTCTTAATACAGGTCTTTCCTGCTTTGGGTATCGCAGGCGATAGTATCGACGCTTTTGTTCAACAGATGTCTGGCTCATGATGGTGAATACTCCGTTTTTCACTCAGCAACTGGATGCTATCGTTCATTAAAGACCGTTCATTAGAGACATAGCTCGTTGCTGTCGCGATAGACCTTAACTTATCACAGTTGCTGCCTTCTTTATCGGCTCAAGGTCTATCAAATGATTCTTGTCTCAATAATAAGCATCGGCTGAACATCATTTTTCTTTAACAATTTCTATAACAAAAATGCGCTCATTTATTCAATGAGCTTAAAGCACCTTTTGTTAGCGTCTTGATCCCACGTAAAACGTCCCTTAAATAGGGTAGCGTGATAAAGCAAAGCGAGGGGCTAAATGGGGGATGCTGTTCACGAAAAACCTATTGTTAATTTTGTTACGCATGAAATATAAAGACATTTAAACTAGTATGAGAAACAAAACCAACACAAAACACCAAAAATCCAACTTAACAGCTTTTAATTCTAGAATATATATTCGTATTAAGCTTTATGTATTGAAAGCAATTTAAATGGCGGGATAATAGACTTATTGTTAATCATTTGTTAAACACAAAATCGAACAATAAGGATATATCATGGAAATGGAAAACAAGTTTCTGATTGAAGCTTTTCAAACCCCCAAAAGCATAGCAGAGCAACTTTCATCCTACTTTGAGCAGCTCCCCGCAGACCAATACGTCGACAGTGATCACCGTTATCGTACCTATGCAAGATTCCAATCTACAAATAATGAGTTAACCCGTTTGCCCCACTCTACTTTTACGCAATCCTCAGAATTCAATAGAGTGGTAGGCGATGTTGAACGGGATTTTGCCAAAATGGATGAGGAAATGGTGAAAACACCGTACTTTCAGCACCTCATCAAATCGTTTATGGAAAGAACAGGGACAGACAAAGATAATTCGGTTGTAGATGTACACCAAATTCGTGTGACTTGCGGTTCCAATACAACCAGTGCCCCTGCACCAGAAGGAATTCACCAAGATGGCTACCGATATGTTGGCATTTTCTGTGTGCAACGGAAAAACATCACCGGTGGGTTTACACAAATTTTTGCTTCTCCGGTTGATCAACACCCCCACTTAAACACGGTGCTAGAAGAAAACCAGTTTGTGGTGCTCAATGACTCACGCTTTTTTCACCACATTTCTGAAACGCTTTCTAGCGTAGCGGGCGAAAAAGGAGTTCGCGATGTCTTCGTATTTACCGCTTAATCAAGAAAATGTTGAGGGTCTTAGAGAGCAATTCCCAGCGCTTAATGTGCACCAGAATGGAATAGCGCCCATCTATTTTGACGGTCCCGGTGGTACCCAGCTTCCACTCTCTGTTATTGAAGGCTATGGCGCTTATTTAGCGCAAGGTAATTCTAACTTAGGTGGTCGTTTCTCGGTGAGCCACAACACGGTGAATTTGGTCGATACGTGTAGAGAAAAAGCGGCGTCGCTTTTTGGTGCTGCATCCAAAGATGAAATCGTCTTTGGTGCCAACATGACGACCATGACATTTCATTTTAGCCGCGCAATTAGTCAAGACTGGCAAGCAGGAGATGAGATCATCCTAAGCGATGCCGATCACGGTGCCAACCGTTCGTCTTGGGCAATGGCAGCACAACTGAAAGGCGTTAAAGTCCACTACATTCCCTTTATAGACAATAGCTGTAATCTGGACTTAGAGGTGTTTCAGTCCTTACTGAGTGAAAAAACACGTTTGGTTGCCGTTACAGCGGCCAGTAATCTGTCTGGCACAATGGTCGATATAGAAAAAATCACCCAGCTCTCAAAAGCGAACGGTAGTGTTGTTTTTATTGATGCCGTGCACCTTTTGCCTCACAAAATTCTCGATGTAAAAACGCTAGGTGCAGACTTTGTTGCGGGTTCTGCCTACAAATTTTTCGGCCCGCACCTTGGGGTGATTTATGGTCGTAAAGACTGTTTAGAACAATACACACCTTTTAAAGTGGAGCCCGCTCCGACCTATGCCCCAAACTGCTGGGAAACGGGTACATTGAACTTTGAAGCGCTCTCTGCATTCTCATACGCTGTCGATTATTTGGCGACATTAGGACAAGGGGAAAGCCTAAGAGCTCAACTGGAATCAGCCTACGGAAATATTCGACAGTATGAAGAATCACTAGCGACGTATTTTCTCGCCCGCCTAACAGAGTTTCCCTCGATTGAATTATTCGGGGAGCCTACTGCAAACAATAGAACCGCTACGTTCGCTCTTAGGTTTGGTGATCTTGACCCGACAGAAATCGCCTCGCATCTTGGAACGCAGCAAATCTATACGTGGAGCGGTCATTTGTACGCCGATAGATTAACAGATGCACTGGGTGTGACAGACAAAGGCGGCATTTTGAGAGTTGGGCTAATGCACTACAATACCAAAGCTGAAATTGACCGATTCTTTAGCGCACTACGCAGTATTCTTTAGTTTCAACCCTATAAAAACCTAAGCCAGCATTACACCCAAGTGACCTCAAGATGCAGGATTCAGAGCCTCATAGTCTGTTCCAGTTCAAGGAGAAGGACGCAGTTTTCCAAGTTCTTTGACGATGAAATGGGACAGAATATGGGCTTCCAAGGGCGAGGTTACTTGGGTATATATTGCTGGCTTTTTTGATCAATTGGAATTCGTTCAGTAAATTTTAAAAATTATGCAAATATTCCTACTTCCAATACACCTTCATTATAAATATCTCTTCTGACCTTATACATATTTAAGAACTAGAGCCATCACCAAAGTTTTTAAAACCACTTCGATTATTCTAACGCCATTATTTTTTCAAAAGATATTTACTACTTATCATCCAATATTTTCAGATCATTAATATAGAAATCAATTAAATAAACTAAATGTAACCAGTCTCATTGACGGAGTATCGATAAAAATCAAAGGGAATAGTAATAAAAACAATCATTAAGGAATATAAGATGGCTATTTTTAAAAGCACCATACTGCTGGCAACGTCACTGGCAGTATTCAGCTCGGTATCCATTGCCAATACTCCAGCCGATATGAGTATTGTAAATGAAGAGAGAATAGCGGAAATGCTGATTCGCTCTGGAAAACTCAAAATAGATACGACACAAATAGAAAGAGAAGAGGCAGTAAAAAATTTCTTAGATACAAAACAACCCCACATAGAATATGCCGACACAACATTTCTAGAAAAGGTTGCTAAACATAGAAATAAAGTACTTAAGTCGTTAACAAGTAAGAATGTGCAGAAGCTTAATGACGTTTCCTCCCATTCCTTCGCAGCCAAAAGAGTGGACAGAGTCATCGCGTTAATGATCGACTTTCCCGACTTACCTTGGGATAACAACAGAATCACCAGCGAGTATACCGATATGCTGTATGACTCTTACCCTATTTCACATTATACGGAATTGCTGTTTTCTCCTTCAGGCTACGAAGGGCCCAATGGGGAAAGTATTATTTCAATGAGGCAATACTACGAACAAGAATCCGGTGGGACTTATTCGGTGTTTGGGAAAGGATTTGGGTGGTATAGAGCCACCAAAGATGCCGCCCATTATGGCGTAAATGATCCCCGTACTGGTAACGACAGTAATGTTCGCGAGCTAGTGCGTGAAGCACTTAACCAGCTCGCGAATGATTCGAATATAGATTTGAGCGACTACGACAAAGAAGATCGATACGACTACGATAACGATGGCAATTACTACGAGCCGGATGGGATTATTGACCATCTTATGATCTTCCACTCCTCTGTGGGGGAGGAAGCCGGTGGCGGCGTTTTAGGCGAGGATGCAATTTGGTCTCACAGTTGGAATCTAGGCAGAGTTCACCAAATTCCGAGAACGTCTAGCAAGCTTCCTGATCGTTTCAATGGGCAGTATGTTGCGTTTGATTACACAATTCAGCCTCTCGATGTTTCCGTCGGGGTTGCTGCACACCTATACGCGCACGACTTAGGTTTACCAGACGAGCATAACATGCAAGGAACAGGGGCGGGTGAACCTGCCGCGTACTGGTCAGTCATGTCTTCTGGTAGTCGGGCTGGCGAATTGGAAGGGATTCGACCAACCGCATTTAGCCCTTTCGCAAAGCTATTTCTACAAGAATCATTAGGGGGACGCTGGTTGAATCCCACGCAACTTTCGCTTGACGTGCTAACAGGAAAACCTCGTTACTTGACCTTATATGAAACCACAGACAACCTTCGCCCAAATATAGTGAAAATTGAGTTACCAGAGAAAAAAGTCGTCGACGTAGCACCTTTTAGTGGTGAATATGCCTATCATTCCGCAACTCATGCAGACTATTATTATTCCCGTAACACTATGAATCGCAAGATTACTGTCCCCTCAGGTGTTTCAGTAAGTCTGACCTTTAAAGCGCGATATCAGATGATGGAATGGGGTATCGATTACGCTAGAGTAATGATTAACGGAACCCCAGCTGCAGGCAACATTACCACTCTTTTTGATCCTAACGATTTAGGGGTGGTTCCTTATATAACAGGAAATTCTAATGGGTGGGTGGACGCCCGTTTTGATTTATCGAAATGGGCTGGTAACGAGATAGACCTCACCTTCGAATTCGTCAGCGATAGTGAATTGGTTCAGGAAGGGTTGTACATCGATGACATCGCCTTTGAGGTCGATGGGACAACCCATATTATTGATGATGCTGAAGGTGAGAGCACCTTTAATTTAAACGGGTTCAGCAAAGATCAAGGATTCCGCTTGGCGGATCACTATTATCTGCTCCAATGGCGCAATCATGATGGCATTGATAAAGGGCTCAAGAGTATTCGTCAATTTGGACAACTGATTTCTTATGAACCTGGCTTGGTCATTTGGTATGTCGATAATTCTTTTACTGACAACTGGGCGAACGACCGCTGGATAGGGTTACTCCCAGAGGAAGGCTGGTTGAGTGTGGTCGATGCCGACCAAACTCCGCTTGTTTGGTCTAATGGCGAAGTGGCGAGATCACACTACCAAGTTCGTGATGCTGCTTTTTCTCTGGAAGACAATTCACCGCTCGTTATCGTCGACAAAGAAGGCAATACACTGCAAGACATCCACTTAACATCAAATGGGGTATTTGATGACGGAGCGGACTACTCTTCGCGTAGCGCTCAGCGCACTGGACTTAAATTGCTGAAATATGGGTTATCTGTAGAACTGCTCCTTCAAGCGCCCGATAACAGTTACGGCGTATTACAAATCTCTCATGAACTTCCCAATGAATCGCCCATTGCCAATTTCACTTTAAAAGTCGAAGGTAAGAACGTTATTTCATTCAACGAGAGTAGCGATCCCGACGGCAATATCGTTGGCTACTTATGGGATTTTGGCGACGGTCAAACCAGCACGGAAGCCAACCCAAGCTGGCAATACGTGGAAGCTGGCGAATACACTGTGGTCTTAACCGTGACCGACAACAAAGGTGCAACCGATAGCTACTCGGAAACGATAGAGATCATCGCTGTGACTTATGAACCTCCTGTCGCTCAAGGCGGCTATTTATCCATATTCGGTGGTTACACTTTACTTTACTCCACAAGCTACGATCCGAACGGGCATATCGTGACAACTCGCTGGAAACTGGGTAAACCACACGTATATTTTGGTACTGTTATCCTCACACGTCTGCCAATCAATACCAAAACGGTTTGGCTAACAGTAAAAGATAACCAAGGATTGTATGGTTCCACTAAAATTCAATTAGACTAAGAACAGAGTCTAGAAATGACAAAAGCCAGCGATATAGCGAAAACTAATCACTGGCTTTTTTGATCAATAGGAATTCGTTCAGCAAATTTTAAATATTATGTAAACAATCCCATTTCCAACACACCCATGTAATAAACCGCCTTCCTTTCCTTATTCATATTTAAGAATTAGAACCATTACCAAAATTTTTAAAAATAATTTCAACTAATCTATCGCCATTAATTCCAGAAATTAGATTGATAATATATTCGTCTATTTGGAATAAATAGTCACATTATATTTTTCACAGATCGCTAATATAAAAATTTAATCCAACAGGTTTGAAATCACAATCTCACCAACGGAGGTATCAATAAAGAAACAGAAGGAATGATAAATAAAAACAACCACTAAGGAATAAAAAATGGCAATTTTTAAAAACACCATGCTGCTGGCAACATCGCTGGCAGTATTCAGTGGAATATCTTACGCCAATACTCCGGCCGATATGGGTGTTGTTAATGAAGAGAGAATAGCGGAAATGCTAATTCGCTCTGGAAAACTCAGTAAAGATGCAACACAAATAGAAAAAGAAGAAGCCGTAAAGACATTCTTAAATACAAAACTGAACCCTCATACACATGGCGATGCTCAATTTGGAAAAAAAGCCATTGAGCAGAGAAATAAGATATTTAAATCGTTAGCAAATAAGAAAGGGCAGAAGCTCAATGCCATTTCTTTTTCGTCCCGTTCTGTCACCATAAAAAGAACGGACAGAGTCATCGCGTTGATGATCGACTTCCCTGACTTACCGTGGGATGACAACAGAATCACCGATGAGCATACCGATATGTTGTATGACTCTTACCCTATTTCGCATTACGCTGACTTGTTGTTTTCCCCCTCAGGCTATGAAGGTCCCAATGGCGAAAACATTGTTTCTATGAAGCAATATTACGAACAAGAATCCGGTGGAACCTATTCGGTTACGGGTGAAGGATTCGGGTGGTATAGAGCGGCTAAAAACGCCAAGTACTACGGAGGGAACGACGCCAGTTCTGGCAACGACAGTAATGTTCGTGAATTGGTGCGAGAAGCTCTCAACCAGCTGGCGAATGATCCCAGTGTCAACTTAGACGACTACGACATTGAAGACCGATACGACTATGATGGCGATGGCGATTACCGTGAACCTGATGGGCTAATCGACCACCTTATGATCTTCCATTCCTCGGTGGGCGAAGAAGCCGGTGGTGGTGTTTTGGGTGAAGACGCCATTTGGTCTCACCGCTGGAACTTAGGTTCTGTTCACCAACTTCCGGGAACGTCCAGCACGCTACCTGATCGCTTCAATGGGCAATACGCTGCGTTTGATTACACCATTCAGCCTCTTGATGCTGCCGTTGGAGTCGCGGCGCATGAATACGCGCACGACTTAGGCTTACCAGACGAATACGACACTCGAGGAACGGGTAAAGGTGAGCCTGTCGCGTATTGGTCCATTATGTCTTCTGGCAGCTGGGCAGGCGAACTAGGGGGGATTAGACCCACAGCATTCAGTTCTTATGCCAAAGAGTTCTTGCAAGAATCGTTAGGGGGACGCTGGTTGAACAGCACACAACTCTCGCTTGACGATTTAGCCGAGAAGCCTCGTAACCTAACGTTATTTGAAACCACGGATAACCTTCGCCCCAATATGGTGAAAATCGAATTACCTGCGAAAAAAGTCGACGGTGTTAAACCGTTTGGCGGCGAATACTCGTTTTACTCCCAGAAAGGGGACGACCTCAATAACAGTATGAGCCGTAAACTCACTGTCCCTTCGGGTGGTTCAGTACACCTCACCTTTAAGGCGTGGTATGAGATAGAAGTGGACTACGATTATGCTCGAGTATTGGTCAATGGCACTCAAATCGCGGGGAACATTACGACCACTCAAGATCCTTACAACACGGGTCTGGTACCTGCGATAACAGGAGACTCTAAAGGATGGGTAGACGCTCGTTTTGATCTGTCGGAATGGGCAGGCAGCGAAATCACCCTCACTTTTGATTATGTCACTGATGGCGGTTTAGCCATGGAAGGGTTGTACGTAGATGACATTGCGTTTGAAGTCGACGGAGCGACTCGTGGCATTGATGATGCTGAAAGAACAAGCACCTTTGCATTCAGCGGATTCAGTAAGAATGCAGGCTTCCACTTAGCGGATCACTATTACTTGCTCCAATGGCGCAGTTACGATGGCGTCGATAAAGGGCTTGAGAGTATTCGCAGAATTGGACAGCTGATTTCTTATGATCCAGGTTTGGTTGTGTGGTATGTCGATAATTCCTTTACCGATAATTGGGTAGGATTGCACCCTGGGGAAGGTTGGCTAGGTGTGGTTGATGCCGACCAAACTCCGTTTGTTTGGTCTAGCGGCGAAGTCGCGAGATCCCGTTACCAAGTTCGCGATGCTGCCTTTTCTTTAGAAAACAATTCGCCACTCGTTTTGGTCGATAAAGAAGGTAACTTGCTGCAAGATACCAGCCTAACGCCAAACGGTGTGTTTGATGATAAAGAGGATTACTCTTCCCCCGGTGCTCCACACGCTGGTCGCAAAGTGATGGAGTATGGGTTATCGGTAAAACTGATCCATCAAGCGCCTGATAACAGCTATGGCGTCATTCAAGTTTCTTACGATAAACCCAATGAAGCGCCAACCGCCGACTTCACTTTAAAAGTCGAAGGCATGAGCGTCACCTCCTCTAACGTGAGTAGTGACCCCGACGGCGATATTATTGGGTATTTGTGGGACTTTGGAAATGGTCAAACCAGTACAGAGTTCAACCCAAGTTGGAACTACGACAAAGCAGGTGAATATACGGTCGTACTTACGGTGACTGACGACCAAGGTGCAACGGCTCGTCATTCAGAAACGATAGAGATTGTCGCAGCAGTTAACGAACCGCCTGTCGCTCAGGGTGGCTATTTCCCTCTATTCGGGCGTTACGCTTTGCTGTATTCCACAAGCTACGATCCGGATGGGCATATCGTGAAAACTCGCTGGAAATTGGGTAAGAAAAAAGTACGCTTCGGCACTGTTATCTTCACCCGACTCCCCGCCAATAAAAAGGCAGTTAGGCTAACAGTCACCGATAACGAAGGAGAAAAAGACTCCACTAAAATTCGGTTAGATTAAATGGCATAACCTAGAAACGACAAAAGCCAGCGATATAGAGAAAACCTAATCGCTGGCTTTTTCAATTTTTGGATTTTCGACTACCTACGCAGAACGATGCCATATCCTGTTTTGGTTAAATCACAGTACGTACTGCCATCGTATTTACTGATATTAGCGATATACACACTCTTCCCACTCGATAGCGCTGTCGTTAATAGAGCATAATAAAAGGGGTAAGACTTATCAGACTCAGGAATATACATATTGAATTCATACCAACCTTTCTTGCAATACTTATCAAACGCAGGACTTGTCATTTTAATCCATAGTTTGCCATCACCATTAATTTTTAGCCTTTCAACAGTAGAAGCAATATCAACTCCTGCATGAGACATACAGCTTACAGCACTTAGCAGTACCGCGAATATCCAGTTTCTCATATTAACTCTCGTCTTGTTTTTTTATGGAACGCCTACATGTAACTCATATAGGCGGTTGGGATGGTTTTCCCCCAAGGACTGGACTCACAACTTCTGATCCAAAATCCAATGGGTTTCTTGGCGGTGTAAGCGGTGAGTACCATGCTGTACATTTCCTGAAATCCTAAAGCGTCTCTATTAAGCTTAACAACTCCAGATAAATCACAACCTTTCGTATTGATATAACTCGCATTCCAAATATATACATTCCCTAACTCGACGCTAATTTGAGTAGGTACATATTTTTCAGTATTAGCTGAAGCAGAGAACGTACAAACAAGCAGAGCTATAAGTGTGACTACTTTTAATGTGTTCGATAACATGTTTAACCTTTAGTGTGAATTGTTACTGTAATTACTATTTATCCGAAACCACATAAACCACTTTACACATACTAGAATCCGAATTTGTTCGAATCCAAATGGGGTGTGCTTGAATATGGGCAGTAAGCAATAATGAATACACTGCTTCGTAGTTCTTACTTGCTGGATCTAGATGGATATACCCGTTTTTTCCCGCTTCACAGGTTAGATTTGCTTCGTTTCCAGATGTACTCACCACCGCATTACCATCTACATTG
This sequence comes from Vibrio penaeicida, assembly GCF_030689305.1. Classification (GTDB taxonomy): domain Bacteria; phylum Pseudomonadota; class Gammaproteobacteria; order Enterobacterales; family Vibrionaceae; genus Vibrio; species Vibrio penaeicida_B. The sequence continues at coordinate 299,674 of NZ_JAUYVM010000005.1, read as the reverse complement.
ACGTAAAGACGGCTAACTTTAACACCTGTACAGCTGTGCCCACTGCACCCAGCGAATGTTTGAAAAGACAGAAGCGAGAATAATAAAGCTGCAATTAACGTTTTCATTCTTATCCCACCCTATGTACGCGCATGCGGTCGCCACCAGTGCATGAGTCTGAATAGCTTTCTTTGTCGTACCCGATATTCACCGTTTCTTTAGTGCTGTATGCCGTGAGAATCCGAGACATAACCAGCTGACGAGATTCAGACGAGATAGCCGGATCAATCGCCATATAATCCAGCGTTGTGCATTTTGGATGACTCTTAGGCATATTCGTCACTTTAATCAATACAAGCGTGCTTCCTGGGTATGTAAGAACATCTGTAATAACGCCTGTGAAATTACTGGTGTATCTTGCGTAAGAGGACGCAGATACCAGTAAAAGCACTAGAAAAATTATGTATTTTTTCATTTATGTTTTACCAACTGAGTTTAAAAAATTAGTGAATGAGGCGGGTGATTCTTCGGTAAACGTTGAGATTGCGATCCCACGGCTCACAACCGCCAACATCGCTATAAGAAATGGTAACCGCCTTCCCCGACGCTCTTGCAGCTAGAAGCATGGAATACATCCTTGAACGCGCCTCTGGATCTAAAGAACTACTAATAGCGAAAGTGGTTTTGTTGGAGCATTCTGTAATATTTGCCCCTTGATCCGTTAAGCTCACGAGCACCGTATTGGTATGACCATACGTTGTTAACGATGTTATTGTGCCGCTGGTGCTTAACCATTTACCGTATGATGGAAACGACAATAAAAGCGAAGCCAGAGAAAATAGAGTGATGTTCTTTATCATTAGATCTAACCGTTCACTAATACATGTAGATGTCAAAAATTGCAGGGCGAGTCTGTCCCCAATATTTTTGCTTGGTACATCCTGAAACCCAGAAGCTCACTGTCGATTTTGATGTATATGCCGTGAGAAGCGCTGAATAGAAACGGTTACTTCCTGATGAATCACTAAGTTCAGCGATGTAAAAGCTCGCTCCTTCACAATTCCCTGGATTTTTAATAGGTTGTGAGAAATCTACACGTACAAAGTTGCCCTCTCTCTGAACGTTAATCAGCTTGACTTGCCCTTTATCAGAAGTTACGCCGGCTGCAAAACTTAAACTTGGGATCAATACGATCACGCTTAACAAAATAAACTTTATTACTTTCATTTTTCTTCCTTGAAATTAAATATGCCCTGTTATTGAATGTGCAACCCATTGGCTGTGCAGAGTGCACCTGTCTTTGAATAATCGATACGTACGATTTTAAAACCCGCTGTTTTTGCCGTAAGCACTTGAGAGAACATCGCCTTTCCAGCTTCAGTCGACAAATCTATATACATAATGCCCCACTTACATTCTTGCAGCCCTTCTTTAGTATAAAAACCCGCTTTAGCAGAACCTTCCGAGAAGGTTCGCAAAACGGTTTTAGACCCCAGTATTTGTTCTGCTTGTGCAAACACAGAGAAGGTAGTGAGTGCTGCAGTAAGCAATGTTTTTACTTTCATATTTAGTTTCTCTATTTCAACGAGTTACAGCTATACGATATATAAGTTCGCGGAGATGCTAATAAATTGACGTTTACCCATCAATTCATGTTTGGAGGTTTGATTAAAAAACGAGAGCGAATAGACGATTTTAGGATGTAAAAAGTAATTGAATGTAGTATCAATAAATTAAAAATTGGTTCCAATAAAATTAGAAGCATATTATTAAAAATAAAAGCCAGCCCAATTAGCCAGCTTTACTGTATTAATTTAAGTTTAATCAGTTGTAAAAAGTAAATATAAAATTGGTAATTTTATTTCCACAACGTAATTTACAACTTCTTAATAATAAATCCTAGCATAAGAGACTTGGCAACCTTGAGATCCATTCTTTATACGTACCATTAAATTATTACCTGAAGCCATAGCCGTTAGAATTGTAGAATAAACTTCTTTAAAATAAGGATGGTCTTTATTTAAAGTCATACTGGTACCATCAAGACGACAATCTAAGTTATTGCGGCTACTTTCTGGAGGGATAATATAAACACCACCTTCATGTACCATCATTGACGTGACCACTTCAACACCTTTTCCGTAACACTCATCCCTATTACAGGCAGCATTGGCAACGCTACTTACTGTAATAAATGCTAAGAAAGATAATAGAAATATTAATTTTTTCATACTTGACCCATGTAGATTTAAAGTTCTTAAGAAAATAGTTATATAATCTAAGTTATATACCCAAGTGACCTCAAGGCGAAGGATTCAGAGCCTCATATTCTGCTTCAATTCAAGGAAAAGAACGCAGTGGAATGACTTGTCCTTTTCAAGTTCTTTGACGAAGAAATGGAGCTGAATATGGGCTCCCAAGGGCGAGTTTAACTGGCTTTCACACTGCGTTATCGATTCTTGATTTAGAACCACTAGATCTTCTAATCGATGTCTTGCCTGAAAGCCAGATAAATCTCGCTGAACCTAGCATCTTGAGGTTACTTGGGTATAGAGAAGTTAATTATTAATAAAAGCAGCTGTAATTTTACAGACGCCATTGACTCTAGGAAGGGTATCGTTAACCTCTACGGATACTCGCTTCCCAGCCATAAAAGCCGCCAGCATAGAAGAGATTAAATGGGTATCTTCTTTCACAATATCTGCGGAATCGTCTCTGCAATTAGCATTACCCCAAGCGCCTTTTGTAGAAAAATAGACACGGGTTAGCCCATTATATTGAACCACATGTGGTCGGCTGCCAGCAGAGGGGTGCCAAGTTTTGATGACCAAATTGTCTCTCTGACCTACCGCCGAATAGGCATTAGATGCAAGAAAGATTGCCGCAAGTGCTACTATTTTTTTCATTACCAAATTCCATAACGTTGTTTGTGCACATCACCTACTTAGGGTGATCTACATGGGTTTTCCATAAAAACCATTGCTCTTAGGCATGCTAACTAAGGAAGTCTTACTCATCAATTTCTGCATTTATTTTCAAGCTAAAAACGGGAGCCACAATACAAACTTAAAATCATAAACAACTGAATTTTAGTGATTTACTTTTTTCAAAACATTGCTAATTAATGAACTGGGGATAAAAATACCCCCTAATGTTCTACTCGCCATTTAAAACTCTTAAATGTCCTTAAAAAACTTATAAAATCAAATAATTGATAATAGGAATAAGCCAAACCTCTTTGAAAGGCTCTGGTGGAACAACCCCAGAGTAAAGCAGTCGATTAGGTGAACCACTACCTATGTTTTTAAGTTTATTTGCCGATGCTGACTTAATGAGTGTATTTTTAACTTGCTCTGAAGAAGCATGAGGGAATTTTCCTAGGTAAAGTGCAGCAGTACCAGCGACATGAGGAGCTGCCATGGAAGTACCGCTCATGTAAATATAACCACCACCATTTTGAGCTGAGTAAATACTGCTACCCGGAGCGAAGATGTCAACACATGACCCAAAATTGGAAAAGTTACTACGGTAATCGTACCTATCCGACGAGCCCACTCGGATTGGTGAACTCGCTGCTGCTGGAGAAAAGCCACACGCGTTAGCATTGCTGTTGCCCGCTGATACTGAAGCTTGAATACCATGAAAATTAACGACTTTATTTATTGTATTTTCAATAGGTGCCCATCTTCCGCTTTTCCAGCCAACACTAAAGTTAATAACCGCTGGTTTTTTGGCATTTTTTGCAACCCACTCAAAGGCAGATATAGAGTCTGAGCCTCTCCCCGATCCAGAACAATTCAATACACGGACAGAAACTATGTTTGCGGAAGGGGCTACACCTACAGTCCTGCCAGCTGCAGTTCCAGCGACGTGTGTACCATGACCATTGCAGTCGCCTGCATTGGTATCCCTATCGACAAAGTCATAACCGTAATTAGCCCTACCAGCAATCTCCGGGTGTGAAATATCAACTCCTGAATCTATTACGTAAATAGATACACCTTTACCCGAGGTATTCTCTCCAGCATAGCCATCTAAAGGCAGGCTACGTTGATTGATTCTGTCCAATCCATATGTTCGGTTTGTTGCTTCCATCCAAATATCAGGAACGACATATTTTACATTTGGTTGTTCTGAAATATATTTAGCCTCAGCAGTACTCAAATCAGCATGAAAGCCTCTAAGCACCACATCATAGGTTTCTTTTAATGAACTTTGATTCTGTGTTTTTACTGAATAGGCTCGCGATGTCGAACTTTGAGCACCAGAAATTAAGCTATTTGCTATATCCTCGACAGATTCAGGTGAGTATTCGAACAACTGACGGGATTCTCGTTGCTGTATACTGTCTTTCAAAACCACTATGTAAGACCCTTCAATTGCTATATTTGGGTCTATGTTTTTAAGCTCTGCGTTAGCACTCAATGATATCGAAGTTACTAGGAATAAAATCTTTTTCACTTTATTAACCCTTTGAAATAAAATTAAAAATCCATTTATTCGTATTAAACATTACCTTTCAATAATATACAACAGAATGAATATAGTTATTTCACAAAAGCTAAAAAATAGATAAAAACTTCAACCAACTTCAAAACTGAATAATTTAATCACGAAGATGTTAGAACTTACTATGAAACCAAGATGCTTCTGTTCTATCTAAAGTAGGAAAGCCTTTATAACAGCCGTTTGTCTTTACTTGAACAGACTTACCTGAAGCGTTTGCCGACAATGCGATACTCAGCCAGCGATCAATTTGGGGGTGATCTGGCGCTACATCAAATCGGCTTTTATGGCATCCGGGTTCATTGATTGTCACATCTAAAGCAACGAATAGTCGCCCGTTACCGTAGGTTCCAGCATATAAAACATTGCCAACTAAATTGTCGGAGGCTGACGCGCTGAATGACGACATGACAGCGAGTAAAACAAATAACTTCTTCACCGGTTTTCCTTTTTACAATTTCAATTTATTGGAAGAATTCGATTAAGCTATCAAATTTTTCCCCAATATAAATATATCATCAGTACTTTTAACTATTTTTCCTATGCACATCTCTATTTAGCTTGATTTTTGAAGTAGTATTCTTTCCCAACCAATCACTAGAAGTGTAAGTGGATATAACGTCAACTGTCTGCTCAATTTAACCCCAACATAAAGTTCTACTTAATCTGCATTAATGTAGAACGCTTTCAGTAATGCAGTATTACCATGTATTGGACATCTCCCTGACGAGTTACGATCTTCTCCAGTTAAAGTCACTGTCTTTTTGGCAGTTAAAGCGGTTAGAGCAGCAGAGACATAAAAACTCTGGCTATCATTTCTATGAAATGCCATACGACTCTTATGCGCACAATCACAGTTAGATGCAGTATCTACATTAATAAAGATTGTCCCGTCTGTATATTGATGCATTTGAGTTATCTTCCCTGATACACTACACTGCTTTGAATATGCAAAAGTACTGAAAAGCATTAATAAAATTACTAAGATCTTTTTCATTCCTCACCTTTAATTAATATAATTTCATTGATTTTTTTACTATTGACGATTAATAAATATATTTTTCTGAATAAAGATAAAATACTCTGTCCTTTCCGGAAGTGTTAGAATTATTTATTCTATACATAGAATCTTGCTATACCGAACAAGAGTACTTATAGAAGTGGATGATAAAATTATTGCGATATTTGGGGTAGTGAGATATAGCGAACAGGCAGGAAAATTTGTGAAGACAACGTGGCTACATCAGCTCAGCTCTTCCTTCCATTTTAAATCGATTGGGCATTGACCAAGCCACTTGGATGAGCGCTTGTACTCAACTCGAAAAAGGTACGGTCGTTGGTTGCGAAGCTACCATCAAACACGCTATGCCGAAATTAAACAGAAAGCGAATATCCGGTTTTCGGTTACCTGATAGCTAAAGCTCCCTTCAAGCTAAACCACATACCATAAACGCTTAAGCCAATATCCACTTTGGCGATTTCGCGTGCCCAAAAGTCAAAGATATAGGGGGTATTTGCCACTTTTTAGGCAAATACCCCAAATATTGAACTCAATTTCGACGATACGAGTAGTGCTTGGTACAAGCGGCAAGAAGATACTTCAAGATTTATCTAAAAGTGTCTGTCCCACTTATTCTTTTTAACTACACACCATAAACGCTTAAGCCAATATCCACTTTAGCGATTTCGCGTACCCAAAAGTCAAAGATATAGAGGATATTTACCACTTTTTAGGCAAACACCCAAAATATTGAACTTAATTTCAACGATACGAGTAGTGCTTGGTACAAGCGGCAAGACGACACTTCAAGACTTTTCTAAAAGTGTCTGTCCCTTTTAATTCAAAAGTGTCTGTCCCTTTTAATTCACTTGCTATAAGCGGCAAGACGACACCTCAAGACTTTTCTAAAAGTGTCTGTCCCACTTAATTTCCAGACTGCAAAACTATCCGGCCAACTCGCGAACAAGCCCCCTTAACTCCTCTTCCAAAAACTCGAATTCAGGACCTTCCTCCATCGCCATCAACTGAAGAAGTTTCTCATCAATATCAGGAGTCAACTCAACTCCATAATCTTGATATAGCTGGAAAGCTACGCGAGCTATTCTGACAACGTCGTAGCCTTTATCAAGCTCTGCTTGCAATACACTACTAAGCTCATTCGCTGTTAGCGTCATAACCCTAACTCCTTCGCAGTTGGTGGATAGTGTTGAGAATTGACCGTTTGGCCATTAATTGATTTCGGATGAACCCTATTTACCTGGCCTGAGTGGTCATAACTTTCCATCCACTGCCTTACGTTACCATTTTTAGGATTATGTTCAGTTACAAATGAAGCTCCTCGTGTAGGCCCTTCGCTTCTAGCTTTAACTTCCTTGGTGTAATAACGTACACGCCCATCTGGTAATTGTCGCGTCGTAGCCGCATTTTGCTGGGCTTTCTCTAATCCAGAAAGCTTTGCTCTAAGAGCAGATTGAGCGTTTACATTTCCGGCACCGTTACTTACCCCCTTTGTAACAAGATTTTCAGCTATATCACCAGCAACCTTAGCCTTATTTAACTTCCTGTCAACGATCCGCCCAGCAATTAATGTGGCGATCTCTACACCCGCCGACGCTGCTGATAGTTCACCATTGGCATGAAGCTGCATTACGGCTTCGATTGCTGGTTTAGCATCTACCGCGCCAATAATAACCGTCCCTAATCCGGTCCAACTACCAAGCTCTTTTGCCCATTCATTACAGCTTGCATCGCACTCCACCTCTGGCGGTAACTGACCAGTTTGTAGTGCCATGTAGTTGGTGGGTGCTACAGTTTGCCGATTCTCAGACCCGCTACCTCCGTGATTATGATTATCTAAAAGTGCCTGTCCCACTTATTTACATACCATAAACGCTTAAGCCAATATCCACTTTGGCGATTTCGCGTGCCCAAAAGTCAAAGATTTAGGGGATGTTTGCCACTTTTAAGACAAATACCCCAAATATTGAACTCAATTTCAACGATACGAGTAGCGCTTGGCATAAGCGGTAAGAAGACACTTCAAGACTTTTCTAAAAAAATCTGTCCCACTAATTTTCCCGTTCTACTTATTTACTTCAATCGTTTAATATGAAAAATAGCTTTGTTCTCAACTCATCCAACTTTTGATTTTCCTTTATCATAGGTTGACCTTGCTTATATAAAACAAGATCATTAAAAGAGCCCATTCCACCATATACTCTTAGAATTTCGCCACGAAGAATTTCTAAATTATCCGCATTAGCGTTATCACACTTTTGTCTAAAGTTAGTAAATGAGCCAGCCCAGTTATTTTCGTCAACTGAAACAAGCAGCTCAATAATTTTTTCAATTACAGAAATTAGCAAAATTGTATTCTTCATATTTATTCCTATTTTAAAGACGAGCTACCTAGAACCTTTACACCTTCAAGCAACCAAGGTTTCTCGACTACAATCTGCTGAGTGCCACCAACAAAATGCCCTCCTTGAGAGCCAACACGACCAGTGTGAATTGTCGTCCCAGCGGGTATTCGAACTTTAAAAACAGTATCAATCGGAGATTTTGCACCACCAGGCCAAACAGGTAATACAGCTTTATCAATTCTTGTTTGAATCTCGCTAATAGGCATATCTTTTGAGAAGAATTGCCCCAGTGGTCTATCTGCTGTACCGGCGCGGTAAAGAATCATGTCTTTGTCTAGCACCCTAGAAGTATACCTTCCACCTGCAAAGGTACCTGCAAGGTCATCAGATAACCTAGCGACACTATTTGTAACACCAAGCTTATTACCAACCCAGTTAAAAAAGCGACCAAATATACTTGCTTTAGAAGGAGTGGGCAAAGGTATTAACGAAGAAACTACAGTACCATAAGCAACATATCCCGCTGCAGTTGCAGAACTGTAATCCGAGAGTACCTCATTGAGTACCCCGTTTACCCTCGACGGATCATAGTAGATATCTGGATAAAACTCTAACATCGTTCCATTTGGTGAGTTAACGAGGTAAGTTCTGTCACGGATCAAATCTGCGGTACCATCTCTCCAAGTTTCGTTTTTGTTCTCACGCCCATACAATTCGTCAGACGTATAATCATGTTTAGTGCCGTTATCTGTAGTACCTCCATTACCATGATCATATCGATCACTTCCGTATCCATCTTCTTTGTGAGGCTTATTGTTGATGACATCTTGCCATTCTTCATTAATCTCAAACCCAGTCGGATCTATATACTTAAGCGGGTTGTTCCACACATACGCATATCTATTAAAGCTGTTCGTCACAAACGGCGCTTGAATCACCGGATCCGCACTCACAAACCGCCCTAGGGTTTGGTCGTACACCCGCCCGTTCATGTGGATCAGCCCGACTTCTTCGATTTCCTCGTGTCCGGTGTAGCCTCGGTTGGTGAGCACCATTTGCTCTACGTAATTATACTTTTTATTTATTTCACCCTGCGGTGCGATATCACGCTGCTTACCAAAGGCATCGTAACTGCGGCGCTCGACCACGTAACCGTACAAGTCGGTGATCATATCCACGGAGTTCAGCGCGTCGTAGTGTAAGAAGCGCACTTGCTTGTTGGTAATGGAGCCATCCGCGTTTTCAGATTGGCTGTTTAAGGCGATCAGCTTGCCTTCGGCGTACACAAAGTGCTGGTGCTGAACCTCACCTGTGGCGACATCAGTTACCCGCTCGTAGGTTTTGTCGATATAAACCGTGGTTTGAGTACCCGATACCTTCTTGTAGCGGTTGTGGTTGGCATCGTAACTGAACGAGACAGTTTTGCCGTTACGAGTGATTTCGCTTGGCTTGTTGAATGCCGTCCAGCTTAGTGTGCGCTCGGTGCTGTTGTCGCTACGTTTGGCGCTCACCATGTTGCCGACTGCATCGTATTGGTACGTTAGGTCATTAGCTTGGGTTACGGCGTGTGGCCCTGCCCCAATGTTGCTGTATTCATAGGTGCCCGATACCCCTGTTTTGCTTAGGATATTACCAATAGAATCGTAGCTGAACGCGCTATTTTTGGTAACGTTCGCATGGCTGCTGCCGTTATCGAAAACGATGTTGTTAGTTTTAACGCGATCTAGCCCATCGTAGGTGTAGTAGTCGCGAATACCTAACGATTGGTCGTAACGTTGGGTCACGTTGTTGTGATCGTCGTACTTATATTCCAACCAACGAGTCGAATCGGATGAACCCACAAAGGCATTTTGCTTACCGGTAATGTCCTTGTAACGATGGCTGAGCAACTGCCCCGTTTTGTGGGTGGTAATCATCATCGGCTTGCCCGTTGATGCACTGTGGTAGTAGGTGTTGACCAACCCATTACCTAAGGTTTCCGACAGCGTATGGCCGTAGGCATCAGTTTCGCGGCGTTGCCAGTAAATTTGGTATGCACCGGAGTTGTTCGCCGCGGCTAAATCAGCATTGGTTTTGATGGATTTGAGGTGATCAAGCTGGTTTTCCTCGTCCTTTACTTCGCCTTGGCACGTGGTTGGTCTTGTGACCTCTGAGCTGTCTCCTACAAGGTGGTTGGTGGCTTTACAATACACGCGGCTCAGTTTTTGCACCTTATCCACTAAGGTCAACAAATCTCTGGCTAAGTCGGTGTAATAGCGATAGTGCCTGCTGGAAATGTCCGCCGCTTGTTGCAAATCTTCTGCGCTGAACACCAGTTCTTGCTGGGTGGCCGAATCGGCACTGGCTCCGTATGCATCGTTCGCGGCAATCAAGTTTAGCGTGCCGTTTTTGTCGTAGTCGACCACACGGAAATCGCCCGCGGGTGTCAGCCCCATCTGTTTAAAGGTGCTGTCACTTAACCCTGTGTTAATCACACTGGATTGGTAATGGCGCACCCCATTTTGCGTGCTGGTAACGCGTTGTTGTAGCTCGTAGATGGCACCATCTAGGGTGATGTCTAGCGGGATAGAGATGTCATCATGCAAGATCACCCAAGTACCTGGGCGAAGGTAGCATTTGCCATTGGCATCGCACCAACGCTTAAGCCTGAAGATATTCTCCGAGCCTAAAATTTGCAGGGAAGCAGAGTCTAAATGGTGCAGCCCAATGGTTCGAGCGTTGTATTCATTCGCCTTGCCTTGGAAGAAATCTTTCTGCTGTGCGTAACGCTGTGCCTTACTCAGGTATTCCCTAGCCACGTCCAGAGTTTGCTCTATAAGCTGACCAATTTCCTCACGATAGCTTTTACTCGCAAAGGCGTTATCCGCATAGGTGTAGGGGCTTTGAATTTGCGACAGATAGCCTTGTGGGTTGTACACGTAATCTAACGCCAATCGGTTACTGGCGTTCGTTGCGCTGCTTAAATTGATGGGTGCGCTTGCCGCCGAGTTGTCTGCACCGTTCGGGCGAACTTCACGGGTTAGGCGGTCAAAATTGTCGTAGAAATACAGTGTGCTGAATTTGTCGCCATCCACAAACGTGGCTTTTTCTGCCAACAGCCCATTCGCATGGTAGTAGAAGTCGCTGTTGCTGCCGTGACCCGACATAGCCGTCAGCGCACCCAGTGAAGCTGTGCCTCGCCCGTCGTAAACCCATGTTGAAGCGGCACTGCTGCCGTCTTTCTGGTATACCTTACGCCCTAGCGAATCGTAGCGATAAGTTGTGGTGACACCGTTGGCGTCTTGCTTTTCAAGCAGTTCACCTGCGGCGTTGTATTGGTATGTCCACTTACCTAAGCCTGGGTCGTCCAGTTTGGAGCGATAGCCTAAGTTGTCGTATTCAACTTTGGTTGGGTTCCCTTTACTGTCTATTGAAGTTTTCAGCTTGCCATCGGGGAAGTAGGTGTAAGTTTGGTAGCTGTAATCCGCTTTACCTTTCGCTTCTTCTTTTTTGATGATATGCCCAAGCACGTTGGTGGTGGTTTTATGCTGGAAGCCACGAGCATCGGTAAGTGTGGTGCTAAAGCCGTTGTACTCGGTTTTCCATAACGTAACGCCACCTGTGGCGCTCGGTTCTTCTTTGCGTATTTCGCGGTTTAGGCTGTCGTATTCGAATTCAACGTGGAATACCGTATCGTTCTGGAAATATGGGCGCGAAACGCTGGTCTTTCTGCCATTTCTGTCCCACTGGGTATCGGTGTACGCAATTCTGTCGTTAAAACTTTTAACGCCACTTCGTACTTCACGCCCTGCAAAGTCGAGTTGTACCCAACTTTCTCCCCCTTGATTAGAAGTGGTTTTCACACAGCGAAGGGTCTCAGTATCCTTGATTCCGCACCCCGATGCGCCTAGGTAGTTGTAGGTAACGAAGTTATTGGAGTTGCCATGCGTTTCTTTGATCACACGGCCAAAGTTATCGTACTGGTACGAGACTTTTCTGCCGTTCGGGGCGGTTTCATCGACAAGCCTGCCCGATGTGTCGAACGTGTATTCGGTTTTATGACCTTTGGCGTTAGTCGCGTAATCTATGTATAAGCCACTCCCATCATACGCGGTGCGTGTGGTGCGGCTAGAGAGATCGGAACCCGACACACTTTGAGAGGTGACGTTTCCGTATACATCGTAACCATAATCGGTCACCAGTTTACGCCCCGATACACCACCAGCTTGGTACGCCGTTGGCGTGATGGTTTGTCTCCTTAGCAGACCTGTTGTGGTGTATTCAAAGTTGGAAACCGTCGTTTTCACATCGCCACTGGTGTTGTCTGTGATGCTTTGGGTAGACTTTTTCACCGCGCCTAATTGCCAGAAATCGCTGCCCGATTCTGTAATAACTTGAGTCACATTTAACTGACGACTGGTGAGTTCTTTGGTGCCATCGCTATTAAAATCTTGATACACCAGCGATCCGCAGGAGCGAGGGTTCGCCGCTTTAAATGCCGATTCTGAAATAGCGGTTAATGAGCCTTTCTGCTCGGTGTAGCTCGGTGAGCTTGAGCTGGTTGATGCATCAAAGCGATAGAAATAGTTCATCCGTTTAAGCACCAGCGGTACATCTATATCGCCGTGGATTAAAACAAATTGATCGTTTGGCTTAACGTACACTTTGCCGTCGGTACCGCAGTACTTGGTGATGCCGTAAACAAACTGGTTAAATACCGCATCGATATTTGGAACGCTGGTACTGGTGATAGACAACGCGTGAAAGCTTTCGGTGGTACCGTTGGACACATACTCAAATAAGTCTTTGGTGGTGAATGAGCCTGAATTGGCCGCAACGCCGACTACGTTGGTGGTTTTTTCAGTCACATTACCAAAGCCTTTGGTGTCGCGCTTAATCGTCGTGGTCGCCGTTTTTAAATGCGTGCCGGCGTCATCATAGCTTTTAACTTCGATTCGCTGAGCGTAGGTTTCATAATATTTAACGCCATTTAAACCTGACCGAACCTTCGATTCATAGTTAAGATAGCTAGTTTCCTTAACTTTTTTGCCTGCCTTTTTTACCGTTATTTTTGTTGGTTTACCGGCAGTACGAACAGTAACGACACCATTTGAGTTTCGAGGAGAAAATTCCGAGATGGTAGTCGTGGTGACGTCAGCATTTTCAGTAACGGTAATTTGGTCAAAGCCTAAAAAGCCCAAACCTTTGCGGTGAGATTTTGCGCCTTGATAGTGGTAATCGTAGGTGGTTGCGCTGTAGCCATGTGGCTGTTTTTTTACATGAGAAACAAGGTAACGTGAAGGGGTCGAGTTGACGACAGGGTAGTAGTAGTAACGTCTTTGGGTATGAACCGATGTATCAGACGCAGGTTTGTAGTCGATGATATATTCTTGCGCTTCTTCTCGAATAACGCGAATTTTGTCTTGGGCGTAGGGTTTGGATACGTGGATCCATTTGCTCTTGTCATACTCGCCAAGAATAAGGTCTACTCGTCCATCAGAATTGGAATCCGTATAACTGGAGAAATTTTGGATACCCGTTCGTAAATGGCTACCCCAACTAATTCGACCAAAGTGGTTTTTATGGATATTTTTGTTGGTATAAAGATCGGGATAACCGTCGTTGTTATAGTCGATGAAAGCGACAGAATCCGTATTTGTGTTTGTATCGATTAATTGGTTGTAATGACTCCTGTTAGTTGTGAAACCATTACCATCAAATAGATAGACAAGAACATGCCCAGTTGATGAAACTTCTAATGTAACAAAATCCTTATAGCCATCATTATTTACATCAACCAATCGAAACGACTTTGTGTTTCTGAAAACCTCCAATGATCTTTCTTGTCGACCTTGCGAAGACAAATAATATTTGAATTTGTAATTGTCGTAGGAAACCCAATCATCTATACCATCATTGTCTATATCGACTACAGATTTATAGAAGCTGGTATAACAATCCCAGAAACAGAAGCCACTTCCATTTCTTCCAGAGTATGCACTATTAATTAATGTTTCGTTTCCATCACCATTAAAATCACCTGCCCCCTTTGTCGTGTCATAGGTATGCAATACGCCATTTCCATGGGGGTCATAAGATCCAGCTATAGCTGGCTTATCCAATTCAAGTTCATATTTCGCTCTGGGATGATTGTCTGTCCCACAATGATCTCCTTTGTAAGCAAGGTTCTTTTCTTTTGTCGAAAGAGAAATTGAATTAAGAGCCCCTGAAATTGATGAACTAGAACCTCTCTGAGTGATAGTTTCCCCATTAGGAGTTTTGTAAGTCCAACCACCATCTTCTGCATAACAGCCAGTCATATTTTTAGGGCGATAAGTCATTCCATAACCTTCTTTCGCCCCATCTCTGTGAACATCAAAAAATCTAGGTTCCAATATCCCTGTATCTGATACCTTTTGGGTGTCATGATTTAGAGCATCTCGCCATTCAAAATTTATTGGTGAAGAACATTCCGTAGTGCCTCCTCCTGTACATAGCTTAATGGATGTAAGAAGACTTCGAGAGCTGGCAGCCGAATACTGGTAACCTAAAGTATAATTTCTAATACTTTGATTAGACTGGTCTTTAACATAAACCTTTGACAATCTTTGTGGTCTATTTAACCTAGACCCCACTAAAAACTGGAAAGTACCATCCCACCGGTCTTCATATCCAAACTCAACGGATCCGCCCATATAATGAATAGAGCTAATTCGATGACGTCCAGTGCTGTTGTTTTCATAGTACTTGAAGTTAATATGGTTACTCTTCGTATGATCCGTTATCTTATTCAGCGCCCATTTGTATATATGGGTTTGCCCAGGCAAGTTAACTTGCGCTGTATCTTCCATCCCATACTCATATACCGAACCGTCCTTTTTCCACACCTTAAAATGGGAAGGTCCATGACCGTTGTAGTTGCTTTTAAACGACACAATCTTTGAGTAGCCGTTATTTTCTAAGCGATATTCGGTTAAATTCCCGCCATCTTGCCCCGTAATCGCTACCAACCTTTGACCGTCTAAACAGTAACGGTCGTCGTTATTTAAACGAACGCCACCCCAACGCCCATCCTTATGCAGGTTTTTTCCACATCGTGTAATGGAAGAGAGCCCTGATATGTTCCAACCCATTCCGAGGTAACCATTTGGGGAATCACTGGCGTAGCTAATAGCGAGTGATGGCTGATGCCCATTTCTTCCGGGTACAACGTCAATTGGCAATGAATAGGTCGCCTGACCACCAGAGACATTAAAATCGCCTCGAACAACAGGAGCAGCAGCGTGCGTTAACGTACTCCAAGTCGTTAAGAAACTGAGTAAGGTTAATGCCAATGGTTGAGAAACCAAGCGCTTGCCAAGTATATGGGCGAAGCAGGAGATGAAAGATATTTTCGCATTCATAGGGTTCGTTATCCGTTACGAATTTGGATTAGATTGACGGGGTACTAAATACCCAAATCGACCACATCGTTGGATGATGTGAACGACTTAGGTATCCAAATTGACTTTTATGCCGCTAGTTTTGACTGCCATCCACTATAGCTTGAAGCCGTTCAAGCTCTTGATTCAGCTCGATCAGTTCTTCTGGTGAGGCAATATCTTGAGGCATATTTTGTTCAGAGAAATCTTTTAAGTCTCCCTGAACTAAAGGCAGCTCTGGTGCATCTAGGTTTTGGATGCCATGAGTCAGTGTTTGTTGAAGCTCGATAACTGGTGTGGGGTAGTTTGCATCTTCACTGAATGTTGTTACTTCTGGTTCAGACAAAGCGACATCTCGCTCAGAAGAGGCTACCTCAGATTCTTTCTGGGGTTCTAATTCAATGTTATCGGTGGGAATGGATGATATATCAGGATCGGAGTTGCCCTGAGAATAGAAAAAATAAGCTCCAATCACACCAACTAGGGCTAATAGAAGCAACGCCACTGATTTCATAGTTATATTCATTATTCATTTTTGGTGAAGTTTGAGGGAAGCGTTGAAAAGCCATAAAAATCATACGCTACCGCCCTTCCCAATTAAGGGACAAGCGCTAATGTACACGTTTCACCATGTCAGCGCATTTGCATAGATTTGCAAATGTGAACATTATCAATAATTCTCACGACTGATACATTTTGGGGGTTTCACGTGCCATTATGCGTTGCAGTTTGGCTCTTGTTAGCGAACTGAAGGGTAATAACTTCTAAAATTTAATCAGTGCTGCACGCGCCTAAAATGTATTGGAATTCCAAGATAAAATCTCTATTAGCACCTCTATTGAAAATCTATAATTAACATTAAAAATCAAAATGTTACATATTGACACATCCATTAAGTGCTAGGTTTTATAAAAGAAGTCTCAAAAACTGACACTTTAGTCACAACCCCACTCACGGTGCCATTTTGTACGAAAATACGCATCGCTAGGTATATGATTAAAATGGAATTTTATATGAGAATATTTAAACGTAGTGCCCTTGCTAGTTTGCTGGGGCTGTGTTCATTTGCGTCTTTCGCGACGGTAATGCCCTCTCCCCAAGTTCATCAGATCACCCTACCTGATGGGAGCTCGATGGATGTTAGATTAAAGGGGACAAAAGAGTTTCACTGGTATGAATCGTCTGGTGGTCATGCTTTAATTCAGCAAGACAGTAAATGGCACTTTGCTCAGCTCAATCAAACAAGTGATAAGCTTGTCTCGGCGGGCGAAATATTCTCCTCTACAGCAATACCACCTACCGTATCCATCATCGAACCCGCTACCGCGTTTAAAATGCAGGTGAAAGCTCAAAAAGCAGCCGTACCTCAAAGCGACAACTTAAGCACTATGCAATCAAATTATGCTGAATCAATGCCTCAAAAGGTTCAGCGCAACCAAGCTGCAAACGGCATAGTTGAACAATCATTGCTTGTGGTTCAAGTTTCTTTCGCTGATGTCGCCATAACTCACGACTTTACCGATCTAGTATTTTCAACAACGCAGCAAAGCGTGAAAGATTACTTTCGCAAAAACTCTTCGGATAATTACGAGGTGGTTCCAGCTAATGAGATAGATGGCACTGTGAATGATGGTGTGATCGATATTGCACTTGCTCAAGATCACCCAAGTTGTATCAATCAATGTTGGGATGCGTTCGCCCCTGTCTTTGAAGAAATTTACAGTAAACTCGATCCACTGGTCAATTTCGCGGACTTTGACAAAGATCTAGACGGGAAAATCACCCCTTCCGAACTTTCAGTCATGTTTGTGTTTGCAGGATACGACCGAACTGGCGGACCAGAAAACCCAGCCATTTGGCCACATAAGTGGAACCATAGCCCAATTACAGTGGATAAAGTGCAAATCAATTCGTATTGCTTGTTTGCCGATTATCAAGGTGACCATCAGTCGACGTTAGGGGTGATTGTTCATGAGCTTGGACACTTAATGCTGGCATTACCTGATTTGTACCCAGATAAAAACAACCCAGATAAAGGCTCTATTGGGTATTGGGGGGTAATGAGTGGTGGCTCTTGGGCGATGAAACCTGGCGACCAGTATCCTGGTCAAACACCTTCGAATATGTTGGCATGGACGAAAAAAGCCGCAGGGTTTGTCGAACCAAGAGTTTTGAACTCGTCTGGACAGCAGGAAATACAAACAACGAACGACTCCGCTGTTATTTACGTTGACCCTTACCTAAAAGAAAAAGGCAGCCGCGTCTACTTAGAAAACAGACAAGCCCAAGATTACGATGCGGGTATTCCTGGTGAAGGCTTGCTTGTTACGTCAGTTAATATCAATAACGAAGCGCGTAAAGTTGGGCCGATGCAGGTTCAGATTTTGCAGGCTGATGGGCTGGATGAACTCGGTGCTGGCTGGAGAGCAGATAACGGTGACGTCTTCCCTGGTAGTACAAACAAACGTAGCTTGTCGGATACCACAACTCCATCTCTATCCAGTTTTGTCGGGATAAACTCTGACATTGCGTTTACTAGCATCTCAAGCAATTCAAATAGAGCAAGTTTTGACTTACGCATGGTCGACGAGCCAAACAAATACGCTTGGGCAACCTCTTTCCAGCGCGCTTACTTGCAGCTTTCTTATACTGGTGTTAATTATGCAGCCTTCGCCATTAATCCACGAGACTCGTTAAGTGTTTTGGATGGTCTGCATATCTATACTCGATCTACGGGTATTCAAAACACTCAATATAAACTCTGGTTATTCCCATACCAACCTGCTGACAATGTTCTCTCAGTTACTCCAGAAGAAGGTCAACTTCTGTCTCAAGGATACATTCCTGAAAGCAATAGAATTATGCTAGAAAACAGCGTTTCACTACCCGATGGGAAAAGCACACTACTATTGGAACTCACCGACGGTTTCGTAGAAATCGAACGGAAATTCTTCGAAACCTATATTAATTACAGTGAAGTGGAATCTTGGTGGTCAAGTGACGCACTCTTTAAAGATAATCACCAACTTTTCGCTATGAACCCAATGTTTCAGTTTAGCTTTGGCGCACTGTTGCGTTCCGACACAAGCTCGGTGCTCACTGCTAAAAACGATACAATCGTATTGGACGAAGACACCTCGGTAGATTCAAACCTGAGAAATAATGACATAGTCGACTTCTCTCATCCAATAGAGGGGATCGAAATCGTCACTCCTCCTGCTCACGGACGCGCTTATACCCAATCAACTGTTGCTAACTACATACCAAACACCAATTTCCATGGTAACGACTCATTTACCTATCGATTGAAGACAACGGAAGGGTTAACCTCGAACATTGCCACTGTTGATATCACAGTAAACCCGGTAAATGACGTGCCTACGGCGGTTATTTCAGCTCGTTCAGCTATCATCTCTGCAGGTCAATCTATCACAATATCTGGTACTGAAAGTTCCGACGTTGAAACATCAAATCTAAAATACCTTTGGAGTACGTCCGAAGATTATCTATTATTTGGTGAACACTCATCTCAACTAACAGTTCGTATACCGCATTTAAGTGAAAGTAAAAGATTAGATGTGACGCTTACCGTTACCGATGAAGCAGGGGCTCAATCGACGGATACGGTTACTTTTAACATTCAAGCAAGTAATAAAGTTCCGGTTACTCAAGACGATGCCGTTACCGTTACATTCGGCGATAAAGTCGTTATTAAACCGCTTGATAACGACACCGATGCCGATGCCGATACGCTAAGCCTAATGATTACATCACTTCCTAAACGAGGCAGCACGTCCATTAAAGGCAATGAAATCACGTACACGGCATCTGGTACTTCTGGCGCAGCACAATGGGTGGAAACGTTCACCTATAAAGCGTCTGATGGCAAAGGTGGGGCCGCAACGGGTGAAATTACTGTGACTGTACAACCCAAAGTTACAATTACAACCACTCCCCCATCCACCTCGTCATCTGGTGGTTCTGTGAGTCTATTTGGCATGTTGGCTCTATTGGTGATGGGAGCCTCTAGAACAGTGCGTACACGTCGCAAAGATTAACATACGCGTTTGTGCGTAATTGATACCTAACGGAGCCTGATTTCAGGTAATAAAAAGCCCCATCCTTGGAAGAGGTTGGGGCTTTTATCGTTTATGTTGTGAGTGTCAGTCGTTGCAAATAAAAGAAAGGCTCAATCGGTGATGGGTAGAGACTAAATCACAATGGCAACATCCGAAGCATTTACGATGCGGTTTCGCCCTAAGTCTTTCGCTTGATACAGAGCTTTATCAGCTTTGGAATACATGGAGTCGAAATCGAACTTGGATGGCAAAACCGACTCAGTTAAATAACCGATTGAAACCGTTAATACGGATGAGCTGTCGTTTTTCGCATGTGGGATGCCGTCTGTTTCGATGCATTTTCGAATTTTCTCGGCTATTTTGCGTGTTTTGCTCTCGGTAGTGTCCGAAAGCAGCAAGGCAAACTCTTCACCGCCAATACGGCAAAACGTCTCGTCATTGCTGTCACAAAAATTACTGAGGATATTTCCAAGTCGAATAAGGGCAATATCCCCTTCCAAATGCCCGTACTCCTGATTAAACAAGCCAAAATGGTCAATATCGAGCAGTATTAAACCGATATTTTGTAGTGAGCCAGATTTGTGATTGGCAATATCGTCCATGTGTTTGCTCAATTGCCGTCGGTTACCAAGACGCGTGAGGGGGTCAATGCTCGACAAGGCTTCAAGCTGCTGGTTTGCAAGCTCAAGCTCTAGGGTTCGGTTTCGAACTTGCTGTTCTAAGTTTTCGTTCAGCGTTCGAATGGCTTCTTGCGCTCGGGTGCGCTGCAAAACTTCAGCAAGGTTAGAGGCAAACAACAACATCATTTCTTGAAGTTGGCTTGTCATGGGTTTGCGAGTTAACAGGTTATCGGCAGCAAGAAATGCAATGGGTCCTTCTGAACTGCTTTTTAGCATGATCATGGCCGTCCAACCAAAACCGACAATTCGCTTATCGTGGTAAATGGGGACAGATTCTTCCAGTGAAAGCGCATTAGGCTTGTTGATTGCCGTCGAAACGAGAGGTCTGTCGCGCTGCATTTTGGTTTCGTAGTAGCTTTCATCCACTACATTTCCTTGGATGTCGGTTCCCCATGTACCTCGAAGGTGAGTAAGCTCTGGGTCGGTCAAAAAAACCGCCATCCGATCAATTCCAAGGTTGTTGATGGCAAAGTCTACTGCAGATTTACACACTTCATTTACGGTAGTGCATCGAGATAACGCCACCATACTGGAGTGAAGTAAGCGAATATTCTGTTCTTGTTTCTTGCGAATGTAGATCTGAGAAAGCAGAGAACCAAAGGACTTCAGCATCTCTTTTTGATAGGCGGTAATAGGTTCGCGATGAATATAGTTGTCAATCGCTATCCAACCAACCGGCTCATTTTCGTCTCTTAATATGAGCATGCCATTCCACCCCTGCCCGACCACACTTCCCGTCGTATAAAGTGGTGCATTTTCCATGATCACCAACGACGTTTCATGGTTATGTAAGGCCTCGATATAGTCATCTTCAAGCTGATGGAGATCGTATACAGATTGGTGCTCTTCTTGTGTTTCGCCTTGCTCGGTAGTGCCATAAGTACTGGTAAAACAGCGTTTTTTCATATCCAGCAGCATAAACACACTGCGATCAAACCCCAAGCGGTCGCGAATGGCTTCAACCGCCCCTTTATATAAGTCGTCCAGAGACGCCGGATTGGAAAGCTCTAACGCCACTTGCTGCACCAATTTCATCTTTTGGATGAAGGTTTCACGCTGGCGAATCTCATCTAGGTATTTTGCTTCACGTATGTCACGGTTCTTAAATTCCAGTGATGCGTTTCGCTCCGCTCTTAAACACTGCCAACGAGCGGCAGTGATGTTCAAAATATCTAAAAATTCTTTGGTGGTATTGGTTTGGTATTTTTCTGGGTCGACCGCTTCAACAAACAAGTAAGTGCGCCACTCTGGATGATTATCAAACATCATCAAGAAACACTCTCCATTCAGTGTTTCTTTGTAATTCCACGAGCACGTATTAATTTCTAAAGGTATTAAGCCATCGGATGTATCAAATTGAGCTGCCCATGCCCAAAACGTAGACGGAAAGCTTGAAGGGGCAACAAACTCTCCTTTTGAAAACCCAGGTTTGGGTTGATGGTCGGTAGAGGGAGCTTGAACAAAATACATCGCATGGGGAGAGAAATGTTCGGATAAAAAATTGAATAATTCTTCTGCGATCACTTTATGATCGCGAGCTGAAGAGACAACTCTCAATAATGCGTGTTTATCCAAAATGTCACCCAGCTAGCCGTATTTTATTATGTTTATACCCAACGTTAACTAGAGGGCAATTTGTATGCAACATAGCGGACAGCGACATGTTACTAAATCCACGTTTTTCGGTCTATGAATTGAATAATTCGCGATTCAAAGCAAATTTTTGGCACAACATCACAACTAGCGTTACATCACAGAATTCCACCACTTGTATGTGTAGATAAATAGCAGTTATAAAACAGATGTGGATTGGTGTTAATTATATAAATATGAGCTAGCTAGATAATACCTTGTTTGTCGTTATTTCTAGATATATACCCAAGTGATCTCAAGATGAATCCTGCATCTTGAGGTTACTTGGGTATAAGCGCTTACATCGCAATTGCAATACATAGAGCACCAATAAACTCAACGTCCCCACCAATAAAAACGCGCCAAGTAGCGCTTTAGACGTAATCATCGATGCAACGACACCACCAAACACACCAGTAATCAGCATTTGTAGCGATCCAGACAATGCCGTGACAGTACCTGCTTTATCTTTTTGAGGCTCTAGTAGCATTCGGCTGATGACCGGGAACATCAACCCTTGAGCAATCGCCAACCCCGTTAACGCCCCCACTAAATGAAAGACACTCACAGGTGCAAAATACATCCACAAAGCCGCTCCCAAGGCCATCACCAAGCCTGACCCTAGCAAGGACTTAGGCTCAAATCGGCGGTTAAGCATGTTTTGCAACACACTACCAATCATCAACCCAAAGGATGGCACGATCATAATGACACCATAATGCGCCGCGCTGATTGATAGTTGCTCTTGCACTAAGTAAGGCATAACCGATAACGACATCATGATCATTAAGAAGTTAACCCACCCGTAAGTCGTGGTTGCTAGGACTTGTGGGGTTTTAATGAGTTCTGCATACGCTGTAAATGCCGTATATAGCTGGGGCATTTTGGGAGGGTAAGGCAGTGTCTCTGGTAATATCAAAAGCCCCGTAATGTAAATAAACGCGACATAGACAAAAACAAACATGAAGACCGAATCCCAGCCAAACTGCCACGTTAGCCATCCACCTAAAACGGGCGATACCATTGGCATAACGGACGCCATTATCGAGACATAAGAAAGTGCTTTGGCGAGTCGATTTCCGCTATAGCAGTCCCTGAGAATGCTGTTTGCAATCACTGCTGTACTGCCTGCTCCGAGCCCTTGTAATAAACGTCCAAACACAATCCAGCTTAAATCGTGCTGTAGGAACACGCAGATCACCGTGCCTACAAGGTATAAACCCTGACCAAATATAAAAATAGGACGTCTTCCCAATGAGTCTGCCACTGGGCCATACACCAATTGCGCCGCACCTAGACCTACCATATAGATCGTCACCAACCATTGGATATCGAGCGGCGAATTTGCAAATTGCTGGCTCATCTCTGGCAGTGCTGGCAAGTAGATACTGACACCAACCTGACCTGTTGCGATCACCATCATCGCAAGCATAAGTGGGAGTTTACTGAACGTCTCTTTTCTCATTATATTTTGATGACTCACTTTGATTTTGGATACCCGCATTGATTTTAGATACTCGTATTAAGCGTCGTGCAAGTTACCCTAGCTAAATGACTCTCGCTGGACAGACCTAAATGGATGGTTCTATATGGATAGATCTAAGTGAATCGCTCTAGACGAATAGATCTGGACAAATTAAAAATATCCAAAGGCAATTTCTTATCCAATTAGGGATCGGAGGTGAAAACATAAACAGTTTACTTTGTTATCAATGAATGATAATCAGGTATCTAGGAAAGTGATTACGTCCTATCAGGAATTAATGAGAGAGAGCTATGGACTGGATGCAATGCGTAAAAAGCTACATAAGAGTTGTCGAAGAAGGCAGTTTTAATGGTGCTGCTAGGCGTTTAAATACCACCAGCTCAGCCATTAGTAAGCGCGTACTATGGCTCGAAGACCGTGTTGGTGCACAACTGCTCAAGCGCACTACGCGATCCATCAGTTTAACGGAAGCGGGAGCGCTATTTTTTGAACGCTCGGTATCCCAAATGGAACAATGGCAATCCATCGTTGATGAAACCCGTTCCGTTACCCAGGCTCCGGTTGGTCGTTTAAAAATTGGGGCAACCGTTGCAGTAGGGTCACGATTTATTGTTCGATATTTGGATGACTTTCTCACCAAGTACCCAGACATCAAAGTACAACTAACCACAACTGTACCCGGTCAGTTACCCGAACTGGATCTCGATGTGTACATAAGCCGAGAGCTTGAGCAAATGAACTCGCTCAGCTTCATTGCCACCCCATTGTTTGAATATCCATTTGAATTCTTTGCCTCTCCCCATTACTTGGAGCAATTTGGCACGCCAGAACATGTCGAGGATTTAAAAGACCACAATATGCTGATCTGGGGAGAGCAATTGGAGCGAGAGTTTTTCTTTGAGAATAAGAAGAAAGTCACCTTCAAGGGTAATTTCGCCACCACCAATCCTGAAGCGTTATACCATGCCGTTAAAGTGGGGATGGGGATCCTGATTTCCAGTAAAATGATGATTCGCGATATGCTGGATTCTGGTGAAGTAGTGCAAGTGCTGCCTGGTCTAAAAACAGAAA
The DNA here is from genome assembly GCF_030689305.1 of Vibrio penaeicida. Taxonomy (GTDB): domain Bacteria; phylum Pseudomonadota; class Gammaproteobacteria; order Enterobacterales; family Vibrionaceae; genus Vibrio; species Vibrio penaeicida_B. The sequence continues at coordinate 275,478 of NZ_JAUYVM010000005.1, read as the reverse complement.
CCACCACCATATATGCCTACTACCCAAAACTCGATTACGAACACACTCGCACGCAGCTTTTTATTCAGCACCTGAAGCAAAGACTCGAACAGGAGAAAGGGCACTAGCGGTTATCAGAAAGCGACGGAGTATCAGAATACTCATCGTTGTTAGCAAACCAATAGTTATTAGCAAACTGGTCGCTATTCATAACCCAATCGCTTGAGTTTTCGATATAACGTTTGTCGGCTAATACCGAGCTTTTTCGCTGTCCGACTCACGTTTTCACCTTGCTCGGCATACACATTCAAGAGCTTGGCATCGGCGAGCTCACTCAGCGTTCCTTCTGGATTAGAATGCGCGTCTGCTTTGATCGAGTTACGCGCGTTAACGATATGTTCAGGCAAATGGGACACCCGCAACTCAGCTGCTTCCTCTGAAAGCAAGATTGCGACTTTCAACACATTGTCTAACTCGCGTAAATTTCCCGGCCAAGAATAACCATCCAAAAACGTCAGTAACTCAGCAGACAATACTTGGTCGCCTTCAGAATAGTTTTGATGAATACGCTGTATTAATTCGGTTCTGTCTTGTCTGTTTCGCAATGGTGGAATATTGAGGATGAGCCCATTCAACCGATAGTAAAGATCTTGTCGAAATTCACCTTTCGAAACCATGGTAGGCAAGTCTTTGTGGGTGGCAGCTACAATTCGGACATCGACAGGTACGGCTTTTGTCGCACCAACGGGCATCACTTCACTGTCCTGTAAAACATGTAAAAGCCGACACTGAGCACCCAGTGACATGTCTGCAATTTCATCTAAAAACAATATCCCCTTGTCAGCAGCTCTCACCTTGCCCACCGCCCCTTTGGGGTTTGATCCGGTAAACGCACCAGCTTCATATCCAAATAACTCGGATTCGATTAATTCATTGGGTATCGCACCGCAATTCACAGCCACCAACGGTTGATGGGATCGGAAGCTGTGTTGATGAAGCGCCTTAACCAATTCACCCTTACCTGTCCCCGTTTCTCCGTGGATAAGAAGACTGATGTCTTTATCTATGAGCTTACTCGCTTGTTGCCAAACCTTTGCCATCGCATCGTCGCCAAAGTGCAAATGAAAGCTTGGTTTCTTTTGGCTAGTAGTGCTGTTTACAGTAAATGATTTAAGGCTAGACGCAGAAGGCTTTGAATCAACGACTTGATCGCTGAATACTTTGAACGGTACGGCATTAGGTGTGATGCTCTCCGTACGAAAAACCATAGGGTTCACATCATCTGAGAACGCCTCACTATTTAACAAACGTTCCAGCGGTAGCCCGACGATCTCATCAGATTGCAGCATGCGGCTGGCAAACTGATTGTGAGCAATCACTTTCCCGCTATCGTCTGCGATAACGACACCTTGCCAACCCGTATTCAATAAAGATTCATTCATCGCAAACTCAAGCCGGATACGAGAATCTTGCATATTGTTCAGCAACCAATTCTCAGCCAATTGACCCATGTTACGCAGCAAAACCTGAGTATCTTGCCCGTGTACGGCTTGTTCACTGGTGATATCCAGCACCCCAAGTACCTCACCAGCCCCAGATAAAATAGGGGTTGCCGTACAGCTAATAAAACGATGTTGGCGTATAAAGTGCTCACCACCAATCACAGAAATGGTTCGGTTTTCAGTAATGGCTGTGCCAATGGCGTTCGTGCCTTTTAGACGTTCTTGCCAACACACTCCCAACTCCAACGCAATGTTGTGTAGCCTATCTTGAAAACTCATTTGCCCCCAAGACCCGACAATCACGCCTTCTTGGTCGGTCAAAATTAAGCGGCTATCCGTGCCCTGAAACACTTGCTGAAACAGCGGATACGCGACTGCCTCAACCGCATTGATTAACTGCCTAGCACGGTATTTTTTATCTGATAACTGCGCACCATCTAATCGGATATGCTGAGGTTTTTTGGTTGTGACAAGACCCGCGGATTCGCTTCGCTTCCATGATTCCACCAACCAATTTGAACTAGGAATATTTTTTAAAGAGTCGTGCATGACAACTGCTCCATATTGAGACAGACCCCGTGTTCCAAAGTGTGACAGTTCAGCAATACCTCAGGAGGGAACCTTTATTTGCTGCTTGCCCACGCCTAAATGTTAACCACTTAACAATCATAACGTTACATTTCATTAACAACAAACTTTTCTGGATTGGCGTAAAGCTTGCGATTTAAACACCTATTCACGCTTCTCATGTTTCAACTTAACGCTGAGATATAGGGTATAAACCTAAAAAAGGAATAGAACGATGATCTACGCTCAACCCGGAAAAGAAGGATCAGTGGTCCAGTTTAAAGCACAGTACGACAACTACATTGGTGGAAAGTGGACCAAACCCACTCAGAATGAATACTTCGATAATATTTCCCCAGTAAACGGGAAGCCCTACTGTCAGGTCGCACGCTCAACCGCTGAAGACATCGAATTAGCGTTAGATGCTGCGCACCAAATCCGCTCGCAATGGGCAAATACCAGTGTGACGGAACGATCCAATATTTTGCTGAAGATTGCCGATCGTATTGAAGAAAACCTAGAAGCATTAGCCGTCGCAGAAACATGGGAAAATGGCAAACCCGTGCGGGAAACTTTAAACGCAGACTTACCCTTGGTCGTCGACCACTTCCGCTACTTTGCAGGGTGTATTCGTGCGCAAGAAGGAACGTCAGCTGAGTTGGATAAAGACACGGCGAGTTACCATTTTCCAGAACCTATTGGTGTGGTAGGACAAATCATTCCGTGGAACTTTCCTATGCTCATGGCCGCTTGGAAACTGGCTCCTGCAATGGCGGCTGGTTGTTGTGTTGTACTTAAACCCGCCGAGCAAACACCCACATCAATATTGCTTTTAATGGAAGTAATTGGCGATTTGATTCCACCAGGCGTGATCAACGTAGTAAACGGGTTTGGATCAGAGGCAGGTCAAGCCCTCGCCACCAGTAACCGTATCGCCAAACTGGCGTTCACTGGCTCAACCGAAGTCGGAAATCACATTCTCAAATGCGCGGCAGATAACTTGATTCCTTCAACCGTCGAATTAGGCGGAAAGTCGCCAAACATCTATTTTTCTGATGTCTTTGATTACGAAGACGAATATTTAGACAAATGTGTTGAAGGCATGTTGCTCGCTTTCTTCAACCAAGGTGAAGTGTGTACCTGCCCATCCCGTGTACTAATTCACGAATCCATCTACGACAAGTTCATCGAAAAAGCCACAGAACGCGCCAAAACGATTAAGCAAGGCAACCCTCTTGATACCGACACCCAAGTGGGCGCTCAAGCATCACTCGAGCAGTTTGAAAAAATCCTAAAATACATGGAGATTGGAAAACAAGAAGGGGCAGAAGTACTGATTGGCGGTAAGAGTTTGTCCCAAGAAGGTGACTTAGAAAGCGGGTACTACATCACACCTACTATGCTGAAAGGCAACAATAAAATGCGCGTATTCCAAGAAGAAATTTTTGGACCCGTCATCGCCATCACAACCTTCAAAGACGAAGAAGAAGCACTGGCCATCGCTAATGACACAGAATACGGGCTAGGGGCTGGAGTTTGGACGCGTGACACCAACTTGGCTTATCGAATGGGTAGAAACATTGAAGCGGGTCGTATATGGATTAATTGCTATCACGCGTACCCTGCTCACGCAGCGTTTGGTGGTTACAAAAAGTCGGGTATTGGTCGCGAAACCCACAAAATGATGCTCGATCATTACCAAAACACAAAAAACATGCTGGTGAGCTACAGCGTAAATCCACTTGGCTTTTTCTAGAACCTTTCCTCCTACTTATAGCGGTCATATATGACCGCTATTTCATAATATTCTCAATAAAGAGTCAGATCGGGATTTTTCTTACTCGTGCCACTTTTTCCATCTTATACTTCTGTTCTATAAGAATTTTATATTCACACTTTATAAAATAACGTGCGGTTTGCATGTTCATATCAGATGAATAAGTAATCACGTCAGTGCTGGGTTTTGACACATCATGGAAAAAAAGGACTTCAATGATACAACCATCAGTATGAGTGACATCAATACCATACTCTTACTCGATGGAAATGAGCTATTAGAGCAAACCTGTATGTTGCTCCATAAGAAGCTGAACTCGTTTTGTACTTGTATCGTCGAATTGAACGAAATCAATCGCGTTGCCGCAACCTTGGTCTATGTTCAAGAAGGCGATCTCATGGGCGATCTGGAGTACGACATTAAAAACACGCCTTGTGAACAAGCCACTAAGGCCGACAAAGAGTTCTGTTTCTATCCTGAACAAGCGTACAACCATTTCCCTAACGATCCTTTTTTAGTCGATCTTAAGCTTGAATCTTATCTGGGTTACCCGCTTAAAAATCAGCAAGGGAAAACGCTGGGCATTCTCATATCCACATTTAAAACCCCAGTTGATGATCCCAACCCCATCACTCATTACCATAAACTGTTCTCTAAAATAATTATTCACCAGTTGCGTGCCAAATGGTTGGTTGAACAAACCGATACCTTGCTTAATCAGCTAAGTGAACAAACCAAACGAGACAATCTGACCAAACTCTATAATCGTTTTTCTTTGTCGCATCATTTGAAACATTTGATGGAAAATGGTGGTAATACTTCTAGCCTTGTGTTGATTGATATTGATGGATTTAAAGAGATCAATGACTTATACGGCACGCACATTGCCGATAGAGTTTTATTGCATACAACCCAATCTATTCGACGCTGTTTTGAACAAGTCGACACTATTTATCGCATCGGTGGGGATGAATTTGCTGCCATATGCAGCAGTGAACACGTGGAAGTGTTCGCCCATTCGCTCGTCGATGTGCTCAACGCTGGATTCTGCTACGAAGCGTTTGTTCTCAACTTCTCGATTAGTATTGGCATCGTCAGCTTTGAAGATGCCGATAATGGTGACGACTTGCTGCTTAAGGCTAATCTTGCCTTGAAGCTATGTAAACAAAGCCAGAAGTGCGATCTCCAATTTTACGATAACCATCTGAGTGCCATGCACCTTCGACGCTCGCAAGTGATTGAAGCGCTGACACACGATCTGAGTTCGACCGTTGAAAACAGTGCACTCAGCGTTGCCTTACAACCTATCGTATTGTTAAACGGGGAAGCATGGCGCAAGTTTGAAGTACTGGCTCGCTGGAACGACCCAAAACTAGGCATCATCGCCCCCGATGAGTTCATCGAAGCCGCAGAACATACGGGTATGATCAGCAAACTGGGTGAAAGAGTTTTCGAACTCGCTTGTGAAGCAAAAGGATTTCTCGAAAACGCATTAGGGTATTCCATTGAACTCAGCGTGAACTGCTCGGCAAAAGAACTCGCTCAACCCAAGCAATATCTAACTCAGCTGTCTAAAAGTTTAGAGCGTTACCACTTTAGCGCCCATGAATTCACCATTGAGTTAACCGAGACAGTGCTCATGACTCAATCTGGTGATATTCGTTTGGCAATGAAAGGGTTACACGAGCAAGGCTTTAAAATTGCTTTGGATGATTTTGGAACGGGCTATTCCAGTTTGAACTACATTCATCGATACGATATCGACTGTATAAAGATAGACAAAACATTTGTGCAAAACATGCTCACCAATTTAAAGTCTGAGCGAATCGTCAAGTTGATTGTTGAACTGGCCAAACAGTTACAAGTGAATATCATTGCCGAGGGTGTCGAAACCGAATCAGAATTGAATAAGCTGGTAGAAATGGGGTGTTCATCGATTCAGGGGTACCTTTTCTCTTGCCCTCTATCACCACCACAATTATTGCAAAAAATTGAATACTTAAAACCCCGAAGCTGAATAAGCTTAGGGGGCTTTATTAGGCTTGTTTTCCATCCCACACACAGGGGATCATTTCACTGAACGTTCTCTAGTAGAAACGAGACAGTTGTCTTGTCCAAACGAATTAGGCACATACTTGTCTGCGTTCGCATCATTAACCCAATTTGAATCGTTCACAAGATACCGAAACTCAAATTCTTGGTCTTTCGGTAAACGGGTTTTGAATTTGAAGATCTTATCTTTTTTATTGCGCTTCATAGGCGCCGCTTTCCAATCAAGAAAATCCGCGACTATCGCTACAGAACTGGCTTCTTTCTCATCCAGCTCAAACGTTACTTCAACCTCATTCTTAGTCTTAAAAAACTTTTTGTTAATCACAACCAACTCCATACTATTTCGTGTTTTCTAATTTTAATAACTCAACCAGTTTCATAACGCAAGGCAACATGCATTTTTTTGTCGATGTTATAGATTTCTATGGTTTTGAGTCATTCGAATGAGAATTCGCTCAGTAAACCATCAAATTTGAGTGTAGATGGCGATCTTAAAAACGGAAACAAATGGGCAGAATTTTAAGTACATTACACGAATAAAACAGTATTGAAAGGCATTAACTTGAAGTGGAATCTATTTGTAATTTGAAACAACGTTGAGGATGTGCCAATACAGTTAGATTGAGATCTTATGTAAAACCAATTCGAATAAAGACAGTCTTTTTTTAGAGATTACGTTGATATGAATCTTTGATGTCAAAGGATTCAAGCAGTTACACAAACTTGATCCGAATAGGTTTGAAAGTGCGTGCAATTTCACATAAAACCAAACGTTCATCGATCGCAAAAAAATAGTTTACTGAGTAAATACCTTTTACTTCGAACCTTGATATGCTTAAGATGTTGCAATAGATCATATGAATAAGTCGAGGGCCAACAAAGTGGCAGACAATAAAAAACCTAAACCTTACGAAACTACTGCTGGAATTAGCTGGATCGCAACGCGACAAATGCAAAACCGAATTCAATTAGAAATCCAAAAGCTCTATAAAGAAATCAATGTAGAGCAGCTTCTTGTGTTAATGGAGCTGGATCATGAAGATGGCCTTCGCCCAAGCGTGTTAGCAGAAAGATTGCAGCGCAGTAAAGGCACAATGACCAGCTTAATCCGCCACGCAGAAAAAAATGAATACATCGCCTCGACCCCAGATCCAACGCATAAAAATGCCAAAAAGATCTTCCTTACGTTGAAAGGCAAAAAAGTTCACGACGAACTTTCAAAAATCATCAACAACGAGCTACAAGAAGCCGTTGCCCATGTCAGTGAAGAACACCAGCAGATCATTCATGACGCAATGAAAGGCATGGTCATGCGCTACAACCCAAGTATTTTCGAATACTGAGTCGTACAGTTTAAGCCTTACCAAGTAACGTAAAACGACTCGGTGTTAATGCTTTTCCAATGCCAGCATAACGCTGGCATTTTTTGTTTAACTTGATCTCGAGTTAAGAACGAGCCAAGCTCGCACTGTTATTGATTGACGAGCTCAACGGCTTCACGCGTTAATTTTGCTAACTCGTCCCATTTTCCTTCTTGAATCAGCTTTTTGTCTACCATCCAAGTTCCGCCACAAGCAATTACACGAGGTATTGCTAGATAGTCGTTGACGTTTTTCGTATTGATGCCACCTGTCGGCATTAATTCAATGTCGGTATAAGGTGCAAGAAGAGATTTCACCATATTGATGCCACCTGATGCTTCGGCAGGGAAAAACTTCAACGTTTTCAAACCCAATTCCAATGCCGCTTCAATCGCACTTGGGTTATTTACACCAGGTACGATTTCAATGCCTTCTTCTTGGCACGCTTTTACCGTGTTTGGGTTAAGACCTGGTGAAACAATAAATGAAGCGCCAGCTGCTTTTGCGGCTTTTACTTGCTCGGCATTCAATACCGTACCCGCTCCGATCAGCATGTCTGGTTGCGATTCTTTCAACAAGCGAATGGCTTCGACGGCAGCGTCTGAACGAAACGTGATTTCGGCTACTGGTAAGCCATTTTCTGCGAGCACTTTACCTAACTCGATAATGTCTTCAGCCTTGTCAATCGCTATGACAGGGACAACTTTTAACGCTTTTAACTGTTCACTAATGGTACTCACGGTGTCTCCTTAATTCTTCTTGGGGTTCTCTTCCCTAATGACAATATTACCGTTCATCGGGTATAAAATTTGGGTGTATCTTTTAGAGTCAGTGACCTAAAACTTCTAGTTTCAACCCATTAACTTAGCGACTAATTTGTGGCACTCTTGGGCACGATCGCGCCTTTATGCTGAATCACTTTTCCTGCAAGGATATTACCTTGCTTGCAACATTCAGCTAAGCACTCACCATTCAAGTAGGTAGCAAAGAAAGCACCGTTAAATGAGTCTCCTGCAGATGTGGTATCGACCACCTTTTGCACGGGGATAGTGGGTACTTCAATCGCGGATTGTTTATCGGAAAAATCCTGCACTAAACAGCCTTTTTCACCTAATCGCACCACGACAATACGAACACCGAGTGTTTCTAGCCTTTCAAACGTCTCTTCGGGTGTAGTATCTCCCCAAAGCGCTTGTTCGTCGTCGAAAGTGACCAGCGCAATATCTGTGGTTCTATAAACACTCAAGTAGGCCTGTTTTACGCTTTCTGTATCCTTCCAAAGTGCCGGACGGAAGTTGCTGTCAAACGCGACTTCTGAACCTGCCTGACGAAGCTCCTTCAACCACTGGTACAATTTTGGTTTGTCATCATCAGGCAAAATGGCAAGGCTGATTCCACTTAAAAACGTTACATCAGCCCCCATCGACGCTTCTTTCAAATCTGAAAAATTAGGGTGTTGAAGAAGGTACCTCGCCGCGGACTCATTACGCCAATACAAGAAGGTTCGCTCACCTTCGCTATCCAATTGAATAAGATAAGCACCAGGGACTCGGTTGGCATCTTCTAACACCCAATCCGTATTGATCCCTTCATCTTGCCAACGCTTCTTCAACCCATTACTTAACGCATCGGAACCCAAAGCTGTAAGATAGGTGACATCCACTTTAGTGGAGTACTTTTCCTGATGGCGGCTGGCATAAACCGCAGCATTAAGGGTGTCGCCTCCATAGGTTTGCCACATTGCACCAAATGGTTCGCCATTCAGCTCAATCATGCATTCACCTATGATTGAAATTCGTTTCATTTCCATTCCAGAACAAGCTTTAAATAATTTTTAAACCGTTATTTCATTTTATTACCAAAAAACATTCAAAAAAATACACAAACACTGTTTCAAAGATCTATGTTTCGTTTTTGGTACGAAAAACATCCTAAAATTTGATCCCGAGCACCATTCACAACGCGATGGAGAAAGACTCAGTGAACCGCACCAGTGGATCAAAATCGGCATCATTCATTGAATTAATTGGGGACTGTATTTTGCTTGCTTTCTATACTCAAACAATCAAAAGCAAGCACGCAGAAAAAAGCCAGCAAAACGCTGGCTTCTCTGTGTTTGTCTCTACTTATTGCTAATAACGCTTTACGGTTAGGCGTTACGACGCGCCTCTACGGCATCAGCAAGTTGGCGTAACACTTTTTCTGTGTCTTCCCAGCCAATGCATGCATCTGTAATGGATTGACCGTAAGTTGAGGCTTTACCATCCACTAGGTCTTGACGCCCCTCAACAAGGTGCGACTCAATCATGACACCAAACACTGCCTTTTCACCACCAGCAACTTGAGCGCAAACATCGTCTGCTACATTCATTTGGCGCTGGTATTGTTTCGAACTGTTCGCGTGGCTGAAATCAATCATCACTTTTTGAGGTAAGCCAGATGCTGCTAACTCATCTTTAATTTTCGCAACATGTTCCGCGCTGTAGTTTGGCTCTTTACCGCCTCGCAGAATGATATGGCAATCAGGGTTACCCGCTGTTTCCACAATGGCTGAATGACCGTACTTAGTCACCGATAAAAAGTGGTGTGATGCGCTTGCGCTTCGGATAGCGTCAGACGCAATCTTAATGTTGCCGTCTGTACCGTTTTTAAACCCAACCGGACAAGAAAGACCAGAAGACAGCTCACGGTGAACCTGAGATTCAGTTGTACGTGCACCAATCGCACCCCAACTGATTAAGTCTGCTATATATTGCGGCGTGATCATATCTAGGAATTCACTCGCAGTAGGCATACCCATATCTGTTAAATCCAACAAAAGCTTACGCCCGATACGCAATCCATCATTCAATTTAAACGTGTCGTTAAGGTATGGGTCATTGATTAACCCTTTCCACCCAACCGTGGTACGCGGTTTTTCGAAATAAACACGCATGACAATTTCAAGATTGCCTTTAAGTTCATCACGCAGTGTTTTTAGGCGTTTGCCATATTCCAGCGCCGCTTCCGTATCGTGAATTGAGCACGGACCAATGATGACTAAAAGTCTGTCGTCTTCATCTTCTAAAATGTTGTGAATCGCTGTACGCGCTTCAAAAGTGGTTGAAGATGCAACTTCTGTGGTCGGATACTTCTCTAACACTGCTACGGGGGGGAGCAGTTCTTTGACTTTATTAATTCGAACGTCGTCGGTTTGGTACATACTACATCTTCCTGTCTTTTTCTTATTTATACTGTGGAACGGCACAGTACACTTTGTTACAAAATCCTTAATAGTGTTAACTTATCTGCTAAAAATACGAACTTCAACGATTAATTTCACTCAAGCTATATTTTTTATCACTTTTCCTTTTTACTCAGTCACCTGACATGGATTGTGGTGATGTAATCATATGCTGCCATTACGTTACACATAAAAATAACGCATAAAAAGCAGCGCATAAAAAAACACCCGCAAGCTTGCGGGTGTTTTTTAAAAATCTATATTGCTTTGCTCAGGTTTGGCCTCCTAAGCAATCCCTATTTTATTTAGGAATAGGCATCACTCGATTTCGCCCAAGTCTCTTAGCTTCGTATAACTGAGTATCAGCGCGTTCTATCAAGCAATCTGGCGACTCGCCTTCTTGGAATTCAGCCACACCAAATGAAGATGTAATGCTATCAACCTGCTGACCACTGCGTTTGTCTTTCACACTAATTTTCTCAAAGCTGGATCGCACCGATTCAGCAAAGCGTATTGCTAGTCTTAGCTTCTTATCTGGGACGATAAATGCAAACTCTTCACCGCCGTAACGATAGGCCGCAATACCTTCTCGGCATGCCCCTCGTATGCGTTTAGCTATTGAGCGAATAACCGCATCGCCAAACACATGCCCATACTGATCATTAAAAGATTTGAAATGGTCTATATCAAGTATGATCAAACTGAACGCACTGTTGTTACGACAAAAAGAAGAAAGATCTTTATCAAACGCTCTGCGATTCAATAAGTTGGTCAAACCGTCATAAAGCGCATCTTGTTGGAATTCAGCAAGCTGAGATTTTAGCTCGCCAATTTCTTTACTTGCGACGTTAAGCTGGCTATTCAAAAACTGCGTTGTTGAGCGAATGTCCTTTGATTCCGTAATCAGATTTCGAACCAACCCCATGACCTCTTCAAACGACAGGCCTTCATCTTCCACTCTTGAAAGATTATCAAAACTTCTGTCCATCTGTTTTTGGAAGGTATTGGTGTTTGCCAAGGTGTCATTCATGGAATGAGACACTTCCGCAATCAGTTTTTCTAAACTTGTGCGAAGTTGCTGTACATCGGTTTCTTGCTTGCTGGCAACGTAGTTTCTGTATAACGCTTCCCCAGTCGCTGGCGGGCAAAGCCCACAGTCAGACACCACTTGATCCAGCTCTTTGTTGAGTTCAGGCAAGGAATTATCAACATACGTATACCACAAAGCATAGTTAGTCGGTGTAGTAGGAACTTGATTTTTGATCATCAAAGGAACGGCTTTTTTTAGGTTCTCAGATGCTTTTTGAATGTCTTTTTTACTCATGCGTTATCACTACTGTCGTGCGCCTTTGTCGTCGAAACAAGTATAGATCATTCTAGGCGCTATTTACTGATCGTCCAATAGCTAACATGAAACCATTTTTGCAATAAACTCAAGAAAAAGAAGTCAAAAGCGTGCCTCCAAGCACTGCGAAAAAGCCAGTATGAAGAAAAAGGCAGGGGGAATGACTAGCGATAACGAACCATATAAATAATGGGGTTAATTAAATTTTAGAGTAAATTGATACAAGGCTTTTCCAGACTCTTCCGCATGAAAGTGCCCGTTACCTTCTACCCCTTTTAGCTCACCGGTGCCAGAGTCGCGCACAACAACCATTTGGCTGCTGGCCACGCCTTTTTCAAACTTCCCGTTGTGTTGAACCACCATGCAACCCGCTTTACCATCAATGGTTCCGGTAATAATTTCATAACCTACAAACACAGCATGATCAGCAGTTTGATGGCACATGAGGTATTGAACTTCACCGCCACCTTCAATGCCACCTCGATAATTTTGGGTTACGGTTGCGAGCGATTGCTTGAATCCACCTTCACGTTGTACATAGGTGCTTTCGTCCCATGCTGTAATATGGAATTCACCGGAAAAAGATTTCATATAACACTCCTTGTCACTAGGGTATTTCCAATCCAATTTATCCTTGCCTCTTTTCGCTGGCGAGTGCATCTATAAGAAATATCTAAAAAAGAAGCCAATTCTTAAAAATAGGACAGCTCACCGTTTTTCTATCCGAATTAATTAAGCTTCGACCATGCTTGATAAAGACCTACAGCGTGCGTTAACCCAACCACCGTGCAGATAAGTGAACTCACCCACATAAAGGTTTGTTGTTCACGTAGCTCAATAAAATACGGGTGATGCACCATGTTAATCGCAACAATGCCAAAAATGCCTCGGGCTAAATAAACCGTTGTAATCCCAATCAACACCCATTTCGTTAGGGGTAATGGGATGATAAATCCAGCTGCCGACAATGCAGCCATGTAAGAACGCCGCAAAGAAGCTCATAATAGCCGCAGCCATTAAAACATTATTCATGGGGCTATCAGGCTCCTAACAAAGGTTTGTTTTTGAGTTTATGGTAATTTAGTGCAAGGTATAAGCAATGCTTCAGTGGGTGTTCTGCGAGTGGCTTATCTATGTGAAATTCAATGGCGCGATTGCCCTGATAAGTCATTTCATCACCATATAGCTCTCTAAATGTTTCAACCAGTTTGGTTTGGCAATGAAAGTAAACACAATAAAGCTCTGGTTCGCTCTGTTTCCAACCTAGCCTTATAGTACTGCCATGTCGTGATAAATAACTTGGCTCTCCCCATTTCAGGGTTTCTTCTATCTCCCCTAAGTTTTCCTCTGCTGCCACCTCGTACAACAAAACTCTTACCTGCATAAGTCGCTCTCGAATGGCTTCGGGGTAATGTTCAAAAACTTTACTCACATCCTGATTCATTACGTTCTCCTACGTCCGGCATCATGTTCACAAACTTTACCTTAAGCTAACCTAAAGTGGGCTGCTCTTATCTCCTTACAAACGCTTACACTGTTTAATATTTCAGCGTGTTAGCATGCGCGCCATCAATGACTAAGATATGTGATATTTATCGCATTGTGATGAAATTTTAGGTTATTTATGTCATCAACATTTTCGAATTACACTTCTGAAAACGGCGCGCTTGATACAGAAAGCCATCTGCAACGCTCAGAGTTGATTCAGCAAGATCTCACCGTAGGTTGTACCAGCGCAAGTGAAATGCAGGCGATTATGGGCATTGCGCAAACCATCATTCATCACAAAGAAGATCTGGTCTCGCACGTTTATGATTATTGCTCGCACAAGCTGGCATTTTCATTTTCTAAAGATGTTCTAGTGCTCAAGGAACGCGGCACAAAGAGGAACAACACATTTCATTTTGAGGATATTACGTCATGAAAAAGTTCTTTTCCGTTCTACTTGTCGCTTCTGCAATGTCTGGTTGTGTATCAACGAATCCAGAAGACTCTATTATTCCTACAATGGACAGCATTGCAGGTATCCCATTTGCAGAAGAAAACAAATGCGAAACCGCGTTAGATGAAATGTACATGCACGTTTATAACGACAGCCCAGCAATGGTATTCAGTGTTGGACAGCGTTTCGGTTTCACTAACGATCAAATCAATGATGCGATCAAAGTAGCGAACAACAACGAAGACAGAGAAGTCTACATGCACACCATGTCAGAAAAACTCTGCAAATAACTCCCTCTTATTCATTTCTTTCTTAGCCGCTCTTGTAGCGGCTTTTTTTGTACTATTCTTCGGAAGATCACACCGCCCTAGTGAACGGCATCGATTGTTTATTCGTAATACTGGAAGGATACCAATTTAAATTGCGTACAATCTATTTACTTTTTAGTTGAGCACAATTAATATGCTTACAAAATAAACATTGCGCACAATCTAAATTCAAAATACCGCCTAAATTCAAAATATCGAGGATTTTATGTTTGCTGAACTTTTTTCCCAGTACTCTTTCACACTATGGGGCTTGTGGTTGATTCTATTCACTGTATTAGTTCAAGCCATTGTTGCTTCTGTTGCTCACCGCAAACAATCACACTATGTCCCTGGAATTGTAGACAGCCAACTGAGCCACGAATCTTTTGTATTTCGAAGCCATCGCACCCATCAAAACTCGCTCGATAACGTTGCTGTATTTGTTCTCCCTGCAATTTTGGGAATTTTCGCTGGTATGTCTTCAACAACACTGGCAGTTTTCGTTTGGATTTACGCCATCGCGCGCCTGATTCACATGGTGCTGTACTACGTAATTGCAACAGAACGTAACCCTAGCCCACGCAGTTATTTCTATATGATTGGTTTTATTGCAAATCTAGGATTGTTCATCGCATTAGCATTGAACGGCTTCTAACAAGCGCGTATAAATTTTGCTACTCTCTGCTTGCTTTCATATGGAAGGAGAAGAAAGTGCGATCAGAATTTATTGAAGGACAAGTCCGTTTTCGTCCTCACACCTTTGAGTTGCCATTGGACTATCAACAGCCCAATGGCGACACTATTTCCGTTTTTGCCAGAGAACTGGTCGACATCAATAAAGACAGCGAATCACTGCCGTGGTTGGTGTATTTTCAAGGCGGTCCTGGCTTTGCCTCACCAAGGGTGGATGGCAGTTCAGGTTGGGTGAAGCGCGCACTTCAGCAATTTCGTGTTTTACTGCTAGACCAACGCGGCACTGGCAATAGCAGCGTCATTACGTTTCAAACCTTAGAAGGTCAAAGTCCAGATCAGCAAGCACAATATCTAAGCCATTTCAGAGCAGACAACATCGTTCGTGATGCTGAAGCGATTCGTGAGCAATTTGGTGTTGAGCGCTGGAGTATTATTGGACAAAGTTTTGGTGGTTTCTGCTCTCTGACCTATCTGTCTATGTTTCCAGAAAAACTAGAACGTTCTTTAATAACGGGTGGCGTTCCTTCACTCGTTCGCCACGCTGACGATGTTTATCGAGCAACATACAAGCGTGTGACAGATAAAAACAACGCATTTTTTGCGCAGTTCCCAGCAGCGCAGGCTCAATGCCAGAAAATCGCAGACTTCATTCTAAACAATGATGTGACCTTGCCAAATGGTCAGAAATTCTCAGTAGAACAATTCCAGTTAATTGGCGCCAACCTTGGCCGAAGTGGTGCTAACACGCCAATGTATTACTTACTGGAAAATGCCTTTGTCACGGTAAATGGTGAAGAAACACTGAGCTTTGGCTTTTTGAATGCCATGCTTCAAGAACAGATTTACCACACTAACCCGATTTACGCTTTGTTGCATGAATCTATCTACAACCAAAATGAAGCCTCTTCTTGGTCAGCACACCGTGTGAGAGATGAATACCCTGAATTCCACTACAACATCGGCAAACCATTCTTGTTTACCGGTGAAATGGTGTACCCATGGATGTTCGACCAATTCCAAGGTTTACAGCCACTCAAACAAGCCGCAGATTTGTTGGCAGAGAAAACAAGCTGGGGCAGCCTGTACGATGTAGAAAAACTGGCGAGTAATTCTGTACCCGTCGCATGCGCTGTGTACGCAGACGACATGTACGTCGAAATGGATTACAGCCGAGAGACTCTGGCTGGCATTCCAAACAGCAAAGCGTGGATCACCAACGAATACGAGCACAACGGTATCGGCGTTGATGGTGAACGCATTCTCGATAAGCTGATTGAAATGACCGACGCAATCGCCAACTTACCTCCGGCTACTTCAGCAACTTCGAGTAGCTAAAATGAAAAACCTCCCGGCTGGGAGGTTTTCTTTATTTGATGAACCGTGTCGGTTTCACTTTGATGAGTTTTTCGACCTGTTCACTCGGTGTTTCAGAGAGTGGCTGTGAAGAGGAATGAGCGAGATAACGAACCACAACGGATTCACTCACGTCAAATGGTTCATCCGTCGCGACATCGACGTTCTGCGCCCGATCCGCAATGAAGATATAATCCAATTGCTCAACCACTTTTTCGTTGTGCTTCAACCGGAATAAACCCAAATAGTGGAAAACGCCCGTACCTTGGGTCGTTACGGCGTAGGGCGCGACAAATGTCATCGCTTCTGATGGATTACCATAGTTCAACGGGGTAATTTTAAAAAAGTTTAATACGACTTCACCACGTTGCCCATCAACCGAGTAAAAACCTTTAGCTCTCGAATTTTCAAGTTCACCAATCACTTGGCTTAAGTGCGCTTTAGACAAGCTTTCAGGCACACTCACCAACCAAGGCTGTGCATCTTTAAGCGCAAACAACTTGTGCATCACTGTATCGGTTTCGTCAGCTTGCTCCGTTTTTACGGTTACACCTCGCTTTGCATAGATTTCTTCATCCGTTAGGCTAAACCGATAAACAGCAGCAATAATAACAACGACCAAAAGCACAATAGGGATCAGAAGAACCAAAGGGATCGGCAATAATTTTTTCGACATGAAGGTACCCAGAATTGACAAATACTAAGCGCCAGTGGGCACTCTATACTGGCCGACATTTTACCCTGAAATGCTGCGCACATTTAATGATTTAACTCTTTAATTTCCACTTTTTGTTTATGCACTGTCATTAAGCGAGCTTGATCGACCGAATACCAAGCTTGGCGCTCGCTATCTAATGGCTCAGAAGCAACCACAATGCCATTTTCCATCATCTTATAAAAGAGTGTTGGCGCGTGATCATCCGAAGCATACCGAAACGCCCAAATCGTCTCACCATCCGACCAACTCGCGCTGATCCGAAGCGGTTCCTCTATTTTTTCGTCTAGCATCAGTGACTCTATTAGCACCAAGGTTTTTTCTATTGCGGCACTGGGCTCACCTTCCATCAACCCATTTGCAATCAACAGCAAAAATAGTAATTCACTGTCCGTCTGCCCTTGCCTACATCCATAAAGAGATTTAGGGATTAAGCGCTCAATGTGCCAACGCAGTTCAGTGTAACCACCAATTTGACCGTTGTGCATGAATAGCCAGTTTTTATATCGAAATGGATGGCAGTTAGTACGTGCCGTTTGTGTACCAGTTGAAGCACGAACATGAGCAAAAAACAGTGGGGATAGGATGTGTTCCGACAAGCTTTTTAAATTGCAATCACTCCAAGCTGGCAGTACTTCTCGGTACAAACCAGGGTCATCTTTTACGCCATACCAGCCGACACCAAATCCATCCGCATTAATTGCAGTAATGGATTTCCTTGCACTCATACTTTGCTGTACCAACGAATATTCTGGTGCAAAGATTAAGTCAGACAGGTACGTTTCTTTTCCTTGATAAGCTAGCCAGCGGCACATGTTTACTCCTAGATCGAACTTGGTAAGTTAAATTATTCTCCTCATAAACATCTTAGTAGATATCAGTATCTACTGTCTTTAAACGAAGTAGCAAAACCTACTTAAAATCGCATTAATGAGGTAAGAGCATGTCCAATGTATTGCTGTGCGTGCTCTTTAAATGCTCGGGCTTTTGCTCCCAATAATCGTCCGCTTGGCCATATCAAATACAAATCGCGCTGTGGTCCTAGCCAATCAGCCAGTGGCGTACACAGCTCACCACTACGTAGGAGATGATGCACTTCAGTTACAGGCAACAAAGCCAGCCCAAGCCCATCACGAGCAAACTGGCTGGCAAGATTAATGTCGTCCACCTTTAAAGACGAGTTTTGGCGGATAGTCGCCAATTCCCCCGTCCTTTTGTTTTTAAACTTCCAGACGGGTAAATGAGCCACTGTAATGCAGCGATGATGATAGAGATCGTCGAGATCATTAAGCGGTGCGCTTTCGGCTAAGTAACTCGGTGACGCCACCAGCAATGTTGAGACCGTTCCAGATTTAACCTGATAGAGTCTCGAATCTTTTTGAGGACCAGCACGCAAGGCAATGTCGGCTTGTTCTTCGATAATGTCTTTGTTGTCGTTGTTCAGCTTCAGATCCAACAGGATATCTGGGTATTTTTTAGCAAACTCCGTCCACATAGGTTGAATAAAACCTATCGAAATATTGGTTGGAGCCAATACGGTTAATGAACCATTCATTGATTCAAGTTCATGGCTCAACCCTCGTGTTTTCACCTCAAATTCAGAGACTAAATCTGAAAAGGACTGGTAATACACGTCACCTTCCGCCGTTAACCGAAACTGACGTGCGGATCGATGAATCAGCTGGCAGCCTACATGCTCCTCCAATTTTTTAAGCCGACGCGTCACGGTAGCTGGAGGAATGTTCAAAACTTTAGAAGCGCCCACAAGCCCTTGTGCTCTAACAATGTGAATAAACAAAGCAATATCATCAAGCATGATTTCATTTTTGGAATTGGTGATTCATTTTTTAACCATATTCATCTTTTATGGAATTATCTACTCTTTTATTGGTATTCAAACCAGTAAGGGAAAAGCATGAAAACACTATGCATAAGTGCAGGGCTATCACTTTCCAGTGATGCACCAAGAGAGTATGTTTTAGAAGAAGCACGTAAGCTTGTGGCTGCCACTATCAATGAGCCCGGCTGTCAGCATTTTGAGCTTCTGGAACATAAAGATGAAACAAACAAGTTCACCTTATGGGAGCGCTGGGACAGCGAAGAGGATTTAAAAAATCATTTCGAGCAACCCCATACAAAAGCCTTTTTAGAAAAGAACCTCACTCAGGTTGATTACATCGAAAAGCTTTACTCGTTGTCGAAGTAAGGAGGCAAAGATGAAACATCGAATTATTTTTGGTTTGCTGATGTCCTTGGTGTTATCGAGCATGATGACGTTTTGGGTAACGTGGCTCAACCTAGGGTTTCAAGAACAATTTCTTACCTCATGGAGAACCGCGTTTCTTTTGGCTTGGCCTGCCGCCGCTGCCATATCAATTGCACTGGGTCCTAGGATTCAATCACTGACTCAAAAGCTATCCAACCATCCGTTCAGTAAAGGAGGACAAAATGCCTAACTCAAAGCTTATTCGCCATCATTATCCAAAGCTAGGGGATGCTGTCGGCCCTTATGTCCATGCCATTGAGCATAACCAAACCCTTTACACCTCAGGATTCACCGCGTTTGGCAGTGCAGCGCAAACTGGAAATGTTGGGCTCCAGCTGAAGGATATTTTCCGGCAGCTTTCCATCATTGCTGAACAACACCAATCGAGTTTGGATAGCTTGATCAAAGTTACGATCTTTATTACTGACTTAAAGGATTTACCTCTCGCACGTGAAACACTAGCGGACGTTTATGGCGGTCAGCTCCCTGCAAGTTCACTAGTTATAGTGGCAGGGTTGTTTCACCCAGATCTGAACGTTGAGGTAGAAGCAACGATAGCCATTTAAGCGATAGACAGCCTTTTAAGCGGTAGGCAACCTTTTAATACTGCGTAACCAGCATTTTTTTCCGCAACGCCGATTTAGCGTGGCTATCCAACGCCATGTTCGCATCCAGATAGGTCACCGAGTCTCGGTTCAAACTCTCTGAACAATATTGTTCAGAGAGCTCCGATGCCTTAATTCCAGCCCAATCTGAAAAGAAACACTCAAAGTAAAACATTGAAAATGGCTGATCGCTCGGGTAATCACGTTCTACATCGCCCGTGAAAAAGAAAGGCACGTAAAGTGATTCTATATCGGGCGGCGTTCTCACATCGTGTCTGAGAGCAAGCGGCCCATTTGGCGAACCTAAACCATGGTCCGAAAAAAAGGCATACTGCCCACCCGCTTCTTCAACCAATTCCAACACCTGTGCCTGCAGATAATCGCTGTATACCACACTGTTGTCGTATTCATCCAAACGTCGATTATTCGATCGAAATGTCTCGAACGTCTTGGGGTAGCGATCAGAAAAGTTCATGTGTGAACCATAGAAATGCAAGAAAATGACTTTTTTCTTGGACGGTTCAGCGAGTACCTTTGCTAACTGATCAACCAGTATTTCATCATGCATCGTCCCCCCATCCGCTTGCGAGGAAAAATACTGATGATCGGTCTGCTGCGCTAGTGTTGAGATTGAAAAATCCCATTGCCCAAATTGAGCGTGATTAGATAGCCAGTACGTCTCGTACTCCGCCGCGTTAGCCAACAGAATGACAGACTGAGACATATTTGGAATACCTTCCGTTTTTGTCAACATCGCGGGTACTGAGCCCCACGTGTTGCTCCCAGCCGCATAGGGATAACGAAACACCGTTAACTTATCGCGCATTTTATCTAAGTAAGGTGTTGTCTCTCTTTCATAACCATACAGACTCATGTTTCCCGCTCGCAGTGATTCCCCTATGCCAATCACCAACAAATCTGGCGCATTGGGTTTTCGCTCGATTTCGCTCCACGTCATGGTTTGATCAGACTGAATGTTCATTAAGTGATAAGTATCCGCTATAGCGATAACGCTTTGAATAGCAGGAAACCGCAACGATAGCTTATGAAACGTATATTCAACGGAAGAATACGTATTTGAATAGCCACGTGCCGTTCCTTTGTTTATGTAATCCGCAAATTCGTCATTGGAATACGCTTTTGGCAACTGCAATGCGAAAGGGATGATGAGATACCCTACCCCCAACAATAGGCTAGGTTTCCAAATGAGCGGTTTCGGGATGGTGACACGCTTACCTACAACTAACACAACCAAAAGAGCAAAAGCGAGTTCCCAACCGTGCCGAACCAAAAAACTGGTGGATTCATTTAGTGGCGCACTCAATACGCTGAAAATAACCCCCATAGAAAGCGGAGCCTGATAGGCGAAATGAACAAAGAAAATAACGCCTAAAAACACCGCCAACCCCCACTTAATAAACCGCTGGTTATTCAATAAGCATAAAAGCCCAAAGATCAACATGGTTTGAAAGACGACGTGAATCATTGTTTTGATGGTTAAGCTGAGTAACTTGTCGCTATTGGTTGCCAGAGCAATGAAAAGGCACCCAGCAAAAAGTAGCCCATTCTGAAACCACACATTTTTCATTAGCGCTGATGTTCTCATTGCTTACCTCCATTCTGGTGACAAGATGCAAACTGCGAGTAAATCGCTGAATCGGTCAACACCACCTTGATATTAGGTTGTACAAGTTCTGCAATCTTTTGAGGTTCATTGACGGTGAAAAGCAGAGTGGGGATTTCGGGAAAATGATACTGAAACCGATCGGAGTAATTGTCGACGTCGGTTGAAACGTTCGTAAACCAACCGAGCAAATATTTGATTTTGATTTTGGTGGCATACAGTGCGTAATGCCAATGACTCAACTCACTTCCCAGCGCTACCCAGTAACTGGTATTAAAGCCGTTCTCCGTGAAGGTTCGTAATGCGTGATCGTTTACTGATTCCACGAGTATGTACTTACGTTCAATCACGTTTTCTGAAATTTCGATAAGATGTTGCAACGCAAATTGCCGTGATTGATTATCTAAATCGACCAAATTCTTGAAATCCAGCCAGTACTGAGTGGAAGAACCAAAGGCTGAAAATACCTGTGCGAGTGTCAGTTCTTTCCCTTCATCAAGGCTTGGTTTGGGATCATGCCTTACATGAAATTGATCCGTCTTGATATCATAAAAAACATCCACTTCTATCCCCTTAGCGCCAGCCTTTAAGGCTGCACTGAACGATTCCAGTGTATTGTCGGCGGCGTCTTTTGTGAGGCCTCGATGCGCCCATACTTCTGTACAAAACAGCCAAGCAGCTTGGTTGCTCGCCTTGTAGAAAAACAGCAACTGGAATGTAAGGAATAGACCGCCTAGTAGCACAAAAGACAGAATAATTGCTTTCAACCCTCGCCATACCTTTGGCATCGCCTTACCCCTGCATTCATAATGATACTCAAAATAAGAAAAAGCGCTCGAACACACTCTTTACTCACGAATACTGCAGGAAACATACCCAAGTAACCTGAACTCGGGATAAGTCATTTGAAAGAACATTGAGATAGAAAAAGAGCCAGTAAAAACTGGCTCTTTGTGTTTCTTTCCGATTTTTTATACCAACTGTCAGAGTTGAGTATCGTGGAAATTAGCGACCGTAATTTTTGACAATATACGCTTCAAAAGCATCGCACATGTCTTCATCGGAGTTTGTATTAGACGCAAGCTCTTTATCGCCATCGACCACTTTGATTGTCGCTTGCAAAGAAGACACGCTAGCGCGATCACGCGTTACTAATCCTTTGATTTTTTCTTGCTCTTCTTGCCACGCTTCATCCACCGATAAGTTACACACATCAGCTAGGTATTTCGCGTTAAAGCCTTCACCTGTCAAGCTTACAATGGTGTCGTTATGAGACGTGCTGTTGCCACCGTGCCAGTAATGCTTGGCTAGGAGCGGACCAATTTCTGGGTTATCGGTTAAATAGCCGAATTTTTCCGTGAAGTATGCTCGCGTCTGGTACACGGCCATGTGAGCCAATAGGTAACCCTGGTAAGCACACGCTGACTCATCCGACAACAAGTGAGGAATCGCAAGCAGTGGACGCGGGCTACACTCTAGTCCAAGAATGTTCTTTTCACAGTCACGAGCCAACTGAGTGATGTTTTCAGGCGTCAGCTCTTCATCGCTCAACTCATAAAGCGCTCTTTCAAAATAAGGCACAACAAGAATGCTGCGTTCTTCATACGCTTTAAAAGGCTGTCGGCTATCAATCATCGTCTTGATGAGTTCATCTGGGACAGGGTTACCGTCGTTATCCAGCGCGTACTGCTTAAGCCAATCCGCATCCGTCAACAAGCTGTCACAGAACATGGATTGAGTTTCGGCATACGCCATGGAAGTAGGCGCAAATTCCTGTGAAAAACACGGCGCGTTCAACTTCACATTGGCGAAATGAGCGGCGTGCCCCCCTTCATGGAACAGGGTGTTAATACCATCGTAGCCACTGCCGACTTGATCTGGCTTGGCGTTGCTGGTGAAGTTAACCTGTGCTGGAATCCATTTACCTTGGTCATAAAAAGAAGGAACCGGTCCATGACAGAAGCCATTCGGGTACTTGCCTTTTCTATCCAGTAAATCCAGCGTCAGCTCTGCGTCTGAATATTCAATATTCAAACGACCAAAGGATTCCACCCAACGGCGCAACGACTTGGAGAACGGAACATACGGGTCTAGATCACGCATTGCATCACCCGCAAATGAGTAGATGAAATTGTGTCCCGCCAACGCACCTTCCCCTTTCTCAGCCGCCAGATTTTTCAAGCTGTTGAGATGAGCTTCACGTGTGCGAGCTTCAAAATCGTCCAAAATACTGAACAGCTCTTGCGTGGTCATTTTCTCCATTTTTAGGATGGAGTAATCAAAAAAGGTCTTGTACCCAAGGGAACGAGCAAACTCATTACGGCGCTTGACCAACTCAATAAAGCCATTGTTGAGTAACCATTGCTCTAAATCCAGAAAAGCAGAATGAGCCGACTGTCGCACGTCTTCGTTTTCATTCGCGCGAACCGCCGCACCAACCACAGGCAATGAGCCTTCTACCGAGTCGCCATGTTCATCAACATAGGTCAGTGCGTGATTTTGGTTGCGCTCAAACAAATCGAACTCAAATTTAATCAAGTCCGCTTTAAGTTGCTGACTCTTTTCGCCTTCAATCGCGTGGGCTTTAAACATATCCAGCCAGCCTTTAAGACCCGCCATTGCGCTTTGTTTTTCTTTTGCGTCGCTGATGTTTTCGGCAGCGTCTAGCTGCTGATTGATTTCGCTAATTTGTGAAGCTTGGCTTAAGAATTGAGTCCACTCGGTTTGCGCTTTAGAGGAACCTTCATGGTCATCGCTGATGCCCATGTAAGTTTCCCAGAAAAAGTCTTCTTTAGTGCGGTGAATAGCCAGATAACGTTGATTCAAGTCGTTTAGATATGCAGTTGCCGACATGTTGTTCCTTCAATCCGTTGTATTTATTTGCGCAGAATTATCGCACGGAGAGCACGGCTAAAATAGTGAGCTAGACGAGTATTTTAAGAAAGCCTCAAATAAAAACACCAGATATAACAACATAACATATTGAATAATAATATTTTTATTTCATGAACATCACTTGAAATCTTCCTTGTGCAACTCCATTGATAATCATTGAGGATTAAATGTTCAATAGTAAAGGGATTTAAAAATGACTCAATTCTCCATTCGCAATGCTGTTGCTGAAGATTCCACTCTTATCGTTCAATTTATTCGTGAGCTTGCGTGCTATGAAAAGGCAGAGCATGAAGTTCAGGCAACCGAACAAAGCATTCGAGAAACCATTTTTGGATCGGATTCCACTACCCACGCTCTCATCTGTGAACTTGATGGCAAAGCGGTTGGTTTTGCCGTGTACTTTTTTAACTACTCCACTTGGGTAGGGAAATACGGTTTGTACCTAGAAGATCTGTATGTCACACCTGATGCACGCGGTACCGGAGCGGGAAAATACATTCTTAAACATTTAGCACAAATTGCTGTCGCAAAAGATTGCGGGCGGTTTGAATGGAATGTTCTGGACTGGAATCAACCGGCAATAGACTTCTATGAATCCCTTGGAGCAAAACCTCAAAATGAGTGGATAGGCTACCGATTAACAGGGAAAGCCTTACTGGATCTTGCTGAATCCTAGAATTTAGATTCAAACACTAAGCAACATCGCTTTGCTCACTTTAGGGTGTATTAACCTTTCACTTGCTACGTTTTAACCCTAAGCAAAACAGATTGTCTAAGTAAAACCGTTTTTCATTCCCTCTGTGGTTTGAGCGGCGGATTGCTCAGAGAAGTATGCTACACCCAAGTAACCTCAAGATGCTTGGGTAGACTAGTCAGTAAGGATATTAACGTGCGCATTCAATCCATCGATATATTACGAGGGATCTCCATTTTAGGGATCCTATTCATGAACATCTATTACCACGGCTTATTTGCCACCGGATACGTTTCTCCTGAATTTCCTCCCATCAGTGACACCTTCATAAATTTGTTCAGTAGCGCATTTTTTGATGGTCGCTTTCGAACCTTGTTCTGCCTGCTATTTGGTGTTGGTTTAGCGATTCAATATCGTTCATACAAAAAGAAAAAAGTGCCACCAAAGGATGCCATTAAACCAAGAATGAAATGGCTGATACTCTTTGGTTTATTACACGGTCTTTTCATATTTGGTGGTGATGTGTTGATGCTTTACGGAATATCGGCGCTGTTCGTGCTTAAATCGCTAGATCTTCCACTCAAAAAGCTTCTTAAGAAATCTTACCGATATTTGATCATCGGCGGAGTACTAAACCTCAGTATCGCCTTCGCATTTCTTTTCTTTGAAGAGCCACCGCTGATTCAAGGAACACCAGAGTTCATGGAAGTGTATGACTTATGGTTCAGTTCTTATGGCATACAGATGCTCATTCAGGGCGGGGTGGCATTCGTTATTGTATTAACGTCTCCTCTTTGGATATTTTGGCAGGTCGCTGGCTTGATGATGCTCGGTGCTTTCTTATTTCGAGTCGGTTTTTTCTCCAAAGGTTTCGACAAAAAAACGTTCCGCTTGGTCGCACTTGGGGGTATCGCCTTTACGGCGCTAGACTTGGCTCTACGCCTGTACCTTCCAAATCAGACGGCTGAACTTGGGGCGATTGTCGCCAGTGTCTCTGCAATTTTTGTTGCACTTATCTATGCTCACGCGATCGTCAAACTCGTGGCTAACCGAAATGCTGTTATTCAGTTATTTGCTGCACCAGGTAAGCTAGCTTTCAGCCTGTATATATCGCAGTCCATTGTCATGGCTGTACTGCTGCGCTGGACGTTCCCTGAGTTCCATTTAACCGCCACCAGATTGGATTACATCCTTATTGCACTGGCGTACACTGTTGTGCAAATTGTGGTCGCCCACCTGTATTTGAAGGTCTTTAAACAAGGTCCTTTGGAATACATCTGGAGAAAAGCGTACACTCGAAGCCAAATAAAAAAGCAGTTAATACCTGCACATTAAGGAAGAATCATGAGTTTTAACGTTTATCTTTCAGGTGAAATACATACCGATTGGCGAGACCAAATCATCGAGCAATGTCGTGAAGCGGGGCTGGAGATCACTTTCTCTTCCGCTGTAACTCACCATGAATCAAGCGATGCTGCTGGCGATGTGTTAGGACAAGAAGACAAAGGCTTCTGGCGTGATCATAAGTCGGCAAAGGTGAATGCCATTCGTACTAAGAACGCCATTGAAAAGTGTGATTTGGCGGTGATTCGCTTCGGTGAACAGTATCGTCAGTGGAATGCAGCGTTTGATGCAGGCTACTGCGCTGCATTGGGGAAACCCTACATTACATTGCATGATGAAGGACTGATTCACCCACTCAAAGAAGTCGACGCCTCTGCACAAGCTTGGGCAACGTCACCAAGCCAAGTAGTCGAAATACTTAAGTACCTTCTCACGTAATGGCTATACCCAAGTAAAAAAAAACGGAGCACAGGATGCTCCGTTTTTTTATGTGTTCTACCGCTTAATCTGTCGGCTAAGCCACTTAATGATTCTGGCTTTGGAACGATTCAAGTAGCGTTGTTGCCATGGAAAAATCATAGCTTTCAATCGCTAAAACTAACGCTTCAAGAGTTTCTTTGTTTTCCGGAGAGGCGTCTAACAATTGCTGGGCCAATTGCACCGCATCTGCATCGTAACCCTCAATGGCTTGAGACAATTGGCTGAGTATCTGATCCATATCCAGTTGAGAGTTATCCTCTTTTCTCTCTAAGCCATGCTTTGATGTATACGCCAATAATTCTTTTTGAATATCAGAAGCTCGTTCGTCCATTTCTTCAACCCACTCTGTCGGGATCGCCTTTTTCTCCTTAGCTTTGGATTCTATTCGTTCTGCTATTTCTACTAATACAGGAATTCGCAGATTCCCCGCCGAGCCACGAACTGTGTGGGCAAATCTTTCTAGATACACCCAATCTTTTAACTCGGATTTTTCTCTGAATTCAACCAAGTCTCTTGAAAGATTTGAAAGCATAGAACCGAGCAATTTCAAATATCGGTCTTGTGTTATGCCTATTTCTTCGGCCGTGTTATCAATATCACCACTCCAAATGTCTTCAGGTTTGAGTGTGTTTGTTAAACCATTACTTTGCTCTGATTTCTTAGATGATGATTTAGAAGGCTGCGATGAAGCAGGTAAAGCGGAAGATTCATCTGCAAGTGCTGGCGCATTCAAATACTGCTTAAGCACATTGTACAGCCTCGAAACATCAATAGGTTTGGTGACATGATCATTCATGCCTGCGTTAGAGCAGGTTTCAATGTCTTGCGCCATTGCATTGGCTGTCATGGCAATAATAGGTAAGGTATACCCTTCTTTTCGCGCTTGTTTTGTGGCGGTAACACCATCCATAATGGGCATTTGCATGTCCATCAACACAATATCAATGTTCCCTTTTGCAAGGGCATCCAAAGCAATTTTACCGTTGCCCGCTATCGTAACTTCACATCGGGTTTTTTCGAGTAAACCTACCGCCACTTCCTGGTTAATTTCATTATCTTCCACCAACAGGATGTGCTTACCAGATAAATCTGGGGTTTCTATTTTCGCCCGATTTCGTTTGACGAGATTTTTGGCTTCAATGCCATACGCATCCATGATGGCATCAAGTAAAGTGGAAGGATTGACAGGCTTAAGAATGAACCCATCGATTAACGGCGCGGCATCTTCATCTATCCCCACTTCTCGCCCATAGGCCGTCACCAAGAAGCGTTTCAAATCAGTAAAACGCTCATCTCTCGGCAAGCGTTTTAACAGCTCTACCCCGTTTATTCCCGGCATGTTCCAGTCGGCAAATACCATATTAAAGCGATCCGTATTGAGTAACTCGATCGCATCGTACCCATTGGTAACCGACGTGACGCTGAACTCCATCGCTTCCAATAAGTTTTCCATGATCCCTCTAGCGGTATCGTTATCATCAACCACTAAGGCTTTGCGCTCTTTAATTGGTTTCAAAGGGGCGGAGATATCACGCATTTTCGCACTTTGAAGACCGCATTGAATAGTGAAAATAAAGTTAGAGCCTTCCCCCACTTTTGACGTAACCGTCAGGTCGCCGCCCATCAATTCAACCAACTGCTTACTGATATTTAAGCCTAAGCCTGTTCCCCCGTGCTTGCGAGTGGTGCTCGCGTCCGCTTGGGTAAAGGCTTCAAATAATTTCGCTAACTTATCTTCCGGAATACCTTCGCCAGTATCGCTCACGACAAAACGAATCTCGGCATTCTTATCATCCTGTTTATTGAGAGTGGCTTTTACAATAATCTCTCCCTCGTGGGTAAATTTCACTGCGTTCCCACATAGATTGACGATAACCTGCCCGAGTCTTAACGGATCGCCGATCAAGTTGATTGGCATCGTTGGGTCGATGTCTAATACCAGTTCGAGGTTTTTCTCTTGTGCTTTGACGGAGACAATGGACACCACATTTTCCAGAACATCATCCAAGCAGAAATCAATGTGCTCAATATCAAGCTTCCCTGCCTCGATTTTAGAAAAGTCGAGAATGTCATTAATAATACCGAGGAGGTTTTTCGCTGAATCATTTATCCGATTCACATACTTTTCTTGAATGCTATCGAGCTCGGTGTTCAGCGTTAGGTGTGCCATTCCCATGATGGCATTCATTGGGGTGCGAATTTCGTGGCTAATATTGGCAAGAAATTCACCTTTGGCTTGGCTCATGGCGTCGGCCGTCTCTTTCGCTTCAACCAGCGCGTTTTCCATTTGCTTACGTTCGGTTTGATCAAGCAGGATACCCACAATGCCGTTCACGTGACCATTGCTATCAAGGAAGGAGGCTTCATACACCAACATTTCTAACTGTTTCTGATTGGCTGGCGCAATCTGGACTTCGTAATTGGCGTTGCTCTCTTTTTGGAAAAGAGTTTGATGGTGTTCATCAAATTCTGGGGCGGTTTCCCCAAAAATCATGTTCGGAGTCGAGCCTAATATTTGCTCCTCGCTCAGCCCCATCAACATTCTGAATTGGCTGTTAATGGTAATGAATTGACCCGTATTGTTGAGGCAGTACATCGGGTTTGGTGTTGCGTTCAGGATTTCCTGATTCAATTGAGACTGTTCCAGTGCTTTTTGTTCGGCTTTGCGTTGTAATTCTAGGTTGCGGCTCAATTGAATACTTATTGAAAGGTCATTCAGCATTCGGTTCAACCACTGTAAATGAATGTCATCGAGGCTATGTACTACCCCAATTTCCATCACGGCTATCACCTTTTCCTTGACCAATAAAGGCAAATAGTACATTTCATTAAGGGACAATTGCCCACCATTGTAAGGCACCACAAACGCCCCATTTAGCTCTCGTATCACCACCGGTTCTTTACTGCGAGTTACTCCCATCAGTGTGGAGCTTTCTTCACTGACCACTGCGCTTTGGCTTTCACCGTAACCTGCCCCTGAGATCCGTGTTAGCGCGTTGTTTTCGAAAATGTAGATCCCTACCATTTCAACGGGGAAGTGCTGCATTAAGAAGTGTGTCACGCGGTCACACAGCAAGGATGTCGATTCATTGTTGCGTAACACGATGTTGAAATCTTTCACCAGCGTATTATTGCTAAGCTGTTCTGATATATGGTGAAAAACCACGTTTAGGCTATCAATGAAATACTGTAAATCTCCGTAGGCTTGTTGGGTTAACGTGAAGGAAAAGTCTTTATTTTCTACTTTTTCGACAACCGTTTGAGAAAGCTTGCTAAGAGGGCTGATATAAAGATGCCAAAGCAAAACAAACGACACGCCAATAGCCGTTATTAACGCAAAAAACAGGACTAAACTGATTCGCTCATTCGACTTTATATCGGCTTCATTTGCCGTAATTTCAGAGTTAAGCCGCTTGAGAATAGAATTGTGGGCTGAGGAAATTGCCGCCATTATTTTCGCTTTTTCAGAAAAGTACTGATCGCTGTACAACAATGAACGAGCACGATCTAAATCCCCGACACCAGTCAAAACCCACTGCCCATTACCGTCTTGTTGTCGCCCTTCAATGGCATTAAATGCATCCACCTCTAGCCCGACCAAAGCATTCGATAGCGCCAGTGCACTGTTTAATTCACTGAATTCAAAGGCTTCGATGCCCGATTCTTTTAACCTTTGTACTAACGTCGGTCCGCTAAACTCTGATTGGGATGTAGGCGATTGTTCTTCCATAGAAACAATATCCCAATACTCGTATCGATTTCCCTTCGGTATTGGAGTCTTACCATTTCGCACATCCAAAACGTGGTTAAAAAGCGCCTTCCACTTTTCATTTCCTGTCGCTCCATAGGCCCTTGCAAATTTGGTTAGGTGATCAGAACTTCCTTTCAACTCCATTGATAGCCGATAGAAGTTCGTCAATTGAGATTGCAAGCTTTGTGTTTTTTCATGCAAATGTGTATTCGTTTGGTTCAATGAAAAAATCGCCACGGACACGACTCCCATGATAAGAAATAGCATCGAAAATAGAATTTTTATTGATTTCATAGCTCATGCCTTTTCAAAAAATTCCCAATATGGGCTACATTTAATGTAGTAGGAATTACTAATATTTTAAAAGGTCTTTCATGCCATTGGGGAATTTGGATAATCGGACCATACTAATTGTCGATGACTCACCAGACAACTTATCGTTTATGGCTCAGTCACTAGGCGGTAAATACATCATAAAAATTGCCAACTCAGGGGCTTTGGCGCTGGATATTGTTGGGAGATTCCCCATCGACTTGATTCTGCTGGATATTATGATGCCGGAAATGGATGGTTACGAAGTCATTCGCCAGTTGAAATCATCAAAGAAAACCAAGGAAATCCCCGTTATATTCCTGACTGCTAAAAGTACATCTGAAGACGAAAGATTAGGATTTGAATTGGGTGCTGCCGATTACATTAATAAACCCGTTAGCGTCCCAACCTTAGAAGCAAGAGTCAAAACGCACCTGCAAAATAAAGTCTCCAACGATCTTCTTCATGGTCAAAATGACCTGCTAGAAACTCTGGTTAGAAACCGTACAGAAGAACTGGAAGAGGTGAAAGATTCCATCGTGATTGCGATGGCAAGCCTCGCTGAAACGCGGGATAACGAAACGGGCAACCACATTCTTCGAACTCAATATTACGTAAAAGCACTGGCGGAATATTTGGCAACAACCCCCAAATACAGCGATTTGCTCACCCACGAGTTAATTAAGATCTACTACAAAGCCGCACCTCTTCACGATATAGGAAAAGTCGGCATACCCGACAACATCTTACTCAAGCCAGGGAAATTGACAGAATCTGAGTTCAAAATCATGCAAGAGCACACAACGCTCGGGCTTCAAACGTTACAGAAAGCCAAGGAACACTCCAACAACCCTAACGGCATTATCGACGCAGCGATCGATATTGCTTATTGCCACCACGAGAAATGGGATGGTTCAGGCTACCCTAAAAAATTGGCTGGAGAAGCCATTCCATTGAGTGCAAGACTCATGGCTGTCGCGGATGTGTATGATGCTCTGATCAGTAAACGTATCTATAAAGATGCGATGGAACATAGCGTGGCAAAACGCATTATTGAAGAAGGAAAAGGGGGACACTTTGATCCCCAAATCGTCGATGCTTTCATCGCCTGTGAGCAGCAGTTTATTGATATCGCGACAAAGTACGCCGACTAATTAACTCCAGAGCAAACGGTCGCTAAGCTCACCCAATCTCAACCTACTCTTCTTCCATCGCCGCAAGTACCGATTCAATTTCTTGGGCGGCTTTGCGAAGCTTGTCGACAGAGGAAATTAAATGGTCGATCGTTTTACGAGCAATCGGGGCATGGCAAAACAAGCAAGCAATGAGACGGCCGTCTGTGCGTTTGATTGGGACAGATATAGCATTCATACCATCCATAAACTCTTCGTTATCCACACCAATCTGAGTCTGATGTATACCCAGCAAGGACTGCTCTAACGCTTCCGGTCCCACAATGGAGTTTTTCCCCATCGGCTGCAGATCGAACTGCTTAAACATCGCACGGCGACGCGCTTCAGGGAGGCTGCTTAGGTAGAGCTTGCCACTGGATGAACACCAAGCAGGTACACGAGTTCCTACCGGAATATGTACCCGTAATGGGTATTCACATTCTACTCTATCGAAGTAGATCATTTCCGTACCATCAGGAATGGCAATACCACAGGTTTCGTCCATTTCCTTCGCAACACGCTCTAGTATGGCTCGCCAATGTGTTTTATGGACACTGGTATGCAGAACGTTCAAAGCAATATTATGAAAATGATCGCCAGGCACGAGTTGACCTTTTAAGTCGGTGTATAACCAACCTTCTTTTAGCAGTGTGTTGACGATTCGATGAGACGTTGGTTTGGGGATATCCAGCCTTACCCCAACTTCGGTAGGTGACAGTGGTTGCTCGCTGGAAGCCACTTCTTGCAAGATTTCTAACACACGAAGGATGGTAGAACCTTTTTCACGCTTATTGCTGGTCGTCATAATGCCCTGATACGGTTTTTCGTTATGGAAGCAGTATATACACAATCTACCTCAAGATAAAAAGCAGCCCAAGTAGTTGCTAACAAACAGTAATTTTCTGATGATAACGTCACACTACTTGGGTATGTTCTATTTCATTGTTGGCATCGAAAACTCCGCTCGTAAGCCATCCGACTCTGGCCAGCGAGATGTCACCGTTTTCATTCGGGTAAAGAAGCGAATCCCGTCGGGTCCATGCATATTCAGCGGTCCAAAAATGGAACGCTTCCAACCACCAAAGCAGTGAAAGGCCATCGGGACAGGAATCGGTACGTTCACACCAATCATGCCAACCAATACATTTTCTTGGAATAGGCGAGCCGCTCTGCCGCTCTCAGTAAAGATCGCCGTACCGTTACCGTACTCGTGATCATTAATGAGTTGAATCGCTTCCTCCAGCGTATCCACTCGTACCACCGACAAAACAGGACCAAAGATTTCTTCTTGGTAAATGGTCATATCTGGTGTGACCCGGTCAAACAACGTTGGCCCAACAAAGAACCCACTTTCTGCACCTTCAACTTGATAGTTACGTCCATCGACAAGTAATGTTGCGCCTTCTTCTACGCCTTTATCAATGTATCCAACGACTTTGTCTTTATGCGCTTGGCTGATTACGGGTCCCATATCCGGTTCATCTTCTCTGTCACCAGGACCCACTTTGAGTTCGGCTATCGCCAACAGCAGCGATTCAATGGTGTTTTGTGCCGCTTCTTCACCCACACACACCGCGACGGAAATCGCCATGCAACGCTCTCCGGCAGACCCATATGCCGCTCCCATCAGCGCATTGGTGACTTGCTGTGTGTCTGCGTCTGGCATGACTACCATGTGGTTTTTAGCACCGCCCAAAGCTTGGCTGCGTTTTCCATGTGCTGAAGCGGTGGAGTAAATGTATTCCGCAATAGGGGTTGAACCCACGAAACTGACCGCCTGTACTTCTGGGTGGGTAAGCAACACATCTACAGCGGTTTTATCGCCATTCACCACATTAAACACCCCATCTGGTAATCCGGCTTGTTTAAGCAATTCCGCTAAAAACATTGCGGGTGTTGGGTTTTTCTCAGACGGTTTCAGAACAAACGTGTTGCCGCATGCAATCGCAATCGGAAACATCCACATTGGAACCATCACTGGGAAATTGAAAGGCGTAATGCCTGCGCAAACGCCTAATGACTGCATCATGGAATGAGAATCCACCTGACGCCCCACATTCAGCGAATGCTCACCTTTTTGTGCATGAGGAATACCGCAAGCAAACTCCACTACTTCCAGCCCACGGGTGATTTCCCCTTGTGCATCACTGAGGACTTTTCCATGCTGCTCCGTGATGATTTGCGCCAATTCGTTGCGGTGTGTTTCGATAAGTGCTTTGAATTTAAACATCACACGCGCTCTCACCACCGACGGTGTTTTCGACCACGCAGGGAAGGCCGCGGCCGCAGCTTCAACCGCTTGCTCGGTCGTCTGAACGGAAGCCATTGCCACATCAAGAATGTGTTCGCCTGTTGCCGGATTGGTGACTTTCGCTAAATCTGAACCTTGGGATTCAACAATATTGTTATTAATAAAATGTCCGATACGTTCCATTGGGATCTCCTTATGCCCACAACTGATGATAAAGTCCGACGATTTCTTGTTGGCTCGGTACTCTTGGGTTATTTCCAGGTGAGCCGGAAGCCAATGCTTGCTCCGCCATCACCTCGCAAAGTGAAAAATACTGTACTTTGTCGATACCAAATTCCGACATAGTGGGCACAGACAATTCTTGGTTAATCGCAATAAGCTCTTGGACTAATGAATTACACGCCACGTCGTCACTGGCTTCTTGCAATGCAATGCCCATATGCCGAGCGCAATCGGCATAACGTGACTTAGCGTTTGGGATAGAAAAACGGGTAATGGTTGGCAAAAGCATCGCATTCGATAAACCATGAGGCACATGAAAAAAGGCTCCAATTGGGCGGCTCATCCCATGCACTAGCGCAACGGATGCCGCGGAAAACGCCATTCCTGCCAGCGTCGAACCCAGCATCATCGCTTCTCTCGCTTCATGATTGTCGGGTTCGTGGTAGGCCTTTCTTAAGTTGGGTGCAATCAACCTCATGGCAGCGGTGGCTTGCGCATCGCTAAACAAATTCGCTTTTTGGCTCACGTACGCTTCAATAGCATGAGTCAACGCATCAATTCCGGTATCTGCCGTCACTCTCGGAGGCACACTGGAGGTCAACTCATAATCCACCAAAGCGGCATCAGGCATAAAACCAAGCCCAAGGCACAACATTTTCTCGTCCGCTTTGTCATCGGTAATAATGGTGAATCGCGTCACTTCCGATCCCGTTCCAGCCGTTGTTGGAATCGCAATTAAAGGAACACCAGATTCCGTCACCACACGAGGAAACTTGTAATCGCGCATCACACCGCCGTGCGTACCTAATATATTGATGGCTTTCGCAGAATCAATGGGGCTGCCCCCGCCTAATGCGATAATGGCGTCGTACTGACCTTTTCGAAAAATGTCTACGCCTTGTGAAATAGAAGAAACCGTCGGCTCCGGTACGGTTTCAGAAAATACCGCACACTCTATGCCTGCACTGGTCAAATGTTGAATAATTTGGTTGGGATACCCCAGTGACACCATGACGTTATCGGTGATTAACAACGGCGCTTTACACCCAAAATTCGTCAATATCTCTGCGATTCGCTGGCTGGCACCCGCACCGATCTCCATGATCCTTGGAAGCTGAACCTGATTGCTCATTTTTACATCCTTATCTCTTGCCCTTCATTTTTAGCCTGCTGAGTTAGCCAAACAAAAAACCACTCAGTGATACTTTCTGTATCGTTTTTAATATTAGAGTGAACAAATGGAGAATGTAAAGATAAAAATGAGACTTTAAGTATCATTATAGATGGTAAATTGATTTACCTAAGCTATCAAATTAGAACTGAATCACACTTTGGCACATCCAAAAAAACCCCAATCTAGCCAGTAATAGCCCTCCTCCTATGTCAGGAAAAAACGCCGAAACACAACTGGTTAACAAGTAAACAAAATGTTAATAACCCAAAAAAAATCACAGAATGACAGTCTTAATGAGACTTTTTGTGTCGAAATGATTTTGACACATGAATCAGTAGGTGATTATTATTTAACCTCCTGAAAGAAATTTCACTAAACCAACATTTCAATCAGGCTGTGATTTTTTCACGCAAATGGAACAACGCCTATCGGAAAAGGGCACAACAAAAAAGCCACAAGGAGAGTGCAATGAAAAGGTTCCAACCATCCTCGATCAACTTGAAGAAGCTACTGGGAATTGCGTCGCTTTCGATCGCCGCTTTTACAGGAGTAACGTCTCAAGCCACAGCAGCAGAGGCTTTTAAATGTAAGCCAGGTGAAACCTACTACATGAACGTTATGGTGAGTGGCGTCGAATATTGGTTCCCTGTATATGAAATGATGAAGCAAGCAGCGAAGTCGATGGGGTGTAAAACCGTGTATACCGGAACACCAGAATACGACGTGAACAAACAGCTCGCTTCTTTTGAACAAGTGCTAGCGAAAAAGCCCGCGGGCATTCTTCTGCACCCGATGAAC
This sequence comes from Vibrio penaeicida, assembly GCF_030689305.1. Lineage (GTDB taxonomy): Bacteria > Pseudomonadota > Gammaproteobacteria > Enterobacterales > Vibrionaceae > Vibrio > Vibrio penaeicida_B. The sequence continues at coordinate 239,073 of NZ_JAUYVM010000005.1, read as the reverse complement.
CCAGACCCTTTCATTGAACCTATCAATCGCGCAAAAGAAATGGGTATCCCTGTCGTGACCTTTGCAGCAGATTCACCCAACAGTGACCGGGTTTCTTTTATTACTTCAGATAACTACGCGGAAGGCAGACACGCTGCCGATACCATCGCAGAATCGATGGGTGGGAAAGGCGAATACGCTGTTTTAGAAAACCCAGGGCAAGACAATCACGATCGTCGAATTTCTGCATTTATTGCACGAATGGAAGAAAAATGGCCAGACATGAAACTCGTCTCGCGTGCCGCTAGCAACACAGACGTAACGAAAGCATACAACGCCGTCATGACTATGGCTCAGGCCCACCCTAAACTGGGCGCAGTGTTTATGCCTGAAGCCACTTCAGCATTAGGTGCAGCACAAGCCGCCAAAGAACTAGGCGGGAAAATCAAAGTCATGAACGCGGATGTGAACGCAAAGATCCTAGACATGATCAAATCTGGTGAAGTCTTTGGAGCAGTAAACCCCAACCAAGGCATGCAAGGTTATATGGGCATGATGCTCCTGTACTTAGCGGCGCACTCTGACCTCATCGACCCAATGAACGATTACAAACGTTCAGGCTACAACCCAATGGGTGTACCGTTCGTGGACAATGGGTTTGCCATTGTGACCAAAGAGAACGCAGACGATTTCTATTGGGACAAATATCTCCAAAAACGCGGCACAAAAGGCATTAATGAGTAACACATAACTTGCTTGGGTAACTCGCTGTTATCGGGACAGTGTGATTACCCAAGCCAACAAAAAGCCTTAATAAACTGCACGCAGCCTACACAGGAGATACCTATGTCGTTACCTACGCCGGTATTAGAAATTCGCAATGTCCGAAAAACATTCGGTCAAACCGTCGCACTTGAAGACGTCAGTTTTACGTTGATGCCCGGTCAAATTCACGCTTTGGCCGGCGAGAACGGAGCGGGAAAATCCACATTAATGAAAATCATTGATGGGATTTATCAACCCGATTCAGGCGATATCTATTTGAATGGCCACAAAACCAAGATCAAAGGTCCATTAGAAGCACAACGCAAAGGCATCGGGTTTGTTCATCAGGAAATTGCATTATGCCCAGATGTGTCGGTAGCCGAAAACATCTTAATGGCTAAGACCAGTGCTTCAAAACAACTATTCATGAATTACAAAGCGCTTAAAGAAGAAGCGAAGTTAGCGATAGCGCAACTGGCAGACATTGACCCGAATGTTCTTGTCGGCGAACTCAGTATTTCTAACCAACAACTCGTCGAGATAGCGAAAGCGCTCACGTTAGATTGCCATATTTTGATTTTGGATGAGCCAACCGCGGCACTGACTGAAACCGAATCTAAGCTGCTTTTCCACATCATGCATCAGCTTAAAAGCAAAGGCATCAGCATTATCTACATCAGCCATCGCATGGCGGAAGTCTTTGAACATTGCGACCAAGTTACCGTGTTCCGTGACGGAATCCGAGTCGTTAGCTACACCACTAAAGACACAACGCCAGAGCAAGTGGTAAATGACTTGGTAGGTCGAGAACTGAGCGACTTGTACCCAGAAAAGTTTCAAGGTGATATCGAAAGCAATACGGCACTGCTTGAAGTTAAGAACTTGTCCGACAAACAGCGCTTTCAAGATATCAATTTCGATCTACACGAAGGTGAAATATTTGGCATTTCAGGGCTTATTGGGTCCGGTCGTTCCGAATTGGTCAAAGCCATATGCGGGCTTCAAGCAAAGACCAGCGGCGAGATATTTTATCAAGGTAAGCAGCTCAATATTCAGTCTTATCAAGACGGTATTGATGCGGGCATCGTCTACCTTTCCGAAGATCGAAAAGAAAACGGCGTTTTCCTCGGCTTGTCTATTGCTCAAAACGTCTCCGCACTTAGCCCAAACCAAGTGTCACGAAACGGCATGATTCAGCACCAAGTGGAAGAGGAACAAGCGGCTCGACTAACCACAGAATTGAACCTGAAATCCAGTGGCATGTCTGCCCCCGTCTCTTCATTAAGCGGAGGCAACCAGCAAAAAGTGGCGATCGCCAAAATCCTATCCGTGCAGCCCAAAGTGATCATTATGGATGAGCCGACACGTGGAATTGATGTCGGTGCCAAATCTGAAATACACAAAATGATCAGGCAGCTGGCAAACAACGGTGTCGGCATCATCGTGATTTCATCAGAACTCCCAGAAGTCATCGGCTTAAGCGATCGCGTCATGGTTATGTGCGAATCACGGTGTAATGGGATTTTAAAAGCCGATCAAATTACTGAAGAAAATATTATGCGGATGGCATCGGGGGTGGCTTGCGATCTGGCAAGCACAACTGCTCCGTCAAATATCGCTACTCAAACAAATACGGCAACTCATTCACACACGGCATCCCAATTACATACGCCTACGGAAGTCAGCCACTAAATACGGTGCAACGTCAGGAAGAAGCGTGGAGAAAAAGATTATGGACAATAACGTAATAACCGATAAAAACATGAACTCACCATCAGAGAGCGCTTTTAAAAGCCTATTTAACCGCACTAAAAACATGCGTGAATTTACGCTCATTCTGATCATTGTGGGGCTCTTCATTGCGATGAGTTTTGCCTCACCTTATTTTTTAACTTGGGCCAATATGAAAGCCATGCTGCTGTCCTTCTCAGTTGAGGGGATCGTCGTTGTGGGTATGACCATGTTGATCATTGTCGGGGGCATTGACTTGTCGGTAGGTGCGGTAATGTGCCTGGCAATGGTGTTTGCAGCCAAGCTTTTTATTCTGGGCGTCAACCCTTGGTTGGCTAGCTTAATTTCCATCGCAGCATCGGGTGGCATTGGATACTTGATGGGGCTCTGTGTAACGCGGATCGGGTTACATCACTTTATCGTGACGCTCGCGTTCATGGGATTAGCCCGTGGAGCCAGTATGATTATTACGCAAGGCACACCGATTTCTCTCTTTTCTCTGCCGCCTGAATTCAAATTCGTCGGCCAAGGAACTTTCTACGGCGTCCCCTTCTCCATCATTATTTTCTTAGTTGTCGTCGTCATATCCGACTATTTGCTAAGAAATGCGACCGCATTCAGAAAGGTGTTTTACACCGGCAGTAACGAGAAAGCCGCGGAATATTCCGGTATTAGAACCGACAAAGTGAAACTGTGGGTCACGGTTTTATGTTCTGCATTGTGTGGGCTTGGCGGCATCATTTATATGTCTAAATTTGGCGCAGCCACCCCTAATTTCGGTGTCGGTTTAGAGCTCAATATCATCGCTGCAGCGGTTATCGGCGGGGCAAGTTTCAATGGCGGTCAGGGGTCGGTACTCGGTGCCATCCTCGGTATTGCGCTACTGAGCGTGGTGTCTAGCTCTCTGATTCTGCTGGATGTCTCTGTCTACTGGCAAGATTTCATCAAAGGTTTAATTCTGTTGTTTGCAGTCGCCATTGATCATCTTCTCAACAAAAAATCCAACTAAAAGCTAGGAGAACCTGACCATGGCAATCACCCCTTTGAGAAAAGCAGCACCAGCGAAGAATGAAACAGACTGGCTGGTGCGCAAGGTGCTCACGCTCCATTATTTGGAAAACAAGAGTCAGTCTGATATTTCCAAATTGCTGTCTTTATCCGCAGCCAAAGTGAATCGCATTATCCGTAACGCGCGAGAAGACGGGTTGGTGGAAATCAACTTGAATATCCAGCATGCCAATGTGGCTGAATTTGAGCGTCACTTAGTGAACTCGACTCAACTGAATGACGCCGTGCTCGCACCTTCGATAAGCAGCGATCCTACCGTCAACTTTCAATTTGTGGCTGAAACCGCCGCCGAACTGTTGCTTAGTCGGCTACGCGATGGCGATGTTATTTGTGTCAGTGGCGGTAAAGCCATATCCGCCCTGGTGGAAGTAATAAAACCTACCCGCACTTACAAAGTCACCGTGGTACCAGCTACTGGTGGTGTGCAAGGTAAATACTTTACAGACGTTAACCATCTGGCTTACTCGTTGGCCGAAAAGCTAGGCGGTAAATCCATGCAAATTCATGCACCGCTGTTTGCCGACACCCAACAAGATCGAGACGTCCTAATCGCCATGCGAAGTTGCAAAGAAGTGCTGGATATTGCTCGAAAAGCAGACATTGCTTTAGTGGGCGTTGGAGCACTAGCAACGGGTTCTGAAAGCTACTTCGACCTTCGCAACAACATGTCTCAGGAAGAGTGCGATCAAATCCGCCACAACCATTGTGAAGGGGAAATGCTGGCTCATTTGATCAACGTTAACGGAACCTCCTGCTTTGACCAGCTCAATGACAAATTGGTGGGGCTGACGCTCGATGAATTGAAAGAAGTGCCAATACGCATTGGGATTGCGGCCAGTGACAGCAAAGTGACGCCTATTGTTGCGGCATTAAACGGTAACTTCATCAACACCCTTATCTCCGACGAAGGCACCGCCAAATTAGTACTGGAAAAGTTCGAAGAAACGCAAAAGCACAAAGGAACAACCTCATGAAAACCAGAACACTAGGGACGACTCAGATAGACACTTCGGTCATTGGACTTGGCACTTGGGCAATGGGTGGCTGGATGTGGGGAGGGACCGACGAAAAACAATCTATCGACGCCATTCGTGCTTCCATCGATAACGGGGTGACGCTCATTGATACCGCTCCAGCTTATGGTTTGGGTAAATCTGAATCGTTGGTTGGCCAAGCAATAAAGGGGCGTCGAGAAGACGTTGTGCTTGCAACGAAATGCGGCTTGGTTTGGCATACCCAACAAGGGAATCACTTCTTTGAAGAAGAAGGACAACAAGTCCACCGTTACTTAGGGCAAGAGTCCATCCGATATGAGCTAGAGCAAAGCCTTCGCAGGCTGCAAACCGATTACATCGACCTCTATATCACGCATTGGCAAGACGAAACCACATCGATAGAGGAAACCATGGGCACACTCATGGCGCTAAAAAAAGAAGGGCTGATCAAAGCCATCGGCATCAGTAATGCTTCTCTAGAGCAATTAAAGGAATACCAACAATACGGTCCCGTTGATGCCATTCAAGAGCGCTACAATATGATTGACCGCTCTATAGAAAGCACGTTGCTGCCGCACACCCAAACACATGGTGTCTCTTGCCTTAGCTATTCATCGTTAGCACTTGGTTTGTTGTCTGGAAAAATCACTGCCGACACTCAATTCTCAGGGGATGATCAACGCAAACAAGACCCATGGTTCAGCGTCGAAAACCGCAAACATGTACAAGCGTTTTGCCAGCGAGTTTTACCGGTAGCCAACGATTACCAAATCTCCGTCGCTCAGTTAGTCATTGCATGGACTCTGACACAACCGGGAGTGACTTACGCATTGTGTGGTGCTCGCAACCCTAAACAAGCCATCGAAAATGCCCAAGCAGGATTATTGAACCTAGCAACTTCGGATGTGGAATTCGTGACAAACGCGGTCGACGTTCACCTAAACGCCATCAACAGCGGTGAATAGGAGATCACATGACAGTCCCTCAAAGAGCCATTCAATCCATAAAAACGGGCGAACATTTTGATGCCATTGTGATCGGCGGTGGCATCAACGGTATCGCCACCTATCGCGATTTATCGCTGCAAGGGTTGAACGTTTTATTGATTGAGAAAGACGACTTTTGTAGCAAAGCCAGTGCTGCACCGTCTCGAATGATCCATGGCGGGCTGCGCTACCTAGAAAATGCCGAGTTCGACCTTGTAAAAGAATCACTGAATGAGCGAAATCGCCTATTAAAAAACGCACCGCATTTAGTGCACCCGCTTCAAACCCACATTCCCCTTACCTCGTGGCTAAAAGGCATAGTGCCAGCCAGCTTGAGGTTCTTGGGAATGGAGCCCAAAACGTCAGAGCGCGGCGCGTTTATTGTGAAACTAGGATTGGGACTTTACGATTTCTTTACTCGACACGATCAAGTCATGCCCAACCACCAAATGTATGGGCAAAAACAAACGAATAAGCGATGGCCACACTTCGACCAAAAAGTCTGTTGCAGCGCAGCGTATTATGATGCGTGGATTAGCTCCCCAGAAAGGCTAGCGATTGAATTGCTCAAAGAAGGAGACGCAAACCAACGTCAACCTCACGCCCTGAATTATACGTTTGCATCGGTTCAAGATAACGGAAGCATTGAACTTACCGACCAACTAACAAGCCACCAAGTTCACGTCACCACAAGCCAACTCATCAATGCAACGGGCGCTTGGATAGATAACGTTAATCTTCAAGCGGGAAACCCCAGCCAGTATTTAAGTAATACCAAAGGTTCGCACATTATTGTCGATCATCCGGAGCTATTGAGTGCGCTAGAAGGCGACATGGTGTACTACGAAAACAAAGAGAATCGCGTCTGCATTATGTTTCCCTATATGGGGAAGGTGCTTATAGGCTCAACGGACATTCCCGTCACCAAGCCAGACAATATTCGGTGCACCGATGAAGAAATTCATTACATCATTGAATCGGTGCGGGCAATTTTCCCAACGGTGATTATTCACCCAAGCGATATTCTGTATCAATTCAGTGGTATTCGCCCCCTTGGCGCTGCCACTAAAGCCAGCGCAGGGCAAATCCCAAGAAGCCACATTATCCAGCGAGATCACCTCTTTAATGGTGAAATAACCTGCTATTCGATGATTGGCGGCAAATGGACGACCTTCCGCGCATTCGCAGAGGAAGTCACCGATCAAGTGCTGCAAGATTTAGGGGCGAAACGCCTCGTGAGCACTCAAGATCGGAGCATAGGCGGTGGGCAAGGCTTCCCTGAGTCTGGAGAAGCGCGAGACCAATACATTCAACACCTCACAGCGCTTTACCAACAATCGGATTCTTACACCGCACTGCTCGTCTCGCGTTATGGCACAGAGTGCGAAGCCATTTTAGAACGCCTCCAATCACGGGGCTTTAAGCCTCTTCGTACTCTGCCCCATTACACCGAGGGAGAGTTGGAATACCTGATGACGCATGAATACGTGCACACCCCGCTTGATCTCATTCAACGCCGAACCTCCATTGCCATTGAAGGTTCCCTGCACGACGACGCACTGCAAGAAATCATTGAGTTAATGAGCCGCTTTTTCAATTGGGATGAAAGCACTCGCCTACGCCTACATAGCGACTCGGTGAATTCATTAAATTTTTATAACGGACTACAGCTCATGCCGGTTGGGGAACCCACCGAAATGATGCCGAAAACTGCAAGGAAAGCACACTATGTATATGAGTAAAAAAGTCAGGATGAAACGGCTAATGAAAAACGGCCGTTGCTTGGATGTCGCTATCGACCACGGCGTATGCAACGAACCTTCTTTTCTAGACGGGCTGGAAGACATGCCGTCTGTAGTGGAGCAATTGGTTAGCGCACAACCTGACGCCATTCAGATGACCTATGGTCAAAGCGACCTATTGCAAAATGTTGAGGGGAAAAACAAGCCAGCACTGGTGATGCGTATTGATTTGGGTAACCCCTACAATGCAGAACGCCATCGAGTGATGTGGGCGATGCTGCAAAATCACCAAGACCCTGTTTTGCAAGCCGTTCAAATGGATGCCGCGTGTGTGGTGGTGAACCTGTTTATGCTCCCCGACGAACCGGAGTTATTCCGCCAGTGTATCGATAACATCAGCAAGGTGAAACTGGATTGCGAGAAATACGGCATGCCACTCATGATAGAGCCTTTGGTCATGCAGCCGAACTCTGGAAACGGCGGTTACATGGTGGATGGCGATTGCGAAAAGATTGTCACCTTGGTCCGCGTAGGGCGAGAGCTCGGCGCCGATATCATCAAAGCCGACCCAACCAAAGATGCCAATGACTTTCACAAAGTAATCGAAGCAGCACGCTGCCCAGTATTGGTACGAGGTGGTGGTAAAGAAGACATTGAAAGCGTCTTCACCAAAGCAAGGGCGCTACTTGATCAAGGCGCTCTGGGTATGGTCTACGGTCGTAATATCTACCAACACCCAAGCCCTGCAAAAGTCGTCAGTGCACTGATGGTGATGATTCACGACGACGCCTCGGTTGCCGACGCGTTAAATATTTACCAACGTGAAAATTAAGGGGAATCCATGTCGGGTGTCGTCCTTGGTTTAGACTGCGGTAATACAGCCATAAAAGCGGCTCTATTTGATGCTGCTGGTCACGAAATTGTCTCTGCGGCACGAGCCATTGAAACTCAATTCCCCGAGCCCAATCATACCGAGCTGAATATGGCTCGGTTGTGGCAGCTTGGCTGTGAAGTGATTGGCGAGGTTTTGGCGCACCCTGCCCTTTCTACAACTCAAATCTCGGCGATCGGAGTCAGTGGACATGGCAACGGTGCCTATTTACTGGACAAACACCACCAGCCGTTGTTGGCAATTCAGTCTTTGGATAGCCGCGCGAGTGAGCGGGTCGCAAACCTACAAGCCGAAAAGCACTACAGCCGTATTCGCACGTTAAACCGACAGGGTGCTTGGTCATCACAAACCGCTACTTTGCTCAATTGGCTCAAACAAAACCGAGCATCGCTGTACGAAGACATTGGCACCGTCTTTTTCTGCAAAGACTATTTAAACTTCTGCCTGACTGATGAGATAAAAACCGATTACAGCGATTTAAGTGCATCTGGGTTGTTTGATTTTACCCAGCATGAAGTCAGCACGGAATTGCTCTCGTTCTTCGACATACTCGAAATGGCTTCAGCCATTCCAGCCCCCTGTCACAGTGAACATATTATTGGTCACGTGACGGCTCAAGCCTCTGAACTCACAGGATTACCAGAAGGTATCCCCGTTGTCGGTGGGATGCTGGATGTTGTTGCCAGCGCAATGGGTTCGGGAGTTTGGGACTCCAACGACGCGTCCATTGTTACCGGTACGTGGAGCATAAACCAAGTGGTGACTGATACCTTACCGAGCGAACAACTTTTTATGACGTGCTTGTTCCCACAACATCGATTTCTTGCCATGGAAAACAGTGCAACGTCGGCGTCTAACCTAGAGTGGTTTGTGCGTGAATTCTTTGCCCATGAAAAGCAACAAGCTACCTCTATCAACCAAAGTGTCTTTGAACAATGTAACCAGCTGATTGAACAGGTTGAACTCAGTTCAGCCTTACCTTTATTTCACCCCTATTTGTACGGTTCTGGAGATAACGGTGCTGCCAGAGGTAGCTTTTTCGACTTGGCAGGATGGCATACAAAACCAGACTTACTCTACGCGGTTTACGAAGGCATCGTGTTTGGGCATTTAGAACACGTACTGAAACTGAACTATGCAGGAATCCATTTCTCTCACGCATTACTCACTGGAGGAGGAGCAAAAAGCGCTTTCTGGTGCCAATTGTTTGCAGATGTTTTGAATGTGGAAATACACATTACACAATGCAGCGAATCTGGCGCGAAAGGCGTCGCGATGGCAGCGGCTTATGCGGCTGGCTTTTTCACAACATTTGAAGATTCGGTCAAATCCATGCGGAGCGAGGTGCAGGTGTTTATACCTGATTCTACCCGCCATGCTGCGTTAACCAAAAGGTTTGCCCGTTATCGTCATGTGTCGGATTGGATCAACCACTTTCCACCTAAATAAGGAGCATAAAACGTAACAGAGCCATCACCTTCCATGCCATAGAGCAGCTACAAAAGCAGACAATATCAATAACCGTGGCCGTTACACCCTGAAATTACACTGGCGCTAATTTCTTCCATGAGGTTCTCACTGCCGCTATTGCGCGTAGCTAACCCACTAAGAAATGGCATAGTTCAATACTGAAACGAGGTATTCGAGTAATGAAACCTTTGATTTTGAGCCGCTGGCGAGCCACATCCAAGCGGCTACTTAGCAATTGCACACACCCTCTAGCGTATTTCGCCCTTTCGGTGTCCTTATGTTCAGGGGCATCGAACGCGGCACAAGGACCGGGGCTGGGTAACGTAACATTTTCTTCAAGCGAATTGTTCACCCAGATCTCAACGCCATCAGTCGACGACACCACCAACATTCTCCCTCCTGATTACCCAGGAAGAAAACACTTTGGTGTCAATGTCATGACCATGTTGAATGGGTATATGATAGGCGTTTTTGCTCCCGATAGCGGTGGAGGGCCAGGAGGTTGGATAGCACTGGATGTCTCCAACCCAAGGAGCATTCAATTGGTGAAAAGGGTTTACGAACCCGATGCGAGCAATGCACACCGAACCGGAGACGGCTTACGAACCGCCGATTTCCGAGAACCCCACTCTTTCGGTTTAAGTGAAAACAGCCTGATCGCCATTCAAACCGGTCGAGGAATCGAAATTTGGGATTGGAGTGACGTCAATAACCCGATTCAACGAAGCAAACTCGCCATCTCGGGAGTGAACTTTGGCGATTACAACAATGTGTCATGGCAACTTTTCTGGCAAGCCCCTTATTTATATGTTTCACGAGGAAACGCTGGTCTAACCATCATTAATACATCGAATGTTGACAACCCAACCGTGGTTAAAACCATTCCGACCAGTCAGCTAGGTAACTTCAATGTAGGGCCCGTGTTTGCTGTAGGAAATGAAATGTTCCTATCAAGCATGGAAACCACCAACGGATTCTCCATTCTCAACATTGACGATCCGGAAAACCCAGTGTTAGTCAAAACACATTCACGCCTTCCAGAAAGGTATTATTCATCTTGTTGGGATGGCAAGCGCGCCTATTTTGGTGCAAGAAGTGCAGGGGACAATCTTAGGGTTTATGACACCACGACCGATCCAATTTCACTGCTCAGTGAATCGGAAAGTGGCTTTGTAAACCTTTACTGCAATCTTCAAGATGATCGTTTAATGCTCGGTAACCAAGACGATATCTCTGTATTGAATGTCTCTGATATCAATAACATTTCGACCATTGGGACTGGCTCGTTGGATGCGATAGGCTCGGATACCGATCACGGTCAGGTATTTGCTTTCGGTAATATGATTTGGGTTGGGAATGACCACGGCAGCGGCAGTGGCCTGATTGCTCAACAAACCAATCAAGATACTGTGCCTCCTCAAATTGTCAGATCCATGCCAGCCAGTGAATCCACGCAGGTTCCAGTCACCACTCGAATTGGTTTGGCGCTTTCAGACAGCGTATTGATGGAGTCCGTTAACGCAACAACGTTTAAAATCAATAAGCTTGGTGACAATACCCCGATTCAAGGTATTTACAGTGTAAACTTGGGATTCGTTCATTTCACTCCCTCCCAAAACCTCAGCACCAACCAAATCTATGTGGTGACTATCGACGGTATTCAAGACTTCGCTGAAAACGCCATGCCATATAAGCAATACCTGTTTTCAACAGGTAATATTGCGTCTCACAATGCCACCGTTTCCATTCCATCAACCACGCAAGTGGGGCAAAGTATCAGCGTGAATGCATCAGCCAGCCCGATTGATGGTGGCGCTTTGGAATATTCATGGAATTTCGGAGATGGGACCGCCTCTACTCCGTTTTCTTCAAACTCTGCGGCAAGCCACGTATATTCATCACCCGGTCATTGGTCCCCAATTGTTACCGTGAGGGAGTCTAACTTCAGTTCCACAAAATCTGGGCTCATCACCGCTTACCACCCGACGACATCAACGCCTCCTTCAACGGCATCGACCATTGCCAAATCGGGCAATCGGGCTTTTGTGGTGAATGAGGACAACGACACCGTCACAGCGCTATCGACAAACAGCCCTTTCAGTAAGCTTTGGGAAACCCCTGTAGGCGATCGCCCCAGAACCTTAGCCATCGCACCCAATGGTGATGTATGGGCAGTCAATCAACAAAGTGACTCGATTACCGTCTTATCCCCTCAAGGTTCTAAGATTAGGGACATCGCCTTGCCTAGAGCCTCTCAGCCCTACGGCATAGCTTTTACCCCCGATAGCAGTGCTGCACTCGTTACCCTTCAAGCCAGCGGTCAGTTACTCAAACTCAACCCCAGCACAGGGGCGCAAATTGGGTCGGTCACCATTGGTCACTCGGCACGAGGGCTCGCGATAAGTGCAGATTCCGATACAGCGTACGTCACTCGATTTATTTCGCCGCAACAACAAGCGGAAGTGGTTGAAGTCAGTATCAACAATTTATCAGTTGGGCAGGTGATATCGCTGATAAAAGACACCACCACAATTGATGGCCCCGACAGAAGCCGAGGTATACCCAACTACCTCAATGGAATCACCATTTCACCTGATGGTCTGAGGGCGTGGGTTCCATCCAACAAAGCCAATGTGGATCGAGGTCCATTCAACGAAAGCGATGAAAACAAAACGCTCACTTTTGAAACCACCATTCGTGCCATTGTTTCTCAAATCGACTTAAACACGAATCAAGAATTACCCAATGTGCAGCTCGATATCGATAACCGCGCGCAACCCAAAGCCATTGCTTTTAGCGCCTTAGGTGATTACGCCTACATCGCAGTAGAAGGGCAAAACAGCGTTGAAATTCGTGATGCGTACAACTTAAACCGTGTTAATGAACTGGCAAACAGCGGTCAAGCCCCAATCGGATTGATTAAGTCTGGGGATCATCTATTTGTTCATGGGTTCTTATCGCGCTCTGTGGTGGTGTACAACGTCAGCAACTTCGAAAGCCAGCAAGGCGACATTACCCGTGTAGCCGAAGTAGCAACGGTTAGCAATGAAGCGCTTCACCCAAGAGTATTAGCGGGTAAGAAAATCTTCCACAACGCTGCCGATGCTCGAATGACCCAAGATGGGTACCTTTCCTGTGCCAGTTGCCATACCGGAGGCGATTCCGATGGTCGAGTTTGGGACTTTACCGATCGTGGTGAAGGGTTGCGCAATACCATTCCATTACTTGGCCGAACAGGACTTGGAAATGGTCGAGTACACTGGACGGCGAATTTTGACGAAATCCACGATTTTGAAAATGACATTCGCTTCGCGTTTGGCGGCCGAGGATTTATTGACGACGCCTTATTCGATGACGTGAAAGATCCTCTGGGTTCACCTAAAGCTGGAAAAAGTGATGATCTGGATAACCTGTCTTTTTATGTCTCCAGTCTTGCTCGTTTCCCTCAGAGCCCCCATCGAGATGCCAATGGAGATTTAACGCCTCAAGCCCAAGCGGGTAAGCAGCTCTTTGTCGATAAAGGCTGTGCTGCCTGTCACTCTGGCGTCTATTTAACGGACATGCTTCGACACGATGTGGGAACCATTCAAGCGTCGTCTGGCCAAGGAATTTCACAGCCTTTAGCTGGTGTGGGTTTTGATACACCAACGCTTATCGGGCTGTGGGACTCCGCGCCTTACTTCCACAATGGGCAAGCTACAACGTTAAATGATGTGCTGCAAATCGGTAGCCAACACTCAATATCGAACTCGGCTGAGCGCGCCCAACTTGTGGCGTACCTCAACCAAATTGAATACGAAGGCCCACCTATCGTGGTCCCTGAGCCGCCACCAGCTCCGACATACGATTACTTGAGCGACTTATCTGAAACCAGTTCGGATAATGCGTGGGGACCATTTGAAAAAGACCGAAGTAATGGTGAATCCGGCAGTAATGATGGCGGTCCAATACGCCTTGCTGGCACAACGTATTCAAAAGGTTTAGGGGTACACGCGTATTCAGAAATCACCTATGACTTAACACAAAAAGAGTACGACCAGTTTTCGGCATTCATCGGCGTTGATGATGAAGTCGGCAACCGTGGTTCTGTTGTATTCGAAGTCTACCTAGATGATGTACTCAGTTTCCAAAGTGGCGTATTAACGGGCAGTAGCGCAACCGATGCCGTCATCCTTCCTATTTCAGCCACACACAGTGTGCTCAAATTGGTGGTCAAAGATGGAGGTAACGGTGTTGGTCACGATCACGCCGACTGGGCAGACGCTAAGCTTCGTGAAAAAGGCAACGCACCTTCTGAAATTGGGCTGTACTACGGCGAAGTGGCTGGCAACATCAATACATCTACTGAAAACCCAAAAACGCGACTTACAACGTCTTTGAGTGAAACGGAAGATTCCATTGATGGCAATACCACAGAGATCTACACAGGCTATATCTACGATGCCGACGGAAACATATCGTTCAAAGAATACATCGACGATAAAACCCGTCTGTGGATCGATGGAACCTTAGTTTTGAGCAGCGACAATTGGAACGATGAAGTCGCCACTGGCAATCTAAATTTGTCTGCTGGATGGCATGCTTTTGAACTGCGGATCAGCAACGGTAATGGCGGTAGCGGTCCAACCTCAGGAATTGGGTTTGCGTTCGACCCAGACGGTGGAACCAACTGGAGTCACCCTGAAGATCCGGGTGACGGTAGCTTATTCCGCACTCAAGACCCTACGCCAAGCTTCCAAGCGGGTCTTTACTACGGAACCGTGAGTGGCAACATCAATACCAATGCGGCTAACCCCAAAACCAGTGTGACCTCTACCCTGAGTGAAACCGAGGACTCCATCGCCGGGAACACCACCGAGATTTACACAGGCTACATTTTTGATGCCGATGGCAACCTTTCGTTTAAGGAATACATCGATGACAAAACTCGCCTATGGATAGATGGAAACTTGGTGTTGAGTAGCGACAATTGGAACGATGAAGTCGCCACTGGCAATCTCAACTTGTCTGCTGGGTGGCATGCTTTTGAACTTCGGATCAGCAACGGCAATGGTGGCAGCGGTCCGACTTCGGGCATCGGGTTTGCGTTCGATCCTGACGGTGGCACCAATTGGCAACACCCCCAAGATCCCGGTGACGGAAGCTTATTCCGTACAGAGCAGTCAATTCCGGCGACCCCAACCTATGTATACGTAAGCGATTTAGCAGAAACGTCTTCGAGTAACGGATGGGGAAACATGGAAAAAGATCGCTCTAATGGTGAACAAGGCGATTCCGATGGCAACGCCATCACCATTGCAGGTCAGTCCTATAGTAAAGGGCTCGGCGTTCATGCTAACTCCGTTATCACGTATCAGATCCCGGCTGGTAGCTACAATCAATTCAGCGCCAGTATTGGCGTAGATGATGAAGTCGGCAATCAAGGATCGGTTGTTTTTCAAGTAGACGTTGATGGCGTGCAGATGTTCCAAAGCGCCACGCTGACGGGAAGTGGTTCAGCCGAACAGGTCAATGTATCGATACCTTCTAACGCTACCTCACTCACCCTGAAAGTGAACGGAGCCGGTGATGGGATTGGTCACGACCACGCAGATTGGGCAAATGCTCGTCTCCGGTTATCCAATTAACACCATAGCGGCACTCATAGAGGTGCCGCCCTTTTCACTCCCAGTGTTCTAGGAATTATCATGAATTACGACATGTTAGAAGACTCCACTTGCATCATTGGAGAGTCTCCGATCTGCGTTGAAGGTAAGGTATTGGTTTGGGTGGATGCCGAATCCAGTCACATTTACCAATTCGATCTTCATTCTAAGCAAACACAATGTTTCCACATCGGACTCCCAGTGACTGCTATAGCGAAAATACGAGAGTCTGGCTGGCTCTTGGTGACCAAGATAGGCATTTACGCATGCGATCCAAATTTCCAACGTTACGAATACCTCGGAAACCCTGTTAATAACAATCCTAAGTTGAGACCCAATGACGGAGTCGTCAGCCCAGCAGGCGATCTTTGGTTTGGCACAATGAATCAAGACGAGCTCGAGGCTCCGGACGGAGCACTTTTTATTTTGCATAAGGAAACGATGCAAATTCAGCAATTGGATTGCGGCTTCTCAGTCGCCAATGGCATTGCATTTGACGCAAAGAATCACTGCGTCTACGTCAGTAATATGTTTCAAAGGAAAGTGTATCGATACCAGCTGGATTCGCGCTGGAAAGCCATTCAATCGAAGCGCGTTTTTGTCGAACTCCCTCAAGGAACAGGGCTTCCTGATGGTTTAAAAGTCGATTCTGAAGGCAGGCTTTATGTTTGTCATTGGGATGCGGGCATTATTACGGTTTATGAAAGCAATGGGCAATATGTCCAGAGCATCCCTTTACCCATTCGACACGCCACTCGATGTACCTTTATTGAAAAGGGAGTGCTCGCACTTACCACTGCATCTTACGACATGACAGAGCAAGAATTACAGCGCCAACCCTTTTCTGGAAAAACACTCAGAATCGACTTGGACGCTGATGTGAGCGGTACTGATTTTGAATTTGAAGCGCAGATGTCCCCATAGCACATTCACTCACACGCAAAAGATAACAAAGAAGTTGAACTTTACTCTTCGCGAGAGTAGCGTTTTTAGCATCTTTCGTTTGAAAATAATCAGATAAGAATGTTCACGAAACACATTGATGATGAAATCCAGCTAGCACTGGTACAGCCTTCATTTGCAAAGGATTTTCTAAGAATTCGCAACGATAATTTAGATTATCTCTCTCAATGGCTAGCGTGGCCACCACACTGCGATAACGAAGACGCTTTTTTGAGTTTTATTCGTATGTCTTTACAAAATTACGCTGAAGGAAAATCGCTTACCTGCGTCATTATTTATAAAGACAAATTGGTAGGCGCGGCATCACTCAATTCGATTGACCACAATTTGAGCCGCGCTGAAATTGGTTATTGGCTTGAAGCGTCTGCACAAGGAAACGGGATCGTTACCCGTGCATGCCTTGCCCTGTTAGACATCATTTTCGAAGAGTTAAAATTAGAGAAAGCCCAACTGCATGCGGCCGTAGACAACCAAGCAAGCCGCGCGGTTGCAGAAAGAATAGGCATGACATTAGAAGGCGTTATTACGCGCAATGAAAACCTCAATGGGCGAGTCGTTGATCACGCGGTATATGGATTACTGAAAAGCCATCGGTGATTACACTCTCAATTCAGATCAACCTATAAAGCAAGTCAACTCAACAAAATAAAAAGCGCCCCCTCAATAACGAGGGGGCGCTTTTGTGTTTCTATTTCATTATGTTTCTATCTCATTTTGTCGCCATGAGATACCCTGAATTTATTCAGCTTTGGTGAAATCACCATTTGGCAATATCGACCTTCAGGGTTAGCGCGGTAATAGTTTTGGTGCTTTCCTTCCGCCTTATAGAACTGCTCATATGGGGCGACTTCAGTCACTATCGGGTGTTCAAACTCTGGCGATAGCGTCTCTATGACAGATCGGGCGGTTTCATCCTGTTCATCGTCATGGGTCAGAATGATACTGCGATATTGCGTACCCCTATCTGCTCCTTGGCGATCCGGCGTTGTTGGGTTATGTGTGGTTAAGTGAATTTCAACCAAATCAGCAAAGCTGACTTCGTCGGAATCAAACTCAATTTGCACGACCTCAGCATGCCCCGTCGTACCATTACACACTTCACGGTAAGCGGGATTTTTGGTATGCCCTCCACTGTAGCCGCTGGCTACCGATTTAACACCGCGGACTTGTTGGAATAGCGCTTCTGTGCACCAAAAGCAGCCACCACCAAATGTTGCTACTGACATTGTCATAGTTACCTCTCTTATTCCGCTTTCTTTAACGCGACGGCGTTCATGCAATAGCGCAGCCCACTGGGAGGTGGACCATCTGGGAACACATGCCCTAAATGGGCTTCACAGGTATTGCAGGTCGTTTCAATACGGCGCATACCATGAGACTCATCCATATGGTATGCAATGGCATTGGCTTTGACAGGTTGGGTAAACGATGGCCAGCCAGAACCGGATTCGAATTTCACACTGCCATCAAATAGCGATGTTCCGCAGCACACACAATGATAAATCCCGGGTTCAAATAAGCTACACGATTCACTGCTGAATGCTCTCTCTGTGCCTTTTTGCCTAGTGATCCGAAACTCTTCATCTGTCAGCTGCGCTTTCCATTCCGCTTCCGGTTTATGAATCACTCTGTCTGGTTTCAGATTGCCGTTGCTTGCATATTCAACCACACTTTGCCAATTCAACATGATGGGTACCTCGGTGTCGGATCTCTGTTTTATAGCCCATATAAACGGAATACGATCAGATCGCACTCGCACTATGAACGAGAACAAATTAGAGAATTAGGGTCTGCTGACCAAGATAAGGAATTACCCGCCCCTAGATTTGAAGCAGGTAATGATTAGACCTTGAGGACTAGGAATAAATTTCAGCGGTTTTTTGAATGCTAGCAACCATGGCCGATAACCCTTGAGAACGGGTTGGTGTGATGTGCTTGTGCAGTTCAAGCTCTTCAAACCATTGGTTGATATCAAAGTCTAAAATTTCCTTCGATGTTTTACCTTCAAACGCAATAACCGTTACGGCTATCAGCCCTTTTACGATGGCTGCATCGCTGTCGCCAAAAAAATGGAAAGCGCCCTTTTCGTCTTGAACTTGATCGAGCCAAACTTGGCTTTGGCAACCTTTGATCAAATAGTCGTCCGTGCGTTTGTCGTCTGATATGGCGTTCAGGCGGTCTCCCAGTTCAATAATGTACAGGTAGCGCTCTTCCCAATCCTGACAACGGTTAAAGTTCTTAACGAGCTTTTCTGGCGTCATGTTTTATCCTAACAAGAGATTTATTCGTTTGAGTCCTGCCACGAGGGCATCAATATCTTCGCGCGTAGTATACATGGCAATGGATGCGCGACATACCGCAGATTGACTCAATGACTCCAGAAGGGGCATGGCACAGTGATGACCAGTACGAATTGCGATGCCATATCGATCTAAAAACGTACCTACATCATAGGCGTGATGATTGCCTAAATTGAACGGAATCACACCTGCACGATGGCTCGGGTTACCGTAAATTTGAATATTGTCAATGCTTGCCAGTTGAGTCAAGGCGTAATCCATTAACTCGTTTTCGTACTGGGCAATGGCATCCAGCCCCGCCTCTTGGACATAATCAATGGCTTCGCCTAACCCCAGAATACCTGCGATGTTAGGAGTACCTGCTTCAAATTTCCAAGGTGCTTGATTGAAAGTCGTCCCCGATGGAATGCAGACTTTGTCTATCATTGCACCGCCGCCTTCCCAAGGCTCCATCGCGTCCAATAAGGTTTTCTTGCCGTACAGAACGCCAATGCCTGTTGGTCCATAGAGCTTATGAGCTGAGAATACGTAAAAATCACAATTCAACGCTTCAACATTTACGGTTTCGTGCATTACTGCTTGTGCACCGTCTAACAACACTGGAATGCCGTTTTTGTGTGCCAATTCCGTAACGTCTTCAATGGGCGTTCTAGAACCCAGTACATTCGAGATGTGCGTTACCGCCACCAAAGCCGTGTTTTCGGTCAGTAACGGTTCCAATGCGAGAATGTCTAGCTCGCCGCGTTCATTCGCTTCCCAAACTTTCACGGTTAAATTGAACTGCTCTGCCAGCATTTGCCAAGGGACGATGTTAGCGTGATGTTCTAAACTGGAAATCACGATTTCACTTGGCTGCTTGCCCTTTAGGCGCAGTAGCGGTTTCAAAAAGCCATTGGCTACCAAGTTAATGGCTTCCGTTGTGCCTTTAGTGAACACGATTTCGTCACGAGACTGAGCGCCTAAAAAAGCACGGGCCTTGTCGCGAGCCTGTTCCATGTTATCTGTGGCGTTGGCGCTGAGTTGGTGCACGCCGCGATGAACCGACGCATATTCGTCCCGATAAAATCGGGACATGCGGTCAATGACTCGATTGGGAGTTTGTGCGCTAGCCGCAGAATCTAAATACACAAGGGGCTTGCCGTCGATTTCCTGATTCAAAGTTGGAAAATCCTGACGCCACCGTATTCCTTGCGTTGTTTCTGCTTGGTTATCTTTCACACTGTTACTCATTACAAGTCCAATTTCTGTTCGATCCGACGAATGATATGTTGCTGCACTTCTGGGTGGTCGATTTCATCAGTCAATTCACCTGCAAATGCAAACGTAATCATCTTTTCAGCCTTGGCTCTAGGGATTCCGCGAGCTTGAAGGTAGAACACTTGGCTCTGATCAATTTGCCCAGTGGTGGCACCGTGGCTGCATTTCACATCATCGGCATAAATTTCTAATTGCGGCTTACTGTTGATCTGGGACTTTTCGCTTAGAAGCAAATTGTGGTTGTCCATTTGACCATCGGTTTTGATTGCACCTTTATCGACATAAATCATGCCGTTAAAGACACCAACACCGTTGTCTTTACCAATCACTTTATGCGTTTGGTGGCTATTACAATGTGCCGCTTTGTGGCGAAGATAGGTTCTGGTGTCAAACACCTGATCCGCTTTCGGCAAAGTTAAGCTGTTCATTTCAACTTCACCGCCCTGACCTTTCAAAATGCCGCTGGTGTTATGCCTTACCAACTTACCTTCCAGTAAGAAAGTATGGCTTGTCGCGCGGCTATCGCGGTACAAAGTAATATCATTGTGACCAAAATGATGCTGCTCAGCACTTTCTTCAATCAACTTAATGTGCTTAAAGTTAGCGCCATCACTGACATTCGCAGTCAGCCGTGAGCAAGTCACACCGCCACCTTGCTTCAGAGACACGTGATGCTCGTAAACATGGCATTCCGCTAGTCGGCTAAGTTCGACATGATGTCGGTAGCTACAAAGCTCACCTTCGCCACCAGAATTCAGATGAAACAGATAAATCGGCTTCTCAAGCTGAGTATCGTTACCCACTTGAACATAAATACCAGCGGTTGCCGTTGCGTCCGTAAGTGCGGAGAACGCTTCTTGATTGATGTTGCTAGACAGTTGATGCTGCACTGCATCATCCAATTCATTGATGTCTTTAATGATGGTATTCGGGATATCATCAGACAATTCCGATATCAGCTTTCCATCAAAGAAAAACAAACGGTAGCAGTCAAAACTCATGCTGATACTTTCAAATGAAATGCTATCAATGCTGTTTTGTGCAGGTGCGCGGTGTGATAACGCTAGGAAATCATCCAGAGGCGTGTACTTCCAGTCTTCGTGTTTGGCGTGAGGGATGCCCCAAAGTGCCAATGACTGCCAGCTATTTTCTTGCCAGCTAGACTGGCCCGCAAGAGAGCGAAGACGCGTTAACGCCACATCTCTACTCTTCTCCGATAATCCAACCATAACCTTTGTCCTCTAACTCTTTCGCCAAGGTGTGATCGCCAGATTTCACAATTTTGCCTTTGTACAGAACGTGAACAAAGTCAGGTTTGATGTAATCAAGAATACGCTGGTAGTGAGTCACCACGATGAAAGAACGGTTGCCGTCGCGCAATGCGTTCACACCATCCGATACCGCTTTAAGTGCATCAATATCTAGACCCGAGTCCGTCTCATCAAGAATACAAAGCTGTGGCTCTAGTACTGCCATTTGTAGGATGTCGTTGCGTTTTTTCTCACCGCCAGAAAACCCTTCGTTTACAGAACGGTTAAGCAAATCGACAGGCATTTTCAGCAAGTCTGCTTTTTCTTCAAGCAGGTCTTCAAAATCGAAGCGATCCAGTTCAGGTTCACCACGGTAATCACGGATGCCATTCAGTGCAGTTTTCAGGAACAACTTGTTGCTCACACCCGGAATTTCTACTGGGTATTGGAATGCAAGGAATACACCTTCACCAGCGCGCTCATCGGGATCAAGATCCGCTAGGTCTTTGCCTTTGAACAGGATTTCACCATCCGTGATTTCGTAATCGTCTTTACCAGCCAGCGTAGAAGACAACGTACTTTTGCCTGAACCGTTTGGTCCCATAATGGCGTGTACTTCGCCTGGCTTGATGGATAGGTTAATACCGTTAAGGATTTGGTTATCCTCAACACTGGCTTTTAAATCTTTAATTTCTAACATACTGGGTTAGCCCACGCTGTGTTCTAAACTGATGGAAAGGAGTTTTTGTGCTTCAATAGCGAATTCGAGCGGCAACTCAGAGAATACATCTTTGCAGAAGCCGTTAACGATCATCGAAATAGCATCGTCTTCACTGATACCACGTTGAACGCAGTAGAAGAGCTGATCTTCACCGATTCGAGACGTCGTCGCTTCATGCTCAACCTGTGCGGTAGAATTTTTCACTTCTACGTAAGGGAACGTATGCGCGCCACAATCAGCACCGATAAGCATTGAATCACACTGGGTAAAGTTTCGAGCGCCTTCCGCACTTGGCAATACTTTCACCAACCCGCGGTAGCTATTTTCACTTTTACCCGCAGAGATACCTTTAGAGATGATGGTCGACTTAGTGTTCTTACCAATGTGGATCATCTTGGTACCGGTATCGGCTTTTTGGTCGCCATTGGTCAATGCAACCGAGAAAAACTCACCGACAGAGTTATCACCTTTAAGGATAACGCTTGGGTATTTCCAAGTAATCGCAGAACCCGTCTCTGACTGTGTCCAAGACATTTTGCTGTTTGCGCCCTCACACACAGCACGCTTGGTCACGAAGTTCAAGATTCCACCTTTGGAGCCTTCAACGCCTGAGAACCAGTTCTGAACCGTTGAATATTTTACTTCCGCATCTTTGTGGATAATGACTTCTACTACCGCAGCATGCAGCTGGTAGGTATCCCGAACAGGCGCAGAACATCCTTCGATGTAGCTCACGTACGCGCCTTCATCGGCCACTAGAATTGTACGCTCGAACTGACCCGTCTTTGCTTGGTTAATTCGAAAATAGGTCGATAATTCACGAGGACAACGCACACCAGGCGGAATGTAGACAAACGATCCATCAGATGCAACGGCAGCATTCAACGCCGCAAAAAAGTTGTCTTTTGGAGGAACAACCGTACCTAAATACTTGCGTACCAATTCTGGATAGTCGTGAATTGCTTCACTGAACGAACAGAATATAATGCCCTGCTCTTTCAGCTCATCTCGGTAAGTTGTGGTCACTGAAACAGAATCGAAAATGGCATCAACGGCCACTTCAGAACCTTCACGAACAGGCACACCTAATTGGTCAAACGCGTCTTCCACTTCTTTGGTCAGAAATTCATTCGAACCGTCGGACTCAAGATCGCTTCCTTCACATTTGCCACAGCTTGGTGCGGAGTAATAGCTATAGTTTTGGTAATCCAGGGATGGGTATTCCGCTTTCAGCCAATGAGGCTCTTCCATGTCTTTCCAAAGTCGGTATGCTTCCAAACGGAATTCTAGCATCCAATCCGGTTCATTCCTTTTGGCTGAAATGGCACGTACCACTTCCTCATTAATGCCTTTTTCTAAGGTGTCGTTATCAAGCTGAGTATAAAACCCTTCTTTGTATCCTTCCTTATTCATCGCCTCTTGGACTTCAGGCTGAATTTCAATTGCAGTCATTTGCTAAATACCAAAGCTCTCACCACAGCCACACTCGGCTTTGACGTTAGGATTTTTATAGGTAAAGGTCTGATTCAGCCCTTCGCGGACGTAGTCCACTTCAGTGCCATCAAGGAATGGCATCGCATTAAGGGCAACAAATAGCGTTGCACCATGAGATTCAAAAGAAAGGTCACCATTCTGAGGTTCATCAATTTGGTCGAGAACGTACGCGTAGCCAGTGCAACCAGAAGATTTCACCGACAAATGAATTGCTTTTCCATCAGTTGAAAGCTGCTGTACACGTTTAGCTGCTGCGGGTGTTAATGTAATACCTTGCCATTGGACGTCCTCGATTGAGAACGACTCGGCCCCGTCAGTATTAACGGTTTCTCCGGTATGAGATGCCATAACCACACCTTATCGTAGTAAAGATGCTCACATGATAATGATTATCATTAGTAGGTCAACCTTACGCAAAAAAGGGTTAAGGGTGTACTTTGGCTCCGCCGAAGGTGCTTGCGAGGTAATTAATGATTTCAATCGGGTCGGTTAGGGTAACGTTGTCTTCTAAGATAAGCACTGGTAACCACTGCTTATCTTCACCAATTAGCTCTACCACTTCCCTTCTCGGTTTAGGAAAATCTATTCTTCGTATATCGATGTGATCTTCCCACCTTTGGTTGACTTGAATCGCTCCTTCAATCAAGGCGCAATGAGAGCAAATCCAGCTTTCCCCTTCATCTTGAAAAGGCATTTTCAACACAAATAAAATAGGCTTCATGTACATTCAACTCAGTCAGTAAAAAGTGCCATGTTATACCCAAGTAACCTCAAGATGCTAGGTTCAGCGGCTTCCCTACCAAAGAATAGGGAACTGGCTTTCAGGCAAGGCATCGATTTGAAGATCTAGTTATTCTAAATCAAGAATCGGTAACGCAGTATGAAAGCCAGTTAAACTCGCCCTTGGGAGCCCATATTCTGTCCCATTTCATCGTCAAAGAACTTGGAAAGGACTCGTCATTCCACTGCGTCCTTCTCCTTGAACTGGAACAGACTATGAGGCTCTGAATCCTGCATTTTGAGGTCACTTGGGTATAATGGTTTTAGCTGGAGTGGGTCTACCCATAAAGTACCCTTGGAAGAAATCTATCCCTAATTCCATCATCTTTGCTTTTTGTTCATGCGTTTCAATCCCTTCCGCCACAGTTTTGATATTTCTCGATCGGCAATATTCTATTACCTCTAAAAGCTGGGCTTTGTTTTCTTCGGCGTTTTGAATGAGCACTTTGTCGATTTTCACAATGTCGACTTGGTGTCGTTTTACTCTTGTCATGTCACAGTGCATTGAACCAAAATCGTCTAACGCAACACGGATATTAACGTGTTTTAAGTTCTCAATGCCTTGTGCCATTAAAGACATTTCTGAATTGCTGTCTTCCATTATTTCATACACCACATTCTCTCGTGGAATGCCCAACATTTTAAGACGGATAAGTAATTGTTCGATTGCGCCAGATATATTCCCTAATGTATTAAACACACAGGGAGGCGCGTTTACGAAAAGAGATACGTTACCCGAGGAAAACTTTGAGAAATTGATAAAGTGGACTTTGCCTGTAATCAGAAAAAACAGCATCAAACTTTTGTGATCTTGTCGAATAGGTTTTAAGTATTCTTCAGGGCTAATCGCCCTCCCATTCATGTCAGTTAATCGAGCAAGCCCTTCATAAGCGACGATGCGCCCGGATCTGTCAAAAATAGGCTGATAAACCCCTTTAAAAATAAAGCCATCGTATCTAATGAACGTCCATCCATCGGGATCAGTCTCAACCAGTTCTTGAACTGGATCATCTACTGTGTTGTAAGTTACCTTCATCTAAAGCCTAGAGAGTTAAATTTGTTATGACGCCGACATCACTACCCACTGCGATGTGTCCCCGCTTTTTATCTTCAAGTGACTTCTACGCTCAAATAGAGTGTTTGGCCCAGAGCCCAGTAACTTGAATTTACTTAGGTATATATTACGCAAACGTTTCTTTTCTATTTAGCTATAACTCAAGCAGATATATCGAACAACCAAAGAGGTTAAACAAAGACCTTAAGCCATTTAGCTACAGTGGGTTTAGTACAAAACTGAACAATTATATGTAACGGGAAATAATTAAGTTTGAGGCTCATATCAAGAAAATATCAGCAAGCGCATAAAAAAAACCGTATCAAATAATCAAAAGTGGAATGCCAGAATCTGGCACCCAACCAATAATGCGAATCATATCAATATAAATTCGAGTTCCGTTTCATATCTAAGGGGATTTCCTGTCAAAATTAGTGAAAATCTCTAACTCGTTCCTATTTTTAGATATTTATATTTGCGTATCCAAAACTCTCTTGAATTACTGTCACAAAAATGCAACTTAAGAATTAAACTGGCATTCCGCAGCTTTCACAAAAATTATTAGTACGCATTCAACTTCTGACAGGGGTATTCACTTCAAACCCGCTTTTATAAAGTGTTCACCATAACAGTCTCACTTTTGATAACTCTATTGTTACAGCATTTTTATTCCGTTTAATAGAAAGCACTAAACAGCCATAAGAGCGAAGGTAAGCCTTAGCCTGGTGCTGCTTAGATATAAAAAACAAACCGCAAAATAAAAATAGCGGGATAACACCTCCTCCATCCAGTTGGTAACAAATTTAACTTGCTGTAATTGGCGCATAAACGCCGTAAGAGGATGAGATGAAACTGATTGATAAAGCTCGTTTTGCTCGCACCCCAGGATATATAGTTGGAATCAAAGAAGGCACATTTGTCTGGTTTTATAATGAATCACTTTATGCTTGGCAGCAGTGGGGACGCCAGTATCCAGCCTTTCCGGCATTGAGAGTATCCGCTTGTAAAGTAAAGCTGTTAAAAGATAAATGGATGTTTACCGGAGTTATCCCATATATAGCCCTCGAAGATTCTGGCTTGGAGTTTGATGAAAAAGGTCGTGTTTTCATCAAATTTGAAGCAGATTGGCGAAATTGGGAAAAATGGAAACAAAGCGCCATAGAAAGGAATGTGAGAACCATAAAGATCAGTGATTAAACCCCATGCCAGCAACCAATGCTGGCATTTTTTACTTCAATCACCGAAAAATCTAGACATGCCTTGTAAATCTCACTCTTTTTTTAACCCTAATGTTTATTGAAATACAAGCTCCCGCCAAGATAATTGCTTCGTTATCAAATTCTTGCAGAAAAGGACCATTCAATATGGTAAAAACTTTAAAAACAATAGTATGCGGATTTGCACTTTTTCTTTCATTTTGCTCGTGGGCTATCGATAATCCAGACCAAGTAAACAAAGCGGCACAATTGGACTCTAAATCGGTTGTTTATATAGAGAAAATAAACAACGCAACAGGATACCGATCGACGCTTTTAGCATACACGGAGTACCACCAATTTCTTTCAAGAGAAATTAAAAGCACTTACGAAGATATCGCTCTGAAGCTTACAGAAACAGAAAGAGATACTTTTCAGACGTCACATGGCGCATGGGAAAGCTTTCTAAATTCACAATTCACCTTCATTGAGGAGGTATGGTCAAAAGACAATTTTGGCACGTCCTCTGCGATTGACCGAGGCCAATTTAAGTCTAAACTGCTTAGAGATCGATTACTCGAGTTGCAATACTATCAAATGACTTTCTGATCAAAATAGAGCTCTACAATCACCCCTTCTGAATAGGGAACAATATCATTTTGAAAAGTTCATAACCTCCCATGCCAGCAACCAATGCTGGCATTTTTTGTTAGCTGTCTGTTCCTTTAATCACGTTTTTTAGTTTGATGGCAAATACGATCCCCGATAACGCCACCGTAATCCCGTTGGCTACGATAATGGGTATGGAATCCAATACTACGCCATACGCTAGCCAACAAGCGGTTCCCACAATAAACATCGTATACATCGAAAGTGAAATGCTGGTTGTATCTTTGATTCGAATTGTATGAATGACTTGCGGTAAAAAGCTGATAGTAGTCAATATCGCGGCAATATACCCGATGTACTCCATGAGACCTCCGTTATCTGCTAGGCAAAATTTAGAACTCGTTGTACTCAGTGAATTGGTTGTTTAGTGGCGTTTGAAAGTGATTGAGTGACAAAAATACACCTGAATAGTAAACGATTAACTTGCCCGCTTTATGACAATCACTCACCTAATCAAAAATGAGAATTCGACTTACGTTATCTGTGACAAATAATTACTGAAAGATACACTTTGTTGCATAACAAAAATAGAACCAATTTAGTAAGTAACGGAATTTTAACGGAGTTTAAATAGTAATTCGTTCTCTAGCTTCTACCATCAAACCTTACTCACTTGATTGGCTTTTGCACTGAACTGAACATGACCCCCAAGCGTTTCAACTTTATCCTTCTCCACTTACTTGTCTCTATTTCTGCTCTCATTAATTTACTCACAGGTTTGAGGATTCACTTGGTCTCGGATCGAACCTTGTATTGGCTTTCCCCCATATTGCCTCAGGGCAACCTGCATGATCTTCATTACATCAGTGGTATCGTCCTTTTTTCTAGCGCATTGGGCTACGTTTTTTATGTATTACGCCGCAAAAAACGCGCGACCAAAGCAGCCTCTTCATACCACCTCTGGGTTCAATACTTTGGCTATGTCATTACGCTTTCGGCTCTGGTTTCAGGCGTATTCTATTGGTGGCAATTTAATTTCCTGAACTTTCAGGCTTGGCACTTTTGGTCTGCCATCGGCATGTTGGTTTTTTTGATACTGCACAGTTTGGTCTACATCATTCAATATGGGGCAAACGTGCTAAAAATGGTAGTGCCTTTTCGAACGCTAAAACAAGCTCGACTCTCGTTTACGCTGCTTCTGTCATTGGGTACCGCAGGGGCTGGATGGGCATTTATGTATTCCGGTAGCCAACTTCCTTTAACGGTTAAAAAAATAAGCATCGATGAACTGGTTAATGTGGATGGAGAATCAAGTGAAGCTTTTTGGCAAGACGCAAAAGAAATCTCTGTTCTCACTACGGGGGGAGCCAATTTCATTGATGGGCAAACAACGGTTTCGATAAAAGCCGCAGCCAACCAATTTGAAACCTACTTTTTATTCCGCTGGAAAGACGCCACCAAAAGCCTTGCTCATCTGCCTTTATTTAAGCAAAACGGCAAGTGGGTGGTCAGGCAAAATGGGTTCCACCATTTTGATGAAACAACCTACTACGAAGACAAATTCGCCGTCATGATTTCCAGTACCTGCGGATACGGTGCGGATGGCACAGCATATCTTGGGCGTAAGCCGATTAAAGGCAAACCCGAAAACTGGCACGGTAAGGGCTACCACGCCAGTATGGATAATCGGATCCGCGATTTGTGGCATTGGAAAGCCATTCGCACCAACGATATGTTTCAAGCAGACGATAATTTCTTTGGTCCTGCCAGTGCTCCTCGATTTGGCGAACGCCGATACACCGCAGGCTACCTTGCTGATGGCAAAGACAGTGGCGGATACAAAATGAATTGGAAATGGTACTCACCCCACTATGTCACCCCAAAACGACTCCCAACAGAACCTTCATTGGTCACACGACCTCTCGCTTGGTTTGGGAGTCAGCCCTATCAAAAAACGCACGACACCTTACCTGAAGGCAGCGAGTTGCCGTCGGTGTTGTACCGTTCTAACCAGTTTGAAGGGGATAGAGCCAACGTCCGCGCAAGAGGAAAGTGGGAAAACGGATATTGGACACTAGAAGTCTCCCGTAAACACGACACAGGTTCAAAGCACGACGTAGCCTTAGAAGATGGCACCTGTATATGGGTTTCCGCTTTTGATCACTCCCAAATCGCCCACACACGCCACCATCGCCCGATACAGCTGGAGTACGTGCAATGACGTTAAGAATATTGGCTACGCTCCTCATGATTGCCGCAACGTCGATTTATAGCTACGTCAGCTTCAACATACTGCCCGTTCAATTGGCGCACCCTCGCTACGTGAAAGTCACCAACACTGGCGAACATTTGATGCCTTGGCAAGGTCCTTGGGCGTGTGTCTCCGACGAAAAAACAGGATTGCTATGGGAAGTCAAAACCGATGATGAATCCATTCACGATGCCGACTGGACCTACTCTTGGTTCAATGGACAATTAGGCGCACCCGATAAAGGGGATTGCTTCTATCAAGACGGGCGATGCGACACCCAAGCGCTGATCAAACGAACCAATAAACAAGGGTTATGTGGCAATCATAATTGGCGACTACCCACACCAAAGGAATTGGTTTCACTGCTGCATAGCAACGATAGACCAAATCAGGCTCAGATCGCCACAGACTTCTTCCCACGCATTAAAAACAGCGATTATTGGACGATAAGTGCCAATAAATCGCTAGACCAACAGTACCGCCATTTAAAGCATGGCGCACTGGCTTTCAACCTTTTTGAAGGTAAAGAGAACACTTTGCCTTATCGCAATGCTGCCTTTGTGGTGTTGGTTTCCAAGCCACACCGCGAGGGGCATACCTCGCAGATGACATTAACGTCAATTAATCAAAGAAGTAATGAATAATAAAGGACTAAAAAATGAATTACCTCAGAACAAGCATTCTGATCGGATTATCCGCTATGGCTTGTCAAAGCTTCGCTGGAAGTGAATACCACCGCTTGGTTTGGGATGGGTCGCCATCATCAAAAGCCACGATTGGGTTTTCCCCGACAACAAGCGCCAATCACCACGTAAAATATGGATTCACCACCAGTGAGCAGCAGTGGAAAAAATCCAATGTGTCTTTTAGCCATACGTTTGCTAACTCGCTGAAAAGCAGCTTTGTGCAGTTGAGCGGTTTACCAGCCAACTCTCCGGTTTACTACCGAGTGTGTGATGACGCAGGGTGTGGCGACCGCCTTTGGTTCAAAACCGCCCCAACAGACAACTCTCCGTTTGTCGCGATTGCAGGGGGCGATACCCGCACAGGTTGGACAAATCGCCGCGCTGGCAACAAATTGGTTGCGAAGGTACGCCCATTGTTCATCATGCATGGCGGTGACTACACTAACCAAAACTCCGCCTCTGAAATGCGTGAATACTTAAAAGATTGGCAACTGACGTTTTCAAGTGATTTGATAGACGGGGTTAACTACAAGCGTATTTACCCATTCGTACCCACACACGGTAACCATGAAGACGACAACTACAGTACTGTTTGCCAAGTCTTTGGTGCCGATTTCGATGGCAATAAAACGTGTAACCCTAAAGATACCTATGGTGCGTTTAACGTATCACCACTGCTGCGTGTTTATACCCTTAATAGCCAGTTTAAAGACAGCGGTTGGTCTAGCTACGCAACAGCCATGAACAATTGGCTAAGCCAAGATTTGGCCGCCAGTGCCAGTTCTGCAAAATGGCGCATGGCGCAGTACCACAAGCCGATGTACCCGCATTATTCCGGTAAGCGCGACAACACCGTTTTGGTCTCTTGGTGGGCAAATTTATTCTATCAACACAAAATGAATTTGGTGGTGGAATCAGATACGCACATTAATAAAGTTACCGAAGCATTGAAGCCTTCTGGTTCCAACTTCACTGCAACCACTTCTGGCGGTACGGTTTATGTAGGTGAAGGCAGTTGGGGTGCCCCTGCTCGTAGCGCAAACGATCCGAAAAGCTGGACCATTGATTTGGCCAGCATTCAGCAATTCAAAGTGTTAAGTGTTAGCCCTAACACATTAGAGGTTCGTACCGCACAATTTGGTTTGGGTGCCGAAACCCTAAGTCGTGAGCAGCGCAACGCAAACCCTCTCGCACTACCAAGTGGCGTAAACTGGTGGTCGGCATCTCAAATTGGGGATGTCCTTAAACTCACTCGCGCATCCAACAACTTATCGGTTATTGATAAGGGAATAACGCCACCACCACCGCCGCCACCAACAGGCAAAGAACTGGAAAACGGCAAGCCAGTGACTGGAATCGCGGCATCTAAAGGTCAAACCATCACCTATACATTGGCAGTCCCTTCCGGTGCAACCAACCTTAACATCGCCACCAGCGGCGGTTCGGGTGATGTGGATCTGTACGTTAAACATGGTGCCAAACCAACATCGAGTAGCCATGACTGTCGTCCTTACAAAAGCGGTAACGACGAATCGTGCTCATTTGCCACACCAAAGGCTGGCACGTACTACATCAACTTAACCGGTTACAGCGCGTTTTCTGGCGTGACGCTAAAAGCCAGCTTCACGAAAGGAACGGGAGGTGGCGGTGGCGGTACAACCTGTAATACGACGGGGATCAATGTTTACCCTAACTGGCCTCAAACTGATTGGGCAGGAAACCCGAGCCATGCAGGAACGGGCGATAAAATCGTCTACCAAGGGAAAATCTACCAAGCCAAGTACTGGACAGATTCCGTCCCTGGCAGCGATGGCAGCTGGGATCTGGTTTGCGGACAGTAATCGCTAGCGCCAACATCAACATCAAGTACACGTAAGCTAAGCCCGCGAGAATAGTCGCGGGCTTTTTAATTGTCTTCAAAAGCAGCTCTCCGTACTCAATATCAGCAACTAAACTGCAGGCTTTGGATACCTGAATTCAATTGTGGATAGAGATTGAGCCTCACTAGAAGGAGGATGGTAATGCCAACAGGTACACCAATCTAGATACCGAAACCAAGGAGAGGGTCGATGAAAGGATTAAAAGGAAAAGTCGCCATCGTGACCGGTGGAGTCACAAAAATTGGGCAAGGGGTCGTCAATACTCTGCTCGAATATGATGTGAAAGTGGTGGTATTTGATATTGCGCCAGCCCCTTATACGGATAACAAAAATGTAAGCTACGTCGAAGTCGATATCACAAACGATGAAAAGCTACACAGCAGCATTGAAGCCACTATGCGAACCCACGGAGGCATCCACTTCCTCGTTAACCTAGCGGCAACCTATTTAGACGAAGGAAAAGAGTCCAACCGAGAAGATTGGCTTAACGCTCTCAACACAAACCTTGTCAGTGCCATAATGATATCCAATGCCGTTCGCCCCCATATGATGGCGCTAGGTGGTGGTTCGATTGTGAATTTCACCAGTATTTCCTCTTCCATCGCGCAAACCGGTCGCTGGCTCTACCCCGCTTCTAAAGCCGCACTGCTTCAAGCCACTCGTAGCATGGCAATGGACTTTTCTGCTGACGGCATCCGTGTCAATTCTGTCTCTCCGGGCTGGATTTGGTCAAGAATCATGGATGAATTAACGGATGGAAATCGAGAGAAAACCGATTCAGTCGCCGCGGATTTTCATCTCGCGGGTCGAGTCGGTACACCAGAAGAAGTATCCCAAGTTGTGGCATTTTTGCTGTCCGACTTATCCAGCTTTGTCACAGGCTCGGATTACTCGGTGGATGGCGGCTATTCCGCAATGGGTCCAGAACAAGCAAAACCCGCCATTCCTCGCTTGGCAGAGTAAGAAATCAATTGAGACTTAACAGAACGATGAGACATCTAATTATCAAAGGAGTGAAATCATGAGAAGCATCGCCATTGTAGGGGGAGGACAAGCAGGTCTTCCTTTGGCTATTCGCCTTTTAGACAATGATTACCGCGTGACGGTAATCACCAACCGGACACCAGAAAGCGTGCGCGATGGAAGAGTGTTGTCCAGTCAGTGTATGTTCGACGACGCGCTTCAAATCGAACGAGACTCCGGTTTAAACCTATGGGAGAACAATTGCCCAAACGTTGAGGGCATCGGGTTTTCCGTTCCCCACCCTGAAATCGCAGGGGAAAAAGCCATAAGCTGGAGCGCTCAGTTAGACAAGCCAGCCCAAGCCGTCGACCAGCGAGTTAAAATGCCGGTTTGGATGGAACTATTTGAATCCAAAGGAGGCAAGTTGGTCATTGATGACGTCGGTGTTCCAGAACTAGAAAATCTCACCGCCACTCATGACCTCGTGCTCCTTGCCGCAGGGAAAGGGGATGTCGTTAGGCTATTTGAGCGCGATGAAGCTCGCTCTGCATTCAGTAAGCCACAACGCGCACTTGCTCTTACTTACGTCAATGGCATGAAACAGCAGGACGATTTCAGCCAAGTCGCGTTCAATTTGATTCCGGGTGTGGGTGAGTATTTTACCTTCCCAGCCTTCACTACGTCAGGTCCTTGCGACATTATGGTGTTTGAAGGTGTACCCGGCGGCCCAATGGATTGCTGGAACGAGGTGAGTACCCCACAAGAACACCTTGCCACCAGTAAGAAGATCTTAGAGACCTTTCTCCCTTGGGAAGCCGAGCGTTGCCAACACACAGAATTAACCGACGAAAATGGCATTCTAGCCGGCCGTTTTCCACCAACCATTCGCAAGCCCGTGATGACGTTACCTTCGGGCCGCTTGGTGTTTGGTATGGGCGATGCAGTGGCAACGAACGATCCGATTACAGGTCAAGGCTCCAACAATGCCACCAAAGCCGCGAAAGTGTACGGCGACGCCATTTTGGCACGAGGAGAGCAGCCATTTACCGCCGACTGGATGAACCAAACCTTCGAAACTTTCTGGGAATACGCAAGCAGTGTGGTGAGTTGGACCAACAGTTTATTGCTTCCGCCTCCGCCCCATATTCTGGAACTGCTCGCGTCGGCACAGCAATACCCATCACTCGCTTCAACCATCGCAAACGGGTTCAATCATCCACCGAGTTTTTACCCTTGGTGGGATGACGCCAATTTGTGTCGAGATTTCGTTGATTCCCACTCGGTTAAAAGTGCGTAGGAGGCAAGATTTATGAGCCATAACTCAACCCCAATTAGCCAAAAACCGACGAGCCAAGAACCGACAAAACAAGACAGCGAATCTTTGCTTCCTCAAGTTCTGCGAAAAGCGCTAGGTAAATACCCAACAGGCGTTGCCATTGTAGCGACTCGAACAACAGAAGGCATGCCAATAGGGCTCACGATCAACTCCTTTGCGTCGCTCTCCCTCACGCCTCCTTTAGTGCTTTGGAGTTTAGGAACCCAATCCCCTAACTTGGCGAACTTTAACGACTGTGATCACTTCTCCATCAATGTGCTTTCTGGCGAGCAAGCGGATCTTGCTATGCGATTTGCCAGCTCAAAAGTTGAGAACAAATTCGATGGCGTTGGTTATCACATCAACTCTCAAGGTGTGCCTGTAATTGAGGGGGCTATCGCCACATTGGTCTGTAAAAACGTCGAGCAGAACGCCGCCGGCGATCACTTGCTCTTGATTGGTCACGTTCTTTCAACTAATTCTACCGAGCACTCTCCGTTGGTATTCCATCAAGGGAAGTTTACTTCTTTGGCGAGTGCCTAGGACTTAAGAGAGTTGCCTAAAAATATGAATATATACTCAAACCACCTCAAGGTGCAGGATTCAGAGCTCTATCTTCTGTTTCAGTTCAAGGAGAAGAACGTAGTGGAATGACGAGTCCTTTCCAAGTTCTTTGACGATGAAATGGGACAGAAGATGAGCTCCCAAGGGCGAGTTTGCTTTATTTTCATGCCGCGTTACCAATTATTGATTTAGAACCACTAGATCTGCAAATTGGTGCCTTGCCTGAAAACAAAGCCCCAAATCTATAGATAAGAAGCCGCTGAACCTAGCATCTTGAGGTGGTTTGAGTATAGCCCCCTTTCGAATAGGTTGTTCCTATCGAAAGGGGCTTTTCATAAAAGAGAAGAATGTAGAAAGTTGAAAGAGGTTAAAAAGGTAAAAAATTGAAAACAAATAGATTAAAGTCGTCTTAAGCTCTCGCTTGGGCTTTCACCATAACGATTTTTATACGCAACGCTGAACCGACCCATATGAGAAAATCCCCACTTCATTGCTACCCCTGTAACGCTCTGTGCTTGTCCACCTTGCAATTCTGAGTGCACCTTTTCCATTCTCAGATTGCGCAAATATTGCATCGGACTGATACCAAGAAAGTCTTTAAATCCACCGTATAAGCTACGTACACTGACACCAGCAACTCCTGCAAGCCTTTCTGCGGTGATGTCTTCATTCAAGTGTGCATCAATATACGATTGAGCAATACGAACATGCCGAGGACGAATAGACGGTTTACTGTTAGCGGCGTTAGCGGAGTAATTGTGAGAATGGCAACTTAGCAAACACGTGGCGACCAACTGTTCTAGCTGCCCAAGGATCAAGCTATTCTGGTTTTCGAACGGTGAAATCTGAGCGGCGTAAGTCAACAAATACCAAAGTAAGCTTGTCCACTCTCGGCTTCTTTGCCATTCAAACCCCAAATCAAACCGAACCGTTTCATGTAAGGCGTGACCCGTTATGCCCACCACCGTGCGCTCAATTAATGGCTTTGGAATTTTGATCATTAGTTGATCAACATTTGGCTTCCATTGCATGCTCACACTGTCGTCAGGGCTTAGCACAGAGGCAAGATTTGTTGTGGAATCCACCACGCTGTGTGGGCTCTCAATCACAGCCCGGCCAGACAGGGGCATTTGGACAAGAAAAAACTCTTTCATTGCACCGGGTTCAATGTCCACACTAGCACCGTAATGAAGGCGGCTCACCGAAATTTCACCCAGCTGCAAAAAATGCATTCTCGCATCCAGCTTGGTACGATCCTCTTTCACCGAAAGTGAATGAGACTTCATGACTTGCCCAACGGCATCGCACACTTCCGTCACATTCCCAGAGGAAAAAAGAAGCCTTTCCGATTGGCTAAATTCCTGATCAACCAAACGAAACAATGAGTTATTTATTCTGGAGTCATACATCCGTCACTCCTCACTATATTGCGTCAAACTGCTTTTCGTTATGATGCCTTTGCTCGGAATACGGGTGCATTGAGTTATTCAAAGCTACTCAAACCCATCCGAGTCATTAACATTCTATTTACATAGTAAACACAAGATAGTCTACGCGTACCCAGCGCTATATCCGAATTGTGCAAAAATTATCCAGAATTGGTACTGATTGATATATCGATAATGATTCAATGCCGTTGTTGCAATAGCTTATTTCTTTTCATCTTATGAGATATTAACCATTTGATGATGTGATTGATTCTTAATCAAATAGTAAAGATGTTATAAAACAATGCCTTAATGATAGATTTATCGAATAATTTGTGCACATTGCGATTCGGAATTTTGTCTGCTCTGCGGCTTTTTTTACTCAAAACCCCCTAATGTTTCATCTACTACTAATGGCCAATGACATAACCGCGCTAAAGATTTTTAAATTGAAACAGTCATCTATATTGTTATTATTATCCATAATGGGAACATTCCCAAAATCAACCCTAATAAACTTTAATGTCTTATTTATCATTACATTAAGTAGCGAATAACTTACAATAAATAGAGACAAGATGCATTGCCTGAACATGCATATACTGGTTTAATATTTTGCGAAACATCATAAAGACAATAAAAAATAGCGCCTTTGACATCTTGATAGCTTCTTCCTAACAGACTGTCTTGTGCGCAGGAGGTAATAAACATAACAATAAAGTTTGGCTGTCTATGAAC
Source organism: Vibrio penaeicida (assembly GCF_030689305.1). GTDB lineage: Bacteria > Pseudomonadota > Gammaproteobacteria > Enterobacterales > Vibrionaceae > Vibrio > Vibrio penaeicida_B. The sequence goes on along the minus strand of NZ_JAUYVM010000005.1, from coordinate 202,352 downwards.
TCAATGATCCCTCGGCATAACCCAACGACTTAACTCCAAGTCTCTCTGCTCTCAAGGTTTATCTAAGAGAGCATCCTAATTAAAAGCGTTTATTTCCGGTTGCGAATGAGTAACCGGAGGCTTGCTGCTTCCTGTAAGAAGCAAATAACTTCTCCAACCAAGGATAATTATATGAAGTTACGAAAACTGGTGTTGGCGTGTGCCATTGCCTCCCCCTGTGTTAGTGCCTTTGAAGTCTGTAACATTGGCGATGAATATAACGTACTGGATCGCGAGAGCTTCCACGACATACGTAAATCAAATTACCGAAATTTCAGTGAAGATCTAACGCCAGAAGATTTATTTTTGTCTGCGCCAGAACACCATGCTGACGCTAGACCTTCGCTTACCGAAGCTGACGAAGTTTTCCCAGAAACTGCATCACTGCTTGAAGTCGGCCCTGCAAATGTTGCCGTTCTTGAATCTGAAGAAGCGGCGAGTTTGCTCGCGACAATAGGGCGCTCGACAGCTGGTTTTGCTAAGGGTGCACTTGAAGCTTTAGGACCTGTGGGCGACACCATCGCTGTGGGGTTGTGGTCCAATGAAGTGGCTCAAGCTTTTGAAGATGAAACGAAAACGTCTTACGACCGCTTTGCGACAGTAATGAGCCTAATTGACTGGTTTGGTGTACTCAAGCTACCTGAGCGAGAAATTGATCGTAAGATCTTAACCGCACGCTGGGATCGGGTTGCAGCGGGGGATCACTATAGCTTTACCGTTCATGACGATATTGTCACTCAACAAGATAAAAAAGATAAGCAGCATTGGGCTGATCTCGCCTCAAGCCAACAGCGCATGCTTGAGGCGCTCGCGAAGGGCTATGCCTCTGATGTAGCACTCAAGTACCAACAGCATTATCAAGAAGCACTAAAAGCGCAAGCCGTATTAGCCGAGACCTTGATTAACTCGGTAGAGAGCGAAGTTCAGAAAGCCATTTTTAATAAGCTCGCGCTACAAGGTGCGAATGCCAAACTGTTTGCCTCTGATCTTGCTTCAACTTGCCGAACTGAGATCGATGCACTGTTGGCCTTATACCCAGATCAGGAAGAAAACAACAACCGCCCGATGTATGTGCCATCGAAACAAGAAGCCAATCAAGCTTTAGCGCGCTTGCAGCATTGCCAGCAAGACCATTTAGACCTAGCTGTAACGGTACTGGGCGATCTTAAAAATGGGGAAGTGGAAGGTTTGGATCGCAAATCCCTGCACCAACTATATCGACGAACTCTTAATGCGAAGATCAAAATCGTCGAGACCGCCAACACACAACTTGATGATCTTAGAACCAAGTTAAAAGCGGAGATGTATGCAGAAGGCAGGAATACCATCGATCGTTTGTTTGATTCAGAGGCGGTTGCGAATGCCCATCGCTACTTTAAAGAGCAAGCGGATTATTTAGCGATAGATGAGATGTCTCGCAGTATTTTTGGGCGCCCAGCCACGGCAACCGAACGTCGTCAAAAGTACTTTGTTATTCAAGAAGGGTATAGGAAGTGTACTCGAATTGGGATTCTTGGGGGTGACCCGAACTTCAGAGGGTGTACGGAATACACGTGGATCCCTGCAAAAAAAGAGCATTATGAGTCGTCAAAAGATGAAGTAATTTCGCAGATGGTGATGCCAAATCGCGGTGCTATCAAACGTGTATTTTCTCAATCTATGGATGAATTGATCAACGAAGGTTGGAGCTCTCAACATGAAGAGGCTTGGCTTGAGCAACAGATCCTAAGTTTCTCCGATAAACAACGTATTATCAGAAACGCGGAAACCGACAAAGCTCGAGTTATGCGTTGGTTGTTTGATTCAAGCGCAGCGTTAGAGGCTGAATGTGGCGGTGGAAATGCCTGTGCGGCATGGTCTTCAAGCTACTTAGAAAAAGAAAACTTGTCTCGAGAGTCCTCACTACACCACATTGCTGACTGGCACGAAAGAAACAAAGACTCTGGGTACTACGTCCATTCAAAACGCTTGGCAAATCTAGAAGGGTTTATTCGCTCGGCATTAGAGAGTGAATGGCAAGCGGCTCACGTTAGTGGTTTTTATAGCTACCTTTATCCAGGAAGTTTCGACCTTGATAAACATGCACCTCTAATTGCATCAGCACTTAAGGCTTCGAACTTAAATATTAGAAACCTTTCTGCCTCGTTGCCGTTGGCGAAAGGTATTGTAAAAAACCGCATTTTAGAGGCGATGAGTGTCGCTGACAGCAATGGTGAGGAATGGCTTGCTTCACAGATTGGTGATTTCCAGAGATACATTGCCATTGTCCATGCGCAGAATATTTCTACGGGTCACTATGCTTCTGGAGAAATGGGGACAACCGCATTACTTTCTGAGCCTTTACCTGCGCATCTTCTTCGGTACTTAACGTTAGATGTCTATCACAACATCGACGATATCGATTCAGCGTATTACTACCCAGCGAATGGTGGTGAAGAGGTGAGTTATGACGTGCGTTTGCATGCCTCCATTGATGACTTGTTTAACACCAATTCTGAACTGGGTAGAAAGCTCGACCTGCTTGTTCAAGTCAACGAGAACTTCACCAACCTACCGGGTCGATCTTGTGAAATTAATTACCCACAGCTTCGAGATGCCTTATTTAAGATCTCAGGTGACGAATCATTGTATTGGTTGACACCATTTTCTGATTGGTTTGACAGCGTGACTCGTCAACAGTTAGAGCTGTTTAGTGCGATTCGATTCGGGGTTAACAAGCAGAATACGTTAAATATTTCCTGTGATTTAAGCCCAAACAACCCAAGGTATTGGTAATAGGAGAAGCAAACTATGTTGAGAGTTATTTCACTCTGTATTCTCTGTTTTAGCTTTGCTGTTCAGGCTACGCCATTCGATGCATTGAAAGCCCCTTTGCGCAGCAAAGTGCAAGTCGATGAACTGGCGTCACAATTTTCTGATTGGGCAAAAGCTTCCAGTGGTTGGCGATACAAATTGATGACAGCAAACGAAGCGGAAGCGTTGGAGGATTTTTCTGTCTCTGGTTATCAACTTGCGAATGACTATTTAAGAGCCACGGATACGTCTACATGGGGCAGTTCAGGAAAAAGTGCGAGAACGTTTATTAAGCAAGTACGCAGCGCTATGAAAAAACTGCCTCGCTACAAGGGGGTAACTTATCGTGGCGCGTGGGCAAGGCAGTCTCTTTTGAACAAACTCCAAGTTGGAGATGTCGTGGTTGAGCCTGCTTTTACATCAAGCAGCACTATTCCTGACATTGCGAAGCGGTTTGCTGTAGTAAGGCCGAATTCCTCAAAGCCTTTACAGCGAGTGTTGTATGAAGTTCAAGTGAAAAATCATGGTCGTGCACTTGGGGGGCTGTCTGAATTTGGGGGAGAAGCCGAAGTATTGTTGCCACCTAACACTTACTACAGAGTGACAAATATCGAGTTGAATCAAGGTGCTTCAATGGTGGCGCTAGAGACCGTCTCGTCACATGAGGCGACGACGGGGAAAACATACAACCTCTATTCAGGTGAAGAGATAAGCCAATCTTACTGGCGATCTCTAGTCTGCAGTGGATAAGGGAGCATAATATGAAAAAGAGACTATTCGCTACGTTGTTAACAATTGCCACTCAGACAATTGCCGCTCAGAGCTATGCATTTGCAGAAGATTTCGCTGAGTTTAAAGGGCAAGACCTATCACCGATGCAACAAGAACAGATGGCGGATGATTTGATGGATTGGACGATCGTTCATCATGCCAAAGCAGAGAAAAAAATGCTCCCAGAAGAGTACTCGGCGATTAAACGTTATGGTCGCGTTGACCATGATATCGTGAATGAGTACATGCGAGCAGGTGAACCGAAAGAGTTTCTGATGGCAGGTTATGGGGAAGCTCTCAAAACGCGAGTTTCCCAGATGCGGAGCGCAATGAATAAGTTGCCTAATTTTAAAGGGACTGTTTATCGAGGCTCATCCATTAAAAACAGCCTTCTGGAAAAACTTAATATTGGTGACATTTTGCATCAAAAGGCATTTTTATCGACATCGACCATTCCAAGTATGGCAAGAAATCACTCTGCTGCGGGGGTATATCAGGACCTGTCTGCTGCTCAGTTCAAAATTGAATTGAAGTCATCAGGGCGAGCAATTAATGCGTATACCTTCAAAGCATATGAAGCAGAAATTTTAGCGAAGCCAAACACTTACTTCCGTGTTGAAGCAATTGAAAGAATTTCAGCGAGAAAGAATTACATCAAACTGAGAGAAATAAAAAATCCGGCTAAATACCTAAAGGCTGAGCCAGATATACATATTTACGATAGCTTTAGTGGCGAAGAAGAGTCACTTCGAACTCGCTCAGCATTGTATTGTCTGTGATAGCCATTACCTCTCACGATTATTTCGTGAGAGGTATCGTCTAAAAGAACAAATAATTTACTATGCCTCTACCAAGACTGTGCCTGTGCATCAAAAGCGGGAAGAGTATTTAATCGCAGACTTTTTCGCCATGTGTAGCAGCGAGAAGTTTATGCGTATACTCGCTCGTCGCCTGATGACGCGCCAGCCGATGCACATCCGTCTGCTCTTCGAGCTGACCCTGACACATGACGTATACGTCATCACATAGCCAGTTCACCACGTCGAGATCGTGGCTCACCATCAGATAGGTAAGTTGATGTTGTTGTTGAAGCTGGCGTAACAAATTGAGTACTTCCGCTTGTACCGACGCGTCCAATGCGGATGTCGGTTCATCCAGCAGCACCAATTTGGGCTTACTGATCAGTGCACGAGCCACGGCGACACGTTGCCTTTGTCCGCCGGATAACTGGCTGGGATAACGAAAACGAAACCGAGCATCCAGCCCAACATCCGACAACACACCGGACACCTTTTTAGATACGTCACCCAGACCGTGGATATGCGCGACTTCCGACAGAGTTTGGTCGATGGTTCGCTTAGGATGTAACGACGCATACGGGTCTTGAAACACCATTTGCACATCTTTACGAAGCGTCTTGGGGTAAGACTTACCGGTGTCCAAACGTTGCCCTGCGATGTCTACTTCACCTTGCCACTCTTGATTGATACCGGTGAGTAACTGTAAAACGGTGGACTTGCCCGAACCAGACTCGCCTACTAAGCCAACACACTGGTTAGCAGCGACGTTAAGGTTAAACTGCTTAACTGCAAGAAACTCCCCCCAATAAATATCGGTATTGCGGATGTCTATCATGTCTATTTTTCCCATGCTGGATCGCGATTTAACGTGGAGAGAAGCTGACCGCGCTTTTGATAACTGGGCAAACAAGCCAGCAAGCCTTGCGTATATGGATGCTTTGCTTGGTGCAAATCAGACGCCAATAGGGTTTCCACAATACCGCCGCGATACATAACAATGATTCGGTCGCAAAATTCAGCGACAAGGTGCAAATCGTGGCTAATCAAAATCAAGCCAGTACCATGTGCTTCCACAGAGTTATTTAGCAATTCCAACACTTGTTTTTGCACGGTGACGTCTAATGCTGATGTAGCTTCATCGGCAATCAGAATGCTCGGTTGAGGCAGTAACATCATGGCGATCATTACTCGTTGCCCCATGCCACCAGAAAGTTGATGGGGATAACACGCTAAGACTCTCTCTGGATCTCGAATCGCCACTTCAGAAAGTGCCTCGTAAATCGCTTGCTGCGCGTCCTGTTTGTTGCCTTTGTGGTGCAACTTCCAAGTTTCAAGCAGTTGCCGCTCTATGGTGAGTACCGGATTCAACGAAAATTTGGGATCTTGCATCACCATGGTGATCGCTTTACCTCGAACTTGTCGCCACTGGCGCGGTGATAAATCCAACAAGCTTGCTCCTTGTAAAGAGAGGCTCTTTGCTTTCATCGACGCTGCTTGCGGCAACAAACCTAAGATGGCTCGTGCCGTCATGGATTTTCCCGAACCCGATTCGCCAACGATGCCAATTTTTTCTTTCCCCATTTCAAGGTTAAAGTTTTTCACCACGTCCACCGGCCCCTTCGCAGTAGGAAAGGTGACGGTGAGATTGTCGACTTTTAACAACGGCTCTTCGGCTTTCAATAATGACATGCGCACTCCCTATTGCTTGCCTTCAAGGGCGTCACGAAGACCGTCGCCAAGCAAGTTAAACGCTAGGCTGACCAATAAAATGGCCACGCCCGGAATGGTAGCGACCCACCATTGATCCAATAAAAAAGAGCGACCTTCTGCGATCATCATGCCCCACTCTGGCGTGGGCGGTTTCGCACCCAACCCCAAAAATCCTAACCCTGCTGCGACGAGAATGATCCCTGCCATATCCAAGGTGACACGGATGATCACAGAGGTCATACACATCGGTACTATATGGTTGTACAAAATTCGTATTGGCGAAGCGCCAGACAGCTTTGCTGCTTGAATGTAATCGGCGTTTCGGCATGTAAGTGCTTCTGCACGAGCTACCCGTGCATAAGGGGGCCACGCGGTTATGGCAATGGCCAAAACTACGTTACCTAAACCCGGTTCTAAGATGGCGACAAAGGCGAGTGCCATCACTAACTTAGGAAACGCGAGGAAAATATCGGTAATGCGCATTAACACCAGCTCTACCCACCCACCGAAATACCCCGCAACCACACCGATCATAAGCCCAAGAGGCGCTGTTGTAACAACCACTAAAAGCACAATGGTTACAGTAACTTGCGCGCCATATAACAAGCGAGAAAAGATGTCGCGCCCAAGGTGATCTGTGCCAAGCCAAAAATCAGAAGAAGGTGCTAGCAAACGCAATTCTAAATTCGTTTCAATGGGGGAGTGGGGTGCTAGCCATGGCGCCAATATCGCCGCTGCCACTAATAACACCAGCAGTGCAATCCCCATCAAGGTGAGTGGATTGCCACACAACGCTAACCAAACTCGATACCAGTTTGCGCATCTCGCCTGCCACTGGCTGGTTGGGCTATCATTCAACAGCCACTGTTTTAGCGATGGTTTCATGGAAGACTTGATGGAAGAATTCATCGTTTCACCCTTGGATCGAGTAGTGGGTAAGCCAGCTCCGCTAATAAATTCAAACTCACAAAGCAGATCCCCACGACCAACGTGCCCCCCAGTACTGCAGGCATGTCGGCAGAAAACAACGCATTAGTAATGTATGCACCCAAACCAGGCCAAGCAAACACACTCTCAGTCAATACCGCGCCTTCAAGTAAGCTGGCGTAAGTAAGCGCCAAGATCGTAATCAGCGGGACTCGAATATTCACTAAGCAATGCCGAGTGATTAGAGTAAATTCACTGACCCCCTTCACTCGCGCCGTCACCACGTATTCTTTTTCTAACTCATCCAACATCAATGAACGAGTCATGCGGCCAATGTACGCCATGGAGAAGTAACCTAAGATAAGAACGGGCAGAACTAAATGACTGATGGCGTTCCAAAATACATCCCATTGCTGCTCTAGCGCGGAATCCACCAAAATCATCCCTGTCACTGGCGTGACCAAATACTCGTAGCCGATATCCAATCGCCCTGGTCCGGCTACCCAATCGAGCTTGGCATAAAACACCAACAGCCCAATCAAACCCAACCAAAATACAGGAGTGGAGTAACCCACCAGCGAAAAGACTCGAATGAGGTTATCTTGCCATGTACCTCGATGGAGCGCCGCCCAAATACCAAGAGGCACACCGAGTAAAACACCCACGATAATGCCCAATGTCGCCAGCTCTAGCGTGGCGGGAAAGAAGTTGCTAATGTCCTCCAGCACCGTATTTCCAGTACTTTGTGACATGCCTAAATTACCGCTTGTAACATCTTGTAAGTAGCGCCAAAACTGGACTGGCAATGATTTGTCGAGGCCGAGTTCAGCCTCGACTTGAGCGTACACTTCAGGGCTAGCGCGGTCGCCCACCACAGCGACCACGGGGTCGATAGGCATGACTCGACCGATAAAAAAGGTCACAGCCAACAGTGCTACCAAGGTTACGACAACCATGGACGTTTGCTTTACTAGCATCAAACTGACTGAAAGGAGTTTACTGCTCGACTCCATCATGACTGCGATCCCTCTATTATCGACCTATTTAGTGACTTTTGAGTAATACACCTGATGGGCGGATGAGCCTTGCTCGTAGCCCTTAACGTTCGCGCGAAGTGCGGTTTGCGCTTGATTTTGGAACATCACGACAATGGGCGATTTTTCCATCACGTCATGTTGCAAATCACGGTATTGCTGCAAGCGTTTTTCGCGATCGGTTTCTTTCAGTGCGGCTTCTACTTTCTTGTTCAATGCGAGATCTTGCCAGCCATTACGCCACGTTGTAGTGGAAACATAGTGGTCGTCATCGTTGTTGGCATTGTAGGCAAACGCCCCCGCGTTTGAATGAGGATCGGCATAATCTGGTCCCCAGTACAACAACATGCCTTCGTGTTCACGCGCACGGTATTTGGTGATGACCTGATTCCCTGTACCCGGTACCAAATCGATCGCAATACCAGCGTCGGCAAATGTGGCTTGAATCGATTGCGCCATGCTAGAGAAAGGCTCGCTGTTGATGTAATCCATTTTCAGACTGAGATTCTCTATCTTAGCGTCCGCTAAAATCTGCTTGGCTTTTGCCACATCTAATGAATACGGGGTATCGCTCACAGCGCCAGGCATACCTTGTGGCCAAAATGCTTGATGCACTTTAAATTGACCTTTTAAGAACGAATTTGCCATTCCTTTGTAATCAATCAGGTATTTCGCTGCGCGCCAAAACTCTGGGTTGTTCAACTTGTCATTTTTCACATTAAACGAGAAAAAATACACCGCCGATTGAGGGTAATCTTCGACTTTCAAATCAGAATTGTCGGCAATGGCTTGAACTTGATCCGGTCCCAAACCGCGCGCGATATCGATGTCGCCTTTTTCTAACATGATACGCTGAGTGGTTGGCTCAACAATGTGGCGGTAAATCACTTGTTTGATCGCTAAATCGCCTTCCCACCAATCTTTATTGGCGCTAAGCACAACCGTGTCGTTCGCCTTCCAGATCCGAAGAGAAAAGGGACCAGAACCCGCACTATTTTTGTTTAACCATGCGTTGCCCATGTCGCCATCTTTCTGATGTTTTTTCACCATTTTACTGTCCACGATAGACGCGACAGTCGCCGTTAACGTGTTTAAGGCAAAATCAGGGGAAATGCCCTCTTTGTAACGGATTTTGACGGTGTCATCATCCACTTTAACCACTTGGGATTCGATGTTGTCTGCGTTCCAACCCAGTTGTTTCACAACAGCAGACGGGGTTTTGTTGAGCTTCATGACTCGCACAAATGAGTACACGACATCGTCGGCTGTCACGTCATTGCCCGAGGCAAACTTCGCCTTTTTATCCAGTTCAAAAGTGATGGTGCGATTGCTGCTGTCCGCTTGCCAAGAACTCGCTAACCCGCCGACCAACGTGTCCGTTGCTCCTGCATGGTATTCCACCAGTTGGTCGTACAAACTGTTACTCAATTCCCCGCCAGTAAACTCGTAAATTTGTGCAGGATCGAGTGTAGCGAGGTCATCAATGTTTTTTGCTACTACTAGTGTGGATGGTGGCGTGGCTGCAAACGTTGATGTGCATAACAACATGCTGGTGGTAACGGCTAGCTTGCGCCAGATAAGGTGTTGATTTAAGTACTTCACGTAATGTCTCCTGTTACTTTTCAAGTGCACGCCGAAAAGCCATTAAGTCGGGTGCTACTTGCTGCGCAACTTCCATTGCATTGGGTAAATCAATACTAAGGTAGGCCCCCTCTTCATCGAGGAGGTTGATGGTGCCAATAACTTCATCCTGAAACATCACAGGAAGATTAATGGCTGAACCGAGCTGAAGTTTTTCAAACAAAGCGCTGTCTTTTAAATGCTTATCCAATAAAGCGCGCTCGTTACACACAAAAGGTGTCGCCATAACAACCACCTGTTGATGCCAATCATCAAACTCTAAAGGTTTCACACCGCTTACTGGGTAGTGATTAGCGTCACTGGTGTAGCATCGACAGGCTTGGTTGCTGGTTAGGCACATAATGGTCAGTAACTTAAAACCCACCGCACATTTCAGTTCTTGCTGAGTGCGTTCAAAACTCGCGAAATTCTCGCTCATGTCACTCTTCCTTATGATGGGCAAAGATATCGAGGTCGCCAAACCACATCACTCGGCATGGCGTGGTATGCGTATTGCGCCATTGATGAGGAATGGCCGCGCTGTAATGAGCACTATCACCACTGGTGAGCACTTGAGTTTTATTATTGAGGGTTAATGTCAACTGCCCATCCAACACCACACACAACTCTTCCCCCTCATGGACCATTGCTTCGGTTTGAAACCCCGGCTCCAAAAGGACTTCGGCCCCATTGATTCGCTTACCAGGAAAATCACTCGAAAGCTGCTGATAGTGTGCTTTGCCATCGGGTAAGGAAAAACCGGCACGATCTTCAGCCAAAATCACTGAACCTGCATTGCTCGGCACCGAAACAAAGCTTTCCATATCCGACTGCAATACGTTCGCAATGATCGCGAGCGACGAGAGGGAGGGTGAAACATCGTTACGCTCAACACGCGACAAAAAACCAATAGAGAACCGAGATTCATCGGCGACTTGTTGCAATGTTTTTCCTAATTCTTTTCGTTTTCTACGAATCCTTGCACCAAGAGAATAAGCATCCATACCTGTTACACCCCAGCATGTTTCCATTATGTTAAATGTGTAAAAATTTTACTATACGTAAAAATATGTTTAGTTCAAGATGCGACCAACTGATCGAATAACAACCAGATCACATTATTGATAAAAACACCAAAACAGAAAAATTATGAATAATGACGCACTGAAATAGCGTAAGTTTTCGAAAAGAAGGTGGTTTTACGTTTTTTTATGGAAAAAGGTAATACGCTCGCTCACGAACTATAAAAACGTTATACCGAAGCGAAAGATAAGATAGGACAACTTATTGAAAGGTGATGAGGTGAATTTACATTGTAAACTTGCCAGATAACTAAAGTTTTATCTGGCAGTTCATACGTTGAAATTACAATAAGCGATACTGTTTGGCTTTGTTTCTTAAGAAACTCAGCCCATTCGTCATCACTTCTTCTGGGCTTTCTGCGACTGGTCGCCAAACCGACAAAGCAGACGCGATTTGCGGTGGAAGGTTAATGAAACTTTCCATAGTCATTCCTCCCTTAAAACCCACCGCAGCTAACCCAGCAAACACTTCTTCCCAATCGCACGTTCCTGTACCTGGAACACCGCGATCGCTTTCGGATAAATGGATGTATTTTAGGTGCTCCTTACAATCAAGTATTCCATTCACAACACCTTTCTCTTCAATGTTCATATGGTACGTGTCCAAATGAATAAAGATGTTGTCAGAGCCAATTCTTTCTAGCAGTTCCACGGCTTGCCACGCAGTATTGAATAAGTGATTTTCGTACCGGTTGATCACTTCAATGCCCAATTCAATGCCCTGTTTTTTCGCATAGTCCGCCGTTTGCCTCATGGTTATGGCGACATTATCCAACTCTTTTTGTGTCGGCGGCTTTCCCGTTCTTTCACCGATACCACCATACGTTACCCCGGTGAGTGATTGCCCCCCCAGAGCCACCGTTTTATCAATGGCTAGCTTAAGAAAGTCGAACGCTTTGTCTGGCACTTGAGAAGGCAAACAATGCAAAGGCACGCCCAAAGAACACACGGCATTGAGCTCTGCTTTTTCCAATAGCGCGCGGGTATGAGGGGCATCCACGCCAGGGGGATCCAACATGGTGATTTCTAAAAAATCGATACCTTGATATTGGCTGGCTTCGGAAATCGCACGTTCTGCTCCTTCACGGGTCCACTCCAATGCCCACATACTAGTATGTACACCAAATCCTTTCATTTTGTTTCTCCTATTAAACTTTCTTTCTGTAGAAGCGTATCCAGCCCCATCGGATTACCATGACGGCAATCAAAAAAAGCCCCCACGCCGCGGTAGCAAAATGTTGATTAATACCTATTAAATTCAAACCGGAAGAGAGCGCTTGCAAAATCACTAACGCCAGAAGAACAGACACCACCCTGCCAAACCCACCAAACGGGTCGACGCCACCTAGGAAACAAGCCAACACGGTTATTAACAAGTAAGACTCGCCATGCCCAACTCGCACCGAGTTGAAACGCAGCATCATGACTATGCCAGCCACGGCGCAAAGCACGCCAGACAAGGTATACACCAACGTGAGAGCGCGTTTGGTGTGAATACCGGAATAACGCACCGCCTCGATATTTGAGCCCATTAGATAGGTGATGAGACCAAGCCGACTTTTGGCAAGAAAGACATAGCAAATCAAAAATACCGAAAGCATGATCAAGAGAGGAATGGGTATCCCCAAGACGCTGCCATGCCCTAAAGGTTGAATAAAATCAGGGAACCCCGAAATGTCTTTCCCACGGGTAAGAAACTCACCTAGCCCGCGTAAAAAAATCATCATGGCGAGTGAAACCAAAATTGGGTGTGCATTGGTGTACGCGATCACTGAGCCCATCATGTAACCAGACAGCGCCCCAACCAATAGCGCCACCAAACAACCACCAATAAATGCTGCGACAGACGCATCCGTTCCACCAAATTGAGTCAAAATCCACGCCAGCGTCAGCCCACAAAAATTGGCGCTGAAGGTGATGGCGAGATTCAAACCTCCCGTTAAAATCGGCAGCAGCATAGCTAGAGTTAAAATACCGAGTTCCGGTAATTGAAACGCCATGGATTCAAAATTAGCCACTGACAAAAAACGGGGCGACGCCAAACTGAAACCGATAAATACCGCTGCCAGTAACAGACTTAAGCCGACGTTCTCGATACCCACTGTTTTAACAAAGTGAGACCAAACGGAATCGCCTTTTTTCGTCGAAGATAGCTCAGACGCAGAGCGCTTAGGCGAAGATTGACTATTAGTATGACGAACAGATTGATCACTCATGTGCCCCTCCTTTTGTCATCGCTCTTTTAAACCGCCCCGAAGGCAAAGACACGGTAGACCAATCCATATTTGAAACGGAAATGGCCACCAATATCACCACGCCAACGACCATCTTGAAGGCATAGGGCGATACTCCTAACAAATTAAGACCGTTTTGCGTGACCGCCACCAGCATCACGCCCAAAATACAGCCAAGAACGGTGCCCCGACCACCACCGAGCCTTGCCCCGCCAAGTACGACTGCCGCCAGTACATCTAACTCACGCCCATACATAGCGTTAGGGACAACCTCTTGCGCATAGTTGACCTGCATAAGCCCAGCGATACCCGCCATCATCCCCATCCAACCAAACGCTATGTACTGCATGGCGCCAATGTTGATGCCAATTCGCCGAGCGCCTTCGGGGTTATTGCCAAACGCGTAGAGCTGCCTTCCGATATTGGTGTGGCGAATGAGCCCCCATGTCGCGACCACACACACCGCCATAACAACGACGGGAAGCGTCAATTCCGCCCACGAGCCGTTTGCCATTTCATGTTCAAAAATGATCACTCGATCCGTCCACCAATCTGGCAGGTTGTAAATGGAAACCCCACGAGTAAAAAACATCAACAAGCCAAAAAAGGCATTGAATGTGGCGATGGTGACCACTATAGAAATGATCCTAAAATGATGGATAAGCGCGGCGTTGATCGCGCCAAGTGCGATGCCAACTACCGCCGACAAACTCACGCCCAGCGCCCAACTGCCGCCTCCTAAATCAATGATGGTGGTGGCGACGATGTATTGGACAACCGAAGCGCCCACGGCAAATGAAATATCAATGCCTCCTGCAATCAAAACCACCAGCAACCCGACAGCAAATATCAAATTGATGGAGCTGGCATTCAGCAAATCAAACAGGTTTGTTAAGGTAAAAAATTGCTCGGTAGACAGCGATAAGCCAACACACGCCAGCAGCAACACCGCGCCGAGCCAGACTTCTGTTGCTTGGTGTCGATATAACGCTTTCCACCACGGCAGTGATTTATTTGAATCAGACATACACGACCTCTTCCAACGATTTCAGCGCTAACTGGCGCGGATCGTACTCGCCCGCGATGTGCCCATCCGCCATGTGAAGCACTCGGTCAGCATTGAAATACACTTCTTGAATCTCATCCGAGATGAGGAGTATTCCGAGCCCTTGTTTGGCTAGGTTCCTCACAATCTCAAAAATGCCCGCACGTGCACCGACATCCACCCCAACGGTCGGGGAATCTAAAATCAGTAACTTAGGCTGAGTGGCTAACCATTTTGCAATGGCAATACGCTGCTGATTTCCACCAGATAAAGTGGCGATGGCGTCGTCTTGCAAGCCAATTTTTACGGCTAATTCTTGAATCCAATGTGTAACCAGTGCGTTTTTCTTGTCGGAGGAAATGAGTTTTGAACCGGAGAGTAAGCGGTCTAAAACAGGCAATACGATGTTATCGGCTATGGATTGCTCTTGAATCAAACCAAGTGAAAGACGGTCTTCAGAAAGATACGCGATGCCGGAATCAATCGCGTCTCGATTCGATTGAAAGCGCGTAACTTTCCCATGCATATGAATGGACCCAGACTGGGGAGAAGACATACCAAAAAGGGTTTTCCCAAGCTCTGTTCTTCCTGCACCGATTAGACCAATGAGTCCAACCACCTCGCCTTCTTTGACGGTTAAAGAAACATCGTAAAACTCATTGTGACGCGTCAAATTGTGGGTTTGAAGCACAGTGGGGAAATCTTGAGTATCGGTTGCCGCGACTTCGGAATTCAAGAGCTTCCCCGTCATCAGCTCCGTCAGGCGAGACTGCGTCATGTCTTCTGTGTTGTATACTCCAACAAGCCGACCATCACGCAGTACAGTAACTCGGTTGGAGATTTCCAGTACTTCGACCAACCGGTGGCTCACAAACACCACAGCGACACCGCTATCTGAGAGCTTACGAACAACATCTAATAAATAGTCTGTCTCTGCTTGTGTAAGTGATGCAGTAGGCTCATCCATAAACACAACTTTCGCATCCGAGACCAGAGCACGAGCAATCGCGACAATTTGCCTTTCCGCAATAGGTAAGGATTTCACCGTTTGATTCAGATCTATATCCACGCCAAGCTTTTTCAGAGCTCGCGTTGCCATATCGGACATGTGGGCGTGATTCACCCAGCGCGGTCTCATACCTAGGCTGCTTTCCATTGCAATGTTTTCTGCCACAGTCAGCTCTGGGAACAGTGCCAGATCTTGCCAAATAACCGCCACACCTAACGAACGTGCCAACTGCGGTGTCACCTTATTGACCTTTTGACCCGCCAGTTCCATTTCCGCACCTTGCGCAGGCTGATAAACACCGGTAATCACTTTAATGATGGTGCTTTTTCCGCACCCATTTTCTCCCGCAAGGCAATGTACCTCGCCAGCCCCTACCTCAAACTCGACATCATCCAAAGCCTGCACACCACCGAATCGAATCGAAACGTGCCGAAACTTCAGAATCGACTTTTGGTTCTGATTTGCACTAGAACTATCCACCCAACAACTCCTGTCACTGGTTTACTAAAGCGGGTCAAGTTAGCTGACCCGCGATTGTGTTACTGACACTGAGTTACAGCCCCATAGCGGCAAGATCGTCTACCGTGTTTTTGTTGAGTTCGACCAGTTGATCGACAATTAAGTTGGTTGAGCCCGGCTCAGGGTTGACCACACCAAGACCCGGAATGTTGGTACCCGCCTGAATCGTCTCTCCTTTGATGAGTTTGTCAGCCATAGTCACAAACACCTTGCCCGCTTCCATGGGGTTCCACATAAAGCCACCAGTTAGCACACCGTTGTGAACGAGCTTGCGCCCTTGCCCTGGAGAAAAGGGACCAAGTACCAGTACTTCACCCGTTTTTCTACGCTCTTGCACTGCTCGAGCTGCACCAATTGGACCTTGGCTTCCAAATGCGAGAAAACCTTTCAAACCGGGGTTTGCCGACATCAAGTCCAAAGCCGTTGTGCGGCTATCATCCACACTTTCAGCCACGCCATAGCGATCGCCTGTTAAGGTCATATCGGGATGGTTTGCTTTGATATACTCGATGGCCGCGTCCGCCCAAGCGTTATGAAGTGGCACCGTTAGAGAACCGACAAAAACAGCGTATTGCCCTTTGCCGCTCAGTTTTTCAGCCAGTAACTTTCCGTAGGCATCACCAAAACCCTTTACAGACGCCAATTCAAAATTCCAATCCACATTTTTTTGCGCAGGCGATTCGTGGGTGATGACTTTAATTCCTTGCTGGCGCGCTTTTGCCAACACAGGCTCTAGCACTTCTGCATCATTAGGAACCACACCAATCGCATCGACCCCTTGGGCAATCAAATCTTCAATTGCACGAACCTGAAGTGCAGGGTCGGCGCTGGTTGGCCCTATCATAAAGGCATCCATCCCCAGTGCTTTCCCCTGCTGTTTAATGCCTTCTTCCATTGCGTTAAACCAAGGGATCCCCCCAATTTTTACTACCACTCCCATGGTCGGTTTGTCGCCAGAAAAAACAGGCAACGAAGCCAATAATGCGAGAGAACCTATTGAGATCAGTTTCAGCAAACGTTTCATAGCGTTAAAATCCTTCTTCTTCATCACACTCTATTCAGAGCGCGGCTGAATAACGTAGAGCAAATCGAACAATGACAATTGGCTCTGCAAAGTAAGATGCTTTCAACCTTAAAAGCACCATCGATTGTGCAAAAAGAAAAACAAAAGCGTTAGGCAAACGAGTGAGCTTGTTGCACATATTTATTGCCTACTGCCTCATATTTAGCACAATCGATAGTGCAAATAGTAAGGTATACTTTGAAAAAATGGTTGCCTCACTATTGATACGACAATAAAAAAGAAAGCACCAATTTAGTAATCCACTGAAAAATATATAGTTATTTTTTTAACGTTTTTTAAAATGCGACGTTAACAAACAAGAAAGGAAGCGCGATGAGCAAGTCAGAAAAGAAAACCACCATTTATGACATTGCCAAAGAACTGGAAATTTCAGCATCAACCGTTAGCTCTGCACTCAATGGGACTTGGAAAGCAAGGCGGATCTCTGAAAAGAAAGCCATGCATATCCAACAATTCGCCAGAGAAAAAGGGTATTACATTAACATGCAGGCACGTGGGCTAAGAGCCGCTAAATCTGGCATGATTGGTTTGTTAATTCCGCAACACGATAGCCGATTTTTCGCCTCATTAGCACAGGAGTTCGATCACAGTGCCAAGAGTCGAGGTTTATGCCCCATTGTTATCGCCACGGAACGTGAGTCATCCGACGAACTGCAAACCGCAGAAACGTTGATTTCCTTTTCGGTCGATGCCTTATTTATTGCGGGCGCAACCGATCCAGATGCCATTAGCGATTTGTGTACACAAGCTGGTGTGCCGCACATCAATCTCGATTTACCGGGAACAAAAGCACCTTCGATTGTGACCGATAACTTCTCGGGTGCGACTGATTTAGTGGTCGCCATTCGCGATCGATTCAAAAGTGATTCAGCACAAAGCCTTGTTTTCATTGGCGGTAATTTGGATGATTACGCCACTAAAGAGCGAATCAGAGGGTTTAAACAAGCAACCTCGGATCTTCCTAACGATCTTTGCAGTATCTACGCTGAAGGCTACCAACCTAAAGATGTACATGAAACCGCGAAGCGCATATTTTCACCTTCTCATCCTGCCCCTGCTGGCGTGTTCGTCAATTCAATCACTGCTTTTGAAGGGATAATTCAATTCATGCAAGAAAACCAACGCCACCCACTCCGCCGCTCCATAATTGGCTGTTTCGATTACCACCCCTTTCTTGCCTACGTGCCCTATAACGCATTTATGGTAAGGCAAAACGTACAAGAAATGATCCATTTGGCGTTCGAACTATGGGAACGTGGTGATACTGGAAATCATGTGGTGAAAGTCAAACCGGAATTGGTTATCAACGGGGTATAACCCTTATGGCTTCAAGGCTTTGGACGATATTACGAATTTGAAGGTAATAAAACGGACACTGATCAGAAGACATCTCACCATGACTTGCGATTCATCACTGACATACACATAATCGAATTCATTCATTTATTTCATTTTTGTTTCTCAGCCCCTAGGGTCTGTATACCTAGGCAGCACAGGTTATCGTTTCATGAACATCATTTTGAATACCGACTCGTACAAAGCCTCCCATTACCTTCAATATCCGCCAAAGACTGAATTCGTCTCAAGCTACATTGAGTCCCGTGGCGGTGAATACCCACAAGGTGTGTATTTCGGCTTGCAAATGTTTCTTGACCAATATTTGTCACACCCCATTTCTCAAGAAGACATTGATGAAGCAAAAGCGGTATTAACGGCGCACGGTGAACCCTTCAATGAAGAGGGCTGGCAATATATTTTAGAAACGCATAAAGGCTACTTACCAATTGAAATCCAAGCACTCCCAGAGGGCAGTGTTGTGCCTGCGCGTACGCCTTTGGTGCAAATTCAAAATACGGATCCCAAATGCGCGTGGTTAACCAGCTACCTTGAAACATCGTTATTGAGAGCGGTTTGGTACCCAACCACTGTCGCCAGTAAATCTTTCGCGATTAAATCGATTATTCAACGTTATCTAAAAGAAACAGCAGACAACCTAGACGGGCTACCTTTCAAGCTTCACGATTTTGGCGCTCGTGGCGCGGCAAGTAATGAAGCGGCATCCATAGGTGGTTTGGCCCATCTATTGAACTTTATGGGTACGGACACCGTTTCTGCATTGGTTTATGCCAAACGCTACTACAACGAAGACATTGCCGGATACTCCATCCCCGCAGCCGAACATAGCACCATAACGGCGTGGGGGCAGAAAAACGAATCTTTAGCCTACCAAAACATGCTAGACCAATTCTCGAAACCTGGAAGCTTAGTGGCGGTTGTGAGCGACAGTTATGACCTGTTCCACGCCATCGATCATATTTGGGGAGACGAGTTAAAAGCCAAAGTCGAAAACAGTGGTGGAACCTTGGTTGTCCGCCCCGACTCGGGCAATCCAGTCGAGATTGTGGCGCAAACCATTGAGCGCTTAATGGCTAAATTTGGGGAATACAGAAACAAAAAAGGATTCCGTATGTTGCCAGATTGCGTTCGAGTCATTCAAGGCGATGGGATCTCTCAAACCACCATCGAACATATTCTCTCCGAACTTAAATCCAAAGAAATCAGTGCCGATAACTTGGCGTTTGGCATGGGTGCTGAACTGCTACAAAAGGTAAACCGAGACACCATGAAGTTTGCCATGAAAGCGTCTGCCATTTGCATTGATGGGAAGTGGCACGATGTATTCAAAGATCCGGCGACCGATCCTAATAAAGCGTCTCGAAAAGGTCGATTAGCCGTTATCGAAGCATCCAACTGGGAAACAGTCCGTGAAGACGAGTTAAACGGGCGTGAAAACGCGCTTCAAGTGGTATTCAAAGACGGGCAGGTACTTAAACGTCATACGCTGCAAGACATTCGCGAGCGTATCCAAACCTGCGCCTGATTGTCAGGGCATGTACTCGTTGTTGCCACACCTAAATGTGGCAACAACTCTCTTCTCTCCAATCTCTACTCTACCGAACCTGATAAGCAAAAGCGGGAGATCAGTGAAAGGTAAATCCACCGTCCACATTCACTGCCTGACCCGTCACGTGCTCTGCCTGAGCAAAATACACAGCAAGTTTCCCCATATCCTCCGGTGTTTGACCAACGCCTTGAGGGATTAAAATATCCTGATGCCGCGCCCAAGACTCTTCCATGGTTTCACCTTCCAGCTTCCAGCGCTCAGCTAACCCGTCCGGTCCGTACCACATAGCAGTAGGCACAATGCCCGGGCAAATCGCATTCACTGTAATTCCTGTGCGTTGCACCTCTTTTGCCAGCGAATTGGTAAACCCGACCACTGCAAATTTCGATGCGCAATAGTGCGCCAAATCAGGGAAGCCTTCTTTTCCCGCGATAGAAGCAACATTAATGATTCGCCCACTTCCCGCTTTTTTCATGGCGGCAATTTCAGCTTTGCAACACAAGAACACTCCTTTGGCATTCACGTTGCTCACAAAGTCCCAGTCTTCTTCAGTTAATTCTTCAACAGACTTTATGCTGATAACTCCAGCATTGTTTACCGCTATATCCAGCGTTCCAAAGCGTTCTACTGCTTTCGATACCATGCTTTGCACATCCTCCCATTTTGAAATATCACTTTGCAGAGCCAGTGTCTCAACGTCATAACCAGTCAACTCTTTTGCCGTCGCTTGGGCGTTGTCGACATTGATATCGGCGATCACTAAGTTGCAACCGAGTTTGGCAAATTCCGTTGCTATACCTTTGCCAATCCCTCTCCCCGCACCTGTGACGAGCACTGTTTTTCCTTTCAGAGACATAAAGTTTCCTTTCTGTTTATTGGTTTATTCATACCTCAATAGTCAAAAAGTGTTCCTGATAGAAAAATCGAACAACTCTTTAATAAATAGAGTTTTTAGAGAAGTTAGAAATCTATGTAGCGTTGCAAGGAGGAGGTAAATGCAACAGGTGTGGCATTGACGGAATCAAAGATGAGAAATGGTATGAAGAGGTGAAACCGGCTGTCACCGCTAAAAGTGAAGCCGGTATGAATACAAAATTGGAAGCGAATTTTCAGAAAAATACATTCCAATTCTATCTACGCTGAGAAAGCGTATCTTTGGTTTTCTCAAGTTTACTAACAACATTCGCCACAGGTGCGCCTTCATCTTGAAGCACTTTCAAGTCGGTTAGAGAGGAATCAATAAAGTCGACCGCTGAGTCAAAAGTTACATATCTAAAGTCCTGTTCTTTTGCTGAATTAACGGGATATAGACTTTCGACCTTTTCTAATTCGTGCCCCTCATATACAACAACTTTAACAGGATAATTCCTCGGCTTAGAGTCTCCATGAGATTGCCATTGAAACCATTCAACACCTAACAATTTTCCGCTTAGTGAAGGTGGACCGAAGTCGTGATAGTTCATAACCTTAATGGAGTAATTAGAATCGGCGTTTACACACGCAGACAGTAGAAATAAAAGGCATACAAATATTTTATTCAATCGATTTCTCTCCAACTCAGTAATACTTGAAGTAATTCGGTGCCATATTCTTTCCTCAGTAAATCAGGCAAAAGTAAACACGCTACTTTTTCAGCGTTTTGAATCACAACGCTTCCAACTCAATCGCTACCGAAAGGATACCTACGTTGACACTTTACAAACATAAATTGAGGGCGAGTTCTCAGCCTTTGGTATCTCTCTTCCGATAGCGCTTTTACTTTTTCAGTCACCTCCCCTTCTGAAAATTGGGCGACGACTAAACCACTTTGAGTAATGGCGTTAAACGTGTCGGTGAGTGAGCGGCGATAGAAAGAGACTTCCACAGGCTGGCTGAGTGTATTCCATTCTTCTTTAATCAATTCACATCGGAAATAGTCACCAGATGGCGATGATTTGAAATCCACCATGGGGTGATGTGTAGAAAAAACAAAAACACCACCAGGCTTCAAAACACGCGCAACGTCTTTAACAAACGCACCCAAATCTTTTAGGTAATGAACCACCAGCGGGCACACAACAACGTCTGCGCTATTATTTTCTTCGTTAGGCAAACCAACAGAGAGATCTTGAGAGTAAGCGCATACTTTGTTTTTAAACCTTGATTGAACAATATCAATCATATCTTGAGACACATCCACGCAGGTGACACTCGCAGCCCCCTCGGCAAGAAAGTGGTTGGCATACTCACCTGATCCGCAACCTAAGTCCAATACCGCTTTCCCACTCACATCTCCAACTAATGCCAATGTAGAAGGACGTTCGAAATTCGCGTTGTAAATATTGTCTTCAACTGCTTTTGCGTACTCTTTTGCGTGTTTGGTGTACATGTCCGATTTCATAGAAGCCCTGTGTTCAAGAGAAGAATGGGAGAGAGGTGGCTATACCCAAGTGACCTCAAGATGCAGGATTCAGAGCCTCATATTCTGGTCTAATTCAAGCCTTTCTACTTCAAAATCAGGAACGCAGCGTAATGACTGGTCCTTTCCAAGTTCTTTGACGATGAAGTGGGACAGAATATGTGCTCCCAAAGGCGAGTTTAATTGGCTTTCATGCTTCGTTACCGACTCTTGATTTAGACTTACTAGATCTTCAAGCCAGTGCCTTACCTGAAGGCCAATTAATTCTCGCTGAACCAAGCATCTTGAGTTCACTTGGGTATATCTTCTCTTTTTTTCCATTCTATGCAATCAAAATCCAATCTGATTCGTTTATAGAGTGAAGTACATACTTTTACTCACTAAGAAGAGAATCAAAATGGAACAAAAACACTCGCATTTTGCGCAGGCAGCGCTGTTTCTTCGTATCGGCCTGGGGTTGGTCTTTGTCATTGGGGGGCTATCTAAGCTCAGTTTATTGCTTTCAACTACCAAGCAAGCCGGCATGGTGGCGAATTACATGGGCACTACTGGCTACATCAACGAACTATTCCAAGATTATTTGTTCAGTAACGGCATTTTGACACCGTGGTTTTTCCTCACCTCCCTTTCTGCTTTTGAGCTCATTTCAGGGGTCGCACTTATTGTTGGTTTTATGGTTCGACCTTTGGCGCTGTTTTATGGGCTATTGCTTTGGACGTTTGTTTTCTCTCTTCCTGTCGATACGGTGCCAGGGGCTTCCGTAGGTGTAAAAACGTACACCTCCCCCGCTTTGTTCGTTCAGATCCGTGACATTACTCTGTCGGGCATGATGTTTGTTTTATTTAACCTAGGTGCGGGAGCCAAAAGTATCGATCTGCGTAGGGGGTACGGCTCCGAGTCTGCTCAAAATGTGGATTGGAATACTCTTGGTCTTTTGCTGCGATTTTCCCTTGGCTTGACCTTCATTGTGGGTGGCTTTTTTGGTGCTTACGCAAAAATCCCAACTTTCGCAACGCCTCAAGTGGTTTTGGCTCTCCTCGGCGTAGTACTTGTTCTCGGGCAGGGAAGAGCACTCAAAATTGCCGCCATCGCTGTTGTGGCGGTCATGCTTTGGTTTATGGCAACAAAAATCAGTGTCGATAAGGGTGTCATTGCCAATTTAAATGGCTTCAAGCGGGAATTTGCGCTGGCGGCAGCGGGTCTTGTACTTGTGAAGCTTGGCGGTGGAGAACGATTTGCAGCACCCGATCTTATTCGCCGAACAAAACGCGCATTGGGGTATGGCAAGCTTTTAAAGTCACCATCTGTTTAAAATCATCATCTGTATAAGGAAATAAGCTCATCAGCCGTGAGAGTGTTTGGTGAGCCACTCAATGAAATGATTCGATTATTTAAACGTCCAGCAAAAGCCACCTTCGATGAAGCGTTGTTGAATCAACTTTTCCGCTATGCTTTTTCGCTTTGCCACGACGAAACTCAAGCTTTCGATCTTGTTCAGCACAGCTGCGAAAAATCCTTATCGAATAATAGCAATCACGCTCATTGCAAACCGTATATGATGAAGGTGATTCGACACGCTTTTATTGATCAATACCGGCGAAAGCGATTTGAGCTCGTGAAAGACATTACCGAGATAGAATCGTCATTGGAAGAAGAGAGTCACTGCCTTAAAACGCTAGAAGAAATGCATATTGATAAACAAAATGTCGCCATGATTCTGGACCAAGTCAGCCCCCAAGAGCGAGAGCTTTTGTATTTATGGACAATAGAAGGCATGAGTATTCAAGAGATTGCCGACATGACAGAAACACCTAAAGGCACACTGCTCGCAAGATTGAGTCGGTTAAGAAAAAGACTGGTGAAGCAATTTGAACATCTGGTGGAACGGGAGGCGTAAGAATGGATAAGCAGAAAAGTACACCCACCTTAAAAGAAGGTCTCTCTGAATTTTACGGTGAAAAAAGCCTGTCTAGCGAGCAACTCAATAAGCTTCAAACACAAGCAAACAAGCGCAAGAGTACGGTATTTCCATACGCAGTGGCCGCAATGTTACTCGTATTGGTGTTATCTGCAGCGTTGCTGCTTCCTATAAAAAGCCGATACTTCGACATCTCGGCTGAGATTGCATACAACCATAACAGCCAAATGCAAATGGAAATCGCCAGTCACTCACTAGAAGATATCGCCCAGTATCTCAATCGGCTGGATTTTTCTCTTATTGCCTCACAGCAACTTCCAGCAAAGGATTGGCAATTACTGGGGGCGCGATATTGCAGTATTGAAGGAAAAATTGCCGCGCAGATAAGCGTCAAAAACCGAGAAAACAACCAAGTTTACACGTTGTATCAAGCACAAAAACCCGATGGTATAACCGCGAATATTGAGCAGTACCAAGCTAACATAGACGGCGTGAGCGTAACACTTTGGGAAGAAAACGGGTTATTGATTGGTTTGGCCAATTAAATACTCCGAACTTGGCTAACAGGTTACGTTAAAAATGAAAGCTACAAAGGAAACACTTTTTCGAACCTTTCCAGTACTAACTCCGACGAGTCATTGAACTCGGCGCCGACTTCCTTGGCATATTGAGTAAAAAAGTTCACATGCGCGGTATGCCACCATTCATAGGTGCCGTCTCCTTCGCCTTCGGCTTTTGCAAACTCTTCGGTTACCTCCTCAAACGGACAAAGAGAAACGTCTGTTAGCTTCACAATACAAATAGGTTCTTCTTTCCAGTTTAAGACTAGGGTCAAGCGCCCAACAACGGGCAAGGGTTCATCTTCGATATCGTAGCCTTGTTTCAAGCTACATGAAGCGGTTTTAGTACCCTCATTGATTAAGCGCGCACATTCATTGGCGTTGTATTCGTCGGCACAAAAATACTCAGCGGTAATTTGGGGAATAGTGTCTCTTTCGCTTTTAGGCAAGGTATCAAGATATTGATTTAAGAAAGCGTGTTGAGTCGGTGTCATTGGGTACCTTTAATAATGCAGAAACGAGCAGCAGACTCAGTCTCACTGCCACTCGTTTTTCTTGTTGATTAATCATTTCACTGATTCAGAAGCCCCTAATTCAGCGACCTCTGTTAGCCATTGCTGTCTTTGAGCTTCATCAGAACCAATTATCGATCCAAACAAAGTGACTTTTGCCGGTGACATTCCGCTGAATTGGAATGTGAATAGATCGAGTTGATCCAAAACGGGTTTCGCTTGATATTCCAAATACTCCTCCGGTGCATCCATTGTGAGTATGAGTCGAACCGTCTTTCCTGTTAGAAGTTGAGCAGGCTCTGCACTGCCCTTTTCATACTTGAACGCAAAGCCAGGTAGGATGGATCTATCTAACAGCCCTTTAAACTTGGCCGGAATTCCTCCCCACCATATAGGGGAAATAACCACGATATGATCCGCCCAAGTGATCGCTTGCTGAAAGGCGTCCAAACTTGGTTCTAGTGGCTGATCGCTATCGTAACCAGTGTCCAAGCTGAGATTAAACTCCATCTCTGACAGGTTCATTCGACGAACTTCTGCTTTCTCTCTAGCTTCAACTTCATAAGAATCGGTCAGCAGTTTAGCAAAACTGGATAACTTCGGATTGGCATTAAGTAACAGTATTTTTTTCATTGTCTGATTTCCATTTGACTTAACAGACATGCATTACATCTTTACCCTTAAGGGCAGAGTCAACGACTTTTTGGGCAAGAATCCATAGACTCGATGCAATTATCTATTTTTTCTATATTTTTCAGCACTCTATCAAGTTCAACTTGTAGGTTTTTTTTAACTTCTAACAAAAATTGATGCACTTTTTGCCAATCCACTTCACCATCCCGATAAGTAATCACGCCTTTCAGTTGCGCTAATGTCACTCCAAGTGACTTTGCTTCGACAATCAATTGAAGCACATCAAGGTCTTCTTCAGAGTAGACTCGATAACGACCTCGACGAGCGGGAGGCTGAATAAGCCCCTTTTCTTCGTACAGTCGAATAGCTTTGGTGGTTAAGCCTGTGGATTGAGACACTTGTCCGATAAGCATTGAGTTATTCCTTTCGTTTTACATCGATTGTCATTTGCACTTCAATGGCAGGGCTACCATCGGTAAGGATTAAGATATCAGATTCAATACGTTGCGTGACCTTGAAGCCTATTTTCTCAAATATGGATACATTACCCGTTTGCTCGACACACCAGAGCGAAACTCTTTGGGCAGAAGCATAAGATCCCATTACCGCCTTGATCATCTTTCCGGCAAGACCTTGCTTTCGGTACTGATCATCAACAGCGACAGATTGAATACTGACGGAGTGACCATCGAATTGGGCTTCTAAGCTCCCTACAAGCGTTCCCAGAATCAACGCACCAAAAGCTTGATGATTATCGGTCCGGATTGTTTGGATCGGGTGTGCAGTCTGGCGCGGCGAGTATACATTTCTTAACGCTTGAAAACATGAATGCTGCAATGCCTTATGCGCCGTATCTTCCGAAGAAATAGGAACGACATCGACGTTATTCATTCTCGTTTTCAATGTCGTAGTTGAAAGGGGTCGTGATAGCGAGCTGTTGAAACCCGTGTTTTTCGGCAATGGGTTGGCTCATATCTGACGCATCAATGGTGAGATAGTGAATCCCGCGGCGTTTAGCGTCGTTGATTCGTTGGTGTAAAAGTGCGGTATAACAGCCCTTTCCACGGTGTGCTTCCAATGTACTGCCACCCCATATACCCGCGAATGGACTTTCACCATTATAGGTTATCCAACCGGAGCTCACAGGTTCATTGTTGTCGTACACCACATAAATAGTGATTTGGTCTGGCTGCGTACGCTTGAAGTTGCTGAGGTAATCGAAATGTCCACTAAGATCGGTTTTCCAAACGGCCTCCTGGACAGTAATTGCATCTCGAATACCTTCATCATCACTGACTTCAACAACTCGACCAGATACCGGGAGGTGAGCGTCAATGGTATCGAGTTCCAACACCATAAAGGATTCAGGATCGTCTGCAACAAATCCTTTCTTCTCTAATCTTTTTCCCATGTCGCTCGGGGAATCAAAATCGTAGACTTTCCATTCAAAGCTGCGTTGAAGCGCATTGAAGTAATCCACTTCAATATCAATGGCTGTATTCACGTTGGCATCATTTAAATCAAAATACGAAATAAGACTGCCATCGGGGCTATCTGACACCAAACGAACCACTTCCATTGTTTGGTGCTTCTGATACCCCATTAGATTAATGTTGATTCGCTCAAACTGATTGTATTGCGCTAAAACTGCTTTTTTGTCCATTGTATTTCCCTATTAACCTGAACACGGGGTACATCACTAACGCATCATACTATTGTTTTAAATACAAGATATTAACGCCAATTTACAATGTAAAGTCTATCCGCTGTTTTTGATCACTACTTGCGTGAAATCTATCCATCCATTGGGTAAAAGTGTGGCCATGGTCAGTTTGTCGGAAACACTCATATCTTGCCGAATATGAAAAATTGGCTGGTACAACCCTTTGGCTACGAGCGATTGTTCGGTTTGCTCTAGTAGTTTTAACCTTTGCGATTTGTTAGGGAGTTGCATAGCGCACACTACTTTATCTTTTACCCAATCCATATATTTGGGTACTAAGCTGGCGTTACTGGTGTTGGTGCTGAGAAACCAAGATATCCAAGAAAGTTCGGCATCTTCTTCAAACACTTCCCCGCTCACAATAATGTCTGCCTTCACTAAAGTTTCAATCACATCGAATTCCGGAAACTCAAGTATCTTCAATTCACACGCGACACCTAGCGACGACAACGCGTCATAAACCTGCCGAGCGGTAGCAATATGAATGCCGAGCTGATAGGTCAATATTTGCAAAGGGGCTGAAGGTAAAACCTCTGGCTTAGTTGGAAGACTACCTGGGTTCACCTTTTCGAATACCGGTGACTTCATCATGCCTTCTGCGTGCGACACTTCTTCTCCCCAAGTCACCTCAGGTAAAGGCATGGACCGAATCACATGCTGAAGCCATTTTCGATGTGACCGCTTTTTCATCCACGCAAGGCGATTCGGGTTCAGTTGGGCATAAATACACCCTTGCTCCCATTGTTTTGTTTCTTCAAAGCCGTCTCTGGAACGGTTTTGGAGATGGACACCATGCACAACATCACTATTAAGCTCGAAATCTTTGGCTTTGTCGCCCACATTCCAAATCTCTACACCATCGATCCAAGGGCGATGTCCGTGATAATACGGGAAGACTTTCAATAGCGTTCGCCACTCTGTTTGTTCTTGCAGTATAAAAGGGCCCGATCCAATAACGCGTCCCTTGTCCTTTTTGGCAATTCCCATCACACATGAAGAGAGTAATTTAGGAATCAAATCCGGTAACGCTTTACTCGAAAATTCAATGCGCCAGTCATCATGTACAGTGACTTTGTCGATAAACTGGTATATAGCCTTGGTTGAATGAGATGAGCTCATCAAACGTTCAAAATGCCGACGAATGTCGTTCGCTAGAATGGGGCTACCATCATGAAAGCGCAGCCCTTTTCTCAAGTAAAACAACGTGCCTTGATCTGTTTTTTCCCAATAATGAGCGAGATCACCTTTATACTCTTGAGCACTGTGATCCCAAAAAACAAGATGGGCATACAAATGATTGGCAATGTGCGCTTCCGAACGCCGAGATACACCAATAACATCTAGGCTGTGAGTTCCTCGATAAAACGGCACTTGGAGAATATGCTCATCCCCTACTCCCGTTTGGTATTGCGCTACAAATTCAACAATAAACTGATCACGTTCGCAAACAGGAATAAGAGCGATGGCTTGTTCCGATTTCCCTTCTTTCATCAGACGTTTGGCGTAGCGTTCAACTCGTTCATTGACCGACTTTAGGAGTATTGCTTGAGGTAAATTTCCGCGCCCTACTCCAGGTTTCCAACCAATACTACCTTCTTCAGTTAGCCTCTTTATCACCAACTGGGCATTACGACGAGTACAGTCTAATGCCTGAGTAATGTCGTCTAGTGATACGGTTTTCCACGTATCCGTAATCAATGTATCTCGAAAATACGCCAGAGCTATCCAATAACGCATAAAGGTGAAATCCTTTTAAATAATTTCCATTTTTCTTCATCTTTTAATCTCGATAATAAAAGAATCTGCAAGAGAGTAGAAGATCAGAAAAGTCAGTAAGGGAGCCACGTATGAATCAGTCTATATATATCCATTTGGCGTTTTGGCTAGTGAAAGCTGAATTGAAAAGAGAAGAACGAGCTTGGAAAAAGAAAGTACGTCAGCAATATGCGGAGATACCTCATCAAAGCCAGCATATGCTCAAAGATATAGGCATGAACTACGAAGGGGCAGCAACAGTCTCAAATGCATCATCAAAGACCACTGCAATGCGCAGAATACTAACACTTAAGCGATTAGTGAGCCTGAGGCTCTTACACTAGCTTGATTAAAGTTTACAGTGTAAATAACGGTATTGGAACAGCACCCAAGCCATAGAACAATACCCAAGTAACGCAGAGGTGGTTACTTGGGTACAAACACAGGAAAACACTTTTTGATAAAAGCGCTCCGGCTTCGTTTGGTTTGAAACCTAATGAAGACCTTATATGCTAGTGAAGCAAGCCAAGTTCTTCTGCCTCTTCCAACGTTAAGCCGCTTTCCTTAATTTCGCGAAGCATTTCAATCCGACGGCGCGCTTCTGCCGATTTGCGTTTGTGGTCAGATTTCGCTTCAGTGACTTCATCCTTAAAGTCCCACTTTTCAGCTATTGTTGAAATCTCAGAGTGGTCAATAGAATTTATAGACATAATTGCCTCCAAAACACCTTCTATATCAGGGACGCCTAATCTTTAACAAAGGCAATTGAGCTTGTTAAGACAATTAAATACAGAATGTGACAGATACAAAATTTCCTGAAATATGTCTCTGCATTTACAATTAATTTTTTGATAATTTGCCTATGTAGTATTAGATTTGAAGAACTATTCGCTGCAATTTTTGCTCTGCCCTTCCCACACATTCTTTTCTTGTTCTCGTAAAGTGAACAACTTCTTGCTGACCTTTATAACAATGGACTCATTGATATTTTTATAAAATCAATAAACTGAAGTAGCTCGCATTTTGTAAAAGTTAACCCCTAGATATACATGACCTTTATCACCCTTTTCTATCTGACTTATTTTTTAATGCGAAATTATGGGCGATGATAATCAATATCATTTCTACCCTGGAAAAGCTGTTATGAGTGAGTCAAAACACCCTCAGGCGTTTCACCCTGAACCCATTCTTCAGATACGCGATTTGTGTGTCGATTACATTACCGACAACGGCGACTTTAATGCGGTTAAGTCTGTCAGCTTTGATATCGGTAAAGGCGAGATTTTTGGTCTAGCTGGTGAATCCGGTTGTGGTAAGAGTACGATTGCTTTTGCTATAAACCGTCTTCACAAAGCGCCTGCCTATATTTCAGGTGGACAAATTTGGTTTAAAGGCAAAGATATCATTCGTTTATCGGATGAAGAGTTAAGAGTGCTTCGCTGGAGCGAAATCGCGATGGTTTTCCAAAGTGCAATGAACTCACTCAACCCAGTTTTGACGGTTCAAGAGCAATTTGCAGACGTTTTGCGTCATCACAAAGGCTTTAGCGACGCAGAAGCGAAAGAACGCGCTGAAAAGTTACTTGATCTGGTGAACATTCCACGTGAACGTCTAACGGAATTCCCTCACCAATTCAGTGGCGGCATGCGTCAGCGTTTGGTTATTGCTATCGCGCTCTCTCTCAACCCAGAAATGATTGTTATGGACGAGCCAACCACCGCATTGGATGTGGTAGTACAGCGCGAAATCCTACAGCAGATTTATCAGCTTCGTGAAGAGTTTGGATTCTCTGTGCTCTTCATCACCCACGATTTGGCCTTAATGAGTCAACTGTGCGACCGCATAGCCGTTATGCGCCATGGTGAGCTGGTGGAAGTGAATACGTCGAAGGAAATCCGCAACAATCCACAGCACCCATACACTCAAAAACTTTGGGCGTCGTTCCCGAACATTCACGAAGCGCGTAATAAGAATGAGCAAGGAGAGCCAGTATGAGCAGCGAACCAATCATCCAATTGAACAACGTGACTAAAGAGTTCAATATTGGCGGCGGCTTTGCAAAAGTCGAATCCTTTAAAGCGTTGCAAGGTGTTAGCTTTAACCTGTACAAAGGCAAAACCTTAGCGCTGGTCGGCGAGTCTGGCTGTGGTAAGAGTACTTGTGCTCGTTTGATGACCAAAGTGTACCCAGCTACCGAAGGTGAAATCCTTTATCGCGGTAAAAATATCAACGATATTAAGAGCCGAAAAGACGTGCTCGATTACCGCAGTAAAGTACAAATGGTTTTCCAAGACCCGTTTGGTTCGTTAAACCCAACACACACTATTGAGCACCACCTCACTCGCCCAATTAAGATTCACAAGCAAATTGCCGACAAATCTAAGATTCCAGCAAGGCTGCAAGAACTGCTAGATTTGGTCGAGTTGCCGGCTGAAACGCTTAAAAAGTTCCCACACGAACTGAGCGGCGGTCAAAGACAGCGTGTTAACTTGGCGCGAGCACTCGCTGTTGGCGCGGAAATGATTTTGGCTGATGAGCCTACTTCAATGCTCGACGTATCAATTCGTCTTGGTGTGTTGAATTTGATGAAACGAATGAAAGAAGAGCTTGGCATTGGTTTCTTGTACATCACGCACGATTTGGCGACAGCGCATTATATCGCGGAAGAGACCGCGGTAATGTACAAAGGTCAGATTGTTGAGTGGGGCGACACTAACTCAATCCTAACTAACCCTCAGCACCCGTACACCAAGCTGCTTATCTCTGCGGTGCCAGATCCTGATCTTCCGTTTGGCAACTTGGTTGAATCTGAGCCGAACTACTCTCAAGATGCCGACAAGATCCGTGCAACTAGTGGTATTTTACAACCTTTATACGATCAAGTTGGCGATAACCACTTTGTAAGACAGTGGACTAGCGCTGCATGATCTCCCTAGAGGCTTGGCAAGCCGAAGTCTCTGATTGGTATCAATCTGGGAAACATGATCAAGTGGAGCCGCTGGTTCCACTGATCCTCCAGCCACCGGAAGCCATTTGGGGTCCTTTGATCACAGACGAGCAAAGTAAGGCAATAGCCTGCTGGTTGGATGGATGCTTAAGAATATTTCAGCACTACAAAAGAGAAGAGTCACCAACAAAAAGCTACGAGTACCTAAACTTTGCTTATGCCAAGCTTCAAGCAGTCTCTTGCAACCCAGAAGCAGAGATAGATTTAAAGCATTGGTGTTTGAAAAGGCTCGACCACTTAATCGTCGTTATGCTGGAACAGTGCAATCAATTAGGCTGGACTGAAGAATCTCAAAAGCAGATCCAATGTCATGTGGAGTTTATGTCTCAACAGCAGCAGAACTTAAATCTAGCCGTCGGAAATGGATCATAAATTCGAAAGCATGATCAAGGATGAATAGAGATTACCATCGGTTCTTCGGAACGATGATCAAGCATAGAAATATGATCAATCCATTTCCTTGATCATTCTTCCCGAAACTCGAAAACCAACCGAAATAAATTCATATTTTTCAATTTATTAAGTTCATTTTCTTTCCTAGAAATTCATTTTTATCCTTCGTTTCAACGCAGCTCAACGCTTGGTCACTCTCAAATTTTAGGCAAAAAAATAGCAGGTTTTTCAACCTGCTAAAGTAATTCATTGTTTGAATGAACAATTGAGCCATTTATTAATCCATTGGAAAGAACAACAAGTATTGTCATTTCGAGAGGGAGAATAAACCGATCAGTACGTCGTCTTGTCAGAGTATTGTCAAACTTATCAAAACCTTAATGAATTCATTTGACGCGAACGGGTTAGCCACCTGTGGCGACTTCATCCAAGGTGCGCATCACCAACTCATCGATGTGCCCTTCGAAAACTTGCTTGCACACTTTCTTGCGCACTGCCAATCCTCTGATGAGCTTTTCAATCGACAGGTGATTAACCTCACGCTGACCGTTGAACAATTCGATGGTTTTGCTCAAAACCTCGTATGGGATGACATCTTCACCCACTCGAAGCCAATCAAGCTTCTCTATAAGCTCCTGACACTCTTCACGGATAGATCCGGGAGAATGCCCGGTCATAGCGGAAAGAGCCGTTATGCTGCGTTCTAGAGCCTCTGGAGAGGTATATTTAGATAGAGTGATCGTCAATTCATCCGCATTGATCTCTACAAGGTGTTTTCGTAGCTTCACTCTGCGCCCTAACCTTCCCTTTGGCGATGAGGGCTTGCGCTGGATCGGTTCAAACTCACCATCGATGATCTCGGCAAGTTCTTCTAATTTTTGTTTGGACACCATTTCGTGGCGCAGTGGGTTGGGCAACGTCGGTGCCATATTTCGCTTACCGGCATTTGTGGTGCGCGCTCTAGAGTAACGAAGCACTTCTTCGACATCGCATTTAATATCAAGTTGGTAATCCACCACCTTAGACTTCTCTTCGATGTTGGTCACGGTGATGTGATAACCCCAAAGGTTTACCACAAACATGTCTTCGGTGCCTTTCCCTTCTGACAGGCGCTTAAGTTCACGCAAGAGATCCATAGAGAATCGGCGCCACTCGATGTTTCTGGCCAGTTTCAGGTTTAATTCACTCAGTAGCATGGTATCGGTAAACCGGCGTGACATGCGGCTACGGAAGAACGAATACAACTGGAAAACAAGCGTATGTTGGCGAAGAATTTCTGGTGGGAACAAGAAGAAATAGTCTCGAGTGAGGAGCTCTTCATAGAACGATGGCTCCCAAACCAGGATGTATAGGTTCGGTTTAATGCGTATTTCGCCCGCAGCGTCCTCTGAAGGTGCTTCTTCCGATGCAGTGATAGTTCTGGCCAAAAAACGAAAACGATCGCTCTTAAAGCCTTCTGGCATGTTCTCGCTCATCCAGCGACCGGTCAGCTCATGAAGCTGAAAGTCGGTGTATTCGATCCTATCAATACTTTCGCGGATCGAATCACGCGCAGGTCCACTGTCTTTCTTGCCTCGCAGCGCCAAAATATCCGTGATGTACAAAGGCGTTTTGTTCGGCACCTGACGCGCATTCATCTGATAATCTTCCTGATGATGCTCGTGATATTGAACGGTAAGCGTGAACAAGGCAAACAAGGTCATCAGATCGTCTACGGTCATGATGTTTTTTGATGATCGTGTCTCGATCACCGCTCGACTCCCCGAGATCGAAACCATCGATTTTTGGTAACTCTTGCGAGTGCGTGGTGGCGCGAGCGCCTGATCGATGATTCCAGCCCAGTTTGTGGGTGATACGACAAACTGCTCTGACTCGTCTTTCATCGCTGGGGGGATATTCAAACCGTGTTCATTGAGCAAACGGCGATTGACTTGTGTTTGAGCCAATGCCTTCGAACGTTTCTGCTTTTCATTCTGCTTGCTTGACTCAGTCATTAAACTGGTCGCGCCTAGAACGGAAATCAATTGGCTTGGGTTTACAAAGGCATGGAGCATGGTTTTTCCAGCCAGCCCTTCTTCAAAACGAACAGGGGTTTGGGTAAACAAGCCGATGCTCACTGCGGCTCTTAAGCGCTGTTGGATGGCTGCTCGTGTGAGTTTTCCATCAGTGGCTTCCACTAACTCCGTTGTAGAGACATATCCATCTTTACTGGAAAAGCCGCGAAGCGAAATTAAGTTCAACAGTTCGACAATGCTTTTCGTGACGCCTTTGAAGTGTTGGTACTGTTCAATCCAATCAACGACTTGCTCGCTAACTAAAAACAGATGCCCATCTTTATGATTCCTGGGATGCTTGATTAAGATCTTCTCTTCAGACGTCATTTGTTATCCATGGCCGCTTGACCGTAATTCTGCTATCTTTCCGAAAGAGTAAAGAAAAATTATTCATAAATAAAGAAAAAATTACTGCTCTTTAAAAAACTGATCTTTATGATTTAATTGATCTAAATTGATTAAGTGATCATATGATCTGGGCGTAAATATGTCCATAAGTCATTGAAAAGAAATGTGTTTATTTTTTGGCTTTCAGAAGCATGATCATGTAAACCTCGAAACGATGATCATTAAGTTATTGAAAGCATGATCAAAAAAATTAGAAACGATGATCATCAATAGATCGAACCCATGATCAAGTACTTCATGAAACGATGATCAAAGAGCTTTAACAAGTTATCCACACTTGGCATCTCGTTCGGTCATTAAAATAACCGATGATACGGATCAATGATCAAGTATGAATTTCAAGAACAGCCGCATTTGTTTTGTAATTCGATTGAAATGGCACTGTAAACAACAAAGCACCGCAACTTTTCCACAACCCACTCTCTCCGAAGCATGATCAAGGTTTTATCGCTAAACGTTTGTGTCCATTGGATTACACTATTTTTACGATTCTACCACTAGTAGAAATAAGCGATGCCTTATTGAATCTACACTCTTTGTAAGTTGGTCGATAATTTTCATGCTTCCGAGGGAAGAATACAACTTGATCATTGATCCGAAATGGATCTGTGTGAGGTGGTTAGCAATGAATTGGTATTTACACCAATATTTTCCATGATCATGCTTCCTAAATGGCTATTTATGCCTGAAAGCATGATCAAGAAGTGCTCCCTTGATCATGCATCTGTAATCACGGACCTATCTTGATATCTGCTTAGAATAAGTCATGACATCTCTCACCGTAAATTCAATTTACACCCCCCGTAATTTGTGGGCGCTCAATAATCGTTCCGTTGATTTTCATGGGGTCAAAAGGTCTTGTTACTCCTTTAGACTCAAGAAAACTTGCCCCTCGGAGCTTATCTTTTGTCCTATTTCTTCGGCAAAGAGATTGGAAAGGGCTTGTGATACCAACTTCTTTTTGACTAGAGACACTTAAATTGAAACGGACGATAGACATCTGAATCCTGCGTTTTGAGGTAGCTTGGGTACAAATATAGGTTTGGTTTCTATCTTTCCCGTTCTCTGTGAGAGAATATTTTTGAAATCCAATAGGTTGCAATCACCTTTGTCGGGGATTTGTTGAACTGATTGATACGGCTGTATTGAAAATCATACTTTCTCAGAAATAGTTCGCTTTTTTGTATCGACAGCCAATTCGAAGGTGTTAGCGTGTGAAGAATAGGAGCTTTCTAACAAAATTAAATCCTGGGCTTCGGCTTTTCCACTCTGGTATTTTTCTTTGTTTGAAAATTTCCCGTCAGTATTTCTATGGCATTTATTTTTGTTTTGCAGTTTTATTACATTAGATTTCGTTTACAGTGTAAATAAGTGATGCTGTAACATTTTAAATCTGACCCTGTATGTAAGTTTAGTTACGTGTCTTTTTAATCATGAATTTTTGATTTTTTCAGGGAATTCGTCTAAATAGCTTTATTTAATGTGATTTCGCTCAAAAGTACGTGTTCACCTTTTTATTGTTTAAGTTAGGTAATGCTGTACAATGCAAAATAGTTAATTCGTTTGGATGCTTAAAGATGAAACGAGAAAAAACAATAGAAAATCTCATCGAGTTGGCTGAACAGACTCAACAAGTTCAAGCCGACCGAATTGAAATAGTATTAGAAGAACGCAGTGACGATCATTTTCCTCCTATGTCGAAAGCGTTGATGGAGACTCGTTCGGGTTTAACAAGGCGCAAACTGGACGATGCTATCGGGAAGCTAGAAGAGAACGGGCATCAGTTCACAAAGAATAATGCTAATCACTATTCGATCTCTCTTCAAGAAGCACATATGTTGATGGATGCAGCGGGTATTCCTAAGTTCCATGAACGCAAGAAGAATGGCGATAACAAACCATGGATTGTTAACGTACAAAATCAGAAAGGTGGTACAGGTAAGTCTATGTCTGCCGTTCACCTAGCTGCTTGTTTAGCTCTGAATTTGGATAAGCGGTACCGTATTTGCTTGATTGACCTTGATCCCCAAGGTTCGTTACGACTATTTCTTAACCCTCAAATTAGCGTGACAGAGCATGTCAACATTTATTCTGCTGTCGATATTATGCTTGATAACGTTCCTGACGGTGTAGAGGTCGATACGGAGTTTCTACAAAAGAACGTTTTGCTCTCTACCCAGTATCCTAATTTGAAGACGATTTCAGCGTTCCCAGAAGATGCCATGTTTAATGCAGAAGCATGGCAGAGCTTATCTCAAGATGCGTCTTTGGATATTGTCCGCTTGCTAAAAGAGAAACTGATAGACAAAATTGCGGACGAGTTTGATATCGTCATGATTGATACCGGTCCACATGTCGATCCATTAGTTTGGAATGCGATGTACGCATCTAACGCACTTTTGATCCCTTGTGCAGCGAAGAGGTTGGATTGGGCATCTACTGTTAACTTTTTCCAACATCTTCCAACGGTTTACGAAATGTTCCCAGACGATTGGAAGGGGCTTGAGTTTGTTCGCTTAATGCCTACTATGTTTGAAGATGACAACAAAAAACAAGTCTCTGTACTTACAGAAATGAATTATCTTTTAGGTGAACAAGTGATGATGGCGACGATTCCTCGTAGCCGTGCTTTTGAAACTTGTGCTGATACCTACAGCACAGTATTTGACTTAACGGTCGGAGACTTTGAAGGGGGTAAGAAAACCCTTTCTACGGCGCAAGATGCCGTCCAAAAAAGCGCATTGGAATTAGAGCGCGTAATGCACAGTCACTGGTCATCACTCAATCAGGAGTCTTAATTTATGGCACTGAAAACATCCGAATTGAATGCAAAGTTGTTTGGTAAAGCGAATAAGCGCCGAGCAACATCTCCACAAGAAGCTCAAACTGCTGCCAAAGAAAAGGCGCAGTTTATCGAACTTGCCGTTGCGGGTCAGGATTTGGTTTCGTTTGAACTTGTGAAAATTCCTGCAGATAAAGTGGAATCAGACACGCTGGTATTTGAGCAAAATGCCCGTGAGCAGTCTTTCCTCAACCAGCACGCGCTTTCCGATATCTTAACAACCTTGGAAGAAAGAGGGCAGCAATACCCCGCTGTTGGTCGTCGTACTCGTGATGGAAAGATTGAAGTTCTTGATGGTAGCCGACGTCGTATGTCGTGTATTTTGGCCAAACGAGACTTCTTAATTTACGTTGCTGAAAATATTGAAACAGAGCACGCTAAGTTTCTATCTGATGTAGCGAATGCCCATAAGCCGTTATCGTTGTATGAGCGTGGCCGTGAAATGCAGGCGAAATTGGACAGCAAAGAAGCGGCAGATCAAAAAGCATTGGCAGCGTTATTTCAATGCAGTGAAGCTTTAGTGAGTGGCGCTTTGAAGGCTGCTGCTCTCCCGCTTGAATTACTTCGTGCTTACCCAAATGTTGGGGATTTAGGTCGCCCAACCATTGTTAAACTGCATAAACAATTTTTCCAGCTCACGGTAGATCAGCAGAAATCGTTATTGAAAAAGTGTCACGGAAAAAGCGGTTATGTATGGCAAAGTTCGCAAACCCAAGGGGTTAGCCGTATTACTAAAGAAGTGACAGAGCAGCTTGAAGCTTGGATCGAAGAACTGTCTCCAAGTAAGAAAGCAGCAAGTTCTGAAAAAGTGGATTTAGTGAAAGGTCGCGTAAGCTACACGAGAAAAGGCAATGCGCTTTCTTTGAATATGAAAAAGGTCGATAGCCAAACGATGGACGAAATATTAGCCTTTTTGCAGGAAAAACTCTCTTAGAGAACCGTCGTCCATTCTTGTTTCGAAAAGCCGCTTTGTTAAGCGGCTTTTTTCTTTTGTAATGAGGAACGCGTAATAGGGAGCTCTTTCCACATTTGCCTCCTTGAGCTTGTCGTCGGATCACTGATAACATGCCCCCAATCTTAGATTATTTGATGCAGGTTTTACGTGACCCATTCGGACTACATTACCCAGCTTTTTGACATTGCCGTTCATAATAGACATCGCTATTTGGTGGAGGTGTCAGGGGATGAGGAGTGGGTCGAGACAATACTAAATCCAGCGATTAAAAACATACTCTCTAGCCAAGACATAATCTCAAGCCAAGAAAATGTGTATAAGCTAGGAGGGAAACCGCTGTGCGGAGCCACTACAAAGCCGTTTAAGCATGGAACGAAATTACTCGGCTCAGAAATGAGGGCGCTCATCTACGATTGTACAGACGGATTCGATGCCAATAGTTTTACCGCAGCTTGCGGTGCTGTTGTTGGTGGCGGAGTTGTTTTCTTGATTAACCTTCATAGATTGGAGAATAATTTAGGAACGCGTTGGCTGAGAGCCCACCTAGCAAGTGCCATTAAAATAGATCCATCAGTCGAGATACCTACGCTTCCAGAGAAACGGCAAAAAGCGAGTGCTATCCAATATGAAGACCAACTAATGGCGGTTGATGCCATTCAAAAGGTACTCACAGGAAAGCGTAAAAGACCACTTGTTATGACGGCGGACAGAGGGAGAGGGAAGTCTTCTGCAATTGGTATTGCGGCGGCAAAAATGATGCTGATCCGTAAAGTTGAGATCCTTGTTACGGCACCTTCGACGAGCGCTATCGCGCCTATATTTGAACATGCTCAACGACAACTTGGTCTCGAAACTCACACTACCAAGCATATTGTAGAAGAGGCAAACGGGAGCAGTATACGTTTTATTGCTCCAGATGAATTGCTATCGACGTTACCAGATTGCGATTTACTGATTGTGGATGAAGCATCGGCAGTTCCTATTCCTCTTCTTATTCGTATGACTGAGCGCTACTACCGAATGGTCTTCTCGACCACCGTGCATGGGTATGAAGGATGCGGGCGAGGTTTTACACTTAAGTTTACTCAATGGCTACAGCAACATCGTGCTGGGTGGCGTTCCATATCTTTGAATCAGCCGATTCGATGGGCGGAAGATGACCCAGTTGAATCTTGGCTTTTTGATGCCTTTTTATTGGATGCTGATCTTGAAAAAATCAGTATGCCATCGGAGATGGATAATAAGCATTTCACTTTTTCTCGCCAGAATAAAAACGATCTTGTTAAAGACAAAGCCCTTCTTAAACGTTGTTTTGGTCTTTTGGTTAATGCTCATTATCAAACGACCCCTAATGATTTATTTCAGATACTCAATGACAGCAATGTCGAATTGTGGCTCACGGTGGCAGACGACAAGTTGGTTGGCGTTATCACCGTCATAAGGGAGGGCAATCTTTCTTTGGAGGTGATTTCCGGTATTGTGAGTGGTAAGAGACGACCAAAAGGGCATTTAGTTCCGGCAAGTATTGCTAACCATTTAGGGTTCGATGAAGCGGCACAGCAGAAGAGCGCGAGGGTGATGAGAATCGCGGTTCATCCTGAAATTCAAAGACAAGGGGTTGGCGCAAAGATGCTGTCTGAGCTACATGCTCGTTTAGATGACATTCAGTACTTGTCCACCAGCTTTGGCGCAACGGATGAATTGCTCCGCTTCTGGCAAGAAAATCAATATCAAGTCGTTCGAATTGGAAATACAAGAGATCAAGCCAGTGGTTGCCACTCTGTCATTATGGTGCGCCCAATTGCTCAGTTGTCTTGGTTTAGAAATGCCATTCAATATTGGCAACAAAACTTTGTTTCGCAGCTGTCTAAAGAATTAAACACACTTGAGCCGGAATTGATTTCTCAGTTCTTTATGCAATGGCAATCGGAGACTCAGGTATTATCTGATCATCAATTTCGAATGCTGTCTCGCTACGCTGATGGTGGAAATGGTGAGGAATCTATCAGTCACATCTTAAGTGAATGGCTGGTTTCTACGTTGTCTCAATCTCACC
Organism: Vibrio penaeicida; assembly: GCF_030689305.1. Taxonomy (GTDB): domain Bacteria; phylum Pseudomonadota; class Gammaproteobacteria; order Enterobacterales; family Vibrionaceae; genus Vibrio; species Vibrio penaeicida_B. Next base: position 161,566 of record NZ_JAUYVM010000005.1, on the reverse strand, counting down.
AAGTATCGCTTTATCCGCTGATCACTCTATTTTTGCAACGTCAAACTTGGACTAAGGCTTCGAACCTGTACGGTTTCACTGGAAGGAAAGCGCTAGACGCATACTTACGTGAGCAAGTGTCGATTGCACTCAATGATTTACAGTGTAAATCGTAAAGAGTAAATTTCTATTTTCATAGTCTTGCGGATTTTGATGTACGTAGACTGCTATATATGCTCTTTTGTAGTCAAGCTCATACAACAATGCAAAACGCTAACATTCTGAAATTTACACTGTAAATTTCAATATTTGTTCCAAATCCACTGTCAACATATCACTTCTTTTAGCGTGAAAAATAAATTATTTCAACGATGAAATTGAGCCTTAAAAATAGTTTTCGAGTACAACTTTTTTATTGATGAAAGTCTATGTATATATTTGTTTATCAGCAATATTTTTAAGTGAAATTGCAAATAAGTGATTGCGAACTCGATATGCAATTCCATTTGTACATAAGTGCTAATTGAGCCAATTACGTACTTTTATTGTTGATAAACAAAGAATCCCTCCTACACTCAAGATAAACGTCAACTCCGATAATGGCTAGGTCGAAGGGATGGGCACATGGAACGTCAACTAGAAGAATCCTTAGAGATTGGTAACGTCCTAAACATCAAAAATGAGTATCAACAATGGCTCGATTGTAATGAAGAGCTAATTATTGATGCGTCCTCCGTTGTCAGAGTTGATGCTGCAGGATTGCAAGCGTTGGCATCTCTTTTCTTTAGTGCTAAGCAGGCAAATACCGACATACAACTTGTCAATGTTCCTGATGACTTACAAGAAAGTATCAAGTTACTCGACTTACAAAGTGTGTTTGAAAATTAAGGAATTGAGAGGGATTTTTATGACTAAGATTCTCGCTGTCGATGACTCTGTATCGATCCGTCAAATGGTTAGTCACACTTTAAAGGACGCGGGTTACGATGTAGAAACCGCGAACGATGGTAGTGATGCACTCAAAAAAGCAAAAATGACCAAGTTTGATGTGGTGATATCAGACGTCAATATGCCAATTATGGGAGGGTTTGAGTTGGTAAAAGCCATTCGCGGAAACCCTCAATACAAATTCATTCCGATCTTGATGCTGACGACAGAAACCAGCATGGAGAAAAAGCAACAAGGCAAATCGGCAGGAGCAACGGGGTGGTTGGTCAAGCCATTCAATCCGGAAACTCTCCTAAAAACCTTAAAGCGCGTTATATAAAAACAACGTTTGTAACGAGAACGTGATGCAAGATTTAGGTAGGTGACCCATGGCTTTAGACATGAATCAACTTCGTAAAATGTTTTACGAGGAATGTCGCGAAAACTTAGAAGTGCTTGAAACGGTATTGTTGGATCTCGATCCCGAGAGTGTCGACCTTGAAACCATCAATACTATATTTCGTGCCGCCCACTCCATTAAGGGGGGCGCAGCGACTTTTAACTTGCTCGATATTAGTGAATTCACACACAACGTCGAAGCTTACCTAGATGAAGTCCGAAACGGACAAATGAGCCTTACTCGGCACAGTGTCGACATCCTGCTGAAAAGTGGCGATTGCATAACTGAAATGCTGGAAGGTTATGAAACCGATACTCCAGTAGAGTCGGCGTTAAAAGAAGAAGTTAATCAAGCTTTATCGACATTACTGGAATCTCCAGCGGAAAATCAACCTAATGATGCTTCTCAAACATCTTCTTCTAACAAGGAGGGTGAGGCAGAGTCATCTGATCATACTGAAAACACATCTGAATGCGCTCCTTGGTATGTTTCTTTTACTCCGCATTCCGATTTATTCTTTAGTGGTAATGATCCACTTAGAATTCTGGGTGAAATTATTGAATTGGACCCAGGTTGCGACATTGTGTGTAACACATCTGAATTACCGGATTTAAGTGAACTCGAAGCCGAGCTCTGCTATTTGAGTTGGCGAATAACAATTGCAGGTAGCGTTGCCGAAGATGACATCCGAGAAATATTTGAATGGGTAGAAGACCAATGTGACTTGGATGTACAACGTGAAAGTGCGATTAAAGAAGACGTTGCCCCACTAGCACCTGAGACGGCAAAAACAGAGGCTGCAACGGAAGAGCCACAAGTGGTCGATAACGCTCCCGCAGCAAAACCTAAAGATACCCAAAAGCCAGCGAGCAAACCTGCCAAATCCGAGTCTAGCGTGAGTTCCATTCGCGTAGATATTGACAAAGTGGATAGCTTAATCAATCTCGTTGGAGAGTTGGTGATCACCCAATCAATGTTGACTGAAATTGGTAATGATTTCACTGTCGATAAATTGGAAAAGTTGAAATCAGGGTTAGACCAGCTTCTGCAAAACAGTAAAGACCTTCAAGAAAACGTTCTTAATATTCGAATGCTGCCAATGAGCTTTGCTTTTAGTCGCTTCCCAAGATTGGTACGAGACTTATCCGGTCGTTTAGGTAAGCAAGTGGACTTGCAGATCAAAGGTGAAAATACCGAGTTAGACAAAACCGTGTTGGAACGCATTGTGGATCCGTTAGTTCACCTAGTGAGAAATGGAATCGACCACGGCTTAGAACTTCCTGAGCAAAGGCAAGAGCAAGGAAAGCCAGACATGGGCGTTATAGAGCTGAACGCCTTCCATCAAGGTGGCTCTATCATTATCGAAGTGAAAGATGATGGCGCTGGTATCAATTGCGACAAACTTTGGCAGAAAGCGGTTGATAAGGGCGTGTTACCTCCAGAATCCCGACGTGAAGAAATGACCGACAAACAAGTGGTGAATCTGATATTTGCCCCTGGTTTCTCTACTGCAGATGAAGTGTCGGATATTTCTGGTCGTGGCGTGGGCATGGACGTAGTTAAGAGAAATATTGAAGAGCTTGGTGGGCATATTGAAGTTGAATCCCGCCTTGGCACCGGGAGTACATTCACTATTAGCTTGCCACTTACATTAGCCATATTGGACGGGCAACTGGTTAAGGTTGCTGGTGAAGTTTACGTTATTCCGTTACTGACCATCATTGAGTCGATTCAAATTGATACACAGTGTGTGAAACACGCGGCAGGTGGTGTCGAGTTATATCGTCTCCGAGAGGAAAATATCCCTGTGCTGCGTTTGCATGAAGAGTTTGAAATGGGAGAGAGCGGAGAGCTCGAAGGACGAATTCTTTGTTTGGTTGAAGCGGCAGGCAATCGAGTCGGGTTACTGATAGATGAGTTGCTGGATCAACAACAAGTTGTGATTAAAAGCCTCGAGTCAAACTACAGCAAAGTTGCGGGTATTTCAGGTGCAACCATTCTTGGTGACGGTTCAGTTTCTTTGATCTTGGATATCCAAGGATTAATCACTTCATTTTTGAACCGTCAGTCAGACAGCAAAGGCGGCATTGCAGCCTAGGGAGCCACAGTGAACGAAGCACTTCAGGTTGTCGATGGTGACACCATTTCCGATAGTGAGATCAGTGAAAATGCAGACTTTTTGAGTTTTTGTTTGGCTGGCGAACTGTATGGAATCGACATTCGAGATGTGGAAGAAATCCGAGTCTGGGAGCGCCCAACGCCCATTCCTCGCTCTCCTGATTTTGTAAAAGGCGTCATCAATCTACGAGGCATGATTGTGCCAGTGGTTGATCTTCGTGTTCGTTTTGGCATTGGTGATTGCGCTTATCTTCCGACGACTGTGGTCCTTGTTCTTCGTTGTGTAAGTACGGATACAGAGCGATTGATGGGGCTGGTTGTTGATGCGGTGTCTGATGTTGTGAGCCAAGGTGATAAAGAATTAACTCCTGCTCTGGGGGATTCTGCTGTTACCCCATTTACGATTGGGCTACTCAACGTGGACGAGCAAGTGATGTCTCTGTTAGACACCGATGAATTGCTCAACATGGAAACCATACTCAAGGCAGGGTGAATGATGGCAATACGAGAATTCCTGAGTTTCATCTTAGATGAAGAAGAATATGCAGTACCCATTTTGGATGTAAGAGAAGTCAGAGGTTGGAGCAACGTACGTTCGGTTCCGAATTCACCTAGTTATTTAAATGGTGTGTTAGAAATTCGAGGGGAATATGTCCCCATCGTTGACTTGAGAAAACGCTTCAACCTTGAACCTGCAGTCATTAATGCAACAACGGTGGTGATTGTTTTAAACGATACGCATGGGCAACCATTAGGCATCATTGTGGATGCAGTATCTGAAGTGTACGCATTGGACACAGACGATATTAAACCTGCTCCCAATATGTCGTTAACGGTCGATAAAAACTTCATAGTCGGCATTGTTCCGGCAAAAGAAGGACATGTGATCTTAATTAACTTGGAAGCTCTATTTAATGTCGCAGAGCTCAACAACCTATCAGAAGAAAAAGCGCTCATGTAAGAGGTAAAGTTATGTCATTTTGGAACCGAAAAAAAGAAAGAGCAGAAAGACAGTTTGTTGCTCCATCTCAAGACAACCTAATGGGAGAGACCAATAGTGCCTCTGGAACGGTCAGTAACGAGCAATTACTTTCCGCATTGAACACGGCACAAACCGCGTTGATGATGATTGATCGGGATTTCAACATAACTTACGTTAACAGGCGTTCTTTGGACTTGTTAAAACAACACGAACTACTTTTTCAATCGGTGTGGCCAGGATTCAGTGCAGATGAAGAATTTCTGATAGGGAATTGCATTGATGGTTTCCATACCAACCCAGCACACCAGCGTCAGCTACTCTCCAACCCCAACAACATGCCTCATACTGCGACAATTCAAGTCAAAGACGTACTCCTAGAGCTTAATGTTGGTGCCATCATCGATGCTCAAGGTAACTACAGTGGTAACACTCTCGAATGGGAAGATGTTACAGAGCTTAGGCAACAAGAATCCAATATTCTGCGGTTACAGTCGGCTGTGGATCAGGCACAAACAGCCATGGTAATGATTGACCGTGATTTTGAAATCACGTACATCAACCACGAAACGGTCTCTTTATTTAAAAAACACGAAGCGAAATTTCGCAGTGTGTGGTCCGATTTTAGCGCAACAGAAGATTGGCTAATGGGGCGGTGTATTGATGGCTTCCACAAAGATCCATCTCATCAAAGAAAGCTGCTCGATAACCCTTCTAACATGCCATACAGCACCGACATTGAAATTGCCGATCTTAAAATAGAACTCAATGTGGCTGCCATCATGGATGCGCATGGCAATTATATTGGCAATACACTCGAATGGAGTGACGTTACTGAACAACGCAAGCAAGCATCAGAGATCGCGCGTTTGAGTGCCGCCGTGCACCAAGCACAAACTGCGATGGTCATGATCGACCGTGATTTCTTAATTACCTATACCAATCTCGAAACCATTAATTTATTTAAAAAGCACGAGAACACACTGAGAACCGTTTGGCGTGATTTCACCGCAAGCGAAGACTGGTTGATAGGTCGCTGTATTGATGAATTCCACCAAAACCCCGCCCACCAGCGAAAGCTACTGGATAACCCGAACAATTTGCCAATTAAAACGGATATTGTCATCGCGGATCTAAAAATTGAGCTAAACGTCGCTGCAATTACCGATGCCGAAGGGAACTACGTAGGTAACACATTGGAGTGGAAAGACGTTACAGAAGAAAGGGCGAAAGAGGCCGAAATAGGTCGCTTAGCTTCTGCTGTTGCTGGCATGACAACGAACCTAATGATGGCGGATGACAATGGCATTATCCAATACTTAAACCCGTCTCTGACTAAACTACTGACCAGTCGTGAAAGCGAACTTAAAAAAGCGTTGCCGAGCTTTAATGCAAGTAAGCTTGTCGGACAGAACATTGATATTTTCCATAAAAACCCAGCGCATCAAAGGGGCATTATTTCCAACCCAGATAACTTGCCTTTCTCTTCGAATATTGCCGTCGGTGGGCTTGAATTTAACTTAACGTGTATCGCCATGCGTGACGCGGAAGGTAATTACATGGGACCGGCTCTGCAATGGGAAGACATCACCGAGCAACAAGATGGTCAACGACAAGTCGAAAACCTGATTCAAAATGCAATAAAGGGTGAACTCTCAAACAGAATTGATACCAGTGCTTACAGTGGATTCATGTCTGAATTGGGGAGTGGAGTGAATAACTTGTTGGACGCGATTGTCGCTCCACTTGGGCAGTGTATCGATGTAATGAGTGAGGTCGCAGACGGTAACCTTAACAATAATATGTCTGACGACAATGAAGGTGAATTCGGTCGGTTATCTAACGCGGTGAATACTTCAATCGTCAATCTTCGCAACATGGTTGACCAAATCACCACATCGTCGGCAAGAGTTGCAACCGCATCCACAGAAATAGCAGAAGGCAATAACGATTTAAGTCAGCGTGTTGAAGCACAGGCTTCCAACCTAGAAGAAACGGCTGCCAGTATGGAAGAGATGACGTCTACCGTCAGGCAGAACGCTGAAAACGCCAGAGGTGCAAATGATCTATCGGATGATGCCGCTAAGAAGGCGGGTAAAGGTGGTGAGGTTGTCGGGCAAGCTATTGCAGCCATGGCGGAAATCAACAGCGCCAGCAAAAAAATCTCTGACATCATTGGCGTGATTGATGAAATTGCCTTCCAAACTAACTTGCTTGCATTGAATGCAGCCGTTGAGGCGGCAAGGGCTGGAGAGCAAGGGCGCGGCTTTGCGGTTGTTGCTGGTGAAGTTCGAAATTTGGCTCAGCGCAGTGCCGCCGCAGCGAAAGAAATCAAAGGTCTAATCAACGACAGTGTCGATAAGGTAGATGAAGGTTCGAGGTTGGTCGACGAGTCCGGCGAAACACTCAACGAGATAGTCGATGCTGTTGCAAAAGTGTCGGAGCTCATTACCCAGATTGCACAATCCAGTCAAGAACAAGCTACAGGTATCGACGAGATTAGCCGTGCTGTTGCCACTATGGATGAAATGACGCAACAGAACGCTTCCTTGGTGGAAGAAACGTCTGCAGCCAGCCAATCCCTGAAAGATGAAGGCAAAGAATTACTTAACCTAATGAACTTCTTCTCCACCGATAATGATGTGAAAACCTTATCTTCAAGGGGAGCGGCTGGAGCAGTAAGACCACCGTCTAGCAATGTTGCAGAGATTCGAAATGTCCCCGCATCCAAACCAGCGAGCCGAGCGGTAAACTCGGGGATACAGTTGAGTGAGGAAGGAGACGAATGGGAAGAGTTCTAAGCCGAGCAGAGGTAGAGAGTCCACTGGCTGGTAGAGAGTTTGAAGTAACAGAACAGGACTTTAAATACATACAATATTTTGTCCACAAAAGTGTCGGAATTTTTTTGTCGGATAAAAAGAAGGCCATGGTTTACGGTCGCATCAGTCGTATCTTACGAGAGCAGGGTCTTAGGCGTTTTTCTGAATATCGGGAGTTGCTAGAAACAAGTGATGCCGAAAAAGTAAATTTTATTAATAACCTGACTACTAATAAAACCCACTTTTTCCGTGAATTTCATCATTTTGAATATCTAGAAGGCGTGATGATTCCCAAGTGGTTCAATGAGGGGAAAAAACAACTAAGGTTTTGGTCGGCAGGGTGTTCAACGGGAGAGGAGCCCTACAGTTATCTTGCTATGTTAAAAAAAGCGCAAGTATTCGAGCGGATAAATGATGTGCGAATGCTTGCAACCGACTTAGACACCAATGTATTAGTCCGAGCAAAGCAAGGTGTTTACAGCGAAGAAGCAATAGAAAGTATACCCAGCGAATACTTGAAAGGGGCGTTCGTAAAAGGAAAAGGCCAAATGGCCGGAAAAATAAAAATAAAACGTCAGTTACAGCAACATCTTACTTTTAACCAGCTCAACTTATTAGCTGATTGGCCCATGGATCAGCAATTTGATGTTATCTCTTGTCGCAACGTCATGATTTATTTTGATAAGCCAACGCAAGAGACACTCATTCGAAGATTTTACGAACTTCTTGCCGACGATGGTGTGTTGTTTATCGGTCACTCAGAGAGTGTTGGAAATTGTACTGACATATTCCGTCACCTCGGACACACCATTTACGTTAAACAGTGAGGCAAGAATGAAAGGACTGCAGGCGAATTTACCTATCCAAACGTCACAATTCAGCCGCTTTTATCACCAACAAAAGAAAGTGCACATGGTGAAAGTGATGCCCGGAGGAGTTTATACCAGCCGCGAGCCTGAAGTGATTTGTACAGGGTTAGGTTCTTGCATTGCCGCGTGTATGTGGGATCCGCAGGCTTACATTGGGGGGATGAACCATTTTTTGCTGCCATTCGACAGTAACGCTGAAATAGAGCACTGGCATCCAACCGAAATTGTTTCGACGGCTTCCAGATATGGTAACAATGCCATGGAAATGTTGATAAACCAATTGCTTGCTGGTGGCGCCGTAAGAGAAAGGATCCGCTTGAAATTGTTTGGTGGTGCGCAATTGATGGGAAAGAGTGCGCTGATTGGTGACAAGAATATTGAATTTGCTCTGAATTATGCGCGTGAAGAAAAGTTTGAGATTGAAGCGCAAGATTTAGGGGGGATGATCCCTAGAAAAGTGATGTTTGATCCGCTGAGTGGCCAAGCTTGGGTTAAACGCATCCGACTCTCTGAAGTTGATAAGGTGAAACGAAATGAAGCGAAATACGCCAAAGAGTTGGATATAGAGAGTCATCGTTCTCACGATAATGATGCGGAGCTATTTTGATGAATAAAAAACTAAAAGTAATGATCGTTGATGACTCCCCTGTATTCAGAGCGCTGCTAACGGAGATCATTGAATCCGATCCTCAGTTGACCGTTGTGGCGGCAGCAGAAAACCCTTATGAAGCTCGAGATCTTATTAAGCAGCATAACCCTGATGTGCTGACCTTAGATATTGAAATGCCGAAGATGAATGGCGTGCAATTTCTTAAAAACCTCATGCGACTGCGCCCTATGCCCGTCGTCATGATTTCTACTCTAACTCAGCATGGTGCCGACATCACACTTGAAGCCTTAGAAATAGGTGCCGTCGATTACTTTCCTAAACCTGCCGTAGAAAACACGGCAGAGATGATTCACTACAAACAAATGGTCAATGCCAAAGTCAAAATGGCGGCAGGGGCGAACGTAAAACAGCAGCACAATAATCATCAGGCTGAAAAGCAAGAAAAAGTAAAACACAAAAGCAAGCGGTTCGATTTGATTGCCATTGGTGCCTCGACAGGAGGGACGGAAGCCGTCCGATCGGTATTGTCGTCTTTGCCATCGAACCTACCACCCATCGTCATCACTCAGCATATTAGTGCGTTGTTTACACCTTCGTTTGCCCAGCGGCTTGATGATGCAAGTGAAATGACGGTGCGAGACCTTGCTGTGGACTCAGCTCCACTTGTGAACGGTTGTGCGTATGTTGCGCCTGGCGATCAGCACATGGTAATTGTGAAGAGAGGTGGATGCTTGTATTGCGAACTGGATGATCGCCCTCCCGTTAACCGTCACAAGCCGTCTGTTGATGTCATGTTTGATGCAATAGCGGAAACACTAAAAGACAGAGCCATCGGAGTGATTCTTACGGGAATGGGACAGGATGGAGCTGCAGGAATGCTGAACATGAACAATGCAGGTGCATTTACGATAGCGCAGGATGAGCAGTCCTCTGTGGTATGGGGAATGCCGCGTGTCGCGGTAGAAGTAGGAGCAGTAGAAAAAGTAGTGTCACTGAATAAAATCCCAAAACTGATATGTGACACGTTGTTTTCTTCCTAAATACTTCTGAATTTAAGGGGTCTATAACAATGCAAAAAATAACAAATTTCGTGACGAAGTGGTGGCTCATATTAGGCTTACAGGTGTTGGGGCTCAGTTTCGTTGCTATGGAAGTATCTTCAGTGTGGGTGGTTGCGCTCTCTGTGGTGATCGCAGCCACACCTTGGGTGCTTATTAAGTCACCACAAAAGGAGATCAAGTCATTTGATGCGGGGTCAGAAAACAGCGTTGAACCGATTTCAGATCGACGAGTTCAGCTTGATGAAATTAAGCATCTGATGGAAGAAGAACTTCCTCACATAAAAGAGAGTTTAGATAAGCAGCGTGGAGTGATAGATGAATCTGTTGTGACACTCAATGATAGCTTCTTCGGCTTGCAAGAAGTCTCGCAGCGTCAAAGCCTCGTCTCAGAGACTTTGGTGAATAACCTTTTAGCCAATCAAGACAGCAAATACAGCCTGACGCAAGTACTCCCTAAAACAGAAAAAATATTCGCTCAATACATTGAGATTCTTGTCAGTGTTTCGGAAAAAAGCATCACCGCTGTACACAGCATTCATGACATGTCATCAAAATTGGACAACGTATTTCGCCTATTGGACCAAGTCCAAGGGTTATCAGAGCAAACCAATTTGTTGGCACTGAATGCCGCTATTGAAGCCGCGCGAGCAGGAGACGCAGGGAGAGGGTTTGCTGTTGTCGCCCAAGAGGTGAGGAATTTGTCTCTTAAAGCAGAAGATTTGAACGGGCAGATACAAAAAGAGATCACGATCGCCCAAGGCACGATCAATGAAGCGAATGAAACGGTTGGTGAGATCGCCTCAATTGATATGACTGTCGCGATCGACTCGAAAGATCAAGTGGAAGATATGTTGCAAGGCGTGCAACAGGTAAACGTTGAGATTAAGGAAGAAGTCGACAAATTGCGAGCAATGGGAAGTGAACTTGCTGAGCAGGTGAGCAACGGGATTCGCGCACTGCAATTCGCCGATATTGTCGCCCAACAAGGTCAACATGCAGAGCGCAGTGCCCATGCTTTGGAAGAAATGACGGTTCTAATGGGCAAGTTTAACAGGCGAGAAATAGAGCTTTCAGAGTTGATACAAGGTATTGAAGACCTAATGGGTCATGCTCAAAACCGCGGAGAAGCAGCAGCACAGCAATCCGGTATTGATGAAGGTGAAGTGGAATTATTCTAGGGAGAAGAACTATGTCAGTATCCGCTGAAATAGATAACAACCAAAGACGCGTCGTCATTTCGGTTGAAGGGGCATTTGGGTTTAATTTGGTTCACGAATTTCGCCAAAGTTACAGCCAGCAAAAAGGGTATCGTTTTGTGGTCGACTTCCGAAAAGTCGATTACATCGACAGTGCCGGTCTAGGCATGCTACTCAATATGCATAAATTCTTACAACAGCAAGATGGTGATATCGTCATTACCAACAGCATGCCTCAAGTGAAAAAGATTCTACTGATATCGAGATTTGATAAGAAATTCTCAATCGAATAACGAATTCAGGAGGGCTAGGTTATGAGAGTGCTGATTGTTGATGATCAAAAAACCAATCGGGAAATGTTTCGCTACATGCTGACCAGCATTGCAGAAGAGATTATCCTATTTGAGAATGGCGAAGGTGTAGTAGACGCATTAAAAGAAGCAGAAAGCCTTCCCGATGTGATCCTTATGGACGTTATGATGCCAGTGAAAGACGGCTTTACGACGGCCAAAGAGATTCGCGAAGAATTCCCCGACGTACACATGCCCATCATCTTCTTAACCGTTTTGGATGATCGTGATTCGTTCGGTCGCTGTCTTTTTTATGGGGATGATTTCATTCTTAAACCTGTAGGAAGAAGTACACTCCTTGCAAAAGTGCAGGCGCACTATCGCGTGGCGAAAATGCATAGCGAAGTGAGTAAGCAACGAGATGAATTGAGTAAATTCCGGGAGCAGGTGAAGTACGATTACGCCATTTCTGAATCCATTTTCACCAATCTTGCTGAAGATATGTATAAAAATATCGACGGCATCGAATACATATCTAACCCCTCTACCGTGTTTAATGGGGATTTGATTGTTGTGGCTAATCGCCCTCAAGGTGGGGTTTACGTGATGATCGCTGATGCGACTGGTCATGGTTTACCCGCGGCTATTTCGACAATTCCTGCCACGAGAGCCTTTTTCTCAATGGCTTCCAAAGGCATGTCTCTTGGTGAGATTTTAGAAGAAATCAACACGTCTTTAGTGCGCTTTCTACCCTTAGGGATGATGGTTGCAGCAAACGTATTTGAAATCAGTGCAAACGGGCTTGATGTCACGTGGTGGGGAGGCGGTCTGCCAGACAGCTATATTCTCGATTCTTCTGGAAAAATAATCAATAACCTCACATCCACTCATATGCCGCTTGGCGTATTGAGCGGTGAAGAATTTGAAACCAATCTCGTGCACCTTCGCCTAGAACCAGGACAACAAATAGTTTGTTATACCGACGGTGTGACCGAAGCGGCGAGTCCCTCTGGAGAGCAGTTCGGTGAAGATAGGCTCAAACATGTACTTAATGAGTGTGAGCCCGCCGCAATAATCCCTTCTTTGTATGAAGCAGTGAACGTTTTTTCTAACAAAAGCAAGGATGATGATCTTTCTATTCTTACCATGACATTCCCTATTCACAATGAAGCTGGGCAAACCCCTGACGCTGAATTGCCCTTTGTTGGCAAAGTGCCATTGAATACTCGGTTAAGCTTCCCGAAAGACGTGCTAAGTGGTGTGACGGTCATGGCGGAGGTTCGTCATTACATTTCTGGCATTGTGAGCGGAGGTCCCAACCTTGATTTAGTTTGCTCAGTCTTGTCAGAGCTCTTTGCTAATGCCATTGAACACGGCTTATTAGGGTTAGACTCAAAACTCAAAAATGATGAGGAAGGGTTTTTTACGTATTACCAGTTACGAGAAGAAAGGCTACAAGACCTCAACGAGGATGCCATGCTAACACTGGAACTTGAATATTTGCCTGAGATCAATCAGTTGGGTATGACAATTGAGCATACTGGTGAAGGTTTCAATTACCATAACGTAAGTATGGTTTCTGATGAAAACAGCTATGGTCGGGGGATTGTGTTGGTTTCGGAGTTGTGCGAATCACTCGAGTATTCCAACTGCGGCAAAAAAGTGAAAGCCGTGTATCAATTTAGCCAATATTAGCGTTTTATTTGAGCTACTTATATAATTACTGGCATTGATGGTGTAGTCGAATGTTTGCTTTATTAGTGTGATTTAAAGAATATGTAGCTGGAATTTTAATAATCAACATTTAGAGATGAAAATGTCGTGAGCTAAATATTGAATATTCTCACTGTGGTGGAGTTGATGTGCTTGTATTAGTGACCACAGCCGGAAAACGCGCATGTTTTTGTTAAATCTCTGGGCAAATTCGTTACACTCATTCCAGAAATGGTGTCTTATTTTTGAGTGACGGACTATGTGGAAAGAGTTCATCCGACTTTCAGATGATGATCAAAGTGTCATAGCACAGATGCCCACCGATATGGCTGTAGAGTCTGACTTCGGTGAGCTGGGACTTGATCACGCCATCGAAAATTTGGGTGCTGCTTCTTTCTTCTTAGACGATGGTGCCGTAAAGACGTTTGTTAGTGCTGCCCGTAAGGCAAAAAAAGAAGCGTTTCAGGGTATCAAGGTTGCGTATCGTAAAAATGCGAGAGTGACTGTTGAGCTTGAAGATGACGATATGATCGCGCGCATGATTGTGCAAGGTGCCCAAGGAGGTCGAGCACTTCGAGGTAGCGAAATTGTAGAAGCGCTATCCGCGGCACATGTCACCAAAGGCATCAATAAACTCGCGCTTAAAAAGGTGTTGGCGATGAGCCATAAAGTACCACCTGGGCAAGAGTTTTCTCAGGCTGTTGCCATTGGTAAGCGACCTGTAGACGGAAAAGATGCGGAATTCATTTCTCTATTCCCCGATATCAACAGCCGCGTACTCAGACCACAAGAAATTAATACGGTTACTCACCGTGTTGATATGCGTAATCTCGGCGAAACCATTACGGTTGCCGAAAATGAAGAGCTTTTGCGGCGTAAGCCGGCGACGAAAGGCACGCCTGGTTTTACTGTCTGTGGCAAAGCTATCCCCCCTAAACCCGGAACCGACAAATTATTGCGAGAAGGGAAGGGCACCTACATATGCAAGAAGAACCCCAACTTACTACGAGCATCTGTGTCTGGAATGCCGGTCATGAAAAAAGGCTCAAGTGTTGAAGTCGATAATGCGTTGTGTTTAAGCAAGGTCGATGTATCGACAGGTCATATTAAATTCAAAGGTTGTGTCGTGATTACGGGTGATATTGAACCCGGTATGAAGGTACTTGCTACTGGCTCTATCACTGTGGGCGGTTTTATTGAATCGGCAGATGTTCAGGCTCACGGAGATATTACCGCGGCAAAAGGTATTATTGGTCGCCCAGTTGCAGAAGGTGAAGAGAATGCCTGTGTTGTCCGTTCTGGCGGCTCCATTACGAGTAAATATGCTCAGTATACAACGGTACAAGCTCACGATGACATTACCCTTGCTATCCATAGCCTGCAAAACGAAGTCCGTTGTGGCGGCGATTTAAGCGTCTGCGATGCGAATGGCAAACAGGGAACGCTGAGTGGAGGCAACACCCAAGTCGGTGGAAAGATTACCTGCGTGAACTTGGGCGTTGAAGGTGATTCTGTCACCAATGTGGAAGCTTGTGCCCGCTATAAAAAGTACAAAGCGGGTATTGAAAAGCTGAAAGAGAACTATAAAAAAGTTCAAGAAGAAACCATGAAGGTGGTTCGGGCGGAATTGGAGCTTTCCAAAACACCTAAATCCGAGCGGACTCAAGATATGGTGGATAACGTTGCGTCTTTAAAAGAAAAAAACAACGATCTACTCACTCGAACCAAGAAAAAGCTCGATGCGGTTGAACTTGAATTTGAGCAAATGCTTTCGGCGAATACCATCACCGTAAAAAACAAAGTGTATTCCCGTGTAACGGTTAGATTTGGTGAGGACACGGTAGTCACACGTCGTGAACATGGTCCTTCCATACTGTCTTACAATCACTATGAAATTAGCTTTGAAGCGATGATGAAGAGTTAATCTGTGTCACGCAGATTAACGCGTCAACAGACCCTAGGAACGCCTTAATCCAGAAACGTCCATGTATCCGCGCCATCAAAACGCCGCACACGAATAGATTCAACCATTTCTCTATCAAACAATCGGAAATTCACGCCCACTCTATCCATTCCCGCTTTATCTGTTGCCGTGTAATGGGTATGTACTTTACATATCGGGCAATGGTGGAAATGAATCATTCGATCGCCCCACTCGTATCCATCGGTTACACCAGAAGTCACGATCACGTCTACTTCACGCGATGTGTAGTAGCCGTATAAAGGGGCTGCTCTAAAGCAGTGAGAGCAGTTGCATTGAGTTAAAGTATCTGGAAGTGTCTTTACTTGCAGCGTGATATTGCCACAATGGCAGGTTCCACTTGTCATATTACATTCCCTTTAAAACCGAGGAGGTGCCGTGAAGTTGTCCGTCTTCTACTGGTTATTCTTGTTTATCTCTCTATTTTATAGCCACCTCCCAATTTATTGGTTATTGGTGTCACAGCTTTTGAGTTTATTCACGCTCTTTTTCTACTGGTGGGATAAACGGCAAGCGATCAAAGGGAATCGTCGAGTGAAAGAAGCCACATTGCACGGCTTGGCGATGTTGGGAGGCTGGCCTGGTGCACTTATTGGTAGAGAAGTGTTTCGCCATAAAACGCAAAAGCGTCCATTTTATCTCATCCTTTATTCTGTCTCGGCATTACACTGTGCGTTTACCGCTCTCTTTGTTTACGTTGCTTTAGCGTAAATACTGGGGGAGGTAATCCCGATAACCTAACGAGTCCGTGCGCCAAACTCCTAAAGCTTATCTCTTATCATCGCAACCTTTTTTACTTCGTCAATTGTAAACATTTGCGTCTCTGTGTAATGAAAGATGAGAAACGTAAGGTGTTGTAAGTGATTGGTTTGTATGGTGTAAGCGTGAGTAAGGAGCTATTGATAACTAACGTCTTATGTCTAATATCCATTGCGCAAATGAATTCTTTTGCAATTAAATATAATTAGCAGTGGATGAATGATAATGAAAAAGACAATTCTAGCTGTTGCAGTAACTCTTGCAGCAACATCAGTAAACGCAGCAGAAATTTACAACAAGGATGGCGTTAAGCTAGATCTTGGTGGTGCCGCTGAAGTTCAGTACAAAAAAGAACGTGGCGAGAACGCAGAAAACAAATTCCGCCTAGATGACGGTGATTTGTTCGCAACAACAACCGTTAAACTAGACGACGAGCTAACGGCTATCGGTAAAGCGGCGTTTAAATTCGAAAAAACAGACGTTGAGAACGACGAGCTATACGTTGGTCTACAGCACAGCAAATTCGGTACATTTACAGCTGGTCGTCAATCAACGACTTTCGACGGTGCTGGTATCTCTAACGACATCGAGTTCGGTATTAAGTTCTTTGATGATGAAGTTGAAACGTTAGCAGTAGGTTCTGGCGATTCAGTTGCTAAGTACGCAGGTACTTTTGGTAATGCTTGGGTTGGTGGTTCTTACGCTGAAGTTAAAGAAACTAAAGGTGAGCACAAGTTTGCTTACGATGTTGCTGGTGGCTACAAGTTCGGTAACGTAGAAGCGGCTGTTTACCTTCAGCAGGTGAAGTTGGATACAGCTACTTTCGGCAAAGTAACGGCGAAAAACGTAAAATCTAACTCTGCACTAGCGCAGGTTAAAGGTACGTTTGATGCGATTACTGTTGGTGCTTCTTACGCAACAACTAAGCTAAGCGGCGGCGACAAAGTAACGGTTGATGGCAAGATCAACATTGCTAAGCTTTCTGCAGCGTATGCTCTTGATGAGAAAACGTCGATTGCTGGTGGTTACGACTACGGTGATGCAAAAGATGCTGCAAAAGTACACAACTTCTACGCAAACGTAACTCACAAGTTCCACAGCAATGTGAAAGTTTACGCAGAACTAGGTCACGCTGATGTTAAAGAAGCAAACGGTGACAAGGTTAAGACTGAGCTGGGTTATGCCGCAGGTCTAGAAGTTAAATTCTAAAAGTTACCACTGCCTTTTCTACTTTGAGAGTTTTGACCCCGCCCTTGTGGCGGGGTTTTTCGTTTTGTATTGCTTTTAATCAAGATCTAGTTTTGGAGCGAATGGGAATAATGTACTTGGATTTCATTTCAGGTAACGTAAAGTTTTTCAGGTTTTCAAACAACTCGTAATCTTGCCCTGTGCCACGTTCGTATTCTGAATTGGGCAGACAGTATCCATAAATGTAATCCATGGTTTTACCAACGGAGTCCTCATTTACCTCTTCTACTTCAAATACGGCAATATGTTGCTGAGGGAGCCTATGAGTCTTCATGTCACTAGGGATAAGTTGTCGATCGGATACTTCCATCGCAGAAAGGTACGTCACTTCATCTTCTAAAAAAGTGCCAGAAGGGCTAATAGTCAGCCCGTAGTAGGTGTCGACTTTTGCATGTTTGAGTTCTTCTCGCCTCCCCAATAATTGCATCCACGGCGCTTCGAGTAAATCGCAAAAACTCTCTTCAAAGGTAAATGGAGAGGGAATGGTGGTTTCAAAACCGACCAGCAGCAATTCTGGCTGATGAATGATTTCTGGCTTAAGCTTCATGCCATTATTTAGGTGAGAGAAAAGTGATTGAGTAAGAACGGGCTTTTCTCTCAAGTTTACAACAGGGCTTTGCTGGCGAAACTTTTTCGGAGTGATTGCAAAATAGTGCTTGAACGAACGTGTAAATGCCTCGTGGGAGCTAAAGCCTACATTCAGCGCTATATCAATGATTCCCAGTTCGGTATGAATCAATTGCTGCGCAGCTCGCGTCAGCCGTCGACCACGAATGTATCCCCCTAAAGTATCGCCAATTAACCCTTTGAACATTCGCTGAAAATGCCACGGTGACATACTAAATCGCTTGGCTAACAGGGCGATGTCGATGTCTTCATCCAGGTGAGATTCAATATGTTCAACCAACTCTTGAAGCTGCGAGATTAAATGTGACATGCCGTCCTTCCAAAGCGATGGAGTTGAATCGTGATTTAAGCCAAACCCTGACCAGAGCCAAGTTGTGACTCCAGTAAAAAAGTAACCAGTACCGCACAAACTATCAAGTTAAGGATTCTTTGTCGTTTTAAAGTGAGGCGAGTGAATGAGCTAGGAAGATAGATAATGAAAGCTATGGTATATGAGCGGTACGGTGATGCAGATGTATTACAAACAAAGGATTTGGATATTCCCGTTGTAGAAAAACATCAGATTTTGATTAAAGTACGGGCAACAACGGTGTCATCGGCTGATGTTCGGATGCGTAAAGCTGACCCATGGGCTGTGCGCTTGTTTAATGGCATTTTCACACCCAAGAAACAAGTACTCGGAACGGAGTTTTCTGGGGAGATAGCGGCGATCGGGGAGTCAGTGACCCAATTTAATACTGGAGACTGCGTATTTGGTGGCACTGGAACAGAAATGGGGGCACATGCCGAGTATTTACTGCTCGATGAATCGGCTGCCGTAACGCATATGCCTTCAAGTTTAACCTTTGAACAAGCGGCATCCATTCCCTTTGGAGCGACCGCTTCCTGGTATTTTTTGCATCATCGGGTTTCAGCAAGACCGAACTTGCGCATTCTTATTAATGGTGCTGGTGGCGCGCTGGGTAGCTACGGTATTCAGATTGCGGTAAACAAAGGCATGGAAGTGACCGCCGTATGCCAGTTAGCAAAGAAAGCGCTCGTCCAATCCCTTGGTGCTCACGATGTTTGGGATTACACGGAAAGGGCGGTTGAAGATAGATCCGGCGAATTCGACATTATATATGATACGGTTGGTAATCTTAATTTTTCAGCTTGTAAGCATCTGCTCACTAATGATGGAATTTGGCTTGCTGCATCAGGTGGTCTTACTGACTTTTATCGCATGCTGACTACGAGAATATGGGGGCGAAGAAAAGTTGTGTGTGGTTTAGCTATCGAAACAAAGAGTGACATGAATCAGATAAAAACGCTGATTGAGACCGATAAATTAAACCCAGTTATTGATTCGATTTTCGAATTCGACAAGTTGGTGGAAGCTCATCGTCGTGTGGAAGAAGGGCGCAAAGCAGGAAGTGTGGTTGTTAAATTGTGATGATGCAGGGTATAGATTAAATTAAAAAAGCCCTCTCGGTTAGAGAGGGCTGAATTCACAAATAGATGTTGGCATCAGTATATGCTGTAGGCTCAGCACTATGATGCTTTCACACGACCTTGTTTTAAGCTGTTGAGAACTTGCTCTTTCGGTCCGTCGGCGATTACTGCCCCTTTTTCCATTACAATCACACGATCTACGACATCGAGCATTGAGGTTTTGTGCGTAATCAAAATCAGTGTCTCGCTCTTTTTCAGATTAACAAGCTGATGTTTGATGTGCATTTCGGAACGGTTATCCATAGAACTGGTTGGTTCATCCATGAGTAGAACCGGAGGTCTGCCAAGGAACGCTCGCGATATGGCAACGGATTGACGCTGACCGCCAGACAGTAGAAGGCCACCTTCACCTACCTGCCTTTCGAGCCCAGCTGGGTCTTGTTGAGTAAATACGGTGACACCACCTCGGTTTGCCGCATCCAGTACTTCTCTGTCATCCACTAAAGGTTGACCAAGTGTAATGTTGTCTCTAATTGAGCCAAAGAACAGAGTGATATCTTGCGGTACACAACCAATGTTGCGGCGTACATCAGCGTGGTGCAGCTGCGCGATATCCGTATCGTCTATTCGGACATTGCCTTCAGTGGGCTGGTAGAGTCCCATAATGAGGCGCTCTATCGTTGTTTTACCAGAACCAATACGACCAATGATCGCCACTTTTTCACCCGGATTGATGCAGATACTCACGTCTCGAACTGAAGCGAGATCGGAGTCTGGATAGTGAAATGTCACGCGGTCGAGCTCAATCTTTCCTTGAATGATTGGCCGATGGATATAACGCTTTCCTTCCTCTTGCTCCTCGGGCATAGACATCACTTGTTCGATGATGGTCATAGAAGATTTGGCTTGGTTGTATCGGGTAGAAAGCAGCGAAAGTTGCACGAGAGGACCGACAGCACGTCCGCTCAGCATAGTGGCGGCGATTAACCCACCCATACTCAGCTCACCTTCCGCAATCAGGTATACACCCACAATGATCATGCCGACATTTGCCGTTTGCTGAATAAAACCCGCCGCGTTTTGAATCGAATCGGTAATACGACGGCTTTTGATATTCCAGTTTGCCATATGCGCTACCGCTTCTTCCCAGCGGTATTGGAATTGGCTTTGCGCACCAAAAACTTTGACGGTTTCTAGCCCTGCAAGGCTTTCGATAAGGTTGGCGTATTTTTGTGAAGCTAAACGCGATCCTTCTTCGATGCTCTTTCTCAAAGGGCCTTGGATAAGCATTGAATGAATGATCAGAATAAGGATTCCGACTATAGGCACGATCACCAAGTTCCCAGCCACTAACCAAATGACTACCAAAAACAGCAAAGCAAATGGGAGGTCGATCAATGAAGAGACAGTCGCAGAGGTAAAAAACTCTCGGATCGATTCAAATTCTTGTAAGTGTCTTGCAAATGCGCCCACAGAGGCTGGGCGTGACTCCATTCGAATACCCATGACTTTGCTGAATAATTTCGATGAAATCAGAATATCGGATTTCTTTCCCGCAACATCAATGAAGTAACTTCGCAGCAGCTTAAGAAGAAAGTCGAAAAGGAAGACAACAAAAATACCAGACGCTAATACCCACAGGGATTCGAACGCAAGGTTAGGCACCACTTTGTCGTATACCAATCGCGTAAACATAGGGGCGGCAATGGCAAACAGGTTGATCAGAATGGAAGCAATTAATACATCGCGGTAGATGTGTTTGGATTCCAGCAAGGTGCTCCAAAACCAATGACCATCACGTGGTTTCAGTACTTCTGGAGAGCGTTCGTCGTAGCGAAATTGCTTTTTAACTAGAAAGTAGCGCCCTGTATACAGCTGCTTCAATTCCTCAAGAGGCAGCGAAATTGGCATTAGGTGGGAATCTGATGTCACCACTTCCGCTTCTTGTGTTTCGCGGTTAATGCTCACCAGTACACAAGCGTCTCCCCCTTTAAGAAGCAAGACTGCTGGCAGAATAAGTTCTGGTATTCCTTCAAATTCAGTGCGATTTTCACGGGCAACTAACCCCGCTCTTTCTGCTGAGCGGGGAAAGAGGAACGGTGTCAGCTTACCGTCTGCTAACGGTAGGCCACTTACGAGTGCTTCTGGTGAATTCGACATGCCATAGTAACGGCTAATGTACACCAGCGAGTTCAACAACGGATCTTGCATCCTTGATAGACCTTAAAACTTATTTATCAACAATGAAGCCTTGGAATGCTTCAATAAAGTGCTCAGAAAGAAAATCCAGCTGTGCTTGTGTTTCTACACGCGAAGCGATGGTTTTTATACCAAGGTTATGCGCAGTTCGAGAAATTGAAGTAAGTGTGTACTTCTGCTTCTCATCATCAATTTGGTGGGTGTAAAGGTAATCCAGCTTGACGTAAGCTGGTCTAAATTCATTGATGTATTCCAAAGAGTGGAAATGACGACCGTAATTATCCACACCAAAATCCGCTCCAGCGCTGCGAATAGCATGACAAATTAAAGCGGTGTGGTGCTGGTGGTTGATGAAGCAGGATTCAGGAATCTCAAAATGCAGTTTACTTGCGAGCGCACCGTTCTTAGTCAGCGTTTGAGTTAACCAACGAATAAAGCTTGGCTCGGTCACACTGCTGATGGTTAAGTTAATTGCTAATGTATCCGTGACCTCTCGGCTACGAAGCTTATCTAGCATGGCTACGATAACGTATTGGTCAAAGATGTGACCGGCATTTAACTGCTCTAAAGCAAAAAGATATTGGTTGGCGGTGAAGCGCTCACCATTTTTCTCAATAGCAGAGAAAACCTCTCGGTGATACGTTGCTCCTGTTGTCGTATTTGCAGTCTGTAACTTAAATTCAACCCATTGATTACTGATGGCTTCTTCAACCAAAGTACGCCACTGCTGTTTACCAAGTAGGACATGGTTTTGTTCATCAGTAACGAGACCGTATGTTTTCTCTGGATGCGCGTGTGCTTTCGACAATGCGTTATCGACGAGTGACAGAATCTCAGTCGTATTCTTGCGGTTTTCATTGTACACCACGCCTAAGAAAGCGGCGGATGGCGCGGTACCTGTCGGATCTGGTCGAATATCTTGGGTATAGTTCATGATGCTTTCCGACACCATGCGCAATTCACTTTCCTCTAAGTTAGGGAGGATGAAACCAAATTCTGCGGTATTGATACGTGCTATGGTGACATCTGGAGACGAGGTCGTCGCTCTAAGCAAGTCTGCCAACTCTTTAACGAGGCTGTCACCAATTTCGTAGCCTTCATCGTCGTACGCTTCTTTTATAAAGGTTGCTTGCAAGATAGCCACACCGCCTATTGCGGATTCGCTTAACCATGTGTTTAGCTGACCAATGAAGAATGAACGGTTACCCAGATGTGATACAGGATCCATGTACGCTCTTTCACGTAACTGTTGGGCTTCTCTTGCTTGCGCTTTAAAGCTTTTTTCAACTTGGGCAGACATGGCATTAATACCATCGACGACGGCAATCAAGTCTCGAGTTTGTGGGCGCTCAAGTGGTTCACCAAAGTGATTGTTGGCGACTTCTTTCATTTTCTGAATGATGAGTGTTAGCGGGGTTAATGCGCGTCTCACTACCGCAGAAATCACCACCGCACCAATGATGAATATTCCTGTAAATAGTGTGACTAAGCTGGTAAGAGCCTGCCAAAGTTGGAAGTAGGCATCGCCCGGATGGCTGATGATTTCCACTTCTGCCAATTGGAGCCACCCGCTGGTCACGACTCGACGATCGTGAATTGTTCTAAACAAATCCAAATTCGTGAACCAGTCAGGAATGTCGTGATTCTTAATAGGGTAGGTTCGAACTATTTCCTTGTCGTTACTAAGGAAGATGAGCCTGACTGCGGAATATGAGCTGCCATCAAACAAGGCGTTTATAACCGACTCCACGGCAACTTCATCCTGGTTTTCAAGATAAGGCGCTAACGCGAGACCGACGGTGTTGATGGTGTTGTTCACCTCAGAGCGTTGCGCTTGCTCTAAGAAATTCCGTGTGGTGTTAAACTCAATCGCAAAGACCGAGGTTATTAACAGTAGAAATACTGCCAACATCCAAGCGACTAGCTGTCTATATAGTGTCATGGTGCTTACTCATCATAATTAATAATGGGTTTATTTAATTTCAATTTTTGTTCGCGTGAGCGTAAATCGTTCCATAAGCTCAAGCGAGAGGATTTTCCTGCTAACTTACCACTGGCTTTTTCTTTCATTAGCCATAGGTTTTTACCGTTAAAACTGTAGATAGGCAGTAAGTCTCTGCGCTTCGATGCTGGTTTAATGTCTGCAATTAAGTTATCCAAAATCAGAGGCTGCGAACTTGGCGTTCGGTAATAGGCCAGAACCATGTGAAATTGATTTAATTCAATCGCTTTAACGTACACTAAGCGGAGCTTCTTATCTGGGACGCCGAGCTCAAGCAATGAGAAATACTTCGCAATTGTGAAATCTTCACAGTCCCCACCAGCGCTTCCTAGAAATTCTAGGGGTGTTGCCCAATAGTCTTTCCGTCCCCACAGGTTTATGTCGTCGACAAAATTCATCTGATTAAAGAAATTGTTGACGGCTTCAAGTTGATCTTTTTCTTTCAAATTGTGGTAGTCGGCAATGCCATTACGCCAAGCAGTAACACGCTTCGCTGCGCGATCACCGTATGTGCCTCGAACAGCCTCTACCCAGCGCTGCTCTTTCGTATTTAGAGCTACTGACGTGAATGGAAGTGACAACAGGCACATCAATAATGCGCCTGTTTTTATTCGGTTAATCGCCATCAAAATCAGGACGGTTCACTGAGTGTTTGAGGTAATGTTACGAGCCAAATTGTTGGTAAAGGACAATGGTTTCCTCCGAATCGCATTCAATGTAATCCCCGGTTTATTCACGCAAAGCCGTTTGTTGGGCGCGTGAAATAGGCTTCAATAGATAATCCAGAACAGAACGTTTGCCCGTTATTATATCGACCGAGGTCGTCATCCCCGGAATGATTGGGAGCTGTTCTGAATGACCAAAACTGTCTTGTAAAGTCCGTACACGAACAAGGTAAAAGCTGTTGCCTTCTTCATCTTGGATGGTATCAGCACTGATGTGTTCCAAAATGCCTTCAAGCCCTCCGTATCGAGTAAAGTCATAAGCACTGAATTTAACGATAGCAGGCAGACCGGGTCTTAAAAAGGCAATATCTTGTGGGGCAATCTTTGCTTCGACCAGCAGAGTGTCCTCGGTTGGGACAATTTCCACTAAATCCATACCAGGTTGAATAACGCCACCTACGGTATTTGTGTGCATTTTTTTAATTGTGCCAGTAACAGGGGATACGACAATGGTTCGGTTCACTCGGTCTTCAAGCCCAACCGTTGATTCGGTCAGCGATGACAATTTGTCTTGTGCTTGGTTGAGTTTTTCTTGTTGTTCGGAACGAAATTTTAGGGCGGCATCTATTCGGCTTAAAATAGCTTCGCGGATGGCGGAGGTTAACACGGGTACTTTAAGTTCAGTAGATGTGAGCTCTCGCCCCGTATCGTTGAGTTGTCGTTCCAATTTTAGCAACTCGATTCGAGGAACGATGCCTTCTGTTGCCAATGGCTTCGTAATATCGAGTTCTTTTTTAGCAAAATCGTAGCTACGCTGAAGGTTGGTCACTCGAGCTTTGATTTCAACGAGGTCTTGAAGTTTCTGTTCTACTTGTTGATCAAGAACGGATACCTGATTTTTAAGATTATTGAGGTCTTGACGATATTCTGCAAATTGGCGCGCAACCAATTGAGGATCGTTTTCAGCCAGCTGTTCTGGGAAGATCAGTTTATCGTTTTCGATAACAACACTGCCTTGCCAGTTATCTGAGTCTAAATCTTCACGGATTTTAATACTCGCGATGGATGCGGATAATTGCAGTACATTGGCAGTCAGGTTAGTAACTTGCTGTTCTCTTTCGCGAAAATCAGAACGAAACCTCGTGTCATCAATCAGAAGAAGCTGTTGCCCTTTTTCTACCATCTCACCTTCATGAACAAGGATTTTCTTAACCAATCCCCCTTCAAGGTTTTGAACCACCTGTAGTTGTGAAGAGGGGATCACCTTACCTTGACCAACGGTTACTTTATCAATTTGTGCCCAAGCAGCCCACCCAATGGCAATAGCAAAAAACAGCACTACCACCCAAAGAAGAATTCTAGCACTACTTGGCGTATTCAGAAGTAAAGCGGCTGTTTTATCATCCACGTAGTCTAGTTCTTTCGAGTCCAGCTTTTTCAGGCTCTTGGTGTCCATGTATTTCCCTTGCAACAAATCAGACGGTCAACAAAAATTTGTGTGTTTTATCTTGAAGCAATTTTCATGCTAACGCTTGTGAATCTTCGGATTTGATGAATAAATTGTTAAGTTGTTCATTTAATTATACCTCAGCTAAATATATTCACATATCAAGGCGGCAGATAGTTACCTCAAAATGCTTGTTTTTAAATTCGATGGATTCGTATAGCGGATAGAAAAACAGAAAGAAAAATGACTTGAGTTCCCATATCCTTAGGCGCAAAATCATCGGAAACCAGAAGGAGTCGAAATGGAACTTTCAGATATTCGCCGTGAATACACAAAAGACGGCTTAAGGCGTCGAGATTTGAAATCTGATCCGATTGATCAATTTAATTTATGGCTTCAGCAAGCAGTAGACGCCGGATTGACCGATCCGACGGCGATGACAGTAGCGACCGTTGATGAAAACGGCATGCCTTTCCAAAGAATTGTGTTGTTGAAAAGTGTCGATAAAGAGGGATTTGTATTTTACACCAACTTAGGTAGCCGTAAGGCGCAACACCTCGATAATCACAGTAAGATCAGTCTTCACTTCCCTTGGCACCCATTAGAACGACAAGTGCATGTGACAGGTGTCGCTCAAAAGCTAACAGCAATGGAGAACATGAAATATTTCAGTTCCAGGCCTAAAGAGAGCCAAATTGCCGCCATTGCCAGTAAACAAAGTAGCCGATTATCTGCCCGTAGCATGCTGATAAGCAAGTATATGGAAGTGAAAAAACAGTTTGAGAATGGTGAAATTCCCGTTCCAACGTTTTGGGGTGGTTTTCGAGTGAAGCCGGAAAGCATGGAGTTTTGGCAAGGTGGCGAACACCGCCTTCATGATCGCTTCTTATTTTCACGCGATGATGATGAGTGGTCGATAGACCGACTTGCGCCATAATGAGTTTCAATATACTCATGCTGCTTAAAAATGTCGTTTGAGTATAAAACATAAAAAAACGCCGCACTGTAAGTCAGTGCGGCGTTGTGTTTTTAAATGTCTTTTTAGTTGGCTAGCTCGTGATAACGAATGTTTTTAACACTTAATTCAATTTCTTCGTTATCCACTTCCCATGAAGTTGGTTTGTAGATACCGAACTTGATGTAAGGCTTTTGAATATCGTTGAATGTGTTTGGACCGCATACATCGGATAGCACCTCATCGTTAATTTTTACAGTTAAGCATGCATCTTTGTTATGAGAAAGTTCACCACTGATTTCTACATTATACCAACTGTCTGCTTCGTAGTAGTAATCGCTGAATAGCTTTCTGTATTCGATTGAGTTACCAGTACCGCCACATGTCCCATTCTTCGTCACTGATATTTGGTTTTCATCCCAACGGTTGAACATTCTCAAAGTGCCGTTTATAGACTCAAGAGCCATGATTGGACAGCGCCACGCTTCACCTTGATCTGGTACTGAATGTAGCTGGAAGTAGCTGTGCCATTGGCTATAGTGAGCAAAGTTGTCGTTAGTCTTGAAATCAAAAGAGAATTTAAACGGGGTATCACGCTTAACGACATCCTTTATTGCAAACTCACAACGTTTGCGGTTTGGAGCTTTGTTCATTTTTAATTTTGTAACGTCATGATCTTTGGTTAGGTTCACCGAGAGCAGGTCGAAATGACATTCTATATGAACTTTTTCATTTGGTGTCTTTAGTCCACCTAAATCAAGCTGTTCGTATACAGTTTTCCACATGTTTGCCGCTTGCGCACTTACCGAAAATACACTTCCAACTAATAATAAAGTTAAAGTTTTCATCATTATTCACCCACTCGTAAAAAGAAATAAATTTAATTTTCAAGTAATTGCGACATAGAGAGCCCGCTTATTTCTCAAAGAGAAATAAATGTTTAATAGATAAAACAGATTTCTAACATTAAAATTCTGTGTTTTTGTAAGTTAAAATCAATAATATTAAATGGTTAATGTTTATTGATTTTAAAAACTAACTATTTTTTGGCTTTTATATGTAGCGATAACAATCCAATTTTTAAGTACATCAAATAAGTTATTACATTAAGTTCGGAACTACTGTCTCGTTCCTCTCTTGTCCACAACGAGAATAATAAAGTTTATTTTTGCATAGAAAAATTTCTAAAAGGCTCACAATGATATTTGTACAAAATCAAAAACAAAGATTTGATCTTCATTCCATAAAATAATTTACTAGAGTAAAATAAAGCAAATACATCATGATTATTGATGTGTTTTTGTTGTTTAATTTATTGATATTTAATGTTTATATTGGATTTGCCTTATATTTATTATTCTAAAGGGTCAAAGTTTAATATATAGCTCAAATCATATGTTTTATGTGAATTAATAGTGAATCTTATTGTTTTTCAATTAGCTCAATAAGAATGGGTATTAGTATGTTTAATAAAGGGTTAGGTGAGTTTTTTGGAACTTTAACTTCTAAGTGTAAATAAATATTACATTTAAGGGTTTCGAGTAGAAAAAGACGCTAATTGACCATTATTAATCAATTAAGGTATCGAATTGTGCTTCAATTTTGTTTTGTGTTTGTAAATGTTTGTGTAGGGAAAATGTGGTGGGCTAATGTGGTCTGAGCTAAATATACAGGTCAACGAGCTTTTAGGGGTGTTATTTTTAAATGTGTAGAACTGTTTACATTTTTAATACATCGTACGCTGCAGATTTCCTTAAAAGTCCTACTTATTTATCGGATGATACTTCTTAATAGGTATTATTTTATTAAGTTATTGTTATTTAATAATTATTCGTATTTTGAATGGATTTCGATATCTTTTCTATTTGGCTAAAAATACAAATTGCCAAGATGGATCTAACGGTTTGAAGCGAAGCGTTGCCTATGTAACTTGGCTAAGCACAACGGATATCTGCGTATTCAACAAGCTTTCAGGAATAATGGAGCCAAACCCCTCATCTAAAGCTAGGTCTATAAGTTCACTTTTTGTTCTCGCTCCAAATTTGTTCCTTAACCGAGCAACGTGTCCTTCTACTGTTTTCACCGAAATGTTCATAGCGTTTGAAATGAATTGAGGTTTCTTCCCGTATAACAAAAAGAAAAGAACTTGAGATTCTCGCTGGTTAATTTTTTTGGGCGTACTGCAAATGGTACTGACGTAGACATCTCTTTTAAGGCTTTGCCCTGTGGCCCGGCAAATCCAATGCCCAATTTCCAGTATGGCGGTATCTTCCAGTTCTTGACCGTGAAAAATAACGCCTTGGACTTCCCCGTTTTCGTTTATCCATGGAGATTTGGTAAAGATATGGGCCCGCCATTTTCCGTCTGGATATGGATGGATGTCTAAGATCTTTAAGGTCTGTCGAGTCTCCATGACGTGCTTGTCTTGCCGCTGAAAATCGAGAGCGCAGATAGTTGATGGGCAAGGGATATCAAAGTCCGAAAGCCCTATGCACTCCGAATGGTTGTTTAACCCTACGAGTTGACTGAACGATTCACTCGCGTATACGTAGTTAGAGTTTGTATCTTTGCAGCCCCAGCAACCCGGAAATTGATTGAGGACAGACAAAAGAGTTGAATTAGGCACGAATATTCGCTCTGTTGTAGTGCGCCACTTGTTAATAATCATATCAGTCTCAAAATAGAGATTACAGCGTATGTTATACGTTCAAGCGGGCTTGTTTAAAAAAAAGCCAGCTTGAGGGAGCTGGCA
Organism: Vibrio penaeicida; assembly: GCF_030689305.1. Lineage (GTDB taxonomy): Bacteria > Pseudomonadota > Gammaproteobacteria > Enterobacterales > Vibrionaceae > Vibrio > Vibrio penaeicida_B. The sequence continues at coordinate 132,539 of NZ_JAUYVM010000005.1, read as the reverse complement.
AAATACAAGATACATCTTGTCGACGTGTAGAAGAGGTTATGATCGGCTTCAGGGTCTAAGCGATCATAACTGGTATCAATATGATACCGAGAGTTAAATACACTGGACTGTATCTAACTCTATGACACTTAAGATAAAACAGTATTTTTTTTTGAAAAAGGGGGGAATTCCCCCCTTTTAAGGAAAAAACGGTCTAAATACGATAAATATCGTATTATTGTTCACCTGAAGCACGTAATTAGGGGATACTTAGGCTTTAAATACTCGTGTTTTTGTTGAAGTGATAATAGTTATCATTTACGATTGCAGCATCTAATGGATTCAGGATGAAAAAATGAAGAAGATTTTAGCCCAGCTGGGGTTGTGTGGCCTTATATTGGTACCAGGTATGGCTACTGCTAATTTCAAAGTTGTTACTACGTTTACCATTATTCAAGATATAGCGCAGAATGTAGCTGGTGATGCTGCTGAAGTCGTTTCTATTACTAAACCTGGAGCAGAAATTCATGACTATCAGCCTACTCCAAAAGACATTGTAAAAGCTCAATCAGCTGACTTGGTTATGTGGAACGGAATGAACCTTGAACGCTGGTTCGAGCGTTTTTTTAGTAATATTGAAGGTGTTCCATCTGTAACGCTAACAGAAGGAATTGCGCCACTTTCCATTTACGACGGTCCTTATCAAGGTAAACCCAACCCTCATGCGTGGATGTCTACAAGCAACGCTCTTGTTTACATTGAAAACATCCGTAAAGCGCTCGTAAAACATGACCCAGTAAATGCTTCGACCTATAATAGTAATGCAGCAGCGTATTCTGAAAAGGTTAAGAATCTCGATGCGCCAATTCGCAAGCAATTGAGTGCGATTCCAAAAGATAAACGTTGGTTAGTAACCAGCGAAGGTGCGTTTAGTTACTTAGCGAAAGATTATGATTTAAAAGAAGCGTACTTGTGGCCGATCAATGCTGACCAGCAAGGCACGCCAAAACAGGTTAAATCACTTATCGATAAGATTCGTGACAACCAAATTCCGGTAGTGTTTAGTGAAAGCACCATTTCGGACAAGCCTGCAAAACAGGTTGTAAGAGAAACTAATGCTAAATATGGCGGTGTGCTATACGTTGATTCTCTGTCTACTCAAAATGGTCCTGTTCCTACCTATCTAGATTTACTGAAAGTAACTACACAAACTGTAGCGGATGGATTTGAATTATGAGTTCGGTGTCGGCCAGCTTAGAAGTATCCAACGTTGGTGTGACATACAACAACGGCTTCACAGCTATTAATCACGTTAATTTCTCTCTTAGCGGGGGCACGATATGTGCCCTCGTTGGGATCAATGGCGGTGGTAAATCGACGCTTTTTAAAAGCATCATGGGGCTTGTGAAGCTCTCGTCTGGTGACATTTGTGTCTCTGGGATGACCATACGTAAAGCTCTAAAAAGTAATTTAGTGGCTTACGTACCTCAAAGTGAGGATATCGACTGGGATTTTCCCATCCTAGTTAAAGATGTAGTGATGCAAGGTCGTTTTGGGTTTATGAATTTTCTTCGCCGACCGAGTAAAACAGATAAGGCGAAAGTCGCTTCAGCGATGGACCGAATGGGAATTAGCCAGTTAGCTGAACGACAAATTGGCGAACTTTCCGGTGGACAGAAAAAACGTGTTTTTTTGGCAAGAGCTCTGGCTCAAGAAAGCAAAACAATATTACTTGATGAGCCTTTTACTGGTGTCGATTTCACCACAGAAAGTGCCATTATGCAGTTATTTAGAGAACTTCGGGCTGAAGGACATCTGATTTTAGTGTCCACTCATAATTTGGGAAGTATTCCAGATTATTGCAATGAAGTGGTGTTTATAAACAGAACGGTTATTGCTGCAGGCTCCTTAGATGTAACGTTTACTCAGCAAAACCTAGAGGCGACATTTGGTGGGGTTCTCAAACACGTTGGCATTCCTGGTGAAGAACTGCACAACGATGCGGATCGCCGTGCTGTTACGATCATTTCCGATCACGAGAAACCCGCGGTTTTCTATGGAACCAACAGAAATGACTCTACTCTAATCAGCGAAGCTCAACATCGCGATGAATCCAATAGTGGCGAACCTAATCGCGATCAAAAAAGCCAGGTGGATCAGTAATGTTGGAATATTTATTGGAGCCCCTAAGCTACGAATACATGCTTAACGCGATATTTGCGAGTGCGATTGTGGGGGCCGTGTGCGCGTTTCTTTCAGCCTTTCTTATGTTGAAAGGTTGGTCCCTTATTGGTGATGCTCTTTCGCACTCTGTTGTCCCTGGTGTAGCAGGCGCTTATGCTCTGGGGTTGCCTTACGCGGTTGGTGCATTCTTTTCTGGGTTCCTTGCATCTTTGAGTATTGCGGCGCTGAAATCACTATCACATTTGAAAGAAGACGCCATTATAGGGTTTATTTTTACGACCTTTTTTGCTGCCGGATTGTTGCTGATCTCGCTTAACCCAACCTCCATAAACGTCCAAGCAATTATTTTCGGCAATATCCTGAGTATTGGACCCGAAGACCTTTATCAAATTGTCATTATTTCAGGCGTATCTTTGGTGATTCTAGGGCTGCTATGGAAAGACCTCATGCTTGTTTTTTTTGATGAAACCCAAGCTTCATCGGTTGGTCTTTCTCCTGTTAAATTGAAGATACTTTTCTTCACTCTTTTAAGCGCTTGTACAGTTGCATCATTGCAAACGGTAGGGGCGGTACTTGTTATTGCAATGGTTATCACTCCTGGTGCTACGGCGTATCTGTTGACCGACCGATTTGGTTGGTTGCTCGTTATTGCCACAACTATTGGACTATTGAGTAGTGGACTGGGTGCGTATATCAGCTATTTCTTAGATGGTACGACAGGCGGCATTATTGTTTTGATTCAAACCATATTGTTCATGCTTGCGTTTTTGTTTGCGCCTAAGTACGGCTTATTTTCTGATCGCATTGCTGCTTTGGGTCGGCTGAGCAGCGCCAGCAAATTGGCTAGGAGAGCGTAATGGAAGCGTTGTTTAGCTGGATTATCGAGCCGTTCCAATACCCATTTATGATGCGTGCGCTATGGGCTGGCTTAGCCGTGGGCAGCGTGTGTGCCATCCTATCGTGTTATTTGGTGCTTAAAGGCTGGTCTTTGATGGGCGATGCGATTTCTCACGCAGTCTTACCTGGTATTGTGGTGGCTTATGTTGTGGGTATTGCGCTACCGATTGGTGCGTTTGTCTCTGGACTCGCTTGTGCACTTCTGACTGGTTATATAAAAGAAAATAGTCGGGTGAAAGAAGATACTGTAATGGGCATTGTATTCTCGGGCATGTTTGCTCTTGGATTGGTAATGTTCGCTAAGATAGAAACCGATCAGCACTTGTTACACATCTTGTTTGGTAACATGCTAGGCATTAGTGATTTTGAGTTTTGGCAAACGGTTGTTATTTCCGTCATTGTTTTTTGTGTGATGGTTGTATTTCGACATGATTTCTTGCTTTACTGCTTTGATAAGAGCCACGCACGTGTTGCTGGCTTACCTGTAACGCTCTTACACTATGGTTTGCTTATTATGCTGGCATTAACCATAGTCGCGACCATTCAGGCTGTAGGCGTCATTATGGTCGTTGCAATGCTGGTTTCTCCTGGTATCACAGCCTTTGTATTGACCAAAAAGTTTACCAACATGCTGACAATAGCGCTGTCCGTGTCAATCGGTTCGACATTAGCGGGTACATTGATCAGTTTCCATATTGATGGCGCAACCAGTGCGTGTATTGTTCTCGTTCAAGCGTTCTGCTTCATTGTTGCGTTGTCGTTCGCCAAGTTTCGAACTTACCTTGGCAAAGCGAAACCGCTAGCAGTACGCACGGAGTGCAACGAATAATAAGGAATTAAAATGCAGTTGCCAGCTAATTGAATATGTATATTCAAAGCTGAGACTAGCTATTTTCGTTCAGACAGTTATATAAAAAGGGCTTCCGTTTGGAAGCCCTTTTTACTGAGTGAAGATAAAGAAAAATTCTTAACCCTTTGTGAGCATTCGAACAACTCGGAACCCGATGTAGTTCGTTGTTGATTCTGGAGCGACTTCCAAGGATTCATGTGCTGAAGCTTTTGCAGGGGCAAAGCTCCAAGCACCGCCTTTTGCGCTACCGTATCGATTATTTGTCCATTCCCAAACATTGCCCACCATGTCGTACAAACCAAGTGCATTTGGGCGGAATGCTTTGACAGGGGAACTGCTCACATTTGACCACTTAGTGCCAGCCCAACCTGTATTCGCTTTACCAGTACCAAACTCATCGCCCCACCAATAATTACTGGACGTGCCTGCACGAGCGGCAATTTCCCATTCTTGTTCCGTAGGGAGGCGGTATTGGTAGCCTGTTTTATTACTTAGCCATTTTGCATACGCACGGGCATCGCTTCTACTGAGGCACACAACAGGGGACTGATCACTTTGTTTGAAGCCGGGTTGACGCCAATAATTACCATCAACCTCCACGTCTACACTATTTTCCATTGTGGAGCAGGTTTTGTTTTGTTCTGCGACTGTTTTGTAACCCGTGTCGTTTACAAATGCAGCAAATTGCATAACAGTGATGGGTGTTGATGAAATTGAATATGCGCGTGTTAACTCGACTTGCTGAGAGCCATTCTTGCCCACATAGTAATTACCTGCTCCAACAACAATCATTTGTGGCGCAGCTGTGGGTTCACCAACTTGGTCTGCAAAGGCTTTCCCAGAACGGGGAAGGTTAGCATTCTCAACTAATACCGCTCGTAGGTTACCGTCTTGCTTGAGCGTCATTTCACGGCTAAATGAACTGAAGCCCTCTTTTTTGACGCTCACAGTGTGAGCACCTGTTGGTAGCATTATATCGACAGGCGTTGAACCGTAGCTCACCTCATTAATCAACACACTATCGTCGTATTGATTCGAACGAACCGTTAACGTTACCCATCTTACTTCTTTCTGCGTACTTGATTTTTCGAGCTTTTCGCTCGGGTCAAAGCAGTAAGCTGAATCAATATTAAGTAATCGACAGGCTGCGTTTAACGAAGGACGCGATTCGATGGCAACATCAATTTTTGCTTGGTACTGACCACCGTTTACAAAACCTGTTTTGACCGGTTGATGGCTTACAACATGAATATTTAATGCGGTTTGCTGAAGGTGCTGTTTAACTACATCACTTTCCGTTGTGTTATTAACTAATGCAGACTGGAATTGATTAACGGCTTTTTGAAGCGCTAACCCTGTGGTTTGTTCCTTACATTGCGCCAGAGTAGCATCCTGAGCACAGTTATGGAGGTAAGAGACCGTTTGGGAAGTTTGAACCGTTAACTCGTTTTGCAGTAGATCTGCACGCAAGCGAAAGTGGCTCTCTTCTAATTCTTGAAGTTCAGCGTTGAGTTGTGCACTTTTGGCTTTTGAACTTGATAAGGAAATTTTCTGCTCTTGAATTTGGTGCTCGACATCAAGTTGCTGCTGTTGATTTTGCTTCAGTTTTGCCCACGCATCCTGATAAGCTTTTTGGCTCGAGGCAAGGTCTAGCTCAGGGTCATCCAGCATTCGAGCATACTGTCTTTCCAGTGCTTGTTTGGCTTTCAGCCTTTTGTTATCAAGGCGGTTTTCATCTTGTTCCACCTGCAGCAACTCTGCTTGGAGCTTTCGAATGGCTGCCTGAATGTCCGTTTCCTGAGTACCGACAGACTGGATTTCAGCCTCCTTCGAACTCATAGCTTTTGAAACATTCGTGATATCCAAAGCCTCAGCATATGCTGTTACTGATATCAGGCTCGGTGAAAGAGCCAACAAAAGCGCTGGTAATCCTTGTCTCATGTTCAGTTCTAATTCGTGTTGTTTGCTTAACTAAAGCGCCATTTTGTCACGATCAATGAAGATTGATATAAACAAAATGGCGATAAGAAATTACGTGTAAATCGGCGATATTTCGTGCCGAACTTGGGCTCTACCCATGCTTTTCAGGTCTCAGTTTAACCCAAATAGTGTCATTACCGTTAATAGTAATCTGTCGGCTGTATGTTTCAAAACCTTCTTTGGAAACAGTAATCTGGTGACGACCCGCTGGAAGCACTAACTCAACAGGAGTGCTTCCATATCTCACTCCGTTGACGGTAACGTCATCTTCGTATTGATCGGAGCGTACCGTAATGTTTACCCATGCCTTATCGATTTTGGATGTAGTAACAACATTCGATTCGGTGTAACAATAGCGGTTTGCAACCCCTAGCAGTTTACATGCAGCAAGCGATTCAGGTTTGGCTTGCAGTTGAGCTTGCATTTTTGTTGCGTAACTGTTGTCACCAGAAAAGCCACTTTTAATGATTTGGCTATCTTGAACGTGAATATTAAGTTGTACATCTTGTAAGTGTTGCTTTGCCACGTTCGCTTCAGTTAGCTGACCTATCAATCGAGACTTAAATGTATTGACGGCTTTTTGTTTGGTTAAATGCTTGCCTCGGTTCGCACAGTCACGCAGAGTCATGCTTGCTGAACACGTTGTCTTGTAACTGGTTTCAAGAACGGCACTCTCACGTAATTCGGCTGCGAGCCTCTTTACTCGCGCTTCGACACGGGATTCTTGCAGATTTTGTTGCGCTGCGTTCAAGTGAGCTTGCTGCTGCTTAAGCTGAGAAAGGCGCATCTCGCTTTCACTGACAAGGTGTTGTTGGCTGAGTTGCTCTTTTTGATTTCCTTTAACCGCGACCCAAGACTCTTGGTACTGCTTTTGGAAGCTGGAGAGGTCGATATCAGGCTCTTCTACCAAACGGGTGAATTGCTTATCCAGAGCACTTTTTGCTCGATTCCGTTTAGCAACTAATTCAGCATACTCGCGTTGCAGTTGCTCTGATTGTTGCTTGAGTTGAGAGTGCGTTTTGGCTTCTTCGAAGTGTTCATCATCGACAGAATCAATTTTCTCTTGATTTTGAGTGATTTTTTCATCGATAGCTGCCACTAAATCAACGCTTTGTATCTCTTCAGCCTGTAAAGAGGAAGGTAGCCAAACTGGGGTAAGCGCAAGCAAAAGCGCTGGGAGTCGACGTTTGATCATAATTCCCTGCATGATATTCATTTCGTAAGTAACCTTACTGCTCTGATAAGGTCATAATTTTGACTGAATTGAACTTAAATTAAGTATGAAATTAAGCACATTCAATCTCTTAGTTTTTTGAGCTAATGAGTAAAGAATCAAGTCGCCCAACTTATTGAACTCTAAAAAGTCTACTCTGTCTTTGAGAATTTCACAATTTTCTTAGTTTTGATATAAAAAAATGCGATTAAAGTGGATTGAGTAAGCATTGACCGTAATTTATGTGCACTTGATCATTGTTCCGTGAAATGTAACCTTTTTTGACTCAAGTTGAAGCCCGCAGGTACACTGCTCGATGATACTATTTCAACCTTTGTGATCTTGCTTCATATTTTTAGTCGTCATAGTGCACACAAGCCTATGAATTTCCGGTGTTGCCATGAAAAATAATAACGGTCTTATTGGGCTTATGCCTGCTCAAGTGATGACGCTTCCCAGTGAAATGAACAACCATGATCATGAATATACTCAGATCGTGATTGGGTTGAATGGGCAGGCAGAATTTGACGTTGCTGGGGTTGGGAATTTTATCGGTCCTGGTCAAGGTTGTGTGGTAACGGCTTCTTCACAACATGCTTTTGGAGGAATCGGTAAGTCGGACATTCTGGTGCTCAATATGCCTATGATGAGTGAGTACGATCCTCTGGTATTGCAAAAATTGAATGAGCTAGGAAAGAAAGATATCTATTTTCAGCTCGATAACCAGATACAGCAATTGATTGCAATGCTTGTAAGTGAAATGCGCAATAGCCCTGCTGATGAATTATTGAGCCGAGCATGTAATGATACAGTGGTTGCTCTCTTGCAACGACACCTGAAGTCCTTCCAAGCTTTACAGAAAGACGGTCGACTAGATATGGATGCTGTGGATCGCTATATCGAGCAGCACCTGAGCCATAGAATTACCGTTATCCAGCTTGCTGGTAGTGTCTTCTTGGGAGAAAGCCAGTTTCACATGCTTTTCAAAGAGCAAACCGGTGTTACACCACATCAATATGTACTTGGACGACGTGTCGACATGGCAAAAAAACTCATTGAACAAGGAAATCTAAGTTTAGGTCATATCGCTGAGCTGACTGGGTTTTCTGGGCAAAGTACATTTACCCATACTTTTTCACGCCTTCAGGGAATCTCCCCATCTGTCTATAAGAAGCGTCTTTTGAACAAACACTAACTCCATGCCTTCCCTATTCAAACTGCGGAAAAAATAGAACTCTAATACGTTAAATCTGCGCGAATTTGTTTGCACTATATTGCATAAACTGTCGCGAAATTCCTGTGATCATGTTTTTACTTTGTTAAAAATCCGACTTTTTGCCAAAAAAGCCGGAGTTTTTGACAAGTATCTCGCTCAAGCTCAAAATACACTGCTACCCATTGTGGATGAACCCGATATTTTATTCGGTACTGAGATTGAGGAAAACGCATGTTTACAGCAACAGATGTGTTGACGAAACAGTTTGTTGAGCAACCGCTTGATCAACTTTGGTCACTGATCTCGCCATTGTATATGGTCGAAGAGACCCAATGGTTAGAACAACTAATTCCATTAGCTAAGCCTTCTGATAATGAAAAGCGTGCTACAAAGGAAAAAACCACAGCACTGATTAATGCTATCCGTGCCGACAAAAATGCTGTGCAGATGATCGATGCACTTCTATTGGAATACAGTTTAGACACTCAAGAAGGTATCCTTTTGATGTGTTTGGCTGAAGCATTAATGCGTATTCCAGACTCTGCAACGGCAGACGCGCTGATTCGTGACAAGTTAAGTGTTGCTGATTGGAAGTCCCACCTTAAAAGTTCAGATTCGGTTTTTGTTAACGCATCCACTTGGGGCTTAATGCTGACGGGTAAAGTGGTTGGACTTAAAGAAACGGAATCCAAATCCCCATCTCAAGCTGTTAACAGCTTAGTGAATAAGCTCTCTGAGCCCGTTATTCGCAAGGCGATGCATCAGGCGATGAAGATCATGGGTCATCAATTCGTTCTTGGACGCTCGATTTCTGAGGCACAAAAGAACGGCAAAAAGATGCGCGATAAAGGTTATACCTACTCTTTTGATATGTTGGGTGAAGCAGCGCTGACAGACACAGATGCAGGCAAATATTTTAAAGACTACATCATGGCTATTGAAGCCGTCGGACGTGACGGGTATGGATTAGACACGAGCCCTGCACCGTCTGTTTCCATTAAGCTATCTGCATTGCATCCACGCTACGAAGTTGCGAATTACGAACGTGTGATGGATGAGATGTATTCCACCGTTCTTAAATTACTTGAAAAAGCCCGTGAGCTAGATGTCGCGATAACGATTGATGCGGAAGAAGCGGATCGTTTAGAGCTCTCACTTAAGCTCTTTGAAAAGCTTTACCAAAGCGAAAGCGTTAAGGGGTGGGGTAAATTTGGACTGGTCGTTCAAGCCTACTCGAAACGCGCGTTGCCTGTACTGGTTTGGTTAAATGGTCTGGCAAAAGAACAAGGTGACTTAATTCCATTACGCTTAGTGAAAGGCGCGTACTGGGATAGCGAAATTAAGTGGTCGCAGCAAGGTGGATACGATAATTACCCGGTTTATACCCGTAAAGAAGCGACAGATGTTGCTTACCTTGCGTGTGCACGCTTTTTATTGAGTGCAGAGGTACGCGGCAACATTTTCCCACAATTCGCAAGCCATAATGCGCATACCGTTACCGCAATCGCAGTGATGGCAGATCACGGCGACTACGAATTCCAGCGATTGCATGGCATGGGTGATGCGTTATACGAGCATGCAATGTCCGCTTTTGGGCAATCTGTTCGTATCTACGCGCCAGTTGGAAGCCATAAAGATTTGCTTCCATACCTCGTTCGTCGACTCCTTGAGAATGGTGCAAACAGTTCGTTTGTCCATCGTCTGGTTGATGCTCGTTGCCCTGTCGACACGCTGACTCATCACCCTGTCGATTCGCTATTGGCATTTGATACGCTGAATAACACTAAGATACCTCTGCCAGGTGATATTTTTGATGATCGCAAAAACTCGATCGGCGTCAATGTGGATATTGACAGCGAAGCCGAAGAGTTTGAGAAGGCTGTTCATGCCTTTAATGAGCGTCAATGGAAAGGTGCGCCAATCATTAATGGTGTGAACCTTTTCGAAAGCATGATCAAGGATAGAGTACAACCAACTGCGGTTACCGCTCCTTATGATCGAAATAAACACGTCGGTAATTTGGCCTTTGCAAACCTTGATCATGTTTCCGAAGCTTTGAACAGCGCTGCTGCCAATGTGGATGAATGGCGCAGTCAGACCACCGAGTCTCGCGGCGCATATCTCAATACGCTTGCCGATTTTATGGAGCGTGATTTGGCTGAGTTGGTGGCTTTGTGTCATCACGAGGCAGGAAAAACGATTCACGACTGTATCGACGAGGTACGTGAAGCGGTCGATTTCTGTCGCTTCTACGCAAACCAGGCAAATCTCTTGAAAGCGCAGCACATCACCGCATTTGATGGTTCAACTAAGCAGGTGACGCGTGAAGGGCGTGGCGTGTTTGTTTGTATTAGCCCATGGAACTTCCCATTAGCTATTTTCCTTGGTCAAGTTACAGCGGCATTAGTCGCAGGTAACACCGTTGTGGCAAAACCCGCAGAGCAAACCAGCCTTATTGCAGTTAAAGCGATTGAATTGATGCTAGAAGCCGGCGTGCCAGCGGGTGTTATTCAGTTGCTTCCAGGTATTGGCCGTGAAATCGGTAGCGCGTTAGCCTCTCATCCAGCCATCGCGGGTGTTGCGTTTACCGGATCGACGGAAACAGCTCAGCGAATCAACGCAACGTTGGCAAGCCGCGAAGCTGCTCCCGTTCCGTTTATTGCGGAAACAGGTGGTCAGAATGCCATGATCGTCGACAGTACCGCCTTACCCGAGCAAGTTGTTCGTGATGTTATGCGTTCGGCTTTTGCCTCTGCTGGACAACGCTGCTCCGCTCTTCGCGTTTTGTTTGTTCAAGAAGATATTGCCGATCGAATTACGTCACTCATTCAGGGCGCAATGGCTCAATTGGATGTGGGTTTACCTTACTTACATAAAACCGACGTAGGTCCGGTAATTGACCAGACTGCTAAAACCAATTTGCTTGCTCACATTGAAAGAATGTCGAGTACGCAAAAACTGGTCGCGCAGGCAGAGCTCTCTCACGCCTGTGCAAATGGTGATTACGTCACCCCTTCGGCATTCGAAATTGACGATATTTCTGTGTTAGAAAAAGAGCATTTTGGTCCGATTCTTCACATTGTGCGCTTTAAAGCGAACCAAATTGCTGATGTGGTTAAACAAATTAACAACACAGGTTTTGGCTTGACCATGGGTGTCCACAGTAGGAATGAAACCACCTACCGCTGGATTGAGAAACACATTCGAGTCGGCAACTGTTACATCAATCGTGACCAAGTTGGCGCGGTCGTTGGCGTTCAGCCATTTGGTGGTCAAGGGCTGTCGGGCACAGGCCCTAAAGCAGGTGGTCCACATTATCTTATCCGATTCACTCAAGCCGTTTACGCATAAGGAGAACCGTTATGGCACATCAAGTCACTTGTTTTTCAGATGCATACTCAGCATGGGAAAATTGGAACCTAACTGGCTACGAACAGCGTAGCGCCGCAATTACCTCTTTCACTAAGGCACTTAGTCAAAAGGAATCTGCGACCAGTGCGGTAAGTTCGTATCACCTAGAGAAAAGCGAAGCATTAGTGGCTAAAACCCATTTGATGCCAGGGCCTACAGGTGAAACAAACGAGCTTTACACTGCTGGCAGAGGCGTTTGTTTGTTGCTTCAAGATGAATCGTCCGACACCGGGCGACAGGCTGTTACGGCGCAGTTAATCTGTGCTTTATTAGCGGGTAATACCGTTATTTTGAGCTCGGATGATTCTGTATTCACGCAGGCTATTGCACAAGCAATATCGAATACTTCATTACCCGCTCATGTTTTACAGATTATTCCGCGAGAATCCGCTCAGGAAATTCTAGAGTGCGATGTTCGCGCTTTAGGTTTTGTTGGTTCTCCAGAACAAGAAATTCTTCTTAACCGAAGTTTATCCAATCGAAGCGGTGCCATCGTTTCGTTTATTAGTGAAACGGATCTTGTCGGTCTTCCGACAGCATTAGATCCATTCCTTGCTTTGCGCTTCGTGACTGAGCGAACGCGCACCATCAATATAACGGCAGTCGGTGGAAACGCGACCTTGCTTGAGCTTGGGAGCGACGGCCACTAGCCAGTTCATGCCCGCTTCTCCCTTAATTGTGTATTCAATTAGGGGGAAGCTACATGGAATAAAAATAATAAAACGAGGAGTTTTATATGATCGAGAATAGCTTTGCTATTACCGGTACCTTTATTGCGTATCTTATTTTGATGCTTGCAATCGGTGTTATTGCTTATAAGCGTACTTCAAATTCAAGTGATTACTTTTTGGGTGGTCGTTCACTAGGCCCTTGGCCAGCTGCACTTTCTGCAGGTGCGTCAGATATGAGTGGATGGTTGCTTCTTGGTCTACCAGGTTATGCCTATGCTGCAGGTATTGAAGCATTTTGGCTTGCTGGTGGTCTGCTACTAGGAACCTGGGCTAACTGGCTTATTAACGCCAAGCGTCTGCGTACTTACAGCATTACGACCGATGCGTTAACGTTACCTGAATTCTTATCGCGTCGATTCCAAGATAATTCGAAATTGATTCAGACAATCTCTGCTTTCTTTATCCTTTTGTTCTTCCTTTTTTATACCAGCTCAGGCTTGGTTGCGGGAGGTAAGTTGTTTGAAACGGTATTCGGATTGGATTACACCACAGCGGTGATCATTGGCACTGTTTGTGTGGTGTCTTATACATTGTTTGGCGGATTCTTAGCGGTTTCTTGGACGGACTTAGTTCAGGGTTTGCTAATGGCAGCTGCGCTTCTGATTGTGCCGATTGCCGCAATGGATGGAGGGCTTGGTCAACTGACTGAAGATCTGAAAAACATCAACCCTGAGCTTTTGACTTTGTGGAATGACTCTAAAGGTGAACCACTGACTGCCATTGCGATCATTTCCTTGGCCGCTTGGGGTTTGGGTTACTTTGGTCAGCCGCATATTTTGGCTCGTTTCAAAGCATCAAGAAGCAACAAAGATCTCGACACAGCTCGTCGTATCGCGGTTATTTGGTCGGCATTATCAATGGTTGGTGCCATGTTAGTGGGCTTGGTTGGTTTAGTTTACCTAAATGGGCAAGGCAATGATTTAGCAGATGGTGAGAAAATCTTCATGCTGCTTGTTAATGCTATTTTCCATCCTGTGATTGCAGGCATTCTTTTGGCTGCCATTCTAGCGGCGATCATGAGTACAGCGGATTCGCAGTTACTTGTATCTTCATCAGCTTTAGCTGAAGACTTCTACAAGCAGGTATTTAATAACGAAGCATCACCTGAGCAAGTTGTCACCGTTGGTCGAATTGCGGTTGTCTTGCTATCACTTGTTGCTCTGTTCCTCGCGATGAACCCAGACAGTTCTGTTCTTGGGCTAGTTTCTTACGCGTGGGCTGGCTTTGGTGCCGCGTTTGGACCTGCAATCGTATTGAGCCTTTTCTGGGTAGGTATGAATCGTAACGGTGCTCTTGCGGGTATTTTGGTCGGTGGTATCACAATTGTGGTATGGAAACAGCTTTCAGGTGGTTGGTTCGACGTGTACGAAATTGTACCTGGGATCATATTGTCGACTATCTCTATTGTTGCGGTCAGTATTGCAACAGGAGAGCCTTCTGATGAAGTGAAAGCGCAACATGCCAAGTTTGAAAAGCAATTGCAGGAACTTGACTAAGACCGATAGTTCTTAGGAACAAGCTTTTTCTTATCAATCGCAAATGCTTAAAGAACAAAACGCTCTCGTTCATCCGAGGGCGTTTTTTTATTGAGTTTCAGTGATTGGACAAGAACTTTTGAGCTTTTAATTGTCGTTGTCTTAATTAGCTATAAATAAAGTACTAGATATCGTATTTTCCTGAAACAAAACATTTTTATTATGACACTAAGCACAATAATAGTGTTCGTTGAGTGTTAAGTTCGGCAAATATGTTATGTCCACCACAAATATTAGTTTCAGAATTAATAATAGCGAACATGTTTGTTCTAATTAGGTCTACTTAGTTCAAAAGTGCTAAAAGGAATCCAGTAATGCCTAAGGTATATTGTGAAGCGTGTGAGAAGAAGACCCACCATAAAGCCATTATGTGCAAAACCACACCGCAATGTACAACGCTGTTGGAAAAGGCTAATCAAATGATGTTCCAAATTTTTAATGGTGATAACGACCATAAAATGGAACAAAGGCTTTACTGCCGAGTATGCAATCAAGAATATTGCAGTCCGGTAAATACGGAAATAAAAGAAACCAGCATTGCTTAGATTTGCTGGGTTTTCATTGTCGCCTGCTTGTTTAAGTTATGAAATGAACAAGCTAGGCTTCAATGGGCTCTAGCGTTTTCTCGGTATTATCGCGAAAGGTACAAATTTTATCTCTTCCACTTCTTTTCGCATCGTAGAGGGCGTCGTCAGCTCTTGATATAAGTTCATCAAGGCTCATCGTAAGGTTCCACTCTACGACACCAAACGAGCACGTAACTTTAAAGGTATGATCTTCTTCAGAATAAAAGGGCTGATGATTGACTCTTTCTCGTAATCTTGAAGCAAAAGAGGTCGCGCCACGCAAATCGGTGTCAGGCAACAGGATAATAAACTCTTCGCCACCGAAGCGGGCACATACGTCACAGCTCCTCGCCACGTTTTTTATCGTATCGGCAACACCCACGATCACTTTATCACCTGTGTTATGACCGTGTTGATCATTGATTGCTTTGAATAGGTCAATATCGAGAATCACCAAGCTATAAGGTATTTGTGTTCTACGAGCGATGTTTGTGGCTTTTTCCATCAAGTTCGCAAACATCCTTCGATTGTATAGGCTAGTGAGAGGATCTACCGAAGCGAGGTGGCGGAGCTGCTCTTCGACTTTTTTTCTGCTGGCCATTTCTTGCTTTAAGCGTCGCATTAGAAGCATCAGGATGGTACATACACCAGTAAGTGAAATGAGTACCAGTGATAACCAGAACACCTTTTTCTGGGCGTCAGCAATTTGTTCCTTTTCAGCGTGATACACCAATCCATCTAAGTGGTAGAGATCATCTATCAAATTCTCTTGAATCAATATAGCGGCCATTTTTTCAATTCGGCTTTCATTGATGTAGCCAATATCCACCAGATCGGAACGCACGAGATTGGAAATGGCGAGTGCTTCGTAGCGTAATTCGTCGAGTGTCTTTTCGTTGTTGTATTTGCTTTGAATTATCTGAATGATTTCTTCGGGGTTATCGAGAGCGTATCGCCACCCTCGAAGTGTTGCTTCCCGAAATTGGTCTACCAATTGTGGATTTTGCTGGATGAGTGAGTCGCGTGTAAAAATAAAGTCACTATAAAAATCGACGCCATAAGCTCTAGGGTTGAGAATATTGAAGCGAATGTTTTGTTTTTTAAGCAGATAGGGTTCATTGGGTAAATAGGCGTTAAAGGCATCGACTTTACCGTCAATGAGGTCTTGTACGTCAAACGAGGATTTTTGAATCCTTATGGTAGAAACATCCGTACCTTCAGACGTTAACATTGATAGATAGGAAGGGTACATTTGACCATTTAAGGTCATGATTCGTTTGCCTTCCAAGTCTTTGGGGGTTCTTATACCCGAAGACTCAAGAGTCAGTAATACAGATGGCGAATATTGAAAAGTCGCGGCAATAGCAACCAGCGGCTTTCCTTTCAAACGCTGAAGAACAAGTTCACCATTCCCTACACCAAAATCCAATGTACCGGAAAGTACTTCTTCAGTGACATTCAATGTAGGTGAGCCTTCAACCAAATTAATGTGAAGCCCTTTTTCTGCGTAGTAGCCCTGATCGATTGCTGCGTAATACCCAGCAAACTGAAATTGGTGAACCCAACGTAAACCCACGTTAATGGTTTGCGGTGAGGCGGCTATTTCCGTTGAGCTGAGTGAGCACACCACAGCGGTAAGGTAAGCGAAAAAATGATACGTAGTACGGCTCATTAAGGAAGGTATTGTGATCTTAATTCAAAAGTTAGCTGATTGTAATCGGTTGTGACAATACGAACCATAGTGACTATGCAACTCTGCCCGTTAAATTCAGCGATTCCTTAAATACAGATCAAACTTTGAGAAGGTAGTCACACTTGCGAGTAGAGTATGTGAGATTTATAAAACGTTTAAGTGAATTTCAATTCTTTAGAGGATTCAATACGTTAAATGTTTTCTGGAAAAATACGCTTAAAGGCTGGTTTTACGCTGTTAATCTACCGTTATTAGAGACGTTTCATTCTCACTATGCAATCGATATTTCGCAATTTGCAAATCAATTTCATTGAAAAAATCAAAAACGATAGTTTTTTATCCAAAATCACTCGATTTTATACTGAAAAAAGTTGGCATCAGTTTTGCTCTATTAACCGTGACCCTTTTAAAGCCGAGGGTCACCTAGCCAACTGACGTTGTTAGTGAATATTATTTGTTCACACTATCTATCAGCCAATCGCACAGTTTTGCGGTTGGCTTTTTTTTATCCTTTTCTCTATAAATCCAACCTTAGTAATAAAAACGTCAAAAAGTGATACCGTATGGTGATTTTGGTGTCATAAAGTGAATTCCACTTGGATATGGCTAAAAACTCAGTGATACTTACTGTTAATGGATTGTAATTATTGCTAGGAAGTTGTTATGCCTCACTCGTCATTGGATAAAATTGATCTCGAAATACTGCGTATCCTTCATCTTAAGGGGCGTATCTCCATGGTGGAGCTTGCTAAACAAGTGCACCTTACAACCTCCCCATGTTCAGACCGAGTAAAAAGACTGGAAAAAGAGGGGTACATAAAAGGGTATCACGCGGAGCTATGTCCTGAACGATTAGGGCTAGATGTCCAAGTTTTCATTCATATTCGCTTGGATCAAACGAGCTTTTCTATTTTCGAAAAATTTGCGAAAGCGGTAGAGTTAATGCCAGAAATTGAGGAGTGTTACTCACTTTCCGGTGATTTTGACACCATGATCAAGGTGCGTGTTAAAGATATGAAAGCGTATCAAGACTTCATGTCGACTAAATTGGGCACGCTTCCAGGAGTAATCCAAACGCGTAGTGAAGTGGTGATTGAAGAGCATAAAACGGGATTCGGAGTGAACCCGGATTTGATTACCATGCTTTAGGGGATTCGTACCTTAAGGGTGATAATTAGAGTCATTGACCCTAATTATCACTTATAAACTCTATCAGACAGCACGAACCATAGAAGCGGGTTTAGTTAGGCGCTAAGAAAAGCCGAAACCACACCAATGAGACCACCAAAAACACCTCCCCAGACAACTAGCCAGCCTAGGTGATTTTTGATCATATCTTGAACCATGCTTTTTACCAGCTGAGGTGTTAGCTCATTCAAACGTTGGTCAATGATGTTTTCGATATTATTCTGAATTTCATCGATCATACCAGGCTGCTCTAACTGCGTTTTTAATGCTGCCTTAACGGCATCACTTTGGCTTATTTGAACAACAGATTGCTGCATTTTTTCGACAAAAGGTTGTTTTAGAGGCTGCAATGCATCGGTTCCACCGAACATCGCAAGCATGCCACCAAACTGAGAATTGGCGATAACCTCTACCAAAGACTCAAAAGTTGGCTCGAAGTCGATGGACTCGATGACAGGCTGAAGATCCAACGACTGACCTCCAGACATTTCATTGCTCAAGAAGCGATCAATGTTTTCATTGGTAAAGAATTCCGCCATCATCAAGTTCTTAATGGCAGACTTAAATTCCTCGAATCTTGCCGGAATAACCCCAGACCCATAGAGACCAGGGACTTTTTCAAACAACATATGTACGGCCAACCAATTGGTTATTGCACCCGAAAAAGCAAATACACCTGCATACAGTGCAATTTGATTGTCCAATTGGTATCCGGCTGCCAGCAGACCAAGCGCTAGCAAATTAGTGACAACACTTTTATTCATCATTCTCTTGTCTTATGAAAAATTTTCGCGATTCTAGCAACATCATAATGTGACTTGAATACCTAAATAACCTCTTTGTATTCATCTTTTTCAAACTCACCAGTACACCCTAAACAAGTTTTGTGGCCAGCTCAATTAGAAAAACCGCCTTAAATTCAATCAGAACGCATACTCATTCAACTATCACTAGGAATTTGACGAATAATTTTTAGCGATCTCAATCACAGAAAACTTGCCTTACAGCACTACGCATGATAATTATTATCATTTCTATTTGTGTGAGTTAAACAGGATTGGTTTGCTCACAATACACTGGATAAAGGCTTCGGTACTGTAGCGATACATGCCAAAGGACCTGCAGAGCTAATAGCTGCAAGCAATCAAGGAAATGATCGAATGAATCAGGAATCTCGCTCGCTGTATGATCGCGAGCATGAACACTCAAGCTGTGGGGTGGGTTTCATCACGGATAAAACGGGGGAGCAGACTCATCAGCTTCTTACCCTTGCCCATGAAGCTTTATGCACTATTCCACATCGTGGCGGTATGAATGCCGAGGGTATTGGTGATGGTGCCGGTGTTAACATCGACTTATCCGTGAACTTTTACCGCTTTCTGTTAAACGAACCAACGCTTGAAAAAGGCGAATTTGGTGTCGCAAACTTTTTTTTCCCATTCGACTCTGCGCAATTTGAGTCGGCTAAATCACTTATTCTAGAGACGCTTTACAAGTATTCATTGAAGGTTGAATTGTGGCGCGAAGTGCCCGTTAATCCTGAAGCAGTCAATGAAGCGTCGCAAAAAGTTCAGCAAGCCATTCAACAGGTGGTTTTTTTACGAGGCGATAATCAGCCAGACGCACAATCCTTTGAAGACCAGATTAACGCCGCGCTTTCAGAACTTGAATCGATCGGTTTTACCGATTCTGAATTTGAAGGGTTTTACCCACTTTCAATGAGTTCGCGCACTCAGGTGTACAAAGGGCGCTTAAACTCAGGTGAAGTTGTGCCTTATTTTGCGGACCTTACGCACCCAGAGCATCACGTTACCACTTTGTTTTTCCATACCCGTTTTTCGACGAATACCGCACCCGCCACCATGATGGCGCAGCCGTTTCGTCGTATGGCGCATAATGGTGAACTTAATACTGATAAGAAAAACCGCCTAAGCGAAGATGCGATAGCGCGTCAGCAACACAAAAAAGTGATTTTCCCGAAAGGGCAATCGGACTCAGCCCGCCTTGACCAAACGTTGGCTAGACGCGTTGTTGAAGATCGCATGGACATCGTAACAGCGGTGTTGGCGATGATGCCGCCTGCTTGGGAAAACGACGAATCGATTTCACAAGAAGTACGAGACATGCTGGAATACTTCAGTTTGTCCGAAGAAAAGAATGATGGACCAGCGGCACTGATTTTCTCCGATGGAGAGAAAGTGGGTGCGCGTCTAGACCGATTGGGTCTGCGTCCGCTTCGTAGTGTTGAAACCAACCGCTATCTCGCGGTGATGAGTGAATCAGGTCAAATTGATTTTCCACCAGAAGATGTGATTCGTTATGGGCGCATTCAAGCTGGTGGTATGATTTACTTCGATCACTCCACTGGTAATAGCTACGAAACCAAAGAAATTTTAGAAACGCTCGCGAAAGAGCGTAATTACTCTGCATTGTTAGAGTCGGCAAGAATCACGCTGAACGATATTGAATCCGTTTCCCTTGATGCGGTTAAAGAAAACAATAATTTCAGTACCTACAGCCGCCACGTTGCTTATTCATTAAACCAAGAGAGCTTCAAATTCTTCCTCGATCCCATGATCGAAAATGGAGCGGAGAAAATCTCTGCCATGGGCTTTGGCTTGGCGCCAAACGTTTTGACCGATGAAGAAGGCGGCATGTCCAAATACTTCAGTCAGCGTTTTGCTCAGGTAACCAACCCGCCTTTGGATTCGCTGCGTGAATCGGACGGTATGACCTTGCGTGTTGCCTTAGGCGCTAAGCCAGGTTTCAGCCCTCAAGATACCGTTCAGCTTGTTTTGCAATCACCTGTGTTGCAGCCACAACAGCTGGAGCAAATTCTTGAACAAGATCGCATAGAGGTCGCAACGTTCGATACGCTGTACACTCCGACACTGAATAGCCGCGAAGACAACGCCAAGCGAGTGGAAGAAGCGATTAACGCGCTTTGTGACCAAATTGAAGAAGCGGCTCGTCGTCGCTGCGGTATTGTTCTGCTCAGCGATAAGAACATCAGCAAAGATAAAGCCGCTCTGCCTGCCATTTTAATGGCTGCCGCGGCCAACCAAAGGTTGATCAAACAAGGTCTGAGATTCGACACCAGTATTGTTTACCTCACAGGGCAGGCGGCAAGTAGCCACGATATAGCCTGCCTTCTTGGGTTTGGCTCATCGGCTGTTTGCCCTATTTCTGTGTTCTATCGTGCTCAAACGTTATCGACAAACCAAACGGTTGAAGCGGGTCTTAAGCATTTCCAAAAAGCAGTCGAAAAATCACTCATGAAGACCATGGGTAAGTTTGGTCTGTGTACTGCTGAAAGTTACATCGGTGGCGAATTTTTCGAATCAAACTTCTTAGATTCCGATTCAGATTGTTTGAAGCATTATTTCCCGAACATCAGCTCGCCTGTGGGTGGGGCAAGGTTTGAAGATCTGGCTTGGAGTTCTGCCAAGTGGCACTTTAAAGCGCTTGCCATCAATGAAGAGAATCAGATTCCACTTCTTGGTTTGTTTAAAGAGCGACAAGATGGCGCGGGTCACAGCTTTGGTAACACAGCGGTTCGCGAATACATCAACATGACTCAAGAGCCTGTCAGTTACGCCGATCAAGCCGAACTGGCAATGGACAAGACCAATCAATTTGCCAGTGAAGACATCGCCTACAAAGACAAGGGTTACGAGAAACGCAGCCCAGAACAGATTGACGAGTTTGACATTACGCCGTCTTATCAAGCGTTCATCGACAACCTTTATCAGGAACGTAGCGCTCGACCTGCGGCACTTCGCGATATCTTGCTACTGCCACTGGATTTCTCCAAAGCCAACACCGTAGAAGCATTTTCGCATCTTCTCGACCGTTTTCATTTGGATGGCAACGTCAACTATTTGTGGGGCGGCATTTCTATTGAGAGTGTGTCGCGCCAAGACCGCGCGTTTACTTTCCGCTTAGACAACACCGATAACCTCTCGACGTTTGCAGAAGCGATGCAAACCTGTTGGGCAGATCACGTTGAACAATTGTCCCTTCACCAAGACAAAGTGGATGTGGTTCTCGCACCTAAATACGCAGAGTTTATTGGGAAGATTCAAAAAGCGAAATCACCAATAGAGCTGGACGACGTCGAGCCAGCACATCTCATTACGCCTACCTTTGCATCGGGCGCGATGAGTCACGGTGCACTTAACTCCAATGCTCACATGGCGGTTGCGCAAGGCACCAATATAGCGGGTGCTATGAGTAACTCTGGTGAAGGCGGTGAACACTCAAGCCGTTTCAACAGCATCAAGTCGAGCAAGATCAAGCAGTTTGCATCGGGTCGATTTGGTGTTTGGGTAGGTTACCTTGCCGATCCGCAGCTTGAAGAGATTGAAATCAAAATCGCGCAAGGTGCGAAACCTGGCGAAGGTGGTCAGCTACCATCACCAAAGGTCACCGTAGAAATTGCGGCGGCGCGTGGTGGTACACCGGGTGTGGAATTGGTGAGCCCACCACCACACCATGATACTTATTCGATTGAAGATCTTGGTCAGCTTATTCACGATGCAAAAGCAGCACGTGTTCGCGTTATCGTTAAGTTGGTGTCATCCGAAGGTATCGGTACGATCGCGGTTGGTGTTGCGAAAGCGGGTGCGGATGTCATCAACGTCGCAGGTAACACTGGTGGTACAGGTGCAGCCGCAGTAACCAGTTTGAAAAATACAGGTCGTGCGGCAGAAATCGGCATTGCAGAAGTGCATCAGTCGCTCAGCGAGAACGGCTTGCGAGACAAAGTGACGCTTCGTTGTTCCAACGCGCACCAAACCGGTACGGATGTCATCAAGTCTGCGATTATGGGCGGTGATTCGTTCGAATTCGGTACAACGGCGCTGATGATGCTTAAATGCGTTATGGCGAAGAACTGTAACATCAAGTGCCCAGCGGGTCTGACAACGAACCCTGAGCTCTATCAGGGCGATCCACGAGCGTTAGCGCAGTATTTCCTAAACGTTGCGCATGAAGTTCGCGAGATTCTGGCAAGCTTAGGCTACAGCAGCCTGCGTGATATCCGCGGTAAGACAGAACTTCTGCATCTTGCGAATCACCACAGCATTGTTGGTCGATTGGATGTGACAGGGCTTCTTCGAGAAGTGGAGCACGTTAGAGTGCCTCGCCCTGTTTACTTGGAAGCAGACTTTACGACAGATGACGCATACATCGAAAAACTGCTCAGTGAGTACTTCAATTCAGAGCTTCTGAACATTGAATTAGCAGGAACAAAACTCAACAACCGCAACAAATCGACGGGCGGTCAGCTTTCAATCGATATTGAACGCGCGTTGAACTATGAAAATGTTGGAGAAAAACACCCAGCCGTGTTCACCGCTGGCAATGGCCGTCGTTACCTTGATGCTGAATCCATTGTGGTTCGCACCCACGGTAGCGCAGGTCAGAGCTACGGTGCGTTCAATAACTCCGGTTTGGTGATGGAACATGTCGGCACATGTAATGATGGTGTCGGTAAGGGTTCCAGTGGCGGTCATATCGTGGTTCGCTCTCCGGGCGGAAACGATATGTCGGCTGGCAATAATGTGCTTATCGGTAACTTTGCCTTGTTTGGTGCAACAGGTGGTCAAGCCTTTATTCAAGGCGAAGCGGGCGACCGATTTGCCGTGCGTAACTCCGGAGCGATTGCTGTTGTAGAAGGCGTCGGTGATTTTTGTTGTGAATACATGACAAATGGTTCCGTTATTAACCTTGGCGAATACGGTAAAGGTTTTGGTAACGGTATGTCTGGTGGTCTTGCTTATCAATACGATGTTGATGGTGCGTTTGCGCAGCGTTGCAGCAAAGATTCCGTCTTAGCCTTGCCGCTCATCGAGCACGATGAAGGCTACGAAGAAGCATTGAAATGGCACTTAGAGCAGCACGTTCGATTTACTCAATCTGAAAAAGCGCAAGCCATTTTGGACGACTGGGCGACAAGTCGAACGTTGTTCACGTTGGTGCTTCCACTTGCATTAACGCAGAGTCAGCATCCTGAGAGCATTCTTGAGACTAATTCGCGCAAGAAAATGCTGGAAGAATTGATCCAAGGAGAGGCGAATCGCTTAATTGAGCAAGTGCATTTTGCTTATGAAGGAAATGAAGCCTTGTCACGTGGTTTCAGCCCACAGTATGGCGATATGGATACGCCATTGATTTGTGATTTATTGACGCAAAGCGGTGTGCTTCACCGAGCGCATCAATTGGTAAAAGGTCAGTTTGAAGGTGAAGTTGAGCAGTCTCGTGCAGTGAAACGCTTATTCGAGCTGCGTGACAAAAAACTGCTGGATGCGTTGCTGAAAGATATCAAGGAAGCCATATCGAACTATCGCGATGACGAATTGGCTGTATTACTGGCGGCTAAACGAGTGCAAGACTACAAAACGTCTTTGGCACGTCGTGACGTCTGGGATACCCATTCGCGTGGTACTTCAGTCTGGATATTGGCGCGAGAGAAAGACATAAGCAAACAAATGGTAGAGATCGAAGCGGTGTCATTACGCACAGCGACGCTTTACTGTCACGTTTTTGCCGATGTGATTCGAGACGATATTGAAGAACAAAAAGCTCAGCAAGTTTTAGAAGCCCAAACTGCCTAGGGAAGGCACCGATTTCAAAGTAGGAAGAAAAATGAAAGTACCTTATTTGCCTCAAGACATTCCGTTTAACGACGATCAGAAGACCTGGTTGGCGGGCTTCTTTTCTGGATTGCACTCACGCCTGCTGGTTAAAGAAGAGTCCGTGGTACACGCGGAATCCAAGCCTCAGGTTAAAGCACTGACGATTCTTTATGGTTCTCAAACTGGTAACGCAGAAGCCGTTGCTTACGATACGGCAGAAAAAGCCAAAGAATATGGCATGACAGCCACGGTATATGATATGGATGACGTTGATGCACAAATCTTCGTTAAATCTTCTCGTATCCTGATTGTGACCAGTACCTATGGTGAGGGTGAAATGCCCGATAATGCCGAGTCACTCTGGCAAACCATGTCTGATGAACATGCGCCTAAATTGGACGGCACCTTCTTCTCAATATTGGCGCTGGGCGACACCAGTTACGATGAGTTCTGCCTCGCAGGTAAACTTTGGGATGAGCGCCTTGAAGAACTTGGCGCAACGCGTGTTACGACTCGTGTGGATTGCGACATCGATTTTGAACAACCTGCTGAAGAGTGGATGATTGCCACTCTGCCTGGTATCGCAGACAAAGGCGATGACGGTGAAGCTACCGTTGCTCAAGGGGGCAGCGCCCCAAAGGCTAAGTCGAAGTACAGCCGTAAACAACCACTGCAAGCAACGCTGAAACATAAGCGTGTGCTGAACAAAGAAGGTTCCAGCAAAGAAATCGTACATTACGAGATCTCGTTGGAAGGGAGCGGTGAGTTCTATAAGGCTGGTGACGCCCTAAATGTAATCTCTCAAAACCAGCCTGAACTGGTTCAAGCGTTCCTAGAGCATTTCCAGTTTAGTGGAGATGAAAAGCCGTCGTGGAATGGTGACAACTTCAGTTTACGTGAAATCTTTACCTCGCATTTGGATATTCGAACTCCGTCGAAAGAGTTTGTTAAAGCCTTGGCTGAAAGTGCCAGCGACCACAAATTGATCGCTTTAATCGGAAACGAAGACAGCAAAGGCTTGAACGACTTCCTTTGGGGGAAAGACATTCTCGATTTATTGCGCCAATACCCAAGCGTGACGTTATCGCTGGCAGAAATATTATCGCTGCTTAAGCCTATCGCACCGCGCGCTTACTCCATTTCATCGAGCTTGAACAAACACGCAGACGAAGTACACCTAACCATTGGCAGTGTGCGATACCAAAATGGCGAGCGAGACTACAATGGTACATGTTCAACATGGTTAGCAGACATAGTGGAAGAGGGTGATGTAGTACCTTGCTACTTTGCTCCTAACAAGAACTTCGCTGTACCTGAAGACGACAAAGCGCCAATGATCATGGTTGGTCCGGGAACGGGTATCGCGCCTTTCCGAGCTTTCCTTGAAGAGCGTGAGGTTCAAGCTTCTCCAGGCGACAACTGGCTGATCTTTGGTGATAGAAACGGTTCAACAGACTTTATCTATCAAGAAGAGCTAGAAGCTCTTCAAAGTAAGGGAGTGCTCACTAAGCTGGATCTGGCATTCTCGCGTGACCAAGCTGAAAAAATCTATGTGCAAGATAAAATGCGTGAAAGTGGCGCTGACTTGTATGAGTGGCTAGAACGCGGTGGTTACTTCTTCGTATGTGGCGACGCCTACTACATGGCAAAAGATGTAGATAAAGCGCTGCACGAAGTCATCGAAGTTCACGGCAACAAGTCGAAGGAAGAAGCAGAAGCCTACGTAAACCAGCTTAAAAAGCAGAAACGTTATGTGCGCGACGTATATTAAGCCTTATTCGGTTTAATGTGATTCAAAGCCATGGTTCGCCATGGCTTTTTTATTCCTCTGACCTTTCTTTTTATCCCTTTATTCCTAAATGGGATTATAAAAATAGTTTAAAGATCTAAAGTATATTGAAGCTTTTACTTTAAAGGTGTATTTTAAATGCATCTTTAAAGTAAAGAGGTAAAGCTCATGTCAGACTTCAAATTAACGCATCGCTCTGCGAGCAAACTTTCTGAACGTGTTGCGTATCGTATTACGCAATTCCTAAAATTTACCCTCAATATTTTCTACGGAAAGAAATACGCGAAGCGAGCCGTGATCTTAGAAACCATCGCCGCAGTACCTGGTATGGTTGCGGGTATGTTTAATCACATGAAAGCCCTAAGGCGAATGAAAGACGACGAAGGCTGGATCCGAGAATTGCTGGATGAAGCCGAAAATGAGCGCATGCACCTTATGATTTTTTTGGATATTGCGAAACCCAGTTGGGTTGAACGAGCGTTAGTGCTGCTTGGTCAGGGCACCTTCATTGTTGTTTACAGCTTGATTTACCTGCTTTCATCTAAGATTGCGCATCGAGTAGTTGGGCATTTTGAGGAAGAAGCGTGTAAAAGTTATACCGAGTATCTGGGGAAAATTGACGATGGTGAAGTCGAGAATGTGCCAGCACCGAAAATCGCTATTGATTACTACCAATTACCTAGCGACGCGATGCTTCGAGACGTGATTTTGCAGATTCGTAATGACGAAGCCAAACACCGCGATCGCAACCATTCATTCGCCGATGCTTACGAAAAACAAGATTTACCTGCCCACCAGAACTGATTAGGTCAATAGACCCTAACCAAAGCATAAGTATTTTGCGGTTTTGTTTAAATAGATCAGCAGCTTCGGCTGTTGGTCTTCGTAGTTTAGATTGCGCATGAAGCTTGTCTCATTTTACAAAGATTTTAAGTTGGTAAGTTCGAGTAGCGGACCTTAAAGATTAGTATGGCGCACTTTATGGATTTATCGCCAACAATGAATCCGGTTTGCTTTGTTTAAGGTCTCTCACCGATGTATCTCATCTACCGTCTTTCTGCTTGTTTCCGAATCTTCATGTGTTTCTTTCTTTTCAGTGCACCTTCTTATTCTGAGGAGTGCCATTCTTTCAATACTCCTATTTCCTTCACTCCTAAAGGTATGCCAGTGGTGACTCTGGAGATAGGTGAACAAGAGATAGATTTCCTTTTGGATACGGGGTCAAGCGCGGGGTTACATTTGCCCAAGTCAATGATGATTAACCTAAAGGGAACAACGGAGTTGCCCGAAAAACGCAAAAGCATGAATGCTGCTGGGAAAGAGTTCAGCAATTCTGTTTATCGCTTAAAAACGCTGAAATTAGGATGCATGGAATTTGAAGACCTCGAACTGGTCGCGCTCCAATCGTGGGGAGTATCTGTGGGAGAAGGAAAAACAGACACGGATGAGTTACCTGTTATAGGGCTAGGATTGTTTTCTGGGAAAACGGTACAAATCAGCTTTCAAGACAAAGAGCTGTCTATTGTAAATTCAGACCAATTGGTATCCAAACAATGGCCTGCTCTTGGTGTGTACAAAGAAGGGATTGGTGCCGCTGTTGAGACTAAAAATCAGCCCTACACATTGGTGCTGGATACTGGGGCATCAAACACCGTGTTTGTTCGCAACAAAGTGAATCCGAAGGAATCGTTAGAAGCGTGCCGCTACAACTTAGGAAACATTCCTTGCCAGCTGCTCAACGAGCCAATGACCACGTATGGATATCCTTTTACCAGCAAGGCGCTACTGTTTCCTATTGACTCGCGATTCCAGCTGGATGGTTTACTTGGTGTCGATTTTTTTCATCAATTTGATGTCCAACTGGACTTTACTCACAACAAAATCCTCGTCAAGCCAGCGAATTAGTCAATTCGGGATGGCTTCTCCTCACTTTTATGGATGAGAGTGAACAAAACAGAAGAGCGACTAATCTGGTTACACACCGACGACTGGAATGGTTGGCCATGCTCGTGGATGGAGGAGTTCACAGCCATCTTCTGTGATGACTATGTTTTCTTCATGGACCATCACTTGTCCGTTACCATAAGTCATTCCTGGCTCCAGTGTGATAATCATTCCTGGTTCCAAAACCACGTTTCCATTTGGAATGAGCGATGGCCATTCAGTGAGCTGCATTCCTAGGCCGTGTCCCATTCGCCCGACATCGTTCCCAATCGCGCCCGCTTTCTTGAGCACCGACCACATTACTTGCCATAAATCACCGGTTGTACATCCGGGAGAGGCGAGTTTGAGACCGGCTTCCGTAGCGCGATATACGGCATCATAAGCGTGTTGAGTTTCTGGCGTGACACCGCCCAACGCATAATTCCGGTCAAAGTCGCTAAAGTAGCCATCAAAGTTTGCACCGGTATCGATGATCAACACATCTCCGTGAGTGAGTATCCTATCCGATGGCCCCATAATGATGTTGTTGTATCCACCTTGCCCTGAAGCAGAAATAAGGTATGGGCAGGCGTCTGCGCCAAGCCTAAGTATTTCGATATGCATGAGTTTGCAAGCTTCTCGCTCCGTCATACCTAGCGATAAGTGCTCTTTAAGATACTCAAACCCAGCAGCAGTAACTTGACAGGCAAAGCGAACCTTTTCAATTTCTGCCGCGGATTTAATGTTGCGTAATTCTCTTATCGTTGAGGAAACATCAACAACATCATGGCTGGAAAGATGATTTCTCAGGGTTTCATAATTGTCGATAGGCATACGAAGATGTGTTTCGTCACCTAACATGGCACCTATGCGAGAAAAATTTTTGCTGCATGAGGACAGTGTGTCAGCGAGCAGCGTGATGCCATCATCCTCAGGCCTGGGGGATGGCCAGCTTCGCACATCTTCTATCCAGGTTTCTATAAACCCTGCGACACCAATTTGCGGCACAACAGCGATGGGCTTTCCTTCTAACGGTATAACCAGAAACCACGGTCTTGTTGGGCTCTCCCAGAATTGGGATTTAAAACCGCTGAAGTAACGAAATTCCGGTTCTGTTGTGAAAAAAACCACATCGAGCTTTTGTCGACGCATTTTGCGCTGCAAATTTTCAGTTCTGCGTTCAAACTCTTCTATTTCAAAGCCTCTTTTTGGAGGAGTCATTGGTGTTTTTGTCATTAGGGTTCCTAGTTTTTACTGGAAAAGAAAATCTCTTGGAAACAGTGCGATCTCTGGAAAAAATATTAGAAGTGCTGACATCAATAACAAGATCAAAAAGAACGGTAGAGTGCCACGTATTACCTGAAGGTATGGTTTTTCAAATATAGCAATGGCGGTAAAAATATCGCATCCAAATGGGGGCGTAGCCGAGCCAATCGCCATTTGCAGCGTCACCATCACTCCAACCAATATAGGGTCGATGCCAGCCGCATCAACGATTGGGCTAAATATTGGCGTCAGGATTAAAAGCACCACCAGCGAATCAACAAACATGCAGCCAACGAAAAAGGCTAAAGCAATAACAAATAAGATGTATTCCGGTGAGGCGTTGTCTAGATTGAGTGGAGACAGCAATTCTTGCGGGATTTGTTCGAATGATATGTACCATGAAAAAGATTGACCAATGCCGACAAGGACAAAGACGACAGCTGTGATGAGCCCTGTGCTTAATGCAGCGTCACATATGTCTTTAACATTGAGCTTTCGGTAGCAAATGCATTCCACCAAAATTGCGTAGAGAACGGCAAATGAAGCCGCTTCGGTTGGGGTGACAATACCAGAGTAAATACCGCCGATGATCAAAGCAGGAAAACCTAAAGGTAATAGGGCTTGTTTGATCGCTTCGATTTTTTCCAAGGTTGTTGCTTTGTCGACTAACGTGATGGTTTTGCTGTGTTTTATGCTGTAAAGGTAACTGTAGAGAGAAAACAAAATAGCGAGCACAATCCCGGGGCCGATACCCGCGATAAACAGCTCCCCGACACTGGCGTTTGCAAGCGTGCCATACAGAATCAACCCAATGCTTGGCGGAATCAAAAAGGCGATGTCACTGGCATTGATAATGAGTGCCATCACAAAGCTGTCTTTGTACCCAGCTTGCAACAGTTTAGGGCGCATAATTTGCCCAACCGAAACAACGGTGGCTTGTGTCGAGCCTGAAACTGACCCAAATAGCGTGCAGCTTATGCAGGTGGTAATGGGGAGCCCACCGCGTAAGTGACCAAAAAAAGCTTGTATCAGCCCCAGTAAGTTATGGGCAGTATGCCCACGTGTCATGATATCGGCGGCCAAAATAAACATTGGAACGGCGATCAGTGCATTGGGTGAAATCCCCGTAACCATTTGTTGAATGATGACGTCAGGCTCAACCAAAGAAAAATGCAAAAGACCAATAAGAGCACCGATAGATAAAGGAACTATCATCGGGAAGCTTAGAAACAAAAGGATGACCATCACAAGTACTAACGTGATGGTGATGACATAGATATCCGGTTCTCCCGATATGATGTCGGAAACTAACTGCGTCAATTCATTCATTGTGTTTCACCCGCCGCTTTGTTTTTGTTTTCGATTACATCGTAAGAAACGTAAATCTCCGGGTGTAATAGGTTCATGATAAAACTCATCGCGTATTGCAGACCTGCAATGGCAAACCCGATAGGGATAATGGCATAGACCCAATACACAGGGATTTGCAGTGATGGACTCAAGCGGTTGATTTGTTTGAGTTCCATGACGTAGAAAAACGCCAAGTAAGCAAGGTAAAACATCAGAGAAGAAGTGATAAGGGCAATGAAGATCGTCATGCGTTTCTGTGTTTTTGTACTGAGAGAATCGTATAGAGCGGTCATTCGAATGTTTCTACCTTTACGTACGGCATAGGCAAAACCTACGAAAGTGACGACAACAATCAAGAATTGGTTGAGTTCTTCTGAAAAGAAAAGGCTTTTGCTGAAGGCATAGCGCCCGATGGCGTTCGCGGTAGAGTTGATCATAATGGCGAGAATCGCGAACATGATCAGGTATCGTTCCAGTTTTTCCGTTAATTCACTTAGAGTGGAGAGCAGCTTTTTCATAGTAAACATTTCGCAGTCAAGAGCGTTGTACTTCTCATCTCAACGCCGCCATTGAGTTCAGTGGTTTAAGCTGACGATAAGCATCAGGCAAAACTCAACAAGGGCGGCGCTGCGATCTCGGTTTGAAACTTATTGAGTCACGGTGGCGACTTCGACCTCTTTTAATAAGCTTTTAAGAATCTTCTCTGCTCCCGCACGTGCGACGGCTTTTTCTGATGCTGGGTAGGCATTTTCCACTACGTCGTAGAAGGTACTGTAGAGGTGTAGGCTAAGTGCTTTAAAACGTTTACGCTCTTCCTCATTTAAAACAACAATTTGAATGTCCGGACGTTCCTTGAGGATTTTGTCCATGTTCTCTTTGTTGATCTTAATTTGATAGTCATAGGCAGCTTTATCTGCAGCCTTAATCGCTTTATCAACCATGGCTTTCTTTTCTGCTGACAGCTTGTTGTACCATTTGCTGTTTGTTGAAACGGTACTGACATAAGGCTGTTGGCCTGGGAACATCAAGTAGTCTTGCACTTCGTGCCATTTGGCGTTGTAAATGAAATAAATGGGGTTAACCATCCCATCAATGGTTTTCAGTTGAAGTGAACCATAAACTTCACCCCAAGAAAGTGGAGTCGGAGTGGCACCAAAGGTTTTATACGTTTCAACCGGTATGGTTGATGTGAATGTGCGTATTTTTTGATCGGCAAAATCTTCTGGTGTGCGAATTGGTTTATTGCTCCCCCAAACCATTTCACCTTCAGACATCATAGACAGCAGCTTCAAATTTACGCTTTCAAACTTCTCTGCTAACTCATTGTAAATAGTTGAACTTTGAGTCAGTACCTTGTGCGTGACTTTCTCGTTAGTACCCAAAACATAAGGCAAACTGACGGCTTGCACTTCGGGTACATAAGACCCCAAATGACCCGCACCCACCGAAACAAATTGAATGGTGCCTTTTGCCGCTAGCTCGACAATGTCATTTTCTGTGCCCAGTTGACCGTAGTAATAAATACGAACCCTAATATCGCCATCGGATTCTTTTTTTATGACCTCTGCAAATTTTTGCGCGTATATATCTTGGACATCCGTTTTGTCTTCTTCTGATGCAAACTTCCAAGTTTCGGCATGAACACCAAATATCATGCCTAAACTCAATAGCGCCACGCTTAGTCGTTTCATCTTGTTCTTCCTTGTTTGTCTTAATCCTAAATCCACTTGCTCATTTTCAGGGCTTTGGGAATTCACTTGGGTATGTCTTTTTGTTTCGAACAGGAGGTTTCTTCTGCTTACTTACTTTTTAATTAATTCGTTACACCTAATGGGTTATCTAATTTTTATGATTACTTTGCTCGTAAGCGATTGCTCACTAATTGGACCCAATAGCTCGCTCCGTAAGGCAATATTCGGTCATTGAAGTCGTATTTTGGGTTGTGTAATGCACAACCGCCTACAGAGTCGACACCATTTCCGAGCAGCACATAGCAACCGGGCTTAACGCGCAGCATGCTTGAAAAATCTTCTGAAATGGTCAGTGGTTCACAATCAGCTTCAACGTTTGATTTGCCGAGTATTTGCTGCGCGGCAAGTACCGAGTATTCCGTTTGCTCCGCGCTGTTCACCGTCGGATAGAAAGTATTGATGAACTCGAATTGGTATGTCGCGCCAGCCGCACCACAAATTCCCTTCACTATTCGTTCCATACTCGTTTCAATTTGAAGCAAGGTGGAGTCGGTGAAACAGCGGCAGTCTCCTTTAATCTGAACTTCATTTGGGATGACATTGACGGTACCGTCGGTGATGAACTCGGTGACAGAGATGACAGCTGTGTCACTAATGGCATTAAGGTTGCGTGAAACAATGGTTTGCAGCCCCAAAACAACTTGGGCCCCGACAACGATAGGATCCACCCCCTGATGAGGTAATGCGGCATGGCCGCCAATGCCTTTGATGGTGATATGAAAGCAGCTTTCGCTGGCCATTAACGAACCAGAACGCACCATTAGCTTGCCTTCTGCTAACCCTGGGAAATTGTGAATGCCATACACTTCGTCAATAGAAAATCGCTCAAATAATCCATCATCTATCATTGCCTGCGCACCACATCCGTGCTCTTCGTCGGGCTGAAAGATAAAATAAACGGTGCCATCAAAATTAGGATTCTCAGCTAAATAGGCAGCTGCACCAAGTAACATAGCGGAGTGCCCGTCATGACCGCAGGCGTGCATTTTTCCTGGGTGCTGGGAGCAATGGTCAAAAGTGTTTTGCTCGTGAATGTGCAGTGCATCCATATCTGCCCTTAAGCCAATACTTGCGCTGCTGGTGCCATGCTTCAAGATTCCAACTAGTCCGCTTTTCCCAATATTCATAACAACTTCAATGCCAAAACTCTGAAGTTTGTCGGCAATGAATTGTGCCGTGCTATCTACTTCGAAACCGCATTCAGGGAAACGGTGCATGTGTTTCCGCCATTCCTCCATATTGCGAACCAACTGTTCGGATAATGGATGGTTCACCGAGTTAAATAATGAATTCATTACAAAGCTCCAAAAAGTGTAATTGGATAAATAAGTTGTGGTTCATGTATTTTTTCCTAAATGCTCAGACAGCAGCACACCAAATCCAGATAGAGAATTGGGGTAATGCATTAAGGTCAAAGAGTGCCATGCCAAAGCTTGATTGCTGGTTACGACGGGTTTACCCAGTTCTTGTTCTATTTGCTCTATGACGCCGCTAGCGCGCAGTGCGGTGCACGAAATAAACAGTAACTCGGCATCTGAGTGGCAAGAACTTAAGGCTGCTTGAGCAATATCTTTAGGGGAGATAAAGGTCATTTGTGTGTCATCGTCAAAGCCAAATCCAGCCACGCTCAATACATCGAAACCGTTTTCAGAATAATGGGTTGCTATGGCGTGGTTCACGGATTCTGTGTAAGGAGTCAGTATCGAGATACGTGTTGCTCCTAGAGTCTGGATTGCTTTTATGGATGCGCTAAGAGGGTTGGTGACCAACGTGTTTGGACGAGTGCTGTGAATCAATTCCGTTACTTTTTGCTCACCGATGGCTACGGTTCCAGAAGTGCACGCGTAGATAACTACATCGAGAGCGGTCCCCGGCAGTATGGAATCCGCCGCTGCACTAATACCCGGTGCCATTTTCTGCAAGTTGTCGATGGTGAGTGGGTTGACGTTTCTTACTCGGCTTGTAAAGGGCTGAACATCGCTTGGGTAAATCTTACGAAGATCACTTTCAATATTGAAATCCGTAGCGAGAGCTATCACCCCTACCTTGCCAGATGGAGCAAGGTTATCTAAAGGGAGTGTGGGGGCAATAGTATCCACTAGCATGCGTTACGTCCTTGTTAGTATCGTTTTCTTTACATTTCCTTCACAAGTTCAATAATGCCTTTCGCGTATCGATGAAATTCCTTCAAAATTGGTCTAACAATGAGGAAAATCCGCAAATTTTGTGCGCTATAGTATTTTTAAATGAACATTGAATTACCAAGATGAAAAACAGCAGATTAATAGGGTGATGAGCGGAAAAGAATAGGCTTATCGCTTCAAACGACGTATGCCTTTTAAGCGCTCTAATTTGAGTAAATGCCCAAGCATCTGGACGTGATTTATTAAGAACTCACCAACAAAGGAATGGTTTAAATGGCTCAACCCCCAACTCTTTCAGTGGATAATTTCGACCGAAAAATCCTCGATATAGTACAAGTATCGAATCGAACGACCTCAGATCAAATTGCAGAAAGAGTAGGGCTTTCTCCGGCAGCAGTACAAAGAAGATTAA
Organism: Vibrio penaeicida; assembly: GCF_030689305.1. GTDB lineage: Bacteria > Pseudomonadota > Gammaproteobacteria > Enterobacterales > Vibrionaceae > Vibrio > Vibrio penaeicida_B. Next base: position 97,823 of record NZ_JAUYVM010000005.1, on the reverse strand, counting down.
AGCGTATGCGTGCTCAAAACGTTATTCAAGCGGATGTGTCGGTGATCAACCCGAAAGCCTTAGGTCATGCCATGACTTTTGTTGTTCAGGTGACTCTAGAGCGTGAACGCGTAGACCTAATGCATAACTTTAAAAAGGAAATGCTGACCAATCGCTCTGTTCAGCAGTGTTACTACGTGACAGGCAGTTCCGATTTTATTTTGATTGTGACGACGCAAGACATGGAAGGGTATGACGAGTTTACGCGTGAAGCCTTTTTCGACAACGCCAATATCAAAAGCTTTCAAACCAATGTTGTAATGGATTTGGTCAAAGTAGGGTTAACAATCCCAATCGATGAGGGAAATGAGTAACTTGCATCGAGTTGGCATTATCTGGTTAAAAGCCCCTAGTGAACACAAAGTATGGGGATAATAGTTCACTAGGGGGAACGCATAATTAGATTGATTGACAGAAAATTAAGGTGTACTGGGTAAACAAATCAGCTTATTAACGTTTTATACAGATCAGGATCGGTTGCGCCCTCAGTACCTATGACCAGCACGCGGCTATCGCTGTTCAGTTCAATTGTTTTCGCCAGCTCAGTGTCGGAACGGGCAATCAATACTGCCGCTAATCCAGGTACAGCGGATTCACCAGCTTCAATTTTCTCACTGTGTGACTCGCCACTGGCTAGCATTTTCATTGTTTGAGGAATGGCATCTTCGCTGAGTGTGAGAAAATCATTCGCGCCTTCCGCCAGTATTTCCCACGCCAAACTGGAGACTTCACCGCATGCCAAGCCTGCCATTAACGTTTCTAGGCTGCCATGGACGGTGACAGGTTCTCCTGCTTTGGCACTCTGTTGCAGGCAATTCGCTTGTTCGGGTTCAACGATTAAAAAGCGTGGACGTTGAGTGCCCCATAAGTCCCAGAAATACCCGCATACGGCAGAGGCAAGCCCACCCACACCGCCTTGGATGAAGACATGGGTTGGGATTTCTCCTTTCAGTTGTTCCACAATTTCTGCCAACATTACGGTATAGCCGAGCGCCACATCTTTTGGTATGTCCATGTAGCCTTCGTAAGAAGTGTCTGAAACGATTATGCGGCCGTGTTCTTTGGCCTCAGAATCGGCTAGGCGTACCGATTCGTCATAATTTCCTTCAATGCGAATGACCTTTGCACCGTACGATTCCATGGCAAGTCTGCGACCTTCGGAAACGTCTTTATGTATGTATATGATGCATTCACAGCCAAACATTTGGGCTCCCCAAGACACAGAGCGTCCGTGGTTCCCATCTGTCGCACAGCTTACCGTAATTTCAGCGATTTCAGACTTCCAATCGCCAGCCAGTAATTCAGTGATACTCGGTGTTTTCCCATACCTCTGAGCCAGTACTTGCTGCAATTGTTTCGCAACGGCGTATGCACCTCCTAAGGCTTTAAAACTCTTTAATCCAAATCGTTGAGACTCGTCTTTGTACCACAACTTACCCAAACCAGCGTCGGACGAAAGTGTATCCAAATGATGAAGAGGAGTTGCCGCATAATGAGGCCACTGAGTAATATCTTGTATGGCGTCTTGAGCGCTTTTTACACTGAGGATGCCCCTCTGTTTATCTGTATAAAGACGTTCTGGGTGTGCATTAGGATTCGAGAAATGAGTCAGAGTCCCGGTCAATGAATGCATAGAAGGTTTTCCTTTTATAGATGTGTACCCACTTAAAGCTCGGATTGATTGGTCAACCCCAACCTTTAAAGACACACGAGTCGTTTTCAATAATAAAAGTTTACCAAGCGTGTTTGCAGGGGAGCGTCTAGTCTTGAGGAGTAATTGACGTTTTTCAGCGTAATTAAGCGGCTCGATGCGGAAATTCTTCAAACCTACGGATGTGCTTGTTTCATCGAGATTATTTGCTCGCCAGAGCTCAAAATAGCTAAGTGCTTTTCGGGGTTAAGCGCATACTTTAAAGGTTGAGTTAATGAGTTAGCTTTATTCTAAACAATGATTTATAAATAACCGATCGTTCTAATAAAAATATCCGATAGGGGTTTTAACTGAGAAAAAAGACCTAATGTATGTTGTAGGGTCTACTGATCTCAGGCTCAGATATATCCCCCTCCTCACACAGATAAGGAATTGAGATGGCAAACGAATATACACCACCAAAAGTTTGGACGATGGAAGATGAAAATGGCGGTCAGTGGGCAAGCATTAACAGACCAGATTCAGGTGCACGACATGAACAAGAACTGCCAGTAGGTAAGCACCCATTACAGCTTTACTCCATGGGCACTCCAAATGGGCAGAAAGTCACCATTATGTTGGAAGAACTTTTGGCACTTGGCGTAACCGAAGCGGAATACGATGCGTATTTAATCAAAATAGGCGATGGAGACCAGTTTGGTTCAGGGTTCGTTGATGTTAACCCTAACTCGAAAATCCCAGCGCTGGTGGATCGCTCTGGCAGTGAGCCTGTGAATGTATTTGAATCGGGCGGTATTTTGCTTTACTTGGCAGAGAAGTTTGGGCAGCTATTACCTAAAGATGCAAAAGCTCGCACAGAAACGTTGAATTGGCTTTTCTGGCTTCAAGGGTCGGCACCTTACTTGGGCGGTGGCTTTGGGCATTTCTATGCCTACGCGCCAGAGAAGTTTGAGTACCCAATCAATCGTTTTTCTATGGAAGCTAAACGCCAGCTTGATGTCTTGGATAAGCGTCTTTCGAATCACAAATACTTAGGTGGCGATGAATACAGTATCGCGGATATTGCGACGTGGCCTTGGTATGGCAATCTTGTGCTTGGCGTTCTCTATGATGCCGCTGAGTTTTTAGATGTAGAGAGCTACCCTAACCTTGTACGCTGGGCAAAAGACATTTCTCAACGTCCTGCCGTGCAACGCGGTCGAATGGTTAACCGCGCTTGGGGAGAAGAATGGGAGCAAGTACCAGAACGTCACTCAGCTGCCGATATCGATGAAGTGTTGGCGAAAAAGCCGTCTTGATCCGCTAAATCACCTACCTGAGTACCTTTACCATTAGGTAGCTTGGATAGACAAAAACCCTTTCATTATTGGAAGGGTTTCTTATTTCTAGCCGTTTTTTACGATTTATTTTTGAGCGGCAACTCTAGCCGCAAGCTGTTTCGCTTCTTTCTTGGCTCCTTCAAACGAAAGGCTGTGACGTTCATCTCCAAATTCTTGATACTCGCTGGTGATCTCGTGGAATTGACTGGCTCCCAGATAAGGGCTTAGTAATTTGATGTGCTTCCCTAGATGATTCATATGGTGCTTTTGCCCTCCTTCGGCAAAGCCCGATTCACCGCTGGAGGTACAAAGAACAACGGTCTTTCCAGACAATATAGGCTCGATAGGGTTCTCACCTCGTTCTAAATCAAATGAGAAAGTTTTATTCACCCTTATGACTTGATCAAACCATGCTTTTAGAACCGCGGGCATACCGTAGTTGTACATGGGAGACGAGATAACAATTACGTCGGCTTGCTCAACTTCTTCTATCAATTCATTGGATGTTTCCAACGCTGGGTATTCTTCTTTTTCCGCTTGTTTTGCAAAGCTTTGAGCGATCCATTCTACATCAATAAATGGTGGTGGATTCGTTGATAAATCTCGGTATATCAGATTATTATGGCGTCGGTCATTGAACTCGGAAACAAAGTGATGCGCTATTTGTCGAGAAAGCGACTGATGTGCTTGCTGGTCTGGAGAGTAAGGTCTCGGGCTTGAATCAATGTGAAGAAGTGTTGCCATGTTGATGTCCTTCGTGATTGGGGAGTAGGCTTATTCTTAAATGGCAGAGAGTTTCTGACAAACGAGAAAAGACTACTTATAGATGAGAAATTATTACTTATAGAGTTGGAGTGGTATGGCGAATATCCCATCTTTGAATCATTTAAGAGCGTTTTCCTTGGCTGCCCAGTATGGAAGCTTTAAACATGCCGCGACCGTTTTGAACGTGACACCAACGGCTATTTCTCATCAGATTAGAAGCCTAGAAGCTCAACTGAACGTGACGCTTTTCGAACGCAAGGTTCGGGCGGTGACGTTGACGGAAGAAGGGAAGAAATTGGCACAAACAACGAAGAATGTGTTTACCCAATTAGAAGACACCATCTCAGATATTCAGGCACCAATAAATCGAGTCACTATTTCGTGCTGTACATCATTTGCCGCATTATGGTTAGCCCCAAAACTGCCGGAACTGTATGCCAAGCGTTCAGATTTGGAAGTGGAAATATGCGCCAGTGACAGGCTGGTGGATTTTAGCAATGAGCGCCGCATAGATATTGCGGTTCGTTATGGCTTACCAGAAACGATGGAAGAAGGAGAAGTATTTCTTGGGGCTGAACAATTAGGGTGTTATGTGCCAGCAAACTTTGATGACCGAGCTGAAAATATGCCCAAAACCTTATTTGTGACAGAGTGGGAGGACGAATCCTACATACCTAATGTGTCGTGGCAGAAATATTTTGTGAAATCGGACTTAGTGACTCACAAATTTAATCAGGAGCAATACGTATTACAGGCGGCACTTGCAGGTCAGGGCGTAGCATTAGTGAGTGATGTATTGAGCGAAGTCGCAAGAAAGCAGCAATGGCTAAAACAAAGAACCGATTTACCTTCTTTTGAAGGGTACAGCTATTACCTCAGGGTTTCCCCGTTCAGCAAAGACAAGCACGTGGTGAGATATTGTGTGGATTGGTTGCAAAAGCAATTTAAGGAGCGAGGATAGCCTCGCTCCAATAGCATCAAAAATTCATACTTGTTTCTTCAAGTATCCTTTTCGCTAAATATTTGTGAATGGCGGTTGTTGGGTGAGTGACATCCCAAAAAACGTATTTATCCGATCCAATGGCGGCGCAATCGTTCGTAATATCATGCCCATACAAATAATCGGCAGCAGAGCTACGCGTTAAGTTCAAGCAAGGTTCGTTTGTGTTCACGAACCCATGTTGCTGTGGGTTCGTGAGTACATCTTCAAACAATTGGTAGCCATCAAACAACGTAATGTTAACCCCTTGAGATTGATAATGAGCCGCCCGCTCTTCAATGAAACCGTTGAATTCAAGAATTTTCTTGCGGATTGTATTGATGTTTTCTTGAGTGCTGTATTGAAATTGCGGCGCTTTTGTCGCATCAGGTAGAGTCAGCAGTAAAATGTTCTTTGCCCCTGAAGCGGCGAGCTTATTCATCGCTGAATCAAAATCTGATTTTACTTCCGAGACTTCACGCCCGTAATTCATAAAGTCGTTCAAGCCGAATTCCAGAGTGAATAACGTGTTCTGGATTTTGTAGTTTTTGGCTTCTTCCATGTAGGTAAGGAATGAGTCGACTTGCGCCTTCACTCCTTTGATCAGTAAGTACTGATCCGATCCCGCCGCCCCACCAACCGACCAGTTGTACATTGGTAATTTCTGAGATTTAGCAAGATATTCAGCCCAAATAAAGCCGTTTGAAAAATGCCCCAAATACCAAGAATCTCGGCTCGGAAATGTCCATTCAGATTCGTTAAAAATGTTACCGGTGTCCGATAGGCTATCACCAAGAACCACCACTTTATTAATGGTATTCGGCTGCATCACATGATCATTGGTCCAGATAGTGTGGTTGTAGGAAAGGTCGTTATCGGAGGCATAAAACATGATATCGGCATTGCTATAACTCACTCCGAGTGTGCGCTCACAATGCTGATGAATGGTTTCTTGTGGCATGTCGGTATAGAACATATTTCGTTTACCAAACGCAGACCACCAATAGCCATCCAGTTCAAGATAGCTACCATTTTCATTTTTTGCCCATTCCCAAGCGGTGCCAACGTCTTCTTCCGCATGACTGGTTCGATACCAACAGCGTACATAAGTTGGTCTTTCTCGCTCAAAAATGAAAGAAACAGGTGCAGAAGAAAGCACGGACTCTGGTATTGCAGTCACGTCTAAGTCCAGTAGTGATGTGAATGGTTGCATTGCACTAAAACTGGTTATAACGGGTAATAGATAACTGAGCATAAGCATTAACTCCCTTATTAAATTGAGTTAGTGTTTTTACTCTAAATTGTGCTGATGAATTGGAACGAATCTCTATAGGTTAAAAAGTTGAATACAAATGCTGACGAAATTTGGGCTAAAAGACGCATTTTCAATTCTAATCTTTAACATAGACACTGACGCTTTTCCTACGCAATACCGCTGGTGGTTTGATTTTATTTATTCAATAGAATGTGCATATTCAACAATGACTTGGTTACCTTCAATATAGGTTTTTTTGATCTCTCCATCGACGGTGATGCGACTTTTCAGATAGATAACCTGGCTGGGGTTATCGTTGTTTTTTAGGGAAGGGATAACCGATTTAGGATCGACGTGTAATTGACTGCAAAACTGTTCAACAAAAGCCGGCTCTAACCGCGCGCTTCCTCTTAAAAGCTCGGAAAAATCGATTTGGCTTATCCCGAGTCGTTTCGTGATTTCCATTTGAGTCATACGCATTTTGGCTTTTTGCGACATCCAGATTTGATAAAGTGCTTCGCGATCTTGTTGAGTAAACTCCATAGCCATTCCTGATTGATTTATTGGTTTTAAAGTACGATGAACAGAAGTGCGAAGAAGTTTGCCGTGCTGATGGGGGGATTTGTCAAAACAGAGTTAGAAATTGTCAGTTCAATTTTCTAGGTTGTTATATTGCGACCTTTTGCCAAGGTAAAACAGGGTGCCACAAGGTGTATTACGCTCGCTCCCTTATGGCTCTCTGGCTTAGTAAAGCTTGTTGTCGCCTAACGGTACTTCCATTGCGTTGCTGATGGGTTTCTCTGGTCCTCCAACCATTTCGTCGTAAGCGCTTTCTTGGCGCATGACTCGTTCAATGGCGTTAATGTTTCGGCAACGCTTTTGAATCTCTATGAACGACCAAGCTCTTACTAACTGCCCATCTTGCTCTGTGAGAAACCACTCTTCGCCGTCAATCACAACAGAGGCTTGATAGAGTGACATGTCCAAAGAGTGGATCACCAATTTATCGATGTGAAAATATTTTTTGGCTTTGTTTAACGTCATTTTCATAGAAACTCACCTTCCATAGAATTCTCCGATACAGCTTTAGTACGCAACAAATTTACCTTCGGTTCACTCTCAAATATTCGCAAAATTTCTTTTGATCCCATTTGAAAATCCAGCCGTAGATACAGCAACCAGTTATTCGCTGGAACCGTTGTTCAAAAACTGAGGACAAAACTATGTTCAAAAAAATTCTGCTTGTTGCCACTGTTGCTCTTACTTCTTTTTCATTCATGACCAACGCGGGTCATCATGGTGAGAAGAAAGATATCGTTGATGTTGCTGTAAGTAACGGGTCATTCAACACGCTTGTAGCCGCTGTAAAAGCGGGTGGATTGGTGGATACATTGAAGGGAAATGGTCCGTTCACTGTATTTGCTCCGACCGATGCGGCGTTTGCAAAATTGCCTGAAGGCACGGTCGACATGCTTCTGAAACCAGAAAATAAAGACAAGCTAGTTGCTGTTCTCACCTACCACGTTGTTCCAGGAAAAGTGATGGCGTCAGATGTGGTTAAGCTATCAGGTGCGTCAACCGTGCAAGGACAAGATGTGTCTATTAAGACAATGGGAGACAAAGTCATGATTGATAACGCGAACGTTGTGCTTGCAGACGTTAAAGCCAGTAACGGCGTTATTCATGTGATTGATTCTGTGATTTTGCCTAAGTAATTAAGTCCATAAATAACCAATACCCAAAAATTAATAACCAAGTGTTATGCAGTGCTTGCCGAGCGAAAGTAACCCAAGATACTAGACCTGCAGGCGCTGCTTTTTACAGGACATGAAATGAACAAAAGCTGTTACACGCAAAAAAACATCAGAGAGATGGAAGACAGATATCGAGCTCGATTTGTTAACTCTTTATCGGGGTATAAGAGCGCTAACTTGATAGGTACGACAGACGACAAAGGTCAACACAATCTGTCTATCGTGAGCTCCGTTTTTCACCTTGGAGCCAATCCACCTTTAATGGGTTTTATTATCCGCCCTCATAGTGTCGAAAGGCACACGCTAGAGAATATTCTGGTTAGCCAGCAATACACGATCAATTCGGTATGCCAATCGATTTTCAAATCAGCCCATCAAACGTCTGCTCGTTACAAAAAAGAAGAATCCGAGTTCGAGAAGGTTGGGCTTACTCCTATTCTAGGAAGTGAAATACGCGCCCCCTATGTAAAAGAAAGCCCTATCCAAATTGGTTTATCGTTAAGAGAACACACGACGTTAAACGTGAACAACACTGAGTTGATCATTGGTGAGATCCAAGAGATAAGAGTTCAAGACGACGCGTTAAACACAGACGGGTCTATTGATGTAGATTCGCTGGATCTGGTTGCAGTTTCAGGGCTAGACAGCTATCACATTGGAACCCGACTTGCGCGATTGAGCTACGCAAAGCCGGATTCTGATCTAAGGGAGCTTGAGTGATGGGTACACTGTAATATCAATTCACCTGACTTGCCGGTTCTAAGTTAATGTTGCTGCTTTTGTTTAACAATGTCATGAGTATGGCGGCAGCGATAACAGTGACTGCAGCAATGGCGAATCCATAACGAGTTATCTCATGGTGACTAAGGTACGCGATTAATACGTAACTCAGTGATTGAGCCAGTGTTGAAAACAGCGCTAAGCCACCGTCTACTCGACCACGTTCAGACACCTTTACGCTGTGGTGCATCCAGTTGGTTCTCGCAATTCTGTTAAGCGCGTTAAAGAATCCAAAGCCTAATGTAAACGCCATCAAGTAGGCTGGGTGTTGATAAATAGACATTCCGACTAACATAAAAGCAACCACAAACATGGAGTACTTCATAATATTTTGGTGTGATGATTCCGCCAAAATTTTACTGACCAACAAACCTGTAATTAACGAGCCTAAACCAAAGCTGATGTTGTACCCGGCAAGCCACTCTCCAGAAATACCCGCCTCAGAAAACCAAATAGGGACAAGTTTTCCCAAAAACGTCAATATTGGGTATGACAAGCAAGACAACAGAATGAAGGCATAGAAACGCGGTGCTTTGGCGAATATGCTTTTGCTCTCTTTTAACTGGGCAAAGAAAGGTACTGCTTGGGTTTTTCTTAGCTTTCTTCGATACGGGGTAAGCAGGTAAGCGAAAGAGGCAATGCCGGACGAGATTGCAGCAAACAAAGCGAACTCCCACATACTCCACATTTCTAACAGAACCACACCCAGCGCACCTGCACCCAAGGTTGTGCCCTGCATAACCACTTCTTGGTAGCCAGAAATAGACGCATATTCATGCGAATCGTAGTTTTCTTGAGTGAAGGCATTGTTGGTTGACCACGCTAAGTTACTAGAAACCCATATAACCAACTGAGCCCCGGCGAGCAACCAATGCGACCCTACATCGAGTGAATATGCGACAACCACAATTGCGGCGGTAAGGGCTTGTATAACTTGATTGATCACCAATAATTTTTTTCGGGAATGGCGATCAATCAAAGTAGAAAAGAAAGGTGTCGCAACAAAAGAGACGGCAGTACATAAGAGTGCGACCATGGCAACGAACGTACCCATATTGGGCTGAGATAAAATGACCCATGGTAGCGCCATCATGAAAAGCCCAGATGAAATGCCATCAAAAAAGCGGCCAACTAAGTAGGGAAAGGTTTTGTTTTTCATTCTTTTTCCTCCGTGAATTCTTTAGGTCTGCGTGCTACTCTAAAACCTCAAGTTAAGTTGAGGTAAAGGTCTTTTTTGATCTTTTTGGTAGGTGGAATATGGACATAGGCGTTGGCGAAGTGGCGAAACGGGCTGGGGTGAAAGTCTCAGCTATTCACTTCTATGAGCAAAAAGGGTTGATATCCAGTTGGAGGAACGCTGGAAATCAGAGGCGCTTTCATCGCAGTGTGCTACGCAGAATTGCTGTTATCAAAGCAGCCCAGCAAGTGGGGTTGTCGCTAGAAGAAATCGCCCAAGCTTTGTCACACTTACCCAAACACCAAGCACCAAACAAAAAAGAATGGGATACACTAGCCAGCCGCTGGCACACTATGCTAGAAGACAGAATTCGCCGTTTGCAGGCGCTTCAGAATGACTTGGGTGGGTGTATTGGTTGCGGTTGTTTGTCTTTGGAAAATTGCGCTCTTCGTAATCCCCAAGACCAGTATGGCGAAGAACACAAAGGGGAAAACTGGCTTGGTCACTCGAGTTAATAGCTTAGCCTAAAATCAGTTCTTCGCTGCCTTTTACAAATGGAGTTGTATATGGTCACAGCCGTGTTGCTCGCGGGGTTTATTCAGAGCTTAATCTTACTGGTGTTTTTGTTTTCAAGGTCTCGAACCCAGCCGCTCTTCTGGCCATTAACATTGGTTCATGCCGTATTTTCAGCGGATCTTATCTTGCTAATTGCAGAACATGAACAATGGTTGAGCAGCCGACTTAACGCTAGCTGGGCTTTATTATATCCGGTGTTGTTCTTCTTATTTATTCGAGCTTGTTTAACCCAAGAAAAGATCACACGACGAGCTGCAGTGCATTTTATTCCTTGGTTAGCGATCAGTGCGCTTATCTACGATTTTTCTTTATCCCCAGATTCTGTTGTGATTACTACAAGGCATTGGATTGCCACGTATTTAATATTGCTTGTTTATCTTATTTACAATGTCGCTGCTATACGAATGGTTTGGCGTTATCAAGTAGAGCAAAAGACCGTTCAAGCGAATCTCAGCCGAGAAAACCTTTGGTTGATGTGGGGCGTATGTGCAGGGCTGATTGTCGCGATTTCAACCATCCCTTTACAAATTGTGCTTAACACTGAGCTGCCTCTTCCTCAGTTGTTTGTTAGCTTATTCGTCTTTTTGGTGACGTACCTGTTTTTGGTTAAACCAGAGCTGTTGAATTTCGAGCCACTAGTGCAAGCTCCAACGGAAGAGTGCAGTGATAGTGAATTGGATTTTGAGCTAGGAAGACAGGTTTCCCTGTTGATGGATAGCAAACAGCTTTACTTAAAGTCTGATTTGAATTTGCAGTCGTTAGCAGAAGAACTTGGCGTAAAACCCTATTTGTTGACTCAAGTTCTGAACCAACAATTAGGGATCAAGTTTTATGACCTAGTGAATCAAAAAAGGGTGATTCATGTGTGTGAACTGATTAAGCAAAAGCCCCATAAATCAGTTTTAGATTTGGCATTTGAATCTGGGTTCAGTTCTAAGTCAACATTCAACTCAGCATTTAAGAAATACAAAGAATGCACACCAACCCAGTATAAGTCAGCACTTGAACGTCCTAATTAAATAATCCGGACGTCCAAATAAGGCAATCGGACGACGGAATATTACGCCTCCCTCACTATTAAGCTCTCAATCAAGGAGAGTCTTTATGAACGTTAACACTGCTATTTTCTTACCTTTCTTTATTGCATTGCCACTGCTTACAGGGTGTGATGATGAGACGGTATCACCTATCGATGATATCAAACGGGTAGTCGACCATGTGTACCCTTCACCGAGCGGTATTTATCGAGTGGGAACCCAAGAATTCGATTTAATCGATTACCGTGAAGATACACTAAACCCGATTTCAGGTGAGATGCGTAAGCTCCACATTAAAGTGTATTACCCAAGTGATACAGAATCTGAACAGTATGAAAAATACTTTGATGATGGTGGACACCAAGTCGAATACTTATCCAGTTTTCGCCCTCCCAATGCGCCCGTTCATCCACAACAACATGATTTGAATGAGATGTTGTCGTGGTCGGTCAAAAATGCCGACCTTGCTGAAATAGACCAAGGATGGCCAATACTTTTCTATTCTCATGGTTCAATGTTACTTGAGAAGGACAATGTCGAGTTACTTGAAGATCTCGCGAGTCAAGGGTTTGCCGTTGTAGCAATCAATCATACGTTTGCCTCTGGCATATCGGTTTTTAATGATGGCATCACGGTGAAAGGGTATATTCCTGAAGGTTCGCACGACGTGAATACAGATAAAGGTAAAGCGTACTTTAATGGTGTTGTCGCGCCGCAAATTACACAGGATGTTTTCACCACGTATCAATGGCTTTTATGGAACCAATGGCGTTTTCAGTATCAACTGGATACCTCAAAAGTAGGGGCTTTGGGCTACAGCTTAGGTGGCAGTGCAGCGATGAACAGCTGCAAAGCGATTACCGCATGTGTCGCAGCGGCCAATATGGACGGCATTATTTTGGGTGGCGTTGCCGATTCCCCAATGAATAAACCGTTGATGCTCCTGCAAGCAGCCGATCACAATTTAAGCGAAGGCTATGAAGCGAACCAATCCGATACCTATTTGGTGTCCGTCGCAGGCACGAATCATCGCGACTTTACCGATCAAAGCCGATGGAGCGTCGGGTTACCTTCAGGGATAGGGGCGAACGATATACACGACATCGTTCAAACAAGCATGAGTGGCTTCTTTTCTCACTATTTAAAAGATAAAGAACTGATACTGTCTGAGCACCCCAACGTTTCTATTCAACGTAAAGAATACTAGTTCAATACTCTTGACTTAGGTAGGTACATCACATGGGGCACGCTGTCCCATATGTTGATTTTCAACAGACCCAAATAACGCGATAAGGTATCTTTCTTCTTGAAAATAGGGGGAGAGCTTACTCGCGTTTTTACTCTGCTTTTTTAGCTTCTTCAAGTATGCGTTTCATGTGTCGCCAATCGGAACCACAACAACCACCAAGGATATTAAAATGGGGGAATGTTTTACGTAATCCACCAACCTGTATACCCAATTCATTCGGGTCTCCATCATCCAGTTCAGTTGAAACTTCCAGTTCTGCATGGCTACAACGGGACGCATTAGCGACGACACCTCGTACACGTCGCACCCACGGTTCATGGTTAAAACTGCCTTTGAAGTGATCAGGGTGCGCACAATTAACGAGGTAGTAAAGTGCGTCATTATTTGTTTCAGAATCAACCTGCTCGATGGCCTCTTTTAATGCCATACCCGTGGACAAGCACCCGTCAGTCTCAACCGTAAATGAAATGGCGACAGGCATATTGCATTTCTTTGCAGCACGCACAATCCCTGCTGCTTCCTCTGCATAGCAAATCGTAAACGCACTCACTAAATCGGCGTCGGTGTTTGAATAAACCTCTATTTGCTCTGCGTGATACTCTTCTGCTTCCTGTATCGTCATGAGATCGGAAGGGGCATATCCATCTCCTCTTGGACCCACCTGAGCGCTAAGTATGGTGGGCAAATCCCCTTTTTCGTTACGGACACTGGCCATGAGTTCAATGGCTTCAATATTAAATTGTTTTAGCTCAGCAACGGTATATCCAAGCTCTGCACCTCTATCTCGGCTAGCAACCCAAGTCGCGGAATCTAAGATGACACCCACATTCTGGCTCCGAGCCAAGTCGATAAGCTTGCAGTAGTACTCGCGGAGTATTGCTTTATGTTTTGCGCTGGAAAGTAATGGGTAGGTCGCAAACCCTGGTAAATCAATTCCACGGTTGTAGAGAAGATCCGTTTCAGTTCCTGTATAGCAAGCGAAAAGTTCACGTCCAAGCAGTGGTATATTTTTTCGATACCTTGCCATTTTTGCTACTCCAATTGCTAGAACAGTTACTTGTTTATCTTTATATCAGTAATCTATCGAAGAGTAACCCAATCTATTTCAGGGTTTTGTGGTTATAACGTTGGTTTGGTGTTGTGAGGCGTCGACGGGGTGTCCCCATCGACGACTTTTTAAGATTGGCTTATAAGAGCCCATTTTGCTTGATGAAGGTGGTGAGCTTCGTCGCGATGTCTTTATGCTCTGCTTCTGTTGGGTGCCAAATGCAGCCTTCTAATGGCGACACAAAGGTATGGCTATACAGACCAGTTACCCCTTTGCTGTTTAATACGCTAATCGCTTCGTTTGTTGCTGGAATGATGTAGTCGTATGGGTAGGCTGGACGAGGCATGTAAACAATATTGGTATCGTCGTAGCGATATTTTAGTTCCTCAGTGAATTCCACCATGCGCTCGACCCAAGCTGTTTTCACTTCATCAATGTTTGCCCATGGTTCGTGAGGCTTTGGATCGGTGCTGAAATCATTGGTGCCAACTTCGATAACAATTAAGTCTGGGTGTTTATCTTCAAATTGCTGCACGTTACCAAACACAGCGCCGGATTTATCAGCGTAATAGGTTACATCATGAAAAGATTGGTTACCGTCCCAGTTTCGAATTAACCCTAAACCAGAAAGCGAAACTTGAGTGATACTGGCATCCAGTTGATCGCCTGTTTGATGTGGGAAGGCTAGACGGGCGTTGGATGTGTTATACACTTCGTCCCATGTACAGTCACGTTTGTTTGATTCGCTGGCAAACCCAGCACTGATTGAATCCCCGATAAACAGGACATGCGGTTGGTTTTCCCACACTCCTTCTAGGAAGCCATCATGATCGAACGATACGATTTCAATCATGGCATCGTAGTTTTCTGTTCGTTTAACCACTTCGATGACAACCGTGCTTTTTTCTGCACTTTTGAACAGCTCAAATTTTTGGGTTTCGTTGCCAATATTCGTGACAATTTTGTGCGACAAGACACCATCGACCAGCACATCAAAATGATCGCCTTTGCCTTTTAAATTGATTGCGAGCTGAGTGCCCGTGAATTTCGTTTTCAGCGCACTGCCCGGGAAGTTAATTTGAACTGTACCCGTTGCGTAGTCCTTTACACTTCTTCCTTCATATTGAACTGCGTAATGCGTCGCTGAATCAGTTTGAGAAAACGTGTAGCCAGAGCATACCATACAAGCCAAAAAAGCAATTTTTCTATACATAGCCAATTCCTTTTAGTTACTTATTTATCAATATGTTATCGATGGATAACTTGATCTAACTTAAGGAGCGAAATATTGAGGTTCAATGAAGAAATTATTAAAAGCTAAGTAATTTATTAGATCTATGGTGGGGTTGGCATTCTTTGGAGGTAACGGTGTAGTGGAGCGGTGACATACCGTTAGGTAAGTCGTGCGGAGAGCAGGTTCTCCACACGTAGAGTAAAGAGGCTAAAGAACCGATTTTAAAGTTCGAGTATGCGGTGCAGCCACTCTGAAATGTCTTTAATTTGAGGCATGCATACTTGATGCTCCATCGGATAAGTACGCCAATTGGGTTTGTACCCAGCGGCTTCTAAATCGGTTTTGGCTTCTTCGCCCATCGCTGGAAATACTACAGGGTCGAAGGTGCCATGCATGATCTCTATAGGTAAAGATTTGCTAGCTTCTGAGTATTCAATGGAGTCGGATGTCGGGAAATAAGTGGATAGTGCTAACAAGCCAGCTAGTGGCTGATCAAAACTCAATGCCGCTTGGTATGCCACTGCGCCACCTTGAGAAAACCCTGCAAGTAGAATACGGTTTGAAGCGATTCCACGTTCTTGTTCTTGCTTAATTAATTCAACGACTTGATGGGCTGAATCGATGAGTTGCTGCGAATTCAGCTTTCTACCGGCACCCATTTCAATAATGTCGTACCACGCTGGCATCACCATTCCGCCGTTGACGGTAACTGGAATGGAAGGCGAGTGCGGGAAAATAAATCTAACGGGGGCATCGGCTGGCAGTTTTAATTCAGGCAGAATGGCTTCAAAGTCGTGTCCATTTGAGCCAAGACCGTGCAGCCAAATCACACTGGCAGTGGCTTTTGTTGTCGATTCGACTTCAACGTAACTAAGCATCTTGATATTCCATATTGATTTTAAGTTTGGCTCACCTTAACGCTATTTACGGTCGAATGCGATCTTCAATTTTCGCCTTGCAAATAGAGCTCTCGAACTTGAGAACACACACAACTTCTTCTGATTGTTCGATACTTTTTCTTTCTAAATATCTGGATAAATTTTAACCTGTGCTATGTTGTAGTTGATATTTTAATCAGCAACCCTTGCCGTCGATTGATTGCCTAAAAAGTCCATAGTGCCTATGAGAAACAGTATATTCATTCGTATAAGACCGATTCTGTTCGCTATTTTTGCGTTTGCGATCAGCCATAACCTTTTTTATGTCATGTTACCGATTCGCTTAAAAGACGGTGGATTTGATTCTTCTGAAATCGGTTTAGCGATGAGTATGTTCGCCGCAGGAGCGATTTGCGCGGGCTTATTTGGCTCAAAGGTCGTTTTGCGTGTTGGGCATATCCGAGCCTTTGCCTCTATGGCAGCTATGCTGGCTATTGTGTCAGTATTGCACAGCTATTCAAATGATATTTATGTTACTTCGGCACTAAGAATGGTGTCCGGTGTTTGTTATGTCACCAGTTTTATCACATTAGAAAGCTGGCTTAATGTGCTGAGTGATCGAAGTAACCGTGGCAAGGTGTATGGTACCTATCAAATCTGTTTTGCTATTGGTTTTGGTACGGCTCCCTTTTTGATTGCATTTTCTGGAGCCCAAGACCCTCGAGTTTTTGGGATTATTTCGGTGTTTTTGTGCATTGCCCTCATCATTATGTCGATGAGCCGATTACCCATGCCTGAATTGCCAGAAAAAAGCGCGCCGCTTACCATTAAACAACTCTGGAACTACTCTCCTTCGGGCACGCTTTCTTGTTTTTGTGCAGGGCTGATAAACGCTGCAAGCGTGTCTTTGATTTCTTTGTATGCATACGGTAAGGGCATATCTGGGATCTGGTTATCGCTGATTTTGGGCTCTTACCAAATGGGGGGGTTGTTGACTCAATTCCCGACAGGGTGGCTCGCAGACCGGTACGACAAACGCGTCGTCGCTTCTGGGCTTATGTTTATGGGTGTGATCAGTAATTCGTTGATCATTTTGGAAAATTACATCCCGATGCCTATCGAAATGCTTGCCGTTCTATTTTGGATTTCAGGTGGTTCTGGGGTGGCGTTGTTCCCACTCGCGGTGACTCAAGTTTTTGATCATATTCAACCTAAAGAAGCGATGCCAGCAACAAGCACCATGCAAATATTGGTGGGGATTGGCGGGGTAACGGGTCCCATTGTTGCTGGCTATCTTATGAATGAGTTTTCCATTGTTTGGCTTTATTACTACCTCATCGTGGTCCACTTATTTGTGTTTGGTTTCTTACTGTACCGCAAGGTCTTTGTGCGTACCGACACGTTGGAAGCCGTCAGTCAGTATCAAGTGAATGTGCAGCCGATTCCAACGGGAACCGCAGAGCTAGACTCTATGCTAGATTTCAAATACACGGACATTGCAGACCCAGAGCTCAAATTGCTGATAGCGGCATTAGGACAAAACCCGACAGACCCTGGCGTGTTGATCCGAACAGCGTTAGAAGGATCATCGCTAAAAGCCAACGATGTTGCCATCAATATAACACTTGCCTACCCCAAGCAGTCTGGGGAGCTTTTAGGCGAGTTGATCAATCAATATCCTCAGCGAAGGCTCGAAATAGCCCACTCATTACATGACTTTTTCTTACTGCGAAAAGCTAGGATCAATGCTTTGATTTACGAGGCGTTATTGGATGGTGCAGATGAAGAGGAAACGGTTGAAATTCGATCCATCGCAAGCAGCATTTCAGAAGCCAGTTAGCTTGAGAAACGATAATTTGGTGTGATCTAACAGGGCAAGATCACACCTGTCTGTATTATTTGACGCGTCTTAGATCCACGTCGGTAAAGTCATTCGGATCGCTTGTGTTGTAAACGGTACCAGCAAACTCGCCTGCTTTTTGCGTTTCAAATTGACCGTGCACATCGTATGTGCAGTCTCCCCAGGGACAAAAATATACCCCCTCAAATTCGAACCCTGCTGGTGTGAGAGTTACCTTACCCTTAATACGCTGAGAGCCTGTGAGTTTTTCTAAAGTGAATACGCCTTCTTTTTCAGTAATTTTACATTTGAAGTCGGGGTAGGCGTAGGTCTCGCCACCGGAGTATTTAGTGAAAGCGCAGGCGTAGTTACCCACAAGGGTTACACCGTTTTGGGACTCTTTAGCAAAAGTAGGTGCACTCGCTGCCATTGTGACGAGAGCAAGGGTGGATACAAAAAATTTCATGTCATCCTCTTAATTTGAAGGTATGGGTGAATCCTGCAACTTAAGGAGGCTTATGTATATTGTTTCGTTTTCACTCTTTGTATTTATGCGTGTAGGTGCGCATTGTTTTTCTTTTGTATAAATTCTTGGTTTGCGATCGCGGTATTCGACAATGTTTTGGGATTTATTTATAAAAGATTTTTGCGAACGTGACTCACGCTCAGATCCCTCAATATGGAACGCTTATGAACTCGACTATCGACACCATTCTTTCTCACCGTTCAATTCGTGCATTTACTCAAGAAGCCGTGACCAAAGAACAGCTTGATACCATCATTCGGGCAGGCATTGCGGCGTCTTCTTCCAGTTTATTACAGGTGAACTCTATTATTCGCGTAACCGATCCTGTAAAGCGTGAAGCCTTGGTGACATTTTCTGGTGGTCAAAAATACGTCGGTTCGGCACCGGAGTTTTTGGTGTTTTGTATTGATTTCCAACGCCATGTTGAATTGAACGAGAACGTTAAACCAGAGTTTACCGAACTGACTCTAATAGGCGCAGTAGATGCCGGAATTATGGCTCAAAATTGCATGTTGGCAGCGGAGTCGATGGGGCTGGGTGGTGTATACATTGGCGGATTAAGAAACTGTGCTCAAGAAGTGGATGAACTGCTGGAGTTACCGCCTCATACTGCGGTTTTATTTGGAATGTGTTTAGGGCACCCCGATCAACATCCTGAAGTGAAACCTCGGTTAAGCCCAGATGTTATTTTGCATGAAAACACGTATCAGCCATTGGATAAAAACAAAGTGGGTGAGTACGACCAAACCATGTTGGATTACTATTCAAGCCGAAGCGGTAACAATAAAAGCGTGACGTGGTCGGAGCAAATTACGGGTAAACTTTCAGGAGAATCTCGACCTCACATTAAGGGTTATTTGAACGGAAAAGGTTTGGCGATTAAGTGATTCTTAAACGTTGAATATCAACATCAATTGAGTCGCCTACGTGCGGCTTTTTGTTTGTTTACTTCGAAAAATACCGAACAAAGCTGCCTTACCTAATTTAATGCCTGACGCTGCGTGCCTGCGCGATATGGGGGCATTCCATATCGGCATCATGTAATAGTGTAACAATGATTGCTAAATTACCCGGTTAACGTTTCTATCAAGGCGTATCGACTTTACTTAGGTATAAGAAAAAGACTTGGAGATCACGTGTTAACAATAGTGAGAAATGGGGCATTTGTCCGGCTTTGGCTCGGCAGTACAACATCAGGCTTTGCTACATGGGGGCTCCCATTTTTGCTTGGCTACGCCATGACCCAAGATATGCTGACGACTGTACAGCTGGGAATTGCGTTGGCATTTCGAACAGGTGGTTTTTTGGTGGGTGTATTACTTGGAGGCATTTTTGCTGACAGGTATTCGTGCCGAGGTGTGGTGTTCATCGCGAGTTTGATCGCTGCTATTGGTATCGTGCTCACTCTGTTTTCTTTGCCTCTTGATATAGAACGGGGTTCAGGTATCAGTCTTTTGATTATAGGTGCGATGCTTTCTGGCTTTGGACAAGGCGCATGCCGTCCCGCTTTTCAAGCATTGGTCCCCAAAGTTATTGAACCCGAGCAATTGCAACCTGCCAATGCAGCAATGAGTTTATCCATTCGTGTGGTGACATTAGCAGGGCCGGCTGCGGTAACCGCGCTGGCTATCTGGCAAGGTCTTCACAGTGGATTTGCCCTTCTTATCGTTGGCTGGCTAGTCAGTGCGTTTGTTCCCCCTTGGGTTGCAGAACAAAAAAGGCATAGAGAGTCCGATTCGTTGCATATTTCTTCAATGTGGTTTGATATTCGAGAAGCACTTGAAGAAGCCAAGCGTCACCCATGGTTTATAGTGAGCCTAGCGGCATTGACCATTGTGATTGCGGCTGGGTATTCCGCGACTAGTGTTCTCCTTCCAACGATTTCAAAAGCGAACTTTGGTGATTCTAGCCTTCTCACTTATTCCATGACCGCTTACGCATTGGGCGGGCTGACGGGTGCTGTTCTTCTTGGGCGATTTACGTTTCACCCTCAAGGCTGGTGGGCCTTAATAGGTCTCGCAGTGTATGGTGTCGTGCCCTTGAGCTTTTTATTTGATCACTCTGTACTTTTGCCCGTTGTGGCTTATTTTGTTGCGGGTGTCGGCATAGAAATCTTTAATGTTATTTGGTTCTCTTCTTTGCAAAAAGAAGTCCCCAAAGACAAGCTAGCCCGTATTTCTTCCATTGATTTCCTTTGTTCTTATGGTTTTGCGCCATTAGGGCTGTTAGCCATTGCTCCGCTTACAGGGTGGTTTGGAAATACGGCAGTTCTTCTAGGGTGTGGTGCGGTGTGCTTGGTTGCACCACTGATCGCGATGAAGCAAAAGAGTACGAAGCATTTCAAAGTGGAATGATTGGCAATGTGAATTGAAAAAGGGGATTTACAATGTAAATCCCTTTTAAATACCAAAATTGTTACGATAAGTTTGCAAAGCCGAACAAGGCTAGTAAGTCATTATTAAGAGATGTTACTTACGCAATAAGTCACAGCCTTCATCTTGTGTAAAATCAAGACCTGCACTTTGTGTCACTTCACAGCTCACTTCTTGGTCCCATACATTAGTGACACGGTTTACTTGAACCCATGTACCTTCAGCACCATCAAGTTTTAGAGTTGTTGTAGAACCAGAGTTATCGCTCACGATATGGTTTATCGCAATGCCGTGTGTCTCGCCACCGGCACTAACTAATGAAGAAAAAGAGGTATTTGAACCATTAAGATTGAATGCCAGATCATTTAACGCAATAATCTTCTCTGCTTTATTTTCATCTTCTAGGTTGAAAAATCCACTGATGCTTAACTTACTGTCAGCAACCGAAAAATTCAGCTTACCATTCGCTCTAATATTTAAGTCATCCGATAAACTACAACGATCAATAGTAAATGTACCTGTCGTGCTTTGTTCGTTGCCGCTAGCCTTTGTCGTTATATTACCATTTCCGTTATAACATGCGATTGTATCGTTAATGTTTGACGCCGCTCTGGCACTTAATGCCATTGCACTCCGAGCAGCCCCAGATGCGCCTTGATTACCAACATTTCCTGCTACATTACGTGCAGCGTTTGGATCTACCTTGTTCGCACCATTTATCATGCCGTCTGCGCTGTTATTGGTGATTTTAGTTTTGGCTGCGGTGCTACCACCACTGCCACTACCACCACCAGTGGAAGAAGCACCGTCACCACTGCCACCTCCTCCACATGCTGTTACGAGAAGGGCAGAAGAAATGAGGAAAGCCAGTTTTTTCATTTTGAAGTCCTTTTTGAAGTGAACTCCTAATGTTAATGCATATCATTTCTTGTCGTTAGGACCGCTTTATAAATTTGCGAGCTATACGACGGATGGTAAATTTCTTTTTAATCAGTATGTTATGTTGAAATCGTATTCATGCATTTATTGTTCTGCATTACTAGGTTCACCATAAAATCGAATTACAGATTGGGTGATACGTAGTTAAATTCCGACACGACCTATGACATTGCTTATCGGCGACTCTTGTCTATCGCGTTTTGTTTGCACAAGGTCGAAAACGAAGTGTAGAACTGTGCTCATCTTAATAAGTATGTTCTTGGGTTATTATTGCAAGAGTGAACTCGCATCAAAGGGGGTACTCCCCCTAATGAGTATGACGGAATTGGTCTTGCTGGATAAAGTGATCGATCTGATTCGGAAGGTAGTGGTTGTAAATCATGCTGGTGTGGCTAGATTTGGTTTGCAAGTGATCAGTCATGCCTTCAATTTGTGTTTCTTCTACCGTCACGGTGCCATCAGATAAAGTATCGTTATCCATTAACAATAAAGGTCGCATGCCAAGGGGGATTGTTCCGGCAATACTGCCCAGTTTTTGTGGGTAGCCCCATACATCTTCGTGCTTTTTCAATCCAAATTCGGGGGCGTTACCTAACATAGCACCCAAACCTAACTCTTGAATTTTGCAAATAATAGATGCCCCTTTAAGTGGTGAGCCAACGGCAATGACATGGGAAACAAGCGAAGGCGAAGGGGAGCGAGAGGCTAAGTAGTTTTTAATCACCACACCACCAAGGCTGTGCCCGACCAGCA
Source organism: Vibrio penaeicida (assembly GCF_030689305.1). Taxonomy (GTDB): domain Bacteria; phylum Pseudomonadota; class Gammaproteobacteria; order Enterobacterales; family Vibrionaceae; genus Vibrio; species Vibrio penaeicida_B. The sequence continues at coordinate 75,652 of NZ_JAUYVM010000005.1, read as the reverse complement.
CATTTTTTTGTGTTCGGTCTAATGCTGAATCAATTGAGTGGAATAATTTATCTTCATCGATAGTGACGGAGTTATAGCTGATAACTTGGGTTTCATACCCGAGTTTTCGAAGGCGTTGGCTCAGCGGCTGCATAACCAAACCGTGCATATATAAGCCATGTAAAATGATGATTTTCATTGTGGTCTCCTGTACTCCTGCTTGCTCAACTTCGTTGGATATTAATAGAAAAACAACGACAAATGAGTTAATACATGTGACGTTATTATTATGCTTCAAATTGGGTATAAAATCTGTGATGTTGTAGGTAAGTCAACCGTTTAAAGTGAACAGCTGTCCTTCCAGATTACCGAGCTATCAATGTTTCAACGCGGTGCTGAAGCAGAGAACAGTTTGCCGACTTTCCATTCACGCTCTTACCGATGTTGATTTCCAGTTTTGACCAAAATCGTTTTGGTAGGTGAGTGAACGCGTGTCCATCTTTATGCGAGAAAAACGACCCCCAAAGCCCTTTCAATGCAACAGGGACAACAGGTACGGGATTACTTGCCAAAATACGTTCCACACCCGGTCTGAATTCGTTTACTTGACCATTTCTAGTGATGCGCCCTTCTGGAAAGATGCACACCAATTGGCCTTGGTTTAATGCTTCATCAATTTGATCAAAAGCTTGGTTGTAGGTTTCTAAGCACTGTTTCGGAGAGCAGATAGGGATGACGCCAGCATGACGGAAAAAGTATTTAAGAACGGGTAGCTCACTTAAACTCTTGTCCATTACGAAGCGAATTGGTCGATTCGCCAAGCCCATAAGAATCAGTGCGTCTATGTAGCTGACGTGGTTAGCCACGATCAGTGCAGCTCCATTTTGCGGAATGTGTTTTTTGCCATTTACGCGGATACGATAAAGCAAGCGGCTGAATAGAGAGCTGATGAATCTTAGATAAGTGTGCATGTAAACCTCATAGACTGCCTTTAGAAATAGACAGTATTTTTAGAAATAGACACTGCCTTAAGAAATGAGCAGTGCCTTAGTGCATGAGGTTAATGTGCTGTATTAATACCAGATTTAAAATAAAAACAAATGGAGTTACATAATACGTAACTTTTGATTCGATTATGGTTACTTTTTAGGTCTTTCGTGGCGTTTAAATTGTGGGAGGCTCCAATGACGAATCCCAACGATCATCGATGTTCCATGGCGATCGTCCAAGTTCAGTTCACCATCATCACGGCAGGCGGTGTAAAAATCGGAAACGAGTTTATCGATGCGCTTCTGAATTTTCTTGTTACTAGGGATAGACATTAAACCCGTAGCCATCATCAGTTTTTCATCTTCACCAGAAAAGTGACTGCGGAAGAATTCGTCTTGAACTTGTTGTTGGAAAAAGCGCTGAATAGGTCCGCCAGCAATCCATGAGAATGTGGGAGAGAGCTTAAGTTTTAACCTATTGTTTGGAAGCAGCTCGATGATATCCAATTTATCCAATTGGACGAGGTATTTAATAAGCTCAGGTTGAGTGAATTCATATTGATTAAGAATTTCTTCAAACTGATAGCCGTTCACAACACAAACCGCCACCAGTAATAACGCTTTGTCATCGACGAGTTGTTTTTCTTGTTCATAAGTTAATGCAGTAAGAGCCTGCGTTGGCGATGCAAGTTTAAACAGTTCTGCCATATCCATACCAATCAACTCACAAATGGCGTTCAAGCGTTCCAAACTGATTTGATTACCAGCGGCAAGTAAGCGCTTGACGGAGCCTTCAGTGAGGGACAGGGCTTGGGCTACATCTGTGTATTTAACTCCACTGATTTTGAGTTGGCGCTTGAGCTCTGTGATGACTTTATCTGTTTCAGACATGTTTATTCCGCTTCGTTTTGCAGTTGCAAGAGGTAACTTTTCATAAACGCCACGCGTTTTTGAGCTTCTTTTTTCGCTGATAGGGTATTCATTGTTTCTGCAATTTTGAACAGCTTCACTTCAAAATGATCGATGGTATAGCGTTTATCATCAAGTGGTCGATGTTGGGCAAACATGTCATCAGGGTGATATAAATCTGAACCGAACGTGCTGCTGACTTGAATACACCGAGTTACTCCAATGGCACCCAACGCATCTAACCTGTCGGCATCCTGAACCACTTTGGCTTCTTTGGTTTTGGGTGTGAGTCCCGCACTGAAACTGTGTGCCATAATGGCGTGGTGAATGTCATCTAAGTAATGCGATGGGTATTCGATGGAGCGCAAAAACTCGCACGCTTTGTCTGCGGCTATCTGAGCACTTAAATGACGTTCTGGGTGATCTTTAGGGTAGGTGAAGCAGTCGTGTAGATAAGCGGCGGGTAAAACAACATTGATATCGGCTTGTTCTCTGTCTGCCAACGACTTCGCTGTTTTGACGACCCGAAAAATATGCTGCAGGTCGTGAGCAGCGTCGGTGATCATTTCTTTCGTTATGAATTCAATGCAGTTTTTTTCGTATTTTAACGCGAGGCTCATGGGGGCTCATCTACTTGAAAGTGGTGGTGTATTATACCCAAGCATCTAGAGTTCGGTTACAAAAACCAACACGCCAGCAAAATGCTGGCGTGTTACTAGAAGGTATCGCGAAAGGTCAACAGACCTCAGCAATTTAAGACGCTTGCTTGCCTGGGAACTGATGAACATGCACATCGCGCTGAGGGAACGGGATAGTGATGCCTTGTTCGTCGAAGGCGATTTTCACGCGCTCGTACAAGCTGAAATACACAGGCCAGTAATCGTCAGATTTCACCCAAGCCCAAACCAGCATACCGACATGGCTGTCGCCGTGTTGGCTAACGTGAACAAGTGGCTCAGGATCGTCCAACACAAGGTCGTAATCGGCCAGTACTTTCATGAGAACTTCGCGCGCTTTACGCACGTCGTCACCGTAGCTGATTCCAAATTCAATATCGACGCGGCGATTTTCTTCACAGAACAGGTTTTTAACCGTTCCATTAGAAAGCATACCATTAGGAATAATGATTCTTTGATTATCGTAGGTGATTAATACAGTAACAAAAATTTGTATATCAACCACTTTACCCATATGACCTTGCGCTTCAATCACATCGCCTATTTTGAAAGGCTTGAAGAACAGAATGAGTACGCCACCAGCAAAGTTAGACAAGCTCCCTTGCAGCGCCATACCCACGGCTAAGCCTGCGGCACCCAGCATAGCGATGAAGGACGTGGTCTCGACCCCTATCATCGAAGCGACAGAGATAATCAGCAGAATTTTAAGAATGACCGAGGCAAGTGAGCAGAGGAAACTTCTTAGCCCTTGTTCTAAGCGAACACGCTCTAATGCAACGTCAACACCTTTGGTTACTTTCCCAATTAACCACCAACCAATGACTAAGACCAAAAATGCAAGAATGAGCTTAGGTCCGAATGTCAGAACGAGTTCTAACGCTTTTTCGTAGATTTGTTCTAACGAAATATTGTCCATCATAAATATGACTCCTTTTTAAAATCACCTGAATTATAGGTTAGACCATCTACGTAAGTACTTCCCATTGTTGAGAAAATAAAGGGATCAAAGACATACTGTTACTTAGAGCTGTGGTTACCGACCATAGAGGCAATCAAGGAGTGGAGTACCGGATCGGTTTGGCGAGATTTCTTGCAAACGAGTAATGTTCTGATTCTTAGGGATATGTCATCCAGAATAACGATGTCGTCTGTTTGTTCGCTTGATTGAGGTTGAGAATGAGGTTTGTCGTGAACCAACCCTATACCAAGACCACCGGCAATTAAGGTGCGAGTGACCTTTTCCCTATCGGCATGAATCAGTTTTTTAAGGCGAAAGCCACGTTGTTTAAATAAATGTTCAGCGGCTTTTCCGCAGCATGTATCTTCACCGGGGTAAATCCAAGGTATGTGCTGCAACGCTTGCCAGTCAACAGGAGAGTAGATCTGAGGGAAATGTGGGGACGAAGCGAGCAGTAACCTTATTTTAGACAGCTCTGCAGAGAAAAAATCTTCTGGCGCTTCACCGAATTCATTATAAATACCAGCATCCAAGTCGCCGCTTCTAATGCCAGCAACAATGTCTTGCGTTGAAAGATGTTGCAGCTTTACGTCAACTTCTGGGAAATGCTCAGCAACATATATCATGATTTTCCCAAGTGTTTTGGGATCAGTATGACTGGTTGCGCCAACCTGGATCACTCCCGCTATTTGCCCTTTGATTTTGCGCGCTTCTTCGACCAAATCTTGATGCGCTTGTAGTGTTTCTTCTGCTTTAAGCAAAATTCGCTGGCCATCTAAGGTGAGTCGCATACCTTGAGGCGTGCGCTCAAACAAAGTGAGATCCAAAGACGACTCTAACGCTTTAATGTGCGCACTTATGGCTGGTTGACTCAAAAAAAGCCGCTCTGCCGCGCGTGTAATACTGCCTTCTTGAGCGACGACGACAAACGTTCGTAGTTGGTGGTTGTCCATTACCCCTTCTCCCTCCTCTTTTTGCCAACATGACCTACTTCAGAATAGACCGATAAGACGCCACCATAATAGATCGAGCGGTAAAAGAACCACGACTGTGATGAAAAATAGGACCAAACATAACTTACTGATGGCTGCGATGGGTAACTTACCCATTTGTATTGCTGTGACTAACGGAGGAGCTTGGTACGGCAACAAAATGTTGGAGAAGGCAAAAACCTGAGTCATCAAAACAGTGGCGATAGGCAAACCAGTGGAAAGTGCAAGGTCGCCTGCGATGGGGGTCATTACCGCTGGAACCCCCGGCAAGCTGGTGGTAATAGCAACAATCGTTGAGATGAACGTTAGCGAAACAATGCTTTGCAGTTGCTCTTGCGGTGAAAACTGCACGCTATCACCCAGAGCTGCGATAAGTGTTTCCCCTAAGCCAGACTGCGCAATGACCGCACCCAAGCCAATAATACCCGCCACGAAGAAAAGAGAGTTGTAATTCAAATCGGCTTGAAAACTGGTTTTGGTGGTTAAATTCAAAAATGGGCATAAACAAATCACCGCACCGGCAAGCCCAATCCATCCCGGAGAAATATGGTGGATGCCGTCTGTTAGCCACATGGCCAAACAACCCAAAATAATGTAAGCCAGCGTTTTCTCATCCTTTGTTACAGCGGGCAAAGAGGCCGTTTCTTTTGTTGTGTGCTTTGGATCGTCGGAAGGAAACATTTTTAAAATCAACAAAACCAATACCACACCTTTCAGCGCACCTAACACAGGGAAGTGGATCAGCAAGTAATCCCAGTAGGAAAGTTGTAAGCCGTGAAGGTTTTCAGCCATACCTACAAGGATCATATTGGGCGCATTGGCGGGTAAAATGGTGAAAGCAGGTAACCAAGTTCCAAAAGCCGTGGCGGTAATCATACCAATGCGTCCTTTAGAATCACTTTGGTATCCCATTTGCTCCGATAACGCCATAATTATAGGGAGTAAGAGCGCGATTCTGCCCATGGAAGATGGCATTATAAAGGCGAGTGCAATACCGAAAATGACAATCCGCCAAATTATGGTGTTATAGCGCGTACCTAGCGCAGAAGCGAGCAAATGGGCTATGCGCTTTCCTAGCCCTGTATGTTTGAACGCGGCTCCAAGAACCAACCCAGCAAACAATAACCAGAACGTAGAAGATTGAAATCCAGAAAGCGCAACGGAAGCGGGTGCAATATTGAAAACGATGGCGATAAGAAAAAAGCTCAATGCCGTCCAATATTCCGGCACGACGACCGTCGCCCACAAGCCTATGCAAAATACCGTTAGTGCCGCAACAGATGCGAGCTGAGTCGACTGAAATTGCGCGACTACGATGCCTGTTAATACGCTAAATAGAGTAATACCTACGGCTACCCTAAGATTCTTTGCTTTTTTTTCTGATGGCGAAGCGTTGGGTGAAGGCGGCGCTTTTATCGTTGTGGAGATTGGGTCTGACATGCGGATCTCACTCCTTTTTAATATTGTAAGAATACTGATTGCTGTGAGCATGCTAGCAACACTCTTTGATTCAAATCCAATCAATAAAATTGAAGCAGTCGATCAGGATTGCTGAGGTCTGATTTTTTCTGCATTGCGAGTGTTTAGATTTTGCAATTGTTTGATTTTACATAAATGTCTGATCGTTACCGCTTTACTCGTTCTTTTGAGATGTACTTGCATTTATGGCGGTAGAGGTGGGTCGCAATACCATGACTCATCAATGAAAAACTGTGAGGTGGAGTCAGGAATTTAGTAAGGTTGCGTGAATATAAAACCGGATTCTAAAAGAAAAATGGGTAGTGGAATTATGAAGAAATTACGTAGTGGCTTGGTTCTCATCGTCGGTTTGATGTCTGGCTTTGCGAGTGCTCAAGATTTTAATCGATTGGAAGGTTGGAGCCTTGGTGCGGGGTATTCTGATACCGATTATTCAGCGAGCCTTGGAGGGTTCTCAATTACAGAAGATGCAGGCTCTGGGTTGAGATTGGAAACCACATACAACTTCAATGGGTTTGCCGCGTTAAAGGCGTCTTACGAGAACAACACTAAAGATGAGCTGAAAGGACACACCTTAAAAGCAGGGGGAGAACTAGGGTACTCTTACGTGTTATCCGATGGCTCATTTATCAAACCTTACATTGAAGTGGGTTATGCCAATCATCGAATTGAAGGTACCACGACGACCCAAAAAGTGAACGAATCTGCCGCATTCGGCGGAGCGGGTATACGGTTCTCGACCAACTATGGCTTTTATGTCGATTTCGGCGCTGATAGAAGCAAAATGGACGGTGTCAATGTGACTCAGCTGAGTGCCACATTTGGTATGAAATTTTAATTCTGTTCAGCCTCACCCGGTTCCTCACCTAAAAAAACAGCCTGATATCGTCAGGCTGTTTACGTTTTTAGTGATTTATTTAGGACCGTTATTCACCGTTGCGGCTTAGTAAAAAATAAATAAGTCCGTGGTGTTAAATAGAGTCATAAAATCTTGTTCGCTCATGGCTTTCTCCTTTCTGGTTTCTCTTTTCTTATTTAGGAACACGGAGTTCATTAAGATGCGTTTGCTTTTTTGATGGCTTTCTCTAACCCTTCACCGTATGCCTTGTCTGCTTGATACGCATGGTCAATATGGCGTTGTTGTATGAAGTCGGGCACGCCTTTGATAGAACGGGCGGTGTTATCAAACAAACGTTGTCGCTCCTGCTCATCCATTAGGCGGAAAAGATCGCCCGCTTGAGTGAAGTAATCTTCGTCTATACGGTGGTCGTAATGATCCGCATGACCAGAAATACGCAATGGTGGTTCGGAGTAATCAGGTTGTTCTTCCCACTCCTGCTGTGAATTTGGTTGATAACCAATGGTTGAACCGTAGTTGCCATCCACTCTCATAGCGCCATCACGGTGGTAGCTGTGCACTGGGCATCTTGGCGCATTCACAGGGATCTGATGGTGGTTTACCCCTAAGCGATAACGCTGCGCATCACCGTAAGAGAACAAACGACCTTGAAGCATTTTATCCGGGGAGAAGCCAATGCCCGGAACAATGGAAGCTGGGTTAAATGCCGACTGTTCAACTTCTGCGTGGTAGTTTTCTGGGTTGCGATTAAGTTCCAGCTCGCCCACTTCGATCAACGGATAATCTTTCTGAGACCACACGCGAGTCAGATCGAATGGGTTGAAATTCACCTCATCGGCTTCTAGCTCCGGCATGATTTGAATGTACAAAGTCCATTTAGGCGCGTTTCCACTTTCGATGTTGTCATAAAGATCGCGGTGATGGCTTTCTCTGTCTCGTCCACACAGAATGGTGGCTTCTTCGTCGGTTAAGTTTTTAATGCCCTGATGTGTTTTAAAGTGGAATTTCACCCAGTAACGTTCACTATCGGCATTAATAAAACTGAAGGTATGGCTGCCAAATCCATGCATGTGACGATAACTGGTAGGAATGCCTCGATCGCTCATTACAATGGTGACTTGGTGAAACGCTTCAGGTAGGGAAGTCCAGAAATCCCAGTTATTCACCGCGCTTCTCATATTGGTTCGTGGGTCGCGTTTTACTGCGTGATTCAAGTCTGGGAACTTTAGAGGGTCGCGTAAAAAGAACACAGGGGTGTTATTTCCAACCAAATCCCAGTTGCCTTCCTCGGTGTAAAACTTAAGCGCGAAACCACGAATATCCCTTTCTGCATCTGCTGCGCCTCGTTCTCCGGCGACGGTAGTAAAGCGTGCGAACAAGTCGGTCTTTTTCCCTACCTCGGAGAAGATTTTTGCCCGAGTGTATTGAGTAATATCATGAGTCACTGTGAACGTGCCGTAAGCACCAGACCCTTTGGCGTGCATACGCCTTTCTGGGATCACTTCACGGTCAAAATGCGCCAGTTTCTCCAAAAACCAAACATCTTGAAGAAGTTGCGGTCCTCGCGGACCAGCGGTCATAACATTCTGGTTATGTGCAACAGGGCAACCTGCTGCGGTTGTTAGCTTCTTACTCATAATATATTCCTTCCAGTGTATTTTTTTGGATGAATTCGTTGACCATAGGACAATCCGAAAACAAAGAAACATAGCCATTAATAATTTAGTACATTGACTACATAATCCCTATTTAAATCAGGGTTAATTAAGAATAAGTTAAGGCTACTCTTTACATTTAGAAAGGTATATTCGATTGTATTTATAGTTTTGATAGGTAAATTCGATGGTCTTGGTTTGATAACAGAAAAGAGGGGCTTTACTGCCCCTCTCAAATTACATTTTGGATTTTTTATCTTACGAGTTGTTTACTGTTTATTCTGCTGTCAGGGTTAACGTGACGCCAGAGCTATTGTAGTAACCGTAAATACCGATGTGCCAAGTGCCTGCACCGGGGTTGGTAAACGTACAGGATTCATTGTTGCCATTTTTCCAAGGACGGCAGTCGTATTGGTAGAGTGTAGGGTCGGAACCTTTTCTAACATACAAGTCGACATCACCATACCCACCAGACGTGGTAATCGTCATGGTTGAGTAGCCCGTACCTAATTCTTGAGTGAAGCGTTGCCACTGACCACCGCCAACAGAGATGTTGCCCAGTGTGTCGTAGATTGGTGTTGGTCCGCTAGGTGGTGGTGGAGGTGTTGTACCGCCATCGTAGCTGGCAGTTAAAGTTACGCCACTTATCTGATTCCAAGCTTCAACCATGACATGGTAAGTGCCCGTTTGGATATTGCTGATCGCACAGGTTTCGTTGCTTGAGCTGGTGGTGCTCTTACAATCGTAAGTGCTTAGCGATGGCTTGGAGCCGAATTTTACGTAAAGGTCAGCATCACCTGAACCGCCTGTTGTAACGAAACGCAAGTTTGTCGCGCCAGCAGGAACTTGGAATGTGTAGAATTTCTGATCTTTCGCTGCGCCTGAAATCCCCGTTACTGGAACGCCATTTTGCAGTTCGTTATCGCCAGTAGGTGGGGGTGGAGGCGGTGTTGTTGTAGGGCAGTCACCCACACCAACGGCACACCAAGCGGTTTCAACAGCGTTTTTCTCTGTTGCGCCATACAAGTCTTGCGCTGCTTGAGCGGTTGCTGTTCTAGCACCTGAGAAGTTGGTGTTTTGGTTCATGTAGGTGACCAGCGCACGATAGAAGATTTTCTCGGCTTTTAGCATGCCAATACTGGGCACTTGTGCATTGGATTTTCCGCGAGGGTGTGTTCCACCGTCTACAAGCAATACGTACGCTAAGTTGGCAATACCGGAGTTGCCGTGTACGCCGCCATAATCATTGTCTCTATTAGGATTATTGGTGAACGGTATGCGTTCTGGGTACCAGTCTTTTGAGTAATTGTCTTTGGTCGGATCGTTCATGTAGCGGAAAGCTTTACCGGGTTGGTTGTACAAACCGTCGCCCAGTAACCAGCTGGATGTCGTTGTGCCATTTTTGAACGCTTCTGCGGATAGACCAAGAATATCTGACCATGCTTCATTCAATGCACCAGGTGCATTTTGGTAAACAAGACGGGCAGAGAAGTTGGTGACACCGTGCGTAAACTCGTGACCAATGATGTCGAAATCTGAGGTGAAATCGTAGTCGACCCCGCCACCGGCTTGACCATAAAGCATTTGCGAACCAGTCCAATACGCATTTTGCTCACCAAGGTCGACACTGGATACCAACGTCATCCCATTGTTGTTAAGGCTGTCACGACCATGTCGCTGTTGGTAATAATCGTAAACTGTTGCTGCACCATCGTGAGCGCGTTGCGCCGCAGCGTTGCCGCCACAATTTTGGTTGTTCGTACAAAGCAGTTGCCCCGGTGCAGAGTTTTGATTACCGCCGTTAAGGGTGTACGTTTTCCAACTCTTTGCCGAGTGTACCTGTGCATGTCGTGCGAGCACTTCATTGGTTGCGGCATCAATGTAAACTATGTCACGCCCAAATGGTCCAGCACCTGCAAAGTAGACGACTTCCATACGCCAAGCGAGTTTTGCTTCGTCTTGATCCGGCAAGTAGATGTAAGCCAGTTCAGGTTGTGTTTGAACTGAACCAATACTTTCTCCAACTGATCGCGCCTGTTTACCATTGTCATTACTTTGCTTGGTGGCAAACGCAGCCGAAGCCGGAGCAGAAGAAACCGCGAGTGCACCTGTTACCGCATAAACAGGGGCATTATTCAGCAAGCCATTAGCGTTATTGCTGGCTTCGGTGTGCAAAGCAATACTGTTGCCATAAACTTTAATGCCATTGATTTTCTGATCAAAAAACGTGTGCTTTTTCCCCAGTTCATCAACCCATTGGCGAGATACTTCAAATTCTTCGCTTCCCGTCGACTTATACGATGGGTTGCTGGCTAGAATTTGTTTTAACGCCTGAACTTCAGCACCTGCAGTTGCATTACCTAAGCTCCCAGTGACAAATGAAGGTCGCCCAGTATCTGTCGCTGTTTTTATTTCCATCTGTGCGAAAGCAGAGGTCGATAATGTAATACCGACCACTAAGGGGATAATTCCTATTTTAAACTTCATGATTTATTTTCCTGTATTTAAAGGACCGCTGGATATTTCCAACATTCCATCCACCATGAATATTCATGGTTTCCTTATACGTATTCTTTTATTTAAAAAGAGACGTTATTCCATTAATACCAAAGATTTTAATATCGATTTCAGTATTAATTTGATGTGCTTATTCATGCTGTTCTATTAACTAAAACGGCATAGAAAATAGTTCATGCAATGACAAACTCATCAAATTTGGATGTGTTTAATCTGCCCTTTTCTGATTCGAAAAGGGCAGTGAAGCGCCACTATTTTATGGTGTGGCTTTGATATTGAGCGTTAGCCCTGTCGTTGTTGAATATCCGTAGATGTCGATATGCCAAACGCCAGATTGCGGTGACGTGATTGGGCAGTTTTCATTATTCCCATTGAGATAAGGTCGGCAGTCGTGTTGCCCAAACGTAGATTGAGCGCCATGGCGAACGTACAGATCTGCATCGCCCGATCCACCTGATATCGTAACGGTTAGGTTTGAATAACCTTCGCCTAGTGTTTGGGTGTAGCGTTGCCACTGACCACGAGAAACAGAAATATTAGTAGCCGTTTCGTTAATGGGTTCAATGCCTGTAGGTGGTGGGTTACCGCTGTCGGCATAGCTTGCTGTAAGAGATACGCCAGATATTGAAGACCAAGCCTCTACCATCACATGGTAGGTTCCCGCTTGTGCGTTTGGAATTTGGCATTGTTCATTGTTGGAACTGTTGGTGCTTTTACAGTCATAACTGTTAAGCGTTGGCTTAGAGCCAAATTTTACGTATAAATCCGCATCGCCAGTTCCGCCTGATGTTGTGAATTTCAGGTTGGAAGCCCCTGCTGGAACATTAAACGTATAAAAGTTTTGCGCTTTAGCTACCCCAGATATATTGGTTTTTGGCACACCATTTTGCAGTTCGTTTTCGCCAGTAGGTGGCGGTGGTGGAGGGGTTCCTGCAATCGTACCTTTGGCGAGTTCAGAAATGAAGGCAACGGACAGTTTGGCAAACTTAATCGCATGGCTTGAGTCAAATTGGGTATCATTTGCTGTATGGATGAGTGGGTTCGAATCGTGGAAATTTGCTTCCGCTGGCATAGAAGCAGGGAAGCCCTCATTGTACCAAGAGGCGTGGTCGGAACACGCGTAACCACACTGCGAATTGCCGTGCGTCATATTCGGCAAGTATTTGTTGATCAGGTTTCGAATAAACTGGTTTTGTCCTGAATTGGTGTAGTCAGTGATGAGTACGATGTCGCGATTAAATGTCCCCTTATAGCCCGTCATATCAAACTGAGCGACACCCACTACGTTCTTACCTGAGCTTTTGTAAGACTGGGCGATGGCTTTAGAACCTCGCAGCCCGACTTCTTCTGCGGCATAACCGATGATTTTAACGGTACGCTTAGGCTTAAATCCGCTTTTAACGATCGCGTTTAGCGTTTCAGTGAGAACAGAAATACCAGAAGCATTATCGTCCGCACCTGGGGCGGATTCGTTACCTGGGCTTCGTGTATTAATGGAGTCTAGGTGCCCACCGATAACGACGATTTCGTCGGCAAGAGTCGTACCATTTATCGTTGCGATAACAGAAGGTTGTTTCCAGCTGTGATTAAAAAATTCCACACTGATATCACTGCGTGCCTGCGAAAGCTGAACCCAATGATCCTTTATCCATTTTGCCGCGTCGTAACCCGACTGAGACGTATAATAACGATCGTAGTAATTGGATAATGTATTGACGGTATTGGTTAGGTTTTGCTGTGACGTTTCTGACATCATCGCATTGGTGACAGACTCGTTATCGATGGTGTAGTTAACGGCTGCAAAATTGGCAAAGCTCTGATTCGCATTCGCGGCTTGTTTCGCGTATGCCTGCGCTTCTTCAAACGAATCGTGATAAAAGAATCCACCACAGCGTTTGAATTCATGGTGCATGAGCTCACTCAAATTGTTTATATCGGCAGTATTAATCTCCGATACGGTAATGCCATTAACGCCTTGTATTGTTTGAGATGAAAAAGCCAACCCTTTGTGTTCTTGCGCTGTTGTAAAGTGCTGAATTGCGTCGCTACCTATTGTTATCCAAGCTTTTGTTGGTTCGTTTGGATTTATAATGTTTTGGCTAGCGATTGAATTTGTAGCGCTAATTGCTGTGACGAGTAACAAATACTTAACTTTCATTTCTTATTCCCGAAATTATTAAAGTTAAAAAATAAAAAAGCCTATACCCACTAAAATAAGTGAACACTTATATAACTCAATATTATATTTTATAAGTCATGTGACTATAGCTATTAATTAGCTTATTAATGTTTGTTGAAAATATGATTTTCCTCAAGCATCAAAAGAAAACAGAAATAGAGCCAAACCCTATTCCACTTTAGAAAGTTCGAATTAATCAAATACACAGCCGTATCAGTGACTGAGTACAGAGATTGTTATCAATGGTGTGAGAAAAAACAAATTTCAGAAGAATTTAGAAAACCTTATTATGTTGACAGGTGTTATCTAATATGTTTGTTGGTGTTTTTTTACGGTACGTGTATAAAGGAATATGCTTGGTATATAGGCGATACAGCAAAGAGTGTAAAAAATATTTTCCATTCCCCTAGCAATCATCCTTAGTAGAAATCACGTGAACAGAAGATGAATAAGGGTAAAAAATTAAGAATAAATGAGATCAATGTTGCGTTGAATAAGAGTTTAATTTTCAACTTATTGATATATATAAACTTATAATTGAATTAATGATATATGAATTAAACGGATTGCTGTGCGATTTTACATATCTAAAGTATAAGTAATTGAAAGGCTTATACTTTATTTTTATCCCGAAGTAACGAGTTGAGCCAATTTTAAAATTGTATTTTTCATTTGTTTCATTAATTTCATGTGATAACTATTCAGGAATTACTATAATTAATGTCAGAGTTATGTCATTCCAATAATGAGAATGAAAATACATATTTCATTGTTTAACGTTTGCCTTCCTGTAAACAACAGAATTGATGTTGTTATGTTATACAGTAACGTAAATTGATATTCAAATCTTAATTCATTTCCTTCTCCTTATATTCGTATGGCATGTACCTAACTCTTTCTAATAAAAATACCCAAGAACCTTTTGGGCTCTTGGGTATACGGATTACTTAAGGGTTAGAACGGCGCTTTTAACTACACCAGTATCTCGTTCGAATTTATCCGTAACACGCAGTGTCCACTGACCGTTGAAGTCGATACCTTCAATATCTTGTAAGGTGAAAGTAACATTGTATTTTTCACCACGATCTCTACTGTTCGCTTCCTTCAAAATCCAGTAGTTGTTGTCTGGTGCGATAAGTCGAATAGACAAATCACCGATGAACTCATGTTCCACGTTTAGCGCGATTGTTGGTTTGGTGATTTCGCCTTCGAAGGACACCTTAAGAGGAATGTCTACCTGAGCTTGGTCTGGAATTGCTACAGGGGAGTCGATTTTAAAGACGTTGTTGGGTTCTTTAGGATCGATTGGCTGGGTCGGTTTACCTGTATCCGTACCATCGGTTTTACTTTGATAGATATTGGCAATTTTAGGTGCGGTTAGACCAATAGCGCGAGCGGCATTTGCTACCCCTTTTCGACCACATGGCTGCCCTTTACACTCTACTTCTGGGTTAGAGAAATTGTAAGAACGCCCTCTTATACCGAATAGGTACCCATAAGCCATTGTCGTTGCAAATTGCCCGTTTACGCCATAACCATAAGCATCTTTTTCTGTTCCATTTTGGAGGTGAGGCAAACCGTTGTATTGCTCACGTGCGTGGTTAATACCAAAATTGTGGCCTAATTCGTGAATAAATGTATCACCACCACATTCGTTAATGTAGGTATGGCTGTACATTCTGCTTTTCGCCCAAGATTGGTTACCATTCCATTGGAATGCTGGTATTACCCAGGCCACACCACAACTGATGCTATAACCATTGGCGGTGCGTTCGTAATCCGGAGAATTGTCGAGGTCTAGATAGCGGAACATAGCCACCATATCCGCGCCTTCATCTTTTCTTACTTGCTCGATATCGCGGAACAACGCGGACTGCTTATATCCAGGTGTTATTGCTTCCAAAGCAACACCTTGATCTTGTTTTCTACCGGGTTCGGAGTCGAAGTTGTACTCTTTCAGCCCAGCGAGATTCACTTTTATGTCTAGTTTACTGTCCTTAAGAATCTTATTACCAACATTGAAACGATGCTGGATAGCAGTAATGTGATCAGTTTTTTGCGCGGTTTCTGTCGTGTAAACACCCAGTACATCAATATTCGTTGTTGCGTGTGTAAGGGGTGCAACAAAGCTCGACGCAACAATCGCCGCTAATAACGTTTTTTTCATTTTTAATCCTAAAATAGTATCTTTAATTAATTAGTTTGTTTTTATTTGAACTGCATTTATTAATTAGTCGTATCCATGACTATCTGGGACTTCATAAATCCATGCAGTGTTTCCAGAGCCTTCAATTTTAATTGGACCATTAGGGTGACCAATAAAACCAAAAATTGAAGAACTTCCAAAAGTGAAGGTGGCTGGGTAGTTCTGATTATCAATTTTGAAATTCCCCGACCAAGTTCTTACTCCTTCATTTTGAAATTCGTTTGATTCCACTTCGATATCAATGTCAGTGTTATCCGGTAAGTTGAGAGTCACGTTGTCATTTGTATTTAGAGATTGGAATTCTGATACATTCGAAAACTCAATCGCTTTAATACTTTCTATGGCTTCACTTTTAGGCCTTATGCTTGCAAGTGTTTCGCTTGGATTTACATCTATCCAAGCTTGTTCCAAGCTTATTGGCTCATGAGATTTGTCTTCATGTACTTTTGTTTCCTCAAGCGATTTTTCTTCCTCACGAGTGCTTTTCTCGCTTTGCGCTTCTAAATGAATGGGTTCATCTATTTTCGCTGTGTGATGATTGCCACTCTCTTGCTTTTTTCGACCCGCTTGTTTGTCCAGAATGCTGTTTTCTTCAGAGCTTTTGCTTGCATTTAAATTTTTAGAAGAATTGGTATCTAGCGATGTATTTGGATCGTTAGATATATCGCTAAAAATAAATAAAGATAAAGGCACAGCTAACCCTATCGCGATTAATATGGGTTTTATTTTCACAAAAAATCTCCCTACCAATAATTATGTTTATGGCAAAAATATTAAGAATACAGTTTTTTTGAGTCTACTATCTAGGCAGACTCCGACCCTTTACGTTACTTGCAAAAGGCTATGCGTACGTATAATTCTTGGATGATAAATCTTTAAATTAAAACTCTTTGTTAATTCCTTGTTTAATTTTGTCAGGATTAAAATAAAACAAGGAACCTCTCCTGATTGGGAGAAGAGGATTCTATTAGAGTTATTTTACGCTAACAATAGTTCAATCAGTTAATACATTTAGTGGGTTGAAACTTCACTGTATTTATGTATTGCTATTGTGTTTTTTTATCTTACCTACTCTATAAGTATTGATGACTATAGGTTTCAGAATTTATTGATAATTATGTAAATTATAATACATTAAGCCTAGCGAACACTGTATGAGATATGGAGTGTTTCTCGTTGCCTACCAAATGTATTTGATTCGTGTTTTTCTATTAATGTTATGAAATTAAAGGTCTTTTCCTTTCTATTGATATTTTGGCGACTAAATTATTTTTAGAGTAAAAGCTTTAATTTTACCAACTGGCTGAAAATAAATAGAAACATGGCAGGGATCTTGGTTTATCGAAAACTTGCATGTTCCAATGTGATCACAATTCAAATAAGAACATGCGATTATTATATTTTATCTTCAGTATTTATAAGAGATAAATATCCATATTCCCATTTAAACGTTTGCTATTAATATAAGTGTCTAAATTGTTATGTTATTAAATAACAATTTAAATTATTTAGGTAAACATAAAAGCTAGCACGCAATGTGAGTGGTACGAAAAGAAAGACAGCAATTGCTGTCTTTCTTGAATAAGCTTATTCTGCAGTCAGTGTTAGTGTGACACCAGAACTCGCTTTATAACCGAATAAATCAATATGCCAAGCGCCCTTTTTCGGGTTTGTAATAACACATTCTTCAGTATTGGAAGTGGTGTTTGACTCACAATCGAATGCGGTTGCTGTCGATTCCTTTCCATAGGTTACGTATAGGTCTACATCCCCTAATCCACCTTCTGCCTTAATCGTCATTTTTGAGTAGCCTTCACCCAAGTCTTGCGTGTAGTGTTTCCATTCGTTCAAAGGAATGGAAATATCGCTTACTGCTTCACTAAGTGATGTTGGCTTTTCCGATGTTGGTATCGCTGTTGGACACTCACCTACACCAACCGCACACCATGCTGTTTCAACAGAGTGTTTTGCACTTTGGCCATATAGGTCAGCCGCCGCTTGAGCTGTTGCCGTACGAGCTTCAGGGAAATTAGTGTTTGGACCCATGTAGGTGTTGAGAGCGCGGTAGAATACTTTTTCCGCTTTAAGTAAACCAATACCATCAACAACCGCGTCCGACTTGCCACGTGGATGGGATCCGCCATCAACTAATAGAACATAGGCAAGGTTTGCGATACCAGAGTTTAGGTGAACCCAACCATTGTCATTATCCTGACCTGGATTTTTTACAAAAGGTCTGCGCTCTGGGTACCAGTCTTTAGAACGCCCATCTTTAGTTGGATTGTTCATATAGCGCAACGCTTGCCCAGGCCTTTGATACAGTTCGTTACCTAGCAACCAAGTAGAAGTTGTTTTGCCATTTTTATACGCTTCTGCCGAGATCCCTAGAATGTCTGCCCACGCTTCGTTTAACGCGCCTGATGCATTTTGATAAATCAAATCGGCGGTTGAATCGATAACGCCATGAGTAAACTCGTGGCCAATGACATCGAAATCTGTTGTGTAATCGGCGCCTGTTCTGGATTTACCGTAGAACATTTGTCCCAAATACCACGACGCATTCGCTACACCTAGGTCCACACTCGAAATCATCGTCATATCGCGATCATCTAAACCATTTCGATTGTGTCTCTCTTTGTAATAGTCATACACCGTCGACGCACCATCATGTGCTCGTTGAGCCGATAGATTATTGCCACAATCTTCTTGGTTAGTGCACAGTAGCCTACCTGGTCGGCTGAAATAGCCTCCTCCATCTAACGTGTGTGTTTTCCAGTTCTTAGCTTGATGGATTAAAGTTTCACGGGACAATATTTCATGAGTAAGTGCATCTACGTACACTAGATCGTGTCCGAAAGAATGCCCAGATCCTCGGAAGAACTTAACTTCCATACGCCAAGCCAATTTCGTATCGTCAATATCGCGAAGATACACATAAGCCAACTCTGGCTCTGTCACCACGTCACCAATGCTTTTAACGACCGATTTTGCTTGTATACCGTCATCATTGCTCATACGTATAGGTGCAAATGTTGCGGGTGATGCTGTCGGCACTGCGACCGTTCCCGACACCGCGTAGATAGACTCATTCGCAGGAGCAAAACCGTTTCCAAGTGTGACATCGGTATGCAACGTAATTCGACTGTTGTGTACCTTAATACCATCAATGGTTTGGTTAAATACGGTGTGCTTTTTGCCAAGCTCGTCGACCCATTGTCGCTCTACAACAAATTCTTCGTTACCTGTGGATTTGTAGGAAGGGGTATTTGCTAGGTAATGCTTCAGCGTTTCCACATCAGCATTAAGTTGTGCGGCACCCAATGCACCAACTGCAAACGTAGGGCGTCCAGATTCAGTGATGTTATTAATATCCACTTGTGCAAGTGCAGTCGTCGGTAAAGCCATACCGACCAGCAAGGGAATAAGTCCAATTTTAGTATTCATTCTCTTATCCTTATTGTTATTTGGGTCCTAAATTTTGAGAAAGTAGGACTGCTAAACTTTTAATTATTTATGAGTGTACCTGTAAGGCATACAACTCAATTTTTAAGTGACTATTCTTTTATTACTTGGCGTTGAAGCCTTATTCTTTATTGGCTTACTAACCAAGTGATGATTATTTTATAAAACATGGTCTCTATTACAAATTTATCTGATTGGAGGCTGTTCGAGCACTTGAAAACGGAGTGAAAATATGTATGTAAGAAAAATTTCTTAGCAAAATTATTCGGCAGAACCTGATAGTATTAGAGTTCGATTTTGTTGATAAATAAGTTACTAGCGTAGACATTTCAAATAATAACAGTCGCCAGAAATTAATATGAAATAATATTAATAGATATAGTTTAATTTGTTTAAGATATTGTATTTTAAGTATATTTTAACCTTTTCTTATGACTTTCACATTAGAGTTAATACTCTAACCTACTGATTGTTAATAAAATTGATTTTTCTTTTTGAAAGGTGAATAAAGATCATTATTTGCAATAAATAATATGAGAACAAATGTGATCGTAATTCAAATGGGAAATTTTAAGTTTAGATTTAAATTGAATGAGTGTTGAATTTAAATCCATATATTTAATATTATTATCTATAATATTTTGATTGGTATGTAATAACGTTTCAATAATCCTATTATTACCATTACATAATTTTATGTGAGGTATTAGATTTATTATTTAATTAAAGAGAAAAAGTTCCAGATCATATTTCCAACCAGGCCTAAAGACTTTGATTTTACCTTTGCAACATAAATGGGAATTTGCATTGTCTCCTGAGACTTCACTTCGAATAACTTATTGTCTATCTTTTCGAGATTTGCTTCATGTTCAGGCAATCTTCCCCAGCCTAGACCACTCAAAATGATTGCTTTCTTGGTCTGTTGATCGGATACATACCACTGGATTCCATCTCGCATAATATTGGTATCTGGGCTGCTGCCATACGAGGACTTAACGACGACCTGAGGAAGCTGTGCGAGCTCTTCTGGTTGTACGTTACGGATATCGTTCGCTTGGAAACGATCGGAGACATAAACAGGGAGCTTGAATTGCTCAATCTGGCGATACTGAATGTCGTTGTCTTTTTGTATGCCACCATAAATGCCAATATCAACCAATTCATCCTTTAGCATTCTCTCGCCTGACGCGGTTTCGATATTCAAGTGAATAATGGTTTGAGGGTAGGTTGCTTTTAGCTCTGCCAATAATTGAGTGACTAGGTTCATTGGGAATATTGCGCTGATACTGAGGCGAATTTCAGACTCTACTTCACTGTTCAGTTGCTTAGCGAATTGATCAAACTCGTTGGCTTCATGCAATAGGTGCTGAATTTTATTGAGAAGAATTTTCCCATCTCGGGTGAGTTCTGGTCGATATGTTTCTCGGTTGAATATTTCTATGTCGTAAAACTCTTCAACCTGCTTAACAGAGTAGGAAACCGCCGAGCGAGCCTTATAAAGCTTCTCACTCGCTTTGGTAAAGCTGCCTTCTTGATGAATCACGTTGATAACGTGCAAATGTTCTAATGCAATCATGGTCTAATTATATGACCATTTTGTACAAAAACGTATGCTTTTTTCGCCTCTTAATATCTCATACCTTGTAAATACAGCACAGGGCAAAGAACAGAGGAAAGATCATGCATAGCCAAATATTAAGAACACCGGAGAGTGCGTTTTCACATTTAGTTGATTATCCATTTACGCCTAACTACATCGAAGTCGATGGTATGCGCATGCACTACGTAGACGAAGGAATCGGCAACAAGAAAACCGTTTTTTTGCTTCATGGACAGCCTTCATGGAGTTATTTGTATCGCCATATGATTCCGTTGTTGGTCAATGACGGTTATCGAGTGATTGCCCCCGACCTAATTGGCTTCGGAAAGTCTGATAAACCGTCATCGAGTGATGTTCAAACCTACGCTAACCAAGTGCGCTGGATGAGTGAGTTTGTACAAAAGCTTGGAGTGAAAAATGCCGCAGCCTTTATGCAAGACTGGGGAGGAATGATTGGTTTGCGGGTACTTGCGCAGCAACCTGAATGGCTTGATAGGCTCGTGTTGGCCAATACTGCATTAGCCGAGGTGAGTGGATTTGAAAAATTCATGATGCCAAAAGTGTTGAAGTTAATGGCTTCTTTTGCGGGCAAACCCAGTATTGAAACCTTGTCTAATAAAATGAACTACGGCAATTGGGCAGGGTATTTTAAACACTCCGAAACGCTAGAAATAGGAAAAGTAATTCAGGCGCTAACAACACGGCACCTTTCTCAAGATGAAATGAATGCCTACGACGCCCCATTTCCGGACTCTCGATACTATGCTGCCCCGAGAAAAATGCCTGCCATAGTTGCTTCCGACCTTAACGAAGTGAATGAAGCGTGGCAGAACTTGAAGCAATGGGACAAACCCGTTTTAACGCTATTCAGCAATGAAGACCCGTTTCTTGCGGATCAAGGTTACGACATCAAGTTTCAAAATAACTTTACAGGGGCGCAGCATCAGCCTCATTCCACCATAGAGAGTGCCTCTCACTTTCTTCAAGAAGACAAATCAGAACAGCTCGCTGAAAAAATGATGGCGTGGCTTGCTCAAACTAACTTCAAATAACCCAAGAACAGCTTAAACAGGAAAAAATATGAAAATCATAGTAATAGGTGCGAATGGCATTGTAGGGCACGGCATTTCTAAGCATCTAGGGAAAGACCACGACATCGTTGCCATAGGGCACACGAAAGGTGCGTTACGTGCTGATATTGAAAGCGAGGCGTCGCTTACTGAAGTCTTTGAAAAAATTGGTCTGGTAGACGCCATTATTTGTGCCGCAGGCAACGGCAGCCTTGGCACATTATCAGACATGCCGGAATCCGATTACCGAACGGTATTGGATAACAAAGTGTTAGGACAAGTGAATGTGGCCAAGGTTGGCCGTCGATTCTTAAAACCAGAAGGTTCGATAACATTAACATCGGGCGCAACGGCTCAAAAACCAATAGAAGGAAGCATTGCCATAGGAATGGGCTGTGCGGCGATTGAGGCCTTTGTACGCTCCGCAGCACTTGAACTACCAAAAGGGCAAAGAATAAACGTTGTTAGCCCCGGTTTTATCAAAGAATCCATGGAGCAGCTTGGAATAGACAGCCAGTATGGGGTACCAGCAGAAAAAGTTGCCATGACTTACCTGAAAAGTGCAGTAGGTTCGATGACGGGAGAAGTACTAGCGGCGAGGCTTTAATTGCAGTTATTTTACGGTTGCAGATATTCCGCCACGTGTTTCCATTCTTGATTCCTGTCACTTTTCTTTTTGAATTCCCCTGTAACTCTCTACCTAACGGCTTAGGCTGTGATATATTCTTGCCCTTTCAAACTATCGATGCAGGTCTTACTATGTCGTTTAACCTTTCGCTCCTCCCTTCTGAAGAGAAAAATGAAATAGAAATCGACAAGCAAGCTTCGTTTTTGGTGTGGAAAATCAAGCAAGCTCAGGCAGGTCCTGAAGTGCTGGTTGAGCACAAATCGAAACTGAGGCTGGAATCAGAAGTCGAGTTATTCGAGCAGTCGGTAGCAAAATATAAAAGAGTTATGGGTGTGGCTTAGTCGCTCCTTGTTAAACCCAACAAAGCCAAGCAAATCTCGCTGAATCTAGCATCTTGACTTGGTTTGGGTATACAATCTTTCGCATTAATTGAATCAGAGAGAACATCCCGATGGGAAGAAGTTTTGAAGTGCGCAAAGCCTCTATGGCAAAAACTGCAGGCGCAAAAATTAAAGTTTATTCCAAATACGGTAAAGAAATTTACGTATGCGCGAAAAACGGTGGTTCAGACCCAGACATGAATCTGTCGCTTAAGCATCTGATTACCAAAGCGAAAAGAGATCAAGTGCCAGCGCACGTTATCGATAAAGCCCTTGATAAAGCGAATGGCGGTGGCGGTGAAGATTACCAACCAGCACGCTATGAAGGTTTTGGACCTGGCGGTACAAGCGTGATCGTTGATTGCCTAACGGATAACGGTAACCGTACTTTCCAAGATATTCGCCAGTGTTTTGTGAAAACCGGTGCGAAAATTGGTGTTGAAGGCTCTGTTTCTCACATGTTTGATCACCAAGCGGTATTCCAGTTCAAAGGCGACGATGACGAAATCATCTTAGAAACGCTAATGATGGATGATGTGGATGTTACTGACGTTGAGCTTGAAGATGGTGTAATTACGGTATTTGCGCCACACACTGAATTCTTTAAAACGAAGACAGCTCTAACAGGCGCATACCCTGATTTGACAATGGATGTAGAAGAAATCACGTTTGTCCCACAAACGCACACGCCAGTCGCAGGCGAAGATGCAGAGAAGTTCCAAAAATTCTTGGACATGCTAGATGAGTGTGACGACGTACAGCAGGTTTACCATAACGCTGAACTGTAATATCAACCTTAATTGATAGAAACCGAGCCTAAGTGCTTAATACCGATCAATTAAGAGAAAAATGATGGGTTGAACGATCCTACAAGGATGTCAAAATCCGAGTGTTACTTTAACACTCGGATTTTTTATGTTTCTTAAACAAGTCCTTAGCCAAGTCCATAACTTCTCTCATTTGCCTTCATTTAAATGTCCAGATTCAAAGTCATTAACTTGATTTCTGTGCTTTTACTTAATGCGAATAATACCCGATAGAGGATCCTACCGGGCACGATTGGGTTTGAGTTCAATGCTGTCGTGTTTTGACCGAATCAAACGACGTGTCTTTCGTTCGCCAATTTGTCATAGTCACGTTCATTTCATCGAATTCAAATATTGTGAAGGTACGGGTTGCGAACACCGCTATCGTAAAAAGTTATTGCTTAGCCCTGCCGCTCCTTCATTTGCGTTAAACTGAATGTCTTCAAAGCTTTTGGTTGGGATGTGGATGTTATTGTCATTTAGATAAGCGGACACTTCACTAACTTTGTCTACGGTGGTGTAGATCACCTTGATTTCGTTCATTTGTACACCTCCCCGAACCCCAAACTCTCCCTTTATGTCAGATTGGATCGGCTCAATGTTGAACTGGGAAGGTTCGAATCCATACATAATGGGAAACTCCTCCTGGACAAGCTGTTTTTCCGCTGGCGCAAGTCCGTTGAATCGAATAACACGGTTGTTATTTAAAGCGAGCTTTCCGCGAGCCACGTTCGCGACTTCGCTCTGAATTCCATCCAGAGGTGCGTACGCGTTACCCGCTTTAATATCGTCAATAATACTAGGGGATACAGAGTATTGCTTTAACGTTAACTCGTTCTCAATCGCTTCATGTGTCGCGACGTCTATATTGAACTTCGCTGCTCGGCTTGTGTTCGTTGCATAGTCGTAGGCTGAGCCTGCTTCATCAAGTGTGACGACAGAAACTAGGTTTCTATTGGCGGCATTTTCCGCCAACGAGTTTCCTGCTTCGCCAGAAAATGGAAATACGCGCTTTTCAATGAGTTGACCCATTGGCTCAATAGCGCCATTGGTCTCCGAGCCTAGCTTGAACGTCAGTAAACTGGACGATCGGCTACCATGGAAGTAATTAGCGCCATTGGACTCAGCAATGAGTTTACGCTTGTCTATGCTGTAACCATCTTCAATTGTACTGGCTGTTGGAATGACATTAGGATCAATGGCACTTAGTTTTAACTTAAAGCCTCGTTTCCCACCGCCAAACAAGCCGCCTTTATCGAGGAATTGGCGACGGTTGGTCACGGGATCCGTTGTCTCTACTATTCTGCTGTTGGCAATATCCCGCCCGGATTCAAAGTTAGTTTCAATAAACGTTCCAGAAGGTGTACGTCGCATAGCGACAACTCGTTTGGTGTCCGTCAAACGTACAATGTACAGCTCTTGTTGCGTTTGAGGGTGGGTAACCACCACGGGGTTATCTCCAACGTTCAATCGATCGTACTCAGCTGGAACACTCGATTCAATGATGTCTGCTACATTGCCTGTTGGGTGTAATTGAGACGCGGATGTCTTTATTGAGTCGCTCAGTTTTTTGGCGACGGGAATGATGCTAGCGGCAAGGAAACCGCTGTCTAATCCGGCACCCAGTGCCCCTTTGTTTCGTTCGGCTTCTGTGTCGCCTGTAACAGCTTTGTTGATGTTTAACCCCAAACTGGTTGCATTTAAGATAACCAGATCGAGCGGGATACTGATTTCAGGTTCGACGATTTGCATGGCAGGGAGTAAGTTTATAATTGCGCCTATGGTCCTTAGGGCGGTATCACGAGTGACTTCGCTGTTGGACTTAATCTGCATGTCACCGTCGCTGATGTTTCGAGCCATAACCGCTTTTGCAACGCTTTGGAAAGCGTCTTCGCTAATGCGAGAATGCTTTGTCATAATATAGCTAGACGCCCATTGACCATTCGCGATCCCTTTTAGGGCGCTATTGACCCCTGAATATGAGGTACCATCCTGACGATCGTAGATACTAAAGTGCTCTGCTAACGCGGTTCGATTCGCTGTATTTTTAAGGTCAGTAACCAGTTTTCCTCTTAGTTCTGTTAGCGAGGAGACTTCGATAAAGGGTTTTTTAGCCCCAGGAATATAAAGGAGTTTACTCCCTTGGTTAGTGGAGGGCTCGATCCATAAAATGTCAGGGGAAGAGTAACCATAAATATCCATATGATAGATATTGACGGAAGCGTTATGGTCTAAAACGTCCTGAATCATCGTCAGTGCAGAGCGTGAGATTTCGTTTTTCTGGAATGCGCTATAACCTGAAACTCTGAATGCGTCTTTAGATGCTGAAACAAACTTTCCAAGGTTATTGTTCCAGAATTTTTCTACTTCATTATCAAATTGTGTTTGTAAATCGGCATCCCAAACCGTTTTGGCTACGTCTTCTGGGGAGACTCTCACTAGGTTGGTACTGTCGTAGATTTTTGCGCCAGCGCCAGCGCCAACGGTATAAAATCCGCTTACTGAATTTAATACATCAGGCGAGCTTAAAGAGAAGGTATCAATTAGGGCTGCTTGCGTCATTGTCATGGCGTGTATAGGGGTGAAATGATCCCAGCCTAGGAAGTTGTGAGCAGAGCGCCCTTCTTCACCGAAGTACACATAGAACGTACGATCCGGATCAATATTTGGGTATTTTTGCTTGAGTACTCTCCGTGCAATATTCGCTGGGTCGGGAATGTCTGCCAGTAAATCGGCGTAGTCCGTCAACGCGTGCGATTTCCATAACGCGCTTAATTCTTGATTTTGGCGTTGCAGCCTAGAGGTTTCGACAATTGTGGAATTGAGTTCATTCCCAGTCAGAGAGGTCGCGATTGATGGCGTTGAAATCAATACAGGCGCGATAGTTAGGCTGTAAACAATGGATTTGTATATAGAAGAAGTTTTGAACATTTTTATCCCCAATTTTCAGTTCGATTAAAAATACAAACGACAGACAGCTTTGATAGGCAAACGGTTATTAACTATCTGGTTATATTTGATTAATTTTTTAGGTTACATGCATTGGAGAGAGTATAGGGTTATTGAAATGACTCAATGGGAATGATCCCATTAGTTGATCTTCTTTCAATTTATAAAATACTGTTTTCTATTTCCGATTTTATCTTTCTATTGTGATTTTGTTTCCACACTCAAGTCTAATTGTAACTATTCCCATCAATAGAGTGCGAGTTGATATTTACGCTAAAAATATCAATTTTATTATTAAGTTACTGATCTATGGAGTAAGTAATATTAATATTAAGCACTCTTCATCACAGGGATAAGTAATTTGAGTTCTGGATAAGAATGTAAAGTAAAGAAGGGAACGCATTACGCGTTCTAAGATCAGGTCATTCGACC
Source organism: Vibrio penaeicida (assembly GCF_030689305.1). Taxonomy (GTDB): domain Bacteria; phylum Pseudomonadota; class Gammaproteobacteria; order Enterobacterales; family Vibrionaceae; genus Vibrio; species Vibrio penaeicida_B. Next base: position 48,926 of record NZ_JAUYVM010000005.1, on the reverse strand, counting down.
AAGAGCGAGTTTAACTGTCTTTCATACTGCGTTACCGATTCTTGACTTAGAATAACTAGATCTTCATATCGGTGCCTTGTGTGAAAAACAGTTAACTCTTGCTGAACCAAGCATTTTGAGGTTACTTGGTATATTAGTGAGATAAATAGACTGACCAGAAAGCCAGAATTTAGTGAAGCAAGGAGAATTATAATGAAAGTGAGTTTTATCGGATTAGGTGTGATGGGCTTTCCCATGGCAGGGCACTTAGTGAATGCAGGTTTTGAAGTTACCGTATTCAACCGAACGTTTGCTAAAGCGCAGGCATGGCAGGAAAAGTACAAAGGCAACATTGCAGAAACCGTTGCCGAATGCGTGAAAGAAGCCGACGTTGTTTTAACCTGTGTGGGTAATGATGACGATGTGCGCAGTATGACGACCAGCAAATCTGGCGCACTAGTGAACATGAAGCAAGGCGCGATTTTAGTCGACCACACCACCACGTCTGCTCAATTGGCTGAAGAACTGGAAACGGCTTCGAAGGACGCGGGTATTCAATTTATGGACGCTCCGGTATCGGGCGGGCAGGCGGGGGCTGAAAATGGCGTTCTGACCATCATGTGTGGCGGCGACCAAGCTTTGTTTGATGCGTTACAGCCAATATTTAATGCCTATGGCAAATCCTCCGTTTTGATGGGAAGAGTTGGGCAAGGGCAGCGCGCAAAAATGGTCAACCAAATCTGTATTGCTGGTGTGCTAAATGGCCTTTCCGAAGGGTTACTTCTGGCTGAAAAGTCGGGTTTAGATATCCCAACGTTGGTGAATTGCTTGAAGAATGGCGCAGCGGGATCTTGGCAAATGGAGAACCGAGCCGAAACCATGTCGCAAGACAAATTCGATTTTGGCTTCGCCATCGATTGGATGATCAAAGACTTAGGCTTCTGCCTAGATGAAGCCAATAAACAAGGGCTACAATTGCCATTGACCGAGAAAACCAATAACGCTTATAAGGCTTTGTCTGAATCCGGTGAAGGTAGAATGGACACATCGGTATTGCTAAAAGCGGTGCGTCTTGAAGCCGAGAAAGGCTAAGTTTTACAAATTCGAATACCTTGGATCAGGCTTTATCGTCGCTGACGGTAGACGCCCTTTACGTGGCACGATGTCCGTGCCACAACCCAGCTTCTTGAAGTGATTGTCATCGTGACACTCTTCCCAACGTTTCACTTATGCGAGCTTCCTCCATTTCTTTTGAAATTCCCCTGCTTTATTTCAACATTTCTTACATTTGTCATTTAACAATATCTTGTTTTATTTAGTATTTATTCACTCAGATATGCTCAGTTGCGCTTAGTCGTGTTTTGAGCAAAGTAAGAGTGAATATCGAATAAAAAAGTAAAGGACGTTGTTTTGAAACTTAAAGAGCAGTTGGATAATAAAGAGCTGAGAAGCTCAGGCTTTTGGCTCAATCAAATGTTTATGATTGTGTCGACCATTGTCGGTGTTTACCTAGCGGCCCAGAGTGGTTTGCAGCAGGCGCTTACCTTTGATACCTACAGCAAAATGGAAGATAACTACTATCTTCGCATGTCACTGCATGATGAGCTTACGGACAATACCAACGATTTGCAGGCTTATATCAATGATTACCTTTCTCGAAATCCGCCAGCACAAGAAATGAAAGACAATCGCCCAGATATGAGCAAATACATTTGGGAAACGATGAAATACAACCCCACCACATTGGAAACCCCAAATGAAGTGCTAACGGCTGCCCGCCGCTTTTATGCCAAATCAGAAGACATTTTAGATAGAGCAATGGCGCGTAGGTTAGGGGCAAAATACGCTGGCGATCAACTGCAACTGTTGGTTGATGATATGAAGAACAAAACCTTGCCGAATATTGCAAAAAGTGCCAATCAGCTTAAAACCGAGTTGGCTAAAAATGGTGTCGTGATAGGCTCAATCAAAGGAGGTCAGTAGCCATGACTAAGCAGTGCCCAAAATGTGATAACTCCCAATTGAATGCCACACAATACGAAAGTGAAGAAATTGATATTTGTTTAGAATGTGGTGGGCTTTGGTTTGAAAAAAACGAAGTTAACCGACTGATCGATGAAGTCAATGACGGCCCTATAGGTGAATGCTACAGCGAGCATTTTGGTGAAGAATTGGGAGAGTCAGAATACCAATGCCCAGATTGCGCCAAACCAATGGAGCGCCACCACTTATTGCAAAGCTATCAGCATGAAATCGACATTTGTCGTTCTTGCGATGGCAGTTGGATTGATAAAGATGAATTAGAAGCGGTAGAGCGCAGCCCTGAACTCCGTAAAATCTTGGGAGAATTGAACCAAAAAATCAGCTGGAAAACGTATCTCTTTCAATTCTTGACTCAAATGCCCGTCGAATACAATTTGAAACCCAAGACATTACCTTGGTGTAACTGGATCATCATCGCCCTTAACTGCATCATTTTTTCTCTGTATGCATTCAGTTACGAAACTACCGATTGGGTTATTGAACACCTTGCCATGACGCCAGCGGACATATTGGCGGGAAGAGAATTATGGACACTCGTGACTGCCACATTCTTGCATGGCGACTTTATGCACCTTGCTGGAAACATGTACTTTTTGTATGTGGTTGGAGACAACATAGAAGACGCTGTAGGGCATAAAAAGTACCTTGCTCTCTACTTCTTCTGTGGTATTGCTGCCTCATTGGTGAGTTTTGCCTCCAATATGGATGGCTTGATCCCATCGGTTGGTGCGAGCGGTGCGATAGCGGGCTTCTTTGGTATTTACTTGTTGTGGTTCCGCCACGCAAGCTTGACGTTTATGATTGTTGTTTTCCAAAAGAAAATCTCGCCGATTCTTTTCTTTATCATATGGTTAGGGTTTAACCTCTTTGGAATGATCATGGCGAACCAAGGGGTGGACTATGCTGCGCACTTGGGAGGCTTCTTCGCGGGTTTGCTGGTGGCTTATTGGATGAAAGAGCGAGTATTGGCGGACAACCCAATGATTAACTTGCTCAGCCACGATGCGGTCAAGATTCAGCGATAACAGTTGATTAGGCTACAAGCACAAAGGCTGCGTTCTTGCGCAGCCTTTGTGTTGATATTCTTCTTAGTTTGTTCGTTTTTATTGCTTAACTTCTAACTTCTAACTTCTAACTTCTAACTTCTAACTTCTAACTTCTAACTTCTAACTTCTAATTTGGGCCATTGTTTAAGCCAGTTTTTATTTGCGATGCGTTGTTCAAATATGGCAAAAGAGCGCTTCGTATTATGGGTGATTTTCAAATCAAACAGTGAGTCGAAGCCAAACGCCGAGACAAGTTCATACTGCCCTTTATCGATAATTCTTGCCCCTATTGCCGTTTCTTTCTCGGGCCAGTAGCTCATTGCATCCACCGAACTTTTGTAAGGTAAATCGCCATTACGAGAGTGCATTGTGGCTTGATTTCGCACTTGCCAATTGAGTTGAGGCATACGGGTTTTGAGCACGTTTTCGTACTTAAAATACTGTTGGGAATCGTACTCTCTCGTATCAAAGTAAATCACATCCACGTCATTGAGTGGCGTGGGCACCGACTTTTGATGCAGATGATCCCATACTAAGTTCCGTACAAATCCGGCGGCCAAATAGCCTTGAGGAAGATCAAGTTCAGCAACTGTCTCCAACGCTTTTTGCCGTAAAGGATCGCGTTTAAGAAGTTCAATAATGGCGTTCATGTATGTTATCACCCACATGTTGAGGTTATTTACGTAACGTTCAGACGCTCCGATTTATCACTATCGAGAATGGAGCATTTGCGTTACGTTATGCCTTGAATAGCGGTAATGATAATGTGATTATCGATTGAACATCAATGAGTTTGAGTTACTGATATGTGCACGAATTTATCGGTAGTTAAAGCCGCTCTTTGTGGCTGTAACCGCTGCCCACCCTGCTCCTGACATGAGAGAGATTCCCTTATCTCTTGTACATCTTACGTGATGAGTGCGTCACGTTTTTATATAGGAAATACAAACATGTATTTTCGAAACAGGAGCAAACAATGACTATTGATACTCTAATTGCTTTCGCTGGTATCACCTTTTTACTGGCTATCGTACCTGGTCCGAATGCGTTACTTATTCTGCATACCTCTATCACGGCTGGAAAGCGCTGTGCATTGGCGAATATTTTTGGTTTTGCGGTGGGCTTTTTCATCCACGCTTTTATCTCTGCAAAGGGGTTGAGCCTTTTAATGTCTCAGTCTGCTACAGCGTTTACCCTATTTAAATGGGTGGGTGTCATTTACCTACTTTGGTTGGGCTTCTCGAACATTCGCAGTGGGCTACGAATGACTAAAATCGAGCTTGATACCCAGAAAGTGCCTAAAGCCGAAACCCTTTCCAGCGGTTTTATTAAAGGGCTGCTAACAAACCTTCTCAACCCTAAAATTGTGCTTTTTTATCTGTCGATATTTCCACAATTTGTCGAGCCAGACTTCATTCTTGAACAGAGCATGCTACTTGGTGGGGTTCAATCTCTTGTTGTGGGAAGTTGGTTTGTTGTGGTGATCTTTTTTGCCACCAAATTGAAAGCTTGGTTATCGGCACCTAAAACGTCTCGCTGGCTCAACTATGTGAGTGGCACATTGTTTATCGGGTTTGGTGCAACGTTAACCAATACTCGAATCTAGCTGACCAGATTTACACTGTAAAAATCGCCCCAGTTCTATGTCTTATAGTGCTGGGGCGTTAAGTGATGAGAGAGTAACCTTCGCTTTGAACCTTCAAAAAAAGCCAACCGGGTCGCGGCTGGCAAAAGCCTTGTAGGCTTAAGGGAAGGAAAATGTTTTACTTCTCGTAGATGGACGTATCCAATCCTTTCTCACTTTTGCTGATTAACACCGAAATCATAAGATCACCGCACACATTCACGCTGGTTCTAGCCATATCAAGGATTCGGTCGATACCAGCGACAATCGCAAGTCCTTCCAGCGGTAACCCTACCGTGGATAAAACCAAAGACAGCATGATCAAACCAGCCCCAGGAACGCCAGCCGTACCTATCGATGCTAACGTAGAGGTCATAATGATCATGAGGTAATCCTGCACATCCAATGAAACGCCAAAGACTTGTGCAATGAATATGGCCGCCACACCTTGATAAATGGCTGTACCATCCATGTTAATTGTTGCACCAAGGGGCAATACAAAGCTCGAAATTTCGCGGGACACGCCCAATTCTTCATGGGCTGTACGGATGGTTACGGGTAATGTTCCCGAGCTGCTGGTTGTAGTAAAAGCGACAGCGGCAGGGTTAGCTAAAGCTCGCAAATAGTGAATTGGGCTGAGTTTAGCGACCACTTTCAATATGCCCGAATACACCACCAACACTTGTATGATGCAGCATAAGTACACCAGAAAAATCACTTTGATAAGCGGCAGTAAAATGTCCAATCCATATTGTCCTGCTACCACGGCGATAAGCGCAAAAATACCGTAGGGCGCAAACTTCATCACCAGTGAGGTGAGCTTGTACATGGCTTCAGCCAAGCTTTCGAAGACTCGAACCGCAGGCTTGGCTTTTTCACCACTTAACGACAGCGCTATCCCAAGACCAATAGCGAAAACAATGGTTTGCAAAACGTTACCAGAGGCCAAAGCGCTAATGGGATTTTTGGGGACCAGATTTATCAAAGTATCCAAAAACGAAGGCTCAGCTTTGGAGGCGACTTGTGTGGAGGAAAGGCTCATTTCTAACCCCACCCCTGGCGAAATCAGTGAAGAAGCGATCAAGCCTAGGCTGATGGCAAGAGCCGTAGTTAAAAGATATATACCGATTGATTTTGCTGCAATTCTTCCCATTTTTTGAGTGTCACTTATCGCGGTAACACCCACAACGAGAGAACAAAATACAAGAGGAATAATGAGCATTTTTATCGCGTTAAGAAAAATGTCGCCAATGGGTTTTAGCAGTACCGCATCCGGCCCAGCAACAATGCCAACGACGATGCCGAAAAGCATACCAATAAAGATTTTTTTCCAGAGAGCGATCCCTTTTTCGGGGGATGAAACGTCCATTTTATTTGAGCTATCCATAGTAATTCCAATTTAGTTTATGCCGATGACTTAGCCCAAAGTACGCACTTTTGAGCCAAAATTTCTAAAGAGTCCAAGCATTTCTCAGGCACTTCTTGTTCGATTTTTTCTAGAGCAACAGGGATCTCAGTACACCCTAAGATCACCGCGTCAGCACCGCGCTTTACCAATTCGTCAAAAATGGGCTCGATAATATTGGTGGCAACGTTCAAATGCCCAGATTTCACCGCTTTAATCCCCTCCATGACGGCCGTTTGCTGCCAGTGGTTAGGGACGAGCGCTTCAATGCCATGCTGCTCTAATGAAGATTGGTATAAGTTGGTTTGAATAGTGGCATCGGTGGCCAGTATGCCAACGCGTTTAAAACCACGGGAGATAGCCTGTTCAACGACACTTTCGATAATGCTAATTGTGTGAACGTGTCTGTTATGAATGAGGCGCTCGTACCAGTGATGAGCCGTATTGCAGGGGATAACAATGCACGTCGCCCCAGCTTTGAGTAGTTCTCCAAAACCGTGTTCAAGCGCGGCAAAAGGATCGGTCCCAAAACCCATCAAGAAATTTGTACGATCAGGGACTTGTGGAATATTCCGAATAAGCATAGGGATGTGTTCCTGATCGACACTTGCGGGTGTGTGTAATATGACCTTCTTCATAAACTCGGCAGTAGCAAGCGGTCCCATACCACCAAGAACACCAATAACTCTGTCCATTCTGATATTATTCATATTAGTAAGCATGGAACTAATCTACGCCACGAAAGATCGTTTGATAAATGCCGAGTTTCTTTGCTTCATGCAAGTTATGCATAATGTAAGTGCAAGTCGAGAAAACTAGGGAAGCGTATGAATATAGAAAGTAAATGGTTAGAAGATTTTGAAGCGCTAGCCGAATACCGAAGCTTTTCCAAAGCGGCGCAACTCAGAAACATGACGCAGCCCGCATTCAGCCGGAGGATTCAATCGCTTGAAGAGGCATTGGGCTCACAGTTGATCGATAGAAGCAAAGTCCCCATTGAGTTGACCCCAAGTGGGCGAGTATTCCGAACGTCAGCCCGAAATTTGTTGATTCAAATTACCGATTCTGTCGATCAATTATTGGGAATATCTCGGCTTGATGGCAACGTGGTCAAAATAGCGGCGGCGCATTCTCTGGCAAGCAGTTTGGTGCCTAAACTTCACACAATGAGAAACAGTGAAAGCATCAAGCCAGTTTTGAGCGTAGAAGCGATCGATGTGGATCGGGCAATTGAAGCGCTGCAACAAGGAGAGTGCGATATTTTGCTCGCATTCGATGATGAAAGGTTAAGGCTACCGCCTTATATGTCTTTGAAAGTGGGCGATGCCAAGCTGTTACCTGTGTGTGCTTGTGACGAAAATGGCCAAGCGATTTACCAGTTAGAAAGCCAAGAAACGATCCCCTATTTGGCATACAGCCTAAATTCGTACATGGGGAGACAGGTTGAAAAAGTGCGCCCTCATTCTACTTTGGATGTGGTATTTACGTCGTCCATGACGGATTTGCTAAAAACTCAAGTGCTAAACGGGGCGGGTGTTGCGTGGCTGCCAGATTACGCCATTCAAAAGGAACTAAGAAACAACGAGCTTACCGTAGTAGGGGCAGACGATCTGATTTGCCCTATCTCTTTCTACGCTTACCGCTATCAAGCGAGGTTGCATAAAGCCGGAGAGCATATCTGGCATGGGTTAAGAGAGCTTGCAGCAGTGGTATAAACCATTGGTATAGATTTATGTAACCCGGTTATTTTATGTATTCACTTTGGGCGTTTCGGTTAAATCATCAGTGATCGCCCTCACTTTTTCCCATCTTCATTTCCTTATTTGGAAGATCAAAATCACACATTAATTGCCGCTGTGATGCAAAAAAAAATTTTAGCGATACAGTCATCGAAACGTTTCGATGAGTTTTCTAACAATAAAGAAAACCAACATAAATAGCCTGTAGCTATAAAAATGCAGATGGTGATGTTTATCAGAAGATTAGAGCTTTTTGCATGTTTTTTATGACTTTTAGCTACGATTTAGGGCAATTCGCCTAACCATTAAAGGTATGAAAATGAAGAAAAGTACCCTCATCAACTCGGAATTGTCGTATCTGGTTGCCACGTTAGGTCATACCGATGAAATCACGATTTGTGATGCAGGCTTGCCGATTCCAGAAGCGGTTCAGCGAATTGATTTAGCACTGACGCATGGCGTACCCCAGTTTTTGGAAACGGTTAAAGCGGTGTTGTCTGAGTGCCAAATAGAGGGCGTTGTTATCGCCGATGAATTTGCGGAAATTAGCCCAGAACATCACAGTATGTTGGTGGCGGAGTTAAAGAAAGAAGAGCAGAACTCCGGCAAAAGTATCGCGATTCATTATGTTTCCCATGAAGCATTTAAAACGCGTACGCATCAAAGCCGAGCCGTTATTCGCACTGGCGAATGCACGCCTTACGCAAATGTAATTTTTCAGGCTGGCGTGGTTTTTTAGCCTCTCCAATGTTTTGAACCTCTCAATGTTGAGGACAAATTATGACTCAAGCCATTTTACAACTCAGCGATATCGAAAAAGCGTTTCCGGGCGTTAAAGCATTGGATAAAGCGAGCTTAAAAGTTTATCCGGGGCGCGTTATGGCGCTTTTGGGAGAAAACGGTGCTGGCAAATCAACCCTGATGAAAGTTTTAACAGGCATTTACTCCAAAGATTCTGGTGTCATTCGCTATCAAGATAAGCCCGCGGCTTTTAAAGGGCCACGAGACTCACAGCAAGCGGGTATCAGCATCATTCACCAAGAGTTGAACCTCATTCCTGAACTGACCATTGCAGAGAACATCTTTCTTGGGCGCGAGCAGACCAATAAATTTGGGCGTATTCAATGGCGAAAAATGTATGAAGCGGCTGACGCTTTATTAGCTCGCTTAAATGTGAAGCACAGCTCGAAAACCTTATTGGGCGATTTAAGTCTTGGCGAGCAACAGATGGTTGAAATCGCCAAGGCGCTGTCGTTTGAATCCAAAGTCATCATCATGGATGAACCGACCGATGCGCTCACCGACACGGAAACGGAGTCTTTGTTTAGCGTTATCAATGAACTGCGAGATCAAGGCTGCGGTATTGTTTACATCTCTCATCGATTGAAAGAGATCTTTGAAATCTGCGACGACATAACCGTTTTACGTGATGGCAAATTCATCGGTGAATGTGCGGTTAACGAGACCAATGAAGACGGGCTTATCGAAATGATGGTCGGCCGTAAATTGGAAGAACAATACCCGCGTGTTGACGTTAACCACGGAGACATATGCTTAGAGGTTCGCGGCTTAACGGGATCGGGCGTACACGACATCAATTTTGCGCTTAATCGAGGTGAAATTCTGGGTGTATCTGGGCTAATGGGAGCCGGGCGAACGGAATTAATGAAAGTGATTTACGGCGCGCTGCCTATTGAGCGTGGCGTTATCAATTTGAATGGAAAAACCATTAACCCAGTGAGCCCTCAAGACGGTTTATCAAATGGCATCGCATACATTTCCGAAGACAGAAAGGGCGACGGTTTAGTACTTGGGTTGTCGGTAAAAGAAAACATGTCTCTTTGCGCGTTGGACCAACTCACCAAAGGCGTGCAGATCCAACATGGTGACGAAGCGATGGCGGTAGAAGATTTCATTCAGCTGTTCAACATTAAAACCCCAACGCGCGACCAAATTATTGGGAACTTATCGGGCGGTAACCAGCAAAAAGTCGCCATTGCCAAAGGGCTAATGACCAAACCCAAGGTACTGATTCTCGACGAACCCACTCGTGGTGTCGATGTGGGCGCTAAGAAAGAGATCTATCAACTTATCAATAAATTTAAAAGCGAAGGCATGAGCATCATTTTGGTTTCTTCAGAAATGCCAGAAGTGCTGGGCATGAGTGATCGTATTTTAGTGATGCATGAAGGGCGCATCAGTGGAGAGTTTGATGCCAAAGATGCCGACCAAGAAAAGCTGCTTGCGTGTGCAGTAGGCAAGAAAATCAATGAGGAAGCAGTATGAGTACCAAAACCTTAGATAAATCCGCACCGGAAAGTGGCAAGAAACTGTTTAGTAAAGAATGGCTAATCGACCAAAAATCGCTGATTGCGTTGCTGCTTTTGATTGTTGTGGTGTCGTTTTTAAATCCGAATTTTTTCACTGTAGACAACATTCTTAACATCCTTCGTCAAACATCGGTTAATGCCATTATCGCCGTAGGGATGACGTTAGTTATCTTAACGGCGGGTATCGACCTGAGTGTCGGCTCCGTGCTGGCTTTGTGTGGTGCATTTGCTGCCAGCCTAATTGCAATTGAAGTTCCTGTACTAATTGCAGTACCTACCGCTTTGTTTGCTGGTGCGGCACTGGGTGCCATTAGCGGCATCATTATCGCTAAAGGGAAAGTTCAAGCCTTTATCGCGACGCTGGTAACAATGACATTACTACGCGGTGTGACCATGGTTTACACCGACGGTCGCCCAATTTCTGCAGGGTTTACCGACACCGCAGATGCCTTTGCTTGGTTTGGTACGGGGTACGCGTTGGGTATACCTGTTCCCGTTTGGTTGATGGTGGGGGTGTTTGCTGCGGTTTGGTATTTGCTCAATCACACGCGTTTTGGCCGCTATGTTTACGCTTTGGGCGGCAATGAATCCGCGACGCGCCTCTCTGGTATCAACGTGGATCGCGTAAAAATCGGTGTGTATGCGATTTGTGGTCTGCTGGCGGCGTTGGCCGGCATCATTGTGACATCACGTTTATCTTCTGCTCAGCCAACCGCTGGAATGGGGTACGAGCTCGATGCTATTGCCGCTGTTGTGCTGGGTGGTACAAGCCTAATGGGCGGAAAGGGTCGCATCATGGGGACGTTAATTGGTGCTCTGATTATCGGCTTCTTAAATAACGCTCTGAATCTATTAGATGTGTCTTCTTACTACCAAATGATCGCTAAAGCTGTGGTGATTCTTCTGGCAGTACTGGTAGACAACAAAAACAAGTAATTCTTCTCAACACAGATCGTGACTGGGGAGAACTTACAACCCCCTTACCGACTTGGAGAAGAAGATGAAAAAGAAAACGATAAAAATTTTGCTCACTCTTTTATCAACGACAAGCATTTCTTTTGCTGTGGTAGAGACTGCCAACATTGAAGTGAAAATTGGTTTTACCAGCGAGGCTTCAAAGCAGTGTGAATACGAGCGTGACGCAGAATCTCTGTACACCATCGGGTAGGAAGCAATTGAATGCACACTACCCACGGTTTTGGTGACAACCCTACAAAAAGGACGATAACAATGAAAAAACTTACAACTCTTATTTCTGCTGCTGTGCTTTCTTCAACTGTGTCGGTATCGGCACAGGCACAAGATACCTTGGCGATTGTACTTTCAACGTTGAACAACCCATTCTTCGTAACGATGAAAGATGGCGCGGAAGCCAAAGCGGAAGAGCTTGGTTACAAACTGATCGTATTGGATTCTCAAAACGATCCAAGTAAAGAGCTTTCGAACGTAGAAGACTTAACCATTCGCGGAGTGAAAGCCATCCTCATTAATCCAACGGATTCTGATGCCGTGTCCAATGCCATTCGCATTGCTAACCGTTCGAATATACCAGTTTTAACCCTCGACCGAGGCGCAAGCCGTGGTGAAGTCGTCAGCCATATCGCTTCGGATAATGTGGCAGGCGGTGAAATGGCTGGGCGCTACATCGTTGAAAAAGTAGGCGAGAAAGCGAAAGTTATTCAACTTGAAGGCATTGCAGGTACGTCGGCTGCACGCGAACGTGGTGAAGGTTTCAAGAAAGCGGTAGAGGGCAGCCAGATGGAACTGCTTGCCAGTCAGCCTGCGGATTTTGACCGTACTAAAGGGTTGAATGTTATGGAGAACCTGCTTGCTGCGAACCCGAACGTACAAGCGGTATTCGCACAAAATGATGAAATGGCTCTAGGCGCGCTACGTGCTGTGCAGGCATCAGGTAAAGATGTGATGATCGTCGGTTTCGACGGCACAGATGATGGTATCGCAGCGGTTAACCGTGGCAAGCTTGCGGCAACGATCGCCCAACAACCCGATATGATTGGCGCACTCGGTGTAGAAAATGCCGTTAAAGTGTTAAACGGTGGGAAAGTGAAAGCGTACATTCCTGTACCACTAAAAGTGGTGACGAAGTAACCGTAAACAGATTCAAATAGAAAACATGTTGCCCTCTTCTTCTTAAATCTCCTGTCGTTGGAGGAGGGGGCACTTTCTAATACAGACCCTAAGGTCTTTCCATTTTTGTATCATAGTGACATTCAAAACGTTCAAATTGACCCAAGGACAACCGTATGAATAAGTTAGTGGTTTTAGGTAGTGTTAATGCAGACCACGTTCTTCAAGTCCCTTCTTTTCCGAGACCCGGAGAAACACTGCACGGGGAGAATTATCAGGTTATTCCCGGTGGCAAGGGTGCCAATCAAGCGGTTGCAGCAGCACGTTTGAAAGCCGACGTCGATTTTATTGCGTGTGTGGGTGATGATGCGTTTGGCATCAATATACGTGAAAGCTTCCAATCGGATGGTATCAACATTTCTGGTGTTCAAGCACAGCCCAACTGCCCTACGGGTATCGCCATGATTCAAGTCTCAGATAGTGGTGAAAACACCATTTGTTTGTCTGCCGAGGCTAACGCAAAATTAACCGCACAAGCATTGGAGCCGAATCTAGCGCAGATTCGCAGTGCGAATTTCTTATTAATGCAGCTAGAAACGCCATTGGACGGTGTTGAAAAAGCCGCTCAAATCGCGAAGAAAAGCCGTACCAACGTTATCTTAAACCCCGCCCCCGCCCGTGAATTACCCGACAGTTTGCTTGAATGTGTCGACGTAATAACCCCAAATGAAACCGAGGCAGAAGTGTTAACGGGAGTTACGGTTACCGACGATGAATCTGCACAGCGAGCGGCGGATGTCTTGCACCAAAAAGGGATCGAAATCGTTATGATTACACTGGGGGCGAAAGGCGTATGGCTTAGCCAGAATGGGCGAGGTGAATCGGTACCCGGATTCCGCGTGGACGCTGTGGATACAACGGCTGCAGGAGATACGTTTAATGGGGCATTGGTCACTGGTTTATTAGAAGATATGCCTTTAGAATCAGCTATCCACTTTGCGCATGCTGCGGCAGCCATTTCCGTTACTCGTTTCGGAGCGCAAACATCTATTCCGACTCGTGAAGAAGTCGAGGCATTTATTGCTGACCATTAAACGGAGAACTGCATGGCAACGATGAAAGACATAGCAAAACTCGCAGGAGTTTCTACATCGACGGTTAGCCATGTCATAAATAAATCTCGTTATGTCAGCGAAGAAATCTCGCTTCGTGTCAACAATGCCGCAAAAGAACTCAACTACTACGCGCCCTCAGCTTTGGCGCGTAGCCTCAAAATCAATCGCACTCAAACCATAGGTATGCTGGTGACAACCTCGACCAACCCCTTCTTCGGAGAAGTGGTAAAAGGGGTTGAGCGCAGTTGTTATCAAAAGGGCTACAACCTCATTTTGTGTAACACCGAAGGTGACAACGAACGCATGAAAGCCTCTATCGATACCTTACTGCAAAGGCGCGTCGATGGTTTACTGCTGATGTGTTCCACCCTTGAAGGTGAGAAAATCGATGTTTTTGATCGCTACCCTGATATTCCAGTGGTGGTGATGGATTGGGGTCCGATGCTGTTTGCCAGCGACAAAATTCAAGATAACTCCCTGCGTGGTGGTTATATGGCCGCGAAGCATCTGATTGAATCAGGGCATCAAAACATTGGTTGCATTACTGGTCCGTTAGCCAAACATCAGGCTCAAATGCGTTATGAAGGCTATAAACGCGCAATGAATGAAGAGGGGTTAGCATTCAACCCAGATTGGATCATTGAATCAGACTTTGAATGTGAAGGCGGGTATGAAGCATTCAAGAAAATGCACGCAAAAGGACCGTTGCCGAGTGCCATATTTGTTTGTAACGACATGATGGCGATGGGGGCAATCAACGCCGCACATGAAATGGGTATTCAAATCCCAGACGACGTGTCACTGATTGGCTACGATGACATCCATATCGCAAAGTTCATGACACCGCCACTTACTACCATTCACCAGCCCAAGCACAGCTTAGGGAAAGCGGCGGTAGAGACGTTGCTCAAGAAACTGGAGAAAGAGACAACAGAGCCTCAAGTGGTACAGTTAGAGCCAACATTGGTGATCAGAAACAGCGTCGATGTTATTGGTTAAAAACAGTCCATTTCCTCAGATTACTTCTCACAATTTCAGCGTAATGTCAGTGCTCTGAAAACAGTTAATCAGTAATGCTGTTTGCCTGTTTAACTTTTATAAATTTCCGTTTAGCGTCGGGACTCTCTAATCCAGAAGCTAAGGAATTTTATGTTATATGGTGTAAAAACAGGTACTTTACTTGCAGTTTCTTTATCCGTTCTGGCGGGGTGTGGCAGTGACAACAGCTCAAGCACATTGACGGGAGGGCAAACGACTACTCCACCCACAACTCAGCCGCCAACTACTCAGCCACCCACCACTCAACCCCCTACAACAAAACCAACAAAGCCACCTATTGAGCAAGAAGCCTTTGCCAAAGAAATGCTTGAAGTAATCAATGAGTATCGGGCTTCTTCTCAGGTATGCGGGGGCAGGAGCATGCCAGCCGTAGCGCCTCTTACTTGGAACACGAAGTTGACCGAAGCGGCACATGTTCACTCGTCCAACATGGCAAATTATGATTTTTTTGATCACGATGGATTGGATGGCAAACAACCAGCGGATCGAGCCAAAGATGCAGGTTATGCCGGAAATTACGTCGGTGAAAATATTTCAGCAGGGCGAACCAATATTCATGATGTAATGGCAGGATGGATGTCGAGTAAAGAGCACTGCGAAAACATCATGCGAGCTGGTTTTAAGGAAGTAGGGGCTGCCATGGTTGAAAATAGCGATGCTGAATATCGTTATTATTGGACACAGGTATTCGGTGCGGCAAAGTAATTAAGCCAGAGCTTTAGAGCGGTGAAAAAGGCACGAATGATGCAATGGTATGAGGTTGAATTTTTTTGAATACAGTTAAAGGTACACAAGGATACGAACAAGGCGTCGACGCGTTTGCGCAGGCGAGCCTGAATCTCAAATTTGAAGAGGTTAACCAAGAGTTTACCCCTTTCTTACCACGGATATTAAGCCGAGTATTGGATGTGGGATCTGGCGTGGGACAAAACTCAGCAGCACTGTCTCGCCTTGGGTATCAAGTCGTGTCAGTGGAGCCCTTACAAGCGTTTCTTGATATCGCCAAAAAGACCCATCAAAACTTACGCATTCAATGGGTTCATGACAGTTTGCCTAACCTAGATAAAGTAAAAGTTGGGAGTGAGGGTTTTGATTTCATTCTGTTAGATGGTGTATACCCAAGTAACCTCAAGATGCTTGGTTCAGCGAGAATTAACTGGTTTTCAGACAAGACACCGATTTGAAGATCTAGTGGCTCTAAATCAAAAATCGGTAACGCAGTATGAAAGCCAGTTAAACTCGCCCTTGGGAGCGTATATTCTGTCCCACTTCATCGTCGAAGAGCTTGGAAAGGACTCGTCATTCCACTGCGCTCTTTTCCTTGAATTGAACCAGAATATATCGCTCTGAATCCTGCACCTTGAGGTCACTTGGGTATATGGCACCACCTTAACCCATCAGAAAGAAGAACGTGTCTTCAGAGCTTTTTCGATTTACTGAATCACAACGGTGTTTGTGCCATTTCACTAAGAAATGGACCTGCTGGTTTGGGCAAGCACATCTTTCCAGCAAGTACTGAAGAGTTATTCCAATATGCGCAAGAGCTTGGATTTCAAACCTTACTGCATTTGGAAAACCTTCCAAGCAAAATGAAAAATAAGCCGAATGTTATTTGGTCAAAAGTCGTTTTGCAAAAAGTACCCAAGCATCTCTAGGTTACTTGGGTGCAGCCAGCCTTGAGCGTAAAAAGCAATCTCAAACAAGTGATCTTGCTGCGACATTTTTAAATTTAAAGCATTAAAAATCAGAACGTTATACTGATTGAACTAATGCGAAAATATAAGTTGCATTTAAAATACAACTTATATTAGTCTTAATGATAACCATTATCAAAAAGAGGTTTAACACATGAGTCAAGCAGCCCTAAATGACCAAATTATGACCGCAGTTCATAACGCAATGGTTATCTCCAAAACGGATCTAGAAGGTAATATTACCTATGTAAATTCTCTTTTTTGCGAGTTAACAGGTTACGAAGAACATGAATTGATTGGTCAACCACACAGTATTGTGCGCGTAGAGCAAGTGCCGAAAGCGGTGTACAAAGACATGTGGGATACGATTAAATCAGGAAAAATCTGGACAGGTATTGTGCCGAACAAAGGCAAAGGCGGTGGTATTTACGTGGTGGATACGTCGGTTCAGCCAGTATTTGATGAGAAAGGAGAGATTACCGAATACATCAGTGTTAGACGTGTAATTAACGACCTTATGGCAGATTTTGATGCCGTTGAATTTTCTAAGGAAGTTTACGACGAATACTACGACGAGGCATAAATGTATGCAGCCAGCCATTCAGAACGTTTATGTTGTGTATGGTTCTGTTTCCGGAAATGCACAAGAGCTGGCAGCCCAGCTCTTTTCCGATAGCGAACTGACGCAGCGCTTTGATATAACTCTTCAAGAGCTGGATGAATTCGAACCGTCCAACCTTACAACAGATTCCTTTGTCGCCTTTATTTCCAGCTCGTTTGGCGACGGTGAACCCCCAAGTAACGCCGAAGATTTTTGGCAGATATTTCAAGAAAATACAGCATCCTTATCGTTTTCTTACGGTGTTTTTGGGCTCGGTGATACCGCTTATTCCAATTTTTGTGGGTTCAGTAAAAACTTGGATGATGCATTGTCGACACGCGGAGCAGAACGACTGATTAACCGAGTCGATTCCGACCTCAACTACCCAGCACTGTTTGAAATGTGGAAATCAACGCTGAAAGCTGTGCTGCTGAACAATGATTTACAAGCAGGGAAAGATCTCGATATATCGGTCACGTCTTATGGTGAGCATTCTGCTTATCCAGCCAGCTTGGTTTCTGCATCCCAAATCTCGGGTACTTTTCCTAGCTTATACCGAATTCATTTATCGATAGAAGGCAGTGGTATTCGTTATCAACCGGGCGATATTGTTCACTTGATGCTGAGAAATACGGAATCGCTTCTTATGCCTTATGCGGATTTCTTTGGTCTGCCAGTCGGTGAGGTAGAGACTTGTTTGAAAGACAAGGAAATTGCTCGGATCAGTAAATCGGCTATTCGCAAAGTTACACAGCGTTTCCCAAATAGCGACTTAAAAGCGTTACTGAAAAATCGTAATAAAGTCGCGTTGATGGAATACGTGAAAAAGCACCAATTTATCGATTTATTACGGGACTTTTACCCTCCCCAAACCATGTCGATAATGGACTTTTCCGAGCTTCTGAACAGCGTGGAGCCTCGCACTTACTCCATTGCATCTAGCCAACTTGCCAATGCTGATGCTTTGGAATTATGTGTGCGGGAAGTGTGGAGCGACCCAGAAAATGCAGAGCCGACACCGGGGTGTTCGACGGCGTATCTGCAATCGCTAAACGTTGGGGATAGTGTTCCAATCTTTGTACGTTCTAACCCGCATTTTCACTTTGACTTCAATGCCCCTAGCATTCTTATTGCAACGGGTGCTGGTATCGCCCCTTTTATTGGGTATCTGCAATCCAGAGCACAGCAAAAAGCGTTAGCACCTTGCATCCTGTTTTATGGCGAAAAGCACGAAGGCGAAGACTATGTCTATCGCGATGAAATCGCGCATTGGTTGAAAACAGGTGTTCTGCAAAACTGCTTTGTGGCGTTTTCTCGCGACCTAGAAAGTAAGCGTTACGTGCAGGATTCCGTGAAAGAGCAGGGAGATCTTGTTCAGAATCTTATTTATCAGGGAGCGAACGTGTATGTATGTGGGAGAAAGCAGAATCTAGCCAGTCAAATTGAACCGATGTTTAATGCATTACAGACCTCTGAGGATTCATCTTCTGAGGCTAATTTGTACAACAAGCTAGTTGCAGAGGAAAAACTGCATTTAGATTTATTCTAAGTTGGGCCTCACGCGCACTTGTCAACTGAAGGAATGGCTGGCAAGTGCCAATTATCACTTCAGATAAGGCTTTACCAGTTGGTGAATGTTCACTTTTGCGTCGAGTCGCGCTGCAAGCAAATATATTCCCCCAATCTTTCTATGCAGGAAAAGAGCATCCGCTGGTGGCGTGTGCCAGTAGTCTTGCTTCATGCTCAGAATCGTGCCTGCTTCACGTATTCTTTGTGCCAATCCACTGGCTTTAAAATCGTATTCTGCATCTATTAACATGGGCTCACAGGCCATTTTTACCAACTCAATGATTGATTGACGCTGGCTGGGTAAAATGGACTGACTAAAAAATCCGATGTGTTCTAATGCTTGATTTAGCCCTTGGTCATCTTGATTCAAAACAGAGATAAAAGCCTGTCGGTAGCCGTTGCTGAATCGCTCGCTGTATTCTCGTGTGGCACCAAAATCCAGTAGCCCTATTTGCCCAGAATCTTCGAGGTACAAGTAATTGGCAAAGTTTGGATCAGTCTGAACCATTTGCAGTTCGAACAGCTCTTTAAACATCAAATCGATGAGCTGATGCATAACATGATTGCGCGTGCTTTGCTCCAAACCTTCTATCTGTTCAATTGAATTGCCTTCTAAAAACGCCATGGTAAGAACAGAATCAGAAGACATGTTGGAATGAATTTTGGGGACAACAAAATGAGGATGTTCTTTTAGCGCTTCGTAATAACGTGACGCAAATTCTGCTTCACGAGTGTAATTTGCTTCATCGTGGAGTTGCAATTTCGCTTCTTCTAGCAGGCCTTTGTAATCGACCGCTTCAGGCACCAGCCCAACGACTTTAAGCAGAGTTCCTACATTATCGACATCGCTGTCTATGCTTCGTCTTACTCCGGGGTATTGCACTTTTACCGCGAGCTTTTCACCGTCGTCGCTGTAGGCTTGGTGTACTTGCCCGATAGATGCACTGGCAATAGGCTTGAAGTTAAATGCCAAAAATTGCGATTTCCAATTTTCTCCAAGGCTTTCTTCCAATACTTGATTAAGCTGCTTGGAAGGTAAAGGATCGGCATTTGAACGGAGCCTAGCTAAGATGTTTGCTAATTCAGGCTCCAACAAATCACCGGCATCCATAGAGAGCATTTGGCCTAACTTCATCGCTGCACCACGCAGGTGTGCAAGTTGATCAGTTAACCTGCCAATATTCTGCGGGGTAAGGAGTAAATCCTTTGCTTTAGGCTTATTGCCTTTCGCCAGTTGTTTGGATCCTTCCGCTAAGACGTTACCGGCAACACGTGCGGTGAGTGAGGCGAATTTGCCAAACCTAGAAATACGTCGGGATGGCAGGTTTCGTTCTTTTGGCGGCATGAAGGTTCTCGGTTGGGTGCGTCAGTATTTTCAATTATTTTTATTGGCTAAGGAAAACAAGAGCACATTAAATGGCGATGTGCGTTCCATTACGATAAATGAGGGTGAAATGGATCAACACCAATCTCACCTTATATACCCAAGTGACCTCAAGATGCAGGATTCAGAGCAGCATCTTGAGGTCACTTGGGTATACATTATCTGTTATCTGAGGCTATATTGAAGTGGCTAGTCACCGCCACCACCGCCACCATCTCCGCCGCTATCACTACTGTCGTAATAATGCGGGCTAGGACCTGAGCCATCGCTGCCGCCTCGCTTAGCAGGACGATTTTCAGAGGAAAAAAAGGAATTAACAACGATTGCTACACCGATAAGTAGTAATATCCAACCTACCGTAAAAGAGTTTCCGGATGAGATGATTTTTATACCCAGCGCAAAAAAGGCAACGCCAAATATCAAATAAATGATCTTCATTCAATCTGTCCTTATACTTTTGTATCTGTCCTATTACAGAGAGTTGTTGACTGTTAGTTCAGGCTCGACTCCCAATGTTCCAATTGCTCACCATCACTGTCCACAACTATCCCTTTGTAAATAAAGCCATTCTTTTTAATGACGTTTAAAGATGCCATATTATCTTTTGATATCAGTGCCTTGGTATGATTGATGATACCGGAATGAAAGGCAATTTTATTGAGTGCTTTTACAGCAGATGTCGCAATCCCCATCCCTTGAGCACGAGGGGCAACGTTATAACCTATTTCTACGCCATCATCTTTCGGGGCGTATTTAAAACCGCAGCTGCCCACTACTTCCCCTTCGACTTCAATGAAATAGGGTAATGCCCACATAACATCTACAGCGTTTTGATATTGCTCCCATGCTCGTATTAACACGTGTTTAGGCGGAATCGCATCGTCCATGTGAGAAAAAGTCGGTTCACCAACTAAGATTTGTTCAAACTGAATCGGACTTAACTGCACAAGCTTCATTTTGAATTCCTGTAAGACGCAACGTTGCAAAGGAAAAGATACTATTCCTTTAGTTTCATCGGATTATGCCATGGATTTAAGTGACACAAGCTTTGTTATTCAATAAGGCGTAGTAAGAATAGTTCACACTATTTGTAGATATCAGGGGCGAAGATGTCATTTGTTAACTGAGGCAATTTTGCTCCTTTCACGTACGCTTCAAGTAGCTCTATAGGATCTTGGTAGTGGCAATGAATAGTTCCATATTCTGCCAAACAGTCTGCTACTGACTCAATATTCGCTTTTCGATTAGCAACGTGGGCTGATTTGAGTCGTGAATTACTACCCGGAAATATGAAGTGATTTGATACGTTAACATCTTTACCTTCCAGCTGATTTATCGATTGTTGATAGAAGTATTGTTTAACTAAATCAGGCCAACCGGGTGCCGTAGATGGTGAATCCGCTTCGTAGTATTTAGCATCTACAACTGCGAAGCGGCGCTCATCAGCATGTTTAAGTACAGTATCAGTTCGTTGTCCTTTGTTAGCTACAGGAATGAAATTTCCTTCACTAGTTTGATAGACAGGAATCGGCAATTGGCTATTGACTGGATATTTACCAATTAAGCACTCATCGAGCATCGACTCCCAAAGGCTATGAAACTTACGTACCCCTATCAATAAATTGCTACTATCCATCCCTTTTTTAATTTGAAGATATTGGATTAAGCCATTAATCAAAAACATGTCACGCTCTGAATAACTCAAATGCAGTTCACGTTTGAGGTAAGTGAGTTTTTTCTCTGTGGTATCTGAAGGTTTTGGCATCATCTCGAGACGTTCATCAAAATAACTTGATATACCTAGCCATAACATGCCGTAGTCTGAAAATAACTCTTTCAGCACATCCGCATGTATTTTTGCGATTTCACAATTTGCAATATAACGAGAGCGATAAGTGAGAAAGTCAATATATAAAGGTCCGTTATCTGAAGGATAAGATGGGCTACGAGAGATAGTTCTGGACCAGTTAACTTTACCAGAGTTAACTGTATGTTCTTTTACACGCCGAACATATAGACCATTAGTTCGATAATCATCAAGTAACGAAACTGCTAAAGATAGGGCTCTTCCACCGATTACTTCAGCTCCACCTTCTCGTACATCAATACCACTCTCTTTATCTTGATAGTATTTTAGCAAAGCTTGGATAAGATAATGACCAGCAATACCACGATCTTCTATTGAGGCAAGATGGTTACGCGGTAAAAAAACAGCAATCCCATCACTGTAAGGCACTATTCCACAAAAATATATTCTCTTCATATCAGGAGCAATAAGCCCCTGATTTCGTAACTCATCTAATACGCTTCGAGGAATCGATGGGTCTTCAAGGAAACTACGATCAGATAAGTACAGTATATTATTCGACTGCATTTTCTGGTGCCTCAGCTACCTCAATTTTTCGGCCTTCTTTTTCAATTCTTTCTTCAATAAACGAATTAAATACAGCCATATTTTTGTTGAATGCGCTTGATAATTTACCGAAGGTTTTATATTTAGAAGAGAATATTTTTGTATGTCCTAAATGACGAAGTACATCATCCCAAAGATATACAAACAGTTTTCCGTTTAACGTGTCTTTAGCTGTTTGAGGATCTTTCATTTCATCTAGTGTTATGAAAAATGGTCCTAGAAGGCGGTCTTCAGCCACATGACAGTCAATAAGAACATCGTTAACAATCTGTGCTAAAGCCGGCCATGAAACATCGTATAAACCATTTTCGGTGGCAAGACGAACGTCACTACTTGGGACTGCATCATTATCGAAATCAATATCAATATATTGAAAACTCCAGCGACGCTTAAAAGCGGTATCCATCGGCATTACCGTTTGATCACTGCTGTTCATGGTCGCGAGTATTGATAGGTTCGATGGTACTTCTAACTGCAATAACTCAGGGGAGCCAACTAAGCGAAGTTGCTCATTAATATACATAAGCATATCTGGATCAGACGAATCGATTTTGTAAGTACTTTGCCCGTTCTCATCTCTGTCTAAAAGCTGGAATAGCTCACCAAATACCGCAGCTGCAGGAGCACGATTGATTTCTTCAATTACTAAGCAGATATGTTTATCCGGATAGGACTTTGCTTTTACTAAAGCATTAGTGAACGGGCCAGGGCGGAACTGGTAGGTTACAACTGGCTTACCATCGCTACCTAATTCCATTTTTGGCTTCAGTGCCCCGACAAAATCATTGTGTTGTGTATCGGGATGGAAAACTGTAACGATCTTTTCAGCGCCCTTACATTCTTCCGTATGAATCTTATGACTCTTACCTGTACCAGGCGCACCATAAAATATTTTATTGGTTGCGCCTTCAAATACAGGACCACTCGAGATAAAACGACGAGATGACCTAAAGAAAAATACTCCATCATCTTTCTGAATAGACATGTTTTTCCAAAGCCCAGAAATGAGTTCAGAGACGGTCGCTATTAATTCATCAGTATTAAGTAAACCTTTTTTAATATGTACGTACTGATTTAGAGATGGAGAATGATGAATAGGTTCTTCAACATACTGTGTGTTACCTGGTACCGGTGTTGGACTAAACAAGAATGCTTTATCTATCACTCCCCAGTTGGAGTATCGCCCAGAAACTGCACCCAAAGTAGGATCGAGTAAACCTTGCCAACCCAGCGTAGATAAAATCATAAAAATCAACTCATCTCCACGACCAGCCCTAAACATATATGGGACAGTTGCTGAATAGTTGTCCATGAGTACTTTGTATGCCGACGGGGATTTCGAAAACGCATAGAGTAAATCACCAAGTACGCCAGAACTTGCGTCTGGAACCGGTAACGCTTTCAACAAAATTGAGGTCATAAAATCATCTTGAGAACGATATTTTTTGCCCTTAATTTTGTCATCATTAATAATATCTTTCCCACCCAGACGATAGTTTTTAGAACGGAATGCATTTAGAAAATTATCGCGACTATACTGGTCTAATGCTGTCAGAACACTGTTTGATGTTGACGAGTTATTGATTAAATTATGGAAGTCAACGGCCGTAGGGACTGAGTTTTTTACTTGGTTAAAGACAACCATGTAGTCGCTAAGTAAGGACACAAAAGGCTGGATTTTTAGAGCATATAAGAAATAGTGACTAGGGATGTAGCAATGGTTCTTATTATTTGCCACATCAACTCGTGCTGAATGCTCGAATATTTTAATGTCTAGCTCAAGTTCACTAAAAGCTAATTTAGCCTCATCATTAAAAAAAATCTCGTCAAAAAACCAACCAGATTCGAGATCATTTTTAAACCAATTACCAACTAAGTTTATTTCTGAAAGCATAATTATTATATTCCCATATCTTTAATCAGTTATAGCTGCCGAAAGGCAGCTATAACTATGTTAATCGTGCTTAATCCATAAAGTACGAGAGATCTCTTGGCGCAGGTTTTCTATCAATTTTTTATTAGTATCAGAGAATTGACCATTTTCAAACTCACCCAAATAGAACAGCACTTCAGCTAATGGCTTAGAGGCATCAGATGATAGATTACTAACTAATGGATGTTCATTATTTAGAGTTATGTAGTGGTCTTCTTCATAACCTGGCTCCCACAATGAACCATCGCTTGTTTTTCCAAAACGAACATCAATATTTTCAATTAGTGGGGTCATAACGCGGTATTTACTTAAATGCTCACCTCGACCAGAGCAAAGGATGCGGAACTCCAATAAAGCATTGAAAATAATAGCAAGCGCATCGCTAAAACCTGAGCGGTAAATATTATATCGGTCAGCAATAATGTTTCCGAACATATCAGTATTATCAGCACCAACCCCTTCACAATAAGGAACAGAGTTATACTGTGCCTTTACGGCTTCAGGCATAAAAATACGAGCGTATTTTTTTCCTTGGTGATGCAATGCTTCTGCGACTTTTTCAATAGAGAAAGAGAACTCATCAAGCCCTAAAATATCTGCAATCTCATAAGACATCCGAGTAATTATGGAGCGCTCTGATAATTGTTCATTCAGCCAGTTTAACAAAGCTACGTGCTTTTTCTTTAAATCCCCTTTGGGAAGGTCTGTCACTGAAATATCAAATGTGTTTTCAAATAGCTCTCGATTACTAAATGTAACAGCGCTTGCCGCTAGTTGATAAACGTAATCGGTAACGATCTGATCAGATTCATTAAATATTTTGTTAAATAAATCAATCGGCAATGGGATTCTGTTTTGCCAAAAAATAAGGCCATCTACTCGATACTTTGGGCTTTTATTATTCAAATAACGTTTAAAATCGGATAGGTCATATTGATAGCTCATTAGTCTTCCTCTGCATCAGGTAATTCAATACTTAAATAACGTAACGTCTGACTTACTTTTTGGCGAAAGCCTTTTAAAGTATGTTGATTCGCTTCAGAAAATTCACCATGTTCAGCATTAGATAAGCTCCAGAGCAACATATCCAAAGCTTTCATAGCTTCAACGTTATCCTTGCAAACGTTATACATCTTGTGGAAATAAGGATGAGATTTTCCCAAAGTCACACACGTATTTCCCTCTTCATCACATGAAGGCTCCCATAAATCATCACCAAGTAATGACTCTTCTTCATGTACTCGAACCGTTTTATCATCATATACACGAATGCCTTCAATAACGGTTGGCTTCATTTGATTTTGATTACGAATGGTGACGGTGTCACCATTAACTTTGATCTCAGAGTTCTTTGTATGCTTTTTGTGTTTATCAATAGCTTTATCTGCAGGACCATGTGTACGTTTGGTATTGGCTGAAACTAAACGTTCTTGCCCCTTAAGTAACTCCTGACGCCAAGGAGCGATCAGGCGCTTTAGTTCTTCCCTAACTTCAACAGGAATAATCACACGGCTCTTACGGAAGTCGATGCTAAATACATCATCTAGGTCATGATTAAAGTTTAACTCAACCCTAAGTCGAGTGATCTTGCTTTCCTTTTTATACATGCGATGAGGCCAACCGTCGTGCCAGATAAGACGACCTTCACGATAGATATAAAGCCCTTGGTTATCGAGGCTATATCGAACGTAGTCTCGTTCATCAGAGTTAAGCTCATTTTGAGATGGGATGACCCCACCTCTCACTGTAAATGAAAGCTTTTTATTGCCGACTTCAATAGGTACTGACTTTTCTTTAAGTACACGAGAACGAGCGCCATCAGTAGTTCGATTCAAATCAAAACAGAGAGGATCCCAACCTTTTAAATTTACGGCTGGGCTATCTCCAACTTTCATTGAAATGGTCACTTCACCAGAGTGCAAAAACTTGAAGAATACTGCGCTTAGCTCTAAAGAAAGGTCTTTACCAAGAGACTTAATCTGCTCTCGCATTTGCTTTTCACTGCCAGACTTAACTAAACGGTCTATATTCTCCCAAATAATCATGGTGCCGCTAGTATTTGAAAAACTACTCAATACCTCAAAGTCATCGTAATAATCATCTTCATTTGGAGTTTCTAGCTCCCAGCGATCCGAAGCGATAATTTTATCTATATCCCACGCTCGACCAACGTTGTTACCATCTTGATGAGATAGCACTACAAGACGGCGACAAAATGCTGTCGATGCTGTCTTTAGCCCCATACCGAACTTACCTAACGATTTAGGATTGTCACGGCGTGGCGAACCATAACGCATTGCGCTTCTTAGTTGTTCTTCTGACATCCCATCACCATTATCGCTAATGATGACTCTGAACTCTCCATACATATACTGGAGTTCGACTTCAATTTGAGTTGCATTAGCCGCTATTGAATTATCAATAATATCCGCAAATGCAGCCTCTTTGCTATAACCGGTATCACGCAGACTCTCGACTAAGCGAGCTGCTGAGGGGCGAAAATCATCTTCTTCTGGCAATTCTATTTTTTGATTCATGAGACTAACGTTTCCAAATACGCAAGCATTATCTGCTTGTCTGTTTCTTTATCATCGGTTACCGATACAACGCGTTCACTGAGCTGTTGCTTCAAACGAATACGTTCATCAATTTTTTCTTCAATCGTATGGGCATAGTACATGTAGTAAACGTTTACTATGGATTTCTGACCATTTCGCCAAGCCCTTGCCGTAGCTTGCTCTTCAAGTGCAGGGTTCCATTGACGGCAGTAGTGAATCACATTAGTTGCGGCTGTAATATTGAGCCCCATACCAGCTGTCCTAGGATGCAGCAACAAAACATCAAACCCTTTTGATGAAGAAAATTCGTCAATGAGTGATTGACGCTCATCATTAGGTGTCCGACCATCAATAACCCCAGACAGAATGCCATACCTTTCCTTTATCGCTCTTTGTATTAAATCAATTGCTTTTTGGAAAGTTGCAAAGATAATGACCTTTTCATTAGTGTGTACAATTTTGTCCATTTGAATCATAAGTAACTCAAACTTGGCACTATGCTTGATGAGAGAGTTAACGTCATGAGCCAGTGTTGGTTCAACCAAAGCTGGGTGAGCGGTAAATTGCTGAAGTTTATTTATCAATGGTAAAATCCCACTGCCCCCGCATTCATTATCACGCTGCATCTCGTCTATCAGTGATTCATACATTGCTTTTTCAGTTTCCCCTAAAGAAACAGCGGTGTGTATATCAAGCTTTTCTGGTAGTTGCTCTAACACATCTTTTTTCATTCTTCGTAATGTAATTTGACGTAAGCTATTCTCAAGCTCTTCCAAATTCTCATTGAGTGTCTCAGACAAGTCAGAGTGTACGTAGCGACTCTTAAAGCTATCTTGTTCCCCTAAGAACCCTTCAAATACGAGATCCGTCAATGCCCACGCATCCATTAAACTATTTTCAACTGGGGTTCCTGACATCGCAACAGTCACACCGATATTCAAACGGCGGGCAGATAGAGAGCGACTAGATTTAGGGTTTTTTAACATGCTCGCTTCATCGAACAAAGCGAGTTCAAAATACATATCTTCAAACATCGTAATATCTGAAGACATTGTTGTGTAGGGGGTTATAACAACATTGTGTTCATCAAAAGCAGAGGCGACACCTCGACGATTCTTACCATAATGGATGTAAGGGGTAATACTTGGTGCAAAGAATTGAAACTCTCTAACCCAGTTATCGAGCAAAGGGTTCGGAACAACAATAAGAATTTTGCTATTCGAGCTTTTCTCTAATACATCGCAACAAAGTGCAATTACTTGAGCAGTTTTTCCTAGCCCCATATCGTCAGCTAGTATTGTTCCAACACCGCTCTCAGCACAAAAGCTGAGCCAATTAACTCCTTCCTCTTGATAAGGGTACAGTGATTTTACAAATAGCTTTTCATGGTGAGCTTGCTTTTTTTGCTTATCTCTAAGCAGTTCAATTAAGTGGGCTGGAAACTCATCAATCAAACCTTCTAAATATAAAGAACGTAGAAGCTTCATTAGCTTAGGTAGAGAAAGTGTTCCAAAGGCGATTGATAAGTATTCATTTATGTGAGAACTAACAAAATGCAACCTTCTGCCATCAGTGATGAAATAACCATAGTTTACTAATACGTGCGTTTGTTCCTTATCGAGTAGTTTCCCCCGAAAGAACAGCAAAAAATTCGGAGTTGGTTCTGCTTCAAATTCAAAATGGATCCGAGCAGGACGCTTCGAGATAACCAATTCAACTTCAGCATCGCTTGAGTTGGCTAATATTCTACCAAGCTTAAATAGGTGTTCAGCTTCCAGAAAAGCTCCTTCCTGCTCAATCATCCCATCTCTAATTGTGTAAGCCATTCTCACTTCCTTTTACAGGGTTAAAAACCGGATAACTACTTGCAATTATGTATGATCAAATATACAGTGCGCACTATCACCAGGGCAAAAACCGGATATTAATAGAGAAATATGGTGCACACATTGAATACTTCCCACTATATCAAAGAGTTAAGGAATAGGCTCGGATTAGGGCAGCGCGAGCTAGCAAATTTGATAGGATTAGGAAAAGACGGTGAGCGAACAATCAGAGGTTGGGAAGCTGGAGAGCACAAGCCTTCACCATTAAAGTGGGGAAAGATTGTCGATTTAGAAGATGAAATGAAGAAGTTCTACGATAATGCCCCTTTAAAGCAGGGCAAAGTAGAAGATGCCGACTTTCGTTTTATTGATCTTTTTGCTGGTATTGGCGGCATCCGCTATCCGTTTCAACAATTAGGTGGTCATTGTGTATTCACCTCTGAGTGGGATAAGTTTGCCCAAAGAACTTACTTGGCAAACTATGGCGATATGCCAAACGGTGACATTACTAAAATTTCTGCAGATTTGATCCCAGATCACGAAATTCTTTTAGGTGGCTTTCCATGCCAAGCTTTCTCTCAGGCAGGGTTAAAACAAGGGTTCAGTGACACCAGAGGAACAATGTTTTTTGAGGTTCAACGAATTCTAGCGGCAAAGCGACCTAAAGCCTTTTTACTTGAGAATGTTAAGCAGCTCAGAGGGCATGATAAAGGGCGTACTCTAAAAACTATTATGGATATCTTACAAGGTAAACATGAACAGCAGATCCCTGAAGATGTGCCTATGAGTGAAGAAGCCCGTCATGCATTGCAAGATAAGTTGAATTATTGGGTTGATGTTCGCGTGTTACGAGCTGGTGATTTTGGCGCACCACAAAATAGAGAGCGAGTTTTCATCATAGGTTTTAATAAAGATGAATACCCAAATATTGATTTTGACAAAGCTTTCATTTGGCCTGAACCACCAAAGATACCGACACGCGTTGGGGATATTCTGCTCACAACAGCTGAACTAACCGCAGACTATGATGAGTATGGTAAAGACCGTTTTACTATTTCAGATAGATTGTGGGAAGGACACCAAAAACGAAAGGAAGGGCACAAAACCAAGGGGAATGGCTTTGGTTATTCACTTTTCAATGCCGATAGTACGTACACGAATACTATTAGCGCTCGATACTATAAAGATGGTTCTGAAATCTTAATAGATCAGAGTCAACTACGTAAGAATCCTCGCAAGCTTACCCCTCGTGAATGCGCTAGGTTGCAAGGTTTCCCTGAGAGCTTTAAAGTCGATGCTGTTTCGCAAAACCAAGTTTACCAACAATTTGGGAACTCAGTTTGTATGAATGTTATCCATGCTGTCGCAAAACAGATAACTACAACTCTAAAATTAGTTGATCAATTGGAAAGTGAGCAGAGAGAAGCTGGATAACTTAGTAGGAATCAGCTTCACACGAAACCTATCATGTGCATCCGCACTTCAATTACGCTAGTGCTCTTTTGTTAGGGAACATCAAACCATAGACATAAGGATACGTCATGTCGATTACAGGTGAGTGCTTTTGCGGTGATATAAAGTACAAGATCAATGGAACGCTTCACGACGCTCGATCTTGTCATTGTTCTCGATGCCGAAAAGCATTTAGTGCTCAGGCTTCAGCGTATGCACTGGTGAAAGAAGGCGAATTTGAATGGTTGTCTGGTGAAGAAAAATTGACATCTTATGTTGGCGAACACGGATTCGGGCTGCAGTTTTGTTCAAAATGCGGCTCGACGCTGACTGGTGTATTCAACGGCGAAGTACATGGCGTTACGTTGGGCTGCATCAATGGCGACCCAGAAATTTCGCTCAGTCGACATATTTATGTGGGTTCCAAAGCGACGTGGGAATTGATTGCCGATGGCGTACCGCAGTATGAGGAAGCACCGCCGAGAGACGCATAGCCAAGAATTTACAATGTAAACTGAATTCAGGTGTTACTGAATAATCAAGCGCGTGAGTTTCTTGCAATCCCCCAACAAGCTTCGAAATCTTCTGATTTGAGGGTCCAATTTCAGCGCTCGTAGATCGAATAAGATGGCTGTGGAAAATTGCTTTAGCCCCCGATAGTAATCCGCGTACCCTTCAAGAACTCTTGCGTTGGCTTTGTTAAAAGAGGCATAGCCTACGCGTTCTAAATCACGGGCGCTTTGATATTTCTTAATAATGGATTCGACACTTTTCAGGTTATCTAATCGACGGCTATCTGTTTGGGTCGTTGAGCCATTGCGCATTAGGTATCCCGTTAAAACGGAATTTACAACACCCACGTCATGCTGGTCACATATTCTTAGCCAAAGCTCCCAATCTTCAGCATAAGTGGTTTGCGCATCAAACATGCCTAACTGTTCCAGAACCACACGCTTTACCATAACGGTAGATGTGCCTACGATGTTGTTTTCGATAACGCACTCTAGCGGTTTGCTCAGGCAAAGGTCCTGCTCGGACACCTGAAACTGATTCCAATACCCAAAGCAGTCGATAATAAGTTGGTATTGTTCATCTAGGTGATCGTAGTTTGTAAAGCTCATGGCTAGGTTTGGGTGATTGGCGTGAAGATTCAGCTGTTTCTCTAGCTTTTCTGGGTGCCAAAAATCATCGGCATCTAAGAAAGCAACAAATTCCCCATTCGCTTCTCGTATTCCTATATTTCGAGCCTCAGATGCTCCAACGCCTTTCGTTGTCAGAACTTTTAACCTTGTATCAGTGATTTGATTTAAATAGGTGCTGGTTTCATCAGTGCTGTTGTCATTAATGACGATCACTTCATAGTCGCCAAAAGTTTGCTCCAAAACGCTGTTAATTGCTTTGGGTAGATAAGCAATGCAGTTATAAGTGGGAATAATCACCGATACTTTAGCCATCAAGCTTTCCTTTTGAATATTCTAAACACTGATAGCCCAATAAAGCACTATTTGTGCCATTCATTAACGAACTGATTTTAAGGGTTATTTACTATTTAGATTATGTGTGTTTGGGGAAGGATTACTCTGTTCTGCATTTTGAATTGCAGATTGATAGGTTAGGTGATTTTTAAAGAAAGAGGGTGTTTCTTTCAATGCATTTTAATCAGCTCGGATTGTAAAAATGAGTTATATATTAGACTCTTATCACAAATTATGATCTTAACTTTTTGAAAAATAAAACCTTTATTTGATATGGTGTGAGTTGCTTATTTCTTGTTTAAACATGGAGATTGAAATGAAATCTTTTAAAATTCTGATTACGTCCGCTTTACTGCTTTCTGTTTCTGGTTTTAGCTTTGCAGCTAAAGATATTCATAAAAGTAACGTGAATTACGTATATCAGCTTGATAGCGATGCGACGGTTTTTGAGTTTAATTCTTCGGTAAGAAATGGCTGTGGATCAAACCTTTATCGAGTAAAAAGTCCAAATGAAGCCGTTGCAAATAGAAAGTTTTCACTGGTATTAACGGCGTTTACTACAAACGGAAACTTAGCATTTCATGATAGAGAAGTGTGCGAAGGAAATCGTTCTGTCGTCGCTTGGGTTCGCCTTACTCGATAAACGTTTTGTGTTGTGGGTGTGTTGCTGAGGTAGCTATGACAAAGAACCAACTTTATCCTGCTGTACTCGTGAATCAAATAGAATCAATATTGTAGAGGGAATAATGGACTTGTATGCAGAATTGTTGCAGCAAGGGGAATATGTCGTTTTATCTGTTCTTCTTGCTATATCTACGTTAATCAATTTACCTAAGATTGTGAGCTTTTATCAATCGAGTAAAAAGCAGCGTGGTGTGTCTATATCTAATGCTATAGCTGACCCAGATGTATCCCAAGATCTTAGGGCGCATTTAAAAGAAGAGCTCGATACTGAGTACTTTAGAAATATTCATGGTGTTAAGCTTGGTCTCCCGATGTTGAAAGCCGCACTAATTTTAAATGGAAGAGTAAGTGACAGAGTGTCATTCCGTCATGTAATTAAGCTGATAAAGCTTTTACCAGATATCAGTGACATTAACGATGTTTCTTACAGAGTTAAGTTATCTTCCTTGGACAATGTCATGTGCTTATACAACTTGGTTTTAGGAGCACTAATTACAATCTTTGGATTTGCTGCTTTTTTGCTTTTTCTGTATTCAATTTCCACAAACTTCAATCTTGGATTTTTGTTAACAGGTATTGCCTGTGTGTTTATGGGGGCTTATATGTTCAACGACGGTGTTGCGTGGGTATCTGTGAAACACGTTAATAAGGCTCTTGAGGGATTTGAGAGCAAATCCATAAACTCTTAAGTTGTCTAACTACAAACCACCGCAAAGTGCGAACCCATAAGGCGAATTTGCGTATAAGAGATCGGTGAAATTTCTAGAATCTCTCACTTTCTTATACGCAACCAGCGAGTTACAAAAGCTCTCACTATCAAAAAGTAACCGACAACAATGATTGTGGACATGAGAATCGGGGTCATCCATTTCATCGCTAGAACAATATAGCTGAGCACGCTTATGTGTATGAATAATAAATTATTATTACGAATATACTTTTTGATAATATTCAATTTACTTTTAGAAGCGTACAATCCTTTCTTACCCACCTCGAAAAAAGGAATTTGAATGTTCGGTATTGAAAACTTTTGGCTGTTTGTTGTTTCAGGAATAGCGCTTAATCTGATTCCTGGCCCCGACTCTTTGTATGTGATGGGGAGAAGTGCCACACAAGGGATGAAGGCGGGAGTTGTGGCTGGGGCAGGTATTGGTGCGGGTACTTTGTTTCACATTTTTGCAGCGGCATTTGGTCTATCCGCTGTTTTAGCCACCTCGGCTATGGCATTTACGGTCGTCAAAATTATAGGTGGTTTATATCTTCTTTGTATGGCGGCAATGTTGCTGTTTTCTAAGCCTTCTAATTCCAACTCAGACGCACCAGCAAAACTGAATAAAGCCCCTTTAAAGAATATTTTTCTACAAGGCTTTCTTACCAACGTTCTTAACCCTAAGGTGGCGCTGTTTTTCCTCGCTTTTGTTCCTCAATTTATTTCTGCTGAAAGCGACAGCAAAGCGTTAGCCTTTTTGATACTTGGCGTTGTATTTAACGTTAACGGCATGTTCTGGTTGCTGTTCCTTTCTTGGAGCTCTGCAAAAGTCAGCAAAAAAGTACAGCAAAGCGAAACCATTATCCGCTGGACAAAACGCGCAGCAGGTTCGCTGTTTGGTTACTTCGGCATCAAGTTAATGATTACGTCGAATGCCAGCTAATTTTCGGCTTCAACCGGGCTTATTTGCCTGCTATAGCCTAATGTTAGAAGCGGGTAGCCACCGCCACCATGCGATTCAGCTTACTATCCCCAATGGAAGTGCGGAGCTGGCTATCGAAGGCGCTACGTTCAGTGGCGCTTCACTATTAGCCCCTAGTGTTATGCACCAACTCGATATGGAGTCTGGGTGGGTTTGGCTGGTTGAACCTGAGTCGACATTGGGGGAGATCTTTCTGGAACGACTCAATGGAGACACTTGCGTATCTGTGAAGGCGTTGTCGTGTGATGTCGATATAAATCAACAGTTTGATTTTGTGTCAGAGTGGATCGAAAAACAATCGCCTCATCTCAGTAGGTATCGAATTCCAATGGAAACGGAGTATGTTCAGCTCGACAGCCGAATACAGGATTTATTGGAACGGCTGAACCAGTGTTTTGGGCAAGTGTGCGTAAAGCCAGATCATTGGCGAGCGAGTGATGTTGCCGAAGAGGTCGCTTTATCCGAGAGCCGGTTCCTACATGTGTTTAAAGAAAATATGGGGATCGCATGGCGACCTTACTTGCTTTGGCGTCGTCTGCTTTGTGCCATTGGTATGTTGAATTCAGGGAAGAGTGCGACCGAGTCTGCCTATATGTCAGGATTTGCCGACAGCGCTCATCTGAGCCGAACGTTTAAACAACACTTTGGGCTGACTATTCGCGAAGCCATAAAGCTCTTTGAGCAGCATTAGGTAGTTTATATAACCAGTTTATATAGCCAGTTTATTCAATTTCTTTTCTGGCTGATCTCGTAATCTGAGACCTCTAAATCGCAGGAGGTAATATGAATAACGATTTCAACCAATATCTTGTATCTAGCCCTATGGTGGATTTTGAGCACCCTTCCATCCAATCCCTAATTGAGCGAAAGGGTTGGCGTGCGCTACCTCCTTTTCGCGCGATAAAAGCCATATACAACTTTGTCCGTGACGACATTCTCTTCGGCTATAACTTCGACGATACGATCCCAGCAAGCCAAATTCTGAAAGATGGGTATGGGCAATGCAATACTAAAGGCACTTTGTTGATAGCACTGCTCCGCGCGGTGGGGGTTCACGCTCGTTTTCATGGGTTTACTATCGACAACCAACTTCAAAAAGGGGCGATTCCGGCTTACCTGTTTGTGGCGGCGCCAAAAAGAATCATCCATAGCTGGGTTGAAATTTGGTATGGGGATCAATGGCGGGAGGTTGAAGGCTATATCATCGACAGTGATTACCTTTCTCGGGTGCAGCAACGATTCTCAGACCAATGTGATGCCTTTCGTGGTTATGGAATTGCGACTTCATGCTTACAAAATCCGGAAAATGATTGGAATGGTGGGAACACCTATATTCAGCGAGAAGGCATTATCGATGACTTTGGCGTTTACACTCACCCTGATGCCTTTTATGCCAAAAAAGGGAGTAACCTGAAAGGAGTAAAACGCATCCTGTTTCGCTATGTTTTGCGTCATCTAATGAATCGGAATGTGAATCGCATTCGGGCTGAAGGCATCCGCACTATATTGGGTGGAATTGCTCAGAAGTAGTGCAACTCGGTGTAAGGTGGTTTTATTAATGTATTGAATTATATGTAGATTATCTTTTGGCTCATTCTTTGCTCTTGTCTTTTTACCTCATATAAGCGTACGGAAGCGATGTGATATGAGTGTCTTGGGTTCAAAATTCAAAACAACGTCAAAGGCAATGGTGCCTTTCCAGCTTTCGCTGGTTGGGTGCCTTTTTTTGTATCCAAGCAACCTCGATAGGCGAGGTTAACAAGGTTACGGAGCATAATCTGCCAAGGGAAGTCTGCATGTCGAAATGTGAAATACAATCTACCTGCCCTTACTGTGGGGTTGGGTGCAGTGTAAGCGTTGCTGAAGGTCAAATCAAAGGTGATGAAAAGCACCCAGCCAACAAAGGCGCGTTATGCGTAAAAGGCGCGGCTCTGAAAGAAAGTTTGAATATGCCATCGCGGCTACTTTATCCCCGAATTAAGGGCGAAACGGTAACTTGG
The DNA here is from genome assembly GCF_030689305.1 of Vibrio penaeicida. Classification (GTDB taxonomy): domain Bacteria; phylum Pseudomonadota; class Gammaproteobacteria; order Enterobacterales; family Vibrionaceae; genus Vibrio; species Vibrio penaeicida_B. The sequence goes on along the minus strand of NZ_JAUYVM010000005.1, from coordinate 13,218 downwards.
CAGCGGGCGATAGATACCATTTCAGATAACCTGAAAGACACAATAGAAAAGTACGGACCAAACTCCGTAGCCATGTATGTTTCAGGGCAAATACTCACCGAAGATTACTATGTCGCCAATAAATTGATGAAGGGGTATGTCGGGAGCGCCAATATTGATACCAACTCACGGTTGTGTATGTCGTCGGCGGTGGCCGCACATATTCGTGCGTTTGGCGAAGATGTCGTACCCGTTAACTACGACGACCTACTTAAAACTGATCTGATTGTCATAACTGGAGCGAATACCGCATGGACTCATCCTGTGATTTTTCGTCAGATCCAGCAAGCACGAGAACAAAACCCGCATTTACGTTTAGTGGTTCTAGACCCTCGTAAAACCGTCACTGCGGAACAAGCTGATTTACACTTGGCATTAGAAAACGATGGCGACATCGTGCTTTATAACGGCTTGATTCGTTTTTGTATTGAAAACGGGCATATGGACGAGCGCTTTATTGAGCATCACACCAGTGGTTTTGAATCGCTGTCTCAACTTGTTACCACGCCTGAATATGAACTTCGCAACGTCGCGCAAACATTAGGGCTGGATGTAGGACCATTACGTACTTTCTACCAATGGTTCGCACTGTCTCCCACCGCAATTACTGTATTTTGCCAAGGAATCAATCAGTCGAGTGAAGGCGTCGATAAGGCCAATAGCATTATAAACGCCCACTTACTTACCGGAAAAATAGGTAAAGCGGGCAGCGGACCTTTTTCAATAACTGGGCAACCCAACGCTATGGGCGGGAGAGAAGTGGGTGGTCTAGCGAATATGTTGGCCGTGCATCGAGGCTTTGATGATGATTCGATTGAAAAAGTGGCTCAGTTTTGGGGGGCGCCAAACATCGCAACCAAACCGGGTTTGAAAGCCGTGGATTTGTTCGACGCGGTGGAAAAAGGGGAGGTGAAAGTCATTTGGGTCATGGCTACAAACCCAGTGGTTTCCATGCCGAATGCCGACAAAGTGCGCCGTGCACTCGCTCAGTGTGACATGGTGATTGTCTCCGACATTACGCCAGACAGCGATACTGCTCAATACGCTGATGTATTGCTTCCCGCGGCTGGATGGGGCGAAAAGCAAGGCATGGTGACAAACTCCGAGCGATGCATGTCGCGTCAGCGCCGTTTTATGGCACCGCCGGGTGAAGCCAAAGCCGATTGGGAAACCATCAGTGCGGTAGGTCGGGCATTGTGCGAAAAAATGGGCATAGAAAGCGGGTTTGATTTTGAGTCTGAAGCCGATGTATTTCGAGAATACGCACGAATGACATCCATAAATCACGAATCGCCGCTTCTGCTGGATATATCAGAATTGGCAGACATATCAGATGATGAGTATCAACACTGGACGCCAGCTCGATGGCCTTTAAATGAAGATTCCGCCCCTTACCGTAATGGTCGGTTTAGCACGGCTTCTGGCAGAGCCAACTTCTTGGTGACCAAGCCCAATGAATCGGATAAAACCGATCCAACATGGTGGCTGAATACGGGGCGTCACCGAGACCAATGGCATACGATGACGCGAACAGGGCACATCGAGCATCTTTCAGAACTCGATCCAGAACCTACCTTGTATCTCAACTCACTGAGCGGTGAAATGCTAGGCGTTAGTGAAGGTGAACTGGTTAAAATTCAGCATCCAACTCTTGCCGAAGGTTCTATTGTTTACGCCAAAGCAAAATGGGATAAAGGGCTGAATGCCAAGCAAGTGTTTATGAGTATGCACTGGGCTGGTTGCTACAGTGGTCATGACGAGTCAGCAAGCCAAATAAATCGAGTACTCGAATCTGTGGTTGATCCTCTTTCTGGGCAGCCTGCATTCAAATCTCAACCCGTATCTCTGATGCCCGCAAAAGTGGGCAGTTACATCACTCATGTTCAGCGCCATGGTGATCACAACAAACCGAATGCCATTGTGCAGAATCATCCTATTTATTCGTCAATGCAAACGCTCGATACGGGCGTTGTTTGGCGTTATTGCACTTCAACTTCTTATTCCAAACCATCATTAATGCAGGCGCTTTCTGGATGTCTGATTTTAGACATACCACAAGGCTGGTGCGTAATCGCAGGACGGTTTGATCCGTTAGAAAAATGCTTTGTGACAGACGCGATAACGGTGATCAGCCACAAACCGATGCCTGTGAATGCCAATGAAATCGCAGAGATGTTAGGAAAGCCACTTGATATTCGAAACTTATCTCAAGGGTTGTCTGGTCGTGAGCGAGGCACCTTGGTTTGCAGCTGTTTTAGGGTGTCAGATATTCAAATTCAGCAAGCGATTGAGCAACACAACATTCAATCATTACACCAATTACAGGCCGTACTTAAGTGCGGAACCAACTGTGGGTCATGCATTCCCGAGCTCAATAACGCTTTGGAACAAAACGTAATTTTTATGAAGTAGGGGATATTCTGGAATGACAAAAGTAATGCAAACGGATTGTAGATCGACTTCATTCAGACCTCTGCTGTTTAAGAAAGTTAACTTAGATGCGCGCGCACCCACAATGCATCAGACAAACGGAAAGGGTGGGGGAACAGTTAAATTGGTGGGGTGCGGTCCAAGTGACCCCGAATTGCTAACCATCAAAGCATTTAAAGCCATTCAAGATGCCCAAGTGTTGGTGTATGACCGCTTGATCAACCAAGACATTTTAACGCTCGCCAGACCACATGTGGAAACCATTTACGTTGGTAAACGCTGCGGTCATCCAAGTATGAAGCAAGAAGCGATAAACGCGTTGCTCGTCCGGTTAGCCAAGGAAGGCAAACAGGTCGTAAGGCTCAAGGGGGGCGACCCTTTTATATTTGGTCGGGGTGGTGAAGAAGCATTGGAATTAGCGAAATATCAGATCCCGTTTGAAGTGATACCTGGCATTACTGCTGCGATCGGCTGTGCTGCCAGTTCACTGATTCCGCTGACTCATCGAGAAGTTTCGCGCAGCGTCACGCTAGTTACGGGGAACGTGGTGACGGGCGCTTTACCTGCTTGGAGTGGTTTGGTGAATAGCGGGCAAACGCTGGTTTTTTACATGGGGTTAGAAAAAGCAAACGAGATCCAGCAAGGGCTGATTAAAAATGGATTAAAGGGAGAAACGCCTGCCGCCATTGTGACCAACGGATGCAGCGATGAAGAAAACATTCATACCCTAACGCTGAACCAACTAAATGATGCTGCCAAGAAATTAAAGGGCATTAGCCCTGCACTGATGATCTTGGGCGAAGTGGTGAATATAAGAGCAAGTATTTCAGCTTTGATATCACAGAGCGTGGAGTTTTCTGTATAGTGACCACTTCGTCAAAAGGTGCAGTAAAAGGATGCAGTAAATGTCTATCGCTATTCAGTGTATTAAGGCTCTCGGGAAAGGCGAGCGTGGAAGAAGACCGCTCACTGAACAAGAATCGTTCGATTTGTTGAGAGGATGGTTTGATGGGCAAGTTGCCGACGACCAACTGGCGATGGCATTAGTATTGATGCGGGTGAACAACGAAACGCCGGAAGAAATAGCAGGTTTTGTCCGTGCGTTTCATGAAGGCTTTGAACCTATCAAAGCGGATTTGGATTGGCCCTTGTATGCCGGAAAGCGCGTTCACGAGAACAAAACGACCGACAGAGCTTGGCATTTGGTCGCGGCTAAAATTTTGGCGGATAACGGTCACAAGATTCTATTGCACGGTCACGCGCAAAGACACTTAACAAAAAATCACGCCGAGCAGTCTCTAGACGCGATCGGCATTGTTAAAGCAGAGAGTTTGGAGCACGCAGAAAAAGTCATTCAATCCGAGGGCATCGCATACCTGCCATTAGAAACTTTTCAGCCCAAAATAGTAACGTTACTAAGTTGGAACGCGCGATATGGCGTAAGAACACCAATCAATACGGTAGTGCGAGCGCTTAACCCGGGTCAATTACCTTATGGGCTAAGAGGCAGCTTTCACCCAGGTTTTCAGGAGCTGCACGCCAAAGTAGAACAAAAAGTTTGCGCTGAATCTAGGCGTGTACTGTCGTTTAAAGGGACATCGGGTGAAACCGAATTCAACCCAAAAGTGAGCCAAACCGTTTGGGTGTGCGACCACGGAAAAGTCGAGCCCGTCTATTGGGAAGAAAGCGCTTCTCAGAGCGTCAAAGTCGCGGAAAATTGTGTGCTTGGAACGGCACCTGCTGAACTTGAATTGATGTCGCACAGCGTTGTCGCGACGCTAGTGTCAGCGCTGTTTGCGATTCATGGAGACAAAGAAAAGGCACAAAAATTGGCAAACGAATATTGGGGCCAATATCTAGCTAAGACAGCCTTAGTCTCCTAACCCATCCCACTTCATAACAGAAGTCGGAATGCGATAAAAAGGACATGTTATGAAGGATCATACGGTTTTCGTACTCAGCGATAACTTAGAACATCAAACGCGAATTTGTGAACAACTGGCCACGCAGCAAATGAAGGTTGTGCGTTGCCAGTTGGCACATATAGACGTGATGCTGAACGAAGCAGATTCGGGCATAGAACCAGAACTCAATTTCAATCGTCAGGCGTTGGTGGTTTCATGGGCTGCCCCAACCGCTGAATTGAAGTGCCTCATTGAATATGCTGCCGCCAAAAAGTGTGTATTAGTCATCCTTGTAGAAACACTTCAGGTCGATAACATTGCTCACCTGCCTTTCGCAAACCAATATGTCATCCTTCCTTATCGTTCCGATCATGATTTAGCCATGTGGCTCCAACACGCTGCGCGATTACGTGAAAATATGGATAAAGTGGAACAAGAAATCGCTTCGCTACATCAAAAGCTCGATGATCGAAAGTGGATCGAAAAAGCCAAGGGCACTTTGATGAAAATGCACCGCATAGATGAAGAAGAAGCCTATAAAGCACTTCGAACCAGCGCGATGAAATCCAGCCAGCCAATCGGCCTTGTGGCTAAGAATCTAATGCTAACGTTTGATGCGATTGGTTAACTCAGACCCGATAGAGTATATAACCTGAACTCGGGATAACAGATTGCTTTCTAATGGCTCTTTTTACTTATTACTTCGTTGAACCCCCTCCCAATAACCCGTTATTGGTTCGTGGCTTCGCCTTGTCTTAAGCAAAAATAGCTCATTATAATTCGTCTATTGGAAAGCTACTTGTATTTGAATAGATTAGCTAACCCCTTATCCCTAGTTCAGGTTATGTAGACTGGAATAACACTCGATCTGGTGCAGGGATGCACTACAAAGCGGCAAAAGAGCTAAGTTAATAATGTGATGATAGATTAACCATATGATTTAAATCAAATTTTTCATTTGGCACGCAACTTGAACTAATAAAAACTATAAGCGGAGCAATGCTCCAATAGACCATCAACGGCGGTGGTCAATAGCTAAGCAATGGCGCGACTGCACTCTAGGTGCAGCCGCGCCTTTTTTTTAAGTTTTTATTATTGGAATTTTGAACAGGAGCGTTCGAATGGGTTGTCGGAAAAACAGAATAAGGTCTTGGTTACTAAAAACCGTGGGTTTAACACTTTCATTCGGTGCTATCTCATTAAGTGCGCATTCTGCTTTTGCACAGGTAGGGGAGCCTGAGCTAGAGGACTTGAAGTTTGGCTTTATTAAGCTGACCGACATGGCGCCTCTTGCGGTGGCGTACGAAAAAGGTTTTTTTGAGGACGAAGGCCTGTACGTAACGCTGGAAGCGCAAGCCAACTGGAAAGTGTTACTCGATAGAGTGATTGATGGTGAATTGGATGGTGCGCACATGCTGTCGGGGCAGCCGCTGGGGGCCACCATTGGCATAGGTACAAAAGCAGAGGTGATCACCGCGTTTAGTATGGATTTGAATGGCAACGCCATTACGGTTTCTAACGATATATGGCAGCAGATGAAGCCCCACGTAAACAAACAGACGGATGGGAAACCTGTCCACCCAATCAAAGCCGATGCGTTAAAACCTGTTGTAGAAAGTTACCTCGACAAAGGGAAGCCATTCAACATGGGTATGGTGTTTCCGGTTTCTACCCATAATTACGAATTACGCTACTGGCTAGCGGCTGGGGGGATTCACCCAGGGTATTACGCTCCGAAAACAGGAGACAACAGTGGTCAGTTAGACGCTGATGTGCTGCTGAGTGTCACCCCTCCACCGCAAATGCCCGCCACGATGGAAGCGGGAACCATAATGGGATACTGCGTCGGCGAACCGTGGAATCAGCAAGCGGTTATCAAGGGAATAGGTGTTCCTGTAGTCACCGATTACGAAATATGGAAAAACAATCCTGAAAAAGTGTTTGGTGTCTCTAAAGCTTGGGCAGAAAAGTATCCGAATACACACATTCGCGTAGTTAAGGCATTAATTCGAGCGGCCCATTGGTTAGATGAGAACAACAACGCCAACCGTGAAGAAGCGGTGAAGATACTGGCTAAAAGCCAATACGTTGGCGCAGATGCGGATGTGATCGCCAACAGTATGACAGGCACGTTTGAGTATGAAAAAGGCGACAAACGTTCAGTACCAGACTTCAACGTGTTTTTTCGCTATAACGCGACCTACCCCTATTACAGCGACGCTATTTGGTACCTCACGCAAATGCGCCGCTGGGGGCAAATTCCAGAAGAAAAGCCAGATGATTGGTACGCCAATATCGCGAAACAAGTGTATCGCCCCGACATTTACCAACAGGCTGCAGAATCCCTCATCAAAGATGGAGTGTTGAGCAAATCAGATTTCCCAGAATTCAGTTCACAAGATGGTTACCGCCAGCCACAAACGCATTTTATCGACAACATCGTGTACGACGGTAAAAAGCCAAATGCTTATTTGAAGAAGTTCAGTATCGGGCTGAAAGGCACAGAGGAAATCTAATATGGACAGTCAGTTATCTAAGAAACCCTTGCCTAAGAATAAAATATCGGAAAACAACGTGTTTTCGTTATTCCCAAATAAAACGCAAGTCGCCAATCACAGCAGAGCATTGTTGCTTCCTTTGCTTGGGATATTGTTATTCTTGATGCTTTGGCATTTGTCAGCTCGCCAAGTACAAACCTCACTCGGCACATTGCCGGGGCCCGTTCAAACAGCGCAGCAGTTTGGTCATTTGGTTTCCGACCACTGGGCAGAAAGAGAGAAAGAAGTGGCGTTTGTTGAGCGTCAAGAAAAACGCAATGCAGCCAAACTGGCGAAAGATCCAGATGCCAAAGTGAAAATTCGCCCTTATACCGGTAAGCCAACCTTTTTCGACCAGATAGCGACCAGCTTGATCACCGTCGCGTGTGGCTTTCTTCTCGCCTCATTTATCGCCATTCCTGCGGGTATCGTATTGGGGTTAAATCACAATTTGTACCAAGCATTCAACCCAGTTATCCAGTTACTTAAGCCAGTTTCACCGTTGGCATGGTTACCCATTGTCACCATGGTGGTGAGTGCCACATACGTTAGCTCCGATCCTTTAGTCGCAAAATCCTTTGTGAACTCTTTGCTTACCGTAGCGCTGTGCAGTTTGTGGCCGACGCTCATCAACACAGCTGTAGGTGTAACGAGCGTCGATAAGGATCTGGTGAACGTAAGCCGAGTGTTACGCCTATCGTGGTGGAAACACATCTGGACGATTGTTCTTCCTTCAGCCATTCCCATGATTTTTACCGGCTTGCGCCTTTCGTTAGGCGTTGCTTGGATGGTGCTGATTGCCGCAGAAATGTTGGCGCAAAACCCAGGGCTAGGAAAGTTCGTGTGGGATGAATTTCAGAACGGCAGCTCAGCCTCACTAGGGCGGATCATGGTTGCTGTGATCACGATTGGGTTCATCGGGCTGTTGCTCGATAGAGGCATGCTGACGCTGCAAAAGTCAGTGTCTTGGGACAAGCAGCAAATACTGCGTTAGGAGAGCATTATGCCAAATACATTTTTAAACCTGACTCAGTTAGGTATGCGATTTCCCACTCCCAAAGGCGAATTTGTTGCTTTGAAAAAAGTGGATTTACGCATTCAAGAGGGCGAATTCATTTCACTGATTGGCCACTCTGGTTGTGGGAAGTCAACGGTACTTAACCTTGTTGCTGGGTTGCACGAACCAACCGATGGCGGCGTGATATTGCAAGGACGAGAAGTAGATGGACCGGGACCAGAGCGCGCAGTCGTGTTTCAAAACCACTCGTTGCTGCCTTGGTTGTCGGTTTACCAAAACGTGGAACTGGCGGTAAAACAATTAGCTTCCAAGAACTTATCTTCCAAGAACTTATCTTCTAAGAACTTAGTTTCCAAGAACTTAGCCACCAAGAATCTAGATACAAGCCATACAGGAATAAAGAAAAACAAATCATGGGTGCGGGATCAGATTCAGCATTACCTTGAATTAGTGCAAATGACCCACGCCAGTGACAAAAAGCCCGATGAAATTTCAGGTGGCATGAAACAGCGAGTCGGGATTGCACGAGCACTTGCTTTGCAGCCAAAAGTGCTACTGAAAAGTGCTACTGATGGATGAACCCTTTGGCGCATTAGATGCGTTAACCAGAGCCCACTTGCAAGATGCACTGATGACGATTCATGCGGAGCTCAATACCACCGTGATCATGATAACGCACGATGTTGACGAAGCTGTTTTGCTGTCGGATCGAATTGTCATGATGACCAACGGACCAGCGGCCACGATTGGTGAAGTACTCGATGTAGATCTGGACAGACCGAGAAATCGCGTCCAGTTGGCAGATAACGCCCAATATCAAAAATATCGCCAGTCGGTTTTACGTTTTCTGTACGAAAAACAAGCCAAGCCGCAACCCGTATTGGCAACCTCAAAACAAGAAGAGCCGTTAGACGCTCCCAAAAGCGCATAAGGAAGGTGAGCAAAATGGAACGTTTGGTCATTGTCGGGAACGGAATGGTGGGGCATCAATTGGTGGCTTCACTGGTAGAAAAACACGCTCATTTACACTATCAAATTACAGTGATTGGGGAAGAGACTTGCATCGCGTACGACAGAGTACAGTTGTCTGCTCTCTTTTCTGGTAAGTCCCACGAAGACTTAAAGCTTGGAAGTGAGGACTGGTATAAAAAATATGGGGTAGAGCTACTTCTTGGTCGTCAGGTTACGTCTGTTAAAACTGAAAATCAGCAAGTGGTGATCGATGACAACGTTATTCTTCAGTACGACAAATTGGTTCTTGCAACGGGATCTTATCCGTTTGTCCCTCCCATTCCTGGGCATGAGCGTAAAAACTGTTTTGTCTATCGAACGCTGGACGACCTTTCTGAGATTCAAGCAGCCTGTAAAGGGGCGAAATCCGGCGCAGTGATCGGTGGTGGGTTACTTGGTCTAGAAGCGGCCAACGCATTAAGGCTACTTGGGTTGGATACCCACGTGATTGAGTTTGCACCGAGATTGATGCCTGTTCAGCTTGATGGTGGGGCAGGCAATATGCTGAAAAGCAAAATAGAGTCGCTCGGCTTGCAGGTGCATACAGGCACTGCGACAGAAGAAATTATTGATGGAGAAAGCGCATTTCATCGCATGAATTTGAAAGATAAAGACCCGTTGGAAGTTGATGTCATCGTCTTTTCTGCTGGGATTCGACCTCAAGACGAGTTAGCAAGGCTGGCTGGGATTGCCGTGGGCGAGCGAGGTGGCATTGTGATTGATGACCACTGCATTACGAGCGATCCGAACGTGTACGCCATTGGGGAATGCGCTTTATGGCAACAAAAAATCTTCGGGCTGGTGGCTCCAGGTTACCAAATGGCACGGACGGTGGCCGAGCAATTGTCGGGTGGAGACAGCACGTTTACTGGCGCGGACATGAGCACTAAGCTCAAACTGCTTGGGGTGGATGTTGCCTCGATTGGCGATGCGCAGATGACGACAGAAGGCGCTCAGGAACTCATTCTTCAAGATGCTAATACCGGCATTTACAAGAAGCTGATTACTGATGCATCTGGGTCGCAATTGTTGGGCGCGATATTGGTAGGGGACAATACTGATTATGATGCTTTGCTTCAGTGTTACCTAAATCAATCACCGCTACCTGAATATCCAGCGGAGCTGCTGTTGGATGCTTCACCCCTATCGGGAGAAATCGGCGATAACACGCTTATCTGCTCTTGCCATAATGTCACTAAAAGCGATTTGGTGGTTGCCATTCAAGCTGGCGCACACGATCTCAATACCTTGAAATCTGAAACCAAAGCTGGCACAGGTTGTGGCGGGTGCAGCAACATGGTGAAAACCGTGTTGGATGCAGAATTGGCTGCGATGGGCATGGAGGTCAACAACCATATCTGCGAGCATTTTGCGTATTCAAGACAGGAGTTGTTCCATATCTGTCAGGTTGAGGCGATCCACGATTTTGAAACTTTGCTCACCCGATACGGTAGTGGTGTTGGGTGCGATCTATGTAAGCCGACAGCGGCGTCGATTTTTGCATCGCTGTGGAATGAACACATTTTGGAGCCACAACACCAAGCGCTGCAAGATTCAAACGATGCCTTTATGGCTAACCTGCAAAAAGACGGTTCCTACTCCGTTGTACCTCGTGTTCCCGGCGGAGAGATAACACCAGATAAGCTTATCCGTTTAGGGCAAGTTGCAAAGCAATACGATCTCTACACCAAAATTACTGGTGGGCAACGCGTTGACTTGTTTGGTGCCAAGATGGAGCAGTTGCCTGAAATATGGGAACAACTCATCGAAGCGGGCTTTGAGACAGGGCATGCTTATGGCAAGTCGCTGCGAACAGTGAAATCGTGCGTTGGTTCAACATGGTGTCGATATGGCGTCGATGATTCCGTTGGCTTCGCTATTGAGCTTGAAAATCGCTACAAAGGTTTGCGTTCGCCCCACAAGCTAAAAATGGCGGTGTCCGGATGTACACGGGAATGTGCGGAAGCGCAGAGCAAAGATATCGGCGTTATTGCCACAGAAAATGGTTGGAATTTGTATGTTTGCGGCAACGGGGGAATGCGTCCTCGCCATGCGGATTTGCTGGCTTCTGATTTGTCGAAAGACGAGTTGATTATCTTGATTGACCGTGTGTTGATGTTCTACGTTCAAACGGCAGATAAGCTTCAACGAACCTCAGTATGGATGGACAATCTTGATGGTGGGTTGGAGTACCTGCAAAGTGTCGTGATAGAGGATTCGTTGGGAATCAACGCTCAATTAGAAGCGCAGATGCAACATGTGGTGGATTCGTATCAATGTGAATGGAAAACCGCTGTGATGTCGGATAAAAAACGTGCCCGATTCCGTCCATTCATAAATCACGAAGGTGATAGCGTTCCGCTGCCTTACCAGAGAGTTCGAGGGCAACGTATACCCAGTACAATTCCGATTCAAAATTCAGAGGTGAAATGATGTGGAAGAAGATTTGCGATATCAACCAGCTTTCGCCCTATCAAGGCGTTGGGAGTGTGTTTGACGATCATCAGGTCGCGCTATTTTTGGTGCCGGACGAAGCGTTTGTGGGTTCAAGTAAACCGGATAATTCGCCCCGCGTGTTTGCTGTCGGGAATTGGGACCCAATAGCAAGGGCTTACGTAATGAGTCGAGGAATTGTTGGAAATCAGGGGGAGGAGTTGTGCGTCGCCTCTCCTATGTACAAACAGCATTTTAGCTTAGAGACCGGCGCGTGTTTGGAAATGCCAGAACAGAGTTTAAGAACGTGGCAAGTTCAGATAAAAAATGACGAAGTATGGATCAAATCTAAACAGCCCTAAGATCTAACTTAGCCAATGACATTAAAAGGGGAGAGGCATTTATTCAATGCCTCTCCTCTTTCTTTAGTGAGTCAGCGAAAGTGCCCTGTTAGAGAGAGAACGAAAGCGCCTTTATTTCTGCTCGAACTGTTTCGCCAATTGGAACAGCCTATCGACACCTTGTTTCAATACTTGGCTGTTTTGCTCAACCAGATCCGTCTCTGCTAAATTTTTCTCAGATGTTTGAGCAATAGAATGTACGCGATCGCTGACTTGACTAGACAGTTGAGTTTGTTGGTTGGCCGAGTTAGATACTTGGTCAATCAAACCATGAATTTCAGTCATCATTTGCTCAATTTGCTGTAGGCTTTGCGCGCCCTCCTGAGCTATCACAACACAGTCGCCAGTCTGGTCTCTGCTGCGTTCAATTTCTTTTTGCCATGTCGAAATGGTCGACAACATTTGCCCCAAGCTTGCCTGAATAGTCTCGGTTGCATTTTGGGTGCGTGATGAAAGCGCACGAACTTCGTCGGCAACAACGGCAAATCCACGGCCTTGCTCTCCTGCTCGCGCCGCTTCTATCGCAGCATTCAGTGCCAACAAGTTCGTTTGTTCGGCAATGCCACTGATCTCAGACATCACTGAGCCAACTTTTTGTGCTTGTTCGCTCAATTGATAAGTGGTTTGCGCAGCTTTTTCTGCATTAGCAGCGAGTTGATTCAATTGATTTTCAGTCGCATCAATTTTGGCTCGGGTTTGGTCGCATTGCGATTGAGTATCGTTGATCAGCACTTGAGTTTGGGATGCATGCTCAAATACTTGATTAGCCGAAGAAGCCATATCATTCACCGCGCTGGCAACGTGGTGAATGTCGGTGTTTTGTTGTCGAATGGCACCCATGGCTCGGATTGCAGTATTGCTTAAGTCATCGGATAACTGGTGAAGAGGCGCAGCGGAATCGGTCATTCTTCCCAACACCGTGCGAATACGTGCTTGTAGCAACTTGATATGGAAATCTGCGGAAGACGCAATGTGGTTACCTGAATAAACCAATCGGCTCACACTGTCGTATTCTGATTGCAGCTTTTTCAAAAACGCAGGGGTATCAATGAGTTCTTGGCGGAAGAAAACCGCAAGCACAGCAGCAGGTAATGCGCTCATCATAAGTTGCCACGACACGCCACTTTCCATCATATTCGCAATGATAGGGACGGCACATGCCGCAGCAAGTGCGGAATATTTGAATGCTGTAGGCAAACCAAAAGCAAAGCTGCGCCCGTTCTTTTCTGCTTCTAGGAGCTTTTGGTAGGCTTTTGAAGCTACATCAACCCATTTTGATTTTGGTTTCACTCGGACCGATTGGTAACCCGCGATTCTGCCTTGTTCGTAAATAGGGGTTACATATGCATCTACCCAGTAGAAACCGCCATTCTTGGTTCGATTTTTCACAATCCCTCGCCAAGCATTACCCTTCTTTAGGTGCGACCACATATCAGCAAACGCCG
>NZ_JAUYVM010000049.1 GCF_030689305.1 Vibrio penaeicida | reverse complement strand
TTCAATGCTAAGAGATGGCGTCATGTGGGATGAAAATACAGCTAAAAATTAGCTATTGACGCCATAGTCGTTTGTTAAGCTGCTAGGATGCGATATTCTGTTTTAGACATTTTTGCTCTTACTAACGCCACATTACCACCAATTTTGTCATTCAATTGATTGACGAGTTCATTAAGTTCTTCAAAAGCTTGCTCGGGCATCTTAACTCCCGCTATGACCTTAGAAATTCGTTTCTGGTCAAAAGCATGAATTCCTGCACCTTTTTTCATCGATAAAACTCGATACTCCGCTTCGTAACTCCAGTCCGGAGATTTCATAAGAAACACATCTTTGACGGCGTTAAAATCCCTCTCCCCAGCAGTAATTATCGGCATGTCTTTGGTATACTCAACATCCCAACCAAAAAGCCGCTCTTCAACATTATTCATGTGGATATTTTGAGGGCTATCATCAACGGTGAATTCAACAACAAAACCTTCATGATTCTCAGCATAGTGTGACCACATTAAAATATTATCTGGCTTTTTGGTTAAACAGCATATTCCAACTTCTCCAATGACTCCGTCATGAAATTCACCGCTCTCCAATGAACGTTTTATACCATGCTCCATTTGCTTTCTTTTACTTAGTCTTTGAGCAGGAGAGAGTTTTAATCGTCTTCCCGCCTCTTTAAATAAATCGGGACGAGATTTTAAGTACGCCATGGACTTTTCGATATCGTATACAGTTTTACAATCAAATGGATCGTTAAACTCCGAATGGTGACTAAACTTCATGGTCCCGTCAGTCAAAATGCATTTGGATCCGCTCGAAAACGGCAGGTATTTATAAACTTTCAATTAAGATAAACCTTATACTTAATAAGCAGCTTAACGCCGCATTAAGGTGTGAGCAACGCTACCACGAAACTTAACCAGACCACCGTAAACACAAGACTCAACGATGGAATGAAAAATGCCAAGCGTTGAGAATCACTCTTAAATGCTTTGTTAGTTTCGTTGCTAATATATAGCTCTATACCTTTCTCGCATTTCATTTTCGCTACGACCGTGAATTTGGCTTGCAAGTTTATAATTCACTTCAGGCACCTTGTCCATAATTTCAACAGCTTTAGGAAAGTCTTCATTGTTAGGTAAAGTTGCAGACAGGACGTTACCAAATTTCTTTACGACACGCCTTTCTACTTTAGTTTTTGCAACCTCACCAAAGCCAACTAGAAAAGCACTTACTTCAATTAACAAATCATCTGTCATGTGTAGAGCTCTCTCAGTTAGATCAGATAACTGTGAAATCAAGCCGTCCCCCAACAAACCCTGTAATGTTTGGTAGTCAAGCGGTTGACCGAAATAAGACTTTAATTGAGGCATTAATTCGATGATGATTGAGTTTCGTTTTTCCCAAAGTTTCAATAACGAATTGTAGTTTGAAAAAATCGTCGCAATATACTCCAGATTAGACCATTTATTAATATTGGATGACTTTTCATTACTAACGATAAATGAAAGCGAAGCAATATCTATATTAGCTTCCCGTTCAGACAAGATGATAGGTGGAACAATCAACATTCTGCTTATGGGGTCGTTGCTTAATGCCCCAAAATAGTTTTGTTTTATTGAGATTAAGCTCATTCTAACGTCCATTGCAGACAGAAGAGTATTGTTAATACTATGAATTTTACCTATTTCTATTTTTGTCTTTTCTTGTCTATCAACTGAATAGTAAGCAACGCCAACACCGAGCGCACCAGAGACCAACACACTCCCAATAGGTAAAATATAGTCCTTTATTACATTGGTATGTAATCCCTCAATCGCTCCAACTAACAACTCAATATCACTTGCCACTTCTACCTCTGTACTAAATTTAACTGAAAGAAACTAACGCCAGCTTAAACCGCAGACAACGCACAAAACAAGCCACTGCATTACGCCTTAAACACTAAATTCACCGCAAA
>NZ_JAUYVM010000048.1 GCF_030689305.1 Vibrio penaeicida | reverse complement strand
TGTCGAGTAGACGACACTTGTTACCAAGTGCCGCCCCTCTAAGAACCGTACGTGCAACTTTCACTGCATACGGCTCAAGCCTCCACTAAGGCATCATTGATACCCAGCAACTTATAACGCAGTCGGGACAGGCTCTTTCCAAGAGTTACGGGCTAGCCTTTTAGATTTTCTCTTCACCAAATATTCTTGGTATTGAGGGTCAAAAGGGGTCGCTGCATTCCTGATTTTTACGTGTCGCTCAATGGGCACTTTCGCTATTTGGAACAGATTGAAGTGACAGTCCATGTTCATAATTTTCTGCCAACCGTGAAATTGCCACTGGCCTTTACGATTAAGAAAATACTTATGAACAACCCAGTCTTTGGACTTGGTTGGATGACGTCTAACTGCCCAGTGCCATAGCGCTTGGAATAGTTTGTGGCCGACATACCCGAATACTTGTTTAGCAACACAGTGGCGATAGTAATTCGCCCATCCCCTAAGTTTCGGATTTATCAACTTGATAAGATCGTTAACAGGGATGGTTGCGTGCTTTTTAATAAGTTCACGTAGGTTTCTAAGGAATAACAACGTGTTGGATTTGCTCGGTTTAATGAGCAATTTCCCTTTGTACTTCCTGTGATTGAAACCCAGAAAGTCAAAGCCATCATCAATATGAGTGACCTTCGTTTTCTCTTCGGAGAGGGTTAGCCCTCTTTTTGCCAGAAAGTCAGCAATCAACGGTTTGATGTCGTTCACTAGCACTTCCTTTGAAGAGCAAGTAACCACGAAATCATCCGCGTAACCGATAAAGTTAGCCTTAGCACCCTTTTTCAGGGCTGTAGATTTTATTTGTTGCTCTATTCCCGCGAGAGTCATTAGCATCAAGGTTGGAGAGATTATTCCACCTTGAGGTGTACCCTCATCGGTATCATAGAACAGACCCTTATCCACATAGCCAGACTTTAACCATTGCACTAACATACGTTTATCTACAGTGATATTATCCATAAGCCATTGATGCCCGATTTTGTCGAAGCAAGCCTTAATATCTCCCTCAAGAACCCATTTCGCTGATCGCTTTAGAGCCAAACATTTGAAACACTGACTGACGGCGTCAGCCGTGCTGCGATTTGGCCTAAACCCATAGCTATTGAGGTCGGCAAGCGTTTCGGACACTGGTTCTAATGCTAGAAGGTGGAGGGCTTGTTGCGCTCTATCAATCATGCATGGAATACCCAATGGCCTGAGCTTACCGTTCTTTTTGGGGATGTAGATACGTTTGAGTGGTTTTGCAGAGTAAGCCTTGCGGCTCAGTTGATTGACTGCTGTCATACGGCGTACATCTGTGTTACAGATGACACCGTCTATTCCAGACGTTTTACTGCCTTTATTCTGAGAGACTCGCTTTACCGCAAGAAGCTTGGCTGAGCGAGAATGAGTCAAGAGCCACTGTAAGGACTTCACCTTACTGTGTTTCTTTTCTCTCGTTGCTTTTGCGATACGCATTTGAAGCTTCAATACGTGTGCTTCAACGGATTTCCAGTCGATGGACTGCCATTGAGCGCCGTCAGAAGATGCACTAATCTCTTTCGAGATCACCATTTGCTTTTCTCCTTGAATAAAGTTCTTCAAATTCTCTCGCAATGGGAGACCAGTCGGAAGTGGGCTCACTTTCGTGATCAGACATAAGTCTGTATCTGCATCATTACAATGCAGCCTTCGCTTTTTCCGACCTCCTATACCTGCATCACTATCGGCCACAAAGGCTTTCCCAAAGGGAGTGATACAGGCTTACCCTGTTCCGTATGTTACGTAAAATGTCAGCTTAGATGCCCACTATAGTGCGGAGAGTACGGCGACCACGAAAAAGTACTGTCCAACCTCTTTCCAACTCTCATTGCCTTTTGGCCACAGCGTATTAACCACTTCCGCTGCTTCATCATATAACGCACCTTGAATGGATTCACATACGTTCATCATACTGACTACCTAGCACTTACCCGAATTGTGGTTTTCAGGAGGAACGTCCTCTCACGATTCTTTTCCCACTCAGCCTAACGGCCGAGTTTCGTTACATTGTCCGAGCCGCTGCTTTATTCAGGCTCGTAGGTTCATCTGGTGATACAGACGGTTCACTCATAAAGCGGTGAACAACGCTTCATACGACTTCAGGTCGCAC
>NZ_JAUYVM010000047.1 GCF_030689305.1 Vibrio penaeicida | reverse complement strand
CCCCCTTAGTTCAGTTGGTAGAACGGCGGACTGTTAATCCGTATGTCGCAGGTTCGAGTCCCGCAGGGGGAGCCAAATTCAAAAGCCAAGTCGAAAGACTTGGCTTTTTTCGTTGTAGATACACAATTAATTCATAGCAAATAAACACCTCACTCCCCCTGCCTAGTGCATTTCCGTCACGACCCTTTCATTCCCTCCTAATTCGTTATATATTCTCCTCTGCGCGCCACCTACGCCACCTACTCGCGGAAAGAGTGATACTCAAGGTACTAACATATTACCCATATGGGAACCACAATTCGGTTTACCTTCTCTTCTGAAAAGCGAGTACAGAAGCAATGAGACGGTGAATATATGAACCCTTTTTCTCTAAACCTTTTATACCTAAAGAAACAAGCTAAAACACGCCTTAAAGCCATTAAATCGGGATCTAAAAGCGATCTTATTTGGCTCAATGAACACCATATTACCAATATCCAAGAGGCAGAAAGCGTGAAGCTTTCAGATGTCCAACTTTCTATAGCACGTGAACTTGGGCTTCCTAGTTGGGCTAAGCTCAAACATCACGTAAAGTTATTAGAAAGTAACAGAAACCAATCTGGCAATGTTCTTACCCCGCTAGACGACGACCTCCACACACTGCATGTACGTTGTGGTCATGATATTCAAGGAACACTCAAAAAATCCGGATTCATTGGAGATTTTCTTCCTTACATTGACCCTTTTTGTATTGGCCCCTTGGTAGCAAATGAAGAAAGTTTACTCACTCTACGTTCTGAGTTTATTTACCATAACCTTATTTCAGAAATGGAAGGGGTCGACAAATCCATAGAGCACATCCGAGAGGACAGCGTAAGAGACTCCAACCAATTATTGGAAAGTAAGTATCAGAGAATCGTCCTATGGGTGGAGCACGACAACTACGACCAACTCATGCTCATCCGCACTCTTGCCCTGCTTTCTTATCAGAACCTTGACCGCGTTGAGTTGATGGAAATCGATAAATTCCCTGGAGGGGAACGTTTCATTGGTTTAGGACAGCTTCCTTCCGAAGCATTAAGAGTTCTTTGGGACACACGTAAAGAACTGACTATTGATCATATTACCGCTGCAAAAAGTCTGTGGGCGGCATTTTGTTCTCCTACACCGAAAAAACTCATAGAGCAGTACAATCATATTGATGAATCGTTATTTCCAAACATCAAACACGTCATCTTTAGACATTTGCAAGAACTACCAAACTCAATCTCGAAATTAGGGCTCACTCTAGAAATCACCATTCAAGTACTCAAAAATAGCGAAGAAGAATTGGATTTCAAAACGCTTTACAAGCGATATATGGAGGCAGAGCCATTGGTATATCTTGCTGATCTTATGTATTGGGCGGTGATAAAGCCTCTAACTCTCGGTGAAAACCCCGTTATTCATGCAAAAGGTATCAATGAAAAGGGATGGCAAAAAGCCTCTATTGAATTGCTCGACCGAGATTTTGAATCTGCACCAGCCATTGAAAATAAGTGGGTTGGAGGGATACAAATCAGCAACGACCAGTATTGGACATGGGATCATAAAGATCTCTCGACTATGAACGCGATTACCCTTTCTTAGATCCATCTCTGGGCAAGGATCCATGTGATCTGTATCCAGAGTATTTACTCTTTTATAGAGATACCAGACCATAAGCCCACTCCACAAGTCTTCTTCAACCTGATACGGAAGACTTAATACCTTTCTATAGTGAGGAACTTCAGCTCTGGTATAGCACACTGAATACCATCACATTCACGCCTAGTCATAATAAATTTGATAACAACACCATTGAGTTTTAAAGCACATCTATCGAAAAGGAACAACCTTTATTGGCTCATGTTGGTAGTCAGAATAAAAGAGTGGAGAACTGGGTGGGTCTTGGATTCATTCAGCCGAAAGAGCAAACATATACCTCTTTATAATAAAAGACTTCACCATTGCTAGTAAGGCTTCTGAGTCAATGCCAGAGCAGTTAGAGTCGCACACGACCGGGACTCGTTCGACCGTAGGTCGAATATGTCTTTCCTAAACGCAAAAATCCTCAACACTTCTGCTGAGGTTTCTTAAATAAATGGCGGAGTGGCTGGGGTCGCATACGACCGGGACTCGTTCGACCGTAGGTCGAATACATCTTCCTAGAACGCAAAAAACCTCAGCATTTCTGCTGAGGCTTCTTAAATAAATGGCGGAGTGGACGGGACTCGAACCCGCGACCCCCGGCGTGACAGGCCGGTATTCTAACCAACTG
>NZ_JAUYVM010000046.1 GCF_030689305.1 Vibrio penaeicida | reverse complement strand
ACCAGACCACAATACCCAAAACACAGATCCAGTCGAAGAATTTAAAAGAACAAACCAAAGCCAAGTGTCAGAATCCGACTTTCCCAATTGGCATGGAACCTCACAGCAACTTGGTTTACGACGATTTTTCCACCTTGATACTGGTTGAGGAAACGAACTCAAAAATACTGAAGCCAGCAACTTTCGAGAACCTGACAACCCCTGAATTTTCAAAGCGCTATAACGCCCAATTAAGGGGTGAGCAACGCTACTACCCAAACCTAAAGCATTCTGCCATAAACACTAAACTTGAAGTAGAAGCAAAAATGCCAAGCGTTGGGAATCCCTCTTAAATTGTTTGTTAAATGTATAATTCACGCTTAACTGAAACCCTAAATTTTTTGTAGCTTTCTCTAACTTTCGCCACTTTTACATCTAGTGTATTGCTATACGAACGATATAGACTCCTAGAGTCGCTATCGTAGTCACCCGAACGATCACCGTTTAGGTTTGGATGCATACAATAACGCTGATCTTCAACAATAATGTGCCGAGGATAAGGTTCAAATTCGCATGCGCACCACAGCATTAGTTCATTTAAAGCCTTAGCAAAGGCAATAAAATTTTGATCTACTGAATCAACAAGAAACTTAAACTCGACCTCGTCAACAATATATATAATTTCAGACACACTATCTTTCAGGCTTGAGGTGTAAGAATGGTCATCTTGCACCGAACTTAAGTAATTATTTAGACTAATTTCATTAAATGATTCTGTGATTTTTTTGTATAAATTAACATCATGTTCAATCAAATTATTCTGAATACGAGCCTTTTCATTTTGCACGGTTCGCTTTTTATAAGCCTCAGCATACTCATAAATAGACGTTGTAACTAAATGGTATAGTAATGCAACGACGATTAAAGCAAGACCAAGATACTCGTTAGTTTCGATGCTAATACTAGCATCTAAGTATCTGTTCAATAAAGAAACAACAATTATTTCCCAAAGAGGTTGAGACACAAGCACTAACCCAGCACCCACGAGCCACCATGTGAGTTTGTTATAGAAGCGAGGTCTCAACAAATTTATAAGATGCACTAACTTTTCAAACAATTACACTTTCCTTATACATTTAACGCCGCGTTAAGCGGACAAAAATTGTGGGTTATAATGTGTAGCGAAGCGAAACGTAACCCACTGTTTTTGTTCCGTTTAAACGCCTTGTTATACGTTTCTCAACTCAGCTTCAGGTTTGCTCATCTGAAAACACCAGACACTATCCCCCCTACATTCCTCTGTGATTTTTTCATACAACTTGCACCACAAATCATTAAGATTTTTAATTTTTACTGAATTATGAATACTCCAAGACTTTCCAGCAGGAACATTAGTAGGAAAGAAAAATTTATCGCAATATTTTAACGCAAACCATTGTTCCCAGATCCGAGGCGTAGCGCTCGTATGGATCGTTGAATTAGTCCATTTATAAATTTTTAACACATTAGATACATTAATGTCATCCATTTCAAAATGATTCATATTTTTTTTAATAAACTCAGGAAAAAAATCGTGACGAATCTTTGCTGAATTTCCCATAGAGTCATATATATCATTGACTCCAAGGAGTCTTCTAAATTTCAATTCTAAGCTTTGACGAAGAAAATAACATGAAGCTGACATATTACCTTTATGACTTAAAACATTACTAGTCGATTGAGAACCCCAATAGGAATTTATTGAGTCTTTGTAAATGAAGACTGTATGTTGCTGGTAGTTTTTCCCACCTTGGAGAAAACTAAATGAAGTGTCCGATTTTTTTTCAAAGTACTCAATGAACGGAGATACGTCGTGAAGAAAATCTACAATATACTCACCGTATTTTAGCAATCTTTGAGATGTTACTCTTTTCTTGTCAGACCGAATCTCACGTATTAAAAATTCAAACCATTCAAATGCAACTTTAATCTGGCACTTTACATAAGCATTCAATTGAGTTTCAGTTTTGAAATTTAATGACTCTCCGAAAACAACTGAAACCGCGTAATCATAATTGATTTTTTTAGCTGGTTTGAGGTATTTACTTTTAAATTCACCAACGTATTTCTCTAATGCCATTAAACAATAATTAGGACTTTTTTTTACAGATAGAAATGTTTCTTTATTACATTTGAAATAAAGTTCGTGAACAATTTTCAATTTAACACTCCAATTGGATTACATTTATAAACGTTGGTGTACCCCATAAAAAGTAGACACCACATAACTACATACTTTCGTACTCAACCGGACTGACATGCCCCAACGCTG
>NZ_JAUYVM010000045.1 GCF_030689305.1 Vibrio penaeicida | reverse complement strand
GCCCGGAGGCGGAATCGAACCACCGACACGAGGATTTTCAATCCTCTGCTCTACCGACTGAGCTATCCGGGCGACGGGGTGTATTAAAAGGCTTTTCGGCTTAGAGGTCAATACAAAAATGTAAAAAAACTATCGTTTGATGTTTTTCTGTACTTAGTGGCACGTTTTTAAGCATTAGAGATGGAAATGCCATCAATTATAAGGCGGTTTACGTTCATATAATTAGAATATCGTGACGAAAAGCATGAGCTCAACATATGTCTGGATGATAAAAAAGGCTAAGAATGTCGTGAACACTCTTAGCCTCGTGTATTACCTCAATATATTATTTTTGTACGGTGAACTTGTTGACCCAAGTTTCCAGTTCATTTGAGAGTGAAGACAGTGTTTGCGTACTGTTATGACTTTCAGAAACGACACTGCTTAGCTGGTTACCACTTTCTTCAATCATGTTGATTCGTTGTGAGATGTCATCGCCAACTTGAGTTTGCTCTGCTGCTGCCGTAGCAATTTGATGACTCATTGATGTAATGGACTCTAGAGCTTCAACGATGTGCTGCAACGCTTCGGATGCGTTTCTTGACTCAACTACCGTATTTTGGCTAGTTTCAGCGCATACACCCATAGTGTTGATTGCGTTGCGTGACCCTTCTTGAAGATTGGAGATCATTTGTTGGATTTCTTTGGTACTACCTTGAGTTCTGCCTGCCAGGTTTCTCACTTCATCGGCAACGACTGCGAAACCTCGCCCTTGCTCACCGGCACGGGCAGCTTCGATTGCAGCATTTAAAGCCAGCAGATTTGTCTGCTCAGCGATATCACCAATAACATCCAATACTTTTGCAATGTTGTTTACGTCGTTGTCTAGGTCTGAAACAGCTTGGCTTGCTGTACCTAGCTGGGTTGCCAAACCTTCAATGTTACCAACGGTGCTGTGAATAAGCTGCTGCGTCACTTGGCTTTGTCTATCGGCTTCATCGGTGTTGGAGGCTGTATCTCGAGCTGAATCTGCTACGTTGTTTGCAGAAGAGGCCATTTCCGTCATTGCCGTTGCAATCATTTCAGTAGACTGTTGCTGTGTATCTGTTAACCCAGCAATAACACCTGCGCGAGATTCGACATCAGATAGCTCTTGTCTTAGGGCGACCATAGATTTTTCTAAGTTGCTGACCAATTGCGCAAGAGAGCGGCTCATCTGCTGTACAGCATGGTAGATACTGCCTTCCTCAGCCTCTTCACTGAAGTTTGCTTGGATTTGACCTGCAGCGACAGCTTGAACGGCTTTGCGAACTTCCTGAGGCTCCCCACCTAGTAGTGATATCATTCGGCGAATAGCGAGAAGAAGAATAATAAAGATAGCACCGCCAATGAAGACACAAAGAGTGAGCTGCCATTTAGCGGTAGACCAGAATCGCTCATTCACTTCATTAAATCCTATACCAGTACCCACGTACCAGCCCCATACTTGGGACTTTTCAGCAATGGACAGCTTTTCTTCAATCGAATTGTCTGCTTGTTTTTGTGTCCAGACGTATTCCGCAATACCATTTGGATTTTGTGCTACTGCTTGTTGAAGAATGCTACCAACACTGCCGCCGTTTCCATCTTTGAAATCATGGAAGCTGGTTCCATGGAGTTGAGGATCTAAAGGAGTCGCTACAAAGTTGAGGTTTTCATCCGCAACATAAACGTATTCATTGTCTTTATAAATATTGTTTCGAAGAATGCGAGTAGCGATTGTTTTTGCTTGTTCCTCTGTAAGGGTCCCATCCTGCGCCATTTTTTCCATCTCGCCCAAAATACTGTACGTACTTTTGAACAGTTCGGTTACACGAGACTTGTTATCTAGGTTACTGGCAACGCGCAGTGTCCATAAGCCTGTAGCGGTCAATGCTAGCAGCGAAACCAGAATGATCGCCGAAAGCAAATAAGATTGAGTTTTTAATTTCATGGTGTCCCCTCGGCAGTTTGCCTAATTAAAGTCAGCCGAAACCAAGTATCGATTTCTGCCTGCTGCTTTATATCGGCATATTAGGGTAGAGTTTAATATTTTAATAATGCTTAAATATCAAAGTATGAGTTAGATTAAATTTTTGGCTCGAAATAATTGACATTTAGACGAATAATTAATCGAGATCTCGTTTGGTAAATAATGCCATTTGGTGCATATAATGATTAGCTGAATATTCTATTGGTTTAAGTATTAACCATAGAATTCGTTATCTTATTTTGTTTGACTAACTAACAATGGGAATTCATAAATTTTTAATATTTGAATGGTGATCAATAAAATCATCATTAATAGCCAGTGAAATCTTAATCGTTAGATGACTTACTTCTATCGATTGTATAGCGAGTAATGTCATTATGTTCACATATACTCTTATGGTGTCTGTATTTTAAAGTAGAAAAGCACAATATCGTTGGGTCAAAACGCGTTGATTCATTACTTAACCCAAATTCGGGGTAAGAGATTAGATATTGACTCGATTGAGATTGCTGCCTTTATTCGGCACCTGATTATGGTACAAATGACGGTTTCAGATTGACTGTTTAAATGATGCTTTTCTGACGAGGTTTATGAAGTGACTGAGGCCTGAGGTATTAGCGGGATACGGATTTATAGGAATCATTAGAACGAAAAAAGCCAAGTCTTTCGACTTGGCTTCTTAAAAATGGCTCCCCCTGCGGGACTCGAACCTGCGACATACGGATTAACAGTCCGCCGTTCTACCAACTGAACTAAGGGGGAATTATTTATGCTATCTCATTGAGATAAGCACCAAATAATGGTGCCTCGAGGCGGAATCGAACCACCGACACGAGGATTTTCAATCCTCTGCTCTACCGACTGAGCTATCGAGGCAAAAGAATGGTGCCGACTACCGGAGTCGAACTGGTGACCTACTGATTACAAGTCAGTTGCTCTACCTACTGAGCTAAGTCGG
>NZ_JAUYVM010000044.1 GCF_030689305.1 Vibrio penaeicida | reverse complement strand
TACACATTCAATCTGTTCTTATTTGAGTCCATCAAAACCCCTTGGGTGTTGTATGGTTAAGCCTCACGGGCAATTAGTACAGGTTAGCTCAACGCCTCACAACGCTTACACACCCTGCCTATCAACGTTCTGGTCTCGAACAACCCTTTAGGACACTTAAAGTGTCAGGGAAGACTCATCTCAGGGCTCGCTTCCCGCTTAGATGCTTTCAGCGGTTATCGATTCCGAACTTAGCTACCGGGCAATGCCATTGGCATGACAACCCGAACACCAGAGGTTCGTCCACTCCGGTCCTCTCGTACTAGGAGCAGCCCCCTTCAATCTTCCAACGCCCACGGCAGATAGGGACCGAACTGTCTCACGACGTTCTAAACCCAGCTCGCGTACCACTTTAAATGGCGAACAGCCATACCCTTGGGACCGACTTCAGCCCCAGGATGTGATGAGCCGACATCGAGGTGCCAAACACCGCCGTCGATATGAACTCTTGGGCGGTATCAGCCTGTTATCCCCGGAGTACCTTTTATCCGTTGAGCGATGGCCCTTCCATTCAGAACCACCGGATCACTATGACCTGCTTTCGCACCTGCTCGAATTGTCATTCTCGCAGTCAAGCGGGCTTATGCCATTGCACTAACCACACGATGTCCAACCGTGTTTAGCCCACCTTCGTGCTCCTCCGTTACTCTTTGGGAGGAGACCGCCCCAGTCAAACTACCCACCAGGCACTGTCCTCACCCCAGATAATGGGGCCAAGTTAGAACATCAAAGCTACAAGGGTGGTATTTCAAGGACGGCTCCACCATATCTAGCGACATGGTTTCAAAGCCTCCCACCTATCCTACACATGTAGGTTCAATGTTCAGTGCCAAGCTGTAGTAAAGGTTCACGGGGTCTTTCCGTCTAGCCGCGGGTACACTGCATCTTCACAGCGATTTCAATTTCACTGAGTCTCGGGTGGAGACAGCGTGGCCATCATTACGCCATTCGTGCAGGTCGGAACTTACCCGACAAGGAATTTCGCTACCTTAGGACCGTTATAGTTACGGCCGCCGTTTACCGGGGCTTCGATCAAGAGCTTCGTCCAAAGACTAACCCCATCAATTAACCTTCCGGCACCGGGCAGGCGTCACACCGTATACGTCATCTTACGATTTTGCACAGTGCTGTGTTTTTAATAAACAGTTGCAGCCACCTGGTATCTGCGACTCCTAATAGCTCCATCCGCAAGGGACTTCACCGTCAAGAGCGTACCTTCTCCCGAAGTTACGGTACCATTTTGCCTAGTTCCTTCACCCGAGTTCTCTCAAGCGCCTTGGTATTCTCTACCCGACCACCTGTGTCGGTTTGGGGTACGATTCCTTACAATCTGAAGCTTAGAGGCTTTTCCTGGAAGCATGGCATCAATGACTTCACTGCCGTAGCAGCTCGACGTCGTGTCTCAGCCTTAATGACGGTCCGGATTTACCTAAACCATCAGCCTACGCACTTGAACCTGGACAACCATCGCCAGGCCCACTTAGCCTTCTCCGTCCCCCCATCGCAATTGTAAGAAGTACGGGAATATTAACCCGTTTCCCATCGACTACGCATTTCTGCCTCGCCTTAGGGGTCGACTTACCCTGCCCCGATTAACGTTGGACAGGAACCCTTGGTCTTCCGGCGAGGGAGTTTTTCACTCCCTTTATCGTTACTCATGTCAGCATTCGCACTTCTGATACGTCCAGCAGCCCTTACAGACCACCTTCAACCGCTTACAGAACGCTCCCCTACCCCGCAATCAAAAGATTGCAGCCGCAGCTTCGGTTTACTACTTAGCCCCGTTACATCTTCCGCGCAGGCCGACTCGACCAGTGAGCTATTACGCTTTCTTTAAATGATGGCTGCTTCTAAGCCAACATCCTGGCTGTCTGAGCCTTCCCACATCGTTTCCCACTTAGTAGTAATTTGGGACCTTAGCTGGCGGTCTGGGTTGTTTCCCTCTCCACGACGGACGTTAGCACCCGCCGTGTGTCTCCCGGATAGTACTTACTGGTATTCGGAGTTTGCAAAGGGTTGGTAAGTCGGGATGACCCCCTAGCCTTAACAGTGCTCTACCCCCAGTAGTATTCGTCCGAGGCGCTACCTAAATAGCTTTCGGGGAGAACCAGCTATCTCCAGGTTTGATTGGCCTTTCACCCCTAGCCACAAGTCATCCGCTAATTTTTCAACATTAGTCGGTTCGGTCCTCCAGTTGATGTTACTCAACCTTCAACCTGCCCATGGCTAGATCACCTGGTTTCGGGTCTATATCCAGAGACTGAACGCCCAGTTAAGACTCGGTTTCCCTACGGCTCCCCTAAACGGTTAACCTTGCCACTGAATATAAGTCGCTGACCCATTATACAAAAGGTACGCAGTCACACCACGAAGGTGCTCCTACTGCTTGTACGTACACGGTTTCAGGTTCTATTTCACTCCCCTCACAGGGGTTCTTTTCGCCTTTCCCTCACGGTACTGGTTCACTATCGGTCAGTCAGTAGTATTTAGCCTTGGAGGATGGTCCCCCCATATTCAGACAGGA
The DNA here is from genome assembly GCF_030689305.1 of Vibrio penaeicida. Classification (GTDB taxonomy): domain Bacteria; phylum Pseudomonadota; class Gammaproteobacteria; order Enterobacterales; family Vibrionaceae; genus Vibrio; species Vibrio penaeicida_B. The sequence continues at coordinate 392 of NZ_JAUYVM010000044.1, read as the reverse complement.
TATCACGTGTCCCGCCTTACTCGATTTCACTCAATGTGCGTTGTCGGTTACGGGGCTATCACCCTGTATCGCGTCCCTTTCCAGAGACTTCACCTGACGCATAAAAAGCTTAAGGGCTAACCCAATTTCGCTCGCCGCTACTTTCGGGATCTCGGTTGATTTCTCTTCCTCGGGGTACTTAGATGTTTCAGTTCCCCCGGTTTGCCTCCTGCTGCTATGTATTCACAACAGGATACTTACTTATGTAAGTGGGTTTCCCCATTCGGAAATCGTAGACTCAAGTGGCTTTTACTGCCTAATCTACGCTTATCGCAAGTTAATACGTCCTTCGTCGCCTCTGACTGCCAAGGCATCCACCGTGTACGCTTAGTCACTTAACCATACAACCCCAA
>NZ_JAUYVM010000043.1 GCF_030689305.1 Vibrio penaeicida | reverse complement strand
AACCAATGTCTCAGAGCTCGCCGCCCACGTTGAGTCCCGTCAAAGGGAGCCAAAACTCCAAAAGCTATGTCGAAAGAAGTGGCTTTTGGAGTTTTTAGCGACAGGTGCATTTCAAACCCAAGCTAAAAGATGTGTTCGCTTCGTTCTGGTCAATTAAAAACACTCTAAGCTTATGTTTCGTAAGAGTACTTTCTCAACACTCTACCCATGCTCAAATTTCGATCAATTGAATATCACCAGCTACGCTTTTATCGTCGCCACACGCAACCTAAATGATATTAATTCTCAACAACTTGGCGTTTTTCAAATTTAGAATCATAATTCTATAATTAACTGACTAATAAACAGTCAAATACCAAAAAACCTTGCTCTATCTCGGTTGTTAAATACGTAACAAAGCAGGATAATATTAGGATCTGATTTATTTTTATTGAGATGCCATGACAGAGTATCTGTTGCTGCTTGTTGGCACCGTTTTGGTCAACAACTTCGTTCTTGTAAAATTTTTAGGCTTATGCCCCTTCATGGGTGTTTCAAAAAAACTTGAAACAGCTATAGGCATGGGCTTGGCTACGACATTTGTCCTTACTTTGGCATCGGTGAGCGCATACCTCGTTGAAACCTACATCTTAACGCCGCTAGGTATTCAATATCTCCGCACCATGAGTTTTATTCTGGTTATCGCTGTTGTCGTTCAATTTACCGAAATGGTGGTTCACAAAACCAGCCCTACTCTTTATCGCCTACTTGGTATTTTTCTGCCATTGATTACCACAAACTGTGCCGTTTTAGGTGTAGCGTTACTCAACATTAATGAGAATCACAATTTCATTGAATCCATCGTTTATGGCTTTGGCGCTGCTGCTGGCTTCTCCATCGTTTTGATTTTGTTTGCTTCTATGCGTGAACGTATTGCCGCAGCTAACGTACCAATGCCATTTCGCGGTGCATCCATAGCAATGATTACCGCCGGGTTAATGTCACTCGCATTCATGGGCTTTACAGGGCTGGTGAAACTGTAATGAGTGGAATTCTAATTGCTATCATTGCACTTGCAGCCCTAGCGGCTATCTTTGGTGCGATCCTTGGTTTTGCTTCAATAAAGTTCAAAGTTCAAGCTGATCCGATTGTGGATCAGATCGATGAGATTTTACCTCAGACTCAATGTGGTCAATGTGGTTACCCTGGTTGCCGCCCTTATGCAGAAGCCATTGCAAATGGTGACTCCATCACCAAATGCCCTCCAGGTGGGCAGGCTGCTATCGAAAAGCTAGCCGATCTAATGGGGGTTGAAGCGGGAGAACCGGAACACGACCCAGAAAAAAGCATCAAAAAGGTCGCTTACATACACGAAGATATGTGTATAGGCTGCACCAAATGCATCCAAGCTTGCCCAGTAGATGCCATTGTAGGAGGCAACAAAGCGCTGCACACCGTTATCAAAGACGAATGCACTGGCTGTGATCTCTGTGTCGCACCTTGCCCGACGGATTGCATCGAAATGATTCCAATTGCGCAAACAACAGATACATGGAAGTGGCAATTAAACACAATACCGGTGGTTAACGTCACCGATTCTCAACCTCAAAAATTACAATAAGAAGGATTGGGTATGTTGTCACTCATTGAGAAAATTCGTTCTGGTTACCTCTGGGATTTCCCCGGCGGTATTCACCCACCAGAAAATAAGCGCCAATCTAACCAGACAGAAATGCAGGTATTAGCGCTTCCGAAAGAGCTGGTTATTCCGGTAAAACAGCATATTGGGAAACCCGGTGATCTCGCGGTATCAATAGGTGAACACGTGGTCAAAGGTCAGCCGCTGACTCGTTGTTCATTAAGCTTCATGCTTCCAATTCATGCGCCGACATCTGGGACCATTACCGCAATAGAGCCCCGAACGACAGCTCACCCGTCTGGTCTAACAGAATTGTCCGTCGTTATTGAACCCGACGGAAAAGATGAGTGGGGAAAAAAGAGCCCCATTGCGAATTACCAACAAGAAACATCAGACGACTTAATTGAAGCTATTCGTCAGGCAGGCGTGTCTGGAATGGGTGGAGCCGGTTTCCCAACGGCAAAAAAGATCCAGTCGGGATTGGCGAAAACAAAAATATTCATCGTCAACGCTGCAGAGTGCGAACCTTACATAACCGCTGATGATCGATTAATGCAAGAACATGCAGAAGAGATCATCAAAGGCATCGAAATTGTTGAGCACATCCTTAAACCAGAGCTGACAATTATCGGAATCGAAGATAATAAACCAAAAGCCATCAAAGCACTGCAAGCCGCTGCTACGGCAAAAGATCTGGTTATTCGAGTCATCCCGACGAAGTATCCTTCTGGTGGCGAAAAGCAACTCATCAAAATACTGACCGATATGGAAGTTCCAGCAAATGGTATTCCAGCGGACATAGGCATATTGGTACAAAATGTGGGTTCAATGCACGCTATCAAGCGCGCAATCATTGACGGCGAGCCTCTTATCCAGCGCGTAGTGACTCTGACAGGTAAAACCTTCAAACAACCCCGTAACGTTTGGGCTTTGATCGGGTCGCCTGTTTCACACCTGCTGGAACACGCAGATTATAAAGCCGATAAAAAAGCGCCTCGCCTTATTATGGGTGGACCAATGATGGGGTTTGCACTTCCACATGCTAACGTCCCCATCACCAAAACAGCTAACTGTATTCTTGCGCCCGCACGTCGGGAGCTGCCTGTTGAACGTTACGAGATGGAATGCATCCGTTGTGGCGAATGTGCAGACGTATGCCCCGCGTCTTTACTTCCTCAGCAACTTCAATGGTATGCAAAGGATCAAGACTACGATAAGTGCGAAGAGCTCAATCTAAAAGATTGTATTGAATGTGGAGCTTGTGCGTTTGTTTGCCCAAGTGAAATCCCCTTAGTCCACTACTACCGTGAAGCAAAAGCGGAAATTCGTACTCGTAAAGAAGAAGCCATCGCTGCTGAGCGTGCTAAAAAACGTTTTGAAGAAAAGAACGCTCGAATGGAGCGCGATAAGCTCGCTCGTGAAAATAAATTCAAAAAAGCCGCGGAAGCGCGCCGTAAAGATTTGAAGACTGGTGACGGTGATGATGCCATTGCGGCAGCCATAGCTAGAGTTAAGTCCCAGAAAGCACAAACAGCGGCAACAGATGAAGTTAAACCAGCTGTTGCAGCAGCTATTGCTCGTGCTAAAGCCAAACAAGCTGAGGCAATGAAATCTGGACAATCTGAACCAGATAATAGCGAGATGGCAAAACTCAGAGAAGAGCGCAAGCGTCAAGCGAGAGAACGTAAAGCCTTAAAAGCAAACGAAACGACTGATTCAGATTCGAAAGACAAGCAAAATACAAGTAAAAAAGATGCCGTCGCTGCAGCCATTGCCCGTGCAAAGGCAAAAAAATCAACTCAACCAGAACAAACGGAAACAACAGGAAACGAGAAGAAAGATGCGGTAGCCGCAGCTATCGCAAGAGCGAAAGCGCGCAAGGAACAGCAATCTGAATCGAAAGGGGCTGAAACCTTGGATTCAAACGAATCTCCGGCTAAAGGAACTCCTGAAGACGACCCGAAAAAAGCCGCGGTAGCCGCAGCCATTGCAAGGGCGAAAGCGCGTAAAACGAAACAAGTTCAACCAACTGAAAGTGACGACTCGGACTCAAACGAGCCAGCAGCGGAAACACCTGTTGAGGAAGACCCGAAAAAAGCCGCAGTAGCCGCTGCCATTGCAAGGGCAAAAGCACGCAAGGCGAAACAAGCCCAACCAACTGAAAG
>NZ_JAUYVM010000042.1 GCF_030689305.1 Vibrio penaeicida | reverse complement strand
ACCAGATAGAAGAACTTTAGTTGCAGCTAAAGTCTGGGTCTCACCTTACCCGATTGGAGAGCTTATTATCCATACAAAGCATTTAAGAGTGATTCGCAACGCTTGGCAGTTTCGCTTCGCTCAAGTATAGCCAAGCGTCGCTCACACCTTAATGCGGCGTTATAGCGCTTTGATGATTTAAAGGTTGTAAGGTTCTCGAAAATTGCTGGCGTCAGTGTTTTTGAGTTCTATTCCTTAACCTGAATCAAGGTGGATAAGTCGTCGCAAACCAAGCAATTGTAGTTCTTTCAAATTATCTCGATTCATCAAATTCTGAAGCTTGGTTTTCGATTCGCTCCTCTAAATTTTCGACTGATCCGGTGTTTTGGGTTCTGTGGTCTGGTTGCAGAAGGTTTTGTTGGCTAAGATGCAGTTCATTGAGTGCAGGCTAAGTGGATTCATTGCCAAGCGAGTTTTTTGTTTGTATCGCTCTAACAAAAGCTTCAAACCGACAAACAACGCGTGGCATTTTTAGTTTGCGGTGAATTTTGTGTTTAAGGTGTAATGCAGCGGCTTGATTTGTGCGTTGTCTGCGGTTTAAGCTGGCGTTATAGCGCTTTGATAATTCAATGGTTGTAAGGCTCTCGAAAATTGCTGACTTCAGTGTTATTGAGTTCTATTCCTTAACTTGAATCAAGGTGGTAAATCCTCGCAAACCAAGGTGCAGTCAGATTTCAAAACCAATCTGCTCTATCAGATTTTGAAGTTTAGTTTCCGGCTAGCTTTCCTAAATTCTCGACTGAATCGGTGTTTTGGGCTTTGTGGTCTGGTTGCAGTCAGTTTTGTTGGCTAAGATGCTGTTCATTGAATGCAAGCTAATTGCTTCATTGCCAAGTTAAGTCTGTTTGCTTGTATCGCTACAACAAACAGTTCAAGCAGACCAAAAACGCGTGGCATTTTTATCTTGCGGTGAGTTTTGTGTTTAGGGTAGTTTGCAGAAACCGCATTTGTGCGTTTTTGGCTACTTAACTGGGCGTTAGCTTAATGGAGAAAGTTTTGACTAAAGTGGTCATAGGGATCTTGTCCCTAATAGTAACTACAGCGTATGTAATCGGTTTTTTATATGATGCTGCTTTTCTAGAGAAGCTAGGATTTGCTCACTATGAAATGATTGGAGACTCCTTGGAATACCTGTCTATCGGTGGCATGTATCTGTTTTTCAATTTCGCTTCAGGTATAGCATTTTTTATGTTCGTGGGCGCATTAATTGGTTGTGGATACATGCCTTTGAAAAGGTTTACAACAGCTAAAGCTAATTGGCTTAGTTCCTATATAGACTTGCAAAGTTTACCTTACATTCTAATTGGTTCACTTCCTGTCCTATTTTTAGCTTTGGTACCTGTGGTAAGTGATGCGAACGAACTAGCAGCTCAACATTTAAAATCTGAGGCAAATACGCAAGTCTGTACGCTATCTGAACAGCAGTGTTTCAAAGGTATTGTTGTAAAATATAGGGATGGAAAGTTGGTTTTTTTATCTAAGGATAAGTCTACTTATAATAGAGTCATTGTAATACCTGAAAAAAACATCGCTATTGTTCAGCAATTAAGCTAACAAACAATTCAAGCAGACCAAAAACGCGTGGCATTTTTAGTTTGCAGTGATTTTAGCGATTAAGGTGGCTTGCAGGAACGGCATTTGTGCGTTTTTGGCTACTTAATTGGGCGTTATAGCGCTTTGATAATTCAAGGTTTGTAAGGTTCTCGAAAATTGTTGGCTTAAGTGTTTTTGAGTTTGGTTGCTCAACCAGCATCAAGGTGGAAAAGTCGTCGTAAACCAAGTCGTTGCAAGCTTTCAAATCCAGTTATATTTACTGAGTTTTGAAGCTTTTCTCTAGGCTCGTTTCCCTAAATTCTCGACTGAATCGGTGTTTTGGTCTTTGTGGTCTGGTTGCAGTAAGTTTTGTTGGTTAAGATGCAGTTCATTGAATGCAAGCTAAGTGCTTCATTGCCAAGCGAGTTTTTTGTTTGTATCGCTCTAACAAAAGCTTCAAACCGACAAACAACGCGTGGCATTTTTAGTTTGCGGTGAATTTAGTGTTTAAGGCGTAATGCGGCAGCTTGTTTTGTGCGTTGTTTGCGGTTTAAGCTGGCGTTATGTGCTAGCGAAGAATAGTTGATATTTGGAGAAATAATTGGAATTTCTAGATTTTTTGCCTGCAATCATTACAGGTTTATTTATTGCTCCTTTCGGGGCTTACCTCAAAAAGCGAATGGACAATTTGGCAACCAATGATGACTTTGATGGTGCCCTAAAGCAGCTAAAGAAAAGCACAAAGGCAGTAGAGCAGGTTAAAAGTCAACTTAACGAAAGGTTCTGGGTTAAACAGCAAATTTGGGAAACCAAGCGAGTTGCTTATGAGGAACTAATTGTGTGCCTAAATACAAGTCAAAGGTATTTGAACGAGCTAGTAATTTACTTACATGAATATACCGATTGTTATGTGCATATTTCGAGTGTTTATCACGGGTTGTACGAAACCGAGGAAGAAGAGCAAAACGCTAAAAGCTATGATGCATACATAGACGGTGAGCAGCAGAAATTCAGAGAAAAATTTGAGTCTAAAGATGCAGTGGAATCACGTGACCGATTGATGAATGAGATGCAGGAAAGCATTAAGGCATTTGACAGCTCTTTTTCTGTTAAATCTATGTATTTATCAGCACATGCTGAAGAACTATCTGAATTGCTTACTCAACTCAAAAATCGAGTGTTCAATACAGATTTAAGTCAGGAGGATGACGAAAATCAAGCTGACTTCTATGAGCGTGTTCTGGAGCACTATCAACATTGCAAGCAGTTGAACACAGACTTATTGTCATTAACAAAAAAGTACGCAATTCAAGATCTTAATCTTTGAGTTCGCACATAACAATCTGTTTAAGAGTGATTCGCAACGCGTGGCATTTTTACTATGCGTTGGTTTTTGTGTTTAAGGTAGTATGCGGTAGCTTCGGTATAGCGTTGCTCACACCTTAACAGGGCGTTATAAATATTAGAGGCTTTATCGGTGATTTTTGATTTTTTTCGTAGACTTATGATCGGCAAACCCGGTGGGAAATTTGATCGATTAAACAAAAAGATTCTTGAAACCTCAAGAACGGAAACTAACGCTAAAAAGCTAGTTATCAGAAAACTTAAAGATCTCGAAAAGCGTTTGAATAAACATTTCCGTACTCGCGGCAAAGTTACTTCGTATGCAAAGAACATCCATGATAGTGAGCGAGTTCCCCCAATACATATAGTTACGTCAGTTTACGGCTTTGATGAGTTTGGGTTCCACAAATCAATTGAGTTGAATATTTGTTTTAATTTTAGCAGTACAGTGCATTATGAAAGCTTCACGGCTACGTATAGAGAGGGTTCAATTTATCTGACTTGTTCCGCTGTCGAGACGAAAGACATTAATGAGTTTTGTCAGGCTATCGAAACCGTAGTTGCCGAGAAGTATCAGTAGGTCAAAATATTTATAACAAGCAATTTAAGAGGGATTCACAACGCTTGGCACTTTTGCTTCTACTTCATTTTTAGCGTTTATGGCACAATGCTTTAGGTTTGGGTAGAGGCGTTGTTCACCCCTTAATTGGGCGTTAGCATCGCAAGGAAGTTATGGAATTTGTATTCGAGAACTCAGTTGTAAAAGTAAACTCAGAGGACATAGGGTCTGCTGGTGACGATGCTGATATTACTATTTCTGAAGAAATAGGCTTCGATCGCAGGACTACAGTTGAAATTACAGAAGGAAATTCGGTTACCCGAATAGCATTATTATGGTCGCATTTTTCCAGTACAGCAGAAGCTTCTTTACATTGGAATGAGGGTAGTCACGTTTTGTTTCTCGGAGCTGGTAGTGTTTCAGCGGTTATTGATATTTTAAATAAATGTATACTAGATATTAATTACCCAGAATTATTTTGGGGTTGGAAGCATCTGAAAGGAAACATTTTAGAACTAGGTGAGTTAGATTGCCGCTTGTATACCTCTAGTGGTCAGATTATAGGTCAAGCACCAGTAGATCCTCCATATGATTACAAGATAACTGATAAAGGTGTTTTCTTTTCCAGTATTGTTGCAGGTAAAACGAGTATCAAGTTAAAGCAATGCTAACAAACAGTTCAAGCAGACCAAAAACGCGTGGCATTTTTAGCTTGCGGTGAGTTTTGTGTTTAGGGTAGTTTGCAGAAACAGTATTTGTGCGTTTTTGGCTACTTAACTGGGCGTTATACGTCCGAGTACCCCACGTTTAGTAGACACTTTACTAAGTTAGATCTAGGGTCTAATTGAGAGGTGATTTATGGCTAAACA
>NZ_JAUYVM010000041.1 GCF_030689305.1 Vibrio penaeicida | reverse complement strand
TTTGTATCGCTCTAACAAAAGCTTCAAACCGACAAACAACGCGTGGCATTTTTAGTTTGCGGTGAATTTAGTGTTTAGGGCGCAGTGCAGCGGCTTGGTTTGTGCGTTGTCTGCGGTTTAAGCTGGCGTTATAGCGCTTTGATAATTCAAGGGTTGTAAGGATTTCGAAAGTTGCTGGCTTCCGTGTTTTTGAGCTCGATTCCTCAATCAGAATCAAGTTGGAAAACCCTCGCAAGCCAAGTCGATGTGGTTTTCTCAAATCATTCCGGTTCACCGAATTTTGAAGCTTTGTTCTTGGCTCGTTTTTCTAAATTCCCGACCGAGTCGGTGTTTTGGGTTTTGTGGTCTGGTTGCAGCAAGTTTTGTTGTTTATCATGTCGTCCATTGGATGCAGGCTATATGCACCATTGCCAAGCTGGCTTGTTTATTCGTTGCGCTACAACAAACAGTTCAAGTAGACCAAAAACGCGTGGCATTTTTAGTTTGCGTTAGGTTTGGTGTTTAAGGTAGTTTGCAGAAACAACATTTGTGCGTTTTTGGCTACTTAACTGGGCGTTAGATTATATAAGGAGAATACTATGAACAAGTTTTTGAAGTTTTCGGGAATATTAGCTTTAGCTGCATTTAGTAACACGACTTACGGAAATGAGTGGGTTAACAATGTTCAAGTAACAAAGCTGGGTTCATACCAGCATAGCCCTGGTCATTTTGTGTGGTTATCAAGTGGTGTGGTTTCTGATTGTCAAAAGGCAAATCCAAGTAACCCTGTATTACATTTCTCTGAAATTAGTCCTGGTGGTAAGTCATTGATGTCAGTTTTAATGGCAGCCGTTGTATCGAAAACAACAGTAGATGTTCAAGTAAATGGTTGTGACATTGTAGAAGTATACATAAAGTAGCGTCAACCAGACTAATGATCTAACAAAAGCTTCAAACCGACAAACAACGCGTGGCACTTTTGGTTTGCAGTAATTTTAGTGTTTAAGGCGTAATGCAGCGGCTTGGTTTGTGCGTTGTCTGCGGTTTAAGCTGGCGTTAGGGTCAAAATATCAAAAAGGAGCTTATTGTGATTAAATGTATATTTCGAGCAATAGTTTTGGTGGCGTGTAGCGTTCCTACCATTTCATATGCCGCTTCAATGGGACCAGGTGTCCCCACGCGATTAACACCAGAAGGTAATGTATTGCATGTTCATATGGACGGGGCACCTAAGTCAGGGCTACCAAGCTGCGCTAGACGAGTTTATATAGACCTCACGACGGAAGCAGGTCGAGCTCATGCTTCTGTAGCTATTGCCGCTTTTATGGGCGGAAAAAAAGTAACTTTTATTCTTGCCGATAACATAGGGCATTGTAACTGGGGTAGCTCAGTTCCCCATGAAAAACATTTCTACGTAGACAATTAACCTCGAACCCTAACAAACAATTCAAACAGACCAAAAACGTGTGGCACTTTTAGTTTGCGTTGAGTTTAGTGTTTAAGGTGGTATGCGGAAACGGCATTTGTACGTTTTTGGCAGTTTAATTGGGCGTTATGAAGCATCTAGAAAAATCCCGCAAAATTAGGGGCTAAGGTTCAACATTTGCTTTTCTTTTCATCATGAATTGAATCTTTCCCAATTGAAAATCTGTGATGTTTCTTTGATGAGATGCCGCTTGGGTTTCATCAAAAGGCAAATCGGCTGTTTGGGTATTTTTGCCAAGTGATTCTTTCTAGCAGCCATTTGCTGCGCCTTTACTTTTGTGGGGCGGCAGGGCAATGAAAAGCTTAAAACTTGGTGGGTGTTTTAAGTAAATCCGTGGTGGGTTTATCAAGTAGCTGCCAACATTTTGTGAATTGGCTCTGTGTCTCAACCATTTGTATTTGCTGAAATTCTGAGGTTGAATTAAAGTCCGTTCATAACAAACAATTCAAACAGACCAAAAACGTGTGGCGCTTTTAGTTTGCGTTGAGTTTGGTGTTTTAGGTGTTATGCAGAAACGGCATTTGTACGTTTTTGGCAGTTTAATTGGGCGTTATAGCGCTTTGATAATTCAAGGTTTGTAAGGATTTCGAAAGTTGCTGGCTTTAGGATTTTTGAGTTCGATTCCTTAACCTGAATCAAAGAGGGAAATTCTCAGCAAACCAAGTTGCTGCAAGCTTTCAAAACCTATTAGGAACACCGTATTTTGAAGCTTGGTTTTCGGCTTGTTCTTCCAAATTCTCGACTGAATCGGTGTTTTGGGTTTTGTGGTCTGGTTACAGTCAGTTTTGTTGGCTAAGATGCTGTTCACTGAATGCAAGCTAAGTGCTTCATTGCCAAGTTAAGTCTGTTTGCTTGTATCGCTACAACAAACAGTTCAAGCAGACCAAAAACGCGTGGCATTTTTAGTTTGCGTTGAGTTTTGTGTTTAGGGTAGTTTGCAGAAGCAGCATTTGTGCGTTTTTGGCTACTTAACTGGGCGTTATAGCGCTTTGAAAATTCAGGGGTTGTCAGGTTCTCGAAAGTTGCTGGCCTCAGTATTTTTGAGTTCGTTTCCTCAACCAGTATCAAGGTGGCAAAATCGTCGTAAACCAAGTTGCTGTGGGGTTCCATGCCAATTGGGAAAGCCGGATTCTGACACTTGGCTTTGGTTTGTTCTTTTAAATTCTTCGACTGGATCTGTGTTTTGGGTATTGTGGTCTGGTTGCAGAAGCTCACATTGGCTAAGATGTTGTTCATTGAATGCAAGCTAAGTACTTCATTGCCAAGCGAGTCTGTTGCTTGTATCGCTCTAACAAAAGCTTCAAACCGACAAACAACGCGTGGCATTTTTAGTTTGCGGTGAATTTAGTGTTTAAGGCGTAATGCAGTGGCTTGTTTTGTGCGTTGTCTGCGGTTTAAGCTGGCGTTATAGCGCTTTGATAATTCAAGGGTTGTCAGGTTATCGAAAGTTGCTGGCTTTCGTGTTTTTGAGTTCGATCCCTTAACCTGAATCAAAGTGGGAAATTCTCAGCAAACCAAGTTGCTGCAAGCTTTCAAAACCAATTAGGAACACCGTATTTTGAAGCTTGGTTTTCGGCTTGTTCTTCCAAATTCTCGATTGAATCGGTGTTTTGGGTTTTGTGGTCTGGTTACAGTCAGTTTTGTTGGCTAAGATGCAGTTCATTGAATGCAAGCTAAGTACTTCATTGCCAAGCGAGTCTGTTGCTTGTATCGCTCTAACAAAAGCTTCAAACCGACAAACAACGCGTGGCATTTTTAGTTTGCGGTGAATTTAGTGTTTAAGGCGTAATGCAGTGGCTTGTTTTGTGCGTTGTCTGCGGTTTAAGCTGGCGTTAGGCAAAGGACAGGAAAGTTCTTTGTCTTATTTTTCTTGTTCCCTCTGGCTATCTGTTTTCTTTGTCGGCAATTCAGCATTGTCGGCTCAAATCCTTGAATCTCTTCAACCGTAAAACATGCTAAATTTCGTGGGTTGCCTCATTGGATTTAAGAATTGGTTGGTGGTGAGTTCCACTGGCTTAAAGTGTGGGAAGGGCAAGGCAATTGAAGCTTTCGTTGTTGCTGTCATTTCGCAGCTTTGAGTTTCGTGGTTCAAAAGCCACTTTGTCGTTGAAAGACTGTGTTTCGTGAACGTTGAAAGAAAGGCTGTAACATAGTGGCTTTAGTAGTTCTTGAATCACAAAAAGTCAGTGGGTGATTGGTTGCTTATCGCGTTTAAGGTATTCTGTTTTCAAACCAAGTTAGTGAGTACGCAGAAAATTTGCCTAACAAACAATTCAAGCTGATTCGCAACGCTCGGCGCTTTCGGTTTCAGTTAGTTTGGTGATTACGGTGAAGTGCTTGAGTGCGGTGGAAGCGTTGCTCACAACTTAATTGGGCGTTATATGTATTTTCGAAGGAGGTCATTGGTATAACGATGATGTTGATATCTGAATTTGAATGGTTGAATAAATTAACCAAAATCCGTAGAGATAAGGCAGGTTTGTTTGAGGCAATTATGAACTCAGGCATTGCTTGCAAGAGCAGAATGAGTGTTGAAGGTGACAGTTATTGCCCAGAAATAAAAATTATCTTCGATAAGTCAAACCGTATCGTGAAGATCTCGGATAATGGTGAAGGTATATCCTTAGGTAAAATAAAGACTTTGCTTAGTAGAATAGGAGTTACTACTAATACTGAAAATATTTGTCAGCTTTTAATAGATAATAACATCGAAGAGAAGCAAAGTGATCCGTTTCGAGGTTGGGGTATAGTTGCGATACTCTCTGGGTTTACATATGTCAGAATTATGAGTCACAACATTAACGAGAGTTCAGGTGTCAGAATAGACCTCGACTCTGAAAATGAGAGTATTAAATTATTTTCAATTAATATGGGTGACTTTAAAGAGACATCATTCATATTTGATTATGATGAATTTTTGAAAGTATGGGGTAATAGCTACGAGGTAAAAGAACTTCTCGATATGGTTAATATGTATCACGGAGATATTGACATATCATTGGTAGAGGTTGATTCGACAAGTATTGGTGCTAAATATCCTCCTTCAAAAGTTAAAGAGTTAAAGCAATCAATTTCATTAATGGAGCGCGAAGGAAATATCGATAAGTTTGTGGTTTTTTTAAAACAAGATAATCGAACTCTCTCCAATCGAGATCTTTTGCGTCTTGATGAAAAGCATTATAAATTTAAGTTACTATCACTTTTCGGCTTGCACAGTGATTACAGTGTAATTAGTGAAACAGAAGTTGATGATGGTTACATTGATATTCTTTTGAAGAAAAAAATTTCATCTATTGAAACATGCTTTGAATGGTTAATAGAGTTGAAATACGTAAAAAACAGCGATGCAAATAATATAAATAAGATTAGAGAAGATGGTATCGAACAAGCACGTTCTTATGCTGAGAGTCGAATTATTGTGGAGACAATTAAAGCAAATACACTTAAAACGGTAGTTCTTACTTTCCTGGGTAAGACAGAGGTGTTTGTCGACTACGTTTAGCAAGATACATATAACAAGAGACTATGGAGTCAATAGCTAATTTTTGACGCTATCTTTATCCCACATTACACCGTCTCTTAGCATTGA
>NZ_JAUYVM010000040.1 GCF_030689305.1 Vibrio penaeicida | reverse complement strand
TGTTTTACCGTGGTCAACGTGGCCGATAGTACCAACGTTTACGTGCGGTTTCGTACGTTCAAATTTTTCTTTAGACATGGGGTGTCCCTCAAGGTACGGATTTAGGTGGCTTTAAGACCACGTAACCAAAATAATGGTGATTGCATTACAAAAAGGAAGGTCACTACTAAGAGCTGGTGCTGATAGGCGGATTTGAACCGCCGACCTCACCCTTACCAAGGGTGCGCTCTACCGACTGAGCTATATCAGCACTTAAAATGAGTTGGAGCGGGCAGCGGGAGTCGAACCCGCATCATCAGCTTGGAAGGCTGAGGTAATAGCCATTATACGATGCCCGCAACACGTAACTCTGTGAGCTATTTCCTTTAGGAATATGGTGGAGGGGGACGGATTCGAACCATCGAAGGCAGTGCCGGCAGATTTACAGTCTGCTCCCTTTGGCCACTCGGGAACCCCTCCAAATTTTTAAAACTTTTTCTCACTCTCTATTACACAGAGGGAAAAAGTGGTGCCGACTACCGGAGTCGAACTGGTGACCTACTGATTACAAGTCAGTTGCTCTACCTACTGAGCTAAGTCGGCACACGAGTGGGGCGAATTCTATTGAATGATTTTGTACCTTGCAATAGAAAATTGAAAAAAAATACAAATTTCCTTTAACTTCGGGTTATTTGCGCACAAATCCATCAAGATTTCATGATTCATACTCAACAATTGCCGTCCAAATCGTTTGCAAGTGACGTAGCATAGTGTATTGTCACTCTCCCTGATTTATATGGATATCTGAGTACTTTATGAGCCCTTACATGTCTTTTAACCGTCAACAATGGTCGGAGCTACGTGACTCTGTACCTATGATGTTGTCAGAAGAGGATCTGAAAGAGCTCCAGGGCATCAATGAAAGTCTCACGATGAAAGAAGCCGTAGATATCTACCTTCCTCTATCACGATTGTTAAACTTGTATGTGGAAGCAAGGCAAAGTCGAAATTCTGTATTACATCGCTTCTTAAATCAAAAAGAGCACGCGCCACCCTTTGTTATTGGCATTGCGGGTAGTGTTGCAGTTGGGAAAAGTACAACTGCTCGATTGCTAAAAGCTCTGCTCTCTCGTTGGGAAAATCACCCTAAAGTAGAACTCATTACTACTGATGGGTTCTTATATCCTAATAAGGTGCTAAACGAAAACGGATTGATGCAGAAGAAAGGGTTCCCAGAATCCTACGACATGAAAAAATTGGTGCAGTTTGTCTCGGATGTAAAAGCATGCAAGAGAAATGTAAAAGCTCCTGTTTATTCACATCTTACTTATGACATCACATCGAATAAAAAAGTTGTTGATTTGCCAGATGTTTTGATTATAGAAGGGTTAAACGTACTCCAAAGCGGCATGGATTACCCACACGACCCTCATAGAGTGTTTATCTCAGATTTTTTAGACTTTTCTCTCTTTGTGGATGCACAACCAGAAATGATTCAAACGTGGTATGTCGAACGATTTATGAAATTTCGACAGGGAGCATTTACGAAGCCAGGATCTTATTTTGGTCATTACACTAAACTCACCAAAAACGAAGCTCTCGAGAAAGCTCAAAGTATTTGGCAGACCATAAATGGAAAAAATTTACAGCAGAACATTTTGCCGACACGTGAGCGAGCACAGCTCATTTTGCAAAAAGGGCAAAACCATATGGTAGAAAAAGTTCTGCTGAGAAAGTAGCGCGGTTACTCGACTCCTCTAAGGGAGATTTCTCCCCCAATGTAGGTTTCAATGCCTTTGTCTGTTTCAATTAGTATACCGCCCTGCGCATCAATTCCTCTCGCTATTCCATATAACTCTTTTGGTCCTAGTATCAATTTGATAGGTCTTCCAAGATAGTTATCTAAACGATTCCATCGCTCAACGAACCCTTCCATACCATAGAGTTCATAGCTTTCTAGAGAGCGCTCCCAAGCGTTAATAATAGCCAAAGCCAATGCATTTCTGTCAATGTTCTCATTAGGTAAGATCTGCTCTAATGAAGTCCAAGGCTGCGTAATGTTTTCTGTTTTGTCTGGCATAGCAATATTTAACCCCATACCAATCACTAGATGCGCAGCTGCTCCAGCTTGCCCAGACATTTCAACGAGAATACCCGCAAGCTTTTTGTCTTCATAATACAAATCATTAGGCCATTTTAGCTTTACACCTTGAATACCAAGAGATTCAAAAGCCTCAACTACCGCGACACCCACTACCAGGCTGAGCCCCATTGCTGCAGCAATTCCTGCATCCAAGCGCCAATACATCGACAAATACAGATTACTACCAAAAGGAGATATCCACTCTCTCCCACGTCGACCTCGACCTTGGCTCTGGTATTCAGCCAAACACACATCACCACGATTTATTTCTCCGGCACAATCCAGCAAGAATTGATTCGTTGAATTGATGATAGGAAATACTTTTAACATTCGACCTGAATGACTAGCCAATTTTTCTTCATCGAGTAAAGAAAGAGGTCTAGGTAATCGATAGCCTTTCCTTTGGACACTGAATACATCAAGCCCTAGCTCTTGTATGCTTTTAATATGTTTGCTTATTGCCGCCCTAGAAACGCCAAACTGCTCACCAAGGGCTTCACCAGAATGGAAATCTCCATCGGCGAGTTGTTTTACAATGCCGTATTTTACGGAATCTACTTTCATGATTTATCCTTTAGGCATTCCGAAAGACACGTTTCACCTAAACTTCCTATAAAACGCACTTCATGCTCCAGCTCAACCTGATATTTTTTAAACACCGTTTGCTTTACAAAAGCTGCAAGGCTGACAACGTCATTTGATGTTGCTTCGCCCGTATTTACCAATACCAACGCCTGCTTTGGATGCACCATAACGCCACCGATTTTTTTACCTTTTAAGTTGGCGTTATCAATCAGCCATCCTGCAGCTAACTTAACTCCCTCTTTAGTGGGGTAACCGACGATATCTGGATATTGGCTCTCTAGTCGATCGAACTGATCTTGAGAGATCACCGGGTTCTTGAAAAAGCTACCTGCATTTCCTTGTTTACAAGGATCTGGAAGCTTAGAACGACGAATGTCGCAAACTCGCTCGTAAATATTAAACGCTGTTTGATCTTCTTTCGGCAAATCAGCCAAAGCGCCATATTTTGTTTTAGGCGTCCAGTTTTTGACTAGTTTAAAACCAACAGAAACCACAATAGCTTTGTTTTTCAGCACACGTTTAAAAATCGAATCTCGATACCCAAATTGGCACTCACTATTAGTCAAACGCTTGATCTGCTGGCTTTCAAGACAATAGATTTCAACGTATTCACATACATCTTTTAGCTCGACACCATACGCTCCAATGTTTTGAATAGGGGCTGAGCCTACACAACCAGGAATAAGGGCAAGGTTCTCTAACCCAAAATAGCCACTTTCAAGCGTCCACTCAACAAACTCAGGCCAATCTTCTCCTCCTTGAACATGCAGATGAAAATGAGTGTCTGACTCAATGACAGACTTTCCTCTTAACTCGTTGGTCAACACCACACCCAGGAAGTTTTGAGTAAATAATACATTACTACCTTTACCCAGCATTAACTTAGGCAACTCACTCCATTCTGGATTATCGTAGGCTTCTTTAAGGTCTTCTATTGATTCGACGACAGCCATATGACGACATTGGACATCGATACCAAAGGTATGAAAGGGTTTCAAACTACTGTTTTTGTATATCTGCATAATATTTGGAGTTAGAATTTCACTAACGAGCATATTACCTCAACTATTTAGAGAGCGCAGTGACGAATGAGTGAGCTTGAAGTCAAAAAACTCAACCCGATTCTATTACCTTTAGTTAAGCGCTTTTATAAACAGTATTATCCTTCAGCAAAGCCCAAATCAGATGAGCTAATTTTGGGCGGATATCTTAATGGGACCTTGGTGTCCACTGTACGATTCCGAACTATTGAAAACAGTCGTCTTTTGACAGGAATGCTGGTTGCAAAAGAGCATCAAAATCAAGGCTTAGGTCACGACTTATTAGTTTTCTGCCAAGATGCCGTTTTACAAGAAGGTGATTTTTGCTTTGCTTATGAGCATTTGAACAATTTTTATCATTCGCATGGATTTAGATCTGTCGAAACAGAAGACCTACCTAATGGATTAAAGAATTTGTTTATCCGATATCTCCGTAGTGGCAAAAAATTAAACGCGTTGAAATACTTTGTATAAGATTATTTCGCATATGTTTGAGTTATCTAGTCAATGTGGTCCGACTTTTGGTAAAATGAACGATTAGCCGTCAATCATATAAAGAAGGTAAAGCCTCTAACATGATCGCAATCAGGAATCTCATTAAGACACTTCCAACAATTGCGCAAAATCCAGATTCTTTTGAGGTTCTGTATTCTGCAAAATCGTTTCGTGAACAACTGCTTAGTGCGATTAAGCAAGCAACTCATCGAATCTACATTGTTGCACTTTATCTAGAAGATGATGACGCTGGTAGGGAAGTGTTGACTGCTCTTTACGAGGCAAAACAAAAGAAGCCGGATTTAGAAATTAAGATCTGTGTAGATTGGCATCGAGCTCAAAGAGGACTGATTGGTGCGGAGGCATCCGAGGGTAACGCTGCCCTATATAAGAAATTTGCAGAGCAATATGAACAGCCTATTCCTGTATATGGTGTCCCAGTCCGAGGACGTGAAGTGTTTGGGGTTCTTCACCTAAAAGGCTTTGTAATCGATAATTCTGTGATATATAGCGGAGCCAGCCTAAACAACATCTACCTCAATTTTAACGATAAATATCGCTTTGATCGCTACCATATTCTTCACAATGAATACTTAGCCAACTGTATGACGGATTACATCGAACAATCGATGATTCAACATCCTGCGGTCAACAATCTCGCGTGTAATAGCAAGCCCAACACAAAATCAATTAAACCGGCAATTCGACAACTTCGATCATCTTTGGCACAGAGCGAATATAAATTTGATCATCAGAATGTGGGTTCTGAGCAAGTAGCTGTGACACCTCTTGTTGGCGTAGGAAAGCGACGAAATAGACTTAATCAGAGCATCAACCATTTAGTAGCTCTAGCAAAAGATGAAGTCTTTATTTGTACACCTTATTTTAATTTCCCTAAAAGCCTAGCAAGGCAGATTAAAAAAGCATTAAATCGTGGTGTAAAGGTCACCATTGTTGTCGGTGATAAAACCGCCAATGATTTCTATATCCCACCGGAAAAAGAATTCAAGACAATCGCAGGACTACCTTATTTATATGAAATGAACTTAAGGCGCTTCGCGAAAGTTAATGAAGCCAATATTGCTAGTCGAATGCTCAATATCAGAGTTTGGAAGCATGATTCAAATAGCTACCACCTAAAAGGCATATGGGTCGATAAAAGATATATGCTTATCACAGGCAACAACCTTAACCCTAGGGCTTGGAAGTTAGATTTAGAAAACGCGCTCCTTATACAAGATCACTATAATCATCTGACTGAGAAATTTGAGAAAGAAGTTGAAAACATCCTGCAGCACACGGAACTTATTTGCACCTACAGGCAATTAGATAAGGTAGAAAGTTACCCGCTAGAGGTTCAAAAGCTTATTCGAAAAATTACTCGAGTCAGTATAGATAAAATTCTTAAGCAAATACTTTAAAAATCTAGTTGAATAAGAGAAGCCCAGTAATCGCTGGGCTTTCTTTTTTTCGCCTAAAATTCATTATTCCATCGAGTCGAACTAATTTGTTCTAAATACTAGTTAAGACTAACTGTCATAGATGAGAATACAATGGGTAGGCTTGCTTGATAATAAAAACCAATCACATAACTAAAATGTACGCTAGAGAGCGGTATAAGCTTGAAATAGAATTGGGTAGTTAGAATGCAAAAAACCCGCTGATATATCAGCGGGTTTTTTAATTGTGGCGGAGAGATAGGGATTTGAACCCTAGATACGCTATTAACGTATGCCGGTTTTCAAGACCGGTGCTTTCAACC
>NZ_JAUYVM010000004.1 GCF_030689305.1 Vibrio penaeicida | reverse complement strand
CCCATTGGTGCACCTGGGTGACCAGAGTTAGCAGCTTGAACGCCATCCATGCTAAGGGCACGAATAGCATTAGCTAGGTGCTTTCTAGATTGTAGTGAGTGATCCATAATTACTTCCAATAATATTGAATAACTAAAAATAAAGAAGAGATAAATAGGGGAACGAAAACGTTCCCCTAGGTTTGAATTAGTATTGGATTAAAGCTTAGCTTCAATCATCGCTTCTAGCTTACCTTGGTCGATAGCGAAGTTACGGATACCTTCTGCTAGTTTTTCTACTGCCATTGCGTCTTGGTTGTGGTCCCATAGGAAATCAGCGTGGTTAAGTGCAGCAGGGCGTTCTTTCGCACCGTTTGAATCAACCAAATTCTCAACTACGTTACCTTCTGCCGCTTCTAGCTCTGCAAGTAGTGCTGGAGCGATAGTTAAGCGGTCACAGCCTGCTAGCTCAAGAATTTCACCGATGTTACGGAAGCTTGCGCCCATCACAACAGTTTTGTAGCCATATTCTTTGTAGTAGTTGTAGATGCTTGTTACAGAAACGACACCTGGATCTTCAGAAGCTTCGAAGTCACGACCTTCTTTTGCCTTATACCAATCCATGATGCGGCCCACGAATGGAGAAATAAGGAAAACACCTGCTTCAGCACACGCACGAGCCTGAGCGAAAGAGAACAGAAGTGTAAGGTTACAGTTGATGCCTTCTTTCTCAAGAATTTCTGCTGCGCGGATGCCTTCCCAAGTAGATGCAAGTTTGATCAGGATGCGATCATTTGTGATGCCTGCATCGTTGTACATTTTGATAAGCTGACGAGCTTTTGCAACGCTGCCTTCTGTGTCGTATGAAAGGCGAGCATCTACTTCTGTAGAGATACGACCAGGAATAGTCGTTAGGATTTCTTTACCGATATTAACAGCAAGCATGTCACAAGCGTCTTGAACTTGTTGCGCTTTGTCTGAGCCTTGAGTTTTAGCGTAATCGATCGCTTGGTCAATCAGAGGGGCATACTCTGCAATTTGAGCTGCTTTAAGAATTAGAGAAGGGTTGGTTGTTGCGTCTTCTGGCTGGTATTTCTTAATAGCTTCAATTTCGCCCGTATCAGCGACTACAGTGGTGAGTTTACGAAGTTGCTCTAACTTATTGCTCATTACGATCATCCTATTTCTTCTTGGGCGCGATAGACTATTTACGCGCACTAAATTGCAAGCAAGTCAGACGAAAGGTGAATCCAAATTTCGCCTGCTTTAAAACGTTTTTGGCTCAACGAACATTTGCCATGAACATATGATCGATGAGTGAGTAAATGATGTAGCCATATTTAATCGATCAGCGATCAAAGTCAATCATTGATTGATGTCACAATACAGAAAAATCAGCGAAACGTAATTTATCTCACAACCACTAAATAATTAAACGTTTGCCTGATTCAACAGTTCCAAAAACAAACCAGAAAGATCTCAAAAACAGTAGTGAGAAAATGTAACGCTAGTGAGCAAAAGGTTGCTCTTTAGGACGGGAATTATTATTCTACACACCACTTTTGGACTGGACCAATTGAATTATGACCGCAAAAAACGACATCAACTCAGAAAATAGCGATTTACTGACAGAGATTTCGGTAGCCTATTACCAAGATGGTGCAACTCAAGAAGAAATTTCTAAGAAGTTTTCCATTTCTCGTGCAAAAGTCGGACGTATGCTTAAACAAGCAAGAGACGAAGGCATTGTTGAAATAACAGTGAAGTACCACCCTGTTTTTAGCGCGAAAATAGAACAGAGGTTAGTTGAAAGGTTTGGCGTTAAGAGGGCATTGATTGCGCTTGATCAGCCGACAGAAGAACTTCAACGCCTTCAAGTTGCTGGTTTGGTCTCAAATTACCTAAACAACACACTCAAGAACGGAACCGTTATAACGGTAGGGCAAGGGCGAAATGTATCGGCCGTTGCGCATCATATAGGTGTGATATCACCAAGAGATTGTAAGTTTGTTTGCGGAATAGGGGGCATTCACCCTAGAGGCGGTAAATTTAATGCAGACCATATTTGTCGCCAATTAGCCAAAAAATATGGCGGTTCATCGGAAACACTTTACGCGCCAGCCTACGCAGAAACCAAAGCGCAAAAAATAGCGTTCATGGAAAACAGCACGGTAAAGCAAACGTTAGATTTGGCACGCAAGGCAGATGTTGCTCTCGTAGGTATTGGCGACATGAGTGAAAATAGTTATATGGTTGACTTGGGGTGGTTTACGGCAGAGGAAGTCGTGCAGGCGCGTTTACACCAAGGTGTCGTGGGCGATTTTGCTGGTTATGACTTCTTTGATGTACAGGGAAACTCAGCTAACACGGTTATGAGTGATCGGGTTATTGGGCTAAACCTAGAAGAGTTCCGCCCCATAAGTGATGTTATTGCCATTGCTGCGGAGAACAGTAAGCCACTTGCTTTACTTGGTGCACTTAGAACCGGTGTGGTTGATGTTATAGCCACTACCGTAAGTACTGCTCTCACAGTACTAAACCTTGATGAGCAAATGAACGTTATTGAAAAATAATACGATGCAGCTGAAGACTGTTTGAGTTAGAGACAAACAAACAATTGGGTGTAGGTTCTTTGCTTTTAGTCTTTCATAACATTTACGCTACGTCGGTTTGGCTTTGCGAAAGGTTTTGCTGATGCTGAAGACCATACGGCTCAACAAATGCAGCAAGGGCGCTTACTGGCATTGGCTTCGCGTAAAGGTAGCCTTGGAATAGATCGCAACCACACTCCTTCAATACTGCTTCATGCTTTGCGTATTCAACCCCTTCCGCTAAAACCTGCATATCGAAGTTTTTACCGATAGAGATAATGTTTTGAACCATCTTAAGCGATTTTGTGCAGGTTAAAATGTTATCGATAAACCCTTTATCTATCTTGATTTCATGGAAAGGCAGTTCTCCCAACATACTTAAAGAAGAATAACCAGTACCGAAATCGTCGAGAGAAATACCCACGCCTAATTTATTCAAGCTTTCGCAAACAGGGCGTACAATATCCAAGTCTTCGATGAAGAGGTTTTCAGTAATTTCTAAAGTGATATTACGCTGATTGAAACGTTGGGTCTGAATAGAGAGTATCAACTTATCCAAAAAGTCATCTTGGGTAATTTGTCGAACGGATATGTTGATCGAGACTTGGAAATCGTATCCAAGCTGCTTCTGCAGTTTACCCATTTCCGCCAAGGTTGTATCAGTGATCAATTGACCCAGTGTTGGCATTAGACCGCATGATTCCGCTATGGTAATAAACTTGTCAGGTGGCACAAAACCTAGCTCATCATCGTTCCATCGAACGAGCGCTTCTACGCCGTGCAGGTTGCCTTGAGCATTAAACTGCGGTTGATAAACCATATACAGTTGGTTTTGCTGTATCGCTTGGCGTAAGCGTTGTTCTAGCCTAACTGAATGTAGGTAACTGCTTTGCATCGACTCTGTGAAAAAGCTTAATGAGTTGCGTCGTGTCTTTGCGTCGTACATGGCAATATCCGCGCAACGCAAAAGCGTATCGAGGCTAGTGCCATGCTCTGGATACTGTGCAATACCGATACTGCAACCTAATATAAAGCTGCATTGATCAATTTCGTATGGCTTGGACAAGTTATGGATGATGTTGTTGGCAAATCGATTAAGCTCATAGTGGTCAGTCATCGACGTAACTATGATGAATTCGTCTCCACTTTCTCGGATCAAAAGTGCTTGCTCATCTGTGGCATTCGAAAGTCTCGAAGCAATTTCTTGCAGAACTTTGTCACCATGGTCATGCCCAGAACTGTCATTCACATTTTTAAAATTATCCATATCCATGAATAAAATTGAAAATGGTGGGGCAGTTGGTCTCAGCCAACGATGGATATGAGAACGCAGAAAATGTCGGTTTGGCAGACGAGTTAGCGGATCATGATTCGCTTGGAAGAGAAGTTCCTCGTGGCGATCTTTTTCATGCTTGTCTATTGAGCGAACAAACAAATAGAAAATCGCTTGAATAGACATGAATATGATGAGGTAAATCGCCATGATTCCTAGGTATTCGTAGGCGATATGACGCAGATCGATTTCCGACACTGTCCATATATTGAATCTAGGGATGTACTGGATTGCGTAAAGTGCTGGGTTTTCTTGATCCAATGCATAACCAACGGTAGGAATGCCCTTGGTTTTAAGTTCATTCAGCTTGAGAGAATTAGATGTCGTCACGCTGTGAATCAAGTTGTCAAAAAATGACTCTGAGATAGGGGTAGTGTAGTCAATATCGGTGTTATTTGAGGCAGTCATGAACTGGACGTAATAATCGTCTCTTATTACGCCAATTTTGTGTTCGAAACTGTCGTGAAGCCTGATATTGAACAGTGTGGTTCTATCGAGTTGAAGACCTGCTGTCATTACCGCAAGTACGTTTCCAGAGCTGTCACGAATGGACTTTCTTATTGGCAGAATAAACTCATCAATATCTTCTTTGTAATAGGTTCTTCCTAGCACCATTGAGTCACTGGCTAGCGTTTTAGCGAAGGATTCACGAGTATTGTCTTGTTCTAAAAGGTTAGGTTGCGAAAACATACTCAGATTAGAACTGACTAATCGAATATTGCCGTAAGGATCTGACAGACCAAAAGCAGCAATGCTGTTGTTGATGGTGAGCAAGCTGTCTAACCATTCCTGACCTGCATCTTTGCTTTGATAGTTATTTTCAGAAAGCAACCGATCGCCCAGTACATCAAGCACCATTTCTTGATTGTTTAGGAGTGACGTTATGCCAGTGGTAAAAATCTGAACTGCGTTATATTGCTCTTGGGAATGCGAACGCTCAACTTTCTGCCACTGTTGCCAAGCAATGAACAGAAATATCACACTGCTTATCAATGCAAGCAGTCTATATAACGTCCATATGTTCCTTTTTAAGTCTGCCATTACTACTTTTTGACTTCCTTGTTACGATACAGCGACTATTCGCAGGAAAGTTGGATTATCCAAATAACAATTGAGTTGTCACTCAATTGTTATGTTTTGTTACTATTTTTGAGAGCTTACCCAACTTCAATAGGAAGCTCAATCGACTGACCCCACTCTGTCCATGAACCATCGTAGACGGAAAAATTATCATATCCTGATTCATAAGCAGCAACCGCTAAAATAGCAGCCGTAACACCTGATCCGCAGCTAAAGATAAGCGTGCTATCCGAATTTAAATTCCATTTATTAAATAGATGAGTCAGCTCACTAACGGGTTTAAGGAAAATACCATTCATCACTTCTTGAAAAGGCAAACTATGAGAGCCTGGAATATGTCCTGATCTAACTCCTTCACGAGGTTCTTTGACTTTTCCTTCGTAACGAGCTCTTGGTCTTGCATCAAAGGTGTAATGGTTTTCTTTAGAGATCGCACTTAGCATGTCACGTGAGCCATAGACGAAATTTTCGTTTAGTTTCGCTGTAGCATTACCATAATGCGTTGGATTCGACAGTGAGCACACTGTTTTGTATCCAGAGTTTATCCAAGCTCTAAGTCCACCCTCTAACAAGTAAACTGAATTAAACCCCATGGCTTTAAACATCCACCAAGCTCTTGGCGAGGCATAAGTACCAGCTTGATCGTAAACGACGACAGTAGTGTCCTGATCGATGCCCAGCGAACGAATATGGTGTTGAAATTCTTCTTCAGTTGGCATCATATGCGGAAGAGGAGATTGTTTATCGTAAATGACTTTATCGTAGTCAAATCGAAGCGAATCAGGAATAAAACCAGCGTGCGCAGGTTCCGGTGCTCCTGGGATCATGAGATCTAGACTGGCATCTAGCACGACCACTTTATCGCTGGTTAATTTATTTTCTAGCCAAGAGGGTGTAACCAAAGCTTTTGTCATGACGATCTTTCCTTGAAGTTAAGCGACTAACAGGATCTCGTTATATGTGAATACCTGTACGCGTTTGAATGTGAGAATATCTTTCGTGTTAAGCAGCTATCATCGGGAGTTTTCGAAGCTTTTCTGCAATAGTGTCAACCAAGAACCTAGATTTAAAAGGAATTGGGTGGGCAGGAAAAATAGCGAATATATCAACCGGTCTTAATGTGTATTCTTTTAGCATTCTTATCATGCGCCCGCTCTCGACGTCTTCATGCACATAGAAGGCTGGAAACAAGCTTAACCCGAGGCTTTCTAGTACCATCAAACGGGTTGCTTGGGCTGTGTTGCATGTCATTGTAGCGGCAGGTTCGCTGATAACTTTACTTTGTTCTGGCGTCGTAAATGCGATTTGCTTAGAGAGTTGACTGTTCTGTATCCAAGGCAATTTCACTAAGGAGTTAGGGGTTAAGTTTTCCGATTCTTTTTCAAAAGAAGAGGAAGCGCATATCCAGTGTTCAGTAGAGCCTATTTTTCTAACCGGATAGTTCTCTTGTTTTAGCCAACCGACTCGTATAGCGATATCAATGTTATCTTCGAGCAAATTTACCGTTCGGTTATCGAATATGATCTCCATATGTAACGATGGATGCGAACGTTTAATTTCGGCAAGAATCGGCGTTAAAGTTGTCGCGCCGAAGTCGACAGCCATGCTAATTCTTACACTGCCGCTAATGGCAGTATGTTCACTGTTTGAGCGTGAAGAAATTTCACTGTATTCACCAATGATGTTTTCAGCATGTTGATAAATCATCTTGCCAACATCCGTCAGGCCAACGGTTCGGGTTGTTCTGTTTAATAGACGAACAGACAAGCTGTCTTCTAAATCATCAATATGTTTGCTCACAACCGATCGGCTTATCTCCAACGTATCCGCTGCTTTGGTAAATGATCCTGTCCTAACGACATGGGCAAACACCACTAGCTTAAATAAATCCCGACCAACGCCTTTCACATTCATTTCTCCATTGTTCTATTTTATGTAACACAGTTGTACTTATTGGTCTATTTATTCGTTTATTTGGAACGATAAACTGTGAGCACACTTATAGAGAGAACATATGATGAAACAACAATTGCTCGCGACTTCCATACTTCTTGCTTCAGTTTCTTTTGGCGCCAATGCTGAACTGGAATTGATAGGCGATACTAAGCCGCTTCAACTACATGTATTTAATGCCGGAGAAGACAGCTTCAACGTGAAGTCTGTGTTGGTCACTGGCGAAAAAGAAGCCGTGCTCATTGATGGGCTATTTAAACAATCTGACGCTCACAGATTAGTTGCTGATATTCTAGACCTCGGAAAAGAGCTCAAAACAGTGTATGTCAGCCACAGTGACCCAGATTACTATTTTGGTTTGGAGGTGATTAAAGAAGCCTTCCCTAACACAAAGATCGTTTCAACTGAGTCTACAGCAAACGCAATAGCGAAAAAATTGAATGGCAAGCTGTCTGTTTGGGGACCTGAGTTGGGCATGAATGCCCCATCTCATCCAATCATCCCGTCTGTATTGGATGGAAACGAAATCTTACTCGAAGGGCACAAGCTAAGTATCGAAGGGCTAGACAAGGAATATAAAGCGCGCAGTTATGTTTGGATTCCAAAAATAAAAGCAGTAGTTGGTGGTATCAATGTTGTTGGCGGAGAGCACGTTTGGATGGCAGATACGCCGACACCAGCGTCACGCGACCTATGGAAGCAAGCGCTTAAATCAATTAAAGACCTAAAACCAGATGTTGTTGTACCTGGACATGCAACAAAAGGTGTTGAATTCTCGATGTCGTCTGTCGATTTTACACAGCAATATTTGAATCATTTTGAAAAAGCGGTCGGTTCAAGTAAGGACAGCAAAGAAGTGATTGCCAAAATGGACAAACAGTACCCAGAATTTGGGAAAGGATTCACGTTAGAGCTGGGCTCTCAAGTCGCAATGGGCGAGCGCACTTGGTAAAGAAATACCCAAGTCTGCTTAGATACTTAGGTATAAAGGTATCAAAGATATAAAGGGTGAAATGACGCAAAGTGTCGCTTATTTTCTTTGCGTCATTTCGTTGGGGAGTTTTAGTGTCTTTCGGCCCTAAAGACTGCAGCCTCAGCCATTACCAGCTCCATGTCGATTGTGACGCATAAAATCGTGTTTGGAGTGGTGCGCTACCGTCATAAAACCAAATCTCTCCGAGTAAGTCGTTCGAGCTGTCTGAAATAATGACAGATAGATCGGCTTTTCCATCTTTGAGTGGCATGGCAACAATTCTGCTTCCGTAATCTGGTAGCAATGTACCGTCACTTAATGTGTGATAATTCCGATAGATTGAAAGATAAGCTCTAGCGATAGAAGTCGATGATATATCTATTGCGACATTTCTGTTTTCAATCGGGTCATAATCAAACCCTTCAGGCGCAACCAAGTCTTTAGTTTTAACACTTGGTGTCGCGGTTTGAGAATCATCGGGAGCTGGTGTAGCGGCACTTCCTCCACCTGTACTACCTCCGCCGCCTCCGCCACATGCAGTAAGAGAAAGACCCAATAGAATAGATAAGCTAATGTTTTTCATGTCATTTCTCCCTTAGTAACATTTCGCAGCAACGGCATTTGCCGCTTCGAACCAATCTGTGTGTGTGTTACCACCATTTTCGGTGTAATGCTGGAAGTTAGGATAAGCTTCTAATAGGTCAGTACCTTCTGTTGGCCAGATCCATTGAGTGTCTACTTCCGCATCTTCGAAAAGCATGATTGCCCATGGCAGGTTATTACTTGTTTTATAGTATTTCCCTGTTTCTGTGTTGCTATCGTCTTCCCCTGGCAAATCGAAGAAACTGGTATCAAACTTACTTGTTGGTGTGTTATCCGGTAAGTGAATTTCTAGACTACGTCCTGGTGGTGTATTGAAAACCGAGCCATGAGGATACCCTGGTGTACCAAAAATAAAGGGTTTGTATGGCATGGCAGCGATTGAACCATTTAGAGTGGGGTCAACGTAGCTAACATGAAGTTCAAATTCCAATGCCACGTCTTCACGACAATCCTTCACTGTTCTAAAGTACGAGCAGCTGTTGACTTGAGCATCGCGTGCATTCTCGATAATGATGAATGTTGTTTCTGTCGTTTCAGAGCTCTCTAACGTATCGAAGTCGACAAGCGAGCCATTGTGGTACAAGCGTGTCTTTGTCGTATCAATATTCGAATTGTCGATTCCAGGGATATTGACTGCAAATCCGCTTCGGTAGCTAGCACCTACTGCATCAAGTGTTCCTTTAATGACTGATTTAGCAACGTACTCTGTACCACTGATGGTTTTGAGAGTCTGCTTTATCTGATAACGGGCGACAAAGTCGTTCATGTCATAGTCGGCGGTTTCTGGCCAGTTATCTTCGTACGCTAATGTGACATACCCTTCATTCGACGGGAAAAACTCCTCGCGAGTATCTACGTCTGAAATAGTGATGATATGATCTTCCACCTCGCCTGATGTTGAGCCGCCAAAATAGTCGAGCCCACTTTGTTGGCTAAAGCGGAAGCGCGACCATGAGGAACCCGCAACGGCTGTGATAGGTGCGGAGAGCACAATAGTGTTTAGCCCTGCGGTTAACGAATAGTCTGTAATAATTTGGTCGTAGGAGTCGGTAAATTGATTGTTTCCTTCCCAATCCATCCAAGCATTCAATGTACCTGACGTCGAGGCGTAAACCGTAATGACGCTGTCTAGACCTGGTTCAATTGAAGTAACGAAACCAACGCCGTCTTCATCAGCAGTATCAATAGTGTTATCTGAACTCGGAGATTGAGCGGCATCGGCATCACCATCTGGTGTTGATACGCCCATCCATGTTGTGCCGTCAATCTCATGCCTTGGACCGTTAGAGGCTAAAAGAGTAGAGTAGGCGTCTGGCGCATCACCAAAATCTATACCTGAATCTGTTCCGATAATAGGTGCATTAGCACAACGAGCCCCATCATTCTGATTGGATGTAGGACCACTTGCAAAATCGACAGCGGTTATGCCGCTAGGGTCAATGTCACCATTTCCATCGAGCGTAAGATCAATTCGATAAATTTTCCCACCTTCACGAATAACTTCACCATCCGACATCACATCTGAATTTCGTGATACGTAGTAGTAGCCATCGACGTCAAAGTATCCAGCACCAAAGGTTCCTAACTGACCTACATTTCCGATTTCTGTAATTGTTCCGCTTCCATCTGTCGCAAACTCGTGGAGTTTCCCAGTATTATTATCGACACCGTAAAGCTTGCCGTTCCCAGGGTGGAAAGCAAAATCGGTTAAGTTAACTGTAGAGTTGGCAGAAACAAGATCCAAAGATAGAGTGGCATTAGGGTCGGAGTCGAGCGGTGTTAAGTCTATTTTGTACAGACCACTATTTTTCCTGTAAACGTAATAGGTTCGGTTGTACACGTCACCGACATAAAATGTGTTTGAAGGCAGCCCAGTCACATTGAGCTCTTGTACATTGTAGTTTTTACCGACGCGTACTACTTTTTTGTTTGTCGTGTCGTAACCGTAAATGAATCGTTTATCGGTTCCCGCAGACTCGTCTTCACCTTCCGCAAACCCAAAATCGAATCCGACGCCATTGATATTTCCAGAATATGGGTTGGAAGCATTAAGTTGCTGAGTTGAACCTGTCACAAGGTTTACTCCCCAAACCTCAACAGGCTCGCTCTGAAATAAAAATGCCTTACTTGGGCAGGTATCAAAAGAGGTGACAGTACTTGCAGAGGCATAGATGGGCAGTGTGCCCATGATTGCAAGTGTCAGCGTACTCACAAGTCTTTTTTTCATATCGATTACCCTTTGAACCAAATCGGTAATCAGTGTTATACAAACAACATGCCATATTTATGATGTTGATAAATAAGGGAAATTATTTAGGGTATTTTTCGTTTCTCAAATGTGTAGTCAGATTGAACGAATTTTTCGTCATATTGAGAAATTTAACCCTATCGCACTCAAAAAAGAGCGCGATAAAGTGAAGGGTACATAGTAAGAATCGTGATATATCGACAGGAGTGTTGTAAAATAAAAGACATGCGAAAACGTCACCAAGCCATATTACTTTCCAAAATAACGGTGCCTAATTACAAGTACTGCAATTTGGGTTTTTCGCGAGTTTCATTTCTCTCCAAGAAAGAGAAAGAGCATCAAAAGTGAGGAGTTTTCCAACGCAAGGTTTTCCGTAATTGGAGATGACTTTGATCGCTTCTAACGACTGAGTTGCACCAATAATACCGACTACGGGTGCCATAATTCCGGCTTCGACACACGTGAGTGCTTGATCGCCAAACAGCGCACTCAAGCATTCATAGCAGGCATCATTTTCTTGGTAAGTGAAAACAGAGACAAGCCCTTCCATTCGTATTGCAGCACCGGAAATTAAAGGGGTTTTAGACTTGTAACAGAGTTGATTAAGTTGATTTCTTGTTGTGACGTTGTCACTGCAATCCAGCACAACCGTGTGAGATTTCACTAGTTCAGCAAGATCCTCATCACCAAGTCTTTTGTTTATGGCTTGAATACGAATATGTGGATTCAATTTTTCTAACGAAGATTGTGCCGATTTTACCTTATCAAACCCAATGTCTTCGTCTGTATGGAGCACCTGACGCTGTAAGTTGGAAAGCTCGACTTGATCATCATCGATTAATGTAATATTTCCAATACCGGCAGTAGCAAGGTACTGAGAGGCGGCGCAGCCTAATCCACCTGCTCCAAGTACAAGAACCGAAGAGAGCTTGAGTGCTTCCTGACCGTCAAAATCAAAATTCTTCAAGATAATTTGACGGTTATAGCGAAGCATTTCGCTGTCGGTAAGAATATCCATGGTTTCTCTTAATCTTAGTATAACGTTTGGTTAAACAGCTGAATCTGAACGGTTTCACCTTGTTCTACCGTGCTTCGGTCACGTTCTAATACGGCAAAGCAGTTTGACAAACTCATAGAACGAAATGCACCTGAACTTTGGTTTCCTGTTGATTCAACGAAGAACTGACCATTTTCGATACTATAAATAGCTCGTTGATAATCGGTTCTACCAGGGGATTTTTTAAAGCGTGAACGAGTGATAGCGGGTATGGATTCTGGTGCTTGCCATTGAGAATGACCTGCGATCTTAGCGAGTAAAGGCTGCACAAGAACATACATGGTAAGCATAGCTGAAACAGGGTTGCCTGGAAGCCCACAAAAATAAGCGTTGTCTAATTTCCCGTAAGCAAATGGCTTTCCAGGTTTGATAGCCAGTTTCCAAAATCCGATTTCACCTAATTCTTCTAAAATGTCTTTTGTATAATCCGCTTCACCAACACTGACACCCCCTGAGGTGACTACAACATCTGCTTGTTGTTGCGCATGAATGAATGTTGATTTTAATGTTTCTGGGCAATCAGGAATAATGCCTAAATCTATGGCGTCGCAGCCAAAATTTAAAATGAGTTCTTTTATACCGTAGCGATTACTGTCGTATATCTGCCCAGCTTCCAACTCGGTTCCGACGGTTTTAAGCTCGTCGCCTGTCGAAAAGAATGCCACTTTTGGTTTTTCAAATACGGTGACATTCGCAATGCCTAGCGAGGCGATCATTGGGATATCCCGAGGGGTCAATCGATGCCCGGATTCAAGAACCAAATCACCTTGGCAAATGTCTTCGCCAATTGGACGAATGTTGTTATTCAGTTCTACATCCGTTTGCAGAAATTCTACATTGCCATCTTCAAGTACCTGCGTGTTTTCTTGCATGATAACGGCATCGCAACCTTCAGGTATTTCTGCCCCGGTCATGATTCGAATGCAGCCACCTTTGTCCCAATGACCGACAAAAGGTTGCCCTGCAAATGACTTACCTGACACGGGCATAATTGCGTTTTGAGACAAGTCCGCTCGGCGGATAGCGTAGCCGTCCATTGCAGAATTGTGAAATGGGGGGACATGGATTGGAGAATGAATGGGTTCAGCTAAAACAAACCCACACGCATCGGCAATAGATATCGTTTGAGTTCGCGTTAAGGGGGAAACAGAGCCCAGCATTTTGTTCATTGCATCTTCGATTGGCATCAGACCCGGCGCGTCACAACAACCCATATAAATTACCCCATTTTTTATTCTTAACTATTTGCGGAACAATAGCATAGTTAAGGGTTTGACCCCAGTAACCTCGCTCAAAATATGGGTGTAATTATTCCAAAATACGAGTATGCTTGTCACCCATCCAAAAGGGGTAAAAGATTGCATGGGAGAAGTAAACATGCCTGGTTTGAGTGAATCAGCACTGTTAGTTCAGAAAGCACTAGTAGAGAAGGGCATTGAGACTCCAATGTTGCCAAACGAAGTGAGTCGCGAAGAGAAAAAAACGCGTATTGAAAATCATATGCGTGAAATTCTTCAACTTCTTGAATTGGATCTCTCTGATGATAGCCTTGAAGAAACGCCGCGTCGAATTGCTAAAATGTACGTTGATGAAGTGTTTTCAGGATTAGACTACAAGAACTTCCCAAAAATCACAGTGATCGAAAACAAAATGGCTTGCAGTGAAATGGTGCGTGTAAAAGACATCACCGTAACAAGTACCTGTGAGCATCATTTAGTTACCATCGATGGTAAGGCAGCAGTGGCTTACATTCCGCGCAAGAAAATTATTGGTTTGTCTAAAATCAATCGCATTGTTCGTTTCTTCGCGCAGCGCCCTCAGGTGCAAGAACGTATGACACAGCAAGTACTTGTTGCTCTTCAAACATTACTCGAAACCGACGATGTTGCCATTACTATGGATGCAGTACATTACTGTGTGAAGTCTCGTGGAGTCATGGACGCAACCAGCGAAACGACTACTACGGCACTTGGTGGGATATTCAAATCGAATCCAGCAACTCGACATGAATTCCTTCATGGTTTGAGATAAATTTTTTAGCAAGGTTTACTTAGGTAAACGTGTTGAAATACTGTCACTAATTAGTGTTCTTATCATAAAAAACCCAGCGTAATGCTGGGTTTTTTGTTGGGTTTTGAACAAAAGTTACCTTGTTTTAAACTGGGCTACTGCTTCATCCATTTCGTGAGCTTGGCTAGATACGCCATCGACCTCTTCCATACATTGTTTTGCAGAATGGATGTTGTTGTCTGAAATGGTTTGCAACTCAGTAATCGAACCACTGACTTGATTCATTACAATACCTTGTTCTTCTATCGCAGAGGCAATACGTTCTGAATTACTTTGTATTGTATCCATGTCACTGATGATTTGAGTAAAGCTATCATCCAGTGTTTGTGAATATTGCTTCGTTTGCTCACCTTGGGCATTACACGTTTCAATGTCTGTGACTACCGTGGACATCTGAGATTGAATTGCTGTAACCACAGAGGTAATTTCCTCAGTCGATTGGTGAGTACGGCTAGCGAGAGCCCTTACTTCGTCGGCTACAACTGCAAACCCACGGCCTTGCTCACCTGCACGCGCCGCTTCTATAGCAGCGTTTAGTGCCAATAAGTTAGTTTGCTCCGCTATTTCTTGAATCATTACAACAGCGCCGCCAATTTGGTCTACGTGTTGATTGAGCGAAGTTATCGAAGCTTGGCTATTTGCTAATGTACCTGAAAGACCATTGATGTTTTCAACTGTACTGCTTACAACATCTCTACCAGATCTTGCATTGTTTGCAGCTTGGTTAACGCCTTCAGCAGCAACCGCAGTACTTTCGGAAATCTCACTGATAGTAGATACCATTTCTTGTACAGACGTCGCCATTGATGTTGTGTGTTCAGCTTGAGTATCAAATTGCTCAATCACACCCTGAAGTTGAGAGTGCATACTTTCGGTGCTGCTAAACAATGCTTTGGATTTAACTTGAGAACCAGAAACGAGCTTTTCAATGCTTTCAAGTAAGTGGTTAAAGTACTTACCTAATTCTGAAAGTTCGCTTTTACCATTGATATCGACACGCATGCCTATATTGTTGGTTTCGGAGATTTCCTGAATTGTCGTGAGAAGCTTATTCATCATTGTATTGATGGACATAGAAATCTGTGTAACGGCACCTACAATAATGAGGATAATAACAAACGAGATCCCCCATTTTATTTGCATGTTTTTCTCTTCGTATGCAGCTACACCTGTTTTGAGAATTTCTGCAGTCGCTTTAAATTGTTTCTCAATCTTATGGGATCCAGCACGCACTTGACCAAGCATACCAACATTATATTTAAGACCAATAACTTCCAATTGACTCACTACTTTTTGCGCAGAGTTTTTCAGCTCGTTGCTGCCGTAATTTCCAAGAAGTGAAGGGTCATATTTGCCTTTTGAAACAGCATGATGAAAGGTATCTAAAGCAAGTTTACCCATGTCGTCTGATGAATCGAACAGACGATCGTATTCGGCATTGAAGTTACCCAGCAACCCCTCAGTTTCCTTTAGACCCAAGGTCTTGAAAGAAGAAACCATGTTACTAAAGCTCTTCTTATAGGTATCCAAATCTGTAATAAGTTGGTTAGGGTAGGGGATGTCATAACTTTTAAGGCTGGACGCGATTTGAGCGTTAATTGCTAGGAAGTTATCTGCGTTTTTGTTGAATTTATCAAGGTACTTCATATTTTTGCGAAGAAGGAAGTCTTTCTCGTTTCTTCTCAGCATCAGCAGGCTTACTTGTAGGTCTGAGAGTTTCGTTCTAGCTTCGCTTAATTCACCTACATTTTTACTTGAAATGGTAGATACACCTAAAATGGTCGCAACACCAAGGATTGAAACCAATCCCAAAAGTATTAGTCGAGACTTAATATTCATAAGTATTCTTCTTCTATTGATATAAGTATCATTAATGATAGATTTATTTATCACTAATATTCATAAAGTTAATTTAGAAATGAGACTTCTGCTACAAATAAATGTGACATTTAGGTTACATTTATATTAAGGGGTTTAACTCATTGTTTTAAAAGGGTGCATAAAAGACGTTGTGTTTGAAACCCGTTAGAAGAAATATTATGAATGGGTTCTTAATAATGTTTCTCATTTACATGTGAGCGTTTCACCAATGAGAATGTTCAATTAAGTTCATTATATAAAATCCTTGTTTAAATCAATTTCCTATCTGGTAACAATTATATCGACTATTTGTAATTTTTCTTTAATGTTTCTCATCAATTATTTTTTTAATCTAGATAAGCGTTTTGTCTCGAAGAATGGAAGGAAATATTTGACAGGTAAAGAAAAACCGCCCAAAAGAGCGGTTTGTTCAATAGTCGCACGCTAACCCACCTGAATGCTAATTGCCTTAAATACGCAAGTTACTTTCATGTTTAGGGTTTCGCTGGCTATCTTAAATCTCAATTCGATGCTTTCAGCTCTTGAAACATACCCCAACTCGCATCGTCAATTTTGGAAGAACAATTGGGCGAACAAGTTTGATCTTAGAGCATAGCAATAGAGCAAATGAGTACTCTTAGTTAATGGAGAGCAATTCCACTTCAAAGATCAGTGTTGCCGCTGGTGGAATAGGACCAGACCCATTTTTCCCGTAGGCAAGGTTGCTCGGGATATAAAATCGGAATTTGTCGCCAACAACCATTAGCTGCACGCCTTCTTGCCAACCTTTAATGACTCTATTTAGAGGGAAGGAGATAGGCTCTCCACGATCAACGGAACTATCAAATACTGTACCGTCAAGTAACGTTCCGTGGTAATGCACTTTTACTTGGCTAGTCGCTGTTGGGTTGATTTCGCCACTACCAGCGGTAATTACTTCATATTGCAAACCAGTTTCGGTTGTTTTTACGCCGTCTCTCTGTTCGTTTTGCATTAAGAAGTCTTGACCCAGTTTGAAATTGGCTTCTGATGCTTTATGGTTTGTCCACGTGCGATAGATGAAAAAGGCGGCAAGGACAAAAATAATGATCGGAAAAACTAACTTAGACACAATGGCTCCCTTTGATTGGAAATAGCTGAATTCTATGAGGACAATAGATCCTAAAGAGTTAGAAGATAATTTATCGTCTTGGCAATGTCTTTGACATCTTTGTGTCCAGACGTAACAACTTGATATTTGCCATTGATAATAAACGTTGGAACAGCATTGATTTGAGCTTGGTGAGTCACTGTTTCTGCGTTAGAAATGTGTTCGAACAAAGTTTTTTGCTGTTCTTTGTTGAAATCGTAAGGGCTAATCAAACCACGAGAAGTAAACACTTTCTCTGTTGCTTGTTTAATTTCTTCTTGAGTAAACCCTTTCCCCATTTGTGCTGCTGCAAATAGTTCATCCATCATTTGATGATCTGGCGTTGTATTCAGCTGCATTTCTGCAGCGTAATAAATGAGCGCGCCTATTTGAGCGCTTTCGTTGAAGGTGACGTGAACTTTGCCAATCTTCTCTGAAAGTTCAGATTCAATCTCGGGCAGGAATTTCTCCATACTTCTGCAGTGACCACAATTTAGGGAAAAAACTTCAGTTACAGGGGAAACGAGATCGGAGCTCAGCGCTGCTGGCAGTAATTCAAAATGGGTGCCTTGCTTCGGCACTCCGTCATCGGTACATGCAACAAGTGCGACAGAAGCGAACAAAAGTGAAATGTAAGAATAGAAACGTTTAAGCATAATGATATGTCGTTCGAAATTGTGGCGAGTATAGTAGAAGAAAATTCCCTTCGGACATACTAAAATTTACTAGATAAACGCATTCGATCTAAGGAACAATGAAAGTCAGCACTGCATTAGGTAGATTTTTCTAAAGATTTTAGCTGTCTGCCGATAAAGATATTGTAACCTGTATGCGTTTGCCTATTTCTGTTGAGTCCTTTGACTCTATGTTTTTAAGCTAACAAACGCTAATCAGCACCATTTTGAATTAGAGCAATTAGTAGCCTTATGACAAGACATTTCAATCTGGCTTTCATTCTGCTGTTGGGAACCCTGAGTGGGTGTACCGCGCTTAAGCCACCTAATCTGTTAGAAACGGCTCCTCGTTCGGAGGCGGAACTCATCTACCCTGATTGGGGAGAAGAGGAGGTCGAACAGCCAACAACTCGCATGGAATATGTCCAACGTCAGGCTGCCCCTTCATCCGTAAGAAGCCCTTCACCTGTTAGGAGCCCAACAGGTCGCAAAAACACGACTGATATTCAAAACCTGATGGCTTATATGGACCAGAATGGGATTGGGTACAACGTGGTTCCTGGGCAACATCCGGTTATTAAACTCGACAAAAAAATTCATTTTAGAACAGGATCTGCGCTGGTTACGGATGCTTCACAATATTGGTTATCAGGTCTTGGTCGGTTTCTCGCTTCACAACCGACAATCAAAACGGTGATAGATGGCCATACTGATAGCACCGGAAGTAACATGATCAACGATTCGCTTTCGGACAAGCGCGCCATGCAGGTGAAAATCCTACTCACTCGTGAGCAAGTTCCCGCTTCAAATGTTTACACCCGTGGATATGGGAAGCACATGCCTTCATGTTCCAACTTATCTAAGCAAGGAATGGCATGTAATCGACGTGTTGAGTTGATGTTTATAACAGATAAATGATGATGTGATTCATACAATCGCGAGAGTGGCATGTATAAGATGCGACTTATACAAGATGCGTGAAAATATTCAATGCGAGCGCGATTTAGCAACAAATAAATTATCGACAATGAAAAAGGCAACATTACGTTGCCTTTTTCTATTTAATTCGAACCCAGTTAGCTTAGCCCTGTAATGTTGCCTTCTTCGTCGATGTCTAAGTTCATAAATGCCGGTTTTTCGGGCAGACCGGGCATCGTCATCACGTTACCGCAGAGTGCGTAAATGAAACCGGCACCAGCACAAAGCTTAAATTCTCTAATGTCGACGTTAAATCCTGCGGGTGCGCCTTTAACAGAAGAGTCTGTGGAGATAGATAGTGGGGTTTTAGCCATGCATACGGCGAGTCCATCAAATCCTTGTTCTTTAAACTGCGCTAACTGGCGCTTTGCCGTATCTGAAAGTGTTACTTGCCCAGCGCCATATCCTACCTCAGTGATTGCCATAACTTTTTCTTCAAGCGTTTGTTCCAAACTATACAGCGGAGAAAACTGTACGTCTGTTTCGCAAACAGAAACCACTGCGTTGGCGAGTTCGACGGCTCCGTTTCCACCTTGAGAGAAGGCATCGCTGATGGCGACTTTAACATTAGGGAAATGGGCTTGAACCAAGAGTGCTAGTGTATTGAGTTCATCTTCGGAATCTTGCGGAAAGCGATTAATGGCAACGACTGCGGGCACACCATACTTTGCCACATTATTTAGGTGCCATTTTAGGTTTTCGAAACCGGCTTCTAAGGCAGCAGCATCTTCATTAAAGATTGAATCCGGTAATGGTTGACCTGGTCTCAAGTCATATAAGCCTGAATTGGCTTTTAAACCGCGAAGAGTTGCGACGATCACAGCACAATCGGGTGACTTACCGGACGTGTTTGCTTTGATATTACAGGCTTTCTCAAACCCCATATCTGAACCAAAACCGCCTTCTGTTATGGTGTAATCGGCAAGGCGAGTAGCAATTCTGTCTGCAATAATGGATGAATTACCATGCGCAATATTGGCAAATGGACCAGCGTGAATGAGTGTAGGGACACCTTCCAATGTTTGCATCATCGTTGGCTCAATGGCTTCACGCATCGTTACCGTCATTGCTCCGGCAACGTTTAAGTCTTCTGCTGTAATGGGTTTACCATTTAAATCATAGGCGAGTACGATTTTCCCAATTCTTTTACGTAGATCTTTTAGATCGGATGCTAATGCCAAGATTGCCATTAACTCTGAAGCAGCGGAGATATCAAAGCCATCCTGCCTTTCATACCCATTGATTGTTTTGCCTACTTCGTTTTGACCAACGGTGACCATTCGTAATGCGCGGTCGTTATGATCCATGACTCTGCGCCACACAACACGTTTGGGGTCTATCTTCAGAGCCTTTAAATCATTTCGTTCAGAGAACAGCTCATAACCTAAGCGTTGTTCATGATAAATCCGTGCATCAAGGGCTGCTGCTGCTAGGTTGTGTGCAGCTGTCACTGCGTGAATGTCACCAGTTAAATGCAGATTAAGCTCTTCCATCGGTCCGACTTGGCTATAACCGCCACCAGCTGCGCCCCCCTTAACACCAAACACGGGTCCCATAGAAGGCTGGCGGATACATGCCATCACAGATTGCCCAACTTTTGCTAAACCTTGAGATAATCCGATGGTTGTAACGGTCTTTCCTTCGCCAAGTGGTGTGGGTGTAATCGCAGTAACGACAACTAATTTACCTTCAGGGTGATCAGCTAGGCGGTTAAGGGCATCGAGCGATACTTTCGCTTTATGTTTACCATGAGGTGTATATTCGGTTTTGGATAATCCGGCGTTGAATGCAACAGTGTCGATAGAAGAAAGCGGAGTCGTTCGACAGATTTCGATGTCGCTTAGCATTTAAATCCCCTTTAAGGCGTGAAACTAGTGACGTAAACGTTTGCGCAGGGAATATACCTTGCTATTTATCTTTGTAAAGCCTTTTTACTAGTAGGGGATTGTAGCGTGAAGGTAGTGGGAATAAACAGTGGGATTTGCCTATGGAAACAGCGAAACAATAAGAAGAATGTTTCGCTGTTTTAATGAGCTGATGTTAGAGAGTACTTCTAATTTGTACTCTGGTTACTTTGAAGGAACGACGCGTCGGGCGCATCAATTTTTAATGTTTGGGTAGGGTAAGCGACATCGGCATCGTGTTTGTGGATGATTGCCATTATCTCTAGAAGAACGTCTTGTTTTACTTCGTGGAAGCGAACCCAATTCACGGTTTTAGTAAAGGTGTACACAAAAAAGTCCAAAGATGACGCACCAAAGGCGTTGAAGTTAACAATCAGTGTTTGGCTGGTATCAATGTCTGGGTGGTTTTGAAGCATAGATTTTACATCTGTGATGATCGCATCCACTTTTTTTGTATCGTCGTAGCGTAATCCGATATTTTCGTAAATCCGACGGTTTAGCATTCGAGACGGGTTTTCTACGACAATATTGCTGAATACCGAATTTGGCACATAAAGAGGACGTTTATCAAAAGTACGAATTATGGTCATGCGCCACCCAATTCTCTCTACAGTGCCTTCGATTTGTCTGTCTGGTGAGCGCACCCAGTCGCCAACTTTAAATGGGCGGTCGAAGTAAATCATCATGCCACCAAAAAAGTTTGAAAGGAGATCTTTGGCAGCCAAACCTGCAATCAAACCACCTACGCCACCAAAGGTGAGCAAGCCCGAAAGGCTAAGCCCTAGGCTTTGCATTATCGAAAGAACACCCATGATGATAAATGCTAAACGCGCAACTTTTGCTATCGCTTGCACTGTGGTCTCGTCTCGTTTTTTCTGAGAGAGCACTTCATCTTCAACATTGGTAATGAGGCGGAGCACAATCCAGACGGCTATCGCAATTCCCAGCAACATTTTCAGGGTTTCTAGCCAGTTTAAAGAGCTCTCTAGGTACGTTTGTAAAATGAACCCGATAGAAACCATGGCTGGCCAGCCCCAAATTAGCGCGCTGACGGGCGTTTTTAATGAATGAACGATTGCGTCGTCCCAACGGTTTTGTGTTTTAGAGGCGAGAGACTCTATTCGTGAATAAATGATGCGCCAAGCGATCCAAGCAACCAAACTTATGCTTGTCATTATGACCACATCGCCAAACCAAGTTTGTTCTAACAAATGAAATTGTTGAGTGATTGAGCTTGCTAGGTTATCCATCGATTTTTCCATTAGGTTCAATATTTGGCATTTCTATAAGGGTTTGTTTACCTTTCGCGTTTGAATTTTGTGTGAGTTCAATATCTTAATCGCGGTGCAAGGTATGTCGCTTAGTCATGCATCAGGTAGTGCAGGTGGTTGATTGTAGGCTTAATTAAAAAGCGGCTCAACCAGTGAGGTATGCAAAAGACGTTTCTAGCTTGAAAACTTGAGATCATGTACGAATATTAAACGAGTGGATTATAAAATAAGAGTCAATAATACATGGTTAGTATCAATCCATTGGGTGAGGAATTGTTGTGTGACGGCGTCACTCATTCGGCTTTTGATCATTTTAGTATGGTCTGTAAAAAACGCTTTCGTCAGTCATTAGAGCAAGACATGTTTCGCGTGTTGCTGCTTTTTTCTGAGGAGGGTAAACCAATAGGTTATTGCTCGTATTGGACAGATATTGTCGACAGTGAGCGTTATAGCGGATGTCCTGTTTACTTCTATCAAATCCATTATGTTTTTATTCAACCCGAATACCGAGGGAAGAGATATTCGGTGCTAATGGCAAAGCGTGTGGTATGTAAAATGTTAGAAGAGCTGAGGAGCAGAAGGGACGTTGCCGCTTTTTGTGATAAATCTGTGTACACAAGCAATGAAGGCAACGCTTATGGTCGCCATATTAGAAACTGGCTTTCATGCACTAAACAGTTGCCGTTTGTTTGAGACGCGATACCTGCACCGTAATTAAAACTCTATAGCAAAGACAAAACGCATCACTGAAGGTCAACAGGCCTTAAGAAATCAGCTTCTCTTTCTGGCGAACCTGACGCTGCTTCATGGAGTTAAGAAACACTTTCACACCATCTTCATACCCCAATATAACGAATAGAAACCCCATCCCCCCAAATAAAAGTATGGTTGCCAGTATTGGAGCCATTAAATAGCTAAATGCCATTTGAAAGGGCACATATATCCCAAACATCATCAGTCGCTTTATCAATTCCATACTATTCTCTCTGGTTAAAAATGAGCGTGCTCATAATTTAAATTGAGCGCGCTCAAAAAACAAGTAAATTTGGAGGGAAGCGTGTAAATTGAATTGCGCAATGTGGCAGAAAAACGGCAAAATAGGTGCAGTGAATGGTTGTATGAAGAACCGCGTATATTTGAAGGTGTGTAAGTTTGCAAAAAGAGTCTAAGAGAGAGCGTACGAGAAATCATATACTGTCGTGTGCGTGGACATTGTTTGAGGAATGTTCATACACTGCGACAACCACACGCCAGATATCGGAAAGGGCTGGAGTGGCAAATGGTACCGTTTTCTCTCATTTCCCTACAAAATATGATTTGCTGACTGCAGGTATACAGGAAAGAGTTGATTGTGTGTTGAAAGAAGCCTCCGCCAGCGACACACAATCTGAACCTTCAGAAAGACTTGTCCATTATGCGAGATATTTATATCGCTACTACTTGGATAACCGCCAATTCTCTATAGAAATTTTTAGAGAATTGATTTGGCAACCAGAGCGTATAGAAGCGCAAATTGTTGAGTTTCAGGAGCGCCTCTATTCAAAGCAACCTGAATTTGATGTTCTAAAATCGAGTGTGCTGATGGATTTATACTTTATGGTATTGATAAAAGGGTTAAATGACTCTTCCAGTACCGCCGATAGCATGATAAAAACGCTGGAAAGAAAAGTTGCCTTAGTGGCTTGATAAAATCAAAGAGAATGAAAATGAAAGCAGAAGTAAAGTGGATTGATGGATTTAAATTTCTAGGCACGTCGAATTCGGGGCATTCACTTGTGATGGACGGCAGTGGGGGTGAACACGCTCCGAGTCCGATGGAAGTTGTGTTAATGGCGTCAGGCGGATGCAGTTCAGTCGACGTAGTTGATGGGTTGAAGTCTAAGAATCAAAAAATCACAGATTGTGTCGCCGAAATCAGATCCGAAAGAAGGGAAAGTGCCCCTAAGCTCTTTACCGAAATTCACATTCATTTCAAAGTTACTGGATATGATCTCGATGAATCACTTGTCGCGAAAGTAGTCTCCGATTCTTTAGAAAAGTATTGCTCCGTTTGCCTTATGCTTGGTAACGGAATCGAGATGACGCACAGTTTCGAAATCATATCAGCTTAATAGATTCCTATGGCTGCTTACTCAATGTAAGTAGCCTCACCTAAGGTCGACAGACCCTAGTTATTCGGTAAAGCATGCAAAAACTTTTGATAGTGGTTCTAGGTAAACGCCTAGTAAACAACCAACTTACCCTTGAATCTCGCTCTAGGGTCGAGGGGTTAGTTCAATTTCTGCAATCATTAAACAACATCGATAAAAAAATAGTGATTGGCTTTTGTGGAGGGGTCACTCATGGCAATCAGAGCTCAGAAGCTGAAGAGATGCGTCAGTACTTTAAAGCAGCGTCTTTGGGCGTAAAACTTCCTGTCATTAGTGAGATATTAGTTGAGAACAACTCAACTAGTACGGTAGAGAACATTCAAATGCTCTCTTCGATTTTGATTGAGTGTGGGGCCTTCAAAAGTAACGAAGAAATCCAATTGGTCTTAGTTTCAAACGACTATCACTTGGAGCGTATTTTTGAAATACAAGAATTGATTGATGAGCAAGGCTTGCTGAGAGAGCTGCAAAAACGTTGCTTGACTGAGGGGATAAAATTAAGTATCCCTTACTGTATCGATAAGCATGTTGCTGTTCGCTATCCATATGCTACGGAGCATGATAATGCAAAACTCTTTTTACAAGTTGAGCGCTTAACCACTTATCGCGTCTTCCTTGAAGGCGTTTACGCAAATAGTATTGTTAGACCACTGAAAGAAGTTCAAAAGATACCCTTAAGCATTGCGATTAGCTCACTTAAGCAAGCTCGCGAAATAGCCACCCAGCAGAATCAAAGTATCGTACTGTCTGTTTTAGATTTAATCGAACGCGCGGTTAAGGAAACGGAAACGACTCTAGCCCTACGCACTGTTCGAGAAGTGTTAGGAGTATTAGACGTGAATTTAAATATGCTAAACAGAATGCTCGATCCTGAGCTTATGAACGATGAACGCTGGTGGAAGCGTTAAGGTACATCATAGGAAATCCCTTTCTCGCCCTTGGGAGCCCATATTCTGCCTCACTTCATCGTCAAAGAACTTGGAAAGGATTCGTCATTCCGCTACGTTCTTTTCCTTGAATTGAAACAGAATATGAGACTCTGAATCCTGCACCTTGAGGTCACTTGGGTATAAACATGTTTGCCCCCTAAAAATCTGATAATAAATGGTAATTTCTTAGAAATGTAATCTCAGTAGCGGAAAAAACAGGTGAAGGGGTCTATA
This sequence comes from Vibrio penaeicida, assembly GCF_030689305.1. Lineage (GTDB taxonomy): Bacteria > Pseudomonadota > Gammaproteobacteria > Enterobacterales > Vibrionaceae > Vibrio > Vibrio penaeicida_B. The sequence goes on along the minus strand of NZ_JAUYVM010000004.1, from coordinate 334,317 downwards.
TTAACAGTGATATTTAGTTTCAAAGTCGATAAACGCTTGCTGTTTCGAGTTAAAAGTAAAGCCTAGAATACTTCGATGCCGCTTCAGCAAACTATACGTGGTTTACCGTGAATTTGAAATAGGTATTATGTCAAATTAATGAAATTTTGGCATTGGTATATGTTCAATAACAGGCAAGGAAAGCAAAAATGTCTGAGAAAAAATTTCGGCTTGTAACCCGTAGTGACTTCGATGGATTGGTTTGTGCAGTACTTTTGAAGAAGTTGGATTTAATTGATGATATTAAATTCGTACATCCAAAAGACATGCAAGACGGGATTGTGGAAATATCAAGCAACGATATCGTAACTAACCTGCCTTATGTTCATAATGCGCATTTAGTGTTTGATCACCACTTGTCGGAAACCATAAGAAACACTGGTGATAGACCAAATCATATTATTGATCCTGATGCACCATCGGCTGCTCGTGTGGTTTGGGAGCATTATGGCGGTGAAAAAGTATTTCCAGCATCATGGAACGATATGATGGTTGCGGTTGATAAAGGCGATTCAGCACAGTTTACGCGTGATGAAGTTATTGATGCTCAAGGTTGGAACTTACTCAACTTCTTAATGGACGCGCGCACTGGTCTCGGTAGATTCCGTGAGTTTAGGATCTCAAACTATAACCTCATGATGGATCTGATCGATTATTGTAAGAATCACACGATCGAAGAGATACTTGCTTTGCCAGACGTGAGTGAGCGTATTGACCTTTATCGCGAGCACAACGTTAAATTTCAGGATCAAATCCAGCGATGCGCTACGGTTCACGAGAATTTGATTTTGCTCGATCTCACTAACGAAGACGTGATTTTCGCAGGAAACCGATTCCTCATTTACGCACTGTATCCACAGTGTAATATTTCAATTCATAAAATGTGGGGCTTCCAGAAGCAGAACATTGTTTTTGCTACAGGAAAATCCATCTTTGATCGCGGTTCTAAAACGAATGTTGGCGAGTTGATGCTTAAGTATGGCGGTGGTGGGCACCAAGCGGCGGGCACATGCCAGATCGCGGTTAATAGTGCGGAATCTGTCGAGAAAGAGCTTATTGCAACCATCAATGCTGATGGCTAACATTTCAATATCCAGTAAAACTTGATAACCGAAACTCAAAAAAAGCTTTGCGTATGGCAAAGCTTTTCTTTTTATCCCACCACCGTTACACTCCGCGCTGAAGTCAAATAATCAGCGATAATATGAGACATTTAAGAACAACGCGTCACCCTGATATCGATCATCTCGACGATAAAGTGATATTTAATAGAAATGCAGCGAGAGCTATTGTTTTACGTGGTGAAGACATCCTTATGCTCTATACCGAGAGATATCATGACTACACCATACCTGGTGGCGGTTTGGACGAAGGTGAAGATATTATTGCTGGAATGGTTCGAGAGCTGGAAGAAGAAACAGGTGCTCAAAACATCCGTAACGTTAAGCCTTATGGTATCTATGAAGAGTTCCGACCATGGTACAAAGATGATGCGGATATCGTTCATATGATTTCATACTGTTACACCTGTAAAGTTGACGACCAACTTGGGGAAACAAACTATGAAGAATATGAAATCAAGAATGGGATGAAGGCGGTATGGATGAATATCCACGAAGCCATTGCACACAACGAACGAACAATGGCTGAAAGCGACAAAAAGGGCATGAGCATAGAGCGCGAAACCTATCTATTGCATCTTATTGCCAAGGAACTTATATAAACCTCTTTTTCAGTTAAATTCTAGGTTATCGATTTAGCATCATTCTTTGATAGATCGACACTCTTCTGATATTCACCCATTCTGAGATTTTAAGAAGCCACCTCCTTTATACATGACGAGGTGGTTTTTCTTAAGCACTGCAAAATCCCTTTCTATTTCTATTTCTATTTCTATTATTAAAGCTCTTACCATCTGAATTTCATAGCATTTTTAAATCATCCTTAAGTAAAAACGTTCAGGGAAAACACATTGTATGGGTGTCTGTAAAAAAGATCAGATTTAGGTTGTCTCATATAATAATGATACTGTATATTTAAACAGTATCTAGTGATTTACTAAGGAATTAGCATGATTGGGTCAAAATTCGGCAAAGACAGCTTGATTTATCGCCATTTCTACGAGGTCGTCAGTGTAGCGGTAGGCATTTCATTGTTTGGCTACACAATGGTGCTTACAGAAATGCTCAATGGCTCATCACTTAACTTTTTACTTGCTGTTGCATTATTTGTAATTTGGGCATTTATCTTTGCAATACAGTTTTTTGCTAATCGACGTGTCTTGAGTACCATGGTGTGGTTAGATGATTTCATCTATTTAGTGTGCCGCTCTTTAATTTTGTCAGTTGCTTTATATCTATTTACTCTGGTCATGACTCTATCACTCACTTTGTATGGCAGTTTCGAATCGAATATAGAGAAGCAAATGCTACCTTTGCTCATGGCTACATGTCTGTTAGTTGTTTCTTTAATCGGGATGAAATTTACCTTTCGTAAGCCTCGCCTGTACTCCAAATCGAGATTTGACCATATGCTAAGAGCAATGAAATAGGATGGCCTAAATTTATACCTAGCAACGCGAACTGGATTGGGTATAAGCTTCCTTTTTCACTAAAAGGTTATGAGTTTCTATGAATCAAATTATCCCTCTCGCATTCCGATTTCAAAAAGGGGCGGACTTAAAAGGTGCCATTGAGTCTGTCGTGATAGAAAAGGGTATTCAAGCTGGTTCTATTGCGTCGTGTGTTGGAAGCTTGTCGAGCTTGCATATACGGTTAGCAGGTGCTCAAGAATATTTAAGGTTGGAAGAACCTTTGGAAATAGTCTCTATTATGGGGACGCTAACTCACTCCCATCAACACATACACATTTCTGTTGCAAACCGAAAAGGAGAGGTGTTTGGTGGGCATTTGATGCCTGGTTCAATCATTGATACTACTGCAGAACTTATTGTTCATAGTTACAGTAATCTGGTTTTCACGCGTGAGCCCGACAAGAGCACCGGTTTCACTGAACTTGTAATAAAAATAAGCTAGCCAAAACAATCAGTATTTAGAGCGGTACTGTGTGTAATATTCAGCTTCAATCGAATTTAATCTCCGCAGGGAGAGACTTTCTCAAACTTTATGATTTTTCCATCGCTATAGAATGATTCAAAGTGCGCCGATTGTACCACCCTTTGGATGAGTTTTGGAGAAAACAGAGCGAAGCAAATCTGTTCACTTTTTACCGACCTCACAGAGTAGTACTGAAGTCCCTCTTTGCCGATTTGCTTTAGCTCTCTAGCTAATTGCTGGCCGGCTCCGTAATTGTTAGGATCGTAGATCGGGTTATCTAAGCTTACGGATGTCAGGTCATGCAAGCTTGCGGAAAATAAACACTCTAATCCGCGGTAGGTAATCACATCAAAAGGGCAGTTATCGATATTGTTCATGTAACGAACTTGATGGTAGGAGACTTCTTCTATTGCGGTATCGACTTCTTGTGCACAATAAAAAGCACCAAATTGACCGTCGTTAAATCTACCGCCATCACGACTTAAATGCACAAACGGCGCGAGAGCATAGCTGCAACCAGAAATCCCAAAAGGTATGTCGTTTAGTGCGACTAGAGATAGGTTTCCTACTTCGTTCTGTATTCGGGGGTTAGTCAGTTCTTGAATGGCGTATAATGCCGCGAATTCATCCTCGCTTGCTACGTCATCAAATAAAGTAATTGGAGGATATTTAGAAGGAATGAGGCGATACGCGAGTTGGTCTTTGAGTGATTTTACGGAGTTATTCATTGCCATTGACCGCCTCGAAGCGCATTAATTCGGTGGTATACGTCGTACAAAGAGCCAAAGTTACCTCCCTCGATAATTTCAATAGGGGAGCGACCATTAAAGAACTGATTGTTGTTTTTACGTGTCATGAACCCATAAACAAGCTCTGGGTTTGTAAAAACTGTTCTCAGCACACCATGAATATTCAGAATAAGACTAATTCGTTCTAAAAGATCATTACTTATACTTAGCGAACTTGGGTTCGCTTTGGCTTTAAAAAACTGGCTTTTCTTGAGGCCAAGAACCTGCATCATCTGGTTATTAGTCAAAGACCACTTTTCCAAAATACTCAATGCAGCTTTTAAGCCCGTTGAGCGGACTTCTTTATCATCTGTAGATAAGCCGTCCGCAAATACAGCGTTAGTTGAATGAACCATAAACCCACCTTAATTCGTACTAGCTCAACACTTAACTAAGTCCAAAAATATACCATTAGCATATAAATGTCCAATTTTAGACTTTTGTGATGGGGGAAAAGGTGCGTTTGTAGTAACAAGGAAAAGATCGCAGTAATAAAAGCGTCCCGTTTCTGTTTGAAACGTCCACTCTATTCCCCCAAGTGAATGTAAATGACTGGGTATGATTGTTTGAATAAACGCTCGAACATTGGTATGAAAATAAAATGCTTTTGACTCGGATATTCGATGGTTGGAGTTTTAAAGAAACCTAAACTATCTTTTAAATGTGCGTTTCCTCCATAGCTATTTAGACAGTAAAACCTGACAGAGAGAGGTCTCCACATTTATATATTTCATTCAGCCTTAGCATGAATAATTAAAAAAACAAGGTTGATTCTCTAAATTTTAAAACGGTTTTAGGTAAGAAAATGTGGAATTTTAGAGCAAAGTTACTGGTGACATTTTTTGCAATATTAATTATAAGTCCTCTGAGTTCGATAGCCGAAGAAAAACAGAAAACGGTCGCTATAATTACCGTTGATTTTCAATCAAATACGATGCTCCGGTTCGGTAATTCTTTTTCCTTAAGAGCCAAGGAGTATGGATGGAATGTAATTAAAGCCGAAATTTTCGGAGACTATAGTCAAGCCGATGATTACTTTGATGATTTTGTCGACCGGGAAGTAGATGCGATTTTTAATGACATGCTCGATCCTAACTTAATTGAATCCGCACTCTTGAAAGCAAAAAATGCTGGTATTCCGGTAATAAATGGGGATGCAGGATTCCACAAGGACGTAGTAACAAATATAACTTCAAATAATTATTTTTTATCAGCTCGAATCACCAAGTTTTTGTTTGATAAAATGCTCGTCGATGGCAAAAAGGAATTACTTGCTGTTACTTGGTTAGACCATCACGGTATTAGAAAAAGAACGGACATAATGGAAGCGATATTGGCTGAGTATCCCGATATCAAATTAGTAAAAATGCACCACACGAGCATACCCGGACAAGTGCAGGATTCAAGGAATTTTGTGTCGGATTATCTTAAAAACAATCCTGATTTCGATGGCGCGGTTTGGGCTGCATGGGATGAGCCCGCAGCAGGAGCAACGCAAGCCATATTAAATGCAAAGAAAGGGAACAGTGTATACACCACAGGTATCGATGGAAACAAATGGACATTTGACATGATCAGGCAAAGGCCTCCTTTTCTGGCAACAGAATCTCAGAATCTCAGAATTTCGAGATGATGGGAAGACAGGTGGCAGACTGCATGAACGATATCTTCAATAAAGACAATGAGTCAGAGAAAATTTATTGTGGTGATGTCGTACCTTATAACTTGTATGTACCCACAATACTTGCCACTAAAAACAACCTTCCGCAAATTGGTAAGTTTCCATGGAGTGAAACCGGAGAGTTTTCTGACCAATACATCCAATCCTCATCCTGGCCGACAATTGAAGATAATTGGGGAACAGATACGAATGATGGGGAAACATTGAATGATTACACCCTGTCAGCGCTAATTACACCATTGCTGTTTGATAAAATGACAAAAAACAATAAGACGGATTTATTGGTTGTTACATCAGAAGAGAATATCGCTTCTAGAAGAAGAACAAGGGTCATGGATGGAGTGTTGAAAACCTACAGTAATCTTGAGCTTATGGGGAGAAGCCAAGTTACTGTTTCGGATAAGTCTGTACAAGAAGCACAAGCAGCAGTAGAAGAATTTTTGAAGAAAAACCCTGAATTTGAGGGGGCAATCTGGTCTTCAGTGGATGTGCTGAATGAAGGTGCTGTAAAGGCTATTGCAAACTTAGGAAAAGAAGACCGTATATACACGCTGCTTGATGTTGGAAAACTTTGATATGTATTACGGTTACTACGAGATGCGTAGGTAAACATACGCATCTATTTCATTTGCATAGTTCCACTAGCTAAGCAGAATATAAAATGATAAAAAATTCCAATTTATTCAACAGTATTCGTAGCAAACTTGGAATCCCTCTTCTAATCGTATTCATTATTATTAGCACCATTTTAGGTGTGCTTAATTACTACCAGTCAGAAAAAGAACTAGAAAGACAAGTCGAAGAGAAAATGGACGCAACCCTAACCCGAATGTCGTTGGGGTTAGGGAAGTTACTCTATAACATTTATAGTGATCAGGTATATCAAATCATTATATCTGAAATGAATGATAAAGAGTTTCATTCAATCCTTATTAAAGATTCTACCAACACCTACGTGACACATGGTCAAACTAGAGATGAAAACTGGGAACTGGTTGGATTAAACGAAGATTTTCAGGATATCAATGAAAACCTCTATTACAAGGAAGAAAACATTCTTTTTAATTCAGTGGGTTCAGGTAACTCTGCAGATGATGAAATCATAGGGGTTGCAAAGGTCTATATTACGAAGGATTTTCTAAGAGAAAAATTAACTGACTTAATAATAAATACCATAGTAGAAAGTATCGTGCTATTTACGGTGCTCTACACTGCCATTTATATGATTCTTATGATTGTCGTCATCAATCCATTACAAAAACTTAAAGTGTCTTCAGATGAGTTGGCCAAAGGGAATTTATCCTGTGATATAGAAAAGGAAAGAAAAGATGAAATCGGAAGTTTAGCCAATAGCTTTGCGATCATGCGAGATTCGATTCGTAAGAAAATATCCGATTTAAATACCTTAAACACAACGGGAGAAGAACTTTCTGAAATTATTTCGGTAGATAACCGTGAGCAATCGGAAATTTATATATTAACCACTATTAAAAACGTTCTAATGAGCTATCTACGGCTGGACTCTTGTGAGATTTATCTATGGAATGATGCAAGACAGCAGGCTTACAAAGGTGCTGATGAAGTTCATACCATTGACGACCTACTATTAAAATCAATCAATCAAAAACAAACAGAATTCGCAGAGAACAATTCGGATCTGAGATGCTGCATACCCATGATTCATGAACAGAAGGTCATCGCCATCTTCGATACAAGAGGCAAGGTTGGAAGTGTGCAGCGTCAGTACGTCGGAAACGAATTTGTTTCGACCCTTTTTAGAATGGGGGCTACTGCGATTTTAAGAATGACAATGCTGGCCGATATTAAACGGTTAAACCAAGATTTGGAAATGCGTGTAAAAGAGCGAACTGAAGAACTTTCGGTGGCACAGTTGCAGTCTGAAGAAGCCCGCAAAAAAGCTGAAATTTCCAAAGACGAAGCAGAGCGGGCTAATCAGGCGAAAAGTCAGTTTCTATCTAACATGTCACATGAGTTGAGAACACCATTAAACGCAGTGTTGGGCTTTTCTGAAATGCTAAAGTCGCAGATACACGATACTAAAAGCATTGGCTATTTATCAGCAATCAGCAGTGCGGGTAACACTTTGCTTGCCTTGATCAATTCAGTTCTCGATCTTGCAAAAATTGAATCGGGCAAAATGGAGCTGGAATATAACCCCACATCGCTCAAGCAACTCTTAAATGAGCTACACAGCTTTTTCTATAAGCAGGCTAGTGAACGAGATATCCTTTTTGAAATCAAATCCAGTGATGAATTAGAAAGCTGTGTATTACTTGATACATTGAAACTCAAACAAGTATTGATAAACCTTTGTAGCAATGCCGTTAAATTTACACGCGACGGTAGCGTCAAAGTTAGCATTAGGACAACGCCTTCAAGTATTGATGGAAAGGTCGATATCTACATCGATGTTATCGATACAGGGAAAGGCATTCCAAAATCTCAGCAGCAGTGTATATTTCATGCTTTTGAACAAATGTCAGGTCAAAAAAGCTCTGAATACGGTGGTACAGGCCTCGGGTTAGCCATTACTTTAGAAATTGTGCATCTAATGGGGGGGGAGATCAATGTATCGAGTGAAGGTGAAAATATGGGTTCACGCTTTAGCATTATGATACCCAACGTTGAGAGGTGTGATACACAACTACCTGACATTGTTAATGAAAGCCCTCAAATTCCCTTCGAAAAGATCGAATTTGAACCAGCGAAAATTATGATCGTCGATGATATCCCATACAACAGAAGCCTTATATCGAGTTACTTGTCCGATTGGTCTTTCGACATAATGGAAGCTGAAAATGGGCAAGACGCACTAGAAAAAATACATGGTTTTAAACCAGATTTAATTCTTACAGATTTAAAAATGCCTGTTATCGATGGGCAAGAGCTATGCGTTAAACTCAGAGAGGATTTGGGATCTAATTGTATGCCGTTAGTGATGGTTACCGCCTCTGCAATGGTCGACGAACAACAAGAATTACTCAAAGTATGTAACGACCTACTGACTAAACCTTTAGCAAAGCAAACACTAATTAAAAGTTTGATTAACTATTTAGACTATTCAGTTATTGAAACGAATTCAAATAATGATGAAGTAAAAGATGAAGAAGAATCTCAAGAAATTAATTTAAAGTCACTATCTCCAGAGCAAAACAACTCATTAATTGAGCTTATTGAAATGGGGGACACAAAAAGCGCGATAAACTTATGTGAGGAAATGCCAGTCGAGTTAAGTAATGAGTCTCAGTGGATAATAGAAATGTTAGAAGATTTTGAATTAGCAAATCTTTTGTTGAAATTAAAGGCTAAAGAGAAGTGATTGAATGCATGTGTTGTATTTGCACTAAAAGCGGGGGAAGTTAAAATGAAGGACATTATGATAGTAGACGATACACCTGCTAATCTAAAACTCCTAGAATCAATTTTGACTGGTGAAGGTTATAACATTAGAGTGGCTATAAATGGTGAAATGGCCATAAAAAGCATTGCTAATAATGTTCCGGACTTGGTTTTGATGGATATTAACATGCCTGGGATTAGTGGGATTGAAGCGTGTAGACAGTTAAAATTAAACCCTGAGTTATGTGACATTCCTGTTGTTTTTATTAGTGCCAATTCGGATACCAATTCAATTGAGGAAGCATTCGCAGCGGGAGGGCACGATTATATAACTAAGCCATTCAGAGCCAAGGAAGTTCTCATTCGTGTTAAAAGCGTACTATCAATATTAGAAGCACAAAAAGAGAAGTATCGCGCACAACTTTTTTCAACCATGATCAATATCATAATGGGAGTTGCGCATGAAATGAATACGCCTATTGGAGTATGCGTTACCTCAAGTAGCCATCTTCTAGATCAAACGAATAGGATGAATGGGAAACTAGAATCAAATAAACTTACACGCGATGATATAATAAGTTGGATTGAACAGGAAGAAAGTATATATCAGCTGATTACTACAAATCTTAATAAATTAAATCAATTAATAACAGCATTTAAAACATTGTCAGTACATGATCTTCCCGATATAGAAATAGTAAACCTTCAAGATCTTATTTGTGATATTAGTAAATCTAAAGAAAAAGAACTTGAAGATAATAATGTTACGCTAAATCTGGTTTGCAACGATATTGTTATTTCAACAAAGAAGAAACTTATTATCAAACTATTTGATAAATTAATTGAAAACTCTCTCGATCATGCATTCGTTGATGGTGGTAATAAGGCGATTGATATTAACCTAGATAAAAATGGTAGGGAAATTGTTATTACATATCAAGATAATGGTGTCGGCATGGATTTTAATGACTTAGAAAAAATTTTTGACCCATTCTTCACAACCAAGAGAATAGACAAACACTTAGGCTTCAGTGCAACTATTATTTATATGACAGTAATATGGGGACTAGAAGGAAGTATTCACGTGAAGTCGGAAGACGGATTAAAATATAATATAAGAATACCGATTAACTAATGTGAACATAAGATAACTAAGCCACCTAGCATAAGCACTAACTCACTCGATTTCTTCTCGTTTCGTTAACCTCTAAAAAACCGAACTAAGAGCAATTTCCTTTGCGGATGCTCGCCCATCCATATGTTAGCCACATCTTATGTACACTTGACAACTAGAAGACCGAACAGCGAATACTCTTCGAGACTGCACCTAGCAAGTGAAAAGAGGCGTATCTGTATTGGGGGAACTCTCTATGACTAAAACGCAAAAAGGGCGCTGTAAAAACAGCGCCCTTTTTCAATGTGGCGGAGAGATAGGGATTTGAACCCTAGATACGCTATTAACGTATGCCGGTTTTCAAGACCGGTGCTTTCAACCACTCAGCCATCTCTCCGTTGCGGTGCAGATATTATGTAAATGCTCGATCCTTGTAAAGAATTAAATTGAGTTTTCAAAACGTTTGGTGGTATTTTGAACAATGTGATGTCTTCGCACTCATTCACGTTGTATTGAGTTGATAAAAGAGAGCAATAAATAGCAAAATGTTAGAAATATAATCAATTTCTTTTGTGGCGAAGGGGATAATAAAATATTGTTTTATTGTTTAACCTTTTGTTTTGTAAAGATATATGGTGTTTCAGACAACACCTGTTCGCCCGAAAGTATTTGCCACTTTTACTAATCTCATTCAAAATTACTATTAAGAACTCTTATGAGAGTTGTTGTGTAGTAAGGTAAAATATGAAAGTTGTTGATATTCTCAAACACAAAAGTGAGTCACTTGCTAGGAAGCATCATTTCGAGTTTCGTGAATTGATGTCTCCGATGTTGCGTGAGTACTGGAGTGATATTGTTAATAGAGCGCACGCGCAACATCTTTTTCCATGGGTTAAAGATCACAGTACACCTGCAGTTAATGAAGAGTCTCCACAAGTAGACAAAACGCTTATTTCAATGTCGGAAGAGGCGGAAAAGCTGTATCTCGAATTACAGAACCAATTAAATGAAGAGATTCATGTTGGTGATTGGGCTACGATCGACCAAGAGCGAATTAACGCATTTGGCTTGGTAACGGAAGACATGCAGTGGATACACACTGATCCAGAACGTGCTTCTCAGGAGTCACCGTTCAAAACACCAGTTGCGCACGGCTTTCTTACATTGTCGATGCTCTCTAAGCTCACTGACAGTGTTGACCCCGAAAACCCGCAGTTCCCTGCTGCAAAAATGACGGTAAACATTGGGTTAAATCATGTTCGTTTCCCGTATCCAGTGAAAGCTGGAAATCGCATTCGTGCCAGAAGTAAGCTCCTTAAAGTAACTCCAGTTTCTAAAGGCATAGAAATTGAGCGTGAAATTAAAGTGGAAATTGAAGGCATTCGCCGACCTGGTTGTGTTGTTGTGTCGGTAATTAGATTAGTAATATAGTCGTTAATTGACGCAAAAAGGCTGCCAAATGGCAGCCTTTTTATATTTTTGGGTGTCATTTATTAATCGGAAGAGTGAATTCCGGTGTACCCGTAGTCCTCAATAAACGTCTGACCTTTTTCCGACAAAACATACTTTATGAACAACTTACCTTGCTCTGTAATCGCCTCTTTTTCGTGAAACAATAGAAATGGTCGTGACAGTTCATACTTATTATTTGCGATGTTCTGACTTGTTGGTGTTACATTTTCAAAAGATATCGCTTTTACAGAGCGGTCAACAGAGCCCATAGAGATAAAACCAATCGCTTGAGGGTTATGGTTCACTATGGTTTTCACCATGCTGTTGCTGTTTACGACTAGGTTTTCAGCGTTAATATTGGAAACTAAGCGGTTATTGACGACTTTAGTTAGCCCAAGCAAGCTTTCAAAACTGTAACGAGTCCCAGATGAGGTTTCTCTTGTTACTACAGCGATAGTACGATCTTCACCTCCGAGATGTCGCCAGTTATTCACTTTCCCTAAATAAATATCTGTCAGCTGCTTCCGCGATAAATTTTCTATGGTGTTAGCGCGGTTAACAACGACCGCCAATCCGTCGAATGCGATGGGGTAGACAGCGAGTGATTCGTTGAATTCTGCATCCGTCAAATAACGTGAGCTCATCCCTATTTCAGCTACGCCTTTCTTTACCAAAGTTATTCCAGCGGTTGAACCTATTCCTTGAATAGCTATAAAAGTGTCAGGGTGCTCTGAATTGTATTTTTCAGCAACCACATCCATGATACGGCTCATGGATGTTGAACCAGTAACATTGATTTCAGTGGCATGTACAGAAAAAACAAACAAGGAAAGTAAAGCGGCAAACGCAACGCGAAACATAGATTACTCCATATAGTGGATATTATTTCGAGCCATCATATGTCGTAACAATGACATTTTTGTGAATCCGCTTTTTACAAGCAGTAATGACATAACTCTACTGATATTTGATTCACTTAAGTCCTTTCTTTTGAAAACGCTTAACCCTGAAAGAACAGATATAGAGTCATCCTGGGTGAGTAATTGATGAAAATATACGCTCAAAAAAGGATAAAACTGAGAAGTGGGTTTATAGTTATTGTGGGGTAAAGGAAGGAGGATAGATCCATGTTGGTATGTGATATTGACCGCCAACGCCTCGATAAGCTGGCAAGCAAACTGTGCGAACACAGAAACCAAGGCTTGCCCATTGAGCATGGAAAAGCGCATTTTGAGGTTCTAGAATCGGGGGTATTGTTCACTAAATCCTTTTTTAAACTGGATTCAGGGCACCCAGATTATTCAAAAGATGTAGCAAAAGTAGAATTTGATCCAGATGAACATACTTGGCAATTATTCGTCAATAAACGTCAGAAGGAATCATTGTCAAAAGTGTGGCACCCACACCCGGTGGTGCCACGCAGTAGAGATTTGTCACAAGTGTTTTCGGTGATTGAATCAGACCAAGAGAATTGTATTTGGTACTGATTCCTCATTAAAAACAAATGGGCGAATTTATCTCATTTCAATACGCCGCTATGAGAACGAGGTTCACATAGTGGCGTGTCTGAGCTCCTCACGGTTCCAGTTAATGCGAGAGCGGAATTCTTTAGGCGTCATGCCTTGAATGCTCTTAAACGCGGTACTGAAGTGTGCAGCGCTCTTAAAGCCGCTCTGGAAAGCAATTTCGCAAATAGACTCATGAGAAGCACGTAGTTGGTTCGCTGCGTAGTTTATACGCTTTTCCTTCAATAGGTGCGAAAACGATAGCTCTTCGGCAGACAAACGTCGCTTAAGCGTCGCTGGAGACATTCCTAGTGTGCGAGAAACGCTTTCAAGCGAGATTTCGCTTCGAATATTTTTTTCAATATGTTGAATAACTCGCTGGCTAACTTTTAGTTCAAATGAGTTGTGAATCAAGCGTCTAAGGCTTGGGTTCACTTTTAGCATCTCGCTCACAAGCGCTCTAGCAAGAAACTCTGCCGTTTCGTTTGGTCCTTTTGCTTCTTCCAGAATACCGATCAGCAAATCTTGGATGGATTGCGCGACGACATCATCAGAATCGAATTTAACAAAGGAATTCTCTTGCTTACCAAAGACGTAATCTTCAGTGCCAGCTTTGATGCTTTGTAAAATTGATGTATCTAAATGAATAGCTGTTGCATTAATTGCGTTATTCTCAAGATCTGTTTTTACATCGGTCAGCAGTGAGATATCCAATAAAGTAAATTCTCCACTGCTTAACTTTCCAATAACGCCATCGGGAAATTTGAATGAAGCGCTGCCTTCAATCACCATAAAAATGACTGGATTGGCGGCGTGATATCTATCACGATCTCGTTGTTGGAAATTGCTGAACTTTTGTAGGGTTACATTCGCCATAGCACTTCTCTGTTTTTGTTTCTTCCGTAACTTAATTATTTCTATTGAGTTTTTGAAATCAAGGAAAGTTGAGCTGAATTATGACTGATGCCAATTAATGAGACAACTAGAAGTTTGTTAGCGTAAGTAATTGATAAGGCGTTGCTTTAACTGAAATGAGCATTTTATTTAATGAAAACAAAAAGAGCTCTCCTTTCTTAGAGAGCTCTTAAGTGGTTATTTTTTATATAAACTTTGAGAAGTGTTTACTTTGTTCCAAAAACTTTAGTTGGTTTCGCGACAAGGTTACGATTTTCAAGGTTGACATCGATCAAGATAATTTCAAGCACATCACCTAGTTGCCACTCCACAGACTTATCGACGATGATTTGACCAAGTTCGCTGTTGCATTCAATGCGTTCTTTAGTATCTAAAATTTGTGAGCTCGGTATAAAAGCAGACGCTCCATTTTCCAAAATACGAATACGTACGCCTGCTCTGTTTACGTCGAAAATCTCTCCTTGGAAACAAGTTTTGTTCTTAGGGGCATCTATCAATGTACGTGCATATAGCCAGTCACCTACATTGCGCTCAGCAATTTTATGATGCTTGCGATGAAGCGCCAATTCTTCACCAACTTGATCATCTGGCTTTTGAATTGGTTCCTTATCAAGGATGAGTGCTTTAAGCATACGGTGGTTAATCATGTCACCGTATTTACGAATAGGCGACGTCCACGTTGCGTAAATATCCAAACCCATGGCGTAGTGCGCTTCTGGCTGGTTACCCATTTCACTGTATGCTTGGTATTTTCGGATGCGATTATCTAAATAAGACGTCTCTTGGTTGCTCAACCATCGACGAATTTTGCTGAATCCTTCTAGAGATTTGGCTTCTTCAGCGGTAAATGGTTCAGCGTTGTCAGTGTTGATAAGCTCTAATGCTTCAGTCAACTTGTCTTCTTTGAAACCAGCGTGTGTATTGAATACACCTGTACCAAAACGTTCTTTAAGCGCTTTACCCGCACAAATATTTGCGGTGATCATAGACTCTTCAACTAAGCGATTAGCGGTACGGCGTGAATCAGCATGTATTGCGATAACGTCGTTGTCTTCACTTAATTCGAAGCGATAGTCTGGGCGATCGGGAAAAACGACGGCATGTTTTTCACGCCAATCTGCGCGTGCTAGTGCAAACTCATGCAAATCTTTTACTACTTCAGCAATAACATCACTAGGTTCCCAGTTGTCTGAGGAACCTGTATCTAACCAATCTGAAACGTTGTCATAGACTAATCGGGCATGCGATTTGATGTTCGCAGAAAAGAATCGAATATCGTCACCTATAACGCCATCTTTATCGATTGAGACAGAGCAACAAAGGGCAGGGCGGATTTCGTCTTCCAAGAGAGAACAAAGTTGATCAGCTAAATCACGTGGCAGCATTGGAATGTTTCTGCCAGGCATGTAAATAGTGAATCCACGGTCTCTAGCGACCTTATCCATTTCATCATCTGGTGTGATGTAGGCAGTTGGATCAGCTATAGCAATCGTGAGATCAAAACCACCATCGTCGTTTTTCTTGGCATACAACGCATCGTCCATATCCTTCGTTGATTCGCCATCAATCGTAACGAAAGGAACGTTTGTCATATCTATACGCTCAAGATCAGCGTCGTCTTTAAGCTCCCAATTCTTAACGCCAGCCGGTTCGCTGTTTGGTAAGTCATTTTGGGCTAGTGTTACCCACCACGGTGCAATCTTGTCGTTCGCGTCGGTGATTTTTTTCGAAATTTCTGCAAAGAAACCATTTTCGCCACTAAGGGGATGACGTGTCAGATGAGCTACTACCCAATCACCTTCGTTTAAGGTTTCTGGGTTTAGCCCTTTCTTGGCTTTTGCTTTTAATGAGAATTTCTTAAGCTGGGGATGGTCTGGGATCACGTTTAAGCGACCTTTGAACATTTTAATTCTGCCAATAAAGCGAGTCAAAGACTGCTCGATCAGCTTATCTGGTTCCGCAACTTCTTTTTCATTCTCAGTTCGGATGATTGCTTCTACTTTGTCACCGTGCATACATTTCTTCATGTAAGGTGGTGGGATAAAGAAAGAAGTCTTACTGTCTACTTCTAAAAATCCAAAGCCTTTGTCTGTCGCTTTAATTGTCCCTTCTTTAGTTGGAAGGTTTTCTTTTATTTGCTGCTTTAATTGAGCTAGTAACGGGTTATCTTGAAACATCTTTATTGGTCGCTGTTAATTATCCGCCTAACTATATAGTCTGAATTTCTCCAATGCTAGATAAAGTCGAAATTTTCCCCTTATTTAGTGGGGTTGAAAGCTTTATAAAGTAGGGGGTCGAAGATGCAAAAGTGTGCAATATGTCCATTTGATGACCCAGAAAAGAGGAAAACAATGAAAAATGTGATGAATTTCAATTTTTTCTGGTATTTCTTGTGCTTTTCAGGCAGAATCCGTCTCCCTTAATGATGTCCCTAGCGGCTTGATGCGTTTTATTACTTATCCGCATCTGAACGGAGTCAGTATACCTTCTGGATTGGTATTGGAATTGGTAGAGCACGTGGGACCGTTTGTTTTTGTTTTAATATAGTGGGATCCCAATGCAAGATTCTGTAATTCAGTTTAGTGAATTAGCACTTAATGACGCCATTCTTTCAGCACTTGAAGGTATGGGGTTTGTTTCTCCAACTCCAATTCAAGCAGCAGCTATTCCTCATCTTCTTGAAGGAAAAGATGCTCTAGGTAAAGCGCAGACAGGTACGGGTAAAACTGCAGCTTTCTCTCTTCCTCTCCTTAATAAGCTTGACTTAAACCAGCGTAAGCCACAGGCAATTGTACTTGCCCCAACTCGTGAGCTTGCTATTCAGGTAGCCGCTGAAGTTAAAAATCTAGGTCAAAACATCAAAGGGCTTAAAGTTCTAGAGATTTACGGTGGTGCATCTATCGTTGATCAGATGCGTTCACTTAAGTCGGGTGCGCACATTGTTGTTGGTACTCCTGGTCGAGTTCAAGATTTGATCAATCGTGATCGTCTACACTTAGACGAAGTTCACACATTCGTTCTTGATGAAGCTGACGAAATGTTAAACATGGGCTTTGTTGACGATGTAACTTGGATCATGGAACAAGCGCCAGAAACAGCGCAGCGCGTACTGTTTTCTGCAACTATGCCTCCGATGCTAAAAAACATTGTAGAGCGCTTCCTTCGTAACCCTGAGCACATCGATGTAGCAGGTAAGAACCACACCGTTGATAAAGTAGAACAACAATTCTGGGTTGTTAAAGGTGTTGAAAAAGACGAAGCAATGTCTCGTCTTCTTGAGACGGAAGAAACAGATGCATCTATTGTCTTTGTTCGTACTCGTCAAGATACTGAGCGTTTAGCTGATTGGTTATCTGCGCGTGGCTTTAAAGCAGCTGCTTTACACGGCGACATTCCTCAGTCTCAGCGTGAACGTACTGTTGATCACATCAAACAAGGTGTTATTGATATCCTAGTTGCGACAGACGTTGTTGCACGTGGTCTTGATGTTCCACGTATCACTCACGTATTTAACTACGACATCCCATTCGATGTAGAGTCATACATCCACCGTATCGGTCGTACTGGTCGTGCTGGACGTAAAGGTAAAGCGATTCTTCTTGTTCGTACTAACCAAATCCGTATGCTTCGCACCATTGAGCGCGTGACTAAGTCATCTATGGAAGAAATCCAACTTCCTATTCGCGACAAAGTAGCGGAAGCTCGTTTGGTTAAACTTGGTAATGAACTTGCTGCTGAAAAAGAGCACAAAGCATTAGACAAGTTCGGCGACTTGATTGAAAAACTTCAAGAGTCTCTGGAAATCGATGCTGCAACACTCGCTGCGATTCTTCTTAAGCGCCAACAGGGCAAACGCCCACTGTTCTACATTGGTGAAGATCCAATGATTGAAGCGATTGAGCGTGATAAGAAACGTCGTAAAGAACGCCGTGAAGGTGGTCGCGATGGTGGTCGTGATGGTGCACGTGGTTACGGCAATAACAACCAAGACTGGGATACGTACCAGCTTCAGGTTGGTCGTGAGCAAGGCGTACAGGTCAAAGATATCGTTGGTGCTTTAGCTAACGAGCTAGGTTTGACCAAAGGTTCTATCGGTGCAATCAAACTTGCGCAAGGTCATACCTTCGTACAGCTTCCTAAAGCAATGACTTCTGAAGTGGCTGGTAAACTACGCAAACTGCGTATTCGCCAAAAAGAAGTGGGTGCGGTTGTGTGTGATTTTGATGATTTCCGCGAATCTCGTGGTCGCCGTGAAGGCGGACGTCGCGAAGGTCACCGTGGTAGCGGCGGCTACCGTGGAAACCGTGAAGGTGGTCAAGGTCGTGGAAACCGTGAAGGTGGTCAAGGTCGCGGAAACCGTGAAGGTGGACAAGGTCGCGGAAACCGTGAAGGCGGCGAGCGTCGTTTCGATCGTAACCGAGGTGGTGATCACCGTGGAAGCCATCGTGGCGAAAGAGCGCCTCGCACACGCAGCGTAGAAGCGTAAAATTGAAGAAAGCAGGTCCTTGGACCTGCTTTTTTAATATTCAATTAGTGAGATTTTCAGCTTTATTTCTATCGTCCAGACATAATTATATTTATCAGCATATATTGTTATAGTACCGACGTTCCAGCTTCATCCTTATTAACGATCTCTTCTTCTTTTAACGCATCCTCTATCCATATTTTTGTCGCGTCACAGCTTATAACATGCTCTTGATAAGCCTGAGCCTCTGGCGATAACTCAATACCGTATGTTTGGAATCTAAGTGCGACAGGAGCGTACATAGCGTCTGCAATACTCCAGCGCCCAAACAACCAACCTCCTTTGTCTCCAAACGCTCTAAATTGTTCAGACCATATTTGATCTATTCTGGCTATGTCAGCTTTGGCTGCTTGCGAAAGGTCAATACTTCTTCTTGCTCGAATATTCATTGGCATTTCATTCCTTAATGCCACAAAACCCGAATGCATTTCTGATGCGAGTGATCTTGCTTTCGTTTTTTGTGCTGTGTCTTCCGGCCAAGCTGTACCTGACATATAAGAATCATTGATGTATTCACAGATGGCAAGAGAATCCCAAACCGTTAGAGCACCATCAACTAAGGTTGGTACTTTTTGTGCGGGGCTGAATTTTTTTATCAATGTATAGAATTCCGGCGTATCAAGTTGGATTAGATTCTCTTCGAATTTAACCTCTGATTTATATAGTATTAGCCATGCGCGTAACGACCAGGTTGAGTAGTTTTTATTTCCAATAACTAACAGCATTCGCATTTCCTTGTGGATGAAGTTCATTTAAAGTTAATGAAAAGAAGCGAACGAAACTAATTCGTAGTTTTTATAGATTGTATTCAAATTATGAATGGGTGATTTGAGCATTACTCATACGAGAATATGTTCAGAGTCGTACTAAATAGGATTAGATATGGACATTGAGGCACTGCGAAGCTTTTTGGCATTTGTCGATACCGGTAGTTTCACGAGAGCGGCAAAACAGACATTTAAATCCCAATCGGCAATCAGCATGCAAATGAAAAAGCTTGAAAGTGAACTTGATAAGCCTTTGTTTGTTAAAGAGGGAAGGAACTTAGCGTTAACCGGTGACGGTCAGAGGTTAGCTTTATATGCACGAAATATTCTCCAGTTACACGATGAAACGGTTAGCGAAATAAAGAACCAGCAAACTCAAACTGTAATTCGCTTGGGTTGCCCAGACGATTATGCAGATTCCATGTTACCAAACTTAGTGAGTTTACTGCATGAGGAGTTTGACAGCTTAGACTTACAAATCACTTGTGCTCCAAGTAACCGAGTACGGATCATGCTTGACAGTGGACGGCTTGATGTTGGTATTGTCACTCGGCTACCTAACAGTGAAGAAGGGTATTTACTTTCTAACGACATTGGAGTTTGGTTTATTGGGAACAACGAAACAATATTGGAACGAAAGCCCTTGCCACTCGCTCTATTTCAAAAAGACTGTAAGTTTTATCATGCGGCGACAGAAGGGCTTATAAAGCGAGATATTCCATTCCAAATAATATCCAGTTGTGGAAGCGCAGTGGCACAACGAAGTATCGTCAAAAGGGGGTTAGCATTGGGGGCTATGGCTTCTAAAAGCATAGGCGAGGGTGTTAATAAGTTGGAATTATCTTGGTTACCCAAACTACCGAATATTGATATTGTTTTGGTTACGTCGTCCATTGCACGAAACAAGTTTCCACAAGATCTTGCAAGGCGTCTGAGCGACAAATATCAAACTCTATATAAATAGAAAAGGGAGCGAGTGCTCCCTTTAGATAGAATAAGAAAAACCTACACCTTAAATGCGTTTACTAGCCCATTTAAGCGCTGCGCCATAACGCTTAGCTGCTCACTGGATTGAGACGTGTGACTAGTTCCAATTTCCGTCTGTTCCGCGACCTCAGAAATACTGGATATGCTGTTTCCAATACTGAGTATCTGATGTCGTTGATCTTCTGCTGAGTTCGCTATGTCGGTAGACATTTCAGCCAGTGTTTTAATTGACGCTTGTACGCTAGTTAAGGCATCGCCACAGTTTGTCGCTTTTTCTATCCCTAGCTCTGCTTTATGTTGACAGTTCTCTAACGAGTTGACTGTGTGCTGTACACCCGTTTGTAGATCAGAAATTATACGCTGGATATTTCCAGTAGATTCTTGCGTACGTTGGGCGAGCGTTCTAACTTCATCAGCGACAACTGCAAAACCACGACCTTGCTCACCAGCTCGTGCAGCTTCAATGGCAGCATTTAGCGCCAATAGGTTTGTTTGTTCGGCAATTTGCTTAATTACATCAAGAATATCTCCAATTTCGTTGGAGGATGCTTCCAAGTTTTCCGCAATTTTTACGGTAGCTTGTACCTCTTCCGCAACGCCTTGAATGACATCGAGGTTTTCATGGACGCTTTGGGTACCACTTGCAATAGTATCGGTCGACTCCCTAGTCGTGAGTAATGCGACTTCTACCTTTTCTGAAACTAAATCTGCTGAGAGAGTAAGCCGTTCTACTCGGTTAGCAACTGCAAGTGTCTGCTCTTTTTGATCTCGAATACCTGATTGGATTTGATGTGTCACACTAGACAGCTCTTCAGCCTGAGAGGCTAATGAATCAGTGTTTCCATGGATATTTACTACGACATCACGAAGATTCGTATTCATCTTGTTGAAAGCCGTTGCCATTGTGGCCAGCTCATCTTTGCCTTTGTTTTTCATGACAATAGACAAGTCTTTGTCATCGGCAATAAGAGACATGGTTCGAGTAAGTTTATTTAATGGTTTTAATATGTTTTGAGCAATTAGGCTTGAGAAAATGACAAGAGCAACAACAAAAATAAACGTATGAACTAACGTAGTTACTAATTCATCTTCGAACGCTTGTTCAACATCTGTAAAATATACACCGGTTCCTAACACCCAATTCCACTGATTGGACTTTCCAACGAAGGAAACTTTCTTTTCTAATTCGCTGCTACCCGGCTTTGGCCAGTCGTAAGCAACAAAACCACTGCCTTCTGTACGAGCAGTATCAACAAATTGTCGAAACGCTTTCGAGATATAAGCAGTGTTGTGTCTGACCATATTCTTGCCGTTGAGCTCAGGCTTAATAGGGTGTGTGACCATTACACCGTCTATATCATTAAGCCAAAAATAACCGCTACTTCCATATCGCTTTGTATTGATCAGATCTATCGCTCTGGCTTGACCTTCTTCCAATGAAAGCTTTCCCTGAGTGACGAGTTTTTCAATTTGATTAACTTGGCTAATACCACTCTGAACCAAAGATTCGGCAGCTTGCTTTCTTTCGTTAATCATCTGATCTTTTAGGTTCAATGCGGAAAATAGCTTTGCGCCAAAAATTATGAGACTAGCTACAATGATAATCAGCTGTATTTTTGCTGATACATTAAGTCGATTTAATAGGCGGTTAAGCATGTGTACTCCATTGATTGCACATCGAAACATTTTAAAAATGGGCGTTGATTTTATTCTGTTATCGAATAAATGAAATACGTAATTAACTCATAATGTTATGTACTATCAGCTTACTATGTTAAGTGTTTGAAACAACATACGTTTATTTCAGATGCTCTGTGTAACAGCATGTAACAGTAAAGTTACTTTGAGCTTTTTATTAAATTTAGTTCTCTAGCACAGAAAGATTTGCAATAAATAGTTAAGTAAAACTAAATATTATATTTTAGATGGTTAGCACATAAGAAAGTAATCGAATGAAAAATATAAGAACGGTGACAATAATGAGGTTATGAGCTTTATATATAAATCGAGTTGCACATGTTGCGTTTAATCCTGTTGAGTAATAGGCAATATTGATAAGAAGTGCTATGAAATAAAAGTTGGGAATGTATATCTAATGATAACTCCAATTAAATGAAAAATATCTATGTTCTCTATTTGTAAATTCTAAATATGCTTGTGAATATATATTCTAAGTAAGTACCAATTCAAAAGGCTTATTTGAATAAAAAGTCACTATAAATAGTTTACTAAAACAGGTTGTGTTAATGATTTGTTTCATTAGGAAATCTAATCCGAATTTCTAATAAAAGTCATTTTTTGAATTTTTGGAATACGAATATTATCTGAGCTATCGAGAAAACAGAATAATTTGTGAGGCAATCATGGCACAGGTAATGCACATTGAAACAGTAGCTGCTCCAGGGTCTATGGAATCAAAGACCTATGCGTTAAATATCAAAGGATTGATTGCTCATTTGTTGGATATCTTGTTCGTAGAAAGCAAAGTAGAACCAAAGCACAATGTTGGTCAACTTTCATCTTACCTACAACGCGATATCGGACTTTATCGCTAACACTTTTTCGCAAGTAAAAATGCCAGCTTTATGGGGTCACTTCATATTTAGCTGGCATTTTTTTATGTCAAATACAAACTTACTATCACTTTTTTCGGCAGTATTCGGCAATGATAAACATTGCCTGACCATTTGCTTTGCCCTGAATATGTTTAGGGTCATCGGTTAACCCAATACCACGAACGACAGTACCTTGTTTAATAACTTGACTAGACCCTTTAATTGGTAGGTCCTTGATGACTGTTACGTCATCACCTTTCTTGAGTTCTAAACCATTAACGTCGCGTGGTTTTTCAACGTCGTCGTCCATTCCTATCTCTGCCCACTTCGCCACGTCATCTTCTAAGTAAATCATGTCTAGAGCATCTTGCGCCCAGCTTTCTGCAGACAAACGCTTTAACTGACGCCAAGCCGTAACTTGCACTGGAGCAACAGGGCTCCACATGCTGTCGTTCAAGCAGCGCCAGTGATTAATATCTTTTGGCTCTTCAATTTCGTTTAAGCATGTTCCGCAAAGCATAATGGCGTGGTCAACAGTTACCATGGAATGTGGGGCAACAATATAAGGCTGCAGAGGCGCTTGAGATGCACACAATTCGCACTGTGAACCACAACGCTCTATCAGAGTAGATTCAGTAGACATTAAGGTCTTACCTTTGTAGGAATAAGTGATGTGTATTATGCATTTTATCCTTACGATTAAAAGGGCATTGATGCTATTAATGTCCCGATATTTCTATTTCATACTTCAATCTATTTTTTCATATTTAATAGGTATAAAAAAAGAGCCCGAAGGCTCTTTTACGAATATTACAAAGACTCAAGATTATTCAAGAACAGAGACTGGCGTATTGACTACCGCGGTAGTTAGACCGTCGTTTTCCAAGAAATCAGCAACAACTTTTCTTGTTTCTAGTACATGAGTAACATCGGAGTTGTCTTCCCTAGGACCAATCAAGCTCGAGTGGCTAGCTGTTCCGTTAAATTGAACAAAGGGTCTAGAGCCTGTATACGTAGTATTTGAAGAGCTAGTAATAGAAGTTAGACCAAGTTTTGTGGCGAATGCTTCTGTTCCAACAAATGCAGCTGTAGGGGAAAGCGGCGTTTTAGTAGGATCCTGCTCTGTGTATCCGTTGTTAGGTACAGTTTTATCACCATCGGATTGAACAAGCATCGTTGGAAACGCATTTCCGCTGTCAAAATAGCCTGTACTTGAAGCTATGGAGTAGGGATCGACTGTGTCAACCAGCGTTTGAGCGGCGACTTTGAATGGAATTAGTTGAGCTTCAATTTCTTTTGCAGAGCTTGGGCTTGCAGTTGCAAAGTTGGTGTAGCAGACTGCATCTTTAAATGTACAGCTTGCAGCATAACTTGCGTAAGATTTATCGGCTTCTTTTGCTAGGTTATGTTTGATCTGCGGTCCAAAGTTTTCCGAAGCAAAGAGTAATTCAGCGACATGCCCACCTGCATTTGGATAAGCCCCAGAGCCAAATTTCAAGAAGTTATCAGAGCCAGGTACAACACTTGATGCCGCTTGAGCCGTTGCTAGGGATGTAAATCCAGTAATCCCGCCTAACGAGTGACCAAGTAGTTTCACATTAGTGTCTGAAACGGTAATTCCATCCAGCGGGGTAGAAGCAAAGCTCGCTTTACCTAAAGCAATTCTAAGTCCGATTAAATCTAAAATACTTTGACGCATATTATCTCGTGCTACTGGTAGTGCTTTAAGATTCAGATAGTACAAAGCATCGTTGTTTGCAGAAATTGTGTCACTTAATGATCTTTCGCCGTGAAGCGGGTGATCGATAGCAATAACAGCAAGGTTTTGATCGGTTAAATTAGCAGCAAAGGCATACAAGTTTTCTTTTGCTGATGTAATACCATGTTGATAAATTACCAGCTCTGTGCTCGCATTTACTGTATTTGGAGTGAATAGTATATACGGAACATCCTTAACTGATTTGATCTTCGGTACGTATGAGTATTGGCTTGTTATGCGTGATGAATCTAGTGCGCTACCATCAGGCTTTTTCAAGTCCAAACCAATTAGCTTTTCTTGTTCAGTTGGATTCGTTAATTGAGTTGGGTTGATGTTCTTTGCAATCAATTGAGCCCCAATCACGCCTTTCAAATCATCATCTTGAAGTGCGTTATTTATAACCGCTAAGCTTGGCATTGCAGATTCAAACGGCGTAGTAGAAAAGCTGCTAAGTGAACTCTCTAAGAAGTAAGGGAGCTTAACCGTGCCTCTTGAAACGTTTACATTGGCAAAGTTTACTGACCCGCCTGTATAGATGGTTTGAATGCCTGTGCGTAATGCACTCGATTTTGTAGCATCACCATCCGCCACGTATTTTGTGAATGCATAATCGTTAGATAATGCGGTAGAAAATAATGACGTAGTTCCAAATGTCATTCCATAAACTGCGCTTAGATCAGAAGAGTTTGGATTTGCCGAATCTTTCCAAAGTGCTGCCAAGCTATCACGATAACCGGCTAACTTAGCCGTAGTGGAAAATAGAACATCGCCCACAGACTGTGTTGAAAACCAAGCGCTGTAAACAATTTTAGTTGCATCTATGCCTTTTAAGGCAGCGATTTTTTCTTGTCCTTTAATCAAAGCTTGCGCACTTGCAAGGCTACCTGATTTATAGGTAACCGTAGATGTTTTTAGGCTTGCATAGCTTTGAGATGTTCCGATTGCATTACCATCTGAGTCTGAAATGTCGTCGGTAAGAACAAACATGTACTCAGACTTTTCATCAAATGGTTTGATAGGTACTATAATCAACGTACTATCACTATCATCCTTGGCTTTGGCTACAGATTGAGCGACAAAATGCACGCCGAAAGTCAACTCTGTAACGTCAGTAGGAACTAGCGTTTTGTCTGTCAGTTTCTTCGCCAATTTAAAAACTCGAACACCAGAAGAGACAGTTTGGGAAGCCAAGCCCTTGCCTTCAAGTGATATATAAATTGGTGTTGAAGTCGAAAAACCATCTGCATAGCCCATTCCTACTCGAGGGTTCGAAATGGAAGTGTCGACACCAGATGGAATGTTTAAAGTACCGTCTTCTGGATTCAAAAAGAGGTTAGTAGGTACTGGTACACTTGCGTCTTTTCCTAGCAAGGTAAATTTGATCGTTGTTGCCCTGTTCACGGACTCCGTAAGATAGGGCTCTAGGTTGTTGGTTGGATCGCCAGTTACTTTATTATCGTTTCCACATCCTACAAGGATTAGTGCAGACGCAAGCAAGCTAATTGAGAATTTCTTAGACATCTGATATTCCTCGATTAATTGAATGTGTAGTTAACTTGAAGTGCAGTAATGTAAGCGGAACCAGAGCTTTCAAAAGTCAGCTCTTGCTCGCCAGCATTCGTTTCTTTAAATGTTCCGCTCTTGCTTTTAACAAGAGCAAAACCAGCATCAAAAGTGAGATTTTCGCTGTAGGCGTAGGTAGCACCAGCTGAATACCAAATACGATCAGAGTCAGGGATACTTAGTGTCGTCTTTCCTGCTTGTTCATCAAATGCTAAGCCAGCACGTAAAGTCCAGTCGGAATTCATTGTATATGTTGCACCAGCAGAATAGCGGTTGTTATCAGAATAATCCTCTTCCTTTAAGAAGCAGATCCCGTCATTTAAATCACAATCAGGGCTTGTTGCTCTAAGTTCTTTGAATTTATTCCACATGGTGCGTTGCCAGCTATAATGTACAGCCCATTGGCTGTCTAGCTGATGAAAGCCCGATAACTCAACGATATCAGGTAACTCGATTTTTAGCTGGCCCTTGACAGGATTTTTGCTCGAATCAGAAACTCTTGTACCGCCGTGATCAGTGAATTTTCCATCGTCAAAATCCAATATAACTGAAGATCTATAACCGAAACCAAATCTATGGTTTTCATTTACTTCGTATAGGGCACCAATATTCCAACCGAACGCAAAGGTTGTACCTTCCATTGAAATTAATTTGTCTGACGCGCTACCGCCAATAAATGGGTATAACGAACCTTTATGGCGATCCAATTCTGCTATGGCATAAACTAGGTTTACACCTGCACCTACACTGAAATTTTCGTTAACGCGGTAGGCAATATTTGGGTTTAGATTAACAGAAGCAAGAGAAGTATTACCTGACATATCGCCTGCTGCAATTGTGTCTGGGTAATCCGTGCCCACACCATAAGTTGTAAAAAGACCTACACCCCAAGCCCACTTATCATCGATTGGGCTGATGTAATAAGAAGCAGGGACAAACTGCATTGGAGCAACATCTTTGGAATATTGGTTGTTGGTTACGTCATTCACATCGACTTCTGGGTCGACAATAGAAATAGCACCAGAGGCTTGAGCTTTTTCAAAAAGTGTCATCGCTGCTGGGTTGCGTGCAAGTACGCTGGCGTTATCGGCTACTGCAGCCTCACCAGAAAATGCGCGCCCCAAACCAGAAGCGGAGTGCTCAGCAACCTGGAATCCGGCTGCATTTACATTACACGCAAACAATATGGATATTGTAAGCAGAGAGCAGTGCTTAATTTTCATCCTTGGTCCCCTTGGGTAAGACTTGTATTTATATGAGTGGGATTAGCCATTTTGGCTACGGTTAATCTTAGAGATATGTTTCCGATTTGTTAAACAGTTGTTTAAATCATTAGTATGAAATGAGAGGTGGGTGGGATTTTATGCGACGCAAGAAAGGATTACTACTAGGGATTCTAAAAATTACAAACACATATGTGACCCAATTAACATAATTGAGTCGATGGGTTAAATATTATGCATGAATTTCACTTTATTAATTGTTATATCAATAGCTTAAGTGCAATTTGGCTTGTTACTGATCGTACCAGTTAGTGTTTTAATTTGATTTGAAAGGTTAGTGATCCTAGTAGAATTTGACGGGTGGGTTGAAAGCAACTCCGGTGGATTACTTCCGCCAGAAGCAGCAGCCATATTCTTCCAGAGCTCAACACTTTGGTAAGGATCGAATCCGGCTTTTGCCATTAGTTCTAGCCCAAGTATGTCGGCCTCAGACTCTTGGCTTCTACCATAAGGCATTAAAACCCCATACTGTACGCCAATGCCTAGCACACCCATAGCTAAACTTTGGTACTCTGAATTTTGTAGACTGATGTTTGTTAATTTCAAACCTGCGTTCGCTAGCTGCGAGCTAGACAATCGTTCATTACCATGGTCAGCTAAAACGTGTGCTATTTCGTGTCCAATAACGGTTGCAAGTTGGTCTTGGTTTTTTGCGACTTTAAGTAATCCAGTGTAGACGCCAATTTTCCCGCCAGGTAACGCAAATGCGTTAACTTGATCGCTCACAAATACAACGACTTCCCATTCCTTAAAGTTGAGTTGAGTTGGTATCGATTTTGTTATGGAGTCAGTAACGCACCGTACATACGTGTTAATTTTGCTATTATCGCTAATCTTTTCTTTTTGTTTCATCTGTTCGAATGAACTGGCGCCTAAATTAGCCATATCATTTGAAGAAAAGAGAAGAAGCTGATCACGACCAGTAGGCGAAGTAGTGCAAGATGCGATCATCGTTGCAGCAGTTAAAGCGATAGCAATCCGTTTTAACATCATAAACGGGCTCCATGTTTATGTTTCAGATTTTTTTAAATTATATCACTTCAAGCAGGATAATTTGAATGACACAACAAGAAAGTATATGGAAGAAAGACATCAGTCTCGACATTTTGAATGCGTCTTCTAAAAACACGCTAATGGAACATTTGAATATTGTATATACCGAGATCACTGGGAGTACTATCAGTGCGACCATGCCAGTAAGTTCCATTACTCACCAGCCATTTGGCATGCTTCATGGCGGCGCGTCTGTTGTGTTAGCCGAATCGCTTGGTTCTATTGCGGCTAACTTTGCGGTTGATGATGAACGCTATTGTGTCGGTTTAGATATTAACGCCAACCATGTACGGGCTGTGCGAAAGGGTACAGTAACAGGAACAGCAAACCCATTGCACTTAGGGATTTCAACACAGGTTTGGCAAATAAATTTGGTTGATGAGCAAGACCGTTTAATTTGTACCAGCCGTTTAACGATTGCAGTAAAAGCTCGAAAAGGATCGGTTTAATGGTTATCACCTTTAAAAGCGGAAAAGTAATAACGACACTTCACGAAATCGTCGTCAAGATTGATGGCGATCACCGTACCACGCTGCACTCGCAGGTTGATGCGATTACACTTATAGGGAAGGGTGCCAATGTTATAACTTCTAATAGTTCGGAAACAAAGTGGTCGGTAAAACTTGATAATGAGGAGCAACTTAAGGAACTTTCGAAGCATATTGGGATCCATATTCAGTAATTGATGATTATCTAAATTACTGAATACAGTTAGGCTTTCTTGGTGTAGTGCTTTGGTGAGCGCAATGATAAAATAAGGAAATCTGTTGTTCTTTCTTTTTGGAGAGTTTTCCTCATTATGAGTAGCCCACGCCTTCGAAGCCAATTTGAAACGTTATTCGAGCATTACAATGGAACCGACAGTAATGTTCAATTAGAAGACATCACCGAAATATTGTTTTGTACTCGCCGAAATGCGCGAATTGTACTTAATAAACTTGCAGAAGAAGGCTGGATAGAGTGGCATCCTGCGGCTGGAAGGGGGAAGCTTTCTCAGCTCCTTTTTCGGAGAAACAAACAAGACGTGAGTGAAAACTTAGCCAAGCGCTATTTAGAAGAAGGGAAAATAGGTCAAGCACTTAATGTTTTGGAGCGCGATGCCACACGCTTAACCCAAGTTATACAAGATTATTTAGGGCTACAGCATCAAGAAGGTCAGCAGGTGGTGCGATTACCTTATTACCGCGCACTGAAAATGCTAAACCCCCACAAACCTACACGTCGTTCCGAACAGCATATTATTAGGCAGGTATTTTCAGGTCTAACTAAGCTTGATGAAAATGAACAGGTTCAAGGTGATCTGGCGCACGATTGGGAAATGATCACTGCGAATCATTGGCGTTTTTACATTCGCCCGGGCGTCCGTTGCCACAACGGTAATTTGTTGACGTCGCAGGATGTAGTACAAAGCTTGTCCCATTCAGCGTGTTGTTCTATGTTTGATCATATTGATAAGGTTGAAGGCGTGTCCGCCTACGTTGTTGATATCCATCTTTCGATGCCAGACTGGCACCTGCCGTTACTACTCACCGAAACAAAAGCCAAAATACTGCCTTCGAATCAACTACCAGATGACCAAATGGATCGTATGCCAATTGGCACTGGTCCTTATCGGGTGCTACTTAATGATGATAAACGGTTAGTTTTGGAAGCTTTTGATGGGTACTTTGGATTTAGACCGCTCATCGATAAGGTCGAGGTTTGGGTAATTGACGAAACCTATTCAACACTTGTTTATCCCAGCCTCAAGCACCCTACTAAACCGGCTCATCGCGATCATGAGGATGTCGAACTTGACCCCGGTTGTACCTATTTATTATTGAACTTAAAGCACGGGTTGGCGAAAGATAAGCGGTGGGCAGACTATTTTTGTTCACGTTTAAACTGCTTCAACGTATTCGAACTGATGCCGAAAGACAAGATTGTGGAGCAAGGGCTTTTACATGCCCATGGACTAAAGCCCGGTTGGTTCCACTGCCACCCAGTGCCTCCAGAACCGGTCCCTTCAAAGGATACTGTTGTTAAAGTGGCATACCACTGTTTCCATCCTGGTTTTAAAATGTACGCTAAAGCTATTGAGGAGCTGCTTAAAAAAGACGGATTGACCGTTGAGTATATTCGATACGATGTAGAACCAGAGCGTATGGAAGACATTGATATTTGGATAAAACCAATGGGAATTAGCACAAATCGAGATGATGGATTGTTGGGATGGTTTTTAAGTTATGGCGACATTCATAATATGTGCAAGCCTGAACAGTTCGAAAAGTGGCGGTCGTTAATTAATACTTGGCGCGCAGAACCCAATACCACATTTCCGGCAAAACAGTTGGGAAAAGAGCTCGTAGAAAGCCAAGTTATTATTCCAATGTTTCACGGCTGGATGGGATTAAGCAAAGATCAATGTGGCTCTCTTCAAAATGCGAAAACCAATGCGCTAGGGTGGTTTGATTTTAGTAACGTATGGGTGAAACCAGATACCGTTATGCCAGATGTATCGAAGTAGGCTCTATCTAAGATCTTCATTAACATCGCTAATTCAGAGTGTTACAAAGATAGCCTTTCACTGTACCACGTATCTTGCCCTACTTGCGTATATTCCATATGATTATAAAACCAGCGAAAATAGGCTGGTTTTATAATTGTAACAAGGCGATGATGAGTTAAGTCATGATGAATGGATTAGCTTGATGCCCTCAATACGAACTCAACTTTATATACTCTTTGCTATGACCGCATTTGCGGGCAATTCGGTGCTCTGTAGACTTGCATTAGCGGATGGAAAGATTGACCCTGGTACTTTTACTTCTATACGGCTTGTTTCCGGTGCAATCACACTGTTTGTATTGGTTATGCTAAGCAATAAAACCAGACGTTCTTCATTGCTTTCAAACGAATTCAGTATCAAGGGCAGCCTTCTTCTTTTCGGTTATGCCATTACTTTTTCATACGCCTATATTGACCTTTCAACAGGAAGTGGTGCGCTTATATTGTTTGGGTTGGTGCAACTTACCATTATCTTTACGTCACTCGTCCAAGGCGTAAAAATGCGCTTTTTAGCACTGGTGGGTATGACTGTTTCTTTTGCAGGTTTAATCATTTTACTTCTTCCTAGTACTACTCAGCCAGATTTCACTAGCGCGTCACTTATGGCGATATCTGGCGTATGTTGGGGGTGGTATACTCTGCATGGTAAAAGCAGCCAAACACCTCTCATTTCAACACAACTCAATTTTATAGGGGCGTCGATTCCAATATTTCTTGTATTGCCTTGGATAATTGATTGGAGTGGTACAACGCAAGAGGGTGTTGTTTATGCAGTACTGTCTGGAAGTGTTGCCTCAGGTGTTGGATACGCAATATGGTA
Source organism: Vibrio penaeicida (assembly GCF_030689305.1). Lineage (GTDB taxonomy): Bacteria > Pseudomonadota > Gammaproteobacteria > Enterobacterales > Vibrionaceae > Vibrio > Vibrio penaeicida_B. The sequence goes on along the minus strand of NZ_JAUYVM010000004.1, from coordinate 302,548 downwards.
TCTGGCGGTTAAAGAGCTTTCAGGTCTTCAGGCCGGTGTAGTGCAGCTTTCTGTGCCAGTAATCGCTGCTTTTGGGGGGCTTGTATTTGTAGGAGAAACTATAACAATCTGGTTTGCAGTATCTTCTGTTTTAGTGCTTGGCGGAATTGGGCTAACACTTTTTTCTCGAGACTAGCCAAACTCACAGTAATAAGTGCCCCCGCAGCTGGACTGCTTTACACCTATACTAACCAACATTAAGCGAGTGTATCGTGGCGAAACCCAATAAAAAGCAACCAACAAAAACGGTTGATGTTTTTTGTTCAAAATGCCGAACAAAGCTCTACAAATATCGAAAGGGCGGGAAGGGATCCCTAGTAAAATGTTTTATCGAAAGGATAGTTGAAGACTACACGGACAAATCATGTACATGTCCCTACTGTGGGATAGAGTTTGCACGCCAAACCATCATTCTAGGTGTCCCTGCGAACAAAATGATTGGCGGCAAAGTGTTTGCAAAATAAGATGTTTGAAAAACAACGTTTGGCCATTTGCCACTCAAAAAGTTAAAAAATGGAATAACGTAAAATCTTTAGAAGGAAAACGCTTAAATGTCTGACTCTGAATTTTGTATTGTACTTAGTACCGTCAATAATGACGTGGTTAAGAGAAAGGTCATTAATGGCTTACTTTCCGAAAGATTATCGGCTTGTATCCAAGTTATGCCTATCGAGAGCTACTATGTATGGGACGACAAGGTGTGCCAAGATGACGAGCAACTGCTGATAATTAAAACTCAGTCCAAACTTTACAAAAGAATCGAGAACACCATCAAGAAGCTGCACAACTACGATGTTCCGCAAATTGTACAGCTTCCAATCGAATCTGGTCTGCCTGACTATTTAGCATGGGTGAAAAATAATACCGTTGGCTAAACCTTGTTGACCGCAAAAGACTTCTCGAGGCTCTTGTATTTGTATAAGAATACCCCTAAAGCAGTTACTGCACCCAAGGTGTCGCACAGCATGTCACGTTGTGCATCCCAGATGTCACCTTGTGAACCTAAAAACGCAATCCCCTCATCCCCGCCAGCTAGATCGGCATACCACCATTCTATGATCTCATAAGCCGCAGCCACGCTCATTATTGCAAACAAGCCAAATAAAGATGAGATGACAAGAGAGGCGTGACCTTTTCTATACAAGTACTCAGCAATTGGGTAAGCCCAAAATCCGATAGAATAGTGTGCCACGCGATCGTAATGATTACGTTCCGATCCAATTAGGTTGTTAAACCAATCGAATGGGACTTCTGCAAAGGTATATTTCGCGCCTATGGTGTGCATGAATAGCCATACGAACATAAATAGGTAAGCCGTGTTACTAAATTGGAATTTTTGATAGGTCAAAACAATAAGAATAAATGCGAGTATCACCGGAATGATTTCTGCTGTCCAAACAGCCCATGAGGCTGGGCTAATCATAGAAAAAGCGAAAATAGCAATGTAATTGATGGACAAGAGAGCGAGTAATCGATTTTTTAAAATTAAGCGCATGGAGTTCATTTTCTCACCTTAGATACTAAATCAACAACGCAATTATACATATAATCGAACACCGTACAATTGTGGATTTTAGCGAATTATGAATAACGAACGGAATTGAATTGTTTGATGTTTATACAAAGATGTTTCAAGGAAGGGGGCTGGTGTTACATCCGTATTTGAGATTTCGATCCGAAAAAACAACTAGAAAATGAATTAAAAACTTAACTTATAACCACTTACATAACTAAATTGTTCGACTTAACCTCAAATCACATGATTCATCGCTTAAAAAATTATTACAAATGATAATTGCATCGCTTTTTATAAAGAAAGTACATTGGAAATCTATTTTGTGTATAAAATTCTGTAATAATCGCTGGTTTGGGGTGAAGAAATCTAAAATTCACCTATAAATTCCGCACTTATCACTTAAGGAATAGAGCTAATTTAGAATTTCATAGATGGAATTTACTAATGGCTCAATATAAAGATATGGAGATTAATATGAAGTTAAAGAAATCCGTATTGGCGCTTGCAGGTGCTACAGCATTGCTAAGCGGTCAAGCTTTCGCATCTAACGACAAACTGACTTTGGGCATTTCACAATTCCCCTCTACTCTTCACCCTGTTATCGATAGCATGGTTGCAAAAACCTACACTCATGGCTTTACACACCGTGGCACTATCGGATTTGATCAGCAATGGAAGCTGACATGTTTTCTTTGTGAAGAGGTACCTACTTTTGAAAATGGTCTAGCAGTTGTTGTTGATCGTCCTCATGCGAAAGAGGGTGAAAGCAAGCAAGGCGTTAAGATGACCGTCAAATTCAAAAAAGATCTTTTCTGGGGTGATGGTACGCCAATCACAACAAAAGATGTTGAGTTTTGGTACGAAGTTGCCATTTCACCAGATGTTCAAGGAAATGCAGGTCTTTCAACATATCAGCACATGGAAAAGCTTGAGATTGTAGATGACCACACGGTAAACGTTTATGTAGACCGCGTTTCTTACAAATATAACGCTTACTATATTCCTGATGCGTTACCACGTCACTTGGAAGAATCTATCTTCCAGTCAAACCCAAAAGAATACCACTTAAATACAAAATACATTACAGAGCCGACTCACTCAGGCTTGTACAATGGCCCTTACACAATCCAAAACATCAAACAAGGGCAGTTCGTACAGCTAGGCTTGAATGAACACTGGAAAGGCAAACAGCCACATTTCGGTAAGGTAACTATCAAAACCGTTTCAGATACACAAGCGCTTCAAGCAAACCTGCTATCTGGCGATGTCGATTTTATTCCAGGTGAAATGGGTTTGACTCTTGACCAAGCGCTTCAATTTGAGAAGAAGTTTGGTAACAAGTACAACGTAGATATTCGTCCAGCGGCGCTTTATGAGCACCTAGATGTGCAACTTCAAAATGAGCACCTGCAAGATGTGCGAGTACGCCAAGCATTACTATTTGGATTGGATCGCGAATTGCTAACAAACAAGCTTTTCCAAGGTAAGCAAAAAGTTGCGAATTCAAATGTTAGCCCATTAGATGCATCGTTTGATCCAAACGCTCCAACGTATGAATACAACCCTGAAAAAGCAAAAGCACTTCTCAAAGATGCTGGCTATAAGTTGGTGAATGGCGTTCAAATGAAGAACGGCAAACCACTAGAAATCGAGTTTATGACAACCTCTGGCAACAAGACGCGTGAACTTGTACAGCAGTTTGCTCAAGGTCAATGGAAAAAGGTTGGTATTAAAGCGGTCATCAACAACCAAACTGCTCGTGTTTACTTTGGCACAACGCTAAACGAACGTAAGCACAAAGGTTTGGCAATGTTTGCATGGGGTTCTTCACCCGAGCAGCTACCAAGAACGACACTTCATTCAGAATACATTCCAACGAAAGAAAATGGTTGGTCTGGGCAAAATTATGCGGGTTACCAAAGTGAAGAAATGGATAACCTAATTAATCAAATCGATGCTGAGTTAAACTTCGAAAAACGTATGGAGCTATGGAAAAAATTCCAAAACCTATACGCGACAGATCTACCAGCATTGCCTCTGTACTACCGTTCAGACAGCTTCATTATGCCTAAATGGCTAAAAGGTGTGGCTCCAACGGGTCATCAAACGTATTCAAGCTTCTGGGCTGAAAACTGGACTCGTGCAGAATAAACGATTGGAATGTCTATGAGTGAAGTAATACTAGACGTTCGCAATATGAGTGTGGCCTTAGGGCCGCACTTAGCTGTAAAGGATGTCAACTACCAAATCAAAGCTGGTGAAATTCTAGGTATTGTTGGAGAGTCGGGCTGTGGCAAGTCTCTTACATCATTATCTGTTATGGGTTTACTGGATAAAAAATTAAAGCTGTCTGGCGAAATCCTTTTCGAAGGTGAAAACCTAGTCGGAATGCCAGAAAAGCGTTACCAACAAATCCGTGGTGAAGGTATTGGAATGATATTCCAAGAACCAATGACCGCACTAAACCCAGTTGTTACTGTGGGTGAGCAAGTCGCGGAAATGTTCATCATTCATGAAGGAGCTTCAAAACCAGAAGCGATGAACCGAGCAATTGAAATGCTCAAGCAAGTTCATATTCCTTATCCAGAAAAGAGAGCCAAAGCATTTCCGCATGAGCTATCAGGCGGAATGCGTCAACGCGTAATGATTGCAATGGCGCTAGCATGTAAGCCTCGAGTTCTGATTGCAGATGAGCCAACAACGGCTTTGGATGTTACGGTTCAAGCTCAAGTACTCGATTTGCTAGAAGAGTTACGTGAAACCACCGGAACGGCGATTCAGTTTATTAGCCATTCGCTTGGTGTTGTTTCTCAAATTTCGGACCGCGTAATGGTTATGTATGCTGGTCAAGTTGTTGAACTAGCAGATGTAAACGAAATTTTCGATAATCCTCAGCATCCGTATACACAAGCATTGCTGGACACTATTCCACGCGTTGGTGTTAATGTTGATCGATTGCCCGCGATTCCAGGAAGTGTACCTCCGTTGGATCAGCGTGGCGATAACTATACGTTCCGCGACCGTTGTCCTGAACTCTTCGACCATTACGTTGATGTTGCAAAACAGCGTCAACTGAGCAAAGGAGGCGTATCCTAATGGCTCTTTTGGAAGTTAAAAATCTACAAAAACGTTATGTACTTGATGCGGGATCGATGTTTGGTGGTGAACCACAATATCTTCATGTGACAAAGAACATTTCTCTAAACCTTGAACCGGGTAAAACGCTGGCTGTCGTTGGCGAATCTGGTTCAGGTAAATCGACCTTGGGTCGAATGGTCAGTATGTTGGAAGTGCCGGATTCCGGCGATATTTACCTATCAGGGCAAGAAATTTCGCGTCTTAGCACGAGAGCCCAACGCCCACTGCGTCAACGCATTGGTTTGGTATTCCAAGATCCGTATTCTGCACTTAACCCACGTATGCCTATTCTTGCATCACTGATCGAACCTATGAAAGTGAACGGAATTGGCAACAAGGAAACTCAGCGTGCTCGCGCTTTGGAAGTACTTGAGTGGGTAGGGATGCGTGAAGACGTTCTGACCAAGTATCCACATGAATTTTCTGGTGGACAAAGACAGCGTATCGCTATTGCGCGTGCACTGATGCTTAAACCAGAACTCATCATTGCAGATGAGCCTCTGTCTGCACTGGATGTATCTGTTCAGTCTCAAATCCTTAATTTGTTTAAAGATCTTCAAGAAGAACATGGCATTGCCTTTTTCTTCATTAGTCATGATATGGCGGTGGTTTACCACCTTGCACACGAAATTGTCGTTATGAAAGCTGGCGAAATTGTGGAGCAAGCAACAAAAGAAGAATTTTTTGCAAGTCCAAAACACCCTTACAGCCAGGAACTGCTGAACGCAGTACCGGACATTGGAAACGCTCGTCGTCGAAATCAATCGGAAAGGAAATCGGCGTAATATGGCAAGCAAGATTAAGAAGCTGAAAAAACAGCTCGGACGTTAATATGACTAGCTTTTTTATTTCACGGATACTGCAAATGCTATTGGTGCTTTTACTGGCCTCATTTGCAGCTTATAACCTTATGGGACTAATGCCAGGCGATCCTATTGATCTATTGGCGCAAAGTGACCCAAATATTACATCTGAAGACATTGCTCGCCTGAAGGCTGAACAAGGGCTGGATAAACCCGTTTATGTTCGCTACTTCGTGTGGTTGGGTGATGCACTGCAAGGTGATTTAGGTTACTCACGTATGTTCTCCCAACCAGCCATCGATGTTCTATGGGATGCGATGAAAAATACCTTGGTATTGGTTGGAAGCGGCACGTTACTCTCAATTTTTATTGCACTACCTATTGGTATCATTTGTGCGGTAAAGCAAAACAAAGCAACTGACTACATTATTAGTGGTCTCACCTATGTTTTCCTTTCAACGCCAGCCGCGTGGTTAGCGCTTATGCTCATCATGATTTTCTCAGTCGTATTCCCAATCTTCCCAGCAGGAGGAACCGGTGAAGCCGACGGAGTAGAGGGTCTTGATAAGCTAGAGTACATGATCTTACCTATCTTGAGCTTAACGCTGCTAAGTATTGCCTCTATTTCTCGTTTCATGCGATCCAGCATGCTTGAAGTGTTCAGACAAGATTTTGTTAGAACAGCAAAAGCAAAGGGTGCTTCTTCGACTCGAGTTTTGTTCAAGCACTGTATTAAGAACGGTATGCTTCCAATGATCACTGTTTTAGCTATGGATGTTGCAGCACTTATGAGTGGCGCTGTTCTTACCGAAACAATCTTTAGCTGGCCCGGAATTGGAAAGCTGACCGTTGACTCGATCAACGGCAGTGACTACAACGTGGCAATGCTGTGTTTCATGGTTGCCACCACGGCAATTCTAATTATGAACTTCATTGCAGATATTCTTTATTCTAAAGTTGACCCACGTATCGACCTGACAAAAGGGGGTAATAAATGAGTTACGTTGCTAAACGCAGTCAAAACCCTTGGGTACAGGTGGCACAACGCTTGTACCGTCACAAGCTAGCGATGGTTTCAATGATTTTCTTAGCGGCTCTAACCATTGTTTGCTTTAGTGCAAACCCGATTGCAGGTTGGTTAGGTGTTGATCCGTACGCTGATGATCTCTTCAGCCGTTTTGAAGCGCCAGATGAAGATAATATTCTAGGAACGGACGAGTTAGGTCGTGATATTTTCACGAGATTACTTCTTGGTGGGCAGGTTTCTCTCACTTTCGCCTTTATGGCAGCAATTGCGACCTCTGTGATTGGTACTATATTAGGTGTTGTTGCGGGTTACCACGGTGGAAAAGTTGATGCATTCATTATGCGTGCAGCCGATTTCATCATCAGCCTTCCTGGTATTATGCTGCTGATTCTTATCCAAAGTATTGATATGACCAAGCTAGGTTTTTCAGAAGAACTGGTCCGTTCAGACAGCTTTAGTATCTACCGACTTGTTGTTGTACTTTCATTACTTGGGTGGCCGTTTGCGGCTCGTCTTGTACGTTCGAATACGCTTTCTGTTAAGCATAGAGAGTATGTGCAAGCTGCAATAGGTTACGGCGCGAGTAGCTGGTTTGTTATGACACGTCATATTGTGCCAAACGTAATCGCACCGGTAATTACTGCAACGACATTGGGTATTGGTGGTGCAATATTGACAGAGAGTGCACTTAGTTTTCTAGGCTTTGGTATTAACCCGCCAACTCCGTCATGGGGTAACATGCTTCAGAACGCTCGTGAAGCAATGTGGAGCTATCCAATGGCAGCGGTATACCCAGGTATCATGGTTTTATTCACAGTTATCACTATTAACTTTCTAGGTGATGGCTTACAAGAAGCAATTGATCCTAAATCGTAACGCACTAGCTTAGAAAATAGTTCTTAACGAAATCCAAAGGCAGTCATTGTTGTGACTGCCTTTTTTGTTTTCTAACAAAACGTTCTGAATTAAAGAATAGCCAGAGGTAGATGTAAATGAGTTGTTTGTCACATATATTGGTTAAACAAAGTCGAGTCCGCATTCAAATGTTTGTCTTGAGTCACGTAGATGTCTAAACTTTTAACCTTCCAATAACCTTTGTACCCAATAAAAGTAAAGACAGTCATGAAATTAGAAACTGTAGATTATCGTTCTCCAGATTCAGCCGAGCAATTTGTTAAATCCCTACGTGAAACAGGTTTTGGCGTGCTGAGCAACCATCCTATTCAAAAAGAACTTGTAGAGTCGATTTACGACAACTGGTACAAGTTTTTTCTGACAGATGAAAAAGCGCAATATCAATTTAATGTTGATACGCAAGACGGCTATTTTCCACCAAGCGTGTCAGAAGTTGCGAAAGGACACACCGTAAAAGACATCAAAGAATATTTTCATGTCTACCCGTGGGGGCAAATCCCGCCTTCGCTAAAAGAGCAAATTTTAGACTACTACCAGCAAGCCAATGCTTTTGCACAAGAGTTATTGGGCTGGGTTGAAGCGCATGCCCCGGTTGATGTTCAAGAGAAATTCTCTATTCCATTGTCTGAGATGATCAACGGTAGCGAGCAAACTTTGCTGCGCGTGCTTCACTACCCACCGATGACTGGTAGCGAAGAACCGGGAGCGATACGCGCTGCCGCGCATGAAGATATCAACCTGCTCACAGTTTTACCCGCAGCAAATGAGCCAGGGCTACAAGTCCAAGGCAAGGATGACGAGTGGTTAGATGTGCCTTGTGATTTTGGTAACTTGATCATCAACATTGGTGACATGCTTCAAGAAGCATCAGGTGGTTATTTTCCGTCGACAACGCATCGAGTGATCAACCCAACAGGTGAGCAACAAACCCATTCGCGTATTTCATTGCCACTTTTCTTACACCCGAAGCCAGAGGTTGTTTTGTCGGATAGACACACTGCTGGAAGCTATCTAACGGAACGTTTACGCGAACTTGGTGTAATCTAAGAAATGTAGCCGGCCATATAACCTCAGCTCTGAATATTTATTTTTATTCGGAACTGAGGTTACTTAGGGTTCGTAGTAATCCAATATCTTTCAATCACTTCATTAAACACAGAAGAATACACTTTAGAGTGATATTGCCCGCCATTCTTCTTGATCACTTGCTGCGAAGCGGCATTTTCTTCACTTGTTGTCAGTAACAGCTCCGAGATTGAGAGTTGTGAGGCAACGTCAATTGCCTTTGCCAGCATATCGGTAGCATAGCCATAGCCACGAAAAGATGGCGCGATGTCAAAGCCAATGTGTCCTAGCTCGTTTCTATGAAAATCAGTGTCTAAACTGTGTCGAATTCTTATTGTTCCTACAATGTTTCCTTTTTTATTCAAGTACCATCGATGTGAACAGGGAACGTATCCATCTTTTAAATTAACGCCTTGTTCTTCATCTAACAGGTTTTTGATGTACCGATTAAAATCCTCAATGTTTTCACCGTAAAAGTCGCAGCTTAATGGGTCGTTAACTAAAATATCATCGTAAAATGCAACAAAGGCATCTAGGTAGGCATTATTCGGCTGTACTAGCATAGGAATATAAGTGTCTGATTCGAGATCTTAAAGCAACAACTATCATAATACTGAGCTGTATACAAATTGAAATCTGTGATGCTGGTTAACGTATAAAGAATGACAAAATCTTCTCTATAGCATTGAATGTAAGTAGTAGATTAAATAAGAGCGCTTATGTCGAACAACGATTTAATTCATAGCCATGACCCACACATGGAAAATCCATTAGTGTGGCCCATTATGGAAGTGTTGAAAAAGAAACACGAAGGCTGGAAAGTCCACACTTTAGCATCTCATCTATCTGAGTTGGGTATTATTCCTTTTTTGGACTCTTCACCAGAAAAAGACTTATTTAAGCGTAACTTCTTAATGATGAACGCATTATATCAATTGCAAGAGACACTATACCCAGACGCTTGGGTACAAGTTCAAGCAATGGATATTCAACTTAAAAATGACACGCAAACTCGCGAATATGAAATTGACGTCCAAGATCCACTGCGTGATTACTATACAGACTGGAGTAATTACGAAGCAGAAGATGGTGAAGTAAAAAGGCTACTTAACGAATTTTGGACTCGATACCGAAATTTTGTCGGTTCTCACAACGGAGATATGACTCGCCAAAAGGCGCTAAGATTGTTTGAATTGGACGATACATCTACGCAAACGGAAATACGTAAACAATGGCGTAGAATGGCACTAAAATGGCACCCTGATAGAGAAGGGGGCAACACAGAGAAATTTCGAACACTGTGTGAAGCTTGGCATTTGTTACGAGATTAATGCGTTATTGAGGCACTTCCTATGACGAGCGGATCAATGAAATCCGCTTTTAATGTAGTTCCTGTCCTTACCAGAGTATTCAAATACTGCAGGGGTTACTCTTTTCCTTCATTTCCTGCTTTCTCATCGGCATGGAATCTATCAGCTGATTGATGAAAGCCCAATCTGTGATTTTTCCCCATCGATATTTTTCTTCGCCATCTTTACCGATCAGTATCGCTGTGTGTGACTGCTTGTCTACTCGGTACAACTTAGCCAATTTCGCAACGTCGAATTCACGCTGAAGCCATCTTGGTGCAGTAAAACCGTCTTGGGTCATTACGAGAGTGACAATGTCACGTGTCTTTAGTGCACATTCATTTGTTAGCGTTTCAAGCAAAAACTGTTTTACGTATTCATCTTCAGAAGGTGCGAAATATAAGATACTTCTGTGTGTCCAATGACTTTGATGGGCAGGGTATGAATGGAGGCTAGCACTACAGATAATTATCACTACTAGAATTAATAAACGAATCATTTTCACACCTCCGTCCCAGACCAATTCGTCTGATTTTGCGGGACTCACCGCGAGAACACGAAAGCCGTGCACGCTGTAAGATTCTACAATTATGGGTCCTATACGAAGATGCCGCTGAGAATAGCGGTATTAAAGTCGAGATTTTCAAAAAATTCTGTATGCTGTTGCCTTCAACACATATATGGATACCGTCGTGGAAAAAGAAAATCAAAAAGAGAAAGTCGCCATTTTGGTTGATGTACAAAACGTGTACTACACCACTAGAGAGAAATTTAGAAAAAACTTTGATTACAACGAATTTTGGTGGAGAGCGACTAATGGACGTCAAGTTGTTTGCGCCAATGCCTATGCCATATCAAGCCAACAAGAAAAGCAGCGACAATTTCATCATATCTTAAGAGGAATAGGGTTTAATGTTGTCCTAAAGCCTTTTATTCAAAGAGCAGACGGCAGTACGAAAGCCGATTGGGACGTAGGTATTGCCATCGATGCGATAGAAATTGCACCGGAGGTGGATACGATTGTATTGCTCTCGGGAGATGGGGATTTTGACATACTTGCAAAACGTATTTGCGAAAAATACAAAAAGCGAGTGGAAGTCTATGGAGTTAGAGCACTGACTGCTCAATCGCTAATAGACAGCGCTACTCAATACTTTCCAATAGAAGATGACATGCTTCTTTAATTGCTGGATTCTTCTTCCGCGACGGTTGCTAAATCTGTTTGTACCTGTTCTTCAGCTTCAAGCTTGGCTCGTTCTGCTTTAGAAACGTATTTAGGCTTATTGCTCTTGTGCAGTTTTGAATTTTTCTTTTTCTGCTTACTTTTCAGAATCTGATTTATCTTCTTTTTCCGGTTCATTGCTGTATTCCGTCGACCTTGTTAAGGACGCGCAGAATACAGCGATAGCGGTGTTTTTACAAACTTAATTGTTAGCCACCAGCAACAAGCGTTGGCTTGTGTCTAGCGCTTGAAATTAACATGTAAAAGCTGGTTGCCAGTAAAGTGACAAACAAGTAACCCATTAGCCCTTCCTCGTTGGTTAAAAAGGTGTCCGCAACTACCGGACCCAATACAGAACCCACACTGTAGCTAAACAACATCACTTGTGTTGCAGAGACGATATAATTGTCTCCCAAATTATCGCAGCCTAGATTTATTGCGACCGGATATAGAGCGAAACTTGCCATACCCAACACAAACAGCGCACCAGCTAAAATAGACCGAGAGTCAAATACCGCAATAAGTGCAATTGCGAATGCTCCCAACAAGCTGAATAGCGCAAGCAACAATGTTCTGCCAGCGTACTTCATTAGCCAAGAGGCGATTGGTTGAACAAGCATACCTCCTAAAATGATTAAAGCCATTAAGCTGCCAATTTGGTTTAGCCCAACATTTCTATTGTTCAACTCTAGAGGCATGAGCCCATAAATTGCCCCCAACACTAGCCCAGAGACCACACAACCCACGAGTGCTGGTTTACTTAAGTGCATGATCTGCTTTAACGACATAGCGTCGTGTTGTTCACATTCTGGTTGAGTGGATTGGATAACCACTAAGGCGATCGCAGCCAATACCATCAGTGACAAAATAATTGCAAACGGTAATACTCCCGTTACGCCAAACACGTTAATACCCAACTGCCCTAGGGAAGAGCCTCCGTATAGAGACATCATGTAGATTCCCAATCTTTTTGCTCTTCCGGATGCATCTCCTGCAAGCAGCCAAGATTCCACGATGACAAAGATACCAGCGACAGCTATACCCGCGACTAGGCGCGAAAACATCCACACTTCAGCTTGTGGAAACACAGGCAAAAGCGCGATGGTGCTACTAAGCACTGCCAAGCACAAAAGGAATCCTTTACGGTGCCCGGTTTTCGCAACCAAAGGTTCTATCGCTGTCGCCCCGATGAGTAAGCCGGCATAGAAACTGCTCGCGACCCGGCTTGCAATATCAGAACTCATACCATACTCGCTCAACATCAAAGGGATGATGCTCATTAAGTAGCCTGATGCGATAGCAAACAAAGACAACGCGACCACTGGAGCGATGATTTTTAGTGGTGCAGTAGGGGTGTTTTCCAATGCCGGAATCTCCTGAAAAATAGGTTAGTTAGGAGCGGCGACTATCGGGTTTTGGGAGGTTTTAGTAAAACGAAAAATATTGATTCTTACGACAAAAAATTTTTGATTTAAGAAGAACAAAAAGCCCCATTGAAATGACCTTTCAATGGGGCTTTCAAAGTAATTTCAGATCTAAATTATTTCACTAAGGCTTGATTGAGCCATTGATCAAACTGAGATTTTGGTAATGCGCCATTAATAACATCAACTCGTTTGCCATTCTTAAATACCATGACGGTAGGAATGCTTCGGATTTGGTATTTTGCACCTAGATTTTGCTGAGCTTCAGTATCTATTTTCACGAATCGAACACTGCCTTTTCTTTCTTCTGCTACGACGCTAAATACAGGGGCGAATCCAACACATGGGTTACACCAAGGAGCCCAGAAATCGATTACAACAGGCTGGTCACTTTGCAATAGTGCATCAACATTGTTTTCTGTACCTTCAATGGGCGCGCCATCAAACAAGTGGGATTTACATTTACCACATGTTGCATGATCGGAAACACGCTCAACGGGAACTCGGTTAACGCCACGACATGAAGGGCAGGGTGTATTAAAACTAGACATACATTCTCCTTTTTTTTGCATCTTACCAAGCTTTAGCTTCGGATTTTAAACTTATCTTTTTCTATCCCATGCTTTTTCATTCTAAGGTACAGCTTTTTTCGTGGAACTTGTAAGTAGTTTGCCTCCTCAGAAACCTTACCAGAATCAAAAAACAAGCCGTCATTAAAACGAATTTTGGAGGCAGAAAAGTTTACAGTTTGATGAATTTATATATGCTTGAGTATACTCAAAGTGAAACCCGTTTATTTGGGTAAAAGCCATAAAAATAAAATCATAGGTGAAATAGCATGCAATCGAATTTTGCAGAAATTACCGGCTGGGGTAAGTGTCTACCTCCTGCCAAGCTCTCCAACCAAGATCTTAGTACCTTTTTAGAAACCTCAGACGAGTGGATTAAAACAAGAACAGGTATTGAAGAACGTCGAATTAGCCATGTAAATACCTCCGATCTTGCCACTGTGGCAGCACAGAGAGCCATAGCGTGCGCAGGCATAGAGCCAAAAGACATTGATTGTTTAATCGTCGCGACTTGTTCACCTGATACTTTGATCCCCAATATTGCCTCCAAGGTACAAGCTAATTTAGGGATTCAAAGTTGTGCTTCTTTTGATATGAATGCTGCTTGTACTGGCTTTGTATATGGTCTTGAAACGGCAACGCGGCTGATTCAAGCAGGAAATTACCAGCATGCACTTGTTATTGGCGCTGAGCGCTTAACATTCTATTTAGATTGGACTCAGCGAGATACAGCGGTTCTATTTGGGGATGGTGCCGGTGCCGTTGTTCTTAGTAAAACCACTGAGCCCGTTGGTTTACAACAAGCTCAGTTAGGTTGTGATGCTGAAGGGCGAGATATTCTGTCTGTACCAAAGTACGGCACAGCAATGGATCGCTTTGCGGCAGATAATGGGTATTGGAGTTTTGAATTCGTTGGCAAGGAAATATTTAAACGCGCTGTTAGGGGAATGGGTGCCGCTGCTCAAACCGTGCTAAACCGCTCCAATTTAAGCACAGATGATATCGATTTGGTGGTTCCTCATCAGGCTAACGTCCGGATTATTCAAACCTTGTGTGATCACGCTGAAATCGACCAAAAGAAAGCTTTCATCAATATTCATAAATACGGCAACACATCTGCAGCTACCGTTCCTATTGCGTTATGCGAAGCCGTTGAAGAAGGCAGAGTAAAACCAGGAAGTGATATTCTTACGGCTGCTTTCGGTGCGGGTCTTACATGGGGAGCTGGGCACATAAAGTGGGGTGACAGGGTAACGCCAGTAAATCAATCCGATGCTGAATTACCTACAACAGACAAAAACGCACTTGAGTTATTAGAAAGTGCTATCGAGCATTGCAAATCGCGCCATAAGTGAGGCATCAAATATCATTTATAAAGAGCCACTTAGGTGGCTCTTTTCTTAAGGTTAACCAAAAGGTAAACGTTTCACGCAGCTAAAACGTTACGCTTAGCTAGGAGTTGAATCAGCGATCACTTAATAAATTCGTTAAGTGCGTCTATCGTTGGTAATGCAGTCATCGCTCCCTTTTGAGTCGTGGCGAGTGCCCCGCAGCCATTTGCCCAGCCAACGGCTTGAGTAATATTGTCCTGTTTATTCCAGTCTTTGTTCTTAGCGAGATAGGTAAGTAATCCACCAACAAAAGCGTCACCAGCGCCTGTAGTATCCACTGGGGAGACTACTTTTCCTGTAATCATAGTTTGTCTATTTTCATGGACAACTAATGCGCCTTTGGCACCTTGAGTCACGATAACCAGCGGTAAGTTTAGGTGTTCTAAGCTCTCTAACCCCTTATCTATTGAATTGGTGTTTGTTAGATAAAACAATTCATCATCTGAAAACTTAACGACATCGGATAGTTCTATTGCTTTTATTACGGTAGGAATAATGTCGCCTTGATTTGCCCAAACTTCGTGGCGCAAGTTCGGATCAAAACTTACATAGCCACCGGCTTTCTTAACACGTTGCATTGCTAATAAAGTGGTGCTCCTTGCGGGTTCATTAGCAAGCGCGATCGAACAAATATGAAGCCATTCTCCCGGCTGGAAATTGGGTATGTCTTCGGGTTGTGTGAACTGATCTGCACTTGGGCGGACCATAAATGTAAATGTCCTTTCACCTGAGTCGTCCAGTTCAACTACGACGGTAGACGTACGTTGGTTTTCGTCTCTCTTTACCAAACTGCTATCGACATTCTCGTCCGTTAGTGTTTGTTTTAGAAATCCACCAAAAGGGTCGTCGCCGACTCGTCCAAAAAATGCACTTTGACCACCTAGTCGAGCGATGGCTACTGCAACGTTTGCTGGCGCTCCTCCGGGGCATTTTAGGTATGTACTCTCCGTATCCGGAATCAAATCCACTACCGCATCTCCGGTCACCCAAACTCTATTCATTATCTATTCCTTTAAACAATTCATAATCAAACTTAACCAACAAGCTTATACAACTCAAGAACTAGCCTCATTTGGGCACAAAGTGCGTGAGCAAACTTAACTTAACCCTGTTGTAAAAAGTAAGGGGGGACAAAACGTCTGTAAAGTGCTGTTTTGTATATATTTGATGCAGGATCTATGATTAGTAAGTTTAAATATCTCAGTACAATTATTTGAATAATATAGATAGGCTATTGATTGTTATATCTATTCCATTTTGATAACGGGGTCTGCGCGCACATATTTGAAAGTGATCTCTTTTGTGACTTGTGTTGTTTAAAAAAACTTACTTATAAGTGACTTTCTAAACAAAATGGCGTTCTATGTAATTCTTTTTAAAACTCATGCTAATTAAGCATGTTCTTATGTTGACTAATTTACATTTATTAGTAGAATCTAAATTAGGTTGTGTTGAACTGAGAGGTGTCGATGAGTCTCCAACAAATGAAAACGAGCTCGGTGGAAGTAGCAGAAATTCTAAGAGTAATGTCGCATCCGGAACGCCTTCTGGTTCTTTGTCAGTTAGTTGATGGCGAAATAGGAGCAGGGCAGTTACAAAGCAGCTCTACACTTAGTCAGTCTGCCTTTTCACAGCACCTAACTGTTTTAAGAAAAAACAATCTGGTGAGCGTAAGGAAAGAGTCTCAACAAGTTTTCTATTCACTCGCGGATAAGCGAATAGAAAGATTGATTCATAACTTACACGACATTTTCTGCTCGTAAGCTATTTTTCGTCGTATCTAAATTCTCACTGAAACTTAAATGTACGCGCCTAGCGCGGGTTTCATACGTGTATAAAAAGGAATTGGTAATGAGGTCTGGTCATGATCGAGGGTTTGTTCATTCTGTAATGAACAGTTACTTCCCTCCG
Source organism: Vibrio penaeicida (assembly GCF_030689305.1). Taxonomy (GTDB): domain Bacteria; phylum Pseudomonadota; class Gammaproteobacteria; order Enterobacterales; family Vibrionaceae; genus Vibrio; species Vibrio penaeicida_B. Next base: position 286,179 of record NZ_JAUYVM010000004.1, on the reverse strand, counting down.
ATACTCATCATTTTTGCACTAATTATTGGCGGTGCGGCTCTATGGCTCACACCGAAAGAGGAAGATCCACAAATCGTTGTGCCGATGGCAGACGTTTTGATTGATGCGCCAGGGTTAAGTGCTAAACAAGTTGAAAAGCAAGTAACAGAGCCTTTAGAGAAGTTACTTAGTCAAATCGATGGTGTGGAATACGTTTACTCGACATCCATGGAAAATAAAGCACAAGTGATTGTTCGTTCCTACGTGGGTGAGAATCGAGAAAACGCTTTGGTTAAACTCTATAACAAACTCTATTCAAATCAGGATATTGTCCCTTCTTCGGTCGCGAACTGGGTCGTAAAACCCGTAGAGATAGATGATGTGCCCATAGTGGTTGCGGCTCTGTATTCAACGGACCACGAACAACTAGGAACATTCGAGTTAAAACGTATTGCCACTCAGGCTACGCAAAGGCTGAAGTCTTTAGATGATACGAACATTGTAAAAGTAACCGGAGGTCAGTCTAGAGTTGTTGAGATCAAATTAGACGCTTCAGCAATGGCAAGTCGAAAAACCACTTTAGACGACTTACAGGGTGCTTTCCGTTTGAGTCATGCTAAAGAAAGTGCGGGAACTTTCCATCAACTGGGAGAGGTTTACTATCTTGAATCGGGACAGTTTTTTAGCAGTGCTGATGAGCTAGGAAGCCTAGTCGTTAATGTTATTGACGGAAAGCCAGTCTATTTAAGAGACGTTGCGCTTATCACTGACGGACCAGAAGAACCCACTACCGATACGTGGATTCAATATGGGACTACCAACGACACTTTCTATCCTGCCGTGTTTATTTCCGTCGCTAAGCAAAATGGTTCCAATGCAGTAAGTGTGGCTAATGAAATTATTGAGGAGTTGAAATTACTTAAGTCGACACAATTCCCTGAAGCTGTCCAAATTGACATCATTAGAAATTATGGTGAAACGGCAAATGATAAAGTTGGAAACCTTGTATCGAGCCTTGGAATCTCAATTATTACGGTCGTTGTATTTGTTGGATTATTTTTAAATTGGCGAAGCGCATTAGTCGTAGGGATAGCCATACCGATAAGTTATGGCGCCGCGTTAGGGATGGATTTAGCCTTTGGTTACTCTATAAACCGAGTCACACTGTTTGCATTGATCTTAGCACTCGGTCTTATTGTTGACGACCCAATCGCTAGTATAGACAACATAGAAAGGTATCTGAAACGTAAAGATCTATCGCGAACCAAAGCGATTGTTTTAGCGATGGGGGAAATTCGTTCAGCGCTTCTTATGTCCACAGTGGCGATTGTCATTGTGTTTACCCCAATGTTTTTCATTACAGGTATGATGGGGCCTTATATGGCACCGCTTGCCTTTAACGTTCCTGTTTCTGTGATATTCAGCACCATTGTCGCCTTCATGGTCACACCTTGGCTGGCAAGGAAGATTCTAAGAACGGCAGAACAAAAAGGTGTGTATCAATTAGAAACAACCTTGCTTTATCGCAGTTACAACAAGTTGCTGACGCCTATATTGTCATCTAAAAAGAACAGTTGGATGTTTTTAGGCTTGGTAGCAGCCTTGTTTATTGGCGCAGCGTTATTACCCGCCTTACGTCTCGTCCCACTAAAGCTTTTGCCTTACGACAATAAAAATGAATTCCAACTGATTGTAAACATGCCTGAATCGACGAGTTTTGTGAGCACATCAAATGCATTGCGTGAGTTCTCAGACTACTTGATTAAACAGCCGGAGGTTAAATCGGTTTCTGGTTTTGCTGGTTTAGCTTCGCCCATGGATTTTAATGGCATGGTTAGGCACTATTTTATGAGAGAGATGCCGTACCAAGGCGAACTAAGAATTGCCTTAGTCGATAAAGATAAGCGCAGTCAGCAGTCGCACCAAATTGTTACACGCGTTAGGGCAGACATTGAAGCCATTGCCGATCGAATTGACGCTTCAATCCAGTTAGTCGAAGTACCGCCAGGGCCGCCTGTTATCGCTACACTAACAGCAGAAGTTTATGGAGAAGAGACGACTTCCTACGAAAGGTTGCAAAGCGAAGCTCAGAAAGTAGCGGCTCGTTTGGAACAAGAACCGTTTGTTTCAGAAGTCGATACCAGTATTCAAGGGAAAATAGAGATCTGGCAATTTGTTGTTGATAGGGAAAAAGCGGCGCTTTCTGGTATCTCAATTAACGATATCAACCAAACTATTGTCGCAGCCAATCAGGGGCTGTCCTTAGCGAATCTTAAAATGGAGCGAGAAATCGAACCACTTACTGTGGTTATACGGTTACCTGAATCCCAGCGAGATAGCCTCAATAACTTGCTTTCACTATATGTTCGGGGTCAAGCAGGGATCAGTAAACAAAACGTGAATGGCAGCCTTGAAGATTCACCACAGCCCCTCGTTCAACTTTCAGAGTTGGGGCATTTTGAGAAAAGATCGAAAGATCAGCCTATCTACCATAAAAACTTAAAACCGGTCGTTTATGTCTACGCTGAAGCGGCGGGAAGAGTGCCAGGTGAAATTATCGCTGACGTCATTTCCGATGAGGGTAGGGAGCCTTCTGAAGAATCACGTGAGTTGTCCGAGAGGCATTATTTTTCAAACGGTGGGCATCAGGGGTGGTCAGTAAGTGAAGGAACCAATGTGGTATGGAGCGGCGAAGGGGAGTGGAAAATCACCGTCGACGTATTCCGAGATTTGGGGATTGCCTATGGTGCCGCTTTATTAGGTGTTTTCATCATTATGCTGATTCAAACGGGGCTACCTGCTGTCTCTGGGATCATCATGCTTGCGATACCCCTTGCGGTGATAGGCATTATGCCTGGCTTTTGGTTCCTTAACACAATGAGTGGCGATATCAATGGTTACCCAGATCCTGCACTGTTTACGGCAACAGCAATGATCGGAATGATCGCGTTAGCGGGTATTGTGGTACGAAATTCACTTGTTCTTATCGAATTCATTCAGCAATCCTTGGCTCAAGGTAAAGAACTTAAACAATCTTTGATTGAGTCCGGTGCCGTCAGGCTTCGACCGATACTGCTTACTGCTGGTACAACACTACTGGGTAATGTCGTGATAACGCTGGATCCTATTTTTAACGGTCTTGCATGGGCAGTCATATTTGGAATAACCGCTTCCACAGTCTTTACGTTACTGGTCATCCCAGTCGTGTATCACCTAGCGTATTCAAATGTAAAAGGGCATGGTTTGCCAGTTAATAACGGAGAAGAGATATGAGATCGTCAAAACTTCTACTTGGAACGAGTTTGTTTGCGATACTCGTCGTTTTGTTTATTTATATGGCTGGTGGATTTACCGAAAAAGTCACTGTGAAACCAGTGCAAAATGAGGTTACCACGGACTTCAATACCGTTGTGGTGAAGTATACAGAAGAGCCTCAATTACGCGAATTTACTGGCACAGTGATTGCTGACCAGCAAGCGCAGCTTTCAGCCAGGGTTACTGCTAAAGTGATTGACCTAGCCGTTGATGTCGGTGACATTGTAACTAAAGGTGAGGTACTGATACGTCTTGAAAGCGATGATTTGGACGCAAGAGTTAAGCAATCAGAGCAACGTTTGTCTTCCGATCAAGCTTCAATGAATGCAGCTTCTAAAGAGTATAAGCGGGTATCAGAGTTAGTGAAGAAGAAGCTGTTGCCTCAGTCAGAATTTGACCGCGTAGAATCGCAGCTAGAGTCTGCCAAAGCGTCGTTTAAGCAGAGCCAAGCTGTGTTAAAAGAAGCACAAACCACATTTGATTATAGCGTTATTAGAGCACCTTTTGACGGTGTTATAACCACTAAAGCCGTCGGGGTTGGTGATACCGCAATAATCGGGGCACCTCTTATGACTCTATATAACCCCCAATCATTGCAACTGGAGGTAAATGTTTCTGAATCTCTGATAAGTAGGGTAAAACTTGGTACTGAGCTCCAGCTTGATTTACCCACATCACATTATTCAGGTAAAGCTAATGTAGTTGAAATATCACCTTCCGCTGACCAATCTTCACGGAGCTTTGTAGTGAAGCTTGCGCTATCAAATCACCCATCAATATATCCGGGCGTGTATGGAAAAGTTTTCGTATTTAGCCACAAAACCCGTGTTCTAAGCGTTCCAGAAAGTGCTTTATATCAGGTTGGCCAACTTGATTACGTAAAGGTATATGAAGAAGGTAAATTGAAGACGCAATTGGTGCAACTTGGGCAAGGTACGCAAGTAAGAAAAGGTCTGAAAGAAGGTGATGCGGTTGTCATAAACCCATTGGGGCTATAACGCTACTATCTCCATCACGCGAGGTTCGTAGGCTTCCGGCGAGCCTCGCTTTTTCCAGTTCAACTCTATAATGATTGTAAACCCTGCGCGATACGCTGAACCATGGCAATAGATTCTGGGTTGTCACCGTGTACGCAAACCGTATCTGCTTCAATTTGAATAGCATTACCATTTTCGCTAGTGATGCTTCCGTACTTTGCGAGTTGTATAACCTGGTAGAAAATATCTTCTTCTTTATGATGAACGGCATTTGGTTGGCTTCTCGGTACTAAAAGTCCGCTATCCTGATATGCCCTATCTGCAAAAGCTTCAAATAGCAGCGGTACATTAAATTGATCCGCTAAATCTAGATAACGAGTGTTGTCGCTAGACGCTAAAATCATCACTGGCAGGGAAAAATTTTCAGCGGCCGCTAAAACACCAATGAACACACTTTCATTTTGCATCATATCGTTATACAAAGCGCCATGCGGTTTAATGTAGTCAAGATGCACGTCATTGAGCGATGCTAGCGATTTTAACGCACCCACTTGGTACACGATAGAGTGTACTATTTGATCTTGCGTCATTGGAATAGTCCGTCGCCCGAACCCGATGAGGTCGTGATAACCCGGATGAGCACCGACTTTAACCGAATGGCTCTTTGCGAGTTTAAGTGTTTTGGACATAACATCTGGGTCTGAAGCGTGAAAACCACAAGCGATGTTAGCCATATCGACCCATGGCATGACGTCTTCATCAAGCCCTTTACTCCATGATCCGAAACTTTCGCCCATGTCGCAATTCAGTTTTAACCTTTCCTTGGTCATGTCGTGTATATCTCCTATTTTTAAATGTAAGGATAATGGGGTTTAAGTGAGTTGAGAAGTAATTAGGGGCTGTTGGGATTTTTCCACTACGTTCTTTTCCTTGAATTGAAACAGTATGTAAGGCTCTGAATCCGGCATCTTGAGATCACTTGGGTATAAGCATCAGTATCACTTTAGCGAACAAAATTAAAAAATCTCGGAAGATTTTTCTATAAAATCCAGTTACTTTGATTTTTGAGACTACTAATCCGAGTCTATCGAAAGTAGAATTACGTCAATCTCACCATTTAGGAATAATGATGAAAGTACTTGTTACTGGTGGCATGGGCTATATCGGCAGCCACACTTGCATTCAAATGATAGAAGCTGGAATGACACCAGTTATTCTAGACAACTTGTACAACAGTAAATCCAGTGTATTAGATAGGATTGAAAAAGTTTCTGGGACTAGACCGGTATTTGTAGAAGGTGATATCCGAAACAAAGCATTATTAGTCGAAGCCATGAAAACACATGATCTTGAAGCATGTATTCATTTTGCGGGGCTTAAAGCAGTTGGTGAATCTGTTGAAAAGCCTTTGGAATACTACGATAACAACGTTCATGGAACGCTAGTTCTTGTTGAAGCTATGCGCGAAGCGAACGTGAAAACATTGGTATTCAGTTCTTCTGCTACTGTCTATGGCGACCCAGCATCTGTTCCGATTACAGAGGATTTCCCAACCAGTGCGACCAACCCATATGGTCGGAGTAAACTCATGGTAGAGGAGTGCCTAACCGATTTTCAAAAAGCAAACCCAGATTGGAGCATTACACTGTTACGATACTTCAATCCCGTTGGTTCACATCCGACTGGCGACCTCGGTGAAGATCCACAAGGCATTCCTAACAATTTGATGCCTTTTGTTTCTCAAGTCGCGGTAGGTCGCCGAGAGTTTTTATCGGTTTTTGGCAGTGATTACCCAACAAAAGACGGAACTGGCGTACGTGACTACATTCATGTAATGGATTTGGCCGACGGGCACCTTGCCGCATTGAATACCGTTGGTAATAAAAACGGGCTACATATCTATAACTTAGGTACTGGTAACGGGTACAGTGTAATAGATATGGTGAAAGCTTTTGAAAAAGCCAGCGGCAAAGATATCCCCTATAAACTGGTCGACCGTAGACCGGGTGATATAGCAGAATGTTGGGCTGATCCGAAGAAAGCTATTGACGAACTTGGCTGGAAAGCCGAACGTTCTTTAGATTTAATGACTGAAGATACGTGGCGTTGGCAGTCACAAAATCCAGAAGGGTATTCAGACTAACAAATTTAACAAAAGGAGCGATTTCGCTCCTTTTTTGATCTGAATCGATATTTTTCGTAAAAATCTCGTTAAGGGCTTTCGCTCAATCCATAACCTGTTAGAATACCCGCGTTGCTTAATTTTGAGCGTTAAAAAACATTTTCTTAACGCGGTGAGCAACAATTCTGTAATTCAATTTTCAGGGGACACCGATGGAGCTAGCGCTTATCATCACTTTCATCGTTGCAGCTGCTGTAATGGTCAAGAAAGAGATGACAGAAAACAAATAATCTCGAAATATTTCAATCACTTTTTGATTACTTTTTAGAAATTTTCGAACTTGTAAAAATCCAGCCTTTGCTGGATTTTTTGTTTTCTGACTAGTCACTTGTCAATCCGGTCTCATAAACGCAAAAAAGACCGATTTCTCGGTCTTTGCTTTTGCATCATATTCTTAATCTAGAATTCGTATTTCGCTGTAATCGCAAAGTTACGTTCTGGTTGAGTGAAATCTAAGTCCGCTTCGGTAAGGGAGCGAACGTCATTCCAACGGTAGTACTCTTTATTTCCTACGTTGAAAATACCAGCTCGTAAAGTCAAGTCTTCAATTGGCTTGTAGTACGCAGTTACGTCTACAATCGTTGCTGAAGGCATTTCAAATACGCCCACTGGGTTACCACTACGGTCGGTACCTGGTGTAATGTCCTTAGATTTCTTCTTAGCTGTATAAACAACTTTTAGTGATGTGCCCCAGTCGGACGTAGGCGCATCATAGCTAAGCTTTGTAACTGCCTGCCATGGGCTTACCGAGTTTAGCGGGTCACCTTCACCAGATTTACCCTCTGTGTAAGCTGCTGCAATACCCGATGAGAAACCTTCTGGTAATCCAACAAGACCAGATAAATCTTGCTTGCTTGCGATTTCTGCACCTTTGATTGTCGCTTTAGTAACATTAACGTATTGCAAGATTCTTGGTGTTCTTGTTGTACGATTGGCTTTCTGAACTTCTTTATGCTCAATAAAGTTGTCGTAATCATTGTAGAAAACGCTGAACTCCAAGTCAGAATGTTCAAAGCTCGAACGGAAACCAAGCTCATACGAGATACTATCTTCTGCCTTAAGGTCTGGGTTTGGTTTGTTCATGTAACCGTGTGTCAGGTTAGAGAACGAGTAGAAAAGTTCTTGGAAGTTAGGAGCACGGAAACCCTGACTCACCTGAGCAAACAGTTTGTGATTGTCTACTACTTCGTATACTGCGCCAATTCGACCTGTGACAGCGGAATTACTGTATTTGTCATAGCTATCTGGTGTGTAGCCCGCTGAGTTAGACGGTACATTCCCTTGTGGATTGGTTTTGAAAGAATCAAAACGAACACCAGGGGTTAGGCGAAGCTTTCCATCCCACATAGCCATGTCATTTTGAACAAATGCACCGAATCGAGTTTCAGAAGCATTTGGCATGTAATAAATGACTTTATCTGGACGACTGCTATTTTTTTCTTCGTTTACATTGTGTATATCTTTGTTCTTGAAAGACAGACCATAAACTAAGAAATGGTCAATGCTATCGCCAGAGATAAACTTATCTGCCTGAATATAGCCTTGGAAGCCTCTCTCACGATAAATGTAGTCTTTGTGTTGCACATTTCCATCAGACAAATATTCACGGTGAGTATCTGCATTTTCTGTCTGACTTAACCAGTCTACTTGCCATGCAAGATTGTCCAAAGCGCCGATATTAGCATTCCAAGTGTGCTTTACTCCGATACTTTTGGAGTCAGAAACGTCTTGAGAGTTAAAATATTTGTAACGCGTGCTTTGTAATTGAGTCTTGGTATCGCCTTTAACATAGGTTCCACGCAATTCTACTGCATGAGCATCGTTCACTTCATAGCCAAGCTTTACTAGCAGGTTATCTGTGGCATAGTCTTGCTCATCTGGCTTACCAAAGTTGTCTACTTGTTTGCCATCTTTACGCGTGTAAGCCACTAGAGTCTCAAGCTGCCCAGAACGATTTGCTAACGCAACAGACTCACTTAAAGTCTTATCCGCAGAGTAGTAACCTAGTTTTACATAACCACCAAAGTCATCGCCAGAAGGCGCTAAGAAATCAGACGCGGATTTAGTCTTAAAGGCTGCGATACCTCCAATCGCATCACTACCATAAAGGCTAGATGCAGAACCTTTAACAACTTCAACGGATTTAATCATTTCAGGGTCAAAGTTCAGACGTCCTGAACGAACGAAACCTGAAGGACCTCCTGGATCGTATTGGTCAGGCTGAACTACACCATCAACGACAATCTGTACACGGTTGCCCGAAAGACCGCGGATATTGATACCTTGGATACCTTGGCGACCAGCGTTTTCAATTGTAACGCCTGGTGTGTAGTCAAATACATCAGCGATATTGTTAGACATATTTGATTCAATTTCAGCATCGGTGATCACTGCTACAGACGCTGCCACATCTTCAAGGGCCTGGTTTGTTTTTGTAGCAGTTACTACAACAGTTTCATTTACTTGCTCGTTTGCCAAAGTAGGCGTAGAAAGGGCAATTAAGATTGAAGCCGTGAGCAAAGGCTTCTTAAAGTTAGGTTGCGACATTTTTGTTTTTCCATGAATCGCTTTAAATGGTGCGAGGATTGTAATTGATCAAAATGATAATGACTATCATTACAATTATCATTACACGACAAAAACAACTGATAGAGGAAATATGCAAATACGCTAACTCTTTGTTTTAATTTCAGTATAAAGTTCGGTATTTGAAGTGTAAGAAAGCGTAAATTTTCAGTATTCGTGATCTTAATCACGCTTATCTAATGCACTAATACAATGAAAAGTAAGGTGTCGTATTGTAAATAGGATTACCATCGAACAGAGAGCTATTCTTGAACAGCCCAATTACCCTAGAAGCCTTACATATTCTTGATGCCATTGACCGCAGAGGCAGCTTCGCCGCTGCAGCAAATGAGCTTAACCGAGCACCTTCATCCCTTAGTTATCAGATTCAAAAATTAGAACAAGATCTTGATCTCGTTATTTTTGATCGGTCTGGACACAAAGCAACGTTCACACACGCCGGAAAGCTATTACTTGAACGTGGAAGAATGTTATTAAGTGCAGCAGAAGATATGGTATCGGATGCAAACGTACTGGCTCACGGTTGGGAGTTGGATTTAACAATCGCTCATGATGGTATTGTTCCTGTAAATACATTTTTCCCGTTAGTTGAGCATTTGGGAGCGGTGAGTAAAACACGCGTTAAGCTGCAAGAAGAAATCTTAGCTGGGTGTTGGGAGTCGCTTGCTTACGATCGCGCGGATCTTCTTATCTGCCCGAAACCAGATACATACCCACAGGACGTAAAAGCAGAGCCAATCGGCGAGATGTCGATGACTTGGGTAGCGGCTTACGATCACTATATACATCAGAGAAAAGGCGAGTTTGATAACGATTCGCGCAGCCATTATCGCGCAATAGTAATCGCAGATACTGCAAGAGAAGCACCGGCGCTGAGCCGAAATATTTTGGATGAACAACCTAGATTAACGGTAACAAGCTTCCACGCAAAAGTTGAAGCGTTGACTGCTGGGCTAGGTATTGGAACCATTCCAACCCACATAGCGAAAGAGATGATTGAGAAGAAGCTTCTAAGAAAAATAGAAGGGACGGAAGACGCCCCTGTTGAAATTGTGCTTGCTTGGCGAAGAAATAAAATGGGTAAAAGTAAATCTTGGTGTATTCAATATATTAAGAAAAACTGGAAAGTGGACTACTCATTTAAAGGGAGCCTCATATCGGCAATGCCATCTTCAAACTGAATGTCCAATTCAAAACCCATTTTCTGAGCTAGCATGATCATGCCACGATTCGTCGGCATGGTCATACCGGACATCTGTTTGGTTCCTCGCTCTTTGCAATATCTTATCAACTTATCCATTAATACTCGTCCGAGCCCGCACCCTTTGAGATCGGATCGCACTAAAATAGCAAATTCAGCATCAAAGTTTTCTGGGTCAGAGAGTACTCTTGCTACGCCAATGATTCGTTTCTTGCCTTCATGGTATTGTTGAGCAACAAATGCCATTTCTCTATCAAAATCTATCTGCGTGAAGTTAGCTAATGCCTCGTGATTAAATTCACCGACATCACTGAAGAATCGTTTGTAGAGATCGTCTTTCGAAACATTTGAGATAAACTCAGCGTGGTCAGGCTCATCTTCAGGCAGGATAGGGCGTAACAACACATCGCTGTTGTCTTTTAACACAACATGTTCTTCGTGTTCGATTGGATAGGGGCGAATGGCCAAACGCTGGTGAGAATCGCCTTCGAATTCTTCGATAGTCAGGTCCGCATCCAAGATTGTAAAATCTTCACCGTTAGCGAGTACTGGATGTATATCCAGCCCTTTGATTTGCGGGCAATCTATTACCATTTGCGAAATACGTACAAGGAATTCACTAAGCCCATCGACGCTCATCGGGTTTGGCAGTTGTTGAACTCTGAGCTTATTTCTTTTTATTGCTCGAACGATAAGATAGCGAGCAAGTGTCATATTCAAAGGTGGAATTGCAGCTGTGGCATCCATTGCTTCATTCCATTCAGAACCACCTTCGCCCAACAATATGACAGGACCAAAGGTAGGGTCTGATTTGACTTTGATTCTGATTTCTTGAGCGCCCGCACGGTTGGCCATGCCTTGAACCAACAAACCCTGTATACGAGCACTAGGGTAAGTAAGGGAAACCCGATCCAGAATAGACTGCGCAGCCGAAGCCACCTCGACGCTGTTTCTTAAATTAAGCATAACCCCCTGAACATCAGACTTGTGAGCGATGTCGGGTGAACGAAGTTTAACAGCAACGGGATAGCCGATATTCTCTGCAATATGTACCGCTTCGGATGGGTCGCTTGCGAGCCAAGTAGGTAAGGCATTGAATTTGTATTGTTTTAGTAAGAAATCTATTTGGTGGGTATCCAAATGTGTGTTCCCCTCAGATAACTGGTTATTTATCCAGTCTCTCGCGAGATCAACATCATTGTGCTCAATTTGACCCGCTGAAGCTGGCGTTTCCATTAATTGTTTCTGATTACGCCTGTATTCCACCAAATGCATGAATGCGGTAACCGCACTTTCTGGTGTTCTATACGTTGGTATTCCGGCTTGTGTAAAAAGCTGACGCGCATCTTTTGTGCTTTGTTCACCACACCAATTCGTCAAGATGTTAAAACGTCTGGCGTTGGGGTGTTTTTTGACACAATCGATAATGGCTTGCGCTGTCTCGGTCGAGTGAGCAACAGCGGAAGGACTATGCATTATCAACAACGCGTCGAATTCATCTCCATCCATTAACGTACCAATTGTGTCAACGTATCTTTGGCTATTGGCATCACCAATCATGTCGATAGGGTTACAACCGGACCAACTCGTAGGTAGTAGGGTAGAGAGTTTGTTGGTTGTGTCATTACTCAATTCAGCTAACTTACCACCCTTATCCATTAGGGTATCGATAGCCATAATCGCGGGGCCGCCGCCATTTGTAACAATAGCAAGGCGCTCGCCTCGAAGGGGAACAGAATGAGTCAGCGTTTCAACTGCTGCGAACAGTTCGTGGGTATTTTTTACTCTCAGCATTCCAGAACGCTGTATCGCTGCATCATATATAACATCCAAGCTGGGAATACTGCCTGTATGTAATGTTGCAGCTTTTTGCCCTGCAATAGAGCGACCGCCTTTTAAAACGAGTATTCGGCGATTTCGGCTTGCTGCTCGAGCTGCGGACATAAAACGTCTGGCGTCTTTAATACTGTCTATGTACAGCAATATCGCTTCGGTTTTACTGTCTGTACAAAGTGTGTCGAGAAGTTCATCGAAATCAACATCCGATCCATTACCAATTGAGATAAATGCCGAAAAACCAATCTGCTTGTCATTTGCCCAGTCCAGAACGGTGGTGCAAACAGCGGCGGATTGAGAAATAAAAGCTATTTTCCCAGGAAGGGCTGTAACAGGAGAAAAAGAGGCATTGAAACGGTGCCAAGGTAGAATTAAACCCAGACTATTAGGCCCCAGAATTCTTACGTTGTAACGTCTGGCTAGCTCAATACATTTTTTTTCATAAGAGTCACCACTTTGGTCGAGGCAGTGCATATCAGACGAAAGAATGACTACTGCACCAACACCTTTTCGCGCTATTTGTTCAAAGAGTTCTACGTTTCGAGATGCATGAGTACACAATATAGCTAAGTCAGGAATGATTGGCAGAGACTCGACAGTCGGGTAAGCCAACACGCCACATACAGATTTGTATCTTGGGGACACTGGCATAATTGCTCCCTGAAATCCCCCTTGGAGCAAATTGTTCATTACGATGTAGCCAGCCCGTGTAGGTAACTGTGAAGCACCGATAACCGCAACAGATGTTGGACTGAGAAGCTTATTTAACCGATTCATCAACGCTCCATAAAATTCATAAAAAACAATTTGGCAAGCATCATACTAGTATATACCGATGCTATCCGTGATTTCAGGTTTCAACACGAAAATCTGAAGCTAACTCATTGAGTTGACGTAGTATACTCAAACCACCTCAAGGTGCTAGGTTCAGCGAGAATTGCTTGATTTTCAGGCAAGGAACCGATTTGAAGATCTAGTGGTTCTAAATCTAGAATCGGTAACGCGGCATGAAAACCAAGCAAACTCACCCTTGGGAGCTCATCTTCTGTCCCATTTCATCGTCAAAGAACTTGGAAAGGACTCGTCATTCCACTGCGTTCTTTTCCTTGACCTGAAACTGAAGATAAAGCTCTGAATCCTGCACCTTGAGGTGGTTTGAGTATATAAGTGTAAGCAATTTAAGCTATCGTGTAGATAGATTTCAGTATGTGATCTACAACAGTGTTTGGTGTCGTTCGCTCCATGTTGTTCGCAAAAAAACTAAACACTAATTCCTCTAGAGCAAATATTGTGGGAATCATCACGAGTTGAGTTACAATTAACTGGGGACTGCACTTGATTCTGCGTGAATCAATGTGCATGATTTGAAAAGAATAAATTAGCGTAAGCATTACACATGAAAAAAATTTCAATTATCAGTCTTTCGATACTATTGGCAGCTTGTGCCTCGGATACATACGAGAAAGGGGTGACCAGCGAATCTTATTCAGAAGATTACAAAGTAGATTCGATCCAAGCTCCAATTACCCAGCAAGCACAAATACAAGAAGTTTCGATTAATGAAACACCTAAGATGGCTGCTCAAACAACAACGCCAACGGTCGCAGTCCAAGAAGAAAAGAAAGTAGTGAAACTTGCTCCTAAACCACAAGTTCAAAAGAAGAAGATCAAGATTCTTCCTCCTACACATAACCAGCTAAAATCGAATCCACGCTATGGATACACTATTCAAGTAATAGCTTTGGATAGAGAAAGTAAACTTGAAAGGTTTGCAAACAGACTCCCTAAAGGTCAGCCGATTTGGGGCAACTATAAGCAAGTTAATGGAACAAATTGGTACACAATCTTATATGGTGACTATGCAACATCAGCAGAAGCCAAAGCTGCAATTGCTACTTTGCCAGAGGATTTTAAAAAGTTGAAACCCTTCCCTAAGAGTATTGACGCAATAAAGAACTCTGACTACCCAGTAATGGATAAATTGAATTAATTTCCAAACATATAAAAGAGGGCGAAAGCCCTTTTTTTTGTGCTCAAATTTTATAAAAGGTATCAGCAATAGCCAGTAAGGCTTATATGCTGACCGGTTGCACAGCAAATTACCTAAAATTTACTGAATATTGATATGCAAACCTTTAGAATGATAACAGACAGTTTTTCATGGAAAGACCCCATAAGATGACTAAAAAAAATATCCTTTTACTATGCGGCGGGGGATCCAGTGAGCATGAAGTTTCTCTGGTGTCAGCCAATTTTATTCAGCAGCAGCTTAAGTTTAATAGTTGTTTTAACGTCATTCGTGTTGAAATGACAAAAGAAGAATGGCGTTTAGAATGTGGTACAAAAACAGAATTAGATATAGCGCATTCAATGCTGAAAGGCGATGACCACGAATTTCGAATCGACTATATTGTTCCGTGTTTGCATGGATACCCAGGCGAAACGGGTGATGTTCAATCTATGTTTGAGCTCGCCAAAATCCCGTACCTTGGGTGCGGCCCCGAAGCGAGTACAAACAGTTTTAATAAAATCACCTCTAAGCTGTGGTATGACGCGCTAAATATTCCAAATACTCCTTACGTTTTCCTTTCTGATAACAACGAAAACGCTTATCAGAAGTCTGTCGATGCATTTAAGAAATGGGGAACTCTATTTGTTAAAGCGGCAAGGCAGGGTTCATCTGTAGGTTGTTACAAGGTCACTAATGAGTCCGATCTAAAAGATGCGATTGATAAAGCCTTTTCGTTTTCTGAGCAAGTACTGATTGAAAAAGCGGTTAAACCGAGAGAATTAGAGCTCGCTGCATTTGAATATCAAGGCGAACTAATTATTACCAAGCCTGGCGAAATCATGGCTCCTGAAAATGGCTTTTATACGTATGAAGAAAAGTACGGTGCAGATAGCCATTCTATAACAGAGGTTGAAGCTAAAGACTTAACAGCACAACAAGTAGAAGAAATACGTGCACACGCTAGAAAAGTATTTGAGCATATGGGGCTTAAAGACCTTTCTAGAATAGACTTCTTTTTAACCGAAGATAGCGAAATATACTTAAATGAAGTCAACACGTTCCCTGGAATGACGCCAATTTCAATGTTTCCTAAAATGGTTGAGTATTACGGTATAAGCTTTACAGATTTTTTAAGCGATGCTATCAGCAAGTCGCTACGTTAATCCCACGGTTTAATCGTTACAAACTTAAGCTTTTCTCTATCCGCAGTGCCTAGTTTTCCCAAATACTGAGCAGGCATTGCGGGACTCAACCACCTGCCAAAATCTTGAATTTCTTTCAATTTATAGCCTTGCGACGCTAACTCTTTGGCTGCACCTATACGACTGGATTGCCCTGAAAAATTCTCACTTCCTGATAATCCGAGTAGCTGGCCGCCCCTTCTAAAAATACGATAGATCGAAGAATCATCTAATGTGGATTCATACAGGTTTTCATGTTTATCGATGCGGCAAAAAAGAATGTTAGTATGATTCCTACTAATCCATTTTCTGAGTGCGAACGAAGAGTTAATGCTCAACTCATATACCTTGTCACCCAAATGAATAATGGCGATTTCGTTCTTAAAACCGATGTTGTCCATATTCATGTTTCTTAGCTCGGAACGTTTTAGTGCGCATTCGAACATGATGCAATAAATAGCCAAATCTCGTATATCTTTGGTTAGGATCGACGAAGAAAGTAGATTGTTGAGATCATGCAAATGCTCACTAGTAAAAGCGCGCACACTTTTAGAATCACCATGCTTTTGAAGTCGTAATTCACTTAATAAAAACTTTATCTGACGATGATTCGTTGGGTCGGAATAGGAGTGAATTCGATGTATCGTACCAATAGTTAGGCAACATCTTCGTATTGAAGCAAATTTTTTCTTAGAGGATTCCTGATTTAGAAATCGTTTCACTGCAGCAATAGAAGCGGGTAGGGAAGCTACGTCATTCTCAGCACAAAATGAAACAAAATGATTCCAATCATTAACCATAGACTTCAATGAATTAGCTGAATACTGATTACTTGTTATTTTGTCTAACATGTTAAGGTTAATTTGTTGTGAAAACAGTTTTACACTTGTGGCTCTAATTGATGAATCTGTGATCGGAGATATGTTTTTCTTCATTTTAACGCACTATAACAGGCAATATTGTTACTAATTCTACTTGCGAATCCAAGGATTACAATTATTATTAATAGAAACAAAGAACTAAGAGTTCAGCAATATGGCAACGAGTATGCACCGAGGCTTTACTTTGCAGTCATCCAACGGCGAAGTATGGCAAGTTAAAATTAAAAACAGAGTACTTTCCGGGAACCTTGCTTCAGTAAAGAAAAGCATTGATTGGTGGTGTGATACTGCATCTCTGATTGACCCCAAAGAGTTTTCAACTTTGGAAGCTAAAAAAGTCGCTGCCGGGACAGAAGAAAATTACAATGGTTTCCAACTAAAAAACGATACTGGTGCGCCTAACGCTTGGTATTGTTTCTTTAACGGTAGATTGATTAAAGGTGGAAAACTCGCCATTCAAAAACACATTGATGCACACTTGGCTGCTGCCGCCAAAAAAGGATAAAATAAATTTTTGTCGATAGGATTGAGAATCAAGCATGTCTCTAGTGTATTCAACGGAAGTTGGGCGTATTAAGCCTGAAGAAGTTAAAGAGCAACGCCCTAAAGGTGATGGTGTAGTTAGAATTCAGCGCCAGACTAAAGGACGAAAAGGTAAAGGTGTATGTATCGTCACTGGGCTAGATTTAGATGACGCACCTTTAAAACTGCTTGCGGCAGAATTGAAAAAAGTGTGTGGATGCGGTGGCTCAGTAAAAGATGGAACGATCGAAATTCAAGGTGATAGTCGCGATAAAATAAAAGCGCATCTAGAAAAGAAAGGTCTTACTGTTAAGTTAGCCGGCGGCTAAGAATCATAGATATTGGATAGTCATAAGCCAGGTCAATCTGGCTTTTTTTATGCCTGCCGCACACATAGTCTAAGTGCTAATTATCATGTCTTAATCTTTGATTAAAGTAATGATTATTAGCTATTTTATGGTAAATGGGATTATGGTTAAATAGCTCGAGTTTTGACGGGTTAGGACAAAGGTAGAAGAATAGTTCTTACATAGACTCACACCTTATTTAACATAAGATAGATAATACGCACTGGGTGTGTAAACCCAAAGCGATAATGTCCTAATATTTCCAAGTGAATCTGTCCTATGTCTGCTTGGAGGTATTTAGGATGTTAGTTACGATGAACGACCATGATTTGCAACGTTTCTCCATTATCCAAGATGTGTTAAACAATAAGTTAAAGCGCCGAGATGCCACATCCATTCTTGGAATAAGCTACCGACACTTGTCTCGCATACTTAAAGCTTGGCGTTGAATCCCTAGCCCATGGCAACCGGTAAACCTTCGAGCAATCGCATCAGCGATGACACCAAGCTCCACGTACTCAAACTTATCTCAGAATACTATCTAGATTTTGGCCCAACGCTCGTACATGAAAAGCTTACAGAAGTTCACGGATTTAATATCTCCTTGGAAACGCTTCGCCAATGGATGATCGCTGATGCTCTTGGGTTCCACATTCCAAAAGAAAACCTCGAATTAATCAACTTCGTTATCGCAGAGACTGCTTAGGTGAACTGATCCAAATTGGATGCTGGTAAGCATTTAAGATCTGTCCGCTCGTCATATCGAGGAAATTAGTTTCTTTTGTTGCTGAATGCCTACATACGCAGCGTGTGGAAATCCGAATATTCCTATGCTACTCAGAAAATAAGTATGTTCTCGAAACAAACGATCGCGTTACATACTATGACAGAATGCAAGTCAAATGATTGAGAATCAAAGACATATAGTTACTGGTTAATTGTCAATTAGCTGATCGAAAATCAGGCTTTGGACTCAGTATCCCATAAATTTCCGGATCAGTATCACATCTAACAGTGGATATCCCTATACATTTTTTATTTGGAATCGCATACTTAAATGAACAAACCAATAGGTTTATTTAAAAGCAATATTAATGAGAATATTATAATTATGAAGTGTCGTTTCGTTCTGATTCTTGGAACTTTTATCTTGCAAGGATGTGCCGCTACAACAGATGGCAGTGATGATAAACAATCAGTATTACAATCCCACATTTCTACCTCTCTAAAAGATAGTGCCAAATATTACCCTCACGCATGGACTACTCAGAGGTTCAACGCCTATTTGGAACTTCCGTCGAACAAAGCTTTTGCCGTCCATTGGAAAGGGAAACGAGCGATGGCTTTTGGTTTTGCTAGTGGAAAGCTTTCTATTGAAGCTGCAAAAAAGGAGGCATTGCTTCTTTGTTCAGCAAGATCGTCAGATCCTGAGAAGTGTGAAATTGCTGCTTTTGAAGAAACAGCAATGAATATCGATACTAAAGGCTACCCTGTCGAGGTTTCTAGCACGAAAGACATAGAAACGTTCAACAAGTTCAATTCCAGTGGTAGCCATTCTGCCATTGCAGGAAATCAACTCGGGCTTCTAGGCTTTGCAACAGAAGTGAATTCTCAAGCTGAAGCTGAAGAAATGGCTATGAGGCAATGCCTCAAAAAAACACATTACACCCTGCCCAAATGTAAAATTATCGCTTCTAAATAACGATAATAAATAACTAACCCTGCAACAAAAAGGCTCCTTTGATAAGGAGCCTTTTTTATGCTTCAAAAACACCCTGTAAGTAAATTACCAAATGTGGATAAGCTGTTGGTAACGTTGTTTTATTAACGATACCGGCATAGCGAGCACTTACACACTCTAATTGTAAACCAATTCGTCCGGGACAAAATAGAGATGGCACGATAAATATAAGTCATTGTATTTACGCGGTTATATGAATGTATCAGATTTTTATTCTGGTGGTTACGGTTGGTTTTTATTACAAAGCTCAATTTGTAACGTCCAAGCCCTGTAACGGAATTTTCTCAGAAGAGTGAAAGCTAGATTGTTTAACTTATGAGCTTGATTTGACGAATGGAGTTTTCAAAAGTACTTGTATAGAGCGAGTAAGACGGAGAGGCTGGGTGTGGAGGATGACAGACATAAAAAAAGCTAGGTTGCCCTAGCCTTTCTTTTCTTCTCGGATTTCGTTTGCAATTATTTTTATTGCTTCTGCTGTACTCATCCCTTGCGCCATAAGAGACTGTATTCTCTCCACAGCTTCTTGTTGCTCTTTATGAGTTAATGTAGGTAAATCTTGGAACATGTTTGAGCTCCCCTTTTATTGGAAGCCGAGGATAACGAAATAGTTAGTAACTGCCAAGGAAATTAACGTAAACGCCCATTGAATTGGCGTTGGTATAACTAGCACCCAAGTCCATAGTGATTATACCCAGAGGAGTTAGCCCTATACCCGCAGTGATTGTGCCTTCATCGTTTTCTTTAGCAAGATTGGTATAGTAACCACCACGAAGTTGGAGTTGTCTCATGACATCAACTTCAATACCTGCTCTAAGCATCTGTGAATCATCGCCGCTCATGCCTTTGAACTTGTCTCGCTTTACTAAATCGTAATCGACACTAAAGGTATAATAATCGCCAACTAATCCAGCACCAACAGTGTAATTTGGTCTCATTTCATAGGTATCACCTATTTCAACAACTCGTCCACCTACATTTACACTCTCTTGATTGGTGACGATGTCACGTGTCATTATATTCATTGCAGACGCACCAATTCTAAAAGGTCCGTAAAACCATACAGCTCCTAAGTCTAGGTTGAATGCGGTTTCACCAGCTGTAGAATCCGTGATACGTCCGAATCCGAAATTGGAAAAGGAAGCGTGACTGGCAACTGAATACACCCTTTGAATTTTTGGCGATGCGCCAATAGAAACATGTTGTCCAAACAAAGTGTAGTATTTTGCGAATGTTACTCCTAGTTCAGTAACGCCAATCCCCATGACTTTAATCAGTGATTGGTCGAGTTTGTCGATATCAGGAACTGAACTAGGTGCCATGTCGGCAGTTATGTATGATTCAGTATAGATTTTGCCAAACACGTTCATCGATACGAATTGGTTTGGAATGGCAAATGCCGCCGTAAGACCTATATCTAACGCTATTTCGTCGCCAACGAGTTTATCGTAAACAGATAAGATTTCGGTTGGGTCACCAGCATCAATTGCGTCTGCTGCGCTTTTTATGTCTTGCAGCATTTTACCATTATCTGTGTAGGTTAAGCCCACGCCGGGGATGATCATACCAGCGTTGTCGTCTCTTCGATACAAGGCTGCAAGAGAAGGATTATAGAATGGTGCCGATAGAAAATCAGCGGATACAACCCCTACTCCTCCCATGGCGTCACCTCGACCATCGACAGAATAGTTTGCAGCATTAACAGAACCTGCAGCGAGTGCGAGTGCGAGTGCGAGTGCGATAGTAGTGGATAAACTGATTTTTTTCATAATCAAACCGTAACATTGTCCTTTTGATCGTTATCGGCTTAAATTATCAGATCTTTAGTATTATTAATCCACCGAAATATCGTAGGTTTTACTAATTACTTGTTGATCTTCAATAGAAACTGCACCTTGCCATCGACGGTGTGTAATTGATACAGCTAATACATATCTATCGGGATCCAAATCTCTTAAAGGTATTGAACTGGGGTAATCGCTTTCATATTCTTGTGACCATACCTTTTGATACTTTCCCTCAAGAAAGTCGAAAAGTGAAATGTTTAGCACAGGAAGTGGACAGTGTTTATTCAGAAGACCTGTTTTCTCGACTTTCCAGTTATCCTTGGATTGCCATCTAACGATTTGCTTAGCTTGCGGTTCTGACATAACAGCCCATGTAACCCAAGGTTCCTCATTTATCGGCTTTATTTTTAGTAGATATAAGCCGCTAGCTAAACGCGCATTCAAGCTATATCGTTTTTGAAATATGTTTTGATTAGAGGATTCAGAGCTAAGTTTGTCAAAAGATGACTCATTAGACACACTTTGTTCGCCCCAGCGATCTAATTCAATAGACTCTATTTCTTTATTTCCTAATACGTCGATGATCACACTTGAATTATTTCTACCTGGAGATTGGATCATCTGACGTCTTATAACCACTTCATCAATCCAATCTGGAAGCCCTTCAACGTTCAAGGAGCGACCACAATCTCTCTCTATAGACTTAAGAAATAGTTGATCTAAGTGATTAGCGACGTATTTCGACGGATTTTGCTGCCATACTTCAACTATTGCTGAGAATGCTCCCTCTAAATCATCTTCTAGAAGTTTTTGGTGTGCACTTGTTAGCGAGGTTTGCTGCTCAAACCACTGATTCGTCGAGTGAGCAGTTACCGGTAAAATGCAAATTAACCCCGTAAGTAAATGGCGGAACATTAGCTTTTCATCTTATATCCGACACCACGCAACGTTTCAATGTCGATGCCTGGTAGTTTTTGTCTAAGTTGCAACACATGTGTATCGACAGTTCGAGTCGTAGGAAAGTGGTTGTATCCCCAAACGTGATCAAGCAGCTCGTCTCTGGTAAATACACGTCCTAAATTGGTCGCCAAAAACAACAGAAGATCAAACTCGGTACGAGTTAGGGTAACGTTTTCTTCTTTGTAGATGACATCACGAGTGTTTTTATCGATGACCAGATGCTCTGTTGTAACACGAGAATCATCCAGTTCTTCTCCATCTGGCGCTCTCATCTGCGCACGGATACGAGCAAATAGCTCAGCTTCCGCGAAAGGCTTTGTCAGATAATCATTTGCACCGGCATCAAGCCCGTTTACTTTGTCCTTTACGGAAACTAAAGCAGTTAGCAAAATCACAGGAACTTGTTTGATTTTTTTCCATTCTGGCAAATGAGTTACGGAATCACCATCTGGTAACTGCCTGTCTAATATGACTAGATCGGCTTTGTCCCATAGCGGGGTTACTTCAGAAATTGTTTCCGCGTGGTGGCATTCATAACCTGCTTGCTCTAGGCTTACAAGCAATCCATCCGCTAAGTTTTTATCATCTTCAACCAGAAGCAGTGTCTGTTTCACAGGGTATCTCCAATATAAATGTTGTTGGTGGGCCTTGAAGAGACATTTTGCCTCCCATTCGTTCAACCATTGACTCTACAATTGTCAAACCTAGCCCCAGTCCACTTTTACTCACAAAAGGCTTTCGAAGCGTCTTCCAATCTCTCTTAGTTAAATTACCGTGGTCGGTAACCTTAAAAATCACACAATTCTTTTTTGTCTTAACACTTAAACCTACAGGTGCTACACCATATTTGACGGCATTGTTTACTAAATTGTCTAAGCATGTCCCTAACCAGTAAATGTTCACTTTTATCGCGCTATCTTTATCTAGCTCGATATGTATTGGTTGTTCTAATTCCTCAAATCTGTACTCGAGCCATTCCTTCACAGAAGGCAGCCATTCACTAGAAAGTTGTTGATTATCCGATTGCAAATAGTCCTTACTTGCCTCAGCCAATTGGCGTAATCGCCTAGAGTCTTCGCATAATCGTCGAAATTCGTCGTATACGGTTTCGGGAAGGTTCTCAAACTCTCTTCTAAAACCCTCAACGGTTAGTGACAGGCTGGCTATGGGCGTTCGCAATTCGTGGGTCAGAATCTGTAAAACTAACATCCTACTTTGCATTTCTTTGCGCTTACTATTCCAGCGAGTAACCGCCCAACCAAGAATCAAAACAACATTGAATATCGCCAGCCCAATCATAATATGCAAAAGCAAATCAGAATGGTTTTCTACTTCCCAGCATATATTTCCGCTTTTAACGAAACAGCTAACTTTGCCATTGTATAGCGTCGCCTTTAATTCTTGTTGTTTCAGTAATATTTCCCACAAATCTTGGGGGAATATTAAATATTGGTCACCTTGTCGCAGCCAAAGTTCACTATCATGCATTAACATTTCAGAACCTGAGAGCAATGCCTTCATGGTGATGTAATCCATGCGCTGCAACTTGCCTAACAAACTGGTTGTACCGGATTCAGGTCTCTCTTCGATGTGCATGTAGTCTTCTAGTTGCTCATACATGTCCGGATGGGTTACAGCGTAACGGGCTGCATATGTACCACCACCTGGATGAATTAAGCCAGATCGCGCAAACCATTTAATGGGGAGCTTGGTCCCTTTACAAATAGCACGTGTAAAAACAAGAGGCTCTGTAATTAGTGGGCTTAATGGAAGCTTGCCTTTACAGGTTTCAGATAAGCTGTATAGCCGCTGTATATCTTTTAAAGGGTAATTTGCCGTCTGAGGTAGCATCGATTCAGGCGTTAGAAGCTTGTTGGGGAAATCCGACTGAATGATACGCATGTCATAGGAATCAATTGCCTTAGAGGTATCAAATTGACTTTTAAATTCCTCAATTCTCTCTGGCAAGCTTTGTGCGTAAGCGGCGGATGTAAAAACGCAGCCTAAAGTCAAATATACGATATTTCTTAGCAAAGCTGTTTCGTTCTCTATGGCATTTATCGGTGAGTTCGCAATATAACACTAATAAGAATGTGATTATAACAGCAGCTCTACGTTATTAACCAATTGCTGACATTCGCGATGATTATCTTGGAAGAGTTTACATTGCTCATACATAGTGACGTTGTCACACCAAGGCGAAAATAAAAAGGGAAGCTTAGCTTCCCTTCTATCATAAAGCTTTTTTAAAGCGCTGAGCTTGAATTACAAATGAGCAGATATTTGTACACAAGATTCTTTCGCATCCCCAAAGAGCATTTGAGTGTTCTCTTTAAAGAATAGTGGGTTTTGTACACCAGCATAACCCGTATTCATCGAACGCTTAAATACGATAACGTTTTGGGAATTCCAGACTTCAAGTACTGGCATTCCAGCAATTGGACTATTTGGATCCTCCTGCGCGGCTGGGTTAACCGTATCGTTCGCCCCTATAACCAAAACAGTATCGGTTTCTGGGAAATCGTCGTTAATCTCATCCATCTCAAGAACAATGTCATATGGCACTTTAGCTTCTGCTAACAGTACGTTCATATGCCCTGGTAATCGGCCTGCAACAGGGTGTATGCCAAATCGAACTTCAACGCCATGTGCTCGCAATTTTTCAGTTATTTCATGTACCGGATATTGAGCTTGTGCTACTGCCATTCCGTATCCTGGAGTGATAATGACTGATTTAGAGTTTTTCAGCATTTCCGCGACTTCTTCAGCAGATGTTTCAGTATGCTCTCCATGATCTTCATCACCGCTAGATACCGAGACTTCCTGACCAAATCCACCTGCAATAACACTAATAAATGAGCGATTCATAGCCTTACACATGATATATGAAAGGATAGCGCCTGAAGAACCTACAAGTGCACCGGTTACAATCAGAAGATCGTTTGCTAGCATGAAACCTGCCGCCGCCGCAGCCCAACCAGAGTATGAGTTGAGCATCGAAACAACAACAGGCATATCAGCTCCACCTATCGACGCAACAAGGTGATAACCAAATACAAAAGCAATTAACGTCATCAGAATGAGGGCGAACATGCTCCCATCGGCTTCGACAAAATGAACCATCAGATAAGCCGATACGACTAGCGCAGCTAAGTTCAACTTGTGCTTATGAGGTAAATTCAATGCAGATGAATTAATGACCCCACGTAACTTACCAAATGCAACGACCGATCCTGTAAATGTAACCGCGCCTATAAATACGCCTAAAAATACTTCAACCATGTGGATGACGTGTTTAGCGTGTGCATCGACATCGGTTACAGCGATAGCCGGTGGATCAATGTAGCTATTGTAACCAACTAAAACAGCTGCCATACCGACAAAGCTATGCAAAATGGCAACTAACTCTGGCATTTCGGTCATTTCGACCTTTTTAGCGTAATGAATACCAATACCGCCACCAATAACCATGGCAAGAATGATCCACACTACGCCAGATGTATCGGGTCCAAAAATGGTTGCGATAAGGGCAATTGCCATACCAGCGATGCCGTAATAGTTACCTGCTCGCGCAGATTCTTGCTTAGATAGTCCCGCTAAACTCATGATAAAGAGTATTGCGGCGACAATGTATGCGGCTTGTACTAATCCTGCAGACATGTGATTACTCTCCTTTAGTCTTTACGGAACATTTCAAGCATACGTTTGGTGACGGTAAAACCACCAAA
Source organism: Vibrio penaeicida (assembly GCF_030689305.1). Lineage (GTDB taxonomy): Bacteria > Pseudomonadota > Gammaproteobacteria > Enterobacterales > Vibrionaceae > Vibrio > Vibrio penaeicida_B. Next base: position 260,948 of record NZ_JAUYVM010000004.1, on the reverse strand, counting down.
TATATTAATGCTTGCAATTAGAACGGCGATAAATGACAAGAAGGTAACGACCCCACTCCCTTGCCCTATCTGCAATAAAGCACCCACAACGATGATTCCAGAGATGGCGTTGGTAACGGACATCAGTGGAGTATGAAGTGAATGCGATACATTCCAAACGACGTAATAGCCGACAACGCAAGCTAAAACGAATACCGTAAAGTGAGCAAGGAACGAAGCTGGAGCGACCGAGGCAACCCAAGCAAACGCACCTACCCCTATAGCCAGAGCTGCTACCTTTTTGAAAGGTGATGTAGGTTCCTCTGCCTTAACAGCTTCAACAGGTTGAGCTTTGGGTTTCACTTCTGGTTGGGCGGATACTTGTATCGGGGGCGCTGGCCAAGTGATTTCACCCTCTTTGACTACTGTTACCCCTCTTAAAACGACATCATCAAAATTGATATCGATGTTACCGTCTTTCTCTTTACATAGCAGTTTTAGAAGGTTGACAAGGTTGGTTCCGTAAAGCTGTGAGGATTGAGTTGGGAGCCGACCGACCATATCGGTATAACCCACAATTTTTACGCCATTCGGGGTGGTGATCACTTCGTCGGCTACCGTGTACTCACAGTTACCGCCGTTTGCAGCAGCAAGATCGACAATGACACTGCCCGCTTTCATACTATCGACCATCGCCTTTGTAATTAGCTTAGGTGCTGGTCGTCCAGGAATGAGGGCCGTCGTAATAATAATGTCGACATCTTTGGCTTGATCAGCATACAGCTCTTCTGCCTTTTTATTGAATTCATCAGACATTTCTTTGGCATAGCCATCACCAGACCCTGAGTTTTCTTGAAAATCTACTTCTAAAAACTCAGCCCCCATAGATTGGACTTGCTCTTTTACTTCAGGGCGAACATCAAATGCGCGTACAATTGCACCTAAGCTACCTGCTGCCCCAATGGCTGCAAGACCAGCTACACCGGCTCCAGCTATAAGGACTTTTGCAGGAGGTACTTTACCAGCAGCTGTAATTTGACCGGTAAAAAAGCGCCCGAATTCATGCGCGGCTTCTACCACTGCCCGATATCCTGCGATATTTGCCATAGAACTTAATGCGTCAAGGGCTTGCGCTCTCGAAATTCTTGGTACGGCATCCATCGCCATCACGTTGATGTTTTTGCTGGATAACTTCTCCATGAGGGCTTCATTTTGTGCAGGCCAAATAAAGCTGATAAGGCTCGCACCTTCTTTAATCAAATCAAATTCATCAACGCCAGATTCAGGATCGACCTGAGGAGCATTTACTTTTAGAATCAGGTCGCTTTTCCAAACGTTATCTCGAGAGACAACAGTCGCGCCAGCTGATTCAAAAGCTGCATCATCAAAACTTGCCAGAACCCCTGCTTGGCTCTCAACCGAGACATCAAATCCCAGCTTTAATAACTGCTCTACCGTTTTCGGCGTTGCAGCCACTCGCCTTTCACCTGCGAGTGTTTCTTTAGGCACACCAATTTGCATAGTTATTCCCTACTAAATGCACAATTAATAATCAGTTTTTATCTAACGATGAGATTAACTTCAACTAAAACGTATTGAAAACACAAAGTTTCATTAGATATAACGTTAAAGAATGAAGGAGCCTCATCTTTATCTTAAAAAATTATCGCAATTAAATTCAGTTATATTTTCAACTTTCAAAAAGTTTTTAATTTTTCAAAACAATGAAAGAGCCATTAAGCATACTGCTTAATGGCTCTCAAAAAGGTGACTAAAATCAATTCGATGTGCTGCAAAAAAACTATTTAGTTGAAAATATTATCGCCCATTTGGTCAATAAACATCTGCGCCTTTTTTAGCATGAACTCATTTGCATCGGATTCTGTTGCTAAAACGTCAGATCGAATAAATGTATGTGTTTTGGTTTCGCCTGAATCAAAAGTTTTGGTTATTCGGCCGGCTATTCGATACTGACCACCTTCAGGTTTTGGTTCTTGGTAAATCAGATAACCATTATACTCAACAGGTTCTGCTTCTTGTACGACGGTTTCTTTTGAACCACCAAATAAACGAGAAAAGAGTCCCACAAATTACTCCTTATTCTTCTTTCTTTTTTAGGATAGGTACTTCGTACCACTCTAATTCATCGTCATCATGTCGTCTAGGCTTGGTAAAAATTACAGGAATGCTATCTTCAGTTCGTTTACGACGATCATCTTTTATCATGCTTTCGGCCGCTATAAGCGCATCGTCAACCTGTTTTCTCAAGACAACAAGACGCTCCTCAGGCAATGCAGACAAAAAATCTATATCATGTCGAATATAAATTGGACGTAATTGGTTTAATGCAATACAAGCCAAATCGGCAAGTTGCTCACTGTCATAACTGTCTGAATAGTCGGGTTCTCCTAGACGGTTTCCTACTAATGTCTCCATATAGTTGTGCACATCGACGCTTATTTTCATTTATGTACTTCCCTATGTTTCAATCATGACGTCTATTCCGATATAAACGCTTAATCAGTAACAACGCCAATCGACTTGTTTCTGCTTCAGCGACCTATTCGTTTTGTATCATAAAAACTAGCCTAAATGCGCAGTAGTACGCTACTTTTCATAATAAGTTTAGCAAAACGCTTGGAAATTATGTGAATAAAAGTATCCTATTCCTTTATGCTGATCCGGCTATATGTAGCTGCTGTTGACGGATTTTTTGAACTCAAATGACTTTACCTGCGATAAACGCAAACCTGGTCCGATTCCTATTTCCTTTATTCCTGGTAACAGGCATTCTCCATGGTATCGATCAACTTACCCCTCTTATCAGTCAAAACCAAGGTGCCATTGGTTTTCTTCCTTATCTATTGTTTTCTATCGCGCTGATCTTGTGTCACAGCTTTAACCAAGGCCGAATGGGCATGATAGCGGTATCCATGATGCTGGCATATTTGGTGATACAAGAAAGACTACAGGTTCCACTAAATTTTGGAACGACCAAACTTGAATTCTCAATCTTGGCATTTTTAATGCCTGTCTCATGCATGACCGTTTACCTTTTCCCAAACAAACGTTTTTTTTCAAAGACGGGCATAGCATATTTACTTCTGCTTAGTTTGTTTATTGGTTGGGCATACCTCACCGTTGAGCACTTTTCACAAAACGGAATGGATCATTTATGGGAAGGCATCTTATTTTCGATTCCCCAAGTATCTAAACTTCCATTTTTAGCGGTTCTGTACAGTGTGATTTTTGTTGGCATCTCTGCAATTATGGTACTTACACGTCGAGAAGCTCTTGATTATGCAGTATATAACTGTCTATTGTTGTCTACCGTCACGTTTGGATTTTTTCAACTTTCGTATATTTCGGCTGTGTTTTTCTCTCTTGCCGGTATTTTGCTGATATACAACATCATGTCTACTAGCCACTCACTGGCTTTTATCGATCAGTTAACCGAGATCCCCAGCCGAAGAGCATTGGAAAACGAGATGGGTCATTTAGGTCGAAATTACTCGATTGCTATGCTAGATGTTGATCACTTCAAGAAGTTCAATGATACCCATGGGCATGATACGGGAGATGATGTACTTCGCTTGGTCGCAAAGACACTTAAAAATGTCGAAGGGAAGGCTAAAGTTTATCGTTATGGTGGTGAAGAATTCACGGTGTTATTTAAAGGAAAAACCGCTGATGAATCTTTTCCTTTTCTTGACGAGTTAAGAGAAAACGTCGCGAGCTATGACATGGTTGTGCGAAATCGCTCTGATCGCCCTAAAGATGATAAATTGGGCACAAAGAAGCGAGGCTCTAATAATACTGAGAAAACAGTGAATGTGACGATAAGTATCGGTGTAGCGGATAGTTCAGATATAAAACACCCTAAAAAGGTACTTAAAGCAGCAGATGAGGCACTATATAAAGCGAAAAAAAATGGGCGAAATTGCGTCGTTACTAGTTGAGTCTGTTGATATCTCTCTTTTTAAACACATATCCTTTCATTGTTGTTCCGAAAATGGTCTAAGATCACACCTTTATGTTGTTCATTCATAATTCGCTAGCCTACTCTTTTAGTTTACGGTAACTTCGATTTTGCAGGAAACAATCTGCATCAATTTGTATATATAAAGAGTTTAATTATGAGTCAAAAAGTCAATGGCACGGTAAAGTGGTTTAACCAAGATAAAGGTTTCGGATTTATCACTCCTGAAACAGGTGGTAAAGACGTATTTGTTCATTTTTCTGCAATTCAAGGGACGGGGCACCGTAACCTAGAAGATGGTCAGAAAGTATCGTTTGTTGTTACAGACGGACAAAAAGGACCACAAGCCGAAGACGTCAATGCCATCTGATTCTTAGCTTGCTGCTAGATAGAACAGCCACCTCATTCAGGTGGCTTTTTCATACCCATAATATACACGAGTATTTGTGCTAAAAGCCTTGTGGTAAGATTTTAACGTAACCACATTTATCTAGGTTTAAATATGCATACTTGGAAAGGCGCCAAACTATCTCACCCCTTCATAAACTTACCGCAGCACTTTTTTACGGAGGTGGATCCAACTTCGTTAGAAAATGTGCGCTGGGTTGATTGGAATACGCCGCTAGCAATGCATTTAGGATTCCCCAAAAAACCAGACGATGAAATGTTGTCCATTCTTTCAGGCTCAACATCACTGACGACATACCCTTCAATTGCAATGAAATATGTTGGCCACCAATTTGGGTCTTACAACCCTGATTTAGGTGATGGGCGTGGTTTGCTCCTGTGTCAGGTTCACGCAGACGAATCTCAATATGATATTCATATAAAAGGAGCAGGTTTAACACCCTATTCTCGTCAAGGGGATGGAAGAGCAGTTTTGCGTTCCAGTATCCGCGAATATCTGATGTCCGAGGCTATGCATAACCTAAAGATACCGACCAGCAGAGCGCTTGGTTTAGTCGTGAGTGATACCCCCGTTTACCGAGAGCAAGTGGAACAAGGTGCCGTATGCGTCCGTATTGCCAAAACACACATCAGATTTGGCCACTTTGAGTACTTATATTATACCAGCCAACATGACGATCTTAGATTGTTTGCTGATTATGTTATCGACCAATATTTTCCATTGGCTCGATCGTCAGGCTCCCCTTACCTTTCGTTTTTCAAAGAGGTTGTCTCGCGCACAGCATCTATGATCGCCCATTGGCAGTCCATTGGTTTTGCTCATGGGGTAATGAATACCGATAACATGTCCATTCTAGGCGAAACGTTTGATTATGGTCCATTCGGGATGATGGAAAAATTCGATCCATCCTTTATTTGCAATCACTCAGATTACCAAGGTCGATACGCGTTTGATAATCAACCATCCATAGGTCTATGGAATTTAACCGCATTGGCACAGTCACTATCACCACTAGTAGAAAAAAAAGAATTAGAGAGTGCGCTTGATGACTATTATTCACACCTGACCAAAGAATATAGCCTGCATATGAGAGCAAAATTGGGTCTCGTTGAATCTGAAGCCGGAGATACGGAATTGTTCAATGAGTTGTTCGCGTTAATGAAATCGCAAGAAGCGGATTATACCAATACGTTTCGTGCACTTTCTAATGTCGATAAAGTTGGATCTGAAGATTTTTTGGCGCAATTTACTGAAACTTCACCAGCAATAGCTTGGTTTGATAACTATGAGAAAAGGCTAGAAAGAGAATCAAGCGAAGTAGGTCTACGTTGTCTAACAATGCGTGCAACCAATCCAAAATACATTCTAAGAAATTACATGGCTCAACATGCAATTGATATGGCGAATCAAGGCGACTATTCGGAAGTGAAGCGTTTAAGGCAATTGCTTGAAGCCCCCTTTTCAGATGAATCTGGGCAGGAAAAAGACACACATCCAGCTCCTGATTGGGCTCAAGGTTTAGCGCTTAGTTGCTCCTCATGATATTCAGGAGCAGTGAGTGATTTAAGGTTTAGTGATGGATACAAGTAATCAGTTCGTGACGTATCTATCACGGCCTTCTGCTTTCGCCTTATAGAGCAAGACGTCAGCGGCACCATAAACATCTTCAGCTGTTTCACGACCGGTTGGAATGAAAGAGTAAACACCTTGTGACAACGTCACTATATCGTTAGTTGAAGACTTAGAATGTGGAATGCCTAATGAATGAATAGACTTTTGGACACGAATAGCCTGTTTTAGCGCATCTTCGGCATTGGCATTACTCACAATAACAACAAACTCCTCACCACCATATCGACCAACCAACTCTCCGGAGCGAGCAAAACACTGGTCTAATGTAGAGGCTATTTTTTGCAGACAGGCATCCCCTTCTATATGCCCGTAATGATCGTTATAGGCTTTAAAGTGATCAACATCTAGAAGTATGATTGTTAACGGTAGCTGATGTCGACCATGCCAAGATACCATGTCTCTTAATTCTTTATCGACATACCGCCTGTTGTATACTTGTGTGAGACCATCTTCATTTGCTTGTTGTTGAAGATGTATGTTCACTTGTTCTAATTGAGATGAAACCAGTTTTAGCTCTCTACGCATTTGGGCGATACGCTGCATGGCATTCATCTTTGCACCAAGTACAACTTTATTTACGGGCTTTACCAAATAGTCGTCGCCACCTGTTTCAATGGCTTTCGCAATGGTTTCAGGTTCTTCATGGCTACTTAGAAATATGATAGGAACCCAGTCATCATCACGAGCTCGAATCTCTTTAGCGACTTCAAATCCATCCATGTCTGGCATATTGATATCGAGTAAAACCAATTCCGGATCAAATGACGAATAGACATCAAGTGCTCGTTCTCCACTCTCAACAACCTCTACAACATGACCAAGCTGCTTGAGGCGAATCGCAAGCTGCATGCGCTCAAATTGTAGGTCATCGACAAGTAAAACCCTCATTGACGTATTCGGAGATTTCATAGACTCAAGCTGTTATTATTCTGACGGTATGAAATTAATATAGCATGCTGAACGTCGTGTACCCTATATATTGTCAGTAATTTGTTGACTTTTATCGCGATATTCCTAGCATGTGCTTTTTGAACATTGGAAGAAAATTTATGTCAAACGAAAACGAAACCCCACAACAAAAAGTCGACCTTACGACCGTATCAGCTGAATTGCGCCAAGTTATTGAGTTTGACAATGTTCCTGAAGAAATGCACTTGATGGTAACGTCGATTCACGAAGTCTCTGAAGAGGCAGTTAGAGAATCATGGGATGTGTTACCAGCTAGTGCTCAGAATGTGTTAGACAACTTTGAGCAATTCCATGCATTAGTTTCTGTAAGCCAAGCATTTGCTGGCTTAAATGTAATGGAAGAATTCCCTACCATAAAACTTCCCGAAGATATGTCAGAGCAAGATAAAGAAGAGTACCGAGCTTCTTTATTAGACCAAGTTTTACACAATTGTGTGAAGGACATGGTGAAACAACTGAAAAAAGCGAGAAGAGATGCCATCCTGAAACGTGATTTCAATCAGGTATTTCTAAAGTAACCAAGGAAACTTTCATTAAAAGGTCGCTTTTTGCGATCTTTTGTCTATTTTGAGCTGTATAAAGAACGCGTCTTGATTGTGAGATTGGAAATGCAATTCTCATTTGGAGTTTTGCTTTCCTGAAAATGGATTCTCATAATGATGCTGATTATAACAATCTACTCAAATAATCGCATTGTATATTATAAAAAGGAATTATCTATGAAAAAGCAGTTAGTTGTACTTACACTACTTTCTTCACTTCCATTTACTGCCAGCTCTCAAGTTTATCTTGGTGGTAAAGTGGGTGCTTCATCTTTGTCAAACTCTTGTGCTGTGTCAACTGGATGTGATGATGACGGTTCTGGCTACGGTGTATACCTTGGATATCAGCTACTGGACAACGTCGCATTAGAGCTAGGATATGATGACTACGGTCAATTCAAGTCAAACTACCTTAATGGCGGAACTCTAACGAATTTAGAAGGTTCAATGACCGCTATTACATTTGCACCTAAGTTCAATATTCCTTTAAGTGAAGATGTTGATTTCTTCAGTAAACTTGGTGCTGGTTATTCCACTTACGACGAAGCTAAAGATGACCTAAACCTTTTAGCAGGACTTGGCTTCGAAGGTAAAATCACCGAAGCACTCCGTGCTCGAATTGAATACCAATTGATGACAGAAATTAATGCGGGCCCAGCTGACGACAGCACAGCAAGCATGTTCACGTTAGGTCTTAATTATCATTTCGGTGCCAAAGCAAAACCAGCGCCTGTAGCGAAAGCTGAACCACGCCCAGTCGCTGAACCAGCTCCTGCGCCAGCGCCTGTCGTTGAAGAAAAGAAACCAGAGCCACCTAAAAAGCAAACTATTACGTTCCAATCACAACAAGACGTAAGCTTGTTTGAAACTGGAAGCAGTAAGTTAAGTGCCGCTGGAACTCGTCGTTTTGAAACGGTAGCGACTCTTCTTACTACCTACCCTCAATCAAAAGTGGACGTTGTTGGTCACACCGACAGCCGTGGTAGTGCTAAATTCAATCAGAAACTGTCTGAAGAACGCGCTCAAGCAGTAGCTGATTACTTCGTTGCAAAAGGTGTAGATTCTAGCCGCATTACTGTTAAAGGTGATGGTGAATCTAATCCAATCGCTTCTAATGACACAGCAGCAGGACGCGAGCAGAACCGTCGTGTTGAAGTAACAATTGAAGAGTTTACTGTTGAAGAGTAAATATAACTTCTAAATAAAAATGGCTTCCAAGAATGGGAGCCATTTTTTTTACTACTATTGTAGGTAATTCATTGCAATGTCACTGGTGCAAACATGAAACTCCGAATTACTTCACGTATCCTATTGAAGCACAAAATAGCTTTTCCAGTTATCACGGTTGCGCTTATTTTTACTGCTGTCATTCTATTGAGTACTTATCAACTACGCGAACAAAATCGAGTTGATAGAGAATCACTTTCTCGACTTTCTCCATCTATTAGCGCACTAAACTCCTTATCTAAATCGATGATCTCTTTAAGAAGTCTGTCCGAAAAGTTAGCTTTCGATTTCGACAGCGATAATAAACGCGCACAATACTCAGAAAGTTTTAAAAGGTTACAATCCCAAATCATTAACGATGTTTCAATTATCACTGCGTCGCTACTACCTGAGAAATCATCTGTACAAGAGTTAGAACAAAGCATTACTCATTACATAGCAAGCCAAGAGAAAATGTATGCAAATGCTTCGCCTTCTACCTACTTTTTCGAAAACAAACCAAGTTTTAGTGAGTTAGAGCAAATAACATGGCAATCTATCTGGTTAATGGATGCCAGTTTGCTCAAGCATCAATCGGCAATATCGGATAATCGAGAGTCCCTAACTAGGCAAGCAACACTTATTCTCGAAATAGGTGGAGCAGTAGCTATTTTAATCGCACTTTCACTCGCTTTTATGGTGAGTCGTTGGGTCAGTTCCGCCGTCATTAAATTAACAGAATCTTTAAAGCAAATCGCATCAGGTGAAGCCGACCTAACTTATCGTATGCCACTAGAAAGCCAAGATGAACTAGGTCAACTTGCAAAGGCATTTAATAGCTTTATTACCTCTCTTCAAGAAACGATCACTGAGATTATTCTCGCTTCTAATTCCGTAAGAGCCGAGATGGAAAATATTCGTAGTTTAACTCAAGGAATCGTTATTCATGTGTCGGAACAACAATCTCAAAGTGATCAAGTTGACAGTGCGGCACAGAGCCTTGATACGCTTAATTCCGACATGTCGACGAATATTTCCACAACAGAATCCGCCAATGCTGCCAGTGTTGAGAACTTACACTCTGCAACCGATTTTTTAAATAAAACAAGTCTCTCAATACAAAAGCTAGGTGAAGAGAATGTATTGGCTTGTCGGGTACTTGGGACACTGGATAGCAGTGTAAATGGAATCGTATCGATACTGGACGTCATTGTTGAAATTGCAGAACAAACCAATTTGCTAGCTTTAAACGCAGCAATTGAGGCCGCTCGTGCCGGTGAGCAAGGGAGAGGATTCGCTGTTGTCGCAGACGAAGTTCGTACCCTCGCAACAAAAACTCAAAACAGTACCGATCAGATAAAAGGATTAGTTGAAGCCTTACAAAACAGTGCTAATGAAGCTAGTTCAGCCATTCAAGTGAGCCAAGAAACGGGGGCGATAACGTTAAGACAAGCTGACGAAACCAGTACAACGCTTAAATTGATTTCTAGTAGTATCAATAAAGCATCGGAATCCAATACGTTATTTACTCGCACAGCCCAACAGCAGCTAGAGATTTCTAACGACATTCATCAAAATATGCAAAGTATTATAGAAAGTAGCTACCAAATGGTTGAAATGATAAGTAGTGCTGAGAACGCCTGCGAAACTCTCGCAGTGCAGTGCGAGAATATGGACAACTTAGTCGCGAAATTTGATGTGTAGTGAAACGCTCAATAGCTCGAGACAGGAAAATATATCCTGTCTCAGAGCGACCGTTTAGTCTAGATACCCATCAAAACTGATAGGCAACAGATAACTTAACGTTTCGACCTGGTTCTAAGTCGTCTAGGCTAAATACTTTGCCCGAACGAGATTTAGATGTGCCAGATGTGGACGCATGGGATACGTACGCCGCATCAAATAGATTATCGATACCAAATGTAAGAGCCAACCCTTCTACTTGACTTGGAGCCCACTGAGCATAGATCTTATGAACATCGTAGGCTTCCTTAACTGGGTTGCCTTCAAGTACATTGGTTTCTTCCATTATATAGTTTGAATTCCAACCAAATATTGCATCAATATCGTAAGCGACGTATTCAAGGTTAAGAGAAACACTGTCTCCAATATCTGTACTGCGAGCACCGCGACCTGTTGCGTTAATTGGGTCACCAGATTCCAAGAACTTATTGTTTGAACGTGAATACGACAAGCGAGAGTTGAACGCATCGTACCCATAGTGGAAGCTCGCCTCAAAACCCGTTAGTTCTGCGTCTTCTCCGTTAAGTAACAGGTATGGTTTTGATGATCCCTGATACTTTTTGATGATGTAGTCATTAATTCTCGTGTTAAACACAGTCAAGTTTGCAGCGACAGAGTGATCGTTAATGCTTTTGTCAAACTTAATACCGCCTTGATGGTTGAAACCTGTTTCCGGTGCAATGTCGTCAGAAAGCTTGTCTTCAAAGTTAATAAACGTTTCTAGAAGTTCTGGCGCTTTAAACAAAGTACGAGTGCTAGCAAATAAGGTAACAGACTCAGTAATTCGCCAATCTACGCCACCAGCCCACGTTACTTTATCAAACGATGTGTCATCTAAGTTAGTGTTACGCTTCACATTGTCATAGCGAACACCCACGGTTACATCAACGGAATCCGTTGCAACCGTTTTGTCTTCAACATACAGTGAATGAGAGATTGCTTTAGAAGTATTAGAGTCACCTAGGGCGTATTCGTTCTCACTATTTTGCTGTTTCACTTCGTAGCCGTAGGTTAATGTATTCGCAAAGCCGAGTACTGAAAGTTCCGACTGCCCTTTTACACTTCCTCCAGTATTCGTGCTTTCCGCCGTGTTTTCCCCAACTCTGTCTGTGGGCCAGAATCCAGGAATGCCAACTTCGTTTCGGAAAAGGTTTATTTTATTTTGATAAAGAGCCGCATTTAGAACTGAATTTTCTGTCTTTAATTCATAACCTAACGTGTAAGTGTGGCGCGAATACTTGGTGTCGATTAGCGCATCAGATGATCTGAATTCATTTCCTTCGGCCCCCCAGTTCGGGCGCGGGTTGTAGTCACCATGATCTCGGTAATAGTCGTATGAAAACTCTAGACGCTGCGCTTCATCAATATCCCACCCAGCTTTCGCTAAAAGGTTATTAACTTGCCCTTCTGAGCCAATTGTTTCCGTTCCGTCACCATCTTTGAAGTTACTGCGCTTTATGCCATACAAATACACAAGTGCATCACCGCTATCAGAAAGCTTTCCGTATGCTGTCAAAGAGCCTGTTGAAAATGCATTAGAACCGATACCGCCGTATACGCGAGCGCCATACGTTTCATCGTAACGAAGTAAGTCCTTTGCGTCTTTCGTTTCAAAATAAACAGAACCGCCTATAGCGTTACTTGTTACCGAATTCGCGCCAACCTGAATATTGGCTGATTTTATGATGTCTGGGTTTAGTGTTAGGTTCCCAACGTGGTGGAACATATTAGCGTTCTGAGATGCGCCATCTAGACGAATGTCGAGGTCAGTTTCATCCAAACCGCGAATGTTGATACGCTGGTTAACGGAATGTGTTCCACCGACGTCTACCCCAGGAATGTCTCTTAGAAGATCGGACATGTGATCAGCTTGTTTTAGCGCGAAGTCATCAGAACTTAATGACTCAGAACTACTTTTTACACTAGTCCCCCACACCATTACTTTTTCAATATGAGACTTTTCCTCTGAAGCAGACGATATCGCAGGTGCACATATGCCAGCAATGGCAAGGCTAATAAATGTTCTTCGGCTAGTAAAAGCACGTAACTTATCCATGGGTACCACATCCTAATTCTTACAAATGATAATTATTCGCAGATATGGTATTTGCTGATAGTATTATTGAAAAGAATAAACAGTTATCCAAAATCGCTAAACGCTTATTAGGAACAATATAGAATGTCACCCGCAAAAATAGAACGGAGTTCCCGCTCTCATGAAACTTTCGCTATTACTCAATTTGTGAATAACGGAGGCGATCAACAAAGCGTTATCAATTCCAACCGTTCATCTAAAGACGTGATTGTAAAGGGAGAGTTTGTCGACTATCGCTCGAAAGCGGGTATCACAGTGCATGGCGGAGTCACTTCCGACTTAACAGACTGTCATATAGTCGCAACCGCTCCAACATCCGTCATTATCACGATTTTACTAGAGGGTAAGCTCGTTTTCGGTTATGACGATTTGCACTTTGAGCTTGATGCTATCGATGCGCCTCAGGCACTAATCGCTAACCTTAAAACGCCAGCTACGTTCCACAAACGAACTCAAAGTGGAAACAACGTCAAAAAGATCAACATAATGATCAAGCCGGAATGGTTCAATCAAAGATTGAATTTAACTTCTGAAGACAATATGTGGGATTTTCTTAATACAGACAAAGCACATGTTCGCTTTGAACCTAGTAGAGATATCATTGAACTACTCAATGATTTTCTTCAAATAAAGAGCCCTCAAACGCTAACTGAGATGCTGAAATTCGAAACCAACACTCTACTAGTTATGTCGAACGCCTTTGAGCAAGTTTCTTCTGAGATTCACTCTTCGTTGTCTTCAGATCAACCTTTCAATTTCAACGGAAATATCTCGCACCTAATTAGTTACCTTGAAAGCAATTTGGATAAGGAACTTTCGTTGGAAGATATAGCTTCATATGCAGCCATGAGCACTTCAAACCTACAGAGGCGCTTTAAACATGAAGTCGGTTACACCGTACTTGGGTACGTTCGCTATCGAAGATTGGCTCGAGCAAAGCAGGCTTTAGAGCAAGGTTACAAGACCATCACAGAAGCGGCTTATGACGCTGGCTATCAGCACCCATCTAACTTCACTAATGCTTTTAAAAAGCAGTTTGGTTATTCACCTAGTGATAGCGTCGCGGGTCAATGCTGAATGACATCGCGTTGTGTAACGCTTACCCCTTTAACTTGAGCGTAGACCCTTTTTCCGATCTCAAGCTCAAGATCATCAACAGCCCATTGGGTAACGTTACACCACAAAGAACACTGGTCGCTTAACTTGAGTTTAATGGCAACGCTTTGTTTGTCTGGTGAGGGTGATTGAACTTCCATGTCCTCGATGAGCGCTGGGATAATATTTCGTATAGATGTTTCTTTTGGCTCTGATAAGCATAAAGAGACATCATTTGCTCTTACTTGAATACGAACTGGAGATGAAAGATCTGCATCTATTTTTTGGACCCAAAGTTGGGTTTTTTCACACAATTTAAGCGCGGTCAAAGCATACTTGGGGTGGTGAGATTCAACGATTGCATCAAACAATGTGCTTTGCTCAGAAAAAGATTGCCAAGGTCGCATTGCCTGAGAATCCCATACACTTTCTAGTGAGCCTGCCGCTTCAAGCTTACCTTGATTCAAAATAATCATGTGATCTGCCAAGCGAATGATCTCATTCAAACTGTGGCTTACGTAGAGAATTGGAACATCAATATCATTCGCCAGTCGCTCCAAAAAAGGCATCACTTCACGTTTCCGTGGAAGATCCAAAGATGCTAATGGCTCATCCATTATTAATAAAGAGGGTTTAGACAACAGAGCGCGCCCGATAGCGACACGTTGTTTTTCCCCACCAGAAAGGTCGATAGGCTTCCTGCCCAGTAAGCTATGTAGTTGCAGTAAATCGCAAATAATATCGAAGTAAGCAGCGTCTTTTGTCGCAGTACCGTAGAGTAAATTTCCTTTCACTGAATAGTGGGGAAAAAGTCTTGCGTCCTGAAAAACATAACCGATTCGTCGCTTTTCAATAGGCAGATTTTGACCAGATTCTCGGCAAAATAGAGTTTTACCATTAACCTCTATTCGCCCGTCGTCTGGAATTGACAGACCTGCCACAGCATTTATCAAAGATGTTTTTCCAGCGCCAGAGCGCCCAAAAACTGCGGTAATCCCTTTTGAAGGAACGGACAAATCAACGTCTAAATTTAGCTGGCCAAGTTGCTGCTTCACTTTTATTAAAATCATTTTCTCTCCTTAGAAATCAACCCAATTTTTTGATTGGCTTTCTTACTAAGAACTTCCGATACGAGCAATGAAATCAAAGCTACGACAATTGAAATAACGCATAGACGCGCTGCTTCGTATTCCGCTCCAGGCGTTTCTATAAAAGAATACATAGCAAGAGGCAGCGTTTGGGTTTCTCCTGGGATACTAGAAACAAAACTTATCGTTGCTCCAAACTCCCCCAGGCTTCTCGCAAATGCGAGCAATGCGCCCGTTATTACGCCTGGAATGGCGAGTGGTAACGTAATCGTAAAGAATACGCGCAAAGGAGTTGCCCCTAAGGAACGAGCAACTTGTTCTAGTTTTGTATCAATACTTTCAATACTTAGTCGGATCGCTCTGACCATCAAAGGAAGCGACACTACCGCAGAAGCTAAAACAGCGCCTTTCCAATCAAAACTGAAAGCGATGCCAAACGTATCAAACAACCACTTTCCTATCGCCCCTTGCCTGCCCATACCGACAAGAAGTAGATACCCAATAACAACAGGCGGTAATACAAGAGGAAGGTGTATACACGCATCAAAAGCATTTTTGCCCCAGAAAGATTTTCGAGCAAGCAGCCAAGCAATCGTTATACTAAAAGGCGTAAGCCAAATGACCGCATAAAGCGCGACCTTTAAACTTAAGTAAAGTGCTTCCAACTCAAAATCTGTCAGCATCAGCGTTCCGTTACGTAGGCATATGAGTTAAATATACCCTTCCCCTCGTTCAAATGTTTAAAGTTTAACAGATAGATAGAATCAAACATTACGCCTAAGTTCACCAAAGGGTAAACAATTGGGCAGTGTGATTTATTGTGGTAAAGATAAAATGTGACAGGGTCATTTTTTCTTGCATTAACAGTACAAGTATTGCTGAGACCATTAGAAATGGTCATTGCGGTATAGTCGCCCAAAGTTTATCTAAGTCCATATACTCTTCAATGGCATCTGCGATACGATCAATGGCATCTTCTTTCATCTTTTCAAAGTTTACAGGTTGAATCTCTTCACTACCTGCCCACTCCAGAAGCAGACCCGTAGCCTCTTGTTCTTCAAATATGCCATGCAAGTAACTACCAAAAATTTGGTTACAGCTACTGATAGCTCCATCACTTACTTGATATTCTAGCGAAATGGGTTGAGTTTCGTTGACTTGCGTCACGCCAGCGTGAATCTCATAACCTGAAACAGGAAAAGATTGGTTTTCAAGTCGAAGTGTACCTTTAACTGTTTTAAGTTGCTTCTCAGGGTGGAGGACTGTTGTCATATTCAGTAAAGCGAGACCTTCGCTGTCACCCGCTGTGCCTTCAATGCCATCGGGGTCCGAAATTGTATTGCCGAGCATTTGATACCCGCCGCATATCCCGATGACCTTACCGCCCAAACGGATATGTCTTAGAATGTCTTTATCCCACCCCTGTGAACGAAGATATTCAAGATCTTGCCGTACAGATTTGGTCCCAGGAAGAATAATTAAGTCTGCTCCTTGCAAGGACTCCCCTTTGCCAACGTATTCGAAGTCAATGTTTGGGTTTAATCGCAAGGGATCAAAGTCCGTATGGTTACTAATTCTCGTAAAAACCGGTACTTTTACTTTGAAAAGTTGCCCTTCGGTCGTCACTTGTTCTTTTGTGATAGCATCTTCCGCTTCGAGGTTTAGACCATGCAAGAAGGGTAATACACCTAATACTGGTTTCCCTGTTTTTTCTTCAAGCCAATCTAAACCAGATTCAAGAAGTTTAATGTCACCTCTGAAGCGGTTGATAACAAAACCAATTACTCGGTTTTGTTCCGATTGCGAAAGCAGTTCTAGCGTGCCATATAGATGGGCGAACACACCACCGCGATCAATATCAGCCACAATAATGACCGGAACATCGGCATTTTCGGCGAAGCCCATGTTGGCAATATCGTTTGCCCTTAAGTTAATTTCGGCTGGGCTACCTGCACCTTCAATAACAATAGATTCAAAATCACGTTGTAAACGTCCAAACGAGTCCATAACACTGTCCATCGCGACCTTTTTATAGTCATGATAGCCTTCTGCTTCCATATTGGTTATCGCTTTACCCTGAAGAATTACCTGAGCGCCAGTATCAGAGTTAGGTTTGAGCAAAACAGGGTTCATATGGACTGAAGGTTCCACGCCACATGCTTGTGCCTGAACAGCTTGAGCTCGACCTATTTCGCCTCCATCTTTCGTCACAGCACTATTCAGCGCCATATTCTGAGGTTTAAAAGGGGCAACCTTTCTCCCCTTTCTGGCAAGCACGCGGCATAAGCCTGCCACCAAAACAGATTTTCCTGCGTCAGATGTTGTTCCTTGAACCATAAGAGCTTGAATTGAAGGGATCATAGTCGATTCATTTTATTATGTATTTTGATTGAACGTATAGTAATGCTTATCACTAATTAACCTCAAGCTACATAGCACCCTAAACCAAATGAATTCAAAATGAACTTCCCCATCAGACATTGTTAAGACTGTTCCTGTTTAACTGTATTCGAACTCAAGTCATAAGGATTACAAAACATGAAAGCCATCACTTTATCCATTGCAGCTGCACTAATCACATTACCTACTCTTGCGTTTGCTGGAGATAGAGAGCAAGAGGAAAAGTACGTTACGTATAGTGGCCCAGTAGACCTAACCTCTGTTGCAGAAATGCTGAAAGATACCAGCTGGACAGCCGAGAAAGACGTCGTCACCGAAGGACACCTAATTAAACAGATCAGCAAAGATACCTTTATATTTACTGATGGAGATGCGCAGATCCAAGTAGAGCTAGACGACATAGTATTGACACAACCACTTAATGCCGAGTCAAAAATCCGTCTTTATGGCGAGTACGAAGGCGGTTCAACCCCAGAAATCGAAGTGGAACACTTACAGATCCTTTAAGATCTCATTGAAATATCGTTAAATTTAAATATTGGTCTGCTTTTTGCAGACCTTTTTGTATACCCGTATTTTTGGCACTAAGCCAAAGCGTAAAATGGATGGAATACATATGTTTGGACGTAAACGCCACTTAGCACTACTTTTCATGGCTCTAAGCCCGATGACAACTCTTGCTAACAATTTCAACTACTCTTCTGTTGAGTTTAGAGTCGGTGCTAGCCCCACTTCTTACGGCGCAGAGGGTAATTTGACGTTTACCGAAAACACCCATTTTATTGGCCGTTTAGACAGCCGATTCGAAGGTGATTACGACATCGCGGTCGGTGTCGGCTTTAACGGCCCAGCAACAGGGTTTGCGGACATCTTCGGTCAGATGCTGCTCCATAATATTAAAACGAGTGACGACAAATTTGTTGGTAACCAGTTTGTACCAGAATTGAATATTGGTGCTCGTATATGGGTGCTAGACAACATTGAAGCCAATGTAAAAGTGGGTCAGTTGGTTTACAGTGACACCACAGAGCTTACTTATAGCTTTGGCGGCCGTTTCCACTCAACTGATCAACTTTCAATCGGTGCAAACATCGCTGACAACGGTGTTTATGGCTCTCAGCTTATCATGGGCGCGAGATTCATGTTCTAACTCGGGTAGTCAAAAAAAAGCCCTCACTTTATGATTAAAGTGAAGGCTTTTTAAATGTTATTCAAAAATCTCTCGTTACTTAACTTTCTTCTGCACATATTTTTTACTGACATCGACAACGGCGACATCTCTGAAGAAGCTTCTTCCTAAAAGCACTGGAAAAGTAAGATGAGATCGATCAGCTAAAGTAAACTCTGTCTTTGTTTTCAAATCACCAATTTGAATATCACCTTCTACCACAGCTCTTCTTTGGTAAGAATCTTGACTAGATTGTTTGATACGAACCCAACGCTGCACAGGTAGAGTTAGCACCGGGCTTTTTTCTCCTTCATGAGCAATTCTAAATCGAACGAAATCCTGCCCATCTTTGTCAAACGTTTCTATATCAACAGCGCTGATAGATGAAGTCGTTGCACCAGTATCGACTCGAGCTTTATAGCTCTCTCCTAAACCGGCAATATGAACCCACTCTTTCTCACCGAGAACCAATTTTCCGTCGGGTGTTTTTAACATGTCCACCTCGTGTGTTGATTCCGATTTCCCACTGGCCTTTGGCTCAGCATGCACACCTGTTTGAATATTGATACACGCAGTCAATACACCAGCTATTGCCAAGAAAATGAAAGGTCTACTCGACTTCATTACCACCTCTTATTGGTTAGATACGGTTACTATTGCCTCGGCTACATAAGGAATGTCTTTTTCGGTAAGGCCCGCGATGTTTATACGCCCGTCACCCACACCGTAGATTCCATAGTTTTCACGTAGTTGAAGCATTTGTTCAGATGAGAAGCCTAGCACAGTGAACATACCTTTGTGTGACTGGATAAAGTCAAATTGGTCAGAGTTATGTGCATTTTTAAGCTCTGAACATAAACCTTCCCTTAGAGAAACAAGCCTATGCTGCATTTGCGAAAGTTCTTCTCGCCAAACAGAAGTTAGCTCTTTGTTTCCTAGTACAGTTTTTACCAATGCGGCACCGTGATCTGGCGGCATGGTGTAAGTCGCACGTGCTAGCTGCAACAACTTCCCTTTTGCGTTAGCTGCTTCATTAGCATTTTTACCGACAACTATCGCTGCGCCAGTTCGTTCACGATATAAACCGAAGTTTTTTGAACAGGAAGTGGTAATGAACATTTCTTCAACGTGGTTTGCCATATGCTGCAAACCCAGTGCATCCTCTTCTAGTCCGTCTCCAAAACCTTGATAAGCGATATCAACAAATGGGGTGAAACCCTGCTTGGTTGCCATGTCTGTAATGGCTTCCCATGCTTTAAAATCAATATCTGCACCCGTTGGGTTATGACAGCAGCCGTGAAGTAAAACAACGTCTTCTGGACCAGCGAGAGATAAGTCTTCAAGCATTGCTGTAACGTCAACTTGCTTTGTTGAAGGGCTAAAGTATCGGTAATGCTTAACTTTCAATCCAGCGGCTTCCATCACAGGTTGATGGTTCACATAGCTTGGATTACTTAGCCATATAGTGGTGTTCGGTTGGGCAACTTTCAGTAAGTCGCCCAACATGCGAAGTGCACCACTCGCGCCTGGAGTTTGAATAGCCGAAACGCGATCGTAAGCCGCCGTTCCTTTTAGCAATAAATCTACCATGCTTTGGTTGAATTCTTCACAACCAGCAAGCCCTACATAGGCTTTCGTTTTTTGTGTTGATGCAACGTGCTCT
Source organism: Vibrio penaeicida (assembly GCF_030689305.1). Classification (GTDB taxonomy): domain Bacteria; phylum Pseudomonadota; class Gammaproteobacteria; order Enterobacterales; family Vibrionaceae; genus Vibrio; species Vibrio penaeicida_B. Next base: position 240,980 of record NZ_JAUYVM010000004.1, on the reverse strand, counting down.
TGAGCTAACGCGATAGCCTTCATGATTGGTGTGTCACCGTTACTATTTCGATAAACACCAATACCCAGATCCACTTTTTCGGTTCTAGGATCATTTCGGTAGGCAACAGAGAGCGAAAGAATCGGATCCTGTTTCGGTTCCGGTAGATGAGATAGCATGGAATTCACAACCCTTTGATATTCAACAGTGACAAGCAAGTTAACATTGTTACAACAAAAAATCGAAAGGAAATTGTGATTGTTTAAACGCTACGATTCAACCTGTTCGTCTTTGCGAATTTACACTTTCATGTAGTGAATGATTTGATTGGCGCTTCCACGCCAACTTAAATTAGGATCAGCTTGCTCCTGCTCAAACTTTCCATCAATTAAAACATCGATAAGATCAACCACTCGCTTTTGCTCCGTCGTCAGTTCATCCATTCGATACCCCGTCCAAAGCCATATGTCCTTGTCGGGGCACTCAGACTTTACGCGTACAACAATCCGTAAAATATCTGATACATTTTCAGGATGAAGTGGGTCACCACCAGATAGTGTGAGCCCTCTTTTAGGTATACGCGTATCAGACAGATCTTTGATAATTTGGTCTTCGAGCTCCGATGTAAATGGATGACCAGAACACAAAGACCAAGTGGATTTGTTGTAACATCCCCGACACTGGTGAACGCAACCTGATACAAACAGTGTACAGCGTGTACCAGGTCCGTTTACTACATCAACCGAATGATATTGATGGTAATTCATTAAAGGTGTTTAACTCTGCGTTTCACTTCTTCTTGCTTACCGAAGTTAAACGGTCTTGCGTCAGGGCTGCCCAAGTAACCGCACACTCTGCGAGTCACTGAAACCCTTGTGGAATCATGGTTTCCACAACTTGGGCATGTAAAGCCCTTGCTCGTACACTCAAATTCTCCGGTATAACTGCAATCGTAGCACTCATCGATCGGTGTATTGGTGCCGTAATATGGAACTCGGCTATAGCTGTAGTCCCATACGTTTTCTAACGCTTCAATGTTACGTTGCATGCTAGGGAACTCGCCATAACATATGAACCCACCACTAGACACTTCTGGATATGGCATTTCAAAATCGATTTTGTCGTACGGGTTCACTTTCTTTTGCACGTCCAAGTGGAAACTATTGGTGTAATACCCTTTGTCGGTTACCCCTTCAATCACACCATATTCTTTAGTATCAATTTGACAGAATCGGCTGCACAAGTTTTCACTCGGTGTTCCATACAAGCTAAAACCATAACCGGTTTCTTCTGTCCACGTTTCAACTCGTGTTTTCATGTACTCTACAATGCTTAATCCTTTCGATCTAAGCGTGTCGCTATCGTACATATGATCAGATTCACCAAACAGAGCCACCATGGTTTCATGTATACCAATGTACCCAAGTGAAATTGAGGCTCTGCCATTTTTGAAAATTGAAGCAACGCTTTCATCTGGAGACAAACGCACGCCGCATGCCCCTTCCATGTATAAAATTGGGGCGACTCTGGCTTTCACCGTCTCTAATCGAGATATGCGTGTTTCTAAGGCACGACGAGCTAAAGCGAGTTTTTCATCTAACAGTTTATAGAAAGCCTTTTCACTACCTTTAGCTTGAATCGCAATTCTCGGTAGGTTAAGACTTACAACACCTAGGTTATTCCTACCTTCGTGAATCAACTCACCATTCTCTTCGTAGGTATTTAAGAAGCTTCTGCAACCCATTGGTGTTTTAAAAGAACCCGTCACTTCAACCACTTTGTCGTAGTTAAGGATATCTGGATACATACGTTTGGATGCGCACTCTAGTGCCAGTGATTTTACATCGTAGTTCGGATCCGATTTCTTGTGATTAAGACCATCTTTGATAGCGAAGACAAGTTTCGGAAAAACAGCTGTTTTACGATTTTTCCCCAAGCCAGAGATTCGATTTTTTAAAATAGATTGTTGAATAAGTTTAGATGCCCAACTTGTTCCCAAGCCAAAACCAAATGTTACGAATGGAGTCTGACCGTTTGCAGTATGGAGAGTGTTTACTTCATATTCTAAAGACTGGAATGCATCGTAGCACTCTTTCTCTGTGCGAGCTTTAGCAAAAGCCTCTGGATTATGAATATCCCACTCTTTCGCTATTTCTAAATGCTTATTGTAGCTAGCCAATACGTAAGGCTCTAAAACCTCATCTATACGGTTTATCGTGGTTCCGCCGTAGATGTGGCTTGCAACTTGAGCAATGATTTGAGCAGTAACCGCGGTTGCGGTTGAAATCGATTTTGGTGTGTCGATTTCAGCGTTCCCCATTTTAAATCCGTGCGTGAGCATGCCTTTTAAATCAATGAGCATGCAGTTAAACATTGGAAAGAAAGGCGCGTAATCTAGATCATGGTAATGGATATCTCCAGCTTCATGAGCTTGGACAATGTCGCGTGGCAAAATGTGAGTTTTAGCATAATGTTTTGCAACTATTCCGGCCAGTAGGTCGCGCTGTGTAGGGATAACTTTGCCGTCTTTATTCGCATTCTCATTGAGCAAGTCGGCATTACTTTGTTCAATAAGCCCTTCAATTTCTTTATTTAAAACGCTGAGTTTTTCACGTGCAATATCTCGGTCGTGACGATACTCAATGTAAGAACGAGCCAAACCTTTATAAGGACCTTGCATCAGCTCGTTTTCAACCAGAGTTTGAATTTCCTGAATGCATACTTCTAGGCGATTTTCTAGCGAATTGTAGACTGCGCTTGCAACCTGTTCGGCGTATCGGTAAAGCGCTTCATCAGATGTATTCGATGCACTTTCTACAGCAGTTATGATGCGTCCCTTATCAAATGGTGCTTTCGCCCCATCCCTTTTTATGACAACTGTATTCACTTTTACTCCTCGGCGCTGGCTGGTTTAAAACACTATATATGCGTATTTATTTTTCAAAGGCACTATATGTGGTGGAATATTAGAAGTTATGCGCAGGGGAGGCGTTTTGATCCAAATCAATAAAAACAAGCGAGCGTGCAAGATCAAATCGATCTTAGTGGCGACGATCGCACATTTGGATTGTTTGTTAAAATTGAACCAAACGTCATACTTTATCTATTCAAATTCCGTTATTATTCCTGAAAAAGATTAATAACAAATGAGATTCATTTTGAAACGCTTTCTTTTCCTTTTGACACGTTTTTTCTTCTTATCAACATTTCTTGTTCATTTCCCTGCTGCAAGCACAGAGTTTACGTTTTCCACTTGGAACCTTGAGTGGCTAACCACTAATCCGAGTGAGCGAATTGAACCTAGCCAAAGAGAAACCAGTGACTTTAAAGCACTGAACAAGGTGTTTAGTAATATACCTAATCCGTCTTCACACATAATGTCATTTCAAGAAGTGGATTCAAAAGAAGCGCTCGAGCAAGTAACTGGGGCTGGCTATCAATACTTTTTCTCGGAACGGTCTAGAAGTAAACATCGAGATCTACAGTTTGAGGATATTAATCAATACACTGGGTTTGCTGTATCAAAAGGCATCAATGTTCAAAACCAAGATGATATTAATTTGATGCCATCTCAGTTTAACAAGTTACGGTTTGCTACTTACATTGTTGTTGATATTCCGAAAAAGAAGCCTATTCACTTGTTGTCTATACATTTAAAATCGGGCTGCTTTGCTGCAAGAAAGAATACCAATTCCTGCCGAGCCCTAGCCAAACAAGGTAAATCGCTTAATGGATGGATTAAAGAAAGACAAAAGAAAGGTCAATCTTATGCCATTATGGGCGATTTCAACCATAATCTTGCCTACCCTAATGACTGGTTGTGGCGTATATTAACGAAAAACACAAATACTCAAGTTACTCTGACCAGTAAAAACACCAAAGCAGAGTGCCGCGTGAGATCTCGTTCTAATCCAACAAAAACACACCAGTATCAAAATCTAATTGATCATATAGTTTCAAGCCCTGATCTGCCGCTTAATCAAGCAAAACAAATCACCTTTACCAAACATGATGTCCTTAACCATCGGCTTAGTGATCATTGCCCACTGGTATCTGTAGCCAAGCTGTAGTTTCATCATAGTGACACAGCGCTTAGTTTTTTTAACAAAACTATAACTTAACTAGGATAAATGCATCGTTATTGGTCATTATATAACGGTGTATTCTATTAAGTTTGTTAGTGATATATGAAAATACGATGGAAAGGTATGGGCGTGCGGCTGGCACTGGCAATGGCTATTTTGTCCTTAACCACGCTTATCGTATCTGGATTGTCTTCTTATACCTTTTTAGATATCAATACCCGACTAGAGCATTTGAACAACAATGATCTCAAAGCGTTGGACTATGCCGCAAAATTAAATGACAAGGTTCGCCTGATCATTGCCACAGCTCCACTCCTAGGTACGGCTGATTCAAGCGTGTCACGCAACCATGCCATGGAAGAGATTAACAGCGCGATTGTTGAAATGAACCATGTCATGGCGCAGTTCCCTGACTACCATAACTACTTTAAGAACATCATCACTCAAATCGGAAACAGCTTGAGTTTGCTTTATCAGAATGAAGCTCAATCGGATCAACTAACTTCTCAACTGAACTTTTTACTTGATGGATTGTTCCCACTATTGGAATTAGCAGGTGAGTCTCTCGATTCGTTATCGAACTCCGAGAAGCAAAAAATCGAATACGCACAGTTTCGGTCACTTATTTATTACCAGTCTGGCCTTGCTGAAAAACTATATAACGATGCCAGCTTTAACGAGTTGGATGAAACCATCTTGCGATTAGAAGAGTTAGGGAATAGATGGTGGTTAGTATGGCAGAAAAGTTCCCTTCCCTCTCAGCACCCAAACTTAAATGAGCAATTGGTTGTTCTTCATAAATTAACTTCTCGAGGTGGCAGGCTCTTTGCGCTAAAAGATGAATTAATCGATAGACATTACCAAGCTCAATTCTTACTCGAGAACAGTAACACGCATCTACACCAGCTTGCTGTGCAAATTGAGCGATACACTGCCACCGTTAATTCTGACATCGATCGGTCGCTTAATTCGGCAAGACAATCATTGTCGGCTAATCAAAGGTTTGCCGTACTGCTTTCGCTAATCAGCATAGCAACAGCCGTGGCTATATCTTGGTTTTATGTAAAGAAAAATATCTTACAAAGAATTCAGCAACTTCAACTTAATATGAAAGCCATTTCGAGTGGACATCTCGCCACACCTGTCGCGATTTCTGGTGGCGATGAAGTAACGGAAATGGCTAAAGACTTGCAAGTGTTCCAACAAACAGCAATTGAAGTTGAACAAACTAACAAACGGCTTGAGCAAGAAGTCATCGAACGTGCTACCGCAGAAAAGAAACTTCGCTCCACACAGGACGAGTTAATACAAGCCGGCAAGTTAGCGGCACTCGGAGAGTTAAGCGTTGGGATAACACATGAAATTAATCAACCTCTCACAGCCGTGAACAGCCACGTAAGAAGCGCGAAATTGTGGTTAGACAAAGATAACCCTGAAAAAGCGATAACTAACTTAGATAAAATACAAAAGCTTCTATCCAAAACCGCTGCGATAACACGGCATCTCAGAGCGTTCGCAAGAAAAAGTGATGGCCATATGGAATCGGTACACTTGGAACCGGTCATCAACGATGCCATTCAACTTTTAGAAAGCCGCTATCCAAATGACATTATCACTTTTGAGCCCGACTCCCTTACGTATGTGTCTGCTAACACCATTCGCTTAGAACAAGTATTGGTTAACATTATCGGGAATGCGTTAGACGCGGTAGAAAAAGTCTCAGACCCGACGATATCTATTGCCGTAACGACGACACAAAATCAAACAAGCATTACCGTTTCAGATAACGGTACGGGGATAAACCAAGAAGAAATCGAACACATATTTGACCCCTTTTATACCAACAAAGAATCGGGTAAAGGATTAGGGCTTGGCTTGTCCATCGCTTACAACATTATCAAAGACTTTGGTGGCTCTATTAGAGCGGAATCCAAAGCTCAGGAAGGTACAACCTTCACCTTAACACTCAAAACGAACTAAATAACTATTACAATGAAACATTCAATTTTACTTATTGACGACGAACACGATGTCGTCGACGCTGTCGGAGAAATGCTCGAACTTGAAGGGTTCGATGTTTCTACGTTTACTGAACCAGAAAAGGCGCTCAAACAGCTTAAGCCAGAAAGTAACCTAGCTGTTTTGTGCGACGTTAAAATGCCTTCCATCGATGGGTTGTGCCTGCTTAGTGCGATTAATAATCGAGCACCTGGGGTCCCTGTCATCTTAATGAGTGGACATGGTGATATTCCCATGGCCATAAAAGCCATGAAAAACGGCGCCTTTGATTTCTTAGAGAAGCCGCTAGAACCGGAACTGTTAACCGAAAAGTTAACAATGGCGTGTCAGACCCGGCTCATGCAGCTAGAAAAGCACCCTTTGCCCAGCAGCACCAGTATAGAAGACGTCATCATTGGTGACTCCAGTAAAATGGAAAAGATCCGCACTCAAGTCCTAGCTCTTGCTAAATCAAATGTAGACACCATCATCAACGGCGAAACCGGAACAGGTAAAGAAGTTATAGCCAGAGCCTTGCACCAGTTTAGTAAACGAAAATCGAAACCGTTCGTCGCCATTAACTGTGGCGGAATGAGTGAAAGTATTATTGAAAGTGAGCTTTTCGGGCATGAAGCCGGGGCTTTCACAAGCGCGAATCGCAAACGAATTGGAAAGATCGAGCAAGCCAATGGCGGCACCCTTTTCCTTGATGAAATAGAAACCATGCCAATTGCCATTCAAATAAAGTTACTTCGTTTTATCCAAGAGCGTGTTATTGAACGAGTAGGCAGCAACGAGCTCATTAAGGTCAATATTACGATTATTGCTGCGAGCAAAGCGGACTTGTCTGCGTTAAGTGAGCAGGGACAATTCCGAAGCGACCTCTTTTATCGGTTAAATATTGCGAGCATTCATTTACCACCGCTTCGTGATCGCAAAGAAGATCTGCAAAGTCTGTTTCGTTTTTTTGTCCTTCAATCTTGTGAAAAATACAGCACTCGTGCCCCCTCTCTTTATCAAGAGCATATTCAGCAATTACACAAACACACTTGGGTCGGCAATGTTCGCGAGCTAAAAAACGTGGCTGAGCGGTTCGTACTCGGTATCGTCGGAGATGGATTTGATCTCGAAGCGCCAATTGAAGTAGATAAAACGGCTAAAACCCTGGGATTTGAAGAACAAATTGATCAGTATGAAAAGAATTTACTGGTAACAGCGCTTTCTGAAAGCAGCGGAAACATTAATCAGGTATCAGAAACACTAAACCTTCCACGAAAAACCTTGTACCGGAAAATGAAAAAACATCAGTTAGACAAAGACAGTTTTAAAGTACTAAAACGCTCATAAACTTCTTGCTTAACCAGAGCTGGGGTTACTTATCAAACGTCAAGGCTTCCCTTCGTCTTGGCGTTGCTAAGGGCTTTCATTTGAAGGACAAAAATGACTCATAATCAAAACCTCCAATCTTATCCATTTGTTTTTGTTGAATATAATAATTGGCATGTAGCCTGCAATTCTCCTTTTGCACATTAAAGTGCATTCTATAAAATGGAGAAATAACATGAAACAAACACTTGTGGGTACTACGCTCATTTGCCTAGGGCTGACGTCAGGGGTTGCCTTCGCCAAAGTCTCGGCAGATTTGGGTCCCCGCCCTATGTATCTTGTCGACAATATGGACGAAAGCGCACTAAAAACTAAGCTTCAAGCTTGTGAAGCCGGTCCTTTTCATCGAAGCGATTTTTCCATCGGTCACCGCGGTGCAGCAATGCAGTTTCCTGAACACACCAAAGAATCTTACTTAGCGGCAATTCGCACAGGCGCTGGGGTACTCGAGTGTGACGTTACTTTCACGAAAGACAAAGAACTAGTGTGTCGTCATTCGCAAAGCGATCTGCATACAACAACCAATGTACTCGCCATTCCTGAGCTTGCAAAAAAATGTACTGTTCCTTTCAAGCCCGCCAATTTGGAAACGGGAGAAAAAGCGCAAGCTGAATGTCGCACGTCTGACTTTACTTTGGCGGAATTTAAAACGCTTAAAGGAAAAATGGATGGAGCTAACCCAATGGCTCAAACACCTGAAGAATACATGAATGGAACACCAGGCTGGCGAACCGATCTCTACTCTACGTCGGGAACGTTAATGACTCATGCAGAAAGCGTCGCTTTGTTTAAAGAACATGGTGTAAAAGTTACTCCAGAGCTTAAGTCCCCTGCTGTTGGTATGCCTTACAACGGTTTTTCGCAAGAAGATTATGCACAAAAACTGATTGATGAACTAAAAGCTGGCGGGATTAAAGCGAAGGATGCCTACGTACAATCGTTTAACTTGAACGATGTAAAATACTGGCTAACAAACGAGCCTAAGTTTGGTCAGCAAGCTGTTTACTTAGACGATCGAGTCTACAACGACGAGAACTTTAAACCCACACTAGATAATATGAAATCTTTAGCTGAATCAGGCGTTAACATTATTGCACCTCCTATGTACGCCTTGGTTACTTTGGACAGTGAAGGAAGCATTGTGCCTTCAGATTATGCCAAACTAGCGAAAGAAGCTGGTCTTGATATCATCACATGGACGTTAGAGCGCTCTGGGCCACTAAACAACGGTGGTGGTTGGTATTATCAAAGTGTTAAAAACAGCATCAATAATGATGGTGATGCCATGGTGATGTTAGATGCTTTGGCACAAAAAGTAGGTGTTTTAGGTGTATTCAGTGATTGGCCTTCAACCGTCACTTATTACGCTAACTGCATGAAACTATAGTAGGTAAGTTAATGATAGAGCCGCCAAAAGCGGCTCTTAATTATTCATAAAAACGGTTTGGACACATTTGACCCAAACAATAAAAAAACAAAGGACAGATGTGACACATTTGTAAATCAAAAACACACCCAGCTTCATATCTCTTTGTTTTCATAGATTTAATTAACATGGCACATTCCTAGCAATAACAAACTCGACCCTTTACATTAAATCAACAAAAAGGTTTCAAGATGAAATTAGCACCTAAAGGATTACTTATTGCTACCTCCCTGCTTTTGCCTTCATTAGCATTTGCGCAGACGTGTGAAAATAGAGGTGTATTGGATGACCGGTATTGTGATGAAAACAATGACCTTGTTGCTGACACACCAAAAAACAAAGACGACTGGCGCGACCCAAGTACATTGGTCTTTACATATACTCCTGTTGAAGACCCCGCTATATACAAAGATGCGTTCGCCGATTTTCAAGCACACCTGACTAAAATTACTGGCAAGCGCGTCATTTACTACACAGTACACTCAAACTCAGCACAAGTTGAAGCCATGCGTTCAGGAAGACTGCACGTTGCTGGATTCTCAACAGGTCCAACAGGCTATGCTGTAAACCTTGCGGGTTACGTGCCTATTGCTGTAAAAGGCAACGAAAACGGTTTCCAAGGCTATAACTTAGTTACGATCGTTCGAAAAGATAGCGGCATCAATACCATGGACGATTTGAAAGGCAAACGTGTTGCTCACACATCAGCTTCATCAAACTCTGGTAACCTAGCGCCTAGAGCACTCTTTCCAAATAAAGGGATAGTTCCAGACAAAGATTACAAAGTTCTTTACTCTGGCAAACACGATCAATCTATTCTTGGCGTATTTAATGGTGACTACGATGCTGCACCCGTCGCATCAGATGTTTACGACCGAATGGTAGCAGCAGGTCGAGTTGACGAAAGTGCACTTAAGATCATTTATCGCAGTCCTAGATTCCCAACTTCTGCTTTTGGCTACTCTCATGATCTCAACCCTGAATTAGTCGAAAAAATCAAAGAAGCGTTTTCATCCTATCGCTTTACGCCGGAAATGAGCGCGACTTTCAAAGGCGCTGATCGCTTTGCTCCTATAACTTACAAAGAAGATTGGGCGGTAATCCGCAACATCGCACACGCTACTGGTACCGCTTACACCAAAACAGGGCTTAAAAAGCTAGCAGAAAAAGAAGCCGCTAAACGTGCTAAGAAGAAAGCGGCGGAACTCGCTAAACAAGCCAAAAACCAGTAACACCAAGGGTCTGTTGACCCTAGACAATAAATCTAATTTAAACACTCATCACTTTCCTATGCCCTCCCTTGGGTAGGGCATAGGCTTTTTCGAATACAAGGAATAAACGATGACAAGTACTCGTCCTCGTGGCATTGCCATCAATCAACTACAGCATTCTTACGTCCCAGGAAAACCGATTCTCAAAGGCATAGATGTCGACATTCAGGAGCCAGGTATTGTTGCGATCATAGGTCCTTCTGGTACGGGTAAAAGTACGCTCCTCCGTTGCATTAACCGACTAAACGACCCTACATCTGGTGAAATTATCTTTAATGGCGAAGATTTAACGAAATTACAAGGTACACCACTTCGCATGTTACGCCGTCACATAGGTATGGTGTTTCAGGAATATAATCTGGTTGAACGGTTAACAGTGATTGAGAATGTGCTCACTGGTCGACTGGGATACATGAGCGCTTGGAACGCATGGCGTCGTAACTATTCACAAGAAGACATCAATAAAGCATTTGAGCTACTCAATTTTGTGGGCTTATCCGATTTCGCCAATCAAAGAGCCGATAGCTTGTCTGGCGGTCAGAGGCAACGCGTAGGAATTGCACGCGCTGTTATGCAGGATCCTTACATTCTTCTAGCAGACGAACCCACCTCTTCACTCGACCCTAAAACCGCAGTCGAGATCATGGAGCTGATGGAGCAGCTTGCAGAAAAGAACCAGATCCCGGTGTTAGTTAACATTCATGACGTTAACCTAGCTAAACGTTTTGCAAAGCGAATCATCGGAATGTGTGGAGGCTCAGTTCATTATGACGGGCACCCTAGTGGTATTACCGAAGACGATCTCAAGGTCATCTACGGAGGTGAATCATGGCTGGATTAACCGCCAATCAACAAAACCCATTCAAAGCTCACTGGTCGAGCAAGCTTATTTGGGTTGGTGTCTTTGCGTATTTGGTTTACAGCTTCTCGTCGTTAGGGCTAAGTTTGGACAGGATTATAATCGGTATTGGAGAGAGTGAGCGTCTCCTTTCTCGTATGTTTCCGCCAGATTTCTCTAGAAGTAATTTGCTCCTTGATGGTCTTGCCGAAAGCCTACAAATAGCGATCATTTCGAGCTTTTTTGGCATTGTTATATCGTTGGTTTTAGGGTTACTTGCAGCTCGAAATATGATGCCTCTAGTTGTCAATACGCCTGTGCGAGGGGTCATTGCTCTTTGTCGTTCATTTCACCCTGTGATCATCGCAATACTGTTTGTTAAGGCTGTGGGTTTTGGGGCGTTAGCGGGGATTCTTACACTTGTTGTCGCTTCCATCGGATTCATTGCAAAGCTTTTTGCTGAAGCGATTGAGGAAATTTCTTTCAAACAAGTTGAAGCAATTCGAGCAACAGGAGCAAGTTTTATCAGCGTTGTTTTATTCGCAGTTATGCCTCAAGTGTTTTCTCGCTTTATCGGATTTTCGAGCTATCAATTGGACTCGAATCTGCGCAACTCGACTATGGTCGGAATTGTAGGTGCTGGTGGTCTTGGTGGAACTCTTTTTTCTGCATTCCAAAGGTTCGATTATGACTTTGTTGCAGCGATCCTAATTACTATCATTACCTTGATCTTAATTGGTGAATTCTTATCTAACATCGTTCGGAGGATTTTCTGATGACGACTGCAAATATTGATCATCACTGGGAACGATTTACCACATCAGAAAAACTGATGCGATATGCCGCTTACTTTTGTTTCGTTATGGCACTGGTTTGGTCTTGGCAAACTGTCGAAGTCATTCCTGAGTTTTTATACGACGCTCCGGCCCAGTTCGCCGATATGTTTAAGCGAATGGTTCCACTTGAATATGGTTTTTACCCAGAGAGTGTACATGAAGCGCTTATCGAGACATTACATATCGCGACACTGGGTACATTGTTTACACTAATTTTCGCCGTGCCATTAGCGTTGCTAAATGCCCCTAACATTACACCGTACAAAACCATCAACTGGATTGCGCAGTTCTTTCTAGTATCATCCCGCTCCATCAACTCTTTGGTTTGGGCGCTGCTATTTATCGCGTTCTTTGGTCCCGGAGTTATTGCTGGCATCATGGCGATTGCAATTCGAAGCATCGGATTCGTTGGTAAGTTGCTTGCAGAGGCGATTACCGAAGTCAACATGGGCACAATTGAAGCGCTAAGAGCAACAGGTGCTTCAACAGCAAGCATTTTGATAAAAGGGTATTGGCCTCAAATTATGCCCGCGTTCTATTCTATTGTACTTTTCCGTTGGGATATTAATGTACGCGAATCGGCAGTTCTGGGTTTGGTTGGTGCTGGTGGTGTTGGTGTACTTCTAAGTGACGCCATGAATCTATTTGAATGGCAAAAAGTTTCTGTGATTCTGTTGAGCATCTTTGTTGTCGTTGTATTAGCAGAAGCGTTGGTTATTCAAATTCGAAAGAAGCTTATCTGATTAGGATTAGATCAAACGGAAATAACCAATGTAAAAAGCCCAGAATTGTCTTCTGGGCTTTTTATTACGCTCGAGACTTCGGATACTTTCAGGCGATGTTAAATAGGTTTAGATACACCAGCAACAAGTGCTAACTCTTCTGGGTAATCTCTTTGTATCGCCAGCTCTACCGCCCTTCCGACAACGTCTGATTCTTGGACGCCATTTAAAAGCTCGTAGGATTGGAAACGCTGCTTCTCTGAAATCATCTGTTGTGAGTGCATGTGTGCGGCTATCTGATTCGATGCTTCTATCGCTGATGAAGCCTTCACAATTTCCATACGCGCATAGTTAGTCCCTTCTACCGAAATGTCAGACGCTCTTAATGTAGAATCTTCACCTGGTATTTGCTGTGCACCATATAGAGGTTTGCTCGCCATTTCTGCACTAGCAAAAGAGGGAATAAACTGAGCAATATGCTCGATTGCGCGATTAGTACGCGTCAATTGTTCTGACTCTGACCACCCTTCTTCGATTTTGGAAAACAAGTAGTTGGGTAATGCTGGCTGAGAGCTTTTGTCATTGCTTGTGACTAGCCCATCATGAAATAGCGTAATGTCTTCCGTCATCCCGTGTAGCTGAAAAACGCCGTCCGCATAAGGGGTTAGCTGTGCCATTCCGTTTGGAGTACCTCTTTGCCCGTGAAATATAACTTCAGGCCATTGCTGATCGCAATCTTCCCAGCGCGTAACATAAGCGGCTTTAAATTCCACGAACCTTTGCTTTGGGCGTTGTGTCCAGTCGTCGACCATACCCGTTTCAAAGCCACCTGCATTAATGAGGTAATCTACCTGAGTATATTGGGTAGTTTCTTCGCTTAATCGAGAATGAGTGATACACCATCCACCATTGCTTTTTTCAACCTTTTCAACTTTAGTCTCCATGCGCAAATCGCAGTTGATTTTGCTTGCTAGCGCCAAGTCGAGAGTCGAAGAAAGCCTGAAAACACTCCAACCAAATTCCTGTACGGCGACGACTGGGTACTTAATATTATCTAGGTTGGTATGCCGAGCAAAAGGAATCATCCAATCATCAAATGTAGCAGGCTTCTCTGGTTGCGTTTTCTCACGTAGCGCCGTTAGCTGCTCTTTTTCATACGTTACGTAATAGTTTTGAGGATCCCCCAAAACAGCATTCGACTCATCCTCATCTACTAATGATTGGTAATAGTTCTGAAGAAAATCAAGGCGTGTGAGAATCTCACCTGCACTTCCATCATCTGTGGTCGGTGTAACTATTACTGTGGGTCTGATGTTAATAGTATGAGGAAATAGCTTTACCGTATCGATAGATTGACGAAGCAATTCTGCACATTGTTTCTCGGATATTTCACGATACAAGTTACCACCGGCATGAAGGTGGCAGATGGGTGGACCATTAACTAAGCTGTCGCGTTTTTCAAACAGAGTTACATCTAAACCTAGCTCTGAAAATTTGAGGGCGGCGGTAGAACCTGCAATACCACCACCAATGATTCCAACACTTAATGTCTTCTGCTCTTTATTTTTTATGAGGGTCATGTCTTTAATACGTTTTTTAAGTACATAAGTATTTTACTCAGATATTCATTTGAAGAAAATCACATTTTTCTTGTACCTTTTAGTTATAAAGAACGATCAAAAAAAACTTAAAAAAAACTTGACGAAATTGCCTTAAATTAAACACATTTCGGATTTGTGAATAACAAATTGCGTTGAAGTTCCTTAGCCATTGGCTTGGGCGAATGTGTACCGATTATTCGCCCAAAGTTATCCAATTATTTATCCACTGATTTTGTGGATAAGTCATCATGAGTTATTCACAAGGCTTTAATATGCGCCCTTATTCACTGGTATTAACAAGCGCTTTATCAAAGTGTTAAGAACCAATCCTAACGTCAAAAAACTGAGCAATGGTAAGAGAACCCATAGCCATGGATGTGCATTAGGTGTTAATTCAAAGCCCCACTTCATCAGGCTTGCGACACTTGCTTCAGCGCCAAAGCTTGCGATCACACCAGCTGTAACCGCCATCAAACCAAATTCACACCACAGGGTATTTGAAATTCGTTTCTTTGAAGCTCCCAGTGTTCGATACAATCGAATTTCTTGTTGTCGCTGTGAAAGACTCAGTCTCAGAAGTGTAAAGATAAGCATCAATCCAGCTAGTACGCCAAGGCCAGCTAAAACAGTAATTGCCCATACTATTTGGCTCAAAAGCTCCTGAATTTTAGCGCCCATTGTACTGATATCCATCACGCTAACCGTTGGGAATGAGCGAGATAACGTCGTTAAGAAAGGTTTATTTTCTTCCTCAATTCTGAAACTAACCAGATAAGTTGATGGGATACTCGCCAAAACGTCCGGTGAAAATATAAAGTAAAAGTTCGGTTTCATCTCTCGCCACTCTACGAAACGAACAGAATCGACCTTGGCTTCAACCGTTACACCATTAATCACAAAACTGAGTGTATCTCCAATCTCAAGCCCCAGCTCTGTCATGACCTCTTGTTCGACCGAAACAGAGCCTTTACCGACCCAGCTTCCTTCCAATAACTCATTATGTGCAGGAATCTGATCTGCCCACGTAAAGTTTAACTCTCGGCTGAGTGCATCTGTCTCTTCTTCAGAGCCTTTTTTACTCAATACGTAATCTTTTGCGAGCACATTATTAATCGTACTTACCCGTCCGCGTATTATTGGATATGCATCAGATCGTTCTTGGACGTTACCATCAAGAGTTTCAAGATAATCGTCAATTTCTGTAGATGCGATGTTTAAAGAAAACACATTAGGGGCGTTTTCAGGTAGTGTTTGTTGCCAGTCGCTAAGTAAATCTGTTCTTACTAACCAGATAATAGAAAGCAGCATCAGAGACAACGCCAATGCAGCAAACTGAACGCCACTCGCCACACTGGTACGATTAAGTCGGCTTACAGCAAGCTTCATTGTTGTGTTCATTGGTAACTTAGCGACAAGTCGTGTTATCAACGTACTGACTATTCCAAGTAATACAAACAGTACAACGATGCCAACCAACACCATCCACACCATTAAGTTGCCGCCGTAGACTATCAGCATTGGAATCACAGGAACTAAAAGCAATAACAACGATTTTTTACTAATAGACTTAGTAGATTCCTGTATCACGTTTAGCGCGGGAGTATTGAGTAAATGTAAAAGCGGAATACCAAGTGCAGGTACGCTGATCAGAATACATGTCACCACAGAATACAGATAAGGAGCCGATCCGTACGAAGGTAATGGATCAGGGAGTAGATCGCCCATCGGTAAACGGAGAAGTACTTCCAAGCCTATACCAATGGCAATGCCGAAGGTGATGCCAATGGCAAACAACACACCTAATTGAACCCACAGCCATCTCGCAATCCAGTTTTTGCTTGCACCAATACTCTTTAACATTGCAATAGTCTGGCGTCTGTTGGCTACATAATGTTGGCAAGTTAATACGAGCGTCGTTGCGGCCATCAATATGACTATTGCGACGGTTAGAGAAAGGTATTGCTTGGTTCGAGTAAATACGTCAGAAGTTCGGCTTTGTGTATTTTCTGTCAGCCATCTATCACTCGGAGTTAACTCTGTATCATCAACAATTTTTTGAATTGCAGCAGCGTCGCCGTTGAGAAACAGCCGGAATTGAACACGGCTACCAACCTGTAATGCGCCGGTTTTATCAATGTCGGCGGAGTTGATCATCACCGAAGGCATTTGCTGGAACGGATTAAAAGACAAACCGGGCTCTTCAGTTATGATGCCTGAAACTTTTAGGTCTGCATCCCCTATCGTGACAACGTCACCCACTTTAGTACCAAGCTGATCTTGCACACGCGGTTCTATCCATAGCTCACCAGGGCGGACAGTAGATCGAATACCTTCATCGCCAGTTAAGATCAGTTCTCCACGCAAAGGGTACTCATCTCCCACTGCTTTAACCGTCACCAATTGCATGTCTTCTTCGCTAAATGCCATTGTCGCAAATCGCGTTAGATTGGTTGTCTGTAGGTTTTGTTTGGCTACTTGATCTAGCAAATGATCAGGAATTGGATTGGCAGATACAAACACAGAGTCAGCAGTTAGAGCATCTTTTCCCTGTTTAACGATGACCTGCTCCATTCTATCGGCCAGTGCGCTAAGGGCAAAAATACAGGCAATGATCAATGTGAGTGCAGCTGAAATAGGCCAAAGTTGACCTTGTCTGATTTCTCTAATACTCCAACGAAATAGTTGTCGATTGGGCATTTTAAGCTTGGGCGTGGCAACTGGGGTTTGCACTTCTTCCATTATGCCACCTCCAAGTGACCTGCTTGCATGTGGAACGTTCTATCACAACGCTTTGCAAGTTCAGGATCATGTGTAACAAGCACTAATGTCGTACCGTGTTGCTTATTCATCTCAAACAGTCGCTCAATAATATTCGCAGCAGTATGTTGATCGAGGTTTCCCGTGGGTTCATCGGCAAACAGGATTTTCGGTTTTATCATAAAGGCCCTAGCTAAAGCCACGCGTTGTTGTTCACCACCTGAAAGCTGAGTGGGAAGATGATTCTCTCGATGGCTCAACCCTACAGACTCTAACAATGAGCGAGCTCGGTCTGTATCTTCATCTTCACCTTTTAAAAGGCAGGGTAAAGTAACATTTTCTAATGCCGTTAGACTTGGAATCAAAAGGAAGCTTTGAAAAACAAAACCGACCGTTTCGCTGCGTAGTGCGGCACGAGCTTCATCGTCGAGTTTTGATAAAGGCTTATCAAGTAGCGTAATTTCCCCTTCAGATGGCGTATCTAAACCCGCGAGCAATGTCATTAATGTCGACTTTCCTGCACCAGATGTGCCTACTATGGCGACGCTTTCGCCGCGGCTAATTTCCAAATTTACGTTTTCAAGGATTGTTAAATGTTCTTGATTAGTAGTAACTTGTTTAGAAACTGATTCAGCTCTTATAACGGATGATGGCATGTTGCGTTTCCTTTCGATCTTATTATGTGTTTTATTTTCTAACACGACGTTTAGTCAAACTTTACTTATTTTGGGCGATAGCTTGAGTGCTGGCTATCAAATGAAGGCAGAGCAAAGCTGGCCGTCTCTACTATCTCATTCGTTGAGTGAACACAATCTGAATGTCACTGTCGTGAACAGCAGCGTTTCTGGCGATACAACGGGTAATGGACTTGCCAAACTATCGGGTTTATTAGGCACACACTCCCCAGATTGGGTTTTGATAGAGCTCGGGGCTAATGATGGTTTACGTGGATTCCCACCTAAAACGATCACTAAAAACCTAAGAGAGCTGATTGAAATCAGTGAACAATCTGGCGCTAAAGCACTGCTAATGCAAATTCGTGTCCCACCCAATTATGGCATGCGCTATAGCAATATGTTTGCCGCTATTTATGAAGACCTCGCTCTAGAGTATAAAATTCCTTTGCTTCCATTCTTTTTAGAGCAAGTTATCTTAAAGCCTGAGTGGATGATGAGTGACGGTTTACACCCTAAGCCAGAAGCACAACCATGGATTTCAGGCTTTGTAGCACAAGAAATTGCACCTTTTCTAAAAAATGAAACCACAAACGAATAGTTTGCTGTTCTAGCTCAATTGAATATACCCATTATTGGTGTAAGGTTATGCGGTTACGATAATAATTAGGACCAAGACATGCAGAACAAGCCAGTGATTGAAGGTGTCGTTGCCCGCTCAGCAAACCCCGAAGGTTGTCAAGCTGCCGTAAGCAAGCAAATTGAAACGGTTAAAAAATCATTACCAATAGATACTACGCCTAAACGTGTACTAATTTTGGGCGGCTCATCCGGTTTGGGGTTAGCCGCAAGGATTGCACTGACTTTCGGTGGTGCAAAAGCAAATACCATTAGCGTTTCGCACGAACACGCACCATCGGATAATTTCACTGGAAGTGCTGGTTGGCATAACAACGTTTACTTTGAACAAGAGGCAAACAAAGAAGATCGCGTAGCGGTTAATATCGCGGGTGATGCCTTTTCTTCGGAAATTCGGGAGCAGGTTATAGAAGCGATCGAAACTTACTTTGAAGGTGAAGTCGACCTCATTATTTATAGCCTTGCTGCAGCAAAACGCCGCAAAGACAACGACAGTTTCTGGTATTCGTCAATAAAGCCACTCAATGAAGCGGTCCAAGGTGCTTCAATACTGCTAGAAGATGATTCTTGGGTTGCAAATACCGTAGAGCCTGCAAGCAATGAAGAACTCGAATCCACAGTTCGTGTGATGGGCGGTGAAGATTGGGAAAGCTGGATTGATACTCTAATTAATTCAGACTCAATCGCGACAGGGTGTAAAACCGTTGCGTTTTCCTATGTAGGCTCAGAAGTCACCCACCCAATCTATCTCGATGGAACACTGGGTCACGCTAAAGTCGATCTCCATCAGACGAGCCATTCGCTCAATATTAAACTTTCTCAATATCAAGGCGGTGCCTACGCTTGCGTTTGTAAGGCTTTGGTTACCAAAGCGAGTGTCTATATACCAACGTTTAGCCCTTATATTATTGCGCTTTACAAAGTAATGAAAGAAAAGCAAACACACGAAGGATGTATAGAGCAAATGCAGCGACTGTTTAGGGAAAAACTGTATGTAAACAAAATTCTTGTCGATCCTGAACGCCTGATCAGGCTTGATGAGTACGAGTTAGATACCGATACTCAAAGAAAGGTATCAGAGTTGCTCAATGAGATGAACGCGACCAATTTCAAGCAAGTTGGAGACTACGCAGGCTTCAAGTCCGATTTCCTAGAACTAAATGGGTACTAGAGCTTTAAGTAGGATCCTTAAAGCAGTATTCATTTCTTACAGGCCATTCCACATATTGCAACGGGAATGGCTTGTTCACTTCCTTAGCCCATGATTTACCCTAAACTCACATATAATTTGAATCAAAATGCTCAGATCTTGATCCCAAACTTCCGCTTTGTGCTGAAAGCTCAATGAAAAATTGGCGTACTGACTCTATTTTGCGACAATCCGTCATCTAATACGTTGGACCTGAATCCTGCGTCATATAATGATTGTAGTTAGGATGAAGAAAATTCGGAAACGGAAAGGATTCCATGTCAAAAATTGACGTTAGTCAGATTGAAATTCCAGCTTACATGCAAAAAAGCTGGCAACAAATCGTAAATTTGGTTGCGGAGTTATCCGACGTACCCTCTGCACTTATCATGCAAGTGCATCGGCATTCTATCGAAGTTTATAAAGCCTCAGAATCCGCCAATACTCCCTATAAAGAAGCAGAATGTGAACCTTTAGAGGACAAGCTATATTGTGAGACCGTTATTGAAGAACAACGTTCTCTCACCGTACCAAACGCATTGAAAGACCCTAAATGGGCAAATAATCCCGATGTTAAATTAGGCATGATCGCTTATCACGGAATCCCATTAAATTGGCCGAATGGTGATCCATTTGGCACCATTTGTATTCTTGATAATAAAGAGAACCATTTTTCTCCCACTATGAAGTCACTTCTCGACTCATTTCGAGAATCAGTAGAGTCGCAACTTGCCCTGATTTATCAACAGTACCAATTGGAACAAACCAATAGAGAATTACGAAACCGAGTTCAAAGCCGTACACAAGATCTAGCCAGCTTAAATTTTTCACTTGGGACGGAGATTGACCGCCGCAAAGCAGCAGAGCAAAAAGTTCTGTATCAACAATCCCATGACTTAGGCACAGGCTTTCTCAATAGGCTTGCTTTGATTGACGAGGCGCAGACATTACTTGGTCAGATGAAATCAACAGACAGCACCCTCGCCTTTGTTCATGTTGGTTTTACAAACGGACGTCGATTATTAGCAAAGCATGGTTATGAAGTGTTTGATACTGTGCTTAAAGAGTATCGAAAACGCGTTGGTTTCATCGATGTATTACATAGCATCACAGCTCGCACTTCCACTATCGACCTTGTTTTCGCGCTTGAGATTGAAGAGTCGCAACACAACCTTGAATCGCTCTGTCAACGCTTAGTGGATATAGGTCAATCGGAATTTTTTATTAATGGTCAGCCACTTCATTTACATGCATTCATTGGCGTCGCCACCTCATACGATGCAGATAACGCAAACTTAATGCTTAAGCACGCAGGTGAAGCAATGCTTGCTTGTAAAGATTCTGGTAAAAAATACGCTTTCTATGCCAATTCCAATATTACAACCCCAACTAATAACCAATTAGAAAGCTACTTGCTGCAGGCGGTGAGAAACGATGATTTAACGCTCTACTTCCAACCAAAGGTATCGCCGAGGAATGGGTATTGGTTGGGTGCAGAAGCCCTCCTTCGATGGAACCACCCAGTTTTGGGTCAAGTCTCAAACGATTCATTAATACAGCTGGCGGAAAAGAACGGCTTAATTTTTGAAGTTGGCAATTACGTATTAAGAAGTGCCATTCAACGTGCCGCTGAATGGACGAAGTACATGAAGGATTTTCGTGTCGCCATTAATGTTTCAGCGGTTCAATTGCGAGATCCAAACTTTGTCGAACAAATTGAGCAATTGCTTGATTATTATAAACTTAATCCAAAATGCTTAGAGCTGGAAGTGACAGAGACCAGCTTAATAGCCGATGAGTTTCTCGCAGGTCAAACACTTCGCAAACTTCACGGACTAGGAGTGACGTTGTCACTGGATGATTTTGGTACGGGATATTCTTCATTCAGTTATCTCAAGAAATACCCATTTGACTGCATTAAAATCGATAAAAGTTTTATCAATCAAATTTCCGGTAGTGAGCAAGATAAAGAAATCATCCGCTCTATTATTCATGTGGCTAAGAAGCTCAAGCTGAAAGTGGTAATGGAAGGTGTGGAAAGCCACGACCAGGAACAATTCATTCTTGATGAAGGCTGCGATTATGTTCAGGGATACCTATATGGCAAACCCATGAATACCCATGAGTTTGAAAATAGCCTAATCACCAAGAAATTCAATGGTCAGCGCATTGCAGCGCGACACTAAAGAACGCCACTTGGCAGTCATCTCCTTAGCCACAACCTTTCAGGTCGCATCTTTACATGGTTTGGGTATAATCCCCTCCACTCCAATCTAAATAGTGACTTCTCGAATGGATCAACTGATCGCATTACTTAAAACAATCGAAAAACAAAACTACCGCAGTTACCAGAAAATTAAAGGCAGTTACGATTTCGGAGATTTTGAATTATTCATTGATAGCACTCAAGCCGACCCATTTGCTCCTGCTTCTCGAGTGCGCGCTTTCCGCCAGTGGTCTTTAACCGGTTTAGAGTGGTTAAAAGAAACCTCACCGGCATTCCAACGCGCTGCCAGAGATTTTATTGCTCGCTCTTTCGCGCACTTCGCAGCACAAGAAAACAACGTATTTATCGCGTCGACGGGTCAAACGGTTTTGGACCACACTTCCGTTGTTTTTACCGAGCAAGGCATAGAGCTTAGATTTAAAGTTGATCTCCCAGCAGATGGACGCACAATTCTCGGCAAGAAAGCGATTAATATTCTTACGTTTTACTTACCTAAGTTTATTCGTAAAGCGACCCTACACAGGGAGCTCGACATTGACCGCCTTAAGCAACACTGCGAAATCATCGAAGATCAAGTTGCATTAAGAAAGCAACTTTCTGAACACAACCTGATGGCTTTTGTCGGTAACGGCAGCGTATTACCTCGTAAAGCGGGTAACAGTGATTTACCGATGCAAGACGCGGTTGAATTCTCCTCTCCAGAATCGCTCACCATTGAGTTAGATACGCCAAATTCCGGAAAGATAAAAGGCATGGGTATTCCAAAAGGCATCACTCTCGTTGTTGGTGGTGGTTTTCACGGAAAGTCTACCCTATTGAACGCGGTCGAACGTTCTATTTACGACCACATCCCCGGCGATGGACGTGAGTATGTTGTCGCGGATGAAAACGCAATGAAAATACGTGCCGAAGATGGTCGTTGCGTACACAACTTAAACTTATCTAATTACATTAATCACCTACCGCAAGGTCGTAGTACGGAAGAGTTTTCTACTCAAGATGCGTCTGGTTCTACTTCTCAGGCAGCTTGGCTTCAAGAGTCCATCGAATCTGGCGCAACTGGTCTACTGATTGATGAAGATACGTCGGCAACTAACTTCATGATCCGTGATGAACGCATGCAAGCGCTTGTTAGTAAAGGGGAAGAACCCATCACTCCGTTGGTGGATCGTATTGGTCAGATCCGTGATGAGCTCGAGATATCCACTTTGATCGTAATGGGTGGCTCCGGAGATTACCTAGACGTTGCCGATACCGTCATTCAAATGCACGACTACCAAGCAGTCGATGTAACTGAAAAAGCTAAAGAAGTGATCAAACTACATCCGACACAGCGCATTCAAGAAGCTACTGAGGCGCTCGCTACGTTCTCTGAACGCTCATTTAATTCAAAATCACTGCAAGGTATTTTGGCTGAAGGTAAGTTCCGTGTTGGTTCGAAAGGAAAGGCGCGTTTAAGGTTTGGTAAAGAACAAGTAGATCTACAAGCGCTTGAACAAATTGAGTCTGAAAGTCAGATTAACGCTATTGGATGGGTGTGGTTTCAATTCGCTCAACTTCCAAGCTGGTCAAAGTATCCAGCAAAAGATCTAGCAAACATGATTAAGGAAGATAATTGGTTTGATGCTATGCCAAAACACGGTGATTTGGCAAAACCACGAGTGATTGACGTCATGGCAGCATTGAATCGTATGAGGCAGTCTCAGTTTAAAGCCGCAAAGTAACCAAAGTTACTCTCACTTTAAACAGGTTACAGATAAGGAGTGTATACTCAAACAGCCTTAATCGGTCTGTTTGAGTATCACTTAGCTTGTCTTTATCGTAGCCAAAAACAAAGGAGCCATATGGCTCCTAAATTGTATCTTTATCGCATTATTTTGATATCGATACTCAACTACATCCCAGTAAGCGGGATAAAATAGACCAATGCAGACCAAGCAAAAATCCATACACACACCATTACGGTGTCTAGCCAGTCTCTACTCCACATATGGTACTCTCCCAATGCATAAAATAAGTGATGCTCATGGCTAACTCGTAGCCGGCAGTGAATCATCTCTCGCATTGATAGAAGCAAAATACAGACCAACTGTTCAATTTGTGATCAAATAAATATTGTTGGGTCAGATTGAACGAGGTCGATCAGGCAATCAGCCATAGAGTGAGTTGACACGAATCCTTGATCTTCCATCTTAAGAATAGCGTCGTAACCTTCCTTACCTTTCATAGTGTAAGCAGTTGAACAACCTCGATAAATTATTTCATCTTCGACGTTTTTCCAACCCTGAGCATGACCAATCATTAGGTTAGTAATACGGTGTCCCATTGGCGCATCCGCATCGTATTCAAAACACAGGTTATGTGTGTATGGGTAACTACCCGATCCTGTGCCAATCACGCCATTACTCAGTGCGTTATTGATGGCACCTTCAAGCATCTCTTTGAGATACTTACCTTTTATGTCGTAATAGCCCACAGGTATGGCAAACGGCAACAATTTTCCTGCCACTTCATCCACGGTAATTTTGCCGCTTGGAAGTGAATTTCTGACTCCACCAGCATTGTGAATTGCAAACTCGACATTATGGCCGTCGTTATTCATCACGGCATAGAAAGAACGACAAACTATTGGCGCTAGCTCGCTGGGGCCATCTTCATCGGGGATTCGGACGTGGCGATAAACTTTTGACGCTTCTCCAATCACTCTCGCTCTAATCTCGTTTACTTGTGGGCGATATTTGTCGTCAAGAATTGATTTCACCGCTTGATCTTTCGTACAGCGAATAACGTTCGGGTGGGTATAAATTACCGCTTGAGTTCTGTCGTACACAGAATCGTCGACAAGTTCGTCTAAGCTGGCATCCATTGCTAACCTGCGCCCAACAAGAAGTTCATTCTTTCCTTCAAACCGGGCAATTGTGCCATCTTCATTAAAATCGATTTCACAGTGCCCCATAAATTGAGCGTAACACCCAGCTTGTACAATTCTTGTGTTCTTGATTAG
The DNA here is from genome assembly GCF_030689305.1 of Vibrio penaeicida. Classification (GTDB taxonomy): domain Bacteria; phylum Pseudomonadota; class Gammaproteobacteria; order Enterobacterales; family Vibrionaceae; genus Vibrio; species Vibrio penaeicida_B. The sequence continues at coordinate 216,348 of NZ_JAUYVM010000004.1, read as the reverse complement.
TAGCCCGTAGTCATCGTGCTTAGTAAGACCTATATCAGTGAAATCTCCTTGCAACACATGTGAATGACCACCAATTATCAAGCTGATCCCGTCAACATCTTCTGCCAACTGTTTATCGTCCTCATACCCTAAATGGCTTAATAGGATTATTTTATTGATCCCCGACTCGCGAATCGCATCAATCGTTTGCTCGGCAACCATCTTTGCATTCAAAAACGGGGTATCTGGATCTGGATTCGAAATGTCTGCCATTTTATCGAGAGATAAACTGAATACGGCAATTTGTTCACCGTGGGCGTCAAACGTTAACCAGCTGCCTTGTTTTTTGGCTTTGTTGTACGAATGAAGGTTTTGTTTAGTACTTAATTGATTAGGTTTATTGCACTCGGCGGATAAATCCCAATTACTCGCAATCATAGGAAAATTGATATTGTCGAGAAAATCAGCAACTGGCTCATTTCCCATATCTAATTCGTGATTCCCTACCACCATTGCGTCTGGCTCCAAGGCACTAAGCATTTCTGCATTGGCTCTTCCTTTAAACAAAGAAAAGTAAAGTGTGCCCTGAAAGCAATCACCGGCATGCAAAAACAAGAAACGGCGATCACTTTCGAGCGCTGTTTTTCTAATTTGTTGTAACCGGTTTGAAATACGAGCAAAGCCGCCAACACTGATGAAAGGGGAAACTTGCCTGCCGCTGATGTTTAAGTGAAGTTGAATGGTACTGGGTTCGAAATAAGAGTGTGTATCGTTGATGTGTGCAATCGTGATCGACGCTTTTTTATTTTGATTTTTCATTGTTTTATCTTACTGACCTTTTTGACATTCTATCATAGCCCCATGTGAATGACATATTAATGAATCATAGATAAGTTGGCGCTAAGTGTTTGTTTATTAAATACTGTGATCCTATCACCGCTTAAGCTTAACGAAATGGTATAAGCTTAAAACATAGTTCAAGAAGACCTTTTGGTATGTATGCAGTTAGAAAGAATAGAGATAGCTGGTTTTCGCGGGATTAAGCGTTTATCCCTGACGTTTGATGAGCTCACAACGCTTGTTGGGGAAAATACTTGGGGTAAATCCTCGCTCCTTGACGCACTCTCTATCGCACTACCTAGTGACTGTGTACCTTATGAATTTGTTATGCAGGATTTCCATGTTGACTACTCAATTGCAGAGCAACAGACCCAACACCTGCAAATTGTGTTGAGTTGGAAAGCCAGTTTTACTGGTGAAGAACAAGCTGGACGATATCGTAAAATAAAACCGGTATGGATAACTGATGACGAAGGCACTAAGCGAATAATATATCGATTAAGCGCCACACGAGATCTCTTTAAAATCACCACCAACTATATGTTCTTAGACGCATCTGGCAATCAACTGCATTTACACCATGCCTATAAACTTGCTCAAGAATTGATGGCTCTTCACCCAGTTATACGTTTGAAGGACGCAAGACGACAAATCACGAATAACACTCAAAATGAAATCAACTCCCGAGCAGAAAAGCGGATTGAAAATACCTCAAGACGCTTATTAGCTATGCCTGGGCATGTGAATAAAGGGGAAATGCGCAGTAGTTTAAATTCCATGCAAAACCTTGTTGAACATTATTTTAACGTCCGTGGGCAGACCCGCGGGAATCCAAGGCGACAGCGCGATAGAATTTTCTTTGGGAGTACCAGCCAAAACGACAAAAATGCGCTTATGGAGTTGGCAGATAAAACCAATAACAAACAGACGCGCTTGCTACTTATGGGTCTACTGAGTGCGTATCTACAAGCAAAAGGTCCGGCTGATTTAAGGCGTTGCGCTCGCCCCATACTGATTATTGAAGATCCGGAAGGACGTCTACACCCTACCCACTTGATACGTGCTTGGAGTATCTTTCAACTACTGCCAATGCAAAAGATCATCACAACAAATAGTGGTGACCTTCTAAGCGCTGTGCCTTTAAGTACGATTAGGCGCTTGACTCGACATTCCGACCGAACAGTTGCGCATTCAATTTCGAACAAAAAGCTAACCGCGGACGAACTACGAAAAATCGGATTCCATATACGCTTTCACCGCTCCAGTGCTTTATTTGCTCGGTGTTGGCTTTTGGTTGAAGGAGAAACGGAGGTTTGGCTTTTCAACGAATTAGCACGACTTCTGGATTACAACTTAGCCGCCGAAGGCGTGCAAATTATTGAGTTCGCGCAGTCTGGTTTGAAATCTTTAGTGAAAGTCGCGCAATCGTTCAATATTGATTGGCATGTCGTTACTGATGGCGATGCCGCTGGCAAAAAATATTCGGCATCAGTACGCAGCTTACTCAACCACGAGCAAGAGCGTCACCGCTTAACCGAGCTTCCCGACAGAGACATCGAGCATTTCCTCTACGCCAATGGGTTCGAACCCTTTTTTCGTTCCCTTGTAAAAATCCCGATGGATCATCAGATTCCAGCCAAAAAAGTCATCGCGCGTGCTCTTAAAAAATACGCTAAACCCGATTTGGCGCTCGCCATTGTCAGTTACTGCGAAGATAACGGCACGGATAAAGTCCCATTACTGATTCGTTGGACCCTAAAACGAGTGGTTTCATTAGCAAACGGTAATCGCTAGTGGGCGTCTTGCTTGGTCAGGTTTAGGTATTGGTGAAGTCGCTCTCCGCTCGCTTTCATTAAATAACCGAATACTCCCCCCAACAAGAGTGATGGCACAACGAGTTGCCAGTTACCATTTGCCGCGAAAGTTGCACAGCAACCAATGAACGTGCCCGGAATATAGCCAAACCAGCTTTTCTTAGCTTGTATACACATAAAAAATGCAACAATTGACGTGACAGCGTAACCAGTAATTTCTAAGCTCAGATAGTCTGATAAGGTGATAATTACCATCGCCCAGAATACGCCAGATAAATTAGTAAGAAGAGAAGCACCAAGACCTTTTGCACCGTCTTGTGGGGAAGCAAAGTAACTCGTACAGCCAAGAAAACCAGCCCAACTTAGTAAACCTAAAGCGACAGATAGCCAACCCCAGATACCAGAAAGAATGCCAGTTGTAAGTGCAATGGCGAATAGAACACTCATTGAAAAACCTGTATTGCAGTCAAAAAGAGATGTTATATAAACCGAGCAATATCGAATACGATCCAACTCACATTTATATATAGCGGGGAGGTGTGTATTACATAGAAATGTTAATGCAATCGATTTTATTGATGACGGCTATCATGTGAACCTATATGGAAATCGGCTTTGCGGTGTACAACACCGGCGGTAAACCACGAAGCTGCATTAGAGTTAGAAAAACGACCGCTCGGGTCGCTTTATCAATATACCCAATATAGCGTTTCCTTTTTCAACGCTAACTTACCCCGTTGCCATTGAAGTATCGTCACTACAAAAATGAAGGTTTATTCTTCATCATGCGAAGACCTTCTCTCTTAATACAATCCAGAAGTGGGTTTTCAACCATGTCTGCCCGCCAAACAAAGGACAGTGTTCTTTCCATCTTGAGTTCAGGTACATTGAGCGCGACCAATTGACCGGATTCTATGAACCGCTCAACGTCTAGATAAGGAAGACAAGTGAGGTAAGGACCGTTTGCCACCATGCTTCGCAATACAGGTACGTGTTCGTATTCACGCCATACGTCTAAATCGGCAATTAAATTGTGAATGTTACTATCAAAAACTTTTCGAGTGCCCGACCCATGCTCTCGCAGAACCCATTTCGCCTGTTCAAGTTGTGCCAGGCTGACTCTATCTCGTTGAGCAAAGGGGTGATGGGCTGCAGCTACAACGGTCAAGTGGTCTCGGCACCAAACTTCTTGATGGATTCTATTGTCGTCGCAGCGCCCTTCTATCACGCCTAAGTCGTATTTGTAATCCAACACACCTTCAATAACACTACGTGTACTTTTTACTTTGAGTGATATTCGCATCTCAGGGAAGTCGTTATCAATAATACTGATAAGGTCTGGGACTAAATGTTCCGCAGGTGTTTGACTCGCACACAAACGAATCTCACCACTTAATAAATGCTGGTCAAAAAAGCCCAGTTCTATCTGTTGTGCATCTTGTAAAAGCTTTTTTGCTTTAGGTCGAAGCCAAGTTCCCCAATGCGTCAGCATCATTCTTTTACCTTGTCTCTCAAACAAAGGACGACCGAGCATTTTTTCAAGTTGAGCTAGAGACATGCTTGTTGCGGATTGGGTTAATGAAAGATGATCTGCAGCTTGGCTAACACTTCCGGTGTCTGCTACTGCATCAAAGACTGCCAACTGTTTTAGTGAGTAACGCATAAATTTCCTTTTGAAATTCTTATCACCCCATATGACCTCAATAGAAAGTATTCAGAACTAGAGGGCACTGGGGTTTCTTCTTTTTGGTCATTTTACATGCATCTAAACTCTTATCAATAAAACTGATAAGGATCTTGAAAATTATCAATTTTTATCTGCTAACCAATCTCCCTATTCTGGATGTGAGCCATGCAATGACCGCATGAAGCCATATAGGAGAACACGCCATGAACACGAGTCTAAGGAGCAAATATGCATGCACCTAACTCTTTAAACAAACCCATAAATACTCCACCAGAAATGATGGGAGAAGCGGAAAAATACGCCCTAAACAAAACGGCTAAATCCACTAGCACAACGATTTATCTTGCCATGATGGCAGGCGCTTTCATCGGGCTGGCTTTTCTATTTTATATAACGGTGACAACGGGCAGCGAAGGCGCTGCTTGGGGGTTGAGCAGGCTAGCAGGCGGAATCGCATTCAGCCTCGGTTTAATACTCATTGTACTTGGTGGAGGCGAACTGTTTACCAGCTCGGTACTATCTGCCATTGCATTAGCGAACAAGCAAATATCAGTAAGTAAAATGCTTGCGACTTGGGGCAAGGTTTACATCGGCAATTTTCTTGGCGCGATGTTTTTACTCGGATTGGTTGCTGCCGCTGGTTTATATCAGCTCGATCACGGTCAATGGGGACTTAATGCGCTGAATATTGCTCAACACAAAGTTCACCATACACCGCTACAAGCTTTCTCTCTCGGTGTTCTTTGTAATCTTTTAGTTTGCTTGGCTATTTGGCTTTCATTTTGCGCGACTAATGCGGCAACCAAAGCAGCCATGCTCGTTCTTCCTGTTGCCATGTTTGTTAGCAGCGGGTTTGAGCATAGCGTAGCCAACATGTTTATGGTGCCACTTGGTATGGCTATTAAAGCATTCGCTTCGCCGGAGTTTTGGACTCAAGTAGGTGTTACACCAGGACATTACGCCGATTTGAATTGGGCTCAATTCATCACTGCAAACCTAATTCCCGTCACTCTTGGCAACATTGTCGGAGGAGCGGTACTTGTCGGGCTTACAAATTGGTCTATTTACACAAGACCACAGCTAAAAGCCGCCCAAATTCATCCCATTACAACAACACAAACAACGTCTTCGCTTAAGGATTCCACTATGAACAGTAACGTAACAGTAAAAGAACTCATTACCCTTCCTTCTATTTCGCTTCCAGCGGATATGCCAACAGCAGACGCTGTCGATATACTGCTTGATTCTGGTCTTCAAGGCGCTGCTGTTACTGATAAAAATGAAAGGCTCGTAGGCTATTTTTCAATACACGATGTATTGGTTGATTTATGGTGCCAAGACTACATTCCAGCGAAAGATCAAAAGGTTGTGGATTTGATGACGAGAGACGTACTCGCATTAGACGCAAGTGATTCGCTTATTAACGTAGCAGAGTACGTTTGTATTGATAAAAATCAGCTTTATCCGACGACGAGTATGGGTATTGCTACCAGCTTCAGCAGTCTTTCATTGGAAGAGCGTGCAAAAGCGATGAAAGTGAACAAGCCTAAGTGCTACCCTATTCTTGAAGGCGATAAATTCATAGGTACCGTTACACGGATGGACGTCATGCAAGCTCTTAGAACGGTTTACGGTGAGCGAGAGGAAACGCAAGAATCACGCTTAGAAATTGCTTAAATTATGATCCGCTCAGAAAGAAATATAGAAAGATACACCTAAAACAATGCCCCCATTAGCAACTAATCTAATGGGGGCATAAATTTTATTCGAAGCGATTTAATTACTTACGAATGCCTTCAACATGAAGTTCTAGGTCTACGTAGCTAGACGCACCCATTACCGCGATGTCGAAATCTTTAAGCTCTAGGCGAGTTGTACCAACAAAACCTGCACGGTAACCGCCCCACGGGTCTTTACCTTCTCCAATGAAGTCAGCATCGATAGTGATTGGATTTGTTACACCATGAAGTGTCAATTCACCTTCAATCGCCATTTTGCCGTTGCCTTTATCCGTCACTTTCGTGCTTTTGAAAGACGCTTGAGAAAACTTACCAGTGTTAATAAAATCAGAGCTACGTAAATGCTTATCGCGCTCCGCGTGGTTTGAATCTAAGCTTGTAGTGTCGATCACAACGTTAACTTTAGACGCAGAAACGTTGTTTGCATCGTATGAAAAATCACCGCTGAAAGTGTTAAAGCGACCTTGGATAAAGCTGTAACCAAGATGCGGAACTTTGAAGTTTACGGAGGCGTGTGCGCCTTTAGTATCAATATTGTAATCCGCTGCGCTTGCACCGAATGGCAAAGCCATTGCTAAAGCTAGCCCTGTGACGAAAATCGATTTTTTCATTTTGAAACTCCTATCATTTTGCGTAGCGTGTCATCTTTGTCGATGAAGTGATGTTTAAGTGCAGCCGCAGCGTGAATTGCCACCAATCCTATTAAAGCGAAAGCCGCGTAATAATGGATCGTTCCTGCAATGTCAGGTTGATTGGCAAATAATTCCCCCATCGAGGGTACAACGAACCAATCGAATACTTCTATCCCACGACCATCTGCCGTTGAGATCAAATAGCCTGATGTAAACAATGTAAACAACAATAAGTACATCGCAATATGAGCTAACTTCGCCGCCAAAACCTCGTATGCTTTGCCTTCAATAGAAGGGTGAGCACTCAAATGTTTCCAAACCAAGCGAAACAGCGTTACCAAAGCCAAAATCAAACCAATTGATTTGTGCCAATACGGTGCCGTTTTATACCACTCACTATAGTAAGTTAGGTCAACCATCCATAAACCAACACCAAACAGTCCAAAGACTGAAAGTGCAGAAACCCAGTGTACGACTCTTGCAGTAAGCGAATAGTTTTTTGGAATGTTGCTCATTATGTTACTCATTATCATTATTTACCCAACTGTGTGGGTTATGTTTGCATTTGTGTTACCCAACCTTGGTTAGGTGCAACGAAGTATTTACCAAAAAGCACTTATCAAAAAGTAGTACAAACTGATTGACTCATTCGAAAAATTTGAACAATTTGAGGTGAACTATTAGAAATGAAGATGGTCGACAAAAAATTTACAGTGTAAAAACACGAAACGATCCAGCTTTTAATTATTATTTTTCAATGCCATACAACTCTTCATCGATATCTGCAACTTTCCTTTCAATAACAGTCCTTGCATCGGTTAATGCTTGGTTATAAATCGCTGGTCCAGCTTTACTAATGAAAAAATCGAGTAAAAACTCTGCTTCAAATTGCCCTGCCTCGGTATCCAGCTCGTTTAGTAAATACTCTTGAAGCTCTTCTACGAGTTCGTTCTTCTTCTTTCTTTCAATCTTTATCTCTGACATAGCCGTATGAGTTCTCGGTGGTTGTGCAATGAAAGTTTTTATTACCTTAAAGGGTCTAAAGTATTAGTACCCTCATATCTAACAGTATTGGGTAGATACGCAACGAATTGTACCAAAATCAGGAGTTTCTTATGCTAATCCGGATCGCAAAATCATGGCAGTTAAAAGACAATGACATTACATCTGAAACTGTCTATGACGATCGCCGCCAAGTCCTAAAGAAACTAGGGATTCTTGCTGCCACAGCACCAATAGCTGGGACAGCTAATGCTGGTATTTTTGATGTATTTAAGTCAAAAGAGGCGGAAGCCATTGTCGATCCCCGCAAACCTCTGAAGTCTGTACCATCAAAATACAAAAATCGTACGCTTACGCTCACCCCTGAAGAAAAAATTCTGACTTACAACAACTTTTATGAATTTGGTACTGCAAAACACCAGCCAGCAGAAAATGCCAGAGGATTCAAGACCGATCCTTGGCAAATAGAAATCGGTGGTGAAGTTCATGAACCTTACACCATCGATTTTGCTGATATCTTAAATCAGTTTGCAATCGAAGATCGGTATTACCGGTTTCGTTGTGTTGAAGCTTGGTCGATGAACGTTCCATGGCTTGGTTTTCCGATTAGCAAGTTAATTGAAAAAGCGAAACCAAAGGGGAATGCAAAATACGTCGCTTTCCAAACACTTTACGACCCTGAAAGAATGCCTGGTCAAAAGTCCAGACGCGTCGGAGGGGGAATTAACTACCCTTACGTTGAAGGCTTAACAATTCAAGAAGCGATGCACCCATTGGCTATTATGTCTGTTGGACTTTATGGCAAAACCCTTGCGCCTCAAAACGGCGCGCCGCTGCGTCTAATGGTGCCTTGGAAGTACGGTTTTAAGAGTATTAAATCTATTGTAAAAATCGTATTAACCGAGCATCAACCCCCAACAACATGGAATCAACTCGCAGCCCATGAATATGGCTTTTATGCCAATGTAAATCCACAAGTGGACCACCCTCGTTGGAGCCAAGCGTCAGAAAGGTTCATTGGCGAAGGCACTATTTTTAGTTCTTCAAGGCAGGATACGTTGATGTTCAATGGTTATGAGGATGAAGTAGCCAAACTCTATACTGGTCTCGACTTGAACAGGAATTATTAATGACACTGAGCAACACACACATCATTGTGACCAAAGCACTCATTCATGTTGTTCAGTGGTTTTCACTCCTTTGGTTGTTCATGGCTGCAACCAATGGACACCTTGGTGCAGAACCAGTAGATGAAATCATTCATTTTACAGGTAAGGCTGCACTGAATACCTTAATTGCCACCATGCTTATTACCCCTCTTGTTCGATGGTTAAAAATCGGGCAGCTAATCAGAACAAGGCGTTTACTTGGTTTATTTGTCTTTATGTGGGCCGCTTTGCATCTTTTAGCTTATGTTTCGTTGGATCTCGGCTACCAATGGCTTTTGATACTCGATGAAATCATAACTCGCCCATACCTCATAATTGGGGCACTTAGCTGGATTATCCTTTTGCTTCTTACAGTTACATCAACGAAACAAGCGCAAAGAAAGTTAAAAAAAAGGTGGCAAGCTTTGCATAATTGGGTCTATATCGCAGTCTTGCTTATACCAATCCATTATCTTTGGTCTGTTAAATCTGTAGGTATAGAACCCGTTTTATATCTAACATCTTCATTTTTACTACTATTATTTAGAAAAGATAAAGTAAAACGTTGGTTAGTAAAGTAAGGAGTCTTTGAGTTCTCCTTGCACTAGGAGAGCTCTGTTTGTTAAAAGATTTAGTCATTCAAGGATTGATTGATTTTCAGGAAGACTGCCTGAAATTATGCGAAAGCCATTACCCAACTGTGCATAATCGTGGCATGAGTGAGCATCATCTCGGTTTAGCGTTTGCTCGCAGAATGGCTAGCAAGTTTACAGAATATGATCACCCAAACTACTTCGAATCCATAGAAAGCCTTCCGGTTCCTGACCAGCCTTTCCATTTCCGCGTATCCTCAGACATCGGGACTGTTTGGGTGCATAGCCACCACTTAATGAGTGCAAGTAAAAGCTGCCGGGAAAATATGCTAAGAGACATAAATCAATGGCAAGCTGAATATGGGTACGCCATACAACCGAATGATCTATTAGTTGTTATTGCCGATCACTGGTTTACTCGGGGAAAATGGAGCCGTGAGATATTAAGTTGGTGGAATACTGAACTTCCGAAGAACGAAGGAGAGTACAAAGAGCAAGGCGTCTTGTTATGGAAATCTGAGAGTTCGATCTATAAAGAACTGGAACAGCGGTTTTCTATTCGCCCTTGTTACCTTAGCTTTGCGCATCCTCTAAGAAAACCCAACACCAAAGACGCGATTCTTAAATACATACACCTCTACTCCATACTTGAATGGCATCGTTAGGCTCAATTTATAAATAACTTTGCCCAAACTACCTAAACAACACCCACTTTTTGTCATCAAGTTTTAACACTTCGCAGTCAAGCTGAAATAAAACTCTTAAGTTGGCTGTGAAAAAACTAAAACGTTACCAATATGAACGCTACGCCGTTCTTTGCGAACTTGCCTACCCACGTACTTTTAAGCAAACCCGATACGGATTCGATCCCAACGGACAACGTGTCATTAACAACCGATTTGGAAAGGTGCTGATGCGCATTCTTTGGAGTCGTAATAGCGATGAAGTGATCATCGTTATAAAAGGGTCACACAACATTTGGGATTGGCTTCTAAACAGCGCAATGTGGCAAAAGTCCTGTAAATGCTGGGGGCTTCACTACTCTATTCACGCTGGGTTTCACTTCCTACTTAGTCAAGAAAGTACGCCAGCGCATAAAAAAGATACGCTAGGTCGCTCAGTAATGGAGCGCGTAGAAGATATTGTGAAACCTTTAGTCGACGAGCAAGGAAAGAGAATAAGTATCACTGGTCACTCTTCGGGTGGAGCGATTGGTAACGTACTGGCTGACTATTTAGAGTCCCGTTATCCGAATTGCATTAAACGCGTAGTCACTTTTGGTCAACCAGCAGCTGGAAACTATCAGTTTAAAGCGCATTACAAACTGGCAAGAAGAACATACAGGGTATGCTGCGACCTCGATATTGTAACATTTATGCCACCCCTCCCTTTCGTGTATTGGCACGTCGGAAAACTTTTGTGGCTATACAATGGGAAAATTTACGAAAACACTCCTACTGGGATCCGACTTATACGTTCAATTCTAAGCTGGTTGATCCGCCCTTTCTCATACCATTTGATGAGGAAATATATTAGAAATAAAGACTTTTTCGATGAACGATAAATAATTCAAATAGTATTTTGATCAAATATAGATCTTAAGATCCCTATCAACGATTTTTTTGATCTAAATACAAAATGTGTTTATTTAATTAATGAAGTTAGTGTTTGTTACAATTTAAATGAGAGCAGGTTCTAATTATATGTGAGCTTCGTTTGATATTTGAACAACCGGCTCATTTATAAATATTGTGACGAGTTCTATATTTTGTAAAAATAACTTCTTCTATGCACCTATTATTTATATTTATAGCAGCCATAAGAAGACATTATATTAATAATACATATCAAAAACTTAACAAAATAATTTTCAAATAAATCATTACAAATCAATTAGGGTTAGCATACCAAATAAATAGTCTTGACAATGTTGATATTCTGCCCAAAATAGAGTGATGTTTTTAAGTATTTCGTTATTTTAATATATCGATCTTAGTATTGCCTTGAGCTTGTATGAAAGTATGATCTTATCTAATTCAGAAAATTTTACGCTGTGCCTTAAGCAAGACAAATCTGGTGAGCATTACGCAGAATACGATAACTTCGTATTGAGAAGTGTATTTCAGCCAATTTTCAATGCTGGCAAAGAAGTTATGGGGGTGGAAGCTCTTGTTAGAATTTCTGATCAGGAAGGTGAAACCATTCGACCGGACTTATTTTTTCATACCAACACATTTTGTATAGAAACTCGTATAGATGTAGAAGCACTAAGCAGGGCAATACACATACTCAATTTTGCTCAATCCAAACACCGAAATAAACAACTCTTCTTAAATGCCCTGCCGGACCCAGAGCATAATCTTTTCCACGATTTGAGCCGCTCTGTATTAGTTAACAGACTCGACGAACTTAAAATCCGGACCAGGCAAATTGTTATTGAATTTGTCGAACTGCAAGTTAAAGACAATCAGATGTTATCTCGAGTGACTTCACTACTGACTCAAAATGGGTTTGGTATTGCGGTAGACGACTACGGTCAGCAAGCGTCTACAAAAGATAGAGTGAAGCTCATCAACCCTTCAATAGTAAAGATCGATAAGAGTCTAATGAATGACTTTATGGGTGGCATCGCATCCCCACTCCTTTCTGCACTTCGAGTTGCCACAGAAGTCGGTGCAAAAACTGTTATTGAAGGTATCGAATCGAAGGAACAATTCGAAAACATGGTCTCGTTGAACATCGACATGTTCCAAGGCTATCATTTGGCTCATCCAGAACCTTTGCATTCCGTTAACTGAGTTAAAGCAAAATCCCCTCAAGAAGCAGTTTTGTGCCGAATACCAATAGGCAGACATAGCATACTTGATATATAAACTTTTCTGATACTCTGTGGAGCAACCAAACGCCCAAATAGACACCAATCGGGGCTAACGGCGCTAAAACAAATGCCGTCATTAGATTTTCCTTTGAGAAACTTCCTAACATCCCATAAGGCACAAGTTTTATTCCGTTCAGAATCGCGAACAAGACCGCCATAGTACTTACAAGAACAACCTTATCTAGCTTTAACGGCAGTAAGTAAATGGTTGCAGGTCCACCACCCGAATGGATAGCGGTACTAGAGAACCCGCATAAACAACTCCAGATTATCCGCCATTTTGGATGCTTAAAAAACGCATGGCCACTGATGCCAAACCAATATAAACAGCAAAATAGAACGGATATCCCTCCTATCAACGCTTTGATCAAATGTATAGATAATAGATCCAAAAGCAGGCCAGCAACTACAATACCTATTATTGCCCAAGCCAGCATAGAGCGGATCACGGAGTAATTTGCGGTTCGGTAATGATGTTTTACAGCAAAGATATCCATAACGATCAGAATGGGCAGTAAAATGGCGGCAGCTTGAATGGGGGAAATCGTTAGTGACATCATAGGAACTGAAATGCTTCCAATGGCACCACCAAACCCACCTTTCCCTATTCCATAAATCAAAATTGCAGGGACGGCGACTAAATAAAAAAAGGGTCGACTATCATCTATCTCTTGCTGCCCAGCGAAAACCACGCCTCATCAACTCGTCGATTTGCGGGTATTCTAGCTCTCTTATTGTGTGACCTACAGAGCAATAAAATACTTTGCCTTGGTCCCAAAACCTGCGCCAAGCAATGGGCATTTTAGTACCCTCTATCCAATGAAGGTGCTCCCCACTAAATTCAGTAGAAGCCAATACATCATTACTTGGGTCTACCAACATGTAATATTGCTCGCCATACATCGTAAAGTCTGAGAGATTGTGCGTAATTCCATCTCTTGAGTCGTGAAAGCGGATTGGATAGTGGATGAAATCATCAGAAGGAATTGGATTGTCGGGCCAACCGGGTGGATGAGCAACAAACTGCCCACCAATGAGGAAGTGATAGGTTGGATGATCTCTAAATGCGTCTCCCATGTGACCGTGCCATCCAGCGATTCCGCACCCTCCTGCAATCGCAGCTAATAAACCTTGCTCTTCCTCTCTTGAAATATTTCCGAATTCTTCTTGGTGGCTGCTTCTAGCGCTCGACCAGATAGGAATGATTAAGTCGATATCCGAGGTCAATTCACGATCCAGTAACGGAGAGAACGAATCATACACAATCACTTCAAACCCTTCTTCTTTCAAAAGGTTCGCTGCCCAAGAACAAAATGCTTCGGGAGTATGCCCCTCCCATCCACCTACAAACAATGCTGCTTTCTTCATTATTTTGTCTCCTTTTTGTTTCGTTGTTTGCGATAACTTGCCATTCCTGCCATGTCTTGCTCACCATAGCCAGCTTGGCTTGCCAAACATAATTGTTGATGGTTGATCGACATTTGAGGAACGTCCAAATCGGCTTCATTGGCTAATTCGATGGCCAGCCTCATGTCTTTCTTTGCAAGATCGAGAGCAAATGTCACAGCATCGTCCGTTCCTAAATAAAGAGGTGTACGGAAGCGCATCATAGGTGAGCCAGCTGCGCTAAGATTAAGAAGTTCAAGCAACGCTTCATGCTTGACGTTTAACGGTTCAGCGAGTGAAAGTATTTCCGCAATGATTTGGTTTTGGCTGTGAATAACACTGTTGATCAGCAATTTGGCAATGTGCCCAAGTGTAGGACCTCCCATAAGCAAAGTTTGCTTCCCCATCAAATCAAAACAAGCTTGTAGCGTACTGTTTCTTAACTCGTTCGCACCTAACATGAAAACCAAATCACCATTCTCAGCGGCATCTAAACTGCCTGACACTGGCGCATCAATGTATTGCACTCCATTTTCAGACGCTGAAAGGTGTAATCGTTTTGAGGTGGATTCGCCGATGGTACTCATTTCAATCCAATAACGAGAACGCATTGAGCCAGAAAGGACGCTGTCTTTATTTGTTAAGTACACACTTTCTACTGCTTTATCATCCGAAAGTATGGAGAAAACCATGTCACAGTGGTGACCGATTTCCGCCGGACTCTTCGCTATTTGGATAGAACCAAAACGCGCTCGTAAATCCAAACAAGTTTGAACAGTTCGGTTATAAACCATCAACGAAATACCATTGGTAGCAAGATTTGAAGCCATAAGCCGCCCCATTTTTCCTAACCCAATAAATCCAACCCTCATGTAAGTATTCCTTTAATTTGGCACAATAAACCATGCACACCGCTTTCGAAGTGTGACTAGCTATTTTTAAGACATAATTAGCTTAGAGCGCTAGCGAGCGCTCCAAAGATATGAGTAGAGTTATTGACCAGTAATCGCAGTGACTAGTGCGTTTTCCGAGACTTCCTCTGAAGTAAATGTTTTGACCAATTTTCCTTCATACATTGCGAGTATTTGGTCACTAACGCCAAGTACTTCAGGCATTTCAGATGAGATCACAAGCACTGCCAAGCCTGAGCGTGCTAACTCTCTAATAAGGCTATGAATTTCTGATTTTGAACCTACATCAATACCGCGTGTAGGTTCATCTAAAATGAGTACCTTCGGCTGCATAGAAAGCCATTTCCCTATAACTACTTTTTGTTGATTACCGCCACTCAGGTTGCCTACGGGATAAGAACCATCAGGTGATTTTATTGATAACTGCTGTGCGTAATCATCGTATATTTTCCCTTCCTTTCCCTGAAGTAACCATCCAAGCACAGAAAGCCTATCTACTTGAGCGATGGTCATGTTATCGCGACAACTCATTTCAAGAACAAGCCCTTGTTCTTTCCTATTTTCAGGAACCAGAGCGATCCCCGTATCAACGGCTACTTTACTATCAGAAATAATGGTTCGCTCGCCATTGAATGTAATGTAGCCACTTTCTGGATTTCTTAATCCAAACAATGTTTCTGCGATTTCAGTTCGTCCCGCTCCCACCAAACCGTACATACCCACAACCGTTCCCTTTTTTAACTCGAAACTGATGTTTTCGTAGTAAGGTTTCAGGGTTAACTCATTCACTTCAAGAACGGTCTCTCCACCTAATTGAGGGTCAATACAACCACTTTTATCTAGCTCCCGACCAATCATCAACGCGGTTACGTCTTGCTCGTTTGTTTTGGTCGTTTCTAGCGTTCCACGGTATTCACCGTCCCGAAGTACGGTGAGCCTATCGGACAGTGTAAAAATCTCATCCATCCGATGCGATATGTACGCGATCCCTACTCCTGATTTTTTAAGTTCGCTGATCATGTCGAACAGCACGACTTTTTCGTAGTCCGTTAACGACGCTGTAGGTTCATCAAAAATGACTATTTTGGGGGTGAACACCAACGCTCTAGCAATCTCAACCATGTACTTCTTTGCAATGGTAAGATCCGCTACTTTGTCGCTGGCTTTAAAGTCACAATTTAGTCGAGACAATATTTCTGAACTTCTTCGATTCAGCGTTTTACTGTCGACAAAACCAAGCCCGAAGCGCGGTAACATGCCTAAGAAAATGTTTTCCGCCACAGTAAGATCTTCGACAAGCGAAAGCTCCTGGTGAATCATTAAAATGCCCTGATTTCGCGCATCCATTGGGGTTTTAAGGAGAACAGGGTTTCCATCAATCAATATTTCTCCGTGTTCTGCCTGATAAATTCCAGAAAGGACTTTCATCAATGTCGATTTACCCGCACCATTTTCCCCAAGTAACGCATGTACTTCACCCGAGCGAATATCAAAGCTCACATCATTCAATGCCACGACACCCGGAAACTCTTTACGTACACCCTTTAGCTCTAACGTTGGTGTATTAGGTTTCGTTTTTTCGGATGTTATTACGGCTGATGTTGTTGCGTCTTCTTCTATTAACGTACTCATGCCGTTACCCCTTTACTGCCAGATTGATTCACCTTCTTGTCAATAAACAAAACTAAAATCAAAATTGAGCCCATAATGACTAACACATAAAATGCAGGTACTTGGAGTAAGTTCAATCCATTACGTAATATGCCAATAGCGAGTACACCGCCTAGTGTCCCAATAATACTCCCTGCACCACCTGTTAACCGTGTGCCTCCTAAAACAACAGCGGTGATTGTCCACAATTCAAAATCTCGCCCGAGGTTTGGGGTTGCTGCCCCCATTTGAGTCGATAACGTCACACCTGCAAATGCAGCAAAGAAGCCGACTAACACAAAGTTAATTACCATGTGAGGACCGACTCGAATCCCCGAATCAATCGAAGACTTTATATTCCCTCCAACGGCGTATACATTGCGTCCATGAACCGTATATTTAAGTACGATATGCATAAGTAGAGTGGCGACTAAAAACAGCAGAGCCAACGTGGGGAATCCGAAAACATCGCTACTGCCAAAATCTGAATACGCAAAGTCGAGTGCATAAAAAGACTGCTCTTGCGTGTATACAAACACAAGCCCGCGTACACCAATCATTGCCCCTAAAGTCACAATGAATGCGTCAACACCGGTTTTCCACACCAAAACACCATTTAAAAAGCCTAACAAGGCGCCGGCACCTAGAGCAGCAATTACAGCAAGTGGAATTCCAATGCTTCCTTGTAAATCGACGGCTAAACTCGCCGAAAGTGCTACTACGGCACCAACAGAAAGGTCGATATTTCCGTTGATCATTACGTAAGTCATGCCTAACGCAATGAAACCGATCGTCGACGTTTGGATCAGAATGTTTTGAAAGTTAGTCACATCAAAGAAGTGCTCGGACGCAAAGCTGAATACGAAAATTGAAACAAGTACAAAAATCCAAATCGGCTGCGCGGTTAAGAATGTTTTTAGCTGATTCATGCTTCCCTCTTTTTACTCAGTATTTGGTAAACAAGCTTCCGCGCTTAGAGCCCACGTCGAGCCAAACCGCTAAAATGATCACAGCCCAAGTCACGAGCCACTGAGCGTAATATGGGTAACCCATAAGCAGTAAACCATTTTGGATAAAGCCCAGCATCAATACCCCAATGACCGTTTTCACTATACTTCCAGAACCACCAAGCAAGCTTGTACCACCTAAAATGATGCCCGCTAGAACAAGTAACTCATACCCTTGACCAACGTTGTTTTGTGAGCCCATCACTCTTGACCCTAAGATGAGCGCAGCAACGCCAGTAGAAAGCGCTGAAAGAATGTAAGTAGTAAAAACTAATTTGCTTCGACGAATTCCCGAATAAGTTGTAGCGAGAGGATTTCCACCCAACGAAAAAACTTTTCTTCCGTAAGATGTTTTCTTTAACAGAAGCTCATACACAATAGCTAAAACCGCAAAGATGATAATTGGAACCGCAATTGGTCCTATGAACCCTCTGCCAAAAAATGCAAACCACGTGTCTTCTTGGTTAGCAATATCGACATTTTGACCGCCGGTATACACCAAAATAATGCCTTGAATTGCCGAAAGCATGCCAAGTGTGACGATAAGAGAATTAAGCCTAAGATATCCAATGAGAAAACCATTAATTGCACCGATAAGGAGCGTAAAAACAAACATGAATAGAATGGCTTGAGAAGGACCAACCTTGTCATGTAAATCGACAACGAGAACCGTAGAAAAAGAAAGAAGTGATCCCACTGAAAGGTCGAGGTTCCCGCCAATGACAACAATCGTGACGCCCAGAGCAATCGTTCCTATGATGGACGCTTGGCGAATCACCGTCATAAAATTATCGGTACTTAAGAAACGTTCAGAAAATACAGAGAAAACTACGATGGACAGAAGGAAAGCCACACTGATTCCGTGCTTAGCCATCAGCTTACTCAACGAATGTTGAGATAAGCGCTCATCAATGGATGGTTGCTTTTTACTTTCGTCACTTTTCTTATAGGTTTGTGCTGGTGGAGAGTCCATTGTCATACCGCTACCTTAGAAATGAAATTGATACGGTCCGAATAGATGCTTTAAGAACTAAAATACAAACACATTAACCATTAAGTTCTTAAAGTGTAGTCCTCAAGATTCGCTTAACACCGTCTTGATTTGCCTACATAAGTTTTCAAAATGAGACCGTGGAAAATCTGTGGCTTATCGAAACGCATCACGTTTCACTATCAATAAGCCACATCCATTACCATCTACCTTTTATAGCTTCTATTTGTTATATAGCTTCTATTTTCACAATTAGAAAACTGGTTTGGTAAATTGAGACATGTTGTCTTGGGTGATTTTTGGCGTATCAAAGTAGTTCTGCTTAGGCACCTCTTCACCATTCGCTACCGAAATAGCCGTCGCTAGTGCGTTTTTTGCGTCATCGACAGGAGATTGATATACCGACCCCCAATATTCGCCGCGTCCCATGGCCTCATAACCAACAGCAAAGTTGGTGGCACCAATAAATGCAATCCCTTTGCGGTTTGCGGCTTTAGCAGCATTTAGCGCACCGACTCCCATGTTATCGTCGCCAGAGTACACGCCGTCGATGTTGTCGTACTTGGTTAAGAAGTTTTCCATAACACGCTGAGATTTTTCTCTATTCCAATCACCAGGTTGAGTTTCCATAATCACAACTCCAGGGCACGCCTCAGCCAATCGATCCTCAAAACCTGATTGTCTCTCGATTGCAGTGGTATAACCGGGTTGCCCTGAAATCTGCACGATTTTGCCTTTACCATCTAACGCATCACACATCATTTCCGCAGAATAAGCACCTTGAACAATATTGTTTGGACCAGAAAATGAAGCAATAAATTGCTGACCTTCTTCAGCGACATTTGAGTTAGTCACAACAACGGGAATACCGGCTTTTTTTGCTTTTCGGATGACAGGAACAACGGCTTTACCATTGGTCGGCCATATGATGATCACGTCGACTTTTTGCTGTATGAGATCCTGCATCTGAGCGATTTGACGAGCGACATCACCACCTGCATCCAGCACTACCGTCTTCACATTACTCGTATTCGCGGCGGCTTCTTTAAACGCTTTTTCATAAGTGGTTTGGTAAGAGTCAACCCCAACATTATTTTGGGTAATACCAATAACAAGATCTTTTGCAGTAACACCAAATGCTGTTGAAGCAGCCATTGAGGCTAACAGCGTTATTTTTACCGTTTTCATTGTTAACTACTCCTTGTTTACGTTATTTAGTGCCCTCTACCACATACATCCCAAAAATTCGGTCCTCAGGCACTTTCTTTATCTCTTCGTTTTATTGCATCACCATACCGCCATCAATCATGATCAGCTGTCCGGTCATGTAATCTGAATCCGGACTTGCTAAAAATGCAGCAGTACCCAGCACATCTTCTGGGTATGAATATCTGCCCAGTAAGATCATGTCTTCAGCAAGCTTATCCATTGATTCACCGGGTTTTTCGAATTTACCTATCGCCACCAGATCCTTGTCTAGTTGCTCCCATAATTCGGTTCTCACTACACCCGGACCATAGCCATTTACGGTAATGTTGTGCTGAACGAGTGCTTTAGCGCCACCATTAATCATGGCAAGAACTGCGTGTTTACTGCACGAATATGGAACAACATCATCAAAAGCCATACGAGACACAATTGAGCCGACATTTATAATTTTGTAGGGTTCTTTCTGTGGCCCTTGCTTAATCATCTGGCGAGCAGCTTCTTGCATTCCCATCAGACAGCCAAGCCCGTTAACGGTCATAATCTGATGCCAGTTTTCTTCAGTAATATCCATAAACATAAGTGGCTTATTGATACCCGCATTGTTGAGCATCACGTTAATTGAGCCAAATGCCGCAACCGTTGCTTCTACACCGGCAGCGATGTCTTCTCTTTTTGTGACATCCATCTTTACCGCAATCGCCTCACCACCAGCAGCCTCAATTCTTGACACTACTTCTTTACAACCTTCAATGTTTAGGTCAGCAACACAGACTTTGGCACCTTGTGCTGCGTAATTTTCAGCAATAGCAGCGCCCATGCCTCTGGCAGCACCTGTGATCAAAACATGCTTTCCTTTGAGTCTGTTTATATCCACAATTCATCTCCTTTCTGTGTCAACTCAACTTTAATCTTAGTCATACCAAAAGCTCTGGCTTCTTACTTCACACAAACCTTCAAATTTATTTTTTAACCAACATTGCAAACGTTTGCATTACTTTTGAAAATTTTTTTGCTTAGAAAGTTACAAACAGAATAGCTATTTACATATTTTTTACATCCCCTTTTTTGGCTCAAATATAAGAATATCATTTCTTCTTTTGTCTAATTGATCAAAATAATAACTTATTTTCAGATAGATACCTATCCTTTACCTTGTGAATATTAATGATTAAAAAATACTCAAAATGGCTAATTGATCACATTGCATCGTTCATTATGCTCAAGTTATGTTATCAGTATGTGATTTATTATTTGCAAACGTTTGCAAATGGGGACAAGATATTTCTAAGCAGAGCAACAAAAATCATGAGGGAGATTATGGATCAGGATCATTTAGAGTTTGGAGAGAAAGCTCGCCAACGATTACTTACTGGCGCTAACTTATTAGCGGATGCAGTCAAGGTAACTTTGGGGCCTCGCGGAAGAAATGTCGTTATGAGAAACTTCGATCAGCCGCCGATCATCACTAAAGATGGCGTATCAGTCGCTGAAAAAGTGGCCATTAAGGGTCAAATGGAAGAAATGGGCGCATCCCTAATGCGCGCTGTTGCCTCAAAAGCCAACGATGAGGCAGGTGATGGAACCACAACATCGACGGTTTTAGCGCAGGCTATTTTGAATCGAGGTTTCAAGGCCCAGGCCGCTAACTTCAATATCATTGATATAAAATATGGAATTGAAAAAGCCACGTCCGCTGCTGTTGATGCGTTAAAAGCCTTATCCATACCTTGCAACAACGAAAGCGACATTCAGAATGTTGCCACCATTTCTGCTAATAATGATTCTACCATTGGCAAAATTGTTGCCGATGCAATACGTTCTGTTGGTCAGCATGGCGTTGTAACCATAGAAGAAGGTCGTGGTTTTAATACTGAATTGTCTGTTGTTAAAGGAATGCAATTTGGACGAGGCTACGTTTCTCCCCATTTCGTTAACGTTCAAGGGAAAATGCAAGTTCTTCATAAAACGCCGTTAATCATGTTAGTTGATGGCAAGTTACTCGACTATGACCAAGTAGTCCCCGCTATGGAGATATGCGCCAAAAAGAATCGACCATTGTTTATCATTGCCGAAGAGATAGAAGGCGAAGCACTTTCAACACTTGTCGTCAATCATATGCAAAAAACACTCTCAGCGGTTGCCACTCGTTCGCCCGGTTTTGGGCCAAGGCGTTCTGCTATCCTTCAAGATATCGCTGCACTAACGGGGGCAACGGTCCTATCTGCGGAAACGGGATTAACACCGGAAGCAATTACAGAGTCCCATTTTGGATCGTGTGAACGCCTAGAACTGACTAAAGACCAATTCACCATCATTAAGGGGAATGGTACAGAAAGCGCTATAAATGAACGCATAGGAAAAATTAATGCGGAGATCGTCGACTCTGAGTCGGATTATGATCAGCAAAAAATGTCGGAAAGACGCGCCCGACTTTCTGGTGGTATTGCGGTGATTGAAGTCGGTGCTGCAACGGAAACAGAAGTAAAAGAGAAGAAAGCCAGAGTAGAAGATGCGCTTCATGCTACAAGGGCGGCAATAGAAGAAGGTGTAGTGCCAGGCGGTGGTATAGCGTTGCTTAGAGTCGTAGAAAATTTAAAGCTTCCAACACCTCGTTCGCCCGATGAACAAGCAGGAATGAACATTGCGCTAGACGCAATGAAGGTTCCTTTTCAACAGATTATTACTAATGCAGGTCTAGATGCCGGTGTGCATCTCGAAAAAGTAAGCAATAAAGAAACGAATTTCGGATTGAACGCTGCAAGTAACGAATTTGGCGATATGGTTGAAATGGGCGTCATTGACCCAACTAAAGTGACTCGTATGTCCTTACAAACCGCGAGTTCCATTGCTGCATTGATGTTAACCACGGAAGCCCTAATTGGTGATACCGATCCGGATTATGTACCTTCACATCACCATGAACATTAATTGAATGAAACCAAGTAACCTAACATTGCGACAGCATGTTACGACAAGGGTTACTTGGTGCTTATTGCCTACTGGCCTTAAGTGAACTAATTCCGACTATACGACAACTATAAATGGCAAGGATTGCACAAACCTATGCCCACAAAAAATACGCAATCAATACGCGAATTAAACGCTCACCCAGCTTTTAAGTTTTACCGATTGCTGCATCGCATTGATGACTTTCATGATTTGGTAAGCCTCAAAAAAGTCACAGTCATGTGGTTGGTTGGTATTGTGGCAGTTTATCAATTCTGCCACCTCAATGATTTTTAAGTCGTTAAACCCTATTTGGTGCCCCGGAGCTGGGCAAAAATTGCCATAAGGTGGGTGAGCCGGCCCCATTTCGATTTTGCGAAAGCCATTTTCCGGCTTTGCCTCAGTATTCTTACAAAGCAACAACTCGTTCATTCTCTCTTGGTTAAAGATTATCGCACCTTCTGTTCCAGTGACTTCGAACTCTAGATCCATATTCCTACCAGACATTATCCAGCTCACATCGATACTGCCTTGTAATCCGCTAGAAAACTCAATGAGAGAATGTGACACATCGTCTACAAAAGACTCCTTGTTCTGCACTGATTCGTCATTTCCCGGCTTCTTACACGATCTCAATTTATGAATTGTTTTGCTCTGGGTACAGACCGTACTAATGTCACCCACCAAATACCTTGCCATAGCGACAATGTGGCTTCCTATATCTGCAAGAGCTCCCCCACCATTTATCTCAGTGCGAAACGAATGGGGTACATCTTTTGGCATGTAGTATTCAGCATGGCGCCCCCTAAAGCTAACTAGGTCGCCTAATTCGCCGGATTCAATGAGTTTTTTCGCATAGACAATCAACGGATTTCGTAGGAAATTAAACCCAACCACGGTCACCACTTTTTTATCGGAAGCCGCTTTCACCATTCTTTTCGCCGCTTCAAGATTCGTGGCTAACGGTTTCTCACAATACACCGTTTTTCCTGCGGCAATCGCTGCGAGCGCCATTTCTTCATGGAATATATTTGGAGTCGTTATAGCAATAATATCAATTAATTCGTCGGAAATAAGTTCTCGCCAATCGCTAGTTGCGCGCTCAAATCCAAGTGCTTTTGCGTTTTTATTTGCGCTTATTTGATCAACATCCGCTAATGAATAGAGTTCAATCGGGCTTTCTATATCGAATAACCCTGATACCGAACGAAAAGCATGGGCATGGCATCGCCCCATAAAACCAGCCCCGATCAAGCCAATTCGTACAGGTTCGACCTTTTTACTTATACTTTCCATGCATCCTCACTTTGTCTCGATCGCTTTCGCTCTGCTAACTTAAATTGCTCAGCAAAGTTAAAAAGACACCGCATTAATTAAGTTTTTCTCAGTCATTGCACTACCCACCAATTCCTTTGTAATACTTCCTTCTGAAAGCACTAAAATTCTGTGGCTTACGCCAATAACTTCTGGCATTTCTGAGGAAATGACGATAACCGCCAACCCATTTTCAGCTAGAGAAGCGATCAACTCGTGAATCGCAGACTTAGAACCAACATCAATGCCTCTCGTGGGTTCGTCTAAAATGATCAATTTAGGATGAGTTGACAGCCATTTAGCGAGCACAAATTTTTGCTGATTTCCACCAGACAGATCCTCAACTCGCTGGTTTGGACCCGTCGTTTTTATATCCAGTAAATTTTTATATTTAACAAAAAGCGAGGATTCTTTTGAATGATTTAAAACGCCAAAAGAAGACACTGACTTAAGGTTTGGTAAAGAAATATTGCTCTTCCCCCCCATTCCTAATATCAACCCTTGTTCTTTTCTACTTTCCGGAACCAATGCCATTCCGGCATCAATGGCTTCACGTGCAGAGCTAAACTGTACTTTCATTTCGTTAAAAAAAACGTTCCCGCTATCGGGCACTTTCAAGCCAAACAATGTTTCGGCAATTTCAGATCGTCCTGCACCGACAAGACCATACAGGCCAAGTACCTCTCCTGAGTTTACTGAAAAAGTAATATTTGAAAATTCCCCAGCTTTCGACAACCCATCGACCTTTAAAACTGGGGTGCCATGTGTCGAATTCGCTCTTATAAAATATTTATCTATAGTCCGCCCAATCATTTTTGTTGTGATGTCGCCGGCATCCGTCGATTCAGTTGGTAAAGTCGCTTGCAAAACACCATCTTTAAGAACCGTAATCTTGTCTGTAATTTCGAAGATTTCATCCATTTTATGACTGATGTATACAATAGCGGCCCCCTGTTCCTTTAACCGTCGAATGGTTAAGAACAGTTTATCTTTTTCTAAATCCGTTAATGATGCAGTAGGCTCATCGAACACGATGATTTTTGCGTTGTACGCGTACACTCTCGCGATCTCAACCATTTGCTGTCGAGCGATGGAGAGATCTTTCACTAAATCAGTCGGTTTGAAATCACAGCCAAGTTGATTTAGGGCGAGCTGGGCCTCTTGGTTCAGCACATCCTTTTTCACCACTCCAAAGGCATTGGTTGGCCATGCTCCTAAATAGATGTTCTCCGCAACCGACAGCTCAGGCGAAAGTGAAAGCTCTTGGTGAATGAGCAATATCCCATTCTCGATTGCAGATTTTGGGGTTGGAAACACCACAGAAAGGTCCGATAAAAAAATTTGCCCCTCATCAGGCTGATAAACACCTGCGAGAATTTTCATTAAGGTTGATTTTCCAGCTCCATTCTCACCAACCAATGCATGTACATCTCCGGCCTTGAGATCAAAACTCACCTCATTTAACGCAATAACGCCAGGGAATCGTTTTGTAATGCTTCTAAGAGATAACGTGGGTGGGTTCTTATCCATAAATTCCTACCTATTATGTTCCCTAACATCGCTCATGTTTCTAGGAGAGTTTCGTCTGAATCTTAGTTAGCCAGAACTTCGACCAACCAGTACTTTGTCGAGTATCAACGCTAGTATGAGCACAGACCCCATCACAATTAGCTCAATGTAGTTGGGCGTATTCATTAATCTCAGTCCGTTTTGAATCACCGATAGCGTGAGTATTCCGCCAAGCGTTTTCCACATACTCCCATACCCACCTTGCATCCGCGTGCCCCCTAAAACCACGGCAATTATCGCCCAAAGCTCCCAGATTTTTCCTGCATTGGGTTCTGCAGTTCCTAAACGCATAGACAATAAAACACCCGCAATGGCGGCCATAAGACCGCACAGTACAAAATTGATGGTCTTGTGTTTTTTTACGTTTATTCCAGCAACATGAGCAGCCTCTACATTGTCGCCAACGGCATAAGCTTCTCGCCCATGTCGAGTTGAAGAAAGCATCCATTGGAAAAAGAAAACGAGCGCTAAAAAAATCAGTGCTGTTATGGATAACGGACCAAAGTAGATCTCGGGGTATTCGGTATAGCTAAAATCTTCTACCATTAGTGCGTTTTCACCTGTATAGACAAAGACGATACCCCGAATTCCTATCAACCCACCAAGCGTGACGACAAAAGAATGCATGCCCGACATCGTAACTAAAGTGCCATTCAGCAGCCCGAGTAAAGCGCCTGACCCTAACGCGCATATAACAGCGGGCCACACGCCAATATGCGTTTGTAATCCAATAGCAAGTGCACTCGCCAAAGCCAAAATCGCGCCAACGGACAAATCTATTTCACCGTTGATCATCACCAGCGTCATGCCAATCGCAATAATTCCTATAAAAGCAGCCTGCGTTGCAACATTACTTAAATTGTTTAAAGTAAGAAAATAAGGAGAGGTAAAAGAGAAACAAATCATGGTTAGTATCAGGAATAACCAAATGTGATTTTTCGCCAGTTTCATCAAGATCTCTTGTGTCCGTGAACCTTTCAAGACGTTATTCACAATGCTCTTCCTTGCGGTTGTAACTGCCGTATTCCTCAAGCGATTACCCTCCCACGCTGTGCTGCTAAATCTATCCAAACAGCAACAATGATAATCACCCAAGTCACTAGCCACTGAACATAGTAAGGAAAGCCAAGCAACAATAAACCGTTCTGGATAAATCCAAGCATGCATATTCCGATTACGCTGCGCCAAATGGTGCCACTTCCTCCCATGAGAGAAGTTCCTCCCAAAATAATTCCTGCCAAGACTGTCAGTTCATATCCTTGTCCAATCGTATTTTGCGCGCCCATCACACGGCTCGCCATAATAATGGCGGCTATTGACGTCGTGAGCCCTGATATAACAAAAGTGACTAGGACACACATAGACGTTCCTATCCCCGAAAACAAACTGCCTATTTCGTTTCCACCAACGGCATAAATAGATCGCCCAAAGCCCGTTCGCTTTAAAACAAAACTCGCAATTAGTGCTGATGAAAGAAAAATCCAAACCGGAACAGGTATACCCAATAGCTCTTCACGCCCAAAAAACGCAAACCACGTAGTTTGTGAATCGGAAACGTTGACGTTGGCTCCCCCAGAATAGAGCAGCGTTAAACCTTGAAGAAGAGAGAGCATTGCAAGCGTGACAATCAGAGCATTAAGCCCCATTACACCGACAAAGTAACCATTAACAGCACCAATAAAGACACCGCAAGCGAGTGTGATCAAAATGGCGGGCAAAGGACCAATTTGGTTATGTAAATCAACCATGATGACAGTGAGTAAAGTCAGCATGGAGCCCACTGAAAGGTCTAACCGAGCGCTGATAACAACGAACGTTGCACCGATTGCCATCATTCCAGTGATAGAAACTTGCCTCATCACATCGAGAATATTATTCGCTGTTAGAAATGAAGGTACATTTACTGTAACGACAGATAGGAATAGTAAAAAGGCGACCAATAACCCGTTTGACCGCATTAGTGATATGACACGTTCCCTGCTTGTCATTGCACACTCCAATGTTAATCACTTGTTAATGAAATCGATTATGTCATGAGCGTACATTTTGTGTTTTTAAAAATATCCATAATGGATATTCAGGTAAAAACAAAATATCCATTATGAATATTCTTTGCCTTGTAAATGCGTAGTAAAGGTCAATCATGGATAGGGATTAACCTTTAACAGGTGACTTGCTTACAAGACTTATAGTTGAAGCATTCACTCTTCATAAAGGCAATGGATGACCTGATGTAATACAGAATGGAGGCTACATGAAGTTGCAAAAACGTATACTTAAGAAACTTTCACTACTCATATCCACAACACTAATATGTTCAACATCCTTTGCATCGGATGCGCCAGATTGGTTGGGAGGAGAACTAAAAAAACCACTGAGCGAAACAAGAATTGGGATAACCGTACTTTACCCAGGATCAAACGCTTATCAGGCTAAATACGCAGAAACCGCGGAAAAGTACACCAAGGAACTCGGGCTAAAAGCAACGGTTATGGATCCCCAAGGTGATCCTGCGACTCAATTTAATCAACTTCAAGATATGATCTCTCAGCGGTTCGATGTGATTGTACTTTGGCCTACATCGCAAAATGCCCTCATCCCAGCGGTTAGGCAAGCAACGCGCTCCAATATTCCCGTTGTCACATCGAACTCGCCAATCGGAGAAGCTGGAAGACGATACATTGCAGCACATACGGGGCCCGATGATTGCTCTCAAGCGGAACAGGCTGCAGAAATGCTTGGCGATTCGTTAGGGGGTAAAGGGAACATTGTGGTCGTTGAAGGTACACCGGGTTATACCGTTTCAATTCTTAGGAAAAACTGTTTCTTAGACAAGATTGAAGACCGCTACCCAAATATTACTATTCTTGCTAGCCAAACAGCAGAATGGAACCGAGAGAAAGCACAAACCGTTATGGAAACGTTCATTACTAAGTTCGGTGACAAAATTGATGGCGTTTATGCATTCGATGACGGCATGGGGCTTGGGGTTATCAGTGCCTTACAGGGTGCAGGCAAAAAGCCTGGTGATGTAAAAGTCGTCACGTGCAACTTATTTGGAGAAGGTTGGGATGCGATTAAAGCCGGTTGGGAGACGGGGTCTAACAAACAGTCTCCAATCGACGACGCAATTCTCGCGATTCAAACCGCCGTTAAAGTGGCAAATGGTATTGATGTACCTAAACTCAGCACTATTGAAACACCGAAGATCCAAGCAAACAATGTAAACCAGTTTGAGCGACCTAGTTGGTAGACGCACCGCTTCACTTCTTATTATTTAGCCAGTCTCAAAGCTGGCTTTTTTTATATCTCCCCGTTTCAATCATTATCTGATTAATGCGGAATTGCGCTGATTCCAACCCTTCTTCTGGAGATTTAACATCCCTCAAGATTGCGTGGATCTCTTCCCCTAATATATGAGTGATGTCGCTAAATTCAGGTATGGAAACTCTTGGCCACACTTGAATTTGACCTTTCTTTTCCAATGAGTCTACTGTATTTATCACTGAACTGAATTCCACTACCTCCTCATCTGCACTTGTAGAAAATCGTGGGCTCGAAAAACTGCCATTAAGTGTATACCACTTCATCATCTCGGGTGTCGTAAGGTAAGACATCATTTGCCATGTCGTACCTAAATGTTCTACTGGTAAATTGGATGGAATAGCAAGTGAGAAACCACCTATTGGGGATATAGGCTTACAACCGACGTTTGGTGGTGCGACACAATAACCAACGTTACCATTTGGTAGGCTGTCTGGATTCAGCTCGAAGAATCCTGCGCGAATAGACCAACCAAACGTAAATGCCGTCTCGCCTTCAGAGAATAAACGTATCCTTTTATCCCAATCGCATTTAAGGCTGGCTGGGTGTGCGAGCTTAAGCAATGATTTCAAATAGTGAACCGCTGCAAGCGCTTCCTTTGAATCTAAACAAGGTTTGAAGTTATTTGCTTGCAAATTTTCGGTATCAAAATCGTCACCTACTTTTGGTAAATTGATGACGGCCTTTCCAAAGGACGCGAGTATTTGAAGGAAAGTATGAGCGACAGGCGTACCGGATCCACAATTCAGTATGATTCCATACGTTTCGGGATGGCATTGTTGAAGCTGAATCAATGTATCCAATAAATCTTGGGTGGTTTTAGGAGGAGACAATCCCAATTCTTCAAGCATATCTCTGCGATAAAATAAAAGCTCTGCTGTAGGTTGAATAGGAATACCATATTGCTCTCCTGCTAGCATTGATGCTCGCCATGCAGCAGTATGAAAATCATTGTGATTAAAAGACTTCTCTTCAATAAATTGAGTAAGAGGTAACAACATATTCTTAGACACAAACTCGCCAAACCAAGGAAGATCAACAGCAATTAAGTCGTATTGAGATTCTGCACGTTGGGCATTTGCAATTATCTCGTCGTGAAGTTCATCTAGGGCCAAATTGACGATTTTCAATTTCCCACCGCACAATTCATTTAATGTTGAAGACAAATCACTAAGGGTTCTGAAGGTTGGATCTGAAGGGCATAAGATTTTTAACACCCTCTCGTAACCCAAACCATCTTTAAGGACACTGGGGTATGGAATGGTTCTTTGCCCCATATAGGCGCCACCAAAATAGAAGTCTCGCTGATCAGAGTGAAATCCAAAAGTACTTCCCACAAGCCCTTTGAGTTGAAAAGCAAACGCTTCAAATTGCTTAATCATTTTTTCCGTGGGGTGAATAGAAAATGATTTCCCCGTTTTCGTCTTTATTCTTTTAAGCAACATACCTTCGTCAATTAACTCGTTAATCCTTCGCATAGCTGTTGCATACGGAACATTAGACGCCATAGCAAGAGACGTCACAGTGATGAGCTTCCCCTCAAAATGACGACGAACACAGTAGGCAATAATATTCCAACGAGGATCAACAGATGACAATGGATGAGTGAACTCTGTTAGTGTTCGAGATGACTCAACGAAGCTCAATATCCTTATCAATTCTTCCTTTGTCATAAACCAGTTCCTTTGAATCAATAGTCTTACAGGTACACGTTTTCCAACTCAGGGAAAATATCAATCAATTGAGCATTTTCTCTAAGGTGCACACTCTTTCATCATATCTGTGATCCGTTGTTGCGTCCTTCCAATTATTGATAAACAAACAATTGAAATATCCATTTTGGATAACTCCGATGTGCGGTGTTTTGGGCAACTATGAAAAACTCATTCAAGGAATGGTTAACGTTACAGGGATAGGTTAAATGAACTCAAGTGAGTACGATTTTGTTGTGATTGGAGCAGGCTCTGCAGGTTGTGTCGTTGCAGGTAGGTTAAGTGAGGCTGGATATCAAGTACTCCTTCTTGAAGCAGGAGGTGCAGATAAAAGTCCATGGATACATATTCCTCTAGGCTATGCCAAGCTCTATAACAACCCTAAGCTCAATTGGTGTTATGAGTCAGAACCTGAGCCAGAATTGTATGGTCGAAAATTGCATCAACCAAGGGGAAAAGTGCTCGGTGGCACGGGTTCTATCAATGGTATGATCTACATGAGAGGTCAGCCCGACGATTTTAACCGATGGTTAAAAAATGGCTGTGAAGGCTGGGGCTATGACGACGTTCTGCCTTACTTTAAAAAGTCTCAACATCAGGTTCGTGGTAGCGATTACTACCATAGTGAAGGTGGACCCGTGTGGGTATCTGACCTCCCCTCAACTCACCCCCTGGCCGATGCGTTTAGTCTTGCGTCCGTTCAATTAGGTTCGAAGCAAAACGACGACTTCAATGGGGACACTCAGTTAGGTACCGGCTATGTGCAAGTTACAACAAAGCACAGTAAGCGCTGGAGTACCGCTGCGGCATACCTTCGTTCCAATTTCTCACAAAATATTACCGTCACAAAACATGCGCTTGTTGAGCGAATAGAACTTAATGCCTCAAAATCTCGTGCAGTAGGTGTAACGTATAGAGACAAACACGGAAGCTTGCATACTGTTCCCGCGAGTAAAGAAGTAATTCTCTGCGGAGGAACGTTTAATTCGCCAAAGATTCTTGAGCTGTCTGGCATCGGTGATCCTAAAATTCTAGCAAAGCATAACATTAAGCTAGCGCACCCCCTTAAAGGTGTTGGTCAAAATCTCCAAGACCATTTTGGTGTCGGTCTCGAATTTAAAAGTAACAGCAAAGATACCGTTAATGATCTTGCTAATAGCCTCATAAAGAGGTCGTGGGCAATGTTGCAGTATTTGCTCTTTAAATCTGGACCTATGGCGAGTAACGGCAATTATTCCAATACCTTTATTTCAACAACAGGTGATGACGTACATCCCAATATGATGGTTACCTTTATGGCTTGGTGTACCGGTGAGGATTTACAGCCACATCCTTTTTCTGGCTTTACAATTTTGGCAGAGCACATTCAGCCAGAATCCCGTGGAACAGTGCACATAGCGTCCAATAACCCTAAAACAACACCCGCTATTCAGTTTAACTTCTTATCAACGGAAAACGATAAAAAAGCAGCCATTGCAGGTGCAAAGTTCGCTCAAAAAATCGCAGACACCAAACCAATGAGTAACTACGTCAAAGACTTTGTCAGCCCTAAAAAAAGGTGTGTGACGGACGAACAATGGTTAGAGCACTGCCGGAAAACAGGCTTATCGTTATTGCATCCAGTCGGCACATGTAAGATGGGACCGAGCAGCGATTCTTTGGCCGTGGTCGACCCAAAACTTTGTGTTCATGGGATCGATAAGTTAAGAGTCATAGACGCGTCGATTATGCCTACTATCGTATCTGCAAACACAAATGCTGCATCTATTATGATTGGTGAAAAAGGAGCCGCCCATATTTTAGAAAAATGGCAGAGGACACCATCATGATTCGCCTTGGCATTATAGGTTCAGGGCGAATGGGGAAAATATACGCCTCCGCCATTTCAGACCATTGCGATGCTACTGTCGGGGCGATAGTCAGCCGGAACATAAACAATGCATCCGCATTATGCCAACAATTTGGAGGAATGCCTTTCGATGATGTCAGGTCTGCACTATTGAAGAGTGATCTTGACGCCGTCATCATTTGCTCACCAACCCGATTTCACTCTGAACATATTGAAATTTGCTGTGATTTCGCGCTCCCTATTTTATGCGAAAAACCAATAGACATTCATGTCGAAAAAGTACAAGCAGTCGCGACGCGCGTTGTGCAAAGTGGTATCCCTTTCATGGTGGGGTTTAATCGTCGCTTCGATCCTCAAGTCTTCGAGTTGCAAACACAGATTAAAAAAGGGCGCTTAGGGCGTCTTCGTATGCTGCTACTGACTAGCAGAGATCCGTCACCTCCAACGCTCGATTATTTAAAGCTCAGCGGAGGGTATTTTTGCGACAGCACCATACATGACATTGATCTCGCGTGCTGGATAACGGGTGAGAAGCCTATATCAGTTAATTCAGTCGGCAGCACCTTATTTAACAAAGATATCGCTTCAATTGGCGATAAAGATACGACAATGACGTTGTTAAAAATGCCCAGCGGAACATTGGTACACATAAATAATTGCCGTGAGTGTCGTTACGGTTTCGATCAACGAATCGAGGTCTTTGGGGACAAAGGTATGCTTCAAACAACAAACCAAACCGAGACTGGCTTACTTGTCTCGAACAACCAAAACTACCAGAGTTCTTCTTTACTCAAACACTTTTTTCTTGAGCGCTACCAAAGGTCATTTGTGCTTCAACTCGATGATTTCATTCAGTCGGTCAACAACCGTACTCCTATATCTACCACGCTTAAAGATGGGTTGAATGCGCTGATTATTGCTCAGGCATGCCAACAGAGTTCGGAGATAAACCAATGGGTCACTCCACACTATGATGAACAAAAAATGATGATGAACAAAAAATGAAATGTTCATGATCACGCGAATTTAAAGTGCAAGTAATGTAAGCGGTGAACTAGGTTTAACGCTAAGCAGCGTTAAACCTTTACCTCATCTTGCCATGGGTGTTGAATCAATATTTCAGAGATTCTGTTTAAGAAGGCTCCGGAGTATCCACCATCTACAGCGCGGTGATCAAATGATTGAGTTAACATTCCTTGGCTTGAAATACCGACCGATTCTTGTCCATTGCATTCAAATACAGCAGGTTTCCTCGCAATGGCATCGACAGATAAAATGGCTACTTGAGGAACATTGATGATCGGTGTGGTGAAAGCCGTGCCATAAACACCATTATTTGAAAGTGTATAAGTGCCTCCCTGAAGCTCATCAGCACTCAACTCGTTGTCCCTCGCTTTTCTCGCTAAATAAGCTATCTTCTTTGCCAACCCTGATACATTGTAATCGGCTGCATTTTTAATCACGGGCACAACAAGCCCTTTATGATTTAAGTCAACAGCAATACCTAGATGGATATCTCTCGACGTAATAAGCGTTTGATCCTCTAAACGGCCATTAAGGTCAGTAAATTCGGTCAACGCTATGCAAACAGCACGGGCGATAAAAGCAAGTGGTGTAAGACTGCATCCATATTTTGTCTTAAATGCTTCTTTATGTTGAAGCCTAGTCCGCTCTACAGCGTCAAAACAAACATCAATGCCTTGTGCAACATGAACGGCTTCATCAACCGACTTTGACATTTGATGGGCAATCATTTTTCGCATGTGGTTGAAAGGTTTAACCGTCTCAAATTCTGAATACGAATTCGGTACCGAAAGTTCAGCCTGTGTTTCAATAGCGGGATGAAAGTCGTTGTTAATAGCAGACCCGGTTTCAACGGTCGTACTATCTAAGTGGTCTAAGACATCTTGCTTTGTTATTCGGCTGTGTTTACCTGTCCCCGCAATATCAGAAGCATGAAGATTGTGTTCTCCGAGTAATCGCCGCACAGCGGGTGATAGCGCATCCGATACCTGCTTTTGCTCCAATGACATCCATTGAAGTACGTCTTTTTTTGTTATCCGATTATCTAAACCCGAACCTACAATATCATCCAAATCAACGTTGTTATGCTTACACAAGTATTTTACGGCAGGTGATTTTAAGCCTTTATAGGTGCCTTCAGTCGGCTCAGTTACGCTAGTTTCTTCGGCGGTACATAAAGAATGAGCCTCCTCACCTTCGACCTTCAAAGTCGCAACAGGTAAACCAACATCGATAACTTCACCCACTTGAGCATGCTTTTCAACAAGAGTGCCATTTTCGACCGACGGCACTTCCATTGTTACTTTATCGGTTGAAATTTCAAAAAGTGTTTCACCTTTTTTTACTTCGTCACCAACTTCTTTGCACCAAAGAATGATTTCCCCTTCTGTCACGGTTTCTCCGAGTTGGGGCATTACAATATCCATATTATTGCCTCATAAATTTGGGGAGCCAGGCCAATCAAGAGCGATGTACTGGGTTTCTAAAAACTCCCCCATCCCCATCTCACCACCTTCCCGACCAATGCCACTTTGCTTCATCCCGCCAAACGGGGCAGCAGGGTCCGATATCACGCCTTTATTGATTCCTATTACGCCAGCTTCGATTTGCTTCGCTACATTGACTGCGCGAGGAATATTTTCAGACATGACATAGGCTGCTAATCCAAATGGTGTGTCATTCGCTAAATTGACGGCTTCTTCTTCCGAATCGAAGGGAATAACAACGGCAACAGGTCCAAAGATTTCTTCTTGCAATATTTCACAGTTACTCGGAAGGTCGCAAAGTACGGTTGGCCGGCAAAAGAACCCCTTGCCTCTCCATGAGTTTCCACCTGTAATCAGTGTTGCTCCTTTTTCCACGGCATCTTGAACTAAGTGTTCCACTTTAGATTGCGTTTGCTTATTCACCATAGGACCAACATCAACATCTGCATCCGTTCCAGAGCCAATAGTAAGTTGTTCCATTTTAGTAGCTAAGAGTTCGTAGAATGATTTGTACAAGTTTCGAGCGACGTAAATTCGATTTGCTGCGATACAAGATTCCCCGGCATTTCGGATTTTCGCTACTAGGGTTTGTTCTACGGCTTTCACCAGATCTGCATCATCAAGCACAATGACAGGTGCATTACCTCCAAGCTCCATTGACGTATTCACTACACGATCCGCTGCATTGTGGAGCAATGTTCTCCCTACCTCAGTTGACCCTGTGAAAGAGAGCTTAGCGATTCGCTCATCAGCAAACATCACTTGAGATACTTTTCTAGCGCTGATAGAGGGTAGAACAGAAACAACACCATCAGGTACGCCAACTCGCTTTAATAGATCGGCGATATACAAAGCAGTCAATGGTGTTTCTGTGGCAGGTTTGAGGATAACGCTGCACCCTGCTGCCAATGCTGGGGCAATCTTTCTTGTCGCCATCGCAGCGGGAAAATTCCAGGGTGTCACAAGATAGGCTATCCCTACTGGGTGCTGGCACACCATGATGGCTTTATCACCATTGGGAGCGGGTGACATGGTTTGGTTCAGTTGAACGGCTTGTTCTGAAAACCAGCGAAAGAATTCAGAAGCATAGTTCACTTCTCCTTTGGATTCGGCAAGTGTTTTCCCCTCTTCCAAAGTGATGATCTTGGCGATGAGTTCTTTTTCATCTTGCATCAGTTGGTACGCTTTTCTCAGAACCTCTCCTCGCTCTCTGGGCGCGGTTCTCTTCCATATTTTCAGCCCCTTTTCAGCGCTATCAATGGCTGCCTCTACATGCTTTTCGTTCGCAGAAGCGACATACGTAAGAAGCTCTTCGTTTGCAGGGTTATAAACAGGGATATCGCGACTTTGGCTGTTGAACCACTTTCCACCAATAAATACACCGGTTGGCACCTTAATACCGTCGACAATCATATTGACACCACCTTTCTTACTTCATCAATGATCCGATCAACGGAAGGGATGACATGGTCTTCTAAATTATCAGCGGCAGGCAAAGGGATATGGGGCGTTGTGATGCGAGTTATCGGTGAATCCAGTTCAAAAAAACATTCATTCCCAACAATAGAGGCAATTTCCGCCCCCCAACCACATAACTGAGGGTTTTCTTCAACGGTGACTAACCTAGACGTCTTCTTTACATCATTAAGGATGGTATCCACATCAAGTGGGACGAGGCACCTTAAATCAATAACTGAGCAATCTATCCCTTCTTCGTTAAGTTTTTTTGCCGCTTTTTCTGCTCTTGGAACCATTGCTGCTAAAGCAACAATTGTAACGTCACTTCCATAGCGGATTTGGTTGGCTTTCCCCAGCTCGACAACATGCTCGCCATCTGGTATTTCGCCTTTCATCGCGTAAAGAGATTTGTGTTCAAACACAATGACCGGATCGGGATCTCGAACAGCTGCAGCGAGCAGCCCTTTCGCATCCGCTGGATTAGAAGGTGCAACAACCTTAATTCCCGGTATCATCATTGCCCAATTTTCTAAACTTTGTGAATGCTGAGCCCCAAAGCGAGATCCTGCACCGTTTGCGGTTCTAATCACAAGCGGAATCGTCATTTGTCCATCAGTCATGTACCGAGCTTTTGCAATTTCGTTAGCAACCATATCCCAACAAACGGCCAAAAAATCTGAGAACATTATTTCAGCTATGGGTTTAAGCCCTGTCATCGCCGCCCCCATCGCGGCACCTAATATGGCTTGTTCGGATATAGGGGTATCCCTAACTCTCTCCGGACCAAATTCTTCATACAGACCAACCGTTGCTTTAAATACGCCTCCTGCTGCCGCGACGTCTTCCCCTAGAAATACGACATCATTGTCTCGTCGTAATTCTTGGGCAATCCCCTCTGCAACGGCTTCTCGGTAGCTGATTAACTTCGCCATTCCCAACCTCCATTTGCCCAAACATCTTTAAAACACAACGCCTCCGATGGAGCTGGAGATGTTTTTGCCTTTTCCGTGGCTTCGTCAATTTCATTTTCGACTTCAGCTTCTAGCTGTTCTATTCGATTTTTATCCACCCCTTGTTGAAGCAAACGATCCCGATAGATATCAATGGGGTCATACGCGAGCCATTTTTCTAGCTCTTCCTTAGGGCGGTATTTTCCGGGATCTGCACGTGAGTGCCCTTGGTGACGATAGGTTTTGGCTTCGATTAAACTAGGACCTCCGCCTTGTCTCGCTTTTTCAATTGCCGACTGAGCCACTTCAAACATTGCATCGGCATCATTTCCATCCACAATGATGGATTCTAAGCCATACGCTGAAGCGCGATCAGCCGCTGGATGCTCAACCGCTGTTACATTGCCGATTGGCGTGTATTCCATATAAAGGTTGTTTTCACACACAAAGACAACGGGCAAAGACCAAATAACAGCGAAGTTAAGTGCCTCGTGGAATGCACCAATATTGGTTGTGCCATCACCAAAGAAAACAACCGTGACTTCACCGCTTTCTTTGTATTGGCTTTTCCATGCGCTTCCATTTGCAATACACAGTTGCGCTCCGATAATAGCGTATGAACCCATCGCACCATGCTCGACGCTTGTTAAATGCATAGAGCCACCTTTACCACTAAGAATCCCACCTTCGCGACCCATTAATTCAGCAAACAATGCCGACATATCGGCACCACGAACCAAGGTGTGTGTATGACCACGATAGGTACAAAAGGTATAATCCCCCTTTTTCATCGCTACACCAAAGCCAGCAGCTACCGCCTCCTGACCCATAGCTAAGTGATTCGTTCCCTTCACTAAATTTTGTAAAAACAGATCGGAGGCGCGTTGTTCAAACCCGCGGGCTCTGAGCATGGTCTTGTATAGCGACCATTGAATTTCCTCTGTAATTTCTAGGGGCATTTGTTTCTTCCTTGAATCAGTATTTATTTGCAATAAATAGGTCTTGCGCTGGAAACAATGTAATCACTTCAGAACCAGTCGCTGTGACGACAACTTCTTCTTCGATTCGAGCTGCTCCGTTGCCATCTGCCGAGGGACAATACGTTTCAAGGGCAAACACCATACCTTCTTGAAGTTCAAATGGATGTTCCATGGAGACTAAACGGCTAATAATGGGACGTTCGTGTAATGCTAGCCCTATTCCATGACCAAACTGCAAACCAAAGGCTTCCATTTCACTCGCAAAACCGAACTCTTCCGCTTTTGGCCAAACCGCGGCAATTTTATCTGTCGTCATTCCTGGACGAATAAGATCAATCGCTGCATCTATCCACTCTCTCGCTTTTTTATAAGCATCCATTTGCGCCTGACTTGCGCTGCCTACATTGAGTGTGCGGTAATAGCAGGTTCGATAGCCCATAAATGAATGAATTATATCGAAGAAGGCCTGATCGCCAGGGCGGTACATTCGATCAGTAAAATTGTGTGGATGTGGGTTACCTCGCTCTCCTGAAATCGCATTGATGGCTTCGACATCATCAGATCCATTGTCGTATAGGAATTTATTTACCAGCCCGACGCTTTCATTTTCACGTTTTCCCGGTTTCAGTTCACACGCCAATTCGTGATAGGCACCGTCAACCATCGCTGCCGCCATGTTCAAAAGAACAACTTCATCCATCGATTTTATTTGTCTCGCTTCCAACATGAGTTGCTGACAATCGCGGATTTCTAACCCTTCCGCTTTTAATGCTTCAAGCATTGGGAGTTCAGCGACATCAACGCCAACTGGCATATCTGCAACGCCTTCTGCTACCAGAAGATCTTTGATTTCTTTGGCTGCTTTTTTAAAAAGCCCAGCTTCCTCGCCCATCGAACCACGTAATCCGAGCATCCCAGATTTAAAGTGTTCTGCATCGATTAATGGTTGGTATAGCTGGTGATGCTTGGCAGCGGATCCGAAATCCCATAGGTAGGGATCTGAGTTTCCGGTAAACAACGTGTAACGAGCAATTTTGTCGCGTGCCCACTCTCCTATTACCGTACTCGTGAGGTATCGAATATTGTTGTTATCAAAACAAAGAATCGCGCCAAATTCCGACTTTTCAAGTACTTTCTGAACACGTCCAACTCGATAGCGATGCAAACGATTGAAGTCTACTCTTTGTTCAAAATCCACGCTCATTTTCCCTGGTGCAGGAATCTTTTTAGACCAGTCCCAGCCAGGCTCTATATCACTTTCTCGAACTATCCTTGGTTCTGTGAGTTTGACAATTTCCATAGACATTCCTTTGTTATTAATGCAAACGTTTGCAAACAAATTCCAAATAATAAGCCATATCCGTACTATCCTATGTCTTAGAACACAGGCTACATTTAGATAGGCTTCAGCTTGCAAACGATTGCAGCACATAGTAGATTAATTGTCAATCATGTAATTAACATTATGTTTACATCATTTTCTCTATTCGCCAAAGTGCGAATAATAAAGTAAGGGATAAAGATTGAGCTCCTCACGAAGTACAAATAAGAAACGAGTAACTGTTAAAGACGTTGCTAATGCCTTGAATATTAACGCATCTACAGTTTCTCGTGCTTTAAGCCCCGATAAACAGCACTTAGTATCCGATCGAGTTGTAGAGCAGGTAATTAAGAAAAGTCGAGAAATGGGATACAGCGTCAACCCCCTTGCTTCAGCACTTAAAAAAGGCTCAACGAAAACAATTGGTGTCATGATCCCCGACATCTTGAATCCGATGTTTCCCCCACTCATCAATCAGATTCAACAACGCGCTCATAAATTGGGATATACACTGACGTTTGCATACACAGAAAATAACTCCCTAATTGCAATGGAAGAATTAAAGCGACTTGTTTCCCGAAATGTTGATGGAATCATAATGGCATCTGCTTTTCGTGAAGACCCTACCGTTGAGTATTGTCAGCAAATGCATATTCCACTTGTGCTGCTTACACGATCAGTTGATTCACTCGTCACCGACCAAATACTTGTTGATGACAATGAAGGAATTCACCAACTCACTTCGCATCTATATAAATTGGGTCACCGAAAAATTGCTCATATTGCAGGACCAAGTGAGATTTCTTCTGGCTTTAACCGAAGATTGGCATTTAAAGCCGCTGCCGAGATGTACGATCTCCACCCCACATTAGTACAAGCTTCAGCGTTCTCAGAAGAAGCTGGTCACAATGCTTCTATAGAGCTGTTTGAGAAACACCCAGAAACAACCGCTGTAATAGCAAGCAATGACTTGTTGGCGTTGGGTTGCATTGGTGAACGAGAAAGCCAGGGTGTCCACTGTCCAAATGACATTTCTATTACTGGTATCAACGACATGCCATTCTTAGACTGGTTTAGAATTCCGTTAACCACGTTGTCTATCCCTAATGTAGAGATGGCAAATGAAGCTATCAATATGTTAGTGAATCAAATTAAAGCAGGAACAGAAGAAGTATCTCCTCGTAAGGTTTTGTTACAGCCAAAACTTGTCGTTCGTCAATCAACAAGAAAGCTCGATAGCTAGAGCTTTCTGACATGATCTCCTACTAAGGGTTAAGCCTTTACGATTTTGCTAACGCAGTATTCGGCTTTAAGCAATACAATCTACCTTTACTCTTCATTTTTTGGCTTTACAATGAGCCCAAACTCTTTATTTCCTTAGGTTCTCTCTATGTCAATTCAATGGTTTCCGGGCCACATGCACAAAGCCCGAAAAGAGATCGAAGAAGTCATTCCTCAAGTCGACGTTATCATCGAAGTCTTGGATGCCAGAATCCCTTTCAGTTCTGAAAACCCAATGATCTCTTCACTTCGTAAGGACAAACCCTGCGTTAAGGTCCTTAACAAACGTGACCTTTCCGACCCCGCAATGACCGATTACTGGATAGAGCACTTCGAAAAAGAGAAAGGCGTAAAAGCCATGGCGATCACAACGTCTAACCCACAAGAAGTCCATAAGATAATGGAACTATGTCGTAAGTTAGCGCCTCATCGTGAGCAGATGGGGAAAAATATTCGCACGATGATTATGGGCATACCAAACGTCGGCAAATCGACAATCATTAACACTTTAGCGGGTCGAACCATAGCCGTTACCGGTAATCAGCCAGCAGTGACTCGCCGGCAGCAACGCATAAATTTGCAAAATGGCATTGTGTTGTCAGATACACCTGGAATCCTTTGGCCAAAAGTAGAGAATCCTCACAGTGGGTTCAGGCTCGCTGCTACAGGGGCAGTAAAAGATACCGCGATGGAATATGACGAGGTTGCTTTTTACACCGTAGAGTACTTAGCCGAGCAGTACCCTAACCTTCTAAAAGAACGCTACCAATTAGATGAACTGCCTACTTCAGACATTGAATTAATGGAAGAGATAGGTCGCAAGCGTGGTGCACTTCGCTCCGGCGGCCGAGTCGATTTACATAAGGCATCAGAAATTCTCCTCCATGAGCTACGAAGCGGTACCATTGGTCAGATTACTCTGGAACGCCCAGAAATGATTACGCAAGAGCTCATCGAAGTAGAAAAAGAAGCAGAACGAAAGGCCGAGCAAAAGCTTAAGAAAAAAGAAGAACGCCGTAAACGTTACCTGAAAAACAAGCGATAGCCCTCTCATCTCATTCATCACCTCATTTTAAGCAGATCATTCGGTCTTCTTATGATGAGGTGAATATTCCTCCAAAAGATTATCCATGCTAGGTGAGTAATTCTCGTTTTGACTGGCAGTTTCTTGATTTGATTGCCATGCTTATATCGATAGTTAGCCTTCAAATGGATGATTTACCACAACTTATATTGTTGGAAGTCCTTCTGTTTGTGAAGATTTTAATCTTTAATCTCCTAGAGCTGGCTAATGTAATGGTTTTCATTTTTGGGACCTCACTGTGAACTATTGGTAAAACTATCCAATAGACAATGTGATAGCTTGCTATTAATTTGATATAGTACTTAGGGTTACACATAGTGAATTAGGTTATCGTACTTGCTACACAAGCATGGACATAACCTCAAATTGCATGTCTGTTAATGGTTGCGGTTTAACCTTTAATGCTTACTAGGTTGCTTATGATTTTAAATAATCGTGAAGAGTTTAATGCACATTGCTTTATAGACGATGAGGGGAAGCATTATGCAAAATACGACAATTTGATCATTACCAGCGCTTTTCAGGCAATCATGACACCAACAATGCAGCCTTTCGCCTATGAAGCCCTCGCAAGATTTAGTAATGAAACGACGGGGGAAAATATCCGTCCTGATATTTTGTTCGATTCAGAGCAGATCTCTATTGCTAAAAAGATCAATCTCGATCGCCTTACCCGCGCGATACACGT
The DNA here is from genome assembly GCF_030689305.1 of Vibrio penaeicida. GTDB lineage: Bacteria > Pseudomonadota > Gammaproteobacteria > Enterobacterales > Vibrionaceae > Vibrio > Vibrio penaeicida_B. Next base: position 173,896 of record NZ_JAUYVM010000004.1, on the reverse strand, counting down.
TCGGAATTTTTCTCAATCAAAACATAAAAATCTTAAGCTTTTTTTGAATGTTCTCCCTGTATCTGGCGAATACAATGCCTTTATGGCCATCAAAGCGAGTTTACTTGAAAAACGGATTATTGAATTGGGTTTGAGTACTCAACAAATCGTTATGGAGATTGTTGAGAGTGCTGCGTTTGATAACCAACTGTTACTCGATGCGACCACTGCAATGCAAAATTCAGGTTTTCAGGTCGCTATGGATGATTTTGGTGTCAAGTCTTCCGACTTTAATCGGCTCAATTTGATAAAGCCTGAAATCGTTAAGATCGACCGATCCTTATTACTAGACTATATGGCTGAAAATAAGACAGCGTTATTGGAAATTGTGCGTGTGGCTAAAAATATTGGCGCAAAGCTCATCATTGAAGGGGTTGAGGAAGAAGCCCAGTACAACGCTATGAAAGCGTTAGGTATAGACTTCTATCAAGGGTATCTGTTCTCAATGCCAGAACCCCTTATGTGTACTGCAAAAGTAAAATAGTCGCTACTTTAGGCGCAGGTTTGTTACTTTGCGCTTTTTCTTAATTGAGCCCACAAATCCCCAAAAGGACAGATTCTAGCTGATCCCACGGCATAAGCTGCGTGTCAATAACTTCTATGCGAGTTTCAAAACCCTCTAGGCTTATCTGGTTGACTGAAATGACACCATTGGCATTATTGATGGAGTAACAGCCTTTATCCGTATTAACGACACCTTTTACTCGCTCTGCTGTTAAATCACGCAACATACTCATTAAAAGTTCAAAATTGAAGACACATTCTGAGCCAAAAACCCAACCACAACTATAAAAACCCTGCCCTCTATTTTCCTTTCTAACATAAGTTTGATAGGGAGATAGGATGAATTCAGGTGAGTCTATTGTATGCTCATGCTCATGCTGATCGTCACTCAATGCATCGGGCGACGAGGGGTTATGACTCGATTTAGAAGATGATGCAACTCGCCCATTCCTTTCAATATCTAAGGATTGAATATCCAGAATGCCTTTCTCGGTAACAATCGATACCTTTATGCTTTCTTGTCTTTTAACCCAACCTTCGAAATATTGTAATTCCGACTCGCTACACTCATCTGCTTTATTTGCTACAACAACATCCGCACTAGCGAGCTGGTCGTTAAAGTTCTTATTTCCTATATACTTTTCAATTTGGAGGTTTCGAGGATCAACAAGAGCAATCGTGGCTTTTAAATCCACATAATTTTCGTATTGCTCGGAAAGTAACGTTGAAATGACTTGCTTAGGGTGACCTAGCCCCGTCGGCTCAATGATCAAACGATCGGGTTTCTGGCGTAACAATGCTGTAATTCCTACGGACATCGGAACACCCGCAGTACAGCACATACAACCACCAGGAACTTCTTTAATTAGCGCTCCTTGGTCGGTCAAAAGCGCTCCGTCGATTCCAATCTCTCCAAACTCATTAACTAAAACAGCCCAAGATTCATTCTCAGGCTTATTTTTTAACAAGTTAAGAATTGCTGTTGTTTTTCCTACACCTAAAAAGCCAGTGATAATATTCGTTGGAACCATCGTATTTCCTTTGGGCAAGCGTTGTTTAGCCTTAAGCAGCGCGGCATTATAACCATATTGTTATATTATTACACTTGTCATTTTCTTGTAGAGTCTCTTTCGACAACAAAACGATCTACTTATCTTATAGTTTGTTAATCTACAATTACTCTCGAAACTTCAAACTCTCGAAACGGTAAGCTTTGGAATCCGTAAGCTTTAGAAACTAAAAAGGCGCACCACATAAGTGATACGCCTCAGACCTCGTTCTCAATCGTGAGTTTGCGAATTAGCTACCAGTCGGGTACTAACAACTTACGAGGATTTCCTGTGTTTTACTTGTTTTCCTACCAAATTTTTATGTAGAGCCAATTTTCTCCCTTCAATGAAGTGTCACGCTTGCTCTACACTTTTAGTATCGTCCATATCGGCTATTTTGCAACCAATTTTAGAGAAAGATCGTTTAAAGATCCTGCCAATGTCACACTTTCGCCATTCAAATGACTAAGTGGATAAAACAATGAACGCTACAACGGCACACTTCGCATTATTTCTTCGAAGACAATGCATCTTAAAAGCCCTTCGGTATAATACGCGCACTTAATTTATGCACCTTTGAATAGTCATTCAACAGAGTCAATGTTACTCCTTGTCGGCGACATTTAGGGTATGTATCACGCTAAATCCGTCACACGGTAGATTTTTGCAGTAGAAGGAATCACATCATTGGACTGGAAACGCTTTACCTACTTCCAACATGTCCCCACGGCACAAGCGTCGCTCGCACTTGGATTTATTGGTCTTGGTCAAGCGTGGGCACTCTATTTTCCTTTGTTTGGTGATGTAATTCGCCCCTTTTGTTCCATCGTTGGCTCTCTGCTCCTTGCCCCAGTCCTAATTAGGTATATTACCTCTCCCAGAGTGTTTCTTCATGATATAAAACACCCTCTACGAGGTAGCCTAATGGCTCCGATGAGCATGGCATTGTTAGTATTATGCGATTATCTCGCCATATTACTTCCAAAGATTGCACATCCACTCTGGTTTGCGGCACTTACTTTACATATCACCATGATGGTGTTGTTCTTTTCATTTCAAATTAGCAACTTTAAGTTCACCAATATTTTTCCAAGTTGGTTTCTTTATCCTGTGGGAGTGATTAGCTCAACGCTAGCTGGGAGCACATTGGGGCACACGGTATTTTCACAGAATATGGCAATGGTATGCATTGCCATCTATTTTGTTATGCTGCCCATGGTTTTGTATCGTTTGGTTTTCGCAGGTAAACTCCCTCGACCTGCTCGCCCAACCCTTGCCATCATGGCAGCACCTGTGAACCTTTCTCTAGCCGCTTACTTAGTCAATTTCCCTAATCCAGATCCTATTCTAGCTGGGGCACTATCTGGTATCGCTATTACGATGACTCTGCTCATTTACCTATGTTATTTCAAGCTGATGAGGCTGAAATTTCAGCCATCAATTGCAGCGGTTACCTTTCCTTCCGTAATCAGTGCAATTGCTATGCAAAGATTAACCACATGGTTTGCAGAGCAGCACACGCAGTGGGTATGGTTGCATTGGTTTGGGTTCTTTGAAATTACAATAGCGACAATTTTGGTGGTGTGGGTATCGGCAAATTATCTAAAAATGTACTGGCCTGAGCTATCATTTAAGTTAACCAAGCCCGAGTAATTTATAGGTGAAACTAATAGAATAATACTTGTTTATTTCAACAAATCTATTTAAGCCGCACTCCCTAAAGGGTAATTTAGATAACAAATAGATAAATAAAGGATAGCTTTTTTTGCAATAAGCGCCAAAAACATAAATATTGCATAATGACGTATCTATTTCTCTGGATATTAATAAAAGGGTCAGCTGACCTCACAAATATCCACATAAGAGAAATATCATGAGTAATTTTACCGCTAAACCACTGCCGTCTTTTATTGAGAATAAACTCGAGACATATCTCGAAAAGCACATCTATTCCAGAAGTAACGGTAAACACATAGTACAAGGCTTACAACCTAGCGACGATTCGATAGTACTCAGAAGTAACGATTATTTGGCCATATGCAATCACGACTACATTAAGGCTCGGCAAATCAACGCATTGAGTAATGCGACTCGTGAACCCATCATGTCTGCCGTATTCCAAAACCAAACGGTAGATGAAAGCTCCTTTGAGCAGAAATTTGCAGATTTCTTAGGATTCGACCATTGCATTATCACTCAGTCTGGGTGGGCAGCAAACGTTGGCTTACTTCAAACGATTGCCGACCAAGATACCCATGTTTACATTGATTTTTTTGCCCATATGTCTTTATGGCACGGTGCACAAAATGCCGGTAGCAAAATTCACCCTTTCCTTCACAACAAGCCAAAGAATTTACTTAAACAAATAAAGAAATACGGCCCAGGTATCGTGGTTATTGACTCTGTATACAGTACACACGGAACTGTCGCACCGCTTAAAGAATTCGTAGACGTAGCCAACGATCAAGGCTGCGCCATCATTGTTGATGAATCTCATTCGATTGGAACACACGGACCAGACGGCGCTGGCTTGCTCTCTGAGCTTGGTTTAACCGACAAAGTGGACTTCGTAACAACCAGCCTAGCTAAGACCTTCTCCTACCGCGCCGGAGCAATCTTGTGCCACCACAAGGTACATGAATGTCTACCTTTTATTTCGTTACCCGCAATTTTTAGCTCAGGCATCATTCCTTATGAAATGGAAGCGCTAAAAGCGACATTAGAGCTCATTAAAAAGAGTGACCATCGACGTGAGCATTTATTCAATAAATCTCATAAACTTATTTCAGGATTGAAATCCTTGGATATACACACAGACAGCAACTCACAAATTGTTGCAATAGAAACAGGAACCGAGGAGAACACAGAAAAAGTGCGTGACTTCTTCGAATTAAACGGAATTTTTGGTGCGGTATTTTGTAGCCCTGCAACACCAAAAAATAAAAGTGTTATTCGTCTATCTGTAAATAGTGAAGTGAGTGATGCACAATTAGACAAAGTATTGACTGTTTGCAGTTTAGCTAAAGAGCAAGGTTTGTTAGCTTAATATGAAATTTAATTAGCTAATTGGTTAATTTATATATCCAGTATATCGGTTTAGTTGATAAATAAATAAGCAATAAAATGAATAGGGCTATATGCATGGTAATTTATAAAACATTTTGTTTTTTACCGATGCTATAGCCCTACATTTTTTGGTCTAGCTAAGCCTTTTGAAACTATTTATGTTTTGAGCTCACTTTATATCCAAGTAGATACTTTATGTATCAACACATCTTTGGATGCGGGTTTTAATATGTAGTCGTTCATACCGCTTTCTGAAATAGATTTAAGCGTTTTCTCGCATTTTTCACCAGTGAAGCAGATAATCGGTATATCTTTCCCATTGTGCTGATATTTTTGGTCACGAATGGCGACAGTGGTCTCTATGCCATCCATCTCGGGCATTTCTAAGTCCATTAGAATGAGATTTACATCGTTAGAGTTAAGCAAAAGCAGCGCCTCTCTGCCATTCTCGGCTTGAAGTACTTTATAGCCCTGCCTTTCCAACAGAGTGGATGAATAAAGCCGAAGTGACGCGTTGTCGTCAACAATTAAAATGGTTGTATTTCCCTTATAGCCCTTGGGTACTCTTGCAATGTCGCTTCCCTTCGATGCCTTTTCAAAAAATAACTTATCGAGTTTCGTCGCTAACCCTTTTGTGAACGCGGTTACCTCTAGTAATTCGTAGGATAGTATTCGATTTAATGTGAGGTAATTCAGTATGTTTCCAGAGTAAAGGTAGACAATTTTTCCTTCAAAGCTGCAAAGTTCCTTCTCAAGAGAAATGAAGCGCGTTTTATCTTCTTGGTAGCTCGAAAGGTTTACCAATATTACATCTTGAGTAAATTTGCTCGCGTTCAAATCTAGGCTTGTAGGCTCACTGTGGCTCAGTTCGTACCCAGTGAAGAAAGCGTGGGATTGAAGCGCATTGAGTGTTTCCCCTGCTCCGCCCAGATAAAGCAAAGATTTGTCTTTAACTACACTACTTTTTAAAGAAAAGACGCGCTCAGATTCGTATTTAGGGAATCTAAGCTCAAACTGTGTTCCTTTGTTTACTTCACTTTTGCAAACGATAGTTCCTTTAAACGCTTTCATCACTTTACGACAAAACGGCAGGCCTAGCCCAAAGCCACCTTTTTTACCGGTAGTATAGAAATCACTGAATATGTTTTCGATGTTTTCACTGTCGATACCTGGTCCCGTGTCTTCGACAAATATTGAATTGAACTCTTCTCCGATAACAAGTTTGATATCAATTTGGAAATCCGTTCGGTGTTTGTAATAAAGTGCATTTTTTAACAAGTTGAAGATGACGTAGCGTAGCAGTACATCACTACCAAAATAGGGTTCGGATTCGTCAAATGTCAGTCGGATCAAACTTCTATCCGCAGCATTATTGAAGTGGAACCCTTCAATTGAACTTTCTAGCGTTTCACCTAATGAATGTCGTCGGAAACTAGATGTGGAAAGTTTGTGCTCATCAATGGATGTCAATAAAAGGCTAATAGTTTCATTGCCCCTTTCAATGACATTGAGAGAGTCGTCAAGAATGCCATTAATCTCGTCTAAGCTTTTGGCATCGAGAGGATAAAAATCGGATAGCTGCTGTGCATTGCGTTCCGGCAACAAGTGTTTTACTACCTCAATGGAACTGTAAACCGCACTTAAAGGGTTCCTCATTTCATGAGCGATCCCCGCCCCAAATGATTTTGCTAGCGAAACTTTAGATTCGTTTTCTGTAAAGTTTCGATAATAAAAGAGCGTGCCAAATGCGTATGTAAAGAAGAATACGGGCATCAGCGTCCATTCAAAATACGTTACAGGATCACCTTGAACAAATATTGTCGCATAAGCTGCGGCATAGCCAGTGAGGCTTTGTAAAAATACGATTCTCGTGTCGTATATCAGTAAAATCTGAAGGAAAATCCCCGACATTAACGACATGCTCCAGATCATTGACCAATCGTTTTTCAAAAGCATGTAGAAAAAGAAATAAGGGATGCACACCCCTAAAGAAATGACATAGTAGATATGCAGGTAGCGCTTTAAATAGATGGGCAAAACATCTCGAAGTAAAATAGGAACGAGTAATAGTCCGCATACAATTCGAAAGCCCAGATTTTCGTAGCTTTCAGGCGCTAGCCATGTCCAAACGAAGTAATAAGCTGGAAAGCCAATAATCCCCATTAAAGCCACAATGGTCAGATTAGGTTCCGCGTATTCATAGATCTTTTTTGCACGATCGAACTGCATTAGTGTCCCTAGCCAAAGCACGATTATTCTTATCATATAGTCGGATTAGTTATAGCACAGAATAATACTCGATTCATTGAAACTGAGTGAAGTATGATCCACGCCAAACTTCTTCAAAAAATTGAATAACTCATTGTTAAATTGGGTAATTAGGTAAAGGTTCTGTGACCAATAATCTACAAACATTGAGACCACCGATTGGAAATTGACCAACCATAGATCCGAAATACAAACCTCATTCATATATCTCTGTTGTTTGTACGCTAGTTCCCAAAAATGAGATTAATTTCATTACAAAATCGACAACCATTTCGTGGTTGTCGAAACAAAGCGTTGCGAAATTCACCTGTCATCACTTATTCAGTCTCACCAGTTTTCAGTGTCATGCCTTCAAATAGTAAAAAGTTACTTTGAAGTAGGTACTTGTTAAATTTGAGCTCAATCTAATATTAAAAATGACTCTATTCACCGATTCATTAACCATCACAACAAAGTCGGCACCAATAACAAAGCTCCTATAATAGGGGCTTTGATTTGAGTATTTTTCGCGCAGTAAAACACGCTTATTGAATCGTAACTCTAAAGCAATTCTACCGACTGCTGAGCAATAACAAATTCTTCGTTGGTTGGAATAACCAATGCAACAGCATTTAATATGTCAGATCGAGCAATCACGCCAGACTCGCCAAATCTTGCGGCTTCATTACCTTGTTCATCTTCCACAAAACCGAGAAGCTTGAGGTTCTTTAAAATCTCACTACGAATAGGTAGTGAGTTCTCACCGATGCCCCCTGTGAAAATAATGGCGTCTAGGTCACCCAGTGGAATTAAGTAAGAACCAATGTATTTGGCAACACGGTACGTAAATACTTCAAATGCGAGCCTTGCCCCTTCATGCCCTTCATCCATCGCTTCTAGAATGCCACGAGCATCGGAAGTAAGCCCTGAAACGCCAAGAAAGCCCGATTTTTTGTTTAAAGTATCAAATACCTTTTCTTGGCTCCAACCTTTCTTCATCAGAAACTCAATGATGCCAGGGTCTAGATCGCCAGAACGCGTTCCCATCATTAACCCTGCTAACGGCGTAAAGCCCATTGATGTATCTACTGATTCTCCATTGCTTATGGCACATACTGACGCACCATTACCTAAATGAACCGAAATAAAGCTAGATTCATTCACTGGCTTATTAAGCATTTTTGCTGCTTCACGGCTAACAAAGTAATGGCTTGTGCCGTGAAATCCGTATCGACGGATACCGTATTCTTTGTACAATTCGTTAGAGATAGCTCCGGTAAACGCTTTTTGAGGCATGCTTTGATGGAATGCCGTATCAAACACGGCAAATTGAGGCAAAGCAGGAAACGCAGACATTGCAGCACGAATACCCGTCGCACCGGCTGGGTTATGTAGTGGTGCAAGGTCAGAAAGGCTCTCTATTTCTTGTAAAACATCTGCATCAATTCGAACTGTTTGAGTGAACCTTTCGCCACCGTGAACAATTCGATGACCGACAGCCACAATGTTTTCTGTTAGCTTATATTCTTCTACTAACCCAACGATTCGATTGATTGCATGGTGATGATGATTTTCAGGTGCATCAATCTTCTCTTCAAACTTATTACCATCGTGTTTCCAGCTGATTACCGCCTCAGGCAATCCAAAACACTCGCCTAAACCGCTGACAACAGCACTGCCCGTTTCGGAATCAATGACTGCGAATTTAAGAGAAGAACTACCTGAGTTTATAACTAGAACAAAGGAATGAGACATAAGGTTATGAATCCTGTTTTTAGCTAATTTTCTGAAGCGATATGCTTTCGTCGAAGATGAATCCATTATTCAATGATTTTTGAATCTTTCAACTTTATTTTAATTAACAAGTCATGCAATTAAGAGTTTTGTTGATCTAGCGCAGCAAAGCACTTACTTCATAGAGAAAATTTAAAATTAACAAATAAGCACCTGAATACATATAAAAAACATCCACTCTCTAAACTTGAAACACCATAAGCGCTAAGCGTGTTGAATTCTTCAACTGACGATTCCACTAAGCTGACCATTTTACGAAATATGTTTGGAACGTTGTCTATACTTTATCTGTAATAGATGTAGGAAGAGAGTTTCTTGTACATCTAAAGCTTATGCGCAACGCCTATTCGCGCAGCCATTGTTAAGGGTTAAATGTGATTCTATTTGCTGACTTGCTCGTTTTTCTGGGGATTGTATTTTTGGGTTTTGGGCTCAGGCCTGCTATCCAAATTTGCCAGAAAACTCATGAGCTAGGTTGGCAAATATTACTAACACTCATTATTGCGTTCACGCTAGGCTACACGTTGTTTCTCTTGTATTTACTCAGCATACGTTCCGTTAGCTATATCGAATTAGGCATGGCGGCGATCTTGTTTGGGGGTAGTCTATTCGTTGTTTTGGTCGTCAGCTACAGTCAAAAAAGCATCAATCAGATTGATGATATAGCTCAACTGGAGCGCTATAACGCGCTTCACGATTCTTTAACCAAACTGCCCAATCGCCAGTTTTGCATGCGTCAACTCGACAAACGTATTGAGCGGAGAACACCATTTTCTGTCTTGTTGTTCGATGTAAACAATTTCAAATATGTGAATGATGCAATGGGGCACCAATTTGGCGATATGTTACTCCAGCAAATAAGCCAAAGGTTAAGTATGGTATTGCCTAAACAGGCTTTTTTCTCTCGAATCGGGGGGGACGAATTCGTCATAATTTTACGAACTGGCGGTCGAAAGCCTATTGAAGAACTTTATTATGAGATATCAGAGGAGCTGAGCCATCCATTCAATCTTGGCGAATACAGCATCATCACCTCCATCAGTACTGGCGTCAGCATTTATCCCGAATACAGCACAGAGAAAGATCAGATCCTCAAACAAGCCGATGTTGCGATGTATGAAGCAAAGCGCTCCGGATGCGGTTTGTATTTCTACTCAAGCCACCTAGCGGATCAAGCGAAAGAACAACTCGCGATATCCAGCCAGCTAACGTCCGCACTACACAATCAAGAATTTGAGCTTCACTACCAGCCTATCGTCAACACTAGGTACAATTCTCTCTACGGTTACGAGGCGCTAATTCGGTGGCCTCAACCCGACGGTACTTTCATTTCACCCGAAAAATTCATTCCAATAGCAGAACAGTCGCATATTATTCGTGACATTACAGATTGGGTGGTTAATCAAGTCATACTTGATATGCAAATCTTTAATGAATCAGGGATAGACGCCAGTATTCACTTAAACCTGTCAGCTAAAGACTTAAACAGCCGAGCACTGTTTAACAATCTAAAACAATTGGTAGACAGCGACCAAATCAATCCAAGCCGACTTGTTCTAGAAGTGACGGAAAGCAATATGCTTAAAGATTTGAACAATACTAAACAAGTATTAGATGCACTGAGGGCGATTGGTTTTAAGATCAGTTTAGATGACTTCGGTACAGGCTACTCTTCACTCACTTTACTTAGAGAGTTACCGATAGACCAAATTAAAATAGACCGCTCCTTTGTATCTGGGATGCACAGGAGCGACTCTGATCATGCCATCGTCCGATCTTCAATTTCATTGGCACACGGGCTGAATTGTACCGTGATTGCTGAAGGTGTAGAAGAAACAGAGCTAATGGCATTGCTTGATACAGCGAATTGTGACTATGTACAAGGGTTTATCAATGGACGTGCACAAACAATTGAAGACATTGTCTACTGGACAAAACGGCACCATTTAAAAAGCGTCATTTAAGGTCTATTGAAAAATTAAAACTCGTATCCCATGGTAACGTATATGGCATAAAGGTTTGCATCCCCTGCTTTCCCATCCTTCTTAAGCGATAGGTGGTTACCGCGTAACTCAGTACCAAACTCAAAATTGTTATCCAATCGGTAGGCGCTTCCAATTGCCCACATGTAACCTAAGCCTTTTGCTTTTGGTTTGGAATCTTTATCAACCGTTAACGTTTTTTTGTATTCCAACGCTTCGACATACCCATAAGATAAACCAGCACTACCGTAGATATCGATACAGTCTGTCAGCGAATACGTTATTTTTGGCGCTGCGTTCAAAACAACAGAGCTAATTTCTTCTACTTCGTAAAGGGAAGACGTGTCTGACTTTTTCTTTGAGTTGTAATGAATATCGCCAGATAGCGCAACGCCCAAATAAATGTCTTTTGCCTCTGTCCAACTTGAAGTCATACGCGAATATTCAAGCGACAAAGATCGCCCTACCAATTCATAATCGCCAACACTCGCCACTTTAGACTGGAAACTGGATCCGCCAACCTTGGCAGTAAATAATTGATAAGCCTCTGGGCGCTGTTCTGCACTAGCATGTGAGGATAATGCGACTGCACTGGCAAAAACTAAAGCAAACTGTTTTTTCAAAACAATATCCAAATAATCTGACTGGGTTTTGTGTAAAGAAATTGAGCTTTGCAAGAAAAAAATCCAACAATGGCACCAAATTCTCATGATTGATTGAGCGCGCGAGATTCTACACAACTAATATGCATATCAATAGAGTGTTTTATGAATTTTCGCTGAACAAATCATCTCTTATTTTCATTACGTGATTTAGAACACCTTATTATCCTTGATACTAGCTAGGCTCAGGCGTTCAAATATGCATGTAAATTAATTGTTACAGATTATGATTTCGAGAAATTGGTGAATTTGTAGACGACAATTTACTTTTCATCGATAGTTACCACATCAACGCAACATATTTGCAACATCGTGGTGACTTATGACTAAGCAGAGCAAATATCAGTCAAAAAAAACGGATGAAAACGGTGTCATTCAATGGACTGACGAAGAAAATAGTGTGTGGAAAACACTCATTCACAGGCAACTTAACTGTATTAAAAACAGAGCATGCCATGAGTACATGGAAGGACTAAATAAACTCAACCTTCCACACGAACGTATTCCTCAACTTCACGAAATTAATTCTGCACTCTCTTCAGAAACAGGTTGGCAATGCGAAGCGGTACCGGCCTTAATAAGCTTCGACAAATTTTTCGAAATGTTGTCTGAGCGAAAATTTCCAGTTGCAACTTTTATTCGCAAAAGAGAAGAAATGGAATACCTTCAAGAACCTGATATTTTCCATGAAATATTTGGTCATTGCGCGATGCTAACTCACCCAGCCTTTGCTGCTTTTACCCACTCTTACGGTAAATTAGGGCTAAAGGCTTCTAAAGAAGACAGAGTTTATCTAGCTCGTTTATATTGGTTCACAGTCGAATTTGGCCTGATTAAAAATAGCAGCGGAATCAGCATATATGGTGGTGGAATACTTTCTAGCCCAGGTGAAACTCAATACGTTTACAGCGACCAGCCCGTATTCGCTCCACTAAAACCACTTGATGTTTTGCGAACCCCATACCGAATCAACATCATGCAACCAAAATACTTTTACATCGACAATATCAGCGAGCTTTTCGACATCGCTAATCTTGATATTATGTCGCTAATTGATCACGCCAAATCACTGGGTCTACATTCGCCCATGTATGAACTTGAACACGATTAAGGAAAAATCATGTCAGAAGCACTGTTAGAGTCATCTTGCGAAGCGTGCCGTTTTGATGCACCACAAGTAGAAACCGATGAAGCCAAGGAGTTACTGAGCCAGATCCCTGAATGGCGACTCATCAAAGTGAACGGTATTTCACAACTCGAAAGAGTCTATACATTTAAAAACTTTAAACTCGCTTTAGCATTTACTAATCGAATAGGTGATATGGCTGAAGAAGAAGGGCACCATCCAGCCCTGACAACCGAATGGGGAAAAGTAACCGTTCAGTGGTGGAGTCACTCGATCAAAGGTCTCCATAAAAACGATTTTATCTGCGCCGCAAAAACAGATTCGCTGCTCTAAAGCGATTTAACAAACTCGTTCGTAACCTCAGGTTCGCATAACATACCCTGAGGTTACATCACTCCCCCTCCCTCAACACCCCACTTCGTTACTTTAAGCCGCGTCATCCAAAGTTCGTGGTGCCTGCAGCAATTTGACACCCAGATAATGCTCTAATGACAAATTGGTTATTTTTTAGTTCGTACACTAAACTTTAGAATTCAACCATTCTAATTACATAAAATGTGATTTAAATCTCATTTATCGGGATAAAATGAGTTCAGCTTGATTTGAGCCCTAAATAATGTACCCTTCTGCGAAGCAATAATGTTTAGACCTCTAAAGGAATATGTGGCATCAAATGACAATTGCAGCCCCATGGGTAACTAACCCAGACATATTAGAAAAGGCAAAAACAAAGTGGATATTTCGTAACCCAGACAAAAAGGACGGCGATGATATTCACCAGCTTATAGAGAGCTGTCCCCCTCTAGACACCAACTCCTCTTATTGTAATTTCTTACAGTCCTTTCACTTCAAAGACACATGTATCGTTGCGGAATTTGATGGTGAATTGGCGGGTTTTATTTCCGGTTATTGTAAACCTAGCTCACCGAAGGACTTGTTTGTTTGGCAAGTTGCCGTCTCCCCAAATCACAGGGGGAAAGGGCTGGCATTTTCAATGTTGAAAGCGCTATTGAAAAGAGAAAGCTTGAAAGCGATAGAGTGCGTGGAAACAACGATTACCGAATCAAATCAAGCTTCTTGGAGTCTATTTAAGAAATTAGATAAAGAAAACGGGAACACCGGAAGCAAAACCATATTTTTGGATGAAGCCGAACATTTCAAAGGCAAGCACGATACCGAATATTTGTATCGCATCCCTCTACTTAAAATTTAACCCAAGGAAAAAGCGGTCCCACAATGGATATCTTTAAGAAAAAGGAATCTAAAGTCAGATCCTATTCAAATAACTTTCCAGTTGTTTTTCAAAAAGCGCAAGGTAGCTGGCTAGAAACAGAAAATAACAATAAGTACTTAGATTTTCTAGCAGGCGCAGGCTCTCTAAACTACGGGCATAACAACCCCGTTTTGAAAAATGCATTACTTGCATACATAACTAACGACGGCATTACGCACGGCTTAGACATGCACTCTGAAGCCAAAGCGGAGTTTCTACATGCATTAGACAAGCATATCTTCGCACCACGCGATCTGGACTATAAAGTTCAGTTCACTGGTCCTACTGGTACTAATGCGGTTGAAGCGGCCTTAAAGCTCGCAAGAAAATTCACTGGTAGACAAAATGTTGTTGCGTTTACGAATGGATTTCACGGCTGTTCTATGGGTGCTCTTGCAGCTACAGGCAATCAACACCATCGTGGCGGTGCAGGAATGGCGCTCACTGGTGTAACTCGTATACCCTACGAAAATTATGCCAACGTCGATGGACTCGCGTTATTCGAAGCCATGCTTTCAGACAACTCAAGTGGTCTAGATATGCCTGCTGCCGTTTTACTTGAAGCGGTTCAAGGGGAAGGAGGCTTAAACGTTGCCAGTAATTCGTGGTTGCAAAAACTGAGTGCCATTTGTAAAAAACATCAAATCTTGCTGATTGTCGACGATATCCAAGCCGGTTGTGGGCGCACTGGCACATTCTTCAGCTTTGAGCCTTCTGGTATCAAGCCTGATCTCGTCACTTTATCTAAATCCATTAGCGGGTTTGGTTTACCAATGGCGGTTGTACTGCTTAAACCTGAGTTGGATGTTTGGAAACCAGGCGAGCACAATGGTACGTTTCGTGGCAACAACCATGCTTTCGTTACCGCAACAAAAGCGTTGGAATTGTATTGGGCAGACAGTCAGTTCGAACAACACATCTCTGAACGCGCAAACCAAATTAATAAGCACTTAGAACAATCACTTCTTAACTTCCCTCATTTGTTTGAAAGAATAAAAGGCCGCGGAATGATGATTGGTATCGAGTGTAAAAGCCCTGATGTCGCTGGTCTTATTACTCGAAATTGCTTTGATCGCGGTATGATCATCGAGACTGCGGGACCAAATGATGAAGTTGTTAAGTTCTTCTGCCCTCTAACCATTACAGAGGCGGAACTGGCTCAAGGCTTAGAAATATTTGAAGCGTCTTCTGAAGCAGCCGCTCAACAGATAGTAAAGAAAGCATCTTAGGAATTTAGAATGATTGTAAGAACTTTAGAAGAATGTCAAAACAGCGAGCGACGCGTCGTATCAGACAACTGGGAAAGCGTTCGCATGTTGCTTAAAGATGACAAGATGGGCTTTTCGTTTCATATCACTACTATTTATGAAAATACGGAAACTCACATCCACTATAAAAATCATCTTGAGTCTGTTTACTGCATGAGCGGTGAAGGCGAAATCGAGGTAATTGGCGGTAAAACTTATCCAATTAAACCAGGAACGCTCTACATTCTCGACAAACATGATGAGCACTACCTAAGAGCGTACAAAGATAAAGAAATGGTAATGGCTTGTGTATTCAACCCGCCGATTACTGGCAACGAAGTTCATGACGAAAACGGCGTATACCCAATTGTAGATTAATCTATCATTGAGAATCACATCTCGTCTGAGTTAACCCAATGCGATCTTAAGTGGCTGTACATTAAAGATCGCATTGTTTTCAAACTTGATATTAGGGTCTGTTGATCTTTCTCGGTTAAATTTTGTTCGACTTCTATGCCTTTTAATCGCGGCGCAAGGTGGGACGCCCATTTTTTAAGAACAAAATCAATTCTAAGCAAATACCTTGCAACAAAGAGTAAAAGGCATGGGAACGGGGACGCCTAGTCGAACCCTTCGGGCAGCATTTGTGGCTTATTTCTACTGCGTTATCGCTCATTGATGTAGAGCGACTACACCGAATAAGCTCTGCCTTGTATAAATCCCCCCACAAATTGCTGCAAAAATCATCTCGAAAGGTCAACAGACCCTAAGAACTCAGTTTTTCTTGGCTATTCCTAACATTCGGCTTAGTGTTCCGTCTTTATCAATAAACTGGTGCTTTAGAGCGCCGACAATATGTAAAAGCAGCCCTACAAGTAATATCTTAAATCCAATTCCATGAATGGCGCCAC
This sequence comes from Vibrio penaeicida, assembly GCF_030689305.1. Classification (GTDB taxonomy): domain Bacteria; phylum Pseudomonadota; class Gammaproteobacteria; order Enterobacterales; family Vibrionaceae; genus Vibrio; species Vibrio penaeicida_B. The sequence continues at coordinate 157,996 of NZ_JAUYVM010000004.1, read as the reverse complement.
CCAAGTTACTCAACGATTCTGTTTTATCACTTTTTGCAATCAACTCCATTCCAAAAAATGCCAGACCGTGACCTCCGCCAATACTCATTAGTACACCAGACAAAGGCATAGCAACAGTACCAATCAATAATAGGTAGTGAATGATCTTAGACAGGTTTGCTTGCCACCTAGGCATTACAGAAGCACTGACAATTTCCCCTTCTTTAAGCCGCCATGCGATTCTAAGGGCTGCTATCAACAACACCATCAACCCGAGTGATTTATGCGTTGCAAGTAATTCAAACTTTTCGGGACCTCGAGGTAACCCTTCAACAAACTTACCCATCCCCAATGTCACGATAAAACTGATGCCCACAAGCCAATGAAAAATGACTGTAGGGATTGAAAGACGATTGCTCATATATCACCTATGTTTATATGGTTTTATTATGAGTAAATCATGCACAACAACCTATTAAAGTTCGATACCATATTGTGTAAAGTTATGTAAATGTACCTAAAAGGCTCAGAAACTTTACATTATCTCGTTTAAGAGATGAGTCGCGTGTTTCGAACTTAAAATGGGGTCTAAAAAAAGAGCCGCTAAAAAGCGGCTCGATGTAAGTAGAAAAATAGAAAAGCTAAGATAGAGTTAACTCATTCTTAGACAAAAATTCGATAGCATTCTGGCAATTGTTCTTGGCCGCCTTGTACATATACTCAATGGCATGATCTTCATCTACGACACCGCCCTCCCCACTGAATAACATTTGAGCAAACATGTATTGTGCTTTTGGTACATTGAGGTCGGCAGCACCGTTTAAATACGCTCTCGCTTTCGCCATATCCTCAAATACACCGATTCCACTCGCGTAAACGGTATAAAGGATCATTGCAGCATTGGTGTTTTTTCCGCAATACGATCGCTTCAGCCAAAAGATACCTTCACTTTCGTTTTTCTCTGCGCCCAAACCTGTTAGCCGACCTACTCCTGTAAGTAACTGGGCAACAGGTGAACCACGATAAGCATATTCAACAATGATGTTTACGTTTACTAAAGCGTTGTTCACCCTTCTAGAAAGAAGCGCTTCCATGAAATCTTTATTGAGCAAATTTGCGGTCTCTTTAAAAAACTCATTAGATTCACGTTTAAGATCTTCATCGTTTAATTCTTTTTGAATCAAAGAAGTGATAAATCTTTTCACTTTTTCTATGTCTGACAATTCCATGATCCTAAGTCTTAACCTTCGATAGAGCCAAAAGTATGTCACGAAAACGTAAAATCTAGGTTAACGTTACACATTAATGCTAAGTAACTCGCATTCTCAACTTAGACCCGTGTACATCGTCTGAAGAGGCACCTAGGTATCGTGATGAAAAACACAGACTCATAGATGCCTCCAATGGCTTTACCTTGCTGAATTATTTCGCATTACCCTCATTTTCCTGAGGTTTTTTTGGTGGATTGCTTGAGGAACGCTGCCAATTTACCCCAGAACTGGGTTGGTAAGATGGTCCTCTTGGGCTTCCTCTATGACCACCACCACTTGAGCTATGACTTCTATTCATGTTGCCTCCTTGTAAACATTTAAGTGAGCAAACAATGCACAATGTGCACCACTGCAGTGTAATTGAGTACATCAATAAAATATGCGAGCAAACTAGCAGTTGGTTTGGACTTCGAATTGCAGAGATAAGACAAAGCAAGTAATTTCTACAACATAGGTCGTTCAATACCAGACTCACGAATTGAGTATATGAGAAATGGAAATATCGAAGAAAGAATGCCGACATGGAAGGGAATACAAACCAAAGAACACGCTATTAACATCTTGACTTACGTTTAATCAATTTAGTGAGTTCTACGCACTTTGCATACCCAAGAACGATTTGGGTATACCGCTAATCCAATTAGGCTAAATTAGTAAATCGCTAACTTCTCTTCTCGGAGACTCAGGTGTGGGTTTCGCCTTGCCTAGCCTAAACACCATTTGCACAGTATGGGATTTGTGGACATTAAAGTACTGTTTGAAGCTATCTTGCAGTGGAAGCATATCTTGATATTCCTGCAGTACTTGACTCATTGGGTGTTGTGCAATGCCCATCGAAGCCGTCACCAGATTAATTCTGTTGTATAAGCGCCCCACTTTTAATTGGTCTTTCCTTGTGTTTCCTTCCGTAATCAACATAGCAAAATGATGTGTGCTTCCAGTAACTGCTTTTGTTAGTTTGACCCCTTCTTTGCCAAAAGCCGTTGGATCTTTTTCAGCCGATTCACGACTCAAAAAGAACTGTTCTGCTAACCACCGCTTCGTGCCTAGAACACCATTTTGTGGCAAACCAAAACCATCTCTATACTGTTTGAATTCATCATCGTTAAAACGGAACATGCCTATTGTTTCAAGGCTGCGCGAACTTTTTTGCTCTTCTATTTCCATCGCTTGATTAAGGAAGTGTCGCATTTCTTGGTTGTATTCTTCCGTTTGTATGAATCTTAATTCGCTGCCTTTCGTTTCTACAACGTTAAGAATCGCGTTCAGATCAGTATCAGTAAGCTTTTCATTTGTGTATTCGGTTTTATTTGATTGACGTGTAACAAGATAAGGGAACAAGGGATCCGGTTGAATGCTCGTATCTGGCACAAGTTTAATCGCTGCAACTGGCATATTTTCCAACACCTGATTACCGTACTCGCCTAGCGGAAAATATTGCACGTCAGCCCTCGTTGCAAAATGGCTTGCAGCCACGACTAGACTTTCAATAAACGTACCCTGACCAATATGGATTTGGCGATGAATCGGATCCGTTTGAGGCAGTAACCTGTCCTCGTCGACATACAACAAAATTGTATCTTCGCCTTTAAAAGCGACCTTCCATGGCTGGATATTGTGAGGATTTGGGCACAACATTGCGTAGCTGATGAGTGTCTTCCTAAGATCCGAATAAGTCAGTGCCGGTCTAAATGAAAGATCAGAAGAGCTTGAAACATTACTGACCAAAACAGGTGCAGCAGCCAAAACGACTGCCCCAGCGCCCATCACTTTAATGAAATTCCTTCTATCCATTGCTATACCCTCTTTAATTCATTTGCTAAACTACATTCCACGGAATAAATATACATTCCAAGGAATATATATCAAGAGGTTTTGTTCATAATGTCGACAGAAAAACAGCAAACATCCATTAAGATAATGATTACATTAGGAATAATTAATCAACTCACCGACTCTTGGCTTAACAAAGCGCTGGCACCTATTGGAATTAACCAGTCCCAGTTCAATTTGCTGAATCACTTTTCACACCAGCCAGAACGCGAACAAACCATCAGCCAATTGGCTCAGGTTATGCAAATGAACCAGCCTGGCATTACTAAGGTGATCAATAAGCTCGCAAAAGATGGGCTAATTGAAATAAGAAAAGACGAAACAGATGGAAGAAAAAAGTGGATTAGAATAAACAATGCTGGATTAGATAAGGTTCAGCTCGCTTTTATGAGTTTTATGCCCACAATCGAAGCTTGCTTTACGAATTGGGATAATGACGAAATGCTGCAAATGTTAAAGCATTCCAATAAGTTAAAAGATTGGTTAGATGAGAATCGAGATCTAAACTAGCGACCCTGTGAAAACAGGTCTTTGGTTGGGTATAAGAATCAGAATCTCTTATATTTTAAAGGCACAGCTTTAATTCAATGCCCGTAGCAATAAACCTACAGGCATTCACTTTATTCTTTCGCCTCTGTTCTAGGCAAGCACCTTCTCTTTTATTACCGTTAAAACGCCTTGTTCATCTTGATGAGGCGCTTCAAAGCGAGCAAGCGCTTTTATTTCTGGGTGGGCGTTTTCCATGGCGTAGCTGTGATACGTCTCTTTCAGCATTTCGACATCGTTAAAGTAATCGCCAAAGCTCATACTCTGCTCGAAATCAAAATTGAACACTTTCTGTAAATGCCGTATTGCAGTGCCTTTTGACGCGTCTTTGTGCATAAAATCGAGCCAAATTTTGGCACTCACTACCACTTGGTGCGAATCTCCGAATTTTTCAGATACGACTGGGTATACATGCTCTTCTGTACCTTCATAATTCAGAATGGCTATTTTAATAAATTCATCATCGACATCGAGTAAATCCTCTACGTTTTTTACACGGTGATAATAGTTTTGGATCTCTTCGAACTTACTCGGGTCATTCGTTTCAATGTACGCTGAATCCTTTCCACATAAAACGATGTCTGAATTTTCAATACCACGAACAGTAACAACAATATCGTGTACTTCTTTCTTAGGAATAACGGCGCTATACAGCTCGTTCCCCTGATACATGACGATCGCGCCATTTTCTGCAATGAAAAGCATGTCATCTGCGATAGACTCAAACATACTCAGCAAGCTGTAATATTGCCTACCTGACGCTGCGGCAAAAAGAACCTCTTTTTCGCGTAACGCATGAAAAACATCATAGAACTCTGAGGGAAGATTTTTTGAACTATCGAGCAATGTGCCATCCATATCGGTGGCAATAAACTTTATTTTTTCTAACAAAACGACTCCAAAATACTTATCTACGATTTTACTTCAACAACAAAGCCTAGGGTCTATAGACCTAATCTAATCATTGAAAACTAAAATGCCACAAAACGTTAACTGCGTGAATAACTTAATATCTGAATGCACCCAAGCTTTTGGGTTATCTTTTACTTATTAAAGTAACACATAGGAACAAATCGGATACCGTTAACTTCAGATTCAGAATCTGTTATTTCAAACCCCTGCGATTCATAGAACGAAACCGCATTAACTGATGCGTTTAAGCTTACGTGGCCTGCTTCAGAATGGTCTAAGAGGTGCTGCAACAACTTTTTGCCTATCCCACTTCTTTGCTGCTTTGTATCAACAAAAAGGTGTGTAATGTACGAGCCTTCTCGTAGAGCACCGAAACCAATCGGTTTTCCATTTTCCACAGCTTTAACACTGTAAAACTTGCTTTCATCAAAAGCTGTTTTTAAGTCTGGAAGCACTTTTGATATAAAGGTCAATCTTCCTTTTTCGTTGAAATGAGGTAAGATATCTGAATTCGCGACCTTCTCCACAAGCTCAACGACTGCAGCCATATCAATTTCTTCTACTTTTTTTATATCCAAAGCCTTCTCCTATGTCCGAAAGCTCAACTTAACATCCTGTAATAAAAGACTTAACTTGTTTTTTGTTAGAACATTAACATTAGTCTATTTTTTTTGGTGTACAATTAACTGAATGATATGCTGCTTGTGCGGTCTAATGAATTACCGACATATGTGGCTTAGTGAACACGCAACACAACGCTTAGTCTTAATGCCTACAACTTGTTCAGGCAGCTCAAAATAAAAGAAAGCGTTTAGAAAGAGATTCGAGTAATGACAGTAATGCTTTACCCTACCAAAACATCGCCAAAAGGCTATCGTGTACAAGATAAAGTACTCAATGTTCAGAAATACTTCCCTTTTTCTAAATTTGGAACGCCCAAAAAAGCAGAAAAATCTGCTCGTGAATTCCAAGAACAACTCTCTGAAAAACGAAAGGTACGCGAAATTCGGCTTACACTCGATGTAAACCAAATATTCCATGCTGATGGCTCTGTTAAAGGGTTAAGCAAACGCCTTAGACGCACAAATAACGGAAGCGTGGTAGAAGTACTCAGAGCCCAAGTATCTGTAGATGGCAAGCAAGTTTCAACCGATTGGCAGCTGAAAAATCGCACCTTCAGAGAAGCTTATAAAGGGATTCAGGATTGGATCTTAGAAAAGCGTGGAATCACAAGAACGCGTGAGATCACCAACCTTTTTAAAGAAGTGGAAGACATGTACAAATAGCCACTAGATTTAATACACATATTTTGAAAACGCAGCAACAGATTCGGTGCTACGTTTTTCGTTTAGCGCACTCGTTCTACTCTTTCAACACCATATCAATACACATAACAGCCGCCAGAATAAGTTTTCTAACATCGTCATTTTCTGGAACATCGCTGGCAATTTCTAACACATAGTTATCAGCGCTGGTAAACATTTCTTTCCCTATCCCAGCCCACTTCTTGGATACGTGAGCGAGCTCTTTCTCATTATTTTTGAAATAGAAATCCCAACCAGTCCACTTACCTTCTAGCTGACACATCTCTTCACCACGCTTATCAAGCAGTGCAAATTTCCCACCAATTGAAAACAGTTTCTGCTCGAATTCACCAATCAATTCATTGTTGTGGTCAGTCACTGTCACTTTAGATAAAAAAAGCGAAATCCCCCTTTGGATACGAACCACTCGTTGCCCGTCTGGAGTTTTTATTTGAATATCAAACGGCGTCATTCGCTTATAGTCTGTAAAGCGCAATAGCTTGGTAAAGAACCCTAGGGTGGGTTCACGGCACTCCATGATAACGTCACCCGATTCTGGGTCGTATATATCGAAGTTATTGGCTGCCTTAAACATGCCAACATGTTCCTTTACCAAAAACAGGTTTTTATTAATTACATCTACCACTCTATTCCTCCGGTGGGTTTAATACCTAAGCCAAAAATTTCTTAGTAGTTCTTTTATCATTTAACTCTTTGATAAAAAGAAAAGTTTCCCAGTTCTATGAGAGCGAGCACAATTCTAAGGGTATGGTAACGCAGCATAGTCGCATTCATGCCCACGGCTTTCGCTAACCTAGTCATGTTCTCCGAGTTCGCAAATGCACAACACACTTCATTAAATGGCTTTTGTTTAGAGCCACGGAATTCGCACATTGAGTCAATTTCGTTCATAACCAATACTCAATTGAAGACAAACGGGACGAAAACGAAGCCCCAACCAAGAACATTGGGCCATAACAGGCAATGCTCGTTGGTTGGAATTAGGGAAGATGAACGCATGACGGCCTACCCCAACTTTTCCATAGCTTCACGAGTCGCCATTTCTACTAAGGCGATCATATTAATGAGAGGGGTTTCTTTACCTTTGGCTTTAGTTTTAATAGGTAAGCGACCATCAACTACCCAATCAATGATGGTGCGCTTAGGCATTCTAGAGAACTGAGAGTATTGGTCGTACGTCATGAAAGGCGTATTTAGGACTACTTGATATGAGAGCATAGTGATATCGTGTTGGGTTATTAAATGCTTCATAACGGTCTAGTGAGTTGCACCTCGCTAGTCATTGATTTGAATTTCAAGTGTTCAATTGAATGACTGCAAAAAAAATAGAACCATTTGAATTAGCAGTACGCATTCATTTGAGTGAGGGAGTGTGTCTTTGAAGTGGCTTCTATTAGATCAAGGTGAACCTTTTCCTGAGCAGAACGCACAAAATCACGTATCCAAGAAGAACGAGGCTAAAACTCTTTTTGATTTGGATTACTTCACTCTCACGAATGGAAAACTTGTTGGAAATGAAACGCTAGCCTTTGATAAAAGCTACTTAGACAAACTTGGGGTTCTGAATGTAATGGTCATCAAGCACGATGGGACTACATTCATTGTCGATAAAGAAGTTCATCAAGCAGTAAGCGGTACATACTTAGTAGATATGGACGGTCTACTCTCGCTCAACGATATTCAGCGTTTACCAGGTAAGAAGCTAGCGTTCAGCTTTAACTGCTCGACTCTAACAGTCGAAGAAGATGAAGTGAGAGTTGTGGGTAAAGTTGCGTTAGTGATAGAGAAGGTGTGATGGGTAAAGAGAAAGCGGCTAAATAGCCGCTTTATTTATAAATGCTCACCAATATGGGCAATTGCGATTTTCGGATTTTTGGGGTCTATTTTGTTAAAGAAACCAAAATAAATACGGTTGAAGTAGTAGGTACCTTTGCCGTTAGCTCCATCAATCTGCTCTAATTTATAGTGATATTCGCAATTAACATTCTTATATTCGATATTATTAATTAAAAAATCTCTTTTTAATGCCGCTATTGTTCTCTTGTTTTTACCAGCACCTTCAGGCGTAACTGGGAAGTCTAAATTTGCCTTGAGATTATTTATATTACCTTGTGAGTCATGAGGGATTATTTCATACTGATCCATAAAAGTAAGACAATCTGTAATACCTTGAATAAACGATTGATAACCACCCTCAGTTTTTCTAATACTATCAAAAGTTGTGTTTTGTTTATGTCCTGGGTAATCCAGAAAGATTAGATTTCGGTATAACTGAACAAAACTCCGCGCATACTCACCGTGTGTTCTTGGATTATTTACAAGCACATCAGAACCGAACTGGACTATGGTCCCTCCATCAACGATATTACGCAACGGCTTCGTTGTTAAACTATTACTTGGAATCGATGAGTATAAAGATAACCATGCTCCTTTGTGCTCAGGCCTATCAGTATCAACCAAACGAACTACCGCTGCAGAATCTAAGTCGACAATGCAAGTAGCTTTTCCCATGTTGGCATCATATAGCTCTTTCATGATAGTACCGGCATCTAGATGAGCTGGTTGTTTATATAGTTCAGTAGCGGCGTTAGCATCGAAATCATTTGATTTTGCAAATGATAAAAAACCCTTTTCTTTATAATATTTTTCAATCATATCTGAAGAAGTCTTAATAGATTGAGCAACTACATCTTCTGATTTTGAAAAGTCAAAGCTTTGGGACACAAAGCAAATTGTTGCTTTCATGTTTAAGCTCCTTTAGAAGGAGGCTGGTCTTGCCCAGTCATAATCATGAACATATCTTGAGCTTGCTGATCAAAAAAACCATCAGGCCAGTTAGACAATTTCCCATCTTTAGTAATAGTAATTTTATCTACATTACTCTGCCCTTCACCCTGTGATATGTAGTAAAGAGTAAACAACTTCGGATCAAAGTCTTCTTTAATCCTAGTGATAACACGAATGCCATTAAGTAGGTGGTCACTGTGTGTTTCAACTACTACTTGAACACCTGCTTGAGCAGTCAATGCTATCAAACGCCCTAGAAAGCTTTGACCTCTAGGGTGAAGGTGCGCCTCTGGGTTTTCGATAATAACTAGCCCACCTGATTTCGTGTAAAGCAATGCTGTAACGATTGATAATACATAGCTAACACCAAAGCCTACATTATGTGGCTTTAATGAGTTATTACCATTTTGAGCAAAAGTATTTGCTGAGGTAGATGCCTCTTCAAAAAATGTAGATGTTACAGATATACCAGGGCTAATTTCTTTTAACCACGCATCAATTTGAGGTCCTAGCCTATTCTGTTTTTCATTAGAATGTAATCGAGGATCATCCACACCACTACCAGCGTCAGTAACACCACCGACGAACAGACGTCTAGATGAATTTAAATGTGAAAGAAACTCAGATGTAAACTCCCCTTTTGCCCCTAACCAGTCTTTATGAAAGCCAGATGACTTAGCAATGTCATAATTTGACTTTGGTCCAAACCTTTCAGCCTGTAGATATTGAACACTATCCAATAGAGACCTTAATGATTCTCTTGCCTCTTGGGTGGGGAAATTTATAGCGGATAAATGCCTACTGGATATATTTTCTTGTTCATCAATATCATGAAATCCCCATGATATATTATGGTTATCTATTTCAAACTCAAGCTTCAAAGTTACATCTTCTGCTCTCTGATTATGTACATCATCAATCGTGCCTAATTCAACTAACTCCCCATTTAATGCGACACTAGAATCAAAGTATGACTGGAGTGGAATTGATATAGCTTGAATTGCGGTACTTTTTCCTACTGAGTTATTACCACAAAAAACAGTCAGATTTGAAAATTCAAACTCTTGGTCTTTATATGACTTAAAATTATGTAGTGTAAGTTTATTAAGCATTAAAATCACCTAGCATTGGTTTTATATTTACATTGATACCTGTCGATTTTTTTAATATATTCATAAATGCATCGAATCTATATTTAACAGTAACTCGCTTACCTGTAGATGAAGAAATAGAGTATGAAAAACCTCTATTATTTTCTGCATATACTTCAGATTCCCATACTGCAAACTCTGTAGAATCATTGTCTATTGCATCATACAACTCAAATACCAATTTTTCAGAACTGACTCGTAAGTCATTAATTTGGTTTTCATCAAGAAATGCAAATGTAGCTACAATAACCTCAAATAACGGTTTACTAATCGGAACAACTCGATCTGTCTCTATCGTTTTTTTAAAAGCAAGTTCGTCAAAAATTTCATGCGCTAAGCTAAGTCCTTGCTTAAATTTTTTCTCAAGCTCCAAAATAGTATCACTACTTCGATTAGATAAACTTGAATTCCCTAGATCGATTACCTCTTCATTATCCAAAAATAATTCAAACTGATTAATTTTATGCATACTAGTACAAAGGAATGAATCATAGGTTTTATAATAAAAATCTTTGTACCCTAGAACGATATAAGCCAGAGCCGACAAGCATAGCCCCATATCTTTTTGTCGATGTGGGTTGACTTTATTATTTGTAGCTTTTTTAAATTCTTGGCTAGAAGATAAATAACGTAAAAGCTTCACGCTGACACCTTGATACATTGCTGAGCGAATTTCTTGGTCACTCAGCTTGACACCGTAGGTATTTATACGGTGAAAGAGCTCAACGATTAAATTATCATGATCTGATTCAACATCAATGACGTGAGCAGTTATTTGATATTCTCTAATTTTACGCTTATCTAATCTCGATAAGCCACTAAAGAACTTTCCGTTATAACTATCGTCTACTGACTCCAAACCATTAAGTGCAAAGTCGTCTTTCATAAAATTGTAGATTGTAGTAATCCGTTGAAGTCCATCAACAACAACCCAATCGCCATCATTTCTTTCGGCAAAATAAAATGCAGGCAAAGGCAAACCCATTAATATAGATTCAATAAGTTTTGATTGGCGAGCTGACTTCCAAACTCGATCTTCACGCTGAAAATCAGGCTGTAGTTCAATTTCATCGTAACTTAAACGCTCAAAAATAAGAGACAACACTGGAGTTATATGATGAATTCGGAGGCCACTATTATTACGATCCTGTATAAGACTAGTTTTAGATTCAGGGGTTTCGTGTACAAGCAGATCCCCAGTAATACTGTGATCTTCGACTTCGTTCGCAACACCAGTATAAGTTTCGTCTTCAATGAGTTCTTCAACAGGTAATACTGGTAAGTGTTCGATCTTAGAGCTTTTAGTATTTGTAAGTTTATGCAGCTCTCCGTTTACGGTTACAACCGAATCACTAACAATACCTTCAAGTTCAAGCAAGTCACTTAGAGCCTGTTCAAAACCTTTTGCTACTGTGTTATTTAAGTCAGACTTTTCAAGTTGTTTTAAAGTCGAACGTAACTTGGAAATAATTGAGGTCTGCTGCGAAGAGATCTCTAAGTTACTCAAAGCAAAGTAATTATCGATTTTGGATAAAACAAGGCTAAGCTCATCGCCGATTAGTTCAGACAAAGAACCGAGCTCATGGACGGAAGTACCACGAAGAAAGATATGCTTTTTACCCTTAAATCGAAAATATTGTATGTAGGGTAGGTTTGCAAAGATGGTTTCTGGTTGATTACGACTGCTACCACTACCAAATAGTGCTTGATCTACGTTGGCAAAACCTTTGTGTGTCAAATCAGCCCATATAGCTTCTAACTCCCAAAAAAATCGAGCGTTCCCTTCTTCGCCTAATTTAGAAGAAACAAAATACTTCTTTGATTCAAGATCAATTTTTGTAAGGTAAATGGGCGCTGTTTTGGGGTTTAAAGATTGAAGTTGTTTTCCGACGAGTTGCTCTATATCAGATAAAACATCTTTAAAGTGCATGAATAGACCTAGTTAAGATAGCAATTACTTGAGGCAAGTTTACCACGACTAAATCTTAATGTACTAGGCAGGTTCATAACGATGTGAAATGTATAAAGAAAAGGAGCTAAATTGCTCCTTTTCTTTATAGTGAGTTGAGATAAGTCCGTATAGTTTCAGCTAAGCTTTCAGCTGCTAAGTAGGGCACTCCGTTACCAATAGTCTTGAACATATCGGACAATGTCATTGTTGACGGAAAACAAAACTCTTTAGGCAATGATTGAATAGCTAAAGATTCTGCTGCACTTAATCTACGAGATTTGTACGGATGCAAGTGGACTTCATTATTTCCGTATGCTGCGGTTGGCGAGTAACGCCATCTATGGAGGCGTTTAAATGACTTCTTACTATCATCACCTTCTAAGATTGACTCAAATCGATGCATTGCTTGAGGCTTAAAGTGATGCACTGAGTTAGGGTGGTTATACACATTGTTCTTCTTAAACCAATGCTCAACTGTCAGTTCATTGAACTCAGAAAGCGCCTCCGGAAGCTCTTTTTGAGAATCTTGAGCGTACTCTTCATGCCCAGGCCACATACCTTTATCAAGTACGACACTTTTATCGAACTTCACTTTGGCTTCCCAGTTAAATCGCGTTTCTAGCTCTTTGCTTGTGATATCACCGACTCGTGATTCATGAATACCGAAAAGTAAAATACGGTCCCTATCTTGAGGGACACCGTATTCAATACAGTTCGTCAAACGATCTGTAAGTATGTAGCCTTCTTTCACTAAACGCTGCTTCATCTCATCATAAAAAGCACGGTGTTTAACGGTACGCCAAAGCCCTTTTACGTTTTCAAATAAGAAGAAATCAGGTTTATTTCGAATAATTGCATCAATGTAAACACGACTTAACTTACCGTTCTCACCATCTGAACCTTTATTTTTACCTGCAACTGAAAAGTCTGGGCATGGTGGTCCGCCAATAAAACCCGTGAGTGCTTCTTTCTTAGCTTTCGTTACTAGTTCAGTTAAATGGTTGGTCTCTTCACCTGTTACAAGATCATCTATTGAGCCATGGTAGTAACCATATTCTGGTTTTGGAATTCCCATTTGATCTCTAGAATACTTATATGCGTCTAGAAAAGGCTTATGGAACTCGTTGATAAAACGCACGTCAAAACCAGAGCGTTCGAAGCCCAAATCTAAAAAACCACTACCAGAGAAAAAAGAGAAAATTATTGGTCGTTGTTGAGCTGACAAATGAGAGCCTTTCTTAATTGTTAATTATATCTATAAATAGTACCCAGCCAGCCATAATACATCATAGCTACGACAGCTAAAATAGGATTCTACTTTTAGATAAAAGGATTGAGGATTGTTTTAGAGTCGAGACATAAAACATTACAAGACACCCTAGCATACTTACTCTGTTTATAAATACAGTAATATGGCTAATCTATGTCTATCCGCAACTTAAAAGATGGTTCTAAAAAGCCTTGGTTATGTTAGTGCTACCCAAACGGTCGTACTGGTAAGCGTGTTCGCAAGAAGTTTGCAACTAAAGGCGAAGCTGCTGCTATTGAACGCTTCACAATGAAAGAGATTAAGGATAAGCCGTGGAAGGGTGACAAGCCCGATCATCGCAGGCTTTCTTAACTTATTAAGCTTTGGTACTCCCACTATGGTGCAACCCTTGCTAATGGCAGTGTCATCCAAGTAAATTTTTAAGAATGGCTAAAGCTATGGATGACCCTGTAGCGACCATTTTCGTTGCAAAAACATACTCTGAATTCAGAAGTAACCGAATGAGTGGGCAAATTAGTTTTGTTGATGCGCGCTGGCAAAAAGGGGCGCCTAGTATCGCAACGCTAAATTCAGAACTCGCGCGTTTTATGGCTATGTTTGCCAAATTGAAGGAAATTGGAGAGTGGAAAGGACCGAATCCTTTAGAAGAAGTTAAGCCATTTAAAGATCACGAACGCAACATGTCTTTCCTTCATAAAAAGCACATTATTTTATTGCTTGAACACGTGTCTAAACACAACCGAACAGACATGCAAAGGATAGTGAGGCTATGCCTTGCCACTGGGGCTCGCTGGAATGAAGCAGCTCAGCTAAAAGGATCACAATTAAGTAAGTTCAAGGTTACTTTCACGAATACCAAGACTAAGAAGAATCGCTCTGTACCCATCTCTCAAGAGCTTTACAACGAGATATACAAACCAACCTCAGGGCAAGCCTCCAATGTTTTGTGTCATTCGTTCGCAAGTCACTTCATGATGAATGGCGGCAATATTTTGGTACTGAGAGATATTCTCGGTCACGCCAACATCAGCATGACAATGCGTTATGCCCACTTCGCACCTGATCATCTTTCTGACGCCATTTCCTATAACCCGCTTGCAAATCTGTAGCCTGCCGCCATAAAAATTTTTTGCTCGGCTGTCGCCACTTTGTCGCCACTTTCCTAATTTCGGGTAAAAAAAGAGCCACTTAAAAGTGGCTCAACTCTTGAAATTTCAAACACAGGTTTTAAATGTTACTCTTTACCGTATACGTTATTTTCTTGCTCTTGAACTCGGATAAACGTGGTGCGCTTGGTCAGTTCTTTTAGTTTGGCTGCGCCTACATAAGTGCAAGTTGAGCGTACGCCACCTAGAATATCTTGAATGGTGTTTTCAACCGGACCACGGAACGGCAATAAAACGGTTTTGCCTTCTGCTGCGCGATACTTAGCGACACCGCCAGAGTGCTTATCCATCGCGGATTGGGAAGACATGCCATAGAACTTCATGTACATTTTGCCGTCTTTTTCAAGTAGCTCCCCACCCGACTCTTCATGACCTGCTAGCATGCCACCAAGCATCACAAAGTCGGCTCCGCCACCGAACGCTTTGGATACATCACCCGCACAAGAACAACCGCCATCACCAATAATTGTGCCGCCTAAACCGTGTGCGGCATCGCCACACTCGATGATGGCTGAGAGCTGCGGGTAACCTACCCCCGTTTTTACGCGTGTCGTACATACTGAGCCTGGGCCAATACCTACTTTCACTATGTCCGCACCTGCGAGAATCAGTTCTTCCGTCATATCACCGGTGACAACATTACCAGCAGATATCACTTTATCCGGGAATGCAGCGCGCACTTTAGAAACGTATTCACACAAGTGCTCGGAGTAACCATTGGCTATGTCGATACAAATAAAAATCAGCTCGTCGCTTAGGGCTAGAATATCTTGGGTTTTCTGGAAGTCGGCATCAGATGTACCGGTGCTCACCATGACATTGTTCAACACGCTTTTATCAGCGGTTTTAACAAACTCCGCCCAATCATTTGTGGTGTAGTGCTTGTGAATTGCGGTCATTACGCCATTTTCGGCTAGGGCTTTCGCCATTTCAAAGCTGCCGACAGAATCCATATTCGCTGCAATGACAGGGACACCCGACCATTGACGACCACTGTGCTTGAATGTAAACTCGCGGGTTAAATTTACTTGGGAACGGCTTTTCAGGGTAGAACGTTTCGGGCGAAACAGGACATCTTTAAAACCTAACTTGAGTTCTTGTTCGATACGCATGGTATGCAATTTCCTTTAACTGTGTATTGCATGCCCGTAGAAAGTTGGCTGGCAGGCCTGCTTTCAAGCGCGAATCTCTTTGGCAGAAGAGTTTCACGTTTTTCGGACACAAAAAAACCGGAGCGTTGGCAGACGCTCCGGTTTTCAGCATTATAGGCACTTAAAGATTCCTGACAAGACTAATATTTGTAATTTTTTTGTGTTACCTTACCGAAGAAATCATACCCAAAACCCTACCTTTTTGCGTTTTATCCTATTCATTTTTCTCATTTTTACCTCTTAGACAATACTACAACCTCTTTAATAACAAACAGTTAACGCTCATTAAATTTGGGGTTTATTTTTCTTTCAATCAACTGTATCAATAGCACTTATACTAATAACTAACTCTATTGTTGAGGAGTACAGTCATGCTAAAGATCGCATTTTTCAGCTCTAAGTCTTATGACGAGCGAAGTTTTAGTCACGAAAACGAGCATTATTCGTATGCTTTTGAGTTTCATGACTTCCGATTAACTGAGCAAACTGCTCGCCTAGCCTCTGGCTGCGAGGTGGTTTGTGCATTCGTGAATGACGATTTGTCTCAACCAGTACTACAACAGCTTGCTGATATCGGAGTGAAGATTGTTGCTATGAGATGTGCTGGATTTGATCGTGTGGATCTCAATGCAGCTCAAGAGTTAAACATCAGGATAGTGCGCGTACCAGCGTATTCACCGGAATCTATTGCCGAGCACGCTGTAGGTTTAATGCTTTGCCTTAACCGAAAATATCATAAAGCATACCAACGCACGCGCGATGCTAACTTCAACCTTGAAGGCTTGGTCGGCTTTAACTTTCACGGTAAAACCGCAGGTATTGTGGGCTCGGGTAAAATTGGTTTGGCGACCATGCGAATATTAAAAGGGTTAGGAATGGAAATTTTATGTTTCGATCCATACCAAAACCCTAAAGCTATCGATTTAGGTGTTAAGTATTGCGCACTAGAGGACGTCTATAAACATGCGGATGTCGTTAGCCTACATTGCCCTTCTACTCCAGAAAATAAGAACATGTTGAACGCCGACGCATTTGCTCAAATGAAAGACGGTGTCATGATTGTTAACACCAGTCGTGGAGACTTGCTCGATTCTGCTGCCGCTATTGAGGCACTTAAGTCAGGTAAGATAGGGGCACTTGGATTAGATGTTTATGACAATGAGAAAGAATTGTTCTTCCAAGATAAATCGAGTGATGTGATTGTAGACGATGTGTTCAGAAGATTGTCTGCTTGCCATAACGTCATCTTTACCGGGCATCAAGCGTTCTTAACAGAAGACGCTCTAAGTAGTATCGCTTCGGTAACACTACAAAACATTACGGACGTAATAAACAATGGCAGCAGCGTAAATGAAGTCGCTTCATAAGTGACTTCATAGCCCACTAAATCTTTACACCTGGGTACGTTATACCTAAGTACGTTACATCTAAGTACTTAGCACAGAAGCGTAGCCCTATGGCTTTGCCGCAAAAAAGAAAGCCCGATAGTCATATTCTATCGGGCTGTATTTTTTAAAGGCTACACTTCGTACTTATATCGTTATCGAGTATTTTCTGTTTCGCCTGCTATCACTGCTTCTGCTGTGGCGTCTTGAATCGACAAAAACATCGATTTAACCTGCCCAGTTGGTGTTCGCATCGGGTTAAGAGTGACGTTTTGATACATAAACTCCGCCTGCTGCGTGATTGGGCGAACATTACGGCAGCGGAACAAATACGGGCGTTGACGCCAAGTGATAAAGCTGCGGCAACCCATATTGAATACAGGCTTGGCTTTAAGAACAAACCATTCTCTTGGGATTTCAGGGAACACCTCAAACAAAGACTTACCAATAGCCTCGTGCGCTTGTTTTCCACTGTGGTGGGTCATAAAGCCATTCCAAACCTGAATATTGTATTCACTATCCAGTACTACTAACCCCATTTCTGCGTTTTGTACTATATCCACCATCCAGTGGAACTGTTCGAATTCTGCAGGTAGATTCAGCATTACAGATCATCCTCCATTAAGTAAGCTAATTTGTTATCCAACAAAGGAAGAGATTCATCTACAAACATAAACAACAAGTCACAATTAATATTCGTGCCGTCTATGTTGTAGCTTACTTCGAAGGTCATGGTTTTGGTGAACGATCCAGACGTGGACTGAATAATCGAATCGATCGGGATGTGCTGTCCCAATAAAACAGGAGAACTCTGGAAGAAGCGCACTTCGGACTGCTCGCCTAATCCATTTAAGAACGAACCCACCAGAATGTTGGATACGTCCATTAACAACTCAAGTTCTTCATGCTCATTATCCGCTGGTAATTGCATGAGTTTGTTGATGTCGGTAACTGAAGAATCGCTAAGAAGTACAAGTGCCTCCCCCGCGATCCCTTCACCACTGAACCCTTGGCAAACCCCCGAAACTTGGTCATTATCAGCCAAATCGCGCAGTGCCATGTGCAGCTCACTGACTTCAAAAATATTCACGTTTGGTAATGGTAAGTGCACAAACACATCAAAATGACGAGCAAGCGCATCGGCCGCTCGGCCAATCGCCACGTTGGCCACTTCCATGTATATGTCGCGTCTTTTTAGAACAGGAAGCTCAACCGCTGTGGGCATGTAAGTTTGCGGTTGCGTAGCTGGCTCAATGAGGGTTTTAAGTACGTCTTTTAAATCGTCTTTGTTAATCGGTTTTTGCAAAAACGCTTTTGCCCCTAAGGACATCACTTTTTCTTTCGCTTTAGGCTGGATATCCCCCGATACCACCACCACTTTAATGTCTATTCCACGTTTCCCAATCTCTTCAAGCGTACCGTATCCATCCAGTTCAGGCATGGTCAGGTCGAGAAACATCAGTTTGAATTCACTCGTTTGAAGTTGTTCTAATGCATCGAGTCCATGAACAGCAAAAGTTATATCTGCCCCAAGCGAAGCAGGAAGTGAACGTGCCATCTGTTTACGGGCTAATGCGGAGTCGTCACAGATAAGAATAGGAAATGACATTGATTCACCATAGGTCGCGTATGAAATACATACTTAAAAATAATTGCTTATACCCAAACCATAGTACTTTTTTCACTAAACTTTTACTTGGGCATCTTTAAACAGAATGGTGAACTTTAACACATCTAAAGAGAAAATCAGCGCAAGATTCCCACCACTTCTATATACAATATAGGATATAAATAAGCTAAGGAACGGCATATTGTGTAACCGATTAATTATTAATCATATTTTACCAATATGGTGGTTTTATCACGCTTAGTCTTAGGGTCACGATATCAGTTCATTTTGTTGCAAATGCAAAAAGGCCTTCCGTTTAGGAAGGCCTTTCATTAATTCTTTTCTTTGACAACGTTACGAGCGTTACCAATATTGCAATCTAAGCTTTTGCAACAGCGAGTTTCTTAGGAACCTCTGTAACGCTTTGGCGATAGCTGAACCACAAATAGGTAATAACAATAGAGAAGTAAAGATAGGTTAATGAAAACACCAAAGGAGAAGTCATTAAGCCTTCGTTCACACCAATCATTACACCAGAGACAGTAATGGTGAGCTTAGAAAGCATGCCGCAAAGAAGAAGTACCACAGCCAATGCTGGGAAACGAGTACTACGGAAACAGAACCAGTAGCAGCTACCGACAGCCAACGCTGAAACAGCAAGCCCTAGCATGAAAGAATGAAAGTGATCCGCAGAAGCAACACCCGCAGATACAGAAGCCAGTAATATTAAAATCAGTTTCATATATTCACCATTACCTAAATTAAGGGAATGCGTCCTTTCATTATCGAAATCTTAGTTTTCAGCGCCATTTTGCGCATTTATCGCTCAATTTCAAGTAAAAAAATGTTACATAACGTTGATTTTTTCCTCACATAAACACGCATTTACAAACAGTTAACACCGGAAACATTTACTTACACTCACAAAGCCTGATTTTTCTATTGAAATGCAGTTTAATAAAAATTTATTCACAGAAAATTAACATTCTAAATTCTCATCACTAAAGCAATGGAAATTCTGTTTTCGAGAGCTCGATCATCACATCCCCCCCTTAGTTGTGAGTTACCATTTAATTTTCACAACCATTAGAGTCTTACTTTGTTCGATAGTACTTATGGCGTTGTCATTCAGCGCAACTTCAAAGCGCTCTACGTCGATTTAGCTTTTGCCAATATCTACGGTTTTAGCTCGGTAGATGAAATCTATAAGTTAAGCAGCTTGCTTGATCTCATCGCACCGAGTGATCACGAAGAAGCCATCGATACCTATCGAAAGATTTTGACAGATCAACAGCGTCCAAGAATGCACTCCTCTATTAATATCGATAGGAATGGCAGAGAGTTTTCAGTATTGGCAATCGATCATGTTATCGAGTGGGAAGGAAAACCAGCCTTGCAAGTGACCGTCATTGATATGTCAGCTCAGGAAGAAGCATTGATACAGCTTCGCGAAAATGAAAGGCGCTACCGTGAATTAGTAGAAGGTTCTCTTCAAGGCATACTTGTTCACCGCGATTTTGATCCGCTATTGGTCAATCAAACCTATGCGAAAATGCTGGGTTATTCTGACGTTGAATCTTTTATGCAGACGGCTTCGGTTCTCGATCATATACCGACTAATTATCAAGAGGTTGCTCTCTCTCGATATCAGATGTTGCTCGATGGTGAGAAGACCAGCCAAAACGTCACCGTTAGAAACACACGACTAGACGGCTCCACCGCTTATTTTAAGCTTTCCGAGCGCTTAATTGATTGGGATGGTCAGCCCGCCGTACAAGTTTCAGTTTTGGATGTTACCGAGCAGCTCTTTTTGGAAGAAAAGCTCACCTATCAGGCAAATCATGACTCCCTCACAGGGCTTCATAATCGTAGATTCATGACAACAACTTTAGAAAATCGCCACTCCCTCGACCAATCGATGAGCTGTATTTTAATTGACTTAGACGATTTTAAATCGGTCAACGACAAGTATGGACATTCCGGTGGAGACAAGACGCTCAAAGCATTTGCTGCCGTTTTAAACGAAGTTTTAGGCGACCAAGCATTTAGTGCACGATGGGGAGGCGAAGAATTCATTGTATGCATGAGTGATTATAAATACGAGCAGGCACTTTGCTACGCTCAAGCAATACGATCTAAGGTTAATAAATGGGGCTTTAAAGAGGCCACAACAGCATCATTTGGCGTTGCTTGTTCTTGTGAAGAAGACGCAAACTACAACACAATGATCCAGCGAGCAGACCGCGCATTGTATGAAGCGAAAAGATTGGGAAAAAATTGCATCGTCACCACAGACAACGACTTTTACAGCTAATTAAACCTTTCATTAACATCATTCCAACACTGTCAATACCTACTCCTAACTAATAAAACTCTGATCCCGAAATTATTCCTAATTTATGTTGAAAAAGGGATTCCAATCACATCGGGATTGTTTATAATCCGCGCGCACCTCTTGTGTCTTTTTTTGATAAAGACAAAAAATATTTTAGAACCTAACAAACCCTCACGGGTGGATTGAGATAAGAAATGAAAAAAATCGATAGAGCGATGCGAATTCTACTGGCTGGATTCTGTATCAACCTTTGCCTCGGTATTCTGTACGCCTGGAGTGTTTTTAACAAAGCATTAGTAAGTGACTTTGGTTGGAGCGCTTCCGACGCATCGCAGCCTTACGCAATCGCCACGATTACTTTTTCTATCTGTCTTCTTGTTGCTGGCGTACTTCAGGACCGAATGGGGCCACGAAACATTCTTATTTTGGGCACAACGCTTACCGGTCTTGGCATGATAGGTTCAAGCTTTGCGGATTCCGTTCTTATGTTGAATATTACTTTCGGCGTAATCACCGGTGCTGGTATTGGTTTTGGCTACGCCTGCCTTTCTCCTTCTGCAATGAAGTGGTTCCATTCTTCTAAGAAAGGTTTAGTAAATGGCTTGATTGCTGCTGGGTTTGGTTTGGCTGCGGTTTACCTAGCCCCAGTGACATCAGCACTTATTTCTTCTTACGGGATTAACTCAAGCTTTATGATCTTGGGTATTGGTGTATTGATCATTGCTGTTCCACTTGCTTGCACCATCAATAACCCACCAGCAGGTTACACACCAGAAGCGCCAAAAGTGAAAGCAGGTAAAGCCACTGTCGTCACCAAAACGCCAACCGACATCACTTGGCATAACATGCTAAAAACGCCTCAGTTCTACTCCTTATGGATCATGTACGCGTTCGCCGCATCAGCTGGTTTGATGATCATCGGTAACATCACAAACATTGCGAGCGTTCAAGCAAACCTGCCTAACGCGGTTTACCTAGCGTCTATACTTGCCGTGTTTAATTCAGGCGGTCGTGTTGCAGCCGGTATACTTTCAGACAAAATCGGTGGCGTGCGCACGCTTCTTTTAGCGTTCGTTCTTCAGGGCATTAACATGGTTCTGTTTGCAACGTTCACTTCTGAATTCACATTGATCATCGGAACAGCTATCGCTGCAGTTGGCTATGGTACTTTGCTTGCTGTATTCCCATCTATTACTGCGGAATACTATGGTCTTAAGAACTATGGTACTAACTATGGTGTACTTTATACGTCTTGGGGTATCGGTGGTGCAATTGGTGCTGCGGTTGTTGGCTACTCAATGGCGAATGGCACTGGATTTGGGTTGGCTTACACCATCTCAGCGGTCATGATGGGCGTTTGTGTTGTACTTGCACTGGTTACCAAGCCAATCACTGAAGAGAAAGCAGAGTCACTTAAAGCTTCTGCTTAAATCTTATTGAACATTTTCTCTAAAAGAGCTTACCCTCAAGGGTAGGCTCTTTTTGTTTATATGTATTTTAATGCACCCTACTCCCGAACTCGCACCAGACTATTACCACAAAAACTTTCAGCTTCTACTCGACCACGCGCTTGGCATCTATGGCGACCTTTTATTGGAAGAGGAATTACTCTGGATCGATCGATTCCAATCGCTGAGTGTTTCATCTCAATGTTTGCTCATAAGAATGCTATCGCGTAAAGGTGAGTGGTTTCGAAGCGATAAGCTCGTTTACGACGAAATAGAAGATATTCAAGCGAGCTTAATAGAACTCGAACAGCAAAGACTTATTCTGCTCCCCGCTTCCCTTAGCGCAAAAACACTTGCGCATGAACTACTCACAAAACCAGAAATCATCACTCTTTTCCCTTCAACCGGTAAATCGCTTCCGAAAGCAACCCTCATAGCCACATTACCAGAAGAAGAAATAAACACAGGGCAACTTCAATTTTCCTGCATTCAACTGCTTCATGCCAATTTAATGCCGATTTTTACATCGCTGTTTTTCACCAATACTCATCAAGATTTCACTCAATTTGTGTTGTCTGATCTTGGTCTTAATCAATTCGAAAGCTACAAACTTAGCCGTGAGCTTCGCTACTTTAACCAGCGCGAAGAACTGGATTTACTGCTCCAAATCAGTGAACTCAGTAATCAGTATTATGAACAACGAAAACCGACGTTAGAACAAGTAAGCCATTGGTTAGGCAATCTCCCACCAGCCAGCACCCACAGCGACATTAACAAAAAGAGATCTCACTTAGTTAATAAACTGGCACGCGATTTAGAGCGCTTCGAACAATACGATTCTGCAGTAAATTGGTTTAGCGAAAACAACCTTCCCCCTAGCCGGGAGAGACGAGCCCGCATTTGGGAGAAGCAAAATAACAACGAACAAGCATTACAACTTGTGAGAGAGATGATTGAATCGCCATATGATGTCGATGAAAAGGAAGTAGCACAGCGAATTGAACGCAAGTTACTTAGGAAATTGGGGCAAAAAGCCAAGCAACAAAAGAAACCGAATATTGAAGAAACATTCATCGAGTTGGATTTGTCTCAAAATAGGGTTGAGATCGCCTCTCAGCAGCATTTTAGCCATGAGGGCTGGGGTGTATTTTATCTCGAAAACGGCTTTTTAAATGGGTTGTTTGGCTTAGCATTTTGGGATTGTATTTTTGCGTCTGTGCAAGGTGCGTTCAACCATGCTTATCAATATCGACCATTAGATCTTTATCGTCCCGAGTTTTCACAAATTAGAGCAAATAAATTAGACCAAGCTTTTCAAGAATTTTTGAACGATGGCTACGAAGCTCTCGAAAAACGTTATATAGAAAAGCAAGGCAAAGCTAACCCCTACGTGATTTGGGAGTTATTTACACCAGAACATATCCAACTAGCAGAACACGCATTGCCTAAAGAAAAATTAGCTGAATTATTCAAAGTAATACTGTCTGACATGCGGAACTTCCGTGCAGGGCAGCCCGACTTAGTCGCGTTTAAAGGCGATCAGTTTAAGTTTATTGAAGTAAAGGGACCTGGGGATAAACTGCAGCAAAACCAAATTCGTTGGTTACAGGTATTTCAGAAGATAGGAATAAACGCGGAAGTTTGCTACGTCAATTTCCCCAGAAAAAATTCAAAATAATTGGCATTTTTTACAAGTTTATAAGTCGCTGGTTATTGGTCGAATTTTATACATTGCCATCTGTAAGTTATTGGTTTGTACCTTTCTCAATTTTGGTCTAAGGCGAGATCTGATGATCTAACTTGAATTCGTTGTCTATAATCCGATTGAGGGTCACCCTTTTGTTCGGGTTATTCGCTCTGAGAATCATTCCAAAGTGGGGGGATTTAACATGGGTATTCAAGACAAAATTGAAGACTTGGAACAACAGATTTTCATCGCATGTTCCGAAGGAAATTTCGACCAAATGTACTTGCTAGAAAATGAACTGGAACAACTAAGAGGTCGAATTGCTTTTGGAATGGAAGAAGATCCCTATGCGTTAAGCGGCTCGTTTTTAACCGACGACTAAGGTTAGTTAACCTATACGCATTATCCAAACGATTCAATCGAATGGCGATAATAGCCATTTATCAAAACCCCGATTAGCAAGCTCCGGGGTTTTTAATTTGTATCTCATTTACTTCCTGTATTTCTTTTGCTTCCCTTGTTTCTTTTAAAAGCCCTATACCTACAGATCTAGAGCTTTCAATGCTGCCAATGACTTCGAAAGTATCGACTCCAGTTCGCCACGCGTGGCTTCAAAGCGCTCAATCGGTTGATTGGATATTTCAATTTGTTCGAGTTCTTTTCGCAGTGCTACGAGCCCCATACTGGAAGCGGAACCTTTTAACTTGTGAGCGATAGACGCTACTTTTTCTTGTTCGCGTTCTTGTACAGCATTTAGAATATTCGCCCACTCTGTGGAAGATGAATGCTCAAATACAGTGATGAACTCCTGCACTTTTTGCTTTCCTAGTACTTTGACATCTTGCTTCAATACATTTTCATCAATCAAGTCTGGGATATCTTCGCATGTCTCATCTATAACGCCATCTTGACTGCTAACGGCTATACCTTCATCTTGTTTGTTAAGGCTCTCCTCAGCATCAATAGAAAGGGTCATATTAGACTTTGGCAGACTGTCGGAAGATTCTTCGCCGTCGAGCATTTTGGCTAACGTAATGGCGAGCAATTCTCTTTCTATTGGTTTGGGGATAAAGGCATCAAAACCGGCCGCTAGGTATTCTGTCACTTCTTCATCAAACACATGCGCAGACACCGCTATCATTGGTGTCAGTTCACCACCGATACCCACAGACTTTTCCCGTTCAATATTTCTAAGCCGGCCTAGTAAATCGACGCCATTACAATCTGGTAAATTGATATCCAACATAACAATATCAAAAGCTTCAAGCTGTATTCTTTGCTCTGCTTCCAAGCCAGTCATCACGGTAACAACGTTGTGCCCTAGGTGTTGCAAAAATCCTTCTGCAACCACACAGTTAACTGGATTATCTTCAACCAATAGCACCTTAGCTTGTCTGGTATTCAAAGAAATAGATGCCTCTTTAACTTCGCATTCTTCACTGCCAACTTCAAGGGGCAGACGAAACCAAAACCGGCTACCTTCGTCCAGTTCAGAATGCAGGCCAATTTCCCCACCCATGGCTTCTACCAGTTTCTTGCTAATGGCTAAGCCTAATCCCGTTCCACCTACCTGATTTTCCCCTCCAGACGCTTGGGTGAACGCATCGAATAAAGTATCTCGCGATGATTGTTCAATCCCGATACCAGTATCGGAGATTTCAAAATAGATCTGTTCCGGGTACTGTTTGTCTCGACCAACGTAAATATCGATTTCACCTTCTTGGGTAAACTTAACGGCATTCCCCACTAAATTGGTCAAAACTTGGCATATCCTTATCGAATCGCCGATAAAATAACGTCCGATGTCCGTTTGTACTTCTTGGTAGACTTGCAGCCCTTTTTCCATTGCTCGGCTCGATAGCATTTGAGTGACATCACCAACCAAACTGACCAAGTCAAAATTTCTTGGCACCACTTTTAAATGCCCAGCTTCAATTTTTGAGTAATCCAACACATCATTAATGATGTTTAACAAACTCGTACCACTTCGATCAATGATGTCTGTATATTGATGCTGTTCATCGGTCAGTGGTGTTTCTTTAAGAAGATTGGCCGTGCCAAGTACACCGTTCAAAGGGGTTCTTATTTCATGGCTGATGGTGGCAAGAAACGCCGATTTCGCACGATTCGCTCGCTCAGCTTCATTTCTCGCCTTGGCATGATTAAGGACTTCAAGGTTAAGTTTTTGGTTGGTGTTCTTTAGTTCTACAGTGCGATGGTCAACGATTTCTTCAAGATGCTCTTTATGTCGCTCCAATTCCTGTTTGGCTTGCGCTTCAGCCTCTGCAACAACTTTTAGCGTTTGAGCGGTATCACGAGTAACCAATATTGCCCGCCCCATATCTGCCAACTCATCCTGCCCGTGTACTTTCATGTCGATATCGAGGCGTCCTTCAGCAACAGAAAATAAAGCGGAAGAGTACTGGTTCAAACGTACAACCACAGATTGATAAACCACTTTCCAAATAATGATTCCCACGATGAAAAGCCCTAAAATCGAGAGCAAAATCAGTGTCCATTGCGCCATATTGAGAGTTTGAGATACATTGGCAATCGCAATCGAAGAACTCTTATTAGAAGAGTCCACCAATTGGTTAACAATATTGTTTAATTGAGCAAATAGCTCATGAGTCTTGGCGTTCAAACCGTTTGCTAATTCTTCATTTTGGTGCCTTTGCATAAGCAGCTCAAAGATCTGATTACTGGCTTGTAAGTCATCAATCAGAGCGCTCATTTTCACGGAGCGAGTTGGATCTTCTACCGACCGAACTCGGCGTTCCATGATAGTAAGGTTTGAATCGAACTGGGTTTTCAACTCTTGGATACGTGGGAATACCGTGACACTTTTTACTTC
The DNA here is from genome assembly GCF_030689305.1 of Vibrio penaeicida. GTDB lineage: Bacteria > Pseudomonadota > Gammaproteobacteria > Enterobacterales > Vibrionaceae > Vibrio > Vibrio penaeicida_B. The sequence goes on along the minus strand of NZ_JAUYVM010000004.1, from coordinate 131,336 downwards.
TTCAATCTGGGTGAGTAATCGATAAGCCAGCAAATGAAGCTCGTGTAGCCTTTCCGTCAGATCCATATCCACTTCAACTAAGGTGTCCAACGCCTTATAAGCCAATTCGGAATCGTTGTTTTCTAGTAGGTCATAAACATGGGCAACATTGGCAACAGCTACAGTGCTAGAATTCAATACCTGTGTACGAGCTAAACCTTCAAGTTCATCGGCTTTCAAACGCATTAATTCCACTGAATGACCAATCTCTCGGGTAAGCTTTAGCCGTTTTTCAACGGAAAGCCCCAGTTCCGCGAGATTATCTATGATGCTTTGAACGTTAAACTCTAAGCGGTCAAGCAAGGTATTATCGAAAGAATCTGAGCCAAGTAGCTTGATATGTGAAAGGAGTTGATTGAGTTCAGAGAACAACATTTGACCATACCGCTTCACTTCCTCTGAATTCTCGGAATTAGAGAGCAGCTGTGCGGAATAAACGATACGCGAGCTCAATTCCGACACCTGACGCGCTTCTAACATGGCTGGGATCGCATCATTGGTTACCTGCCGCTCCGTTTTTGCGACGAGTGAAAAGCCAGCAATTCCAATGACAGATGCCATAACCATCAGAGATGCGATCGCGATAAAGGAGTATAGAAGCTTACTGCCTATACTCGAGGGGGATAACAACATAGTTGCCTCAAGTGAAAAAATAGAATTCAACAGTAAACATTGTGTTTATATTCAAGCTACCGCAAGATGCGGTATTCAGTTATATTTTGCCGTGATTACCCAGTAGATACTAACCATCATGCTAAAAACACTCACACATTTTTCATCGTCAGTGCCTATACGCGCTATACACTACTCTATCTTAGTTTCTGGAAGTTTGATCTTATCTGCTTTTCCAGTTTTGGCTATGGAAAAAATCTGCGCAATTTACCCTCACCTGAAAGATTCGTATTGGCTTTCCGTTAACTATGGCATGGTTGAAGAAGCGAAGAAACAGCAAGTCGAATTGAAGGTGTTGGAGTCTGGCGGCTACCCTAATATCGCGCGCCAAACACAGCAAATTCAAGAGTGCCGCTCTTGGGGCGCTCAAGCGATCATATTGGGCACTGTCTCACCAAGTGCATACCAAAACAATCTTAACCTCCTGGCTCAAGGTATTCCTGTATTTCAAACCGTAAACCAACTCAAAACGAATGCTGAAACAAAAAACGCAGTATATGGATACGTTGGTGTGGATTGGTACAACATGGGTTACGAGACCGGTCAATACTTAAAAGGTTTACACCCTAAAGGCAGCGGGAAAGTTCGCATTGCTTGGCTGCCTGGTCCTAAGCAAAGAGGTGGAACAAAGCCCGTTGAGCAAGGTTTTCTTGATGCAATTAAAGAAAGCGATGTCGAGGTTGCTGTATCGATGTGGGAAGACAACGACAAAGAGTTACAGCGTAACCTAGTGCAGCATGTTTTAGAAGAGAATAACGTTGAATACATCGTTGGCAGTGCTGTAGCGATAGAAGCAGCAATCAGTGAGGTTCGCATTGCCGAACGTAAAGACGTTAAGTTGGTTGCGACTTATTTGAGCCACGGAATTTATCGCGGCTTAAGACGAGATAGAGTCGAATTCGCCCCTACTGATAAGATGGTTCTACAAGGAAAAACATCGATCACGCAGGCAACGCGTTTTCTTCGAGATGAGCCCTACGATTCAGTATACACCCCTAAAATCGAGGCACTTACCGCAGGGGATGTACCAAAACAAATCGTTTTAGATTCGTTATCACCTGCTGAATATCGTCCTGTCTATATGTGGTCACCAACTCCTGATGCCAATTAGAGGCATGCTCGCGCTAGTTTGCAGAATTGCTTACCGTTTGTTGTGTTTTGTCATAAAACGTTGGCACAATAGCGAAGCGAATCATTCATGGAGTTAAGAATGCAAAAAACAATAAGAAAAATGCCCGCTCATAAAAATATTGCTCTGGTTGCGCATGATAATCACAAACCAGAATTGCTGCGCTGGGTAACAGAGAACAAAGAAAAGCTTCAAGGGCACTTTCTTTATGCTACCGGGACCACAGGTCACATGCTCAGTAAAGAAACAGGCTTGGCCATTAAAAGTTTGATAAGCGGACCAATGGGCGGGGACCAACAATTGGGTGCGTTAATATCAGAAGGGAAAATTGACCTAATGGTATTCTTTTGGGACCCACTCAATGCCGTACCACATGATCCTGATGTAAAGGCGCTTCTGCGCATTGCGAGTGTTTGGAATATTCCTGTGGCAACCAACCGAGCGACAGCTAACTTTCTATTTGCCTCCACTTTACTCAATGAAGAAGTGGATATAGAAATCCCCGACTACGATGCGTATCTAGCAAAACGAACCTAACTCAGCCTCGATGACAGAATAAATCAGGTTGGGATAACAGCACAAGTTAGTGCGCTCATATCCAGCTGCAAGCTAGCCGGTAAACATAGTAAAAACGCCGAATGATCGTCATTCGGCGTTTTTACTTGAAAAAGATATATCCGATATCTGGGGAAGGTATTATTTCCTTTTAAATACCAGTGAAGCGTTAACTGAAACAGTAGGTGAAATAGCAATCGCTCCTACGGTTTCAGACAGCGCTGTTAAGTTTGCTTCTGGTACGCCAAAGCTTGCTGCACTAACAATAACAGGCTTGACCGAGCTAACGACAATATACCGAGGCGTGTTGAACACCAAAAGAGACAACGTCACTTTCTTATCCATTCCGTAGAAATTTAACGTAGCTTCAATATTCTTGATGGTAGGTTCAGCAAGGCTTGATACTTCCGTGAGGTCAACCTTACCTTTCAATGTTGCTTTGGGATGTTTACCCGCATCGAAAAAAAGCTCACTCAACCTCTGGTTACGAATAGGAACAATAGTGTCTACAGATGCCAATTCGATCTCTAAGGTGAACTCGCCACTCGCTTCGATTCTGCCATCAATTTCCGTGAATTCAGCAGGCTCAACGATGTACTGCTTCTTGATGGTCGCAAAGTTTACCGATGAAACATTAGAATCTAACAGGTAGTGATGGTGCGCCGAATGCGCTGGTGATAGCCATAGAATGGGTAAAGAGAATAAGGTTGATATCATTAATAGTAGTCGGGCTGACTTTTTCATACTCAATTCCTTTCGAGATTCTTAACGCCTTTCATCTTTCGCAAGCAATTATACTCAGTGCATTTGAGCCGCATATAAAGAAAAGGCTGTGATTTTGCAAGACAAACTGTGCTTGCGCATTGTTCGTACTAGTAAATCACAGCCGAATGTCTCATAGATAATAAATTTAATGCATATCATAGGGTGTCAGATTTTTTGCTATTCACCCCATATAGCTAATTCATTACCACTGGGTTCCTTAAATTGAAATCGACGCCCGCCAGGGAACTCAAAAATAGGTCGTGTTATTTCTACGCCTTGGGATTTAACGACCTCGAAAGAACTTTCAAGATCAGTGCTGAACAAAACAAGAAGCGGCGCCCCAGTGTTTGTTGCGCTTACAACATTCGACTGAAAGAATCCGCCCATTAAACCCTTAGCGGTAAAAGCGGTGTACTCTTCCCCATAATCTGTAAACACCCACTGAAACGCTTGCTCAAAAAACAACTTGGTTTCTTTTAGATTGTTCGCAGCAAATTCTATGTAATTGATTGAATGATGTTCAAAGTCAATAGGCGACGACATGTTTGCTTCTCCAATTAAAGTCGAGCTGATCTGCAGTTTTTAAGGCAAGCTCCATTTTTGAAAGTCGAGATACAAGTTGTAAACTCATGTCTATCCCTGCTGTCATTCCTGCAGAAGTGATGATTTCTCCATCCTCTACCCAACGAACGTCTTTAACAAGTTTCACATCTGGAAATTGCTGTGCGAGATCATCTAAATGCTGTTTATGAACCGTTACACGCCTGTCGATAAGCAATTTCGCTTGAGCAAGTAAAAATACGCCATTACACACCGAAGAAACAATTTTGACTTTCGTTGATTGCTCCTGAAGCCAGCGGATCACTCGACTGTTTTTCATTTCATGAGAGTACACACCTCCTGAAACAATCAGTACATCTAATTCTGGATGGTTATGGATGGAGCGATGTGGAACCACTTGATAGCCATGCCTTGCGGTAATGGTATCGCCGGATTCACTGATCAGATAAGGGAGGAACTGCGCGTCGAAGTTTGCTGCGAATTTATTAGCCGTCGCAAACACTTCGTAAGGACCAGTAAAGTCGATGGGTTCTGCGTATTCATAGATAAAAATCCCGATATTCATGGTTATCCTAGCCTAGTTATTTTTTGATAACGGGGTAACCTCCTCCTCTCAATTCTTCTACAAATACAGAAGGTTGAGCACCGTACATTACCCACGCTTTAGATTTTGCCCGAGTCAAAGCAACGTAAAACAAACGACGCTCCTCAGCATGGGCATAAGTATCTTGGGTTTGAATAAGTGCACTATCGAGATGGTGTTGTCGTTCCATCGCAGGGAACTGACCTTCATCAACACTCAAAATAAAGACAAAATCCGCTTCCTGACCTTTACTTGCATGGCATGTCATAAACTTTATGTCCAAGTTAGAGCAAGATTTTTGCCAATCTTTTAATTGCTCTGGACAGTGGTAATGGTTACGTCCTAGCAGTAATACCTCTTTTTTTGAGGTCTGTTTTTTGTCTAGTTCCAGAAGGGATTTCTCAAGTATAGACATATGCAACAAAGTAATAGATTTTTGTTTCACCATCTTGTGGCTTGTCACATTTTTATGCAATTGAGATGGGTTTTGTTGTATGAACTTATTAGCGACTTCCCCAAGCATATTGTTAAAGCGGTATGTGGTATCCAAGTAATGGATAGAAGCACCAGGGAATCGAGAATCGAAGTCCGTTGTTAGGCTCACATCAGCACCAGCAAACCGATAAATCGCCTGCCAATCGTCTCCTACAGCGTATAGAGAAGCCTGCTGCTTCGTTTTTGGCTGGTGGCAAATCGCCTCCAACAATTCAAGTCGAGCAGGTGAAATATCTTGATATTCATCGACCATGACATAGCGCCACTGAGGTCGATACTTGCCACTCGCAACGTATTTAGTTGCCTTAGTGATCATGGTGTGAAAATCGATCTGGTTGTTGTCTTTCAGCATTTGGCTCCACGCTTGATAACTTGGCCAAACAAGCTGCAATTCACTGTTTAAACGGGAATAGTCTTCATGGTCGATAATACGCTGCTGTATTTGCTTTTTACCCATGTTCATTGCACACAACTGTTCTAGCTGTTTTTGTAACCACGCAATGAGTTTAGGGTTCTCAGACTGGGATCCTAGCTCTTCATCCCCTTTTAAATAGGCTATCGGCCATTGAGAAAGATGTTTTTGCCAGCGTTTAAATTGATTCTGCGTTGCCCAATGTTGTTTTAACCATTGAACACACCACGCTTGCTTCATGCTGTCGTTGGTTGCCAGTGGCGTAATTTCTATCGACTCATTTTCAACATGACGAATGATTTCTAACCCTAACTGATGAAATGTTTTTACCGTTATGGCATGCCCATCACTTCCTAACTTGCTTTCTAAGCGCTGACGCATTTCGTCTACCGCATCACGCCCAAACGCCACCATTAGCAATTCTTCTGGTTTGGCTTGATGGCTTTGAAGTAAATAAGATACACGAGCCGTGAGGACACTTGTTTTACCCGTTCCCGCTCCTGCCAGTATCAGGTTGTGGTCATTGTTCATCAAAACAGCTTGTTGTTGAGAAAGGTTAAGCGGGCTCGATTCGCACTGTGCAAACAAGACTTGCCAATATTCACGTTCTTTCTCTAGCCAGTCTAAATTACGTGATTTCTGATTCTCAGCCCCATTACCTAACCAGTCTGATACCTCAACCATCGCTTTGGGCATTCGTTGCTCCGCTTCTTCTAAACTCATATTTAACAAAGAGAAATCGTTGACGACGCTGTCCGTCCAGCTTTGAAGTTGGGAGGTTTGTAGGTAAGAAGGTTGATTTCTAATTAGGGTAAGCGCTTCGCGCCATGCGGGCAGTTTTTCGTTTAGGCTCTGGCATTGGTGATAATGCCAATCAGAATATTCTTTCTGAGCGTATTGAATAAAGGCGTTGCAGTCCGCCCAAGGTAAGCCTTGCACCAACCAAGCTTGTTGAGTGCTGTTTTTTTCATGAGCATGAAAAACTAAACTGCCCCAGACTAAACCACGCTTCAATGTAATAGAGCCATCCCATACCGAAAAGGGAATATGCTCTTCACTTTGCGCGGAGTTCAAAACCAGTTTGTCGTCTTCGACACTGACTTCATTGTATTCCGTCTGAATTAAAAATTTGGCAGATCGTGATGCCGCTAGTTGCATTGAGTGAACCCTGATTCGGTATTATTTCGTCTATGGGGAATCTTAAATCACACCGGGTTGTAGAACAACGCTAAGTCTCAGCTCATCGGCTATTAATTCAGCATACACACTTTTTCTTGGTGCTAGGTCATATCCTTGATAATGTCGTTAGTTACACTACTGCGTGTTCCCTTTGACAAAACAAGAAATTATAAACTGTGCCTCTATTGACTATTTTTCGCCACTACTGGTCTAACAAAACCATTAATTACAGCATTCGCATCACTATTGCCCTTATTGGGGTTGTTATCCCTTGCTGGTTTTACGAACAAAATACGGCCATTGTCCCACTAATCTTAGGCATAATTGCCGCTGCTCTCGCAGAAACGGACGACAGCTTTTGGGGAAGAATGCGTGCGCTTATTCTCACCTTTGTCTGTTTTGCCATCGCAGCGTTTTCCATTGAGCTTCTGTTTGATCTCCCCATTTTTTTCGCCATTGGATTATTCGCGTCAACCTTTGCTTTTATCATGCTAGGAGCGATAGGTCCTCGCTACGCCAGTATTGCCTTCGGTTCGCTATTGATCGCGATATATACCATGCTAGGCGCTCACGAAAGCCCCAATATATGGTTTCAACCCGTTATGCTTTTAGCGGGTTCGGCTTGGTATTACTTTATTTCCATGATTTGGCAAATATTTTGGCCAATGCAGCCCGTGCAACAGAGCTTAGGCAATGTATTTGAAGAACTGGCCAATTATTTGGACGCCAAAAGTGAGCTATTCCACCCTGTGACCAATTTGGCACCTCAACCACACCGAATTCGTGAAGCCAGCTTAAACGCCGCAACGGTCACTTCTCTGAACCAGTGTAAAGCAACATTACTGTCTCGTTCTAAGCGTGGACATATAGACGGCCCGAGCGACCGGTTTCTCAACATTTACTTCCTTGCGCAAGACATTCATGAGCGAGTCAGTTCCACTCACTACCGCTATCAAGACCTTGCGGACCAGTTCAAACACAGCGACGTGCTCTTTCGCTTTAAACACCTGCTGCAAACACAGGCAAACGCCTGTCGACAGATATCCAAATCTCTGCACTTAGGTAATCAATACGATCACGACGACAAAAACACTGAAGCCTTAAATGAACTTAACGATTCAATTTTGTTTTTGCAGGAACAGAAAAGAACAGATTGGTCCCTCTCTCTTAGCCAGTTAAGTTATCTATTCAGAAATCTATCAACAGTTGAAAAGCAACTTAGCAATGTCAGCAACCCCGACGTTAAGCAAAACGCAGAGGACGATGTACTAGATGATACCACCGCACATACCCCCAAAGCGATGTGGTTACGGATTAAAAGCAACATGACACCTAGCTCCATCCTTTTCCGTCACGCGGTTAGAATGTCGATTGCTTTAACCGCTGGATATGGTTTGATTCAAGCTTTCGACATTGATAAAGGATATTGGATCTTACTCACCACCCTTTTTGTATGCCAGCCAAACTACAGTGCAACTAGACAAAAACTGACGGCGCGAGTTATTGGAACAATTGCAGGTTTGCTGGTCGGTGTTCCGCTGCTCACGTTTTTCCCTTCGTTAGAGAGCCAGCTCGTTTTTATCGTCCTTTCCGGTATTTCGTTTTTTGCCTTTCGTATTAATAATTACGGTTTTGCTACCGCCTTTATTACCCTATTAGTCCTGTTTTGTTTCAACCAATTGGGTGAAGGGTTTGCCGTTGTGCTGCCTCGTTTAACAGATACGTTGATCGGGTGCGCTTTGGCGGTACTGGCTGTTGCATTTATCTTGCCGGATTGGCACTCGAAACGATTGCACAAAGTGATGGCAGAATCAGTTATCGCCAACCAAAGCTATCTCGCCCAAATTATTGGTCAGTATAGAGTTGGGAAAAAAGACACATTGGCATACCGCATTTCGCGACGTGATGCTCACAATAAAGATGCGAGCCTGAGTTCTTCAATCAGCAATATGCTGGTTGAACCTGGTAAATATCGGTCTGCCGTCGACGAGAGTTTTCGCTTCCTTACCTTGAATCACGCATTGCTCAGCTATGTTTCTGCTTTGGGTGCCCACCGAACGCGTTTACAAGATGAGACTATCCACCAGCTTGTTTTGGATTCGCACAGAGCCATTCACAAGCACCTTGAGATCCTTCATAAACAGCTGAATGACCAATGTGAAGAATGTGATACTTCCGTTATCGAAGAAACAGATATTGAAAAGCGCTTAAGTGAATGGCGAGATGAAGATGAAAGCTCAGCTCGGTTGGTCTTGCAACAGCTTCATTTGATCTATCGAATGCTACCTGAGCTTCATTCGTTAGCGGCGAAAATTGCGGTAAGAGTCCCGAATAGCGCTCAATAGCTGGTTCAACGTATAAACTCGAACGTCAGAAATCTTATCGGCTATTCAGGACTCGGCTCTACCTGAATATCTTAGAGATCTCCCCTCCACGAACGAAGCTACAAGGGCATACATTTTATGCCCACGTAGCAATTTGACCTTATAAAATCACAAAAAGCCTTATCGCACTTTTCAGTCGTTCTAACAGCTGGCATTCGATGTAGCGCACCATCTCTTCTCAGGTAACAACGTTGCACCATCTACATCTGAAATCCTTTATGCACAGCATCCAGATTTTTATCAATCAATTGAATTGAAAATACCAAATTTAAAACCCCCAAATAAGATATTTTATATAAAAAACAATGCATTACGTAATCACCAAACATATAACCACAGAATTTACAATGTTAACTATTAATATCTTTGATATTTATTAACAATTCTTTCTGAAAAATGAAAATATTGTGTTATGTAACTCAAATGTAACGGTACCGGTAATTTCTAATTTGAAATTATGATTTATATTTAAAATTCAAATGTGACAAGATTGTTTTATTTTATATATATAGAAAGATTTCACATTTGAAATCTTTGTAATGCTATACGCCTACTGTCGTATAGCAAAAAAATTAGGAACGACAAAATATGAAAGGATTTCAACCGAAGATAAATAACTTCTACGGGATATTTCTGTTGTTTGGGTTGCTAAGTACGCAAGCTTATGGCTTGCCTGTGCAATCAATATCGAAAGACAGCAACGAAGAAATAGCTCAGTTTAGCCAACAAGGAGAACTCTACTTTAATTCAGCAAAAGGGAAAGTCACTAAACAAAGCTCTACGGCTTTTAATGGATACTCGTTTTCTGCCGTAGACGGCAATACATCCGGTGTGTATCAACAACACTCTATTACCCATACTAGTTTTGAATCCAAGCCTTGGTGGACAGTCGATTTGGGTCAATCGGAGAATATCGAGAAAGTTCGGATTTGGAATCGGACGGATTGTTGCAGTAATCGACTTGGAGAATTTTACGTTCTCACATCAAATACCCCTTTAGACTCTGTAACGCTAGATCAGGCAACCTCAAGCAATGATACAAACGTCTACCGTGTAGATTCAACAGATACGCAGACACAGTTCAACCTTTCAAGCACATTTCGCTACCTTAAAATTCTTAAAGACAATTCGTCGTACCTCTCTCTAGGTGAAGTGGAAATTTTCCGACTGAAAACAGCCAGGGAAAGTGCAACTGTTGGCGGCAGCCTTAACTGGGTTCATTACGCCAGCGTCGATGCAGATTCGGCCAACAGTAATGAAACTTCAGCACAAGGTGGTGACAGCGACCTTTCAACCAAATGGCTTAGTGCTAGAACGTCGGGACAAGGTGGTGACAGCGACCTTTCAACCAAATGGCTTAGTGCTAGAACGTCGGGACAAGCAATTTACAATATTGACTTGCCCGAAGGTGTGACTCGCCCTATCCGTTCTTACACGCTGATTTCAGGTAACGACGCACCTCAACGAGACCCAGAGTCTTGGCAACTCCAAGGTACAAACGACGGTAGCAACTGGACGACTTTAGATTCACGAACCGATCAGTATTTTCCCGATCGCCACTGGCCGAAAACTTATCAATTCACTAATGAGGAAGCATACGGTCAATATCGCTTGGCTATAACACCTAAAAGTGGTGATCAAGTCCAGTTTGCGGAAGTCGCTCTTTGCGAAATATTCTGTAATGTGAACGATGGCAATCAAGGGATCACAGCCAACAACCTGATGTATCAAGGAGCCATCGAAGCTTCATCCGAGTGGGCACTAGGCGGACAATCTGCTGATGCATTAATCGATGGGGATGAAGTAACGAAGTGGATCTCTCGCCGAGGCGATGACACACCAATCATTTCAATGATTCTTCCACAAGCAAAAACCAAAGCTGTCCGTTACTATTCCCTTACTTCTGGGAACGATGTTCCTTCACGAGATCCAACCTCTTGGGTACTTGAAGGTTCTGATAACGGTCGCAATTGGGAAGTGTTGGATATACGTGCTAATCAATCCTTTGATTCACGCAAGCAGACCCGCCATTTTAATATTGCTGACGCCCAAGCCTATTCCCGTTATCGGCTACCTCTCCAGTCTAATGGTGGTGATACATTCTATCAACTCACCGATATTGCGCTTTGCCAGCTTCAATGTAATGAGGCTGATAACCCACGTCTTAAATCGGCGCTTACCATAGGAGCTAATGCTTCTGCTGATATGCAGGGACCTGTTCACCAAGGACCGGAGACGACATTAAACGGTGGCGTATACAGTAAATGGTATACCGGTCGAGGTGGAAGTGAACATTGGCTTCAAGTCGATCTTGAAAACGGCAAAGGGTATGGCGCTCGCCAGTACCAAATTACTTCAGCCGGAGATGTTCCAAGTAGAGACCCAGCCAACTGGCAACTGCAAGGTTCAAACGATGGCAGTGAGTGGAGAACACTTGATACCCGCAATGACATCACCTTTGAAAACCGCTATCAGACCCAGACATTTTCCACCCGTTGGTTTGGCACATACCGTCACTATCGTCTGATTGGAACGTCTCAGAATGGCGATGACCTCCAACTCTCTGAGTTTGTCTTGTGTCCAGTAAACTGTAGTAGCCTCGCGTCCAATGAGCCTCATAACTTGCAGACAGACCGTTTTAGTATACAGACACCAGGCAATAACGACTCAACCAATCCCCTCACTACAGTTGATAACACCGACAACTGGCAAAGCGCTGGTGATATCAATGCACCAGCTACAGTGTTGTTCTCTGCTGCAAATAGCGCGGTAAGTAGCCTTAATAGCTACGCGTTACGTGCACCAAGCGATGTTGGCGAGCAAACTTTATCTTGGACTGTTTGGGGTTCATTGGATGGTGAAAACTGGACCTTAGTGGATGTGAAATTTGACCAGACGCTGACGGATACACCAAGCTACTTCGGCGTTCCGGACCAAAATCTCTACAGTAAGCTACGTGTTGAGTTCCAGCCAACAAGCCAAGGGATCTCACTAAGTTACGCTGGATTCTGTCAACACGGTGGATGCCCATCAGACTTGATTGGTAAGCCGAATGGTTCCGACTGGATGTTGTGGTATACCCAACCAGCAACGGTGCTTCAGGAATCTGTTCACCTTGGTAATGGTCCGATAGGTATATCCGTGTATGGTGGCGTAGAAGAGGAGCGTTTTCTCATTAACGAACATCAAATCTGGGCTGGCTCACCTTTCTTCCACAGCAAGGAAGTATCTCAAGACATTCGTGATCAGATGATCCAGTCTGTGTTTAACAAAGACTACCCCACAACCAATCAGCTGTTCAAAGATCACTTCCGCCGTCAGCGCCCAATTCATTACCAGCTGGCTGGTAACCTGCGTGTTGCGACAGACGTTTCCGGCGACGTTTCCAATTACCGTCGTGCACTGGATATCAATACCGCTGTTGCGGAAGTTAGCTTTATCGACAGCAAAGGTGCCCAGCACACCCGCGAGACCTTTACCAGTTTCAAAGACCCAGTGATGGTCTCTCGCTTTAAAGTGGATGGTGGTGTGCAGGATCTCTCGTTCAGTTATGATTCGCCGCTACCGATTACTGTGTCAACTCGGAAACGAACGGTGCTGAGTGCTGAAATAATAATGGACGGTCAAAACACCGACGGAAATGAGCTGTATATCGTACCTGGAGAAGTGAAATTCCGTTCTAAAACCATCATTAAAGCAGTTGATGGTGAAATCGACGTTGTTGACGACAAGGTCATAGTGCGTGGAACAACCGAAGTACAAATATGGTCGGCCGTTGATACTAACGTTACTGATTACAAGGCACTTACCACTGATGAGAAAGCGCAGGTAGATGAGCATCTGACAGCAAATAGCATGATGTCACGAAATTTTGATAATCTGTTGGCTCGCCACTTGTCTGTCTATCAACCGATGTTCCAAACGCTGAATTTCGATTTTCCGGGTAAGGAGAATGGTGATACACCAACAGACTTGCGCAGGAAAAACTTCCGCAATGATTCTGACCAGCATATGGCTGCCTTGTTGACGCAGTATTCTCGCTATGCGCTGCTTTCATCATCGTTTAATAGTGAGCCCGCAAACTTACAAGGTCGCTGGAATGACAAAACCCATCCATTGTGGTGGAGTGACTACCACCTAGATATCAACTTAGCTATGAATTACATGGCTGCAGAAAACCTTAACCTAGTAGAAGCTCACAAACCCTTGTTCCAATTTATTTATGAATTGGCAGAGCAAAACAAAGGTTATGCTAAGGAAATTTACGGTATCGACAATGGCGGATGGGTCGCACATATTGCATCAGATATGTGGCGTAATTCACCACCTGTCAGAGGCATCCACGGTCAGTGGGTTCAGGGGGGAACTTGGATTTCCATGAACCTATGGGAGCACTACCTCTATAACCCAGATATCAATTTCCTACGCGAAATTTACCCGACATTGAAGGGGGCAGCGCTATTCTTTGATGAACTGCTGCAAACCCATCCGGACTCTGGTAATGATGAATTGGTTCATACTTGGTCCACAAGCCCTGAAAACAAACCAGAAGGCAGAGATTCAGACCTGCAGTTGATGCCAACAATGGATGTTCAACTTCTTCATCAGTTGTACGACATTGTGATTGAAGCATCGACCACTCTGAATACAGACTCTTCCCTTCGAAGCAACTGGCAATCGATTAAGAGCAGGCTGCCAAACCCTGCTCCTATCGGTCGTTTAGGACGCATTCAGGAATGGTATGAAGACATTGACAAAGAGAGCGATCAACACCGCCACATTTCCCATCTATATGGAGCAGGACCAGGATGGAGTTTGGATTTAGAAGACAGCACAGTACGTGCTGCAGTTGTGACCTCGATGGAAAACCGTGGTAGTGGCGGAACTGGCTGGGCATCGCCTTGGCGAGGATATGTTTGGGCACGCCTAGGTGAAACGCCTCGCGCATACCAGCAGCTTGAAAACGTAATCAGCAGCCACTCCTACCCCGACCTGACAGTGAATGTTACGGGTGTTACCCAAGTTGATGGTCTATTTGGTGGTGGTGCAGTCGTTGCAGAAATGCTCATGCAATCGCACCGTGGCAGTATTGATCTGTTGCCCTCTGTTCCAGACACATGGACAGAAGGCAAAGTTGAAGGTCTACGAGCTCGTCGCGGGTTTACCCTAACTAACCTAGAGTGGAAAAACGGTGTACTCGTTGAAGCCGCGATTAAGTCTGAAGCAGGTAAGCCACTGACGGTCCGCTACAATGGTCAATCAATTACTGTCAACACAACGAAGGGTCAAACATACAAGGTAGATGCGTCCTTGAATGTTTACTGATCCCTCTTAAGATCAAGGCTACAAACAACAGGTCCGCGTTCGCGGACCTGAATTTTTGGGATATTTTGTCTCATACGCTTTAACAGACTCTCTAGCATACCTTTCCATTTGCGGATCTATGCACTCCCTTCGCCGCACTCTACTTTCTGCATTGTCACTTCCCACAAATGTGTTTGTGGGTAAAGATCACATATCTTTTATTATTTACTCATTTTCTGACAAAAATTGAACAAACGAAGATTTCGATGCTCTTAATGTAGGTCGCGTTAGTATTTAGCGCACAAAGTTTCGCTATCGGTGCAAATGAGACATTGACTATCATTAAGGTTGGAAGAAGAAAAATGCCACAGCATCAGTATGAACAATTGAGGAGTAAGGTTCTGGAGTTGACTCCTGCTCAATTGAAAGACTTACAAACGGAAATAGAAGGGAAGCTAGACAAAAACGGGACTCAAATTGAGCTTACTCCTGAAGAAATCGAGGCGATTTGTCACCTTTTTAAAGAGTAATTACCCCATAAAGTTGAACTTTTACTGGCTAAAGTTTAACCTTTAAGTAGATTCTGAGGTAACGATCAATGCCAGTCTCATCGATACATTCCGGTCATGTCATTCTCCAGCAGTCGAGAACCATGGCAAAGCAAGCAACAGAGGAGCTCAATGAAGAAGCTCGTCTTGAAAAAGCTCGCACGGAAAAAATGGCAGAAGATGAGCGAATACAAGAAGTTCAGCCCGACGAAGAAATTAGAGCTTCAGAACACGCAGAAGAAATTCAAGAAACCGATGCCGTGCGTGAAACTGAAGCCGACTACCAAGAATCATTCAACCGCCTACCTAGCGCTGAAGAAGAGCGCGACACCAGACAAGAAGAAATCACCAATGAAAGCAGAGACGAATCTGATTACGTCGAAGCTGCCGCCAAACTCAATCAAGCCAAAAGCTACAACAGTGTTGGAGCAAGTGTTGTTTCTCGCTCCAACGACATGATTGGTTCTATGTTAGATATCTCTGTTTAAACTTTATCGGTTCAAACTTCATCTGTTAAAACTTCTACCGAGTCTTTCCTAGACTTTATAATCGATGCCAAGATTGCACTTCCCATCACCGTGACAAGCACACCAAGTGATACTTGCGTTGGAATTGCCCACTCTGTTTCAACCAATAGCATCTTTATACCGATAAAAATCATGATGAAGGCTAATGCCGGCTTAAGGTATACGAACTTCTCCATCATGCCTTGCAAAACAAAATAGAGAGAACGCAGCCCAAGTAAAGCGAACACATTTGCAGCCAAGACGAGAAATGGCTCACGCGTTACGGCAAATATGGCTGGAATCGAATCCAGAGCGAACATCACGTCCATCATTGCGATCATTGCTATGACGATCGCCATGGGCGTCAATATGAGCCCTAGGTTATCTCTTATGTACAGCGCATTGCCTTTGTAATCCTTGGATACTCTGGCAAACTTACGAATGATCCTTTCCGGCAGCGGGCTTAATGCTTCTTGCTCTTCAGGCTGCGTTAGCTTATAGCCTGTCCAAATCAGGAAAGCGGCAAACAAGTACAAAACCCAATGAAATTGTTCTAGCAATTGTACGCCAATCGCGATCATCACAGCGCGTAAGATGAGTGCTCCTATTACGCCTAAAAGCAGTGCTCTCGGACGCAAATTTTCTGGCACTAAGTATTGGTGAAAGATAATCGCAAACACGAAAAGGTTATCGACACTAAGCGATTTCTCTAACAGGTATCCAGTAAAAAACGCGGTAGCTGCTTTACTTGAGGTATACGCGCTCTCTGGTGCGTACCATTCCCAAAAATACAGAATAGATACGCCAAATGCCAAGGCAACCAATACCCAAATAACACTCCAAATCGCGGCTTTTCTTACTGTAATATTACCGCCACGAGTTTGCCAAATATCAACACACACCAACATTAAAGTCAGCGCACCAAATGCAAAATAAGCAAAAGGACTCATTAAACACCTCATTTCACAACACAGTTAATTGCGAAGAGACGGCTTATAGACGTGCACCCTCGCAAACCAACCAAAACCTGCTTAACCAAATAAAATGATTAAGACAATTCTGGCAAATGAATGCGTTGGTCTCGTCAGAGTGAAAGCTGGTAAGGGCTTATACTTTTGTATGCCGGAAAAGCGAACGCTTAACGGGATGACGACATACAAACTAAGAGTTCTTAGTAGACTACTCCCCAATACAGGCGGATAGTATTCCTGTATTGAGAGAGCGTCAACACGATTTTTTACATTATTTAAGAGGGATACCCGTTAAGTAAACGTGTAGGAAAAAAGCAGTAATAAAGTAGAGAACCAAACTGATTGCGTGCGTTTTTATTTCTTGTGAGACAGGGGGAATAGCTGGCTTAACCCACTCGCCCTCTCTTCGATTGATAAGCATGATTTGGATGACTGCCCAAAGTGCTAATCCACCAAACAAAACAACAGAACGCTGCTCTCCATTGCTAAGTAAGTGCGCCACAGACCAAACGATCACACTCATCAATTGAGGGTGACGAATGTACTGCTTCAATCGAGTTTTTCCTTGAGCAGCGCCAAACAGAATAAAACCCACCAGCATGAGTAACATGGTTAACCCACGAAATTCCGGACCAAGGACGTACAAGTAATTCGGTACGGTACTACGCCAGCCGAATATGATCATCAGTAATCCAGCGATAACCACCAATGAAAAAATGCCTTTGTAACCGTTAGGACCGACCTTCTCGATAAGGTTAACTTTTACCTGCGGGGTGAGTGACGGGACGTAATGGATCACGCTCCATATGAAAATACCTAAAATCAATAACAACATTGCTTACTTCCTTATATTTGTTTTTCTCCATTATTAAGCAGCTGTTATGAATTTGATGGGGATTTGATCGCATACTTTGTGTGGAAGTAAAAAACCGAGCACTTGGCTCGGCTTTGAAACAGTTTATAAAGCTGTGATCGTATATGGATTGACTGTTAAATCAATTAATCTCGATCGCACTCACCAATGCTATACAACAATCTTCAAAATATACCTTATATAACTCTTTAACTCACTACTAACTTAGCGTAATGCCGCCATCCACAACGAGTGTGTGCCCGACAATATAACTTGCCTTATCGGAGAGCAGAAACTCTATCGCATCGGCGACTTCTTCCGTTTTGGCGAATCGTTTCATGGGAACAGCTTGAGATACACTCTCTCTGATATTGGGGTCTGTTTTCGCTCTTTCCTCCCACCGAGGGGTCCAAGTGACACCAGGGGCGACGGCATTGATGCGTATTCCGCGCTCAATATTTTCAATCGCTAAAGAACGCGTTAACCCCTCAATCGCATGTTTAGCCGCGCTGTACATTGAAGCGTTAGGCGTTGGTCTTAACCCATTTATAGAACTCACATTCACTATTGCTGCGCCTTCTGACATTAAATTGAGCTCGCTTTGTAAACAGAGTGCTTGTGCCCAAAAATCGTGATTCAGCGTGTCTTTTAGCTTTTCGGAGTCGACGGTGTGGAATTGCCCAAGAGACCCTATCGCTGGCGACGCATTATTCACAGCAATGTCGAGTTTGCCGTAACGCTGAGCCACATGTCCAAACAACGTTTTTAATGCTGCTTCATCTGAAATATCGGTAACATGGTAATCGACGGCTTCGAGAATTGGGTACTGACGCAAGGATTCATCCCAACCGCTTTTATTTCTTGAGCAAGTTATCACTTGAAAGCCTTGCTCAACGTATCGAAGTACCATCTCTAAACCAATGCCTTTTGAGCCACCAGTTATCAAAGCCGTTTTCATATTCATTCCCTCGTTTCAATGCCAACGTGTCTCACCGCTCTTGTCCTGTTACGACAAAGTTTTTGCGTATATTACGGTGTTATCCAAATTTCCGTTTCTAAGTCTGCGCGTATTTTTCATTGTAGCTTCAAGTTGATAGCCACATCGTTTCGCGACCATCCAACTGCGTTGGTTTGACTCTGCAGCTTTAATTTCAATGCGGTTTGCACCTAGTTCTTCAAAAGCATAAGTTTCAAGTAGCGCAACGGCTTCTGTCATTATACCTTTGCCCGCAGCAGAGGTTCTCAACCAATACCCTATTTCATAAAAAGGCACAGACTGATCTTTAATGATCAATCCTATCGCACCAAGCAGTATTCCTGATTCCTTGCAAATAATGCTGTAACGAACGTCACCAACAAAGTTCTCATACTTTTCTACCGCCTCTCGCGCGCTTTTCGTCGCTTGCTCGAGAGTTAAGGCGTACTGCACCCAAGGAAGATATTCTTCGAGTTCTTTTTTGCTTTCAATTACCGCTTCGAGCATTTTAGGTGCAATCTCGACCGTAGGAGGTACCAACCGAATTCGTCTGTTTTCTATTTGTTACCTATATTTGAACGTTGAACCGTATGAAGTGCATTTCTTTATCTACGTCGATGTTTTTATCTAATGTGTATTTACGCCCTATCGCATTCGTAATTGCCGCTTCCCAAAACGCCAATGCGCCTAAATTTTCAATCAGCACTCTTATCTGCCATTCACCTGGGTAGTGTTTCAAAACTTGTGCGATAGCCTTTTTACCGACGCCTTTTCTTTTGTATTTTCGCAAAACGAAAAACTGTTCAATATCGTAGACACTCACTTTTGTTGGATACTTTCGAACCAGCACAAACCCTGCAATGTCACCATCAACACAGATAAAATACGGTGTGTGATCTTTTTTATTCCAATAAACATCAAAATTAGAATTATTGTAAGTATATAAACCATCTTGATTGGGGTTCCACCCCATGTATTCAGACATGTCGTAGATATAAAGAGGAAAGAGGTTTTCCAGAATATGGCGGGATTTCAGACCTATATTTTTGAGCGATACTTCCATGAAATTCTCTTGAGTTATTCGTAGCTTACGCTAGAAGTATGTATGCAATTGATGTTGCATTAATCAGGGGGAATATGTCAATCGTAATTGTGTACTTATATTAGCGTTAGGAAAGCAACGACGACTATTTTGATTGCCATGGCGGTGAGCAAAATTTTGATCCAAATAATAAGCTTTTCGTTCTTCGCCGCTATTCTTAACTTTGTCCCCACAAATGAACCAAGAATAGAGCCAATCACCATGTAAATAAGAAGTTGAACAGAACCGAAAAGAGAGGTACCTATCACCATAAATACCGGGATTTTGGCTAGATGGCTGATGGTCATGAACATGGAGCTGGTGGCGATTATGTGATCTTTTGATTTTAGTTCTTTTGTTAATACGGAAAGAGACAAAGGCCCTGTAGCCCCAACAATCAAACCCAGCCCTGTTTGGATCATTCCAATCAGGTAATAACTTTCGTATCGGCTAATAAACTTCGAAAATCGTTGGCTCCAAAGATTGAGTAGAATATAGAGCCCGATTCCAACCGGAACATACTCCATCGATATATTCGATAACAAGTACCCAAACAGCGCTACGCCGACCAGTGATCCCATTAAAAATTTGGGAAGTAACGCCCACTGTACGTCTTTTAAAGAGAAGAGCATTCTTGAAGAGTTGCTCGCTAACTGAGTAATACCATGTATGGGGATGATCTGACTGGGTGGCAGAAACGTAGGCAATATGGCGATCAGTAACATCCCTCCCCCAAAACCAATGACACCCGCCATCATTGAGGTGACAAAAGACAAGAGACCTAGTGTGTATTCAATATCCATATAATTACGTCTGTTCGGAACTTAGTTGCGTTTCAGAGCTGTTTGTTTCAAAACCGCTTGTTTTATTGGCTCCTCAAAACCACCGCCTAGGGCGGTGGTGATTGCTCCTTGAGGCTATAGCCTGAAGAAGTGCCCATGTTAGAAGTAACCTCTTATTCACCACAAGTAAGAGGAAACAACCACATGGGCGATTACAGAAGTTCATCACATGTCTATTGGCGTTGCAAATACCATATAGTTTGGACTCCAAAGTACCGATATAAGATCTTGAAAGATAAGGTTGGAAAGGAGCTTTATCGTTCAATCTATATCTTGTGCAATATGAAAGACTGCGAGGTTTTAGAATTAAATGTTCAACCAGATCATGTTCATCTCGTTGTCATTGTTCCTCCCAAGTTATCACTCTCAAGTTTGTTAGGGGTATTAAAGGGTCGAACAGCAATTAGACTCTTCAATAAATTTCCACATATACGTAAGAAACTATGGGGAAATCATTTTTGGGCTAGAGGGTATTTTGTAGATACGGTCGGTGTGAATGAAGAAGTCATTCGACGATATGTACGACATCAAGACAAACAAGACATAGAGTATGAGCAACAACTGCAGTTATTGAAGAACTGATAGCGCGGACGCCCCCTTCTAGGGGGTTATAAAGCAAAACCGCCTTCTAAGAAGGCGGATATTTTTTTTCTCTTAGCCGCAACTTCAAGAGTAATCTTCGCGACGAGCTCATCCACCTTGGTTGATTCATCGATAACGATACCATTTTGTTTATCAATAGACTGTAAAATCACGTTCCTAGCTCGTTTAGGAAACAGCCATATCAGCTTGAGCAAGCTCGGTAGAATAAGAATCTCTGGGCAGTTGTCTGGTAGTTCTGGTCGGGATTTGAAGAGGTATGGAAGATTTCTTTTTAGACAGCGAAGCAAACAAATATGGCGTGGAATATCTAGAAAAACTATAAAATCGGCATTTTCCCTAACCGATTTAGATACCCCTTCAATTATCCAGCTCTTAGGTTGAATCAATCCTTGTTCACCACGAGTTCTTTCTTCTTTTGAAGCCGTTACCCAGCCTTCTTTCCAAACTACCCCGTCCAAGCTAGCAACGGGCAGGTCCAAAGCCTCACCTAACGCTTTTGCGAGCGTCGTTTTTCCTGAACCGGCATTACCCGTTATGTTGATTTTCATAATCTCTTACCTAAATAGAGTAGACGTAACTACCTAATGTTTAGAGCAATATTCATGAGGGATTATATCAATCTAGATATAAAAAATGGCTGCCGAAGCTGCCATTTTTTTGGAACTGTGAGAACGTTTATTCCCAATCAAGGATAACCTTGCCAGACATGCCCGAACGCATAATGTCGAACCCTTTCTGGAAATCATCGATTTTATAGTGGTGCGTGATAATCGGAGTCAAGTCTAATCCAGATTGGATCAAGCTTGCCATCTTGTACCATGTTTCGAACATTTCACGACCATAGATACCTTTGATCACCAAGCCTTTAAATATGACTTGGTTCCAATCGATAGCCATGTTCGATGGTGGAATGCCCAAAAGTGCAATACGACCACCGTGGTTCATTGTTTGAAGCATTGTGCTGAATGCAGCTTGTACACCAGACATTTCAAGCCCGACATCAAACCCTTCTGTCATGCCCAGTTCTTGCATCACGTCTTCAAGCTTTTCTTCAGCTACGTTTACCGCTCGTGTCACGCCCATTTTGCGAGCTAAGTCGAGACGATATTCGTTCACGTCTGTAATCACCACATGGCGAGCACCTACATGCTTTGCCACTGCCGCTGCCATAATGCCAATAGGACCCGCACCAGTAATCAGTACATCTTCACCCACTAAATCGAAAGAAAGTGCTGTGTGTACTGCGTTACCAAACGGGTCAAAGATTGAAGCTAATTCATCTGAGATTTCATCTGGGATTTTGAAGGCATTGAACGCAGGCAATACAAGGTATTCCGAAAAACTGCCCGTACGGTTTACACCCACACCTTCTGTGTTGCGACACAAGTGCGTGCGACCACCACGGCAGTTACGGCAGTGACCACAAGTAATGTGACCTTCACCTGAAACGCGATCGCCTATTTCAAAGCCGCGAACTTCTTGGCCGATTTCGACCACTTCACCCACATACTCATGCCCAACAACCATAGGCACAGGAATCGTTTTTTGCGACCACTCATCCCAGTTGTAAATATGAACATCTGTACCACAGATAGATGTCTTTTTGATTTTGATAAGAATATCGTTATGACCGATCTGAGGTTTCTCCACCTCGGTCATCCAGATGCCTTCTTCTGCTTTTAACTTAGCAAGTGCTTTGATTTTCATTATTTGATGATCTCCATGTCACGGCCTACTTCAATGAAGGCATCAATTGCTCTATCTAGTTGCTCGCGTGAATGCGCTGCCGACATTTGTGTACGAATACGTGCTTGCCCTTTTGGCACAACAGGGAATGAGAATCCGACAACATAAATGCCTTTTTCTAAAGCGCGCTCTGCAAATTCAGCCGCAACCTTTGCATCACCCAGCATGATTGGAATAATGGCATGATCTGCGCCGCCCATTGTAAAACCAGCCGCTTCCATACGCGCGCGGAAATGCGCCGAATTTTCCCAAAGTTGAGTGCGTAAGTCGCCAGATTCGGCAAGAAGATCCAAAACACGGATAGACGCTGAAACAATCGCAGGCGCGACAGAATTAGAGAACAAGTACGGGCGAGAACGTTGACGCAACCAGTCAATCACTTCTTTTTTACCCGATGTGTAACCACCTGACGCACCACCCATCGCTTTACCTAAGGTGCCTGTAATGATGTCAATGCGATCAACAACATTATGGAACTCGTGCGTACCCGCACCATTTTCGCCCATGAAGCCGACGGCGTGAGAATCATCAACCATCACCAACGCTTCATATTTATCTGCAAGATCACAAATAGCAGGCAGGTTAGCCACCACGCCGTCCATAGAGAACACGCCATCAGTAACAATAAGCGTATGACGAGCACCCGCTTCTTTCGCTGCGATAAGCTGCTGTTCTAGCTCATACATGTTGTTGTTTGCGTAGCGGAAACGCATCGCTTTACATAGGCGAACACCATCGATAATGGAAGCGTGGTTCAATGCATCGGAAATGATCGCGTCTTCTTTACCAAGAATGGTTTCAAAGAGCCCGGCATTGGCATCAAAACAAGAGGTGTAAAGAATCGTGTCTTCTTTGCCTAGGAACGTTGATAGTTTTTGTTCTAGTTCTTTATGAGAGTTTTGCGTTCCGCAGATAAAGCGAACAGAAGCCATACCAAAACCATGCTCATCCATGCCGCCTTTCGCTGCTTCGATAAGATCTGGGTGGTTAGCAAGACCAAGATAGTTATTAGCGCAGAAGTTAAGTACTTCTTCACCAGTCGAGATAGAAACCGCTGCTTTTTGAGCAGAAGTAATGATTCTTTCAGATTTATACAACCCTTCGTTTTTTACTTCTTCAATTTGGGTTTGGATTTGCTGATAAAATGCAGAAGACATGTTCTCATTCCTTCATAGTTATTGTTGTACTGCGCACAGTGGTTTTTATTTTAATTGAACTCATTAGCGACTATTATCCCTTACGATGGAAAACCATTAGTGACTCACAGGCACAAATAAGGAACACGTCGCGACATGCTTAATCAAAAACTCATTGCTTTGCTGCCCGATCTCGCTGCTTTTATTTTAGTCGTAAACGAAGGAAGCTTTACCGCAGCTTCGAAGAAACTGAATGTGACCCCTTCTGCATTGAGTAAACTGATTACGCGGCTAGAGCAGGCGCTGGCTGTAAAACTGTTTGAACGAACTACGCGTTCATTGGTGATTACGGAAGCGGGTAAAAAAGTGTATGAGCAGAGTGTCGTAATGGTGAACGCCGCACAGCAAGCGATAGATATATCCGAAGCAGATCACACAGAGTTAGCGGGTAGCATTACAGTCGCTGCGCCAGAAGCCTATTTAAACTCTGTTTTGCAATCGCACATTTTGCCTTTTCTTGAAACCTACCCAGATATACAGTTGAAGCTAAGGGCGGTCGATGGTGATATCGATTTGAGTCAAAATATTGATATCGCGTTTCGTCTCACCGATAAGCCTCATGAGAACCAAGTTCTAAAAGAAATACGCAAAACCAATCTGGTCCTGTGTGCGAGCCCTGAGTATTTATCAAGAAAAGGCACCCCAAATCACCCTACCGATCTTACAGATCATGATTGCCTTTATCTTGCAGAGACCGACAGCGACCACATCTGGGATTTTTTAAAAGATGATGAGTTCTTTGCTGTCGCCGTATCCGGTCGTTACGCCGTTAACCACTCCCAAATGCGACTGGCAGGTGTAAATAGCGGTTTAGGGATAGGAATCTTCCATGATTTTGTGGTGAAAGAGGCGCTAAATGATGGGAGCGTCGTTGAGGTCTTATCAGACTGGACACTGAAAAGTAACTACCATGGTGCCGTTGCCATGCAATACGCGCAAACCAAATACATGCCTGCAAGGCTGCGCGTATTCATCGACTACATCGTGGAAAAGCTTGCAAGTGACTAGCTCCTGTTCCTAATTCGATTGCACCTTTGCCATCAATTCAACCAACGCAGTATTGAGCACCTCATCTTTTACCTTGCCTTGCTCCATGTCGAAGTTATCGAAAAAGCTTGGTAGTGAAAAATCACCAATAACAGAGCCACCAAAGTGAGGGTTTGCACCTACGGCAGTGGCGAGTACATTTTTAGCACCACCCGGACCAGGTGACGTTGCCAAAACGACAACAGGCGTATTCTGGAATAACTTCATATCGACGCGAGATGTCCAGTCGAACAGGTTTTTGTATGCCGCGGTGTATGAGCCATTATGTTCAGCGAATGAAATGACAATGGCATCGGCACTACCCAGCTTTTCATAAAATGCTTTCGCTTCTGCCGGCTGCCCCAGTTCTTTCTCTCTGTCTGTACTAAACAGAGGCATCTCATAATCGTTGATATCCAACACCTCAACGTCAGCGCCATCAATTAGGCTGGATGCATAAGTCACAAGCTGCTTGTTGATAGACTCGCGGCTACTGGTTGCTGCAAATGCGATAATTTTCATATTTATACCTTCCTAATTTTGTTAAACGACAGACGTGGCTTTTAATTCAATCTACCGCTTTTTATGATTCTGTTTTGTATCGATTGATAGATACTTTACATTGATTCTATTTGAAGATTAATAACGTCGTTGTAAAATCATTATTTCCATATAACTCTTAATAACATAATTTAGGGAAGATCATGGCTACCAACACTCAATTACTTGATGGCATGGTTATTTTCGCCGAAGTGGTATCGAAAGGCAGTTTCACCAAAGCAGCGGAAACCACAGGGCATTCTACGTCTTACATCAGCAAAGAAATCAACAAGCTAGAAGAAAGGCTTAGCGCCCGACTGCTACACCGAACTACCAGAACACTAAGCTTAACGCCTGAGGGAGAGTTGTACTACGACCGTTGCCAGCAGTTGATCTTAGATGTGGAGGAATTGGGAGAAACACTGAGTGGGAAAAACGCGACACCAAGAGGTACGCTTAAAATTAGCTGCCCCGTCACCTTTGGCTTGTCTCGGATTAAGCCTGTTTTGGCGAAGTATTCAGAGCAATACCCAAATGTCGATTTGGATATCGACTTAAGTGATCACAAAGTCGACATGATTGCAGAGGGCATTGATATTTCCATTCGAGGTACATCCAGCCAGCTTGAAGATTCAACATTAATCAGCCAGAAAGTAATGACCAGTGATAGCGTCACCTTTGCTTCCCCGACCTATTTAGCCCGATGTGGTACACCTATCCACCCTTCTGAATTAAAAGATCACAAAGCGATCTGTTATAGCTTGATTAAAAATCCCTCTCAATGGACCTATTGGGAGAAAGACGGAACCAAAAAGTCAGTCAGAGTAAAGAGCAAACTTCTAACAAACAGCCCACAACTTGAATTAGCCATGTGTAAAGAGGGGCTCGGTATTACTAGAATGCCTACATTTAACCTAGGCAATGAGCTAGAAACAGGCGAACTGGTCGAATTGTTCAGTGATTACCCCAAAGTACAAATTAACATGTATTTGATTTACCCAAGCCGCAAACACATGTCAGCCAAAGTCTCGAGTTTTATTGATTTCGTGAAACAGGAATTGGCAACATCGTGACACTAAAAAGCTCCCAAGGGAGCTTTAAATAAGCAATACGTATAATCACAAATAACGTGAATCAGGTGACCTATCGAATGTTCGAAAATGTCACAGAGTAACCGCCTTTAGCGACTAAATTTCTACTATGTTCAGCCCCTGATAGTGATAGAATCTCCACATTAAAATTTCTGAGAAACTCTATGTTTATCCATCATGTTAACGGTATCGACTGGCTGGTAATTACAGCTTTTGAAGAACTGAGAACTATGTTTATCGAAGAAGCGGGGGCGATCCCCTCTTATTTCTCTACCACCAGCGAATTGAACCTGATTGCCCAAGCCAAGCGTAGTTATGGATATTTGCCTACATTCAACGGTGTGATCACCGACACTGGCACATTTCAAAGCCAAGATAACGAAGAAGATTTGAACCCTCAGCTTGCCTGCTTAGTTGAAGGACGTGGTCGGGTGTTTATATATCATGGCGGGTTTGTGGCTTTTGTGGATGAAGAACAAACTTTTATTACTCGAATGGCCTGAAAAACAAAACGCCCGATGAAGTGCATCGAGCGTTTGGTTCGTCGATTAAGCTACCCCATATGCGTATGGGTCACTCAATTTGGTATGGTTTGCTACTTCGCTAAGGCGATTTATAACCTATGCGTTACGCAAACCAATTATGCAATTTTGGTGTGGCTTTCATAAGTAATGCATCCAAAATCAGTACGGTGACGATGGTTGCGCCAGCCAGTGGAAAGGCGAACCCGACCAATACCATAGTTGCTGCGCCCAACTTCCAAATTCCGCTTTTTTCAAATGTCGGTGGCGCACCCAGTTTTTTCTTACCCGCTGGGCGGCGTTTCCACCACATAATCACGCCTGTTACACAAACCGCGATAAAAGCTATACAGAAAAACACATTCAATAGCTTGTTGATAATGCTCACTTCACCAGTGTGAAGAGCAATACCCGCTGCCATGAACTTCGCCATCCAGCTGTAATCGTCCCAGGTGACATCCGCCAGAATCGCACCCGAGTACTGATCAATGTGAGTGGTGCGATCTTGAGTTGGGTCGGTAATGTCTCCACTCATGGTATTGGCACCTAGCGTAAATACCCCTGTCTCGCTTTTCGGTAAGTTTAGTTTGTACGTTGTCAGCCCTAACTTGCTGGCGGTTGTGACGACTTCATCAATCGAAACTGTCGAGGCAAACTGAGCTGGATTATCATTTTGATGATCTCCGTGGTCACCATGATGCTCGTGCCCTGTCGACTCTGGTAACGGTGTTTTCTCTAATCCCCAAGGCACTTCTTCTTCAACACCATGGTTTAGGCTTGCGTGTGTTTTATCTGATAGTGGTACATCTGCCCATTTTTGTGCTGGGAAACTGCTCCAAGGTTGTACGAACTTACCACCCCATACGCCAGCCCAAGCAAGCCCAGAAACCAAAAAGAAAAGTAAAACAAGAGACAGCACACCGCCAAGATTGGCGTGAAGATCTCGCATGAAAATCCGTACACCACTTTGTGAACGGATTTTCAGAAACCCTGCTCTTGAAGCGTTATCAGATGGTAGCCAAAGGTATATTCCTGTGACTAAAAGAACGATGGATAGGCTAGCCGAGATTTCAATCAGATAGCTGCCCACATCACCAGCTAACAAAGTGCTGTGTATCTCGTTAGCCAGAGCGTACCAGCTGTCGTCTCGGTTAATCTCACCCAAGATATCCCCATTGTATGGGTTGACCAGAATAAGGCGGTTGGAACCGCTATCCAATCTCACGTTAAAGCGATTTGGCGCGGTATCCGATGCCGCTGGAATGAACTGAGTCACCGTCGCGTTGTCATATTCTTGCTTAACCAAAGCGAGTTGCTCAGATACAGCTATACGTGAGTCGGCCGGTTCCACGACCAGAATCTCGCCGTGGCGAATGCTTTCTAATTCGTCATCAAATAGCATGACAATGCCAGTCAAAGACAGCATCAACATAAACGGGATGACAAATAACCCTGCGTAAAAATGCCATCTCCAAGTAAGAAAGTAGAGGTACTTTGAACGTGCAAAGTCCTTTGGTTGAGCGGTTTGAGTGCTTCCCAACATAATAATTTCCTTTATAAAAGCTAAAGACACTCCGTTCCGCCGTGTTTTTATTAGGTTCTAAGCTTTTCTTGAGCTAAGCATGACAAGAACCAAAAACACAGGCATACGAGTGCTTGTTATTTTTGTATTAAGTGTGTTTGTTCAGGAAATAGAAATGGGTGGAGCACGAGGTATTTGCCATTGATAACGCACGTTTAGAGCCAAAAAAACGTATTGGCTTTCAATAGCAAAACTTAAAAGTTGGAAGATCGGTGTAGTTGGAAGATGGCTGTGATGAAAGGTGGAATAATGGCTAAAAGGACAAGGCTTACCACTGTGGGTTTTAACCTCTTGTCCTTCTTCCACTTGAACCAGTTCGAAGCCGTTAACCGTACAAAGCATCGCCCATACACCGGCATTGCTGCCATGTGCATTGATAACAGGCATAAGCGTTACCAGCACCCAACTTAGGGCGCAGGCAAATAGCATGCTTTTGTTCATTGGAGAACGGCGGTTCATAACCCTTCCTTATCTATTGGCAGGCAGGGTATCTTGTATTTATAAAACTTTCAAAGGTACAGAGTGCTTACTCAACAGCGATCACACTGATCATGGTAAGAATTTGTAATTTGTGAGCAATAATTCTTCTATCTCTTCCAAAAGCAATGGTTTGGCGTATAAAAACCCTTGAATGTTGCTGCAACCCAGCTCTCTCACTTGAGCCAGTTCCGAGGTGTTTTCTACCCCTTCTGCAATGACATCCATTCCTAAGTTTTTAGCCAATTCAATAATGGTACGAGTGATTATTTGCTTGTCTTTGTGCATGTGTATTTGGGTCACAAACGAGCGGTCTACTTTCAGTTTACTAATGGGATAATGCGACAAGTAAGCGAGGTTTGAATAACCTGTTCCAAAGTCGTCGACACTTAGGCTTAAACCCAATTCTCGAAACTTTTGAAGTGTGCTGATCAAACGATCTTCGTCTTTCATCAATATGGATTCGGTCAGTTCCAATTCCAAAAGGTTTGCAGGAACACCTGTTTCTTTGAGCAGGGATTCCACTTCGCAAAGCAGGTTATGATGGTAAAATTGAATGCCTGAAACATTGACGGAAATGGGTTTGCAGTCGATGCCCTTTTCTTTCCAATCAACCAATTGATTCAAAACAACCTTGATGACATACAAGCCGATTTCTGAAATCAAACCAGACTGTTCAGCAAAAGGGATAAAATCCGCGGGTCCAATTTCCCCTTTCTCAGGATCTTGCCAGCGTATCAACGCTTCCATTGCTTTGATTTCGCCTGTATCACTGTCGATCATTGGCTGATAGCGTAAAAACAACTCTTGGTTGTCAATCGCGCGGCGCAGTCGTTTTTCCATCGTCCAGTGCTTGAGTGTCATCCCCTCAAAACGGGATGAGAACACCTGAGCTCGGCGCTTACCTGATATTTTTGCTTGGTACATGGCTATGTCTGCATTGCGCAGCAATTCTGTAGACGTATCACCGTGGGCGGGATAAACCGCCAGCCCTATAGACGCGGAAAAATTAAACTCATAGTTGTCTACCTGAAATGTCATACCAACCTGATCCAACAAATGACGACCTAGCACTTGAGTTTTTTCATGGTCAAAGTCTTCTTTCACCACCACCACAAATTCATCTCCACTGTGGCGATAAACTTCTCCTCGCTCTCCAATGGCTTGTTTTAACTGATTGGCAGCGGCTTTCAAAGCGGAATCTCCTGCGGCATGCCCAATCGAATCGTTCACAATTTTGAAGTTGTCCAAATCGACAAACGCGACAGTAAAACGAGAGCCTGACGCGATAAGTTCATCTAAATCGTTCTCTAATGAATAACGGTTTTTTACGAGGGTTAACATGTCGTAATGTGCGAGAAAGGCGAGCTTTTCTTCGGCTTGTTTTCTTTCGCTAATATCTCTGGCAGTACCAGCTGTGCCTACGACGTTGCCTTCCTTAACAACGGGAACTTTAATGAGTTCGATCCAAGAGCGCGTGCCATCCACCGACGTTGCTAAAAACTCGTGCCGAATTGGAGAAAGAGACTTCATGACTTCTTCGTCGTCTTCACGGTATTGAACCGCATCTTCATAGCGCGATAGGTCGAAATCTGTTTTGCCAATTAGCGCTTCGTAGTTAACGCCAAAGGCTCGTTGAAATTCCGCGTTTACGGCGAGAAAGCGGCCTTCAGTATCTTTTATCCACGCTAGATCTGGAATGCTATTCAGAAGGGTTTGATATCGGTTAGTTCGATCATTGAGAACTTGGTTTAGCTCACGCAGTGAGACGTTTTCATTTTCAGAGTCCGCAAGTTGCTTTTCAAGTTCGACCAATTTCTTACTGGTTGAAATAACGTGAAAATGAACCAGTTGAAGGAAGGCGAATAAGGTTAAAAATAGTGCTAAGCCAGTGGTAACGATAGCCTCGGGAAATGTAAAAATGACCGCAAGGCAAATCACCAAGATTAATATCGTACTTAAGAGCCAAAACAATTTACGATCTTGTACTGCCCGAGCAATGTGCAATGGTAGCATCTCTACCCCCAACCGACTAACAGAGAGCTGTACAGTATAAATTAATTGGCGCGAAAAAAGTCACTTTTTGATAGTTTTATGAACAAAGCTGAGTATTTAATCAGTAAAACATTGAATAATCGTTAATTATTTTTCTTCCACGTAGCGCAAGAAATTGCAGAAACTGCTCTGGAGAGTGTGTTATCACTTTCTCTTCAGAAATTCCGGAACGGTCAATTAACTCTGCCGCTAAATCGAGATTCCCGACATCCAAACAAAAATGCGCATCAGAACCAGTAGTGATAAATGCGTCTTTTTTCTTCGCAATGCTGGCAATTTCAGCACATCGCTCCACGCTGCCAGCACGGCTGTTCCCTTTTAAGGAAGTATTGTTGATTTCTATGGCTACATTATTTTCTACCGCACACTGAATAACAGCTTCAAAATCAAAATCGTAGTTAGGGTTACCCAAATGTCCTAGGGCATCTACCCTTCCCGATACGATGATATTGATAAGCGCTTCAGTGTGTGTAGCCTTATCAATAGGCTTAAAAACAGCTTCATGAAAACTTGCAATTACCCAATCTAAGTTTTTATCAACGGAGAGCGGGATATCAATTTCCCCTTCCCTGTTCATAATATTCGACTCTACACCGCGAATAATGGCAACGCCTTCAATAAACCGTGGAAGCACACGCTGATTACTGAAAAACCAGTAATGTGGCGCGCCGGGCATAGACTCTGAATGATCGGTTGTGCAAAACATCGCTAAGCCACGCTCTTTGGCAGATTTAGCATTTTCGATAAGCGTGCTATAGGCGTGCCCACTGGCGTAGGTATGCGTATGTGTATCGACAAGTAGCTTCATTTATGGGTAACTCGCTAATATAGGTAACTCGTTAATGATGTGGGGAAAATCATACCAGTTCTTTAAGTTGAATCCAGATGCCTAACAAAATGCGTCATTGTGTGACATCGTTTCCGAAAGCACGAAGAGATCTAGCTCAAACATTCCAACATATATGCATAAACAACTATTTCTTAAGCTTGCATATAAAACAACCTCTACGATACTTATTTGGTATCAGTTACAACACCTTAAAAAATAATAGAGACGATACAGCTCAACTATATACTCACCTGAGCCCTTGCACTATTGGCTCAGTTTTACATCGCATTTTGTCAGTTTGCTGCATGGTGAAAAAGTATGATCAAGCACCGCTATCCTCTTAGCATTCATATTACTAGTCTCTTTATGGCACTCGCTACCATTATTGGAAGTGTTTTAATCGCAATAAGCTATTACCACTCCCAAGAATTGTTGCAAGGCTCTGCTAAAGAATTGAGTAATGAAAACAGTGTAAAACTGGAAACGTTATTTAGGGAACAAGTTGCGCCCGTTTTAACGACGTTAGATTTTATGGCGATGAGTAGTTTCATTCGCCACCAACGCGACTCCGTTGAAAAAGGGGGATGGCTAGATTCGCTGGAAATGATCTTCCAAAGAAATATGAGTTTAGTCGCGCTTTACTATGGCTCTGAAAACGGTGATTTTACGTTATACCGACCTTTATATAATCCTAAAACCGCGAAGCAATTCAACGCGCCTTCCGGCAGCGAAATATTGTTTCGCACTACAAACGTTGAAGGTAGAAATGAATCCATGTTCTTGGATGGTGATAGCCAAGTGGTGTCCGCGTCTATCCGTTACGATAACCAGTACGACCCGCGTAATCGCCCTTGGTATAGCCACGCTTCCGATGACGGGCAAATCCACTTAACGGAACCCTACTATTTCTACTGGTTAAAAGATATCGGCGTCACTTTTGTTCGAAAAACAGCAAACTTAGAATTTGTTGTTGCTGCCGATTTTTCATTAGGTGGTCTTAATAACAGCATCAGTGAACTTGCTTATGATTCAAAAAGCCAATTGCTGCTTTTTGACAGTGCGTTGAGACCCTTGGCATCGCATCATATGAAAACCCCACCGAGTGCGACAAATAATTCACATTTAAGCGTTCAACTCGAGAACACGGTTTTTTCTGATCTAAACCTTCGTACCACGCTGGGCTATCAATACCATACGATGACACATGAAGGTATCGATTGGTCTGTCACTTTAACGCCTGTAGAGCTAACCGATAACGTTAACTTATGGCTTGCTGAAGCAACTCCACAAGACGCGCTGCTCGCCAACCTGTATTCAATGCGAGATAAGCAAGTCTCAGTGGCTGTACTGATGTTGCTAGGGTGTTTTATCATCGTTTGGTACATAGCAAAGCGTATCGCTAGCCCATTGCACAATTTGTATAAGCAGACAGACAATATACGTCGGTTTGAATTCACTAAGACACGCTACCCAAAAAGCTTAATTAAAGAAGTGAATGACCTCACCCAATCTGTCGAACTTATGGAGCATACACTCCATGATTTGCTCAAATTGCTCCATGAAACAGCCAGTAACCGAGACTTCTCATTGCTCGCGAAAAACATCACCTATCAAAGTTACATTGTTACTAAAGCGGAAACTATCGTCCTTTCCGTATGGAACAAATCGACGAAAAAATTTGATGAAAGCGTTAACCAAGCCATTATCCCCTTAAAGATTAATATCAATCTTTTATTGGATAATGCACCAGACGTTTGCAAGAAACTTAGAGAAGGTAAAATAGTTCATTTGTCCAAAGATGACCCTGTAATGAAGCCTTATATGGTGTATTTCTATAACTCGGATCTTTACCTGTTTCCGTTACTTAATCGCGACAAAAGTTTGGTAGGTATTCTGACACTTGGCTACGAACGACCAGTAACAGAAGCGCAAAAGGAAAAGCACGATTTCTTACGAGAGTTGCTCTCCTTTGCTGCGATTGCAAAAGAAAACATCGATCAAATTCAACAACAAAAAGACATGTTAAATGCTTTCATCGAACTTTTAGCATCCGCGATCGATACCAAATCGCCTTACACTGGTAAGCACTGTCAACGTGTTCCGGCGCTTGCTGAAATGCTCACACAAGCTGTTGTTGACGATAAAGGACGTTTTGCCGACTTCTCAATGTCTGAAAAAGAGTGGGAAGAATTACACCTAGGTGCTTGGCTACACGACTGCGGTAAGATAATCACACCAGAGTATGTGGTTGATAAGGCAACCAAACTCGAAACCATTTACGACCGAATTCATGAAGTTCGTATGCGATTCGAATTGCTTAAACAAACCGCTCACACACAATATTGGAAAGGCATTAGCGCAGGGCTAGACAAAGCACAGCTTAAGAAAGAGCTGGATGAAGAACTACAAGCGCTGGATCAGGATTTTGAATTCATAGCTGAATGCAATGTTGGAAGCGAGTACATGAATGATGAAAAACTCGCCCGCATTAAAGAGATAAGCAAACGTCAGTGGAAGAGAACCATCAGTGATAGGCTTGGTATTTCTTGGTTGGAAAAAAAGCGTTGCGACCCAGCGTCAGCGTTGCCCATAATGGAATCGATATTGTCAGATAAACAAGTCCATTGCATTCCTTGGGCACAAGGATTCAACCCGAAAAAGATGTGGAAGGAAAACTTCACGCTCACACCAGGTGAATATCATTATAACCGCGGTGAACTTTACAACTTGTCTATCCGAGCGGGAACGTTAACAGACGAAGAAAGATTCATCATAAATGACCACATTATCCAAACTATCGACATGCTCGATCGATTGCCTTATCCAGAATATCTGCAGAACGTTCCTGAAATTGCAGGTGGGCACCATGAAAGAATGGATGGAACTGGCTACCCTCGTGGCCTAAATGCAGGAGAGCTCTCAGTGCCAGCGCGAGCAATGGCAATAGCTGATATTTTTGAAGCGCTGACAGCGAGTGACCGACCATACAAAAAGGCAAAAAGCTTAAAAGAATCACTCTCTATTATGACGAAGCTTGCCACATCTGGTCATATCGACACTGAGTTATATTTGTTGTTTTTACAGCAAGGGGTTTATATGAAATACGCTAAAGCTTACTTGCAAGAAGAACAAATTGTTGAGGTTGATATCAACGCGCATATGACGGAGGTTCTGATACACCTTTCTAAATTGGCTTATAAATCTGAAGGCTCAGATCCGAGTGCGTTAGCTAATTCAAATCCAGCAAACAACTCAACCAAAATTAAATCTTAAGCTTTTATGAGGGCGACCTAAGCCCTCTCTTTACTGTAGGTCCATTCTATGCGCCGCTTTCAAATACATATGGTAAGTGGCGCGTACACTTTTTAGCAACGAAACCCAATGAGTCAATAACGTCGTTTTCAATACACAAATTAGCTTTAATGAACAGATCAACTTAAACGAGCTATTCAACTTTAACACCAGCTCCTTTAGCGTATTTAAAGCGCTAGCCAAGACAATCAAGAGCACCCCTACAATTTTGTGTTCATCCAACATTTCGTCGAACAAAGTCACCTGCCAGATACAAGTGAAAATCAAATTGGTGTATATAAGTGGCGCTAACTGTGAGCCTGTATCAACCAGTTGGTAGGCTTTGGCTCGAAAAACCTGCGTGTTAACAATCAGTAGTGCCAGCACGCCTAACATCATCCAGATAAATTCATGTTCTTCTGGCATCGACAAAATCAACTTGTCCGCGTCACTCGGCTCAACAACAAACGTTAGAGGTAGCAACATGAGAAAGGCAAGGAGGAAAGACCAAGCATTGAGAGAAATCGCTGTCATCGTTCCCTTGGTTGCGCGAAACAAAGCCAACTGAGATCCCGCACCTAGTACCCCTGCCCCAAGCCCTAGCAACAGTTCCCATTTGAAACTGAAGTTAGAAAGATCGCCAGCCAGAGCAATAACACCCGCTAACATAACCACCAAACGTACGATGTTAATAGCCGAAAATTTCACTTTAAAAATGAGGCGCTCTAAAACTGGAATGAAAAGTGGACCAGTGCTGAAAAGCACCACGGATTCCACCAGAGTCAATGATTGCATCGACATAAGGAAACACAGCTGACATGCTGCAATACAAAAGGATCGAATAAGCAAAGATGTCCACATTTTTCGATGTGGTAACACAAACCGACTCAAGAACATCATCAAGAACAATATAATAGCGGGAAAGAGAAACCTGAGCGTACTGAGTAACTGGACACTAAAGCTTTCTGTAAGAAATTTTGAAAACACACCATTCAAAGAAAGGCTAAAAGTAGACGCGAGCATAAAAACAATAGGTTTAGATAACTTCATAAATATCTCCTGTTTGAGTGCATTTTAAAACTCAACAAGAGATAGGAATAACGATTTAATCTTACGTCACTTGTAAGTTAAACTTACATATACCCAATCAAAAGAACGATGAGGCTAGGTTTTACCATGCCACCATTTAAATCAATTTATACGTTTATTGCCGTTGCTCGCTACGAGAGCATGACTCAGGCAGCCGACTACCTTAATGTCAGCCATTCAGCGGTGAGCCAAGCGATAAAATCCTTGGAAAACTATTTGGATGTAGCTCTATTTATTCGAGTTGGAAGAGCGGTAACGTTAAGTGAGCAAGGTCAAAAATACTATCAACAGGTCTCACCCGCCTTTGAAGAAATTGCTGATGCTACTGAAAAACTAAAAACATCCCCTGATGATGGTCGGCTAACCATAAACATGGTAGCGTCTCTCGCATTACATTGGTGGATACCACGAGTTGAATCTTTTCAAGAAGCCAATGCGCTGCTTGATGCGAGGATATCGAACCTCAATAGTACGTTTGATTTGCAAAAAGAAGGGGTCGACCTTGCCATTATTCAAGGTCAAGAAAAGCACTGGCAAGACTACTTTTGTCATAAGTTACTCGATGATGAACTCGTTATGATTGCGCACCCAGACATCGCACTGGCTTATTCCACTCAATCCCCACAAGACGTAACCGATTTACTTAACCATATTCCTGCCATATTCGTGTCTAACGATAGAAGAAAAGACGACTGGAAATTTTGGGCAAGTAACCAAAATATTTCGCAGCCAAAAAAAGAAAACAACCTCACATTTAGCACTTCCGTTCAGGCCATTCATGCATGCCGGAGAAAACTCGGAGTTCTGGTTACGCATAAACTCTTTGTGGCAGACGACCTTCAACATGGATTGCTCGCTCAAATCGGCAATAGCGTAACGCATCCAACAAATACGTTTTTCTATGCATGCCACCCTTCAAGTCTAAGATCTGAAAGCGTGAAATCTCTGCGGAAATGGTTAGAGCAAGAGTTCTTAAAATAGGAAATGCTTCAGAATTAGAAAAACACAAACACCGACTAACGTTGTGGTAAGCACATTTTTTGTTTTCCATGCGATAAAACAAGATAACAAGGCTGCCCAAATATAAGGGCTAGAAAGAGATACTTGGAGCTCGCCTTCTGGTGCAAATACTATCGGCGAAAGAATAGCGGTAAGCACAGCTGGGCTTGCGTAGCTGAGTAAGCGATGAAATTGGTGGTTTAATCTAAGTGGCAACTTGGGTTCTAAAAAGAGGTAGCGACTAAAGAAAACCACGGATGCCATTGCAAATATATAAAGATAGATCATGCCTTGCCTTTAAACCTTTCACAAAAATAACCACTTAGCATGGCCAAAATACTCGCAATCACCAAGCCTCCTTCGACTTGTTGCCAAGCAAATAACACGGAGAACACTAGAGCCACAATAACCGAAACCAAAACCGCAGTGTTTTTTATAGTAGGGACAACAATCCCAATAAACGTCGCTGCGACGGCAAACTCCAACCCGAGCTCACTTAAATTTGGAATCGTCGCGCCTGCGATAATGCCCACCAGTGTTGCTAGATTCCAAATAAGATAAAAACTAAATCCTGCCCCAAATGCATACCACGGTTTAAATTGATTTGGCGTCTGGTTTCCACAAAACGCAAACAATTCATCCGTTAACAGAAACCCTAATACAAACCGCCATTTGAAAGGTAACGGGCTGATTTTGTCTCGCATGGCAACACTGTATAGAAAGTGGCGAGATGTAATGAAGAACACCGTTAACACAAGAGCACCTAGTGTTGCCCCTGCTTTTATCATGCCCATTGCAACCAACTGGGCCGCTCCTGCAAACAAAATAAGAGAAAAGGCTTGCCCTTCTAACGCGGTTAAACCACTGTCTATCGCAAATGAGCCAGCCAATATACCCCAAGGCACCACAGCAATGCTCAGTGGCATCATCTTTAAGGAGCCTTGAATAAACAGTTTGGATCGGGATTCTGATATCATTGATATTCCTAATGTACTTATCTCTATAAATGCGGAGGGTTTTTGTTGCGACAGTTTCTAAAAACGAGAGTTGATGTTAACTCAGATCCGATGACGTTAAGCAGCTTTGGCATACTGCATGGGTGTCACCCCTAAAGCTGATTTAAAATGTCGGTGAAAATGACTTTGGTCGTGAAAGCCTAAATCATTTGCAATGTCGGCCACTTTCATCCCAGCACGTAACCATTTTTTCGCCACTCTTAGCCTAGCCTGCAACTGATAGGCATGTGGCGGTATCCCATAAGCCTTTTTAAACTCGCGAGCGAAATGATACGTGCTTAAATGTGCCATAGAGGCTAATTCTTCTAACGAGACGTTTGCCTGCGGTAAGTCATCCAAAAACTCTTTGGCGATTTGCATATTGTTC
Source organism: Vibrio penaeicida (assembly GCF_030689305.1). Lineage (GTDB taxonomy): Bacteria > Pseudomonadota > Gammaproteobacteria > Enterobacterales > Vibrionaceae > Vibrio > Vibrio penaeicida_B. Next base: position 93,053 of record NZ_JAUYVM010000004.1, on the reverse strand, counting down.
TTTGCAACACCTGGCAATTTTGAGTCTGGGCAAGTCTTCCCGTGACGAAGTACCAAGGCGAGTAATGTTTGATACAGACAAGTTTCGCGAGTTAGCCGATTACGGCTACGTTTTAAAACCGAAAACAGTGACCGAAACTGATTGGCTAATAGTGGATCGTAAACCACTGGATCAGGGAAAAACGGAGCACCGCATAGAGGTTGACCGATCAACTCAAAATGTTCCGGTAAAGGATACATGGCTTGATAAGACCAACCGCCTTCACTCGCTGAATGTCCATTATGAAGTTCATCGGCGTTAACCAATATAATGCTGTCGCTTGGTGCAATATGATACCCACTGCCGCGGTAGAATCGTTGAGCACCTGTTTCGATAACACCAACCGTATAGCCTTCGTGGCTATGACAAGAAAAGTTTTGCTTTTCAAAGCAAGCGTCGAGCAGCTCCAAGCCACCCAATTCCTGAGCGATGTTGTAATTCGCTATTTCTTTCGCTTTTTTTGAACGCTTTGCTGGCATAACGATCCCTGTTACTACCCTATCAAATTAAGATACGGATTATAGTGCTTACTAGAACTAGATAAGTTAACGGCAATGAGCTGGTTAAAATTGTACAATATTGCTCACTTAGCTATCTGCCTGAAAGCAGTGCAATTTCGTCACTTGTTCCAAGTAATATCGCAGAATTTCTCCACGCGCCACTTGCCACTCTCAAAGCACAAAATAGATTTACTCAAGTTATGGGCAAACGGTTCTTGCCAAATATCTTTTGGTGCCATATCCAACAAAGCCGTAACTATCGTTTTTATCCAACCAGCATGGGAGACAATTACAAGAGTTTGATTGGGACATTCTGTCGCAATATCCTCAAGGGCTTGTAACCCTCTAACCTTTACCTGCTCAAACGATTCACCTGTATCCGATTCATAAAGATCAGGGCGATTCCAGAAGGCGGTATATCTTTCATTATCATTTGTATTGACGTGTTCTGTGGTTTGCCCTTCCCAACTGCCAAGATTTATCTCTCGTAGACCTTCCATAGTTTTGATTAGATTAGTATCGAGACCAGTCAGTAAGCTCGCAGTGTGAACCGCTCGACCGCTTGTAGAAGCCCATACAGAGTCTACCTGAACATTGTCTAATTTGGGTTTCGCTAATTGAGCTTGTTCAATTCCTAATTCTGTTAAGGGGGAATCTTCATGCCCTTGCAGTTTTTGCTCAAGATTCCATTGTGTTTGCCCATGCCTAAATAAATGTATTCTTGTCATCCTTTCCTCCACCTATCAAATGCTGTTTATGTCCGATTACGTTGAAACAACGCAAAAGATCTCAGATTACTTGGATATATTAACAAGACAATCGCATCTATTCATATCTCTAACTTTTAGCCGTCAAACTGTACTAGGTATAAGCACAACGTTTGGTAAGTGTTTTGGGCTCTATAATGAAAAAATTGTTCTAAATTGGAACAACTGAGAATAGCCGTCTAGACTCAAATAAAATAATAAATACTGGCAGCACAACGTCGACAACTAAGATTGGGATCGAGCAATGGGACTATTTTCAATTTTAAATGGAAAGAGCCAAAACAGTGGAAACGTAAGTAACCAGATTATCGACAATGCACTGGATGCCATTGTTTCCATAGATAAAAATAATAAGGTTTTCTATTTTAATCATGCAGCCGAAAAGCTGTGGGGATACTCAGAAAAAGAAGTTATCGGCAAAAATGTTAAGATGCTGGTACCACAACAATTTCAACCTGACCATGACGATTACGTAAATAAAAATCGAACGACAGGGCAAAATGTCATTGTTGGTACATCAAGAAAGCTAGAGCTGATAAGAAAAGATGGCAGCAAGGTTTGGGTGAGCTTAGCGCTCTCTAAAACCAAGTTACCAGATGGAATTGGCTACTCTGCTTTTGTTAAAGACATTTCAGAAGAAGTTAACGCGCAACAACGTATAGAGCAAGTCCTTGCTCAGTCGGTCAACGCTGTTGTTTCTATAGACGGGCAAAACTGCATCACATACCTAAATCCAGCTGCCGAGCGCTTGTGGGGTTATACACAAGAAGAGGTACTTGGAAAAAATGTAAAAATGCTTGTTCCACGAGAACTTAGAGACAAGCACGACTCACTCGTGAATGCCAACCGAGATACCCGCATCGATAAGATCGTCGGTACCAGCCGAGACGTTGAAATCGAAACAAAAGATGGTCGACGAATTTGGGCAAACCTCTCTCTATCAAGAATTGAATTAAATGGTGAAGTTGGATACACCGCGTTTGCGCGCGACATTACTCAAGAAAAAGCCGCCAAAGAACAGATGGAACAAGTGCTTTATCAAGCCATTGATGCGGTTGTCACCATCGACAAAGACAATATCGTGACCTTTTTCAACCCTTCAGCAGAAACTTTGTGGGGTTACAAAAGCGCAGAAGTTATTGGAAAAAACGTAAAGATGCTCGTACCAAAGATTCATCAACCACGTCATGATGAATACGTAAATACAAACCGACGCACGGGTAAAGATAAAATTGTCGGCTCTAGCCGAGAACTTTTAATGGAACGAAAAGATGGCATGGAAATATGGGTTAGCTTCTCCCTTTCCAAAATCGAAGTAGGTGGTGAAATCGCTTACACCGCGTTTGTGCGAGACATTACGGAAGAACGCACTGCAAAAGAAACCATCAATCAAACCCTGTCTCAAGCACTTGATGCAGTCATTACCATTGATGAACGTGGAACGGTTAGTTTCTTTAACAAAGCTGCAGAAGCACTATGGGGATACAAGCCGGAAGACGTTATAGGTAAAAACGTTAAAATGCTGGTTCCAGTGGAGCTTCAGGCGAATCACGATGGTTTCATTCAGCGCAACATCAATACTGGTGAAAATAAAATTGTTGGTACAAGCCGTGAAGTTCCGATTAACCGACCGGATGGAAAAGAAGCGTGGGGGCTGCTTTCTCTTTCCAAAGTCAGCCTTGATGGTAAAACCATTTACACGGCATTTATCAAAGATATTTCTTCAGAAGTTAAACAGCGTAACGGCATGAAAGAAATCATGGATCGTGTTGGGACATCAAGTAATGAAATCTCAGAAATCGCCAAGGTCATCGATGGCATATCAGATCAAACCAACCTACTCGCTTTAAATGCCGCCATTGAAGCAGCGCGCGCAGGCGAACATGGGCGTGGGTTTGCGGTCGTTGCAGATGAAGTAAGGCAGTTGGCTTCTAGGTCTTCTGAATCCACCAATGAAATAAATCGCCTCAGTGATGATACGCAAAAACTCTTAACAGAATTGGCTAATGTATTGAAGCTAAAAACTGGTGAGTAACAAAATTGTTAGCAGTTAAACATCAAGAGGCGCAGCTCGCGCCTCTTTTTAATTCAACTGATTACACCCAACCTTCTAAATATTTTTGCTGCGGTTTACACTGCTTGGTTGAACACAAAACGTATAAAACTCGCACAAAGTTAATCGGTAGATGGTCAATAAACCCTTATAATCCGACTTTGATATTGTAAGTTTCGATGACTCTTTCTTGTTTTATCTGCCTTCACGGGTAAAATCTTTAACAAAATATAATTACATACTTCACTCATGCCAAAACTGAATGCACTAGAAAGTACAGAGCATTACTCCATTCAAGAACAGTGTTCTTTAGGACAAATAGATACAAAGCTTGCTCCAGATAATAGCCCGCCAGTCCTCGCACTGCCGCGTTCGCCTTTCCTAACAGACAAAGCTATTGAAAGCCGTTGGAATAGTATAGGAAAACCAGACGTGCGTGATGCATTGCTCGACTCAAGCACGCACAAGCAAAGAAAAGCGTACAGCAAGAATATTGAGAACTTTATCGGTTCCGTCAAAGTTCCATTGGGCGTCGCGGGTCCGTTGCGTGTTAATGGGTTATTTGCTAACGAGGATTTTCTTGTTCCACTTGCTACCACGGAAGCCGCGCTTGTTGCGTCTTACCATAGAGGGTGCCAATTGATTACTGCATCGGGCGGTGCATCTGCCATGTTAATCAATGAAGGGGTTACCCGCACGCCAGCATTCATGTTTGAAAGCCTTGCCATGGCCGGTCAATTTGTTGGGTGGGCAACCAGCCAATACGAGACTTTTAAAACGCTGGCGGAATCCACTACTCGACACGGAAAACTGAAAGACATCAGTATCACTATCGAAAGTAACCAGGTATTTTTGGTATTTGAATTTCTTACAGGTGATGCATCAGGTCAGAACATGGTGACCATAGCGACGAATGCTGTTTTTGAGTTTATCTTAAAACATTCCCCAATTACGCCTAATCACGCCATTCTTGATGGCAACCTATCCGGGGACAAAAAGGCCAACGCTCACACTATGCGAAGCGTGCGAGGGAAGAAAGTCTCTGCGGAAGTGCATATTCCACGAAAATTGGTCAAGGAGTTCTTGCACACAACACCGGAAGACATGGTCAAATTCGGTCAAATAACCACCTCTGGTGCACTCTTAAGCGGCTCTATTGGCGTTAACGCTCATTTTGCCAATGCTCTTGCTGCACTTTATATCGCCTGTGGGCAGGATGCAGCGTGTGTCGCTGAATCTGCCGTTGGTATGTCTCGTATGACGATAAAAGATGATGGCGACTTGTATGCTAGCGTAACGCTTCCAAATCTAATGCTTGGAACCGTTGGTGGTGGCACAGGGCTTCCATCACAAAAAGCCTGTCTCGATATTATGGGGTTGAGTGGTTCTGGCAAAGCGAGAGCACTTGCAGAAGTATGTGCATCACTTTGTTTGGCCGGAGAGTTATCGATTGTTGGTGCCTTCTGTTCAGGACACTTCACAAAAGCACACAGTAAGCTGTCACGCTAATTCGACTTCGAAGACTTAAGCCCACTTCAAAAAGTACATATCAAAAATGCATTTAAAAAACCGCCTAACTCATCAGAGTTAAGCGGCTTTTTTGAATCTAGCTTTATTGAATCTAGCTTTATTGAACTTAGCTTTGTTGAACTTAGCTGTTTTGAAGTGATAAGACGTACAGCCTAGTCATCTAGAAAAAATGCCCATTGATATGGGTTCGATTGCCTTCCGCTATTAGGGATTCCCTATAGAAGCTCAGAACTTTAGCATTCACAAAAATAATGCTTACCAAGATCAACATACAATAAAGAGGCCAGCCAAGTAGAATCCCCATCAAATGGACCTGCTCTGCTGGTGCGGAAAGCGTAAAATAAAACAGCGCCGCTTTTGCTGCAAAGCTCGTTATCCACATCGCACTGATTTTTTGCCACATCCTCAGGTATTCATCAGGAAACTGGCGGTTTAATGCCTTCAAATGATCGTAAGTGGCTTCTGCAAGTAGCATGGGTAACGGAAAACGAAGAAACGAAAATACCAACATTATCAAACCAATTTGCAACGCACTGGCCATTAATGAAAATTGTGGAAACGATTCTAAAAGCGTTACAGGAACATGTAACGACACCATCCATTCTATTAGCCCAAACAGAGCAAAAAAGAAAGCAACAATGCTCTTTCGAGTCGAGTAAATAGAAACGAAACATCCGTAAGCAGATAAAATTAAGATGCACCAGAACATTCCGAATAAATGCACTAGCGAGTAATACAGAATTGCGGGCACCAGCAGGACTAATACATTTTCCTGACTTATGATGCTCGGTTTGACGAGCCTGTTCATATTGTCTTCCCTGACCAACGTTTTTATATATAAAAATACGTTTGGAGTTCTTTCCTGTCTTAGCCGCAGGTTATGATTTTTCCAAACGCTCGATACTTCGTTAGAGAAGTATCTAAAGGTGTCTAAATATAATCCAGACAATTTTTTATTATTTTGATCAATGTATCAGATACAAGGCCAAGTTAACTGCTTTTTATAATAATAGATTTGTAAGCAGTCTTTTTATTAAGAGCCCGTCGCAGATTTAGGGGTTTCACTTGACAATAAATCATTGGTTTTAAAATGATTAAATGCATTATAGAGAGATTTCTCTTTAAGCGGCTTAACAATAACGAAGTTGGCTCCCGCATTAAGAAATGCATTTTTTGTTGACTCAAAAGCGTCCGCAGTACAGGCATAAATAGGGGTCATGATCCCCATCTCTTGACGCATACGACGCGTAGCTTCAACCCCATCTAAGTTTGGCATTTGGTTGTCCATCAAGATCAAATCATATTCATTCGTTTTGACTTTCTCCATGGCAATCAAGCCATCTTCCGCCCAATCAACATCCATTCCATATTTTTGACAGAAGACTTTAGCTATAAAAGCATTACTCTTATTATCTTCTACCAATAGGACTCTAATTTGAGTATCAAATAACGATGATGGATCTGGGTTTGAAGCCTCTACTTCTTCAGACTGGATGCTACTGACGGGTGTAACTGGCAGCTTAATGCAGAAAGACGCCCCTTCACCTAGCAAGCTCGTCACTTTAATCGACCCACCCATTAAATCGAGTAAGTTTTTAACGATTGCTAGACCTAAGCCACTTCCACCATATTCACGTGTTGTCGTTGATTCGGCTTGAACAAAAGGTTCAAACATCGTTTCCAAACTGCTCTCTGTAATCCCGATACCAGAATCACGCACCTCAAAATTCAAGACTTCTTTCCCTGGCTCTGGGCTCTCTAGTACGAAGCGCACCACAACGCCACCAGTAGTGGTAAATTTAACGGCGTTACTTAGCAAGTTAAATAGAATCTGATTTAATCGAACTTGATCTGTCCGAATGACTTGTTTAGCAGGTATCTGATTCTGAATTTCAAAAGATAGGCCTTTATTAAAACAGAGAGGCGTATAGATTGTTTCTAGTGATTTAACTAAGTCTTCGAACACAAATTCATTAAATTCTATGTTCAGCTTGCCCTGCTCTATCTTCGAAAAATCAAGAATGTCATTAAGTACGGTGAGAAGGTGTTCACCACTTTGGTAAAGAATATCGACTTTTTCTTTATTTTCTTCCTTCGCAAGTGTGCCTTGAAGGATTTGAGTGATACCTAATATACCATTGAGAGGCGTACGAATTTCGTGACTCATTTTGGCTAAGAAATCTGCTCGCGCTACAGCGCTTCGCTCGGCTTCAATTCGAGCTAAGTTACTCTGCTTTTCTGCCTCAATAAGGGTCGTGATATCTTGCCCTTGTCCAATGATCGCGTGGATTTCATTATCAAGTTCGAGAGGAGACAAGTTCCATCGATAAATTTTATTATCTATAGGAACATTGACACCCATTAACGTTTCACCCGTCATCACCATTCTCAAATAAAAGGCGACTTTACTTTGGAAACTCTTGAATCGATCATCAATATCACTATCACTTAAGCCTAATTTGGAATTGAGCGCCCTCTCAGCTGCAGGGTTCATTCTAAGTACGCCGCCTTCTGTGTCCCACACGATGATCGGAGAAAGTGAGAAATTGAATAAGTCCTGAAAAGATTTGTCTTTCTCTCTTAGCTCTTCAAACGTTTTTTCCAACGTATGCCCAACATGGTCAAACTCATAAATACTTGAACCTTGAAACTCAGAGGATTCGATTCTGTCACCAGCAGAACGTGTGTACTCCATCAAGCTTTTTAGCTCATTAGAGACGAGTCTTTGAATAATTTGGCGCGTCAAAAGCGCTAATGCAAACATGGTGAACATACTGATTGCTAGACCAACTTTGTAGTTTTCCTCTAGCGTCAATATGTTCGAGTTAGTTTGAATCGTGTAGATATATATTGGGGTGTCTTCCCCATTGATAAGCAGGTTTGTTGCATTAAATAGATGCCCACCAGAGGAGCCCGTATCGCCTTGGTTTAAGTCTTCCAAAACTTCTGAGTACAGCGGCTCTTCGGGTTGAATGGTACTAGCGATTGCTGTATTGCCTATCATCATAATGACAGCATCACTATTGGAGGCGACCTGAAGTTGATCTATTAGTGATAAATTTCGATTAAGAACGACGGATATATACAAATGCCCCAGTACCTGTCCATTTTCTAGGCTGATGATTGGGGTTCGACGAATCAATAAATTTCTTTCACCTAATACAGTGTCTTGGCTTAGGTAATGCCAATCACGCCCGAAGCTGATAGAAGTCGAGATCCGTTCCATATGAACTTTTGTTAAGCCATAGAACAGACCATTTCCATCATTCCATTCAACTTCACCTCTGTCTGTGGTTATGAACCGAAAATCTGGTGTGTTCAGAGGGTCATTTTGTTCCAAATCTAGGAAGAAATAGTCAATTTTATTTGAGTGGATATCGGCTAAGTTGTTCTGAAGTGTAATGTTAAGGGCATTACTGTCTTGGTGGCTTTGCAATGTTGCCAATTTATAATCAAGTAAGTTTTGCAACAAGCTAGACGTTTGAGATGAACTGCGAGCTACCTCCTGCTTAATAATGCTGGATGAGAAGTGGTAACTCTGAACCATAACACCGATGGTTAGAACACCAAAAATAATAACGATCAGGCGAACAATTAGGTTCGCCAGCGAGCGCCTTTTAGTCGTAAGTTTTTTAATCATCCTAGCTCAGCTTTTCCATTAGTCAGAATATCTGAAAGCACGAAGCTTTAATTCTTGTATTCTTTCTTCACTGTCTTGACTGGTTACTATCTCAAAATCTCCGGAATAAACGGTTGGGACAGGTTTATCCTCCAGGTCCATTTTAATGGCTTCCGCCATCGCAACACCAGTGTCATCGTTCATTCTCATAATGGTAACATTCAATTCACCTTTTTGTATCGCTTCAAGCTCTGCACTTCCACCACCCCAGCCGTTAATTACGATATCTTTGCGACCCAGCTCTTTAATTGCATCGGTAGCACCCAACGCAACATCGGTAGAGCACGCGTAGATAAAGGACAAGTTATCGCCTTGACTAAGTGCATTTTTCGCTGCTTCGTACCCGCTTTGACGACTTGCTTTTGTGTAAAATGACGAACGTAATTGATACGCCTCACCTTCGTTACTCATCGCTTCGATGAATGTATCGCCGCGTGCAGCACTTATATAGCCTTGCGAAAAGAAGAGTACAGAATAGTCACTACCGCGAGGAAAACGTGATTTAAAATGGCTTGCGAGTGCGCGGCTACCTGTTGCGTGGTCAAACCCTACATACATGAAGGGCTGGTTTTGAGACCATGCTTTAAGTGGTGTGGTAATGTTTTGCAGTATGAGTTTTGTATCATTACTGTTTAGAACGTGTTCAATGAATTTTCGGTGACGACCGGTATCAAGCGTAAAGATCAAATACCCGGATTTATTGCGAATTGCCTCCATCAACGAAGCACTTTGTTGCCTAATGTCGACATTAGGGCGCGTAAATACTTTGTTGACTTGGTAATCAATACCCAGTTCATCCATGCGTTTACTAAACGCAGTGATGTTACGTCGCCAATAATCAGAGACTTGTTCACCAGGATAAATAACGGAAATCGTTACTGGTTTCGTTTGTCTTACAGCCAGAGGAGTTGGCTCTGAGCGAACGACCTCACTAAAGTTCCTCACTAACCCCTGCTGTTCAGGAAATGTTTTTAGATAATCACTGTATTCCCAATAGCCATTGAGAGCTTGTGCTGCGTTTAAGCCGGATGTTAGAGCCAAACTTAAGGTGCCAACCAAAAGATGTTGCAATTTCATATCTTAATCACCAATTTGCGTGATGCCTCACGATAATATAGTTGATGTAAAAAAGAATTTATATCGCAATTGCTTAGGATGAGTCTGACTGCTTATCCTTAACGCAATTCATGGTAAAGTCTGGCACGATTCGAAAAAAATGCATCATATTGCATTAGTATTTTGTTACCTAGGATCACCAAAATGCTCTAAATAGAGAATAGTGGCCGCAGTTCTGGAGGACACCTCTAGCTTTTTTAGTAAGCTTTTCATATGAACTTTCACTGTGGACTCTGAAATAAACAAACTATCTGCTATTTGCTTATTACGAAAACCCTTAGCGACTTCTTGCAGAATCTGTTGTTCACGGTCCGTTAATAGGTCCATCACTGAAGGTTTATCACCTCTTTCTATTAAGTATTTGCGAACTTCTTCACTGTAAATTTGGCTGCCAGACATGGATTCTTTAATCAGCGCAATCAAATCGTCTGGTTCAGTATCTTTCAGTAAATAACCGTCGGCACCAGCTTTAACCATAACATCAATGTCATTTGGGCTATCAGATACCGTTAAAACCACGATTCTAGCCTCTATGTCTTCAGACCTAAGTGCTTTTAGAGTATCTAGACCCGACATGCCCTTCATATTAAGATCAAGCAAAATCAAATCCGGTTGTACTTTTAAAGCAATAGCAAGTGCATCAGAACCGTTACTTGCCTCACCCACGACACTAAATTCGTCTTCAAAGCTCAGGAGTTGAGCGATCCCTTTGCGCATCAAAGGATGGTCGTCAACGATGAGTACATTACAGATCGTCATTTTGATCCTCTTTCACTGTATAAGTTAATTGTATTTTACAACCATTCTCTGGTTTGCTTTCTATCTCTAACCGCCCGTTGAGCCTACCCGCTCTTTCTTCCATAATGCTTAACCCATAGTGATTAAGCTTTTGATGATTAACATCAAAGCCAATACCATCGTCTACTACTACAACTCGCATTTCGTTGTCAGACTTTGTGCAGTTAACTTCTATGTGTTTTGCCTTGGCATGCTTCACTGCATTCAAAACAGCCTCTCGAACTAATTGAAGTACGTGGATTTGTTCATTGGCTTTAAGATTCAATGAAGCGACTTGGTTGTTAACAGTAATAATAGAATCCGTTTGATCTCTTAGTGGAATGATCATTTGAATAAGCGCTTCATCAAAATTCGCATCCTTAATTGAAAGACGAAACGTATTCAGCAACTCTCTGAGTTGGGTATAAGCCCCCGTCAGCCCACTATCAATATCCGATATAATGGACGGTAGTGCAGCTCGTTTTTTATCTGATCCACTGTTAAGCATCCTCTTTAGCAAGCTTACTTGAATCCTAAGATAAGATAAGGATTGAGCGAGTGAATCATGAAGTTCACGCGCTATCGTTGCCCTTTCTTCCATTAGAATGAGGTATTCTTCTTGTTTTTGAGTCTGAGAGTAATAGATACCCTGGGTGAGCACTTGAATGATGCTGTTTATCAACTCTTGATCAGGACACGGCAGCATAAACTGAGTTTCTAGTGCTCCCAATACCTGATTATCCAATTCTAGCGATGTGCGGTTCCATTTGTTATTTGGCTTAGCTATACCTCTTTCAATCACTTCGCTTTGCTGTGGATCGCCTAATGTCAACTTTACCGCGGCGACACCCTCTAAGCTGAACATAAAATCTATGACTTTCTCGATGTGACTTTTTGTAATCCGAGAAACGTTAAGTGCCTGTGAACAGTGATACAGCACCTGCAACGATTGATTGGCATGGCGCAGTCGGTGAGTTTTCTCTTCCACCGCAGTTTCTAGGCCACGATAGAGATGACCTAACTCAGTGGCCATTGAGTTAAATGTTTCCGTTAGCCTAGAGAGTTCATTATCCCCAGACACATGAAGCGCCACGTCAAAGTTCCTATTTTGAATCTCGTAACTCGCATGGCTTAACCTGTTTAGTGGGTTAACTATTTCTCTTCTTACGTAACGCACTACAAACGTAGAAATAATGAGGATGCCACCTAACCCCACTCCACCTATCCACGATAACGTAATCAACTTCTGTTCAGAGTATTCCTGTAACCCGAGTACAAATTCGTCGATCTGCTGTACAAAATCGGCGACCTGACTTAAGTACACATCGTTCTGTTGGGAATGTAGCAAGGTATTGAGTTGCTGCCATCTTTGAATGATCAGCATATATTCTTGCTGAATATCGGCTGGAACCGTCCAGTGTCGAAGAGCCGACATTGAAGGTGAGAACAAAGAACTTTCAAATTGTTCAACGTGCAAATTGAAATCAAGTGAATCACTTTGAATGTCATACGCGAGGCGATAGCTCTGCATTCGCATAGAACCTGCAACGTTCACAGCTTCTGCGTCATTAAGGCTTGAAGCCAAAGTAAGAATCGCAAAGCTCGTCGTCGTTATCGAGAGCAATAGAATGAGTAACAAAGCTTGCGCGACGGTGCTTGTTACTGGTTTTTTGGGTAAGTTAAACAAAATTGTTTTCTCGTCTCGATTCCAAGTTCAAAACAATAACCTCGGTAGATTTCTTAGTGAACCAATTATTTTGAACAAATTGCCATCCATCTCATAGCCATTAGCGCTTGAATTGTTGATATTTTTATTGATCTAAAACAGTTTAGACTCCGATTACCCCTTTAGGGTTATTTAATCAATTGTGACTAAAACTAAACTATTTATGTGCAGTAATGAAGATCTGTTAACAGATTTTAATGGCTTATATAAGAGGTTGTTTTGGTTGATCAATTCCGCAGGCGTTTTTTTTCACGAAAGCAAGAAGCTGAGACTCACCCTCGGCTGCCTTGGTTGAGTGGCGCTAACGAATTTACCGATCAGTGTACACGCTGCAATAAGTGTGTAAATGAATGCGAAACACAAATCATCAAACACGGCAGTGGCGGATTTCCCACCATTGATTTCGATCTTGGTGAATGTACGTTTTGTTATCAATGCGCCGACGCATGTCCAGAACCTCTTTTTCTTAGCCAGAATGAAATGGCATGGCAAGCCAAAGCAATCATTAATAAAGATTGCCTTGCCTCCAAAAATGTCGAATGTCGATCTTGCGGTGACCAATGCGAAACCATGGCGATTCAATTCAAACTCGCCGTAGGTAAAGTCGCCCAACCTGAATTAAACCTTGATGAGTGCAATGGCTGCGGTGCGTGCGTTTCTGTGTGCCCAACTTCATCCATCAATGTGAGCATACAAAATAACGAGAGATAACTATGTCACTAAATGAAGTGCATATTTCCAGCTTAGTGGTGCACGTGTCACCAGAACATCTGTCACGAACAAAATCTCGAATTGAAGAGTTTGAAAACGCAGAAGTTTTTGGAGACAGCCCTGAAGGGAAAATTGTGGTGGTTTTGGAAACAGAAAACCAAGGCTTCATCACAGACACCATTGACGCAATTAATAACTTGCCGGACGTCCTGAGTACAGTATTGGTTTATCACCAAATCGAAACTGATCTAGAGGACAAGGATGAAAACACTGGAACGCAACATTCCCAATTAGAGGGTGAAGTATGAAAATGACAAGACGTGCGTTTGTGAAAGCAAATGCAGCAGCATCGGCAGCAGCCGTCGCAGGTGTAACGCTACCTGCATCGGCCACCAATCTGATTGCCAGCTCCGATCAAACTAAAATCACATGGGACAAAGCACCTTGTCGTTTTTGTGGGACGGGTTGTTCAGTATTAGTGGGAACTCAGGGCGGCAAAGTGGTCGCAACTCAAGGTGACCCTGAAGCGCCTGTTAACAAAGGTCTTAACTGCATCAAAGGTTACTTTCTTTCCAAAATCATGTACGGAAAGGATCGTCTTACTCAACCTCTACTGCGGATGAAAGACGGAAAATTCCACAAAGACGGTGACTTTGCCCCTGTTTCTTGGGATACCGCATTCGATATCATGGCAGAAAAGTGGAAAGATGCTCTAAAAAAACGCGGACCTTCTGGGGTCGGAATGTTTGGTTCTGGTCAATGGACCGTGATGGAAGGTTACGCGGCAGCCAAAATGATGAAAGCGGGTCTGAGATCAAACAACATTGATCCAAATGCTCGTCACTGCATGGCTTCTGCCGTTGGCGCGTTCATGCGCTCATTCGGTATTGATGAGCCAATGGGATGTTATGACGACTTTGAACACGCAGACTCTTTCGTACTGTGGGGTTCAAACATGGCAGAAATGCACCCAGTACTTTGGACTCGCATTACGGATCGTCGTTTGAGCTTTCCACACGTCAAAGTTAACGTCCTTTCTACCTACTACCACCGTTCATTCGAACTTGCCGATAAAGGCTACATATTCGAACCGCAATCCGACCTTGCTATCGCCAACTTTATTGCGCATTACATTATCGAAAATGATGCTGTTAACTGGGATTTTGTTAACAAACACACCAATTTCAAGCAAGCGACGACAGACATCGGTTACGGATTGCGCGATGACGATCCTCTACAAATGAAAGCTCAAAACCCTAATTCAGGGAAAATGAGTTCTATTACCTTTGAAGAATACAAAAAATCTGTCGCACCTTATACCGTAGAAAAAGCTTCTGAAATGTCGGGGGTTTCTGAAGAGAAGCTTATCGAATTGGCGAAACAATACGCCGACCCAGACACCAAAGTGATGTCACTCTGGACGATGGGAATGAACCAACATACTCGTGGCGTTTGGATGAATAGCTTGATCTACAACATCCACCTTCTTACGGGCAAGATTTCTACTCCGGGGAACAGCCCATTCTCACTAACAGGTCAACCTTCTGCATGTGGTACGGCTCGAGAAGTAGGTACATTCTCTCACCGCCTACCGGCTGATATGGTCGTTGCAAATCCTAAGCACCGTGCATACGCAGAAAAAATTTGGAACATTCCTCCGGGCGTTATTCCACCAAAACCCGGCTACCACGCAGTTCTTCAAGATCGCATGCTAAAAGACGGTAAGCTAAATGCATATTGGGTAATGTGTAATAACAACATGCAAGCGGGTCCAAACATCAACAATGAGCGACTTCCTGGATATCGCCATCCTGACAATTTTATAGTGTGTTCAGACCCCTACCCAACGGCAACGGCTCAAGCAGCTGACCTCATCTTACCTACGGCTATGTGGATTGAGAAAGAAGGCGCGTACGGAAACGCAGAGCGTCGTACTCAAGCTTGGTACCAACAAGTTGACACCGTCGGCGAGGCAAAATCTGACCTTTGGCAGGTAATGGAATTCTCTAAGCGCTTCAAAATGGAAGAAGTTTGGACCGAAGAAATGCTAGCCCAAGCGCCTCAATACAAAGGCAAAACCATGTATGACATGTTGTTTGCTAATGGGCAGGTAGATAAATACCCAATAGAAGAAGCTCGTGAGTTAAATGACGATGCGCACCATTTCGGCTTCTATGTACAGAAAGGTCTGTTTGAAGAATACGCGGAATTCGGGCGCGATCACGGTCACGACCTCGCACCATATGATGTTTATCACCAAGTTCGTGGTCTTCGCTGGCCTGTCGTCGATGGCAAAGAAACGTTATGGCGTTATAAAGAAGGCTCCGACCCATATGCGAAAAAAGGATCGGGTTGGGACTTCTACGGTAAGCCAGACGGTAAAGCACTGATTATTTCTGCGCCGTACGAAGCTCCACCTGAAGCACCTGATTCTGAATTTGATCTTTGGTTATGTACTGGTCGAGTTCTTGAGCATTGGCACACAGGCACAATGACAAGACGAGTACCAGAACTCTACAAAGCAGCACCTGATGCCGTTTGTTACATCCACCCTGCTGACGCAAAAGCACGTGGTCTTCGCCGTGGCGAAGAGGTTCTCATGTCCAACAAACGCGGCGAAGTTCGAGTGCGGGTAGAAACCCGAGGTCGAAATCGTCCACCAGAGGGCTTGATATTTGTGCCTTTCTTCGACGCTAGAATCCTAATTAATAAGCTGATTCTTGACGCGACTGATCCGTTATCGAAGCAAACCGACTTTAAGAAATGTCCGGTGAAAATCACCAAGATTGCGTAACGCAAAGTCGAAAGATAACACTGACCGCCATTGCGGCGGTCTGATCAGAATTTAGCTACAAGGCGGAGATTTAGAATGAAAAAACTCATGTTAACACTGCTGTCGGTGGGCGCAGTATTAAGCGGAACAGCGGTTGCTGAACTTGAAAACCCAGGTGGAATCGGGGGCGTCGAATCCCTTCGCGGTGTAAGCGAATTGGAAACAACTCGCCCTGCAGACGATTTTAAAAAGTTCCCTAGGGAACAAGTTCTGGAAAGCAGCTATGTTTATCAACCACCATTGATCCCTCATAACATTCGTGGTTATGAAGTGTCTTTGAACGCCAATAAATGTCTCGCTTGCCACAGTTGGAAAAATGCAAAAGAAATGGGTGCCACGAAGGTCAGTGTCACCCACTACGTAAACCGCGAAGATGCCGTGTTGGCAGACATGTCACCAAGACGTTACTTCTGCTTGCAATGTCATGTTCCTCAAGCAAACGCAAAGCCGCTTGTAGAAAACGAGTTTAAGAGTGTCGACTCACTGAATAAGTGATTAGTCACTCCATAAGAGGCGAATTATGAAAATACTAAAAGCGTTTTGGAAGAGATTGATAAGCCCTAGTAAGGCAGCCGTTGGGGTTGTACTCTTTATGGGTTTTGCAGGTGGTTTACTCTTTTGGGGAGCGTTCAACACGGGTATGGAAGCTACAAACTCGGAAGAGTTCTGTTCTGGTTGTCACGCACCAATCGTTGCTGAAATTCAAGAAACTATTCACTATTCTAACCGTTCTGGTGTTCGTGCTATCTGTTCTGATTGTCATGTCCCCCATGATTGGGGTGACAAAATTGTCCGAAAGGTTCAAGCATCTAAAGAGTTGTTTGCTCACTTTGTGTTAAAGACAATTGACACACCAGAGAAGTTTCAAGATCGCCGAGCTTACCTTGCTGAAAGAGAGTGGTCTCGATTTAAGAACAACGACTCTTTGGAATGTCGAAATTGCCACGAATTTGAATTTATGGACTTCTCTGAGCAAAGCACAAGAAGTGCCAACCAGCACTCAACGGCGTTGGCTTCTGGTGAAAAGACATGTGTCGATTGCCATAAAGGTATCGCGCACAAATTACCAGATATGCACGGCGTAGAAGGCTGGCAATAAGGAGATTTAGATGAGTAATTTAGAATCAATTATCTGGCATGTATTGGGCTATTCTGCAATGCCAGTCATCATCATCGGGGGTTTTCTAGGGGTCGCTGCCGTGTCTTTATGGCTTCTATCACTTGGAAAAGATAAAAAAGTAAGTTGATAGAAACCTTTGCTTGCTGAAGCCTTTATGGCTTAAAAAGAAAACTCCCACTATTGTGGGAGTTTTTGTTTTAAGCCAACTGTGTTGTTAGTATTATTTTTTCGAGATATTAAGCGGTTTCCGCTTCTTTCTCTTTTACTATGTCTTCAATCACTGGCAGCGTTTGTTTTACATAGTTTCCAGGAGCGAGTCCCAGTACTGGGTAGTCTTCATTACCAATGCTAAATGGCTCGCGCTGTTCTTCTGGGTTAAAGCTCAACAACCACTTGTTCCAATGCAGCCACCATGAACCATCATGATGTTCAGCATTTGTCATCCACTCTTCAGCGGTGTCATCAAGATTATCGTTTGTCCAATACCCGTACTTTTTCTTGTCGGGGTGGTTAACAATACCCGCTATGTGACCTGACTCACCAAGTACAAACGTCTTGTTTCCGCCAGTGTTAAGCGCACCACGATAAGTACCTTGCCACAAAGCAATATGATCATCTTTCGTGGAGATAAAGTAGCTTGGGATACGGATTTTATTCAGATCAATCCAAACACCGCCAATTTTTACGCCTTTATCTTTAACAAGCTTGTTCTCTAAATAAAGCTGACGAAGTAGGAAATTGTGTGTTTTAGCCGCCACATTTGTACTATCACTGTTCCAGTACAATAAATCGAAATCTACTGGGCTATTGCCCTTCAGGTAGTTATCAACGTAGTAGTTCCAGTATAGGCTGTTTTCACGCAATAGACTGAATGTCACGCTCAATGAACGCCCATCCATGTAACCTTGTAGATTGTTCTGGGCTTCAATCGCTCGAATTACAGTGTCATTGATATACGCACCGACTTCTCCTGGTTGTGAGAAGTCTAATAGCGTCGTGAAGAAAGACGCCGATTTGATGCGCTTTTTCATTCTTTTCGCAGCATAGTATGCAACTGTAGAAGCCAATACCGTTCCACCTATACAATATCCAGCAGCATTAATTTGCTCCTGACCTGTAATAGATTCAATGGCATTGACTGCTTTTACGACACCCTCGGTAACATAATCACCAAACTCAACGTTTGCCTGTGATGGACCTGGATTGCGCCAAGACATCATGAAAACGGCGTGGCCTTGTTCAAGCAACCACTTAACCAATGAGTTTTTCTCTCTTAGGTCAAGAATGTAATATTTATTGATGAATGGTGGAACAATTAGTAGCGGTGTCGCATTGACTTGCTCAGTAAGAGGGCGATATTGAATGAGCTCAAATAGCTCATTTTGGAAAACCACTTCCCCTTTGGTATTAGCGACATGCTCACCGATTTGGAATGAATCGGTATTGGTCATGCGAATTTTAAGGATGTCTGCACTTGCTTCAACATCTTCTCTGAAGTGCTGAAGACCTGTTACCAAGTTTTCACCATTCTTCTCCATCGTCAGTTTCAGTAACTCTGGATTAGTTGCGATAAAGTTGCTTGGTGACATTGCGTTAATCGTTTGACGAGAAAAGAAATTCAACCTTTCTTTGGTTTTCTCGTCTAATCCTTCAACTGCGTCAATCGTGTCCATATAGGTACGACTGAAGAGTAAGTAAGATTGCTTAATGAAATTGTAATAAGCGTCTTCTTGCCACGCTTTGTCCTGAAAGCGTTTGTCGCCTTTTTCAGATTCTATAACCGAACCTTGGTTGGCTTGGAGTGCTACTTTTTGCCAAATTTCCAGTTGCTGCTCCCACCACTTGGTCTGAACTTCCAGCATTGCTGCTGGTTGTTGAGCGGCTTTTTCTAGTAATTCGGTGGTGTCTTCAAGGCTGATTTCTTGCATTGCCTTGTTTAGAGGAGTGTTTACGGCTGCCTTGCCTTGCTCAAGATCTTTCCACCATTGCTGGTTGCTCTCTTGGAGCTTAACAAGGTAGTCCGATAAGAAGTTTTGAAACATGATAAAACCCTTTCATCGGATCAAAAAAACGCCACCCAATAGGGTGGCGCCATTATCTTAAGCTGGAGTAGAAGCTTTCAGATTGTCTGCAGTAATAGTCTCAACATCATCTTTAAATTCAGTGGCAATAGACTGCAGTTTATTGCTGTCTTCTGTTAGCTGCTGAGAAAGGCGAGTAAGTACAGATAGCTGCTGGTTGCTGAAAGAAGCCAAAGAAGTTACATCTCTTACTTCACTTGCTGCTTTCATCTGAGAAAGACCAAGCTCGCTGTATGCGCGAATGGCATTTAGGTGTAGCTCAGTCACTACCTCAGCGTTTTTTGCAACTAGTTTGTTGAACTTTGTGTAAGGTTCAAAAGTTTTTTCAGTTTGGTCAGTGAATGCTTTAAAAATATCTGTGTACATGGTGTCTCTCCTGATAAACAATTTTCCATTGAGTGAATCGATTTCAATTCATTTGAGGTAGTAACCTCAATGAGTAAAACAGTCTTTAACTGCGTTTAAGTACCACAGCCGTTCCCATTCCACCGCCAATACATAACGATGCCACACCTGAGCTGCTGCCCTGACGTTCCATTTCATGGATTAGAGATACAATGATTCGGTTTCCAGACGCCCCTAGAGGATGACCTAGTGCAATTGCGCCGCCATTCATGTTTGCTTTTGAAAGAATCACGTCTTTTTCAACTTCGTGATGCTCAGCAAGTTGATGAACAACGCCGAGAGCTTGAGCAGCAAACGCTTCATTTAGCTCAAACACATCAACATCTGAGATAGAAAGTTCAGCTTTACTTAGGGCTGATGTCACAGCTTTAACCGGTCCTAACCCCATGACTTTGGGATCTAGACCTGTCTGTGCGTAAGAAGCCAGTTCGCATAGAGGTGTCAGGTTTAAGCGCTTTACAGCAGACTCCGATGCAACGACCAATGCACTCGCACCGTCGTTAATACCGGATGCATTACCAGCGGTTACCGTACCTTCTCTATCGAAAGCAGGTCGTAGTTTTTGCAACCCAGCTAGGCTTGCATCCACTTTTGGGTATTCGTCGGTATCAAATGTGATCGTTTCACGGCGGTTCTTAACTTCAACAGGAACGATTTCTTGCTTGAATTTCCCTGCCTCAATCGCAGCAACGGCTTTTTGTTGGCTCGACAACGCATATTCGTCTTGAACCTGACGAGTTAAACCAACTTCTTTAGCAATGTTTTCAGCAGTAACACCCATGTGGTATTGGTTGAAAACATCGGTTAAGCCATCTGAAACAAGCAGATCTTTGAAGTTAAGATCACCCATTTTGTGCCCTTGGCGTAAGCTTGTTGGGGCAGCAAAAGGAATTTGTGACATGACTTCAACGCCCGCAGCAACAACCACTTCTGCATCACCACTTCGGATATGAGAAGCCGCATCCATCAACGTTTTCATACCACTGCCACACACCATGTTAACCGTGTATGCAGGTACGGTTTCTGGCACACCAGCAAAAATGGCGGCTTGACGCCCTATGCTCATGCCTTGACCAGCAGCAACTACATTTCCAACGATTACTTCATCAATGTCTGAAGGTTGAACATTGGCAGCTTCTAGTGCCCCTTTGATTGCTACTGCACCCAGTTCACCAGCAGGTGTATTTTTCAGAGTGCCGCCAAACGCGCCAATGGCAGTACGCTTTGCCGCGACGATATAAACTTTTTCCATTGTAGAATCCTTAGTAACTTTGAATTAACTCATGTACAAACCGCCATTCACCGACAATGTTTCACCGGTAATGTAGGCAGCTGCGTCGCTTGCAAGATAGCTAACCGCTTTTGCGATCTCTTCTGGCGTTGCGAGTCTCTTCATCGGGATTCCACTCTTAATGGACTCAAGTACGTCTTCTCTAATAGCCGTCACCATAGGCGTAGCCGTGTATCCAGGAGCAACAACATTAACTGTTACACCTGCACGCGCACCTTCGGCAGCCAGTGATTTAGAAAACCCAATCATCCCTGCTTTTGCAGCAGCGTAGTTGGCTTGTCCGAACTGACCTTTTAGACCGTTTACTGAGGAAATATTGATGATTCGCCCACCACCCTTTTCGCACATTGCAGAAAAAAGAGGCTGGGTAACATTGAATAGGCTGTTTAGATTGGTATCGATAACTTCAAACCAACTGTCAGCCGACATTTTTTTGAAGACGCCATCTCTGGTAATTCCAGCGTTGTTAACAACAACATCTGGCGTACCTTGCTCTACGAGAAGTTTCTCAAGCCTTTCACTGCATTCTGCAGTGTTCGTTACGTCAAGTTCAAAGAGCAAGACTTGCTCTTCAGTGAATTGCTTCTCATCGAACCATTCTTTTGCACATTGATAATTCCCAGTGTAGTAAGTCGCAATAATACGATAACCTTCACTAACCAATTGAGTGCTAATAGCCGACCCGATTCCTCCCTTGGAACCAGTGATCAAAGCGAGTTTTTCCATTAATGACTCCGTTCTTACAACAAGCGTGACGCAAGACGTCAAAACCAACTGACGTTATTTTTAACGTCTCAATGAGATTTATTCTTAATCTATTTAATACGTTCAAAGATTCAGATTTATTTTTAATTTAATAGAATTCTATGACGTTTTTATTTCTTGTTATTTAAAATAAGCAACATTTCTAATAAATCTACTTACAAAGTTTGGTTTATCACTAAAACAAGATCACTATCTCAAATATCATGCACTTATGTTAATGAAAAACTGAATAAGAAACTTATATTTTACATTTGAGAAACATAATCGTGCGAATTTTAATCAAACCCTATATTAATCATAAGGTTACAAACGTTATATATAGATGTATTATTTAAAATCACAAAATATATATTCATTGTTATAAAACACATTAAAGAGATGCGAATAAATAAATTCATTATTCTTCATCCAATTACAGTGATAGTTATATCATCAGATATTAATTTTAGGTTAAACGCATCTATTATTTATAAAATATAAAGGAGTATATAATTAAGAGTTATTTACTTTAATATAAATACGGAAATGGAGAAAAATAATCTTAGGATAGATTTTTCATTCCCTATTCATTCAAAACTTTGATATTAAAAGTTGCTGATTTGAGAGCAAATGGGAGAAATTACTTCAATTATTTTTGTAAAAATGAATACCACACTTGGTCGTTTTTCAGTAGAAAAGCCAGTTATAAAACAACTTGGATCATTCAATCTACATTTCCAATGTTGTTTTATAACTGGCTTTCAGGTGAGACACTGACTAGAGGTAAAATTTAGAAAGTGAAAGCTAAACTGCCTGAAGCGCCAAACTGATTGTTTCCTGCGTAGCTACCTGCGAGATCAATGTTAACCACGTCAAATGGACTGAAACCTAGCCCAAATGTGACAGAGTTGTCTACAGTACTTTTGGTATCAATCTCATAACCTAATCGTAATTGAGCCCAGTCCCAAGCGTTAGCTTCTGCTCCGAGTCGGACAAACTGAGTATCATCATCGACTCCTACAAAACGCGTTTGAGCCGTCAGATCAGCGTCTGCAGCTAATGTAAAGAACTCTGAAACAAAAGCTCCCCCTAATGTTATCTGTGGAGACAGTTCGTATACAAAGTTTGTTTCAGTAGTTATTGATTGTTTTAGAACGTCTTTAATGGCTAACGCTCCTCTAAAATTGTCACCGAGTAACCATACCGCGCCCAAATCTAAGTTGAATGCTGACTCTGTTGTTTCTCCTTCATCATAGTCATTGATTTTGAAGTCATTAACATTAATGTTTTGCGAGTAAGTAGTCAGGTTTTGAAACTTAGGAGTTACACCAAAAGAAAACTGCTGACCACCAACGTTAAGTTGCTTAGCTAACGCTACCCCTATTTCGGTGTAGCCAAAAGCAACTAAATCTACATCGGTGTTTTGAACTCGCTGCGTCGTATCCGTAAGACCATCAGAGACTTTCGACGCTACGTTTGTTACCCCAATGACTTCAACGTAACCGGCAGTAAATAGGTTCACAGACACAACTTGAGTAGGAATTGCTACCGCCACTCCGAGGTTTCCAGACGCGGTAAGGGGCTTGTGACCAGACAATGAATCTAGTTGACCGTTTAGCTCTTGGAGTAAAGCTGTGCTAGGTGCTGACTGTACTTTTTCAAAGGTATTTTGCACGTCATCTATGAGTTCTATTGCGTTATCGGTATCCCGTACTTTCACTCCACCAGCGGGAATAAGCAAAGCAAAGTCATCTGAATCTTCACTGACCGCAGAAAGCGCCGGATTGTAGAATGGAGCCACTAGGTATTCCCCTGAGGCAACCCCAGTATTCCCCATACCGTTTCCACGTCCATCGGCGACATGATTAGCTGCGCTGACAGACAGCGACAACAAAGATAAGCCAAAAACCACTGCATTTTTGTTATTCATAATCTATTCCAATTATTATTTATATAGCTCAACTATTTTCATAAATGATATGAAGATAATCTCTCTTTCAATAGATTAGTGTAATGTATGACTTGAGTTACGACCGCTATTTAATGTGATCTATAACGCCTTTTAGAAAGGTTGAACCGGATAAGTAAAAGAATGTTAATTTAGAAAAGTAAGAAGGGATTCACCAGAAACGAGTTTTTCTTTCTGTGCTTTTGGCAATTGCTTGATTTTGTACTCTAGTTTTAACGCCGCACTTTTAGAGTCTGCAACATAGAACCACTCAAGTGTTAAGGGCATTTTTCCGCGTAAAAACTTTGCCCCTTTACCCAGTTGATGCTGGCGAAACCGACGTATGACATGA
The DNA here is from genome assembly GCF_030689305.1 of Vibrio penaeicida. Taxonomy (GTDB): domain Bacteria; phylum Pseudomonadota; class Gammaproteobacteria; order Enterobacterales; family Vibrionaceae; genus Vibrio; species Vibrio penaeicida_B. The sequence goes on along the minus strand of NZ_JAUYVM010000004.1, from coordinate 69,381 downwards.
TCGGTTACGCCACAATACAAAGACGCGTTTTTGTCTCTTACAAGGTAAACAAACCAAGCGTCTTCACTTATCATTGATTCATTAGCGCTCGAAGCTGAGCAAGAGAATCCTTAAGCTCAGAAATTTCCAATTTAAGCTCAGCCACTTCACTTTCTAGCGCATCTACTCTCGTTGCGTCGCCAGAAGACTCGATTGAAGTAGTAGCAAGAGATTCGATATCAACTTCACCACAGAATAAGTGCTGATAGCGAGATTCACGTTTTCCTGGCTCACGAGGCAGTTTTACAACTAATGCACCCTCTTCACGTGCAGCAAGCCCTTCCAGTACACTCTCCGTCTCTTTTACATCCGTAAAGGTACAAAGCCTGTTTGTGCGCGTACGAAGTTCTCCTGGCGTTTGTGCTCCTCTGAGTAGCATGCAGCAAACTATCCCTTTTTCTTGCGCAGTAAACTTCAAGCTTCCAAATTCTGTATTACAGAACCTATGCTGATACTTCGCAGCACGAGAGTTAAAGCTGCTTTCGTCGGTCACGAGCCTACGTTGTATAAGTGAGTCCAATGCGTTTTGTACATCACCTTCAGATAATGAGAGTACAGGGTCTCGATTGCTCTTTTGATTACATGCAGACGTTAAGCTGTTTAAAGTAAGCGGGTAATGATCTGGCGTAGTCACTTCCTTTTCTATTAAGCAGCCAATCACGCGAGCTTCAATAGCGTTCAATTCAATGCTCATTCAACCTTCCTTTTTGTTCTACCCCCTGATACTAACCCTTATCTAGTGGTTAGTTACCAAAGGAATTCGTTGTGGCTTGCCATCCAAAGATAGAACAACTATTTTACTTCGGCTCAGTTCTATCTCGGTAATTTCTTGCAACTGACGACCTGTTTTATACGAGGAACTGAGCTTAGTTCTTGTGGAAGCGCAGTTCTCTTTGGTGTCGCATTCATCTATAGGTGTCATAGTTTCGCGGTAATTGTTTAAATACTTAGGAAGATGATATAGCGGTTCAGGAGTTCAACACAACTGTTCTCAGAGTGTATGTTTAAATTTTCATCATAAGATGCAAGGGATTGATCTAAAGTCTGTTAAGCGTTCCTGCATTATGTTTTAATCAAAAAAAGTTACTCGTTTTGATTTTGGGGAAAAAATCCTATGAACAACGTATTTGAAATCGTTAACCAAGCTCGTCGTAAAAACAAACTAAAGCGTGAGTTGCAGGACAACGATAAGAAAATTCGTGATAACACTAAGCGTGTTGATCTACTAGAAAACCTACTGGACTACATCAAGCCAGAAATGAAGCCTGATGAAATCGTTGCTATCATCAAAAACATGAAAGCTGATTATGAAGATCGCGTTGATGACCACATCATTAAGAGCGCAGAAATCTCTAAAGTCCGCCGCGACATTAGCCGCAAGATCCGCGAGCTAACAGAAGCAGATAAGCAAACTCAAGGTAAAAAATAAGCCGATTCGCTTATCCAAAACCGCTTTCTAACCCCTGCTACGCAGGGGTTTTTGTTTCATTCCCTCTTAAAATCTCCGCATCAAGTTTTACTGATTCGTTCAACAAAAATCGGTATACAACATTTATTTTTAACGTTTAACGTTTGCGTAATCGCTTACTTTCACTTTCCTTAACACCTTGTATTCCAGACCTATTCAGCTCTTGTTATAGTTAAACAAAATGACCATTCGGGGCAAGGATAACCCCCACCATCTCATGAAGAGAAGAATTGGTAGCTGTAACACCGATGAGACTATGAGGGTCAATTAATGGAATTTAGCACTGTAGAAATTTTAGGTTACGCATCGTCGATCATGGTAGCGATCTCGCTAATGATGAAAGACATCGTATTGCTTCGAGTACTTAACTTTATTGGATGTGCACTTTTCACAAGCTATGGCCTAATGATCGACGCTATGCCTGTTGTCGTTACCAACGGATTTATCGCTTGTGTGAATGTATACTTCCTTCTCAAAATGTATAACGAGAAAAAAGCTGAAAACTTGGAAACGGCAAAAGCGTAAATACTTTTCCCTTACCGATTGAAGTGCAATCAATTTTATTAAGAATAATTGCTAAATAGCTAACATAGAAGAAAGACCCAATAGCATTGCCATTGGGTCTTTTTTATTTTCGAAAAAGGAAGCACTGAATTTGATAAGAAAAGCACTAAGCTTGATAAGAAAGAGTCTGAAATACGGGATACATACTCGCCCCGTAGGAAGACAAGTACTTTCCAACTCTAGAAGGCGCGATCTCCGCTACGGGGTAATCAAAGCGGCTGTTCCACTCAGTAGTTAAATCCATTTCTTTAATCAATGCATCGCTTATTGCCTTCGGTGAGGTGCCGCCAATAACAACGCACTCTGGATCAAACCAGCTCAAAGTAAGCAACAGTGCGGGCATCAACTTTTCCGCGGAACGTTTAATCCAATTCGCGACAATTGGGTGAGAGATGTCGGGAATATCTTCCAACTTCACTACATCTAACCCTGCATCTTGAAGTTCAATGATCAGTTCTCGAAGGCACGGTCTCAATTTGTCACGCCGATTAAAAAATGTTCCAATTTCACCCGCATTGTTGTGCCTGCCTGAATAGAGTTTTCCATCCATGATCACAGCCCCGCCAATACCGTGACCAATTTCTATCAAAACCAAATGCTTTGTATCTTCCCAAAGCCCGGAATAATATTCACCGACTGCTGCCACCTTACAATCGTTATCGATCCAGACCGGATAATCGAACTGGTCTCCGAATAACGCCGCTAAATCAACATTTCTCCAGTGTTTCATCTGATCGATGGTGTGCACACATTTGCCATCAGACATATGTGGACCAGGCATCGAAACCCCTATTCCCAGAATTCGAGCATTCACTAATCTATGCTTTACCGTTAGTTTCTCTATCGATTTCTCAATGAGAACAATGGTGTCCTTTACGGGTTGAGATTCGTCGTAAAAAATTTCGACACGATCCAATACCTCACCAGTAAAATTGGCAAGCGCTAAGTCAATCTTTGCTATATGAAAAGCCACACCAAACGTAAAAGCCGCATAAGGCGACAATGAAACGGGCTTTGCTGGCTGCCCACGCCCGCCCTTAACTCGCTCACTTTCTTGAATAAGCTGCAAGCTCAATAGCTCTTTACAAAGAGTCGTCACAGAGCCTGTGCCAAACCCTGTTAACTCGGCAATCTTTGTTCTGGGCAAAGAACCGTGTTGACGAACAACGCCAAGAACCTTTTTTTGCCCTTCTGTTAGGCTAAGTTGAAGTGGTTTAATTGGAGACAACATGTTCCGATACTGATTCCTATATACTGCTTTTACTTGATAAATCACGTGAGCTTATTGAGCGAGTGTCTGCTGACCTTTCTCGGTTACACTATATTCTCTATGTTCAACATTCGATATTTTAGACGGGTTCAAGCCCTGCTTCGTAAACCAAAGATTTCAGCATTGCTATGTCATCATGGCTGATCATATCAATGAGTCCGTCGCGTAACCAACCGATTATTTCATTATGAACATCATAACCAAAGTGCTGATTGAAATGTTCAGTAGGAGATAAACCGTTACTCATCGTCGGCAAAAACATTCTGACACACAACCCTTCGTTCTTATACGCCTGTAGATCATCGACATGAACATGAGGGTACTCAACACAAACACAGTCCGCATTAGATGCCTTAACCGCTGCAAGCTGATCATTGTAACGTGCCAACGTCACCACTTGAATGTTCAAATTTACTATCGAGCTTTTTGCGATATTGAGTAGAACGTGGTCGAACGAAAGGAGCTGAATGTGTTCGATACTACCGGGCAACGATTTTAGCAGTTTATCTAGCTCGCTAATAAATTCCTTATGCCGCTTACGTTGTTTAACCTCAACAACCAATCCAACCCCACTATCCATTGCCCACACTAAACATTCTCTAAGCGTTGGAATTTTAGTTCCGGCAAACGATTGATCAAACCAACCTCCAAAATCGAGCGTGCTTAAATCTGAAAAACTCATTTGCTCAACATACCCCGTCCCGTTAGAGGTGCGGTCGACACTATGGTCGTGGATAACAACAATTTCATTGTCTGTGGTCATCGCTACGTCTATCTCAATGGAATGCGTTCCTTCTTGCAGTGCTCCCTCAAATGCAGGAAGCGTGTTTTCTGGATAAACATGGCAATACCCCCTATGACTATTAACGAGGACCTTTCCCAAATGAGCCACATGGAAATTAAATGACATACAGCAACCTTATTCTTTGTTAAAAAGTTTAATAAAACTGTAATCCATCTATGATTGATGTTCAATCTCTTATTGTTGATTATTTTATCATCAATAAAATATATTAAATATCAGGTATATACAAGATTTCAAGTTGACATGAAGTCTTTATTTGTCCAATAAATAGAAGCTCGTCACAATATTTTCCAGATTCATTGATTAGGATTATTCTTTGTAGGCAAGTTTAATAAGGAAGAAAAAAGCCGATGTTGCAAATTAAGGATGTAACTAAAAAGTTTGGAGACTTTGTTGCTTCAGACAGTATTTCATTTGAAGCAAAAGCCGGAGAGTTTGTTACGCTTCTGGGTCCAAGCGGGTGTGGAAAAACCACTCTTTTAAAAATGATTGGTGGTTTTCTGCCTTTAGATTCTGGCGAAATTCATATCAACGGGCACCAAGTCGACCAACAACCACCCGAGAAACGAAGCACAGCAATGTGTTTTCAATCTTATGCCCTCTTTCCGCATTTGAGTGTTTCCCACAACATCTGTTTTGGGTTGGTTCAGAAAAAGATGCCGATAGAGGAGCAACGCACAAGGTTGGCTGAGGCAATCGCCCAAGTCGGACTTGAAGATCATAAGGATAAGCTGCCATCCCAACTTTCCGGTGGTCAGCAACAACGCGTTGCTCTAGCACGAGCTATGGTTATGCGCCCAGATGTGATCTTGTTTGACGAACCATTATCAAACCTTGATGCGAAGCTTCGTGAAAGTGTTCGTTTTGAAATCAAATCGCTCCAGAAAGAGCAAAACCTCACGACAGTTTATGTCACGCATGATCAAGCTGAAGCGTTGGCCATGAGCGACAAAATCGTAGTGCTGAATAAAGGCTGTATTGAACAGATAGGCTCGCCTGAACAAATCTATTTTCAACCTAAAAACCGATTTGTAGCAGACTTCATTGGAGCCGCAAACATTCTTCCGGCCAAGGTTTCTCATACCGATACCAACAATTTATACAGAGTCGAGTGTGAACTTGGCATCTTTATTACTCAATCCGACACCTCGCCCATTTCAGAAAACATTTACATTTGTTGGCGCCCTGAGTCGGCTCATGCAGCACTTAACGACGACGAAAACCAGTTCCAAATTCAAGTGGAGAACCTTGCTTTCCTTGGAAATGTCACCGACTTGTTCGGACGAGCAGCCGACGAACCTAGCGGTCAAAAAATTCGAATTCAGCTCCATCAAAAAATGACCTGCAAAGCTGGCGATAAAGTCTCGTTTCAACTACCTAGAAACGCGATTCGTTTTTTGGAGGAGGTATAGCAGTGAAAGCCTATGTTCTTCTTATTCCAGGCTTAGGGGTCATTCTGTTCTTGATGGGCAGCGCTCTCTATGCCGTTGTCGCCCAAAGCTTCGGCATGGTCAGCCTTACAGGTGAATCATCATTTACGTTTACTTTTTGGCAAGAGATGATTTCCGATCCAATTTTACTGCGTTCTCTCGCTTATTCATTACGCACCTCTACTCTAGGAAGTTTGGGCGCGATCATAATCGCTTACCCCATTGCCATGTGGTTAAGTAAGCCATTACCCGCAAAACCACTGCTTATCGGTGTGTTGCGTGCTCCAATGTTTGTACCGGGGTTAGTCGCCGCGTTCTTACTTATAAATGTCATCTCGTATCACGGCATTTTGAATGAAGGGCTGATGGCTTTAGGTCTTCTCGATAAGCCACTTCGCTTAACAAACGATAAGTTTGGTTGGAGTGTGATCCTATTGCAAATCTGGAAAAACGTCCCATTTGCACTCATTTTATTGGGCGGTGCTATTAATAGTATTCGGAGTGACATTCTCCACGCTGCAGACGATTTGGGAGCCTCTCGTTTTTCAAAATTTAGGCAGATCGTTTTCCCGCTCACCATTCCCGCATTGCAAGCGTCTTTGATATTGATATTTATTGGTGCCCTTGGTGATTTCGCTTTTGCTTCCATCGCGGGTTCACGAAACGCTTACTCGCTCTCGATGCTGATGAACTTTACCGCGACGCAGTACTACGAATGGGAAAAAGCCGCTGTTATCGCCATGGTTATCATGCTTGTTGCTGTTATTTCCGCCGTCGTCATTACCTTAGTCACCCAACCTTTCGCAACCAAGACTCGTTCCGTTATTACGACCATTCAAGGGAGGGATTCGTAATGACTAAAAACAACAAATGGGTCATCTATCTAAGTATCGGTTTTTTCGTTGTGGTCAATGTATTGTGGCTCGGAATTCCTTTCGCAATGGCTGTGCTTTGGTCTTTGGTCGACCCTGCTCATCCCTGGAGTTTCCCCGATATTTTACCACAAGTTTTATCTTTTGCCCGATGGTCTGAGATTTGGGAAACCACCTCTCTCGAAGAAGCTCTTATCAACAGTTACACCGTCGCTCCCGCCGTTGCGTTTCTTACGGTTTGCCTCGCGACACCGACAGCCTATGCGTTTGGGCGGTTGGATTTCAAAGGCAAGAAAACGGCAGAGATTCTAACGTTACTGCCAATGGTTATGCCTTCAATGATACTGGCTATTTTCTTCAGCGGAATGCTTCTCCAACTGGGTATTTCAGAACCTTATGTCAGCATTGTTATCGCACATACGGTGCTCGCTCTTCCCTACGCAATTCGTATTTTAAGCGCTGGGTTTAGAGCCGTACCTCAAGATGTTATCGATGCATGTGCAGATATGGGAGCTAGCCGCTTTACCACCTTTCGTCATGCCTTCATGCCGATGCTGAAACCGAGCATGCTGGCTTCACTCATCTTTTGTCTGGTGATCAGTATTGAGGAATTCAATATGGCTTACGTATTGGGTGCCCCCGACTTTATTACCGTTCCAACCATTTTGTATTCCTTTCTGGGGTACTCATTCATCCGTCCGGATGCGGCTGTGGTGTCACTATTTCTAGTGATTCCTAACGTCATACTTATGCTCATTATTGAGCAACTTTTAAAAGGAAATTACTTGTCCCAATCCACGGGCAAAGCTTAGTAAACGAGGAAATTATGTTGAAATTTACCCCCTTAAAAGCGCTACTAGCTGGAATGCTGGCTTGTGTCGCGACGTCGGCATCTGCATACGACGTCACTAAGATGACATGGAAAGAAATAGAAGATCAGGCAAAGAAAGAAGGTACGGTTAGCTTTGCGGTATGGTACCTGCAACCTGGATGGCGTGAGTTTGTAAAAGGCTTCGAAGATCAATACGGTATAAAAGTTCGAATCCCTGAAGGCACATTAGACGGAAACCGAAACAAGCTGATTGCGGAAAGTAAGCGTGAAAAAGGAAAGCTTGACGTCATTGCTTTAGGGGCTTCGAATATTAAGATTTTCTCTCCAGAAAAAGTGCTTTTAAAACTGGATGTATTACCTGAGATTACAAACCTTAACACGGAAAGTGAAGGGTTTGACTCAGAGGGTTACGCGGTCACATTCTGGGGTAACCAAACCGGCATTGCGTACGATCCTTCACGTATCAAGGAACAAGACTTACCTCAAAGCTTTGAGCAGCTGAGCCAATACATGGAAACCTACTCGAAATCATTTGGCGTGAACGACCCAAATGGCGGTGGTTCTGGTGGCCGGTTTATTGAAGCCGCGATAAGAAATTATTCTGGGGAACCGAAAGGCAAAAAACTCAGTTCATCGGTGACTCAAAAATGGAGTAAAACTTGGGATTGGTTCAATCAGTATGAAGATAACATGGTGATTACCGCTTCTAACGCCGACAGCCTAACACGAATCAACGATGGTGAGATTGTTCTTGCTCCTGCATGGGAAGATCACCTAGCTGGTTTGCAAAGGCGAGGAGCAATAACCTCACGCCTGAAATTCTACATCCCTAAATTTGGTATGTCAGGTGGCGCTAATTTTGCCGCTATTGCCAAAAACAGCCAAAGAAAAGCGGCGTCTGTACTTTTCTTGCATTGGCTAACCAGTGCAGAGACTCAGACCGCCTTGAATGCGAAATTCGGCGTTGCACCACAACACCCCAATTCAGACGCCAGCCAAGCACTCGTCTCCCAAGAGATGCGCAGCCGCTCTACTCAACCTTTTAACGCTATTTACGGTAAAGAAATGAGTAAGCAGTTTACACAGAGGGTGCTTATGAAATAGCACAACGCAAATAGCGATATTCTGGATTAAAGGACGACTCCCCCTACGTTAAACTGAACTTATACAGTTAGACCACATTCAATCTCCCCAAAAAAGCAGGTGTTCGCGCACCTGCTTTTATTCTGTGTAGCTCTAACTGGGTTTGATTCAGGTGTATATATCCAAATGGATGCCAGAATAGCTTCTATACTCTAAGAAAAATCAAAACTTTTATGTACATAAGACGGTTAGGTATATGAATTTTTCACACAGATTATTGGGTCTTTTCGCTACACTTTTCGTACCATTTTATTCTTCTGCTGGCGCATCTTCCATCAACATTTACCTTGACGCAGATCGCTCCAACTACATTGAATCTGCACGTTCTATTGAACAGGGCATTAAAACGGCATTCCAAGAAGTGGACAACACCATTCAGGGTCGCGAAGTTAATTTCGTTGTGCTAGATCACAAGGGTAATTCTGTCCGAAGTAAAAAAAACATGGTGAAGTTTCTTAACGATCCCAACGCATTGGTCTTATTTGCCGGATTACATTCGCCACCATTGATCAAATATCGCGAGTACATAAACAAAAGCAAAATACTGATTCTTGTACCCTGGGCGGCTGGTGCACCCATTACGCGTTATCCGAGTAAAGAAAACTGGGTATTTAGGCTCTCGGTAGACGACAAAAAAGCAGGTGAGAGGATGGCAAGCTTTGCTGTAAAAAACAGAAAGTGCAAAGCCCCTCACCTATTACTGGAAGAAACTCCATGGGGAAAATCAAACCAAAGAAACATGACGGTTGCTATAAAGAACTTTGGGTTAGCCGAACCCAACGTGACTTGGTTTAACTGGGGAATCAATGAATCTGGTGCTCGAATTAAGATTCGAGAAATAAGACGAGCGAATGCTGATTGCATTTTAATGGTTTCTAATGCTTCTGAAGGCGTTCAAATTGTTAATGCAATGGCTTCGTTTCCGTTAGGGGAAAGGCTGCCAGTTGTGAGCCATTGGGGAATTACAGGAGGCGATTTTGCAGAGAAAGCCCCTCATACTGTTCGCTCTCGTTTAGACCTTTACGTCATTCAAACGTGCTTTTCATTTTTATCATCATCGCAGACAGCGTTTTCATCCAACGTACTCAAACGAGCAATACAGCTATTCCCATCAGAAATCCAATCGGCTACCGATATAAATGCACCCACTGGGTTCATTCATGGCTACGATTTATCTAGGGTTTTGATTCAGGCTTTGTCTCAAATATCACTTAGTGATGATATGGAAACCAACCGCTCCATGCTTCGTTTAGCGCTTGAGAATATCGACATTCCCGTAAAAGGGTTAGTCAAAACCTATCACAAGCCATTCCATGTGTTTTCAACGGATAATCCAGATGCCCACGAGGCTCTGGGGCTAGAAGACTTGTGCATGGCCAAGTTCAATCAAACAAACAACATTTCTGTGATTCAAAAACAATAAAGCGAATTGAGGAGTTTGCGTTTGCTTAAGTCTTTATCGGCAAGACAACTATTTATACTGTTCATTACAATTGTCGCTGCGCTATTTGCAGGGATTGGCGGTATTGTAATTAACCATCAAAGTAGAGTCGCACTCACATCAATTCAGTCAGAAGCAACCAAACTTGAACAGGAATCAGCTAAACGGCATGTTTTGCAATACATTCAAGATAGGGAAACAGCCTTTAAGCACTTGTCTTCTTCTCCGGCTTTGGTCAATGCCGCCATGGGGAACTCGGTTAGTATACTAGAAATATTCGACCACATAAAGAAAGAACGTATTTTCAATGATTCGATAAAAGTTGCGTTGTTCGATATAGCAAGTGATCTCGTGTTCAACGAGATAGATTTTTCGTATCGTGATCAACTTTCTTTGGATTACGTTAATAAAATCCTTATCGACAATGGTTCGCTCATTGTTTCTCTTGTTCAAAAGAACAAAAAGCAATTTTTCTGGATGTATGTCCCTATTACTTACAATAACTCCGTCGAAGGCGTGTTCATGGTGGAGTTTGAATTTAATAGTAAAGACTTCTTTTCTGGTCTTACGAAAGACGGCCAGCGTTGGATTGCGCTTCAGCAACTGGAAACAAACGTTAACCCTCGCCCGTCACAAGCCTTCCCATGGCGCGTTTTCGAAGTTCCGGTTAATCAGTTCGGTCTAACGTTGTTGTATGGCATCAATACCGATCTTGAGAATCAACAAAGGAGCTCTTTGCTATATAACCTTGTAAGTACGACATTTATTGCGTTTGTTGTTTGTTTAATTGGTGCTTATTTATTTGGGAGAAAACTGCTTGTTCAACCATTTGAAGAGCTAGCACTCTCTCGCCAGAAATTGGCTGAATCCTCTAAACAGCTTAAGATTCAAGAACAAGAGTCACGACGATTAGCAAAAGTGGCTAGGTACGCTAAAGATGTCGTAATCATCACCGATGTAAGTGGAGAGATTACCTGGGTAAACAACGCATTTACTCATCTAACGCAATATGAAGCGGAAGAAGTCGTAGGGAAGAAACCAGGGAGTTTACTCCAGGGCAAAGATACCAATGCAGAGACAAAGCGCCGTATCCGACACGCAATAAGCAGCCACAATGGTATACGAGAAGAAATTCTTAACTACAACAAATCAGGTGAGCCCTATTGGATAGACATCGATATTAATCCAGTATTGGATGAACATGGTGTAATTGAAGGGTTTATTGCAGTTGAAAGGGATATATCGGATAAACAGCGTCTGCAAGCTTCATTAGAAGACGCAAGAGACAAAGCAGAAAAAGCGAATGCTGCCAAATCCCATTTTCTCGCGAGCATTAGCCATGAAATACGAACCCCAATGAACGGCATTTTAGGCATTGCGCAGCTAATTAACAAAACAGAGCTGACGGATGTACAACAAGAATACCTCGATACTCTGCAAAACTCTGGCTCTCATATGATGTCACTGCTGAATGACTTGCTAGATTTTTCAAAAATCGAGGCCGGTTTACTGGTGTTAGCCCCAGAAAGTTTCTCTTTGCTAGCGCTCATCAACGAAATCGAAAACACGTACACCCCACTTTGCGATGATAAGTCTGTTGAGTTCAAGTGCACACATTCAATTGACGATACCGTATGGCTGTTAGGCGATAGCGGGAGAATTAGACAAGTTTTAACAAACTTAGCCAGTAATGCTCTCAAGTTTACTGATAAAGGGAGTATTACCGTTGAGGTAAGCTTGAACACTCAACCAGAAAATATGCAGCCTACACTAATAGTTTCTGTCTCAGACACAGGAATAGGTATCGACCCAAGCCGACATGCAGAAATTTTCAACCCGTTTATTCAAGCAGAAAACAGTACAACCAGAAACTATGGCGGAACAGGGTTAGGGCTCGCAATCGCCACTCAGATATGTAAAGCCATGTCCGGAAAAATTGAATTAACGAGTGCGCCAAATCGCGGCAGTCAATTCGTTGCCAGTTTTGAGCTGCAAGTTGGTCATCCCGATACAAACCAAGCAAAAGATAGTCATATGGAATATCAAGCGCAAGGCATCAAAGCACTCATTGTAGAAGACAATCGCGTCAACAGAATGATCATGAAAAAATTCCTTGAAGCGCGAGGTTTTGAGTGCGATTTTGCTCCAACCGGTAAAAAGGCTACGGAATTGACTGAAACCACTTTTTACCCGGTGATTTTAATGGACAACCACATGCCTATTATGGATGGAATACAGGCAACAACACTCATTCGCGCGCAAGAAATAAAAGGAAGGCAATCAGTCATCATAGGGTGCACAGCAGATGCCTATGCTACAACTCGTGAGGCCATGATAAGCGCTGGGTGTGACGACGTCTTAGTGAAGCCAGTGAAAGAAACACTCCTTGATAGTATGCTACATCGATTACATAAAAACCTTGTCGCATGACACTTGAACCGAAAAAGAAACCAACCCAAGCAACTGATATAGTTAACTAATATTTTTTTGACATATTGAAAATCTATGTGACTATTGATATGCACTCTCTTCCTATCCTTCACCTTTTATTATGTATACCCACATATAAAATGAGACATAATCCACAGTATTAACCATTAATGTTAATGAACTGTAACGAACAATCTCGCGGCATCCACCCCTGTATTTCCTTTATATTTCCTACAGTAACGAGATTCTTCACACTACAGCACCTCGCTTTTTTCAACCCATTCGTATGTTTAGCGCTCAAAATTTTATTGAACATGAGCTTCAAACACACTAGCCTAATCATATTGAGACCAATAGTCTCAATATAACAATCGAGATTATCATAATACATCCAACACCTACCACTTTTGGAATGAAAATCACGAAGAACGGAAACAAGTAAAAGACTTAAGGAAATGAGCATGAAACTGAAACATAACGTTGCAACGTTGCTCTGTTTTGGTCTTGTATCGACCCAGACTTACGCCCTAACGCAAGAAGAAGCGAGCAATGTAGGCGCGTACATCGAATCGGTACTGGTACCCAATTACACAGACACAGTAAATTCAACCGGTACTACCTACAAAATCCACCAGCCTCCATCCATTAATCAAGCAGCCGAAGCGTTGGGTTATTTAGAATTTTCAGAGGTCGTTCACACGGCAAACGGCTCACCTCGTGGCTGGACAAGAGTGGATAACGTTATCGACTATGATTCAGGCTTCTACGCTGGTATTTATCAAAAATCCAATAACATTGTCGTTGCATTTCGTGGCAGTGAACTAGGTACGTCTGATTGGGTTACTAATGGCATTATGGTGCAAGACATGGTTCCTGCTCAGTATGCAATGGCCATAGAAAAATCGATTGAAATCAAAAATCAATATTCTGGTTACCAAATTCATTACACGGGTCATAGCCTCGGTGGAGGTTTGGCGACAGCGGCAGCAATTACAACAGGGGATCCCGCAACAGCATTCGACGCTTCAGGCATTGCGAATGCCGTTTTAAATGAAATCAAATCGAAACATGCTGCTCAAGGAAAGCCGTCTAGCCAATGGGAAGCAAACGCTAGCCAAATTACAAATTTCAATTTAGAAGGTGAATTCGTATCCGATCTAGATTATCAACAAGATGCAGATACTCTTGGTCCTACATCAAAACAATATGGTGATATTCACTACTTGTCTGCTTCACGTTTCACTCCACTATTTCTAGTTAACAATGGATTAACACGCCATTTCACCACGCCTCTCAAAGAAGAGTTGATGTTTCTTTCTCAACCCATTTTTCGCGTCGATACGAATGATTACAACTCGATTGATAACGATATTAATAGCTTTACAGCCGCGTTCTACATCGATTGGACAGATGACACCCTCGATGTTCTGTTTTGGCAAACCAACTTTGCAATCAATTCATTGCCAAGCTTGCTAGCCGACCTAGGGTTCTAACCGCGCTCACTAAGCAGCGTATAACACTCTATAAAATTATTACATCAACTATCTCTCGACAGAAATCATCTGTCTTAGTTAAAAAATAAGGTGCTTATCATGAATACGAAACCATCTACTAAAAGAGCAGCCGTAATCAAAACCGGAATAACGGTTGCCATCTCTACCGCAGCCATTGTAGGCATGCCAGCCAACGCCGAAGATAAAGTACGCTGGAAAGTCCAAGCTGTATTTGGCACACATTTGCCCGCCTTAGGCGACCCAATCAAGTACGTATCTGAACAGATTAAAAAAGCCAGCAATGGCAATATCCAGTTCAAAATATATGAGCCCGGAAAGTTGGTCCCGCCATTTGGAATTACTGAAGCGGTTAAAAATAAACAGCTCAACGCAGGCTACACTTGGTTAGGTTACGACCAAGGAAAAATCCCTGCTGCTGCTTTATTTGCTGCTGTTCCGTTCGGAATGGAACCTTGGGCTTACGCTTCTTGGTGGTACGACGGAGAAGGCAAAGCGTTAGCAGAAAAACTGTATGCAAAACACAATATTCACCCTGTCTTGTGTTCAGTTATTGGTCCTGAAACCGCAGGCTGGTTCAAGAAAGAACTCACTTCTTTAAAAGACATAGAAGGGCTTAAAATTCGTTTTGCTGGGCTCGGTGGTAAGGTGATGCAAAAAGCGGGGGCATCGGTCACTGTATTGCCAGGTGGAGAAATTTTCCCTGCATTAGAAAAAGGAGCCATTGACGCGAGCGAATTTTCTATGCCTGCCATCGACCAAATGATGGGCTTTGACAAAATTGCCAAGAACAATTACTTCCCCGGTTGGCATCAAACGTTCACTGCCTCACACTTAGTTGTGAATGCTGAAACTTGGAAATCCCTCTCTGATGGCCAGCGTGCCATGATTGATATGGCATGTACTGCGGGCACTTTCCGAGCACTTACACGCGGAGAAGCCCTTCAAGGTGCCGTAATTAAGGGGTTTGAAGCCAAAAATGTCACCGCTCGTCAGTTACCCGACGAAATTCTGGGTCAGCTTAAATCACTCACCGATGAAGTCATGAGTGACATTTCAGCTAAAGATGCAGACTTTAAAGAAATCTACCAATCTCAACAGGCTTTTGCAGAAGAATACGATATTTGGAAGTCAAAAGCTTACTTACCTAACAACTACTAAAATCAATCAGAACACCCATTATTTAGTGGCGTCGATAGACGCCACTCTTCTCAGAGGACGCCGATTATGAGCTCCATATCTCTCCCAGAGTCCAATAAAAAGGCACTACTTAGCCAGCTTCCAGAGACGAGCTTGTCTGTAGCTCTGGACAAGATCATAGGTAAAGTGAATGATTACATGATTTGGATTTGGCCACTTCTAATGTCGATCATCGTTGTAAACGTTTTGATGCGCTATTTGATTGGCGAGGGTCGGGTTGAATTCGAAGAATTACAGTGGCACCTGTACTCCGCTGGCTGGCTATTAGGGCTTAGCTACTGCTTTATTACTGATTCCCACGTTAGAGTAGACATTCTGTACGACCACTTTTCTATAAAAACAAAATGCTGGGTAGAGTTGATTGGCATCACCACGCTTTTGGTGCCATTTATAGTGATCGTTTTAAACTATTCACTCCCCTTTATTGCGTACTCTTGGCAACTAAGTGAAGTTTCTTCTGCACCAGGCGGGCTTCCTTATCGCTGGTTTATTAAATCCATTCTCTTCGTTGGATTCGCATTTCTTACTGTCGCTGTTATCTCTCGATTGTCTCGTATCCTCGCTGCTTTGATTTCCGGCAGATTCATCCAGCATGGAGGTGAGAATGGAAATTAATGAAATTTTGGCGGTTGGTATGTTCGCCACTTTTATATTACTGCTTTTTACTGGTTTTCCAGTGGCATGGATCCTTGGTGGCGTATCCATTTTGTTCTCCGCCATAGCACTCGGTTTAGACACGTGGGCAGACACATGGATTGGTATTGATTGGCAATATGTTTCTATCGTCATCCCTAGAATATGGGACACCATGAATAACTGGGTATTGGTCGCGCTCCCAATGTTTATCTATATGGGATTAATGCTCGATCGTTCTGGCGTCGCACAAGACCTAATGACAAATCTCGTTCGGTTGTTCGGGCGAGTTAGAGGCGGATTAGCCATTACCGTCACCATCGTTGGCTTACTGCTCGCGGCATCAACAGGAATCATAGGGGCTGCTGTTGTTTTGCTGTCCGTTCTTGGTATACCTCTGATGCTAAAGCAGGGTTACAGCAAATCACTCGCATGTGGAACAGTTTGCGCCACAGGAACGTTAGGCATATTAATACCCCCAAGTATTATGCTGGTCATGATGGGCGACCGAATTGGTCTTTCCGTTGGTGACTTGTTCCTTGGCGCTCTTTTCCCAGGTTTGTTACTCGCTGGTCTCTATGTGGGCTACATCGTTTTCACAGGTTTAGTCTCACCAAGTAAAGCACCGTTGTCTGACACCGCTGAACCCGTATCCATTCTTGTGATTTTACAAGTGTTTCGAGCGGTGCTCGCACCTGCTGGGCTTATCGTCGCTGTTCTTGGGTCGATATTTTTTGGCATCGCAACCCCTACAGAAGCCTCTGGCGTGGGCGCGGCAGGCGCGACACTTCTCGCTTGGTCTAAAGGCGCACTGAATAAAACGGTGTTAAAAGAAGTTGGAGAAGAAACAACCAAAACCACCGCTTTTATATTTGCTCTTTTCGTTGGGGCGACTGCATTTTCTTTGGTACTGAGAGGTTTGGGAGGCGATGAGCTGATAGAAGGTGCACTAACGAATTTAGACTTGGCACCAAGCGGCATTATTATTGCCATTTTAATCGCTGTTTTCTTGTTAGGATTCTTTCTGGATTGGATAGAAATCACCTTGATTGTACTTCCACTCGTTGCTCCGGTGGTTTCATCCCTTGGTTTCGACTTAATTTGGTTTACCGTACTCTTCGCTGTTTGCCTACAAACGTCATTTTTAACCCCACCCGTTGGATTTGCCCTTTTCTACATGAAAGGGGTGGCACCAGATGGTGTCACTATTGGGGATATATACAAAGGGGTGATTCCGTTCATTTTGCTTCAAGTGATAGCACTTGCCATTGTGTTTAACTTTCAGCAAATCGTCACTTGGCTCCCTGGAATCGCCTATGGGTACTAATGAGAAACTAAAAAGGTCAGGCATTGCCTGACCTTTTGAATTAGGTGCGGTATAGCACTTTGATAACATGCCAACCAAACTTAGTTTTGACTACCATGGGTTTTAATACTTCCCCAGTAAATACGGCTTTATCGAACTGAGGAACCATTTGCCCCTTCTTAAATTCACCTAAGTCACCGCCTTTTTTTCCAGATGGACATGAGGAATATTTCTTCGCAAGCGTTTGAAATTTAGCACCTTTCTTAATCTGGCTAACAATATCTTCTGCTTGTTCTTTATGCTTAACCAAAATATGTAAGGCTGCTGCCGTTCTCGCCATGGGGGTATCCTCTGTGTTTGAAAGCCACGGATTGTAACCCAAACGTGGATCATCTGCATCGTTAGAATGGAATGAAATATAACCCTAGCAAAATCATACACATCCATTACCAAATAACCAATGAGCTACAGGCGAAACAATTAGATTCATTTTAATTGATCTAAATGTGAGCCAAAGAGGCAGATTGATTGTAAAATAAAAGTGAGTTTACTTACGCGGATTTATATATGAAAAGCAAAGCCAATCAGTCTCAAGGAATGCTGATGTTTAAGCTAACGATTCAGCAGAGCTTTGCCATCGGCACATTGAAAGTTAGGGAAATTGTACCTTATGCCCAAACCACACAAATCCCCTATTCTCACCCTCATGTTGTCGGAACTATACCAATTCGAGATTTGACAGTACCCGTTATTGATATGGCAGCGGCAATTGGATTTCGCCCGATAGCACGTGAAGAATACGAGAACAGCTATTTAATTGTTACAGACTGCTTACGCACCATTGTGGCCTTTATGGTACGCGACATCGAGAAAATCATTGAATGTGATTGGCGCTCGATTGAATCTGCGCCTGATACAGTAGGTGACAACGTGTTCGTAACAGGTATCACTCGTCATAAAGACAAAATCGTTCAAATGCTGGATGTTGAGCTTTTGCTATCCAAAATATACCCAGAACATGACAGCCAACGTATTCCAATTTTAACCGACGTAGAACGCGAGCGCCTTAAGCCTCTCAATATTCTTCTGGTTGATGACTCTAGTATTGCAAGAAAACAGCTATCGGATGCTTTGGACAGTATCAACATCCCTTATCAAGTGTGTAAAAACGGGATAGATGCATTGAATTTAATGAAAGATGATGCCGCTAACCACAAACCAATCGATATTTTAGTCAGTGATATCGAAATGCCTGGACTGGATGGTTATGAACTTGCTTTCGAGGTTCAAAACGATACCGCGCTGAGCCGATCATATAGGATTTTGCACACCTCACTTTCGAGCGAGATTTGCGTAGATCGAGCACATCAAGTAGGCGCTCACGAAGCCCTAACAAAGTTTGATGCCACTGAACTCGTACAGGCAATGCTCAGAGGCGCTAAGCAAATTGAGGAATCCGTTAGCGCAGCGTAACGTCATTATTTAAATCCATTATCAGCCGGTGATTTCGCCGGCTTTTTTGATTCCCTCCCTTTCTTCCGCTTCCATACACTACCACTGCGACATATATCACATAAATATGAAAACGATAGCAATTGGTATTAATCGTTGTTTCAGATCAACAAAGAAAACCGATTTCATAAGCAAAGTGAGCATATACCCAAACGACCTCTCCTAACACAAAAGAGAGGCAATGAAGCAATGTATAACAATAATGGAGAGTCTGAAATGACAAGCGCATTTTACATCCCTACGGTCAATCTAATGGGCGCGGGTTGCTTAATTCAAGCCGTCGATAGCATTCAATCACAAGGTTTTACAAAGGGGCTAATAGTCTCTGATAAGGTGTTAAACCAAATCGGAGTCGTGAAACACGTAAACGATTTACTTGCTGATAGAGCAATTGCGACCGTTGTTTTTGATGGAACCCAACCAAACCCTACGATTTCCAACGTAAATGAGGGGTTAGAGTTGTTGGTAGAAAATGGGTGTGACTTTGTTATCTCATTAGGTGGTGGCTCACCCCATGACTGCGCTAAAGGTATTGCTCTTGTTGCAGCTAATGGTGGGAAAATTGCCGATTATGAAGGCGTAGACCAATCAGAGAAACCTCAGGTACCACTTATTGCCATCAATACAACGGCAGGTACCGCTTCCGAGATGACACGCTTCTGTATTATTACGGATGAAAAGCGTCATATTAAAATGGCGATTGTAGACAAGCACACTACGCCTCTCATGTCCGTTAACGATCCTGAGCTGATGCTTGCAAAACCTTCTTCACTAACTGCTGCGACAGGAATGGATGCATTAACTCATGCCATTGAAGCTTATGTTTCTACTGCTGCGACACCCATCACCGATGCAGTCGCAATAAAGGCTATAGAGCTCATTCAAGCGCACCTTAGAACAGCGGTAAATAAAGGTGAAGATATAGAAGCCCGTGAGCAAATGGCATACGCTCAGTTTATGGCAGGAATGGCATTCAACAACGCTTCGCTAGGTTACGTTCATGCAATGGCACATCAACTTGGTGGATTTTACGACCTACCACATGGCGTATGTAACGCTGTTTTGCTTCCGCATGTGCAAAAATATAATGCTCAGGTATGCCCTGCTCGCCTAAAGGACATTGCAGCAGCAATGGGGGTTAACGTAACGGAATTAACTGATGAGCAAGGTGCAGAAGCCGCATTAAGTGCCATAAAGCAGCTTTCTGTAGATGTTGGTATTCCGGCGGGGCTAGAAGTTTTGGGGGCCAAATCTGAAGACATCCCCTTACTTGCAGAAAACGCTCTGAAAGATGCATGCGGGTTTACCAACCCTAAGCAAGCAACTCACGATGAGATTTCTTCCATTTTCGCTGCAGCTATGTAACCCAATAATCTGAGTAGCCACATAACCTCAGCTCTAATCAAAAAAACCAGCCAATTGGCTGGTTTTTCTTTCAAGATACTTTTTGGTTTTAGCCAGCCATACGAACTAAGCTTTTTCCAAACAACACATCCAGATCTTCACGTGCAGATTCACCGTAGTTATCTTCTACCATCTTATATAAACGCTCGATTCCAGTTCGAGCGAATTCGTGCGCATTTTCTGATGTCACGACATGGTGGAATAGCAATCTAAGAATTGCCAAGAACTCTGCATTATCAAGGGCTTTAACCCAGCTGGATTTAAAACTCTCAACCCCTTCATCCAGAACTAGGTGCGTTACGAACATCTTAAAAATTCGTCCATCTAGTGCTGCTGTGAAATCCGTTTTCTTAGGGAAGTGGTGACTGATACCTGTACGAGAGACGCCTGTTTGTTGACTCAAAGTGGTGTAAGACATTTTGTCGTAGCCCAATGTAATTAACTGGTCTACAACAGCATCCATAATCTTTTGAATGGTGATTTCGGTATCTTCTTTACTACGCTTTGGCATGTTAGGGCTCATCTATTTATATGTTTAAGTACACTCAAAATCGAGCATGAGCGACTTATAGTATTATGTTCTATATTTTTAAAATCTCAACAGATTGAGGAATATATAAGCAATTATTCACGAAATTTGTGATTTGCTAGGAGTAAATTCATAAAGAGCGAGATCGATAAATATTCGCTCATTTGATTTACCCGAATACCGGGCAATAGAACTTTATTTAAAGTGTCACTATTGCAAATGATTCCGATTTCCTGAATCTTCTTACAATTTACTCAATTGGGCAATACGGCCTTATTTTACGACCCGACAAATCGACATTTCCATTCACATACCCGTGACAAGGATCACATAAACACGATGAATATATCGTTACAAAACACTATTCCATGAACTCGTCGAAGCTAATAATTTAACACCAACAAACTGAAATTCTATGGTTTTAAAGACACCAGAAGAGTAACATACCCTCATTAATTGTAAGAGGATACGTTATGACAACGAAAGTAGAAGAAAACGAAGTTTGTGAAGCATGTGGATGCAGTGCAGAAATGGGATTCATCATTAAAGAAGGCGACGATGTAGCAAACATTTCTTTGTTTGGTCGTGATTTCACTGCATTAGAGTCTGAACTCAATAAATACATAGATCTAGCAAAAACAGTCTCTAACGAAGTGACGTACGAAAGCCAGCGCATTGACGATAAGGATGGTATTGAAACAAGATTCCAATTCACTTGCAGTGCCGAAAAACTCATTTTTGAATTGAAGACACGTGCCCTAGCCCGATAAATTGTACTAGTACAGATAAATACTAAATTGGGCGGCTTTCTCTAGTCGCCCTCAAAATAAGATCTTATATCCTCACCCATCCTGTTCCAATTGAAGCCACCTTAGATCGCCATTCAACTCAAACTCTTGCTCTTTGCTGCAAATTAAGTACAGCTCACCAACCTGAATCACAGCACCAAGTGTGTACGCTTTATCTTCGTAGTAACATACGTTCTCAAACAGTTTGCCATCAGTAACGATGACGGAAGATTTTGGTGTTGTCACCGTTTTGGCATGAACACCAACAGAAAGAATTGAAATTGCGAATATAAGAAGTTTGCCCATAATGACCCTAAAGTTAAGTTGATTATGCCCTTGTAAACTCTATATAAGACAAGGCTTTGATTTTATGCATATTGAGTGTGCTTGCTCATCTATAACCTTAGCAGGACATGTAGCCCTACACAGCAATACTGTCTCCAATATCTAGGTATCGATACTGGAATGACTTGGGTATACATAGCAACGCTTAACGCTTACTATCAGATGATAGTCACAGTTTGAACTTGAGTGCGTATGAAAGCAGGTTATTTGTTCATTGGGTTGCTGTTGAGCGGTATTGCCCACACCAAACCACTGGATCAATATAAATTACTCAACCACATTGACTCTTATGGCAATGTAAATTTAAGAAATACTCACTACACATCTCTTCCTGACGGGATGGTGGTGAAAAAAAACCTGAACATTGCGAAAACAGCCATTGAGAAATTGCCCAAAGGTTTGGAAATTGGAGGGAGCTTAGATGCCTCAAACAGCCAGCTTTCTTTTATAGCAAAAGGAACCAACATAAAGGGATATGGCAACTTTCTTGGTTCACAAATAACCACGTGGAATGCTGGCGTGAAAGTGGGTGGCTACCTTAATTTTACAGATACTCCCCTTGAAACCTTACCACCAGGGTTAATTGTGACAGGTGACCTTAGCGTTATTCGCACACCTTTGAAAGAGCTTCCTCAACCCTTAACTGTAGAAGGCAATTTGTACATCGGGGGCTCCAATATAACCAAGCTACCCGATGAGCTCACTGTTGACGGGAACATATACCTTGGCGGAAATCAGATTACATATTGGCCAAAAGACTTAAAACTTGGCGGGGCAGTAGCAAGGTAGCCAGCCCTATACAACTGCAGATCAAGTGATTTAAATAGTAGAAGAAAAAAAGGAGCGTTAGGCAATAACGCTCCTTTCTAAGTTCTTTAAAGGTAAACTGACCGGGCTCGCAGGCTAAATTCTTAAAGGCGAGCTTTTTCAGTGTAAACCCGAAAAACCTAGCCTTGGTTCGCTACTGGGTTAGCGTACATTTGCTTAAGGAAATCGTGTGCACCTTCTGGTAATTCTCGTAGCTTACTGTCCAGTGATTCCTTTGCTTTCGAATCAGCATGTTCTGCATCAGCAGCGGCATAATAGTTGATTGGAAAGAGCTTGTAGATAGAATGAATCTGATCATCAATTTCTTGAGCCAACTCATCCGGTGTTTCAAAATCATCTTCAATTACGTTGCCGAAGCTAACATGAACACGACCTTT
Organism: Vibrio penaeicida; assembly: GCF_030689305.1. Lineage (GTDB taxonomy): Bacteria > Pseudomonadota > Gammaproteobacteria > Enterobacterales > Vibrionaceae > Vibrio > Vibrio penaeicida_B. Next base: position 46,654 of record NZ_JAUYVM010000004.1, on the reverse strand, counting down.
ATACCCTACGATGCCTTGAATGATGCTTTCGATATCTTCAAATTCAGTTTTCTTGTAACTGCCTGACTCTGCTTTCTCAAACAGTTCTTTCGCTTTGGCAATGTCACAAGGATCGTTCTCGTAGGAAATCGCTACAGGAACGATTTTCAGCGTTTTTATGTATTCGGAGAAAGGCATTTTTTGTTTTCTGCCTTCTACATGCAACATTTTTAAAATGGCTGGATCTGTTTTGTCGTTCCCATCTTTAGCTCTCCCCTCTTTCTGCGCAATCCAGATAGAGTTATCGGTATCTAAAGAGTGTTTTATGTAAGAAGACAACTGCCCAAGCGCTTTCATCATTTCACGCGGTGCTTTTGCACTGCGGTTTACTATAAAGCTTTTATTCAGCTTCATGAGTTCCGTCGCGCACGGTTTCTTCAGAAGATTATCGCCAATAGCAATACGGACCGTCTTATGCTGATTGTTATACAAGCCCCAGTTCACCAGAGCAGGGTCCATTGCGATATCTCGGTGATTAGAGATAAATAAGTATGGGGTATTCTTATCTAACCGTTCCAAACCAGAATATGTTACACCGTCAGTTGTCACATCTAGTGTCTTACTCAGGTATTTTTCAACTTCTAATTGAATTGCTTCAACGGAATCCAATTTAGCCCACTTAAACTTAAGGTAAACCTTAACCATTGGGCTAACTATATTTTTGAACCAACTTGCATGGTTACTGAAGCGATGCTCTAAGATAGCAGAGATAAATTCTTCATCATTAATTAGGCGTTCAATGGCAGCGGGAATCTCGTCATCATTGTACGGACGAATTTCTTTATAAGGATCCGTTTTATTAGTCATCTAATCTATACGTCAATTTTAAAATCCGGCATATTCTACGCGTACTTGAGAAAACAAGCAGCTAATGAATGCGTCGTTTAATTAAGGTCAGACCAGATTATATACTAAGCCCACCTAATTGTTGTGCGCGAAGGTAGGTTACTGAAATCACAACTGGCTTGTCTTTCCTGTAAGAAACGACCCCACCTTTTCGTTTAACGCTGAAAAAATAGAGGGAAAAAGCCATCATTTGTTCTATTACAAATACAGAAATCACCAAACTCTGACGTAAAACGCCCAAACTATCTCAAGATACGGGGCTTAGAAATCTCCATTATTCCGTTTCAGTTCATGGAAAAGAACAACGTGGAATAACTCGCTCTCTCCTAGAGGTTTGAGCATAAATGGCTAAATGTCTCAGTTTTCATTGGAATTTACACTAATAAAAGATACTCTTTTCCACAGTTAAAGTATCCGGAAACCCTTTATGAATTATGCAGTAGAGCATCAAAATACAGTTTACTCATTTCTGGTAACCACACCTCGTAAAAAACGTCTTAAGCACAGCCTAATCTATGTTGAATCAGGGTTGGTGTTAGTGAAGCTTGGTAGGAACGAATATGCAGTAGAACAAGACAGCGCAATTTGGTTACCCATTGATTGCTTAACGTCTGTTACTTTCGTGCCTGGTTCAACGGTTTCTCAAATCGATTTCTCTGTTCGCTTGCAAGACAAATTTCCTACTCAAGCGGGCTTTGTTTCCTTACCACCTGTCTCTAAAGCCATATTAGAGAAGCTTTCTCAGCAAAAACTTAAAGATGAAGAAATAAACAATCTTTTAGATGTAATTCGAGACGAATCCAGAACACTAAGACCTCTACTCGATATGTCGCCGCTGAGTATGCAGATTTCCCAGTGGAGCGCAGACGACGAGAGCAGTTTAAGCAAAGAATTGTTATTGGTGTTGAGCCTTCGAGAAGCCAAAAAGAAAATGCAATCAGGCACGAAGAGAAACGTTGTTATTGATGAGTTTTTTGCTGGTCGAGAAGAAGAATTCGAACAACTGGCAATGTTAGTAATGGGTGAAAGCTTATAGAGGTACGCCTATAAACAGCGGCGAAAGTTCATAGAACGTGAGGCATAAGTAAGAAGAAAAAGAAGAGAAAATAGAGATTAAATAGAAAAGTGCCTTAAAAAGGCACTTCAACTTGCAACATCACATCGCCAGGCTGTAGGTTATGCCAACGATAGTCAATTCGCATTCGCGGTTCGTTGTCGTCCCTTTCACCTAAACCTAAACTGAATTTCAAACCCGTAGCTTCAAGCTTTTCAGAATAAGTCATGTCGTCAAATTGGCTGTCATATTCGTCTGGCATCCAGACGCCGATGCCAAAATGATTACTTTCAACACTTGAATATAGCAACGGATCACTGCCACTTTTAAGCGTCCATTCTTCCCAGTAATCGTCGTTACCCACTGGGTCGATTATAAAGTCTTTCACAGATGTGAGGCTTGAGGTAAAAGCATCAAATGAATGTGCAATCGATGCACAAACCGAATCTTGCTCTTTTTCGACCATCATAATTGAGGATGGAGACTGAAAAGAACTACACGCAAAAGCAGGAATCGTAAAGAAGCCAAGCATACAAACTAAATTGTAACTACGTTTGGTCATCGATTTGAGCCCTCTAAAAAATTATTCCTATATCTTCCGATACAATGTGCGATTTCGCAAGAAATTATTGACAGATCGGGTAGTTAGAGCTGATATCGATTCATTTTGAGCCAATTTCTCACGAATTAGCGTACTCCGGACTGGAATTCTTTCAGGACATGCCATTACTGACCAGCGCTTAGTGATCTCTTGAGAACAGTAAAACTTGGAAAAGTTAAAGAAATTATCTGGACCTATAACAAACGTTAGCTCCGCATCGGGGTAGGTTTCTTGGAGGGCATTTAAAAGTGCATACGTCGTTACACTCTCTTCCGGGCGATATAAGCTCTCTTCTATTCGGCACAATTCAACGTTGAATTGAGCTATATCCGAAATAAATCCGTCAACCATCTGACACCTTACATCGAAATCTGCCATCTCTTTTCCCCATGCATGCGCATAGCTTGGAACTAACAATACTTTATCGAAATGCGTTAATGATTCGATAACACTTTTGTGTCCAAGAGTTGGTGGGTTGAAAGCACTACCAAAGATTGCAATATTTTTCATACATTCGTTACTGGAAGAAATTCCATCATTCGTAACACTTAAGCCCAAGTATCCGAGAATTCCATTTCGGTAACTTTTTTCAGGCAAATCGGTGTTTAATAATAAAAAGATTGGGGTATGATATATCCAAGTGACCCTAAGATACAGGGTTATAAAATACAGGGTTTAGAGCGCCACCTTTAACTCACTCAGATATGAAAACTCGGCAGCACAATAAGGAAACAGAATGGAACATCAAATCCGTGACGAGATGCGAGTATTGGCTTCGATCGATCCTCATTTTGAAATTCAGCGTCGCGTTGATTTTATTAAGCGTAAACTTCAAGAGTCTGGTTGTAAGTCTTTAATTTTGGGTATTAGTGGCGGTGTCGATTCCACTACATGCGGAAGATTGGCTCAACTTGCAGTAAACAAGCTTAATGAAGAGTCTGACAACGCTGACTATCAATTTATTGCAGTACGCCTTCCCTACAGCGAACAAAAAGACGAAGACGAAGCACAACTGGCACTGAGTTTTATACAACCTTCACATTCTGTATCAGTAAACATTCAAGCGGGCGTGGATGGCTTACATAGCGCGTCTCACGTTGCACTTCAAGATTCCAATCTGCTCCCTCAAGACCCAGCGAAAATAGATTTCGTAAAAGGAAACGTCAAAGCACGTGCTCGAATGGTGGCACAATATGAAATTGCTGGTTACGTAGGTGGTTTAGTTTTAGGAACCGATCACTCTGCTGAAAACATTACTGGTTTTTATACTAAATTCGGGGATGGAGCATGCGACCTAGCACCGTTGTTTGGTTTGAGCAAGCGTCAAGTGCGCGAAATTGCGGACACTTTAGGCGCGCCAGAGCTGCTTGTTCATAAGATTCCAACAGCCGATTTAGAAGAACTTGCGCCACAGAAAGCGGATGAAGACGCTCTGAATCTCACTTACGATCAAATAGACGACTTCCTTGAAGGAAAACCTGTCTCTGAAGAGGTCACCCAAAAGCTCGTTGCGATTTACAAAGCAACTCAGCACAAACGTCAGCCTATTCCTACCATTTATGACTAAGTGTTCCAGCACAGATTAGGTTGAGTAAAACCAACCAAATTAAGTGACTTCCACCAATAAAAAACAGAGAACCTAAGTTCTCTGTTTTTTTGTTTCGTAATCGTTAAGCTTTAAGGTCTGTCGATATAGAGACGTCACCAAGAGGCGTACTACAACAAGCCAAAACAATGTCATTCGCTTTATCATCTGGCATCGACGCTGGCACATCTGGCGTTTCAAACTCCCCGCGAACGACTTTCACACGACACGCGCCACAAAGCCCCGCTCGGCAACTGTTCGCTATACTCATTCCAGCATCTTCAGCCTGATTCAAAAGGGGTTGTTGGTTATTCCCTTCAAACGTTTTTCCATCCACCGTCACTTTTATCTCTTTCAACGGCAATTCAACTGGCTTGGCTACGCCGAATGCTTCCTGATGATACTGACTTTCATCCAACCCCGTTTTCATCAAAAGATTTTTAGATTTGGTCATAAAGCCGCTAGGACCACATACGAAAACCTGCCTTGATAACAGGTCAGGTATTTTCTTTATATGGCTTAGCGACAGCCGCCCCGTCAACCCGTGCCAACTGGAATCTGGTTGCGTTAAAGAAATCACTACATGCAACCCCGGATAAATCATATTCAGCTTCTCTAGCTCTTTACGGCAAGGGATGTCTCGCTCAGTACTGCATTGATGATAAAAAACAACGTTATTAACTTGGTCGTGATCCGAAAGGTAACGAAGCATAGAGAGCATTGGAGTCACACCACTGCCTGCGGACATTAGCAGCAAGGGATGAAGCGTATTGGTTAGGTGGAATGCGCCATCAGGTGTATCTGCCACCAGCGTGTCCCCCACTTTGAATCGATCGTGCAGCCAATTTGACACCGCACCTTCATTGATTCGTTTTACCGAAATGGCATACCTGCCAGGTCGTGTCGGACTGGAGGATAAGGTGTAGCGGCGAGAAAGTTTACCTACTGGTGTATCAATTTCTACTGGCAGATGTTGACCAGGTAGATAGCCGGGTAAGGTGCCTTTCGCTGGTTCCATCCAAAACGTCAAAAAATCACGTGCTATGGTTTCTTTCTCCACACATGTGAGCGTTAACTTGTCTTTCGAATTATCTTTGTACTCTTCTTTAGGTTTTGCTTCTAAAACCTCCACCACATCACCGGCGCGAATGATACCTTCATTTTTAGAAACAAGATTTTGACCAAAGAACACACCTCCCCGTTCGTTTGCTCGGAAGGTGGAGAGCGTCTTTAGAGGCTCTTTTGAGGTTTTAAACTCCCCAGTTTGTGTATTTACTGTCGTTAGAATGCACCTTTCACATGGCTTTACCGCTTCAAATTCGACATCACCAATTTTGATTCGCTTCCAACCGTCTTCCGCAAAAGGTTCAGTATCAGAAACCACCAAGTTGGTTCGGAATTGATCCATTGAATTGGTTTCGCCACTTCTTTTATTTAATTCCGCTAGTGATGCTTCGCTGATCACAAGGAGAGGATACCCATCAGCAAAGCTAACGTTCGTTTGGATTTTTTCTCTAACGCGGTTCGACTGCTCACCACAATAAAGCAGCTGAACTGGTATGCCCAAAATTCGACTAAACCAATCGTTCGCCACCTGAGTTGTCGACAACGCGTTAAAATTGTCATTCCAAACCTGTGCTGACATCACTTTTCTTTCTAAATCAGCGTAACGGAGCCTTAACGTCGGCATTCCTAGGTAGGTCATAACAAATCCATCAGGTTGAAGCACAGCGTCTACTTTCACCATATTGGGGTGTTTTCTCGCCGTGACCATTGAACCATCCATCGCCGCGACCATGAACCTACGGTCGAAAGTTAGCCCTTGCTTCTCAACCCAAGCTTTTGAAAGTCGAATTCCTCCGATGGATTTAACAGGAAAAACGTTAATTTGCGATAAGTACGGTTTTGTCATTGTTATTCACTACTCTAAAAGACTTTTGTCTTTGTGATTTTCAATAATGGAAGCTGGAAGTTTTACTTAACTGCTTTGGGCGTCATAAGTGAGGCTCATCTTTCCCTATTTTTATTTGCTGCAATGTCTACGAATTAGGGTAACGGTACAATAATGAACACGATGATTCGAGTCAAAGATTCACACTTTTTACACCTATACGTTTCAGTACGAAGAGCATTCGATTATACGTTATGTAAGCTATTCTCGCTTTTCAAGCTCACATATTCGGCACAAACGTTTAAACACAGTTAGTCTAAACATACTCTTCCAACTAAGTCATGTGACGACGGAAAGGTAGGGAGCCAAATGAAGTAAATGCACCTTTAATAGGCTTGAAGGCAAAAAAGGCGTGAAAGATAACGTATTTTTGTCTATCATCCTGTCGCCTAAACGGTTGCGTTTTTAGACTTTTCGTCGAATTCCTACTTTTAGGCTCCTGTTTTATCTTAACCTGGTGGGAGCTTTCAAATGACAACAATTACTATCACTCGTCCTGACGACTGGCACGTTCACTTACGCGATGGCGATGTTTTAACCGACACCGTACGCGATATCAGCCGCTACAATGGTCGAGCTCTGATAATGCCAAATACCATCCCACCCGTTACCGATACCGAAATGGCACTGGCCTATCGTGACCGTATCATGGCAGAAAGGCCAAGCGAGCACTTCGAACCTATGATGGCTCTTTACCTAACGGATAACACGACTTCTGATGAAATTCGTAAAGCGAAAGCGACGGGCAAAATTGTCGCAGCTAAACTCTACCCTGCAGGTGCAACAACAAACTCTGATTCAGGTGTAACAGATGCGAAAAACATCTATCATGTGTTAGAAACCATGCAAGAAGTTGGCATGCTGCTTTTGATTCACGGTGAAGTCACCACTCACGACGTCGATATATTCGACCGCGAGAAGAAGTTTCTAGACACCGTTCTTGCTCCTATCGTTAACGACTTCCCTAACCTAAAGATCGTTCTTGAGCACATTACAACTTCCGACGCAGTAACCTTTGTGAAGAACTCGAACGAAAACGTCGCGGCAACAATTACCGCGCACCACTTGCTGTTTAACCGTAATCACATGTTAGTGGGCGGTATCAAACCACATTTCTACTGCTTGCCAATTTTGAAACGCAATACACACCAACAAGCGTTGATTGAAGCAGCCACCAGCGGCAGCAAAAAGTTCTTCCTAGGAACAGATTCTGCACCACACGCAAAAGGAGCGAAAGAATCTGCTTGTGGTTGTGCAGGCTCTTACACTGCGCACGCTGCAGTAGAACTTTACGCAGAAGTTTTTGATAACGAAGGCAAGCTAGAAAACCTTGAAGGTTTTGCAAGCCACAATGGTCCGGATTTTTACGGGCTTCCTCGCAATCAAGATACGGTAACACTGGTTAAAGAATCTTGGGATGTAGCTGAAACTATGCCATTTGGTAGCGACATTGTTGTGCCAATCCGTGCTGGTGAGCAGATTGAGTGGAAAGTAAAGTAACTCGTTAACACTGATCGATACATCGATTAAGTAACCCAAATCAGATGCCCGCAAACATGCGGGCATTTTTCATACTGGTCTATTCACTTTATATTGATCTGGCGTTACTCCAGCGTAACGTTTGAACATTGTAATAAATGGGCTGGCTTGGTTGTAACCCAGAAGAAACGCGGTTTCCTTTACCGACTTACCTTTACGAAGCAACTCCATAGAGTGAAGGTAACGTATACGTAAACGCCACTCTGTAAAACTCATCCCTAATTCGCTTTGGCAGTGCCTTGCAAGAGACCGCTCGGTAGTGTGAACGCGAGCAGCCCAGTTTTTCAATGAGTCGTTGTTAGTTGGGTTCTCTTCTAACCCTCTAAGAATAGGGGCTAACATCTTGTGACTGGAGGTGGGTAAAAAATGATGTTTCTCAGGTGCCATTGCCAATTGATCCAGTAAAACATCAACTAATCGCTTATCTTGCTCCGATTCTGCCGAACACACATCTCTCTGCCGAAAATCTTCGATAATGGCTGTCATAATTGGTGTTACACCCAATAGGCAAGTCTGTTTTGGCATATGCGTTGTCTTATCAGCACTGACATTGAGCGAACAGTAATCCAGAGGCTTTCTATTAAAACTGTGGTGCAATACACCAGCAGGAACCCAAATCGCCAAATTGGGCGGCGCTAGAAATCGTGTCTTATCAGCAAACAGCTCCAACATACCGCCTCGAATAAATTGCAATTGCCCCCAAACGTGACAATGTTCTCGCGTAACAGTATTCGAATTGAACGCATCAAAATTCATGTACACATCTGAAGGCAGTTCTTCAAAAGAAATAGCCGGATGGGTATTGGTTTGGGGATTCTCTCTCATCTTTTGCTACGCACTCATACTGTCTTTTGGGAGATAGATATCATTATACCGACCTAGCCCACCAAATCACCATTGAATTCTTGTGTTGGGAGGTATTCTTGTGTCGAGCGGTATTCTTGCACTTGCCACCCAAACCTCGCTTGAAAATCACACGACCAACTTACTTAACCTGAACTCGGGATAAGAGGTTAGCTAACCCTTTAAAATAATTGAAAATTTTATCTCGATACATTCTAATGAGAAATTTTCACTTAAGACAAGGCGAAACCACGAATCAATAACGGGTTATTGGGAGAGGGTTCAACGCAGTATTAGGTGAAAAGAGCCATTAGAAAGCAAGTTGTTATCCCGAGTTCAGGTTACTTACTCACCTCTAATATAGTCTCCACAATCTATTGGTGGTTTACCCTGCAAATTCAAGTTGATAGTATGCGCGTCACAAATCATCGCTAACTCAATTAGCGTTAGGTTGCAATTCACCTAGACACGAATAAAAACATGACAAGTTCAGACGACAAAATATCAACAAATGCTGCTCAGAATTCATTAATTGAGATGCAGAGCGTGTGCCTAGATATAGAAGGTAACCGAGTCCTTAAGAACATGTCTTTTGAAACCAAGTCTCGCCGCCTGGGAATAATTGGTCGCAATGGCTCAGGAAAATCGACCCTATCACGTGTTTTATCCGGCTTGATCGAAATACAGTCTGGTAAATTGCAAGTGGCAGGTATAGATCCCTACAAGAATAGAGGTGCGGCTGTCGCACAAATTGGCATCCTATTTCAAAATCCTGATCATCAAATCATATTTCCCACTGTTATTGAGGAACTTGTTTTTGGTCTAAGACAGCAGGGACAAAGTAAGGTTGAAGCAAAATCGAATGCTTTAAACATTTTGACTAAATTTGGCAAAACTCACTGGCAAGATGTTCATACCGCCTCTCTATCACAAGGTCAAAAGCACTTGGTTTGCCTAATGTCTATTGTCGCTATGCAGCCCAAACTTATTATCTTGGATGAACCGTTTGCAGGGTTAGATATTCCCACAAAACGACAACTTCAGCGGTACTTAGATTCCTTCGATGGGTGCTTGGTTCATATCAGCCACGATCCCGCTGATATCGAACATTATGATCAAATTTTATGGTTAGAATCTGGGCAAATTGAGGAAGTGGGTACGCCTGCCGTAGTGTTGCCAAACTACCTTGCTGAAATGAACCGATTGGGAGACAGCGATGATATCTCTAACCTCACCAATTGAAACGAGAGCACATAACTGGAGTGCTGGGCTAAAGCTTGCTCTACTCGGTGTTGTCACAATCAGTTTATTTTTTGTGGAAAGTATCCTCTTACATGGTGTTTTTCTTGCTCTAGTTATCGTCCTTTATGCGTTGCCGGGCAAAGTGTTTTTTCTACACGGTTGTCGGCAGCTAAAAATTTTATGGCCATTCGTCGCTATTGTACTTGCATGGCATACATGGACAGAGGAATACCAACTTGGTGCGGTTATCGTTGTTCGAATGTTATCTGCCGTCGCACTTGCAAACTTGGTGACGATGACAACACGACTGTCCGATATGATCGATGTGGTGCATTTCTTAGCGCGCCCATATAGGCGTTTAGGCTTAAGCACTCGAGCCTTAGAACTTGCTATCGCGTTAGTTATTCGCATGACCCCCGTTTTGATTTCTAAAAGCCAAAGCCTGACTTTCGCTTGGCGAGCTCGTTCTACCAAACGATCTGGCTGGCGCATTATTTTACCTTTTACCGTTCTTGCACTGGACGATGCGGACCACGTTGCCGAAGCTCTCAGAGCTCGCGGTGGCACTACTAATCTGGAGAAAAAATAAATGGAAAAGAACATTGCTTATACCGCTCTTTTTGCGGGTTTGATAGCCGCCCTTGGCTTGATCCCCAAAATTACGTTGGCATTTGGCGTCCCCGTCACCGCACAAAGTCTAGGCATTATGCTTTGTGGCACTATCTTGGGTGCAAAACGTGGTGGATTAGCCGTACTTCTGTTCTTGTTGCTTGTCGCTATTGGTCTTCCTCTATTGTCAGGTGGTCGTGGTGGAATCGGACTCTTCTTCGGTGCTACTGGCGGTTTCTTGATTGGTTGGCCAATTGCTGCGTTTGTAACAGGATTTATAGTAGAAAAGTGGCGTAACGGTAACCTAACCCTTATAGCCAGTGTTGCGTCTATGATTGGCGGAATTATCGTGATGTATGTATTTGGCATTGCCGGTATGGCAATCGTTCTTAAGAAAACGCTTCTTGAGTCCGCGGCTCTTGTTACCGCGTTTATTCCAGGAGACATCATAAAGGCTATTATTGCTGGTCTATTGACATCGGCAATCGCAAAAGCGCGACCTGCGAGTTTGCTATCAAGAGCGGCATAGATTCCCTAATTTAGCCAGTCTTGTATATAAATATCTTGTATGTAAAAAAGTTTGCCGCGAAGAAGGAACGATTGTGAAAACTCTAATTTATACCGACAACGTTTCAAACAACCATATTCTGTATTATGCGTTGGCAAAACTTCGTGGCAAACAGAACGTTTTTTTCGTTAATGCCAATGAAATTCTTGAAGGGGCTTTGAGCCAAGATATCGACCTCTTCGTTATGCCTGGTGGCGCAAGTCGTTACAAATCGGCGAAGTTAAATGGTAAAGCCAACACGTTAATTAAAGATTACGTTGCAAATGGGGGTTTTTATCTTGGAATATGTGCTGGTGCCTATATGGCGTGCGCGCGTACTCTTTGGGCAAAAAATTCACCATTTGAAATTGAAACCTCAAACGAACTCGCGTTTTTTAATGGTACGGCTGAAGGTCCCATTGAGTGTTTTGGCGCGGGAGATAATTTTAACAACACAAAACCTAATGTTGTTTCTTTGAATGTCCTTCAAGGGTCAAACACCCTACTCCAATCTTCCCTCTATATGGGCGGTAGCCTATTCAAAGCTAAGCCAGACGAAGATGTTGATATTTTAGCAACATTCGCTGATCTACCGAATACTCCTGCTGCCGTGATCAAAGGAAAATTTGGGAAAGGTCGGTATATCTTAAGCTCTACGCATCCCGAATACGATGCCGAAGCTATCGATCTCATGCGATTTGATGTTATAGGAAATGAATATCTAGATTTTACCGAATTAGAAAATGCCCAATCCCTAAACCTAGGCTTATTAGCTCAACTACTTACTGAATAAGCTAACCAAAAAAGTAGCATTATTTTTTCTGCTGTTTCTTTCCAATACCGCCTAAACGTTAATTCAGCTAACTATCTCAATAATTGATTTCATTATTCATGTTTGAAAACAAATAGATAGTGGCTCTCCAAAAACACTCTACTTTAATTAACTATTTGAATTTTAATCAAATCATCCTTTCTAATAACTTGAAATAGCAGCAAAACACACTAAATTTAAAGTGGGTATAAAGAATTAGGTCATTAGAATGAAAACACTTCAGTCTGTATGGGACGGAAAGCATTGGCAAAATGCAGAAGATATAAAGCAGCTTAATAGTGACAACACTTTGGTTTTATTATTCGGCTCAATCAATAGTGAAAAAGATGCCATTAAACAATTACGCAATTACTTGCCAGATGCCCTACTGACAGGCTGCTCGACTGCAGGTGAAGTTTCTGGGATTCGAGTACACGATGACGCGCTAGTGGTAACCGTAATTTGTTTTGAGAAAACCCCCATACGTATGCTGCGTCTGAAAATGCCAGACGAAGAAATTAACCAAAAAGACATTGGGGTCCAAATGGTGAAACAGCTAATGGAAACGCCCGATTTGAAGCATATTTTAGTGCTCAGCGATGGGCTACATGTGAATGGATGTATGCTAACTGAGGGGTTTGAGTGCGCTGTCCCCGAGCACATTAAGGTTACAGGAGGGCTTGCTGGTGACAACGAATCCTTCGACAAGACCTACGTACTCTACCAAGATGATGTAGCAGAAAAACAGATCGTTGCTATCGGCTTCTATGGCGAATCAATTTCCGTGAGCTATGGCTCGCGCGGTGGTTGGAGTCCATTTGGTTTAGAAAGAAAAATCACACACTCCGAAGAAAACACACTTTATGAATTAGACGACGAGAACGCCCTAGACATATACAAGAGCTACTTAGGCGAACTCGCTTCCACCTTACCTGCTAGTGGGCTCAGATTTCCGTTAGAGATAAGCGACCCCAGTAAATCAACGAAACTTGTGCGCACACTACTCAGCATTGATGAAACGTCGGGCTCAATTACATTTGCCGGTAACGTACCCTCAGGTGCAACCGCCATGTTGATGCGAGCAAATGTTGAAACGCTTATAGAAGGTGCGCAAACCGCTGCCGAAGTGTGTCGACAGGATATGAACGACTCCCCACAATTTGCCATCTTAATCAGCTGTGTTGGGCGAAAAATTCTTTTGAAACAACTTGTCGAAGATGAAGTGGAAGCAGTAAAAGACGAGCTTGGTCCATCAACCTTACTTTGTGGATTTTATTCTTACGGAGAAATCGCTCCTTATGACAGGCACTATCCATCAGAGTTACACAACCAAACTATGACTATTACTGCATTTTCGGAAACTTGATATGCACCGACTTCTCAAACGTCAACTGCGCAAAGCTTTCCCAAATGGAGTGCCAAAAGAAGGGGAAACCTTCGACGCTGATCAAGTCAACACGTTTATAGAAATGGTTGATCAAGGCTATCAATCGATGGCAGAGCAGCTAACGATGACCGAAAGAACACTCGATCTTAGCTGTACAGAATTAACCAACAGGAACCAAACCCTTAGCTTGATACTGGATGCACTACCAGACATGAGCTTTTGGATAGATAAAGAGGGGCTTGTTCGGGATATTCGCTCTGGTAATTTCAGCCCACCATTTATTGACTCTGAAGAAAATTTTAAAACCATAGAAGAGTTAGACATTGTCATTAACTCTCCAGAACTGAAAAACTTCCTAAAAAATTACGAATCCAAAAGTGGTAGGGCGGCTGAATTAAATCTTTATGCTCATGAAACACACTATCAAGTAAAAGCACGAATCACACCGATTAGCCATACTCGCTGGTTACTGGTGTTACGTGATATATCATTAACCAAACAACTTGAAATGCTTCAAAAGCAACGAATGGAGCAAATTCAAAAAGCTCAGAAACAGCTTCAAGGGCTGGTAAACGCGGCACCAACAGGCATTGTGATATGCAATCCGAAACAAGAAATCATCATGGTAAATCAGTATATAAGTACTGTCTTTCAGAAACCTAAGAACGAGTTTCTTGGTAAAAACCCAACAGAGCTTGTTGCGATAAAACACCGAACTTCTCTGCGAGCGCATGTTATTGATGTCCTAAAATGCGAAGAGGAGGAATGTAGCCGAAGATTAGATATAGCCATTTCGCTACCTTCTGGCAATCTAATGCAAGCAGAAATAGCACTGAGTACACTCATGTTTGATGACCAGCTTTTAATAATTATGTCTATTTCTGACATTAGCGATCGCAAACAACTGGAAAAGAAATTGCGTGTCCTTGCTTCAACCGATCCATTGACAGGCGCACTCAACCGACGCAGTTTCAATGATTATACAGAGCGAGCCATTTCTACATGTATCCGTATCAACCGTCCTCTTTCGCTCATCATTTTGGATATCGACTTCTTCAAAAAAATCAATGATACATATGGTCATGCCGCGGGCGATGAGGTTCTTGTTGCTGTTGTGTCGAAAATTGGTGAAGTAACGAGAGATGCGGATATTCTTGGTCGACTCGGAGGTGAAGAATTTGCTATTGCTCTACCTAATTCGTCATTAGAGCTAGCCAAAGAAATCGCTGAACGGATAAGACAAGAAATAGAAAGAATAGTTGTAATTAATTATAATCACAACATTAGGCTAACTGTCAGCCTTGGTGTTATTACACTTTCTGGTCACTTACTAGAAAAACCTTTGGAGTGTGCGATAAACTCTGCCGACGAATACCTTTACTTTGCCAAGCAACACGGTAGAAACCAAGTTGTCGACTCCGAAGGCTTTAAAAAGCGCACGAGCTAGCCTCCTTGATTGAATTTTCTCCCCCTTTCTACTATTCACTGTTTGTCTTTGATTCATCCACGCTTGATAGTTGATGTGCTCTTAGGTTCTTTGCAAAGCATACGTTTCGTGCCATCTCTTTAAAGCCAACGGCGTTATGACAGGCGATACTGGCGAGGTTATTAATATCTGAATCGCTTGCTAGCCAATCAAAACCTTGGCGTCGTGCCCAGCCTTCCGCTTGCCTCAATAGCTTTTTACCAAAACCTGTTCCTCGATAATCCCGTTCAATAAACCACCCCTCAATATAAGGGACACCTCTAACATCAACTCCTTCAGCATGGCTTCGGATGTTTAATTCAATAAATCCGACGATCTTATCTTCTTCATTATCTAATACGAAGACCTCAACAATTTGAACACTAGTAAGATCAAAAAAAGATTCTATATCCAATTTGTGCGCTGATAATTCATCGGGCCATAGTTCATTTCTTAGTATCGCCCACTCTTCTTTGTCTTTGCGCTCTGCTCTTCTAACAATCACGATATTTCCTTGAAGTGAGTTTTTAGGTTGCCAACCTCAACTGAGTGTTTTTTAATCATAGCCTCTATTTTGGGCATTGGAACGCATGTGAAAAAAATGCGAGTGTAAGAACACTCGCATTTATATATTTGTGGATCAGTATCAAATTACTTTACTGCACACACTTTAGTCCAGCTGCCATCGCTTCCTGGTACAGATGTTGTGTACCAGTTTGCTTTGTAAACAACGTTGTTGTGAACCATTTGGTCACCACCTGTTGCATGGCTTGGGTTACCCGCCCAATCAGTTTGAGGCCAGTTAGGGTAAACGTTGATACCTGTCGTGCTACAAGTACCGTCGCCAGGACCACCTGGATCACCGCCACCAACTAGGTCGCCAATTGGTAGGTTAGGCTGCTCAAACTTGAACGCGTACTCTTTACCATTTACTTTCACACTGTAGTTAGCAGGACCAGAGATTGGTAGGTAGTAAACCATATCAAGCTCGTAAGTACCGCCAGCAGGTAGTGCTTTCCAGTTTGGAAGAGAGAAAGATACGCGGTGCATTGGTCCGTCTAGGCCACCAATATTGTTCGCACGAGTGTGACCAGAAGCAATAACTTTCAGACCGCCACCAGATTGGTCTTTCGCGTTATCCGGAGCTGATACTGGGATATCGAACTGGAATTCAGTTCCGCCAGGTAATTCAGTACCTGTGTTGTTTGTAAACGTGACTTTAGGGTTGATAGGGTAGTTTTGATCACCCACTTTAAAGCCACCAACACTTACAGCAATATCAACCGCTTCAGTTGGTGTAGGTAGAACACCCACTTTGTTTCCATATGGTGTTGCCGCTTGGAACTTGTCGTACATCGCTTTGGTCATGGTGTTACCCATGTGGTACTCACCGTTGCCAGTCGTACAAGCTTGTTCAGTTGCATCAACCGTTGTGCGGTTTCCTTGAGCATCTAGCACGTAACAGTTGTAGTCACCCGCCAGTTCCCAGAACATAATACCGCCGATCTCTTTATCGATGACGTAATCCGCTTTCACATTGATAGAGTCTTTGTCTTCGATAGAAAGGAATACGCTCTTCTGTGCGTTCCATAGCCAAGGTGCCACTGCCACACTGTCGTAGTGACGAACGTAGTTGCCCACTAATTTGTGGTCTGGGTTGTTAACAGGGTCTAGCTTGTAAGCTTCTGCGTATGAACCGTAAATACCTTTCTCAAGGTTCTTCGCATGCCAGATTGGGTTAGAACCCGCACCCATTTCTTTTTTGGTCTTAGGATCGGTATCGTGCCACATGTTGTCTACACCAGTCGCACCGTAACCACAGTTGTTTTTCTCACCTTCACCAGTGCCTGGAAGACACTCGTTTTGGTTAGGAAGTGGAGCGCGTCCCCAAAGACCGTTTTCTCCTCCATTAACACCCTGCCAACCACGAGAGTAGTATGGAACACCGATGTTAATACGACCAGCAGGCATAGAACCACGGAAGTAGTGGTAAGCCCAGTCAGTGTTGAGGTAACCGATACCACCGTATGCCGCTGTACCGTATACATTCCACTGCGCTAGCTCAGAATCTTTACCTGTGTCGTACAACGCAGCGTTATGACCTACGTGGTCGTTCCATGCACCGTGCAAGTCGTAAGACATGATGTTTACGTAATCGAGATACTTAGTAACGTCAAACGTTTCCATACCACGAAGCAGGTAACCTGAAGAAGGCGCTGCAATTGTCAGCATGTAGTGGTTACCATCTTGTGCAGACGCTGCATCCACTTTCTGACGAAGCACTTTCATCAATTCTTGATACG
Source organism: Vibrio penaeicida (assembly GCF_030689305.1). Taxonomy (GTDB): domain Bacteria; phylum Pseudomonadota; class Gammaproteobacteria; order Enterobacterales; family Vibrionaceae; genus Vibrio; species Vibrio penaeicida_B. The sequence goes on along the minus strand of NZ_JAUYVM010000004.1, from coordinate 29,832 downwards.
ATGCCCATAGGTATTGGCGACGAGGTTCCATGAACGCTTTATCGTCTGGGTTACCAGCACCAGCCATTGATGTTGGGTATTCGTAATCGATATCCAAGCCATCAAACTTGTACTTACGCATCATTTCCACAGCAGATGCTGCGAACTTTTCGATGCCCGCATGGTTGATAGAACCATCGGCATTGGTTGTCATTGTGTAGAAGCCACCGTCTGCTACACGCGTACCATCAGCACCAAAGTGACCACCCGTTTCGGCCCAACCGCCGATGGAGATCAACGTTTTTACGCCGTGTTTTTGTTTTGCAGTAGCAAGTGCACCGAAGTGACCTTTAAAGCCCAACGCAGGATCAACTTCAACACCTGGCCATGTTTTACCAACTGCTGCGTTGTTTGGATCGTTAACATCACCAACATTAACTTTACCGTCGGATCCGATGCTCACAAATGCATAGTTAATATGGGTCAATTGCTCCCATGGAATATCTTTAACTAGGTATTGTGCTTGTGGGTCATCACCAGCACGCCAGCTAGTGAAGTAACCAATAAGTCGTCTTGGGTGATCCATACCCATTTTTTCACGACCTTCTTGGTCGTAAATTGTACAATATGGGACGGTGACACCAGGAGTTTGATAAAGGCCGTCTGGACGACAAGCTTCGTGATCTACTGGTGTTACAGCCGCCGCTGGGGCAGAAAATGCGCTTAATGCCAACATGCATGAAGCAGCGATAGTGCTTAATGAGAAAAGACCCTTTTTCTCACTAATTTGGTGCGAATGATTCATCTCTTTATCCTTAAAATCTATTAGAAAGATCAAACTGCTCAACGCATCAAAACTTAGAATGCGTTGCAAAATAACCATAGATTGGACTAACGAATTCGGCACCTATAAAAGATCTAATTTGAACAATGACTCGCAAACACATGTTAATTTTATGCAACAAGGTGAGTCATATTTTGTAGCAGCAACTAAATTTTCCATCAGAAGAAAGTCGCTATTGATCTATATCAACATCCATATTATCTCGGAATTCTACTCGGAACACAGACTAATATCCTAAAGTTACCATCTAAAACAAAGGTTTAGTTTGCACAACTCTGACACAGAATTAACAGTAAAATAGCAACATTTCATTTTCATTTGCTTTTTTATTGTACTGACAGATTCTGTCACCCCACTTTTGTAAGATGTTCCTGAATTCAACAACAAGGAATAAAATCATGGAACAAGTTATCGAAATAGTGAATTACAAGGTATTGGATGGCGTCACCGAATCGCAACTGCTTGAAGCATCAGATCAAATCACTGGCTTTTTAAAGCGCTCAGAAGGTTTTTTGTATCGCTCGTTGAGCTACAATCAGCAAAAAGAAACATGGACAGACACGGTGTATTGGCAAGACATGGAAAAAGCGAAAGCTGCATCAAAAGAATTTATGACTGCACCTGAAACGCAAGATTACGCCTCTAAAATCGAAATGGAGTCAGTAGATATGCAGCATCAAATCATCAAGTCAGATACTGGCTGTACGATGTAATGTAATCAAACTGGATAGTTATCAAACTTAATATTTTCCTACTTGTAAGGATGCAATAGATACATGAGTAAATCTGAAAGGCTGTTCGAACTACTGACTTTATTACGCTCAAAGCGTTACGCTGTCACAGCAAAATACCTCGCTGAGACAATGGAGGTCAGTGAACGGACTATCTATCGAGATATTCAATCACTCATTTTGTCTGGCGTCCCAATTGAAGGAGAGGCGGGAGTTGGATATATGCTTAAATCCGGCTCTCACCTTCCGCCGCTTATGTTTAGTGAACAAGAAATGATGGCACTTGAGCTCGGAATGAGAATGGTAAGAGCATGGTCCGACAAAGAGCTTGCTGACGCCAGCCGGTCTGCGTCTCGTAAAATCATGTCGGTTCTTCCGGATAGCCTTAAACGGCAAGTTGAAGAGTTTCCTCTTATCGTGCCTGATTATCATATCCAGTCAGACACCGCTGCGCGAAGCCAAATGCTGCGTAATGCGACTAAAAATCAACAGATAGTAAAAATGAAGTATCAAGCGGAAAGCGGTGATGTTTCAGAGAGGCTTATCCAGCCTTTAGGGCAAATATTTTGGGGTAAAGTTTGGACACTGATTGCTTGGTGTGAATTGCGAAATGCTTATCGTAACTTCCGTGTAGACAGAGTCATTGCACTGGAAGTTCTGGAGACTCAATTTGCGACAAGTGATACGAAATCGCTTAAGCATTACATTGCCCAATACGCGCCACCGGACTAGTCACGCGTATCGGCTTTGTCGGGCTTAATCGGTTTTAGTCTTCGTCTAGCCAACTCATTTCTGGCAACTCGTCTAAGTGTTCTTTGTACCTTTTCAAATTAAAAGGTTCTTCATTTTTCACAACACCAAATACTTCTAACATTAACGCACACGCAATCATATCAATGGCGTCTTCACGAGAATTACCCGTCATCATAAGGCGCATTAACGTCTCTTTTACTTTGATCGGATCACCATCGGCTATTTGATTTTCTACTACTTCGCGAAGGTGCTCGTCCGTCATTATTGCTTCTTGTTCGTTGCTCATTGTTGATCCAGCCAATTAAAAACAGGCAGAGTATATACTCAAGCTACCTCAAGATGCTAGGTTCAGCGACTTCTTATGTATAGATCTTGGGCTTGGTTTTCAGGCAAAGCACCGATTTGAAGGTCTAGTGGTTCTAATTCAATAATCACTGAGACAATTGAAGAATATCAAGAGCGTCTTCGTTTCTAAGTAATATCCTATAGGCGTTAAAGTCTATGTGAGAAAAACAATGAAAAGTAGCGGCGACATTTTGCGCGGAAAACTGAAAACAGAATTTAAAACGGTATCTGCAATGATCGAGATCTATTGCAAGGCACATCACTCTCCTTCCTGCACAGACTGTCAATCATTAGAAAGTTACGCTGAAACACGTTTGGACCGTTGCCCCTATGGTAAAAATAAGCCAACGTGTAATCGCTGCCCAATCCACTGCTACAAACCGGAACACAAGGAAAAGATGAGAGTCATTATGCGATATTCTGGTCCCAGAATGCTACTTCATCACCCTATATTAGCTATTCGGCATCTAATCCATGAAAAGCGTGAAGTACCCGATTTACCGAAATCCAATTTGTCTAATCGTCACTTGAGATTGAAATCGAACTAGCATCACGTCTATCGACCTAGGTCTAGGCCTACACCCACGTCTTCGAAAGCATCAATTTTTGGTAATAATTCGTAGCACTTAGCATTTTTAGTTCATAACACCCTTTTTGCATATGACACAATATGTCCGTCTAAAACGTTAACCATTAACTGGCTGTTTTTGTTATTGAATTTAAATGAGATGAAGATGGGTAAGATAAATAAAATTAGACTAAATAAAGTAAAAGTCAGGCTCGCGGATACCAATGATCCTATTGCATCTAAAATTAGTTGGGATCCTTTAGTCCCTGGAGGTACACGATACAAATCTCAGGCTCTGTTCGATAAGCCTGACAAAATCGTCATATCTCGTTCACTAACAGCAACACTTCGCGGCTTAGTTTTTGCTGTCCCAGGTGTGTTTGCTATTGTTTGCGCTTTAGCCTCAATGGGCTCTGACAGTGACACCATGGTTAGTACATTCTTTCTCGGTTGGGGGGTAATGTTTAGCGCATTTGGTATCAGAACACTTACAAGGAATCGAAAGGTTGTTTTCGACAAAAGCTGTGGTTTGTATTATTTCGGATTCAAGCAGGACATTTACGACCAAGTCGCATTGACAGAACAGGGAAACCTTAAAGATATCCACGCGATTCAACTTGTTAGAGAGCTAATGGGAGGCGAGATAAAATATACAAGCTTTGAGCTCAACCTGATTTTTCGCAATGGCGAGCGAGTTAATGTGATGGATCATGCGAACAATAAAGTCATTGACGAAGCAGCAATGCGTTTGGGGGAATACTTAAGCGTACCAATATGGAAGGCAGAATATTAGGGCATGTTGATTTCCAGTTTTATATCGGCGTCACATGGCACCGATATAAAATTAGAACTGGGCTGTCACTTGCGATTAAAAATAGAATGTTCCTGACAAGACGTGCCACCATATTGTTGCCAAAGTGTACCCTCGGATATTCGATCGGCAAGTAAACACGCAGAACCTGCGGCTAGCGTCCATCCATACATTCCGTGCCCAGTATTCGCGAACAGATTACTTGCTCCAACTCTATCAATAATAGGCATACTCGATGGTGTACACGGTCGGCTTCCTTCCCATTTTTCCAGTATCGTGTCGTAATCAGCAACATCAGGGAATCTTGTTCTGCAAACCTGCAACAGCTCTTCTACTCGATCAAGGGTATTTTGGGGTGAGCTCTGAACAAAATCAGCAAACCCCGCCACTCGTACTTTGTTGCCAATACGACCAAGTACAAACTTGTTGCTGATGTCAGTAATACTGACATTCGGAGACGTTTCGATCGCCGGAAAAGTTAAGCTATAACCTTTTACCGGATAGATAGATAATGAAACACCTAACGGTTTTAACAGCGCATCCGATGCATGACCAGCCGCCATCACAACTTTGTCTACACTCATGTCACCTAAAGTTGTGTTTACTGTAGTGATAGTGTCCTGTTCAACATCTAACCCTGTGACTTCACAGCCAAGGTTAATCGAAAAATTTTCATGTTCGTTTAAGTAATTAAGCATTGAGTAACAGAAACGTTCTGCGTCTCCAATATCATCAATATCGGAGTAAAGCCCCCCAGCTAACTTCGCACTGATGGCTTTTAAAGCAGGCTCTTTGTTCACACACTCTGACGCGCTTAACATGCGTTGTTGGTAACCCCAACTTGCTTTTCTTTCAACGCTTTCTTTGGCGCTATCTAATGCCGCTTGGCTTTCATACACAACCAATTTTCCACAAGGTCTGAAATCAAACTCAACGCCTGTCTCGCTCTGAATACGATCCATCGCTTTTTTTGAATATAGGGATAAACGAAATAGGTTTTCGCTATTCTTCTCCTCATTAAATGGCAAGCCGTTGTAGAGGAACCTCGCACCCCACACATTGAGTTTAATCGACGACTGCCATTGAAATTTAAGTGCGGGATCTTGTCCTGCAATTACAGAGGGAATTTTCTTAATCAAGTTAAGAGATGCCATCGCATCCACAAAGGTGTAGCTTAGCTGAGCACCGTTTGCATGGCTTGTTCCCATCGCGACGGTGCTCTCTTTCTCCAACACCGTAACTTTATACCCACGCTTTAGCAGCTCATACGCAGATGTAAGGCCAATAACGCCTGCGCCAATGATCACGATGTGCTCTGTACCTTTCTCTGGCATCGAATTCCTTCCCTGAAATATGGTTGTCTTAATCCTTATTGAGTAAATCTACACTTAAACTCAGGGAACCTCAATGAACAAAATTTCAGCAATTTTCTAGATTATTCCCCTTAATAAAAAACCTCCAACATAGTTGGAGGTTTTAGTTTCATTTTTTCTTGAATAACCAATTTTATTTCGAGTTATCCGAGCTTTAGAATTTTCGCCTGGATGTCTCTACTAGGGGTGAGTTGAGAGTTTTGACCGCCACTGAGTCTAAAGAAATCCATTGTCTTATTCATATTACTGGCTTGCTGCGCCATCGATTCCCCAGCAGCAGAAGCCTCCTCTACCAATGCTGCATTTTGCTGAGTCATTTGATCCATCTGAACAATCGCAGTATTCACTTGCCCAATCCCTTCACTTTGCTCTCTCGCAGAGTCGGTGATTTCTTGCATCATAGCGCTCACCTTAGACACGGAATCCACGATTTCTTGCAGCGTTTCACCTGATTGATTCACGAGTTCGGTACCCTCTTCTACCTTGGTTTGGCTATCGCGTATCAGATCTTTAATTTCTTTCGCGGCTTGCGAGGAGCGTTGTGCAAGATTGCGAACTTCACCAGCAACCACTGCGAAGCCTCTTCCTTGTTCACCGGCCCGTGCGGCTTCGACAGCTGCATTCAAAGCTAATAGGTTAGTTTGGAAAGCAATTTCATCGATGACACCAATGATTTCAGAAATCTCTTTACTGGAGCTATTGATCTCTTTCATCGCCGCGACAGCTTGGTCGACAACCTTGCCACCTTTCTCAGCTTGCAATTCAGCTTCTTTCGAGAGCTCATTAGCATTTTCCGCGCGTTCCGAGCTTTGTTTCACTGTACCCGTCATTTGCTCCATGCTGGCTGATGTTTCTTCAAGGTTAGATGCTTGAGCCTCTGTGCGCTGGCTTAAGTCGGTATTGCCTTGAGCGATTTCGTTCGCGCCTTGAGAGACCGAATTGGCCGAGGTTCGAATACTGCTGATCACCTCTGTCAGCTTTTCTGCCGTGGCATTCGTATCTTCTTTTAGCTTACCAAAGCTGCCTTGATAGTCGTTGGTGATGCGTGACGTTAAATCCCCTTTAGCCATGGCTCCTAAGGTATTCATTACATCATTCATCGCAACTTCGACCGTACTCACTAGGTCGTTAAGCCCCATGCTCAAGTTACCAAAGAACCCTTCTTTGCCATCTAAGTTGATTTTCTTGCTCAAATCACCGTTAGATGCCGCCATCACGATTTCATCGATTTCTTTTTCAATATTCACTTCCGCGGTCCTATCGACCCACTCGACAACCGTACCGATGCGCTTACCGTCTACTTCAATAGGGTTTGAAGTAAGGGCAAAAACGCGGTTGCCAATATCTTCTATAGATCGATTGGTGTTTTTAAGTTGGCTCAACGTGCCACGTTGCTGAATTGGATTCTTGAAGAACTTGGCAACATCAATTCCATGCAAACCGTCCAGTTTAAAATCTGGTATTTGCTGCCTAATATCTGGCTCCGCCATACGCATCATTTCTTCGAGTGCTTTGTTGGCATAAATGACTTTAAGCTCGGGATCCGCAATCATCACGTTGCCAGAAACACTATCTAGAGCATATTTAACCCGAGCATTTTCTGATGCAACTCGTGCTTTTTCACGTTCTTCCGCTAACCAATCTGTACGATCATCCCACTCTACAACGGTACCTACCCGTGCTCCGTTGACCGAAACAGGGTTTGCAACAATAGCGAACGTATGACCGCCAACAATGGTTTCGTGTTCAAACGTACTAGAGAGCTTGTCTAGTCGCGGCAGATGTTCGGTGAAAGCACGGAAGTACTTATCGATTTTCTGACCGCTTATTCCCTTCACATCGAAGTCTCTTACATCGTTTCGGATATCTCTCGATGCACTCTCCATCATCGACTTAACGGCATCATTCATATAAATGACATCGTAATTTGTGTCTACAATCATCACTTTGCCCGACGAACCATCTAGGGCGTACTTCACGCGAGCATTTTCTGAGGCCACGCGGGCTTTCTCATGCTCCTGTGCGAGGTATTCAGTACGGTCATCCCACTCTACAACTGTTCCGACTCTTTGATTATCAACAATGACCGGGCTTGCAACCAATGCAAATGTTCGTCCTCCAATTTCCAATTCGTCTGTGAAAGTTTGAGTTAAATGATCGAAGGTTGTTTTTTTCTCAGCGAAGTATTTGAGTTGTTTATCGATGGGATTCCCCATCAGCGATTGATGATCAAATCCTGAAATGTCTTTCTGGATATCCGATTCCGCCTCTTTCATCATGCTCAAGATAGAGTCATTCATGTAGATAACGTTATAGTTACGATCGGCAATCATTACGTTGGAACTGGCGTTGTCTAAAGCGTTTTTAATGCGCGCATTCGTGCCCGCTATTCTGCGTTCTTCTTTCTCTTTTTCTCTGCCTATACGCAAGTTATCACGCATTTTTAGCATAGATAAAAAGACACCTTCAGGTTCACGCTCATCGTATTTCTCGTCCAGTTCGCCGCGAGAAATGGCGTTTGCTATTTGGGCGAGTTCACTCGGGTCTTTACCCAGTTGACGCATAACGACTTTCGTTAGGACGAACACAATCCCAACACTCACTAGAAGCGCGACAACAAATACAATCACGATAGTGTTGACTGCGTTTTCATTTTTAGCTTTGAGTTCTGGTCCAAGTTGATCCTGGTCGTTCTTCACTGACAGTTTTAAGTCTTCTACCAATGCAGCAAACTGAGGACCAATCACATCGAGTGTATTGGTCACTTTGTCATTGCGGTCAACAATGATACCCACGACGCTTTCAAAAGCGTTCATGTACTCTTTTTCCATTGCCGATGTTTCAGATACCAAAGCGAGATCGGAAGACGAATCAATCAGAGTACGGAGTTCTTGAATTTCTTTGTCAAAGTTGTTGAACTCAAATCTTACCCTTTCAGCAGCCGACGTTTCGTTACTTTCGAGATACTTGATCACATACAAACGTGCGAGCAATAAGTTACGCATCGCTAAGCCAGTACGATACGCAAGTTCCGAGTTGGCATTCTCTGATGCACTTAGCATCAATGCAGTAAGATTCTTCTCCATTTTTGGTCCACGAACATTCAATACGTCATTGACGAGCTCATTACGTTCAACACGATAACGCTTTATCACATCAAATGTTTCGTTGTAGCTATGGATTTCTTTGTTAAGCTCTTTGACCATTGCAGCCCTTTCAGGCTTGTTGATCTCTTTGTCGGCAACGTTTAAAAGGCTTTCAACCTCTTGAAAATAATCGTTGTATTGGTCTATATCCTTCTGGCTGCCTGTGAGTAAGAAGTCTTTTACGTTCATTCTTACCATCAACATGTTCGATTGAAGAATGCCGGCAAGGTTACTGTCTCTTGCCAACTCGCGGTAATTCTTAAAGCCATCTGACGCTGTTGTTAAAGCCAAGTACGAAGTAAGCCCAATGATAGCCAAAGTCAGCAAAACGGCGGTAAATGCCGCAATGAGCTTGGCTTTGAGCGTCTTCAACAACTGCAAAGATCTCGTGGTATTTTCCATTATTATTCTTCCCTAGTTTGTTTGGGGATAAGAAACCTTGCGATAAGAAAAAAGTATAGAACTCAAAGTTCGGCGAAAATCACACTTTTAACTTATGCGTTTTATGACGGTTTTATTTAGAAACAACTGAATAAGAAGGAAAAAAATAGAAGAGGTACAATCACACAATCAAAATGCAATCGATTTAATATGAAATATCAAACAAAATTTTTATTTTATAAACAGCTCATAAGTGAGAAGCAGATCACTTTACATGAAAATGATTCTCACTTTTGGTCTTGAGATTTCTGTTTTGGTTCAATTCACAGCCATCAATCAAACGCACTAAGCAATCATCAAAAATACCAATTGCTCGATAAGGTTACTTCAGCTTGCTTGTCGTGTTCAATTTTGACTCGGGTGTCCCACGTAGCACTGTCGCCAAACCTGTTTTCCCAACTGAGCTTAAAGGAGGTGGGATGTTCTGAGTTAGAGCTCGCATATGGGGTGAGTTTCAAATGCGACTTCCAGAGACTGTTTGCCGTGTAAAGAAGCCCCAAATCTATTCCGACATAAGAATCGTTGACTTGAATCGCGTCCACTCTAATCGAAGGCATTGCGTACATTGCTGCTTCTCCAAAAGTTCGTGTAGCAAAGCCGAAGCCCGAATAAAGGCGAAACCTCTCATCGTTTTGTGTCTTCAGATCCGCTTGTTCAACCGTAACGCGTGTATTCCACGCCCAACGTGACTCTTCAAACAAATCAACGTCCAATATGTTTAACGCTGCAATGTTCAAAAAGTCAAATGAGTGCAACCAAGCCTTATTGCCGTCAGTCCGAATTCTTGCGTCTAAAAATGTTGCGTTAGAATCCTTAAACCGAGAAGCTTCTATAGATAGAAAATCGTAATAGCCAATTCTTGTTCTAAACTCCATAGCGCCGCCATTTTGCAGATGATGAACCCACGCAATGCTGCCTAAAATTGGATTTTGGGCTTGATGTGGTGGCAAGCCCTCTTGCCTGATTTTGCTAAGTTCGACTGGCGCCAATTCCAAATTAGCAAGCATGAGCTTTCTCTTTACCGCTTTGTAAGTATCGATTTCGACCTCGTTTGCTCGCGACATTTCCAACTCGACGTAATCATAGAGGGTGCTTAAGATTTTGGATTTTGACGTGCTATTCAACGCAATGTACTCGTCGCTATTCAAAAATTGAACGTTATCAATTAAGCGCTTCGCTATTGCCTTTTCTGTATAAGACAAATCTACGTACTTCGCATGCAAACGGTCGTATTTTGAATCTCTTTTTTTTACTTGGCGCAGTAAGTCTTCTCCATGATGCTTTGTTTTCGCGATATTTTTAAAAACATCGATCGGCATATCCCAAGGTTGATTTTGATTTAATAATGGGGAATCAACGACAACATTAATGAAGTTCGCCAATTGAGATGCACAGTTAAACGATAGAAAATAGTAAGTAAACTTCGCTTGTCCAATTTCCCAAAGATGATCTTGCAACAAATCGACTTCTTCGGCTGTCAGGTTTAACTCATATTCCCACAAAACTCGTTGTTCAATCTCGGCATAGCTAGCGTCGTAGATGTAATAGTCTTCTTGGGTGTAAGAGGCTTCGTATCCTCCCAATAAACCATAAGCCATATATTTTATTGGTCCATCGCCGTCGGGGACGTCGGCTCCATAGTTAATGCTCATGTCCAGTAAAGGAGAGTCTGCATCCGACTTTCCAGACGGTTGATTCATCTTTAACATCAAATGACCAAAGAACGATGCCGGATTACCGAAAAAGCCTGAAACAAAAATAACACTGACCGACTCGGCGTTATTCATGTGCTTCCAATCGGAATAGGTTGGGCAATTTATCTCTGGCAATATGAGCGAGTCGCCGAGTTCCCCCTTTAGCCACTGCACACGCGCTGGATACACACATTGTGGATGCAGATCGACGGGGTATTCACCTTGTGGCTTTTTAATGGCGTTTATCGTTTCAACCAACTCAGCAAATGCGTTATAGCCACCTTCAGGTGAAAGAAAAAACGAACCATTTTTAATTTGGCTTGACCCGTTTTTAAAATGAAGAAGCTTTTGCCACCGAGGTGACACCGCAAGTGCTTCTATGGTTGAAGAATGTAGCACTTGTCCAGTCGCGTATTCTTCAGCGACGCTTTTTGTTGCAGCAATGCTTTTAGTTGCCGCAATACCTTTTGTTGCAATAAAGAATGAAAAGCATGTCGAGGCGAGGCTGACTAAGATAATTTTATTCATGGGATATCGCATATAAAAAAGCGCATGAGAATCCCCATGCGCTTGTTACTTCAATATAAAAATGTAAGGTTTAAACAGCCTGGCAAGTACCAGATGTTTTATCTAACGAACCCACTAGAGAATTAAAGTAGTTCGCTACTTTTTCTTCGTGAGAGGCGTTCAAGTAGTAATCGTTCTCTACATGCTGTTTGAAATCGTTGCGAATAGACGCTGACATCTCTTGGCGAGCGACATCGTCACATTCCAAAATGTCTAACATTGCAACGACGTGTTCACCATTACCCGTTGCAGTATCTTGTTCTAGCATTGGGTAATTTGAATCAATAAACTTTGCTGCCGCCCATAAAGAGAAACCACAAAGTGAAGGGGTCGTCAGATAAGAAGAAGATGCATCACTTGTACTGGATGAAATATTTAGAGTAACTGCTACCCAGCCACCAGCGACGCCGCCGGCAAGAGCATGACCCGTTCCACATTCTTTCAAGTAACTTGCATTGGCGAAAGACGAAGAAAGCAGCAATGCAAAAGCCAATAAGATTTTTTTCATTTATATGTACCCTTAAATATCATTATTAACGATTTACACAGGGTGACATATATTTCCATTGGCATTTATTTTCCTTTCAACAATATCGTAATACTGTTCAACGTTTTTTATTTCTCCGTCCAAGGGTTAAGTGACGTGATATTCCACTAATAAATATATTTAAGAGATTTTGAAATTTACGCTTAACAAAACCGATATTATTGTCGAATAATCAATTTTCGATTAATAAACTCTAACCCAGACTGATATCGCTTTGCCGAAGCATTTAATGCAAGCTCCATGGCACTGTCTGCGATTAACTCAAATTGCTGTGGCAGCGAATTCACTTTTATAGGTAGAAAATCAAGAAGTCTGTTATCACCAAAAGTACCAAGCTTGATTGTATTCAGCAGCTCAGGCTTGTCTAACAAAGCATCGAGTATCCCTTCCAACAGAGTATAAGAAGTCACTACGATGGCATCTGGAACGGTACCCATTTTTATCCAATTTGAAAAAAGGGCGTGCCCGTTCTCCCGATTAAAGTGGTCGCCATACGCTTTATATACTTCGCAATTATGACCACCAACAGCTTTCAAAAAACCCATTTCACGCTCTTTGGAAACATTCAGTTCTGGCATTGCGCCCAGTAACCCTACCGATTTTACAGAGCCACTCATCATCGATTCTGTCAGTGACTTAGCACCTTCAAAATCCTCACTAATTACACAGGCAAAATGCTCATCGTCTAATGCTCGGTCAATAGCAATAACAGGGGTGCCGCTTTGCTGAATCTGACGATAAAAATCGGAACCATCTGCAATAGCACTGGCAACAAAAAGTGCATCAACTCTCCGGCTAATAAGTGCATTAACGACTTTTTTTTCCGTTTCTGGATCATCATCAGAGCACCCAATTAAAATCTGAAAGCCAGCATTTCTCGATTGCGCTTCTAGCAATTTCGCCAACCTAGCGTAACTGGTGTTTTCAAGATCAGGAATCACCAGCCCAAAAGAACGGCTGCTGCCCGCTCGTAATGCGGATGCCGCATGATCAGGACGAAACTGGTGCTCTTCTACCACAGCCATTACTTTTTTCTGAGTTCTTTCGCTGATACGGTATTTTTGAGCTTTCCCGTTTATCACGTAGCTTGCTGTTGTTTTCGAAACGCCAGCCAGTTTGGCTATTTCATCGAGTGTCATATTGGACCCTGCTGTTGTGTGCGATGGATCATAATTCGGGATCCTGATGATATTTTAGGTTTGAATTATAAGCTGAATCGTTTCAGTATAAAAGCTGAAAGGATTCAGCAAAACAACAAAATGTGAACGATACCCACGCCTTTAAGCATCTATTTGATGCGCATAAAGACGTTCGGTTATACAAATGTACAGCGTTTGCTGAATTTTTTTGACCAAAAAGCTGAACCGATTCAGCTAAATTACAATATCGTGAGTCGTGATCAGCCATCGATTCATGAAACTACTTTACGAGGTCTCCATGCTGACATTGAAAGAAAGCGACATTACTCTAGGTTGCCAAGCTGGTTCTAAACCGCAAGCCATTCAATTAGTTGCGACCACTTTGAACGCAAAAGAATTAGTGGAATCAAACTACGTTAAAGGGATGTTAGAGCGCGAATCTCAGTCTTCTACCTACCTTGGGAACGGCATTGCCATCCCTCATGGAACAACCGATACCCGCAAGTTAGTTAAGAAAACGGGTGTTAGCATCCATCACTTTCCTCAAGGAGTCGATTGGGGCAATGGCAACAGCGTTTACCTTGCCATTGGTATTGCTGCTCAGTCTGACGAACATTTAAGTATCCTAAAGCAACTGACCAATGTGCTCTCAGAAGATGATGTTCAAGACAAGTTGAAAGTCGCGACAAAAGCGATCGAAATCCTCGATATTTTGAATGGAAAAAGCTCAGCTAAACCTGTATTGGAAGAGACATCCATTCTTATCGATTTTCCCGCAACGGATATGGTACAACTTACTGCGGTTGCCGCTGGAATCTTAAAGAATCAAGAAAAGTGCAGTCACAACACCATTAGTGATCTCCTCTCATCCGAACCGACTCATTTAGGGCAAGGTTTGTGGATGGCAAGCTCTAGCAAGAGTGTACTAAATACGGGGTTCTCGTTTGTATCAGTAACCGATTCTTTCACCTTTCAAGGTAAGGAGGTAAAAGCACTCATCGCTGTCGTTGCCATCGATGAATCTCATATTCCTTACCTTACCGCTCTACAAAACATCATTGAACGAGGCGAGCAATCTACCCTTTTATCCTCTTCAGCTTCACAGGTGCTTGGGATGCTTTCTTCTAAGGAAGTCGATAACAACGCCCCAACTGTAGATAGCGCGAATGAACTAGAAGCCGTTTTCAAGATAAGAAATGAGCATGGATTGCACGCACGCCCAGGAGCCATGTTGGTTGCAGAAGCTAAGAAGTTTGAATCAACGATAAAAGTTGAAAACCTGAATAGTGATGGAAAACCCGCTAACGCCAAAAGCCTAATGAAAGTGATTGCCTTAGGCGTAAAACGAGGTAACGAATTGAAGTTTACGGCTTCGGGAATCGACGCCCAGCAAGCGCTTGATGCCATTGGTGTTGCGATAGAGTCTGGCTTAGGTGAAGGATAATTAGATGAAAAACATAGTCACCATCACTCTAAACCCAGCGCTCGATTTGACTGGAACGTTGGATACACTCAATCAAGGCAGTGTCAGCTTGGTCAATGAAAGCGCATTTCATGCCGCTGGCAAAGGAGTGAATGTCGCACGAGTGCTTAAAGAGCTTGGCGCAAACGTTACAGTGACCGGTTTCTTGGGCAAAGATAACCAAGAGATGTTTTGTCAGCTTTTCGATCATATTGATGTAAACGACCAATTTATCAGAGTAGAAGGTGCAACCCGCATAAACGTAAAGTTGGTCGAACATGACAAATCCGTTAGTGACATCAACTTCCCGGGCGTTGCTGTCACAGAAGAAGATAAGCATCGGTTCGAAAATACACTTTTAGAACTCGCGAAAAGCCACGATTTGTTTGTACTCGCTGGCAGCTTGCCACGTGGCATTACTCCGCTTGAATGCGCAAACTGGATAAAAATGCTCACCAAGCTCGGTAAAAAAGTCGTATTCGATAGTAGCCGAGAAGCATTAGCGCATGGCATTCAATCCCGCCCTTGGCTCATCAAGCCTAATGAAGAAGAATTGGGATACTTAGTTAACCAACCCCTTTCCAGTGTAGAAGCATGCATAAATGCTTCTGCTGCTCTCGATAATCTCATTGCAGAATCACAGCCTGCCAAAAGCTCTTTACCTCTTAAGGACTCGCAACCTACAGAAAACACAGCGTCTATAGAAAACCTTGTTATTTCTTTAGGTGCTGAAGGTGTTCTTTGGCGAAGAGATGATTGTTGGCTGCACTCTACTCCGCCCAAAGTCGACATCGTTAGCACCGTTGGCGCGGGCGATACTCTCGTTGCCGGGATGTGCTGGGGACAACTTAACCAATGGGATGATGACCAAACCCTGTCATTCGCAACTGCCTTATCGGCTTTAGCCGTATCGCAGGTAGGTGTTGGGGTTCCCGATCTCAACACAGTAACTTCGTTACAACACAACATAACAATTAAAAGAATATCTAAACTTTAAAGGTTAACACTATGAACATCTCTATTGTTACTGCTTGCCCAAGTGGTGTCGCTAACACCATTATTGCTTCCGGATTGTTGAAAAATGCTGCAAAAACGTTGGGGTTTAACGCCAACGTAGAGTGCCATTCAACTATTCGCCAAGTAGATTTACTGTCTCAAGACGTCCTTAGCGGGTCCGATGTCATTGTCATTGCTGGCCACGAAGGCTTCGACAACCAACGATTTATTGGGCTCAAAGTTTACCAGCAGCCCATCAATACTGTGATGGAGAATCCACAAGCATGGCTTAAAAATGCCGTTGAAAAAGCCGAAGTACTCACCGAAGAAAGTGCCTCAAAGCCCGATGCAAATAGAAATAGCGCCCCCCTTGACACCGACACCCCCCAAAATTTGGATGAACGCGCTAAAAACATTGTTGCCATCACTGCTTGCCCTACTGGCGTTGCCCACACATTTATGGCTGCAGAAGCGTTGGAGGGAGAAGGTAAGCGTTTAGGGCATAAGATCAAAGTAGAAACTCGTGGCTCAGTCGGCGTAAAAAACCAATTGACGGATGAAGACATCGCAAACGCGGATCTCGTGATCATTGCTGCTGATATAGAAGTACCGCTGGAACGCTTTAACGGCAAGCTTCTGTATCGCACAAGCACAGGGCTAGCACTGAAAAAGACCAAACAGGAAGTGGCGCTGGCCTTTAAAGAAGCTTCAATCTATACCCACTCTGGCAATGCATCTTCAACAAACTTTAAAAAAGAAAAAACAGGCGCTTACAAACATCTAATGACAGGTGTATCGCATATGCTTCCGTTAGTGGTAGCTGGCGGTTTAGCCATTGCCCTTTCCTTTGTGTTTGGCATTGAAGCGTTTAAAGAAGAAGGAACTCTCGCCGCAGCACTAATGACGATTGGAGGAGGCTCCGCTTTCGCATTAATGGTGCCAATCTTAGCTGGATTCATTGCCTTTTCCATTGCAGACAGACCTGGATTGGCACCCGGCTTGATAGGGGGCATGCTCGCAAGTTCGACTGGTGCAGGGTTCTTAGGCGGTATCGCCGCAGGTTTCATCGCTGGTTATTCTGCAAAATGGTTGGCAGACAAAGTGTCGCTGCCGCAATCGATGGAAGCATTAAAACCCATTTTGATCATCCCGCTGGTTGCAAGCTTATTTACGGGCTTGATCATGATTTACGTTGTCGGCACCCCTGTTTCCAGCGCTATGAACGCGTTAACGGAATTCCTTAACACCATGGGTTCCACCAATGCTGTTTTACTCGGCATAATCTTAGGTGCAATGATGTGCTTTGACCTAGGCGGTCCCGTTAATAAAGCGGCATATACGTTTGGTGTAGGCTTGCTTGCAACAGAAACTTACGCACCAATGGCAGCAGTCATGGCGGCAGGTATGGTTCCGGCACTAGGTATGGGGCTGGCGACTTTCCTCGCTAAAGATAAGTTCGACGCAAGTGAAAGAGAAGCTGGAAAAGCATCCTTTGTGCTCGGACTGTGCTTTATTTCCGAGGGTGCCATTCCGTTTGCTGCGAAAGACCCAATGCGTGTAATCCCTGCTTGTATGGCTGGCGGTGCTTTAACTGGCGCGCTATCTATGTTGTTTGGTGCCGAATTACTTGCGCCGCATGGTGGGCTTTTTGTCTTGCTCATTCCAAACGCCATCAGCCCAGTATTGATGTATCTAGCCGCTATCGCTGCGGGAACAGCATTAACCGGATTCGGATACGTTGCATTAAAAAAACACGCAGAACTTAAAGCCGTCACAGCGTAGTCTTTAGTTCAATATACCTACGTAACCTCAGTAAAAAGCCTCAAATACCGCGAAAGTATTTGAGGCTATCATCAACGCTTTTTTAGCCCAGCTCTGCATCTTCAGCTTACTCTTCAACGAAGATAAGGGTTGCTCTCTCGCTCCACACACAGTTTTTCGCCCATTCGACCTCTCGTTTCCCCCTAATATCCCACCACTACAACAAAGATAATGAAATCGGACAGAACATCATAAATCCATGCATATCTCATTTACTTTTTCATTTTATAAAATCTATGATGCGAAATTCAGAGTCTTATAAGCTACCTCAGTTCAAGGAAAAGAAAGCAGTTTAAAGACTCATCCACTCCAAAGTAATTAGACCCAAAAACAACAAGGAAAATCCATGAGTTTCAACAAAGAAGACCTTAGCGGTATCGTTGGGAAAAGCGTTATCTACGATTACGACCAAGGTTGGCGATACGAGTGCTACGTAAAGAACAACCACACTATAGACTATCGTGTTCACAGTGGCATTGTTGGTGGGCGCTGGGTAAAAGATCAAGAAGTTGTCATGGTTCAGATTGCAAAAGACGTATTTCGAATTTCTTGGGTTGAACCAACAGGAACAGACGTTTCGTTGTCTTTCAATCTCGTAGACTACATCGTCCATGGAACCATTTATTTCCCACGTTGGATCGTTGAAAACCCCCAGAAAATTGCTTGTTACCAAAACGAGCATCTTGAAGAAATGGAAGCGCTACGCGATGCTGGCCCTATCTACCCCACTGAATTAATCAGTAGCTTTGCAACGCTCGTTTACTTAAGAGAATGTGGTGAAAACAACGAGCAAGTCATTGCTTGCCCGCCACATGAATTACCAAGTAATTACCCTGAATGCTTACCTGACAAAAACCTTTTGCCTACTTTGTAATGCTGCCTCCAGCAGGCAGCAATTAATAACAATATCATTGCTAATAGGCTAACCCCGCCCGCTTCAGAGCTAGTATCGCTTGTGGCTTCAGCTTCTGGCTCTGATTTAGGGGCAACGCCTCCTGTGGTTGAGCCGTCAACTGAGTATTTCGGTGTTTCGTTCCCAGCCAATACGCTATTTATCCAAGGAACGTAATCTAATACCTCAGTAAACACCCCATGAACAGAGACTGAAGGGTTGCCACAAATGCTAGGTCCAAAGCTCGCAATGCCAATTTGTCGGTATTTAGAGCCATCAAACCAGAGTAGCGGTCCGCCAGAGTCACCCTGACAAATAGCGCCATGAAGACCAGATGTTGCGTTGTAATCTCCCTTTGTACAGATGTGCCCTCCTTTCACCGATGCAAAAGCGGTACAAGTCACTTGGTCAACGTAATCCAACGCCACTTGCAATAGATGATCAGAACTGTCGTAGTTAGACTTGGTGTTCCCATGCCCTACCGCTTGAAACTTTGCACCGTTAGCACGATAGTTTGCGTCATCACCACTAACAGGCAGTGGTACAAATTGAGAAGAACGGACACCTTCCATCACGTATTCAAGTTCTATGATCGCGATGTCGTTCTCCCATAGGTAATAGGATCCGTCTCGGTAGTCGTCTCGATAATAAAAGGATTTCGCTGGTATTTTCTGAGCGCTGTTAAAGTCCCCTTCGCGCTCTAACTGCAATACGACGGTGGTATATTTATTGTAATAGTTGTCTTGGATACAATGTGCCGCTGTCATTACGTGTTTCGCGTCTAGAATGGTTGCTCCACAATAATTACCGTAGTAACCGTAATCTTCACGTCTATCGTAATAAAGGCTTGCCATGTAAGGATAAGATGAAATGTAAGCGTTATTTCCGTTAACAATTGCTGGTGAAACTTGTTCAGCACTGACTGCATACTGAGCTGAAAAAACAAGCATTAATAGCAACACATTGCGCATAGAACTCTCCCCAATAAACATCCCAAAGATATTTAAGCTCTATAAAAAGAGTAGGAGAGATTTAGATCACACGGCATAAATTAATTGAACATTACACCTCGACATTGAGCCAATTTATAAAAAATACATCATTAACATTTTATTTACTTTATCAATATCAGTAAGTTATCTGGTTGCGAAAAAAATTAAAAAAAAAGAGCCTCATATGGAATGAGACCCTCTCTTGTTTAAGTGTTGTAGATTACTTACGTTTTCGAGCGATACTGGCAAACATGAGAAGCGCCATCGCTAACCACCCAATAGACCCGCCGCTACTACTGCTTGTATTTGTACTTAAGCTGTATTTTTGCAACCATTCTTTTCTGAGTACATCATTAGAAATGGCTTTAGGTGTTTCATTACCAGCGATCACACTAGCAATCCAAGATTGATAGTCTTTCACTTCTGTATAAACAGAGGTCACTTTAGTTTGATCTGAACTTCCACATGTACTGGTGACAAAGCTAGCTATGCCGACTTGATATTGTATTTGTGAGTTAGGGTCAGTCCAATAAGCAGGGCCTCCAGAGTCACCTTGGCATGCACTGTTCAATAACCCAGACGTAGTATTAGTGTCTTTGAAACATAAGTGGCTATCGGTTAGCTTATTTCCGTTGACGAATGTTGAACTGCACTCTGCTGGGGTCGCAACTTCCAAACTGGTTTTAAGCAGTGGTAAGTATCCGTATTTCTGTTTTCTATCATCATTGTTGCTTTGCGTGTTCCCATGGCCAACCGCCGTAAAAACAGCAGACGAAGTCGCGCGGTATGTCGACTCAATAGAATCCGTCATTGTTAATGGTATAGATGGGAAAACACTTGAAGAAAACGTAAGAGGCGTTTCCAACTTGAGCACGGCTATATCGTTAGGCAGTAAATCTAGATTTGCATTTGAGTAGTTGTCAGGGTAATAAATCGCGCTGACTCGAACTCGCTGCTTCGCGCCATAAGGTTGAACTTTCGAAGGGAAATCTTCTTCATTATTTAATTGAGGGACAACCGTTGTTAGCAGGCTCGCCAGCGTATTGTTATAAACACAATGGGCAGCAGTTAGTACATGATTAGCATCAAGAATGCTGGCACCACAATAATTGCCAGTGGAATAACGCCCATCGTATTCAAGCGTATCGATGAAAAGTGTAGCAATTGAAGGGTAATTCGCACTGCTCGCCACACTCCCGTTGACGATTGCAGGGTTGACTGCATTGTTAGCCGATGCGCTTCCAGAAAAAGCCAAAAGCGCCATTGTTAGTAGCTTTCCGTTCATCCAACAATTACCTAGTCTGTAAACTTACGTTATGTAACTTACTGGATATGACGAAAAATCGATGTGAGCTGGATTCAATAAACAACTATCAAGCCGATTACTCACCACCTAAGTGCCCTGCACTTTTGTGATCATTGGCTGCCAGAATCCAGCCCTTCGTTTAGGGTACTATTTAGCTCCCTGTTTTCTGTGACGGAAGCAGCCCAGTAATAAAATTGCGACTAAAGAAAACACACCAAATGAAGACCCTGAAGACGATCCTGAGTTATTGGTGGAGCCCCCAAAGTAGGCAAGACGTTTAGCATGTGTTGATGTATATTTTGGGCTAACTGAGCCAGCTAACACGCTATCAATCCAACCAGCATGTTCGTATAAATCGGTATAAACAGTTGTAACTTGTGAAATGGAACCACACGTTGTTGTTCCGAAACTTGTTACCCCAACCTGAATATTGTTATTACCATCTTTAATGTACACAGGACCACCAGAATCCCCGCTACAAGCACTATTATGCAGACCAGTATTTGGGTTTCGCGCGCCTGTCATACAAAGAAATGAACTATCAATATCAACCCTAAATACGTTATTACAGGTAGCCGTGTCTACAAAACTTAGGTCTGTTTTCTGAAGAGAGTTACTCGTTGATTTGCTCGAGCTGTCTGTTAGACCATGACCAACTGTTACAAACAAGTTGGACGATGTCACTGCATAATTTTTATTCGTTGGGCGCTTTATTCCCACGTTGCTTACGTCGATATTTCGCGGTGACTCTAGCTTTAGAATCGCGATATCGTGCTTAGAAGTCGTGCTATCCCAACTAGGGTGAACATAAATTTCACTAACCTGATACCGGGATACGTTAGAAGGGTAATCAGTTCTGTACTGAAGCTGAGGAACAACTTTAGTAAACAGCTGGATGTCTGTACGATCATCAACACAGTGCGCTGCTGTTAATACATAGTTTGCGTTCAGTGTTGTTCCCCCACAATACAAACTTCCATACTGTTGATTGTACTCAAACGCATCAAGATACAAGTTAACAATAGAGGGGAAGTTCTGAGTAGACGCATTTGTACCGTTAATGATTAAAGGATTAACAGTATTTGACGCCATGCTCGCGACAGGCAACATTGTTAGCAGTGTAATCAATGACTTGATCATATTGACCCTCTCGTTTCTTGTTATCCGAACGCGTTTTAAGCGAAATTTGATAAAACTATCAGTGGTCAGTATATCAACTAATCCTTCATTTTCGATGTCTCAAACGTAATCGTTCGTAAGCATCGTATTACATCAGGTCAAAAAAAAAGCGGCTATTCCGTAAAGAATAGCCGCTCAGATTTTCGAAAAATTTGAAATTAGCCGCGATAGTAACGCTGAGGTACAAACGGCATTTTCTCAACAGTCATTGCCAGTTTTTTACCACGTACTTCAGCAAAAACCTCTGTACCAATGGCAGCAAATTCTGTTTTTACATAACCCATAGAAACTGGCTTACCCGCTGTCGGGCCCGCAGTACCACTGGTTACGATGCCGATTTCATTGTCATTTGCATCAAACAATTTTGCCCCTTCACGAACTGGTGCTTTCGTTTGACCAATCAGGCCAATACGCTTGCGAGAAACATTCTTCGTCGCGATTTGCTCAAGAATAATGTCTGCGCCAGGGAAACCACCTGCACGCTCGCCATCTGTACGACGAACTTTCTGAATGCCCCACAATAGGCTTGCTTCAACAGGTGTCGTTGTTGTGTCTAGATCGTGACCGTAAAGGCAAAGACCACACTCCAAACGCAATGAATCACGAGCACCAAGACCAATCCACTCCACTTCCGCGAATTCAGTGAGCGCACGAGCCAATTCTTGAGCTTTACCAGCCGATACAGAGATCTCGTAACCATCTTCACCGGTGTAGCCAGAACGGCTTACCAAGCAAGGCTCACCAAGAATCTCAATTGAACGAGCATCCATAAACACCATCTCAGAGACTTCAGGTGCTATGCGCGCCAGCACTTCTGCGGCTTTTGGACCTTGCAATGCAAGCAAAGCGCGATCTTCAATTAGCTCTAGTTCTACCGACTCAGGCAGGTTAGCGCGCAGGTGGGCAATATCTTGCTCTTTACACGCAGCGTTAACGACAACGAATAGGTGATCGCCAAAATTAGCCACCATCAAGTCATCCATAATGCCGCCTTCTTCATTTGTGAAGAACGCGTAACGCTGGTTTCCTACAGGAAGATCAACAATATCAACCGGAACTAGTGCTTCTAACGCTTTCGCCGCATCAGGACCGTGAAGCTTAAGCTGCCCCATGTGCGATACATCGAACAAGCCAGCCGCATCACGTGTATGCAAGTGCTCTTTCTTCACACCCAATGGGTACTGGACAGGCATATCGTATCCTGCAAACGGTACCATTTTCGCTCCAACTTCTACGTGAAGCGCGTGCAGTGGGGTTTTCAGTAATTCAGTCATTGTATTCTCCATATCGCCAAGCCCTGGCTGACTTCGTCGACGTTTTAAAACTGGCTTAAAAGGTAACGGTTCGTTTCCCTTTTATAAAAACAAAGACAGTCAATGATGTTTTATCATCAAATATTGTCTTTTCCCTTTGCAAAGACACACGGATGTTTCTACAAAGTTAAGATTTGTTTCCAATAGTAGATAAAGTTGACTCGCTTTTAAACCGATCGGACGTATAAGATCAGTAAAATTGTGATATTTCACAACTTTGTTACATCATACATTGGTGTGATTTTTGAGTATTTATTGTGAAATTTCTTATTAAATGAAGCAGTTATGAAAGCAAAGCAAACGTTTGCTTTCACTATAAGAAACTTAAGGAATTTAACGTTATTTAGCCGTCACCCACAAAATTTGAGCATCTTCATCACTGGTCGAGACCAACATATGACCCATATTGGCGTCATAATAAACGCTATCGCCAACGGTCATCGGAACGGGTTCATAAAATTCTGAAAAGAACAAAACATCCCCTTCTAAGATCAGAAGAAACTCCTCTCCGTCGTGACGAACCCAATCGTTATAATCTTCAAAATTCCTTGCCCGTATACGGCTTTTAAACGGCATCATTTTTTTATTAGAAAGTTGAGTGGCCAGTAGCTCGTGCTCGTAGGTGGGAGTTGGATGGGGTTTACCCTCTCCAGAACGCGTAAGATCTCTCCTACCCGTTGCCACTTTTTTTCTTGGTGGTTCAAAGAGTTGAGGCATATCTATTCGCAACCCGTTCGCCAGTTTTTGCATGGCTTGGAACGTAGGCGAAATTTGTTCGTTTTCAATCTTAGAAAGCGTGGATCGAGCAAGCCCTGTACGCTTGCTTGCATCTTCCAAAGTTAAGCCAAGCTTCATTCGGATTTCTTTTAAGCGCTTCCCAAGCTTTAACGGTTCGATATTCTCGTCTTGAGGCTCTTTTGCAAGCGTTACTGATGGGTACTCATCGTAGATGTCTTCAGACATGCATCCCTCTTATTTTCGTACTTCCTAATGCTGTTCTTTTATTGTGCACAGAGACGCGTGAACATGAAAGTAGTCGGATGAAATTAAACAGTGCACCATGTAGCAAAATAGGAAAACATGTTTCCAATAGGAAATTTTTGATTGATTGTCTACTCAACTAACGTTATGTTACGACCTTGTTAGATGGGGAACTTTCTCGCACATTTCTAACGTATTACGTAATAGGTCATTTACATACAAAAAACACTGCCATTCGAGTGCAACTTACCCTACAATCCGCACCGAAAAAGCAAACGTTTGGCTAAAACATCGTTTTAGATTGAATTTGCCAAACCCATTACGTAGTAAACGGCAGAAATGAGAAGTTCACAGACTCGCGCTGGAATGGCTTCAGAACGTAAGCCATTTCAGAGAAACAAAGGAAGCCTGGCTTAATTAAAGAACACGGCCAATTTAGAGCCATACTAGCCAGACAAATGGAAGGTTATCTGCCATGAACAACAAATCTTACCAAAATCACAGCCTTGAGAACTTCTTCTCTACTAACCTCGCTGCCACAGACGACGCTGTTTTCGCTGGAATCCAAGCAGAAAGTGCTCGTCAGAACGACCAAATTGAGCTTATCGCTTCTGAAAACATCGTATCGAAAGCGGTAATGCAAGCACAAGGCACATGCCTAACAAACAAGTACGCAGAAGGTTACCCGGGTCGCCGTTACTACGGTGGTTGTGAACACGTAGACACCGTAGAAGCTATTGCTATTGAACGCGCAAAGAAACTATTCGACTGTGAATACGTAAATGTTCAGCCTCACTCTGGTGCGCAAGCAAACGGCGCGGTTAAGCTGGCATTGCTGCAACCTGGAGACACCATTTTGGGGATGTCTCTAGATGCTGGTGGTCACCTAACACACGGTGCACGCCCAGCGCTTTCTGGTAAGTGGTTTAACGCCGTTCAATATGGCGTAGACAAAGAAACTCTAGAAATTAACTACGATGATGTTCTTGCACTAGCAAAAGAGCACCAACCTAAAATGATCATCGCGGGTGGCAGTGCTATCCCACGTGTTATCGATTTCGCTAAATTCCGCGAAATTGCAGACGAAGTTGGCGCTATCCTGATGGTCGATATGGCACACATTGCTGGTCTTATCGCAACAGGCGCTCACCCTAGCCCACTACCTCACGCACACGTTGTAACAACAACAACGCACAAAACACTTCGTGGCCCGCGTGGTGGCATGATTCTTACCAATCACGAAGACATCATCAAAAAGATTAACTCCGCAGTATTTCCTGGATTACAAGGCGGTCCTTTAATGCATGTGATCGCCGCCAAAGCCGTCGCGTTCGGTGAAGCATTAGGTCCAGAATTCAAGACTTACATTGATACTGTGGTAAGTAACGCAAAAGTTTTAGCCGAAGTATTGCAAAATCGTGGCTGTGACATCGTGACCAACGGTACCGACACGCACCTAATGTTGGTTGACCTTCGCCCGAAAGGATTGAAAGGAAACCAAACAGAAGAAGCGTTGGAACGTGCAGGCATCACATGTAACAAAAACGGCATACCATTTGATTCAGAGAAGCCTATGATTACATCAGGCATTCGCTTAGGTACGCCTGCCGGAACAAGCCGCGGTTTCGGAAATGAAGAATTTAAACTGATCGGAGAGTGGATTGGCGATGTGCTGGATGGCTTAGTAGAAAGCCCAGAAGGCAACGCAGAAGTCGAGCAACGCGTTAAAAAGCAAGTGAAAGACCTCTGCAGTCGCTTCCCGCTTTACCAATAATAATCATCACCTGGGAATTTTTGGAGACAAATCAATGGACAATACACTGAAGTTTGCTGATAGCCACGAGTGGGTTAAAGACAATGGTGACGGCACCGTTACTATCGGTATCTCAGAGCACGCTCAGCAGATGCTTGGCGATGTCGTATTCGTAGACCTGCCAGAAGCAGGCGACAGCATTGAAGCGGGCGAAAGCTTTTCATTAGTTGAATCGGTAAAAGCAGCGTCAGACATTTACGCGCCTATTACTGGTGAAATTGTTGAAATCAATGAAGAGCTAGAAGACAGCCCAGAACTGATTAACGAAGAATCGTACGAAGGCGGTTGGATCGTTAAAGTGAAGCTAGAAGATGCTTCAGAACTGGACAACCTGAAAGATTCGGAAGAGTACCATAACGGTCTTGAAGACGAATAAATAATCGACGAGTCGCGGTAGATAGAGATTATGACAGAGTTACTTCACAACCTAAGCACGGACAACGAGTTTATTGCGCGCCACAACGGCCCAAATAAATCAGAACAAAAACACATGCTAGATGCGGTTAACGCATCTAGCTTGGATGCTCTGATTGAAGAAACCGTACCTGCACAAATTCGCCTAGAGTCACCAATGAGTGATGAAGCTCCTTTGAGCGAAGCAGACATGCTTCTGGCGATGAAAAAATTTGCTAACCAAAACCAAATCAAGCGTACTTTCATTGGCCAAGGTTATTACAACACCTTCACGCCAAACGTGATTTTACGTAACGTGCTGGAAAACCCTGGTTGGTACACAGCTTATACCCCTTACCAACCTGAGATTTCTCAGGGTCGTCTTGAAGCATTGCTGAATTACCAGCAAATGGTGATGGATTTGACGGGTATGGAAATTGCCAACGCATCCCTACTGGACGAAGCAACAGCAGCCGCTGAAGCCATGACCTTGTGTAAGCGTGCAGGTAAAAGCAAAAGCAACGTGTTCTTCGTCGCTGACGACGTGCACCCTCAAACTCTTGCGGTAGTGAAAACTCGTGCCGAGTTTATTGGTTTTGAAGTAATCACTGGCACAGCAGAATCTCTGCCAGAGCACGATGTATTTGGTGCTCTGATTCAATATCCGGGTACAACGGGTGAAGTTCGTGACCTCAGCGATATCATCGCTAAAGCGCAAGCAAACAAAACGCTTGTTACGGTTGCAACGGATCTACTCGCTTGTGCCCTATTGAAACCGGCTGGAGAAATGGGCGCTGATGTTGCTATCGGTAGTGCGCAACGTTTTGGTGTTCCAATGGGATACGGCGGTCCTCACGCGGCATTTATGGCCACTCGTGACAAGCACAAACGTACCATGCCTGGCCGTGTTATCGGTGTTTCCATCGATACAAAAGGCAACCAAGCGCTTCGTATGGCGATGCAAACTCGTGAGCAGCACATCCGCCGCGAGAAAGCGACATCGAACATTTGTACGGCTCAAGCACTGCTTGCGAACATGGCTTCTTTCTTTGCTGTGTATCACGGCGCAGAAGGCTTACGCACTATCGCTCGTCGTACGCATCACCTAACGGCTATTTTGGCGGCGGGTTTAACGAAAGCAGGTTACGAGCTAGCTCATAACAGCTTCTTCGATACCATCACGCTAAACACAGGCGACAAAACGGCAGCATTGCTTGAAAAAGCACAGCAAGCCGACATCAACCTGCGTCAACTTGATGGCCAAATCGGTATCAGCCTTGATGAAACCACGACAACTCAAGACCTAGAAGCGCTATTTGACGTATTCGGTGCAGAGCAAAACGTGGAAACGCTGTCTGCTGAAATTGAAAGCAACGAATTTGCAGCAATTCCAGAAGCGTGCCGTCGCGAGTCTGAATACCTAACTCACCCTGTATTCAATACGCACCACAGCGAAACGCAAATGATGCGTTACCTGAAGCAGCTTGAGAACAAAGATTTCTCACTGACTCACGGTATGATCCCGCTAGGCAGCTGCACAATGAAATTGAACGCAGCCGCAGAAATGATCCCTGTTACTTGGCCAGAATTTGGCGCGATTCACCCATTCGCACCACTAGACCAAGCGGCTGGTTACACAGCACTTGCTCAAGATCTAAAACAGAAGCTATGTGAAATCACTGGCTACGATGACTTCTCTTTGCAACCGAACTCGGGTGCATCGGGCGAATACGCGGGTCTTATCGCGATTCAGCGCTACCACGCTAGCCGTGGCGAAGGTCACCGTAACATCTGTTTGATCCCAAGTTCAGCACACGGTACTAACCCAGCCACTGCTTCAATGATGTCGATGAAAGTCGTTATCGTTAAGTGTGACGACGATGGCAACATCGCGATGGACGACCTAGCGGCTAAGATCGAGAAACACAGAGACAACCTTTCAAGCATTATGATCACCTACCCTTCTACGCACGGCGTATACGAAGAGCAAGTGAAAGAAGTGTGCGAAATGGTTCACGAGGCTGGCGGCCAAGTTTACCTAGATGGCGCAAACATGAACGCGCAGGTAGGCTTAACTTCTCCAGGCTTTATCGGTTCAGACGTTTCTCACTTGAACCTACACAAAACATTCTGTATCCCACACGGTGGTGGCGGTCCGGGTATGGGTCCTATCGGTGTGAAATCGCACCTAGCACCTTTCTTGCCAGGCCACATCGAAAACGGTGTACAGGGCGAAGATTACGCAGTAGCCGCAGCCGATTTAGGCAGTGCTTCGATTCTTCCAATTTCTTGGGCTTACATCGCGATGATGGGCACACAAGGTTTAACGGAAGCAACGAAACTGGCGATTCTAAACGCAAACTACATCATGGAACGCTTGCGTTCTCACTACCCTGTTCTTTACCGTGGCACCAACGGCCGCGTAGCACACGAATGTATTATTGATATTCGTCCGCTAAAAGAAGAAACAGGCATCAGTGAAGAAGACATCGCAAAACGTTTGATGGACTACGGCTTCCACGCGCCAACCATGTCGTTCCCAGTTGCGGGTACGCTGATGGTTGAGCCAACGGAATCTGAAGATTTAGCTGAGATAGACCGTTTCTGTAACGCGATGATCGCCATCCGTGAAGAAATGGCAAAAGTGAAAGAAGGCGAATGGCCACTGGACAACAACCCATTGGTTAATGCCCCTCACACTCAAGCTGACTTGTCTGAAGATGAGTGGAACCGCCCTTACTCACGTGAGCTGGCGTGCTTCCCATCTGCACAAGCAAAAGCATCGAAATACTGGCCAACGGTTAACCGCGTAGACAACGTTTACGGCGACCGTAACCTAATTTGCTCTTGCCCAAGCATTGAGAATTACGAAGACTAGTTTTTAGCTTCTGCAAAAACTTTAAAGGCGAACCATCCGGTTCGCCTTTTTTGTGTGATGGTAAAGGCTTTTAATTTATTATTGGACAAAACCAAGTTAAAGTTCCCGATCTAACTTGGTTCATATCAGTTGAAAGCTCCTTGGCTTGCTAGGCTCGAAGAACGTTGCAATTGAAGCAGCCAGGATTTGCATTATGAATTTGCAAGTATGCGACTTCACCATTTAAAAACTGATTACGGATAGAAGTTTTGAATTCTTCACCTTGTACTGTTTCTGCGTGAATCATCAAATTCTCACTATTGTATGCCCTCACTGACAGCAACCTTTTTGTTAATATTTCAGGTATCTCGTTAATGTCCAATTGGGCTGTTTCAGCATTTTCGCGAATGAAAATTGGACCAGTTCCTTGATAAGGCGATAAAACATCATGATATTTAAATGGGACGAGTAAAACTTTCTCTCCAACTTCAGCCTCTTTCAATGACACTCGACAAGGGTAGCCTGGTTTTGAATCTGCGAATAGCCATCTAGCGTTAACTTCTGCTAGTTGCTCTTCACTCTTATTCAAAAGTTCATCAAAAATATTTTTCTCAAGTGGCTTCACTATAAAATTCGTAGTCATAGCTGCTTTTCCTTTCTATTCAAAACTGAGAGTTTAGCTAGTCAGAAATAAATTTGTAGCCACAAACGGAACTGTAGCTCAAGGCTATAGTGTATAATTGCTACAAGAGTTAAATGGATGAGAATTCCAATAATTCAGGACACACACCACAAGGGAGTCAACACGTTTTTGTCGAGTAGACGACACTTGTTACCAAGTGCCGCCCCTCTAAGAACCGTACGTGCAACTTTCACTGCATACGGCTCA
>NZ_JAUYVM010000039.1 GCF_030689305.1 Vibrio penaeicida | reverse complement strand
GACCTGACTCCGAATGAGTCGGAAAGACTTTACTGGGAAACTTACAAAACTGTGGCCAATTTTAGTTGACCACTACATAGGATCTGACGACAAAAACTCAGCTAACGTCTTGCTCAAGTACACACGTAGTAAGTCATCTTGGAACGAATTTTTAAGTACCTAGATTTTTAAGACCACGGTACAAGCCAACAACTATTAGTGCCGCGGAAAGCACGCAAAGACCTGAACCAGCATAAAGGATAAGTTCAACGACGACCTCACCAACAGGGGTTGATGAAAAACCTTTACCAGCAATTGGGAGCGTTTTGCTTGCGCCTAGTACAGCGACAAGAGTTATGGCGAGCCAGATAAAATACATACCAGCAATACTTGAGTAGTAAGATACCCTAAGCCATTTTTCTTCTAGAGATAACAACCCCCATATTAAACCAAATATCATCAATGCCATCCCGCTTTGAACGGCTGCTAAATGTGCGGACAGCGCCATTCTTGGGTTTAGAAAAGAAGGGATTAACACTCCCTGAAGTAAGCCAATAAGAAAAAGTACAGCTCCCCAGAATATTAGTTTTTTCCCTAGACTACTAATGTGTATATTCAATTTAAACCTCTCATAGTTATGTGGGTAACTTGGATGATTAACACCAGCTTAAACCGCAGACAGCGAACAAAACAAGCCACTGTATAGCGCCTTACACACAATTATTACTGCAAACCTTAAGAGAAACGCATGAGCATGCGTTTGTTAGGCTTATTTGACCTTCGATACTTTCACTACATAAGCAATAAGTACAGCCAATGAAGACCAAGGCATTGCGAACCACCAATGATATGAAGCTTGGCTACTGGTGAGATAACAATATGAGACTAAAACAACACTCGCAATTGTTAGGATGGAATATGCCCCCCACAAGGCAAAACAAATATCGGTATTGGATTTGGAAAGTTCAAATCTGCGCTGCTTAAATGCTGCAATAAAGAAAGTAAAAGGACTCGCTACCCAAACTGCAATATGAAGAAAAGAAAGAAGAATTAAGACACCAAGTGTCATATATATTTCCTTTATTAGCCTAACACCCAATTAAGTAGTGAACAACGCTGCCAGCTACCTAAACCATTGTGTCGTAACACTAATGCCGATTAAAACCAAAAATGCCAAGTGTTGCAAATCTTATTGAATTGATTGGTGTACCCCACAAAAAGTAGACTCCAAACTCAACGCAAACTAAAAGTGCCACACGGTTTTGGTCTGTTTGAATTGTTTGTTAGTTGCCCATTTCAAGGAGCGGCGCTAACATTTGTACACACAAAGACAAAGAGAATTGTTATGGACACTAGGATTCAATTTCGTGTTGATGAGGAAACAAAACGCCTAGCTCAACAAATGGCTGAAAGTCAAGGTCTTACACTAAGTGATGCTTGTCGTGAACTTACTGAGCAACTTGCTGAACAACAAAGAAAAGCATTATCTCACGATGCGTGGCTAACTGAACAAATTAGCCTAGCATTTGAAAAGTTTGACTCAGGAAAAGCGGATTTTATTGAACATCAAACTGCTAAGTCTCGAATGGAAGAGCGAAAAGCCAGAATCCGTAACCGAGGTAAGCAATGATTTTATGGGAAGAAGATTCACTTAATGATCGCGAAAAGATCTTTGAGCTTCTCTATGACTTCAACCCTGACGCAGCAGAAAAAACTGACAACCTAATCGTAGAAAAAGTAGAAAACTTGTTAGAGCAACCTCCGATAGGAGTTCAACGAAATGGTATTCGTGGACGACTACTCATTAACCCTGAGATTTCAATGATCATCTCATATTGGGTCGAAGACGACATCATCCGAATTATGCGTGTACTACACCAAAAACAAAAGTTTCCAATCGATTGATTGTTCCCTCAGGGAAACTAACGTCCGAATAAGCTGCCAAAAACGTACAAATACCGTTTCCACATACCACCTTAAACACCAAACTTACCACAAACCAAAAATGCCACGCGTTGGCGGTCGGCTTAAAGCTTTTTTTAGAGCGATACAAGCAAACAAACTCGCTTGGCAATGAAGCACTTAGCTTGTATTCAATGAACAACATCTTAGCCAACAAAACCTACTGCAACCAGACCACAAAACCCAAAACACCGATTCAGTCGAGAATTTAGAGGAGCAAACAGGAAATCAGGCTTAAAAATTTTATGAATCGAGATAATTTGGAAGAACTAAAATGGCTTGGTTTGCGCTAAATTTCCCACCTTGATACTGGCTGAGAAATCGAATTCAAAAGCACTGAAGCCAGCAACTTTCGATAACCTTACAACCCTTGAATTTTCAAAGCGCTATCAACGCTGTACTAAGTTGCCGCAAACATGTGGCTACACTTTTGCAAAGCGAAAATGCCACGTGTTGGAGGTCAGTTTGAGTGCCTTGTTATAATTTTGTACTCAATGCATCACGCATTGATAAAACAAGACCAACCAAGTAACGCTAGAGATCATCAGCATTATTAGGCGACTGATGCATTGTCTTGTGAGGTCTAACTGCACAAACAAGAAATGTAAATACAATTAAGGAAGATGCTCCAAGCACACCATATACTAAGTCAAGCATCGTCTCGTTCAGTGATATCTGGGTCCTAGCTCCAGCCCCCCTAGACATACCAAACTCCGCAAACTCCCAAAAAACCGCACTAGTACAACCCATGCAAAAGGCCAATAGCCTCCGTGTAAAAAGATTAACAGCCCCTGTCAAGCTATGCATAAACGGAATCAGCTGGTAAAAGAAGAATGTGATAGATACTCCCCCAAGGTAATGTACCAACCAATCGAACTTTGTATGCAGACCTGTATTGGTCATGAATACAAACAGAAAGCACACCAAAGCCGGAGCCCAACACAGATGAAAAGTAATTTTAAGTAAGGGGAACAAAATGAACCTTATTAACCATCGTGGTAGAGCGACCCATTACTGAGCGACCCCGCACAGATCCGGACGTGCGGAATTACCGCATCCGGCTCTTCAGTTATATTTTCACGCGTGTAAATCGCCACGCTTCTAATACCAATCTACATGAGTAAATCGCTTACTCACTCTTGGTCACTCTATGGCGTAGTACATTAGCATCTTATTGAAATTACTCCAATTATAACTTCGCCTGTTCAACCATTTATACAAACACCAATCACCACCTCCTGAGGCATGAAGCCTTGTTAAGGTGTGAGGACACAATACAGGAGCCCCGCATACCACCTTAACCACTAAAACTAACGCATAGTGAAAATGCCACGCGTGCCGAATCACTCTTGAGAAATTTGTTATGCACCGTCTCAAAACAAGGCACTTTCAATATGGAACCATTGCTCCATAAAAGGGATAAAGTCCCTTTGCGGTATGAATTTCTGTGCGGCGGTATTGTTTTTTAAAAATACTTCTTCCAAAGCCCACACATGGTGGTCAGCATAAACAGCCCACGCGTTTGCTCCATCGTTAAGCTCTAATCGGGATAGAGGCTTGACAGAAAGATAGCCTTTTAACAAAGCTAATGACCTATTAAGCTCCAAGTCGAACATGTACATACAGGATCTCGCCAACTCATAACCAGGAGGCATGTTTTGCACTAGATCCCAGTCGATCACATCGCTTACTGCGCAATTAGGGGCAAAAAAGACGTTGAAATGATGAAAATCACCGTGAATTAATTGCCTGCTTGTTAGCGGTTGATATGAGTGCGTAGCTTGTGAGCTAGCTAGATAACCACGCTGTTGCTTTACTCTTCGTAGCACCGAACCATTCGTATCAAATTCACCATTAGCTTCAATAGTGGCGACTATTTTTTGTAGTCTATCGACCCAAACACTTTTATCCCAAGAGAGCTCAATTGTTGGAAAATCGTTTCCAATCACAGAAGCAAGTTGAACATGCAGGTTAGCAAGGGCTTTTCCCAGCTGAAAAGCATGAGACTCAGACAACTCACTTTTTTCAATTAACGCTCCTTTTGCTTCAGGAAATAGAGCATAAAACTCATCACCTATTTTACAAAAGGAGTGGTGATCGTGCGTCAAAACCGGGGCAATTATAGTATTCAAATTTTGTGATAGCTTTCTCAACAGCTCATGTTCTAGCTTGATCTTAGCAACATTTCGAACGTTATATTTTTTAAGGTAAAAAGTCTCTGAGGATTGGATACGAAAAACATGATTCGTCGCACCGGCTGATTGCTGCTTTATACTAGCGTCAACACCAATCTGACTCCAGTTTTCACCAACCTCACGAACAAAATCACTCATAACTCCAGTTACCCCTTAGGTACTGGTGTACCCCACAAAAAGTAGCCAAAAACGCACAAATGCTGCTTCTGCAAGCTACCGTAAACACAAAACTCACCGCAAACTAAAAATGCCACGCGTTGTTTGTCGGTTTGAAGCTTTGTTAGCCGTTAAAAATCAAATGTTATTGCTTATTCAACAAAAACTTCCGCAAATCTCTTTCGGCGCGCATAACAAACAGGATAAATACTTTAACACCGTCTTGTTTATAGAAGACACGGCATGGATTAACAACAACTTCGCGATAACTGAGATGATCTAGTTCAGGAGGAATACGCCCAGATTCAGGAAAAGTTTCTAGACGTTCAACTTTAGAGAAGATCGTTTGAACTAATTGCTTTGCAGCTACGACATTTTCGAGTTCGATATATTCAGCGATATCATTAAGGTCTGACAACGCTGGTTCCGTCCAAATTATTTCAGCCATTTTGACATTTTGTCCTTGGCTTCATCGTGACTCACCACTTTACCATCAGCTATTGCGCGTTCACCTCGCGCAATACCCTCCAAAATCGCCAAACGATTCTGCATAAACTCGTAATCATCAACATCAACCAGATATGCCGACGGCTTACCATGTTCTGTAATCAACACTGGTTCTTTAGTATCGTGGAGATCGGCAAGGATCTTAGTTGCCTGACGTTTGAGTGATGTTACTAGTTCTACTTTCATGAGAGCTGCTCCAAAGGAATACTAAAGTGATACTATTCTATCACTTTGAGTATAGCAAGCTCCTTGACGGCTAACGCCAGCTTAAACCGCAGACAACGCTCAAACCAAGTCGCTGCATTGCACCTTAAATACTAAATTTACTGCAAACTAAAAATGCCACGCGTTGTTTGTCGGTTTGAAGCTTTTGTTATATCAGCCTTCTAACCTTATGTAATAAAGTTGATACGCAGAAGACCCGAAATTTTTCCAACTTCCTTTTTGACAAGAAGTATTTGAATCATTCCTAAAATACAGCCTTACTTTTTTCTTTGCCATTTTAGCACTTAGCAACATACTTAGAGCTGCTTTACATGCTTCTGGTGTATATTCACCGGACATCGCACCTGTGTTACAAATTACATTTCCTTCACCCATTGAGCCTATATTGACGTGAACATTACCACCTGCAGCAATGGCAACATTATTAACATCACCCACACAGTTGTGTGTAGCCAAAGCAGAAAAACTCAAAAGGCTCAAAGCCAAGATTGCAACCTTCATATTTACCTCGAAATAATAACTGGGATATAACGCCAGCTTAAACCGCAGACAACGCACAAAACAAGCTGCCGCATACCACCTTAAACACTAAACTCAAAGCAAACTAAAAATGCCACGCGTTTTTGGTCTGTTTGAATTGTTTGTTATGAACGGACTTTACGGCAACCTCAGAAATTCAGCAAATACAGAAGGTTGAGACGCAGAGCCAATTCACAAAATGTTGGCAGCTACACGATAAACCCACAACGAGTTGACTTAAAACACCCAACAAGTTTGGAGTTTTTCAATGCACTGCCGCCCCGCAAAAATCACGGCGCAGCAAATGGCTGCTAGAAAGAGTTACTTGCCAAAAATACCCAAACAGCCAATTTGCCTTTTGATGAAACCCAAGCGGCATTTCACCAAAGGAACATTGCCGATTTTCAATTGGGAAAGATTCAAATCATGATGAAAAGAAAAGCAAGCATTGAACCTTAAACACAATTATCACCGAAAACCAAAAATGCCACGCGTTGTTTGTCGGTTTGAAGCTTTTGTATGGATAATCTTCCCTAAATTCGGGTAATGTGAGACCCAGGCTTTAGCGGCAACTAAAGCTTTCTATGGGGC
>NZ_JAUYVM010000038.1 GCF_030689305.1 Vibrio penaeicida | reverse complement strand
CTGCCGTCTTCGGCAACCGTCACTTCGTCATTCACCGCGTCTACCGCATCGTCTTCCGACGTCACGGTCACTTTCACAGTTGTAGGTTCGCTATCTAGCTTTCCATCTGTAGTTGCATACGTAATCGTGGCTTCGCCATTGAAGTTTTCGGCTGGGGTGAATACGATTTTCCCATCTACAATTTCAACTGTTCCTTGATTCGCTGGAACTGACGCCTCTTTGATGGATAAAGGGTTGTCTTCTGCGTCGGTATCGTTAGCCAATACATCTATGGTTACTGAATTGTCTTCTAGCGTTGTAGCAGTATCTGCGGTAGCAATTGGGGCATCGTTTGTGCCTTCAATTGTAATCTTGACTGTTGTTGGAGTGCCGTCTTCGGTGAATACATTGAAGATATGGGTTACAGATTCCCCTTCATCAAGGTGATCGTATGCACTGCTTGATTTGAATTGCCACTCACCACTTTTATGAATGTATAACGTTCCAATATCACTTTCGATAGTATTGGCTTTGAATGTGTTATCCGCACCGTCTACATCGGTGTGCGTTAACGTGCCGCTCGTTCTTACAATACCATCGGTTTCTGTTAATGTTTTAGTAGCAGATGTGACTTCAGCAGCGTCATTTGTACCAGTAATCGTTACCGTCACATCAACAATAGTTGTTGCACCTTGAGAATCTTTTACTTCAATTTGATAAGTCTCATTGTGCTTATAACCTTCCGGTAGCTTATCTGCGCCTTCAGTGTCTGTGATAACGAACGTATAGCTGCCGTCGGCACGCATTTCAAAATCACCCAAACTTGTGTCTGGTTGAGAAAGAACAGTGAAAGTATGGCTGTCGTTTGCATCAGCATCGTTTACTGTCAGTCGCTTTACAGTTTTTGATGTGTCACCTTCAAGTATCCAAATATGTGTTTGCAAATCCACGGAAGGAGCGTCGTTAGTACCTTGGATATTAATATCGATGGTCGATTTCGTTCCATCTTCCGTTTCTACAATAAACTGTTCCGTAACTTGGTCATCCGCCCCAAGCTCATCCAATGCTGTATGAGATTCGAAATTCCAAGTACCGTCTGCTTGAAGCGTCAAGACACCATATGTGCCACTAATAGTCGTCGCTTTAAATGTGTTGTCATTACCATCTGGATCAGTACTTTCAAGTTGACCATTTGCAGTAAGAACGGAATCAGACTCTGTCAAATTTGCTACATCGGCAGTCACATCAGCTGGATCGTTGCTACCTATAACGGTAATGGTAAGCGAAGTCGTTGTACTACCACCTGCATCATCTTCAACAGTAACTGGTACCGTGATAACGAGTTCTTGCCCTTCTTTTAGTTCATCATATTCGCTTGCGTCGAAGGTATATGTGCCATCTGAATTAAGCGTTAGCCCTTTCACTACTTCGTTAGTTGTAAATGTTAACGATTTGTCAGCAGGAAGATCGATATCCGACGCTTCAATTTGTCCACTAACCGTCGCATCTTCATTGACTGACGCCGTTTCTGCCGTTGCTGTAGGATCATCATTAACAGCGGTAACACCAACATTCACAGTTATCGTGTCTGTTCCACCATTACCGTCACTTACGATTACAGTGAAACTATCGTTACCATTGTAATTTTCGTTAGGTGTATATGACCAATTTCCGTCAGCATCTACGGTTAGCGTGCCGTTAGAGGGTTCTGTGCCTTTTGCAAAAGTTAGCTCATCACCATCGGCATCTGTCGCCGTAAGTCTTCCGCCAACCTGCGTGTCTTCATTTGTCGACACACTTAAAGAGTCACCAAGTGGATTCCCATTTTCATCCGCGATGACCGGGTTATCATTGATATTTTCGCCAGTAACGGAGTCTGTCCCTTCCGCTGAAACATTACCTGACGCATCTGTAACTGTGGCATTTACAGTAAGAGTTTCATTTTCACCAGGAGCCGGGTATGAGACGGTAATAAACCCAACATCAATTTGTTCTTGGTTGATGATAATATTGGGTTGCCCAGTGATTTTTAGCGTATCGCCGACTTTGACGCCTTCAGGAAGGGTAACTCTAACGTCTACTGTCCCATCGTTTTCATCAGATGTTAGGATTCCATCATCATTCGTATCATCCAATATTTGAACAATAGGTGCCCCCGTCGGTGTATTATCTTCAGTAACAACGCTATCGGTACCTTCCCCTGACCTGTTACCAGCTTGGTCGGTCACTGTCGCTGTAACATTTAATGATTCACCGTCTTCTGGGCGGTCGTACTCGAAAGAAATTGAGCCGTTATTGATCATCTCTTGGGTGATAATAGTGTCAGGTTGCCCCGTAACAGAAAGCACATCACCAGCTTCCGCATCAGATGGAATACTAACCGTAACAGTGACTTGCCCTTCTAGTTCATTATCAGCTAGTAAACCGTCATCATTGAGATCGTCTTCAATCGTTACAACGGGGGTCGAAGGAGGCGTTGTATCAAGGTCAAAAGTGACAGGCGAACTGGTTGAAGTAGAATCACCATTCGGCTTAACAACTTCAGCGGTAACCGTGTAATCACCGTCTGTTGTCAAATCCGTTGCTGGGATAGTCACAACTATTGGGGAGAAGCCATCCCAATTATCAGGAACAGGAAATTCTATAAAGACGGAATCACCTGTTGGTCTTGATACTTCAAGGAAGATTGTATCTTCAATTGTTGTACCTGCAGGTACCGTTACAAGAACATCAACACCATCTTGTGCTTCTTCAGCGTTAACTGAGTTTGCTGCTTCTGGAATGGATAATGAAGGGGCACCTTCTGGGCTAGGCTCTGTAGTAAGTAAAATTCTGTAGGATTCTAGTAATGTAAGACTTTGCGTTCGAGACAGCCCCTGGCTTTCTAGGCTACCTGTATCAAAAGACGTTTCAGCGATAGATTGGGCACCTACTCGCTCAATTTCTCCTGAAGTTGTTAAGCTCGAACCAGAAGCAGCTGTACCTGCAGCTGCAGCAAATTCATCACCCAATTGAGTTGGGTCATCGCCACTTTCCAACGCAGCAAAAATATCTTGGATATCTTCATCAAGCTCCAGTTCATTCAAGTTCTGATCATTATCAACAATACTTGCTTTTGGAGAGGTTTGTTCTTGAACATCGTCTGATGCAAAAACCACTTCACCTGGAAGTAATGGTGTTCCTTTTGGAACAACTCGAATGTTGCCCTCTTGATCGATAACAATTAATTGATTGATACCTGCGATCGCTGATGACAAAAGAGATTGAATAGAATCCATGCTAACCCCAAAGTTATTCGTTTCGTTGCATCATTACGTGCCAGAATGTATGACGCATTAGATTTTTATTAGTTAATCTAATAATTTACCACCTATATGGAACTAACTCCACAAAACCCAT
The DNA here is from genome assembly GCF_030689305.1 of Vibrio penaeicida. Lineage (GTDB taxonomy): Bacteria > Pseudomonadota > Gammaproteobacteria > Enterobacterales > Vibrionaceae > Vibrio > Vibrio penaeicida_B. Next base: position 8,604 of record NZ_JAUYVM010000038.1, on the reverse strand, counting down.
TAGTTGATTGAATATCTCTTTACAGTCCCTGCGCACTTTATGAGCCAGCTCTCAAAGTTGATAACCTATAAATTACATTTCCAATAAAATTAAACAATTTGAAATTAAATTGATGATTAAACAACCAAATTTTCATCAAAAGTTTATTTTCTAGAAAAATTAATTCCAACCCTGAAATGTTTTGAAAGAGCTATATTGACAAGTATATCGGTAGAAACCCGTTTTTGTTTGATATTCGCAGGACTGAGTAAATAATTATTTATTAAAACTTCTCATATTAGAGACTATTTTCTCACTTATGGATCATTATGTAATTTTCTTGCTTAAGAGCTACTATAAATTTCCAACGCCAATCCATCTCTTTGATTGATAAATGCTTTTTCACCAACCGAAATTAATAAAGTTTCTCATAAATAAGTCAATTTCTGTCTATGTCTTTCGATCGAACCATAATGATTAAAGATTTGTGTAATCATAAAGTAATCTTAAGTAAGAAACGAAATACCACTTTCACTTATCAACCTGTAATTGGGAAAAGTACTAGATAAGCATTAAGAAAATCTAAGAGAGTATCTTATATGTACAAGTGGGTTTAGTTGTTGAATTAGCAAAAATAAAAAAGGGCTGGAGAATTCCAGCCCATTTAAAATAAAGAAGTTTAGATTAGTCCCACTTAAAAGCGTTTTGATTCATAAGTTCGTTTACTATTTCACTTGAGGTTGAAGTTAACGACAACCCGTAATCACCAGCGTTTCCTATAACAACGTCGATAGCCTGAGTCATTCCGGCCTCAGGTGTTACAACAAGCTCTAGAGTCGAGCTATCACTAGAAACAGAAGCGGAAATATGACCAAGCAGTGTAGAAAGGTCGCTGCCATCTACTGAATCAGGCAAGATGTCCCTTAAGTCCATCTTATCGCCGATACTGGTATCGGTTGACAACGTAAAATCGGTAATCTGATCATGGTTTGAGGCACTATCTGTTTCTCCTTTGTACCAGATAAACAAATCATTCCCACTGCCGCCAGTTAAAATATCATTCCCACTGCCGCCCACGAGAATATCTGAACCGCTATCACCATCAAGTATGTCATCTCCAGACAAACCAAATAAGCTGTCAGATAGGATTCCACCACCGATAGTATTAGCGCTACTGTCGCCTATATTATCGCTTACGACCAAGCTTCCGTTATCCAGCAAACGTTCAATTTTTTCTTCAGAAGATAAGCTATTTGGAGAGGCATGATCCAGTAATTCACTCAGTCCAACATTTTCTAATTCAATGGTTTGAATTACACCACTAACATCACTTATGGTAAGTACACTGCTACCAGAGCTCTCTGAGAGAGCAATATTGGATGCTAACGTAGAAAAACCTAGCAAGTTATCTGCTTCGACAATTGCGCTAATATCCAACTGGTCATTGTTAGCATCGAACTCTCGAACTATGTCGTGTCCCGATGGTGAACTTAATGAGCCAGGCTGCCATACAAAAGAGTCTTGAGAAGCAACGCCACTCCCTTTCGGATCACCATAAATAACTTCATCTTTATCGGTTGCGATGAGTATGTCATTTCCCGTAGTAATAGAGCCACTGAACAGCGCACCATTAACCGTTACAGTCACTGTTTCAGTAGAAATACCACCATGTGAATCTTCCACTTCAACTGTGAAGGTTTCCGTTTTTGTCACGCCACTTATAAGGTCAGAAGCATTGGGCTTGGTTTCGTCAATAACGTAAGACCACATTCCAGACTGATCGATACTGAGGTTGCCATACGTTCCGTTCGGATCAGATACAGACCAAAGTAGAGAAGTATTGTTTGAATCGGGATCTGACGCTGTGAGGCTTCCAGATGCTAACGCTGTAAACCCAAGTGTTGTTGTGCCAGCAACATTCACAGCAGTAACCGTTGGTGCATCGTTTTTACCAGATACTGTAATAACGACATTTTGGTTAGTTACACCGCCATTTCCATCAGATACTTGCACAGTAAAGGTTTCAGTATCTGTCTCACCTTCTCCTAATGCATCGCTGCCAAGCAACGCATTATTAACGGTGTACTCCCACTCACCTGTAGACGCATTAAGGGTTATCTCGCCGTATTGACCAGTAGAGCTACCAACTAGCGACCAAGCGTGCGTATCCATTAAATCTTTGTCTGATACGTTCAAGTCTCCTGTGATACTTGACGCTGAGTCTTGAGAGATTCCACCCGATACGCCACCGGTAATCGATGGTGTATCGTTACTTCCTTCTACATCGATTGTTACTGTCTTTGTTACCGTTTCAGTACCATCAAAAACACTGATCTGGAAGGTATCTTGTTCTGTCTGTCCAGCAGCCAAATTTTGTACTGCATCCGAACCATTCGCTAGCGTGTATGTCCATACGCCATTAGCATCAACAGTAATAGAACCATACGTGCCCGTATCACTACCACTCACACTCCAAGTATGTGTGTCGTTCACATCTACATCACTCACGTTCAGATCACCTGTCGCGCTTGACGTTCCGTCTTCGGATGTACTGCCTGTCAGTGGACCACTCACGATTGGAGTATCGTTGGTTCCCTTAACAGTGATTGAAACAGTCTGCGTATCACTCTCGTTATGTTGATCAGACACTTTAACCTGATACTCAATAACAATTTCTTCTCCTGCACCCAGCTCTTGAATGTCTGAATGGCTATTGTCTAAATCAAACGTCCATTCTCCGCTCTGGTCGATAGACATACTCCCGTATGGAGAGTTGTCATTCAGCACCTCCCAAATATGGGAATCAGGAGTATCTAAGACATCTGGGTCACCGGAGTTGAGCTGACCAGTCACCGTTATTGCAGATTCTTCTTGCGCGGTTGCGTCAGTGTCTGACGGCAGGTTACCCACAATAACTGGGGCATCATTTTCACCATTGATGGTGATATTGATGGTCATGGTATCAGTACCGCCGAATTTGTCGGTAACGGTCACAACCGCTGTATCTACAATTGAAGAGCCTTTGCCTAAGCTATTCACAGTTGCGTTGTTGCTGTCGACAACGTACTCCCACACGCCTGTAGTAGGGTTAACTGTCATTGTCCCGTATGATGATGCAGTGGTTACGCTGTAACTCGCAGTATCTGCTTCATCGACGTCTGCTGTTACCAAACTTCCAGATGCTGTAGTGATTGCCGTTTCCGCAACAACGCCGGTTGCATCACCAGAAATGACAGGGTCGTCATTCGTCCCCGTAATAGTCACAGTCACAGTTTCACGAGTGGTCACGCCAAAGCTGTCGACCGCTGTTACCACGAAGGTTTCCGTTACAGATGAATCCGGCGAAAGCTTCTCGACATGAGGTTGCCCGTTATATAAGTTGTAAACCCAGTTTCCGGCAGCATCAATCTCGAATGTTCCGTACGTCCCTTGAAGTGCATTACCTCCTTCTTTAGGCATAAAGGAAGCTGAATCATCAGAATTGGATTCCGTCGCATCCAATTTTCCTGAAGCTGGCCTGCTACTGTTTTCTTCTGCCATTCCAGATACATCGCCAGAAATTACCGGAGCGTCATTGGAACCCGTAACGGTAATTGTGATCGCTTCCGAAGACTCAAGCCCTAGCGCATCTCGAACAATGACATCAAAAGTTTCTGTAAGCGTGTCTGTTTGCCCTAAGTTTTGAACCGTCGCATTACTTTGATCTAGCTGATATTCATAACTTCCGGTCACGGCGTTAAGAACCAGCTTCCCGTAAGATCCCTGCTCTTCATCAGCTGCTGTCTCATTCGGCAGTCGCCACTCATGTACATCACCAACGTCAGGGTCGCCAGAATTAAGCGATCCAGCAACTTTACCGTCGTCATCAGTATTCGCAATACTACTTGTCAGTTCACCCGTTATGTTTGGTGAGTCATTAGTGCCCGTAATATCAATTTCAACTTGAAGCTTTATTGGATTACCACTTGCGTCAACGGTAGTCTTTCCATATTCATCGACGACAACGACTTCGAAAGTTTCGGTAAGCTTTGCACCTTCTTTTAGTTGATTAACAGCCGTGTTTGAACTGTTGAGGTTATAGCTCCAGTTCCCTGATGAATCGAGAGTTAATGTACCGTATTGACCTTCACCCGTTGGTAAATGCCATGTTCCTGTACCGAGCCCTGCCGGCACGGTAAGCGTTCCTGAATCCGTTTCCGTTGTTTCTTCAACAACTTGTGCCGTTTCTATAACTGGGTTGGTTACTTCAACGTGATCAGCGCTCCCCACTACATCAATCGTAATAGTTTGGGTACCTGAGTCGTTGGATTCTCCTGAAGAGTCTGTCACTTTTACAGTAAACGTCTCTTGAACAACTTGCCCAGGCTCCAATGCTTGAACCAGAGGATCATTGTTATTTAAAACATAGTGCCATTTACCGGTTGCTGGATTGAGCTCCAACGTGCCGTATGTACCTTCAAGCTTGTTATCAGGTTCGGCAGTGCCGCCACTATTAATTAAGCTCCAAGTATGCGAGTCCGCGACATCAGGGTCACTGGCTATTAGCTGACCAGACTCAGAAGTAAGAGAGTCTTCAGTCACAGAGCCAGAGATATCTCCGACAATGTCTGGCTGATCGTTGTTTGGTGAGCCACCATCTCCAACTGGCGGAAAGCCAGAACCTTGCACTTTAATAACAATTGGGAAAGGTGCCGACAAACCATCGTCTAGATCTTTCGCTTGGACATAAAATACGTCATCGGCAGTGGCGTTTGTTGCAGGCATTGTTTTTCCTGCATCTAGAGTGTAAATCCATTCACCAGTTGCTGAGTCGATACTTAAAGTTCCGTAGGTCCCATCGCCGTCTACAACCGTCCATTCCTTAACATCGTCAAGAGAATCAACATCAGTGGCAACAACCATACCTTTTGCGGATTCAGACTTCGTTGCAGTGACCGTGCCATCATCATCGCCAGTCACTACTGGCAAATCATTGGTTCCTTTGACGGTTATAGTGAGATCTTTACTCACAATCGCACCAAATTCGTCTTCAGCAAGTACGGTAAATGTTTCTACATAAGTATCGTCCTGACGCAAGCCTTGAACTTGCGGAGAATCATTGTTGATCAAATACTCCCATTGACCATTTTCATCAACAGTCAGCGTACCTAAATTACCCGTAAACGTAGCGGCAGCAAACTTAACTGTATCGACAGTATCCGTGTCAGTCCCATCAGCAACATCAATATCAATTTCCTGTACATCAAGATTTCCGGTCAACGAGACACTTGCACCTGAACCACTATCTTCGGTATACGTTGCGGCAACATCGCCGATAATTTCTGGCTCATCATTGGTCCCAGCAATCGTAATGGTCAGCGTTTTCTCTACTTTTTCTCCCGCATCATCTTCGACAAAGACCGTAAACGTCTCCGTCAAACTTGTGGTTGGTGAAAGCTGCTGAATGGCGGTTGAATTGGCATCATTTAGGGTATAACTCCACTGTCCTGTTGTTGGATTTACAACAAGTACGCCGTATGTTCCTTCTCCAGCGTTAGGGGGACCTGATATACCAAACTCTGCACCATCATCTTTATCTGGATCCCCTGATTGAAGCTGACCGAAAACAGCGGTTGATCCATCTTCTGTGATCGTTTTAGACAATTGGCTACCTGAGAGTGTTGGTGCGTCATTGGTGCCTGTAATGGTTATCTCTACTTGAGATTCACTTTGTTGACCAAAGCTATCTGTCGATCGCACTGTAAACGTATCGGTTGCGGTGTCGCCTTCGTCCAATTGGTTAACTGATTTAGATGAATCATTGAGAGTAAACGTCCATTGACCATTACCATCAATAGAAAGAGAACCATAGCTGCCAGATGGGTCTACAACGACCCAAGTATGTGTATCACTCCCATCTGGGTCGCCAGACTCTAATGTGCCTGTCGTGGTATTAGGTGTTGGTGGCGTGCCTGTGCCAGCAAGCTCTTTTATGCTGCCAGTATCATCGCCGATAATACTAGGATCTGTATTGGTCCCCACCACATTGATGGTGATTTCTTGCGTGGTTTTTCCTAAATTACCATCGTCCACTTCAACTGTGAATGTATCCTGAGCAATTTCACCCGCGTCTAATTTAAGCGTCGCGTCTTTGGTTGAATCAAGTTGGTATGTCCACTTTCCAGTATTTTCGTCAATGGCGAGCGTCCCGAATGTGCCCACCGGAGCCAAGACTTTCCAAGTGTGAGTATCTGTTGTATCGATATCAAGTGCGGTAAGCTGCCCTTCCGCTTCTTGCTGACCAGCAGTCGCTTCAATCACAGTTCCTGAAGTTTTACCTGTTATCGACGGATCGTCGTTGCTACCTTGAATGGTAATAACGAGGTTCTTTTCCGTTTTCTCTCCATGACTATCCGTTACAGTTACTCGATAGGTATCCGTTAACGTTTCACCAACGGCAAGCGCCTGTACTCGGCTATTTGAATTTGTTAGCGCGTAATCCCAATTACCACCGGAATTCATCGTCAATTCACCAAACAGCCCTTTAGGGTTCAATACAGCAAACGTGTGAGTGTCATCGGCATCTGGGTCACCATCGAGCAATATACCCGATGTGGTCACTTGAGTATCTTCCGTCACCGTACCTGCCAAGTCACCGTCTAGAGCCGGAACATCGTTCGTTCCTTCAATCGTCACCACTACCTTTTTCGTGGTGGAAGCCCCTTCACCGTCAGTAACTTTCACCCAATATTCTTCCCGAACAGTGTCACCTGCATCGAGATGATCGGCTTTGTCATTATCGAGAGTGAATGTCCACCATCCGTAGGCATTAATACTGAACTCGCCTAAGCTAGCAGGATGATACTGGGTCACTTCCCAAGTATGAGTATCGTTTTGGTCGGCATCACCAGGTTTTAATTTCTTGGATACGGATAGCGTTCCGTCTTCTGTTACCGTACCCACTCTTGAACCTGTCATACGTGGGATATCATTTGTACCCGTAACTTCAATGGTAATTTGTTTGGTATCGACTCCACCATTACCATCGTTCACGGTTACAGTGAAGAAATCATGTTCTTCCTGTCCTTCAAGCAGTCGTTGCACTCTTTTACTGCTGTTATTTAGGGTATACGTCCAGTCTCCATTTGCATCAATAGAAATAGAACCGTAATTACCCACACCAGCATTACTCACCGTCCAAGTGTGAGTATCCATCACATCGGCATCGGCCACATCCAGCGAACCTGTTGTGGTTAGCGTAGTGTCTTCTTTAACGTCTCCAGACTGTGTACCTGAAATAAATGGCTGATCGTTGTCCCCCGTTATGGTGATCACAACGTCTTGAGTAATGACGCCATTGTAGTCATCGGTAATTTCAACGGTGAACGTGTGCGTGACTTCCTGACCTTCAGCCAAAGCTTGCGCAGCGATATTGTTTATGTCGAATTCCCATTCACCGGTCGCAGCGTCGATTTTAAATGTACCGTAGGTTTGAGTATCGCTACCGAGCAATTTAAACTCTGTGCTATCAGGCACATCAGGGTCCTGAATCGCTATCGTGCCTGTTGCTTTTTGAAGTGACGCGTTATCTTCTTCAACATCACCCGTTGTGCCACCGGTTACAGACGGTAGATCGTTGCTACCAACCACTGAAACTTCGATGGTTTTAGAAACGGTTCCACCTTTCCCATCACTCAAAGTAACAGTGAAAGTTTCCGTTTCTTTCTGATTCTCATGCAGGCTGTTTGATTTCACGGCATCCAACACATACTGCCAGTTGCCGTTGTTGTCGATGGTTAGGTTCCCATATGTTCCCGTTCCACCACCACTAACCGTCCATGTGTGTACGTCAATGGTGTCAACATCTGTAAAACTGATGGCACCGGTAGCGGTCGTTTGAGTGTCTTCGGTGACTGTATCTGAAAACTTACCACCCGTTACTACAGGAGCATCATTGGTTCCCGTGATGGTCACCGTTATATCTTGGGTATCTGTCGCACTTCCATCGCTTACTTGAACGGTAAAGGTTTCGGTAACGACTTGCCCTTTTGCCAATGCTTGAACGGAACCGAGTGAATTATTGATTTGAAAAGTCCATTCCCCAGTAGCAGAATCAACGCCAAAATGACCAAATTGAGATGGATGAGTACTAACGTCAGACCAAGTTAAATCCGTATTAGGTGAGGGATCGTTATCAGGGTCGGACGCGACCAATTGCCCCGTAGCAAGACCGCTGCCTACTGTATCTTCTACAACAGATCCTGTCACATCCACCGTCGAATCAATGACAGGTGCATCGTTGGTGCCTTTTATACCGATCAAGACCTCTACCGTCGTTTCGCCGCCATCTTCATCCGTCACTTTGACTTGATAGGTTTCAAACAGTTTCTGACCTTCTTTAAGGTAGTCCGCTTTGCCGGGGATCAATTCAAACGTCCAAACCCCTTCGGCATTTATTTTGAAAATACCTACACTGTCTGCCGGTGCGGTCCCGCCCACTACGGCAAACGTATGATTGTCGTTATCCAAATCCTGTACGACAAGATTCTTCACAATGCGCGTTGTACTGTCTTCTTGGGTCCAACCGCCTAAACGTTCTTCTACAACAGGTAAGTCATTCGTACCTTGAATGGTGATTTCAACCGA
>NZ_JAUYVM010000037.1 GCF_030689305.1 Vibrio penaeicida | reverse complement strand
GTGTGGGGAGCTGGATGACCAGCTCGTTCGAATCTCCGGAGTGCCGGCCCAGTCCCCCCTGCCATATTTGAAAGCCTCGTCGAAAGACGAGGTTTTTTTATATCTATTGCTTTTGCAAAGCAAGTGTGGGGAGCTGGATGACCAGCTCGTTCGAATCTCCGGAGTGCCGGCCCAGTCCCCCCTGCCATATTTGAAAGCCTTGTCGAAAGACGAGGCTTTTTTGTATCTATTGCTTTTGCAAAGCAAGTGTGGGGGCTGGATGACCAGCTCGTTCGAATCCCTGGGTTGCCGACTCTCTCCTTGCCATATACAAAGAAAAGTTATCACGGGGTCGCTACTCTCACTTTCCCCAACCAATTTCTGTTATGGCTGAGGAAAGAGGAGTTATAGTGCCTATGTAGCAAGTGCCTGAATGCTAAAGTACATCTTTGGGAATGAATCTACGCAGTTTTACACCGATTTGTTTGGAAATACTGACTTCACTATCAGGGTTAAAGTCAGGTGTAATTCTCCATGCGTTTTCTGGTTCCATTTCTACATGCATTGATTTCGATACGTGCTGAGTGATTTCAGGAGAATGGATAATGGCAAAGCTTTCCGTGTTTAAATTGGCACTTCGTGGATCGAAGTTATAAGTACCGATGACCGTGATGCTTTCATCTACCACCATGGTTTTTGCGTGAAGACCAAAAATCGGTGTGGAAGGGAGCTTTTTGTACATATGCTCTGTCATCACTCGCTGCCTTATCTTGGCGTCAGGCTTGAACTCGTAAATCTCTACCCCTGTATCGAGCAGTTGCTTGCGGTTGCGCTGGTAACCGCTAAATGCTGCAAGGTTATCATTAGATGCAAGGCTATTCGTTAGGATCTTGATGGTTATGCCTTTATCAACTAATTCACGTAAAAAAGCCCGATCCTTTTTCGTCGTGACAAGATAAGGTGTCTGAATCAGAATCGACTTCTGAGCACTTTCAGCCAATTGCACTAATTTATCTTGGGTAACACTCCCACCACCGAGAAAAGATTGTCTTTCGTTTTTTCCTGGTTGGTCTGAGATGTATTCGACGTTATCAACGAACCGAAATTTGCCTTCTTTGGCCAACCGTTGAAATGTAGTCGGCACTTTTTCAATGTCTGACCGTATCTGAGGGTGGAAGTGTTCTGGGTTACAAGCGTATGAGTGAAGCCTCGAAAAATCAGGGGTGGCATCGTAAGAGGGGGCGCTGAACAAATCTTCAACAGGCACACTGAGTTTATTGTTCCAGTATTCTTCAAACGATGTATCAATGTGTTTGACTGCTTGACCTGCTAAAAATACATCTCTGTCTCGGAAGTTGTATTCGTGATCAAACCCAAAGTACTCATCTGCGATGTTCCGACCGCCAGTAATGGCTATCTGGCTATCAACTAAAAAGACTTTGTTGTGCATGCGCTGATTAATGCCGTGGAAATCGGTGACGACGGTAGAGATTTTCTGGGCAATGTTTTTGCCGACATTGGCATTAGGGTTATAAATCTTGATTTCAAAGTTTTCATGCGCAGCAAGAATTAATAGTTCATCGCCTCTCGCATCCAGCATGATGTCATCGACTAAGACTCTTACCTTCACCCCACGCTCTGCGGCTCTCACTAGATAATCCGTCGCTATCAAGCCTACGTTATCAACAGAGAATATAAAGTACTGAACGTCTATAGTCTTTTCAGCTCGTTCTGTTAGCCATGCCCTCGACATCATGGCTTCAGTACCTTGTTCGAGCACATATACCCCAGTTTTAGTTTCCATCTGAGAACGATATGGTTCTATAAAGTGAGAGATTGGCAAAGGCGTTTTTTCTGCAAGAGAGCGGCAATGGTTTTTTTCAGAGATTGGGACGCTATCTGGTGCTGGGCTGCAGCCAAGCAATGGTGCGGAGAGCAAAACAAAAGTGATGTTTCTAAATATGGACATTGGATAAGTGCCTTTTTCTCTATTGAGCCAAGGGGAGACATTGCTAAATATACTAGGGTCTGTTGACCTTTCGAGATGATTTTTGCAGCAATTTGTGGGTTCTTTATACAAGGCAGCGCTCATTCGGTGTAGTCGTCGCTCTACATCAATGAGCGATAACACAGTAGAAATAAGCCACAAATGCTGCCCGAAGGGTTCGTTTCTATGCCTTTTACTCTTTGTTGCAAGGTATTTACTTAGAATGACTAGGCTACACACCTTGCGTCGCGATTAAAAGGCATAGAACTCGAGCAAAATTTAACCACGAAAGGTCAACAGACCCTAATCAAGACTTCTAACAATGTCAGTATTCAAGGTTACCACTATGGTTGGATATAGACCTTTTCAGCGACTTTCCAGAAAGCGGAAAGTAGAGGGTTGTCTAAATTTGAGCGTTTACATACGACGCCTAGCTTAAAGGGTTTAATGGATTCCAGCTTGAGACGCTGAATCTTATCCCTTACAGGGCTATTTACGATAACGACTTCTGGGGCGATACCCACACCACATCCGAGAGCGACCATGCTGACAATGGCTTCGTGCCCCGATACTTGGGCATAAATGTTAGGTTTTATGCGCATTTTTTTAAACCAGGCATTCGCTCTCTCTCGTGCTGTTCCCGCTTCAGGGACGATAAAAGGAATTTTGTTCCAATCGGGTGTGCTTTCCATCAGTTCCGATCCGAAACTGCTTACCCCAGCAGGTGCAATGACAGAGAGCGGAATATCGCTGATCGATTCAAATTCAAGCCTCGCTGGTAATAACTCGGGTAGCGCAGAGATCGCAATATCAGTTTCATCGTTTATGACCTTATCGATTGCTTGTGCGGGGTCGCCCGTAGAGAGCTCAAATTCAATATAAGGGTATAGCAGCCTAAATTCAGCAAGCAACTCAGGTAGGTGACTGTAGCTAGCCGTCACCGAGCAGAACAAACGCAATTTTCCTCTAAGTTCGTTCTCTCCGTGTTGAGTATCGGACTGAAACTGATGCCATTCACTGACGATATTAACGGCAATGGGAAGCAACTTCTTACCGGCAGGTGTTAGTTCTACTGAACGATTGTCTCGAAGAAACAGGTTCTGCTGTGTGTCCTGTTCGAGTTTTTGGATCTGCCGGCTCAATGCTGATGCGCTCACGTGCATGGCGGTTGCTGTTTTACTGAAGCTTTTACTCTCACATAGGTGAATAAAAGCTTGAAGACTTTTGATATTCATAATGGTGTCACTTTGAGCAATATAAAATAGCCATTGTTGCGTTTATTGCAATTACTGGTTGTGAATATATCACTTTGAGCAACTTAATGTCTGAATTAGTATAAGGTTATTCGACGCTATACCGTCGACCTTATGGATAAATTAAACAGGAGTTCCAGAAAATGGCTAACTACTTCAACACTTTAAATTTGCGTGAGCAGCTAGACCAGTTGGGTCGTTGCCGTTTTATGGATCGCAGTGAATTTGCAACAGAAGCGGATTACCTGAAAGGTAAGAAAGTGGTTATCGTAGGTTGTGGTGCACAAGGTCTTAACCAAGGTCTGAACATGCGCGACTCTGGTTTGGACGTATCTTATGCACTTCGCCAAGCTGCAATTGATGAGCAGCGTCAATCGTTTAAAAATGCAAAAGACAATGGCTTTGAAGTAGGCAGCTACGAGACTCTTATTCCACAGGCAGATTTAGTTGTTAACCTGACTCCAGATAAGCAACACAGCAATGTTGTTGAGACAGTAATGCCTCTAATGAAAGAAGGTGCTGCACTGGGTTACTCTCATGGTTTCAACGTTGTTGAAGAGGGTATGCAGGTACGTAAAGATTTGACCGTTGTGATGGTTGCACCTAAATGTCCTGGTACAGAAGTTCGTGAAGAATACAAGCGTGGCTTTGGTGTTCCGACTTTGATTGCTGTTCACCCTGAAAACGATCCGAAGGGCGAAGGCTGGGATATCGCCAAAGCTTGGGCTGCAGCAACAGGTGGTCACCGTGCTGGTTGTCTTGAGTCTTCATTTGTAGCGGAAGTGAAATCTGATCTAATGGGCGAGCAGACTATTCTATGTGGCATGCTTCAAGCCGGTTCTATCGTATGTTATGAGAAAATGATTGCGGACGGTGTTGACGCAGGTTACGCAGGTAAGCTTCTACAGTACGGTTGGGAAACGGTGACGGAAGCACTTAAGTTTGGTGGTATCACTCATATGATGGATCGCCTATCTAACCCTGCGAAAGTGAAAGCGTTTGGGTTGTCTGAAGAATTGAAAGATCTGATGCGTCCACTTTACAACAAGCACATGGATGACATCATCACAGGTCATTTCTCTGGCACTATGATGGCTGACTGGGCAAATGATGATGCTAACCTTCTTGGCTGGCGTGAAGAGACAGGTGAAACTGCCTTTGAAAACTACCCAGAATCCGACGTTGAAATCTCTGAGCAAGAGTATTTTGACAACGGCATTCTAATGATTGCCATGGTGCGTGCGGGTGTAGAGCTAGCATTTGAAGCGATGACCGCGTCTGGCATCATTGATGAATCTGCTTACTATGAGTCTCTTCACGAGCTTCCATTGATTGCGAACACAATCGCACGTAAGCGCCTGTACGAAATGAACGTCGTAATTTCAGATACGGCAGAATACGGTAACTACCTATTTGCTAACGTAGCGACTCCACTTTTACGCGAGAAATTCATGCCTTCTGTAAACACAGATGTTATCGGTAAAGGTTTGGGTGAAACTTCTAATCAAGTTGATAACGCTCGTTTGATTGAAGTGAATGAAGCGATTCGTAACCACCCTGTTGAATACATCGGTGAAGAGCTACGCGGCTACATGACTGACATGAAGCGTATCGCTGTTGGTGGTTAATGACGTGAATTGGTAGTTAATAACGTGAGATAGACGTCTAAGTTAGTGTGAAGGTCGATATAGGTTTGAAACAGTACGCCTTCACCTAAAATGACGAAGCTATTTCTACGTTATCAACTACGCTTATAAGAACTCCAGCAGACTGGGGTCGATAATACAAAAAGTAAACACAACATATAAATAAAAGGCTTGCTCTGTCGTTAGAGTAAGCCTTTCTTTTTGTCTGAAGGAAGCGGTTTCTATTTTTCGCTCAGCTTTTCTTCTAGATCCGCCAGTTTTTGTTCCATCTCTGTTAGCTTTTGGCGAGTGCGCAGCAATACTTGAGTTTGTACATCAAACTCTTCTCTGCTGACAACATCCAACTTGTTGAGTTGGCCTTGGATAACTTGACGAACCTTTTGTTCTACATCAGTACCGAGCTCTTTGACAGGCTGAGGCATTGACTCATGAATTTGTTTGGCAATTTGTTCGAGTTTCTTGGGATCAAACATGGGTAACTCCTTTCAATTTAACCTCATTTTATGTAATTCGCTGGTCGTTGTCGTTAGTCTTTAGCAAGAAAAAAGGCTACCGAAGTAGCCTTTTTACGTTTTGTATATCTATTGCGATTACACGGATTCTTCTCGAATATCTCGTTGAGCGGCTTTCGCTTCATCAACTCGCGTAAGCTTTTCCAGATCTTTATCTTCAACAAATACAGGCAGCGGTTTGTGATCCTCCGCTAAGTAGCTGTAAATTACCGGAAGAACGAACAAGGTGAAAAGCGTACCTATCGCCAATCCAGCAACGATAACAATACCAATACTGAAACGTTGAGCAGCACCCGCACCTGTTGCATACATTAGAGGTATCAAACCTGCGATCATGGCTGCTGTTGTCATCAGGATAGGGCGAAGACGCACCTTCGCCGCTTCCATTACTGCCTGCATCTTGTTCTTTCTATTATGAAGTTGTTCTTCTTTGGCAACTTCACAAATCAAAATGCCGTGCTTGGTGATAAGCCCGACAAGGGTGATAAGACCAACCTGCGAGTAAATGTTCATTGATGCCGCGCCCCACGCTAGTGCGATTAACGCTCCACATATAGCGAGTGGCACGGAAACCATAATGACCAGTGGATCTTTCAGCGACTCGAATTGAATAGCCAATACTAGGAAGATGATGGCCAAAGCCAAGCCAAATGTTGCGTACAGTGCACTGCCTTCTGTTACGAACTGACGAGATGCCCCCATGTAATCATGGTTGTATCCCGCCGGCAGTTTGGTTTCAGCTATATTTTCAAACCAGTTTATCGCTTCACCCATAGCAATACCTGGTGTTGGTACTGCACCTACAGTTGCCGAATTTAACTGGTTGAAGTGTGGCAGTGAGCGAGGCTCCGCAACCACATCAATCGAAATTAGGCTTCCTAGCGGTATGGAATTACCATCTGCTGCTCGCACGTAATAGTTGTTCATGGATTCCGGGTTCAAGCGATACTTACGCTCTACTTGCGGAATCACTTCGTAAGAACGACCATTTAGGTCAATACGGTTTACATAGCCATCCGCCATCATTGTGCTGAGCGTGATACCAATGTCTTGCATGGTAACGCCATAAACACCGGCTTTATCTTTGTCTATGTTGATCTTCATGGTGGCTGAATCGTAGTTCAGATCGAGATCAGAGTAGACAAACAGTGGGCTCGTATTAACCTCCGTTAACACATCCGTCGCGACTTGGAACAAGCTCTCAAAGCTATTCGGTGTTGTCATAACAAACTGAATAGGAAGACCAGAACCCGCGCCCGGTAATTCCGGCATTTCAAAAGCCGTTACCGACATACCTGGAACATCTTGCACCAACTTACTTACGCGATCTTTGACTTCCGCTTGGCTTGCTTCACGCTCACTCCACGGTACCATGGATGCAATACCGAAAGCTTGGTTTGAGTTAGGCACCCCAGTGAACACCTGAGCAAACGCCACTTCTGACTGGTCTGACAGGATTTTGTTCACATCATTCATGGTGTTTTGCATGTAGTCGAGGTTCGCGTTTGATGGCGCTGTACCCATCAACATCACCACACCTTTATCTTCAGATGGCGCAAGCTCACTCGGTATGAACTTGAACAACATTGGAAGACTGGCAAACACGATGATAGCGAAAGCAATAATGACAGGACGATGTTGCATCACTGCGCCCAACATACCTTCGTAGCGATCCGACATTCTGTCTAGGAAGTGATGAACGGTTTTCTCGAACTTGCTTGGCTGCTCATTGGCTTTCAGCATCTTCGAACACATCATCGGAGAAAGTGTTAACGCAACGATACCTGAAACAAATACTGCTCCTGCAAGAGTAAGGGCGAACTCCTTAAACAGAGAACCCGTAATACCACCCATCATTGCGATTGGTGCGTATACCGCTCCTAAGGTCAATGTCATGGCAATAACAGGCACCGCAATTTCACGTGTACCAATAATAGCCGCACGGAATGGCGATTCGCCCAGTTTGATATGACGGTCGACGTTTTCCAAAACAACAATGGCATCATCAACCACCAAGCCGATAGCCAGAACCATAGCCAGCAGTGTCATTAGGTTCCAAGAGAAACCCATTGCTTGCATCACCATAGCCACACCAATTAGTGACAATGGAATAGTAACGATAGGGATCAAGACCGCTCGGAACGAACCTAGGAAGATGGTGATAACCACTAATACAATCAGTGCCGCTTCCAAAATGGTCTTGATGACCTCTTGGATGGACTCATTGATTGCAATTGTGGAGTCGTACATGACTTCCATCTTGATGTTACTTGGAAGGTTCTTTTCAAGTGTTGGTAATAACTCTAGAACGTCTGCCGCAATGTTGATTGGGTTAGCACTTGGCGCGGCATTGATTGCGGCAACAACCGCTTCTTGCCCATTTGCACTTGCACGGTAAACATCGTGGCTTTTCTCTAGTGACACTTTGGCGATATCACCTAAGCGAATGACGAGACCTTCACCGTTTTTCACCACCAAACGACTCAGTTCTTCAACGCTTGATATTTGTGTATCTGCGCTGCCGTTGTACAGAACAAATTCGCCAATGGCTTGACCGGTTGCCGACTGATAGTTGTTGGCATTCAGAACCGTCATTACATCGGTTGCTGTTAGGTTAAGCGCACCCATTTTAGTTGGGTCTAACCAAACACGAAGTGCGTATTTCAAGCCGCCGTAAAGGTCGATTTTAGACACGCCGTTAACCGTAAATAGCTGAGGGTTGATCACTCGCTCAAGATAGTCTGTTAACTGGCTCGACACCAACTCGTCACTGGTGAAACCAATGTAGAGAACCGCGGTGGTTGAGCCTGTCGACATGGTTACCGTTGGATCTTCTGCTTCTTTTGGAAGTTGAGATCTCACCGAGTTGGTTTTGGCGAGAATATCCGCCAGCGCCGCATTCGGATCGGTATTCAACTTCATTGTCACCGTAATGGTGGACTTACCTAACACCGATTGCGACGTCATAAAGTCGATATTATCGGCTTGTGCGACAGCTTGTTCCAGCGGCTGAGTAATAAAGCCCTGAATCAAATCGGCACTGGCACCGTAATAGCCCGTTGATACCGTAACAACGGTATTCGTCATTTCAGGGTATTCACGCACCTGCATTTTGAAGATGGCTTGTAAACCAAGCAAAGCAATCAAAAAGCTAATGGATACCGCTAAAACAGGACGTTTAATAAAAACATCAGTAAAGCGCATGCTTCCTCCAGTTACAGCATTGGTGTTTCAGCTGGCGGATTCGTTGCATCGCTTTCCACGATACGAACCTTAGCGCCATTGCTTAAACGAACCTGACCAGAAGTCACCACTACATCTCCAGGTTTTACCCCTTCTAATATATGAGCGATGTGCTCGGTACGTTCACCCACTTTTACAACGTGTTGCTTCACTCGTTGTACACCATCTTCGTCAGACAGAATGTACACATTGTCACCGTATAAGGTGAAAGTGATTGCGGTTTGAGGCAAGGAAACCTGATCGGTTAGCTTTGGTAAAATGATGTCGGCACGAGCGAACATACCACTACGAAGTTGACCATCGTTATTCGGAATGTCCGCCTGAACTTGTACCAAGCCACTTTGTACGCTGACGGCAGGCTCTATTGCACTGATGGATCCTTGGAAGGAATTTTCTGGGTAGGCGTCGACTTTGATATCAACGGTTTGACCCATATAAATACGCGAAATATCCGTTTGTGGAACGGTAAAGCGAAGGCGCATAACACTGGTGTCTTCAAGGCGTACAATATCCGTTCCTGGTTGCAGGTACTGACCTAGGTAGACATTTCGAATACCGACGACACCTGCAAACGGTGCTTTAATTTCACGGCGATTGATAGACGCTTTTAAGCTCTCAATATCCGCAGAAAGAGAGAAATACGCAGCTTGCGCATCATCATAAGCTTCTTTCGATACAGAGCCTTTCTTATACAAACCAGCATAACGTTTGTATTTTGCTTGAGCAGCTGGCAATTTTGCCTTCGCACTTTTTAGGTTGGCTTGCTCAACTTCAGAATCCAACGTAAGAAGAACTTGGTTATCTTTAACCGTAGTGCCAGATTCAAATTGAATCTTATTTATCACACCATTGGTTTCTGTTGTTAGTGTCACGCCTTGGTTTGGTTCAATGAAGCCGATTGCTTCAATGGTCGGAACCCAATCAACAGCCGTAACTTCAGTGACGGTAACAGGGAACTCTGGTTCCGGTCTATTTGCCAGATACTCAGCAATCTTCTGTTGTTTAAACATATTGAAACCTATCACACTGCCGAAAAGCAGGATTGAGATAAGTAACATAAAGAAAGTCCACTTTTTCATTCTATTCAGAACTCCAAGTTAGTGTTGAACAATGGCATCCCAGCTGGCTTCAATCGCCGCTTCTAATGCATCATCATTGAGTTGAAAGATCCCTAAGGCATGTTTGCGAGCAAGCGTGACGCCTACTTCCAAACTAAGACCAGATAAAATGGGGTTATCCAAAGGCTTGAGTACCCCTTGTTGTTTACCTTCCGTGAACATTTGCTCCACTTTGGCAAACATTTTTCGTTCAAGTTCCCTAATATTCACATGAGCAGGCGTAGGAAGAGATTCGTATTGAGTCCGATTGCAAAGCGTGCTCCCTTCCGTGCAGGCCAAGTGCCAGATGTTGAGCCACATAATGCGAAAACGTTGTTTCAGAGGCATGTCATTATCTACGTTGGCTTGCACAACATCAGCGATACGCTGAGAAACCATGAGCCTTAATTCAATCAATAAATGGTCTTTATCATCGAAATGGCGATAAATGGTTCCAGCGGCAACACCTGCTAATTGTGCAATCTTTTGCATTGATATGCCATGAAAGCCTTCTTCTGCGAGCAAGTTTTCTGCAGCTCGCAATATCTTCAATCGCTTATCGTTACCAATCTGCTTTTCACCGGGCATATATGCATTACTCAAATGTGAATGAACGTTCATTCATTATAATTCCAACCCTATGGATGTGTGCAACAAATAATTTGTAATCCTACGAATTTTTTGCCGAGTAATTTCTTATTGGTATAAATATGAGGAGAGAATTACACTATGCTCCCGAGATCGAATTCGAAAGAGACCCCGCAATGAAGCTGAACCCCAGACAAGATGAAGCCGTGAAATATGTATCAGGTCCCTGCTTGGTTCTGGCAGGCGCTGGCTCTGGTAAAACTCGAGTTATTACCAACAAAATTGCTTACTTGGTTCAGCAGTGTGACTACAAAGCGCGGAATATCGCAGCGGTTACCTTTACCAATAAAGCCGCCCGTGAAATGAAAGAGCGCGTTGGTCAAACTTTGGGTAAGCATGAGTCAAAGGGGTTAATGGTTTCGACGTTCCACACGCTGGGTTTGAATATCATTCGTAGAGAATACAAAGCGTTGGGATTAAAAGCGGGTTTTTCTCTGTTTGATGATCAAGACCAGTTAGCGTTATTAAAAGAGCTCACTGAAAAACAGATCGATGGCGATAAAGATTTACTCCGTTCCTTACTGAGCCATATTTCTAACTGGAAGAACGACATGCTTTCGCCTGCTCAAGCTATTGAACGAGCGAGAGGGGAGCAAGAGCAATTGTTTGGGCACTGCTTTGATATGTATCAGAAGCAAATGAAAGCCTACAACGCATTGGATTTTGATGATCTCATTGCGCTCCCTGTATTTCTGTTGAAATCGAACGAAGACGTTCGTCAACGCTGGCAAAGTCGTATTCGCTACTTGCTGGTCGATGAATACCAAGACACCAACACCAGTCAGTACGAATTGGTTCGTTTAATCGTCGGTGAGCGCGGTCGATTGACTGTGGTAGGCGACGATGATCAGTCTATCTATTCATGGCGCGGGGCAAAGCCTCAGAATCTCGTGTTATTAGGGGAAGATTACCCCAACCTTCGCCTAATCAAACTAGAGCAAAATTATCGTTCAACCAGTCGAATTTTACGTAGTGCGAATATTTTGATTGCCAATAACCCGCACGTTTATGAAAAAAAGCTGTTCTCTGAAATTCCAGATGGCGAAATGCTCAAGGTTCTGACCGCAAAAAATGAAGAGCATGAAGCGGAAAAGATCACGGGTGAACTGATCGCACATAAATTCCTGAACAGGACCGATTACAAAGACTACGCGATTTTGTACCGCGGTAATCATCAATCTAGGTTGATTGAAAAATCGCTGATGCAAAACCGAGTGCCTTATAAGATTTCTGGCGGTACTTCCTTTTTTGCTCGTTCAGAAATCAAAGACATCATGGCTTACCTTCGTGTCCTCGTGAATCCAGATGACGATAATGCTTTCTTGCGAATCGTAAACACCCCAAGACGAGAAATTGGTCCGGTCACATTAGAAAAGCTGGGCAGTTACGCCAACATGCGAGGAAAAAGCCTGTTTGAAGCCAGCTTTGAACTTGGACTGGAGCAGCATCTTACTGGGCGTGGTTTGGAAAACCTGCGTAAGTTTGTGCAATGGGTGGTCGCGATATCCGACAATGCAGAGCGAGGCAACACGGTTGAGGCGGTGCGTTCACTGGTGAGAGATATCCATTATGAAGACTGGTTATACGAAACGTCACCAAGCCCGAAAGCAGCAGAAATGCGAATGAAAAATGTGTCGGACTTATACAGTTGGATAGTGGCGGATCTCGAAGGAGACAACTACGACAATGAAGAAAAAACGTTAAAAGAAGTGGTTCAGCGGCTTACGCTTCGCGACATGATGGAGCGAGGTGAAGACGACGATGATGCCGACCAAGTTCAATTGATGACTTTACATGCATCTAAAGGGTTGGAGTTTCCGTATGTTTACCTACTTGGTGCAGAAGAAGGTATTTTGCCGCACCAAACCAGTATTGATGAAGAGAACGTAGAAGAAGAAAGACGGCTAATGTACGTAGGGATAACGCGTGCACAGAAAGAACTCACGTTTACCATGTGTCGTGAACGCCGACAATATGGAGAGTTAATCAAACCTCAACACAGCCGCTTTCTCGATGAACTGCCATTTGATGATGTAGAGTGGGAGCAAGCTAAAAAGAAAGTCTCACAAGAAGAAAGAATGGAAAAAGGTCAGGCGCATATTGCCAATTTGAAAGCGATGTTCAAAAAGTAGATCTATTAAGAATTTTGCACCTTGGGGTCACTTGGGTATACACCAAGAGTGAGCCCGAACAAAAAAGAGCAACCGCCTTTCGTGTGTTGCTCTTTTTACTGAGGTTTTGTCGGTACGTTACAAACCTTCGATCAT
This sequence comes from Vibrio penaeicida, assembly GCF_030689305.1. Lineage (GTDB taxonomy): Bacteria > Pseudomonadota > Gammaproteobacteria > Enterobacterales > Vibrionaceae > Vibrio > Vibrio penaeicida_B. The sequence goes on along the minus strand of NZ_JAUYVM010000037.1, from coordinate 1,362 downwards.
ATGGTTAATTGCAGCGACGATTTCTTCATCGGAGCAATCCATACACGCGCCTTTTGCAGGCATTGCGTTGAAACCATTGATGGCATGATCGGTCATCACATCCATACCTTGGGCGATACGTGCAGCCCATTGTCCTGCATCTCCTTTAATCGGTGCTCCACTGACACCAGTACCATGACATGCTGTACAGAATACATTGTAAACTGAAGCGCCATCTCGGGGACCTTTAGGTTCTGCTGAAACAGGCTCGCTTCCAGCAAGGTACACCTGACCAACAGGCTTAATACGATCTGAAATCGCATCGTATTCTTCTTGGCTGACTTTGGCTGCAAAAGAGAAACTTGAGAAGGTGATTGTAGCAGCCAATAGGCCAATAATTCGACGTGACATATCCATTACTCGCTATACATTTTCAGGCATTGATAAATACGATGTTTATCTTTAATTGGTTTGTTATTCACCTAAGCTATTGTCAGAGAGTGTTCACAGGCACACGGTTTATCAAAAAATACCGTAAATGAAGCCTTTCCCTGTCGAAACTTAAGTATTTTGATTATCTAGGTGTGAAACACCTGTTAAATCATTATAAATAATAGGTGATTATAGCGACTCAAGTTGTTGCAATAAACAACAACTTGTTCGCGACATGGGTTTAATCACATCTCAATTGCCGAAAAAGGCAACAATCAATAAAAAAACTGCAAAAAACACTAGACGACACTTTGTGATATACGTATTATTCCACTCCGCCGATAGGGCATGCGCCCGTAGCTCAGCTGGATAGAGCGTTGGCCTCCGGAGCCAAAGGTCGAAGGTTCGAATCCTTTCGGGCGCGCCATCCGGATGCTTATGTAAATAGGTAATATTGGCAAAATAGTGGTGGCTATAGCTCAGTTGGTAGAGCCCTGGATTGTGATTCCGGTGGTCGCGAGTTCGAATCTCGTTAGCCACCCCATTATTTCGGTAACCAAAGCTAGTAATAGATACGGTTTCCAGTTTTGATTAAGTTCGAAACAAAACACTCCTTTGGAGTATTGTCGGTGAATAGCGCAGCTTGGTAGCGCATCTGGTTTGGGACCAGAGGGTCGGGGGTTCGAATCCCTCTTCACCGACCACTATTTCAATAGTTGTTGTTAACAGCTATGCAAAAAATTAGTGGTGGCTATAGCTCAGTTGGTAGAGCCCTGGATTGTGATTCCGGTGGTCGCGAGTTCGAATCTCGTTAGCCACCCCATTGATTTGGTAGCCTATAAGGTTCCCAGTTTTGAAATCAAAACGAAATTTGTCGGTGAATAGCGCAGCTTGGTAGCGCATCTGGTTTGGGACCAGAGGGTCGGGGGTTCGAATCCCTCTTCACCGACC
>NZ_JAUYVM010000036.1 GCF_030689305.1 Vibrio penaeicida | reverse complement strand
GGATTCGAACCATCGAAGGCAGTGCCGGCAGATTTACAGTCTGCTCCCTTTGGCCACTCGGGAACCCCTCCAGGGTGCTTTTTATACTTAGCTACTGTTTTCCCAACTCAGTAACCAAGTGCGGAGCGCATGATAGCAAACTCGATTATGCTGTAAAGAGATTTCTTAGATATTTGGCGTGAATGCTGACTTTTTGGGCAAGAGCAACAAAAATTGGGCGTTTTGTATTAATTTTATGCGTAGCAACAGGTTACTTACCCATTAATTCGCAAACTTTACATTCCTTTACGCTCAAAGCCGTATCACTTGATAGAATTGCATTTATACAAACTTCGAGCTTTCAATATGAAAACTAAATCGATAATTCCTGTTCTTTTATTCACTTTTATCTTTATCAGCCCAGTAGCATCTGCAAAAGGTCCTCGCGGTGACAGGTCAATCGCTGTTGTTACTTCGGAAGTGGCAACACACGAGATTTCACAGTCGCTCTCTTTGATTGGAAAGCTGGAAGCGAGTGAAAGCGTTGTGATTGCCCCAGAAGCGGCAGGCAAGGTCGACAGTATATTGATCCAGTCGAATCAGGACGTAAAGAAAGGTCAGCTGTTGGTAAAACTGAGTGATGATAAAGCGAAAGCATCTGCGGCTGAAGCTACTGCGTATTTATCTGACCAGCAGAGGATTTTAAAAGAGTACCAACGGCTCTTAAAAAAAGGCGCTATTACTCAAACTGAAATTGATGGGCAAAAAGCGGCAGTAGAAATCGCGAAGGCGCGTTTAGCTGTCGCAAAAGCGAGTTTAAATGACTTACATATAGATGCACCATTTTCTGGCACTGTCGGATTTGTTGATTTTAGCCGAGGTAAATTAGTCAGTATTGGTGAGCAATTACTTACGCTAGATAACCTAACGTTGATGGAATTGGATCTGCAGGTACCTGAGCGCTACCTAGCCCAATTATCTGTTGGCATGTCGGTAGCTGCTGAAAGCCAAGCATGGGGAAATACCGTGTTTCAAGGCAAAGTGGTCGCTATCGACCCACGTATAAATCCTAATACGTTGAACCTGAGAGTGCGAGTGTATTTCAATAACCCTAACAAGCAACTCAAGCCGGGAATGCTGATGGCTGCGACGCTTGATTTTCCTTCATTAAATGCCCCAATCATCCCGGTTCAAGCACTTCAATACTCGGGCACAAAACGCTTTGTTTTCGTCATTGATGAAAACAATCAGGCTCACAAAACGGAAATTCTGCTTGGTGCGCGTATCGATAACCAAGTTGTGGTAGAGAAAGGCTTAGATATTGGTCAGAAAATCGTAACTCAAGGAGTCGTAAACATGCGTGACAGTGCAAAAGTTCGCGAGATTAATGCTTCGAAAGGACAGAGCAAAGGTAACGCAGACAAGAATGCATCGCAGAAGGAGCAATAACCATGTGGTTATCTGATGTTTCTGTAAAGCGTCCTGTTGTTGCAATTGTCCTGAGTTTACTGCTCTGTGTGTTTGGTTTGGTATCCTTTTCAAAGCTTGCCGTCCGTGAAATGCCCGACATTGAAAGCCCCGTCGTTACTGTCAGTACTCGTTATGATGGCGCTTCAGCCACGATCATGGAAAGCCAAGTTACGTCTATATTGGAAGACCAACTTTCTGGCATTAGCGGTATTGACGAAATTACCTCAGTTTCTCGAAATGGTTTTTCACGGATCTCTATCAAATTTGAGCTCGGTTACGACTTAAATACTGGCGCTAGTGATGTGCGAGATGCCGTCGCTCGTGCACAACGTCGATTACCGGACGAAGCGAATGATCCGATTGTTTATAAAGACAATGGCAGTGGGGAAGCTTCGGTATACATAAACTTAAGTTCTTCCGAACTCGATAGAACACAATTGACAGATTACACCGAGCGCGTATTGGTGGATCGGTTTTCACTGATTTCCGGGGTGAGCTCCGTCAATATCTCCGGTGGTCTCTATAAAGTCATGTATGTGAAGCTGAAGCCTGCATTAATGGCTGGAAGAGGAGTAACAACAACCGACATCACGAGTGCTTTGCGTAGCGAAAATGTGGAGAATCCAGCCGGTGAAGTGCGAAACGACACAATGGTTATGTCGGTACGTACCGCTCGTCTATATAACACCGCAGAAGATTTTGACTACTTGGTCGTAAAACAAGCCGACGACGGGACACCGGTCTATCTCAAAGATGTTGCTGACGTATTCATTGGTGCACAAAACGAAAACTCGACGTTTAAAAGCGACGGTGTCGTCAACGTTAGTTTGGGCATTGTGCCCCAATCGGACGCTAACCCGCTTCAGGTAGCAAAAGCCGTTCACCAAGAAGTTGAGCAGATCCAAAAATTTCTTCCTAAGGGAACACGACTGGCGATTGATTATGACTCGACGGTCTTTATCGATCGCTCAATCTCCGAGGTGTATAACACGCTCTTTATAACGGGCGGTTTAGTTGTTCTCGTTCTGTACATATTCATTGGTCAAGTTAGGGCAACATTAATTCCTGCGGTTACCGTGCCTGTATCGCTCATTTCATCATTTATAGCGGCTTACTACTTTGGCTTCTCAATTAACCTGATTACATTGATGGCATTGATCTTGTCGATTGGTTTGGTTGTGGATGATGCGATTGTTGTTGTCGAAAACATTTATCACCATATTGAGCGTGGAGAGTCGCCGTTACTTGCGGCGTATAAAGGCACAAGAGAAGTTGGCTTTGCCGTTGTCGCGACCACTCTAGTTTTGGTGATGGTATTTTTGCCTATCTCATTTATGGAAGGAATGGTTGGCTTATTGTTCACCGAGTTTTCGGTTTTACTCGCAATGTCCGTCATTTTTTCCTCTTTGATTGCCCTTACATTAACGCCCGTATTAGGCAGTAAGATCCTCAAAGCCAACGTTAAGCCTAACCGATTCAATCGGTTCATTGATTCGATGTTTGGCAAGTTAGAACGCATTTACAGACGAGCGTTGTCTAAGGCGATGGCTTGGCGAGTGATTGCACCCATAATTATTCTTGGGTGTATAGGGGGGAGCGTTTATTTGATGGAGCAAGTGCCTTCACAATTGGCACCAAAAGAAGACAGAGGTGTTCTATTTGCGTTTGTACGTGGTGCTGATGGCACCAGTTATAACCGAATGAATGCCAATATCGACATTGTGGAGCAACGCTTGCTTCCGCTGCTAGGGCAAGGCGTATTGAAATCTTTTAGTGTTCAATCGCCTGCTTTTGGTGGTAGGGCGGGGGACCAAACTGGTTTTGTCATCATGATCTTAGAAGATTGGCAAACTAGAGACAAAACGGCTCAGGAAGCTTTGGGAATGGTTCGCAAAGCGTTAGGAGATATTCCTGATGCTAGGGTGTTCCCAATGATGCCCGGCTTTAGGGGCGGATCAAGTGAGCCAGTTCAGTTTGTGCTTGGAGGCTCGGATTATCAGGAACTGCAAAAGTGGGCAAACCTAATAAAAGACAAAGCCAACGATAGCCCATTTATGAATGGAGCAGAAATAGACTACTCAGAAAAAACGCCTGAATTGGTTGTGAGTGTCGATAAGCAGCGCGCAGCAGAATTAGGTATTAAAGTAACGGACGTCTCCAATACGCTGGAGGTGATGCTGGGTGGCAAAACAGAAACCACGTTTATTGAGCGTGGGGAAGAGTACGATGTTTATCTTCGTGGCGATGAAAACCACTTCAACAGTGCAATGGATCTTAGCCAAATTTACATGCGAACACGAAGCGGCGATCTGGTGACTTTAGACGCTGTCACTAAGATAGAGGAAGTCGGCTCATCCATTCGTTTATCACATACCAATAAACAAAAATCCATCACTATCAGTGCGAATCTTAACGATGGGGTAACGTTAGGGGAAGCGTTGGATCATTTGGATAATCTCGCTATTGATAACTTACCAAGTGATATCAGCGTAGCGTATTCTGGAGAGTCGAAAGAATTCAAGGAAAATCAAGCCAGTGTATTGATCGTCTTTGCTTTGGCATTATTGGTCGCTTACCTGGTGTTAGCGGCACAGTTTGAGAGCTTTATTAACCCGCTCGTTGTCATGTTTACTGTTCCAATGGGCGTTCTTGGTGGGTTTTTAGGGCTATTCTTTATGGAGCAAGGGCTCAATATTTACAGCCAAATTGGCATGATTATGTTGATAGGAATGGTAACCAAAAATGGCATATTGATTGTTGAATTTGCTAACCAACTTAGAGACAAAGGTGTTGAGTTTGAGCAAGCGATAGTCGATGCCGCAGCGAGACGTTTACGCCCGATTCTAATGACAGCCTTCACCACGCTTTCAGGCTCTATCCCATTAATATTATCGAGTGGAGCCGGCTACGAAAGCCGAGTGGCTGTGGGTACGGTAATTTTCTTTGGAATGGCGTTTGCCACATTGGTTACTCTGTTTGTGATTCCAGCGATGTATCGATTGATCTCTGCTCGTACACATTCACCTGGCTATGTAGAATCGCAGTTAAACGCTGAGCTAGCAAGAGACGTAAAAGCACGTTCATCTCACGGTGAGATCGCTTTGAAGTCATTAAATCCAAAACCCGAATTGAACACAAATAAGGAATAGCAATGGTCGATTTTAATTACAAGAACTTAAGCCAAGAAGAACAAGATAAGCTAGATGCAGCGGTGTTCCGTCGTCTACTAAGTCACTTGGACAATAATAAAGAGGTTCAAAATATCGATCTGATGATTCTGGCGGGATTCTGCCGTAACTGCTTTAGCAAATGGTATAAAGCAGAAGCTGATGACCAAGGGTTGGAATTGTCTATAGATGATGCGAGAGAACGCGTTTATGGAATGACTTATGGCGAGTGGAAAGAAAATCACCAGTTGCCAGCTACTCCAGAACAGTTAGCGGCATTTGAAGCGCGATCGAAAAAATAGTGAGTAAGAAAAAGCGCCTTTCGGCGCTTTTTTAGTTTCTAATGTAGGAAGAGTCAACAGACCCTAGTGTCCAAACTTTTGCTCTAGCTCATCAAGGTAGGGCGACAAATCCCCAATATGGATGTTAAGCCATTCTGAGTTGTAGTAAGTATCCAAGTATCGTTCACCACTATCGCATAGCAGAGTGACTAAAGATCCTGTTTCTCCCTTAGCGTGCATTTCAATCGCTATTTGAAGTACACAATACAGATTTGTTCCTGTTGATGCGCCCACTTTTCTGCCGAGTTTTCTCTCTAACCAATGTGCTGTCGCGACGCTGGCGGCATCTGGGATAGTGCGCATTTCATCAATGACGCCAGGAATGAAGCTTGGTTCAACACGTGGTCGACCTATGCCTTCAATTCGGCTGCCCATGTTCAAGGTGATTGCACGATCACCAGTACGATAATAGGCGTGAAACACAGAATTTTCTGGGTCTACAACACACAGTTTGGTCGGGTGCTTTTGGTAGCGAATGAATCGACCAATTGTCGCAGACGTGCCTCCCGTTCCCGCGCTCATCACTACCCAAGTTGGTATGGGATGATCTTCCTGAGCCATTTGTTCGAATATACTGTTGGCAATGTTATTGTTCCCACGCCAATCAGTCGCTCTTTCTGCGTAAGTAAACTGATCCATATAATGACCGTTTAGCTCTTCCGCCAATCTTCGTGATTCTGAATAGATTTCATCTGTACGGTCGACAAAGTGAGCTTCTCCGCCATAAAACTCGATCTGTTCTATCTTTGAGCGAGCCGTTTTCTTGGGTACAACCGCGATGAAGCGCAATCCGAGTAAACGAGCAAAATAGGCTTCACTTACCGCTGTACTTCCTGAAGAAGATTCAATGACCGGAGTATCAGGACCAATCCAACCGTTACAAATTGCGTATAAAAACAGCGATCTTGCTAGCCGATGCTTAAGCGAGCCAGTGGGGTGGGTACTTTCGTCCTTCAAGTAAATATCAATGCCTTCAATGTAAGGCAAATTGAGTTTAATGAGGTGTGTATCGGCACTTCTTTGGAAATCGGCCTCTATTTTTCGGATTGCATTATTGGTCCAGTCATGGTCAATACTCATTGCAAACAGCTCCTTGTTTACGACTTTCCAGGTTTGTTGTAATTAACTCGCCAGTCACTTGGCTCAAGCGATAGCTTTGTAGCTCAGGTAGCGACGTATTTTAAAAATATCGCTTTAAAAGCAAACCAAATTCAAAAACCATGTTACTTCAGATTTTTTTTGGATATATAGAGTACGCTCGAAATGTAAGAAAATGTTTATTGTTTTTATACATTGTGGCCTAATTAAGGGAATTTATTTCTACATTTGAATTTTTTATGAGTAAACCATCACTGGATAGAATAGACAGAGAGCTTCTTATCCTATTGCAAAAGGACAGCACTTTGTCTTTGAATGAGCTGGCAGAACAAGTCCATCTCACAACTACTCCTTGCTGGAAGCGGCTTAAAAGACTCGAAGAAGAAGGGTTTATAGACAAACGCGTTGCGTTATTGAACCCTGAAAAACTAGGGTTGTGTTTTACCGCCTTTGTCATGGTGAAAACCAGTGACCACTCCCATGAATGGTATACCACGTTTGTAGAAACGGCTTCTGAGTTTCCTGAGGTAATGGAGTTTTATCGGATGGCGGGAGAATACGACTACATGATGCGTGTATTAGTACAAGATATGAAATCATTCGATGACTTCTATAAACAGCTCGTCAATAGTGTGGATGGGATTACTAACGTGACCTCTACTTTTGCAATGGAGACATTAAAATACACAACAGCGCTACCTGTTTAAGTCAATCTTCGTCAATCCATGTAAAGCTCCGTAAAGTTCTTAGTAATCGCTATTACCCTGTCTAAACTGATTGTTAAGCGAACAGTTTAGGCAGGAGACAACATGAAAGCACTCTACATAACGCTCACAGTCATGATATTAGCAGGATGTAACGCTGGAACGACTGAAACGAATTCTTCGTCGCCCCCTACTATCAACAACAGCTCAACAGGTCTTCCTCAAAACGGTAATATCACCAATTACACTTTTACTTCCCTTTCTGGTGATTGCCTTGATTACCTCGGTTCTCTCACTTCAAGCGTTACCGATATTCAACGCTCTATTTCATTCAATGGTGCCGTGAGCATATCTTCAGCAGGAAATAAGTGCGTGATAGAAAGTAACCATATCCCAAATCACGACTTTAATGATCAAACGGCATCCTTCGCGACCAATGTAAGTGAACAAGATTCAGATTATGAGATTGCAGCGAATCCGGTATTGGCTGGGTCTAGTACGGCTTTGAGTATGGCAGTATCTGAAGGAGTATTTCTAAATGGCGTCAATGTCGATATGTTAGCCGCAGCGTGTTACGGGGTAGGCAGTGAACCCTTAGGGCAGGAGAAAATAGGATGCGGTCAGAGCCAAATTAATAATCCATGGCGTTATGATCCTATGTCGAGTTTGAATGGATTTGGTACCGATCAGCACAATGCTCATGTTCAGCCAACAGGGAAATACCATTACCACGGAAACCCTGTCGCATTATTCATTCAAAATTGCGTGGGTGGGAGCGCGTCACCTGTTGTTGGGTTTGCAGCAGATGGCTTTCCGATTTACGGCAGCTGTTTTGATGATAGTGGCACTGTGAGAAAAGCGACACCAAGCTACCGATTGAAATCGGGTACTCGTCAGACCGTATCAGGGTACTCGACGCCTGTCGCTGGGCAAGGTGTTGTTGCGAGTTCGAATTATGATGGTCAGTTTCGCGGAGATTACGAATACGTAAGTGGTCTTGGGGATTTAGATGAATGTAATGGCATGACGGTGAACGGGCAATACGGTTACTACATAACGGACAGTTATCCATGGGTTGTTAATTGCTTCAAAGGAACGGTAGACAGCTCGTTCTCAATGTCTGGATTGATGAGAGCGCATAGCCATGATGGCGATGTTCATACACACTAGACGAGCTATATTTAACCGAATCTTGCTCAATCATAGCGATGAATAGAAAAACGGCAGCGAAATTCGCTGCCGTTTTTTTGCGTAAAGACCTGTTTATCTCTCGTGATGGTACGGTAATGCGAAGACTATTTCACAAATCGCATTACGCCTTCTTGAACGGCAGAGGCAACTAATGCGCCTTGCTGATTGTATATTTCCCCACGTACGAGACCGCGTGTATTACTTGCAGTAGGGCTGTCTATGGAATACAGCAACCATTCATCCATTTTGAATGGGCGATGAAACCACATAGAGTGATCGATTGTCGCTACTTGAAATTTTGGCGTCATTAAAGACACTTCATGTGGATGTAAAGCCGTTACTAAGAAGCCCCAATCGGACGCATACGCTAACAGGTATTGATGAATCAATTGATTATCAGGTACTTCACCATTGGCTTTAATCCAAAGGTATTGTGTCGGGTCGGTCTTTTGGGGTTTTAGTGGATTAACCACAGTTACTGGGCGTACTTCAATGGGCTTTTCGCCACAAAATGCGCGCTTGATTTTCTCGGGTAAAAAATCAGCAATTTGGTTCGCGAGTACAGACTCTGAGGCATAGTTTTCTGGCCCGGGAATGTCTGGCATCGTATTTTGATGTTCAAATCCAGGTTCATCACCGTGGTAAGACGCCGTTAAGTAAAAGATCGGACGTCCATTTTGAATCGCTTTCACTCGTCGCGTGCTAAAGCTGCGACCATCTCGCAGGTTTTCAACATCATAAATAATGGATTTTTCAGGATCACCTGGAAATAAAAAATAACTGTGGAACGAATGCACAGTTCTATCACTATCTACCGTATAGCGAGACGCTGAAAGTGCTTGCCCAATAACTTGTCCACCATACACTTGTGGCAATCCAAGATTTTCACTTTGCCCACGGAAGAGTTCCTTTTCTAGCTGTTCTAACTGCAACAAATCAAGCAGTTCATTTAATGGTTTACTCATCGTACCTCCGTCAAAGTTATGTCAATTAAATACCTTGGATAACGACAAAAAACAAGTTTGGGCGATATACTCGCACCACATCCATTAACTCGGAATAAAAGTGATGAAGAAACTATTGGTACTCGTAATGACTGCCGCTGCTGGCATTGGTCTGGTTGGTTGTCAAAACGCTGAAGAGTCTTCCGCTACCGTTGAAGTTAAACCTGTAGAAATGGCCTTTGTTGAAGGCTCAATCTATTACCGTGAACGTATTGCTTTACCCGACAACGCGCAGGTATCGGTATCACTACAAGATATTTCGCTTGCCGATGCCCCGTCTGTGCTTCTTGCCAAACAAGAGTTTGAAGCCAATGGAAATCAGGTGCCGTTCTACTTCAAGTTAGACTATAACAAAGCGAATATCCTGCCTCAGCATACATACAGTGTTAGCGCTCGCATTGAAGTGGATGGTGAGTTGATCTTTATCACCGACACCGTTTTCCCAGTTATTACCAATGTTAATCAAACGCATAAATTAGATCTTATGTTGGTGAATGCGCGCTAACACCAACGGAAAGACAGACCATTCGTCGCTTCTTTTCATCATTTTTCTACACAGAAACTGTTAGAGGTGAAGAGCGAGCGGTCTGATTTTTTGAGCATTCAGCTACCAGTATTGCTGAATGCTCAATTCAAACTCAGAACAATGAAGCGAGCGCTACAGTTCCCATTGATAATCTTTTAAGCGAATCTTTCCCGCTAAATTTACCACCACGCCTTCTTCTTCGAGTTTGCCTTTCTGTCTGTCGAAACTCGATCCTTTTAACGAGATCTCACCTCGGCTATTGATCACTCGATGCCAGGGTAATTTGCTGTTTTTAGGTAGGTTTCCAAGAGCTTTCCCTACATGCCTTGCGTAGCCAGGATATCCCGCTAGTTTTGCGACTTGTCCATAGGTGGACACATTACCATATGGAATTTGGTGAATTACTGCAAAGATTTGGCTTAAAAATTGATCCATACTGAGATTGTCCTAGTTCGTCCACGGAATATAAGGAGAGAGCTATGGTGTTTTCGTTGCTCCAGTTCGTTGTTACCACATTACTTGCGATTGTTTGCGCAAGGGCGTTGAGTTTGAGTGGTGGTGATATTCCTGTTTTGGCTTTGGTTATACCCGCATTGTGGATTCTGCCGCAAGGCGGCATTGCGGGACTGATTCTTTTAGCATCTTTGGCAGTGTATGGTTTTACATTACCATTGCAACCCATTGCTATGTCTTTGAGTGTTTGGATCTTATTCCCGCTACTAATGGTGACTTTCTCAAGGCGCAGTAGCATATATGTTCTCATTACAACGGCGGCGACCATAGTCGTTATGCAAGTTGGCATAATGGTGACACAGGCAGAAGGAAAAATTCCCGGTGAGTGGGGGATAACTCTGATTCAAACGCTATCGGTTATAGCGACTTGGTTTGCCGCTCGGCATTGGAAAAGCTCCTCTCAGCACAGCTGGTGGACACTTTCACTTATATTAGCACTGTGGTTAGCTGGGTGGACCCATGCCGCGCTTATTGCTTTGTGTATCGTTGGCATCATTGCATCTGCCGAAACTCTGCCCAAACTATCTAAATTTAACTGGAACAAGTTACTTTGCTGGACATTACCTACAGTAGGGTTTGCCGCTATTGTCGCATCTAAAGCGGTAGAAATCCCCAATCCAGTATTTGTGGTTTGGATATTCTTTTTAGGGACAGCATGGGCGACAGATTACGTGCTGAGATCGGCGGATGAACACGATGACTCTTAAAATGCTTTAGCCTTTAGCTTAAATTTAGTACATATGTCTATCAATAAGTTGCTTTTTGAACTAGCCTCACATTAATGAGGTGTTGTTCTGTGTTTATCTTAGTAGCTCTTTTCTTTGTTACATTAATGTGAAAGATAGATGTGTTTTACGGCACAGAGAGCGATAAGTGAAAAAATTTGCAGCCCTGTTGAGCGCCTTATTGGCACTACAACTTATGGGAATAGAAGTAGTTTATGGGCAAAAATCTCAATATATTGTCGCAACTGAAGCGGATGATGTCGTAACCCATTTTCTGTTTGATATGGTATCCCAAGAGTTCTCTGTCGAGGTCGTGTATAAAGACATGCCCGATTTTGAATCCGTTCTTGGCTCTGTTGCGAGAGGAGAGAGTGACTTTGCTGCAAACGTCACTCACACTGAAGATAGGGATGCACTTTTCGAGTTTTCAGCGCCAACCAACATTGAATATACCTATTTATTTAGCCCATCAGGGGTAAGCCTTAGCGAAGCTGAAATTATCGGTGTACCTAAGAACACCATCTATGCCGATCTTATTTCTGATAACTTCCCAAACATCAAACTTATCGAATATAACGGCTATGAAGAAGCCAAGAACCTTTTACTTTCTGGGGAAGTCAATGGAGTCGTGGATGCGATAAATCAGCTTAAAGCAATGCTGACGATTGGATTAGACGCACAATTACTTAACGATCAAATCTCTATAAAACCCGTTTCTATCATCTCGCCTGAAGGGCAGAACAAAGACGAGCTAAAGCGCATTGTTGACTTTGTGCATTCCGAATCCATGCAAAAAAAGCTTCGTGCTCATATAAGCCAATACCAATTTGATATTCGAAGAGATGCCCTTAGACGAGACATGTTGGTACTTGGGTTGAGATCTCACCAAACATTTCGAGTGAAGTTAGAAAATGCCTATCCGTACGTCGAATACAACGACAAAGGCTTGGTGCGTGGGATCAGTGCCGATACGGTAAAACAAGCGTGCCATCTACTCACATTTACGTGTGAAATCGTCAGTACACATGATGAAAGCTGGGAAAGCATGTATGGCGACTTGATAGACAAAAAAATCGATATTCTAGCGCCGTTAACTATCTCGGAGCAGCGTAAAAATATTGCTTATTTCAGTGTTCCTCACTATTTCCCAGAAGCCATCATTGTAAAGCGCCTTGGTTTCAAGCCCGATGTTTATCACCACGTTTCGGAACTGATTACGGAACGTATTGGAGTGGTGAGAGACGACTTCTTCGATGAGTTACTTAGCCAATTGCTGCCACAAAAAACCTTTATCCGGTACTCGAGCCAAGAAGAACTTGTGAATGCATTGGTCAATGATGAGATCGATTACATTGCCGTAGATAAAGCAACGCTTAATATCTTATTGAAAGAGCAGGAATTATTACCCATTACTCAGGATTACAGCATTGAAAGTTTCCACAGTTCGGAAATAGCGCTGGGTTTCCCTAAAACAACTCAAGGAGAGGTGCTGGCAGCATTATTTTCACGAGCCATTCGCATGTTAGATACAGCGAGCATTAATAGCACTTATGACAAGCAACCGGATTGGCGCAACACGTTAGAGAGGGAACAGGATCTCGCCAATAAAACGAAGCGCCTGTTCATGATCGCTATTGCCTTTGTATTACTCGTTGCTTACCTACTGTATCGCCAAGCAAATACAGACAGCTTAACCAAACTGGAAAACCGCCGAGCCCTTAACCTCAAATACAGTCGAGGCATCAAGCCATGGCAAACTGTGATTTATCTCGATATCAACGATTTTAAGCAAATTAACGATCAGTTTGGGCACGACGTAGGAGACAGAGTTATCCAGACCTACGCGTCCATTATACGGAGAAACTGGAATGGAAATTGGTATCGAATTGGCGGGGATGAGTTCATTCTCATTTGCTCCAAGCCACTGCAAGATAAAACCAAAGTCCTCAAAAACCTCAAGCTGTTTTCATTTTATTTGGCTGAAAGAGATAGAGACTTATCGGTTTCTGTATCTGTTGGTGTGTTTGAACCTCGCCAAAAAGAATTCACGTTACGAGAGATTTTAATTCGAGCCGATGAAGCCATGTATCAATCCAAGCGAAAAGGGGAGCCGACCTTCGTCGATACCGATTCGTAACATACAGAAATTGCTCACTTTGCGTAATCTTTCGTCATTCAGAACAAGAATGTGCTAATAATTAATAGAGAGGGTTGCAATCGGGGGGCGGATACTGAATAATCCATCCTGCCTTCGGGGATACCCTTGGGCACCACAGAATCTATGGAGGCCCTGGTCCTCCCGCAACACTAACTTGTGAACTCGGTCAGGCCCGGAAGGGAGCAGCCGCAGCAGGCGACGTGTGTGCCGGGATGTGGCTGGGGTCTCCGCCCATTAGAAAAGCCGCTTTTTATAAGCGGCTTTTTGCTATCTAAATCCTTTCAAATCAAAGCACAATCTCTATCAATCTCTGACCTATTTTTGTTGCAAAAATAAGAGCTTTGAAAATGCATTTTAGATGAAAAAGCCAGCAGTTATTCTGCTGGCTTTTTCATTGATGAATTCTAGTTGCCCAAGATGGTTCTCTTAGAGAAACCTCGCACTAGTCATTGTAAGATACACAAGACGCATAGTTTTTTAATCCTGCTGAATGAGATTTAGTAATGTTGTTCACTAAGTCTACAGAGTAAAATCTATTGTCTTCAGTTGGGTGATTACTCCAATACTCGTAAAAACCAGGCCAGCCATAGTTCGCTGTTAGATCACCTAAAAAGAAAACTAAGCTGTACAGTTCGTATCTTGTCGGTCGTTTCCAATTGGTGCGTCCCATAAATTTGAGGTCTGTTAGGGCACTACAGTATCGGTCTAGTTGACCATCTCGGCCGTAGTCAGAGCTGTTCGGATCGTCTTCCCAACCCCAACCATCATATCGAAAGCGAGCAAACTCTCCTTCTATACGAGTTTCTTTGTAAGTTGCACCATAAGTATTGCCGTAGTTGTAGCGGGAGTCATCCAGCTTATAACCAAGTTGCTTCATCACCTCTATACTTGGCGTTGCGGTAAATAATTTATTTTCAGCATCACCTGAGTCACCTTCAATGACTTTAAGGCAATACCCTGCGGCATTGTACCTATCGGTATCATTCACGTCTCCTCCACATGGGAGAAGCCCAGTGGTTACCGTGATTGTTATGCCATTGCTGGTCAGCCCATCGATTGTAAACCAGATCGTTGTAGTTCCCCTTTCTTTTCCAATTAGCACACCAGATTCATTTATGCTTACCACATCGTTATTGCCTATATGCCACGTTAACGGTTTGTCAATGAGAGACGAACTCGATCCGTCGCCATAAGATCCACGTGGATATAGCTGTGTCGACTGATTTTCTGGAATACTACTCATCTCAGATTTCAGCGATAAATTGTACAGCGTGCTTTTGTCGTCATATGCAAGAATAGATTCTTCAGAACTGGTTGTTTCTGATGCAGTGTCAGTGTTGGTTGATTCTTCAGATTCGGTTGTCGCTTGTTCAGTGTTATTGGCAGATTCTAACTGAGTGGAAGCTTGCTCCGTCTCATCTGTGTTTGATGCAGACTCAGTCGTTGCTTCAGAGTTGGTGGATTCTGATGTGGTCTCTGTGCTGGTTGAATCGATGGATTCAGTTGCAGCTTGCTCGGTATCACCAGAGTTTGATGCAGACTCAGTCGTTGCTTGCTCAGTGGTTGTTTCAGAATCGGTGGGTTCTGATGTGGTCGCTGTGCTAGTTGAATCGGTGGATTCAGTTGTTGTTTGCTCTGTCTCACCAGAGTTTGACTCAGACTCAGTCGTTGCTTGCTCAGCGGTCGTTCCAGAGTCGGTTGATTCTGACGTGGTCGCTGCGCTGGTCGACTCGGTAGATTCGGCTGTCGCTTGTTCAGTGCTATCG
>NZ_JAUYVM010000035.1 GCF_030689305.1 Vibrio penaeicida | reverse complement strand
AAAGACGAAGGTGGTCGCCACACTCCATTCTTCAAAGGTTACCGTCCACAGTTCTACTTCCGTACTACGGACGTAACGGGTGACATCACTCTTCCTGAAGGTGTTGAAATGGTAATGCCTGGCGACAACGTACAAATGACAGTGACTTTAATTGCTCCAATTGCAATGGATGAAGGTCTACGTTTCGCAATCCGTGAAGGTGGTCGTACTGTAGGTGCTGGTGTTGTTGCGAAAATCTTTGAATAAGATTTGACGAACAGCTAGTAAAAAGGGCATCATTTGATGCCCTTTTTCTGCGCTATAAAAAGAGATGAATGACAAGGTTTGTCATTTTCTGCTCAAAGCAAAGAATTTTGTGAAAAAGATCTCATTTTTTTCATGGCATGCGTTGGGTTCCAATGCGATGGAATGTGCCCTGCAACAGCGGGGTTGTTGTCGTCTATATTTAAGACTTGTCACAGGTTGGTTTTATGAAAGCAAATGCTGAAACTCCTGATAGCTCAAATGCAGCAGATACATTAAAGTGGATTGTCGCTGTTATTCTGCTTGCTGCTGCTGTTGTTGGAAACGCTCTTCTTGGTGGTGGTGAAGAGTTTACATTGTATGAGCTAAACGTAGTATTCCGTGCAGCAGGTGCAGTCGCACTCGTCGGTGCTGCATTGGCTGTTATCGCTACAACGGGTAAAGGTAAAGCAGCAATCACTTTTGCAAATGAAGCAAAAGTTGAAGTTCGTAAGGTGGTTTGGCCAACTCGCCAAGAAACCATGCAAACAACATTGATTGTATTAGCAGTTAGTATAGTTATGGCTTTAGCGCTTTGGGGAATCGACGGCATTATGGTTCGTTTGGTTGCTCTAGCGACTGGAGTTTGAGGGTTTTAATACATGAGTGAAGCTCCTAAAAAACGCTGGTATGTGGTTCAAGCCTTCTCTGGATATGAAGGTCGTGTTGCACAATCTCTTCGCGAGCACATTAAGATGCACGATATGGAGGAACTTTTTGGTGAAGTTCTTGTTCCAACAGAAGAAGTTGTGGAAATGCGTGCAGGTCAACGCCGTAAGAGTGAGCGTAAGTTCTTCCCAGGTTATGTCCTAGTTCAGATGATCATGAATGATGAATCATGGCACTTAGTGCGCAGTGTGCCGCGTGTCATGGGCTTCATTGGTGGTACCTCTGATCGTCCTGCTCCAATTTCTGATAAAGAAGCGGATGCAATTCTAAATCGTCTTGAGAAAGCAAGCGAAGCCCCTCGTCCTAAGACGATGTTTGAGGCTGGTGAAGTGGTTCGTGTTAACGAAGGACCATTTGCTGACTTTAACGGAACGGTTGAAGAAGTGGATTACGAGAAAAGCCGAATTAAAGTGTCTGTATCGATCTTTGGTCGTGCAACACCGGTTGAACTCGAGTTTGGTCAAGTCGATAAGCTTGACTAAAAAAACACCTATTATAGGGTTGTTAAAGGCGCGAATTATGATTATAATTTCGCGCCTTTTTACTTCGAAGGAAGTAGAAAGGTTTGTATCTAACGGGGAGCTTACCAACAGGTTGGCGTTTGAACCCAAAATTTAGGAAATATCATGGCTAAGAAAGTTGAAGCTTATATCAAGCTGCAAGTTGCAGCGGGTATGGCAAACCCAAGTCCACCGGTTGGTCCTGCACTAGGTCAGCATGGTGTGAACATCATGGAATTCTGTAAAGCGTTTAACGCAAAAACAGAATCTGTAGAAAAAGGTCTACCGATCCCTGTTGTTATCGCAGTATACAACGACCGTTCTTTCACTTTTGAAACAAAGACTCCGCCAGCAGCAGTTCTTCTTAAGAAGGCCGCGGGTGTTAAGTCGGGCTCTGGTCGTCCAAACACTGAGAAAGTGGGTACAGTTACTGACGCTCAACTTCAAGAGATCGCAGAAACTAAAGCTGCAGACATGACAGGTGCTGACATCGAAGCGATGAAGCGTTCTATCGCAGGTACTGCTCGTTCAATGGGCCTAGTGGTAGAGGGTTAATATTATGGCAAAACTTACTAAGCGTATGCGCGTAATCCGCGAAAAAGTTGACGTAACTAAAGAATACGAAATCAACGAAGCTGTTGCACTTCTTCAAGAACTAGCGACTGCTAAATTTGTTGAGTCTGTAGACGTTGCTGTTAACCTAGGCATCGATGCTCGTAAATCTGACCAGAACGTACGTGGTGCAACTGTACTACCTCACGGTACTGGTCGCGAAATCCGCGTTGCAGTGTTCACTCAAGGTGCAAACGCTGAAGCAGCCAAAGAAGCTGGCGCAGATATCGTAGGTATGGAAGATCTTGCTGAGCAAGTGAAGAAAGGCGAAATGAACTTCGACGTAGTTGTTGCTTCTCCGGATGCAATGCGTGTTGTTGGTCAACTAGGTACTATCCTAGGTCCTCGCGGTCTAATGCCAAACCCTAAAGTTGGTACTGTAACTCCTAACGTTGCTGAAGCTGTTAAAAATGCTAAAGCTGGTCAGGTTCGTTACCGTAACGACAAGAATGGCATCATCCACACGACTATCGGTAAAGCTAACTTCTCAGCTGAGCAACTTCAAGAGAACCTAGAGTCTCTTCTTATTGCTCTTAAGAAAGCTAAGCCATCTTCAGCGAAAGGTACTTTCCTGAAGAAAATCAGTATCTCTACTACAATGGGTGCTGGCGTTTCAGTTGATCAGGCTAGCCTGAACACTCAAACGGCATAATAAATTTGATTAGGCGTGAAATTTATGTATAATCTCGCGCCTAATATTTGTGGTTGGGGCTAAGTTTTTCTTTCGAGAAGACTGAGTCTCCGTCCAAGACCGTAGGCGTTTGCATTAGCAGACTTAATCAAACCTACGTAGACGGTGTCCGAACCTAAAGAAAGCTGACTTTTTAATAGATAGCCTTTCTTCTGGAACTGCACCGTTTTAACTCTCACATCATTTTGATGTGAGTGGTGTAACGACAACCAGGAGTAAATCCAAGATGGCTTTAAACCTTCAAGACAAACAAGCAATTGTTGCTGAAGTCAACGAAGCTGCCAGTGGTGCACTTTCTGCAGTTGTAGCTGACTCTCGTGGCGTTAACGTTGGCGCAATGACTTCTCTACGTAAACAAGCTCGTGAAGCGGGTGTTTACATGAAAGTCGTGCGTAACACGCTAGCACGTCGTGCGGTTCAGGGTACTGACTATGAGTGTCTTGTAGACACTTTCACAGGTCCTACTCTAATCGCGTTCTCTAACGAGCACCCAGGTGCTGCGGCGCGTCTTTTCAAAGACTTCGCAAAAGAGAACTCTGACTTCGAGATTAAAGCTGCTGCATTTGAAGGCGCAGTAACTGACGCTGAAGTACTAGCAACACTACCAACTTACGACGAAGCAATTGCACGCCTAATGATGTGCATGAAAGAAGCTTCAGCTGGCAAGCTGGTACGTACTATCGCTGCTATCCGCGATCAAAAAGAAGAAGCAGCTTAAGGCTTGCTTTTTACTGGTTGCAAAATAAACTTATTGTTGACTTAAAAGAGAATTGTTATGTCTATTACTAACGAGCAAATCCTAGACGCAGTTGCAGAAATGTCTGTAATGCAAGTTGTTGAGCTTATCGAAGCTATGGAAGAAAAATTCGGCGTTACTGCTGCAGCTGCTGTTGTAGCTGGTGGCGCTGCTGGCGGCGAAGCTGCTGCTGAGCAAACTGAATTTGACGTAATCCTAACTGCTGTTGGCGGTAACAAAGTTGCTGTAATCAAAGCAGTACGTGGCGCTACAGGTCTAGGTCTTAAAGAAGCTAAAGGTCTAGTTGACGGCGCTCCAGCACCTCTGAAAGAAGGTATTGACAAAGCCGAAGCTGATGCTCTTAAAGCACAACTAGAAGAAGCTGGTGCTTCTGTTGAAGTTAAGTAATTATTACTTAACTTCTTAGCCGACAGGCTAATGGCTGGTGGTTTATTGACCACCGGCCTTTTTGCGCTGTAGGGTATAGGCGAATTTTCCTGCTGTTTAAGCGCCTTTATCCATGCAAAAAAACGAATAAGCAACCTTGCTAATTCGTTCTACAGTAAACAGTTGTTTAGTCACTGTCCCTTACCCCTCCTTAAGTAACTAGGAATGGGCGGACAGTTTGGGTCACTTATCAGCGAGCTGAGGAACCCCATGGTTTACTCTTATACCGAGAAAAAGCGCATCCGTAAGGACTTTGGTACTCGTCCACAAGTTTTGGACATTCCATACCTGCTATCGATCCAGCTCGATTCGTTCGACAAATTTATCGAACAGGATCCTGAAGGACAATACGGTCTTGAAGCTGCTTTTCGTTCTGTGTTTCCAATTCAGAGCTACAACGGCAATTCTGAGCTGCAATACGTTAGCTACCGTCTTGGTGAGCCAGTTTTTGATGTTAAAGAATGTCAAATTCGCGGCGTCACTTACTCAAAGCCACTGCGCGTAAAACTGCGTCTAGTTGTTTTTGATAAAGATGCGCCAGCAGGTACTGTAAAAGACATTAAAGAACAAGAAGTCTACATGGGTGAAATTCCACTCATGACAGACAATGGTACCTTCGTAATTAATGGTACCGAGAGGGTTATCGTATCCCAGCTGCACCGAAGCCCAGGCGTGTTCTTCGACAGCGATAAGGGTAAGACCCACTCATCAGGTAAAGTTTTATACAACGCACGTGTTATCCCTTACCGTGGCTCATGGTTAGACTTTGAGTTCGATCCTAAGGATAACTTGTACGTACGTATCGACCGTCGTCGTAAGCTACCTGCTTCAATCATCCTTCGTGCACTGAGTAAAACGACTGAAGAAATCCTAGATATCTTCTTCGAGAAAGTGAATTTCGAAGTGAAAGACCAAACGCTTCTTATGGAGTTGGTTCCTGATCGTCTGCGTGGTGAAACTGCGTCATTTGACATTGAAGCGAATGGCAAGACTTACGTCGAGACTGGTCGCCGTGTGACTGCACGTCATATTCGTCAGCTAGAAAAAGACGGCGTTGATTACATCGAAGTACCTATCGAATACATCGTTGGTAAAGTATCTTCGAATGATTACATCAACGAAGCCACTGGCGAAATTATTGTTGGTGCAAACCAAGAGATTAGCCTAGAAGCATTGGCTAACTTGTCTCAAGCTGGTCACAAGAAGCTTGAAGTGCTGTTTACAAACGACCTAGACCACGGTCCGTTCATGTCAGATACATTACGTATCGACAGCACAACTGATCGCATCTCTGCATTGGTAGAAATCTACCGCATGATGCGCCCAGGTGAGCCACCGACAAAAGAAGCAGCAGAAGCGCTATTCGAAAGCCTATTCTTCGCTGAGGAACGTTACGACTTATCTACTGTTGGTCGTATGAAGTTCAACAGTTCTATTGAGCGCGAAGACGCTCTAGAGCAAGGCACACTTGATGAAGTTGATATCATCGAAGTGATGAAGAAGCTTATCGCGATCCGTAACGGTAAAGGCGAAGTGGACGATATCGACCACCTTGGCAACCGTCGTATTCGTAGCGTAGGCGAAATGGCAGAAAACCAATTCCGTGTTGGTCTAGTACGTGTAGAGCGTGCGGTTAAAGAGCGTCTAAGTCTAGGCGACCTTGATGCAATCATGCCTCAAGACCTCATCAACGCGAAGCCCATTTCTGCGGCAGTTAAAGAATTCTTTGGTTCTTCACAGCTTTCACAGTTTATGGATCAGAACAACCCTCTTTCAGAAGTAACGCACAAGCGTCGTATTTCTGCATTGGGTCCTGGTGGCTTGACTCGTGAACGTGCTGGCTTCGAAGTGCGAGACGTACACGTAACTCACTACGGTCGTCTATGTCCTATCGAAACGCCTGAAGGTCCAAACATCGGTCTAATCAACTCTCTATCTGCGTTTGCGCGTTGTAATGAGTATGGTTTCCTAGAAACACCATACCGTCGCGTAGTCGATGGGATTGTTACCGATGAAGTAGATTACCTATCTGCTATTCAAGAAGGTCAATTCATCATCGCTCAGGCTAACTCTGGTCTAACAGAGGACGGCACATTCGTAGAAGAATTGGTTACAGCTCGTCAAAAAGGTGAATCTGGTCTGCACCCACGTGATCAAGTTGATTACATGGACGTTGCGACAAACCAGGTTGTATCTGTGGCGGCATCGCTTATTCCATTCCTAGAGCACGATGATGCAAACCGTGCCTTGATGGGTGCGAACATGCAACGTCAGGCTGTTCCGACTCTGCGTGCTGATAAGCCTCTTGTTGGTACTGGTATCGAGCGTAACGTAGCCGTTGACTCCGGTGTAACAGCAGTTGCTAAGCGTGGCGGTGTTATCCAGTCGGTTGACGCATCACGCATCGTTGTGAAAGTAAATGAAGATGAGTTGGTTCCTGGTGAAGCAGGTATCGACATTTACAACCTGACTAAGTACACGCGTTCTAACCAGAACACATGTATCAACCAGCGTCCAACTGTACTACCGGGTGAACCAGTAGCGCGTGGTGACGTTCTTGCTGACGGTCCTTCAACCGACCTTGGTGAGTTGGCACTTGGTCAGAACATGCGTATCGCGTTCATGCCTTGGAACGGTTACAACTTTGAGGATTCCATCCTTGTTTCTGAGCGTGTTGTTCAGGAAGACCGTTTCACGACTATTCACATTCAAGAACTTTCTTGTGTGGCGCGTGACACTAAGCTTGGCTCTGAAGAGATCACAGCTGATATTCCAAACGTAGGTGAATCTGCTCTGTCTAAACTAGACGAGTCAGGTATCGTTTACATCGGTGCTGAAGTGAAGGGTGGCGACATCCTAGTTGGTAAAGTAACGCCTAAAGGTGAAACTCAGCTAACGCCTGAAGAGAAGCTACTACGTGCAATCTTCGGTGAAAAAGCATCTGACGTTAAAGATACTTCACTGCGTGTACCAAACTCTGTTTCCGGTACCATCATCGACGTTCAAGTCTTCACTCGCGATGGCGTAGAGAAAGACAAGCGTGCGCTTGAAATCGAACAAATGCAGCTTAAAGAAGCGAAGAAAGATTTGACTGAAGAATTCCAGATTCTGGAAGGCGGTCTTCTTGCTCGTGTTAAAGCCGTATTGATTTCTGGTGGTTACTCTGAAGCGAAGCTAGACACAATCGATCGTAAGAAGTGGCTTGAGCAGTCCCTTGATGATGAAAATCTTCAAGCGCAGCTAGAGCAACTTGCTGAGCAGTGGGACGAGCTGAAAGCAGACTTCGATAAGAAGTTTGAAACCAAGCGTCGCAAGATCACTCAAGGTGATGATCTAGCACCTGGCGTTCTTAAGATTGTTAAGGTTTACCTAGCGGTTAAACGCCGTATTCAGCCTGGTGACAAGATGGCTGGTCGTCACGGTAACAAGGGTGTTATCTCTAAGATCAACCCTGTTGAAGACATGCCTTACGATGAAAAAGGCGAGCCAGTAGACATCGTGCTTAACCCACTGGGTGTACCGTCTCGTATGAACATCGGTCAGATCCTTGAAGTTCATATGGGTCTTGCTGCGAAAGGTATTGGCGACAAGATCAACCAGATGCTGAAAGAACAGCAAGAACTGCATAAGTTCCGTAACTTCCTACAAGAAGTATACGATCTGGGCGACACGCGTCAGAAAGTTGATGTTGCAGCACTAAGCGATGAAGAAGTACGTACCTTGATACAGAACCTTCGTGGTGGTCTGCCAATCGCAACTCCAATCTTCGATGGTGCTCCAGAAGCATCGATCAAAGAGCTATTGAAGTTGGGTGACTTGCCTGAATCTGGTCAGCTGCGTCTGTTTGATGGTCGTACTGGTGATGAGTTTGAGCGTCCTGTAACTGTAGGTTACATGTACATGCTGAAACTGAACCACTTGGTTGATGACAAGATGCACGCACGTTCAACCGGTTCTTACAGCCTAGTAACTCAGCAACCACTTGGTGGTAAAGCTCAGTTCGGTGGCCAGCGTTTCGGTGAGATGGAAGTATGGGCACTTGAAGCATACGGTGCTGCTTACACTCTACAAGAAATGCTAACGGTGAAATCGGATGATGTGAATGGTCGTACTAAGATGTATAAGAACATCGTAGACGGCAACCACAGCATGGAACCTGGTATGCCAGAATCGTTCAACGTATTGTTGAAAGAGATTCGCTCACTAGGTATCAACATCGAGCTAGAAGACGAAGAGTAATCTCTTTCCCTCTTAATGATCATTAAGAGGTAAGGAAAGCGATTATTTGGTAGAAGGCGCTCACTTTAGCGGGTGAGCTCCTTTTAACTCCTTACAGGAGCTGATTGTGAAAGACTTATTAAACTTTCTAAAAGCACAGCATAAGACCGAAGAATTTGATGCAATCAAAATCGGTCTATCTTCACCAGACATGATTCGTTCGTGGTCTTTTGGTGAAGTGAAAAAACCTGAAACGATCAACTATCGTACGTTCAAGCCTGAGCGCGATGGTCTGTTCTGTGCGCGTATTTTTGGTCCAGTTAAAGACTACGAATGTCTTTGTGGTAAATACAAGCGCCTGAAGCACCGTGGTGTAATCTGTGAGAAGTGTGGCGTTGAAGTTACACAAACTAAAGTTCGCCGTGATCGTATGGGTCACATCGAATTGGCTTCTCCTGTTGCCCACATCTGGTTCCTAAAATCACTGCCGTCTCGTATCGGTTTGTTGATGGATATCCCACTTCGTGATATCGAACGCGTACTGTACTTTGAAATGTACGTCGTAACAGAACCAGGCATGACTGATCTAGAAAAAGGTCAGATGCTAACAGAAGAAGAATACCTAGACCGCTTGGAAGAGTGGGGCGATGAATTCACTGCTAAGATGGGTGCTGAAGCGATCAAAGATCTGCTAAGCACTATGGATCTTGGTCGTGAAGCTGAGCAAATGCGCGAAGAGCTAGAAACAACTAACTCTGAAACTAAGCGTAAGAAGGTAACTAAGCGTCTGAAAATCGTTGAAGCGTTCATTCAATCGGGTAACAACCCTGAGTGGATGATCCTAACGGTTCTTCCTGTGCTTCCGCCAGATCTACGTCCTCTAGTTCCACTAGATGGCGGTCGTTTTGCGACGTCTGATCTGAACGACCTTTACCGTCGTGTTATTAACCGTAACAACCGTTTGAAGCGTCTTCTAGAGCTAGCGGCTCCGGACATCATCGTACGTAACGAAAAGCGTATGCTGCAAGAGTCTGTTGATGCCCTTCTAGATAACGGTCGTCGCGGTCGTGCGATCACTGGTTCTAACAAGCGTCCTCTGAAATCTCTTGCTGATATGATCAAGGGTAAACAAGGTCGTTTCCGTCAGAACCTTCTAGGTAAACGTGTAGACTACTCTGGTCGTTCTGTAATCACAGTTGGTCCATACCTACGTTTGCATCAGTGTGGTCTTCCTAAGAAGATGGCACTTGAGCTATTCAAACCATTTATCTACAGCAAGCTAGAAACTCGTGGCATGGCGACGACAATCAAAGCTGCTAAGAAGATGGTAGAGCGCGAAGAAGCGATCGTTTGGGATATCCTAGACGAAGTTATCCGCGAACACCCAGTACTGCTTAACCGTGCACCAACACTTCACCGTCTTGGTATCCAGGCGTTTGAACCAGTACTTATCGAAGGTAAAGCGATTCAGCTTCACCCACTAGTGTGTGCGGCATACAACGCCGACTTCGATGGTGACCAGATGGCGGTACACGTACCTCTAACTCTGGAAGCGCAGCTTGAAGCACGTACACTGATGATGTCGACGAATAACATTCTGTCGCCAGCGTCAGGTGATCCGATCATCGTACCTTCTCAGGACGTTGTATTGGGTCTTTACTACATGACTCGTGACAAGATCAACGCAAAAGGCGAGGGTATGTACCTTGCTGGTCCTGAGGAAGCTGAAAAAGCATACCGCACGGACTCTGTTGAGCTTCACACTCGCGTAAAAGTACGTATTACTGAAACTGTTGTTGATGAAGACGGCAATAGCACAACGAATACTGGTTTAGTTGATACCACTATCGGTCGTGCAATGCTTTGGCAAATCGTGCCATCAGGTCTTCCATTCAGCCTAGTGAACCAAAAACTTGGTAAGAAGCAAATCTCAACGCTTCTTAACGAGGCTTACCGTAAGCTTGGCTTGAAAGACACAGTTATCTTCGCTGACCAAATCATGTACACAGGTTTTGCTTATGCGGCAATGTCTGGTGTATCTGTTGGTATCGACGACATGGTTGTACCAGACGCGAAGTACACTGAAATTTCTGACGCAGAAGAAGAAGTTCGCGAAATTCAGGAGCAGTTCCAATCTGGTCTTGTTACTGCGGGTGAGCGATACAACAAAGTTATCGATATCTGGGCGTCTACGAACGACCGCGTTGCGAAAGCAATGATGGATAACCTGTCTTCTGAAACAGTGATTAACCGTGACGGTGAAGAAGAGCAGCAAGAATCGTTCAACAGCATCTACATGATGGCCGACTCCGGTGCTCGTGGTTCTGCAGCGCAGATTCGTCAGCTTGCTGGTATGCGTGGTCTGATGGCACGTCCAGATGGTTCAATCATCGAGACGCCAATCACCGCGAACTTTAAAGAAGGTCTGAACGTACTTCAGTACTTTATCTCTACTCACGGTGCTCGTAAGGGTCTTGCGGATACCGCACTTAAGACAGCGAACTCCGGTTACTTGACGCGTCGTCTAGTAGACGTTGCTCAGGATGTCGTAGTGCACGAACACGATTGTGGCACTCACGAAGGTATCGACATGATGCCTCACATCGAGGGTGGTGACGTTAAAGTAGCATTGACAGAGCTTGCGCTTGGTCGTGTTGTTGCTGAAGACATCGTGAAGCCAGGTACAGAAGATGTATTGATTCCACGTAATACTCTGATTGATGAGAAGTGGTGTCAGATTATCGACGAAAACTCTGTTGATAAGATGAAAGTACGTTCTGTAGTAACGTGTGATTCTGACTTCGGTTGTTGTGCACAGTGTTACGGTCGTGACCTAGCACGTGGTCACCTAGTGAACCAAGGCGAAGCAGTTGGTGTTATCGCTGCTCAGTCTATCGGTGAGCCGGGTACACAGCTTACGATGCGTACGTTCCACATCGGTGGTGCGGCTTCGACAGCAGCAGCTGAGAACAGCATCCAAGCGAAGAACAAAGGTTCTATCAAGCTTCACAACGCGAAGTTTGTAACCAACAAAGACGATAAGCTAGTGATTACTTCTCGTGCTTCAGAACTTACCATCATTGATGAGTTCGGTCGTACGAAAGAGAAGCACAAACTGCCTTACGGTTCCATCTTAAGTAAGAAAGACAATGACCCAGTAGATGCAGGCGAAACGGTTGCTAACTGGGAAGCGCACACCATGCCAATCATCACTGAAGTGGCAGGTCGTATCCAGTTCGTGGACATGATCGACGGCGTGACTGTTTCTCGTCAAACTGATGATCTAACAGGTCTTTCTTCAAGTGAAGTAACCGATGCAGCGGCTCGTCCTTCTGCAGGTAAAGACATGCGTCCAGCGGTTAAGCTGATTGACGCTGCAGGTAACGATGTAATGATTCCTGGTACAGACATGCCAGCTCACTACTTCCTACCTGGTAAAGCAATCGTACAACTAGAAGACGGTGCGGAAGTGGGTGTGGGTGACACACTTTCACGTATTCCTCAGAAATCAAGTGGTAACAAAGATATCACTGGTGGTCTTCCACGAGTTGCTGACTTGTTTGAAGCACGTAAGCCAAAAGAGCCTGCAATCCTTGCTGAGCACACAGGTACTGTGAGCTTTGGTAAAGAGACGAAAGGTAAGCGTCGTCTAGTAATCACTCGTGAGGGTGGTGAAGCTTATGAAGAAATGATTCCTAAGCATCGCCAGTTGAACGTGTTTGAAGGTGAGAAGATAGAACGTGGTGATGTTATCGCCGACGGTCCAGAAGCACCGCATGATATTCTACGTCTACGTGGTATCCGTGCAGTAACAGAATACATCGCGAACGAAGTTCAAGAAGTATACCGTCTGCAAGGGGTTAAGATTAACGATAAGCACATTGAGACTATCGTTCGTCAAATGCTACGTAAGTGTACAATTACTCACGCTGGTGACTCTGAGTTCCTACCTGGTGAGCAGGTTGAGTACTCTCAGGTTAAGATTGCTAACCGTCAGCTAGAAGCTGAAGGCAAAGAGCTGGTTCGCTATGAGCGTGAGCTTCTTGGTATTACCAAAGCTTCTTTGGCAACAGAATCGTTCATCTCTGCGGCTTCATTCCAGGAGACAACACGCGTACTAACAGAAGCTGCGGTTTCTGGTAAGCGTGATGACCTTCGTGGCCTGAAAGAGAACGTAATTGTTGGTCGTCTAATCCCTGCTGGTACTGGTTTTGCCTACCATCAGGAGCGTCAAAAGCAACGCGAAGACCAAGGTCCTTCCGCTGAGCAAGCGACAGACAACCTAGCAGCACTTCTAAACGCAGGTTTCTCTACTGAAGAGTAATCAGTGCTAAGATAAGAAAAAGGCACCGAAAGGTGCCTTTTTTGTATCTGATATATTTAGGAGAAATAAGTCACTCAGTAAAATGGGTATACAGTGAACTCAATACCCAAACAAAACGATAAGTGCCCAAAATACCAAACTACCAAGGAGTCACTCAACTTAGCTAAGAAGTATCGTAACCAAGAGCAGCTAAGCTCCTGGAGGTACGGCTAGACTGTCTGCAATCAGCTGAATGAGCTGGTCTTCAACTTCAAAGCGCGTTTCTAAAATTTCCCCAATCAATGACAGTTCACTTTCTAATTCCTTTAACGGATCATCTTCATTAACCGTTGCGTACTTATCGGTGAAATTCAGTAAAGGATCGGTAGTGAGAACGATCTTACCGTAAGTGTCGTTGATATCATCAGTGGGTGAGTAGCCGGTCGATTTCCAGCGATCCATCACCATATCATAAATTTTGAAATGACCTTCAGATATGTAGTCAACCAAATGCTGGCAGAAGTGTTGTAAAACGTCGGGAGAAGGCAGACCAGAAACAGCCGTCCCCTTTGCGGTTTGTGGAGTTGCAAGCTTACAATATTCCACTACCAGCGATTGACGTGTATCCAGCCAATGATCGATGACTTCGCTGGAGCCACCCCACTGTTCTTGTACTTGTTTGAATTTATTCAGCATGACCATGTCCTCATGATCTGATTACTAGCCAATCAGCAATCTAAGCCTCTGAAACCAGAGGAGTCCATTTAAAATGCAATCTCTTGCTCTATATAGAATTTATAGATCGGATCTTACTGAGCTACAAACTCTGGTAAGAAATTAGATTGCCAGTAAAATGGTTGAACTTCAAGCAAAGAGGGTTAGGCATGCTCAAAAATGAAGAGTCCGTATATTGGTGTGTAGTGGAAGGTAGCGATGTCTGGTTTAAAGATGGGATGCTACCTTTTGGCTGTGCTAGCTCATTGAATTTACAGGCTGAGAATGCTCATCAAATCGGATGTTATCAAGGGAAAAAATTGGTTTGGTTAAACCACCAAGATGTGGAGCAAACCCTTGATTTAGTCTCTTTGCGTTCATTACTTCATTTGCCTGAAGAACTTTTTTTGCTGATAAGCCGAGCGATTCAATTTGGTCACATGAGTCAAAGTTTGAGATTTTGCCCTCAGTGTGGGGGGCGAAATCACTTGAATTGCAATCAACTCGCCATGCAGTGTTCTGATTGTAGGACGTTACATTACCCGCGTATATTTCCCTGCATCATAGTCGCGGTTCGAAAAGGGGATCAGTTGTTACTCGCTCAGCATAATCGTCACAAGCGTAGTATGTATACGGTGATAGCGGGGTTTGTTGAAGTTGGGGAAACGCTAGAGCAGTGTGTCGCACGTGAAGTGGAAGAAGAAACTGGGATTAAAGTATCCAATATAAAATATTTTGGAAGCCAGCCGTGGGCATTTCCGAGCAGTTTAATGATGGGGTTTATTGCTGATTATGCTGGTGGAGAAATCAGAATAGATCGAACGGAGCTGGTGGATGCGCAATGGTTTGATTTTAATCAGTTACCAGAGGTAGCACCTGAAGGCACGATCGCCAAAGCGTTAATCACTCAGGTAATTGAAAGTAAATAAGTTATTGAGCTTTAAAATAAAAAAAACCTCCGGTCAGACCGGAGGGGTAAGTAAGATGTCGTTATGAGATACTGAGTATTAATATACTCAGTTATTATAGTTTTCGCTAGCGATCAAATTTGTAACATGCGCTCTCTAATGAATCAATTTCACATTGATTTTTATCGCTAATAACATGATCCAGGTTGCAAAGCCCAGATTTCCATAATGGAGATAAGTGGTAGAATAGCGACTTTCCAACATATTTAAGAAGCCGGAATGACTGAATTAAAAAACGATCGCTACCTGAGAGCTCTTTTAAAAGAGCCTGTCGATTACACGCCTGTCTGGATGATGCGTCAAGCAGGTCGTTATCTTCCTGAATACAAAGCAACTCGCGCTGAAGCAGGGGATTTCATGTCACTTTGCAAGAATGCCGAGCTGGCTTCAGAAGTGACGCTCCAGCCTTTGCGTCGTTTCCCACTTGATGCAGCCATTCTGTTTTCTGACATACTAACTATCCCTGACGCGATGGGTCTCGGGCTTTATTTCGAAACGGGTGAAGGCCCTAAGTTTAGCAGCCCAATCACATGCAAAGCTGATGTTGATAAAATCGGTATCCCTGATCCTGAAGGAGAGCTTCAGTATGTCATGAATGCTGTGCGCCAAATTCGCAAAGATCTCCAAGGTGAAGTGCCTCTAATTGGCTTTTCTGGTAGCCCTTGGACACTGGCTACGTATATGGTCGAAGGGGGAAGTTCAAAAGCTTTCACCAAAATTAAAAAGATGATGTACGCAGAACCGCAAACACTTCATTTGCTGCTAGATAAGTTAGCTGACAGCGTTGTTGAGTACTTGAATGCCCAAATCAAGGCTGGTGCTCAGTCTGTGATGGTATTTGATACTTGGGGTGGTGTATTGACACCTCGTGATTACAACGAGTTCTCACTGCGTTACATGCACAAGATTGTGGATGGATTGATTCGTGAAAACGATGGTCGACGTGTCCCTGTTACTTTGTTTACTAAGAACGGCGGTATGTGGTTAGAGTCTATCGCAGCGACGGGATGTGATGCTGTAGGTCTTGATTGGACCATCAATATCGCAGACGCGAAAAAGCGTGTTGGTGATAAAGTTGCGCTTCAGGGCAATATGGACCCTTCAATGCTGTACGCTCAGCCAGATCGAATTCGCCAAGAAGTGGCGACAATTTTAGAAGGCTTTGGCGAGGGTAACACTGGTCATGTCTTTAACCTTGGTCATGGTATCCACCTTGACGTGCCGCCAGAAAACGCTGGTGTGTTTGTTGAAGCGGTGCATGAACTGTCAAAGCCCTACCATAAGTAACTATTTATTATATGTAGCAAGCTAGTATATGTATCAAGCGCGCATTGCTTAGCAGGCGCGCTTTTTTGTACAGGTATAAAAGTATTTAGATCATAGTAGGCCAATTAGTAAAATAGCTGCACACCTTTTTTTTGTTATTTTATTTCAATCTGTTAAGGCTGCCTTTTCTTCTGTCGGATCAATGCGTGTAGCTTTTGGGGTGTTTAGATCATTATGATCCAAATGCTATATACCCAAGTAACCTCAAGATGCTTGGTTCAGCGAGAATGAACTGGCTTTTCAGACAAGACACCGATTTGAAGATCTAGTGACTCTAAATCAAAAATCGGTAACGCAGTATGAAAGCCAGTTAAGCTCGCCCTTGGGAGCCTATATTCTGTCCCAATTCATCGTCAAAGAACTTGGAAAGGATTCGTCATTCCGCTGCGTCCTTTTCCTTGAATTGAAACAGAATATTAGGCTCTGAATCCTGTATCTTGAGGCCACTTGGCTATAAAGCCTGTAAAACGGTCTGCTGTATGAAAGGGACAACTTCAGCTTCGAACCAAGGGTTTCTTTTGAGCCACAAGGTGTTTCTTGGTGAGGGATGGGGAAGTGGTAAATATTCAGGTGCCCATGTTTGCCAGTCTTTAACGGTGTCTGTTAACGTCTTTGGTCTATCTTGAAGGTAGTACTGTTGAGCGTATTGCCCAATTAGAAGTGTCATTTCAATGTTCGGAAGGTTATCCAAAACGGAAGCATGCCAACGTGGTGCGCACTCTTTTCTTGGTGGAAGATCGCCACTCCTTCCTTTTCCCGGGTAGCATAACCCCATTGGCATGATGGCAATTTTAGATGCGTCATAGAACACATCCTTGTCTGTGCGACCTGAAGTCGTATGAAGCGTTGTTCACCGCTTTATGAGTGAACCGTCTGTATCACCAGATGAACCTACGAG
>NZ_JAUYVM010000034.1 GCF_030689305.1 Vibrio penaeicida | reverse complement strand
CGAGTGGCCAAAGGGAGCAGACTGTAAATCTGCCGGCACTGCCTTCGATGGTTCGAATCCGTCCCCCTCCACCATATAAAATAAAAAACCAGCTCATTGAGCTGGTTTTTTATTACCTGAATCTTGAGTATTTCTCTAATCCCTTCCGTGAGGGCTATCCAGATCCAACGCAGGCCCTTTTGGCACCACCTGAGTTGGGTTAATCCCTGTATGACTGAAGTAATAATGCCTTTTTATGTGTTCAAAATTGGTCGTTTCTTCAACGCCTTCAACCTGATACAGCTCTTTCAAATAGCCATGAATATTTGGGTAATCCGCGATGCGTTTCTTATTACATTTGAAATGCCCTACGTATACCGCATCGAAACGAACCAATGTGGTAAACAAGCGCCAGTCGGCTTCTGTAATCTGAGAGCCCGCTAAATAACGTTGAGAGGCTAACTGCTCTTCAACAGTATCCAATGCATCAAATAGCTGATCATACGCTTCTTCATAAGCTTCTTGCGTTGTTGCAAAGCCACAGCGATAAACACCATTGTTGATGTTTGGATAAACAAATTCGTTCCACTTCTCTATTTCTTTACGAAGTGATTCAGGGCAGTAGTCGTGATTATTGCCTGTCAGGGTATTAAATTCGCTATTGAACATCCTGATGATTTCAGAAGATTCATTGCTAACAATGGTTTTGGTTTTCTTATCCCAAAGAACAGGAACAGTTACCCTTCCCGTGTAGTCAGTTTTAGCTTGCGTGTACACTTGATGCATTCGAGTAAAACCGAATAGCTCTTCTGGCTGATCAAACTGCCAACCTTCAGAAAGCATGTCAGCACTCACTACGGATACCGAGATGTGTTCTTCTAACCCTTTAAGCTTTCGAAAAACTAACGTTCGATGCGCCCAAGGACAAGCTAACGAGACGTATAGGTGATACCGTCCCGACTCGGGCTGAAATTCGGCATTTGGTTTATCTTCGATCCAATGGCGAAAACCCGCGTCTTCTCGAACAAATTTTCCATTACTTGCTTTTGTGTCATACCAAACATCATGCCAAACGCCTTCAACTAACTTACCCATGTTTTTGTCCTTCTCTGACGGTTTTCTTTTTTTGAACATAGTCAACTCGACACAAAAGTCATTTATCAAAAACTTTAGGGTCTGGTTGATTAGGGGTTTAGTTTACGTATGCCTGATGTAGAAACGACCACTGTGTACCGTTCAACTTCATCGAAATATTTGAATAAGCAGCCGTACAACTTCAAAAATAGGGACTACAAATAAGGGCCGAAAAAAGTCAGCCCTTAGATATTTTGTTGACTGCTGATACATTTAATCAGGGATTGGAGAGCCAATACTCGAGCAATCGGCAATGAACTCTGCTTTAGGGTGGCGATTCAAAATTTCTTCAACTCGGTGTGCTTGATCGCGCTCAACATCGATAACAATAACCACGTCGCCATCATCAAGGTGTTGATTAAACAAACTCATAAAGTAATTGTCGAACGAACCACCAGTCATTTTCACGATAACAGTTGTTGTAATGGCGATAATGCAAATCAAAGCAAACGGAACAAAACTGGAAGAAGCAAACAAGTTAGTGAAGAACGTTAGAAAAA
This sequence comes from Vibrio penaeicida, assembly GCF_030689305.1. Taxonomy (GTDB): domain Bacteria; phylum Pseudomonadota; class Gammaproteobacteria; order Enterobacterales; family Vibrionaceae; genus Vibrio; species Vibrio penaeicida_B. Next base: position 18,564 of record NZ_JAUYVM010000034.1, on the reverse strand, counting down.
GGATAAGGACGCCAGCGGCAACCGCTCCGGCTATCAAGGCCTTTTGTGTTCCTGAAATGATATGAGCGCTTTCAAGGGATGCTCCACCATGCAAGTGATGAGTGTTAATCCCATTGTCATCCCGACTTAATACATAGAAATGGTGATCATCAATTCCATTTGCGTGTACTTCATCAGAGATTTCTTCTGCATCGTCTAAATCTTTAGTGATGTAATACAGTCTTTTCATATGAGCCTCCAGCGCACTGAATAAAGCGTATTCATGCTTAACTAATAGTACATTCTTACTCTCAAATAAACTTTTGTAAAACATTTTATTTACATTCCGTTTACATTTAAATGTTAATGCAACAAATGATACGTAGTTTTTGAATGTGGAATTCAAGCTTTGGGATTGAAATATCGTATAAATTTAGGCGGTAACAAGAGGAAGAGTTGGATAAAAAGAAGGCTAAGATGTTTTGCACAAAAAAAGCGCGGTCCACAAAGGCACCGCGCTTAAGCCTGTCACAGGCTGAATTTAGTTAACCATAAAACAAGAAACGGCATGTACGTCGTCTCCCGTAATTTCTGGCTTTTTCTGCGAACACGCTTCCGTCGCTTCAGGGCAACGCGTACGGAAGACACAACCTGAAGGTGGGTTCATTGGAGAAGGAAGATCGCCCTCAAGCATATCTATCTTCTTCTTACGTTCGAGTTCTGGATCAGGGATAGGTACCGCAGACATCAGTGCACGCGTATATGGATGCTTTGGTTCAGCAAACAACGCTTTAGATTCACCAAGCTCAACGGCATTACCCAAGTACATAACCAAAACACGGTCGGAGATATGCTTAACAACAGAAAGGTCGTGGGCAATGAAAACCAAACTTAGCCCAAGCTCTTTTTGAAGCTCTTTCAACAAGTTAACAACCTGTGCCTGAATGGAAACATCAAGTGCTGATACAGGTTCATCACAAATGATCATTCTAGGGCGAAGAATTAGTGCACGTGCAATACCGATACGCTGACACTGACCGCCAGAAAATTCGTGTGGGTAGCGGTTGATTACATTCGGTAGCAGACCCACTTTCGTCATCATTTCGCGAACACGTTCTTTGACTTCATTCGCTGATAGCTCTGGATAAAATGTCTCCAGTGGCTCAGCAATGATGTCTCCGATTGTCATACGCGGGTTCAGTGAAGCCAAAGGATCTTGGAATATCATTTGGATTTCTTTACGCGTATTACGTCGCTGAACGTTTTGCATTTTGGTTAAGTCTTGCCCTAACCATACCACCTCACCCTCTGTCGCTTCGACTAATCCGATCACGGCACGAGCAAAGGTAGATTTACCACATCCAGACTCCCCTACCACACCGAGCGTTTCACCTTCGTAAAGGCGAATGTTTACGCCATCAACGGCTTTAAGAGGTGTGGGCTTAGACCAAGGCCATGCAGACTTGGGGGCAATGCTAAAGTGTACTTTTAAATCTTTAACATCAAGCAATAACTTTTTTTCATCACTCATCGCTTCCAAGCCTCCCAATCAGAAAAACATGCTCTTTGACGTCCATCACCAAAGTTAACCAGCTCAGGTGCATCAGTCATACACTTATCTGTCACTCGATGACAGCGCTCTTGGTAAGGGCAGCCTGGAGGCAAACGAAGCAAGTTAGGTGGGTTTCCTGGAATCGTTGGCAAAATTTCGCCTTCGGTATCCAAGCGCGGAATGGCTTTTAACAATCCTTCAGCATAAGGATGGCTAGGATTGTAAAAGATTTCATTGACTGAACCGTACTCCATGGTACGACCCGCATACATGACAAGAACTTTGTCGCACGAACCTGCTACTACGCCCAAATCATGAGTAATCATAATGATAGCGGTGTTGAACTCGCTCTTAAGCTCATTCAAGAGGTCCATGATTTGAGCCTGAACCGTTACATCTAATGCTGTAGTAGGTTCATCTGCAATCAACAGTTTCGGACGACACAATAGCGCCATTGCAATCATAACGCGCTGTCGCATACCGCCCGAAAACTCATGTGGGTACATGGTGATACGCTTACGAGCTTCAGGTATTTTAACGGCATCTAACATACGAACAGACTCTTCGAATGCTTCCGATTTTCCCATGCCCTTGTGCAGCATCAACACTTCCATCAGCTGATCGCTGACTTTCATGTATGGGTTGAGTGAAGTCATAGGGTCTTGAAAGATCATCGCTATCTGTTCTGCTCGAACGCGATTAAGCTCGCTTTCAGGCAGGTTCAGAATTTCGCGACCTTCAAACTTTGCACTACCAGAGATAATGCCGTTTTTAGCAAGAAGCCCCATGATGGCGAATACAGTTTGGGATTTACCCGAGCCAGATTCGCCTACGATACCAAGGGTTTCCCCTTGGCTCAGAGAAAAATTCAGATCATTGACTGCGGTGACGATACCATCTTGCGTGGTAAATTCGACTCGCAGATCTTTAACATCTAACAAGCTCATCATTGCTTTCCTGTGTAATTTTTAATTGCTCTAAAAGGATCCGATAATTATTTTTTTATCTATCTTTTGGATCCAGTGCGTCACGCAGGCCGTCACCGACATAGTTAAAGCAGAATAGAGTCACAACCATAAATGCGGCTGGGAACGCTAGCTGCCAAATAGCTACTTCCATCGTTTGTGAACCTTCCTGAAGCAAAGCGCCCCAGCTCGTCATCGGCTCTTGTACACCAAGACCTAGGAACGATAGGAAAGATTCGGTTAAGATCATACTAGGGATAAGAAGGGTTGAATAAACCGCTACAATACCCAGTACGTTAGGCACAATATGACGAGTAATGATCTTCCAATTACTTACACCACAAACATGTGCCGCTTCGATAAATTCTTTGCTTCGAAGGCTAAGAGTTTGACCACGTACAATACGTGCCATGTCTAGCCATGCAATTGCACCAATCGCAACGAAGATAAGTACAATGTTACGACCGAAGAAGGTAACCAATACGATTACCAAGAACATAAATGGTACTGCGTACAGGATTTCTAGGATCCGCATCATGATACGGTCGGTTTTACCACCGATGAAACCTGAAGCTGCACCGTAAAGTGTACCAATAGTCACGGCAACCAATGCACCTAGTACACCTACCATTAGTGAGATTCGACCACCAATCAGCGTACGTACATATATATCGCGACCTAGGCTATCTGTACCAAACCAGTGTTCCGCATTTGGACCAACGTGCATCGCATACCAATCGGTATCGTCGTATGCAAAAGGTGCAAACATTGGCAGAAATACTACAGCCATTGTCATTACAAATAAGATAGCTAAGCTCACCATCGCCGCTTTATTGCGCATAAAACGGATTCTGGCGTCTTGCCATAAGCTGCGACCTTCTACTTCTAAGTCCTTAGAGAACTTTTCAATCGCATCAAGATTTTCTTTTTTAGTCAACATATCAATCCGGTCCCTTTAGTAGCGAATTTTCGGGTCAATCATAGCTAGCAAAATATCAACAATTGCGTTGAATAGAATGAATAAGAAACCAATTAAGATGGTTACACCCATTACTAGCGAGTAGTCGCGGTTGAATGCTGCGTTTACGAAGAGTTTACCAATGCCTGGTAGACCAAAAATAGTTTCGATTACAACGGAACCTGTGATGATACCTACGAAAGCAGGTCCCATGTAAGACACAACTGGGAGGAGAGCTGGACGCAAAGCGTGTTTAACAACAATGTAGCGATAGCTCAAACCTTTCGCACGAGCTGTGCGGATAAAGTTACTGTTCAACGTTTCGATCATGCTACCTCGCGTGATACGAGCGAATGTAGCAACATAGAGGAGTGACATACCTATAACAGGAAGAACCAAGTATTTTAAGCTGCCATCATGCCAACCACCAGCGGGGAAAAGGTTCCAATGCAGGGAGAATAGATAGATGAGCGCTGGAGCGAGCACAAAGGATGGCATTACAACACCGAGCATTGCCGTCGACATTATGGTGTAGTCCACCCAAGTATTCTGTTTGAGTGCTGCTATCGTGCCGACGGATACCCCCATTATGACGGTAAAGATAAAGGCGATAAAACCGACTTTAGCAGATACAGGTAATGCACCGTAAATCAGCTCATTAACCGAATAATCTAGGTATTTGAATGAAGGACCAAAATCACCTTGTACAACGTTAGTTAAGTACGTGGTGTATTGTTCAAGTACTGGTTTATCCAAACCATATTTCGCTTCAATATTCGCCATTACTTCTGGTGGTAATGGTTTCTCGCTTGAAAACGGGTTCCCTGGCGCAAAGCGCATTAGAAAGAAGGATACAGTAATCAACACCAACATCGTTGGAATCGCTTCGAATATCCGTTTCATAATGAATTTAAGCATAAACTCACTCTTTCAGTCTGTGACAATGAATAATAGAAAAGACGCTGCATGTGACTCTCACATGCAGTGTCCGTGTTATTTATAATTTTATCAGCGGAGGTGATTACTTCGCTTTGATGTAGAGATCTTTAGAGTAGATCTTCTCTTCTGCGTTGTTTGATGGGAAACCACCAACGTGAGGGTTTAGCAAACGTGCACGTACATATTGGTAAATTGGAGCGATTGGCATCTCTTTAGCAATCAGATCTTCTGCTTGCACGTAAAGAGCTGTACGCTCAGCGTCTGAAGTAGACTTAAGTGCTTTGTCGATCAAAGCATCATATTCTTTATTACCCCAGTGCTGACCAGCAGTCGTGTTCTTACTAACCATTAGAGTTAGGAATGACGAAGCTTCGTTGTAGTCACCACACCAACCTGCGCGTGATACTTCGAAGTCACCCTGATCTTTAGTAGATAGGTAAGTTTTCCACTCTTGGTTTTCAAGTGTTACGTTTAGACCTAACGTTTTCTTCCACATTGAACCTAACGCTACCGCAATTTTCTTGTGGTTTTCGTTAGTGTTGTAAAGAAGAGTGAACTTAAGTGGGTTGCCTTTACCGAAACCAGCTTCTTCAAGAAGACGTGCTGCTTCTGCATTACGCTCTTTCTGAGACATTTTTGCGAACTCAGGTAACTCAGGGTTGAAACCAGCTGTGATTTCAGGAGTTAGGAAGTAAGCAGGCTTTTGACCTTGAGCCAAAATAGCATCGGTTACGATGTTACGGTCGATAGCGTAAGAAATCGCTTTACGAACACGCACATCATCAAACGGCTTCTTCTTCGTGTTGAACGAGTAGTAGTAAGTACACAAGCTGCCTTCTACAGAAACAGACTCTGGGTACTCTTTCTTAAGACGCTTAAAGTGCTCAACAGGAAGAGCAGAAGAAGTGAAGTCCAATTCACCAGATAGGAAACGGTTCATTTCCGCTACTTGGTTTTCAATAGGAAGGAACGTCACTTGATCAAGAACGGTTTTCTCGTTGTCCCAGTAGCTTGGGTTACGCTTAAGAACCATACGCTCATTAAGAACCCATTTGTCTACAACAAATGCACCGTTACCAACGAAGTTTGCAGGTTTTGTCCACTGATCACCATGTTTTTCGATAGTGCCTTTGTGAACAGCCTTAGTTGTAGTATGACCAGTCATCATGACAAAGTAAGGAACTGCAGTTTCCAGTTGAACCTCTAGAGTATGATCATCTAGCGCTTTAACACCCAATGTACTTTTGTCTTTTTTCCCTGCAACGATGTCTGCAGCGTTAACCATCTTGGTGTATTCCATGTACCAAGCATATGGTGAAGCTGTAGCTGGATCGACAGAACGCTGCCAACTGTAAACGAAATCTTGCGCTGTCACAGGATCGCCATTTGACCATTTAGCATCTTTACGTAGGTGGAAAACAAAAGTTTTGTTATCAGCAGTTTCCCAGTGTGTTGCTACACCAGGAATAGTATTGCCATCAGCATCTTGGTTTACAAGACCTTCCAATAGGTCACGAATAACGTGAGACTCTGGAACACCTTGTGATTTGTGTGGGTCGATAGTTGCTACTTCAGTACCGTTACCACGAACCAGTTCCTGAACCTTCGCTAATTTTGTGCCTGCTGGAACATCAGCAGCAAGAGAGGAGAACGAAGAGGCAGCCACTGCCATACCAGCACCTAGAAGAAGTGCTTGAGTGATTTTGTTCTTATACATGCATTAAACTCCAAGTTTTTTTGATTGCATCCATGACTTCTTCTCTAGTTGCCAGAACGGAGGGCATTTAGAAAAATTTAGCGCAAAAAGCGTACAGCGTTTTCTAAACCTAAAGAAGATTGCGCAACACACTACCAATCATTGAAGTAATTTGCCATAAAAATGTAGTAAAAAACCGTTTAATTTTTGGGAATACGGCATTTTTCAGACAATTACTCTGATAACTTTAAAAATAGTGGTTCAAACACATTTAGATAGTGCCCAAGCCAAACATAGAAACCAAATTGTTCTAAAAATGAGCAATACTGTAGAATCTTATACTATATTTAAACAAAAACTTAACACTATATACAAATCAAGTCGATTGGCACCCCACAAAACACCACAATCTTTCAACGTAAACGTGACAATAGTCACTCCCGTTTTCAGGAGTAGTGCAAAAATTCATAAGTGCAACACAAGCATGTCAGGTTTTATAAAAAATCGAGGCACAATCACTTTTTTTGTAACGCATAAGAAACTAATTTTTACTTTTTTTATATCGATTCAAAAGCATTTTATTTTTCTTTGTCAAAACTTTGCCTCTCATAAACACTGATTCGGATGGTTGCAATTATGACCATCAAATCTTTCGCCTCTGCATTTTTGAGGCAGTTATTTATACAAGGAATGAGAGAAATACAATGAGACATCTAAGCTTATGCGCTATTGGTGTTGGATTAGCACTATCAGGGTCTGTAATCGCTGCACCAGCAGCTCCGACTATTGATCTTGATGGTTCTAACAACCTGCAATTTTCAAAAATTCAGTTAGAAATGCAATCCTTAAAAGGGTATCACCAAATGGTGAATTATAAGGATCTTGCAGACATCACCATTAAGTTTAATCAATGGTCTGGTGTAACAGGAGACACCTACAAAATCTTCTTTGACGGCATAGAAGTAAGTTCTGGCCCAATAGCTGGTAGTACGACAACAGCGAGTTTCCAGTATGGTAAAGGCGGTCGTTACTCTCTAGAGATTGCAGCATGTGATGCAACGGGTTGTTCAAAATCGGCACCTAGCGAGATTGTCGTTGCTGATACCGACGGTGCACACTTAAAACCACTTCCAATGAACGTGGACCCTAACAACAAAACGTACGCTACCGATCCAAATACTGTTGTGGGTACTTATTTTGTTGAGTGGGGAATCTACGGTCGTGATTTCACCGTGGATAATATCCCAGTCGACAACCTGACACATATTCTTTATGGCTTCATCCCAATTTGTGGTCCAAATGATTCCTTGAAGAAAGACAACCCTAGCGGCCATGGAATGTTGCAAACGCTATGTACTGGCGTTAACAACTACGAAGTTGTTGTGCATGACCCATGGGCAGCGTTTATGAAAGGGTTTAGCCAAGCTGGTCACCAATACGCTGATCCTATTAAAGGAAACTACGCCATGTTGATGGCGCTAAAACAGCGTAACCCGGATCTAAAAATTGTTCCTTCTATCGGTGGCTGGACACTATCCGACCCATTCCATGGATTCACTGAGAAAGCAAACCGAGATATCTTCGTTGCGTCTGTTAAGAAATTCCTTAAAACATGGAAGTTCTACGATGGCGTTGATATCGACTGGGAATTCCCAGGTGGTGGCGGTCCAAACGGCAACCTAGGTGACCCTGTTAATGACGGCCCTGCGTACGTTGCACTGATGCAAGAATTGCGCACTATGCTTAACGCGCTAGAAGCAGAGACAGGTCGTACTTACGAGCTAACTTCTGCAATCGGTGTTGGTTACGACAAACTGGAAGACGTGGATTACGCAGCAGCAGTTCAACACATGGACTACATCTTTGCGATGACTTACGACTTCTACGGTGCATGGAGCAATTCTCCAGGTCATCAGACAGCACTTAACTGTGGTAAGTTCATGCGCCCTGGTCAGTGTGATGGAACTGGTACAGATGCTGATGGCGTACCTTACAAAGGTCCTGCATACACTACTGACAATGCAATTCAAATCCTTCTAGCTCAAGGTGTTCCTGCAAACAAACTGGTTGTTGGTACAGCGATGTACGGTCGTGGTTGGGATGGTGTAATGCCTTCAACGCTTACAGACCCTACTGATCCAATGACAGGTACTGGTACTGGTGCATTAACTGGTACAGAAGCTCAAGGTGTATGGCAAGACGGTGTTATCGACTACAAAGGCATTAAGACACACATGCTTGGCGCTAACAAGCAAGGTGTAAATGGCTATGAGTACGGATATGACGAACTAGCTGAAGCTCCTTACGTATGGAACCGTTCAAACGGTAAACTCATCACATTTGATGATGACCGTTCTGTAAAAGCGAAAGGTGCTTACGTTCGTAGTCTAGGTCTTGCAGGTCTATTCTCTTGGGAAATCGATGCGGATAACGGCGACATCCTAAATGCTATGCACGAAGGTCTTGCAACTACCGTAGGTAACCGCACTCCTGTTGCAAAAGCGGGTGCTGATGTTTCTGTAGAAGGTCCAGCAAAAGTAACGCTTGATGCAAGTGCTTCTAAAGATCTTGATGGTACAATCGCAAGCTACGCTTGGACACAAGTATCGGGTCCAGCGGTCGCTATCACTAGTGCAAATGCTGCGGTAGCTTCTGTTGATTTCGCAGCTGTAACGGCTACTCAAACTTACGTGTTTGAAGTAACGGTAACAGATAACGAAGGCGCAGTAGCAACTGACCGTGTCGCTGTTACTGTAAGTGCTAAAGGCGTGAACAATGTTCCAGTAGCAGCAGTTTCGGCTCCAGCACAAGTAAGCGCTGGCGCTACAGTAGTGGTTGACGCAAGTGCTTCAACGGATGCTGACAATGACACTCTAACTTACACTTGGGATGTTCCAGCAGGTCTAAATGCGACAGTTCAAGGTTCAAAAGTAACCTTTACTGCTGCTAGCTACAATGTAGATACAACATTGAACTTCTCTGTATCTGTAAGTGATGGCAAAGCGTCAAGCTCCGCTCAAGCTGCAGTTCTAGTTAAGAAAAACGTTGTAGACCCAACTTGTGATGTAACAGGTATCAACGTATACCCTAACTGGCCACAAGTAGACTGGGCAGGTAACCCTAACCACGCTAAAACAGGTGACCAATTGGTTCACAACGGTGTTATCTACAAAGCAAACTGGTACACCACTTCTGTACCAGGTTCTGACGGTAGCTGGTCTACTGTTTGTACCGTAGCTAAGTAACAAATAGCTAGGTAAAAAAAACATTGAGCTTATGTTCTGCATAAGCTCAAAATAAAAAAGAAACCGGTCAGAGAAATCTCCACTGACCGGTTTCCTTATTTTTGATTGCAGAACTCTTTTAGACAACGTTCTTGAAACAGAGTTTTTGAAGGGAAAACTTTTGAAAGCTGACTTTTAGAAAGAAAGACCTTTTGTAACGTCAAGTAATTAACGTTAGTTGGCTAACCTATTACCCCCTATCAAACCATATCAAATCAGCGGACTATTTTTGTTCCCATCGGTTTGCTGCTAATGCATCAGACTCGCGAGACTCAACCCATCTAACTGAATCCGTAGTGCGCTCCTTTTTCCAAAATGGTGCTTTGGTTTTAAGGAAATCCATCACAAACTCACAAGCATCAAACGCATCACCACGGTGCGCACTGGAAACACCAACGAATACAATTTGATCGCCAATATCGAGATCCCCTACTCTGTGAATAACAGTCATCGCTTCAATGTTCCAACGCTGTTTGGCTTGCTCACAGATATCGAGTAGGGATTTTTCAGTCATCCCTGGGTAATGTTCGAGAGATAGCCCAACAACATTATCCCCTAGATTCATATCTCTCACTTTTCCAACAAACGTAACCACAGCGCCCGCCGAAGTGCCTGTTGCCAGTCGATCATATTCATCAGAAAGAGAGAAATCATTAATCTGAACAGATACATTTACCATTCATTATCCTCCTGTAACAGGCGGAAAGAATGCGACCTCATCACCATGTTTCAGAGGTGAATCTAATGGACAAAGTGTCTGATTAATAGCGACAAGCAACTTACCGGCCTCCAGTGCCAATGCCCACTTATCACCTTTTTTCTCAAGGTGAGATCGCAGTTCTTCAGCCGTTTCAAACGTCGCGTCAAGTTCGAGTTCATCTACGCCAATTAACTCACGAGTTTGAGCAAAAAATAGAACTTTTATCATTAGTCCACCTTAAAATGACCAGACTTGCCACCCGTTTTTTCAAGTAACCTGACTTGGCTGATAACCATGTCTTTTTGAACCGCTTTACACATATCGTAGATGGTTAAAGCTGCAATGGAAGCCGCTGTTAACGCTTCCATCTCTACACCAGTTTTTCCTGCCAGTTTACAAACAGATTCAATCCTAACTTTATTTTCCGATTCAATTGCTTCGAGTTGAACTTCAACTTTAGACAAGAGCAATGGGTGACAAAGTGGAATCAGATCCCATGTTTTCTTTGCTGCTTGAATACCAGCAATACGTGCCGTAGCAAACACGTCACCTTTATGATGTGAGCCAGAAACAATCAATTGAAGTGTTTCTGGTGACATGTGGACGAAGGCTTCTGCGCGGGCTTCTCGAACCGTGTCATTTTTTGAAGACACATCAACCATGTTCGCCTCGCCAGAAGCATTAATATGGGTAAATTGATTCATGATGCTCCTCTTATTTGCTGAGGTGAGGCATAAAATTGCATGGACGATGGCTGGCATCCATTTGTTGCTTAATGATCTTTGTCCATGCTGTACGGCATGCTCCAGTCGAGCCAGGCATTGCGAAAATCACCGTGTGATTAGCAAACCCTGCAATAGCGCGGGATTGAATGGTTGACGTACCTATCTCTTCATAAGAAACCGCACGGAACAGTTCACCAAACCCTTCGACTTGCTTATCGAATAATGGAACAAGCGCTTCAGGGGTACTATCGCGAGAAGTAAATCCTGTACCACCAGTAATCATTATCGCTTGAATCGTATCGTCAGCAATCCACTTTGAGACGACAGCACGGATTTGATACATATCGTCAATAACGATGCTTTTATCGGCAAGATTATGACCAGCTTCTTGCAAGTGCTCAGCCAAATAGCCACCAGAGGTATCATTCTCTTCCGTTCGGGTATCAGAAACCGTTAAAACAGCAATATTTGCAGGTTCAAATTTACTTTCAGCGTGCCCCATTTGCTCACCTTACGTGTTATAGATTGAAATTGTTTACTGGCGGGAATCCACCAGCGTTTAAATTATTTAGCCGCCGATAGATGCGAGGTGTGGTGTCATACCTGAGTTTCCATCGTGCAAAAAATGGCTAACAGATTTAGTTTGTAACTGCTCAGAAATGCGATTTATTAGCTCAATATCCTGATGATCGTGTTGTAATAAATCTCTTAACTCAACACCATGCTCACCGAACAAGCACAAATGCAACTTACCTTTAGCCGATACTCTTAATCGGTTACAGCTTTCGCAGAAATCTTTTTCATACGGCATGATAAGCCCTATTTCCCCTTGGTAGTCAGGGTGAATAAAGACTTGAGCTGGACCGTCATTAAGCGCTTTCGGCTTGAGCAGCCAACCATTAGCAATGAGATGATTGCGAATACTTACGCCAGATTGATGATGGTGTTTAAACAACTCATCCATCTCTCCTGTTTGCATAAGCTCAATAAACCGAAGTTGAATCGGTCTATCTTTGATCCAATGCAAAAACGCGGGTAACTCACTACTGTTCAAATTTTTGAGCAGGACTGCATTCACTTTTACCTGCTCAAAGCCGACTTCAAATGCTTTATCGATCCCAGCCATGACTTGAGCGAATTTATTCTCACCAGTAATTTGATGGAACATTCTTGAGTCCAAGCTATCAACGCTTACATTTATGTTGGTAAGACCTGCCTCTCTCCATTCGCCAACCTGTTTCTCCATACGATACCCGTTGGTTGTAGTGGCAACCTTGCGAATACCTTGTGTTGAAGCAATCTCATGAATGATTTCGGTAAAATCCTTACGTAAAGTCGGTTCACCACCAGTAATGCGGACTTTATCCGTTCCACAACTAGCAAATGCATGAACCACACGTCGGATTTCGGGGATAGTTAAAAAAGATGAATTACGTTGCCCCGAAGGATGTTGATATCCATCAGGTAAACAGTATGTGCATTTAAAGTTACAAACATCAGTAACTGATAAGCGCAAGTAGTAAAACTTGCGATTGAATTTATCTTCGAATTGTTGCGCCACGGAACACCTTTCCAAACACGGGAGGCTTGTTCATTTCCAAACAAACCCTTGTGACCAAATTGCCACTGGCTGACACCTCTTATTCGCTAATTTGCGAACTTAGCAGTGAAAGCTCGGAGTTATGGCAGCCACGAAAGTACGTGGCAGCGTCTTAATAAAATACTTAATATTAGTGTGGGATACCAGTCAAAATTGCAAAAACTCGGGTTTGTGCAGCTTATTTGGTAGAAATTTAGCGATTCTGTAGGCAAAGTATCGAGCTATAAACACAGAATTTCTCTTATACCTCATCGAGGGTATACACTTTAATCAATAAAATAATATGCGATATAAGAACGACTATGACGCTATATAAAAACAAAAAAGTGGTCGCTATAGGCGGCGGACACGGTCTCGGAAGAATGTTGGCTGCGTTGAAAGATTTCGGTAACAACGCAACAGGTATTGTTACGACAACCGATAACGGTGGCTCTACTGGTCGAATTCGTGATTGCCAAGGCGGGATCGCCTGGGGTGATACACGAAATTGTATTAATCAGCTAATAACGGAACCTTCTATCGGTTCGATGATGTTTGAATACCGCTTCAAGGGTGTCGGCGAGTTAAATGACCACAATCTTGGTAACTTAATGCTCACCGCTTTAGATAACCTTTCAATCCGACCTCTAGAAGCAATTAATTTAATTAGAGATATGCTTAAAGTTGACGTCAATATCGTCCCAATGACCGAGCACCCCACAGATCTAACAGCGCTATCTGTCTCGGGTGAATGGGTACAAGGTGAAACCAGTGTCGATGAAACAGAGTATGACTTGCAACGTTTATACTTGGAGCCCCAAGTTCAAGCAACTAAGGAAGGGATAAAGGCCATTGAAGAAGCGAACTGTATTGTATTGGGACCTGGAAGTTTTCTTACAAGTATTATGCCTCCACTATTGCTTCCTGAGTTGGGTAAAGCGATAGCAAGAAACTCAACGGCTAAACTCGTGTTTGTCGAAAACTTATCGCCAGAATATGGCCCTGCTGGACGCATGACGCTACAAGAAAAACTCACTTGGTGCCAACGAGCTTGTGATGGTCGTGAGATAGACGTATTACTCGGAAAAGACGATTATGAGGCGTTCACTGGTGTACGTGAAATAGTCACCATTGATTTAGCTTCAGCCAATCATCAATGGCGACATGATAGAACTAAACTGCAGAAAGCAATAGAAAATCTATTGGGTTAATTTGAGAAATTCTTCTCGAGTTAGGTGCAAGCAGGTGATCATTGTTTCCCTATTTTCTGACGTGTTAATGTCTTCACCTGTTTTGTATCGAGCATCTAACCTTGTTGCAAATTCGCATAACCTTTCAGCACCAAAACTTGCTGCGCTGCTTTTCAGTGAATGGCTGATCGACTTCAATTGTTCCTCAGCTTCGCTTCGCTCGGACGGACCATTTGCTAGCGCCTCAGCGTAATCGACTAACTCTCCAATAAAAATAGAAAAAAGCATGGGAAGATTCTCTGCTCCGATGTCTCGACTCAACTCGTCTATTTTGTCTGTATTGACGACTGCTTTCATTCTGCCCTCTTAAACTTATTGTGTTTCTCTTTATTGCTCTTTCCAAGTTTGCAGCTTGCGATATAACGTAGACGGACTGACGTCTAGGTGACCGGCTGCCTTTGGAATATTACCTTCACAGGCTTCAATTGCTTGCTCTATCGCACTTTTTTCAGTAAGCCAAAGTGGTCGTATTTCTTCTATTGAGAGTTTAGTTGAAATTGAATCAGTTGCATTCACTTGTTTCAATTCTGATACCGAAGGCAAATTTAAGGGCGGCGGTAGCATATTAAGTGTGATCTCACTCCCATGGTTAAGTACCACAGCATTACGCAGCACGTTCTGCAACTGACGAACATTGCCAGGCCATTCGTAGTCAATAAATTTATCGAGTACTTGTTGGGAAAAACGCACAAAACCTTTCCCTTCTTCATGAGACATATGCCCAAGCAGTGAGTAAGCAATTTCTACTACATCTTCCCCACGATCTCTCAACGGCGGTAAATGCAACGGAATCACATAAAGTCGGTAATATAAATCCTCACGGAAACGCCCTTCTTGCACTTCTTTCCATGGGTCACGGTTAGTTGCACATACGAAACGTACATCCACACTTTTCATTTTGGAAGAGCCCACTTTTTGAAAAGTGCCCGTTTGGATAAATCGAAGCAGCTTGGTTTGAAGATCCAAGTCCATCTCACACAATTCATCCAAGAATAGAGTTCCACCATCGGCTAACTCGGCTGCACCTTGCCTATCCGTTGATGCACCTGTAAAGGCACCTTTAACATGACCAAAAAGCTCACTTTCTATGAGATCTTTAGGGATGGCAGCACAATTGATAGCAATGAAAGGACTATCACCACGTTTACTCGCAGCATGTATGGCTTCCGCACACACCTCTTTACCGGTACCACTTTCTCCAGTTATGAACAGTGAAGCTTTACTAGGGGCTGCGGAATCTATCGTTCGATAAACCGCCTGCATGGTCTGGCTACTGCCAATAAAGCGTTGATAGTTGTTATCAGGCTCACTGGTTGGAGAACGCAATTTCCCAGCTTTCCGAAGAGCATTATTAACCGTGACACGAAGCCTGTCGGCTTCGCATGGCTTAATAAGGAAATCCTGAGCACCCTTTCTCATCGCTTCAACTGCGGTATCAATTGAACCATGCGCAGTCATAAAAATGACAGGGACATCAGGGTAATTGGACTTTACTGACGAAAGGACATCCATCCCTGTCATGTCAGGTAGGCGTAAGTCGAGTAAAATGAGATCTGGAGTTCGATTTTCCAGACTTTTTATCGCATCTATCCCCGTTCCTACAATAGTAATATCCAAGCCAAGTGGATTAAGATAGGATCGGTATAACGCTGCGACCGAAGCTGTATCTTCTACCATGAGAAGATATTTAGGGTTCGGATTAGTTGTTGTGTCTTGCATAACCTAGCCGTTGCACTTTAATAATTTAATTGCAATATGAATCGCATTTTGCGAAAAATAATAGCCTAAACAGAATAAAATGTAAAAGAAAGGTTGAAATTAACATGGCACGCTATGTGCAACTTTATGTATGACCCTAATGGGTCACCTAGCCAACTGACGTTGTTAGTGAACAAAGTATTCACAAAATGAAGCCAATAGAACGATTTCTATTGGCTATTTTTTTGATTTAAATTCAGATCAAAAATCATCTCGAAAGACCCTAGCTGTTTGCTATAAATTGCGCTTTCAACTTTTCTATTTCATCTCGTTTTCCAGCCGCTAACTCAAACTCTAAGTTTTGAGCATGCTGATACATTTGACCTTCTAACTTCGAAATTTCTTTCTCTAACTGCTGGGGTGAAAGTACTTCATAGCTGTTCGATGGTTCTGCAACCTTAGATAAAGGCACTTGTTTGTTGTGACGTTTCCCTTTGGCTTTGGCGATATCGCCAAGCTCCATAATGTCTTTTACGTTAGTCTGAAGTGCTTGAGGCGTAATGCCTTGCTCTTCATTGTACATTTCCTGCTTCTCACGACGACGATTCGTTTCATCCATCGCTTTTTTCATGGATTTAGTAATCCTATCTCCATAGAGAATAGCCTTACCACTTAGGTTACGCGCTGCACGACCAATAGTCTGAATCAAAGAACGCTCCGAACGAAGGAAGCCCTCTTTATCAGCATCCAATATTGCAACCAAACTCACTTCGGGCATATCAAGCCCCTCTCGAAGTAAGTTAATCCCAACAAGCACGTCAAATTCACCTAAGCGGAGATCCCGGATAATCTCAACTCGCTCGACTGTATCGATATCAGAATGCAGGTAACGTACTTTTACGCCATGCTCGTGCAGATACTCCGTTAAATCTTCCGCCATTCGTTTAGTCAACGTCGTCACCAGAACGCGTTCACTTTTTTGACTGCGGATTCGAATTTCGGACAGTAGATCATCCACCTGCGTAGCAACGGGTCTAACTTCCAATTCGGGATCCAATAACCCTGTTGGGCGCACTACTTGATCGGCGATGTCATCAGCCGACTTTTCTAATTCGTAATTTCCAGGCGTCGCTGACACAAAAATAGTTTGAGGTGCGATAGACTCGAATTCTTCAAATTTCATCGGACGGTTGTCCAATGCGGAAGGTAATCGGAAACCAAATTCAACTAAGGTTTCTTTTCGCGAACGGTCGCCTTTATACATAGCGCCAATTTGAGGAACCGTAACGTGAGATTCGTCGATAACCAAAAGACCATCTGCAGGCAAATAGTCAAATAAGGTCGGCGGCGGCTCACCCTCATTTCTACCACTTAAATAACGAGAGTAGTTTTCAATACCGGAGCAAAACCCAAGTTCGGTCATCATTTCAATATCAAATTGAGTACGTTGCGAAATTCGCTGTTCTTCTAGAAGTTTATTATTTTCCATCAGATGCTTTTTACGTTGCTCAAGTTCGATTTTTATATCTTCAATAGCATCCAAGATTTTCTCACGAGGCGTAACGTAGTGGGTTTTCGGATAAATGGTAAATCTTGGAAGATCTCGTTGCTTAACTACGCCAGTCAGCGGATCAAATACACTAATACAGTCTACTTCATCATCAAACATTTCGATGCGCACCGCATCCTGCTCGGATTCTGCAGGGAATACATCAATAACTTCGCCGCGTACTCTAAATTGACCGCGCTCGAAAGCGACATCATTTCGAGAGTATTGAAGTTCAGCCAAGCGCCTTAGAATATCTCGCTGACCTATCACGTCCCCTCTCGTCACGTGGAGCATCATTTTTAGGTAACTGTCTGGGTCACCCAAACCATAGATGGCAGAAACCGATGCAACAATGATGGCGTCGTTTCTCTCCAGCAAAGCTTTCGTAGCTGACAAACGCATTTGCTCAATATGCGCGTTCACAGAGGCATCTTTCTCTATAAACGTATCCGTTGTTGGTACATAAGCTTCTGGCTGATAATAGTCGTAGTAAGAGACAAAATATTCGACCGCGTTATTTGGGAAAAAGGCTTTCATCTCCCCATACAATTGCGCGGCAAGCGTTTTATTTGGAGCAAGAAGAATCGCTGGTCGCTGAGACTCAGCAATAACATTCGCTAACGTAAATGTTTTACCCGATCCGGTCACACCTAAAAGCGTTTGATGTGCTAGCCCAGAGTCTAACCCGTCAAGAAGCTTTTTAATCGCAGTAGGTTGATCGCCAGAAGGTACATATTTGGAGACGAGATCGTACGTCTTGCTCATTTTTATTCCCTAACCTAAGTTTAACGGTATTGTCTTTCGGTTTAACTCTAGAGGCAATACATAGCACGACTAAAAGTCCGATCTACGGCACATTTACCGCTAGATACTGACAACGTTATCTGGTATCTTTTTTAGCCCTGTATAAAAACCCCGCAATAAAACACCATTTTTCATCCACGGCTTTTCCCCAAAATTTCGCTAGATATGTCGATACTGTCATCTAAGTGCATTTTTATTCACATCCACAGATCCAAGCTTTAAAAATACTTAAACCACATAGAATCAATTAATTAGAGTATCTTTATCGTCAATTTATTGCTCAGAAACTCTTTCTAAAATAGCCCAGAAAATAATTGTCAAAAATCAATTAACACAGTTATCCACAATTTTGGTGGATAAGTTCGATTAGGCTTTGCCGTGCAAGGGTTATGTGATTGTAAAGATTTTTTTTAAGATTTTTTTCTCAAATCTTTCTCGTTGAGTGTTGACAGAAAATTGCTGTGTCGATAGTATGCGCACCACACAATTGTTCCCCCTTAGTTCAGTTGGTAGAACGGCGGACTGTTAATCCGTATGTCGCAGGTTCGAGTCCCGCAGGGGGAGCCAAAATTCTAAAAGCCATGTCGAAAGACGTGGCTTTTTTCGTTTGTAGCGACTGGTTTGTACCAAACCAATGTCTCAGAGCTCGCCGCCCACGTTGAGTCCCGTCAAAGGGAGCCAAAACTCCAAAAGCTATGTCGAAAGACGTGGCTTTTTTCGTTTGTAGCGACTGGTTTGTTCCAAACCAATGTCTCAGAGCTCGCCGCCCACGTTGAGTCCCGTCAAAGGGAGCCAAGATTCCAAAAGCCATGTCGAAAGACGTGGCTTTTTTCGTTTGTAGCGACTGGTTTGTTCCAAACCAATGTCTCAGAGCTCGCCGCCCACG
>NZ_JAUYVM010000033.1 GCF_030689305.1 Vibrio penaeicida | reverse complement strand
CCCATTGGTGCACCTGGGTGACCAGAGTTAGCAGCTTGAACGCCATCCATGCTAAGGGCACGAATAGCATTAGCTAGCTCTTTGTTTGAAAGAAGGTTACGAGAAGACATGTCTGCTCCTGAATGCATTAAGCGAATTGAAAGAGAAATTGTGAGGGCGTATTGTCGCAAAGCACAATAGGTGCTGCAATCGATTTACCTACCATTTCGTGACATTTGCTACCCTTTTCCTACATTCCACGTGAACATCTCCAAAAACACATCAACTTGCGCAAACGGTTGGTTATGAGATATGTACAAAATTTGCTTGAATTCTATCGATTCGAAATTAGAATAGACGTCTAGATGTAGAAACACCTACATAAATTAATGTAATTAAGCGAGATGGATTTGAATAATCGGTCTCTCAAACTTTAAAAGTGGAGCTATCATGGCAAAGCACCTATTCACTTCTGAGTCAGTTTCAGAAGGTCATCCAGATAAAATTGCAGACCAAATTTCTGATGCCGTCCTTGACGCAATTCTTGAGCAAGATCCTAAAGCTCGCGTAGCGTGTGAAACCTATGTGAAAACTGGCATGGTAATGGTAGGTGGTGAAATTACCACTTCAGCTTGGGTTGATATCGAAGAGCTGACTCGCCAAACCGTTCGAGAAATCGGATACGTACACTCTGACATGGGCTTTGATGCCGATTCTTGTGCAGTACTGAATACCATTGGTAAACAATCTCCAGACATCAACCAAGGTGTCGATAAAACAGATCCTAAAGAGCAAGGCGCAGGCGACCAAGGCATTATGTTTGGTTACGCGACAAATGAAACTGATGTATTCATGCCAGCTCCAATTACGTACTCACATTTACTGGTTCAAAAGCAGGCTGAAGTCCGTAAAAACGGCAAACTTCCATGGTTACGTCCTGATGCAAAATCCCAGGTAACCTTCCAGTACGATCAGGGAAAAATTGTTGGTATCGATGCGGTTGTTCTTTCAACTCAACATTGTGACTCTATTTCTACGCCTGACCTGCGTGAAGCCGTAATGGAAGAAATCATTAAACCTGTTTTACCTTCTGAGTGGTTGAACAAAGAAACCAACTTCTTCATTAACCCAACGGGTCGCTTTGTAATTGGCGGTCCTATGGGCGATTGTGGTTTGACTGGTCGTAAGATCATTGTTGATACCTACGGTGGTGCAGCTCGTCACGGTGGCGGTGCATTCTCTGGTAAAGATCCATCAAAAGTAGATCGCAGCGCAGCATACGCGGCACGTTATGTTGCGAAAAACATCGTAGCAGCAGGCTTGGCTGATCGCTGTGAGATTCAGCTTTCATATGCTATCGGTGTTGCTGACCCAACATCTATCATGGTGGAAACGTTCGGTACTGAAAAAGTGCCACACAACATCATCATTGAAGCGGTTCGTCAGAACTTCGACCTACGCCCATACGGACTTCAGGAAATGCTGAACTTACTTCAGCCTATCTATAAGAAGACTGCGGCTTACGGTCACTTTGGTCGCGAAGAGTTCCCTTGGGAAGCAACAGATAAAGCGATTCTACTGCGCGAATTCGCTGGTCTGTAAGACAAAATATTTAAACTGAAGCCCTCGCAATGCGAGGGCTTTTTGTTACATAAAATTTACATGAAGATCATTTTTTAAACATTAAAGGTTGTTTTTTCGCTGGGTGATGACATAGTTAATAGTAAGAAAAGTGTGGGTATTGTGTTTTTGTCATCACGGTTCACCCACTTATTCAAGGGATTTTGTTATTTTCCGTTTCTTAAGGTTTTGTATTACTAGAGTCGGTTAATAACTGTGAGATGCAAAATGCATTCGTGACAAGGGGTTGGGTTCACGGACTCATTCTGCATCGAATTAGGGGAAACTACTCGTTAGCGGTAGTTGAATGCACTCATTCAGGAGGATTTATGCCTCGTACACTCAATCCAGATGACGTGTCTGATAAGAAAGACCAAGTCATCCCAGATTCTGAATACGCCAAAACCATACCTTGCAACAAAGTCGGCATCACCGAGCCTTTTCAATGGCTTGCAATGGCCGTTCACGACCTAATGAGAACACCACTTATCAGCGCTTTTTACGGTTTATGCTTTACCGCTGCCGCGATAGGGGTTGTGGGATTAGTATACTGGCAAGGCACTCACCTTGTCGTATTACCAAGCTTAATTGTTTATATGCTTATCGGTCCCTTCCTCGCTCTTGGGCTGTATGATGCCGCTTGGGAGCTAGAGAAAGGTCATAAACCTCGGTTAATGCACTCAATACATGCTATTGGGAGAAATTCCGTCTCTCAGTGGGGGTTTGCCCTCATGCTCAGTATTGCCATGATTTTCTGGATGCGGATCGCAGCCTTATTACACGCTTTATACCCTTCCGTCGAAGGGGCGCCTATTTCTGAGTTCTTACCGTTTCTTGTTATTGGCTCTTTAATAGGTGTTGTACTGTCTACTATTATTTTCTGCATATCCGTCTTCTCCATTCCGATGATGATGGAACGCAGAGTCGATATTATGACCGCCATCTTTACCAGCTTTAACGCGGTTAAATCAAACATCCCAGCGATGATTGTCTGGGCTGCAATCATTTGTGGTGGTTTGATTATCGGCTTTGCCACTTTCGGACTTGGAATGATGGTCGTAATGCCAATATTGGGTTATGGAACATGGCACGGATACGAAGCAACGATTCAACGCCGACATCATTAACAAACCGGCAAATTTAAGTACAATAACAGCCTCAATTCAGAGGCTGTTATTTTATGCAAGACCCGACCACACACTACGCGATCGAACAAATCATCAAACAGTGCATCAAAAAAGCAGAACGCGTATTTAACAAACCCTTTGTGCAACCTACATGGAACTTTAATGTCAGGGGTAAGGCTGCTGGAAAGGCGTATCTACAACAATGGGAGATCCGCCTCAACCTCGCTTTATTTAAAGAGAATAAACTAGCCTTTCTACAAGAAGTTATCCCACACGAAGTCGCACATCTGATTACCTACCAGTGTTTTGGTCGAGTCAAACCTCACGGTAAAGAATGGCAATATGTCATGGAATCTGTTTTAGGTATTCCTGCAAAAACAACACATAGCTTTGATGTAACAGGGGTTCAAGGAAAAACATTCGAGTACCAGTGTGGTTGCCAATTTCACCCCTTATCTATCCGTCGACACAATAAGGTCCTGAGGGGAGAAACCAGTTATCGCTGTAAAGCCTGTCAGCACGACCTCAAATTTACAGGCACTCAATTGTCTTAAGTTTGTTAATTTCCTTTATATCTATAGATAAAAATATCACGTAGTTGCTAGACTCAAGTTATTAATAATCATAATTATCAATAACTATGCGTCCACTATATTATTTCCTTGCATTGACTCTCTTCAGTGCCGCCACTATTGCTGCCCCGCCCTCTTCATTTTCAAAAGCCAAAAGAGAAGCCGTTAAGATTTACGCTGATCATCCAATTAGCTTCTACTGCGGATGTAATATTGAATGGAAAGGGAAAAAAGGTGTACCCGACCTAAAAGGGTGCGGCTATGAAGTACGAAAACAACTAAAACGCGCTTCTCGAATTGAATGGGAACACGTAGTACCTGCGTGGCAATTTGGTCATCAGCGACAATGCTGGCAAACTGGCGGAAGAAAGAACTGTACCAAAAAAGACAAAGTATTTCGCTCAATGGAGGCTGATCTTCACAATCTGACTCCGACTATCGGCGAAGTTAATGGCGATCGATCTAATTACAACTTCAGTCAATGGAATGGTGTCGATGGTGCGACCTATGGTCAATGTGAGGTGCAGGTTAACTTCAAACAAAGAAGAGTTATGCCACCAGATAGAGCCAAGGGATCTATCGCGCGCACGTACCTTTACATGAGTAAAGAATATGGATTTCGCCTATCTAAGCAACAGACCAATTTAATGAAAGCGTGGAACACGCAATTCCCTGTCGATGAATGGGAATGCACGCGTGATGAGCGCATATATAAAGTACAAGGCAACCACAATCCTTTTGTTTACGAGAATTGTAAAAGCTGAGTAAAAAGCCCCGATATTCGGGGCTTAATAAGTTGTTCTAGTGCTTTCGCCCTATGTCATCTAAGTAGTCATACGGATGTTCAGAAACATCAGATTTTGACAATCCCATAAAAGAACTTGAAGTATTCAGTGTACGTGACTCACACCAACCAAGACCTGGAGTCAAAGTACTGACATCAGCCACATTGGATGGCATATTTGAAATCACTTCAGACTCTGTTTTCCCTGTTAATCGTTGAGCAACAAATATGGTCTTTGTCCGCACATTGTCATCTGCCAAACGGTGCCTTTCTCCCCACAAGACTTTCCAATCATTACAGGTATATTCTTTAGTTTTAGGGATAGATATGAACGCAACATCGGAAATCGCACCGTACTTTTTAAACATCATATATGACTCAAACAACGTTGCCACATCTTCTCGGTTAGTTGAATAGCCGTAAAAAGCCGCAGCGCCATCGGGCTTAAATTCACTTCCCGCAATTTCTCCTGTTGAATTTCGAGCTTGATCAGTCATTGACTTGCCATGGAAAGCAATCTCCGCTGCTTCCAACAACAATGATGAAGTTAATGGGTGGCTTGATTGCAGTTCAGTGTGGACTTTGTTGGCATTATCACGCATTGCACTGAAAACAGAACCGCTGTCACCAACCTGTGACAGGTAAGCAGGAGGAAGATAGTCATTAGCATGAGCCAGTTCATGGGCTAATAGTCGGAACAGTCCAGGTGCAATATGATGGGATGCACGCCACGCATTATTCACTGAATGATAGGTATTGCTGTAGGTTACGTATTCTTTACTATTTGGATAAATAAAACGATTAGCACTATCGTAAGTGAACTCTGAGCTAAAGTCAGAACGGAAGTCATCTTGCTTATAGATCGAATCCCACTCCGCTTTATTCTGCCACAAATATCTTGGATCGATATAAATAGCAGCGGTATACGTATGATAAAAAGAAGGCCTGATATCATAACTCAAAACGATAGCATTGAGAGGTTTAAACAGGTTTAGGAAATCCTGATCGTGGATACTTTTTAACGCATTAATAAAGTTATCACCCATCCAACTGTGAGAGACCACTAGCCTTTCTTGGATATCTGAAATTGAAAGATCTCCAGGCTTCTCAACACCAATTGGACGAATTTTATCTAGCGAACAAGACTGACGCTTCTTGTAAAGTTTGACACACTCAAGCATATCATTCGATAAAGCCGAAGATTGGTAAGTCGAAATTTTATCTAAACTTGGATCTCCCTTTATGTTTGGCGATGCCAAGCTACCAGGGTTTTCTGAAGAACTCCCACCACCACACCCAGAAAGAGCCACAATCAAAGCACCGCCTACAACTAACGCATTCCTTTTTTTCATTTTAACTCTAGTTCTATTTTTAAAATCAATGATTAAGATAAATTAGAGCTCTCCGTAAATACAATTGATAAATATAAAAAATTCGAAGACAACCATATTTTTGCTGACAAGCTTGTTTTTTCCCCTTCACGCATCCATGTTAGTCACTAAATACGTGTCATGCAGGAAACAAAAAACATGCGAATCCCTCGAATTTATCACCCCGAAACCATCAATGAACTCGGCTTGGTGAAATTAAGCGATGATGCAGCTGGTCATATAGGCAGAGCGCTGCGCATGAAAGAAGGGCAAAATGTGTTGTTGTTTGATGGCAGCAATGCTGAATTTCCTGCAATCATTTCAGAAGTCAGTAAAAAGAATGTCACGGTAGATGTTCAAGAGCGTGTCGAAACCAGTCTTGAATCGCCGTTAAACATTCATCTAGGACAAGTTGTCTCTCGCGGTGAAAAAATGGAATTCACCATTCAGAAATCCGTTGAATTGGGTGTAAATACCATTACCCCTTTGATTTCTGAACGATGTGGCGTAAAACTGGACACCAAACGATTCGAAAAAAAGCTGGCACAATGGCAGAAAATAGCCATTAGTGCATGTGAACAATGTGGACGCAATACCATTCCAGAAATTCGTCCCATTATGCAGCTTGAGCAATGGTGCGCCGAGCAAAGCGACGCTTTGAAATTGAATTTGCACCCAAGAGCCCAATACTCAATCAATACCTTACCTACACCTATTACAAGAGTAAGGTTATTGATAGGTCCTGAAGGCGGATTGTCTGCAGAAGAAATCCGCATGACAGAAGAGTACCAATTTGAAGAAACGTTGCTTGGTCCTAGAGTATTACGGACAGAAACCGCAGCGTTAACCGCTATTACTGCATTACAAGTTCGCTTTGGCGACCTTGGATAAACGGAGATATTCGAATGATAAAAGTCGGCATCGTAATGGATCCCATTGCATCGATTAACATCAAAAAAGATTCTAGCTTTGCAATGATGTTAGAAGCTCAGCGTCGTGGTTGGGAAATCCACTATATGGAGATGAACGACCTCCACTTAGATCAAGGCACCCCTATTGCTGACACGAAAGTGGTGACTCTGAAAGAAGATCCTTCTGGTTGGTATGAATTCCAATCAGAGCAAACGATCGAACTTTCAGAACTTGATGCCGTTTTGATGAGAAAAGATCCTCCGTTTGACACAGAATACATCTACGCAACGTACATTCTTGAACGAGCGGAAGAAAAAGGGACTCTGATCGTCAACAAGCCACAAAGCCTACGTGACTGTAACGAAAAGCTATTTACTGCTTGGTTCCCAGAACTGACTCCAACCACCATCGTTACTCGCAAAGCGGAAAAAATTCGTGAGTTTCAAGCCAAACATGGTGATGTGATCCTTAAGCCGTTGGACGGTATGGGCGGAGCCTCTATCTTCAGAGTTAAACAAGGCGATCCTAATGTATCGGTCATCATCGAAACGTTGACAAACCACGGGCAGAATTACGCCATGGCGCAAACCTTCGTGCCTGACATCAGCAACGGTGATAAACGTATTCTGGTGGTGGATGGTGAGCCAATGCCTTATTGCTTGGCGCGTATTCCTGCAGAAGGCGAAACTCGAGGTAACCTTGCCGCAGGTGGCACTGGCGTGGCAAGACCATTAAGTGAAACAGATTTACAGATAGCACACGCTGTAGCTCCTACACTTAAGGAGAAAGGGCTTATATTTGTGGGCTTAGACGTTATTGGTGACAAGCTAACTGAAATTAACGTCACCAGCCCAACTTGCATTCGCGAAATCGAAGCAGCATTCGATATATCTATCACAGGTAAGTTGATGGATGCGATAGAGCGAAGAGTCAAAAATAACTAAGGGCTGTTGACCCTAAGCTCGACACTGGAGATGTTATGAACTTAGCGAACCATTTTCTTGTTGCCATGCCCGGTATGCAAGACCCGTTGTTTAAGCGCACCGTTGTTTACATATGTGATCATAGTGATGATGGCGCTATGGGCATTATTATTAATGCTCCCATTGATATCTCCGTTGGTGGCATGCTCAAGCAAGTCGAAGTACAACCCGTCCACCCTCAACTCAATACTGACAGTTTAGAGAAGCCAGTATTAAACGGTGGACCGGTAGCAGAAGATCGGGGGTTCATTCTTCATGAACCCAAAGATCATTACCAATCAAGCATCCAGATGACACAATCCATTGCGGTCACAACATCAAAGGATATTTTGAGCGTACTCGGTACAGAAGCAGAACCGGATCACTATGTTGTAGCACTAGGCTATTCGGGTTGGGAAGCGGGTCAACTTGAAAGTGAATTGGCGGACAATTCGTGGTTAACGATTGAAGCCGATCCTAGTGTTATTTTTCAAACACCCATCCATGAAAGATGGAAGAAAGCCGTTCAAATGCTTGGAATCGACGCAAGCCAGCTATCGTCGCAAATTGGGCATGCATAAAGAGGCAGTTCTCGCCTCTCACAACACGAAACACATTGAGATATTCATGACGTCACGCACCATCATGGCCTTTGATTTTGGCACCAAAAGTATTGGCAGCGCCATCGGGCAAGAAATAACGGGCACAGCCAGCCCACTAAAAGCATTTAAAGCCAATGATGGCATCCCAAACTGGGACGCCATCGAAAAGCAAATTAAAGAGTGGCAACCCAATCTACTGGTTGTGGGCTTGCCAACCGACCTGCATGGGCGCGATTTAGAAACCATCACACCCAGAGCTAAGAAATTTGCGAATCGGTTATTCGGGCGCTTTGGAGTACCTGTGGAACTGCATGATGAAAGGCTTTCTACCACAGAAGCGCGCTCAGAGCTTTTTTCCATGGGTGGCTATAAAGCCTTAAGCAAAGGAAACGTAGATTGCCAATCTGCCGTTGTTATCCTAGAAAGTTGGTTCGAGGCACAGTGGGCTAGCTAATTTAAGCCTAAAAAGCCTAGATTTTGTGCAGGAACAAATAAAAAGGGAAGACATCATCGTCTTCCCTTTATCTTTTCATTCTCTTTTTCAAAGGTATCAATTCATATCGATCTTCACGCCGTCCAATGCGCCACCGGAGAAGTCGTCTCCACGGTTGGTTTTCAGCATTAGTCTTAAATCGTTTGCCGAATCGGCGCTGTGCATGGCGTCTTGCTCTGTAATCTTGTCGGCAACCACCAGCTCGTACAAACACTGATCGAAGGTTTTCATACCCGATTCATTCGATTTCGACATCGTCGCTTTCAGCTCATGCAATTCTCCGCGACGAATAAGATCTGACACCCTTGGCGTATTCAATAAGATCTCAAACACCCCATGACGCCCTTGACCACTCTTATCACGGATCAATTGCTGAGCGATCACTCCTCGGAGGTTCATGGAGAGATCGAATAGGAATTGCTCTTTTTGCTCTTTAGGCACTAAATGAAGAATTCGCTCTAGCGCTTGATTGGCGTTATTGGCGTGTAGAGTCGCCATACACAAGTGCCCAGTCTCAGCAAACGTCATGGCGTATTGCATGGTTTCTCGTGAGCGGATTTCACCTATCAAAATCATATCTGGTGCTTGACGAAGCGAGTTCTTCAAAGCAATTTCATAAGAATCGGTATCCAGCCCAACTTCACGCTGTGTGATGATGCACTTGTTGTGATCGTGAACAAATTCAATAGGGTCCTCAACCGTCAAAATATGCCCTGTGCGGTTCTGATTACGAAACCCTGTCATGGCTGCCATGGTGGTTGATTTACCTGACCCTGTAGCACCGACCACCAGCACTAAACCACGTTTAGCAATAGACAAGTCTTGTAAGATATCGGGTAATCGAAGATCCTCAAAGGTAGGGATTTGAGTTTCAATTCGACGTATTACCGCTCCTGGTAATTCACGCTGGAAAAAAGCACTGACCCTAAAGCGACCCACATCGCGAACAATCGCAAAGT
The DNA here is from genome assembly GCF_030689305.1 of Vibrio penaeicida. Taxonomy (GTDB): domain Bacteria; phylum Pseudomonadota; class Gammaproteobacteria; order Enterobacterales; family Vibrionaceae; genus Vibrio; species Vibrio penaeicida_B. The sequence goes on along the minus strand of NZ_JAUYVM010000033.1, from coordinate 10,989 downwards.
TGGACTCTTTATTTTTACGGTATTCACCCCGTCGCTCTTCATCCATCATACTATCGAGCATGGAAAAGGTTTGTGTTTCCGTCAGTACTTCTCCCAAAGGCTGCAATTCGCCATGGACTCGTAACAAAACAGGTGCGCCAACGGTAATGTAAATATCCGAGGCTTTCTGAGCCACCATTTCAGATAAGACTTGATTCAGTTCCATAGTGTCACCTAAAAGCCGAAGGAGTCTGATTCAAGCTTGGCTCGGACTTCATCTGCATCCACCACACCTTGAGCAATCAACTGCTTAGCGTGTTGTTCTGTCGTTTGCATTCCCATCGCCCCACCCGTTTGGATCACGGAATACATTTGAGCGACTTTGTCTTCACGGATAAGATTACGAATCGCAGGTGTCGCTAACATGATTTCGTGACACGCAGCTCGCCCACCACCTAGGCGCTTCAACAACTTCTGCGAAATCACCGCACGTAATGATTCAGAAAGCATAGAACGCACCATGTCTTTGTCGGTACCTGGGAACACATCAATGATTCGGTCGACGGTTTTCGCGGCGCTGCTAGTGTGTAGGGTGCCAAACACGAGGTGTCCGGTTTCCGCTGCCGTCAATGCCAAGCTAATGGTTTCTTTATCGCGGAGCTCGCCCACCAGAATCACATCCGGATCTTCACGCAATGCACTTCGAAGTGCCGCATTAAAGCTGTGTGTATCACGGTGTACTTCACGCTGGTTGATCAAACATTTATTGCTCTGGTGTACGAATTCGATCGGGTCTTCAATCGTCAAAATGTGTTTGTTATGGTTGCGATTGATATTATCGACCATGGCTGCCAGTGTGGTTGACTTACCTGAACCTGTTGGTCCTGTTACCAGAACAAGCCCTTTCTCATAATTAGAAATTTGAGTAAAGATATCTGGGGCATCAAGTTGCTCTAAACTAGGCACTTCAGTAGGAATCGTACGGAACACCGCAGAGCTGCCACGGGATTGGTTAAAGGCATTGACACGAAAACGTCCGACATTTGGTAGTTCGAAGGAAAAGTCAGTTTCCAGCTTTTCTTCAAACTCTGCTCGTTGCGCATCGTTCATGATTTCAAAGACCAGTCGATGAACATCGGCGTGCGTAAAAGCAGGGACACCTAACTTACGTACATCGCCATCTACACGCACCATTGGAGGAACTCCAGCAGAAAGATGTAGATCTGACGCATTATGCTTTACACTAAAATCCAGTAACTCAGCGATATCCATAAAAATCCTTAATTAAGTCAATTATGTGTAGTATTCAACAAAACATTCAGCAGATCACCGCACAAATTCGCAGTCTTGAAGAAAAGTGTGGTAGAGCTTCAGGCTCGGTGCAACTTTTAGCCGTAAGTAAAACAAAACCCAATGCAGCCATTGCCGACGCGCTTAAAGCTGGTCAGGTGGCTTTTGGGGAAAACTACGTTCAAGAAGGTGTTGATAAAGTTCAGTATTTTGCTGAACACTATAGCGACAATGCCATTGAATGGCACTTTATTGGACCGATACAGTCCAACAAAACTCGACCTATAGCAGAAAATTTTGCATGGGTGCATTCAGTCGACAGAGCGAAGATCGCACAGCGTCTCAATGATCAACGCCCAGCAGACCTGCCAGCATTAAACGTGCTGATTCAAGTCAATACCAGCGGCGAAACATCAAAGTCTGGCATCAACGAAGCAGAGCTGTTTGAACTGGCTGCATTGATAAATGACTTACCCAACCTCACATTAAAAGGGTTGATGTCAATTCCTGCGAACGTAAGCAGTCATGAGTCTCAGTTAACCGCGTTTAACCAACTTGCAGCTCTAAAAGACAAACTGGCAGAGAAGTACCCAGAGGTTGACATGCTCTCTATGGGTATGAGCGGTGACATGGAAGCAGCTGTAGAAGCAGGCAGCACCATGGTGAGAATCGGAACGGCGATTTTCGGTGCCCGAGATTACAGTAACAAGCAATAACAGAATTTAAGTGATCAGAAGATAACGTCTGCTCGCGAATTTACATTTAGGATCTTTTGAACATGGAACACAAAAGTATTGCGTTCATTGGTGCGGGTAACATGGCTCGCTCCATTATTGCTGGCTTGGTTGCCAGTGGCTACCCTTCAGCGCTCATTACTGCCACGGGGCGAACAGAGTCTAAACTTGTCGCGCTAGAAGACCAATACAAAGTCAATACCACGACCGACAACTTTGCCGCCACTCAAAATGCCGATGTCGTCGTTTTGGCAGTGAAACCTCAGATGATGGCTGATGTGTGCACAAAGCTTCAAAGCATCGATTATAGTAGCAAACTTGTCATCTCCATTGCTGCTGGTATTTCTGCGGTAAGGCTTGAAGAAATGCTGGGCGCAAAGCTGAACTTAGTGCGGGTTATGCCTAACACTCCTTCTCTCGTCGGAAAAGGAATGAGTGGACTTTTTGCACTACCCTCAGTATCAGAAGAAAACAAGACATTCGCCTTTGATCTCATGGGGTCGGTTGGCGAGGCTTGCTGGGTTGAAATGGAATCTGGCATAAACAACATCATCGCTGCAGCCGGTAGTGCACCAGCGTACTTTTTCTTGTTTATGGAAGCCATGCAAGCGGAAGCAATGGCGCAAGGGTTTGATAAAGACACCGCGAGATTACTTGTACAACAATCTGCGATAGGTGCAGCACAAATGGTGGTGGCCAACCCGAATATTGAACTGGGTACATTGCGTGAACAAGTCACCTCAAAAGGTGGAACCACTGCTGAAGCCCTACGCACATTTAACGAACACCAATTGACTGACATAGTCTCCAAAGCGATGAAAGCTGCTGTAGCTCGCGCAGAAGAGATGGAAAAACAACTCTAACAACTGATTTCTAAAATAAGGGTAAAGAATGAATTCTCTACATTTTCTGGTTTCAACCTTATTTGACCTCTACATAATGGTGGTCATTTTGCGCTTATGGCTACAAATGGCGCGTGCGGATTTCTACAATCCGTTTTCACAGTTTATCGTTAAAGCTACTCAGCCTATCGTCGCTCCTTTACGCAGAGTGATTCCTTCTATAGGCAGTGTAGATATGGCAACGCTGCTTTTTGCCTACCTTCTTTGCGTTCTTAAGTACGTTACGATAGTCGCGATATCAACAAATGGTAACTTTGCGTTTGGCGTAGAGTTTCTCTATTTAGGTGCCCTGTCTTTGGTGAAAGCCGCGGGCGGGCTGTTGTTCTGGGTTCTATTAATTCGCGCTATCCTGAGCTGGGTCAGCCAAGGTCGAAGCCCAATCGAGTATGTATTCCATCAATTAACAGAGCCAATGTTAGCGCCAATCCGTCGTATTCTTCCAGAAATGGGTGGCTTCGATTTAAGCGTACTTGTCCTGTTTATTGTATTGCAGTTTGCCAATATCATGATGGGTGACGTAATCGGAGACATTTGGTTCCGCTTATAATGCCGACGGCAGTCACGTACAAAAATGATGAGGTAGTGCTAAGGCTTTACGTTCAGCCTAAAGCAAGCCGAGACAAAATCGTTGGAGAACATGGCGATGAACTGAAAATCGCCCTTACTGCTCCACCGGTCGACGGTAAAGCCAACAGCCACCTCATTAAATATTTAGCGAAGCAATTTAATGTTCCCAAAGGGCAAATCAAAATAGAGAAAGGGGAGCTCGGGCGGCATAAGCAAGTTCGAGTTTTCACTCCTAAAAAAATGCCCAACGAAATACTAGCCCTCCTATGAGGGCTTTTTTAGAGGAAGCAATCATGAGCAAATGGCTAACCGTCTTGTTGGCACTGTGCCTAGTCGCGCCAGTCACAGCAGGTCAATTCAAAACCATCAAAAATATCGAAGTTCACTACTCCGCCTTTAACACGACATTTCTTACCCCTAAAGTGGCCAGGCAATACGACCTCACACGAAATGGGTACTCTGCCTTACTGAACATCAGTGTTTTAGATGATTCCAAAATTGGTAAGCCCGCCATTACGGCAAAACTCGAAGGTCATGCTAAAAACTTGTTGGGTCAAATACGGGAACTGACGTTTAGAGAAGTTAAAGAAGGTACCGCGATATATTACTTAGCTGAGATTCCGATTACTCATGAAGAGATCATTACTTTCACAGTAGATGTAGATTCAGGTTTATCTGGAAAAGGGCAATTGCGCTTTACCCAAAAATTCTACGTGGAAGAATAATTGAGCGACAAAAAGAAGAGTAATGGAGTCGCATAGCTGAAAAGTGATATCCTTGCGCCGCTTCCAATCTTACAGACAGGAAACCTCATAATGAACAAATTGGTATTAGCGACAGGAAATCAGGGCAAAGTAAAAGAAATGGCGACCCTGCTGTCTGAATTCGGCTTCGATGTATTGGCACAAAGCGAATTCAATGTTTCCTCAGTGGCAGAAACTGGTACAACATTTATCGAAAATGCCATCATCAAAGCACGACACGCTGCAAAGGAAACGGGGCTGCCCGCTATCGCAGACGATTCTGGTCTTGAGGTGGACTTTCTTAAAGGCGCGCCTGGCATCTACTCTGCACGCTACGCTGGAGAAAGTGCTTCTGACCATGATAACCTTGAAAAGCTCTTACAAGCGATGACAGACGTACCAGAAGCACAAAGAACGGCTCGCTTCCATTGTGTATTGGTATTAATGCGTCATGAAAACGATCCTACGCCCATTGTTTGCCATGGAAAATGGGAAGGGAAGATCCTAACTCAAGCGCACGGCGAAAATGGCTTCGGCTACGACCCTATTTTCTATGTACCGGAAGATAATTGCGCGTCTGCGGAACTAGATCCTATTCGCAAGAAGCAACTTTCCCACCGTGGAAAGGCCTTAAGCCAGCTACTTGACCAGCTTAAGCAGCAAGGCATCTAACGTCTTATGCTCACACCACCTGCGTTAAGCCTTTACGTACACATCCCTTGGTGTGTACAAAAGTGCCCCTATTGTGATTTCAATTCTCATGCACTCAAAGCTGATATACCCGAAGCTGAGTACATTGCTGCACTACTCGAAGATCTCGATACAGACATAGAGCGGTACAAGCTCAATGACAACCCGAGACTGCTGCATTCGATCTTTATTGGAGGCGGTACACCAAGCTTGATTTCGGCAGAAGGCATCTCAGATTTACTCCATGGTATTGAGCAGCGGCTTCCTTTTAAGCCAGATATCGAAATTACGATGGAAGCCAATCCGGGGAGTATTGAAGCCGAACGTTTTGTTGGATACCGAAAAGCAGGCGTTACTCGAATATCTATTGGTGTACAAAGCTTCGAACAAGAAAAGCTAGAACGACTTGGTCGTATTCATGGCAAAGAAGAAGCCGTCAATGCCGCAAAGCTTGCGCATAAGATCGGGCTAAACAGCTTTAATCTCGATCTCATGCATGGTTTACCCGATCAAAGCATAGAGCAGGCTCTCAGCGACCTAGAAAAGGCGATAGAATTAGATCCTCCGCACTTATCCTGGTATCAACTGACGATAGAACCCAATACCATGTTCTATTACAAGCCGCCGACACTGCCAGATGATGATGACTTGTGGGATATCTTCGATCTCGGACACCAAAAGTTGACCGATGCGGGTTATGTTCAATATGAAATATCCGGATACAGCAAACCAGAGTACCAATGCCAACATAACTTAAACTATTGGCGTTTTGGGGATTACCTTGGCATTGGCTGTGGTTCGCACGGAAAGGTCAGCTTTGCCGATGGGCGTATTGTTCGCACCACAAAAGTGAAACATCCGCGTGGCTATTTGGCTGCGTATCAGAACATGGTCAAGCCTTACCTCGACAAAGAACAGCAAGTATCAGACGAAGACCGCCCATTTGAATTCTTTATGAATCGCTTTCGCCTGCTCGAAGCGTGCCCCAAAAAAGATTTCACCGAGATGACTGGGCTGAATTTCTCTGCAATTCAAAACACAATTAGCCATGCGCTAGAGCTTGGCTACTTATCTGAAACAGAAACCCATTGGCAAGTCACCGAAAAAGGAAAGCTCTTCCTAAATGATTTGCTAGAGGCCTTTATGCCAGAAGAAGATGAATAGGCAGGAAAGCTCCTGCCTAAGATTTAAGATTTAAGATTTAAGATTTAACTAGAATATTGAGCGCCCAATACGTTCTGAAAGCAGTTCTAAAGCTCGTGTACCCGCTAAAGAATTCCCCGACGCATCGAGCTCTGGAGACCACACTGCGATAGTCATTTCACCGGGTACGATGGCAACAATCCCCCCGCCAACACCAGATTTACCTGGCATACCAACTCGATACGCAAATTCGCCTGCACCGTCATACAAACCACACGTCGCTAACAATGCGTTAAGCTGTTTTGTTTGTGTAGGTGTGATCACTTGCTTACCAGTTTGTACCGACACCCCTTTGTTTGCCAAATAGCTGAACGTTTTGGCTAAATCAACGCAGCTCATCTTTAATGCGCAGGCATGGAAGTAATTATTCAGCACTGGAATCACGTCATTTTGGAAATTACCAAATGATCGCATTAGGTAAGCAATTGCCGCATTGCGGTCGCTGTGCATCATTTCAGAGGCTGCCACGACTTTGTCGTACACAATGTGAGTATCCCCTGAAAGCTGGCGAACAAACTCCAGTAACCGCTGCCTTGGCGCAGAAAGGCGGCTATGAAGTAAATCGGCAACCACAATGGCTCCTGCATTAATGAAAGGGTTACGAGGGATCCCCTGCTCCATTTCTAGCTGAATCATTGAGTTGAATGCTTGACCCGATGGCTCTTTTCCAACTCGCATCCAGATTTCTTCTTGCTGATACAAAACCATGGCGAGCGTTAGGCTTAACGCTTTGGAAATAGACTGAATCGAAAAAGGTTCATCGGCATCGCCAGACTGAAATACTTTTCCGTCATTGGTGTAAACGGCGATCGCTAATTTTTCATTGTGAACTTTTGCTAATGCAGGAATGTAGTCGGCGACTTTGCCTTTCCCAATCAACGGTCGAACATCATCAAGTATGTCGGCAAGCAGTAAGTTTGTAGGTTTCATTAATTATTGGACCTTAATTTTTATTCTTATCGTTTTTCTTTTTCGCCCTATAGAAGAGCAAAAAAGCCAACATAACGTTGGCTTTTTGGGGTCTCATCACCGATTTATTAATTGGTGTGTGCCCAGAAATAAATTGCTTCTAACCTAAGGCTGTTAGCGCTTAAAAGTTAGCTTACACGCTTAAATTTAATATCCCAAACACCATGCCCCAAACGGTGACCACGTGCTTCAAATTTAGTTAAAGGGCGATCGTCTGGCCTTGGCACAAAATCACCTTCTTCAGCAATATTTGTGTAGCCGGGTGCTTCATTCATCACTTCAATCATATGTTCTGCATAATTCTCCCAGTCGGTTGCCATATGGAAAATACCCTCTTCCAATTTTAGTTTTTGGCGAACCATTTCAGCAAAATCAAGCTGAACAATACGACGCTTATGGTGACGCTTTTTATGCCACGGGTCTGGGAAGAAAAGTTGAAGTGTCGCTAAACTGCTGTCTGGAATCATGTTTGCAAACACTTCCACCGCATCGTGACACATTACACGCAAGTTAGTAATACCCGCTTCGCGCGCTGCTGCAAGGCAAGCGCCGACACCTGGGCTGTGCACTTCTATACCAATGAAGTTTTTCTCTGGTGCATTTTTTGCCATTTCAACTAATGATGCACCCATTCCGAAACCAATCTCCAGAACCACAGGATTGTCATTACCAAATACTTCTTTCCAATCAAGAAGCTGTGATTGATAGTCGATACCCATTGTCGGCCAGCACTCATTCATCGCACTTTCCTGACCTTTGGTAAGACGCCCTTCACGACGTACAAAACTGCGAACTTTACGTACCAGTTTGCCGTCTTCAGTGTATTCGTTAGTGGTCACTTCACTCATTGATTATAGCCTGCGCATTAATTGATCAAAGCGGGGATTATCCAAAGAATTGGCGTTGGTGCAAGTGTTATTCGAAGAAAAAGCTCTTGGCAATTTCACACACTATCTCCACACACTTTGTCGGTTTTACATCCAGCCCTAAGTGTGGTGCAATTTTGCCCTTAATAAAAGCAAAAAGCAGAGCATGTCGTGACACCATTCGCAAAGGCAATTTTAACTTGGTATGACGCCTACGGGCGGAAAAGCCTACCGTGGCAACAGAACAAAACCGCTTATTCGGTTTGGCTATCTGAGATCATGCTTCAGCAGACTCAAGTCGCCACCGTCATCCCATACTACGAGCGTTTTCTTAACCGCTTTCCTACAGTAACGGAGCTCGCGAATGCCGAGCAAGATGAAGTCCTGCACCTATGGACGGGGCTTGGATACTACGCGCGGGCAAGGAACCTACATAAAGCAGCAAAGGAGGTCGCCGAAAAATACCAAGGTGAATTTCCAAAAGATCTGGAGAGCATGAACGCCCTTCCGGGAATTGGTCGTTCTACTGCAGCCGCCATACTTTCCTCTGTTTACAAGTTACCCCACGCTATTCTAGACGGAAATGTAAAGCGTACATTAGCTCGCAGCTTCGCAGTTGCAGGCTGGCCAGGGCAAAAAAAAGTAGAAAACGTACTTTGGGAGTACGCTGAACAGCACACTCCAAACACCGATGTCGATAAATACAACCAAGCAATGATGGACATGGGCGCAATGATTTGTACCCGAAGCAAACCAAAATGCACGTTATGCCCAGTATCGACAATGTGTGAAAGCAACAAGAATGGGAACCAACTTGATTACCCAGGTAAAAAACCGAAAAAAGAAAAACCCGTAAAAGAGACTTGGTTTGCATTGCTCTATCACGATAACCACATATGGTTGGAACAAAGACCACAAAGTGGAATTTGGGGCGGGCTATTTTGTTTTCCTCAAAAAGAAGACCAAGAATTAGCGACAGAGTTAGACAAACGTTCAATTACGGAATCAACCATAGATGAAGAAAAAACGCTGATTGCGTTTCGTCATACTTTCAGCCATTACCATCTAGATATCACTCCTGTTTTGTACAAACTCTCTAAACAGCCAGATATGGTAATGGAAGGAACGAAAGGTCTCTGGTATAACTTGTCACAACCTGAAGAAATTGGCTTAGCTGCTCCTGTAAAGCAGTTAATTGAAAGCCTACCCTTTGAAATAAATTAAGGAGCCATTATGAGCCGCACTGTTTTCTGTGCTCGATTGAAGAAAGACGGAGAGGGATTGGATTTTCAACTGTATCCCGGTGATCTGGGCAAGCGTATTTTTGATAACATCTCGAAAGAAGCATGGGGTATGTGGCAGCACAAGCAAACCATGCTTATCAATGAGAAGAAGCTCAACATGATGGACCCTGAGCATCGTAAAGAGCTAGAAAAAGAAATGGTCAATTTCTTGTTTGAGGGTAAAGACGTCGTCATCGATGGTTACACGCCACCGAGTGAATGATCACTTAAACGCATAACCTACCTTTACCTTTATCCCTTAAAAAGACATCATTACTTTCATTAACGGTGTCTTTTTCGGGAAAACGATGAAAAAAATAATCTACTTTTGTGCTGCCTTATTACTCGTGGGATGCAGTCGTGAATTTATCGAAAACATTTATCAAGTAGATTACGAGCCCACCAATCGATTCGCCAAAAACCTCGCTGAGCTCCCTGGTCAATTCCAAAAAGACATTGCTGCACTCGATGCGTTGATGAACAGTTTCTCCATTAATATTGAAAAGAAATGGGGGAAAGCTGAAATTCGAGTGGCAGGAAAAAGCAATTACGTAAAATACATAGATAACTACCAAAGCCGCGCAGAAGTTGATTTTGCAAAAGGTAAAGTAACCATCAGTACGGTTTCTTCTACTGAACCGAAAAAACACCTTAAAAATGCCATTATCACCACGTTGCTGACACCCGATGATCCTGCAAGTGTCGATTTGTATTCATCTTCCAATATAAAACTGGAAGGTAGACCCTTTCTTTACCAACAAGTCGTAGATCAAGACAAAAAAGCAATCCAATGGAGCTGGCGCGCAAATCGTTTTGCCGATTACCTCATCGCCAATCAGTTAAAATCACGAACCATTGATTTCAAAAAATCCTACTACGTTGAAATTCCGATGGTTAAAGACCATTTTGAGCGCCGTAGCTATAAATACGCCGATATAGTGCAAAGAGCGTCACGCAAGTATGACATTCCTGAAGATCTGATTTACGCCATTATCAAAACCGAGAGTAGCTTCAACCCTTATGCCGTTAGCTGGGCAAACGCGTATGGCTTAATGCAAGTCGTTCCTAAAACAGCGGGACGCGATGTATTCAAACTCGTCAAAAAGAAATCAGGGCAACCTTCCCCTGAATACTTATTCGATCCTGAAAAGAATATCGATACAGGTACCGCTTACTTCTACATTCTGAAGAACCGCTACCTAAAAAATGTGAAACACCCGACTTCTTTAGAATACAGTATGATTTCAGCCTACAACGGTGGAACCGGAGGCGTGTTAAATACCTTCAATCGTAACGACAGAAAACGAGCCATGAGAGACTTAAATTCCCTCCAACCAAATCAAGTTTATTGGGCGCTGACCAAGAAACACCCGAACAGCGAAGCACGCCGTTATCTGGAAAAAGTGACTAAATTCAAGCGCGACTTCAATTCCGGTAAGAGTTAAGTGTTGAAACTTAGGCATATCGTTTACTTTCTCGACAAAAACACACTTTTTTGATTTTTTTTGCAAAAAGAAGTTGACGGTAAGGCTGAAAATCCGTTTAATAGCGCTCCGTCGCCCGGATAGCTCAGTCGGTAGAGCAGAGGATTGAAAATCCTCGTGTCGGTGGTTCGATTCCGCCTCCGGGCACCACAATTTGTTTGTTGGTGTCTAATTTAGATGTTAACAAAGTAGCAAAGAATTTAGTGTGCCGACTTAGCTCAGTAGGTAGAGCAACTGACTTGTAATCAGTAGGTCACCAGTTCGACTCCGGTAGTCGGC
>NZ_JAUYVM010000032.1 GCF_030689305.1 Vibrio penaeicida | reverse complement strand
AATAGCGCAGCTTGGTAGCGCATCTGGTTTGGGACCAGAGGGTCGGGGGTTCGAATCCCTCTTCACCGACCACTATTAAGAAGCCTCGTCAGAAATGACGGGGCTTTTTTGCATTTTGATGGTTGGTGTTCATAGCATACGGTCGTGGGCTGGAATGCCAGTCCAATCGAATCCCTCTTCACCGACCACTATTAGAAAGCCTCGTTAGAAATAACGAGGCTTTTTTGCATTTCAGCGAAATCAAATCTGAGCGTATTGGTTTAAAGGATGAGATATCAGCCTGCAGGAAGCTCTGTCGCCTTGGTCTCTCTTTATCCTTCATTATGATCAGAAATGATGAAATAAAGGTATAGGAGTGTTATCACTTCAAAATAGACCATACTTATTTTTCATTAAACATCAATGTACTACTGAAATGAACCTAGGTTCTTACTGAAAAATGGGTTCTCTAACTTAAATTATGAGTACAAACGCTTTCTAACTAGTTTTATTTGCTGAAAATAAGTTCTCAAGCAATGATAAATACTTTTTATTTTTAAAGCTTAAAAACTGATTAAGCTTATAATACTAGCATTTGCTTTCATTGCCGCATTATGTTCGTGACATTTGGCTTTTGTATGGCGTTTAATTCTATATAATATTAATTATATAGGTTTTGTTTTTTATTTGTTAAAACTGTAGGCGAATAAAAATTCTTAAATGTGAATTGAGAATATCTTGTTAATTCGCATGTTTATTGTCGATGTATTAGCATACTTCGATGAAATACAAATGATAATTCTATTTTTTACGGCTCCTTGTTTGGAATTATTAGTTTATTTTTTTGAATTATTATGCATTAATTCTGCTTTCCAAGCAGTGCTTAACGCACATTTATGCTTTGTTTGTTGCTTTTGTGTGAATTATTTGCCAAATTATTCGCCTGTTAAAAGCCGGATATAAAGCCGGATGAAGAATGGAATCAACTTACAGACAGGGCAGAAAACTGCCATAGCAGTAGAGGTCTGGTGATGTCACTATTAGAAGTTAAAAACCTTCGAATCGAATACCCGTCACGACATGGGGTTCATGCCGCCGTCAAATCGCTTTCTTTTAATATAGAGAGAGGCGAAATTGTGGGCGTTGTGGGCGAATCTGGTGCAGGTAAGTCTACTGTAGGCAATGCCGTTATTGACCTACTAAGCCCTCCTGGTTTGATTGCCAGTGGTGATGTGTTTCTTGATGGGGAAAAAGTCTCGGGGCTAAGCCCTGAGCAAATGCGCAGTGTGCGCGGATCTAAAATTGGATTTATTTTCCAAGATCCTATGACCTCACTTAATCCTTTATTTACGGTTGAACAACAACTGAAGGAAACCATTCATGCCAACATGAATGTGTCGGACAGTGAAGCGTATGAACGCTCGTTGTCTCTGATGAAACAAGTCGGTATTCCTCAACCTGAAAACCGTTTAAAGCAATACCCTCACCAATTTTCAGGTGGTATGCGTCAGCGTGTCGTTATCGCAATTGCTTTGGCTGGTGAACCTGATTTGATCATCGCTGATGAACCAACCACCGCGTTAGACGTTTCTATCCAAGACCAAATACTTAGCCTTATCCGCGATCTTTGCGTTGAGAAAAATGTAGGCTGTATGTTGGTTACACACGATATGGGTGTGGTGTCTAACGTGACGGATCGAGTTGCGGTTATGTACCGTGGTGATTTGGTCGAGTTTGGTAAAACATCGAAAGTCCTTGGTGACCCTGACCATTCCTACACACGCAGTTTGATTTCTGCCGTTCCCCGTTCTGATGTGAAGCTGGATCGCTTTCCTTTGGTGAGCTACATCGAAGAAGCGCACGAGATGGAACCATTGGATGTAAAAAATCACTGGTTAGGTCAAAGCCAAGACCACCGTGACTATACAGGTCCGCTACTGAATGTTGAGAACGTTAACCTACGATTTGTTACCAAAGACTCTTTCTTTGAAAGTCGCCGCGAATACGTGCAAGCATCTAACAATGTTAGCTTTGAAGTATTTGAAGGTGAAACGTTTGGTCTTGTGGGCGAATCGGGTTCTGGTAAATCGACTATTGCACGTGTTATCGCGGGCTTGTATGCGCCGAACTCTGGTAAGGTCACATTTGAAGGCATTGACTTAACCTCTCTGAAATCTGAAAACGAGCGCCGCCCGCTGCGTCGTCAGATGCAAATGGTCTTCCAAAACCCGTACACTTCAATGAACCCTAGGATGAAAATCTTCGACATCATTGCGGAGCCAATTCGTTTCCACAAGTTGACACGAAACGAGCAAGAAACGAAGCAAATTGTAGAAGACCTCCTTGAACATGTTGGCCTTGGTAAAATGGCTGGCGTGAAATACCCACATGAATTTTCTGGTGGGCAAAGACAACGAATTTCCATCGCTCGAGCATTGGCGACACGTCCTCGATTGCTTATTTGTGATGAACCCACTTCTGCACTGGATGTATCGGTACAGGCACAGATTCTCAACCTCCTCAAAGATCTTCAAGATGAACTAAATTTGACTATGCTATTTATCAGTCATGATTTGCCGGTAATCCGTCAAATGTGTGATCGAATTGGTGTAATGCAAATGGGTACTTTGCTCGAAGTCGCTCCAACGGAACAGCTCTTTAATGATCCGCAGCATGAGTACAGTAAGCAATTGATATCTTTGATGCCTGAGTTCATAGGCTTACGAGAAGACATTAAATCCGCTTAGCGGGTTAATGAAAATGCAAAACACAACACAGACAACAACAAATAGGGATTTGGATTCCCGCATAAGGAGTTATGCAATGAAAACCATAAAGACTAAGTTAGCAATGGCCCTAATGGCTGCAGGCTTAAGTTTCAGTGTTGCTGCGGCAGACATTACCGTTGCTTACGATGCCGACCCAGTATCACTGGATCCGCATGAGCAGCTGTCTGGTGGTACGATGCAATTGTCTCACATGGTGTTCGATCCTTTGGTGCGTTTTTCACAAAAGATGGAATTTGAGCCGCGTCTAGCTGAGTCTTGGGATCGTGTTGATAACGAAACCATGCGCTTCAACCTTCGTAAAGGTGTGAAGTTCCACTCTGGCAACGAACTGACTGCGGACGATGTGGTATGGACGTTTGACCGTTTGAAGTCTTCTCCTGACTTTAAAGGTATCTTTGCACCGCTTGTGTCTTTGACAAAAGTGGATGACTACACAGTTGAAATCAAAACCGATGGTACTTACCCACTGGTTGAAAACGTAGCGACTTACATTTTCCCAATGGACAGCAAGTTCTACTCAGGCAAAACTTCTGAAGGTAAAGACAAAGCGGAACTGGTTAAGCACGGTAACTCTTATGCGTCAGCCAATCTTTCTGGTACTGGTCCGTTCGTTATCACTTCACGCGAACAAGGTGTGAAGGTTGAGTTTGAACGTTTTGACGGCTACTGGGATAAGTCTTCTCCAGGTAACGTTGATAAGCTGACTCTTGTTCCAATCAAAGAAGACGCGACGCGTGTTGCAGCTCTTCTTTCTGGCGATGTAGACATGATTGCGCCTGTTGCACCAAATGACTACAAGCGTATTCAGAAAGCAAAAGAAGTTGATCTGTACACAATGCCGGGTACACGTATCATCACTTTCCAAATGAACCAAAACAGCAACCCTGCGCTTAAGGATGCTCGTGTTCGTCAGGCGATTGTGTACGCAATCAACAACGAAGGTATCACTAAGAAAGTTATGAAAGGTGCAGCAACAGCTGCTGCTCAGCAAAGCCCTGTAGGCTACGCGGGCTTCAATGACGATCTTAAGCCTCGTTATGACCTGAAAAAAGCAAAACAGCTAATGAAAGAAGCAGGCTACGAGAAAGGCTTCAATCTTTCTATGATGGCACCGAACAACCGTTACGTGAACGATGACAAAATCGCTCAAGCAACGGCTGCGATGCTTTCTAAAATCGGTATTAAAGTTGACCTGAAAACCATGCCTAAAGCGCAGTACTGGCCTGAGTTTGATAAGTGTGCAGCGGACATGCTAATGATTGGCTGGCACCCAGATACGGAAGATTCCGCGAACTTCACAGAGTTCCTAGCGATGACGCGTAATGCTGATACGGGTAAAGGTCAGTACAACTGTGGTCACTACGGTAATTCTGAAGTTGATAAGCTGGTTAACGAAGCGAACAAAGAAACCGATTTGACTAAGCGTAACGCGATGCTGAAGCAAGTAGAGGAAATCCTTTACAACGACGCAGCGTTCGTTCCTCTACATTGGCAGGACCCTTCATGGGCTGCGAAAGGCAATGTGGAAATTGGTCCTATCGTTAATGGTATGAACTTCCCTTACTTTGGCGACTTGGTTGTTAAATAAGCGGAATCTTCACCACTTACGCCAGATAAGCGCTTGCTTGTCTGGCGTATCATTAGAACAACCAACAGTCGGTGAATTTTAAATAGATTCGTCTATTTTGGTGCTTGGCTTTTTCTTTCAGCCGAGCCTAGTGCCACTTTTGAGGCTGAAGGGTATTACATGAAAGTCATGGAAAGTTAAGGGGCAAGGAATGTTTACGTTTCTCGTCAAGCGCCTGTTTCAGGCACTGATAGTGATGTTTGTGATCAGTTTGGTGGCGTTTGCCATTCAGGATAACCTTGGCGACCCGTTACGGGAACTGGTCGGTCAATCCGTTTCGGAATCAGAGCGACAAGCCTTGCGTGATGAGTTAGGGTTAAACGATCCCTTCATTACAAAATATTCACGCTTCGTCGGCAATGCGCTACAAGGCGACTTAGGCACGTCTTATTTCTTTAAGCGCCCTGCGGTCGAGGTCATTTTAGATAAATTGGTCGCGACGCTAGAGCTGGTGTTCGGCGCTACGCTGATCATTATCTTCTGTTCGATCCCATTAGGGGTTTATTCAGCAATACACCCGAAGAGTTTTTTCACTAAAGTCGTGATGGCAGGAAGTAGTATTGGTATTTCGGTACCCGTTTTCCTAACCGCGATCATGCTGATGTATGTCTTCTCAATCGAATTGGGGTGGCTACCGTCTTATGGGCGGGGCGAGACAGCAAACTGGTTAGGCTGGGATTCCGGTTACTTTACCCTCGATGGATTGGCGCACTTGATTCTGCCATGTGTGGCTTTGTCTTCTATTATGTTGCCACTCTTCATCCGCTTAGTTCGCTCAGAAATGTTAGAAGTACTGAGTTCTGAGTACATTAAGTTTGGTAAAGCAAAAGGGCTAGCGCTGAACAAAATTTATTACCAGCACGCATTGAAAAACACTATGTTACCGGTACTGACGGTAGGTGGTGTTCAAATCGGTACTATGGTGGCCTATACCATTCTTACCGAAACGGTTTTCCAATGGCCAGGTACTGGCTTCCTTTTCCTAGAAGCGATTAACCGCGTAGATACGCCACTTATCACGGCATACGTGATTTTTGTTGGGCTGATTTTCGTGGTCACGAACACCATTGTTGATTTGCTGTACGGGATCATCAACCCAACGGTAGACCTAACTGGAAAGGGAGCATAATCATGACTACTTCTACTGCTGTTCCTTCTCGTTGGGAGCGATTTAAAAACTCGGACTTTTTGTACTACTTCCGTAGAGACAAAGTCGCGATGTTCAGTTTTGCCGTATTTATGCTGTTTTTGGTCATGGCTTTAGCTGCACCATTGATTGCGCCATCGGATCCCTATGATTTGTCATCGATTGATATCATGGATTCAGAGCTGCCTCCATCGTGGATGGAAGACGGCGATGAGCGCTTTGTTTTAGGCACCGATGAACAAGGGCGTGATATTTTTTCGACCATTTTGTATGGATCTCGCCTTTCATTGACTATCGGTTTCCTTGCGGTTGGCTTACAGCTTTTCTTGGGCATCATTATTGGTCTATCTGCGGGTTATTTTGGTGGACGCGTTGATAGCTTCTTAATGCGTTTTGCTGATGTGCAGTTGTCGTTCTCAACCATGATGGTGGCAATCATTGTTTCCGCCATCTTCAAAGCCAGCTTTGGTAGCGATTTTTATGCCCAATATGCTGTGGTGATGTTGGTGGTCATTATCGGTGTGGCTGAATGGCCGCAGTATGCGCGTACGATTCGTGCATCAGTATTGGCAGAGAAGAAAAAAGAATACGTGGAAGCAGCACGAGTCATGGGCTTTAAGTCCCCAAGAATCATGTTCCGTCACATTCTTCCAAACTGCTTGTCACCTATTTTGGTTATCTCAACGGTACAGGTGGCAAACGCCATCATGTCAGAGGCGGCACTTTCTTTCCTAGGATTGGGGCTGCCTGTCGATCAGCCATCATTAGGAGCGCTGATTAGTATCGGATTTGACTACATATTCTCTGGTGCTTGGTGGATTACTGCATTCCCAGGATTGGTACTGGTTACATTGGTTCTGGTTATCAACTTGCTTGGTGATTGGTTACGAGATGTATTTAACCCGAAAATCTATAAAGGGTGATCCAATACCATTGATTTCCAATCGGAAATATTCATAAACTTAAGAGCCGGCGTAAAGCGGGCTCTTTTTTTGCATTCACCTTTCTTTGCATTACGTGGTTATGGGGGCAATGTGTGGAGTAAGTTTATGGACACAAAACCGACAGTAAAAACGGTAACAGTATTGGCTGGCTTACTGCTTGTAATGGTAAGTGCGACTAAACCTGCTCAGGCCGACGAATACTTGTGTGATGCCACTCAGGCTTCTACAAACGAGTTACCCATCCTTAAGGCTGAATGCCCAATCGGGGAGGGGCTTTGGGGAAAACGTGGTCCTTCGCGAAGTGCTGAGCTGTTCTGGATCCAGTGCGGAATCTTAGACAAGCCTTTGCCACTAAGGCATGCCAAAAAACTGTATCAATCAATATCCACAGACGTTTGGATGATGCGTTATGGCAAGGAGTACCGCTGTTTGATCGGTCCATACGACGATTACGCCATGGCGTTAAAAGAGTGGCGACAAGTGCGTAAAATCCCAAAATACAGTGATGCGTTCATCCGAGAAATTAAAAATGAGTCGACGGCTGTACCTGCAAAACCAACACCGACAAAGCCCACACCTGTAAAACCGGCGCCTGTTAAAGCAGAACCGGTTCCGCCTTCGAAACCTGTTGCTCAGGTATCGACACCTGCACCTGTTTCTACACTAGCTCCAGTTCCTGAAGCAGTCGTTCTCGCAACGCCTCCACAGTCAACGGCTGCTAAAGCGTCGGAAATGGACATCATTGTAAGAAGACAGGCGAAGCTAGGCGACAAAACTTACGCCATTCCATTTATTCGTGATTACGAACATTTCTATATGGAAAGCGATAAGCCATGGAACCGCATGGATTATGACTCAGCAACCGAGGTTTGTGGATTACTGGGCATGCGTTTAGCCACGCAAAAAGAGTGGAAAGGCATATTGGATTCTAATGAACTATCTCGCTCTAAATGGCCATTGCATTTGCCTTATTGGGGGATTAGCCAACAAGGGTTCTTTACCAGTGGTAAAGTCACCCAGTTGAAAGGTTCGTCATTGTTGAATGTGTTGTGCATTCAGCCTTAAAAGCGTACTTGCGCCGTAAAACCGCTTTCCTCTTCGGTGAAGTAAGGCAAAACCGTGATGGAGTACCCTAGCTCTGTCACGGCATATTGAACGCCCGTCGCCAATGCCATACCCGCAATAACATCTCGCCAATAGTGATGGTTTGCATCAACTCTCGAGTAACCAACTAACGCCGCCGCACCGTACGCTGGAATACCATAAGCAGAGCCATATCGGAATTGCAAATACGCAGCACCCTGAGTGGCAGCAGAGGTGTGTCCAGAAGGAAAGGAGTGGTCACCGCCATTGGGGCGCTCAGCATTGACAGCAAACTTAATCGAATGGGTTGCGAGTGCATTGTACAGTGCCCCTTCAGTAAGCTGAATGAGCCCTTCCGTGTCCTCTTTGTACCAAGAAATCATAGCCGCAGTAAGCGGTATTCCGATTTGCGCGATATCGCCATACGTTTCTAACGCTTCATTTTTTGCTTGGGCTTGAAAGGTAGCCAAAGAAGATGCCATCACAGCCAAAGGTAAAGATATTTTCATGGGTATATACAGCGTAAAGGAAATTGGCGATAGTCTACCGGAAATCGCTAGCCTAAGGCGCTGATTTGACGAAATGAAACATTTTTCTTGGGTTAGAGTGAAGGGTTTATTTTCCAATATTGAAAGGGAGGAAAGCCATGACCGACTTTCCTTTTTTACCGCAGGGGTTAAAGCTCAAGTTGTTTGCGCAAGTTGGCAAAGTACTCTTCATTCAATTCAATTTTCAGCGCGACTGAGCGTGAACCCCCTAAGTCGACTGATTTACCCAGACCAAATCGAGCCGTTTTTACGTTCATTTTACGAAGGTAGCGCTCAATAGATGCTGTCGTTACAAAAACAAACTGCGTTGCTCCACCTTTTACCGCGAGCTCTCCAGCTTGCAACAACAAATCAAACGTGATTTTGCTTATGCCTTGAGAGTTGTGGTTGCGATCTGAAGTATCTACACCAAAACGGCTGATCTCCCAAACCTTATCGGTTGTCGGTGCTGCTTCACCCTGAAGTAACTGCGGGAAGGTATCGCGCAGCATGTAGAAACCCGAACAAGGCAATAAACGCAAGCAACCATTGATGTTGTCTTGGGCATCTTTCGAGTTAACGTAGATTGGGTTCAACTGGTCATACTCATCCATTTCCTGACCCGTGTTATCCACTTTCACATCCCATTTTAGCCGTGCAGAAAAGACAGACGTTCTAAAGCGGAATAGCTCACGACGATTTGTTGCTGCCATATTAGCGGCTTGCGTGCTCGAACATGATGTTTGGTAGTGTGAAAGTAGCGCAGTCATTGTTTTCGTCCCTGATTAACCGTTGTGCATTCATCGTACTGCGCATCGCTTATTTGCACAGCTACCTAATCTGTTAGTTGGTACCTATCATTTTCGATAGTTACCAATGCCGAAAAAATAGACGAAGATGTAACAAATTGAACATTTGGGCTGCGTATGCAAGACATTTACATCCTAAACCACACTAAGGTTTTAGAAGGATTACCTTTAAATAAACCCAATCCAATGGCGGTTGTGCTGACTGAAAATGGACGCTATGCCGGTGAGTTTTGGGGGCAATATGCTTGGAAAAATACAGTCGCCCATTTGAATGTGGTGCAGCTGGATTCCTTTTCGGTGTACGTCAATCGTTACCCTTCGGATGATGAATGGGAAGAGTTCATCAAAGTTTTGGATCTGAGCCCGACAAAGCTGGTGGTGTGCGATCAAGCGAGCAATTCAAAATGCATTTCCGCCATTAAAGAAAAAGGCATTACTTTTGAAAATATGGCGATCAACTTTAGCAAGATGAGACCTGGTTTCTTGTCTTCATCTCGGTATTTCCAACGGTTAATTTAATTGAGAGAAATATAACCAAGTATCTAAAGGTTATTTTAGGAAAATAAAAATAAATACGTTTTTAATTATTTCTCTCGGATTAGAGAAATAATTAAACCGTAATTTCAGGAAGTAATATAAAGGAATAATAAAATGATTTATGACGTTATTGGTATAGGTTTTGGCCCAGCTAACTTGGCAATTGCCGCAACGATTGAAGAGCAAGGGCTTAATGAACAGTCTACCCATTTATTTATTGAAAGTAAGTCAGAGTTTGATTGGCATCCAGGTATGTTAATTGACGGTGCAAGAATGCAAATTTCTTATCACAAAGACTTAGCGACAATGCGCTCACCAACCAGCAAGTTTACTTTCTTAAATTACCTTGATGAATGTGGAAGACTGGAAAGCTTTGTTAACCTGCAAGAATTCTATCCGACACGTCATGAATATCGCGATTACTTAAAATGGGCAGCAAATCAGCTTAAAAGTTACGTGAATTACGGTGAGAAGGTGGTGGATATCACTCCTGTGATGAATGGTAATGACGAAGTGAGCTATATCAACGTTCACACGGTCAACGCTGAAGGAAAGAAAGCACGATACCAAGCGAAAAATATCATTACTTCATCGGGCTTAGTGCCAAAGCTGCCAGAGGGCATCCATGCCAGCGCCAGCCAAAATGCCTATCATTCCTCGCAATTCTTACCAAGTTTGGAGAACAAGTTCTCAGATACGTCGTTCCCATGGGAGTTTCTTGTTGTAGGTTCTGGCCAAAGTGCGGCAGAAATTACCAAGCATCTTCTCAACCATTACCCAAATGCGACCGTTAATTCGACGATCCGAGAATATGCGTATAAGCCTGCCGACAGCAGTGAATTTGTAAATGAAATCTTTGCCTACAGCACGATTGATGATTTCTACAAACTGGAAGCGAATGACAAACAACGCATCATCAATAAATACAAAGACACCAATTATTCTTGTATCGATCCACCATTAATTCGAGAGCTATATCAAATGAAATACGATATGAGTGTCTCGGGCGACGAGCGATTTAAATTAAATAATTTCCAAGAATTAAAAGAAATTAAACACACGCCAAATATGTACCATGTTGGCACGGCTTATTTTGAAAATACCAACACCAAAGAGCAAACCGAAGTGCCTTATCACGGGGTATTTTTGGCAACAGGCTACCACGATAGAAATAACCTAGATCTCACTCAAAAGTTGTTTGATTGGTTTGAAAAAGATGAATTAGGTCGACCAAAGCTCACTCGCCAATACCAAGTGAAAACGTCGGATAAATGCCATGCTGGCATCTTTATGATTGGCAACAATGAACACAGCCACGGTCTTAGTGACACCTTGCTCTCGATTCTGCCAGAAAGAGCAATGGACATTATGAACGAAATAAATAGCGCCAAACCGAATTACAACATTAAAGCGGCGTAATGATTGTCTGTCTGTTCATTGGAGATCTGTGAGTATTATGAAAAAAGTAAAATTAACGGAAGAATTCCGAGCCTATGGGTTGAGCTGTACGAAGCTGTTTCCTGTGGATTCCTTTCCTGCAAAAACGCCTTTTGGTTCGATGGTTTGCCGATTAAGTGCGGGTGAATCCTCTACGCCCCATAACCATCATGAGTTTGAAGTTTTTCGAATTCTAGAAGGCAAAGGTACGGTCACATCTGGTTCACATACTGTTGAAGTAGAAGCCGGTGAAATTGTGTATTTGGATGCATTTGACTCACATTACGTCACCAATACGTCTCGTTTGTCGGAGTTGGTATTTGAGGCGACGTGGTGGGAAGACCTAACGAAATTACCAAAGACTCAAAGAAGGCTGCCTACAAAGCACTTGGTTACTGCGACACCACCGACGCCTAATGGTGATTTGCATGTCGGGCATCTATCGGGGCCATTTTTAGCCGCCGATATTTATAAGCGCTTCTTAACCATGAATGATGCCGAAGGGCATTACCTAACAGGTGTTGATACCAATCAAACCTATGTTGAGCTCAAAGCCGTGAAGTCGGACATTTCACCTCAACAAGTGGATAAGAGTTTTGGTGAACAAATTCATCAAACCTTAGCTAAAGCAGGTGTAACGCCAGACGCTTACTACCATCCCGCCAATATTGATAACTACAACCAACAGGTTCAGACTTTTTTCCAAACACTGCTCGATAGGGATCAGCTGGTTTTAAAAGAGTCGGATGCGCTCTTTTGTGCAGATTACGGCAATTACCTGCACGAGGCGTGGGTGAGTGGGGAATGTTCTTATTGTGGTTCGGGTTCTGATGGCAATGCTTGTGAGCAGTGTGGAAGACCAAATAATGTCACCGATCTAAAGAACCCGAAAACGAAATTAACGGGTCGAGATCCTAAACAAGGCACCGTTAAACAATTTGTATTCCCGCTATCTCGATTTGAAAGCCGACTTAAGGAATATTACTCGCGTGTTGAAATGACGCCACATATTTCCATGTTGGTTCATCAAATGCTAGAAGATGGATTACCGGATATTCCCATTACTCACCAATCAAGCTGGGGTGTCCCAGTTCCGGTGAAAGGGTTTGAAGACCAGATTATTTATGTGTGGGCTGAAATGGTCGTGGGCTACTTGATTGGCTCGGCTCAAGTGTTTGATGGTTCTGATCAAGCACGCCCGTATCATCAGTGGGTTGATGACGGAACATCGTTAGCGCAGTTCTTTGGTTTTGATAACAGTTGGTACCACGCTGTCCTTTTCCCAGCGTTACTCATGGCACTAAACGATACGCCTAAATTGGCAGACAAGTTCGTCACGAATGAGTTTTTGCTACTCGATGGTTCCAAGTTTTCGACCAGCCGAAATCACCTTATTTGGGCAAAAGACCTACTTGAGAGCCATGACAAAGAAGCGGTGAGATTGTATTTGGCTCTGGTTCGCCCAGAAACCAGCCAAACTAACTTTGAGAGCAAAGGCTTCGAGCGCTGGTATGAACAGACTTTACTTGGGTCATGGCAAAGTACGATTAACGACATTTTAAGCGAAGTTTCACTTCAGTTTGACGGGAACATTCCAAATCCAGGTGGCTGGAGCTCAGATCACCAGTTGTTCTTCAATCAAATGAGCCATGAGCTCGATGCCGCTTACAACCATTTCAACAGTGCGAGCTTTTCGACCAGTAGTGTCATGCAAGGCGCGGATAATATGTTCCGCAGTTTGGCTCGTTTGATGACACTGGATACGCACTTAAAAGAAAGTGACGTGTTTTACGACACGCTGCGCACGTCGGTAGCGATAAAAGTCGCAGGGCTAAAAACCATTGCGACAGTGCTTTCACCGATTGCTCCAGAATTTGCTCAAAAACTGTGGCGTGCCATTGGGTTATCGGGTTCGCCTGTTTGGGCAGACAACCCTTCGTTTGCGGATGAAGGTGCAAAAATCCAACCTGTTAACCGTGAATGGTTTCCTAGCTTGGAGGGCGCGCGCGGTGGCGAATAAGAAAATTGCAATTGTAGGACCATTAACCGGACCACGCTCTGCTTATGGTGACTTGTTGACGTCGGCGGCGAACGCGGCACTGTCTGCTCATCCTATATCTACAAAGGCTATATCTACAAAAGCTACATCCACCCAAGCGGTATCGGAAAGGGTAGAGTTTGTTTATATGGATGACCAAGCTTTACCTCATGTTGCGGATGCGGTTGCAAAAGCGCTGATTGAAGAAGGGGTGACTGCGGTCATCGGGCATTTCAACAGCGCATGTGCGGCAACCGTGAAAGATCAATATGAGAACGCTGGCATTGTGTTTGTGCTGCCTGCTTCAACCGGTGATGACCTCACCGAGCAGCCGAGCCGCTACCGTTTTCGACTGTGCGCCAGCAACACCAAACAATGCGAAGTGGTTGCAGAACTATTGGATGCCCAAAGTGGTTCGCACATGGTGGTATCGGATGGTTCTTCTTATGCCGAAGGGCTGGCGACGGTGCTCGCGAGTACTTATGGATACCGAGTGATTCATCAAGAAAACTTGTATGAACAAACCACTTTTGATTTCGATAACGTGTTTCTAGCCGGTACGCATTTCTCGTGTGCGGATATGCTGAACCATTTAAACCGACATGCCTTTACTGGGCGGGTTGTGGGTTGCGACGATTGCGATATTGAAGAGTTTGAGACCTTATTAACGCCACCCTATTCCATAGAAGTGCTGAAGCTGGATAACGGCTTTGAATTCTATATTCGTCATGGGGTGAAAGCCGTTTTAGACATTCTGTATGACGATTCCGATGTCAGCAATTTGGACATGGCTGATCGCTTACGGTGTTCTGCATCCTCATTTCGCTTTAATGAATATGGGGATAACACGTTGTCGACTTGGCATCACTTGACCATTAAGGAGCAGTGATGAGCACCAACCAACGACAATTTGATTGGGTCATTATTGGGGCGGGTGTGATTGGCTGCGCCATTGCGCGTGAATTGTCACTGCAATCGAATTTCAGTGTTGCTCTGATTGAACAAAACCGAGTGGGCAGTGGCGCGACGCTTTATTCCGGTGGTTTTGTTCGTGTGATTCACAGTGAAGATCACATCACAGAGATGGCCAAGGAAAGCCTGCCATTTTTTCTTCAGCATAAAGAAGAGACAGGGTTTGACGAAATTGGAACGCTCTTTGTGCCAACGACTGAGAGCCTTGCGACCATTTCAGAATGGGTTCGAACGACGAGTACGAGTGAGCACCCTATCTATTTGAAACAAGTGAAGTCACTACCAGAAGAGCTTCGGAAGATTCTCCCTAAGCGGTTGGATGCGGATTACGTTGTTTGGGAGCCAGTAAGTGGCTACGCCGATCCCCTCAAATCAACCTTATGGCTTTCCAATGAAGCACAGAAAAATGGCGTCGAGCTCTTTGAGTCAACCCAAGTGCAGTCGATTGATACCCATGGTCATGATGGGTTTCAACTGACGACAAGCGATCAGGTCATACTGACTAATGGGCTGATTGTTTGCACAGGAGCATGGAATTCATTGGCAGGAGATGCGTTCGACTTAACCGACGTTCAGCGCCCTAAAGCCATTCAAGCGGAATTCATGCGCTCACAGCCTTTGCCCTCCCAGCATCCTGCGCTCATTGTGGGGGATCCAGATGTTTACATGCGCCCTATTGGTGGCGATACCTGGTTAGTCGGTACAGCGACCAGCGAGTGGGATATTGATGTGGAATCGCCAAGGCGTAAAGACATCACCCACACCGATCTGACTAAAGAAACCGTCTCGCAAGCGTTGAATATTCAAAAAGACGCCCTTAACGCTTTAGGCGCGAGAGTCGGATTTGATGGTTATACCTACGGAAAAACAGGGTATTTAGGGGCGAAATCCAAGTACAAAAATGTCCTTTTTGCCACCGGTTGGAGCGGCATGGGATTTAAGCTTTTTCCATCTATCGCCAAACGTATATCTCACCTCGCGACTCAATCAAGGAATGATGTGTATGAGTGATTACTCTGCGACAAAAAACACCGAAAATCAGGGTATTTTGCTGATCTTCTCTTTCAATATTCTGTCTGGTGTTCAGGCGGTTTATTTATCGGGCATGCTGCAAAAAGCCGATGTCTTTTCAACGCTTATCCTGACTTTTCTCCTCGTCAGCTTGTATTTTTACGTGGCTCAATCGATCAGTAAAAAGCCATTGGTTGAAACTCGATGGAAAGATTGGATAGGGGTGAACCTCACCACAGCGGGTAGCTGGCTTGGCTTCTTTATAGCACTTAAATACATTGAGCCTGCTATTTCCAGTGCGTTAGCCAATTCAATTGGACCATTAGTTACGATTCTAATTACGGTCTTTATTCTTAAGACCGATAAGCTGAGTGCACCGCAAATGGTCACTGCATTAGGTGTAATGGCGAGCATGATATTCATGATCAATTCGACGTTCAGTGGTAACTCAGCGATGGGACACATTGAGCGTGATGATGCGATATTGGGTGTGGTGATGTCCTTTGTGTGTGGTGTTTCCATGGCGCTTAACACGTTGGCATCCAAATCTTTAAATCAGAAAGGGGTGACACCTGGTCAGATCATGTCGAAGCGATTCCTTTTGCTTATCGGCATAGCCTTTGTGTTGAGTGATAAACCCGTTTTGGTCTATACCGCCACTACCTTTTATTGGGAAATCCTGATGATAGCGGTGATCGGCAACATTATTCCTTTGTATTGCTTACAGCTGGGTATCAAGAAGTCGGATCCGTTAATCGTGAGTTTCTCGTTAGTCGCTGCACCGATTATTTATCTCTTCATTCAGATGTTTAATTCAAGACTTACCTTTTCGATGGAATCGCTGATAGGCACCAGCTCCGCCATTATTTTTGTGGTGATTGGCATCTATTTAAAGCAGAAAAGATCCGTGAATCAGCCAAAAGAAGAGCCGCTGCAAAGCGCTAAGTAGTGAGGGACACAGTATGCAGATTTCGATATGCGAAGCGAAAGAAGAGTCGTTAAGGCTCGGACGATTGGATGCGGATGCCATCAATGCTTTGGTGGAAAAAGAAAGGAAAGGAGTTCACCATGAATAAAGATTACGTCGTCATTGTCGACCCATACTCTAGCGCGTGTTTACTGCCACGAGATTTCAACGCTGCTGGGTTTGATTGTATTGCGGTGCACAGCCAAGAGACGATCCCATCAAACTATGCAGGCTCGTTTCACGCACAGGATTTTGTGGCTGAAACCGTATTTAATGATGTGGAGTCGTGCGCCTATTTTCTAAAAGAATACGCCCCCGTGGCGGTGCTTGCTGGGGCTGAAAGTGGGGTGCAAAAAGCGGATTTACTCACGCATCATTTAGCACTTTCTAGTAACGATTTTGCGCTTTCCTTGGCTCGCCGAGACAAATTTGAGATGCAGGAAGCCATTGCGAAGCAAGGCATTCGAGCGATCAAACAGCTAAAAACGTCTCAGTTTGATGAAATAGAGCCTTGGCTTAAGTCGAATAATATTCAAGAGTTTATTATTAAGCCTTTGGCTTCGGCAGGTTCTGAAGGTGTCAGTAAGTGCTCGAATTTGGATGAGGCTAGAAAGGCGTTCGACAGTATTCTTCATTCTGAAGACATGTTCATGCAACTCAATCAAGCGGTATTGGTGCAAGAATTTATCCATGGGTCGGAATACGTTGTCGATACAGTATCGTGTGATGGAAAAAGTTTTGTCACCAACCTATGCCGTTATCATAAATGCCAAGCGAATGGTTCGGATGTGGTGTATCGAGAAATGGAGTTTCTACATCCAGAAGACGAGTCATTGCAAGAAATCATCGAATACAATCAAGGTGTATTGGATGCATTAGGCATTACGGTTGGTCCTGCTCACAGTGAGATTATGCTTTCTCCTGATGGACCTGTTCTGATAGAAGTAGGGGCGCGGATTCATGGCGGATACACCCCGAGAACCGTGCAGAATTTCTCTTCAGTGTCACAGTTAGATCTCACGGTAGATGCGTTTACCAATCACTCTCGCTTTAAGGAAAGAACGTCCCAACCTCCGACATTCCATAAGAAAGCTTTGGTTCAGTTCTTTATTAGCACTGAAGAGGGAAAAGTAGAAGATGTGAATGGCAAGGAGCAGCTGTCTAAGCTGGATTCTTACTTTGATTCGGTATGGGGGATTGCCCCGCAATCTAAGGTGTCGAAAACAGTCGACTTATTTACATCGCCTGGTTGGGTTGTCCTTATGAACGAGAGCGCTAACGCACTGAATAGGGACAAACAGGCTGCTATTGACTTAGAAGAGAACCACGAGCTTTATCGGTTGTCCTCTGTGTGATAGTGGCAATCTAACTTGTTAAAAGAGGCTGGTGTTCCCAGCCTCTTTTTTTATGCCTGAAATCCAGTTCTCTATTTATTGATAGATGGGGTGCTGAACCAAATATCTTGAGGTTACTCGGGTATATACCTACCAAATGTAATAGCTACCAGAAATAGGACTATAAGATTTGAGAGTTTTTATTTTTTCTGATTTTTATAGAATGAAAACACTTAAGGAAAACAAGTAAAGAAGGAATTTAAATGAAAGAAATTAATTTAAAAGAATTAAATGAAGTAACAGGCGCATATATGATTGGTGGCTGTTTTCCATTCCCAACTAAAAAGCCAAAACTATTTTAATAAGGAAATAAAATGAAAGTAATTAAAAAAGAAACAACGAAAAAAGTAAATGGCGCCATTGTTGAAGGTGGCTGTGTTATGAACCCTTGGGAGAGAAAATAATGAAAGTTCTTGATCTAAAAATGTTGAACGCTGTTTCTGGTGGTAGCCAATGGGTTGTGTGTGATTTTGGTGAAACCACAGAGTAAAGGTGAAGCTATGGACAATGCGAATTGCATTAAGTCAGCCAGTCACTACCCAGGTAAGAACAGGCGATCGGACTCGCGTCTGTTCTTAAAAAACCGCGTAGTGGAATAGCCAAACGTTGAGCCGGAGGGAGTATGTCTGAAGAATCGTTATTCAGAAAAAAAGCCAAAGACGCCTATTTTAAAAGGCTGGATGGCAAAGTCATTATAAATACGCATTTGTCACATTGGTGGGTTACGTTGCTCATCGCCTTAATTGTTACCTTTGTGGTGCTATTTATTAGTTTTGGTTCTTACTCTCCAAAGGCTCAGGCGACGGGGTATTTACTCCCTGAAAATGGGCTAAGTGAGGTGTATTCAACATCGAACGGGTACTTGAGTGAGGTATACATAGAGGAGGGGCAGTTAGTCAAAAAAGGGCAGCCGCTGGCAACGATAAGCTATGAGCGCTATGTCGAAACAGGTGAGGCGAGTAGCCACCAATTAAGAGCCCTGACAAAACAAATGATAACGACACTGAATCACCAGATTCAGACAACCAATGATATTTACCAATCTAAAATGTCGTTGATTGATAATAAAAAGAAAATGCAGAACTCAACGATATCCCGTAATGGCAATCGGCTTAAAAATATAAATAACAAAATAAGAATAGAAAGTAAGAAATATAATAAATTAAACACACTATATAAAGATAAATATATATCTGAAGATGTTTTGCTTCAACAAGAAGTCTTACTCTCAACACTCAATATAGAGAGAGATGATCAGCTGTCGCAATTGGATATTGCCAAGCAAGAATTATTAGCGCTGAACGTAGAACACGAACTCTTGGAGCGTCAGCGTAAAACTGAAATAGCGAACTTAGAACAAAAAATCGATCAGCTAGAGCATTCGGAAATAGAAAGCCTGAGCAGTAAAGGTGAAACGTTAATTGCCAAAGTGTCTGGCAGGGTACGCTCTGTCGCCGTAAGACCCGGTGAACGCATTGAACTCGACACACTGGCGATGACCATTGTGCCAGAAGAGAGTGAACTGCACGTCGAAATGCAAGTGTCTTCAAACAGCTTAAAAATGGTGGAAGTCGGGCAAGAAGTACAAGTGAAGTTATCGGCTTTCCCTTACCAAAAATACGGAACATTAACGGGTGTAGTCAGCTACATCGCGGATACGGCAAGTGTCGATAAAGATTCGGCAAAAGCAGCAAGCTACAGGCTATTAGTGAGTTTGCCGCAGCAAAGCATTGTGGATGGATCGATTCGTCATGACCTAACAGTAGGCATGCAAGCAATCATCGATATCAAAGGGAAGTCCATGCCTATCATGACATGGCTATTGGAACCAATTCGGTACGCAAAGGAGCAATTTGAGATATGAGTTTTTTAAGTAATCTGAATTTTTCATTCAAAAACAAATTGCCCGTCTATTACCAAAGTGAAGTAGCGGAGTGTGGATTAACCTGTATCGCGATGATTGCTACGTATCACGGATACAAAACAGACATCGATACATTGCGACAGCGCTTCCCCCTGTCGCAGAAAGGAACGGGTCTCAATGTACTGATTGATATCGCCTCAACATTGAAATTGAGTACCAGACCTCTCCAATTGGACATGGAGCATCTAACCGAACTGAAGCTGCCTGCGCTGCTGCACTGGAACTTCGATCACTATGTGGTGTTGAAATCTGTAGGTAAAAAACACTGCATCATTCATGACCCAGCACTTGGCGAGCAAAAGGTGTCGCTGGAGCAGGTATCAGAACAATTTACCGGTGTTGCGCTGGAGTTTATGCCAGCAGAAGAATTCGAAGAAGTTAATGAAACAACGGAATTAGGCATCCGCCACTTGTGGTCAAGAATTCAAGGGTTGCTGCCATCCATTACACAAATTTTAGCGTTAACGGCCTTTATTCAGATATTTGCTTTGTTAACCCCTTATTTTATCCAGCTAACGATAGATGAGGTTATTACCACCGGAGATAGCGACTTATTGATGGTACTTGGTATTGCGTTTGTGAGCTTACACCTATTTAGGGCAATCACATTTGCACTACGAAGCTGGGTGGTCACGTTTGTCGCGACTCAACTGAATTACCAGCTCAGCAATAACTTGTTTACGCACCTTATTCGATTACCAGCAGACTTTTTTGCGAAGCGACACATTGGAGACATTACAAGCCGATTCTCATCGTTAGATGAAGTCAATCGAATGCTCTCTACCGGATTTGTGGAAGCCTTTATTGATGGCGTGATGATGCTGACTGCCATAGGGATCATGTACTACTACAACGCATCATTAGCCAATGTGGTCATGATTATGCTGGTGGCTTACGTTGCACTGAGAACCTTGCTCTTCAGACCGATACGACGTGCAGTACGCAACAAGCTGATCAACCAAGCAAAAGAGGATTCATACTTTTTAGAAAGTATTCGAGCGATACAGACTGTTAAATGTTTTGGTCATGAAGCGGAGCGAGTATCAGGGTGGCAAAATCGATACGCAGACCAAATGAATGCTTCGGTAAGAAGCGAGCGACTGGGCATTATCCATAAATCGGCAGACCTATTTATCACAGGTGTAGAGCATGTACTGATTATTTGGATAGGCAGCATGTTAGTGATGGACCATGCAATGACCATCGGTATGTTGTATGCCTTCTTAAACTACCGACAAATGTTTTCAGACCAGTCACGTTCACTAGTAGAAAAGTGGTTCGAATTCAGAATGCTAAAGCTTCACTTGTCACGAGTTACCGACATTGTGATAGCGAAAAAAGAAGAACATGTACACAGCGAACGTGCCAAATTAGAACCGATTAAAGGTGGTATTAAGCTAGAGAATATCGCATTCAGATACAGCCCTAACGATGATGATGTGATTGATAGCTTTGACTTAGAAATACAACCAGGTGAATCCGTGGTGCTCACCGGAAACTCAGGATGCGGTAAGTCCACATTAATGAGAATACTTACAGGATTGGATCAGCCGACAAAAGGCAAAGTATTGGTCGATGATATTCCTTTGCAGCACATGGGGTTAGCCGCTTATCGAGACGACATCGCAACAGTGATGCAGGACGACCAATTACTCAGTGGCACGATACTGGACAACATTACTATGTTTGATAAGTCACCAAATCTAGAGCAAGTAGGAAGAGCAGCAAGTTTAGCCGCCATTGGACAAGAGATCATGAAGATGCCCTTAGGATTTCAAACCTTGATAGGGGATTTAGGTAGCACGCTTTCAGGTGGGCAAAAGCAACGAATCCTATTAGCGAGAGCCTTATACAAGCAACCAAAAATACTGTTTTTAGATGAAGCAACAAGCAGCCTGGATGCAGAAAACGAAAAACACATTAACAACGTCATCAAAGAAATGGGTATCACTCGAGTTTCGATAGCTCACCGCAAAGAGACCATCGAGATGCACGATAGGGTCATCAAATTGAGTGAAAAAGGTCAGATCCTCAGTGATATCACGCAGGAAAAACCAAGATTAGAAGCTTTGGCATAGGGAAATAACAATGAAACAACTGACTCACGTACAAGTGAAAAAAGTTAACGGTGGCTCAAACCGAGTTAATTTCGATAGAACAATTTGTATTTAATTTAATGTGATTTCAATATCCAGCAAAATATTATTAATTTAATAATAATATCGACGCGCTGAGTAGTAATAAAAATCATTTAAGTAGTAGATCCATTCTTGATTTTTATAGTACGAAATAGATTCAATTTACATAAGGAATTGTTATGAAATATTTAGATTTAAAAGATATTTTAAAAGTAAATGGTGGGTGTTTTAAGTCTGACCCAGAATTTAAATGTTTAATTCGATAGGTGAGGTGATGATGATGAAAAAAATGAATCATGATGATGTGTTGAAAGTATCTGGTGGCGTTGGAATTCTAGATGACTTTTTGATAATTAAACAACCACAATAAGGAAATAAAACATGAAGAAGCTAAACAAGAAAGATGTAAAAAAAGTGTCAGGTGGAATGGTTCGTAACCCATTTGAGACAATTTGCCTTTAATTTATATTTATCAAGGTAATAGCTTGGTTGGGTTGATTGTGACCTAGAGGGACAAAAGCCCTCCAAGGGAAAATTAGGAAGAATAGTAAACATGAAAGAATTAACAAAAAAAGAATTAGACGCCGTGTCTGGTGGTGTTATATGGCTAATTAAAATCGAAGTTCGATTCTAATTGTTGAACGTTTATTTAATTAAAACATAGAAAATATTAAGGGATTAAAATGAAAGAACTAAATGCAAACCAAGTTGAGTCAGTATCGGGCGCTGATGGTGTTATCTGGATCATCAAAATAGAAATTCGATTCTAATTATTAAAAAATTATTTAATTAAAAGATAAAAATATTAAGGATTTAAAATGAAAGAGCTAAATACAAACCAAGTTGAGTCAGTATCGGGTGCGGATGGTGTTATCTGGATTATCAAACTTGAAATCAGATTCTAACCTCTGACCTATTTAAAAAACTAACAAACCAATAAAGGGCAAAAAATGAAAGCATTAACACAACAAGAAGTCAGCCAAGTAAGTGGCGCAGGCGACAACGTATTAATCAAAATCGTAATCAACCTATAAGGAAACAGACAATGAAAGCACTAACACAACAAGAAGTTAGCCAAGTAAGTGGCGCAGGCGACAACGTATTAATCAAAATCGTAATCAACCTATAAGGAAACAGGCAATGAAAGCACTAACACAACAAGAAGTTAGCCAAGTAAGTGGCGCAGGCGACAACGTATTAATCAAAATCGTAATCAACCTATAAGGA
>NZ_JAUYVM010000031.1 GCF_030689305.1 Vibrio penaeicida | reverse complement strand
AAACTGTAGATTCTATCAGATCTTTAGATATGTCTTTTATACTAACGAAATGATCCATAATTGTTAGTTATCCTTACATTCATTAACGTGTTGATTTAATGTGTTTATATGACCACTAAATGCAATCCATTTCATTTGTTTTTGTGATGAAATGAGACTCAGTGCATAGTAAAAATTTGTCCATCATATGGGTTCAAAAAATTGAAGCTGAATGACTAACTTTTATAGGAAACTGAATAGTATGAAATACCCAGCCCCTTTAATCGCCGGAAGCACGATTGGTGTAACGGCATTTTCTTCTGGAATTAGCGAAGCGCATGAATCGCGGTATCAATTTGTTCTCGAATATTTCAACTCGTTGCAGTTTAGAGTGATAGAAGGGAATTGCCTAAGAGGGCAGAGTAAACACGTCAGTGCTTGTGCCGAAGAAAGAGCTTCTGAACTGATGCAGTTTTTAATGGATGATGAGATCGATGCGATTGCGCCACCTTGGGGTGGTGAGTTGGCAATGGAACTGCTTCCATATCTTGATTTCGAAAAACTCGCTAACGCGAAACCCAAATGGATACTGGGTTTTTCCGATATTAGTACAATCACATCGGTGGTTACTTCTAGGCTGGGCTGGGCTACTGTGCACTGTTCAAACTTGATGGATCTCACTCAAAATGCGACAGACCCTTTGGTATTAAATACTTTATCGCACCTTTCACAAAATGAAGGGGAGAGCTTTACCCAGTTCGCTTCTGAAAAGCATACAAAGACATGGCCACCAATTACTGAGAACCCACAAGCTATATTGGAATGCAACATCAATACCGAATGGAAATGGCTCGTAAAGCCCGAATCAGGATACTGCTTAGAAGGTCGATTACTTGGCGGATGCTGGGATACTCTGCATCATTTGTTTAATACTGAATATCTCGATCTCAATGCTTTTGCAAAGAAAGCGCCAAAGGGTATTTTGTTGTATCTAGAAAATGCAGAAATGCCGCCAGTTGAACTTGCTCGTGCAATTTTAAACATGAAGTTTAGGCAGGTATTTAGTTCCGTTAACGGGATCTTAATTGGGCGAAACTGTGCCAAAGATACCAGTAATAATGAGCTTAGTTACCTAGAAGTATTAGAAAGGCATTTGGGTAACCTAGGTATTCCAGTGATCTACGACATGGATATTGGGCATGTTCCTCCTAACTTAACCCTAATCAATGGTGCGGTAGCCAAGGTGACTTTGGATGATCGTGGAGCTGGCGCTATCGAACAGACCTTAATCTAGTTCGAGTTAATGTTGCTCTACCAACAGACATCCCATGGTGCGGTTTAAGCTATAAGAATGAATCGCCATAGTGAAGATTAGTGTGGTTGCAAGAGCTTAACTTGCTCACAAATGAAATCGACAGCGGCTTTGATTTTAGGAATTGAGTATTCGAGTTTTTGATAAAGTAGGAAAATGGCAAAATCTCTACCGTGGCTTATTTGCAAGGGTTGATCGAAGGCTAACTCTTGCAATACGCCTGATTCAAAACTGGGCTGAAGTACCCATTTAGGCAGCATCAGTATGCCTTCACCATGTATGGCTTTGTTTAGTAACCAATGTCCGTTATTACTTACCAGTTTCACCTTTCCAGACACGTCTTGCCATTGCCCGTCAATTTCACTTAACCAAGGTGTTGGACCGACAGGGGTTTTAAAAAATAAACCTTGATGATGAACGAGATCGGAAGTGCAAGTAGGCTTACCATTTTGCTGGATATAGATTGGAGAAACGGCAGCAACGAAATCATTATTCATTAACTTTTTGGCGACGACGCGTTCGTCTGGCGCGTAGCCACCTCGTATGGCGATATCCACATCATCCTTTTCCAGTTTTGAAAGCTCATCACTTAACACGACATCAAGAATAACTTCGGGGTAGTGCTTAGAAAAGTCGTCGAGAATAGGCAGAAGAATGCTTTCACCAAACCCGACCATAGCACTGATTTTCAATACACCTGTCGGTTCACTTTGATAATGCTTAACCAGTTGATCGGAAAAGTGCACTTGTTCAATTATATGCTGGGCTTGCTGGTAGTATTGCTTGCCTACCTCTGTCAGCGAGATAGATCGAGTGCTTCGGACAAGTAACTGTGCGCCAAGCTCGGCTTCGAGATCGGCAATTCGTCGTGAAATGGAAGAAGCAGGAACATGGTAGTGGTTTGCTGCTGCTGAGAAACTCCCTTTTTCTACTGTTTCTACGAAGTAGGATAGTGCTTTTAGTTTGTCCATATTATTGCCTTTAAAGCAAAAGTGATTCGCTTTATACAGCCTATTTGTAAATGAATCATTGTGCAATACTGCTTACACGATCTAAGGAGAAAACAATGACGCTAAATAAAGAAATTTTGCTTACCGCACGTCCAGACGGCAACCCTATTGGACCTCACATGTTTGAGGTTATTGAGAGTGAAACTCCAGCACTTTCCGAAGGACAGTTCCTTATTAAACAAACTCATATGTCGATGGATCCTGCCATGATAGGTTGGATGATGCCGGATGAAGAAAGCTACATTCCACCTGTAGCATTGAACACTCGTATGCGCTCTAGCGGTTTTGGCGAAGTCGTAGCGTCTGAAAACTCTGAGTTTGCCGTGGGCGACAAAGTGATGGGAATGATGGGCTGGACTGAATACGCACTGACCAATGGTCAGGGTATCAACAAGGTGTCGAATGACATCGATGCAGAAACGGCACTTTCCGTTTTCGCCTTACCAGGTTTAACCGCCACTCAAGGGCTACTTAATATAGGTAAACCCAAGTCGGGTGAAACACTAGTAGTAACTGGTGCTGCAGGTTCGGTAGGCTCCATTGTTGGCCAGCTT
The DNA here is from genome assembly GCF_030689305.1 of Vibrio penaeicida. Lineage (GTDB taxonomy): Bacteria > Pseudomonadota > Gammaproteobacteria > Enterobacterales > Vibrionaceae > Vibrio > Vibrio penaeicida_B. The sequence goes on along the minus strand of NZ_JAUYVM010000031.1, from coordinate 33,888 downwards.
GCAAAAGCAGAGGGCTTACGTGTAATTGGTGTGGTTGGAAGTGACGAAAAAGCAGATTGGATAGTCAATGAACTAGGCTTTGATGGGGCAATCAATTACAAGAAAGATGACTTGAAATCTCAACTCGAATCATTGACGCCAGATGGTGTGGACCTGTTTTTTGAAAATACAGGTGGTCCTATTCAGCACCATATATTTGACCGAATGAATGCTCACGGAAGAATTGTTGTGTGCGGTATGATCGCCGACTATACAGCTTCAGAACCTTCAGCAGGACCCAACTGGATTCCATTAATCAAAAAGCGAATCACGGTACAAGGTTTTGCCATGCCGGATCACCTTCATCAGATTCCTCAGTTGTTAGAAAAGCTAACACCGTATGTCATGAATGGACAGATTCAGTACAGAACACATGTATTGAATGGACTTGAAAGCGCAATGTCTGCAATGAATCTTTTCTTTACTGGCGAGAACAAAGGCAAGCTTTTGATAAAGCTTTAAGCTTTTATCGGAGAGTCACTTTTCATGTCGAGCAGTAGAATTATGTAAACCCTGAGCTCGACATGAAAATCATTCTAAAAAGTATACCATTCTAAAAGTTTATATTTATTAGTTAGTTAAAGTAATACAATAGTCAGCGTCTCATAAATGTAACATTTCTTTACCCGTTCATTCCTCAAAGTATAATCGCGCCAAATTAACGATAATGATAATTATTACCATTGGTGGCGGTCGTGAAAATGTTTACCACTTCAGTGTCTTTATTCTCGCTAGGTTTGATGAGTTCGGGCAGCCTTATCGCGGAAGAAAAAACAAAAGATTTAACCCTTAAGCTTGGTGCGACTGAGCACATTGAATTAAATGTTGAAGCTCGTGAGACGACTCGTATTTCGGTCACTTCAAACCGCTCTCAGTACATACGAGGTACATTTTCCTACGATGGTGATCTCGCCAGTATCAAAGTTTATCGCAGTGACCAGTCATTATCTAAATCGTTGTTTAATAGCGTGCAAGCTAGAGATTTACAAACAAGAGATACACATACAAGTGAGCCACAAGATCTAACGACCCATTCCTCTCAAAAGAGAATCGAAGAAGAAATCTATCTTTATCTTCAACACGCCGATACGTATTCGATTGAGGTTAAGGCAGGGAATAAGGCATCCAATGTTCAATTTTCGCTTCGGAATGTCCCACTAAAAGAAGATAGAGTCGTCAACCCATCAGAACCAATCCTGAGTCCAAGGCTGAAAAGGTTGCAAAACGCAATTGATGACAATGAAACCTCGGCAGAAGAGAGGTTTTGGACAGAGATAGAAGCGCATGGCACACCACTCATAGAACCCCAATCCGGCGATGAAGTTCTTCTTACTTTTCTATGGAAAGGTGACGTAAACAACGTCCGCTTATTGGGTGCGCCATACGATGGGCACGCGCATTTGTCACGTATGGAAAACAGCAAGACTTGGTATAAATCATACCGAGTGCCTAAAGATTTTCGATTGTCTTATCAAGTTGCGCCAAACATGCCTCGGTTAGAGAGCCCGCAAGGGTGGGAGCAACGCAGGGCAATCTTGGCAACTCTACAAGCCGACCCAAACAATCTTAACCCTTGGCCAGTTCCCGAAGAGGGGCGAGTTTACTCTACAATTGAAAGTGGAAATCCACCGAGTGCCCATTGGTTAGACGGTGCCGTATCCCAACAAGGCAAATTGACTCATCATACCTTTTCTAGCGAGCTGTTAGGTAACTCTAGAAAGATATCGATTTACCGTCCTTTTAACGACCAAAAATTGAATGCGGATACGCCACTGCTGATCTTGTTCGATGGCGATGCCTTTTTAGATAAAGGGCTGACCCCATTCGTATTAGACGCCCTCATAGAAGCGGGTGAACTTGCTCCAATGAGAGCCGTGTTTGTTAACAACCCTTCACGAAAGCTTCGAGGAACCGAGCTGCCACCCAATCCGGAGTTTGCAAAAATGATGGCAACTGAGCTTATGCCTTGGTTGGCGAAACATCACGAAATATCGCCAAACTCTGAACAGGTCGTCCTTTCTGGCGCGAGTTATGGCGGGTTAGCATCGCTTTATATAGCGCACCAGTATCCGGATGTTTTCGGCAAGGTGCTGAGCCAATCGGGATCGTTCTGGTGGTCTCATGAAGACGCTGAATGGCTAACAAAGAAAATCTCACAAAGCCCCCACAAACCTATTCAAGTTTATCTGAATTCCGGTCTTTTCGAAGTCAAACCAGACTTCGCCAATATTTTGGGGACCAATCGAAACATGCATCAAGTGCTTAAAGATAAAGGCTATCAGGTGATGCTAAAAGAATTTGCCAGCGGACACGATTATTTCAGTTGGCGTATTACGTTGGTCGATGGGCTTAAACGCTTGTTTCCAATGCCAGTAAAGTAGTAAATCATAAAGGACGAATAATGAAACTGTTGAAGTTAAGCTGCGCAGTCGCGGCAGCGCTATCAGTTGCACCTGCCGTAGCTCAAGAAAATGCTCAAGATGAGGTTATGGTTGTTACAGCAACGACAAATCAGGTATCCATTGAGCAAGCACCTGCTTCGGTCAGTGTGATTACTTCAGAGGAAATCAGTAAAATTCCTGCAACGGATATTACGAAAGCGTTGGGGAAAATCGCCGGCCTTCAGCTCGACTCGCGTGGTGGGGATGAGCCTTCTATTAAAATCCGCGGTTTAGATTCGGACTATACGCTGATCTTAGTAAACGGAAGAAAAGTGAACTCAAAAGACGCCATTGTTCGTGGTTCGTTCGACATGTCGAGTATTCCAATGAGCGCGATTGATCGTGTTGAAGTGGTTCGTGGTCCTATGTCTACGCTATACGGAAGTGAAGCCATTGGTGGTGTTGTAAACATTATTTTGAAACAGCCAACGGACGAAACGTTTGTTGCTGGTAGCTTGGCGTTTTCAAAGCCTCAAAAAGATGGTGGAGAACTAGCGAGCTATAACTTGTTTGCTAGCGGTTCTGTGATTCCTGATAAGTTACTTTTTAATACGTCGATAGATGTGAGTGATCGTAAAGTATGGCAAGCCAGTGATGAACGCACTGCGACTTCAGCGGTTCAAGAAGGGCAAGAAAGAACAAGTTTTGATACCACCCTAACTTGGCTCGCAACTGAAAAAGATACTGTTCTGTTTGATCTAGGTTACGTGAAAGACGACCGTGTCGCTCCATGGCCAGGCTCAGGTACCAGTTACTACGAAAGTCAGCGTTCTGACCTAGGTGCAGGTTACGAGCGAGTATCGGGTTGGGGTGTTTCCAACCTGAACTACTATTTCGAAAAAGCAGAAATCATTGAAGATAACGCTCACCCAGCGCTTCCAGATGTTATGACGGGCACGCAAACCAACCATAACGTAGATGGCAAAACTGTTTTAGCCTTGGGTAGCCACATACTAACCGCTGGGTTTGATTTCAGCCACACAGAAATTACCCACACCAAGTTTTACACCGACAGCGAGAAAAACCATCAGGCGGCGGTATATCTGCAAGATGAATTTTCAATAAACGACGAACTGACGTTAACGGCGAGCGGTCGTTACACCAAGCATAATGAGTTTGGTAGCCACTTTAGCCCACGAGCGTACCTTGTGTATTCAGCGACAGAAAATCTGACGATCAAAGGTGGATACGGAGAGGGCTTTAAAGCACCAGCTATTTGGCGTTCTTCAGATAAGTTCTTCATGATCAGCTGTCGTGGTAGTTGTTACCTAACAGGTAACCCAGATCTCAAACCAGAAACCTCTAAGTCTCTTGAGTTAACAGCGGTATACACGCAGCCAACATGGTTTGTGCAAGGTACGGTGTATCAAACCAAGCTGAAAGACATGATTGATCGCGACTTGGATTCAAACAAGGGAACCTCGCCAGACGGTAAAAAGATCATTACCAACATCAACCGTAATGAAGTGGAAACAAAAGGCTTTGAAATTGAAGGGGAGATCGATCTTTCCGATACGGTGTACCTAACAACCAACGCAACCTATACAGACAGTAAAGATACGAGAGCCGATGAAGAACTGCCCTTTACACCAAAATGGGCGGCGAATGCGGGCTTGAATTGGGCAACATCTGATGAGTTATCATTGTTTACCGACGTGAAATACACCGGAAAACAACTTAACTGGAGCCGAGAAGATTTGGCAGGTTTCACTACCGTTGATTTGGGTGGTCGTTACCAAGTGAGTGGTAATTTTGCTGTTAAAGCCGGTATTACCAATCTAACGGATTACCGCTTCGACGAGCAAGATGTCGATTACGGCTACGTAGATACTGGACGTACTTTCTACGCTGCTATCGATTTTGAGTTTTAATATCTTAATGATTAGTATTAAGCATTAAGCATTAAGCATTAAGCATTAAGCATTAAGCACTTAAAGCCTGAATTTTGTTCAGGCTTGTTACATCTATTACTTTTTTAACTTATATAAAATAACGTTTTTTGTGTGATATTGCTTTTATAAATAAATATAGAGTAAGTTTTCTTTCACTATTAATAATAGATATGATCTAATTTCTAAATTTGATTTTTGTTATGTCTGAGCTTATGAAATAGCCTCCTTATTCCGATTTTTACACATGTATGGAATAATTGATGAAGCATAATATTTTGTATTTATTGATTTTTGTTTCTTTTTTTGGTTTTTCTAGACAATTAGATAACCTTATTTCTGACTCAGGGTATGGTTCAGTTTTACATCTTTCACCTTATCACTTTAAGTACTCTCACCCCGAAGTTCCCAATATTACTATTGAAACAGAGATGAAAAAAGATACTTTAAAAATCAGTTTTAGTACTGGAAGCTACCAAGAGTTATCAGAAGGAAATATAACGAGATACTCTCAATCAGTAGATACCAGATTGAGTTATAAAGTAAGTGATGAAATAATTCCTGATTGGAATTTATCTTCAGAAGAACAACTACTTCTTTACTATCAGAATCAATATTATGAATTAATTCAATCGCAATACGTTCCTGACGAAAACTACGATGACTTGACCAATCCTGTTTTGTTATCGGAAGATCTTAACATACCTCTCAAAGCAGAGATGAGTAAGATGCAAGCTATGAGCGGTGGTCGATGCGCTCAGCAACAAAATTTTCTAACGAATAGGGGATACGGTGGATTTAGTAATTTTGATAGCTGTGTGGCGTCTCAAAAAAATGCATTGTATATCGCAACTTTAAATGCATCCTTGAAGTGTGGAGCACGTCCAAGCTCAGTTTCGTGTCATAGAGCCGGTCAGGCTCAAGCTGAAGCCGCAATAGCGTACACTACAAAAGCTGAAAGCTGTAATAGATCTTACAAAGCAGCTCAAGATTCACTAAAAAATTGCAAAGATAAATGCTACGCATGTCATAAGTAATTGTCTTTAAATTAATTTTAACAAAATTTACTCTAAGGCGAGGCGGCACTTTTTCTGCCGTTTCGCCGATACAAGTTAATCACCGATTAAAAAAATAAACAACAGCTTGAATTTAATTTAATGAGTTATGCTGTTCCTTACTCAAAGTTTAAGTTAATAAATAAAGTAAACGTAATTCTTCATTAGTCTTTAATACCCAACTTCACTCCTAACTAAGATAATAATTTGTCGCGATATGGCAGGATAAATAGAGAGATAGGGAGGTTGAAATGGATAAATTAGACGAAAAACAGCGCAAATTCAGCAGAATAGTCATCTTCTATCCACTTGGTGTGTTTGTGGTTTCGTTACTAATAAATTGGGTATTCCTAGATGTAAGACCTTTAACAGCGAGCACCCCTGATAATTCCATCAATGGTTCGTTGGCTGTCTCTGGGGTGATTATGTTGATTAATCATGTTTGGTTGATGACATCGACTGAGTTAGTGAGAGTGAGGTATAGAATCTACGCCACACCGGAAGAGTGGAAAGCAAGCGATTCCAGCATAGAAGATGTGTCAGACGTTGGCTGGCAAGAATTAGAGCGAGTTCAAAATGCTCACCGCAACACTAATGAGAACACCGTTTATTTCCTCGCTTTAGTGTTGCCGTTTGCACTTTCTAGCCCACCTTCGGTTACTGCTTACCTATGGATTGTTAGTTATGCGTTAGCTCGGTTAGGGTATACGTACAGTTACTTGAGTGGGCGTGATAACTTACGTGGTTTGTTTATTACGTTAGGGCTTTTGTCTTTGTTTGGAATTGCGAGTTACTTCTTAATGGCTTTATTGCGTTAGCCTTTATAACCAAACATCTCATGGTTACTTGGGAGCGGATGAAAAATGGCTCAAAACCTCTGATTCCGTCATTGTTGGCGTGTTGTTTGAAAAACAGTAGTAACTTGGCTTAATGTCGATGAAATACTGCATTGCCATATCCAATGCTTCCCATTGGGAAAATAGCCCAGCAGGAACATTAAATTGATTCGTTTGTTTGAATCGACTGTACAAATGCGTACCACAATCTAAGCAAAATGCGCGTACTGCCCACTCTGAAGAGTCGTACTCCTTGACGTATTCTTTCCCAGTAATATCGACTCCTTCTCCACACGGTATCATGAGCGAAGGTCCACCATTCCATGTTTGGCAAGAATGGCAATGGCACACATTAAATTTGGGGCTAGGAGAGGTCACGGTGAGCGATACTTTGCCACAAAGACATTGGGTTGAGGATGACATAATGGGATCCAGAAAGTTGACTGAGCCATTAAAATACTCCGCCTTACTGACAAAGCGTGTCAGGACAGCGGGATGTGAACAGCCAGTGTTACCGTTTTTGTGAATAACAGGAAATATAGGGGGGACAGACATCCCCCTTATTCAATTCATTATTAATGAAACAGTAGCAATGTCCCCAAACTGGATAAAGCGATGGCTAATAAACTTGCCGACAAAGCATGCTGTACTGAGGACTTAGAGACGAATTGTTGCACCATTGCCGAAGTGGCGAACTGACGACCTCCCCAATCCATTGACTTAAAATCAAAGCAAAGCGCTAAGAACAGTAAGTGGCTAGCCGTAATTATGCGAGCGTGAAAAAAATCATCTGCATGAATGGCGATAAAGTAGGAGGCAATGTGGCAAGACATAAGCGTGAGTTTAGGAAGTACGTACCTGTACTCCACAAACAACAACTGTACTAACCATGCGCCATAAATCACTTTGAGTTGCCATGGTAAGGCTTGACCAAACAAAAGCAGTGCGCCATCACCTTCTAGCTGAGTCTGAGTACTTTCAATGATCCAGTAAGCAATAGCCGCGGCTAAACACAGTGAAATTAACGCCGACATCGTTGCCTGTTTCCTTAACTGAACAAATATAAACCCGCCAGCTTGAAATAAGAAAAAGACAACTAACCCTTTATCGATGAAGCCAACTTGGATCCAATGGCTTATTGCCAAAAAACACAGTAAATTAAACCCTGTTTCTAAAAACAGGATGCGTTTTATTTCGTCGTCGTTGTCGACCTTTTTTATGAGCGGCCAAAAAACGATCGGAAAGACCAAGGTTAGCAACAGCGTCATGAGTACGGAGCTTTGTATTAGCTGATAGAAACCACTGCCATAGATAAAACAAATCGCTAAGAACAGAATTGAGGAAAGTGGTGCATAAACACGGTTGTTCATGCGACATCCTCTTTTGCACTCAGCTGTTCAGCACTTAATCGGACCGTTTCAATACAACGCTCGAGAGTCACGGGGACATGCCAAGTTTGTTTTGAATCTGAGAGGTACTCTCCAACCAAAAATAGATTGTGAAAGGCGTCAACCGATAAGGATTGCATGCTTTTTGCTGTCGGGTGAGTTAGAGCGTGTTGAATAACCCAGCGTTGTTTGTTTCCCTGATCGTCTCTTACGGTGCCGCCTTTAAACCATGTTTTGTAGCTTGTTTCTAACTCTTCCTCTGGAACCAGTTTTGCGCCTAATCCAACATGAAAACTCATAAAAGCGTCTTCTTCGGTTAAAGATGTATTTCCGAAGAGTTGCGTTAGCAATTCAGTTCGCACTTCATGCTCGTTACATTCCAGCATAGGGCGTTGGTATACGTCCCCCAAGGCATGGTTTAAATCAGTGGCAGTAACGGACAAGCAAACTCGCTCAACTTGTCCCACTTTTCTACTTGTAATGTGGTAACTCAATCCCCACGGCGAGTCGACCGCTATGCCCACAGTTTTCCCCTTTAAACTGGCAGGCATTTGAGAAAAATGAAATTGGAAACCGTGGCTAAATACGTAGCTGTAGTCCAATGCTTTACTGTGATTACCGAGCAGTGCTTCAGTGACATGAGCAGGCAAAGCCAGCACAAAGAAATCGGCTTCGATAGTTTCCCCCTCTTTTGTGATAGCACTAGAAATCGATGTGGCAGATTCATTCTGTTTCAGCGAGGTGACTTCGCATCCGAGGTAAAAATGCACACCACTTTGTATTAGATGCTCGGTAAGAGGAGTAATAATGGCATCGCCAATAGGTTCGCGAATTCCCAGGCTGTATGCGTTTGGAGAGTCTGGGTGAAACGTGCCCGTTTTGTTGTTGAGCAGATCTAACACGGATAGCGCTGGTGTACTGTCTGTTGCACCAATCCAACCTAGTAGTACGGGTTTTAGGAATTGAGATAGCCTAGGTCTTTGCTGATATTCAAAATATTCACTAACGGGTGTTTTCAGCAATTTTTCCGCAGAAAAGGTTTGTTCTAACTGTTTTTTAAACCAAAGCACGTCTTGAACAGGTACCTTTGAGTAGAGCATCGCGTAGGCAGATTTGGCATCATCCATGAGCTTTTCGACGTGACGAAAGTAGCGACGTTGAAATTGCATGGTTTTGCCTTTTTTGCCCCACACAAACTGCACTTTGTCTTGCGGGTACAAAGAGTCAAAGCAGCTTCCAGTCTCCGTTGGGATTTCCTTTAAAAAGTTAAGTAAATTATGGTTTTTTGCAAACAGTTGTCTGTGAGTGAGTTCGTGTACACACCCATGAACAACTGTACCCAAGCATTTCCCCCCGGTTTGCTGTTCCTTATCGTAAATGGATACATTGTATCCACGCTTACGGCATTCATGAGCCATGGCTAAGCCTGAAATCCCCGCACCTAATATGGCAACATGCGGGCGATTTAAGCGGTTTTTGTGAGAGCTTGTCATTTTTTGATTTCTTCTTTTTTAGGTACGTTCAAATAGGGTATGAGCGTTGTCGGTGTGCTTTGATTGGGCTTCCATTAACTATTAAATCAATGACAAATACCGCATAAGATACTTACGGGTAACGCATGATTTTTTCGTTTAGGCAGCAAGAATAGTGGAATCTCAATCGCGTCTTGAACGGGAATGTTCCCAAAAGAATTTAACTCATTGGACCTGATAGTCTCAATCCGCTGAATTCCTACAAATTTGTGAGAAATCAGCTAGCTAGAACTGGTGGGGGATAAAGCTAACGTTGTAAAATCCTTTTTAATCAATAGGTTGTATATGGCAGGTGTTGATATGAGTTAGGTTGCTATTCGTGTTGTGTTTGTATGGAAATATGCGTTTAATTCCAGATTAACAAAATAGCAAAATTTTTTTTACGGAAAGGGCGAATTAACCTATTTATATTTAAGTATTTAATATCAATAAATTACGAGTGTTTGGGCGATTTTATAGACGGCGAGAGCAATCAAATTCGAAAGAGAGGTATACCGTAACTAAAGCCAGCCCAAATGGCTGATATCTTACAAAGTAATAAGAGCTTTGATAATTATTGGATTGGTATCGTCAAATTTGGTCAATAACGTCAAATATCCGCCATCGTGAATACTATTCTTATCGCCTCAAGTAAAAAGCGAGCTATACCCAAGTGACCTCAAGGTGCAGGATTCAGAGCCTCATATTCTGTTTCAATTCAAGGAAAAGAACGCAGCGGAATGACGAGTCCTTTCCAAGTTCTTAGACGATGAAGTGGGGCAGAATATGGGCTCCCGTGGGCCAGTTAACTCTCGCTGAACCTAGCATCTTGAGGTTACTTGGGTATATATTGCTCGCCTTAAAATTTATCAACATCAGCCTTAGTTCAGAAACGACTTTGTTTAAAAAACCATTTCCCACTCGCCTTTACCGCTGAATTTGATTTAGTGCTGCTTCAATAGCGGTATCCAATTGTGTGTCCTTACCAAGAGCAATTTCAGAAGGTCGGTTAAAGGCTTGAATATCTGGGATGAGTTCAAGGTTCTCGTAATAACGACCGTCGGATGTTTTTAATGGAAGGTAAGGGAAGCTAAAGAAAACATCAGGGTATACTGAAGAGTACGCACCCATTACAGTGGTTCCTGTTCCTGGAACTGGCTCACCAATAATAGGCCCGACGTTCAGATCTTGATAATACTGGCTAAACGCAGAGCCTTCTGAATAAGAAGCGGAGTTTGCTATCACTACCGAAGGTTTTAGCCAGCTACGTCGGCTTGCATCTGAAGCGGGTTTACCTTTTTTCGGAACGACAACCGCTGCTTTTTGAGCTGTTAGAAATTCAATTAACGTATCGGCTAAGAAGCCACCTCGGTTAAAGCGTACATCAATGATCAGTGATTCTGTGTTTCTTAAGCGGCCAAGCGCTTCTGCTCGAAGGTGCTCAAAACTATGAGCAGACATGTCAGGCAGGTAGACATAACCAACTTTGCCATTACTTGTTTTAAGAACGTGGTCGCGTTTTGCCAGTTCCCAACGTTTGCTAACCAGTCCATATTGCTCTCCATCGCTCATTGGGGTGATTTCTTGCTGCCAAGTGTTCTTTTCTCCTCTCATTAAAGTAACGGAGACAGGCGTGTCTACTTTGTTATTTAATGTTTGAGAAAGTTCAGCGAGGTTAGAAACGGGGTTTCCATTTATAGCAGTAACGCGATCACCTGCTTTAAGCACGACGTCTTCAATGTCGGCAGGACCGCCGGGCAACACTTCCTTAATCACAAGGTTGAACAATGTCTCTTCTTCAGTCGTTCTTTCGGCAGTTTCGTCGGCATTGGATTCTGCATTCGAATTCGAAGATTCTGTGCGAGCAAGCGAGGGGGCAATGTTTTCAGCAAACACTAACCCAAGCGATGCAGTCTCGTCGTAACGCATAGGGGCTTTCGGAAAGCCATATCCCCCAGTATGAGAAGAATTCAGTTCGCCACTGAGCTCACTTAAAATGGTGGCAAAGTCGAGGTCATTGTTAATGTGTGGTAAAAATTTACGGTAGTTGTCGCTGTAGAAGTCCCAATCCACATTGTCCATGTCGGGGCGGTAGTATTGCTCTTTTGTTTGAGTAACGATTTGGTCAAATGCGGCTTTTCTTCTCGGTACCACATCAAAATCTACAGGGAGATCAATGGCGTGATATAGAGGCTCACCAGAATTCGTATCTACTTCAATCACATCATACTCTGTAAGTAGGTAAGCAAATTCTTGGTTTGATGAGATGTAAACACTATTGGCTTCCGGGAGACCGGAAAACAGTAATGAAGACTCATTGGTCCTGATGTTGTAGCTAAACCCTCGTGTACTGTAGTCGCCTGATGGGTCTGAATACATATCGATGACAAGTAAGTGATCGCCTATCAAGTGCGCACCAATGACTGTCGTAGAGAAGGGGAGGTGGAATGCCTCGCGATACTCTATATTGTTAGCGTTGAAAGCGTAACTCGGTGCACTTTCGTCTTCCTCTGGCGGTTCGATATTGTCTCTAAAATCTTTCTTTGCGCGGTTATTCACAAATATTCCGTTAAGGGTAAATCCGGTATCTTCGCCATCTGCCGATTTTGTGCCGTACTTAGATGTTTCCCAAAAGAGAATTCTGCCGTCAGCGCTCCACTGTGGCATGCCATTGTAAAAGCCACTTTGAGACACATTAATTGAGGACTCGCTTCCATCCGCTTGCACGACATGAATTTGCTCCACATACGGGCTAGGCGATAAATGCACAGCAAGTTGTGAAGAATCGGGAGACCAAGAAAACTCCATTCGGTTTGATTCACTGACTGTTTCCGCGGAAATAAGCTCCACGCCTAAATTTGCGGTTTCATCATTATCGGAAGTAAGTGCGTCTTCGATTTTGTCTAATACAGACTCTTCATTACTATCACTGATATCAAGCACATGAAGTGCTCTTCCATCAACAATAAACGCGAGTTTGCTCCCATCCGGAGAGTATTTGGGGTGGGTTAAGTTGTGTTCTTCAGAAACAAGAAAAGGGGCTTCGTCAGTCATGATTGCTTTCGACAGTCGTTCTTCTTCTTTTTGGGAATATGCCGTATACAGCCCCCATTTCCCATCTCGTAGTGCACTGTAAATAGCGCCATATCCGTCTGAGGTGAATTCGACGTGTTTTTCCGCACCAATCGTATTGGTTATGTTTTTTACCGTCGTTTTTTCTGCATCGAAAGCATAAATATCACCGTAGGCGCTCAGCAGCATTTCACCTACGTCGAGTTCCGATGGGACAAAGCTGGTGGCATTATTTGTGAAGTGGTATTGGCTTGGCTGCACGGTGAAATTGTGAATATTGATGTTCACTTTCTTTGCCGTTTTATCGTCATGCCGTTGGGTGTATAGCTCACCATTATATGAAAACGCGAGGTTGCCCTTTCCATCCTCAGACGGATGGCGGACGGGGTGCGTAGACAAATGTGTAAGTTGAGATTTTTCTGCGGTTGTTAAATCGTAAAACCACACATTGAAATTCCCATCACGCTCACTTAGGTAGTAAAAGCCAGACTCATCTGCATTCCAAATCGGCTGTTGTGCCGCGATGCGATCTTCAGTGAGCTGGCTGTGTTTACCTGTGGTGGCGTCATAAAGCCAGATGTTTGGAACCGCAAAAGAACGTTGATGCTTGCGATATTCTTGGTCTTTGTGTGGAGAGTTGTACAACAACTTGGTTTCACCGGAATTCCAAACTGCATGTTTCGCGGGCACGCTCAGAACCGCAGAGGATTGATTGGTGTGAAGTGCGACGCGGTATAGCTGATTCCCGAGAGGGTACAAGGAGCCTTCTGGCAAGCTATAAAAGTCTTGCGTTTTATTGGTTAGCCTTGAAGTACTAAACAACAAAGCATCGCCGTTTTCGCTGAACCCAGTCGGAATATCTGAACCAGAATGATACGTATGCCTAGCCATCAGACCAGTTTCAAGGTTTATGGTGAATACATCATCGTTACCATAAGGGTTTGCTGCGAATGCGAGTGTTTGATTGTCGGGTGACCACATCAAATTATGTGGGTAAAATTCCCCATTGGTGATCGACCTAGCATCGCCCCCCTGACTTGAAACCAGAAATATCTTACTTTGATAGGTAAAAGCTAAGGTTTTTCCATCTGGAGACAAAGCGGTATTTCGCAGCCAGAGTGGCGCATTTGGAGCACCTGTTTCTGGCACCGTCTCATCCACCGAATCTAGTACGGCTTTTTGTACTGCTACATCGTTAGGTTTGATGATTTGCGTTGCATGGACTGTGGAAAGTACACCTGAAATTAAAGCAGCAAGTAGTGAAAAGCGCATGGTATGGCTCATGTCCATTTTCCTTATTTTATATTTATGTTTTTATTATGAATTGCAGATAATTTGAACAAAACTCAAGCGAAAATGTTCACTAATTATTTAAGCATCTGATTGTTATTATCGAATTCATTTGTTTGGTCAAGATTAGAGGTCAGTTTATTAATAAGGTTCGCTTTTTGTAAAGAAAAAGGCGAGCTACGTTGCTCGCCTTTGTTTCTGAATATTCTTTACTTGTTGCTCATACTATAATTCAACGTTGTGCTCGCCCCAGTAGGGAAGGTGAGTAATAGCTCCAAACTGTCTGGTAGAACGTCGCCATCAAGGTTGTGGTATTGGTAACTGTAGTTCGTTACGCTCCCTTCTACAGTTTGTTTCAGATTGCGAATTGGGTGAAATGCCAACCCAAAGAAATCTACGTCCACTTTCCATTCTTTGACTGGATCAGCGTAATACACACCATATACGAGAGAGTCGTCATCGACGTATTCCATTTCAACGGTTTTTGTTGGCTTACCAAATAGCTTTTGGGTCGCTTTTTTAATCTCTCCATTCGGGTGGTACTGAAGGAGCAATGTGTTCTTTTCTTTTGGTGTAGAGAATCGAGTCTCGCGAATTTTTCTTAGCTTCCCGTCTTCATGGTAGTAATAGTGAAACTCTCTAACGGCGGTATCTTCCCCAGTAATCGGGGCTTGTCGACGTTGAAGCAACTTACCATCTGCCCCGTACGTGTATTGAATTCGATATGACGCGATAGGTGTGCCATCTAAATTCGTTGCTTCGTCATGAAACACTTTTTTGTTTTCGAACGTGACTTGCCCTAGATCGTTGTAGCTGTAATCAGAAACGAAGTTCTCTTTTGTGTGTCGTACGTAGCTATTGATTGAACCGTGCTTCATCAATGCGCGAGCAGACTGCAATAAGCCTTGTTCGTTGTAAGCATAATCAAAAGTGCTGTCTGCGTAATCTCGTTGAGTCACTCTACCTAGATGGTCGTAAGAATATGCACCCGCGACGGTCGTTTGACCACCGGCTTCTTTCGCGACTTGAGTCAAGCGAGCGGTAGTTGCTTGCACGCTATTGGAGTCCACATAATCTTCAAATACGGAGTAGTGTTCGTAAGCGGAGACGTTAAAAGCCGTTAAAATTGCGAGGGCAGCGAAGCTTCTTTTTAAAATCATATTTAATTACCTGTTTTTATTGATTTATTACCTTCTCCATACACTCGCTTAATGAACGGATGTGTATGAAAATAGGGCTCTCTGTATCATTTCTGAGAGCAATGCGAACTTATCAGGCAATATTTGTAAAGTAAGCAGCTTAGTGCATTATTTTAGAGTTAATTACTATGTTTGTGATATTTATTCAGGTTAATAATCTGATTAAATGGATATTTATGGATTTTAAAATTAGTCTGTTCTGTTTTTCTTCGGAAAATAAAAACAGCGCCTCGTCAAAATTGAAAGCGAGGCGCTAACAATCAAACAATACTTCGAGTTATTGGTGTGATTTCCAAAGCTGACCGAGACGCAATGGTCCTGGGGTAGGGAATACCCAAGATTGCGGCATTTGATTGTCAACGTTATGTAGGCTTTTATTCACAATTACCCCTTGGCTGAGTGGCTCTACTGTGCCTATTACATAGAAATGTTCTTGGGCGATATCAATGATTTGTTTCATGTGAATTTTTTGCTGTTCTGCCGACGAAGTACTCTCAATTTTCTTCCAGAGATCTAACTGCTCTTTCACATGAGCTGGTGGCTCAATAGCATTGGGGTCTTGTGGGTCAAGAGACCATAAATAATATCCAAATGCCCAAGTGGACTCTGTACTGTAGGGTAAGTAATTGCGAGGGTCGTCTATAACACCCTTACCACCAACCCCTTTAAGTGGAATGACATCAAAATTATTGGTTAAGCGCTGATTTGAAATGTGCTGTGAGTCGAGCAACCGAATGTCGAGGAATACTCCAACATCTTTCCATTGAGATTTTATGAGCTCCAGTGAGTCGAAAACATCGCCAACTAAGGTCGTGTAAGTTAATGCTTCGATACGTAAGCGCTTTCCGCTCGAATCTAACCGGTATCCCGCAGTATCTTTCTTTTCTAACCCAATTTTATCGAGTAGTTCATTGGCTTTTTGAGGATCATATGACGTGTACTGTGTCACCATATCTTGGCGATAAAATGGAGAGCCTTCGCTAGGAGCGGCTTGATGAGGGCTTACAACTCCAGCGTAAACAGTCTCACTGATTTCATCTCGATCTATCGCATGAGATAAGGCAATACGAAAATTCTTGTTGGAGAATAAGGCTCTCTTTATCGGATCTTTATGGCTTTGATTCAATGCTATGACTAAGCTACTGCTGTCTGTACTTGGTCGAAAATCATACTTGTACCCACCTTTATTTTCGTTGTTTATCAACATTGAACGATAGTTGGGTGCACCAATATGCCTTGCTTGATAATCAGCAAAACCAGCAACGGCTCGCAGTGCCATTTCTTCTTTGTTTTCACTAAAGCGAAATCGAACAGAATCTAGGTAAGGGAGTTGGTTACCTTTAGTATCTACTTGACAGTAGTACGGGTTTCGCTCATACAAGGCGTATTCGGCATTAGGGCCTCGGGGCACTTTCACTTTCCATGCGGTGAGTACAGGTTTGTCGACATTTGTCCAACCTTCTATAACGTAATGCGAATTGCACTTTGTGCTTGCGTATTGTCGCCAAGAATCGAACCCGGCCTCTTTCGCGTATTCTCTCGCTTTTACATTGAAAGCTGGAAAAAACTGTTGGCAGTAGTGTTTTGGGTACATTGTAAAGACTTCGCTATCAACGGACGCGAGCGAACGTATAAACAATCCATTAGGTTTCTTAAGGTTAATTTTGAATTTGTAATCGTTAATGACTTCCACATGAGCTGAATCATTTTTGGGTAATGACAAAGGGCGAGGACCGGAATACTCGGGATCACCCAATACATCGTTAATGAAGAAAGCAATGTCATGAGCCGTAAATAACCGACCATCAGACCATCTCACTTTTTGTCTTAGGGTTATTGTGTATTCCGTATTGGATTTGTTGGCACGGTATTCAACCGCTAAATGAGGAATAACCTTAGTGTATCGAGCATCGAAGCTGAAAAGGTTTTCGTAGCCTAGTACTCGAATACTGTGCCCGCTGTCTGTGGTTTGACCCAACAAGTTTAAGGTACCACCGTATTGACCTATCGACTGAAAAGGGACGACCACAAGTGGGTTGTCGGGCAGTCTTTCTTTCACGGAGGGAAGAGCTCCTTCTTCAACTAAGTTGGCTAGCTGGGGAGCTTGGTTGAATGTGGCTGCCAAAGAACTAATAGGCAGTGTAATTAGTAGTGTAGAGATAGGGTAGATTTTTATTCCCATGTTTCGTTTCCTTGTATGACATGGAATGACAAGAGTGTATTCGTTGTGGCGATATCAATGTCATAGACTATGAAATTCAGTCTTCTTGAAATATGTCAATAATGATATTTTATTTTGTTAAAAATGATATAGTGTTTCATTATGATTATTTGTTAGAGCAGATGGAGCTTGGTTTTCATGGAGCGATGTTTTTATCGACATTACGAGCTTGAAGGAAGGTTACATCGAATTGGTGTCGGGGAATTTAATTGCCACACAGAGCGGCTTTTTCAACACTTGGATATCGATACTCTTGATTACAGTTTAAGCGTAATAATTTCGGGTGAGCTGTGGTTTAAAGATCAACACGATAACGTGAAGATTTTAAAAAAAGGGGACGTATTTCAGCGGCAGCCGAAGGCTCTGCACTCAACATGTGTTATCCCTACTGAAACGTACCGTGAGCAATTTTGCTTAATGTCTGGCGATCTCTATTCGCATTTTTCCCAAATGGCACTTATTCCAAATGATGTCACATTCCGAACTACTAACACGCCAGAAAGTATTAAACAGTTCAACCGATTAAATCTAGCTTTACAAAGTCACTCCCCCGATTGGTATATGACGGCTATGAATGCGATGCAAAATTGGTTGTTTCTACTCGGTACGCAGAAAGAATCGAGTGACACATGTTATGGAGACCAGAAGAAAGCACTTGCGAAAGAAAAACTATTATCGAATTGGAACGAACCGTTACCCATGGTAGCTAAAGGCTTAGGGCTGAGTTACTCAGCATTCAGAAAGTGGTTTAAAGATGAAGTGGGAATTACACCGGGAAATTTTCGTAAAGTAAGCCGAATAAAGCTAGGGTGTGACTTACTCGCACACCCTGATCTTTCAATTACACATGTCGCTGAAGTGCTGAGCTATCCAGATATATACAGTTTCAGCAAGCAATTTAAGCAAGTTATAGGCACCACGCCGTCAAATTTCAAATTGCGAATGTCTAAAACTAGCACTGCGCTCAATGGCTAACAGAACAACAGAACAACAGAACAACAGAACAACAGAGTAACTGTATAAGGTTATGGTCAGTTAAGTTACTTAAATACGTTTATTGTCTTTAATTGAACATTCTGACGAGCACTCGTAATTTCTACCCTTATTTCTGCGGTTCTCACGGTAGGAAAGCGAGCTATCGCTTTATGACCAATGGATGTACCTTGATAAACGACAATAGCGTTCCCGCCAGTGTATGGCGTGATTAATATTCGAAAGCTTTCGACTGCCTCGCCTAACTCCGTCTCCTCTTGCAATACCAAACAATCAATGAGTTGAGATTCTGGCAATCGAGACTCCCATACATCGTTGGCTTGGCTAAAATTGATAATGGAAGCAATAGGGTTGGAGAATTTTCGCTGAATCTTTTGAGCGAATATGTTTAAACTGTCGACCTCTTCATTGGGAAACAGCCCTTTGCGGTCGGGGCCTATATTAAGAAGCATATTAGTACCGCGACCTACGGAATAATGATAAATTCCCACTAATTCATCGGGTTGCTTAACAGTTTGGCTCGTGTTTTCACTGTAAAACCACGTATTGTCGCGCATCATGAAGTCACATTCTGCGGGTAGCCAAACACCATCTTCAGATACTTTTATGCGTTTTTGGGTTTTAATTGAAAAGTCGAGCTCGCTGATAGTATTAAAGCATGGGCTTGGGGCTATGCCCGATTCATTTCCAACCCACCGATAATCCGGATCTCCCATATTGAAAAGTAAGATATTAGGCTGCATTTCTCTAATGGCTTTCACTATTCGGGTCCAATCATAAGTGTGATTTTCTGACCCACATCCATCAAACCACAACATATCAATATCACCGTAACGCCCGTCTAGCAGTTCAGTCACTTGGTCGATAAAATAGTCGTCATACGCTTTTTCGTCTTCATAGATAGGGCAGTTTATATCCGCTGGAGAGTAATAAAGCCCCACTCTTAAATCATAAGCCCTGCAAGCATCCACATATTGCTGAACAACATCCCCTTTACCGCTTTGCCAAGATGAGGAGGCCACAGAATAGTCGGTGTATTGGCTGGGCCAATTGGCAAACCCATCATGGTGCTTGGCCACGAAAACCATATAGTTAGCGCCAGAGTCCGAGGCTACTTTAGCCCACTGGTTACAATCAAGTTGAGTTGGGTTAAAGGAAGAAGGGGACATGATATCTTGACTAAAATCTGCCACTCCTTCATTAAACGTTCGAATACCAAAATGAACAAAAATACCCATCTCCCAACTTTGGAATTCCAGTTGTCTTTGGGTTGGTAAGTTGTTTTGCATCTCTTTCCCTATATATTTCATGAATGTAAGGGGAATTTAGGGAAGGGATAAACAGAAATAAATGTCAGATATGTCCAAAGTATTTATCAAAACTGATATGAGGGAAATCCGAGTTCAAAAAAATTAGATTTCCTTTTTAGTATTCATGCTTAAGTCGTTAACTATATTTCTTAGTTTGGGAAGGGGGAAAACCAAATGTCGCTTTGTACGCACGACTAAAAGCAGCTTCAGATTGATAACCAACGCTCATCGCAATACTTATTATGGATTCACTCCCTTTGGTGAGCTTATCTTTGGCGAGATTCAATCTCCAATCAGTGACGTACTTTTTGGGGGTTGAACCTACTACTTGTTTGAAATGATCAATAAAAGCGGTCCGAGACATCCCAGCAATCTTGGCAAGTGTATTAACATCAAGGTTTGAAGCTGGGGAGTGGTGAATGGTTGCCATTACCTTTGCTAAGTGTTTGTCTGAGTGAGCGTTGATCCAAGACTGGTCATTTGCAGGAAGTTCTGAAATCCAAGATCGGATACTCTGAAGAATCAAGATGTCAGCCAATTTGGTGATGACGATACTGGATGCAAACTCTTCGTGGGCGAGCTCTTGCTGAATCAAAGATACGGTTTGGGAAAGGGTGGAGTAGAGGTTTGAATCAGAACCAATGAAAACGAAATCAGGCATCGATTTGGTAATCGAATGAGCAAGCTCGCTGTCGAATACAACCGTACCGCACAATGCTTGAGTTTTGGGACCAGAGCCTTGAATAATCAGTTGCTCGTGATGATTCCCTATCTTCTTTATCTCTAAATCTAAAAGATTGACTTCCTCAGACCCTTTCCTATCCACAAAACTATGCCCGTTTCCTTTGGGTAGGAGGATAAAATCCCCTTCTTGCAGCACTATGCTTTCCTCACCAATATTTAAGGTAGCCGTACCGCTCGTAATGAGATGAAACATGCAGCTGGAAGGAATGCTAGGCATAGCAATACCCCAGGGCTCTTCTAACAGAGAGTGCGTATAAAAGACGCTTCTCATCGTTAGGTAGGCAAGTGGGGATACATTCTCTGATTGATGGGTGATTTTGTTCCGCAGACGATCTTGAGCGCTTAGATTGCTGTTAGGCATTTTTGTACTTCCTGCAAAGAATTGCGAACTTTATGCAAATCAAATGATTGCCCATTTCTATTAAATACACAATTACTGATTCAATAGCTTGGCTATCTACCCAACTACCCAACTACCCAAACGAAAAGGAGAAGAGTGTGTTTGATTCATTGTTGATGGTGCTGGAAATTGTCACCTTTGTTACAACATCGCTACTTGCAGGGCTTTATTTCATTTTCTACAACACGGTTATGCCTGTATTGAAAGAGCGAAAGACACCAGAGGTTATGGTGAGAATCAATGAGGTCATTTTGAATAAGGGGTTCTTTACGGTATTTTTCTCTTCGCCTTTGAGCAGCATTCTTTGCATTCTGATCATCTTGCACCAAGAACAAGCACCAACAATGTTACTGTTTTTGTTCGGCGCAGGGCTCGCCATATCCGGTTTTCTTATAACGTTATTTTTTAATGTTCCACTCAATAATCGGTTAAAAGATTCAGGCACCCAGCTGAATCAAACATGGCAACATTATCTTCAAAAATGGGGTCGCTGGAACGCGATAAGAGGGTGTTTAAGTCTTGTTTCGATAACGCTTATGGCTAGCCATTTTGTCATTCAATAAACCGGATTTATGAAATCAGTGTGCCAATCCAATTCAGTTTGATCTAGATCAAGCTGTGTTTCATATGTTACGGGTAGGTTGTATTTGTTATTCAGTGTTAAAGGGGTGTTATATGAAATTAAAGGATGATCCTCGGTGTTACACCGACGTGTGCGTGAATGGTAAGTGGTTTCACTATGATCACTGTACACAAAACGCCTATATGCTCAAAGGAGGAAACTCTCCCTCTATTGAATTGGCGAAGATCCCAGAAACCGAAATTGAATTGATAGAGATGCTCAGTAACATCAACTAAGTTTATACCCAAACCATTCTCGCAGTACCGTTTACTTTGAGGTTGTTTAGGTATAAAGAAAGCCTATTCAGAGTGTTACATGTAAACCCAAAGAGCCTGCAGTAAAACTGCAGGCTCTTTTTGCTGTTTGGAGTTTTATATTTTAGAGTAAGCTTTTCAAATGTTTAACTATAAGCCTCAGCCGATTTAGCCTAGGCTATTGCTTGTCTTACTGCTCGATATAACCTAGCAACGGTTACTTCAAATACCCACTTAATAAACTTATAAGAAAGATCGGTTACCTCTTTCACTACTTTTCCAGCAAACACAAGCATGTGACCTAACAGCCCTTTAGTCTGCTCAGCAAGTTTTTGTGAGGACTTGGCGACTTTTTCCATTGCTCTAGCGAGTAGGTCGTAATAGGTTAAACTCGCAACAATTATCCCTTGTCCGGTTACTAATGCTCCGTATCCAGCATCTTTCAACAGTGTAATTATTGCTGATGCGATCTTATCTGACCAGCGTTGACTGAAGGTGACCTGGTGACGATTGTGAAACTTCATACGCACAGGGCGATTTAGGTTGGCAATTGCTGCGCGATTTAAATGACCCCAACTGTCAGAACGAAGGTTTTTAACATAACCAACCCCGGATAGTAGTTTATGGGATTCAAAGTTTACGCCGCTTGATGAATCGAGCCTAAACTCTGGTTTGTCGACGGGCGCGTGAGAAAATGGCCATAAAGGTACCATGGGAACTGGGTCTGCCCCATTTGTGCATCGGAAGATTTTCACATTCGAGTGAGTAGACTTGGTAGCATAGCTTTTCATACCTACTCTTGGAGCGCCAAATGTATACAGAAATACTTGAACTTTATAGTGAGCGCGCAACCAATCGGCACAAACTGAAGCGACCGCTCCTCCTAAGCTATGGCCGACGCAATGAATAACTTTTGTTTTCCCAATAGACTGAGACATATAGTTTGCTAGCTGGTTTTTCATACTATTGAAAACATTTACAAAACCAGCATGAGCAATAGCGCCATTTGGGCTACCTTTAAGTGCAGCGTTAGCATCTGACATTATGTCGGCAGCGTAATCAAAATTGGTGCCGCGAAATGCTAAAACTAGACTAGAGTCATGCTTTTTCTTGCTTTTACCTTCTGCAGCTAAGACGAAATTTGAGACACGACTTTTGATACCTCCACCAGTTTTAGCCTGCAAAGCCAAGCGTTCCCCATTGAAGTTGAAATCTTTCTCTAACCTGCTAGTAGGGGTGAATAGGTGAGTGGTAAATTCAATATCATATGCGCTACTTGCAAAGTCTAGTGCACATTTAGGTGATAGAGGTGTCATTAGTGTTTCCCCTTATATTCAAGGTGTTCAAGATGACAAATACTGTATAAATCCTGAGATATCGTCCCACCATTGTCATAACTAAATGAAAAAACGCCCAGATCGGTTCTAATATCGCATACCACGTTTGATAGTGAACGGGTGATACTTTCAACTGGATTCAAAGTGCTTATTGGCGAATAAAGTATCTTCACGTCTTTGTCATTGATTCTGGCTGATAAGTACCTGACCACTCTAGTTTCAGCAATTGGAATGAGCGGCTTTCTTGTCTCGTATTCATGCAAAGGAAATGAAAAATACCCATCTTCATCTGTGATGACTTCATCTTCATAAAGCTCACCATAGGCAACGCCTCTCTGGATAGTGATACCGCTAAGAGGTTTATCCCCATCCATCAATCGACCATTGATTTCTGGGCATAAGTGCACAATTCTTTTCTTAAACAAATCAACAGACTCCGCAATAGCTAAAATGGGTAATATGGTTAAAACAAGCAACAAGCCTTTCAACAAAAACTTTGCCATTTTGTCCTTACCGTTGAATAGTGAGAGCTGTAATTTACAGTAATGAATACTCTTTAATAAACTCCACTTATAATTAGCTAGAGCCTACTCGGAAAAATACGCAATTGATAAGTATGTGATTTTCAATCATATAAATTGAAAAAGCTGAAATTGAATCGTAGCTTTGTGGCATTGTTTAGATAGGTAATCAAACGCATGTCTATCTTTTTAATGCAACCCCAACCGGCACCTCCGAAGCTGATAAAAGGAATAACTCATCATGGACTATCAAACTTTTCAGCCCCATCAAGATTTAGAGTCGATCGTTAGCCGTTATTGGACCTTGGAAGTTCCTGCAACAGCAGACAAGCAAAGACAGCGAATCGTTCCTGATGGCGCAATAGAAATGGCGTTCATACTCGGGGACGATATCAAGCGATATACATCGGAAGATGATTTCATTATACAGCCGCGCTCTATGGTGCTAGGGCAGATCACAACGCCTTTTTTTGTCGAACCCACAGGATATGTAAACTCATTTGCAATTAGCTTTTATCCTTACGGTTTCGCTAATTTTGTGAGTACACCGATCAGCACATTGGCAAACAAAGAAACGCCAATAGATATGTTGTTTGACAAAGAATCAGCAAAAAAGCTGGAAGAGCAGATCATCCAAGCAACGGATACAAAAGATAGAATTGAGATAGTCGAATCCTTTCTTCTGAACAAACTCAGTGATCGGCTGGTGGTCGACAACATTGTTACGTCCACAATAGACACGCTTTTATCAACAAACGGAAGTACATCGATTAGTGAGATTCTGAAAACAGAGCCATCAAAAAGAAGGCAATTAGAGAGAGCGTTTGTTAAACAGGTCGGTGTTAGCCCAAAGCAGCTTAGTAAATTGATTCGATTGCAGAGCGCCTTAAAAATGTTGCTCAATGAAGAAGGTGAAAGCCTTACTCATATTGCCTATAAAAACGATTATTACGATCAGGCGCACTTTATTAAGGATTTCAAAGAGTTCACTGGCGTTACTCCAAAAGAGTTTTTAGGTCATGAAAACCTGGCGCTATCTTCACAATTCTATAAATGAATCAATTTGTCGTATTTTTACAATTTTTCTTCCCATCACCCGTTTAATGTTGCCTTCATCGTTTCTACTCTTAGATGTGGGCAGCATGAAGAAAATTAATTTTCGATTTATTCTTACCATCGCAATACTCATTTTTGGTAACACTGCTTGTTATAGCGAAGATAGAGTTGAATTGAATAACCAACCTGTAACGAATCAAAAGGGAGAAAGTATGAACAGTTACGTTTCAATATTTGAAATTCCAGCGACCGACATTTCACGCGCCATCGAATTTTATGAAGCTATTTTGGACGTTAAAATTGAAAAAGTAGAAATGCCAGGCATGGAAATGGGCGTACTACCTTATGAAGAGCAGGCAGTTGTTGGTGTTATCGTAAAAGATGAAGGTTCCGCACCTTCGGCGACGGGTGTCACTATCTACCTGAATGGTGGAGACGACCTTCAAGGTATTCTTGATAGAGTAGAGGTGAACGGTGGAAAAGTCGTTATGCCCAAATCACCCCATGCGGACGACAGTGGATACTTTGCAATCTTCCATGATTCAGAAGGAAATAGGTTAGGGCTGCACTCCCCAAATTGAGTTTTGAAGAATGGTTAAAACAACAAAAGGCGAACCAATCGGTTCGCCTTTAACGTTTGATTTAAGCTGAAATAGCCTTACTGATTCCCATTGAACCAAACATCTGGGCGATACTTGGAGTTAGAGCTAATGGGACCGAAAAACTAAAAGTTCCACTTAATGTCAATGGCGACTTTTTCAACGTTACTGTTGCTTAAGATTGTATTGGCTTTTACCGCCATATCCTCGGCATGCGCTTGCGCTAAGCCATGATCGTCTGGAAGCCAAGAAGGTTGCTCTGGAATCGGCTCAGGGTTGAATTTAAAGACCGCTTCGGTTTTGTTCTTAGCGCTGACATAACTTAGATTGTATTGCTCTGCAAACGCAGACATGTTTTGGTCTGCTACGAAGTCTACCTTGAAGGTATCGAGCAACATGCCAATCGTATCATTCGCGTTACATACCGTGTCACCTTTGTACAAACCATCGTTTCGTCTATACAAAGGTGCTAATACTTCCCAAGTTCCACCAACGTAAAATATGGACGTGTCGATGGCTTTTGTGTAGGCATCTTGGCCAATGGCGATATCTTTTGTGAACTGGCAATTCACTTCTGTTGGGAAAAAGGCAGAGCCTGGAAGCTCAAAGTTTGCTTGGGCTGAAAATGCAAACAGGGACAAAGCGGCGATAGACATCGGCTTAACGAATTTATTCATTTCAAAAATTCCTTTTAAGTTAAAGCGAAACAATACTCATTACTGGATTGTTCTGTTTTCAAGCTAACAACCTGATATCAGAGCAACAATATCGCTTGCCCACATTTTATAAATGACTCGCAAAACCGCGTAACTTATTGATGAGTCAATAAGTACTTCAGTGAAGCTGGTTTGAATTGACGATCTTTTTTATTGAAGAATGGTGAAGGGAGGTAATGCTGAGGAAACCACCTCGATCTGATTAGCTGAGTACAGGCTTTATTCCGTCTAGATGTCCACTTCTTTTAGGGAAGGCTTAGACATTTTATGGAATGGCTTAGAAATACCTTTTCTTGGAAGCAACTCTCACTTTTGAGTGGTTATATTAACCTTTAGTTAACATTCTAACCTTTCTTTGTTGATAAAACTCACAATAATATTGTAATAAAATAATATTTTTTGACGTTATTCTCAATATTCTCGCATAAGTTCAAAAAAACATTCGATGCAAACCTATAATTAGGGGCTGTAAAAAAGCCAGTCTTTTAATAATCAAATTGTAGGGACGACAAATGAAAACTAAACCATTGGCATTAGCCATCCTGTCGGCAGTGGTAGCTTCAGGGTGTGCAACAACCAAGCCAGATCCTTCTCCATTCGATCTGACCATATTACACGTTAACGATCACCACTCGCATTTAGAGCCTTCACGTCAAAAGCTCAAGTTAGCAGGTCAATCGACGTATGCTCAAGTTGGTGGTTTCCCGGCACTGGTTACAGCGCTGAACGAACGTGCTGAAGCAAACGAGAACGTGCTAAAACTTCACGCAGGTGATGCCATCTCAGGGACACTATATTACGCGCTGTTCAAAGGGGAAGCTGATGCCGCTCTAATGAACCACGCGTGTTTCGATGCTTTCGCTCTTGGTAACCACGAGTTTGATGACGGTGATGCTGGCCTTGCGCGTTTCCTTGACTGGTTAAATGCGGGCAACTGTCCTCCTGAAGTACTTGCTGCAAACGTTATTCCTAAGCAAGGTGTGTCTCCACTTGCTCAAAATTCGGCAAATGATTACTTCAAGCCATACACGATCAAGCAATACGGCGACCACAAAATCGGTATTGTTGGCATTGATATCGCTAACAAAACAATGAACTCATCAAACCCGGATGAAACAACACAGTTCTTGAACGAAGTGGAAACCGCTCAGAAATATATTGACGAGTTAGTGTCAAAAGACGTCTCTAAGATCGTTCTTCTAACGCACTACCAATATTCAAACGACCTGCAACTTGCAGAAGCGTTAACAGACGTCGACGTTATCATCGGTGGTGACTCACATACGTTGCTTGGTGACTTTGACGCAGTAGGTCTTAAGAGTGACGGTCCTTACCCGACACTGAGAACCAACAAAGACGGCGATCAAGTTTGTGTCGCTCAAGCTTGGCAATACAGCCAAATCTTGGGTGAACTAACGGTTTCGTTTGATGGCAACAAAGTCGCGTCTTGTTCTGGTACTCCTCACCTACTAATGGGTAAAGACTTTAAGCGTAAAGACTCAAACGGTAAACGTCAGCCAGTGACGGGTGCAGAGCTTGAAGCCATCGTTGCAGACATCAACGCTCAACCAAACCTAGTTCAGGTTACGCCAGATGCAGCAACTCAAAAAACGCTGTCTTCTTACTCCAAAAAATTGGATGAGTTGAAAGACAAAGAAATCGCTCAGTCAACAGAGCTACTGTGTTACGAGCGTGTTCCTGGTCAACAAAAGCACAACGGAGCAGACGGCTGTGACACTCACACTATTAAACACGGTTCTCAAGTTGCTGACTTAGTCGCACAAGCGTTCCTTGCAGAAACGAAGCGTGCAGATGTTGCTATCCAGAACGGTGGTGGTGCTCGTGCAAACATCACTCAAGGTAAGTTCACCGTTGCTGGTGCAACGAAAGTACTTCCGTTCAACAACACCATGGTCAACCTAACGATGACGGGTGCTCAGGTTAAGAAAGTCCTTAACCAAGCGGTAGACAAAGCGTACCTAGAGTTTGTAGACAACAGCGCAGACGGTTCTGACGGTGCATACCCATATTCTGCTGGTATTCGATACGACGTGGACTTCAACCGACCTGCTGGTCAGCGTGTTCATAACTTCGAAGTAAAAGCGAAGGGTGATGGTACTTGGTCTACGCTAAGTGACGACAGAGAGCTGGTTGTGGTAACGAACAACTACATCGCTGGTGGTAAAGATGGATACCTAGCCTTTGGTGAAATCTCGGCAGATAAGTCTAAGTACGAAGATACGTTGAAGCTCTACACTGAAACCTTCATCGATTATGTTCGTGGCCTAACGGCGAACGGAGAGAAAATCAAACCTGTTGCTGACGAAGATCGCAGTACTCAGATATTCACTCCAAAAGCAAAATAATTGCTAGCAAAGCCGGTCAAGTTAACTAGCTTGGTCGGCTTTAATTAACCACCTTTCTTAAACCCAACCTCATTGATTTCTCCTTCATTCTTCTAGTTAAAACGATTTCAACTCACTTTCATGTAAAACATCGTCTAATGCTCATCTTACGATTTGTGTGAAGATAATAGCTTTACCCGAATACTGTTTATATATACAGTTATGATTGTTTTTAACAAAGGAGCAACAAAATGAAGTATCAGGGTAGTTGTCACTGCAAAGCCATACAGTTTGAAATTCAGACATCTGAAATCATCGAAGCACTTCAATGTAACTGTTCGGTCTGTATCCGAAAGAATGCCATTATGTCCAAAAAAAGTTTTGGCAAGGAGGAATTTTCACTCATTAGTGGCAAAGAACAGCTAAGCGTTTATCGCTGGGGCGATCATGATGTTAATCACTACTTTTGTAACGTTTGCGGTATTTACCCTTTCCACGACACGTCCTATGATCCAGAGGTGTTCAGAGTGAACTTAGGCTGTTTAGACGCCATTGAACCCCGAGAGCTAGATATAACTCAGTTTAATGGCAGGGACGAGCTATAATGAATCGGCAGTCAACCAGTTTAAAGTAGCTTTTCAACAATCACTTAGTGGATCCAATCAAAGTGTTTTTTTAAATTGCGTTTCTCTCTCGATTTTACTTGGGAAAGTAGCGAAATGTTGTCAATATGAGAGCTTACTAACACGCTGTTTGTGGCGCTTAATGTATTCTAAGCCCAAGCGAAGAAGAGGACTCTATCAATGGCAAAAAGCTCCAAGCTTCATAATGAAGATAAACTGGTTAAAAAGGCACTTGAGATTGCTGGGAAGATGGCAAAAATGCAAGGCTTTGATCTTCCTCAATCACCACAACCCGTAAGAGTAAAAGCGATTTACCTATTCTTGGTCGATGCCAAGCAAATCACACCATTACCAGAAAGTAAGCTCGACGGCGCAAACATCAAACACCGGCTGGCACTTTGGATTCATAGCGCGTTGCCAGACAACGACCCTCTAAAATAAAAATCATGATGAAAAAGTAACAAGGCGAACCAAGTGGTTCGCCTTTTTGATCTTGGTATGTGTTGTTTAGAAGTGCTCTGTTTCGGGTTTCTAATAATCTATTTCCTTTTTTATATTGGATTATCTAGGAGGTGATTACACGTCCAGTTCCACATTTATTATCTGGATTTTAGGGTCTTAAGATCCTTTCTTCATAGGTTGAACTTACAACTAATGAACTAAATGGGACAGACAGTTGGGTGAACTAAATGGGACAGACAGTTGAAAGGGAGAACTTGAACTAAATGGCAGTGAACTAAAAGGGACAGACAGTTGAAGATTACGGCAGGCGTGTATCAATTTTAAGAGATGGGACAAATTAAGGACAACACTTGTACATAATAAAAACAGATATCAGTATCTTGTCTTATTGGTTTTATATGGAGCTTATATGAAAGGTATAATTTCGTTAGTTTTTATTGCTTTCTTGTTAAACGGGTGTCAGTTGACACGTGTTGAAGGTGAAGTCGATGACGTTGAAATTAAAGTTGGAACTAAGGAGCAGCCCAAGTCAGAACAACCAGAAGGCAAGTTTTGCCCTCCAGGTCAGGCAAAAAAGGGACGGTGTTAAATACAAACAGAGAAAAATAAGGACAGGAAGTTTAGAAATAGCCAAGTCGATTTTATAAAACCAGCATAAACATCGATACCTGAAAAAATCACTTGGCTTGTTAGATTAGATTTTGGTAAATACGCTCCATTTCAATCACTTTTCACGTTTTTTAAGTAAACGAAGTTGCCAAAGTATGCTTTGAGTGAATATTGGAGTAGATGAGCTAGTTCTTGCGATTAGCTATCAGGGAGCCGAAAGCCAGACACTCGCTTTCGTTTTAGCGCTGGCAGCGCGTGTTTTATCGAATGCTCCTTACCAATCACATTTCCTCTTTCCAGCTGAGTGCAGGCGTTTAGCCACGTTTCTTGGCTAATGCCTAATCGATTAAGGATAGGGGGGAGAATGTTAGCGATATTTCCCCGTTTGTCATCGCGAATTTGCCTACCAGTCCAGTCGACCAATTCCAAATAATCCATCAATCTAAAAGGGATACCTTGTGGTATGTCTTTTCGAGGGTTACCTACGAACGGGTATAAACAAGGGGAGGAGACGTTATTCTCTTTGAGAGCTTCAATTCTAGCTTTCACGGAAGTGTATTCTGACGTTTCGGGGCTGTCTGCGATGTTGGCTCTAACCGGATTTAAGTCGACATAAGCCATGGCGGCGGTGAGGGCTGATTCGTCGAGAAGCGCCTGGCTTTTAAATCGCCCTTCCCAAAAATGCCCTGTGCAACCGTCTTCTTTGTTGGCTTGAGTGGCTATGTACTGGTTCAGTAAACGCATAAACCAACTGATGCTAGACAACCTCTCACGCCAAGTACCAATAATGTCATGAAGTTTTAGTAATTCGGCTTCAGATAGAGCTTCTTGTTTTAACCACTTTTGAATCAGCAATGGTGGGTTGTGAAAACTCAGCCATCTTTCACAAATGTCTTGGTCAGACAGAGACTGCGCATCTTCTTGGTTGACATGAAGAACAACATGGTAATGGTTACTCATAATAGCGTAGGCGCATACGTCGATACAAAACACGTGTGCCAGTTTCAGCAATCGCTCTTCAATCCATCCTCGACGGTGTTCAAAACACCGGTTTTGCTGCGAATCGTAACCGCATAAGAATGAGCGCCGAACACAGCGTGATACACAATGATAATAGGGTGTTGCTTCTAGGCTGATTAACTGAGCACGGGCTTTGGTCATGGTTAACGGAGCTCTCTTTAGACAGAAGAGGGTTCACCATACGCGAAAGCTTCATAGCGGAAAACGGGCGAGTGCGGCCTTTGTGGATTTAGGCGCAAGTCACTGTAATTGATGGGTTTCGTGTTTTCTTAGAGTGAGTGTCCCCGTTATTGTTCTGTTTCGGGGTCCTTAGAATCAATTTCCCTTTTTACATTGGATTTTCTAGGAGCTGATTACATGTACAGTTTCACATTTATTATCTGAACTTAAGGATTTTAAGATCCTGTCCATGACTTTCTTTATCGTTTGATGGATATATTGACATTAATACTATTAGACATTGATTCTAAATCTGACATTAGATAATTGAATTCAATATCTAAAAGATTGTATCAGTGTATAGCTTGATAATAACTGTATGCGATTTATACCTTTTAAAGTGGTCTTAGCTGATAAAACTTAGCTGCTTGAGTGAATACAACGGGTGACAACCCTATTAGTTAAGATGTATATCCAATTAAAAAAATCTCTACAAAAGCTACAGATATTCAAGTTGTAAAAAGCGGGTTTAATTAGGGTGTGCTTATATTTATAGAGGGCTTTTGTTGTAATTCAAACAATATTTAACCGACAAGTATGCAGACCTTAAGCATCGCTTTTTAAACCGTTAAACGAGACAAATATGTTTCACCTTTTATTAAGGTGTGTCTCGTGGGTTATTACATCTATATAGCGAGTGTTTCTATGAAGTTT
Source organism: Vibrio penaeicida (assembly GCF_030689305.1). Lineage (GTDB taxonomy): Bacteria > Pseudomonadota > Gammaproteobacteria > Enterobacterales > Vibrionaceae > Vibrio > Vibrio penaeicida_B. Next base: position 2,463 of record NZ_JAUYVM010000031.1, on the reverse strand, counting down.
TTAGACAAAGTTAAAATGATCATTTTCCTGCTAGCGGCAGTTTTTTTCATACCCAGTTCTTATGCTTTTACGAGCCCACCTAAAACGCCAACAGAATCGGCTCAAAAAGTGCGAGTAACATTCACAGCAGATAAAAACCCTGCTTCTATCATGCCTGTACGGTTATTAGAAGGAATAGAAATTTGGCCAGCATCTGATGAATCGAATATCACCCATTACAATGTGTATTGGGGAGATGTTCTGAAAAATAAATTAGGTTTAGCACTTGCCCCAACTTTAGCAAAAATAGAGGCTAAGAAAGATGGCGATGTACTGGTTCATGAGTTCCCTTCTGACTTTAAGATGGAAGTGGGCGCCATTTATATTTTAGTGTGTACCGCGAATCAATTTGGCGAATTTTGTGGCAAAGAAAACAATTTTGAAAAAATTACCGACCCTTTACTTAGCATTGCCTCAAAACTTAGTCATGTAAAAAAAACAGTGAAAAAGAATCAGCACCTTCCTGGTGTTTCTTTGATGGCAACCTGCTCAGATTTGATTTGTAATGGAAATGAAACCGCCGAAAGCTGCCCTTCAGATTGCGGCGAGTATGCTCAGGCTTCGTTTAACTTTATGGTGTTATGTGACGAATCATCATTGCAATCTGTCTATCACCCAACCAGCGTAGAAGAAATTCAATCTATTGTAGCTCTTGCTAAACGTAATGGCATTAGAATCAAAGTCTCCAGTGGGCAAACCAAAAATAATACTGCGGGTTCTGCATCGGGAATTATTTGTACTGATGGCATTACAATGATCATGAATAAATTTGATCACTCCCAAGCTGAACTTGGTATGGCGCTGGAAATGTTCGAGGGGATAGAGGTGGTTAATGTTGCTTCTGGAACCAATCTACATGAGCTAGGTGAGTGGTTATACGAGCGAGGTAAAGGGCTAGGGTACGTACACCTAGGCTGGCGTCATGCTTCAGTCGCTGGTGCGATTGGAACCTCAGCGCATGGTAGCTCTCCAATTAATCGAAATATTCTTAGTCATTCTGTTGTATCAATGGACATTGTAGGCGCTGATGGCAAGCTCAAAACATATAGTCGAGGAACAACAGGAGAAACCGATCCCGATCTTTGGAAATCTCTGTTAACCCATATGGGATATTTCGGCATCATCACTCGCTTAAAATTAGAAGTTCAACCAGCGACCAATACTCATGTGAAAATCACATTTCACGATGAAAAAGAGCTGTTTGAAGAGAATAAAAAAGGCAGTGTGATTGCAGACATAAAAGAGTGCGATTATGGACAATATAATTGGTTCCCCAGCCTAAAGCAGTACTTGAGAACTTGCGGTAAAACAACGACATTAGAAGCGGAAAAAAACGCGAACAACCGCCTAATTTTCCCTTATGTTGACACATCGGCCCTTAGTATTGAGGAAACTATGCAGGCGTTCCAGATTGGTGGAGCAGAGCCTTCCATTGATACCCACCAAAGCATGGCGTACTTGCGTAAAACGGGTTGGCACATCACCCCGCCACTAGTAAAAACGGTTAATGGCGAACTCCGATACACTACTAATGCAGTGGGTCCAACACACCGTATTACATCCAGCAAACTGATCGATAATGTTGGTCGTGAAATGCGCCAAATGGATTGGGAAGTGGCCGTCCCAGAAGAGAATGCTCAAGCCGCTATCGAGGATATTCGTAAGTGGGCGAATGGCCTTAACAATGCCAATCGCAATATGCCTGTTCCTTTGATTGGTATTTTCCTTCGTTTCTCTAAAATTGAAGACGCTGCGCTTATGGCTTACACCGGTGCCGGTAATGGGTTTACTAACGGTACAACTGCAATGCACATTGAATTCCCCATTTTTGTCCCAGCAGGATTACCACCAGAAGATTTCAACCAGTATATGTCACCGTATGAAGAAGCCATGAATATGCTAGTCACGAAGTATGGTGCAAGAGCGCATTGGGGTAAAAATACTCATTCGAACAATTCGTGGATATTTGAGCTTCAGCGTGACAACAAGTCTTATGGGGACTACCTAAACCGATACAGTGAAAAAATTGGTCAAGTTGATCCTAATGGTATGTTTGCCAATAAATTCGCGAAGTCTATTGGCATAAAGTACCCGAACTTCACCTACCCGAAAGACTGGTAGCCGGTCTTCACGGTCGAAATCTGGCTGAAAACTTATTAGATAAGGTTAACTTGAGCCCGTATTAGAGCTGAGTGATCTTTCTGAAGCGGCAATCTGGGGACATGAACAAGAAACCATGACTTCCAACGCCAGATTTCGATTCAGAGGTAAGAGATATAACAGGGACAGGCAGGAGGGTAATATTGTCTGTCCCTTTAGATTTTACAGGTGTGCTGTAACTCATTTTTGTCCGTGCGACCTGAAGTCGTATGAAGCGTTGTTCACCGCTTTATGAGTGAACCGTCTGTATCACCAGATGAACCT
>NZ_JAUYVM010000030.1 GCF_030689305.1 Vibrio penaeicida | reverse complement strand
GACAAACATGACCATCACGATGACCATGATAAGCACGATCATGACAAACATGACCATCACGATGACCATGATAAGCATGATCACGACAAACATGATCACGAAGAACATGGCGGTCACGGTGAGTTCATCGTTGAATACCACTTTGATTGTGGCAACATCGCTAAGTTAAACCAGATTGACACTCAATGGTTCAAGCACTTCCCAGCAACAGAATCAATGAGCGTAAACATGATCACTGAAAAAGCTCAAGTGGCAACTGAGCTGAGTAAGAACAATCACAAGGTTTCGTTCTAACAATCTGTTATTGATTCATAAAATCAGATAAAACAATACCCAGAAGACTAGGGTCTGTTTATCTTTCCTAAACAGCGAAAGAGAAGCAGACCCTATTTGGGTATTGAATCAACAGGATCTTTTGACTCTAAATCAGACGGACAACACCATGACAGCCTCTCCAACCTCTTCACAGATCATTTCTTTGCAGGATATCCGTTACGCTTGGACACCGGATGCACCCGATACCTTAAACATTTCTGAGTTTTCTGTTTCACAAAAAGAGCGAATTTTCATCAAAGGGCCAAGTGGCTGTGGTAAGTCAACATTACTGGGGTTGTTGACCGGTATTTTAACGCCTCAACACGGTAATATTTCCATATTAGGCGAAACCGTTTCTAGTCTTTCGCAAGGGCAGCGCGATCGCTTTAGAGCCGATCATATCGGTTATATTTTCCAACAATTCAATTTGCTGCCGTATTTGTCAGTGATTGATAATGTGCTCTTACCTTGCCAGTTTTCTAGCATTCGAAAAAATAACGTCAAACAATCGCTGGAACAAGAAGCCAAACATTTACTAGAGCGTCTGCACTTACCAAAAGATAAGATCCACACTCCCGTTATTGACCTCAGCATTGGGCAACAACAGCGTGTTGCTGCTGCCCGAGCTTTGATTGGTCATCCTGAATTACTGATTGCCGATGAACCCACGTCGGCACTTGACCATGACAACCGTGCCGCCTTTATTGAACTTCTAATGGAAGAGGCCACACAAGCCAATACCACCTTAGTATTTGTTAGCCACGACCCGACGTTAGAATCTTTCTTTGATCGAACCATCGATCTACCGAATATTAATCAGGCTTTAGGAGGCGATCGCTAATGGCTATTCTTCATCTTGCCCGTAAAAGTCTGGGCAATCGCAAAGCGACGGCATTCTTAACGATTCTCACCGTTGCCATATCAGTGGTGTTACTCCTTGGAGTAGAACGCATACGTACGCAAGCCAAAAGTAGCTTTGCCAATACGGTTTCAGGTACCGATTTGATCGTTGGCTCTCGATCGGGTCAAGTCAACCTGCTGCTTTATTCTGTATTCCGAATTGGTAACGCCACAAACAATATCGACTGGAGAAGCTTTGAAGAATTCAGCCAACACCGATCGGTAAAATGGGCAATTCCAATGTCTCTAGGCGACTCCCATCAGGGATTCCGCGTGCTTGGTACAAACCAAAGTTACTTTGAGCATTTTCGTTATGGCAAAAAGCAGCCTCTAGAATTGCGTGAAGGTAAGCCTTTCAACCGTCTGTTCGAGACGGTGATCGGTGCCGATGTTGCCAAAGCACTTAACTACAAGGTAGGTGACGAAATCATTATTGCGCATGGCATTAGTGATAAGTCATTCACTCGCCACGACAACCTTCCTTTTAAAATTGTGGGCATTTTTTCGCCTACTGGCACACCAGTAGATAAAACCGTTCATGTTTCCCTGCAAGCGATTGAAGCGATTCATGTGGGTTGGGAGTCCGGTGCAAAAATTGGCGATACACCGAGCTCAGACGTTCTAGAGCAGCAAAATTTCCAGCCAAAACAGATAACTTCCTTTATGCTGGGGCTGAAATCGAAGATCCATACCTTTGCGCTGCAGCGCCAAATCAACACCTACAACAAAGAACCTATGAGTGCGATTTTGCCTGGCATTGCACTTCACGAACTTTGGGGGATGATGTCGGTGGCTGAACAAGCGTTGCTGGCAGTATCGGGATTTGTGGTCGTTGCAGGGCTACTGGGTATGCTAAGCAGCCTGTTAACCAGCTTGCAAGAGCGAAGAAGAGAAATGGCGATATTACGTGCGATGGGTGCACGCCCTAAGCACATCTTTTTCTTACTGATTAGCGAAGCCAGCGCACTAACACTTGCTGGTATTGTATTTGGCATCGCACTTCTTTACATATTAATTGCAATAATAAGCCCCATCGCTGCGCAATTGTATGGCATAAATATAGAACTTACCGTGTTGAGTGCTCACGAGTGGATGTTACTTGGATTAGTACAAAGTGCAGGTATACTCATCGGGTTTATTCCCGCATTCAGAGCGTATCGTCAATCTCTGGCGGACGGTATGACCATTAGGATATAAGGACATCAAATGAAAAAAATCCTACTCATCCTTTGCTGCGCCTTGAGCTTTATGGCTCCTGCACACGCAGACAAAGTGACTGTAGAAACATTAACTCTGGACTGGATAGATCTCATTCCAGAAAGCGAAAGAAAGCGATTTACGGCCGGAGGCATGCCTGCTGCGGATCACAACACAACCGATGTTCGCCAATCCAAAGTAGGCAGTGTTCGCCCAGAATTGAATGGCAGTAAAGTGAAGATTCCTGGCTTTGTTATCCCCTTGGAAGGCGACGATAAAAAGGTGACAGAGTTCTTATTGGTTCCCTACTTCGGCGCTTGTGTTCATGTCCCGCCACCGCCACCGAACCAAATTATCTACGTGAAGTTTGAAAAAGGCGCACCGATACACCAGCTATGGGATGTCATTTATGTGGTAGGAACGTTGAAAACTGAGACCATCAATTCCGATTTGGCCGAGACAGGCTATTTGATTGAAGGAATTGAAATAGAAGAGTACGACGACGCTTAAGCCGCTTAAATAGGAAAGTTAGTCTGCCTACTAAACAATGAATTTAGAAAGGTAGGCTAACACTGCAATGTAAATCAATAGCAATAATGCCATTGATACATGCTTTCTAAGTTTTATCCCTTTCATCTCCTGCATATCACCTCCAATATACTCGCAACAATTTTAACAAATCGTTAGCATTACGAATAGTCAAAATCTTGATAAAGTTCCAATAAGTTTGCTGGACTCAGGCTGGAATGCCCATTTAGTATATTAAGGTGGCACTAAATCACATGGGATTCACTCAATGGCAGAAGATAAAAAGCCTGTAGTTATAGAACAAGCCAGTACCAAAGGCGCATCCAATAAAAAGAAAACGTTTATACGCGACAGCGCAAGCCGAGTAATTCAAATCGCTCAGGTACATGAGTTAGATGCCCTGTTGGAAGACGAGTCGCCTGAAACATCTGCTATTGAACGTGCGATCAGTCGCCAGAAGAAACGCCAGGAGCAGCGTCAAAAGAACTTAGAGAAAATCCTTAAGTTTGCGCACGACAGCTGCAATAACGAAACCGCAGGCGAGCCCGATGCCGATTGGCTATACCGTTTCTTCGATATGGCACAAGACATTCATAACTCCTCAATGCAAAAGTTGTGGAGCCAAGTCCTCAAGCGTGAAATCACCAACCCGGGCTCAACGTCTATGAAAGCCCTTCAAGTTCTAAAAGACATGTCGCCGAAAGAAGCTCAGAATCTGCAGCGCGCCGCCTCGTTAGCATGTAGCTTTGGCAGCGATAACAGCAAAAAACTGCTGCTCGGATTTAAGTCGAAAGAAGGTTTTTTAGGGTTCTACAAAAAGGAAAATACCACTGTCGTCAACATGGGGACGTATCAGCTCCCATATTCCAGCTTGTTGCATTTGATAGAGCTCGGCTTAGTGCTGGGTACGGAGTTAGAATCGGGTGAAGTGGATTTCGACCCCGCTCTACTAATAAGCTACCAAGGTAAACAAATAGCACTTCAGCCAATGAACAAAGGTATCCGCTTGCTTTACTACCGCTTTACACCAACGGGCGATGAGCTTTGCCGCTTATTAGGTAATAAGCCCAATACCAATTATTACGACCAACTTATGGCGCTATTAGCACAAAAATTCACCGTACAGACAGAAGCAGGCAGTCACGTTAATCAAAGTGTATAACTCGTTTGTTAACTGACACTTAAAGCCAGAATCAAAAAAGGGAATCACTCAGTGATTCCCTTTATACCGTCTATTTCTAAGCTGTCTATGTCTAAGCTATTTACTTCTAAAAGCGGCTTACTTAATGATGCCGCGGCTTCTTAGATCAGCCAAACACAATTCGACCAGTTCATCGATGCTCTTCTCACCAGCAGGCAAATCAATTTCAGGGTTTTCTGGCGTTTCGTATTCAGAATCGATACCTGTGAAGTTTTTAATTTCACCGGCACGCGCCTTCTTATAAAGACCTTTGGGATCTCGCTGCTCACACACATCCAAAGACGTATTCACAAAGACTTCAAGGAACTCGCCATCATCAAGCATAGTGCGAACCATTTGACGCTCAGCACGATGCGGTGAAATAAACGCAGACAGCACGATAAGACCGGCATCAGCCATCAATTTTGCTAGCTCGCCGATACGACGAATGTTTTCACGGCGATCTTGTGATGAAAAGCCTAAATCGCTACACAATCCGTGTCGAACATTGTCACCATCCAACAAGTACGTGTGATACCCCAATTCCGCCAATTTCACTTCCAGTGCACCAGCGACAGTTGATTTACCTGCACCCGATAACCCCGTAAACCACAACACGGCTGGCTGTTGATTTTTTTGATTAGCACGCGAAGCCTTACTTACCGAATGCTGATGCCATACGACGTTTTCATCGCGCTGCACGGTTGCTGTTGTCATAGTCGTTCAGTCCTTTATAAACCGCCACACCCAATCTTAGGCTGTGGACTTAAAATGGAAAAAAGTAAGGGATCAGCGTCAGCACTAAAGCCGAGTACACCAAAGAAATGGGTAAGCCAACCCGCAAATAATCCGTTATGTGATAATTACCTACGCTATACACCAATAAATTGGTTTGATAGCCGTATGGCGAAATAAAGCTGGCACTTGCCCCAAATAATACCGCCATAATGAACGGCATAGGGTCGACCCCGTAGCCTATCGCCATGCTGTACCCCAATGGGAACGCCAGAGCAGCTGCGGCGTTGTTTGTAATGAGCTCTGTCAGCACCAATGTGAGCAAATAGGTTGCGACCAATGCCCCAAACACCCCCCAACCATTGAATGCTTCAATAAACATGTCTCCCAGCCTGACAGACAAGCCAGAAGACATCATGAGCTGAGCAATCGTCAAGGCGCTGCCCACAATCACCACAATGTCGGTTGGAAAACGTCTTCTGAGTTCACTAAAGGTCACGATTCCGGCAGCAAGTAATACCAGCAGGTAACCCGCTAAGCCTTTAAGTAACGGAAGCACTTCCAATAACGCCAAGCCAATCACACTCGCAAAACCCAGCAGTACCATAGTGGATTTATTCGAATCCAACCTTGCAGTGGAATCAAGGTCGTTAACCAGTACAAATTCCCTGCTGTGAGTTCGTCTTTCTGCTTCAAAGCGTTTACCAGGAACGAGTACTAAGGTGTCACCCGCAGTCAAACGTATGTTGCCTAGCCCACCCTCTAATCGCTCATGACCACGACGAATAGCAACCACTACGGCATCAAAACGGTCACGAAATTGCGAAGATTTAAGCGTTTTATTGCAAATGGACGCAGAAGAGCTAACAACCACTTCCAGAAAACTTTGTCCATTAAGGTGATGCTGACCAAACAGCTTCAACCCTTGAATTTCTTGTAAAGTCGCCACACTTTCTACATCGCCACAAAACAACAGGCGATCTTTTGCTTTCAGCACAAAGTCAGGGTCAACCGATGCGGTGGTTTCACCATCGCGTATCACTTCAGCCAAAAACAGTTTTCTTAAGGCTCGCAGATTGTTTTCGGCAATGGTTCGACCCACTAATGGGGAGCCTGGCTCTACTATCGCTTCCAAGAAATAAGGTAAATCGTCTTGAGAATGATCTTCATGATTCGGAAGAAGATAGCTCAACGGAATCAGGATCAACATGCCACCAACCAAGACCGACAAGCCGATCATCGTTGGGGTAAAAAAGCTCAAACTTGGAAGCCCTGCGTCTTCCACAAAACTGTTGATGATCAGGTTTGTCGACGTGCCGATCAATGTCAGCGTTCCGCCTAAAATCGCAGCATAGCTCAGAGGAATCAGCAATCGCGACGGAGAATGTTGTTGATTACGCTTTATTGCACCAATCAATGACACCACAACCGCGGTGTTATTGGTAAACGACGAAAGCAACGCAGTCGAAATCCCCAGCTTAGCCACTACCGATCCCAAACGTCCTTCTGAGATATGGCGGCTTACCCAGCTGATTAAGCGAGATTTTTCCAGCGCACAAGACACCAGTATCAATAGCACTAATGTCAGTAATGATGAGTTAGTAAAGTTTGCGGCGATCTCGGTGATGTCGCTCAGTCCAGCCATATAAGCGAGAAATGCCGCACCAGCAAAAATAATACTCGGCTTAATACGCGTGACCAGTAAACAGGTCACGATGCCAAGTAACACCGCTAATACAAATCCTTGTTCCCACATACCCTACTCTCTGAGAAAAGTAAGGGAGCGTTATCGCTCCCTTATTTAAGGGCTTTCGCCCTTGAGCTTCTATTTAAGCAATTTGCTTAAGTCTTTCGCATCCCAATGAGGGAAATGCTTGCGAACTAGAGCATTCAGTTCAAGCTCAAAGGCAGAGAAATCGCCCGCTTGTACTTCCGTTTCACTTAAGCGCTCACGAATAAGACCTGCACCAACGGTGACATTGGTTAGACGGTCAATGATAATAAAACCACCTGTATCAGCGCAGTCTTGGTAAGCATCTAAAGCGACTGTCTCATTCAGAGACCACTCACATGCAGCAATACCATTTAGTGGTACTTCTTGTGCGTTATGCTTAGATAGGTTGTTGATGTCATATTGATATTGAATCGCTTCAACCTGACCAACCGTTTTCTTACCCGCTATCTTGACGTCGTAATCTTTGCCCGGCTTAAGTGGCTCTTCCGTCATCCATACAACATCCGCCAAAATACGGTTCGTTGAATCGATGTTGGCTTTCTCAAGCACAATCAAGTCGCCACGGCTAATGTCGATTTCATCTTCTAACGTCAATGTTACGGCTAGCCCCGCTTGCGCAGATTCTAAGTTGCCATCGAACGTAACGATGCTTTCCACCTTCGAGGTTTTACCTGAAGGAAGAGCACGAATCGCATCACCTACAGAAATCGAACCTGAAGATACCGTACCTGCAAAGCCACGGAAATCGAGGTTAGGACGGTTCACGTATTGAACAGGGAAACGGAACTCGCCATCGCCTCTTTCTTGGCCTACGTCAACATCTTCCAGTAACTCAAGCAGTGATGGACCTTCGTACCAGCTCATTGGCTGGCTCTTGTCTACCACGTTATCGCCTTCCAATGCCGAAATAGGAATCAGCTGGATATCGATATTGCTTTCAAGCTTCTTAGAGAAATCCAAGTATTCTTGTTTGATTTGCTCGTAACGATCTTGCGAGAACTCAACCAAGTCCATCTTGTTCACTGCTACGATGAAATGACGAATACCAAGAAGGCTAGAAATAAACGAATGACGACGCGTTTGGTCCAAAATGCCCTTACGTGCATCCACTAGGATAACGGCCACATCACACGTTGATGCACCTGTCGCCATGTTACGAGTGTATTGCTCATGTCCCGGAGTATCCGCGATAATGAACTTACGCTTCTGAGTCGAAAAATAGCGGTACGCTACATCGATGGTGATCCCTTGCTCACGTTCTGCCTGCAGACCGTCAACCAATAGAGCCAAATCAGGCTTTTCACCTGTTGTCCCTACACGCTGGCTGTCTGAGTGAACGGCGGCTAACTGATCTTCATAAATTTGCTTAGAATCATGCAGCAAGCGACCGATTAATGTACTTTTACCATCATCTACTGAACCACAAGTCAGGAATCTAAGTAGAGATTTGTGTTGGTGTTCATTGAGGTATCCTTCGATCCCCAACTCTGCTAATTGAGCTTCAACAGCACTGTTCATGTTTTCTTTCCTTAGATTTAGAAGTAGCCTTGACGTTTCTTAAGTTCCATCGATCCTGACTGATCGTGGTCGATCGCACGTCCTTGACGTTCACTCGATGTTGCTACTAGCATCTCTTCGATAATTTCTGGCAGCGTAGTCGCTTCAGATTCGATTGCGCCTGTCAGCGGGTAGCAACCCAAAGTACGGAAGCGAACGTTACGCTCTTCTACTTTTTCATCTGCTGCAATTTCCATACGTTCATCATCAACCATGATCAGCATGCCATCACGCTCTACAACAGGGCGTTTGTCTGCTAGGTACAATGGAACGATTTCAATATTCTCTAGATAGATGTATTGCCAAATGTCCAGCTCGGTCCAGTTTGAAAGTGGGAATACACGAATGCTCTCACCTTTGTTAACTTGACCGTTGTAAGTTTTCCATAGCTCAGGACGCTGATTTTTCGGGTCCCACGTATGGTTCTTATCACGGAAAGAATACACACGCTCTTTCGCACGTGATTTCTCTTCATCACGGCGGGCACCGCCAAACGCCGCATCAAAACCGTATTTATTCAGCGCTTGCTTCAAGCCCTGAGTTTTCATTATGTCGGTGTGTTTTGATGAACCGTGACTAAACGGACCAACACCCATAGCTATCCCTTCTGGGTTCTTGTGAACCAAAAGGTCAAATCCGTATTTTTTTGCTGTGCGATCACGAAATTCAATCATTTCGCGGAATTTCCAGTCGGTATCGACGTGCAGCAACGGGAAAGGAATTTTCCCTGGGTAGAATGCCTTACGTGCTAAATGCAGCATCACCGATGAATCTTTACCGATGGAGTACATCATGACGGGGTTATCAAACTCAGCAGCCACTTCACGGATGATATGAATGCTCTCCGCTTCTAGCTGTTGTAAGTGAGTTAATCGTTGTTGATCCATTTTCTTTTGCTTCCTTTAAGGCTCGTCGACGAGCTTTCAAATATGCTCAGAGTCAAACAAGAGTTAGGCAAAACTCATTGCCGGCTCTAAATCTTGTTGGCTTTCACCAAACCAGCTCAACTTGCTGGACAGATTCACCACTTCCCCTACTACGATGAGAGAAGGCGATTCCGCATGCGCGGCTAGATCTGCCAATTCGCTTAACTGGCCTTTGAATACTTTCTGACAGGATTGAGTACCACGTTCGATGATGGCAATAGGTGTTTCACCATCGCGACCAAATTTGATCAATTGATCTTGTATGTAGCTGGATTTCATTAACCCCATGTAGATAACCAATGTCTGATTACCACGAGCTAACGTTGACCAGTCCATCTGATCGCTTTCAGCTTTCAGGTGACCCGTAATGAACATTGCCGATTGCGCATAATCGCGATGCGTCAATGGGATCCCTGCGTACGCTGTCGCGCCAGCAGCGGCGGTAATGCCGGGAATCACTTGAAAAGGCACGCCAGCTTCAAATAAAACTTCCAGCTCTTCTCCACCACGACCAAACACAAATGGATCGCCACCTTTAATGCGAACGACTCGGTGTCCTTGATGAGCAAAATCCACCAGCAATTGGTTGGTTTTCTCTTGTGGAACACTGTGGTGACCTGCACGTTTCCCAACACACACCAATATCGTGTCATCAGGAACCAACTCCATGATTTCATCCGAAACAAGATAGTCGTAAAGAACGACATCGGCTTGTTGAAGATAGTTCAGTGCTTTTAAAGTGAGTAGCTCTGCATCACCCGGACCTGCGCCAACTAACGCAACTTCGCCTGGGCGCAGCTTACTTTTTCGAGCTGAGCTCGAACGTTCTGCCACTAAGCGAGGCTTTTTATTTGGGAATTGCGTCAGTGTGTCTATACCGGCCATGGTGCTCATCATCATTTTTCCTGTGATGATGGCATTATGACCAGCATCCGTTATTACCTGAAATTCTAAAATTTCATTTTTTATTCGAAAAGTTGATAAGAACAAAAAGGCATGAGACATGAATATTGAGTAATTTATTCATTTCGTGAAAAAATTCCCCCTATATCGTGTCATTTTGTATTTATAAGATGCGGTTTAAGGTTGTTATCAATTCTAAAACCAATAGAAAATTTGGTTTATAGATAACAGTTTGACATTTCGACCTTCAAGGCAGATCACACTATTCATAAGCAAGACAAATTTGTTTCATGATTTTTTGTTACATTTCGACATGTCAACTTTCATCCTATTACTTTTCGTCTTATGACTCTGGAGCAAACCATGAAACTGGCTGTGAAACCTCTTTCTGTTGCGATACTTGGTGGTCTACTGACCATTGCTGGTCCTGCAATGGCCGACACCATTAAATTAAGAATCATCGAAACCACCGACATTCACACAAATGTGATGGATTACGATTACTACAAAGATAAACCATCTCAAAAAATTGGCTTAACGCGTGCTGCAACGTTAGTGAAACAAGCTCAGCAGGAAGTCACCAACAGCGTTTTGGTCGATAACGGCGACCTTATTCAAGGTAGCCCTATGGGTGACTACATGGCAGCCAAGGGGATAGAAAAAGGCGAAGTTCACCCTGTTTATAAAGCCATGAACCAGTTGAACTATGATGTGGGCAACATTGGTAACCATGAATTCAACTACGGTTTGGATTTCCTAATGGAAACCATTGATGATGCTAACTTCCCATACATCAGTGCCAACGTATTCGATAAAAAAACAGGCGAGCACTATTTCACGCCTTACATCATCAAAACTCATAATTTCAAAGATGTAGATGGCAATGTCCAAGAAGTCAAAGTCGGCTACATTGGGTTCGTTCCACCACAAATTATGGTGTGGGACAAAAAGAACCTTGAAGGCAAAGTGTTTGCCAAAGACATAAAAGAAACAGCCGAAGAATTGGTTCCGAAGATGAAAGCTGAAGGCGCTGACGTCATTGTTGCCATTCCACACTCCGGTATTTCTAGCGACCCGTATAAGCTCGGGGCTGAAAACTCAACACTCTACTTATCAGAAGTCGAAGGCATTGATGCGATTGCATTCGGTCATGCTCACTCTGTATTTCCGGGGAAAGGGTTTGATAACCTCCAAGGTGTCGACAATAAAAAAGGCACTATTAATGGTGTTGTGTCTGTTATGCCGGGTCGCTGGGGTAGCCATGTAGGTGTCATGGATCTTGTCTTAGAAAAAGACGGGGAAGGCTGGAAGGTATCGAACGGACAAGCCGAAGCGCGTCCAATTTTCGATAAAAAATCAAAAACCTCGCTAGCAGAACCAGATAAAGACATGGTGAAGGTGTTAGAAGCCGATCACAAAGGCACTCGCGACTTTGTAAACCAGCCAATAGGTAAAGCTAACGACGTGATGTACAGCTTTTTGGCATTGGTTCAAGATGACCCAACCATTCAGATTGTCAACTTAGCTCAGAAAGATTACGTGGAACGCTTTATACAAGGTGATCCTGACCTAGACGGAATCCCAGTACTTTCAGCGGCAGCACCGTTCAAAGCGGGTGGGAGAAAGAACGATCCAGCCAACTTTACTGAAGTGGAATCTGGTGAGTTGACGTTCAGAAACGCCGCCGATCTTTACTTGTATCCGAACACGTTAGTCGCACTCAAAGTGACGGGTAAAGAGGTGAAAGAGTGGCTTGAATGTTCAGCGGGTCAATTCAAACAAATTGATACTGCTTCATCGGCACCGCAAAGTTTGATTGATTGGGACGACTTCCGTACGTACAACTTCGATGTCATTGACGGTGTGAACTACCAAATCGACATCACTAAGCCTGCGAAATACGACGGTAATTGTAAAGTCATCAATGAAGGCTCTGAGCGTATCGTTGGCTTAACTTATCAAGGCAAACCTATCGATTTGAAGCAAGATTTCATTATCGCTTCAAATAACTATCGCGCATACAGCAACAAGTTCCCCGGTACAGGTTCTGAATTTGTGGCATTCGATGCACCCGATGAAAACCGCACAGTATTGGCAAACTACATATCCCGTGTGAGCCAAGAAAATGGGCAATTTGCTCCGAGTGCTGATAACAATTGGTCATTCGCCCCAATCACAAGTGACACAAAGCTGGATATCCGCTTTGAAACCTCACCAAGTGAAAAAGCAGCCGCCTTTATTAAAGAGAAAGGTCAATACCCAATGGAGCGCGTCGCAATCGATGATGTTGGATTTGGTGTATACCGATTAGAATTGCAAAAATAGCCACTACCTATTTAAAGCAACTCTGATTAAGATAAACCGCAGCCAAAGCTGCGGTTTTTTATCAGATACGCCGATTCAATGAGTAGAATATGGACAAAAAATTTACCACACACCTCGAAAACCTTGGGTTTTCACCTCAAGAAATAGAACCTATTCAGGATCAATCCAGCCTACTAGAGCTTCCTACTCGACACATTTTGACACACCAAGGGGAATCCCCTTCTCATGCGTTCTTTTTGTTAGAAGGCTTGTGTCACGCATGTTATCTGACCAGT
This sequence comes from Vibrio penaeicida, assembly GCF_030689305.1. Classification (GTDB taxonomy): domain Bacteria; phylum Pseudomonadota; class Gammaproteobacteria; order Enterobacterales; family Vibrionaceae; genus Vibrio; species Vibrio penaeicida_B. The sequence goes on along the minus strand of NZ_JAUYVM010000030.1, from coordinate 25,999 downwards.
GATGGAAAGCAGTACAGTAAAGAGTTTTACTGGGAAGTGGATTGGCTAATCAGTTTTGAAAGCTTAGTAAAAAATGGACCTTCTCCGTACTTATTGGAATCTCTTACGCCAGTCAAATTGCTGTCGTTTCCAATTGAGTTAATCGAGCAATGGCGGGCTGAATCACATCCGCTTTATATCAAATTGCTGGAGACTCAGTTGATGTACAAAGAAGGTAAGGAACGCTTTATGTTGCTCCACTCTCCAGAAGAGCGCTACAGCCTGTTTTGCGAAACTTACCCAGATTTGGTTTCAAGAATCACGGATTACCAAATCGCAGCATACCTAGGAATTACTCATATCAGCCTAAGCCGCATTAAAAAGCGCTTGAAAGAGAAAGTTAACAAAAGTTAATGAGTGCTTACCCCTCTTTGTCATACATTGGTCGATTCTAGATATACAGAGGTTTACTATGATCAATTGGCAACTCCTATCTTTTACCCAACTTTCCACTATGCAGCTCTACCAAATGATCAAATTACGGGTGGATGTATTTGTTGTGGAACAAGACTGCCCTTACCCCGAATTAGATGACAAAGACCATGCAGAAGGGGCTTTCCATCTATTGGGATATGATGGAGAAGTGCTGGTCGCCTGTGCCAGATTACTTGCTGAGGGGATTAGCTACCCAAATGCTGCAAGTATCGGTCGAGTGGCGACCAAAGAAAATGCGCGAGGCACCGGACTTGGGCATGAATTGATGCAGCAAGCCCTTACGAACTTAGAATCTGTATGGGGTAACGTTCCCGTTAAAATAAGCGCTCAAGAACACCTTAGTCAGTACTACGGAAAACATGGCTTTGTGCAGTGCACAGAAATGTACCTAGAAGATGGTATTCCCCATATTGGCATGGTTAGAGAAGCGAAAGAAAGGTGCCTATAAACCCAATCAACCTTGCACTTTTATTCTTGATTGCGGGCAACTTAATGGCGTCTGTATCGGATGTTGCTGTTAAGGTTCTGGGAGACGGTGCGAATGTTTTCCAATACATCTTCATTCGCCAATTGGTTTCCGCTTTGGTTGTTTTACCACTATGGATTCAGCTTCAACCAACCGAACGTAGATTAAAAGGCTTGCCTATCAACCTCCTACGATCACATTTAGTGCTTATTGGCAGTGGTTGTATGGTGATAGCAATTACTCACTTACCGTTAGCAACCGCTAATGCGGTATTCTATGCCGCTCCGCTATTAATGCTTCCTCTTTCGGCTTGGTTACTCAAAGAAAAACCTCAAACGACTAAAATTATCGCCACATTTATTGGCTTTGCTGGTGTACTACTGGTGCTTCGCCCTTCACAATTTCATTGGGCAGCCATTTTTGCGTTAGGCACGGCAGTAACGTTAGCATTATTTAATGTATTGGTTCGCAAGCTTCCAGGTAATCAACCTGTCGCGGCCACTTTATTTTGGACCTCCACTTTCTCACTGCCAATCTCTGGTGCGTTAGCTTGGGCAAACTGGCAACCCATTTCTTTCGAGTCCTTATTGTGGATCGTTTTCAGTGCATGTTGCATTCTTGCCTACAATGGCTTTGCCGTTGCCGCCTACAAAAAAGCGGAAACATCGCAAATTGCCCTAGCGGAATATTCTGGTTTGTTATTCGTTACGTTATTTGGCGTGTTGTGGTTTAACGAAATTCCAGACTGGCTCACTGCGGTTGGTATCTTACTGATTGTTTTGCCTATGATGCCTATTAAAGCCACCAAAAAGCGTCAATCTCCTTAATAACGTCTAAACTTTTTATGAAATGGTGAATACTTCAGCACTTTTATCCGGTCTTTGTTGAAGTTATCACGCTATTCCTGAAATTTTCCACGCTCCGTGGTCACTTCAAGAATGGCTTCACGTAATTCATACAAAGGTGCAGGTAGACGTGGCTGAATATGCGCAACAGTTTAATCTTTGGGCGTCACAACAAACACTCTTAAGCTTAATGCTAGGAGTGATTTTGGTTTCCTATCTGTTAGAAGATTTAGCTATTCTTGGCGCGGCTGGACTTGCGACTCAAGGAGCCATGCCGACATCTATGGCTCTGATTGCTATCTTCATCGGTATCGCAACGGGTGATTTAGGGCTCTATTACTTAGGAAAATGGGCTCACCAATCTCGTTGGTTACGTTATCGCCTGCTTTCTCACAAATCGATGCGCTGGGTTCGTCACAAACTGCACAACCGCCCTATTTTCAATCTATTCATTATTCGCTTTATCCCTGGTCTTCGGACATTGGGCTATTCCTTAAGTGGCTTTTTTCAACTGCCTCTCGCTTCTTTTATGTCTGCCGTACTGTTTGCGACAGCATTGTGGACGGCACTGATATTTGGCTGCACTTTCTGGCTGGGTCAACAGGCATGGATTCAAGCCAGCTCACATCAATGGTTACTGATACCAGTGCTGTTTATCACTTTGGTAATGGGTAACCGACTTATGAAATCTCGCTTTTCAAGGAGAGTGTAATGACAAGTTCGCCGTTGGCACTAGACAGCCAGTTTGAAGCGATCGACGTTGAAACTGGCATCAACAAAGGGATGCCAAAGTTTATACAGGATCAGCAAGGTAGTATTTCACCTTACGAATTTTTGCCTGCTTGGGTGTTCTATACCCCAGTAGTGCTCCAAAGCTTTGCTCTTGCTCTGCGCTATGGTGATGTTCGCTTGCCACTAGTTGCTAATCCGAGCATTAAACTCAGCGGTATGGTGGGCGAATCCAAACACGATATCCTTTCTTTGGCTGGCAGCTATGCTCGCCAATGGGTTTCTCCCTTTATCACAGTATTCCAAACCGGTGAAGACGTAGCGGAGCAGTCGTCCAAGGCTTATCAGCAAATGCAAGATAATGGATTGGATTTCCCTATCGTTGCAAAACCTGATCTCGGCTGCCGTGGTGCTGGCGTAAAGCTTTTACATAACATGGATCAACTGACGCAATACTTCGAAAGTTTCCCCAAGGATTCTCGATTCCTATTGCAAGAAAAAGCCCCTTACCCAGCGGAAGCGGGTGTGTTCTACGTTCGCTACCCCGGAGAAAAGAAAGGGAAAATCATCTCTCTAACGTTGAAATACGCCCCATTTGTTGAAGGTGATGGGCAATCAACACTTAAAGAACTGATTGAGGCAGACCCTAGAGCGGGTCAACTGACGCATTTGTATTTCCCTCGTCACCAATCAAAGCTCAACCAAATATTACAGAAAGGAGAATCCTTTCAGTTGGCATTTGCTGGTAGCCATAGCCGAGGCAGCATATTTAGAAATGGAAATGCCTATATTTCCGAGAAGCTAACTGAGCAACTGGACCGCATATTCGATGATGTTGAAGGTTTTTGCTACGGGCGTCTGGATATTAAATTTCAGGATATCTATGAGCTCATGGACGGGAAGAACTTTACCATTTTGGAAATCAATGGTGCGAGCTCAGAAGCCGCACACATTTGGGATCGAAAAACCCCGTTACGGGAAATTTTTTCCACACTTTTATTCCAATATCGCACATTGTTTGCGATTGGCGCATTGCAGAAAAAAGCTGGGCATAAGCCACCATCGATAAGCCAGTTACTGGCAGCGTGGCGAGAAGAAAAACAGCTTGTCAATGCGTATCCGCAAACCGATTAGAACAAGGACAACTTATGCAAATTGCGCCTATTTCGCTTACTGCTTCATTGCAAAATTTATCTTCCACCGTATTGGGGACCATTGAAACGATTGATCAAGGTATCGATTTACTGATGCAGATTAATTCGGATGATTATCAACTCGCAACACCGCCATTAGTGACGAGCTCCATGAGTGAACATTGCCGTCATGTATTAGACATTTTTCATGCACTTTCAGATTACGAAAATGGCGTAGATTACAACCTTCGCAGACGCGGACACGATGTGGAAAAAACGCGAGAGCTTGCCATTGTTGAATTCCAAGCCATAAAGCATTGGCTCAGCAAGCTAACACCTGAAGAATTGAAACGCTCGATATCCGTTAAAACAGAAGTCGCCTTATCAGAAACACTGAGCGCTGAACTCACTTCCCAGCTGGAGCGAGAAATTGCGTTTGCGGCGGCTCATGCAACGCACCATTACGCGCTAATGAAAGTGCTGGCCATCCAATTGGGTTATCAGACTGATAAAGAATTGGGATTCGCACCCGCTACCGCGACGTACTTAAGGGAGCAAGACTAATGTGCACCGTATCTTGGCTGTTAAAGGATGATGGCTACCAAGTCTTTTTTAATCGAGACGAGCAAAAAAGCCGAGCTCAAGCTGTACCGCCCACGCCTTTTTGCCACCAAGGTGTCGAATACCTTATGCCAGTTGACCCTGATGGTGGTGGCAGCTGGATTGCAACGAACGAACATGGTCAGTCAATCTGTTTATTGAATTACTACCAAGGAAACGTTCCGAAAGGTGTATTAACAAGTCGAGGTTTGCTGGTTAAATCTTTAGCGGCTTTTCAAAATTATGCTCAAGTAGATGAATACCTGCAGTCGATTGATTTGAAATCTTTCGCACCTTTTTCATTGCTGATTTTTGAACCCGATTTAACGCGTCATCATTCAACAGTAAAAGGGGTCTGTTGGACAGGGCAATCTTTGGTTTATATACGGCCTAATCCTCCATTAATTTCGTCTTCTGTCGATTACCAAAAAGCGTTTGAACTGAGAAGTGAATGTTACCAAGCGTATACATCCACTCACGCCAACGTCGATCAATTGCTGGAATTTCACGCTTCTCATATTCCAAGTAAGGGACACTTATCTACGTGTATGCATCGCAAAGACGCCCATACCGTCAGCTTCACGCATATTTTAGTGACGAGTTCGGAAAGAGGTATGAGCTATCACCCTGGTTCACCTTGCTGTGGTATTACGGAATCGTATCTCACTCAAAATAGAATCTCTTTAATCCCTTCATCCAATGTGAAAATTGCATAACGAGGAACCCATTATGAAACGCATGATCACCGTATTTTGTACGTTAGTACTAGGGATGTTCTCCGCCATGACCTATGCGGCAGACCCTATCTATACTGGCTTTTTTAGTAGCAAAGCGATTTCTGGTTATGACGCAGTCAGCTATTTCGAAGCCAGCGAACCACAAAAAGGCATTAGTGACCATACCATCGAATATCAAGGCGCTGAATGGTATTTCACATCCAAAGAGAATCTCGATAAGTTCATTCAAAACCCCGAGAAATATGCACCTCAATATGGTGGATATTGTGCGTGGGCAGTCGGTGCTAAAAACGATACAGCGCCGGGCGATCCCCTTCAGTGGAATATTGTTGATGGCAAGTTGTACCTAAACTACGACGCGGACATAAAGTCTCGTTGGGAAAAAGACATCCCTGGCTTTATTAGTAGCGGCGACAAAAATTGGCCAGAGCTAGTGAGCAATTAGGAGAAATCTATGCAAGTTACCTCTTCTCCGTTTCAGCTTCCCGCTGTCACACCGTTTCGAATAGTAGAGCGGGTTGCTGAACGAGTCACTGGGCTGCGTTATTTGGACTCCTTATACCAAAAACGTCCGATGGATCTCGATTGTTTTGAGTTTATGGATTACACACTTCAAGCTCTTAATATCGACTATAACGTCCAGCAAGGCTCACTAAATAGCATTCCGGAAGAAGGTCCTGTTGTCATTGTTGCCAACCATCCACTTGGAGCGATTGAAGGGGTGATATTGGCAGCTTTAGTTCGCCACCGAAGACCCGATGTAAAAGTGATGGCGAATGAAATGCTCAAACAACTTCCTGAGCTGTCTAATTTGTTCATTGGTGTGGATGTTTTTGAATCTAAAAGTGCAATAAAAACAAACTTAACCGCGATGCGCAGTGCACATCAACATCTGGCTAATGGTGGAGCGCTGATCATTTTCCCAGCGGGTGAAGTTTCTACTTATCAAGATGCACAGCTACAAGACAAAACTTGGAGCCGTTCTGTTGCTAAGCTGGTTAAAAAAAGTGAAGCAACGTGTGTACCTATCTATATCGAAGGGAAAAACAGCTCGTTGTTTTATCTAGCGGGAAAAATACACCCACTTCTAAGAACTGCGATGTTAGGTAGAGAAATGATCGGGAAGCGATCGTCTCAAATACAGCTGTCCATCGGCGAACCCATTCTTTACTCTGAAATGAAATCTCTGAATTCGGAGCAAGATTTAGTTCACTACCTCAGGCTAAACACTTATTTACTTCGCAAGCAGTCCGGGCAATCAAAGAGTTTACAACTGGCTTCATTCTCAACACCCGTTATGGATGCTATAGATAGTGAAAGGCTACAGGATGAAGTGAATGCGCTTCCGAGTGAATGCTTACTTCTCTCTCAAGGCGATTTTTCGGTTTATTGCGCGAGAAAAACACAGATCCCATACCTGATTCAAGAGATTGGCAGAGTAAGAGAAGCGAATTTCCGAGATGTAGGTGAAGGCACAGGAAAAGCGTTAGATCTAGATCATTATGATGAGTATTACGATCATCTCTTTATTTGGCACAGTAAAGATAGACAGTTAGTTGGAAGCTATCGATTGGGTAAAGTTGATGAAATCTTACAGCAACATGGATTGAAAGGTCTGTACTCTCGTAGTTTATTTAACTACAGCCAATCGTTTGTCGAAAGTCTCGACCATTCCATTGAGCTTGGTCGCTCTGTCGTCAATAAGCCTTATCAGAGAAACCTGCAATCTCTTTTGATGCTTTGGAAAGGAATTGCGAGCTACGTTTATCGCAACCCGAAGTACACGCATTTATACGGTCCAGTCAGCATAAGTAATGACTATAGCCAAATTGCACGTCAACTGATGGCAAGTTGCCTGTCCATTCATCACTACGATGAACATAAAGCCAACTTGGTCTCCCCATCGGTTCCACTTAAAAAAGATGAATCGGTTTTTTGGCGTAATGACATGCTCAGTGCATTAGGCAGCGTACAGCTATTGTCCAAAGTGCTTGCTCGCATGGAAGAAGGCAAAGGGTTACCGGTTCTTTTAAGGCAATACCTGGGCTTAAATGGTCAGTTGGTCTGTTTTAATGTCGACCCAGAATTTAACGACGCATTAGATGGGTTAATCGTAGTGGATTTACGTAATGTACCCGAAAGGACATTGGGGAAATACATGGGAAAAGAAGAAGCCAAAACTTATCTGAGTCATCACCCATAAAAAATTGAAATTATAAAGAGAAAGCGACTTCCGCGATTGGCTGAAGTCGCTTTACACCTTTCATTATTTACTTCGCCCAAACCCGCCATCTGAGAGCCTAAAAAACATCACTGATACCGATTTTTGCTCAAGCTGTAATATGTCCAGCTTTCCATCATCATCCAATTTAAATCGAATTAGCTGCCCTTCTCTTATTTTGCTGAGTGGCTTATCGATACCCTCAATCTTAACCAGTGCGTTGAGATCAGTCATAGGTAGCTCGTTAGAACGAAAAACCTGAGCAAGTGTGTCTCCAGACTTAACAATATATTCTTTCCAAGCTTCTGTGCGAGGAGCCTGTTGACTACTGGATGAAGATTGTTCGCTCAAACCTGTCGTTGTGATATCCAAAGGTTTGCGCACACTTTCCGGTTCTTTTTCATCCGGCACTGATTCACTAGGAGCTGGCAAGATAGAAAGAATAATAACTGCTACAGATAGCCCAATAACGCCTCTTTGGTGAAGCTTGGGCATACCTGCCCAATGATGTTTTATCTTGGAGCCTATTGCTCGTGCATCAACACCTTCGAACTTACTTTTTAGTTGATCGAATAATTTTGGCTGGCGAGTTCTAGCCACTCTCCGATTCATAATGCATATACCTTAGCGAACTGTCTTTCTATTATCTACGAACACGGTTCCTTAACAAAACGGACCGTTACACAAGTTAACAGTAACTTGACATATATTGGCATTTGCCGTTTCTTCACGCTAGTAGAACTGCTATCCTTTTGCTGCACAAATTCACACAATAGAGAGACAAGATGTCTGAAATCAAATTAGAAACCGTAGAGCAGAAAGCAAGCTACGGAATTGGTCTGCAAATGGGTCAACAATTGGCTGGTAGCGGTCTTGAAGGTTTGAATGTAGACGCGATCGCAAAAGGCATCGCTACTGCATTGACTGGCGGCATGCCTGAGATTGAAGTTGATGATATCAACAACGCACTTCAAGAGCTTCACACTCGTGCAGAATCTGCTCGCGCAGAAGTAGCAAAAGTAGCAGCAGCAGACGGTGAAGCGTTCCTGAAAGACAACGCTCTACGCTCTGAAGTTACCGTTCTTGAATCTGGTCTACAGTACGAAGTGATCACTGAAGGTACTGGCGAAATCCCAAGTTCAGACAAATCTGTTCGTGTTCACTACCACGGCGAATTGACTGACGGTACTGTATTCGACAGCTCTGTTTCTCGCGGTCAACCTGCTGAGTTCCCTGTAACTGGCGTGATCAAAGGTTGGGTTGAAGCACTTCAATTGATGCCTGTTGGTTCTAAGTGGAAACTATACATCCCTCAAGATCTTGCATATGGCGAGCGTGGTGCTGGTGCATCTATCCCTCCTTATGCAGCTCTAGTATTCGAAGTAGAACTATTGGCTATCCTGTAATTTTACGTCGTCTCAAAAATGAAGCGGTGCTCAGCACCGCTTTTTTTATGTCTTAAAGTAAACTGCTCATTCCCGTTTTGTATTCTCGGCACGACTCTCTAATCAAAACGGAAAATCCGACTAGGATTAATACACTCAACCGCATCAAGAAGCTCCATTCAAAGTATCTTGAAATTTTAAAATGGTTTGAGTTTTAGTGCCTTTATATAGGAATGAGTTATGAAAATTAAAACAACGATTATCACATTATCTGCGCTGCTGCTTGTCTCTCCAAGCTACGCATTCTTCGGCTTTGGTTCTTCTGAGGAAAAACCCTCAGTAGACCTTAACTCACTTGCTAACGATGCTTTCTCAAGCCAAGTCGACACTCAAGCTGATTCAGATTTAGTAAAAATGCTAAGCTCGCAACTGGATGTTTCACCAACTCAGGCAACGGGCGGCGCTGGTGCGCTTTTAGCACTCGCTTCCAATTCTTTAGGAGCTTCGCAAACGACAGAACTTGCTTCTGCAATTCCAGGTCTGAGTTCGTTAACTGGTTCCATACCAGGGCTATCAGGACTCGCGAGTAACTTTGGTGCTGTATCTGATATTTTTAGCAAACTAGGGCTCGACCCATCAATGGTGACACAGTTTGCTCCCATCATTCTGAAATACTTAGGTACCCAGAATGCATCTTCAGGTCTTCTGGATTCGCTTGGGAAAATTTGGCAATAGAGCTCTAAGCCACCAGTAACACTCCAATCGATAATTGGGTGGTTTTTGACCACCCTCTCTTTAACAAACTGAAAAGTATGCCACTCTGAATTTTTAATCATGGAAGAGTAGGTATTATGAAAGACGAAACACTGTCAATTCATCACGGCTATCAAACCGATCCCACAACCAAAGCTGTTGCGACCCCAATATATCAAACCGTTGCTTATGAATTCGACAACGCTCAGCATGGCGCTGATCTCTTCAATTTAGAAGTCCCTGGAAATATCTATACTCGCATAATGAACCCCACCAATGACGTACTAGAACAAAGAATGGCTGCGTTAGAGGGTGGGATTGCTGGGTTAGTTGTGAGTGCTGGCAGTGCCGCAATTAACTACGCGATCTTAACGCTAGCTCAGAATGGAGACAACATTGTCTCGACGCCTCAGCTCTATGGTGGTACCTACACTTTGTTTGCACATATGCTGCCACAACAAGGCATTGAGGTTAAGTTTGCAAAGGATGATAAACCTGAAAGCTTAGCTGAGTTAATCGATGAAAACACCAAAGCGGTTTATTGTGAGTCTATAGGTAACCCAGCAGGTAACATCGTCGACATTGAAAGCATTTCAACCTTAGCGCACGCGAAAGGCGTTCCCGTCATTGTCGATAATACGGTCGCGACCCCCGTCCTTTGTAAACCAATTCAATTTGGTGCGGACATTGTCGTTCACTCTTTGACGAAATACGTAGGAGGCCACGGCACCACGCTTGGAGGAGTTATCGTTGATTCAGGAAAATTCCCATGGGCAAAATATAAAGACCGATTCCCTGTATTTAATCAGCCTGAACCATCTTATCACGGGGTTGTATACACAGAAGCCTTCGGTGAAGCAGCCTTTATAGGAAGAGCAAGAACGGTTCCACTACGTAATACGGGGGCAGCTTTATCACCTATGAATGCGTTCATGCTAATGCAAGGGTTGGAAACCCTTTCCCTTAGAATGGAAAGACATTGCGATAACGCATTAAAAGTAGCCGAATATCTAAAACAGCATGAGAAAGTCAGTTGGGTTAGCTACGCGGGATTGGAGAGCTCTGAACATTACGGTTTGGCTCAAAAATACATGGGCGGTAAACCCTCTGCTATTTTGTCATTTGGTTTGAAAGATGGATATGATGCCGGTGTACGTTTTTATGATGCGCTTAATCTTTTCAAGAGACTTGTGAATATCGGCGATGCCAAATCACTTGCGTGTCATCCTGCTTCAACAACTCACAGGCAGATGAGTGTCGAAGAACAAGCAAACGCAGGTGTTGTACCTGAAATGATTCGCTTATCGGTTGGCATTGAACATATAGATGACATCATCGCTGATTTAGAGCAAGCCCTAAAAGCTTAATCCCTAATTTACAGGTACAAAAAAGCCGAGCATTACGCTCGGCTTTTAAGTTCTACACGAACTGATTACTCAGCAGCTGCTTCTTCAGCAACTTCTGGGCGATCAACAAGCTCAATGTAAGCCATTGGAGCTTTGTCACCAGTACGGAAACCGGCTTTTAGGATACGAGTGTAACCGCCCTGACGAGCAGCGAAACGTGGACCTAGTTCGTTAAATAGTTTTGCCACAACTTCGTTATCACGAGTGCGAGCAAATGCCAGACGACGGTTAGCAACGCTGTCAGTCTTAGCTAGTGTAATCAAAGGCTCAACGACGCGACGCAGCTCTTTTGCTTTTGGCAAAGTAGTCTTGATAACTTCATGACGTACTAGAGAGCTAGCCATGTTGCTGAACATCGCCTTGCGATGACTGCTGTTGCGGTTGAGTTGACGACCACTCTTACGATGGCGCATGACCTAATCCTTCTAACTATTATCGATTAATCTTCAGCGATCGACGCTGGTGGCCAGTTTTCTAGGCGCATGCCTAGAGACAGTCCACGTGAAGCAAGCACGTCTTTAATCTCAGTAAGAGACTTCTTACCAAGGTTAGGCGTTTTAAGTAGCTCAACCTCAGTACGCTGTACAAGATCACCGATGTAGTGAATCGCTTCTGCTTTCAAACAGTTAGCAGAGCGAACTGTTAGTTCAAGATCGTCTACAGGACGCAGTAGGATCGGATCGAACTCCGGCTTCTCTTCCTTCTCTTCAGGGACACGAATGTCACGAAGGTCTACGAAGGCATCAAGTTGCTCAGCAAGGATTGTTGCAGAACGACGAATTGCTTCTTCTGGATCAAGAGTACCGTTTGTTTCCATATCGATAACAAGCTTATCCAAGTCAGTACGCTGCTCAACACGTGCCGCTTCTACAGTGTAGGCAATTTTGTCTACAGGACTGTAAGTAGCGTCAACAAGCAAACGACCGATTGGGCGCTCATCTTCTTCAGTATGGATACGAGACGATGCTGGAACATAACCACGACCACGTTCTACTTTAATACGCATAGCGATTTCAGCATTATCATCAGTTAGATGACAAATAACGTGCTCTGGGTTAGCGATCTCTACATCACCATCATGGGTGATGTCACCTGCAACAACAGGGCCCGAGCCTGATTTGTTCAGTGTAATAAACACTTCATCTTTGCCCTCTGCCACTTTAACAGCAAGACCTTTCAGGTTAAGAAGGATCTCAAGGATATCTTCTTGTACACCTTCTTTGGTGCTGTACTCGTGAAGAACGCCTTCAATCTCAACCTCGGTTACTGCGCAACCAGGCATAGAAGATAGAAGAATGCGACGAAGCGCATTACCTAGAGTATGACCAAAGCCACGCTCTAATGGCTCAAGAGTTACTTTTGCGTGTGTCGTGCTAACTTGTTCAATGTCAACAAGACGTGGCTTAAGAAATTCTGTTACAGAACCCTGCATTGTGTCCTCTCTTTAATTTAAACCTTACTTAGAGTAAAGCTCGACGATCAGGTGTTCGTTGATGTCAGCTGACAGATCTGAACGCTCAGGCAAACGCTTGAACGTACCTTCCATCTTGCCACCATCTACTTCAATCCAAGTTGGTTTTTCGCGTTGTTCAGCAACTTCAATAGCTGCCTTAATGCGAGATTGCTGTTTAGCTTTCTCACGAATAGATACAACGTCGTTAGCCGCAACTTTGAATGAAGGAACGTTTACAACTTTACCGTTTACTAGGATAGCTTTATGGCTAACTAGCTGACGTGCTTCTGCGCGAGTTGCGCCAAAGCCCATGCGGTAAACTACGTTATCAAGACGACCTTCAAGAAGCTGAAGTAGGTTTTCACCCGTGTTGCCTTTAAGGCGTGCAGCTTCTTTGTAGTAGTTACGGAATTGTTTTTCTAGAACGCCGTACATACGACGAACTTTTTGCTTCTCACGAAGCTGAACGCCATATTCAGATAGACGACCGCGACGAGCGCCGTGTACACCTGGTGCGTTATCGATTTTACACTTGGTATCAATCGCACGAACACCAGACTTAAGGAATAAGTCAGTGCCTTCGCGACGGCTAAGCTTCAGCTTAGGACCCAAATATCTTGCCATGATTCTTCTCCAACTTTCCTAGAAACGTTATACGCGACGTTTCTTAGGTGGACGACAACCGTTATGAGGGATCGGAGTCGCATCAACAATGTTTGTGATACGGAAACCCGCAGCGTTTAGAGCGCGGATAGTAGACTCACGACCAGGACCTGGGCCCTTGACCATAACTTCTAGGTTCTTTAAGCCATATTCTTTGGCCATTTCACCACAACGCTCAGCAGCAACCTGTGCAGCGAACGGTGTAGATTTACGAGAACCGCGGAAACCAGAACCGCCAGCTGTTGCCCATGCAAGAGCATTACCTTGACGGTCAGTGATGGTTACGATTGTGTTATTGAAAGAAGCATGGATGTGCGCTACGCCATCTGCTACTTGCTTGCGTACGCGCTTACGAGCGCGAGTTGGTTGTTTTGCCATTGTACTCTACCTTCCGATTATTTTTTGATCGGCTTGCGCGGACCCTTACGGGTGCGAGCGTTGGTTTTAGTACGCTGTCCACGTAGTGGTAGACTGCGACGATGACGAAGACCACGGTAACAACCAAGGTCCATAAGACGCTTGATGTTCATGGAAACTTCACGACGTAGATCACCTTCTACAGTGTACTTAGCTACACCATCACGCAGTTGATCAATCTGCTCTTCAGTTAGTTCACTGATCTTCACATTTTCAGCAATACTCACGTCAGCTAAAATAGCTTGAGCACGAGTTTTACCGATGCCGTAAATTGCAGTTAATGCAATTACAGCATGCTTCTGATCAGGAATGTTAATGCCTGCTATACGGGCCACTATTCACTCCTAGTACTTATATAAGAAATTATCCGCAGCAAAGCCCGTAGAGGATACGCTGCGGGATACTACTTCTTTTGCACGCAAAAGGTAGGCCGAGGAATATACTCGACACTACCTTATATTTCAAGTAAAAATTTCTGCTTAAATTAGCCTTGGCGCTGCTTGTGCTTTGGCTCACTGCAAATCACGCGAACGACACCGTTACGCTTGATTACTTTACAGTTACGGCAGATTTTTTTAACGGAAGCACGAACTTTCATTGCTAAACTCCGTAATGAAATCTGATACTACTGTCGAATTAACGACCGTAGCCTTTCAGATTCGCTTTTTTCAACACAGAATCATACTGTTGTGACATCAGATGAGTCTGTACCTGTGCCATAAAGTCCATGATAACAACAACTACAATAAGTAGTGATGTACCGCCAAAATAGAAACGTACGTTCCAAGCGATCATCATGAACTCGGGAATCAGACATATAAAGGTAATGTATAGCGCACCTGCTAGGGTTAAACGCGTCATTACTTTATCAATGTACTTAGCTGTCTGCTCACCTGGGCGGATACCGGGTACGAACGCTCCAGACTTCTTCAAATTATCTGCTGTTTCACGCGGGTTGAAAACCAACGCTGTATAAAAGAAACAGAAGAAAATAATTGCTGCTGCATAAAGCATTACATACAGAGGTTGTCCAGGGCTAAGGGCCAAAGACACATCAGTTAACCAACTGAATGCGCTGTCCTCACCACCTGTATTACCAAACCACTGCGCTAATGTTCCTGGGAACAAAATAATACTAGACGCAAAAATCGCTGGTATCACACCTGCCATATTAATTTTAAGAGGCAAGTGTGTGCTTTGCGCTGCAAAAACTTTACGACCTTGTTGACGTTTCGCATAGTTAACGACGATTCGACGTTGACCACGCTCCATGAAAACAACGAAGTAAATCACGGCAAACGCTAAAACAGCAATTAGCAACAGAAGAAGTACGTTCAGTTCACCTTGACGCGCTTGCTCTATTGTTTGACCGATTGCCGATGGCAATCCAGCGACGATACCTGCAAAGATAATCAATGAGATACCGTTACCAATTCCTCGCTCAGTAATCTGTTCACCTAACCACATTAAGAACATGGTGCCGGTTACTAGACTGATGGTTGCAATAACAGTAAACATGGTTTGATCGATAACGACCAATTGACCTGTGACCATGCTTGGCAAAGCAGTTGCAATACCAATAGCTTGGAATGTAGCAAGTACAAGCGTGCCGTAACGCGTATATTGGCTTATCTTACGACGGCCGGCTTCACCCTCTTTCTTGAGTTCAGCTAACGCAGGATGAACTACAGTTAGCAGTTGGACAACAATCGATGCCGAAATATACGGCATGATGCCCAACGCTAATATAGAAGCACGCTCAAGTGCACCACCGGAGAACATGTTAAACATTTCTACGATGGTACCCTTTTGCTGTTCGAACAAATCGGCAAGTACAGCTGCGTCAATACCAGGGATCGGCACAAAAGAGCCCGCTCTGAATACTAAAAGTGCACCTAATACGAATAATAAGCGCGACTTTAGTTCAGCTAAGCCGCTTTGAGCACTACGAAAATCTTGTCCTGGTTTTTTAGCCATCTGTACCTCGTCCCTCGAGTATTAATCCTCGATTTTACCGCCTGCAGCTTCGATTGCAGCTTTAGCACCTTTAGTTACGCGTAGACCTTTAACAGTCACAGCTTTGCTAATTTCACCAGAAAGAACAACTTTAACAAATTCGATGTTCTTAGTGATTACGTTAGCAGCTTTCAAGCTGTTTAGATCAACCACGTCACCATCTACCTTCGCTAGTTCACCTAGACGAACTTCAGAAGTCACTAGACTCTTACGAGAAGTGAAACCGAATTTTGGTAGACGTTGTTTCAAAGGCATCTGACCGCCTTCAAAACCTGGACGAACGCTGCCGCCAGAACGTGATTTTTGACCTTTATGACCACGGCCACCTGTTTTACCAAGGCCTGAACCGATACCGCGACCTAAACGCTTCTTAGAAGGTTTAGAACCTGCAGCCGGTGATAGAGTATTCAAACGCATTCTGATTACTCCTCAACTTTAACCATGTAGTAAACCTTGTTGATCATTCCGCGCACGCACGGAGTATCTTCAAGTTCTACAGTGTGGTTGATACGACGAAGACCTAGACCACGCAAAGACGCTTTGTGCTTTGGTAGACGGCCAATTGAGCTTTTAGTTTGAGTTACTTTAATAGTTGCCATGGTGTTCTTACTCCGAAATAGATTCAACAGTTAGACCACGCTTAGCAGCAACCATCTCAGGAGACTTCATGCCACTCAGACCATCGATCGTCGCGCGAACGATGTTGATAGGGTTCGTAGAACCGTATGCTTTAGCAAGTACGTTATGAACACCTACAACTTCAAGTACTGCACGCATCGCACCACCTGCGATGATACCAGTACCTTCTGCAGCTGGCTGCATGTAAACTTTTGAGCCAGTGTGACGACCTTTCACCGCGTGGTGAAGAGTTCCGTCATTAAGCGCTACAGTAACCATGTTACGGCGCGCTTTTTCCATTGCTTTTTGAATCGCTGCTGGTACTTCACGAGCTTTGCCGTAACCGAAACCAACGCGACCATTACCGTCACCAACAACAGTTAGTGCAGTAAAACTAAAGATTCGACCACCTTTAACCGTTTTAGAAACACGGTTAACAGCAATTAGCTTTTCGTGCAAATCTGTAGCTTGTTGTTGTTCTTTAGCCATCTTCCAACCCTACCTTAGAATTTCAGACCAGCTTCGCGAGCAGAATCTGCTAGCGCCGCTACTCGACCGTGGTATTGGAAACCAGAACGATCGAAAGCAACATCAGAGATGCCTTTTTCGATAGCGCGCTCAGCAATAGCTTTACCTACAGCTTTAGCAGCGTCAACGTTACCAGTATTCTTAACTTGCTCACGGATCGCCTTTTCTACAGTAGAAGCGGCAGCGATAACCTCAGAGCCGTTTGATGCGATAACCTGTGCATACACGTGACGAGGAGTGCGGTGTACAACTAGGCGAGTCGCGCGAAGTTCTGCAATCTTACGACGTGCACGTGTAGCACGACGGATGCGAGATGCTTTCTTATCCATAGTGTTACCTTACTTCTTCTTAGCTTCTTTAGTACGCACATTTTCATCTGCGTAACGAACACCTTTACCTTTATAAGGCTCAGGCTCACGGTAAGAACGAATGTCAGCCGCAACTTGACCAACTAACTGCTTATCAGCACCAGTTAGGACAATTTCAGTTTGGCTTGGACATTCGGCTTTAATACCCGCTGGCACTTCGTGCTCAACTGGGTGAGAGAAGCCTAGAGTCAAGTTTACTGCGTTGCCTTTAACAGCAGCACGGTAACCAACACCCTTAAGAGTTAGCTTCTTAGTAAAGCCTTCAGTAACACCAACAACCATGTTGTTTGCAAGTGCACGAGCTGTACCAGCTTGTGCCCATGCGTTAGCTGCACCTTCGCGTGGACCGAAAGTTAGCTTGCTTTCTTCTTGAGAAAGCACAACAGCGTCGTTGAATACACGAGACAATTCGCCTTTAGGACCCTTAACGCTAAGTTCTTGGCCGTTTAGTTTCACCTCTACGCCAGCTGGAATAGCGACAGGTGCTTTAGCAACACGAGACATAGTCTACTCCTATTAAGCTACGTAGCAGATGATTTCACCACCAAGACCTGCCTTACGAGCAGCACGGTCAGACATCAGACCCTTGGAAGTGGACACTACAGCAACACCCAAACCGCCCATCACAGTAGGTAGCGAGTCTTTATTTTTGTAGACACGCAGACCTGGACGTGAAACACGTTGGATTTGCTCGATTACTGGTTTAGCTTGGAAGTACTTAAGAGTTACTTCTAGCTCTGGTTTCGCTTCGCCGCTTACAGCGAAGTCTGCGATGTAACCTTCAGCTTTTAGTAGTGCAGCAATTGCAACTTTAAGCTTTGAAGAAGGCATTTTTACAGCAACTTTATTTGCTGCCTGACCGTTACGAACGCGGGTCAGCATATCCGAAATCGGATCTTGCATGCTCATAGATTTTACTCCAAATGATTAAGTGGCAATTACCAGCTAGCCTTACGAAGACCCGGAATCTCGCCTTTCATGCAAGCTTCACGAACCTTAATGCGGCTTAGACCGAATTTACGTAGGTAACCGTGTGGACGACCAGTTTGGTTGCAACGGTTGCGCTGACGTGATGCACTTGAATCACGTGGAAGAGATTGCAGTTTAAGAACCGCATTCCAACGATCTTCTTCAGATGCGTTAACATCGCTAATGATAGCTTTAAGCGCTGAACGCTTCTCAGCGAACTTAGCTACTAGCTTCGCGCGTTTAGTTTCGCGCGCTTTCATTGATTGTTTAGCCATAACAGTAACCCTTCACCTTACTTACGGAATGGGAAGTTAAAGGCAGCCAGCAGAGCACGGCCTTCCTCATCGGAGCTTGCAGACGTCGTGATAGTAATATCAAGACCGCGTACACGATCGACTTTATCGTAGTCGATTTCCGGGAAGATGATTTGCTCGCGAACGCCCATGCTGTAGTTACCACGACCGTCAAAAGACTTCGCGCTAACACCACGGAAATCACGTACACGTGGAAGTGCAATCGAGATTAAACGCTCGAAGAAATCCCACATACGTTCGCCACGTAAGGTTACTTTACAACCAATTGGGTAGCCTTCACGAATTTTGAAACCTGCAACAGATTTACGCGCTTTAGTGATAAGAGGCTTTTGACCAGAGATCGTTGCCATATCAGCTGCTGCGTTTTCTAGCAGTTTCTTATCGTTGATTGCTTCACCAACGCCCATGTTTAGGGTGATTTTTTCAATCCTAGGGACTTGCATGACGCTTGAGTAGCTGAACTCTTTGGTAAGCTCAGCAACTACAGACGACTTGTAGTAATCATGCAGTTTCGCCATAGTAGAACTCCAAATTACTTTCTATTAGTTAGAAACAGTTTCGCCGTTTGATTTGAAGAAACGCACTTTTTTGCCTTCTTCAAAACGGAAACCGATACGGTCCGCTTTACCAGTAGCCGCATTGAAAACTGCAACGTTGGAAGCATCAATTGCTGCTTCTTGTTCAACGATGCCACCTTGTTGACCAAGAGCCGGTACAGGCTTTTGGTGCTTCTTAACAAGGTTGATACCTTCAACGATAACTTTACCAGTTTCAAGAACCTTAGTTACTTTACCGCGCTTGCCTTTATCTTTACCAGCAAGAACGATTACTTCGTCGTTACGACGGATTTTAGCTGCCATTTTGTGCCGCTCCTTACAGAACTTCTGGAGCCAGTGAAACAATCTTCATGAATTTCGCATTACGAAGTTCACGAGTCACTGGACCAAAGATACGTGTGCCGACTGGTTGCTCAGTAGTGTCATTCAACAATACACAAGCATTACGGTCGAAGCGAATGACAGAACCGTCTGGGCGACGTACGCCTTTTCGAGTGCGCACTACCACCGCTTTCAGAACATCACCTTTTTTAACTTTACCGCGAGGAATTGCTTCCTTAACAGTAACTTTGATGATATCTCCGATATGTGCATAACGGCGGTGAGAGCCACCCAGAACCTTAATACACATTACTCTACGAGCGCCGGAGTTATCCGCAGCGTCGAGTGTACTTTGCATTTGGATCATTTTAGTGCTCCGCTAAATATTAAAACTAGACCCTTCACGGGTCGGGCTGCCTCTTTATAAGGGCTGCGAATTGTACCACCCTTTTATGTACTTGGGTAGCCAAAAAATAAGCGGCTCCAAAAATAATTGGAGCCGCTTTTTCATCGTATCAAAACGAAATTAAAACTTCGCTTTTTCTACAACTTTTACCAAAGTCCAAGATTTCTTCTTAGACAGTGGACGACACTCTTGAATCTCAACGGTATCGCCTAGGCCACACTCGTTGTTTTCGTCGTGCGCGTGCAGTTTAGTCGTGCGCTTTACGAACTTGCCGTAAATTGGGTGTTTCACCATGCGCTCGATAGCAACAACGATAGACTTATCCATCTTGTCGCTTACTACACGACCTTGTTGAGTACGAATTTTGTCGCTCATTATGCGCCTGCCTTCTCAGTCAAAACAGTTTTCACACGTGCGATATCACGGCGCACAGCTTTCAGAGTATGAGTTTGCTGTAGCTGACCAGTTGCAGCTTGCATGCGCAAGTTGAACTGTTCGCGTAGCAAATTCAATAGCTCAGCGTTAAGCTCTTCAACGCTTTTCTCGCGTAGATCTTGTGCTTTCATCACATCACCTGCTTAGTTACAAATGTAGTTTTTACAGGCAGTTTACGCGCCGCAAGGCGGAACGCTTCACGTGCCAACTCTTCAGGTACGCCATTCATTTCGTACATTACCTTTCCAGGTTGGATTTGGGCTACCCAGTACTCAACGTTACCTTTACCCTTACCCTGACGAACTTCAAGCGGTTTTTCTGTGATAGGTTTGTCTGGAAAAATACGAATCCAGATTTGACCTTGACGTTTAATGTGACGTGTCATAGCACGACGAGCCGCTTCAATCTGACGAGCAGTGATACGACCACGGCCTACAGCTTTAAGACCGAATTCGCCGAAGCTTACTTCAGTACCTTTAGCTAGACCACGGTTGCGACCAGTCTGAACCTTACGGAACTTAGTACGTTTAGGTTGTAGCATCAGTCGACTCCTTACTTACGGCCTTTACGCTGCTTCTTAGGCTTGTCAGCCTTTGGCTCTACAGCATTAGCTGCTGGCATTCCGCCTAGGATCTCACCTTTGAAGATCCAAACTTTAATGCCGATTACACCGTATTGGGTGTGAGCCGAAGAAGTTGCGTAATCAATGTCAGCACGTAGAGTGTGTAGAGGTACACGACCTTCACGGTACCACTCTGAACGTGCAATTTCAGCGCCGCCTAGACGACCACTTACTTCCACTTTGATGCCTTTAGCGCCTAGACGCATAGCATTCTGTACCGCGCGCTTCATAGCACGACGGAACATAACACGACGCTCTAGTTGAGACGCGATGCTGTCACCCACAAGCTGAGCGTCAAGCTCTGGCTTGCGTACTTCAGCGATGTTGATTTGCGCTGGTACACCTGCAATTTTAGCTACAGCTGCGCGTAGCTTCTCTACGTCTTCACCTTTCTTACCGATTACAACACCTGGACGAGCAGTGTGAATAGTCACACGAATACTCTTTGCAGGACGCTCGATAACGATGCGTGATAGAGACGCTTTTGAAAGTTCCTTCGTTAGGAACTGACGTACCTTGAAGTCGCCGTCTAGGTTGTCAGCGAAATCTTTGGTGTTAGCAAACCATGTAGCATTCCAAGGCTTAACGATGCCAAGACGAATACCATTTGGATGTACTTTCTGACCCATTGCTTACTCTCCTAGTCTCTTAGCGATCTGCTACAACAACAGTGATGTGGCTTGAACGCTTCAAGATACGATCCGCACGACCTTTTGCACGAGGCATAATACGCTTCATGGTTGGGCCTTCATCTACGAAGATTTTAGCGACATTCAGATCGTCGATGTCTGCACCTTCGTTGTGCTCTGCATTCGCGATTGCTGATTCAAGAACTTTTTTGATTAACTCTGCAGCTTTTTTATTGCTGAAAGTTAGTAGTTCAAGAGCCTGATCCACAGATTTACCGCGGATTTGATCAGCAACTAAGCGTGCTTTCTGAGGAGAAATACGAGCAAAGTTATGTTTAGCAATAGCTTCCATCATCTACTCCTTATTTCTTCTTAGCTTTCTTATCCGCAGCGTGACCGCGGTAAGTACGAGTTGGTGCGAATTCGCCCAGTTTGTGACCGATCATTTCTTCGGTTACAAATACTGGAACGTGCTGACGACCATTATGGACAGCGATGGTCAAACCGATCATTGTAGGAATGATCATTGAGCGACGGGACCAAGTCTTAATAGGCTTTTTGTCTCCGCTTTCCACCGCTTTCTCTACCTTCTTCAGCAAGTGTAGGTCAATAAATGGACCTTTCTTGAGAGAACGTGGCATGGCGATTCCTCTTATATAGATTACTTGTTACGACGACGTACGATGTACTTGTCAGTGCGTTTGTTCTTACGAGTCTTGAAGCCTTTAGTAGGCATACCCCATGGGGATACTGGGTGACGACCGCCAGATGTGCGACCTTCACCACCACCATGTGGGTGATCTACTGGGTTCATTACTACACCACGTACGGTTGGACGTACGCCGCGCCAGCGTGAAGCACCAGCTTTACCAAGTTCACGTAGCATATGCTCAGAGTTACCAACTTCACCGACTGTTGCACGGCCTTCTGATAACACTTTACGCATTTCGCCAGAACGTAGACGGATAGTTACGTACGCACCGTCGCGAGCAACGATTTGAGCGTAAGCACCAGCCGAACGAGCTAGCTGAGCACCTTTACCAGGCTTAAGTTCAACACAATGTACAGTAGAACCTACTGGGATATTGCGCATCGGCAGAGTGTTACCTGCTTTGATTGGCGCATCTACACCAGATTGAATCTGGTCACCTGCTTGAACACCTTTTGGTGCAATGATGTAACGACGCTCACCGTCTGCGTACAGAACTAGAGCGATGTTTGCGCTACGGTTTGGATCGTATTCTAGACGTTCAACTTTCGCTGGGATACCGTCTTTAGTACGTTTGAAATCAATTACACGGTAATGGTGTTTATGACCACCACCGATGTGACGTACTGTAATACGACCGTTGTTATTACGACCACCATTCTTAGAGTTTTTCTCTAGAAGAGGTGCGTATGGCTTGCCCTTGTGTAGGTCAGCGTTAACAACTTTAACAACATGACGACGACCAGGGGAAGTCGGCTTACATTTAACAATAGCCATTTTTCAACTACTCCTGTTATTCCGCGCCGCCAACAAAGTCAAGATCTTGACCTTCTTTCAAGGTAACGTACGCTTTCTTAACGTCGCTGCGGCGACCTTGGCGTAGACCTTGACGTTTGGTCTTACCCTTAGTAATAAGAGTATTTACAGACTTAACTTCAACTTCAAAAAGCTTTTCTACAGCAGCTTTGATCTCTTTCTTAGTAGCATCTTGTGCAACTTTGAAAACGATAGTGTTCGCTTTCTCTGCAGCCATAGTTGCTTTTTCAGAGATGTGCGGAGCACGTAGAACTTTTAGGATACGCTCTTCAGTGATCATGCTAGCATCTCCTCAACTTGCTTAACTGCTTCTGCAGTCATCAGAACCTTGTCGAAAGCAACTAGGCTTACTGGATCAATACCAGCAACGTCACGTGCATCAACTTTGTATAGGTTACGAGCAGCTAAGAATAGATTCTCATCTACTTCGCCAGTTACGATAAGAACATCGTTAAGCTCAAGCTCTTTAAGCTTAGCTACTAGCTCTTTAGTTTTTGGCGCTTCAACTGAGAAGTTATCAACAACGATTAGACGCTCTTGACGAACCAACTCAGAAAGAATGCTCTTCATAGCACCGCGGTACATTTTTTTGTTTACTTTTTGGCTGTGATCCTGAGGTTTCGCAGCAAAAGTAACACCACCTGTACGCCAGATTGGGCTACGAATTGTACCAGCACGTGCGCGGCCAGTACCTTTTTGACGCCATGGCTTAGCGCCACCGCCAGATACTTCAGAACGAGTCTTTTGAGCACGTGTACCTTGACGAGCACCTGCTGCGTACGCAACAACTACTTGGTGTACAAGAGCTTCGTTGAAGTCACGTCCGAAAGTAGTCTCGGAAACAGTTAGTGCATCAGCACCTTTAACTATCAATTCCATTACTTACTCCTAGACGTTATGCTTTAACAGCTGGTTTTACGATCACGTTACCGCCAGTTGCGCCTGGTACTGCACCTTTAATAAGAAGCAGATTGCGCTCAGCGTCAACACGTACGATCTCTAGGTTTTGAGTCGTTACACGCTCAGCACCCATATGACCTGCCATTTTCTTGCCTTTAAACACGCGACCTGGAGTTTGACATTGGCCAATTGAACCCGGTGCACGGTGAGACAATGAGTTACCGTGAGTCATATCTTGAGTACGGAAGTTCCAACGCTTAACAGCGCCTTGGAAACCCTTACCTTTAGATGTACCAGTAACGTCTACTTTTTTAACTTCGTTGAAAAGTTCTACGTTTAGCTCTGAGCCAACTTCAAACTCTTCACCGTTTTCTAAACGGAATTCCCAAAGACCGCGGCCAGCTTCAACACCTGCTTTCGCAAAGTGACCAGCTTCAGCTTTAACAACACGGTTAGCTTTCTTAGCACCAGTAGTTACCTGGATTGCAGCGTAGCCATCAGACTCAAGAGTTTTAACTTGAGAAATACGGTTCGCTTCAACCTCAACAACGGTTACTGGGATAGAAACGCCTTCTTCGGTAAATACGCGGGTCATACCCACTTTACGTCCGACTAGACCAATCATTATTCTAATCTCCCTTAACCTAGGCTGATTTGTACGTCAACGCCAGCAGCTAGATCTAGGCGCATCAGAGCATCAACAGTTTTGTCTGTTGGCTCAACGATGTCGATTAGACGCTTGTGAGTACGAATTTCGTACTGATCACGCGCATCTTTGTTGACGTGTGGAGAGATAAGAACAGTGAAACGCTCTTTACGAGTAGGTAGTGGGATAGGACCACGAACCTGTGCGCCGGTACGCTTTGCTGTTTCAACGATTTCCGCAGTAGAAGCATCGATCAATTTATAATCGAAAGCTTTAAGGCGGATACGAATACGTTGGTTCTGCATGAGACAGAGCTCCAATAATAATAAATACACAAACAATATCGCCACTCATACTCGCTAAAGCGAGAGAATGCCGATTGATTTATGTGAAACCGTAGTATCCAAATCGGACACATTGTCAGCTAATTTTCGATTAACTTTAACTACTAAGTAGAAGAGTTAATTGTATTAACTGCGAACATAAGCTGAGTTTACATTACTAAGCGGAACGCTTACTCCTCACTGCTCATTGGTTCACAACTGGCTAAGCCAGTGCGCGGTATTATACAGATCACAAATTGGTATGCAATAGACGATGGAAAAATAAGCGGGAAATTTTTGGTAGTAAAAAGCCGAAGGAATCTAGTAGACTGCTTCGGCTTTCAAAATTCTATTTAATTCTCATCAACGAACTGTGCTTGCTGATAATTCTCAATACCAACTTTATCAATTAACCCTAGCTGCGTTTCGAGCCAATCAACATGCTCTTCTTCGTCTTCTAGTATGTCTTGGAATAAATCTCTAGAAACAAAATCACGAACACTTTCAGCATATGCAATCGCTTCTTTCAAATCTGGAATAGCAGACATTTCGACTTTAAGGTCACACTCAAGCATTTCTTTTGTGTCCTCGCCTATCATAAGCTTACCCAAATCTTGAAGGTTAGGTAACCCTTCTAAAAATAGGATTCGCTCTATAAGATGATCTGCATGTTTCATCTCATCAATAGATTCTTCGTATTCTTTATCTGCTAAATGCTTAAGCCCCCAATCCTTGTACATTCTTGCATGTAAAAAGTATTGGTTAATTGCTACTAGCTCGTTCCCTAAAACAATATTAAGGTGTTGAATAATTTTTGGATCACCTTTCATGACAAAGCCCTCCTTGATCGGCTTCTTTAACTTTAGAAGCAATCTTGAAGGTGTCAAAGCTATTTTAAGGCTGTCTCAATATTGAGCGTTAGCCGACTTTCTTAAACAATGTTGATACTGTGTCGTTAAGAATTTCCTTTGCACTTTTTACGCACTTTCCACACTGGGATCCGAGAGGCGTACACTGCCTAATTCCTTTGATATCAGTCACCCCTTCTTCAAGAGCTAGCTGTCGAATTTTTTTATCAGATACACCGTGGCAAATACAAACAAACATTTTCTACATCCAATCTATTACAATTAGAAATATAAACGAGAATGGTTAGCATTGCCAATCTTATTGGCATTTTGATTAGAAGAATTGGTTATATAAGAAATGAAGGTTTAAGAAGTTGTTGAAATAGAAATAAAAAAAGGAGCCGAAGCTCCTTTTTAAGATGCGATTACCGCAAAATCATTCGATATTAGTCGAAGATTTTAGCAACAACACCAGCACCTACAGTACGACCACCTTCACGGATTGCGAAACGTAGACCTTCATCCATCGCGATTGGAGCGATTAGTTCAACAGTCATTTGTACGTTGTCGCCAGGCATTACCATTTCAACACCTTCAGGAAGAGTGATGTCACCAGTTACGTCCGTAGTACGGAAGTAGAACTGTGGACGGTAACCTTTGAAGAATGGAGTGTGGCGACCACCTTCGTCTTT
>NZ_JAUYVM010000003.1 GCF_030689305.1 Vibrio penaeicida | reverse complement strand
CTCGTAGGTTCATCTGGTGATACAGACGGTTCACTCATAAAGCGGTGAACAACGCTTCATACGACTTCAGGTCGCACGGACATTTCTGAGTTAGCGACTTTGCTACTTTAGTAACATGCGAATAATTCTAGGTATTGGAAAATCGCTTGGTAAGGTGTCTAATTTCGTGGTGCGGCTCGATATAGAGCCATCAAACCACTTTAGTAGTCAGCCTAATGCTTAACATAGGACACAATTAGGCATGATAGTATCCATGAGTATTTGTTCGTGGGTGGCTAACTGTCTTTTACTTGAATCAACAAACAAATGAGGATTAAACCGATACCACTCCAACCAAGCAGCGGTATCGACTCACCAACCACCACCACAGCTAAAGCTGCTGCTACAACAGGTTCAAAAAGCGTAATCAAACTTGCACTGCTTGCGGTCACAAACCTTAGGCCAAATCCATAAGCAATATAACCTAAACCCATTGGAATCAAAGCCATATAGCCAACTACCAGAATATTGGTTGTTGATGCAAAAAGGTTTTCGCCAGTGACCAAAAGTGTTGGGAGCAAAATTAATGAACCAAAACCAAAAATACAGCCTAAAGCCGATTGGGATTCGACACCCTGTTCAATGAGTGTTTTAGCAACCCACGAATAGACGGCATAAAATAAACCCGCCATAAAACCCAACAAGATGCCAATCAGTCTTAAGTTACTGACTGTATGGGTTGCAGATGACTCTGAGAAAACTAACAACATGATGCCTGCAATTCCGACAGAGAAGCTTAGCAACCATTTTTTCGTGATGCTTTTGCCTTTGCTAAATAGACACTCAAGTAAAACCGCAAAAAACGGTGCTGTAGCAATAGAAATCACGGTACCAATTGCGACACCAGCCAGCCTCATGGAGGAATAAAATGCTAATGGGTAGGCAGCTAAAGCAATTGCACTAATCGTCAATTTCCTTCTATGATTCAGAATCTTTTTGAAATCATGTCGAAGTTGCTTGCGAGACAGTGCGACTTGAAAAAGCCCACCAACCCCCATTGAAAAAGCACCTATTGCCAGAGAACTGATATCTGGAGCTAAACTAGCGACTGTGCCAGTAGTCCCCCATAAGACTGAAGCAAACAGTATCGAGAAAATGCCGAGCTGATAGGAAGTATAGCGATTGTACAACATAAATATTCTACCGAGGAACTGATAACAAGGCAGAAATCTTAGGCGATTAATCACATTGTGTTTTTGCTAAAAGGACGCAATAGTTGCTTAAATAGACTAACTCAAGAACGAGCGAACGCTCTTGGTGACATTCCATAATTGGTGGAAAAACGTCGACTAAAAGCTGAAAGGTCACTGTATCCTACTCGTTCAGCTATTAACTGCACAGGTAAGTCAGTATGGGTTAGCAGTGCCTTAGCCTTTTCCATACGTTGCTCAGTAATGTATTTGAGCACACTCATTCCTATGTTTTCTTTAAAAAGCTTCTTGAACTGGGTTGG
This sequence comes from Vibrio penaeicida, assembly GCF_030689305.1. Classification (GTDB taxonomy): domain Bacteria; phylum Pseudomonadota; class Gammaproteobacteria; order Enterobacterales; family Vibrionaceae; genus Vibrio; species Vibrio penaeicida_B. The sequence continues at coordinate 483,655 of NZ_JAUYVM010000003.1, read as the reverse complement.
ACTAAGATATACAGCCTTAGCAAGCGATTGAATAGTTAGAGGCTCGGCTAGCCGTTCGCTGATCATGTTCTGTACTGCACGAATTCGTGGATCGCTCGTTCGAGACAACTCTTGCTGTCCCAGCAATAAAGTAAAAATATTGACTATAGAAGCTTCAATTTGATTATCCACCTGATATTCAAGTTGCTTTTCAACAAAGTGAAGAAAGCTCAACAAAGGGGGAGAGGTTGAAAAAACGGCTAACTCCTCACTGATCAAATGTGAAGGAAGTTGACCATAATCAGCTACAATGAATCGTGCGGCTTCATCAGCAGTAAATCCATGTGCTATTCCTTTTGGGATCACCACGCATTCACCGACACTCACCTTACCCAAGAAACCATTCATATCAATATGAATATTGCCTTGAATAGGCAGTACCAGTTGATGATAGCTATCGTGAACATGGCTACTAAAGTGCTTTGTGTAAGTGCGAATACTTAAACTAGTTTTCATATCAACAACAAGTTAAAAAAACAGGCATCTTCAGCCACTTTCACTCATAACAAAAAGTAGGTCAAGCAGACGCTTCACGTAACTTACAATGGGGCAAAAATGAGTTAGGAACGTTAGTAAAATCGCTCCTCTTCCTTAACAAAACTCACCATACGTAATGATTTATAAAAACCTGAAACAAGGTGAAGAAGCCCTAAAAGTCTGCACTTGGGGCTTTTGATTTTCATATTTGGGCGTTGTAGAAAGGCATTGGAACGAACAGTTTGAATTTGTTTCCATTCCAATAAAGGTAGGTTTCGTCTGAAGAAGGAGTCGGGACGAGAATTATTTGGCTAGCCGATTTCGCTAAATCTGACACTTCGCCATTCAATATGGCGGCATCAACAACCGACAGCTCTATATCTAGGTCGAAACCTAACGCATCGCACGCCTGCATCACATGAAATTTATCTCCGACAGGCACAATGATCGCTTCATTTTTTAAACTGCCTGTTTCCGTGCATTGATAAAGCTCATCCCACGGGCTATAAGCCTTTAGGCTTTCTTCTTTAAGATCTGCCTTCGTGATATCCGCGTAAACAATATCGGTGTTTTTTTCTGATACCACTTTTCCTGAAAGCACTTGTTTTGTTCCTGAAATATGAAACTCTTTCTTAGCTGCTTCATTCGCATTCAAAAAACTACTGCCAAAAGCAGCAGTGGCAGCGAGTAATAGAATGTTTTGTAAGTTCATCGGATTTTTCTTGGTTTGATACTGGATGGTTCCAAATGCATAACGGGCCTCAGTAACTCTCTGAGGCCGCTCTTAGCTACATATTTACCATGAATAAATGCTAATCACTTTGCTGTTGAAGGTGAGCAATTGGCGATTTGAAGGGTGAAGTGTGTAGTTATGATGTTTTTCTGGGAGCTCCAATATTTTTGAACAACCTTTATCTGAAATCTCGTAAATAGCGAACCTTGAGTGCTCGCCAGACAGCTGTTCTAGAAGTACATGGTTTCCATCCATAGTGTATTGAGGGGATGATTGAATGGAGGTTCCCTTAAACTCGCAAAGCAGCGTTCTAACAATTTTGTTATCTACAACTTTCAAGTGTTGGATGTTGTCTGGACCGTATGCACGATAAATATCGCCGACTTTATTAGTCTCTGAAAGACCATACTCCATACTTTGCTTGGAGAGAATTTCATCAGATTTATAATTCCATAGAGTGAGCCTTTCACTCCATTGGAACATTACAATCCCTTCTGAATCATCAACAATCACTGGGGCATACACATAGCTATTTAAAGTATCGAAGCTTGTTATCTTCCGCCCTGTTTTAGAATCCCATACATCCAACCATGTATCTTGATCGGCAAAGAGCTTCATTGCACCACTAGTTACACCGATTTTCTTTCCAAAAGATGATCCTAAGAACTGGGGATAGAGATCATCAAACTTTACAATATCTTCAACACTTTTAAATGGGGAATGAATAACGAGCCCTCTTGAGTAAAGGAGCTCTCCATCAGAAGAAATACGAAAGTCATTTCCGCGTATATCTTCGTGTTGAAGAAGTGTTGTGATATCGCCTTCCGGTGTTATTTCGAGTAACTGCCCTGTATTATCCACAACAAATACTTTGCTCTTGTTGGAAGCATAACTGGAAACCTCATGCTCCAACTCTAAGACTTTTGTTTCCTTGTCATCAATCAGTAAGATCTTATTAGAGTACTTAGCCAAAAAGACCGAGACATTTGAGGGCTGTGAAAGCTGAAGTATGGTTTGACCATAATTCTGAAAATCATGTTCAAGTACACTGATTTCTTCTACCTTTTTCAGCCCGCCAGAACAAGCCGAAGAAAAGGCGAGAAATATAAGAGTGTAAATAGTTTTCTTTATCATGCTGCTACAAACCCGTAGTAGAAATTTAGGAAATCTTTGAGAGACAGTTTCTTTTGAGAATTTCTTCCATGTAGAGGATAACGCCCATTAGGGTAACCCCAAGTCATGACATACACCTCGATAGGCTTGTCGATATTCTCTTCAAGCTGGCTAAGCGTATAAGAATGTAGAGGTTTTCCATCAAGTTTGATCGGTTGAGACAGAACTACCCAGTGATTGGGTGTTGCTTGAATTTTAAATGAACCCTTAGTCACTTTTGTACTTATAAATAGACATACACTCTTATTTGCTGTGAATTCACGTTGGGCACTTTGAAGGTTTTCAATACTTCTGGGAGATGAAATACTTGTCTTGTTAACGGCACTCCCAAACAAAGTGGACTTGAACCACCCAGCTAAAGATTCTGGTAACGTGATCCCTCCCATCTGATCACTAAAATGATCGTAATTGAAAAATTTATTGGAAGAATCTCGTAAACTGGCGAGTGCCATCCAGTCTATTGCTCTAATTGCTTCACCTTTTCCACCAGAAGAGGATACAACTGATGCTGACAAACATTTTGCTGACGGCGTAACTTTAAGACCACCTAAGTACGCTTCTCCATGTTTCCAAAGCTGTATAAGGTAACTTGCGTATGCATTGGGATGTCTTGCCGCAACACAAGTCATGAAAGCATTTGGACCGCATAGTGAAGCAGCTCCCTGATTGATTTTCCAAGGCGCTTCAATTCTATCCCTAAGTTCCAGCGCGAACTTATTTGGATTCAACCCTAGATTGGTAAACACTGACTTTGGAGATTCTTGAACAAACTTACTTATCTGAACTTTGTAGTCTAATGGCTTTTCAAGTTTCTCTAACGTTCTAATTGGTGTAGCTATTGACATAAGTGAACCTAACAAACTGAATATATTGACAATAATATTATTTTTTCTTCATTTATTTTCGAATTTCTCTGATTATTAGTCAATTTAACGTACAGCTAAAGTCACGATCACCGATGTATTTGAGATGCACATCAAAGCGCATATAACGTAACTCATTCTATTAACTATATCGTCGCGAGTTTTCGGTTAGTTCACTACAAATAAAGAGCAATGCACAAGCGATCTATTATGTGTTAATAAGCAGCTCATCAAGCACAGAGTAACCGAATGTAAGAACGGAGAATTACGGGGTTGTAAGAGTCGCTTTTTAAAAGTGTTCTTATTTGTTAAGTGGGCGGAGATTTAAGTACTTACTGAAAATGGGAGTTAATGAAGAGAGTTCAAGAAAAGAACTTTTTTGAGAATCGAGTAATCAGAAGCTCGATACCCGCTTTCTTTTGAATACAAGCGATAAGCGGTGTCTATTGATTCTTAACGAATTCGTTAAGAATCGGGTTTTGCTTATCGCCCCTAGATTTTATTTTTCCTCGGCTTCTTTTTTCAACTTCCTATCTTGGTCGAAATGCCATTTGATAGCGAAGTATCCAGCCACGGCTAACGCGATGACCTTGATCGCCATAGCTACATAAGGGAAAAAATCTGTCCAATGACTCATTATCTATCTCCGCGTTAGTTGTAATCTTGTGGGCGTTCAAAAAATTTAAGGTCTAAACATGTCGTTTTTGTCATGCAGTTCTGATGGTTAGAGCCAACTCCAAACGACGAATGACCTATCAATCGGTTGAATATATTTATCACAACTATATTTGTCAATCTAACCAGAATGTTTTGGGGCACCTTGTTCACAGTTTCTTTTTTCAGCTCTAGAAAGCTCCGGCCTCCCCGATTACTAAAACAAAATTAAATCAAAGTGCGCGTGAGATCGCGATATCCATCATGCTTTGGGATAAATCACTTGAAAATACACGCTGAAACCGGATTCTGTAACGCTTTGATCTGTCCAAACAAACCGAGCCCCCCATGTTGAAAACACTGATCCCTGCCTCTTTATCTCTATTGCTGATGGCGTGCTCCTCGCCGAATGTCTATAACGATTTGAATGTGTCTGAGCCCATTGTCGCGGGGGAACACAAATTGGGGGTGGCTTTTGGAGGTGGCGGTGTTCGGGGCTTTATGCACTTAGGCGTGTTGAAAGCGTTGGAAGAAGAAGGGATACAGCCGGATGTGGTCAGTGGAGCGTCTGCAGGTTCGATTGCAGCGACGCTTTATGCCTCTGGAATGAGTTTTAAAGACATGGAAGCCGCCATTGAAAAGCTCGGAGTATCTGACGTAGCGGACATTGTGCTTTCGTCCAAAGGGTTCGTCAATGGTAAACGCTTATCCGACTGGATCAACGCGCATGTCGGGTATAACGATCTGGCAGACATGCCCATCCCTGTAGCGGTGACTGCCACTAATATGACGACGCGTAAGACTGTGGTTATCCGTTCTGGCAACCCTGGGCATGTAGTACAAACCTCTTCCACCGTGCCAGGTACTTTTGTTCCCGTTGAAAACCAAGGTGATATCTTAATTGATGGCAGCGTATTCAGTGTTGTGCCGGTTTATACCGCAAAAGATCTCGGTGCTAAAAAGGTCATCGCGGTCGATATTTTTTGCCACAATCAACCCGCACCGGAATTGACTGTAAGTAAAGTGTTGCTGGCGACGTTCAGAATGCAGAGCTGCCGACTTTCTCAGCAAGAGATGGCCAGCGCAGATGTGCTCATTACACCAAACTACGAACCAAGCAGCGATGTGTCTTTTAATGATAGAGCGAAATCCATTGAAGCAGGTTACCTTGCCGCAAAAGAAGTGATGCCACAAATTAAGGCGCTACTCGCGAAATAGTGAATAAAAAGGGGCTACATTTCGTGAGTCCCCTTCCCTTTTTAAGTTCGGGTTTATAAAGGTTAATTCATCCCTCAACTCGTCACGTTGCGGATATTTCAATTCACCACTGGCTTAGGTGCTAACATGCTTTTGCTTGTCGCAGGTTTCACTATTAAACCAATACCGACTAAGAACAGCACACAGGCAATCATTTGTGCGGTACTGAGCGTCTCGTTATACATAAAATAGCCAGAAATTAATGCAAATACTGGGACTAACAAGGTTAAAGGTGCGGTGGTGCTAAGCGGGTAGCGAATCAACAGATTACTCCAAACCCAGTAACCAAATAATGTGGTTGGGTAAGCTTGGAATGCAACCGCTATAGTCGTATTCATATCCCATACTTCAAAGGCGTGTGCCACTATATTGGGACCATAAATGCTCACTGCGAACAACACCAGTGGAATTGGTGCAAAGAGCATCCCCCATACATTGAAAGCAAATGCTTGAGTGGTTTTCGATGCTTTCACGATCAAGCCCATCACTGTCCAGCTGGCTGCGGCGATCATAATAAGAAACACACCTTCCGCCGTAAGGTTACCGTTGGTTGCCGAGATCAATACCAACAAGGCGACCAATGCAACGACAGCACCAATGACTTTGCGTTTTGAAGCGATATCTTTTTGAATAAACACGCCAACTGCCATGCTGATTAGCGCGTTCGATGAAAGCAGTACCGAAGACATACCGGATGAAAGCCCCGCAGTAATAGACCAAGATGCCATTCCCCACACCCCGACACCAAAAACGACGCCATAGCTAGCCAAGTAACGCCATTTTACGTTGGGTCTGCGAATGAAAAAGATGGCAGGTATCACAGCCAAAGTAAAACGGGCAGCGGTTGCCAGTAATGGGTGAACATCGGTAATGCCCATCTTGATCATTGAGAAGTTAAAGCCCCAAATTGCCATCACAAAGACTGCCAACAATAGATCGTTTCTTTTCATAATTGTTCTCCTTTTCTCTTGAAAAAGAGTATTACTCGAGTACAGTTATCGGTACAGATACAATTATTCTCACAAAAAGCAGTACAGTTATGTCTATGAGTATGTACAGAACGTTAGCCAGCCGATTTATCCGAGAGATTGAGGTGGGTAAGCTTCCTGAGGGCAGCCGAATGCCTTCACTTAGGCAGCTCTCAAAGCAGCAAGCGGTGAGCATGTCGACGGCGGTGAGCTGTTATCAAGAGCTGGAATCGCAAGGCTGGATACATGCTCGTCCTCAAGCAGGGTATTACGTTTCTCCGCAACGGAGTAAACATAACACGCCAGAATGGGCGCGCTTTGAGAGCAAGGTGTCTTCGGTGACTCAAAACTTCGCAATCCACTCTCTACATAATGGGCCGCTAGGCGTGTCCAGCACCGTTATAGACGAGGTTTCACAAAACGAGTTAGAGCGCAGTTTTCGACGCGCAAGTAAGCGAATCGGCAATCGCCTCAATCAATACCCTAATCCACAAGGTGAGCCCCTACTGCGCAATGCACTGAGCGATCATTTCACGAAACTTGGGCTGCACATAAACCCCAAAGAACTCGTGATTACATCGGGTTGTATGCCTGCCATTAAAGCTGCACTGGAATCTTGTACTCAGGTGGGCGATGCCATTGCTATCAGCTCGCCTTGCTTTAGTGGCATTTTAGATTTGCTTGGGCAAATGGGAAGAAAGATTGTCGAGATCCCTTCTTTAGATGACGGAATTGATTTGTCTCAACTTGAAGCGCATTTGCAGAAAGGTGTGGTTAAAGCGGGCGTATTTTGTACCTCGCACATGAACCCACAAGGCATAACCATGTCTGTAGAGCAAAAGCAAAAGTTGGCGGAGCTGGCTAACGTTTTCCAGGTTCCGATCATTGAAGATGACGTGTATCTAGAACTCTCTTATTCCGACCACACGCCCTTACCCGCTAAATATTATGATCAAGGTGGCTATATTCTTTGGTGTGGTTCTGTCTCCAAAAGCTTGTCGCCGAGCTACCGCTTAGGCTGGTGTATGCCTGGGCGTTACACGGATCATTATCGCCAAAAGCATGCCGCATCCTGCTTTGGTATCTCGCTTCCTATGCAGCTTGCTATGGCAGATTTCATTGAGTCAGGTCATTACACCAAACAACTCAAACGTCGACGCAATACTCTACTTAATTTGAGGCAAACGTATCTCAGCTATTTGACTGAACACCTTCTAGAAAACGTTAACATCAGCCACCCTCAAGGGGGAATGGTGTTGTGGCTGCAAGTCCCTACCCTTAATGCCTCCAAGTTCGCTGAACTTGTGGAAGAAAAGAAAATAGACATCCGTTTAGGTCATCTATTCAGTACCTTGTCCCTCTACAACAACTGTTTAAGGATCAACTTCGGCTTTGAACTCACCAAAGATGTAAAAGAAGAGCTGGACGTATTGATTGATGCGCTAAAGCAGGCTTGTTGACTGTCAAATCCAGCCAGATCATACAACCGATATTAATACATTTATTTTTCTATAACTTACTGAGGTGCATAAGTTAATATGCGGGTAACTTGCAATTTATCCTTCATGGTTATAGGACTTGGTGATGCAGTATTCTAGTGTTGATTGGTGTGATATTGTCAAAGGTGTTGTTGAAAATGACAGTAGAAAAAACAACCTGAAAATTCTTCGAGCTTTTGAACATATCGGAAATCTGAATATCAATAAAGCGCTTACTGAAATAGAGGAACTCAACGAGATCCAATACTTCTTCATCATACTTTTATTATCGATAAAGTGGATAGAAAATGATGGTGGAAAAGAAGAGCTTAGAGATTTCATCATACCACTGCGAGAGAAAGTACCAGTCAATTCCGTACGAGGGTCATGCAGTACTCCGATATTGAAATCATGGGTTTCCATCGTTGGTATCCACTTAGACACCGACGATATTGTCTCCCTTAACGACTACTTCATCGGGGATTCTCTGATTTCAGATGTGATTGAAGAGCACTGTAAAACGGGTACCTACAGTGAAGCCATTCCTCTGGCGTATCGCCTCAATCATAATTTCCCTGAGACTCGTGCAAATTCTTGGGCAAAGATTGTCAGTGGAATGGTGTATGACCCATTTGCATATGACTATATTGACGAACTCGCGTCAATCGGATTGGCAAGACCAATGGTGGCTGAAGGTCACCAAGAAGCTTATGCGCATGGTGTTGCGATAAAGACCTTTTGCTCCATGGGGTTGGATAGCGACCACCCTTGTGTGCAAAAAAGTGTTAAAAATCTCTCGTTCATTTCCTACAGCAAAAAGTACGGTTTAGAAAGCTCTTATGGTGTATTTTTAGCGATCGTCTCTTCTGCATGGAGAGCGGGGGAAACTAACCATGATGGCTGGTTCGCAATTGCTGAATCTTTATTCGCTAGTTTGGTGGAACCTCACCTGAAAAACTCTGCTAATTTTGCTTTAACTCTCTCCAAGTTTTCGAGAGGTAAGGTAGACATTTCATATCTAAAAAAACACTCAAAGTTCATCGGTATAGAATGGGAAGGTCAATACCCAGACATTTCTCAGCTATATAAACACCTCGTAGATGAACGAGAAAAAGCTTGTTACGACGAATATATGCTGGCGCGTTCCGTCATCAAGGGAGAAGATGTAAAAGATAAAGTCGAAGAGCGCCTTCTACTTAAAGAGTTGCCTCACAATGTCTATAGAAAAGAGCTAAAAGTCTTTGTTATAGGGTGTAAACTTTGCTTACCAGATAATCACTTAGCGCAATTGCTTGAGCAAGTACCAGAGAAAGAAAAGAAATCTGCATTGGTTGAGGGAGCCGCCTATGGCTTCTCAGCTCAACCCCATCGTGCAATAAGTTACTTGCTTGGTGCCTACCCTGAAGGAGACGACATAGGATCATTCACTGAGCAGCTTCTTCCTATTTTAACCCCGGATTTAATTGACCAAGCACAACAATTCCACTCAAAGATGGGGAACAATTCGGCTTTGATTGCATTCATATTTCATCACTTTGAGAAAAACGAACTGTCTAAGGTAGCTAACCTTGCTAATGATCTAGGAAACCCTACGTCTTGTGATGATTGGGTTCCCTTTTACAAACGTGGTAATAACGCGAAAAGACCAATATTCACCGTATGCGAAAAATCATCTCTGCCAATTGGTCCATGCAAATCACAAAACATAGAAGCTATTGATTCAGATCTTTTGGTTAAAAGTTGCAAAACAGCACAAGACCTTTATCAGTTGCTTAAGAAGCACCCAGAAAACGAAGGCTTAAGAGCATCAATTCAAAAGTCGATGTCTTTGAAGAAATTCCAAAAAACCATCGTCCAAAGATGTGATTTGATCGAAGTCGCACTACTTCTTGATGACATTGATTTTGCTACCGACCTTCTTCCATCAGTGAATAACGGAAAGTACCGCCCGAACGGAATTCAAAATGGAGTACAGCCCATACAAAGTATACTTGCGTATCTTGTCAATTCGAAAAAGTTCGTATCTCAAGATTTGTATTTCTCGCTATTAAAAGCCATGCAAGTTAACCACCCCTACTCTCTCTTTTATGGGTACTTCAGCTTGTCCCAGTTAATTTTTCAAACCGATTCAAAAGGACAAGAAAAGCTGATAGATGAAGTGATTGAAACCATAAGTCGTAATTTCCGTGACGTATCTTACTGTGCGCTAGGCTATTTTGGTTTCGTACGCGGAATGATTCAAAACTCTTCAAAAGAGAACCTAGAGACAAAGACGGTTGAACAATACTTAGGCAATATACCCGGTTTGTTAGCTTCAGTTAGGGAACATGAATTCACTTTCTTCATTCCACAGCAGCTCGCAGAGTTAAAAACTAAGCTGCCTGAAGCATTATGGAAAGACAGTTCATCTAAAATATTGAAGGCATATTTCGCATCAAGTGAAGGTCATTTACTTTCGAATCTGCATACCCTGGAAGTAAGCTACAGACAATTGTGGGCTGTTAACGATTTTTCAGTTATCGAATCTCTTATCAACTCAGGAGAATTGGACTCTACACTGGAAGCGAGTATCAAAAGAAGCATGTGGAAAGACATTGATTTTGCACCTAACCCCTTTGAGCTCATCTACAAAATACGCCCTAACACTGACAACGAGGTACTCATTGAAGAATACCTAAAGGCAGTCACTTGGACGTTAAACAAGTTTGAACACATCGATAGTAAAAAGGTAAGCCGTCTGCTGGATTAAAGTAATTGGCTTTACTCGACAAATATTAATATGGGAGTCAACGCATCGGCTCCCTGATTAATATTTCATCATCCTGAACGAACACCAACATGTAAAGCGCAACAGTCTAATAATAAAAACCCATTTACAACTCATGCCATGTGTTGCTATTCTTCTTGCGGGTTTGCAGGACGCCCAGCTCGTGAAAGTTCACCCACCTGTGCAATAAGACAATTTAATTACTGACTCTTATCTATGGTCCTAAACGAGACAGACCAGCCACTCGATGGAGTTTGTATGCGTAATCAAAAATCCTCTAGTGATGCCAAATCACTGAAATCCCAAAAAACCAACCCTGCTGTCGAATCTTTGCTGCGTGATGCTCGAAGGTTACACCGTGTCGCTAAATCTGGCAGTGTTTCAGAAGCCATGCCCATTATCCGCAGAGTCGAAAAAGCGGGCGTGTGTTTTGGTCAATCCATTTCTTCTTTATATAACGAACGCCACACCTTGCAGCGTAAACACTTTTTACGGTTGTTAGCCATTGAAGCGGGCTATCAAAGCTGGGAAGCGTATAAACCTGTACTGATGGCACAGAAGGATGACACCTCTCACACGCCGGATTTTGATAAGAAAGTTCTTTCGACTTTGAATCTCTGGTTTTCATCGGAACAAGAAGCCCAATCTTATGCCGCTCAACATGGCGGTGAAGTGCTGAAATATGGCGAACAAGCGGTAGTGATACCAAGAAACGCTCACGGAGAGGTTCAATGATGGCACATTTAACCTTTGAAATAGGCAGCGGTATAGCGCTGTTAGGTTGGCTATTTTTAGTGTTGGGGATCTTCGTTTCATCAACTCGGATTCGTTATGGGGTACTACTTTTCGGCGGGCGAATTATTCCTATTGTCTTATCAAGCCTTTACTTGTTTTTAGTATTTCGGTTCTGGGGCAGTTCACCAGAGGGGAATTTTTCTAGCCTAATCGGGGTGAGTAAGCTGTTTGAATCAGAAGGAAATTTAGCCGCAGGCTGGCTCCACTTCCTTGTTTTCGACTTGTTTGTTGGTCGTTGGATGATTGATGAGGTTACACGCGCTAACCTACCCAAATGGCGATTAATTCCCTGCTTACCGCTGACATTTTTGTATGGTCCCACTGGCTTAATCGTGTTCTTCGCATTTCGATTGCTTGATGAACGTGAAAAGCACGCTTTAGGTGCCAGTTAGAGAATCATTCAGCCTGTGGGCATCCACTGGATTGGTCGCCCACATTTCTAATCTCGATATTTATTTAACGCAGCCGTCATTGCTTCGGGGAAGCCAACGCCACCGTGACCTGCTTCTTCTAAAACAACCAAATCGCTATTTGACCACGCGCGGTGCAAGGCTAAGGCGGTATCTAATGGACCAGAAATATCCCACCGACCATGAACTAGGGTAGCGGGTATGTCTGCTATAAGGTGCATTCCAGCCATTATTTCATCATCTCTTAGAAAGCATCCGTTGCTCCAGTAGTGAGTCACAAGGCGAGAAAAAATCAAGCTGAATTCAGGCTCTTGGTAGCGTGGTGAAGGTGCCCACCCTGGCGTTAAGGAAACGTGGGTATCCTCCCACAAACACCATTCAAGCGCTGCTTTTCTATGAATAGCTGGATCTGGGTTAGACAACAGGCGAGCGTATGCGGCAGATAAATCACCGTTTCTTTCCGCTTCTGGTACGTGCGAACAAAAACGTTCCCATTCATGGGGAAACACCCTGCCCATATCTCGAGTTATCCACTCTGTTTCTTGGCGAGTACCTGATGTTATGGCACCCAATACCATGGCTTTTACACGGTTTGGGTAGCGCTGCGCGTAAACCAGACCTAACGTAACCCCCCAAGAACTGCCCACCACAACCCAGCGATCGATATTAAGGTATTCACGTAAGGCTTCTATATCGGCAATGAGGTGATCCGTGGTGTTTGTGCTTAAGTCAGTATTTGGTTCCAATGCCAACGGGCGGCTACGCCCACAACCTCGTTGGTCAAACAATACTGCTCGATAGGCTTTTGGATCGAAGCTGCGCCTTGAGCCTGCTCCACAACCGCCTCCTGGACCACCATGAAGATAAAGCGCGGGGATTCCAGCAGGGTTTCCGACTTCTTCCCAATATAATCGATGCCCATCACTGACTTCGATCATTCCTGAGTTAAATGGCTCAATGGCGGGGTAACGCTCTTTCATCTTTTAGTCCTGTTTTTCGCTTACGCAGCTCACAGAGTTGTGTGAGCTTTAAAAATGGGGCGGACATCATACTCACATATAGCCATTTCACTCGTTCTTGATTGCTAATACTTTTACTTTTTCTAGTATTTTGCGAGGTAACTCAGAAACCAATCAATGGTACTGAATACGGTTGGGAGTTTGATGGACGGGTTGTTCCAACAAGAAACCAAAGCACCTACTGCATTTTGCAAATACTTTGCGATTTGAAAATGCAAATATGCAACAAAGTGGTGAGCAAACGTTTTCGTCAGGCTATTTTCAAGGGTTTAAAATTGGCATGCGAATTGTATTAGTAAGTGTGACCCTTTTAAGCCGGGGTCACCTAGCCAACTGACGTTGTTAGTGAATAGATTTGTTCACAATTGTATAGCCAGCCGCACTCTATATTGCGACTGGCTTTTTTCTTTTGTGCGCACTTTTTATTTTATGAGCAATAGCGTGATGCCAGCTGTGGTTAAGATAAGCTAAATATTCAAACGAAGATTGGCTTCTACTTCATCAATCAAACCAATCGGAACCTCTTCTTCAGTCGCCAGCATTCGCCACTTGGATACATGCTCGATAGTTTCTTCAACGATAGTATCAATCATCTGTTTACTAAACTTTGGGCTCAATCGGCGCAAGCTATAAAAGTCTTCGCGAGTAAAGTTATCTCGTTTACCATTCAGCGTCATCCAATGCTGTGCAACCCATTTACTGTCCGGTTTGTAAGAATAAGCAATATCGTAAGCTGGCGCTAAAGACCATTCGCCTTTATCACTCATTACGAATCCAAAGTTTTTTGAGTGATCATCGTGATTACGTGCGACTATGTTGAACACCATGCGTTTAAACAATTCTTCGGCATCCGTTGCTTTTAATCTCAGCTGCCGAGCAATACTAAATAGCTCTTCGTATGAATACTCCCCAGCTTTTTTGTAACTCACATGAGCCATTGCATTCAGAGTCTGCGTATGTACTCGTTTATTTCCTATGCGATCAAAACGTTTAGTCACAAAGTGCCTGCGATTTCCTTCATTTAAAAGCAATGTCGGCATCATGTTAATACCACAGAGCTTATGCGCTAATTGGTAATAGGTGTACTCCATTGCACCGTAACCAAGAGGATCGCCAAATGTTTCTTCATTTTTATTGTGCTCGCTAACACCGTCGAATTTCATCAGGTAATGAGAAAAGCCATCTGGCACTTCAACCTGCCCAGAGCGCGCTTGGCTGAAGTTGTCATTGAAAGCTAAAACAGCTTTAGGACGAGCGCCACCTGCGCTCATTCCAACAGACATGAGTGCTAACATGGCATCTTTGTCTTCACTGCCTTTTCTATCGATCCCTACTCCAAAGTCTTGCCGCTCATTCAATATCTCTTGAGCGACAGAAACAAGCGAGCTGATCTCTATCTCGTTCGATTTATCGAATCCTGTCGTTTTAGTTGGAGGAGAATAGGAGAGCGCCCCCATACCTCGTTTACCCGTATATTGGAGCCGCTCTAGCGGAGTAATACTATTTGGAGAACGACCATTGCGAGCAACCCATGCATTTAGAACGCTATTACCAAAGTCATCCGGTAATGAATCCGCTAATAAGCCAGAAAGCCCTTTAAAGGTGGCATGGTCTAAGTTCGGAAACGTGTAGATTTTTTTTTGAAGCGGCATCATTAGTGGTGAAAGCTCGATTCCTGAATCGATAAAGCTTTTATCGTACTCAAACGCACTTTGCTGGTTTTCAGTGTCGTAGCTAGCTGCCCCAACAAATGTGCCATTGTATTCAACTTCAATGAACTGCTTTACCATCCCAGATCGTCCTCGCTAGAATCGGTGTCTTTTTGAGTTCTTGGGCTTGAGGCTCTTTGCCTTTTCTTTCCTTGCAATTTCGCCAACTGTATTGGTGAAATTGGGGTAGGAGGAAGAAATTGATCGAGATGATCCACAACTTCAAGCGCCAACATTAGTGACAAAATGGTTTCAAGAGTGGCTTTGCCATTCTCGGCTCGCGCTATTTTTTGACGCGATACTCCAGTTATCTCCGCCAGCTCTTCCTGACTGACGTTATTGTTTAGCCTGTATTGCCTGATGCGCTCCCCAACCAATTCAGCTAAAGCAGAGGCAGACATATTTGAATACTTCACACCAAAAACCTTAATACATCATTTATGTAACATAATAGGTTATAATTGAATTTTATGTTCCATTATTAACCCATAATACATACCTTACTTATTAGAATGACACAATAACAAGATAACAGTAAGTTTCAATCTATAATGAGTTAAAAATAGAACGCTAACCTTAAATTAACGCACAATGATGTATTTTTGATACATTAAAACTTACAAACCTTCTCTAGCTAAACAAGTAAGTAAATTCTGGTGCTTGGCGCTCACTTCTTCGGCGTGACCGATTTCGCAATGGTATCGACCGTTTTCGTCACTTTCTCGATTTCTTCTGGGCTTCCCATGGAGATCAAGCGAATGTAATAGCCGTTATCTAGCGTACCTATGTATTGAATAACAGCTTGATTGCTTGTTTTTGCGACCGTTCGGTAACCATTTTTACCGACAAAACTGACCTTGTCTTCAGATATAATTTTGTGGTCTTCAAACCCTTTGATTGACTTTAAAAGTGTTTTGGCATGTTTGGATTGATCTGGAATTCGGCTTTGAGATATTGAACTTGCGATGATCAATAGCGGTTTCTCACCCGATTTATCCATACCATCAAATGTGGTCAGTGAAACGGTGGAATTCCCCATTACGTCTGCTACTTTGAAAGGGGTTTCTGGCTCAAATGTGAAAGGAAGTAAGGCTATTTTCTCAGAAAGGCTAGCGGCATTACCGATTTGAATGTTCTTGATTGAGTTCATTACCGCCGCTTTGTCCAGCGCATCTTTACCCATAATATTGTAGGTAACCATTACCGTTTTCTGACCTTTAAAAAGGGCGATATATTTGCCCACACTCACACCAGATATCGCTTGTGTACCGATGACAATTGGTGCTTTGTATCCATCTAATTCAACAGAGCTCAATTCAAGCACAGCAAGACCTTGCTTACCGAAACCCTGTTTAGCCATATCGAGATCACTGAACAATACTGAAAGTTGATCAAAGGCTTCTAACGGAAGCTCCATAACGACAACACTGGAGTTGTTTTTTGCGTTAATAAAACCAGCAAAGGAATCCGATAATTTAAAACCGTTAGGCTGCTCCATACTGGCAGACGTACCTGGAATCTGAACTCGATCTTGCGCAGCCCAGGAGCTGAACGACAATATTACCGTTAGCAACAAAATGCATTTTGCCTTTATCATCTTTTTGAACCTAGTTTTTAGAATTTATGAAGTTGAAAACACTAACATATCGATTCATTAAACCAATGAATGTAAATGAAATTTTGGATCCTATTCAGATAAATATGCTGTTACTTTTTGCGATTACATGGAATGATGAAGTCGACGTGATAATGTTCGTCGTGCCTTACCCACGAACGTCTTTTGGAAAGCGTAATGTTTTCCTTGATGTATGAGCCATAGGTGGTTTTGAATAAGCCAGCTTGAAGTTTGGGATCGAAAATAACACGCCATAAATCATGACCTCGTTTTTTCGACTCTTTGTGGAGCTCGACTAAATGGGCAGCTAGCGCGGTGTAGTCTATCTTTAAGTCGTCGTATCGCCCTTTCGCATCCAACTCGATGTCGTACCCCAGCCTATTCAGTGGGTTCGTTGGTAAATGCTCGGATTCTCCATCTTGATTGATCATGGGTGTCATGAAGTCAACAGATAACCCATTACGATGAGTCTTATGCGGGCTGAACTCCCCGCCTTCTTCAAAGCCCGTTTCAGCATATTTGAAGATTTTATCTGGGTGGGATTTCAATAAGTTTTGGTATGCAGAGAGCATGATTTCACTCACTGCGGAGTGTACATACGTTCTACCTGCTGCGCTCGCGAGTAGGCTGTAGGATTCAAAATTTTCACCATACAATGGCAACTTTACCCCGTTCTCCAAATACCCATTCGACGTGGTTCCGTAGCATGTACTCGGCTTACTCATTGAAGGAAAAGCGATGGTCGTAAGTAAAAGCCCTAAGATGGTTTGTTTCACTACTTTACCGTATTGAAAATTCAACTTATCTTCCAACTTTGCCGGAGTCGAGACGTTAGAACAAAATGAATTTCCGTGAAAAGAAGTACATTGTGACCAGACACAAAAAAAGCACTGTTTAAGTGCTTTTTTTGGGGTGTTGTTGCCTTTACTTGGGTGCCATTCCCATTTCATCTAGCCGCATTAAAATTTCCGTCTTTCTAGATTTAGCAATTACACGCCAATCAACGTTCTCTTTAGCGCCCATGATGGCATAAATGGAGTTTAAGCCCGTTCCTTTCACTTTGGTTTTAAGACGTGCGTAAAGCTCGTAGCTGTCGGTATTAAGAAAATCTTCGACCGAATGAATATCGACTTGAGCTAGGATTTCTTCACTCTTTGGCCCGAACCCTTTTAGATCTCTCAACCTTTCCATGTATATGTTCCTGCTTGCTATTTTACTTTTGGTGGTCACTAGAATTGAGAAGGTATACCACATCGCTGTGTCAGATTCTGTCAGTGACTCCATTAAAGCGCAGGAACAAGGTTTATTTCCATTCAAATACGCCGTCTTTCACACTGCAGTTTGCAACGACATCTGCACTGTTTTCAATGTAAACCTGCTGAGAAGCAGAAACTTCGTAGGTGAGATATTCAGAGCACTTCGCGCTCTGGCCCGTTCCTATAACTACTTTTGTTCCCGGCTTTAAATTACACGTCACCAGTTTATCTAATGGCGACCATTGGTAACAAATCTCATAATTTTCTCGGTATTTAGCGACATTTCCTGCAGGAACTTCATGTGCCCACCATTGACCAAATTGGCTGTATGGATTCGTACTATTCCATGCTCGAAAGAGCGTAACGTTTGACGATTCCTTGCTCACGTACACTTTACCTTGGCACAATTTACCTTCTTCGGGTGCGCCCAATGCGTTTTCTAATAAGGCAGCATCTTCTGCGGCTTCAAAGTGATCCGCGAGATGTGCGGGCAGCTCAACACTTCCTTCACAGTTAACGGGAGTGAGCGATGCTTTTTCAACGTTCTGCTGGTTCACACACCCAGCCAGCATAAGAATAGAGACACCCGCAATGGCTACTTTCATTTAACAATCCTTTGATTTGTCGGTAAGCAGCAAAGTGTACATAGTATGAAACTGATGTCACTCAACTAAATAAGTGAATATCGTGATGCTCACATTCCGTTCTTTTTCCTTTCACAAAGCGCACTCTAAGGTGCTGGCTAAAAGGGAGATTGTATGGTTTCACGCACCCATTTATGTCGCGCGGAGTGGCTGTTCTGCTGGTGCCAAAGCTGAACAATGGAATACGGAGCAAGGTCAATAGGGGAAGGGCATTGCGCCAAACCATTAAAGATGGATTCTGAGAGCCGAGAAGGCATGGTGGTAATGATATCAGTGCCACGAACTAGGCTAGCCAATACATTAAAAGAACTGGTTTTAATCGCAATTTTCCGTTCTTTACCACGAGCCACTAACTGGTTGTCGGCTTCGGTCTTTTTTATGTCTCCTAACACAATGATGCCGTGTCTTGCATTGCAATATTCCTCTACGCTGCTTGGCGCACTACGCTGGCTTGGATCGTAATAAACAACATCAAAATCTGAAATCAAACGCTTTTGACGTATATCAGTGGCATCGATATCAATGTCTGGGTTTATTGCGAGATCTGCTACTCCTTCCCTTAGTGCTGTTGGAATATCCAAACCAGAAATCGCATGAATGATTCGAATTGTCAGTTCTGGAGCTTGCTGCTGAAAAAGAGGAAATACAGGCTTCAGAATATGTTCGATTTCATAATCATTCGCCATGATCGTGAATTCCCCTTTATCAGTAGAAGGATCGTAAGTCATATCGGTCGACATGGCTTCTAACTTGGCAAGGACTAACCTTGCATCCAGCGCCACCGTATCTGCCCTTTCCGTAGGAATAAGCCCTCTCCCACTTCGAACAAACAACGGATCATCCAGAATTTTCCTGAGCCTTTCCAATGCATGGCTGGCTGAAGACTGGTTAATGTTCAAATACTGGGCAGCCCGCGATACAGACTGAAAATCGTAAATGGCGAGAAATTGCGTCAGCAACTTGCCATCTATCGCTAAATAATCGGTTTTGTGCATATTACCTATTCATATGGTCATATTGTTCGCCATTCAGACAGTCAATAGGATGTGTTTTCTCCCAAGAAGATAAAAAGGAAGACAAAATGTCTAAAAAACTAATACTATCAAGCCTAATTATGGCATCCCTTTCTGGTGCTGCTGTTGCTCAAAATTCACAAGCGATCGTTTTCCCAGGTGAATCTAATGAACAACAACGTTCGATTCAATTTCCTCAACATTCTCAAGCACAAAAAAATGCCATCGTTTTCCCGAGCCGTTCTTATGCAAATCAATCTTATAAGGGTCGCTATCAACAATCTAAGGCTCGTCAGGATTTCTTCCAAACAATGGAGTCGGTACATGTTGCTGAAGGTTTCTACACAGACACGTTGATCAACAGAGATTACAACACTTACTACGACTACATTGGTGAAGTTTACGTTCAGCACGCACCTGATTACCCTGATGGTGCCGAACCACTGCGTGTCGAGTTGTTGAAGTACCTAGACGACAACCCAAACATTGAAGTAGATATTTTGCGAACGATTGCAGAAAAAGATTACGTTGCCATTCACTCTGCATGGACAAACAACGGCAGTACAGATGTGTATGTTGATATCTGGCGTGTCGAAGATGGTAAATTGGTTGAGCACTGGGATCACTATCAAGGCGTAGAGTCTAGCACAGAGCTTTCGGGTCCTGAGGTTGATATGTACGCAAGACAGAACCAAGATCTCAATCGCACAAAAGCGCTTCGAGTTATCAATACCTACAACGACCTCAGCGATCTCAATGATGTGAGACGTTTTGTCGACGCTAACTTTGTTGGGCACACACCTGAAGCGCAAAATGGTAAAGCTGCCTTTATCAACCACCTTCAAGGTATGGCGCAAAATGGGAAGCGTTTTGTCCGTACACCGGCTCAAACCATTGCGATGGGGGATATGGTGCTTGTCCACTCCAAGCAAGTGGATCGTGATGTCGAAAACGATCAAGGCACAGGTTACATCGACATTTTCCGTTTCAACAATCAAGGAAAAATTGTTGAACAGTGGAGCGTGGAACAAAAAGTGAAACCCGTCGACGAACGCTACAATATTAACGAAATCTTTGCTTACCCTTACCGCTGGTAATCGCTGAAAACTCGTTAGCCTATACCTTAATGGTCAGGTAACGTCTCTAGGGGGAAAGGATACCCCCGCCCTTCAACCAGAAAAAATTTTCTTTTTCCGTTCATTTCCTTTGACATCGACTCAAACACTGTATAAATATTGAAATGAAGCACAAATCTATTCACTTTTGCTTCCTTTGCCTAGCCCAACCTTTGTTTTCGTTTAAGGAAAAACCATGAGTTCTAGTCCCATTCTGAGCCAGTCCCTAATTGTAAGTGGGCGCGATATTCCATTGAAAGAGCTATTGTTTGCTAAACGTGTTCTCGATAACTACATGTTAATTGCTTTAGAAAATAGCCCTGCCGAGCTTCTTGCCGAAATGAAAGAAGCCGTACACAGCGTTGACTATTTCAAAACAGAAACTGATCCATGTGAAGCGCGTAACGCTGTAAGCGAAATGCTTAAAAGCGTCGAACACGCCTCTTCTTTCGATCAATTTAAAGAATTGGCTTCTAAGCCTTCTCAAGCACTTCATGAGCTCATTGAAGATAGAGCACAACTGATTAAGCAAGAAAGAGATTTACTGCGCGAGTCTGGATACAACGTATCTAAGATTTAAGCGTCGCTTGCGTATTTAGCTTGCTGGCTCAAAACAGTTTTCCAGCTCGAAACAGTTGTCAGCTCAAAAGTAAGCACCAAGAATTAAGAAAGCCAGCTTCATCAAAACGAAGCTGGCTTTTTACATGTGTTTAACGAAATATTCAATCCGCTTCGACGGTGATCGTAACGCCTGAACTTGCAAAGTAACCATTTACGCCAATATACCACTCCCCAGCTTCGGGGGAATTAATATCACATATTTCAGAATTACCATCACGCCAAGAAGCACAATTGTAATAATCAAAGGTAGGTCGAGCGTCTTTCCTTACATATAGATCCACATCGCCTCTCCCGCCATACGTTGTGATTGTCAGATTCCTGTAACCGCTAGGTAAATCCAAAACAAAGTACTGCCATTCACCGCTTGCAACACTCACATCTGTAATAGTTGCACTGATAGGGTCGGGTGTAGGAGGTGGCGTTGTACCCCCTCCTCCATATGTTTCTTGCAATGCTGCAATATCATAATCACTTAAACGCTGGCGTTGACCTAACTGATCGTTGGGCACAGAAGGATCTTTGGACGTAATCGTTGGCTGACCATTAATACTAAACGCACGATAGGAATAATGCATGATAGAATGCACATCGTACGGACCAACGGACGTTGTCACTTCCCCTTTCTTCTCGAAATTATGCTCTTTGCCCTGTTCAATGTTATTCCAATGAATATTCACATATTGATCGCGATCAGCGCGTGATTGCTCGTGCCAAAAGCCAAGTGCATGAAGGAATTCATGAGCAGCAATACCCGGCGTACCACAGCCCTGACCAATAGACAGGTTTTGAGCTCTACCAGTATAACCAACTTGAGAGTAGCAACCACGATCACGAATGATAGTAATGTATCCAGCTTGATTACTTCGCTCAACAAAACGAACATTCGACACGTTTTCGATCCAACTCATCCCTTCTTTTATAGAAGCAACATCATAAGCCGGGATATTGGCTGAAATAGTATAAGGGACGACACCGTTTGGCCACTTCGCATACCCACTCCATGCCGCATACCCCGTCATTTCGCCTTCATCGAAGAAACGCATTGGTTGAACACCATATTCTTGAACATTGCTCGCGGAACCTAGCACTATATCACCTTGGAATACCGCGGCTTTACCACCAACCAACTCTTTCACATCATAGGATATAATGTCATTCGTCCCTATAATATGAGTCTGCTGAGTATCAATAGCGGGTACTTCTGCATTTACATCTGTTTCATTTGCACTAAATGCAAAGAGCGGAGTCATAGAAAATGCAGATATTGAAATTACTATGTTAAGCTTCATAACTACCTCCATATGTTGTCAGATTCCACTTCCATTTTTAACGTGATTGTATATAAGGTTGCCCTAGGGTTATAGATACTAAAACCCCTTAAAAATGGAACAGACCTACCCTACAAATAACATAAGAGCAATTTACCAAATAATACAGACACGCATACTTTATCTAAAACATAAAATGAAGTGGCTACAATAATATGGTTTATGATATTTACAAATGCAAATAATAACCACCATCTAATTTAGCCATAATCTAACAAAGATCAATATCGAGATAGGAATCACAAACAACATCCATTTGAATAATAAATTCTTAATTTTGAGTATAATTAATCATTAGTTAAACTCAACCTAAATGAATATCACACCAATTAAAATATCATAAAAAACAACAAGTTAGACCATTAACCCAAAAAAACATAAGGTAATACTAATTTATTTTTAGTTTTAAATTTAAAAGAATTATTATAACCTTTACATTCAATAAGTTGAAATTAAAAAACAAACAGATAATAAACAAAACAAAACAAAAGAAGTTAAAAACCGAATGTGTTTGTTATACAGTAACAAATAAGAAATCACAATAAAATTGATGGTATATTTAGAAAAGCTCACACAGTATTTAAACTAGCAATAAAACAAGTATACAATCCAACTACAACCAGCTTAACTTATAGTTAAGCAATTATATATTTATTTACTATCAAGCTAACAGTAAAATTTACAACCTTTTATACTATATATTTTAATAATGAAAATTAAACAGTGATTCAAATTTTATGACTTCTAACATTACGTTAGCAATTAACCCAATTATTCACATTCCGGTAAGCCTCAAATGTAAAAAGCACCCAATGGATGCTTTCTATGACTTACCCAAAATTTAGACTGGCTTTTAATTCACTTTATACAAAGTACTCGCATCTGTATGCGCCATCGCATTCCCATAAATATTCAAAACGGTATTTTGCGAATAAGTCAGCTTTTCGTCTTCAATTGAGATAGTCATGGAGAACCCCGTAGTCGTTGCGTTATCTGTCATGAAATTAGACTCCGCTATTCCGCGCTTAGACGCTGTAAGCGTCATCTGTTTACCCGCTTGCCCTTCTGCCGTTACACACGTTGTGCGAGGAACGCAGAAGGAGTTGTAAACAATTTGGTTATCAGCATCGTAGATAGAGTAGCCTCGCTGGTCGTGAAACTTCGTGTCGTCCGCTTTTCTGAATACTTCTTGTTTATAATACAGAGCAACAAGGCTTTGCGAGCTCGCATTGACTGCGTCCGCTGCAACTTCAAATGTAATTACTTCATAAAATGGGGTAACTGCTGGGGTGCCTTCACCTTGTGGTGTACCCTTTTGTGCTGGTGCAATATCCACTCCACCAGCTTCAACCGATTTCCATGTGCCCACAAGTGATGCCAGTGGACCAAAATCCATCCCATCAATTTCGGTATGGTTAGCTACGGCTGGTAAAGATAAAGCTGCCGCCATTGCTGCTGCAAAATACTTCTTCATTTTGTGCTTCCAAATTGTTGTTTATTTGGTCGATATTATTCACTAACTTTAAATTTAAATATATATAGAAAAACACTTTAACACTCAATAAAAATGAAACAAATGTTACATTGTGTGTACCTATTATTCACATGAATAGACTTGAGAAAATAGACAAACAAATATATTAAAAAGGTAAATAAAAAATCTCTGTTATATTTATTCAAGCTAGTTCAAAAGACTTCAAAAAATTGTAAAAATCTTTAAATAACAATAATTTGCATTAACACAAACACAAAAATCTAAGTCTTAAAACTTTAAAGTCAATGACAACTTAAGTAATAAAACAATTATTAAACTCAATTTATATTGAGTTACCTGACTTTATAACATGGCTTTTTTACATCATCTCCAAACAAATATTATGGTCACGTAGAAAATTAAGAAACATCTCTATTCTTGACTCATATTTTTAATTGTCGCCATACCCATTCGCTGTACAAAGACAAGCATCCATAGGTTACTTGAGCACAAATGTATCAAAAACGTTAACAAATTGTTGACCTTCAGGTCAGTTTGTTCAAAACTTGACCTATGGGTCAGCTTTTATTGATCGATACAATGCTAGGAGAAACCGTGATTTCGTTTTTGCTTAACCAATCCGTGATACACATTAAAGATGTGTCGCCAAACACAACTGTCTTGCAATACGTGCGAACACAACTGAATAAAACCGGAACAAAAGAAGGATGCGGTTCGGGTGACTGCGGAGCGTGTACCGTTGTATTAGGTGAAGTGGTCGATGGAAAACTGGTGTACCAATCTATTAACTCGTGCCTGACTTTCGTTTCATCTTTACACGGAAAGCAGCTAATCACCGTTGAAGATCTAAAAAATCCAGATGGGTGCTTACATCCGGTGCAACAGGCAATGGTGGACTTTCACGGCTCACAATGCGGCTTCTGTACACCTGGCTTTATCATGTCTATGTTTGCCCTCACCAAGAACAAAACGACAGCAACCAAGCACGATATATTGGAAGCACTTGCAGGCAACTTATGTCGATGTACAGGCTATCGACCTATCATTGATGCGGCGATGTCACTCAGCAACAATCAACAACTCAGAGACCACTTTTCAATATTGGAAGAAGAAACCATCGCCAAACTCACTGCTCTCTCCATCAAAAAAGGGGAATTGCAATGTGGTGATCACCATGCCTTCCTCCCAACAAACACAGACGAATTGGCTGATCTGTACATGCGTCATCCCAGCGCCAAGTTGGTTGCGGGGGGAACCGATCTCGCTCTGGAAGTGACTCAGTTTAGACGCCCTATTGAAACCCTAATTAGCGTCGCTGCAGTTGCGGACATGAAGCGCTGCAAAGTTGAAGGTAAACAATTGATATTAGGCGCTAACGTCACGCTGAATGACGCATACCAGTCACTCGCTCAGCACTTTCCAGATTTTGGTGAGCTTCTTCATCGATTTGCATCACTTCAAGTTCGCAATCAAGGCACCATAGGCGGCAACATCGCTAATGCATCTCCAATTGGCGATACGCCCCCTTTACTCATCGCTTTAGGTGCTCAACTGTCACTACGCCGAGGGGAATCTTCTCGGCTTATGTTGTTAGAAGATTATTTTGTGAGTTACAAAGTCACAGCTCAGCAACCCAGCGAGTTTATTGAATCTATCCATATTCCACTTCTGGCAACAGAGCAAACATTTAAGGCATACAAAATTTCAAAACGCTTAGACGATGACATCTCGGCAGTCTGCGGTGCGTTTAACTTAACCGTAGAGAATGGCGTAGTAAAACAAGCGCGAATTGCATTTGGAGGTATGGCCGCGACTCCTAAACGTGCAACGCACTGCGAACAGGCACTAGTGGATAAAGCTTGGACTGAAGAAACGGTACTCGCTGCGATGAAAACCATTGCGGACGACTTTGAGCCGTTGAGCGATTTCCGTGCGACCAAGGAATACCGTGCTTTGAGTGCAGCAAACCTACTCCGACGCTTTTATATAGAATCTGCTCACCAAAATAACACGATCGAAACTAGGGTTACGTCTTATGTCTAATTCGCCTAAAGCAACCATTAGCCACGAAGAAATGGTGGCGTTATTCAAACAAGATCTAAAAACAGGCGTAGGCAAAAGCGTGAAACACGACAGCGCTGCCCTGCAAGTCACAGGCGAAGCCAAATACATTGACGATAAACTAGAATTCCCAAATCAGCTGCACGCCTACGCGTTACTCAGCCCCCATGCGCACGCCAACATTCTTAGTATCGACCTTTCACCATGCTACGAATTTGAAGGTGTTGCCATCGTAATTACCAGCCAAGACATTCCTGGTAACTTAGATATTGGCGCAATACTGCCAGGGGATCCTCTACTCGCCGATGGAAAAGTTGAGTATGTTGGGCAACCTGTCATTGCCGTTGCAGCCAACGATCTTGAAGTTGCAAGAAAAGCGGCACATGCAGCAGTTATCGAGTATGAAATACTGCCCGCCGTTTTAGACGTAGAAGAAGCGTTAGAGAAAAAACTGTTTGTCACCGATACCCACCAGCAAAAGCGAGGGGATTCTAAAACAGCCATTTCTCATTCAAAACATGTGCTTGAAGGCAGCTTGCATGTGGGCGGACAAGAACATTTCTATCTAGAAACTCAAATCGCCACCGTGATGCCCACAGAAGACGGTGGCATGATCGTCCACTCTTCCACCCAAAACCCAACCGAAATTCAAAAACTGGTTTCTGGCGTATTGGGTATTCCCATGCACAAAGTGCTCATTGATGTACGCCGCATGGGCGGTGGATTTGGTGGCAAAGAAACTCAATCGTCCTATCCAGCATGCATGGCGTCGGTGATTGCTAAACTAACCAATCGCCCCACCAAAATGCGTTTGTTCCGAACCGAAGATATGATGATGACGGGGAAACGTCACCCGTTCTACAACCAGTACAAAGTAGGGTTTGACGATCAAGGAACGATAACAGGCATCGAGATCGATGTAGCAGGTAACTGTGGTTACTCACCCGATTTATCAAGCTCTATAGTCGATCGCGCCATGTTCCACTCAGACAACGCTTACTACTTGGGTGAGGCGACGGTTACGGGTTATCGCTGCAAAACCAACACCGCATCCAACACCGCATTTCGAGGGTTTGGCGGGCCGCAAGGCATGATGACCATTGAACACATCATGGACGACATAGCGGCTTACTTAAACAAAGACGCTTTGGAAGTGCGCCAAGCGAACTACTACGGAAAAAGCGAACGTAACGTTACTCATTATTTCCAAACAGTTGAAGACAGTGATTTTATGCCAGAGATCACTGAACAGTTGATTGACACTAGCGACTACTACCAGCGTCGCGAGGAGATCAACGAATTCAACAAACAAAGCCCTATTCTAAAGAAAGGCTTAGCCATCACACCGGTTAAGTTTGGAATCTCCTTCACCGCCTCTTTTTTGAATCAGGCTGGTGCGCTTATCCACATCTACACCGATGGCAGCATTCACCTAAACCACGGTGGCACGGAAATGGGACAAGGTTTGAATACCAAAGTGGCGCAAATTGTCGCAGAGGAATTTCAGGTTGATATCAGCCGTATTCAGATCACCGCCACCAATACTGAAAAAGTCCCAAACACATCACCAACGGCAGCGTCTTCGGGCACCGATTTGAACGGCAAAGCAGCACAAAACGCAGCACGACACACCAAAGTACGTTTGGTGAACTTCGCCAGCGAGCACTTCAAGGTTGCACCGGAAGACGTCCAATTCAAGAACGGCATCATTCAGGCGGGCAAAACCCTTATCGAATTTGATGAGTTCATTCAACTGGCGTACTTCAACCAAGTGTCGCTTTCTAGTACAGGTTTCTACCGAACCCCCAAAATTTACTACGATCACGAAAAAGCCAAAGGCAGACCGTTTTATTACTTCGCTTATGGCGCGTCTTGCTCCGAAGTCATCGTCGATACACTGACAGGTGAATACAAGATTTTGCGCGCCGACCTTTTACACGATGTCGGCGCTTCGTTGAACCCAGCGATCGATATTGGCCAGGTTGAAGGGGCATTTGTTCAGGGCGCTGGCTGGCTTACGACAGAAGAACTGGTTTGGAATGATGAAGGTAGGCTGACGACGAACGGTCCTGCCAGCTATAAGATTCCAGCGGTGGCGGATATGCCCATCGATTTTAGAACGCATTTACTGCAAAACAGACAAAATCCAGAAGACACCGTTTTCCACTCTAAAGCCGTGGGCGAACCCCCGTTTATGCTTGCTATGTCGGTATGGAGCGCGCTGAAAGATGCCATTCGATATGTGATTGTAGAAAATGACGTAAGCGAAAACGTTCGTCCTCACTTAGACACGCCAGCCACACCCGAACGAGTCCTCATGGCAATCGAAAAGGTGCGTGAAAGCGTGAAAACCTCAAGCAAGAGAACAGCATAGTCACCGCGTTACCAAGAGGGACAAGTTATGTACTGCGATAACTGGATTCAAGAGTTAGCGAAACTCGAAAGCGCGAATAAACCTTGTGTGATGGTAACCGTGCTAAATGAACGTGGATCGGTGCCTCGAGGGGCTGGAACAAAAATGCTGGTCACCGCCGACCGGCTGATTGCCACTATCGGTGGTGGACATCTTGAGCACATTGCTACTCAGGTAAGCAGAACAATGCTTGAAGAGAAAGCCACTGATGTCAAAATCGATACGTTCAATCTTGGTGCTCGCTTGGGGCAATGCTGCGGCGGTATGGCTACCCTATGCTTTGAACCGATAGGCACCCGTAAACGTCACCTATACCTATTTGGTGCTGGTCACGTTGCAAAAGCCCTAGTTCACGTGATCGCCACACTAGATTTTGAGATCACATGGATTGATCAACGAGAGAATGAATTTCCTTCCCAATTACCTAATAGCGTAGAGCAACTCGTAAGCGACGACCCGGTAGGAGAAGTCAACTTTGCTCGTGAAAACAGCTACTTTCTGGTGATGACTCATAATCATCAACTCGATTTTGACCTCACAAGGGCTATCCTTGATAGAGGGGACAGCACCTATTTTGGCGTAATTGGTTCATCGACCAAGCGTAAAAAGTTCAATATGCGGCTAAGACAACGTGGTTACAGCGATAGTCAGCTCGCCAGAATGACCAGCCCAATTGGCATCAGTGATATTCCAGGAAAACGACCTGAGGAAATCGCCATATCGGTTGCAGGAGAGTTGATCGCCCATTACCACCAAGCAGAATTCGCCGATACAGAAACAAAGGAGAGTCGCACACAAGATGACGACCTCCAACGCATTACACAGCCAAAACAGGCATAAAGCCACTGGGCATGATCTAAAGGAAGCAACATGACGACCACAACGCACGCTTTTCGTAGCGCCGTGCTGCACAGCGTGGCAGATCCACAGGAAGTGGATTTGGAAAATTCATATCAGTATTTTGAAGACGGTATTATCGTCGTTAAAGATGGCATTATCGATCAAATCGGCGATGCGAAAACCATCTTACCTACATTGTCACCTTCAATAGAAATCACGCTGTTTGAAAACAAGCTGATCACCTCAGGGTTTATTGATACTCATATTCACTACCCTCAAACAGGGATGATTGCCTCCTACGGTGAACAGCTTTTGGATTGGCTAGAAAACTACACATTCCCAGAGGAGCTCAGGTTCAAAGACCCAGAATACGCACGGCAAGTTGCCAAATTGTTCTTGGATGAACTGGCAAGCAACGGCACAACCACGGCTTTGGTATTCGGAACCGTGCACAAACAGTCGGTTGATGTCTTCTTTGAAGAGGCAGAACAACGCAACCTTAGAATGATCGCGGGCAAAGTGTTAATGGACAGGAACGCACCCGACTCCCTAACAGACACACCGGAGTCGGGCTACGCCGATTCCAAAGCACTTATCGAAAAATGGCACAAACGTTCTCGTTTGCACTACGCTGTTACGCCAAGGTTTGCCCCCACCAGCACTGCCGAACAACTCGCAACCGTTGGTAGGCTTCTGAAAGAGTACCCAGATGTTTATATGCACACTCACCTTTCCGAAAACAAAAAGGAAATCGACTGGGTATTGGAACTTTTCCCTGAAAGAGAAAGTTACCTAGATGTCTACGACCACTATGGATTGCTGCACAAACGTTCCGTGTTTGCCCACGGCATTCATTTGTCGGATTGTGAATGCCAGCGGTTGGCAGACACCCAATCAGCCATTGCCTTTTGCCCCACATCCAACCTGTTTCTTGGATCGGGTTTATTTCGACTTCCTAAGCTTGAACAATTTGGCGTTCGGGTCGGGATGGGCACCGATGTAGGCGCAGGAACGAGCTTTTCCATTCTGCAAACCATGAGTGAAGCCTACAAAGTCATGCAGCTACAGCAGGAAAAGCTCCACCCTATAAAATCACTTTATTTGGCTACACTTGGTGGTGCAAAAGCCTTGCACTTAGAAGACAAAATCGGAAACCTAGAAGTAGGCAAAGAAGCGGATTTTGTGGTGTTGGATCTGCATGCTACGCAACTGATGAAATTTCGCATGAACCAAACCAAAACACTGGAAGAGAAGTTGTTTGTATTGATGAGCCTAGGAGACGACAGAACCGTATGTGAGACATACATTCTGGGTGAAAGCGTTTATTCTTCAAATACACCCAAATAAAATCGAGAACCTCATGCCGACACATACCCACGATAGCTTTGTATTTTCTACCCAGCGTCTTGTGACTGAAACTGTCGTGGCTTCACTTAGGCACGATGGCGAATTCATTCGTGATGTAATCGACATACTTACACCAAACGTAACGGCTTCACTTCCCCCCTATTTTCAAGGAATCGATGACGCCGAAAAGGCTGAGTCGTGGGTGAAGAAAATCACCGAAGACGGTCAAACACTCGCGGTCTACCTAACACCGGAACACACTTTATGCGGTTTCATATTTTTATATCAGTCCGACAACGATGAACTTCATTTAGGGTATCTTCTAGGCGAAACGCACCAAGGCAAGGGCTTGGCAAAAGAAATGCTGGGAGGATTACTCGCTTGGTGCAAACAAAACAAGCAGGTGCGGGCTTTAATTGGCGGGGTCGAGAAAAACAACGTTGCGTCGTCTTCTCTTCTCCTAAAGCTAGGGTTTTATCGAACCGAGTCCAATTCGGATGATACAGACTTTTATCGGTTCGATATCGATTCGCTAGCGGGCTAATTCAACAAACCTAAAACACCTTAAACCAAAACGCTCTGAGGGCACCTATTTTAGTGCAGGCTCAGAAAAGCGGTTATACAAACGTTTCGGCTTTTTTTAGTAACACAGATGGTGAAGACCAGATAAATACGGCTTCTTTCACTTTGCTGCCACAAGGTGCACTCCAATCACTCAGATGAGATTGAGTCGCCCCAAGTGCCAAATAGAAATGTTTCGCTGCAACGTTTTGTTCAAGAACTTCCAAATACACACCTGAATCTGGGAAGTATTTTTCCGCCCACTTAGCCGCTTCTAACATCAGCTTAGTGCCGAGACCGTGCCCTTGATAGGCCGAGTCGACGTGCAGATTATCGATAATTGTTCCGTATTCGAAATTGTGGTTGCCATAAATACAAATGAACCCACAAAGTTCGCCTTCATTTTCTAGAACGAGGACATTTTGATTAAACGACGGGTTGGTCAAGCGTGTTTGCCAAACAATAACTCTATCGTCTTCTGCGTATTGCTCTAGATAAGCATCGGTAACCAGACCACGATAATGTTGTTGCCAGCTTTTTGCATGTAACTGCGCAATTCGCTCGAAATCTTGGTAATTCGCTTGCCTTAATTCCACTCTTTCCTCCTTGAGTGCCATTACTCCATGCTACACCAACGGTATTCATAACTTGGGTCAAAACGCGTGAACGACAACTTACTTGTTTACGTCTTCGCTTTTTACAACAACCACGGTCTAAAAATACGTCAATGTAATATCAGTTAATTCCATTTGCGCTCTCTTGGGCAGAGAGCTCAATTAACTTTAAATACAGCGCAGTTTTCTACTGCTTTTTTAGTTTCTACTACAGTAAAGCAAAACAAACCAAATTATTCACTTTTTTTACCCAAAATGACTACATTTACAGAAAATAAAATCATATATGTCTAGTTTGATAGGCTAAAAGATATATAAAACTAAGGTTATATGACCAAATCAGGAGAAAGTGGTTAAATTTTGGCATACGGCTGAAAGCTCGATAGTGCCGAGATTTGAGAAGATTAAGAGGGGTGTTTTAGCGCAGTTGAAAGAATAATCTGCCGGTGAGTAGAAGCAAAAGTGTGAGCCTAAACGACCCACACAACGCGTATAGCTAATCCAATCAATATAACGCCAGAAATACGATCGATGAGTACCGCTTTCTCGCGAATTTTATCGATAACAAGCGGCATGGAAAGCAACAAGGTAATGAGTGTATACCATAAGCCGTCCACAATAAGCGGAGTTGCTACAATCAACACTTGATTCATCAACTCGTTCCCTAACACAACAAACTGGCTAAACAGAGCGATAAAGAACAGGGCTATTTTGGGGCTAAGAATCGAAATCAAAAAGCCTTCCCGTGCGGAAGAGAAAACAGAAACACGCTCGCCAGCTTCCAAACGAGCAGCGACCCCACCTTTAGAACGCAAAGCATTAAACCCAAGGTAAGCGAGATACGCCGCCCCTAAATAGCTGATGGTTTTGAATAAGATAGGGGACTGCTGTAAAACAACCGCCAATCCAATGATCGTGACCAGCGCATAGATCCCAATACCAAACGCGTGAGCCCACGCCGCCGCAAGACCATTCTTACGTCCACCCGCTAGTGTATGTTTAGATACCGTGACCAAACTTGGCCCTGGAGACATAGCACCCAGTAAACAAATAGCGAATAAAGAGAGCCAAACGCTTAATGTCATTGTTTATCCTTTTGTGTTGTCTGAATTACAGCGTCACTCTCTCACTTAGCGCTGTTCACTTGCAAGTCTTCTTGTTGAGTTGATACGTTTTTGTGATCATTCGACTTTCTTCTTAAACTGATCGAATTTCTTAACCGAGTCGGTTTTTTCAAGCCCACCAAGTAAACAGCCAACGCAGCGAAGCCAAACCCGAGAGCACCGATGAAATCAAAACGCTCGTCAAACAAAAGCCAAGCCTGCACAGCAGTGACAGGGGGAACTAAATAGAATACGGATGCGACTTTTTCTGACTCGCCATGCTCCACCATATAGAGCAGTAACAATACCGCCAATACTGAAAGCACAATAACCAGCCACGCCAGAGTGGCGACAAATGTTGGTGTCCAGTGAACAACCAGCGGTTCAAAGGCATAAGCAGCGATAGCGAACACAACCAGCGCCGCAAGATATTGCCAAGTCACGCAGGTCACTAAGTCTGTCCCGTTACAAAATTTCTTTTGATAAAGCGTTCCAAAAGTTATTCCAACCAAAGCGATGGAAATAGAGAGAAACGCCCACCCTTTGTTGGCCGTATCTTCCCATTCCATTTTTCCATGCAATACCAAAAAGATACCAACTAAGCCTAACGCTAAGCCAAGCCACTGACGCCAGCGTAAATAGGTAGTTCCGACCGCAACCAAAGTGACCGCTGTAAGGATGGGTTGTAGCCCTACTAATAATGCGCTCAAGCTGGCGGGCATTCCTAGCTTAATAGCCGAATAGGTGCCACCAAGGTACATGCCATGAATCATGAGCCCTGAAATACAAGCGTGGAATGTCTTTCTTGGGCTGAGCGTTTTCCGCTTAAGTACGACCACTAGCACACCCAACACTAAAACGTTCAATGCCGTTCTAATGGTTAACAAAGTGGCTGGGTCAGTAAACTGTAAGCCCAATTTAGAACCAACAAAACCTGATGCCCACAACACAACAAATATCCAAGGTATAAGACTTAATGGCATGACTATCTCCTTTTTTTCTTACTTTATTGGATACAGATATTCAAAAAAGGTACAGTTGAACCTAACTTAATGGGTACAGATTGGGTGAGGCGATAAATGGGCAGCAAAAAGTATCAAGACGTTATTGAGTATGTGCATACTCAGATCGCTAAGAATCGATGGATAACAGGGGAAAAAGTCCCATCCATTCGAACACTCAGTATGGAACTCTCGGTATCACGAAATACCGTAATTCGTGCATACCAAGAACTAGAGGCAGCCAGAACTTTGTATGCCGAAGCGCGCTCTGGATACCGAGTTCGTGGAGAGTCGGAGCCTTCATTAAATGCCCATATTGAAGCACCCGGTTATGTCGACTTGCTGTCTAAAACTAAGTCCATTTTAAAAACGCCACTTGGTGATCACCTAATGCCAGCGGGTTGTGCACACCCCGATATTGACTTCCCTGCCATTCGCTCACTTTACGCCGAGATAGGTCGCCAGAGCCGCTATCAAGCTCATATTCCTTGTCACTACCAACTTCCCCCAGGTAACGACAAGCTCGTTGATCAGCTAAGGAAACTTTGTTTAGACCACGAAATCAATTGCTCTCAAACGGATATCTTAGTGACTCACGGGGCGCAGCAAGCCATTAGCTTATGCCTGCAAGCCTTAACCTCCAGAGGGGATATCGTCGCCGTCGAGTCTCCCTGTTATTTTGGCAATTTACTTTTAATGGAATCATTGGGCTTGAAAGTCATCGAGATCCCAAGCCACCCAACAACAGGGATTGATATTGACGCGGTGATCACCGCTCAAAAGGAGTGGGACATAAAAACACTGCTTGTCACGCCAAGCTTTAACAACCCCACCAACTCAGTGATGCCTTTGGAAGCAAGAAAGCGGCTTCTTGACGTCACTGGGGAGCTTCCTATCGTTGAAGATGATGTCTTTGGAGAACTGTACTTCGACACGCACTTACCATCTCTTATGGCATTGGATACCAAAGATCGGGTCGTGTATTGCAGCTCCTTATCTAAAACGTTGGATTCACGTTTGAGGCTAGGTTGGATTGTCGCAGGTAAACACAGAGCCGTTATCGAAAAGCGCTTACTCAGCGATAACATGGGATCGTTGAATTTAATGCAGGCAGCCATTGGTGAGTTTTTATCGACAGGAAAATACCGTCAGCACTTAATGAAAATTCGTCGGCATTACGCAAAAAAACAAAAGCTATTTATTCCTTGGTTAACACAAGCATTGGACTCTCATGATTGCCTTAAAAACCAGTATTCTATGAACGTCTCTAATGGCAGTTATATTGTGTGGATTGAATTCCCAAAAGCGTTGGACTGCGACTTGCTCTATCAAACATGCTTAGAACGAAAAGTAAGCCTGTTTCCCGGTTCACTGTTTACGACGACGAAACAATATGACCATTGCATTAGGCTAAGTTTTGCAAGATTTAAACCCAACAAAAGCTGGCAAGATGGATTAACAGAGTTCGCCAATTTGACTGCAAGCCTGCTCAATACCTAGCTATTTCAAGCCGTTAAATTTGGGTGCTTCTAGGTTGGGTTATTCCATTGTGGGAAATACACATCGTATTAAAAACGGCGATTGAAAAATTCCGTTAATACGGTATGTGTAATGAGATGCTTCAAGTGAGGTAATGCCTGAAGTTCATCACGAATTTCATTCAAACGTTTCATGCTTGGCGCTTCAATGAAAACCATCATATCGGTTTCACCACTGATGGCGTGTGCCCATTTAACTTCCGGAATGTCCGCCACTTTCGCGCCATACGTATCGCAACTGTGCTCTGCTCTTGATGTATCGAAGTAAAGTGCAATATACGCGTTCAGCGACGCATCCGGCGGGGCGATTTTTACTTGGTATCCTAAGATGACACCATCGTCTTCCAACTTCTTCATTCTGGACGTAACAGCACTACGAGACAGGTTCACCTCGCGCGCAATATCACTGACTGAACGCCTACCGTCCTGTGCCAAAATCGACAGGATTTCCTTATCAAATTTATCCAATTGCTTCCCTTTATTATTATTTGACTGCTTTAAACGGTTAGGAATTGAGCTACCAATACAAAGTGTCTGTTAAAAGTGTCATTTTAACGGAGTGTTTCGTCATTTTGCCAGATGTATATTGAGCTTAAAGAATATAGTCTGGAATTAAGTCAAGTTTAGACACTCTATACCAATTCATTTTCATGGACGAAACAGTGCAAGAACTCAAAAAAGAAATCACCCTTATCTCGGGTATAGGACAGCTCTCCACCACATTGCTTGGCACTGGTCTGTTTATGATCCCAGCCATTACGGCAGGCATTGCTGAAAAGTCATCTCTTTGGTCTTGGGTTATATTATTTGCGGCTATCTGCCCTATCGCCTTAACGTTTGCCATGCTGGGTCGCCGTTACCCAAATGCTGGCGGAACCGCGCACTTTGTTAAGCTGGCTTTCAACGCCAAACTAGAGCGAAGTGTCGCTTGGTTATTTTTGTCGGTCATCCCGGTTGGTGTTCCCGCAGCCGTCGCTCTCGCTGCCAGTTTTGCAAAACCTTGGCTGCCAGAGGTAGGAGATTCTCAATTTGTCGCAGAGTGCTTCACCGTCGCACTCTTGTTAGGTGTAAACCTATTGGGCAGCAAATCTTCTTCTCAGCTTCAAACACTTATTGCGCTTTGCCTGTTCACTTTGATCATCCTGTTTTTTTGGCAAGGTGAGGTTCAACCTTCCGACCTCACCATGCCTTCTTTCTCTTCCGTTGAATGGGTTTCTGTTGGCTCTGCACTCGCTGTTATGTTTTGGTGTTTTGTGGGTATTGAAGCTTTTGCACACATGGGAGAAGAGTTTAAGAACCCTGAGAGAGATTTTCCTATCGCCATCATTTTAGGATGCTTTGTCGCAGGGCTAACCTATTGGGCGTGTTCCGTTGTTGTGTTGAAATTCCAAGCCTATGGCACAGTAGAAATGGAAACAGGTGCAATACCGTGGATTACAGCCCACTTGTTTGGTGAAAGCAGCCGTATTGTTATTAGCATCGTGGCGTTTCTAGCTTGTTTTGCCAGCGTTAACCTTTACCTTCAAAGCCTATCGCGCATGCTTTGGAGTCAAGCTCGCCAGTACAAGCCAGAAGGAAAACTAGCCAAAGTTTCTGCCAGAGGTGTACCTGCAAATGCAACGTACGTTATCAGTGTTACCTTGCTTCTATCGCTGCTTTTTGGTCGAGTTGTTGGTCTGGATTTAGAGATGTTTGTTAAACTGGCTAATGGCATATTTGTCCTAATCTATCTTCTTGCAATGCTATCGGCCGTGAAGTTGCTCTCTGGTGTGTCGAAAGGTTTGGCGTGGCTATCTTTGGTGTTATGTGTGTTGGTATTTGCTTGCTTAGGGTGGGCAATGCTTTACGCCATTATAATTTTTACTTTGCTACAAATACCAAATGCAAGAAAACGCAAAGAGCCGCCAGTATTTAGTTAAGCGCTTGCATAGCCCAAATAAGTATTATTTGTAACCCGCCGACCTTTAATGAATACCGCTAACCTACAGAGCATTATTTCATCAATAATGCTCTACTTAGAACTTATTAACACTCATATTTTTTCATGATCTCATAGCATTTAATTTCACAGTAAATTGAAATCATACGATACAAAACTCCGAATACACTTGACATGAAAAATTTCAAAAGTCCCCAAAAATCAAGAGATTCAGTGAACTCCAGGCTTAACTCAGAGAGCTGAAAAGGAAATAATGAATTTTCGACTCGCGAATTAATCAATTAATCGACTTAAAATCACAAAATAAAGTCAATTTTATGTAAGAAATCTTTACATTTTTACGTCATACTCTAATTGCTGCTGATATAAATGTAATTCAGTCGCCTTCACTAATAATAATATTCTTTCCGCTATCTCTGGGGAGTACGGAAAATAAAAACACTTTAGCTAAACTCAAGGGAATAATCTTTGTTTGTTTAGGTGTTGTAGAGGGAAAACTATGAAATTTAGCCATAAAGTCGTCGCTGCTTCGTCGATATTGCTGTTAATCATTTTAAGCTTGCTGACGATTCAACAATACTTCTCCATGAAGTCTGAGCTTGAACACCAGGTAACTCAAAGTGTTAGTGAGATCGTAGACGGGGTGAGAAATACGGTTGCAGCAGACATTAAGGGCAAAAAAGAACTGTCGCAGTATGCAACCGACATGCTACAAACTGATTTACAAAATCGGGACTACGTACAAAGTGTTATCAGCCAATCAAGTATTAAACAAAACTTTCTTCTTGCTGGTTTAGGCTATGAGGCTGACGGTTCAAACGTGAATAATGACCCAGGCTGGAACCCTGGTTCTGAGTGGGATCCAAGACGTCGACCTTGGTATATTGACGCGAAAAATTCCGGAAAACTGATCATCACGGCTCCCTATGCCGATTCTGCAACCGGAGAAATCCTAGTTTCCATTGCCGTACCAGTGAAAGAAAATGGGCGATTTGCCGGCGCGATATTCTATGACGTGAGCCTTGCGGGTCTTGCCGATGTCGTCAATAAGGTTGAGCTTTTTAATGCCGGATTCTTATTTATCGTGTCAGGCGACGGTACGATTATCGCGCACCCAGACGTAGATAAAAACGGTAAGCAGATGAACACCTTCTTACCGAATGTCTCCATTCAGGAACAAACTCAAGAAATAGAATTGAATGGACAGCTTTACGCAACAGACTTTTCAAAAATCCCAGGCGAAGATTGGTATGTTGGCGTGATGGTAGACGAAAGCATTGCGTACGCGGCGGTAAGTGAACTGAAAAATCGTTCTATCGTTTATACCATTATTGCTCTTGTCATAAGTATTTTTGCTCTGTTGTTCTTGATTAAAGTGCTGATGCGCCCACTCGATTCTTTAAACGACGCCATTCAAGATATGGCGTCTGGTCAGGGTGATCTTACCAAACGCCTCGATACCAACACCGATTCAGAATTTGCGGCATTGGCTTCTGGGTTTAATACATTCGCAGAAACGCTTCAGCAACGAATCCAACGTACGAAAGCGTTGAGCGTCGAAATACGAAACGTTACCGAAACCACCGCAGTGGGCGCACAAGAATCAGCCTCAGCGATGGCGACTCAGATGCAAGAGCTAGAACAGCTCGCCACTGCAATGAACGAAATGGCGACAACGTCTTCCGACGTGGCAAATAACGCGCAAGGTGCGGCTTCGGCTGCGAAAGATGCAGACGGCGCGACAGAAGATGGGACGAAAGTGGTCGGATACACCACGCAAGCCATCAGTAATTTGTCATCCCGAATCGATGAAGCGGTTGAACAAGTTAAACAACTTGAATCTGCCACTGCAAACATCGAGACCATTTTGGAAGTGATAAACGACATTGCTGACCAAACCAATTTGCTGGCACTTAACGCTGCAATTGAAGCGGCGCGTGCTGGTGAATCAGGTCGTGGTTTTGCCGTTGTTGCAGACGAAGTTCGAACACTAGCTCAACGTACTCAAGAATCAACGACTGAAATTCGTAACATGATTGAACAACTTCAATCGGGTGCGACAGCCGTAGCAAGTGCAATGGGACAGAGTAAAGAAACGGCTGATGACACAGTAACCAAGGCGCAAGAGGCGAACGAATCGCTTGATCGCATTCGAAGTGCCATTCAACGTATCAGTGATATGAACATTCAGATCGCGTCTGCGGCAGAAGAGCAAAGTTTAGTTGCTGAGGAAATCAATAATAACACCATCAACATTCGTGATTTGTCTTCGCAAGTAGCGGTTGCTGCTGAAGGCGCAAACGAGGCGATGGCGTTGCAAACTCAACACGTTCGCGACCAAGACGAGGTTATGAGCAAATTCATCGTCTAACACACCGCTGATAAATAAAAATGCCTGACTCAACAGTCAGGCATTTTTTTGTCCCTAATTTCTTAGCTTCCTAGCTAACTAGTTATTTAGCTTCTTGACTCTTATTTCTCGGATTTCAGTTCCGCCACTTTTTCACAAATGTAGTTCCCTATAGGGATAGCAGATGTGGCTGCGGGAGAAGGAGCATTGCAGACATGAAGACTGCGTTTGGATTCCACAAACAAAAAGTCATGAACTAATTTCCCATCTTTCATTACCGCTTGAGCACGGATGCCAGCCGGATAAGGTTCTAAATCATTAAGCTCGATTACAGGGCAGTATTTGTTAACTAGCTTCAAGTACCCCGGCTTCCACCACGAGTTTTTGGTTTCTTCTAACCCTGTCTTCAAGTGCTTTGCCAATACTTTCCAAAACCCTTCAAAACGCACCATTTCAGCGGTGTCTTTCAAGCTAAAATTGAGCGCGCCATACCCTTCCCGTTTCCAACCTTGCACCGCATTAGGTCCTACTGTGACAGAGCCATCAATCATCCGAGTCAAATGTACACCGAGAAATGGAAGATCCGGGTCAGGGATGGGGTAGATTAGGTGGTTAACAACGTCGTTATGTTTTTCTGCTAATCGATAATACTCACCGCGAAACGGTACAATCTGGAAGTCGGTAGGTAAACCCATTTGCTTCGCGACGCGATCCGCCATTAAGCCGCAGCACGCGACGAGAAATTGAGTTTCTACTGCGCCGCCATCCATCCAAACCTCGACGCTTTCAGTATTCTCAATTAATCGCGTAACGTTGGCATTAAATCGGATCTCTCCACCCATTTCGGTAAACTCAGCCGCCATCGCCATGCAAACTTTGGTGTAGTTGACGATACTGGTGGTCGACACATAGATTGCCCCTAACCCAGTAATGTTCGGCTCGCGTTCTTTTAGCTGCTCTTGAGATAACATTTCGACATCAATACCGTTGTCTTGGCATCGCTCGAACAACGCTTCCATTCGTTTAACTTCAACCGAGTTTGTCGCTACTAATAGTTTGCCGCAGTTTTCGACAGGAATGTCATGTTTCAGGCAAAAAGCCTTGGTTGCATCCACACCCTCGCGACAAAACTGAGCCTTTAAACTGCCCGGCGCGTAATACACCCCAGCATGAATAACACCGCTATTATGTCCAGTCTGGTGCATGGCGAGTTGCTTTTCCTTTTCGACAAGCAAAATTCTCGCGTTAGGTTCATTTTGCTGAAGCTGCCAAGCTGTTGACACCCCCACAATTCCCCCACCTAATACAACGTAATCATATTGCACAGAAAACCCCTTCCAAGACTTGATACTCAAAGCTATAACTCACAATTTTGTTACATACGGACCGCCATAGACAGTTCTTTTGCTAAACTCAGTGTCAATTAGTGACTAAGGGCAAAATGCGCCTTAGTGCGATGACTTTTTAGGTAAATAATGTGGCTAACAAGATAAAATGGTTGAGAGCATAAAGTGACCGAGAACAAAAAGTAATGGAGAATAGAAAACCGTCTTATCCGTTTCGAAAACTGCCTGTTATTCTTCTAATCATTCTGGCAATGAGCCTAACTTTACTGTTTATCCGAGACACCACGAAAGGCTGGCTGTTAGACAACACACATCTAAGTGGTCAGGATCGATTACTCATCTATGTTGGCGATATCCGGCGTACCTTAGCTCGGTACGATTTTTTGCCCTATTTAATTGCAGAGCACCAACCCAGCCGATCACTATTGGAAGGCGATGTCTCACAAAGAGAAGCCGTTGAAACCTACCTCGCTCAATTGGATAAAGCGTCTCAAACCCGTGGATGGTACTTGCTCAACTCGAATGGCGATTTCGTTGCCAGTAGCAGCCCAGTTTATAAATGGCGTGACTCCGACGGCGCGGCAATTACGTCTTTAATGCAGCAATTAGGGGGAGAGGTTGTTACTCTGAGCTACCTTTCTCAAGGGCAAGCGCGCTATTACCGCGCCGCTCCGATTTACGGTTCTCAAGGACTGATTGGGATCGCAGTCGCTAGAATAAACCTTCAAACATTGTCTGAATCTTGGTTAGCTAACAATGAGTTTGTGTTGATCAGTGATCGCCAAAAACGATTTTTCCTCACGAGCTCTCAATCTAGTTTAAACCACCAAATAGGCAAGGACACAATGCCGCCGCTCACCCCGTTTTCACTACCCGACGGGACAGAAGTGAGCCTCGTTTCTATTGAAAACCAGCCTTATTTGGTTCAAAGCGTAAGCTTAGATGACCTCAAGTGGAATATTCATTATCTGACCCCAATTAAAGAACTTGATGACACGGTCAA
Organism: Vibrio penaeicida; assembly: GCF_030689305.1. Lineage (GTDB taxonomy): Bacteria > Pseudomonadota > Gammaproteobacteria > Enterobacterales > Vibrionaceae > Vibrio > Vibrio penaeicida_B. The sequence continues at coordinate 442,110 of NZ_JAUYVM010000003.1, read as the reverse complement.
CACCGTCATGCTGATAGCGGCGATTTTGATGCTCTTGGTACTGGTCGTGATCTTGTTAACGATTGAAAGACGACAAAAAATCCGCTCTAGAGAAGCGCTGCAACAGGCGATTTCCGATTCCGAAAGGCAGCTGCGCACCATCATCTCAAAGACCGATGTTGGCTTGATGATGCTGACTGAACAAGGTCGCGTTGCCTATATCAACCCCATGGCGCTGCGCTATTTTGGTTTGTCTGAACCGTTGGCTACCAATATGGAAGCGTGGCAGTTATTTGAAACCATGATGGGCAATACCACGGTAATGTCGATGCTTAAGAATTTATCGACTCGCATTGATACTTCAAAGAACGCTAGATCTTCAGAGCACGCTGGTTTTCAGACGCAAAGAAATAAAGACATTACCGAACTCAGCGCGGTTGAAGTGATGGCACAGCGCAGTGATGGCTCTCGCTTCCCCACTCTATTCTCACTGACTTACATGACGTTTGGTGCGCAATCTGGTTACCTCGCCACCCTTATTGATATCAGCAAGCGTAAGAAAGCAGAAAATGCCCTTCAAAAGGCAAATCTAGAATTAGAAGAACGTGTGAAAGCTAGAACCTTAGCGCTCGAAGCGGCGCAAGATGAACTGGTTCAAAACAGCAAAATGGCGGCATTAGGTCGAATGTCGAGTGCCATTACACACGAGCTCAATCAACCTTTAACGGGTATTAGAACCTTGCTTTCGAGCAGCGGTGTGCTGATAGAACGCCAGCAAACCGACTTACTCAAGGCAAACATGAAATTAGTAGACAGCTTAATTGACCGAATGGCGACGATGACCAGTGAACTTAAAACGTTCTCCTACAGCCGCTCACAAGAGCTTGTTCCGCTTTCCATTTCGGCTATCACAGAAGAAGTTCTTAGATTGCACGCCGACACACTAAAATCGGTTCAAGTCACCGTGAATTGGCCTAGCCCTATGCCAGATGCATTAGGGGAGCCGCACCGTCTTGCTCTGGTTATTGGGAATCTTATTTCAAATGCGGTTGATGCAATGAACCAATCGACATCGCCAATGCTGAAGATAGAGAGTACGGTTTTACAGGACACCATAGAGCTACATATTCGAGATAACGGTACGGGCTCTACAGACGAAGCATTGCAGCACCTATTCGAACCTTTTTATACCAGTAAAAAGGTAGGACAAGGGCTTGGATTGGGCTTGGCAATATCCGCAAATAGCATGAAGGAAATGCAAGGAAAGGTATGGGCAAAAAACAACAGCAGTAGCCCAATAAAAAACGCCACCCCCGTATTCGAATCAGGGATGACGTTTACATTAAGCTTGAAGAAAGCCAGTTAGGTTCATCTCAAAAGGTCAACCGCCCCTGCCTGCCAAATAAAATAGGAAACCCATTTAGCTAGCCCTAATTTCTCCTGCCACTTTGTCATTTTGGTAACTGTAATAAAACAAGCCGATAAATACAGCGACAGCGGCAACACGTATTACTAATGGAACATCTGGCCACATCATCACAACACCAAGAACTGCCACAACAACTCTTAACCACCAGCTCAAAGGAGATTCTAAATACCCCTCTAGAGCCGCGATAAGTGCATAAACTCCGAATACAGAAAACACACCAATCGATATCACCGAAATAAGATCCCAGCTCACCAACGCGGTATAGGCCATCAGAACAGGCACGATATACAGCCCTTTTGCAATTTTCCATGCAGTGAGGCCTGTTCGCATCGGAGGCGTTCGTGCAATGGTTGCTGCTGCAAACGCGGTTAAGCAGACTGGCGGCGTGACATTACTGTCTTGCGATAACCAAAAGATTATTAAGTGCGCCGCAAGCAAGGCTAGGCCAACTTTCTCTATCCCTATCGCTTGCTCAAGTAAGGTGGGTAAAAACTCCGCTGGAACCAATGCAATCAAGCTTTGCGCTTTTTCTACAGCCATCGGTGCATTCAACAATGCAAGTTGATCAGGCGCTGCCAGCATAAATATGGCTTTTGCTTGCTCTGGTAGTTGCCCTAACGTCAGCATTTCTAGCAGTTGGTCTTGAGCGATCAAGTTATAAAGAGCAGGAGCCGACAAAGTACCGAGTACAATATACGCTGCGGTAACAGGTAAACCCATTCCCAGAATCAATGATGCTAAGGCAATGAGTACTAACATGATCATGAGGGAACCGCTCGCCCATTCATTGATCATTAGCGAGAACGTATTACCCACACCCGTTGTGCTGATCACGTTGATCACAAGCCCGATACCCGTTAAAAGCACAGCAGTGGTTGCCATGTTTCTCGACCCTTGAGCCAGTGCTTCAAAAATAGCCTTAACGCCCATTTTATTCGGCGACAGCCAAGAGGAAACAACGACCGATATGATAGAGATACCCGCAGCATACGTTGGTGTAAAGCCAGAAACGAGTAGGTAAACCAGCACCACTAGAGGGATCAGGTAATGCCACCCCGAAGCCAACACTTTAAGCACTGGTACACTGTTCGCTTCTACTTGGTGCACACCACTTCTTTTTGCCTCGATCCGAACAAAGAACGCGACAGAGAGAAAGTAGATCATGGCTGGAACAATGGACACTGCCACGATATCGACATAAGGAATCTGCGTGTAAGATGCCATGATAAAAGCGCCGGCTCCCATCACTGGTGGCATCAACTGCCCACCCGTTGAAGCGGCAGCTTCGACACCTGCTGCAAACCTTGAAGGAAAACCAGCTCGCTGCATAAGCGGGATGGTAATAACACCCGTTGAAACCGTATTGGCCACACTGGAACCCGAAACAGATCCCATTAAGCCAGAACCCATAACCGCCACAAACCCAGGACCGCCGATCACTTTGTTTGCGACCGCACGGGAAACATCAATAATGAAATCACCCGCGCCAGATCGGACTAGAAATGCGCCAAAGAGAATGAACATGAATACATAGCTCCAGCTGATTCTGGAAATCGTCCCGAACATGCCCTCTGAACTGTAAAAACTGCGATAAAGTAAGGTTTCTGCACTTAACCCTGGGAAGTGAAATACACCGGGAACCCATTGCCCCCACCAAACCACGTAAGTCAGTGAGATGATAATAAGCACTGGAATGAACCAGCCGATCGTGCGTCGAATCACCTCTAGCACAATGACAATGCTCATCAGCGAAAACACCCAATCCAACGTAACGAATTTCACGCCACGATCATACAAAGCGTCTTCAGCGAGAGGGATGTAAATCAAACAGGACACCGCAGCAGCGGCAATAATCATATCAATGGCGAGAGCAAATCGACTCTTCTTCCAACTTTTTCTTGCAGGGTAAAGCAGAGCGCACACTAAGGAAAACCCTGCAAAGTGTGTAGCTGAAACCCACAGTTCCGGCAGTGTCGCTAACGTATTAAACCAAATATGTAACCCAGCCAGAACAATGCCTACAGCCGTGATAAACGTCGTTAGCCACGGAAAATCCGTTCTTATAGGCAGCTCAAATTGCGCCAAATCGACGTCTTGTTTTTCTTCCATGATATTTTCCTCAGGTACGGCAGAAAAACTGTACCCGAGCCAAGCCGGGGGGAATTCGGCTCGGGTGCAGTGAGGGTTATTGGGCTATCGGTTACTGAACAACTAGGTGTGATGGAATAGTGATGCCTTGCTCTTTGTAGTAACGAGCCGCACCTGGGTGTAATGGTACAGGTAAACCAGAAATCGCTTTTTCAATCGCCATTGCTTTGGTTGCTTTGTGAATACCATTTAGGAAAGTTAGGTTCTCGTAAATGGTTTTAGTCAGCATGTAAACATCATCGTCGCTAATGTCGTCGCGAACGGCTAAGAAGTTAGGTTGCGCAATCGTGTTGATGTCTTTGTCTTGACCCGGGTAAGTGTTTGCAGGGATGACGAAGCGCGTCCACAATTCGTATCCATTGTTGGCTTCTTTGATTTGAGCGTCAGTAAAGTTCAATACTTGAATCTGGTTACCAAGCGCGGCATAAGCACGAGTAACTGCACTAACCGGTACACCAGCTGGGGTATTCATACCATCAATAGCGCCATTTTGTAGTGCATCGGCACTGGCACCATAGCCCAGATAGGCGAGGTTAAATTTATCTGGGTCAACGTTTAAGCCAGACATAATCTGACGACCGGATCCTTCCGTACCCGAATTCTTTTTACCAATAGAGAATTTCTTGTCATTCATCTGCGCCAAATCGCTCACTGTTCCTGTTTTTGCAAACTTAGAACGAACAACAAAATGCTCAACGTTTTGCCAAAGCATGGTAACAGAGCGTAAATTCTTTTGAGGACCAGATTGTTTCACTTTGCCTTCGCCATTCCATGCCCAAGCACCGTATAAACCCTGAAGAATAGCAAACTGCGCCTCGTTTTCTCTAAGCAGTTTTACGTTTTCACCCGACCCTGCTGAGCTGATGGCAGATAGGGCGAATTTATGCTTAGGCTCCAACTTAATTTTACTTAGTGTTGCCAATGCAACCCCAACTGGGTAGTAAGTACCGCCAGTCGATGCTGTTGCTAAAATGTAACTGCGATTTTCTGCTGCTGATGCGACACCAGAAACCGAAGCCGCAAGTGTGGTGGCGAGAAGAAGAGATTTTACGAGTTTGTTTTTTAACATGTTACGCTCCATGTAGGGTTATTGGCTCACCTTTTCTTTCAAGCGCGATCGCTTAATTGAATCCTGTGAGCGTTTGTTGTTTCCATTCCCTATAGCAACATACGCGCCAAAAAATAACCTATTGTTTTATATAGAATTTAAAACAACACCCTATCTAAATGAGCAAAATTCTGCTTATACGAGTTAAATTCGATGAGCAAAATCTTGCTCATCGCGTTTTATGTAAATTCTTTGTTAAATATGGCTTGAGATGAATTATCTGACCTTTGAACACAATTCCACCAAGCTATCGGCAAAATTTCGCTCATTACAGATTGACTAAGTAACCTCAGTTGGCACGTTCATACCCTCATATTCTGTTTCAGTTCAAGAAGAAACGCAGAGAAATGACGACTCCTTTCCATGTTATTTGACGAAGAAAATGGGACAGAATATGTGCTCTCGAGGGGGAGCCTCACTGGTTTTCATACTGTGTTGCCGATTATTGATTTAGAGCCACTCGCTCTTCAAATCGGTGCCTTACCTGAGAGCCAGTTAATTCTCGCTGAATCGAGCATCTTGAGATTACTTGGGTATAGCTAATCCATTTATACAAATCTACCTACCCGATCACCGGATAATTTCATATATAAAACAATCTATTTTATTTGCAATGAATACAACTATAAGATAGCCTAAAAAACGAACACAACATGCCAAACAGCCGCATGAAGCTCAAACAAAACACACAAAACTACAACATGCTACATTAAGTTTGGTTTGTACTAGTTGTGTCTTATGGGCTTAAAGGTTATAGAACTAACGGACAACATCGTTGATCAATGAAAAAGCTTACTCAAAGGAGTACCCAAATGGATTTGGCATTCTTAAAACCAATCTTGCTATCCGGCGCGATGCTATTGTTTGCTGGAGGTGCAATTGCATCACCAGCAAATACAGGAGATAAACGAAATTACGCACTCGCGGGTATAGCAACGCAAAGCTCAGATTATGCTAGTCGAACTGCTGAAAGGGCTATAGACGGGCGCACTGACCAAAACTACAATTTTGATTCAGTTACACATACCAATAATGAGATCGAACCCTGGTGGCAAGTTGACCTCAGAACCAGCAAGAACCTTAAAGAGATAAAGATCTATTTTCGCAATGATTGCTGCGAAGAGCGGAATAGCAATTTTAATGTTTATCTCTCCAACTTTGATATGTCAGAGATGACTGTTACTGAGTTGAACAATCACAATGGTGTACGGTCAATTTCTTATTCTGACAACACAAACGATATCGTTTCACAAGCAGTGTCTGAAAATTATCAGTACGTGATGGTTAAAAAGCCGGATAACGGCTATCTATCACTTGCTGAAGTAGAAATATTCGGTGACGAGACCCTTCCGCCCCTCCCTGTAAAAGAGTTCCTTGATGAACACCGATATGGTGCATTCCTGCACTACAATATGTCCACCTATGATTACAGGCAGTGGGCAGATCCTTTCGTTCCAGTATCAAACTTTTCCCCGACAAATCTAGACACTCGCCAGTGGGCGAATATCGTAAAAGAAGCTGGCATGACCTATGCCGTGCTTACTGCAAAGCACCATGATGGCTTTTCTCTTTGGGATACGAAATACACCGATCATAATTCTCTAAACTCACCTTGTGATTGTGATGTTGTTGCCGAGTACATGGAGTCTTTTAGGGAAGTGGGCGTAACACCCGCGATATATTTTTCTATATGGGACAGACGCGATCCAAAGATAAACACGACATCGACAGCTCCAAGACCGGAAGGTGTTGATACCAGCAATGGGCTGACAGTAATTAACTGGACGAAGCGGACGCAAGATCCACTATTTATTAAAAATCAGTTGCGCGAGCTGTTGACGGAATATGGCGAGGTACCTTTACTGTGGTTTGACGCATGGGGACAGATTGCATCTTATGACTATGTCCCTTATCAAGATCTGCGTGACTTTATCCGTCACATATCACCATCAACAATAATAGTGAATAATGATAAGGAATACTCGAACGACACTGCAGACTTAACGTCACTAGAAACATTAGCTGATGGACTGGATCCCGAATTTATTCATGTCAAAGGGTTCAACACCATGTACTCTGGCATTTCTGCGGGTAACTGGTTCTCGTTTAATGCTTCAGGGGGTCCAAAAGATCCTTATTTTCTTGCAAAAATTCTCTACGAAACAACGCTTACACCCAATGGCACATTCCTGCTGAACCTTCCTATTGTACAAGCTGGAACCATGCCAGAATTTATCAGAGAACACATGAAAGATATCAATGAAATCAAAGATGAATTGGTATTTATAAATCAGAAAATTCCCGGTAACAATGTCGCGTTTGGGAAAACCACTTCTCAAAGCTCAACCTTTGGCGGTCTTGTCAGTAATAAAGCCGTCGATGGCGACTATTCAGGTGAAAACCAGTACTTGGTTAACCAAGAATACGTTTCAAGGGGTTCGCTCCAACACACGCAGACAGAGGATCAACCTTGGTGGTCTGTTGATTTGGAAAGCACTCATCATGTCGATGAAGTTCGCGTGTGGAACCGCACAGATTGTTGCACTGATCGACTGAATAAAATTGCGGTTCACTGGAGTGATTCCCCGATTGATTATTCTCTCTGGGATTCAACAGGTAATCTACAGGCACTTGAAAACATTGCGTTGCTGGATAAAAGTGAATCTGGACGTGTGCTCTCTTCGAGAGTCAATGGCAATGCACGCTACGTAAAAGTTCAAAGTGCAGATTATGGGGTACTGAATACTGCAGAAATAGAGGTACTCCAATACTCACGAAACCTTACCGTAAATGGCACAGCGACCCAGAGCTCTACCCAATATGGCGGCAGCGCCCAGCGCGCCATTGACCAAAACGTTGATGGTAACTACCACAATGGATCCGTGACACACACAGCGAACGAGCTCAACCCTTGGTGGGAAATTGACCTTGGTGCGCAGGAAGCGTTTACCAATATTACGTTGCTTAACCGCACTGACTGCTGTTTCCGCAGGCTTCAAGATGTCTATGTGTTTGTATCCGATACCTCAATGCAGGGGAAAACACTTGAACAACTTAAAAATGATACAAATATTACTCAATACAGTCGTGATGCTGTAGGGAAGTCTTGGAACATTTCCTCAATTCTGAATGGTCGTTATATCCGCGTGCAGATTGAGGGTCAAGGTATTCTCTCTCTCGCAGAAGTTATCGTATTGAAAGCCCCTGATGTCTCAAATAACTTGGCGCTCAACCAAAATGCTTCACAAAGCTCAACACTCGTAGGTGGATATGCTGAAAAAGCAGTTGATGGCGTTGTTGGTAAATACTTCGGCACAGGGACAATTACACATACTCAAAGTGAGGCTGAACCATGGTGGAGCGTGGATCTAGGCAATACTCAGGCTATCAACAAAATCACAATTCATTCGCGAACTGATTGCTGTTTAACAAGAACCAATGATGTATACATCATGTTGTATGATGACCTTCCTGATACAACGGCTTCATTAAGCCAAAACATTAATGCATCAAAGCATGTTATTAAGGTCAATGTAATCAGCGATGTAGCCGAAGTACTTATTCCAACCGTTTCAGCAAGGCACGTCTTAATTCGAAAAGAAAATACTGGCGTACTAAGCTTCGCGGAAGTTGAGATTGAGTAATAACTTTCAGATATAAAAGTAAAAATACCTAACCAAATCAAAGCCAGTGATTTTACATCACTGGCTTTTCTCCCGATATATCCCACAAACCCAAAAAACCAGCGCTTTCACCTCCCACTAGAGTAATAATAATTAAGATCTATAGCCGTTCTAAGTTTGCGCAGGCAAAGTATGCCTTGCTATGAACTCGCTTGAAGACTTTCTCGTCTCTGTTTTTACAACTAGTTGTGGGTTATTTGAACAAGGCAGAGGCTGGGTGTGCAGTTGTTCTACTCAATAAACAACTAACATCGTAGATGTGACAAGGAAATCAGCGATACTGATCAAATACTCATTCATATTTGTATATGCCTAGGTGACGTCAAGATGCAGGATTCAGAGGCTCATTTCTGTTTCAGTACCCGAGAAAGAACGCAGTTTAATACCAAGCCCTTTCCAATATGTAATGATGACGACTTTGGATACCTGCATCCGAGCTGAAGAATGCACGAGATCTAACCACCAATTAGATGGCAGGAAACATGAGCAAAAGTCGTAGAAGCCCTTGTTCAGGTTGCTTGGTTAGTTTTTAGTCGATATTGACTATCGCAGTCTGTCTATTTATCTGAACATGATTTCCAGTGCGCTAGTACGCATTTTGGTCGGGACAACCAACTCAACGAGCCTTGCGGTATAAATACTTCACTATATTGCACACCAACATGCTGAAAGTGAGTAGAACTTCACAACGCACGACCAGATATCACTTTTTGCCCAATACCTAAGTCAGGCTTTTTTATTTTCAGATAAAAAAAGGAGGCTTAGTTAGCCTCCTCCTCCTTACCTTCAAGTGTTGGTTCAATCTCCGACGATGGGTTCAATAACCACTACCTCAGCTATGTGCAAAGGTTCAGTCACACCATCTCGACTGATACGCAGATAACGACCTGAGTAACCCGCTACAATATCCATTTCCGCTTTAGTTGGACCACTGTAGTTAACCGTCACCACATCATCACGTGCCATAATATCCTCATTCGTCGCATTACCAAACGAGCTATCACTTATATGAACACGAAGGTTTTCCAGCCTATCTCCACAACAATCGGTACGGTTTAAGAGTTTTACCAATCCTATAGTACGCTTGTCACCTAAATCGACCTGCCACCATGCATTTGTGTCATTATCTCCTGTGTGTGAAACGCTACCATGCCCCCAAATACCACTATCGATACCATCCACTGCCCGTGAAGCAGCCGCTCCAGAACTATGTTCCGAGCTTTGTGAAGCCTGCTTAAAGGTTGATACGTTCAAACCAAGACTCCGTTCAGTTGACATGACTTCGACTTCAGCAAGCGAAAGAATAGTGTTGTCGCGTTTTTTCAACGTTACATAACGACCTTGTACGTTGTTGAGATTTAAGTTCAATGAGTCACCAACAGGTTGCCCTTGGTAATGACTCCAAGCCACATTGCTTCCAATATTCGGGTTGTTTGATACCAACACATCGAAATTCGCTAGACGATCTGAACAGCAATCCGTCCTGTTAAAGATCCGGATTTGGGAAATGGGTTTAGATTCACCTAGATCCACACGCCACCATGTATCACCTACACTTCCATTCTCACTGGTATGACTCACTGATCCATTTCTAAAATTGCCATTTGTATTACCATCAACAGCTTTATTCGATGTATCTTCGCCGCCAAGATTTGAGCTTTGTACCGTATACATATTCTTGGCGACGTTATGAACAATATCGCTGCTCTCTATTCCCATTATTTGTACTTCTGCAAGTGATAAGTAGCGGTCACTGCCTTCCGCCTGAACTCGTATAAAACGAGACTGCCTATTTACCGGAATCGATACACTGCTACCGACATTTTCGCCCGTGTTACCTACAAACACGCCTTGATGATTTTTGACTTGAAGTGGCACCTTGCTATTTAACGGCTCAAAATGAGCAAGAACCGTCACGTTGTCCAATCGTTCAGAGCAACAATCGGTTCGGTTATGCAAAACAATGTTACTAACAAAGACTTCTCGCCCTAAATCTATTTCCCACCACGGGTCTTGAGCATCTCCTGCGGCTTCTCCTGTATGGGTAACAGAACGATGCCCCCAATGACCACTGACATTACCATCAACAGCCCGCTCTGGACCTGCACCAGAAGCATGAACGCTAGATTGGTACACCACTGCACGAGAGTCTATCGCCAGGTTTTTAGCTGTACCCAAGAAATATTGCTTGCTGCTTTTAATTCCGGCTGAACGGCTGAGTATTTTGATAGTCGTTGGCTGAGAAATGGAAATTGGGGTTGTATAAACCGGTGAGTTGTACGTAGGCTCTGAACCATCCGTTGTATAGTAGATTGTATCATTATCTATTGGGGAGGTAAGCGTCACTTCAAATGGTTGCGGCTGAAGTGTCTCAGATGGGCTAAATGTAACGTCCACTTTACTTTGCTCGTGTTTATAAACACCCACTTCTGATATGAGCGGCACATCTCGCGATCCATCAATTACCACCTTGAGCTCGTCTGCAATCACTTGGCTAGGGAGTTTGACTAAGCGCTTGGTTCCAATAAGCCCTTTATCAACGATGGTTTTCCATTCTCCTTCATTTAAACGGGACTGCACTGAAAAGTGAGTAATACGTTGCCCCTTAAAAATGGGTTCAGAAATTGAAAACACATCAAAGCTGATCGGAGTGTCCATTGTAAATGTTAACGACTCTTCCTGAATAGAGACGCTAGGTGTATGGTGCCATCCACTTTTATCTTGCGCCGCCCAGTAGGTATTCTTATTACCGTCAAGGACCTTACTCGGATTGTACGTCGATTCATGGATACTGCTCGCACTAACTGACGCACCGGAAAGAAGGTTGTTAGAAAATGTCATGCGAATGGAATCACCCAGGGCTTTTGCAGCAACCGACTGATTTTGAGGAATTTTACCTTCGGTATCTGGAGACAAATTGAGCAGCAAGCTACTGTTATGACCAACGCAGTCAAAATAAACAGTATTAAACAGTGTATCCTGACTCCTTACCCGATGAGAATCCCACCAGAACCACTTAATATGCCCGTGATCGTCTTCTAGGATAGGCGTGTCACACTCATTAGGATAAAAGTTCAAACGCTCCGAAGAGGACATTCCTCTGAAGCGACCATCTAATACCACACCAGTTTCGTTGTATCTGTCGTCACGGTCAGAAAGCGGGTGGATGCTCCAAGCATTTTCCGGTGCTGTTCCGTGTTCATTGCCAACCCATCTAATGTCTGGTCCAACGATTGCTATGTTTGTTTCAGGTGACGTATTCCTGATTGTTTGGATAAAGCGCTCGAAATCCAAGCCGGTCCGACCAAATTGAGGCCCCGTGCCGGCACCATCAAACCACATTTCATGGATCGGACCATAATTATCAAGGACATACTGCAAACTATTGGAGAAAAAATCGTCATAAATCTTCATCGCTTGATCGTAGTCATCTTCACTAGAGTAGTCGTCTCTATAAACAACGTAGTTCGGATGGTGACGATCCCACGGGGACAAGTAGACAGAAAATTTAATGCCGTTATCAATCGCAGCGTCTCTGACCTCTTTCATCATATCTCGCGGTGGCGCCTGAGTTCTTCCCCAAGGTGTATTTGCCACGTCATAGTCAGAATAAGGGCTATCGAATAGATGGAAACCACTGTGGTGCTTGGCAACCAAAATGATATTTTTCGCACCCATATCTTTTGCAGCTTGTACCCACTCGTCTGCATTGAACTGGTGAGGGTTGAATATTTCAGGATCTTCTGTTCCATTTCCCCATTCGCGGTTGTAGTACCCATTAAGGCTGAAATGGAAAAATGCATTCATCTCATTATCAAGATACGATAGTTGTCTCTCTGATGGCACCGGAAGAACATCTTCCGGCTCGGCGGCCAGAATGTTCTGCGAGACCAAAGCAGACAAAAGTAACGGTAAATAATTCAGCTTCACGAAAATACCTCTTCCTTGAGTTTGTTGTGACTAAACCTTATTCAATTTTTCGCGCAAAATATGCGCCTTTTTCTGTCCATTTTGACGCAAAAGAAAGGAAATTCACGGAAGCCCTTTCAATCCCGCTGTCATCATTTATGGACAATAGTGAGAATGATTCCCACGAATTTAAGTATGGGCGGGACCTCAAGAATGTAAATATAAAATTTAATTTTATATTTACAATAATGATACATGTCACGTAAGTACAAGCTTTAACTCATGCGCAAAAATGCACGTATTAATGACAGGATGAAAGGTATCTACATTGAGTAAAACCCACACTAACATGATGAGTTTAAATATATTTATTGATATCTTTGATTTCGGGAGGTTATTTAAATACCAAGTCTTATGATGTTTTCCATCGACTTAACATTGGTTGATTCTTCATACACTTATGCGTTGTCATCAAAAAATCAGACTTCAAAATGAGTAAAAAACCACTTCGTTACATATAATTTCATGCACAATGCAATATTGATCTCAATAGGCAATCGGAGACGTCACTGATCTTCACTGTCGAAAATAACAACAGGCTAATGAAATATGACTTGAGATGAGTTATCTGACCTTTGAGCGGAACTCCACTGAGCTATCAGGAAATTTCGCTCATCTCAGATAGGGTATAAAGCTTTTTAAATCGGTTACTTAGAAAGGTAGTCCTGCCGGCTTAAACCGTATTTTTGCATTTTCTGGTTAAGTGTTCGCCTTGGAAGGTCCAATTCAGCCATTACTTGGGTGATGTTCCCCTTGTGCTCACGCAACGATTTGTCGATCACTTTACGTTCAAAGTTATGCACTTGGGTTGCTAAAGATAAGGTGTTTATAACAGGTTCTGATGATAACGATGCCGACTCCGACAGAATATCAGCGACCGAAAGGTCATCATGAGCAAAACGCGTCGCCACATTTCGTAACTCTCGAACGTTGCCCGGCCAACGGTAACTCAATAGTGTCTGTTTATCACTGAGCGTCGCTGGGCGACATTCTGGATTCGCCTGACGGGTGTAATGTTCGAACAAAATGACGACGTCTTTATCGCGCTCCCTAAGAGGGGGAAGCGAAAGTTGTGCAACATTAAGCCGATAATAGAGATCCTGACGGAAATTGGAGTGGCCAAATAGATTGTCTTTCGCTGCCGCAACCACTCGTAGATTGATTTGAATCGGGTTATTTGCACCTACCCTTTCTACCGTATGCTCCTGTAACGTTCTGAGTACTTTCACTTGCATAGACAAAGGCATACTTTCAATTTCATCCAGAAACAGAGTCCCTTTGTCGGCATACTCTAACTTACCGATTCGTTGTTTACCGGCACCAGTAAATGCACCCGCTTCATGACCAAATAGCTCACTTTCAAACAAATTCTCAGGAATCGCCGAACAGTTAATGGGCACAAATCGGTGACCAGTTCGTGTACTGAGGTTATGGAGACAATTCGCCACCAATTCTTTCCCACACCCTGTTTCACCATAAATAATGACGTTCGTGTCCATCATCGCTATTTTCGCCAATTGCTGACGCAAATTCACCATAACGTCACTTTGCCCAATCAGAACTTGCTCTAACCCGTCTAACTGATCCAAGTACTCCAGCCTTTGCTGGCTTTCTTGATTGGCTTGCAATGAGGAGAATGCATTGCTTACAGTATCAACAAGGCGATCAGGATCAAACGGTTTCTCAAGAAAGTCGAACGCTCCATCACGAAGGGCTTTTACTGCCATGTCTACATCACCATGCCCAGTAACCAACACAATAGGCACCGTAGGAATTCGATGTAGCAAAGCATTCATTAATGCCAAGCCATCGTAATCAGGCAGCCTTACATCACTGACAATAACACCTGAAAAGGAAGGCGAAATCCCTTCTAATGCCGACGTACCATCGGCATATTCGGTAACGGAAAATCCTGCGAGTTGTAGCCATTGGCTGGTTGCTTGGCGAACGATGTCATCATCTTCAATCAGTACGATTTGAGAATCCATTCTGAATACTGCCTTTTAATGTCTGGAGTTAGGTCCTGTGATTACGACGCTCTGCATATTGCCGCTTTCACAGGCTTTAAATGTAACACCCAGTAGGACAACATAGCTATGATTACGGCATTTACGGGGACAACTCCGGGTAGAATAGCGCCTCCGATGATACCAATCACAAACGCATAAATGCCCAACCAATTCACTTCTTGAAATTCAACGCTAGCGTAATCTTGATATTGATGACGACGCATTAAAAAGTCAGCAATGATCACCCCACCAACGGGAGGAATGGCGAGAGAAAGAAAATGTAGCCATTCGATAAAGTGATCGTAAAGCCAAAGCGCAAATAAGGTGCCAAGCAACCCGTTAAGCACCGACAAACGATGACTAGGTAAGCGCGTGATGTTCGAAAATGCCAGTCCAGACACATACAAAGCATTGTCGTTGGTTGTCCATATATTCAAACCTAAAACAACAATGGCTGGAATCAATAATCCCTGTGCCAGCATGGCATCAAACAAATCAGCATACCCGATGCTAGAACTGCTCAGTGCGCCAAACACAAACATTACAGAGTTACCAAACAAGAAGGCCAATACTGTAATGAACAGGGCTTTTTTATGGTTTTTGGCAAATCTCGCAAAGTCAGCGGTTAAGGTGGCGGCGCTAATAAAAGTCCCCACTACTAAGGTTAAGGCTTCTGCTGTACTCAATTTATTTGGAATAGAATTCAATTCACCATAGAGCGCACCTACCGTAAAGGTTTCAAGTGCACACATAACGGAATAACCACCAAACAATAAGATGGATGGAACCGCGATAGCAGAGAGAAATATGAGGGCCGACATACCAAAATAGGCGGTGCTAACCATTAGCAAGCCACTGACTCCAATCAGAATGCGCACATCCACCCCAATAACTTTACTCACGGGAATGGCAAACATGGCAACCCCAACGCCAAACCAACCAACTTGCGTACCACCCAATATCAAAGAGGGAAGCCAAGAGCCTTTATGCCCAAACGAAAAATGGGTCAGAAGATGAGTTGATAGCCCTGTTGTTGAACCGATATAACCGAGTAGGCCTGCGTACAAAGCCAGCATAATGTTGCCCACCAATACTACCCAGATAAAGTCTGACGTTGATAATCCCCCCCAAACCACACCACCCGCTTGCATACTAGCAGAGAAGAAAGTAAGACCAACCAGCACTAGACCTAAAGCCAGCGTCCGCTTTCTCGCGTAATAAGGAACAGGGCGAAGGCTAAAGTTTTCATCAAAAATCATGTCGCATCACCTTTATATTGAAGGTGAAAGTCGGTGTAACTAGTAACGGTATTTCGTCCCATACGTTTGGAGTGATAGAGGGCTCTATCTGCCCTTTGCATTAAATCGGTGATGGAATGCTTCGCGAAGTATTGAGCAACACCAAAACTGCAACTCATAGTGCCAACTTCATCAAAATGTTCTGCATTAATCGCAAGCCTCAACGTTTCAGCTAAGTACTCCGCTTGTTCTTCGGTTTTTCCTGGGCAGATAACGATCAGTTCTTCTCCTCCCCATCGCCCCACCAAATCAGAATCTGATATGTTTTCTTCAAACACTCGGGACATGGTTATCAAAGCTTGATCTCCGATTAGGTGACCATAGCGATCGTTCAATATTTTAAAGTGATCAATATCCCCGAGAATCACGCTGAAGGGTTTACGACTAAAACCAAATTGCGCGACTTGCTCTGCCAAAACGGTATCAATGGTATAACGGTTATACAGCCCCGTGAGCTGATCTTTTGTGGAGAGCTCTTCTAGTTTGCGATACTTCATCTGCAACACATAGTAGCTGTACCCTATCGCACACACCACGATGAAACCAATAGTTAGCACTGCCCAAACCAGTCTTTTATCGCTCACAGGTTTGTAGTTTACTGGTGTCCATGAATTTAGAATGGAGGAATGCAAACGAATGTCCATTTTCTCAATGGCTTTATTGAGGATGTCAGCTAATTTTTCTTCGGCTTTATTTACACCAACGCTCAGGGGAAACGACTGATTCATCCGGCTCCCCACCATAAGATTAGGGAAGTAATTTTGCAGGTGATAGGTCACAACTGGAAGTGCACCGATAAACCCAAAGAGTTCTTTATTCTCAACCATTTGAAGCCCCGTAAATGCCGAGTCTACAGGAACAAAGTTAACATCTGGGTAACGCTCACGAAATTCATCCGCAAGACCATGATTTCGGTTAAAGCCAACATATCTCCCCACCAGCGCACTGATTTCAGCGGCATAAGGCGTATTCTGATGAATAGCGACGGCGACAGGCAAAGAAAGATAGGGTTGGGTATAGGTCATGTAATCCAAACGAGATTTGTTTGGACGGCTTAGAGTGAGTACATCACATTTACCCGCTTCGATGTTTTGAAGCGATTCTTTCCAACTTGCACTTAACACGTGTTCGAATTTTATGGCGAGGCTTTTCTCAAAATACTGAACATACTCACCTGTCATTCCTTGCGCTTTTCCATCCAAAGTACCCTCTACAGGTAAGAAATCTGGGTGAGTACAATATCGTATGACTTGTTTTTCATTCAGATACATGCGCTCATCTCGGTTTAAGTTGAGCACATTGACTTTGTTTGTCTGGTTATTAGTCAGCCATTTACGCTTAAGCGATTGAATGGTTTCAGGCGACAAAGACAAATAGGCTTTATCAAGAATAGATGCAAGCTCTGGACGATCTTTTCGAACCGCTAGGGTTTGATAATAAACTCCCAGGTTAACGTTCTCTGTTAGAGAAGTAACACGGAGGGGAGAATCGATGTAGTTTTCGAGGTAAAAGCGTAAAACGTGCTCGCTATCAAGTGCGGCAGAGACTCTGCCGCTCACCACTTTTTCAATGGAATGAAGCGTATCTTGGGTTTCTACCAAACGAATTTCAGGGTAGTTTTCTCGGATAACGGGAATTTCTGCTGCCCCTTGCACAACCGCAAGTGATTTTCCTATCAAATCAGACAATTTAGTTACAGGGCTTATAGCATCACTCGATACGAGAGCATTTGTCACAGTAATGGTTCTTGAATCGGTGAACTTGGCGAATTGCTTACCTTCTTGGGTAGGCGTCATGTTAGAAATGATATCAAGCTCTTTTGCCTTGAGTTTATCTAACGCCTCAGCCCAGTCTGCCACATCAACAAATTCAACTTTTGCACCCACTTGCTGAGCAAGCAAAAGTACCAATTCCGTTGAATAGCCTTTCCTCTCACCAAATTCTCGATAATTGAACGGAGGCCAATAATCTTCCGAATGTACCTTCCATACTGGATGCCGTTCTAGGAACAGTTTCTCTTTGGCTGTTAGTGCTTCCTCTCCCTGAGCTTTAGCCACTAATATCAACGTCACTACTAATGGAAAAATCCAACGTAGAATATGTGAAAATTTATACATCTAAGGGAGAGTATCCTCTTCAATTTGAGCTGAAAGTGAAAATCCAAGAATGATATGGATTGAGTGTCACAATATAACGGGGGCTAATTTTAACTCAGTCACCGGTGATATTGATTCCAATTCGTTAATACTTGCTACTCATGTGTGATCAACTTCAAAAGTAATTACTAAAGATTATAATTCTAACCTTTAAATATAGTTTAACTTAGTGAATAGCGTAGGAATTCACATTAAATAATATGCATATATATTAATTTTCGTTCTCATCCCCATAATAAAAACCTTATTTTCCGCGTTATACATATTTTCTTTTGGATCGAACTCATTGTTGTAAAAACAAATATTGAGCTGATTGTTAAAAACCATTGCTTCCCCGCCGATTTTCAAGTTTTCCAAACAAGATTAAAGATCACTAAATATCTGTAAAGTTCAGGATAATTGGCGAACCGCATGCTATTCTTGATTACAAGACAAATCTCAAAATTCATACAATCAAACGGAATTTGACCTTAAAATAATAAGTTGTTTAGTACTTCTGATTTTAAAATTCTCATGGAGGGAATATGCGCGTAAGACTTAAAAATTTCTCTGTCCTAATATTTTTACTTGTTTTTTCGGGACTTACCTCCGCGCAAGGTAAAAATAAAGTGTTAAGTGTTACTGGTGACGTCGAAAATCCTACCAGTTACACTTTAGAAAACATCAAATCATTTCCTCAATTATTAATTACTACCAACACGCCATGGACGAATGAAGCCCATACCTATAAGGGACCTAAGCTAGAAGACATCTTAAATGATGCCAAAGCAAAAGGTTCGTGGCTGACTTTGAAAGCACTCGATAAGTACGAAGTGACGCTTGATTTTGAACGCATTCGTCAATTCGCCCCTATATTAGCTTGGGAAGACAACGGTAAAAAAATGTCGGTTCGCGGAAAAGGACCATTGTGGCTTATTTTGCCTAAAGATCATCACGAAGAACTCCAACCTCAAATATTTAACGACTATATGGTGTGGCAGCTGATTAATGTCGAAGTGTTTTCGAAGGAACCTTGATAATGCCTCTACCCAGCCGTTTTCAAACCCCAGTCTTGATAGTTGTAGCGGTGCTTTTTTTGTTATGTGCGATGGTCAGCGTTACCCAAATAGTGAAAAGTTTGGATTTATTAGCGGTAAATGAACATTCTACTGGCAGAGCTTTAGTGCAACTCATGTTGCTGCATCAAGAATATCTGACGGCTGCTAAAGATTATTTCAGAGGAACAACCAATATTGACGACCTAATTACCAGCTATGATTTAACATGGTCCGCTTTTGAAATTCTACTAGTTGGGTCGGAATCGGCTAATCTGATGGAAAAGCAAGGTCGATTAGAGATTATTATTGGTACTTTTGAATCATTTAAAACACTGGATCCAACTTCTGATTCATTTAATGCCATTCATTTCTCACAATATTTGGCGAAAGGGCAACAAACGGCTGAAACAATTAACGCGTTGATGAATCAAGAATTCCAACGTGTAGCAGAAAATAATTACCTACGTGATTATGAACTGGTTCGTTTAAACAGTATTATGGGATACAGCTACGCAGGACTAGCCCTATGTGGAGGCTTTCTATTATACGTGACGCTGAAAGACCGCCAAAAGATAAGCCACTTAGCCTACCACGACTCTTTAACAGGGCTAGCAAACCGAGCCGCTTTACAAAACAAACTCAAAGACTTAAAACGCCAGAATCAAGCGCAATTTACTGTGTTGCTATTGGATCTCGACGGGTTCAAACTCGTCAATGACACTTATGGTCACGATGTTGGTGATCATTTGTTGAAGAAAATCAGCGCACGTCTCAAAGAAACATGTAATGACACAGATTTTATCGCACGGTTAGGTGGCGACGAGTTTGCTATTGTTAGACAAAGCCAGACAGAGCCTCAATTGTTACCAGAAAGCATTATTGAATCCTTGTCGAAGCCTATACGTGTTGGCTCTATAGACTGCAAGGTTGGGGTCAGTATAGGTATCTGTTTAGACAGTGAATACCAAGCATCTTGGGTCGACATTCTAAAATCGGCAGATATTGCTATGTATCAGGCAAAATCCAATGGCGGTAATTGTTATGATTTCTTTGATGATGCGGCTTAACACTCAACGTTAGCAGTGCTGACAAGCCATTATGTACGATACTCATGATGCTTGGCTGTAATCATAACCCTATATCTAGATTCAATAACCCGATCTTTAGATTCAAATTAGGGCTTTCTATTCCATAGAAGCTAAGCGATGGACTCCTCAAAGCTCCTTTGTTAAAAATTCTCTTACTAAAAGCTTTCTTGCTAATAAACGAAAGATTAGACGGGATTTTATAGGATTGCGCGAGGTGAATGTGGATACAGAGAAACAAAAAAGCAGTGCTGATAATACAGCACTGCTTTTTTAGTTTGGATTAATGGAATTTAGTATCGGAACTGCCCAACTTTCTTGTTCAACTCTGTCGCTTGGCCGGACAAGCCAGAAACAACGTTATCTATTTCATTGGTCTGGTTTGAAACCTGCATCGATGCATCAGCAATGGACGTAATACTGCTACTGATCTCATCCGTAACGGAAGACTGCTCATTGGCAGCCGTTGCTATCTGCAAATTCATGTCATTCAATTCGGTCAGCATATTCGTGATTTGATCAAGCATATCCGTATTTTGTCGGCAACTTTCGGTTCCTCGCTCTACAGACGAATTCGCGTTAGTGATGCCGTCGGCGACAGCTTGCGTTTCTCCTTGCAACGCCTCAATTTTGCCACGAATTTCTTCAGTTGATGCTTGAGTTCGGCTTGCGAGTGAGCGAACTTCGTCCGCTACGACGGCGAAGCCTCTACCTTGCTCTCCGGCTCGCGCAGCTTCAATCGCAGCATTCAAAGCCAAGAGGTTCGTTTGCTCGGCAATCGACTGAATTACATCGAGCACTTCACCAATTGAGTTACTCTCTTTTAACAGCCTTTCAATTGCTTGATTGGCTTGTTTCATTTGATCGGTCAACTGCCCCATCTCATTACCAAGCGCGCGTCCTATGGTGGCACTGCGTTGCCCTGTGTCATTCGCATTTTTCACGAACTCAGCGGCTCGGCTGGCAAACTGCGCCACTTCTGATACTGATGCACTCAATTCGTTTACAGCTGCCGCAACAGAATCCGACTTGTTGTGCTGTTCACTCACAGCATTGCGTGTATCACCCATAGCGGTTGACATTGTTTGGCTATTTTCAGTCAACTCATTTGTCGCGCTACTAAACTCTTTAATTATGCCTTGTAACTGTTTAAATAAATCATTCAGGGCTGTGGCGAGATCAGACATCTCGTCTTTACCTTTGTTATCGAGCCTCGCAGTAAGATCCTTAGAACTGCTGATATGAGATATTTGCTGTGCAGCGGCTTTAATTGGTCGAGCGATTCCCCCTCCGACTACCGATGCTCCTATCGCAGATAACACGAGTAACACAACAGTACTAATACCTACTGTTGCAAACACAGCACTGTTTAAGCGTCCAACATCTGCCAAAGCTTCTGCTTCGTCTATTTCACTGAGAATCGCCCACTTCAACCCTGCCACTGTAATAGGCGAGTATGCGGATAGCACAGGAACATTACGGTAGTCCAAAATAATTTCGCTACCCACTTGCCCACTAAGCGCCGCTTTACTGCCTTTGGTATCTACTAGTTGACGACCAATTGCACTGTCTTTGTCACCGATTTCAGAAACCACTCGAGCAGAAATACCAGCGGATGTCAGCGCCTGCATGTAACCTTGCTTATCTTCAAGTAAGAAACGAGACTGGCTTCTGAGTAAGCTATCTTGACCAACTAAATAAGTCTCTCCACTTGCACCAAGCCCAGCATCTGCCCATTTTCCATCGTAAGTCATGATGCTATTAATAGCATCAACAGGCATTTGGAAAATCAACACCCCAAGCCTTTCACCGCCTTCAAATACGGGTGCAGCCATAAATGAGGCCGCCGCTTCATAGGATGGATAATATGGCTTGAAATCAACCAAGAAAAAGTCGTTTTTGGCTTTAGATTTTGCGCCGTTAAACGCTTCCGCTAGTCCGCTGTTTTTATAAGGACCAGAGAGAAGATTAGTTGCGTAGTCCAATTCCTTGAAGACGGAATAAACAATGCTTCCTTGATTGTCTACTAGGAAAATATCGTAATACCCAAACGATTCAAGAAAGTGCTTGATGGGAGGATGGTATAGGGCATGAGCTTTATCGTATGGAGTATTCAATGTATCTGACTTCAAGAGGTGCTTTTCACCAAGCGCATTCGGGTTTACGCCAATGTAACGGGCTTGAAGTGCTGTACCTACATCACTTATCTGGCTCAAACGGCTTAACTCATTACCCGACTTGGTACCATTGCTGTCTCGGTATGTTTGCCCAAATCCGTCGCTGTAGTAACTTTTAAGTGTATTCACATCAGCAGAGCTCACCTTTTCTTTTGGGTACTCGCTGAATGTTGAAGTGAAATCTCTTAATGCCGCTTGGGTCGAAATATCATCTGCTAGCGTTTCTAACTGAAATTGAATCTGTTCAAAGTATCTTTCGATTTCCCGTTTTTTTATCTCTCGGACTGAAATTAATTGACTAATGGCTCTATCGTAAATTGCTTGCTCGGATAAATCCGACGCTCTCCAGGCTACGAAGTTTCCGCTGACGATAACCCCAATCGCGCAGAGAGAAGAACAAGCGAGAATAATTTTAGTTGCGATCTTCATTTTATAACCTTATCAGCTTTCTTATTGTGTATTTCTATCGGCGGTAAATTCCACATAAATAGAAATTAGCGACAGCCTGCTGACTTTTATATGTTTTAATTTTTTATTGCTCTATCAGGTTTAAGTTTGGTACAGAATGTAATGGGTTACATAATAAAAATGCAGTAGGTTAGTAAATTCCACCAATAACCCTTTGTATAGAGTGGTTATATTTTATAGTCATTAAATATAACCACATAGAATTAAAGGATATGCACTTAGAGTTTGAGCTAAAGAAAACAGGACGGATTAGGTTAATTAAAACAATGGATTAAATAGTCATTTGGTTTTATTTCCAAGAACTCAATTTTGGGAGTATGAGCTTCTTTCAGTATTTCTGTTGTCAACGTACAAATTCACTACTGATTTGAATATGTTTACTTTTGTTTAACCCCGTGATTCCTTTCTTTCTACATGAAAATAAAATGACACTTTGAGGTTACTTGTATACACAAGTAACCTCAAAATTACAGTTTCAGTGACTTCTTTGTCTATGACAAGCAACTGGGCTTCCGCTTGCAAGTCGAATTGGTAGTGACCTATTTCGACTTGCAGACGTCAATGTCATCGTATTACTGAGTCTATTGGATTCCTTCAAGCGCAAACACCTGAACCTCTGCGAGACTCAGAACAGAAGCATGGTTTCCTTCTAACTGTATCCTAACGTATCGACCATGAGTATTATTGAGGTTAATACTTTGTGAAGCCTCAGATAAAGTCCTGAAATTGAAATGGGCAACCGAAGGGTCACTCAGCAATGTACTTAAATCATCTGAGCTAAACGGCGTATTCGACACGAGTACATAATAATTGCTTAGGCGCGAAGAGCAGCAATCCGTTCGGTTGCTCAACTTAACATGACCAATCATATGAGATTTGCCCAAATCTACCTGCCACCAATGGTTGCTAGCTGGACCATATTCCGTATGGGTAACAGAGCCATTATGGAAATTACCATCAGTATTACCATCTAACGCCCTTTCTGCCTCGCCGTCATAACCTACATTGGATTGTTGTGCTGATTTACTTTCAGCGACGTTTGGCAAACCAAATACTTCTACCTCAGCAAGGCTCAAAGGTTTATCTTCAGAGCCGTTTAGTTGAAGTCTTACGTATTGACCTGTAATTCCACGTAGATTGATAACTTGGTAAGGTATGGGAGTAGGTTCTGAAGTGAACTTATACGATTTAATAGTGGCATCTGAAAGCAACTCACTTAACGTACCAGATTGAAAAGGTTGATCAGAGACAAATACGTAATAGTCTTGCAGCCTATGTGAACAACAATCTGTTCGATTCCAAATTTTTATCTGCTCAATCGCATGAACTTGTTCCAAATCTACCTGCCACCACTTGGTATTTGCAGACCCACTGATATTGGTATGGGTAGTCGAGTTGCTGGAATATGACCCATCTGTACTCCCATCAACTGCTCGTGAAGCTGCACCACCGTAACTTGTACTAGATTGCACGGCAACTTTACCTCGGGCTACATTCGGATAATGAATTTTTGAACCATCACGGAGTATATTAAATGCATCTACAAGCATGAATTGCCCACCTGTCATTACCCCGGTGATTTTGTGAAAACCTGGAGATAAATTATTTACGCTGAATAATACTTGTTGTACTAATCGACCAGAATTATGAGCATTAACCTGACCGACATAGTCATCATCTATATAGATGTCGACCGTTCCCATGTCCCCATTCTTTTCGCTAATGTACTCAATTCCTGTTCCATAAAACTCCAGCTCAAAGGATTGACCAAGGGAAGTTGTAAAATGAACATCATCATTAAAGTCTCCAAACGGACGTCCCTCGCTAAATTCCCAATCAGAACTATAAACAACTCCAGAAGTATCGTTAATCAACTCGTTGTTAGATGCTTTCCATCCATCACGTAATATCCTAAATGCATCAACAAGCATGAATTGCCCACCTGTCATTACGCCGGTGATTTTGTGAAGACCTGGAGATAAATCATTGACGCTAAATAATACTTGTTGTGTTAATCGGCTAGGATTACGAGCATCAACCTGCCCGACATATTCATCGTCTATGTAGATGTCGACCGTCCCCATGTCTGCATTCTTTTCGCTAATGTACTCAATCCCTGTTCCATAGAACTCAAGTTCAAAGGATTGACCAAGGGAAGTTGCAAAATGAACATCATCATTAAAGTCTCCAAACGAACGTCCTTCGCTAAATTCCCAATCAGAACTATAAACAACTCCAGAAGTATCATTAATCATCTCGTTGCGAGATGTTTTCGAAAAAGAGATTTTATTTGGCATTTGATTGACAAAGGTAGTTGCATTTACTTCTGTGCCAGGTTCAATTTTATTATAAACCTGCCAAAAATAATCTTTGTCCGTCGTTAAGCTTGTTCCATCTAACTCTATCAACGCATGACTTTCACGGAACCCTTGGCTATATGCATAAGAACTAGGATGAACTTCAGAAAATGCAATCCCTGAACGGCTAGGTAATCCTAGTGCAGATCGCAAAGCGGTAGAATATATACTCGTTATAGATGCATCCATTAATGGCTCTGGATCCGGTCGTTCCTTCTCTCCCGTTCCGTTCACACTTGGTGCACGAGGGTAGTCACCAGGCTTACCAAAGCTGTTCATGGGGAACCCATTAAAATCAATACCTTGGGAAGATAAGTCTGCATTTATAGTATAGTCGTTGCTGTTGACGTCGCTAAACGCTGGATCTCTAACAATCGATGTCTGGTCATGTGAGTTAGAATCGGCATCTGGTTCAACATAAGTTCCATTGTTCCAAAACACATTTTGTCCAAACACTGTATGTGCGCGTTCTATATTTGCTCGAACTAACTCATACCTACGGTCGTTAACTATAATGTTGTTTTCGACTCGGTCAAAAAGTGCAGGAATAGTTCTCGAATAAGCCACGTGGAGGTGAACCGTGTCATTAACCAGAATATTATTATGCACATTACGACCAAAACCCTCTCTTAGTTTAATGCCCCCACCAAGTACTAGGTTATTATAAATGTCATAGTTCGATGAACCATCGTCTAAATCGATTCCCCATCCGTGCGTTGGATGATTAATGCGATTGTTTCGAATAGTGGTTGTTTTAACTGCATCATGAAATGCATAGGGTTCTTTTAACTCACCTTTACAGCCTAATGTGCAGAATCCACCAAGAGACCAAAATCTGTCTCTTCCCCACGAGTTAAATGCTCCGTGATCATGAGTTTCTCGAACGGTATCCCATATATCATTGAACTCTATGATGTGCCCGCCCCAAGTTCCATCACCAATATTTATTCCGGCACGGGGAACCTTGTGGATGGTATTTTGAGATACAAGAATGTCTTGGCTCATGGTTATTTGAACACCAGACGTTTGTTTTTCAAAGATACCGATATTGTTGATGTAATTTCGACTGATTGTTATGTTTTTTGGGTAATCATCGGATTGAGGACCAATTTCTTCATCTGAGATCGATGCTTTGTGTCCGAAATCCCACGTTGAAGGATCTCTCGCTGCGCTTTGTAGACCCGCGATGAAAAATGCAGATGAACCAGCATCAGTAACATCATTGTTGTCAAATACATGATACTGGTTATCTCCGCTGACAAAGATGGCATTCCCACCAACTTGTTCAAACTTTGAATCACGTACAGCGATATTCCGAGCATTTTCGATATATACCGCACCCGCTCTAGCAAAGCCCCAATCTGACCTCAATGGTCTTTCATGTGGTCGAGTAAACATTGTTCGGTGCGTATGTGTGAATGTGAATCCAGAAAACGTAAGATGCGACACTTTATTTTCTGAGGTACCAAGAACCCTGATAAGCTCCTCTTGTACTGCAATTTCTATCGACGCATTATCTAAATCTATGTTGTCTGCTGGGTAATAATAAAGTATTCCTGATTGTTTGTTATAAAACCATTCTCCAGGAGAATCCAATTCCTCAAAAATGTTTTCAACCATTCTTTTGTTGACATGAATAGAGCTCCCGCGATTGTTATCACCAATCCATTCGAGATCTAACTCATCGCCTCTTTTTCCGAGTATTTTGTATGAGTTACCTCCCCACTCACGATCGTGAATTCCACGCAGAAACCCACCTGCAGGGTTGCTCCAAGTCTCGATACGTGCTGCGCTAGTAGCATCAGGTGAATATCCATTTAGTACTGCTACATTTTTATCGTAATTTGGGTAACGTGCTAATATCTGACGACTATCATTTACAAATAACTGGTCAAAAACTAAATTACGACCAATTGATGCTTGCTTAATCACATCGCCCTGCCATGTAGGCTGAATACGTTTACCGCCACTAATGACAACATTTTCACCTGGATATGATGAGTAAGTGATAGATCGAGACGTACTTCCTGAGTCACTCGGTCCAAATGTTAAAGGGCTATCTAAATAATAGGTGCCTCCTCTTACCAATACATTTATATCATCTCCAGGTTGTTGTAAAAGCAAGTTCACTGCACGCTTTGCTTTTTCTAGAGTTGCAAATGGAGATTCAATAGTACCACTGTTATTATCATTACCTACTTTTGAAACATATAGCTTTGTTGCTGCGAACACTTGATTTAATGAAAAAAACAATCCAATAAACAAAAGGGATTTGTATATTGTTTTTGAGTTAACTCGATACATAATATTTTACTACCTTTGTATAATAAGATTTATATCACCAAAACTGAACGAAGAGATACGGTATTAATAAATAAACCCCCATTATTCCAACCATACTTTTTTATGTATTAACCATTCGTTTTCTTTTTAAATAGTTCCAGTTTTTAGTTACTTATGACTAATCCTTTAGTCCCATTCCTCGAGAATCATTACCACATGAAATTCATTTCTAGGTGTAACGGCAATATTTATAATGTGCTACATTCAATAGCGCATCAATCTATCACATTTAAAATTTACTTCCACATATGAAATACCAAACTCATAATAATTTATAAAATAAAAACAGAAAGACAAATTAATCCTTAAAAATCATATTTATAGATGATTTTCTGACAAATTTAAAAGAGGAGTGAAGAAAAAGTTAAACTAAAAATAATCGGAAAAGAGCTGTTTTAACTTGATGATTTTAATAGAAAAAAACAATAAACATAATGAAAATATCAATATTGAGATGAAATAAAAAACAAACTTATTTTTGTTAGAAAACTTATATAAATGTGAAGTTAATCACCTGATTATAATTGACTGGTACCAAATTCCCTAAAAGCTAAGGTTAATAGTTACGGTTTTAAAGACCGCTGACTTCAGGGTAACCTATCCCTCGAAGATCTTGAGTACAAGACTACTTCTCACATAAAATAATGAAGTAAATAATCGTTGGGTTTTATTTCCAAAAACTCAATTTGGGAAAGTAAATCTCTATCAATATTTCGGTTGTCGACGTATATGTTCGCAACTGAATGAATATTCTTACCTTTATTGATACCCATAATTCCTTTCGTTCCACGTGAAAATAAAATGACGTCTTTACTTATAAAATGAAATATCATTTTTTCACCGTACATTTTATTGTGGAATTCCAACAGTGCTTTTAATTTTTCACTTTGCCAACTGTATCCCCAACGGTTGATGTTGGGTTGGTGCGCCATTGCTCTAGCGGGTGGCTCTGCATAAATGAGTGGCACCCCACCATCTCGCCCCAATAAATAAGCATAGGCTAGCCATTCACTGGCTTCATCCATTACTAAATCGTTGAATACGGCATTGTTGGGAATGTCATGAGTAATGGCGAATGTGACGGCTCTAGGGTTGGATAGAGCCATACCTAAAGCATAAGGGTCGACTAATGATTCCAGTGTTCCTTCCGGTTTCATGGCTTTAAACAAGGTATTGAACAGCGGAAAGTCATATGCCGCGAGCTCTGTTTTCTCTAAATAAGGTTTCAGAAAGAGTTCGTATTCTTGCTTGGTTGCCCCGCCATCCGTAATGATTTCACCAAAGATATGCATACCTTCCGTAATATCCGGCCCCCACACTTTTTCGAGGTGCCGCAAGCTCATGTGCTTAGCCGCGTCTATTCGAAAACCACGTACTCCTAACTTCTTTAGAGCCTTCAAATAATGCTTTTGCTGTTCAACAACATGCTGGTTGTCTTTAAGGGTGGGTAAACCAGGGTCTGCTGGTCCGCTGCTAATTCG
The DNA here is from genome assembly GCF_030689305.1 of Vibrio penaeicida. GTDB lineage: Bacteria > Pseudomonadota > Gammaproteobacteria > Enterobacterales > Vibrionaceae > Vibrio > Vibrio penaeicida_B. Next base: position 413,383 of record NZ_JAUYVM010000003.1, on the reverse strand, counting down.
ACCATTTTGTACTTCCCACTTGTTGCGCCAATCAACAATGCCAAATGGTTCGACAAAATCGTCTTTATCGAACAATGGATGTGAAAGATCTCCGAACAACTTGAGATCATCAAAATATGGGGCATTCGATTTGTAGATTTCCAAATCGGATTGCGCAGGAAACTGCAGATCAGAGCGTACATCCGATTCGTTGGCCATATGATTAAAAACGACGTCGACATATACCCAAATGTCATGCGCCATAAGTGCTTGCATCATGTGTTTAAAATCGTTGGTGTTACCTAAAGGGTTATCGATGATCCTGTAATCTTGTGGCTGATATCGCTGCCACCAAAATTGACCCTTGCCTTCTTTCAATGATTTTAATGGGGGCGATACCAATACCGAACGATAGCCTAGTCGGCTTATTTTTTTTGCGTGCTCAGCAATTTCGCTGTACTTCCAGTCAAACGCATGCAATATCACATTTGAACGCCCTTGATTTTGTAACATTCTTTAAGTGGCTCCACATTCCCCAGATGGTTCAGTCAATATCTTAATAAGCAAGATGATTCAAATGCAACCATTCCCTCAAAGATTCAACCCGTTAAGTCTACCCGTATTAAAATGCCTCCTCTTCCCCTTGTGCACTGCTAGGCTTAATCTATACCCAGAGAGCTCAAGATGATTGGATATCAACAACATTATTACAACTTAACTATTGACTTACACATGTTCGCTGAATATCTTTGAGTGAACATGTGTAAGCTGAAAAATGGAATGAACAAAAAAATGGTCGACACCGAAAAAAAGCCCCCCCTCATCTGGCTTAATATTGGGGTATTTTCTATCAGTATGCTTTTGGCGGTGTTGGTTGCACCTTGGTACGGGTATCAATTTGGGTATGGAGTGGAACACCTGATTTGGCTGGTCGTCACGTTCAGTTTTTGTAACCTTTCTATCACCGCTGGTTACCATCGTCTTTGGGCACACAAGGCCTACGAAGCACATCCCATCATTCGGGTTGTTTACGCTTTGGGTGGAGCTTTCGCTCTTCAAAACAGTGCGCTGCATTGGTCGTCTGACCACCGAGTTCACCATAGACACGTTGATGTTAACGACAAAGACCCTTATTCAGCTAAAAAGGGCTTTTGGTTTTCACACATTGGCTGGATGTTAAGACATTACAACAAGACCACTTATTCCGATTATTCAAACTGCCGAGATCTTCAAAAAGACCCCATCGTCATGTGGCAGCATAAGCACTACCTACTGCTTGCTATCGCTATGAATGTTGGCGTTCCAGTGTTGCTCGGTCTTTTACATGGGGATGTTTGGGGAATGTTGCTGGTCACTGGTGCCGTTAGGTTAGTGCTAAACCATCATACGACTTTCTTTATCAATTCACTGGCTCACATTTGGGGTTCTCAGCCTTACACGGACAAGAATACGGCAAGGGATAACGGATTTTTAGCATTTCTAACGTTTGGCGAAGGCTACCACAACTATCACCATATCTTTGAAAATGATTACCGCAATGGCATTCATTGGTGGCAGTACGATCCAACCAAATGGATGATTCGGCTATTTTCCTTGGTTGGCTTGGCCAGTAAACTGACGCGTTGCCCAGCCATTCGAATTGAGCGTGCTCGGATACAGATGCAGCTACGTAAAGCAAAGGAAAACATTCAAAACAAACCGCAAGGCGCGACAATAATCGATTCTCTGCAATCAGAGTATGACGCGCTATGGAAACAAATGCAGGAATATTACGAAGTCAAAAAGCAGCTTATGGAAGCGAAAAAAACCGACCTGACTCGTAAGTACGAAGCGTCGCTGCTCAAAGTTCGTTACCAACAAGTGCGCGCGACACTGAAAACCAAACAAAAAAGTTGGGACAGATTGGTCGCACAATACGCGTAAGCTTTAACGCGAACTAAAACCAAAAAACTCACCAGCTGGTGAGTTTTTGCGTTCAAGGTAAGGCTATCAATCTAAACGTGTTTTTCCATCAGGAAGTTGGTTAATGTTCTACCCCGAAGCTCTATTTCTTGTCGCTGTACAACTTCAAACCCAAAGTGTTCATAAAACGGCTTTGCCGTAATACTCACCTCTGAATAAAATCGATTTATGCCTTTCGCTTTACCGACAGAGAAAATATGGTTCATCAATGCCGCTCCAACGCCTTTCCCTTGGTATAGGTGGTGGCAAAAGAAGTGATCGATTAAACCATCTTTTTGCAAATCAGCGTAGCCGACGACTTTGCCATTCAGTTCAGCAATGTATGGCTCTATGCTGTTCATTCGCTTTTGCCATCGTGCCAGTTCGAAACGTTCAGGTGCCCATGCTTTTACATCATCTTCGCTGTAGTCGCCTAAATTCACTTTGCGTACAGTGTGGAAAAACAACTTCCAAGTCGCTCTAGCATCTTGCTCGGTATAGTGTCGAATCAGAATCATATGTCCTCCTCAAAACTATAATCGCGCTCTACTTTTGCAATTCGTGTTTTGTAAGACTGGTACCATTGCTTTCTACCGAGCTTTTGCGCCTCAAGGTGTTCAGCATTGGATTTCCATTGTTTGATTGAGTCCAAATCTCGCCAATAAGATACCGTAATGCCAAGATCTTCCCGTGCGGATTCTGCACCCAAATAACCCGATTGCTGCTCTGCTAGCTCCAGCATTCGGTTCGCTGTATCGCCATAACCTTCATCATTTGGACCTTTTACTGAGCTAAAGATCACCGCGTAATACGGAGGCTCTGGTGTGTTTGAAATTAACGACATCTATATACTCCTTCACAAAGTATCCAGTAACTATACCCAGATGCTTGGATATAAACGTACAAAGCTGGATACAAGTTTTATTAAGCTCTTACTCTATTTGTTGAGTATTGGCTTAGATATTGGGGTTTGTTGGCGTCTAAGGCCTGATAACCCTAGACCCCATCGATCCTTTCCCCTAACTGTTATACCCAAGTGACCTCAAGATGCTTGGTTCAGCGAGAGTTAACTGGCTTTCAGACAAGGCACCGATTTGAAGATCTAGTCGTTCTAAATCAATAATCGGTAACGCAGTATGAAAGCCAGTTAAACTCGCCCTTGGGAGCCCATATTCTGTCCCATTTCATCGTCAAAGAACTTGGAAAGGACTCGTCATTCCACTGCGTCCTTCTCCTTGAACTGGAACAGACTATGAGGCTCTGAATCCTGCAACTTGAGGTTACTTGGGTATAAGCGATAACGTCATCGCTTTTAATAATCTTCTCTCGCTTTAAGTTCAGTGAAATCACTCATGATCCACTTTTGGTATCCTACTCGCTGTTTTAACGCTTGATACCATTCATTTACTCTTGGAGGTAGCTTGATATTAAGCCCTTGCTCGGTTAATCGATAGAGGATCGCCCCTACACACACGTCAGCAAGAGAAAGTTTAGTTCCAACCAAAACTGGATATTCTCGGTTTGAATTCTCCAAATGCGAGTGCTGCAGCGTCGATTCAACCAAATTTAGTACCCCCACGCATGTGCTTAAATCTCTATCTATTTGGCGCATATCCCGTTTGCTTTCAGGCATGCGGTAGAAACCCCAAAACGTTCCCATAAACGCGGGTTGAAAAATCACTTGGGACCAATCCATCCATCTTTCATATTCAGAACGTTGATAAGGCGTTTGCGGTTCACCGTATTCGCTCGCTAGATACCGTAATATAGAGTGCGACTCCCAAATTACTTTATCGCCATCCACTAATACGGGGACTTTCTTCATCGGATTCAATTTGGAAAATTCAGGGTCATCCAACCCACCAAATCGCCCACCTAGCTCAATCAATGAGAAATCGAGGTTAAGCTCTTCCAAAAACCAAAGTACTTTCTGTACATTAAACGAGGTCTTACGTCCGTATAACTTAATCATGATGACCACTTAAATATTTTGAGCAATACGCCACAGAACGCCACTTGGGTCTGCCACAGTAAAATCCAGCATTCCCCAAGGTTGCTCAATTAAAGGGGAAACATTTACGTCATATTTCTCTTTAATTTGACCTTCAGTCACCGCGTGGTGCCATGCTTTAGCATCCTCAACTTGGAGGTGCATCATCAACTCGTTGGTATGCTTTGCTTCTGCGAGGTCCTGAAGTAGAAAATTGGTATGTCCAAGCGAAAAGAACGCAAGATCACCCATATCGTTTTTTAACTCAAACCCTAAGTCGATATAAAAGGCTTTGCACAATTCATAATTTACTGCAGGGATAAAAACCTTAATATCTACGGTTTTAAGATTATGTGTCATTATTTTTTAGTCCTTAGCCAAAGCAAATTCAACGGCGTGTTGCGCGTGTAAGTGTGTCGTGTCGTAAAGAGGAGTGACGGTATCGGAAGGCTTAACCAGCAATGCTATTTCAGTGCAACCTAATATTATGGCTTGCGCACCCTGCTCTACTAACAAGCCAATGACATCTAGATACGTCGCTTTGGACGAATCTAAAATCTGCCCATGGCATAATTCTTCATAAATTATCCGGTGTACTTCCGCTTGCTGTTTTTCGTTAGGCACAACAACAGAAATACCAAAATTCGTTTCTATACGTTCACGATAAAAAGCTTGCTCCATTGTGAAACGTGTTCCAAGAAGCCCTACCTTTGTAATGCCATTTGAAACCAGAGCATTTCCCGTTGGATCGGCAATATGAAGAAGAGGTATGGAAACAGAAGATTGAACTTCTGGCGCTACTTTGTGCATTGTGTTTGTACAAATCAGAATGCAGTCAGACCCAGCAGCTTCTAGAGATTTCGCTGCATTGGAGAGGATCTCGGCCATTTTACTCCACTCGCCTGCACGCTGAAGTGCTTCAATTTCAGCAAAATCAACACTGTACAGGCAAATTTTAGCAGAATGAAATCCTCCCAATCGCTGATTGGTCAGTGTATTTAGAGCTTGGTAGTAACTGGTTGTCGATTCCCAGCTCATGCCGCCAATCATCCCTATTACTTTCATTACGCCAACCTCATATTTAAATTTCCTTTACAAATTAACAAAGACCCAACAAAACTTCGATATAAATATGCATCTTATTGATAAATTTTTAAGTTACTGTCACTGCCGAGTCTTTATTCTATGTATGAGCTGAAGGCTCAATGTTCGATTTTTTTGTTCTGAAGCATCGATCACACCCAGAAAATTTATCTACTTGTAATAAAGAAGGCTAACCATTAACCTCACGATTTATTGATAATAACTCTCATTTGTAATGAACGGATTCTATCGGTTTCAGTTTGACCACATCGAAATGTTTGAAACGGTTGCCGAAAAAGGCTACTACGGGCTGAACGCGTCATTTGGGTCCTTAGAAGTCAACCGATTCAACCTAGATAAAGGCTTACACTCTATGCGTATGCAGGGAACATTTAACCGTCCGGTCGAATTGTTCTCTAGCGATGGGTTTGGTCCTCGAGAGATCACCATTTTTGTTAGCACAGGCAGTTGCTGTGAATGCTATCTGCAGTCTTTGGGTGAGCGCTTTCTGATATCCCCGAACAAAGTTGCGATCTATTATTCAGATGAAGTTTCCGGCTATACACGAGCTCAGAGCCGTTTATTTCAAGGTGTATCAGTTAACATTTCTATCGACCAAGTAAGGTCACTCGTAGAAAGCTATCAATGTAAGGATCTAGAGCGCTATTTCTCTCCCGCTTTTCAAAACCAACCAAAACCCTTTTTGTTTACGTTTGACGCAAACGAGAGCATGATGGCGATTGCGCGACAGATGCTCACCAGCAGCACCAGCGACTTAGCGGAGACATTGCAATTCAGAGGGCTTGGCTGGCATTTGTTTTCGCTGGTATTGCAAGAAATGTCGCCTTCTAATCTTCAATCAGGAAAATTGAGTCAAGCAGACATAAACAAGATTTATACAGCTAAAAACTTATTGCTAGAACAAATGGACGCACCACCATCTCTTATAGAACTGGCGCAAAAAGTCGGCTTGAACGATTTTAAACTGAAGCTAGGATTCAAAGAGGTTTTCAAACAAACCGCATTTGGCTACCTCCACCAACAAAGAATGGAACGCGCGAGAGAGATACTATTAGAACAACGCAGTAACGTGGTTCGAGTAGCTAATGAGGTGGGCTATCAAAATCACGGACATTTTTCTGTCGCGTTCAAAAAACATTTTGGGATAACACCAAGAGACTACCTAAAACTCACTCAATAGCTTTTTCCGATCTGGATAAACAAGCCCCACAATGCATAATTATTTTTATTTTTCAACACTTTAAAATAATCCGCCATTGAGCAGTCTTTCCAGTTCCTTCATTCAAAATGAGTCTAACTTTTGAAAGGAAGAAAGGTAGTTCAATGAATCAGGAAGCAGCAGCCAGTCTAAAGTGGCTTTTTCAGGTTTCCGCAGAACACAAACTCAAGCTCGTATTTTCCATAATTCTGTCAGCTGCTAGTGCTCTTTGCGGACTTGCTCCATTTTACTTCGCCTATTTGGTATTGGATCAATTACTAAGTGACAGTTTTGACGTATCACAAGCTTGGAGTTGGGCTGGGTACGCCATCGCCTTTATGTTGGTTCGTTATGCCATGTTGTTAGGCGCAGTTATGCTCTCTCATAAATCCGCATTCGCCATTCAATATCGAGTTCGAACACTCGCACTGGGTCATATGGCAACGCTGCCAATGGGGTTCTTTAATGATAAGAGTTCTGGCGAAATCAAAAAGATCCTCTCAGAAGATGTTGAAAGAGTAGAGCTATTTGTCGCCCACCACATCTCCGATTTCGTTACATCCATCATTACGCCAATAGCGGTATTTGTTTTCTTACTGTTTATCGACGTGCGAATGGCGATGGCTGCTTTAGTGCCAATTCCTCTCGCAATCATTACCCAAATGAGCATGTACAAAGGATTTGAAGATAAAACTCGACAATACCACCAATCATTAGAAAATCTTAATATCAGCGTTACAGAATATGTGCGTGCAATGCCCGTGATTCGCGCGTTTAATGCCGGGGGAAAACCTCATAAACTTTTCACATCAAGCCTAGATAACTACCACAAACTGGTTGTGCAATGGATTAAAGACGCAGGTTGGCCTTTTGCTGCATTCAAAACGCTATTAGACAGCGGGCTTTTGGTGCTATTGCCTTTAGGCGTCTTCTTTTGGTCACAAGGAAGCTTGGATGTCGCGAGTTTTACCTTATGTATATTGCTTGGCGTGGGAATGATGGAACCTCTCTACAACATCACAATGTTAAGTGGATACTTGAGCCAAATTTTCGAAGGTGTAAATAGGCTCCAGTCCTTAATGGCACAACGTTCGTTGTCTGAACCCGAAAAAAGCGAAACACTGACTCAATTTGATGTGGAATTCCAGAACGTTGATTTCCGCTACTCCGATGAATCAGATCTCGTTCTCAAAGATGTTTCTTTTGGAATTAATCAAGGCTCAATGACGGCGTTGGTCGGCCCTTCTGGGTCAGGGAAATCAACATTAGCTATGTTAGTTGCTAGGTTTTGGGATACATCAAGTGGTGAGATACTCATCGGTGGAAAACCTATTCAATCACTTTCTCCTTCGTACTTAATGGACAACACGGCTTATGTTTTTCAAGACAGCATCATCTTAAACCAATCTGTTCGCGACAATATTGCTATGGGCAGTAATGCTTCACTAGATGACATAATCACCGCAGCCAAAGCCGCTCAAGCCCACTCTTTCATTTGTGATATGCCTAACGGGTACGAAACCGTGCTAGGAGAAAACATGTCACTGAGCGGAGGAGAAAAACAACGCATCGCCATAGCACGTGCAATCTTGAAAAACGCCCCAATTCTCATTTTGGATGAAGCTACGGCTTACGCAGATGCCAACAATCAAGCACTCATTCAGTCCGCTTTGGCAACGTTAATGGTTGGTAAAACCGTCATTGTTATCGCTCATAGGTTGTCCACCATCGTACATGCAGATTCAATATTGGTTCTTGAAAAAGGGCGTTTGGTTGGACAAGGCTCGCATACGGAGTTGCTGAGCGAGTGCCATGTTTACCAAACCCTTTGGCATTCTCATCAAGCATCTCGTCAATGGAGTTTATCAACAAAAGAGCAAGGAACAGAAAAGGAGCTTATTGATGCTTAAACAAATGAAAGCTCTGACTGGTACAGAAAACGAAGGGCTAACACGAAATATCCTCGTTGGTTTTCTAGAAGCTTTCCTTATGGGTATTCCATTCGTTGTGGTTTATTTGGTAATTAAGGAAATGTTTCTGCCACAACCGAACTTGAACTTTATTTGGGTTTGCTGCGGCTCCATGCTGGTTTTATTTGCCTTGCGCATCGTTGTGGCTCGATACGTAATGGTTCATAGCCAAATATTTGGATACGACGCCGGCATTAATATCCGTCAAAACCTGGCAGGTAAATTAAAAAAAGTACCAATGGGGTATTTACTAAAAACAGACCCAGGCGCGCTTAACGCAACCATGCTACAAGACGTCACTTTTACCGAGCAAATATTTTCCCATCTTTTCTCCCAATTGGTCGTTACCATCAGTTTGGCCGCTTTAGTCGCTATAGGCTTAACCTTTGAAGACTGGCGACTAAGCCTCGCAATGTGCATTGGTCTTCCCATCGCCATTGTGACCTTTATTTTATTGAAAAAGGCAGGGGCGATACTGAGCAGAAAACTGCTGGATAAAGTGGCTGAAATGACGGGTTCTTTGATGGAGTATATTCTCGCCATCAAACTTCTCAAATCGTACAACTTAGCTGGTACACGATTCTCCAAACTCGATAATCAGCTTAAAGATATTCAGAGAATGAGCCTTAAGCACGAATTTGTAGCGGGTGTGGCACCTCTTAGTTTTGTGTGCTTAGTCGAACTCGGATTTGCAACAATGCTGATCTCGCTGATCTATCTATACGCTGGCGGCGAGTTAGCACCTCACGTTGCGGTCCTATTTTTGATTGTGTCGAGCCGCTTTTTCAAACCTCTTATGTCCATCGCAATTTACCTTGCTGAATACAGCTTTATGCAGCAAGCCTCTAACCGGATTCAAGACGTACTCGAAGAACCAGAGCTTCCTCAAGGAGAGGTAAACCGAAAGCTTGAACCCAGCATTGAATTCGAAAACGTCAGTTTTACTTACGCCCAAAACCCAGTTTTATCCGGTATTAGCTTCTCTTGCCAGCCGGGAAGCTTAACTGCGCTTGTCGGTCCATCAGGAAGCGGACAAACAACTATAACCAGTTTGATTGCTCGCTTTTGGGATACCAGTGAAGGGGACATTAAAATTGGTGGTCATAATGTTCAATCGCTTACTGCTGAATGTTTAGCTGACCAAATCAGCATGGTATTCCAAGAGGTTTACCTCTTCCACGATACCGTATTCAATAATCTGACCATTGGATTGCAAAAACCAAGCAGGCAGAAAGTTGAAGAAGTTTGTAAAGCAACGTGCTGCTGGGAATTTGTTTCTAACTTACCTCATGGACTAGACAGCTTGATAGGTGAAGGGGGAGCAACGTTATCTGGCGGTGAAAAACAGCGTTTATCTATTGCTAGGGCGATTTTGAAAGATGCCCCCATCGTATTACTGGATGAAGCTACAGCGTCACTGGACCCTGAAAATGAGCATGAAATACAGCAAGCCTTAAGCGCGCTGATTAAGAAGAAAACCGTCATTATGATCGCTCATCGACTCAATACCATTGTCAACGCCGATCAAATATTGGTGCTCGACGATGGCAAAATTCAGCAGCAGGGAAGCCACCAAGAATTGAATAACACGGCTGGTCTATATCAATCGCTATGGAACGCGCAACAGCAGGCCCATGGGTGGACAATGAAAGCATCTTAACTGCCCTCCTGACACAATCTGTCATTTGCGCTCTTTAAGCTAAAGGCTACACACGTCAGTTTAGCGACAGGAGCTCGAATATGCGCATGGAAAAAATCGAACAATTTGCAGTTCACGGATTAACTATCCGTACAAACAATCATGATGAAATGAAAACGTCTGGCTTAAAAATTGGGGCTCTTTGGCAAGATTTCTACGTTAATGTTGCCCCAAACCTTCAAACTGAATCTGAAGTTTTTGGAATCTATCATCAGTACGAGTCGGATCATCTTGGTGAATTTGATGTAACGGCAGGAGCCACTCATTTAGATGTTCAAAATAAGCTAAGTGATCAAAGTACACTAGAAGTATCTCTAGTCGAATCTGGCGAGTACTTAGTTTTTAGTAACAAGGGAAGCATGCCGAATATGGTCGTCGAACTTTGGCAGCAAATCTGGGTATTCTTTTCTACCGAAGGTTGTGAATATAAGCGAGCGTACCGTACGGATTTTGAAAAGTACAAAAGCGAGGATGAAGTTGAAATTTATATTGGCGTTACCCCAACCACATAAGCCTCTATTCTCTATACTCTGATTTTCTAACACCGCACCAACCTCTGTATTTTCCTTAAAAATATGACGTTGGTGCATGTCCGCTATCTCCGTATGTCAAGGAACTGTGTGCCAATCATGCTGCGTTAAATACAAAGAATTCAATATAGAGTATGATATCCGCTGAATAAGTACTCCTTCTTCTGCTCAATCAATTGGAATTTTTTATGGCATGGATTGTCACCAAGTTTTTCATCACCGCTACCATTATTGTTTTAGTATCTGAGCTCGCAAAGCGTAGCGACAAACTTGGTGCGCTTTTGGCATCTCTTCCCTTAGTGACCGTATTGGCATTAATTTGGCTTCATTTTGAAGGGCAACCGAAAGAAAAGCTCGCCAATCATGCGTTTTACACATTTTGGTATGTTGTGGCCACACTGCCGATGTTTCTAGCCTTCCCTATGCTCATGCAGCGGTTTCACTTTTTCACATCACTTGGAATCGGCATTGTCATCACCCTAGTGTCGTTTGGCATTATTGTCTGGATAGCACGCACTTTCGGCGTAGATTTACTTTAGCTTTCGTTCCTGTAAACAAAGTAAATTGGTGTATCCATATAAAAAGGAGAGCCTGTGCAATATCTTAAGTTACTCATTTTCTCCTTGGCTGTTGGGATCATATTTCAGCAACTCGCCATTCCGCACGGATTGCTTTTAGGAACTTTGTTAGGCGCCGCTATCTTCGTTCGATTTATACCTAACGCCAAGACGAGTAAAAAGGACGGCGTGTTCCTTCAGTTGGTACTAGGTTTTTCGGCAGGATTTCAACTCGTTGAGTATTCACTAGCGCAATTTTTAAACCTACTGCCCAGCCTTTTTGTTCTTTTAGCTTGTCTAATTGTTCAAGTCGGGGTGGGTTATTGGTGGCTCCGAAAACGCGAAAAGTGGTCAAAGTTGGACAGCATACTTGCTGCATACCCAGGGGCAATGGCCGCCGTATTGGATGTGATAGACAAAAACAATGCCTCAGCCAGCGTCATATTTGTTCATTTATTTAGACTGGTATTGCTGACTGTCTTCGCCAGCTTCTTTATTCCAGATGGATATGATTCTTTAGAAGAGGTACCACTGCTCTATTCTTTTGAATCTATTAGCACTTTTGTACTTCTTGCGGTCATTTCGATGATTTCCGGTCGTTGGCTTGAAAAATGGAACGTACCTGCCCCTTATCTATTAACAACAATGTTTTCTTGCCTAATTTTTTCGCCAGTTCTTCCTATCGAAAATCTCTTGGTACCGAGTTGGCTTATGGACGCTGCAATTGTTGTTCTTGGTCTTTTAATAGGATCACGTTTTGGCGGGATAACTGGAAGTGATGCATTAAAATATACGAGGGCGGGATCTATCTGTTTTGTGCTAGTCCTTGCTATCACCGCCCTCTTTACGGTTTTATCGGTGTCAATATTTGATGTATCACTAACTTCCGTTGCGCTCGCCTATGCACCGGGAGCACTGGAAAGCGTTGTCGTTGTTGCGCTAGCTAATGGCTTTGACGTGATGTTTATAATACTGCACCACGTCATACGCTTGAGTGTGCTTCAACTGGCTCCTGCTGTTTACGTTTTGTTCAAAAAACTCAATTCATAACCGCCAAGTACAAAACGAGAAATGGGGCAATTAGCCCAAGAAACGCAGCAATTCCAAAATAGTAAAAATACGCAAAGTTCATAATAGCCATCCTTTAAAACGAGAGGTTTCTTTCGTATCGCCCAACAATAAAGGCGACATAACCCACTTTGAATACACCAGCAAACACGATAGTTCCGATATGAGCGATTGCCTGCTGAATAATGCTGAATCGGTCCGCTAAGGGAAATCTGATTAACAACGTAGCAGTCATCACCAACAAAGAAACGACCATAACCGTACCACCAATTTCACTGACTCTCTTAAAATCCATACCAGAACATCTCATAACATGCATTTCAAATACATGTTATGAGATGTTCTTAAATTAGTCAATAGTCAGCAAGTTGTATTCCCCCAAAAAGGCATAAAAAAACCCTTAAACACTAGGTGTCTAAGGGTTTTCGGAAAATATTATTTCGCTTACTTTCGCTGACGCTGCTGCTCTTTACGCGAGATTTTTTCTTGTCGGCGCTGAGCAATCACTTTGTCGGCTTCACCACCTACGTGAGTTTCTCCACGCTTAATGGCAAGTTGGACTTGTTTTTCACGCTCGCGAAAACGTGCTTTTTGTTCTTCTGAATGTTTGTCGATACATTTAGGGCAGCTTACCCCTTTTTCGAACGCAGCGGATGCCATATCTTGCTCTGTGATTGGTAAACGACAAGCGTTACACATCTCATAGCCGCTTTTTTCAAGCTGATGATTTACCGCAACTCGCCCATCAAAAACATAACAGTCACCTTCCCACATGCTTTCTTCTTCAGGCACTTCTTCAAGGTATTTTAAAATGCCACCTTCTAAGTGATAAACCTCATCAAAACCCTGCTCTTTCATATAAGCAGTCGATTTTTCACATCGAATGCCACCAGTACAGAACATTGCCACTTTCTTGTGTTTCTCTGGGTCCATATTTTGAGCAACGTACTCAGGGAATTCGCGAAAGGTATCTGTTTTAGGGTTCACAGCATTTTGGAATGTACCGATTTCAATTTCATAGTCGTTGCGGGTATCGACAACAAAAACTTCAGGATCAGCAATAAGATCGTTCCAGTCTTGAGGCTTAACATAGGTGCCAACAACATGACGAGGATCGATACCTTCGACACCGAGTGTCACTATCTCTTTTTTGAGTTTTACTTTTGTGCGATTGAAAGGCTGGACTGCATCAAAAGATTCTTTGTAGACAATCTCAGCTAAACGAGGATCTTGCTTAAACCATTCAAGAAGCGCGTCGATGCCTTCTCTCTTAGAGGCAACTGTGCCGTTTATGCCTTCTTCTGCAAGCAATAACGTTCCGCGAACTTCGTGCTTTTCCATCAAAGCTTTTAAAGGGTCTCGGAGTTCTACATAATTTTCTAGACGCACAAATTTATACAGAGCGCATACTACGTACTCAGCCATTTTTTTTCCTTCTAGCGAGCTGGATCGTAAATCCAGAGCTGTTGATTACGATATGATTCAAAATCGCATCACCTCTTTTGGCGTAGTGACAATCAAAAGAGAGCGATTCGAGACGCAGGAGTATAGCTGAGAGCGCTTTTCACAAACACGGACAAGTTATATGGATATTTTTATAAACAATATCTGTTCGCTCAATAACTCGAAATTCAGTGGCGCGAAATGGAGTAATATAGAAGTTCATTAAAGTCATAGAAATGTGCGTCGGGCTCTGGTTGCATCCCGAGCTTTTCTATTACTTTTATAGAGGGGTAGTTTTCGTTTACAGCGACACCATAAATCTTGCTCAACTTACTGGTTTGAAAAGTAAAATCTAAACATGCACGCGCCGCTTCTTGAGCCACACCGTGACCTTGAGCCTCGGGAAGAATGGCATACCGAACCTCAAAAACGTTAGGTTCAGGAGATTCTTCCACTCCAACATAACCCAACTTCTTACTGCGATCCGATTTTTGACAAACAGTAAAAGTACCAAAGCCATGTTTTAGCCAATGTGCCTCGCGATTTTTTATGTTCGTTTGAATTTGGTTATCTGTGTAAGGTTTACCAGATGGTAAATAGCGCGTCACTATGGCACTGGAAAGCAGTTCTTTATAGATATCCAAATCACTGTGTGATGTTGGCACAAGGATAAGGTGTTCCGTTTCTACCATAAGATTTCCTTTAGATAAGCATGAGCGCGAAGTGGTGAGAGGCAACATTGTATTGTTGCAATTAAAACTATAGCAAAGCTCAGTCATTACACGCTTCGATCTTCAACTGGCTATCGAGAAAACTCTTTGAATTTTCTCTCGAAGTATACTTGCTGGTGAACAAGAGGTTGGTTTTCAAAGAGAAAGAGAGTAGATATTGCGATCAAAAAGACATTTTTGAATAACCTAAACGTTCCTTTGGCTATCTTTTCTACTGTCGACTTTTCAATGATCCCCGCCTTAACCAAAGCAAAAAGCACCACCCATTTCAGTAATGAAAATAACGTAATCATACGTCTGAATCACCTCAGTTGTTAACAATGGCTCTTCCTTGATTACTTACCAGTTTTCAATTGCGAAGCTTCATTTTACGGAAAAATTACAGGATCGCATTCCATTTACGCTGTGAGCGGTGGAATTATACATAAGTTTTATGAGAAATCACGCATATATTCGAGCTAAATGAAAGGTTATTACCGCTCCGGAAAAAGAGCTTTAACGACAGAAAACACTCCGGTTTCTACATGTTGTTTAGCTCGCTAATTTACAAAGAAAAAGGACGCCAAAGCGCCCTAATTTCCACAGATATTCTGACAAATCAACTCACTTTGAATCGACCGACAACATCTCCTAGACTGTTAGACGTCCCACTCAACTCTTCATTGATGGTAAGTGTATCGGATGCATTGTCATTTAGTTGATGAACAATATCCTGTATCGCAACCATGTTCTTGCTAACCTCATCCGTAACTTGGCTTTGTTCTTTCGCCGCCGTTGCTACGAGTGCATTAATTTCATTAATTTCCACAACGGAATCCGTAACAAGGTTCAAGGATTCCATGACTTCGTTAGTGCTTTGCGCGGTTTCTTCACAACTTGAACGGGTCGATTCCATAGCGGTAACAACATTATCAGTCGCACTTCGAAGCTTGCCTAGCATTTCATTAATTTGCGATGTGCTCTCTTGTGTTCTGGCCGCCAGTGCACGGACTTCATCCGCTACAACAGCGAAGCCACGCCCCTGCTCGCCTGCTCGTGCTGCCTCAATAGCTGCATTAAGAGCTAGTAAATTCGTTTGCTCCGCTATGTCTCCAATCACCTGAAGAACTGAATTAATTTGGTCTGTATCATGGCTCATTGTACTAATGGACGTCGACATAGAGCCGACTTCATTAATTAACGCAGATACGTTTTCTACGGCTTGCTGTACCGTTTTCTTCGATGTATTGGCGTTCATATTGGTGATATCGGTAAGTTCTGCGGCTTTTACTGCACTGTCTGTAATTGCATCTGCCGTCGCGCTCATTTCACTTATTGCACTGATCGCTTGCTCAGTTTCTTGCGTGTGTCCGTCTAGCGTACTCAAGTTCGATTGAGATTGATGGCTGAGTTTTTCAATCGCTTTATCTATATTTTTTGTGGACGTGGAAACGTCGATAAAGTTCTCTTGTAACTTTTCAATAAACATATTAATTGAAGAAGATATGTTTCCAATTTCATCTTTAGACTTCACAGTAAGGCGTTGAGTTAAATCTCCGGTCCCGTTAGATAATTCTGCCACCATGTTCTTCAATGACAGTAATGGTCTAAATGCTTGGTGAAGCATTAAGGTACTAAATGCGATAACAATGAGACCAATTAGCACCAGAACTATAGTTATCTCATTATTAAGAGTGGCAGTATTATCCCTTATGCTTTGAAGGTCGACATAGCTGTTCAGAGACCAATTTATCCCATCCATTTCAATGGTTGAGCTTAAGGTTTTCAAGTCGCCGCTAATTTTGTCTGAATATATTGTCTGATTTGAGGATGAAATTAGTTCAATATAACTTCCATCCACAGAATACTTTTTTATAATTTCCGAAAATATTGCTAAATCGACAGTATAAAAGTCAGCGGAACCTCCATCTCTATTTACAGAAATAGTTGAGTATAATTTTCCATCTATCAATTCAGCTTTGCTCACATCCACAATACGCGATTCCATTGCGCGAGCTAAGTTAATGTATTTGTCTCTCTCTTCGCCTTCTAGCCGCCCTGTGTCACCAACAGCTATAACACCAGAAACCACTTTTACTACCTTAACAAACATGGTGGATTCTTTAACTTCTTCAGGCGTGTCTATCATCATATTGGAACTGACGGCTAACGAAACTACATTCTTCATTTCATCGGCAATACGCTCATTGAGCAACTTTGTATTATGCTCAATTTTCTGGACATCCGACTTATAAATATACTCGCTGATATAGTAATTAACACTAAAATAAGAAGTAACAATAGTGATTAATACTGAAAGAGAAATCAGAATTATCACTTTTAATTTAAAGCTTAGCCTGCCCATAATATATAGTCCCTAATATATTTACCCAAAAATGAAACCAAGGAGTAATATAAACTGGTTTCATATATACAAAAATATTAATAATTTGATTACATTAACACAAAGAAAGACAATAAATGTGCTATCGCTCACAGCTCAATAAATATTCAAACTAATTACATATTAACTGTCTTTTAAATTTTATTATAAAGTGCACTTTCTTTACTGATTCTAGTGAAAGCACGACATATATAATGGAATACTTTCCCAATAGACTTTTTTTATTCAAATCATAAAGTGTCATAAATTTGATCAAATTCTTTATTGAATCGCTCACATTTATGTGAGCATATACGAATTTAATTAAGGCTTAATTTTTTTAAAAAAAAATGAAGCCAAAGGTCGAGCTTTCAAATAAACAACATGAGCCCTCAATGAAAACCCTGCTTTAACTCTGTTTGCTATAATTTTAAGATTCCATCTAACCTTGTTTGCAACCACACTCTCGCACGCTAGATAAAAATATTTTTAATGGATGAAAGATTTTTTTCGTTATCCGGATCTATTAAATCAATACACTTTATGAGGAAACATCAATGGCAAATCCAATCAAGATCACATTATACCGCTGGGGTGGTAGTTGGGGTCCATTTAAGGTGAACATTCCTTGTGGAGAATGCACACTAACTAAAGATATTCTTCAAGACACCTTTGAAAACGAATTGGATGGTATTCCCATTGATTTGGAAATAAAAGACTGGTTATCACATTGGTGGGAGCCGCTAAAATATGGCGCTTTTCACGCTCCGATTCTGGTGGTGGAAGGCAAAGTAGTTAGCCAAGGTGAAGCATTGAACCGAGGCGTTTTAGTCCAATCGGTTATTCAACAGTGGGCAAAACGCAGTAATCTTGTGGGAAACATTGTGTACGGGAAAGCAACATGCCCTTACTGTGTCAAAGCAAAGCGCTTGTTAGATGAATTAGGCATAAACTACGAATATCACGATGTCGTCAAAGACAGCTCTGCTCTCTATCGGATGATTCCAGAAGTGAAAGCCATCATTGGCGAAAAAACGCCAGTCACCGTGCCTCAAATTTGGCTAGACGGTAATTATGTTGGTGGTTTTGACAAGCTTGAAGAGCATATTGGAACAAATGGATTGCGCCCAGTTCCGGACAATGTGGTAGAGATGGAATCGAAAAACGCAAGTTAACTCGTTAATACCCAAGTCGCTTGGGTGCAAAAAGAAAAAGCCCAATTTTATGATTGGGCATTTGATTCGTTCCTTCGATCATCATAATTTCCCTTACTTTGTTTTTTTAACCTTCGAAGCCAACCGGCGAAATAAAGAAGGTCTTTCGATTTTTGAAGATGGCTGCCCATAGAGCTTCTCTTCCACCATCTTCTTAGCCATTTGGTTGGCAACGTATACCGATCCTAAATCTAATCCCATTTTGAGCACCCCTATAACGTGAACTGAGTCGCAGTTTACTCTTTACCGGATCAGAATCAACATCTAGATCACATTTTTATTGCAACAAAAGTAAATCGATGATCATAAAGGACGAATGTGCTTAGCCTCGCTTAGGTTGCTGATAAGTCTTACCTGCTGCTTGATATGTATCTCGCTCTTTAATTTCAAACATACTAAAGAAGAACCAAGCGACAAATTTTATTATGTCATCTCCTTCATTCATCACGTGCTCTACAAACTCTTGTTCTTCGCCTTGCTCATTTTCTTGAAGTGTAACGTGATAAATTCGAGATTCACCTTCCACTTCTGCTAGCGCAAACTGACCAGAGAGAGATTCAGCAGCATCTGCAACTTCTTTTTCTTCAGAGATTTTCAACAATTCCAGCGCTTTTGGAAGCGATTCTTGCGTGCATAGGGATTTTACTAGGGCTTCAAACTCTTGTTGTTGCATTCTTCTTTTACCTTGTATGGGAAAGGGCGTATTTTATACCCATGTGGCGATTCGAGGAATCATTAAGTGCAGAATTACGATTTGTTTGAAGAAGAAACAGGAAAATGGCTAACCTTCCAAAATAGCTTAATTTACTGGGACGCAAACTTTCTTACTGAGTCATATGCCAATAGTTTATTTCAAAAGCTCACCGATACTCTTCCTTGGCAACAAGAATCTATCAATATGTTTGGAAGAAAAGTACTGCAACCTCGCCTGCAAGCTTGGCATGGCAACGCTTCCTATACTTATTCAGGGTTAACGATGCATCCTCACCCATGGACAGAGGAGCTTCGAGCTTTAGAGAAAAGGTGTGCAGAACTATCCGGTCAACGCTTCAATTCCGTTCTCGCAAACATGTACCGTGACGGCAATGACTCTATGGGGTGGCATCAAGATAATGAACCGGAACTTGGACCTAACCCCATTATTGCTTCGCTATCGCTTGGCGAACCTAGACGCTTCGTCCTCAAACATAAAAATTCTAATGAGAAACAAGAATTTACACTCGGGCACGGAGCCCTGCTTATTATGGCAGGAGAAACACAGCAATACTGGTATCACGCCATTCCCAAAACGAAAAAAGCTGTAAACCCCCGTATTAACCTTACATTTAGGCATATTATTGAAAAATAAGTTTTTTTACCTAATCAATGTAAATACTCATTATGAAAAAAGTACGGAACTCGGTGATACTGCGTCAAGAATTCACAATAATTTAACTGAGCCACTTATTAAATAAATTAGCATATGCAAATATAGGTTTATTATCTCCAATCGGTGTTGCAATTTTCATGTTGGTTAGACTTACACACATACAGGCTTTGCTTGTTATTTTTACGACTTGCTTAGGTAGTTTAGGCTCTTGGTTTGCCTATAGCATAGCCGCGACCGTAGAAAAGCAAAATGTTGAAACAAGCCTTTATGAAATCGCCTATACACAAGCATTAAAAGCGCAATATTTACTTGATGACGTATCGGGTTTACTTGAATCATATGGTGCATTGTTTTCTGCTTCCGAACAGGTTTCTCGCGATGAGTTCGCAAGTTTTTCTGATGTCATGCTCCGTTCACAGTACAACATACTCGCCATACAGTGGGCACCGAAGATCCACCAAACTGAACGTACATTGGTCGAGTATCACTTAAAACAAGAAGGCTATGCCCCGACGGGTTTTTTCACCACTAATTCAGAAGCATCTAAAACACTTTCGGTTCCCAAGAACCCCGTTTATTTTCCTATTATGTTTACAGAACCTCTACAACCGAACAAAGATGCCATTGGTTTAGAGTTAACACAAAGACCATTCAACCAACAGGCAATTAGAAAGTCCGCTCTTGATAAGCGAGTTCACGCCACCAGCCCATTTTCCACCGTGCAAGATCCTGATGGACCACTCGCGACAGCGATTTATTTTCCTGTATTTGATGAACACGAAAGGCATAACGCCATTAACGAGAAGTACTTCCCACCAGATGATCTTAAAGGCTATGTGATCATGCTCCTTAAACCGGAAAGGTTACTACTGAGCAATTTGGCGAACCGAGAACATATTCACTTTATTCTTAGCGATGTTACGAGAGAAAGTCATCTCCGTATTTTCCCTCAGTATCTAGCAGATCCTGACGGACACCTTTCGTATAGTTTCCCTCTCACTTTGCCAGGAAGAACGTGGCAACTTGATATTCATTTTACCCAAACGATGCCAATTCTTTGGATCCCTTATTTGGTTCTCTTTGCGTTCTCAGCTCTCACTTTTGTTATTCTGAGTGCCATGGTTTATAGCTTCTACAAAACGTCCGTCATTTCCGATACCAATGAACAACTCCGACGACAAAAAGAAGTGCTCCAAGATTTAGCGATGAAAGATCCTTTAACTGGATTAGTCAATCGTCTAAGTCTGCAACAGCAAGTCGCAAGCTTAAACCTATCGGATGATCAGCTCACTGCACTCTGCCTACTTGACCTTGACAACTTCAAACACATCAATGACCAATTTGGGCATCAGCAAGGAGACAAATTCCTCAAGCAAATAGCTGGCGTCATCAGCGAGCACTTTGATGGTATCGGCATAACATCCCGCCTTGGTGGGGATGAGTTTGTGTTTATGTTGACTGAGTTAGATTCCATTAGTCAGGTTGGTGAAATACTGCAGGATTTACTGATTAAAATTGAACATGCGTGTTCATGTGGCGAACACAGGTGCGAAGAGCATCCCGTCTCAGCAAGTATTGGGGTAGTTATGACTAGGGGAAAAATTAACGAATTTGAGCAGACACTTAACCAAGCGGATAACGCAATGTACATGGCGAAACGCAATGGTAAAAATCAATTCTATATATGCTCAGAACTGTAATTGACGCCTTATTTTCACGTCAAATATCTGCTCACACTTAAACCAATATCGTTTAACTCAATAATAAGTATTGCCAAAAAAAAGAAAACCCCAACACAAATGTGTTGGGGTTAAATCATTTTTCTGGCAGCGTTCCAGCTACTTAACGCATCCTGCGTTGATAATCCATAAATGTTGCAACTTCCTGCTGCCTGTCCTTTACGCGCCTTCCGAAGCGGTGTCCTTGCGAATCCTTCCTTTCCTCATTCCTAGAGGAAAACCTAATCCTTAGGTGTTATCCAATCCGTCCCTGCGCGTCCTTTACAACAATCCTTTGCGCTTCAATCCTTCAAAGCATTGTCCTTGTTAAGCTGTGCCCTTGCTTATACTTCCTTATCACCCTTTCCTTAGGGTAACGTCGTATCCTGTCGACATGGATAATATTAGTTCTAGATAACGGCTTTTTGACTATATATTTTAAAAAACCTTTTGATAACCATAAAATAACAACCAATTTTTTATATGACATTCAATAGGATAAGGCATGTCTAATATAATGACGTATCAAAAAATATCATGATTTCCTACAGTATTTGTGAGAGATTTCTTACATCAAGTTTCCGATTTTTATTATCATGTTCCTTACGTCATATTGCGTTCGCTCACAAAAATAATCATGTTGTCTGTTTTTAATGATATTCCTCAGCTAGTAGGCTTGCTTGCGTTTCTTTTCGGCTCTGCGGCTTTTGCCCATAAATGCAGCTATCGAATGCGTGTTCACCTTTCATTATTCCAAATATTACTCGTTCTTCATTTTGTTTTAATGGGGGCAATAACGGCTGCCACCATATGTGCAGTAAGCGTATTAAGAATCTATTTCTCTACTAAAACTCAATCTTCCTACCTAATGTGGTTTTTTATCGCATTAATATGGGTTTTAGGGCTGCTTAACGCATCTGAACCCCACCAATTCCTTACTTTACTTAGCACATCGGTTGCAACGTGGGGTATGTACAAGTTGGAAGGGCTTGCCATGCGCGCTACCGTGCTTCTCAATACACTTTGTTGGTTACTGCATAACATTGTGCTGGGCTCTATTGGAGGCGTGCTAATGGAAAGTACCTTTGCGATCATTAACGCCATCACCATCTTCAGGCTATATCGCAGCCAACACGCGACGTTATGACCTTTGTATAAGTGATTTGATTCGCAATTTACTATATGGTCAACAAATCCTCGGCAGACATCATTGCAATATTGCGATGGTCTGTACAACTCTTCGAACTCTCACAAGGAAAGTGAATGAAAGCCGTTTTATGGATGATGGGAACACTCGCCTCGTTTACGTTTATGGCGATCACAGCAAGAGAATTGGGTGATAACTACACGCCTTTTCAATTGGTGTTTACTCGCAGCGTAGTTGGACTGGTGCTTGTCTCTATATTGTTGGCTTATTTTGGTCAGTTTCATCTGGTCAAATCCCCTAAAATGCATATACATGTGGGGAGAAACCTTATTAACTTTGTTGGTCAGTATTCTTGGTTTTTAGGGATTTCACTTCTGCCTTTGGCCAATGTATTTGCGCTCGAATTTACTGTGCCATTATGGACACTTCTCATCGCTTGTTGGTTTCTAAACGAAGCATTCACTAAAACAAAAGTAATTTCTTTGTTCCTTGGATTCATTGGTGTTCTTGTCATTGTAAAACCTGGCGCTGATATATTCGACCCTGCTTCTTTCGTCGTCATCTTAGCGGCAATCAGCTTTTCAACTGCGTATGTGTGTACAAAATACTTGGCAGAAACCGAACCGCCTTTAGTCATTATTTTCCTAATGTGCCTAATTCAATTACCCATTGGATTCGCTTTTTCTTATCAAGATTGGCAAGTACCTACAGGTATAGAGTGGTTTTATTTATTCGTCGTAGGAGTATGTGGATTAACTGCTCACTTCTGTATTGCAAGAGCTATGCTCTACGCTGACGCTGGTGTGGTGGTGTCGCTCGATTTTTTCCGCTTGCCCATTATCGCAGTGGTTGGTATGTGGCTTTACAACGAAGCGTTAGATTGGTGGGTTCTACTCGGTGGGATTTTGATGCTCACAGGAAATATCATTAACCTGAACGCTCAGAGAAAACCCTCCCAACATTCTAAAGTTACTGAAGGCGGATAATCCCTTGGACCGAGCTCAGATTAAGTATGGCGAATCGTTTGCTTTTGCGAGAGATCAATAAGAGATGCGTTTGCAGATGATCAATTCAGAAACTAGGAATAGAATATCGCCTTATTCTCTCCTTGTTTTGGTTTCAGTATGCTTACTAAGCTCCCTCGCTGGGTTGAATACGGTGCATTTTGTCTTGCAGGAATTGCTGGGATCGTTAATGCAATAGGTTTACTAGGATTTCAGCACCAGTCCGTTTCACATCTTTCTGGAACCATCACACTGCTTGGAGCAGGCTTACTTTCTCCTGATTCTCAGCTGATTCATATCATCTTTATTCTTCTTAGCTTTATGGCTGGTTCCGCCATTAGCGGTTATATCATCCAAAGTACAGCGCTAAAACTTGGACGGCATTACGGTACGGCTTTGATTCTCGAAAGCGTATTGCTAACAGCGGCCGGAATTACGTTAACCCGAGGTTCGATTTCCGGACATTATTTGGCTTCAGCTGCATGCGGATTGCAAAATGCAATGGTAACGACTTACAGCGGCGCCGTCGTAAGGACAACTCACATGACCGGGATCATCACAGATTTAGGAATAATGTTCGGAGCCTATTTGCGAGGAGAGCACGCCGACAAAAGAAAAGTGAGTTTGCTCTTAGCTGTCGTAGCAGGGTTTGTGTTAGGGGGATTTGTTGGGGCTTATCTCTACCACTTGTGGCAATTCAAGGCACTGTTAATACCCGCACTATTGGCGTTTTTCGCAGCACTAGCGTATTCAATGACGCTGACGTTAAAAAATAGAGCCTAGTTTCGTTAGCATCGCCGACAATAAAAAAACCTGATCCATTTAGCCATTGCGAGCGTATCAGGTTTCGATCTTTATTTGTTTTTTTGCCACATGGACTCGTTAGTGTATCCCACTTGTCTTTGTGGCATTTTTTTTAAATATACCCAAATGATCTCAAGATACTTGGGTATAACCATATCGGGTTTAGCAATCTCGGGTATAACTACAAGTATTCACACAAGTAAGCTGTAATTTGCTCCACTTTTACGTCGAAATGTGAATTACCAGGAACGTTAAACGACTCACCAGAGGCGTATGTCTCCCATGCTTCTGCACCTTTGAGTCTAATGGTTAGATCGCCTTTTACAACGGTCATTTTTTCAGGTGCATTTGTACCAAATGTGTATTCACCCACAGCCATAACGCCTACGCTCACTTCTTGTTCTGACTGAACGAACGCTAAAGACTTAACCCCACCTTCGAAATAGGTATTTTCGGTAATCATTTTTCTTCCTTGTGATTGAATTACCTTTTGTTTTTACCCCGTTCTGTAAAAATGTGCAAGCCTCATTATGATGAGAATTTGTCGAACGCCTCCATAACAGCAGACGACTTCATTACTCGACCATGACCTTGGCCTTCGGTCGTAATTAGCTCGACGTTATCACCTTCTTTACCCGCTTCTTCAGAAACCGAATAAGACGTAAATTTATCGTCTTTATCGTGAACAATAATGCACTTTGATTTCCGCTCCATCAGACGGCGGTAGGGATCAACCGACTTCAGTGGAAATTCATATTGGCGTTCCACTTCCCCTACCACTTCTTTAAATAGTTTCATGGAGTACCCAGAGCGACGAATACTCGAGAACAAGTTTTCAATGTAATTCAGCACAGGAGCGATCAAGATGATCGGGCAGTTTTCGGCTTTTTGATGTCGGCTTTCTAATACTGACGCTGTTCCCATGCTATGACCAATAATACCGGCTAAGTCATCGACACTATCTAAAACGGCATCTAAACCCTCCACAAACGCTGGAATATGTCCTACATCCCCATCACTTTCTCCATGTGCTGGGTGATCATAAGCCAAGGCACGATAACCTTTGGAAGCAATGTGCTCCATTAACGGGTAAAACTGGTTTGAACTCCCCGACCAACCATGAGTGAGTACCCATACTGGTCCCTCACCTAATGAGAACGTAGAAAGTGCACCATGGCTCGTTTGGACAGACCCTTTTACCAACTCTTTAGGTGCCATATTTTTTGGTGTTAGACGTGCAGGAGTCAGCAATAGTTTTCTCCCGGTCTTTAAGGCATGTTTGGGCGCTAGTGTATGATGCAAGCGCGTTGTGCAATTCACCAAACTGCGTTTTAAACTGAACTTGTTTGATGCATTGAAGTAAATCTTCTCACTCATGATCGTTACTCTCTTTAAAATAGAACGCTCGTGCTATTTGCATTTAAAAAATGAGCTGATGATACGTATTCACCAGCTTTTATTGTTATGTTGTTTCACTTTCTCTTGGTAGCTTAACGGTTTAAGGCTGTCACAATGGATCGTTAGCGCCAATGCTGGAACAAAAAATCAATGCTCTTCCAAAACCTTTCGCGGCTTTCATCCTCACCATCAATGGCATAGAACAACTGGCTACTTAAATACACGCCGTAAATCTGATATACCGCTTGCTTGGTATCCAAAGCCATCGAAAAAACCCCTGTATGTTTGGCTTTTTCTATCTGGATTTCCATATAACGGATCCACTTATTATTCCCTTTGATCAAGCTTTGCTGCACAGTATTGTCTTCATCTGTATCACTGCGCCACGCATCAAGGAACATACAGCTGCCTTGAAAAGAGTGGTTCCAATTTAACCAATTTTCTAATAGCAACCTGATTTTGGATTCAAGATCATTAGAAAATTGGTCACGTGCTGGCTGCAATACTCGCTCAATGAATTTCAGGTTGGCATACTCAACGACCATAACCTGAAGATTTTCCTTCGAGTTAAAATGGGCGTAAAGTCCACTTTTTGATAAACCACAATGCCGCGCTAACACACCAAATGTCAGGCTTTCAAGCCCATCTTGGCTTGCCACATTAAAAGCCGTTTTCAAAATGTTCTCTTTTGTTGCCTTGCCTTTGTTCATTAAACACTCTGTTTAACTGAGATTGACTGACCGCTATTTAAATCGAATCTAGTCAACTCTGCAACTCGCATTATATTAATAGCACAGTCGTTCTTTTTTGCAATCTTTGATTTTGTGCCATAAGACACATCACGCGAGTAGAGTTCGCTTGGGCATAATGGATTTTCATGACACCATATACCCAAGTAACCTCAAGATGCTAGGTTCAGCGGCTTCCCACTCACGACACAGGTTTCTTCATGCTAGAACAGCTCGCCTTTTCCTTTAGTATTACAGGACCTATCTGTTTGATGTTGGTACTGGGTGTCTTTTTAAAACGAACAAACGTGCTCAATGAGAGCTTTATAGATACAGGATCAAAGCTGGTGTTTAAAGTGACATTACCAGCCCTGCTGTTTCTTAGCATTGTTCAATCTGATTATGATTTAAAAAGCAGCCTTCCTTTTGTGATGTACGGGCTTGCTGCCAACTTGACTTTCTTCATAATCTCGGTGGTTTCTACCAAAACGTTTTTCCCATCTTCAAGCGATCAAGGCGTTATTATTCAAGGAGGGTTTCGTGCAAATACCGCGATTATAGGGCTAGCCTACACTGCAAACCTATATGGAGAACAAGGTGTTGCAAGTGCTGCTCTCTACGTTGCTGCAACCACGGTGCTTTATAATATTCTTGCCGTAATAGCGTTAAGCCCGAAGCAGCAATCATCACATTTAAAAGCATTGACTTTGATCGGTAAAACGATCACCAAGAACCCTTTAATTATTGCTATCTCACTAGGGTTTGCTTGCTACGGGTTATCCGTCCCCATTCCGCAAATAGTGACTCACGCAGGAGGGTACTTCGCGGATATGACGCTGCCCCTTGCTCTTCTATGTACAGGTGCATCACTGAACCTTCGTTCCTTAAAACAAGAAAAAAACAGTGCTTGGTTTGCTACAACGTTAAAACTCATTTTTTGTCCTCTTGTTATTGTGGGTGGCGGTGTTTTAATGGGCTACAGAGGATTAGAACTCGGACTGCTGTTCACTATGACGGCATCTCCTACAGCAGCGGTAAGTTATGTTATGGCTCGCTCGATGGGTGGAAATCCAACACTGGCAGCAAACGTTATTGCATTAACTACCGTCGTATCACTGTTAACGTGCTCACTCGGGATAGCATTTCTGTCTAGCTTTAACCTTATTTAGGTGATGCCCTAGTTAGAAGGTCATCCAAATTAGATTAAAAACTCTTAATCTTACCCTTAAGAATTCATGACACACCTCAACATAAAACATTGAATTAAAAGATAAACTGCCTTCTTGAATTTTTATTCTCTGTGAGCCCTACATGCCTTCTAACCATACCAATAAAATCGCCAGCTTAGAGCTCGGCCGCGTTATCGCTATGTTTGCTATTATGCTATTGCATAGCCAAGTATTAACTCATTCCTCTTTAAGTAGTGAGATGCAGTGGGTTGGGTACGTTCTAAACCAGTTAACACGGTTTGCAGTGCCTTTGTTTTTCTTAATATCTGGGTATCTTATCCAGCCCAAGCTTAGTGCTAATCCGCTTTCTACACTAAAACATTACAGCATTCCTTTGCTAAAAATATGGTTAGTTTGGAGTGTTATTTGCCTACTTATGCCGTTTAACTGGTATCAGTTTTTAACGGAAGGTTTCATTGCCGAAAGAAGTGGCTACTGGAATTGGTTGCTCCAAAACCCAATAAACACACTATTCGAGGGTGGTTTAGTGCATTTGTGGTTTATTCCTGGCTTACTGTGTGCCGTAGCTATTATTGCTCTAGGCGTTCATTTTAAGCTGTCTAAAGGCTTGGTCATTGTCGCTGGAAGCCTTTATGTCTACGGAGTACTAGCAGGAAGCTACAACGTGCTAACTGATTGGGAAGCCCCTATCTTTACTCGAAACGGTCCTTTCTTCAGCACACTAATGGTGCTAATAGGGTTCGAAATACGTCGATTAAAGCTCTCAGTGCCTGCGTTGAATGCAACCATTATGGCGTTAATAGGGCTAAGTTTACACTTAGGTGAAGCCGAAATCCTCGCACAATATGGCACTGCCTTTAACAGCCATGACTTTTTAGCCGCGACACCAATTTGGGCTTCTGGCATTCTTTTTCTTTTGTTAGCGAATCCAAACTGGGGAAACAAGCCTTGGGTCTTCAATTTATCTGGCTTGGTTTTAGGTATCTACGTTGCGCATTTGCCTTTGCAAATACTGGTCGACAACGTTGTGAGATTTAATGGATTGGAAGGATATTCAAGAGATATTGCTGTGCTATCTGGGACCTTAATTTCTAGCGTTCTGTTTGTTTGGGGAGTATCGAAAACCCCACTGAAGCGCATTCTATTTCGATAATTTTTATCTAGCGGTTGCCAAATTAACCTCAGCTATGGATGAATAGAATTACCATCTGGCTTGTTTTAGATAAAAAGAGCGCCAATACAACGTATTGGCGCTTACTTAACAAATGGCGGTTTACTCAAAACAAAGAGAAACGTCTATACCAAAGATATAGTTCGAAAAACTATAGATGCATTATCGGGCTTCGCCTTGCCACTTAAAGAAATAAGAACCCGCCAGTAAGAAAACAACGGTCATTAAAGCAAGAGTCACTAAATGCCCCCAGATATCGGCTAACCCAGCGCCATCCAACATTACGGCTCGTGCCGACTCCAGCATATGAGTAAGTGGAAACACTTTAGTCAGCTGCTGAATAAATTCTGGGCTACCTTCCAGCGAAAACCAAACTCCAGATAACATCATCATCGGCCAGGAAATCAGATTAAGCATACCGCCTATAAACTCTTCCGATTCGGATCGGCAAGCGATCAACAACGCCAAAGAAATAATGGAAGAGGTACCAAGGAAAGCCACCAGCAATAGGGTGAAATAATTACCGAGCATATAGAAATCAAACACAAAGTTGCAAGCGACAAAGATCCCAGAACTAATGATCATGACAATCACTAAACGAGACAATACTTGGGCCGATAAGAATTCGATCGCTCTAAGCGGTGTGGCATTCAGCCTTTTTAATACCGAGTTTTTACGGTAGCGCACGATGACATAGCCAACACCAAATAAGCAGGAAAACATCATGTTTACACCGAGGATTCCAGGCACAACCCAATCCAAATAACGTATTGCCTTTCCATCAATGGTGAATTTTACAAAATCAGGTTGCAGCCCAAGAAGTAGCTTTTCAACAATATAGCCGCTCGCAGACGATTGATTGACCCAGTAAGATTTCGCTTTAAAGTCGACTAAAATATCAATCTTATGTTGCTGTAACTTAAGCTCTGCTGTGCTCATATCGGCATACTCAACAAACTCAAGGTGACGTAATTCCTGAAACGGTTGGCTCGTCTCTTGTTCTGTGTTCATCACACCAACTTTATAAAGCACTTTATTGTCATCAGAAAAAACGAACGCAAACCCAACCACCATCAAGATTGGAAAAACGAGGTTCCAACCCAATGCACTTCTGTCTCGCATGAATTCATAATTTCTAGCAACTAAAACAGCCAGGAATCGACTATACATTTTGACTTTCCTCTTCTATCAAAGCATGCCCGGTCAATTTCAAAAATAGATCATCGAGATTTGCGGATTTAACTTGCAGACCTTCCAAAGAAATATTGGAAGCCATTAAGTTAGTCAGTGTATTTTCAACATTTTCAGATTGAATAAAACAACGTCCCTCAGAGTAATGCACAACTTCGCCATTGAGGTGAGCATTGCTAGTTTGAGATTCTGGCAAGCTAATTAACGCCCCAGAGAAATGTTCGTCTAACAAATGGGTAGGTGTATTTTGAGCAATAATGTTTCCTTTATTCATTATCGCTATTTCGTCACACAAATACTCCGCTTCATCCATGTAATGTGTCGTCAATAAAACGGTTTTTCCATTTGCCTTGATGGTATTGACCAAATCCCAGAAAAGTCGACGGCTGTGAGGATCTAGCCCTGTTGTAGGCTCATCGAGAAAAATTAACTCGGGATCGTTTATCAGCGCTAACGCCAGCAACAGTCGCTGTTTTTGACCTCCTGACAGTTTTCGGTGGTCTTGATTTAAAAAGTCACCGAGCTGACACAACGTTACCAATTCATCATAAGGCATAGAATGGCTATAAAAAGACTGGAACATCTTGAGTGTTTCTTTCGCGGTAAGGTAGTCTTGCAGGGCAGTATTTTGAAACTGTATTCCTAGCCGGTGATAAGCTTCTTTTGTTATGGGTTGACCTTTATACAGGATTTGCCCACTTGTCGGTTCCATGATCCCTTCAAGCATCTCCAACGTTGTGGTTTTTCCGGCTCCATTTGGTCCAAGTAATCCAAAGCACGTTCCTTCCTTTACCCCAAAACTCACATCATCTACAGCGACAACTGATTTAAAGCGTTTATGCAGTGACACTGCTTCTAATTGAAATTCCATATCTTTTATCAGCTCTTATCCTTCTATCCAATCACACCATTATACTCAAGTCACCCTAAGATGCAGGAATCAAAGCGCTATCTTTTGTTTCAGTTCAAGGAAAAGGAGCAGCGGAATGACCGACCAATTTCAAATACTTGGAGGTTAAATTGAAAGTCGACAAAAGATTATAGGGTAGCCTTAGCAAGTTCGAATCATTTGAATATAAGATCTATTTTTTATCTTGTGTTATTTAAATCATCACACCGCCAATAATAACAATTTTATAAATAAGCCATATGTGAACTTTAAAGTAAAGAAGTGCATTAGAATCAATCTTAATGATAATTATCATCAATAAATGATTGAAAATTCATCTAAACTCATATTAGTTAACTCTTTTATGCATACTATTTCTAACAAACACTCTCAATAAAAAACCTATAATTTTGTTCATATTTTTTCATATTATCGAAGCAAGCACTTTTATTCGAAGTTAAACCACGTGTAGCTTATTTAAGATTTTTTTCAAACTAATGAGAATTAATGAACAAAGGCAATATTATAACTCAATGATATGTAGACGCTTATTCCATAACCAAACATTTATTTAATCTATTTTCTGTTTAGTCTTTCATTCTTTGCTACTTTAGTTAATAGAAAAATAAAAAATGCGGCTTTATCTTTTATGGAGAAAAGACAATGGGTTTGGACAATATTTCCATTTCAAAAAAATTATCAATATCGCCAGCCGTTCTGATCGCCATCTTAATCGCTGTTGCAGTAGTGAGCTCGAATTTGCTAAATGGATTATCACAAGATATGAATAAGATATCTTTTGATTTAGCACCGGATACTGAGCTAGCAGCAGAAGTTACAGATAGTGTTTACGGACTGCGGTTAACCGTTAAGAACTTTATAAAAACAGGGAAACCTGAGTTTGTTGAAAAATTCAATCAACAAGCTGCTCTTTGGACTGAAGACATGACACGCTCTTACAAGGAAATTCAAAATCCTACTCGAGTGAAAATGTTGAAATCGATTGATGAGATGAAGTCTGTTTACTTATCGACGTTTACCGGGACGGTTGTAACTAACATGAACAACCGAAACGAGTTGGTGAATGGAACACTAAATGCAAATGGTCCTCAAATTGAGCGCAAGCTAACAAAAGTTATGGATACCGCAAAGCGCGATGGAGATGTTGTTGCTGCATACCATGCTGGTAGAGCGATACGTGCACTTTTGCTTTCACGTCTTTACGTATCGAAATTCTTGGTAGAGAACCAACCCGCTCAGGTTGAGCGCTTTAACAAGGAGTTTGATGCATCAGAGAAAGAAATTAACACCTTGTTGGGTACGTTAGAAAACCCTGAAAGACGTCAATTAACGTCTGAAGCAAAACAGTTGCTCACCCAATACGAAACAGCGGCAAACAGTGTTGTCAACATGATTTACGACCGTAATGAAGGTATCAAAACACTGGATACCGTAGGACCTAAAATCGCTACGGCGATTGCGGAGTTACGTGCATCAATCAGTGGATCAATGCGAGAAGCGGCCAATGAGGCGAAAGCCAATACCGAAACCTCTACATCATTCCTGTTTATGATTGTGGGCGTTGCGATTATCGTCGGTATTTTTGTCTCATTCTTTGTCACAAAAGCCATTACGAGTAAAATCCAATCCACTAATGATGTGTTAAGTGATATTGCTCAGGGTGAAGGCGACCTGACCATTCGTATCCCAGTTGCTGGTACCGATGAACTTGCTAAGCTGGCGACAAATTACAATATCTTCGCAGAGAAACTTCAGAAGACAGTTGGGCAATTAAATACTGCGTCTTCTAGCATGCTATCGTCAGCACAGGAATTAACAGTCAAAGCCAGCGGCACTCAACAAGAAGTCCGCGAGCAGCAATCTCAGGCGCAACTTGCAGCGTCGGCAATGACTCAAATGTCTGCCAGTGCTCAAGAAGTCAGCAACAGTGCACTACAAGCTGCTGAATTGTCTCAATCGACAGCCGATGCGGCAACACAAGGTACTCAAGTTGTTGTGAACGCAGCAACTGCCATGCAGAGCTTGTCTCAGCAAATATCCGATGCCAGTGACACGGTAGAGCAAGTTCGCTCTGACAGTGAACAAATTGGTACGGTTCTGGATGTTATTCGAAGCATCGCAGAACAAACTAACTTGTTGGCATTGAATGCCGCGATTGAGGCAGCACGTGCCGGTGAGCAAGGGCGTGGGTTTGCGGTCGTAGCTGATGAAGTTCGCTCATTGGCATCGAGAACTCAAGAATCAACAGAGGAAATTCAAAATATCATCGTTAGCTTGCAGCAACGCTCAGAAAGCGCTAGCCAAGCAATGACGAAGAGTCGTTCTAACGCTGAAGAAACCGCAGCACAAGTGCAGTCAGCCGAAGAAGCGTTAACGTCAATTGATGGATTTATTGCTCAAATCAACGACTCGATTGGATTGATTTCAAGTGCGGCGGGTCAACAGGCAACCGCGGCGGATGAAGTTGCCATCAACGTGAATACCATGTCCGATATCTCAGACAAGACAATGTCTCAATCTATTGAGACTACTGAGTCTGCTGAAAGCTTGAACCAAGTTGGTAACCAAGTGAGCAAGATACTCGGTCAGTTCCGAGTGTAATAGAAATCGAGTAGTTCTCCATAATCGAACTCTCTACAAAGTAGCCGTGTTCGTATAAAAACAAGAGCGAGACCGTTTACACGGCTCGCTCTTTTTATGATTTCGATTATGGTTACGATGATTATGGTTACGATGTTAGTTATAGACCGTAAAGCAGACAAGATGCACTGCTAATAGGACGTATAATTATTGAAGCTTATAAAACACCGTCGATAGCGGTGGAATACTCAACAATAAAGAGTCATCTAAGCCTTCACTAACAACACGTTCAGTTTCTGCCGACTCATAAACTTTAAAGCCGCTGCCGCTGTAGGCAACATCATCCGTATTCAAAAGCAACATGTACGTTCCGCGGTTTGGCACACCCAATCGGAAACGTTCATGTGGCACGGGTGTAAAATTACTAATTATGAGTATACGGTCGCCATTTTCAGCAATACGCTCGTGAGCCAATACACTCGCTTCTTTCGCATCTTGCAAGCGCCACTCAAAACCATTCGGGTGACTGTCTTGATCGTGTAATGCTTTTTCATTGCGATACAGGAAATTTAAATCACGCGTGAGGTCTCGAACGCCTTGGTGCCGCTCAAAATCAAGTAAAAACCACTGCAATTGATCATCGTGATTCCACTCCGCGGTCTGACCAAACTCTGCCCCCATAAAATTCAATTTCTTACCCGGTTGAGCATACATATACCCCATGTAAGCTCTCAGGTTTGCGGTTTGCTGCCATTCATCACCGGGCATCTTGTTATGGATTGAACCTTTGCCATAAACTACTTCATCATGAGAAAGCGACAACACATAGTTCTCACTGTGCGCGTACACAAGTGGGAAGGTGATGGTGTCGTGATGGTATTTTCGATGGACGGGATCTTCTTTTATGTAAGAGAGGCTGTCGTGCATCCAACCCATATTCCATTTAAACCCAAAGCCAAGCCCTCCCATAAAGGTTGGCGCAGATACACCAGGGAATGCCGTTGACTCTTCTGCGATGGTCATCGCGTTCGGGAAATGTCGGTAGACCTCTTCATTCATCCATTTAAGAGTCGCGATAGCTTCGTAGTTCTCGTTTCCTCCATCAATGTTAGGTACCCATTGGTCGTGACTGCGAGAGTAATCTAAGTAGATCATTGAAGCGACTGCATCCACTCGGATTCCATCGATGTGGAACTGTTCAAACCAATACAGAGCATTCGAGACCAAGAAACGGCGGACATGCTCTTGCCCCATATCATAGATAAATGAATTCCAATCCTGATGCCAGCCACGCCGCGGATCGGGGTCGTGGAAAAGTGGCGTACCATCAAAGTTTGCCAACCCATGATCGTCCGATGGGAAGTGCGCAGGTACCCAATCGAGTATCACGCCAATTTCCGCCTGATGGCACTGATCAACAAAGTACTTAAAGTCATCTGGTGATCCAAAGCGACTCGTCGGTGCAAACAAGCCAACAGGTTGATAGCCCCAAGAACCGTAAAATGGGTGTTCTGAAACAGGCATCAATTCAACATGGGTATATCCCAAATCTTTAAGGTAAGGAATCAGATGCTCGGCTAATTCTCGGTAATTGAGGAAATCACCGTTTTCATTGCGCTTCCATGAACCAGCATGTAGCTCGTAAAAAGAAAGGGCTTCTTTACGTTTTTCTGTGACTGGACGCTCTTGCCATGCGCTATCTGCCCAGTCGTATCGCTGGTGATTGTACGTCAGTGAAGCAAACGACGGATGTTGTTCTGAATGAAATCCCCATGGATCCGCTTTATGAGGTAAACCTTCCCCGTCTGGTCCTTTCATTTCAAATTTGTATTGAGTGCCTTCCGGTAGATCGGGAACAAACAACCCCCAAATTCCATAATCCAACTTCTGTAATGGGCTTCTACGCCCGTCCCAATGGTTAAATGCACCGATAATACTGACTGCTGAAGCATGTGGGGCATAAACTAAAAACCGAGTACCACTCACTTTTTCACTACCACGATTCATGGTAACGAATTGCGCTCCCATCTGTTGGTACATTTGCTTGGGGGTATGCAAATCATCGTATTCGGTGTAGAGCCCATGATATTGATAAGGGTCATCAACAATCTGCTCTGTACCCGACCAATCGACAGCCAAGCGATAATGAATGTGTGTTAAATCTAGATCACCTTTTAGAATGAAGCCGCTCGCTTCCTCTCTTTCGAGATCAAGGCGAGTATTGTCGTCTAATACCAACTGAACATTGTCTGCACCCGGAATCCAGATTCTTAACGCGATACCACTTTCTTGACTGTAAGGACCTAGAAAAGAAAATGGATCGGAAAATGCAGCTTGAGAAAGTTGGGCATAGGCGCGTTTAGGTTGTCTTTTTTTATTCAATGCCTTGTCCCCTAAGAACGTTGTTAGCTAAATAATAATTATTGAAATATTTGATGTTTGATCTTTATAAGCAGAGTCCGAACCCTGCACCAGTTCATTTTTAACCAGTACAGGTTTTATATAGACACTTTTATCTTCAATTCAGTCTATCATCTCAACTTAAAAATGAAATCATTTGCATAAAAAGGTCTAAGCTCAATTTTTCCTAAGTGCCGTTAATTGCTCGGCTAGACTGTGAATGTTGTCGTTAGAAAAAATATTATCCAAATTAACTGAAAGCTTTCGGCGCCAGTTGGGATATTCATCAACAGTACCAGGAATGTTGACTGGGTTATCCATCTCTAACCAATCTTCTAATTGCACGCTAAATAACGCACTGTTACCCGCAGCTAAATGTAACTGAAGAGCTTCACTTAAGTGCCTATCCATTGGAACGGTTGCTGCATCCCGACCGATGCCTTCTGGCAGATATCCGTGCCAAGCGACACTGTTAAGAATCTCTTGCTTGCTTCTTAGCCTATCGTCAAACAGCTTATTTAACTGTGCTTCGTCCGGGTACAGCCCGAGTTCTTGCCCAAGCTTTAGGTCGTCACAATGCCAAAAGCCTTTCAAAGTCGGCATATCGTGCGTACAAAGTGCCGACATAGACTGCTGTGAATAATGCTTTGGAGAGTAATAACCACCATCTTCGGCTACTTCAAAAAAGAACACTTTATAAGAATGAATGCCCGCGTCGGAAAGTAACTCGACAATTTCATCTGGCACAGTACCTAAGTCTTCACCAATGACTGAACACTTGTAACGATGGCTTTCAAGTGCCAGCAAAGCAAGAAGCTCTTTTACTGGGTAGTAAATATAAGCACCTTCAGATGCATTCTCACCCTTCGGTACCCACCAAAGGCGAAGTAACCCTAAAACGTGATCAATTCGCAATGCTCCACAGTGATTCATATTCGCTCGAATCAAATCGATAAATGGCTTGTACGACCTTGCTTGAAGCTCCTGTGGATTGAGAGGCGGTAGACCCCAATTCTGACCCAGTGGCCCTAGAATATCTGGTGGCGCGCCAATGCTCACATCCTGACACAGCTCTCCAGTATCCGCCCACGTTTCTGAACCCGCATCGGAAACCCCAACCGCTAAGTCTCTGTACAACCCTATTTGCATGCCTTTTTCTTCAGCCAATAGCTGAGCTTCTTGGATCTGACTATCCGCAATCCATTGCAAATACAGATATAGCTGAATGGAATCTTCCTCATCAACAATAAACTTGCGTACCGATGGGCTATGATATTTCTGGTACTTTTCAGGGAATACCGGCCAGCCCCAAATATCATCATATTGCTCGCGCAAGTGAGCATGCAATGCATCGAATGTCGCTTGTTGCAGTAAGCTTTGTCCGCCGTTATCAACAAACCGCATGAACTCTGACGCTCTATCGGTATTGTTATCTAAATGCCGACGTTTAAATTCTTGGTAGAGTGTCGGTAGTACACTCATTTTCAGAGCAGACACTTCACTGTAATTCACCCAGTGGGATTCTCGTGCTTGGTGTAGACGCTGTTGAAACTCAGAACTGCCCACTCGGGCTTGTGCTTCCTTACTCAATGCAAATTCAGGGACGGAACTTACATCGATATACAGTATGTTTAACCAACGTCGAGATGAGGGACTATAAGGGCTTGCTCCTTCTGGATTTGCAGGAAACAAGGAATGTATTGGGTTGAGCCCAATGAAATCCCCTCCTCTTTCTGCTACTTCTCCAACAAGTTGCTTTAAGTCTCCAAAGTCACCCATGCCCCAGTTATGGGATGTGCGTAAGGTGTATAACTGAATGCTCGGTCCCCACATTTTTTCATCACACAGCAGGGGTTCTTGTTTGTAGCAGCTTTTAGGGGCGATGACTAACGTCATTTCATAAGGCGCTTTTCGGCGCTTACGCGTTAATGTAAGTTTGTGGTATCCCCAAGGAAGGTTATTAGGTAAAGAAAAGGTAAGTGGTCCGCCTGCTTTGCGGCGATCACTCACTATCTGAGATTGCAGGTAACCTTCAAGTACATCACCTTCTTCAGTCTCTAGACGCCAACTGAATTCGCTTTCGCGCGCACTCGCCCCAAGGTGCAAATCTACATGTACATCTTCATCATCCGTCAGTACCAGTATGGATTGTAAAACGGGCTTCTTGTGTTTTTTCTCGGCCGATTTTAGCAGCGCTTTATCATTCGAAACGTCGTAACCCAGGGACGACAGTAAATATTCGACAGTTGCCGCGGAGACGTCTGTTTCTTCTCCCATGGCATTAATGTAGTGTTCCGAAATATTTGCCATAGAAGCAACGTGTTTTATTGCTTCTGGTGTGGTCTTACTTACTTCTTTCATATCGTTCTCCGAAGGTCGACGTTCCCTACCTTCCTGTGTTTCTGACGCAAAAGAGGGGAATGGCTTCACCAAATTCACCCACTTCTGCTTATCAAAACTAGCCAACTGAGCCCTTAATCTTTACCTAGGGGCGTTTTACCTATTACTGACGCTTAACCGCTTTCAGTTTCCAAATGTTGTTCACGTAGTCACGGATACTTCTATCCGAGCTAAATTTCCCAACCAAAGCGGTATTGATAATGGCTTTTCTCGCCCAACCTTGTTGGTCTCTGTACTGGGCATCCATATCTTCATGTGCTTTTACGTAGGACGCAAAATCAGCCAGAACCAAGTATGGATCCCCCCCGTCTAACAAGCTCTCGTAGGTAGCGGCTAAACGGCCAGGTTTCCCCGGTGTGAATTCTTCGCCAAGCAGGAGATCGAGCGATGCTTTCAGAAGGTGGTCGGCATGGTAATAATCATACGGGTTATAGCCTTTCTCACGCAGAGCCGTTACTTCATCCACTTCTAAGCCGAAGATGTAAATGTTGTCGTCTCCAACTTCTTCTCGAATCTCGACGTTTGCACCATCCATGGTTCCAATAGTCAGCGCACCATTCAGCGCGAGTTTCATGTTACCTGTACCGGATGCTTCTTTACCTGCCGTAGAGATTTGCTCCGATACATCCGCTGCAGGGATAATGATTTCCGCCATGCTGACGCGATAATCAGGCATAAACACGACTTTCAGTTTGTGATTGACACGCTCATCACTGTTGATTTTCTCTGCCACTTTGTTGATGGCATAAATAATTTCTTTAGCTAGGTGGTAACCTGGCGCGGCTTTGGCGGCAAAGAAAACAACACGAGGTACCATGTCAAACGAAGGCTCGTTAAGTAGCCTGTGATACAGAGATAGAATGTGAAGCAAGTTTAGATGCTGACGTTTATATTCATGTAGGCGTTTGATTTGGACATCAAATATGGCATTGGAATCTAACTCAATATCCATGTTGTCTTTGACCCAGTTCGCCAAGCGCTGCTTGTTCTCTTGTTTCACACGCATGAAATCTGCTTGGAACTCAGTATCTGTCGCAAACGACTCAATTTTTCTTAGTTCATCTAAGTCCGCGATCCAATCCTCACCTATTTTGCTGGTGATAAGGTTCGAAAGCTCAGGGTTACAAAACTTCAACCAACGCCTTGGCGTTACGCCATTGGTTACGTTCTGTAATCGCGTAGGGAACATTTCATGAAATTCCGGGAACAGATCTTTCTTAACTAGGGAAGAGTGAAGCGCTGCTACCCCGTTGACAGCATAGGCTCCAACAACGCACAAATTCGCCATTCGCACCATTCGGTGAGTTCCTTCTTCAATAATGGAAAGCTTGCGCATCTTATCGACATCACCAGGCCATTTCTCTTTCACTTCAAGAAGGAATAAGTGGTTAATTTGGTAAATGATCTCCATATGGCGTGGAAGTAAACGCTGAAGCAATGCTTCACTCCATGTTTCCAACGCTTCCGGTAGCAACGTATGGTTGGTGTACGCAAAGGTGCTAGAACATATCTGCCATGCTGCATCCCACTCATAATTGTGCTCATCGATTAAAATGCGCATCAATTCTGGGATAGCGACCGTTGGGTGCGTGTCGTTTAACTGAATGGTTTCGTATTCTGGGAGCTTCTCAAGGGCGTGGCCATTGGCTTTATGGCGACGTAGAATATCCGCCATTGAACAACGCACATGAAAGTATTGCTGCATTAAGCGCAGCGTTTTCCCTTTTTCGTGGTTGTCGTTCGGGTACAGCACTTTTGTTACGTTACCGGCATCAATAAGAGCATGCTGCGCTTCGAAATAGTCACCGTTGTTAAAGCTTGCCAAGCTGAATGGCGCAATGGCGCGGCATTCCCACAGTCTCAGTGGGTAAACGGTTCGACTTTGATAACCCACAATTGGCATGTCCCACGGCATCCCTTGAACAAACATGCCCGGTTTCCAGCGGCGTTTTTCTACACCTGCATCATTGAGGTACGTCTCGACAAACCCGTAAAATCCGGCTTGTTGAGCAAATTCTGGTCTCGCGATTTCCCACGGATATCCCTCGACACCTGCCCACGCATCTGGCGCTTCTTTTTGGTGGCATTCTTCAAACGATTGGCGAAATAACCCATATTCGTAGTGAAGACCATAGCCAACCGTTGGGTACTGTTGGGCGGCACAAGAGTCCATAAAGCAAGCAGCCAAACGCCCTAAGCCACCATTTCCTAAGGCTGGGTCCCGTTCTTCTTCGAGAATGTCTGTTAGGTTCTGACCTAACTCTTTTACAGCTTCATCGACAGCTTCATACAACCCCATACTAATTAGGTTGTTGCCCGTTAATCGACCAATAAGGAATTCAAGGGATAGATAGTTGACGCTTCTCGCGTTTTTGATATTTGGATCGTTTTCGGTTTCAAGCAAGTCGAAGGTTGTAAGCTCAGCCAACGCACGACCTGTTGCTAAATACCAAGCTCTTTCAGACGCGTTTTCAATGGTTGTTGCATAAGTTGCTGCCAAATGTTTTTTTACGGACTGTTTGAACTCTTCTTTATTAAAATTCTTTTGTTTTTCTATATTTGATTGCTTATTAGGCTTCATTTGGAATTCTCATTGTTGGTTCTCCATAACCCCAAACCACCTTATGCGATAGACTACCAAACGCAGTTGACTCTTATTAGGCAAGCCATTAACGGACGAAAACTCAGCACAAAAAGCATACTTGGGACGATAACCAAGCGGTGAATAAGCTTTGAGAAACAAGCCAGTAATATCGATTCTGGTGTTCATGCTCACAGCAAATATCGTTTTGAGCTGCACCTAACGAAATAAGTGCAGCCATCGAACAAAAACCGCTTGGGTAGCATGTCTATGTTCCGCGTAATAAAGGATGAAAACATCATCCTGATTAGGGGATGAGAAGGAGGAGGAAAGAGGGCGTAGGGTTGAGAAATGCATCAACGTGGTGAGCTATCACTCAAATGTCGCACAGCATAAACGCCTAAGGTGATCAAACTCATATTTTTTTTGCAACACAAGTAATCGGGTCGGAAATACAATGACGATATTCAGGTTTTAAGCCTAACGATGCCCGCTACTGCACTATAAGTGGGCAAGACAATTTGTTTATGCCCGCCCGAAACTTGTGTTTTCTTAGCCTAATTTCCATTCTGACGCATGAATCAACGAGACTCACATCACACTTTTAGGGCGTAGGCGTATCCATTATTAGCCGCAAACCCGGATTTAAGAGATCGATCAATGTAGGTGAGAACGGCTCCTCGTAGTATCCAAGCTAGAATTCACCAATAACTAGAAGTATAACCATGTGGATCCCTTCTAAGCTTACTCGTCCTAAACGCCTACACAACGCTATTCTCAGACCAAGAGTGCTAGAGCTACTCAAACAAGCGCCCTTCTGTAAACTGATATTGTTTCGCTCACCCGCTGGATATGGGAAGACCACCATGGCAGCGCAATGGCTGACTGAGCAGTCTAATGTAGGGTGGTTCAGTATTGACGATACGGATAACGAAACTTTCCGGTTTGTTAACTATTTTTTACGAGCACTCAATAACGCGACAGGTAACGCCTGTAAAAAGTCTCTCGCTCTGGCTGAAAAAAGACAGTTTTCTTCGCTCAAATCTTTATTCAGTGAACTCTTTTCTGAAATAAGCCAAACCACCGATACCTGCTATTTGGTGCTGGATGATTATCACTGCATCGTCAATGAAGAGATTCACGACGGGTTACGATTTTTCCTAAAACATTTGCCTGAAAACATCACCTTAGTTGTCACTAGCCGTGCTCTTCCTCCGTTAGGCGCTGCTAACTTGCGCGTTCGCGATTTGATGATTGAAGTCGATAACGAGTCGCTGGCATTTGATAAAGATGAAACCACCCGGTTCTTTAACTTAAGAGTCACCGACGGTATTGATGATTCTACCGCAGATATGCTTTGCCAATACGTAGAAGGTTGGCCCTCTGCCCTTCAACTTTTTGCTTTACAAGCACAGCATCAAAAAAGGACGCTAATTCAATCCGCGGCAACCATATCGGATTTCAATCATAGTCATCTTTGGGATTATCTCGTTGAAGAAGTGTTCGACTTGTTAGATTCAGAAACAAGGCATTTTTTAATGCAATGTTCGGTATTCGATATGTTTAACGACGCACTCGCGGTTCAAGTAACAGGCAGAGAAGACTCGTTGAGTATGATAGAAAGCCTTAACCGGTTTGGTTTGTTCATATATCCTTTAGAAGGTGAACAAAACTGGTATCGCTTCCACAATTTATTCGGCGAATTCCTCGCACATGAAAGGCAAACTCACTTACCGAATCAAGACGCCTCTCTTCATCACGCAGCAGCAAAGGCTTGGCTGCATCACCAGAACTCCGATCAAGCACTTAATCACGCCTTAAAATCGAAAGACGGCGATCTCGTGATTCATATTTTAAATGAGCACGGGTGGGCAATGTTCAACAAAGGGGAGCTCGCATTATTGGAGCGTGCTTTAGAGTTTTTGCCTGTCGACCAGCGATTCAGTCAGCCAAGCTTAGCACTGTTGCGAGCGTGGATAGCTCAAAGTCAGCACCAATACGACAGAGTCGGAGCATTGCTGGACGAAGCGGGTAAGCAACTCGCTCTCAAAGAACTAGAGCTAACGAATAACGACCAAGGGCAAGTAAACGCTTTATTGGCTCAGGTTGCTATTAATCAAAATGAACCAGAACGTGCACAGCAATTAGCGGAACTTGCGCTTAGCCAACTCAACACCACCACTTACCGTAGCCGCATTGTTGCGACGTCAGTCATGGGAGAAGTCAACCATGTTTTGGGGCATTTGGATCGTGCTCTGCCTTTGATGCAGCAAACGGAAAAGCTGGCTCGCCAATACCAAATAGTCCCTCAAGCACTGTGGGCGCTATTGCAACAAAGCGAAATTCTGATCGCACAAGGGCTTGTACAATCAGCTTACGAAGTCCAAGACAAAGCATTCCGCTTAGTGCAAGAACAGCATTTAAACCAACTTCCTCTCCATGAATTTCTGCTTCGAATTCGTGCTCAAGTACTTTGGGGATGGAACAAGCTAGACGAGGCAGAAGATTGCGCATTCCGTGGTCTGGATGTTCTTGGAAAGCACGATCAAAGCAACCATTTATTTGGCTACTCTATGCTAGCTCGTATCGCCATCGGTCGCGGAGAATTGGATAAAGCAGCACGCTACGTTGAACAAATTCAGCACCTAATCCAACATTCGGACTATCACATAGATTGGAGTGCCAACGCATCACTTTCATTGTTGCTGTATTGGCAAGCTAAGGGGATGTCGTCAGAAATTGAACATTGGTTAGGTACAGTTCAACGCCCCACTGCCGCGCGAAATCACTTCAGCCAGCTCCAATGGCGCAATATTTGCCGAGCTTACCTCAGCTTAAATATGGTAGAGCAAGCTAAAGAAACCATGGCATTTTTGCAAAATGAAGCCATTAGCGCTTGTTTGGTCACCGATCAAAATAGAAACCTCGTATTGGAAGCTAATATTCATATCTTAATGGACGAACAAGAAAAAGCAGAAGATGCACTGGAAAAAGCAATGAAACTGACCTTGCAAACAGGCTTTATAGGTTATTACTTAGTTGATGGAGAACGACTGCTTAGCCCACTGACAAACTTGTTGGCTAAAGCCAGCGTTGGGGATATTGAAAAGCATCGCATTCAACAGTTGATCAAAGAGATAAGCAATAAACATCGTAATCGCTCAGTCCATTTTGATGAACAGCTGATCGAGAAGTTAGTCAATCACCCTGACGTACCAGAATTGGTCAAAACCAGCCCGTTAACTCAAAGAGAATGGCAGGTTCTTGGGTTAATATATGCAGGGTTAAGTAACGAGCAAATTTC
This sequence comes from Vibrio penaeicida, assembly GCF_030689305.1. Classification (GTDB taxonomy): domain Bacteria; phylum Pseudomonadota; class Gammaproteobacteria; order Enterobacterales; family Vibrionaceae; genus Vibrio; species Vibrio penaeicida_B. Next base: position 369,702 of record NZ_JAUYVM010000003.1, on the reverse strand, counting down.
TCATGAGCTGGATGTTGCAGGCACCACCATCAAGACCCACATTCGAAACTTGTATCAAAAATTGGCTATTGCAAATAGAAAGGAAGCAGTAGAAACTGCCGAAAATCTTCTTCACCTAATGGGTTACGTCTAGAGCGTACGGCGAAAAGCTAATATGTATGACCTCAAGATACTTTGGGTATAGCTTGAATGGTCGCTCACACAACAGACATGGAGGTCTGATGTTAATCGAATGGCACTCCGATCGCCTCTGGTACTGGGATACCAAAACCCGTCATTTCGGCATAACCAACATACATAGAATGTTTGTTTTAAAAAGAGATGATGGGATGTTGATAGTAATCAACCCAGTAGAGTTAACCACTCAGCTGCAACTGTCCCTTTCTGAGATCGGTATGGTAGGTCAGGTAATAGTATCATCACCAAGCTACCATTATGCGCTGTCGGAATGGTGGTTGGCGTATTCGGACGCGTATTTTCTAGCAACCCCAACCGTCATTCAAACGCGCTCCGATCTTAATTTCGATGACGCGCTGTCATCATCAACGCATCCTTTTCTTAAAGGAGAAGTATTTCAAGCTTCTATACTTGGTTCTAATCAGCCGAGGAAAGTTCTGTTCTGTGACCCTGTCAGTCGTACTCTATTGCTACCTGATATATTGGTTATGTCTCAACCTCAACTCCCCTTAAGCCAGCGGCTCTACGCGGTTTTAAATGGCGCATCTTACGCGATGAGCTTACCAGTATGGAATAGAGTGCAAATTAACAAGACTTCGTTATTGAGAGTATCAGTACAAGAGGTTTTAACTTGGCCAGCGGATCATATATTGTCGAGCACTGGTTTAATCAAAAAAGGTGGGGCGAAAGAAGCAATTTATAATGCGTATCGTTGGGCATTTAAGAATATCTAATTTCCTATAATTCACTCACCTTTATAAGCCCCAAAGAAACCACTTCTATAATATAAATTTGTGATCGAAATCTAATTGTCATATTCGGCTCTTTTGAGCCACAAAACACATTTATGCCATATAATTTGCATTATGCAAATCCCATTTTGCAAATCGATGCAAAATGTAAAACAAAACGCATATTATATTGATTGAATTGTCAGGCGTTGCACGTGTTTTATTGACCATTATCACATAAAGGCGGCACAATGATTCCATTGAGCATACAAGAGAAATATCTTTAATTTACAACGATTTATATTGAATAGAGTAAACGGCAGGTAAAAAAATAGCCAACCGCAAATGGCGATTGGCTTATATTTTTTGTGAACAAATCGGGTTCACTAACAACGTCAGTTGGCTAGGTGACCCTCGGCTTTAATAAGGGTCACTAGTAATATTGCAATGGGTGTGCCAACTTTTGTCATTATTTTCAAATGCGCTCAAATCAAGTAAAAAGAAACGCAGAATTAGTACAACATAATGGTCGGAAATCTACCTTAAAATGGTTGTATCTTATCAAGAAAGACCTAACACCGATGGGTCACTCGAGTATGAATAAGTTGTTACTTTCATTCAAAAGCATTCTATATCATAATCGCCCCACCTTTTATCGAAGAAAATGAACGAGTTTAATGAATCTTTTGAAAACCTTTTTTAAAGGTATTGCCATGGGCGCGGCCGATGTCGTACCTGGTGTGTCAGGTGGTACCATCGCCTTCATCACGGGAATTTACGATACCTTGTTAGAAAGTATCCGTCGTGTTAACCCATCTATTATAGGCATATGGCGAAAAGAAGGCTTTAAGGCTGCCTTTGAACACATCAACGGCTTGTTTCTTATTACTCTGTTTAGTGGGATCATCTTAAGTATCCTTACGCTAGCAAAACTGATTTCGTGGTTGCTGGTTACCCACCCAATTCCGCTTTGGTCGTTCTTTTTTGGCCTGATTCTTATTTCCGTTGTTCATGTTCTTAAGCAAGTCGAAAAGAAGAATGTCGTAACCGGTCTCTTTTTACTGTTAGGCGTCGGTTTTGCTTACACCATCACCGTGTTAAGCCCGTTACAAATGGCTGATACAAGCTTGAATATCTTCATCGCAGGTATGATTGCTATTTGTGCGATGATCCTTCCCGGAATCTCAGGCAGTTTTATTCTTCTTCTTTTAGGCATGTACGCCCCTATTCTTGCGGCAGCAAAAGGGCTACAGATCGACGTATTGATGCTATTTATGCTTGGTTGTGTTGTAGGCATACTCAGCTTCTCGCATGTACTATCTTGGCTTCTGAAGCGTTTCCGAGACTTCACGCTCACTTTCCTAACCGGTTTGATGCTAGGAACATTGCCCAAAATTTGGCCATGGAAAGAAACCATTTCTTGGCGTACCAATTCTAAGGGCGAGCAAGTTCCTCTCGTACAACACAACTTGTCGCCATTTGAATTTGAAACGGTGATTCAGCAGCCTTCTCAATTAACTCTTGCCATTATTATGATGGTCGCGGGTATTGGATTGGTTTGGGGATTGGAAAAGTTTGGTTCTCGTTCCGAGTAAACGCATCAGAAAAATCGCAGACCCTGTTCGAAAATACAACACAAAGGAGCCTACAAATTGGCTCCTTTGTTTTTGGAGACTCATCAACAACCTGCCATCAAACAGCAGTCACACTCTGACTTAAAAACCGTTACGCATACTGCGCTATGTGCTAGCATTCCCATGTTTATAAATTAGTGATTTATCTTAGAAAATGTTGCAAAAATTATTACCTGTTACATTCATATTTTTAGCGCTTCTAGCGGGTTACTTTACCCCAAGTTTATTAGACGCAATGCAATCAGATACTCAAGCTGTCGATCTAGATGATTACTGCATGCTTTCGACCACGCCTTGTAAAAGTGGTGATACGACCATTGTGATGGAGCATGATTCAACACAACCTTTGGAGCCTACTCGAGTATTCGTCGTGTGGCCAGAAAGCCAAGCTCAATCTTTAACGTTAGAAATGGAAGGATTGGAGATGGATATGGGGGTCGTGAAGTTTCGCCTCGAAGGTCAAGGAAACGGTCACTATGAAGGTGAACTCATGTTGCCAGTTTGCACCATAGATACGATGACATGGTATGGACAACTGAGTGATGGACAAAAAGAAGTTCAAACGGCATTAAAAATGAGGACGATACATGAATAAGAATTGGGCTCTAGCACTCGTTGTTGCATTCGCTCTTGGTATTTCAGTGAAGATGTATTTCGACCAACAAAGTGCCTTACCTCTTGCTAGTGAAAGTAGCAGCGCGCCAGTGACTTTATTCGGTGCCGACAACACACCTGTCAACTTGAACGATCTCGCCGACTCCAGAGTACGGGTGATTTATTTTGGTTTTACGCGATGTCCTGATGTGTGCCCGACTTCTCTCGCCATGATGGCTGGTGCACTTAATCAGCTCGAAGATGAACAAAGAATGCAATTTCGCCCAATGTTCATATCGCTTGATCCTGAGCGTGATGCGCCTGAACTCGCCAGTGAATATGCTGCCTATTTTCATAAAGATATCGAGGGACTGTCTGCGCCACTCGATACAACCAAGCCTCTTGCAAGTAAGTACGGTGTCATCTTCCGGAAAACGGAACTTGCTGACTCTGCCTTGCAATACACCTTGGATCACAGCTCTTACTTTTACTTTTTGAAGCCCGATGGAAGCTTAATTACTAAGGTTCCGCATGCGCTTTCACCGGCTCCGGTTTTAGCCGCGATGAAAGATATTCTTACAACACAAAATAACCAAGGATAACAACATGAAACGTAAAGCTCTTCTACTTGCCGCTCTAACATTAGCCCCTATTGTTGGCGCAGCTCACCATGAATCAAAAGGTCTAATGATTCACGAGCCTTATGTCCGTGCAACTCCACCTAATGCACCAACCAGTGCCGCATTCATGCATATCATGAACAGTTCTGATAAAGATCGTGCGATTGTTTCAGCCACAACACCTGCTGCGGGTCGTGTGGAACTTCACACTGTGATTACTGAAGGCGACGTAATGAAAATGCGTCAGGTCGATACGATCGAAATTCCAGCAAATGGTGACGTATCATTAAAGCCTGGCGGATTGCATATTATGCTTTTCGACCTGAAAGAAGCGTTGAAAGAAGGCGAATCTGTCGACATTAATTTAACGTTCGCAAACGGCGATAAAAAAACCGTAAAAGCGCCAATCAAAAAAGTCATGTCTGGAATGAAGCACAAGCATAACCACTAAGTTGCTCATTAACATTTATTGAGTATAATACCAGCGAAGAATCTAGCCTCTATTGTCATACTGGATTCTTCGCAATTGGTCTGGCTGTACATAGCCATTCCAATCGAATAAACCGCCTATAAGGAGTCAACATGATTGTATTAAAAAACCGCCCGGCAAAAGAAATCGTTACTCGCTAGCAACCCAATTTTCTTACCAGCGAATCCCTTTCTATTGCCCGGTGTATCTAAACCGGGGTCTCGCGTCTAACTCGACGCAAATCTAAACGAATTTCGACCCCAATACTTTTTATGTATTGCGCATTTCTGTGCGCGTTGTCTGGGGAAGACAAATGAATTCTAGTTTCACTTTGCCACAACTTGGTTGGCAACCTTACTTTCAACAACAACTGACGTTAGAAGATTACGAACACCACCATATTGCACGTGTTTCTGCGCACCATCGCTCCCAATATGAGCTTTGGACCGAACAAGGCAAAGTAGCACTACCCATCACCTCCAAACTGCCAGAGTTAACCGTTGGTGATTGGATTTTGCTAGATGGAAATGGACGTTTCTCTCGTCACCTAGAACGCTCCACACTCATATCACGCAAAGCCGCGGGCAGTAAGTTACAAGAGCAGCACATTGCAGCGAATTTGGATACGTTACTTATCGTCAGCTCATTGAATGACGATTTTAATCTCAGCCGAGTCGAGCGTTATTTAACCCTAGCGAAAGAGAGCAATATTCAATCTGTCATTGTTTTAACTAAATCTGACCAGTGTGAAAATACCGACGATTTCATTGAACAAGTACAAGCGATAGATCCACTTCTACCTGTGATTAGCATTAATGGGTTGGATATCGACAGCGTCGATCAGATCAAGCCTTGGTGTAAATCTGGAACAACGACGGGTGTTATCGGCTCTTCTGGCGTTGGTAAGTCCACTCTTATCAATACTCTGACTCAAAGCGAGTTACAAAAAACCGGAGGGATAAGAGAAGACGACGATAAAGGACGCCATACCACCACGTCTCGCTCAATGCACATTATCCCCGATGGAGGGTTAATTTTAGACACGCCCGGAATGCGTGAGCTGCAACTCCCGGACTGTTCACAAGGCGTAAGCAGCACCTTCTCCGACATTGAAACGCTGGCACTCGAATGTCGATTTGGAGACTGCCAACATGAGTCTGAGCCAGGTTGTGCTGTTAAAAAAGCCATAGATGAAGGCAACTTAGAGGAGCGGCGTTTGAAAAACTATTTCAAGCTTTTGCGAGAGCAAGCCCGAAATGGCGCAAGCCTCGCCGAGCAAAAGCAGAAATATAAGTCTCTGACTAAGATGTATCGGGATGTTCAAAGCCACCGAAGGAATATAAAGTCATCTGACTAGCGTCAATTTAATAGCTCTGTAAATCAGTAAAAGAGATGGTTTCAAATTTCTTCATTGAAGGCGAGCCTATGGTTCGCATTTGAAACCTCTCTTTTTATTCGAATAACCCTCAGATTTAGCGGCGGCTACCATTACGCACTTCACTTTTCATCTGGACGAAGTGTAAGCACTTCATACCCTGTATCCGTCACTAAAACGGTATGCTCCCACTGAGCGGACAGCTTTCTGTCTTTGGTCACAACGGTCCAACCGTCCGATTTAAGCTTAGTTCTGTGCGTTCCCTGATTCACCATAGGCTCTATTGTGAACGTCATGCCCGCTTTGAGTTTGACGCCAGCACCTTGTCGCCCGTAATGGAGCACATGCGGCTCTTCATGCATTTCTTTGCCTATGCCATGCCCACAATACTCACGCACGATACTGTATCCATGGGTTTCGGCATGCTTTTGAATGGCATAGCCTACATCCCCAAGTGTCGCTCCGGGCTTAACCGCCCGAATCCCTTGCCACATAGCGTCGTAGGTTGCTTGAACCAATTGTCGAGCTTGTGGTGACGCTTCTGGCATAACGTACATTTTACTGGAATCGGCAATGTAGCCGTTTTTTTCTAGCGTTATGTCAATGTTAACGATGTCGCTATTTTTGAGAATATCTCGTTCATCGGGAATGCCGTGGCACACCACATGGTTTATCGAACTGTTCAGCGCGTATTGATAATCATACTGCCCAATGCTTGCTGGGCGTGCTTTCAGCTCTTCAAAAATATATTCTTCTACCCACTCGTTAATATCAAATGTGTTCACTCCTGGCTCTATCTTGGCATTCAAGTAGGTAAAGACCTGAGCTAACAAACGACCTGATTCTCTCATCCATTCGATCTCTTGAGCAGACTTAATCGGCACCTTATTCATTCGCTGCCTCTTTCTGAGCCAAAGGCACGCTTTTCATCTGCTCTAGAATCAACTCTTGAAACGTTTTGGTTGGGTTCAGCTCGGCCAAGCGCCCCATTTTTATCCAAAACTCAGCTTGAGCATTTATCGAGCGATTCATCACACTGCTGAATTGACGTATCTCTTCATGCAGCTCATCCCCAATTTTCACAATTCCCATAAATATACTCTTTGAATACGAATAATATATGAAGTATATGCGAATCATATATTATGTAAACCTATGTATATAAAAAATGCGCTGTATACAAATCACAATGAAAACAGCATACGTAAAGCACAAAAAAGCCCGCAGATTTCGCTGCGGGCTCAAATGAAAAATATCCGTTAATTTCTAATTAGATAGGGATTCAGAAAGGAAGCCACTTCTTCCCCAAGTAACCCAACCTCAACATCAATACCCGCATCCTCAAGAATTTTTATTCCTGCGCCACTGTTACGAGTATCTGGATCAAGAATCGCGACATACACTTTTTCTGGTCGAACCCTCACTAATGCTTTAGCACAAGAAGGCGTTCTTCCTTGGAATGAACAGGGTTCTAACGTCACATACGCAACTAACCCATCATAGCTCCCCGTATAAGCGGCGATTGCGCCCGCTTCTGCATGATGGTTGCCCGGAGGTTGAGAAAAACCGGAGCTTACAACCTCACCATCTTTTACAAACACACAACCAACAGGTGGATTCGGTCGACAGCCGGGCAGTGCACTTTTTGACAGCTCAAACGCTTGTCGCATGTAGCTTTCGTGCAATGAATTGTCGGTCATAAATGTCGCCCCATTTTGTAATACTCCACCCCTGATTTGTAAAACGCATCGCCTTCCGCATTCATATCGAATTTGTGGTAGAAGTCCATCGCAGACTCTCGGGCATCGCACCAAAAATACTCGATACCCATTTTGGGGAGCTGCTTGAGAATATGCTCCACCACTGATGAACCGTACCCAAGATGACGATGTTCAAGCACGGTAGCGAACTTTCTTAGCCTTGCTGATTTCGCTTCTACATCAATAAACACCGACGCCACACAGACAACCTTCCCGTCCACTTCAACGCCATAGTGCCTAGCATCTTCATCACCAGGCACATGGCAAAAATCTTCAGGCATATCGGGCCAAAGCACCTCATGCCTAACAGGAATGGTTTGCGTCCAATCTAATTCAACTATTTTCATTGCCATCTCTGTTTCGAAATCCTATAAAACAAAGATATACGATGTTCAAATAGTTTAACAGTCAGAACCCCACTAAGAATTCTGCGGTTTAGGTTCAATCGTTGGCTTTTTAGGTGTACCTTTCCAAGATAACGCGATGCACGCAATCACTATGGTTGCGCCTCCTAATGCCGTCATCCAATCTGGAATTTCTTGCCAAAAAATAACGCCCCAAAGCACATTGAACACCAGCCCAATATATCGAGTGACTGCAACGACAGCGGCATTTTCGTGAGTGAACGCCTTAGTTAAGAAAATTTGCCCAATAAGAGAAACGACACCAATCGCAACCAGATACACCCATGCAATTCCTTGAGGGATCACAAACTCATCTTTCATCAAATAAGCAGAAACAAGCATGGCGGTGAAAAGGAAATAGAAGACGATTTCGTAGGTGTGATGCTTTTTACTCAGATGGCGAATGGTAATCGATGCCCCCGCGGCAAAGACGGCACTGGCTACACCAGCAAGCGCATACACATTAAAAGAGTCAAAATTAAATGGATTCACAACCAGCGCGACACCAACCAACACCGTAGGAAGCAAGATAGCGGCTTTTTTCGGTAACTTTTCACCCAGTACAACGCTTGATAAAAGAATCACAAAGAAGGGAGACAAGTACGCCAGAATAGCGGCGTCCGCTAATGGAATATGTGCAATGGTATACACGAATGCCAACAAGTAAGCCGCTCCAAATAGCCCTCTTAAAACCAGTAAAGGGACACCCGTTGTGGAAAACCGCACTTTTGCCTGCCACATTAATCCGAGGATCAAGACAGTACCAATCGCACTTCGAAAGAATACTATTTCCGCACTTGGAATGGTTAAACTTGCCGCTTTAATCAATGCATTCATAACACTGAAAATAAGCGCTGAAAATATGGCGAGAGCCACACCTTTGTTCATAATGATGTATTTCCTTTAGTAACCCAACACAAGTTTTCCTGTGCTTGAGATTGAAGTTGTTCAACCACTGCAGTGGGCAGTTTATTGTCATGTAGCCACGACTCGAAAATATCTAAGATTCGCTCTACAGCAGGTAAACGCAGCTTAGAGTGTGTTGCTAACGCTTGAATCCAGTACAGAGTTTGTAGGTCTTCCAGCGGTACACGAGGCAGTATCAATTTTCCGTCTTTCACTTCACCTTTTGCATAAGGCACAGCAGAGAAATCAAAGTATCGACCTTGTTGATCCGGTGTTGAAAATGGGTCAATCAATATCGCTGTATAGCGGATGTATATCAGGTATTCCTGCTCAATAGACGAGAGACTACTGAATCCATTAATTTGTTCTCGCGAGATAGTCTCTTCATGAACAGGGTAATTGTCGTCATTAAGAAATTGGAGCAAATTAATGGGTGTACCAGAGTGATGCGATATCAAGGTGGATATATCCCGCCAAAGATCAACTAACGTTTTAATGGCAGATTGAGTAACTGGGCCTTCAGGGAAAAGCTTGTACATGAACTTTTTGTCGCCATTTTGACTGAGAATATGATTCAGCGAAAAAGGCGTGATGAAAAAAGCGGGATGAACATAGGCAGTGATGTTTCGACCTTCTACACTGAATGCATTATCCATTTCAACAACATCAATCCCGACGTTGCCAAGCACATGCACAAAGGTTGACGCGGCGTCACCACCTTTTTGCTTTTCATGGACATACACTCGCTTTTTTGCAGCCTTAGTGATGACTTTTATACCAGCTGTTTGCACGTCATCCGTATTACCGCATACAGAGAATTTCGTCGCTGCATAGTAGTTGGAAAAAACAGTGATGTTTGGTGACAGGTCTTTTGAGTGGAAAAATCCATTCACCAACTGATGCCCACCAAACATTGAAGATATAAGTACTACCTGCTTAACATCGTTAAGGGCGTTCTCAGGCAGCGCGAGCAATGCTTCTTTATAAGCGTGAGAAGGGGTAGCTAAAATCAGCGTATCCCAGCTTCCCGTAATTGCTGTTAGATCTGGAAACACGTGATCGAATGTCACTTGCCCTGAAAGACGTTCTAGTGAAGGCTTTGCCGCTTCACACGTGGCAACACGACTTTGTTCAAGCAGAGCGTAGCGCTCATTCCAACGAACAGACTGTCGACTGGCAAGTGCAATCGTTTCGCAATATGAGGCGATGAGATTAGCCGTTTGAAACGCTGCCGGACCCGCTCCAATAATTAACGTTCGTCCTAATGAAAAAGACATGAGTTACTCCCTTCCCATTAAAACGGTATCGTAAACCGCCGCTTTATTTTGAATCAGTTCGGTTTGCCATCCTTCCATCAAATTTGGGTTAAATGGATAATTGAAAGCGGACTTCAATCCATTTCCAAATCGCACCATCACTTTATGCGTACTATCTAAATACGGTTTTAATTGGCTTAACAATTCCCATTTATGTTCAACCAGTGACGCCACGACAATGTGCGTTGGACGAAATTTCTCAAACTCTGTGACTAAATCTTCGCAGCCAAACGTCGTGCTTAAATTGGACGTTTTCAACTGATTTGCCATGGCAACTGCCTGCTCATCGATATCAACGCCATGCACGATTGCGCCTGTTAGTTGAGAGATAGTAAAAACTGAAAGCGGGTAAGAACCCGAACCAACAAAAAGGACTCTCGAGTCGTTATCAATTCCTGCATTTCTTAGCTCAATTTGGGTATTTTCAGACAACTGACACAAATAATCGCTCACACTTAAGCTGTGATTCTGAGCACACTGAGATTGGTGTTTTTCTAGTATACACAAGGCTTTAATTGCAGTTTCACGCAGTTTTTTCAATTGCCTGTCGTGCTCTGGGTTGTAGCCCAATTCATCGCTGGTGGCTTGTTGTTTTTCCTGTAATATCCACGCACAAAGCTCATCCAGCTTTACCTGAAGTAATGTAAAACAATCGCAGCTTTCTGCGCTGTATTGAGTCAATGCATGTATTTGGGATTCAAATGTAGAGATGGTCACTAAAAGTTGATAGTGCCTGTTAGTCATCGTCATAATGACATCCTTTGAAAACGTCCTAATCCGCTTATAGCGGTCGGACGGGAGTAACGTGGGTGTGACCATGAATGCAGCAACCAACATCTACATGAACTTGATAGATTTGGCTGAGCTTTTCGGGTTCTAAAACGCAGTCTGGAGAACCGCTGTGCCGAACTTCTCCGTCATTCAGCAATATCAAATGATCACAGTAACGAGCAGCAAGAGATAAATCATGGAGCACTGCTATGGTAATTGTGTTGTTTGTCAGCGTGTACTGACGCGCAAGATCCAATACTTGCACTTGGTGTTTTAGATCCAACGCACTGGTTGGCTCATCCAGTAAAAGGACATCAGGTTGCGAAACCAACGCTTGTGCCAGTGAAACTAACTGCTGCTGACCTCCACTAAGCTGAGAAAACGGTCGCGTGGCTATGTCAATCAAACCAAGGTCTCGCAGCATATTTTCCGCTTTTTGCTCCTGCTCTTCTGAAATGCGCCAGTTAAGCTGATGAACCAAGCCAAGTAATACCACTTCAATCACGGTCAATTGACTCGGTGATTTATTAAGCTGACAAAGATAAGAAAAAGACGTTGGGGGTAATGCGTTACCGTTTTTGTCCGTTGCCGATATGTTTCCGCTGTAGGGCAATATCCCCATAACCGCCTTGAGTAACGTGGTTTTTCCAGCGCCGTTTGGCCCCAAAATCGCAGAAAATTCCCCAGCCTTAAACTGGGCGTCTACTCGCTTAAGTACCTGCTTACGACCAACCTTGAGCGCGAGATCCTGAATCAATAACTGTTTCATTAACTAAACCTCTTGCTGACCAGCAAATATAATAGAAAAGGAACGCCCACCAGCGACGTAACAATGCCAATTGGAATAATCGTGCCCGGTACAATGAGTTTCGCGACCAAAGACGAAGCGCAAAGTAATAACGCCCCCATACAGGTTGCTAAAGGCAAATAGAAGCGCTGATCTTCCCCTACCAACATTCGAGCAAGGTGCGGCGCAACCAATCCTATGAACCCAATGGTGCCTACAAACGAAACCGCACCCGCAGTCAGCAGCGAACAAAGCAAGAACATTTGTAGGCGCAATCGACGGGTATTAATGCCTAACGCTTGGGCGCGCTCTTCCCCTGAAGACAGAGCCGTTAACGCCCACACTTTTGGTAAAGCAATCGCCAAACCTGCCAACAATATTGCGCCCGACACAAAGAATGACAGCCAGCTCGCTTTAAGTAAGCTGCCAAACAACCAGAACACGATTTGCTGTAACACTTCAGGTGAGGCTAAATACTGAACCAGTGATTGCAATGCTTGGAAGAAAAACAGCACCACAATACCAGCAAGAATCAGTACTTTGGCATCCATGTTGCGGCTACGACCTATCGTATAAATAGCCATACTGGCTAGGCCTGATGACACAAATGCCGCAAATGGCACACCGAGCCAATGCAATCCAAAAACAGAAAAGCCCGTAAGCAGTGCCAATGCAGCACCAAATCCTGCTGCCGCCGAAATGCCTAGTGTATATGGGCTCGCCAGTGGATTGGCGAGCAACGTTTGCATAAGCCCCCCAGCCAAGCCGAGGGAGGCACCAACAACGATACACGTCAGCGTAACGGGCAGCCGCAGCTGCCACACAATAGTTGTTGATAGACTGTCTCCCGACGGTCCACCAACAAGCGCTTCGATCACCTGATCAACACCCAGCCAAGAAGAGCCTGTACCAATATCAAATAGAACAGAAATACTCATCGCCACCACCGTTGCAAGCAGCACTTTCAAACGACGCTTTTGCAACTGATGGTAAATACCCGAACGTTTATCAGAAACGTTTGAAGACAATGGCGATTTGACTGCTTCGCTCATGACATTAGCCTTCTACTTTGATCATGAAAGTACCGTCCAGTTTCTGGGGCATGTAATTGTCGAAGAAAGATTGGTGAGACTTAATTGGATCAATGTCTTTAAACGCTTCTGGGTAAATAGACTTCGCCAAATACTGCAAGAAAACATGATCGTAAATCGTACGTGTTCCGGAATGGTACATGCCGTAAACATCACCATTTTTCACTGCCGTTAATTGCTTCCATCCTGCTCTTTCTAGATATGGGCTGTAACGTGATTGGGCCTCTTGCGCCGTAGTACCAAAGCCTAGTAATGCGCTGTCGCTGTATTTCGCCCAGTGCGCGCCTGAAACAAAGATAACTTCTGGGTTTTTGCTTAAGACATATTCTGGCGTAAGGTGGGCAGAGCCTTTGAATTTACCGTTAGCGATGTTATCAGCTCCCGCCATGTTCAGGATATTCCCCCACATCGCGTTCGAGTATGATTTGCCGTATTCATTCGGACCGCCTGTGCCAATTTCGACGTAAACACGACGTGGCTCGTTATTTTTCAGATACTTTGCAACGCGGTTTTGTACATCTTTAACGGTATTTTCATACTCAGTAGCGATGGCTTCGGCGCGGTCTTCTGTACCCATTACTTTGCCAATAACTCGCGCACTGGTTACGTGCTTTTCAAGCGTCTGAGCGTTGAAATCAACGACCACAACTTTGATGCCGCTTTTTTCCAGAATCTCAACTTTGTCACCAAGCGATTTATACTGCCACGCAGCCACTAGAGCAACATCCGGCTTAGTCGCTAGCAATTTTTCAAAATCAAAGGTTCCCGTATAAATGGATCCTGAATCTGTAATGGTTTCGATCTCTGGGATGATTTTGCTGTACGTTTCCCACTGAGATAAACGATAGTCTTTCCAAGAGTGGCGAGGGAAAATGGATACTTTTTTGTAAGCATCTGGTCCCGCAATAGCCAAGTAGTCTTCAAAATAAAAACCGAGGAATATACTTTCGGCTGGTTTTTCAAGGTGAACATCACGGCCAATCACATCTTTAAAGTGAATATCTGCAACCGCACTGCTCATGCTGCTAATCGCAACCGACAATACACCTATAGCCTTTAACAAACGTCCTTTCATTATTATTCTCCAAAGCGTTTTTTGATTAATTTTTTACCGATTCAGCTTTTTTAATTAGCTTCTACTGATTAAACTGTAACTTTATAACATCACAATGGCGGGCAAAGTAATCGAATTGAGAGTAATTATCAATAGGAAAAAACACGAAATTTCACCGTCACTTGTACGGTCTATCTAGTTTGATGAAATAGCGTAAAGGATACGGTTATGAGGCTTTTTAGACGTAATGGATTGTTATATACATGCTTGTTATTGTTAAGTTTTCAAGCATATCCCCTTTCATTGAATGGCTTTGAGTTATCCGGAGCAACTATTGATTCTAATGAGATTCTCCACGGGGGACCGCCACGGGATGGAATACCGTCAATCGATCAGCCAAAATTCATCCCTGCGAGCAAAGTCGACTATTTACAAAAAGATGACATTGTCATTGGTGTGGAAGTAAACGGCGTGGCAAGAGCATACCCAACACGTATTTTGATTTGGCACGAGATCGTCAACGATCGCATCAAGAACACACCATTTACCGTCACTTACTGCCCACTTTGTGGAACTGGCATGGTGTTCGATGCACGAGTAGATGGTAAGGCTAAAACGTTTGGTGTGTCTGGATTACTCTATCGAAGTGACGTCCTCATGTACGACCGAGAAACTGAATCATTATGGACGCAACTCGGTCTCACTTCCGTCAGTGGTTTAGAGACAGGAAAACGCTTAACTTGGATGCCTTCAAAACACATGACGTGGAACGCATGGCAAGCAGCCAACCCAAATGGCGAAGTACTATCTTTGGATACGGGATACAAACGAGACTATTTTGGTCAGGCATATGCGCGATATTTTGCGTCGGACGCGCCGATGTTTCCAGTACCAGAAAATAGGAATGAGTTACCTCAGAAAGACTGGGTAGTAGGTGTCATTGTCGATGGAAAAGCCAAGGCATACCCGATATCAAAGCTGGAAGGAAACCCAAATTTTAAAGATACGATTGGCTCTAAAAAGCTTACGGTGAGTTACCAAAAAGAAGCGAGACACCCGCAGGTGAAAGACGAAAATGGCGAACTTATCCCATCGGTGATGGTGTTTTGGTTTGCATGGCAAGCTTTTTACCCAGAGACCGAACTTTACGACGGGTGATACTCCCCCACTTTTTAGAGCTGTATAAGCAGAATCTTAGGGGAAGTATACTTTCGGAATAACGGAGTTAGATGGCACTTTAATTACATACAGAGGCTTAAACTGATATTGATATAAACTGATATGCGCTTAAGCCTCTCATCACAGATCTCGACACTAATTATGCTTGAGGTATACAGATCCTAAGCAAAAACTATGATAGTAATAAACATAAAGCCAAAAGTTACGCTGGCAATCCACTGAAATGCAGGACTTAGTCCGTCCATAACGACGTCTCCTAGTTTGCAACCTACTAACAAGCATTTTCAGACACACAGTTTCGTTGATTGATGCTTATTATGGTTAATGATTCTTATTTACATGATAGTGTTGCTAAAGAATTTCAGTGCTTGACCATTATCAAGATGAGGACGTATTGATGAAGGAATCCATAATCTCTTTGCTTAATGAGGAAGAAAAAGCACAGCTTCTGTCTTGTCGAGTGGAAAAAAGTTACCCCTCTGGGAAAAACCTATTTCACCGAGGTGAACCTGCTACGCACATGTATCGTGTAGAAAAAGGCAAAGTGTCGTTGTTTCGATTGATGCCAAATGGCGATGAAAAGCTGTTCAAAGTTTTTATGTCTGGTGAGTGGATTGCGGAAATGGCCATGTTCATGGAACCAAGAACTTACCCGATGAGTGCTCGCTTGGACCAAGATTCTACCCTATCGCGATTTCATCATTCGGATGTTGCTCGAATCTTTAGTAGCACACCGGAAATATCCATTCGAACCATGCAATTCATGGGAAACCGGATACACCAATTGATGAATACGGTGGATATTCTGACACAAGTCAGCGCACCTCAACGGTTAGTCATGAAATTGGCAGAGGTGTACCGCCAAGAAGCCGAAAAATGCGATGGCAAAGTCCCTCTTCCGGTATCTAAAAAACTGATGGCCACTCAATTGGGTATGACACCAGAAACGCTATCCAGAACATTAACTAGGCTAAAAGAAAGCGGATTAATTAAAGAAACCGGTCACTGGATTGAGATTAACAGCATCCCAGAGCTGTGCGAGCAGGTTGATTTGTCACCCGATATTTTCGCTCGCTAATCCGGACGCATTCACTTATGGCTAGTCGGAAGACATCGTCATCATGAGAAACCCACAAAACGCTGCATTATTTGGGGAAAGATCTTGGCTAACATGTTTGCGCATTTCTAAAATTTGCGCGCGATACTCTTGATAAAAAGCCCATGTCGGTGCCGGTTTGTATTCAAGGTTGTTTAATTCAAAAAACTTGATCACCCCTTTGGCTGTTGTCGGCTTAACGAAAACTTCGTCTAATGGGGCATAATAGTTCGGGAGAATAGTGACAAGAGACCACTTAGCTAATTTCGCTGGTCGCAATAAATCAAGCATGGTGTTGAATCCGTATTCTTGGTCGCCATGCAACATGTCTTTTAAAGAATAGGCTAACCCTTCCCTTTCTTGATGCGTCATACCTTTTACATAATCACGGAACTTAGGCTTTTCAAACATCGATACCATCGAAGATCGGCTGACCAGTTTCGTCATCATCTCTGCCGTACCTTGCGCATCCGTGAACTTCTCCTCGCTGAAGGCATCTTGGGCCTGAGCGATCATTTGATCCATCTTGTGCTTTTTCCCGATCTCAATCATTTCAGGGCTATTAAATCCACCCGGTACTCGAATTAAGAAATCTTCTTCAGCGGCTTTTAACCGGTTAATGTTCATACGCTATCCTAAGCCACATTCTCCAACGTTGGCTTACCAGTAATTTTCAAAACTAAAATGCCCAGGTTTACGGCGCAAGTGCTTATCAAAGCCCAGTTTTTTCAAGGTTTCTTGCGTATCTTTAACCATTGCAGGGTTACCACACAGATAAAAGAAACTCTTATTAGAATCCAAATTCAACCCAGTTATTTCAAGCAACTCACCATTTAAAAGCAATTCCGGAATTCGACCTTTGAGTGCATTTGGATTGTCTTCACGCGACACAACAGGCACATATTGGAATTTGGATTGATACCTTTCTTGGTACGATGTGATTTTTTCTTGATAAATGAGCTCTTGCGACGTTCGTACGGCATGCACCAGCACAACTTTGTCGAACTTTTCGAAAGATTCATGCTCTTCCAACATGGCTAAAAATGGTCCTACTGCGGTTCCTGTCGAAAGAAACCACAGCTCCTTGGCGTAGTCGGGGATTTCATCAATAACCATAAACCCAGAAGGCTGCTTACCTACGTAGACAGAATCGCCGACTTGCAGTTCGTGAAGTTTAGGGGAAAGTTGGCCATCGGAATCTGAAATGATCAGAAATTCCAAAAAATCAGGTCCTTGCGGCTGATTGGGAGAATTGACCATCGAATAAGCTCGACGCACCCAATCATCGGCATCAACCTTTAAACCCAACTTGGTGAATTGGCCTGCTGTATACGGCTCAATTTTCGCGTTCACTTGAATCGTGAAGACGTTTTCCGTCCAATCAATGCGTTGAGTAACCTCACCTTTTGTTAGTCCGTGCGGAACATCTTGCATTCACACCTCCCAGTATGGTGTTTATTTATACATTAGATTTACCTTTACCTCCTGTAAAACGCAAGTTAGTTTTTCTCTCACTTCTGTTAAGAGCTCTATACTTAAAAAAACAAATACTGAAGTTGGCTTTGAAAATCATGATACGTTTGCTCCCTATTTTATTCATACTCATGTCTTTTAACGTTCAGTCTAGAACCATCAATATGGTCACCGTAGACTGGGCTCCGTTTTACAGTTCTGAGCTAGAAAAAAATGGCGTCGTCACAGCCATTGTCCAAGAGGCGCTTCGACGCTCTAATCTGGAAAGTACTATTCGGTTTACTCCATGGAAACGTGCATTAGTTTTAGTTGAGAACGGTGAATACGATGCAGTGATGGGAGGGTATTACACAGATGAACGCGCAGAAAAGTATTTGTACAGTGACCCAATATTCGATGTTGATGTGGGGCTAGTGGCTTTAAAAGAACTCGGTTTTAGCCGCTATGATTCATTGCAAGATCTGACGCCATATCGAATTGGTGTAAGCTTAGGTTGGGCAAATGGAAAAGAGTTTGATGAAGCGGACTACCTAACCAAAGAGGAAGCTTCGAATCAAATACTCAACGTAAGGAAGCTATTTCGCCAACGCGTTGACATGATTGCCATTTCTTTTGCCGTATTTCAATACGAGACCAATTCTTTAAATCACAGCAAGTTAGAGGATGTAGTCTACATTCAGCCTCCTCTTAGTAAATCATCACTCTACTTGTTGGTATCCAAAAACATTCTTGATGGACAAGAAGTCGTGCATGCATTCAACAGAGGCTTGAATCAAATGAGAAAAGACGGAACATACAATCGCTTGTTAAAAGAATTTAACTTGAACGGATACCAATAGCGGTTTGTTATTCACCCGAGTGCTTTTGATAAACAACGTCTGTCGATTGTTTCAGCGCATCCAATGCGCGAAATAGGTCACGGTATTGAGAGCCTGTTAACCCATCTAGAATTTCCGATTCCCATTGCAACACTCGCGGGATCATCTTTTCATATAGCCGACGCCCTTCTTCAGTCAGTTGGATGTGCGTTGCCCTTTGATCGCTCTCTGTTTTCTCTCGCTGAATCAGCCCTCTTTCTTCCAACTTAGAAAGCGTTCGCGACACCTTTACTTTGTCTAGATTCGTAACATCAGATAGGTCACGAGCAATCACATCTTCACGCGCACCAAGGTTAGCAAGTATCCGCCATTCAGGTCGGGTAATGCCGAATTCCTTTTGGTACAACTCAGCCAAACTGTCGGCTACTTGCTCAGCAGTTCTAACCAATTTATAGGGAAGAAAGTCTTCCAGTGAAAACGTAAATTGCTCCATGTCCTTTGTTACCTTTACCTTTTTAATAATCTAGCAGGGGTCTGCTTACTGGCTATCCACCATACAACCAATTGGGGAGCGCTAAAGACAAAGCAGGGATAAGTGCGATAAGCACTAACCTAAGCATGTCTGCTGTCCAAAACGGTACAATACCGCGAAAGATGGTTTTGGTCTTTATGTCTTTCATTACGCCAGATAATACAAACACATTCATTCCCACTGGGGGCGTTATCAAGCTGATTTCTGTGACCACCACCACCAGAATGCCAAACCATACTAAATCAAAGCCTAAACTTTGCACTAATGGGAAGAAAATAGGCACAGTCAGTAAGAGCATCGACATACTTTCAAAGATACACCCTAGTAGAATGTAGATAAGTAAAATCACTGCCAACACCATAAATGGCGTCATATCCATACTGGTGACAAAAGATAACAGCGCATCCGTAAACCCTGCACGATTGATGAAGTTGGAAAATATCAAAGCAGAGATCACCACACTGAATAGAACAGCTGTCGTTTTCGCCGAATCCAGCAACACTTCATGCAGTACTTTTACTGTAAGCTGCTTCTTCAAACCAGCAATGACTAGCGCCCCTGCTGCACCAATCCCAGCCGCTTCCGTTGGCGTAAAAATACCCGCATAAATTCCCCCCATGACCAGTACAAACAGCGCAATAGTGGAAACTACCCCCTTCAAGGCGACCCATCGCTCTTTCCAAGGCATTTTCTCCATTGGAGGTGCTGAGTTAGGGTTGCGGTGTACTGCCCACCTAACGGCCGCCAAATAAAGAACAACACCAAGTAGCCCGGGGACCAAGCCGGCAGCAAAGAGTTCTCGAATACTGGTTTCTGTCAGTAGCCCATACACCACCAACATTACGCTTGGAGGGATTAGGATTCCAAGAGTGCCTCCTGCTGCTATGGATGCCGCTGCTAGACTGTCTTTATAGCCGTATTTACGCATGGGAGGCATCGCCACTTTAGACATCGTCGCTGCGGTTGCAAGGCTCGAACCACAAATGGCAGAAAAACCACCACACGCCAGAATGGTCGCCATCGATAAGCCCCCCTTACGGTGCCCAACAAACGCGTTACTGGCGGCATACAGCTCCTGCGATAAACCAGCACGATTAACCAAGTTACCCATCAAGACAAAGAGGGGGATGACCGACAAACTGTAGTCTTGCCCCGTATCGATGATTCTTCGAGCCGCCATGGATAATGTTGCAGTCCAGTTGTAGTCAACAAGCGCACCAAACCCCACAAACCCGACGATCCCCATCGCATACGCCAGAGGTATTCTAAGCAGCACTAAAGCAAGCAATGCCGCAAAACCAATCAAAGTTACCGTCATGATTGCTTTGCCTCCGTTTCATTGCCGGACATGGGTCCCTTTTTGGCAAGATACAAAACCGCTAATAACAGAGTCATTACCATTGAGAGCCAACCCGTCACCGAAATAAAGTACATCACGTAGCCCAGTGGAATCGCCAGAATATCGGTTTCTTCTTCGTACGAAAGTGAACGTGTTCCGAGCCCCCACACTTTCCACGCGACCAATCCAAGTGCGAAAGCACAGCCTAGGCTAATCACAAATTGGCGTAAGCTCACCATGGCTTTAGGGAACCAGTCATCAAGTAGATCGACGCAGATATGCTCTTCATTCCATGTTATTAAAGGAAATGCCGCGAACACTACCATTGCTAGCATGATCTCCACTAATTCAACACCACCGGGTAACGGTGCATTAAAAAAGTAACGACCCACCACATCAATAACGGTTATTACCAGCATCAGTAACAACGCCACTGATGCCAGTACCTCCAAACACCGGCGAATCCCACCCGCGAAGTTGAAGACCAGATTCATTACTCTGCTCCTAGCGCTTTCACTTGATCGCGATAGTAAGCCAGCGCACCTTCAGGATCGGAGATACGACGTTTTTTGGCTTTCTTCAACCATGCTTTTTCCAGACCTTGAGCATACGCCTTCGCTTGCTCTATCATGACTGGAGACGCTTCTTGTATATTGCCATTTTTCGCCAAGGTATCTTCTACACCGGCTTTATCGGCTTGATCCATCATTTGACCGAACAAACGGGAAAGCTTTTCTCCAGATACCGACAAAACGGCTTGGCGATCTTCATCCGACAAACCATCCAACGTATCGGGGTTCATCAAAATACTGAAACTGCCGCGATATAAGCCACCAGGGAATGTCACAACATTTGGCGCGACTTCATTGAGGCGAAAACTCTTTAACGTCTCCAATGTGAAAAAGGCACCATCCACAACACCTTGCGACAGAGCTTCATATACTTTGGTGGGTGGCAGAGCCACAGGTGCAACCCCCATGTTTTTACCAATCGTCGACATCACATCACCTGCAATGCGCATTTTCTTGCCTTTTAAGTCCTCGAAAGAGTCGACTTTTTTGCGTGTAATGATAGAACCGGGACCGTGGACACCCACACCAAGGACGACTAATCCTTTGTGTTCTTTTCCTTTTTTTAGGTACTTATCGAATACGCGCCAATAGGCAATTGATGCATTTTCAGAGGATAGCGTGTTATCAAACGTAGGGATTTCAGGGAGCTTAGTCAGTTCAAATCGACCCGGTTTGAAACCGTGGAAAAACCAAGTTACATCACCGATGCCGTCAGCGATCATATCGGCTTGTGCCGGCGGCGGGCCCATATTGTATTCCACTTTGATTTTTACGCGCCCGTCCGTTGCTTCATTCACCCACTGACCCCAAGTCGGCCAAACAACCTTGTTGATACCATGATTTGGTGATGCCCACGAACTCACAAGCAGTGTTTTTTCAGCAGCAATTGAGGGAAAAGACGCACTTGCACACACCATTGCTAGCGTGCCAGCAACCCAGTTTAACTTCCTCATGTCGAACTCCATTTGGTTTCTTTTGTAATTGTATTTTTAGTGCCAGTCATTCCTTTATTTAATGATAAAACCATTCGGTTAAATCATAACCAGCCATAAAAATAAATCACACAGAAGTATCAAATGCAACAAAAAAGTAACCATATTGATAATTAATTGTTGCATTTACTGCATCCATTTGGCTAACATATCTTCAAACTAGTTTTATTTGTAACTATTAATTAGAAACAGAATATACTATAGAGACAAGCCAAGGAGATGGTTATGCGTAAATGGTTTTCTTTTCCACTGAAAGAGGGAGAAACCTCGGTTCAGGCACACTGCGACTTACCCAGTAATGCATTTGAACGAGAAGTAGGGAAAGAGGGGTTTTTCGGTCCTGCGACTCATATGTATCACGAGCATGCACCTACAGGCTGGAGTGAGTGGGAAGGCGATTTACGCCCACACGCCTTCGACACCAATAAAGTTGAAGCTGACGAATCGTGCCCGCTGTCCGCTCCGTGCCTACTGAAAAATGGCAATGTACAAGTCAGAATTTGGCGAACCAGTGCCAATATGCAACATTTGGTTCGAAACGGTGACGGTGATGAATGTCTATTTATCCATCAGGGATCAGGCTCGCTGTATTGTGACTATGGACACATGACCTTTAGTGAAGGCGACTATTTGGTTATCCCCCGCTCTACTTCTTGGCGCATAGAAACCAACGAACAAGTGGTTATGTTGATGATAGAGGCGACCAACAGCTCGTACATGAGTGCCGAACGCGGAATACTCGGTGAACACGCCATCTTTGATCCTGCGGTTCTGGTTCATCCCAAAATTGATGACGCTTTTAACCAACAAAAAAGCACAAGTGAACAATGGAAAGTTCGCATCAAAAGCCGAAATCGCCTTAATAACGTGACTTACCCTTTCAACCCGTTAGATGCCGTCGGTTGGAAAGGAAACCTCACAGTTTTCCGCTTAAACTGGCGAGATATTCGTCCACTCATGAGCCACCGCTATCACTTGCCACCATCCGCTCATATCACTTTTGTGGCCGATGGATTTGTCATCTGCACCTTCGTTCCACGTCCGATTGAATCGGATCCCGGAGCCCTTAAAGTTCCGTTCTATCACAATAACGATGACTACGATGAAGTGTTGTTTTACCACAAAGGCAACTTTTTCAGCCGAGACAACATTGATGCAGGCATGATCACGCTTCACCCTTGTGGATTTCCACACGGACCGCACCCTAAAGCTCTCGCTGCTAGCCAAGCAAATCCTAAAAAAGAAACCGATGAAGTTGCTGTCATGATTGACACCCGTGCGCCTTTAGACATAACGGAAGCGGCAGCGTCTGTCGAAAACCCGGATTATGTGTACTCATGGCGCACACCTGCAAAGTAGGGTTCATCAACAAAATAACTCATATTGGACTGTAAGATTTCAAAAATACTCATAATAAATTAGAGGAGAACACTGGATGAAACTCGCATCACTCAAGCATGGAAGAGACGGCGATCTTATCGTCGTTTCGCGCGATCTATCTCAAGCAACGTTAGCGACCGACATTGCCCCAACTCTCCAGCACGCGTTGGATAATTGGGCAGATACATCTGAGCAACTCGAAGTACGCTACCAAGCGTTAAACGCTGGAGACGTGAATACCACCTTCCCATTCAATCCTGAAGATTGCGCTTCGCCTCTTCCTCGCGCTTTCCAGTGGGCGGACGGCAGCGCCTACGTGAATCACGTTGAACTGGTTCGAAAAGCACGGGGAGCAACCATGCCCGAGAGTTTCTGGACCGACCCGTTGATGTACCAAGGCATGTCCGATGGATTCCTAGGACCGAGAGATGATATCGCACTGGCAGACGAAAAATGGGGCTGCGACTTTGAGGGCGAAATTGCCGTTATTACTGGCGATGTTCCAATGAGTACCCAACCTGAAAACGCAGAACAACACATCAAACTGCTGATGCTGGTCAACGACGTTTCGTTGCGTAATCTCATTCCAGGCGAATTAGCTAAAGGGTTTGGGTTCTTCCAATCAAAGCCTGCTTCTGCTTTTTCTCCCGTAGCAATCACGCCAGATGAACTGGATACAGCTTGGAATGACGGTAAGGTACACCTTCCACTTCATGTTCATCTCAATGGGGAAAAATTTGGATCGCCAGAGGCAGGCGTCGACATGACGTTTAACTTCCACCAGTTGGTCGCGCACGTAGCAAAAAGTCGCCACCTCGCAGCAGGGACCATCATTGGTTCGGGCACAGTTTCCAACATCGATCGCAGTAAAGGTTCATGCTGCTTGGCCGAAAAGCGCATGCTTGAAATCATCGATTCTGGTGAACCTTTAACGCCGTTTATGACCTACGGCGATAGAGTAGAAATTGAAATGTTTGATAAAGAGGGTAACTCTTTGTTTGGTAAGATCGACCAGACGGTTGCTCAATATCAAATAGATTAAGTATGAATTAAGTGGCTTATACCCAACCACAGTAAGTAAGTGTTCATAAATAGCGAAGGAAAAACGCTTGAGAACAAGGCAAAAAATTTCGATAAGTAGTTATTCTACAATTAAATTTTTTAACGCAGTTATCGAGTGTTTTAACAAGCTAGAATGAGTAATTACTTACTATACCCAAGTAACCTCAAGATACTTGGTTCAGCGAGAGTTAACTGGCTTTCAGACAAGGCAGCGATATGAAGATCTAGTCATTCTAAATCAAGAATCGGTAACGCAGTATGAAAGCCAGTTAAACTCGCCCTTGGGAGCCCATATCCTGTCCCATTTCATCGTCAAAGAACTTGGAAAGGACTCATCATTCCACTGCGTTCTTTTCCTTGAGTTGGAACAGACTATGAGGCTCTGAATCCTGTATCTTGAGATCACTTGGGTATAATACTGGTATTATAGGAAATGCTAATGAAATTATACGATTACGTCCGTTCTACTGCGGCTTATCGAGTAAGAATTGCCTTAAACTTGAAAGGGGTAGACTACGAGTCTATTCCTGTCTCATTGCTGGATGGTGACCAAAACAGTGTGGAATACCTTGAAGTGAATTCCGCTGGCTTGGTGCCTTCTTTAGAAACGCAAGGAGACATTATTACTCAGTCGCTCGCGATCATCGAATACCTCGATGAGCTCTACCCAGAGCTGCCCTTGTTACCTGAGCACCCAATCAAACGAGCGCAGTGCCGTGCCCTAGCCTACGACGTCGCGTGCGACATGCATCCACTTAACAATCTTCGAGTGTTAAAGCATTTAACCGGCGAGTTGGCGCAAAGTGAAGAAGAAAAGCTGGCTTGGTATCACCACTGGTTGCAGCAAGGTTTTGAAGGATTAGAGAAGAAGCTGTCTAAATCAGACACCGCATTTTGTTGCGGCGATAGCCCCACTCTTGCCGATATCTTTTTGGTTCCCCAGGTATTCAACGCCCGCCGCTTCGAATTCGACCTCGCGCCATACCCAAGGCTGGTCGAGATTGAAAGTAACTGCCTAGCGTTATCTGCTTTTTCGGACGCGAGCCCTAAATAATCCATCGCCCTGCACCGCAGGGCGGTTTTCCATTCAAACTCACACTTTCAATCCAATCTCAGCCAAGATATTTTGGTTTCGTTTAAAGTCCATTGAGTAAGAAAAGTAATCAAGGATGGGTATGCTCGATAAAATGGCGTTTTTTGTTTCGGTGATTAGAACCGGATCTATTTCCGCAGCAGCTAGGGAGTTTGAACTTTCTGTGTCTGCCGGAAGCCGATGGTTACAAGAGTTGGAGCAACATTTTGGGATGACGCTTTGCCATCGGTCTAACCGACTTCTTACCCCAACACCTGCGGGGCAAACCCTGTTTGATGAGTTTGCTCCTATAGTGGATAGCAGCAACCAAATACGCCGAAAGTTAGAAGGCTTTCAAAGCGAGAATAACGGACACATTAACATTGCCTGCACACCAGCGTATGCCAACAATTTTTTGATGGACAAGATTTCTGATTACATGAAATCTCACCCTAAAGTCACATTCAATCTTACGGTGACACCATGGGCGCTCGACCATTCCGACAGAGCCGATTTGATCATCAGCGCCAACGCGCATTACCAAGGTTATCGAGACCGAGACGTGCACCTCGTTCGCCGAGAGCTGATTTCGGAACCCTTTGTGGCCGTTGCGTCACCAGAATATCTAGCGCAAAACGGTAAACCAGAAACTCCTACCGACATCACCTTGCACCAATGCCTATTCGCGACCACCTTAACCGGCAGTAACGATTGGATATTCAAAAAGGACGACGAAACTCTAATTGTGAAGGTGCCAAAATCACTGGAAGTGAACGACAGTGACCTGCTTCTCCAGGGGGCATTAAAAGGGGCGGGAATTGCCTACCTGCCCGAATTCATTGTGAAAAACGCTCTTGAAAACCAACAGCTCATCCAACTGTTAAGCGAATACGATACAAGCTTGTGGAGCCTCAACCTGTTTTACCAGCCACAAAATAAAGCCTCTCCTGCGGCGAAGCAGTTTAAGACATTCTTGCTTGAGTAACGCCCATAAAGCGGGCAACAATCAACGTTCAGAGATCTTAAGAATTTCATACTTTTCACACTGATTGAATTCACTGAAATCCATGAGTTCTTGTTCTAATGCCTCTAAAAATTCCGATTTCTTTTTCAGTGAAGCCTCTATAAATAAATGGATCACATTCAACGTAGAGGTGCCTTTATCCACCTTGCAATCCGCCCTCGCGACTAATTCCCCATTCCATAAAATGGGCAAACAAAAGTAGCCAAATTGACGTTTTGCTTCAGGCACATAACATTCGATTAAGTAATCAAAATTGAAGAATGCAGTGGCTCGCTTTCTTTGAATAAGAAGGTTATCAAACGGTGAAAGAATTTTTGCTCGTTTACGATTCAGGCGTGTATCCAATAAGGGTAAGGATTCCGAAAGAACCCAGTAACTCTTCCCCTGAACTTCTACTTCAACAATTGTGCCTTCATCGCATAAATCACGGAGCGCTTGGGTGACATTGGCTTTCACATCCTTGAGCAAATAGATCATTTCAGAAAGCGTTCCAAGCCCATGTGCTTTCAAATAGCAAAGAACTAAAAAATGCGCATGCTCTTGCGATGTCGGCACAGAGGTATCGATTTCCGGCGTCAGTACACGCTCGGTTAAGTCGTACACTTTCTGAAAACCTCGACGCTCCGGAATCATTAAGTCTCCCTGCATAAACAGGTATTCCAATGCACGTTTGGCTGGCTTCGCTCCCCAGCCATTAATTTTGGTGCCTTTTGAATCAAAATCTTTAGCGAGCAGTGGTCCTTCTTCCTCTATACGTTTAATAACGTGATTCATTAGCTTGGTATCTTTCTTATACCAGTGCCCTTGCTGACCAGATTTAATGGCCAATTTACGAGGCAAGGTGTACCGAAAATTCTTCATTGGCAGAAAAGAGGCGGCATGTGACCAGTACTCCAGCACTTTATTTTCAGCAACAAGCTTTTCAAGATGATCAGGTTGGTAATTGGGATTGCGGCTCCACAACACATGGTGATGCGCTCGCTGAACCACTGAAATGGTATCTATCTGAATGTAACCAAGCTGCTCAATCACCTTTAACGTATGTGAAGTGGAGTGAGACTTTGGAGATTTGGGCGGTAACCCTTGAGAAAGTAGCGCTAGTTTTTGGGCTTGAGATTGGGTTAATGAAATCATATAACGCATTTCCCCAGCTTAGTTTTCCTTGGTTCTGTAGTTGTTTGAATCCCTTTCAACGCGACACTCCTCAAGTATAAGAATGGCTATTCTGCCTCGAATCCCCATACATTTGTATCCCACTTTGCAAATATGCAAAGTGGCTTTGAATTTCTGCTTATAACACCTCCAGTCCGTTCTTTCATACACTGAGATTTACGTATTCAGGAAGAAGAGTAAGCAGATGGAAGCCATTTATATCGTTGCGGCAAAACGCACACCTATTGGAAATTTCAATGGTGCTCTGTCGCCACTCAGCGCGGTGGATCTTGGTGCTCATGCGATCAAAGCCGCTATCTCGCAATCCAATATCGCTCCCGGGAATATCGACGAGGTGATCGTCGGCAACGTACTTTCCGCTGGAAGTGGAATGGGACCGGGCAGGCAGGCTTCCATTAAGGCAGGCATACCTTCGTCTGTACCCGCTTACACGCTCAACATGATATGTGGCAGTGGCATGAAAGCGATTACCGATGCAGCCAGCCATATCCGAGCAGGCGATGCACAAGTCGTCATGACCTGTGGTATGGAAAGCATGTCTAACGCTGGATTTGTTGTTTCTGGTGATAACCGCCGTGGACACAAAATAGGCAATCAAACCATGGTGGATACCATCATGCATGACGGGCTCACCGACGCATTCTATCAATACCCTATGGGCATCACCGCGGAAAACATTGTCGAGAAGCTGAACCTTTCTCGCGAAGAGCAAGACCAATACGCACTCCAAAGCCAACTTAAAGCCGTTCGCGCCCAAGATGAAGGCAGATTTGATCAAGAAATAGCGCCCATCACCGTAGTAAACCGCCGAAAAGAAACGGTTGTTGCTCAAGATGAATTCCCCAAACGCGACTGCACGTTGGAACAACTGCAAGCACTGCGCCCTGCCTTTAGTAAATCCGGCTCTGTCACCGCTGGTAATGCTTCTGGCATCAATGACGGAGCATCCGCAATATTACTGGCGAATGAAACTGCCGTTAAGCAATTAGGGCTCACACCATTAGCTGAGCTTGTTGAATATGGTCAAGCAGGCATTGAGCCAGAAATCATGGGGCTTGGTCCAGTCAATGCCATTGCCAATACGCTTAAGAAAGCACATATGAGCCTCAATCAAATTGACTGTTTTGAGCTTAACGAAGCGTTTGCCGCACAATCTCTTGGCGTTATCAAACAGCTTAGTGCGCAGCACGACGTTTCCAAAGATTGGATTCTTGAACGCAGTAATTCCAACGGAGGCGCAATTGCGCTGGGGCATCCAATTGGAGCATCCGGCAACCGAGTCGTGACTACATTGGTGTACGAGCTCAATCGCTCAAAAGCAAATATAGGCTTGGCGTCTTTGTGTATTGGTGGTGGCATGGGAACCGCTGTCATTTTAAAGCGAATCGAGGCATAGCTATCATGCAGAAAGACGAAAAGGTCATGAAGAAAAAGATAGAAAAAGCAGGCGTTGCCTCTCTCCTAAAAGATGACATGACGATTATGATCGGCGGTTTTATGTCGACTGGCGCACCAGAGGGTTTGATTGATTTATTGATTGAAAATGACATTAAAGACATCACATTAATCAGCACCGACACTGGCTATCCGGAACATGGTGTCAGCCGGCTGATCGCGCAAAAGCGAGTAAAAAAGCTCTTCGCTTCCCACATCGGGTTAAACCCTGAAACAGGTGCACAGATGAATTCGGGGGAGCTGGATGTGGAGCTGGTTCCACAAGGCACATTGGCTGAACGCATACGTGCAGGTGGCGCGGGCTTAGGTGGCGTGCTGACCCCTACGGGTTTGGGCACTATCGTGGCAGAAGGAAAACAAACCGTGGTGATTGATGATGTCCCGTTTCTTCTGGAAAAACCGCTAAAAGCCGATCTGGCACTAATACGGGGTTCAAAAGTCGATAAAAAAGGGAATGTGTTTTACAACAAGACCACTCAGAATTTTAATCCCATAATGGCAACTGCTGCCAAGACCGTCATTGTTGAAGCGATAGAGCTCGTCGATGTAGGCGAAATTCAACCAGAAGCTATCCACACCCCAAGCTTATATGTCGACCACATCTACCAGCAAGGATCCCTATCATGACCAATTTGACCAAAGCCGAAATACGACAACGCATAGCCAATCGCGTCGCACAAGAATTTACCGATGGCGATGTGGTTAACCTAGGCATTGGCCTTCCCACATTAGTGGCAAACGAAGTCAGTGATGAAATAGAGATATTGTTTCAGGCAGAAAATGGGCTGCTCGGTGTTGGTGAAATGGCAAGCGAAGCCAATATAGACCCCGATTTGGTGAACGCAGGTGCTCAAGCTATTACAGCGCTAGACTGCGCATGCTATTTCAATAGTGCCGATTCCTTCGCGATTATTCGTGGCGGTCACGTCGATGCCACTGTGTTAGGCGCACTGGAAGTTGACCAACAAGGCAACCTTGCTAACTGGATCGTGCCGGGCAAAATGGTTCCAGGTATGGGAGGTGCGATGGATTTAGTCGTCGGGGCCAAGAAAGTCATCATAGCAATGGAACATACCGCCAAAGGGAAACCCAAAATACTCAAAAAATGCACGTTACCGCTCACTGCTGTCAATCAAGTAAACTTGATTGTGACCGAGCTTGGCGTTTTTGAGATAACCCCTGAAGGTATTGTCATCACTGAAATTGCCAGTGACGTGGATGTCGACACTATCCAAGCAATCACAGAAGCCCCCTTGTTAATTAGCCCGTCATTAAAGCCAATGAATGCAGCATAATGTTGTTATTTGGAGCTGGGTTCTCTTTGGGATCCGTTGCGAATCCGGTTAAGCTCTTCACCTTCGATGCCGAGTGACCGCAAGAACTTGTGATGCTCACTCGGCTCCATTTCTTCAAACTTCTGATGCCACGTGACCATGTCACTTTCACTGAATCCTGCGGCTTCCATAATCTGCACCCACCGCGCTTTTGTCACGATGCTCTGAGTAAGCATTTCCGGTTCCTGTAATAAGGTAACGATCGCTTTTTGCTGGTTTCGAAGAGTCTGAATTTCTTGCTCAAGCTGAGAAAAATGCTCTTTGAGAATCCGCGTCTGAGACTTGCCTTTCAGCTCCAGCAATACGCGAATACGGGAAACGGGCAATCCATAAGATCGGTAAGATGTAATGGCTTCCAGCCTTTCCACTTCCTTAGCGCCATACCACCGATACCCGTTATCAGAACGGTTGGCAGGGAAAAGCAACCCTTCTTTTTCGTAATACAAAATCGTGGCACGCGAAATACCAAACTCTCGCGCCAGTTGTGTCACTGTCAACATAACTCCCCCCTTCACTGTTTCTTAACTTCCATTTTGAACCCTGATCCTATAGTCGGGTCAAGTATTGAGTCTTTGAAACAATTTAAACAGACACAATGCATTTAAAGTCAGTATTATCCGTTCAAAGGATATTCATGATTTCAAGGAGATAGGGGAATGGAGATTAGAATTCGAGAGGCAGTCTTAGAAGATGTATCCGACGTAGCGCATATCCATGTTACGTCGTGGCAGGCAGCATATCACGGTCTTATGCCTGACGATTTTATTAAACAACAAACTATTGAGCGCAGAACCAAGCTCTGGACAAACGTGATCAGTAAAAGCCTCGCTAATTTACTTGTCGCCGAAGAAAATCAGAAAGTCGTCGGTTTTATCAGTTTTGACAAAGCTCAACCCAATCTCTCATCTCAGAGTATCGAAATCAGCTCTATTTACCTATTACCAAGCCACTTTGACAAAGGGATTGGTTCTAAGCTTATGGAAGAATGCGAATCGAAATTGGCATGCTCATCTGTAAGCCAAATCACGTTATGGGCACTGGATACAAACAAATCTGCTCTGACTTTCTATAAGAAACATGGATTTATCGAAACAGGGAAACGGAGCAAGGAACGTTTAAGTTCGGTGGTTCTCAACGATTTGGAGTTGGTAAAGACATTGGTATAAATTGGCAGCCTAAGCAAGAATATCAATCAATACATAGACCTAGCTGGCTAAATCTGATCTTTCGGTTCACCTAAATCGCATTTTTTGCAATTCAGTTTGTAGCCCAACATAGAATCACGGCCTGTCTCCGTTTCAACCCAAGGTCTGTTTATAAAGGGAGGTTTGTTCCGGACATGTTGAAAATGACCGCACTGTAATTCCGCCACCCAATCATCAAATTCATCTTTATGGTAACCGACAATGGGCTGCTTCATCTTTCTCAATAACCACGCAACGTCTGTTTAAGTCGCTGTGAGGCTACCATAGGAGTCTAGCGATTTATAATTAAGTAGTTAACTGTGCTTTGAGCGATATTCTACCTAAAACTCGGAGACCGAGTCGATCATTCACTTTTTAGCGGATCTATAATCGGCGAACGCAGCATCTTGAATCAGTTTGACTATACCTTTTACTTAATTATGTATACCCTCTTCGCCAAACAAAAAAGGGATACCAGATGCATACTGAAACGGAACTTGCCACCATTGCCATCGTCGATCAACAACTCGACGCCTACAACACGCGCGACATTGATGCTTTCGCAGCCACTTATCACGAAAATGTGGAGATTCACTCTTTCTCTAAAGGGCTTCAATACACAGGGAGAGACACGTTGATTGAGCGTTATGGAAAGAAGTTTGCGAGCTTAACGTATTTAAACGCGACATCGCTAAAGCGCATTGTTCACGACCGTTTTTTGGTTGATCATGAATTGGCAGAATCGTCGAGTTTGGCGTCTGGAGAAATTGAAAATAGCTTGAAGGTTATTGCTGCATATGAAGTTGAAGATGGCTTGATAAGGCGCGTCACTTTTATGGGCTAACGCAGTCTTCTAAACAAGCCCGTTCGAGATGTTGAATACCTAAAAGAGAACGAATTTGGATACCGGTAAACATAATGCTGTCGGTATCCAGATAGTTGAGAAGTGTCAGCCAGTATTACGGGGCTAATGCGCCGTCATTTCGTTATATGCTTTAATGGCGTGGAATTTTTCGATCACCAAGATGTAATCTTCTCTGGATACGGTTTTGTGTAATCCGGTATCCAAATCTTCGGTTTCAGGGTTTCCCGATTTAACAACCGCGCGCAATTCATAGATGGGGGATTTAGCATACGCGAACCAATACACCAATAAAAAAACGGGTAGACCAGCGTACAGCGGGTGAACGAGTAAGGCGACAAAACCAAACACAAATGCAATGAGTGCAGCCCTTTTCACTTTGTCTATGGTGGTGTAATCCTTCACGTACAGTTCTTCAATTCGGTCTAATGAAATCACAGAATCACCTACTTTTAACCCTGTTGACGTCATACTCGGAACATCCACTTTTTTAAACATCAAAACATCCTATTTCAACGCAAACTACTTGTTCAGATCGGGTATGGCTTGTTTAAAAAGCTCATATCCAAGTGGAGATAAAACTTAACACATAACCTATTGATCAGGTGTGCCCGAGATTACAAAACCATCAAGAAGCTGGCAAAATTCTGCGGCATATCGCAAGAATTAGACTTATATCTATACACGCTATGGGATTCTCAATGCAAATACGTGAGCGAGTAAACACGTTGATGCATTAATATTCGCTCCCGAAAAGATAAAACGCCCTGCTATTGCAGGGCGCCGAGTTTTACTCGTATAGCGAAAGCTCTGTCAAGCTTGTCCATGGAATGATCCCAGGTGGGAACTCCGTAACGGTGAGACGAACTTTGGATGTGCTTACGGAATTTGGCAGAATGTGCTGAACACCTGGTTCAGATGCATTGCTGTCTCGCTCATCGATTGTGACATATTCACCATTTGAGTTTAGCGCTTCGAGTTTATAGCCGTACTTTCGGTCTTGAAAAGTACTGAGACTATAAGCTCGTATAGATTTCTCATTCCCGAGTTCCGCTTCTACGACACCATAACCATCCGTCGACCACCGGTCTCCAGACGACGAACTGCCATCAAACAAGTTTTCGCAGCCGTATTGAGCCTGTGGCTCATTGTTGCACGTAAACGACGTTGGCTGGATTATAGTAGGAGAATATTCACGTCCAAACAGATCCCATTCTCTTAAGCTTACCCAGTTAGACGAATTGTCGGCGATGCCTGTTACGGTCAGTTTTGCGTATCGAGCAACAACAGGAGTAAGAGCTTGATATTGCCCAGTTCCATCACCACCCACGACATCACTAACCGATTGATAGTCAGCAGACTCGGTCGTTTTTACTTCAATATTGAAGTTGTACTCTCGATTATGAAGAGCACTCAACGCGAATCCATTCAACGTGTGTAATGAACCGAGATCCACTTCCACACTTTGTGGGAACGTCATCGCCGACCAACGGTCTCCGGCACCTTCATTTCCATCTACAACTTGGTTGCAACTGTATTGAGGTTGCGGTTCGTCACTGCAAGTTACCGGTTTGTTTAATGAAATACTCTCTAATGCGGATGGTTTACCAAACACTTCAAGCTCTCTGATACTGACCCAGCTACCGTTGTAAGTCGCCGCATCTTCCACGGTAACACGAACATATCGACCAAAGGTATTGTCAGGTAACCCTATCAGGCTTGCGCGGCCGTCTGTGTTATTCAGTTGATCGAGTACTGTCTCGTATTGGCTACCCGAGTCTACTTTTACCTCAACGGTATATTGGTAATCGCGATCGGAATAGAAACTGCCTCTGAACGCTGAAAGCTCACTGATCTCTCCCAAATCAATTTCTATCCATGAAGGAAACACATTGGCTGACCAACGTTTATGCCCAGCGAAATTTCCATCAACCGCTTGGCTACAAGGTGCCAACGTTGGTTGAGGTTCACTTGAACACGTCACTGATTTGTTTTGTGCAATATTGTTGTCTGATAGAAGATGGTAGATTTCGCTAGAGGCTGCCAAATATGAACCTACCGTGTAAGGCTGGCTAGAACCGGCTCTCGCGTATGCCATATAAGGTTCATGCGCCACGCCTTGAGCCCAACCTAATCGACCAGAATCCTGTAGTGCGGTATTCGCGAGCGCTAACCACCCTTTTTCGATGACTGGCATATACGATTCGGCGTCTAAAATGCCGAGTCGAATACCTATTGCCATACCATAAACAAAAAATGTGGTTCCACTCGATTCTGGGGCATTGATATGGTGCGGCTCAATAAGATCAGCCCCCCAGAATCCATCGGCTAATTGAGCATTTTTAAGGGCTGCAGACATTTTTACAAAGTTGGTCACATATTCATCGTAGTGAGGTGCATCTTCAGGTAACCGATCTAACAATCTGGCAATTCCCCCATATACCCAACCATTACCGCGAGACCAAAACATTGGGTTACCATCTGGGCTCGGATTCCGCGGATAAACGTATCTAGAATCTCTTGCCCATAGATCGTACTCTTCATTCCAAAGCTCGTTATAGGTGGACTGGAATTGAGTATATAGCGACTGATAAACCGCATCTTTCTCTGACTCACTAGATAGCGTGTCAGCCATTAGAGGCCAAACAGCTGGCGCCATGTAAAGCGCATCGGCCCAAGACCAATAGCGAGAATAAGAAGAGTTCACAACGCCCATCACGCTTTCTTTCAAGCAACCAAGGATACCGTCGGGCTCATTGGCTAAAGGAGCTAGCTCAAAGAAGACCTGTCCAGCAGCTTGGTGATCTGCGTGAGTCGTGCTACATGAACCGTGAGGTTCATAGGAAAATGCTCTTGCCCAGCTTAAGGTATTATCCCATGCCTTTCCGTTACCGGTCAGCTTGAAATAATCGAACTCGCCGATATGGTATGCCCCATATATCCAATTCGTATCTGGTGCGTATTGACTGTCGTAGAACCCATTATCAACCCAGTAGTCATGGACCAACTTTGAGGTATTTAGCATATCGTTTGGGGTAAATTTGTACGCCCCGAAAGCAGTCGAGTTTAGGAATACAGCGCTTAACAGCGAAAGCTTAAGCATTGTTGATTTTTTCATCTTAACTGTCCTTAGTTAAAAATAAATTTGAATTCGTAAGCCTTTAAAGTGCAGGATCGCAGCGATCATCGATCTGGTTTCCATTTACATCATCAAAAACGCGGACATTGCGAAAAACCGACTCTCCATTCCTTTCGCCATTATCATGATCGGCAATGAGCACTAGGTATTTTGTCCTCTCAGCGGTTGCAAGTTGACCGACAGGGATCGTGAAATGTTGAAACTCTCCACTCGCATCGTAGGTTTTGTAGCTTTCATTTGAACTCGGGTCACCTTGAGTTCCGTAGAGAGAGAATCGTGTTTCACCATTATTCAGAACCCTATCTCTATCCAGAGCTATACCGTGAAATTCGCCCTGCTGAGGACTTTTGAAATCAAATGTGATTACAGTATTGGGTGTAATGTCATAGGGCAATTCAACTACACGCCATCCGTTGTTAGAGATAGATAAAGTACTGCCATCTGGAGATACCTCAAATGTCCCACCATCGCCTTGATTGGGATCGTAAACATCCACTTGATTACGGCTAAAGTAAACGTCACTGTAATCTTCAAATATAGAAATATTTCGGAAAGTAGAATCACCTTGCGCAGCCGCATCATCATCGGCATTAACAACCAGATAGTTAGCACTAAACGGCTGATTAGCTACGGATTTCCCGATAGGAGCAATAAAGCGTGAATAAGCACCACTGGTATGGTAAGTATCAAATGCACCTTCAATATTGGCATCTTTTTGGGTACCGTATAGACGGGCACGCAAGCGGTTACTGACCGATAAATTGTTATCAAAACCTATCGCATGTTCTTCACCTTGAGTGTCGGATTTGAATTCAAAAGAGACCGTGGTGTTCGGTGTTACTCGGTAGTCAATATCAATGGCTTTCCAGCTATTCCCAGTCAGCGAAATACCATTGTTAGCGAATGTCGCATTTCCCTGATCTTGACTACCTCCATAAGCGGTGGTGTTTGATGAGGAAGGGGAAATGTTTACTGCTTGGCAAGTTCTTGCAATGTAGGCACTCAGATTATTGATGTATTTCCCTACGATTTTCGAGTCATACCCTTTGAAGTAATAAGATTCTCCAGTGCTTTGCAGATCTTTATACCCATTGATAAAGGATTCATACTTACCGGTAAACCAAATCACGACTTGTTCGTCAGAGCTTTCTGCACCAAAAGGAACAAACGGACGGTAATTATTGTCTGGAGAATTGGCGGTTAACGCTTCCCAAGTAAAATTCGTTCCACTCAAAACGCCTTTATAGATTTCAAACTTGTCCGTGTCTAAACCCGTAATAGGATTAACATTGGCAGAAATGAATAGTTCGTTAGAGTTGTATGGGTTAAGGGTAATACCACCCGCATAATCTATTTGAGATCCTCCAAACCTTGTTCCATCAGGCGCAGTCATCGATTCTGGAATTAGAGAGTCTCCAGCATCCGCTACCCAAATTTTATTCCACTGGTTCGTTGATGGATTCCACGTCGCCATGTAGTAATCAATGGTATTTTTGTCATATTGATGACTATAGAGAAGGACAGGGTTACCTGAAGAGTCGTAGCGAACTTCATGATTCCAAGGAGAACGGTTTGTGCCATCTTCTCCTTGTTGATAGACCACCGTTCCCTCCGAAACAGTAAATGGTGCATCACCTAAATTTCCGATTAGAGTACCGTCGGTTTTATATGTTTTTCCGTTTTTAATGTAGAGATGATATAGGCTAGTTCGTTTTGGAGTCGGATGACCATCGGTAAAGAAGAAGTCGATTCTATCTACACCATTTGATGCGTATTTTGCGTACGCTCTATCCCACCATTGAGTACCATTTTGAATAAAGTGTTTTGCTTCAGTAGGGTTATTACCATTGGCATCAAAAGTAACGTAATAAGGGTCACGGGCACCAACACGGAAGAAGTTGTAAATCTTCCCATTTTCGGCAGAGAGTTGATAGGCATTGTTGTACGTGGCAGTACTAGGGATTGGATACGTCCTCTCTTCACCCCAGTCTTCTAATGTCAGCGGCAGAGAGTTGTTAGAGACGCGATAGTATTGCGTTCGCCTAGCATCGTGCAGCGTGTATAGCGACATCATCTTTCCATTTTGCAAAGGAAGAATGGCACCGTTATTGTGATCATCTGCCTGCTGGAAACTGCTGAGATCTATGTCATCACCGATTCTCGAACCTGATTCCAAGTCCAGCGTAGACATGCCTGTAAAACCATCAATTTTCACATAAGATGTGTAAAGCACACCGTCGTTGATTCTGGCTCGTTCGTCAATAAACCAGATGTATGTGCCATCCTCTGTAATAACGAAATCGTAATCGTTAGAGACTGGGGCAGCATTTAGGTACTGAGGTAGCGCAATCATCAAAGGGAAGAGCATTGCTCCACTAAACCTACGAAGATTACATTGAATTGAGGAGTGCATCGTTGTTACCTCTCAATCATTTGATCCACCTAATTCAGATAAGATCAAAGAACAAATCGAAAAGTAAACGACATAAAAAGAGGCTAAAAGTTTAACGTTCTTTCTCTGTCGAATACCACATAGAACAACCTCAATTTTCATTGAAGTTGTCGACAAAGAATGAACAACGCATGACAATTGTTATTAATTTATGGTTAAAACTGTCAATACAATTAAGGAAAAACTCTTAATTTATGTGATAAGAACCACAACAAGCATTGTATTTAGAAAGAAATTAGGGAAGGTGAAAGAATAATTAACTGAAAACGACTTAACGCCTAATTATTGGATTCAGAATCCAGCTTCTTATATCTTGAAATACCCTTTTCTAAATGAGAAGCCATTGTATTCCCAGCATTTTCAATATCTCTTTCTGCAATATATTCATAAATTTTCTTATGTTCTAAATAAACTCGATCAAGGAAGTCAGCTTCATCATCAGGCATTTGATATAAATCGATACGGGAGTGAGGAATGATTTGAGGTCCTAAATGCTCTAGTAACTTGATAAAATAGGGGTTCCCCGATGCTTCTGCAATCGCGATATGAAATTGAAAATCAGCAATGGACACTTCGCTATAGTCGTATTCCGCTTTTTTGAATGCAGCCAAAGCGGTAGCAATTTTAGCTAATTGCGCTTCGGTACGATGCTCTGCGGCAAGTTTCGCTGTTTTGGTTTCTAAGCATAACCTCAAATCTAGTACATGCAGGATGTCTTTTAACGTCGTCGGATTAAATAGCTCTAACTTACTCACAGGGTTTTCAGTAACAAAAGCACCTATCCCCTGACGTGTCACCACCATTCCGTCTGCCCTTAACCCAGCAATCGCTTCACGGACAACCGTTCGGCTTACACCATATTGATTAATAAGGCTTTGTTCTGATGGCAGCTTATCCCCAGGAGACAGGTTACCGTCAATAATGTCTTTCTTTATTTTTTCAATAAGTTGAGATGCCAGTGTTTTTCTCTTGCCTAACATTTTAGTAAATAGCCTCCACCAACTTTAATCATTTCTATTTATGGTTCAGTCGCTTCAAGCGGTCAGCTGGTTTTAAGTCGCTTGGCTACATCATCCTAATTCAATTTCATAGAAATAAACAACACCCATTAAAATCTAGTGAGTGCGCACGAGTATATTTGGACTATATACTGCCTTCTTACCCTGTCTCAAAAATAATAAATATTGACTTTGCGCACAATAAATAGAATTCGATTTATCTCTCATATCGCTCAAATTAAGAATTTCACGTTTTGCAAACTTTCATTTTTTCAAAAAGTTAATAAAAAGTTACACGTTCAGAAGTGAATATTATTGCATACTAAATCGAGCTAATATTGATTAAAAAAACAACTTGTATGATGACATACATGTGTTAATTTTTTAATCGAAAGGATGACAACGCATACATATCAGAACTGAAAAATAGTAGAAACACGTTTAATTTTTTAAGGAGAAAAAAATGAACAAAAGGAATTGGCTAAAACGTGTAACCCTTAGCTTAACAGCGACCACATTGGCACTTTCTAGCGTATTCTCTCCTGCTGTAATCTCGGCAGAAAAGCTTAAATGGGCACACGTGTATGAAACTTCTACCCCCTACCATAAATGGGCAACTTGGGCAGCGGAGGAGATTGGAAAGCGCAGCAACGGAAAATTCGAAGTTCAGGTTTTTCCTGCCGCATCGCTTGGTAAGGAAAATGAAATTAACGAGTCTTTGAGCTTAGGGACGATTGATATTATTTACACTGGCTCGACATTTGTTGGCCGTTCATATGGTCCACTCGCAATACCGAGTGCGCCGTTTATGCTTCGTAATTTTGATCACTTTAACGCTTACGCGAACAGTTCATTGTTCGCGGATCTAAGTAACGGGTATAAATCGGTAACAGGACACAACATTCAATCGCTCACTTACTATGGTCAGCGAATGGTGACGTCGAATGAGCCAGTCTCTAAACCTGCTGACATGAAAGACATGAAACTTCGAGTCCCACCAGCACCACTCTTCCAGATGTTTACCGACTCAGTCGAAGCTAATGCCACACCTATCGCGTTCTCTGAAGTATACCTAGCACTATCGCAGGGTGTTGTTGATGGGCAAGAAAATCCCTTACCAACCATCCAAGCTAAGAAGTTTTACGAAGTACAAAAATACATCAATTTAACGGGCCATATCATTGATAGCCTAGTCACGGTTGTTGGTGGCCCCACTTGGAACAAGCTGTCCGATAAAGATAAAGCAATCTTCAAACAAGTATTTGTCGAAGCATCGGCTGGTGCCAGCAACGACATTCGCCAATCAGAGAAAGACTTGGTCGCTTGGTTTGTTGAGCAAGGTGTCAACATAAACACAGACATTGACCGCAAAGCATTCCGCAAAGCTGCAATGGCCGTCCACAACGGTAAACATGCATCTTGGTCGGAAGATGTCTACAAACGATTCCAAGAACTTTAACTTCAATTCAATGTGGTTCGTTAAGCGTGAACTTATCGAACCACTTTGTATAAACCTCTAGGAGCGTGAAATGTTAGACGCAGAGAATACTGGTACTTCTCAAAATTTTCGAGAAATTGAAAAAGAAATGGATAGACCAGATAAGAAAAATGAACAGCAAAACATCGTGCAAAAAGAAGATGATACAAGCGGGTTCATAGAAGACGAGGATAAAAATTTCACGTGGAGCAGCATAGGCATACTCGAATGGTTTTGCATTCTAGCCTTCTGGGTTTTGGCGTTTGTTGTTTTTTATCAGTTTTTTACCCGCTATTTTCTTAACGATTCGGCTGTTTGGACAGAGGAAATTGCTCGTAACATTCTTATTGTTCTAACCTTTTTTGGCGCGGCATTAGCACTAAAAAGACACGCTCACATTAGCGTACAATTTTTTGTTTCCAAGCTCCCAGCTGTCCATCAGAAGAAGATTGTGTGGTTTAACTCGATATTGCAGTCCCTCTTTTTTGCCAGTGCAATCTACTTATGTTTAACGGTAGCGGACGCCATGCAATTTCAAAAGCTAATGGCTATCGATTTATCAAGAAGTGTTATATATCAAGCGGTTGCTACCTCTTTTGTTGCGATGCTTATCATTGAAATCTATAGGTCAATCAAACGCCTAAAGAATAGCGATGATCATTCATCGGAGGATCCATCATGATTGCTATTTTATTTATTGCAGCAGCCATATTTATTTTAATAGGTTTACCTGTAGCCGTTGCTTTAGCTGGCGCATCTTTACTGTTCATTTTGATCGATGCCAGTTTACCAAGCATGGTTGTGCTACACCGAATGGTCAGTGGGGTGGACAGCTTCCCTCTTCTCGCTGTGCCGTTTTTCATTCTGGCGGGGAATTTAATGAACTCAGCTGGGATAACTAACCGTATTTTCGACTTTGCAAAATCCCTTGTCGGTTGGTTACCTGGTGGCTTAGGGCATGTAAACGTTGGTGGTAGTGTGGTGTTTGCAGGTATGTCTGGTGCTGCTGTTGCCGATGCTGGTGGACTCGGTGCGATTGAGATAAAAGCCATGCGTGAAGCCGGATACGACAGCGAATTCTCCGTTGGGATCACCGCCGCGTCTTCCACTATAGGTCCCATTATTCCGCCCTCTTTGCCCATGGTTATTTATGGTGTTTTGGCATCAGCGTCTATAGGTAAGCTGTTTGCTGCAGGGTTGATTCCAGGTCTTATGATGGCAGTCGCGCTCATGGTCATGATTGGGTGGTACGCCAAGCGTCGGAATTACCCAGTGGACAGCGCGTTTTCAATTAAAAGAGTTGCATCAAGCAGTAAAGGCGCTTTCTTGTCCTTACTCACTCCCATTATTGTTGTGGGTGGAATTACTACAGGGGTACTTACGCCGACAGAAGCCGCTATTGCTGCGGTAGCTTGGGCGCTATTTTTGGGTTCTGTCGTCTACAAGAGCTTAAATTTAAAAAGGTTAGCGGCGGTTTCATTAAAATCGATAGAAACAACAGCCGTCGTGTTATTTGTGGTTGCCGCTGCTTCCATATTTGCTTGGCTACTCACCAATCATAATATTGCGACAGCAATGGCTGATGGGCTAATGACACTATCCGACAACAAATACGTGGTTCTAAGCATCATTTTGCTTTTACTGCTGGTTATCGGGTGTTTTATGGAAACCATTGCCGCCATGACAATTCTCGTCCCTGTTCTGCTTCCAACCGTGACGCAACTTGGAGTTGATCCCGTGCACTTTGGCGTGATTATGGTTCTCACCCTAA
Organism: Vibrio penaeicida; assembly: GCF_030689305.1. Taxonomy (GTDB): domain Bacteria; phylum Pseudomonadota; class Gammaproteobacteria; order Enterobacterales; family Vibrionaceae; genus Vibrio; species Vibrio penaeicida_B. Next base: position 327,629 of record NZ_JAUYVM010000003.1, on the reverse strand, counting down.
TGATCAGCCTATTAACACCTCCCGTTGGGGTTGTGCTTTATGTTTTATCAAGTATATCCAAGCTGAGTTTCGAGCGCTGTGTCGTCGCTACCATGCCGTTTTTAGTACCGTTGGTCTTCGTTCTGCTCATCGTCACTTTTGTGCCCGGTTTAGTTATGTGGCTTCCAAACCTGCTCTACCCATAAGAAATCAGATTTAGCAAAAATACAGAGTGAACCCATTAACTATTGATGGGTTGGGTTCACTCGTTTCAAACTTAACGGATTAAGAAATATGAAAAGCTATTATTCGACTCATGCCGAAGATTACGGCAATTACGATACACAAACGTTGCGCGATCGCTACTTAATAGAATCGATATTTGAACACGGAAAAGTACAGCAATATTACTGTCACGATGATCGGCTCATTATCGCAGGTATATCCCCTGCAAGCATCTCACTAAAACTTACAGAAGGTAAAGAATTAGGAGGGTTGACCTTCTTTAGCCGTCGCGAAGCTGCAACTATAAACTTAGGTGGCGAAGGGCGAATCCGAGTTGGCGATGAGATATTTTCTTTAGATCATAAAGACGCCCTTTACATTGGTCAGGGAGCGCATCCTGTTTCATTCGAAAGCGTTGATGAAAGCCATCCAGCCCGCTTTTATCTATGTAGTTCACCGAGTCATCATGTTAATCCAACGACTCTAGTAAGGCGCTCGGAAGCCATTCAAATTCATTTAGGCGATCCAAAAAACTCTAACGAAAGAATCATTAATCAATACATTCATCCTGAAATATGCAGCAGCTCTCAACTCGTGATGGGGCTGACAGAACTCGTTAATACCTCAAATTGGAATACGATGCCTTGTCATACCCACGCTCGTCGTATGGAGGCGTATTTTTATTTCTCTGAGTCCGAAGAGTCTCAGGTTTTCCACTTTATGGGCAAACCAGACGAAACGCGTCATATCGTCATTTCAAACGAACAAGTCGTAATCTCCCCAAGTTGGTCTATTCACAGTGGCGTCGGAACCAACCCATACAGCTTTATTTGGGCCATGGCGGGAGAAAATCAAGAATTCAACGACATGGACTTTGTCGATCCACAGGACATGCGTTAAGGAGCCATCATGGAACTATTCAATTTAGAAGGAAAAACCGCGCTGGTTACGGGTGCCTCGAAAGGCTTGGGACAAGCAATGAGTATCGCTTTAGCGAAAGCGGGAGCCAACATTGTTGGTGTGGCTCGATCTTCAACAATGCATACACAAGTGAAAATAGAAAAGCTTGGCAAAAATTTTGTTGGTATTGAGGCAGATTTAGGAGAAAAAAATTCAGTTGACGCAATCGTAGACACTCTTGCAACGATTGATATTATTCCAGACATCTTAGTGAATAACGCTGGCATTATCAGAAGAAACGACAGCATTCAGTTTTCTGAAGAGGAATGGGATAGCGTAATGGACATCAATCTCAAATCTCTATTTTTCCTCAGTCAAGCCATGGTTAAACAGTGGGTCGCGCTAAATCGCCCCGGAAAAATCATCAATATCGCTTCCATGCTTTCTTTCCAAGGTGGAATACGCGTACCTTCTTATACTGCCAGTAAAACTGGTGTATTAGGCTTAACCCGTATCGGAGCCTGTGAATGGGCACCCTACGATATCAACGTAAATGCAATCGCACCCGGCTATATGGCAACAGACAACACCGAAGCACTAAGAAAAGACAAAGTGAGAAACGGAGAGATTTTAAACCGAATCCCTGCGGGGCGATGGGGCGAATCGGAAGACATGGAAGGAGCGGTCGTGTTTCTGGCTTCTCGCGCATCCAACTATGTAAACGGTACTGTGCTTACCGTTGATGGCGGTTGGCAGGCGCGATAGCTATTTAGCCTCAACGTTGTATAGCAAAGCTGAGGTTGTTCATATGTTCATTTTATTTGGAAACAAGGAGGTAAGAGAAATTACGTTATCTAAATTATCTGACTTGTAGTATTTGTAAATTTAGCGGTTACGCATCCCCAATTTTGCCCGATTAGATCGGGCTTTTTTTAAGGCAGAACAATCACACCAAGTGGCTCTAAAAGCTGTTCTTGCTGCCAATCGCAAATCTTCACACCTTGTAGAGAGATCCTTCTTGGATCGAGCCCGTAAAGCTCTGTATGGGTTAAATCGCAATTCTCAAAACGGAATTGAGACCAAGCATCTTCCGAAAATTCTCCGCGGGATAAATCCGAGCCACGCAGTGATGCTCCTTGCAAAAGCGCGCCTGTCCAACGATTCTCAAACAGATCGCATTTTTCGATGCAGGCATTTTCAAAATTGGCATACGACAAATTGCACCCCGTAATAAAGACACTGCAGAAGTAGACTTGGTGGCTGACACGGTTGGCAAAGTTGGCTTTAACAAAATTCGCCCCTTTTAGGTCGCACTCTCTAAATTCTGCACCTAAACAATTCGCCCCCACAAACTGTGCCATGGCCAATTGGCAGTTCTTAAAGCTTGCGTCTTTCAAATTTGTGTATTGAAACTGGCAACCTTCTATCTCACTCGCCTTAAAAAACTGACAATCGATAAACACCGCGTCACTTAAATCTGCTCGCGAGAAATCACATTGGTCAAACGTGCATTGGGTAAAACGCCATTCAGACATATCGGTGCGCACGAAGCTTTCAGATACAAAGTGTTTTTGCTTAAATTCCATGTTCTCTCTCGCATTTAATTGGACGCCGCTACGTTACCGATTAACTCTTTGAAAAACAAACAATTTAAACCTTTAAAAATCATAAACTTAAAACCCCTCAAAATCGCCATTTTAAGGCACCTAGAGGCTTCCCTAATGCTCTTGTTTTTTGATGAGCGAAGATGGAAGTGATGAAAAAAGTTTAGTTCGATAGCGAGACGTTAGGAGAAACTGATTTTCGCCAATAGTTTGAGTGCGTTATTAAGTTGACTGACCTAGATTGAACAGCATTCTATAAAAATGAGCTCATAAGCTTGGATAGCTTTCCGTGATCCCCAGTTAGTTCTCCACCGTTACCAAGAATTATTACTTGAATGTTTTTATCTCTATTTATAAGTAACCAAGTTCTAAATCCATCATGACCACCAGCATGTGAAAAAGCATCACTTCCTTGAGGGGCAAGGATCCAACCATATCCATAATCATTTCCACCAATTAAATTAGGAGTATGGTGCTTTAACATTAATTCGAGAGTTTCACTTTGGACTACTTTCTCCTCAAGTAAAGCCGAGACGAAAATATTTAAATCATTAATTGAACTCACAATACCATTAGCACCATTGGTAAAGTTCTTTTTGCCATAAAACGTCGTATATTGTGCGAAGTTGAGTGCATCATTGGCTCTTGGCAATGTGGTTTCATCAGAGACATAGCTATTCTTCATATCTAATGGTTCAAAGAAAACTTTCTGGATATAATCCTCATAACGTGTACCTGTCACCTTAATAAAGATCTCTGCAAGTAGAAAATACCCAACGTTACTATATTCACCCCTCGACCCCGCTTCGAAAGATAATTCTGGATGAGAAAGGTAAAACTGCAACACATCGCTATTAGTCTGACCGTCAAGCCAAGTTGCCACACTAGTGTGATTATTATAATCAGGAATACCTGACTGATGTGATAGTAGATGATGAATAGTGATATGTTGCCATGAAGAAGGTAGTTCGGGGAGATACTTTAAAATCGAGTCGTTCAGTTGAATTCGTTCTTGCTCGTAAAGCTTCATGATGGCTAATGCCGTAAATGATTTGCTTATAGAAGCGATACGAAATCCCGAGTCGGCATCTATTGGAGTGTTTTCTGGTTTATTGGCTAATCCTTTCACTCCAATATATTGAATTTCTCCATTTTTAATAACAGAAATTGCTATACCTGGTCCCGAATCTGGGATAGTGATGTTTAGGTAATTATCTAATGTTTCAGAAAGAGTACTCTTTACATCGACAAAAGAACTTTCATTATTTGAACCACAGCCACTTATAGTAATTAAAATTATAAGCCCAAAAAGCTTTAGGACAGTCATAGATATAATCCTTTCTAATAAAGTTCCAACTCAATTTATTTCTATCCTTATAATCCACCACTAACTTGACACTCATGATAAATATATAGAAAACCGTAAAAACAACATTGAAGAAAATTTGAACGTTCTAGATAAGACGTACAAACGTTAATTAAGTTCAACGCCTTTAAAATAATCATATTTACTGCATTATTTATTACCAAACACAAATTATTTAGATTGCAGTACATCAGAACTCATATAAATAGCCAACCCATTGATAAGTAGTGTTATATAACTATTGGTTACCATCTAGACACCACCTTATGGGTTTTGATTATTAATGAGTGAGAACCGTGAGCGAGCGCTAAATTTTCCACTCGTTTTTCGAATATATCATTCAAATTAATGATGTTGTTACACACCTGATACAAACTGTATGGTATTCGTATAAAAAACACGAAAGAGAAACTCTAATGCCCCAAAAGAAAGTACTGGTTCTGTTTGCTCACCCGTCGCACAAACAATCAGAGGTAAACCTGCCATTGTTTCATGCAGCGCAAAGCGTGGAAGGTGTCACTACTATCGACCTATATCGCGAATACCCTCGTTTCAACATCGATATCGATAAAGAACAACAAAGACTGCGCGACCATGACGTTGTGATATTCCAATTTCCAATGTACTGGTACTCCACACCAGCCATTCTTAAAGAGTGGCAAGATTTGGTGCTCGAATACGGATTTGCGTATGGCTCGACAGGAACCGAGCTGCACGGCAAGTACTTTATGTGCGCCACTTCAGCGGGAGGAAAAGAAGAAGCCTACTGCACCGATGGCTTTAACCACTTCACCGTTGGTGAGCTATTGCAGCCCCTACAACAAATGTCTTCTTTAACAGGGATGCTATACCTTGCCCCATTTGTCTTATTTGGCTCTCGTACGGCATCTGAAGAAAACCGTATCAACAGTCACGCCGAAAAATACCAAACGCTTCTCACCGCATTGGTGGAAGACAAGCTGGATCTAGAAGCCGCCGCCTCTATGAAGAAAATCACTCAAGACCTTTCACCATTGCTTAAAGGGGATGCGTAATGACCAGCTATTTCTTACAAGCTTTTATCTACCTTGTCGCCGCCGTCATTATGGTTCCGATAGCCAAACGTCTAGGACTAGGCAGCGTATTGGGCTACTTGATTGCCGGTGTCATTATTGGTCCTATTATCGGACTAGTGGGTGAAGAAACCACCACCATTCAGCACTTTGCAGAATTCGGCGTCGTCATGATGTTGTTTCTCGTCGGTTTAGAGCTGGAACCCAAAATGCTGTGGTCGATGAAAAACCGATTAATTGGGCTCGGTGGATTGCAAGTTGGTTTAACGGCAGCGGCCGTTATGGGTATTTCATTGTGGTTGCAGCAACCCTGGACCATCTCACTGAGTATTGGCCTTGTTTTCGCACTTTCTTCTACTGCTATTGTTCTTCAAACTTTTAATGAGAAAGGGCTATCGAAAACAGAAGGGGGGCGTAATGCCTTCTCTGTATTGCTGTTCCAAGACATTGCCGTTATTCCAATGTTGGCGTTTATTCCCCTTCTTGCACTGCCGGAATTGGTAGAAAAAGCCCAAAGCGCCGCACAAGCTGCCGCCGATCACCATGAAGAAATGAGTTTGGTGGCGGGGCTGCCCGGTTGGGCTTATGGCTCTGTCATTATTGTGACCATTGTTGCACTGGTGGTAGGAGGGCATTATGCCAGCCGTCCTCTTTTCCGTTTTGTTGCCAGTTCTGGTCTACGTGAAATATTCACCGCGACAGCACTGATGCTGGTTGTGGGGATTGCAGCGCTTATGAGCTTGGTCGGGCTGTCGCCAGCACTTGGAACTTTCCTTGCAGGTGTGGTTTTAGCCAATAGTGAATTCCGCCATGAACTGGAATCGAATATCGACCCGTTTAAGGGGCTTTTACTAGGGCTCTTCTTTATCACCGTCGGAGCGGGTATTAACTTCGATATTTTGAGTAACCAATTCTTTGACATCATAGGGATGACGATTGGCATCATGTTGCTCAAAGCGTTCGTTCTACTCATTTTAAGCTTCGTGTTTGGCATTCGCGCCAGCGATAGATGGCTTTTTTCACTTAGCCTCGCACAGGCTGGGGAATTTGGGTTTGTCTTGTTGAGCTTCACAGTTCAAAGCCACGTGATCCCAACCGAGCTTGCTCAAACGCTTTCAATGGTTGTGGCTTTGTCTATGTTCCTAACACCGGGGCTGTTTATTCTGTTTGATAAAGTCATCGTGCCGAAGTACTTGGACACAGAAAACCAACGTGAAGAAGACACCATCGAAGAAACGGGGAAAGTCATCATTGCTGGTGTCGGTCGATTCGGTCAGATCGTGAATCGCCTCCTTGTGAGTAACCATGTTCAAACCGTCGTGCTGGACTGCGAAGCGTCGCAAGTCGATAACCTGCGTAAAATCAATACCAAAGCCTATTTTGGTGACGCCACTCGCCCTGACCTTCTGCATACCGCAGGTATAGAAGAAGCAAGTTTGTTAGTGGTTGCCATGGATGCACGGGAAAGTGCTGTAGAACTCGTGCAATACGTGAAACACACCTACCCACAGGTAAAAATACTTGCTCGAGCTTATGATCGAGTTCATGAATACCATCTTCGCCAAGCGGGCGCGGATTTTATTGAAAAAGAAACCTTTCATGCTGCACTGGAAGTCGGTGCAGAAGCACTGCGTTCTATTGGAATGCACCCTTTCCAAGTGGAACAGCAGAAAGCGGCGTATATCGATGTGGAACAAGAAGGCTCTGAACAGCTTTACAGAGCTTGGTTAGATGAATCCGATGGCGAGCAGCGTTTCGACAACAATTACCGCAAGTTATTTATGCAATTGGAAGAAACATTGAAAGCTTCGCTACATAGCAACAGACGCGGTACGCACGATCAAACCGAGCGGAGTTGGACGCCTCCACCCAAGGACTATTTGAAAGATTTTGAAGATTAGGGGTTATCTACCTTAACAAAATAGACAAAAGACAGGGAATTGACGTTCCCTTGTTTTTCAAGAGCAGATCTTTACCAATACCCTAGGGAGTTTTGCACGGCTTGACGGACTCCTTACATAACAATCCGTAATATAGGTACTACCAGCTTGGGAATAGCGAAGCCCATGACTTACTTAACGATAAGCGAGGTTAAGGCAATTTTCAGGCTGGTCCAATCGCAAGAATTGGTCTACTTCTGAGCAACAGTACGTTCCTAAATGCTGGCTCACTTGTAAATCTGATTCGTTTGTAAATAAGCTTATAGGAGTATTGTTATGAAGAAAGTAACTGTGTTAGCAGCAACTATGCTACTGAGTTCTACTGTATTTGCTAGTAACCAACTAAACAGTAGCGCGACTTCGATAACAACTGAAGGCTATGCCACGCAGGAGCAGGCATTAAATGCTGGATATACTCTCATGGATGAAATCAACGAAATGTCGTCAAACCAACTGACGAATAAATTACCCATTTCAGCCACCACTGTAATTTACGACAGCGTAAAAGTGAAAGATGTGGAATTGCACATCGAGGCTTTTTCTAAAAAACGCGGTGAAGTTCAGTATCGCGCCATTGTTGACGTCGACTATCAATACGAGTCCAAAGACAGCTAATCAGCACTCGTTCAATCCTAAAACATAATAAAGAAACCGGGCAACGTAACCCGGTTTCTTTAATTACAAGATGAACAGTATGGATGATAGTATCAACGTTATCGTTGCCGGCACCCCATCCTGCCAACGGTCAAACCTCAGGTGAAAAAAGATTGCACCGACCGATGTAAGAGCTAATAGCCCCGCACCACTAAGTAAAATCCAACTTTCAACGTAAAACCAAGAAGCCGCAAGTAACCCTGAGCCAGCTAATTCCACTAACCCTGTCAAAAACATTACAGCTCGATTAAGACCATATTTAACAAAAAATGCCAACTGAGTTTCAAAGATTTTTTTCTGCCAACCCAATATCTTAATTGAACTCGCAAACGTAAAAAATACTACCAAAATTACACTGATTATCACTGTCATTATCTTTACCTCTCGCTTAATAGAATCATTAAACCATTCCCATACTTACTATTAAATGCTATTTTTTGACTATCATATATTCCATACAGGAATGATAAATGGACAGGTATGAATGTATAAAAATCTTTATTAGAACCGCACACCTAGGCAGTTTTACCGCGACAGCTGATGAATTCAATCAGACACAGAGTGCCATCAGCAAAAAGATTGCTTGGCTTGAGAGTCGAATTGGTTTTACATTATTTCACCGTAACAACCGTAAAATACACATCACCGAGTCAGGGAAAATATACCTAAAACATTGCGAAAAGCTTATTGATGAAATGAATTGTATAGAGGCGCAAATTAAACAGGAGTTGAATACTGTAGCTGGTCACCTCAAAATTTCAGTACCCAGTGCGATGGCAACCAGATTATTGGCAGAGCCTTTAACCTTATTTTTAGAAAAGCATCCCTTAGTTACAGTTAACATCTCCGTCAATGACCATCAAATCGATTTGATAGAGCAAGATGTAGACATCGCTATTAGAGCTTCACACGTTAAAGACTCCAGCTATAAAGCTCGCTTACTTGGCGAAAACCCCATCACTTATTTTGCCTCTACAAACTATCTGGAAGCTGCACCGCCGATAACATCTCCAAAAGATCTGGCTAACCACAAATGTATTACTTACTCACTTATGACCCCGTCCAATACGTGGACATTTTTTGAGTCCTCAGGGGATAAAACTTCCATAAAAGTCAAAGAGTATGTGACCAGCGATAGCCCAGAATTGATGCTAAAAATGGCGTTGCTTGACCAGGGAATTACTGCCCTACCGCGTTGGATGGTAAGCGAGTACTTTGTCAACGAACAGTTGGAAGAAGTATTGAGTCATTATCAATCCAATGGATTGCCAATGTATGCGATATATAAAGCTGATGACTATCAGCCAATTCGAGTAAAGGCATTTGTCGATTTTTTGGCAGAGCACCTTCAACTAGACATTCAGAAAAGGGGAAACGCTAAATAACGTAGGACGTAGAAGCCAAGTCCAAAGGAGCAGTAATGATGAATTGAGCACCAGATTCAATATCGCTATTGCTTTCAATTTGTCCTTTGAGCAACTGCGTTACAAGGTTATAGACAATATTCGCCCCTAGCCCCGTTCCACCTTTACCTCGTTTTGTTGTCACAAATGGCTCAAATATTCGATCGTTCACTTCGCTTGAAATGCCTTTCCCAGTGTCACGATAGTCAATAACCAAATTTTCAGTATCCGATGCAATGGCGATAGATATACACCGTTCTCCCCCCCAATCATCAAACCCATGTTTCAAGCTGTTGGTAATTAAGTTTGTAAAGATTTGAACGTAGGCACTGGGGTAGCTTTCTACGCTCAAGCTGTCTTCACACTGAACCTCAATTTTCGCGTCGTGCAACTTAAGTTCGTGCGAAAGTGAAACAATCAGCTTCTCTAAATGCTCTTTAAACAAAAAGCGTTGATAGGACTGATCGGATTGATCGACGGCTACTTGCTTAAAGCTCGAAACCAACACTTCGGCTCGTTGCAAATTCGACGTTAAGATAGATACCGACTCTGAAATGTCTTGCATTGAAGCCGCAAATTTTGAACGCGTCAGCTTTCCAGAGTCAAAGTCCTTTGATAATCCTGTTATCTGATCTTCGAGAAATGAACTCGCGGTAATACTGATCCCCAGCGGCGTGTTTATTTCATGTGCAACTCCGCCCACCAAACCACCTAGCGACGCCATTTTCTCTTGCTCGACAATGCTTTTTTGCGCAGATTTTAGTTCATCCAACGTCGATTCTAATGCCGCCGTTCTATCTTGAACCATGACTTCTAAGTTTTCTTTAAAGCGGATCTCTTTCTCTAACAGCTTCTGCTTGTCATCCAAAGCTTCGGCTAATTGCTTTCTGGATTCCATCAATACATCGTAAGACTGTGTGAGCTCAGAGCACATTTTGTTTACGATGGACACCATAAAATCAATCTCATCGCCGTATTGTTTGTTTCTTTCAATCACCATTGGCGGGTTAATTTGCTTAAACTGATACCCTCTAAAATATTGGCTCATTTGATTGAGAGGATTCGTCACCAGTCGGCTCACGATGAAGATAATGAACCCTGCAACAAAGAAGGTTTTCAAACCATTCGACATCAAGATTAGAAAGCCTTTGTTTAGCAGCTTTTGGTAAACGACACTCAAATCAGACTGAATCGTCAATGTACCAATATCGATCACTTTTCCGCCAAGATATTCATGCTGCAAAACAACCGATTGTTTGACAATATGTTTGTCTAACTTGATGCCAGAACTCCAAACGTCGCCATCTTTACTTTCAATATGAACATACGTTATTTCAGGAATGCTGATGATCCCATTGACTTGCGATTCAATGAGATCACTGTTTAAAACCCATAAGCTGGTTTGCAACGCATCTTGGTAGGATGAGAAGATGTATTCCTGACTGGAATTGATGTTCTTTTTATCAATCGCATAATCCGTATACAGCTGAAAAGCCGTAATAAAGACCGTGACTAGCGAACTAAACATAACGATTCTAAATGCTAACCGTTTATTTATAGACCTAGCTCTAGGAAGCTTGGATTGTGTTGCCCCAGCCTTATCCATAAAACGCTATCTGTAGTTTTTCAACAGCTCATCAAGCTTCCCATCTTTTCTCATGCTTTCGAGATTGGATGATATAAGCTGGATGTACTCTTGATCACGGCCTACAACATAAATGGCGTTTTTGAGGGGGAATATCTCGTGGAAAACTAAGCCTTCCATATTTTTAACACCAGCGCGACGGGCATAGTAATACGCCATGCTTCTATCAAGTAGAATCACTTGAGTGCGATCTTTCATCAGCATGTCGAATTGCGACTGCTGATTTTCTATTTCTTTGTATCCTTCCCAATTCTTGAGTTCTTGATTATGAAAAGTAGTGAACGGCTCTTTTAAGTGCTGATTGGCGTTGTTAAAGCCCACTATATATTTGCCTTTAAGGTCGGAAATCCTGTCTATTTTTAACTGACTAGAGGCTTTAGAAACCGCCACATTATCGAACTCGTAAACCTTACCGTAAGAATAATCGACTCTAAAGCTAAGTGGTGTACCGATGAAGATATCAAGCTCTTCAAAAGCGTTAAGTGGATCTTGATCGAATTGTTTACTGGGGAATTCATAATTGACAACCTTGTACCCCGATCTCCCCAGCGCTTCTGTAACGAGATCCACTAGAATCCCCGAATCCCCTACAACAAAGGGCGGAATACCCACAACAAACCCAACATTAACGGGTTTTTCCTCAGCGGCACTTGCGTTTGCGAAGAAATGACAGGACATTACAAAAAAAATTACGATCCACTTTTTCATTATTCTTATCTCTCTTTTCTGGCATCGAGCTTTAACCAGCTCCATATGAGCAGTAAAGCAACTTCATACTAAAAAAGTATAGAAGCTATACAATATAGTGATCTAATTGAAGGCGATAGAAACTCAGAATGAAGCGTATCGTTTTGATTCGATGGAAAAAGAAAAGGTGAATTGGGAGGCATTACGTCAAAACATCGAAAGCCATTTGGAAGATTGGCCATTTGACCCCATCAAACGTTTTGTAATACGGCGGCTTATCCACCACTTTGAACCCTACAGATTCATAACACCTTTTCGCCGACTTATTGGAATGAAACACGGCCAATGTGATGTGTTTAGCACTGTGGCTCTGTTGTATCTCTCTTATGGCGGAGCGAACCAGTTCCTTGCCGACGCCCTGACCTCGGACATCAGGGTTTACCGCTATGCGACACAGCCTAGTTTCGTTATCCGAAATACGGTTTAGTTCAATAAATCCAACCAGTTCTCTCTTATCTATCAACACAAAAAAGGATAACGATGTCTCACATGAGCGCAGGCAAATCGCTTCAGCCGTCAGTGGCCATATGAAGACGCGTCCTCCCCATGCTAAAAACTCTTCTTTAGTCAGAAACCATTGGGAAATTGTGTTTGCGTGTTCTTGCCTGAAAGGGATCAGTTCCATCTAAAATCCTGCCGTAATCAATCATAACGTCATCGTAATTTCGAGATGCCCAGTATGCTCATCTTCTTGCTCGCTGACCACGTTAAACCCTTGCGAAACGTAAAATTGGTAACTGGCTTGATTATCTTTGTACACCGACAAAGTAAGCGATTGGCGCCGTGCTTTTGCATCCGCGATCAGCGCTTTCCCCACGCCTTTTCCCTGACAACTTGGCGCAACAAAAATGGCGGCTAGATTGTCTTCATACAACGCATAGAAACCAACAACGCCGCTCGCCTGTTCATAAACAAAGACTTCCGATGCGGGAAGATATACGTTGCGCATGTTATCTAGTTGGCTTCGCCAAAACTCTGCTTCGATAAAGTCGTGCGCCTGAATCGACGCGGTCAGCCATATGTCTAATACGGCTTCAATCTCTTGGCTTTTAACTGGTCTAATCATAGTTTTTCTTATTTTTTGCCGGATCGCTGTTTGAATTCAGCAGGGGTAATTCCCGTTGTTTTTTTAAATAATTTAGTGAAGTTACTGACGTCTAAATACCCTACGGATGCGCCAACAGCTTCAATAGTTATGTGTTCAAGTTCTATCAATTGCTTAGCGTGCTCTACCCTAAGCTGAATAATGTATTGCTTAGGCGTACAACCCGTCGCACTTTTAAATCGGCGCAACAAACTTCGCTCACTTATATGGCAGTGCTTAGCAATGCTTGAAACGGATAGCTCTTCCCGATAATGCGCATCGCAATATTGTTGCGCTTTCACAACGATGGCATCGCCATGAGTCAAATCCGGTATGAATCTTTGATAGTAAGCCTGCATTCGGCCTTTAAAATCCAGTAAACAATAATCCGCAACTTGTTTTGCTAGCTCAAAGTTGACGTATCTAGCCATAACATGCAACGCCAAATCTTGAAACGCGTACAGCCCCGCGGCTGTAACCACCTTTCCTTCATCCACCAACATCTCATGCGCGCAGACTTTAGCAATTGAAGGGTGATCTTTTTCCAACCGGTCGCACAACCGCCAATGCGTGGTGGCATATTTTCCATCAAGCAATCCTGCATTCGCTAACCAAAATACGCTGGCACAAGAAGATACGACGACAGCTCCTGCACGGTGCCAGCTTTGGATAAGTGAGATCACATTCTCCGACTGGAAATCAGGTAATTCATCAGATAAACAAGGCGGTATGAAAATGAGTCCTTTCCCATCAAGAGGTAACACACTCTCACAAGACAATTCCTGAACGATAAAAAAATCACTGCCAACATGCTTGTTGGCAATTCGAAATAAGTCTTTTAGCCCTTGCAAGGCTGAGGGCATTACTTCGGGAAACGTCAGTATATAGATATTAAGCATTTTCATAATGGCGAAATTTAACCACAAAAAGTCTATTTACGCCATTAATCATCCACCAGTCAGAGCGTACATTGTTGTTAATACTCAACGAGGATAATGACTCATGGAAAAAACAGCGTTAGTACTCATCGACATTCAAAACGATTACTTTGAAGGCGGAGCTCTGCCATTAGAAAACCCGATAGAAGCCGCCACTAAGGCGCAGCAATTACTCAATGAGTTTAGAAATGCAGAGCGCCCCATCATCCATATCCAACATTTGGCCGCAAACCCAGAATTAGGATTTATGCTACCAGACACAAAAGGGCAAGAAATTCACTCCTCAGTCGCCCCCAAGCCTCAGGAAACCGTATTGACTAAACACTACCCTAACTCTTTCTGGGAAACCGATCTTGAAAATACGCTGCGTAAATTAGGAATCGAACATGTCGTTATCGCAGGAATGATGACTCACATGTGTGTGAGCACTACTACTCGAGCTGCAATGGAACGTGGCTTCCAAACCACAGTGATTCAGGATGCGTGCGCAACAAAAGCGTTAGAGTTAGGAGGTAAAACCATTCCAGCCTATACCGTTCATGAAACGGCACTGGCGGAACTAACCTTACTTGCGAATATCAAACCTCTGGCTGCGTTTTTGTCAAAAGCATAATTTTATAAACATTGAACCGGAGCACCATTTGATGCTTCGGTTGCATGGTTACATGGGCATGATTGAATAGGTTGGCAACTACTCGGATACTCGAATGGATACACCTAACCAAGATGCCCCTTCACGCTTATTATTGCTTTCGTCCCAGCTTTCAATTCTATCCCAATGGAACAGGTGTGCTTCTAAATCCGAGTCAAACCATTCCCCCTGATGATTATTCACCACGTAATGCAACTCGGGATACGCAATAACTGAAATGAGCACACTGTCCGAAGGGGTAGAGTCATTATTGTCCAGTAGAGAAATGGGGACGCCTTGCTTTTCAATCAACTCAATTTCAATTGGAAATGCGCTGCGAATTTGTTCCAATGTCTCTTCATTTTTAAAGACAACCTCCGTCTTCAAATCACACTGGTTCAAGATACTCAGCATGGCACCAAGTGAGTTGTTCTCTGCACCGTCAACATAACTTGGGTTAGGACCTGGCGTTAAAATGCCTGTCACTTTATAGAGTTCTAGCGCTAGATCGACCAAGTTGGAACTGTCTACAATCTCCATTTTTGATCCTGTAAAGGACTTTTTCAGAGCGTCATAGCGATTCAAGGATAGAGGTGCAGTAAATGGCAACTTACCGAAAGCATAAAGTGTTGCAACAACACAGTAAGCGCCACAATATAGACTGCCTTCTGGCTGCTGCATACTTGGAAAAGAATTCATATCAATACCTTCTCTATGAGATTGCGAATGGAAAGAAAGACAAATATTGCTCCATTCGCTGAAATGCTCATACAGTATCATATGATACTTTATAAAAATGCTATATATCCCAAAAATTAGGACGACAGATTAGCGCATCTTTTCTTTTATTAACGGCTACTTACTGCGGCTTGGTTCATGACGCTCGTAGTGAGGGAGTTCTTCATTTAAGCTATCCCAATTGGCTTTTGAGGTAACAAAGTTGTGAGAGATGGGTTTTTCTTCGATATCTGAATCCAAAATCCCTAATCGGATTCGGATTTGACTTGGATTTTCGTCGTTGGAGCTGTATATCGGGGACGCACATTGTTTGCAAAAATGTCTTTTTTTACCGGGCTTTACTTCGAAGAAGCTGAGTAACTCTTTGCCTTTAGTAATTTCAAAATCACTCGTATTCACAAACCCATTGGTCGCAAATGCTGTACCGCTGGACTTTCGACACAGAGAACAGTGGCAATGAATAATGTCGGTTATTTTCCCTTGTATTGAGAGTTCGACACTGCCACACAAGCAACTTCCTTTGTACATATTACTTCCTACATAAGCTTTTGATTTTTTATATACTTTAAAGCGAATCAGTACTAAGTAATGTGACAGTAGAGAGGTTTATTGCGTTGAACGATCCTTTTTCATTTTGAAAGCTTTTGGAAATAAAGGTTATTGTTGTCACCGTAGAGTAATTGGGTGCCTTGGTGAGTAAACCCCAACTTTAAAAGCAGTTGATTAGAAGCAAGATTATTTGGCAAAGTCACAGCCAATATTTCACGGACATCGTGATTTTCCAAGCCATCTTTGAGTACAGCATTGCATGCTTCTGTACCGTAGCCTTTCCCATTGTATTCAGTAAGCAATGCGTACCCCAAATCGGGCAATTCAAGCTCATCGCGTTTCAATATGCCACACATGCCAATAGGTGTTTGAGTATCTTTTAACATAACCATACTCAAACCAAAGCCAAATTGGGCATAGCTTTGAGTGATTCGCTCTAGATAATCCTCGGCATCATCAATCGTGCGTACGTTTCTATCGCCGATATAAAGGACAAACAATGGATCATTGAGTAACTGAATAATAAATTCCGCATCCGATAATTCAAAATGTCGAATGATCAGCCTTTCTGTATGATACATTTCTTCGCTTCTCCTAGACGCTCACGCCACTTTGAAAACCCAGTTGCTGTTTGAAGAAAACCAGTAAAACAAGAACCAATCCACAGATCCACATTGCGGTAGGTATTTTTGCTTTTTCCCAATTGAGAAACGTGAACAAAACGCCCATTAAAGGGCCTAACAGCAAGCACCCAACTCCCCAAAGTTTACTTTTTCGAAACGCCTCTGTGACTATCAGCACACTTCCAAGCAGAAACAGGACAAGCCCTGAAACAGCCATTACATCAATCACAATTATTCCCTTAACCCGTCGCCATAGCTGTGCTGTTGCACTCATCATTTTTGGAAACAGTATCATGTTACTAAGACAATTCGAGTGCATAGCAACACTTACTTTCAAAATTGCGATGAAGTTTTATAAAAAGCTCAGTCCATCAAGCGTAACGTTAAAGAAAACAAATAATACGCACAAAAAACAATCGAAGTATCACATCGATGAAAACTGATTTCGGTATTGATTTGGGGAGATACTGAGTTGCTTTCTAAAATGGTGGCGCATGGTTATGGCATTTTCAAAACCACTCAGCTCGGCGATTTTCTCGACACTGTAGCGCTCGTTTTCCAGTAGCGTTTTGGCTTTCTCAAGCCGTTGCTGCGTAAGCCATGCTTTGGGGCTTAAATTGAAACTGGTGCGAAACTTACGATCGAAAGTTCGACGCGACATGCTAGCCCGAGAAGCAAGCGCATCAACCTCAATATTCTCATTGAGATGAGAAAGCGCCCAGTCTATCGAATGTGAAAACTGATTGGGGACTTCCAAAATAGGAGTTTCAACAAACTGGGATTGCCCTCCCAACCGATGTGCCGATACCACCAACCTTCTCGCCACTTGGTTCGCGATGGCGTAGCCATAATCCTGCCGAATGATCTCTAACCCAAGATCGATCGCAGATGCGCTTCCCGCTGAGCACCCTATATTTCCATCGTATACGTAAAGGACATCATCAATGTAATGAAGGTGTTTAAAGCGCTGTTGAAATGCATCGGCATATCGCCAATGCGTTGTGGTGTTCCGACCATCAAATACGCCTAGCTCTGCCAGTAAAAAGGCACCAGAGCAGAAAGAGACCATTCGCATTCCTGCCTGATGGAACGCGGTAACCGCCTCTTTTAACGCAGAAGGAATCTCCATACCTTGAGCAGGCCAGCTTGGTACCACCAGCATATCGTAACCTTTCAAGCTGCTTACTTGCTTGGCTTGAAGCAGCAGCCCAGCCGTAGATTCAAATGGATCGAACTCAAACGACACCACATCGCACTGATACCAGTTTTCAAACTCCGGTCTTGGCAGACCAAACAGCTCTACTGCACATGCCAATTCAAACAGCGCCACATTGGGGTAACTTAATATCGCTACACGCATGCCTTTCCCTTTATTTTTTGCCTAATCCTTTCGCCTCATTCCTTGCAAACACATTCCTTGTAAGTGAATTGCTTACTTGGTTCTCATATTGGCTGGAAGTTATCGAACTATGACTCAAAAGCCAATCGTAAGCCAACAAGAAAGAACACACAATGGCTACAACCTAAAATACACCGAACATGACAATCTAAGAAAAGGAGAGACTGATGTCATCAATCGTTGCAAGAATACCCGCAGCATCTAGCCAAGAAGCTCTAACACATTTCGAGCTACTGCTAAGGTTCGAAACAGACTGTTGGGATGTTCACCATGCCATGACCAACAACCGACAGGACTTTGTGTTACTTGATGTTCGTGGCGAATCGGTTTTCGAAACTGGCTATATAAATGGCGCCGTCAATTTGCCCCATTCACGTATTAATCCAAAAACTCTATTGGAATACCCAGAGGACACATTATTCGTTGTGTATTGCGCTGGACCACACTGCAACGCGACAGAAAAAGCGGCAATTCGGCTGGCTAAATTGGGAAGACCCGTGAAGAAAATGATTGGAGGTGTAACAGGATGGGTGAATGAAGGGTTCACTCTGATTACGAAATAACGCGGTAAGCCCATAATAAGGGTACTTAAATAAGTACCCTTTTTGTTTCTTGTTTTTTTCAGATAGGTTTACATTCCAAGTTCTTGCTTAAGTTGTTTAACGGATTTCCCACCGACTGCAACGTTAGTATCCGGCCACTCTCGAATCGCCACCAAGAATAGCTCTTTCGGAATACCCGTTACTTCGACAGACACATCTGTGAGTTTCTGAATCAACTCTTCTTTTACTTCTTCAGAAAGTTGACCTGCTTCAAATGCGATAAAGGGCATCATTAACTCCTTTTTAAGTGATTTCCCAGAGGCTCTGAGTATTCATCAACACTACCAACCTGCCAAATTAACCACAATATATTCATGGATTAAAACATTTCAACTTAAGCACATTCTCATATTCGCGATTCGAACCTTCTGGGTACACTTCATCTACACTCATTCCAAAAAAGAATGTTTCTTGTGTAAAGACGATTGCCTTTCTTGAATCAAATAAATATAAAGAAAAATATCACTAAGATATTTCAACTATTAATACGCGTTAATGTGATTTTGTCCCTTGCTACCTTTATTTTTTATGGTAGCTTCCTATGCAATCACGTATTAAATAATCTTTTAACTAGGAAAACATCATGTCAGACAAAGTAGTGGGTAGCGTAAAATGGTTCAACGAATCTAAAGGCTTTGGTTTTATTCAACAAGAAAATGGACCAGACGTTTTTGCACACTTCTCAGCAATTACAGGGGACGGCTTCCGTACTTTGGTAGAAGGTCAGAAAGTTGAATTTAAAGTCACTCAAGGTAATAAAGGACCTCAAGCGGAAGATATTTCTGTTCTTTAACTCCTTTGAGTAATGTTTAGTTTATAAAAATAGCCAGATGATTCTGGCTATTTTTTTATACCCAAACCGCCTCACTTTTATCGATATTGTTTGAATAAACGCATTATTATTGCTTTTTTGTTATTGTGTTTTCGAGTATTGAAAACAATCTATTCACATCCACACCCAAGCCTTTTAACTTAATTGGCTTTCTTAAATGTCTACAAGTCAATTGAACATAAGGAATGCGGTTACCATTTTCTAGCTCGTCGATCATTTGAAGACCGATCACTTCATCAAACCCAACATGGGTGTGGCGTAATCGATAACGCACCGACAACGCATTTTTCCTAATCACCAAATCGATTGGCGTATTAAGATATTCGTGCACGATCAGTACAACAACAAAAACAGTTCCCACTATCAAAAACCAATTCAGCCCTGTCCAAAACGCGACCAGAGGCAAGAAAGGAAACAAGATAACCCCTATCAGATGAGAAACACGAATCAGCGTACCTTTCCTAAATTCGGACTGATCTTGCGCCGTTAGGTGCGAGTTTATCTTGTCACACAGCGCATACCTTAAAATTTCAAAATCTGTGAGTTTATAATCGATACTAATCAGCTTACGACCTTCCTGATCCAGTAAATCCAATCGCTGCAAAATCAAACGCTCTTTGATACGGCATACACGATCAAATAACACTTTTCCGTTTACTTCGCCTTCATGTTGATACCAAACTCCATCATTGTTTAACTCAATCGCTTTATTTGGTAGGTTGCGTGCCAAATGTCCCAACACCACAGCAAGCAACAGCAACGGTGCTGAAGCCAGAATACCCAATACATCGATACCCTCTGTATCGCACTGAGTGAGGTACAAAAAACTGCTTCCTATCAATGCTAATGCAACGACACAGATTTTGGCGGCTTTTTGCCATTTCTTGCTATAGCGAAAAACTTGGTTAGTCATAAATCCCTTTTAATGATTTCACGTTCTATACAAACTGTGCTCATTGCCCTGAAGATACATAGACAGATAACCCTTTGTCTTCATTCAACAGCTTTCCAGTCGCAAGAAGAATAGCATGATGAACGTGGGTTAAAATCTTGAATAAACAGGCGTTTCACATAAACAGGAGAAGTAGCTCGCATTATTCTCACCCACTCACATTGTGATTCTCATTCCTATTTAACTTTAAA
The DNA here is from genome assembly GCF_030689305.1 of Vibrio penaeicida. Lineage (GTDB taxonomy): Bacteria > Pseudomonadota > Gammaproteobacteria > Enterobacterales > Vibrionaceae > Vibrio > Vibrio penaeicida_B. The sequence continues at coordinate 307,575 of NZ_JAUYVM010000003.1, read as the reverse complement.
TCGTCGATTACTTTATAAAATAACCAGTCATTCAGAAATAAATTAAAAAGCTGCTCGGTCTGTATTCTCCGCATTCATATAATTGGAGAAATTTATCTTGAACATCTCACCTCAACAGCAAAAACATCTCGCACTCGGCTTATTGGCTCTACGCGTTACCATTGCCCTTGTTTTCTTTGTTTGGGCATTCGACAAAATCCTCGCACCGGAACATTCCACTAAGGTATTTTCAGCTTTCTATGGCCTCGACGTATCCTCTGGTTTTTCTTTGGTCATTGGCATTGTTCAGCTTGTATTTGTTGGTGCATTCTTACTCGGTATTCAACGCTCTAAGACATACCTGATTGCGCTGGTTTTGCATAGCTTCTCAACTTTTTCATCTTTCATGAAATACCTAGACCCACTAGGTAATTTGTTGTTCTTTACGGCTTGGCCAATGCTCGCCGCCTGCCTTGTACTTTACTTAATGCGAGATTTCGACAGCTATACACTAGGTTACAAAGCACCATCCAATTCAAAAGACAGTTAACTCAACAGATAGCAAACTCAGCAGACAGTTAACTTGTTAAGTTAAAACCTCCTCTCCATCTATGTGAGGGGAGGTATTCCACCCAATCAAAGAGCCTAGAACCCAAGCAAAATTTAGCCTCAAAAGGTTAACAGCCTCTAACTCCCAAAGAATTTTTGTATTTCTGCAACCAGTGCTTTCGGGTTTTCTTCAATGACTAAATGACCAGTATTAGGAATTGTGACCAATTTAGCGCCCTCAATCTTATTTTGAAGTCGGTAAGCTTGCTCGCAAGGTATCCATTGATCTTCTTGACCCCACAGAATAAGAGTGGGTGCACTTACCTCTAAAAACCTATCCTGAAAATCATCTGTATACTTTGAATCCGCTTGCGCTATTTGACAGTAAAAAGCGGGCTTGCCCAACTCTCCCATCCACGGGGATAGAATGCCCTCTATCGTTTCTGCGTCGAGTTCTTGATGGGCTGCGGTCTTTATATAAGCTTCAACAATTGCCGCATGAATAAAATCCGGTACACCAGAAAATGCGGCTTCGTGCTCCTCGATATGTTTGAAAAATGGCGAACCCCAAGGTGATAAGGCAACAGGATCGATCACTGCTATCTTTTTGTATTTTCGCTTATCTAAAATATGGTTTCTTAATACCGTTGTACCACCAAAATCATGCCCAACAATGTACGGAGTATCGATCTGCCAATGCTCAACTAACGCATCCAGCAATGTATTTTGTATTCCTAGAGAAACATCCGCTTCGCTTTTGTCTGACTCTCCATAGCCGAGAAGGTCAAAAAAGTGAACTTGATAATGGCGAGATAAATCCCTGATCAGGTGTCTTAAATTAAAAGAAGACCAGGGCGTACCATGCACTATAACCAAAGGCTCCCCTTCACCTTCAATGCCATATTTAACTTGTCGCCCCTCAAATTCAAACGTATCGGGTAAAGTCCATTTACTCATTTCAAATCCTCATATTAAAGCCGCGTCCATTATACCCAAGCAGCCTCAATTTGCGGAACGTATACTCAATAATCAAGTTCGTGACACACTGACGCGTGTTCAGCAAAGCCACACTTTATTATCAAGTAAGAGCGTTGCATTTCCTCATTGTGAGGGAAGGCTTCGGCTAAAACCGTATATTCAGCGTACGCTTCTTCTTTACGTTGGCTGTTGTAGAGCGCCCACGCTTTGATTTCGATGAGTTTCACATCTTTGCCATAGTCTTGTTCGTATTGTTCGATACGTGCGAGAGTTTCTTCATAGGCCTCTGCTTGGAAGGCAGAATAAACCCTTCTTACCGCAACCTTCTTATCTATTTCGACGCGTTTTTCCACATCATTAATTTGCATGGCCAACGCGATTGCTTTATCTGAATACCCCATTTTTTCTAACGCTAATACATATCCATACTGAGTAAGATCTCTTTGCGGGTCATCTTTTGGCATCATGTCGAGTGCCTCTTCAAACGCGATCGATGCCGACATCGGGCGTTGAAGTTCATAAAGCTTCCAACCCTTCATCACAAAATCTTGGGCAGTTAGATTGGGTTTGTTATTCAGGCTTTCCAAACATTTCGCGGCAGATTCTTCACATTCCAGATCTTCTTTAGCGCCAGATCCTATATCCATTTCTGCAATGGATGGGTATTTTTCCGACCAAACTTGATGCTCCATATGCAAGCGTTCTATATCTTCCATCGCCTGCAAACTGAGTAATTTGCCTTCAATACGCTTTTCGTTCGGTCCCCCCCAATTGATTGCGCTTTCAAACCAACCAAGTGCAACATCTGGCTGCTCCGACTCCATGTATTTCCAAGCGATGACTTCAGCTGTTTTCGCATCTTTTCTCGATTTAGCTGATCGCCCAATACTTTCTAATTGACTGTCAGAAATACTCGCTGATTCTAGTTGGCTCAATCGATTGTCGTATTCTAATTGCGCAGCAAACTTTCTATCGTAGCCCGCTGATGTTTTATACCTCGCTAGAATATCGCTGCCTGCACTTGACGGTGTCCAGCTCAATAACTTTTGTGTCGTACTCAACTCTTGCCCTTTACAGTTGTCGAGAATCGACTGGTATTTAGCCTGTGCATTCGAGCCATAGCCCGTCATGGTTTCATTTTTTAAATCTAGCCATAGCCATTGGACGCGATCGCATGTTCGCCACTGGGGGTATTTTTCGAGTAACGTTTTAGCGGCTGTCAGTCTGCGATTTTTCAGGTGCCGATTTAAGTCGTATAACGATTCTTGATAGCTAAGTTCTGTTTTTAGTGCTGAAGAAATGTTCAGACCTTCTGTTGCTTTTTGGGTCGCCTTCCACCCTTTTTTCTCCAACATTTTCCAATAAATCGTTTCATCAAACCCCGTTTGGGTTTGTGTTGTGACTTCTACTTGAATGCGGTCGTCAAAGACCGTGATTTCATGATGATCTTGAGCCTGTGCTGTCAACGCAGTTAGCGCTACCAATAAGATGTATCTGTTCATTGGCAAATCCTTTCGTTATAAGCGATATGGGACAACAGCACCAAGCTGTCGGAGTAATAGTCTTTTCCTTTGGGGTAAACTTTTATGCCTTGTCCTTTTTTCCGTGAAGCGCGGGAGAGTCGAACAAGTTGAGCGATTGCGATGGCACCATCAGGTGGTGGGTAACTGGCCGATTCACCAGAACGTACATTCACCCATGCCGTATTCTGGTTCAGCCAGCTAGTATAGTGCGTATTCAGTTGGTGCGATTGCCCCCCCCAAATAACGTAAAGCGGAATGCGATAACTCGAGTAACTAAAGCGTGATTCAAAGCCAGAGGCCGGTCTCCAACCACCATTTTTGTATTCCAACCAATCCGACGTCAGTTTTTCAGGTCCGTAAAGGTTTTGATTTAGAATCGATAAACCACTTTTATACAGTTTCGACCATTGGCGGCTGTATTGATTGAAATCCTGCAATGCCGGATACACCCAATACGCAGGGTTAACGACCGTACGATCATCAAAATTAAATCCATACGCTCCGGGGAGTAATATGCTCTGCCGGTTCACCGTCTTTATATGGGATTTTTGCAGTTCATTAACGATTTGTTTCGCACTAGAACCATACCCCTGACCAGACCATTGCTTTTGAGCTCGTTGCAGAGCCCATGCAATCAGCACATCGCCATCGCTGGCATTATTTCTGTCGGGGATATGCGGCTTTTTCGGCTGCCATTTCCAAGAAAACAAGCCGTCTTCTTTTCGCTGTAGGTTTTTTTGGGTCCAATGCCACATGCGGTCGAACGTCGCTTTGTCACCAAAATATTCAGCGATAAGCATTCCGTACCCCTGCCCTTCACTGTGTGATATGCCTTGGTTGCCCACATCCACAACGCGCCCATCTTGATTAACATAGCTGTTCTTGAACGTATGCCACATGCCAATATCACTTTTGCACATGGCAAGCGCCATAGCGTTGGTACTGACCACTAAGCTCGTCGCTGCAACCACAAAGAAACCGGTCTTTTTTTTCATTTTCGCGCTTCCAAAAAACGAGATACAAACGCCGATATCCACCAAATAATGATGAGAGCAATAACGGACAGTGCAGCAGGATACCCAATGAAAGCAGCTTTAAAAAACTGCGATGAATTACTCGAAAATTCTTTTTCACTTAGCACTCCCTTCGGAGGGGCACTGGATTCACTGCGTAGAAAGTCATCAAACTTTTCCGGCGAACTTTCTGTGAACTGAAGCCGATACCAACCTTTGTTATTGGTGTGTCTTACATAAGCCAGCTCATGAGTATTTAACGATTGCCCAAAATCATCCGTTCCGCTTTCTGAATGCGCAATAAAATCAAACAGAGTATGTTTGAGTTCTTCCCATCTAGAGTCATTCTCGGTTTGCTCAAAAACAAAGTTTTCTTCATTCGTTTCATTTAGCTTTATATGGAGTTGGCGCTTTTGTTGCGCTTCGCTCGTCACCAATAATCCGGGCATTGCTTTGTGTGTGCGATGAGATACATGGCTGAGCAATCTCCAAAGTTTTGTTAGCTGCTCTGGGTTATCTGGATCCAATGTTATCTGAGCCTGCTTACCGCAATCGTCCGTTATGGCGAGGAAATCGGTAGGAGAAACACTATGACCTTCTGTTGGAATAAACTTAACCCAAGAACTTAAATGAAGATTCGAATTGTCCGACATGAACACTTTAAATCGCCGCTGTTGGTTGCGAATGTCGACGGGCCCATAAACTTGAACACTCACGTGATTGATTCCGGGTCTAAAGTCTTTCATGGGAATGTTGATTCTATAGTGCTGATTATCCCGCCAATAACTGGAACGCAAGGGCAAACTGTTCGCATATTTTCCGTTTACACGCAATATCATAGAGCCTTCACCGGGCGACACGCGGGAATGCTGTAACAAGAGATTTAGCTTGGCATTGTCTTCACTACTGAACATTATATTGCTCGGCATAATCAGCGATAACGCGAGAGGTGAATCGGTAAGCTCTACCTGATCGGTAAACTCGGATACGAGGTATTTTTCTGCACTTTTTAATGATGTGTCTTTCATCGCATCATCGACTTTTATAACAGTCGAAGCGCTATCAGGGAGCCGACGTAAGTTATTTGCAAAAACTTTAGACGCTCTTTTCACTTCCATTGGGCTGTTCCCAGATATCACTAGGAGCCAATCAATACCTTTCGGATTTTTCCCGGTTTTTAGATACGGACCAGAAATGGCGCTATGCGTCTCCAAATCTATCCAACCCGCATTAAGTAAATGATCCCGTGTGCCATACACCACTGTGGGTTTTGTGGTCGAAAAGGAAGCTGAAAGGGAAGTGATATAGTCAAACTTGTAGTCTTCAGAGCCACTTTTAAGCGTCCAGCCCTGTACCAAAGAGGCTGCAATACCCAAAGAGAGATCCTGATTGTCCTCCACCAAAGACACCATTTGAACAGGCAACCCATGCCCTTGGCCGCTTCGAATCATGTCGTTGTATGCAAGCAGCGTTTGATCTTCAGTATTCGTGCTTTCGATGTAGGTTAGAGAGTAGTTCGAGCTTTCCGCATTAATCACCGTTGTCAGCTCGGTCGCATCAACCACATGCGAAGGATCATTTGAAATATGTTGAATTCTTAGGTTCAAACTTGAATCACGTTTGGATATCAGCTCGGGCGGAATGGTCACATCCAGCTGCTGAAACTGGGAGCGCTGCTTGAGCTCGATATTTACCAAAGTGCGCTTACCCGTTGAAATCCAGAGCAGTGACTTATCAACCACATTATTATTGAATACCGCTAGAGAAAGATGGAGTTTTTCCACCTTTTGACCTTCAAGTATCGAAATAGGCAGGTTGATCATTTGTGTCTGACCACGTAACACGATGTCCCCCTGATTTACCGTGGAATACGTGAGCGGAACGGTCACCTTTTTTTCTGCGACCGCATTCAATGAGACAACGAAACACAATAGGAAGAAGAATCTAGTCATTTTGAAATCCCTTTTTACCGCTCACTTTACTGCCGCTCGCTTTCGATGAGTCTATTTGCTGTTTAATCGACGTTGTCAGTACTCGAGTCAGGTTCTCACACACCAGTGAAAACAAGCTCAAAACTGACGAAAACAGCCCTTGATGCAATCCTTCTTCGTAGCGTCTTCTGTCGTCCCAACGGCTACTTTGACCATACGTTTTAGCGTATTGAATCTGCATATCTTCCGCCAAATTGCTCTCCATCAAGCAGCAGATTTGTATGCCATGATGTCCATTTTTAACGGCGACAACTCGCATGTTTAAGTGCACTTGTTTGTAGAGTGTTTTGCCCGTACTGCATTTCCCGTTCTCGGTGAAATAGACCACATCAACGGTATCGCCACGATGAATATCATGATCCGGGTCGTGAAGAGTCAGTCTTGCCCCTTTGATCGAAACATCGTTCAAGGTCGCATTCAGGCTTCTTTCACCAACTTTGATTTCCGCTTTTTCATTCACCAATAAACGAGGCTCACTACGGCGCTGTTGCTTTTCCAACATCGCCCCCAAACACAAAATGATGAGTAAAAGGTTAAAAGTGTTGAACACGATAACCAAAATCAGCTGACTTTGTTCGGTAGGAAATTGCATGTATCGATAAATTCCCCAGGCTTCCGCCGCTACCACCAGCCCAAAGATAAATGCCATGAACGGCGTCAATTTAGAAAAGCAGACTTTGCGGGTTGTTTCCCCTTTAGGGGTGACTACAAAACTGGGTTTCGTTGGATGAATTAGGGTCGATAAGGCAGGTAAGAAAAGGTATATCGACAAAGCGGTTTCATACAATTCGGAAAAGAAAGCGCGTCGGGTTTTACCAAACAATCGCTGGGTGATCATAATGCTTATGACTAAGTGAGGGACCACAAAAATCAAAAAGTCCGTCGCGTTGCCCACAAATATTTGGAGGTCGAGTAATAAATACAGTAATGGCGAAATTAGGAAAACCGTTCTGAAGATCGGGAAGAACCAATACACGGTGGAATTGAGATAACAAGCTCGCTGCCCTAAGCTCAAGCCACGTTTTAGCAGCGGGTTATTCAACAAAAATATTTGTATCATTCCCTGTGCCCAACGAGACCGCTGAGTCACATACGCACCAAACGTATCTGGAGATAAGCCTGCAACCATGGGTCGGTTTAAGTAAGCGCTATCCCAACCTTTTGAGTGAATATTTAAAGCTGTGTCCGCATCTTCTGTGATGGTTCGAGTGGATATACCTCCAACTTCTTCCAATGCGACACGGCGGATAATCGCTGCGGAGCCGCAAAAAAAGCAACCATTCCAAAAATCCATGCCCACCAAGATTTTGTTGTAAAACATTTCATTTTCAGAAGGAACTTTGTCTTCAATACCAAGGTTTTTTTCGACAGGTCCCGGAGTGATAAAGAAGTGAGGTGTTTGCACAAACCCTAAATTTGGTTCTTTCTGGAACATGCCGACTGTGTTCATTAAAAAGTCACGAGTCGGAACGTGATCGGCATCGAGAACCAATACTAAGTCGCCAGATGATTTACTTAACGCGTGGTTTATATTCCCTGCTTTTGCCAACTCATTTTTCTTGCGGGTCATGTAGGTTGCACCTACTTCTGTACAAAAATCTTTTAGGGTGTTGGCTCGTTTTTTCGCGTAATGTGCGGCATCTACATCTTCATCATTCAATTTATTGTACGTCCCGCCATCATCCAGTACATAAACCCGCACCTCTCCCGGATATTCCATTCTGCTCGCGGCCAAGATCGTAGGTTCTACGACACTGATCGGTTCATTGTAGGTAGGTATAAACACATCAATAGATGGCAAAGCCACATCTGGATTTATAGGGACACGTTTACGCTCATAGGGTTTTACCGTTACAAACATACCCATGACATACACCAAAATGCCATAACATTCGGCACAGAATAAAAGCATGGCAAAGGGCAGATCAATTTGGCTCTCCCATGGAAGAGTTTCATGGAAGCGCCAATAAATATAACGGAAAGAAATGAATGCACCGATGATCAGAATAAACGTCGTCGCCCTAGTCGACATGTTTTTTGATAAAAGAAGAATCAAAATAAACGCGCTCGATGCCAACCAAATATGTGTGTCGGTCGAAATGTTTAAAGTGGCCAACATGAAAAGGCAGTAGATCGCACATAACACGAGCAAAACCTTAAACAGCAGCTTTGGAAGATTAGTCGTCATTCTAGAATCCTTCTAGCATTGGAGAACGTTGAAAGTCGTTTACCCACGATAGGTCTTGGTTTTTATCCTGCGTGCAGTAGTGGGTAAAAATGGAAATCCAGTAACCTTCCATTTTTATGTTTTGATGTGCTTGTAAGCATTTGCCGCCGCTTTCAGTCTTGGTTGTCCATGATTGAAAGGGACCGACAGGGTTATACGCCAAATCCCCTGCTGACTCGGGAACCGAGAATGCAAATATTTCTGGGGGCTGCTTTAGAGGAACATCACTGATGATTTGAACAATAACGTTTTCACCAGGAAGGAAGGCATCGTTAGTAAGAAGTGCCCAGAACCATGTTTCTCGCGCTTTAAGCTGGCGAAAGCTACGCTGGGTTTGAATATCACCAACCAATATCGGAAGCTGGTAGTCTTCGATTTGATTGGGATCGTACGTTCTATCTTGCCCAAGTCTCGCCTGCTGAGTGGTTTTACAGCCCACTAATAAAAGAGAGCCTAATGAAAGAGCGATCAACCCCTTTATTATCGATACCGTTTTAAAGTCCATGTGTCCCTGCTCTTGTCTATCCAATCTTGGTAGGAGTAGGTACAAGCAAGATGTTTGCCACATGAGGTTTATGGTTTTTTTATTTATATTTCAATCGGATATAAAAACAAAATAATCACTATAGCAAATAGAGATTATTTTTTGGTGGTACCGATTTAAGTTTCTCAATCTGACATTGAAAATGAAAAACAGCGTAAAGAAAGAGACACTTAACGGGTTCGAACGGTCCGTTTCAAATGTGTATTAGCAGCCGAGGTATTGGTCTAAATATATCAATAACCTCGGCTCTAATTAGGGTCTGTTTTCTATCTAAAGACGAAGTTAAGTTTAGGTAGGATTGAGGTGGAGAACGCTACTGGTTTAAGCCCAATTCTTTTTGCTTGGCTTTGGTCAGCCCCAGTGAAACGATGCGATAGGATTCTTTAATGTAGTAAATTAACTCTTCATCTTTATCGCCGGCTGTATCCGTTTGTTGAATCCACTTCATACCACGGGTTGCAAAGTACGGAGCAGGACGATAGCCATCATGGTCGCTTAGAAAATCAAAATTATTATTGGACGTTTTGAAGATATAAGCGGGTTGCTTGTTATCGCCCCAGCCTCCTATCGCAAACACTTTTCCACCAACTTTCCACACATGAGAATCACCCCATTGCACAACGTGAGTCGTTGCCACTAAGGAGCCACAGAATTGGTTAAACTCTTCGTATGTCATAAGCGAGCCTTCGTATTCACAATATCTACCTTTGATTTAGTCTCTATCTTTTTATACGTTGGCGAGAGCGTTTTGATAAGCGCTTTTTGCGTTGAGTGAGAGGTACGGCTGCATTGCCTCAAATAGAGTAAACCGTTCTTTGCCATACTGTTTCTTAAACTCATCGCTTGCGTACACCAATTCAAGTTCATTCGCGACGGTTAACTCACAAAACAGACGTAAAGTGCTTTTGTCCAAGTCAAATGTTTTGCTAACAAATCGGTCTTTGAACCGAATGGGATCTCTGCCTTCAAACTGCGGAAATACACTATCCCTATCGCATGAGCAGTAGAGATAAACGAGTTCTTCTTCCTCTACACCTATCACGCCTGCGATCTCATTGCGCTTGTCCAATGACACCATGATTTCATCGAACCCAGCGGTTCCATATGCCGCATGAAACAGCCCCGCCGTTTGCAGTACTTCGGATGCACCCCACTCCTTAAGAATGCGTTGCGTCCCTTCCAAATGAATGATTAACGAGCCATTTAAATGCTGAAAATCCCCTGCACCTAATGCTTTGAGTGCCTCAAACTTATCCTTCATGTACCTGTTATTCCTTTCTCTATCCATTTAGGTAATTCGATAACAATGCGTGTTATTTCATATTATTAGTTAGTGTAACTAAACACCCTTCCAAAATAGGAAGGGTTTCAACATTTTTTAATAACCTAACTTTCGACACTCTGCATTGTGTGCGTAAACACTGCATTTGATAACCAAATAAGAATGCTGCATTTTTACGTCATGTGGGAAGGCTTCGGCAAGTACAGCGAATTCACTCAACGCTTCTTTTTTACGCTCACTGTTGTAAAGTGCCCACGCTTTAATTTCAATCAGCTGGACCTCTTTTCCATACAACGTTTCATACTCATCAATTCGAGACAGGGCGACATCGTATTCTTTGCTGTCGAACGCGAAATACACCTGTTTTAATGCGGTTTGTTTGTCTATTTTACGACGTTTGCCAGAATCATTTATTTGCAGGGCAAGTAGATCGGCTTTGTCGGCATAACCCGATTGTTCCAGCGAAAGCATGTAGCCGTATTGAGTTAAGTCCCACTCTTCATCAGCAGGTGACATTCGGTTAATGGCATTTTCGAACACCAACTTTGCCGATATTGGGCGTGATAGTTCGTATAATTTCCACCCTTTCAACGCGTATTCCTGCGCAGACAATTCAGGCTTGTCACGCAAAGATTGTAAACACTTAACGGTGGATTCTTCACACGCCAAATCCATTTCCTCATCGGAACCAATATCCCACTTAGCGATGGCAGGGTATTCTTTCGACCAAATCTTGTATTCGACTTGAAAGCGGTTTTGTTCTCCCATTTTTTGAAGGCTCAGCAATTTTCCTTCAATGCGCTTGTCTGTTGGTCCTGCCCAGCCGATTGCCGATTCAAACCACTCTAGCGCTTTTGAGGGCTGTTGATTTTCAAGATATTTCCAAGCGACCAATTCGGCAAGTTCTGCGTCTTTTTTACGCATCACGATTTTTTCGAGATCCACCAATTCATTTACGCTGACTTTTCCCGCGGCAAACCGATCCATTTGCAAATCGTGGTGGATTTTAGCCGCCGCTTTTGCATTGTAATTGGCGGACGCTTTGTATCTTGCCAAAATGTCATTTTGTGCACTTTGCCCAGTCCAACTGAGTAGCTTTTGCGTGGTACTTAACTCATGCCCTTCACAGTTATCAAGAATAAATTGATATTTAGATTTCGCGTTGCTGCCATACCCCGTGCTGCTTTCATTTTTTAAATCCCACCAAAGCCATTGAATACGATCACAAGTGCGCCACTCTGGATGAGCAAGGATCAAGGCATTCGCCTTACTTGTTCTTCGTTTCTTAACAAGGTGGCTCAAACGTTCAAGAGACTCCTTGTAATCAATTTCCTCTTTGAGAGCAGGTGAAATAGTCAGCCCTTTCGATGCTTCTTTTGCTTGTTTCCAGCCTGTATTGTTCAGTATTTCCCAATATATACTTTCATCAAATTCAGGTTGAGATTCTGAGCTCACTTCGACAACAATTCGCTCGTCGAAAACAGTAACGTCTTGTTGTTTTTGCGCATGTACAGGCAGGGATATCAGTGCTGCGATGACAAGGTAACGTTTCATTGGCAAATCCTTTCGTTGTAAGCAATGTGCGATAGCAGCACTAAGCTATCGGAGTAATAATCTTTTCCTTTGGGATACACAGAGATCCGTTTTTGAGAGGCGCTTGGTTTACTGGCGCGTTCGACCAATTGAGCGATTGCGGTTGCACCTTCTGGGGGTGGATAAGGTGCCAACTCACCTGTTGTCACATCCACCCACGCTTTGTTACTGCTTTCCAACCAATTGTTATAAAGCCAATTGATTCGATGAGAACGCCCTCCCCACACCAGATGGAGTGGCACTCGGTAACTTGAGTAACTAAACTGAGGCGGGAAATTTTGAGCAGGTTTCCAACCATTGTTACTGACTTCCAACCAATCTGGTGGTAGCAAATGGTGACCGTAGAGATTTGCGTTTAGCATCGCCACGCCACTTTCCGACAACGCTTTCCACTGATCGCTGTATTGGCTGAAATCATCAAATGCAGGAAAGACCCAATACGCCGGATTAACAACCGTTCGCCTACTGAATTCAAACCCGTAGCTACCAGGTAAGAGAACCACCTCACCTTTTCGGCTTTTTAGGTGAGAGTGCTGTAGCTCTTGAATGATTTCCTTGGCGCTGGATTGATATCCTTGATTTGGCCAACGTTTACTCGCGCGTAACAACGCCCAAGCAATAAGAATATCGCCGTCACTAGCGTTATTTTTGTCGGGTACATGGGGTGTTTTAGACTGCCATTTCCATGAAAACAGAGGATCTTGATCTCGGCTTAAGTGTTTTTGAGTCCAACTCCAAAGTTTTCTAAATGTCTTTTTGTCGCCAAAATACTCGGCAATGAGCATGCCGTAACCCTGGCCTTCACTGTGTGAAATGTGTTTGTTGGCATTATCTATGACTCGACCATTGCGTGTAATAAAACTGGATTTGTACGTGCTCCACATACTTTGATCGCTATGGCATTGCGATGACGCAAAGCTCGCACCACTTACCCAAATAGAAGAGAGTCCTGACAAGACTAAAATGGATCGTTTTATCCGCATTTTCGTTCCTCAAGATATCGGGTAACAATCGAGGACATACACCAAATGATAAATAATGCCGCTAACGCCAGCCCAATTGGGTAACCAATGAAAATCGCTTTTATGAATTGATGGATACTGCGCGAAAAATCTCGCTCGCTTAATAAGCCAGACGGCGTTTGCGTTGGCTCACTTTTAAGGAATTCATCAAATTGCGACTCTGTACTTTCCAACAATTGAATTCGGTACCAACCGTTACCATTGTTGTGCTTCACAAAAGCACGTTTTTCAGCTTCAAATTCAAACGGTGATTCCACCACAGCGTATTCTGACTCTTGCTGTTCCTGCCTTTCTTCATTTGCTATTTTCTGCTCATGGGCAACGTAATCGAACAATTGCTGTTTCACTTCTGCTAATCGCCCCTCTTCTTGCAGGTTTTGTTCAGTACTTTTCATTGGCTGACGAAGCATCACCTGAAATTCACGTTGCTGCTTCTCGGTCTCTGTAATGAGTAAATCAGACGCGGTTTGCTGGGTTCGATGCGACACGTAACTCAGCAACCGCCACAGGGCGTTCATTTGAATGGGATCAGATTTATCAACGGTAATTTGTGCCGATTTACCATTGTTGTCCGTCAACACGAGAAAATCGGTTGGGGCAACTTGGTGGTTCTCTGTAGGAATGAAATGAACCCATGACCCCAGCCTTACATTGGATTTTTCAGACATCGTCGCCGTGAATCGACGTTGCTGACTGCGAATGTCGATGGGACCATACACTTCCACGCTCACCTTGTTGATTCCGGGTTTAAAATCTCGCATCGGAATATTCAAGCGGTAATGTTGGCTGTCGCGCCAATAACTGGAACGCAGTGGCATGCTGCTGATGAACTTATCGTTCACTCGCAATATCATCGACCCTTCTCCCGGTGCCACACGAGTATGGGCGAGAAGTAGATTTATTTTCGCTGTGTCTTCGGTGCCAAACAGGATATTGCTCGGCATCACGAATCGGAGCTCCAACGGTGAATGAGTAAGATCCGATTGGCTCGTAAACTCAGACAACCGATAAGTCTCATCACTTTTTAGAAAACGATCTTGTGCAGATTCAATTTTCTGAATCACCATATGACGCGTGTCGGGCAGGTCTCGAGTGTTATTCGCAAATGCTTGAGCGGCGCGTTTTACATCGAGATCGCTGTTACCGGAGACCACGAGTAACCACTCTATCCCTGTTTGCGATAACCCCGTGCCTAAATATGGACCAGTGATACTTTGATAAATTGTGTTATCGATCCAACCCTGCTCTATCAACGCTTCCTTATTGCCAAATACAACCGTTGGTCCGGTCAAGTCCGTAGGGATTGTCCTTTGTGTACTGGGTACCCCTTCGATTCGATAATCAAACTGATGATCTTCTGACCCACTTCTGAGTGCCCAACCTTGCACAATAGAGGCGGCAGTCCCCAACGCTAGTGTTGAGCTACGGTCAATTAGCGAAATCAAATGCACCTTAGAGTTGTAATTTTGATCGCTTTGCACCATTTCATCAAACGACAAGAGCGTTTGGCTGTCTAGCGACGAACTTTCAGAGTACATGAGTGAGTAAAATGAATGCTCACTACTCACAAGTGTACTCAACGATGTGGAGTTAACCGTTGCTTTGTCGTCTTTGAGTAGGTGTTGCACCCGTAAAATCAGGTGCGGATTTTCCTGAGAAACCAGTGCGGGTGGAATCTCAATGCGTATATTCTGGCGCTGACTGCGCTGCTTTAATTCAATTTTTGCTAACGTTTTATTGCCTGCGGCTACCCAAAGCAGAGTTTGGTCGATGTCGTTGTTATTGGAAATCGACAACGATAACGCTATTTCTTCCACCTCTTGTCCATCTAGAATCGATATTGGGATAGAAATGGTTTGGTTTTGACCACGAAGTACAATGTCACCTTGATTGTCGGTCGCGTAAGCGAGTGGGACTTCCACCGTTTTATTTGCTTGAACCAAACAACTGGTGAACAGCAAAATGAAAGCGAAGAGCCCGTTCCCATTAAAAAAACTATTCACCTTGAAACTCCTTTTTACTCTGAACTTTTGATGTTTCAACTTTTTGCTTTACGGACGTTGTCAGTACTCGGGTAAGGTGTTGACACGCTAGTGAGAAAAGCCCAACAACGGACGATAAGACGCCTTGCTTCAAGCTTTCTTCATATTCCCTTCTCTGGCTCCATCGGCGGCTTTGCCCGTATGCCTTAGCGTATTGTACCTGCATATCTTCAGCCTGTTGGCTAACTAAAACACAGCTCACTTGAACACCTTGCTGACCATTTTTAATCGCCACCACTCGCATATCTAGGCTGACGATTTTATAGCGTGGTTTTTGACCTTTCTCGGCTTGCCCGCTCTCAGTAAAGTAAGAAACAGTGACAATATCGCCCGACAAAATATCGTGCTCTACACTGCTTAACGTCAGCCTTGCACCTTTCAGTGAAATATCGTTCAGTGTGGCATTGAAGCGTTTGTCTCCATCCTTAATAACTGCTTTTTCATTCACTAGCAGTCTCGGTTCGCTGCGACGCTGCTGAGTTTCGAGCATTGCCCCCAAACACAGTACAATCAAAATCAAGTTGAAGGTGTTGAACAAGATCACCAGCATAAGTTGGTTTTGCTCGGCAGGAAAACTCACGTAGCGGTAAATCCCCCACACCTCTGCCAGAACAACTAAGCCGAACAGACATGCCATGAAAGGCGTAAGCTTGGAGAACGACACTTTTTGCGTTGTTTCTCCCTTTGGTGTCACCACAAAACTGGGTTTCTTCGGTTTTAGTAATACAGAAAGCGTCGGCAAACAGAGGTATATCGACAGGGCAGTTTCGTAGAGTTCAGAGAAAAATGCGCGTCGTGTTTTGCCAAACAATCGTTGAGTTATCATGACGCTGATCACCAGATGGGGCACAACGTAAATCAGAAAATCTTTCGTGTTGCCAACAAATATCTGCAAATCGAACAGGAGATAGAGCAGCGGTGATACAAGGAACACCGATCGGAAAATGGGGAAAAACCAGTATAGCGTTGAGTTTAGGTAACAAATACGCTGTGGAACTGATAAACCTTTTTTAAACAAAGGGTTATTAAGCAAGAATATTTGTATCATGCCCTGAGCCCAGCGAGAACGCTGTGTAACGTAAGCACCAAACGTATCCGGAGATAACCCCGCTACCATTGCAATATTCAGATACGCACTGCTCCATCCATTGGAGTGCATGTTTAACGCGGTGTCGGCATCTTCCGTGATGGTTTTGGTGGATATACCTCCCACTTCTTCAAGGGCCACTCTGCGAATAACCGCTGCACTCCCACAAAAAAAGCAACCATTCCAGAAGTCCATTCCAACCAGTGTCTTGTTGTAAAACATTTCGTTTTCTGAAGGGACTTTATCTTCAATACCCAGGTTTCGTTCAACCGGTCCAGGGGTAACAAAGAAATGCGGAGTTTGAACAAAGCCGAGCTTAGGGTCCTTCTGAAACAAGCCGATCGTGTTCATCAGAAAATCACGCGTTGGTACATGGTCGGCATCCAGAATCAAAAGAAGCTCGCCAGATGTTTTCTCCAAAGCATGATTGATGTTCCCAGCTTTGGCTTGAATGTTCTTTTCTCGTGTGATGTAACTTGCACCAACGTCTTCACAAAATGCCTTCAGTGCCTGAGCTCTACTACGCGCTTCGCTTGCCTCTTCTGCATTCTCATTGTTTAACTTTTGGTGTGTACCGCCATCGTCCAAAACGTAAACGCGGAAGTTACCAGGGTATTCCAAACGAGATGCCGCCAAAATGGTAGGACCGACAACATCCATAGGCTCGTTGTAGGTAGGGATGTAGATATCCACAGTGGGTAAATGCGCATCTATATTTAAAGGAACGCGTTTCCGTTCATAAGGCTTAACCGTTACAAACATACCCATCATATAGACCAGAATACCGTAGCACTCCGCGATAAAAAGCAGCATTGCAAACGGCAGATCGAGGCTACTTTCCCAAGGAAGTGTTTCTTGAAATCGCCAATAGATATAACGAAACGAAATGAATGCGCCAATGATCAGAATGAATGTTGTGGCTCTTGTCGATAGGTTCTTCGACAAGAGCAGTAATAAAACAAAGGCACTGGACGCAAGCCAAATATGCGTCTCTGTCGAAATGTTTAATGTCGCCAAAATGTACAATGCGTAGAGTGCACAAAGCATCAGCAGACCTTTAAAGATCTGCTTTGTTAAGCCGGGTTTCATATTAGTATTTCTCTAGCAGAATAGACGGTGTGTAGTCTTCGATCCAAGTCAGATCTTGGTGAGGGTCGGAAGTGCAATAGCGAGTAAATATGGAAATCCACTGGCCACTTTTTTTGGCATTCTGGCGGGCTGAAAGACAGCGCTCCCCGCTCTTTTTTGTGAGAGTCCAAGATTGAAACGGACCCAATGGATTCATTGATAATGTGCCCAATTTTTCCGGTACAGTAAACGCAAATATAGCCGGAGGTTGCTCTAACGGAGCATCTCCCAGCACCTGAATAACCAGGTTTTCTCCTGGTAAGTAGGTATCGTTTCTCAAACGTGTCCAAAACCATGTTTCGGTTTTTCTAACCTGACGATAACTGCGCTCACCATCCTGATTGACGACCAAAATAGGCAATTCATTAGATTGAATTACTGTAGGGTCATAAACACGACTCTGACGTACTTGTTGAGTGTTTTGACACCCTGTAGTTAGCAAAGTACTTACCGCACTGAACAGAAATACCCTTTTAATGTTCATCAACATTTATCTCTTTTTAACAACGAACCTTATCCGAATGTCCGTCGCACTATTTTGCAATATGGGACGAATGTCGCCAATTCTTATAACAAAGACAATAAATGTCAAACAAATGAAAATTAAATATTGACAATCAAAAATACAATATTGCGTAAATTTGTTATTTATAATTCAATTATTTAGAGGTTCATCAAATTTAGCGAGAGGGTTCGCAAGTTGAAAAAAAGCTGTAAAAAATAGGATTTGAGCCAATAAGAAAAGAAAGATCAAAGTAATTATTTTATGTCAAACAATTGTGGAATATGAGTGACTTAACACACTATTGAATAAGATTTAATCAATAATTAATCACCGTGGTTTGGTTAATAAGCAAATCATTTCGCAATCATTACACCAACCCGATCCAGTTTGGCGTAAAGCATTGGCATTTGAGCCCTAAATGGATTTATTCGTTTCTTTCGGATATTCGAGTGAGATCTCACTAATTGATTGATTAAGCTTAGTTTTATAAAGAGTGGTAAAATGTGACAAACATCTCACTTATCCGCTAAGCAAAATGGATGGAGAGAACCAAGAGTCGCTTGAATGATCGTTTGATTTATACCAATCAACTACAGGGAGACCTTTATTTCGCGAGGTCATTTAAACCCGATACACGCTGTTTTCGCCATTCTCAAATTGGCTCTAAGGACTAGAGATTGAACTTTTGGAAAGGCAGCGATTTTGAAAACATCGCTGCTCAACATCAAGAATCGAAAGCACCGTGTGAAAGCCATTGAGACCCACCCTTTCGGCTCTCGTCCTTCGATGGTTGGGTAGCGATGCTATTTCCCCTCTTCGATCATTGCGATGATTTTGTGCGCTTTTTCAAAGTGATCCAATTTGTGAGTTTGAATCCACCATGTTGCGGCTTCCATTAGTAACTCCGGATCATCATTTTTATTCGCGAAGAATGCATAAAAAGATACGCCTACGTTATCGCCTTTTTGGGCAATTTTTTTGTTGCATACCTGTACCACTTTTTGTCTGAGCGAGTCGCGCATCTACTATTCCTTAGTCTTGCTTAAGTTTGAAGATACTTTAGCCTACTTTTCAATATGTTATCAATATCATATTGAAAATTCGTCCGTGCCTCCTTTATCTCATTATTGATACGTGAATAAACATTATGTAAAAACCCGCAAATATTCTTACATTATTCATTTTATGAGCTCAATTTATAGACTAAGTTATCCATTGCGTACTTGTTCACAAGTGCGCTTTACGACATCTTCATTGGTCGTTGTTGGATTGTAATCAATGGAATAACATCAACAATAACAAGGAGATAACATGCCTGATGAAACAAGTTCGGTCAATGAATTTGACAAATCAACGGCAAAATCCCGCAAAGTAAAACTGGATAAGCTGAACAATGTGGCGTTTACACCTTTGGAAGGGCAAGTCGCATTCATCAAAGAGCTGATAAAAAAGCCAGATGAAGCGCAGAAGTTCCTGTCTGATCCCAAGGCTTACTCAGTTGAACATGGTGTTTTGCTTCATCCTAACGTTGTGGCTAAAACCGTTAATCAGACGCTTTTCGACGTCAACCTAGACATCGATTTTGCTGAGGAAGCGGGCATTCATGTGACCAAAGATATCATCGATATTCGTAACCGTTTCGAGAACAAACCCCCAACAGACTTAGCTGGTCCCATTATTGGCGAAGGCCCTGGTTTAGCTGCGGCTGCGGCTGTTGTTGCTGCTGCGGCGGCGGTTGTCGTTGCGGCAGCTGTTGTTGTAACTATGGTGGTTACCCTTGTCAGAGCAGGTCGTGCTGCCGATTTGTACGAGTTGCAAGGGCTAGGAAGAGGTACGTTTTTACCCGGTCGAATCAAGTTCCATGATCGAACTGGAATTAGAGACGTCACAAGGCTGAGAAGCATCAACCGAGGTGCATTTATGCGCTAGGAGGCTCCATGCAACAAGAAGACATTATCACGTCACTTGTTCACTGGATGCCAATAAGATACAGCGGCTTAGTGGTCGAAACCACTAACCGCTGCAACGCTCAGTGTGCAATGTGCTATCAAAGTTCCGGTCCTAAAGGCTCGGATAGGCTAGGTCTTCACTCTATATCGATGGCAAAGCTCCTTCAGGCTGTACGTGAAGCCCCAAAAATTGAAACATTAACTCGACGCTTACATATCGCAGGGGGTGAAGCCTTCTTGCGCCATAAGGATGTTTTCTCGCTCGTCGAAACCGGTAAAGAGGCTGGCTTTCTCGATATCACCGTAACGACCAACGCGTATTGGGGTGAGAATGCGAAAAAAGCCCAACGCGTCGCTGACCAATTGAAAGAAGCAGGGCTTACCAGTGCAGAAATCAGTTGGGACTATTGGCATTTAGAACACATCAACCCTACCGCCGTATCAAATGCGCTCGTCGCTTTATCTAATGCGGGTATCGATATCAATCTTCGGCTGCTCACCACTAAGAAACACCACGTAGGAGAAGCTCTGGAACTGCTCGCGCCAGATGCGGTATCGAGAGTAAATCGCATCACCTCATCTCCCGTGTTCAGAACAGGACGGGCAGAGAAACAAATCGAAAGTGAGGAAATATACGAATCTGAAAATGCAGAATCAGGGAGTTGCCACAGCTCGTTAAATTTAACCATTAATGCTGCAGGTTATGTTTCTCCTTGTTGTGCGGGCTTTGATCAAACTCAGCTTTACAAGCTAGGGAATATTAACCAAGAGTCCATCGTGAACATCACAAACAGGATGAATAGAGATCCGATCATTCGAATGTTGGTGTTCTCAGGACCAGGAACATTTCTTCCTGTATTAGAAGCAGCGGGTATCTCGGTAGGCGATAAGTTCACCAATATGTGCCAGCTGTGTTGGAAAATATTTTCTAACCCCGAGGCAGTGGAAGTTATAAAAAGTATCAGTGACGTCAGTACAAAATTAGCGCTATCTAAAATGCTACAAAGTTTAGAAGAGCTGAAAGAGGCAAATTATGGACAGAATTAAAATCACGGAGGTTAGCCCAATCAGTGCGCAACCTTGGAAATGTGATACCCCCATGCAATGGCTTCGGTCATTAGTGATGATATCTCAGAGAAATTATGAAGTTGCTCCCTACGATGATTTCCTTAAATGGCTGAAAACCTACGATCAGTTTTTTCAGGAAAGTGTCGGTATTTCGAAAAACCGCAATATTCATTGTATGTACGACAGAGACGTGACTTTTTCTGGCGATAGTGTGGTGCCTAGGCTAGACGAAATTATCAACGTCAGTTCGGGTATTCATCAAGCTGGATTTGGTGTTAGCGTAACAGTTGAAGCCGCCGCTTTTCACACCGATTCAACACTCCTAAGGCGCATGCAGCAAGCGGATTCCATTGAACTGTTTTGTTTGGTTATCTTAGCAACAGACGTTGATACTCCAGAAAAGGCAAGCCAGATAAAAGCAGGGCTGGAAGCATTATCACGAGACAAAAACATCGCCTTTATTGCGTCGTATTCGGTGATGAGCCAACTCAATATTTTTGATGAGCAGTGGCTGAATAGAGGGAATATTGAGTGGTTTCAAGTAAACGAAACAATGGGTAATAACACAGACACCATGATGGCGTGTTTTCGAAGAATGAAACTGTGTGTGGACGACGATGGATTAATTTACCCGTGCATGAGCTTGGTCGGGTTGGAAGAGTTTTGCTTAGGCGACATCTACCAACCGTTGGAAGAAACCTTGTTAAGCAACCCCAAATCACAAGATCTTATCAACCAGTGGGCAACGCAAGGTCCTCCTATCAATGAGCAAGATAAGAGTATAGGCACGTCTCGGTATCCTGAAATGCCCAGCGCTTGTGCAGCACACTTGTATTCAGCGTTTGGCACTGAATGATTCCGCCGTCGCTCACTAACGCTTTGATCTCCGATTACCAATTGGAGATCAAAGCGATCGAGCCGCTTACCAAGGGCAGAGCGCAGCTCTATAAATTGCGCGATGCACACGGTGAATGGGTTGTGAAATACCAAAGCTCGCCCCCTTTTACCCTTTCCCACGAAGCCGAAATATACCAATGTATGGGGCTGTCTTATTGCGCCCCTAAAATCACGATTCATGGAAATTCATGGGTAAGTGTCATCAATAGAGAAAGCCCCTTCGGAGAATCTACAAACCAAGGCTATGTGTTGGTTCGCCCTTTTATTGAAGGCAAACACCCAGACAATACACCCAGCGATTTTTTCCTATTGGGGCAGTCTCTTGCTGAACTGCACGCTCATTTTGACCGAATACCTACCCTAAAAACTCGTTGCTCAGAATTCAACACAAAAGCGCAAATCCAACAATGTGAGCAATTTGTGCGATCCGATTCGACAAACGCGGTACATAACCATGCACTCCCTTTCAACGCACCAGCCCTTTTCGATGGCATATGGCGTGCTTACCATTCGTCTTTATTACAAGGAGATCAGAAGCTGCAACAAGATCCCAACTTAAAGCAAACGCAGAGTAAGGTCTGCATTGGTGATGCGCATCGCCTTAACTGCATGGTGACGCCGCAACATGAATGGCTTTGGATGGATTTTGAAGATGCGGTTTTAGCGCCAAGGGAATATGATCTTGCGACAATGATATGGTCGACGCTATCGCAACGGCTGTCTTCCCCACTCTGGCATGCTGGGCTTTCAGGGTATTTAGAGCAAGCGCAAGCACCAGAAGAAATAGACCTCAGTGTATTGCCTTTGCTTATTGTGATTCGTCAGTGTTGGTGGCTCAATTTGCACTACCAGAAGTATCAAGCGATACCCGATAAAAATATTGCACATAAAATAGAGCAAGGGTTACAACTCTTATCATCCCTTTGCAAGCAGATCTAAAAACGGCTTCCGAAGAAGCCGATAGTGTACTGATTCTCGTAGCGTGAACTAAAACTGTCTCGCTTGAGAATTCAAGACGTGCCGAATCAATTACACGTTTGGACTAGGTTCCAGTAACCCCAGTAATCGCTGAATGGGTTCACACCCCATTGGCTAACATTGGACTCGAACAGAGACCCGTTCGCAATCACACGATCACCCTGACGGTATTGCTTGTACAGTTCCCAAGATGCCACACCTGAACACGCATCTGCAGGTGGTGTCGTGGTGCCGCCATCTGGTGAAATGCCCGATTTACGCGTGATCCAAGGAACAAATTGCGTGACATCTGCAAATGCCGTCGCGCTATTACATTGTGGTGAACCCCAACTGACGGCACCGAATACATAAAAATCGTTACCAAATTGCTTAACAAACGGACCACCACTGTCGCCATGACATGCTGTTGAGCGCGTATCGTAACCACAAATATTATCGCTTGGAACTTGCCCAGTAGGGGTATTGTGACCAATGAAGTTACTGCATTGAGCATTACTGATCACCGGCAAGTTTGTTGCTTTCAAAACTGGACTCCCAGCTCTGGAAGATCGCGTATAACGCCCCCAGCCAGACACTTTTACATCGCTACCAGGAGATGCCAACTGTGCCTTCAATGCAGGAGTCGGTAATTTCGCAGGTTTGTATTGAGAACTCACCGATGAAGACAATCTCAACAAAGCAATATCTCGACCACGGGTGACATTGCCACTCCACTGCTCATGCACGTGAATGCGAGATACATTGTGGTATTCACCCTGATTGGTACGCAAGTCTGTAGCACCGATGCGAATTTGCATTTGGCTTGCTGATACTCCATCTAAACAGTGTGCGGCAGTCAGCACCCAGTTCGGTGCAATCAAGGTACCGCCACAGAATTGGTTTCTGTTCCGTGTTAATGCAACCTGATAAGGCACCGTTGAATGTGACACTTCCGAACCACCAATAATCCTTGGCTGAACACTGTCTTCCACAGAACTAGCTTCTACAGAATTGGCTTTTGCTGCGTAAGCTTGTGTAGCCCCTAATGCCCCCATTACTAAAGCCGCGAGCAGTTTTTGTTTTCCTTTCATTTTGACTATCCTTTCAAACGATTGATTGTGCTCTTTCGAGCGAGTTAACGAGATTTGGGTAGCCAGCTTCAATATGAAGCTGGCTCAAATGTACTAGTTACAGGTTTGAATCATGTCCCAGTAACCCCAGTAATCACTGAATGGGTTGATGCCCCAATGGTTGGTGTTCGCTTCAAACAAAGTGCCATTTGCAATCGTGCGATCGCCTTGGCTGTATTGTTTGTACAGCTCCCATGAAGCGACGCCTGAACAGGCGTCTGCTGGCGGTGTCGTGGTTCCGCCATCCGGAGTCACGCCAGATTTTTGCGTGATCCAAGGAACAAACTTAGTCACGTTGGTGTAGGCGCTGCCCGTCGTACAATTTGCGGTTACCCAGCTTGCCGCCCCAAATACGTAGTAGTCGTTGCCAGATTTCGTTGCAAACGGACCGCCACTGTCTCCATTACAGACACTGTTTCGTGGTTTATAACCGCAAATAAAGTCGTCGCTTACAGGTCCTGTGCCCATAACACGCTGACATTCTGCGTTTGAAATGATGGGTAAGTCTGCCGCTTTAAGAACTGGGCTACCAGCATTGGAAGAGGTACTAAACCTACCCCACCCAGACCCTTTGAGCGTTTTCCCAACGGAAGCAAGCTGAGCCTTTAACTGCGGTGTTGGCAGTTTGGCAATTTGGTATTTCGACGAAACTGGAGTGGAAAGTTTTAGCAACGCAATGTCACTGGTTAGCCTAGACGAGTTGTAGCGTTCATGGACATGAACCTGAGAGACATTGTGTGTTTCACCTTGTGATGTCCTAAGATCAGACACACCAATTCGAATCTGTACGCCATTTGCCGATTTACCTTGAACACAGTGAGCTGCCGTCAATACCCAGTCTTGGGCAATGATGGTTCCCCCACAAAACTGGAAACCGGAAGGTGTTTGAAGTGCGACTTGATATGGAACGGTAGAATGCGCTACTTCTGAACCACCAATGATGCGAGGGCTAACTGGATTGTCGTCTGCCTGAACAAAAGCAGAACTGAGTGCACCTGCAATTAATACGCTGAGAAATTTTACTTGTACTTTCATTTTAATTCCTTAAATGTATTTAATTCCTATATACCCAGCCAAATCACCCATAATATTTTCAATCAAATCTCATCAAGTTCTTGGCGGGTAGTATCTGTACTTCACGTGGAACAACTCAAATCAAATCAATCACTAAAAAAAGCCAGATTGGCTTTAGTGATATAACAAATGCCCGGATTATAAATAAAGAATTTCAGGCATAATTACGCGCCTTAAGCGAATCAACACTTAAGTTATTTAGTCTTAATTTTTAATCAATATTTTTAGGGGTATATAACCCTAAATCCTAGAGGCTGAACCCAAGGACTATAATTGATATTTATATCTACTATTTATATATTTAAAGTGAGTAATTATTCCATTTAAATAACACCTCCAATTTCATTTAATTTATAAATTAACCGTTCAATTAAATTATCGAAAATTAAATCTAAGTACATACTCAAATCGTCAATCATTAATTCGATGTGAGCACAATCACACAATAACCACCAATAGCAGCCATTAGCGGAATAGAAATCACATATTTTTCATTATTTAATAGTTAACTCATTTACAACAGTTCAAATAAACAAATATAAGCTACTGTATTTAATGACTTTAATATACACATTGGATTTCAAGCTCATTCCACTCATATAAATATGTTTTATGTTATGTGAATAAAAAAGAGAGAGAGTTTAAAGCATCTTGGAAAACATAAATAAATTACTGACTAAGGTATTACCTTCACCAATTTCACCCAATAGGTTATATGCGGTATTTTTCCATTTAAATAATTCTACTTTTAGCTCAATGGAATCAGTATCGTATTATCATCTTGGTATTTCATCTCTTTTGCATATTTTTATGAATGTAATTTAACTCTGAAAAACTTGACTCTCTATCCATTTTTTCGATTTATCGCATAAATAACATTATTGCCTAACAAATTGATTACATTACTTTGCCAATCACGTCGCAATTCCTAACTGTCGAAACATTGACCTCTCGAATAAAATATAAACAACTGATAACTATATAAAATCAGTTTATATCTCCAATAGGTTCAATATTTTCATATCCCAAGCAACTTCAGGTGCTTGAGTATAAATACACTACGTGAGGAAACACGATGAAACTTAAGCTATTAACCTCTACGCTAATCGCATTGTTTAGCTTCCCTGCTCTTGCTGATAATTGCCCAAACTTTAGTGAATACAAGCAATACATTAACGGAGATGAGATTCAGAAAGATGGCGCTTTTTACAAAGCTAAAAATGACCCGCAGAAAGGCACAGATGTGAGCAGTTCATGGTTTTGGGAAAGCATTCCAGAATGTCGTAGAGGCTTAACAACCGTGCTGCATGACCACCCTCAACGATTCCGCAATGGCATAACGTCACAACGTATTCTTTCCGGTGATGGGATGACCAATTACACCGAGATAAACCCTAATATTGTGTATGTCGCCAACAAGATGGAAGGTGGTCAGCATGAGACACTGGTGAGAGCAACAGACGTTACTCTAAAGAACAAATTTTCGGTTGGACGCACGGAAACGTCTCTTAGAGCAGGCAGCCTTAAGTTTGAAGAATCCATTTACGGTAAACAAAGCGCTACAACTGTGAATGCTGAGTCTGTGACCACATCACTGGTAGAGGCAGACAAAATGGTAATGACACCAATGGCCATCATAGGCGGAAGAAATGTCATGGCTTACATTCAATCGCTCGAAGCTCGAATTGCTGATCTTGAAAGCAAACTCGCACAAAAGTGATTTAGCGATATACCCAAGTGACCTCAAGATGCTTGGGTATAGGATTACTTCTGCGAAAATTCGGTTTCGCAATACTCAATCAATTCAGCTAGAGGCAGCTCTTTTGAAAACGCCCAGCCCTGACCATACTCCACACCCATTTCAGTCAGGATCCGATGTTGGATAGAGTTTTCAATGCCCTCCGCCACTAAAAGTAAGTTTTCTTGCTTCGCGATAGCAACAATATGCTCTATCAGCGACGAACGAATGGAGGCATCTTCCATCTCCTGGATAAAGCTTCTATCTATCTTCAGACAATGCGCATTCATCTTACGTAATTGGTGTAAATTAGAATAACCTGTACCAAAGTCATCAATAGCAATTTGAATACCTTTGTCCCTTAATACACGAAGCTTGTGCAGTGCCGAGCTGTCTTCTAATTCTTCACTTTCTGTTACTTCAAGTACCAAAATACCCTTAAAGCTGTATTCGCTTTCCACTGTTGCAAGTTCCAAAACCGACTTCTGGTTCACATCGGTGGAGAATATGTTCACGTTAAGTTTGAAATCGATCGACAGGTCTTCTATTTGATGAAGCTCACCGATGGCTTTCTTCATCATATTCTGCGTGAATTTCCAAGTTTGCCCTGTTTGAATGATGATCGGGATAAACTCCGTGGGGTATATACAGCCCTGACGATCCGTAAAACGAGCCAGCATTTCAACACCAATCATTTTGCTGGTTTTCAGATCCACAATAGGTTGATAAACGCAGTGAAAGCTGTCTTGTTTGATGGCTTCGCGAATACGGTAGAGCTTTGAAGAGAGGTATCGCAGCCACTTAGCGCTTATCATGTAGGCAAACAGTCCTATTAACAGGCTGGTTGCAATAGTGAAGACTTGAAGCACCACGGAGTCGCTGTCGGTTTTCTCAGGGTCATATTTAATTGCTAGACAAAATCGACTGACTTTATCGCAATGCTTAACAACGTTGTGATCTTCCCCTGCCAGAAAATCGAACGTATTTGGTAAAGGTTTTGCGTACAATCCTTCCAAGCCATCGAAATAAACCGGCTTGTTGTTTCTTAGGTATACCAGTTCCCATAAGAACCGATCATCAATCAATTCGCGTAGTGCACCTTCATCCAAAACGACATTATAATTGCCTTTTCGAATCACCAAAGAATCGTAGGTATTGTCCAGAATGATCAGCTTAACGTGTCGCCAAAACTTAAAGCCGGTTTTTGTTTCAAGGTGTGGCGTTGCACCGCCAACAAACGGGGGTGATAACTTTCCTTTACCTGTGGTGCAAAACAACGTTTGCTTTTCTAGATAGCCAATATCTTTGACGTAGTCTGAGGTGAACAGAAGTTTGCGCATCATTAAATTGTGTTCTTCTGAACAGCTGCGTAGATTGAGGCGATTTAAGCGTGTTAAAACGTCAATAACTTCGCTGTGAACATTCCCGATCGTTTCGAGAACATTTTCTGCTTCGTCGTTTTGTTCCAACCACAAATAGTAGTTAACGGTACCTTGAATAGAGAAATAACTTAAAAGAGAGATCACGAATGATATCGCGAAAGCTTTTAAGAAAAGGCGTTGCTCTCTTGATTTTGATTTCATTGTGTCGACTTAGCCCGTTGTTCAAAAATAGTGAAATAGTCGTATCTACTCTCACATCATAGATTTAGACTTAGATTCTGTTGATCTAATAACTTATCCATCACTACTTTTAGCACATTGCAGTAACTATTTTGTCCGCAATGTTAACAAAGTCTGTGTATTAGTATGAGCTCAGTTCATCATTCTCACTATTAGCACTTCCTTACTTAAATCTCATTTTTGAATAGCTTCATATCGAATTGCATACCAATAAAAAGCGTTTACTCCATTGCATATTTCCAAGGTGTTTCGAACAACATCACAGTATGATTTTCCTTGTATATTTGATGAAGTTTTTCTGCGTCAGAAATTTGCGTCTCAGAGAGCTGTTCCTTCACCGCTTGCTCTTCTTTCTCTATCCGCTTGCGGGTTCCGACTAATTTATCTGATCCCATCGCATCTAGATAATTAAGGTAGTAGCTATAAGATTTCACCAGGTCTTTCTCAACTCGGGTTTTGGGGTAATTGCCCGCGTACGCTTTAGCCAGCAGAGCCAAAGACGTCGCGTCCCCCATTCGAACTGCTTCCTCAAGCCAAACCACCGCCTGATGGGTCTTGTCGGTTTCGATCAATAACTGAATCGTTTTTTTCACAGCAGGCAAATAGCCTGTTTCAGCCAGTTCGGCGTATCGCTGTTTACTTTCTTTCATTCGGTTTCCCGGCAGTACATACCACTCTTCGTATCCCTGCTCAACCAGCTCTACTTCTGCCAGCTTTGCCTGTTCAGAATCCTGTTCCAATGCTTTGGTCAGCCAGATTTTGGCTTGCTTATATTTTTCATCTCTCTTCAGATAAAACATCGTCAGAATGGCTTTGATATTGCCGTTTTCGGCTTCTTGCTCCAATGAGGTTAAAAAGCGCTGCTGCCATTTAACCCGACTCTCTTCACTGCCCGATCGGTTGGTATTTGCCAATCGCTCCATTGCCCAGATGTTTCCAGCTTCTGCTGCTTGTAACGTGTAGTGGATAATCTCTTCCTGACGCCTTGCCGCGTGAGACAAGGTAGATAACTCATCGGCGTAAAGCAACGCCGCCATAGAGTGTCCTTCATCGGCAGCGTACTTCAAATAATGCAGCGCCTGCTCGTTGTGGTATTGCAACCTTAACGTACTGCCTTTTTCAAATGCATCTTGCGATGAGATATCCTCGATTTCATTGATGGCGAAGCTACTCAGCGACACGCCAAGTAGCATTCCACACAAAACACGGATCACCCCTTTCATTGCCCTACCACCGTCTCTTCTTGGTCCGTGTCATCTGCACTTTTAGCGGCAACCGCAGGATATTGCGCCACGCCTGAAAGCGCTTTCTGATAAGACGACAATTGCCAAACAATACGTGCAACACGCTCTTGCAGCACCGCGAGTTCCTCTTTGGCGAGATCGTAGTTTTGCTTATCGATTTGCTCCTGAATGTAAGCATTTCGGCTGTAAATCGGGGATAGGCTCAAAATGTATTGCTCTAACCTTTCAGCGCTTTCCTTATTCTTCGCATGTTTAGAACCACCGACTAAGTTAGCAGCCAATGTTCTCGCCGAATAAAAACGCTCCAAATCACGCTCCAATTCCACTTTATAGGTTTGGCTTTGGGCTTCTACACGTTCTATCGCGTCTTCCACTTCAGAGTTATCTGGGAACAACTCTTTCGCCTTATCTATCAACATAATAATATTGATGTATTGCTGATAAACGGTGATCTCAAGATCTTTGTCCATCGCATCCACCAGCGCCGAACGAATGATGTTTTGTTCATCCAGAGGCAATTCTGCAACCGACTCTTCTGTCATCTTCGACAGCAATTCTTCAGTTGGTGCTGACACGGTATTCTTCATGCCTTCGAAAGCATGGCAAACTTTTAACCGCTCAATTGAATAGTAATACGCGGCACCGAGGGTCAGCGCCCACGCTAAAACAAACAAAAACATCCAAATATTTCGGCTTGTTTTTGGTGAGTTATCGATAGGCAAGTCTGACACCGATGCACTTGGTCTTGTCACCGTTTCAATGCGATCAATGTGCTCGAAAATGGAGAAGGCGATACTTTCAAACTTCGGAAGTTCTTCTGGCTGAAAACGCTCACACAGTTCGTGCAAATCTTGCAATGCGCGTTCACAGCGATACAAATCGCGGATCTGATCCCTATTGGGCTTAATCAGCTTTAGATCCGACGTGACCTTGCTGGTCATCCACTGGATAATTTCTTGCTTGTGTCGGCTAGATAACGCCTTGTGCTCGCTGTCTTCCACATACGCGCCAAGCATAAGTTCAAGACCAGAGGCAAACCCTTTGATCCCTTCCACTTTAAAGCCCGCAACTGAGAAATAACTGGTCAGAAGAAAATCCATACCGATTTCTGTACCCAGCTTTACGCATTCATTAAAAACCGATTCCCATTGAGTCGAACCAGAAAGAAACCCCATTCGACCATTTATTTCATTGCGAATTTTCTGATAACGTTCGGAATCCCTGAGCGACGGTTGGTCGCTCAGTATGGTGAAAATTCCATGGTCGATATAAATTCTGTTTGACACCAGAATACCTTTTTATTGATGGCGCAACGGCTGCGCCACGTACGACTAAAAAATCTAAGGGTGTTACCCCATTAAAGGGGTAGCCCTAGGGCCTATTGGCCTAATACAAGGTTCCAGACAATCGGAACGAATCAAACAACCGTTCTTTGAACGGGTTAACCGATGCCTCTGAATACAAGCGATAAGACACATCTCCACGATCAATCGCGAACTTGTAATCCACGCTGGTCAAGCTTCCCCCAACCACTTCACTTTTGTCTAACAAGCGGAACAATGCCCATGGTCCTTTTCTTTCCAAACTTCTCGGCGACAAATTACGCTTCGTCGGCACTAAGGTCACTTTCGATACCGAGCTTCCTCGTAGCGTGTTAGGCCAAATCAATTCCACGGTTTGTCGAGGTCCGTGGCTGTATTCCACGTACTGACCATCGATATTGATGACCGCGCGGCGCTTGTTCGACGTTAATCGCACAGGCTCCAACGAGAACGCGACATCCAAGATGCCTTTGCGGTTAAAGAACGCACGTTGGATCTTTTTCGCTTGCTTTAGTTGCGCCAATACTTCAGGGCGAATCAGTGATTGCTGCGCCGAGTCTTCTGATATCGAAATGCCTTCTTCAATGAACATTTTCAGCTGTTCGTTGTAGAAGCTATCAAGCGTGCCGCTAGGCGAGAAAAACTCTTCGAAGTCTTCTAACGCTACATCTTTGCGCGAACCTTGATCGAACGGATAGCGAGCCGCAAATTTCTCTTGGAACACCGAATACACGTCGCGCTGCCAGCGAATCTCTAGGTGTTTAATGGCTTCTTGTTTCACCACATACCAACTTTCATCGGCGATTTTGGTCACCATATTGTCGAGGGGACTCGGCAAGCCAGACGCGATGCGCTTTAGGGTGTAAATTGGATCAGCGTTACTTAGGCTAATGCGCGCTTTGGTGGCATCCAATGCTGCACGGCCAACGTCTGGTGCATCTTGGATGGCCTTCAAGTAATTCAGCAGTTGCACAACGGCGGTTTGCACTTCGTCAAAATACGCCGGCTGCGCACCTTGTGCATGCAGCATGGAGTTCAACTCAGAAAACGGTGCGTGAATCATGGACGCCACTTTGTATTTTGGCGACTTCAGCAACTCTTCTTTGGCTTCTTCATTTTCCGGTAATTCGCTGAACAAGCGTGTGTTGTCTTCCAGTGCTTGAAGCAAGCGCGTGAAAGGTTGAGTACTGCCTGTTAAGTTATCCAACACCAATACGGCGTTATTGATATCAACAAAGTACTTCACATCCACTTCGTTCAACGCATTACGCCACGTGTTGGTGTAGTCCACCACATACTGAGAGCGGATCTTGTTTTTCAGGGCAATTTTGTCTGCAGCGCTGAATTCCGCCACTTGCGTTTGCCCAAGTACCCAACTGTCGATCAAAGCGAGTTCCGATACCGAATCCGATTGCTCGATGAAGTAGCTATCGAAACCTTGTTTAGACAACATACGGGGGATCATCAGGTTATCGCTGTCGATAACACGCTCCTCAAACACCACATCAAATACCGGTCCAACTTGGTTGCGCAGATTGATAGGTGCGCCAAGGTACGTCGATGAATTGGACTTCAAGTTACGGTAAACACGCTGTTCAATAGACATCGCGCTCAAATCACGCTGCGCCTTCGAAATCATCCCTTCATAAGGACGAACCGATGCGATAGCCGCTTGGTTTCCTTCCTTATATTGAGTCGCCAAATCGGTGTGGTTCATGGCGTAGTCTAAGTGCTCCAACAAACGTTCTTGCGTGACACGATTACCCACAAACTGCTTTTGCCAGTTCTTAGAAAAGTAATCCATCACGAATTCTTTATAACGACCGCTTTTGTCGATCATCATTCGGAATACACGAAGTACTTCCAGTTGATGCTCTTCGTTTTCCGCATTCGAGAGCTCTAAGGCGATGTCTTTCATCAGTGAAGGTAGGTAACGACTTTCCAGCAACGCCAAATACGTTTGTTCCACCTTAGGACCAATCATGTGCCCTTGGTATAAACCCATATCGGAAATGTATTCGGGTTTTTCACGGAAGAATCCAAATTCCAGTGTCGCTTCACGAATGGTATCCAGCGGTTCTAAGATCTCTTTTTGATTCAGCTGCGAAAGATCCTCTGGGTACTTATTTCTGAACTCGTTCACCTTGGCCAATACGGCATCGGCTTGATTGACGTTTTTGATGTAGTACCCATGCCAACTGCCGAACAGCATAAAGGTGGCAATCAAACACACCACGCACGAAAGGAACACAATTCTGCGCTTTTGCTTCGCGACTCGGAAGTTATCCGATGCCAAGCCAGCCTCGGGATACACAATTCGGTTAAACAGCTTTTGCGTAAAGTAAACGGTGGAGTTTTTGGCATCTTGCGCACGGTTGATCGCGTGGGTTAAGCCATAGCGACGTGATGCGGCATCGTCGAACGCATTCGAAGGCACCCCTTGCTGGAATACCGAGGTAAAGTACACACCGCGAACCAGTGCCGAGGTTGAAAATTGATCGCTCCCTAACGCGTCTTGCAAGAATTCATGGAGCACTTCTTTCAAACCCGAAATTTGGCGGGTAAAGCCATAAATACTGCGACGCTCTGCGTTATCCATCGTTTCAAGCAACGACAAAGGCAACGACTCTTTAATGCGCTCGACAAAGCGGCTGTAGTCTTCACTAAATTCATGTAGCCATTTATCAAGGTTGTCGACGGAATCCAACGAGAAGGTAAAGCCCATGACTTCGTCGCGCTTACTTTTCGGGTAATGACGGAAGAAAGGTTCGAAGCCGTGCAGCAAGTCCATTTTAGTTAGCGTGACGTACACAGGCATTCGAGTCGACAGGGTTTCCATCAATTCTCTAAGACGTGTGCGCAGCAAACTTGCATAGGCTTTACGGCTCGATGTTGTGCCCGATGCTAACTGAGCAACATCAATGGCGATCACCACACCGTTTAGTGGGCGGCGGCTGCGCGTGCGCTCCAACCATTCGATGAAGTGCATCCATAAGCGACGTTCCATTTGACCGTCGTTATCTTCATTGTTGTACCCCTGAGTTAACAGTTCGCCATCAGGGTCTATCAATACGGATTCTTCGCCGATCCACCAGTCAAAGCTGTATGGGTTTTCCGTCTTCTTACCTGAGGCGCGCATCACGGTGGAGAACACAAAATTCTGACCAGAGCGGTTAATCAAACTGGTTTTACCGGCGTTTTCCAATCCAATAACCAAATACCAAGGCAGCGCATACAAATGATTGCGCTTGTTGAGGTTCTCCTTCATGTTGACCATGATTTGGTTTAGCTCAACCTCTTGCCTTTCTTCATATTGAAGAATCGGATCGGCTTTCAACTGTTCGTCGCGTTTAATGCCGGCTTTAAAACGATTGAGCGCTTTCCATTGGTACATTCCCCAAAACGCCACACAGATCAGCGAGAAGATCACACTGGCGATCACGCGCGACATAATGGTCGAGAGCGGTTTGGTTTCTTGATACTCCAACATGGGACCCGCCCACCAAATGGCAACGATGATCAACACACACAATGCGACCATTAAAATCGGTATGGCCGACTTGAAGCTCTGACCCATTTTTTTAAGCAAGCCGCTGATAAACTTCCCCATGTTTCTTACCTTGTGTTATTCCGTTACGACGAATTGTTGTAATTGATTGATGAGCGATGGTTCCCAGTCTTCCACTTTGGATTTGATGACCGTTTGGTAAAGGGATTGATAGTGCTGATGCGCCATCGCTTCTAGCCCGTTGTTTGCTAATAAATCGGCGGTTAGCAGCCGCCAGTAAAACATGTCTCTTGGTTCTTTTGCTGACGCCAGCCCCTCATTAAGCATTGCCATAGCAACGGAAAGCCCCGCTTCTTTGGCCATCACAAACGCTTCTTCACGTTTATCATCCCAACTGTTAACAGACGAAGCCGATTGAACGCGCTCGTTAGAACGCAGCCAGTTTTTTGTCTCTTCATTTATGAACGGAACGCCGCCTTTAAAACTCATGGTGGCGAGTTCTGGGATGCGCTCGAGAAAATGTTGCGATTCTTCCAAAATGGCGGCGGCCCAAGTGGGTTGCCCAAGCTTTAGCGCAATTTGCGCACTGAGATGCTGACCATCAAACCAATACGGTGCGATGGTGAGGCTTTGTTCTACTTTGCGCCATAACGCCAAGTCTGGGTTACGTTGCAGTTGTTCGAGGTAATCACTCACACGCTCGCCCACCATAGGACGAAGTTGAGTTTCACCTTTATGATTGGCATCCGGCGGTGTACTAATGGTCGACCAAACCGCAAAGCGACGCACTCGAATACTCAGTGCATGGCCGTATTCAAACTCGGTGAGAAAGTCCGCCACTTTTTGCAGCGACGCTTTCGTCGCTTTGTCATTCCCCGTATCAATAGAAACAGCGCGAGGCGATGTCGACGTACCACCAGAAGAAGGCGAAGCGGAAGCCGTTTCTTGCGTCGCAGGCTGGCTCGGTGAAGACGGCAGATCTTGCAGCTTATTCGATTCCAGCCAACGTTCTAGCTTGCGAATGAACGCAATAAAATTCTCATCATCGAGTGACAGAGATTCCGCGGTAGCACTCCAAGCAATTTTTGCTTTCGCTATGGATTCGTTTTGCGCCTCTGAAACAGGAATCGTCCCTTTCACCAACTTGTCTAGTGCCGCATCAAATCGTTGCAAAATCTGGCTAAAGAACTTTCTTCTTGGCAACAATCCACGAGCACCCGGTGCCGGGAAACAGGTTTCCCAATACGCCGCCATAAAGTCCGCTGTCACTTGAATGGAGAGGTTAAAACGAGAAACAGAGTTACTGTGGTGAAAACATTGGAGCAAATGCGCCAGTAACTTGAGATCCTTGGTCTTATTTTCCATCAAGGAAAGAATGCCTGTCTCCACTTCTTCCCAACGAACGTCAGCGTGCGACAAAGAACCGACTTTCATCATCTGGCTTTCAACAAAATCGAAAACCGGATCGTCTAAGACTCTTTCCCCGACCGCGCTTTCTTCAGAAATTGGGGCACTCAGCTTGGCTCGGATCGCCTTATCATTCGCCAAGTTATCATCCATGATGTTCGTGTGTTGCTCATCCATGGCTACCATCGGCAAAGCTCCCTTAACTCCGAAAGGGTGTCTTTTGAATACGGCGTCTCAAACACTAAGCCATCAATGCGTTCTGAATTCGAACGAACGTGGATTTGTTTTTGGCGAACCAGAGGTTTCAAAATGCTGATCGCCGCCAATCCACGCCCCGAACGAAGCACCATGCCTTGTTCATCGAACGTCCAGCGTTGGCGTTCCGACCCTAGCGAAACATCGGCGCGAGCCCCTTCTTGCTGCTCTGGAAAAATGATCTCTAACCGAGAAATTTTCTTAATGCAGCTCGCCATGAGAATCACAGGTGCTTTTGCGATGTCGACTCGAGGCATGGAGTTCAACGTAAACCACAATGCTTTATCACCATTACCGTCGGTGGTTTCGTTACGAATCCACCCATAAGGTTCGTCGCCGTTTTGAATATCTGAGCGGCGCGCTTCACTTTTCACCGCTCGCTGCCAAGGTTCTGGGCGCACCAAAGCCTTTGTGGTAGGCGCTTGGGTAATTGGCGTACCGAACAGCCCATCAAAACACGCCAAGCGATCAACTTTGGCTGAAATGGCGCGGCAAGTTTGCGCTCGCTCCACCAGCGACGTTTCTGTCACTTCCTGTGCTAACGCGTAACCTGAAAACGCTAGGCTACCGAGGCAACTAAGCAAAAAGCTGGCGATCGTGAGTGTGCGTTTAACCATCAGATATTGATCTCCAGTTTGGAACATTTGTCGGCCAATGTTCGCTTGGGTATGCCTAAACTCTCCGCCGCGCGAGATCGGTCTCCTTTGTACTGACGCAAACGCAGCGCAATAATTTTGGATTCGTAGCTTTTCACGGCAGAGCGTAAATCTGAGATGGAAAGCAGAGTTTGTTCTTCATCCGGCACGTCATGAACATTGTCTTCATTGGCCGCCATTCCTGGGGAATCTTGAATGTAACGCCCCAATTCATCAGCCATAAGTTCATGACCGTTGTGAAGGTGCGCGCAGCCAAATTCGATCAAATGGCGAAGCTCTCGCACGTTCCCAGGAAACGGGTATTGCATGAGCATATCCAGCGCTTTGAAATGAATACCGCGAACGCGAGTGCCGTGGGTTTGGTTGAATTGGTCGATAAAATGTTTCGCCAGAATCTCAACATCGCCCATGCGCTCTTTGAGGCTTGGGACAGACAAAGGGAATTGGTACAAACGGTAGTACAAGTCTTGTCTGAAGCTTTTTTCTTCAATTTTCTGACGCAGCTCGACATGCGTTGCCGCCACCAAACGGAAATCGGAACTCTGCTCTTTTTCAGCCCCCAAAGGGCGGTAAGTTCGGGTTTCTAGCACCCGCAGTAATTTCGCTTGAAGAATGGGAGGCATATCGCCGATCTCATCCAGAAACAGCGTTCCGCCATCGGCTTGTGCAATCAAGCCCGGTTTGTTGGTGGTGGCACCAGAGAACGCCCCTTTGGTGTAGCCAAACAACTCACTTTCTAACAAGTTTTCAGGGATGGCAGCACAGTTAATCGCCACCAGTGACTTATCACGACGAGAAGAAAGGTCGTGAATCGCAGACGCGACGACTTCTTTACCTGCTCCCGTTTCACCTTGAATCAATACTGTCATGTCAGATTGAGAGGCTGTGGCGATTTGCTCGCGCAGCTTTTTCATTGCCGTGCTGTCACCCACAAGCTTGTGCTTGATCGCATCCGACTGCTTTAAAATGGTTTGCGTTTTTTCAACGTAGGACAGTGACTCTTTAAGATTACTCTTCGAGACAGAGACTTCGTTCAATTCACTTAACCTTTCCCAATGACGAGTAAACAACGCCAAAAAGCGGTCGTAGTGAGATTGCCCAAGGGCGTTTTTCCAACTATCGACGTGAACCAAGTTCACCGACAAAGCCACAACCACGCCATGACGACTAGGCAAAGGGGTCACGACGATTTTTTGATCCGGTCGGCAGCCTTCGATCAGTGAGGTGAAATTGCTGTCCCCCTGCCAATACACAAGGTGCTCGTGATTAATGATTTTTTGCCCGCCATTTTGCAACACATGCGCAAATGGGCATTCAAAATCGGTGACATTCCAACAAAGATCAGGCACACGGTTTAGGGTCACCAACTGGCGACCGTCCGGTGTCACAGCAACAAAAAAGCTTTTGTCGACTTGCAAATCTTGCTCTAACGTATCGAGCAGAACCTGTACCAGACCGGAGGCTTCTCTTGCATTGACCAGTTTGTCGGAAACGTTAAGCCAATCCGTCATGCTATTCCACCTTACCGATGAATTCGCCATCTTGAGCACAAATGCTGATGTGCGATACAGGTTCTTGGTTGGCTAACTTTTCCAGTAATGCCAATGAAATCGGTGGCAACATTTGCCCTTCAATAATGGCTTCTAGCATTCGCGCACCATTTTCGGAGCGAGTGGTACGAGACAAGATCTCGTCGATAACGCTAGCGGCAATATCCACGGTAGCCTTATAACGCTCGGTAAGCACAGACTCAAGGCGAGCCAATTTGCCGCGCACGATTTTCTCCATCACCTCTTCGCCTAATGGCAAGTAAGGCACCACTTCCATACGCGCCAGTAGGGCTGGCTTAAAGAACGCGGCGAGTTCTGGGTACAACGCATCGTCCATTTCATCGGTGCGGTCGGCGTAATCGACAATGGTTTGGAAACCAAGGTTAGACGTTAAGAAGAACACGATGTTTTGGCAGTCAATCAGACGCCCTTCTCCATCCGCTAACTCGCCTTTGTCGAACGCTTGATAGAACAAGTTCAGCACTTCTGGGTGTGCCTTTTCGACTTCATCAAGCAATACAACGGAGTACGGCATTTTACGAATGGATTCCGTTAACACGCCGCCTTCACCAAAGCCTACATAGCCCGGAGGAGAACCAATTAAACGCGATACTGTGTGTTTCTCTTGGTACTCAGACATGTTGATCGTGGTAAGGAATCGCTTGCCGCCGTATAACTCTTCAGCAAGTTGCACCACGGTTTCGGTTTTACCGACACCACTTGGACCTACAAGTAGGAACGCGCCTTTCGGTCTGCCGGGTCTTCTTAAGTCGGCACGAGCCGTTAGTAGGTGTTTGTGAATTCGCTGAATCGCCACATCCTGACCTTTAATGGCTTTTTCAAGAATGTCGGGTAAATGAGTCAGCTTCGTCAGCTCATCGGTGTTCATTTGATCGATCGGCACACCTGTCCAGTCGGCAATCACTTCGGCGACTTGCTGCTCGTCGACTTCTGGGTGAATGA
Organism: Vibrio penaeicida; assembly: GCF_030689305.1. Classification (GTDB taxonomy): domain Bacteria; phylum Pseudomonadota; class Gammaproteobacteria; order Enterobacterales; family Vibrionaceae; genus Vibrio; species Vibrio penaeicida_B. The sequence goes on along the minus strand of NZ_JAUYVM010000003.1, from coordinate 268,772 downwards.
GGCGATCATTAAACGGTGTCTGCTCGAGCTCTTCGTACATGACTTCAAGTGCTTGCTTCGTTTCCTCAAGCTCTTCTGGTGCTAATTCATCAGAAAGCAGCTTGGTACGAAGTTCGATCATGTGGTTGATCAAATCGCGCTGTTTTACCCACGCACGCTCGGTTTCGTGGAATTCGGCTTGGCATTCTTCGTCTTTAGCAATAAGCGTGGCAAGGCGCTCTTCATCAATCGATTGCCCGATCTGAAGTTGGCGTTCCAGCATTTTTCGCTCCAACTCGTATTGATGTTGAAGTGTTTCCAGCTCAGACATTCGGGCGGGTGGCGTGCTGAGGTTAATGGAAATACGCGCACAGGCGGTGTCTAAAACATCAATCGCTTTATCCGGTAGTTGACGACCAGACACATACCTTGCCGACAAATGAGAAGCCGCTTTCAATGCGCTGTCTGAAATGAGTACCTGATGATTTTTCTCATAGACTTCGCACAATCCACGAAGGATATCGACGGTTTGATCTGCCGAAGGCTCGTCTAGTTTCACCAATTGGAAACGACGGCTAAGCGCTGGATCTTTCTCGAAGTATTTTTTGTATTCTTTCCACGTGGTGGCGGCTACAGCGCACAATTCACCCCTTGCCAGCGCTGGTTTTAACAGGTTAGCAGCGTCGCCGCCTCCTTCCTGATTGCCCGCACCGATTAGAGTGTGTGCTTCGTCGATGAACAAAATAATGAGCGTCGGTGAAGATTTCACTTCATCAATGATGGATTTAAGGCGTTTTTCAAATTCGCCTTTCACGGCTGCGCCTGCTTGAAGTAGGCCAAGATCTAAGCTCATCAGTTCGATGTTTTTCAGCTTATCCGGCACTTTTCCATCAATAATACGCAGCGCCAAACCCTCAACCACAGCACTTTTACCAACACCTGCGTCGCCCACCACAATCGGGTTATTTTTTCGGCGGCGACAAAGAATGTCGATCATCAAATTGATTTCTTCATCACGGCATAACACTGGATCCAATTCTTGGTTTCGCGCTTGTGCCGTGACGTTGGCGCAGTATTTGTCTAGTGCACGGTTTCCATCATTCGATACTGGGGCTTTGCCTTTTTTCCCAGAAGCCTCAACAGGCGTCTCGGAAGAATCTTTAAGAATAGTGAAGAATTCGCGACGAATGGTTTCACGGTTTAAACGATCAAATCGCTTAGATAAGGTGACAGGTAAGTATCGATCGGGGCGCATGATGGCGGTTAAAAAGATAACGCCAGAACGAAGGTGATCAAGGTTCATTTCGGTCGACGCCAACAACCACGCATCTTGCAACAACTCAATCAGGAGCGGAGAAAAAACAGGGTACGTATCGTGACCCGTTTCACGCGGAAAAGCGCCATGCACCATGTCTTGAATTTCATGATGATCGGTATCGCTGCTGCGCAGGATTTCACGTACGTCGCTCAGTGGGTTATCCAGCAACACATGCAGGTAATGCTCAAACGTCACTTCTGAGTGTTCATGTTCTAAACACAGTGAAGCCGCTTGTTCGAGGGCTAGCTTGCTCTGTTCGTTCAGTTTACTGATTAATGTTGGGAGTTCGATTCGAATCACGGCGCAACCTTTGACATTGAAAATTAAAAATAAAATCTATTGGTCTTTTTGGGCTATAACGGTTGAGATATAACGTTTTAGCTATAGCATTTGTTTTATAAAATTTGGTTTAGCTGGCTCAGTACGTCGAGTGACTTGCTGTGCAGCAGATAGCGATAAACAAAAAACACCACAGCCCAAAGCCCAGCAAAGCCTGCGAAAATCAGCCATATCGGCATTTGGCGGCTTAGTCGGTATTTGGTGGCTACCACGTGATCTGTCGCGCTGGTTAGCTCTTCTGGCTCTTTGTCATCCAGCCTTGAAAGCGTTTCATAAAGCTTGATGGCGACGCGTTCGCGTTCTTCTTTCCCGCCTTCCACCACTTTGTATTTGCCTTCAAACCCAAGCATCAGGCAGAGGTAAATAAACTCCAGCAAATCGCGATATCTTGGTGGATCGCTCAGTAAGCGATTCAGAATGGTGAAGACCTTTTCCCCACCCCATGTTTCGTTGTGAAAACGAGTTAACAGCGAATGCTCCGCCCAAGAGCTGTCTGCACCCCATGGCGTGCTCATGACCGCTTCATCCAACACAGCGCAGAGCACATAGCGATAGGCCATGATCATGGCGTGTTCGATATCGGCTTGAACCAACTCCATCTCGATGGCTTTGATTTCTTCTTGTGCCTGTTTATAGATGGTTTCAATGTTTTCACATTGCGCCAAAGAGCGAATACGAAGCGACAAACCCAGCAAAGGGGTAGCCGCATCGACCATTTTGTTTTGGTTGTCACCACGCAGCTTGAACCAGTAATCCTGATCCGCATCGATGCTCTTTACTTCATCAAACAGAAGTTCGTCGTAACGGTCTTTATTGAATTCTTCAGTGACGATCATGATTAACTCCTAATGGCCCAGAACTGCAGGTCCAATTCGTCAAACTCACCAGCAACATGGAAAGCAAACCCACTGGCGTTTTGCAGCATGCGCCACGCTTCGCTGGTTTTATCCAATTGGTAGTAGGTGTAACCTGCGTGGTATGGCAATTGCCTTGGTGCAACGGGTAATGGATTGACGGGAACGCCCGGAAGCTGCAATGAGATAAGCTCGCGGATTTTTTCAACCGACGCGACTTTGGTTTGCTGCACAAACAGACGACGCAAATCTTCCAAAGGCATGCGCGCGCGAACGGCCAAAATGAAATCGGCAGAATCCAGCAAGCTTTGATCTTGGATAGGCGCAACCATAAGCCCGTAACGGCGTTTTTGTAGCTGAATCGACACCGCTCTTGGTTCCAGCACAATGCTGAGAGACTGGCGTAATTTGAGCATCAAAGACTGAAATGATTCGGTCGGCATTTCGTGTTGGTACACCGTAAATTGGGGAGGCATTCGGCTTTCGTCTGTGAACGTGGCCAGCTCACCACAAATGGCACTGAGCGATTCGTATAAACGTTCTGGGTGTAAGCTTCTTAGCGATGACAAATGTTGAAGTTGCGGTTGCAAACGGTTAAGCGATTGAAGCAACATAAAATCGGAGACATCGGCAACACCACCTTGGCTTGGTGAACCAATTCGCTGAGCGATATTTTTTGCACGTTCGCGCATTAATCCCGACATTTCGCTGATGAATCGGTGCAAATGCGGAACACCGACAACATTGAAATGACAAGGCACAAAGTCCGGATCCAGCATGACACTGCCATCGGGTCTCTTTTCTAGAATCCGCGCAATAGCAACAGATGCAAATGCGCTTCGATCTTGTTTTTCTAACATTAAGCGCGGCTGTACAGGTGACACATCCAATACGGTGCTGTCCCCTTGAGGCGTATGCACATCGCGTACTTCTTGCTTACGAGCGGTATATCGCCCCGTTCCTTGAGAATCAGGGAAGCTGATTTCAGCTAATGAATCACTGCGAAGTGGTAACGCGAGATACACAATCTGGTTAGCGAGAGAATCGTCGGTGATTTCCAGCGCTTCAGGCATGAGATCTTCTTGAGGAATTCGGAAAACGGTGCCATCGGGCATCACGCCAACCGCTCGCTCTATAGCAATTCGACCAAAGCTTAGGTATTCCGGATTCAACGACAGCTCTGACACCCCAAATAGGTATTGGCTGGCAGATGACACTCGCTCATCTAACGCGTATTCCATGTAACGTTGTTGTTGCTGGAAATGCTGTGGCTTAATGAATAATCCTTCGCTCCAAACGACTCTATTCCGTGAATACATACTCACTCAACCTTATCTAACTTAATGTCGTAATCTTTAAACAGCATCAGCAAGTGGTACTTCCGACCTAAATTGATGATCTTCACTGCTTTTTTCCATTCGCTCAGTTCTGGCTCGGCAAACTTCGCTAACACGCCGATGTAGCGGGTGTCTTCATCCACCACTACATCGTCGACGTACTTAAATTGACCTGGCGTCAATACGTAGTCGTATACCTGTATGTAATTGCTTTTAAGTACCTTTTTGTGATCTTCATTGATCTGATCAAAATCCGCAGACATGAACATGGAGTCATCCACCAGCTCAAAGACCTGAACTTCAACGGGGGACGATTCGCCAAACACATTGGGGTTCACCCCTTCATCTGCCACCATGCTGAACGACACGACAGATGGTAGCTCTCTAACATCTTCACTAGAGCTACACCCTACTAGCAGCAAAACGCCCAAAAATATGGACAGCATTTGTCTCACGATCACGACTCCATCTGTTTCTCACGAAGTAAGCGGTCATACGCTTGATCGAACACTTCCCAGAACAACTTCTCAAAGCCTTGCTGACGATCGGAAGTCAGTTCTTTGTAGTAGCTTTGGTACATTTCCCAGGCCCACGCGTCGGTGTTCTGTTCTGGGGTTTGGTAAGAACGGCGGTAATTTTCAAATCGCTTCATCAATACTTCTGGTGAAAATGCGCGTACGATTTGCCCGAGCGCTAACGTGGTCGCCATTTGCACGACATCGTTGTGATCTTTCTGGTTTTTCAAACTTTCAGATATCGCAGAAGGCGCTGATAGGTGAACCGCACTAGGGTTGGTATTGAATAGGGTTTTCACCGTGTCTTCATAAGACATACCTAAACGAAGCGGGTTGTCTTCTATCGGTTGTAGGTTCTTGTTGATCACTCCGTAGCGGCTGTTATCCACGTGTTGGTGCAAATCCAGTAAACCTTTCACTGCGGCTTGCAGTGCTGCCCCCATTTCTTCGGATGTCATTTGCACATCACCAGAGTGGTGCGAAGGAGTCACCGATACACCTAACCCACGAAATAACGGGCCAGACAATAGGTGGTTGTTTTCATCGCCAAGCGGCATATCCGCTTTGAATTGTTCATTTTGGGCGATTTCTTCTTCTAATAAATCTAGGGTTTTATCGTCCATCTTGTAGCCCTCTGTTCTGAACGCGTTTTGTGCACCAGTCTCTTCTGCCAAGAGCTGATCATAGGTGTGAGTTGAAGGCTGAGATGTCTCAACCGGATTCGATTTGGCAGACACTGCTGCTGACTCCGCTCCCGTTACGGGTGAGGAGTTTGAAATGTTTGGTTCTAACTTTTCTGCATCTGACTTTGAGTTCGTAGACTCTTGCTCTGATTCCGCAGGATCTGATTTGGAAAAAAATGAAAATGGATTAAATCGACTGCGCTTTTTCAGCTTTATTGCAGAAGAAATTTCATATTCACTGTCGGCTTGAAGGGTCGGTTTTTCACGGCTTTCTGGCTCTTCATCCGCCAGCAGCCTATTCGCTTCAATTTGGTCGTCTGACAGTTTTTCTTCTTCTTCGGCGTATAGCCTTTCGCTTTTCGCGGCGGTGTCTCCACCGTCTAATACATCGAGTGGGTCGATGTACGTAATTTCTTCAGGTACGGATAGGCTTTCATCCGAGTCAGGATCGCCTTTCACTAAGGCGGCATCTTCTATAAACAGTTGCTCAAGAGACTGATTGTGTGACGACATGCTAGAGTGGCTAACCCCGCTGACCACCATCAGCTCATAGACACCAATTTTAAGGGAGTCTTTGGTGGTGATTTGCGCCATTTTCCCCACGCCAACCGGCATCGTTGCGCCATTAACGTAGGTTTTTCCGCTGAGGTCTTTGACACAAAAATGACTGTCGTACACCAAGATTTCGCAATGGCTACCTTGCACGTCTCGGCTTTGGTCTTGCAAAACCCAAAACGCGCTCGGGCTCGAACCAATCACCCCGCCCTCTTCCGTAAATTCACAGGAAGGGGTGAGTCCTGGTTCCAATTCTTTGGTGTTTGAAACCATCAAATTAAGACGTTTATTCTGTTCCACTTCCATGCCTCTATTAACTAACCTGGCTATCGATTATCAGACTGACTTTCTATTGTCGGACTTGAATCGTGACACTCTGTTTGGTGTCACCTTCACCCAAGAACGTCGACCATCCCAAAGGCATGTCGACCTTGCTGTCCAATACCATGGCAGACACCGCGCCTTCTTCGAGCTGCAGTTCTAGGTCGTACGCCATTTGCTCTCGCAGCACGAATTCCACAACTTTGCAAAGTGGCTGATACTCTTTGCCTGTTGGTAGAAAATCTCTGAACCTTTCTTGGCTCAACCCTTTCAATACCAAGGTGAATTTACCGTTACACTCTGTCACTCGTTCACCGATGACGGTGTTGTCGCCCAAATTCATGTTTGCCATGCCCAACTGCATTTGTTGGTTCAAGCGAATATCCACTTTTCTTTGCACCCACTGGCGAATGTCGACGTCTTCAATATCGAAGCAATGAGCAATGATCCCCGACACCACTTGCGGTGAACGGCTGCGTCCTGCCAGCATTCCGGCGTAAGAGAGCATCTTGCACCAGTTGATCGGCGTTTCGCCGCGCATGTCCGGATCCGCCAACCCAACCAAAGCAAATAATTGAGCCGAAAAGTCGTCGCTCGCGCCTTCTTGAAATCGAATGTAGTAGCGGTACTTCCGCCAAATGCGGTACACCAGCGTGATCATTCGATTGTTAAAGAAGTCGAGAAACGGTCCTCTTAAACCAAATTCGCCCTCTGTTAACACTTGCTCCAGCAAGTACCCGGGCAAAGGAGATTGCGAGCCGGTTAACCCTAAAAAGGTGGTTTCTAACTCCAATCGGTCGTCGTGTTTTTGGTCCAAGCCAGACACGTCTGACGTAGAAAAACCCAAGCTCGGATTCGACTTAAACACGAACTGACATTGCCTTTCCCAGTCTTCATCTTCTGGATCGTGCTCGCTCAATTGCAGCAGCAATTCGACCAATTGATAGAAGTTGAAACTTTTTACATCAATGTTGGTTAGATCGATGTCTGTTACTTCGTTTATGTCTGTCATTTCATCCCGAATTGACTCAACCATTGTCGATCTCATATCAGTGGCTGCATTCCATGCTGATTACCCCAGCTGTACTCTTCGCGACTTTCTGCATTCACCACCACTAATTCATGGAATGAGTTGATGCTGGCGTACAAAGCGAAAAACTGACTCAAAACTGTGCCAAACAAATACAAATCCCCTTCGGATCCGAACGCGTTTGGATTCATGGTGATTTTTGAGAGCAAACCCCGAACAGGCATGCCCTTAATTAGCTTGTCGAGCGGCTCGGATTCGATAGAGACAATGCCTTCCATGCGTTGGCGAGAAATGCGCGCGGCTTGCTGATCCACTAAGGAGCGAAAATCGTAAGCACGAAGCACTGAGCACAACGCTTTCTTATCAAGAAGCGACAAGTAGTTGAGAGATAAATTTGAGATCAATGTCCACAGTAAACTGCCATCCAATACCGGGCGTAAAGTTTGCGTGGGGATCGTAATATTTTCGAAATCAGCAAACGGAGGAGAGGTGTCGGTGCTTACGCATACATCGCCAACGCCCAACTCCGCCGGTAACTGGCGATTGGTACACGTGAGCTCTAACGTAACCGCTTCATCCTGCAAGTAGCCGGTGGTTTCATCACCCCGTACGAACGAGATGAAATGATCGAATCCATCCTTGCGAATGCTGTCTTTTACTCGAACACGGTAGTAAAGAGCGAGACGCTTACGTGCCAATTCAATTTCATGCTGAAAGCTTTCAAACGGGGTGTAAACTCGGCGCTGACCACGGATTCGACCGTCGGAGGTTTCTTGCCAACCTTCTACATGGTCAACACTGAAAATCTCATAGTGCCTTGGGTAGCGGCTGGATGGTGACAAACGATATTCAGGGCGTTTTCCCGTTAAATCAATCGGGTCGGCATCGTGCTTAAACAAGTTAACAATAGGTGTGGCGTACAACGTAAAACTTTCATTGGTCACTTGCGTGCTGCCAGGCAAGGTTTGGGTGAAGTTAAAGCGAATCGTAAATTTGCCTGCTACATGATCCGGAATGTAACGACCGATATGCTTGAGTTCGAAGAAATGAAAGGACTCTGGAAACGCCAAGTATTCTTGAAATATGCGATAACCCTGATAAACATTCTTTGGGTATGGCAGTAAGCCGTCGTTATCAAACCCGACGACATCAAACACATCGGTTGGCACCTTAACGCTGCCACCTTCATATTCAACTTCAATGGAATCGATATAGTGCCCAAGCCACAGATAAAGATTCTGTGCGCTGTAGGTATCGCCACCCAAATAGAAACGCAACGAATCTAGCTCTATCGACTTAACCGAATCGTCTTTATTGATCATCGACATCTCAAGCGAGACTTTACTGGCGTCTTTCGTGTGCACAGCAGAGACGCGATCGCACACTAAAGGGTAAATCTCGACATCTCGACATGTGCGAAATTGGCACGCTGTATCTAACACGGGAATAGAATCCACTGTTGTGGATTTCTTGATGATCTGACGTGTGCTGAAGTTGCCTTTAGGGCTGAACTTTAGGATGCTCATGCTGGGAATTGGACGAAGGTAGTTCGGCCAAAGCATGTTGATGATGGAGTGAGTTAACTCTGGAAATTCATCTTCGACTTTCTCTCTCAGCTTACCGGTTAGAAACGCGAAGCCTTCGAGTAGGCGCTCGACATCTGGATCGGTGTTCCGACCATTCAAAAAGCGAGAAAGTTGAGGATGAATCTCAGTAAATTGTTTCCCTTGGTCTTTTAAAAACGCCAGCTCATCTCTGAAATATTTGTCTTGTGCCACTAGGTTACTACTCGGTATTTTCTATTATTATCAAGGAGTAAATTAATTTTTACTCTTTCATGAACGGCGGAGGTGTCTATGGTTGCTGCCACGCTAAATCGCAAATTAAGCGGTTCCGCTTCGTCTTGAATCACAAGAACGTCGACTTCTTTCAGCCTTGGCTCAAATTCCTCTAAGCATCGCTTTATAGACAGCTTCACTCGAATGGAAAGGTCCAGCATCGCCATGGTGGCATCGTTAAAATCCACTAAGCCCAGATTCGGAGAGCTCAATGACTCTCCGATTCTAGTATTCAGAATGTTAGACACATTCCGTTTAATGGAACGAAGCACCTCAGCGGAATCGGGTCCTTTCGAAAGTGACATGGGTTTAGCGTCAGCCTCTAAACGCTCAAAGAGGCTGACACCATAAACACTTTCTTCTGGGGCGATGTATCCCATTAGGCTTGATCCAAGCGTCCTACCAGAGACAACTCAAAGTTCGCACCCATGTACTTAAAGTGAGGACGAACCGACAGCGACACCTGATACCAGCCTGGCTCGCCTTCAACGTCATGCACTTCGATAGCGGCTGCACGAAGTGGACGACGGCTACGCACGTCTGCTGGCGGGTTCTCTTGGTCGGCAACGTATTGCTTGATCCAACCATTGAGTTCACGCTCAAGATCTTGACGCTCTTTCCAAGCACCAATTTGCTCGCGTTGAAGCACTTTGATGTAGTGCGCAAGGCGGTTGATGATCATCATATAAGGCAGCTGAGTACCCAACTTGTAGTTGGTTTCGGCTTCTTTGCCTTCTTTGGTGTTCGGGAAGATCTTTGGTTTTTGGATAGAGTTTGCAGAGAAGAATGCTGCGTTATCGCTACCTTTACGCATGGTTAGTGCGATAAAGCCTTCTTCAGCCAATTCGAATTCTTTACGGTCGGTGACCAGAACTTCGGTTGGGATCTTAGATTGCAGTGCACCCATTGACTCGTAAACGTGAACAGGCAAGTCTTCAACAGCACCACCACTTTGAGGACCAATGATGTTCGGACACCAGCGGTATTTCGCAAAGCTGTCGGTTAGACGAGTAGCAAAAGCAAACGCTGTGTTACCCCATAGGTAGCTTTCATGTGAGTTGCTCACATTTTCTTCGTAAGAGAAGGACTTAACCGGGTTTTCCGTTGGATCGTAAGGGACACGAAGAAGGAAACGCGGCGCGGTTAAACCTAGGTAACGTGCATCTTCCGACTCACGTAACGAACGCCATTTGGTGTACTTAGGCCCTTCAAAGGTAGACTTAAGATCTTTCAGGTTAGGCAGTTCTTCAAACGAGTCGATGCCAAAGAACTCAGGACCCACACTTGAAATAAATGGCGCGTGCGCCATCGCACCCAACGAACCCATGTATTGAAGTAACTTCATGTCTGGTGTTGATGGCGTGAAGGAATAGTTACCAATGATGACACCTGTTGGCTCACCACCGAACTGACCATAACCAGAAGAGTAAACGTGCTTGTACAAGCCAGATTGCGTCGTTTCTGGTGCGAATTCGAAATCGTCCAAAAGCTCTGCTTTCGTAACGTGCAATAAGTCGATTTTGTTGTTTTCATTAAAATCGGTGCGGTCTACCATTAACTTCAGACCGCGCCATGATGATTCTAGGTTTTGGAAACCGTCATCATGAAGAATTTCATCAACTTGAGCGCCTATTTTTTTATCGAGTTCAACCAACATTTGATCAACCAGCGCTTTGTTTACTGGTTCTTCTGTGCGGTTCGAACCAACGAGGTTCTCGATAAACGCTGCCACACCTTTTTTAGCAATATCGTATGCTTCTTCGTTCGGTGCGATGCGCGTTTGCGCCATGATTTCATCAAGTAAATTACCTTGCTGCTGCTCAATCGTTCTTTCTACAGCGACTTCATTTGTTGTCATCGGAATTATCCTTTCGTTCCTGTTTTTCACGCTGGTTATTCATTTCCCTGATCAGACGTTTCTTTCTCATCAGTTGCCACAAGATCGAGTTCCGCCAACAGCTTCTCTCGTGAGTCATCAGAAGCAAGCAGCTCTTGTAAACGAGAACGGAATGCAGGCACATTACCTAGCGGCCCCTTAAGAGCCAGCAGTGCTTCACGCAATTCGATCAGTTTATTTAGTTCAGGAACTTGCTTAACGATGGAGTCTGGTGAGAAGTCTGCAAGAGACTCAAATGACAATTCGACTGGCAAATCAGCGTCGTCCTCATCCACTAACTTGCTTGAAACCGAGGTAGAAAGCGTTAGCTTGCTTTCCTTCATGACGGATTCGAAATTGTTTTTGTCGATGCTGACGGGTTTGCGTTCCTCTAAAGGGGTTTCTTCACCGTGTCCTTTAAAGTCTCCAACCACCAATGTCTTCAACGGCAATTCCACTTCCGCCTGAGCGTCGCCCGTCGCAGGAATGTATTTGATATTGATTCTTTCTTTCGGGGCAACACTGCCTTCTTTGGACATATTACGGTCTCCTTCGTCTGTCCCAACTGCTGTTAATGTTGAATTTATTACGAGCAAGCGCTTATTTGAGCGAGCCAGATTTTGCACTTAAACTTGGCATATCAGTCTTGTGCTCAAGACTTGGAATTAACCGCTGTTTTTCAGAAATACCACTGCTTCCAAAAAGAAAAATTCCAATAATGAAGCTTTCCAATAACAACGACTTTCAGTTCCAAATCAGGCTAAATAGCAATAAACAAACACCATTTTGCTCTGACAATCAGAGCAAAAATTATTAAATTCTGCTTGTGAGCTTCTAATTAGGGGAGTCAAGTTTGACAGGATGACGTATAAGAAAGGTACAAGAAAGCGCGTACATTTTATGTACGATATATCTGTATACACCATTAAAGCCTAATAGAATAAATTTTTAATTTTTTAGTCTAGAAATCCACTAGCCAAAGTGAAAATGTAATTAAATTCTCATATTTAAGATTATTTTTTATATTTTTAAGAACGACTATCACTTTTTATTCTCTGTTCTTAATTATTCAATTTACGTATTTAACCTACTATATCAGGATAAAGTAAAACCGTTACTGTCATCACAAAAACAAGATGATGAATTTCTCATTTAAAAGACAGCCATAGCCCTAAGTGTATAAAATACAATCATTAATCATCAAACCTAATAGTTAGATTTCAATGCAATAGATAGCTATAAATTTCATTTAATATCAGTGAGTAACGTTCAAGACAATCCGTCTTTGTTTGATATGGAATATTTGATATCCCTTATTCGCCTTTACTATAAAACGTATTAATTTGCCAAAACAAATTGATACTTCATCCATCATTCATATATTCGAGACAGCCTATATTTTATGGGCATGTATAAAATCAAAAATGAGACATTCCCGCAAACAAAGAAACTGATGAGTATATTAATTATTGTATTAACATCACAAAACAAAAATATCGATAAAGAACCATGAAATATATATTGATGTGACTCTGATCCAGGCATTAATTTGCTGTTCGAGCAATAAATTGCCCACAATATAGCAATCTATTGCTTGAAAAATAACTCAAAGACTATAACTGGTTGTTTTTAAATAAATTTATTAATTGGCATGCTGTTTGCTGTATTAGTTTTGTCTATCGACACTAAATCGCGCAAAAAGCGCTTCATAATTTATTGTTATTTATTTGTTGCTATAAAAGGATTTAGCCGCTTGCCTAGGTCAACCTACATATTAAGTTTAGGTTGGGGAGCGACTGGACCAGTAACATTCAACTCTACAAGAGGATTAAATATGCCAACTCCATGTTATATCTCCATTGAAGGTGAAACACAGGGGCTTATTACTGCTGGCGCACTGTCTACCGACTCTATCGGTGATGCGTTTGTTGAAGGTCATGAAGACCAAATGCTGGTTCAAGAATTTAACCACAACGTGACGGTTCCAACGGATCCTCAGTCTGGTCAGCCGTCAGGTCAACGTGTTCACAAACCATTCCAGTTCACTGTGGCGCTGAACAAAGCAGTACCGCTACTGTATAACGCCCTAGCTTCTGGCGAGAAGATGAGCTCAGTTGAACTTAAGTGGTACCGCACTTCAATCGAAGGTAAGCAAGAGAACTTCTTCACCACCGTATTAGAAAGTGCGTCTATCGTAGACATTCACTGTGAGATGCCTCACTGCCAAGATCCGACAAAGTCTGACTTTACTCAGAACGTTACGGTGTCTCTGTCTTACCGTAAGATCAACTGGGACCACGTTAACGCAGGTACATCTGGTTCAGATGATTGGCGTAAACCCGTCGAAGCATAATCAAGCAATCGACCAACACCGTATTCGCACCAATGATTTGCTCCCCATTTTGTTGGTGCTCTCCCCCTACGGATTAGGTTGTTCGCATGATGGCAAAGTCACATTGCGTGGCTTTGCGTTTTTTGAAGAACTTGCGTGAATGCGCAGATTACACGGCAAAACGGAATGAATGCATGGGCACCTTAAATTTCAACCTGGATGTGGAAGGGTTGGCGCCAGAAACGTTGATCGTTAGAGAATACCAAGGTCAGGAGTCACTTTCAGACTATGGCAATTGCCATGGTTTCCGATACCAGATCGAATTAGCAAGCCGCAGAACTGATATCACACCCGATCAGATCGTGGATAAAAGTGCTTGGTTGAGCATCATTCAAAATGGGGAAGTCACGCAAATAGTGCACGGCGTTGTACGTGCTTTTTACAAAGGGGATACCGGCCGTCAACACACTTTTTACTCTTTGACAATCGTCCCTTCGATCGAACGATTATCTCTACGACAAAATAGCCGAATTTTTCAAAACCAAAATGTTCCCGATATATTGTCGGTGTTGTTTCAGGAAATGGGCATCAACGATTATGCTTTTTCCCTAAAACGATCCTGTCAGCCAAGGGAGTTTTGTGTTCAATACCGCGAAACCGATCTTGAATTTATGCACCGTTTGGCGGCAGAAGAAGGTTTGGTGTACCGATTTACGCATGAGGTTGGGAAACACACCATCGTATTTAGTGATGACAGCCAAACCTACGACGCTCTGCCACGTCCAGTTACATATAACGCGTTGGCTGGTGGTCAAATCGATACACCCTATGTTTTCGGATTAACCGAAAGAGTGCGTTCAGATGTCACCAACGTAACGTTTCAAGAATACAGTTTTAAGAAGCCCTCCTATTCGTTTAAACAGGAGCAACTTGGCAAGGAAATGACCTATCAACGGGATGGGTATGAACATTATGATGCACCGACCCGTTACAAAGATGATGAAAGTGGTCAGGCATTTAGCCAATATCGTTTGGACTACCTCCGCCGAGAGTCCCACATAGCAAGCGGGCAAAGCAATCATGCAGGTTTGCAAGCCGGCGTAAAGTTTGCTCTTACTGACCATCTTGACCCGCAATGCAATCGATCGTGGTTGGTAATCAGCGCCAGTCATAAAGGTACTCAGCCTCAAGCGCTAGAAGAAGAAGGCGGGAGCGGAGCAACTACTTACAGCAACCACTTTACAGTTATCCCTGCGCATCGCCAGTGGAGAGCAAAACCGCTCCCTAAACCACAAGTAGATGGTCCGATGATCGCTATGGTTGTTGGTCCTCCCGGCGAAGAGATTTTCTGTGATGAACACGGACGCGTAAAAGTTCATTTCCCATGGGATCGAGAGTCTTCACAAGATGAACACAGTTCATGTTGGGTGCGCGTTTCGCAGGGCTGGGCCGGCGGACAATATGGCATGGTCGCCATTCCACGCATTGGGCATGAGGTGATTGTTTCTTTCTTAAATAGTGACCCTGATCAGCCGATAATTACAGGGCGCACTTATCACGCCACCAACGTGACTCCGTATATCTTGCCCAGCCACAAAACCAGAACGGTATTAAAAACCCAAACGCATTTGGGAGAAGGTTTTAATGAGCTGAGGTTTGAAGATGAAGCGTCTCGCGAACAGATTTATGTACATGCTCAGAAAGACAAAGATGTGGTGATCAACAATATCAGCCGAGAATCTATTGGCCTCGACTTCCATCAAAAAATCGGTCAGCACTTCTTCCAAATGGTGACAGAGAATACACACCGCTTGGTAGGAAAAAACGTCACCGAAGAGTTTGGGCAAGATCACCACTACAAAGTCGGTCGTAACCTAGTTCAACGAGTTATCGGGGCAGTGAACCGGTTTATCTCTGGGGGCATGGTAACCAAAATTGAAGGAGGCAGCGTCACATCGATGTCTGCGTCTGAAGAAAAAGAGATCGGCGCCAATCAACGTATTGCGGTGAACAATGAAAGCTATCTGAATGCCACCAATATCGTGCTGGAAGCCAAACAAGAACTGACCATCAAAGGTCCGGGAGGCTTTGTCAAAATTGATGGCGGTGGGATCACCATTTCAGGAAACGTGGTGAAAATTAATGAAGGTGGTTCACCAGGAAGTGGCACTGCGCCCAAAGCCGTTGAACCACAACCGCCGGCGAAACCACAAGAGCCGGACGATCCGGACAGGAGAACCTAATGCCAGCAGCCGCTCGACTTGGAGACAGCTGTGCAGGACACGGCTGTTTTCCCGCCACACCTATTGTTGCTGGCAGTGGTGATGTGTTTGTCAATGGTAAGCCCGCTGCACGACAAGGTGATACGGTTTTGCTGCACGCATGCCCTTGCCCCAAAATGCCCCATGGTATCCATGGTCGAAGCATTTCGGCAGGCTCTTCTACCGTATCCATCAATGGCAAACCCGCTTCCCGAGTGGGCGATGCGATTGGGTGTGGAGGCTCTGTTGCCGCTGGGTCTGGTGATGTATTCATTGGGGATACCCCCTACTCTTCACCGGCGCACAAATGTGCAGAAGGCGCGGCTGCAAGCAAGTCGCCGTTTTTAAAGATTACGCCTTTGGCGGAGCCATTGGGTAGCGGCTGGGGAAGCTCCATCTTCACCCCAGAGTTCTACAAATCTGCATTGCAGAAAATGGCGGTGCAGGCAGATATCGCGCTGCTCAACAAAGCCTTAGAACTGCAAGAAATGAGCACTTTGGCTCAGTCCATTATTGCGGCAGTCGACAATGGTGCAGACAAACAAAAAATGCTAGACGTGCTCGAAACCAACACCACAAAAGCACAGAGAAGAAAAGCGCGGGAAGAAATTACAGAAATGGGTAAATCTTCTAACCCCGTAGCTGCAGACCGATTTGCTATGGATATGGATGCCGCTGAGAAAGCCATGTTATCTGACCATGTTTACACTGTTGGCAAACCAGATAACAAACTAGACGAACGGCGTTTACAGCTAAGGAAGGACTTTGAAGGCGATTCAGGATGGTCTGAAGCGTCACCTGAACAGTTGTCTTCGTTAGGGTTGTTCCCAGAAGATTTAACCATTCCAGACAGTAACTTTCGCGCGCAAGTATACATGCCCGATCAAAACGTATTTGGCCCCAACGCCAAACCCGTGGTGGTGTTCAGAGGCACAGAAATGACCAAGCTGGATGATTGGAAAAACAATGCAGCGCAAGGCAGAGACAAAGAATCCGCCTATTACCGAAGAGCTGTCGAAATAGGGACGAAGATGGATGATAGCAGGTTACCTTTTGAAGTCGCTGGTCATTCTCTTGGCGGCGGTATGGGTAGCGCTGCTTGTAAGGCAAGTGGAATGCCTTGTGTCACTTTTAACGCCGCTGGATTACATAGCAATACGGTAGCAAGATATGGCGTCCCTAAAGCCAAGCAAGGTCCGGATACATTGATTAAGGGGTATCGAACTGAAGGGGATATGTTGACCTACGTTCAAGAAGAGAACTTTATATTAAAGCACGTTATGCCAGATGCGGTGCGTGACAAAACCCTAGACACAACGTTGCCAAAAACCAAGTCTCTTACCCCCCAAGCGATAGGGGCGGCAACGGCGACGGGCTTAGTTTCACCGATTGCTGCTCCTATCAGTTATGGTGTGGTAAAAGCCAAAGAAAAAGTCGATATGCACGGAATGGATCAAGTGCGCTTAGCCCTAGAAGAGCGTAAAGTGAACGACTTACACACACTAACTAAAGGTGGCACCTAATGAAAAAGTGGGGCTGGCTACTCGCTGCAGGAATACTGTTTTTTTCTGTGGTTGCAAAAGGAGATTTCATGAACATTTTTGGCAGCAAACCTTATGCTGATGCCTTTTTTGAAGGGGACATGCTTACCATTGCCAAAGCGATAAAGAAAAAAGACGGTGAAAAGATCACCATACTTGGGAAAGCGCTTGAAGATATCGATGCCCCAGGAAAACACGGGATGACACTGCTTGGCTTTGCCGTAAATGATGAAAACCCCGTAGCCATTAAATCATTGATGGCATTAGGTGCCGATCCATCTATTGAGTTGCCGGAACTAGGCAGTGTCGCTTACCACGCCATGTGGCGTAAAAGTGACGAGCCCTTAAAGGCTCTCCTTGAAAGTGGTATGAACCCCAATACTGCGAATGAAGGCAGCCTACGAACATTGATTTTCAACACCCCCTTACTTGAGGAAAGTGATGCCATGAAGCTTTTAGTGAAATCCGGTGCTGATGTGAATGCCCGTGATTCGTTAGGAAATACCCCGTTATTACACATTATTTCCGTGGCTTTTGATGAGGCGCTTTACTTGTTAGATAACGGAGCTGACCCACTTGCAATGACCGACAGCGGCATGACCGTTGCCTACAGAGTGCAGCAAGCTCTCAAACGTATGGATCAATCCACCGAAGCTTACCAAAAGATGCTCAAAATCCAGCAGAAACTTGTTGAAAAAGGTGTCAAGTTCCCTGCACTGACACCTTTTGGCGAGCGTATTCGCAATGACATCGTTTTTTGTAAAGAGCCTCATGGTTATATGCCCAAAGCAGAGTGCAAAGTGGAAGGTGTCAACGAGTTTCTGGGCGAACAAACCGAGCAAGAAAAGCGCTTAGATGAAAAGATCCTCAAAGAACGTTTTGGCATCGAGCATCGGTTTTAGAGGCATCACACTCGAAAGGCTTAGATACTCTGAACCCTAGGTGGAAATTAGGTGAAAAAGTGGGGATGGTTATTGATTGCAGTACTGTTTACTTCATTTATTGCAACAACAGGAGGTGTTATGAACATTTTTCGCAGCAAACCTTATGCTGATGCCTTTTTTGAAGGGGACATGCTGAACATTGCCAAGGCGATAAAGAAAAAAGACGGTGAAAAGATCACCAAACTTGGGAAAGCGCTTGAAGATATCGATGCCCCAGGGAAACACGGCATGACCTTGCTTGGTTTTGCCGTAAATGATGAAAACCCAGTAGCCATTAAAGCCTTGATGGCATTAGGTGCCGATCCATCTATTGAGTTACCGGAACTAGGCAGCGTGGCTTACCACGCCATGTGGCGCAAAAGTGACGAACCCTTAAAGGCTCTTCTTGAAAGTGGCATGGACCCCAATCTACGTGATCAGGAAGATACGTTAATTTTCAACACCCCTACGCTTGAGCAAAGTAATGCTATGAAGCTTTTGGTCGAATACGGTGCCGATGTGAATGCCCGAGATACTCTTGGTAACACACCTTTGATACATATTCTTCCAGTGCGGTTTGATGATTCTCTCTACTTGCTCAACCATGGAGCAGATCCATACGCAATGAATAATTTAGGTATTTCTGTTTCCTACAGCGTTCAAGAGCGATTAGAGCATATGGATCCATCCACCGAAGCTTACCAAAAGATGCTCAAAATCCAGCAGAAACTTATTGAAAAAGGGGTCAAGTTCCCTGCACTGACGCCTTTCGGTGAACGTTTTCGCAATAACATTGTATTTTGCCAGGAGCCACACGGTTATATGCCCAAAGCAGAATGCAAAGTGGAAGGCGTGAATGAATACCTAAGGGAACAAACCGAGCAAGAAAAGCGCCTAGATGAAAAGATCCTCAAAGAACGTTTTGGCATCGAGTATAAGTTTAAGGGTGCCGCATGAGTCGGTTGAAACTTTCACTAATCATTACCTTGTTATTACTAGGTTTGGGTTATTCCATTTCCACTCATGCCGCCAGTTTTACCTTTAAAAATGAAGCTTATATTCTGCGCTGGAATGATGGTCAACTGTTTGAGTTAACTCCCGAAGCTCAAAGTGATCTTAAGAACTGGCAAACCATGGTTTCCTTCGTCCTATTCCAGCCCATCAATGATGGAGATTCCCTTGCTGCTATCGCCAACCAGACACTTGCTACCTATAAAACACATGAAGGCATGTTAATGGCAACCGATTCAGTACCAGCCAGTAAAGATCAGCCCGCAGAACACTTCATTGCATACTTGTTCATTAGCCCTGATTCGTTTGAATTTTCAGCGAATCGCTTGGTGCTATCAGAAGGGATAGGCGTTTCCGTGGTTTATTCTAGGCGCTTCTACAACAAAAAAGGGGAAGACGGGCATGTTGTGAGTGATTGGATGGAAAAGCATGGTCCTGAGATAGAGGCATCTTTGATGGCAATCTCGAAAGAAGAGATTAACAAAACTGTCCGGAAGTTGTTAAGCCTAAGCGCCGAGAAGAAGGACAACGTGTGATGCCACAATCTCCCCACAATGAAAAGGGTGCTGAAGTCGAAATGAACGCTGAGGCCCTCTCGCTATTCGAGGTAATGTCGGATACATCGGACACTTTGTATCTGCTGGTCGACAAACAGTTATTTCCAAATTTGGAAGAGTTTTGGGGCGCATTTTCTGGTCGTCATGATGCTCGCTCTATTCCCCTATACCGAGATACGGAATACCACCAGCTTCTTGAGTTTTCACCATTACTCATCGAAATTGAAAATGGCAATCCGGGTGAAACACTTTTCCACTGGCTGCTCGAGCAAGGCGACGCGTTTCTTCGCTTTGGCTTGGTTGGCGTTTATCCGGGTTCACTGCGCGATATCCAGGCACACTGGGTGAAGTGGCTAACCTGTATTTACCCGAATGGGGATCAGGCTATCTTACGTTTCTACGACTTTTCAGTGCTCCAAAAGTTGTGGCGAGTCTTTACTGCACATCAGCAGTCGGCTTTTTGTGGTCAGCACAATGCTTTATATGGCCCACATACTCCAGAAAAAAATCAGGCACTGATCAAAATATCCGATCAAGCTTGGTTAAACGAACAACAGATAGAGTCGCAACAAAATTTCACAAAGCTAATACTCTCTCAAGCTCAATATGATGCCCTATTTTATGAAAAGCGCGTGAATGCGTTAGCTTGCAAGCTGCATGAAGATCTTGCACCGCAATACGGATGG
The DNA here is from genome assembly GCF_030689305.1 of Vibrio penaeicida. Lineage (GTDB taxonomy): Bacteria > Pseudomonadota > Gammaproteobacteria > Enterobacterales > Vibrionaceae > Vibrio > Vibrio penaeicida_B. Next base: position 248,816 of record NZ_JAUYVM010000003.1, on the reverse strand, counting down.
CTGTTGCCCTATGTGAATGTCAAAGCACGCTTCTGGGAAGGGTTGGCTATCGCCGCGGAGAAATACCCCAATGAGTCTAAACTCGCTCATGAAACCTACGCTATGTATCGGTTTTATTTAAGTAGCCATTTTGATGATCACTCCGACTTTCAAATACTACTTCGCCAATACCCGCTACGTGAAGCCATCAAGTTTTTTCATGAGCGGTTCCAACGAGAACCCGACTTGCTTCATGAATATAAACAAGAAGGTTGGTTAGGTATTGAAGGTCGTGCGGAGTTTCTTAATGACTGATTCCCAGTATTTACTCTATGACAGAGTTCCGCTTGCTGAATGGCAAGAGAGTATTCAGGACTCTCAAGTATATGTATTGGCTGAATCTGTGATCAACCCATTGGTCAGGACGTTAGCCGACAAAGCCCTGAAACAGAGCCAAGTTAAAAACGAGGAAAACAGTCTGTATTGGGGAGAGATGGGAAAAGTTCACGCATCAATTTCCCCTTACCTTCTCAAGCTTGAAGATTGGAAAGACTTTGTCGAAACCATCTCTTTTCAACCAAGCTGGGGGATCATTCTCACATTGAATGAAGAGATCGCAAAACATGAGAACCCGCAATTTTACCTCTTAAATCATCTACGTGAATGGACGTTTATTGAACCACCAAAAGAGAATAACGATCAGGGTGCTATGCTTTTGCGCCTATCCGATTGGGATGTATTACAGGTCTTATTCAGCGCCAGTAACGGGGTCGAGCTTACTTCCCTATTTGGTCCAATTAAAACCTTTGCGTATTGGCACAAAGATCAAGAAGAAGTCCAGCAGATTACCTTGAAAGAAAGGCAGAAAGAAAGACTAGCGCACCGCTCACCGCAGCTTATTAGTGAAACCCAGAATTCAGCACTGCGAGCTTTTGCGAACCGTCACCAGCATAAGAAGTACGCTGATCATTTAAAGAAACATCACAGTGAAGTGAAGGACTGGAGTGACGAAGAACTCACCAGTTTTTTACTGCGCAATATCGATACTGCAAATCAACTTAAATTCACGACGGAAAAAGATGTCATCCGATATTTGAGCTTAGCCACCGTCTTCCGTGAAGACTTTGTCGACACCCCTTGGGCAAAGCAACAACTCAAGAAACCTGCGGCGATTGGTACTCATTCTCGCATGGACATGCTGTATCAACGAGCGATAGAAGAATTGGATAAGGAGCCAAAAGGATGAGTCAGGACAGAAAAACACAGCTTATGAGCAGCGCAGAAGCTGCCGAGCAGAATTTCTCGACCGACAATGTGCTTTCTGGCGGTTGTGTTGAGTGTGGCTGTGAGGTGTTCATTCGCTATCACTACGACGACGAAAAGCCGGTTCCTAATGCCCCCTTTATATTGAAGGATAGCAACGGTACCGAGATCGAGGGTAACACGGACGATAAAGGGCTTTGCAAGATCGAAAATATGGGCTGTGGTGGATTTGAGTTATTGCTTGATGAAGGCAGTGATGAATTCAGCCCTGAGGAAGCGATCGCTAATAACCCTTCTCTTCAACATAACCCTATTCATGCCGCTATTGCGGGAGAATACTTCTCGCTTTACAGCATTCTGAGCCGAGAAAAAATCCTAACCTACGACAAAGATGACAGCTCTGATGCCTTCATTGATATTGACGACGAAGGGTGGTTCGGCACTTGGAGTGTGGAAGATAAATACGACCCGGCATACAAACGTTTTTGGGCGTTGAATGAGAAAATAAACAAAGGACCTAAAGATCTTCGCGTTGCCGTTCAGAACATTCATACCAGCCTAGCGGCAGAGGTTGCTGGTCAGTCTCAGGACAACTCTACCATCTTGCTGTTTTGCCAAATAGCACTTGGTTTTGTTCCCGTGGTTGGGCAGGCGATGGATCTGTACGACCTCGGTGATTGGGGTTGGAAAACCTACGAAGGCAACGATCTTGATACTTGGCACTGGGCTTCTGGCGCATTAATTGGTATCGGCTTTGTTCCAGGTTTAGGGGATGCTGTCAAAAAAACCGGTAATGCAGTGATTGATGCGCTGCGTAAATCCGATTCAGCTGCTATTCAACTTGCCATTAAAACCATTCGAAGTTTGTCGAACGGAAACGTGGTTAAGTACCTCTCTAATTTTGGGTCTAAGTTGCAGGAATACGGCAAAAAAGCGGTCGATTTGATCGACAAAATCATCGCAGGTCTTGTTCAAGCTCTCAAAGACGGGGCATCGTGGATCATCAGGCTAATGAAAGACGCCTTTCAAGGCATGATTGATGCCATGAGAAAACTGTCGGAAAAAGTAGCTGACATGGTTTCCTGGCTTACCAATAAAGTGAAGGAGTTCATTGGGAAAGTCGTGACGCGCGTGACAGGTACGGCGAAGAAGAAAGGGTCGGCGAACAAAGCAGAAAACACCAATGCGGGGGCGAACCGAGACGGTAACAACGGACAAGGTAACAGCGATAAAAGCAGTGATGCCAACGACAAACAAAGTTGTAACTCGGATGGACCTTGCGTCGATGATCCAATCAGTACCGCGACAGGTAAGGTCATTGAACAAAGGGACGACTTTGCCCTACCCGGCTTTTTACCCATCACGCACAGCCGTTACTATCACTCGGTTGGGCGTATGGAAGTCGGGTTACTCGGCTCTGCGTGGCGAAGCGTTTGGGACACCTCCCTCACCCTTGAAGAAGGGATTATTACCTTTGTTGACCAAGACTACAGCGTAGGTATTTTCCCAACACCGACAGACGAGAAGCCAACCCAATCTGAGCTCAAGCCTGAGTGGCGACTCTACCGCACCAATGAGGAATTCGTTCTTCAAAACAAAGACCGCCAACGCCTGCACTTTGCTCATGCAGTTGGTAATCAAATCCGCTTAACCAAAATCTCGGACAGCTACGGTAATCAAACCCATTTCTTGTATGAAATGGGTACATTGAAGTGGGTAGTACTGTCGGATCAAAAATTGATTGAGGTACACACTCAAAACCGCCGTATCCAGAAGCTCGATTTATTGGAACGAGACAAACACTTCATCCAAACCTTGGCGACTTACCAATATGACAAGCGTGGTCGATTGCTTTCCGTCAGAGCCAGTGAAGGTCGGAACTTCGACTACCAATACTCTGATGAAGGTTGGCTGACCCGTTGGGATGATCTTTCCAATACTTGGGTAGAACACGACTACGACGAAAAAGGACGCGCCACAAAAACTCGCTGTTCAGGTGGTTATTGGGAAGGGCAACTCCACTACGATGACGACAATAACATCACGTCGCACAAAAGTGCGTTTGGTGGGATCTCCCAGTACTTCAAAGACGATAAAAACCGCATCATTGCGATTGTCGATCCAGAAGGTAACCGAACCGATCAAGAGTGGAATTTTGATAACCTGACAGCAGTCACCGACCCACTAGGTCAGCGCACCGAATACGAATACGACGACTGGGGTAACGTCACTCAGGTCACCGAGCCTAATGGGCAGGTTCATACCTATTCATACGATGAAAACGGACAACTGCTGAGCTACTCAGACCCACTGGCGAGTGCGTGGCATTACGCTTATAACTCGGCAGGCTCTCTGGTGTCGGTACAAGATCCCGATTCCCGTGAGTGGCGACATGAATACAACGCGCTAGGTCAGCGGACACTGACAGCTTTGCCCGATGGTTCAGAAACACGCTATGGCTATAACCCTCAGGGGATGCTGGAACGCGTATCCCCCGACAACAGCGTTGGATTTACCTTTTACTACGACAAACAATGTCGGTTGGTAAAACGCACCAGTGATGAGCAACTTACCCGACGCTGGTACTACAAAGGCAACAGCCTATCTCCTTACCAAGTAGAGTATGAAGACGGGTCGAAAACCCAATTCGAATACGACATTGAAGGCAACATCACCGCCATTACTGATGCCCTTGGCAATGTCTCTCGCTATGACTATGGCGCATTCGATAAATTGGCGTCTGCCACTGACCCACTGGGTGCTACTACCCACTACCATTACAACGTGGAAACCGAATTCGCGGGTGTGACCAACAGTAAGGGACACCAATGGCGATACGAGTTTGATGCCTTAGGGCGAGTGAAAACCGAGCGTCACTACGACGGGCGTAAACACCATTTCGGCTACGATGCCGCCAGTCGAATTGTGTCTCAAACCAAACCCAATGACCATGTGTTGCAATACGACTACAACGAAGGCGGTCAGCTTGCCGAGATACAAACGCTCGACCACGAAGGCAATGCCACCAGTAAAACATGGTTTGAGTACGATGAGGCTTCTCGCCTTCTTAGCGCAGAGAATGGCGACGCTTGGGTTGGGTTTGAATACAACGCTTCCGGACAGGTCATTAAAGAAACGTTGAATGGACAAACCCTGACACACCGCTACGACAGTGCGGGCATTCGCCAATCGTTAGAAGGGGCAAACACACCGTTAGAGTTGCTATGGCAAAAAGGACAACTCCAACAATTGGGCATTGGCAGCCATCAACCTCTGAATTTCAGCCACAACAATGCGGGCTTTGAAACCTTAAGGGACAACCAGAACGGATTCAGGCTACACCATCAGTGGGGAAAAACGGGCTTACTGGAACACCAGCAGCTAGGCTTTTTGAACGAGCAAACCGCCGACCTTACCGCGCAGCCTAGAGACCGATATTTACTGCGTAAGTATCAATACGACGCCCTAGACCGTCTAGTGGGCATTGATGAGTCTTATTTCGGTAAAACCGACCTTCGCTTGAATTCGAATGGACAAATCAGCGAAGTGCGGCAAACCAAATCCTGGAAAGATAAGGCGACTCAGGTTCAGCTTTTCGGCTACGACAGCGAGCTCAACCTCAACCAGCAAAGCACTCTACCGTTAGCCGACAACGTGATTGACCTCGCCCAAAAGCGCGAAGAGAAGAACACGCATCAATACGACCGTGCGGGCAGGGTTGAGAAAAAAGGTCCCTACACCTATCGCTACGATGAATGCGGTCGGGTTATAGAGAAAATCGAGCAGCAGAATGGTTACAGAGCGAAAAGCACCAAATTCATCTGGAATGCCTTTGATCAGTTAATTAAAGTCGAACTACCCAACCAAGAACGTTGGCGTTACCGTTATGATCCTTTTGGAAGGCGTATCGCAAAAGAGTGCGAGCAAAGCCAAACCAAAAAAGCTAACCTGCATTACTTGTGGGACGGCGACAACCTGATTCAGCAGCAGAAAGTGTGTGCGGATGGCACAGCGCTCAGCACCATCGAATGGGTGTATGAACCTGACAGTTTCCGACCTCTGGCGCAAATCAATACGGATAACGTGCTTGGCACCTCGGCGCTCAGCTATGTGGTGACCGATCACGCTGGTACGCCGCGTGAGCTGTGCAGCGAACAAGGCGACATCATCTGGCGGGGGCAGCATGAAATTTGGGGCGGCTATAAACAGCAACACCAGCAAGGCTTATTAAAGAAATACGCCAGCGATGTGGCTAACGACCCGATTGAATGTGACTTGCGTTACCAAGGGCAGATTTACGACCGGGAAACAGGGCTTTACTACAACCGACACCGCTACTACGATACAGACAGTGGGCAGTATTTAAGCTCAGACCCCATCGGTTTTGCTGGTGGTTTAAGACCACAAGCGTACGTGCACAATCCGATGGACTGGGTGGATCCGTTGGGGTTGGCATCTTTATTCGACTTAGGGACTTATAGTGGTTTGAATGGTGGTGCTCATGTAGGTGATGGATTACAGGCTCACGAGTTAATTAGACACGAATTTTTGAAACAGCAGGGCTTGGCTGGAGATTCTCGTTTAGGTGGAAACCCATCAATTGCACTTGATTTAGATCACCATACTAGAGGGCCTAGGAAGGATAGTCGTGGTATAGGTGGTGTCCATTACCATGAAAACATTGTTAGGGGAGAGCATGGATTAGGGAAAAACCAATTTAAATCTACGATTGCGGAAGAGTTAGATATTACAAGTGAGGCTATGCGTAGAGCTGGCGTCCCTGAAGAGTCAGTTTCTCAACTTAGGAAAAACTCTGAAGAGTTTTATGAACAAATTAGTAAATCTTGTAAATAAAAGGATGAACATGAGTGTTGTGCATAAAGTAACCAGTAATGAGTCTTCTGAGTATACTGGTGTTATGTTTGGGGGAGATCTCCCAGATTCGATGGGTAAGTTTCATAATCCAGCAGGAGATGAGTTGTTATTAATCGCATCTATTGATGGTGACAAAATTAATGAAACTCTTTCTAAAGAATTATTCCCTAAAGGGAGGGTATTTTCGATATTATCAACATACTCAGATAATGATTATTTTTTGGATGATATTTCTTTCTTTGGCGGGGAAGATGAACTTAATTATATAAAGAGTGGTTTCACTAAAGTGATAGCTTCTAATAGTGATGAATTTTCGCTATCCAATGGAATTGATGCTGAAGTTAATAGTGTTGACCTTCCTAAAGATGCCTTTCCCGCATTTTCATTTATTTCTGATAATATACCTAATGGTTTGATAGGTTTTGAAAAACTATTGGATGAATACTATTTTGTGGCTCAGTTTTATTCAAATGATATTCCTGTGAAAAATGGTGAAGCTTTCTATTTGTCGGATGCGAATGGATATTTGTTTATTAAAAGAGATATCTCAAATTCATCAGATGCTGGTTTGTTTTTTGTGCAGTCAGCATGATTTATGAACGTAACGGCTTTGTTGCTTAAATAGTATAAAGGGGACAGGCGCTTTTTGAAAAATCTTGATGAATTAAGGGAGAGAAAAAATTAAAGGGACACACACCTTAAGAAAAATCTCAAGTTGCCTCTTGTCGCTTGTACCAAGCGCAACTCATATCGTCGAAATTGAGCTCACTATATGGGATATTTGCCGAAAATTTAGCAAATATCTCTTATCTTTTTGATTTTTAGGGATGCAAAGCCGCCAAAGTGGCTATTGGCTTAAGAGTTTGACGTATGTAAAAATAAGGGGACATGCACTTTTTGAAAAACCTTGAGGTGCCTCTTGTCATTTATCCCAAGCGCTACTCGTATTGATGAAATTGAGTCCAATACATGAAGTATTTGCCTAGAAAGTGGCAAATATCCCTTATCTTTTTGAATTTTAGGTAAGCAAAACCACCAATGGGGTTATTGGATTAGGAGTTTAAGGTGTTTTGTCTAGCTTGAAAGGAATATTAGCTATCTGGTAACCGAAAGCCAGATAGTCGCTTTCGGTTTAACTTCGGCATCGCGTGTTTGATGGTGGTTTCACAGCCAACGACCGTGCCTTTTTCCAGTTGAGTGCAAGCGTTCATCCAAGTCGTTTGGTCAATGCCCAAACGATTTAGAATGGAAGGAAGGGACGAGTGAATAGAGCCACGTTTGTCTTCACGAATTTGCCTTCCAGTCCATTCAACCAGCTCTAGGTAATCCATGAGCCGAAAAGGGATACCAGAAGGAATATTTTTTCTCGGATACCCCACAAACGGGTGTAAGCAAGGTGCCGTTGTTTTATGTTCTTTCAGTGCTTGAAACGCGCTTTTACAGAGGTGTATTCCGATGCTTCAGGGGTATCCGCCATGTTGGCTCGAACTGGGTTCAAATCGACGTAAGCCATCGCTGCCGCAAGGGCTTGTTCATCCAATAACGCTTGGCTTTTGAATCGCCCCTCCCAGAAATGCCCTGTACAGCCATCCTCTTTGTTGCCCTCAGTGGCAATGAATTGATTCAGTAAGCGCATAAACCAACTGATGCTGGTTAAACGCTCTCGCCACGTATCAATAATCTCTTGGATTTTGACTTCTTCTGCTTCTGATAAAGCGTCTTTTTTCAGCCACTTTTGAATCAACAAGGGTGGCGTGTGAAAACTTAACCATCGGTCACATATCTCTTGGTCTGAAAGGGATTTTTCGCGTTCAATGTTGATATGAAGAACCAAATGGTAGTGGTTGCTCATTATGGCGTAGGCACAGACATCAATACAGAATACTTGGGAAAGCTGAAGTAGCCGTTCTTCAATCCAACCCCGCCGATGTTCATAGCACTGTTCTCTATCTGAATCATACCCACAAAGGAATGAACGGCGAACACAGCGAGAAACGCAGTGGTAATAAGGAGTGGCATCAAGGCTGATTAATTGAGAGCGCGCTTTGGTCACATTATTCTTATTGCGTTGAAGAGAACAGAACTCATATTCGAATTTGTGGCAGTTCAATCATAGCTGTGTAATTGATAGAAGTCGGTTTTTCTTAATGTGGCTGTCCTTGTTTTACACTAAGCGTACGTGCACAATCCGATGGACTGGGTGGATCCGCTGGGGTTGGCAGGCTGTCCAGGAACAAAAAGGTCAGCAGATGGTCGACTAAGAAATGCTGATGGTACATATGCGTATGATGGTGGTCCGAAAAAAACCGCATCTAACTCTTCTCACTGCAACACAAGAACTCCTGATACAGAGGCAACTTTGTACGGAAAATTCGATGCGGATGGTAACTTTGAAAAATGGGGGATTTCACAAGATACCTCCACTAGATATTCATCTAAAGAGTTAGCCGGAGGAAGGATTAAAGAGTATCGTAGAGGACCTAGAGATCAAATGCTAGATAAAGAAAGAAGATTGGTTGAGAGATTCCCAGGTCCCAAAAACAAGGAACCTTGGGCAGGTTCAAAGCGACCAAAATAGGAAAGTATATAATGATGATTCAAGTAAGTGGTCAATATGGTGACCCTAAGGCAGATAGTCTTTTCTGGCCGATACAGAAAACACTAAACGACAATTTCAAACAACATATTGATGGCGAGTATTTTGAAACAATTAATATGTTTTCAATAGTATTTCGAGTTTCTGGAAAAGTTAGAGATTTCGGTTCAGAGGGACCAGAAAGAATAAAACACAACAAGAAAGACTCTGAGGTAACTATAGATTTAGTTTTTCCTGAAAGTTTCTGGAAAAACATTGATAAAAAAGAACTCGAAGATAAAGTCATCAAACAAGTAAGGCAATGTATCGTACTTATACTTGAAAAATCAGAAAAGATTGAAAAGAACGGGGATATTGAATCATTAAAGATTGACATTGAAAATGCGTTGTCATTTTTAGATGTATAAGTCTCTAATAATATATTAACTAAAACACCTAAGGGACACATATGAAAGTTTCCCTTAGGCTTCTTACATAAATAAAAATAAGAAATAAAGGAGGTCAGGCACCTATATATCACTAAATTAGGGAAGTAATAAGGGGGACAGATACTATTGAAAAATCATAAGGTGACAATTAGAAAGAAAGAATTAAAAGAAGGAAAAGTTTTCTCGATACAGGTTGGTAACTTCGGCTATGTTTTAGCTCAGTTGCGAGACAATTGCAGAATGGATGTATTTGATAATCTTAGAACTGAAGATGAGTGGAAAGAAGAAAATCTGAATGAAGCTAAGATGCTGTTTACAATCGTAGTAGCTGATCATCGCTTGCTAAAACTATTTAACAGTGATGTTACATCAGTAGTAATCCCAAACACTAGAAAAAGGGAACTGGTAGCTTTAAAGATGAGCAATAATATCCGAAAATCGACTAATTTACCTACTTTATCTTTAATTAAGCATACTGAAGTATATGACCCTAATAACATTGAAATATTGATAGAAGACTTAGACCCAGAATTTCATAAAGACATTCTATACTCTTATGAATATGTTGGGATGGTAGGTCAAGCTGACAAAATAAGAGATAGGATATTCACCTATTTTAGCTCGAGAATAAACTGGGACAAACAGAAGTCGATTTTTTACCCAGAATTAGCGCCGCCTCCGAAAGATTATAAAAAGAAAGTTTGGAGCAAAGAGTAAGAATTACAATCAAAAAAGTTTTAGAGATAAACTAGACATCTAAACTACGTAATATAACCGAGCACTATTAGATAGCTAGGGGGCTTGATTCTCTGTATGAATATTTCAAATTTTAAAGATTACATAGAATCTGCGCCTGAAGGTGTATCAGATTGGAAAACATGGGAAAGCTCATTACCAACTTTTACTTCTTTAGCCCCTGTACTTGAGTTTATTAACGAAGTTCAGTGGTCTAAAGGAGAAAAATAACAGGGACACACACTTTAAGAAAAATCTAGAAGAGAAAAACCTAGAAGTATTTTTATGTCGCTCACCCCAAGCGCTACTCGTATTGATGAAATTGAGTCCAATACATGAAGTATTTGCCTAGAAAGTGGCAAATTTCCCTTATCTTTTTGAATTTTAGGTAAGAAAAACCACCAATGTGGTTATTGGATTAGGAGTTTAAGGTGTTTTGTCTAGCTTGAAAGGAATATTAGCTATCTGGTAACCGAAAACCAGATATTCGCTTTCTGTTTAACTTTGGCATAACGTGTTTAATAGTGGTTTCACAGCCGACGACCGTGCCCTTTTCCAATTGAGTACAAGCGCTCATCCAAGTTGCTTGGTCAATGCCTAAGCGGTTCAGAATGGAAGGAAGAGCTGTGTTGATATAACCATGTTTGTCTTCACGAATTTGCCTGCCCGTCCAATCAACCAATTCTAGGTAATCCATTAGCCGAAAAGGAATACCAGTAGGGATATCTTTTCTCGGATACCCGACAAAAGGGTGTAAGCAAGGTGCCGTTGTTTTATGTTCTTTCAGCGCTTGAATACGCGCTTTTACAGAGGTGTATTCTGATGCTTCGGGAGTATTCGCCATGTTGGCTCGGACAGGGTTCAAATCGACGTAAGCCATCGCTGCCGCAAGGGCTTGTTCATCCAGCAAGGCTTGGCTTTTGAATCGACCTTCCCAGAAATGCCCTGTACAACCGTCTTCTTTATTGGCTTGGGTGGAAATGAATTGATTCAGCATGCGCATAAACCAACTGATGCTGGTTAAACGCTCTCGCCACGTATCAATAATCTCTTGGATTTTGACTTCTTCTGCTTCTGAGAGGGTATCTTGTTTCAACCACTTTTGAATCAACAAGGGCGGCGTGTGAAAACTTAACCATCGGTCACATATCTCTTGGTCTGAAAGGGATTTTTCACGTTCAATAAAAATAACGAGGACAGTCGCTTTAAATGACGGATGCCCTTGGTAATGTCTCTCGATATGACTATGGCGCATTCGATAAATTGGCGTCTGCAACTGACCCACTGGGCGCGACTACCCACTATCATTACAACGTGGAAACCGAATTCGCGGGTGTGACCAACAGTAAGGGGCACCAATGGCGATACGAATTTGATGCCCTAGGGCGAGTGAAAACCGAGCGTCACTACGACGGGCGCAAACACCATTTCGGCTACGATGCCGCGGGTCGAATTGTTTCTCAAACCAAACCCAATGACCATGTGCTGCAATACGACTACAACGAAGGCGGTCAGCTTGCCGAGATACAAACGCTCGACCACGAGGGTAATGCCACGAGTAAAACATGGTTTGAGTACGATGAGGCTTCTCGCCTTCTTAGCGCAGAGAATGGCGACGCTTGGGTTGGGTTTGAATACAACGCTTCCGGACAGGTCATTAAAGAAACGTTGAATGGGCAAACCCTGACACACCACTACGACAGTGCGGGCATTCGCCAATCGTTAGAAGGGGCAAACACACCGTTAGAGCTGCTTTGGCAGAAAGGACAACTCCAACAGTTAGGCATTGGCAGCCACCAACCGCTGAATTTCAGCCACAACAATACGGGCTTTGAAACCTTAAGAGACAACCAGAACGGATTCAGGCTACACCATCAGTGGAGCAAAACAGGCTTACTGGAACACCAGCAGCTTGGCTTTTTAAACGAGCAAACCGCCGACCTTGCCGCGCAGCCCAGAGACCGATATTTACTGCGTAAGTATCAATACGACGCCCTAGACCGTCTAGTGGGCATTGATGAGTCTTATTTCGGTAAAACCGACCTTCGCTTGAATTCGAATGGACAAATCAGCGAAGTGCGGCAAACCAAATCCTGGAAAGATAAGGCGACTCAGGTTCAGCTTTTCGGCTACGACAGCGAGCTCAACCTCAACCAGCAAAGCACTCTACCGTTAGCCGACAACGTGATTGACCTCACCCAAAAGCGCGAAGAGAAGAACACACATCAATACGACCGTGCAGGCAGGGTTGAGAAAAAAGGTCCTTACACCTATCGCTACGATGAGTGCGGTCGGGTTATAGAGAAAATCGAGCAGCAGAATGGATACAGGGCGAAAAGTACCAAGTTCATTTGGAACGCCTTTGATCAGTTAATTAGAGTCGAGCTGCCCAACCAAGAACGTTGGCGTTACCGTTATGACCCTTTTGGAAGGCGAATCGCAAAAGAGTGCGAGCAAAGCCAAACCGAACAAGCTAATCTGAATTATCTGTGGGACGGCGACAACCTGATTCAGCAGCAGAAAGTGTGTGCGGATGGCACGGCCCTCAGCACCATTGAATGGGTGTATGAACCCGACAGTTTCCGACCACTGGCGCAAATCAATACCGATAACGTGCTTGGCACCTCGGCACTCAGCTATGTGGTGACCGATCACGCTGGTACGCCGCGTGAGCTGTGCAGCGAACAAGGCGACATCATCTGGCGGGGACAGCATGAAGTTTGGGGCAGCTATAAACAGCAACACCAGCAAGGCTTGCTAAAGAAATACGCCAGCGATGCGGCTAATGACCCGATTGAATGTGACTTGCGTTACCAAGGGCAGATTTACGACCGAGAAACAGGCCTTTACTACAACCGACACCGCTACTACGATACAGACAGCGGGCAGTATTTAAGCTCAGACCCTATCGGTTTTGCGGGTGGGTTAAGACCACAAGCGTATGTGCACAATCCGATGGATTGGGTGGATCCGTTTGGTTTAGCAAAATGCCCCAAAATAACTAAAGATTCTCAAGGTAGAATAACGCAGTGGGATTCAGAAGTCTCACCTGAAGACATAGGTACTGGTACACCTACAAATCAAAAAGCTAGAGATTATGCTCGCTCTCTTGGCAACGCAAATGACGATGCTGGTCATGCTCTTGGGAGCAAATTAGGCGGAACGGGAACTGACACAGACAACATATTCCCTCAGGCTCCGAGGGTAAACAGAGGGCAGTTTAGAGTTATGGAAAAATCCATTGCAGGTCGAGTAACTGAAACGGGTCAATCAGCCAAATTGAGTTTAAAAGCAAACTATGAGGGCTTGTCAACTAGACCATCATCTTTAGAATACAAAGCAGTATTTGACGATGGTACAACAATGTTTCGCAAGTTTGGAAACTGAGAGGATAAAACGTGTACATTTCATACTCATCCAATAGCTTAAATTCGTGTTCTTATATTGGTGGAAAGCCGATGTTGCCAAGTGGATTAGCGATACCAGCACACCCCAAAACTGGGAGTTCAATGACCTTTTTCTTCCAGATCCTAATGCCAGAAAATCACACATGGAATGGTAAGCTGATATCAGTTTTTTGTGTAACTGACGACTATGTCTCAGATAAAATGATTCCAGAAATGGTCACATACAATGAGTATGGATACGACGTGAGCAGCAGTTTCATTAAGTCCAATCAAGATTATTTTCGCATTATAGTATCTGACTATAATTCTTGTTCTATCAGAGAGGACTACAAAGAAATTCTTACATATCAGCCATTAATGATATCTGAAACCGAACAAAGTAGTTTTGGTTTTATAGGAGATAAACCCCTTTGGTTACTAGAAGACGAAACACCTTTAACGCTGGACAGTAGCAACCAATTTGATTTCTTATTCCAGATAAACCTCGATATAGACTTCCCAAAATTAGATACGTCTGCAAGACAAACAATAGAAAACTTTGAAGCATCGAGTGGTACTCGAGACTCGTACATTGATGATTATTCGCTTTTTGCAGGTAACTCAGTTTTCTTTTTTGGAGAGAAGCAAAGTCAGCTAATATATATGGTATTGCAATCTTAGAGCTAAGAATGAAAAACTCGCTCAGCCAACTGTATCAGCTAAATCAGGGAGTCAGCACCAAGGTATTAATAAAAATAAAAGGGACACACACTTTAAAAAAACCTAGAAGTATTTTTATGTCGCTCACCCCAAGCGCTACTCGTATTGATGAAATTGAGTCCAATACATGAAGTATTTGCCTAGAAAGTGGCAAATTTCCCTTATCTTTTTGAATTTTAGGTAAGCAAAACCACCAATGTGGTTATTGGATTAGGAGTTTAAGGTGTTTTGTCTAGCTTGAAAGGAATATTAGCTATCTGGTAACCGAAAGCCAGATATTCGCTTTCGGTTTAACTTCGGCATAACGTGTTTGATGGTAGCTTCACAGCCAACGACCGTGCCTTTTTCCAGTTGAGTGCAAGCGTTCATCCAAGTCGTTTGGTCAATGCCCAAACGATTTAGAATGGAAGGAAGGGACGAGTGAATAGAGCCACGTTTGTCTTCACGAATTTGCCTTCCAGTCCAGTCAACCAGCTCTAGGTAATCCATTAGCCGAAAAGGAATGCCAGTAGGGATATCTTTTCTCGGATACCCGACAAAAGGGTGTAAGCAAGGTGCCGTTGTTTTATGTTCTTTCAGCGCTTGAATACGCGCTTTTACAGAGGTGTATTCTGATGCTTCGGGAGTATTCGCCATGTTGGCTCGAACTGGGTTCAAATCGACGTAAGCCATCGCTGCCGTAAGGGCTTGTTCATCCAATAACGCTTGGCTTTTGAATCGCCCCTCCCAGAAATGCCCTGTACAGCTATCCTCTTTATTGGCTTGAGTGGCAATAAACTGATTCAGCAAGCGCATAAACCAACTGATGCTGGTTAAACGCTCTCGCCACGTATCAATAATCTCTTGGATTTTGACTTCTTCTGCTTCTGAGAGGGTATCTTGTTTCAACCACTTTTGAATCAACAAGGGCGGCGTGTGAAAACTTAACCATCGGTCACATATCTCTTGGTCTGAAAGGGATTTTTCACGTTCAATGTTGATATGAAGAACCAAATGGTAGTGGTTGCTCATTATGGCGTAGGCACAGACATCAATACAGAATACTTGGGAAAGCTGAAGTAGCCGTTCTTCAATCCAACCCCGCCGATGTTCATAGCACTGTTCTCTCTCAGAGTCATATCCGCAAAGGAATGAGCGACGAACACAGCGAGAAACGCAGTGGTAATAAGGGGTGGCATCAAGGCTGATTAATTGAGAGCGCGCTTTGGTCATAAACAGAATGGAGATATCGAGAGTATATAAGTGCCACATTATTCTTATTGCGCCGAAGAGAACAGTACTCATAGCCGAATTTGTGGTTGTGCAATCATGGCTGTGTAATTGATAGAAGTCGGTTTTTCTTGATATGACTGTCCTTGTTTTGCTCTTCCTCGGTCCTTGTTTTGCTCTTCCTCGGCACTCAGCTATGTGGTGACCGATCACGCTGGTACGCCGCGTGAGCTGTGCAGCGAACAAGGCGATATCATCTGGCGGGGGCAGCATGAAATTTGGGGCGGCTATAAGCAGCAACATCAACAAGGCTTGTTAAAGAAATACGCCAGCGATGCGGCTAACGACCCGATTGAATGTGACTTGCGTTACCAAGGGCAGATTTACGACCGAGAAACAGGGCTTTACTACAACCGGCACCGCTACTACGATACAGACAGCGGGCAGTATTTAAGCTCAGACCCCATCGGTTTTGCTGGTGGTTTAAGACCACAAGCGTATGTGCACAATCCGATGGACTGGGTGGATCCGTTTGGGTTATCAAGATATCCGGGAGTAGATTTTACTGGTTCAGACGCACTATACCCAGTATCTAATGGCCAGAAAAATATCGTGAAAATTAAAATGGAAGGAAGCAGGGGACTTGATTTCAAAGCAGCAAACGAAGCTGCCGGATTTAAGAGTCAAGCTGGCAATTTTACACAAAGATCTCACCCTTCAAATTACACATGGCACCACTTGGACGACTATGACCCTGTCACAAATACCACTACAATGCAGCTTGTAGAAACATCAGCTCATGAAGCAACATTCCCTCATTCTGGATCTGTAAGTCAGTTTGAAGGACATCATGGAGTTAAATATGGTTCTAGTGAAGCCAAACAAATAACAAAATCTTATGATAATAAACCACCTAAGTGTCTTAAATAAGGACTATAAAATGGACTACGAAGTTACTGATGAAGGTGTAGAATGCACAATTAATATTGGTAAGAAAGACATGGTAACTGTCATTTTTGCTGACGCATTCGACCTAGATGATACTTGCAAAGCATGGATTAGTGAGCTTACTAAAAACTGGCACCAATCAACTAAAAACATTGAAGAACATATATCGGAATATTTAAACAGAGTTTATTCCAAAGATTCAAAGGACTACGAGCTAGAGCATATCTATATATATATTGAAGATGATATTGGTACATTTGGGCTAATGTTCAGACTAGGAATTGATATAGAGCATGGTCTGGGAATAAAATTGGAAGATTTTGAGATAAAAAAAGTGGGTTCTGCCGATATTGCCTTCGTTTAAGGACTAGGAAATAATAATAAAAGTAATAAAAGTAATAAAAGTAATAAAAGTAAATGGGACAGGCGGTTTTTGAAAAATCTTGAGTTACCTCTTGTCGCTTATACCAAGCGCTACTCGTATTGATGAAATTGAGTACAATATGTGCGGTATCTGCTGAGAAAGTGGTGAATATCCCTTATCTCTTTGAATTTTAGGTATGTGAAAACGCCAAAGTGGCAAGAATAAAAGGGACACACACTTTTAGAAATGTTTTAAGTGTCTTCTTGTCGCTCATAACAAGTTTTACTCATATCGATGAGATTCGTCTGAAAAGCGTATAGATTGCACAATATCTGATTTTGGTGTATTGACAATGCTAAGAAACCACAATTTCGATTTACTAATTTCCCATCAGCAAATTAGACTAGAAAATAGAGAATTTCACGACTCATATTGTGAATGGGGTAAAGAAAACTTATCACAAGGATGCATCATACATGATGGATTTGTCGTCTTTGACCCCATCGTCGAAGGAAGTTTTGGAGCTAATGTAAATATAAAAATTTCGGATAAGTTTCATATGGACCATGACACATTAAGATGCATATCTACTCATTTTGACTACTCATCAGAGCAACCTCTTATCGTTAGCTCGGCGTTTGAGAAATTTAACATCAATTGCGACATCCAAAGTGGTAGATATTCCTTGTTTTTTGAAATAATGGAGAAAGAGGAAGTAGAGTATCAATTTACGCTAGTTCCCAGTTCTTTAGGAAAAGAAAAATCTATTTATGTTATCGATGATGATTTTGGTGGCATTAGAAATAAAGAACTAAAGTTGGGAAATCAATGAAAATATAGATTAAATTCGCCTAACTACTTTATTTTTCTTGTATAGTAATCTTAAGAAGTTAAACAAAGGCAGTGAATAAAATTGTTTGAGTAAAGTTAATGGAAATTAAATTATCGGATGTGTTGTCTAAACCCGATCTTCTCCCAGAGGGTTGGTTATTTCTTCCTCCCAAAAAAGAAGATTGGAATATTAACACGATGGGTATATTCATCGAAGACTCTTACGACATTGAGAGTGATGTTGCAGCAAAGATTTCAGGAAAGTACAAGGATTGGATAGAAGTTCTAGATAATGCGAGCATAGAAGACGTAGTTGAAAATGCAAAAGTATCAGTAGCTCAATGTGGGTTAAATGATCTATTAAATGCACTAATTTTTTACTTTGAAAACGATAGTTTTAAGTATTAACAACTAAAGTCAAAAGCCTCTCGGGGTACCGAAGAGGTTAGTAGGACACACGTATTTAAAAAAATCTATAAGTGTTTTCAAGAAAAAAGTAATAAAACGGATACACACTTTAAGAAATGGCATTGAATAATATGAGTTTTTACACATTAAAATCTGACACAGTGAACTATGGTGTATTTATTGAGGAAATACCTGAAAACAAAGAAAGTATAATGCAACTTTCGGAAAAAAATAGATGGAGATCTTTTGGGCTTGAATATTCTCCAATAGTAGTTAGTCTCGGAGCTAGCGACACCGGTAAGAAAGAATTTAATTTTGATATTTGCGGTTTTCTTAGCCCCTTTTTTGTTTTTAGTGAAAAAGCTATAGATGAACTTAGCGATATATTATTACCAAGAGGGGAAGTATTAGATATCATGACCGATAGTCAAGAAAATAAATTCTTCGGTTACTACCCTACAAACCCTTTAAAAAACTGTTTTGACCGAGAAAAATCAGTGTACCGAGAATATCCAAACGGGTTATTGATTAGAAAACACTCATTGATTGAAGACAATATTGAGGACGAATATTTATTTACAATAGAAGAAGATATTAGCAGCGTTTTTGTAACCGATAAGTTCGTCGAAAGAGTGAAGTGTTCAGGTCTTGTTGGGTTTGATTTTTCAAGTGAAATAGAAGCTAACTGATGAAAAACTCGCTCAGTCAACTGTATCAGCTAAATCAGGGAGTCAGTACTATGGTATTAAGAAATAGTGTCAATGAACTTCCGTTTCCTCTTCATCCTTCCTATACAGAACTTCTCCTAATTTCTAACGGGCTTTATAGCGAAGATAGCTTGGCTTTGCTAGAAATTGAGGTACTGAAATCGAGAAATGATGACTATGAAGTGCAAATTTATCTACCTAATTACGTCATGATAGGTGATAACGGGTGTGGAATTGCGCTTGTAATGAAAGAGGGAGATGAGTGTTTATATGAAGTAGATATGGGTGTAATGGACGAAGAATCTATGCATAAATCAGCAGACAACTTACATCAATTTTTAATCGAATTTAAAGGTAAGACGCTGGATTTTAGAGAATAAAATCTCAGATAAATTAAAAAACCAAAGAAACCATAAAATAACCATGTATTTACCCAAACACACCAAGTTAACTTTCTGTGAGTTTTCAAAAATCATTATAGAATCTAACGAATTGAATCTAGGTTCTTTTTGTATATATACAACCAATTCAGATGTAACGATTTATGAAACGACTGATATCTATATCGATGACTACCCTACCGAAGATGAAGAAGGAGAAGATTTGTTTTCAGATTTTGTAATAGAACATAACCTAGAGTTGATTTATTACGGAGACCAGTTTGTTGATGTACTTAATAACTTAATAACTTAAGAACTCAAGATGTACCACTAACTGTTGAAAACATTATTATTGCTGCAAACTTTTGGTTAGAAAACGATAATTTCTTCACCTTCAGTGAATAACGTTATAGGGGTCAATCAGGTGCCAATCAACTCTACTTTAGACAAAATAAACGAATTGATGCATTCTCATGAACAACGCGGCGGCTTTCAAGAAAATCATTCTGTTGAATGGTTTCCAGATCTGCCATCAAATGATCGGCTAAAACAATATTTTACGACCTACGGTCCAACATTTGGCACATGCTTAGAAGTTGGAAGCTCAGTTTTGTATTTCATTTCCTTTTCTAAGCTAGTTGAAGCACAAATGGGCTATCGCACTCTTGCAAATGGGCAGCCATGTGTTGGGTGGGATCAAGGTTGTGTTGTAATTGCACTGTTTGACGATGAACCCGTTATGGTGAATACCACAAGTGAACAGGCTGCGGTTTGGACGTCATATGAGAGCGGAAATCCGAAGTTAATCGCCGATAACCTGGAAGGCTTTTTCCAATCCATACATACCGTTATTGATATTCAATACAAGAAATACAACTTTGAAGTATTAAACGAAGACACTCTGGAGTATAAGGAAGAGTATCTAGCTGATATCAATCAAAATCTTCGCGAGATCCTTCCAGAAGACCAGTTGTGTGCTTTTATGGACTTTTTCTTTGGGTAGAATTTGGCAGCGACTTTCTCAGATGGCGAGAAGTATTCGAAGCAATGAAGCCAATCTTTACGGACATGAATGATTAGGACGGAGAAGTCTTTGTATCATTATCTTCCTGTGAAGCTGGTAGCCAAGGGTTAGACAGACTAATTGCCAAAGAGTGGGAGCACACAGGGAAAATAGATCCACCCCGCTACATATTCACAACCAGTGACGATGGTGGCGTTCGATGGGATCACGCTGTTGTTTCCTGGACTGTTTTTTACCATCGAATTGCTAACATTCAAATCATCAAGAAAGACCAAGTGCAAGATGTGATAGATGACATTAAACAATGCATTGATACTCATATCTCATATTTTCGGTGGGATTCCACCAAATCAGAGTACTTCTACTACAGCCCTGATGATGACTGCTCATATTGTTAATGCGTACCAAATTATTTGGCGAACGATTTGAATTTTTTATTCAATAACTTACTACTAAGAGCAAACTCTATATATATCGATAAAATTCGAGCTTACAGTGACTATACGACTAGTTCATCAGCTATGCCGTTTATTGCCTTAAAGAGATATGCACTGATTATGAAGCTGCCGTACCAATGATACGGCAGCTGTGGGATCATCAATGCAGCTTGGTAGATTTTAGAATCGGAAGTTGAGCCCAGCTAAGATGGTATCGGAGTAATAGCTGCTTTCAAACATGAAGCGACGATAGTCCAAACTAAGGCTAAAAGTATCCAGCAAGATGAGTTCTGCTCCGCCCCCAAAATATGGGTTTACCCCTTTGTGGTGTTCAACCGTTTCAGCTCCCCCTGACTTGGGTTTGAGTGTTCGTTGTAGATCTGAATGGCTGACTCCGCCCATCGCGTAAAAGTTAAAAAAGTCCATCGGAGCAATGTTAGCTTTCAAACCAGCGAAGGTCGCATCATATTCAAACGTTTCTGTGTTGTCGGTAAGTACGCCAGTCACAATAGCGTTTGTCACTCCAGAAGCGGTCGCATAACCTATTTCAGCAGAGAAATTGGGGTGAAATTGATAGGCATACTCAAACTGGACTGCAACCCCAACATCGCCAGTGTCGTCATTATTAATAGCAGCACCGCCAAGTTTAATACCCAGATGGTGGCTAGCTCCGAAGGTGGACGTAGATAAAAGTGCGGCAAGCAAAAAAGTGATGTTTTTCATATCTATTTATTCCTAGCAAGGCGTCTCGTAACTATCTGAAACGATGTACATTCAACCAATGTTAAATTATCAGTTTAGCCAGAAAAACTTGCTTAACATGTGCTTTTGGAAAGCGAAATGAGGTCAGAAAAGCACTCATAAAATACCGCTCAAATACTGTTAACATAATTCAACCAGCTATTCTTTAACGGCAGTGACTCTATAATATTTACTGTTAATTGCGTATAAATTACAAATTACCCATTAGTGGGACACTCGCATTAAGAAAGGAACCAACCTTTCACTTTTTAGCACTTCGAGTTCTTGGGCAATATCGATGAAATGCAGTTTTAGTGGGCGTCCTAACATTTTTTCGTTCTAGCGTGCGCTTGCTCATACTGCCTAAAAACAAAAACCGACTTGTATTAACAAATCGGTTTATAAGCGGGTTTGCAAAACATATCACTTCAATGAAACGCACTTGTTATCTTCAAACTTACGATCAGTCAAAGGTGGAAACAGTTGGTAGTTCATGCTCTTCTCGTTTGAATTTGAAACCGGAGGTACGGATTCCAGTTCACAACTTTGCCCATCAATACAGCAAGGTTTATCCGAAACCTCGCCATTCGTAACTTGGCACAATAACCCTGTGCCTAGCGGACCAGGATCTAGGCAACCTGACTTGTGTGCTACTGAAAGTGCAGAAGGTTCGCATGGGGCGCATGCTGGGGCAAAGCACTTACCTTGTGCAAAATCGACACCTTTACATACTACTTTTTGATTTGTTTCAACAAACTGCGATTCTTTTAAAAGGTAGGAAGTGGTTTTAAGCCTGCTTTGCAACTCAGTAATGACTTCATTTTCAGACAAGCCCGTTTTTTCTGTTTGGACGTTGGTACTTTGGCACCCTGCCAATACAAAAATGAGAGTGAATAGGAAGTAAATACGTGTCATCAGATTATTCCTTTGTTAAATGATGAAATGGTTCATTGAGGTTCCTTCTTTGCCAAAATGGAGAGTTGAACTGTGTCACTTTTTCATACTCCTCATTTTTCTTTGGCAAATATGAAAGAAAGCTATCCTGCATAAGCGCTTCATATTCCTTCAGATATTGGGGCTGGCCGATAAACCAATGGGTAATGGCTTTCGAGGCATAGAATGCACTTCCAAGAGCAGACGTAATGCCGTATGAAGATAGGGGGTCGTAGCTACAAGATGCGTCCCCAACAGCCAACCAGTTATTGCCTACGCTTTTTGCGATACAAGATGAGTAAGCTGGGGTGATTTTCATTTGAGCGTTATCGTTTAAATCGCAGCTATCCAAATAGGGGGCTAACGAAGCATGTTCATATGCCAGCTCGACAAGTTCAGAAAATGTCTTGGGCATATCCAAATCATTGTCGGTGAAATAGCACAATGTCGCTTTGCTATTAGAAAACGGAGCTAGGTACCACCACCCATTTAAGCTGCTATGAATTACCGCTTCTTGCCTAGCTATAGCCCCTGAACCGCTGTGATTTAGATGTGCGCAGCAAGCTACCAAGCTGTCGCCCTTTTTCTCTGCAATGTTCAACTTTCGGGTGAGCGTTCGGGCACGCCCTGTTGCATCAACAATAAAATTGGATTCCACCACATACTGGCTGGTATCAGGCTGCATGAAATGAAGCTGCCACCCATCACTTTGCTCTGAGAATTCAGTTAGACGAGATTGCCAAAAGATATCGACACCAGCTTCTATAGCCGCACTTATCAAACTCGTATCAAACTTTTCTCTGTTCAGGATCCAGCCTGTCCCGTATGGGCTGGTGATCAAACTCCGTTCATGATGACCTAATTTATCCCAATCGATTTGATATCCTTGAAGTTCAAAGTGTGCGTCTTTAATAAAACTATCGAATAATTTCAGCTCTGCCAGAATAGGCTGCATGGTTCCATGAACACACTCACCAAAACTCTGTTTTTGTGCGGTTTGTTTATCGAATACAGCGACTTTGATGCCTTGTTGTGCCAGCGCAAGTGCTGTGGACAAACCCGCAACACCTGCACCAAGAACCACAACTTGATAGTGTGATTCCTTCATTGCTAATTCAACTTTTCGCGATTTGGGATTATTCTAGGCGCGAGACCTAATTCAGACACTTCCTTGTCATCTTCATTTAGCTTTTCAATGTCTTCCTTTGTCTTGGATAGGCTATTTGCACTGTGCAATATTTCTTCAGGTGACAGGGTTTCTAAATTAAGCAATTGTCGATAACTTGCGTCGTGAGCCAAATAACGCACATTTACTTGTGATTCAACCCAAGCACTTTTCACTTCGTCACTGTCTATTTCGAAGTCATCAATAGGCTTCTTAACAACAATCCCAATTTTGTCCCAGTTATCGACCATGGTAACTCTCGGGTTCTGTCCGCCTTCGCGTAAGAATCGCAACCAGTCTTGGCGGTAACTGAAGAACTTGTGACGCTGTGCAGCAGATAGATCTGTGTTTTGAGTCTGCTGGAAAGAACGTTGGCTCAACACTTGATTGGGGACACGCGCAGACCAGAAAGTGATCGTTGGTAAGTATTGCGCTGTATCGTAGTCTTGGTTCGAGCGGCAGCTCCCTTCATCCGATTGCCAAGGCACGCCCATAAAACGCGTTAGTGTGCCGGGACCACTAACATTAAACATATCTTTTAACGCCACTTCTGGAGTTAAAATAGGACCAAAATAATCTTGTACTTCCTCTCCCCTGTTTATAACGTTTAGGCGCATTCTGTCGACGCTATCAGACACATTCCACATAGACTCACGGCGCAAAAACCACGTTAATTCTATACCGGGATGGAACGGTCCACCGAGGCACTCTTGTAGGTTAGTTTTGGTAAGTGTATGTGCGCGTTCTTTTGCAGAGAAAATTGTTTCCAGTGGGTCATTGATGTTATCTAGCGGTGTAGGGTTTTCTTTGGGATTAGTGTCTAACTCAAATTCACCTATCGCCCAATTGTGCATGTGTTGATATTGAGTGGAAGTTAGACTCAACCCCACAAGAGGTGAATCTGGCGCGTCACCGTAGCTGTCTCCAAAAATTGGCGGAAGTTTATCGGCTTGTACTTGCACTTGTGCTTTCTTGATGGCTTCGTTAAATGTGCCTGCTAAGTCCAATTTTAAACTGTCATCCAATTCAGAAATGTTCGGTGAATTAAGTAGCTTCTCAACTTCTTCGGCTCTCTGTGCCACGGTGAGCTCTGGTGTGATACGGAATTGTTTGAACACCGCCTCTCGTAAAGCTAGGTTATCAACACTTGAAGATTCCAGTTTTTCTAAAATGGAAGGCTTGGTGAAGTTCGCAGGTGCATTGTCACCAAATGCCATAAAGTAGCCCAAGTTGACGCCTTGGTTTTCCACTAAGCTATTCAGAATTGGGAAGATATCGCGATAGAACTGAGTTTTTTGAGGCTTATCGTTAAGCAGGTCGCTTACAACATCATACATAGTAACGACACCGGGCATACCCGGAGCAAAGTTTGGTGGCGTTACAGCTACCATAGCGGGTTCAGCGTCATGCGTTTCGCCATCAATAGTGATTGTAGCTCGAACTGTGCCGTCACTAATGTCATCATGCCAATTGTCATTGTTTGCAAACGTCGTGATGGGGCTATTGTTGTAACTGTCCGATTTGCCGCGTCCACCAAGCACCAGTAAGCGCCCTTCACTATCAGTTCTCAATTCGCCCAAATAGACCTTTCTTTCTTGGCTTGTTCCACCAAAAAAGGTGCCATCGTCAAACAGATAATCTTTCCCACACCTGTCACGGCCTTGAATGTTTCGCACGCTAGGCTCAATCAGTAACTTGTCTTTTCGCTCCTGAAGATCGGTAACAAAGGCGTTCCGTAACTCACAATTTTGAGAGAGCTTTCCTAAGTCCATGGCATTGTTAAATTGGTAGTTGATCGATTTCCGGTTCGCTATATGAACTTCCCACTCTATCGTTGCTTCTTTAGCGGTCACTTCTCGGACAATTTGATCACTATCATCTATCTCGAAGATTCGAAAACGCGCAGCTTGCCGCTTTACTTTTCCTTTGCTGTCTTTGAAATTGAGCTCTTGATCTGCACTATTGTTTAAACTGTAAGTTTCGTAGCATTCGCTGAAATTATTGCCTGTAAAATTTGGGTTTATGTCCTGATACGGAACTTCTGGACCGACAAAAAATTCAGACTCAGAGTTTCCTAGCCTTGCGATGCCAATCGCTGGGTAGACGTAGTACTTTGGCATATTAATAGTATCCTTTATGTTTATGCTGACTATTTATGTTCATTGACGAATTGAGGGTAGAGCTTCAGTCGAAATCGCAATTATCCCAACCATGATCTCACCTACTTTTATTTTTATTTGATCGCCAACAAGCATGGCAAAAAGGAAAGCCATCGTTGAGCTCACTTTGGTGTCAGTTTCAGTTTTTGATAAGTACCCATATAAAAAACGAAGCAACTCGAACACATCAAAGTCTGTTGCTCGTGCGACACAAACCCAAGCGTGACACCGGTCCAGGCACAATCGACCATACCCTTTTGATATTATTATGTTTATTGGCAGAAAAGCAGGGGCTCACCATCGTTTTCAAGCGAATACGATTAAAGAACGACGAGTATTGAGTTACCTCAATCTAGGGTTACGCATTTATCAAAAGCCATTGTTGCGCATATCAATAGATGTTTGGAGAAACATGATCGGAAAAATACTGGGTAACCTATAGAATAATCAAAGGGTTACAGTCTGAGTTCGTGAGGATCCCACAGAGACAGTCCCTGAAGGAAGGGGACCCAGTTGAGTGCAATCGGTCACCGCCCATAAGCCATACCCAAACGCTCTGATCTTCGAACAGAAAGTCAATCACCTACTTGTGAACGATTACGAATTTTGGGCGTGCTTAGCTTCTTTTACATTGAAACGCGTTTTTTTTATTAAATGGCATTCTTGCTATTGACTTGTTTTTTGTTTGCATGCATCAATGAGTTCGAATGAATATGCATTTAATTACACTATATATTAATAAACAGTACAGTTTGGCTAAGTATGAATACCATAATTGAAGAGCTCAAAGAGCACGTAGATTTCAACACGAAAAAGAATATTTTCATTCAAGGAGGCTATTTTGAAGGTGATAGCGGAATTGACCAATTTTCAGAACGTACTGCAGAGCGAGCTATTGAGCTAGCGGATTATTTTCGAAGTTATAACGCCGAGCATAATGTCACACTAGGTGTGCTGGTAAGCGACCTCGGGATGGTTTGTGGCACGGATGTTTGCACATTGAGTTCTAACAATGATGTCGGGATTCAAAAATTAGTAGATAGCTTTTGCGAGAAGTACCCTGCATTTTCTGATCATGTGAAGACTGAGAAGCACATGAAAAACAGAGGCCTGAGAAAAATAAAGAAAATACTTAAGCGAGATCTTGCTAAATCAGATTTACTCTATTCGGTAGAACAGAGCCCCTCTCATAAGGATTGGTTCCATCAATCAGAACTCGATACAGACATACTACTATTTCAAGAAAAGAGTGAAAGCTGGATAGCAAAGTGTCCAACCATCATGGGAGCCTACTACTTAGGTTGCATGAAAGATATTGACTCGGAATTAGACTCAATAGTGATTGATTTCTGCTCTTTTAGCGATAGAGATAAAGTTCAGAAAGGTGCCGAGGTTGCTCTTAGGGGCTTTTCGTTAGGTGAGACTTTGAGAAGTAAATCGACTTCGATATTTCCAATCTTAACGAATGAATATGCAAATAAGTTTGTTGTTACGTCTGTATCTTCGGAGGACTTCTAATGACTGGGCATATTTACCTGGATTACCAAGCTACAACCCCCTTAGATTCTTCCGTTCTAGACAAAATGATGCCTTATCTTACCCACCATTTCGCTAACGCGTCTAGTGCTCATGAATTAGGCGTAGAAAATGCGTCTGTCGTAGAATCATCAAGACGAAAGATTGCACGTCATATTGGAGCTAAACCTAAAGAGATATTGTTCACTAGTGGTGCTACGGAGTCGAATAACTTGGCTATCTCAGGGGTAGCCAGTGTCGCAGGCAAGGGTAAAGTGATTACTGTAAAGACGGAGCATAAATGTGTACTCGAATCTTGCTCTAATTTAAGTCGACTAGGCTTCGAAATCGTGTATTTAGATGTAGACCGGAATGGGTTTGTTTGTCTTGAACAGCTAAAGAAAGAGATTTCTACAGACACTGTTTTGGTGAGTGTTATGTATGGGAACAATGAAACTGGCGTACTTCACCCTATTCAAAAAATCTCTGCAATTACTAAGAAGTACGGAGTGCCATTGCATTGCGATGCAACCCAGAGCATAGGGCTACTGAAATTACATGTTCAAGAATTAGGCGTAGATCTACTTACCTTCTCCTCACATAAAATCTATGGTCCGAAAGGCGTAGGGGCTCTTTATGTAAGGAACCCTACGAAGCTAATCCCTTTGATTCATGGAGGTCAGCAAGAAAAGGGGTTGCGAAGCGGAACCTATAATCTTCCTGGGATTGTTGGCTTGGAAGCCGCCCTTGGGTTGTCAATGAGCCAGCAAGAAAGAGAGTATGTACGGCTAAAACACTTGCGAGCTAAGTTCTTAGGTAAGGTGAGTGAACTTGATTATGTCTGCAATACTCCCCTTGAAGATAGCTTGCCACACTGTGTTAGTTTGTCGTTGACGGGTGTTAACATGCAGAAAATGCTTCCTCGTCTAAAAAGGGTCATATTATCAACGGGTTCTGCGTGTAATTCAGGGGATCAGAAGGAATCACATGTATTGATGGCAATGGGGCTAAGTCGTGACTTAGCAAACTCAACTATACGCGTTAGCTTTGGTCGAAATACTACCTTAGAAGATGTCGAAGCAGCAGCTCAAGATATTATCGCAGCAGCGAGGATGAGCATCAGTGGAGGTGAGTGTGAAAAGTTGGAAAGCTGAGTTACTGCTTTTATATGTCGCTTTCTCTTGGGGACTAGGTTTTCCTTTGATGAAGCTCGTATTAGATGATAACGATACGTTTACTGTACTATGGATGCGTTTTGCTTTATCAGCATTGCTCTTCCTACCATTTGTTATTTTCGATAGCGTAAAAATAAACAAACAAACACTGTTGATTGGGAGCGTGTTAGGAGTTTTGCTGTTCATTACATTCTCCTTATTTATCGTTGGTCTAAATTATACATCTTCTGTAAATACGGGATTTTTAGCCGGATTAGGCATAATATTTGTTCCTATCATCTTGGCAGTAGTTCATAGAAAACTACCGAGGTTAGACATTTGGATTAGCTCACTTTTGGGGCTTCTGGGTCTGGCCGTGATCAGTGAACTCAGTATCGAAGGGATTGGATTTGGTGACAGTCTGGTTATAGCTGGCGCTGTTGTTAGTTCAATTCATATCGTCGTTATTGATAGATTCGCAAGTCACCATAACTCGACGGTGCTGACTTTCATTCAGCTATTAGTAATGGCTATATTGTCAGTATGCATTGCGGGTTTCTCGGATAATTTGCTACCTAAAAATTTCTCAATACAGTTAGTCACTACTGTTGTCATTACTGCATCACTGGCAACCGCTCTTGCTTTTTGGGTTCAGACAAAGTACCAGACGCAGACCACTGCAGATAGAGCTGTACTGATATTTAGTCTAGAGCCATTGTTTGCAGCCATTTTTGCGGCATTCATTCTAAATGAAGAACTTCGTTTGTCTGCGATGTTGGGAGGAGGGCTTATTGTATTGGCTACGATTTATCCTGTTTTTCACCGGTCTCTAAAACTCAACTCAACAGACACTGTTCCAGTAAAATGAACCAGTGATTCGACAGCAGTACTTAATCTTAGTTAAGAGCAAGTACTGCTAAGTACAACCGCTGGTGCCTTCAGGCTAGCCATACCAATTCGTTCCACTAAACTAACCTCAGATCTGGATAACAGAACACCTTTCTAGTCGTTGTTTTGCCGCTAGCTGCGTTGAATTCACTTGCAATAGGCTAACTATTGACGCGTAAATTCGCCTTGTTATCAACAAAAGCCTCTGACTAGAAAGGAAATATAGTTTTCATTAAATTCAACAATTTATGCTATTTCTTATCCAAAGCTGAGGTTAACTACCTTCCTTATACTGTTTATCATCTTACCTGTTTCATTCAATCACTCACTGTTAACTATTACTCAACAATATTATTCCAAAACTCGGGATTATAACCCTTAAAGAAACGAAATAAGATTTAAGTACATCTTCAAAGTATGACAGGAGCAAGCAATGGTTCGATTGGAACATGTCAATTTGGTTGTTAAAGATATTGAATTGACTCTGGATTTTATACAAACAGCCTTTCCTGAATGGAAAGTTCGGGGACAGGGCGAAAGTGAATGGTATAGCAAGAAGCGCAAATGGTTACACGTCGGCACCGATGACAGTTATATCACGCTGAATGAAGGCTTAGGGGGGGGATAATCGCGACTTGAAATCACATTCACCTGGACTTGCGCATATTGGCTTGGCGGTTGATGACATGGAAAGTATCTCGCGCCGACTGCAAGCCAAAGGGCATCAAATAGCAACTATCGGTGCAGATCATCCGTTTAGAAAAACTGTCTACTTCGTTGACCCGTCTGGGTTTGAATTTGAATTCATACAGTATTTGAGTGAGAAACCGGAAGAGAAAAACATGTATGGCGGTGAGACATCGGGAATTAAACGCATAAGCCCAGCAATATGAAGAGGAAAAACACTTATGAACGCGACAGACTTAATTAAAAACCTTTACAGCTCAGTCGATAGCAAAGATGTGGAGCACCTTTCCACCTTTTTAGCCGACGATGTGCGCTTTCGGATTGGCAACTTTGACCCGGTTATTGGGAAAACGGCGGTCGTAGAAGCAAACCAAACTTTTTTCGCCAGTATCTCCAGTATGGCACACCAGATTGACTCAATATGGTCTAAAGGGAACGATGTAATTTGCCATGGTTCTGTTGAATACATCCGGCTCGATGGTAGTACGCATTCAGCTGTTTTTGCTACAATTCTTCATGTGAGCAATAACAAGATCAAAGACTATCTTGTCTATGCCGATCTTTCACAATTGTAGAGCTCTTCTGAGTAAACAGCAGGTTGAACAAAGAAAAGCAGAAAAGAAAGAGCCCTGAATCCGCTCGAAAACAGTGGTGTTCACCAGTTTGAATCGCAGGGCTTTATCTATTGACCTTTCCATATTCACTACTTGTCTCTAGAAAATTATCCCAGTGAGGAGCATTCCCTCCCAGATTTTCAATCAGAAAATCGATGAACACCCGCACTTTTTCCGGAAGATATTGCCTCTCCGGGAAAATTGCATAAATGGTTTTATGTGGCATCACATAGCCAACCAATAAGGGAACAAGTTTCCCTGCTTTTATATCTTCACCTGCAGCAAAAGTAGGCAATCGACCTATGCCCACCCCTTGAATAAGTGACTCGCGTAAGGCTTCGCTATTATTGACTTGGTAATTTCCCGTCACGTGTACTCGTTCTTCCTCACCATTTTGGATAAAAACCCATTCATTTGTCACAGTATGGTGAGTGAACAAAATGCAGTTTCGACCCGTCAGGTCCTGCGGTGTTTTTGGGCTACCATATCGTTCAATATATTCAGGAGAGGCGCAGAGAACACTGTGTAGCGGGGCGAGTTTTCTAGCAATTAAAGACGAATCTGGCAGGTCACCGCCTTTTAAAGCCACATCAAACCCGTCGGCAATGACATCACGGGAAAGGTCATTCATATCCATATGGATATGAATTTCGGGGTAGCGTTTCAAAAAAATTGGAATAATGGGGGCTACGTGAAGCCTGCCAAAAGACATTGGCACACTGATTCGTAATGTCCCTTGCGGAATCCTTTGTAGTTGAGTTGCAGCATTCTCGGCGTTTTGTGCTGCGCTCAGTGCTTCTAACGCATGCTGATAATACCGTTCACCGGCTTCGGTCAGGCTTAATTTTCGTGTAGAGCGGTGAAGTAACTTAACACCAAGTTGATCCTCCAAACCACTTATTCGTTTGCTAACTGCAGATTTCGAGATACCGAGCTTCTTGGCTGCTTGAGAAAAACTGCCTTCTTCAATCACACTGGTAAAAACGGGAATAGCGGTGATATGAGACATGCTAACCTTTGGTTGTTCACTATTGAATGTTGATTTATTTTCAACAATAGCATTTCTAATGAAGAGTCATAGCTTTATCAATATAGTGACGGTAAGATTTTAGGTTTGGAACCCATCAAGATAACGTAAAGGGAATGAACATGAGTGACATAGAAAGGCTGCACACTACCCAGCGTATGAGTAAAATAGTCAAACATAACGATACGATCTATTTGTGCGGCCAGGTTGGTATTGCCGAAGAGAGTGTAGCCGACCAGACACGCGAAGCAATTAGGCGCGTAGAGGCTTTACTTGAAGAGGCGGGCAGCGACAAACATCATGTATTGCAAACTATCGTCTGGCTTTCTGATATGTCCGATTTCCAAGAAATGAACGCGGTTTGGGATGAATGGTTTGATGAAGGTGAAGCCCCTGCCCGTGCGTGTGGCGAAGCAAAACTGGCTCGCCCAACGCTGAAAGTTGAGCTTATTGTGACGGCAGCGGTAAAGAAATCGTAATCCAATAAGAATTATACTCAAACCACCTCAAGATGCTAGGTTCAGCGGCATCTTGAGGTGGTTTGAGTATATAGACGAGGGACACAGTGTTGACTTTACAAGTCGGCGCGCTTCCCTCATTTTTTTACTGAGCTCACTACCTAGCCATTTGTACTTTCAAAAATTTTGTCGGCGGAGGCAGCAACGAATCCGGAATAGAGCTCACCATTATTCATTGGATAACGCTTGGCAAACTCATAGAATCCACCAGGAATGGTTTCCGTTGTCTCAACAAAGTGCACCGGCACTTTATCCGCCATTGTAGAAGACTGTTCCAATAAAACCTCTGGCGACCCTTTCACTTCTCCGCCAAACTCGTTGATGGTAAAACTGGCTTCTCGCAGGTGTTGGTTAACTTGCTTCACCTCTTCAAATTGATTCAACTGATTCACACTCACCGTAAAGTGATTCGCGCCATACCCGTGCGCCGCAAGCCAAGAGGCGTATTCGCTCTCTGCTGCTAAGGTCACGTAATCAGCATAATTCAGTTCCCATAAGCGACCGCTGCATAAAAAATCAGACGTTTCTAAGGTTGATGTATCCACCTGATCCAGTAATTTACCCACGATTCTTTGCAGTTCAGCCGAGCATTTATGGATTTCTAATTCACTGATGAACACTTTAGGGTATTTTGGATCGGGGTGTTCAAAGTGCTTTGCAATCAACTTTTTCGACTCAAACACATAGTCACCTGCTGGTTGATAACCCACTGCTAAAAACGGCTTGGCAAGAACATCGATTCCTACTTTACTACCTTCAAATGTTCGTAGCGCAATATGGTCATTGATGAGCACTTCGTCTTCTTGCAGCAAGTCATGAACTTTTTGTGCTGAAGGGCAAAGGCGCTCGACGTAATCCTGCCAAAGTGAGTTGAATAAGCTATTCGGCGACATGACGCCTCCTTATTAAGTTTCTGATCCAATTAAAGTAATACGAACTTCCAACACTCGGCGAAAGCGAGCGATGTTTTATCGCAAACCTTACTCCGCATGTGCATCCGTGTGAAATATGTTATTTTTATGTTAACTATAGGTATTTCCTATACCTTATCTACTAGCTAGCAGTTTCTTGTATATTGAAGTGAGCAGAAATGGAACTCAGAACATTACGCTACTTTTTGAAAGTGTATGAAGTAGGCAGTGTCAGCGGCGCGGCGAAACACTGCTTTGTCTCGCAGCCTTCGATCACCGCTGCGATAAAGAATTTAGAATTGGCACTCAATACCGCACTTTTTGTTCGTCACGCCCGTGGCGTAGTGCCAACACCAGCAGCGAAACGGCTTTATCCAGAAGCGAAGCGGATGATCGACAGCGAGAAGAACATTCTTCAAACCTTTCGCGATCAACCCGTAACCGTACCGCTAAGGCTCGGGATCATGCGTTCGTTAGGTGCCAAGAGAATGAGCTTATTGCTGCAACACTTGAGCGAGGATATTGAGTACTTAGAGCTCACACTGGTGGATACTGATGAACCCTGTGATGCGCGAATCTTGGCTGGTTCCTCTCATGTCAGTGAGGATCAATTTGTACCAATATGGGAAGACGTCTACCAACTGGCTCTCCCACGCCATTGGGCTAAGGCACAAAAGCGTTGTTTGGATTTTGAAGACTTGGATGGCATGCCATTTATTCGCAGAGAACCGTGCATGGCACTCGATACGCTGAAAGATAGCCTTTTGCAAAGAGGAATTCAGTTTAATGCCCGAGCCAACATCCGAACTATCGATTATGCATGGCCCCTAGTTCAAGCTGGTGTAGGAGCGGCATTGCTGCCCAACTGGACCGAAATTACAAGCTCCGAAAGCATCGTACTCAGGTCAATCAGAGGTTTCGACTGTTCGCTCTCTGTTGGTATGGCGGTCAATATAAGTCAGCGCTCAATTCCGCTAATGAAACAAGTGATAGCGAGCTGCCGCCGATTTAGCGATACAGTATGATGTCGATTATACTTCGTGAATTATGGCTTCGTTTCAGACAATCACCTTTGCCTGAACACACTCTTCTCAATTTTGATTATTGACTAAGAATTTACATACTCGTAAAAGATAAATTCATCTTCCCCATCATCATTAGACCTTTCCTCCAAACCCTAATGAGATATAAAAATGAAACTCGAAAGACCCGCGATGCTTCTTGTAGCTATCGCTTTTGCTTCTCCCTCGGTTAATGCCAATACCATCGATAATTTGGTTGCCAGCTTTGTACAACACGTCGAGCAAAGCGATTGTTCGGTAGATCTATCCGATTTAGAAACATCACAATCCATTTCGCAAAGCTTAGGTATAAGGGTACGCCCAACTCTTCATTTAATGAAGGACTATCTAATCGCACAGGGCACAGTTCTAGCCCAAGGAAACAACGACGAAATCTTGGCAAAAACCGTGGTATGTGGAGGGGATAAAAGTGTACCTAAACCCACAGAGAATCTTAAAAAAGCACTGTTAGATTCAGGCCAATGTTCGCTCAATAAAAAAGAGTTCAAAAGCCTGCTGAAAGCATCCAATATCGGAAGCTGGGAAGGCGATGGCGCACTCAGCGCGTTAAATCAAAGTGGTGAAGTGATTCAAGATAAACAAGCAGACGTCATCAGCATAAAATTCGGACAATGCGGTTAACGTTGTCTGGAAAGCTGAATTTATGAGTTTAAGCAACGGCTGATAAGCTCAAACCTAATTCCTTGAAGACGAGAAAATTGCTAGAAGACACAGCATTAAGATGTCAAAGCCAGATTCATTTTGGCTCTGACATTTTTTATTTGTGCGCATCTTTGGGAAGATTAAGAGCTTTGACGATTAAGAGCTTTGAAGATTTAATTCCGCAACGAAGTCATACGCATCGCCGCGATAAATGGATTTAGTCAACTCCACCACCGAGCCCGAAGCCAGATAAGATACTCGCGTTACCTGCAATCCAGCCACCCCCTCATTCACTTCCAGCAACTGGGCATCCTCTTCGTTCAGGTTGGATGCCATGATGTGTTGAATTGCCCGAACAGGCTTTTGGTCAAGCTCATCAAGCACTGCGTAGAGGGAGTGCTGTACTTTCATGGGGTCATTCAGAATGGAGCAAGGCAACACAGCCCGTTCTATTGCCATTGGTTGTCCATCGGCAAAGCGTAAGCGTTCTAAACGTACTACCGATTCCGAAGGGCTGATGCCCAGCGTCATGATTTCTTCTGGTGACGGTTGAACTACTTGCCGTGACAACCAGGCTGAACTGACTTTCATACCACGACTTGCCATGTCTTCAGTAAAAGACGTTAGTCGAGAGAGCGACTGTTCCACGCGTGTCATTCGCTCTGCAACCACAGTACCAGCACCCTGACGCTGATCGAGGTATCCGTCTTCAACCAAAGGGGCAAAGGCTTTTCTTACTGTGACACGTGAAAGGCCGGTGATCTTTGCAATTTCACGTTCCGAGGGCAGTTGAGTACCCGGAGGCAATGACCGATCCAGAATCGCACGTTCCAGCACCTTCTTCAGCTGCAGGTAACGAAGCCCACCACTTTCAGTCAGCCAATTGGAAGGTTCAAGGACATCCGACACGTTCATTCAAAGTGCTCCCGTTGAGGTATTCAAGGCTATAGAGGTTATCCCATCCAAAACATTTCCTTTGGGCTTTGCAAAGGTGTCTTTATAGGACTCAGGCATAACAGACTGATAAAAAGCGGCTAAACCACCATTCATACATAGGTTCCCTGTTTTTGGCGCATTCAGAAATTCAAGGATTTCAACCAGCCTTGAAACAGAAGAACGCACCAGTTGCCGTGCAACCGGATCCCCCTTCTGATAGGCGGACACAATGTCGGATGCAAACTCGGCGCAGTCTTTAGGAGAAGCCTGAAGAGAGAAGTTCACCAAATTCCGAATTTCGCTGTTAAATTTCGCAAACGTCTTATCCACCAAAGGGCTGGAAGGTAACATACCGTCGTGAACATTTGCAACATAGCGCATAAGTGCTTTTCCTAACGCTGCACCACTGCAATCGTCAGAAAGAAATAGCCCCCACCCACCAACACGCTGATAAACCCCGTTTTGCTGCGACAGGAAAAACGACCCAGTCCCAATGCTGGCGACAACACCATCTTCATTGCCTAAAGCCCCTTTTAATGTGGCTTCAAGATCGGAACGAATCACCACCTGAGAAAAATTCAGACTGTCTCGCAGTTCTCCAACCCGATCACTGCTTTCGGCTCCTGCAAGGGCGAGCCCGATGATATCCCCTTTACTTTGATTGAGTGCACGTCCGGCTTCAGCATAGGCTTGAGTAATGCCATCCGTGATGTTTTGCTTTGCGACCTCAAAATTAGACGCCACATTAGCTGAGCCTGTCTGCACCTGACTTAGTACACGACCATTCTGGTCTGATAACCGCACAATACATTTCGTACCACCACCATCGACGGCAAT
Organism: Vibrio penaeicida; assembly: GCF_030689305.1. GTDB lineage: Bacteria > Pseudomonadota > Gammaproteobacteria > Enterobacterales > Vibrionaceae > Vibrio > Vibrio penaeicida_B. The sequence continues at coordinate 212,717 of NZ_JAUYVM010000003.1, read as the reverse complement.
AACAAGGGGGGAATCCATGATGGGCATATCGCTCCTTTCCTAATACCTATAACAATACCAAATATGATGTTTAACACACTTTTTACGCCAATTCGATCAAAAAATAGACAAATGGTATTTTAAAGGTATTATCAAAAACAGAGTAAAGGGAGTCAAATTTGCGTGTACGTATTAAGGTCTGTTGACCTAGTAAAGCCGTCACAAACGTCGCGCAGTTGGATGAAAGAAAATCGGCTAGTCGCTGAATTAGCTGTCTGAACAAGGAAGTAGAAAATGAATCGATCAAAATTGACTACTCGCACCATACTTGCTGCTGCCGCCCTGTTATGCAGCGCTTCGACTTTTGCTAAAGCTGAACTCGATTTCTGGAGCTGGCGACAAGAAGACGCCAAAGCCTACAACGAGATCATCGCAGCATTTGAAAAGTCCAACCCAGATATTTCAATTAACTACACCGCCCATGAAGCGAAAAGCTACGCCACCGTGTTAACTACTGCGCTCACGGGCGGAGCGGGGCCCGACATTATCCACACCCGAGCCTACGGCGCATTTGAAAGTGTTGCCGCACCCGGTTACCTCGAGCCATTAAACGGCAAAGTGGATCTTTCCGGCTTTTCCAAAGACGAACTGTTAGGTGTGACACTTCGCTCTGATGGCAAGGTGTATTCCGTGCCCATGGCATCGCAGACCATTCTTGTTTACTACAACGTAGATCTGCTGGCAGCTCAGAAAATTACGCCACCTACTACATGGGACGAGTTTGTCGCAGCAGCTAAGAAACTGAAAAGCTCAGGCGTCATGCCTTTAGCCAACGGCACTAAAGACGGATGGACGGTGGAAGTCATGTCGGGCGCGTTTATGCCTAACTTTTACGGCGAATCGTTTTTTGGTGAAGTGACTGCAGGTTCAACCGACTTTGAAGATGCGCGTTACGTCGGTGCCATGGAGAAGTTCGGCGAACTGAGAGAGTTCCTACCTCAGGGTCATGAAGGCGTCGATTACGCCACCATGAAGCAGCTATTTAATTCTGGAGCAGCAGCCATGTTCGTTGGCGGCTCTTGGGAGATTGCAGGCTTTAGAAAAGCAGGAATCAATTTCGATATCATGGCCGGACCTGCATCCAAAGCAGGAGAACCTCAAATGGTCGCAACTTGGCTCGACGGGGGCTACGCGGTCAACTCTGGCTCTGAAAACAAAGAGGCTGCACTCAAATTTGCTCGCTTCTTGGCGACGCAAGAATTTGGACAAATGCTCACCGACAAACTGGCCAATGTTGCTGCAGTAGACGGCGCAGTGTCTTCCGACCCGATGCTGGCGAAGATCTCCGAGTTTCATGGCAGCGCAACGCCTTACATCATGCTGGTAGGTTATCGCTTTAAGAAACCAACGGGGTCCACACTGTTACAAAATGGTTTGCAAGAGCTGATGGCAGGTAAGAAATCTGCGGCTGCTGTGGCAAAAGAAGTGTCTGACGGCATTAAAGCGTCGAAGTAATACACATAAAACAAAACAAATAAAACGTAGTCCGGCTTTCCACTTTGCCGAAGCTGATGAAAAACACTCATCATGTCGCTGGAAAGTCAGACTCGTTTTCTAAAAAGATTACCCAAATTTGAGGCGATAGCTTTGCTGTAAGGAGAAATGAGTGGCAGGTATTGAATTGCGCAGTGTGAAAAAGCGCTTTGGTGATGTTGAAGTCATTCCGGGGGCAAACCTCAGCATCAAAGACAACGAGTTTGTGGTATTTGTAGGACCTTCAGGCTGCGGAAAATCCACTCTATTACGCCTTCTGGCAGGGTTAGAAGATCTTACAGACGGCGCAATTGAGATCGATGGCAACCGAGTCGACCACCTTCCTCCGTCAAAACGCGGGTTGGCAATGGTATTCCAGACTTACGCTCTCTACCCGCACATGACGGTTTATCAGAACATGTCTTACGCGCTGAAAGTAGCAAAAGCCCCCAAAGCAGAAATAGACCAGAAAGTTCGGCAAGCCGCAGAGATTTTGCAGTTAACCGACTACCTCGACCGTAAACCCAAAGCACTCTCGGGCGGGCAACGTCAGCGTGTAGCGATTGGCCGTGCGATTGTTCGCAGCCCAAAAGTATTTTTGTTTGACGAACCCCTGTCTAATTTGGATGCCAAGCTGCGCGTGCAAATGCGCATCGAGATAACCAAACTTCATAAACGCCTCAATGCCACCATGATATACGTGACCCACGATCAGGTCGAAGCCATGACCATGGCAGACAAAATTGTGGTCCTTAAAGATGGCGTCATTGAGCAGGTGGGTCCTCCATTAGAGCTCTATAAAAAGCCCAACAACCGATTTGTTGCCGGGTTTATTGGTTCACCAGCCATGAATTTCTTTCCGGCGGAGATCTTGGGCAAAACTGATCGTGGAGTGACATTAAAACTGGAAGATTGCGATGACACATTTCAGTTCCCGTGCTCCGGCCCAAGCTCTCTCACATCGGGCGATAAAGTCACGTTTGGAGTAAGGCCAGAGCACGTGGTACTGGAAGGGCAATCCGACGGTCAGGTCAGCGGCGAAGTGTATGCCGTTGAACGACTCGGCGGAGAAACCTACCTGTATGCCATGTCACCGACGGGGCAAGATATCACCGTTCATGCGCCCGGCGATCAGGAGTTTGATGTTGGTGAAACCATCAAGATCGGTTTCCTGATCGAAAACTGTCACCTGTTTGGCTCCAATGACAACGCAGTGCGATAGGGGGTATTCATGAGAGAAGATGATCTCGTTATAAAGCGTGAAATAGCGCGGCGTAAACGTAATCGCAGGCTCTGGCTCGCGTTTTTGCTTTTTCCTCCTGCGGCGATTCTGTTTGTGTTCGTTTTTCTGCCAATGGGCTCGGCGCTGTGGTACAGCGTTTACAACTGGAACGGTCTGATAAAAGGAGAATTTGTCGGGCTTCAAAATTTCAAAGACGTGCTGCTTGATCCCAACCGCAACTGGTACCTGTTTAATGCGTTAAAGAACAATGTGATTGTGTTTGTCACCCTGATGATCATTCAGAATGGCATCGCTTTGATCCTCGCACTGCTGTTGGCACGCGATCCAAAAGGCGGGCGGTTTTATCAGGTGGTGTTTTTCCTGCCTGTGATTCTTTCCACTGTCATTATCGGTTTTCAATGGAAAATGTTCCTTAACCCGTTTTTTGGTTTGATAAACAAAGGGCTGAATTTCATTGGACTCAACGACTGGGCATTGCCTTGGCTAGGCCTAACAGAAACTGCCCTGCCCTCTATGTTACTGGTCAATGCCTGGGCTTGGGTCGGTTTTCCAACTCTGGTATTTCTGGCAGCGATTCACCGTATCCCCAAAGATTTTATTGAAGCCGCTCGGCTGGATGGTGCGAGCGAATGGCAAATCGCCAAAGACATCATCTGGCCTCTGATGGCACCTGCTGTCACCATTATTGTGGTGCTGACCTTTATTGGCTCGTTTAACTGGTTCGAACTGCCATTCATCATGTCTGGGTTGGAAGGCTCTCCTTCTTATTCGACCGACATGCTGGGACTGCTTTTCTACCGAACAGCATTTGGCTCGGTAAGCGCTGGTGGCACTGAGTTTGGAGCTGGGTCTGCACTTGCCGTGCTGATCTTTATTTTTATCTTTGTCTTCTCAATCATCGCGACCAAATTACTGACGGCGCGTGAAGTTAAGATGGATTAGGAGGCAGAAATGAAACAGGCAAACACGAGTTCGCTCGAACAATGGCTTATTCATCTCTTTCTGGGTGCAGGTGCACTCATCATGCTGTATCCGATATTGATGATGGTTCTGTCAGGATTCAAAACCAATCCGGAGATTTTTTCTACGCCATTTTCTCTGCCTAACAGCTTTAATCTGGACAACTTCAAAGTCATCTGGAACGAAACGGATGTGCCAAAATACTTTATCAATTCAATCATTGTAACGCTGCTTTCGGTCGTTTTTCTCTTAACCACGGGAACTATGGCGGCGTATGCGATTGCGCGCTACCGATTCAGTGGCTCTCTGATGGTATCTCTGTTCTTTTTATCCGGGCTGATGCTGCCACTAAGGCTGGCGATTATCCCTCTGTTTATCCAGCTTAAATATCTGGGGCTGGTGGACAGCTTAATTGGGCTGATATGCATATACACCGCAATGAGTTTGCCTGCCACTGTATTTATTCTGACTGGGTTCTTGAGAACTCTGCCCAAGGATTTGGAAGACAGTGCGCGAATCGATGGCGCAAGTGAACTGAGGATCATGATTCAGATTATGGTGCCATTGATTACCCCTGCGTTGGTGATTGCAGGTATCTACAACGCGGTGCCCATCTGGAATGACTTCTTCTTCCCGCTTATTTTCATCCAATCACCTGAATGGAAAACACTGGCGCAAGGCTTAACCGCGTTCTTTGGCGAGTATTCAATCAACTATGGCGTTCTTTATGCCGGATTAACGCTTGCGGCATTGCCGATGATCGTCATATTTATCGTCCAATCACGTCGCTTTATCGCAGGGATGACAGCAGGGGCGATTAAGTAACCGGCTATTTAACCTGAGTTCAGTTTATGGTTTATATAGGCAACAAAAGAAAACGCTCTTGAATCATCAAGAGCGTGAGCTATTTCATTCCTATATCAGGGGGAGGAGGGTGAATGAGTTAGCTTAAAAATTTCATGTCTTTCTTATGGTTTTAATTCTTAAATCGGCTTCGCATTAAAGGCTTTGCTGTGCCGCCAATGCAGAGCGAATAAAGCCGTTATGCTCTTTGAGACGCGATTTCGCCTGTTCTGCATCCAGCCCTGCGAGAATCATGAAGATGGCGGTTTTGCATTGACGACCACACTGCTTAAGCGCCAGACTGGCTTCGTCTACCGAAACCCCAGTAGCCTCTACAACAATATTAATTTGCCTTTGAACCAGCTTGGCATTGTTGGCTTCAACATTGACCATCAGGTTTCCAAACACTTTTCCGCTGCGGATCATTGCTCCTGTGGTAAGCATATTCAGCACCAGTTTTTGTGCAGTCCCCGCCTTCATTCTCGATGAACCTGTGACGACTTCAGACCCTACAATGGGTGTGATTGCGATGTCGGCAACATCAGCCATTGCACTCGCCGCATTGCAGGAAATCGATACCGTGGTCGCACCTAGTTCATTCGCGTAATCCAGACCGCTAAGCACGTAGGGTGTCTGACCACTTGCTGCAATACCCACGACCACATCCTGATTGCTCAGTTTAATTTGCATCAGATCCTGCTTGCCCATGCTTACGTTATCTTCCGCATTTTCAACCGCATTCAAAATTGCCTGACGGCCTCCAGCTATCACTCCCACCACCAAGTCTGGTGAGGTGCCATAAGTTGGCGGGCACTCGCTTGCATCTAAAATACCCAGCCGACCAGACGTCCCCGCTCCGGTATAAATCAACCGCCCATCATTCGCCAACGCGTGAGTAATGGCGTCCACCGCTTCAACGATTTGTGGCAAAACATCTTTGACTGCCAGTGCGACTTTTTGATCCTCGTTGTTGATCACCGTTACCATCTCTAGAGTGGATAGTGTGTCAATCTCGGCACTGTTCGGGTTGCGGCTTTCCGTCGTCAAACGGCTTAATTCGTCGCGGTTCATTCCTTGATCTCTGCATCCTAAATTCGCCCCAATTTTATTGAATAAAATATTCAGCCATAGTGATAAAAATCACAATAAAGGTTATTCTTTGTACAGCTAAACATTGGAATAACTGACAAGCTTTTCAGCTAGAGCACCTTTGATACTTAGATTATTTTCCAGTATTCATTACATTAGAATGGCGGTCATTATTTCTTAGTTGGAATAATTTATTAGGATTTTTTTGTTATGTCCGTTATCCACCGAATTGTCGCCAGACGCACTCAACTTTCCCAAAGTGGTCGTCTGGTTGGAGACTGGATTATTGAGAATTCAGAAAAGGCGGCGTCACTCACCAGCCAGGAGCTCGCGGCGCAGGTAAACGTTAGCCAGTCGAGTATTGTTAAGTTCACCCAACGCATCGGGTACAAAGGGTACAGCGCCTTCAAACTGGCTTTAAATGAAGAAATCGTGCGCAAGCAGGCACTGGGGCAAACGCCTTTGCACAGTAATATTCTGGCAGATGATCCTTTAGGCGTTAGCGCTCAGAAGCTCGTTAAAACCAAGACGGACGCTATGTTTCAGACCACTAACGCGTTGTCTTATGAAGCGTGTTATCAGGCAGTGAAATGGCTCGATGAAGCGCGACGGGTGCAAGTGGTGGGGATTGGCGTTTCTGCGTTAACCGCCAAAGACCTGAGTTATAAGCTACTCAAACTCGGCATTACCACTCTGGTAGAGCAAGATAGCCACGTGCAAATTGCTGTGGCAAGAACCCTGTCTTCCGAGGATGTGCAAATCGCCATCTCATTTTCAGGCGACAGAAAAGAAATTCTGGTTGCCGCAGAAGCCGCCAAAGAACAAGGCGCAAAAGTCATTGCCATTACCTCCCCCCGAAAAAGCCACCTTCGCGACACGGCGGATATTATCTTTGACACCATCGCGGATGAAACTCGTCATCGAAGCTCTTCCATTGCCTCACGTACCGCGCAAAACGTCATCACGGATTTACTGTTCATCACACTGTTGCAGCAAAGGGACGAGCAGGCTCGCGAGTTGTTTAGTGATATTGGAACAGATATTAATCAGATTCTGACATAACGCTTTATTGGGTTTAGCTTTTTACTGGGATTACGTTGCCTAAAGAGCCTGAGTTAAACAGTGATTGTTGAATGAAAAAAAGGAGCCCTTAGTAAGAGCTCCCCTTTGTACCAATTTAGGTATGTAAGTTACCTATTTATTGCATTTTATTTGGTTTATTGTGGATTTAAACCAAGCTTCTGAAGTACTAGGTTGAAGTTTGCACGACGCTCCGCAATTGCGTGAACTTTACCACTTACTGGGCATGCATCATCTGGGCAACCACGGTTAACAATACCGGAAACCGCATCAACAAACTTAGTACCTACCATGCCGCCATCAACGTACGCTTTTAGCTCATCATGGTAATTCCAAGCCGCGTATGGGCCACCAACATCGCTGTAGTTCTGAACAGATGTCATCCAGAAGAATAGACCTGCGATCCATTTGATCTCTGTGTTTTCTTCAGTAGAACAAATCAACTGAGGGTTAGAACACAAGTCAAGGTCAGCATAAAGTGGGTTAGCTGGTGCTGCTTCAACTAAAGTCCCTTCGATGGTTTGACCAACAGTTTCTGGGTCAACATGGCTACGACCAATGAAGTGGTTCAACGTACCGAAGTTTTGACGACCCGTCGTTTGGATTACACCACGACCCCACCAGCCACAACCTTCGATAGATTGCTTGCTGCTGCCATCCCACAAGAATGCACCTGCTTTTTGACCTGCGTAGATTTCACACTTCGAACGTTCCCAAACTTGCTTGTTCTCGTCGATAGTTTGAGGGCTAGTCATACAGTGTTCGCCATTGATGTCCCAACGACCTGCTGCATTTGCCGCCATCTTGCCTTCTTCTTTCAGAACCGCATCTGGTGCGACGAAGATTGGCGCTGGAGCACCGTACCAAGAAGCGTGAGTATTCGCAGAAAGCTCTAGCTTGTTGTTACGAGGACACGAGTAAGGATGATCTTGCCCCGTCACTGGGTTGTAACCGTAGTCGGCGTATTTCTGATCTAGCTGACCACAAGAAGCACTGTTCGGATGGTTCGCTGGTGCACCGTATTTGATTTCTGCCCAGTTGTTCTCATCACACGCATTGTAACGGATGGTTTCCTGCATACTTTGAGATAAGAACGCAGCAATTGCTACTTTCGCGTATTTCTTGTTGGTTTCAACGTCGGCATTAGGATCGATAAGCCAGAATTGGTTACCCGCAACACCTACGTTATGCATTGAATTCAGGGCTTTAAGGAAATCTTTCCACTTGTAGATAGTAGAAGGAGCCCACTTGTTCCCCGCAAGCTCATACAAGAAAGCTTCGTTATTCATGACAGTTTCAGCGCCTTCTAAATCTGCATTTAGAGCAGCAACACTAGTTAGAGGCGTCGCAACAAGGCTTTCAGACACATAGTACAGAGGAATTGGGCTCGCTTGGTAAGCAGCTACCTTGCCTTTCAACCAATCCGTATTTGCCGTTGCAGATACGACAGGTGTAGCACTGTCACTACCCCAAAGAATCGAGAACACGTTGCTGTGCGCTGCACGACGAAGCTGGCTTACACCCCAATCGTGGGATTCTTGTTCAACCAAAGAAGCGACGGAAGACACACCATAAGTTGCACTGTCTAGTGCAATCGATGCTACATCACTACGCAAGTTTGCAGACGATTTACCCAAAGACTTGTCGCCCATGAAGAAGCTCGCCGCTGTACCTGCTTGTGTTGCTGCGTCGTAATTACCGGATTGTGACGTAGTAGCAAGGTGAGCGCCCGGCAGTTTGTAGAGCATTGCAGGTACATCAATAGAATCCGTCACTTGCTTAACGTAAACAAGGTAGTTATCCCATGCGATAGGACCAAATGCGTGCTCTGCACGGCCTGCTGTAGAAAGGCCATTATTGCCGCTTTGTTTAAATACTAAGAAATCGGGTTTCGCTGCTGCATCTGCGTAAGCGCCAGTCCAGTTAACGAATGAAACAACAGATTGTGATGCTGCATTCCAAGTTGAACGCAAGCCAGCGTAATCTTTGTGAACCCAATTCGTTGTACCTGGGTTAGAAACACTAAGCGACCAACCGTAAGAAACGTCTTTCGCAAATTGCTCAATCACAAAGTTCTGAGAAGCAACCCAGCCTTTCACATTGTCGGCTAGATTAGCGACTGCCGTATCAATAGCTGATAGGTTGTATAGGCTAGAAATACTTTGTGATGTGCCCGCTGCGTTAGTCACAGTGAGCGCCGATACATTAGTAATCGCTTCACGCAGTGCTCGTTTAACCTGTACTTCTGTTAATGCTGTGTCTGTTCCGAATGCAGTAGCAAATGTCGTATCTTTGTTTGCTTGCCACGTTGCCAATAGATCTTCATTCAGAACAATAGAACCTGGAGAGGCATGCGCAGCGTCTTTAAATACTTGAACCTGTGCTGCGATTTGAATGAGGTTTTGGTAATGGGCAACCAAATTAGCGTAAGTCAGAATGTCGGTGTCGCCCAAACCAGAAGCGGTAGATACTGCTGCGACTGGCACGATGGCTTCACCACCATTTGCCTTTTCAACGTCTCTTGCTTGTTTAAGCGTCGCCAAAGCATCAGCAGCATTGGTTACAACACTGAAGACAGAATCAACATTCGCGCTCGCTATTGCACCGTTTAAGGCGGTTGAATTGTTGGTAAACGTACCCATTGCGAGAGTGCTAGGCCAACCTGCAATTTTCAGGTTCACTAGGTCTTTACGGATTAACAGTGAAGCGTTTGAAGTTCCTGTTCCAGGGTTTGTGCCTGTTCCTGTACCTGGATCCGTACCCGCACAGTCAAAAGCAAATGTCCAAGAACCATCGGAACCCGGAATAGACGTAGTGTGCCAGTTAGCGGTATACGCTTTACCCTGGTATTGCATCTGAGCACCAGTTTTTGCGTGGTTCGGGTTACCCGCCCAGTCATTATGAGTCCAGTTAGGATATTCATTGATATTGGCACAAGCATCTGCGGCTAGTGCACTGATAGGGCTAACTGCGCCAACGGCTAAAGAAACGGCAAAGATGAGCTTGTTTTTCTTAAATATAGTCATTAAATACTTCGCACCTTAGATGTAGGATGTTTAACGTCGCGAGCTTCTTAGTTACCCAGAGTTCAAGATAAGTAACCCGAAGCCGCTTTATTGGATCTATCTGTATGTTGCTCAGAGAAGTCGCCGCACTCAAATGAGTATTTACTTAACAGCAAGACTTTTCGAGTGACAACACAGTGGAGATGTATACTTGAGAAAACAGAATTGCACTTTGCCCAGCGGTGTCATAAATCTCGTGATTTTTTATATGATCATCAGAATTGTGATAGATGTTATGAAAGCTATGATTCATCTTGCCGCGGAGCATTCAGTAAAAAGAGAATAAGTAAATGAACAAAGAGAGCCAACCGTTTGAAGATGAGTTTACTTTACGCGTCGAGCTTCATGACGATACCTCCATTGAAGTGAGCATATTCACGGCAGAGGAAGATTCGGCTCCCGTTTGTATTTGCTTGCCAGCAATGGGAGTGCGTGCTGAATACTATGGCGTGCTTGCCACAAAGCTTGCTGGGCAAGGTATTACCGCTGTTACCTGTGATTTAAGGGGGCATGGCAAAAGCTCTGTTCGCGCAGGTCGTCACCGCAACTATGGCTATAACGATGTTTTATCCACGGATATTCCGGGGATCATAGCCGCCGTTAAGCATCGCTTACAGTGCAAAGAGGTGCTTATTTTAGGGCATAGCCTTGGTGGTCAGCTTGGCTTGTTGTACGGAGTTCAGTCTGAAGACGTCAAAGGCACCATTCTGATTGCCAGCGGCTCAAACTGGTACAAAAACTTGCCGAAGTTAAAAGCGAGGATTGGTCGCTATGTCGGTTATCACTGCATTAAATTACTGAGCAAGGTGTACGGTTATTTTCCTGGGGAACGCTTTAAATTTGCAGGGACAGAATTCAAAAATGTCATCTCAGACTGGCTACATGAATCTCTAACAGGCAGGTATAAAGTTACTGGGTCTTCATTAGACTATGAACAGCTGCTCAATACGAGTAAATTGCCTGTCCTATTTATTTCACTCTATGGAGACAGCTATGTTACGCCAAATTGCAGCCACTATTTGGCGAGCAAACTGAAATCTGCCCAAGTAGATAAGGTTACTCTAGCTCCCGATGAAGTCGGTCTTAATAAACCCTGTCATTTCCGCTGGGTCAACCACCCTGAACGAGTTGCTGAACACATTCATCGCTGGCAAGAACGCACTTTCAATTGAGGGAGCCACACTCCCTCAAGATAGAGAGTTCATAGAACTTAAAGAATTTTCTTAATCGAATTCAATACGTTAACTATCAATAATTTCAGATAAAAGTCACCCTAACTCGTCCGATCACTGTGTTGTTTCAGCCAGCCTTTTGACACCCAGTGCATAACATTTATTAAGTGCTATTTATTTTCGATATCAATTTGTTGAGTAAAAAATAGGCGACTACCATGCTTTATGCCCCGCGAGGCATATACCCAAATCTTCGAATGTTTGGGACAACAAAAATTAAAAGGATAAAGCATGAAATCACAGATGAAACTCAGCATGCTGGCAGTGGCTACCAGCCTTATGCTGCCTATAACGGCAAGCGCTTCAGACATTACCCCCAGAATTGTGAACGGCAACGACGCAAATCCAGCCGACTGGTCATTCTTCGCTCAGATCGTTCCGTCTTACAGCGAGCGCTCTTTTTGCGGTGGTAGCTACCTTGGTGAGGGCTTTGTGCTCACGGCTGCCCACTGCTTACGAAACAAACATACCGCTTTTTTTGACGTTAAACTGGGTGGCTATAAGTTTGAAAATAAAGAAGGCACGCGCTTTGAGGTGAAACGCGTATTTATGCACCCTGAATATGAATCCGCATATGGTTTAAACGACATCGCCGTGATCGAATTGAAAACCGTCCCTGCTGGCTTTAGTGCTGTAAGCTTGGGGCAAACCAATTTAAGCCAGTACGTTCGAGTAGGCGATCCGCTGACTGTCGCTGGACTGGGTCGTACGCTTGAAAAAGGTCCGTCTCCAAAAGTATTGCAGGAAGTGGACGTACCTTTGGTATCAACCGAAGCCTGTAACGCCGCTGGTGGTGCTTATCAAAATGGGTATATCGGAAAATCAGCATTCTGTGCAGGCTATCTTGAAGGTGGGAAAGACTCATGCTCTGGTGACAGCGGTGGTCCAATCGTCGTCAATCAAGGAGGGCAGGTCAGCCAACTTGGTGTAGTAAGTTGGGGAGTCGGTTGTGCTCGTCCAGGCAAATACGGCGTGTACAGCGATGTGACTCATTACCATGATTGGATCAAAGGAGTCATCGCCCATCCAGACGACCAAGTCGCCCTCACTTACAAGAAATCGATTCAGGTTGAAGGGTTCGAGCTTGGGCAAAGCAAAAAGCACTTCTTTACCATTCGTAATACTGGCACTGCAGACATCAATATTACGTCGGCAAACTTAACCGGGTCGGGCGTTGCCGAAACGCCAGCGATGACAATCGATAAATGCACGACCGCGCCGCTACTTGCTGGAAGAGCGTGCTCCATTCAAGCAACCTTTGGTGCTACGGCAGCAGGTACCGCAGAAGTGAAGCTTGACTTCACCACCGACAGAACAGGCACGAAGATTCACACCGCTGTAATAAAAGCGACGGTTACAGACTCCTCCAACCCAACTAACCCAGGGAATGGCTGTGCAGAAGCTTGGCAAAGCGGAAAGGCATACCAGTCTGGCGATTTAGTAAGCTGGAATGGCAGAATCTGGAAAGCCAGATACTGGAACCAAACAGAACCGGCAGACACTGGAAAGTTTGGTACTTGGCTAGATCAAGGTGCAGATACTTGCACTGGGGCGTAATGATCTAAATTTCGCGTTGGCTAGCCTGTATTTAGTCAACGTGAAGAATATGTTCATCAACCTGAATATTACATAGCCAACTTAATTGACAGGTAAAGCACATTCTGCGATGCTGCATTTATGAACACGATCGCGCAAGCTGGTATCCAACGAATTATAATCATCATTTCAATCGGAATGGTGGGATAGCGCTTACGCAGCTAAGAATCTAAAAAAACCCACCTAAGAGGTGGGTTTTTTACTTAACCTCTTAGGAAAACTCATTAGAGGTAAGTATGTCGAGACAACCTAGCCAAACAGCTTCGTCATCCCAAGAAGCTTCATCGACCCAATCAACTTCGTCAACGAAGTTTTCTTTCGTACAAGCTGAACACGATGTATTGAGTTTTTGGCAGCAAAACCAAGTCTTCGAAAAGTCACTTGAACAATCCAAAGGCAAGCCTGAGTTTATCTTCTACGATGGTCCTCCGTTTGCAACGGGTCTGCCTCATCATGGTCACCTTGTTGCCTCCACCATCAAAGACATCGTTCCTCGTTACCAAACCATGCTAGGTCATCACGTGGAACGCCGATTCGGGTGGGATTGCCATGGATTACCCATCGAACACGAAATCGATAAAGCCTTGGGTATGTCTGCGAAAGAGACAGTCGAAAAATTTGGCATCACCAAATACAACGATGAATGTCGTGGCATCGTACAGCGTTATACCCAAGAGTGGGAAAAAACCATTTCTCGCTTGGGTCGTTGGGTCGATTTCAAAAATGACTATCGCACCATGGAACCGTGGTACATGGAATCCGTTTGGTGGGTCTTCAAGCAGCTTTGGGATAAAGGTTTGGTTTACCAAGGCGAGAAAGTGGTTGCTTACTCTACCGAACTGGAAACAGTTCTTTCTAACTTTGAAGCTTCTTCCAACTACAAAGACGTTCAAGATCCGGCAGCAACCGTTCTATTCAAACTCGATGATGAAGATGCTTACCTCGCCGCATGGACAACCACACCATGGACGTTACCTTCTAACTTAGCGCTCTGTGTTAACCCAGATATTGACTACGTAAAAGTACAGGACAAAACCGCGGATAAAACCCTATGGCTTGCCGAAGCCAGAATGGAAGCGGTTCTGAAAAACAACGAATTCGAAGTACTGGCCAAAGCAAAAGGCAGCGAGCTAACAGGCAAAACCTATCAGCCACTTTTCCCATACTTCTCCGCTCACAGTGAGAAAGGCGCATTCCAAGTGCTTGCGGATGGTTATGTTTCCCTAGATAGCGGTACAGGCATTGTTCATATGGCACCCGCCTTTGGTGAAGACGACCAACGTGTATGTCGTGAACACGGCGTAGAAATCAGCGTTTGCCCACTAGACACACGGGGTCGATTCACTGAAGAAGTCGATGATTTTGCCAACACCTATGTGAAAGATGCCGACAAACCTATTCTTCACGCTCTTAAAGACAAAGGATTACTGTATCGCCAAGAAACGCTAATGCACAGCTACCCATTCTGCCCGCGTTCCGATACACCAATCATCTACCGTACCGTGCCTTCTTGGTATGTAAGAGTGACAGAAATTCGCGACAATCTGGTCAAGAACAACCAACAAATCAAATGGGTTCCAGAACATATCCAGCAAGGAAGAATGGGCAAATGGTTGGAAAACGCGATCGATTGGGCGATTTCCCGAAACCGTTACTGGGGAACTCCGCTTCCAATCTGGATCAACGAAAAAACCGGTAACCACGTGTGTATTGGTTCGATTGAGGAACTAACCAAACTGACGGGTAAAGAAGTGTCTGATTTACACCGTGATCACGTGGACGACCTCACCTTTAGTTTGCCAAACGAAGAAGGGGTTTACCGCCGTATTCCTGAAGTGTTCGACTGCTGGTTCGAGTCTGGCTCCATGCCTTACGCTCAAGCTCACTACCCGTTTGAAAACAAAGAGAAGTTTGAATCCAACTTCCCAGCCTCCTTCATTGCTGAGGGGGTCGATCAAACTCGTGGTTGGTTCTACACCCTGCAAGTACTCAGCGAAGCCCTATTTAACAAGCCGGCGTTCAGCAACGTGATCGTTAACGGCATTGTGATGGCGGAAGATGGTAAGAAAATGTCTAAGCGTTTGAAGAACTACACCGCTCCAGACATTCTGATGGAAGAGTATGGTGCCGATGCCTTGCGCTTGTACCTGATCAATTCCGGCTTGGTAAAAGCGGAAGAACAAAGATTCGCAGACAGCGGCGTTCAAGAAATGGTGCGACAAGTGCTGCTTCCTTGGTACAACGGGTTCAAATTCTTTAAGACTTACGCTGATATCGACGATTGGAAAGCGTCGGGCAAACTGGACACAGATAACATCCTAGACCAATGGATCGTGTCTCGATTGGAAAGCTTAAAGCAGAAAGTAAACACAGAAATGCAGGCGTACCGTTTGTACGAAGTAGTACCACCTTTGTTTGAATTCTTGGACGACTTAACCAACTGGTACATCCGTTTAAACCGCGCACGTTTTTGGCAATCTGAAATGAACCAAGACAAAGACAGCGCCTACGCAACGCTTTACTACTGCTTGAATACCTTCTCAACACTGATGGCACCATTTGCGCCTTTCTTGTCGGAGCATGTATACCAAGAACTCAAAGGCTACTCGCAAGAAAGTGAACAGCCACTCTCAGTGCATTTGTGCGATTACCCGCAGCCGAACACCGAAGCGAAAAAACTGGAGCTGGAAAACAGTGTCGAGCGCTTCAAACACCTCGTCGTTATGGGACGCCAGAAGCGTAACGAGATGAAAGTCAAAACTAAGACACCTCTTAGCCGCGCTACGGTCCTTCACCGTGATCCGGAAGAGTTGCGCGATGTGGAACGATTGGCCGGTTACATCAAGTCGGAACTGAATATCAAAACCCTCGAATTCAGTACTGAAGAGAACCAGTTTATCGACTTGTACGCCAAGGCGAACTTCCCTGTATTGGGTAAACGACTTGGCAAGCAAATGAAGCACTTCGCCAGTTTAATTGATCAGTTAACCGCAGACGACATTGATCGCTTGCAGCAGCAAGGGCAAATCGACATTGATGGTCAGAGCTTCACCGAAGAAGAGATCGTCATTTACCGTAAAGCAAAAGAAGGGTTTAACGCGGTATCCAATCGATTCATTTCCATGGAAATCGACCCAAATCTCACCGATGAACTTATTGCAGAAGGCATGGTGAGAGAAGTGATCAGCCGGATTCAGAAAACCCGTAAGACCATGGGGCTAGAAGTAACAGATACTATCTCTATTTCTATTCACACCTCACCAGACGTTCAGCAATGGATCAAGAAACACCAAGACTACTTGCAAGAAGAAACGCTAGCTAACCAATTGGATTTCTCGTTAGCCGAAGATGCTGGTGAAAAACACGCCCTGGAGATGGGTGACGTTCGTATCGACGTTCGCAAATAACCCCTCTCTACTCCTTAAAAAGGTTGGCTAATCAAGATTAGCCAACCTTTTTTATTTCCCTGCCGTAAAACTGACTGGCTGCATTAACAATCCTTAACAAAACCTCAAACTTCCATTGACCTTATTTCTGGCACATTAAATAGGCGAAACAAAATGAGTACGACAAATTCTTTCACTAAATAACTCATATGGCTGTTTGCACCATCATTTTATTTAATTCTTATTCCTAGGCCGCATTTTAGAAACCTTATATAAAATGTGGGATAAGTTTAATATAAATTGAATAAGGCTTTAATTTCATACCCAAGCTGCTTGAAGTGGCAGCATCTACTGTTACCACTTCAATCAGGGCGGGTTTTATAGGGATTTAACTATGCGTTTATCTTTGCCTTTGACTCGTTTGAGTTACACCATTGCCGCAACACTCGCAATCACCACACCTTTCACTTCTGTCGCTCAGGATGACATTACCCACGATACCATCACTCAGGGAACTATCTCTCAGGGAGCCACCTCACAGGATACCGTCTCTTCAAATAAGCACTTAGGCTTGTTTTCATCCAACTTTGGAGGGCTTCCGCACGTTAAGTTTTATCAACATGATGACCAAGACTATATCTTGACAGCATGGGGACATGAAGCCATTACCATTGATGCAGAAGGGCACTTCCGCTCTCTGGAAACGGGGACGGGAACTCAAGGCAAATTTGGTTCTGACATAAACGGAAATTACGTCAACGCGACCATCACTTATTGGGGGGTCGACCATACCTTTGCCAGAGCGGAAGATGCCAGCGGCGACGAGTTGGTTCACAAGATCTACCAATCGAGCTGGTTCAACAGCATGGAAACGCAATCTGAATGCCACGAAGATTGGTTGGCCAAAAGTGAAGACGTCGAATACGATAAAGAAAAGCTCAATCAACTGCTTAATAAATTCAAGAACAATGACAACTTCTATCAGAAAACAAGCAGCTTTTTGGTGATGAAAGATGGGCAGTTAATTATTGAAGAATACATGAATGGCTGGAAGCAATCTTATCCGCACTCGATTCAGTCTGTCACCAAAAGCCTTACGTCACTCATGACTGGGGTCGCCATCTATGAGAACAAACTTTCAGGTATTCGGCAGCCACTCGGCGAGCTGCTACCTAACCACTCTCAGTATCTGCAAGGTGAAAAGAGCAAAATTACCTTAGAGCACTTACTCATGATGGGTGCTGGTTTAGACTGGGATGAATGGACAGTGCCTTATTCCAGCCCTGAAAATATCCGCTATCAAGAAATGCAAAGCCACACTCCTGTTAAATTCACTTTAGATCGCCCACTAACATCCGAACCCGGTACCCAATTCAACTACAATGGCGGTATTGTTACCGTAGCTGGGGAAATCCTTGCCAACAGCTATAAAAAAGAGCGATTCGCAGGTGCTGTAGTCGATTCTGGTCTATCCAAGCTCTGTTTTAAAAATGCCTATATATCGGCGCAAATGGGCGACGTAAGTAATACCGCTGGTGGTGGAATGTTACGTCCAAGAGACATGCTCAAACTGGGTATGCTGGTGAATAACGACGGAAATTGGCAAGGTGAACCCATTCTTGCAAAAGAGTGGATTAAAGATTCGACCCGTGGCTATTTGTATACCAGCCCCGGAGCCAGTACATATGGCTATTACTGGTGGCTTGATGATCACTTTGTTGATGGTCGAGTCTATAAAACCATTTACGGTTTAGGCTATGGCGGGCAAATGATCTCTATTGTGAAAGATTTGGATTTGGTTGTGGTGAAAACCGCAACAAACTACGCCAATCGAAATGACGCAATGCACCTAATGAAAAACGATATTATCCCAATATTCAATTAATGGGATGGTGGAAACATAGATTAGCCGCCATACCTTAGTCGCCTCAAAATTTCGCTTTATCAATACCTTAAATACAGAAAATTCATTAGGAGCTTAGCTTACCGCTAAGCTCCTTTTGTATTTCCTACGGCAATACTCTCGCCGTAGGAAATGGTTACAGGCAAACCGAGACGATATCTTTCGCCAGTTGCTGGGCTTGTTGCTTATTCAGTTTTACCGTTGTAATTCGTAACCCTTTCGATTGGCTATCGATATCATACAAACTTCCTGGTCTGACTAACCAACCCAATTTAGACAATTCATAGGCACAAGCCTGACTATCACCTTTCACTGGCACCCAAACATTCACTCCTTCAATATCCTCTCGAATGGATAATCCATGTTTCGCCAACGCTTGGATCAACCATAATCGGCTCTGACGACACTTCTCGCTCGTATCAACAAGTTGCTTTTGAACCGACTCAGACTGTAATGCGGTGAGAACCATAGATTGTAAAATGCGACTTACCCATGTCATACCCGGAATCAAACGACTTTGTAGCCGCTTTGTCGTCACCAAATCTGCGGCAACAAATGCCAGTCGAATATCTGGACCTAACCCTTTGGAAACTGAGCGGTACACAGCCCAATACTGTGCATTATCTGGGATCAGGTTCTGGTATTCGCTGGTAGAAAGTAGCGCATAGTGATCATCCACCAACACAAGCACATTGGGGTAACGAGTAAGCACATCACGAATTTCTTGGGCGCGTTTTTCGCTGTAGCAACACCCCGTCGGGTTTTGCGCTCTAGGCGTAAAGAGCACCGCTCGCGCTCCTTTTTTTAGCTGGGCTTCGAGTTCATCCGGCAGCATACCATCGCCGTCCATATTGGCTCCGACGGCAACCATACTCGCAAGTTGAATAGCATTAGCTGACCCGAGATAACACGGGTCTTCTACGGCAATTTTGTCACCGAGTAGCAAATGGGTAGCCAACAAACGCTCTAATGAGTCGACGGCTCCACCTGTTATCGAGAACCCCATTTCTTCAGGGCAATCCGCTTTAAAACACCCTCTGCCATATTCTTCCATTTCCGGCAAAATAGGGGATTCACCATAAACAAACTGCTTAAAATTACTTTGTTGGGCAACTTGGTTTAGATCGGGGAGCCACTCTCGTTTTAAGTTTCCATCCGCCAGATCCACCAATTGAGTTTCGGTTACCCCGTCATGCTGACCGGCTGCTTGCCGAGCTTTTACCCTAGTTCCCAACCGGCCTTTGGTTTCCGCCAAGCCCGCTTTCACCAAGCGTTGATAAACACCAGCAACCGTATTTCTATTCACGCCCACTTCTTGAGCCAGTTCCCTAACTGGGGGCAAAGCACAGCCCTCTTCAAGCTCTCCAGAAGCAATGAGCGATCGAACCGACTCAAAAATTTCTTGGCCAGTTTGTCCTTTTATCTTGATTTTCATCTTTGTCCTATGACAATATACTTATTGAACTATGACAATAAATGTTTCGCACTAGGACAATGATACCACTCTGATCTTTCCTTTGCAGGATGCTGTGTATCCCTTTATGCATGAGTTCAAACATTTAAATTCCTCTCTACCACTAACGCTTAAAGGAATACGCGATATGTTTACTGGATTAAGTGGCTTCCCTATCACTCCTTTTACTGACGACCAAATAGATCACTCAGCCTACGCTAACCTTATTAATCGCTTGGCCGACGCTCAAATTGATTCTATCTGTGCGCTCGGTTCGACTGGTTTATACCCTTATTTGAATACTAAGGAGAAAGAACAGGCAATCCAAATAGCTGTAGAACACGCTGGTCATATACCCGTACTTGCAGGCATTGGCTCATTGAGGCTAAGGGATGTACTCGCCAATGCCGAGCAAGCCGAAAATTTGGGTGTGAAAGGGCTTCTACTTGCTCCCCTTTCTTATCAGCGATTAACCCAAGAAGAAGTGTATGAATTGTACCGACAGGTTGCAGAACAAGTGTCTGTACCGATTTGCGTTTACGATAATCCACCCGCAACCCACTTCACTTTCACTGACGAACTTCACACTGAAATCGCAAAGTTGAAAATGATCAAATCGATCAAGTTCCCGGGTATGCCATTTGAAAAAAATGGAGAACAACGAATCCAGCAGCTCAAAGCTATTCTGCCTTCCGATGTAACTATTGGTGTGAGCGGTGATGTTTTTGCCCCTTCAGGTATCCAATCGGGCTGCGATATCTGGTATTCCGTGCTGGCGGGGCTTTTCCCTCGTACTGCCCAGCATATCTTCTATCGAGCTCAACAATGTAATTCCAAGCAAGCCACAGAGCTTTCACAGAAATTTGATCCTTTGTGGGATCTATTCTCTGAAAATCTGGGCGGAATGCGAGTGATGGCATCTGCCGCAGAAATATTAGGGTATGCCGAAACGCCGTGTTTGCCCGCACCACTCACTGGGCTTAACACCGAGTCGCAGGCAATCCTTCACAAGCTTATTTCAGAGTTAGAACTGATATAAAACTCAAGAAAAAAGAAAAAAATGAAGAGTAGGAGCAAAAGTATGGACGGTATAAGCAAAAAACACCCTGAGCTTAATAACACTTCTGCTCTGCTTACTCTTTTCGCCATTCTTGCCAGTTTTGCGCGAACAGCGACAGGTGCCGCGACCGTCGGCATTTTGATTTTGGCTGCCGAAAATGGGATTAACGGTCAACAGATAGGCATATTTGCCGCGTGCCTTACGGCTCCGCATTTACTGGGTCCCATCTGGGGACGCTTCTTGGATACAGTGACCGATTCACGCAAGTTAATCGCTTTTGCCGCTTGCTGCTACAGTGCGTTTTTACTGTTGGCAGCCCTACTTTTCCCTACACTTCCGTACCCTATATTGGCTGTAATTTTAGCTGTTTGCGGTGGTTCCGCTCCTTTTTTGATGGGCGGTATTAGCGGACAACTTAATCACCTGTTTAAAGCCAACCAGCAGTTAAGAAGAAAAGCGCAAGGGTGGGATGTCGCTTGTTATGCCATAGGCACAACCATTGGTCCCATACTGGTGGCTCTACTTACCAAAAACTTCAATGCTCAGGTAGCCGTGGCGACCATCGCAATACTGCCGTTGATCACCGCCCTTTTGGTGATGAGGCTTCCTAAACATGAAAAACAAGCCAACGACAGGCAAACAGTGCCAACCGTTGCCGTTGTCGCAAAGCAAATCCTTCAAAACGGTGCGTTGAGCCGAACCCTCTACCTAACCATGGCCACTTCTTTTTCTTTGGCGGCGTTACCCATTTGCGCCATCTTTTTGGTGTCTGGCTGGCAGCAAGACCCAGCCAGTACCGCGACTCTTGTGAGTGGTTATGGAATCGGTAACTTGCTAGGTTCCCTGTTTTTAATCCGACGACCAAATCAGAAGGAAGCCGATCCTAGCATGACAACCTCTGCCCTCGGTGTTGCTGGAGGGATCTTGCTTATCGTGACTGCCTCGTCCTATTCATTAGGGCTCGGGGCTTTTCTGATTTGTGGCATTGCCAACGCCTTTTTCTTTGCTGCAACTTTGGCAGCAAGGACGGAATATGCCCCTCCACAAAGTGCTTCTCAGGTCTTTATGTGGATTGCCGCAATGAAAATTGGGGCTGTCTCTATTGGTAGCTATCTCGCTGGAGTGTTGGCAGAGCGCTCTCCCCAAACAACGTTATGGGCTAGTTTACTCATCGTGTTGGGGGTCGCTGCTATTAGCCAGCTTCACCGATATTATGGCAAGCACTAGGGTCTGTTGAGTAAGCGACCTTGCAGTAATTGAAACAGCTTACCTACAGCGACAATGATCAACGCCCCACTCAGAACAGGGAAGATCAAAAACCACCAGCTTTGCCCAGATAACATAATAAGTATTGGGTTCGCACCAGCAGGCGGGTGAGTCGTTTTCGTTAGTAACATCATAGACACGCCTAACCCCGTCGCTATCGCTAACGTTAATGGCGTTACCCCAATCCATTGCGTAAAAATCACCCCGATTAAGGCGGTAATCAAATGCCCCAGTACAACATTTTTAGGTTGGGCTAACGGGCTATTGGGTAAGCCAAAAACGAGGACCGTTGTCGCCCCGAAAGGCGCCATTACCAACGCAACTTCGGTTATTGATGCTTCCATGTGCGTTAAAACACCAATAGCGAATGCTGCCCCCACCCCCGCTATACAAGAAATTAAAGAATTGTTCATATCATCTCACTAAAAACAAAAAAGTAGACCGACTTGTCTACAAAATAAAATAGACAACTCTGTCTACTTTTGTCAAACTCTTTTTGTCTTCTCTTTGAAACCACGTAGGCGAGTTATGAGTAAAAAACGTCAACTGCTGATCGATACCGCGCTCGATCTTTTCTACCATCAAGGCATTCATGAGATTGGTATTAATGAAGTTTTAAAAGTGTCTGGTGTCGCCAAAAGAACGCTTTACAGCCATTTTGAAAGCAAAGACGCATTGATTCTTGCTGCGTTAGAGCAAAGGCATTCACGCTTTATGCAGTGGTTAGAGGTGGTATTACAAAAGGCAGAGTCCGACCAAGAATTGATTGATGATTTATTTGATGGGTTAGCGCAATGGTTTGACGGAAATGCAAAAGGTTTAGGTAAGTTTAGAGGCTGTTTTTTTATCAATACCTCAGCAGAATTCAGTAACATTGAGAGCGATATTCTGCAGTATTGCACCTTCCATAAAAGGGAAGTAAAACAACTCATAGAAAGTAAACTCAGCAATGAAAATCCCCACCTCCTTGCTGCGATCTGCATTATGAAGGAAGGTGCTATCACTACCGCTTACATGACTCACCAAGGCACCGAAGTGTGCGCGAAAAGCAAAGCTGTTTTAAAAGTACTTTGTTCTTAATAACACAATATATTTTAGTTTCTCTATGGCTTCTGATGAAAAGAAGAAAAGCAGCCAACAACGGACTGCCCTTGATTCTATTAATTTGTATACGTGCTTGTAGCAAAAGACAGGAACGATTGTGCGGTTTCTGAAGGGGTTTCTACCATAGGCAAATGGCCAACGTCAGAGGCGATATCCAGTTGGGCATGCGGGATAACTTGCTTCAAAACCGACGCACCCGAAACGTGCAGCACTCTGTCTTTCTCGCCCCATGTGATCAGTATTGAACCACCGTAATTTTCTAAAACACTATCCAACGGTAAATCAGGGCGGGGCTCGCCATCATTCATTCGATGTATTTGCTCGAAGATTTTGGTGTTTATCTCGACTCTTTCTTTCGCTTTACCTGCCAAATGGTGCACGATGGGTGAAGGGATAAATGGCGGTTCAACAAACAGAAAATCGAGCAGTTCCATAAACTCGGCTTCTGTTCGGGGTAAAACCATTGGGTTAAGCCCTTTCTTGGTAGCAACAAACATCTCGCTAACCTCCGAATCTTCTACACCAAAGGGGCTAATAAGCCATAAATGTTCCACAGTATTGGGGTATTGAGCCGCAAAGTTCCCTGCTATGTATCCACCCATTGAGCTGCCCGCTAGATTAAACTCTGTGAGATTCAAAGCCTCTGTTATTCGCTTCACCCTCTTAACTTGCGAGAGCACATCATAATCCAATGCGATATTCTGCGTGCTGTTCCCAAAGCCTGGTAAATCAATCGCGATAACATCAAAGTCACTCACGAGATCGCCGGATATTCGAACCCAATTGTCCTTGTCTGCGCCAAAGCCATGAAGCAGCACGAGAGGAGGACCGCTTCCCCCACGAAGGTACTCGATATCGAGTTCACCAACTTGGATTTTCTTAAGCTCTAGACCTGCCATGCTTCGTTCTGCACTAGCCACATATCGAAAGAGTGTCGGAATCGGCGTAACCGTATAGGCAATGATGGCGATTAACACGAACCCCGAAAACGAAAGTAGAAGGATTTTTTTCATGCCGTGGTTCCTTTTTCACGTCAGACGCTTACATTACTGCTAATCCAATGTGTAGAACAACCAATCCAATACCAAATGGGGTTTAGCTCAACTTGTTAGCCGTATTCTTCAACATTCAGCGCTTTGATTACTTTTGCAGGCGTCCCACCTACAAGTGTATCCGGTGCAACATCTTTGGTCACAACTGAACCTGCTGCAACCACTGAGCGCGCTCCAATAGTCACGCCTTGGCAAATCACAACATTCCCTCCGATCCATACATCATCTTCAACTACGATAGGCAAACAGATAATCTCCCATTTTCTGCGTTTTTGGTATTCAAGGGAGTGAGTTGGAGTATAAAACTGCGTGTTGGGACCGACTAAAACATGATTACCAATAGTTATTGGTGCGTTGTCCAACATTGTCACGCCCATGTTTAAAAACGAATCGTGACCAATGGATATTGTTTTTCCGTACTCACAATGAAAAGGAGGGCAAATAATACTGTTTTCCCCTACGTTATTTAGAAGTTCAGCGACATAAGGTTTACCTGCTTCGAACTGCGTGCGGTTAATTTTTTGAAGTAATTCGAACGCGTTATTTCTCAGCTCATCAAACTCTGGGCTAAAAGCGTCGTAATCGACACCCGCACACATCTTTTCAAATTCAGTCATAACGATCACCATCATTGTCAGTAATAGGGCATTATAGGAAATTAAATGCTTAAAGATATCAACTACATCAATTAACTGTGGATTATTATTACCCGACAAACTCACCGGTTGGCTAACTTCAAACGATTCCAGTTCCGGCACGAACATATCCTGTCTCCAGTTCTCGAGAGGTTATTGCGCAATCGCAAAACACAAAGGGCGATGCTACCGATGGACTCAGAGAAGCGAACCTACTTCCTAATAATTCACTTCGCCAGTTTCTTGTTAATTTTATAGAAACGCGAAGCAACTCCAAACATTAACAAAGCTTAACTAATCTCCACTAGCAATCTTTTTCTTAGATGTAAGACACTGACTTTACTCAATAAGAAACACAACCGGTGTCTTTATGGCTACGTCATCTTTACGTCCGTTACCTTTGCTGACTCCACTTCGAGGTTTTGCTGCCTTGTTTGTGGTGCTCTATCACGCGCGGCTTGTTTTATTCCCACAATGGAAATCCCCTATAAAGGATTACACCTACTTCCTTGAAAGAGGCTATATCTGGGTCGATCTGTTTTTCATCCTAAGTGGATTCGTGATGATTCATGTCTACCGGAATACGTTTAAGAATGGCGTGACTCTTACCAACTGGCGTCAGTTTATGTGGCTCCGTTTCAGCCGTATTTATCCGTTGTTCCTTATTACTTTATTAACGCTCATTGCATGGGAAAGCTTTAAAGCCAGTGAAGGCATTCTCTTTTATGCCGGTCCGTTGGCAGAAAGCTGGGGGCTCGCTGGACAAGCACCATTTGAAGGGCCTTATAATCGTGGCGATGCTATTCTTTCAAACCTACTTATGCTGCAAAGTATGGAAACGTCTGGCGGGCTTAGTTGGAACATATCGTCGTGGTCACTCAGTATCGAGTGGTTAGTGTATTTATGCTTCCCAGCCATGGCAGCTTCGTTACTTAAACCATTTGGCAGAAGCTATGCGATTCCCGTTCTCGCTTTACTTATGGTTTACGCTTTGGTGGCACAATCAAACAGTTTGGATCACACCAAGTCTGCTGAAGCGCTAATTCGAGGAGCTAGTGGGTTTATGTTGGGCGCTTGGATGTGCAGCAACATCAATAAGAGCTGGATGGCAAGGTGTCAGGGCGGATTCTGGGTTTGGGCAATGATTGCAGGAGTGGTGTTTTCTATGCACTTTCGTTCCAGCCAGCTTTCCCTTATGTCGACTTACGTCTTTATGACGTTATTGGTGGGTATTTCCGCTGTTCAAATGCAACCCAAGCAAATGTTTATTCGAATATTGGACAACCGATTCACCCAATTCCTTGGCGATATTTCTTACTCTGTTTATCTATGGCATGCCGCACTGCTGCTTGCGGGCACAGAGCTGATTCATTACATCGCTCCAGAAACGCTAGCATGGTGGTATGAGCAGACATCGTGGACAGCCGGACTAATCGGCATCACAGTATTCCTTGCGATAACCGTTGTTGTTTCTACGTTGAGTTACCACGGTATCGAGCGCCCAGCGCAGCGTTGGTTACGAGGAATAAGTAAAGAAAAGCGTTCGACATTGACGAAAGCCTCAGCGGACAATTAAAGCATGTCACACATAAGAATTGAGGCAGCGATTTCGCTGCCTCTTTGATTTACTTACTTTATTTAGCCGCTTCGGTCAGGGCTTGTTGAAACATTAAACTGGTGGTACAAAACTCATCGCTATGACTGTGACCAGGAAGCATAGCCAAGGTTCTCATGACGTGCTGATTGGTTGCACTAAGCGCCAGACCAGAATTGCTGTTTTCAATAAAGGCTGGTACACCTCGATATACCGTCGCTTCCACTCCTATTTCATGAATATTTTTCGGGTTCACTTTGTACGGATTGCTATCCAATATGGTGAAATCTGCGTATTTTCCCGGTTCAATTGTTCCAATTTGGTTCTCCAATCTAGCGGTATAGGCGGCATCAATCGTTATCGCCCGCATAGCTTCATCGACAGTGATTTTTTCCTGTGGTCCCATCACTGTAGAACCAGACAAACCAATGCGATTTACGGCAGCCCAAACTAAATACAGAGGCTGAGCAGGTGCCATCGGAGCATCAGAATGTAAAGAAAGTACGCCTCCAGCATCAATAAATGAACGCCCTCGTGACATCACTTCCGCCCTTTCCTGACCAACACCAAACTCACTATGTAGCTCGGCCAAAACATGCGTATAGAAAGGGTTTACGCTGAAATTCGCCCCCGATTCAACCGCTCTAGGAATGTCGTTTTTGTCAGTGATACCCAAATGATGAAAGCTTGTGCGGTGATCTTCACGTTGATGTTCCGAATTGAGCTTCTCGACCACTTCGATAGCACTTTCAAAGCCCAAGTCCCCATTGGCATGAATCACCACCGTATAATCATCTTCCCAGCAGGGGCGCATGCTGTCTTCCAGTTCCTCGGGAGTTTGTAACCACTCAGCCAAAGATGGATATGTGGTTCCACAAAACCTGGGGTGATGACTTTGTCGGCAAAATCATCATTGATGGAAAAACCTGGATGCGCTTGGTATTTGTTCACCAAGTTTTTCTTCAGCCCCACATCGAGTATCTTGCCATCTTGTACCGCAACGGCATTACTGCCTTTTGGTGTATTGTCTGCCAACGTGATCAGATCATTCGACACGTACACCGTTATCGCGCCACTCGCTGTCAGGCCATTGTTTACGTTCGTTATATCTTGCTCTTTATAGGTACAGCCTAGTACGGTTATTAAGCTGATGGTGATTGCAGAATATTTGATTGTTTTGTTCATTTGGACACCTGCTTATCAGAAACTTAATATGCCTTAAAACACATAATGAGAACTGTGTCCCGTATTAAGCAATCCAGAGCACTATAGGAATAAAGTGCCAATGAAATCCCGTTCGAAGTAATGCATTATGAGGGGGGTTATCCAACATATTAGGGTTATTATGTTTTCCTATGAACACCTAGCTGCATTTTGCGCCGCAGCAGAAGAAGGCAGTTACAGCCAAGCTGCTCGTAAACTCAAGAAAGACAGAACAACGGTGCGTGAGCAAATCAAAGCACTGGAGGATGGCTATGCAGTTACGCTGTTCAATATTGAGGGAAAAAAGGCGGTGATGACGGCACAAGCCGAAGCATTCTATAAACAAGCCAAATTGGTATTACGCAGCAGCGAAGCGCTAGAATCCCATATGATAAATAGCTACCAGAATCGGTTTACACATTTTGATATTTATCACGACGCGCTGGTTCCAACGACCATGATTGCCCACGTGGAAACCAAATTTACACAGCAATTTCCGCACATTAAGCTGAATTGGCTTCATCGGAACAGAGAAGAAATCCTCAATAAAGTATCCATGGGGACGCACCAACTGGCCTTAATGCAATATCGCTTAACCAGTGATATTAAAGTGCCCTATCGCTTTTTAAATCTGGGGGCTGAAAGCTTCGTCGTCTGTTGTAACCCTAAGCACCCACTTGCCAAAGCCAAAGTCGCTTCCCTTGATGAACTGAAGCTCGAAAAACAATACATTACTGAAAACCTTTATGATGCGCTGCCCGATATGTTTGGTGTATCGCCAGACCTTCGATTTGTTAGCAATAATGATGTGTTAATCGAGCTGCTAAAAATTGATGGCTGGTCAATTCTGAGTAAAGCGCAAGCTCATCCGTACTTAGAAAAAAATGTACTCAAGGAAGTTCGGATTGAACAAGCTATCTCGCCACCAAAATCCGGTGTCGCTTTCTATTACCCTATCGCTCTAGAAAAAGAAAAAGAGCTTCTTCACATAAAGGAAGTGATATCGCAATACGCAAGACAGCACTTTATCTAAGGCTACTTGCCCGTTTGAGTGACTGAAAAACAGGTGAAAGAGTGAGGGCTGTCGCGAAAGCTAACAAAGAATGTCTCATATTAACCCCTAACTAATGGCACTTTTTCTGATGATTTAGGACGTCTAAACCTTGTGAAAAAGTCGACGAAATCGAATACTCATCAACTTAGCAGGGCTTACTGATGCATTAAATTACATTTCGTTAGGTTAAACCCATCATTAGTGCGTAAGATTGCCGCCTGAATGTTAGGTTTTCCCCCTCATAACCGTTTATGCAACAAATTGATTTTCCGATACCTTTTTCGCTAAGGACGTCTCTGGGTGATCACTCTGATTCTGCAAGGGGGCTGAACATGGCGAAATCCACACAAATCCTTATTCTGCTGATTACGATTTACTCCACCGTGGTGATTTACGGTTTTTATCTTGTGAAGAATCAGCAACCTAAAACCCTAAACGAAACCAACAGCGAAGTCGTAGCCGAACCGCCGACTCAAGCGGTGAGTCATATACGCCAGCGGCTAAACATTAAGACGATACCGCTTTTTTGAAGGCTCAATCGATGCCAATCGCGCGCAATAAAAAAGCAGCGTTTCCGCTGCTTTTAACCGATTGATATGTTGAAAAAGTGTGGGCGATCACCACATCAAATCATCCGGTACAACAAAATCAGCGTACGGATCGTCTTCTGCCGGAATCTCTTCTTCCGTCGACTTATTCTCAATGATGGACTCCTCATCACGCATTGCGATCTTAGTCGCTACTACGCCAGGAATCACTGCATACCCATCTTCATAACGTGCCACGGCTAAAATGCCTTTTAGCAATTGGTCACGTACAAGTGACTCAACGTACAAAGATTTAATCAGCTTACCGTCTGTAAAGTTATATTTAATGTCGCCATCTTTCAGATCAAGCTTATTCATTTCGATCAACTGCTTAACCTGAGCGCGGATCTCTTTTGATAACTTAAGTTCTTTTTGCTGCTGACTGAGTTCTTTATCTTTCGCTTGCTGCGCCGCTTTTGTCGCTTCTGCCGCCGCTTTAGCTTCACGCGCTTGCACGCGCGATTTCTTCGAGTTCTTTTTCGCTTTCTTCAGCTTCTTTTCATTTACCAAGCCAGCTTTCAACATCTGCTCTTGAAGCGTTAATTTAGCCATTTCCAATCCAATCTAATTAAACTACTGCCAGTTTAACGAAGCCATCAGGGGATTTAAACCAAATGTGTTATGGTTTCACGCAAAAATAATCACGAAAAACCAACAGACCCTAATATCAGGCTATTATCAGGAATGAAATTATGGATATCCGTCGACGCAGATTGCTTCAAGCAGGGCTCGCAATCTCTTCTCTGTTTGCGCTTCCCGCTTGTACCGTGACCAAAGCGACTCATAGTAAAAAGAAAGGTTGGGTTTACGAGCTCACCGCAGAAGAAACCACGGCCGAATTAGTGGATGGATTCCAAACCGACGTATTGGGTTTCGATGGACGCATTCCTGCCCCTACCCTTCGCTGCCGCCAGAACGAACCCGTTACCATTATTTTCACGAACAAACTGAAAGAACCAACGACGATCCATTGGCATGGGCTGCGCATTCCTATCGAAATGGATGGTGTTCCCTTCCTAAGCCAGCCGCCTATTATGCCTGGTGAAACTTTTACCTATACCTTTACGCCACCAGACGCCGGTACATTTTGGTATCACCCCCACGTGAACAGTGTGGTTCAGCTTGGTAAAGGGTTGGTCGGTGCCTTAATTGTTGAAGAAGAAGAGCCCGTTGTTTTTGATGAAGAACATACGCTGATCCTCAAGCACTGGCACATAGACAAACAAGGTCAATGGAAAAAGCTGATGATCCCGCGCTACAGCGCCCGAATGGGCACCCCCGGAGAATGGGGCACCGTTAATGGTAAACATGAACCGATTTATCAGTTGAAAGAAAACGCGACTACTCGCCTGCGCATTGCGAACGTAGATAACACGCTCACCTACCCTATTGTGGTTGAAGGAGCTGACGCTTGGGTGATCGCGATTGATGGCAACCCCATCAAAACACCTTACAAACTTAAAGCACATAAAATTAGCCCCGGAATGCGAGTCGATTTAGCTGTGCATGCACCTAAACAAGGAGAGCGATTTTACGTTCGATTTTTGAAAGGAAAATTCCCATTTCCGCTGTGTGAATTCGAGTCCATTGCTTCTGATATTGCAGAAAGAAAACCGTTTCCTAAGCTGCCACTCAACCCCGTACCTGAGCTGGATTTAGCCAACGCGACGGAAATCGATTTTGTCTTCGAATGGGAAGGCGCTATCTCACCCACCAAGAAAAACGGCAAAGTCGACACCAAATTTTGGCTGATG
Source organism: Vibrio penaeicida (assembly GCF_030689305.1). Taxonomy (GTDB): domain Bacteria; phylum Pseudomonadota; class Gammaproteobacteria; order Enterobacterales; family Vibrionaceae; genus Vibrio; species Vibrio penaeicida_B. The sequence continues at coordinate 182,046 of NZ_JAUYVM010000003.1, read as the reverse complement.
AACAAACGAGCATGGGAAGGCATGAGCAAAGACTCCATTCCAGCGCCACTCGCGACATTAGAATTTGGAAAAACCTATATATTCAATTTAAGAAATGTCACCCAATACCATCATCCTATTCATTTACACGGGCATACCTTTACGGTGTTGGAATTGGACGGAAAAAAACTGGATGAACCCTTCCATACCGACACCGTGTTGCTTGGTAAGAACGGTAAAGCGCGCGCCGCCTTTGTTGCCGACAACCTAGGAAGGTGGATGTATCACTGCCACGTTATCGAGCACATGAAAACAGGGTTGATGGGGTACATAGAAGTGGTGTAGCTCTTACACTGGCTTACACCCCTATTTATTTTCAAGTGATAGCATCAGGCGCAAATTGAATAGGAAAATCATATGAAGAAGTTATTGATTGCGCTGGTAGCAACATTGATTGTTACGGGCTGTTCAAACCTAGGTGATCGTTACAAATACCGAAACGCCATTGTCGGTGAAACCACACCAGAACAACTGATTCAAGAATACGGTCAATCCACCACGTTAATCGACCAAGAAAATGGAAAAATTTCATACACTTATGAAATTGGTGAATATATGTACGCATTCACTTTTGTCGATAACGTTCTAATCTCAAAAGAGAAAGGCGAATACGTGAACAACGAATACATTTTCACTGAGTTGACCGATATCGAGTTCGGCGCGGACGGCAAATTCAATTAAGCACCCGCTTAAAGCCACCTGAGTAATCCGATCTCAGGTGGCACCAGAACTCGAGTGGCACCAAATCTGTCTCACCCTTTAGACGCCAATCTAGAATCCGAGTCATTCCACACCGTTACCGGAATCAACATCACACCTTAGTTATAAATGCATTAGCAATTTATAACTAACTCACCTCATTATAAAAACTGAGCAACTTGTATCAGTCGTCTTGCACTGCTCCTTTCATCACCTTATGTATGAAGACCATTTGCAAGTTGCCGGATCTTTCTGTTTTACGCGTGCAGGAATTAAAACCGATTGCGCGAATAAAACGGCTTTAGCGATGCTAGGCATTTATCGCTAAAAGAGCAGTCGTGGAAAGTAAAACGCAGTTTGCATTTCGATTTATGGAGAAATCAAATGGAAACTTTATTTCGATTGGTGCTTAAACGTCCGGCAGTATCACAAAGTGAAGACGCCCCAAGCATTGAATTATCACAAGCAACGGATTTTCAAGCCGAACTAGGGCAAGCAGAGGGGCAGAATGACTCTCGCAAGGCTTTAAAAACCGCAGCCAACAAATATGTACAAGGTCAGCGCTTTGTCCATACCCCCAAAAATCACGACATCTATAAACCATGGCAAGCACTCGCGTCTTCTTTAGATTCGCTAGAACCGAATGATGCCGTCACCAACCAGCAAGTGTCCGACGCCATCAAAGCAGCGTTTGGTTCTGACCCCAATCAAATTGTTGGTCAGGGAGAGTATAAGAAGGCAGTAGAACAACTGCGTGACAGCGTTCTCGCCATCAAATACCTCCCGCAGGAACACAACAAGCCAATCGAAATCTTGTCACAGATGCTGCGCGATCTTGAACTCATAGCGAAAACAGATGATGACAATGCATTTCCCGGAACCGGCACAGCACTAAGGCGCTACCGAAGACGATCCTTAAAAATGCCCACCGACGCTCAATTGAAATCGTCACTTTCTACCGTAGAGGCGCAAAAGCAGAGGGAAAAGCTCAGGCAAGAAGCCTTGGAACGTCAGAGAAAACAGGCTGAGAGTCAATTAAACCTTCACACTCGGCTGAACAACGCCGTTAAAGAACTTTCAGGGTTAGAAGGTCACTCTTTGGTTCATATTCAGCAAGACAATAAAAAAGGCTTTATGGTTGCTGCGGAATTGCGCCCCACGGCCGCCTTCGAGCGAGAAAACAGCTTGGTCAGGGCTTTCACGAAAGGTATTCTGAGTCGGTCTAAGATCATCGACGACAACTTAAAAGAAGCAAAAGTAGGTCAGTTTTCTATTGATGTTGGCAGCGAAAGCAAATCTCTTACGTCACTACTAGAAAAAGCCCGACACTTCAAAAGCGGAACTCAAGCGTTTACCCCCGTCGATTTAGGAAAAGTCGGGTTTCTTGCCACTCAGCAAGCTGGCAATAAGCTCACCGACAGCACCCGAAAAATTCTGTCGTCACGTAAATTGGACATAACGAAAGATCCAATCGACGAAATTGTTCAAAAGCTTCAAGAAGAAATCGACATGCTTGCCAGCGACTTGGATGGTTTGCTCGGCCGCCCCATGAAGAAATCGTTTAAGCGAATGGGTAAAGCGTTGGTTATGACCAAAACACCCATCGCGACGGCTTGGAACAACATTACCATTGGCTTTTTAGGGAACTTAGGAAACTGGATGGCACCACTGCTCGTGGATAACCGTGTACCGAGAACACATGGCAGTATTGCCCCCGCAGGCATCGCCGATTTGTTGGTGATTAAGCAACAACTCAAAGCGTACGAGGGCACCGATATTGCTCACATTGAAAATGTGCTCAAAGGCGAAACCAAAGAAAGGGAACACATCAGGCGTCGGGAAACCGAAGAACTCTTATTCCAAGAAACCGAAATCACAACCAGTGAAGAGCGGGAGTTAGAATCCACCAGCCGTTTTGAAATGAGCCGAGAAACCAGCGAAACCATTAAGCAAGACTCGTCGCTTAAAGCCGGTTTGAGCGTGTCGGGGAAATATGGCCCAGTGGTGGAATTTTCTGCCAGTGCAGAAGGCTCGATATCTCGAAGTAAGCAGGAAGCCACTAAAACCGCGGCCAGTTTCTCGCAAGATGTGACACAACGAAGCGCCAATAAGATAACTGAGCGTGTATTGGAACGGTCTTCATTAAGAGTCACCAATGAAGTCACCGAAACATCGGCACACGGCATTGATAATGTCGATGGCGATGGTCATATCGCTGGCGTGTACCAATGGGTGAATAAGGTTTATCAAGCGCAAATGTACAATTATGGCATTCGCACCATGTACGATTTTATGGTGCCAGAGCCCGGAGCTTTCCTGATTGAAACACTATCCGATGCTCACGCCAGTGCCTTGCACATCGAAAAACCAATGGAATTTAACCTGCGCCCTGATCAAATTACAGAATACAACTACCATTCGTGGGTTCAAGAGTACGGTGCGACCGACGTCAGTGCGCCACCAGAAATTTACATCACCAAATCGCTGGATTTTAAAGCTGGCGGCGGCGATGACGACACACACTACAACCATTCTGGCACCATTCAGATAGACGAAGGCTATAAGGCTATTCACGGGGTTGTGGGTAATGTCGTGAATATCTGGGAAGACAATTTTGTTGTTGATATCGTCATTGGTAATCGAGCTCATCGATTCGAGGACGGTGACTGGGTTTGGAGTACCAGCCTCAGTGGTGAAAGAGAGAGTATTCCATTTGGTTTGCAAACATGGAAAGTATCCGACATTGCTGCAATTGTCGAAGTGAAGTGCCAGCGAACCGACCGCGCCATGATGAAATGGCGGCTAGACACCCACGCTAAACTCACTAACGCCTATAAAGCCCGCCTATCCGAATACGAAGAGAAACTCTCCGCGGCCGAACTGCAAGCCGGTGTCGCCATAGAAGGGAAAAACCCGGCGCTTAACTTGGAGCTCATGAAAGATGAACTTAAAAAGCATTGCGTGAGTATTCTTACCGAGCAGCACTTCGACTTGTTTAACTCCATTGAGACAGGCGGCGAAGGCTTCCCCCAAATCAATATATTTGAAAACGAAGCAGAAGGTCCTTACGTAAGGTTCTTTGAACAAGCATTCGAATGGGAACATGTGACATGGGTGACTTACCCATACTTCTGGGGAAGAAAACCTCTATGGGATGAACGTATCGCTTATGAAGATACCGACCCACTTTTCAACCAATTCCTTAAAGCGGGTTATTGCCGTGTCTCTGTGCCAATCCGTCCGGGTTTTGAAGGTGCAGTCGACCACTTCATTACCTTCGGTGAATTGTGGGATGGTGGTCCGCTGCCTGCCATTTCAAACCCACTCTATCTCCCAATTGCAGACGAAATTGCAGAACGTCTGGATAGACCCGGAGAAGAAGTGCCACAAGGTGACCCTTGGGATGTCCGAATCCCAACCTCACTGGTGCATTTAAGAGCCGACGACAAGTTGCCGAAATGGAAACAGAATGAAGACGGAGAGTGGGTTGAAGATTTGGATGGAGATTAAGCCATGGCACGAATCTCTAATCCAGCGGATGTACACTATCTCGCGCTAGAAGGTGGCGGAGGCAAAGGGGTGACTTACCTCGGTGCCATTCGCGCCTTGGAGCGGCACGGTGTTCTACCTATCAACATTGATACGCCCGGGCAAAACCAGATTCGGGGTATCAGTGGAGCTTCGGCCGGCGCCATCACCGCCATGTTTTTAGCGATGGGCTATAACTCCACCCAGCTGCAACAGGTGCTTAATAATTCCAGTACCTTTACTGGCTTTTTTGATGGGCCAAGCATTGGGCTGTCTCGCTCGGTAGATCGGAACAATCGCCCCGATTTGCACACCAGCGCGCCAAATGGGGTTCGACCTATCGATCATATTCGCCAGCAAAGCCAAAGCATTCGTGGCTTGTCGATGTTGGCGAGCGCAGTCGGTAATCTGGCGAGGAATGGGGCATTTGGCTCCACATCCGATCCCATTGTGCGTAGGTTAATTGCTCACCCCGAACACTACTTGTTTAACATATTGTTCGACCGAGGCATGTTTCCGGGAGTGGCAGCCCGAAACTTCTTGCAAAGTGCGCTCTATGGCACTTTGTGGCAAAGGTTGGTTAACCGGCGAACTCCGCAAGGGCAAGCGCCGCTTATCTACGCCGTAAACGGTTCGGAACTTAACTTTCGTGAGTTCTTTGACCTCACGGGCGTCGATTTAGTGATCACCGGTTCTAACATTACCAAGCACCGACCATCGGTATTTTCTAAGCGGCAAACCCCAGATTTCCCCGTTGCAGAAGCCGTGGGAATTTCGATGAATTTACCGGTGTTGTTTAAACCGGTTCACGTGGAAGCGAATGTGCCTACAGGGCAATACAACCAAAGAGCAGATGACTATCATGGAATGTGGATGGACGGTGGGGTGTTAAACAACTTCCCCCTTCATGCGTTTGATTTTCTATCGCCTTCGGTATCGGCACAGCACCCGAACCTTAAGCCGTTAAACGCGAACGTTTTGGGTTTGCGACTGACGGATGGTTACCCGCCATCGCAACGCAGGCGCAGTGCCACACCGCAACAAGGCACGTTTGATGTACTGCTAAGCCACTTGGGGGATGTACTCGGTACGGTGCTTTACCCGTCTGAAGAGGGACAAATTCGAAATCAGGATGAGCGGGATCAATCCATTGATCTCTACACCTACGATTTAGCGACAACAGAGTTTGCCCCACCCGCGAGTAAAAGCGCGACACCAATCGCCGAGGCCGAACGTTCCGTCGACGCGTATTTTAGTCAATCGCCTTAATATCTAGTCGCTACAACAACCACCGCTCAGTTCGTTCAACGTTCTGAGCGGTTTTATTTTGATCCACACTTCCAAGTCAATCCACTCTGGCTTACCGTCCTTATCCAATGAAGAGATCGGTCTATCATAGCGCTCAATGAGGGGGGCGATATCAGGCTCGTATCCGCTATACGGCAACCATTTCGCGTACAAGCTGATCTGAAATTTCGCAGCATTGTCTGGTTTGCCCTGATACCTGAAAGCCGCATACCGACCTGAACTTAACTTGCCCAGTTCGAATGGTTCGTGGATTTTACTTCGCTGCTCTGGCGTGATCATAAGTGCCGCATCATATCGGCACTTTTCTCTGGGGGTAAAAAGCAAATTGTCGTGGCACATTGCAAGCCGAACCTGATCCATGGCCCCTATGTCGTTCTCTAGCCCCCAATCAATCAACGTATTCCAGCACTGGAATATACTTGGCAATAAATAGCCTTCTTCTGACCTCAAAATACAAAGCTCAGTGTCTGGCGATTCAAATATCCTGTCGGGGGTAATCGCTTCACTAGGTGGACAAACTTTGGCTTCGGCTCGCAACGTATGAATGTGTTGCAAAATAGCCGTATCGATTGGCTGCTTAAGCGGGGTTTTTACGCCATTCAACGATTTGGGCTTACCACTCTTTACACCGTAGGGCGAGATACCAAAATGATCTTTAAATGAGCGAGAGAAATTCGCACTGCTGGAAAAACCAAATTGCATGGCGATATCAGTAATCGACAATGATTCGTGAAAAAGCAACGCGTTTGCTGCTTTCTCAAGCCTTAATCGATTGCTGTATTGAGATAAGCTTTCACCAATAATCGCGCTAAAGATTCGCTGAAAATGATATTTGGAAAAGTGGCTCAGCTCTGCCGCTTTCTCAAGCGTCAGTGGCTTATCCAAATGCTGATGAATATAGGCTAGAACGGGCTCGAGCCTTTCACTATAAACCTGCCAACTGCTGGCTGACAGGGAGTTCACACTAAACGTCAACGTAACTCAACTCCGGTTCAGAAAGTTTTTTGTACTCTTTAAAACACAGCACTAACGTAATACCTGCTGCCAGAACATCACTTGCTACAATCGCCAAGAATACCCCTTCCAAATCAAAAAAGTACGGCAAAATAAACAGCAATGGACTCATAATAAACACAACACGCAACAGGCTGTACATCGTTGCCAGCTTGGCGTTGCCTTTTGCTTGATAGAACCCTGTCGCCAGCATGTTGATTCCAGCCAATGGTAAGCCCCAAATGGTGGCAAATATGATAATTTTCCCGTAAGAAATCAATTCCTGTTCCGTTGTAAACACGCCCATCAACCACTCAGGCACAGTAATCAATAGGAGCGTGACGAAACTGGAATACGCAACCATTGCCGTAAGTGCAACTTTAATACTTTGCTGAACTCGGTCTATCGCCTTCGCACCAAGGTTAAAGCCACATATGGTTTGAAACGAAATCAGCATCGCTATCATAGGCAGGATAATGAAAATCGACAGCCTTCCCAAAATGCCGTAAGCGCTGATCCAATCTTTAGATGCTATTTCGGTAAATTGAAAATTCACCAAGCCCGTTTGAATCGCCATCCCCATTTGAGCGACCAACACAGGTACGCCTAAAGCGGCAATAGAACCCCAAAGCCGAACATTGAATTGAAAGGAAAAGCGAACCAAGGTTTTTCCTTTTAAATACATGTAGATCCCTATGCTCAGGGAAACAGCTTGAGAGAGTACCGTTGCCCAAGCCGCACCAGATACCCCCCAATTCATGACGACGATAAACAGGTAGTCCAACACAATATTCAAAACGGAAGAGGTCAGCATTAATAGCATCATGATCGGCGCTTTACCTTCGGCACGGAATACATCGCCAAAAACGGGGAGCATCATCGCTACGATAGCCGTAAGAACAATGGGTTGCGCGTACTGGAATGCTTGATCATAAAAGGCGGGTGAAACGGCAAGGAATTCAAGCACAGCGTCTAGGTGCTGCCACCCGATAACAAAAAAAATCACGCTAAGGGTAGCAGTAAGAAAAACGGCGTTCCCAGCCACGTTTCCTGCATCCGACAGTTTCCCTTCTCCGATAAGCCGCGTAAGTATCGCTGCCGTGCCCGAGGAAATCATCGCACCCACGGAGGCGATCAGCATTTGCATTGGAAACACCATCGAAACCGCGCCAATCGCATCAGCCCCTACCCATCGCGCAATGAAAATACCATCCACCAAATTGTACAAGCCAATCACCAACATCCCGATACAAATGGGAATGGCAGTTTGCATAAACAGAGGGAAAATGGGCGTATTCGCTAATTGTTGAGTCGATGCTTCTTTACTGGTGTTCCTTGCGGACATGTTGATTCCTTTTTATTAAGCTTGGTCGCCATTCTAGGTGTTAACTGACTAAAAGAATTTTCAATTCTTGCGATGATTCGATTGCCAGATTATGTAGCTTAAAACTGTGGGTATCGGAGTTAGCATCTTGAGGTTGTAGAGCGTGAATGCAACTGATGTTACAAATGTTATCCACATATACTCAGCTTTGGATAAACACGCTGAAAGAATCAAAACTAGAAAAACAAAAAAGCCCAACCGTTGATTCGGCCGGGCTATCGGGGGGTAGTATTAATCTAAAAAGCGATCTTAATTAAAAGTGATAGCAATCGCCGCGCGTTTCTCTGTTAGCGAGAATATTTCACTTTCTGTAATGATATGAAGCTTACGGCTATTCGCGTCAGAGTAATCCAAAACAACCGACTTTACTTCCGGTAATGCGTTGCTCAGCGTTGATACCAAAGCATGTTGGTGGGTTGCACCCACAACTTGTGCTTTGCTAAATGAACCGCTGTCGTTTGCGCTCAATTTAACTAAAGCTCTAGAACCAATCCCTTCAAAACTCACGAGCATCTCTTCCAGCGAGTGGCTCGCAAACTTCGCCGTCACATTCTCGCTTGCGATGTTCCCCACCCACTCTGTATTTTTAAGATCTTCAATTTTGGCGGATTTAACCAAACGATCATACTTAATGGTTTCCTCAGAAATATCGGAAGACAGCGTTAGCGAATCGCCATTAACTTGAAAACGATTTTTAGAGCTCAACTTCGCAGGCCAATCCAAATGTATCCGCTCCAACCAATGAAACTGACCAAACTTAATAGACCCTTGAGTTAAGTCGTAGCCATTTGCGTGTGTGTGGTCAAACCCAAATGTCGTTCCTTGATTTCCAACTATCGACTCGCTGCTCATACCATTTGTGATATTGAAACCGCCAAATATACCGCCTACATAAGTTTCTGCTGCAATTCCGGTGTCTGTTTTATCGCTTTCAAAGATACGTAATGCGTGATTGTGAACCACAAAATATGGGAAGTCTGTTGCCGCTTGTTGAACTCGCTCCAAGTAAAGGTCCACAGAAGGCTTCTCATCGGATTGGCTGCCGGATGCAGAGTCATTTCCTCTTACCCAGTAAGTATCGAGCACCGCTTGTCGAGCGCGTTGTGCTTCTACTTCTTTTGTAACGTCACTAAATGACAACGTTGCACCAGTGACTTTAGAAGACAGGCTCGTTTGCGTGGTGAACAGCCTTATGCTGTTGATGTTGTCTGCCGTTACCAACGTTCGAAGATCATCAAACTCTTCTGTGCTGCATCGATGGGTGCTGCCAAATTTATTGAGTTTAATATTCATCCCACCACCAAAAATGCTAGTAGGATCATTCAGGTTTAGCGTACCCAAAACATAACCACAGGTGTGGTCAATGTTAAATGTGATGGAGCCTGCTTGAGAGTGTTCGGCAAATGTCATCAACATTTTTTGGTTTGATTTATTATCAACAAACTCCGAGTAGGACATAACACGTCCTTCTAGCCCCTCGGTAAAGGATGGCGATTGGGCTAGAGCTGACGCCGAGGACAGAGTAAATACTACTGCAAGCGACAGTTTAGAGAGATTCAAGGTTTTCATTGTGTTCTCCGGTATTATTTTTATTTGAACGTCAGAAGTTCTGCGTAAATTCGCATGACGTATACAAAATGCGTATCTGAAGTGAATAAATGCTTAAGAAAATAAAAATTCAAACAACAGACAATGGAATACGGTTAAAAAATGATTCCAAAAACAAAAACACCGACTCCGACTATTCAACCAGCTCATATCGGACTGCATCCCTTATAAACACTGGCTTTTCGAAGTTTCGATGGCACGGAGAAACCTATTGATTTTCATTTTTTCCGTCAATGGGAATGTTCCCTTTCATTGATCTCCAGTCAAACTTTTAAACAAACCTCAAAATCTCTGAAATTTATTTTAGCCTCCTATTTTGTATAAAGATCACAATACGCTGCACAGTAATAATTCCCTCTTCAATTAAGTCATTGGGTCTATACCCACGTAACCTCAAGATGAATCCTGCATTTTGAAGTCACTTGGGTATATTTAAATATTTATTCAGTCTTTTATTTACTGTAGAATCGCCGACCTTTTTCACTCAAATACGGGAGATGACATGTATATTGGTTTTGATTATGGAACCGCAAATTGCTCGGTAGCATCCATGGTAAAAGATGCGACATCAGAGAAAGACAAACCCGTATTAATCCCGTTAGAGAATAACAGCAACTTTATTCCTTCTACCCTTTGTGCTCCTACACGGGAAGCCGTTTCTGAGGCGTTGTTTCGTCATCACGGGATCTCGCCAAGTGATTCCGTTGGCGAACAAGTGCTCAGGCGCTCCATTGCTTTTAACCGCGAAGAAGACATCGAAGTACTGGCAGATGACATTTTATTTGGTCAAGCGGCGTTGGATTTGTACCTCGAAGACCCTAGAGAGGTCTATTACGTAAAATCTCCAAAATCCTTCTTGGGTGCCAGTGGTTTGCACGAAGTCCAGATCCGTTTTTTTGAAGATTTGGTTTGTTCGATGATGGTTAATATAAAAAACAATGCCGAGCAACATATCGATCAAGTGATAAATGATGCGGTAATTGGTCGACCAATCAACTTCCATGGTCGTGGCGGTGAAGAGTCGAACCAGCAAGCCGAAGCTATATTACGTAACGCGGCAACACGCGCAGGCTTTCGCAACATCGAATTCCAATTTGAACCGGTAGCCGCAGGGCTCGACTACGAAAACACCTTGAGCGAAAACAAAACCGTTTTGGTGGTTGATATCGGCGGTGGTACCACCGACTGTTCGTTGATAGAAATGGGACCAAGTTGGGCACATCAAACCGACCGCACTGCCAGTTTATTAGCGCACAGTGGCCAACGAGTTGGAGGGAATGATTTCGATATATACCTTGCGTTCAAACAACTTATGCCTGCATTTGGTAAAGGTTCGAAAACCCACGCGGGCATCGACATCCCTTTAAATCAGTTTTGGAACCCCGTCGCCATCAATAATGTTGAAGCGCAGCGTGACTTTTATGGTCGAGAGAATCACAAAGTACTCAGGCAATTAAGAAAAGATGCCCTAGAGCCAAACAAAATCGAACGCTTGTTGCAGGTTTACATGGAAACACTCGGGTACAGTATTATTCGTCAGGCGGAGCAAGCCAAAATTGCACTGTCCGATGCATCGCTGTTTACAACTCAGTTAAATTTGATTTCTGAAATGTTGGAAGTCGATGTTTCACAAGCCCAGATGGCGGAGGCTGTCTCGACTCCCCAAGAAAAAATGATTGATTTGGTCGCCGAAGCCGTCCGCTTAGGTGGGAAAAATCCAGATGCCATTTATCTAACCGGCGGTAGTGCTCGCTCTCCAATATTACGCGCTGCAATCGAGGCTCAGTTACCTAACATACCAATCGTTAGCGGCAACTTCTTCGGCTCGGTAACAGCAGGGTTAACTCATTGGGCAAATACCTGCTTTCGGTAACACGCACCGCTTACTGAAGCGCTGATAGCAACGTAACTTTTGAAAAGACTATTTAAAGCACAGCTCGTATGGCTGTGTTTTTTTACCAGCAACGCTCATATTTTGTACAAAACGAGATCTCACCATTCAACCAACCTACCTGTCTTAGCCCTGACACTTTCCCCAAAACACAGTTAATTTCTCTACCAATCTGGCGTATTCACCATATTTCACAACACAAACCCCGATTAATGTTGCTATGCAAGAAATTTCATCTCAAACAAATTCGTAATGACACGACAAAATTCATTTCATGAATGTACATGAGGTTATCAATACATGATTCCATATATTCGATAGGATTCTATAAACAGGATTTTTTATATCTTAATGTTTTGGGCATGCATTACATGTACTCGATGGTCATGAAGAAAGCTTCAGGGGAGCGACATGACTAACGTTGTTATGAGTACAAATAAGCCCAATAACTCTCAAGATGTTAGTTTCATCGAGTGTTATTTGGGTAGATAGGCGACAAACGGAATACGTCGTCATATATAGGTTTAGCGAATCAGGGATGTGTTGCTCAATCTTTAGCGTTTTTAATCAGATACGCCACTTAAGCGCTTTAATGCTTGTGTGAGGATTGCCGAATGACAGTAGGCTTAGCCCCACCTGTATAGCAGGAGCATAAATAAATTGGTATCTCTGGATATGCGCGCCCAAAATAGTCACGGAGAAAAGAAGTGAAACGTTCTAACTTCAAATTAACGGCAGTGGTTTCCGCCTTATTACTTGCAGGAGCAACAGCATCGAGCGCAATGGCAGCAGACGCTTCATCATCGCTGGCTCAACCACAAAATTCCTACCACGCACTTTCGCGTGCGCTACAGGATATTCCGTCTAATAAAGTACAACTGATCGTTAAATATAAGTCGTCTGGTCAAGCCCAAAGTGGGTTTATGGCATCAATTGTTAAAGCGCAGCAATCGGACTCCATCCGCAGTTTGTCTAACAATATTACGAATGAATTAGGCAACGAAGTTCGATACAAACGTGCGATGCTGCTTGACGATCATCACGTTGTGAAAATTGACAGCCGCACCAACGCCGATGGGTTGGAAGCGATAATCAGTAAATTAAACGCTGATCCGAATGTAGAAAGTGTCGAGCTGGATGGCTGGGCAAAACCATTCTATACACCTAGCGACCCTCAATATTCAAGCCAGTGGCATTACAGCAACCCTAATGTCGGTATCCGCGCGGATCAGGCATGGAACAAAGCCACAGGTCAGGGCGTGACGGTAAGTGTGGTCGATACGGGTTACACCAATCACCCAGATCTCACGCCAAACTTAGTATCACACTACGACTTCATCAGTAATTCTTGGACATCCCGTGATGGCGACGGTCGAGATTCTAACGGCATCGACGCAGGTGACCGCAGTGCTTATGGGGAGTGTGGAAACGACCAATACGGTAACCCTATCCCTGCACGAAATTCAACATGGCACGGTACTCATGTGCTTGGTACAGTGGGTGCTGTTGAAGGAAATGGTCAGTACGGTGTTGGGGTCGCGTTTGATGCGAAGCTCACGTCAGCTCGTGTACTCGGCCGTTGTGGTGGCTCCGTTTCCGATATTTCAGATGGCATTATCTGGGCGGCGGGGGCAGGTAACGTTAACAACCCTAATCCAGCACAAGTGATTAACTTAAGCCTTGGTGGTGGAGGCAGCTGTGGTTACACCTACCAAAATGCGATAAACGCGGCGAGAAATAATGGCGCGGTGATTGTTGTGGCAGCAGGTAACGATAGAATCAACACTCAAAACGTCACTCCAGCAAATTGCCAAGGCATTATCACTGTCGGTGCATCCGACACATCTGGCAACCAAGCTAACTTCAGTAACTATGGTTCTGAGGTCGATATTATGGCACCCGGCGTGAGCATATTGTCTACGGTCGATTCGGGTACAGCGACACCTCAAGGTCCGTCTTCAACAAACATGAATGGTACGTCAATGGCGACCCCTCATGTTGCGGGTGTTGCGGCTTTAGTTAAACAAGCCTTCCCAGCAGCAACGCCTGATCAAGTTGAATCCATTATTAAAGATTCAGCACGTCCTTTCCCTGGTTCTTGTAACAATGGTGGATGTGGCGCAGGTATGCTGGATGCCAATGCCGCTGTTGACCGCGCTCTCCAATTGGCTGGTGGCGGTGGAACACCAGATCCGGATCCAACACCAGGCCAAGGTGGCAACGCTCAAGCAAGCAACCTATCTGGCGTACAAGGAAGTTGGGACCATTACAATATTGATATTCCCGCAGGTATGAGCAAGCTCACCATTAGCATTGCTGGCGGGACTGGCGATGCCGACTTATACGTTAAGTTCGGTAGCCAACCATCGACATTCAATAACGACTGCGCACCTTGGATAAATGGCAACACAGAGTCTTGTGTTATCAATAATCCAACCGCTGGAAAGTGGTACATCGCCTTAAACGGCTACCAGTCTTACTCAAACGTCGATTTGACAGTTACGTGGACTCCATAAAAATCATGGATCTCAATCCATTTGCCCGGCATTAATGCCGGGCTTTTTTATGCCCACACGCAGTGCTCCCACTTTCAGTTCATCCACCGCTCACTTCTTCGAGCTGCGACCTCAGTATCCACATTTTGGAACACAGTCACTAAATCACTAAATGTGAGATTTATTAATTTCATTTAATCCGAACTATTCTCATAACTTCTTAAAACTACTTGAATTTTTTACGTTCATTTAAAGCGAAATTATAAATTCCAACTAGATTTTTAGTGCCTCGAAGAAAAAGGGCGATTTTATCACTTACGGACTTTGCGCTTGGATAGAAACGTCAGCGAGGTTGAAATTTACAGATGCATAAAATGGAATTAAAAATGAACCATACAATTACACAAATTAAGAAGAAAAAATCACAACTTATTGCCGTCAGCGCTTTGGCAGTAGGTATTGCAACCGCGACTTCAAGCTTCGCGGCAAACGACCAAATCCCAGATGTTTTGCCAACCATCTCGGAAGATGTGGTGGCACAATTGTCTTTATCTGCCACACAAGTCAATGAAGAGAGTGCGAGCTTACTCTACTCTCCAAATGCGAGCTTCATTAAAGTGCACTTCTCGCAGTTTCAAGTACCAGAGGGCATGGCGATAGAGCTTTCTTCACCAGACAGAAGTGAAGTACTGCACTATGGACCGGGCTTAAATACTTCGAAAACCTACGATTCAAATGCCGGAGATGATGGTGTGAACCGCTTCTCGGCTATTTCGATTCAAGGTGACACGGTACATGTTAAGGTCATCGGCGAAGCGAAAGATCCAAACAGCACCTTCAATGTTGTGATAGACCAATACCAAAAAGGTAAAACACAAGCCGAAATCGATTCCATCATTAACTTAAACCCAGATGGCACCGAATCTATCTGTGGTACTGACCAGAAAAAAGCCGCAGTGTGCTACGAAACATCTCACCCAACAGAATACGCACTGTCGCGCCCTGTCGCTCGATTGCTGATTGGCGGACGCAGCCTATGTACAGCGTGGCGTGTTGGCCCTGATAACTTAATGATGACCAACAACCACTGTGTTGAATCTGCAGCAGAAGCAGCATCAACCGAAGTTTGGTTTAACTACCAGCAAGCGAGCTGTGGTGGCGCAAATGCTAAAACCGTAAAAGTGCAAGCAAATCAGCTTCTTTCTACTGACTACACGCTCGACTACACCCTCTTTAATGTGAAAGATTTCGCTAAAATCACGCAATTTGGTCACTTAGGTTTAGACCCTCGTATCCCTTCCTTGTCCGAGCGTATTTTCATTCCACAACATCCAGGTGGGCGTAAAAAAGAGCTAGGTATCGAAACCGATTCCAACACCGCTGGCGTTTGTCAGGTCGACCGCCCTGTTGTGAATGGCCGTGGCACCAACACCGATGCTGGCTACTTGTGTGATACTGAAGGCGGCTCTTCTGGCTCTCCTGTTCTAGCCGCTAAAAGCAACAGTGTTATCGCACTGCACCACCTTGGTGGTTGCTACAACAAAGGCGCACACATCAGCAAGATCTGGCCGAAAGTGTCTTCTCACTTCCCAGCTGGTGTACCTGACAGCTACATCGACATTATTGATGTGAATCGCCCTCCAGTTGCCGATTTCACATACAGCTGTAACAAACTCGCTTGTACTTTTGATGGTTCTAAGTCGTTTGATCACGAAGGTGCGCAACTGAGCTACAGCTGGGACTTTGGTAACGGCAGCCACTCTAGCTCCGCTAAGCCTTCACATACTTACTTAGCCGACGGTACTTACACAGTGCAACTCGTTGTCACCGACGATGCAAAATTATCAGATGCATACACCCAAAGCATTACTGTGAAAAAAGATTCAACAGGTGGCGGTATGTGTGCTGGCTTACCAGTTTGGGATGACAAAACGGTATACCTAACAGGCGATTCCGTTCAGCACGGCGGTGTGAAATACCAAGCAGCATGGTGGACGAAAGGCGCAAACCCAGCACAAAACTCAGGTCCGTGGGAAGTTTGGGCAAATCTAGGTACTTGTAAATAACACTTTATAACGCCATTCCAATCAAAGCCGGAGCATATACTCCGGCTTTTTCACGCTAATACTTTTTCACGCTAAGAATGGGTCATTTCTATCCACTCATTCTTCGACAGAAAAACTCGCAGGAAACACCACATTAAAATGTTTCTTCAATAATTTTGCGTGCTCTAGCGTATTGAGAACACGGTATTCAGACTTTACCCCACTCTCTGTGGTGATCAATTTGCGGTCACTTAATGTTACTCGCCCATTTGGGGTTGCAATAGTACAGACGGACTTTTGAGTAAACGACGATTTTGGAGACGTTTCGTGATAGCTCGCCATTTCAGAAAAATCGGCTAACTTTCTTGGTGTTAGAGTAAAACAGTATTGTGGCTGCCATGTTTTATTGTCGTCGCTACTCAACAGATACAAATCGCCTTGTTCTTCTTTCACTCGAAATTGAGCACCTTCTTCAGCATGAACACCACCATTTAATGGCACAGGGTAAAGAAAGCTGTCGCCAAAACCGACATCGGCGATGACTCCCTCCCCCTCAAGATCCACCAGCAACATTAAGTGATCAAACTCCTGCCCATATCCCTTCTCCCCATCCTCCTTCTCTCCGTAAACTCTCGCGGAAAGAAGCTGTACTGAAAACCCCAGAGAGGAAAGCAGAAGGTAGAATCCGAAATTCAGTTCATAGCAAAAACCACCCCGTTCGTTTTCGATTAACTTGCGAAAAACCGCCTCTTTAGACAACTCAATTTTTCTACCGTATACAACGTCTAAATTTTCAAACGGGACTTTATGTAGATGAGCATAGTGGAGCACGTTGAGCAATGAGCTTTTGTCTGAATACTCGCCAGCCTGCATCGACATAGGATCAATACCTAGCCTTCTTAAATATTGATTTTTTTGTGTTTCTGTCAGCATGTAAACTCTATTGTTGATTTTAAAAAAACTGTACCTTAAAACCTCAACTTAAGTAGAGGTCAATACCTAAATACCAAATACCTAAGCAACCTGAACAAGCAATCCGAACATCTCGCCCCTAACCATTGCAATTCCCTATCATCTCGATTAGTTTAAAAACATGACTTCGATATTCGCGATTGCTCACCAATCTTGTTGTTGCTGTAGATCTTTCATCTACGGCCGCTTTCGTGTATTTACCACCGAGTCACCACTAAAAACTGGTTATCACCAAAACTAGTTACCATAAAGAAAGACTCATACGAATTCCAAGGCCGTAGATGATTCCATCTACGGCCTTTTTGCATTTGTTTATCTATTTGGTTTTTTCCAACACAAGGATTGAATTATGGCTCAGCCAACACTGGAATTGTTTAACACTATGAACAGGGAGCTCATGCCTTTTACCAGTATCGAGCAAAAAAAAGTTGGGCTGTACGCATGTGGCCCTACGGTTTACGACTACGCTCACGTAGGTAACTTACGCACGTATTTATTTGTGGATGTGCTGCGCCGTGTGCTTCAAATCAATGGGTACGATGTTCACCACGTCATGAATATTACCGACGTTGGTCACTTGGTATCCGATGGCGACACAGGTGAAGATAAAATGGAGAAAGGCGCTCGCAAACAACAAAAGTCTGCTTGGGACATTGCGACCTATTTCGAAGAAGCCTTCTTTCAAGATTTTAAACGGTTGAACATTCTTGCCCCTTCCACTACTTGCCGCGCAACCGAGCACATCCAAGAGCAAATAGCGTTTATTCAATCTCTGGAAGAAAAAGGATTCACCTATCAAACTAGCGATGGTGTCTATTTCGATACAAACAAGTTGCCTGATTACGGCAAGCTGGCAAAGCTTGATAAACAAGGTTTAGAAGCGGGTATCCGAGTGGATATGGGAGAAAAGAAGCGACCTACCGATTTTGCGCTTTGGAAGTTCAGCGGAAACAAACAAAGACAAATGGAATGGGAAAGCCCATGGGGAAGAGGCTTTCCGGGTTGGCACATTGAATGCTCTGCGATGGCAGAGAAATATTTGGGTGAGGTTTTCGATATTCATATTGGCGGTGAAGATCATATTCCTGTCCATCACACCAATGAAATTGCCCAATGCCAAGCGAAAAATGGCCACGTTCAAGCCAACTTCTGGCTACACGGTTACTTTCTAAAAATAGACAACGAGAAGATTTCCAAATCAGGAAAATCTTTGCGTTTAGACAGCTTGCTAGAGCAAGGATTTGATCCATTGGCTTATCGATATTTGGCGCTCACTAGCCACTATCGTAGCCATTTAAGCTTCACTTGGGACAGTTTGAAAGGCGCGCAAAAAGCCCTCAATCGATTGAGAACAAAAGTCGCCGTTTTGCCTGAGGGTGGTCACGTCGATGAATCATTTAAAAACGCATTTCTTGAACACATCAACCGTGACCTCAATATGCCGAAAGCGTTGGCTCGCGTCTGGGAAGTGTTAGATAGCCAAATCGCACCGGAAAACAAGAAAGCCACATTGATGTATTTCGACCAAATCTTCGGCATTGATATTAACAAAGTGGAAGAAGTCGCCATACCCAATAACATTCTAGAGCTGGCAGAAAAGCGCACCGCACTTAAAAAACAGGGGAAATATGAAGAGGCAGACGCCATTCGAAATCAGATCTTGGCGCAGGGATATCAAGTGAAAGATACAGGGCAACAATCAACCGTAACCAAGCAAGATCCGAAATAGCCTAAATTGTGGGATGAACAGCTCGATCACCTAGGCTCATGCGAGCCAATGATCTGCTCGTTATTTCTTTGACTCTGCTTTCTTTGCCGACGCGATAGCCGTATCGCTCGGCGGAGAAAATAACGCTTTAAAACGTTGCTGTAGCGTCAGGTCTTTTTGACTGGCTTCTTTAAACATTTCTCGCCATTCATGAAACGTCACCACCAGCGGATTGAAGCTGTTTACGGGTTTAGAAATACCATAGCGCACCGTTTCAACTTCAGGCTCAAAAGTGCCGAACAGCTTATCCCAGACGATCAACACACCCGCGTAGTTTTTATCAATATATTGTGGGTTTTTGCCGTGATGCACACGGTGATGCGATGGCGTATTAAATACATACTCAATGATGCCGAGCGTACGTACCCATTGTGTATGAACAAAGAACTGCAAGCCTAAGTTTAACAGCACCACAAACACCACCCACTTAGGATCAAACCCGATGATCACTAATGGTAGCCAAAATACCCACATTCCAGCTAAAGGGTACATAAAGCTTTGGCGAAAAGCCGTGCTGAAATTCATCCGTTCCGAACTGTGGTGCGCCACATGCGCCGCCCACATCCATCTAATTCGGTGGCTGGCTCGGTGAAACCAGTAATAACAAAAGTCCTGCAATACCGCTAATACCAGAAAGCTTGCTAAGCCCATTTCAATATCCAGTAAACGCCAACCAAACAGCCACAAGTAAAGCTGGGCTACCATTAACCCGGTAAGCAAATCGGCGAACTGGTGCATCCCTGCAAGGGCAAAATTGCAGGCGACTTCCGGAAGTTTATAGGTCGCATTGTCTGGTAACTTTCCTTTTTTCTGACCGATGAAATATTCCGCCAAAATACAGACAATAAACAAAGGCGCTAAAACGATAAGCAACCATTCTGGATGGTGAATAAGGGTGTCTATGTCCATAAGTTCGTCCTTATATTCGAGCCTACCAGCGCGCGAAATGGTCTTCTGTTAATCCAAGTACCTCATCGAGATGATGCACTTGCCCGTGATTATCTTTAATAGATCCAGAAAATTGCCCAACAAACTGCCTGAAATTGCTTTTTAGTAGCCAAAGATTCAACTTTTCGCTGCGTTTGTTTAAGGGTTTAAAAACCAAATCCACACAGCCATCTTCAGATAAAATTCGCCAATGTTGGTCGATGTTGTCTTGATGAGAACTATCGCGGTCGAACTCAAAATGCACATTCGAAAGGAAGTGCCTCTCACCGTTTAGCCACAACACATTTTCGCAGCTTCCCGTTTCATTAACCCCTGCCGCAAGGTTTAAACCTAATGTGGTATCGCCCAAAAAAGTATTGATACTCGCCCAGCGCCAACTGGTTTCGCGCCTCATATACCCAGCTGAAAAGTCGTACCCTGCCAAAGCAGAATCTAACGGAACTGGCTCGCCGCCAATCTCCAGTAATCCCTGCACAGATAGAGCGTTGTGTTTTTGGGTATATGTCCAGCCGGTGTAACCCGTAGGCGTACACATCGCCAAGGGTAAGCTTCCACTGGGTGCAAACAAGGCTAAATCGGCTTTGACGTTTTTGGTGTTCAACCTTACCTGCCATCCGCCTTCAAAAAGGTGGAACTGTATCTGCTTAGAAGCAATATGAGCGAAGCTGGTATAAGGCGATGGCGCTGTTGCGTTGTCCCAATTTAAAGGACGTAACCAATTGTTTTCTATCAGTTCGTTTTTCTCGATGTCGTAGACATAGCAAAAAGCCGACGCCAAGTATCGGATATCTGCAATCGCGACACCAATAACGTAACGATCGGTAATCACACTGACAAACTGAAACTGCTTATAGTGGAAATACCGCCATAACGACGATGCTTTTCCATCCATGGTGTTGCGGTAATCAAACTCTTCAATGGCGAGCTGCTTAGGCATACCATCAAACTGCCCATATTGAGGCTGGCCATTGGCGGCAATAAGTGTTTCAGGTGCAAGGCGCGTTACGATCATTTTTAAACCAGCATAGTTTACATACTGTTAACAGTTTGGCGGGAAACGCGTCTTTATAGGAGGTCAATTACGGACACATTGGTTAATTAACTCACATTTTTCGCCCATTCCACTCCTAGATCGAACACATTCATTCTTTGGAAGCTTCGTCTTCACGCAACAAAAAACCGTCTTTTGGGAAAATTTCGAGTGTTGAAAAGGCGATATATTGAAAGCCAACGAAGAGACCCAAGCGAACTAAACCATGAAGCGTACTCATTTATCACTCAGTGCCTTAGCGCCCATTCTATTTCTGCTAATGTGGAGCAGCGGAGCCGTTATGGTGAAGGTGGGGCTGCAATATTCTTCGGAATGGAGCTTCCTAGCCGCTCGCTCGATGGTCTCTTTTACTTGTCTACTTCTCATCTTGAGCGTTATGGCGAACCGAGGCAAATTGGTGTTTACTCGTCCAAGTTTGAGTGAACTCAAAAACATTGCGATTGTCGGTTTAATGCTGCAGGTGTTTTATATCACTTTCTACATTCTCGCTATTGGTTCAGGCATGTCACCAGCACTTGTTACCCTAGTGCTTGGGTTGCAACCCATGCTTACCCCTTTTTTGAGTAGGCAGCCACTCGATACCATTAAAACCAGCTTATTAGTATTGGGGTTCATTGGATTGTGTATTGCGATTTTGGGTGCGAAAAGTATCGAATCCGTTTCTGGTATCGGTATTGTATTTGCGGCGCTGGCCCTCATTTCTATTACATATGGCACCATCAAACAAGCGCACATTCATACCAATCCTGCGCAAGCTATGCTTTACCAAAACTTGTTCTCAATGCCTATCTTCATCGTAGTCGCTCTCTCCACGGGCTGGCAGATAACCTGGAGTACCGGATTCATCGTATCCCTGCTTTGGATGAGTATTGTTGTTTCTGTTGGGGCACTGTTTTTACTGCTCTATATGATCAAATGTGAAAACGCCGACAGAGTGAGTGTCTTGTTCTACGCCATTCCTTTGCTCGCGTATCTGTTTAACTTTATTTTGTTTGGGGAAACACTCAGTTTATTTACCCTCTGTGGAATGGGTATAGTGGCGATATCCATTGTGCTTTATCGCAAACGAAACACACGACAGGTAAAAGTGAGCGAATCTGGGGTGTGAGCCGAACACCCATTATTCCGTTATTTGAGCTCGATAACGTTTAGGAGAAAGGGAATAGTACGCAGAAAAGCTACGGGTGAAGGAAGATGGGCAAGCAAAGCCGACCTTTTCAGACACTTGGTTAATCGGCAAGTCGGTGTTATTAAGCAAAATTCGGGCTCGTTCCATACGGACTTTGGCTAAGTATTTCAGTGGCGTGAGTTTGATGTGTTTAAGGAATAAATGCTTGAACTGTGTTTGGCTTAAACAAGCAATGTTTGCCAGTTCTTTTATGGTGTGATTCTTAGCGATATCTTGATTAATGAATTGCACCGCTTTTTTGATTCGGAGATCGATTTTGCTGTTCAGATCTTGCACGGATAGCAGTTCGAATAACAACGCAAGAATTTGATTTTCAACCTCAATGCTAAAGTCGGAATCCAACTGCTTTTCAATAAACTGAACGTAGTTATTAGCCGCCTCATTCAATGGGATAACCGCATTGTTTAGCCCTACTAAGGCTTCAGGCAGGTCGGCTACATCAACCACCAAAAACCGAAAATCTTCCCGCGCCTGAAATTCATGGTAACAACCTGGTGGAATCACCAAACAATCACCGTAAGATAGGTTCAGTGGCTCACCATCCATTTTTAAATCAATGAATCCACGCGTCGGAATCAATACTTGATAATAGGTATGGCTGTGCCCTTGCGAGGAGCGAGTATAGGTTCGGATGGTGATTTTTCTGCGCAATACGTTCGACTATACATTATGGGTTGATGGACTTAGTCTATACCCAAACGAGCCAGTATGAATACTCCGATATTTGTGAGTATCCAATACTCAAGCTTCGGATAACTCAAGAAAGCGCGACCCCAATGACCGTTATTGCTGAATACCTTCCAACCGATCATCGCTACCAACTGGGCACACTGGATGTTGCCTTGTTGCTCAATGTGCTGAACGAACGCGGTATTAACACGGCTCAACTTTTGAAAAGTACTGGGTTGGAAACACTGGATTGGCAGAATCCGCAATGCCAAATTACCTACTCAGATAAATTAGTATTGTTTGGCAAAGTGAATCAGATGCTGGCTAATGACGGGCTCGGCTTAACTCTGGGAGAATTCGCGAAGTTTAGCCACTTTGGTGTTCTGGGCTACGCCATCTTATGCAGCCAATCAGTTGAGGAGGCCGTCAGAACGGGCTTCAAATACTTAAGATTGAATGGGCCTGTTTTTGCTGTAAAAGTGACGATTGAAGGTGAGATTGCCGCCATTTGCATCAAAAATACGTTAGACATTGGTGAATTACTGCCATTTTGTACGGAGTATTTTCTCAGCGCCATTGTCTCGTTGTTTGAGGAAATGACCAAAGATCAGCTTGAGATTACTGAATTGTACTTACCCTATGCTGCGCCTGCCTATGAATACCAATATCGCGACCGTTTCCGTTGCCAAACACACTTCAACAGCACACATTGTGAGCTTCGATTTGACGCAAGTATCTTGCAACACCCTTTAAAATCGCACCATTCTGACACGCTTAAGGCATGTCTGAAATCGTGTGACGCCATCATTAATACACTGGAATCGCCTCACTTACTCACCAACCAAATCAAAACAATGCTGTACCAAAGTGCTGGTAGCTTTCCCTCAATAGAAACAATCGCAACTCACTTTGGTTGTTCATCAAGAACGCTTCGTAGAGAGTTAACAAAAGTCGGCACTAGTTTCCAAGTGTTATTGAACCAAGTTCGCTGTGAATTAGCGAAAGAGTATTTGGTTCATACCGAATTATCCGTTGATGAAATCGCCCATCGACTAGGCTACAGCGACGCCAGTAATTTCAGACGAGGCTTTAAAAGCTGGACAGGAAGACCGCCGCAAGCTTTAAGAAAATAATACCTATTATACCCAAGGTTCAACAGTTATAGTCGACCACCGCTTTTTAAAGCTTTTGGTCATTTTGAGGTAACTCGCTTCGGTCATTGCTACTTTATTCGGCTTCACTAGCATATTAAACGCATCGCTCAATCCCTCCGTAGAATAGATAGAAACCTGATCAGATTTATCTAAGGTAAAGCCGATCGAAAATGCAGACAGCCATGAATCGATGCCTTGTTCGACCCGCGTGTATGGTGGAATGACAGTACCGAATTTTTGAGGGTACCAACGGTGCACATTCGCTTGATTTTTGATGTCTATTTTTACGTCATGATTGAGCTTTATACGAGCGGCATCTTCGTACGCTTGTTCACTAAGCCTTTCTTCCGAATCGAAATAAACAATATCAAAATCTTTCACGTTATCTAAAAGCTTACGCCCTAAAAGACTGTTCCAGATAATTTGAGTTATAGCACCGCCTGCAATGTAAAAATTCGGCAACCCTAAATCACGGCATACCATTGCAGTTTCCATTAGCTCCGGTACGGATTCAATAAGACCTTTTAGACGTTCTTCCATACGATGATCCATTCCCCCTGAGATTTATACATTAAACCATTTTGGCTGTATTATTCAGGGATTAAGCCATACATTTGTTTCCATAATCAAGCTGCCCAAAAACGAAAAAAACAAACCAGTAAGGGGGAGAAACTGGTTTGTTTTAACTTATTGATTAAGGAAAATTAGGAAATTAACGGAAACGAGGGTTCGTCACGACTTCCAGTCGATCTAAAATGTGAACAGGTGTGTTGTGGATGAACTGTGTCAGATCCAACGTAAACTCACCGGTAAAACCAGCGCGACACATAGTTTCTGGGTAGTCCCCAACAATAAGAAGTTGTGGTGTATTGCCTTCCCAGTGAACTTTCGCTTCCATATCAAGATCATCTAGGTTGATGCCGCAATTGTAAGTGCTAGCAGTCAGTAACCCATTTTCTAACGTATACCCACCAACAATTGGCACTGGTGTTTTCGCTTTAGGGAAAACGATAGGCGCATCACCGACCGCTGAATTTGAACCTGGGAATACGATTGCATTATTTGCTGATGCAGCAGAGGTCGCCAACATAGCCGCTAGACTAAGAAGTTTAAAAAATTTCATTATTCTGATTTCTCCATTTGATTTGGGACTGTTCCCAAGCCGAATGTAACTCATTAGAAAAATAAGTATCAATAGGCGTATTTCTTCCAAAAATGTAAGAGATTCACCCCGTCAATGTAAGCTATTAAATTACATAAATGAAAACTATAATTAATAATCAATACGTTATTAAATTTAGATATATCTAATTTAGAATAAAAAAAATTTGTATTTAACAACAGATTATATGAACTTAATTCCAATTAAAATTAATCTTATTTTTCAAAAAGTTGTGATTTTATCCGATTCAATTGCACTTTTATAATTTTCAAAATACAGGAAGCTATCCTATTATTATTCTCAACATAAACTAATCACTATTTTGACTGGAATAAAGATCACTAAATTCCGTCAAAATATAATAGTAAAAACTGTTAATTTATTATTCTCGCTCATCTTTGGGCGAGTCCATCACAACATGTGTTGTTATGGTTGCAATGTGAGGCAACGTCCCCAATGTTTCAGAATGGAAAACTTTGTAGCTTTTCAGATCTTTAGTCTCTACTCGCACTAAATATTCAAACTCTCCAGTGGCATTCGGTCACTTCAGGCGACAGATAAATGGCATCTTCGAACTCTTTCTGGGCGCTTCTAGTGTGCATAGATAACCCTACACTCACATACGCGAGATACTCAAAAATCGGACTTGGAGTACCTCGGGGTTTGTTTATTTAGCGATACTAAAACCATTCAGGCTATCACCAAGAAGTTCAGTTTGTATAAGTGATGCCCAGACTAAAACTCAATTCAATGCTTTAACTAGCCGTATGGTCCCCCAATACCCCGAACCACTCGAGGCCACTGTCCAACCACGACGCTTAAGCTCTGCGGCTATAAATCTGTTCGCCAAACCATGACCAAATATTGCGATATTGGGCTGTTCTAATGACTTTTCCTCAATGAGATCAACCGCCTTCCTTAACCGCGCATGGCCCACGCGTCTCGATTCACTTTTGCCGACAATATTCATATACCAAGCTAGGCGAAAAAATAATAACCATTTGCCAATAGAAAGCCTAAATGGCCAACGGAAACAAGGGATTTCAAACTCTCTCAATTCTTTTAAAATACAGTCGGCATCTTTATTGGTACAAAGCCGAGCAGAATGCAGAGCTCTGTTAAGATCGCTGCTTATTGAGTAACTCTTTTCTAGCTCTAACTGTAGCTCTAAAGGTGGCAGGCTTCGGGTATCCACATCAGATAAATCATAGGCTTGTACCCATTTCTCAAAACCTAACGCGTCCACAACATCGTTGGATGCCGAGCTCGGTTTTCCATGCCTCACTATGGTTATTTTCAACTGTTCCACCCTACTTTCCACTTTCATTTTCACCCGTAAATACAGGCACTTCAGGATGAACAGATACCCAGTGGGCTTTGTCTTGGGTGTACACTTGCATTTGAGGGAAAAGCTCTGACACATAATGCTCTGACGTACAAAGTTCTATCGACCCTAGCGTTACCATTTTATGATCTAAAAAGTGTTTCCCATTAATGGCAAATACCGTTGTCCCGCACTGGGTACAAAAGCTTTTGCTCGAACGTTGACTTACTTCGTAGCGCGACAGGAAACTTTCGCCTTTCATCACTTTAAACTGTGCATTGGGTACAGCTACCCACGTACTGTAATCACTTCCTTGCATCTTCCTACAGTTGTGACAGTGGCACTGCACTACAGTAGAAACAGGCAGTGAAACCTCACACTCAATCTTTTGACAATGGCATTTCACTTTATAGCTGCTCACGTTTATCTCCCAATTAACTTGCTGTAAACGGGATACTAGGTAGCATATAAAATATGTTAAAGAACATATTTAAAAAGAAGCGATGCCTTATACAAAAGCACATAAGCAAAAGAGCCGCGAAAAGATCCTAAAAAGTGCCTTTCATCTTTTCTCACGAAATGGGTTTGATTTCGTCACCATTGATATGGTGATGAAAGATTGCGGCTTAACGCGAGGCGCATTTTATGCCCACTTTTCAAGTAAGGCAGAACTGTACGAAAGCGCATTGTCTAAGGGGGCAAGCGAAACACATTTGGCTCAACAAAAGCCAGCTCATTTTTCACCCCAAGAATGGGTAGAATTTTTGTTAAATACCTACCTCAGTATTGAACACGTAAAAGGTAAAACACCTTGCCCTCTCGCCTTTTTCGCTACCGACATTTCAACAAAAGATTCTGGCGCAAAATCGACCTTTTCAAGCATCTATCAAAATATGAATCAGACGATTCTTAACTATGTGAGACGGTACAAGGAGTGTGACGAAGGTAAAGTACTGGCGATTACCGCGTTGGTTATCGGCACCGTCGCCATTGCTCGCACAATGGAGGATGATCAAACCATCCTAGCCTTATTGTCTTCCAGCCAAAAAGAAGCCCACGACATGCTTGTTGCTATTTAGCCAATACTCACGTTTTTCAGTCCGCAGCAAACAGTTGGCTTTCAATGTCCTTAAACGCTTTGAATTCCAGTGCATTGCCCGTTGGGTCATAGAAAAATAGGGTGGCTTGTTCGCCCGTCTGTCCTTTAAAGCGCACGTAAGGTTCAATCACAAACTCAACGCGTTTCTCTTTTAGGCGTGTGGCTAATGCCTCCCAATCTGCCATTTCCAGTACAACACCGATATGCGGAACGGGCACGGCATGGCTGTCTACGGAATTGTGATGCAGGCGTATCTTTCCTTCTTCGCCTATTGATGGGTCGAAATGAATCACCAGTTGGTGACCATACAAATTAAAATCGACCCAACAATCGCTACTGCGACCTTCGCTGCAATTCAATACATCGCGGTAAAACTGGCGGGATTCTTCTAAATGGCGAACTGGAATCGCAACGTGAAATGGCGTTAGCTTCATAGGACCTCCTTGTTGAAAAAATACAGCAACTTTGCTGTTATATATATTAGCTATTCATCTTTTCGTATAAAAACCATCTTTTCTGAGTAATTAAATAGAAAAACTAATGAATAAACCTAGACGACTCACCCCTTCACTTAACGGTCTTCGTGCTTTTGAAGCTTCTGCACGCCACCAAAGTTTTGCGAAAGCAGCCGATGAATTGTCTGTAACGCCAGGAGCAATAAGCCAACAGGTCGCCGCACTTGAAGAAAAACTAGGGATGGCTCTTTTCAACCGCGTTAAACAACGCCTGCAGCTGACTTTAGCAGGCGAAAACTACCTTGTTGCGTTAAGAGAATCATTCGACAAAATCGAGTCAGCAACACTCGATCTTCTTACGTATGGAGGAAGCCGAGGAAAAATTAAGCTTGGGGTATTACCGACCATAGCGACATACTGGCTCATCCCTAAACTGCCTGATTTCTTCGACCTCTACCCTTCTATTGAACTTCAAATGGTGTCGCTCGAATTGAACTTTGTCACAGCAGACCGCTCACCAGACTTGGAAGGTGAACTCATTGATATTGGGTTGTTCTACGGTGATGGTTATTGGCAAAATTTAGAATCAGAAAAAGTTTTAGACGAAACAACGATTGCCGTCGCGAACCCAGAACTATTGAAAAGCTGTGACACTCAAGCTCCATTTCAAGTGTTACCACTGCTGCAACACTCGACAAGACCACACACTTGGATCCATTGGGCACAAGCGACTCAAACACCTAGTCTCAATCCATCAGGCCCTTCTTTTGAGCATTTCTTTATGCTTAAGCAAGCGGCTATATCATCCTTAGGCATCGCTTTGTTACCAGAAATTGTGGTGCAGAAAGAGATTAACAATGGCGAATTGGTTCAAGTCAGTGATGCATCTATGACCGCCAACAGTGCTTATTACTTGGTTTACAAAGCAGAGAAAAAGCATCTCCCAAGCGTGGAAGCATTCCGAAATTGGCTGTTAGGTAACCGTAAGGGTTAGTGCCTATTCAGAAAAGGATGGTCTAACGAGTAAACCATCCTTAAAGGGTAAAATTTAGTTATCTAAAAATTGCGTTAATCTTCTAATAACTCGCTTTCAAACTCACACCATTGGCTGCTCGGTACCCTCTCAACATGATGAAGTAGCGGCCGCTTTTCGTGCTAGTTACGGTGCAGGTTTCGCTGTTACCGTTACGGTATGGGCGACAATCCCATGAACTGGTTGTCGGCTTGGCGCCAAAACGCGTGTACAAGTCAGCATCGCCTGTTCCACCACTTATTGTTACGGATAAACGTCGGCCAGCAGGAACGTCAATGTAGTAATGCTCTTGTCCACCTTGAGTTAAACTGATGTTTGTTTCTGCCTTACCGTTCGTTAACTTGCCATCACCTGGGTTCGCACAATCGGGTTCACAATTGCTGTCACTCAGGCTATAAAGCAGCTTGTTCACTGTGCCTTTAGTATCTTTAACCTTGCCTACTGTCGCGCGTTGAGTGATCAAGTTAGAAATCGCTGAAGGAGAAAGGTATCGGTTTGCTTGCAAGTAAAGCGCTGCGACACCAGCTACATGTGGTGTTGCCATAGATGTACCACTGATGGTTTTGTAGCTGCCGTCATACCAAGCCGATGTAATGCTAGAGCCCGGAGCGAAAACATCCACACAGCTACCCCAGTTTGAAAAACTTGAACGGCTATCGCTGCGAGTCGTTGAACCAACCGTTACACCACTCGCCACACGGGCCGGAGAAGAATTACAAGCATTGGCATTGTCGTTACCCGCTGCCAGCATAAAGCTCACACCGGATTGCACAGCACTTGCTACTGCACGGTCCAATGCCGAGGAAATGCCGCCGCCTAAGCTCATGTTAGCCACAGAAGGGCCAGACGCGTTTGCCGCTACCCAATCAACACCGGCGATCACTCCTGAAGTAGAACCTGTACCAGTACAGCTCAGGACTCGAACACCGACAATATTCACGTTTTTCGCTACACCGTATTTTGCACCACCAATGGTGCCCGCAACGTGCGTACCATGACCATTACAGTCGGTAGAATTGGCGTCATTGTCTATAAAGTCGTAACCCGAAACAGAACGGCCACCGAATTCTGGGTGTGTATTGGTAACACCCGTATCGATGACGTACGCGGTAACCCCTGAACCGTCGTAGTTGTAACTGTAATTGCTATTCAACGGTAGGTTGCGCTGATCAATTCTGTCTAGCCCCCAAGTTGCACTCCCTTGGTTTGCATTGGCAGAGATAAGAGGATCAATAGAAATGATTCGGTCTTGCTCAATAAACTCGACTCGCTGGTCGGCACGTAGCGAATCAAGCTGATCTTCTGATAACGTTGCAACAAAGCCACTGATTGAACGGTCGAACACTTTGTCGACCTCCACAGCCTGCTCCGTCACTAAGCTTGATACCGTTTGTTGAGTAAAGGTTTGGATTGATTCAGGGTTACTTGCCACTGAGAAAGGCTGCTTCAATACCACAATGTACTGATTTTTGACCCCTTGGCTTTCAGGTGCAGACACCAAAGGAGCCAGTGTTTGACCTTCTGATGAAAACCCTTGTTCTTCATTATTTTGTGCGTAGCCTGACGTTGAAATCACCGCAAATGAAGCGGCGATACAGCAACCTAGTACTTTCTTTAACATACTGTTTTCCTGTGATTATTCTAATTTACATGATACATAAATATTTGTTATTACTAACAAATTTGATAGTTCGAATACCATGTGAGCATGGCTTCTTTTTTCACAATCAAAGTTATGCACCAATGAAACTAATTGCATTTATAAATCAGAGTAATCAGTCGAAAATGGGATTGCTTTACCTTAATTAGCAGTTCAATTTCGGTCAGTTTCTATTCAACTGAGACAGTCATCTAAAATAGGATTTTTATCGCCATCAATTGGAAATTACGTGCTAAGGCACCAGTGAAAATCGTTCATAACAACACTTCCCTCTGTTTTCTGGTCATGATCTATACACCACAGCAAATTTAGTGGATTATCGATCGTCAAAATGAACTAACACACATATATTCACTATGCTTAAAACAATCATTAATTGGTTTCCCTTATGGGCTATCTTGGGCTCAGTGGCGGCTTTTTCTGTACCTCATATTTTCGTTCCGCTAAAAAGCCAGATAGTTCCTCTGCTCACCATCATCATGCTTTCTATGGGGCTAACGCTTAAATTAGAAGATTTCCGTCGTCTTTCTTCTAACGTAAAAGCTGTCGGGGTGGGTGTCTTTCTCCAGTTCTCGGTAATGCCTCTTACCGCATTCATTATCGCCTTAGCGTTCAATATGAACGATTCTCTCACCATCGGCATGGTATTGGTTGGCAGTGTGGCGGGAGGAACAGCATCGAACGTGATTTGCTACCTCGCAAAGGGGAATGTCGCGTTGTCTATCACCATGACGGCAGTGTCTACCCTGTTAGGCGTATTAATGACACCGTTTCTTGTTGACCTATTTTTGGGTATTAAAGTCGATGTACCTGTCACTCAAATGGTATTCAGCCTCATTAAAATTGTGCTGGTACCTGTCAGTATTGGTGTGTTGATCAATCATTTATTTCACAAGCCTATCGAACGAATTAGCCCAGTTTTGCCTCTGATTTCTATGGCTGCCATTGTGCTAGCGATTGCGATTATCGTAGCGCTAAATCGAGATCAAATTGCCGATGTCGGTGCTTGGGTATTGATCGCCGTGGTGATTCACAACGGCGTAGGATTAGCCGCTGGATACAGCGCATGCCGCTTATTAGGGTTTGACAGAATCACCTGCAAAACCGTTGCCATAGAAGTGGGTTTACAAAATTCTGGGCTCGCCACTGCGCTTGCCCTTAAGTTTTTCACACCCCTTTCAGCGCTACCCGCTGGAATTTTCTCGATTTGGCACAACCTTTCTGGTTCCGTGCTGGCGTATTTCTGGTCGAAAGATAGTGCGCAACCTGATGGTGAAGAAAATTTGAAAGAGCAGGCATCGTCCTAGTTCTTAAAAACATCAGCCGTTAGTAAAACTTAGTGCTAGCGGCTGATGGACTTGCTGATAAATCAATTACGCTTCCACCGCTTCTAACACAATGTTAAAACGGCTCCCTTTTCCCAGCTCCGACTCCACTGAAATCAACCCATTTAGGCTATCAACCATGGCTTTGGTTAACGATAGCCCCAGCCCGTAACCGTGCGTTAAGTTTCGGCTTTCGTCGACTCGGAATAAACGTTTAAAGATCAACTCGTGGAATTCCGGCTCAATGCCAATACCCGTGTCTGCAATAGAAATTTGGTATTGGTGTGCCGAATTAACCGCCGTAGAAAGGGTCACGGTTCCGCCTTCTGGCGTGTACTTCAAAGCATTATCCAACACGTTAACAATAATTTGCGTTAGTTTATTGGCATCGGCTTTCGCTAAATGGCTATCCGCCAATTCCAGATTCAACGTGATACCGTTTACCTCTGCGATGTCTTCATACCAACTTGCGACCGTTTTCACGATGGTATTGGGGTCGATGTTTTCCAACAGGGTTGGCTTTTTCCCCGTTAACTCGTCATTAAGCTTCATTAGCGCCGTGAGCAAGTTATTGGCTTGGGTTGAGTTCTCGGCGCAATCGCTAAGGGCTTGGGTAAGCGTGGTATTCGACTGTATAAGGTGCTCTGGTGTTGGGGAAAGGTTAGGGAGAGACAGCGCCTTTTCTGCGGTTAAGTGAATACGAGTCAGGGGCGTTCGTAAATCGTGTGCAATGGCGTCCAACGTTCTATCGAGTGTCGTAATGCAGGTTGTCAGCTTGCTCAACATGTTATGAACGCTGCTGTAAAGCAAAGCAAAACCCCCACTCACGTTCCCTACATGGGTTGTGGCGATGTCACTTAAATTGCCTTCATCTAAGCGTTGAATATCTTCCGCTAGATGGGATAACGGGCGCAATGTTTTGGTTAACAGCCGATGCACCAATAGAGCGGTAATCAATGCCAATAGCACCACAGAAAAGCACGTGATCAGCCAGTTTTTTAACGCCGAAGCATAACGAGAATTCAAATCCACTATTAAGCGAAAGACCTGTTTTTTACCCGTCAGTTGAATCGCAAGATGAGGCTGCGTGAGGAAATAGGCGAAATTCTGCGAATCCCAATCCATCACCGATTTTTCTAGCCCGTACATAGGAAATTCGTCCCCTGCTAGATAATTCAGCGCACCTTTCTCATCTGACAAATACACAGCAATATGGTTTTCATACAATCGCTGTTGATTAGATTCGATGACATGCACCAATTTTTCGTCCGATTCGTAGGTGAGAATACGTTGGTACTCCGTCGATAAGCTGTGCAGGTATTTCTTTTCCTCTTGGTACGAGTCGAAGAAAAACACAATGCCGATCAACATTAAGATCACCACCAAACCTCCAAATAGCAGAGTCATAAACTGGGTAAACAGCTGCTTTTTGGCTTGTTGCAGCGCCAACTCAATGTTCTGCTTTGAGGACATACCCTACCCCTCGAATGGTATGAATAAGCGACTGGTCAAAGCCTTTATCCAATTTGGCTCGCAAGCGGCAAACCAATACATCCACTACGTTGGTTTGAGGATCGAATTGATACCCCCAAACCGATTCCAAAATATTGGTTTTCGACAGCACCATTTCTGGGTTCTGCAACAGCAAATACGCCAGCGCAAATTCTCGCTGGTTTAAGGTAATCACTTTGCCACTGCGCTTTAAATCTCGCTTAAGAGGATCGAGCTCCACATCGCGGTATTTTAGAGTGTTGTTTTGGGTAGACGAGACCGACATTCGACGCAATAAGGTTTGGCAACGCACCAACAATTCGCTGAATGCAAACGGCTTAATTAAGTAATCATCTGCCCCTGCTTTTAGCCCTTGCACTCTCTCTTCTACTGAATGTTTGGCGCTTAATATGATCACAGGCATCGCGTGCCCTTCACCACGAAGCTCAGATAAAATCTGAAAGCCATCCTTCCCGGGGAGCATAATGTCGAGAATCAGAATATCGAACGGTTCACTTTTGGCAAGATGCGCACCATCTAGCCCATTCGCAGTGTGAGTAACGCTGTACCCTTCTTGCTCTAAACCTTGAATAACAAAATCAGCGATAAAGCTGTCGTCTTCAATGAGTAACACTCTCACTCTGGCTTCCTTCTTAATAGGGTCTGTTGATCTTTCGAGATGATTTTTGCAGCAATTTGTGGGTGATTTATACAAGGCAGAGCTTATTCGGTGTAGTCGCTCTACATCAATGAGCGATAACGCAGTAGAAATAAGCCACAAATGCTGCCCAAAGGGTTCGTTTCTATGCATTTTACTCTTTGTTGCAAGGTATTTGCTTAGAAATACTTATGTTCTTAAACATAGGCTACACACCTTGCGCCGCGATTAAAACGCATAGAAATCGAACAAAATTTAACCGCGAAAGTTCAACAGACCCTAACTTACGGGGAAAATTCTAACAGCTTTTTTGCGGATAATTTGAACATTACAAGTTTGTAATCTTGGTGAAAGCATTCCGTAATTCCGCTTCTTATAGGATGGGTTCGTCAAACAAAAACCGCCAATAATGAGGAAGAAAAAATGAACATCAAACACACTGCTCTCGCTGCTGCACTTACGTTAACTGGATTGATGAGCACCAATGCTTTCGCCGCAGAAAATAAGACCGTGAACGTCGCTAACATTGCTTCACAAACCGCGTTTAAATTAGCGATGGAATCGGTACACCAATGCCATTCACAAGGTTACCGTGTGAGCACCACGGTTGTGGATACCGCCGGACGGGTCGTGGCGCAGCTTCGCGCTGACAACGCAGGCACTCACACACTAGAAAGCTCACGTAAGAAAGCGTTCACCGCTGTGAGCATGAAGCAACCAACAGCAAACCTAATGAAGACCATTTCAGAAAAACCGATTCTGCAACCATTGAAAGACATGGACGACAACTTATTGCTATTGGCGGGCGGTATTCCACTCAAAGTGAATAACCAAATCATCGGCGCAATCGGCGTGGGTGGTGCTCCGGGTGGTCACCTTGATGTTGCTTGTGCAGAAGCCGCGATTAAAAAAGTGCTCTAATACCTTGAGCCTAAAGAAATTGCTCTAACGAGCTGAATTTAAAGAATAATAATGGGAGGCTTATGCCTCCCATTTAAGAAATGTATATCAAAGAATTTGGAAAGGACTCGTCATTCCACCGCATTCTTTTTCTTGAACTGAAACCGTATATGAAGCTCTGAATCCTGCATCTTGAGGTCTCTTGAGTATAATACTTTTTCATATGAAATACATTGCATTATGGAATCAATTGCGCATTTCATAAACATGGCGAATGATATTCAACTCTATCCATTTTATCTTCAGGTCGCTTTTTAAGCACATAATGATAAAAGGATGCAAACACAATGAATAAAGGATATAAACTTTCAGCGCTCGCGATAGCCGTTACCGCGTGCAGCAGCTTCTCTGCCTTCGCTGACGTTGGTGAAGACCCTATCAACTCCCCTTTCATAAAAAATGTGAAAGGCACCATCGTTGAAGATCACTCTTCTCACCCCGTTCAGCGAAATGAGCTTTCACGCAATATGTTCAGCGACCCAGCCGCACACCGCGGTGATTGGTTCAATGCTTCGCCAAATTCTTCTGTGATTCAAGGCTCTGGCGTCGATTTCGTTTACGACCACCTTATGCCACCACTTCAGCCTCAACCTATCATTGTTGCGGTATTGGATTCGGGTGTGGATGTTGAACACGAAGACTTGAAAAATAAGCTGTGGACTAACGAAGATGAAATCCCAGACAACGGCATCGACGACGATGGCAATGGATACATCGATGATGTTCATGGCTGGAATTTCTTGGGGAACTCAGTTGGTATCAACATGGATCACGACACCCTAGAAGTGACCCGTGAATACAAAAAGTACCTTCGCCTTAAAGAAGCAGGGTACTGGATCCCGCCGAAAAAACGCACCTACTACGAAGGCGTGGAAGCCGATTACTTAGAGTCGGTAACCTACTACCAAAACGCATTAGATGAAGTTAACCAAGCCATTGTTCAAGCGAATCAGTACAAAGCCGATATTTTGGCTGTTGTCGCGCACACCGATTTCACGAAAGAAGGGCTTCAAGTTCTGCTGACGCATTCCGACCCAGCAGTGGTTGTTGCCGCGCAAGGGCTGCTTACTGTGTTTGAAAAGTGGCGCTCGTTTGACTACCTCGATTCGCGTTTAAGCCGCTATCAAGAATCCATTAACTACCACTACAACCTAGACTTTGATCCTCGTAGAGACATTGTGATGGACGACCCAAGAAACCCTTGGGAAAGGGGCTATGGTAACAACGACGTGAAAGGACCTGTCGGCAGACACGGTACACACGTCGCCGGTATTATTGCCGCAGAACGTGGAAATAATGTGGGTGTAGATGGCGTGGCAGATTACGCGCAGATCATGGCAGTACGCATGGTTCCAAATGGTGATGAGCGCGATAAAGACATCGCCAATGCGGTTCGTTATGCTGTCGATAACGGCGCGAAAATCATCAACATGAGCTTTGGTAAAAGCTACTCACCTCGTAAATACATTGTTGATAACGCCTTCCTATATGCTGCCAGCAAAGGCGTATTGATTGTTCACTCTGCGGGTAACAGCCGTAACGACAACGACATCAAGCCAAGCTATCCAAACCGATTCGCTAAATACTACGCTTCTTACCCTATCCCAACGTGGATGGATGTAGGCGCTTCGTCGAAATTGGCAGATGAAACCTTGGTTACTTACTTCAGTAGCTTCGGGCAGAAATCCGTTGATGTTTTTGCACCGGGTCACAGAGTGTTATCGACCACGCCAGACAACACTTACGCCGCGTACAGTGGCACAAGTATGGCTGCGCCAGTTGTTTCTGGTGTCGCGGCACTCATTTGGTCTCGTTACCCTGATTTGTCAGCAAAAGAGCTAAAAGAGTTGCTGAAGGATTACTCAACAACGTACCCAGAGCTGCTGGTTAAGAAACCTTCTTCACCAGAAACTTTGGTTCCATTTAGCAGCCTGTCTAGTTCAGGTGGTGTAGTGAGTGCAGAAGCTGTTTTCGCGGAGTTGGATTAGTCGATATAGCTCAATGCTGAAAAACCATTCTTTTATGGATTGAAGCATTATTCGTTAAAACGCCCGATGTGCTGCATCGAGCGTTTTTTTTGATTTCGAATACTTAAATTATACTGCTAAAAATCTATTCCTATCAATTTGACAGTTGGTATTAATCTTCCTACTTTTATGAAACTAAACCCTTATTGGAATTATTCCAAGAGCTTAACGACGTGAACGTATTAAATAAATTAAGACTAACCGACTAGAACGGAAAATCAAACAAGGCTGCTTCGTCAGTAAAATAAAGCCTTAGTAGCTTTGGTAACTTAAATAATCACAAACTAGATATAAGGAGAGAAAATATTGATTTCATAAGGACAAGAAGACTAAATATCAACACAATTAAATTATCCTTCACACAATAAATACTTCATTTGGCTTAGGTAAATAACATGAAAACAAACGATAATATTATGAAATGTCAAAGTCTTTCTCTGAAAGATCCATACGATGAAAGTGGTACAATACCGCAAACAGCCCAGATTCAACTCGACTGCACCTATAACTTAGTAGGGGATGTTGAAGGAACCGATGGGAAAAATGGAATTCTCATCAACCTTGGTGCATTAACTACTGGCGAAGAGGCCACAACTGCTACGTCTGCCATAAGTGGTCAAATGATGTTGAATACTCACTGGAGTCAATATTATTATACATGGCAGGTAGACGTAATGGTGATGGTTGACGCCCAATCTCGTGGGAAAGTCAACATTCTCCAAGAAGGACCACCAACTACCCCAGAGTCCAAAGTAATTACATCTTCAACGAGCTTCAACGCTGGATTCAACGGTGATGAGCCTACTGGAGGGGTCACATTAGGTAGCTCTAATTCTCAAACGTTATCCGATTTCGCCGTCCAAAATACATCCCAACATCTGAACGGAATCCTAAACCATCGTTATTATCTAGCCTCTTTAGGGGATAACCCGTGTGGCTTTGGTAACCCTAAAAGTGCTCCTGAACAAGCCTACTCAAACATCCCGATAATAAGCCAAGGGCTATGGGTGACGGATACAACATTCACAGAGAAAACAACATTTGAGATCCTGATTCAAATGCAACTCGTCGCTGCACATGCTAACTTTGTCGAAAATGTCGCAAAATATTCCCCTCTTAGTCTTAATACATATTTTGAAGTCGATTGGGGTCAGTATGCAAAACTCACTTCAAGCTAGCGACTTAAAAAAAGCAACTGCCAGTTTGTTTGATTACCTATTTGAACAAAAAGACGCTTCAACTATTTTGTTGTCTCTAACCATAGAAATATAAAATACTTTAAAAGGCTACACGCTAATTTTAACGTTGTACAAATATCAATCATGAAATATCTGGTATAAAAAAAGCCAGTCAATTGGTTGACTGGCATTATTATTAAATCTCAATATCCTACCCAATCCCTAAAGATAAGCTATTCACTGCAAGAACCTAAAAATTCTTCTAACTTCGTATTTGAAAAAGGGAGTTCACTTAAATATTTAGAATTTAAGATAGAAAGCGTTGCAACGATTTGTTCATCCGAGAAGCTATCAAAATCAACCTTAGGGAAATCACCAAAGGATCCTTTTTTTATTTCGTTTCTGCACATTTCATCAATATTGATCATCTCTCTGACTCTATCTTTAGAATGTAACGCGCTAAAGCAAGCATTTGTTCCGTCTACCTTAATGGTTTTAACGTAGTTAAGTGATACTTCTATACCTGCCGCTGCGAGATCAATGTAGTGATCTTGCAATAACAAATGTGGGTTCCTTGTTAACGCTTTAGCAGATTTGTCGAAATTTAACCCCCAACCAAACTCCATTATGCAGCGGTGCTCTTTTTTTAACTCCATGTATTTTTTCGTAGGGTTTACTGGGTTTTTAAGCTCATCCATTAGAGTCACGTAGTTACTAATATCCCTTTTTGGTTCTTCTTTTTCACTAATGGAAAAATATATTGCAGCAACAACTACTACTGACACTATTAGCGTTACGAGAAAATAACTAAAATATTCAAATTTGGTTTTCAAAATAAAAGCTCACATTACATTAATGTTTAGGTGTTCATAGCGCTGGATGTTTTACGAACCCCG
Source organism: Vibrio penaeicida (assembly GCF_030689305.1). Taxonomy (GTDB): domain Bacteria; phylum Pseudomonadota; class Gammaproteobacteria; order Enterobacterales; family Vibrionaceae; genus Vibrio; species Vibrio penaeicida_B. The sequence goes on along the minus strand of NZ_JAUYVM010000003.1, from coordinate 143,037 downwards.
TTTCTCGCAGAAGAGTACGGAAAAATTTTCAGCGAACAATACATTTTATCGATAAGTGAGATATTGAACTCTATACATATAAAAAGTTTCGATTTCTCCTTTCCTCTTAAGCTCATTTTTTTAAAAACCCACTAATTTATAGATGACTATACTTAAGCCTTGCTTTAAACGATTACCCCAGCAAAAAGCGACCTTTATTCAAAATCTGACTTTTCCACTTCTACAGCCATAAGCTTTAAAGATGTAATTAATCAATAATCTGGCAACATGCGAGCGTTTTATGGAAAAGCTTAGGATTAAACATCAGGCATTTCCGCTTTGAATACTTCGCTTGAGTAAAGGTAATTAGAAAATATGTATAAATTTGTTGTTGTTTCCCTTCTCTCTGTCATACCCACGATTAGTGCAGCGGGTAGTTGGACCGATGGCCAGCAAGAAGTTAAGGACATTATATGGAAATCCGGTCGGTCTGGTTTTTCTGTTGATGCCTCTCTCTTTCACGATCCTGAAAAATGCCAATGGACGTCTAAAGAAAACGTGTATCTGATTTCTCCAACGCTGGAAAACGAGATGCCCAATGCCGCCGACAGACTTTTTACCATGATGCTGGATGCGCAAACCAACGAGAAAAAGCTAACTGTATTTGTCGACGGTTGTGTAGACCAACAACCCAGAATTACAGGCTTAAAACTCAGCAAATAAGGCGTATTTAGCTCGCTGGATCAGCCATATAGAAAGGGCATAAGTAGCTTGAGTGCAGAATCACGCTTGATATCCATCTTTTAGCTTACCAATGATGAACTCTGCCCTTTCTAAAACAGAAACCTTAGGGACTTCAATTAACTCATAGCCAAACCTTGTATACGCGTTCACCATCGCATGATAGGTAGCCACTGCTTCAATAAAGCCCTGTTTTCTCTCGGTATCATTTGCATAGATTTCTTCCCAAGGAGGAAAAATGAAAACTTGATGGCAATAATTTAGTTCACGACATTTGGATAATAAAAGTTTTGAAATGGGTATTTGTTCAAGCGTACTGTATCCATACGAATCAATGATACTCCGGTCGTATACCCAGTTGGCATAAAAGCTCGATAACTGAGGTCTTTCCAGCCCCCGGGCCACCTGTAAAGACAACTCGATTGTTCAAATAATACTCCATAGACTACTGACATTTCATACGTGACAGTTATTAGATTTAATATGGGTGAATCAATTAATTTTCAAAAATACGATACATTGCGAAAACTCCTAATGGCGTAATGTTTGACCCTACTGCTTACTCTCAGGGTAATGAATCACATTATGAAATACGGCATTTTCCTTCCCGATATTTTTGTAACCATGAATCTGGTTAGCATTGAAGCGAACGGCTTGTCCTGCCTCTAACGTATGCCATTCACCATCAAACAACACCGCTAGTTCACCGGAAATGCATAAAATGTGTTCGGTAACACCAAGGTTATGTGGAGGAGATTCGTGCTGATAATTGGGGACAAGAGTCAGTTCGAATATCTCAAATCCGAGTGCGGGCTCGAAAGGAAACAATAAGCTAACGAAAAAGCCAACGTTGTATTCTTCACGCCTTAGTTCATTCGCATCCCTGAATAGGCTAGTAAGCTCACTGTTTGAACTAGTTGTGATAAAACTCGAAAATGACACCTCGAACCCTGACGCTATTTGCCATAGCTTTGCCACCGTAGGGCTTGATTCACCACGTTCTATTTGACCTAGCATCGCTTTACTGACACCTGTTTCTTTCGCGGCCCTATCTAAGCTCCAACCTTTGTCACTACGGAGACGCTTTAAGTTATCACCAACATTTATTTCTTTTTGCATATTTTCTCTACAAATAGCTTGTGCGTTATAACGCACAAATGCTAGATTGAACCTATGGACGTTATAACGCACATAGGAAAAAATTAACATGGCTAAGCTAAAAATTTCCCACGTTAGTACCGGCTTTATTGCCGTTTTCATTGGTTATGCGAGTGCCGCAGCGATTATTTTCCAAGCGGCGATGAGTGCAGGTGCTACTGACGCGCAAGTAGCTTCATGGTTCTGGGCGCTGGGTATTGGTATGGGGGTAACCACAATCTTGCTCTCGTTTTACTACAAAAAACCTGTCGTTACCGCTTGGTCGACACCCGGAGCAGCGTTGTTAATTACATCTCTTGAAGGGTTAACGATGAATCAGGCGGTAGCTGTGTTTTTGTTTAGTTCGTTGTTAATTACGCTAGTTGGCTTAGCCGGAATATTTGAAAAGGTACTAAAACAGATCCCTACATCCATCGCCTCCGCTATGTTGGCGGGGATTTTATTACAATTTGGCTTGGGTCTATTTACGTCCTTGATGGAAGAAGTCCATATAGTTGCCGCTATGTTGGCGGTGTTTATTCTGGCCAAAGTTCGGCTCGGAAACTTGCTGATCCCAAGTATTTTTATCATTGCCCTAGTCATGTGTGTAGGTTTGGGCAAGCTCGATGTCAGTCAGGTGACGATAGGCTTAACCACGCCCGAATTCATTGCTCCAGAGTTCGAATTTTTCTCGTTGTTCAGTGTTGGGATACCACTGTTTATCGTCACCATGGCCTCGCAGAATTTACCAGGATTTGCAGTATTGAAAGCGAATGGCTACCAAGTCGATTCCTCAAAAGTCATTACAGTGACAGGTGTGGCTGGCCTATTGTCGGCTCCGTTTGGTGGTTTTGCTTTTAATCTTGCGGCCATTACAGGCGCTATTTGTATGGGGGCTAATGCAGATGAAAACCCCAAGACACGTTATCTGGCTGGGGTTTCGACGGGGGTGTTTTACCTATTAGCAGGCATTATGGGGATGTCCTTTTTTTCCCTGTTTAGCGCCGTTCCTGAAGCAGTTGTTATTGCGGTTGCAGGTCTTGCGGTAATGCCGACGCTAATGAACTGCTTAGCGGTGTCGATGGCAGATAATCAATGCCGAGAGCCTGCACTATTTACATTTTTATTCACCGCTTCAGGTATCGACTTATTGGGCATTGGCAGTGCATTTTGGGGGCTATGTACCGGGCTGAGCTTCTACTGGTTTTACAACTATAAGGCTAGTGCGGGTCGAACAAATAGCAGTTCGTCGACTCGATAATCGCTGGAAGTACCTTTCTTATCGTAATAAGGAAATAAAGGGGACACTCACTTTAAGAAAACAACCATTGAGAAGAAGCTTTAGTGGCTTGAAATTGTATTGGCATAGGAGGCTGATGCCTCCTTTTTTAATACGTTACTGGACATTTCTGTGTCAGTGAATTTGCTAATTTAGTTTTTAACGAATTATCAGGGGTATGGCAAAAAATTCTGTTCGAGTGGTCAGCTTTTCTAGTCCATTTAAGCCACCGTGTATTACGGTGGCTATTCGATTCTAGAGTATGAATAATAATCTAGGATAAATCAGTATCTTGACTTAGTTCTTCGTCTAGTGATTCTTATAGTTGCGAAAGTAAATTCACATTATTATTTTTATTCCGCTTAGACATCCATCCGAGGTGTTTGTTAGATATCTTTGTATCACCAAATAACATCTCATTCTCTAAATAGTATACCCCTGATATATCAATCCATGTACTTTTCTGAGATGTGCCAAGAACTTGTTTTTCTCCCAAAACTGTCCAAATTATTTTCAGATTATTTTCAGATAGGTAATTATTTAAAGGCTTTTTGTTAACTAAAAGTTCAGAACGATCAACACCAAACATATGAGGATCAAAACAAGAAAATTCACCTTTGTTATCTTTGTATCCTCCAGGCACATTTGAAATATTTAGGTTCATTGCGTTAAACATTTCAGTTCTTGGACCATAAAGTGACGTGTGTTCGGATCCTTCCCAACGTTGTTTTTCGGCTGTAGGTAGAACACTTGCGATTATAGAACTATCAGAAAAATTAGATCTATCCTGTCTGATAGGTTGCCAGCGAGGTTCGTCTGATCTAAGCATTGCATCTTTATATGCGGGAGACCAGTAATGTTCCTTACAAAAAACGGAATAACTTTCATGACTTTCTGGCATCCATCGTCCCATGAAGTCTCTACCTACTAACCATGCTTTTAGTTCGTCATATTCAGATGACTTAACAAAGTAACTACGTATTTGATACCATAGACTTTGTCCAGAACCATTGCGGTCTTCTATTCCGAATTCCTCTGGTTGTTTCCAAGAATAATCTGACTCTAGTGAAAAATATCCATTTTTCGCAATCATGTTGATTGGATTTGGTAAATTTGCTCGGGAGACCAACCACAAATCATCTTTATCTCCCCAATCATCGTATTCAACTTCTGGGAGAGTAATAGACATAGTTTCATCATTGTAAGCCAAGGGGAGGTTGGTTGGATCTATATTTCGAATTGAGTTTTGCCAAGGGCCTTGATAGTACTCATTATAAGTTTCTTCATTGCCCTTAAGGCAATGGTTATCGGCAAACCTTGCTACTACTTCGTACATTGATAACCATTGATATTTCTTGCCTATCCGCTCGACGCTTTTTTCAAAACGATTTCCGCTTGGGATTCTACTATCAAATTCGCCGTGAATTTCAACATTATACCCAAACTTTTCGAAAATAAGTTTGCAGGCGTAGTTACTCAAAGGGTTCACATCGACTTTTGTCCACAAATGGAACGAGGATTCAAATGTATATCGACCAAAATCACCATAACCACAGGTGCCTCTTCCATATTCCGTAACCATTGAGTTTAATATCGTATTTTGAGACCAATAATAATCCTTAAACCCGTCTAATTCGTGATCAAATTTATAGTTATCGGTCTCGGCATCGCTTGGGAAACTAGTAGGTAAAGCTGCGTTATAAGGAGGTCTAATTACGTTGATATCCGCTAAGTGTACTTCATCAAAAAAATATGCAAACTCAACGATGTTTCGTGCATAGTCTCTGACCAACACGTTAGGGTATACTTCGTCCTGTTGGAATATCTCGCTTACAATATATTCGGATAGTTCCGTAAGACCACTTCTATTAGTAGAGTTGACAGTTGATCCATACACAGCCGCAAGTATACGTTCGTGCACATATGGGTCATCTATATACTTGAATGAAGTCAGAAGACTGATGGATATGTTGAGCCTATTAACTAGTAAAATGCTTAGTGCTTTTGTGGCATTGTCTCTTAATTCTATATCTGTAGTTGTAAATAGCCAACTTATCGCCTTAGCTATTAATAAAAGTGATTCGTCGCTTATTTGTTTGTGCGTATCACTCTGCATAATCCAATTAAGCAAACGACCAATACCGAAATCTCTTCTATATTGTCCTATTAAAAGAACTGTCCAATTAGCATCTCGTTCTGCCATAGGTATGGAGCTTAAGTGCTTGTGAAGTATTTCTGCATTATAAGGGTGGTTAATGTCACCAGAAATTGAATAAAGAAAGTCTAAAAAGGATTGTAAAAAAGCTTCATTTTTTAATACGACATGTTTAATAAATGAATTGGTTTTATTGCTTAAAGTTGAGGTGGCTCTCCAGTAAAGACTATAAATAAATGCATTGACTATCGGGTGACAATATCTGTGATCTTTATCTACCATTTCAAAAAGTTCTACATCAAACTTTTCTGGAATTAATATAGAGAGTGCTTCAATAATCCCTTGGTATTTATAGTGTTTTTTAATTAGAAAACTTAAATCACCACCTGACTTAAACACATGATAAAGATTTTCTTTTGATATCTTTCTTTCTGACAAAAGTTCAGCAGTGTAATGATCATCTAGTCTTTCATATGAAAAGTATACTCCTTCATCATCATCACCATTTTCAAGAAAGTATAGATTTTTTGACAATATCCCCTCATTAACTAAGCTCTCAACTATACCCCTCTTACCACTATATCTATCAATAACCTTGTTGGCTATGTCACAAGCATCATCATATGGTATGTAAGTTGAATTATTATCAATTTTGTAATCAATAAACCCGTTGAGTATCTTTCTACAAACTTTTGCTGAAGATGGGTAATCATAATAATTATAACTTCCTAACTTTGTATCTATATTATCAACATAGTACCTTAATATGCTTGAAATCCCATCATAACCTTCAGGTATATGAGTTAAGTGTCGTTTAGATAAGCCTTCACAGAATAGTTTTAGAAATAAGGGGTTAGAGAACTCTGTATTTAATTTTGGTATTTTAGGTAAATTTATTTTGTAGTAACGGAAGAATTTTTTTATAGCTTCATGTTCAATTCCAGAAAATCCATGGTGACTCACTTCAAAAATATTAGAATCTTTTCGGATATGATTTGGAATTATTTTTGATATATATGTGTCACGGACAGTTAATACGATAGCTAACCAAGGATACTCCTTGAAGTCATTCACAAATGATGCAATAGTTTCAGACCAAAATAATCTTCCTTTTCCTTCATTTATGGCATCAATAGCAAACAAAACTCGTTGGTTATTTTCTTCACCTATTTCATTGAGACATTCTAATAATTCACGTTCACTACAATCTAACCTTAAGAGGTCATTTACTATTTGCGACCATGGAGACTTATCAGTTGTAAAGTGTTGACCTAATAGAAATATAGAAGGAAATCCATTTTTCCTTAATATATTAGCGGCATCAGCCAGAATGTGTGATTTTCCTGTTCCCGCTTTACCCCCAATCAATAAATATGGTTTATTCGAAAGCTTTGTGTTGATGTCAGGGTTTTCAATGAATCTCATGAATGAAGATGAAGCGTTAATGTCTTCATCGATTTTAGATGTATCTAACTCTTGTTTAGAACGAAGGGATTTTAATTTAATTAAGATGTTATTTATAATTTCCGCGCAATTTCTCACTTCTTTTAGATCTAATTTTAATTCTCTTCGTTCAATGTAACCTTTATATACTTCTTTTATTTCATTTCTACTTTTAGATATCTTAGATGCAATTTCCAAAATGTCATTTCGACATAAATCTGGGTAGTCATGTTCCCTTGACGCGAGAAGGTTTTCAATTGTTTCATTTAAACTAATAAGGTAATTATGAAAAATTCTTTTTGAATAGGTATAGTAATCAGTATGCTTGATTGTAGCATTAATGTAATGTGATGTTTCAACTTTTACATTTACTTCGGGTGTGTACCTTGGGCCTAGGTCAAGAATATTTTTATCAACGTGTTTTTCAAACCATTCATTATTCAGTATGTTACGTAGAGGGTGCTGTATTGATTTTTTCTTGTCTAGTACTTTAATGCCTTCTTTTTCAATTAAACTTCTAAAATACTTTATAGATAATCCAGTAAGCTCCTTTGACTCACCATTTTCAACTAGTTCCTGATTTATTATCCCTGAAATGCCACCATTTATCACAATTGGTGCTCCAGAATACCCTGCATATGTTGATAATTTTTTGCAGTGCTCTAGTTCAAGATCAATCTTGTTATTCCTAGGTGTGAGTAATTGTTGGTTTATTATATTTCTATCATCATCTATAATATTGTCACCATTTGATCTTTTGGATGAAGGATATCCTCTAGATGACCACTTAGTGCCTTGTGAAATTTCTGAGTAATCGATGAATTTAATATTTCCAATTGAAATTTCATTTTCTTCCAAGGTCAATAGTGCTATGTCCAGTCTTTTATATTCTTCGGTTGTTTCAAGGCTAAATTTTACTTTAGTATTACAACCATTGATATTTAGATAAATATCTTCATCTTCATGTTCGGTAACAACATGATAAGCTGTTAATGCTTTGTTTTTACTTATTAAAAAAGCTGTCCCTTCTTTGCTTCCACATATTACCTTGAATACAATATCATCAATTTTCATTTTTCTGTCCGATAAAAAATTCATTTGTTGTTATAATGTTAAATTTTGCACTGGTATCTGGCAAATTACTTCTGAAATTATCTAGTTTTTCATGGTGATAATTTGTTATTATTTCTGCGTCTGAATTAACAGAAACTATTTTTGCTATTGTTGCTAGATTTGGATGGTTATATTTACCATTGGTAGAGATAAGATATTTTTGACATGATATTAATTTCAGCAATCTATTTGATATGTTATTATTGCTTCCGTGGTGAGATAACTTAACCAAGTCAAAATTTAATTCGTAGCCAGTTTCTTCTAAGGACTTAAGTTCATCGTATATATTGTCTTCGTGAGCATCACCAAGGAAAAGTAGTTTATTATCCTTATGTTCAAGGATAAATGCTATGGAAGAACCATTAGTTACAGAACCATCTCTGCCCTTTAAATTTATTAGTTCTTTAAACGCGAGGTTTTCGTTATTATTTGATATGTCATTAATTTCTGATGTTATCTCGCAATTTTTAATATATAATTCAAAGGCATCATCAAAGATTTTATCATCGTTAAGCGTGAAGTCATATTTCTCCGATTCCAATTTATGCTTCCATTTTTTCTCCAATTTCCCAAGCTTTTTTTCGTTAGGCGATACAATTCTAATTTTTGCTTTTGATGAGATGTCAACGAAATTAGGTGAGTTACGTATAGCTTTACCTTTTAAACTTTCATTCCATGAGTATGAATATCTATAGAGTAGACTAGCTAATGTGATACCTTCATCTATAGCGACGTCGTTCAAACCATGCTTATCATCACTACAAATGTTCTGACTACAGATTTGTTTTAAGGTATTAGTTTCATCTCTATCTAGCTCATAGTCAGCTCTATCGAACTGCATATGTCTATAAGAGTTATGCCAAACCTCCCTAACGGGAATGATATTTGAATTTTCTTTATTATCTTTTATGAATTCCAGCACGCCTGATATATGGTCGTTATCTACGTGAGTAACCACTAACAGATCTATAGTCTTTCCATATGAATTTAATTTTAACAAATCTTTCTTGATATGCTTGCTATAGGTATCAGCAGGCCCCATATCAATCAGTACATTTAAATTCTCGTTGTCGGCGCTGACTAGCAACGCATCTCCTTCCTTTGCAGGGTATGTTTTAATTTTTATCATTAGGTCAACCTACGTAAGTCGTTAATAATTTTGGAAAAGTCCCTAGTTTTTCAGACCATATTGTAATTCAATCGCAAGTGAACTTTGTAGTATTCGATTCAAAGAAAGTGATGAGCGCTTACATTAACATTAGATACATAGAGGTAGTAAGTTAACGTCAGACTTTTGTTTTTGACCAAATATGGGCACAAATTTTCCATGAGTGTGTGTGGTTAAGCTATTGTTACGGCTACTCTTCAATCAACGACTTGCTAATTGATCGTCTCAGGGTTGCATTGGAAAAACTAAGGCGATGTAGCAGTTCTTGCGTGTTACCACGCATAATTTTTTATATCAAAACTAGCTGAATATCTATAACGTTTATCGGACGTAACAAGCATTGGGGCATAACTGAGCTAACCAATACAGCTAGCTCAGATTACCTTGGCTATTACAAACCCTAGTCAGTTTGCCAACTCCACTACACACGTACAAAATGCTTAAATATGAAGACCTATCTAGCTTTCTTACTCTTAAATTACACCCATAACCAAATATTATCATTTAAATAAATATTGATAATTTTAACTAATTCACCCTTCCCCATATACTCCCTTCTATCGAAATAGAGCCGCAAAATTAACGGTACTGGGAGCAAATTATGAAAATGAATCACGTTGGTATCATGGTTGGTGATATGGACAAAGCGGTTGAGTTTTATACTAAAGCGCTAGGTCTTCGTATTGTAATGAACAACACTAAAGTGATTGAAGAACGCGAGTCTGCGATTGGACGTATGTGTATTGAGGTATTCGGTAAAGGTTTTAAAGGCTTTAACATCGCCCACCTAGTAACAACAGATGGTATCGGTGTTGAACTGTTCGAGATGAAAGATCGTCAAGAACGTCATGAAGTAGACTTCTCTCGCCTAGGTATCTTCCACTTCTGCTTGCAGCTACCTAAAGAGCAGTTTGATACTGCAATCAAGCGTGTTGAAGAGTATGGCGGAAAAGTTCGTATGGACATCATGCGTTACCACCCAGAAGACGAGCTAAAGCAAGCACAAATGGTTTATCTGGAAGACCCGTTTGGCAACTTGTTCGAGTTCTACTCACACTCTTACGAAGACACTTACGCTTCAGACTATGAATAAGTAAACACGTAAAGCAAAAGGTTGGCTGTTATGCCAACCTTTTTGTGTTCATTCCTAGGTAAGATCTAGCCAGAACCATTACATATAAGGGTATAACGCAAATATCTTCTGAATAGTGGTTCTTAACTCACTTCACCCATATCAAATGAGTTCTCAATAACTTTAATGACTTGCTCATAACGCTTAGCAAGTGGTGAATTAAGTTTGCTAACCAAGTACACAGGCTCTTGCCTCTCTGCGGTAATATTGAATATTTTTAACTGTTCTTTGGCGGCGAATAAGTCGACACACCATCGAGGAACCACTGTAAAACCAATGCCCTTCGCTATAGGGACTAATATTTGATGCACTTGGTTAATGTAGCTTTGTGTAGAAACCTCATCCAAATCGACCAAACGAAGCAAATCGTTATTGGCTTGATTAACATAAGTTTGGAAATAGTGAGCCAGATCGGGGTGACGAACTACGCCTAACTCCATTAATAATTCATTGATAGGCAAGCTTTCGTCTGCGGAAAGCGGTAGTACAAGAGCAAGACACTCCGCACCAATAACACGGCTCGAAAAGTATTTGGGATTGGGTTCTTTTGTTACTAGACCTATATCCAATTTTCCCTGCAGTATCTGCTCAAAGATACGTTGGTTTGGTGTGGCTTCTAACTCAATGGATAAGTCTGGATAACTCGCTTGCAAAGAAAGTAAATCTGAATAGATCAACCAAGCGAAAGTGCCCGAACAGCCAATGGTACAGCGGCCTCGGAAAGGTTCGTCGTGTGCCAGATTCTGTAATAAATCAAACTCTTCTTCAAAGTGTTTGACGGCATAGTCGTAAACTTTACGCCCATAGATGGTTAACTCAAACTTCTTGTTAAATCTCTTTATTAGGGGATAACCGCATGCAGCTTCTAGTTTATTGATGTGCTGGCTTACCCCAGGTTGCGTCATGTGGAGCAACTCGGCCGTTTTGGTGAAATGTCCGACATCGACTAGTGTTTTAAAAGTGTTAAGCCAAATAGGATTGAGCATGGTTAGAAACCAATAATTATTAATAAATACGTTTTCAATAAATACTGATTATATCGAAAGCCACCCTTTGTGTCCCTATCGTTCAGAGAACGACATCTCAGGTATACCGCTAGGCTCTATATCAATATTCGTTATATAAAGCCTTAGGTTCTCACTCTAAACTCCATTCACTTTCTTTGATAACCGGACTCGCGCTTTTTCTGTATATCGTAACTGATTAGCTTATCTACGTTTTTTAGCTGAACCCCAACCTTGTTAAACGCCTTTTGGATAGCTGTTGAAACATGAAGCTGCCCTTCTCCCATTAAAAAGTTCGCTCTATCTTGAATAGTGTCGAATACGCAGACGATTTTTAAGCTCTGTGGAAAAGAAGAGTATTTGACCGTATGAGTCACCCAAAGAAAACCGTCGTAGCCTTTTAGCGTATCTTCACAAACTTCGGTTAACACCTCTCTAATTTGATTTTCGATCTTCTTATCTGATTTACGCATAAAGCAAACTTCCTATTTAACATCTTTAAAAAAGTTTTTGGTCAACATTGTCTTAAACAGTATCGGGCACTGTGGCTATTTCAAATGCAGAGCAGTGATAGTAACACTTGATAAACTTACCGTGTGATATTGGTAATGGGTGAGTAAGCCAAACAAGAGAATTTGAGATTGAAGTTTGTCGATTTTTAGCTGAAAAGGGGGGCAAATACGAGTGAGGCAAACCGTAGATAGGGTTTCGTTGCTTAAAATTGGAATGGGAAAGGAGGCTGATGCCTCCTTTTTATGAGAAATGTCTTGCTATCAAAAGCTTAAATTAAATAGGCAGATAATGGAGAACTACCCCATAAACCGCAATAGCAAATAAGCTGGCAACTGTCTCTATTGAAATTCTAGCAGCACTGGTTCCCGTGCCTAAATAAGATGTTTCTAAAACAATGATATTAGCAGCAGGCGGAAGGAGGCATATCAAGAAAAGCCATAACATCTGCTCGCTCATTATGTGTGTGTCAAATTGTGAGTAGGTAACCATTACCATCAATAACGCCACTCCCAATATGAGAATACGAAAAAGATAAGTTTTGGTGTAAGTCAAAGCGTCGCAACGTTTTAAAGTAGTCTCCGATAACCAAATACCTAGTACCATCATCCCTAGAAAACTCATGAGAAATTTGCTTACCTGATAAATTGAACCAGCGTAACTTTCAACCCAATGATTAAAGGGGATGAGCAAACAGCCAACAACAAGTGCAACGACAGGAGGCGACCTAAATATCGTTATAAAAGAGCGCTGAGTTTTAGAAAGGAAGTTAGCTCCAATAGAATTGCCAAAAATTGAACTACCAATGTAGACCGCCAATACAAATCTAGCTGCCTCTTCCCCAAACAGCGTATGGGCAATGGGTAACCCCAACCAACCTATGTTCAAATAACAAAAACATAGACTCCGCACCGCATCTTTTCCGAAACGTTGTTGACCAAAAAATAATATTAAGGTGATAACAAAAGTCAGCACAATCACCCACACCATTTGTTCTAAGTGGAGTGAGATATTCCAAATGATGACCAATGGGATAACCAATTTAGTCAAAATTTGGGATGCTATCGCTTTAAGGTTCAGACGCGTTTTCCCGACGCAGAAGCCAACAAGTAGATAAATAAATGGCATAAATGACATCATGAATAATGGGTCTCTTTACTTAATTCTTCTTTGATGGTGATGCGTTTTAACCACTGATGTGCCCACTTTTCAGAGCATTGAGCGTTAAACCAATAAGCATTTGTGGAGAATAGAACCCCTCGGTTGAGTGGACCTATATTGTATAGCCCTTCAATAGCTTTACCATCAGCAATTATCTCAAACGTCTTAGGATTGATGACGAGTCCTCCACAAGGGTGGGCTTCTGCATATCCCTGTTTAAACATTTGTTGTAAAAGTCGACTCTCCGTATTTTTTAATACTGTATTGCCTCCAGTTCCATCCCACAAAGAATCCGAAACTAGTGTTCCATTCGTTGTTGAAACTTCAAATACTCCATTCTTATGGAGCGGAGTTGATAATGCTTTGTAAAACTGTAATTTGTGATCTTTTACAGCACCTCCCAATTGAGAGAACGAATCGATAGGAATTGGGTGGCGCCACGCAGACCATAATGCACCAAAGCGACGCATAAACTCTGATTTTTCACTAAGAGGCATAGCTTTCCAAAGTTTGTGGAACCAGTAACGTGTAGATACCAAGACATCTTGCCATGGTAAGTCCCCGTTTAAGGCTCTAGTTTTTAAGTAATCAAAGTATTCTGCTTGCTTCCCAGAATGTAAAAGTCGAGTTGCGTACCTAAATTCCGAATTTCCCTTAAGTGCTCTATGTTCCGCTAGAAGCAGTTTCATAAACGCTTTCAGCGGCGATAAATGATTCTCGCGAACAAGCGCATTCCAACTGAGGTGCTTGGGTACATATTGATTACTTTCGCTCAAGCAGGTAGGCGCTAGACCACTGCGAGAAAACATCTTTACTGTTGCTTGCTGTTTCTTAGCAATGTGCCGAAATGCGTCGACGGCCGTGAGCCCTGATCCAGCAACAAGAATATGATTACTTGGAACTCGCTCAAACTCAGAGTGATGCTTTATAAAGCCATGATTACCATAAAATTCTGTAAAATTCTGAGCATTAATAGATCCTAGACATAAGACCACTTCATGAGCGCAGATAGTCTTCCCATCCTCTAGAGTCAAGATAAATCGCCCACCCTCTTTAATCAGACCAACAACATCAGACATAAATTCTTTAGAGTGGATGAGATTTGCTGCTTTAATATCATCGTATATATATTCCAAATACTTCGCAAAAGTCACTCGTGTTGGCCACTGGGGCGCCGCGTTAGTTTGTTCCGTCAACCAGCGGCTGAAACTGTTTGGTTCTAATGCAGAGGCTGACATTAGTTCAGGTGGAGTATTAACTATATGAGCAGGAGCAGCATCTCCAAAAGCTTTACCTTTTACAAAACTAGAACTTGAGTTGAATATAGCAACTGAAGGAGTTAAATGACGTTTGGTGAACAGTTCGTTTTGCATTTCATTCAAAAGACCAACTCCGGTCGCTCCAAACCCAACAATTGCAATATCATACATTTCCATTTGTACCTCATAAATAACAAGCATTTAGTTACAGAGGCTGCATTTTATAAAAACCAACCATATATGCAATTAGTTTTTATAAAACAGGTTTTATTTTGCTAGATTTAGAAGACTTCATTCTCGTCAATGTTTATTGGCTTACGGTAAATAGAATTAACTTAGACTAATGTTTTCGTCGTCACAACGTTCCATCACACCACATAAACAAAAGGAGGCAATTGCCTCCTTGTTACATTACGGTTTGGGTACCACGCGAATCGATAAATACTCATCTTCTGGGATTGATTGAGCGAGGCGTTGAATGTCTTCTACTGTGATCGATTTTAAAGCGTCTATGTAAAGCACTTCATTTTCCACTAACGCAGGTTGAGATTGAGCAACCGACGCTACATTGGACCAATATTGGTTGTATTGTGGCTTTTGCGCCAATGTCTCAAGAATCGGTGCTTTTGCTCGTTCTAGCTCTTCTTGGCTAATGGGTGCTTTTTGGAGCGCTTGCCAAATTTGTTGATATACGGCTTCTACTTTCTCAACATCTTTCAATGCGGTGCGGCTTTCGATATTGATATAGCCAAAGTCTTTTAACCAATTCGATTGTTCTAGGTACACACTTGGGCTGTAAGCCACTCCCATTTTCTCACGTATAGTTTCGGTCACCTTGCTTTGAAGGACACTATGAAGAACACTGTGTCGAATGTTTCGCAATGGATCTGAACCATCAGAGACCTTCCAGTATGCCGAAACAATGGCATTTTCTGCATCGCCAGTATGGAAAAGTGTCACTGGCTCCGTTTTGAATGCAGGCAGAGATAGAGTGAATGGCTTGGCAGGCGCTTGCGCGTTTATGTCTAGCGCACCAAAGGTATTCGCTACATAGTGAACGGCCTGTTCCAAACTAATATCACCAACTAAAGAAATCTCGACTGGCCCCTTCTGAATGGCTTTGTCGAGCACAGATTTCGCGTCTTTGATGCTTAAACGACGAACTTGCTCAAGCGAGTGAACACTCCATCGGCTATCGCCACCATGGAGAAGGGCAGAAGATTGTCTACCCAGTACGCTGCTCGGTTCGCTTTCGTAGCTGGCAAGAAAATCAGCATACTGGCGCACTGCTGAGTCCCAGCCTTCTTTGCGATACCCATTATCGGTCAGTAATGCCGCACTAAAACGCAGTTGATCGAATACATCTAATGAGTCCAGCGCAACTTCGCTAACAAAACTATTGTATTGAGCTTTAAGCGAAGCAGAAAGGGAGCGGCCGCCAAACATCTCTTGGAGTTCATCCATGGTGTGCTTGTTTACGCCACTCAATACCATTGCGGGTGCAAATACACTCGCCATTGGCGCGTCATGTTCATTAAGCCCTAACACCCCCTGCCCAAAATTAATGGTGAGGTATACGGTGTTTATTTCTAAATCCGTTGGCTTCACATTCAGCATCACACCATTCTCAAATTGATAGCGCTTTATATCACCAAATTGAGTGGGTTTGAGTTCGGTAACCTTACCAGCGGGGCCAAAGTCGGTATAAGCAAAAGCTTGGCTTTCTTGCTCTTTGTAAGGTTCCACCTTTTCTTGTTGCATCGCTTGGTATGCGTCTAGTATTTGCTTATTGATGTTGGAAGGGGCGCTTCGATCATCCAGATACAAGCGCGCTGCGCTGTCAGACCAGTGGGTTTGGAATGCGCGGTTTACGGACTCGACCGTGAGTTGCGATTTCATCTCTGCAAACAATTGGCGTACCGTCCGTTCAGACACCAAAGGTTCACCAGAGTCCAAAGCGTTCACCACGCGGTTAGACAGAGTGGTGTTATGGGTGCTGAAACGCTGTTCTTCTTCATTCTCAAGCGCACCCTCATACGACTCGATCTGACGTTGAATCTCTCGTTCACTGAACCCAAATGTTGTGGCTTGCTTAAGGGTATGATTCAAGGTTTGAAGCCCGTGTTGCCACCCTCCTTCATCGGTGATCACCGACAGGTTGCGAATGCGGACGACACCAGATTGCCCTTCCAATGACGCACCAGGGTATCGAAGTTTGCCATCTGCGTCGTTTCGCTCCACTGTCTTTTTAAGGCGGTGATTGAATGCTCTCAAAGCGATGATTTCATTCAGGTACTCAAGATGCTGTTTTTTCCCATATGGCGCATTGTCTCTTGGGGAGATGAAGTTGAGCCCAATAACGATATAGCGATTTTTTGGGTCAATGTTGGCGTACGCTTCCGTTTTTTTAGGTAAGGAATAGGTAATGGTTGGGTCCACAATCGCTTGCCCTGACGATTTTGGTTGCCAGCTTGCAAAGTGCTCTTGGACTTTTTTCATCATTTGATGTTGGTGGATTGCACCAGATACAACCAATGTGGTGTGTTCAGGGCGGTAGTAGCGTTTGTAGAATGACTTCAGCGAATCCCGATTTATCTTGTTTATGGAAGATTCAGTGCCGATGGGCAGTCGCTCATAAACATTTGAATCGCCCAATAGATATTGAATACGATTTATGTAGCGCTGCTGTTCTCGAGTTCCTCTAACTCGACGCTCCGCTTGGATAACACCTCGTTCACGTTCAATAGCGCTTGGTGATAGTGTCAACTCAGACGCCGTTTCGCGAAGTAAGAATAGTGCCGTTTCGATGGCTTCTGGTGTGGCTTTAGGTAAATCCAGCTCGTATGTGGTGTACCCCAAATCTGTCGAAGCATTGGTGTCGGCACCAAACGCAAGGCCGTGCTTTTCCAACATGGGGATCATTGCACCTTCTTCTACATGAGTAGATCCGTTAAACGCCATGTGTTCTAAAAAATGCGCTAGCCCTGAATAGGGTTGAGGATCTTGTTGAGAGCCTGCATCAATGTACATCTGTATCGACATACTTTGTTTTGGTAAGTCGTTGTCGATCATGATGACTCGCATGCCATTATCGAGCTTAGATAATTGAACAGTTTCGTCCGTGGGAATGTCGGTAGGCGTATACCACAAAGCGTCATTTTGTTGCGAGGAATGCGCAAAAAATGAACATGTCGCGAGTAGCAGCAAAGCGAAAGGCTTACTAGTTTGTGTAAACATAAATGTCATTTTCTAAGTATCTTTATTAATTATAAGAATAGGTCGACTGTGAAAATATCGATTGGTTCAATAGAAGTCGAGAGATTTACCCAGACATGAGCAACTATGAATAGAAATGAAAACTTATGAACAAAACAGCGCTTTTGTTTAGTTTAATGGAGAGCTTATTTATTTGATTCGGCATTCAATTTCGACATCCTTTTTTGCAGCTCCTTCTGAAGAAGTTTAGCGGCATAAGGCTTCATTGATTTCCACTTTTGGCATTCTTCTCGCGTTCTGCCGCATCCCAAACACCAGCCCTTGGTGCCCGAGAAATCGCACATATCAATACAGGGGCTTTTTCTCTTTTTCATTTCTTCAACCTGACCATCATTCGTTGGTGTTCTAACGCTTTCCATGCCCTAACGCTCTAAAACCATAAAGCTCTATAAACATAGGGCTCTAAAGCCAGAAAGCTCTATAAATATAAAGCTCTAAAGCCCTCAAACAGCTTGGGTATATCAGAGTTTAAGGAGTACTTGCTCGACGCTCTCTTCAAGAACTCGAAGACGATTAAACTCTTCGAATAAGCGCTGTTCTAGGTTTTTGAAATTCAGTGGCAATGTACGCTGACAAATACCATAACTGCTATCCGGCGTTTTATACCCTTTCCAGCTGTTTATGCGCTTTCCTTCCAGCTCCATAAATTGGCGAATAAACTCAGATTGTGACGGGCAATCCTCTTCAGCGTGCATGCATACAGGGAAAGATTTCTGCTTTATTTGGGGCGCTTCGATAAACGTTTCGAAATGGATCCCGCCCTGATTTTGATTAAACCAAGTCTGTTTGTAGAGCTGAAGATAGTCCCCGCGGTTATAAATGTCCCAATCGTCATCAAACCAACTTGCTTGTCGGAGCATTTTTTCTAAATTGCGGAACACACCTTTTGTATCTTTCATACCACTCGTTCTCGTTTACTACTTGGGTACAAATCCACCCAACACCTTTGTAACAATATAACATAACAATTAAAAGCATCAATAACGAAGCACAAAGGAGAGAATCCGCTCTATGTCCTGCACTTGTGATCACTCATTCGTTAGATCAGTGAATACGTGACGCCCATTCAGTTTGAACAAAAAGCAACCAAAAACAATTGACATCATCATTGTCAATATGACATTAATGATGTCATGAAAAAGACAAAAGAACTGTATGAATTGATATGGGCATCGCGTCCATTGATGCAAGCGGCTGAAGAGGTCGTAGAAAAGGGGCTGGCAGGAACTGGGTTGACGGTTCGAATGCGTGCTGTGCTTGAGATTCTTTATATTCATGGCGGGCTAACGGTGCCAGAAATAGCGCAACGGCTTGATATCAAGCGACAATATGTTCAGGTCATGGTGAACGACACAATTGCGTCTGGAAGCACTGAAAGAATCCCAAACCCTCGACACAAGCGTTCTAGCCTAATCACGTTAACGGAGTCGGGTCGAGATGTTATTTGTCAGGTAATACAACGGGAACGAGAACTGCTTGATGGTGTATCGAGCAACCTATGTGAAACCGATATTGCCTCTGCTCTATCACTTGTTAGGCATCTCACCAAAGAACTCCAAACCAAGAGTAAGGAAGAATAATGATAATACAATGGCTGATCGTTCTTCCTATTGTGGCTGCGTTGTTATGGCTTGCGAACGGTATACGCTTAATCGGAACCGTCAGTAAAGGTTATCCAATAGGTCATCGCCCCAATACCGCAGTATTAATGGTCGATCTTCAAACTGTGTTTTGGGATTCAGACCAATTCAGTGAAGACGATAAATTAAACGCTCAAACAGCGATCTTCGATGAAGTAAACAACGCAAAAGAGAATGGGCTTCCAATCATTGCGATACGACAAGAATGGTCTATTTTGTCAACACAAGTGTTGTCACGGTTAACAATGGGTGGGGCAGCTATTGCAGGAACGAAAGGGACTGAAGTCGCCGAGCCTTTCTCCGATCTATCAGATCATACCCTAGTAAAGCGTGTACAAGATTCATTTGAGACAGGCGAATTAGATAAACTGCTAGAAGAACTGCAAGTTGGCACACTCCGAATTGTTGGCTTAGATGCAAGATACTGCGTTGATAAAACCGCAAAGGCGGCTCTTGGGCGAGGTTATAACGTCGAACTTATTGAAAAGGCAATACTGGCTGCTGAACCCAAAAAGGGAAAAGAAGTGTTGAAAACCTTAGCTCAAAACGGCGCTGTATTAAGGTAGAACCAACACCGGTTTTGTTTTAGTCGCATCTTCAAACCGAAAACAGAGGCTCGCTTTTACTGAGGCAACAATCTACAGAGGCTATTATCTACAAAGTCTATCGCCTACAGAGGCAATCTGCTTGATTTGTCCGGTTTCATGGTGAGGCAATGTTCGGTGCTGCCCTGGTACCGAGTTGTTGAATACTGTACTTAAAATTTGGAGCGTATCTCCGTGCGACACCAGCAATATAACCGCGCCTTGATGAGATTCTTCCAATTCCAGTAGAAGGCTCCATGCTCGGTCGCAGACGCTTTGAGCACTTTCAACATCGTTGTCGGTCTGTGTTGAAGACTCTCCATCTTTTGCCCATACCTTTTCGTAGGTGTCTGAGCTTTTACCTTCCCACGTACCAAAAAAGCGTTCCCGTAACCGAACATCGACTTTCGAACTCGCAATACCGAGTGTACTTTTTACCGTTTCAGCAGTTTCAACCGTGCGTTTAAAGTCGGAATGCACCACCAGCGTAATGGGTTCGCCTGAATAGGCGTTGGCAGAAGTGATGGCTTGCTGCTTGCCAGTTTGCGTTAAACCATACTGAACGCAACCGATGGCTGGGTCACTGACCACAATACCTGCAACATTGGCTTCACTTTCTCCGTGACGCATCAAAAGGTATGTATTTCTAAATTCGAGCATTCCTTTCCCTTTTGTAAATGATTAAATGCGGACTGAGTCTGTTGTCCACTCAAAAAACAAAGCCTAAGTTACTCTTAAATAACAGCCAGTTAAACACATTAAACTGCTATTCCCTCTTAACCAAATGATCCTATTATTCGTGACGTTGTTATGAACACCTGATGTCATTTCCTTTAACTTACCCATTATTGAGCGTTTGATCAATAAATGAACAATAAAACGCTCGAATACTCATTATCTTTTGGATAAATGTTAAATCTATCATTATATTCAAACGAAAGTGGAGATATGAACAAATATGAATCACGACCCAAAAATCACGAAGAAAACCGATATCCGGCGCGAACTCATCATTGAAATGACTCAGCAGGAAGGGAATGTTTCTGTTGAAACTTTGGTAGAGGTGTTGGGCGTATCTGCTCAAACCATTCGACGAGACATCAACCACCTGTGTAACGACAATCGCCTCCGTAGGCGACATGGTGGCGTGGAGCGTTTCGAGCAACCTCTTAACACGCCTTACGATCAAAGAGCCATAACAAACCATAGCGAAAAGAGAGCAATTGCTATGGCAGCGGCAGACATGATCCCAAATGGTTCTACGCTTTTTATTTCCATCGGTTCTACACCAGCTATGGTCGCCGAAGCACTGCACGATAAAACCGGCTTAACGGTAATGACCAATAACTTAAATGCGGCAATGGCACTGAGCAGCGAGTTAACCAATCGCGTGATTCTTCCGGGTGGGGAATTACGCCTCCCTGACCGAGACATTTTGGGTGACGACGTCCTTACATTCTTCAACTCCTATCGAGCGGAGTTTGGCATTTTTGGTGTCGCTGGTGTATCGGAAGATGGGGGAATGTTGGATTTCCACGCATCCGAAGTACGTGTAAGGGAAGCCATTCGAACGCATTGTAAAACGTCTATTTTGGTGATGGACAGTACCAAACTCAGCAGAATCGCCCCTGCTGTCGGCGGCAGTATTTTTGATGTCGACCAAATCATAATGAATCAACATCCAAATGAAGATGTGTCTGCAATCAGTGAGCGTGTGGGCGACCGTCTTAAGCTAGTGGGAGGCATGTCATGAGCGAACAACCTTTTGTTGAATTCGACAACATTGGCAAGCGATGGAACGGTCAACTTGGCGTTGAAGGTATCTCGTTCAAAATTCCGGAAGGATCTTTTGTCGCCCTTCTTGGCCCATCGGGCTGTGGTAAGTCCACCACATTGCGTTTGCTTGCGGGGTTAGAAACACCCGATATCGGTCACATCGTTATCGATTCACGGGACGTGACAGAACTCGCCCCTGCTTCTCGAAATTTGTCGATGGTTTTCCAATCTTATGCCCTCTTTCCTCATCTTTCTGTGGCAGAAAACGTCATGTTTGGGATGAAAGTGCGCAAAGTGCCCAAGCAGGAGCGCGAAGAAAAGCTGAATAACGCGTTAGACATCACGGGGCTGATTGGCTACGAGCAAAGAAAACCAGGGGAATTGTCTGGCGGACAACGCCAGCGAGTCGCACTAGCCAGAGCGATTGTGGCAGGTCAGCCACTCTGTTTAATGGACGAGCCGCTGTCTAATTTGGATGCAAAGCTTAGAAACTCGGTTCGTAGAGACATTAAAAAGCTGCAACGAAAGCTGGGAATGACCGTGGTTTACGTTACTCACGACCAAACCGAAGCCATGAGCATGGCCGACATCATCATACTGATGAAAGACGGGCGAATCATGCAATCGGGTACCCCTCAAGAATTGTATAACGAACCCCAGAATACGTTTGCAGCAGAGTTTGTCGGCGCTCCGCCAATGGCATTGATTTCTGCATCCGCATTAAAGGGCTTTGAACATGCCCACACAGTGGGGATACGGACAGAAAACATACGCATTTCTGACATAGAACAAGATTCTGTGAGCAGTAACCATAACCACCTAACTTGTTCTGTCTCGGAATGCGAATATCTTGGCGTTGAAACCCACATTAGTTTAAACCACCCAGAAGCCAAAGGGTTGGTGGTTAAGTTGGACGGGCATACCTCGCTAAAAGAAGGAAGCACCGTGAATATCTCATTCGAAGATAGTGCGCTCCACCTATTTGATAGTAATGGGGACCGAATGTCCGACAAGGCATCGGCTCAGTAAATATCGGCCTCAGCTAAGTATGCTGAAGCTGTGTTAACGCTTGCTGTAAGCAGCTAATAAACCAATGGTGAAACTATGAAGTTCTCTACAGTCCTGGGATGGGTTTTAACTGGCATGGTCGCTGGTACGAGTCAGTCAGTCCTAGCCGAAACTGAGTTAAACATGTACTACCCGATAGCGGTCGGGGGGCCGTTAACCAAAGTAGTGGATAAGATGGTAACGGATTTCGAAGCTGAAAATCCGGATATCAAAGTGAATGCGATCTACTCCGGTAACTACGATGACACGCGAGTGCGAGCACTTTCTGCCTTAAACTCGGGTGAACCGGCTCAATTAGCTGTGATGTTTTCAATCGATGTGTATGACTTACTTGATCAAGACTTGATCACGCCTTTTGACGACATTATGAACGACAAAGAAGATCAAGCATGGTTAAACGACTTTTATCCAGCGCTGATGGAAAACGGCCAAGCTGAAGGACAAACATGGGGCATCCCATTTCAGCGTTCCACCATTGTGGCGTACTACAACAAAGACATGTTCCGCAAAGCTGGGTTGGATCCTGAAAAGCCACCAACATCATGGGAAGAGCTGGTCAAAATGGGGAAGGCTCTCACCAACGATGACACCTTTGGGTTGATGATTCCATCAACGGGTTATCCATACTGGATGTTCCAAGCCCTCGCGATTCAGAACGGTAAAAAGTTAATGTCGGACGACGGGTTAGAAACCTACTTCGATGATCCATCTGTTGTAGAAACGCTCAAGTTTTGGAAATCGCTGTCTGAAGAACACAAAATCATGCCTGAGGGCACAGTGGAATGGGGCACGTTACGTCAGGCATTCCTTGAAGGAAAAACAGCCATGATGTGGCACTCGACGGGCAACTTGTCTGCGGTGAAGAAATCAGCATCCTTTGATTTTGGCGTGGCCATGCTGCCGGGGAATGAACGTTTAGGTTCTCCTACTGGGGGCGGGAATTTCTACATCTTTAAAGACACAACGGATGAAGAAAAAGCGGCTTCTCTAAAACTGATCAAATTCATGACAGCCCCAGAACAAGCGGCGCATTGGTCTATCTCGACAGGCTATATGGGCGTATCAAAAAGTGCGTATGAAACGGAATCATTGAAAAAGTACGCGGTTTCTTTCCCACCAGCTTTGGTTGCACGTAATCAATTAGAACATGCGGTTGCCGAGTTTTCGACGTATGAAACGGCTCGTGTTCGTGAAGGGTTAAACAATGCGATTCAATCTGCGCTTACGGGAACCAAAACACCAGAAGCGGCATTGGAGCAGGCACAAAAATCTGCCAACAGACTCCTGAAACAATATCGCTAGTAATCGCGATAGCTAACAGAAACTCTCGTAAATGGTTGAATACTCAAACAACCTCAAGATACGAGTTTGGGTATAAGCACCAGCAATGTGTTGGCTGGTGCTTACTCCGCATCACTATAACTGAGTGTCGCTCCGCCAGGCATACAAGAAGTACGACCTAAACGAGCGCATTCGTAATGAACTATGCAGATCACTCTATGAATCAATACGCCGCAATGGAAAAACGTAGGCAGCACCTTTATGGGTGGTTTTTGCTGACGCCTGCCGCCATTTTGCTATCGCTGTTTGCTTTTTATCCTTCTATAGCGACATTTTGGTCCAGCTTGTTTTCCAAAGGAACCCGTCGAAAGCCGTCTGAGTTTTCTGGCTTAGAAAACTATGTCGATCTGTTTAACGACCCAACGTTTTGGATTGTGGTTAAGAACAACCTCTTTTACGCAGGTGTAACCATTCCTGCGTCCATCATTATCGCTTTAATAATGGCGCTATGGGCAAATTCAAAAATGTCAGCAACGGGCTTTATTCGGACGGCTTATTTCACGCCAACCGTTTTGCCAATGATTGCTGCAGCGAACTTATGGCTATTCTTTTACACACCACACTTGGGGATTTTGGACCAAATTGGAGCGTGGTTTGGTTTTGATTCAGTAAACTGGTTAGGTCGGCCAGACACCGCACTTTGGGCGGTCGTTATTGTGACTATCTGGAAAGAAGCCGGATTTTTCATGATTTTCTATCTAGCAGCGCTTCAAACCATTCCGACGGATTATAAAGAAGCTGCCGACATAGAGGGCACCAGCCGCTGGACATACACCAGGCGTATTGTGTTACCTCTTCTCATGCCAACGACGCTGTTCATTGTGGTGAATGCCATGATCAACTCCGTCAAGCTCATTGATCATCTGTTTATTCTCACCAAAGGGGGGCCGTCTGACGCCTCCAAGCTGATTCTTTACTACATCTGGGAAATGGCGTTTGCCTTCTTCGATGCACCTCACGCGGCGGCACTGACCGTTATGGTGTTGATTGTTTTGGGTATCGCGGCTGCGGTGCAATTTCTGTATCTCGATAGAAGGACACACTATCAATGAGCACGCATTCTCCAGCATTCGTCCCTAAACGCCTTTTTACAGACAAAATGGCGGATTTTCTCGACTCGTTTGGTGCGATTCTTCTGGCCATTGTATGGATATCGCCTTTGTTGTTCGCTTTTTTTGCGGCATTTCATACCACGTCCGATGCCGTAAATTTCAACCTGTTTTCAAGTTGGACACTGGAAAATTTCCGGTTCGCTTGGGAAGGCGCACCTTGGATACAGTACTTCATCAATACCTTTTGTCTGGTGACCATCGTATTGATTGGGCAATTTATCATTACCACCTTGGCGGGGTTTGCATTTGCGCAGATCTCTTTTCCGGGCAAAGATTTTGTTTTTATTTTGGTCTTGCTTCAGTTGTTTATTCTTCCTGAAGTCTTGATTGTCGAAAACTACGCCATTACATCGAAACTCGGGTTGTTTGATACGATCTTGGGTGTCGGTATGCCTTATATGGCCAGTGCATTCGGTATATTTTTGATGCGCCAGTCGTTCAAGTCTGTACCAGTAGAATTGCATGAAGCTGCAAGCGTCGAGGGGTGCTCTACTTTTGGCATTCTGATGAAGGTTTACGTGCCTTTAGCCAAACCCACTTACTTGGCATACGCACTCGTATCGGTTTCGACGCATTGGAACAATTTCTTGTGGCCACTTATCGTCACCAATTCCGATGATACTCGACCTCTAACCGTTGGGTTATCGATATTCGGTGCGCCTGAAAATGGGGTGGATATTTCGGTTATCTCAGCGGCGACCATGATGTCTATTGCGCCGTTACTTGTCGCATTCTTGATCTTCCAACGCCAGTTTGTTCAAGCATTCCTGCGTGCTGGGATTAAATAAAGGAATCACTCCTATGTCACGAATCCTCCAAATCACGGATGTACACCTTGCCGCTCGACCGAGTACAGTGTCCGATGTGCTGAATACCCATCAGATATTTGAGAACGCCGTAAAAAAGATTCAGAGCGACTTGCCTATGTTGGGCGAAATAGACGCCGTGATCGTAACAGGAGACATCTCCGACAAAGGCGATCTCAGCAGCTATGAAGTATTCAAATCCATCATTGACCAGTTGCAGCTTCCCTACTTTTTGATTCCGGGCAATCACGATAAGCGCGAACCCTTAAGGCAGTGTTTTCACCAACATCAGTACATGTCTCAATCGGGTGAAATCAACTGGGTTCAGCCGTTGGACGACTTCATGATAATAGGGCTAGACAGTACGATCCCCAATAAGGGCGAAGGCGAATTAACGCAAGATACGCTCTCGTTTTTGAGTGATGCACTGAATAGTCAGCCAGACAAACCCGCTCTGGTCGCCTTGCACCACCCGCCCTTTATGTCTGGTATTCCATTCATGGACAATATTCGGCTTAACAACTCAGAAAGCTTTGCACGAGTAATTGAGCAAGCAAGTCAGGATGTTCGTATTATCTGTGGTCATCTACACAACAGTATTGTCTGTGATATCGGAGGGTCGACGGTTATCTCCAGCCCCGCAATCGCAAGCACGTTTTTAACCGACTATAGAGAAAATGCGCAGGTGGGGTTCGTCAAATCCACGGGGGGATACATGGTGCATGATTGGGATAATGGGTTTCGCAGCTCATTCATATCACTCGACCTAGAGAATGAAGTGCATCCGTTTTAATGGATGGCTCCGTCGTACCATACACGTGGAGCCTTTAAATATCGTGATTTCTTTTACTTTATTACTTTATTACTTTATTACTTTATTACTTTGAAACCATGCTTCTTTAATATCCCTTGAGCGGTCTCACTTTTTAAGTACTCCGTAAGCACGGCGGCAGAATCGGTTTCGCTCACATTCACTAATGGGTAAGTGATGTTTGAATGTAAAGCTGCGTCAAATTCATGGGAGATGTTCACTTTTCCAGACGCAATCGCATCCGTTTTATACACAATCCCTAAAGGCGACTCACCCACATCCACAAACGCTAACGTCGCTCTCACATTTTTCATATGGGCCGTTCTTTTCTTTACGCTGTCCCATACGCCAAGGCTGGTGAGGGCTTCTTTCGCATAAATACCAGCTGGGACAGCATCGGGCTGCGCAATGGCCATTCTTTCATTTTTTAATAAACGAGCCCACTCGTTAGCTTTTGTGACATCAAATTGAATATTTTTGTCGGGAGAAGAGATTAAAACGAGGGTGTTGCTGGCGAGATTGGCGATGTTTTCTTTCTTGATGTTACCTTGTGATTCTAGGTAGTCCGCCCACTTACTGTTGGCCGAAATATAAACGTCAGCGGGTGCGCCACTATGGATCTGTCTGGCTAAAGAAGAAGAACTGCCGAAAACAGGGATGACATTGTAATTATGGCTTTTCTCAAATTTCTCTACGATTTCTTCGACGGCATTGGTCATGGAAGAAGCGGCATAGATCCGAATGTTTTCTTGCGCGTGAGCACTGCTGAACGCTAGAGCGCTACTTAACACTACAGCATTACTTATCACTAAAGCACTGCTGAACGCTAATGTTGCTATCCGTCCAAAAACACTCGACTCAAAAGCTTGCAACTTAAAAACTCGCTTTTTCACTTCTTATCCCTACTTAATTTTATATCCACGTAACCCGGCTCTATGAATCCACACACGTCGAATAACACTTTTCGAAACGAGATACTAACAGACCATTCACGTACTGGGAGTAAGGACTTGTAAGTATTGCCCCACGCTTCTGATGCTGTGCACTTCAATTAGCTAAGAACTATTCGCTTAAATGGTCTTCTTGTTTCGAAAAAATGCCTATACCGAAGCCGACAGTATAGGCACATCTTATTCTCAATTCAGAATTGATCAGTGATACAGGTTACGCCATGCGCATGTTCTGTATCCATTTTTCTCGAAATAGAAATTCCAGCAATTCGAATCGTAATTGCTGTTTCCTACATCGACGCGGTATCCACTGATATAAACGTCTTGTAGTGAAATAAACCGGCCATTTCGCAACAAGGACCAATGCAAGTGCGGCCCTGTTGATTGCCCTCCATCACAAAGTGCCGTGGATTTATTGTTCGCGTAACGCCCTAACCAATCGCCCGCGGAAATCCGATCGCCAGTGTTGTATTGCAAGTTATCCATATGGTAATAGCTAGTAGCGTAACCGCTAGAATGCGTTACCCTAATATTACAGCGAGAATAGCGCGTTACCGTTCCCCCATGAGACGCTTGAACCCAAGGTGTGTTGCTGCCCCATCCACCGCTGCCATTATTGAAATCTAATGAAGAATAAGGATAACCCGATCCTGTGTTGGAATGCGCACCACCACTTCGCCAAACTGAACCACTTGGCCAAGGGAATCTCAGAGTGAAGGTATTGTAGGTATTGCGTCGAGCAGAAAACTCGGGCTCGTCACTCTTTTGTTGCTGAGAACGAATTAAAGACTCGCCATAAAAGACCTGCGAGTACGCATCTAATAAACGATTCATATGATCTTTAGAGCGCAGTGCTTGTACGCCTTGACGAGATCGCTCCTGCTTGGAAAGGCGTATTTCGCCTAATGTACTTTGAAGAGCCAAGGTGGCGGGTGTGCTGTATTGAGGCAACGCCGTTCTTTTTCGGTTTAATGCTTCTTCAAAAGCATAAAAACGCTGGCTCAAACGCAAAGTGACGGCTTTTACTTGAGCATCGAAACCCACTTTATTGGTTAAACCCGGTAATGGATTTTCCAGCTTTTCTTCATCTGGTTGGCTCAAAAGCCCAGACTGCATTTCGATTAAACTAAGAATTAATTTAGGGCTGATACTGGCGTAGCCTGCCCAATGCATAATGACTTCTTTTTTCTCTGCTAGTAGCGGTGCATTTTGGGCAAAGAAATCATCCCAATCGATTTCATTCAATTCTGGACTAAATACAAAAGCCTGATCATCAATAAGCTGTAGGCTTGAAACGTCCAGTTTTTGTATTTGGAACGGCGTTACCGCAAAGGCTTCCTCTGGGTGAACTTGCGCTTGTGCTCCAAATACAATCGCCGCGAACAATGTTGCAGCTTGGCTAGTTTTCTTAAGGTTTATTTTCATTTGTTCCCTGCTATTTTCATTGGTTGTTAAAAAAGACATAAGCTAGTGAGTGCTTATTCATGGTTCAACTTTGAAATAGTGTTTCAGTGCAACAAGACAAATAATGCGACAAATCCTACATATGCAACTCAACAACAGGAAGCAATCTCTTAAATCTCTATTTTTTAATAAAGCTCCTTGCGAAACATATCATTTTGTCAAAATTTTTAAGTTATCGACTCGTTTATGTTTATTTAGAAAAATCTCAATAATTCAAATGGATATTCGTTATTTAGAATAGCAGCATTACATAATATTTGTTTCTTCAATCTTTTTTACTGAACTATTTTCTCATCTTCAATGTCAGATTTCTGTAATGGTACACGTGATGTCTTGTGTTTGATCTCAACTACACTTCTTGTTGTAACCCATATAAGTTTTGGTATTGAAGTAAGGAAAATGCCCTATTATGAAATCTGTAAGCCGAAGAGGCATAGTTAAAGGGCTCGTAGCATTAGCTGCGCTGCCTATGTATTCACGAAGTGCTGTATCTGCAATGTTTACCCCCAGTGCCACTGAGGGACCGTTTTACCCTCGATCATCCATGCGATTCCCAGACATCGATAACGACTTGGTCAAAGTGTCGAACGCAGTAAAAGAAGCTGGCGGTGAGATCATTCATCTGAGTGGAAGAATACTGTCGAAAGATGGGCAGCCACTGGCGGGGCACAGAATCGAAATATGGCAATGTGATGTGAATGGCAAGTACTTACATACCGGTGATGATAGAGAATTAAAGTACGACACAGGATTTCAAGGATTTGGACACGACATTACCGATGCCGACGGGAATTACCATTTCCGAACCATAAAGCCCACGGTATACCCGGGAAGAACACCCCATATTCATGTAAAAGTATTCGATCAGAAACGCGAGTTACTGACAACACAATTTTATATTTCTGGTGATGATCGCAATAAGGCCGATAGCATTTATCGCCGTATGTCGAAACAAGAAGCCGATAGCGTTTCTATGGTATTTAGCCAAAACAACGATAGAGTTGAAACTCGCGTTGATGTCGTAGTGTGATAGGTGCTATACCCAAGTGTTCTCAAGATGCTTGGGTATATTAATTTATAACGGTACGCCTTATTACAATTAACCCTATCCGGCACGTAACTCATAGAAATAAAAATAACAAACTATCCATTTAAATTCATTTCCTCAGAAATCACCTGAACCAAGATCGACTATTGATAATTATATTTACAAGGATCTGTTTTAAGGAAAAGTCTATTCTTTCAGTTGCTTCTAACCTCTAGTAGGCTTTGTTGCGTAATTCAGTTCAGAGACAGAATCGTCCCATGTCGTATATTTATTAGTCAATACGACAAGTTTTAGGCATACCTAACCCAGTAAGCTTATTCAGCGCCTTAATCATCGCGTAAGTCTCGCCCACTTGTGCATTGTAATTCCTTAAGCTCAGCCTTCCCCCTAGCAGCTGCTTAACTCTATACATCGCTGTTTCTGACAAAGATCGTTTGTGGTATCCATACCGCTCTTTCCAGTGCTGATTTGAGCCGTATAACTTCTGGCAACCCACTGCTAGGTTTCTAGGGTGACCCCGCTCCCAGAAGGCTGCACCTTCTCTTGGAGGAACAAGCGCAACAGCCCTTTTTATCTGAATAGCATCGTGACAAGCTCTTGTATCATAAGCACCGTCACCAGACACCTCTATGATTTTTCGTCGTGTTTGCTTCAGTAAGTTCGGGAGGACTTCTCCATCTGTCACCGTCGATAAACTGAGTTCGGCTGCGACAATCTCATGAGTACTTGTATCAACGGCAAGATGCAGCTTTCGCCAGACTCGACGTTTGCCGTCCGCCCCATGTTTTTTTACTTTCCACTCACCTTCGCCGTAAACCTTAAGACCCGTCGCATCAATGGCTAAGTGCTGTATCACTCCTCTCGTTTTAGTCTTAAATGACACCTCAACTTGCTTGGCTCTTCGACTGATACAGGTGTAATGAGGGCAGCAAAGTGGGAGCTGAGCAAGCTTAAATACTGAGTCAATAAACCCTTGTAGCGCTCGTAATGGCATAGAAAATACCCGTTTCACCATGAGCGCCGTGGTTATGGCTAAATCACTGAACCGACGTGGTCTTCCGTGAGTATTCTGCTTGCTTTGCGTCCACTCACTTATCGCCTCTTCATCAATCCAAAAGGTGAGAGAGCCACGGTTAATGAGTGCTTGATTGTATTGCTTCCAGTTGGTGGTTTTGTAACAAGGTTTAGGCATTGGGCTACGAGGTGAAGTGAATGTAGCTGATCAGATCGTAGGTTCTTGATTTAGTTCCAATGAATTACGCAACAAAGCCCCTCTAGTATCGAATTGGGCAATCCAAGTTATATTAGCTTTCCCAGTTCTCGTTGATGTAAATAGAATAAAGCAGATATATCCATCTTGGAAAGCCTATTCAATTTCATTTTAATTGTGGAGCTTAGCTTTCCTATGAAAAATACAAATCATTGTTGGTATTTATTATTTACATTACTGTTCTTTTTTAGCGCTTCAACATACGCTGATTTACGTGTGGCGTCATTCAATATGAACGGAAGAACAGAGAAAATTCCAGACTTCAAAAAATTCCTAAGTGGCGAGGAGGTAGTTGTTCTACAAGAGGTCAATGACATTCAGAAGACTCGTGACCAATACTCTGATTACCCTTATGTATATACAACAACCAATTCAACAACGGCATCGTCCTTTAATGTTAAAACGACCAGCATCATGGTTTTGTCTAAAGTCCCTTTTAAGTCGACCTACAGTGAACTGATCCAAACGGATCCAGCAGTGGATAAATGGGAGCGCAATGCTCAGCATGTCGTCCTTAATATCGGGGACGGCAACACTTTAAATTTGTTCCACTATCACAATACGTTTAATTTTCATGAGAATGGCAGCCAATGGGAGCGAACCGGAATGCGTAAGTTTGCTACTTGGGTGAAAAACAGGCTCAATATTTCGGACTTTTCGAGTGAAAGAAACGTGATTCTTACAGGTGATTTTAATGTGTATCGCCATCATGCCGCACAGGATCTTCCATCTTTAGAGTGTTCGAATGAATGGGTTGATTACGTCTGTTCTTCGATTCAGGTTTTAGCTCAAGGTCACTATGATTCAGGAGAGCCGATTTCTGATCACAAAGCAGTATGGGCAACATTAGATACAACCCTAAATATTCCCAATGCAGTCGGACCTAAAGTTCGTATTTTCAATAAGCAGCAAGGGGAATATCTATACGCAGCCGATTTTTCACCATTTGATGCCGATCGTCGTCGAGTATTCACATGGATTCCGGGCACACCTGTCACAAGTGGAGAATGGCGGTTAGAAGATATCGGGGATGGAACGGTCCGCCTATTTAACATTCATCAACAGGAATACCTCTACGCCGCTGACTTCGCACCTTATGATCAAGACAGAAGACGTGTATTCACATGGCGACCAGGTCATGCACCCGTTCAAGGTCAATGGAAAATTGAAAACATAGCCAATGGTGAGGTACGTATTTTAAACACCCATCAAAATGAATACTTGTACGCTGCTGATTTCCAACCTTTCGATAGAGACCGACGCAGGGTGTTCACGTGGCGTCCCGGTACACCAGTGAACCAAGGTGCTTGGATCATTGAATACATAAATTAGTGACAGAGTGACAGAGTGACAGAGTGAAAAGATGAGTGGCGAAGACAACTTCGCCACCATTTTCGCTCTTATTGGCAATTTGCTTCTTTTATAATGGCATCGATACGTTCTTTGTTTCCGATTTGCCAAACTTGCGCTGCTTCTTCAATAGTGAGGGTATGCGCATCCAGTAATGACGCTGCAAGTGCCAAGTCGGAATTAGATAACTTGAAATGACGAACAATGTTTAATGCGCAGGGTGATTTGATTGCCAAGTCATTCGAAACTACGCTTTTAAGCCATCCACCTTTTGGGTTGCCGCAATCCCATATATGCTTTTTGTTGTAACCCCATTCAGCATCGGATTGGCATTCCTCAGTGAAGTCGGGAAATTCGACAAAACTGCCTTCATAGATTGCCTCTACCCAATTTGGTGTCCAGTTGAAAACTAAAAACGGTACTCGGCTTTCAGTATAACGATGGATCAGACCATTCAGCTCATCACTGGTTTCTAATGTGACCACTTCAAAATCCAATTCAAGCGCTCGTATGCGAGCCTGATCTGGCTTTTCCCAAGGCCCTGAATAGTAAATACCCTTTCCTTTCCCGTCGGGGCTAAATACGGAGGCGCATTTCTGCAGCGCTTTCCAATCTGGCAACCCTGGGCAAAGCGCTTCACTGTATTGGGGATACCACCAATCTTCCCGAGTCGTGGCACGGTGCGTGCCGCCTACTTGCATGCGCCCACGCTTTACATGACTCATAAACTTGTTACCCATTGTGCCTTCCCACACTTCAATTTGGATATCGGCTCGCCCAGTACTCAACTGTAACCATTGCTCGGGAGAGGAATGAACGACAATGTCTGTATCAATGCCTTGATCTTCCAAAATATTCGCTAAGGCATGGGTAAGCACACGCTGGCTGGCCCAATCGAGCTCTATTAAAGTCACAGGTGTTGCTAAAACTGAATTAGGCAAAAAACTCAAAACAAAAATACAAATCAGGCGCTTCAAACTGGCTCTCACGGTGTTTTCTCGTAGATAGACTCCATGAGCTAAAGATAGTCCAAATTACCTTATTTTGGGTTCGCTTTAATTGGATAAACAAACCAATAATTGATATGTTATAACGTCTTACAACTGAGTAACCTCAAGATACTGGGCATATACAACTGGTATCTTTCACTTATCTAATTCTAAAGGTTTATCCATGGCTTCCACCCCCATCACTATTCTGCACGGCTTTCTTGGGTCGGGTAAAACGACCGTTTTGCGTAGTATTTTGGCGCAATCTCAAATGGCTGAATATGTGCCTTCAGTGATCGTTAATGATATGAGCGAGCTAGACGTAGATGGCGTGTTGGTCATGAATACTGATGTGGTGAATGAGAGCCATGGCAATTTCGTCACCATCAGTGGCGACAGTGTAAGCAGCCCAGAAGGTATAAAAAAGCTAGACAAGGCACTTAACCAATTGGTTCAACAAGCACAGCCACCGTGGATCCTGATTGAAACATCGGGTAGCAGCCACCCTTTACCTTTGGTCGAGTATTTTAAAGATCACGCTCTGTTTTCGTTAAAAGGCGTAGTCACGTTAGTCGATGCGACATGGTTGCGCGACGACTATTCACACGCAAAAACGCTCATCCCGAAGTGGCAAGAGAACTTGCAAAAAGGAGATCGAGGCATAGAAAATCTGCTTGTAGAACAAATTCTGTTTTCAAACCGTGTTTTTCTCACTAAAGCCGATCGATTGGATGAGCAATCAATCAAGAGCATTGCCGAAGCTTTGCATCCGCTTAACCCATACGCCTCTATTGTGAGCACATCTTGGGGTAATGTTGGGATTGAGCAATTTAAATCCATTGAAGACTACAATTTTTTCATGGTGCAACAACTGGCTGATGAGCTGAGAGACGGTGTTAATGCGCCACTCACACTGTCTGGGAAACATAACCAGAAGATCGTAGCAAAAGTGATGAAAGACGACCGCCCTTTCCACCCTCAGCGTTTATGGCAAACGTGCCATAGCTACCTGACACAAGGCGTATTCCGCAGTAAAGGTTTCTTTTGGATGCCAACACGAGATGACGTTTCACTGCTTTGGAGCCAAACCAACGGCAGTGTTGGTCTTGAGGTGGTTGGGTTTTGGCGTGAGTCGGTAAAGCATGATGACACTCAAAACTTTACCCCTGAGCAACTTGACATTCTGCAAGCCAAAATCGATAGCGTAGACAGCCGTTTCGGCGACCGACGTTGCCGCCTAACGGTGATTGGACAAAGCGACGAAGCCGATGCTTTTATTGAGGCGTTAAATCGCTGTTTCTTGACCGATGAAGAACTCGATCACTGGAAAGACGGCGGAGAATTTGACGATCCATGGCCAAAGAAAGTGGCTAAGGTTTAAGCCGCCTAGATTCAATTAAAGAAGGTCAAACATATGGGGGTAATGCACAAACATTACCCCTTATGATCAAACGTTAATAAGCTCTGACATTCACTCGCCAACTTATCCATCACCCACTGAATTTTATGTTCATCCTTTCTGCGTTTTTCACACATAAGATACAGTGACTCCCTCAACGATTGGAGATCAAATTCCGGTAAAATGATAAGTGATGCCTCACTACTTTTGAGTAAATAATGAGGTAGCAACCCAATCCCCATCCCTAACTGAACCGCTTCCAGTTTTGCTATGTTGCTCGATACGCTGAGTACATCTAACGAATCAATATCAACGTCGGATTTAGCAAACAGCGTTTGCCATTCTTGCTTACCATGTGATTGTGCAATCAGAGAGTGCTGCGCCAATTCCGATAAACCCTTAGGCATCCCACAGCGTTTAATATACGCATCGCTCGCTACTACACACTTTTCAACTTCGCCTATGTATACGCTGTGAAAGGTATTGTCCGGAACCCCATAATTGGTCGCGATATCAATTTTGTCTTCAAAGAAATGTTTGCTGCCTGCATTCTCTTGGAGATGAAGCGTGAGGTCGGGGTATTGCTGTCGCAATTTAGCAATAACAGGCAAAACAAATTTAATTCCCAGTGAAGTTGAAGCAGATACCGTGAGTTCAGCGCTGCTCGGCGACACTTGTTGCAATCCATCTAGCTGAGAAGACAAACGCCCAAAACTGCAAGCCACCTCCTGTGCTAGCGACTCCCCTTCCGCAGTTAGGGCAAACTGATGTTTGTTTTTTCGGTTGATAAGCTTAACGCTCAGAACCTGCTCCAATTTTCGTACTTGAGTACTCACTGTGGACTGAGAAATACAGAGCTGTTCGGCGGCTTTGGTGAAGCTGCCTGTTTGAGCCAGTGCATGAAAATATTTAAGAAGCGGCAGTGTTTTTTCAATAATCATTCAATTTATAGATAATTAACATATTCTTTATCTATTTTTATCACTTCAATACCTCCGATACAATTTCTGCGTATTCAACTTTCAGGAAAACCGAATGACGCTCGACATTCGCTACGCACTTCATCACGCCATTAACATCGGCACAATCTGTATATTCGCTCCAGTGATTGCATTATTTTGCCAGCACAAAGGTATGGATCTTAGTCAAATTGGTCTTTTCTTTGGGGTCTACTTTTTAGCAATAATTTTATTTGAATTACCTTCCGGCGCGTGGGCAGATCGCTTCGGTCGATTGAACGTATTTATGCTAAGCAAAGTGTTGGATTGCTTGAACTTTGCTTTGCTGTTTTATTTTGATTACATCCCCGCCTTGTATGCTGCATCATTTGTAGGTGGTATCGCTCGCGCCATGGGTTCTGGCGCAATGGAAGCATGGTATGTTGATCAGTTAAAGAAAGTGCATCGCTATCACCTGATGCCCAGTTTGCTCAGTAACGCACATGGTTGGGCGTTAGTAGCAATGGCTTTTGGTGCCGTTAGCGGAGCGGCTCTGGTCGCTTGTAATCTTCAATTACCAAACAATGACTCCCCTTATCACTGGGTACTGATCGTTGCGTTCACAATGCACTTAATTCTGGGTATTTCTGTCCCCTATTGTTTCCATGAAGGTGAGATAAAGCAGACGATTCGGAAAGAAAGATCTGATGTAAACGTCATAAAAAAAGTATTGATGGCTTGTATTCAGCATCCAATACTCAAACGCGTTCTGGGCTTACAGATCATTCACGGCTTTTTACTCTCAAGCATTCAAACTTACTGGCAACCACAATTGCTTACTATGTTGAATGAAAAAACGGATGTATTTGTATTTGGCTGGGTATCTGCGCTCTTTTTCTTTTCTGCCGCTTTGTCTGCGGCATGGATAAAGCGTTCACATAAAGGTTTATTGAACAATAATGGACGTCAGTTACTTGGGATTTTTGGCGCTTCTTCTGTGTTGGTTTTGCTATTAGCAACCACAAACTCTGCTCTGTTATTCATTGTGATCTATTTGTGCTTTGGGTTCGCTATTTTTGCCATCAAGCCTTTGCTCGCCATTCTGATGCATCAATACATAGAAGATCATCAGCGTGCGACTGCGTTATCCATTTTATCGCTCGCACTGAACCTAGGTGGTGTCTTAGTCGGGTTAGCCCTAGGCACCATAGCAGACAGTGCCGGTGTACGTGCTGTGTGGGTTATTTCAGGGGTAAGTGGGCTCATTTTTGTCGCCCTATTAATAAGGGTTAAAACCAAATGAATGAGACCCTCTTGCTCGGTTCAGAAAGTCATATCGGCTAATACTGGAATATCATTTGCTGTGGTGATTCGTCTCAAAGCGTCCATTCAGAAGGTGCAAGCTCCATTGTCATTAATTCACTTTCTTCTGAAATAGCAACAAAGCCCAGCTTTTGGTACAAACTAATAGCCGGATTTTCACTGAATACACGTAGGCGCAGATAAGACGACCCACGATGCTTTGCATGCTCAATGGCTAAGGTTAAACTTTGAGCACCGATGCCTTTACCTTGGTATTCAGCCTCTATCTGGAAGTCTCGTAGGTAGGTTGTATCGGTTTCGTATGTAAATCGAATTACGCCAACACGTTTGCCTGACTGGTAAATATCAAAGTTTTCAAAGGTATCCCAACTTTGAGTAAACATCTCGTGATTCCATTCGATACCACGTTTCTCGTAATAACGAGCCATGTTTGTTTTCGTCAGCTTCTCGGCAAAGCTTGCGTCTTCCGTCGGTGAAAATTCAACAGACATAAGATTCCTTTGTACATTTATGATGTTTTGGGGTGGAACTTCTTGGTCATTCCATGGCTATTTGGCGACACCAACCTGTAACCTAATTTTTGGTAGAACTCCGGCTCGTCAGCAATCATCGAAACATACGAACCTTCAAGCGCCACAGAAGCGATATAAGCATCGATATGTTCCATGATGGTTCTGCCCAACCCTTTCCCTTGATAGCTTGGGTCGACCGCGACATCCACCACTTCAAAGTTGCATGCTCCATCACCGACGACTCGCCCCATTCCAATAAGTTTGCCTTCGTCTCTAATCGAGAACGCATAGAGTGAATTGGGTAAACCAATTTTCGCTGCTTCCAGTGACTTTGCCGATAAACCTGCGGTGATTCTCATGGCAACAAACTCTTCGGGAGTCGGCGCTTTTTCAAAGGATTTAATACTCATAAACTCGCCAATAATTAAAAAAAACAATACTATAATAGCTTTTCCATTCGTTCTAGATCCCAGACATTTTCTTTGAAGTGCATGGCTTCTTTTTCAATCGAAACGGTTTTAAACCCAAGCGACTGATACACCTTTTTTGCCCTTTGGTTGTGGCTGAATACTGCAAGGCTGAGTTTGTTACAGCCGTAATCATGTTTAGCCACATCGGCAAGCGTTGTCAGGATAGTTTTTGAAATGCCTTTGCCGCGGAACGAATCTGAAACAAACACCAAACATATGCGGCAGTGCGTTTCTGATTGTCGGTTGAGTTCAACAAAACCGGCTGCCTGATCATCATATTTGATCAAGAAAGGGATAACTTCCGGTTGCTGGCAGTGCTTGTCCAGTTGATCACGGGTAAGTGGATATTGAAAAGTGGGACCAGCCCAAAGGTAAGTCAGCTCTTCTGACACTATCCAATCAATCAGATGCTCAAAGTCACCTTCCGTAAAAGGGACAAGTGCACAACTTAATTTTTCCATACTGCTTCAAACTCCTGAATTAGAGGAAGGAAGGGAAACTTGAATAAAACCGTTTCCATCCTCTCCAATATACTCATAAACAGTGGCATCAAATAGCTTTGATTTTATACATTCTTCATCGCGCTGCTGTACATTTTCAGCATCCCATCTTTAGACAGAATTCGATTCAGGAAAACGTAGAACTTATTGTCAAGAAACGGAATCTCTCTAAAACGCCCCTTGAACAAAGCATCCAACCCTTTCTGTGCAACTTTCGCTGGGCTGACTCGGTATTTTGCCGCAAATGTCCCCGTACCTGAGCTCGACTCGTCTTTGCCATCGAAAGTAAAGAAGCCTGTATCTGTTCGCCCCGGTGACAAACAAGTGATGTTCACACCTTTGCCTTTCATTTCTACGGCTAAGGCTTCAGTAAAGCTGGCGACATACGCTTTGCTGGCTGCATACGCTGCCATATAAGGCTGTGGTTGGTAAGCAGCGGTGGACGCCACATTCATTAGGTATCCTTTGCCTTGTTTTTCCATTCGTCTGGCAAAGTATTCACTCAAGGAAGTCAGTGCTAACACGTTGACCGACACCATTTGCTGTATTTGTGCCGACGTGTGCTCGATATGCGCACCATACAATCCGTAACCTGCATTATTAATGGCAACGTCGATGGGGCTGGAATAGGCTTCGAGCTGCTGAATCACCTGAGCATGCGTAGCCGGATCGGACAGGTCAGCGCAAATGGTTTGGCTGACGCCTTCAATTTGGCGTTCGAGTTCTGCCAATTTCTTAGGGTTGCGTCCGTGAACGATCAGTCTGTAGCCTTGCTCAGAAAGAGACTTTGCAAATTCGAAACCAATGCCAGATGTTGCGCCTGTGATAAATGCCGTTTTCATAATGTTGACCTCTGTTTTGTCTGTTGAGGTCTTCATCCTAAAGTCTCCCGTATAGGGGAGAGTCAACACCTATTTAACCTGAACTCGGGATAACAACTTGCTTTCTAATGGCTCTTTTCACTTATTACTGCGTTGAATCCTCTCCCAATAACCTGTTATTGGTTCGTGGCTTCGCCTTGTCTTAAGTGAAAATTTCTCATTAGAATGCCTCAATAAAAATGTTTTATTATTTTAATGGGCTAGCTAACCTCTTATCCCGAGTTCAGGTTATTTACTAAGAAATTATTGATTAATATTTTCCAATAGGCACTGATTGTAATGTTGAACGCTGATTTCCAGCTCATCCATTTCCTTAAGTCTTTTTTCCAATTCCGCTTTCTTGATGAGAATGTTGGTGCGCTTTTTTTGCAGTTCGGCTTTCAGTAAGTCCATCGGCACCAAGCCTTCCTGTGATTTGGCTTTCGCTATGGTTCGAAGCTCCTCCAAAGTAAACCCTAGCCCCTTTGCAGCTTTTATCATGCCTAGCACTTGAACATAACTGTCGTCGTAAACTCGGTATTTGCCATCGCGTTGGGGCGATTTGATTAACGCAATGTCTTCATAATGTCGAATCGCTTTAACGCTGACTCCAGTTTTTTTCGATAACTCTCCAATATACATGGTGCTTTCTCCTCCCTGATGTGTTGTTAGAGTGTAAGGAAACCAGACTAAACAGTCTCTAAATATTGGAGGGATTTACAATGTAAATTAGAAAAACTCGGGCGATACGAATACCGCCCGAGTTTCATCATCTATTGGTTACTGAAGTCTGCTTAGATTTGAATCGACTTCACCATGCCTGCTTCGTAGTGCCCTGCAATATTGCAGGCAAATTCAATGTTGGAATCGCCATGAAAGTGCCACGTCAATTGTTTCGCTTTGCCGGGCTTAACGGTAACAACGCTCCCAGAATCATGATTATGATGCCCCTTCTTTTTCATCATTTCACGGTGCGATTTCTGCTCGGCTACTGAACCAATCGCAAATTCATGATCGATTTTTCCAGTGTTGATCACCACAAACTGAACCACATCATTAGGTTCAATATTCACCTCTTTTTTAAACTTGATGGTCATGTCGTCGCTTAAAATAACGTGTACCACCTTGTCTGGCTTCGCGCCTTTGGCGGGCATCCCCACATCGGACATGCCTTCCATGTTCATCATATTGGAATGATCCATTTTTGAATGGTCCATCTTGCTGTGATCCATTTTCGAATGGTCCATACCTGCGGCGATAGCGCCCGACGCAACCATACTTAGAGCCAATGCAATGATTGATTTTTTCATCTGAATTTCCTTCTATTTCGAATTGAATTTGAATTTGAATTCAGGATTACCCACAAGTAACCCTGAATTTGGATTACTTGCGAAGTTCGTTTTGCTTCCATAACTTAAAGATAGCGGGCAAAACCAATAACGTGAGCAATAATGCCGATGCCATTCCGCCAATCATTGGGGCGGCAATGCG
This sequence comes from Vibrio penaeicida, assembly GCF_030689305.1. Taxonomy (GTDB): domain Bacteria; phylum Pseudomonadota; class Gammaproteobacteria; order Enterobacterales; family Vibrionaceae; genus Vibrio; species Vibrio penaeicida_B. The sequence continues at coordinate 101,978 of NZ_JAUYVM010000003.1, read as the reverse complement.
CTGCATCACTTCCGAGCCGGTGCCATCCCCATACATGATCGGTATCAAACCAATAATCACCGTCAGAACCGTCATCATGACTGGGCGAACACGCAGCCCTGCCCCTTCACGAATGGCGTTGGTCAGGTCATCTTTGCTTAATGGTGTTCCGGTTTCTGCTGCATCGAGCTTTTTGTAATGCCACGCTTGATTGAGGTAAACCAGCATGATGACCCCAATCTCAACCGCCACACCTGCCAGAGCGATAAACCCAACCCCAACCGCAATGGAGAAGTTGTAGCCAAGGTAATGCATCAGCCATAAACCGCCGACCATGGCGAGCGGCAACGTCAGCATGATGATCAGCACCTCTCCGACACGTCGGAAGCTGAAATAGAGCAGCAGCATAATGATGGCAATGGTGATAGGTACGACGACACTCAAGCGTTCTTTCGCTCGCTCCATGTACTCGTATTGCCCCGACCAAGCCAGCGAATACCCGGCAGGAAGCGACAACTCGCTAGCCACAACTTGCTGCGCTTCAGCTACATAAGAGCCCAGATCGCGACCTTCGATGTCGACAAACACCCAGCCGTTCGGACGAGCGTTTTCTGTTTTGATCATCGGGGGGCCGTCTTCATAACGAATGTCGGCAACATCGGCGAGGGCAATACGCGCACCGCTTGGTGTTACCAAAGGCAGGTTTTCCAACATCACTACAGAATCACGATACTCCTGTGGGTATCGAACATTGATCGGATAGCGCTCCAACCCTTCGATGGTTTCACCCACGTTCATGCCCCCGACCGCCGTCGAGATCACTTGCTGAACGTCTTTAATGCTCAAGCCATATCGGGCAGCCGAGCGGCGCTTGATGTCGATGGTGACATACCGACCGCCTGCTACGCGTTCAGCGTAGACGGAAGCCGTACCGTTAATTCCATTCAGAATCGGTTCAAGCTGTGCACCAATGGTTTCGATCACCTTAAGATCAGGGCCCGCTATCTTGATGCCGATCGGGGTTTTAATGCCCGTCGCCAGCATGTCGATACGGGTTTTGATTGGCATAACCCACGCGTTGGTTAAGCCGGGGAATTGAACCAGATTATCCAGCTCTTTCCGCAGTGATTCGCTTGTCACCCCAGCACGCCATTCAGACTTGGGTTTAAACTGAATCACGGTTTCGATCATGGTAAGCGGTGCAGGATCGGTGGCGGTTTCAGCTCGCCCAATCTTGCCCCATACAGTGTGCACTTCAGGCACGGTTTTGATCAGCTTGTTGGTTTGCTGCAATATCTCTCGCGCTTTACCAATTGAAATGCCGGGATAGGTCGTCGGCATGTACATCAAATCGCCTTCATCCAATGGGGGAATAAACTCGCTGCCCAATTTACTGGTTGGGTAATAGGCAGAAGCCATTAAACCAAGCGCTAAGACGATCATGGTTTTGGGAAAACGCAGGCTGACACTCAACAGCGGTTTATACAACGCCACCAACCCCTTGTTGATAGGGTTCTTGTGTTCAGACAGGATCTTTCCTCGAACGAAATACCCCATCAAAACAGGCACAAGTGTAATCGCCAACCCTGCTGATGCAGCCATGGCGTAAGTTTTGGTGAACGCGAGGGGCGAGAACATTTTCCCTTCTTGACCTTCTAAAGCGAACACAGGAACGAAGCTCAATGTGATGATGAGTAGCGAGAAGAACAGTGGCGCGCCCACCTCTTCCGCCGCTTTACCAATTACCTGCCATCGGTTCTTGTCGGTCAGGGGCGTGCGCTCAATGTGCTTGTGCACGTTCTCGATCATGACGATGGCCCCATCCACCATGGCACCAATAGCAATCGCGATTCCCCCAAGCGACATGATGTTGGCGTTGATACCCTGCCAATGCATGACCATAAACGCAGCCAGTATCCCAACGGGCAAACTCAACGCGATAACCAAAGAAGAACGGATGTGGAACAGGAACAAGGCACACACAATCGCCACAACGATGAACTCTTCCGCCAGCTTCTTCCAAAGGTTTTCAACGGCAGCATTGATTAGGGTGGAACGATCGTATGTTGCGACTATCTCGACACCATCAGGCAGGCTGCGTTGCAGTTCTGCGAGCTTGGTTTTCACATTGGCAATCACTTCACTGGCATTTTCACCAAAACGCATCACAATGACGCCACCAGCCGCTTCACCCTCACCATTGAGTTCTGAAATACCCCGTCGCATTTGGGGTCCTAGATTAATGTCTGCAATGTCTCCTAATAGCAGTGGTGTCCCTTTTTCAGTCACCTTTAATGGCAGCGATTTGATATCGTCAATGCCGCTTAGATAGCCCGTTGTACGCACCATATGCTCGGCTTCGGCTACCTCAATCACCGATGCGCCCGACTCCTGATTGCCATTTTGAATCGCCATATTCACCTGCTGTAAAGTCAGGTTGTAGGCACGTAGCTTGGCGGGATCGATCTGGACTTGGTATTGCTTAACCATACCGCCTACCGTGGCGACTTCTGATACTCCCTCTACAGTTTGCAATTCGTATTTCAAAAACCAATCTTGCAGGCTGCGTAATTGCGCCAGATCGTGCTGCCCAGTTTTGTCTTGCAGTACATAACTGTAAACCCAACCGACTCCCGTTGCGTCTGGTCCTAATGTTGGTTTTGCATTGGACGGTAAGTTAGGCGCCACTTGGCTAAGGTATTCCAGCACTCGCGAACGTGCCCAGTACATGTCGGTATTGTCATTGAAGATGATGTAAACGTACGAATCCCCAAAGAAGGAATAACCACGCACGGTTTCCGCGCCCGGTACCGCTAACATGGCGGTTGTCAGCGGATAGGTCACTTGATCTTCCACCACTTGTGGCGCTTGTCCGGGATAGCTGGTTTTGATGATCACCTGAACATCCGACAAATCGGGAATCGCATCCACAGGCGTATTTTTAACGCTGTAAAGTCCACCAAGCACCAAAGCTAAAGTAGAAATTAGCACCAAAAAACGGTTACTGATGGACCAACGAATGATTGCATTTATCATACTCAGCCCTCAGCTTCTATTTGCTTAAGTCGATATTCGCTGCCTTGCTTTTCAACTAGAAATCGAACTTTTTGAGTTTCCTGAAAGGGCGAAAGGTCAAGGTCCTCCTCGACCGTGAAGTTCATCTCTCCTTCTTCCCAGCCCCACTCTAAAACAGGTGAGTGACTTAGGGTGATCATGCCGAATTCTGCCATAAGTGTGTTTACTTCTCCGGTTATCCACACTTCTGCCGCAAGCACGCTTTCACCCACTTTGTAGTCCACAATTTCGTATTGACCGGACTCGGTTTTCTGCATTTCAAAATCGATGGCTTGCCCTTTGCCAAGCTCCTTCATTTCCACGTTTTCAGCAAAGGTGAAATTCATTACCATGCCTGGCCAGTTCCACTCCGGTACAGGCTGATGATTGATGGTCAGCATCCGGTGTCCTTCCATGACATCGGTGATTTCCCCTTTCGCCCAAACGGTCTCGGTATCTGCCTCCACTCCGTTTATGCGCGCCAGATCGGCAGTTTGGCTCGATTCAGAATCCAGCATGAAATGAGCAGACGTAACGATTCTGTCTTCCGGCTTCAGCCCTTGCAGCACTTCCACTTTTTCTCCCGCTTCACGCCCTACCTCAATGCGAGCAGAGCGATACTTCCCGTTTCCTACCGCAAGTACCACTCGTGTCATGCCACCAGATCGAATCACCGACGATTTAGGAATTGTCAGCACCGATTCTTCGCTGATAGGTTGCAAGGTGATATTGGCGAACATGTTGGGCTTCAAATCCCCCTGAGGATTGGGAAATTTCAGTCGGACACGAAGCGTGCGGGTTTTAGGGTCAAGAATCGGGTAGATGTAGTCCACTTCGCCCTGCCACTCATTACCCGGAACAGAATCCAGGGTCATCTTCGCGTTGCTGCCTGTATTCACCCAGTGTGCCTGACGCTCAAACACTTCAGCATCAACCCACACGTTGTCGAGCGGTCCGGCACTGATCACCGCCTGAGAAGGCGATAAATACCCACCCTCACGAATGTTCAGGCTGGCAATCACACCATCCGCTGGTGCTTTGATTTCGATGGTTTGCGACGCTCGACCGCGGCGGGTAAGGGTGCGGATCTGGCTGCGATCGACACCCAGCGTCAGCAGGCGTTCGGTCGCCCCTTTCACTAAGCCCTTTCGCCCCGTCTGGTAAGCACTGATCAGTTCTTCCTGCGCTTTAACCAGTTCAGGTGAATACAGGGTGAACAGTACGTCTCCCTCGTTAACTCTCTCCCCCACGGCGTTAATGAACAGCTTTTCTACCCAACCAGCGACACGCACATTGGTTTGCCAGAGCTTGCTCTCATCAAAGGCGATATAACCTACGGTTTCGATTGATGGTGACAACGGCTCGCGACTGACCGAGGCGGTTTTCACCCCGAGATTGTTTTCGACCGATGGATCAATCTTGACCGTGCCTGGCTGATCGTTATCACCATTCAAGTCTTCTGCATAAACGGGAACAAGGTCCATCCCCATTGGCGATTTGCCCGGTTTATCTCGTTGGTAATTCGGGTCCATCGGCGCGACCCAATACAATGGCTCATCAGAGCTGGCGGCTGGGCTGGCGACAGCACCCATGCTGTGGTTTTCATCTGCGACGTAATGATTCACCCCATACCCTAGGGCTCCGCCAACTAAAAGTGCAACGACGGCAACTTGCAGTGTTTTCATTTGTTGTTTCCCTTATTAATTTGAGCGATAGGTGTGCGTGAGATCAGGCGAGTCGACCTGAAACTCAAAAGCGCTGAGCAGAGCCGCGAGATTGCTGTTCACCACATTCAGGTCGGTGACAAGACGTTGTTGTTCCAGTTGCAATGCCAACTCATCGTTGGATGCCGCTATCACATCGCTGAACTGCGCGGTGTTGTTCTGATAGCCCCGCTCTACCGCACGGATCCGCGCGTTGATTTGAGGCATAAGGGAAGATTGGTAACGCGCCAATCGCTGTTGCAGATTGATTCGGTCACTCAGAAGGGTGTTCACCTTGGCGTTCATTTGCTGAAGTAAGGTGTCTCTTTGAAGCTGCGCCGCTCCAACCTGATATTGAGCGGCAGACTTGTTTTTGTCTTGTCGGTTTTCAGTAAACAGCGGAATGTCTAAAGTGAGGTACGCGCTGACCAGATCGGACGCTGGCTCGCCGCGCATATTGTTGGCTTGTCTGTTAGCGTACATCACCTCGATACCAAACTGCGGCGTATACGCCTGTTCGGCAATGTCCACCTGCGTTTTGCTGACCTGAATCTGGCTGTCTGCCATTTTTACCATTGGGTGCAATCGCAGCGAAGTGTAATGCCTGGTGGCGTCAGGCGTTGAAGCAAGTACGCGCTCCAGTTTTAACCAGTTACGCTGATTAGACGCCTCCAGTTTACGCTGCGAAGAAGCGAAACTGTCCAGCCAGTCTGCACCCAGCCACTCGGACATCTGAGCTATCAGGCGACGCTGCATTTGCTGATTAGCTTCAAGCTTTTCATCCAGCTTAGCGACTTGAAGCTGGGCGTCTAACCAGTCCTGAGCTTCGCTTTTACCGTTGGAATAGTTGGTTTTGACAAAGCTTTCCAGCTCCGTCATTAGGCGTTTTTTCTCTCGCAGGATTTGCTTCGATACCTGCTGATACCCAAGCTCTAGCCAAAGAGTGGTCATGCTGTTGGCAATGTTCAGCTCTCTGGCTTTGACCTTAAGGTTCACACCCTGTGCCTGCTGATTGGCTTTTTTCTGGTTGAGCTCTAGGGTTGAACCACGCTCAAATTGCTGCATGACCCCAACCGACATGTTGGTCATCGGGTCTTGATCAAACTGAAAACTGTCGATGGGCAAACCGCCAAATCCGACTTTGACTTTTGGGTCCATCAAGGTGGCGCTGGCCTCGCCCATCTCGCGCATGGCAACGGACTGAGCGTAGAACTGCTTTCTGGCAGCGTCTTGTTCTATGGCGGCATGAATCAATTGCATCAAGGGTTCATAACGTTCCACTTGAGTCGATCCAGCTTGCTTGGGCGTTATCGATGAAGACTCGGAAGCACCCACCCACAAAGGCGTTGCAGCCAAGCTAACACCAACAACCAGTGCGAGCTTTCTAAATTGTATTGTCACTGTGTATATCCAAAATCTGGGCGCAATACGCCAATAAATCGGGCTTCATTCAGAAGCGGTGAAATCAGAAAATGGATTCAGTGATTGGGGGTCGGAAAAGGGATTGAGTACGAGAAAGTACATCACCGATAGTGATGGAAGCGATTGGGGCAAGGGCAAAGTCTGCCACATTCATCGAGCTACGAGTAAGCAAAGGCACAAAAGTGACACCACACACAGCAGCACAACAGGTATGTCCTTCATGGGACGCGGAAGAACAAGCGTCTGACGCGTTGTTTTTGCCACTATCCACCATCAATGAATGGATGGGTCTATCTGGGGAATGCGATTTGTGAGCAGATTGATTGTCTGCGGTAGGAGAGGAGCTGGTATGACAGGGAGAAACGTTGCTTTCAATCTGATGTTCTGCCATTGTCATCATCATAATGGGGGCACTGGTAACAAACCCTGAAAACAACAAGGCAACAATGCTGAGCATTGTAATCCAGGTTGTTTTTATTCGTCTGTTCATAGCGCACCTTTAAGTCAATCGCACCCCGACTCTAAACCTTACCCTAGGGGGAAGGTCAAGGGCTCGTAACAAAAAAAGCCCCTCCAGTAGAGGGGCAAGAAGTACCATCGCTTATAGTTATAAGTCTATGCCAGTAAAAGCGTTTTTTATCAGCCAGTTTGTTAACCAAAGTCGCCGTTAACGTAGCCTTGTGTGCGGTCGTCTTTTGGCTGGCTGAAGATGACTGGCGTATCATCGTGTTCAACCAATTCGCCCATCAAGAAGAAAGCGGTTCGATCTGAAATACGGCGAGCTTGCTGCATTGAGTGCGTGACGATAACGATGGTGTAATCTTTCTTTAGCGATTCCATCAGCTCTTCGATTTTGTGTGTAGCAATCGGGTCCAGTGCAGAAGTCGGTTCGTCCATCAAGATCACATCTGGTTCCATGGCAATGGTTCGAGCAATACATAGACGTTGCTGCTGACCACCTGACAACCCAAATGCATGAGATTTCAAACGATCTTTTACTTCGTCCCACAATGCCGCACCGCGAAGTGATTTCTCGACAACAGAATCGATGTGTTTTTTGTCTTTCACGCCTTGAGCGCGTAATCCGTATGCCACATTTTCGTAAATGCTCATTGGGAATGGGTTCGGTTTTTGGAACACCATACCAACTTTGATACGCAAGTCAGACACATCGATATTGCCGTAGATGTTCTCGCCGTCCATATCGAGCTTACCCGTAATCTTCACCCCTTCGATCAGATCGTTCATGCGGTTTAAACAGCGTAGAAGCGTGGACTTTCCACAACCCGACGGACCAATCAATGCGGTCACCTGACGAGAAGGGATAGGCAGATTGATGCTCTTAAGGGCTTGGTTACTGCCGTAAAATAGGTCTAGATTCTCAATATCAAACTTATTCATTACTTACTCTCTTAATTCTTTAAATCTGTGTCATTTCGCTTAAGCAAAAGGTTCTGTATTTGTACGTCGCGGTGCTAATACGTTGAAATATCAGTACGTCGCGGTATTAAAGCGTCTTGCGATAAATTTGGTGATCATATTGATCAACAAGACAACGACGATAAGAACGGTGGCTGTACCGTAGGCTTGGTTCCACTCTTCAACAGTGAACAGCTCGGTTGTCAGCTTATAAAGGTGAACGGTTAGCGTTCGACCAGAATCCAACAAAGAATCTGGAATACGCGCAACCATGCCCGCTGTTAGGAAAACAGGAGCGGATTCACCAATGACACGACCAATACTAAGAATGACCGAGGTTAAAATACCTGGCATTGCGCTTGGCAATATTAAGCGCCAGATAGTGTAGATTTTAGAAGCGCCAAGACCGTAAGAGCCTTCGCGGAACGTTTGTGGAACCGCCATTAGGGCTTCTTCTGTCGTACGGATGATGACAGGAAGTATAAGGATACTCAGTGTTAACGCACCCGATAGAATCGAGAACCCGAGCCCTAATATGGCAACAAAGAATGTCATACCGAACAGGCCAAATATGATGGAAGGTATTCCCGCCAGTGATTCAGTACAGAAACGGATGATCTTTACGAGCTTGCTGCCTACTTTGGCGTATTCCGTCAGGTAGATGGCCGTCATAATACCGAGCGGCGCAGCCACCGCGATGGACGCGATAACCATGTAGATTGTCGAGACAATCATGGGGAAGATACCTTGTTCATCCCCAGTGCGTGTATAGTTATCGGTGACGAATGCCCAATCAACGTGTTTCAACCCGTTGGACAAGATGTACCAGATAATCCAAAACAGAAAGCCAACTGTTAACGCTGCGGAAATCCAAACAAAGGCGTTTAGCATGCCGTCTTTAAAGTTACGTGCTTTTTTCAACTTACTTACTTGAGTGTTATTGCTCATGATTACTTCGCCTTCTCACGGTTTAGGTACAGAAGAACGGCATTCAAACTCATGATGAATACCAGCAATACCACGCCTGTCGCGTAGAGTGCGCTAGCGTGAACACCACTTGCGTACGACATTTCGATAGCGATGTTCGCGGTTAATGTACGTGCGGAATCCAAAATGCCTTCAGGCATCGCAGGGGCATTCCCCATCACCATAATAATGGCCATAGTTTCACCCAATGCACGGGCAATACCTAGAATTACGCCAGTCATAATTCCCGAGCGCGCAGCAGGAACAAGCAACTTAAAAATGGTATAGATTTTTGATGCACCCAGAGCCAAAGAGCCTTCTTTGTAGGTTCTCGGAACCGCGCGGATAGAGGTTTCGGATACGGTGATCACAGTGGGTAAAATCATCACACCCAATACGATGATCCCAGCTAAAATCGTGTTACCTGCCGGAACATTAAAGATCTGCTGAATCAGTGGAACAATGATAACCAACCCGAAGAATCCGTATACCACGGAAGGAATACCCGCTAACAGTTCAACCGCAGGGCGGATGATATCGGCTAAGCGTTTTGGTGCAATTTCAGCAATGAAGATGGCGGTTAACACACCAATTGGCACCCCCACAATAACCGCGCCGAAGGTAGACACTACCGACGCCACAATCATGGTCGCAACACCGTAAAGTGCCGGTGGCAACCAGTCTTGCCCAAAAACGATGCCGGTTACACCCGCTTCTTGGAAGGCTGGAATACTTTCTGCAACGATGAAGTAAGCAATGGTTGCTAAAGAGACGATACCGATAACGGCACTGCTCAGGAATAAAGAATGGAAAATACGCTCTTTCCAATCTACGCGCTTTTTCTCACGCAGTGGACGGTTTTTTTCTGCGTTTTCGCCACTCATAGACTTTTCACTATTGATCGCGATGGTCATAAAAAATACTCATATCGAAAGGTTCGAAATGGAAAACGCTCAGCCCTCGCGGGCTGAGCAAATATTTTAAAAAGGAGCTTAGTTAACTGTGATGTAGCCTTTTTTCGCTACAAGAGATTGCGCTTCAGCAGCCACCATCCAGTCTAGGAACTTCTGAGTTTCTGCTGATGGTTTGCCTTGTTTAAACAATACAAGGAATGGGCGAGCAACTTTGTATGAACCGTTTTTCACGTTATCTACAGTGGCTGGTGTGCCGTCGATTTCAAGAGCTTGAACCGAAGAATCAACGGTACCTAAAGAAATGTAGCCAATTGCAAACGGGTTACTTGCTACCATTGTTTTTAGCGCACCATTGCCGTTAGCAACTTGTGCACGTTGAGAAATCGCTGAAACCTTTTTGCCAGAGATTTTCTTTTTCAGCTTCATGATGTCTTCGAATGCACCACGCGTACCTGACGCAGTATCACGAGTGATTGCAACGATAGGCTTGTCAGCACCGCCAACTTGTTTCCAGTTAGTCACTTCGCCTTTATAGATAGCTGTTACTTGTTCAGCCGTTAGCCCCTTTAGACCATTCTTAGGGTTAACCACAACCGCGATACCATCACGAGCAACAACCAGTTCTTTTAGAGTTGGCTCTTTTTCAGAACTTTTTAGGTTGCGAGATGACATACCTAGATCCGCACTTCCATTTTTCGCGGCTTTCACACCAGCAGAAGAACCAGGACCTTGAACTTCAATGAAGACGTTTCCGTTCGCTTTCATGTAAGTTTCAGAGAACACTTCCATCAGTGGAGTAACACTGCTAGAACCGACAGCAGAGATAGTTTCTTTAGCTAGAACTGGGTTTACTGTTAGTGTGCCTAGTAGAGCTAATGCACCGATTACTGTTTTTTTCATCACAATTTCCTTTAGTGGCATTCATCGCCGTTGTGTTTCACTTGACGCTGCTCACTTTAGGATGGATTTATGACAGTCATGTTTCACTAGTTTGAACCCTATATGACAGGTTACCAATGGAAAGGACTCGTCATTCCATTTTGTTAGTTTTTCATAAATAGAGAGGCTTGAATTGAAACAGAAGAAAGAGCTCTGAATTCCGCACCTAGAGGTAGGTTGAGTATATAGTTCACTCTGATTTATAAAAACGCGAGATAGTTCAACGCAGTTCTATAACATTTCGTGCATAGTTCGCGGGTTTAAAAAATCGAAGTTGGCTAAGGAATGGAAAAGTGAGAAAAAACACATTGGCAGTTGCCATTGCATCGGGCTTAATATTAACGGCATGTGGTGGTGGATCGTCTTCAGATACAGGGAAACCAGTTCTGCCTATATCAACAACAGCGTTATCAGGTGTCATAAATAAAGGCATCGTCCTGAATGGTTCCGTTGAAATCTGTGATGTCTTTGATAGCACTGGCTGTAACAAAGAGCAAAGTGCTTTTTATCAAGAGACCGTAACAAATGATAAAGGGGCCTACCTGCTTACAGGGGCTCCAACGGGCATACCTTTACTGGTCTTCGTCTCAAAGAAAGACGCATCAACATTGATGAAATGTGATATTGCAGTTTGTGACGATACAACTACTCCGAATATTGTGTTTGGTGATACATTTGAAGTGGCGAATGACTGGAACCTAAAAACCATTATCCCAATGGCTTCAGGCAACAATGCGAAAGTTCACGTTACATCACTAACTGATATTGCCGCTGAAGAGGCGTTCTCAATCGCAGGCTCCAGTGCTATCACAACTACCATCGGCTTGCGAGCCAATTCGGCTGTCCAGCAATCTTTTGGTTTAACACGATCCATTCTAGGTATGGGTGGCATAGACCTAACTGACGCATCAGCACTTAAAAATGCAAATGCAGAAGACTTAGCTGCCGCCACATACTCAGCTGCACTCCTTACCGTTACGGATGAAGAGAAAAAATCTCTAATTGATTTAAATGCTAACAAGGTGAATGTTTCAAAGGTTCAAGAGATTTTAACCAAATCATCTGACCTTATTGACGTGATTGAAGCAAACGCAAACAAGCACGCCAGCTCTGACGAACGAGTGGATCTAACCCAAGCAAAACAAAAAATTGATGTCACAGAGCCACCAGAAGAGGTGCAATCCGGCGGTTCTGAACACGCAAACGAAATCTTAGCTGCCAAATCCTTTATGCAAGATGTTCGCTCTGCCTATGAGTCAGTGCAAGATGAAGGAAACCTAAGAAATGGGTTAGAAAACTTCGGTGAACGGTTAGAAGTACTTGGCTCTCTGAATACTGAAGACAGTGAGATCGTTCTTAAAGAGGTAGGAAAATCGATAAGTGCCATAACGGAAGCTGTTCAAGCTATTTCCAATTTACCTGAAGATTCAGAGGTGAGCTCTCCTTATTATTCTAGTCATGGGATTGTTGTCGAAATTCAGGAAAACACATTCAATGTAGACTACGATGGTATTGAAATTTCAGCGACTATAGACAAAATTTCAGTTGATAACGATATCATTGAGACTGCTGGTTGTACGGTGTATGACGCAGAAACCAACCAGTGTGAGCATTCAGAAACGACTAGTGTCGCAGTAGAACTAGAGGTCAATATCACTGCTACTTCAAACGGCACGACATTGACCGGAGAAGGGGAAATTGAGTTAAACGGGCTAACGAATACTAGCTCATTATATTCTTATGATTTTGCAAACGGAGCATCAAACGTAAGTATAAAGCATCTTGAGCAACTGCAAATCGAGAACCTTAACCTTATTCTCAGATCATCTCTGGTCAATAATGACATTGATTCTGACTTCAAAGGTGAAATCAAGCTGTCATTAGAGGATATACTCGACCAAAATATCTCAGAGTATGAAAGCTCTCAAGTGGTGCCTACCTCTTACGACTTCAATTATTCTCGTACAGAAACTGTACTACAGCATGCTAGTGCGATAGGTATTTTACTCGAAGGTGAGTTATCTATTGAGCAGGAAAGCGTATCGGCATTGCTCGACTTGCGTTTCACTAACGACAGAGGAACCATAATCTCGGACATTAATATAACTCGAGGTTATTGCGGATACTGGCATTGTTCTACAACTTCAACGGAACAAAACCAATCACGCCCTCCGCAAAATGAGAGTAGCAGCAACTTCACACGTGTTTACGCCGTCATAGAGGTCGAAACAGAACTGAATGACGCTCAAAATGAAGCCATGCCGGCTTCGGTTAAGCTTGAAGCACACAGAGAGTCTTATGAAAGTGGCGAAATTGCGCTCACTGTCGATTATAACGGTGTGGACACTATTCTAGAAAGCAGCATCGATGTTAATAGCGAGGAAGTACCAAACCTTGTTATTCGTAACGAAAACAGCGTCGAAGCAGTACTCGATATTGAGAACAAATCGGGTATTGTTAAAGTGAATGATGTAACGGTCGGTACTATTGATGAATCCAGACATGGTTTAGTGCTCATTCGCTACACAGACGGATCGTTTGAATCCCTCTTTTAGTGTAACCGAGTCAATCCTACAGGGGCATTCGTGCCCCTTTTTTAAACCTCTCAATACAGTTCAAATTACCATGCTAACAACCGTTTTCTTGTCACTTCTCCCGTATCAATTGCCTGTAGAAAATTGGCAATTGAGTACTCAATTGAGTTCTCTTTCTTATGCAGAAAACAATTCTGTGTACGATTTAATGAAAGGAAGCATGTCGGAGTATTCCGAAAGTGAAAATGCTTTCACCTTTAATGAAGTGGCATTGTCCGCGCAGTACAAAGAGTTCTCTGTATCTCTGTTCAAACGATACGAATGGTTTTTAGACTTTAGCCAAGACACGATGCCTTTCTATGGCTCAACGGTAAATGGTACGCACATAGCGCCTAATAAAACGTATGATCTTGATTTAAACGCCTCACATTTTGATTCTGAAGGCATTCGCTTTTCATACCTATATTCCGCCCAGAAATTCCGCCTTTATGCTGCAGCTTCTTACTATCAACCCAATTCTTTTCTGGATGGCAATATATCAGGATACGTTTCAAGAAAGGAAGATTGTAAAAGCGAAACTAACTGCTACAGCGGGCAGCTCGATCTTTCTTATTTTTATACCGAAGATGTGTTGCTTGGGCGAACGACACCAAAGCCAATCAGTTTATACGGTTTTGGCTTAGATATAGGTGGAGATTGGTCTATTAATGATAATTGGCTACTCTCACTACTGATTCGTGATGTATACAGCGAAATTGTGTGGGAAAGTGCTCCGTATACTATTGCCACTGCAAAAACTGCCACCAGTACAGTAGTGGACGGTCATGTTAAGTTAGACCCAACCATTTCCGGCATTGAAAAAAACAGAACCTACACACAACACTTACCATCTAAAACTACCTTTCGAGCAAAATACACCTACAACCCCAGCCATTCGCTATCTGCGACGGCGTTCTATGCCTATGGGGCATCATTATTCAATTTGGGCTACCAATATCATAATACAAATGCCGTTTATGGCTTGACCCTCTCTCCATTAGAAGAGGCGATTGGTGTAAATTACAAAAACAGATACATTAATTTCTCCGTCACTGCTAATCCGTTTGATTTAAAAAAAAGTGAGCTATATGGGGTTAACATTGGATTTATTGTCCCATTTTAATACCTCATAAAAATCATAATGATTTGAAGGTTATACCGACCAATATGCCAAATCGTCTTTTCTCAGTTCATTACTACAGAGCATAATATAAGATCATGACCCCACGCACGGAGCATAATTACGTATTTTTATCAAAAACAGGCCTATGATTTAACCCATACTTATTTAGTCATATCTAAATAAGTATGGGTTAATTGATAAAATTGAGCTGATTAACAACAATTTTAGAATTAAAATCACATTTCCATAGAAATAATAAAGTTATAATAAAATCTTATCGAAAAATTTAACATTATTAATAACCTTACAAAAACCAATCCTATATTTAGTTTTACAGCATCTCATCAATAAATAACCATGTTATTCGTTAAGTTGGTAAAATGGATAAATTTCTAAAAATAAAAGCTTTTGTTACCGTAGTAAATGCCAATAGCTTCTCTCTTGCCGCAGAGCAGCTTTCTGTTTCCATATCAACCGTCAGTAAACGTGTACAATATCTTGAGAAAGAAGTGGGATATCAATTATTAAATAGAAAGGGAAATAAAATATCGTTAACCAATAAAGGAATCGACTTCTATCAAAAAGCCCGAGACTTGCTGCATGGCTATAATGAGCTAATGATGCCCAATATAGAAAGCACGATGAAAGGTACCGTTAGGCTTGGGCTGCCGCGACGTTTTGGTGAAGACGTTGTTTTTCCTATCTTATTAAAGTTCATCAATCAGTACCCCGACATCCATCTGGATATCTGTATGAATGATACAAGAGAGTCTATTTCACGTATGGGGTATGACTTGGTTTTACGAATTGGGAAAGTGACCGAACAAGATGTCGTCTCTGTAAAGCTTGGGCAAATACCTCGAGTACTTGTTGCCCCTTCTAACTTAGTCCCTAAACAAGAAAGGGATAACATTCATTATATTAGCCAGTTACCTATCGTTTTAAATGTAGCGACAACCTTTTCATTATATAAGAATTTTTTATCTAACTACGTTTCAACAGATAACGTAGTTATGAAAGTAAATTCAGACAGATGTGCAATTAATGCCATAAAGTCGATAAATGCTATCTCTATACTTCCTTATTTTAATATTAAGGATAACGTTATAAATGGTGATATGGTTATATTGTTAAAAGACAAACCATTACCACCACAAGATATCAGCTTAATATTTCCCAACAGGCAACTATTAACGACACCTACCCGAACTTTAATTGATTTCCTCAAACAAAATTTGGCAGAAATAATACCAAGTCAATCTTGTATTATTGAAAACCCTATAATCAAACCAGCATTAATCAATGGACTTTAATTTAGATTTTTATAATATAAAAATAGAGGGGAATTCCCCTCTACTTTATATTGATAATTTTGTCTAACACCACTCTTCTATCATTAAATAACCTCAATAATAGTGCCAGTACTATCAGTGAATAAGGGCTTATTCTCTATTGCGTTAATGGACTCGCTAGAGAAACAGAGATGTTAGCATCCGCATAGTCATCAGATAGCCTTTCAACGGATTCCACAACTAAGCCCATATTGGAACCGGCTGAGCGCAATCTTGCTGTACGACCATTAGATGGTTGGCTACAATTTGCTAGCGTAGAAATCTCTTGTTGCGTTAATGGAATCGCTGCTCCTGCTGTAATGTTGTACTGACTGCCATCGACAGTCGTGAACTTACCAGACATCGCCGCACCATATTTACGCTTGGCCACATTACCTAGCACCCAGCTAAGGTTAGACTGACCAAATTCATCCTTCATCCAGTGCCAATCCCAGTTGCTACGCCCAGAAATATAGGAATATTTATATTCGTCGGCAATTTTTTGAGGACCATTAAGACCAATGGTGCTTCCAAAGGTTTGCGTCATGGTTGGTCGATTGGTTGGATGATCAGATCGCGCATTCCCACCCCAACGCAGGAACCCTTCGAAATCTAAGTTGTAGCTTAGATAAGCAAATGAATTGTAGGGAATGTCAGCCTTTTGCTTAAACAAAGTGAGCGTAATATAGCGCTTGTTCATAGCCGGAATTTGCGCTCGGTACTGTGCTTTTCGGTCAACTGAGGTGGATTTACCATCCGTTTCACTCCAACCTTGGCTCGCATTGAATTCGGCTTTGATTTCCGACGAAGCGCCCCCAATAAGTGGTACACCGACTTCGTATTTGTTTGTCACACTGAGCGATTGACCAAACGAGAAGTTATCGGTTTTTGTCCAACTTGTCGTTTCGTTGTACCCAATATCGACAGGTGCTGTGTCTTCCGTTGTTCCGCAGTTGTACACCATTGCATCAACAGTTGCTAAAGCTTCACGGTCGTACACTTCAGGTTCACCTAACACCAATGTCGCTGGGTTTGTCACCAATTTGACGTCTTTCACTTTCATTTTTAAGCGCTTGTGTGCCCAATAGCCATCGGCATGCGGATCATTACTGTTGTATCGCGCATTGATGCTGTATGTCTTTTCATCAATACGCCTCACTTCCATATCTTCACCGATATAGCGTGATTTCGTACCACCAGCCCAACCAAAGCCTAAATAATGTCCAAGGTACGACAGAGGTTTATAGAAATCGGGGTCGTTAAAGACGTTGTATTGTAGGGCTTCAACATTTCCACCATCGGCATACGCTTTGTTTGGGTAGCTAGGTAATGCTGGCAGCGGGCTGTTATTTACTGTAGGGGTTGCACTGCCTGACGCACCGTCTGAAGACGAGCTCGCCAAAGCGACAGAAGGTGCCATAACAAGTGCAATACTTGCTGCTAAGGTACATAAAGCAAAAGGTTTTCTTTCCATTATTATCTCCTTTGTGTTTGCAAAATCATTCTTATGCATTGAGGTTGGAGAGTGAATATCAATGGAATAAAACCGAGTTTTCCTAAATAGAAATTGCTTTTTGATAGTTTGATCAGTATCAGTGCAAATTATGACCTAAAGATCATTCCTACCTTCCTGACCGTAATTTAGATACTCGATACATAGGTCGTGAAAGGCTTGCGCTTGCGGGGATATAGTGCGATCGGACAACCTAAAAATCCCTATCTCACGTTGTAATGGTGGATCGATTAGGGGTATCCAAGTCAGGCGTGTTTCATTGGTAGGAAACGCTAATTTTGGAAGTGTTGTCACACCTATTCCTAACTCAAGGACAGAGAACAAAGAAGTAATGTTTTCTACAGAGTAGAGCGCTCGTTCACTTAGCACTCTAGCCGGCGTAGACTCCAACAGGGTACAGGTGCCGTTTCGAATAAATGGTTGCTGTATGAGAGTTTCCCATTCAATGCCTTCTTGTTTGCTCGCGATTGGGTTGTCTTTCAAACACACCACTCCAATCGGGTCTGAAATCAGCGAAACAAAATCAATGGATTCTTCTTCCAAGTGCGAGCAGTTACCCAAAGCGAGATCGACTTCTCCAGACATCAACCGAGACTCTACACCGGCTGCATTATCGTCGACTAAGCTCACTTCCACACTAGGGAACTGTTCACAAAATGCAGCCAGCACACTTGGAATCAGCTTGGCGGCGACGGAAGGTACACTGGCAATGCGTACCCGACCTTGCTGACCAGCCGCAGCCGCTCGCAAATCGTTATCCAGCGCATGGTACACATTTAGAAACTGGGAAATTTTAGGGACACAAATTTCACCAAATGGCGTCAACGCAGACTTATTGCCACTTTCAAACAGTGGTTGCCCTAATGTGCGCTCTAACTCTTTAATAGAAGTGGAAAGAGCCGCCTGAGATCGATTCGCTCGATGCGACGCCGCTCTAAACCCCCCTTCTTCTACGACGAAAGAAAAATGCATCAGTTGTTGCAGCTTTATATTCATAATTTTTCTCTCAGCCCTTTTTGGGATTGATGCCAAACACGGTGATAAATTTTATTTATCAAATGTAAAAAATTTACCGTTAGATTTATCACCTGTCAACGGGCAATATTTAACCATCAAGAAACAATTTCGTTACATATTGGAACCGAGACGTGAATACACAACCTAAAAAACAACCAATTAAAACTGAACTTTTTGCTTCCAAAGCGCCACTTGAATGGGCAGTCGTTGGCAACGGCACGCTTTACACTGCTCAAATTCCCATTGATGAAACGGGTGCGGTTGTTGAAGGCGGTATCGAGGCTCAAACCCGACAAACTTTTGCAAACTTAAGCCATACCCTTGAGTGCGCTGGTGAATCCATGGATTCAGTCTTTCAAGTTTTGATTTACGTGACCGACCGCGAATATCTTCAAACAGTTAACCGTGTTTATGCCGAGTACTTTAACGCTCCCTTCCCTAACCGCGCAGCCATGGTTGTAGCAGGTTTAGCTAGAGAGGAAATGTTGGTGGAGTTCGTTGTGTACGCTTCTGCGACGCAGGCTCAGTAGCTTATTTTTAGGCAGCAACCAATAACGTAAGCCTCAATTAACACGACATATATTCGAACACGCTGCAAAACGTCTATAACAATAAGAGATGAGCAGCCAAAGAACAGATAAGGACACAACAATGACGACTCAATTGCCCTACGAAAACGCACTCTACATTGGTGGTGAATGGCATACAGGTGAAAGCACTGTTGCTAACATCAACCCATCGGACATTTCCGATACCATTGGTTCCTTCGCACAAGCAAGCGAGCAACAAACTCAACAGGCTATCAGCGCAGCAAGACACGCGCAGCCAGAGTGGGAAAAAGCCCCGATGGAGCGCAAGCAAGCTGTCTTGCAAGCGATTGGTGATGAGTTGATAGCGCGATGTGACGAATTGGGTACGCTGCTTTCTCGTGAAGAAGGAAAACCTTTTGCTGAAGGGCGTGGAGAAATCTACCGCGCTGGGCAGTTCTTCCAGTACTTTGCGGCGGAAGTTCTTCGTCAAATGGGCGACACAGCCGATTCTGTTCGACCTGGTGTCTCTGTTGAAGTTACGCGTGAAGCGGTTGGTGTGGTTGCCATCATTTCTCCATGGAACTTCCCTACCGCCACCGCCGCTTGGAAAATTGCTCCGGCGCTGGCGTTTGGCAACAGCGTCATTTGGAAACCCGCGAACCTCACTCCTGCCAGTGCCGTTGCACTGACTGAAATTATTCACCGCCAAGGATTGCCAGTCGGCACATTCAACCTGGTTCTAGGTAGTGGTTCTAAGGTTGGTAACACTCTGATTAATTCTAAAGAGATTAACGCGGTCAGCTTTACGGGTTCTGTTGAAACCGGTCGTAAAGTTGCTGCTGCAACCGCACCCAACTTTGTGCGCAGCCAATTGGAAATGGGCAGTAAGAATGCCTTGGTGGTTGCCGACGATGCCGATATTCAAACAGCGGTTGATGCCACTATTGCCGGTTCTTTCTCTGGTGCTGGTCAAAAATGTACCGCATCTTCTCGCCTTGTCGTTATGGATGGTATTCACGATCAATACGTGGAAGCACTGATCAAACGCATGAGCGAGCTGAAAGTCGGCCACGCACTCGAAGACGGCGTATTTATGGGGCCGGTTGTCGATGGTAATCAGCTGGACGCCAACTTCGCATGGCTCGATAAAGCCCGAGAAAGTGGTGCGGAATTGGCGTTTGGTGGGGAACGTTTAAACCTCGCTCACGAAGGTTACTACATGTCACCGACTCTGTTCTTGGATACTCAGAATCAGTGGGAAGTGAACCAAGAAGAAGTGTTTGCGCCAATGGCAAGCGTCATTCGTGTTGCTAACCTCGAAGAAGCCATTGCCGTCACCAACGACACTCGCTTTGGTCTGACTGGCGGCATCATCACCCAAAGCCTGCGCACCAGTGCCATTTTCAAGCAGCAAGCACAAACGGGATGCGTCATGGTTAACCTGCCAACAGCTGGTACCGATTATCACGTGCCGTTTGGTGGGCGCAAAGAATCCAGCTTTGGTCCACGTGAACAGGGTCAGTACGCCAAAGAGTTTTACACCGTAGTGAAGACAACTTACCAGCGTCCTTACTGATCATATCGTGAACACCAACTAGGAAGGAATAGGCATGTATCAGCAAAGGATAGTGATTGATGGCTTGCAGTACTGCAACTGGAATCGCGAGTATTTTCAAACTCTAAAAGCCAGCGGAATTACCGCTGTGCACGCCACTGTGGTGTATCACGAAAACACCCGCGAGACGCTTACGCGTTTTGCAGAGTGGAACCTGAGATTCGAACAAAATGCCGATCTCATTATGCCTATTCACACCATGGCAGATGTGGAAGAAGCAAAAGCCACGGGTAGAGTCGGTATTTTCTTTGGGGCACAAAACTGCTCCCCAATAGAAGATGAGATAGGGTTAATCGAAGTAATGAAACGGCAAGGTTTGCTGATCATGCAGCTTACCTACAACAACCAAAGTTTGCTGGCGACAGGCTGCTACGAGCAACACGACATGGGCATTACTCGATTTGGTAAACAAGCCATTCAGGAAATGAACCGAGTAGGCATGATCATCGATATGTCTCACAGCGCAGAACGCTCAACGCTGGAAGCCATCGACATGTCTTCTCGTCCAATTTGCATTAGCCACGCTAACCCAAGTTTTGCACACAAAGCCCTTCGCAATAAATCGGATCATGTCATTAAGTCGCTCACTGAACGTGGCGGGCTACTCGGATTTAGCCTTTACCCTTTCCACCTTCCAAAAGGCAGCGATTGCACCTTAGAGGACTTCTGCCAAATGATCGCTAAAACCGCAGACATGGTGGGTGTTGAACATCTCGCCATCGGTTCAGACTTATGCCTGAACCAACCTCAGTCTGTGCTGGAGTGGATGCGTAACGGTCGTTGGTCAAAAGCCATGGACTATGGCGAAGGCTCGGCAAGCAATTCGGGCTGGCCAGACTCACTGCCGTGGTTCGCTGGCAGCGAAGGAATGGAAAACATTTACAACGGATTACTACGTCATGGGTTCAACGAATCCGAGGCAGGACAAATTATCGGTGATAACTGGTTCAACTTTTTGAAAAGCGGGCTAGAGCCTATCGCATAAAGCCTTTGTGATATGTAGAGCCTTGCCACACATAGAACCTGAAGATCACCTAACAAGGAACAGCCTGCCTAACAAAACCAATAATAAGGGCAGGTGTTAAATACACCTTTGCAACGGCAAAGAAAACTTCTGGAGTCAGCACATGTCTGATCTAACCAATAGCATGAAAAATACTGAAGCTACTAATCCTACATCTTCAGTATCGGACAACACCAAATCAGCACAAAGCGCAACGGATGCGTTAGGGCTGACCAACCCTGCATTATGGTACAGCGGCGGCTTTATTGCCCTGTTCGTTCTACTTGCTTTGTTCAATGGAGAACTGCTCTCTACACTCGTGAACACGGGGTTTGCGTGGTCTGTTAAAGTATTTGGACCGTATTGGCAATTACTGCTTCTGTTAACCTTTGTGATTGGCCTTGGTCTTGCCGCAGGCAGAACAGGGAAAGTCATCTTGGGCAATATCTCTGCACCAGAAATGAACGGCTTTCGCTGGATGGCGATCATCTTCTGTACCTTGCTCGCAGGTGGCGGTGTCTTCTGGGCCGCGGCAGAACCAATAGCACATTTTGTTAGCCCACCTCCTCTGTATGGCGCGCAAGAAAATACCCAACAAATGGCGATCAACGCGCTTTCTCAATCATTTATGCACTGGGGCTTTCTTGCTTGGGCGATAGTGGGCAGTTTGACTTCTATCGTTGTCATGCACTTACATTACGACAAAGGGCTGCCGTTAAAACCTCGTATTTTGCTTTACCCTGTTTTAGGTGAACGCGCACTAAAAGGTCAAACCGGGGCGCTCATTGATGCTTGCTGTATTGTGGCCGTTGCTGCTGGAACCATTGGCCCTATCGGTTTCTTAGGCCTACAAGTCAGCTATGCCCTTAATGCTCTGTTTGATATCCCAGATGGCTTTACCACTCAGCTGATCATTGTGATGTTCGCCATCGCTCTTTATACCCTTTCTGCCATCAGTGGTTTGAACAGAGGTATGCAGATGCTAAGCCGGTTCAACGTTATCCTAGCCTGTGTATTGATGGTCTACATTCTGCTATTTGGTCCAACTAACTTCATCTTCAATGGCTACATTCAAGGCGTTGGCACCATGCTGGATAACTTCATTCCAATGGCAACATACCGCGGTGACGAAGGCTGGTTAAGCTGGTGGACTGTGTTCTTCTGGGGCTGGTTCTTAGGCTATGGACCAATGATGGCCATCTTTATCGCGCGTATTTCTCGTGGTCGAAGCATTCGTCAAATCATTTCGACTATCAGCATCATTGCCCCATTGGTGACGTTCTTTTGGTTCACGATTGTCGGCGGCTCTGGTCTGGCATTTGAAATTGCGGAACCTGGCACCGTCAGTAAAGCATTTGAAGGATTTAACCTTCCCGGAGCACTACTGGCCGTAACCCAACAATTGCCGTTGCCAATGCTTGTCTCGATCCTGTTTTTGATTCTTACGACTATTTTCATAGTAACAACAGGTGACTCCATGACCTACACCATCAGTGTGGTGATCAGCGGAGAAACCGAACCCAATGCCATTATTCGTACTTTCTGGGGCGTAATGATGGGGGTTACAGCGCTGATTCTTATCTCTCTTGGCTCGGGTGGGATATCCGCATTGCAATCGTTCATCGTGATTACTGCGGTGCCTGTTTCGCTTATCTTGCTGCCTTCTCTATGGAATGCGCCGCAAATAGCGATGAAATTAGCTAAAGAACAAGGCTTAAATTAGGGTCTGTTGACCTAGTCCAATAATCGGGTGGGTGTTTGCCCTCCCTATTTCCTATAACCATTTGTCTTATAAAAATTTTGACTTATAACAACATAGTGGTGAGCAAAAATGGATGCACATCGTTCAACTCATTTTAACGCCCAGTATCGCAATGCCGATGTCGTAATGGCACCTGAACGCTTAGGCGCTATGCACCAAACCCGGATCAGTTTTGTTAGAACCTTGATCCGAAAAATGGCCAATCAGAGATGGAGCGTAACAAACCACCAGTGGGAGCTGTGTCCACAGGGCTTTGGTCATGTCGTTTATCAATTAAAAACACCGGAAAACATCTACCATCTGGTGGTGTTCTGCACTGAAATTGAAGACGATGAACGTAACGACAGAGTGATCGCAGAGAAGTGGGACGTCACATTTGCACTGGTTAAAGGCGAAGTATCTCAAGTGCTCTTAAACAGGCTTCGTGAAAACGTGCCATTGCAAGAAGCTGGTCGCAACCCCAACAATGTGTTGGTGTTGGCTCGTGCGAACAAAAGCGTGCGAGTATTCGAGCACATTGTGTCAAGTTTAGCTAATGGCATCCAACCTAAAGCGAATGAGTTAGCCAAGGTCGGCTACATATTGCGAACCACTGCAGTGTATGGCAATGGCAAATTTGGTATTGCCGATTTTAAGCTGCTGGAAAATAACCCAGACTTTAAACAGTCTTTCAGTGCTCAAATGTGTGCGGTTTACCTGCTGCGTGAATTCAGCCTAGACTGGGTTCATTACCTCGCTAAACTGCAAGGTGGGGATCGTTTTGTCGAACTTGATCGCTCACTTCAACGCTACCTTGGTGTAGGCAATGCGACGGGGCTCGGCATGGCTCCGTACCTCATCAATCACCCTTGTATTGTCGACCAATGGTTAACCGCGCGCGAGTCGGCATTGGCAGAAGTTTTGTGTCAGTCGCCTGATGATCAAAGTCGCTCAAGGCTCGTAACTTTGTTAAATAAAGCCATTCGCCACTTAGATCAAGTGGTCACCATAGACCAGCCACAAAAGCAGCTTAACGCCGCAGCCGTTCAAGAGCTTCAACGCGTTGTAAGAGAGATGGATACCATTTCGGACGCTCATCAAAGCTGGGGAGAATGGCTAGAACAGTGTACTCATTTCAGTTTAGAAACGCAGGAATCAATAACAAGCTGCTTAATGGAGCTGTACCCTGAAAAAGTAGACAAATACCAAGACAGAATGAATTGCGATGAATCATTGCACCTAGAAGGTCATAGAACCGTTCAGCAGTTTATTGATTTGCTCGAAACACGCTATCGCTGGGCAATTGACACCGATTACTCTCAGCACGACAACCGCTATTGGTTTTGGTATCGCTCACAAGACAAAGAAGAACCAAGACTCGGTGTGCGAGATCAAGAACCCGGTGAAGAGAAGGAACTGCCACTGGATATCGGGCGTCAGGTGAACAAACTTTATCATTCCCTCATCGCCGAAAATCCAAGTATATCTATGGCGGAATTTTCACTGAAGCACCCAAAACACCGTGCCATTGCTCGTAGAGCATGGACATTAGGGAACAAAGTGATGGGCGACATCCAAATGAATGTGTTGCACAAAGATGCTTTGCCTATGCACTTGTTAAGATGCAAATTGGCGATGTTCGGTGCGACTAAGTTTGACCCCAGATCAGATCGCTGGGTAAGAGTGACGTTCTTTCAAGGCGCGCCGCTTCTTGATGAGATCAATGAAGACGAATGGATCTTTCCTACGTTACCGTCATCAACCGAATACACCGGAGGCAAAGCGCCATGATAGTCTCTCATAACGAATTGGTGGCGACCGTCACCAAAGCATTTTTGGGAATGCGTAGAAATTGTGGTGAAGCCGATATCATTGCGAATATGGTCGCAGATTTGCAAATGGTTGGGCTTAATGGTGTCAAACATTTCAACAATGGCAGCCGATTCATGAGCAAGGAAGAAGATTGCCCCGTGGATGTTTACGAACTTGGTAATAGTAGCCTTGAAATCGATCTTCACGGCTCAAGCCTTGCGTGTCATTTACCCGTTGTATTGGATTTCGCACTAGAGAAAATGGTCAATCACCGTCAAATTACACTGAAGTTAACACGGTGCCATAACCGCTGGCTCGCCTACAGTGAATTAGCCAAACTGTCGTCTAAAGGCATTGCCTGTAAAGCCTATTGGGAAAACGGGTCTGATCCTAAGAAAGTACTGCTGGTGCTAAACAAAGGGCGCATATCACCCGAGCTCTTCTTTTCAGAGCAGGCATCGCCAGAATCGTTGATCATTCACGATATGACTATTGTTCTTTCGATTGATGACTTTGATTTTTCGGAAGTTGCCGACGGTTACAATATCCACATTTCGGCAAAGCAACTTTCTCGCACCCAGAAAGCATCGTGGGAAAAAGGTATTGAAGTGGATGAACAAGAATGGCAAACGCTAAAAGAAACGGCGACAGAAATTCTGGTTGAAAATAGTGAACAATCAAGGCTTGGAGCAGGCGAATAATATAGGCGTATTAGGGTCTGTTGACCTAGCCTAACGATCGTCGTAATTTCAACTGTTCTAACGCAACAATGGCCAACGCTACCATAATCGCAAGATAGGTTGGCCACTGGATCAACGCAATACGCTCCCCTAGTACCAACGCAACACAAAAAACCAGCACAGGCTCCAAATAACCCAGTAGTCCAAATAGTGTCATTGGCAATAACTGCGACGCATAGAAAAAGAGAATAATTGGGATAATCCCCGTAAAGGCCAAACCGAGATAATACAGCCATGCGCTTGGTGCAATGGATCCCCAAGACTCAATTCGGTAAGTCAGAGCCATACCAATAATGGCAAACGGCAATAGAAAAACATTCTCTAAACTGAAAGACATGTCGCTGCTGATTTTATATTTACGGCGAAATATAAAATACATGGGATAACCAAAGCAAATCAAAAATACTATCCAAGAAACTCCGTCGGCCATCGCGTAAGCGTAAGCTACTCCACAGGCGGCGAAAGCGCATGCGATCAACTGTTTCCGAGTAATGCTTTCCTTATAAACAAAATGTGCAACTGCGGCTAACGTTAGGGGCAAGCAAAAATAGCCAAGCGCAACAGAAAGTGTTTCTCCTTGAAGAGGTGCCCAAACAAATACCCAAAGCTGAGGGGCAATAAGAATCGCGGATAACATGTATCTCGGCCACAGTCGCCACTGGAAAAAGAAAGACCAAAACGTGGGTAATCGTCCAAATAGGGCAAGACCAAATAATAAGAGTATCGAACCCCATAATATTCGCTGACCAGCCAACCAATTCCCCATACCAAAATCGGTCGGAATGCCAGTAATCTCTGGCTGAAAAGTCACATAGGCGGGCATCATGGCAAACCCAATGGAAGCCATAATAGATGCCATTATTCCACGGGATTCATCGGTCGAAGTATTTTTCACTTGGTTCATTCTAGTCAGTCAGTTTTTATTAATATAATAGGGTCTGTTGACCTAGTAACTTACACTCAATTCTTAGAAGAGGGAATTGATTAAAAATAAGCCTAAGCACGAAATTACTTTCTCTACATTGCTACTGCTTAACTGGAGATTTTCGAGTAAATTGGCGACCTTTATTGATAGATGTCACAGAAAAACGTTCAATGCCACTTTGAGAAAAAAGTGATGTCACGCAAGCAAAGCCACATTGCACTTCGTATGAAAACCCCATATTCGACTTACCAATCAAATGCTTAAGTGTTTATATCTTTCCTTTGCCCTCGCCACATTCAGATTGTGATCGGCTTCTAATCTCAGTACTTAACTATGATCCAAGCCTTACTTTATATAATTAAAACATCGTTTCTATTTTAAAAAACCATCGTTTTTATAACATTATTTATGTGATTATTCACAGACTAATCAATAACTGATGGATATGGTTATGAACACGATAAATAAAGCTCCACTTTCCCTACTCAGTACCTCCATTTTGGTTGCAATGGCGGCACTTCCTGTACACGCAAATGACAATGATCCAAATGATGTACTCAACCAAAGCGCTGCGGCACTGAACCTTGCCGATGAAGCAAAACAAGCCTTTTATGAAGACTCTTCATCCAAGCTGCACTCTTTCTTATACATCCGAGATCGTCAGCAAAAAGACGACAACGGTGAGTACGTACCGAATATTGAAAATCAAACCCTGCAACTGGCTTGGGATTACCGTTCTGGGTATTTCAAAGATACGGTTGGCATCGATATTTGGGCGAACACCAACTTGCAGTTAGGCGACACTACGGGTCAATCCGAAATTCTTTACTACGATCACACCTGTGAAAACAACCCATCTTACGATGGCAAAGCGTGCGAAAAATCTTATGTGGCAGTTCCAGTAGCGTCGCTTAAAGCCAAATTTGGCGACGACGATACAGGTCTTGCGCTTCGCGGTGGTTATACCCGAATCAATATCGGTACGATCCGTTCGAGCTGGGGATTAAACCCACATTCTTACCGCGGTCTAGAAGCCAAAGCGCACTTTGGTGATTTCGTTGTCGGTTACGCCATCGCGGACAAGTTCAAAAATGACTGGCGTAAAAACTTCCACGATATGACGACAACTTGGCACCAAAACCAACACCCTGGTGGCAAACAAGGCAAGATCATCGACTACATTCACACCGTCGGTGGTATCTATAAGTTTGATGATGGTCAGATTGATTTAGGCTACGGTGAAGGTAAAGACTACCGTACTAACTGGCAAGTTTTGGGTAAATACGGCTTCGACATGGGCGATGCAAAAGTCAACCTGACGGGTTTTTACCACGGCAGTATCCGCGCAGAATCCGAGCTGACAGGTCTTAAAGATCAGGAAGCACAAAGCTATGTCGGTGTTGGCGCTAACATCAAAAGCGGTAACTTCACCTGGATCGCAGGCTTGAGTGCAACGGATACTAAAGGTCAAGAAGTTGGTTATAACTTCCGCCTTACGCCTTGGGCAAACTCCGACAACCGCAATTTCCAACAAACCACCTCTCAGCTAGAGGACTATAACGTTGATGGTACGAAAGCCGCGAAGCTTGCTGTGAACTACAACTTTGCCGATTTTGGTGTTGCAGGCTTAACCGCTGGTGTAGGCGCTAACTACGGGACGAATGTCATGTCTGATTTCGCTAAGAAAGAATACGACGCGACAATGAAATCACTGGACTGGAATGTTGGCTACAAATTCTTGGAAGGTGGGCTTAAAGGCTTGAACGTTCGTATGTTCCACGGTTACTACGATCATGGTGATTCCATTTCTCGTGGTCCGAAAAACAATGACCGCACAGACGTGAAGCTGCTTATCTCGTACAGTGTGAACCTGAAATAATTTCTATAGCTGCCTTTGTGCCCTGCATAGTTTCCCGCTTGTAGGGCATTTTTTATGAAAAAGACAGCACTGGTTAAGCGCGATTCGCCATCATCTCTTTCAGTTCTTTAATCAACCAGCTTTTTACTTCGCTCGTTTGGCTATCAATGCGCTTTACTAGCCCAACTTCTACCATCATGTCTGCAAAAGAATCTTTACATGCCATGGTTTTGACCTGTCCTAAAAACCAATCTGAGTCAGCAATGTGCTGAGGAACAATAGCCCAACCTTGGTTACGCGCCACCAAATCGCAAATTAAATAGTAACTATCAATGTGCCAATGGTTCGGTGTTAGTGCCTTATCGCCTCCCTCTCCGGAGCGGTCGCAAATAACGAATTGCCTGTCTGCATACAAATCCGATAACGAGACTTCTTTTTCACCCGCTAACGGATGATCTTCGCCAATAATCAGCACCTTTTCAAAATACCCAATGGATTGAAAGTCCACCTCTGCTGGTAAATCACTTTGGCGAAACATAAGCCCGATATCGGCTTTCTTTTCTGCAATCACAGCAGAGATGTCGTCGCGCGAACCGTGGGTTATCGTTAGACGAAGGTTCGGAAATCGATCCCCTAAGTTAGTGAATATAGAATGAGCGGTATCAAGAGGAATCGCTTCATCCACAGTGATCTTTATCGTGATAGGCTCGCCAGAGGAAGCCGTCATCGCTCGGCTATTCAGCTTTTGGCTTTGCTGTAAAAGCGCTTCAGCGTCGATCAACATTTGCTTACCCAAATCGGTTAAAACAGGAAAGCGAGCGGAACGATCAAACAGCTCAAAACCCAGATCCGCCTCTAGATTTGAGACGGCACTGCTCACCCGAGACTGTGCCTTTCCCATCTTTCGAGCCGCCGCTGAAAAAGAACCACTGCGAGCCGCCATAACAAACGCTTCTATTTGATCAAGAGTCCAGTTCATTTTGCTACTACACCATTCATTTTGAGATCACTCAATCCATCCGAAATTCGGATAGATAGTAACTTTTATCTATCCACATTAGAAATATAATCGTGTCAAATTTCCTCAAGGTATTCAGGTAATAGTTTTATGTCCAATAACCTCTACACTCAAAAAAATGACTCGGTAATGAGTACGTTTTGGCGTTACGCCATTCCGTCTATCGTTGCTATGGTAGTGAGTGGTCTTTATCAAGTCATTGACGGGATTTTTGTCGGTCATTACGTTGGAGGAGAAGGGCTTGCGGGGATCAATATGGCATTCCCTGTTCTAGCCGTTGTTATTGGGATTGGGTTATTAATTGGCATGGGTGGCGGCAGTGTTATATCCATCAAGCGTGGAGAGGGAAACACTCTGTCAGTTAACCATTCATTATTCACATCCATCTTTCTTGTTCTCATTACAGGGATTGTAGGGGCAATATTCCTGGTGATTTCGAGCGACTCAATATTGTCCATACAAGGTGCTTCAAATACACCAAGAGCATTCGCAGAAGATTACATTGACATATTAACCATGGGAACGGTGTTGACTATTGGCGCTGCCGCACTTCCGATGTTAGTTAGAAACGATAATAGCCCTAATCTAGCGACAGCCTTTATTGTCGTTGGAGCGTTAGCCAATATTTTACTGGACTATGTGTTTTTGGCGCACCTCAATATGGGATTAAAAGGGGCAGCCATCGCTACGTTAATAGCACAACTAGCAACGTGCCTTTTAGCCCTTTGGTATTTTATCAGCAAGCATTCCGAAGCTTCTTTGAACCAAGGAAAATTCTCATTCAAAATTGCTAAGCGAATCTTTGAATTGGGCTCATCTAGCTTAGTTATGTTCATATACTTCGGCTTTGTATTAGCACTGCACAATAAGCTATTTATGATGTATGGCGATGCAACTCACGTCGCGGCCTTTGCCATCGTTGGTTACATAGCCAGTTTGTATTACTACTTCACGGAAGGGATAGCCAATGGAATGCAGCCACCTGTGAGTTACTATTTTGGTGCTAAGCAGTACGACAATATCATTAAGACAGTCAAGCTGGCTTTGGCAGTATCCGTAGGGTTAGGTATTGTTGTGGTGCTGCTGGTGAATGTATACCCATTAGCGGCTATTTCTTTATTTACCACGGGTGATGTGGCATTAACTGATGTAACAGCGCAAGGCGTTAAACTTCACTTGCTAGGCATTTACTTAGATGGTTTCTTATTTGCTGCTTCTGTTTACTTTATGGCAATAGGTCTTGGGGGCAAAGCCCTGTTTGTCTCAGCTGGGAATATGTTTATCCAACTGCCCTTTTTATGGATTTTACCTAAATATCTTGGTGTAGATGGCATTTGGCTTTCAGTGCCTGCTTCGAACATTGCTCTTACGGTTATCGTGTTGCCTATGTTAATTAAGAGCCTTAAAAACCTGAAAGAAGAGGCCCAACATCCTGAGCCTTTGCCAGCAACATAATAGTAACTAGAAGGAAAATCCGTCGCTGCGCCATGCGGCTTTTCCTCTATTACCCAATATCTTACTTTGATTTCTATTGTGCCTAACCAATCTTTCTGTAATCTGTTCACTATGAACTTACCTGCTTAATGCGTTGGAAAAGAACATTGATGGATTACTCGCAATGCTATGGAATAGACTGGCTCGCGATGGTGCTAACTTTTTTGGCCATTTGGCAGATTGGCAATAAAAACAGAATAGGCTTCATGCTAATGATGTGCGGTAACAGTAGCTGGGTAGTGGTTGGTTACCTCACTGACAGCCTAGCCATGATCATTGCCAACATCATTTTCTTTTCAATGAATTTACGAGCCATCATCAAATGGTCTCGATCGTCCAAAGCTTCCGTGGAATAAAGACTGGCGCAATCAAATACTTCTTACATTAAAGTCGCCGCTACCCATTTGGTCTATGATTCCCTCTCGATACTGATACTTTTGTAAAAATTTGTATTACGTTTCTATCAATTGTATACATGAAAAAAATTCAAGATGGTTTGGCACAAAACACTGTAATTAAGAGGTTAACAATTTATTTACAGGATGAAATGCATGTGAATGTATTTTATACATCTCATATGTAAGAACGCGTAAGGGTGTGACTATTTACAATAAGAATTTTTTTTCCTTTCTCACTCTTGCGATACAATTCACATTCTATATACTCACCTTGCAATGTATATAAAGACCATATCAAGATGCCAAATTGTAGAATTTTATTGGTTGAAGATGATAAGGAAATATCTCGCCTGACTAAGATGTACCTTGAAGCTGAAGGCTATAAGGTAGACGCTATCTGCGACGGTTTGGATGCTGTCGACGCGGTTAAAAATACTTCCCCAGATCTTGTGATATTAGATCTCATGTTACCCGGAAAAGACGGCGCAACCATATGCCAAGAAATTCGGGAGTTTTACGATGGTATGATCGTCGTTCTAACCGCTTCAGAAGATGAACTTACTGAAGTGAGCCTATTTAAATTTGGGGCAGACGACTACCTCACTAAACCCGTTCGCGGTCATATTCTTGTTGCTCGAATTGAAGCCCTTTTAAGGCGCTATCAAAAGTCCCAATCAGCTCCAGATCCTCAATCTCTTTCTAACTACGGCATTTCACTTTGTCTAACTCGAAAAATCGCGTGCTATCACGAAACTAAGCTCAATCTTACTGAGTCAGAATTTGATATTTTGCACTTGCTGTTAGAAAACTCAAATAAACCCGTTTCACGTGAAATTTTCTGCCAATCTGCTCGCGGCATTGAATACAATTTTAATGATCGCTCTATAGACATGCGCGTTTCCGGTTTACGCAAAAAGTTCTCAATGGCGAATGTTTCAACAGCATTCATTAAGACGGTTAGAAATCAGGGTTACATGCTGACTCATGTTTAAATTTTTCAATTCCATGTTCACCCGGCTTTATCTAGGTATTGTAGCCGGGCTGGGGTTAACCATTATGGTTTTCCTTCATCTCGGCGAAGACTACATGCATCGCACTGATGTCGAGATATTCCTCAATGACGCGAGTTTTTTCGTCAATCAATACATTGAGGAACGAGGGCAACCAAACTCCTTATACAAAGAACTGGAACGAACGGGTAAGCAGCGCTTTTACATTTTTGATATGGCACTGCTCAAAGACTGGGATGAAAGTAAGCCCTGCCCTAACTGTGAATTCATGTTTTACATGAAGGGGTTACCGGTATACCTCATCAACGGTTGCCACTTTGCCGTAGTTATGCCCATTCCTAACTCTTCGTCTAGCTTATTTTTTAGCGAACATGGCGAATTCTTTGAACCCCAGATTGAGTGGTACGAAAACTCTGAAATTCACTTCGTACTTGCGCTATTGGCGACATTAGTTGTCAGCTTAGGTGCACTTATTTATATGCCGGTTCGTAGGATTCAAAAGCAAATTAACCAATTGGTCGACGCTCAGCGTAAATTCGGTCAAGGGTGTTTAACAACTCGTACTACAAAGCAGTATTCGCATCCGATTCGGGAATTAGCCGACGGATTTAACAACATGGCGGAAGACATTGAAAGCCGAGTTCGCCAAAGCCAAATCTTTACTCAAGCCATCCCTCATGAAATTCGTACACCACTAAGCCGCATACAGATGGCTTCCGATCTCGCAAGAATAAAGGCTCCAATCCAAGAAAGAGCTATCTTCGACAACATCGACAGTTATGTCGACGATATAAAGGAACTGTCGACAAAAATTGTGCAACTCTCTAAGTTGAATTTGGCAGGGAACGTCGAAAAGAACAGTAAAAACTCCGATATTTATATTTCAGATTTTTGCAGTGATCGGCTAAATAAAATTACAGAATTTCAGGGAAATTTTGTTGTTAACTGTAAAACGGGCAACACAGTTCTTAATGCAGACGAAACACTTTGCCAGCTGGTAATAGACAACTTCATAACCAACGCCACTCGTTATGGTAAAGAGCAAGTTAGGCTAAGCCTTACCTGTTTTAAAACCCACTGGGCAATAGACATTGAAGACGACGGACCCGGAATCCCACTTGATAAACGCAAAGAAATCTTTATGGCATTTTCTCGCTTAGATAAAAGCCGAAATGCCGACAGTGGCGGGTTTGGACTAGGGCTAGCCATCGCAGCAAGTGCCGCTAAGACGTTGAATTGGACTATCTCAGTCGATGACAGTGAATTAGGTGGCGCACGCTTCACGGTTTTGGTTCCGGTAGAGACACCACCTCAACAGAAAAAAGTCACTCTGCAAACCTATCAATTTGATACAACGACATTGTAGTCACTATTGTAACGCTCATAAAAACCATTGTAACGTTTATAAAAACTAGTGTAACGCTCATAAAAATGGCGGCATCATGTGCCGCCATTTTGTTTTCAGAGTATCTATATCTAACTTAACCTCTGCACGGGATAAGTTAAAATGCCGCTTCTGATGCAAATGCCAACTGTCTTTTCAGCGATTCAAAATCCCCTACCGCTTCGCCATTCACTCTAAACTGTGGATAGCTCCGCGCTGTTGGGAAGAGTTCAAATAAGGATTCACGGTCGAAGTCTTTATCTAACTTTAGTTGACGTAGCTTCATACCCTGCTGAGCAATCCAATTTGCCGCTGTGACACATTGTGGACAGTTGTCCTTGCTAAACATCTCTATTTGCATTTTCCACTCCTGTTAGAAATCGGCATCAAATGCCAGTTGACGATCTTGTGGACGCTTATACTCGGTCACACGTTTTTCAAAGAAATTGGTTTTCCCTTCCATATCAAGAAGGCGCATGTAATCAAATGGGTTCTCTGAGCCAAAAACAGGGTTAAATCCAAATAGCCCAGCAATAACATCAGCCGTGTGTTCAATGTATTGGCACATTAGATCCGCATTCATACCAATCAGATCCACAGGCAATGCTTCTGTCACAAACTCCTTTTCGATAGAAACCGCTTCACGGCATATCTCTTCAAATTCCGTTTGAGTCACTTTACCTTGACCCAATGTTTTAAATAGCAATGCCGAGAAGCTAAAGTGCAAGCCTTCATCACGTGCGATTAGGTCATTACTTGCTGCAAGACCCGCCAATAAACCGCGCTTGCGGAAGTAGTAAATCGCACAGAAGCTGCCAGCAAAGAACAACCCTTCTACTAAACCAAACGCAATAAGGCGCATCGCTAGTGGTTTGTCGGACGAGATCCATTTCATCACCCATTGGGCTTTACGCTTCACTGTTGGCACGTTGTCAATGGCATTGAACAAACGCTCACGCTCTTCGACATCCGGTATGTAAGTTTCCAATTGAAGCGCATATGTTTCGGCGTGAATCACTTCATTGAACGCTTGAAGAGCAAGGAAGCAGCGCGCTTCTGCAATTTCAATCTCGCCGTAAAAACGGGTCAACAAGTTCTCATTGATCATGCCTTCACTTTGTGCGAAAAACGCCAAAACGTGACGGATAAAGTGCTGCTCACCTTCTGTCAGTTTTTGTAGATCAGGCAGATCTTGAGCAAAATCCAATTCTTCGGTGGTCCAAAAAGCGGCTTCATGGGTTTTGTATGCTTGCCAAATTTCTTCGTACTGAATAGGAAAAAGGCTAAACTTGTTTTTTACTATCATGGTGTTGTCCTGTTAAGCAGGCGGATAGGGTGTACCCGCCTTAAATCATTGTTCTATTTAAAACAAAGCGTTTTCTGGTTCTGGCGGTTTAACCTAAGCGCCACAGCCCACGCAATCTTCATCGTTGTTACCGACGGTCATCTTCACCGCGTTAGCAGAAGGTTTGGATCTCAGGTAGTACATGCCCGTTTTCAGTCCACGTTTCCAAGCGTAAAAATGCATGGCGTTAATCTGAGCAAATGTTGGAGATGCTAGCCATAGGTTAAGGCTTTGCGATTGACATACGTACGGGCCACGATCTGCCGACATGTCGATGATCGCTTTTTGAGAAAGTTCCCATACCGTGCGATAAACCGATTTTACGTCTTCAGGTATCGACGCAATATTTTGTAAGGAACCGTTGTTCAAAATGATGGAATCACGAACAGCTGCCGTCCATAAGCCGCGTTCTTCTAGCGTTTTAACCAAGTGACGATTAACAATAATGAACTCACCAGACAGTGTCTGACGCTTATAGATATTGCTGGTCTGCGCTTCAAATGCTTCATTGTTACCCAAGATTTGAGCAGTAGATGCGGTTGGCATTTGAGCAATCAACAGTGAGTTGCGAAGACCATGTTGAGAAATGTTGTTTCTCAGTGAAGACCAATCCCAGCGCTCGCTCGGTTGTTCATTCCATAAATCAAACTGGAAGATACCTTGGCTAACTGGCGAGCCATCGTAACTGCTGTAAGTACCCAGATCTTGTGCTAACTCACACGATGCTTCCAGAGAAGCGTGATACATGGTTTCAGCAATATCGCGGTTCAAAGCACGCGCTTCATCGCTGTCGTAAGGTAGGTGCAACTTGAAGAATACGTCTGCCAAGCCTTGAATGCCTAAGCCAACTGGTCGATGAGCGTGGTTCGACTTTTCGATTTTGTCTGTTGGGTGGTAATTCACATCAATTACACGATCTAAATTCTTAATCGCGATTTTAGTGATTTCATGGAGCCTTTCGAAATCAAACTCACCGTTAATAATGCATTTAGGCAATGCCAGTGAAGCCAGATTACATGCCGCTGTTTCGTTGGCCGTCGACACTTCCATGATCTCAGCACACAGGTTACTCGACTTGATCGTACCCAGATTTTTTTGGTTCGATTTCACGTTACACGAGTCTTTATACAACATGTAAGGCGTGCCAGTTTCCGCTTGAGACTCAATGATTTGAGTCATAATTTGACGCGCTTTTACTGTTTTGAGCCCTAGCCCTTCACGTTCATATTTCTCGTACAAGGCAACAAACTCATCACCGTAAACGTCAGAAAGCCCTTTCGCGCTGTGTTCACTGAACAACGTCCAATCACCATCCTGCTCTACACGCTCCATAAACAAATCTGGAACCCAAAGTGACAAGAATAGGTCACGAGCACGGAATTCTTCCTTACCATGGTTTTTACGCAGGTCTAAGAAGGCTTCAATATCGGCATGCCAAGGTTCTAGGTAAATCGCAAATGAACCTTTTCGCTTACCGCCGCCTTGGTCTACGTAACGAGCGGTTTCATTGAACACTTTCAACATCGGGATGATGCCATTCGAAATACCGTTCGTACCGATAATTGGTGCGCCAGATGCACGAATGTTGTGAATGTGTAAGCCAATTCCACCCGCCGATTTTGAAATGAGTGCGCAGTCTTTTAACGTGTCGTAGATCCCTGAAATGGAATCATCTTGCATGGCCAAAAGGAAACAAGATGAAAGTTGCTGCATTTTGCAGCCGGCATTGAACAGCGTTGGCGTTGCGTGTGTGTAATAGCCTAAGCTCAACATGTCGTAGAGCTCTTTAATTTGTTTAATATTGTCACCAGCCACTGCTATCGCGACACGCATGTACATGTCTTGCGGACGCTCAACAATCACACCATCCGCTTTTAGCAAGTATGAACGCTCTAACGTTTTGTACCCGAAGTAGTCAAACTGATAATCACGTTTGTAATCAATCAGCTCTGCAAGCTCAGGGCCTTGGCGCTGCACTTGAGCGACATATTCATCCGATAAAATACCAATTTCGGCCAGTTGCTTCGTCGCCCGCTGGAAACCTTGAGTTTCTTTTTGGAGTGAACTCACCAACACACGTGCTGCAAGTTTCGCATAATCTGGGTGCTCTGCTGCCAAGCTGGCTGATGTTTCTGCTAGGAAAACATCAATCTCTGTCACCTTAATGCCATCATACAGGCCACTTACTACTTTTTGAGCCACTGCTATAGGTTCTACCTTTAAACCGTCTGACAGTGCCTCTGCTCTTCGGGTAACTTTATCCAGGCTAGTTTTCTCTTTTCGCCCGTCGCGTTTTATTACGTCCATAACTATATCTTGTATCCAGTTCAAAAATTAACCACTACATCTTGCTATATAGATCTAGTTGATAATGATTATCAATTCAAGACGTTTTACATATTAGAGCTGAACAAGCGAAAAAGATTTTGCAATTTCTAGATGCCTTGCCAGAGCAGAGGCGAGCAAAGTTTAGCGGTTTGAAGCACGAAATTTCCCACAAAATTAAATGCTAGTAATGAGTAACGTATACCAATGATATATATGGTTTTTTTATGTAATTTAAGCAGAAATAAAGTTTCGTGATCGACCGCGTAATTTTTAAAACAAAAAAAGGGTGTAGATTTATCAATTGATAATGATTATCATTTAAAAAATACTTCACTCATTTGGGATGTTAAAGAAATGGATTCACTTCATCATCAGATTTTCCGCAATATCGACAACTATCGCTTGAAGGCTCAAGATTTAAAAACCGAAATGTATCTGTGTGAAGCTGTATTGACTAAAAGCAACGGCTGTGAGCGAGCACTTCATGCCTATAACGATGCCTGCCAAAAACTGGTGAGACGATCGCAGGAAGTCGGTGACGACTATTGCGCCATCCGAGTATTGAAAAAGCTGCACTATGCGCTGGTTAATGAGATGAACAACCCCGACCGCGGTCAGGCATTTCGTCACAAAAGTTATCTTTTGGCGTGCGATACATTGGTGGAAATGTGCCGCCTCTACCGTTTGTATGAAAATGAACCACGTGCTCAAATGTGTCAGGAAGAGTTTTCACGCTCCATTACCTGTAATCATCCCCCAAAATCACACTAATTTTTCCTCACTCCAAATTATCCTACTGATGTTAGGGTCTGATGACCCTAAGATTTGTTTCCCCCAACCGTAAAATGAAAAAACACTTTTTTGCCGCTGAGCCTAGGGGCTCTTTAAGTTCTTTTCGCTAAATGTATTTTTGCTTCTATTACGACTTATTCAGAATCTAGAGGAATAAGACGAATCCCTTTTTTTTAAAAAAAGCATAAAAACGTGAAATGAACCTGTGCTTTGATGGGTCTTTTAAAACAAGTCTTCAAAACAGAGCTGTAAATAAATACTCAAACTCCCTCAAGATACTGGATTCAGAGCGTTATCTTCTGTTTCAGTTCAAGGAAAAGAACGTATTTGCCCTGTTTTTATTAACCAGTTTCACTACACTTAAAGCCAGACCACATGGTGGATATAAGTGATTGATAATTTTGCCAACAACCTAATGAAGGAAATGTGATGAGCAAAAAAAAGATACTTCTCGCACTCGCGATTGTTGGGTTCATAGTTTTATGGTTTAGCCTAGATTTAGGCCGTTTCCTTACCTTGGAAACAGCAAAGCAGCAGCAGGAACAATTGTCTTCTCTGATTGCTGAAAACCCTCTGCTTTCCAGTGTGACCTACTTTGTTATTTACGTCATCGTGACCGCGCTATCATTGCCTGGTGCAGCCATTATGACACTATTAGGCGGCGCATTGTTTGGGTTTGGCTGGGGCTTGCTATTGGTTTCGTTTGCCAGCTCTGTTGGGGCAACTCTTGCGTTCTTATTCAGCCGATTTTTACTGCGCGATTGGGTTCAAAATAAATTCGGCGAGCGCTTATCAGCCATTAACGAAGGTGTTGAAAAACAAGGTAAGTTCTACCTGTTCACTTTACGCTTAATCCCTGTATTCCCTTTCTTTGTCGTCAACCTATTAATGGGTTTAACACCAATCAAAGCACGCGATTTTTATTGGGTAAGTCAATTGGGGATGTTAGCGGGCACAGCGGTATACGTTAACGCTGGTACTCAGCTAGCTGAAATCGACTCGTTAGCGGGCATTATTTCACCACCAATTTTGCTTTCATTTGTTTTACTTGGTTTGTTCCCATTAATTGCCAAGAAACTGGTCGATATTATTGCGGCTCGTAAAGTGTATGAAGGCTGGAAGAAACCCGCTAAATTCGATACCAACATGGTGGTTATCGGTGCTGGTTCTGGTGGTTTAGTTTCAGCTTACATTGCTGCCGCGGTTAAAGCGAAAGTCACCTTGATTGAGCGCCATAAGATGGGTGGTGACTGTTTGAACACAGGTTGTGTGCCTTCTAAAGCACTGATTCGTGCCGCGCACACAATGAAGGAAATCTCTCAAGCCAAGCGTTTTGGAATTGATGCCGGAGAAGCGAAAGCTGATTTTGGCGCGGTAATGGACCGTGTTCAACACGTCATTGCGGACATTGAACCTCACGACTCTATCGAGCGCTATTCTTCGCTGGGTGTCGATTGTGTGACTGGCGAAGCGAAAGTTCTATCTCCTTGGGAAGTGGAAGTAAATGGTGAACGTCTCAGAACGAAAAACATCGTTATCGCAACTGGTGCTCGCCCACTGGTTCCGGGTATCCCAGGTTTAAGCGATGTTGAATACCTCACTTCCGACAACGTATGGGAACTGCGCGAGCAGCCTGAAAAACTGTTGGTGTTAGGTGGCGGTCCTATTGGTTGCGAACTCGCACAAAGCTTTAGCTTACTTGGATCTGAAGTTACTCTGGTTGAGATGGCGGAACAAATCCTAATTCGTGAAGATAGAGAAGCGTCTGATCTCGTAGCAAGCCACTTGACCGAAGACGGTGTAAACCTATTAACGGGTCACAAAGCCGCGCAATTTGGTCGTGATGAACAGGGTCAGTTTGCCGAGCTTGAACACCAAGGTGAAACCAAACGCGTTTACTTTGATAAAGTGTTACTCGCACTGGGTCGTGTTGCCAATGTGAAAGGCTTTGGCTTAGAAGAACTCGGTATTGAAGTTACGGACCGTGGCACGGTTGACGTCAATGAATACCTACAAACTAAGTACCCAAATATCTTCGCTGTTGGCGATGTGTGTGGACCATTCCAATTGACTCACGCTGCCGCGCACCAAGCTTGGTATGCAGCCGTAAATGGCTTGTTTGGGCAGTTTAAGAAATTTAAAGCTGACTACCGTGTGATGCCAGCGGCAACGTACACCACACCAGAAGTCGCTCGTGTTGGTATTAACGAAAGCGAAGCAAAAGCCAAAGGCATTAACTACGAAGTGTCGACTTATGGCATTGATGATCTAGACCGCGCCATTACCGATGGAGCAGACATCGGCTTCATTAAAGTGATCACACCAAAAGGAAAAGACACTATTTTGGGTGTCACGATTGTGGGGCACGGAGCAGGTGAATTGCTGGCTGAATTTACTTTAGCCATGAAGTACAACTTAGGTTTGAACAAGATTCTAGGTACGATTCACCCTTACCCGACGATGAGTGAAGCGGCGAAATACACTGCTGGGGTATGGAAAAAAGCCAACGCACCAGAAAAACTGTTGGAATGGGTTCAAAAATTCCACGGTTGGCAACGTGGTAAGTAAGCCAACAAGGTTTTAACCAAAAGTGCCCTGTTTTTCAGGGCACTTTTTTGTTTTTACACAGATCATCAAATAAGAGCCAAGACAAGTCCAACGACAATACACACCACCCCGACTCCTCTTGTATACAGCCACTTTTCTTTCAAGAAAATAATTCCCAATAAAAGCCCAAATATGATGCTGGTCTGGCGTAAAGCAACCACCAAGCTGACGTTTTCAGTTAGCGTCATGGCATACAAAACTAAGGTGTACGTTACGCCCATCATGATGCCTGCAACCGTGGCAGACTTTTTCATTTCCCAACCTTTTCGAAAGACATGCCATTGTTTCGTCACAGCAAAGGTCAGGGTTAATGTCGCGGCCATAAATGCAAACTGAACACCCAAATAGAAAATAGCCACCTGTTGCGCGCTGTAAACTTCCTTCACTTCACTGGTAAGAATGTCTATCGCGACTTTATCCAGAATGGAGTAGCCCGTTGTCCCCACTGCGGCGACAAGCGCCCAAGCCACACCACCATTCATGTAATCGGATAGCCTAAACTGGCTGAATGTCACGAGCGGAACAAACAGGCAACCAAGGGTAATTAAGGTAAAGCCAATCCATTGAGCATCACTCAATGTCTGCCCTAACAATACCGTCCCCATACCGACCATCAGTACTGGCGTGGCTCTCGCGATAGGATAAATCACGCCAACATCGGCACGCTGATAAGCGTACGCCAACCCAAGCATGTAAACAGCTTGAAATACCGCACTCACACATACCCAAAGCCAAAACTCAAAAGGCAATGAAATGTCGGGGGAAGACAGAAACCAAAAAGTATAAGGGGCTAAGATAAGGGTTGGCGCATACGCCGAAGCAAGAAAAAACGAACCACCAGCACCTTGCTTAGATTTGCCAATGATATTCCAACTCGCGTGCAACAACGCCGAGAAAACCACTAAAGCAATAGCAAACAATGACATAAACTATTTTTTCAGCTCCACACTCGATTCAATGCTGATCGCATCATGTCGCCAATATTCGATGCGACAATCAATGATCGCACCGGAACTGTCTAGGCTCGAACGCTCAATCACCATTGCTGGAGCACCCGGTGTTGCGCGTAAAGACTGCGCAATGTCTCCAAGCAGTGAAGTGGTTCGTAGCCGAATTTGAGTCGATGCCGGGTGAATACCAAATTCATTCGCGCAAATACCACTGAGTGAAAGGGTAAGGTCGTGATCGAGCAGACTCGGCGCATAGTCAGGCTGAACATAATGAGTCACATGCATGACGGGACGTTCATCGAGGTAACGAAGCCTCTCAATTTTATGCACATCAGAGAAAGGTTGAAGATCCAAAATCTGAGAAGCGTATTTGGTCGCCAAAATGGTTTTCGATGTGAGAACTTCGGTTCTAGGCTTTCTTTCATTCGCCGTCGCTAATGCCGTAAAACTGAAGTCTTTACCTGGATCGTAGCTTAGTGGCGGAGGCGAGATAAACCACCCTCGCCTATCTTCTCGGTAGATTTTCCCTTCAATCTCAAGCAGCGATAGCGCTTCTCGCAGTGTTACTCGCGTCGTGTTAAATGACTCAGCTAATTTACGTTCCGGAGGCAGTTTCTGCCCCGGAGGTAATAACCCAGATTCAATCTGCTCTTCTACTGCGATTTTAATCTCTACGTATTGCACCCATTCACCTATTTGTCAGACAACCGTTCATCTTCTTCCTCTTCTATTTTGGCTAATGCATTGGCTGCGCGCTGCAAAGCAGGAAGAAAATGTAGAGCTTGTTCTGGTTTTAGGCGAATAATCGGCGCTTGTATGGCAATACCAAGATTAGAACGTCCACGTTTTGAAGGCACTAACACAGCAACACAGAACAGACCGGGTAAAAATTCTTCGTTATCGATGGCGTAACCATTGTTCTTAACTAGGTCGAGTTCTTCTTCCAAATCTTCAATGTTGGTTTTCGTATGCTGGGTGTAACGCTCTAATTCAGTGGTGGTTAACACACGTCTGCGCTGCTTGGCATTCATATTCGCGAGGAAAAGCTTACCCGTTGCACTGCAATGCACAGGCACACGTGAACCCGGGTGCAAATAAAAGCGAAGTGGGGCTTGGGTTTCTACGCGATCAACATAGACAATCTCGCCCCCAGAAAGCGCCGTAAGGTTACAGCTTTCTCCCACTTCATTTTGCAATTGCAGTAACACGGCGTGCCTTGCACTGTGAATCGTACTGTTCAGTAGCAACTTTTCCGCAAAACGGCGTAATCGTATTCCGGTGCTGTAGTGCCTGTCATCATGGTCACGCTGCACAATGCCAGCGCTCTCTAGCTGCTGAAGCATTCGGTGTAATGTGGGCTTAGGCAAACCCGTTTCTTCGACAAGGCTTTGTAATGAGAAAAATTCGTCCTTTTCTGCGATCACTTCAAGTAAAGCAAAAAGGCGCAAGGTGGGCGTATCACCCTCCACTTTAGGAGGCTGAGTGGGTGACTGGCTGTCCATATTTCTCCGATTTTCTTCTTCAACTGCTCACGAGACCACTTATAGCAAGAAAGCAATATGATTTATACCACATAGCGGATTTAGATTGATCTATGGGGCATCAGTCGTTAGCATTAACACATAATTGCAATTTACGGAACCAATTGTATCGATAAATGGAATGTTATTATTATGAAAGCAATTGAAAAGATCATCGAATCCGCAAGAAACAACCCAAAAAAGATCGTTTTGTGCGAAGCACAAGATAAGCGCATCCTCAACGCCAGTTTAAAGGCTCATCAACTCGGGGTCGCTGAGATAATATTGGTTGGCAGCAACAAAGATCTTGAAGCGCAAGCTTTGGCACAAGGGCTATCGTTGTCTGGGTTGACCTTGATTTGTATCGACGATAGCCCGCTTACCAAGCCGTTGAGCCAAGCATTGTATGAGTTAAGGAAACACAAGGGGATCAGCCAAATAGATGCCGAAGCATTGATTCGTCAACCGCTCGTTTTTGCATCTATGCTTGTACGAGAGGGCTACGCTGATGGGCTAGTCGCAGGATCGGTATACACAACAGCGGATGTCGTTCGTAATGCTATTCAGTTAATTGGCACCAACAAAGCATTCCCGCTCGTGTCGAGCTTTTTCATCATGATGTTATGTGAGCCTTTCCACCATCATAAAGGGCCACTCATATTTACAGACTGCGGCTTGGTGGTGGATCCAAACGAAGAACAACTTGCCAATATTGCGATCACAGCAGCCAATAGCGCACAGCAACTTCTGAATGTTGAGCCGAGAGTCGCGATGCTTTCATTCTCAACAAATGGAAGTGCACA
The DNA here is from genome assembly GCF_030689305.1 of Vibrio penaeicida. GTDB lineage: Bacteria > Pseudomonadota > Gammaproteobacteria > Enterobacterales > Vibrionaceae > Vibrio > Vibrio penaeicida_B. Next base: position 58,152 of record NZ_JAUYVM010000003.1, on the reverse strand, counting down.
ACATTCTTCGGTAGACAAAGTGATAAATGCGTCAAAAAGAGTAAAATATCAACGACCTGAACTGGCAATTGATGAAGACGTGCAATTCGATGCCGCCATCGTCGCAGAAGTTGCCAATAAGAAGGCACCAAATTCAACCGTAAAAGGCAACGCCAATGTACTCGTTTTCCCTAATTTAGAAGCAGGAAACATCGGCTACAAACTGGCAGAAAGACTCAGTGGCGCAAAAGCTATAGGGCCTCTTTTACAGGGACTCGCAAAACCCGCCAACGATTTGTCCCGAGGGTGCAGCGAAGACGATATATTCCATGTCATCGCCACGACGGTTGTTCAAGCTCAACATACCTAATTGAGGTTACCTCGTTCGAATGGAATTAATCCTGTTACTCGTTATTATCGCCATTGGCACGTATTTCCAAACTGTAGCAGGGTTTGGTATCGCCATAATCATTATCGGTTTGACCAGCGCTTTCCAACTCTACAGTTTGCCTGTTATCGCTGCCATCATCAGTTTGATAACCATTGGAAATTGTCTGGTCGCGTTAAAAGGTGTTGGTCGGCAAACACCTTGGCGTAAATGGGTGTTCACCATTTTAGGTGTTATGCCTGGTATCTATATTGGTCTACTGGGCTTGAACCATCTAAGTGGTGAAGCGATAAGTACTTTGGAGTTTTTGTTGGGCTGTATCATCTTGTACAGCGCCATCAGTTTATTTTGGCGAGCGGCAGCAAAAAAAGAGCTCTCAAGTGTTCGTAGTTTCTCTTTTGCTGGCTTTACATCGGGGCTCTGTAGCGGAATGTTCGGACTGGGCGGTCCTCCACTTGTTTACCACTTTTATCGCCAACCTATGGCAATGGAGCATATTCGTGCGCTGTTGCTTTCCACCTTTCTTTGCAGTTCGGTTTCTCGAACGGTGCTTCTTGCATGGGAAAACCAACTCACTCCTGAAATTCTGACCATTTCAGCCGCGGCGATTCCCTTAGTGATGGTTGTGACCTACTTAACACAGAAATATCCAACGAATATCTCCCCTAATACCATGAGAAAAGGGATATCGATAGTGTTGTTTCTGATCGCCATGCGCTTGATGATGCCGTTCTTTATAGACATGCTCCCCAAGTGACTCATCTAATTAAACACAGATATGTGACTGCAGCTAACACACCAGCCCCATGCTTTACTTTTGGCTGGTATAATTGCGCGATATAAAACCTGAATCGAGCCAAATTTTGAATATCCTGATCATTGAAGATGAACCCGCTATTGCTGAAAATTTAATCCACGTTTTGGAAATGGATGGTTATCAAGTGGACTGGTTTTCAACCGCTGGCGAAGGGCTTGCCCATTTAAAAGCACAAAACCCAGATTTATTGGTTCTAGATGTGGGGCTACCGGATGGAAATGGCTTTGAGCTATGTAAAACCATTCGCGATTTTTCCGCGATCCCTATCATTTTTTTAACCGCCAGACATGATGAAATAGACCGAGTTGTCGGACTAGAAATCGGGGCTGATGATTACGTAACCAAACCTTTCAGCCCTCGGGAAATGCTCGCGAGAATCAAGCTTCGTATTAAGTTTCGTTCATTGGTTTCCCCCCAACCTGACGCGGAAAAATCGGTCGAGAACACCCAAGACTTATACCCCGAGAATTTTGATTACCGTGTAGGCAGCCAAAACCTAGGGCTAACCGCTGTGGAATTCAAAATCCTTCACAAGTTGATTGATGTATCGACCAACGTACTTAGCCGAGAACAGCTCATGATCGCTGCCGACATGGCGCCAGATGCCATCTACGAACGTAATATCGACTCTCACATTAAAGCCATTCGCAACAAACTCAAACCCTTTGGTATGACAGATAGAATTTGTACAAAAAGAGGGTTCGGATACTACTATTGCGTTCAAAAATCACACCGTTGTAAGGCTTAACATGACCGACAAAACGTCCAATTGGCCTAAAATCCCCCTCGGGATTCGTCTCTTCTTCCTCTACTTTGTGTTGGTGGGCATGACTGCCTATATCGTTAGCCAAACGGTCATTCAAGAACTGAAACCGACCGTGCGCCAAGCGACAGAAGAAACGTTAGTCGACATGGCGAATTTGCTTGCTGTACTGGCGGAAGAAGAAGTTGCAAATGGTGAAATGACACAAAGTCGATTTGCCAATTTACTGACAGCTTATGGTAAGCGAGAACCGGAAGCGAGAATCTGGGAAATCGGCAAAAAAGTCATTAATCATCGAATCTATATCACCGATAAAAATGGCATCGTTATCGCCGATTCTTGGCAACAAGATGTGGGCAAAGATTACTCTCAGTGGAATGACGTGTACTTAACGTTACGCGGAAAATATGGGGCTCGCAGTACAACCGAAAACCCCGAAGATCCTCTTTCTACGGTTATGCACGTCGCCGCCCCCATCTACCATCAGGGAGAAATTATCGGCAGCGTTACGGTAGCGAAAGCTAATCGCAGTGTTCAGCCTTTTATCGACCTTTCAAAACGAAATGTCTTATTCTGGATGATGTGGATGACGGGGCTGGTATTGCTCGCCGGTGCGCTCATCGCTTGGCGTATTCACTCTGCCCTACATAAACTCGAAGATTACGCAGAAAAAATGGGCCGCGGAGAAAAAGTCACCAAACCGACTTTCCGAATCTTTTATGAATACGGCACGCTCAGTAATGCGCTGGAAAAAATGCGCAATCAGCTCGACGGAAAACACTACGTTGAAGAATATGTTCAAACACTCACCCACGAACTCAAAAGCCCAATCTCTGCCATTAAAGGCGCGAGCGAAATCTTGCAGATGCCGCTACCGGAAGAAAAAATAAGCCGTTTCGCTGGCAACATAGAACGCGAAAGCAACCGAATGCAATTGCTTATCGATAAACTGTTGGAGTTAGCTCGGTTAGAAAAAATGCCTCAATTGGAAAATACGCAGCCACTTCCCCTACTCATGATGTTGGAAGAAGTTGTGCACGCCTCAGACGCCAAGCTCAGTAAAAAATCGGCATCATGCGAAATAACTGCGAGTGAACCAAGCGCGTCAGACAGTCCGTTAACCGTATGCGGCGACAGTTTCTTATTGAAACAGGCATTATTCAACTTAATGGAAAACGCCCTCGATTTTGTTTTTGAACAAGGCAGTATTCATTGGTGTATCTCGTACAGTGGTGGAAATGCGGTGCTCACGGTGTTCAATACAGGGCCGCACATTCCTGACTACGCCCTAGAAAGAATCACCGAACGGTTTTACTCACTGCCTAGGGAAAGTGGCGTGAAAAGCACTGGGTTGGGGCTTAACTTCGTTGAGCAAGTCGCTAAGTTGCACAGTGGTACACTCGAGATAGCCAACGTCGAGGGCGGGGTCAAAGTCACGCTGCAGCTTCCAACCCCTAAAAAGCGTTTCTACCCCATAAAGGCATTAGCAACTCCATAAAAACTCCACATAACCTCCATTCACTCTCCAAGTTGCTGTTTTAGAGTGCGAATAACGTTTAAGGAGAGTGAAATGAAAAAATTTATGAACAACCAACTCGGCATAAAGTTTGGCTTTGTGCTGTTTTTATTTCTGCTACTGCAGATTCCAGTATCCATGATTGAAGACCTTATTTCTGAGCGTTCCTATCGACAGCAGGAAGTTCAGCAAGACATCGCTCGAAGCAGCAGCGGTGAGCAGCGCATCATGGGACCTTTCATCAATATTCAGTACACGGAAACCATCACTAATAAAGACAAAGAGTTCATGATCGAGCGTCAGGCGTTCATTTTACCCGATACCTTTAACCTGACGTCTCATCTTGAAAGTTTCGAGAAATACAGAGGGATCTATAAAGCTCGCCTTTATCAAGCGCAGACCGACCTCAATGGGGAGTTTGATCTCTCTTCGCTGGATGATTTGAGCGAATTCACAATAGATAAGATCAGCATGGTGGTGGGCATCATTGACAGCAGAGGGTTAATCAACTTAGGGGAGTTATCACTAGGTGGACAATCCATCGAAGTTGAACCAGGTACTGGGATGAACCAAATGACACAAGGTTTCCACAGCAAACTGGACATCGATACTTTAGATACATCTAAGCCGCTAACATTTGATTTGAACTTCTTGCTACAAGGTATGGGTAATCTACAAATCACCCCGATTGGCAACAATACCAGTGTTAAGCTTTCCTCTAGCTGGCCTCACCCGAGTTTTATTGGCGATTATTTACCTACTTCTTCCGATATCCAAGAAACCGGCTTCAGTGCTAAATGGGCAACCAACAACTTTTCAACCAACATTACCCAACTGTTTGATAAATGCATGTCAGACAATACCGAATGTTACGAACTTAACGGCAGGCAAATGGGTGTGGACTTGATTGACCCTGTCGACCATTACCTTAAATCCCATCGCGCCGTAAACTATTCTCTGCTGGTCATTACCCTTATATTCGCTAGCTTCTTCTTATTAGAGCTGTTCCAAGCGCGCCCTATTCACCCAATCCAGTACGGTTTTGTGGGTCTTGCTCTAGCGCTGTTCTATTTGTTGCTGATTTCCCTTAGTGAGCATACTGGCTTCAATTGGTCATACTTAGTGTCTGCCGTTGCGTCCACTGCCTTATTGAGTGTGTACGTGGGCGGTATGCTGAATAACCGTAAACATGGCAGCATCTTTGGAATCAGTTTACTCATTCTGTACGGATTGTTGTTCGGGCTGCTGCAAGCAGAAAGCTATGCCCTACTGATGGGAACACTATTGTGCTTTGTCGTCTTAAGTTTGGTTATGGTGATGACTCGACACGTCAATTGGTATGAACGAAGTGCAAAAGCCGCAAATGCACAACCTCAATCCAACCATGATGCTGATTTCGAAGACGGTAAACAGTAACCCGATTAAAACTAAACAAGAGCCGCAGCGTTAGCGGCTCTCGTATTTTATGTGATGCGACAAACGAGAGACCTAGAAGCTAATGGGGGAAACTTAACGATAAGCACATACGCACCTTCGTGAGCATGCACAAAAAGTGTCCTTTTTATGCGGAAATGCCCAAAATCCCAAAAATAAAAGCATTTTATTGAAAATAAACCTTTACAACGCCTCTCTCTGATGTAATATTGCGTGCGCTCTGTCACATAGAGTTATTTAAAAAAAACATTAAGTCAAAGCAAGTCTTCAGAATTCCTTCGTAACTGTTGAACCCTCTGTTACACCCTTAGCTTCATCGTCAAATTAAATAATTCCGGCTTTCAGTGCATTCGCTTATAGCGAACCTATTTAATTCAATATATTTAAGGGGCATTCCATGTCTAACAAAGTAACTGGTTCTGTAAAGTGGTTTAACGAAGAGAAAGGTTTCGGTTTCATTTCTCAAGATAACGGCGGTGCTGACGTATTCGTTCACTTCCGTGCTATCGCTTCTGAAGGTTTCAAAACTCTTAACGAAGGTCAGAAAGTGACTTTTGAAGTAGAGCAAGGCCAAAAAGGTCTTCAGGCTGCTAACGTAGTTCCTGCGTAAGTTATGCTTTTACGAGCAAGCTTAGCGGCTTGCTCGTTTAGCCCTCCGGCTTTACCTCGCATCACCGCTTCAGCTATATAACCTTCTTTGTTACTACTTCAATTTCTTTCTGTGTTTTAACGTATCCATCATTATGATGATCGTGTCATAGAACTATTTTAGAAACATACAGTCCTAATATACCTAAGTAACATCAAAGTGAAACATTCGAATACTTTAATGAAGGTATTGGTATGCGTTTACGCGCATTCAAACGTTCAGCCAATTTCAGCTTGAACAAAACTTAGCTGCTATAGGTCAAAAGACCCTAGTGAATAGAAAAAAGGAAAAACCATGTCTAAATCGATTGGTCGACACCGTTTCTGGTTTCAGAAATGCCGCAACAAAACTGAAAAATCTAACTCTACGAAGAGGAAATAAATGAGAATAGAATTCAATATTTTTAAAAGTAACACCCAGTGGGGAGTCACGACCCACCAAATGAATAGCGATATTTTGCTGCGCAATGTTCTAACCAAAGGCAAAGTATCTGATTTAAATCTGCAATTTTCGTACGATGAGCACACCAGTAAAGGCATCATTGCCAACTCGAGCAACCAAATTATCGGCGACTTTCTCGTCAGCTTTTAGATTATCAGCCGCCACTTGCTGATTGTCTTACGCTCTCCATTCAGAGCATACTTGTTGAACACATTGATACTGCCGCCCGTATCATGTGATTCACCATTTACCACTCATAAAAACGACTTACCATTAGAACAAGTCAATCAAAATTTAACAAAAAGATAACAAATATTTGACACCAATCTCCTTATTAAATTTGTGCCTATGCATAATGTTTAACGAACTTAAAAAGGTGAAAGTCAATGAATATATACCAAACACTTATCGCATCCTGCGCGATACTGGGTGTTGGCTGTACCAGTACCGCATTGATTGAATCTAAAAACGTAGACATGAAGTTTACGAATACCGCCCCTTTACCTTCTTTCTGCCAAGAACAGGGCAGCAACTTTATTCCTGAACCGCTAATAAAAACTTTTTTGATTGATCAAGTCGCCAGCTTTTTAGTCGATGCTGTAGATAGGCAATTAGAAAAGGAACTGAAGAAAAAAGTTCAGGTTTATAAAGGTGAGTACCTGTTTCAATGTGACTTAAAAGAACAAAAAGGCAAGGATCAATCCACGAAGAAAGTAACAAAAATTGAAGAACTTACTTTCCCGATGTCGATTCAGCTAAGCTCTGCTGAGACTGACCCTAAATTAATAATACCGATCACTTTAACCACATCGCCAATCTTCTATAAGGCGTCCGTTAATAGTCATTCTTTAGCTGACGAAACATTTAGTGTCCTTCCCTATCAATGGCATCACCTAGTTAAGAACAAAGAAGATACAGCAAAAGCCTTCAAAGGTGCTGCTACTTTGAATTTGAACTGGGTTACGTATACACGCAATAAAGAGTCTATCTCTATCAATACCATTTTTGACGGTGAAGTTGCGACTTTGGACATCCCGACAACGACTCCCAGTAGCCAGATTTCTTTCGGCGAACTGTCAGGTATTAGACCGCCTAAAGATGTAGATCGAGTATTTGTCCAGACTCATAAAATAACGCTTACTTTAACCGTAATAGACAAATCAATCTCTGCAAAAGCGTTAGAAAAACTGGCTGAAGCGCTTGAAAATAAAAAAGATGATAGCAAAGAAAAGTTATCCAAAAAACTTAAAGAAATATTGGACGTAAAAGAATAGGGATATCAAAATGAAACATTTATTTTTAATCGCCATCTGCTTACTTATAACAGCGTGTACATCTCCATACTCTCCTCCAGAAATGGAGAAGACAGCCACGTTTGAAGGGTTGATGACAAACAAAACAAACAGCATTTCTTACCGAACTATTATTGTTATGGTTCATGGCATGTGTGAAAAACCGTCCGACTGGGCCCGAAAACCGATTAATAGCATAGTAGAAAAGGCTGGGTACCACGGTCCTGTAGAAGAAAAAGACTTGGGCTATTACTTCCCCAATGGAAGTACATCAACGGGCTTTCCCTATCTTAGAGAGTACGAAGTCAGTGATGAAAAATCTGAGTTGAAATTCTACGCATACCACTACTCTGACTGGAATCAGATTCGAAATTCTGGCGAGCTGGATATTCAAGGCAAATCAGCCTATTTAAATAAAAAAGTCAAAGACACTTTGGTTTCTGGGTGCTTTTCAGATGTCACTACCTATGCTGGATCTAAGGGCATAAAAATCCGAGAGTACCTTGCGAAATCGATGGCTAAAGTTCAAGAGATGAATCCAGAATCCAGCACCATCAAGAACCGAATCTTCTTTATTTCATCCAGCTTAGGAAGCAAGGTGCTCAGAGATGTACTAATGTGCGCTCCTCATCCAAGTCAGCACTCTGATTACACTGTAAATCAATCGATCACCAAGTCGCTTATGGCTCAATCATCAACCGTTTTTATGGCATCGAACCAAATTCCACTCTTAAGCCCCTTGAACAATTGCAAACCCATAAAAACAAATAGAAGCGCTAAAACAGAGCAAGAGGAGTTTTACTCAAATAGCTTAGCCGCCGCCTTATCAGATTCGATTGAAAGCAAGCAAAACGGGGGATCAAAAATTAACGTCGTTGCGTATACCGACCCCAGTGATTTATTGAGTTACCCCGTAAGCAACTACGGTACCACTGCGACATCAAGTAACAGCCAAGTGACTGTACACAATGTAAAAGTAAGTAATACAAGCACTTGGTTTTGGTTTGTTACTAACGCGCTTGAAAGCCATATGGGTTATCTAAGTAACCCAGATGTTATTGCAAGCATGATTTGTGGCTCGGATGGGTGCCAATAACGGCAAACATTTTCTCGCTTAGAATAACAGCCACCCAAAAACAAAAATCCCGATCAAATCGGGATTTTTCGTTATATATCGACATAGTCTCTAAATGCGAAGTTTAGAGGCTACCTACACGGCGACTGAATCGAACAAGCGGATCTTAGTAAGCGCAGTGACTTCATCTATGTATTGTCGAACGCGCAGCGGGAACTGAATACCTTTCACAACCGTTAGATTACGTAGGTGCGGATATAAGTTCACATCGTCGTAACTGATGGTATTACCTCGCTCTGAAGGCAATGTCAGCCAATCCAGCTTTTCAAGCAGTGCATTCATTTTTGGTAAGTATTCATCAGACTTAGAGAAGGCTTCTTCAAAACTCATCCCTATCATGGCGGATTTGTTTTTGGTAAACCACGTTTTAGCTGATTCACTGCCGTACTCTGGTAACTCAATCATCAACCAGCGCGGGTAAAGCAAAGGACCACTAAACTCAAACGATTGCGCTAATATCTCACTAATTTTGTCACCAAGTTTACCTTCGGTAATAACTGAAGCACCATCTGACTCATCCAAATATTTCGCGATATCCAAACTTTCTGCCATATAGCTACCATCAAACTTTTGAAGGATCGGCACCATATTCGCACCCACTTTTTCAATACGGGCATCAACGTCGTCGTTTTGCAAAAACACTTCTTCAACGTCAAGACCTTTCAAGCCAGCGACCATCATTGCTTTAATGCAATACGGGCAATGTTCAAATACAAACAGCTTCATTTCTTCTCCTTAAGAGGCTGGTTTTCACAGCCAGTTTACCAAACCAAAGCAATTTCTCTAGTTAACCAATTTCGTTTTTTGTTGAAATAAAAAACTCAATACCGACAAAAAATTTGCTGGAAGGCAATTCACACTCTCAATGTCATGAACAATCAAACTCAAACATCAATTCAGTATTTAAGACACGCACCACCGAGCCTTATTGATAACCAAGCGAATATAATTAATTTTATAAAATGAACTATAAAATTAGTTAATTTAATTATTTTGGGTTCAAACACCAAGCCTCCGAATGTTCAGAGTGATTAAATCAAAAAAATTAGGTGACAAGAAATGAGAGATATCAAGTTTAAACAAGCCCTGTTATGCGCTGCCGTAAGCAGCAGCTTAATGGCATTCGCTCCTCTTTCGACTGCCGAAAGTCTCGCAATAACTAATACCGACATCAACCTTGAGCTCGCTAATGGCGCAGAAAGAGCTTCACGCGAGAAACGTGCCGCGATTGGAGCACTTTGGACAATAGGTCGTGCAATTCGACCATTAACAACTTTAGTCCGCCCTCTGTCATGGCATCGGTCAACACGTGTAGTCAATGTCGCTCGCAGAAAGCTTGCGAGCAGAAATATCACATTGCCAAGTGGGGCAACAGTTGCTACCGCTGCACAAGCGATAGGAACGGATGCCGCCGTACTCTTTGCAGAGACCGAAGCTGCGGCTATTGCAGTAGTACATAACCCAGGAGGCATTGCTTTACTAGAAGCAGCCGATGCTACTATTTTCACTCAGCTTCCAGAAATTACAGCTATTGAAGAAGGCGCGGCCTCTGAAGAAATCCTGCACGCTATCAATATTCCTATTGTAGAAACAATGGCGCTTGTAGAGGGAAGTGAACTCTACCCAATTGCAGAAAATGCCGGCGAAGCGATGAAACAAGTCTTTGCATCTTGGGAGGCTGAGTTTAACTCAGCGCTACAGCAAGAAATTCAAAGTGGAAGCGGGTACGTTGGTTGGTCAAACATTGACGCAGGCTTCAACCCTGCTGGTGTTGTAGGCAATGAAGTTAGAGCACTATCTGGTCGTTGGGCAACTAATTTCGAACTTGGCGAATACAACGCCATTACTAAAAAAGTTGACCTTAGGATCAGAATTCGCGGCGGGATCGATACCGAAGTCCAAAAGGGTGCAAGATTCGCAGAGTCAAGACATATACTTAACGTTGCCAAGAGGCTTCATCGCACAAACGTCTTCAACATAGAGAACTTCAACGAAGTAGCCACTGCCGCAACTCAAGCAGGTCAGTATTCGGGTGAATTAGAGTTGCTTGCTGATGCACAGCATGGAGCAATCACTAGGGGCTTTACTGAAGAGGCTGGAGCAATCATTGAACATGATGGGCGTCGTTTTATCGTCACAGATCAAAAGTACAAAGGATTTAAGAGGCTTGCGGATGTGAATGGTAACCGAGTTCGCTCTAATCTCATACGTCGAGATCACGTATTCCTAGCGGAACATAATGGGCAAGCTGTTCCTGTATTCCAAGAAAACGGAGGAAACGGGGTATACAGACTGTTTGACAATGCAAAAACACAACCAGAAATGCTGGGCCGAAATGGAAAGGTATTTAGTGCCATTGGTGAGCCTAAACCGCAACCCAACCTTACCTTTACCTCAGAGCAAGCTAACAACCTTAAGAGCATCGCCAGAAGCCACTTAAAGAAACTAAAAGAGGTCGATAAGCTTGGGAAAAGAAAAATTGGCCCGGTAGTATCTGTCGCACAAGATCTCGAATCAGGTACGATATCCAAACCTTATGTTAATAACTTTGAAGGCACTCAACCTTCAAACTTACACAACATTTTGGATAAAAGATTCAACATCCCTGATGCTGATCTTGAAGAGTACGCTTTCTCAAAAGGAAAAGGCTCTCATGCTGAGGTCTACGCTGTTAATGATCTTCTCAATCAAAGACCAAGTGCGACTCTAGATGACTTCGCTGTATTTACAATGGAAACACAAAAGAAAGGTTTTGTAGGGGAAATAAAGCCGCCGTGTATACACTGTAAGTGGATTCTAGGTGATGTACAGTACGTAGATTAAAATAGGAGCTCGATGATTATGCGTGTAACCGAAGAAGAGTTAGAATTCGAAGATGATGCTCTTATTTACAATGGTGGTTTGTTCACTGGCGTTGTTTTTTCAACCTACTCAAATGGCACTCTAAAAGAAGAACATTCCTATGTGAATGGCTTCCTTGAGGGAAAGTGTAAAGAATGGCATGAAAATGGTCAGCTTTCGAAAGAGTGGACGCAATGTTCCGGTAACAACTCTATGCTGATCTCACAGTGGTATGAAAATAGTACCTGTAAATCTCGGGGAACCTACGAGCATGGCGTCGAGCTCAACTATATCGAATGGGACAAAAATGGACATTTGATTGAAGAAAGGGAACTAGAGGTCGGGTCTAACTTGCACCAATATCTAGAAAAAATGCGAAAGCTATCTGCTAGATAATACCTTATTCACCAACTGGTCGGCTTGTCGAGTTGTCTCGGGAAGCCGATATTTTGGACATAACTTCAAAACCCAGTCACAAGCTGAACTCAGTGATATTCTATGCCCTACAGAAACATAAATAGGGTTAATATGATCTTGGGTTCGAAGAACATTCCCAATAATCTCGTGCCCTTCTGTCAAACAAGTCTTTTCACCTCGATGTATTCCAACCTCTCCGTGAGTACCAATTAAGCGTGTTTTTCCACACCCAATCGATGGTTTGTTAAAAATAACACCCAAATGACACGCCAGTCCGAATCGACGTGGATGAGCGTAACCCTGACCATCACATACAATTAGATCTGGCTGAATATTGAGTTTTTCAAAAGCTTCAATCAGTGGTGGGATCTCTCTAAAAGAAAACAATCCTGGTATATACGGAAATTGCTCCGAGCCTTCGGAAATTGAACTTTCTACCACTTCTAAAGTTTTACTATCCAAAATAACGACGGCAGCAACGAGCATGTCGTCTTTTTTAGAATAGGCAACATCGACCCCAGCGATAAATCGAATCTCTTTATAATCATCCGTATGTGTTACTTTCCCAGAAAGTTCTTTTTGCAGACTTAGGGCTTCAGCTTCACTGATATCCCACTCGTGAATAATAGCTGGTTTCATAAATCTCACTTTGACGGTTTAATAGTTTTCGGCAGGTTATCCGATAAATAGAACCCAATAAAGATTTTTATTCAATGCGCGTGAGCCTCATGCCCAAATAGCATAACCTCTCAAAATAACCTTATTCATTAAAAATTTGAGCCGTTATGTTCATTGCGCTACTCTCAATCCACGTAAAGTTTTCCTTAGACAACATGAGTCAATCGACCCTAAACAAGGAGAACACGAATGAAAACTCAATATCTTGCTCTTTTGCTTGCAGCTGCTTCGTTTAATAGCGCGGCGTTTACACTGAGCAGCAGTGACATTCAGGAAGGAAGTCGAATGGATAAAGCTTTCGAATTCAAAGGCTTTGGCTGTGAAGGCGATAACCTTTCTCCAGCATTAAGCTGGCAAGACGCCCCAAGAGGCACCAAGAGCTTTGCAATTACCGCCTATGACCCAGACGCACCGACAGGCAGCGGTTGGTGGCACTGGGTAGCGACAGACATTCCCGCTGAAGTGACAAGCATTAAGCGCGGTGCATCTACGCAGGTTAAATTTGCAGGAAAAGAACGTAAAAATGATTACGGTTCGATTGGGTTTGGTGGTGCTTGCCCCCCAGAAGGACATGGCATGCACAGATACCAATTCACTGTGTGGGCACTGCCAACAGAAAACCTTGCGGCACCAGACAATGCATCCAATGCCATTGTGGGCTACATGCTGAACAGTTCATCGCTTGGCAAAGCCACATTAACCGCCACTTACGTGCGTTAAGCAAACTGAATTACATGGTATGGAGCAAACTCAAATGACTCAATCTCTGGTACAAGCTGGGCATTTTCATGCAAAGAAATCTCAGCCACTCAGAAATGTGCTGATTTACGCACCAACGATCATTTGGGTTGCTCAAGGTGAAAAACGCCTTTGGTGGCATTAGGAAACGCTCCGCTATACGTCTTCAGATTGGCTGGTCACGCCTGCCAGCCAATACCTAACATTTGTTAATGAACCCACACATACGCCGTTTTATTCCAGAACACTTACTCTGCTAGATCCCCCTCCCGAGAGTTGGGTAAAGCAATCCAGTACCCAAACGAATGACGATACCCTACGCATAAAAACCACCCCACAACTTGAGTACTGCTTCAATACGTTATTTGAAATGACAGGCAAAAATTTAGCTGAAGACACGCAACGGCAGTTTTTGTACGGCATGTATGCTGAACTCAAAAATACGGGCGAACTTCATAAGCTTTTTCCTGAACAGCCGAACCAGATTAAAGAAAAGCTGGCGCAATACCTAAGTAGTAACCCAGGGTTAGACTACAAGATAGAAACCGTAGCCGAGCATTTTTTTACCAGCCGAGCCACACTAAACCGAAAGCTTGCTGCAGAAAATACAACGTTTAGGCAAGTCCTAACTAACGTAAGAATGGTTTACGCATTAGGTTTGATGCAAAAAACTCGCAGCCAGCTGTCTGTAGCCTTAGCCTGTGGTTATAAATCGGAAAGCCGTTTTTCTAGTCGCTTCAAACAGACTTTTGGGCTTACGCCAAGAGAGTATTTGCAAACACTGTAATAGGGCAGAGTTCTTTAAAGAGTGAAGGTTTAAAGAGTTGGCTATTTAAAGAGCGAGCTTTCTAAAATATGAGTACGGTTAAAGGTCAGTGCGCTATTTTGTCGATCAAATTGAAGAGTGTCTGAGTGTTAGTGTCCTGATCTAGCTCGACGGCTAAGTGGTGAGTGTAAAATGCGCTCAAATCCAACCCTATCCCCATACCTGTGACTAACGTTCCCTCTTGTTCGCATTGTGTAATGGCGTATGAAAGATGGCGTGCGAGATAAGTATCATCGTTCGCTAATTGAGTTGCGGTATCCATAGGGCAGCCGTCGGATATCACCAATAGCGCCTTCTTCTGGCATTGGCTATTCGATAATCTTTTCTGAGCCCAGAGTATGGCCTCTCCATCAATCCCTTCTTTAAATAAATCGTGCTTCATCATGGCGGCTATCTGTCGTTTCGATTTCACCCAATTCTCTGACGCGCTTTTAAAAATGAGGTGCCTCAGTTCATTGAGCCGCCCGGGTAACTTCGGCTTTCTCGCCTTTAACCAATCTTGCTGCGCTCGCCCCCCATTCCATGAACGCGTGGTAAACCCCAATACTTCCGTTTTTACCCCAGATAATTGCGCCGCCCTAACTAGGACATCAACCATCAGTGCGACAGAACGAATTGAATTGCGCATCGAGCCAGAACAATCAATGAGAATCGTCAGTTGCATGTCTGGCTTCAACATTTGAGGGCGAGTATAAAATACACGCTTCTCGTTATGGCTCGTCACGATCTGACTAAGCCTGCGCCCGTCAATCAAACCCGATTCCTCACCAAACTGGTACTGGGGTTCGCATGGAGTGGAAAACCGCTCTTTCATTCTCTGCGCAACTTTACGAATGGACATACCCGACTGCATCCACTGTTTATCAAGGTCCTCCCGAAACTCGGCCAGTAATACAGCCCTGACCAACGAAGCAGCAAAACGTTCTTCATCATAGTCGGTGGTAAAAGCCTGATACCCTAATGATCTCCCTTCAACAGAAGTACTCGCCCCTGCTTGGGCGACAGGTAATTCACACTCAATCTCGCCATCATTTTCCACCAGCAAATCAAAGGCAATGCGATTACGAGTAGGCGGTTGATTGGCATCTTCATCCTCTAGTGTGCTGTCTACTAAATTCGCAATCACTTGCGCAATATCGTTCGCAAACTTAGCGTATTCAAGCTGGCTATTTGCTGATCTTTTTAGTTTGGAAAGCGGAGTTCCGATAAGAGGCGCTAACGCCATTCTTGTTGACTCTATCTGTTCTTCAATGATCTCGGAGATAGGTAAGGATTGAACTCGAGAACGCACCATTTGCAATAACGTAAACAACAATATACCCACTTGGCTTTCCAGCAGCCCTGCCTTTTCATATTGTCGAGACCAATGCTCAAAGTGCATCTCTATGTTGACGCTCATCCCCTCATACTCTTTTGAAATCAACGATTCCACTCGAAGCTGTTCTAGCGCATCAAATACCCAGCGAGCTATTTGGTGTGTTGGCCGGCTTGCTAAAAAATCAACTTGATTGGTGTTAGTGAGATGAGCAACCCACCCGTCGACGAGTCCTCTTTGAGTTGCTCTTTCATCTTCCAACGTGTTTTCTTGTTCAAGGTGCATGACGCTTCCAAAATCCCTCAACTGCAAATGGGGAGCAAGCGTCACCAACGGCTGCGAGCGTTGAAACAAACGATCCCCTTTCAGTTCAATATCGGAATACCCTGAAAGTGAGCGCAACGTCACCAATAAGTGTTCTCGATTTTGTTGATTGCGTTGTTTCTGGCTAATCGCCTGTTTTCCGCTATTCATCGTTACGCATCGACCCTAGCGATTCTTGTTCGGGTAATTCTTGATTAAGCAGTTCCCGGCCAAAGCAACGCTGATAGTATTCTTCCAAAAGGGCTTGTTCCGATTCCTCACACTTATTAAAAAACGTTAGTTTGAACGCCAACTCACAGTCCTTGAAAATTTCACAATTCTCCGCCCAAGTCATCACCGTGCGCGGCGACATAAGACTGGAAAGATCACCCGTTTCGAAACCCTGTCGCGTAAGATTGGCGAGCTGCACCATATGTTCCACGATGGTTTTTCCTTGAGGTGTGTTTTTTTCTGGTACGCGAGCCAACACAATTTGCGCTTCTTGTTTAGCAGGCAAATAATTGAGCGTCGCTGTTAAATTCCACCTATCGAGCTGCGCATGATTCAATACTTGGGTGCCGTGGTACAAACCGTTGACGTTTCCAAGCCCTACGGTATTAGCCGTCGCAAACAGTCGAAATTGCGGGTGTGGGGTAATGACACGGTTTTGCTCCATCAAGGCAAGCTTGCCCTCTTTTTCAAGCAGTCGCTGAATAACAAACATTATGTCTGGTCGCCCTGCGTCGTATTCATCCAGTATTAGAACCATGGGTTTTTGAACCGCCCAAGGCAAAATGCCTTCTTGAAACTCCGTCACCTGTTTACCGTCTTTCAATACAATGGCGTCTTTACCGACTAAATCGAGACGGCTGAGGTGTCCGTCTAAATTTATTCGCATACAAGGCCAGTTCAATCGTGCCGCAACCTGTTCTATATGAGTCGACTTCCCCGTGCCATGCCTACCTTGAATCAGCGTACGACGGTTGTGAGTAAACCCTGCGAGTATCGCTAACGTCACCTCAGGATTAAATTGATACGCCATATCAATTTCAGGCACATCCTGTGTGGGATGTGGGTATCCCATCACGTCCAGATCCACATCAATCCCAAACGTATCCCTAACAGAGTAGCGGGTGGTGACTCGCTCTGTTCTCATATCCATCACGCAATCCTTTTCATTCACTTGTTTCTATTCTTTCGCAGCGCTCACAAGTTGAACACCATTCTTTCTCGTTTTTGATAGATGAATATCATTTTATGGAACAAATCATTCCATTTTAAATATTTCCATTGACGTTCAAAAATTGCACATTTAGAGTAATGTTAAATTTCAGTTAACGAAATGTATTGTTCCAATTTTTGAAATTTATTCTATTTCGTCAAGGAGACAGCGATGAGCGAAAACACAAGAAACGTGGTTGAAGGAAAAACGCGTATGACGCCTTCAGAGGCGTTTGTAGAAACATTGGTAGCAAACAATGTACAAGACATGTTTGGCATTATGGGATCCGCTTTTATGGATGCCATGGATATTTTTGCCCCTGCTGGCATTCGTTTAATCCCAGTCGTTCACGAACAAGGTGCGGCACACATGGCCGATGGCTACTCACGTGTTTCTGGCGAACATGGTGTGGTGATAGGACAAAATGGACCGGGTATCAGTAACTGTGTTACCGCCGTCGCCGCCGCCTATTGGGCGCACAGCCCAGTGGTGATTGTGACACCAGAAACCGGCACTACTACCATGGGACTAGGTGGTTTCCAGGAATGTAACCAGCTTCCTATGTTCCAAGAATTTACTAAATACCAAGGGCACGTAACCCACCCTTCGCGCATGGCGGAATACACTGGTCGCTGTTTTGATCGCGCAATGAGTGAGATGGGTCCGACGCAACTCAACATCCCACGCGATTATTTTTATGGCGATATTCAATGTGAAATCCCGAAACCCGCTCGTCTCGATAGAGGTGCAGGTGGCGAACAAAGCTTAAATGATGCAGCAGACATCTTAGCTCAAGCCAAATTCCCAGTGATCATTTCCGGTGGTGGTGTCGTTATGGGCGACGCTATTGAAGAGTGTAAAGCACTGGCAGAACGCTTAGGTGCTGCGGTCGTGAACAGCTACTTGCACAACGATTCGTTCCCTGCCAGCCATGAACTATGGTGTGGTCCGCTAGGCTATCAAGGGTCTAAAGCCGCGATGAAGCTGATCTCTCAAGCGGATGTCGTGATTGCGCTTGGCTCACGTCTTGGTCCGTTCGGTACTCTGCCACAACATGGCATGGATTACTGGCCAACCAACGCCAAGATCATTCAGATCGACGCCGACAACAAAATGTTGGGATTAGTTAAGAAAATCTCTGTGGGTATTTGTGGTGATGCAAAAGCCGCTGCTGTCGCGCTGACCCAACGTTTAGAAGGTCGCACGTTAACTTGTGATGCAAACAAGCAAGAACGCTTCGAGAAAATTCAGGCTGAGAAAACGGCGTGGGAACAAGAACTGGATGGCTGGACGCACGAAAAAGACCAGTTCAGCCTAGACATGATCGAAGAAAACGCGCAAGAAACGCCTTTCTCTGGTGGCGAATACCTTCACCCAAGACAAGTTCTGCGCGAGCTTGAAAAAGCCATGCCGGAAGATGTCATGGTGTCGACCGACATCGGTAACATCAACTCCATTGCCAACAGCTACCTCCGCTTTGAAAAACCACGTAGCTTCTTTGCGGCCATGAGTTTTGGTAACTGTGGTTATGCCTTCCCAACCATCATTGGTGCAAAAGTGGCAGCGCCACATCGCCCAGCGATCTCTTACGCCGGTGATGGAGCTTGGGGCATGAGCTTAGTCGAGACCATGACTTGCGTACGCCACAATATTCCTGTGACTGCCGTGGTTTTCCATAATCGCCAATGGGGTGCAGAGAAGAAAAACCAAGTGGATTTCTACAACCGTCGTTTCGTTGCTGGCGAACTGGATAACCAAAGTTTTGCAGAAATTGCTCGCTCAATGGGTGCAGAAGGGATCACTGTCGATAAATTGGAAGATGTTGGTCCAACTTTGCAAAAAGCCATCGATATGCAGATGAACGAAGGCAAGACAACCATTATCGAAATCATGTGTACACGTGAATTAGGCGACCCATTCCGCCGCGATGCGCTGTCTACACCCGTACGCCACTTAGATAAATACAAAGACTACGTCTAAAGAGCGCTGGCTGGTGTCACCAATTCATTTCTCAGTTTATGGATTGGCGATGCCCGTCACGTTGTAAAAAACTTGTTAATTATTGGTATCTATATCTCAATATGGAACGTTATGTATCGCATATTGAAATAATAAGACTGTAATCTAGCAAAACAAACAGCTGTTGAATCTGAATTCATACCCTGATCTTTCTCTCATCGATTCATGTTTGTTCTGCCCACTTTTTAAGGAACAGAAAATGAACACTAGCAATCAAGATCAAATAACAATCCAAACTCTTCAAGGTTTTAGCGATGCTTGGAATGCCCACGACATTGAGGCTTTACTAAGTTTCGTGACTGACGATTGCGTGTTCCACACCGCAGCAGGTGCCGAGCTACAGGGGAACACCTTCTCAGGGAAAGAAGTACTTCGCGACGCTTTCGCTGTGGTATGGAAAAACTTCCCAGATGTTCAATGGAAAGATCCTGTTCACTTTGTCTCTGGCGATCGCGCTGTTACTGAATCCACATTTTGCGCAACCACACCCAATGGTGACCGAATTGAGGCACGTATGGTGGATGTGTTTACGGTAAAAGATGGAAAAATTCAGGTTAAGAACGCTTTCCGTAAAGATCGTCCTGTCGTCAGTGGCGACGTCAAATAGTATCCGGAGGCAGACATGAACTCAGATTCCATGAATCCGCACGTATTGAATGGCGCTGCGTCTGTGCCTTCTGAAAAAGAGCAGAGCCGGCAAGCCTACGACCCTAGCTACGATCCACTCACACGACAAAATCCAGGTACTGGCCAAGCCTACGCACCTACTTACTGGATAGGAACGGCGGGCGAACCACCTCAAGATGATGGTCCAATTCTGTCGGATACTGATGCGGATGTCGTGATTATTGGATCAGGCTATACAGGGCTAACCGCAGCCATTTATCTTGCGGAACACTATGGAATCAGAGCCACAGTCTTAGAAGCCAACCGCGCCAGTTGGGGGTGCAGCACACGCAACGGGGGGCAAGCACAATGTGCCAGTGGCCGCTTAAAACGCTCCCAATGGATTGAGCGTTGGGGGCTAGAAACCGCACTAAAAATGCACCGCGAATGCCTTGATGGTATGGAAACCTTCAAAGATCTTATTAAAGACATCGATTGTGAACCCCAACCTGGCGGTCATCTCTATATTGCGCATCGCAGTAAGGTCATGCCGACACTAGAAAAAGAAGCCAAGTTGCTTCGCGATACCTTTAATTACGACGCACAAATTCTTGATGCTGCGACGGTAAAGCGCGACTTTGTTGACGATAAAGAAGCGGCTGGTGCCATGCACGAACCAGAAGGCATTGGTATTCATGCAGGAAAACTAGCGTTCGGTTATTTGGAAAAAGCACGGCGTCTAGGCGTGAAAGTACACACCAGTAGCCCTGTGATCGGGTGGACATCTGAAGGTGACGTCCATTACATCAAAACACCGGGTGGCATTGTAAAAACCCAAGCCGTTGGCGTTGCGACAGGTGGTTACACATCACAAGGGTTGCACCCAGAACTCAAAAACCGCCTGCTGCCTATACTCTCTAACTCCATCGTGACTCGCCCGCTCACCGATGCAGAAATCGATGAATGCAATTTCAAAACCAAACAAGTCTTAACAGATACACGGGTTTTACGTCATTACTATCGCCTGTTACCAGACAACCGAGTACAAATTGGC
Organism: Vibrio penaeicida; assembly: GCF_030689305.1. Classification (GTDB taxonomy): domain Bacteria; phylum Pseudomonadota; class Gammaproteobacteria; order Enterobacterales; family Vibrionaceae; genus Vibrio; species Vibrio penaeicida_B. The sequence goes on along the minus strand of NZ_JAUYVM010000003.1, from coordinate 37,719 downwards.
TCGCGCAGTGCGATAACCGGCAAATCTGCACCAGAAGAGAAGTACAAACAATTTCTTGTTAACGATTTACACCGTAAATTCCCCGCTTTAACCGGGATAGAGGTCGATTATTCATGGTGGGGCTGGGTTGATGTTAGCCACGACATGATGCCTAGGATTTACCAGCCGAACTATAAAGAATCGATTTATTACGCACTAGGCTATGGCGGCAATGGCGTGATGTACTCCGCGCAAGCAGGTAAGCGGCTCGCCCAATGGATCGCAGGAGAAGGACAAAACCTCGACCTCCCTATTTTTCAATCCAAATTGCCGTTCCCAAACCTTCGGGAAGTGGTGGAATCGGAGGCATTTGCTCCGTTTCGCCGCATGGGGCAACGGTTCTTGTACAAGTGGTATCACCTAAAAGACGAAGTGCTGTAACTCGCTCTTCTTTGGCGATTCACTGCAAACCTATTTATTCACTACGCATTTTCTTAAGGAGAACAACACGCACGTTTAATCGGGGCGTCTTGCGGAAACATCTTCATCCAGCAACGGACGCATAACAGGCACAAGGAAGAAAGGTTAAAACAATGATACTTACCAAATCGAAATTCATTTCATGGAGCGCATTGATTGCCGTCGCAATCGCAGCTCCCGTCACTTCTGCCAAGACCTTTAAAATGGCACTGGGTGACGCAGCTGGTGGTACACAATGGGAATTAGGCACCAAATTTAGCGAACTGATGGAAAAGAAAACCAATGGCAGTGTGAAATTGGATTTGTTTCCTAATGGTCAGCTTGGCAACGAACAAGACACCGTCAATAACGCAGCCATCGGCTTGCTCGATTTTTCCGTACTCGCGATCAATAACGTGACCCCCTTTTCTCCGTCGGTGGGTTTGCTCACCATGCCGTATCTGATTCAAAGTGCGGAAGAAGCCAAAAAACTGACTCAAGGCGCTGTTGGAAATGAGTTAGTGAAAAACACCATTCGCGACGCAAACGTTCGAATTGTGGGTTGGGCGTATTCAGGGTTTCGTGTTCTAACCAACTCCAAGCGCCCAGTGAAAACACTGACAGACTTGAAAGGGTTGGTGATCCGAGTCCCGAAGAACGACATCATGATTTCGACTTATCAAGCATGGGGAATTAACCCAACGCCTATGGCATGGTCGGAAACCTTCACCGGATTACAGCAAGGCGTGGTCGATGGTCAAGACAACCCTTACATCACTGTTCACGCAATGAAATTCAATGAAGTTCAGAAGTATGTCACCAACATTCGCTACATCTTTTCGATCGAGCCGCTGATTGTCAGTGAGTCGATATTCCAAGAACAATCCAAAGACATACAAGAAGCGATACTTGCGGCAGGTAAAGAAGCAACCGAACACAGCTACCAATTCTTACTGGAATCGGAAGACCGAATCCGCAAAGACTTAGTCGCTAAAGGTATGGTAATTACAGAGCCAGCCGACGGCGAAAAAGAATGGATGAATAAGGTGACTGAAAAAGTATGGCCAAAGTTTTATTCCAGCATTGGCGGCAAAGAAAAACTGGATGACACATTGAAATCTCTCGGTCGTTAATTCATTAATCAGCGCCAATTTAGAGCGCATATAACGATAAAAACGCCTTACACAGAATACGTCTATTTAGACGGTATTCGTCCCTACACAATGGCATCTAACCCTATTCGTTGGATGCCATTCTAGCTCGCAGAGACTCGTGCCATGAAGTCATTGAGAAAACATCTAAACAATATTGAGGAATACACATGCTGCCTGTTACTGGCTTCGTTTGTGATTCTTCTCTTTTCGCAAATTGTATTGCGGCAGACTTTCCAATATTCCATACCTTGGGGTGATGAAGTGGCCACATACATGTTCGTTTGGTTTGCTTATTTGGGCGCCGTTGTTGCAGCGAAGATGTCAGCACATAACCGTGTGAGTTTCCATTTTCGATTCTTCCCACCGATAGTCAAAACCATTTGTGAAACCATTGCCGACCTTATCTGGGTAGCGTTCAATCTTTATTTTGTATATCTGAGTTACGACTTTGTTTTCAACAAAATGAACCTGTTTTGGAAGTCTCAAACCACAGGGATTCCAATGAAGTATTTCTATCTTATTTTGCCCATCGCTTTCTTCTTAATGTCGGTTCGCATTCTATGGAATAACTACGAAAAACTGGTGCTTGGCATTGAAGCAACAGACCCGGAAAGCGAAGAGATTCAAAAACAATCGTTAAAAAACGATTTTCTTAAAAACAAATTTTCGAAAAACAAAGCCTTCAAGGCTGAGTAAATGGAGCCCTAAGCATGGAAGCCTATTTAACTCTGATTCTATTTGGCGGCTTTTTAGTGCTGCTGATATTGGGAGCCCCAATTACCGTCTCGTTGGCTGGCGCCTCTATGGCGGCTTACCTACTACTTGATAAAAACCCGATTGCGTTAGTGCAAATCGCTTTTACCTCGGTTGGGAATTTCCCCCTAATGGCGCTACCAGCGTTTGTTTTAGCTGGGGCATTAATGGAAGCGGCAGGCATCTCTAAACGGCTAGTCGATATCGCAGAAAATTTAGCTGGACCTGTAACGGGTGGTTTGGGCATGGCAACCGTGGTGGCCTGCCTGTTTTTTGGCGCAATCTCCGGTTCAGGTCCGGCTACCACTGCCGCGGTTGGTATGCTCATGATTCCAGCCATGGTGAAGCGAGACTATGAAAAAAGCTACGCCTCCGCCGTCACTGCGGCCTCTGGTGGGCTTGGTATCATCATTCCGCCGTCTATCCCACTTGTGATTTTTGGTATCTCCTCCATGGGGTTAATGCCACCACCCGAAGCGATTGCCGAGCACGGTAATTTTTCAACGGTTTCCATTCCTAAGCTCTTTGTCGCAGGTGTGATCCCTGGTTTGATTATGGCGCTGTCGCTCATGGCAACTAATTATGTTATTGCCAAAAAACGCGGCTACAAAGGGCTGAAAGAAGATTGGGACTCGAGAGAAATAAGAACAGCGGCAAGGCATGGTATTTGGTCCATTTTGGCCCCCTTTCTTATTCTTGGTGGTATCTACAGCGGTATTTTCACACCGACCGAATCGGCCGTGGTGGCGATTTTTTACTCCCTTTTTGTTGGGTTGTTTCTACACCGAGAACTCACCTTTCAAAGCATCATCAAATCGCTTTCTACCACAACATGGATAACAGGTCGTGTCTTGTTGATTCTGTTCGCGGCAACAGTATTTGGTCGTCTTCTGGTTGAACAAAAAATTCCAGTAGTCGTCGCCGATTCTCTGCTTAGCCTAACCGACAATATGTATCTGGTATGGGCGCTAACCATCAGCTTACTCATCTTCATTGGTATGTTTATGGAAACCTTAGCCGCCATCATGATCATTGTGCCAGTGTTGTTGCCGATCATGTACATGCTGGGTGCCGATCCAACTCATGTCGGCATTGTAGTCGTGTGTGTATTGTCGATTGGTTTTGCCACCCCGCCCCTTGGAGAAAACATCTTTGTCGCATCAGGGATTGGTGGATCAACGGTTGAACAGATAACAGCAAGAATTCATCCGTTTGTGATTACCTCGGTGATCGCGGTGTTCATCATCGCCTTCTTCCCGAGTTTGTCACTGTATTTGCCTAAGTTGGTTGGGTTTCCTTGATTGGAAAGGATACTTATAGAGTAAATAGGTATGGAACCCTATCGAAATGAAATCGCATAAACCCAACAAAGCGTGTTGGTTTCATAGTCACCAACACTGTTTGTTTTGTGAACATTTATGAATATGGAGTGAAAGCGAATGAGAGCCTCTGCCGATTAAGTAAGAAGTGCTCTCATTTGCAAGCCTAGCTCGCTTGATTGCTCTATCATTAAACTCCTTCCTCAGTTAAATCTGTATGCGAACGCATCATGTGAAGTTTCTTCACTTTTGCTTTTGGCTAGAAAGTTAACAAGGAATAAGTTAATGAAAAATAAGCACATCCTCCCTATTGCGGCTATTGCGCTTGCATCCACCTCACTGACATCTCAGGCAAAAACGTTGGATCTTCCACCTGGTTGTGAATACGGACGAGTTAAGTCTTATGACTTTAAATCTGAAGACGTACAGCAAGCGGTAGACAACGGCTACGATATCTATCAAGACCCGGACTACCAAGAGAACCAGCAAGAGTATCAAGACTTTTTTGAAGCACTGGTTAACTTGTTTAACTCGTTCGACTACTTGCGCGTAGAAGTGCCAAAACACGTCGCTCAAAACGAAGTATTCCGAGCAAAAGGCAATCTGTTTGATCGCTTGGCGTATGTGCGTTTTAACAACTCAGAATTTGGCTACGTTGGGAAAGATAAATCCAACTGGGATGCAAACTCATACCACAACATGAAGTTCTCTAAAACGTATGGGTACGGTTTAGTTTGGATAAACAGAGCCAGCGGAATGTGTTCTGCTGAAGGGGTTTGGGTACAGAAGAAACCAAGGATCATCAGCGGTGATGCGTATCAATCTTCTGGTAGTGTGAAAGCCAATATTCAGTATTTGGTAGACAAATACTCGACTGCAGCAAAAGACTCAAGCGTAAATGCGCGTCTAACCATTCGCGTACGTGATGATCTTTACGGGCGTACAGCATCAAAATCATACAGTTTGAGTAGCCTAAGTGGCTCAAAAGTGATCAGTGTTGTACCAGCGAATGCCGGTATCAACAGCGTTTCGATCAGCTTATCTGATGGTAAATACTCCGACAGCTTATCGCTAGGCTATGTCCACGTCCCGGGCACACCGACTCCGCCACCTAACTGCCCAAGGTGCCAACCCCTATAATTCGGCTGGCATTATCAAATATTTATCTATTTTAAAGACCTCTCATTGAGGTCTTTTTCCCTTGTTGAGCCCAATCACCTCACACTGTAATTCTTAGTGTATAAGCTCACGTATTCACACTATAAATATTTATAATGAGATCACCACTCACAGTTACCAATACTTACACCGCATTAACAAAAATCATAGTAATATCGAAACGTGGCTATAACGGGGAAGTTAAACAGGAATTCATGGCTAGAAAATATCTAAAACTCAGCGCACTTTCTCTGACGATTGCGCTCGTAGGATGTGGCGGTGGCAGTGACGGCTCAGCAAATGGACAAACTGGACCGGCAGGGAATACCACCAGCAAACTGAACGTTACCGCGATTGATGGGTACTTGAGAAATGCTAGGGTGTGGCTCGACCTCAACAATAACTTTGCGCACGATACCAATGAGCCAACCGCAACAACGGGGCTCAATGGTGAAGCGACGTTAGATGTTTCAAACATTACTTCCCCATCTTCCTACTCTGTCGTTGTGCAAGCTATTAAGGGCACAACAATAGATGAAGATAACCTCGCTCCGGTGACTCGAAACTTCCTTCTCAGTGCACCTGCGGGGGAGCTTATCGTTACTCCCATAACCACGCTGCTTAAACAAAAAATGGATCGCGGTGTTGCAATTGAAATCGCCAAGCAAGAAGTTGCAACCGATTTGCAAATCGAGTTGGACGATTTACTGAAAGACTACAAATCCCAAAAACTCTCAGATGTCGCGTTTGCGGCTCGCGTTTTGGTGCAAACATCGTTAATGCCGGAAAATCAATCCGTTGCCAATGCTAGGCAGCAATCGTCAGACACTACTATCGAATCGAAGGTCAAAGCGATTGGGGCTCTGATTAAAACAGAGAAAAGTAACTCAACGACTGATTTTGAAAACAAGACCGTCCAGTTAACCAGCCAAAACGGAACTGTTACGGCGGTGATTCGAAATGACAGGGACAATGATGGCTATTGGGATCATACGGATTCGCAAGGCAACTTCTTGTCTGCAGCCAATTGGAACCCAAATACTCACGGAGCATGGCCTGTTGGTGCAGATTTGTTCCCTACCGACGCTAAAGAATACGCTGATACCGATGGCGATAAAGTAGGCGATAACAGTGATGCCTTCCCAAATGATGCTGCTGAATCGAAAGATTCGGATGGGGATGGCGTTGGCGATAATGCAGATGCGTTCCCTGACAATCCAAACGAACAAAAGGACAGCGATGGGGATGGCGTTGGAGACAATTCCGACTATTACCCGAATGATCCAAATCACTCAGTCATCAGATCACTTGTTATCAACGAAATTTCAACGTCACAGTACACTGACGATCGGCGTTGGATCGAAATCTACAATACTGGCTCCAAAGATGTGGATCTGAGTGATTATTCGTTGAAATCAGGAGCGCGAACCTCAAGCGGCTCAGTATTAAGTAGCCATACGTTTACCTTGCCACAACAAACACTCAAAGCGGGTGCCTATATCCTGTTACAAGCGCGTGATGTGGAATACGATTATGCAGAGACTGGCAGCTCCAGCCAAGTGATCACGTTAACTGCAAATTCACATGTCCCTTATTGGACAGATAACGGCTTTATCGAACTTGTCCAAATAGCATCACAAAAAACTGCGGATTTTGTCCGATTTGGTGGCAACTACACATCACCAACTTCCAGCAAAAGCTGGACAGGAACGTCAACGATTGAACGTTTACCACGAACTCTTGGCAAGAGTCTGGCTCGTGCTGAAAACCACTCAGACACCAACAAAGCGGAAGATTGGACTGTTATTACCTTTCCAACACCAGGTGGAAAGAACGATGTGAACAACTGTACAGCCGATAGTGATAACGACAATATTCCTGACTGTGCAGAGCGTCCAGATAGCACTTACGCGGGCATGAACATGTACAACTGGGGAGCCAGAGAAGGGCAAACCGATATCTTCATTGAAATTGATTACATGGACGCAACGAATAACAACCGCCAGAGTGCAGATGAAGGTATTATCCCGAGAAAAGAAGCACTAGATAAAGTGAAATTCGCCTTTCAAAACCGAGGTTACTCGTTGCACTTCGATACCGGTGCGCTTCATGGACAGGATCATAATTTAGGCGGAGGCAATCAGGTACCTTATTCAGCCAGCATTGGTATGAACAGATATTACAATTCCACCACCCTTCAAAGCTACAAGATAGAACATATGGATGTTCGCCGCCGCTTAGTTTTCTATTACATGCTATTGGCCAATAGCCAACAAGCCAATGGAACCGCTGGGTCTTCAGGTATCGCTGAAATCAACGGAAATGATTCACTGATCACGCTTGGAAAATGGAAACTCAATAGTCGTAATCCTAGTGCCCAAAACAAGCTCATCAATTATCAAGCTAGTACTATTATGCACGAGTTTGGACACAACCTCGGGCTACGACATGGCGGTAATGAAAACCTTAACTTCAAGCCAAACTATTACAGCATAATGAATTACATGTACCAACTTGATGGTCTTTCAGTACTAGGGCAAAACGAGGGAGATAGATACCACTTACGCAATTACGATAATGAACTAGCGAATTCTAAGTGTAGAACGACCCCACAAGGTTATGCCACAAGAGCAAGCGATCTTATCAATGGTCCCTTTGGAGCGCCTGACAATTTCAAAATCGATTATTCCGACGGCTCTGGTTCACCTCTAGATGAAAACAGCTTAGATGAAACAAAAGGTTTAGGCAGAAGTGTTACCGACAGAGTGGATTTTAATTGCGATGGTGACACCAACGACACCGCGCTTTCATTGGACTTAACCAACACCAGTGCATCCAACCAAAACAACGGTAAAACAGTGTTGAACGACTTTAACGACTGGGCGGCGGTAAGCTTAAGATTCCAAAACACACCAAGCGGTAATACGGGTGATTCTCGCTCTTCATACAGCCGTAACATGCCAAACCAGCCGCAAGATTACCTGTCCAATGACCTGCAGGAATACATTATAGAAGAGACACCATCAGCAGCATTTCTTGAACGTTTAGAACAAGCAAGGAACCAATAACTGATGCATAAAATTATAATGGCCCTATTCTTCGTCGGCGGGTTAACTGCTTGCTCTCAGGCGGAATCGGAACATACAAACAATCAGTTTTCAGTTCTTAATGGTGTGTTGCATTTCAATCAAAAATTTGTCGACGATTGGAACGAGGAAGATGCCATTCCTAGATGTTTGAAATGCCGAAAAGAATCCCAGATCAAGCATCAGCCGGATGGACCTGAAATATTCGACCGCTACGTTGACGCGAATGGTCTTCAATTTTTAACCGCCAAAAACATCCGACACACGTTTGATATTGCTCTTGCAGAAAACTCCGTCACGCTCAGTTTCAAACTCATTGATGGGAAAGTTTTTATCTCCATAGATAATGAAAATGATACTTTGATAACAACGGATCAGAAGCAAGTGTTCAATCATTTGAATCACCAACTTTCATTTAGGTTTACCGATGTGTACCGGCCAAAAGAAGTGCCCACTCATCTGTCAAATGAACAGCCGGAGTTTTCTGTCGACTTCCAGCTAAACGTTTCGAAGCTTTAGCCCTATGCTTCAAAACAGCGGTAAATACCAAAGAAGCTTGTAACCTAAACGCAACTCTCACCTTAAAAATACCAAGGCGACCACTTAAGGGTCGCCTTGATTCATTTCGCTTTTTTAACCGAACAGATGTTATTCCGATTGCTCTTGCGCAGAAAGTAGTTTGCTCAGCAATGCAGACAGCGCTTCTCTTTCATCTTTGTTAAGAGATGTTAGCAGCGATTCACTGTTATTAACGTGAGCTTCCAACGCAGTATTCGCCAGCTTTAACCCTTCTTCCGTGAGCGACACTTGAACGCCTCTTCTGTCATTTGGATCAGCGCTTCGAACCACTAGGTTTTTATTCTCTAGCTTGTCGATACGATTGGTCATGGCTCCCGATGTCAGCATCATCGATTGCAACAAATTGTGAGGGCAAAGTGTGTAAGGTTCCCCTGAGCGTCTCAACGTCATCAACACATCGAACTCACCTGAGTTGAGCCCAAACTCCGCGAACGTTTTCTTCAGCTTTGGCGCAATATGACCGCGCAGCTGCCCTATTCTGCCTAAAATGGCCATTGATGAGGTATCTAGATCAGGTCGTTGTTCTTGCCACTGACGCAAGATGTTATCCACTTTATCCATTGCTTTACTTTAAGTTAAGATTCTTAATTAGAAATTACTTTAATGGAATCAAAGAAGGCTGGCAATTCTTACCGCCTATATCCTTATCTTTAGGCGTAAAAAATCGGCCTCAAACTGCATTGAGACCGATTCTAATGTCGGTTTTAGCGTTATACCCAAGTGAACTCTAGACGCTTGGGTATATAACGTTTCTTTATGATGCTTTAACGACGTGCTGTAAGTCCGTGAGTAGACTGTCGCTTAATTCCATATTATTGGCTGAGCCATCTACAGCCGCTTTGGCATCTTCTGCTAACTGCTTAACCTTCTCTGCCATTTTTTCCATCTCTGCAATCTGCCATTGAGCACGATCATGAACATCGGTTGCAGCGGAACGAATTTGATCAATAGAAACCGCCACCTGCTCTGCTTCTTCATGACTCGTGTTTTCCTGCATTTTCGACATGGATTCAGCAAACAATTTTGCATCATCGGCGAGCTTGGTGCTGGTTGAACTGAGCTCTCCCATCAATGCATTAATTCTTTGGGCATCTTCACCAGATTTGTTCGCCAACCCTTTAACTTCTTCTGCCACAACAGCAAAACCGCGACCAAATTCTCCCGCTCTCGCAGCTTCAATGGACGCATTCAGTGCCAGTAAATTCGTTTTATCAGAAAGGGAGGTGATGGACGACGCCATATTTTCGATTTGAGAAAACTGCTGGCTAAGGTTATCTATGGACTCTTTTAGGTTATCTGCCCACTCAGATGCTTGCGAGAATTCCGCCATAAACTCCGTTTGACGCTTGTTCATCAAGTTGAAGTTACCGTGGACACTGTGAATTTGTTCTTGCGACACTTCCGCTAATTTTGCCAGTTCACAGGAACCCGACGTCACCTCATGAGCTTGATCAACCACAGACTCCGCAAACGCCAAACGCTTTCTAGAAGCCTGATTCACATTTCCTGCGTTTGATCTCATCGACTGCACCTTGCCACGCGCTTCAGACAACGTATCCCGACAAACCAAGCCTGCAGTATCTTCAGGGCATTCAGGCGCAACCATGTTTTTCTCGACCGATTTCAATGTGATCTTGCTGCTAACAATAGACACAATAAAAGGGACGCAATAGGTAAGCAAAGCCTTCACTACATTGAAATCCGCAGGACCAAGCAACGCATCGAATTGATTAATAAGATTTAAGATGGAGCCGACAATAACAGCGATAATAACTGCACGCTTATAGAGAGCAGACTGCATAACATTCCCTTTATTTATAATTGATTTGAATAGATCAGTATCGAACCATATTCAACTTACCGTAACTACAGCATTTCAGCGAGTACTAAATTGCCCAACTTCAGAACTCAGACCTGAGCTGGAAGAGAAATATTTCAGTTTTATGAATCAAAATTTATAGAATGTGACGGAGCTTACATCCCAATCAACCAAACCCTAATCAGATATTGAAGGGAGCGAAGTACACCATTATTTCTCAAACATTAAAAATTGCTCAAAATACCGAGATAAAAAAAGATGAGGTCGCAACCTCATCTTTTCTGTTTTTACGCAATGCTATAGCCAACAACCCTCAAAATACTAGGCTGTTTGAATGCACTAACTTGCCAATATTTGGAGTGGCAAGCTCAGTAACTGATCGCCACTTGACCCAATATAAACCATGATGCCCACCAGCGCGGCAACCAGCGCTACGTACCAGACAAAAGACACCAATTGCCCATAACGATCTAAAGGAAGTAGATGGCTGTTATGTCGCGTTCGCCATTCCACGATGATTTCGATGCTGCCCATAATCAAAAGGAAACCGAACAAAGCCATGCCAAATGTGTAGCTTGCAATAATGCCTGCGACGGCGGCCACAATGCAGATCGCCAGCCCTGCGACACTGTTGAATGAGAAGCTGATACTCTTGAGTACGTGCCCGCCATCCAATGGCAACACAGGCAATAAATTAATCAAGTTAAGGAACGCATTAAACACGGCGAGACCAGCAAAGAACACGTCTCCGGTAATCCAATACACCACCAATAAAACCATCGATAGTACTAAGCCAAACGTCGGGCCCATGATGGAAATCACCACGTCTTGCCAGCGGGTGTTAATTTTCTCGTCACTGAGTGCGAGCCCACCCAGAAATGGAATCAGATAAATGCCTTTGGTCTTCATGCCAAAGAATTTCATGGCGCGAATATGCCCATATTCGTGGAACATCAAACACGCCAACAAACCTAAGGCAAATTGAAACGAGAAAAACCAAGAATAGGCAGCCAAACTCAATGCGGCGAGTACACCTTTGATCACCTTTGCGCTTTTTAACGCTTTCATGCCAAGAGCAAATAGCCCGACGACACTGAACTTTCGTTCCTGCTTCACAGGTACAACGGGTGTTTGCCTTTCAATATCTTTGGCGTCTCGTTGCCCTTGCGCCACTAATTGGTTGTCCACTTTCGCTTCATATTGAATATGGAAAGGCTGCCACTTTAAATCAACATTTACTTGGCACTCTATTGCCTGTTCGCCGCTGGTTAATTGAAACGCATGGCTATGATCCAGCCTTTCTGCATTGGCATCCAATTGCGAGACTAGCGTGTTATCCCAATACAGCTGTTGCCAGCCTGCCATTGAGCCTTCTAGCCTTAATGGTTTTCCTAAAAACTCGATATTAAACAGTTCCACTTGGGTTCCCTGCTACGACAAAAATTAGGCGTAGTTTAATTCAGATAGAGGTACAGAAGCCAGAGCACACCAACAACAATACATTTGATATTCCAAGGTGCTTTAAAGAACAGCATGACCAATACGATTGGTAAGAACAGTAAACCGAGAATGTACTCTCGCGTCGTCCACTTTTTCTTTGCATCCGATTCGAGATCACTCCAGCCGTCACCTTGGTTAGCTTCGTTATCCTGATTGAAATCTGCATCTTGCCACTCAGAATTCGTGCCTTGATTCTCTCTTTGTTCCTGATTTCTCTGTCGCTTGATCGCTCGCTTGCGTTCAGCAACCTGGTTAGGTGTTAGCTCCAATTCCGGCGCCGGTTTCTCTTCCGGTTGCCACCAGCCCTCTTTGGGGTTCTCCCCATTAGCCGCTTTCACTCGTAGCAAGCGCTTGTTTAGTTCAGTCACTTTGCCATGCTTGGTGGTGACACCGTACTGACGCTTCAAATGCACCAACGTTTTTTGCAGCGGAATGCCTTTTTCGGCATCCACCATCGCAACAAAATTGGCGTAGCCTTCCATTGATGCGAAAAGCTCACCTGCTCCCCAGTGCTTACCATCAGGACCATCAAGCTCGATTTGCTTGAGCGTAGCGCGAAAGCGTTTCAAAGTTTTGCGGTCTATCGAGAGCTTCTCGTTAACAACTACGCCTGTGACTTCTTGCTTTTGGTGCCTTCGCATAACACGGGTTTTATCTGGATGAAGAATAAAACCTTCACTCACAACGATTTGTTTTGCACGCCATAAAAGTGCTTGGGCTTTCTCTGCGCTGTCGGTGGAAAACGTTAAATCGTCGGCATAGCGGGTGTAAGCAAACCCGAGTTTGTCAGCCATGCCTTGCAATCTGGCATCTAACCGGCGACACATCACGTTGGTAATCGCAGGGCTACAAGGTGAACCTTGCGGCAGTCTGCGTTCACCTTGAGCAACAAACCAAGTTTGACCATCCATTTCCAGCTCTTGTGTTTCAGGCTCTGTCGTCAGTAACCCAAAAACAGTGGCAAGTTCTTCACTGTACCCTTGGGATTGAAACAATCCTTTTACCCGTTTGTAGCTGATACTAGGGAAGAAGTCCTTCAGATCCATGTTGATAACCACCGCCTTACCGACATGTGGCTGGGCGTTAGACACAATGCTTCTGCCCGTCACGAAACCATGGGCAGCATCGTGCACAGACAACTTTGCGAGGATGTTGTCTAACAACCAGTATTGCGCGCGCTTTAACCGCGGCATTGGCGCCGAAATATGGCGAAGCCCACCCGTTTTCTTAGCAATGCTGAATCGTTGATAATGACTGACGTTCGATACGTCTTTTTGGTATGCCAAAAATCGAAGTTCTGAAACCGAGATACCCATTGCTCCGGCTAGGGCTGCGATGTTTTCAAACGTTGGCAACTCTCGTTCTTCAAGCCTGTCATCATCGTTCTCTTTGTTTTTTAACCCGAGAGAAACGTCATCTCCTAACCAAGTGAAAGTCTCTTTTTGCTGGTTATACCAAGCCAATGCTCGGTCATAGCGTTTTTGGTTCAGTGCTTGACGAGTTTGCTCTCGCTTTTCTAACGCCGCTTTTTTGCGTTCTTTATGCAGAGCTTCTAATGCTTTTTCAGGGTCAGCGTATAACGAATCTAGATCGCTTAGCTCCCTAAGCTTTCTTGTGAGTTCGGAGCGGCGCTCAATAAATTCTTGAGTCAGACTTGGCTGTTCGTCATCTTTGTTCCAGAACCCAAGGCGAATCATTTCTTGAAGAATGTATTCATCCTTGCTGCTTTCTCGAATGCGATCGTAAATTTGCTGACGCGTCAGCTTTGGAGCAGAATCGGTCACCGAAGCCTCCTGATGGCTTGCGTTGGAAGAGTTTGAGCGAGACGTTGAGCGAGTGGAAGAATCAGACATAAGCCACCTCCTCAGCCGTGAATCCTAGGATGGCGCGCAACATATAAGTCTGTGAAAGCGACGGTTTCAGCTTTATTTTTAGATGGGGTGCACCTAAACGGAACGTCTTTAAGCAAGGTTCGGGGAAACGAAAAAAGGAACGCAGCGCGACAAGATATTCCTTCGAAGAGTTCTTAGTACTGAGGTTATCAACTCGATGCCGTACGTTACCTATACCGCTCATTGACTTCTGTGAAGTCACACCGCAATAGCGGTATAGGTGACTGTACGGCTCAGTAAAGATAGCATCAGTGATGCGTGGGCAGTCTTTATACCTGAATGGTGATCCACCATTCGAGATGCAAGGTTCTTCTGCCGCGCTGCTGTAGTGTTCTATTGTATTGCTAGTTCTTTGTTCTGCAAGTAAAAAAGTTGAGACAGAACTGAATTTTGAGAGGGAGATAACTATCATGCCGTCACCTCTGTATGTTGCTCTCTTGTGGCTTGTAAGCGAAGCGCTAACATATGCTCACACGGTCCTTGCCTCAATTTATTACTGTGCCAAAAATGGCACTGGCATTCACCTTCAACCAATCTCTGGTCTTGGTCGATTCGAAGCTTAGACTGAAATTCTTTCCCGTTATCAAGCGTCAGCCCAATGATCTCAGTGCCTTTTGAACCTTGGTTTAGCTGTGTAACCGACACCAAGTTAGCCTCAACGAAATTGTTCGCCTTTTGCTCTCGTTCATTCGTGAAACGGATTTCTTCTAACGCGATGGGCTGATTGTAAAGATGACGAAGACGATAAACATCTAACGATAAATCGTACAACACCTGCCCAAGTTGACTGTATTGTGCCAATGCCGATTTCACCACACTCACATCCAGCGCTAGCCGAGAGGCTAAACTTGCTGCACTCTCTTGCTGAGTCTCTTGAAGCGCCAAATAGACTCGCTGGCTGGTTAGCTCGTCAACGGTATCTCTTGGGGCTAATAGATCGAACTGCCCTGCCGCCGACCAATCGTTCGCGCTCCACCCTGATAAACCCAATGTAAAAGTCATCCCACCCATGTTCGCGACATAAAACGACGGCATCCCATCGCCAAGCAAGCAAACGTCGAAGCTATCAGCGATGGGCAACAAACGCTCTAGAATCAAAATACGTCGACGCCCCCATGTTCGAATAGTGCGCGCTTCATCTCCACGGTATAAGGATCGTGCGCAGGTGACGACATCCCCCCAAGGTTCCATCACAATCTGAATGGGCTTGTTTGGCACCAGCTCGAAACGCATGGAGCGCGGACCGACCCGTTCCTTCTTGCGTTTAAGTAATGAGCAAATGTTGTGAATATCCATCGGATGCAGACAGAATTTCACCATCGGAAGTGTCATGGCGGAGCTAACTTGCAAGAAGCCTCTTACCCAAGAGTCGGGTAAATCAATTTTCTTTTCCTCAAAGGCGTCGCTGCCGCTGGTCTGTACATTAAATCCATCAGGGTCGACTTTTAGCTGCGTCTTCCGATAGTCACGAATTTTTTGGAATTCGTCGTATAGCCCTTGGGAATAATCAATGTTCGTTGTCCCATATTCCTTATCGCTGACGTGCTCAAAGGTGTCGTAGTTGCAGCTGAGTTTTCCATAGCTTGATTCGTCTTCGGAAAAACACTCAAAAAAGACCTGATCAGGGTGAACGGTAATTACTGGGTCGAGCACATACCAAGCATCCATATCGTGCTTGTATAGGTATTTGAAGTATTGGTCTTGCGCTTTATAGAACGGAGCCATGATCTCGCTGGACGCTTTGCCCATCGAAGAAAGTTCGGCTTTTACCGCCTCTAACTCTTCTTTTACTTCGCCATGGCGGCTAACAAATTCTGCAAGTAACCTTTCCTCTTCTTGCGCCAACCAAATCTTGTATTCGTCTCGGTTTCTTGGCGCAAACCGCATATCTGAAATCACCACATCATGGAGAGCTGAAATCGCCTCTCTGAAAGCGCGTTTTTCCTTTACTTCCCCAACGAAAAACGTAGGTGCTCTCGATGTATCGGGAGAAAAGGCAACATCCGTAGATTGGGAGCCAGAGCGAACTTGGCTTTTGGATGCGTATTGATAACTTACTTTCATGATTCGCTCTCCGTGGCTTTCTTCTCTGGTGTTGAACCACCCCCATTGGACCAAGTGCTTTCTTTAGACTTATTGCCTTCTTTAGATATAACTGAGGGAGGAGAAGTCACTTTCATGGGCATGTCGAGATGGGTATTGGTCTTTTTCAAGTGCAACATGGCTTTGAGGATTTGGGCTTTGTCCTTTTGAACCGATGTTAACGATTGGCGTACCAAAATATCCGACACCATTTCCGTAACCAGAGCGCTGCAATCCGCTTGTTCGGTTAAAAATTTCAATACTCTGTCTTTTGCTACACGGCCACGGTTAACTCGGCTCAGCACCGAAACAAAATAGGGCTTCAGTGCCAATAACATACCTTCATCATTTGCGGCGTACTGTGCCAGTAATTGGGTAACAAACAGCTCGACGTTTGCAGCAGGGTGTTGGCTGAGTTTAAGCAGGTATTGTTTGCCTTCCGATTCATCAAAGAAGCGTTGTAAAAGTTCTCGCCCAAAGGCTTGCACTCGCTCGTCAGGGTTATCGCATACGGCAACAATCGACTCTGGGTTCCAATGCTCTGACGTCATTTGACTGCGGCAAAATTCGAACGCAAACTCTTGTACATCTTGCCATTGGCTATTGAGTAGCGTTAATACAGGTTCCGGCTCTTCTGGCGATTCATTCGCATTCAATAAGGTTGTTGGTGTTCGCTCGTATTGTTCAATGGCTAATGCTCTAAGGGCAAAGGTGCTGCTTTGAGCAAGCGAGTACCATTGGCTTGCCGTGAGTGTTCGCTCTAACTGGCGTGCGTTATAACTGTCGGCAAAAACGTCATAAGCAAGATCATGTGCCATTGCCGATGCTGCGGTAGCCAAACTCATCACTTCATCCAGAGAGTTCAACGAAAGCTCACGTTCAAACTCTTGGCGAATAAAGCCGATAATCATTTGCTGTAAATCGCTATCAAGTTCGCGCTTGTGGAGAAGATCAACCAACTTACCAAAAACAAGAGGGCGGTGCTGGCTGCCACGCTGGTAAGTCGCGGGCAACGTTTTCAAGATAGCTTGGCGCTGTGATAGGTTGTTTTTGAGTAGCAGTTTGAGCAGATAAGATAAATTGTCGACCAGCTCTTCGGCACTTTGTTTCGACAGTAAAGCGACACTGTATGATTGAATTTTATGAGAACGGCTGTTTTCAATCACTTCAAAAATCGTGGCGGGTATCTGTGCCCACTCCACATCAACAGCCATCAAAAATTCGCAACCTATCAGCACATTCGGTGAATGTTGAGAGAGAATCAGTAATTCAATTTGTGATAACGAAAGCGTTGAAATAGCATCTTTACAATGTAAATTAAGCCATTTGGATAACCACTCCGCATGCTCGAATGTCTCAATGGAATTACTCTCGGAGTGCGGATCCGTTAGCGTTAAGACAAGGCTCATGAGCAGTTCACTCTGAGCGCTTCTAAACAGCGCTGTTCGCTTCATTCGCTCTTCGAGCCACTTGTGTACTGATGGTTGCCCCATCAAAAGAAGCGCAGCCAATACATCGACTGACTTCGACAAGTCTCGGATTTTATCTAATTGATCTAAGGCCAGATTTTGAGCGACTTCTACGTCACTGTTGAGTAACGTAATCAAACATTCTGTGCTTAAGGCGTGGTGCTTTAAGTAGGTTTCTAACAGTGGTAACGCAAAGTTCTGGCAGGCAGTGTACGGACGAACCAATATGCCCACCAAAATATCGTCACTCAACGCGTCGGAGTAACTTGTGTTGTCTTGCAACGCGCGAACAGCAAAATCACATACGGGTTCACATTGGCTACCTAGTACTAACTCAAGCAAACTATGAGGAACTTGGTCCCAAAGATGAGCAAACGCTTCACCCCGACCTTCAAACACAACATCAGGGCTCAGTTTCCAAACGTACCCCGCATCGCTTCGTTTATAACGCGGGTTCTCACTTCTCAGCAACGCATTCAATGTGGAGTAACGAGCAAATTCATCGTAGTGATTCACGACCTTCACGTGACGACGCCAATTTTGATCGTATTCGTAGATTTCTGACGTTTTGGGCTTCTTGCCGTCACTGTCTTTAAATTGAAGTAAAAGCTGCGTCGCAAGCCGAACGAAATCAGGGCTTTCATTAACCCCCAATTGTTTTAACACTCGCCACTGTCTACGAATCAGGTAGTTATGAGTATGTTGGGAGTGCGCGAGTTTAGATTCTGGGGACGACAGTTCATTCTCAATGTCCAGCCTTCCATGTTTAGGCGAGTAATGGTATTTCCAAGCTCTTTGGAAATACGGGTTACTTTGCTCCAAACGATAGTATGCGGCGGCAAACATATTGGCATCCAGCCGGAATTCACTCATTTTTAGAATGTAGCGAATACCTTGGAAGGCACTGGGGGCGTATGGAATTTTGGCGAGAACATCTCGTAATGACTGATGCATCTCTTCATCAAAAACGGATTGAAGATACGCTTTCTTCAACAACAGATTAATGCTTTCCTTCGCCGCTCTTTGGGCAATAAAATCATCAACTTGAGTGACAAACTCTTCCACAGAAATGAGTTCGAAGCCACTGATCTCCACGTAAATGCGTTTGCGCTCAGATTTAGGCGAGAGTGAAATTAGCGATTCCAATGCGATGGTGGCGAGACGAACATCTTGATGGGATAGATAAGGTTTAATGGCATCGATATTCGCTTCGCTACCTACTCTTCCCAATGCCCACAAAATAGCGTATTCCAATTGCCAAGTATCACTGCCTAGCTTATTGGCTATCAAGGACGCCACTTCGGGATTCGCCACGGGGCGTAAACGCCAAATCTGCCGACCCAGCTCATACGGGCTGGATTCTTGTTCAATGCGATTGATTAACGTGTTGTGGTTAAATTGGGAGATCGGTTGCTTAGGTTGGAGAGAAGTGTAGGACGAGAGTGCATTCTGATCTTGGTAGCCTTTGTTTACCTTCGAAACAACCACACTATCAAACAGCCTTTCCGCTTGCTCAAGTGTGACTGGATCTCGGGTTTTGGTGCCTTCTCGTAATGTACTGCCTTTTCGACCGTACCGAAAATTCACCAAATACCTTGAAGGCTCGCCTGATGTAAGCTCGACAAGATCCACTTCGTAGACTTTATCGGATTTGTCCTTTTGATAACGAAGCCGCGAATTCCTTATCAATTTCATGTTGTCGCCCTAACCCATTCCGAAACGTATCGGACGACTTTATCAAAAATAATCAATCTGTTACATAACACCACACTGTGAATTAGGCACAATCCACATTTTGAGATTTCAATGCTTACTGAACGGTGTTTACTGCCCTAATTTTTTTAGGAATTCGAGGCGTGCTTTCTCTTGTTCTGACGGCTGGTATGGCTCATCACTCAGTTGGGAAACATCAAATAACCCTAACGAATACGACGGTTGCGTGCTGACGCCAAAACCTGTTTTCTGACCGGGAAAATCAGACAGTTTTTCCAATTGAAGATAACGTAATTCAAACTCGGTATTCCCGCCTTTTTGAGTACCATTTTTTAAGGTGCTGTTCTTTAACAAGCTGTTCTTTAAAACACTGCTGTGCGCCTTCAAATGAATCTCTTGGCTGCCTTCTGCTAACGTCTTTGTTTCACGTAACGATGCAATTGGCTTACCGCTTGCCGAGAATAAGCTGGCTCGAAGTCGGAACGTCCCACTCTTTTTGACATCCAATTGAACAGGGATAAGCATGTCGGGACCTTCGCTACCTAATGTGTCTACGCCCGTAATTTTTCCAACTGGCACGTAGAAGCGAAAATCGCCTGTCAGAACATCATCCCCTTGTGCGAACGTAACTTTGGCTTTTACACGGATTTCTTCTGGCCAATCTTCGCTCGATTTAAATGTAGCTTCTGCGCGGTTAACGGTTTGGCTAGCAATGCTTTTCCCGTTCTCGACTCCCCATAAATCAAACGATACTTGCTGGATCTCAAGTGGTGAATCTATCGCGATGCGAACCGGGTTAGGGTAGAAATAACGATATTGTTCCAGCCTCAATGCCGCTTTGTGCTTACCCTCTAAAATAGGCAATTCCACTTTATGGTATCGATTAGGATCAAGGGTAATTGGGCTGTCGTCGTTAAGCGGCGGAGAGTACGAAGGGTGCTTCAGCTCTTCGCTATAAGCACTCGCTATCAACGAAAATTGCTGCTTTATTGGTGCCTCTAATTCAATTGGCTGCTCTGCGAGATCCGTAGCCTGATCGGGCTGCTCAAATTGGGGGACCTCGGTCATGTTTTCTTTGGGTTTCACCGCCATTTCTTGTTTGGGTTGGCTGTATTTTTCGGAGCTACTGCCCTTAATGGTGTCTTTGTCATACGACAGATACGTCACCAAGGCCACTAGAATAATGGCTACAATAATGACAAAGCTTCTAACATAAACATTTCCTGACAAATATGCAGAGCCAAACACTTTCATAAATGAATCTCGGTCAAAGAAAGAGAAAAACAGGGCTCTGCCAAATCACAGAACCCGATTACCTGCTGTGCAATACTCAATATAAGACACCTTTACTGCGCGCTCTCAAGCAAGTTGAACGTTAACTGAGACATAGATTGGGAGTCTGAGTGTTGGACATAACGATACACGCTGCTCGACCACCAAGAGCTCTGATCTTCTGTATTAACAGTGATGGTTTTGCCGTTACTTAAGCTTAAATTGGCGCGTGCCGTCGTCACTTTGCCTTCGTGCTTGTTATCGATAAGGGAGCTGTGAGAATAATCCTCACCCATAAGCAAAGGGTAATGCTGCGCCATAAAGCGGGTTACACCACGAGACTGAGCAGTAAGCTTGCCATTAAGCCCGACAAATGCAGAGCAACTGTTGTAGCTGCCAGCTGATTTTGCACCACAACTGGAATGCGCAGCGACTACACCATCATCGTGCCCTGGTAAGAAGCCAGCAGTGAGCCCCCAGAAATCTGAGCTGTCACCAACAATACGTACTCGTGGGACTCGGCTATCTGGTACCGCGGAAAGCTGTCGCGCGTTTGCCACTTTTAAATCGTTCAAGACACCGGTATTGCCCGATGTCGGTACCATGCCCAACCACAATGACAGAGCTTGTCTAAGTGTCCAGTTACCTGCACCGCCGCCCTCTGCTGCATTAATCGCAATATCGGCCAATTCTGAACCACCGCCTGCACCCGCAAAATCTACTGTTGCGACGATGTTGAGTGGCGTTAAGCCTGCGTTTTCAAGCCAGCGTTTTTGGTTGTCCAAAATGTGTCGTGCAATGAGATCACCCGTAGAATGTGTGACAAAAATACAGCCGTTCGCGCAGGTGTTGTTGCGAGAAAGTGATTGAAGTTTTGGCCAAACATAATCTGATGCAATTTTGCCTTGGATCCGTTCATGAGAAGGCCAATCGATACGCTCATCAGAGCGAGAAAGCCAATACGATCGCCAACCTTCTTCACCCGCTAATGCCACCTGTTGAGCGTTTGGTTTCTCGCTCAACTGGTCGGCATTAAAACCGTGAATAAGGATAACGGGGTGTTGCGAAATGGCGGCTGAGGCGCCTGTAGAAACGCATGCCATAAGACATGCTAGAGAGCAGATTAACTTCTTCATTTTATAGTTTCTCTTGTGTGTTATAAAAACAACAACAAGAATAGAAGCAAATTATTTAATTACTAAGGCAATAATGTCACAACTTACAATAAATGTTAAAAAATTGTAACATTGTCGCAAATTTCACCAATACACTCAGCAGTTAATCTCATAGCCCGCCCATCAGCATATACTTAGTTTCTAGATAATCTTCAATGCCTTGGCGCGCACCTTCACGACCAAGCCCAGATTCTTTTACCCCACCAAAGGGCGCTACTTCGGTAGAGATCAACCCTTCATTTATGCCAATCATGCCAGCCTCCAGCTGTTCTGAGACCTGCCAACTTCTTCTTAGCGACTGCGAGTAAAAATACGCCACCAAACCTGCGTCCGTTTGATTCGCTCGTTCGATCACTTCACCTTCGCTGTCAAACGTAAATATCGCGGCAAGAGGTCCAAACGTTTCTTCACTTGCTACTCTCATGTCATCGGTCATTCCCGTTACAATCATGGGAGAGCAGAAAAGATCGGCTGGTCTTTGCTTCGAGCCGAGTTCTAGCGTTGCGCCTTTTTCTAGCGCATCGTTTAAATGAGCGTACACTTTGTCGATACCGCCTTGATTGATCATTGACCCAATATGATTGGTTGGATCCATGCCATTACCGACACTCAACT
The DNA here is from genome assembly GCF_030689305.1 of Vibrio penaeicida. Classification (GTDB taxonomy): domain Bacteria; phylum Pseudomonadota; class Gammaproteobacteria; order Enterobacterales; family Vibrionaceae; genus Vibrio; species Vibrio penaeicida_B. Next base: position 15,695 of record NZ_JAUYVM010000003.1, on the reverse strand, counting down.
TTTCAAACGCGACCTTGAGCTTAGCGACATATTCACTTTGCACATCACGATGAACAAAAATACGGTTGGCACACACGCAAGTTTGGCCGGCATTTCTCAGCTTCGCAATCACCGTGCCTTGAACAGCTGCGTCGATATCTGCATCTTCAAAGACAATGAAAGGGGCATTTCCGCCAAGCTCCAAAGACAGTTTTTTCACTGAGCCAGACGATTGGGACATTAAAAGCTTCCCAACTTGGGTAGACCCAGTAAACGACACTTTTCGAACGGTTTTGCTATCGGTCAGTGCGCCACCTATCCCTGCTGCATCACCAGTAATAATATTAAAGACACCAGCTGGGATACCAGCCTCTTCCGCCAGCACACCGAGAGCCAATGCAGTAAAAGGAGTATCTGGAGCAGGCTTAAGGACCACGCTGCAACCTGCCGCTAAGGCCGGACCGCATTTTCGTGTGATCATGGCTGCGGGAAAATTCCAAGGCGTGATGGCTCCGACAACACCAATGGGTTCTTTGGTTACTACAATTCTGGCATCGGTTTTGTGGGCGGGAATGGTTTCTCCGTAGGCGCGTTTGGCTTCTTCCGCGAACCATTCAATAAAACTGGCGGCATACGCCACCTCGCCTTTCGCTTCATTAATCGATTTGCCTTGTTCTGTCGTGATGATCGTCGCTAAGTCGTCGCTGTTTGCTTGAATCAAATCGAACCATTTTTTTAATAGATTGCATCGTTCTTTGGCGGTGCGTGTTTTCCATTCTTTCTGTGCTTTACTCGCGACTTCTATACAATATTCAGCTTCTTCTCTACCAAGTACAGGCACTTCACCCACTTTTTCTGCAGTGGCGGGATTGAAGATAGGTTGCTTTTCTGCAGCCTCCCCGATCCACTGCCCATTGATATAACACTGTTGTTTAAAAAGAGAGGTATTTTGAAGTTTCACGGAAGTACTCCTAAGCACAAAAATTCAGTTCTCCTAATCTTTGTTCTAAATATCGAAACAAATCAACTCATATTTTATTAAATGGTGATGTATACCCAAGTGACCTCAAGATGCTGGATTCAAAACCTCCCCACTTTCAAACTCGAAAGTGGGGGGGGTCGATGAAGCCAAATATGTTGGCTACAAAGTCGCTTTCGTATCACTACTCTAAATATTTTGCTCATTTGGGTGAGGCACTCCTTTCCCTGTTTCTAAGTAGCTTTTTAGGCTAAAACCAAGAAATAACCCCCACTTGCAGTTACAGTGTCCGAAAAAGGCGCCCATCTCTGACCACCCTTCATGAGTAAAGCTCAGCGCTGCACCTCGATCGTCTTCTTTAATGACAAAAGAGAAATGCCCCATATCTGCCCATGGTCCTTCTACGCATTGCCAAACCACTTTTCGGTTCGCTTCTAATGAGATCAGCTGCATTTCCATTTTGTGGTCGCATTGAGGACCAAAGAAAAACGAAAGATTCTCGCCTATCTGTTGTGTCGCTTCTGCCTTTGTCCACCATGAAGACAAGCCTTCAGAAGACGTGATCGCTTGAAACAATTTTTCAGGGGTCGATTCAATGACAATGTGGTGATGTATATTTTCCATGTTACTTTCCTTAGTTATGTACACCAAAAGGTGTACTATTCACTTCAAAAAAAAGCACTAATCCAGTGCTTAGTTTCGACAAATACTTATTGGCTGCTGCTTTGAAGAATATTCTCTAAGCTGTCTAAACTACTCGACCAGCCGAACTTATGCCCTTCGTAGGCTTTCTGGTCAGGTAACTTTTCATGAAGCAAGGTCAACCGAGTGAGCTTCGAATCCAACGGCTCAAACCGCAAAGTCACTAACGTGGATGTGTCTTGATCCGCACAGCCACTGCAATCTTGGTTTGCAAGCACCCAAGTAAAAACAAGGTGTACGTGTGGGTCGACGACAACATATTCGCCAAAGTGGCTGATCTCACCACCCTCTGGCGAACGCAGAACAATCTTGTATTGCCCGCCTTCCACGGCATTAATGCTAGCCGTCAGTACATCGTGCTCTTTGGGTCCAAACCAGCGACTGAGCATCGCCGATTGCGTCCACGCCTCAAAAAGAGTTTTACCATCAGTACGAAATTCTCGTTGTAATTTTAAAGCTGCATAACCGCGATGAGCCGACATCGTTACTCGCTCTCCGTTAGTTGCTTGTCTAGGTAAAATTCTAGTGCATCAAATTTGTCTTCCCAGAAAGTTTGGTAGAAGGCTAGCCATTCGTTCACTTCAACCAATGGATCGGGGTTCAAAGAGCATATGTGCTCACGCCCAACCACTTGCCGAGTCAGCAACCCTGCTCGCTCTAAAATTTTAAGGTGTTTCGTTACCGCAGATTTAGAAATGTTGTTTGGGTTCGACAGCTCTTTAACGGGCAACGACCCATTAGCTAACTGACGTACCATTTCACGTCGTGTTTCATCTGCGAGAGCCATAAAGACGTGGCTCAATTGTTCGTCATTAATGTTTACCATAAGGTGTACAATAGAATTGAATCTATTCGTTGTCAAGATTGAGAAAAATTGGATGGGGATAATCTACAGACGAAAAAAAAGCCACACGCAAAACGCGGGTGGCTAAATCATTTGTGAACAAATATCGGTTCACTAACAACGTCAGTTGGCTAGGTGACCCTCGGCTTTAAAAAGGGTCACTCTTATTAATGCATCTACCGTGCCAACTTTTCACGTCACATTTTCGGTTAAAATCCGAACTTATCTCTCATAATTTCGCCATAAAATACAACTGCGTTTGCATTTTGCAAATGCAGTTTGCAATCAATGGCAATATAAAACCTGTTTCACCTTGGGCGCTATTAATTTAATCTCAGTTATAAAACGCTATGCGTAATCCAATCGTGAAGGATTGTTGAGCTAATAATGAAATTAACACCCCTATAAGTCAGGGAACACCAATTGATCTCTGCTGTCGTAGAATAAGTATATTTATACACATCCCCTCAATGACTCGTTAGCAAGGAATCGCTATGTTTTGGAAACGTCTTTTACCTGTTGTATTCGCATTTGGGCTAATTGGATGCACAACCAAATTCGTATACAGCAATTTGGATTGGATTGTTCTGGAATACATAGACGATTACGTTTCTCTTAACTCCGAACAAGAAGACGTTATTGAACTTAGTTTGCAGCAACTGATTGAGTGGCACAAAACTCAAGAGCTCCCTTCCTATATAGAACACCTTAACGAGCTCGAATCGATGGATCCAAAAACCGTCGATGCTGCCTATGTATTTATGCATACCGAGAAATTCAGACAGCACGCCAGGCGAGTCATCGCGAAAGCGTCACCAAACCTTTATGCGCTTGTCAGCCAACTAGATCAAAAGCAAGTAGATGAATTGCTAGAAAATACGGCGAAAGATCATGAAGAATATCGCGAAAAATACAAAGATATGGACGAGGCAGAGATCCGAGAGGTGTATCAAGAGAGAATGGAAGATAATCTCGATACATGGTTAGGCTCGCTTTCAAGCAAACAGAAGGCGATCATCAAGTCGTGGTCTGAAGACGTTAAAATTACGAACTTCGATTGGGCAGATCACAACGACAAAATGTACATTGAGATGGAAACCTTGTTCAATCGCCGCGACGAAGTCCAGTACTTTCAATCTATGTTTATTCGCATCCTAGATGATCCTGATAGCTTTTACACCGAATCACTCAAAGTAAAACTGGAACATAATCGGCAATTAGCCAGCGATAAAATCGCGCAAGTTATTAACTTAATGGATAGCAAGCAACTGTCTCACTACAAAGAAGAAATAGCGGACTGGAGAGAGATTACTCAAGATTTAGCGACGGTAAAATAACGATCTTAATTTTACTGAGTGAACCGAGGTTAACACAGGGTTTTAAGGTTGGATTAGGCAGGTAAAAAACAGTGCTCCAGCAATGCTGGAGCCGATTACTTAAGCTTCTTTTGATAACCCAGCACGTTGTGCTATCTCTGTTTCGAAACCATCGATACTTTTCTGGTTCTTCTTCAACCAATACTTCTCAACGCCTTCTTTTCCTTGTCTCTCAGACCATTTAGCCAATTCATCTCGGTCTGCAACATAATCGTAAAAGGGCACAGACATCCCACAAGAAGATTGCACCAGATTAATATCAAGTAGGAAGATTTGTCGAGTTGCGACGCTTGGGGGAAATTTCCCGATGTACTCTTCCCAATCCGCGTCTCCCTGATGCAGTACACGCGCACGTCCATACGCTCGTAAAATCAAAGGTGCACCTTCGAAGGCACAAAACATAACCGTCATTCGAGGGTTTTGGATAACATGAGACGCTGATTCATTTCCGCTCCCCGTCAAGTTTTGCCAAGCAATGGTTTTATTGTCAATCACTCGAAGAGAGTCTCCGCCTTTAGGCGATACGTTCACGCTACCGGTTTCACTCGCTGTGCCGACAAAATACATCTTTTGCTCGGCTATGAATTCAATATGCTTTTCATTTAACTCTGAAAATTGCTTCCCCATTTTCACGATTCCTTGTGTTTAACTTATACCCCAATTGACTGCTTTGTGTTCTAACCTACTGGCAGTACTCACTACTTGCTTTAATTCAGTTTACGCACCTAAACCTAAACCAAGCTTAATCCTTAATTTCAAACTCAGAGCATAACGTTCCTTGATGGTAAATAAGTTGCCAACTCTCACCAGAGAAAGTCCAAACTGACGATCGTTTAGCGTAATCAAAATAACCGCCTTGTTGATCCTGCAAAGCCGTTTTATAAAGCAGTAGCTGAACAGAGGGTTTAAGCGTGACACACAAAAAATCCTGAGAGTGAATCACAGGTTCAGAGTCCTCGTTCACTTCTTCTAACACATCATCAAAATGATAGGTTATCCCTGTTTTCCCAACTTCGACAAAGTCGGGATGCAACAGCCTAGTCACCTCATCACGGTTATTCCTAACACTAGGTTGATGTAAAGCCGTTTCTTGCTCTATGAGTATTTTCACGCCGCCTCCTTCCGTTTGTTCTCTTATCTACCAAGATGTATCCGCCCAAATCGTTCTCACCAAATTTCCCTCATTAAACAATGAGCCATCCTGTCGTATTTAGAACGACCGAGCATCGAGGTTTGCATTATTTTCTTTCATTTTATTCAAGCATAAGCTCGTTAGAAATGTAATCTCTAAGTCTATGTTTTGGGGTGAAACTTGGGTGAATTGGCAATTTCAAATTCAAGTGCTCAATATCCAATGCGTCTTGCCCAAATTGTTTTAGAAACTCCGTTCTATTGCATTCTATGATCTCACGGACAACCCCACGTTGTTTCAACATTAATGCGTATTCAAGTGGGCTGTAACCTTGTTCTTCAGCGACAAAAATATCGGATTCTTCACACCCTAAAAATGCCAACTCACCATAAAATTCAGCAATGTCTTGAACATGCGCATATTGATTGAAGCCAGTGGAAGGCATCGCAATATTGATCTGACCCGATTCAAAATCCCTTATGATTCTTTTTAGCTGACAATGTTCACCGCCATAAATCAAACTAGGACAATAGACAATTTGCCAACCACTATCCCTCGCTTGTTCTATCGTTTTTTTATCTGGCGTTACGATATCAAAGGGCTTGAGAATACTTTCTTTCAATTCTTGTTCATTTGCATGTCCGAAAAGCCAAACACCAGAAGTATGAATTTTTACACCTCCAGCTTTACAGAACCTATTAAGTATTGCCAACGTACTTCGCTCAACAAGAGCAATATCATTCGGTGAAAACTCAGACCAATGCGGCCTTGCGCAGTTCACCACCAAGTCAAAAGAGTGGTAAAAAGACGTGTCCGACGAATGTACTCCATCGCGATGAGACTGACCTTCTCTCAAGTATCGGGACACGCTATATCCAAGTAACTCCATATAACGAACAACATGCCGACCAAGATATCCGTTAGCACCTGAAACTAATACCCGCATTTTTGAAGTCTTCTCCTTGGAAACTAAAGATAAGAACAATCTAACTGATGGCTAATCATCAATTAGATTTCCATAAAAATCAAAGTAATATACCTGTAATCATCCCCTAAACTAGGGACATTTAGAATTAGAGTTCTTCGGTTTAAACTAAACCAAATGGAGAACGCTGATGAAAAAGTCACGCTATACAGAAACGCAAATCGTCAAGATTCTGAAAGAAGTTGAGGCTGGCAGGTTGGTCAAAGAGGTCTGCCGAGAGTATGGCATATCAGATGCCACTTACTACAACTGGAAGTCCAAGTACGGCGGCATGGAAGCCTCAGACGTGAAGCGACTGAAGGAGCTTGAGGATGAAAACCGACGCCTGAAGCAAATGTTTGCTGAACTGAGCCTCGACCATAAAATCCTTAAGGATATCGTCGAAAAAAAGCTGTAAAGCCCGCGATTCGGCGAGAGTGGGTGGATTATGTCAAGAATTGTCACTGTGTGAGTCTGCGTAGGGCTTGTCGTTTAGTCGGTATCAGTGACTCGGTCTATCGGTATCGACCAGATAAACACCGAGATACCCCTGTGATTGCCGCCTTGCAAGAAGCCGTTGAACGTTATCCTGCATATGGTTTTGGCATGTTATTCAAAGTGCTTAAACGATGGGGGTATCGCTGGAACCACAAACGAGTACATCGACTCTACTGCGAACTGAAGTTGAATAAGCGCCGTCGTGGAAAGAAGCGGTTACCAACAAGAGAGCCTGCACCTCTCTGTGTGCCAGAAACGTTCAACCAATGTTGGTCAATGGATTTCATGAGCGATTCATTGATGTGTGGTAGACGCTTCAGGTAGACGCTTCAGGACGTTCAATGTTATCGATGACTTTAACCGTGAAGTGCTGACCATTGAAATTGACTTGAATCTTCCCGCCCAAAGAGTTGTTCGCGTGTTGGAACGCATCGTCGCCTGGCGAGGTTATCCGAGTCAGTTACGTATGAATAACGGTCCAGAGTTTATCTCAACGACTTTAGCTGAATGGGCGGAACAACATGACATACAACTCGAATTCATACAGCTAGGCAAGCCCACACAAAACTCGTTTGTTGAAAGGTTCAACCGGACCTATCGAGATGAAATACTCAACATGTATGTGTTTAGAACGTTAAAAGAGGCACGTGAGCTAACAGAAAGCTGGGTTCAAGAATACAACGATGAACGTCCCCATAGCTCGCTGGGTGACCTGACCCCTTGGGAATATCTTGCTAAGTTGAAATTGCTGGAAGACTCTAATTTAGGGTGTCACTAAAAAAGGGATGTTTACATACCCAAGTGACCTCAAGGTACAGATTTTATTCACTTCTTCATATATCAAAATCATTTAACTTCTGGAGGGAAATTCAAATTTGAGAATTCTAGGGGAAATAAAACCACTATAATTCAAAGGTTATAAGAAGTTTGTATTGATTTAATATTAATATATTGAATTAAAGTCACATTAAATAGAAACATGATAACCATCAAATAATAAACAATAGTATGCATAACGAAGTTGTTTATTATTTACCATTACTAAACACTTTATTAACTTCAACATTAACGTAATGAAATACAGGTAAAGCTAATAAACAAAAACAAGATGAACATAATTATCAATCTTTATTTTTAATTTGATTTCACTCACATTAGTTGAAATATATTCAACCATTTAATTCCTGAAGAGAATTAAATAAAGCTCTTTATAATCAATGGAATAAAATACCACCCAAAGTATAGGCTTATTATCTTAATTATAATAAACAATAAGTTAGTTACCTGTTGACTGGAATATAAATCTGATTAGGTTAAATGGGTGTTTGAAATGCAGTTCTCAATTTAGACCTTTTACACCTTTATTGTTATTCAAACATTGGTCTCTTGACTTTAGCTTACAGGATTAATATTAAGGATAAGACAATGAAGAAAGCCTCAAATATGGCATTAGCTGTCTGCGGTACCTTGGCAATAGGGATATTTTCTCTCCCTGCCTACGCTGGTACTGTTAATGCTGGAACCGTTTTAAACAAAACACACTCAGCAAACGTGCATAACGTTGTGGGTCGGTTTCAACAAACGCGGCATGCCTCTGGTTATGTGACTTATACGGGAGGGAAAATACTAGGAAACACAGACAACAAGTTCACTGTAAATGTCGGCCCACATAATACAAAAATTGGAACCGTCTTTGGAAACACTAACCTATCGTTTAACCCCCAAGAACTCAACTGCGTGCGTGGGCTGCATCTATCTCTAACCGTGAATGCGACTACCCCTCTTTCTATTAGCCCGACATGTAACGCTCTATTAAAGGCAGACATTAAACGCACGTTTTCTCACACTATTGCCGCTCCTGAAGTCCCGATTCCTGAAGTACCGATCGATCCAGCCGGCGTATTCAAGCTGGGCGTAAAAATTGGTGCTGTATTGAAAACAGGGGCAGATTTTGCCGCAGGCTTGGAAGTGGGTGGCTTTGACAAACCAAACACGCCAATCGAAATAAATGGACAGCGTCGACCAGACTTTGTTTACGCGTCCGTCCGCCCATTTGTAGCTGGCGATGCGACAGCCAAAGGCTATGCCATGCTGAATTTTGGCGTCAAAACTATAGAAAAAGGCGTTAAGGGCGCGATCAACCTAGTGAATGTTGGCACAAAAGCGCATGCAGAGGCTGGCGTAACCTACAAAGAAGGGAGCTCGACGGATTTTCAGTACTACACGCGGCTTAAATGGGATGCCAGTGCAAAAGGCGGGAGTGGAAACATAGGGCTGTACTGTCAGGTGAAATTGTTTGGCGTATGGAACATTCTTAATGCAGAGACAACGCTCATCAGCTGGTCTCCAATATGGGAATTTAGTCACACTATTTACGATAAGACTACGTATATATAAGACTCAAAGCGGGAGCGAGCGCACCGCTCGCTCCCTTTTGGTATGGTGAAATTAAGTGATACGTCGATAGAGGGGGAGACATGAAACGGATAATTTTATTGCTATCTCTGGGTATTGTTGCAGCTGTAGGCGCATCAGTATTTGTATTTCAGGAAGAACCTGAAACGCAAGACAACTCCGAGAGTATTCCAGTTTATACGCCCGAAAAAAACAGCGAACCGGCTTCCATCTCAACAATTGCTAAAAGTGAAGAAGCGCAAGAATCCGATCCTGTTTATCGTTATCATGTGGATCTCACAACAACCATGAGTAATCCAAAAACTCAATTGGGTGAAATGACGTACCGATTCAATATGGCTTTGAAACCGACCGACGATCAGCCAAATGTATATCTAGGGCAAATATACAACATTCAATGGGCAGCCGACCCACAAGGGGAAGATCGCCCTAAGCGCCTAACGTTTACCGCGCAATTTTCTCAGGGGTCTTTTGAAAACGTAGATTTACTGGGGCTAAACGCTTCTCACCCGCTGACCATTATCAATACCACACTGACTCAGTTTTCTTACTTTTCGGGGAGTAAAACACTCGCCCTAGCAGATGGAAAGCACCGTTTTTTCTTCGTCCGACAAGATGCATCTAGTTTAGAGCGAGACTGGCTTGGGACTGTATCCGACTCGCAGAGTTATCAGGTAATCGAACAGCAAGACAAATGGAAGTTAACTCACGATACTGCTGGCTTCCCGCAAACATTAGCGCATACCCATACGCGTACCGTCGATTATGAGAACCAAAAACTGACCGTTGTTCAACAGACCAATATTTCACCGCTAAAAAGCACGATAGCGCTCAATTGGTCGATGAACCAATACGCAAGTAACGTTAATCAATATTTAAAAGGGTTAGACGTGGCTACTGCCAGCAATAACGAGGCAGTGAATGAAGCCAACTTTTTGGAACAATTCGAATTATATACAGGTTCACCCAACCTAGACAGCGCCCATCTTATTGGCGCTTATCTAGCTGGTCAGGGTTTTAACAGCGTGAAAGATTGGCTTCAGAACCAAAACCTAACGGACGACCAACAATCGCTTTTAATCTTTGCGCTGGAGCGCTCACAAAGCCCAGAAGGGGAATATATCCTCTCACAATTGATAGAAGACAATTCATTAGATGAAGAAAACCGGCTACGCGCCATTATGTCGATATCCAAAATGGGGGATGTGAATACGATTCATGCTTTGCAAGCGTTGGAAGCTGCCAGCGACAACAGCAATCAAATCATATCTGAAACTGCCTTGCTCAACATCGGTATTTTAGGAAGCCAATCCGAGTCTTTACGCAGTGACGTCGCCCAATACCTAAGTAAAAATTTGCAGTCAGAAGGGGCGTCTTATCTCACTTTGGTTTCCATTGATAACCTAGACGATCGCGCACTTGATAGCCAAGTATCCAATTATTTAAAAAGTGAGCATTTTGATGAAAGGATGGTGGCTGCGAGGGTATTGGCCAGAAACCCTGAGATGAAGCAAGCACTTCGTGAACAAGCCATAAAAGACAGCAATCCAAATGTAGTGCGAGAAATAGTGAATGCACGTTTGTCTACACCAGACTTGCTGCCTTTTGATTCAAATTATCAACACCAACTTCGTAACCGGATTATGAGTAGCGACATTCCGACACCGACAAAAGAGATGCTATTTGAATATCTGATGTCGGGTTCCCAAAATACGCCGGAGAATCAGGCGGTCGCAGAAGCTCTGTATAAAGAAGCAGAGCTGTCTGAGTCCACAAGACAAAAGCTCGCCAGCCTACTCAATCAATAAGCAGGGGCAATACCACGGGTGCTGCGATTTCTTAGCGCAGCCATAGCCAAGAAAACCAGCCCTAATACGGTTCCACCTAAGCTTAAATAAAACGTGCTGTAATAGTTGTACATTCCGCCAACAATGCCAATGGAGATGCTCGCCAACAACGTACTTCCTTGCAACACGTTCGAGAATAGCGTTGATGCAACACCAAGCTGGTCTTTCATCATGTCTTGTAAAATGACCATGCCTAATGAAGCGGTAATCCCCACAAATATCCCGTTGCATACTTGCATCGCGATCAATTGCCAGACTTCTGTCGCTTTAATAATGCCAATGAAAAATACCATGCCACAAACCAAGGCAACCCCAACGACTCGGTTCCCACCATATTTCGCTGCCAACCAGCCAGCGGCAAGCATAATTGGGATCTCACAAAGCGCTGCAATACCCAAAAAAGTGCCTGGTAAGCTTTCACTTAACCCTAATTCTTTGGTGATATACAAAGGCATCGCTGTTAAGTACAAACCATTAGCAAAAAAGGTCATCAGCATGGATAAGCAAAACAACACAACCGATGCTCTTTGATACCAGGGAATTGCAGTGGGTGCATCTTCTACTTTTTCCTCTTTCATTTCCCCGTCAGGAAGGAAAAAGAAAACAATAGCAATTGTGACTACGATCATTCCCGCAGACATCAAAAAGGTCGCTGAAAATCCATATTCTGCCTTAATGATGAAAGCGATTGGTGGCCCAAATACCCACGCCAGTGCCATTCCCGCTCTCAAGGTAGACAAAAATGTCGTCGCTTGATCATTTAAATACCTATCAGCGTATTCACGTGCCAACGCAAACGCCTGTCCATAAATCGCCCCGGTCACACTGCCAAATACCACTGAGACGGCCACTGCCAAGTAATAGTCGCGGATGAACGAAAAGCCAAGCACCGTGACTAAGTAGCCAAAAAATGAAACGAGCAGTATTTGTTTTCTTTTCCACCCTCTATCTGAGCGGTAAGCAATAAATTGAGAGACCACCACGGAGCTGAAAACAGAGAGCACTAAAAAGGCACTCAGCATTGCGGGCGTAGCATTTAACGCTTCCACCATAAACAGGCTAGATAAGGGGAAGAAAAATGACCCGCAAAGCCCAGTCGCGAATGTCGTAAACAAGAACAGAATTGCGGTTCTATTTGTCCACATAGCAAGATCCTCACTGCTGCACCCTTATGTACAAAAGGCACAATGCATTGATATTAATAAATTTAAATTTAAAAGAGTGGCCACTCTAAGTATCGGCATGCGCAGATTTATCAAAATCTGCGTATCCGATGTAAGTGCAATAAGTCTACTGAATATAATGCACATGATTGGTAGAAATCTGTCGTGTGTCGATACTATTCATTCAAAATATCATTACACTTTGACAGCCTCATACAGTAATGGGTATATAAGTCACTAAGTAAGTAGCCCTAGAAAGGAAAACGAATGAGACCTTTTGTTGAAGCCATTGGGGATAAACCTCATTTCAATTGGAAAATCCGTGAATATGTCTGTGACGTGCCTAAAGAGGGCTATGCCTGTGCGTGGCACTATCATGTGGAATATGAACTGGTCCTTTATCGAGACCCTGGGGATTGCTTTGAAGGTAATTTTTTTGCAGGCGATCACATTGGAAAAGTCGACCATAATACCCTACTGCTTTTTGGACCTGGCTTACCTCACATGCTTTCGGGTCGTTCGTTTGCGCATGCCTCTCAACCACATAACACGTTAATTTTGTGGTTCACTCAAAGCTGGATAGACAATTTGATCAAAGCCGCGCCAGAGCTCGCTCATATCAAGCCCATGCTTCAACGCTCTTATCATGGTCTTGAGTTTTCTAAAGAAATGGGGGAAATACTGTTTCACAAAATGAAAGACCACCGAGTGCTTTCTGCCCACCAGCAACTTCTTAATGTGATTGATGCATTAACACAGCTAGCGGATGATAAAACAGCTTCATCACTATCATCATCAAGCTATGGTATCGAACAAGCAATGCAGCCGGATGAAAGCTTTAGCCGAGTTGAAGCTGCAAGGCAATTCATTGAAAGCCATTACCATGAACCGATAAAGATTAGCGACTTTTGCAAAACGCTTCACATGAGCGAAAGCTCCGCTTATCGATTGTTTGAAAAGCACTTCAAAGAAAGCTTTTCGGAGCATTTAAAGAAATTTCGAATAGGTAAGGCGTGCGAATTGTTAGTCAATTCCGATATTCCGGTATCACTAGTAGCAGAGCGCTCGGGGTTCAATAACTTGTCTAACTTTAACCGCCAGTTTAAAGAGAAGAAGCAAATGACCCCTTCCGATTTTAGGGGCCAGTTTACTAAGCATCACAGCTAGGTTCTTTTCGTTTCAGCTAACGCCTAGCTAGCAATCCAATTGCTTTCTATTTGGAGAGTTTCTTTATCAAAATCAATAGACATCTCAACGCCTATCGGAGTGACCAGCATTGGATGAGTATGGCAACTATCGAAACCATTCAGTATCGGTACTGGTTGCTCGCTTAACACTTCTTTCAGTACATCCAATGGCGACCTACCTGTTCCCTTATCATCAAATAATTCATGCTTTCCTAGAATTATCGCGGATATCCTATCGAAGACACCGCAGACTTTAAGATGAGCAAATGAACGCTCGATCGTTTCAATGCCTTTCAAGCTATCCTCTATAAGTAGGATATCTCCTTGCTTAATGATTGGCATATAAGGGCTACCCCAAATACCCGCCATTGTGTTCAGATTTCCTCCGATCACCCTACCCGTTACAACACCGTTACCTAAAAACTGCCATTCGTTTGGATTAACTGGCTTGGCTTCACATTGCGTTTTCCAATCTATCCGAGCATCTGTCCAAGAGGGGGGCATGTCATACACATACGGCAGCCCGGTAAAGCCTCGAAGCAACTGAGTGAATGAAGCATAAGTTTCGTCGACTAAAGGGGGGAACTCGCCAAAAGAAGCCACGAGTGCGGGGCCATAATAGGTAACCAGCCCAGTTTTGGTATAAATACCAAGTAAGAGAGCCGTTACATCTGAATAACCGATGATAATTTTAGGGTCATTTAATAGGGCATCGTAGTCGATGTAAGGCAACAGTGAATTACTGTTGTTGCCGCCAATAGTCGACATTATACAGCGCACTTCCGGGTCTCTAATTAGTGCATTCAGTTCATCGGCTCGCTCTTGAATAGAGCCAGAACGGTAGCTGTCTGATTGACCTGTTAGGCGACCTTCAACCAAGACATACCCTTTTTCTGATAAATATTTCTTAGCTCGCTCAAAACGTTCGGGCGCAAATACCGTTGCAGGAGAAGACGGAGAGAAAAACCCAATTTTGTCACCAAGCTTTAGTGCGGGAGGAAGAATAGTGTTCATGATTTATTACTCTTTACGATATTTTGCGGATGTCCGTTTGCAAACGCTATCACGTTCTCGAATGCGATCTTAAAGTACAGCTCATAGCTGCCTTGTTCCACATAACCTAAATGAGGAGTTGCCAGCACGTTAGGTAGCGCGATTAATGGTTCATTTTCTGGAGTAGCAGGCTCACTCTCAAAGACATCAAGAGCAGCAAATTTCGACGGTTCACAAGTGAGTTCTGCAAGCAAAGCGCCCTGCTCTACCAGTTCTGCGCGGCTGACATTCACAAATAACGATCCTGAATTCATCGCCGATAAATCAGAACGTTTTACAATTTCTCGCGTGGCATCATTAAGCCTTAAGTGCAAAGAAACGATATCTGCACTTTCAAAAAATGACTGCTTAGATTCCGCAGCATCAAAGCCATGTTCTACCGCCTTTGCCTGTGAGGATTCGCTTCCCCAAACCAAAACGTCCATTCCAAACGCTTTAGCGTATTGGGCAATACGCTGGCCAATTTTTCCGTAGCCCCAAATACCTAGAGTTTTACCATGTAAGGTTTGACCTAACCCTAATCCGGACTGTTGCCAGATCCCTTGAGAGAGTTGAGAAACGTAAGAGGGAATATGACGGTACGCCGCCATAATTAGCGACCAACAAAGTTCAGAAGGGGCAATGGGTGAACCTTTTCCTTCTGCGATATCCACACCATATTGATGGCAAAGATTAGGATTAATATGATTACTTATTTTCCCTGTTTGGCTGATCAGTTTTAAGTTTGGCAACTTCGAAAGCAACGCTTCCGTTACCTCGGTACGTTCACGTATTAAAATAAGCGCTTCCACATCGGCAATTTTTTCAGCCAGCACTTCCGGATCTTTGATTGTTTCATTCAATACGATAACGTCATGCTCTTTCAGGATATGAAAACACGCCAAATCTTTTACAGCATTTTGATAATCATCCAATATGGCTATTTTCATTACCTTCCCTTTTAACTGAAATCGAATTCTTGGTTATACAGTTTGAGCACATTCACTAAAGGTTCTTCCCAGCCCAAACATTCTTTTAGCTGAGCAACAATGCCTTCTACATACTGCTTTTCAATGTTGATTTCTATTTTCATCAATGGGTAGTTTTCAACATCACCAATCGCACCAAAAACAGGGCTAGACCCTAATAGCGCACGGTGCGAACCGGTCACAGAACCAATCGCCCAACAATGATCGTAGTTACCTATTCTATCGACACCCGACTCATGCAGCGTGCTCAACACTTTGTCTTTTTGGTCTGGCTGACAGAAGATTTCCAGTTTGTACATTCAGGTTTCCTTATATGTGTGTCCATATAACACTTTGATTTAAAAACGCTGCCTAACAACTTTTTAACTACGAAGCATAGCAAGTACATTTACCGTTTTGCGTCCTTGAAAGTGTGAGTGAGATTCAAGTCACAGATATACAACTAACTACTCATAAGTATTAGTCCACTCAATGATGACACCTATCCGGTATGAAATTTATTGTTAGAATGGGCGTTGTTGCCTAAATCAGTTGAACCTTTTTCGAGTCTTGCGATCTGATCCTTTATGATGGTTAGAGCGGTGGTGA
>NZ_JAUYVM010000029.1 GCF_030689305.1 Vibrio penaeicida | reverse complement strand
GACACTAGCTCAGCTGGTAGAGCGCAACCTTGCCAAGGTTGAGGTCACGAGTTCGAACCTCGTGTGTCGCTCCAATTATTTCAAAGAAAAAATACAACCTTACTAAGGTTGTGGCACGCCTAGTTCCATGAAGATAAGGAACCTCGTGCGTCGCTCAAAATTTCTTCGCTTAGAAACTAATTCGTTTAGAAACTAAAAGCGCTTAGAAAGTAAAAATTCTCACTAAAACTGTTAGTGACGATTCTCCCGAAAGGGAATGATGTGAAGACGCATCAACCGCTCTTTATCAATGCTGTGAAGCATTACCCCAGAAAGAAACAAAACAATCACCCAGTCGGGTGTTTTTTTTCGTTTTCAATTTACAGCTAGTTAACGCCATAAACGGTGCTCAGTTTTCCACTGCTTTTAATAAGTATATAGGGGAGCGTGCCGCATGTTTACAATTTAACTAACAGAGTTATCCACAAATTACTTTCTGTGGATAACTTGGTTGATAAATTGTTTTATTAAGAATATTCGAAAGAATTTGCAAGGATCTTTCTTTTGTTTTCGGCGTCACAGCTAAAGATGAAACTCATGTAAGCCTTTGTATATCAAGCGGTGAGGGGGATTTTCATTTTTTAGTAAATGTAAGAGTTAAGATCATTAACTCGTATTTTTTTGATCCTCGTCATTTATTGTGTCTGTGTTTAACTTTTCGTTATCCAGCTATCTGTGCTACCAAATTCACTTTTTTCCACATAGAGCACTTTTTGAGAATCACATCAAATTATAGGTACAAATACCGTCTCAGATTTTGAACTTTTAATTACAGGAAATAAATTTTGCGGCGTTTTATAAGTGGCAAGTTACATAGGCTACTATGCATCTCTAGGTAGACCCTTTTGGATTATCCTGATTAAGCGTTCTTTTTTCCTGTCTTTGATTGGTGTTTTTGCCATTTGGCTGTCTATTGCCCATTGGATGTGTTCATCCAAATTGTCATCCATTCCAATTCGCTCTCGAAGAGCATAGACGATATCCTGAGAAAAGGGCGCATTTCCCATCGCGACCGCAATATTTCTCATCCATTGAATGTGACCAATGCGCCGAATCGCAGAACCTTCCATCTTTTTAAGAAATTCTTGTTCAGACCAAGATATCAAAGCAATCAGATCGGAAGACCCAAATGCATCGCGTCGATAAAAATCTGTTTGATCAGTGAGGTCTGCTTCGCGATTCCATGGGCACACGAGTTGGCAATCGTCACAGCCGTATATCCTGTTTCCCATTTTAGAGCGAAGCTCTACCGGGATTTTTCCACTCAACTCAATGGTTAAATACGAAATGCAAAGTCGAGAGTCGATAACGCCTTCACTTATAATGGCACCTGTTGGGCAGGAGGTAATGCACGCTTTGCAGCTTCCACATTGATCGGTAGAGGGTTCATCAACAGGTAAAGGCAAATCAATGAGCAGTTCACCTAGGAAGAACCAAGAACCAGCCCCTTCATCTAATATGAGTGAGTGTTTTCCTGTCCAGCCTAACCCAGCCTTTTGAGCTAATGGGCGCTCTAAGAGCGGCGCCGAATCAACAAACGGGCGATATCCAAATTTTCCCATCTCTTGCTCAATCCGTTGCCCAAGCTTTTTAAGCTGATTGCGTACCAATTTGTGATAATCCCGTCCAAGGGCATAGCGGCTTATGTAGCCTTGGGTCGTGTCATCAAGGTTACTTGCAAATTGAGCATCAGGAGGGAGGTAGTTCATGCGAGCACTGATCACCCGAACGGTTCCGGGCAATAACTCATTGGGTCTAGCTCGCATCATTCCGTGTCGAGCCATCCAGTCCATTTCTCCGTGGTATCCTGCATCCAGCCAATCTTGCAGTGGTTTCTCATGCTCTTTTAAGTCGACATCGCAAATGCCAACTTTCTGGAAGCCAAGTTCTATAGCCCACTGTTTAATTTTGACGGCGAGTTCGGAGTAATCCATGATGCTAATAGCGTGAAAAATGGGCGACGATTCTAACTGATCCTATAAGTAAAAAGAACACCTTTCCAGCGCTGAGGTTAGATAAATAGGGCTAGTCTAGGATAGAAGGTTCCATATAGAGCATTTTTTATCGTTTCTTAACAGATAAGATCTTGTCTCTCAAAACCAACACGGTTTACTATTCCGTTTCTTTTGAATTTTATATAGTCGTTGATCGGCACTGGAACATGCAACAAATGAACATGAAACAATATTCCCTCATTGATGAAAACGCGACGGTCGAATTTGGACAGCGAATAGCGAAGGCATGTACCCAGCAAACGACAATTTACTTGCATGGTGACCTAGGTGCAGGCAAGACTACGTTCAGCCGCGGCTTTATACGGTTTCTGGGGCATGTTGGTAATGTAAAAAGCCCAACCTATACATTGGTGGAGCCTTACCAGTTAAAAGATTGGCAAGTTTATCATTTTGACTTGTATCGACTGGCGGACCCAGAAGAATTGGAATTTATGGGTATTCGTGATTATTTTACTCCTGATGCGATCTGCCTTGTAGAGTGGCCTGAAAAAGGTGAAGGGCTTCTGCCTTCTCCTGACTTGGATATTGAATTGAAATATGATCAGACCCAGCGTATTGCTACGGTCACAGCGAATACGGATTATGGTCATGCTTTGCTTAAGAACTTGGAGTCGTGTTGATTTATAAGCAATTTCGAGCGTTTTTACTGTTTGCTTTCTTTTTTCTGTTCGGGGTTGCTGCCAAAGTATCGGCGAATACGCTTGAGGGAGTGAGGGTTTGGCCCTCACCTGAAGAAACTCGTATCGTCATTGATTTGAGCAGTGAAGCCAATTACAGCTACTTTACACTAACGAATCCAGTGCGATTGGTTGTCGATCTTAAACAGACGAATGTGAAGGCTAAACTTCCCATCAATGTGAAAGATTCAGCCGTATTGAAGAAAATTCGAAAAAGTACCCCACCGACTAAAGGGACTTATCGCTTAGTCTTCGAACTGAAGAAGAAAACCACTCCGAATTTATTCAAGTTAAGACCGACACCTGGTGGTCAGTATGGTCATCGTCTTGTGATTGATTTGCCTCACGGTAAAGTCAGTAAACCAGTCAAAGCTCAGCCATCAAATCCAATTGTTCCTTCTAAACCTTCCCCGAGTAAGGATGCTTCCCAATTTTTAGGCAATGCTGACGTGATTATTGCCATTGATCCAGGGCATGGCGGTGAAGATCCCGGATCTATTGGTCCCACAAAAAAATATGAAAAGCATGCCACGCTCATCATTTCAAAGAAATTAGCCAGCGAATTAAACCAAGTCCGCGGAGTACGAGCAGTTCTTACTCGAACAGGGGATTACTTTGTTAATCTGAACAAGCGCTCTTCGATCGCTCGGAAGAATAAAGCACACCTTCTAGTGTCAGTGCATGCCGACAGTTTCCGTTCACCACAGCCACGCGGTGGTTCTGTTTTTGTGCTCAATGTTCGTCGTGCCAATAGTGAAATTGCTCGTTGGGTCGAAAAACACGAGGAACAATCAGAACTTTTAGGTGGCGCGGGCGAAGTATTATCTAAAGTTAATAACGACAGAAACGTCAGCCAGACCTTACTGGATCTCAAATTCAGTCATTCACAAAAAGAAGGGTACAAGGTCGCGACCAAAATTCTGAAAGAAATGGGCAAAGTAACGCGCCTTCATAAGAAAGAGCCTGTTCATGCAAGCCTAGCGGTCTTGAAGTCTCCCGATATCCCATCGGTATTGGTTGAAACGGGTTTTATGTCTAACCCGGTAGAAGAAAAACTGTTGTTCCAGCGTTCGCATCAAAACAAACTGGCAAAAGCATTATCGAAAGCGATTGTGAGTTACTTTGAGGCAAACCCACCGGAAGGTACTTGGTTGGCGAACAAAGGGGCAACCATTAAACACAAAGTGGTACGCGGAGAGTCGCTGTCGCGAATTGCACAAAAATACGGAACGACAACAAAAGCCATTGTCGCGACGAATAAGCTAAAAAGCACCAATATTTCTGTTGGGCAGGTACTGCTTATCTCTGGAGACGCACCAACTACACCATCTGTGAAAACACAGGTCATTACGCATGTAGTAAAACCGGGCGAGTATCTAGGTAAGATTGCGAGCAAATATAAGGTGTCTGTTTCGAGTATTAAACAGCAAAATAAGTTGAAATCGAATACGCTAAGAGTTGGGCAGAAGTTAAAAATTCAAGTTAAATTGAAAGATAAGCCAGTGGTGAAACACAAAGTGAGAAAAGGTGAATACCTTGGAAAAATTGCATCCCAATATGGCGTAACGACTTCCGCAATCAAAAAAGTGAACAACCTTAAATCTGACACCTTATCAGTAGGGCAGATTTTGATCATCCCGAGCAAATAATGACGATAAAGATACTGCCTGCACGATTAGCGAACCAAATTGCCGCAGGTGAAGTGGTCGAAAGACCTGCGTCTGTTGTAAAAGAGCTGGTTGAAAACAGTTTAGATTCAGGCGCGACTCGCATAGATATCGATATTGATAAAGGTGGCGCTAAGCTGATTCGTGTTCGCGATAACGGCAAAGGCATCATTAAAGATGAGCTCGGACTGGCGCTGAGTCGACATGCTACATCGAAGATTCATACGTTGGATGACCTCGAAGCCATCATGAGCTTAGGGTTTCGAGGTGAGGCGCTGGCCAGTATAAGCTCCGTTGCTCGACTGACGATGACATCACGACCTGCAACTCAAGATCAGGCATGGTCTGCGTACAGTGAAGGTCGAGATATGGAAGTGAAACTCCAGCCTACCGCACACCCGATTGGTACTTCCGTTGAAGTGTTGGATTTGTTTTTTAACACGCCGGCTCGCCGAAAATTTTTACGTACTGAGAAAACAGAATTCTCACATATTGATGAATTGCTGAAGCGCATTGCTTTAAGCCGTTTTGATGTGACCATCAATTTACGTCATAACGGGAAAATGATTCGACAGTATCGCGCAGCAAAAACCGAACGTCAGGAAGAAGCGCGTATTGCAGCGGTTTGTGGCGGTGCATTTGTCAGACACATGTTGAAGATTGAGTTGGAGCACCAAGGGCTGAAATTGCATGGCTGGATCACTACTCCAGAAGGGGCTCGTCAGCAAAGCGACTTACAGTATTGTTATGTGAATGGTCGAATGATGAGAGATAAACTTATCAATCATGCCATTCGCCAGAGCTATGAAAACAGCTTAAACCCCGATCAGTATGCCACTTACGTATTGTTCATTGAACTCGACCCACACCAAGTTGATGTGAATGTGCATCCTGCGAAACACGAAGTACGTTTCCATCAAGCAAGACTGGTACACGACTTTATTTACCAAGCACTGAGTGATGCATTGTCGCAAAGTGAAGTTATTACTCCTGTAGAAACACGTGCGTCTGCATATCATCAACCGACGACTAATGAAGAACAACACCGTGTAATGGAAGCTATTGCGAGTTCGCCAGCGTACCCGAGAAAAGCTGAGTCAGCTTCCTACAACGAAGCACTTTCCACTCAGCAGGTTAACGATGCTGTACCAAGTGATATCATCAAGCATCATCAAAAAAACTTCTCACCATCAACAAGCTTCTCACCGTCAACAAGCTTCTCATCATCTACAAACCACTCATCAGCCACAAACAATGAATGGCAGCAAACAAAAACGCCAAATAGTTCCGGTTCTGGTAGCAGTAGAAGTAAACCGCAATTTAAAGAAGAAGCGCCAAGTTGGCAGGAAGTCAAAGCATACAAAGAGCTACTTAACACCCCTGAAGATACAAAGCCCATTGAGCATACAGGGGCAAGTACATCAAAACCTCTAGATGCTCTAGAAACGAAACGTGATCACTTTGTATTGGGTAAAGTATTTACGGTTGTTGGTGAACAATATTTGTTGATGGAAGCGAAGCCAGAATGTGTGCTGGTTAACTTACCGAGAGCAGAGTGGCACCGAACTCAATGCCAACTGTCGGCGAGTGAAGCTCCTTTAAAAGCTCAGCCTCTTCTTGTGCCACTTTCGATCAAACTGGATAAGAACTTGGTTGAGCAGGTTTCACAATTTGATACTTTGCTGCAACAGCTTGGAATTCAGCTGCGCGAAAAAAATGCACGCAGTATCATGGTAATGGCAGTGCCACAGCCTATCAGGCAGCAAAACTTACAACTCTTGATACCAGATCTGTTATCGTATCTGCAGAACCAAACCCAAGAGATTGAAGCGAAGTTAGTTTCTAATTGGTTGGCGACTGAAGTCACTCAGGTTAAAGCAACCTATTCAACATCAGAAGCCATACAATTAATTTCGGATATTGAAAACCTGAATGACGGGCGACTGCCTGTCGATGATCCAGTGTTTTGTCAGCCGATTGATTTCGCATCAACCATTGCAGCATTGAATTCGTGATGACAGATAAACTTCCATTGGCCCTGTTTTTAATGGGACCGACAGCGTCGGGTAAAACCGACGTAGCAATACGACTAAGACAAAAATACCCTGTTGAGATCATTAGCGTTGATTCCGCTTTGATCTACAAAGACATGGATATTGGTACGGCAAAACCCGATGAGCGAGAGCAAGAACTTGCACCGCACCGCCTGATCGATATTCTCGATCCTAGCGAATCGTATTCCGCAGCGGATTTTCGTCGAGACGCACTCGAACAAATGCAGGATATCGCTTCAAAAGGGAAAATTCCTCTTCTGGTAGGCGGAACTATGCTGTATTACAAGGCTCTATTAGAAGGTCTATCGCCTTTGCCTGCGGCAGATCCTGCAATTCGTCAAGAAATAGAGCAAGATGCGTTGACTTTAGGTTGGTCAGCGTTGCACGATAAACTGAAGGAAATTGATCCTGTATCAGCGAAGAGAATTCACCCGAATGATCCACAAAGATTGTCACGGGCATTGGAAGTTTACAAAATTTCAGGTAAAACTCTAACTGAACTGACCAAAAAGCAAGGTAAACCCTTGCCATTTAGGGTAAAGCAATTTGCGATAGCCCCCAAGGAAAGGGCAGAGCTCCACCGCCGTATCGAGCTCCGATTCGAAAAAATGATCAGTGCTGGATTTGAAGAAGAAGTTCAAGCGTTATACGCTAGAAAAGATCTTCATCCGGATCTACCTTCGATTCGGTGTGTTGGTTACAGGCAAATGTGGGACTATTTGGATGGGAATTGTACGTTGGATGAGGCGGTTTTTCGCGGAATCTGTGCAACCCGTCAATTGGCCAAGCGACAGATCACCTGGCTGCGCAGCTGGAATGATTTAACTTGGTTAGATAGCGAAAACATTGAAGATGCACAAGAAACTATATCAAATGCCATAGCATCTGATTGACTTCACTGTGTATAATGTGATCGTTTTTGCGCACTTTTTCATTTAGCTCGAATGCAAAAACAGCTCTCGGAATAGCTAAATAAAATTAAAAATACAATCAAATAAGGAAAATAAAATGGCTAAGGGGCAGTCTTTACAAGACCCATTTCTAAATGCGCTACGTCGTGAGCGTGTACCCGTATCTATCTACCTCGTTAACGGTATTAAGCTTCAAGGTCAGATCGAATCTTTCGATCAGTTTGTGATCTTGTTGAAAAACACTGTTAATCAAATGGTTTACAAGCATGCGATCTCTACTGTGGTACCTGCTCGTGCGGTAACGCACCACAGCAATACAGAACGTTCTTCTGAACGCCCACAAGAGAAATCTGAAGATTAATAGTACTTTAGTAAGGAGTTGAGTGCTTGTTTGACCGTTATGAAGCCGGTGAACAGGCTGTCCTTGTTCATATCAACTTCACGCAAGAAGGTGAATGGGATGATCTAGCAGAATGTGAAATGCTAGTGAAATCCGCAGGGGTTGAAGTTCTGCAAGTTGTCACTGGCAGTCGTCAGTCCCCACACCCTAAATACTATGTCGGGGAGGGTAAAGCTCAGGAAATTGCTCAAGCAGTGCTAAGCGCTGGAGCAGAAATCGTGATCTTTAACCACTCCCTTTCTCCTGCCCAAGAAAGAAACCTCGAACAACTTTTTAAGTGTCGTGTATTGGATCGAACCGGTCTGATCTTAGATATCTTTGCTCAACGCGCTCGGACCCATGAAGGTAAGTTGCAAGTAGAATTGGCTCAATTGCGCCATCTCTCGACACGCCTAATTCGTGGTTGGACGCATTTGGAGCGACAAAAAGGTGGAATAGGTCTTCGAGGACCAGGTGAAACTCAGCTAGAAACTGACAGACGTTTATTGCGTGATCGTATAAAAGCCATCCTTCGACGCCTTGATAAGGTAGCGAAGCAGAGGGAGCAAGGTCGCCGAGCTCGTAATCGTGCAGAAATTCCTACCTTATCTTTAGTCGGTTACACCAATGCGGGTAAATCGACATTATTTAATCGGATCACAGAAGCAGGTGTTTACGCAGCAGATCAATTATTTGCTACGTTAGACCCAACTTTACGTAAGATTGAATTAGACGATGTGGGAATTGCTATTTTGGCGGATACCGTTGGATTTATCCGACACCTCCCCCATGACTTAGTCGCTGCATTTAAAGCCACATTACAAGAAACGCAAGAAGCTGACATTTTGTTACATGTTGTCGATGCCAGTGATGAGCGTTTTCGTGAGAATATCCATGCTGTTCATGAAGTACTTGAAGAGATTGATGCCCATGAGGTACCAATGCTTGTCGTCATGAACAAGATTGACAATATGGAAGGCCAGAAACCTAGAATAGAATACGACGATGAGGGTATCCCTCAGCGTGTTTGGGTTTCGGCAATGGAAGGCGAAGGTCTGAAACTGTTGTTTGATGCTCTAACCAAACGGTTGGCGAGTCAAATGGTGCAGTATCACCTCCGAATTCCACCCCAATACCAGGGGAAATTTCGAAGTACATTCTTCCAATTGAAAAGTATTCAACAAGAGGCGTATGATAAGGAAGGTAACTTACTGATCGACGTCCGAATGCAACAAGTAGATTGGTCTAGACTAGAAAAAAGAGAAGGGGCAGTTTTAGGTGACTTTATAGTTACTTAAAGGACTGCTACAGTATAACGTCATATCAAATGATGGAGCTTTCTAATGGCGTGGAATGAGCCTGGAAATAACAACGGCGATAATGGCCGCGATAAAGACCCTTGGGGGAATAAAAATCGTGGTCGAGATCAAGGTCCACCAGATTTAGATGAAGTGTTTAATAAGCTGAGTCAGAAACTGGGTGGAAAATTTGGTAAGCGCGGAGGCAACGGAGCTTCTATCGGTGGCGGTGGTGCTATCGGTTTAGGTTTGATTGCAGTTGTTGCCATCGTAATTTGGGTAGTGTCTGGTTTCTACACCGTCGGCGAAGCAGAGCGTTCTGTTGTTTTGCGCCTAGGTAAAGAAGACCGCATTGAAGGTCCTGGTCTTAAGTGGCACCCTAAATTTATCGATTCTTATGAACTGGTTAACGTACAAGCAATTCGCTCACTAAGAGCATCTGGCTTGATGCTTACAAAAGATGAAAACGTTGTAACCGTTGAAATGGGTGTTCAGTACCGTGTGTCTGATCCATACAAATATCTATATGTAGTAACTAATGCCGATGACAGCTTGCGTCAGGCTACTGATTCTGCGCTTCGTGCGGTAATTGGTGATTCTCTGATGGATAGCATTCTTACGAGTGGTCGTCAGCAAATCCGTCAAAGTACGCAAGAAACGTTAAATCGTATTATTGATGGTTACGATATGGGCATTGTGGTTGTGGATGTGAACTTCCAATCAGCGCGTCCACCTGAGCAGGTAAAAGATGCGTTTGATGACGCGATTGCGGCTCGAGAAGATGAAGAACGTTTTGTTCGTGAAGCAGAAGCTTATAAGAATGAAATCTTGCCTAAAGCGACTGGTCGTTCAGAACGTTTGAAGAAAGAAGCTTTGGGTTACTCTGAACGGACAATCAATGAGGCTCTTGGTCAGGTTGCTCAATTTGAGAAGCTACTGCCTGAATATCAAGCGGCTCCTGATGTAACTCGTGATCGTTTGTACTTAGATACAATGGAAGAGGTGTACACCAGTACATCGAAGGTTCTCATTGACTCTGAGTCTAGCGGTAACCTACTGTACTTGCCAATCGACAAGATTACAGGTCAGGCGGCAGAGGCTTCAAATACTAAACGTAAGGCGAAATCGACATCTGCATATGATCAGATTGAATTGGAATCAGAGCGTACTGATACCTCATCATCTACGCAGTCTCGCTCTAACGGCTCACGTCAAGGGAGATACTAATTATGCGTAAATTAATGATCCCTGTACTCGTTGTAGCACTCGCGCTGTTTCTCATGTCTGTGTTTGTGATTCCTGAAGGTGAAAAGGGTATTGTAATCCGCTTCGGTGAGGTACAAAAAGACACGAAAACGGAAACCGTTGTTGAAAACGACATAGAAACAGTTGTAGACGTTCTAGATGAAAACGGGGAACCTGTTATCATCTCAAAGATTTATAACCCTGGTCTGCATTTCAAATTACCGTTGTTTGATCGCGTAAAACGTCTTGATGCTCGTATTCAAACGATGGATGGACGTGCCGACCGTTTTGTAACATCTGAGAAAAAAGACGTGATCATCGATTCTTACGTTAAGTGGAGAATTGATGACTTTGGTCAGTACTACCTGGCAACGGGTGGCGGCGACTCACTGACAGCTCAAGCACTACTTGAGCGTAAAGTAACGGATGTTCTTCGTTCTGAAATCGGTGCTCGTGAGATCAAGCAGATTGTATCTGGTCCTCGAAATGTCGATGTACTTCCAGAAGATTTGAACACCGAAGAGTTAGCATCTGAAGCGGCTAAACAAGCGCTAGAGATCGACGGTGAGCGTGACAAGATCATGGCTGATGTACTTAACGATACTCGCGTAAGCGCAAGTAACGATTTAGGTATTGAAGTAGTTGACTTCCGTATGAAGAAAATCAACTTACCAGATGAAATCAGTGAATCCATCTATCGTCGTATGCGTGCTGAGCGTGAATCTGTAGCGCGTAAGCACCGTTCTCAAGGTCGTGAGAAAGCCGAAGTTATTCGTGCTCAAGCGGAACTTGAAGTGGCAACCGTGCTGGCTGAAGCAGACAGAACTGCGCGAGTCACACGAGGTGAAGCCGATGCGAGAGCTGCTAAGATTTACTCTGATTCATACAGTAAAGATCCTGAATTCTTTAGCTTCCTTCGCTCTCTAAATGCGTATGAGAAATCATTCAGCAGTAAGAGTGATATTCTTGTGCTTGACCCGAACAGTGAGTTCTTCAAGTACATGAATGACGCTAGAGGCCAAGTAGCTAAGTAGCGCCAAGAAATCAGATATATAAAGCCCCGAAAGGGGCTTTTTTGTACCCATTAACCTAATATCAAGAAGATACGTTATGTCAGACTCCCTATGGCTTGCACTTGGATTAGTTCTCGTTGTTGAAGGTCTTGGTCCGTTACTTGCCCCTAACGGGTGGCGTAATATGATCAAGCAGCTTAGCGATCAAGAAGATAATCAGCTGAGAAGAATTGGTGGTTGTTTAGTTGTGACTGGAGCGGTCATCGCTTACGTATTTGCTTAGATGCCTTTCAGAGCTTAGTACACAACGATTTTCACTATAAATATAAGGGCTTTCGCCTGTTATTATTCTAATACTTGATTATTATTCCTTCCGGGACATAAGGTTAAGCAAGTGTTTCACTTTTATGCCTAAAAAATGACTGCATCTTTTATTTTAAGGTGCTAGAATCCATTTTTAACTAGCAATCAGACTTGGAAAGATGGGAAATAACGTAGTCGTTCTAGGCACCCAGTGGGGTGACGAAGGTAAAGGTAAAATCGTAGACCTTTTAACTGAAGATGCAAAATACGTGGTTCGCTACCAAGGCGGTCACAATGCAGGTCACACTCTAGTCATCGACGGTGAAAAAACCGTTCTTCATTTAATTCCATCAGGTATTCTTCGCGATAACGTAAAATGTGTTATCGGTAATGGTGTTGTTCTATCACCTGAAGCACTTCTAAAAGAAATGAAACCTCTTGAAGAGCGTGGCATCCCAGTGAGCGAGCGTCTTTTCATTTCTGAAGCTTGTCCTTTAATTCTTCCTTATCACATTGCTCTTGATCAAGCGCGCGAAATCGCTCTTGGCAAAAAAGCAATTGGTACAACAGGTCGTGGTATCGGTCCTGCTTATGAAGATAAAGTTGCTCGTCGCGGTCTTCGTGTGGGTGATTTATTCGATAAAGAAGCATTCGCAGAGAAACTGAAAGAAGTTATGGAATACCATAATTTCCAGTTAGCGAACTTCTACAAAGTTGAGCCAGTAAGTTACGAAGAAGTGCTTGAGCAAGCGATGAGCTATGCCGACCTTCTAACGTCTATGGTTATCGACGTGACTGATGAACTTGATGCTGCTCGTAAGCGTGGTGATAAGATCATGTTTGAAGGTGCTCAAGGTACGCTACTTGATATTGACCATGGTACTTACCCATATGTAACGTCATCTAACACGACAGCAGGTGGTGTTGCAGCAGGTTCTGGTTTTGGTCCTCGTCACATCGGTTATATCCTTGGTATTACTAAGGCATATTGTACACGTGTAGGTTCAGGTCCTTTCCCTACCGAGCTGTATGATGGTCTAGATAAGCAAGATCCTGTTGGTAAACACCTAGGTGATGTAGGTCACGAGTTTGGTGCGACAACGGGTCGCCTACGCCGCACTGGTTGGTTTGATGCAGTGGCGATGCGCCGTGCAATTCAGATCAACTCTATTTCTGGTTTCTGTTTAACGAAGCTGGACGTACTGGACGGTCTAGAAGAGCTGAAAATCTGTACTGGTTACAAGATGAAAGATGGCTCTATCCTAGAGGTTTCGCCAATGGCTGCTGAATCATTTGAAGAAGCTACGCCAATTTACGAAACCATGCCTGGTTGGTCTGAGACTACTTTCGGTGCTAAGTCAATCGATGCGCTTCCTCAAGCTGCTCTTGACTACATTAAGCGCATTGAAGAGTTGACAGGTGTACCAGTAGATATCGTTTCTACAGGTCCTGACCGCAATGAAACCATCATCAAAGTTCACCCATTCAACTCGTAACCAACTGAACTTTAGATAATTTAGAATGCCAGCTTACTTAAGCTGGCATTTTTTATATCTTTTCCGATTACTTTTTATTCGCTCTCTGGCAAAATATTGCCAAATATCGGCAATACTTGTCTAAAGAGTTAGCAGTTATTGCCGATACAAAAGCACGGTATGAATAAAGAGTGCGATTATGAAACTACGAGCTGTGACGGCTTCGTTGTTACTCGCATTGTGTTCCCGAGTTGGCATTGCGAGTGCAGATAGCCATATTGGGGGGCCAGTGCCAGTTTACTCCGAAGCTGAACTGATCAATCTGATTGAAAAGAACAAACATCTCGAGCGAGTGAAGGCCGACAGTTGCCAGCTTGTAGAGGATATCGTTGCTCGTGCGACTCGAATAAGCCTGCCTGCTTATGAATTTCTATATGGCGATATGCTGGCTTGGGGAGTATGTGTTGATCAAGATGTGGAGTTAGGTCTCTACTATATGGAAAATGCAGCACACCAAGGTTTACCTGCGGCTCTAGAGCAAATAGGGCGGTATTATTCTAGAGGGACTTTGGTTCAGCAAGATAAAGAGCGTGCTATTCCTTACCTTCGAGAAGCAGCATCCATGGGGAACATTAACGCTCGAATTCATTTAGCTGAACTTTTACTTCGAGACTATGGCAGCCCTTTGGATTATGAAGACGCCTATCGGTGGCTGTATAATTCGGTAACACCAGATAAACGACAACACCGAAGGATTTCTATGTTGCGGCAAGGGCTAGAGCAACGTATGCCTGAAAACATAATCGCAAGAGCAAAACGACGTTCCACATTCTGGTAGATTCAACATGCCCAACGTGTCGGGCATGTTGATTTTGTCAGTCAGGCTTACAGTACCTTATGAGGACCGAAGCACTCATAATGAATACGTTCTTTTGACACGCCTAGCTCCAATAGCTGACTAGCTGCGAACTGCATGAAGGCGACAGGACCGCAGAAATAGAAATCCGTTTCTTCCCAGTTAATACGTTCCTTGATCTGTTCCAGCGCCATTAACCCCGATCTCACTTCCTCTTCCCCTTTATGTTCTCGATACCAATTGAACTGGTTAACGAATTCATAGGATTTTTCTAGCTCGTTTACACGTTTAGAGAATGCATGATGAACTTGGTTCTCTGCTGCATGTAGCCAGTGAATAGGGGCTTTATGAGTATTTTTTATTGTTTCTAACATTGAGAGTAATGGGGTTACTCCAACGCCAGCCGAAATGAGGGCAACTGGGGTAAATTCATCACTAGAGAAGAAAAAGTCGCCACTTGGAGGTGCAAGCTTCACGGTATCCCCTTCTTTTAACGTATCATGCAGGAAATTAGACACGATCCCTTGAGCTTCACGCTTCACTGAAATCCGATAGCTTCTTCCATTTGGCGTATCAGATAGACTGTATTGACGGATTTCTTGGTGCTCAAATTGCTCTGGTTTGAGGTAGAGACCTAAGTATTGCCCCGGCTTGTAATCCACCACTGGTTTTTGATCTGTTGGTTCGAAAATAAAACTAGTAATGACTCCGCTTTCTTGTGTTTTCTGTTTTACGACAAACTCACGTGTTCCACGCCAGCCTCCCGTTTGAGCTTCAGTTTCAGTGTAAATGGATTCTTCACGGTCAATAAACACTTTAGCAAGTAAACCATAGGCTTCTCCCCACGCATCCAACACCTCTTGACCTGGGGAAAACAGCTCATCAATGGTGGAAAGAAGATGGCTTCCAACGATTTGATATTGTTCTGAAGTTATATTGAAACTTGTATGCTTCTGAGCGATTTTTTCCACGGCGGGAAGCAGCACTTCAATATTATCGATATTTGCCGCGTACCCGTGTATTGCATTGAAAAGCGCTTCTCTTTGTGCCCCGTTTTCTTGATGAGTTAGGTTAAAGATGTCTTTTAGCTCAGGGTTGCGAGCGAACATTCTATTGTAGAAATGTGCCGTTAAAGCTGGACCTGTTTCGGCTAAGAGTGGCGCTGTGGATTTTACGATATCTATGGTTGATTGCTTGAGCATTTGGGCTTCCTATTTAAACATGTATTTATAATGCATGTTTAAAGTTGTATCTAAAATATATCTTTTAGTCAATGGAAGAATTACAATTTACTCAGACGAGAGGAATTTGATTTGCAACTAACGAACTTTACCGATTTTGGTATTCGCGCCTTGATATATCTGGCTTCTTTACCTGCGGGTGAATTGACGAGCATCCAAAAGGTCAGCGACACTTTTGATGTGTCTAAAAATCATATGGTTAAGATTATAAACAAGCTAGGACAGCTTGGTTACGTGAAAACGGTTCGCGGAAAAAATGGCGGGATATGTTTAGGTCGCCCAGCCGAAACCATTGTAATAGGAAATGTGGTAAGAGACATTGAGCCTTTAGACGTGGTGAACTGCGCACCGGATTTTTGCCATATTACGCCAGCGTGTAAACTGAAAGTGCATCTGGCACGTGCAAAATTGGCTTTTTTAGCAGAGCTGGACCATTGTACGATCGCCGATATGTTGAGCGACAACGCAGAGCTTCTAATTCTGCTAAAAAGATAAGCGCACGGCTAAGTGCGCTTATGCTCTCGTTTTATCGTTTTATCTTCTGGTGTTTTCGTTAGCAATTACTTTGCATATACAGACATTTGTTGAAGCAATTTTGTCAATTCACGGTTTGGCATAGTACGCTCAGCTTTTTTGTTGAGCTTTAGATCTGTGATTTCCGTATAGCCACCCGGTCGATTGACGATAATTTCATTTCCGCCCACAATTCCATAATCCATGTAACTGCCGACAATAACCCAGTTTTCTTGTCTGTTCGTTGTGAACAAATCTTCTCCAACACTATAGTCACGAACATCGTTCGACACGCTCAATGGCTGCTTCATTAATGTTGGCGCTACATCTAGGTGACTGGTTCTGGTGTGAACAATATCGGCTTCTTTTTCAGGGTGATATAAGTAGAACGGAACGTGAACCTGAGCGGGAGCGTAGTTGCTGCCGTGTCCCCAATAGTTCTTTTTGTAATCGTTAAATTCTTCACCGTGATCAGATGTAATAACGATGATGGTATTTTCTAATTCACCTGATGCTTCCAACTCATCCAATATTTCACCGACCAATTTGTCGATGTAGTACAGCGAGTTTCTATAGCGGTTACGGTACTCTGCTGGGTCGAAGTCATTGTTTAATTTAACGTGATCGACGCGATCCCAATAAGGCGTAAAAGGTGTCTCCATCTCTGCTGGAAAAGAAGTCCCGTGCGCGGCATCGTAAAACATGAATCCAAAGTAAGGCTTGTTTGGATCTCGTTTTTCCAAGAACTCTAAGAAGTCGTCCGTGATTTTACGATCGCGCTCTGCTGGCGTATTACCTGGTGTGGTGACTGTTAAATCTTTCACGCCAGCAAAAACCGTCCGATCGAATGGTGGGCTATGTAAAGGCGCAGATCCGTGGATGGACATTTCATAATTCTGTGAGTGTAAGGTCTCCATCAACACGGGCTGCTGCTGGCTGGAGCGTACCGCATCCCAATAGGTGGAAGGTATGCCATAGAATAAGCTAAATATACCCATTTGGGTCGAGTTGCCACCACTAAGGTGCTCTTTAAACACTAAACTTCTCTGACCAAACTTTTCAATATTTGGTGTTACCTGCACATTGGCATCATCAAAACGCCATGCATCCAATACGATCATCAAGATATTGGGTGTTTTTGCATTTTCAGCCTGCTGAATGGGTTTCAACGGGTAGTTCAAGTTGGTTACTTTCTGGTGAGCAATTTTAGTATGAGCATCGCGCCCTGCTTGTTGCTCGACCCAGCCGTTATCTTCAAGGTAATCATTTGCGGTTAATGGTAAATATAGTGGCCAGTGATGGCTGTAACTCGGTATCACTTGATCGAAATTGGCGTATCTCCAAGCGTGAGTAAATTGGCTGAATACCAAGCAGCTAAACCAAACCGTGATTCCAAGTAACAAGTAGCGTTTCTTTGTTTCAATCCAACGATTTGCTAAGACAATAGTCATGATAATAGCGTTGATAAGGCCAAAGGCGACCACCCCGCCAACGAGTAATGTAAACCATGACACATCAATGATTTGGTCTCCACCTTGAATCAGCAACTCAAAGACAAAGCCATTTAGATGAAAGCGATATTGGTTATACACCTGGGTATCGACAGCAACCAGTATTGCAGTGACGATGAAAGGTAACACGGCTATGCATCTAAAGAGCCGTGTGGGCAGCCAGATTAGTATTAGAGAAGGAAGCGAGCACAACAACGCCATCAGACCAAATAGCCCAATTTGGGTAGAAAAAATGTAAGGGTAGGATAGCCAGCTACCTTCTGGAATATCCATCCAGCTTACATAAGGGATGCCTATCGCTGATAATAAAACAGCGTTCAATATTAAAAGGCAAAAAATCCACCGCGAGTTAAAGCGAAGATTCTCGCGAAGTTTAGAAAATGACATAAATATTATTGGACGAACAAAGAGAGTCGCGCATCTTACAAAAGAACCATACAAAGTTTCAAGCAGGTATTTGCTTTGTTTATATATTGCCTAACTTTTGTTTAGCTGAATATATGTGCCACTGAATTGTCACAATTTGACCAATATGGCGGATAACTGACTTGTAGTGGATTGCTCGTACGTGGCGATATATTACCTGAGAAAGCGGTGTGCGCTGTCGGTAACCGTCAGATTTAGATATACTTAAGATCTATCCAATCTATAGCAGGCCTGCTTATGTCTCAAAACACTCCCATTGATCCTTTTGCTGAGCGCGAATCCGGTAAATATGAAAACCCGATTCCTAGCCGGGAGTTCATTATTGAATTTCTGACTCAGGCAAATGTGCCGATGAATCGAAACG
The DNA here is from genome assembly GCF_030689305.1 of Vibrio penaeicida. Lineage (GTDB taxonomy): Bacteria > Pseudomonadota > Gammaproteobacteria > Enterobacterales > Vibrionaceae > Vibrio > Vibrio penaeicida_B. The sequence continues at coordinate 23,392 of NZ_JAUYVM010000029.1, read as the reverse complement.
ATTTATTTGACGCACTGGAGCTAAAAGGGGAAGAGCAGTATGAAGGGCTTCGTCGACGTTTGCGTGCGATGGAGCGTGATGGGCAGTTGGTATTTACTCGCCGTCAATGTTACGTATTGCCAGAAAAACTTGAGCTGGCTAAAGGGCATGTGATTGGACACAAAGACGGATTTGGATGGGTAAGACCAGAAGGTAGCAAAGGAAGAGATAATGATATTTTGCTGCCTCATCATCAGATGAAAACCATCATCCATGGCGATTACGTATTAGTGCAGCCGACAGGGACAGATAAGCGTGGTCGTAAAGAAGGACGCCTTGTTCGGATATTGGAAGAGCGCAAGACCCAAATTGTTGGTCGTTACTTTATGGAGCACGAGTACTCGTATGTGGTACCAGATGATTCCCGAATCAGCCAAGATATTCTGATCCCTAAAGAGCACCGTTGTGGAGCTCGGATGGGAAATGTCGTCGTCATCGAAATTACAAGCCGTGCAAGCCGCTCTCGAGGTATGACAGGAAAAATATTGGAAGTGCTTGGTGAAAATATGGCACCAGGTATGGAAACCCAAATTGCCATTCGGACCCATCAAATTCCTGATGTTTGGCCGGAAGAGGTCGACAAACAAATAGCCGACCTAACGGAACACGTTCCGGAAGAAGCAAAGAAAGGGCGAGTCGATTTACGTGAATTGCCATTGGTTACAATAGATGGAGAAGACGCTCGAGATTTCGATGATGCCGTTTATTGCGAAGCGAAGCGCAGCGGCGGTTGGCGTCTTTGGGTGGCGATTGCAGATGTGAGCTATTATGTTCGCCCGAATACGGCTCTGGATAAAGAAGCGATCAATCGAGGTAACTCCGTTTATTTTCCATCGCAGGTTGTTCCTATGCTCCCTGAGGTGCTGTCTAACGGGCTGTGCTCCTTAAATCCGCAAGTTGATCGTTTATGCATGGTATGCGAAATGACGATTTCTGCTTCAGGGAAGTTGTCTGGATACAAGCACTACGAAGCCGTAATGAATTCTCATGCTCGCCTAACGTACAACAAAGTTGGTGCCATCTTGGATGGAGATGAAGAACTCCGTGAACGTTACAAACCACTGGTTTCACATCTAGAAGAGCTTCATAAAATGTATGGCATTCTGAAGCAGGCTCGTGACAGCCGTGGCGCCATTGAATTTGAAACAGTAGAAGCTAAGTTTATTTTCAATCCGGACCGTAAGATTGATCGAATTGAGCCAGTAGTTCGAAATGATGCGCATAAAATCATCGAAGAATGCATGATTTTAGCTAATATTGCCTCGGCGTCTTTGGTTGAAAAAGCAAAAGAGCCTTCGCTGTATCGTATCCACGAAACTCCTGGAGAAGAGCGCCTACAAGGGTTTCGAGATTTCCTTGGTGAGCTTGGGCTTAACCTAACGGGTGGCTTAGAACCTTCTCCTACAGATTACGCCAGCCTGATGAAACAAATCGGCGAGCGTCAGGATAAAGAGCTTATTCAAACCATGCTACTTCGTTCAATGAAGCAAGCGGTTTACAATGCCGATAATGTGGGTCACTTTGGCCTGGCACTAAAACGATACGCGCACTTTACATCACCTATTCGTCGCTACCCTGATCTGTTACTGCATCGTGCTATTAAGTACCTGATTGCCAAGGAAGAAGGACGTAATACCGATCGCTGGACCCCAACTGGTGGTTTCCATTACTCCTTTGATGATATGGATGTGTATGGTGAGCAGTGCTCCATGACTGAGCGTCGTGCTGATGATGCCACGCGTGACGTGTCAGATTGGCTGAAATGTGAATACATGCAAGATCATGTTGGTGAAGAGTTGGATGGTGTGATTGCCAATGTTACGGGTTTTGGTTTTTTTGTACGTCTAACTGAACTTCACATTGATGGTCTTGTGCATATCTCTTCCCTTGCAAATGATTACTATCAATTTGATCCGATTGGTCAAAGGCTTATTGGTGAAAGCTTCGGTAATATCTATCGTTTAGGCGATGCTGTAAAAGTAAAAGTGTTGTCGGTAAATTTAGACGATCGTCAAATTGACTTTGAATTGGTCGAAACAAGCCGTAAGCTACGCGGAAAAGGCAAAACAGCCAAGAAGCGTGCGGCGCAGTCTGATAAAAAAGCGCACAGTAAAAAGAAGGCAACAGTAAAATCAAGAAAGCCGGGTGAAAAAGCGAAAGCGATGGTTGAACCAACTAAGCGTCCCGATGGTTCGAAAGAGCCTTCCTCTGCGAAAAAGAAGAGTAAATCTGAAAAAGCGCGTAAGAAGAAGTCCCGAGCGAAAAATCGAAAGTCTCAGGGAAAACAGAAATAATCTGAACAGGTCAGGTAATGAGTAACGAATTTATTTATGGCATTCATGCCGTAAAAGCGGTACTGGAAAAAGATCCGGTGCGTTTTATTGAGGCATACGTTTTAAAAGGTCGTCAAGATGAGCGACTGCTGCCACTGCTGAATGAATTGCAAAACGTTGGCGTATCCATTCAGCAAATGGGCAGAAAAGCGTTGGATGACAAAGCCAGTGGTGCAAACCATCAAGGTATCATTGCACGTGTTAAACCGGCTAAGCAATTGAATGAAAATGATTTAGATGGAATCTTAGCTCAACACGAACAGCCGCTTTTATTGGTGCTAGATGGTGTAACAGACCCACATAACCTTGGTGCTTGTTTAAGGAATGCCGATGCGGCTGGTGTTGCTGCAGTTATCGTCCCTAAGGATCGTTCATCTCCTTTAACGGCAACGGTAAGTAAGGTCGCATGTGGCGCAGCAGAGACGGTACCGTTAGTGCGAGTAACCAATCTCGCTCGAACCATGCGTGCATTGCAAGAACAAGGCGTTTGGTTTGTGGGGACGGCGGGTGAAGCCACTCACGACATTTATCAAGCGAAGCTTTCTGGTCCGTTAGCGGTTGTTATGGGGGCAGAAGGTGATGGTATGCGACGTTTGACGCGTGAAACGTGCGATGACTTGATTAAGATCCCGATGGCTGGGAGTGTGTCTAGCCTGAATGTTTCAGTAGCTTCTGGGATTTGCTTGTTTGAAGCGGTAAGGCAACGCTCTCTTTAGAGCTTACTGCCCTCTTAATCAGAGAGAAGCAAAAGAAATAAAAAACCACCAACGATGTTGGTGGTTTTTTTTATTCTTAATCGAAACGCTTTCTTTATTAACGCGTTCCGTATACCACGATAGTTTTACCGTGTGCTGAAATCAGGTTTTGCTCTTCCAGCATCTTCAAGATACGACCAACGGTTTCACGTGAACAGCCAACAATCTGGCCAATTTCCTGGCGTGTAATCTTGATTTGCATGCCATCTGGGTGCGTCATCGCATCTGGTTGTTTCGCTAAGTTCAGAAGTGTCTGAGCGATACGGCCAGTAACGTCTAGGAAAGCAAGGTCGCCTACTTTTTGGCTAGTAGTTTGAAGACGGTTAGCCATTTGAGAAGAAAGGCGCATCAGAATATCAGGGTTAACTTGAATTAACTGACGGAACTTCTTAAACGAAATTTCTGCTACTTCACATGGCGTCTTTGCACGTACCCATGCGGTACGCTCTTGGTCTTCTTCAAATAGACCAAGTTCACCAATGAAATCGCCTTGGTTGAGGTAAGACAAGATCATCTCTTTGCCTTCTTCATCCTTGATAAGCACGGCAACAGAACCTTTCACGATGTAGTACAGGGTCTCTGCCTTTTCACCCGCATGAATCAGAGTACTCTTAGAAGGGTACTTATGAATATGACAGTGTGAAAGGAACCACTCTAATGTTGGATCGGTTTGAGGTTTACCTAGAACCATAATATCTTTCTTCCTCTGCAGGGTTTGCTCAGCAGCTTTCCGTATCGACTGAGCCAGATTGAACTGGTCATTTAGAATAGGGTGTTATAGTTGATGCTGCAAGCTATCATATGTTTCGGTTAGAAATAGTATCCTTTTTCTGAAACGATTTCTTGACTTTGATCGGTACACGGCTGGGTTTATCTAAGCAAAAATGTGCACATGATCACGCTATGGCAACTTTGCATACTTTTCTTTTTATCACTAGCCGATTTTACCGGTTTCGATGAGTTGTTGAAGTATCGGTTGGACGATCAGTTCCATGGCAAAACTCATCTTCCCGCCGGGTACAACAAGCGTGTTATGACGCGACATGAATGACCCTTGAATCATAGACAGTAGGTATGGATAGTCGACGTTTTTAATGCCACGAAGTCGGATGACAACAAAACTTTCATCTAAACTAGGGATGCCTTTTGCGGCAAGAGGATTAGAAGTATCTACAGTAGGGACACGCTGAAAGTTTATGTGTGTACGTGAAAATTGTGGCGTAATGTAGTTCAAATAGTCGTCCATCGAACGCACTATAGAGTCTGTTACCGCTTCTTTAGAGTGCCCTCTGTCGCGTGTGTCACGCACAAACTTCTGGATCCATTCAAGGTTTACAATAGGTACCATGCCAATCAGTAGATCAACATGTTGGGATACATTGACATCGCCATCCATTACACCGCCATGTAACCCCTCGTAGAATAGAACATCGGAGTTTTCAGGCAGTTGTTGCCATGGGGTAAATGTACCGGGCATTTGGTTGTAAGGTACTGCCTCATCAAATGAGTGTAAATATCGCCTAACTTGGCCCGAGCCTTTTTCGCCGTACGTTCGGAAAAACTGTTCCAACGCGGGGAAGTCGTTTGCTTGAGGACCAAAATAGCTTATATGTCGACCTTGCTCTTTTGCTTTACGTATCTCCACGTCCATCTCTGGGCGGGTAAATCGGTGAAAGCTATCCCCTTCGACTAACGCTGATTTGACGTTCATCATATTGAACATCTTGCGAAACGCTTCAGAAGTGGTGGTGGTTCCCGCGCCTGACGAGCCTGTAACGGCAATTATTGGGTGTTTTGCTGACATGACTGTCCTTGTCTCTAGTTATCGTTATAGGGAATCAGTGTAGGGGAAGCGGTATAAATAATAAACACTGCCCTAATCACGTAATCGAATGAAACACCCATTAGGGCACTTTTACTTAAGCTCAATGAATTGAAGGTCGAATCAACGTTTGATTTCAGCGACTGGGATGTACTTGTATATCAACCGTTTCATGAAGCTCCGAAAACACGACAACCGCTTGACCACTTCGCAGTTGAGCACGCACATGATCCACTTTCTCATTTAGGCTGATTTCACTGGCACCGTAATCAGTACCTTCTCTTAGTACGAACTCTTTAATTAAATTCGTGAGTGTATCAGCCTCAATTTGTTCCCAAGGGACGATCATAAATACCTCAAAATTTTATGTCGTCGCAATCTTACCATTAATCTTACTCGGCGCGTTACAGGCTTCCTTTTCTAAGTAGGGAGAAAAATGTTCAGGTAACGCTTCTTCTAACCAAAACTTTGGCTTAAAGAGGTGACCAGTGACAAATCCTACATGCCCGCCTTTAGGGAGTAAGTGGTACTTCACATGTTCAGGAAGAGGCGTAGTTGGAATCACTGCTTCTGTCATGAAAGGATCGTCTTGTGCATGAATGATGTCTGTTGGAATCCGAATTCTTTTGAGCATCGGAAGCCCAGAACAAGTTTGATAGTAATGGTGTGCATCCTCAAACCCATGCAACCGAGAGGTAATGACGTCATCGAAATCAAACATGGAATCAATCTCGTTGACTTCTTTTTCTGTCAGGGGCAATACTTTCTGAACTAATGGCAACTTTGCGACGGCATTCTCTTTGAGCGATGAGAGCAGGTAGCTTTGATACACCTTGGAAAAGCCTCGATTAATGCGTTGAGAGCATGCCAATAAATCAAGTGGGGCAGATACAACCGATGCCGCATTAAGCAAGGTGTTTTCCGTGTACTTTGCAAGGTAGTTGACCAGCATGTTCCCTCCTAAAGAGACACCTACCGCTACTTTTATTTGCCGAGGAAAACGTTTTGTTAGTTGTTCGATGAAAAAGCGAGCGTCCTCTGTTTCACCCGAGTGGTAGGCTCTAGGGAGTCGGTTAGGTTCACCACTGCAACCACGAAAGTGCATCATTACAGCTAACCACCCTTCTTTCGCAAACGCGTGCATCAATCCATTGGCATAGGGGCTATCAAAACTGCCTTCTAAACCATGAAATAAAATAAATATGGGTTTTGAAGTATTGGACTTAGGGTCTTCACTCCACGCCAGATCAACAAAATCACCATCTGGTAGTTCAAGCCTTTCTCTTATTGGTTCAAACAACGGCTTACGTCGGATAAAGCGTGAGACTAACGTTTGAACGTGCGCATTTCCTAACCCAAATACGGGTTTAAATGGGATCATAGTGAAAAGTCCGAAATAGGGTTACTGTGAAGTAATTCTGCCAGAACGTTAAGCCCTTGTTCCAATTGTTGATGAGTAACGGGTGAACTGAGTGACAAACGAATAGCTGGAGGAACGGCACCACCAGGAGGGACAAAAAGCTCTCCTGATTTGATAATGACATTCCTTGAAGCTGCTTGTTGAACGAAGTCGCTTAATCGCCATTGCTCTGGAAGCGTTAACCACAAATGGAAACAATCTTTCTGGTAGCTGATATCGAACGAACCAAGGTATTGCTTTGCCAGCGCGAGCCTGACACTCATCTCATTACGTATGGTGTCTATGACATGTTCGGCTTGATTAGTTTGTATCATTTGGCATGTTAATGCGGTCAACAGTGGGCTGATCATCCAGCTTTGGTTTTGCAACGTCATACTCAACTGCTGATACAAATGATCCGGTGCTTGCACGAAACCTACACGTAGCCCCGGTGCTAAACACTTAGAAAAAGCACCAATATGGATAACTTGTTCTGGCATAGAGTTAACCAAAGGAGGAGGCGCTTGTTTTGGTAATAGACCGTTAACGTCGTCCTCAATAGCAATGACTTGGTATTGTTTACAGACGTCAAGAATGGCTTCACGTCTCTCCACACTCATTGTTGCGGTGGTTGGGTTTTGCAGAGTGGGTGTAAGGTAGACAAAGCGTGCTGACTGGTTCTGTTTGCATGCAGATTCTAAAGCGGTAGGCGTAATGCCTTCTTCATCCATATCTACGCCTTTTAAGGACAACTGATTTTGCCGCGCCAAACTCAGTAGTCCAGGGTAGGTGAGTTTCTCACATAAAATGGTGTCCCCCGCTCGCGTAAATGCGCTTAGTACCATTTGAATCGCGTGTTGTGCTCCGCTACTAAACAACAGCTTTTGAGCTTGCACATGAACCCCTTGAGTTTTTAGCCAGTTGGCTACGATCTTGCGATGCGAATCGATACCAGTAGGTTTTTGGTACAGCATAAATTGATTCAACGCCGCGTTATTGTGAGACAGAGAATTCATTGCTTCCGACAAAATACCGGCTCTATCCAGTAAAGGGGGGATGTTGTAGCCAAAATTACACTCTTCGGTCTCTTCCACACTCTCTTCAAATACCCAACTGGCTTTCGAATTATCTCGAATATAGGTACCAGCGCCCACGCGCGCTTCGACTAACCCGCGCCTTTCGGCTTCTGCATAGGCACGAGTAATGGTACCGACCGTAACCCCTAACTTATCCGCTAATGCCCTATGGGTTGGCAGCTTATCGTTAGCACGGATGATGCCTTCTTCTATTTGCAGAGCAATGGCATCCGCCACTTGATGATACAAAGGGGAGGATAGCGTTTTATCGACGATGATTGTTTCAATTGTCATGGTGACAATAAACCTTTTGCACTGAGATTATTCCATTGTTATGGTCAATATGTGCACACAATTTTAATTATTCAACTTAAATACTAAATTGTATCGATACAATGTGAAGAGGAGCAAATTTATGGATTGGCAGTTTTTTACCTCGGTCGCATTGTTTGCAACTGTGATGACGGGAACCCCAGGGCCTAATAACGTTATGCTGACGGCTTCAGGAGCTAATTTTGGATACCGCCGAACCGTGCCGCATTTTGTTGGAATTGGCTTTGGGCTTTTGACTCAAATGATCTTGATCGCGGCAGGGCTTGGTGTCGTGTTCGAACGTTACCCGGAAGTGCAGCAAATATTGAGAGTGGCATCCAGTGCCTATTTATTGCTTTTGGCGTGGCGAATTGGCACAGCAGCGCCACCAACAGGTCGCGATGATGATAGTTCAAGACCAATGACTCTGTTTGAAGCAGCACTGTTCCAGTACCTTAACCCCAAAGCTTGGATCATGTCACTTACCGCTGTAGGGACCTTTTCATTTTCGGGTGATCGATTCTGGTGGTCTGTTGTGGCTATGGGAATGATTTTTTGGTTTGTACAGCTGCATACGTCATCAGTGTGGGTGGGGTTTGGTACTTTGATTCGACGATGGCTGTCGAGTGTCACAGCGTGGAAGTGTTTTAATGTCACTATGGGTTTGCTTACCGCTAGTTGTGTTGTGTTTATTTGGTGATGTCTATGCAATTTGATTTGAATGATATTGCGAAAAACAGCGTTCTTTGTTGGCTATCAACGTCTGATTTATCAGGGCAACTTAATGTCTCACCAAAAGAAATTTTTCATTTAGTGGATTCAAATACGTTATTGATTGCAGATATCGCATCTCCTCAGTCAGTGGCGAATTTGAGGGAGAACGCCAATGTTTGCGTTTGTATGTTGGATATTTTTCGCCAGCGCGGCGTCAAATTAACTGGAAAAGGAAAGTACGAACGTTGGCGAGGGGAATCCGTTTTGGAGGGCGAACGAATACTGGTTCAAAAGGCGGGTAATTTCCCATTGAGAGGGATTATTACTATTGATATATCCAGTATTTCTTCCGTGATAGCACCAAGTTATTGGGTAAAACCAGAGCAAAGTGTGGAAGAGAAAGTTGCCGATGCTATGGCGTCTTATGGAGTTAAGCCAGTTGAAGATGAATCTTCAAAAAATGAAATTAAGTGATCAGCTTGCAGGTATTGGCAATACGCACTCACCATCGAGTCCCCATTGTTTACTGACAGTTTAAGGTTGTTGAGACAATCAACTAAATCAGATTGCTGCTGTTTTTCCAGCAGCAATTCAAATTGCAAGGTTTCTCGGTAGAGTGTATCGGGTAGGTGAGACTTGGATTTACGCCGCAGTTCTCGGTAATTTACCAATAAGTTCTCAGATCGAATCAGGCAATCTTGTACTGGGTGCCAGTCTTCCTTATCAAAAGCCAGCTTCTGCTCGTCCAGCCATTTGAGCAATAAAAGAAGGTTTACATTTCCTTGGTATTGGTTTTGAAGGGTAAGACACGCTTCTTTTACCTGACGCACACTGTAGTACTGTAGGCTAAATTGCCACAAACGTTCTAAAGTGAGCGACATTGATTGCGTGTCTTTGGGCATTCTAGTTCATCTCCAGTTCCATCTGCTCAAGGGCTTCCTGCTCTGCCATCCACTCCATTTCTATGTCTTCGAGCTCGGATTTTGCAGAGGCTTGTTGCGCCAGTACTTCATTAAGCTTAGCTTTATTTTCCGCTTGATACAGGTCGGTATCGCCGAGCTGTGTTTCGGTGTCTGACAAAATTTGACCGAGTTTATCCATCTTTTGTTCCAGCTTTGTCAGGTTTTTGCGAATTGGCGCAGTCAGTTTGCGAAACTCCGCTTCTTTTCGCTTTTGCTCTTTACGCGCTGCTGCGCTGTTATCCGTGCTTTTTTCTGGGGCGGCTGCTTGCAGCTCTTTACGTTCTGCTTTTTGCTGTTCTGTCAGCCATTTGTAGTAGTCGCTCAAGTCACCATCGAAAGGGGCAACTTGACGATCGTGAACTAAATACAAATCATCGGTAGTTGCGCGCAGTAAGTACCTATCGTGGCTCACTATTACCATGGCACCTTCAAAGGTTTGCAGTGCCATGGTGAGCGCTTGGCGCATATCTAAATCAAGGTGGTTGGTTGGTTCATCAAGTAACAAAAGGTTGGGTTTTTGCCACACAACTAACGCCAGCACTAAACGGGCTTTTTCGCCTCCAGAGAACGGGGCGACTTTTTCCAGAGCCTTATCTCCTTGGAAGCCAAAGCTACCTAAGTAATCTCGGAGTTGCTGTTCATTTTTGTCAGGCGCAATCTGCATCATGTGTTGAAGCGGCGTTTCTTCAGGGTGCAGAGTTTCAAGTTGGTGCTGCGCAAAGTAACCAATCTTTACGCCTTGAGAATAAGTAAAGTCACCCGATTGCGATTGCAGTTCGCCTGAAAGCAACTTTATCAGTGTTGATTTACCAGCGCCATTTCGACCAAGCAAACCAATACGGCTGCCCGGTACAAGGTTAAGCCTAATCTTCTCGAGGATTAAGTTGTCATCGTATCCGGCGGAGACCTGATCCATCATTAAAATCGGATTAGGTAACGCAGCGGGCTCTCTAAATTCAAAATTGAATGGATTATCAAACTGAGCAGGCAATACCTTTTCCATTTTCTCCAACGCTTTTATTCGACTTTGTGCCTGACGTGCTTTGGAAGCTTTGTAACGGAACCGGTCAATGTAGCTCTGCATATGCGCCATTTGCTTTTGTTGTTTCTGGAACATGGCTTGTTGCAAAATAAGCTTTTGCGCACGTTGATTTTCAAACGATGAGTAGTTACCGGTGTACTCATTAAGAAGCTGATTTTCTACGTGTATGATTCGACCAACGATAGGGTCAAGAAAGTCCCTATCGTGTGAGATTAAAATTAAGGTGCCGGGGTAATTTTGCAGCCAACGTTCAAGCCACATGACAGCATCTAAGTCTAGGTGGTTGGTCGGTTCATCAAGTAACAGTAAATCAGAACGGCACAATAGCGCTTGTGCGAGGTTAAGCCGCATTCTCCACCCACCAGAGAATTGCGTAAGATTCCAGCTCATTTGTTCTTGGCTGAAACCTAAGCCATCCAGCAATTCAGCGGCACGTGCTTTAATGGCGTATCCGCCTATAACTTCAATTTTTCCGTGAAGTTCTGCAACCAGGTTTCCGTTATCTTGTTGCTCGGCAATGTCCAGTTTTGCTTCGAGCTCTCGAAATTCTCTGTCACCATCAATCACATAATCCAAAGCTTCTCTTTCAAGAGCAGGTGTTTCCTGTGCTACCCAAGCAAGCTCCCATTGACTAGGCTTATGAAAGGTGCCAGCGTCAATAGACAGTTCGTCTTTTAGTAGTGCAAATAAGGTGGATTTACCACAGCCATTTTTTCCGACCAAACCGACTTTGTCTCCGGGGTGAATGGTCGCGCTGGCTTGATCTAGCAGAGGTTTGCCACCTCGAAGGAGTTGGATGTCAGAAAAGGTAATCATAGTGCTCGTGTCGAATAAGAGAATTTAACGGTTCGAATACTATGGGGATTCATGATAAATGTCGATCATTATACTATTTACGTTATGATGGAACTACGGAAAAACAACAACATGCCGTAAGGGAAGACGTCAGAAAGCATGACCGTTATTCAAGAAAAAACTCAATCGCTGCCTAAGATTTTGGTGATTTACGTTCACCCCGATCCAGATAACTCTGTCGCAAACCAAGTGATGATCAAACAGATCCGTGGGTTAGACCACGTGACTATTCATGATCTCTATGCGCATTACCCTGACTTCTTTATAGATGTTGCTCACGAACATCAGTTGTTACTCGATCATGATGTCATCGTTTTCCAGCACCCTCTTTATATGTATTCCTGTCCAGCACTGTTAAAAGAGTGGATGGACAGAGTACTTGGAAAAGGATTTGCGTTTGGTGAAGGTTGCGCATTAGCCGGAAAATACTGGCGAAGCGTGATCACAACAGGTGGTGCAGAGAATGCGTTTGCTGCGAGTGGTTACAACAAGTACCCACTTGAAGAGATTTTGCAGCCGTTCGAGCTAACGGCATTACTGTGCAGGATGCATTGGATAGATCCTTTGACGCTTTACTGGGCGAGGAACGCTACAGATGGCGAGCGCTACCAACACGCTGAGCAATACCGGCACTGGCTGTTAAACCCTCTAGAGAATGGGAGTACGAATGGCTGCAACGAATGAGATTCTCACGAGCACCGCAATTTTCCTTTCTGCCGCGGTGGTGGCTGTTCCATTGGCACAACGCATGGGGCTGGGCTCGGTATTAGGTTATTTACTTGCAGGAATTGCGATTGGCCCTTGGGGAATGGGGCTTATCAGTGATGTAGAAGCCATTTTGCACTTTGCTGAATTTGGTGTGGTGCTGCTTTTATTCCTGATTGGATTAGAACTTAACCCAAGCAAACTCTGGCAAATGCGACGACCCATTTTAGGGTTAGGGGGAGCGCAGGTCCTTATTACTACGACGGTTATTTCATCGATAGTCTATTACGGCGGCGTGTCTTGGCAGAGTAGTTTGGTGATAGGGATGGGTCTGGCACTGTCTTCAACCGCAATAGCGCTGCGAGTCATTGAAGAACAGGGTTGGACAGGAACCGAAACCGGGCAGTCTGGCTTTGCCGTATTACTGTTTCAGGATATTGCCGTTATTCCTATGTTAGCTGTCATCCCTATTTTGGCTGGTGGTTCTGGTGGTGATTGGTTGGATGCGCTGAAAACTTTGGGCGGTATTGTCGGTCTGTTGGTAATAGGCCACTATCTTTTGAGACCCGCTTTTCGATACATCGTATTAACCGGTGTGCGTGAACTTTTCACTGCCACAGCACTACTTTTGGTTGTGGGTATTGCTTTAATCATGCAGCAGCTTGGTTTATCAATGGCGCTTGGTACTTTCCTTGCGGGTGTTCTACTCGCTGAAAGTGAGTACCGACATGAATTAGAAATCGCCATTGAGCCATTTAAAGGCTTGCTACTCGGATTGTTTTTTATTGCAGTGGGCATGGCCGTAAATCTTGGGCTGTTGGTTATTGAACCGATTGAAGTTCTGGTTGCTGTCGTCTTACTTATTTCAATTAAAGCCAGCGTGCTTTACATGTTAGGCCGACTGTTTGGTACCAGTGCGAAAGCGCGAAGTTCAATGGCAGTGATACTCAGTCAAGGCGGCGAATTTGCTTTTGTTATTTTTACCGCAGCGCAGGCAGAGAACCTGTTAGACCCGGAGCTGGCTGCGTTTTTGCTGGTGGTCGTGAGTATTTCCATGGTAACGACACCTTTACTACTTCTGATTCAAAAGCATTGGTTTGCACGTACTATCAATGACGGCGATGGGATGAAGTCGGATGTGATTGATCGCAGGCCAAGGGTAATCATCGCTGGGTTCGGGCGTTTTGGTCAGGTCGTCGGGCGACTAATGTATGCCAATAAGATCCGCATTACCGTGTTAGAAAGTGATGCGAGTCAGATTCAGCTTCTTAGAAAGTTTGGGTATAAGGTGTTCTATGGTGACGCGACCCAACTCGAGTTATTGAGAGCGGCAGGTGCTGCCAAGGCAGAAGCAATAGTAGTATGTACCGATTCACCTGATGAAGTGATGAAAATAGTGGATTTGTGTCGTCATCATTTCCCTAACTTGAAGGTATTGGCACGAGCTCGTAGCCGAGTAGAGGCGTATCAACTGTTGAACCATGGCGTAGATGCGTTTTCTCGAGAGACCTTCTTAGGGGCATTGGATTTAGGTCGTCAAACACTGACTCAACTTGGAATGCACCCGTATCAAGCGAAACGCGCGACATCGCATTTCAAAAAGCTCGATATGAAGATGCTAGAAGAGTTACTTCCAGAGCACAGTGAAGATAAAGAGTTGGCTATGCGAGCCAAAGAAGCTCGCAAGGAACTGGAAGAAATATTTGGACGTGAAATGGAAAATGATTCCCGCCAAAATTGGGAATAGAGGTGAACGTGAAACTGAAGAAAAGATTTATCGCTGGTGCGGCATGTCCGCAGTGTAAAGAAAAAGATACCTTACGCTGGTGGGAAGAAAATAGTGTGGAAGTGGTTGAATGTGTTGACTGCGACTATGTTGAACAAAGAACCACTGAAGCTGTGGAAAAAAGCGAGCATGCCGCACAAGACATGATTGGCATCTTTAAGCCAGATTGAGCCTGTACGAATAAAGAAAACCGCGCTTTTATTGTGTTTTGATATTTCGTCCCCATAATAGCGGGGTAATCAATATTTTTCCTGGGTATCGACTTTCTCCCAGGATTTCAAACCTCCTTGGAGTCATCATGAAAATTGAAAAAAACGTGGTTGTTAGTCTGGCATACCAAGTGAAAACGGAAGACGGTGTCGTTGTCGATGAGTCAACTAGCGAAGCGCCATTGGACTACCTTCACGGTCACAACAACCTAATCACAGGTCTTGAGAAAGAGCTGGATGGTAAAGTGGTAGGCGACAAGTTTACCGCGAACGTTTCTCCAGAAGATGCATACGGTGAGCACAATGATGCACTGGTACAGCGCGTACCAGCAAATGTCTTCCAAGGCGTCGATGAGATTGAAGTGGGTATGCGCTTCCTAGCGGATACTGATCAAGGTCCTATCCCTGTTGAAGTAACAGAAGTAGACGGCGATGAAGTCGTTGTTGATGGTAACCACATGTTGGCGGGTCAGTCTCTGACTTTTGAAGTCGAAGTCATAGCAACGCGTGAAGCAACAGCGGATGAAATCGAACACGGACATATCCATCAAGAAGAAGGATGTTGTGGTGGTGACCACGATCACGACCATGGCGAAGAGAAAGATGGTTGCTGTGGTGGCGGAAGCTGTAGTTCCCACTAATTCTTAAGGTTTGTTTTTAAATAACCTTAAGTAGCTAAAATTGAGAGCGCCGACTGATGACTCAGTTGGCGTTTTTTTATGGGCTGTGAGAAATTACGTAAGCGGTAAATCTGATTTTAGGAAAGTACAATGACTAAGCCTTTTTCCATCGCAATACATGGTGGTGCAGGAACAATTTTAAGAGACAAAATGACGACAGAAATGCGAGCTGAATTCCAGCAAGCATTGACTCTCTCTGTAAAGGCGGGTCACAAAGTGCTGTCTGAAGGAGGAGACGCGCTTGATGCTGTGGTCGAAGCAGTAAAAGCTATGGAAGACTGCCCACTATTTAATGCAGGAAGAGGCTCTGTACTCACCAACAGTGAAATGGTTGAAATGGATGCATCCTTGATGCACGGAGCAGAGAGTGAAGCTGGCGCCATTGCTGGAGTGCGTCATATCCAGAACCCTATTGCTCTTGCCCGTGACGTGATGAAAAAAAGCAATCATGTCTTATTGATTGGGGAAGGTGCAGAAGAATTCGCGTTCGAGCATGGGTATGAGTACACCGAGCAAGACTATTTTTATACTGAGCGTCGTTATGAGCAACTGAAAACCATGAAAGAAAAAGGATTGTTTGCTTTATCAGAATCTAAATATCCCGACGATAAAAAATATGGCACGGTCGGTGCTGTGGCGTTGGATAGCCAAGGAAATTTAGCAGCAGCAACCAGTACTGGTGGGGTAACAAATAAGAAGTATGGTCGAGTGGGAGATTCAGCCTTAATAGGGTGTGGAACCATCGCTGAAAACGGCAATGTTGCAGTATCTACAACGGGCATGGGCGAATACTTTATCCGGAAAACAGTGGCGGCAGACGTTGCTGCCCGGATGAAATACCTAAAAGAAGATGTTCATGTCGCGTGCGAAACGATCATTCAAGGCGAACTGAAATCCATGGGTGGGGAAGGCGGGCTAATCGCGTTGGACTCGCATGGCGATATCCATTTCGGCATGAATAGTTCAGGTATGTACCGAGCTAGTATTAACACTAACGGTGAACTGCTCGTTAAGATTTTTTCCGATGAATAAAGCCGGTATAGCTTCCCTGTTCCAACGTCAAAAGGATCAGTAATGCGGTGGGGGCGTTTCCTCAGAGGCGTCCGCCAAGTTGGATGAATCCATATTTTTCACCTTGCCGACCACATATTTCATTTGATCCTGCATCTTTGTAATCAGCAATTGCTGCTGACTTAACGCGTCGTTTAACTCGTCAATGGTTTGCTCTTGAAAAGCAAGTTGGCATTCTAAGTCTTCAATACGTTTTTGCAGTTCTTTCTCGTTTGGCATGGTGTTTACTCAGTTTCAATCTGCCACGCTTGAGCAATACCTGCTGACGTGCCAGAAATAATTCGTTGCTGTTCATCGAAGGACGCATCATACACGACAGCGCGGGGAGGGCGAGCATCTTTTTGCGGTTCGACTTCCCAATAATCAAGACGTTTGCCACTTTGAGTATCCCATAGCATGACTCGGCCTCCTGGCGTACCAGTAACAAGCTGCTTTCCATCGTCAGAAAAGCGTGCCGATGTGAATATTAGCTGACGTTGGAACGCTTTTAATTCGGATATTCTCTCACCGTTAGATAAATCCCAGACAAACGCGTCGTTAGACCCATCAGACGTAAAAGCAAGTTTACCGTCGCGCTGCAGAGCGACTCGGTTGATTCGGGCATCGTGCTCAAATTTATAAAGTGCTAGCCCAGTTTGGGTGTCCCATAAATAGGCGTTGTAGTCGTTTCCACCAGATAGAGCAAACCGACCATTTGGGGAGAGAGCCACAGAATTAACTTTTTCCCGGTGAGCAAGGAACTCAAGACGTCGTCCAGTGACTAAGTCCACATAAATGGCCTTCCCATTTGATAAGCCCAGTAGAACTTGTTCACCATTACTGGAAATATCGATGTCGCGGATAACACCATCAGAGATAGACCAAAGCCCTTGAGCTTGTGTCCAACCGAGGTCCCATACTGCAAAATTCTGTTGCGTAGCGGTAATGGCAAAGCGTCCGCTGTCAGCAATTCGAATATGGGAGACGGTATTGGACTGTGGATCTTGAGCGCCTAATTGGGCAAGCTCTTCGTTATTTTCTAGATCCCATAGAAGCAATTGGTGTTCTTTTGAATAAAGTAAAGCGAAGCGTCCATCTCGGCTCAAACCAAAGCTCGTTGTGCCAGATGGTTCTATAACCCAGCGTTGGTCATTTTTTTGTGTGAAAAAGCACCCATTTAACAAAAGAATGACAATGGTTAGAACCACAGAGTGAGAAACTGTTCGCATCGCTGTAGAAATCCGGTTTGTGTCAGTGGACATGAAACCAGTATATTGATACCACAACTTTTTTGCACGAAACTGTGCAAGATATTTAAAGGATGTCGGAGAGGCTCTCCGACAAACATTTATAATTTGGAGAATTAAATGAAACCTTTGTTTAAAGCGTCACTGCTAGCTGCAACAGTTGCTCTGGCTGTAGGCTGTCAAGAAGAAGTAAAAGAAGAGCCGAAAGTAGAAGAAACCGCAAAAGTAGAACAAGCTGCTCCAGCTGTGGCCTTCCAGAACGAAGATGAAAAAGCGGCATACGCAATTGGTGTATCGTTTGCAAACTACTTGAACACAAGTATCGAAAAGCCTAAAGAAATTGGTATCGAGCTGAAAAAAGAGCTCGTGCTTCAGGGTATCGAAGATGTCTTTGGTGAGAAAGCGGCGCTAAATGAAGACGAAATTCGTGCAGCTCTAGAATCTTTAGATCAGCGTGTGGCTAAGAAAATGGAAGCACAAGCGGCTGAGAAGTCTGCTGCTGCTAAGAAAGAAGGCGACGATTTCCGCATAGAGTTTTCTAAGCAAGAAGGCGTTTCAGCTACTGAATCTGGGCTTCTTTACCAAGTATTGAGCGCAGCAGAAGGCAACTCACCTAAAGAGACAGATACTGTTGTTGTACATTACTCAGGTACTCTGATTGATGGCACTAAGTTTGATAGCTCATACGATCGCGATCAACCTGCTACGTTCCCTCTAAATCGAGTAATTCCTGGCTGGACTGAAGGTGTTCAGCTAATGCAAGTCGGTTCCAAGTACAAATTTGTTATCCCACCAGAGCTAGCCTACGGTGAGCAAGACACTCCAACGATCCCTGCGAACTCGACACTAGTATTTGAAGTCGAATTGCTTGAAATCGATGGTGGCGACAAAGCAGAAACTGCAACTCAGTAAGCATTGGTCTACATATTCAAAAGAGCTCCCCGGAGCTCTTTTTTTCGTCTGCATCTAGGAAATCAATGCAATGTTTGCTCTAAGTCACTAGATAGTATGGTTATCCGTGCCCGATTAAAATTTTCTGATAAACTTCTAGCAAATAATTGAAATAAATATGCACTAGGTAAGGTGAACGTGAATACATCAGATGCGATTTATGCAGATTCGCTGCTTGAGATGGAATCCATAGATGTGAAGCCATTTTCTGAGCACGATAAAATTATCCTTCGTTCATACGAAGCGGTGGTCGATGGGCTTGCCAGTTTAATTGGTGCACACTGTGAAATCGTACTGCACTCACTCGAAGATCTAAATACGTCTGCCATTAAAATCGCAAACGGAGAAAATACTGGTCGCCAGGTTGGCTCACCCATTACCGATCTTGCGTTAAAAATGCTGAAGGATATTGAAGGCTCGGAACGTAACTTTTCTCGTTCTTATTTTACTCGCGCGAAGGGTGGGGTGTTGATGAAATCAATCACAATCGCCATTCGTAACGGTGACAACCGTGTTATTGGTCTCTTATGTATCAATATCAACCTAGATGTTCCATTCTCTCAAGTTTTGCAAGCATTCATGCCAAATGAAGAAGCGAAAGAGGCTGCCTCTTCCGTTAACTTCGCTAGTGACGTAGAAGAGCTGGTGGATCAAACTGTTGAGCGCACTATAGAAGACATCAACGCAGATAAGTCTGTTTCTAACAACACTAAAAATCGTCAGATTGTTATGGATCTCTATGACAAGGGTATCTTTGACATAAAAGACGCAATTAACCGTGTTGCGGATAGGCTCAACATCTCCAAGCACACCGTTTATTTGTATATTCGTCAGCGTAAGACTGAGGATGGCGAGAGGTGAGTGTATCTCTCACTTACACTTTGGTTGTCAATGGTGGTGTATATGGCACTCAATCAGCTCGAAATGCCTACCAATTCGCATGTGCGCTGATTGAAAAAGGGCATACATTAGTTAGTGTTTTCTTTTATCAAGATGGCGTATACAACGGAACGCAATTATCGGTACCTGCTAACGATGAGTTTGATCTAACAAAAGCGTGGCAAGAGTTAGCCAAAACAAATGGTATTCGTATGGAGACTTGCGTTGCTGCCGCGTTAAGGCGTGGAGTGGTTAGCCAAGATGAAGCTGAACAACATCGATTGACGCAACACAATCTAGCCCATGGTTTTGAACAAGCCGGTTTGGGGAGCTTAGCTGAAGCAATGCTCACCCAAGATAGAGTGATTCAATTTTGAGTAAGTTAACATTTGTATTTAGAACGTTGCCTCACGGTCGAAATTCTGGACGAGAGGGCGTCGATGCGCTTTTGGCTGCATCGGCATATTGTGAGGACGTAACCGTTTTGTTTATCGGTGATGGCGTTGCTCAATTACTAGCATCGCAAAATACATCTGACATTCTTAGCAAAGATTATGCTCCAATGTTCAAACTCTTCGATTTGTATGACATCGAAAATGTATTCATATGTGAAGACTCTCTCTATGAGCGTGGACTAAAAGATGCAGGGTTAATCATTGATGCAGGCCGATTATCTAGAAAACAGATGATAGATAAATTGAACTCTGCTGGTAAAGCACTGACTTTCTGAGAATAGAGCATGCTACACATCGTCAAATCTCAAACTGCAATAAAAGAAGCCATCCAATACGCATCCTCACAAGATATTATCTTGCTTGTTGAAGATTCCGTCTATGCAGCTAACACTCACCATCATGCTTTTGAATACCTCTCAAACGGTAAACTGGCTATATATGTACTGATACCTGATGTGGATGCAAGAGGGCTGAGAAGCTGTATTGATGATAATGTCGTTAAAGCCGACTTTAACGATTGGGTTACTCTCACAGAGGCACATGAAACCACCCTAACCTGGGAATAAGCCGCATCGGCATTCAATTATCCTCCCTAAAAATGCAGTTATGCTTTGAGCTTGTCTTTATGTGTTTTTCGCTAGACAAGCTAAGCTGGTAAAAAAGATCTGTATATTTCTTGACACTCACATCACTGCTGCATAGAATTTTGCGTCCCCAATTGTACATAGGTGCATTTTGGGGAATAGATTTTTCACAAAGCTTACTTTCAAGTAATTCAGGAGCTAGTTAATGGCAACTATTAACCAGTTGGTACGTAAGCCTCGTGCAAAGCAGGTTGTTAAAAGCAACGTGCCTGCACTAGAAGCGTGCCCACAAAAACGTGGTGTATGTACTCGTGTTTACACTACTACACCTAAAAAACCTAACTCAGCACTTCGTAAAGTATGTCGTGTTCGTCTAACGAACGGCTTCGAAGTGACTTCGTACATCGGCGGTGAAGGTCACAACCTTCAAGAGCACTCAGTTGTTCTAATCCGTGGCGGTCGTGTTAAAGACCTTCCGGGTGTACGTTACCACACTGTTCGCGGCGCACTTGACTGTGCTGGCGTAAACGACCGTAAACAAGGTCGTTCTAAGTATGGTGTGAAGCGTCCTAAGTCTTAATGCCCCTTTTCTGTAAAAAGAAAGGCGTTAAGTAAGGCCAAACACTAAATTTTCATTTTTATTTTTTGAAGAAACTGAAAAGTTTTGGATAACCTGAAGAAGACAACGGAGAATATCCATGCCACGTCGTCGCGTAATTGGTCAGCGTAAGATCCTTCCAGATCCTAAGTTCAAATCTGAATTGCTGGCAAAGTTCGTTAACATCCTTATGGTTGACGGAAAGAAATCTACTGCAGAGAAAATTGTTTACACTGCACTAGAAGCAATGGCTGAGAAATCTGGTAAAGATCACTTAGCTGTATTTGAAGAAGCTCTTGAAAATGTTCGCCCAGCGGTAGAAGTTAAATCTCGCCGTGTGGGTGGTTCAACTTACCAAGTACCTGTAGAAGTACGTCCGGTTCGCCGTAACGCACTTGCTATGCGTTGGTTGGTTGAAGCTGCGCGTAAGCGTGGTGAAAAATCTATGGCTCAACGCCTAGCTGCTGAAATGCTAGATGCGTCTGAGAACAAAGGTACTGCGGTTAAGAAACGTGAAGACGTTCACCGTATGGCTGATGCTAACAAAGCATTCGCACATTACCGCTGGTAATACCTTCTGTGCTGCGAGGTTCTCTCGCAGCACTTTTCTATTTCCTAAGGTGAACCTTAGTAAGAGGATACAATCGTGGCTCGTAAAACTCCTATTGAGCGCTACCGCAATATCGGTATTTGTGCTCACGTAGACGCAGGAAAAACAACCACAACTGAGCGTATTCTGTTCTACACTGGCCTTTCTCACAAAATCGGCGAAGTTCACGATGGTGCTGCAACCATGGACTGGATGGAGCAGGAGCAGGAGCGTGGTATTACCATCACCTCAGCTGCAACTACTACTTTCTGGCGTGGTATGGAAGCACAGTTCCAAGATCATCGCGTAAACATCATTGATACCCCTGGACACGTAGACTTTACTATCGAAGTAGAGCGTTCTCTCCGTGTACTTGATGGTGCAGTGGTTGTGTTCTGTGGCTCATCAGGTGTTGAACCTCAGTCTGAAACTGTATGGCGTCAAGCAGACAAGTACCAAGTTCCTCGTATGGTATTTGTAAATAAGATGGACCGTGCAGGCGCAGACTTCCTACGCGTTGTAAACCAAATTAAAGATCGTCTTGGTGCGAACCCAGTTCCTATCCAATTAAATATTGGTGCAGAAGATGAGTTCGGAGGTGTCATCGACCTTATCAAGATGAAAGCAATCAACTGGAATGAAGCCGATCAAGGCATGACGTTTACATACGAAGACATTCCAGCTGACATGCAAGAACTTGCTGAAGAGTGGCATTCAAACTTAGTTGAAGCAGCAGCTGAAGCAAGCGAAGAATTAATGGACAAATACCTTGAAGACGGCGAATTAACTGAAGCTGAAATCAAGGATGCGTTACGTACTCGTACACTAAACAACGAAATCGTACTGGCAACATGTGGCAGTGCGTTCAAGAATAAAGGTGTGCAAGCCGTATTGGATGCTGTTATTGAATTCCTACCTTCGCCTGTTGATGTACCCGCAATCAAAGGATTAGACGACAATGAAAATGAAGTTGAGCGTCATGCTGACGACAACGAACCATTTTCTGCTCTCGCGTTTAAAATTGCGACAGACCCATTTGTAGGCACATTGACATTCATGCGTGTTTACTCTGGTGTTGTGAACTCTGGCGACAGCGTCTATAACTCTGTTAAGCAGAAGCGTGAACGCTTCGGTCGTATTGTGCAGATGCACTCAAACAAGCGTGAAGAGATTAAAGAAATTCGCGCTGGCGACATTGCCGCTGCAGTCGGTCTAAAAGATGTAACAACAGGTGACACGCTGTGTAATCAAGATCATAAAGTGGTACTTGAACGCATGGAGTTCCCTGAACCAGTAATTCAAATTGCAGTTGAACCTCGTTCTCAAGCTGATCAGGAGAAAATGGGTATTGCGCTAGGTAAACTGGCAGCAGAAGATCCTTCTTTCCGTGTTGAAACTGATGATGAAACAGGTCAAGTACTGATTTCGGGTATGGGAGAACTCCATCTAGAAATTATTGTTGACCGTATGAAGCGTGAATTCAGTGTGGACTGCAACGTGGGTAAACCACAAGTTGCTTACCGTGAAACAATTCGCGGCAGCACAGAAGTTGAAGGCAAATTTGTCCGCCAGTCAGGTGGTAGAGGTCAATACGGACACGTATGGCTGAAACTAGAACCTGCAGAAGTTGGTGACGGGTTTGTTTTTGTAGATGAGATCGTTGGTGGTGCTGTTCCTAAAGAATACATCAGCTCCGTATCGAAAGGTATCGAGGAGCAAATGAACAACGGTGTGTTGGCTGGCTATCCTGTACTGGATGTTAAAGCAACACTATTCGATGGTTCATACCACGATGTCGACTCAAGTGAGATGGCGTTTAAAATCGCTGGCTCCATGGCCTTTAGGAACGGTGCACTTGAAGCGCAACCTGTTCTTTTAGAGCCAATGATGAAGGTTGAAGTAACGACTCCAGAAGACTGGATGGGTGATGTAGTAGGCGATCTTAACCGTCGTCGCGGCATCATTGAAGGTATGGACGAGGGGACAGCTGGCCTGAAGATAATTCGTGCACAAGTTCCGTTGTCAGCCATGTTCGGGTACGCAACTGACTTACGTTCTGCGACACAAGGTCGTGCTTCTTACTCTATGGAGTTTAGTGAGTACGCTGAAGTGCCTAAAAATGTTGCTGAAGCAATCATTTCAGAGCGTGGATAATCGTTATTTGATTAATAACGAACCTATTGCGCTGACGCACGTTGGCGCATAAAATAGCAAATTCTGGCGCACCTTGAGCAGATTTCAGGGTGAATCATAACTAGGAAGGAACACGATCGTGTCTAAAGAAAAATTTGAACGTACGAAACCGCACGTAAACGTTGGTACTATCGGCCACGTTGACCACGGTAAAACA
>NZ_JAUYVM010000028.1 GCF_030689305.1 Vibrio penaeicida | reverse complement strand
GCCGAACTCAGAAGTGAAACGCAATAGCGCCGATGGTAGTGTGGGGTTTCCCCATGTGAGAGTAGGACATCGCCAGGTTCAAATTGATAAGCCCTGATCACTGATCAGGGCTTTTTTGTTTGCCTGTTAAAAAACATGATTTACATCACCTAAAGTGACTCCTGTAACTTTTTATATTTATCCTTCTTTATGGCGAGTATTACCCGAAATTAAAAACGAATTTTGGCGTATATAAAGATAGAATGGTTTCAATATTTGATTAGGGTTGGTAGAGATGGGACAGTTATCCATTCTTGGTTTCATAGCGTTAGGTGGCGCATTTGGCGCATGTTCTCGCTTTTTGGTGTCGGAGTTATGCGCGAGTTTATTTGGTAGAGGGTTTCCATATGGCACACTCACAGTGAACGTAGTGGGTTCATTAGCGATGGGAATGCTGATAGCTTCATTTGAGAATGGAAGCCTTGCTACAGAGCCTTGGAGGCAGATAATCGGTCTTGGCTTCCTAGGAGCACTAACTACTTTTTCTACCTTTTCTATGGACAACGTTTTACTCATGCAGCAAGGTGCATTTTTTAAAATGGGTCTAAATGTGTTATTGAATGTCGTTCTTAGTATCTCTGCCGCATGGATTGGCTTTCAATTGTTGATTAAAAGTTAATCTTTTTAAACTTTGGTCTTGGTTTTGACCTAACCTTTCCCTTATACTGGCTTCACTTGTCGGAGTGCTCCGCCCGATTTATTAATGGGCGAGCTGAGACCGCGTTAGCGGGATCCGTTGAACCTGATCAGACTAATATCTGCGAAGGGAACAAGAGAAGATACCTCACCTGATATTAGTCGGGATCTATCTACTTTCAGATGGCGTTACTCACGCACATTTGCCCTCTTGTAACAACAATCCGCCAAGCATTTTCTTCCTAGGGACTTTGTCCTAAAAATAATGATTGCAAGGAAAAATGCTATGTCGAATCGCAAGCAAGCGAGACTGGAAGCCAAACAGTTTATTGATAACCTGTCGACTCAACCGTATCCAAATTCTCATAAAGTGTATGTAGAAGGCTCTAGAACCGATATTCGAGTGCCAATGAGAGAGATCTCTCTGGCAGACAGTTTGGTTGGCGGGACTAAAAAAGACCCAATATTTGAGCCTAATGAACCAATACGTGTCTACGATACGTCTGGGGTTTATACCGATCCAGAACATGAGATTGACCTTTATAGTGGGTTGCCGAAGCTACGTGAAGACTGGATTAAAGAGCGAAATGACACTGAGATTTTGTCTGATGTGAGTTCGGTTTACACCAAAGAGCGTTTGGAAGACGATACGTTAGACGATTTACGCTATGGCAATCTTCCAAAAATCCGACGTGCTAAAGAAGGTCAGTGCGTTACTCAGCTGCACTATGCACGCCAAGGTATTATTACCCCTGAAATGGAATACATTGCCATACGTGAGAACTTGCAGCGTCATAAGTTTGCTGATGACCAACTGAATATTGAGCATCCTGGTGAAAGCTTTGGTGCAAACCTTCCTAAAGAAATTACTCCTGAATTTGTGCGAAAAGAAGTTGCCGAAGGACGCGCCATTATTCCTTCCAATATTAACCACCCTGAATCAGAACCTATGATTATTGGGCGTAATTTCCTTGTTAAGGTAAATGCGAATATTGGTAACTCTGCTGTGTCATCTTCAATCGAGGAAGAAGTTGAAAAGCTTGTTTGGTCGACTCGATGGGGCGGCGATACAGTAATGGACTTGTCTACAGGTCGAAACATTCATGAAACACGTGAATGGATCATGCGTAATAGTCCTGTTCCTATTGGTACTGTTCCTATGTATCAAGCACTAGAAAAAGTAAATGGTGTCGCTGAAGACCTCAATTGGGAAGTCATGCGAGATACGCTAATTGAGCAGGCAGAGCAGGGGGTAGACTACTTCACCATTCATGCTGGTTTGTTATTACGTTACGTGCCAATGACGGCAAAACGTGTCACCGGTATCGTATCTCGTGGTGGTTCTATCATCGCGAAATGGTGTTTAGCTCATCATCAGGAAAGCTTCCTGTATACCCACTTCCGTGAAATCTGTGAAATCTGTGCGAAGTATGATGTTGCTCTTTCACTTGGTGATGGCTTACGCCCAGGTTCAATTGCAGACGCGAACGATGAAGCACAGTTTTCCGAGCTGAGAACCTTAGGTGAGTTGACTAAAGTTGCGTGGGAATATGATGTTCAGGTAATCATAGAAGGTCCTGGTCATATCCCAATGCACATGATCAAAGAAAACATGGACGAGCAGCTTAAGCACTGTCATGAAGCTCCATTTTATACTCTTGGTCCACTAACAACAGATATTGCCCCTGGTTACGATCATATTACTTCAGGTATCGGTGCAGCCATGATTGGTTGGTATGGCTGTGCCATGCTTTGCTATGTGACACCGAAAGAGCACCTAGGCTTACCCAACAAAGAAGATGTTAAAACGGGTTTGATTACCTATAAGTTAGCGGCGCACGCAGCAGATTTAGCGAAAGGGCACCCTGGTGCTCAAATTCGCGATAACGCACTTTCAAAAGCTCGATTTGAATTCCGCTGGGAAGACCAATTTAACTTGGGTCTGGATCCTGAAACCGCACGTAAGTTTCATGATGAAACGCTTCCACAAGAGTCGGGGAAAGTCGCTCACTTCTGTTCAATGTGTGGTCCAAAGTTCTGTTCAATGAAGATTTCTCAAGAAGTAAGAGAGTACGCAAAGGACACTAAGCAAGTCGCGCAGGATCAGGCTATTGAGATCAAGATGCTAGATGACCCATTGGAAGGTATGCGTAGGAAGTCCGAAGAGTTTAAAGCGACGGGCTCAGAGTTGTACCACCCTGCCAAGCAGAGTGTTTTGGAGGATTAAATGGCTCAGCTATTACTGCCAAAGGCTCAAGTCGAGTTAACAGGTCTCGTTCAGTCTAGACTGTTAATGGCTCAGGAGCAGGGCTTTGATATTGCTGATATCGAGTTGGGTGTAAGCCCAACTCATTTGACGCAATGCTACGTTGATGACAGGTGTACGTCTCTTTCATTTGATGAATCCGATAGTGAAGCTACTCATGTTTGTCGTTTTTCTAATGGTCAGGCTTCACCTTTGGCTTTATCTCAACTTTCAAAAGAGCCTAACTTACTCTTGATTGACGTTTATCATGATTTTCAGCTTGTTGATCTATGGTGTCATGGCGAATCCAATAGAGCGTTGAGTTTCAAGGGCGCTCCATTATCTGAGATAGAACAACAATCCTACCTGGCTTGGTTACTGACGTCTCTTGTACTTGATTTTCCGATTGAAGATGCACTCGTGATAGCAAGAGGCGCAGTAAGTTCTGATGTTTCACGTGAAACATGGCCTCAGAATCTATCCGAATTTCCAACACCGATACTCTCTGATGAGCTATTAGATATCCATGTAGGATGGGAAATAGAAAACGCTTTGCCTTTCCCTGATACAAATGCTGAATATCTTAGCTTATATCCGGTTGTAGATACGGTGGAGTGGGTAGAGCGACTTCTGAAACTTGGAGTAAAGACAGCACAGCTTCGGATAAAAAATGCCGATGACCTAGAGCTAGAAACGAAGATTACAAAAGCAATCGAATTAGGACGTCAGCATAACGCTCAAGTCTATATTAATGACTATTGGCAGTTAGCGGTAAGACATGGTGCTTATGGCGTGCATTTAGGACAAGAAGATCTCGAGTTTGCAGACTTAGACCAAATTGCAAAAGCTGGCGTAAGGATAGGCTTATCTACTCACGGTTACTACGAAATACTTAGAATAAAACAGGTCAACCCTAGCTATATAGCGCTCGGTCATATATTTCCAACAACCACTAAAGTTATGCCTTCACGCCCTCAAGGGTTAGTGAGGCTTAAGCTTTACCAAGAACTGTCAGGAAAGTTTCCCACCGTTGCGATTGGTGGAATTGACTTAGAACGAGCACCACTGGTGTGGGACTGTGGGGTATCGAGTTTAGCTGTAGTTCGGGCTATCACACTAAGTACCGATCCAAAGAAAGCAATTAGCGATTTTCGTGAAATTCTAAGTAGTAGGTAGTTCAGTGACGATTACAGATTCTGAGTTTCTGAGATATCAGCGTCAGGTAGCGTTACCTGAAATTGGAGAGCTCGGACAAGCAAAGCTTAGAAATTCGAGTATTTTAGTTGTTGGGTGTGGTGGGTTAGGGTGTTCTGCCATTCAGCATCTTGCTGCTTCGGGTATAGGTCATCTTGTTATCGCTGATGATGATGTTGTTGAAGTGAGTAACCTCCCGAGGCAAATACTCTACTCTAGTGACGAGGTAGGTCTAGCCAAGGTAGATGCGACAAAAAAAGCTATCGCTAAGATCAATTCGGATGTGCGCGTCCGTGCTATCAAAAAGAAACTTTTGGGTAGTCGGCTTGAACTTGAATGTATGCAAGCGGATATCGTTTTAGACTGCAGCGATAATTTTGAAACGCGACAAGAAATTAATCGCGCGTGTCACAAATCAAAAACACCTTTGGTATCTGGTGCTGCAATCGGCTGGGAAGGTCAATTAGCTACTTTCACGTATCAAGGCTCAGATCCTTGCTATCACTGCTTATATCCAATCAATGAATCACAGCCCAATACGCGCTGCTCAGAATCCGGTGTGGTGGGACCTGTCGTAGGAATTATTGGAACTCATCAAGCTCTCGTCGCTATTCGTTTAGTCACATTAGAACGAGACTTAGCGAACCGTCTTACATTATTCGATGGCTTATCTATGCAGTTCCATCAATTCAGTATTTCAAAAGACAACGCGTGTAGTGTGTGCAACTCAACTTTTGATGCTCAAGGAAAATAATGAGTACGTTAAAAATTACATTTAATGGCGAGTCAATTTCGATTTCAGATGAAATGACGCTTGTCGATTTGCTGGAAAATAGAAAAATTGAACTGGTAGGCATTGCAATCGCAGTTAACCAAGAAGTTCAAACCAAAACAATGTGGTCTGATACTCGCTTAAAAGCGGGTGACGATGTTGTGGTATTTAGAGCGATTGCCGGAGGTTAAAGGTGTTAACGATAGCAGGAAAAACATTTGAGTCTCGCTTATTCACAGGGACAGGAAAGTTTTCAAATAGCCGTGTAATGAGCGATGCCATTATTGCCTCTGGCTCCCAGCTTGCGACGATGGCATTAAAGAGAGTGGATCTCGATACAAAGGATGACGACATACTTTCGCCACTTATCGAAAATAGAATAGCCTTACTGCCAAACACATCAGGCGCAAAGAATGCGAAAGAAGCGATATTTGCTGCACAGTTAGCGCGAGAAGCTTTGGGTACAAAGTGGCTTAAATTGGAAATTCACCCAGACCCTAAGTATCTAATGCCCGATCCTATTGAGACGCTAAAAGCCGCGGAAAAGTTGGTTGAACAGGGGTTCATCGTATTGCCTTATTGCCATGCTGATCCAGTGCTTTGTAAACATCTTGAAGAAGTGGGTTGTGCTGCGGTAATGCCTTTAGGCGCACCTATTGGTTCAAACAAGGGTATCGCGACACAGGACTTTCTGGAAATCATTATCGACCAAGCGAATGTTCCGGTTGTTGTAGATGCAGGCATAGGTGCACCTTCTCACGCAGCAAAAGCCATGGAGCTTGGAGCGGACGCGGTGTTGGTAAACACGGCAATTGCCGCCGCGGCTAATCCCGTGCAAATGGCGAGAGCCTTCAAACTTGCTGTAGAAAGTGGACGCCTAGGTTACGAAGCTGGCTTGGCTGGGCAAGTGAATCACGCTGTTGCATCTAGCCCACTCACATCATTCTTGGAGTGATCAATATGAGTTTTTCAGACCAGTTTGAAAAGATGAATTGGGATGAGATCCGCATGTCTATCTACAGTAAAACGTCTGAAGATGTACAAAGAGCAATATCGAAATCAAAGCGTGATTTAGAAGATTTCAAAGCGCTTATTTCGCCTGCAGCGGAACCATTCCTAGAACAAATGGCGCAACAATCTTACGCGCTTACACGAAAACGCTTTGGCAATACTATTGGGTTTTATATTCCATTGTACCTGTCAAATCTTTGCGCAAATTCTTGCACCTATTGCGGTTTCACTATGGAGAACAGAATTAAGCGAAGAACATTGAATGTTGATGACATTCAGTTGGAAATCGATGCGATCAAGAGAATGAGTTTCGATTCGGTTTTACTCGTCACGGGGGAGCATGAAACGAAAGTAGGTATGAAGTACTTTCGTGAAGTAGTTCCATCTATAAAAAAACGATTTAGCTATCTGGCTATGGAGGTTCAACCTCTGGACCAAGAGTGTTATGCAGAGTTAAAAACACTCGGCTTAGACGCGGTTATGGTTTACCAAGAAACGTATCATCCGTCGACCTACGGTCAGCATCACCTTCGCGGTAACAAAACAGATTTTAACTATCGTTTAAATACTCCGGATAGATTGGCTTCCGCAGGCATCGATAAAATTGGTATGGGTGCATTGATCGGATTGGAAGAGTGGAGGACGGATTGCTTTTTTGTTGCTGCTCACCTTAGCTAT
Organism: Vibrio penaeicida; assembly: GCF_030689305.1. Taxonomy (GTDB): domain Bacteria; phylum Pseudomonadota; class Gammaproteobacteria; order Enterobacterales; family Vibrionaceae; genus Vibrio; species Vibrio penaeicida_B. The sequence goes on along the minus strand of NZ_JAUYVM010000028.1, from coordinate 34,933 downwards.
ATGGAACGGACTTATTGGAAGTCCCGCTATTCGATTTCTTTCCCTCGATTAAGACCTTGTGAAGGGTCTTTGCAGCCAAAGTCAGTGATGTCTGATAAACAACTGGTTCAATTGATATGCGCTTACAGAATGCTAAATCCGGAAGTAGAGCTTTCCCTTTCAACACGAGAGTCACCAGACTTTAGAGACAATGTATTGCCTCTTGGGGTGACGAGTATTTCAGCTGCTTCAAAGACTCAACCAGGGGGTTATGCTAATGACGAAGAAGAACTTGAGCAGTTTGCGATAAGCGACGAGCGTTCTTCTGCTCAAGTAGCAAATGCCGTTAGGAGTAAGGGATTTGAACCTGTTTGGAAAGATTGGCACCACGCTTACTCTGGATAAGTGATTTGTCTGGAAGGTGATTAGAATACGATTTTTGGTGAGATGTTTCACGTGAAACACAAGGGGTCAACTTAGTACCTTTTTGACTTTCACTACTCATATAAAAACCCCGCTAAACTTAGCGGGGTTTTCGTCTATGATGCCTTCGGAAATCTTATCGAGTTAGTGGCTCAGTGGCGAGTCTTAACCAATCTAAAGATGAACCAGATACTAACGGGCTGATCTCATCCCACACTTTTGCATGGTAGCTGTTTAACCAAGTTAACTCTGAATCGGTCAGAAGAGCGGCATCAATATTGCGCTTATCGATAGGGCATCGTGTCAGTGATTCAAACGCGAGCATGTTCATATCGCCTTGCGTTTCAACTTCAACAACTAACTCCAAGTTTTCTATCCGAATACCGAACTCATCAGCACGGTAATAACCTGGCTCATTAGAAAGTACCATGCCTTCCAGTAGAGCGACGTTATTAACAACAGGCGCGATTCTCTGAGGACCTTCATGAACACTTAGGAAATGCCCAACACCATGACCAGTACCATGATCGAAATTATAGCCATTTGCCCAGAGATGCTGGCGCGCAAGAATGTCGAGTTGGTGCCCCGTTGTGCCATGAGGGAATATTGCGTTAGCAAGCCCGATATGACCTTTCAAAACCAACGTAAATTGCTGGATCATGTCGTGGCTAGGTTTGCCTATCGCAATAGTACGTGTGATGTCTGTTGTACCATCTGGGTACTGACCACCTGAATCCACTAGATAAAGTGAATTTGGTTCTAACTTTCCGGGTTCTGGTTGGTTCATGTGATTGTAGTGACACATTGCGCCATTGCCAGCTGAAGCAGAAATAGTGTCAAAGCTCAAATCTGCCAACGTTGGATCGGCCTTACGGAACTCATGAAGCTTATCTGCAAGAAGACCTTCATCATGATAATTTCCAGCTTCTACCTCGGCATCAAGCCACGATAAGAAGTTGACCATTGCCGCACCATCACGAAGGTGCGATGCGCGCATCCCTTCAATTTCTGCTGAGTTTTTTGCTGCCTTCGGAAGTAAACATGGGTCGTCACCATTAATAACTTCGGCACCGGCATTTTGTAGAGTCAGTGTAAACCAAGCGTTGCTTGTTGCTGGGTCCACTAAAACATTCTTGCCTGAAAGCGCTTGAAGTTGTGTCTCAAGTTGCTCCGGAGAATAAACCGTTACACCTTGACCGACATGCTCAGAAAATTCGCTAGGTAAGCGTGCTGGGTCAATAAAGAACTCTACATTAGCGTCAGCATGAACAATGGCGTGTGATAACAGCACCGGTAAGCAAGAGACATCTAAGCCACGGACATTCAACAGCCAACAAATGGAATCAAGTTGAGTTAGCAATGCAGCGTCGGCACGGTTTTCTTTTACTATTTCAGCAATTTCTTGGCGCTTACTTTCACTTGTTTGTCCTACGAGCTCTTGCTCCATTAAGCGAGCATCTGTATAGACTGGAGCAGGTCTGTCCGACCAGATTAGATCGACCGGGTTATCGTTGACCAGCACTAACTCAAGCTTATCAGTAACCTTGTCTTGCGCTTTTAGAAGCCAAGAGTGTGAGTGCATTTTTGGATCGACGGCCAACTTAGCATTTGTCGGTAAGTTGTCGAGTGCCCAATCCAAAGGAGGCTGCTGGATGAGATGACAGTATTCAAAAACATCAGCAGGTGATTGCTTCGTTACTTGAACAGTGTATCTACCGTCGACAAAAATAGCGGCTTTGTCAGCCGTGATTACAGCTGCACCAGCAGAACCAGTAAATCCGGTCGCCCAAAGTAAACGTTCATGGTGAGCGGGAACGTATTCTCCTAAAAACTCATCTTCATGGGGAATGATAACCGCATCAACGTTGTTCTCGCTTAACCAGCGACGAAGGGCTTCTACTCTTTCTTTAATCATGACATCCATCCGTATGATTCCTTTTCGACTGTTCTATTATCCGTACTTGCGACGAAATTGCGTACAAACTATCGTTTTTTAATCAGACAAGCAATGTATTCTGCTGTGAGATGAAGCCTAGCTTGTAAGCAATTTTGAACGTACCAAAATATAGCCAAAATGATTCAATCTCTGAGTCTCAATCGACACCATTTAAATGGTGTGTATGCGAGGTGATGATATTCCTAAACCAGCTAAGCGCTGCGTCTTGTGTTCTGTCTTTATGCCAGAAAAGCGTATATGCCATTGGAGGTAATTCTGTCGGTAAAGGTAATAGCACCAAGTCGAGGTAGCCAGAAATGTACTGAGCGAAATGTCTTGGTGCTGTGAACACGAAGTCGGTGTAAGTACACAAGCTGGCTGCGCTGTTAAAATCGGGAACATACAAAGCGATGTCTCGTTCCAAGCCTTTATCAGCAAGTTTATAATCAAGTAACCAGCGATCGTTACCATCACACCTTACTTGGACGTGCCGCTCGGCAAGGTAGGCATCAAGGTCCCAGTGACGGCTCAGAACTGGATGGTATTTTCGAACCAAGCAAATCTGTTCATCCTGAAATATTTCCTGCATTTCTATATCGCTTGGAGGCAGCATCGTTAGAGTGGCGTCATTAATATCGATGTCTTTTCCTGTAATACCGAAGTCCATATCACCGGATTGGAGAAGCTTAAAGGTTTCTTTATTCCAGGGGTGGGTCGTGAGTTTGATACCTGGCGATTCTTGGAAAAGTTTCGGAAGAAAATGGGGCAGTATTAGTGGGTACACACTTTCAACTAAAGATATATGGAATCTACGATCAGATGTTTTCGGGTCAAAACTATCTGGCTGTGTAATAGATTCCAAATGATAGATTAGAGCTTCTAATTTGGGTTTAAGGAATAGTGCCCGTGGTGTTGGGTTTAGTCCGTGTGCGCTCCTATAAAACAGTGGATCATCAAATTGTGTACGCAGCTTTGCTAATGATTTGCTGACAGCAGATTGTGTTAAGCAGAGCCTAGATGCGGCTCGGGTTACGTTTCTTTCTTCAATTAGTACGTTAAGGCAAACCAGAAGGTTGAGATCGATTCGGCCCAGTTGTTCAATGTTCATTTAGAAATTCCCCCATGGAATATCTGAGATGAAAATAGTCCATTTCCATTCATATCTTCATGATAATAAACTGCGCCTTAAGAAAACAGAAGTGACGGTTACTATGTCGACAATAAATCCAGAGAAAGTCTCAAAGCTACAATTCACCATGTTGGTAATGCTTGTGCTCTTTAGCCCGATGGCTATAGATATTTATCTTCCAGCGCTACCAACTATGGCGAAAGCATTTCAAGTGGAAGCTACGCTTGCACAAGATACGGTGACCTGGTTTTTATTTGCTATGGGAGTCGGGCAGCTATTTGCAGGTCCCATTGCCGACAGATACGGACGTCGAACTGTTGCATTAGGAGGCATAGTTATTTACGGGTTGAGCGCTTATTTGGCGTGGGTTGCTCAATCCATAGAGTGGATGCTAATGGCTCGGCTGCTACAAGGCTTCGGTGCTTGTGCGACATCGGTGGCAGCTTTTGCAACAGTTCGCGATATGTTTGGTCCTAAAAAAAGCGGCAGAATGATCAGTTACCTAAACGGGGCAATATGTTTCATTCCGGCTCTGGCACCAATCTTAGGAAGCTGGCTAACCCAACAGTTTGGCTGGCGGAGTAACTTTAGCTTTATGGCTGGTTTTGCTGTGGTTGGCGGTATCATGATGCTGATGAACTTCAAAGAAACCAACCCATCACGCTCGGAAGAGCCCTTGTTTAGACCTTCGAGATACTTGAGCGTATTGAAGCATCCGAGTTTTATATTTCATTCGTCTCTTTGCATGTTGGGCATGGCTGTCATTCTTGCTTACGTAACATCAGCCCCCGTTGTATTAATGACGAATATGGGGATTACGATGAACGCGTTTACGTTCTGGTTCGGAATCAATGCCATATTCAACATCGTATTTTGCATGGTTGCACCTAAACTAATGGATCGCTGGGGCACACATGGGACATTGGTATTTGGAGTCGCTGTTTTGTTAATTGGCGGTACCATGATGCTTGGCATGAAATCGTGGCAAACACCTTTAGGATTTATGTTGCCTATATTTATGTCATCCATTGGATTTGCATGCATCATGGGAGCGGGGGCAGGGAAAGCTTTGGCTCCATTTGGTGATAAAGCAGGCACAGCTGCGGCTCTATTGGGTCTATTTCAAATGAGTGGTTCTGGTCTTATGGTTGGTATTCTGCAAAGACTGTCGTTTGAGCCAGAGACGTTAATTGCATTGCATATGTGGCTTTTGGCACCGGCTTTAATCATTCTGTATAGCCGAGTGGGTCGTAATTGGCATGCAGAAGCAGTCAGCTAACCGCATTTTGTAAGGTGCTGAGTATATAAATGACCAATAATTGAAATTGATTGTTTTCCCAACAGCGAAAGGGGTGTATATTTAGCGTCACATATATAATTATTTCCCCGATCTATTTGGAAGATACATATTCAATGTCGATGACAACATATGAGATGGCTCGTATTTTAGAGCAATTAGAAGAGTCTCCAGAAAAAGTAATGTTCGGAAAACTGCTTAGTGAACTCGGGAATCAGAGTGAAGAGCGTATTCGAAGCGCCGCCAAACAAGTTCCTTTGCATATGCTAAGAGATATTGTTTACCAATTTCAGCAAGTGATTGAATCCCGTAAGAGTGAAAGTGTTCAGCAGCTCGCTGCTGAATTGGCTCAGCAGGGTATTTCACCGGACGAACTGAAAGAATTCCTTTCTAAGAAATAATTGGATTCTAAAATTAAAAGCCAGCCTTTGTGCTGGCTTTTAATTTATCTGCGGAATTCTTAGTAATATTTGGCTAATCCGAAAGGCTTTTTACTGTTAATATATTTCTCAAAATTATCCAAATAAATAATCTAGGCCTTCATCCAACCCTGCCTAATTATATTTTCCCTATCTGCATTAAATATCCTGAAACTTATCCATTCACTTTCCTATTGATAGCTGTAAGTCTAGAGCAATAAAAAAAGGCGGCTCTATAACAGCCGCCTTGGTCATCCACGGTTGAGGGGGGGGGAGGTGTGGTGACGAAATACATCAATGTTTTAGCTTCATTTCAACAATATTGGTGTTTACTGCACAAACGATAGTAGTGATATAGATGTTAATAGAATATTTATTGAACCTAATACAATAATTTCAGGTTTAGAGCCACAAGCAAAAAAATGCCCCAGAAACTGGGGCGAATTGGTAGGTAGCTTACAGGTTGCTACTTAACTAAAGGGAGGTTTGTTATTGGGTTATCTTTTTCTTTAGGATATGGTCGACCGAAATCAGACCTGCTCCCCAAACAACATTTATAAGAATCATCAAACCCCACAGTTGATGATCGTAGAAGCCTTTTTCCCAAAGAAGCGGATAAGAGATAACGGCAATAATATTGAATACAAATAGTATGGCGGCCATTGGGCGTGTAAAAAGCCCGAGCGCTAGGAACACAGGCAGAATCAGTTCTGCTGCTGTTCCTGAATACGCAGCAAACTCCCAAGGCAGCAATGGGACGACATATTCAAACTCAAAGAGGTACAGGGTACTGTCCCATGATGCAATCTTGGTTAGACCTGAATTGAAAAAGACCCAGGCTACCCATAAGCGGCAAAAAACAAGTAACAACGGAATAAATCCAGCTTGAAGTTTGTCTACGATCCCATCGTAGGTGTCGATAATATTTCGAATGGCTGAACTCATAATTCTTCCTCTATTTGTTGTTCTTTTATACTGAACCCATCTAAGTAGCCTGAAGCCATTAAAGTGTTCAAATGCGTCAATAAATCGGGTTCGATTTCTGCTAGTGATAACCCCATCGAACAAGATTGAATAAGTTGATGTACTTCATCTGATATAGGATCGATATGAAGATGGCGAGCAGAATCAAGCCATACCACTCCTTGCTCGGCGTTATTCAGCTCTAATCCATCAAATTTCTCTTTCTCTAAGGCTTCCCACAAAGAGAGAACGGCAAACTGGCTGGATATAAGCTGAATATTTGAAGCAAGATGAAAGACAAGCGATGGCTGTTGTTCCTCAGCCACGGAAGCGAGTTTGTCCAAAGGCAAGTATGGCTTTTCTATTGCTAAAGATAATGCCATTTCACTTAGATCCAGTTTCCATTCCATGTCAGCGATATCCGAGAGATAAGGCACAGCGGCAATGACTTGATCAAATTGTCTTATTGTGTCGGCAAAACCTTCACCATATCCAGAGACATCGCCTTCGGTTAAAGGGCGTGTCAAAACGTGTTGACGAGCAAGCTGTTGAAAGCACTCCTCACCCACTAACGCTAAAACCTTGGGATAGGTTGCTTCAATTACTTCGCATAAACTCATCACAAAATTGTTGCGATAAATCTGCATGCGTTCGTCAGCAGAGAACTCATCAGACACTAAATCACAGGATTCACCAGTGGCTTGGTAATGCAGCGCTTTGGCAAACTGGCTTTGCAGTTCAGCGAGGGAAAGTGCCATAAGACTCTCCTTGGATCTGCATTAAGTAATGACTGGCTTTGCTGGCTTCCTGAATCAAAACTTGAGGTTCAGGAATATCCAAATCCCACTCTATAAGTGTGTGTCGCTCACCATGCGCTTTTATCCAAGCATCAAATAACGCCCAAACTTCATCACAAACAGGGCGGCTATGGGTATCAATCCAAATTTCACCTTTCTCATGTTGCTTAATGGTGAAGCCGGCAAGGTGTATCTCATCTACCTTTGTAGCATCGATGCCTGCTAAGTATTCATCGGTATCGAAGCCGTGGTTGAATGCGCTGACATAAATGTTATTGAAGTCGAGCAATAGTCGGCAATCAGTACGCTTTTGTACTTCGGACAGAAAAACCCACTCATCTATCGTAGAGTGAGAAAACTTCACGTAACTCGATGGATTTTCAATGAGTAGCGGTCTCTTTATAGCATCTTGAACTTGCAGCACATTCCGACAAAATACATCCAATGCTTCTTCCGTATAGGGAAGCGGCAAAAGGTCGTTGAAGTAATGACCGCCGTTTTCACTCCAACTTAAGTGATCAGAAACTAAAATAGGCTGTAAATCATTGATTAAGCGTTCTAGTCGCGCCAGGTGTGATTGACTGACGCCGTCTACCGACCCTAGAGACAGTCCAATACCATGGCAGCTAATGTCGTAGTTGTCCGCTATCTGATTAAGTTGCTGGCGTTGCAGAGAGTTAGGGAGAAAGTAGTTTTCACTGTGGATTTCCAACCAGCTCAACCCAGTCGCTTCCTCAGAAAAGTAATCCAAATGTGGTGTTCTTAATCCAACGCCAACTTTGTTATGCATGTCTCTCTCCGGTGAGTTCATCAAGATTTAGCCAATCTTGTAAAGCTGTATGCGTTTAGCGGTTATTAAGCCTTTTTCACAAAGCCACTCCATAAATTAGGGCGATAAGCATGGCTCATCGCCCTGAAATGGCTAAGAGGGAAAGGCTTAAGAAGACGTGTTGCTTCCACCAGCCAAACGGTCACAAAGACCTTTAGGTACTACGATGAATGCGTCTTTTTGGAAATCTTCTTTAGACGTACCAGCACATGAGCTAGTTTTGGTTGCACAGTCGTTTTTACCTGCTTTGGAAACGCCATAGCATTTCTCTTTTTCTGCTGCGACCGCAGAAGTAGCAGTTAGAGTAGTACCAGCGATAGCAAGAAGGCCCGTAACCGCAGCAGTAACAGCAAGATTAGACTTTTTCATATTTCAATCCTCGAACTTGATCCTTAGTTTCTTTAATAAAGACAACCTGTTTCGCGATGGACAAGCGTTTGTCAGGTTGCTTACAGAATAAGATTAGGAATGAACGACAAATCTTTCACAAAAAAGGCGATTTTTTTTTACTTATTTTTTTTAAAGTTCCCAACCCATTGATTTTGTATGGGTTATAAAGTGGGATTTTTATTGCGAATTCAACCTTATTCTTGATTGGAATTCGGTTATAATGACCAGTTATGTATAAATACACAGTAGAAAACGATGGACGCTTCCCTATTACTTGATGGTTTGAATGACAAACAACGCGAAGCGGTAGCAGCCCCGCTAGAGAATATGCTCGTGCTTGCAGGAGCTGGCAGTGGTAAAACACGCGTGCTGGTACACCGAATTGCTTGGCTAATGGCTGTCGAGAATGCCTCTCCGTTTTCTATTATGTCGGTAACGTTTACCAACAAAGCCGCGGCTGAAATGCGTGGCCGTATCGAAGAGTTAATGATGGGCAGCGCATCGGGGATGTGGAACGGCACTTTCCACGGTATCTGCCATCGTATTCTGCGGGCGCATTACTTGGATGCCAAGCTTCCTGAAGACTTTCAGATATTGGATTCAGAGGATCAACAACGTCTACTGCGTCGATTGATCAAAGCCATGAACCTTGATGAAAAACAGTGGCCAGCGAGACAAGCGGCTTGGTGGATTAACGCCAAAAAAGATGAAGGTTTGCGCCCTAACCACATCGATTGCTATCAAGACCCCATTACTAAAACAAACTTACAAATATACACCGCATACCAAGAGGCTTGTGACCGAGCTGGGCTGGTGGATTTTGCTGAAATTCTGCTCCGAGCGCATGAGTTGCTTCGAGACAAACAACACATTCGCGAGCATTATCAGGCGAGATTTAAACACATATTGGTCGACGAGTTTCAAGATACCAACAACATTCAGTACGCTTGGCTTCGCATGATGGCGGGACCAGAAGCACGCGTCATGATCGTGGGTGATGACGACCAATCCATTTATGGTTGGCGTGGGGCCAAAGTCGAAAACATTCAGCGTTTTCTTGATGAGTTCCTTGGCGCAAAAACCATCCGATTAGAGCAAAACTATCGTTCAACCAAGACCATTTTATCGGCAGCCAATGAACTGATTTCCAATAATACAGAGCGCATGGGTAAAGAGCTCTGGACTGATGGCAATGATGGCGAGCCTATCTCTGTGTATTCGGCGTATAACGAGCTCGATGAAGCTCGCTTTACCGTTAGCAAAATAAAAGAGTGGCTAGAGAAAGGCGGGGCGCTGAATGACACCGCCATGCTTTATCGAAATAACGCCCAATCCCGTGTTCTGGAAGAAGCGTTAATTCAGTCTGGGTTACCTTATCGTATCTACGGCGGTATGCGATTCTTCGAACGGCAAGAAATCAAAGACGCACTGTGCTACTTGCGTTTGATGTCTAACCGGAATGACGATGCTGCATTCGAACGTGTTGTGAATACGCCAACCCGTGGAATGGGGGATAAGACACTCGAAACTATTCGGTTTGCTGCGCGAGATCGTGGTGCCACACTTTGGCAAGCCTCACAAGCGTTGTTGGAAGAAAAGGTTCTAGCCGGACGAGCCGCTGGTGCGTTAAGTCGATTTATCGAACTCATCAATGCACTTGAAGACGATACGTTTGAAATGCCGATGCATCACCAAACCGACCACGTCATTAAGAATTCAGGTTTGTATGCGATGTACGAACAAGAAAAAGGTGAAAAGTCGAAAGCTCGAATTGAAAACCTTGAGGAGTTGGTTACGGCTACTCGCCAATTTGAAAAGCCAGAAGAAGCTGAAGAATTATCCGAACTCACTGCATTCCTTACGCACGCTGCGCTTGAAGCCGGAGAAGGGCAAGCTGACGAATTCGATGACGCGGTGCAGCTTATGACTCTTCACAGTGCTAAAGGGTTGGAATTTCCGCTCGTATTTATGGTTGGTGTCGAAGAAGGGATGTTCCCAAGCCAAATGTCGGCTGAAGAAGCTGGTAGGTTAGAAGAAGAACGACGCCTTTGCTATGTGGGTATGACACGAGCAAAAGAGAAGCTCTACATCACTTACGCGGAAATGCGTCGTCTATACGGGCAAGATAAGTACCATAAACCTTCACGCTTTATTCGTGAACTGCCAGAAACGTGCTTGGATGAAGTGCGAATGAAAGCACAAGTGAGCCGACCTGCATCATCCGGGCGGTTCAGTCAGCAAGTCGTGAAAGAAAACTTCAACGAAACGGGCTTTTCATTAGGCGCGAGAGTGATGCATCCGAAATTTGGTGAAGGGACGATTATTAACTTTGAAGGCAGTGGTCCTCAAAGCCGAGTCCAAGTAGCGTTCAACGGTGAAGGGATTAAATGGCTAGTAACGGCATTCGCCAAGCTAGAAAAGCTCTAACCGCTACAATGAATGGAATCAAAGCCTGCGTAAGCGGGCTTTTTTTGTCTCATCACAGGCTAGCTTTGTCGTTGATTAGCTTTATCACTGATTAGCGGCGCAGATGGCAAAACCGTTAGGTTGAAATATTACTTATCCAAAGCTGAGGTTACTTATGTACAGATAAAGAAAAACCCCGAGAGCAATGCCCTTCGGGGTTACAATCTTACTCGCAGCAATCCGGCTACTAAAGTTGCTCCATGCATCAAATCCTTGATAGCAATACTGAATCCTTCAGCATAATCCTTTTCATCGCCATCCTAGCGGTGTCCATGATCTTATCCTGATCAGCCAACGTTCCTCGTTAGCGTGCTCACTTGTTCCTTGAGCGGTGTCCTTTACATCATCCTGATGTTTGTTCCTTACCTCATCCTAGAGGTGTCCATTGTCTTCCTTACGCTATCTTCCTGATAACGATTGAGTCCGTTCAATGTCCTTTATTGCTCCATGCTGATTATTCATCCTAAATAATCAAATCTTCATCCTGAAGATAACCAAATCCTTGGCTTTTCCTGTTCCGTGTCAGCATCCTTCCGACAGGGTTAATATTAAGAGATTGAGGATTTTCCTCAATATACGGGCAGAAAAAACCTCTGCTTAAATAAGCGTCAATATCACATGATTTGTTTTATATCAGTACCTTAGGTTCATTTTCTTCTCTTGTTGATATAAATGAAACCGCGTTCACTTACGCCCTTGTAAGAGATATCTCACAAGGGCGTTGGCACAACGTCTAGATTCGGCTATTCACCAATAGCTGCACCTTCACGGCGCGGGTCAGCAGCACCTTCTAAGCCGTCTTTGGTGAGTCGAATGGCATGCAGTCCGGAATTGAGATCGCGAATGTTTACCTTATGCCCCATACCTTCAAGCGGCGACTGCATGGACTCGGCTGCGGTGCCTTTCTCGATATCCAACGTTCCGAATCGGTTGACCAAATGAGGTTGATTGATGGCTTGTTGAATATCCATTCCCCACTGTAAATGCGCGATGATGGATTGAGCCACGTAACCAATGATACGGCTTCCCCCTGGCGAACCGATCGCCATATAAGGTTTACCATCTTGCATGATGATGGTCGGCGACATTGAAGAGCGAGGACGTTTTCCTGGCTCAAGTCGGTTTGCGATGGGAGCTCCGTCTTTGTGCGTTTTGAAAGAAAAATCCGTTAATTCATTGTTGAGTAAAAAGCCACGAACCATTAAGCGCGATCCAAAAGCGTTTTCTATGGTTGTGGTTATTGAGACAACGTTACCTTCCGAGTCCACGACATTAAAGTGGCTGGTGGAGGGCAGTTCAATGGATTCATCATCAGCTAAACGCATGGCATGACTCCATGGAGGCGAACCCGCGCTGACACTCTCTAGTGCTTTGTTTGGAGTAATTAACTTAGCTCGTTCGGCAATGTAGCCAGAGTCCAGTAGCCCTTGAGTCGGCATTGGTACGTAATCACTGTCAGCCATATAGCGACCACGATCCGCAAAAGCGAGACGAGAAGCGTCGGAAATGATCTGCCAGCTGGTTGGGTTGTCAGCACCGAGCTTTTTCAAATCAAATTTTTCAGTGATAGAGAGGATTTGCCCCACGGTTAATGCGCCAGAGCTTGGGGGACCCATACCGCATATGTCATAAGACTGATAGGGAGCACAGACGGGCACGCGCTCTTTTGTGCGGTAATTTGCAAAATCCTGTAAGCCAAGTACCCCTGGGTTGCCTGGTGCGCTTTGCACGGTTTCTACAATGTCTTTTGCAATGTTGCCGGAATAAAAGGCGTTCGCCCCATTGTTCGCAATTTGAGCTAGGGTATCTGCGTATTGTGGGTTCTTAAGTATTGTACCTTCGGTTTTCGGTGTGCCGTCGGCATTAAAGAAATACGCCTTTGTTGAATCAAATCGGCTTAAACGTTCTTTATCTTTTGCTATCAAGCCAGCAAGGCGAGGGCTGATCGCAAATCCTTTTCGCGCTAGGTCGATTGCAGGCTGAACGACTTGCTTCCACGATAACTTTCCATGTTGCTGATGGGTATCCCACAACAATTTAACGGTTCCAGGGGTGCCAACAGAGCGACCACCGACAACAGCATCATAAAACTTGAGTGGTTTGCCTTGTTCATCTTGAAATAGAGTCGGGGTTGCCGCTAAAGGAGCAGTTTCTCTGCCATCAACGGTCGTAAGGCGATTGCCTTTGGCATCCCAGTACACGAGAAAAGCCCCGCCACCTATGCCAGAGGATTGGGGTTCTACAAGTCCGAGAATGAGTTGAACCGTCACCATTGCGTCGATGGCATTGCCGCCAGCAGCAAGAATATCCGCTCCTGCTTGCGTGGCAATTGGATTTGCAGCGGTAACCATCCATTTCTTAGCTGTGGTTAGCGTTTTGTTTTCAAGCCCGGTACTTTCTTCCGGTGCAACGCCATCTGCTGCCTGATTTGCAAAGCCAAAGGAACTGACAAGCAAGAGTGAGCAGGACGTCATTTGTGTGAGAGTTGTTTTCCATGACATAAGCTTCTCCTTTTGTTGGATCTTCAGCCTGTCAGGACAACGGAACTCGGTCTATACAAGGGAGATGCTTTTGTAAGCAATGTACCAGATTTGCTACGCCTAAATTCCAGAAGTGAATACGTTACTCAAAACTTGATACAAAATACTGAGTCCAATTCCTGTAAATATCAGCCCACATAATCCATCAATGTATAGCGACATGCGTTTCAATTTTGTTTGAAAACGAGCCGTAGAAAGCATCCATGCGAGCGCCGAAAACCAAGCAAAGGAAAGGCTCCATAAGATAAGAAGCGCTGCGCTTTTTCCGCTTAATGACATACTAGCAGGGATAAGTGAAGACATAAGACTAACAAAGAAGACCAACGCTTTCGGATTTAAAATATTAGTGATAAATCCGCGTAAAAAGGCTTGTTTACGATTACTTAGCACCATATTGGGTGTCGAGGTATCTTGGGATATAGCTTGATTCCTATATTGAAAGACAAATCGAAGTGCGCCCAAGCCTAGATACAGTAGGTAACTACCCCCTGCGACTTGCAACAGTTGAAAGACAGAAGGGTGCTGGTGAACAAGGTAACTAACGCCGGTTAGGCTGAAGATCGAGTGCAATAGAATGCCAACGGAAAGCCCAAATGCAATGTAGACGCCAGTTTGCCTACCATGTCGGCTGGCATTTTGAACCACAAGTGCAAAATCAGGTCCTGGGCTCAAAAGCGCTATAAAATGGACCGTTGCAAGGGTGAGCAATAGGGTAGTTTCATTCATCTAACAGACTCTAGAGTGCAAAGAACGCCATTATCATAAATGGATACCAAGAGGTCTTGTAAATTAGTGACACTGAACTTGACTGGGTGTCATGGCATAGGTAGTTTTAAAGGCTTTGATGAAGTGGGCTTGATCGTAAAACCCAACTTGTATGGCGACATTGATGCTATTGACCCCATGCAACAGTAAGCTAAGTGCTTGTTCCATTCTCAACCTCATTAACCAAGCGTAAGGTGTTATTCCCATACTGGCTTTGAAGTGGCGCTGGAATTGAGAAGGTGTTAGTTCACACATATCGGCCAAAGCCTTTAATCGTATGGGCTGATCAAGGTTCCCCATCAAGTATTCACGCAGAGATTGAATCGTTGTCTTGCCTAAAGGCAAAGCAACTCCAGGCTTTAGGCTTCCATATCGATCCAACATGCTGCCGAAACCTTCGAAAGGCAAACAATCTTGCGCAAGCTGGCAGACTCTATTGTGCATAAGTTGTGCGTGAAGGAGGGATAATTGGTGGAAAAGTGTAGGATCGCTAATGATCAACTGAGTAAAGTGTGTCATTGCTTGTTTATTGCCCAGATCCAGTTGATCTGTAAACCATTCTGGTTTCACCGAAAACACTTTCACTTGATAGCCACTTTGCAACTCTGAATGACCGTCATGCATTTCATCTGGAGGCATGACAATAATCTGCCCTTGACCAACTTGATGACGGCTACCTGAATGGTTAAAGTTTTGAACACCGCGCTGAATCAACCCGATATGAAAGTCGAGGTGGTAATGGCGAGAAAAGGCAAACTTTTTATAATTGGCGTCTATCAGTTGGATACTCGGATCACTAGATAGAGAGTATTTAACGTTGTCCATCACTTAAGTCGGTTCAATAGAATACAAAATAGCTGGTTGCTTTATCTACACTAAAGCATAACCAGCGTATTGTTGTCTTGTAAAAAACGGACAGTTAGTGTTTTTTCCGACCATTTCGAATTCCGTCGAAACTGAATACCACCAAAGAACTCCATATAAAGCCAAAGGTGACGGCTTTATCGAGTGTAAATGCTTCTCCGTATACCAATACGGCTAGAAGGAACATTAAGCTTGGACCAATATATTGAAAAAAGCCCAATGTCGAGAGCTTGATGCGGGTCGCTGCTCCCGTAAAGCATAGAAGGGGGAGAGTGGTGACTACGCCAGCAGCCAACAACAGAAGATTTAGTGTTAATGTATTGCTGCTCAAATCTGATGTTGCACTGTCTGCAATGAATAGGACATAGATAGCGGCGGCAGGAAGCATCACCATGGTTTCAATAAACAGACCAGTTTGCGCTTCCATATTGATTTTCTTTCTAAGTAAGCCGTAAAAACCAAAACTAAAGGCAAGCGCAATGGCGACGACGGGAACAGAACCAAAGACCACGAGCTGAACGATCACACCAATTGTGGCGAGTGAGACGGCAAACCATTGTAGCTTTCTTAGGCGCTCTCCAAGAAAGATCATTCCCATAAGAACGTTAAGAAGAGGGTTAATGTAATACCCTAAGCTGGCATCCAGCATGTGATCCGCATTGACCGCCCAGATAAAAATTAACCAGTTAACACCGACCAGAACCCCTGTCAGGGCAAGTAAACCCAAACGCTTTCTATTTTTAAGTACAGTGACGACAGAATGCCAACTTCTTCCTATGTGCAGCAATATCGCTAAAAACACAAACGACCAAATTACCCTGTGGCTTAGGATTTCCAAAGCAGGGACATTATCGAGTGCTTTAAAGTAGATGGGTGCAATGCCCCACATGGTATAGGCAAGTACAGCTAATATGCCGCCTTGGCGTGACCTTTGTTGCTCTTCCGTCATTCTTATCTTTCACGTTTCCGTAACAGAACGTTACATTTAGAGGAAAAACACAGTATATCGATAGCCTTGTTAATGCCCTAGCAATTTAATTGTCCTTTAGGGATATTTTCTGCGCACAGAATTATCTCCAGCAAAGGTTAATTTAAGTTTAATTAACCGTTAAAGCGCTCTACAATATGACGCTTTGCCGCAATCCAATTGTCCCTCAGAGAACCGAATGTCCGACTCCGCTCTAGCTCAGCCGATAGATCCAGAAACCAACAGTGCCATCAAGGTATTGAATGATGTTTTCGGTTACCAGTCATTTAGAGTTGGTCAGGAAGAAGTCATCGATTCGGTGCTCGATGGCAAAGACAGTTTGGTGATCATGCCAACGGGTGGCGGAAAATCTCTGTGTTACCAAATCCCTGCATTGGTAAAAGAAGGGGTGACGCTGGTGGTGTCGCCTTTGATTTCCCTGATGAAAGATCAAGTTGACCAGCTCAAAGCCAACGGTGTCGCGGCCGAGTGTATCAATTCCTCTATGGAGCGCGATACGCTGATCAGCGTGTATAACCGAATGAACTCTGGTCAGTTGAAGCTAGTGTATGTCTCACCAGAACGTGTCCTGACACGGGATTTTCTAGAAAGGCTCGAACATTTAAAGCTTTCGATGATCGCGGTCGATGAAGCGCACTGTATTTCCCAGTGGGGACACGATTTCCGCCGAGAATACGCTGCGTTGGGGGAGCTTAAGCAGCGTTTTCCTTATGCGCCGATCATGGCTCTGACGGCGACAGCGGATGAAGCCACCCGCAAAGACATCATTTCTCGGCTTCAACTTGACGAGCCGCTCGAATACCTTGGCAGCTTTGACCGCCCTAATATTCGTTATACATTGACGGAAAAGCACAAACCCGTATCGCAAGTCATTCGCTTCCTTGCCACACAGCAAGGTCAGTGTGGGGTTATCTATTGCGGTAGCCGAAAGAAAGTCGAAATGCTGACGGAAAAGCTGTGCAACAACCACATTCGCGCTGCCGGTTATCATGCGGGTATGGATGCTGATGAGCGCGCCTACGTACAAGACGCATTCCAGAAAGATGACATTCAGGTCGTTGTCGCAACCGTGGCATTCGGAATGGGCATCAATAAACCCAACGTTCGCTTTGTGTTGCACTTTGATATTCCGCGAAACATCGAATCCTATTATCAGGAAACCGGTCGGGCAGGGCGGGATGGATTACCTGCGGAAGCAATGATGCTTTACGATCCAGCGGATATTAACTGGTTACGTCGGATGTTGGATGAGAAAGACGACGGTCCTCAGAAGCAGGTTGAATCTCACAAGCTCAATGCCATGAGCGCGTTTGCTGAAGCGCAAACATGCCGCCGTCAGGTATTGCTTAACTATTTTGGTGAATACAGCGAAAAGCCATGTGGTAACTGTGATATATGCCTTGATCCACCTAAACATTTTGATGGCATTGAATCAGCGCAGAAAGCCCTATCTTGCGTATATCGTGTTAATCAAGGTTTTGGTATGGGGTACGTGGTTGAAGTACTGCGCGGTATGCAAAACATTCGTGTACGCGAAAATGGTCACGATAAGCTTTCGACGTATGGGATTGGACGTGAACACAGCCACGACTACTGGGTGAGTATCATTAGGCAGCTTATTCACAAAGGGTTGCTTACTCAAAACATTACCCGTAACTCAACTTTGCAGCTTACCGAAGAGGCTCGTCCCGTTCTACGTGGTGAACAATCGCTAGAACTCGCGGTGCCAAGGCTGGATACGGCGGCTCGTACAGCGAAATCGGACAAGATGGTGAACAAGCATTACGATAAAAAGCTGTTTGCCAAACTACGCAAGCTGCGTAAGTCCATTGCTGACGAAGACGGCTTACCACCATACGTTGTTTTCAGTGATGCCACCTTAATAGACATGGCGGATATTCTGCCAACTTCTTATGGTGAAATGCTGGCGGTGAATGGTGTTGGTCAAAGAAAACTGGAGAAGTACGCCGATCCATTTTTGGATTTGATTCAAGAACATCTGACTAACGGTAGCTAATAAAAGTAATAGCGAACATCAAGTGGATGTAAAACAAGGTTCTCGCGGGTAAACAAGAAGTGACTAATGACATGAATACAGATTACGGTTTGGTGGAATATCAGAAAGAGCAGGGTCGAATCATTATCCGAGCACCGCGATTCGATTATGATTCTTTTCCTGAACTTGGCGAGGCGCTAGTAAAAACCTTGTCTGCTGATGTGCTTGAAAAGCAATCGGATGCCGATATTCATTCATGGCTCATCGACTTTGAAGGGTGCCAATTGTTTTTAAGAGCAGAGCATTACAGTGAATCATTGTGGTTGGAAGTTCTTTCTAAGGAAGACAACAGTGAAGACCTCGATTACCTTGCTGGTCTATTCCAAAAAGGTTTCAATATTCTTTAGTGCAACGTTTCCTATCATTCTATTTGAGACTGCGTAGGGGAGCATAGGTATTGAATGTTTCACATGAAACACTCGATTTAAACCGATTTTCTGGTTTATTGCAGTTAAACGATTGCCTAATAAATCATCTATTGCACCGCCTTCAAGTTGCAGTATAATCCCCACCCTTAATTCACAGTCATGAAGCATTTTGCTTCGATTTGGGTTCCCTCACCCCCAAATAAAACGAAAAAGGTACAATATGAGTCACTTTACCCCTGCGCAGCAGCGCAACGCCCTTTTCTTTTTGGTTCTATTCCATCTGGTCATCATTGCATCTAGCAACTATTTGGTTCAGCTACCCTTTACCATATTCGGTTTTCATACCACTTGGGGCGCGTTTACGTTTCCGTTTATCTTCCTAGCAACCGATTTGACCGTGCGAATTTTTGGTGCTGCGTTGGCTCGGAAAATCATTTTCCTTGTTATGTTGCCTGCATTAGCGGTGTCCTACCTGTTATCAGTCGTCTTCTTTGAAGGTCAATTCCAAGGTTTTGGGCAGCTTTCCGAGTTTAATTTGTTTGTTGCTCGAATCGCCATCGCGAGCTTTATGGCATACATGCTAGGCCAGATTTTGGATGTGCATGTATTTAACCGCCTACGTCAAATGAAAGCATGGTGGGTTGCCCCAACTTGTTCGACGCTTATTGGTAATGCTTTGGATACACTCGCGTTTTTCTCTATCGCTTTTTATCAAAGCAGCGATCCTTTTATGGCAGAGCATTGGACTGAAATAGCGCTGGTGGATTACGGCTTTAAGTTAGTTATTAGCTTAGGTTTATTCGTGCCGATGTACGGAGTTCTGTTGAATTACATTGTGAAGAAGCTAACGTTTGTAAAGCCTGAGCTGGAAACGCAGCAAGCGTAAACGTATTTTTGTTGGTACAAATTTCAAAGAAAAAGGAGCGTTGGCTCCTTTTTTGATTTTTGTATTTGTAGGTTGGGTATAGAAACCATTATCACAGGGTTTGTTGAATTAAAATGCCCAGCCGTTATCAGTGATATCAACTGCTTTACCTTGCGCTATCGATTGCTGCGCAGCGAGTCCTATGATGACGGCTTTTAAGCCATCTTCAACCGTGACTTCTACCTTTCCATTTTCCGTGATTGCTTGATGGAACTTTTGATGCTGGTAGAACGTCGATCCATTGTGGTCGCCAGCTTCGAGTAATTCTGGGTCGACAGGGATATCGATTTCTTCAGGTCCTGAAGGTGTTCTTGGCGAAATCACAACTTTAGGGGTAGGTGGGTCGCCAAGTTCTGTATTCCAAAAACGGGTTGGACCAGGTACAAAAGCTTCTACTTTCCCTTGGTTCCCTACTACGGAAATCTCTTCTTGATAACGTGAGCCTTCGGCAAACATACAGAGTTCCAACATGGCACGCTGACCATTGGCAAAATCGACAATGACATACGCATTGTCGAGGATATCGGGTGTTTCACCGCGATACTGTTCATCAATATGGTTGTGGTGTTGGCTACCAGAAGCATAGACGCGAACCGCTTCACTTTGCGTTTGCAGGCGCATTAAATCGAAAAAGTGGCAGCATTTTTCAACCAATGTCCCCCCCGTATTCCGGTTAAAGCGATTCCAATCGGCCACTTTTTCTAAAAAGGGAAAGCGATGTTCACGGATACTCAGCTGGCTTACGCGACCAGTTTGGTTGTTATTGATGAGTTCGAGAAGCTTGGTAATAGGTGGCATGTAGCGATATTCCATTGCAACCCAAAGCGGAGCTGCGTGTTTCGCTACCGCTAAACGAACTTGGTGTGCTTGCTCTAGCGATGTGACGATAGGTTTTTCAACCAATATGGGTAAACGAGTGTGTTCGATTACTTGCAGTAATTGATCGGCATGGCAATGGTTAGGGCTGGCGATCAATATGGCATCGATATCCTGACGGTCAAGAAGCGATTCGGTCGATGGCTCGAAGTCAATAGAGCTGTCCAGTACATGAATGGCTGTTTTCATCTGTTCGTCAGGTTCAAAAACAGCGGTAATACTGGCACCAGGCAATAATAGAATATTCCGAATGTGCTCTTGTCCCATCATACCGCATCCAATGATGGCGTATCGAATTGCCATATCAACTCCTTTTGACTTTTGAGGCTTTGCCTCAAGAGCATCGAGAGCCCTTAAGACATATAATCTTAAGACATGCGTGAAACGTAGTGACAGGTTTCAGGGTTAAACCAAGTTCTGGAATACTCTTCAACCTTTTCATCATCTGACCAACTGATACGCTCAATCCAGCCGATCATTGTGTGTGTGGGAATACCTAAAATATCGGTTGCCCATTGATCCGCTTGTTTAACACTAATGCGGTCTTCCACACGGCTTATCCAAAAATTGAAATGTTCACGGTAATGCCGGTAAAGAGATTCATCTAACTCATCTGGGCTAAGGGAATCGCAGTGTTCAGCACGGATCCACATTTCTTCTGCCGCTATGACCGTATTATTGAGAAATCGTTGACGTTCTATTCGCCAAAAGTAGCTATCTTTTGCTGCCTCAAAGTGTTCAGCGACATCGGGGTTTTGCTCTTTTCGCACCGTTAGCGTGTTGGCATGTGGTGTACCGCCACCTTCAAGAAGCTCCAAGCGAAATAGTTGGTAAATGGCTTCTTTTGGTGGGCTTTTGACATACGTGCCGCTGCCTTGGCGACGTTCCAGTAGACCGTCTTGTTCCAGTAGAGCAAGCGCTTTTCTCAGAGTGCCAACCGCCACCTTCAACTCTACCGCCAATTCCGCTTCTACTGGCAGCCTTTCGCCCGCTCTCCAATGACCAGCATTGATTTCACGAATCAGTAATTCACTGACCTGAACGTACTTTGGGCGCTTCTTTTGTTTGCTCTGTCCTGTATTGGACTGAAAATCAATAGCCATTATTTTCTCGAATTTTCCGCAGTTTGTAACTAGTTTGAATTAAAACAGATACTCATTTTTGCATCAATTCATTTACATTTGATTTACATGTTGAGAATACACTGTTAGGGTAATCTTGCAAACTAAAAAAATAAATGAATTGTGAATGAAAGTGATTTTATTCGGACTGGGAAGCTAAATGCCAGAGGTTAAAGCGATTTTAACCTGATAGAGCCTTTGTGGTGAAATATGTGATGTTCAACCATTTTCGTATTCTTAACCTCTTCTTTTTCCGAATGTCACCCACGTTACAGTAAAAGCTGATAACGGATTATCGCTGGAGAGGGTCAATGAAGAAGGTGTTGCATGGAAGCTTGCGGCTTCTGGAAGCTGTCAACAACCGCATGATTTGGGCGGGTCGTCAAATCGCTTGGGTTCTAGTGTTTGCAATGGTTGCTACTATTCTATTGCAGGTATTTTGTCGTTACATACTCTCGAACGCATTACCTTGGCCGGAGGAAGTGGCAAGGGCATTGATGATATGGATGATGGCATTTGTTGCTGCGGGTGCTTATCGAACGGGAGGGTTTGTTGCGATAGAAATGCTCCACGACTTTGTTCCCAGTAAGGTGGCACAGCTGCTCAAGCTCACTTTATTGGTCCTTTCTGCGTTGGTGTTGTTCCAACTATCTAGCCTCGGCTTAGAATTTTTTGAGCGAGGGTTTCGTACCCGTGCCGCTTCTTTTCAATTATCTCGCGCTTGGATTTACCTCGCGATGCCCGTGTGCTTCATTACCATGTTGATGGTGAATGTGGAGCTTATTCTTAAGAATATTTTAGGTGTTAGCGTTCCATCGTCCGACACTGAAGCGGCGAGGGGGTAAGTGATGCTCGTTCTCTTTTTACCTTTATTTTTGGTTCTTCTCTTAATTGGGCTGCCTGTTTTCTTTGCAACGCTGTTTGCCCCCGGTGCAATGATGCTTGCGTTGGATATGGACCGCGATTTGCCCCTGCTATTTCGAAACATTTACAACGGTATTGATTCATTCCCTTTGATGGCTATTCCGTTTTTTATGTTGGCGGGCGAATTGATGAATCGTGGAGGCATTACTCTTCAACTGGTTAACTTTTCTCAAGCTTTCATTGGGCATGTGAGAGGCGGATTGGCACACGTAAATATTATGTCGAGCATGCTTTTCGCAGGGCTATCGGGGTCTGCGGTAGCCGATACTTCTGCCTTGGGTTCTATGCTGATCCCCGCGATGGAGAAGAATGGTTACTCGCGGCGCTTTGCGGCTGCGATTACCGCTGCTAGCTCTGTGATTGGTCCTATTATTCCACCGTCTGGCATCATGATTATCTACGCCTACACCATGGAAGTGTCGGTTGCTGCCTTGTTTGCGGCGGGTGTGGTCCCTGGTGTGTTGATTGGTTTGGCGTTGATGGGAGTCACAACATTATTGGCGAAAAAGCACAACTTCCCTGTAGCGAGCCAAAAGTCAACGTGGCCAGAGCGCGGGCAAGCAACTCGCGCTGCGATTCTACCTTTAATGACCCCCGTGATTATTTTGGGTGGAATTGTGGGAGGAATCTTCACCCCCACGGAAGCGTCTGCCATTGCAGTGGGTTATGCGTTATTCCTAAGTCTTTTCATGCTCAAAACCATAAACCTAAGAGACTTACCCGAGATATTTGCTCGCTCAGCGTCGTCTTCGGCCGTAGTTCTTCTTCTCGTAGGCTCTGCATTGGCATTCAAGACTGTGGTGAGCTTGTCTCACGCGGCGGAAGATTTGGCTGGATGGGTTTTGGCCATCAGTGATAACCCACTGATTTTACTGTTTGCCATTAACATCTTGTTGTTTGTTGTGGGTATGTTTTTAGATGCCGGTCCCGCCATCATCATTCTCGGTCCTATTCTCGCCCCTATCTTTATCTCTATTGGAATAGACCCTGTGCACTTTGCGATCATTATGAGTGTGAACTTAACCGTTGGGTTAGCCACACCACCTATGGGGCTGGTGTTGTTTGTGGCTTCGAGTGTGTCGGGGGAAAGGGTGGAATCTATTGCCAAGGGGATACTTCCGTTCTTGGCCGTCGAGGTTTTGGTTATTTTTATCATTACCTTTTTCCCATCCGTTTCCATGACCATTCCAAAATGGCTTGGATTAGTTCAATGAATTTGAGGTCAGCCTTATGGGTGACCTTAATGTTTGACCGTAAGGTCTGAAAGTGCTGCTGCTGAGGAAAGCGATAACAATAAGCCCAGTGCGCAACACGTAAAACAGGAAAGTGAAACATTCAAAAGGATAAGAAATTATGAAATTTGCTAAAGCGATGGTGAACAGTCTTGCTGCTCTGGTTCTTGCGTCGTCGATAACTGCTGCTCAGGCTGCAGATTTTCGATTAAGAGCCGTAGCCAACTCAAATGAAAACGATGAAGACTATGATGGTTTGGTCGTGTTTAAAGATTTTGTGGAATCGCGCTCTAATGGAAAGATCTCGGTGGACTTATTCATTGGCACTCAATTATGTGGCAACGGCACTGAATGTGTACAAGCGCTGGAAGATGGCTCTATCGATATTTATGTGTCCACATCGGGTGGTACCGCAAATATGTTCCCTTACGTGCAAGTGCTCGACCTACCTTACATCCTATCAAGCGACCGAGTTGCTGAAGAAGTGCTAAGCGGTCAGTTTGTGCAGGAAATGCGCAGCGACATTTTGAAAGATTCGGGCAACAAAGTCCGCTTGATGACCATCGGTAATACGGGGGGGTGGCGTAACTTTGCGAACACAAAGCGCACGGTGAAATCCCCAGATGATATTAAAGGATTGAAGATACGTACCGTTGTGGCTGATTTACCTCAGGAGTTGGTGAAATCTCTGGGAGCAAGCCCTACACCAATCCCATGGCCAGAGCTTTATACATCATTCCAAACGGGCGTTGTGGAAGGGTCTAAGAACGGTATTACCGACATTATGGGTATGAAGTTCCCAGAAGCAGGGCTGAAGTACGTAACACTCGATGGTCATGCTTACATGGCGGCATTGTGGTTTATGAATAACGAGCACTTCAGCAAAATGCCAGAAGATCTACGTAAAGTGGTTGTGGATGGGTTTTATGCACTCCAACAAGCGACATTTGCCTCACCTAAGCGCAAATCCATTAAAGCTTATCAAGATTTCTCAAAGGCAGGCGGAAAGCTTTATGTGCCTAGTAAAGCGGAGAAAGATCAATTCAAAGAAAAGGCACAGCCAGTGTATCAATGGTTCTCTAAGAATGTGAAACAAGGCAAGAAGTACTACGAGCTCTTGGTCTCAGAAGCGGGTAATGCCGAAAAAGCCATTGCCGATACCTACGCTGCTGAATTGAAATAGAAATACTCCTGCCTCTCCACCAAGCGCTTTTCGACAGAAAGCTCGATTGGGTTTGAATAAAGTGGAGAGGTCTTTTGCTTGTGTAGCGGACATCGCTACCCATACAGCCACTCTTATAACCCAGGTCACCAGACCCTAGTCATCTAGCCTGTTAATTCTGAAAATACGATATGGCGTATATCGTATTTCGTGATCAGGATGTAAATTCATTCACAATTGATTTACATTTATATGGGGTGTGATAGGGTGGTTATAATTCATTCACTATTGATTTATTTATTGGAGAGAAGAATGACTTTGAATATTGGAAATATACCGGAGCAAAAAAGCGTTAATGGGCGCGCGTTTCCTTTGGTTATTCTTCCACCTGATGATGCTGTCGCTTTAGAGCCTACCGCCATGTTGAATTGGTTTTCTGGTGTAAAAGAAGCGGTTCACGAAAAACTGATTACGCACGGCGCGATACTATTACGAGGATTTCCGGTACAGGATGCGGATTTGTTTGAGCAGCTCCTGAATCAATCAGACTACGAAAACATGCCTTACATTGGTGGGGCAGCGCCTCGCGTCCAGGTCACACAATCACGAATTGTGACGGCTAACGAAGCCCCAGCGACCGAAAAAATACCGTTTCATCATGAAATGGCACAAACGCCCAACCCACCAGGGTACATTTTCTTCTATTGCGATATCCCTTCAGAAACTGGCGGTTCTACGTCCATCCTTCACTCTTCTGAAATATGCCAACGATTTTTTGATATTGCCCCTGAGTTTGCAGAAAAAATCGAGCAAGAGGGTGTTCGATATGTGCGTTACATGCCAGAGGTAACCGATAACTCATCTCCTATTGGACGTTCATGGAAAGAAACTTTTCATGTAGAAACACGCGAGGAATGCGAAGTGAAGTTGCGTGAACATGAAATGGACTGGCAATGGGGAGAAAAAGGCGTACTGAAAACAGAAACCTCTATTTTACCCGCAATTCGATTTGACGAAGAAACGCAGAAAAAAACATTCTTCAATTCTATTGTTGCCGTGTTTGACGGTTGGAATGATAGCCGGAATGTTTCAACCAAGGCGGTGACCAGTGGTAGTGGAGCACTAATGGACGCAGAAGTCATGGAGAAAACCAAATCTGCTATGGAAGAACTCAGTGTTAACTTTCGCTGGGAAGCAGGGGATGTATTGTTAGTTAACAACTACACCGTTTTGCATGCAAGGCAGCCTTTTACCGGAAAGAGGCGCATACTGGCTTCTGTTGCGATTAAGTAAGGTTGCGTTTACCAAAAGAAAGCCTCGCATGATGCGAGGCTTAGACATTTCAATAGGCTCTAGTGAAACAAACTAGCACGCTTTGATTGCAAGCGGCCACCCCATATCAGATTGTCTATTCGATTCAATCTCTAGCTCAGCCTTAGTAAGGGGATTGCTCTCCAACCATTGTTTGTCTACACACAGTTCGAGCCTGTCACCCTCTGCATTCAATGTGACTCTTGGTTGAAGTTCGGAGCATCGCCTGTGCGTCAGCAATACGGCTAACCTGAGTAATCTCAGTACTCGTTTGGCACTTTGACCCGATAATGCATGCTGTTCTGGTAAAGAGCTTACTTGCTCTCTGTATCGTCTGGCGAGTTCAGCCAATAAGTGTTTCTGCGCGCGGGTGAAACCCGGCAAGTCTAAGTGCTGTAGTAAGTACGCACTATGCTTTCCACCACATTTGTAGTCGATAGTCAGCCCAACTTCATGAAGCTTCGCAACAGAAGATAATAGATAGTGAGCTTGTGGTTCAGCAATCCAATCTTCGCCACCACATTGCTTGAGGAGCTGGCTTGCTGAATCAGCGACTAATTCACCATATTCGGAATCAAGCTGGTAGCGAGACTGTACGCTGGCAATGGTTCTGGTTCGAATGTCGTCTTGACGCATTTCTGCCATCATTTCGTACACCATGCCTTCGCGAAGTGCGCCACCAGCGAGGGTCATTGACTCTATCTCTAGAAGCTCAAAGATCGCGATTAAGATGGAAAGACCACTTGGGAATACCAATGCTCGTTCCAGTGTTAGACCATCAATATCCAGCTCTTCTAGATGATCCGCCAACATGGCTTGCTTCTGTAGACGTTTTAATTTGGCATGGGTGATCACTTCATCCATGCCTTGTGCCAGCATGATTTCTTGAAGTGCCTGCACGGTACCGCTCGCTCCAACGCATACGTCCCAGCCGATGTCCTTATACTGCTCTAGAATCGGTGCTAGGGTGTGTTTGGCGGCTTCAATTGCGGTATTGAAATTGGTTATGGTTAATTGTCGGTCTTTAAAATGCTGCTCAAGCCAAGTTACGCAACCCATTTTCAAGCTGGTGAGTGCTTTTGCATCAAATCCTTCACCAATAATCAATTCCGTACTAGCACCACCAATATCAACAACCAATCGGCGACCTAAACCGCCTGAAGTATGAGCTACCCCTTTATAGATAGTGGCAGCTTCTTCTTCACCGGCAATGACATTGATGTCGTAGCCTAAAATATCATTCGCCTTTTCTAAGAAAACATCCACATTTGTTGCGGTACGCAATGTCGCGGTTCCAACGATGCGAATGTTCTCTGGCGATATATCTTGCAGCCTTTCTGCAAATAAACTGAGGCAATCCCACCCTCGCTGCATGGCTTCAGTGCTAAGTCTATTATCCTTATCTAACCCAGCGGCCAAACGCACTTTGCGTTTGATTTTGGCCATGGTTTGAACGCTGCCATCAATATGACGCACAACGAGCATATGAAAACTGTTCGACCCGAGGTCGATAGCAGCGTAAAGCGGCGAAGTAGCTGACTGACTCATAAATATTTGCTGTGTTCCTTAAGACTGATGACGAGGTGCTCTTGGGCGCGAATGGCGCTTGCGGTTACCGCCGTGTTTGTTTCCACCAGTGTTGGTGCGACGCTGCTGCATTTGTTTGTGACGCAAGCGAAGCGGAGCCGGTAGATGTTCAAGTAATGCGCTAGCATCGTAATCTGACACAGGGATCGGGTGCTCGATGTAGTCCTCGATAGCAGTCAAATTGATGGCGTACTCTTCACATGCAAAGCTAATTGAGTGACCACTTTCGCCCGCACGACCTGTACGGCCAATTCGGTGCACGTAATCTTCACAATCGTCCGGCAAGTCGTAGTTAAAGACGTGTGTCACTTGAGGGATGTGCAATCCACGCGCGGCAACATCGGTGGCAATCAGTAGATCAACATGACCTTGTGTGAATTGCTCTAGAATACGTTCACGCTTCTTCTGCGGTACATCACCCGTTAGCAAACCTACGCGGTGTCCATCGGCAGCTAGGTGACCCCAAATGGATTCGCACTTGTACTTGGTATTGGCAAATACAATCGCACGATCTGGCCACTCCTCTTCTATCAACGTCTGAAGCAAGTTCATCTTATCTTCGTTAGACGGGTAGAAAAGCTCTTCTTGAATGCGGTGACCTGTTTTTCTTTCTGGTTCTACAACAACATGCTCTGGATTGTGCATGTGTTCGAAAGCCAGTTCTTGCACGCGGTATGACAATGTTGCTGAGAACAGCATGTTTAGCCTGTCTTTAGGCTCTGGCATACGACGGAACAAGAAACGAATGTCTTTAATAAAACCGAGATCAAACATACGATCGGCTTCATCAAGAACAACAGCTTGGATGTTATTAAGATTGAAAACACGTTGCTTGTAGAAATCGATGATACGACCTGTCGTACCGATAAGGATATCGACACCTTGTTCAATGGTCGCCAGTTGCTTGTCGTAGCTTTCGCCACCGTAAGCCAAAGCAATCTTAACGCCAGTCGACTCCATCAAGGGCTTAGCATCGTTATGGATCTGGATAGCAAGCTCTCGGGTTGGTGCCATCACGATCGCACGTGGTTGCGATGGATTGCGACCTTCGTGTTCAGGCGTTGTCAGTAAATGATGGAAAGTAGCAGTAAGAAACGCGAGGGTCTTACCAGTGCCCGTTTGGGCCTGGCCTGCAATGTCTTGGCCGGTGAGCAGTACCGGCAACGCCAAGGCTTGAATAGGGGTACAAAACTCGAACCCTTTTTTATCAAGCCCTTCAATGATTTGGGGGTGTAAATCCAAATCGGCGAACTTTTGCTCTGTGATATGCGTCTTTTTCATGGGTATAGAATATCAGCTTAAGCTTGCATTACGAAAGTAAATACATTCCAATAGGGCATCTATTTACTGGTTATCATCCAACCAGTTCCTGAAAAACACAACGGAGTGGAAGATGAGTGACAAGATTTTGCAGCTTACAGATGACGGTTTTGAACAAGATGTAATCCAAGCTGCAGGTCCAGTTCTGGTAGATTTCTGGGCAGAATGGTGTGGTCCTTGTAAAATGATTGCTCCAATTTTGGACGAGATCGCAGACGAGTACGAAGGCAAGCTCACTATCGGTAAGCTAAACATCGATCAAAACTCGGGTACGCCACCAAAGTTTGGTATCCGCGGTATTCCAACGCTACTTCTATTTAAAGATGGCAGTGTTGCAGCGACGAAAGTTGGCGCACTTTCTAAGACTCAACTGAAAGAGTTTTTAGACGCTAATATTTAATAGCGAATGCAAACTTAGTCATAAAACCGTGCTCCACATCTAGATGCACGGTTTTGATTTTTTTTAATGGCTAGACTAGGCTTGATTTTAGTGCTAATTTGTCGTACGCTAATTAAGCAAATGTTCATTTCTTGGTCGATCCTGTGACCAAATCTCTCTAACTAACACAACAGATCCTATTTTGACTAAACAAGTATCCACTACTATGAACCTGACAGAACTGAAGAACAGACCTGTGTCTGAGCTCGTGAAACTAGGTGAAAGCCTGGGTTTAGAAAACCTAGCGCGTTTAAGAAAACAAGACATTATATTTTCCATCTTAAAGGCTCACGCAAAAAGTGGTGAAGATATCTTTGGTGATGGGGTTCTGGAAATTCTTCAAGATGGGTTTGGTTTCTTACGTAGTGCCGACAGTTCTTATCTAGCTGGTCCAGACGATATCTATGTTTCACCAAGCCAGATTCGTCGATTTAATTTACGCACTGGTGATTCCATTGCAGGGAAGATTCGACCACCTAAAGACGGTGAACGCTATTTTGCCCTTCTAAAAGTCAACACAGTCAACCACGACAAACCAGACAACGCTCGCAACAAGATCCTTTTCGAAAACCTTACTCCTCTTCATGCCAACGAACGTATGGTAATGGAGCGCGGCAATGGTTCTACCGAAGACATCACTGCACGTGTTTTGGATTTAGCCTCACCAATCGGTAAAGGTCAACGTGGTCTTATCGTTGCTCCGCCAAAAGCGGGTAAAACGATGCTTCTTCAGAACATTGCACAAAGCATTGCGCACAATCACCCAGAATGTGAACTGATGGTTCTTCTGATTGATGAGCGTCCGGAAGAGGTAACTGAGATGCAACGCCTAGTAAAAGGTGAAGTGATTGCATCGACGTTTGATGAACCTGCTTCTCGCCATGTTCAGGTAGCTGAAATGGTTATCGAAAAAGCTAAGCGCTTAGTAGAGCACAAGAAAAACGTCGTCATCCTTTTGGATTCCATTACACGTCTAGCACGTGCATACAACACCGTAGTACCTTCGTCGGGTAAAGTCCTGACTGGTGGTGTAGACGCCAATGCATTGCACCGTCCAAAGCGTTTCTTTGGTGCAGCGCGTAACGTAGAAGAAGGTGGTAGTCTGACTATCATTGCTACAGCGCTAGTGGATACGGGTTCTAAGATGGATGAAGTTATCTACGAAGAATTTAAAGGTACAGGTAACATGGAATTACACCTGAACCGTAAGATTGCTGAGAAGCGTGTTTTCCCTGCAATAGACTTTAATCGCAGTGGTACTCGTCGTGAAGAGCTTCTAACGAAAACGGATGAGCTTCAAAAGATGTGGATTCTCCGCAAGATAGTTCACCCAATGGGTGAAATCGATGCAATGGAATTCCTTATCGATAAGTTGGCAATGACCAAAACAAACGATGAGTTTTTCGACGCGATGCGTCGACAGTAAAATACGTTAATATTGTTTAACAAAACACCACCGACTCAGGTGGTGTTTTTGTTTGCGTCTCATTCATAATGGTTGCAAAATAGACGAAATCGTTAACAGGATGTTAATATGCAACAAGGAATGTTGGCATGGTTTATATCTTTACTTCTGCTGTTTTCTCCATTGTCAGCAAAAGAGCTGTCACATGAGGAAGCCCAGCAGTGGGTTCTAGACCAGCAAGTTCTGAATAAGGCTGATGAGCTTTATCAGTTAGTTTTGAAAGATGAAGTCAGTTCTTTGGATTTTTCTTTGCAAAGGCTTAGTCTGCCTCAGCAAGATGTTGTGCGTTTTCTGCTATTAGAGCATATGGAAGACCAAGAGATTATTCTCACCTCCAAGATGGCTAAGTTTGTTCAAAAACAAATTGGTCGCCCTTCGCCTTATAAAGTGCGTAAGCAAGGCGACGGCTATGAATTCTCTGTTCCCGCGTTTGACTCCAGTGCTGTCGCCAGCCGCTTACTGAAGCGTTGGCATAGCGACCAACAAATTTTGACCTTTATCCTTAAAGCAGAGCAACTCGATCTGGTTTTGTCTCAGTGGTTAACGGAAGGAGGGAGTAAGAAAAATAAAGAAAGAGAAGCGTTGTTGGTCCGTGAATTAGACGGTTTATCTCCTAAGGCGCTGGACTACCTTATAAAGCAAATCACACAAAACCCGATCACCAATTGGCTTCCTTCTACTCAAGTGGTCGTGCGTATGGCTCAAGTTAGCGAAGATCCAGAGGTCTATAAGTTGCTATGGCGCATGAAAGCGGATAGTCACAGTAAGTCAGAATTGAAGCGATTGGTCAAAATCAAAAGCGAGTTTTCACTTCAGCAACTCATGCTTGCGAGTGATAACCCATCACTGCATGATGCTGCGTTGGATGAGTTGACACGCTTAGACCCTATTCCGTTGGAAGTAAAAACTTTTCTGATTAAGAAGCTCAAGCAGTCAAACGATGCTTCTATTGTCGCTCGCAACCTTGTTAAGCACGGACACAGGGGGTGGGTTGAGCAATTAGCTGAAAATCATCGAGGCTTGAATACCAAATCATTGCTTCAAGTGCTTTCGGGAACAAAAGACAAATAGAATTGCTCTTAGATTCCGCTATTCACGTATCTATCCCTGCCGAGAGTTTATCGGTAACGAGAGTATATTGCATTTGTCTTTGATATAATGCGCGCAATTTAACCTGTCACAAGAAAGGTCTATGAGTTTTAAGGATTTACGCGATTTTATTGAACACCTTGAAAATGAAGGTTTATTAAAACGCATTACTCACCCGGTTGACCCACATTATGAAATGACCGAGATCAGCGATCGCACTTTGCGCGCTGGTGGTCCTGCCTTATTGTTTGAAAACCCGATTGGCTATGATATTCCAGTATTAGCGAACTTGTTTGGTACGACCGAGCGAGTGGCGATAGGAATGGGGCGCAGTGACGTATCCGAGTTACGAGAAGTTGGGAAATTACTGGCTTACTTGAAAGAACCAGAACCGCCTAAAGGATTTAAAGACGCCCTAGATAAACTCCCAGTCTTTCGACAAGTATTGAATATGCCAGCAAAGCGTTTACGAAATGCACCTTGCCAGCAAATTGTTTGGTCTGGGGATCAAGTCGATTTAGACAAAATTCCAGTGATGAGCTGTTGGGCTGAAGACGTTGCACCACTTCTCACTTGGGGGCTAACGGTTACGAAAGGTCCGAGCAAAAAGCGCCAGAACCTTGGAATTTACCGTCAACAAAAGCTGAGTAAGAACAAAGTTATCATGCGTTGGCTTGCCCATCGTGGTGGAGCTCTGGATTTACGTGACTGGATGGAAGCGAACCCGGGTAAACCTTTCCCCGTATCGGTTGCATTTGGTGCGGATCCAGCAACCATTCTTGGTGCTGTGACTCCCGTACCTGACACTTTATCTGAATATGCCTTTGCTGGTTTACTTCGAGGTAGCAAAACCGAAGTCGTAAAATCGGTCAGTAATGAACTTGAAGTACCAGCCAGTGCAGAAATTGTATTAGAAGGCTATATAGACCCAAATGAATATGCCGACGAAGGACCTTATGGTGACCACACGGGATACTATAATGAAGTGGAGAAACACCACGTCTTTACGGTAACTCATGTGACGATGCGCGAAAACCCTATCTACCACAGTACATACACAGGTCGTCCGCCAGATGAACCCGCAGTATTAGGGGTTGCGTTGAACGAAGTGTTCGTACCTATTTTGCAAAAGCAGTTCCCAGAGATTACGGATTTCTATCTGCCACCCGAAGGCTGTTCTTATCGAATGGCCGTCGTGTCTATGAAGAAACAGTACCCAGGACATGCCAAGCGCGTCATGATGGGAGTTTGGTCCTTCCTTCGTCAATTCATGTATACCAAGTTTGTTATCGTGGTTGATGAAAGTGTAGATACTCGTGATTGGAGTGAAGTGGTTCGTGCCATGACAACGCAGATGGATCCTGTCCACGACACTGTCATGATAGAAAACACACCGATAGACTCATTGGATTTTGCTTCTCCAGTGGTTGGGCTTGGGTCAAAAATGGGATTGGATTCCACCATCAAATGGGAAGCTGAACTGTCGGTTTCATCAAAACCGAAAGAGAACATGCCTGAGACGGAAGTCGTCGATAAGTTAGTGTCTCAGTTCAAACAAAAACATCCAGAGCTGATTGATCTGCATTTGCCTGAAGCCGCAAATGGTAGAAGCATGGCAATTGTGAGCATCAACAAAACGGAAGCCTGGCAAGGTCACCGTTTGATGAACGCACTATGGGAAGAGTTTGAGGCGCATATCCATCTTCAATACATCATCATTTGCGATGAAGACGTGAATGTAAGAGATTGGAATGATGTTATATGGGCGATTACTACGCGTATGGACCCAGCTCGTGACACGCTGATGAAGCAAGAAGCCAATCAGCAAGAAGCCAATCTTCCAACGACCCAAATGGGGCTAGATGCTACCAATAAAGTCGAAGGAGAAGAGACGCAGCGTGAATGGGGTCGACCAATTAAGAAAGATCCTGCGGTAGTCGCAAAAATTGATGAGATTTGGGATCAACTAGGAATAGAATGACTCAAACTGTCACCATAATGCCCCAGCAATGGGTATTTGAAGTTTCTACTGGGCAAACAATACTGGAAGCAGCGCTCAACAATAATTATCGCTTCCCGCATCGTTGTACAGTAGGCGCATGTGCCATGTGTATGTGCAGAAAATTAGAAGGGGAAGTCAGCTATCACCTTGAGCCTATGCTTACGGAAAAAGAAATAGCTCACGGTTGGATCTTCCCATGTCAGGCATACGCCGAAAGTGATTTACTGCTCACGTTCGAAAGTGAGTAAGAGGAAACCATGACAATTAAATGCCAAGTAAAGTCCATTGAGCCTTTGGCGTGCAACACATACCAAATTTTATTGCACCCAGAAACACCAGTCAGCTTTAAAGCAGGTCAGTACCTGTTGGTTGAAATGGGTGAAAAAGACAAACGCCCATTTTCAATCGCAAGTAGCCCTTGCCGCCATGAAGGAGAGCTCGAACTGCATATCGGTGCTGCGGAACACAACGCTTATGCAAGTGAAGTTGTCGAAGCAATGCAAAAAGCACTGGAAGACGGCAGCGAGATCGCAATAGATGCACCACATGGTGATGCGTGGGTACGTGAAGAGAGTACTAACGATCTGTTACTGATAGCTGGTGGAACCGGATTTAGCTATGTGCGCTCTATACTTGACCATTGCGTCAGTCAAAAATTGAATAACACCATCCATCTATATTGGGGTGCGAAAGATGAATGCCAGCTCTATGCTAAAGAAGAGTTGGTTGAAATCGCAAATGCTCACAGCAATGTTCACTTCGTTCCTGTAGTAGAAGAAGCAGATGCAAATTGGTCTGGTAAGTTAGGCAATGTGCTTCAAGCGGTAGAAGAAGACTTTAATAGTTTAGAGAATGTAGATATCTATATTGCAGGTCGTTTTGAAATGGCCGGCGCAGCAAGAGAGCAATTTACTCAATCTAAACAAGCTAAGCGAGATCAGATGTACGCTGACGCGTATGCATTTATCTAATTAGTAGAGATAAATGAAAGAAAAAGAGGGTTTTTTAACCCTCTTTTTTCGTTTTTGATGGATTATTCATCGAAAACGCATTTTTTTCGATTTTTTATCAAAAAGGTCTTGCGCACTTCATTAATCTCCCTATAATGCCGCCTCACTGACACGGCAGACGCCACAAGGCTTCAGCAGTGTTAGAGAGGTGAAAAACTTCTGAGAAAATAAATTTGAAAAAGTATTTGACTCTTCAAATTATCTCGCTAGAATGCACCTCCGCTTTGAGAGAAAAACTTCTCGAAAAGCAACGCTCTTTAA
>NZ_JAUYVM010000027.1 GCF_030689305.1 Vibrio penaeicida | reverse complement strand
TGTTTAGCCATAAATCACCTCTCAATTAGACCCTAGATCTAACTTAGTAAAGTGTCTACTAAACGTGGGGTACTCGGCCTCATAACGCCCAAAACAAATGTCTATCTTTGTTTCAGTTGAATAATTTAGATTATCGTTAAACAGGCTTATAATGTTTTTGGATGACGATGTGTCTGTTATCAGTAGAAAGCTCGAAGACTTTACTCTATACAAATCCCCAGCATTCATTAACGCGATCTGCTTTAGTTCACGTGATAACTTGATTAAAACGTGATTACCAAACGCTCGTCCCTGACGACGGTTGATTGTGTCGATGTTTTTTATGCCGATAAAATATATGAATTTTCTTGAGCGTAGGTGCCCCTTACTTTCAAGAATTTTTGCATCCAGTAGACCAGTTAGCGGGTCTTTGTTTTTACTCCCTTTACGTACTGAATAATCATTGAAGTTAACAACACGCATATCAGCCAACTCGTATATACAAAGCACGATTATCAGTACATGAAACAGGTAATACATTGTCTGAATGAGAAACAAATACTTCGTAACATCGGTATTACGGTAGGTGGCGATAGCGATCAGTAGTGAAATGCTAAAGCAAACAGCGTACATACTAATAATGAAGGGTTTGTAGCGAGTATCTTTGTGTGAAATCAGATGGTAGAAAACCAAAACACCAGCCAACATGTTAATGAACAAATTGAGTTCACTGGCTTGGAAAATATTCAATACCACTATCTGTGTTGCGATAACCGAGCCAATAACCATGGCATGCTTTACGCCAATTTTTCCTGTTTCCTTACAGTAAATGGTTAAATGAAATGAAAAAATTGAAATGATATAGCAGGAGTAGAGTAAGTCGTTGTGAAGCCAATGACTGTTCGAGATACCAATCTCATTGATGTGGCTTAATGGTAAAAAGCCAAAACCATAAAAGCAAAAGATGGTGAATGTCACCATATAGACAAGGCAAGCAACCGAAGACAACTTGCTTTCATACCATTTAAATCGTGCGTAAAAAAGGCAGAGAACGGCAAATGCCGTCATAAGGGCAACAACGAAAGTGTCTCTCGCTATCAACTGATCAAACAAGTTATCGTTTTTAATCATCAGCGCGTTAAAAATGCTGAACTGACCTTCAGGCGCGTTTAGATATATTTGGTCATAAACAAAGTGTTTATCCAAACTGATTGAACGCATATTGTCGAACTCATGCTGCTCAACCATTGTATTTTTAGATAAATAATAAATGGTGCCTTGAGAAAGTGTTTTGTTTACAAGGTATATAGAATAAAGATCTTGCTCGTACTTCAAAATATCTAGGCGAAACCAACAACTTTCAACACTGCTCGGCGTACATTGACCTTTTCGTTCCCATCGGTCATGGGTGCTTGGAAATGCTTGATCAGTTGCTAAACTTCCAAATCCAGCCTTCTTATGCACAACATTCTGATGTTCAAGGTTAAATTGAGAAAATACAGATAGCGTACATATTGTAAAAAATAACGAGATCAAAAGAGTAGGCATCACTATACATCCTGAAAAACAACGTCGCGGCAGGATTATAGAGAGAACAGTCGCTCAATTGGAAAAGCATGTTATACAAACAGCTAGTTTTGGTCAGTTTGGAATCAACATATTAAGTCTTACATTTAAACCACTGCTTATGATTGATAGCCCATGCTGAAATGTGCCCAGTTTTGTACAAATCAAATGTCGCATTGGTGCGCTGACTGGATCGTTTTGTGACCAACCTGATGACAAAGACGCCAACCAGTTCAAAAACCTAAAATTTCCACTTGCACCCCTGAGCTGCAATGGGTAATATCCTCCTCGTTCCAAGGGAATGCGTCCGTAGCTCAGTTGGTTAGAGTACCGCCTTGACATGGCGGGGGTCGGTGATTCGAGTTCACTCGGACGCACCATTCCTTGCTTCATAAAGAAGGTTTCAAAACCATTTTTGTGAAAGATTAAATTTGGGTCCGTAGCTCAGTTGGTTAGAGTACCGCCTTGACATGGCGGGGGTCGGCGATTCGAGTTCGCCCGGACCCACCAAATTAACAAAAAAGCCTGCTTATAAAGCGGGCTTTTTTGTGTCTGTAATATGTTCATCTCTTTCGATTTTCTCCGCTTTACTTAAGAATAACCACACCAGAATGATTGTGAGCATAAGCTGTATTGAAATTATTAATCTGAATTTACATTGATGGTGCTAACGTACAGCATCGAAAGGTCGATTTGGTACGAACAGAGTAAGTTGAGGGCTTGATGGAGACACTTATTTATCTTGGCGTTTTTTTGTTGGTTATGGTTGCCTTTGCGCATTCATATCTAGGGGAGCGATACATCTTAATTCGTCTTTTTAGGCGTGATGATCTTCCTAAAGTATTGGGGAACGATGAATTTACTAAAAAAACGCTTCGCTTTGCATGGCACGTTACGTCGATAGCGTGGTTAGGGTTTGCTGCTATTTTGCTGGTAACAGTTCAGTCGACATTTTCGAAGGAAATGATTGGGCAAATTATTGCGGTGACGTTCTTTATCCACTTTTTGATTGCATTGTTTGGTTCAAAAGGGCGCCATTTATCTTGGATTGTATTTCTTGCGATTAGTGTGTTGGCACTGCTTGGAACCTAAATTAGCCAAGGGGAATAAGATTGAATGGGTCATCCAGATAACCAAAAGCCAACGAAAAGTATGGTTGGCTTTTGATTTGATATTCTAGCTTTCTGATCGCTTAACGCGAATCTTACTTTTATCAACGCTTGTCATATTTAGCGCATTGATTGCTGTTTTTGCTTCGTCATCGTTCGGCATCTCAACAAATGCAAAACCCTTTGAGTTTCCCGTTTCTTGATCCAATACGAGATTACATTCCGCGACAGCGCCATGAGTAGAAAATAGAACTCGAATGTCTTGTTCAGAGGTAGAGCGAGCAAGGTTGCGAACTAAAAGTTTCATAAGTATCCATTGGTGTATTGATTACGCGTGGATTGTCGCAGCTAATTTGACTAAAACCAAGGAATGATTTCTAGCGGTACTTACAAGAAGCTTGGTGGCGGAGTTTGTTGGCTCACAGATTAAAAGCATGCTGCTTAAATATGTTGCGGTTAAAAGGCTTTGCGGGTTGCAAAGCCTTACGGTTGTGTATTTGTAGTTTAAAATCGACGATAAGAAGCTATGGGTAATGAACCTCTAAACAATCCAACCCACCAGAACGTACAGCTAAGTTGAATTCAGCTTCGGTCATATTTTTTATCACGTTTTCCATTTCTTTTTGAGTTCCGAAGTTCTTTCCAACTAGATATTGCGCGTACCCAAACAGCATCAATGGGTTTTGCGCAATCATTGGCGTACTCTCGCCTAAGAACTTAGTTTCAAAACCAAGCAAGCTCATGTGTTCTTGGAACGCTTTACGCAGCGCAGAGTTTCTTGCATGGTTTGTCAGGTAAAGTTTCTGTCCGTTACTTTCAACAAGGACACTGTTCATGAAGTTTGCAATTCCGCCCGGTTGTACAGCTGATTTACCTTCGAATACGCCTGGAGAGGAGATGGGGTTAAGCCCAATTTTCCTTAACTCAGCCTTAATTAACGGTGTGTAATGTTTGGCACTTTCTTGCTTGATACGAGATTGTTCCAACATGTCATTAAGTTGGCTACGCTCCGCGTCTGTTGCTGCGAATCTGAGCGCTTGCGACAAGAGCTTTTGATTTTCGGCTTCATCATTGACCAATATGTCCCCATTTTCTAACGGTCGCATTTTCATGTCTAAGTGGAAACCCGGTTGAGGGACAAAAGCTATTGCACTTCGAACTAACCCGATGTCTTCCGCGATGATGTCTTTAGCGAGATCTTCTTTTGCCAACATTTCTCGAGCCATAGTGCGCAGTGCTTGGTCGCCTAGGTTATTATGAATTTTTGTTAGTTTTCCTAGTGTGTATTGAAATGAAGGATCTCGTTCATCAATCGCTAGTTT
Organism: Vibrio penaeicida; assembly: GCF_030689305.1. GTDB lineage: Bacteria > Pseudomonadota > Gammaproteobacteria > Enterobacterales > Vibrionaceae > Vibrio > Vibrio penaeicida_B. The sequence goes on along the minus strand of NZ_JAUYVM010000027.1, from coordinate 51,260 downwards.
CGCTATTCTTGCAGCGATACTCTCTGGAGAGAACGAGGGTGCTAGCTCAGGCGAATTAAGGTATTTCTCGCTCATATGTTGAGCTGTTAACACGACTGAGTCAGTACCAACTACAGCATACGGATTTCCATTTTGCATGGTGCCAGAAAGCAGGTTGCCACCTTCAATGTAACTGTTTCCTCGATAAATAGTGATCGGGCTTTGAGTGCTCACAAGGTTTTTGATTGTACGATTGTGTTGCTTGCCTTGATCTACAGTAAGACCAACTTTACGTTTAGTATTTCCCTCATGACCAAAGTTTGCGCTGGTTTTAGGTAAGTAGGTTTGTATAAACCTTTGCGCTTCGTAGGAGGCCTTCCCCGAAATGTCCGCAGGGATATAGACAGTTTTACCATCACGGCTCATGATACGAGCATCTTCAACCCATGAGCTATTCGGACCATTATCCGTTTCAATGATTGTGTAGAAACGAGAGTAATCACGCCCAGTTTCTGCTTGAAGCTTTTGAATACCAGCCGTAAGCAGCTGATCCTTTTTTGGGTTGCTTTCTATATGAGAATATATGTGGACGTTCGTACCAAGTTGCTCAGAAAGCGCGATAAGATCCAATATGGTTGTGACCGATTCTAAACGGAGATTAACATCAAAATTATCCAACGTTGTATTAAGTCCTTCCGTTGCTGGACCAACTTTCAATCCGGTGGAGGCAGTGACTACTTGAGTTGGTGGAACTGGAGAAGGGTTGGGCTGTTCAGTAGCGTTTGAAGGAAGTAAATCAAACGAGTAATTTTTTACAGCATTTACCCACGCAAAATATTCAGATGTATTACTAGGCGGTTGAAATTCTGCTCGAAAAGCAGCGAGATACTGACTCATAAGAGCCGGAACGATTTCTTTCTTAATACCGTCACGTAAAAAATAATACAGGTAAGTGCCGTCTGATTGCTTCTTATATTCAATCTTGAGTGTTTTTCGTCCGAGCGGTGTGGCTCCATTTTGAGAATAGTATTGACTTACAGAAATCGTGTTTACATCTGAGCTCTCTGCACTTGGTTGGGATGCTTCATTTCCCGGGAAGTGAATCATATTACTGTTAGCGAAGGTGCTAAATGAGCTTAGTATTGCCGAGACAATCATCAGCTTTTTGGTATTTTTCATCGTTTATTCCTGATTGAACATTAATTTCCCCACGATTAGAAAGGCAATAGGTAGCTCAAGTAAATACACGAAAACTTAATTCTATTGTTAGCAGTTCTGGCTAGTCTGACAGGTGCTTAAACTGGTAGCCTCACGGAGGGGAAGGCAGGCTAACTCACTAATAAATATAAAAGTTATTGAATGAGCATCACAAGAAAACTGGCGGTTAACTGCGCAAGAAAATGTTTAAAAATTTAACAGGAATGGATATCACAATATGCACTTTTAAGTGTTGGATATTGGTGGCTAATTCGACAATACCATTACGCATTGATGACAAATGGCACCTTGAAGAGAAAAAGTGATTGTTCTCTTAACTTTTTGCAACTGTTTACATCCATCGTAAGATATTGAAGTGATCGGCTCGCATATACCGGATGAACACGTCGCGAAAATAGCGAGCAATTTGATACAAATACCCTGAGTAACCCAATTTATTCAAGTGACTGAATTCAAGTGGGTTATATAAGGGGAAGAAATGAGAAAAAGGATTTTAGCGTGCGTCATTTTGGCTGCAGTCTCGGGTGCATCGGCAATAGCACAAAGGCCAGCAGAACCCGCGTTGTTACTTGCTAATGAGTATTCGTCGGAAATCAACCTAGATGAATACTGGGTATCAGAAAAATTGGATGGCATTCGCGCTGTCTGGGACGGGACATCACTTTACACTCGGAAGGGTACTAAGATTCACGCGCCTGCTTGGTTCACCGAAGGGCTTCCTTCTTTGAAAATGGAAGGCGAGTTGTGGGCGGGAAGAGGTATGTTTCATGTTGTTCAGCAAACGGTTATGGACAAAACCCCATCTGACACCGCCTGGAAAAACATCCAATTTATGATCTTCGATTTACCTCACTCTGCTGGCGACTATGCTAAGCGTTATTACGATATCAAAAATTGGGTAAAAACCGTCGATCAACACCACATTCAATATGTAGAGCATATTTCCGCCTCCAACCATTCCCAATTAATGAAAATGCTCGACAGAGTCGATGACAATTATGGCGAAGGTTTAATGCTTCGAAAGGTGAGCAAAAGCTACCGAGCAGGGCGTTCAGACGATTTACTCAAGTTAAAAAAACACGAAGATGCGGAAGCAACAATCATTGGATACAAACCGGGAGAAGGAAAGTACCACGGAATGCTGGGCTCATATCTGGTACGTTGTGCCAATGGTAAAGAGTTTTATATTGGAAGCGGGCTAAAAGATTCAATGAGAAAACAACCACTGCCCATTGGTGCGACGATCACTTACCGCTTCAACGGACGTACTGAATCTGGAAAACCGCGATTCGCTCGTTTCCTGCGTGAAAGAGTAGAGTAGATAAAACGTCGAGTTTAAGAGCCTGGTGCGCCTCCGCATCTAGCGAAGAGACCTTGCCAGTATTTAACATGACTCAGTATCGCCGATTTGAAACCCTTATGATGTTGCTCTATATCGTAAAAACTTGGGTGGATTTCATTGGTTTTTTGCAGAATGACCGCCAGCTCGACACTCAGTTTCCCGTATGTTGTATCAAGCTTTGATAAATACGGTTGAATTTTCTCGACATACTGACTTTGAAATACGTTTTTCATATACGTGAACTGAGTGTTATCCCGTTTCTCTCCACAGCGAATGTTTCCATCGAATTGATTAAGTTGTTCCGTTGCTTGATTTAGCCATAGGGTACTATTAACTAAGCTAAAACTCAGAGAACCAATCACGTTAGTTGTTTCTATTATTTGCTGTGACGGCGTAATAAACTGTTCGGTCAATGTACTATGCCCTTCCTCTTCTGAGGCTTCAGACAATTGCAATGTAATGTGGTAAAACGGTTTAAGTGCCAGATTTAGCTCCGTTGACCCGAAAGCCCCTTTAATAGGCAACCATTCCTTGCCACTGAGCTGTGTACGCCAAGCGTCACTTTGAGTAATTACATATTGTAGGTGTAGTGGGTAATGTCGCTTCTTTTCAGTGTGAGCGATGCTGAGCTTACGCTGAACCTCTTCAGATATATCCGGGTGATTCAAGCATTTGTCTACGCCAGTAAGAAACCGCGTTTCGTAATCAAACAAATGAAACTCGTCTTGAACTTTGCCCAGTGATGAGTTCCGTTCTGCTATCAGTTCAAAAAGTCCGCAGCGTCTTAATTCATAAGATTCGAGTAGCCCAATGGAAATACGTGGAATGGGAGTTTGGAGAAGATTTTTGTCTGGCAAGCTAACAAAAGCGGTATCTGGTGTGCTTAGAGCGGAAACATCCTGAACTCGGGCAATGCGAGTTATGTAATCGTCATACATGGAAAGTACAGGATCGGTACAACCTGAAAGCATTGTTACACAAACGATAGCCAGCACGCGGGATGACATATTTTCCTCGAGTAAACTTGTTAAGACGCACCTTTAATACGTGCAAAACGCAAAGATACATCAATAAAAACAACAATGCCCAGAAATTCTGGGCATTGTTGTTTTTATTTGCTTTCAGTGTTCTAACGCGACGAAAACACCAATTGAACATTGTCGGGTTGCTTGTGCATCCAATGAAGACGACGACCGAGCATAATGGCAGCGGAGCTCAACCCAATGATGAAACCAATCCAGAAACCCGTTGCGCCCATAGGCTCGGTAACCCAATCCGTCATGCCTAAAATGTATCCAGCTGGCAACCCGAGTACCCAGTACGCGATGAACGTTCGGTTAAAAATAGCTTTCATATCTTTGTAGCCACGTAATGCTCCCGCGGCAATGACTTGGATTGAATCCGTACACTGATACACTGCGGCATATACCAAAAGGGCACTGGCAACAGAGACAACTTCACGGTTGTCGGTGTACAACAAAGAAATTTGCTCTCTGAAAACAATAGTCATCAATGCCGTGAAACACGCAGTGATTAAGCCGACAATGATACCGACACGAGACGCAATCTTAGCGCCTTCCGTACTCTTTTCGCCAAGTTTGTGTCCAACTCGGATACTCACAGCGGCACCGATGCTCATGGGAAGCATAAAGACCAAGGTGGAAAAGTTAATCGCGACTTGATGGGAAGCAACCGTTGTTGGCCCAAGAGGCGCTATCAACAATGCAACCACCGCAAACAAAGTTACTTCGAAGAACAAAGCTGCCGCGACAGGCAAACCTAATTTAAACAAGCGAAGCTGCGCTTTCCATTGTGGAGGATGAAACGTGCCAAAAAGATTGATATGACGAAGTTTCTTTGCGTTCGCGACATAAAAATACATCATGCCGAACATGATCCAGTACACAATGGTCGTAGCAACACCACAGCCAACACCGCCTAACGCAGGTGCACCAAACTTACCGTAGACGAATATCCAGTTAAGTGGAATGTTAAGAAGCAAGCCAATAAAGCCGATAACCATTGCAGGTTTAGTCAAAGACAAACCATCAGTTAGGCTACGCAGTGTTTGAAATAACAAAAACGCCGGTACTGCGAGCATGACGGCGTACATGTACCCATTTGCTTTCTCAGCCATGAGCGCTTCAACTTGCATCCAATCAAGAATTTGCTGAGTTTGAAAAAGCACGCCAACAATAGGGATCGACAGCAGTAAGGATAAATAGATCCCTTGTTGAATCTCAAAAGGTATCTTCACCTGACGGCTGGAGCCATTTAATTGCGCTACTACGGGAACGAGTGCCATGAGAAGACCAATCCCAAACAAGATAGAGGGTAGCCAGACGCTCGTCGCGATAGCAACTGCAGCCATGTCTGTTGGGCTGACACCACCAGCCATTACTGTGTCGACAAATCCCATGCCAGTCTGGGCAACGGACGCAATGAGAACAGGAGTGGCTAACTTAATTAACTGAGAGGCTTCTTTTTGATAACGATGCACAGATTACTCCGATACTGCATATAAATCGGGATAGAGTGGCGCATAATAAAGAATTGATCGTAAGATACCAATAACTTTGTTGAGTATAGAAAAGAGAGCCATATGTTTACTGGGATTGTACAAGGTACAGCGAAGATCATATCAATAGAAAAGAAAAAGGAATTCCAAACTCACATTGTTGAGCTGAATGGCAGTTTGGGTGAAAACCTACAAATTGGTGCGTCAGTTGCGCATAACGGCTGCTGTTTAACCGTAACAAGAGTAGAAGGTAGCCATGTGTGGTTTGATTTAATGCAAGCCACTTTGAAGCTAACTAATTTAGGGGCATGCCAAGCGGGCGACAGCATAAATGTTGAGAGAGCTGCTAAGTTTGGGGACGAAATTGGCGGGCATTCTATGTCTGGACACATTTCGACCGTCGCTAAAATTTCTGATATTGAAAGCTCCGAAAACAATCGAACCATTTGGTTTGAGCTAGAGCCAGATCAAATGCGTTACGTACTAGAAAAAGGCTACATTGGCATTGACGGCTGTTCACTCACTATTGGCAGCGTGAAAGGTAACACATTCTGTGTCCACCTTATTCCAGAAACACTCACGCGTACTCTTTTCGGAAGTCGTACAATTGGCGAGCTGGTTAATATAGAGTTTGACCCACAAACGCAAGCCATTGTCGATACAGTAGAAAGAGTGCTAGCAAATCGAAGTTAGCTAGTAATGCACTGACTTAATGATGATTATTGAAAAAGCGCACTGAATTGTATTCAGTGCGCTTTGGGTTTTGATGCGATTGAAACGTTGAAAAATAGTCTTAAACTTATGAATTTAGAATATTTGTTCGTCATCCGCATCGACGGTTAACTGCACCTTATCATGCTGCTCGTCGACAAACATATTCAAATGAATTGCATGGCAACAAGCTGGGCAGTCGTCGTAAAAATCTTGGCTGCCATTTGATGAGTCCAAGGTAATGCCTATTGTGTATCCACAATGTGGACACTTTACACTTTTCTCTGTGTAATTTTTCATAACACCCTTCCTTACATCACGTAGAATCCCCTGATGAATTCTTATTCATACTAGCTCTTCGCCTTACTAATCGAATTGAATTAAGTATGAAACATGCTTAAGTGCAAATTTTCAAAGAAAAATGACTTGGATCACGTGTTGGCGGTCAGAAAAATGCATCTGAGCTGAAAAGTAAAGAGTAAAGGTTTGTAAGAACGTGGACAAAACAGACGAATTATTCGCCATTTTATATAAAATCGAGCACGTAATAATTTGAAATATTAATTATGTATCGAAATCAAAGGAGTGTGAAAGATGCACCAGAACAATTAATTTGGTGCTCTAAATGGCCCCACCGTATAGACAAATCTTGAGCCGTTAACCCTACGAATTTTCTCAGCGTAAGCTGTCTACGATATTTTGAGCATCATCTAGATAGCTTCCACCAAACAAATTGCAATGGTTCAAAATGTGGTAAAGATTATAAACGTCTCTTCGCGACTGATAACCTGAGTCGAGTGGCCTTAAGCTTTCGTATCCTTGGTAAAAGTCCGACATAAATCCCCCAAAGAGCTCCGTCATGGCGATGTCGCATTCAGAATCTCCCCAATAAGGCGCAGGATCGTATAGCATTGGGCCCACAGGCGTATTCGATATGTTTCCACTCCACAAGTCACCATGGAGTAATGAGGGGGTAGGGTGGTGCGCCGCAAGACGTTCATATACAGTGGCAACTATCTCGTCTGACTGCCCAAATTCTACCCCTTTTTCCTGCATTAATTGAAGTTGCCAACCAACACGTTGTTCAGAGAAGAAACGAGCCCAGTTTTTATGCCAAGAATTTGGCTGTAACGTGGCACCAACGTAGTTGTCTGCATCAAAGCCAAACTCGCGTTGATCGCCCCAACTATGGTGTTTAGCAAGCTGTAAACCAAAGCGATAACTCGCTTTGGCACTTTCTAGAGGTTTGCAAGGTATGTAGTTAAGGATAAGAAACGCATGATCTTTGCAATGACCAACGTGAACGACTTCTGGCAAAAACAGTGTGTCGGATTGTTTTAGGGCGGTAAGACCTTCCGATTCCAATTCAAATCGAGGGAGAAAAGAACGATCGTTAACTTTAATAAAATAACGCTGTTCACCGTCGCTAATCATATAGCTCTGGTTAATATCACCGCCGTTTAAACGGACTTTTTCGGAAATTTTGTAATCGAAAACGAGTACTTCAGAAAGTTGCTGCGCTATGGATTGCCACATATCCGATCCCTATTAATAAATTGAATAGCCTCACACCAATAGTAGCCCATAACTTTTTGTGGTTACTGTTATATATGCCACATATAGCCGATACACTTCGAACTGATAAGATCAAATGATCTGATCAAGATCTTCTTTTCATTGGCAGATGTGAAGCAACTCAGATTTTGAGCACAAAAACTAAACTAAAGCATCGGTTTGTAAAATCAATACATTATAGTGTGATGTTGATTCAGGAAAATAATCCCATGCGTTTGTTATGAAAGTACTTATCTGTGACGATTCGGCTCTGGCTAGAAAGTCGGTAGCTCGTTGTATCGCGAATTCTGATCACCAACAAATACTGTTTGCTGGTGACGGTCAGGAAGCTTTGGACATACTGAAAGTACAGAACATCGACGTTATGTTTCTGGACCTTACGATGCCAGTTCTTGATGGTTATGAAGTACTTTCCGCACTACCAGTAAATAATTATCCAACAAAAGTAATTGTTGTTTCAGGCGATGTACAACAGGCTGCAAAAGAGCGTTGTCGAAACCTTGGAGCGTATGAATTTATTGAGAAACCTCTCAATCCTGAAATCGCCAGCCCCTTATTCCCACGCATTGGACTGACGTTTTCCCAAAGCGCTTCTTCTGATCCTCTTCCTAAGCTTGATCCAATGACAAAGTTCAAAGAGCTAACCAATATTTCTTTGGGTCGAGGCGCGGCGATCATATCGGATCATTTGGGCGAGTTTATTCATATTCCTATACCCAATGTCGGCTTATTAAGTTCAGGTGAACTGGCTATGACATTAGAAGATGTACTGCATCGAGAAGGGGCAATAGCGGTAGCCCAACGTTTTGTAGGCGGGGGAATACATGGCGAAGCTCTGGTTTGTATGCGAGGTAATCAGATAGAGGAAATGGGGCAAAGCCTTGGGTTTCAGGTGAAAGAGTCCTCTTATAATGAAGTGGTCATCAATATCGCCAATTTATTAGTCGCTTCTTACCTTGTTTCGCTTGGTGAGCAGATGTGTACACAGTTTGCGTTGCGTCAACCTGCGGTTATCGATCATTTTCATCAAGAAATCAATTCACTCAATGTCGGTGGAATAGGCGAGTTATTTACCATTGAGTACACGTATTTTGCCGAATCAATTAACTTTGAATGTGAAGTGCTATTCCTCATTGATTCACGATCGGTTGGCAAAATCAAACGCATTCTGGAGACGATGTAATGTCAGATATAACGCTTGATATCTCAGATTTTCACTGGGCATTGCAAGTGATGGATAACATGGATTCTGGGCTGGTGGTTCTCGATAGACATTACAATGTGTGTACGTGGAATAGCTTCATGCAGTCTTACAGTGGTATCACTGCTGACATTATTATGGGACATAACCTATTTGATCTCTTTCCACAACTTCCTTCTGAATGGTTAAAGTCGAAGATCGAGGCTTCTATAAAGCTTAAAATGCGAGGATTTTCAAGCTGGGAAGACAGACCTTACCTCTTTGAGTTCAATAACTTCTCCCCAGTATCAAACGGCTTATCGGTGATGTATCAAAATGTGGTAATCACACCTCTCAAAGCGCTAACAGGTGAAGTCACACATATTTGTCTCATGATTCATGATGTTTCTGACATAGCAAAAAAGAAACTACATCTACGAGAAACCAACCAAAAACTCAGCCACCTTAGCCGAACAGATGGTTTAACAGGATTATACAACCGTGCACACTGGGAACAGTGTCTCAGTGAACAATTCATTCAATGTCAAACCATGAGCACACCTGCATCGTTAGTCATCTTCGATATTGATCACTTTAAGAAGGTCAACGACACCTACGGTCATAGTTCAGGCGATAGTGTTATCCGGCAAACAGCTCATTTATTGAAAAAGACAGCAAGGCAGGCAGATTGTTGTGGTCGGTATGGTGGTGAGGAGTTTACGGTGTTGCTACCCAACACGAATTCTGATCAAGCACATTACTTTTCTGAAAGGCTCAGGAAGCGTATTGAAGAAACTCTGGTACCTACAGAGCAAGGCGATGTTACGTTTACAGTAAGCTTAGGAATCAGTGAGTTTACTCCAGAAATGGAAAATTACTTAGCATGGTTAGAATCCGCAGATAAAGCGCTATACAGCTCAAAACAAAATGGACGAAATCAATCTACAATTCATACGTAATCCTGTTTAAATTACCGTAACGAGATCAAATAAGCGTGTTAATTGTTGGTCATTTGGTCTTGTTGTTATATCAAATTCGTCAGATATGTCTTAGAATTTAAATAGAAGCAATAAGACACCAACATGGTGGAGACGAATAGTGGTAGTAGAAACTGATGGCTATCTTGCTCTTATTGAGCATTTAACAATGAACCTAGACATTTTTGCCCAAGTCGAAGGTGATACTGGTGATGAGAGTATCGAGGATGTCGTTACTGATCTCATTGCGACTAATATTATGGCTATCTTTGAACAAAATCCTGAATTGCATTCAAGCGTACGTTTTAAACTTCTTAAGGAAGCGGATGCTGTTGTTGAAGATTTAGGAGAAGTACTTGCTGGTGCGTGGAACAAGAAAGCCACAAACGAGCAAATTGGTTTTCTAGATGAATATATCGCGCTTGTTAAAAACCTATTTGATACGGCTGTAGCAATATACGACTAGGTTTGATAACACAGAACTCAAGATAGCATACATAAACATGTATATAATGGGTTACCAAAAGGGGCTGGTTTTGACCAGCCCCTTTATTATATTGAACTAAAAAGCACGCTAGCTAATTTACTCTTCGGAAATGCCAAAACGCGTTAGCCCAGTAAGGGTTATCTAAGCGCGAGATAATGACTCCCTTCGATGTAGAAGCATGCATAAATGCTTTGTTACCCATGTACACACCAACATGACGCTGCTTGTATGCTGTTTTGAAAAAAACGAGATCACCGGGTTTGGCGTCCTTATAAGAAACTTGTTTTCCAACTTTACTTTGGTTTTCCGTCGTTCTTGGTAGCGACATAGCAAAAGCTTCATTGAAAGCGACTTTGGTAAACGCGCTGCAATCTATGCCATAGCGGTCATTGCCTCCAAATCGATAGGGTACGCCTTCCCACCTTACATACACATCGCTTAGCGCTCGTTGCGTGACTGTACTTTGCTTACTATTTGGCTCATAAGCATCAGTTGAAAAATCAGGTCGTGGCGCTGAACAACCCGCCAAGAACACACTTACTATCAGAAATTTCGTCGAAATAATTCTTTTAAAACACATACTCGTTCTTATTGTTAATTATATTTTTTTTGAAATATGGCTGTCACGAGTGAGCCATAAACTCTTTCGCATAAAGACCATTAAGGATAGCTCTACTGGAACGCTCATATGCGAAATACCAAATCGAACCGGATTTCAATTTCACTAATACAAGCCATTGTGGCTGTATTAGCCGTTACTACTTTAATGGTAGTTTCTCTCTCAAGTATCAGCCAACACGGAATTGACACTGTTGGTTCAGAATTTAGCCAGCTATCCGAGCAAGCACTGCCACTAGCAATTAATAATGCAGAGCTTACCCAAACGATACTGACTCAAGTTAAACGCTTAAATCAAGGAATGCAAAGCGAAAATGAGAGTGAGCTTAGCTCTGCAGTCGCTGAACTGGATGCTCTTACGATAAAAAGTCAGGAGGAGCTCGATTCCTTATTCAACCTTTCTGATGCCTTTGAGGGCGTGGTGTCTAATCATCAGAAAGAGCAGCTCATTCACTCTGTTGAATCGTTGAGGCAAAACTCTATTCAAGTGCTTAACGTTCAGCGAGATATCTTTGCTATTCAAGTTACCTTAAATGATCTTATTCCCACATTTCGTTATGGCGTCAGTTCAATTGGTCCTGAAATGAACCGAGTATCGTCTTTCTTAATTCAAGATAACCCAGAGGCATCAGACGCAGCTAATCGCTTTATCGCCAGTGCGAGCTCTATGGAAAGCACGTTTCTCGTGATGATGATGGCAGAGGATCTAGAGAAAGCGACATCGGAATACCAAGAGATGAAGAATCGAATCGCTGGAATTAATCTGGCGTACGAAGATTTCGCCGAATGGTACCCAGACATAAAAGAATTTGCGAGTTTGACTGCTCCCTATGAAATGGTGAAAGAAGGCTTTGCAGAATCGGGGGTACTGCAGCAAATTCTGGTTAAACGAGAAAAAGTAGAAAGCCAAAAGCGTTGGATTAAAGACGTTACACACAGCGCTGACCAAACGATAGAAATGCTAGCTAAAATTTCCGCAACTGCGCGAGCGCTCATCAAAAGAAGTCAAACAGAAGTAGAACGCACTATGGAGTATGTACAACTCGTGCTCATGCTTACAGGGTCTGTTTTGGTTCTGGTCATCGTAATAACGGGTTTTGTTCTAAGGCGCTGGATAAACAAAGGGGTCCGAAATATAACACATTCACTTAACTTATTGACGGAGCACAAATTCAACTTGTCCGTTCAGAGCATTGGCCCCGCTGAAATGCACGTAATAGCGGCGCAACTTAACAAAGTCATCGAGTCAACGGGAGACTCACTAAAAATGGTGACGACAAATTGTGAAACCCTGTACCAAACTGCTGGGGTCAGCCATTCTGCGGCTGAAGAAACGAAAGCGAGTTTAGATGAACAGAATCACTCCCTCAACGAAATGGTGTCCACCGTGTGTGAGCTACAAGGTGCGATACGTGAAATTGCTAAGGTCGCTTCTGAATCGTATGAAGAATCGAGAGTCGCGGCGTCAGACTCCATTCAAGGCGGGAAAGTCATTGAAGAAAACGCACATCGATTGGCAACTCTAGATAGTACGTTAACAATAAATGAAGAATCCATGGCTAAATTAGATGGCAAAGTTCGGGAGATTACCGAACTGGTAGATTTGATCAGTGGGATCGCAGAGAACACTAATTTACTTGCGTTGAATGCCGCAATAGAGGCAGCGCGAGCAGGAGAGCAGGGAAGAGGTTTTGCAGTTGTTGCGGATGAAGTAAGAAAACTGGCAAGTGATACAAGCCATCAAACAACGAATATTCGAGAGATGATGGCAGCATTACAACAAGCCGCTGCAGACTCCAAAGATGCCGTTATTGAAAGCCGAAAAGAAATGTCTCAGGCAATGAAATCGAGCATGGATGTTAAGGAAACATTCAGCAAAATAGAAATGTCAGTCGAGGCGATAAAACTGCGCGTAGAGCAGATATCAGTCGCTACTGAGCAACAAGAGCGCTCAACGACGAATGTGAACAACAACATTCAATCCATATCCGAACTTGGGGAAAACACCACAATCCAATTGGATTCAATGATAAAGAGTTCAGAGCAAGTGGCGGACATCGGTGGTCATCAGCAAGCCATGTTGCACAAGTATGATTTCGCGTAGCTTTTTTTATATACCTAATCATGCCTAAACGGCTGAGTCAGCATTTTCCATAATTGTTGTTCCTTGGGTTTCCTAAATAGAGGAAGCCCAATTTCTACTTCATCGTGTCCTTTTTTCGGCTGATCTCTGTAAGTGCCGAACCATTGGTCCCATACCGATAAGAAAAAGCCAAAATTAGAATGGGTTTCTTTCACTTCTACCGAGTGATGAACACGGTGCATGTCAGGGGTAACAAGGATCTTTCGTAACCAAAAATCCAATTTAAGGGGGAGTTTTCCGTTGCTGTGGTTGAACATCGCGCTCACGTTGAGAACAATTTCAAACACGACAATGGCAATGGGAGACACACCTAAAGCGAGCACAAGCGCAATTTTGATCCACATGGATAGAATGATCTCTATTGGGTGAAACCGGCTACCCGTAGTTACATCAATATCTTGGTCGGCGTGATGCATTCGGTGAAGTCGCCATAAAAAAGGCAGGCGATGAAACATCACATGTTGAACATAAATAGCAAAATCAAGAATTAACACAGAAAGAAGAATGTTGACTAAAGCCGGCACTTCGAAGAAATGAAACAACCCGAATCCAAATTGCTGCGCTTGCAATGCGCTATCAAATGCAACAATAGGCATGATAACCGCCAAGCAAATACTGTTGAGCCCAACTAGCCCCAAATTATTTCCCCATCGGGTTAATTTACTTTGAGTCAGCGACTTTCTAGGTGCGTAATACTCCCAACAAGCAAAAAGTATCAATCCGCCAATAAAAAAGCTCAACCGAACAATCGCTGGATCTTCCATTCATTCCTACCTTTATATTTCTTACTTATCCTAAGTTCCGGTTACTGACGGAATCTAGCATCTTGATGCTGTTTGGGTATAATCTGCCAAATTTCCTGTATTACTGACTCTATTACCATGCGCATACATCAGGTTCACAACCTATATCAATCTCGGCTCGACAGAGCGACTAAACCTTTTAATGCTCGCGGTTCTAAAGTTATACGGTGTCAATTCTGCCAAGTGACAGAGAAGCATTGTATTTGTTCACACCAGCCCAATATTCAATCGGATATTTCGGCGCTGATCATCATGTCAGATAACGAAATCCTCAAGCCCAGTAATACTGGCAGGCTAATAGCGGATATCCTTGTAGATACACATGCTTTTCAATGGTCACGTACTGAACCTGAACAGGCATTGTTAGCTCTACTGAAAGATGACAAATACCAACCCGTTATAATATTCCCTGAAGACTATGTCGATGAAAAATCAAGGCTCATTCAAGTAGAAGACCTTGTTAAGCAAGAAAAACTTACAGAGCAAGCCTTACCAAAAGAACAGGGCCTACCAAAAGAAGCGAACAGCATTCCAAGTAAAAAACCACTTCTCATCTTTCTAGATGGAAGTTGGCGAGAAGCTCGGAAAATGTTTAGAAAGTCCGATTACCTTGCTAGTTTTCCTGTCTTGTCTGTAAACCCAGACACCGTATCAAATTATATGATGAGAAAGTCAGATAATGAAAAGCACCTTGCGACTGCAGAAGTCGCAAGTCTGGTGTTTGATATGTTAGGGGATTCAGATGCTGCGCAAACCCTTTCACTCTGGTTTGAAGCCTTTAAAGAGGGTTACCTACTGAGTAAAACCCGCCTAAAACACGACCTATCAAAACCAATGTTGGCAAAATATAATGAATATGTAAGAGCCTGTTGACCTCGCGCCTTGAGAAAAACGTATAGGCTTTGAACAAGATTTAATCATGAAAAGTCTACAGACCCTATAAATATTGAGCAGAGAGTCACCACTTGGTCTTACTGACAACGTTAATTTGTGTTGTATCACGGACTATTCAGCCAGTTTATGGATAATGCGTAGCTAGATAATTTTATGCTCTTTCCGTCAGATCGTACTGTCCGTCGGGCAACTTCTGCTTACATTGAGCATGCATTAATTTTTGGGATTCAGGAGAGAAACATGTACTACGGCTTTGATGTCGGTGGCACCAAGATTGAATTTGGCGCGTTTAATGAGAAGTTAGAACGTAAAGCAACGGAACGTGTACCTACTCCAGGTAACGACTATGAAAAGTTGGTTGAAACCATAGCGGGTCTTGTTGCCAAGTATGATGCTGAATTGGGCGTAGAAGGCACCATTGGTATCGGTATTCCTGGCATGGAAGGCGCCGATGACGGAACAGTACTAACAACAAACGTTCCAGCGGCTAAAGGAAAGCCTTTACGTAAAGATCTGGAAGCGAAAATTGGCCGTAAAGTGAAAATCGACAACGATGCAAACTGCTTTGCATTGTCGGAAGCTTGGGACGATGAGTTGAAAGATGAGCCTGCCGTTATGGGTTTGATCCTCGGTACTGGTTTTGGTGGCGGTTTTGTGTTCGATGGTAAAGTGTTCTCAGGGCGAAATCACGTAGCAGGAGAGGTAGGGCATGCACGCCTGCCTATCGATGCTTGGTTCCATCTGGGTGAAAATGCGCCTTTGTTTGGTTGTGGATGTGACAAGAAAGGCTGCTTAGACAATTACTTGTCTGGTCGTGGTTTCGAGCAACTCTACGAGCACTACTACGGCGAGCGAATTAAAGCGGTTGAACTGATCAAACTTCACGCTGAAGGTGAAGCCAAAGCGGTTGAGCATGTCGAGCGCTTCATGGAGTTGTTGGCGATCTGTCTTGGTAACTTGTTTACGTCTTTCGATCCTAATGTTGTTGCATTGGGTGGTGGGCTGTCGAACTTCGAACTGATTTATGAAGAGATGCCAAAGCGCATACCTAAATATCTACTTTCTGTTGCGAAACCACCAAAGATCATCAAAGCGAAACACGGTGATTCAGGCGGCGTGCGCGGTGCAGCGTTTTTGAATATTAAATAACCTTAGTGCCATGTTTCCAAAGCACTGAATCACAGTGCCACCTTGGTTAGACGAAAAGTGAGCCTTTGAGCTCACTTTTTTGAATGTCTTTACTGGGCGTCGCTTAACTTTCTAGGCGCTCTAAGATCCTTTGTAATCTTGGTCGGCTGATTTTCAAAATATCACACGCTTTTCCTTTATGGCCATCCACCGAGTCAAGTACGTTCAACACATGCTGATACTCCATCTCTTGCAAGCTCAGAGATGAAGATGGGTATTGTTCCTCAATTTCCGGCAAGTTTTGCTTCAATTCTTCAAATAACTCATTCGTCAGAATGTCGCCAGGGCAAAGCGCTACAGCTTTGGTGAGCGTATTTTCAAGTTCACGAACATTGCCAGGCCAAGGATAACTGCACAGTAAACCCATAGCATCAAGCGCTACTTTGGTCACTTTGGTTCCCAGCTCCTTATTTGCTCTTACAAGCAAGGCAGGAATTAATTCTTGTAAGTCTTCCGGACGCTCCCTTAGTGGCGGAATATGGATTTTCACCACTTGCAAACGGTAGAACAAGTCTTCGCGAAACGTTCTATCTTGTATTGCTTGAGCAAAATCGATGTTGGTCGCTGAGATGATTCGCGCCGTCGTTTTTATTGGAACCTTTCCTCCCAATGGCGTCATCTCTTTTTCTTGCAGAACTCTGAGTAACTTTGCTTGAATTTGTGGCGAGAGCTCTCCGATTTCATCCAAAAACAATGTGCCTTCACTGGCAAGTTCAAATTTACCGGGTTGATCCGATATCGCCCCTGTAAATGCTCCTTTTTTATGCCCGAACATTTCAGATTCCAATAAGTTCTCCACTAATGCTGCACAGTTCAATGCAACAAATGGGGAGGATTTTGGACGACCTGCGTTATGAATGGCACGCGCAACCATTTCTTTACCCGTGCCAGATTCACCAGTAATCATGACAGATGCATTCGTGAGTGCGACACGGCCGATGGTTTTGTATATCTCTTTCATCGCATGAGATGAACCAACCATAGAGCGCCCTAACGTGTCTGGAATCGTAACAGCGTCTTTCGAAGTCGAGGCGTGATACTCCAAAGCGGTTCTTACGACCTTATCGAGTTCGTCAATATCGATAGGTTTGTGGATGTATTCGTCGGCACCTTTTTGCATCGCCATGATGGTGCTTTCCATATCGTGGTAGGCAGTGATCATGATGATGCGTACTTCTGGACAAATAGATTTAAAATCAGCGATTCCCTCAATACCGGACTTTCCTTCCATTCGAATGTCTAGAACGATAACGTCGGGTTGCAGCCTTTTGGCGATTTCTACACCAGTATCAACGCGGTGGGCAGCTTCCACGGTGTAACCTTGCGATTGATAGTGGAGCTGCAAGGTTCGACTAATTCCAGTATCGTCATCGACGATCAGCAACTTGCTCATTAAATTAAACTTCCTCTGTTTGTTCGTACTCTTCTGGTTTTTCTTGTTTTCGTTGATTCAATATTTTGGGTGAGGCAGGTATTCGTATCCTTGCTTGTGTGCCACTTACTAGAGGAGTCAGATGAACGTCGCCAGTATGCGCATCAATAATACGTTTTACGATGGCTAACCCAAGCCCTGTTCCCTTGGCTTTCGTTGTAAAAAAAGGCTCGAAGACTTTCTCAGTTAAACAAGGGTCGATTACATGGCCATTGTTCTCTATGTCAATCAAAAGGTGGGTTTCAGATTCAGTGAACATGACGTTAGAGCTCACTTTTACTTTTGGTCGGTTCTCTGTTTCAGATTGAGATGCCTGAATGGCGTTCAATAGCAGATTTTGTAACGCCTGTCGCAATTTTAGTGGGTCAGCAAACAATGTAGGGAGGTTAGGTTGAAGTGCCAAAACCATCTTTACATTGCTCACTTTTGCTTGTTTTTGTTGACCAGCAACCAAGGATTCAAGCAGTTTGTTTAAATCTATCCAATCCGGTTTAAGCTGATCGGGTTTTGAGTAGGCCAATAATTCTTCGAGTATCGCTTCCATATAACGTACTTGTTCCAAAGAAATATCAAACATTTCGTTTCGTTGGCTCCGTGCGTGAATTTGAAGCACCATCTTTATTGAACTTAAAGGATTACGAAGATCATGTGCGATCATGCTAACGACTTTACCTATAGCGGCTAGTTTCTCATGATGGATGCGTTCACGTGTTTGCTTCTCTACTTCTTGGGCGAGTCGCTTTTCTTCTGAAATGTCTTGTTTCACAGCAACATAGTAGAGCAAGCGACCTTCAATATCCTTTACGGGGGAAATCCGAGCGCGCTCCCAGAACAGCTCACCATTTTTCTTTTTGTTGTGGAATTCACCACGCCACTCTTTTCCTGCCTGTAGGGTTTCCCATAGCGCCAGATACTCGTCCTTAGCGGTTTCTCCCGATTGAAGAAAACTGGGTGTACGATTCAGTACCTCTTCACGTGTATAGCCAGAAAGCTCACAAAAAACAGGATTAACGTAAAGAATGCGTCCATCCAAATCCGTGATAACCACAGAATTTTGGCTGCTTTCTACTGCGTGACTAAGGCGCTGAATTTTATCTTGCGCCATTTTTTGTTCAGTTATGTCTTCACCTAACAACGTGAGGGAGATTTGTTGATCATTGGTCTCAGTGAAAGTTGATGTCCACGACACTAAATGGATTTCACCAGTTTTACTCAGTACAACGCTTTCACTGTGTGGCTGATGGGCTTGCAGCTTTATGGCTTCATTTAACGCTTCTTCTGCTTGTTGATGAAGTTCAGTAGGGATAAATCGCTCAACCCACCTACGACCAACCACTTCATTTTTTTCGTACCCCACCATATTAAGAAAAAAGTCGTTGCAGAAAGTAATGCTACCTTGCTGGTTGATACTGACAGCGGCCAATTGGATGTTTTCTAAAGTATGGCGAAATTGTTGTTCATAACGTTGTTGCTGGCGCAAGAATCGCGTTTGAACACGAAATCGACTCACTAGAAAGATGGCGACAGTGATAACTAAAAAAAGCAGAAAGTAGGGCATGCTATAGCGGTCATGAAAATCGAGGCGTGAAAGGTTAAATCGCTCGATAGGGAAGACCGATACAATCGTCCAATTGCCGTTATTCGGTGCACCGATCATTGAGTAGGTGTAATAGCTGTTTTCTTGTAGCTGTTGCCCTCGATGGTTTTGTAGTATCGACTCAATGATATGAGACGGAATATCTCGGTTAGGTGAAACAGCGAAGCGACTGCCTTGCGAGTCGACAGGATGAATTACCGCAATCCCTTGTGGGTTATACAAGTAAACATGGTTCGTGAAGCTTGGAGCAACTGCTAAAAGTTTATTGATTAACTGGTTGCCTTTGTAATTCAGCAAGATACTGCCCAAACGCACACCTTGCTTGTTAAATACGGGGGTTCCAACCCGGATGGTCGGCTTTAAAGGCGTTTGCACTTCCCCAGCTTCTTCATTTAAATCGAGAGGAGAGATGTAGACTTCGCCAGAATCTAAAGTAGAAGAGTGTTTCCAATAATATCGGTGCGACTTGTTTTGAAGTTGATCTGGAGGGACGACCGTTACGTGCCCTTCAATGTTATTAACGCGAAGACGTTCCAGCCCTTTTGTGTCGATAAATCGAATTTGATCATAGCTGTGGTTATTTAGGCTTAACTGTACAAAGTAATCTTTTAGAGCGTTATAGGGCTGAGGCTGTGTTTCGACAATATTCTGTGTGACATAGCTAAGGTTCTTCGCATCTGCAGACATTCGAAATAGGGTTTCACCTAGTACCTCGTCGATGAGATCGACGATCACTCTTTCATTGTGAAGGGCGTATTGCTTGTCGTTATCGATGCTGATCAAGTAGTGCAGGCTCATCCATACCGCCAAAACGATATAGACAGGCAATGCCCAAACCATCCATTCTTTCAGAAAAGCGTTAATGTTTGGGCGGTGGGAGTCTGTTTTCATAAGCTCTATTAACGAAGTGTCCCTTGCAGAAGGCATTAACTTGAGAAAGATCCGCGGATCTCAAAATATCCTTTTTCATTCTATGGTCTTTCGCTCATAGAATATGTGTTTCTCCCCATATTTTCGGCAACACCTTAGGTTTCCGCTAACGCCCCAATCAACTTTATCGCATTTGGTTGTTGTGAACTCGACATCGTGGCTATTTGGTTATTGAGCATAGAGAGAGCTTCATATTTAAAAGGTAGAAAATGTGCATAGGCGACGGGATGGCATTCATCGTCCTGCAGCGCAAGTTCAATCATGGGTGATGTTTCTTCACCATATTCCCAAAGTAAACATGATAGCTTAAGTGCTTGCTTTCGTACTCCAGATGCCGAATCCTTCAATGCGATTTTAGCCGCTGACTTTACAAGGGGCTTGAATAGTAGACCTAGCATTTTATAGTGATTTTCGAGCGCATATAGCGCAGAGATACGTACGTGTTCACTGGTATTTTCTAACGCTTCAATGATCAACGGAACAGCTTTTGAAGTTGTTGTATTAGCGAGATATTTTAACGCACTTTGTTGAGTGAGCTCGTGCCCTGAAAGCAATACGTTTGCAGCTGCACCAATGCCATTTTCACACTCTTTTTGTTTTGGGTTACGTTGCCTCTGTAACGTCAAAGCTTGGAAAATTTCGCGCATATTTTCGTCAGATGCGCCAAGAATTGATTCAATGATCCAACCGACGGCTTCTGGTTGGCGAGACTGGCCTAGAGCACGCAATGCTAAGGTTATGTTTTCGAATTCAGGTAAACGGGCGATTTTCTTTCTATTCAGGTTCAGATTGTCTGCAGCGGAAAAGTTCGATTTAACAACGTCAGCAAACTCCGAGTATTGGTCGTCGAGGTTGTCGACCATTTCCACGATGCTAGTTTGCTGTTCGTCTTCAGATTGCGCTGGAGCAAGCTTTTGTTCTAAGTTGGTTTGGAGAATCGCATTTAACGTGGATTTCGGAGCGTTTTCAGTCGCTTGTTGCTCAGGGACGATGTGACCTCGCAACGCCGAATGGACAGCAAGCTCGTCGTCCTGCAATGCTAAAGGTGGCTGAGTAACATCTATTTTGTTTGGGTACGCATTAAGACCAAACAAAGTGGTTTTAAGGAGGTGCCGGCAGGCTGGCAATTCGGAGTGGCTAATCACGTCTAAACATGCTTGCCTGATGCTGGCTTCGAAGGTGTGGCTTTGATTGTGATCGACCTCATTGATACGACGTTCTAACAAAGGAAACAGATTTTCTATGCTTGATGGTAAACGATCCAGTGCCCGAATGAGTTGTGTGTGGTGGAGGATATCGAGCGTATTACGAGTCAATACCTCTGATATGAGCGCTTCAATACCTTTAATGTTCTTTGCACTAAGAATTGCGGGATTGATGTTTTCTATGAAACAGACACACAACTCTGGTGTATCCAATGATAGAAAAGCAACAAGATCGTTCACTTCACTCTCGACGATGTTTGTTTGACAAATAAGCTTAAACAATTCAATTCGGGATGTATCACTGCAGCTGGAAACATATCGAATCAGGCGTTTATTATCGATTTCGCTCCACGCGGTGAACTGTTCGATGGCAAAAAGGGCACATTTCTGAACATCTAGGCTGTCGTCCTTGATGCATTCCAATATGTCCCAAAAATATTCATTCGACCTTTGTTTTGATATTGCTTCAATGGCTATGCAACGGCAAAGAGGATCGGCATCCTTAAGGTGTTTAAACAGAAATGCTTTTGAAATCTGTTCATTGTTTTCCCCCAAGGCTTTTAACAATTTCCGCTTCTTCATGCGCTTTGCTTTAGGAAGTTGGGAGATTACCCATTGCGCATTCATCCTCGCTATCCCTTTATATAGGGCGAACTCAAGCTCAGGTTCAGGGTCTTGTTCTAAGATGGTTAGGAAAATATCAAGGTATTCCGGTTTATCTTGTCTCGATAGAATCTTTACTGCTGTCAATTGTAGGTCCCACCAGTCGTCCCACCCCGTGCTCATGCCCAAACCGTCACTTTCGTTTCGCCCTTTAGCAAAACTGACAATAATTGATTCAACATGGTGGAATGATGTATGGCGTCCTAGCGCATTAAGCGCGGCAAGCCGAGCATCACCTTCTGGGTGGTGCCTAGCGACATCTTCTAAGGCATGAATATCCCCTGATTGCATTGCAGACAAAGCATCAGCGGCATCGATAACCACATCGGGGTCTGAGTGGTACAAGCATTGGTTGAGCGCTTGAATCGAGTCTTCCGCTTTGATTGCGCCACACGCTCTTGCGCTATAACAGCGCATGGCTTCGTCGCCCGTTTCAAGAAAGTGTTTAAGTATTTCAACTGAGCGATGCTTTGCTTCTCGCAGTTCCACTTTATTACGTGAGCCCAATGCAGTCAGGTTATCCATGGTTACTCCCCGTTTGATGAAGATGAAAGGCTTGTTAGAAATGAACACGTTATTGAGTTTTGCAGTTTCCATGCCTAAACGGCGACTTAAAAATACATACGAATAAACAACGGCTTACGTACTTGTTGGGTGTATTACGTTAATAATGCTGAAGCGCAGTTGAATGAAACGTTCACTTTTATCACTTCACTTTTAACAAAACGTTCAATAAATCCGTGTGTGACCCCGCTCAAAATGTATGTAGTTAATTGAAATTAAAGAAAAATTTCATACCGATAAATGTGGAACAAAAAATGCTCTTGTGAGATGGCGAAAATAATAATGCTGCGCAAGTGACCTACACAAATGCGCAGCTTTAGCTGGAAGCTAAGGAGCAAAACAATGAAAAGAATGTTGATCCTTGCTGCTACAGTCAGTTTGTCATTTTCAGCATGGAGCCAAACCGATGCCACTCAATTCGGTTCGCTACCCACACTAAAAATCGACGCTGCAAAAGCAGAATTGGGAAAACGCCTATTCTTCGATACTCGGTTATCGGGAAATACTGCGCTGTCTTGCGCATCCTGTCATCAACCTGAAAACGGGTATTCCTACCCAGAAGCACTTGGACCTGCATATACCGGCAGCAAAGGCTTTCGAAACGTGCCGACCTTAATCAATACCGTTTATAAGAAGGTTTGGTTTCACGATGGTCGAATCGGCACCAACCTGAATGATGTCACGCGTGAAAATATCACAGAAGATTGGTTGATGAACATGGACATGCGTTTGATGCAAGAACGGTTAAAACAAGATCCAACTTACATAAAAATGTTCAAAGAGGCTGGATACGGAGAGCCGTCAAACGGAAGCGTACGCAAGGCCATTCCAGAATATTTAAAAACCCTAACAGCAAACACCACACCTTTTGACAAGCAAAAGCTCAGTACTAGCGCCCAAAAAGGGTTTGAGATTTTCAAAGGAAAGGGTCGATGCAGTGCGTGCCACAGCGGTCCTTTGTTTACCGATGGCAAACCTTACAACACTGGTGTCCCTGAAAACCTCGATATTTTCCGCGATCCAATGCGTCACCAAACGTTTATCGCGTTCAACATGTTTATGGGAACAGAGAACTACATGAACCAAAAAAGGGACGTAGGTGCTCATGTTCAAACACATAAAGCGGATGGTACCGACAAAGGTAAGTTCATCACGCCAACATTGCGTGAGCTTACTTTTACTGCGCCTTACATGCATAACGGCATGCTCGAAACACTTGAAGATGTGGTTGCCTTTTACAACCAAGGTGGAGGGGAAGACAGCAACAAAGATAAGCGCCTTAAACCGCTTAACTTGAGCGCGCAAGAGCAATCGGACTTGGTGGCCTTTTTGTCTTCCCTATCTAGCGAGCCTCTCACATCAGACAAGCATGTTTGGAAGGCAAATGATTACAACTATCAGCTGATCTCTGATTGGCGCAACGTGAAAAATTAAGGAGGATGAGATGAAAACTAAAGCAATCACCTTATCTATCATTAGCACGCTGGCGCTCACCGCTTACACTAGTTCAGCCTTTGCTAATCAAAGTACCGACGATACATCAAACGCACATCAATCGGTGGTGCTCAACGGGGTGAGTTATCCCGCACTTGCACCATTAGGGGATGTACCTACACCGGCGGATAACCCAACCACACCAGAGAAAGTCGAGCTTGGAAAACTCTTGTTTTTTGATGGTCGATTAGGCGGTGACACGTCCACTCCTTGTTCAGCGTGTCACAACCCCGCGTTAGGCTGGGATTTTCCCGCTGATCTGTCTTTGGGTTACCCAGGTACGGTGCATTGGCGTAATAGCCAAACCATCATTAATTCCGCCTATTATCAAAAGCTATTTTGGGCAGGATCTTCCAAGTCTTTGGAAGGCCAGGCAAAAAGCGCAGCAAAAGGGGCTGTCGCGGGCAATGGTGAAGACGATCTCATGGAAGCGCGTTTAGCACTCGTGCCGGAATACGTTGAACGTTTTAACACTGTGTTTGGCGATAATTACCCCAAAGTGAGTAACGCATGGAAGGCCATTGCAGCATTTGAAAGAACCCTCGTTCAAACTGACACACCACTTGATAACTATTTACGCGGCGACGAAAGCGCACTCACCGACGAGCAAATAAAAGGAAAAGCATTATTCGAAGATAAAGCTAACTGTATCGCTTGCCACAATGGTTCATTGGCGTCAGACCAGAAAAACTACAACATTGGTGTCCCTACGAACAAACGTTGGGAAAGCGATCCAATGGCGCAAATCACCTTCCGATATGAACTTTACGCAAAAGGTTCCAACGAAAAAATGTACCGCAATACCAAAGCGGATCCCGGCATTTATTTCCGAGGTAAACGAAAAGAGATGAAGGGGAAATTTCGTACACCAAGTCTCCGATATACCCAATACACTGCGCCTTATATGCACAATGGCACCATTGCTACGTTAGAAGATGTTATTGAGTTTTATGACCGTGGTGGCGTTGCAAAAGACGGAAGAACGTCGGGTTTCCCGCAAACCAAAAGTACCTTAATCAAGCCACTGGGTTTGACCGCAAGCGAGAAAAAACAACTCCTTGCATTCTTAGGGGCATTCTCTGGTGAACGTATCACGATGGATTACCCAACGTTACCGAAATATCAACGCTTGTTCAGCGAGGAAGAATTGGCGGAGGTGAAAAAATGATCTTTAACAAAAGCAAAGCCAAAAAATCAGAAAGCGCAGCAGAGCACAAAAAATGCATGATGTCGCGACGTGATTTTCTTATGTATTCCAGTGTCTCGGCAGGTGCTGCCAGTGTTATGTCGATCACTTTGTTTCCGGGAACAGCCCAAGCGGTAGAAATGCAAGCCCGTGTGGTTGGTTACCCTCGTAAACTTTTAGGAAAACTCAGTGAGTTGAAAACCAATGAACCTGTCTATTTTAACTACCCAGATAACGGAATGAACTCACAAGGCATCTTAGTGAAAATGGGGGTACCAGCGGGTGGAGGCTTAGGAGCAAAGCAAGATGTTGTCGGATTTTCCCTTATGTGTACGCACCAAGGCGGTCCACTGAATGGACAATACAAGGTCGTGGATGAGCATCGAGTATTAGGGCAATGCCCGTTCCACCTTTCCACGTTTGATATGCGAAGACACGGCATCATCGTGTCGGGTCAAGCGTACGAAAGTTTACCCCAAGTATTGCTGGAACTGGAAGGTGATGACATATACGCCGTCGGCATTATGGGGCTTCTATTCGGTCGAACCGACAACATCATCGCGATGCAGGAGGCATAACCATGACTACTAACTTTTACATCCCAGAAGATCATGCACCGCTGCCCCCTAAAAATGCAGAGGTAATCACGACCGCTTGCGACTACTGCGTGGTCGCATGTGGTTACAAAGTCTATCGTTGGCCATTAGAACAAGGCAGTGGAGGGCAAAAAGCGAGTGAAAATGCATTTGGTATCGATTTTCCGAGCGCACCTTTACAAGCTTGGGTTGCCCCAGCGCAACATAACGTTGTGATGCATAAAGGCAAACCTCACAACATTATTGTCGTACCCGACAAAGATGCAAAAGCGGTAAACAAAACCGGTGATTCGTCGATGCGCGGAGGCTTGCTAGCACAAAAGCTGTATAACCCTTCAACAGGGACTCGCGACCGGTTAACTCAACCTTTGGTGAGAATCGGAGGCAGTTTGCAACCAGTGCCCTGGGACTTTGCATTGGATATTGCAGCAGAAGTTGGACGCCATGTGATTGAGAACCACGGCGCCAATGCCTACGGCGTTAAAACGTTCTCTTACCAATACATTGAAAACACCTACGCCATTACCAAGTACGCCCTTCGGCACATTAACACTGCGAACTTTACGTTCCACGATACACCATCGGACGTAACCTCTACACCGGGCTTTCGTGATGCAGGGTTTGATAACTTTGGCCCAAGTTACGACGATTGGGGTGCGGCAGACACGCTTATGTTGTGTGGTACCGATCCTTACGAAACTAAGACCATTATTTTTACTCAGTACATCATGCCGGCCGTTCAGCGAGGCATGAAAACAGTGATTTTGAATCCGCGTGAAACCGCGGGCATTGCGTGGCTGAAGAAACATGGTGGTTTGCACATCGATTTAAACCCCGGCTCCGACAACTTGGTCGTAGGTGCCATCATTCGTGTCATTCTCGAGAACGGCTGGGAAGACAGCGAGTGGATTCAAAACTGGGTGAACAATAAGTGGGAGTCGAGCTCAGGCTTTGGACAAGGCACCCGAAATACTCCATGGCAGTGGCGAACCACTTGGGGCAAGTTCCAAACCAATGGTTTTGAAGACTACAAAAAATGGAATTTGAAACAGAAAGAGTACGACCCTAAATACGCCGCGGAAATGGCAGGAATCGATGTAAACAAAATTCATCAAGCGGCAGAAATGCTGGCTAAACCTGTAGGTGGGAAACGACCTAAATCGTCTATCGCGATTGAGAAAGGGTTCTACTGGTCAAACAATACAGGTAACACCAACGCCATTTCGTCTCTTGGGACAATCATTGGTGCAGGAGGGCGTGAAGGACGTGTCATTGGCAGAATGGGCGGGCACCAACGCGGTGGTCAGTCTGGTGGAAAGTTACCGCGTAACAAATCACCAGAAAAAGTACCTGGTCGTCGTCGCCGCTCTATAGACACTGACCGCTATCTCTATTCAGGGCATACGCGCTTTGCTCATGTGATTGGTACCACTTGGATTCAAGCAATGTGCGGAAGCCAAGGGTTGCAAAGGAAATTCTGGGAACTCACGACCGCTAACCCTCATCAGGTTTACACCTATGACAAGCAAGAAATCATCGATACCCTGAAAAAACGAGCTGATTCTGGCGGCATGGTTGTGATCAATCAAGACATCTACTTACGCGAACCAATAGGGGCGAAGTTTGCAGACATTGTCTTCCCAGCGGCAACGTGGGGAGAAGAAGACTTTATGCGAGCCAACGGTGAACGCCGTTTACGCTTGTACCAAAAGTTTGCCGACGCCCCTGGCCATGCAAAACCGGATTGGTGGATCATCAGCCAGCTTGCTAAACGTATTGGCTACGATGGCTTTGATTGGGACAACTCCAATGACGTTGCGGAAGAAGCCTCTCGCTTTAGCCGAGGAAGTCGCAAAGATTTTCACATGATCAAAGTCGCGGCGCATGCTGAAGGAAAAACACTGCATAAAAAGTTACGCGAATACGGTACGGATGGTATCCAAGGCCCCGTTTTTTATAACTATGATACTAAGCAGCTCGTCGGTACTAAGCGGCTCCATGATACCGAGATGAGTGCTATCACATTAGCAGAAAAGGGGCTAACTGACGGACCGCAAGGTGCGAACGTGCTTAAAAAGCAACTCACTGCATTTAACAGCCAAACCGGAAAGGTGAATTTACAAAAACACCCTTGGGATTTGTTTAGCGATTTTTATGCATGGTTGCAGCCAAAAGGCGAAGAGCTTTGGTTCTCTAACGGTCGAATTAACGAAATTTGGCAGTCGGGCTTTGACGATGTAGAAAGACGAGCTTACGTGATTCAGCGCTGGCCGGAAAACTGGGTAGAAATACACCCAGATGACGCGAAGGCTAGGGGGATCGAGTCGGGCGACCAAGTCATGATGTATTCCAATCGTGTTGCGAATTTCAAAGACACGATTTTAGGCGTTCATGGCGACGATTTCCAATTCAGCAAGCTGATGGAAAATGGTCATATTAAGTTGGATAAAGCAGCGGTTACCGCTGTGGCCATTGTTACGCCAGCCGTTAAAAAAGGCGCGCTTTACGCCAATATGATTGATATGCGTCAGCCTTCCAACTCACTGACGACGAGGGTTGTGGATCAAATATCCGG
This sequence comes from Vibrio penaeicida, assembly GCF_030689305.1. GTDB lineage: Bacteria > Pseudomonadota > Gammaproteobacteria > Enterobacterales > Vibrionaceae > Vibrio > Vibrio penaeicida_B. Next base: position 23,385 of record NZ_JAUYVM010000027.1, on the reverse strand, counting down.
TAATTACAACTTCAAGATGGGGGTCGCCAATATTAAAAAAATTGGTGAATCCAAATACAAAAGTGAGTTTAGGGCGTTCTCTTTTGCGCCAAGGAACATCGTCTAAACCTATGAAGTGCCAAAGTGTAGGGGCTTTGGCGCTTCTTTTTTATCCTGAGTTCAGGTTTTAATTAAGGAATGAATATGAAAAAAATAATTGGGCTAGCGCTGGTACTTTTAGGGCTGTATGCCAACGCAGCTCTGGGCGCAGACGTTGAGGCTGGAAAAGCCAAAGCAGTAACCTGTACCGCGTGTCATGGTGCAAATGGTATTTCACCTACGGATTTGTATCCGAACTTGGCTGGTCAAAAAGCGGGGTATTTGGTGAAGCAAATGAAAGCTTTCAAAGATGGAACGCGAAAAGAGCCAACCATGAATGCAATGGTGGCAGCGCTCAGTGATCAAGATATGGAGAATCTCGCGGCGTTCTATGCATCGATGAAATAATAAACCTTTCCAACAATGAAAAAAGTGAGCTTCTAATTTTAGAAGCTCACTTTTTTATTTAAAACGATGTATTTCCTCAACGAGGAAGCAGGTTTTAGCTTTTCTTTTTACCAACACCTAGGTTTTCTTTCTGTGCCAGTGTGATCTTACCAAAACCAAGCTTTCTAAAATGGTTATCACGGTAATCACGTACTGCTTTCGTGTCGGACACAGCTTCAACTTGTTGTTCCATTTTCAAATAGTTGGAAATGTCGATACCTTCTGCGTCCGCGACGGCTTCATGAATAGAACGAAATTTCTCGTAAGAAAATAGAAGCGTTTTTTCTTCGTCTTTATAGGTATAAATAATGGTACGAGCCATAAATTTCTGCCTGCTAGTGTTTAACCTGAATAATTTGGGCACACTCTATCAATAGGGTAGAGTTATGCCAAACCCTTTTTACTGATATCTCCTAGACTCGACCTTGCAATGGAATGATGGTGACGGCTTCTCCTACTTTTACCGTGTCGACTTCAGGCGTAATTTCGATCAAACAATTGGCTTCACTCATGGAGCGGAGTATCCCTGAACCCTGCTTGCCAGTGGTTTTTACCTCTAACTGCCCATTTGAGTTTACATTGTAAATTCCACGGCTGAATTCTGTTCTTCCTTGGCGAGAACGTAAGTTTTCACTGGCAATAGCCGGCACTTTAAGCGGCGTCCAATTCTTCTCTCCTTGGAGTTTTCGAATGGCAGGCTCCACAAAATTAATAAACGAAACCATAACAGCAACGGGGTTACCGGGTAATCCGAAGAAAGGTTTATCAGAAATTTTTCCGAATGCGAGAGGGCGACCTGGTCGCATACTGATGCGCCAAAAATCGATCTGACCGAGCGCGTCTAGAGCGAGCTTTATGTAATCCGCATCGCCAACCGATACACCTCCTGATGTAATGATGGCATCGGCAGTTTCCCCAGCATCTTTCAAAGCTTGCATGATGACCTGTTGATCGTCTTCCAAAATGCCTAGGTCCATCACCTCGCAACCTAGCTGCTCTAGAAGTCCTTTCAATGTGTAGCGGTTGGAATCGTAGATGCAATTGTCTTTCAATTCGTTTCCCGGTGCTTGGACTTCATCGCCAGTAGAGAAAAGCGCAACACGAACAGGGCGCACGACGTGACAACGGTTAATACCGAGCGACGCTACCATTCCCATTTCAGCCGAACCAATGCGTTTTCCCGCCTCGAAGACTTGTTGTCCTTCCGACAAGTCTTCACCCGCCTGGCGTACGTTTTGCTCTGCTTTAATATTAGATGTTGAAAAGGTGACAATGTCACTTTCTTGATTGGCTTGTTCACGCATGATGACGGTATCAGCGCCATGTGGAGTAGGTGCTCCCGTCATGATCTTTACCGCTTCGCCTTCCTGCAGTGGCTGCGTATAGGCATTACCAGCCATGACTTCAGCAACGACCTGAAATGCCTTCTTCCCAATGTCTCCGCTGCGAATGGCATAACCGTCCATAGCCGAATTGGTGTACGCCGGAACATTGATCGGAGAATACACTGCTTGTGCAAGTACATTTCCATACGATTTTTCAACATGAATATGAGTTGTGTCTGAAATAGGCGTCACCGCAGACAAAATGGCGTCACGCCCTTGTTCTACCGATAAGAAAGCAGGAGACACAATGTCGCAGCAACTTGATGCTTCTGACGGCACGGAGGAGCATGATGGTTGAGCTGCATGTACGTCTTTTACACCCACCTCACTGTTCACATAATCCATCACGAAGCTTGCAATTGCATCGAGATCATTGATGTTCATTTGAGGAAGGCGAGCACCCACAGAGCGGTCCGCTGCAATCGCGATGATGTTTTCATCGCTTGGGTGAAGCCAAGGTTTTCCTACTTCTTCGCGGTTTAATTCAACTTTAGGGAAAGCAATGTTTTTACACCCTTCAACCAATATTAAATCGAGCTGAGTATCATCAAACCTAGAAATTAAATATTCAAAATTGGCTTCATTTTCTGGGGTTTCTGTCATCAAAGCATGGCGATAGCGCGAGCTGATCAACATTTGACTTGCTCCAGCTTTGCGCAATCGGTAGCTATCTTTCCCGGGCTTATCGACATCGAAGTTATGGTGAGCGTGTTTCAGTACACCGATCCGCAACCCTTTTTCAGTCAATTTCGGTAGTAGCGCTTCAAGCAGGGTCGTTTTACCTGTACCGCTGTACGCTGCAAAGCCGAGAACGGGTAACGAAGTAGGGAGTTTTTTTGTCATAATACAGTACCAAATTCTTCCAACTCTTCAGGCGTATTCAGGTTGATAAAGCATTGTGCGGCATCAGAGAAATCGACTCGGTGAGTCACACATTCCTGATAAAGAAGAATAATTTTACGATCGCCACGTTTAAGAAATGCTTCGAGTTTAGGCAAAACGCGCTTATGGAAAAGGGTAAACACGGGTTGTAAATGATCGCCATCGTGCGCGACTAAAATATCAGAGTCGGCTTGAATGGCATTTTGAAAACGCGCAACCAGATCGGATGAAATACATGGGCTATCGCAAGGAACAAACCCAACCCAATCACAATTCGCGTGTTTTAAGCCAGCGTGAATACCACCAAGGGGACCGGGGAAATCTTGAAATTCATCCCCAACAACGGGCGCATATTCATGATAGGCGTCAATGTTGCGATTGGCATTGATCAATAAATCGTGCGTTTGGGCACTTAAAATGGAGTGGACATATTCAATCAAAGGGCGACCATTCAGGGTGATTAACCCTTTGTCTTGCCCACCCATACGTGTTGCTTTGCCGCCAGCTAAAATAACCCAACTAATTGGCGTTGGAAATTGCATACTTTTTCTCTTGTATTAATTGTAATAGTGGTTTTTCAGTCAAAGACTTATCTTCAATACACCACTGCTTTTGGCATAGCCGAGTTAACGAATTGCTCTGGTGACTGGTGATCACCAAACTAGCACCTCGGCTTAATAAGTCTTTTGACATTAACACCAATCGTTCAATCGATTCTTGATCCAGACTGGCACTTGGCTCATCCATCAACAAAATCGATGGGTTAAGAATCCACGCTCTTGCCATCGCGACACGCTGTCTTTCACCACCGGAGAGTAAAGAGACATGCTCATCAGCTAGCGTTTCCAGCCCAACCATTCTCAAGGCTTTGATGACTCTATTGCGTTTTTCTTGTTTGCTCTCTGATGTGTATTTTACGCCATACGCAACATTTTGAAACACTGAGCCATCAAACAGATAGGGTGATTGATGCAAATAAATGATATCGGAACGAGTTCGCGCCCCCAACATCCGCTTTAACAGCGAGGGTAATGGGAAATCGATATCTCCGCTGGTTGGCTCAATTAAGCCTGCCATTATCTTAAGTAGCGTGGTTTTCCCTACACCGTTATCTCCCTGAAGATAAACCGCTTCATTGGGTCCAATTTTGAGTTCAGGAATGTAAAACAGTACTCGATCTTTAAATCTCATTGAGAGATTGCGAGCAGACAGTTTAAGCGTCATCCGTGTGCCTCCTATGTCCGCAAATACCCTTTCCCACGCACTGAGGAAAGAGAGAAGTTTAATAGCAGCGCCAAACAAAGCAGAACAATACCCAAAGCAACGCCTTGAGCAAATGCACCTTTTTGGCTTTCCATTGCTATTGCGGTGGGGATATTGCGCGTGACCCCCATAATATTTCCGCCGACCATCATGGAGCAGCCGACTTCAGTAATGATTCTTGAAAATGCTGTAATGGTTGCGGCGATCAACGGGAACCGGTTTTCCCACAATAAAGTGAACGTAACGTGAGGAATGGAAACACCTAACGTTAAGGACGTTTCCAAAGCCCGACGGTCACTCGTCTGCAAAGCACCATGCATCATCGAGACTAAAATGGGAAAACAAATCAGCATCTGGCCGAAAATCATGGCTTTTTGCGTAAACAGCATTTGCCAATCACCCAAAGGGCCGGCTCGCGATAGCATCATGTAAAGAAGTAGACCAATCACAACGGTTGGCACTGCCTGCAGCGTATTCACTAAAGACAAAATCAACCAACGTCCCGGAAAGTCGCAATAAGCGAGGATGAAAGCAAACAGCAACGAAGGGACCAAAACCAGCATCAAAGCAGAAAGCGACACACTGAATGAAACCGTCACAATCGTCCATAATTGTGGGTCAAAGCTGATCAGCAGTTGAAGTGCTTCTAAAGTGGTTTGCCAAAGCGACATGGTTACTTGCTCTCCGCCTTGTTCTTCACTACAGCTTGTGTATTGGCAACTGACTTGGTATTCGCAACGGACTTAGCATTTGCAACAAAAAGTTGTTTGCCTTGTCGCTTAAAGTTATTGATGAGCGTTTGTCCTTTCTGATTTACCAACCAATCGCTGAATACCTTAGCACCTTGATAATTGATGTCAGGGTAGCGTTTTGGGTTCACAAGAATCACTTGATACGGGTTGAACAAGCGTTTATCTCCTTCAATCGCTATACCCAGTTCAACTTTATTTTGATACGCCAACCACGTACCGCGATCCGTTAAAGTATAGCCCTGCATCTCAGAAGCCATATTCAAGGTTGGTCCCATTCCTTGCCCCACGGATCGATAGCCGCCAAAATTCGGCTCTATCGAGCTCTGCGCCCACAGGTTGAGTTCTTTTTTGTGCGTTCCAGAATCATCGCCACGCGAAACAAACATTGATTCGGTGTTCGCAATTTTCTTGAACGCTTTGGCTACGTCGTCTCCACCATAAACCTGTGCAGGATCATCTTTCGGCCCTACGACAACAAAATCGTTATACATTAGGGCTCTAGGTAAAATGCCGTAACCTTTTTCAACAAAATTTGCTTCGGCTTTTGGGGCGTGTGTCATCACTAAGTCGACATCGCCATTTTGCCCCATTCGCAGTGATTTACCCGTCCCTGCAGCGATAACATCCACTTTGTATCCGGTATCTTTTTCAAATTCAGGAAGCAGGTAGTCCAAAAGACCAGAATGATAAGTGCTGGTTGTCGTGGCCAAGCGAACATGGGGCTTTGTTTGGTCGGCAAGTACATGAGAACTGACGGTTGTTGCAAAAAAAGTCGCTGTAATGACGAGTGCAGTCGCGGTGTAATTCATTACTTAATTCCGTTTATTTTAGTTTTTGAATGCATTGGTTTGTACCGTTCGCTCTATACTGAACGAAGCCAAAGGCAAAGAATCGATAGCCTTGGCGAATAGACGCGATAAACAGATACCAAATTGACTGTGCAATCCCAGTGCCAAGTTGATTGGAGTGAAAAACCCTTGATTCTGTGAGGGAAGTCATCCGTTTTGTGATCGCGCCGCATCCGAAAAATTTGAGCTAGGACAAAATGTCGCACATACTTAGTTTTCCAATTGATCTCGATTGGTACACTCTGTCCCAGTTTTTCCGAACCCAAAGATGAGCCATATATGTCAGTATCTCAGGATCCATTCATGCAGAACAAAGATGCCAACCCAAATCATGTCGGAAAATATCAAGCGTTCTCGGTTTTGGTGGTAGATGATGAAGTGGGAATGCAAACGATACTGAAGAAAGCACTCGGTAAGTGGTTTTCTAAAGTCGACTGCCAAGGCAGCATTGAAGAAGCGGAAAAATTGCGGCAAGAAAACCATTACGACTTAATCGTCTTGGATATCAATTTACCGGGCAGATCCGGGATCGAATGGACAGAAGCATTCAATGACGATGACCGCCGCAGCGACGTCATTTTCATGACTGGATATGCTGATTTGGAAACTGCGATCAGTGCAATAAAACTGGGCGCGACTGATTTTATACTCAAGCCATTTAACCTAGAGCAAATGCTGCAATCCGTTCAACGCTGCATGGACAAGCGTTTGTCGCAGAGACTTCACCACGCATTAACGCGAGATGTTAAACGCCTAATTAGCAGCGAAATGATTGGTCATTCGGAAAAAACCAAGTCACTCAAACAGTTAATGGGACAATTTGCGCCATCTCGCGCTTCCATTTTGGTAGAGGGTGAATCAGGTACCGGAAAAGAGTTGGTAGCACGCGGTGTCCATGTTGCCAGTGGTCGAACGGGACCATTTGTCCCTATCAACTGCGGAGCCATTGCCCCAGAACTGCTGGAAAGTGAGTTGTTTGGCCATACGGCGGGAGCGTTTACAGGGGCAAAGAAAAGCCGAGAAGGGCTATTCAGAGTTGCCAGTGGAGGGACGCTGTTTTTGGACGAAATAGGGGAGATGCCCATTGCCATGCAGTCTTCACTTTTACGTGTGTTAGAGCAACGAACCATTCGACCTGTCGGCAGTGAAAAAGAAATCAGCGTTGATGTACGAATTGTTGCAGCAACCAATAGAAATTTAAAAGATGAAGTGGATACCGGGACGTTTCGAAAAGATCTCTATTATCGGCTAAATGTATTAAAAATCGACGTGCCTCCTTTAAGAGAAAGAAAAACAGACTTAATCGATTTGGTGCCTTTCTTTACCAAAACATTAGCAAAAGAGTTAGGTATGCCGGAACCAAAATGGGCACATGAAGACATACTGGCAATGCATGACTATGACTGGCCAGGCAACATTCGTGAATTAAAAAACTTAATGGAGCGCTGCATTTTGCTCGGAAAACCTCCTGCCCATCATTGGCGAGAACTCAACGCAGATTACTCTCAGCCTGCTCAGGCAAGCATAACAGTGACAACGTCACTAGAAACTGCATTGCCAAGTTTACCGGATTACCGGAGCGACGAGATATTAGGTTACCCCAATGAATGGAGTTTAAAAGAAGTCGAAAAGCGGCACATCAAACAAGTGGTTTCCCATCACGACGGAAATAAATCGGCTGCCTCGCGCCAATTGGGCGTTGCAAGAAAAACGTTAGAAAGAAAATACAAAGAGTGGGAACTAGAAGGATCAGACGATGCGGAATAACAAATCTGGAACGTCTAACGTTTTTACCTTATGGCGTTTGCGACTCAAATCAATGGTGCGCTATCGGTTGTTGTTCTTAACGTCTGCACCCATTTTGCTCACATTGCTCGCGTTGGTGGGTATCACCTTCTATTGGTCGACACATTATACGTGGCAAAACGCCTTGGTTAATGTGTCTGAAAAACTCTCCGTAGCAGACAACAGTATTCAAATTCTTCAGGAACGTCAGTTCCAAAGTGTTAAATCCTTATCCAACTCTTACCCATTTCAAGTTCGTTTGATGTCGGTTTATCGAGATGCGTTAGAGCTTGAGGAATGGGTCGGATCCCAAAAGAACAAGTATCAGCTCGATTTTCTACGCTGGGTGCCGATAGACAAAGCGACGAACCATCAATTACTTGCTCAAAAAGCATCTTTTTTTGAAGTGTTTAATACAGAACAAATGAATGAGTACGACGACGATCTGGCTGTTCGAGCGGAGATCCCATTACTGAATGGAAACGGCGTCGAATCTCGCGGTTTAATTAGCCGTAGCGTATTACCAGTACGAGATGAAGACCAACACGTATTGGGTTACTTAGATGGTGGGTTACTGCTTAATAACAGCACTGGTTTAGTTGATCAGATTCGCGACTTAATTTACGCCAAACCAACTGAATTGCAGCCACAAATCGGAACCGTAACCCTGTTTATGGACGATTTACGCATAAGTACCAACGTACCGCTAGATAGCCAAGCCCACAAAGGAAGAGCGATTGGCACAACGGTTTCGCTTCAAGTGAAACAGGCTGTTTTAGAAAGGGGAGAAAACTGGATTGATCGTGCCTACGTGTATGACGATTGGTACATAACCGCTTATCAACCCATTTATAACCAATACAACGATGTTATTGGGATGCTGTACACCGGTTATCTCATTTGGCCTCTCATTAAAATTTACATTACCAACCTCGGTGAAATCAGCTTAACTATTCTCGCTTTGTTGTTGATTTCAGGCATGATTGTTTATCGCGGCTCTCGTGATTTGTTTCACCCAATCGAGCGGATTCACCATGTCGTTAAATCCGTCCAAGCAGGGCGAGACAAGCGAATTGGCCAATTAGGCTTGGATGATGAACACGAATTAACCCAATTGGCACGGCAATTCGACAACATGCTCGATTTGTTGGCGCAACGAAATGCCGAAATTCGCCAGGCCGCTGATCAGCTCGAAGGAAAAGTACAAAATCGTACGGCGAAATTGCGAGAAAAAACGGAACAACTCGAACTGCATATCCAATTACTCAATCAAACTCGCGATAAGCTTGTGGTGAACGAAAAGCTTGCCGCACTAGGTGAGCTTACTGCGGGCATCGCGCATGAGATCAACAACCCAACAGCGGTCATCTTAGGGAATGTTGAGCTTCTTAAGTTTGCTCTTGGCGATAAAGCTGGCTCGATAGAAGAAGAAATTCAAACCATCCTTGACCAAATAGATCGCATCCGAAATATCACGCGCAGTTTGCTGCAATACAGCCGCCAAGGTGGCGTGCAAGACGAAGTCACTTGGCAACACGTTAACCCTATCGTTGAAGAAAGCCTCACCTTAGTTAAAACAGGCGCCAAAAAGCGGGACGTTCAATTTGTCACAGAGCTTAACGCCAAGTCCGTTGTTGAAGTAAATCGCCACCACTTGCTGCAAATTTTAGTCAACTTAGAAATGAACGCCATTCATGCCATGAGCGGAGAAGGGGTTCTCACCATTCGGACAGAAGACTGGATGGATGACGATGAAGAATCAAAAGGCGCGATTCTTCATGTCGTCGATCAAGGGTGTGGTATCCCAGACGAGCAGCTAAAACGTATTTTTGATCCGTTCTACACAACTAAACGAGATGGCACTGGGCTTGGTTTGTCGGTTTCGCAAAGTATCTTAAGCCAAACGGGCGGGGAAATTAAAGTGACGTCTAAAGTGGGGTTAGGAAGTCAATTTTCTATTTACTTACCATTGAAATCGAATTCCGTAGATTTAGTTGTTATGAACTAGGATCCCTAGCGTACTTAACCAAACAAGTAATACACCTAACCAAGCGAAGATTGACGCTCTAGAGCCCAATTAACACTTGCATCAGGCCGCGTTGCCAAGTACCGTTGCACCGCGTTTTTTTATCTAAGAGGTTAGGTTTTGATTTCTACCGCGAATATCACACAGCAATTTGGCGCGAAGCCACTATTTGAAAACATTTCAGTTAAGTTTGGCGAAGGCAACCGTTACGGTCTGATTGGCGCAAATGGGTGTGGTAAATCCACTTTCATGAAAATCCTTAGCGGAGAACTCGACCAAACTTCTGGTAACGTCAGCTATGACCCAAATGAGCGTGTCGCCAAACTGAGCCAGGATCAGTTTGCCTATGAAGAATTTACAGTTATCGACACTGTTATCATGGGACACAAAGAACTTTGGGAAGTGAAACAAGAGCGTGACCGCATTTACTCTTTGGCTGAAATGAGCGAAGAAGATGGCATGAAAGTCGCGGATCTTGAAACAGAATTCGCAGAAATGGACGGCTACATGGCCGAATCTAAAGCAGGAGAACTTCTCCTCGCGGTAGGTATTCCATTGGAGCAACACTTTGGCTTGATGAGCGAAGTGGCACCGGGTTGGAAATTGCGTGTGCTTTTGGCGCAAATTCTATTTGCAGACCCAGACATCATGCTGCTCGACGAACCAACCAACAACTTGGATATCGATACTATCCGCTGGTTGGAAGATACGCTTAATGAGCGTAACTGCACCATGATCATCATCTCGCACGATCGTCACTTCCTAAACAGTGTTTGTACACACATGGCGGATCTCGATTACGGTGAACTCCGTGTTTACCCAGGTAACTACGACGAATACATGACAGCGGCATCGCAAGCACGTGACCGTCTATTAGCTGATAACGCGAAGAAAAAGGCTCAAATAGCTGAACTGCAAACGTTTGTTGCGCGTTTCTCTGCAAACGCCTCTAAAGCAAAACAGGCTACTTCTCGTGCTAAACAAATTGATAAAATTAAGCTCGATGAAGTAAAAGCATCTAGCCGTCAAAACCCATTCATTCGTTTTGAACAATCGAAAGAGCTGTTCCGAAATGCATTGATTGTTGAGAACCTGACACAAGGTTTCGAAAACGACTTATTCACCGATTTCAACGCGATTTTTGAAGTGGGTGAGCGTGTTGCCATTATTGGTGAAAACGGCGTGGGTAAAACGACACTGCTTAATACGCTGGCTGGCGCGCTTGAACCTCGTAACGGTTCATTCAAATGGTCTGAGAATTCAAACGTAGGCTACTACGCTCAAGATCACGCGGAAGAATTCGCCGAAGACATGAACCTTATGGATTGGATGGGGCAATGGCGGCAAGAAGGCGATGACGAGCAAGTGATTCGCAGTTTCTTAGGTCGTATGTTGTTCTCGCAAGATGACATCAAAAAGTCGGTAAAAGTACTGTCTGGTGGTGAGCAAGGTCGTATGTTGCTTGGTAAGCTGATGATGCATAAACCCAACATGCTTCTAATGGATGAGCCAACCAACCACATGGATATGGAATCTATTGAATCCTTGAATAACGCTTTGGAGCAATACAAAGGGACGTTGTTCTTCGTCTCTCACGATCGCGTATTTGTGGATTCTTTGGCGACACGTATCATTGAAATCAAAGACAATCAGATCACAGATTTCAAAGGAACGTACGCTGAGTTCCTAAAATCTCGCGGTGTGGAAGAGTAAAAAAGAAGGGTAGGTTTTCGAACAAAATCTGCCTGTATACTCAAACCACCTCAAGGTGCTAGGTTCAGCGAGAATTGCTTGGTTTTCAGGTAAGGCACCGATTTGAAGATCTAGTGGTTCTAAATCAAAAATTGGTAACGCAGCGTGAAAACCAAGCAAACTCGCCCTTGGGAGCTTATCTTCTGTCCCATTTCATCGTCAAAGAACTGGGAAAGGACTCGTCATTCCACTGCGTTCTTCTCCTTGAACTGACACAGAAGATATAGCTCTGAATCCTGCATCTTGAGGTGGTTTGAGTATATATCCTCTGGCAATGTCAGCTAATCTTTGCTGAATTTATCTATCTCTTGCCGAGGTTTAATACACTCAAATTCAATCAAAACGCTCAAAATCTTGAGCGTTTTTTTTCGTTCAAATTTCTTCATTTCCATCTCACTTGTGAGACATCTAGATCAGAAAAAGTACATTCGAATGGTAAAAAGTACTTTTCTGCACCAAAAAAATTCTCTTTTGACTAATTTTGAATTGTGATTGTTGCGAGCTTGTTAATTAGTCGAGCTTAACAATAAACTAAAAACAGTCGAGGGAATGAACATGAAATCCAGGACATTACTTTCTGCCTCTATCGCTCTAGCCGCTATGACAAGTACATACGCTATGGCCGCAACAGAGCTAACGATCGCGACGGTGAATAACGGTCATATGATCGAAATGCAGAAGCTTAGTACCGCATACGAAGAGGCTAATCCAGGTATCAAACTCAATTGGGTTACCTTGGAGGAAGGAGTGCTTCGCCAACGTGTGACAACCGACATCGCCACCAAAGGTGGGCAATTCGATATCATGACCATTGGTATGTATGAGGCTCCAATATGGGGCAAGAAAGGTTGGCTCAACGAAATTAAAGACGACGCCAACTACAATGCCGACGACATTTTACCAGCCATTCGCTCTGGCTTATCGGTAGATGGGAAAATGTACGCGGTTCCGTTCTATGGCGAAAGTTCTATGGTGATGTACCGTAAAGACTTGGTCGATAAAGCGGGTATGACGGTTCCAGATAACGCTTCTTGGGGTCATATTCGTGATGTAGCCGGTGCGATTCACGATCCCGATAACGGTGTTTACGGAATCTGTCTTCGCGGTAAGCCTGGGTGGGGCGACAACGCTGCATTCATCACAACCATGGCCAATTCGTTTGGTGCGCGTTGGTTTGATGAAGATTGGAAACCTCAGTTAAATTCTCCGGAGTGGAACCATGCTGTTTCATTCTACATCGACCTTTTATCCACTTACGGACCACCGGGCTCAACATCCAACAGCTTCAACGAAATCCTAGCGTTATACAACGAAGGTAAGTGTGGCATGTGGATAGATGCCACGATCGCCGCTTCATTTATCTCGGATCCAAAGCAGAGCAAAGTTGCCGACAAAGTCGCTTTTGCGCAGGCACCCATTGCGGTAACTAACCGTGGTGCGAACTGGCTTTGGGCTTGGTCTCTTGCAGTACCTGCAGGCAGTAAAAACCAAGTTGAAGCCGAGAAATTTGTTAAATGGGCAACGTCGCAAGACTACATCAAACTGGTTGCGAAAGAGAATGGATGGGCAAATGTACCAACAGGTACTCGTAAATCCACTTATGAAACGCCTGAGTTCCAAGAAGCCGCTGTTTTCGCAGAAGCAGAGCTGAAAGCCATTCAATCTGCAAACCCAGAAAACAGTACGCTCCTTCCAACCCCTTACGTGGGTGTTCAGTTCGCGGCTATTCCTGAATTCCAAGCCATTGGTATCGCTGCTGGTCAGCAGTTCACGAATGCACTGGCAGGAAACGTGACTGTAGAACAAGCGTTAAAAGCTGCAAACAAATCTGCCGACCGCGAAATGCGTAAATCAGGTTACTACAAGTAATCAGTATTGTTTGAGTATTAACAGGAGCGATACTGCTCCTGTTTACTTCGGGGCACTTTTTTCCCCATATCTGTATTTACAAGGAAGTCTTTATGCAAAGGTGGTTACCCAAATTATTGGTATTCCCATCCTTCATCAGCTTATTGCTGTGGATGGTCGTCCCTTTATCCATGACCATTTACTTTTCCGTCATCCGATACAACTTGTTGTATCCGGGAGAAAATAACTACATCGGCGGAATGAACTTTGAATTTTTCTACACCGATGAAGCCTTTTGGCCAGCAGTGACAAACACGCTCACGCTAGTTGGAATGGTACTTGTCGTGACGGTTGTATTTGCAATATTGCTTGCCGTTTTGCTCGACAAACCGTTTAAAGGCCGTGGCATTGTGCGTGTTTTGCTCATCTCACCGTTCTTTATTATGCCAACCGTTAATGCGCTGATTTGGAAAAATCTGATGATGCATCCGGTTTATGGCGTACTCGCATCTATTTGGGAATCCATCGGGTTAGAGCCCGTTGACTGGCTAGCCGATTATCCGCTTGGTTCCATTATTGCGATGTTGAGTTGGCAGTGGATGCCGTTTGCGCTGCTGATTTTTATCACCTCGTTACAGTCCATGGACAATGAGCAAAAAGAAGCTGCCGTGCTGGATGGCGCGACGGGATTTCAGATATTCCGATACCTTACGCTGCCACATCTAGCGAGACCGATAGCGGTCGTGATGATGATTGAAACCATCTTCTTGCTTTCTGTGTTTGCGGAAATCTTCGTGACCACCAGCGGTGGACCGGGGTACGAATCAACAAATTTAGCCTTCTTGATCTTCGCGCAAGCCTTGATGCAGTTTGATGTTGGTGTCGCGTCGGCAGGTGGATTGATCGCCGTGATCCTCGCAAATATCGTCGCGTTCTTCTTAATCCGTGCCATTGGCAAAAACTTAGTCGCCTAGGAGGTTTTATGAATCAGACACATCGATTTAGAGCCATATTGAGCTGGGTGATCGCACTCATCGTGTTTTTCCCAATTATTATGATGCTAATTACATCGTTCAAAACGGAACAACAAGCGATTGCCGTTCCACCTACGTTTATTTTTGAACCTACGGTAGAAAACTACGGCATTGTTCAGGAACGAAGTGATTACTTAAAATTCGCTAAAAACTCTGTGATCACCGCTTTTGGTTCCACTATTTTGGCGTTAATTATTGCCGTACCTGCTGCGTATTCAATGGCGTTTTACCCAGGAAAGCGTACTAAAGACATGTTGCTTTGGATGCTGTCCACCAAGATGCTACCGGCTGTTGGGGTGCTGGTGCCTATCTACATATTGTGTAAGGAAGCAGGGCTGCTGGATAGCAGTTTAGCGCTCACCATCATTTACGCACTTATTAACTTACCCATCATTGTTTGGATGCTGTTTTCGTACTTCAAAGACATTCCAAAAGACATTTTGGAAGCCGTTCGACTTGATGGTGCATCAACGTTAGGCGAGATTCGCCATGTGCTGCTTCCGCTTTCTTTTGGTGGCATTGCGTCAACCGCATTGTTGTCGATTGTATTGAGTTGGAACGAAGCCTTTTGGGCCATCAACTTAACTTCGGCAGATGCAGGCACTCTTGCCACCATGATTTCCACATACTCCAGCCCAGAAGGACTGTTTTGGGCAAAACTATCGGCAGCATCCACGCTTGCTTGTGCACCTATTGTCGTGCTCGGCTGGTTCTGTCAGAAACAACTCGTACAAGGATTGACGTTCGGAGCAGTAAAATGAGTTATTTAACCGTTAACCAACTAGACAAAAAATACGGCGACGCGCTGGCGCTGAAAAACATTAACTTCGAGATCAAAAAAGGCGAGTTTGTTGTATTCGTTGGTCCATCAGGCTGTGGCAAATCTACGCTACTTCGCACCATTGCAGGGTTAGAAGAATCTTCTGCTGGCGGCATTCATTTGGACGGTGAACTCATTACAGAGACGCATCCCTCCAAAAGAAACCTTGCCATGGTGTTTCAAAGTTACGCGCTTTACCCACACATGTCGGTGAAAGAAAACATGGGGTTTGCTTTGAAATTGGCGAATATGCCAAAAGATGAAATTGAATCCAAAGTTCTGAAAGTAGCGAAAGCGCTTAAGTTAGAACCCTTGCTCGAAAGAAAACCCAAAGCACTGTCAGGCGGACAAAGGCAGCGTGTTGCCATTGGTCGGGCGATTGTTCGTAACCCTAAAGTCTTTTTGTTTGACGAGCCTTTATCTAACCTAGATGCCGCTTTGCGTGTAGAGATGCGAATAGAGCTTTCCAGACTGCATCATGAGTTAGGCACCACAATGATCTACGTAACGCATGATCAGGTTGAAGCCATGACTTTAGCGGACAAAGTTGTGATCATGAAAGAGGGAGAAGTCGCTCAAATTGGAACACCGTTAGAGCTCTATCACCAACCAGCAAATCTATTCGTGGCTTCATTCATTGGCACGCCAAAAATGAACATTTTGGGCTTGGGGACGGTGCACTCAGAAGCGCAAGAATTAACCGTTCAGTTAACCGAAAATGCGAAAATGCAGCTACCTGTTCATAAATACAGTGGTGGTGTTCTAGAAGCAAAAACTCTCGGAATTAGACCTGAATCGGTCAAGCTAACCGACCCAATGCAAGGTGATATGTCTGGTGTTGTAGAAGTCATTGAACAACTCGGTTCAGAGACGTTAAGTTACGTCCGCATTGAAAATGGCGAAACGGTCGTGGCAAAACACACACCAGCAGATAGCCCAACTTTGGGGCAAGAAGTTGGGTTGTATCTCGATAAACAACAAGTGTATTTATTCGATAGTAATGATCTCGCCTTAAATATTTACGAGGAGAGCGAGCATGCCAAATAGAATCATTCATTTTGGTGTCGGATCGTTTTTTCGAGGGCACCAAACTTACTATATCGACCGCTACAATCGATTGGTTGAACCCAATGAGAGATGGTTTTACACAGGGGTAAACTTACGTGCAGAATCGCGTGGGCTTATTGAGGCATTGGCAAAACAAAATGGTCGATATCATCTAAAGAAAATATCAGCGTATGGCGATATAGAGATCCGAAAAATTGAAGCATTAGAAAGTGTGATTGACGCTTCAGATAACGTCGGTGCCATAAACGGCTTATTTGTCGATCAAGATACCAAAGCATTGACCATCACGGTCACGGAAGGGGGTTATTACCTAACCGATACCAATGATTTAAACCTAAACGACCCAGAAGTGGCTTGGGATATTGCACATCAAGATCAGCCGAAAACGGTATACGGATATTTGAAGCATGCATTAGAAATCCGAGCAACATCGAATGCAGGCGCCATTACGGTGCTGACGTGTGACAACTTACGCGATAACGGAACTGTGTTGGAAAATGCGTTTAAGCAGTACCTTACCGCAATACAAGATAATGAATTATTGGAATGGGTTAATAAGCACGTCACCTTTCCATGTTGCATGGTGGATAGGATCACCCCAGTTCCACCTACTAACTTAGCGCAAGAGCTTTCTATGGTCGTCGGTGAAAAAGACGAATGCCCAATTATGGGGGAGGATTTTGAGCAGTGGGTTATCGAAGACAAATTTGCTGCGGGTTTTCCGTCATTAGAAAAAGTAGGCGTCACTTTTTCCAACCAAGTGCACGAGTTTGAAGAAACCAAAATTCGTATTTTAAATGGTGGGCACTTTTTGCTTTCTTATGTCGGTGCCCTTAGGGAGTATCAAACGTTCGACGAAAACATGTTTGATGATGAATTGGCTGAGTGGCTGAAGGGATACCATCAAACAGAGGTCATCCCAACCATTGCGAACCCTCCAGTGGATTTAGAGCAATATCGCCAAAAAATCGTAGAACGATTTGGTAACAGCCACATAGCGGATTCAATTGAGCGAATCGCGATGGATAGCGTAAGCAAGTTTCCGCAATTCATCTTGCCCACGGTACGCTTCAATTTGGAAAGAAACCACATGCCCAAATATGCGATTGAGTTGATTGCTCACTGGTACTGCTTTCTTGAAAGATTCCACAATGGGAAATTAGCGTTTAACTACAAAGATCCACACTTCAACAAAGCAAAACAATGGCTTGAAAATAGTGACCCCGTAACATTATTCTTGAAGAATGAAGACGTCTGGCAAGGGGTAACGGCGCAATACCCAGATTTTTCCGAGCAAATGCGAGCTAAGATCCAAGATCTGTCCAAAGCGTATGAGGAGCAACAATGAGCATTACTGCGTATCAAGATGATCAACTCATCCTTCAAGGCAAAGTGGCATTACTCAGCGGTGCAAATGGCGGAATAGGGCTGTCGGTTTGTGAAATCTATGCGTCAAATGGGGCAAAGTGCATGGTATTGGATCTCGGTGAAATCCCTTCAACTGAGTTACAAGCACTGATGCAAGAATATCCCAACTCTGTGCAGTACTGTTCAACAGATGTGACAGACATTAATCAAATTGAGTTAGCTGTCTCTCAGACAAAAGCGCAATTTGGCGGTATAGATATATTGTTCAATAACGCGGCTATTTTCGATATGGGACCTGTTCTAGATTCAAGCCCAGAGCAATTCGATAAGTTATACAGCGTTAACGTAAAGGGCATGTTCTTTGTGATGCAGGCAGTTTTAAAAGAAATGGTCTCGGCAGGGCAAGGAGGCAAAGTGATCAACATGGCTTCACAAGCGGGTCGACGAGGTGAGCCTCTTGTTGCTCATTACTGTGCCACCAAAGCGGCGGTTATCAGTTATACCCAATCCGCAGGTTTAGCCATGGCAGAGCAGGGGATCAATGTGAATGGCATATCACCCGGGGTGGTTGATACTCCGATGTGGGAACATGTCGACAGCCTATTTGCGAAATATGAAAACCGCCCGCTTGGTGAGAAGAAGCGGTTGGTTGGAGAAGAGGTACCACTCGGTAGAATGGGGGTTCCAGCAGATATGGCAGGCATGGCGCTGTTCTTGGCATCACCGATGGCAAATTATATTACTGCTCAGACATTTAATGTCGACGGTGGGAATGCGATGAATTAGCCCAAATTAAGCATCTTGTAGGTTTAAGCATCTTTCAGGGATCGCTAAACCTAAAAACAAAAGGAAGGATAATGGCGCACTATTTAGGGATTGATATTGGTACATCTTCAGTTAAAAGCTTGTTGATGGATGGAAGCGGGCAAGTGGTGGATTCAACGAGCGAATCCTACCCAGCGTCAACGCCTCATCCGTTATGGTCAGAGCAGGAGCCCGACTTATGGTGGGAAGCCACGCTGCGTACCATGCAAGCTCTAAGAAGCCAATACCCTGCGCCATTTAATGACATCAAATGCATTGGGCTATCTGGGCAGATGCATGGTGCGGTGATGCTTGATGAATCATTTAAGCCCGTGCGCCCTGCGATTTTGTGGAACGATGGCCGCTCGCACTTGGACGCAGATGCCATGAATGAAGAGCACCCAGACCTTGGCATGATTGCTGGCGTGCCTGCCATGTCGGGTTTTACTGCGCCTAAGCTGCGTTGGATGGCAGAAAACGAACCCGAAGTGTTGAAATCTGTTCGTTACTTAATGCTTCCCAAGGACTATGTGCGATTGAAGCTGACGGGAAAGCTCGCTACAGACATGAGCGATGCAGCGGGAACCTTGTGGCTGGATGAAGCAAACCGTTGTTGGTCGGATGAAATACTCATTCTTTCAGGCATTTCACGTGACTTGATGGTGGCATTGAAAGAAGGGACAGAATCCACGGGGAATCTAACTCAGCAGGCAGCAGACGTTACGGTACTTAACACCGATGTCATGGTGTGTGCTGGAGGGGGAGACGCTGCTTGTGGCGCATTGGGAATTGGGGCGATCAATCAAGGTGATGCGTTTATCTCACTGGGTACGTCTGCGCAGTATTTTGTTACGACAGACACCTACAAGCCGTATCCGGATGCGTTGGTTCATTCTTTTGCTCATGCCATTCCAGACCGCTGGTTTCAAATGGCGTGCATGCTCAACGGTGCGAGCCCTCTCAAATGGTTTGCAGACCTCACGCGGCAAGATATTGGTGAGCTGATCAACGATCTTGAATCACACTACGATCCAGCTCAGCCTACTTTGTTTCTTCCTTACTTGATGGGGGAAAGAACCCCTCACAATAACCCGTTTGCCACTGCAAGCTTTCATCATATGACTTGGGCAACGCAGGGGCATCATATGGTGCAAGCCATTCTAGAAGGTGTGGCATTTTCCTTATTGGATTGCCAAAACGCGATCAAAGAAAGTGGTACGCAAGTGGAATACCTTGGTGCAATAGGAGGCGGAGCCAAAAGCCGTTTATGGTTACAAATTGTCGCCAATATCCTAAACGTAAAAATCATTCGATATGAGGGTGGTGAAAGCGGTCCTGCGTTCGGTGCGGCTAGGCTCGCTAAAATTTGCCACACCGGAGATTCAGTCGAGTCGGTCTGCACTTCGCCAAAGGTGATTGAAGAAATCATACCTGATACAAATTGTGCCAACGTGTATCACAAAAAATATGAAGAATTTCGAACGCTATATAAAGAGTATGAATCCGTACGTTCGAATAGAGTAGGAGCTTCGTATGTCGACGTATGAAATTAAGCCCTTTAACCACGAAAGTATCGGCGAACGCCCTGTTTGGGAGTTTGTCGAATTCGATAAAGAGTCGGTGGGCTACACCGAGCACGGCGTACCTCATCATAGAATAAAATGGCATGTTCATGAGCAATATGAGTTGCACCTAATTGTTAAAACCACCGGAAAAGCCATGATAGGCAATCATGTCGGTCCTTTTTCCCCTGGTCACTTAACGCTTGTTGGCCCTTGGCTGCCTCATAACTGGGTAAGTTATTTATCTGAGGGGGAAACGCACAAGCTGCGAGATATGGTGATTCTTTTTGAACCCGAACTCATTCAACGAGCAACCCAAATTTTCCCAGAGCTTTCTCAGTTTTTGCGACTAATAGAGCAAGCTAAAATGGGGATCGAATTCATTGATGTTCCGATGGAAGTTAGCATGGAATACATGAATGCCGTCAGGTGCTCTCAGGGTGTCGAAAAGCTGATTCACTTTCTGAAATTCATGGCGTTCTTAAACGTTCAAAAAACGCGAATATTGTCGACTTTACCGCCTACGCTTAAAAAAGACTCGGAGATGATGAACAGCAAAATCAATCTGGTGCTTGATTTTGTCATGTTGAACTACAAAAAAACGATAAAAGTGAAAGAGGTCGCCGATCTTATCGACATGACGGAGTCTTACTTTTCCCGATTTTTCCATAAGTCGACAGGACATCGATTCACCGATTTTGTTAACCGGATTCGCGTGCAGCGGGCGTGCATCAAACTGATTGAATCGAAAGACAGTATTGCTGACATTAGTAAACAGGTTGGCTTCACCAATTTAGCGAATTTCAGCCGTCAGTTCAGAAGAATAAAAGGGCTAACCCCTTTGGCTTACAGAAAGAAAAACACGATGGAAGGGTAGAGTCCTCAGCTCGAAAACAAAATGTAAGTTCCTAAAAGCGAGTTGCCTTGTCGGTTTGTTTCAGTTTTGAAAATATTTGAGAGGTTTATAAATATAAAAGTACCTATGTCTTAGTTTTAGTAGAAACGTCAAGTGTTTCATCGGTATTCCGATACCTTTGTATACGTATGCGTAATTAAGTTAAAAGCTGGGGGAAATTGTGGGACTAAAAAATAAGATATTTGTAGTGAGCTTGGTGTCAATTTTCCTCTTGGGAGTCATTCTCTTACTCGTACTAACAAACAGGATGAATGTCTATCAAAACAAGCTTATAGAAGATCTGCGGATAACCATGATGTCAGAAAAGCAGGAAAAGCTTACGGCTGTTATTGACACCGCTTACAGCACCCTAAAACCCGCATTATCAAACATGAAAGGTGAAGAGTTAAAACAGGAACTAGCCTCACGTGTTCAAGAGTTGCGCTTCGTAGATGGAGACCCTAATAGCTACTTCTATATTCACGACATGCAAGGCGTGGTGATAGCTCATGGCTCTAATCCGAAAAATGTGGGTAAATCACAGTGGGATCTTAAAAATGCGAAGGATCAATATATAGTCCGGCAAATCGTCCAAAGTGCAAAATCTGGTGATGGTTTTACCATTTTTGATGGTTATAAGCCTACGGAAGATAAGTATTACCCAAAAATGACATTCAGTCGCTATATCCCTGAGCAAGGCTACGCACTTACAACAGGCTTTTACATTGATGATATTGACGGTGTAATTCAGAAGAAAAAAGCCATATTAGATGATAAATATTTCTCATTAATTTTTACTACAGCGATGGTTACCGCTATTGCTGCACTTATAACAAGCTCTATCGTATATGTAGTTATATCGAGAACCATGAAGCCTTTAGAAGAAATTGGTGTTCAATTGGAGGGGCTCAGTAAGGGGAACGGTGATTTAACAGCAAGGCTCGATATATCTTCAAACGATGAAATAGGAAAAGTTGCCAGTTCATTCAATAACTTTGTTAATAAGTTGCAGGATATGCTGAATAATCTATCAGAGGTTTCGCACCATTTATCTTTAAGTACATCTAAGGCTGAGTCTTCTAATCATGAAACACAATCACAGATTGATAAACAATTAGATCAGGTAAACATGGTCGCTACAGCTATTGAAGAAATGTCTTCGGCTAGTGTTGAAATAGCCAGAGATTCTGAAGCTTCAGCCTGTGAAGTAGAAAGCTGTTTTACCAATACTCGTCAAGGTCAGGAATTGACCAACAAGACCAAAGAAGCCGTAGAGCAACTGAACCATGAAATTCGTTCAACCGCAAAATATATTGAAAATCTAAACGCAAATACTAGCGATATTTCTCAAATAATTGAGACTATACAGGGCATTGCCGAACAAACGAATTTACTCGCACTGAATGCAGCGATTGAAGCAGCGAGAGCGGGAGAGTTTGGGCGCGGATTCGCCGTTGTAGCTGATGAAGTGCGCAGTTTATCCCAAAAGACAACCGAATCCGCTTCAGAAATCAGAGATATGATTTTGGAACTTCAGTCTATAACTGAAAGCACAACGAAGAGTATCAAGACGACGGGTGCTACAGCGATCACTTCGGTTGAATACATCAACGAAGTTGAGCTTCAATTTGATTCAATTACAGATTCTATGAAGCGTGTGCAGCAAATGTCAGCGCAAATTGCGACTGCTAGTGAGGAGCAAAGCACCGTGAGCAAGGAAATAGCACAGAATACAACAGAAGTAAAAGATATTGCTCAGACCTTATCTAGGCAAAGTCAAGAAAGTGTTGAAGAAGCAAGCATAGTAAATGAGAAAGTTGGGTTAATGAATTCGCAGTTGGATCAGTTTAAGATTTAGGAAAAGTATTGATTTGAAGATCTAGTAGTTATAACTCAATAATGACGCTTGAAAGTGAACTCGCCCTTGGGACTTAATTACAGCGCCATTTAATCGTCAAAGAGCTTGGAAAAGACTCCCCATTACGAAGCGTTTTTCCCTGCACAGAAACGATAGTAATGTTTAGACACGTGAGCAACACGTTCACTTTTTGAAGGATATAGCTAATCCACAAAAATATGATTATACACAAAGAGTATTGCAACCAGACGCCACCCATATTTAGCGCGAGTGGCGTCATTTAAATTCTTATTCTACGATATGTCACTCATCCATCTGTATGAGCAGAATGGAAACTTGTACGCTGTATTTCCGCCTTTATCAGTGTGTTCGTGTTTTAGAATAAGTATCGAATGGCGCTAATTTTCTACCTCCACTATTTCTAGATGCTCATCCCTGTCAGCTGCTTCAAGCATCTTACGAATAACAACTGAACAAATCATCGCGATCCCTACGATTACAATTGCCAGAACCGTGAGCAGCTGGAAATAGTCTCCATACACAGTTTGAACAATTTCTTGAGTTAATTCCTGCCCTTTTTCCATTGCGATAGAGGTAGAAAAAACTGCACCAACAATACCGCTTAATGCTATAGCAACGGAAAATAGCGATACAGAAAACCCTTCTATCCGCCTTGGAGCAACTGACAAGATAAATGCGACAACCAAACTACCGACAATGACTTCGGCAAAGGCTTGGAAAAAATGAATAGCAAGGAAGACCTCTGGGCGGATAATGACATCTTCACCTATATTCACTACAGCTAAAGTCAAAATACCGAAGGCAATAGCAGTTGTAGTGGCATAGTGAATTTGGTCACCTGATTAGAGGTGTTAAGATGCGCCTCGTACACAACAGGTGGAACTATGAC
>NZ_JAUYVM010000026.1 GCF_030689305.1 Vibrio penaeicida | reverse complement strand
CGCGCTCGGAAGGATTCGAACCTTCGACCGCCTGGTTCGTAGCCAGGTACTCTATCCAGCTGAGCTACGAGCGCGCTTTGTCTTATTAGACATTGAAAACATCAACGTTTATAAGAACATGTGCAAGAATGGCGGTGAGGGAGGGATTCGAACCCTCGATACGGCTATAAACCGTATACTCCCTTAGCAGGGGAGCGCCTTCAGCCTCTCGGCCACCTCACCGTCTTGCGGAGGCACATATTACGATTTACCAAAAATATGTCAAACATTTTCTTGGCATAATTTGCAAAAAATCGCTTAAGCGTTGGGTATTTAATCAAAGCGGCGGGAAATTAAACTTTTCCTGTTACACACCATCTAAACCATTATTAAAAAGGCCAGCGTTTGCTGACCTTTTTAATGTTAGTAGTTGCCTGAAGCAGAACCACCGTTGCCTTTCTCGGCTTGTATACGCATGTAGATTTCTTCACGGTGTACCGATACTTCTTTTGGCGCATTAACACCAATTCGAACTTGGTTACCTTTAACACCAAGCACGGTGACAGTTACTTCATCACCGATCATAAGAGTTTCACCTACGCGGCGAGTCAAAATTAGCATTCTTGTGCTCCTTGAGTAATCTCTGATTTATTTTTCTCTATGATGTCACCATCTTAGGCAATTAACAATTCCATAATGTTATTTGGCTATGAAACCATTAGCTTTTGGTGCCCATCAAGCTCTAAATGTCCAGCTACAATAAAATTGTGAAGATGATTTGAAATCTCTTCTATTCTCTCTGGTTCAATGAAGTATGTACAAGAGCGGTTGCTCTTCACTTCACCTAACAATGGAATTTGATGCTGTGCGAATTCATCAGCAAGCGCAGCATGCACTTCTTGGATTCGACAACCAACACAGCTGATTGCTGATACCCGAGTGGTCTTTTCAATACTCTCAGAAGCAATAAGTGATAACTTCGCAAGAGAACTCTGTGGAATGACAATATCCGATACTTTCACATCTTCCGCCGTCGCCCAAACATCAATCCCTAACATTTGGCTTTGATCTCGAATAGACTGCAATGCGCTTGATTTAACCTCAATAACAATCAAATCGCGCTGGATAGCGAGCCCGCATATCGGACTATCAGACTGCTCTCCGGTCACCAAAGTTCCCGAATTTTCAGAAAATGAAGAAAGAACACGCAAAGGAATACCGTGTTTCCAGGCATGAATGACAGAAGGCAAGTGCAATACCTTCGCCCCTTTTCTCGCCATTTCTTCCATACTAGGAAAGTCAATTTCCGCTAGTTTACGTGCACTTTTTACGATGCGAGGATCGCATGTATAAATGCCATCAACGTCGGTAAAGATCTGACATTCTGCAGCGTTTAACGCACCAGCAAGTGCCACTGCGGTAGTGTCCGATCCTCCGCGCCCAAGGGTGGTAATGTTGCCACTTTCAGAAATTCCCTGAAAGCCTGCGACGATCACTACGTGGTCATTCTCTAAATAGCTCTGAATCGTATTGGTATCAATCGATTCGATAGACGCGTCGTTGTGGAAACCATTCGTTTTAATACCCGCTTGGCTGCCAGTTAGCGATACAGCATTCGCACCTTTTTTGTTCAAGGTCATGGCCAAAAGTGCCATTGAAACTTGCTCGCCTGCTGATAACAATACGTCTAACTCTCGGGCTGTTGGTACAGAATCAATCTGTTGAGCCAACCCCAACAAGCGGTTTGTTTCGCCTGACATTGCAGAAACGACAACCACAACCTGCTTCCCTTCTTGCTTGGTTTTTATAATGCGCTCAGCAACTGCCTCAATGCGCTCAATCGAACCAACCGAAGTTCCGCCGAACTTCTGAACTACTAAAGATTCACGTAATGACTGTGTCACCTTTCTTCACCATCCTGGGGCTTAATCCCCGTTGTTATTACACAAAAAGCAATTGAACGCGAAGCTATCACATTCAAAGCTACTAAATACAAATGCCACTGACTTTATCAGCCAGTGGCAGTCAAAAATACAAAAGTTACAAACGCTCTTCTAGCCATGCATCAACAGACGACAAGGCTTCTGGCAGTGCAGTTGCATCCGTACCACCGGCTTGAGCCATGTCTGGACGACCGCCACCCTTGCCACCGACTTGTTGAGCAACCATGTTAACTAGCTCGCCTGCTTTTACCTTACCAGTCAAGTCTTTAGTTACACCGGCAATCAAGCCAACTTTGTCCCCAGATACGTTACCCAACATAATGATGCCACTGCCCAGTTGATTTTTTAGCTCATCAACCATGCCACGCAGTGCTTTATTGTCAGCACCGTCTAGCTTAGAAACCAATACTTTTACGCCAGCGATTTCTTTCACTTGGCTCGTTAGGCTCGCACTAGCTTGAGAAGCCAGTTTATCTTTCAGCTGTTGAATCTCTTTTTCTAAAGCTTTTGCTTTGCTCGCGGCTTCAGACAATTTGGCTTCGAACTTGTCTTGGCTTGCTTCGATCGCGTCTAGTGCACCTTCACCGGTCACCGCTTCAATACGACGGATACCTGCTGCGATACCACCTTCTGAAACAATCTTAAATAGACCAATATCACCAGTGCTAGACGCATGAATACCACCACAAAGCTCGGTTGAGAATTCTCCCATCGACAGCACGCGGACTTCGTCGTCATACTTCTCGCCAAATAGCGCCATCGCGCCTTTCGCTTTAGCAGACTCTATATCCATGATGTCCGTTTTAATTGTGTGATTGCGACGCACATGCGTGTTTACTAGGCGTTCTACTTCTTTGATTTCTGCCGAAGTCATGGCTTCCAAGTGAGAAAAGTCGAAACGCAAGTTATCTGCTTTAACTAGTGACCCTTTCTGCATGACATGTTCGCCAAGTACTCGACGTAGCGCTTCATGAAGTAAGTGAGTTGCTGAGTGGTTTAAAGAGATAGCCGCGCGGCGCTCTGCATCCACATTGGTCGATACGCTGTCGCTTTTCGCTAAAACACCTTCAGAAAGAACACCGTGGTGAGCAATGGCATTACCCAACTTTTGTGTGTCTTCCACTATGAACAACCCAGTGTCTGTTTTTAACACACCAGTATCACCACACTGACCACCAGACTCGGCATAGAATGGCGTTTCACCTAGAACGATAATCGCTTTGTCACCAGCGGACAGAGATTCAACTTCTTCGCCTTCAACAAAAATGCCTGTAACAGAGCTCTGACCTTCGGTTGCTGTATAACCTTGGAATTCAGTTGTCGCATCAATCTTAATAGATGCGTTGTAGTCGGTGCCAAATTGACCTGCTTCACGAGCACGCTGACGCTGCGCTTCCATCGCTTTCTCAAAACCTTCTTCATCGATCGTAAGTTCTCGCTCACGAGCAACATCATTGGTTAAGTCTGCTGGGAAACCGTAGGTATCATAAAGCTTAAATACTGTTTCACCATCCAGAACGTTGCCTTCAAGGCTATCTAATGCGTCGTTTAGAATTGTCATGCCGCGTTCAAGAGTACGACCAAAGTTCTCTTCTTCAATTCGAAGTACTTTTTCAACAATGGCTTGTTGTTTTTTCAACTCAACGCCAGCAGTACCCATCACGTCGGCAAGTACACCAACCAATTTGTGGAAAAATGCACCCTGCGCACCTAGCTTGTTACCATGACGAACAGCACGACGAATGATTCGGCGCAGTACGTAACCACGTCCTTCATTTGAAGGCATCACGCCATCAACGATTAGGAATGCACAAGATCGGATATGGTCAGCGACAACACGAAGCGATTGATTCGATAGGTCGTCATAACCCGTCACTTCCGCCGCAGCTTTGATTAATGTTTGGAATACATCAATTTCATAGTTTGAGTGTACGCCCTGCATAATCGCAGAAATTCGTTCAATACCCATTCCGGTATCGACAGAAGGCTTTGGTAGCGGTTCCATCGTGCCATCGGCATGACGGTTAAATTGCATGAAAACGTTGTTCCAGATTTCGATGAATCGATCACCATCTTCTTCTGGTGTACCCGGACGTCCACCCCAAATGTGATCACCGTGATCGTAGAAGATCTCAGTACAAGGACCACATGGACCTGTATCGCCCATTTGCCAGAAGTTATCGGACTCGTATGGCTTACCACCTTCTTTATCGCCAATACGAACGATACGGTCAGCTGGAACACCCACTTTCTTGTTCCAGATTTCAAACGCTTCATCATCGGTTTCGTAAATCGTCACCAACAAGCGATCTTGAGGCAGTTTTAATACGACCGTCAGAAATTCCCAAGCAAATGCGATAGCGTCTTCTTTGAAGTAATCACCAAAACTGAAATTACCCAACATCTCGAAGAAAGTGTGGTGGCGAGCAGTAAAGCCCACGTTTTCTAAATCGTTGTGCTTACCGCCAGCACGTACACAGCGTTGAGACGTAGTCGCTCGAGTGTAGGCTCGTTTTTCTAAGCCTAGGAAACAATCTTTAAATTGGTTCATTCCTGCGTTAGTGAACAGCAGGGTTGGATCGTTATGTGGTACTAACGATGAACTGTCTACGATTTGGTGTCCTTTGCTTTCAAAGAACTTGAGGAACGCGTTGCGAACCTCGTCAGTGCTCATGTACATGCAGCTCTTCCTGAAAATAGTCGAGTTAGAATTTTGCCACATTGTATACCCAACCGACCTAAAGATGCGAGATTCAACAAGAATTTATTCGCGCAACGAATCACCGTTTCTAAAAGAAAAATGAAAACAGAATCTTAGGAAGATTGAATTAGAAGAGTGTTGGTATAAAAAGGAAGATAAGGAACAGCAATTGGTATTGCTAAGAAGAAATGAGGATTAGAGCAGAATGTGTGTTGGACTGCCTAGACTCCCACTCTATTCTTCATCACTTAACGCGTAGCTGATTTGGTCAAAACTGTAACCACGATATTGCAAAAAACGCACCTGTTTAGCGTATTCCTTCTGGTCTTTGGCTTTTATGCCTTTAAACTTTTTTTCTGCTGCCGCTTTTGCCAATTCAAACCAATCTTGTGGCTCCTCTTGCATTGCCTCATCAATGACCGATTCCGATACACGTTTTTGATTTAATTCTTGTCGAATACGACGCTCACCATGACCTTTGTAAACGTGTTGACGTATCTGGCTTTTGGCGTAGCGAAGATCATCGAGATAATTATGATCGATACAGAAATTCATCGCTTCTTGGATCTGCTCTTCATCGTATCCTTTAAAAGCCAGCTTTTGATAAAGCTCGTATTCACCATGATCACGTCGACTGAGCAAGTGAATGGCAGCTTCTTTACTTGAAAGGGTAAGAGGATTTTTCTTTGGATACATACTCAAAGCTTCAACGAAAACAGGTGATATAAGTGCTTTAACTTAATACACAAAAGCCCTGCATTGCAGGGCTTTTTTAAATCAATGAAGAGAATTAAAACTCTTCTTCTTTTGGCTTCTCGCCAACTTCTGGCTCTTCAGGTTGTGCTACAACCAAAAGCATGTCACGAAGCTTGGTGTCGATCTCTTTCGCTACATCTGTATGTTCACGAAGATATTTACCCGCATTCGCCTTACCTTGACCAATTTTGTCACCATTGTAGCTGTACCAAGCACCTGCTTTCTCAACCAACTTGTGCTTCACACCCAAGTCAATAAGTTCACCTTCGCGGTTAAAGCCTTGGCCGTACATAATTTGAGTCTCAGCCTGCTTAAACGGTGCAGCAATCTTGTTCTTAACCACTTTAATGCGAGTCTCGTTACCGACGATTTCGTCACCATCTTTGATGGAGCCCGTACGGCGAATATCAAGACGAACAGATGCGTAGAATTTCAGTGCGTTACCACCTGTAGTGGTTTCTGGGTTGCCAAACATTACGCCAATCTTCATACGGATTTGGTTGATGAAGATACACATACAGTTTGACTGTTTAAGGTTACCCGTTAGCTTACGCATGGCTTGAGAAAGCATACGCGCTTGAAGACCCATGTGGCTGTCGCCCATCTCACCTTCAATTTCTGCTTTTGGTGTCAGTGCTGCTACGGAGTCAACAACCATGACGTCAATAGCACCTGAGCGCGCTAGTGCGTCACAGATTTCTAGCGCTTGTTCACCCGTATCTGGCTGAGAAACAAGTAAAGCATCGATATCGACACCCAGTTTCTTCGCGTAGATAGGATCCAACGCATGTTCTGCATCGATGAACGCACAGGTCTTGCCTTCACGTTGTGCTGCTGCGATAAGCTCTAGAGTTAGCGTGGTTTTACCCGAACTCTCTGGACCATAGACTTCTACGATACGCCCCATTGGCAATCCACCAGCACCCAAAGCGATATCCAGTGAAAGTGAACCAGTAGAGATGGTTTCAACGTCCATCGTACGGTTATCACCAAGGCGCATGATAGAGCCTTTACCGAATTGCTTTTCAATTTGTCCAAGTGCTGCGGCTAACGCCTTTTTTTTGTTATCGTCCATCCGTATCTCCACACAACGTGTTCGTGATTATGCTGGCTATTATACTGTTGATTCATACAGTGTCCATACCTGTATGAAAAAATTTCTCGATTGAGCACTTAACTCTTTAGGAGTGCTCACTTTTTTCATCTGTTAGGTACTGTAGCAAAGTCTGCATTGCATGCTCGACTGCGTATTCACGGACTTGAGCGCGATCACCTTCAAAATGACAAGTTTCAACTTTTTGCCACCCTTGCTCTGACATCCAAGCAAAGCAGACCGTCCCTACAGGCTTTTCTTCAGTACCACCACCCGGACCTGCCACACCACTGATTGAGACACCAATGGAAGCCAGAGAATGTTGCAGTGCACCGCTGACCATTTCAATCACCACCGGTTCACTTACCGCACCGTATGACTCAAGGGTTTCTGGCTTGACTGACAGCATCTCCATTTTGGCTTCATTGCTGTAAGTCACAAACGCCCTATCAAACCAAGCTGAACTGCCTGCAATATCCGTCATCGCCGTCGCAACTCCACCACCGGTGCACGACTCAGCCGTTGTCATAACGGCTTTTTGTCTTTGAAGCGCTTCGCCTAATTGTTGGCTTAATTCTCTTTGAGACACCATATTTCAACCCCATAAAAAATGCCCAGAACAACGCTATTCTGGGCATTTTATTTATTCGCAACAACCGTTAATTTTCAAGAGTCTGAGACAGCGCTTCTTTCAGTTCTTGCTCCGCTTTTTCGATAACAGACTGTGCATGCGCACGCTGTTCTCGCCCTTCTTTCACTCTCGAAAGCGTGTTGTTCAGCGTTTCAATCGTCAACTGATTCACGGTTTCTAGCGACTCTAAATCCAAAATGCCACGCTGGTAGTTTTCAGAGATTTGCTCTTCTAGCACTTTCAGCTTCTCAGCATTCTTTACGTATTGTTGATTGGTGTAATCTTTTACAGCACGTGTCACCTTGAGGGCTTTCTCTTTTTCGTAGTTAGAAATCGCAATCAAGAATTGGCGCTTCCACAATGGGAATGTGTTGTGCACGATATCCTGAATGTCTTCCATCAGCATCTTATTGCCTTCTTGAGACAAACGAATCTGAGGGGCAGTTTGAATCGCCGCCATTCGAGTCAGCTCAAGATTGTGTATGCGTTTTTCTAAGCGGGCAACCGCTTGAACCGCATCGCGATGTTTTTGAGCATCCAATGCATCAGACGACTTCTCAGCTTCCACTAATAGGGAAGGAAGCACCTCGGCGTTCATTTGGGTCAGTTTCCATTTACCAGCGGTAATGTAGTTATCTAGACCATTCAATAGCGCTAAGTTTTCATCGTAAAGCGTATCGAGACGGCTAATGTCGTGCCCTAGCTTAAGCTCCTGTGCTTCCAGTTTTCCTGAAAGCTGTTCTAAATGTTGCTTCACCGTATCAAAGCTGTCTGAGAATTTTTTGAACGAATCAAACAACTCACCGATGAGTGGCAAACTGGAAAGAAAGCTTTTCTCTTTCAAGTAGTCAAACTCTGCGCTGTTCATCGAGCTGACCATTGATTGTAAGATTTCACCTGCTTCACCTGTATCTCTGATACGCACTTGGTCAAGTACGGTATCGGAAAAATTGGTAATACTTTCCAGAGCTTCTTTACCAAATGTAATGGTAGCAACGCTATCGAACGGGTCGAAATTTTGTGCTAATTCCAGAACCTGAGGACTGAGGGCGTCTTCTGTTGCTTCATCGGTTTTAACCATGTCGGTCATTGAGAACTCTCCTTATGCAGTTCAGGTTGATGGAATGGAAACTTTTGCCAAAGCTGTTCAAACTGCTTTTGATACGGCTTAATAAAGCGCGCGTCATCCGTCAGCGTAATGTCTTCTTCATTGTACTTAGACGCACTACGCGTCCAATTGAAACTGCCATTTAACAAGCGAACACCGTCGAAAATCGCAAATTTATGATGCATATGATAAGAAGTGGTATCAACCTTCACTTCCACACCTTTCTCCACCAAATAATTCACATCGTTACCCTTATCAAAGATCTTATCGTTGTCTGTCACAACTCGAACTTTTACACCACGTTGATGGGCTTTGATGATGTACTTCGTCAATTCGTCGTCTGCAATGGTAAAGACGCAGATATCAATCATGTGACGAGCTTGGTTAAGCTGCTTAATGATCCCTTCCGCACAAGAACGTCCGGGAGAAAACCAGCACCCAACTAAATCACCACCCGCATCCGATTTTGCGTTGTCCAGCACCTTGATGGTCTTTTCAAGCCAGCGTACGATGCTGCTGGCATCGGCGCCGTCATTGATATTTTGATGAGCCAGTTTAAAACTTTGATTGCGTAGGAATGAGCGTTCTTCCTGTTTGAGATCGGCATTACTTAACTTGTCGTTAAGTTCACGCCTCTCAGAATCATCCAAGCGGTGATCTTCAATCGATGACTTAAGCAGTTCGTGCAGTTGTTCCCTATTCACCTATTTATCTCCTAATCCTTGAGTGACGCGACTCATTGTTTGGTTAAGCGCGGCGAGTTGTTGTACAACCTGCCCTGCCCTATCTTCAGAATCTCCCATCAACTGGTTCCGCTGATAGCCTTCTCTGATCTCATTCCAGCGAGCTTGTTGCTCTTGTGTCATTCCGCCACGAAGTTCTGCCAATTTCAGCAAGTTTTCTTCGGTGCCGTTTGTCAGTGTTTGGGCTTCACCCTGATAGTGATCTTGCAAAAGTGTTTGAAGTTCTTCTTCGGTCATCACCGATGAGATCTTCTCTGCCAACTTATTCATGTTTCGATAAGAACCTTGCAACTTAAATGGTGGTTCTACACGGTATTGATCCGCGGTAGCGGCAGACGCGATGTATTGTTGGTTAACTTTTAGTACGGTTTGCTGCACAGTAAGCAGCTTTTGCAAAGTCGATACGATTTCAGAAGACTCAGTCGCAGAGTAGGTGTGAGACATATCACTCAATGGAATGCCTTCACCATTCGCCATTCGTACAAAGCGATACAAGTCGTTCAGATCACGGGTCGCCAGTGGAGCAAGAACAGGGTGAGAAGTCAGCGAGTTCTCGACAAAACTGAGTTCAAACGCCTCTTTCTGATCCGATAACATGTCACCTAGGTTGTAGATGTCTGCACGGTTTGCCAGCATATCTGGGATTCGGAACATATCGCCAGATTCCGTGTATGGGTTACCGGCCATCACGACTGAGAACTTCTTGCCACGCATATCGTAGGTCTTTGTTTCCCCACGCCACGTGCCTTCAATTCGCCTTGTTCCATCACACAGAGATATGAATTTCTGCAAGAATTCGGGATGGGTGTGCTGAATGTCGTCGAGATAAAGAAGAACGTTGTTCCCCATTTCAAACGCGAGGTTGATCTTCTCAATCTCTCGAGCGGCATTTTGATCGGGTGCATCACGAGGATCAAGCGATGTAACTTGATGCCCAATCGACGGACCATTGATCTTCATAAAGACCAAGCCCAACTTATGCGCCACATACTCGATCAAGGTGGTTTTACCATAACCCGGAGGAGAAATAAGAAGCAGCATCCCCATCAAATCGGTACGCTTATTTTCTCCAACCGTACCCATTTGCTTGGCAAAGTTGTCACCAATCAGCGGAAGGTAACTCTCACTGATCAGCTTGTTACGGACAAAAGAGGTAAGCGGTCTTGGTTTGAATTCGCCAAGTCGGAAGTCTGATTTCGCTTCTTGCAGCAATTCAGCTCTCTTATTGAGGTACGACTCAAATTGCGGAATCGTAATACTACGGTGAAGTTCGCAGCGCTGCAGAAAATCGTCTAGAACCAAGCTCAACTTACCTTGCTCTAGATTTCCATGTTCACCCAATAACCCTTCCACCTCACAAGTCAGTGAAAATTCAACAGGGCTAAGGGAAGGTTCAGGTTGCTCTTTCCAAACTGCTATCGCAGCCGCTTCAACGACAAATGCTTCTCCACGGCTTTGCTGATCTGTGTAGGCTGTCAGCCATTGAAGGTGATCTTGCATGCTGACTTCTGGTGCCACTTCACTAGCGCTCCAGCCCAAGCTGCGGCGGAATTGTAAATAGTCATCACATAACTCCATCGCATCACGGCTGACTTCAATTCGATCGTCCGATTTAGCTAGGAGCTGAATCAAATAGTCACTGGCATCAGTGAGTACGCCACGCCCAAACTGAGCGAGATTGGGCTCCAATTCCTTTTGCAGCTGTTGGTACGCATCGGGCGATTGTAAGTGCGTTTTAAGCAAATTCGCGTTATTTGCTTTCGCCTTCCAACCAGAAAGATCTTTGCGTTCTTGGGCAATAAGCCACATCCAAGCTGTCGCGCGTTCTTTTTGTCCAAATCGAAGCGAACCGGCTTGCTCAAACACGGGAAGGAGTTGATTTAGAATCTTTTCCGCGTCGTGATCATGAATGCCTTTGACGTAGCCTTCTTTGTAGCGAGGCGCGGAAAAACGTTGAACCAAACTGAGTAATTGACCCGATTTTCGCGCTGCCAGTAGCGCATCAACATCAAAGTCATCCGCTAAGCTCATTGCGGAATGTAGGATCAAGTAGGATAAATATTCTGCACGGTAGATGGTGTCTGTTTCAGAGGCAACATCCAATTTGGAGATATTTTGCAGTGCAAGGAATTCTTCATCTTCAATAGATTGATAGAAATCCGTTCCAGAGATATGGGTGTTCAACTCACCAGCGTGCTCCACCAATGTTATGTCCAACGGTTGCTGGTTTACACTGAATCGATGTTTACCTAAACGCAGAATTTTGCCACCATCTTCAAAGATGTCTTGATTATCTCTCAGAGAACGAAGCGATTGGTCCTGCACCGATTTCAGCTTTGCATCAACACTGTCTGCTTTTACGCTGTCGCCCAAATCGCGTATGGAATCCGACAACTGGCGTAATTTCATTACCATCGTATCTGTTGCAAAATAACTGTTTAACCCTGCTACATCATCAAATCGGGCTACACGTTTTTCAATGCTATTGAAGGTAACATTAGCCGCTTGCAACAAGTTTTGAATCCGGCGCTGCTGAGCACTCACCAACTGCTGTTTGTGGTTCTCCAGCGTGGATTGGATTTCATCGCGCTTGGTGTAGATTTCTCCAAGAAACTCATCAAAGTCCGCAAATCTGGATTCGAGCTTTTCAAGCTGACCGATTAATTTGGCTAGCTGGTTATCACACTCATCCGGTGTCGTCGCTTGCTCCATGCCACTGTTGACCGATTGTGCAAGTAATTTGAACTGAGCACCAAATTCCGCTTTGGCTTCGTCGCTACGTAGACCGCTATTTTTGTTTCTGAGCTTCGCCGATACCGCATTCAACATGGACGACACTTCAGTAGTCATGTCTAGAATTCGAGTCGACTGTGTCGGATCTTCCGTTTCAATGTCGGTGACTTCTTCTGTCACTAACTGAAGCTCTGAGCGTAGTTGTTCTACCTGTTCTTGAAGGTCTTGAATATCCGACGTTTTTTCTACCGTCTCTAGCTGTTCTTCAACCGATTGGATCTGCTTCTTAAATGGCTGATAGGCTTTTTCATCTTGAAGTAAATCGAGTAACTGCAGATTCAAATATTGTCGTTGTTCATCCAACGACGATAACAACTCATCGACCTTCAACGTATTGATGTAGTGATGTTGTCGCAGCGCCATGGTGTTACCCACCTGCGCTTTCACTTCGGAAAGAAGCGTTAACAGGCTCGCGGCTTGATCTTTCGGCGCTAACTTTACTTTGCCAATCAATGCCGTTACAGCGTCAGATTCTTGCTCTAGCGCGTGTAACGCATGGACTTGAAGCTGCTGAACTTTGGCAAATTCATCAATGATTTTATCGGATGTAGACATCACCTCTTGGATGGCATCACCCAGCCCTAGTGCATAGTCGTGAGCTAGCCAATGATAATGATCCAATGTTGCCTGACACTGTTTCAGCAACGCTTCGTATGCCGCTTGGGTAACTTCCTCCGTCGAGGCAAAATGACAAATCGACAGCACCGACGACAAAGCTCGTACTAATTCTGCATTGCCCAGATTAAACAACGGGCTCGATGCATCACTTTTCGCGCTGTGGCGGCTGTAATAATCTGGCGTTGAATATGGGGTTTCCCATATTCTCATCGGGTGAATCGTAGAAGCTTCTGCGTTTTCAGAAAGCTGGAATACCAGCAAACGACCGTCTGGATACAAACTGTAGCCGTGGCTTTCCATTGGCGCAGAAAACTGCTTTTCAATCATGTTGTAGGTATAAACAACGTAATACCCTTTCACCATGTTGAAAAAGATGTACATCAGATCTTCACCATTCGGAGAGGCTATCTTCTGGAAGAATTTAAGATCCTCCCACGGCATATCGAAATGCTTGCTCTCTCCATTGGCTAAAACAAAGCCATGGGAGTAAAGAATACCGTGCTCTTCAGGCAGTTCTTTTGCACTTACGCCTAACGCATCCGCGCGTGTCACGGCTTGGTTTAGTGGGTTGTATAAAAAATAGCGTTCTTGCTTTTCTCGGTTGGGTAGGACTCTAAGAGCAATCAGATCACCAATAAACGCATAAGCAATACTCGCATCGGCAACACTTTGGTGAGGGTCATCCACCTCTTCACGGTAGATCCCTTTACCCTCTTCGGTATTGTCTTCTACTTTGATGGTAAGGTCGCCACCTACACATTCTACAAAAAGCTTATCTTTGATAGAAACGTGAGGGTATTTCCCTAAAACATGATCGTCACGTGTAGTTTCAATCCAGTCGAAGTCATGCTGAGTTGCTGCCTCTAATGAGGTGTGTCCAAGCGAATCAATGTATTCAATAGAGTGCTTGTTCAGTTGGAATCGGAATACTTTGCGATCTTCCGCGCGCATACCAATTTGGAAGGCAATATACAGCGTGCTTTCTTGCCGAGAAATTTGTGCCAATTTGGCATCTTGGTAATAGGTAAACAGCTCGGTGAATTCATGCACAAACCGAGGTTCAGAGAGAAAGCTCTCTTTCAAACTGATGGGTTCTATTCTGAATGTGCCATCATTTTCATGAAGTTGGTAAAGACCAAATACATCTTCTAACGCGGGTTGCGATTTCATGCCGACATGCACTTCGTAACCGAACAACAGTTGCTGGTTAACCTGAGCCATATCGACTGGCACACATCGCGCTTCCGTCTGCACATTCGCTTTGCCGATCAAAGAGAGTTCTTGACCGCCAAAAACCTGCTGACGTTGCTGATTGAATTGTTGAGAAATGTCTTTAAGTTTGCTGCCTTGTTGAGAAAGGCGAGACTTCAGCACCTCGTAGGCACCGCCTTCAGTGACAGCCTGCTGCGTTGTTTCTGACATGCTTATACCTTTAAAACCCACACTTACAGGAAGCAAGTGTGGGTGTTGGACTCAATAGGGGCGATTAAGATTCAGAACTATCAGAGGTATTTACCGTCTGCTGAATTTTCTTCAGAAGTTCTGTTGCACCACCTTGAGAATTCAGTATGCTCGCCAAAGCTACATTACTTAAGTCACTGCTTTTCAGTTCAGTATTTTCCAGAATATCTTTGATATCTTGCGGCAAGCTACGGTCGCCGTTCATGTATTCCGCAACAAGCGGGTTCAAGACTTTCGACTCTTCAAATTTCACATCCATTGACGCAGAATCAATCACAGTGCGGCGAATTTGCTCCATACCGTCGCCACCAAATAGTTTGATGTCTGCGGCTGCCAAGGCTTGTGCCAACGCTTTCGCGCTTTCACTTGAAACGTCTCTTTGAGCATCAATTCGTGCCAGATCCAGCTCTTTCTCTTGCTGAAGCTGCATAACCCACTTGTCGTGTTCACGTGTTTGGTCATCGTATTTCTGAGCCGCTTCAAAACGTGCAGTTTGCGATTCTGCTTCAGCCAGACCTTTCGCGCGTAGTGCGTTCGCTTCGGCTTCACCAGCACTTTGCAATGTGTATGCTTCTGCTTCACCGGTTTCACGTATCGCTTGGGCGCGTTCACGATCCACTTCCACTTGCGCCAAACCAGTTGCACTGATTTCTTCTTTCTCTGCAAGCGCCATTCGCTCTTTCGCAGCGGCTTCACGCTCTTTCAACAAGTATTGCGCTTCAGCTTCTTTCGCTGCCGCCTCTAGTTCTGCTTCCGCTTGACGCTGACGCACTATTTTTTCTGCGTCAGCTTGCTTGGTTGCCACTATATGTGCTGCTTCCGCTTCACGAGTTTTCACCGCTAATTCGTTTTCAGCATCACGAGTTTTCACTTTCAGTTCTGCGTCTTTCTCGATCAATAAACGCTCTGCTTTTTCTTTCGCTGCGTCTTTTTCAGCGCGCGCCGCAACAAGTAACTCGAGTTGCTTCGCTTCTGCAATGGCTTCAGCCTCAACCATAGAAACGCGCTTCTTACGGTTAACTTGCTCATTGACACGCAAGTTTTCAGTCTCTTCCTCTTCACGTGCAATCTTTCTTTCAATTTCTACGCGTTGTGAACGAGTTTCAGCGACGGATTTAAGTGCTTCTTCGACAGATGTTTCTTTTTCCATCTCTTTTTGTACCACTTCAGAAGAAGTGCGAACTTTTTCAGTTTCCACCGCACGGCTTAGCTCTTCTTCTTGAATCGCTACCTGACGCTTATTCGCGATACGCGTCATTTCGACTTCCATCTCTACGCTTTCACGTTTCTTAGAGACTTCTTCTTCGGTTTCTAATTTCGCGAGCTGAGAGACACGTTGGTATTCTTGGCGCTTCTCTTCAGAAAGTGCATTTTCTTGCGCTTCAATAATTTCAATTTCACGCTGAGTACGTGCAATGCTTTCTTTTTCTTGCTTGTCTAGTTGAAGGCGGTTTGCTTCTGCTTCAACGTCTTTTTTCTTGATGGTTGTGCGCTCGTCTTGGCGGATCGCATTGGTTTCCGTGTTCTTCTGAGCAGTGATAGAAGAAATTTTGCGGATACCTTCAACATCTAGAATGTTATCTGGGTTGTGGGCTTCAAGTGATGTTTGGTCAATCTTATCTATAACCACATCATAGATTTTGAAACCATCCATTTCGCTACCGATAACTTGAACAACAGCATCACGGAATGTGCGTCGGTTGGTCAACAGCTCTACAAATTCAAACTGCTTAACCGCTGTTTTCAGTGCTTCAGAGAATTTAGGTTGGAAGTGTTCTTTAAGGCGGTCGAGATTAGAGGCTTCATTCGCTGTGAAAAGTTTCGCTACGCGAACAATATCGTCTTCTTCATGGTTAACACCAATATAGAAATCCACTTTCAAGTCAGCACGGATATTATCGCTGCAATGCAAACCTTCGTATTCTTCGCCTTCTTGGTCTTTACGACCACTGCGAACAACCGATATTTTCTTACGTGTGATATCCATATATTCGAATCGGTTCACAACCGGCCAAACAAAGGTACCCGTTAGCGATGCTCTTGTTCTGTCGATGCCATTTACGATTAAGGCTTCACCTTCAATTCTGACTTTTTTATAGCGAGAAGTAAGAAAAATAAGAACCATTAAAAATAGCACGACACCGGCTAATATGAACACCATACTGGGTGATAAAACCATGACCAACTCCTTAAAGGGTTTTAATTGTATTTATGCTTTCGCAACGAAGTAGCGCTGCGATTCATTATCTTTAGACACGATGACCACTTCATCGCCATATTGAATGTCTTGCTGACTGCTGGATAGCACATCCAACAATACTTCATTGCCGTTATGCAGAATAATGACCTCTCCACCAACATCTTGGCTGACTTGGCTACTGTGCACTTTTGCTCTGAGCCCAATGTAGTCAATCTTGGCAAAGGCGTTTTCTTTGTTAAAAAACGGAGCCAAGGGTTTAAGCAAGATCGAGGCTATGTATAAGGCTATGTAAGCAACAATCGGCAATGAAATAACACCAAAGACAATAGACAGCGTATCGGACAAAGAAGAAAGTAGAAGCGTATCGAGGTAGTACTCGATAATCGTTGCGACAAACAGGCTAACGCATAACGCAATAGGTAGTGGAACTTTGGTTAATATGGGAGGCAAAATGAGACTGCCACCTGTCATATTATCCAAGTCAACGATATCCAGTTCACCCAATAAACCTTCAAATACATCAAAGACCAAATCAATGAGCATGATGACAAAGAAGATGATAAAAGGAATAAAAAAGACGTTCGTCGGAAACGAGAGTAGTACCGACAAAAACAGTTCAAAAGCCATGCGTTTATCCAATTTGTTGTTAGTCACTGCCTAGCCGGGCTAATGCTAACGTTTATCTATTTAAGATTTATTTTCAAAACGATACAGAACGACCTATTAAAATAAAAGTCAGTTACAGGGTTTATTGATGCGCTTCAAAAAAATACATTGAATTTACTATCAATGAGAAATCGGTTCAGAATTCCTATTGAAGAATTGCTATCCCATGGAACGAAATCGTGTTCCATTTAAGCTCGCGTTAAAATCTATTTTTCTCATCCTGTCTGTTGGATTACAACCAAGCCCAAAACGCCATTGCTTTCTGGCTGGCTGGTTAATATCATTTACGCCACATTTTTGTCTGATAAGACAATCAAAAAGGAAAAACCAGTGACAACCAGCACCGCTACGCAAAAACACACGCCGATGATGCAGCAATACATGAGGCTCAAGGCGGAAAACCCTGACATCTTGCTTTTTTATCGCATGGGCGATTTTTACGAACTCTTTTATGATGATGCAAAGCGGGCGTCTCAGTTACTGGATATTTCTCTGACGAAACGTGGTGCCTCTGGCGGTGAGCCTATCCCTATGGCGGGGGTTCCTTTCCACGCTGTAGAAGGCTACTTGGCAAAACTGGTTCAACTCGGTGAGTCGGTAGCGATATGTGAGCAAATTGGCGACCCTGCCACCAGCAAAGGACCGGTAGAGCGTAAAGTGGTTCGTATCGTAACACCGGGTACCGTCACAGACGAAGCCCTTCTTGCTGAACGAGTCGATAACCTCATTGCCGCCATTTACTACCACAATGATAAATTTGGGTACGCAACACTCGATATGACATCGGGCCGTTTTCAGCTCATGGAACCCGATACAGAAGAAGCCATGGCGGCAGAACTGCAGCGTACCACCCCTAAAGAATTGCTTTTCCCAGAGGATTTTGAACCTGTTCATTTGATGGCAAGCCGAAATGGTAACCGCCGTCGCCCTATCTGGGAATTTGAATTGGATACCGCAAAACAGCAGCTTAATCAGCAATTTGGTACGAAAGACCTGGTTGGCTTTGGTGTTGAAAAAGCGGAGTTAGGCTTATGTGCCGCGGGATGTCTGATTCAGTACGTAAAAGACACGCAGCGTACCGCTCTGCCACACATTCGATCATTGACTTACGACCGACAAGATCACTCAGTGATCTTAGATGCCGCCACTCGACGTAACCTAGAAATCACTCAAAACTTGGCAGGCGGGTCGGAAAATACTCTCTCGGAAGTGCTCGATTATACGGCAACTGCAATGGGTAGCCGTATGCTCAAACGTTGGCTGCACCAACCGATGCGTCAGTTAGATACCTTGAACCAGCGATTAGATGCGATTTCTGAAATAAAAGAGAGCGCACTGTTTGGTGAACTGCACCCTGTGCTAAAACAGATCGGTGACATAGAACGAATTTTGGCAAGGCTGGCTATTCGCAGCGCGAGACCACGGGATCTAGCTCGCCTTCGCCATGCAATGCAGCAACTTCCCGAGCTTTCAGAGATCCTCGAAAGTGTGGCTCATCCTTACCTTAAAAAGCTTGCCGGTTTTACCTCTCCTCAAGATGAACTGTGTGAATTACTTGAGCGTGCCATTAAGGAAAACCCACCAGTGGTTATTCGTGATGGTGGTGTGATTGCGCAAGGCTACAGTGTTGAACTTGATGAATGGCGTGATCTTGCTGATGGCGCAACAGAGTACTTAGAAAAACTCGAAACTGAAGAACGTGATCGACATGGTATCGATACACTCAAAGTCGGCTATAACAATGTTCACGGTTTTTTCATTCAAGTGAGTCGTGGTCAAAGCCACCTTGTTCCACCTCACTATGTTCGCAGGCAAACATTGAAAAATGCCGAACGTTACATCATTCCTGAGCTAAAAGAGCATGAAGACAAAGTTCTGAGTTCGAAATCTAAAGCGCTTGCGATAGAGAAAAAACTTTGGGAAGAATTGTTCGATCTACTTCTACCTCACCTTGAAGCAATGCAAAACCTTTCCTCTGCATTATCACAGCTGGATGTTTTGCAAAACTTAGCCGAGAGAGCAGAAAGCCTAGACTATTGCCGCCCGACGTTGAAAGACGAAATTGGCATACACATTCAGGCAGGTCGTCATCCAGTGGTTGAGCAAGTGATGGATGATCCCTTTATCGCCAACCCGATTGTTCTGGGTGAAGAGCGTAAAATGCTGATCATTACCGGTCCTAATATGGGTGGTAAATCCACCTATATGCGTCAAACTGCGTTAATCACGCTACTGGCGCACATTGGTTCTTATGTGCCTGCTGAATCTGCTGTTATCGGGTCAACAGATAGAATCTTTACCCGAATTGGCGCATCGGACGATTTAGCCTCTGGTCGCTCAACCTTCATGGTCGAGATGACTGAAACAGCCAACATTCTCCACAATGCCACGGCACATAGTTTGGTGTTAATGGATGAGATTGGACGCGGAACCAGCACCTATGATGGCTTATCGTTAGCATGGGCAAGTGCGGAGTGGCTGGCAAAAAACATTGGCGCGATGACTTTATTCGCGACACACTACTTCGAATTGACCGAACTACCAAACCAGTTGCCAGCATTGGCTAACGTACATTTGGACGCCGTCGAGCATGGTGACACCATTGCGTTTATGCATGCTGTTCAAGAAGGTGCCGCGAGCAAATCTTATGGTTTGGCGGTTGCGGGTTTAGCTGGTGTGCCAAAAACTGTCATTAAGAATGCACGAGCCAAATTGAACCAGCTGGAGCAGTTGAGCAACCAACAACCCAATTCACCTAACCAAGTGGATGTGGCAAATCAGTTGAGCTTGATTCCGGAACCAAGCGATATTGAATTAGCACTTTCGGATATCGACCCAGATGACCTTACCCCAAGACAGGCTTTGGATGCGCTGTATCGACTGAAGAAAATGTTGTGATTGAAAAATCTGTTGCGACTTAGCAATTAAAAAGGGCGTGAATTTTCTCGCCCTTTTTCACATTTATTATTCGAAAGAGAGATTTACCTTGTTTGTCACCCCTCTTTCAATGTCTACGTAACCTGTTGCAACAAGTTTGTTTCCTGCATAGGCTTCCGCTTTTACATAGTAGCGACCGCTATTGACAACCGCCAAAGCACTCATTCTGAAGAAGGTCACTGGCTTATCAACGATATAACCTTCAGACGTAATTGGGAATAGGTACATCTTCGCATCCAATTCCCCTCCACTATCCAAATGTATCGCTTTACCAATTTTCACTTCTGTTAACCCTTTTGGATTTTTCGCTTTAGATACAGACACCTTGCCAAAATCTGGTGAATGAACGGTTGCATCGGTGATGTAAAACGACGTCTTTTTAGTGGAACGTGTTTCTGTAATCGCGTTATCTGTTGATGACGAAGAACCACCAAACACCGCATCAATCGTTGAGTTACTAATATCCTTAACAATTTGATTTTGTTGTGTAGAAGAACATCCTGTTAGAACTAAAGCCGATACAATCGTGGGGAGAATTAAGCGTTTCATTGAAGTCCTTTGAATATTTTTAATAATATCGCGAAACATTTTGCTTAAAAATCACACTTAGATCAAACATACATTTAATAAATACATTAAGAGTGTTAACAAAATAAGACGACTTAGATCCCAAAAATACAAATTCTATGCACAAACAAAAAGAGCTGCCGTTGGCA
Organism: Vibrio penaeicida; assembly: GCF_030689305.1. Classification (GTDB taxonomy): domain Bacteria; phylum Pseudomonadota; class Gammaproteobacteria; order Enterobacterales; family Vibrionaceae; genus Vibrio; species Vibrio penaeicida_B. Next base: position 51,990 of record NZ_JAUYVM010000026.1, on the reverse strand, counting down.
GCTCCTCCTTCACATTTCAACGCCTAGTCGTTTTCGACATTAAATAGCGATTCCATGTTCAGACCTTGTTTCACTAAGATCTCTCTTAAACGGCGAAGCCCTTCAACTTGGATCTGACGAACGCGTTCACGAGTTAGATTGATTTCTCGCCCTACTTCTTCCAAAGTGGATGGTTCATAGCCAAGAAGACCAAAACGTCGTGCAAGCACTTCTTTCTGCTTAGGGTTTAGATCATCAAGCCAGTCAATTAAAGAATGTTTTATATCGTCATCCTGCGTACAAACTTCAGGATCAGAATTATTGATGTCTGGAATGATGTCGAGTAGTGCTTTTTCACTTTCGCCGCCAATTGGCGTATCCACAGAACTGACTCTCTCATTAAGACGAAGCATCTTACTCACGTCATCAACAGGTTTATCAAGTTTTTGTGCGATTTCTTCAGCCGTCGGTTCGTGATCAAGCTTCTGAGAAAGCTCTCGAGCTGTTCTAAGATAAATATTCAGCTCTTTTACAACGTGAATAGGCAGTCGAATGGTTCTTGTTTGATTCATCAACGCCCGTTCAATGGTTTGACGGATCCACCAAGTTGCGTAAGTTGAGAATCGGAAACCTCTCTCTGGATCAAATTTCTCTACTGCACGGATTAAACCTAAATTACCTTCTTCGATAAGATCGAGCAGTGCAAGACCACGGTTACCGTAACGGCGTGAAATTTTCACAACTAATCGCAGGTTACTTTCGATCATTCGTTTGCGGGCAGCTTCGTCACCGCGAAGTGCGCGACGCGCATACAAAACTTCTTCTTCGGCGGTAAGCAGTGGAGAAAAACCAATCTCTCCTAGGTAAAGTTGAGTGGCATCTAAGCTTTTCGACGTGACTTCAAAGTCTTCTTTTTGCTCAGATTGTTTTTCAGGTGTCAGAGCTCTTGTTTCTGCGGCAGGTTGTTCCATTGCAACCGCTTCAACTTCAAACTCTTCTTCGACTTTCGTTACTGCATTGCTGATACTCATAGTGCCTCCCCCTGGCGAGTTCGCAAGACATTACTACTATCAATGTCGTTGAATTGTAACTAGGGCAAGTAGCGCTTAGGATTCACTGACTTTCCCTGATAGCGAATTTCGAAGTGTAAACGAACACTGTTGGCGCCAGATGAACCCATTGTTGCGATTTTCTGACCAGCTTTTACACTTTGTCCTTCTTTTACTAGCAAGCGTTCATTATGGGCATAAGCACTGAGATAGTTGTCATTATGTTTGACGATGACAAGATTGCCATATCCGCGCAGCGCGTTACCTGAATAAACGACTGTTCCTTCCGCAGTAGAGACTATGGATTGACCTCGCTGTCCCGCAATGTCTATCCCTTTATTTCCCTGCTCTCCTGTGGAAAAACCTTTTGTGATTCGACCCTTAGTAGGCCATAACCACTTAGAAATCTTAGTATTATTCTTTTTTGTTGTCTTAACAGGTTTGTTAACAACCTGTTTACTTTTATTTTCAACATACTCCTTTGATCTGGATTGATCAAGCTTCTTTGTTGATTCTTTTTTAACCTGTGACTTTTCTTTCTTTTTCGGCTCACTCACTTTTGATTTGGGAACACTCGCAGCTGTCGCTGTTGCAGCCCCTGCTGTCGCCACCGTTGCTGCCGATGCAGTAGTCACTGCCGCTACTTTAACGGAGTCAGAACCCGAGCCAGCTAAATCTGGTGCGACATAAGCAGGTTGCCATAATCGGATTTTTTGACCGGGGTGAATCGTGTAAGGAGAGGAAAGTCTATTGTATTTAATGAGTTGATTAACGTCTTTGCCCGTTACATAAGCAATGAAATATAGGGTGTCACCTTTTTCGACTTCGTAATAACTACCACGATAGCTGCCACGTTCTACTTGCTCATAATTCTTCCCTAAGCTAGAAACTGGTGCAGGGCTGTGCGCTGCACACCCTACCAGTGTAGTAGCGAGAATTATTTGAAAAAGCGAAGCTGTTATTTTCAGTGACACTCAATACCCTTTAAGCTAAATCACCTGCAACCAATGGTACAAATCTAACTATTTCAATTACTTCTGTAACTATCTCATTGTTAAATTTTTGTACTTTGATCAAGGTTTGTTCGGCTTCGCCGACAGGGATCACTAAGATCCCACCTTCATTTAACTGGTCCACTAGTGCTGTTGGCACTTCACTGGCTGCCGCTGTAACAATAATGGCATCAAATGGCGCTTTTGCTGTCCAGCCTTTCCAACCATCACCATGCTTGGTTGAAACATTATAGATATCCAGTTGCTTCAACCTGCGTTTCGCGTCCCACTGCAATGACTTGATACGCTCAATAGAATAGACATGCTCCACCAGCTGGGCCAATACTGCAGTTTGATACCCCGATCCCGTCCCCACTTCAAGTACCTTACTGTCAGTACGAAGATTTAAGAGTTCGGTCATTTTTGCCACAATGTAGGGCTGAGATATTGTCTGTCCTGCTCCAATGGGCAACGCGTTGTTGTCATAAGCCTGATGCATCATTGCTTGTGAAACAAAGGACTCTCTTGGCAATCGTCGAATAGCATCCAATACATTGATATCTTGGATACCCATTCCCTGCAAAAATTCAATTAATTTATTGGCTTGTGGATGACTCATCTACTTATTCCCCTTTAACCAATGCTCCATGCTTGGTAAAGATTCATGCGCCGTCAAATCTACTTGGAGCGGCGTTATAGACACTAATCGATTTGAAATTGCATGGAAATCGGTTCCTTTCCCTGCATCCTGTTCTTTTCCAGGAGGACCTAACCAATAAATTTCATGTCCTCTTGGGTCCTTTTGCTTAATCATGTCTTCGGCATGATGGCGAGCCCCGAGCCTTGTTACTTTGAAAGGCTCAAGATCATGAATCGGAATATCTGGAACATTCACATTAATCAGTCTGTTGGTCGGAATAGGATGGATAAGATGCTGCTCAACCAATTGTTTTGCGACATATGCAGCGGTTTCAAAATGATGTTTGCCCGCCAACGATATTGCAATCGACTGAACCCCAAGAAAGTGCCCCTCCATCGCTGCTGCGACAGTTCCTGAATACAGGACATCATCACCTAAGTTTGCACCATGGTTTATCCCCGAGACAACAAGGTCTGGCTTATCCTCTTTCAACAGTTCATTCAACGCAAAGTGCACACAGTCCGTTGGTGTTCCTTGCACTGAATACACGTTTTTTTCTAGTTCAATGACTCGTAAGGGTGTTTCAAGCGTCAGGGAGTTAGAAGCACCGGAACGATTCCGATCTGGAGCAACAAGAATAACGTCAGCAATATCTGACAGTGCACGCTTTAGTTCATGTATGCCTTGAGCATGAACACCATCATCATTGCTCAATAATATTTTCATCTATATCTCTACCCAATACCGAAAGGGTTAATACGCTACAAAGATTATACGCTTTTAAGGTTATGTACTTTCTCTGTTAAGTGCTTTCTAGATTAAGTACTAAGAAGGCGAAAATTGACGCTCTTCTTCCTCAGCATTCACCAATTCACGCATAATAGAAGTAGCAAAACATCCGGAAGGTAACCAGAATTTGAGTGCGATCTCATTATCCTGTACATCCCACGCTAATTCTTTAGGGAAAAGCTGCACTGCCCGACGTTCATGTCGCATTCTGTTGCCGCGAATAAGTGCCATCAAATCAGGCTCAGCTTCCATGCAAGGCTGCTCTATATTCAGTGCAGCATCGGATGTTGGCAGTGCGTTATCACCAGCCATTGCCGCTGTTATTTCGGCTTTTCCGTTAGAGACAAGTTGCTCGCTGTCTGCAAAGTTGTCCTCTGTCACTTTAAGCGTGCCTTCTGCATTTAAAAGGATGTCGCCAATCAGTGGAGATTGCCACACGCCCGATTCAATTCGCTTGGAAAGAATGTGATTGAATATCCACGAACGTGCACTAGAAAGATACAAGCTGCGCTTGTTTTGATTGCGAGTGCGCACATTTTCTCGTCCCCAACGTCGAGCCTCTTCTACGTTGTTCCCATCACGCCCGAAACGTTGTGCACCAAAATAGTTTGGCACACCATGGCGAGTAACATTCTCCAAGCGTGATATCACACTCGGAATATCCGTCACTTGAGTCAGTGTTATCTCAAAGAAATTGCCTTTCAAATCGCCCGGTCTTAATTTTTTGTTATGGCGGGTTATATCGAGAATTTCGATGCTGGGATACTGCGTTAAAAATGCAGAAAAGTCGGGAGTATCGCCTTTGGGCAAATGGATACTTAACCATTGTTCAGTCACGGCATGTCTATCTTTTAAGCCTGCCCAGCTGACGTCTTTTGATTTCACGCCACATGCTTTAGCCAATTCATTCGCAACAAAACTGGTATTTTCACCCGTTTTTCGAATTAGCAGCATTAAGTGCTCTCCAGCACCTGTAAATGAAAAACCCAAGTCTTCTTTCACAACAAAATGTTGCGGCTGTGCTTTTAACTTTGCCTCTGCTTGAGGCTTTCCATTTGAATACGCAAATGGGGTGAGAATATCGTTCATAATTTACTTCTTGATGATTAAAGCCACTGCTTCTGTCGCAATGCCTTCTTTTCTACCAGTAAAACCAAGACGTTCAGACGTCGTCGCTTTCACATTAACGTTGCTGATCTCGGTTTCTAGATCTTCTGCTATGGATTCACACATTGCGTTAATGTGAGGTGCCATTTTAGGCGCTTGAGCAATTATCGTGACGTCGACATTGCCAATGACATAGCCTTTTTCTTTCACGAGGCGGTACACGTCTCGCAGCAATGCACGGCTATCTGCACCTTTCCATTTATCATCGGTATCAGGAAAATGACGACCTATATCACCTTCAGCGATAGCACCAAGTAGTGCATCGGACAGAGCGTGAAGCGCCACGTCACCATCGGAGTGAGCAACAAGACCAAATTCGTAAGGCACCTTGACCCCACCAATGATAACCGGTCCTTCACCACCAAATTTATGTACGTCGAAACCGTGTCCAATTCGAATCATTTTGTATTCCTTAATCATTCCGGCTCAGATAGAACTCAGCGAGTGCTAAATCTTCTGGTTGAGTAATCTTAATGTTGTCAGAGCGACCTGTTACTAATAGAGGCTGATAACCACATCGCTCCATAGCCGAGGCTTCGTCTGTAATAAGCGCACCTTGTACAAGTGCCTCATTAAGAACTTCTTGCAACTTTTTGCAGCGAAACATTTGTGGTGTTAGCGCATGCCACAGGTTTTCACGTTCCACTGTATTTTTAATTTGTTGGCTAGCATCGCTGCGTTTCATAGTGTCTTTGACAGGCGCAGCCAAAATACCGCCAACAGCGTGTTCTTTACATGCCGCTATAAGCTTATCAATATCACTAAGTGTGATACATGGACGCGCGGCATCATGTACCAGAACCCACTCGTTTTGTGCAAAGTGAGTATTTATATGATTCAATCCAGAAAGAACCGAATCGGCTCTCTCAACGCCACCCGCCACTCGTGTTATTTTCGAGTGTTCCGCAATAGCAAGGTCAGAAAAATACTCATCATTTTCGCTCACTGCTATTACGATATGATCGATCTGTGGATGAGAGAGAAGAAGGCGAACCGTGTGCTCTAGTATGGTTTGATCACCAATGGTGAGATATTGCTTGGGGCAATCCGCTTGCATGCGGCTACCAATACCTGCAGCAGGAACGATGGCTATCACACCATCGGCTTGAGAGCCTGTTTGAGAATCTGTTTTTGTCATTACTTTATCTGATTATCTGGAACTGCTTTCTTCGCTAATAATACGGAAGAAAGTTTCGTCATCTTTAATTAACCCTAGCTCATTTCGTGCTCGTTCTTCGATGGCATCCAAACCTTGGCGAAGATCATCAATTTCCGCGAACATTTCTTGGTTCCGTTGACGCAGCTTCTCATTCACATCTTCTTGGATGGCGATGTCTCTTTGAGTTGACGCCAGATCTAGCTCGCCATTCTTGCTGAACCAAACAGCATATTGCAAAGCAATCAGTAATCCGATTAAGACAATGGCAAAGAATCGCATGGTGTCATCCAAGAAAAAAACGTAGGGGCATATATACCATATTCAGGCGGTTAGAGCGAAGAGAACGGCAGAGGTTTGGTCGAGCAGATACAAAAATGCCCCGCACGTGCGAGGCATTTTTTAAAGCATGAAAGCTAAGCGTTTAATTCAGTTAAGAATTAAGCTTGACCTTTAACTTCTTTAAGACCGTTGTAAGGTGCTTTTTCACCTAGAGCTTCTTCGATACGAATTAGCTGGTTGTACTTAGCAACACGGTCAGAACGGCTCATAGAACCCGTCTTGATTTGACCTGCAGCAGTACCTACCGCTAGATCAGCGATAGTTGCGTCTTCAGTTTCGCCAGAACGGTGAGAGATTACAGCTGTGTAACCTGCGTCTTTAGCCATCTTGATTGCAGCTAGAGTCTCAGTTAGAGAACCGATTTGGTTGAACTTGATAAGGATAGAGTTAGCAACGCCTTTCTCGATACCTTCCGCTAGGATCTTAGTGTTAGTAACGAATAGATCGTCACCTACTAGTTGAAGCTTGTCACCTAGTAGTTCAGTTTGGTGCTTGAAGCCAGCCCAATCAGACTCGTCAAGACCGTCTTCGATAGAAACGATTGGGAATTGGTTAGCTAGCTCAGCTAGGTAGTGGTTGAACTCTTCAGAAGAGAAAGTCTTACCTTCGCCTTTCATGTTGTAGATGCCAGCATCTTTGTCGAAGAACTCAGATGCAGCACAGTCCATAGCTAGAGTTACGTCTTTGCCTAGCTCGTAACCAGCATTAGCAACAGCTTCTGCGATAACTTCTAGTGCTTCAGCGTTAGACTTAAGGTTAGGAGCGAAACCACCTTCATCACCAACTGCAGTGCTGTAGCCTTTAGACTTAAGAACTTTAGCTAGGTTGTGGAATACTTCAGCACCCACACGTAGCGCTTCTTTAAGAGTCTTAGCACCAACTGGTTGGATCATGAACTCTTGGATGTCAACGTTGTTATCTGCATGCTCACCACCGTTGATGATGTTCATCATTGGTAGAGGCATAGAGAATTGACCAGGAGTGCCGTTAAGCTCAGCAATGTGCTCGAACAAAGGCATGCCTTTCGCTGCTGCTGCTGCTTTAGCATTCGCTAGAGAAACCGCTAGGATAGCGTTAGCACCGAACTGAGATTTGTTCTCTGTTCCGTCTAGGTCGATCATGATGCCGTCAACGTCAGCTTGAGCTTTCGCATCTTTGCCCACTAGAGCTTCAGCGATTGGGCCGTTTACAGCGCTAACTGCTTTAAGAACACCTTTACCTAGGAAACGTGCTTTGTCACCGTCACGCAGCTCAAGAGCTTCGCGAGAACCAGTAGATGCGCCTGATGGTGCAGCCGCCATACCTACGAAACCGCCTTCTAGGTGTACTTCAGCTTCTACAGTTGGGTTACCACGTGAGTCGATGATTTCACGACCTAGAACTTTAACGATCTTAGACATTAATGTTTCCTCTCGTTCAAATATAAATGTCAAATTTAAAGGGTAGCCGCACTACGTTCGCGACTGCCCGTATCCTTTTACTTCTCTAATTCGTCACGCTGGAATTCACCAGCCGCTTTTACGAAACCTGCGAATAGTGGGTGACCATCGCGAGGTGTTGAAGTGAACTCTGGGTGGAATTGAGCCGCTACAAACCATGGGTGAGCTGGGTTCTCAATCACTTCGACCAGTTTCTTGTCTGCTGACAAACCAGATACTTTTAGACCTGTTTTTTCGATTTGTGGACGAAGATTGTTGTTCACTTCATAACGGTGACGATGACGCTCATGAATCGTTGCGCTACCGTACATTTCACGTGCTTTTGTCCCTTTCGCTAAGTGACAAAGCTGTGAACCAAGACGCATAGTACCACCAAGATCTGAAGTTTCGGTACGTTCTTCAACTTTACCTTCACCGTCAACCCACTCAGTGATCAAACCTACCACAGGGTACTGTGTCTCTTTGTTAAATTCTGTTGAATGCGCACCTTCCATACCCACGACATTACGTGCATATTCAATCAATGCGACTTGCATACCTAAACAAATACCTAAGTAAGGTACGTTGTTCTCACGTGCATACTGCGCTGCACGGATTTTGCCTTCGATACCACGATCGCCAAATCCACCAGGAACCAAGATAGCATCCAAACCTTCAAGCGCTTCTTCGCCTTTGGTTTCGACGTCTTGAGAGTCGACGTATTTGATTTTCACGCTTAGGCGATTCTTAAGACCCGCGTGTTTCAGCGCTTCGTTCACCGATTTGTAGGCATCAGGAAGTTCGATGTACTTGCCCACCATGCCGATAGTAACTTCTGCAGTTGGGTTCGCTTCTTCGTAAATAACCTGTTCCCATTCAGACAAATCAGCTTCTGGAGCATCAATGCCAAAACGAGTACACACAAGATCATCAAGACCTTGAGCTTTAATTAACTGAGGAATCTTGTAGATAGAATCTACGTCTTTCATCGAGATAACCGCTTTTTCCGATACATTACAGAAAAGGGCAATCTTCTTACGCTCGTTTGCAGGAATGATACGATCACTACGGCAAACAAGAATGTCTGGCTGGATACCGATAGACAGCAGCTCTTTAACAGAATGCTGAGTAGGTTTAGTTTTCACTTCGCCCGCTGCTGCAAGGTATGGTACAAGAGTCAGGTGCATAAACATTGCACGCTCACGACCTAATTCAACAGCTAGCTGACGAATGGCTTCCATAAACGGTAGAGATTCAATATCACCTACTGTGCCACCCACTTCAACGATAGCCACATCGTGACCTTCAGAACCTGCAATTACACGGTCTTTGATTGAGTTGGTGATGTGAGGGATAACCTGAATCGTTGCACCCAAGTAATCGCCGCGACGTTCTTTACGTAGAACATCTGCATAAACACGACCTGCAGTAAAATTGTTACGCTTAGTCATTTTGGTGCGAATGAAACGCTCATAGTGACCAAGGTCTAGGTCTGTCTCTGCGCCATCTTCCGTGACGAACACTTCACCATGCTGAGTAGGGCTCATTGTGCCTGGATCAACGTTGATGTAAGGGTCAAGCTTCATCATAGTCACTTTAAGACCACGAGCTTCAAGAATAGCGGCCAAAGAAGCTGCTGCAATACCTTTACCTAGAGAGGATACAACCCCACCAGTAACAAAAATGTAATTTGTCGTCATGTTTAACCTGAAATTGGTTGAATGAGGGAAATGGAATTCTTCTGGACGGGATGCAAATATACCAGAAGGCCGTTACCGCCACAACGTGAAACTTATCACACTCAATATTTTTATTTTTTGCTTCAAATCAAATCAGCAAACTTCAATACGTTAGATAACATTACGTGCTACTACAAAAGAAATTCGTGTTTTTCAGCATTGTAGAACCAGTGAATTATCCGCTTTTTCTTTTTTCATCCACTTTAACTTCGTCCCAAAGCGTATCGAGTTCTTCAAGAGAACACTCCCCAAGGACTTTGCCTTCCGCTCGTACTTTCTCTTCCACCAGCCTGAAGCGGCGTTCAAATTTAGTGTTGGCTTTGCTGAGCGCAGATTCAGGATTTGCGTTCAAATGACGAGAGAAATTGACTACAGCAAAGAGTAAGTCACCCAATTCCTCTTCCACTAAATTTTGATCGGGCGTGACTTGCAGCGCTTCTTCCATGACCTCATCGATTTCTTCTTGAACCTTATCAACGACGGGACCTAACGTTTTCCAGTCAAATCCGTATTGGGCGCATTTTTTCTGAATTTTATTTGCTCGGGACATCGCGGGTAAAGACGTGGGCACGGCGTCGAGAATGCTGGCGTCAGAGATGCCTTTCTCCGCTTTTTCCTTGGCTTTCTCTTGCTCCCAGTTCGCATTGATTTCAGCGTCGGTGGCAAATTCTGCATCAGAAAAAACATGTGGATGACGTCGAGTCAATTTTTCATTCACACCTTCTACTACATCATCAAAATCGAACAAATCTTGTTCTTTTGCCAATTGACTGTAGAAGATAACCTGAAACAGTAAATCACCCAACTCTTCTTTCAAGTTGCTCCAATCACGCTTATGAATGGCATCCACCACTTCGTACGTTTCTTCAATGGTATGAGGCACAATACTGTCAAAGTCCTGCTTCAAATCCCAAGGACAGCCCCCATCCGGATCTCTTAGCTGTTCCATAATTTGCTTAAGCTGTTCAATTGGATGACTCATTTCTCTGTCCTTTAAATACAAATTTTCTAAATTAGGAAATCTCTAAACAAAAAAGGTGAGCAGCATAACCACTCACCTTTATTTTTTCATTCTTCCCGTACTTTAGGGAAAGACTACTTTCATTTTTACTAAGTAGTTGGTTCTTCTAACAAGGTGGTAATCTTGTAAGTCTCCTGAGCATAGCTCGCCTATGTGATGGAGCGAAACAAGTGAAACCAACGCCGTTAGAAATCCAAATACGACGTAAACATTAGCCGAGACGTTTCACCGACATCACATCCTTGATCTGCTCAACTCGCTTCGTCACTCGCGTAAATATTTCCACATTGGTGACTTCTAAATCGAAATCCATTATCGACATTTGCTTTTTGTAATCCGTCCGGCTTTTCATGCTGGTGACTTTGATTTTCTCATTGGCAAACAAGGTGGTGATGTCTTTTAGCAAGCCACCTCGCTCTAGACCTTCAACCCGAACTGTAATGATGTAGGAACCAACGAAACCACTTCCCCAGACGGTATCAATGATACGCTCTGGCGCATGGTGCCTTAGCTCCTCAAGTTGTTCACAGTCACTTCGGTGAACAGAAATACCACGCCCTTGTGTGATGTAGCCTGAGATTTCGTCTCCGGGAATGGGCTGGCAACAACGTGCCAAGTGGGTCATTAGGTTGTCCACACCTTCAACAACCACTGCGTCCTTTTTCGGGCGGCTTTGGGCTGGGGCTTTGTTCTCTTTTTCCTGAAGGCGTTCTAGCGCTTGTTTATCTTCTTCTTCGGCGGTGGGTTTATTCACCAATGCATTGATGTGATTGACGATTTGATTGATTCTCAAATCGCCGCTGCCGATACCGGCATAGAGCTCATCTGGCGTATTCACATTGAATCGTTTCAGCGCATATTGGTCGGCATCTTTTAGAGATGCACCGATTTTCGCTAATTCGGTTTCTAATATTTCACGCCCTGCCTCAAGGTTTTTCTCTCGGCTTTGCTTACGGAACCATGCATTTATTTTGGCGCGTGCACGACCAGAGTGCACGAATCCTAGTGAAGGGTTTAACCAGTCACGAGACGGATTTGGCTCCTTTGAGGTGATGATTTCAACTTGGTCACCCATGGTAAGTTTGTGCGTAAATGGCACAATTCGCCCCGCCACCTTTGCGCCGATACAACGATGCCCGACTTCTGAATGAATGTGATATGCAAAATCTAGTGGCGTTGCGCCCATCGGCAAATCGACCACATCACCTCGTGGGGTAAAGGCATAAACGCGGTCATCAAAGACCTGGCTTCGTAATTCATCCAGCATTTCACCGGAATCGGACATTTCTTCCTGCCAATCCAGAAGTTTACGTAGCCATGTGATCTTCTCATCATAGCCACTGCGACCGCTTGACGCGCCTTCTTTGTATTTCCAGTGCGCTGCGACTCCAAGCTCCGAATCTTCATGCATTTGCTTGGTTCGGATTTGGATCTCGATGGTTTTGCCTTCTGGGCCTAAAATCACCGTATGAATGGATTGGTAGCCGTTAGGTTTCGGGTTGGCAACGTAGTCATCAAATTCACTCGGTAAGTGTTTGTATTTGGTGTGCACGACCCCTAGAGCGGCATAGCAGTCTTGCAGTTTTTCGGCAATAATACGTACTGCTCGAACATCAAAGAGCTCATCAAAAGCTAAGCTCTTTTTCTGCATTTTTCGCCAAATACTGTATATGTGTTTCGGACGACCACTGACTTCTGCATTGATACTACAGACTTTCATTTCTTTGGATAGATCCGTGACAAAATCATCAATGTATTGTTCACGAACAATGCGTCTTTCTGACAGTTGTTTGGCAATTTGTTTGTAGGTTTTTGAATGCTTATAGCGAAAAGCGTAATCTTCAATTTCCCACTTTAGCTGACCAATGCCCAAGCGGTTGGCTAAAGGGGCGTATATGTTGGCACATTCTTTTGCTGCAGCCTGACGCACTTCATCAGACTCGTCTTTCACTTCGCGTAAATTACAAATCCGCTCAGAGAGCTTAATGACGACGCACCTGAAATCGTCAACCATTGCTAGAAGCATTCGTCGTACGTTATCAACTTGTCCAGACGCTGCCGAACCATCCAGCGTGACATTGAGTTGTCCGATTGCCGCCATTTCTTCGACACCATCGATCAGCTTTAATGTCTCTTTGCCATATTTTTCTGTTAACTCTTCGCGGTCATAAAAGCCGGATGTGACCACTGGGAATAGTTGAGCAGAAATGAGCGTCGGCGCATCCATAGACAAAGTGATGAGAATTTCGATCATCTCTCGACCGCGCCACAGTAATAGCTGCGCTTGGGATTCATCACTGAGAAGCTCTTCACAGTGATGATAAACCGCCAGCAACTTATGACTGGTTTTTTCATCTTGTTTTAAGCTGGCTATCCAACTGTCTAATTCAAATTCTTCAGTATTTAAATGCGCACCGCGTACAGCGACCATGTTTCTTTCCTATCTAGCAACAGACATACAGGTAAGTCACCTGTCGATTCTCCAGCAAAATATCCAAGCGGCGGAACATTACCGTGCTTTGACAGATATTAGGGTTTGTTGACCTAGTATGCGTGAAGTTAATCTTTTTCAAATAGCGCCATGCTTTCTAAATGGCTGGTATGGGGAAACATATCAAGCATCCCGATTTTTTTAAGTTTGTAGCCTTGTTCAAGTAAGCTCTGACTGTCACGTGCAAGCGTAGCAGGATTACAGGAAACATACACGACCGCTTTCGCTCCTAATCGCGAAAGTTGATCGACAATACCTGCTGCACCTGCACGTGCGGGATCGAGCAATATTTTATCAAATCGCTTGCTTGCCCATGGCGCTTTGGACATGTCTTCTTCTAAGTTAGCTTGATAAAATTGGACATTGCTGAGCTGGTTTAAGGTCGCATTGTTGGTAGCAACATCCACCATATCTTGAATACCTTCCACACCAATGACGGAGCCCGCTTGTTTCGCTAACGGCAAACTGAAATTACCAAGCCCACAGAATAGGTCCAACACACGCTCATCAGCTTTTGTGTTCAACCATGTTAAGGCTTGAGCAACCATTTTCTCGTTCACTTGAGCATTCACTTGAATGAAGTTTGTTGGCTCAAACGGCAATTCAACCCCCACTTCTTTATAGAAAGGCTGCACGCCAGATACTTTGTTCAACACATCTGCTGCTGGCATTAGATATAGGGTAAGAGCGTGCTCTTCTGCAAATGCCACCAACTGTTTCTGGTCTTTGTCACTCAATTCAGAAGTATGGCGAAGCAAAAATACTAGAGTGTTGTCTGCTTTTACGAGTTCAACATGCCCAATACTTTCCTTTCGAGAAAAAGAACTGAGTAAGTTTTTTGTGGGCACCAATAGCGCTTCTAGTTCTGGGGCAAGCACAGCGCAGCTATCAACATTCGCAATGCGTTTACTCATTTTTTCACGAAAGCCAAAATTCAGCTCACGCGTTTTTTTATCTACCTGCACACTAATTCGAGCGCGGCGGCGGTAACCCACACTTGCGCCTGTTACTTCTTTTTCAAGGGCTAGCTCACTGCCTGAAAACTTTTTCATCAGCTGTTGTAGTGTCTGGTTTTTGTATTCGACTTGAGCCGTTTGCTCCAAATGCTGAAGGTTACAGCCACCACATGACTCATAGTGTTTGCAAAACGGGCTGACTCGCTCTGGGCTGTCTTTCTTTATCTTGATGAGTTTTGCGCGTGAAAATTTACTTTTTTGCTCGGTAAACTGGCCCACAACCGATTCACCGGGCAACGCACCATCAATAAATACAGGTCGCTTGTTATGATAAGCAATGCCCGCCCCATGATGGTCGAGCTTTTCGATGTTGAAAACCTGATGCTTAGTTTCAACAGATGATTTTTTCTTTGGCTGATAAAAACGCGCCATACTTTAATTGCCTATTTTGCTTCAGTGTTTTCTCATTCAGGGTCACTATTTCCCCCCTCAGAGATTGTCGAATTCGGCAGACTTGATTAAGCTAACCGTTTCTTCGTTTATAATGGGTTGTATAGCTTAACTGGTCTTACGTAATGCAAGAAAGCTTGAGCCATTAGCTTCTATTTTCCCATATCCAGACAGTAATGAGAACATGACACGATACGGCTTAAGAGCACGCGTAATTACCCTCACCTTAGCCCCAACTCTTATTGTCGGTCTATTGCTGAGCGCCTTCTTTACGTCCAATCGCTATAACGACCTTGAATCACAACTGATTTCAACCGGTAAAAGCATTATTGAACCTATCGCTATCGCCAGTGAAATCGGCATGGATCAGCGCAGTCGAGAGGCCGTTCGTCGATTAATAAGCTACGCCCACCGAAAGAATTCCGACATCGTTCGGAGTATTGCCGTTTTCACATCCGATCATGATTTGTTTGTAACATCTAATTTCCACCCAGATTTCGAGTCGTTAACGTTTCCCAAAGATCAGCCCATACCATTACTCAGCACGATTGACTTGGTCGACACCGACTTGGTTATACGCACACCTATTCTGGCAGAAGGAAAATACGCCGATTCCAATGGACCTCAAACCGAGCTTAACCAAGCGTTGGGCTATATCGCGATTGAACTCGACTTATCTGCGGTTCGATTGCAGCAATACCAAGAAATTTTTGCCGCGTTATTGGTGTTAATTTTGGGGTTAGGTCTGTCGGCTCTATTTGCTTACCGCCTTATGCGCGATGTGACCTTGCCTATCACTCATATGAAGAACATGGTGGATCGAATTCGACGCGGTCACTTAGATGTGCGAATCGAAGGGAAAATGCATGGTGAGTTAGACGCCTTAAAAAACGGCATCAACGCGATGGCGATGTCACTGTCTGAATACCATGTTGAGATGCAACACAGCATCGATCAGGCAACGTCGGATCTGCGTGAAACACTCGAACAGCTTGAGATTCAGAATGTTGAGTTGGATATTGCGAAAAAACGTGCGCAAGAAGCCGCACGAGTAAAATCCGAATTCTTAGCGAATATGTCTCACGAACTCAGAACGCCTTTAAATGGTGTGATTGGCTTTACCAGACAAATGCTAAAAACTCGCTTATCGTCTAGCCAGCAGGACTACCTCCAAACGATTGAGCGCAGTGCCAACAACTTACTGAGTATCATCAATGACATTCTCGATTTCTCGAAACTTGAAGCAGGGAAGTTGGCGCTAGAAAATATTCCATTCGATTTCCAAGAATGCCTTGAAGAAGTCGCGAGTTTGCAAGCCACCAGCGCTCATGAGAAAGGGCTGGAACTTACACTTAAGATTGATCCTAAGATTCCTGCGGGTGTCGTAGGCGATCCGTTGCGAATTCAGCAAGTACTGACCAACCTTGTGGGTAACTCTATCAAATTTACCGAGCGCGGTAATATCGATATCAGCGTCGAGCTACGCACGTTCAAAGAAGACTTCATAGAACTCCAATTTATGGTGCGTGATACGGGTATTGGTATTTCTGAGCGTCAACAAGCGCAGCTATTCCAAGCATTCAGCCAAGCCGATGCCAGTATCTCTCGCCGATATGGTGGAACGGGGCTGGGTCTAGTCATCACTCAGAAGTTAGTAGGTCAAATGGGGGGGGAAGTCAGCCTAACAAGTCGACTGCACCAAGGTTCGACATTCTGGTTTACTTTGCGTTTAGCCACCAGCGATATGCCTGTTGCTAGCGATATAGACACGCAAGTACTCAAAGGCAAAAAGCTCTTACTGATTGAACCAAACATGCAAGCTGCTTCCGTAATTCAACAGCAGCTAATCAACGAAGGGCTGCTGGTCACCTACCGTTCAAGTATGCCTGAGCACATAGAAAGCCATGAGTTCGTGTTGCTAAACCTGCCACCAAACCAAAAATGCGATATCACTTCTGTTGAGCATTGGATAGCAAGGGCTCGTGAAATTGCGAGCAACATAATACTAGGTTTACCAAGTACCGAGTTGGCATTGTCTGAACAATTGGTTACTGAGCACCATGTACAGTGCATAACCAAACCCCTTTCGCGACGCAAGTTATTGCAAGCACTCACTCAGTACCATTCTTCTCCAGAGTTGGCCCTTCCTATTATTGACTCAGTCGATCATCAGCAAAAGCTTCCGCTTAAAATCATGGCGGTGGACGATAACCCAGCCAACCTTAAACTCATTGCAGCATTGCTAAAAGAAAGAGTGGACCATGTAGTAACGTGTAGCAATGGCGAACAAGCCGTCGCTGCTGCACAGCAACAAGCGTTTGATATTGTTTTAATGGACATTCAAATGCCGAAAATGGATGGAGTTATGGCGTGTTTGGAAGTAAAGAAAACCAAGCTTAACTCTCATACACCTGTCATTGCTGTAACCGCCCACGCCATGGCTGGAGAGCGAGATCGCCTTCTAAAAGCAGGAATGGACGACTATTTAACCAAGCCAATCGAAGAGCATATTCTTCAGCAAGTGCTGGTGCATTGGAGCCCCCACACTGACGAAAACCAAGTCGATAAATTGGAAATTAGCGAGCAAGTTCAGCCAGACAATTCTGCCGATGAAAGAAACAGTACGGTCATCATTGATTGGAACCTTGCATTGAAGCAAGCGGCAAACAAAGAAGACTTAGCTCGAGAGATGCTGCAAATGCTGGTGGATTACATTAAAGAAGTGGATCAATTTGTTGAAGGCGTCATTAATGGTGACGAGCAAGATAACGAACAACTGATTCATCACATTCATAAACTCCATGGCAGCTGTTCTTACAGTGGCGTACCAAGGCTCAAAAAAGTCTGCGCTGAAATAGAAAAAGCATTGAGATCCGGCTCAGATATAGAAACGGTTGAACCGGAGCTGTTTGAACTTCAAGATGAGATGGAAAAAGTCATTGCTAGCGCACAGCATTATGTCAATTAGGCGTACAATAGCTAGTTGGCTTTAGTGACGGATTTGTTTGCATCATTAAACGAGCATAACCAAACTTTACGTTATGCTCGACGCAGCTCTGGGCGATAAAATGCATACCCATTCTTGCCGTTTTGCTTCACGTGGTACATTGCCTCATCCGCCTGCTGAAGCAACGCGTCGAATTCAATATCAGCAAGACGTGCATAAGAGACACCGACGCTGCCACCTATATTCACAAAAGAGCGAGAGGGTAGCTCTATAGGTCGAGCACAAATTTCAACAATCTGTTCAGCGATGTCGGTCAATACATCTGTGGTCATATGCTCTAACGCTAAAATAACGAGCAACTCGTCTCCCCCTAATCTTCCGATTACGTCCTGCCGCCCCCTCGCGACTCGCTTGAGTCGCCGAGCAATAGTACAAAGTACCTCATCGCCCGCAGCGTGACCATGCGTGTCGTTAACGTCTTTAAACCCATCTAAGTCCACCATCATTGTCGCGATGTAGCCCGCCTCTTTTTGGCTGACCAATCGGGCAAAGAAGCGCTCACAACCACGACGATTTTTTAGGCCCGTAAGGTTGTCTTCTAAGGCGAGTAACATGGTATCTCGCTCTTTTTGCACTCGAACGGTTATGTCGTACATGATTCCTTCAATGACCCATTCACCGCTGTGTTCATCCTTGTGGGCAGACAGCAGTATATGCACCCATTGCTCATTGTTGTATTTTTTATTGATGCGCAAATCGCCTGCCGCCACATCCCCACTAGAAATAGTTTGCTCCGACATTTGCCATGCCAATTCTGGGTTTTGGAAAACATGTTCAAAGAAGGGCTGAGTTTCTAAGATAGCGGTTAGTTCAAAGCTTTCTTTTATCAGGCGACCAAACAACGTGGGGTTACTATGGATTAGGTGACCGTTCTTATCTAACACAAGAATACCAACTTGCGTCGTTTCAAATATGTGGCGATAGTGACGTTCCATTCGCTCAATGGTGGCTCGCAAATTTCTCTCAGTCTCGATAGCTTGATGAGACGCCTCTACAAAGCGGTTGACGCTTGCGGTTACTAGACCTATTTCATTGTCTCGGTTTTCACTGTTGTATGGCAGCATGTCGTCCCGACCAGGCTCCACCTTAGATAGATTTTCAGCTAACTCCTTTAAAGGGGCACCCACGACTTTACGAACAGCAAACGCGGTTACCACCATTAGCATCAACAACTGACTGACCAACATTACCAGCTGAATAAACACTTTCTCTTGCGTTACGAAATCCAAGTATTTCTGGTTAACATCAAGAAGAAGATGCCCTATCACTTCATCTTTGACGGGGGATACCAAGGGAAATCGAGTCAAGTTTTTCCACTGTTCATCACTGCTCGCAAGCTTAGAAAGGCTAAACTCAACACCATCTAACCCCTTCAATTTCACGCCATTAAACTCGTCATGAAGAAGTAAAGAGCTCATCACTTCGTCAGCTATTTCTGGGTTATCAACATAAAGAGCGATGGAGGCAGAATTAGAGACGGTGAGTACCAACTTTTCTTCCATCCCTTTAACATTCAAGCTCGCTCTCTCAAAATAAAAAAGTGATAAGAAGCTTGCCGCCAGTATTAAATACATAAGCGAAAACAAAATCACAGTAACCAAAAGCCGATTGGCGAGCGCTTGTCTATTCATCATCATTGATCGTTAAAATCACTTTTAATTGTGAATGCGAGGGTTTATTCCGTACATATCCAAGAGCTGATTTATCTCGTAATAGACGCTCTATCAACTCTTCTTCACTTTTCATAACCAAGGGCGCACGTACTCGACCTGAGAATTTTAATTTTGCCCAGTGTGCATTTACCTGACTCAAAGATAGATCGCTGATCTCTTCATAAAATGATTCTCTCACTTCGCCATTTCGCTCTAGAATCGTGATCCTTCGGTTCAACTTTCCTCTACTTCGTCCAAGATACAGCCCAGCAACTTGCTCTTTTGTGATGCTTTCAAGCTCACTGCGATCACTGACCACAATGTAAAGTTCAGCAAACACACAAGGGCTTATCAACAATAAGGCAAAGCTCAGTAATCTCATTTCACCACCTAGAAGAGGAAACTGGCTGATAATGAGTACACCTGCACCCTTGTTTCGGGTTTAGGTTCTAGTAAATTTGTCGCCCAAAGCCCATGGCCTGTATCTTCAATATGCACCCAATCAATTTGTGCCTTAAGGCTTATCTGCTCGCTGATGTCCCAACGTGTACCCAAAGACCATATAGATTGATTAATCAAAGTCGCATTAATTGAAGTGATTGCCCCTTGCTGTAATTGCACTAATTGAGGGTCCGGTAAAATGCTCCAATCGTATTGTGCTTCCAACTTGTCGGTTTCCGGATTAAACCATGAGCGAATCATATAGGGCGTAAACTCATTGAACCGGCGACCAAGACTGATATACCCTCCTTGTCCTTCAGGCAACAAATCTTTATCGGTTTTTACCTTTACAAGTTCACTCAACAGATGCCAAGTGCCATCATTGTATTCAATCCCGATTTGACCATATCTAACCATGCCGCCAGTCACACTCATTTTTTCATTCAGAAGATTGGCTTCATCACTAATTGGTCCTAATCCTGAGTTGCCAATTTTGTCTAGACCACCTTTCAAGTCACCTATCTGCGGAGGAAGATCTGAATCAACCCGTAACTGCGCGTAAGAAGCACGTGCTCGCCACACGTCCCAATTCGCAACCAAGCTCAAGGAAAGCGCACTGTTGCTATAGAATCGGTTAGGTTCATAGCCCTCGTGCAAATCGGTTGTCGCCTGCGTTGAACCGTATTGAAAAGCAGAAGAAAAGCTGACATCGTCGACATAGAAACGATAGGTGAAATCGATTCCATCAATATTTTGCAAAGGGATCCAGCTGTATATTTCTTGAGGTAGTCGCACCCAGAGATGACCGAAGTCCACACGGCGGGTTTCTGCGAACCAAAATACGTTGTACCCCAATCGACCAACACGAATATCGAAATCAGATGTTGGTCGATATGCTAAGAAGGCAAGCTCTAAGCCGTCCAACAACTCGTCCCCCGCCCTCTCTGCGATAACATACTGAGCAGTGACATCCCATTCAAAATTGATGTTGTAGTTTATCTGAGCACCGATTTTGGAATCAGGTAGAAATGACCCATCACTATCGGGGTCGGCTTTTTGCGTAAGGTCACGCATATAGCCAAAGCTGTCGCTGGTATCGTAGCTATAGCCAACGTTACCAAATCCTGAAAAATCCCAGTCGTCAGCAAGAGCCGAAGAAGAAAGCAATGCGAATAGTAAACTTATCCCTGTTAACCTCATACGCCCATCTCATAGTATTAATTTTGGCTCAACTACATGAGTCACCACTAATATGAGTGTAGAACAGTGATTGAGTTATCGCTCAAAGATTACGGTAGCAACCGCGTAATGACGTTCGTCAGAAATAGAAAGGTGGATGTGGGTCACACCAGCGCTCGTTGAGTATGCTAGCGCTTGATTATGAAGAGAAAGTATAGGTTTTCCGTTGGCGTCATTCGAGACAATAAAATCATGAAAGGTCACTCCCTTCGCAATTCCTGTGCCCAATGCTTTGGACGCCGCTTCTTTTGCGGCAAAACGCTTAGCGAGAAAGCGAGATTGCTGTTTCGTCGCATGAAACGTGACTAACTCAGGCTCTGTTAGAATGCGTTTCGCAAATGCTTCTCCAAGTTTGGATAAGGATTTTTCGAAGCGATCTATTTCCGCTATATCCGTTCCTAATCCAACGATGGCCATAAATTCTCCGCTTTAAAAACTAATGCTAGATAACAAACAGCCACTGCTGAATACAGTGGCTGACGTTATGAATGGAAATTAACGACGAGCTTCAAGCATAACCGCTTTCATATCAGCAACCGCTTTATGCAAACCATCAAAGACCGCACGACCCATGATGGAATGACCGATATTAAGTTCATACACTTCTGGTAATGCTGCAATAGGCGCAACGTTGTGGTACGTCAAGCCATGTCCGGCATTGACTTTAATACCAATGCTGTCGGCATAGCTTGCACCAGCAGCGATCTTTTTCAGCTCGTTGGTTTGCTCGCATTCCGTCGTCGCATCGGCATAATGACCAGTGTGAAGCTCAATGTAAGGTGCACCACATGCTTTTGATGCATCAATTTGCTCACGATCAGCGTCAATGAATAAAGACACTTTAATGCCTGCTTCCGTCAATTTTTGCGTCGCAGCTTTTACTTTTTCCAGCTGACCGACCACGTCTAAACCGCCTTCCGTTGTCAGCTCTTCACGTTTTTCAGGCACTAAGCAAACGTATTCAGGTTTCGTTTGCAACGCGATTTCGACCATTTCATCTGTTACCGCCATTTCCAGATTCATTCTGGTTTGCAGCGTTTCACGTAGAATCCTGACATCACGATCTACAATATGACGGCGATCTTCACGAAGGTGAATGGTAATACCGTCGGCACCAGCACGTTCTGCAATTTCTGCTGCGTGCACTGGATCTGGATATTTGGTTCCACGTGCATTACGCAAAGTGGCGATATGATCAATGTTTACCCCGAGTAGAATTGAGCTCATTTTTCAATACTCCGTGCTCCGGGAAAGCCTGTTCTTGGGAGAAACAGTTCCCTACTTTTTAGTGGTTTGCCGCCAAGATAAGGCTTTAGTGCTATACGTGTAAAGCGTTTTGCTGCTTTAAGTTGCTCTTTGGTAGTGAAGCGCCGTTCACTAATTGCAATTAACTCATTTCCCATAAATGTCAGATTGTCTCGCCTCACACTGGCAATGAAACCTTTTTGCTCTCGATAACGGTAAGTCATTTCTGGCTCGACCATTTCCCCAGTTCCCGCGCAATGCATAAAATCTACGCCGTAGCCTAAGGACGACAGCAAAGCGAGCTCAAATCGCCGTAATGCTGGTTCGGGATTATCGGCTTGCGCCAGTTCGGTCAAAGCGAGTAAATAGTCGTGGAATAATGCAGGGTAAGGTGTTTCGCTTTCCAATACTCGCCCAATCAACTCATTCACATACATTGCAGAATAAAGATGTATACCTGAAAGAGGAAGCCCAAGGCTGATAGGCTCGGCTTGGCGCAATGTCCGCATACTTCCTTTGCCCGACCACTTCATCAAAAGTGGTGTAAACGGCTGTAATGCACCTTTTAGGTTGGAGCGTTTGCTTCTCGCGCCTTTTGCCATAATAGACATACGACCATGCTCTTCACTGAACACATCCAAAATCAGGCTGGTTTCACTGTATGGTCGACGATGCAAAACAAAACACCGCTGTAACCCATCAGACATACACGACTCTCTTAAGTAACCTTGAACAGTATTAATTAACCTTGGACAAAAAATTGTGCGTTATATCAGCAAACATAAAGCTCGTATAGCAGGCACAAAAAAGGGAGCATTACACTCCCTTCTAACTTACACCAATTTCGCTCTAAAGGTCATCAATGTAACCGAGGCTTCGGAGAGCACGTTCATCATCCGCCCAGCCAGATTTCACCTTCACCCAAGTTTCTAGGTAAACCTTACGTTCAAAAAGCTCTTCCATATCAAGGCGAGCTTCACGACCAATGGTTTTGATTTTCTCGCCACCTTTCCCGATTACCATTTTTTTCTGACCAGTGCGCTCAACTAAGATCAACGCATTGATGTGGAAACCATCGGTTTCAGGATTGTAATCAAATCGCTCGATCTCAACAGTTACCGAGTAAGGCAACTCTTCACCAGTGAAACGCATGAGTTTCTCCCGGACAATTTCAGACGCCATAAAACGCTGAGAGCGATCGGTTACATATTCTTCTGGGAAGTGGTGCGTCGCTTTTGGCAAATGCTCTCGCACGTGCTTACGCAGCACATCAATGTTTTTGTCGTGTTTCGCCGAAATAGGCACGACGTCCACAAAGTCCATTTTTTCCGACAAAGACTGCATATGAAGCATCACTTCGTTGCGATCTTTTACGTTATCAACTTTGTTCACACACAACACAACTGGGAAATTTGCCTTGCTGAGCTTGGTAAACACCATCTCATCATCATTTGTCCAGTGTGTGCCATCTACCAAGAAAAAGACTAGGTTAACATCACTCAACGAGCTGTTCGCGGCTCGGTTCATCAACCTGTTAATTGCACGTTTTTCTTCAATATGAAGCCCTGGCGTATCAACAAAAATGGCTTGATAGTCACCTTCCGTATCCACGCCCATAATGCGATGGCGCGTCGTTTGCGGTTTACGAGAGGTAATAGAAATCTTCTGCCCCAACAATTGGTTGAGCAATGTTGACTTGCCCACATTTGGGCGACCAACAATCGCGATAAACCCGCAATGTTGGTTTTCAGCCGACGATTCCTGTTTCTCAGATTCGAAATACGCATCCAAATCAAATTCTTTTTCATCAGACATTGGTTAGAAGTCCTAATGCTAATTCAGCCGCTGCTTGCTCCGCTTTGCGTCGACTTGTACCTTTGCCGATAACAGGCTCATCCAGTCCTGCAATTTCACACGCCACCGTAAATTCTTGGTTGTGTGCTTCACCTTTAATTTTAGTCACAGAATACGCAGGGAGAGGTTTTCTTCTACCTTGTAGGAATTCCTGTAACCGCGTTTTAGGATCTTTTTGCGAGACACCTGGCTGAATAGCGACCAATCTTGAGTGATACCAACTCAGGACAACCTTGCGAACCATCTCGAGATCACTATCAAGGTAAACCGCGCCAATAATAGCTTCTACGGCATCCGCAAGAATGGAGTCTCGACGGAATCCGCCACTTTTCAGCTCACCTGGACCTAATTTTAAGTACTCTCCCAAATCGAATTCACGACCTAGTTCAGCAAGGGTATTGCCACGAACTAATGTTGCACGCATGCGGCTCATATCACCTTCGTTCACTTTCGGGAAGCGGTGATACAAATCATCAGCAATGACAAAACTTAAAATTGAATCGCCCAGAAATTCAAGACGCTCATTATGTTTACCATTGGCGCTACGATGGGTCAGCGCCAAATGGATCAGCCCAGCATCATTAAATTGATAGCCGAGCTGTTTTTCTAATTTACTGATAGGAGTATTCATACTCTCTCTATTAATGTATGCCACCGATGCGGTTGAACCTCACACCAGTTGGAATCCAAGACGGCAGTACGCTGTCTTGATCTCGTTCAAATTCAAAGCTAATCCAAATTCCGACCGCTTTGCCTACTAAATTGCCTTCAGGGACAAAGCCCCAAAAACGGCTGTCAGCACTATTGTCACGGTTATCGCCCATAACAAAATACTGACCTTGTGGTACTACCCACTCACGAACACCTGGACGTGGCTGGTAAGCTCTCACGTCATCGCGAGTTAATGGATGTACCAAAATTTGGTGAGTTTCTTCACCCAATTTCTCATCAATCTGAATCATCGGAATACCGATTCGTTCATCTTGAAAAATACTTTCTGTCACATTAGAGGTTTCAATCGCATTGCAACTATCATCCCCTTGACGTTGCACGCACAGTTCTTTATTTTCGCTGTAACGAACCACATCACCCGGCAGACCGACCACACGTTTGATGTAATCAATACCTGGATTAGGTGGGAATTTAAACACCACAATGTCACCGCGCTCAGGTTTACCAGTTTCAACCAATTGAGTACGCCATACAGGATCTTTCAGTCCGTAAGCGTATTTTTCAACCAAAATGAAATCACCCACGAGTAACGTCGGCATCATTGAACCTGATGGGATTTGAAACGGTTCATAAATAAAAGAACGCAGAACCAAAACAAAGGCAATCACAGGGAAGATAGAGACACTGTTTTCTACCCACCAAGGTTGGGCAGCCACTTTCGCTTGTAAAGATGCATCAAGGCCTTCGTTAGTCTGACCTTCAATCGCACCCAGTTTTTCTTGACGCTTTTTTGCCAAGACCAGTTTTTCAAGCGCCCATACCATGCCTGTCACTAATGTAACGATCACAAGTATAAGTGAAAATGTATTTGCCATTTACTTCCCTTCGTATTCTCTAGTGAAAAAGAAGAAAGGGTATCCGATACCCTTTCTGCCTAAGTCTTTGTTTGAGTGTAAAAGTACGAAAAAGTTTAATCTTTTCCTACATGAAGAATGGCAAGGAATGCTTCTTGTGGAAGTTCAACATTACCAATTTGCTTCATGCGCTTCTTACCTTCTTTCTGCTTCTTCAGAAGTTTCTTCTTACGGCTCACGTCACCACCGTAACACTTTGCGATAACGTTCTTACGAAGCTGCTTCACTGTTGAGCGCGCGATGATATGGTTACCAATCGCTGCCTGAATAGCGATATCAAACATTTGACGAGGAATGAATTCTTTCATTTTCTCTACAAGCTGGCGACCACGTGTCTGCGAATGAGCCTGATGCGTGATCATTGCCAATGCATCCACTTTGTCACCATTTAGAAGAACGTCAACACGTACCATGTTCGATGGTTCAAAGCGTTGGAAGTTGTAATCAAGTGAAGCATAACCACGAGAGGTTGATTTAAGACGGTCGAAGAAATCAAGAACCACTTCTGCCATCGGAATATCGTAAGTTACGGCAACTTGGTTACCGTGGTAAACCATATCTACCTGAGTACCACGCTTTTCAACACACAGCGTAATCACGTTACCCAAGTAGTCTGCTGGAACCAAAATGTTACAGCGCGCGATTGGCTCACGAATTTCTTCGATATCATTGATCGCAGGTAACTTAGCCGGACTATCGACATAAAGCATCGTGTTATCTGTCTTTTCGACTTCATAAACTACTGTCGGTGCGGTCGTGATCAGATCCAGATCGTATTCACGCTCTAAACGTTCCTGAATGATTTCCATGTGTAACATACCAAGGAAACCACAACGGAAGCCGAAACCTAATGCTGCGGAGTTTTCTGGCTCGTAGAACAAGGACGCATCGTTTAGGCTCAATTTTCCTAACGCATCACGGAAGTTTTCATAGTCGTCTGACGATACTGGGAATAAGCCCGCGTAAACCTGAGGCTTAACTTTCTTAAAGCCAGGAAGCGCGACTTCAGAGCCATGCTTTGACAATGTTAGCGTATCACCTACAGGGGCGCCGAGAATGTCTTTAATACCACAAACAACCCAGCCTACTTCACCCGTACTAAGGACATCTGTGTCGACTTGTTTTGGTGTAAAGATACCTAGACGATCTACACCCCAAATCTGTCCTGTACTCATTACTTTGATTTTGTCATTTTTCTTGAGCTCGCCATTTTTAATACGAACCAAAGAAACGACACCAAGGTAGTTATCAAACCAAGAATCAATAATAAGAGCTTGCAGTGGCGCGTCCGGATCACCTTCTGGAGCAGGGATTGAAGCGACAATGTTTTCTAGAACATCGTCAACACCAATACCAGTTTTGGCGCTACAGCGTGTCGCTTCCATAGCGTCAATGCCGACGATTTCTTCAATTTCTTCAGACACACGTTCTGGATCCGCTGCAGGAAGGTCAATCTTATTCAAGATTGGCACTACTTCCAAATCCATCTCAATGGCTGTGTAACAGTTTGCTAGGGTCTGAGCTTCTACGCCCTGCCCGGCATCAACTACCAATAGCGCACCTTCACAAGCGGCTAATGAACGGGAAACTTCGTAGGCAAAATCTACGTGTCCAGGGGTATCGATGAAATTAAGTTGGTAGGTTTCACCATCATTTGCGGTGTAGTTTAGCGTCACACTCTGAGATTTGATGGTGATGCCACGCTCTCGCTCTAAATCCATGGAATCAAGAACCTGAGCTTCCATCTCACGATCACTGAGTCCACCACAAACTTGGATTAAGCGGTCTGAAAGGGTCGACTTACCGTGGTCGATATGGGCGATTATCGAAAAATTACGAATGTGCTTCATAGGTTGGTGTGACTAAACTCTTACAAAAATGGATGGGAGAAATACCGTTCATTTGTTGGTATTTCGATCAAGTTGGCAGATTCTACCCAATTTCAGGGCTTGTCGCTATCAGGAAATGTAGCAATTCCTGTCAAAGGACTCCCTAGCACGCGAATTAGGGACACTTTATCCTCAGATTCTCGCTCTAATTTCCCAGTCCAATGCTTAGCGCAAAGGGTTCCTACCCATGCAAACAACGCTGATACTGCTATGACAGCCAGTTCACCAGAACCTAGCATTGGCTGAAGCCAGAAATGCCCCAAGAGTGCCCCTAAAAACAAAAATGCGATGGGAGACAAATAAATTAAAGCAGCCGATTGCAACAACTGTTGTTCTGGCAAACCGATCTCCACGACTTGCCCCGGAGTCAAAGACTGCTTTGACTCCAAATACCAAGCATGTGCTTTATTGCCAAAAGCTTTAGATACGACACCAGTGCCGCAGCTTTTTTGAGATGAACAGCTGGAGCAACTGGTTTGTTGCTCGCAGCTTAATTGGATTCGGAATCCAGACTTGGAAGGGTTACTCGCGACCACCGTCGCTAGTGCCGTCATCATAATGTGTTACTGGGTTTTGTTAGCCGTCATAGTGACAGATTGTGCCACACGTTTGGCCGTTGAGGGAGGAATATCACCGACGACCGAAACCTCTACGTTACCGCTTACAAAACTATGTAGAGTACGGCGACCTTGGCGAACCAGTTGCCCTTTCAAAGAAAGGTCATCTTTTTCAGATACATACACAGAAAAGCTAAAAAGGCCATCGTTAAACATTTGGCTTTCAACTACTTTATTGGTCATCCCCATTCTGTATCGATTCATTGGGTTCGCTTTAAACCCATTGGGAACCCAGCCCACTTGCCAGAACGAACTTTTGGCTTCACTTTCAGGCAAAGAAATAGCGTCGGGTAATTGAGCTTCACCCAACCTTGAAAGCAGATCAAAAATCTTATCGTTTACTGCGTAGGAAATGGTGCGATATTGCTCTAAGACTTCGCCATCACGATCAACTAAATCTGCACGAAGAGGAAGATGTGTGCGTTCATCGACCCAAAGAACATAAGAGTATCTTTGCCCATCTTTCGGGACGATACGAATGACTTGGCAAGGCGTCCCAGCTTCGCGTGCTCGCCCCAGCTTGACAAAATCATAGTGATCTTCCAATACCGTTACATTGGTATTGATCAATGGGATCAGCGGCGCAACCATTTCTCCAGATTCGATTGAAAATGGATCCACTCCTGGTTCAAAGTAACTTATCTCATTATCTCGTCGAATAACTTCACGAGAAGGACCGCTAAGGTATACCAAGCGAGCAAATTGCTTATCATCTCGGCGACCATGTCGGTAAAGGAGAGGTTCTATACTGTTTTTCTTGATTTGAATATAAGACAGCTCATAGCTCAATTGCTGACTTGCTTCGTTCATTTGATGCAACAACGCCTCAGCAGAGATCTCCTCTGCAGAGGCGGCGTGTACATTCAAACTGAACAGTGCCAGCACACTGATCAGGATTTTTTTCATTCTAGATCCGATTTAGTAGGGTGCGCGACTTCTTCTTCCATAACTGCACTATTTAGGCGCAATTGCATACTGTAATCTTGAAGTAAAGCGTTCACACGCTTACGTTGCTCCATCAACTGTGCTTCATTAGAAGAAGGAGTAATCGGCTCCTGTGCCAAGCTTACAGGTTCTGCGCTGCCAATCACTGGGATAGTTTGCAGTACTGGAAGTTCATTTTCTGACTGTAAACCACTCTGACCGTTGTATTGCTGCACACCCAGAATCACAACCAGTGAAACACAGGCTGCCATGGCAACTTGACCAAATTGAGTCATCCAACCTGGCATACTTACACGTGCAACCTCAGGAGTCGGCTGTGACTCAATAGCAGGTGTGACAACATGATCCGATACGTGCATTGGAGAATGAACCGGTTCCTTGTCTAACGCCAACGCAACACTGTTTGCAATATCCCAATCAGCGCGTTTTGGATCTTCCCCCCTCATTACATCACCAATTAAGTGATAGTTCTGCCAAGACTCCAGACCTTCTGCATCGTGCTCCAGTTCTGAAATCAGAGCCTGATCCACGCTTTCTCCATCCATGAGTGCTGAAAGTTGTTCTTTGTCAGCCATTATTTTCACCATTTAACTCATTGGTCTAACGCTGTAGAAGTGGTTGAATTTTCTTCTCAACCGCCTCACGAGCACGGAATATACGAGAACGAACCGTCCCGACAGGGCAATCCATAACCTCGGCTATCTCTTCATAGCTAAGACCATCCAATTCTCGTAATGTCATTGCTGTTTTTAAATCTTCTGGTAACGCTTCAATCGCTTCGAAAACAACCTGTTTCAATTCTTTGGACAGCGTAATGTTCTCTGGGTTCGATATTTCTTTTAATGCGCTACCGCTTTCGTAATATTCGGCCTCTTCTGCATCCAAATCGGTTGCGGGAGGTCTGCGCCCTTGGGCAACAATATGATTTTTAGCTGTATTAACGGCGATCCGGTATAACCAAGTATAAAACGCACTTTCTCCCCGAAAATTTGGGATGGCTCTATACGCCTTAATAAAAGCCTCTTGTGCAACGTCTGCAACATCACCAGAGTTGTTTATATATCGAGAAATCAAGTTGCAAACTTTGTTTTGATATTTGATAACCAAAAGATTGAATGCTTGTTTATCTCCTCGTTGGACACGCTCAATTAGTACTTGATCAGTTAACTGCTCGCTCATTCGAGCGTCCACTCCTATTGTTATTTGCCCCTACCTTCACAGGTATGAACATTAAGTTCTGTCAAATGTAGTATTGACACCACCGCCTACATGAGCACTATTGTGACTGATATAGTCAAAGAAAGTTCAATCCGACGAATTTTTTTTAACAAATTTGTCTGGCAATGTGATGTAACCTTCATTGTATTTGCTCAAACGGGTGCAGATAAAGATAATAAACACCACCAAGAAGATATGCGTTATGGGATTAGCCAAAAGCTAATTGCTTATAGAGTCAATTTGGGCAGGCTCTAAGATAACCTGGGATTTTTAAAGTTATATGAACGATAACCGAGAACATCAATGCGATGTATTAGTGGTTGGCAGTGGTGCGGCAGGATTGTCCCTCGCATTGCGAGTAGCGCCACATGGCAAAGTCATTGTGTTGAGTAAAGGACCTCGTAGTGAAGGGGCCACATACTATGCTCAGGGCGGTATTGCAGCTGTTTTTGACGAATCGGACAGCATTGAATCGCATGTTCAGGACACCCAAATCGCTGGTGGTGGAATATGCGAAGAAGATACCGTTAAGTTCATTGCCGAGAATGCAAAAGAAAGTGTTCAGTGGTTAATCGACGGTGGGGTTCCCTTTGATCGTGAAGAAAACGATTCAGACGAAAGCCCACGCTACCACCTAACTCGTGAGGGTGGTCATAGCCACCGACGCATTCTGCATGCGGCAGATGCAACAGGTATGGCAATGCAAACATCTCTTCAGGATAACGCACACAGCCATCCAAACATTCATGTATTGGAACGCCACAATGCCTTGGATCTGATCACCGAAGACAAAATTGGCGGTGATAAGAAAAAAGTCATTGGTGCGTATATATGGAACAGGAATCAAGAACACGTCGAAACTGTCAGGGCTAAGTTTGTTGTGTTGGCCACGGGTGGCGCTTCTAAAGTGTATCAATACACTTCTAACCCTGATGTATCCTCTGGAGATGGAATTGCAATGGCATGGCGAGCAGGTTGTCGCGTTGCCAATTTAGAATTCAATCAGTTCCACCCAACATGTCTCTTCCACCCTGAAGCTCGCAATTTCTTGCTGACTGAAGCTCTGCGAGGGGAAGGAGCGTATTTAAGAAGACCAGACGGCTCGCGTTTCATGCAAGATTTTGATAAGCGAGAGGAACTCGCGCCGCGTGATGTCGTTGCACGTGCTATTGATTTTGAGATGAAGCGACTGGGTGCAGATTGCATGTACCTCGACATAAGCCATAAAGACCCTGAATTTGTCACGAAACACTTTCCAACCATCGATATGCGCCTGAAAGACCTTGGTATCGACATGACTAAGGAGCCGATCCCCATAGTCCCAGCCGCCCACTACACTTGTGGTGGTGTAATGGTTGATCAACAAGGTGTAACGGACTTAAACCATCTTTATGCAATAGGCGAAGTGAGTTATACCGGTCTGCACGGTGCAAATAGAATGGCCTCTAATTCTCTTCTCGAGTGTGTTGTGTATGCACGTTCTGCTGCGGAAGACATCATTAACAAAATTAGTGACGCCGAACTGGCGGGCTCCTTACCTGAATGGGATGAGAGCCAAGTTCTTTGTTCAGATGAAGAAGTTGTGATTCAACATAACTGGCACGAGTTGCGATTATTTATGTGGGACTACATGGGAATTGTACGAACCGATAAGCGATTAGAGCGCGCATTGCGCCGCATTCAATTGCTGCAACAAGAAACTCATGAGTATTACAGCAATTTCCGTGTATCCAATAACCTATTAGAGCTTCGTAACCTGCTGCAAGTAGCAGAGCTCATGGTTCGTTGTGCTATGGAACGAAAGGAAAGCCGTGGTCTGCATTACACATTGGATTATCCAGAATTGGCTGACAATAGTGGACCGACTATTTTAATCCCCGAAAAGTTTTAGTTTTTACTATTTTTCGGTGTAATGAATATACCCAAGTGATCTCAAGATGTATGATTCAGAGCAGCATATTCTGGTCCAATTCAAGGAAGAGAACGCAGCGTAATGACAGGTCCTTTCCAAGTTCTTTGACGATGAAGTGGTACAGAATATGTGCTCCCAAGGGCGAGTTTAATAGGCTTTCATGCTGCGTTATCGACTCTTGATTTAGACTTCTAGATCTTCAAACCGATGCCTTGCCTGAAAGCCTATTAATTCTCGCTGAACCAAGCATCTTGAAGTCACTTGGGTATACATTTAAAGAGCACTTGATGAGTGCTCTTTTTTATTGCCTTTTTGCCAACGTAAATGGCGGAGCAACGCTCGATACTCCTTGTCAGAACAGGTATCTCGCCAAACCAATAGTCTCGATTTGTCGTCAAAAATGAGTAAAGTCACTAAAGCAGAACATTCTAACCAAGCGCGATCCAAAATCTTCTTTTCTTGATTGATTCTGAATTCACTGCTCTCGTTCCATGCCAGCGTAATTTCCGAGGAAGGACGGATGAATTGGGATAACAAAGGGATCAGAATTGCTGTGAACACAAATAGCGTTAGGACAATTGGTGCTGGGGAAGCAGCAAGTGCCCAACTAAGCATTGCCAGAACAAAAAGCTGGCATAGCCGGGCACTTAGGGATAATTTTAAATTAGCGAACTTTGCTGAGGTTGTATGCAACGACTTTGTCTATCATAGAAGCATGACTTAAATTGTCACTTCTTCCGTGCCCCATAATCCAAGTAAATAAATCAGGATCATCGCACTCAAGAAGAGAAACAAAATCTTTTTGTTCTTGTTCCGACAAGCTTTCAAATTGCTCTTCAAAAAATGGCATGATAACTACGTCAAGTTCTAACATCCCACGGCGACATGCCCATTTAATTCGGGCTTTTTCTTCGGCGGTGTACATTATTATTCCTTTGATGACTCCTTTGTGGGGGCAGTGTATCAATCTCATTACCCTACAGCTATTATGCGAGTCACAGAGTGTGATTTGCTCTCGTCATTTAGATTAACCAACCTCAACTTCCCCTCTGCTAATGAAAAGTATAGAAAGCAAAGTTGCTTCGTTCTGAGCATCGAACGCCTTGAGGTTGCTTAGGTATAGCATTAACATACTGACATCAAACATCTCTTAAGGTTTAGAAACAATGGATTGGCTTGAAAACTTATCTTCCATCTCATTATCCACTCAGACTGAGTTACCAGAATTCGCTATTTGCCCTCTACCTTCTTGGGGCATCATTACTTTTGTAGGCGAAGACAAAAAGTCGTACCTTCAAGGTCAAGTTACGTGTGATGTGGTTTCATTAGAACTTTCTGAGTCGACTTACGGTGCTCATTGTGATGCAAAGGGAAAGATGTGGAGCATTTTTAACATGTTTCACCACAATGAAGGTTTTGCCATAGTGCATCGTAAAAGTGCATTAGCAACCGAGCTTACCGAGATTAAAAAGTACGCAGTATTCTCAAAAGTCACCATCGAGGAAGGGGCTGATGTACTGGTTGGTATTAGCGGTAACGACGCCGAAAATTGGATTGACACCCTCAGTGACAGCCGCAGTAATGTGCGTAGTATAGAAGGTGGAACTGCCGTTCGCATAAGCAATAAACGTTGGTTATTGGTGCTCGAATCATCAATCGCGGAACGCTTATTTGAAGATCAACGCGATGCTGTGGTTCATGAGTCACTGTGGGATAAATACGATATTGAAGAAGCGCTTCCTCGTGTCGATGAAAAAGAGCAATCTCAACATATCCCACAAGCAATGAACCTCCAAGCCTTGGGAGGTATTAGTTTTACCAAAGGCTGCTATACCGGTCAGGAGATGGTTGCACGAGCGAAATACAGAGGAACCAACAAGCGAGCACTTTACCGTGTAGCCGGCAATATTCTTGAGGCTCTTCCTGAACAGGCAGAAATAGAGCGTGCAGTAGGTGAAAATTGGCGTGGTGCTGGTCACCTAATCACGCAATTTGAATATCAAGACGGTGCTGCTGAGGGGCTGATTATTTTGCCAAACAACCTTGAAGAAGGGACACAACTTCGAGTGAAAGGGCAAGAAGGAACAACTTGGTCAATACTGCCTTTACCTTATTCCTTAGATGAAGACTAATCCGATAATACAAACTCGTATTACTCAATACTTAAGTGAGCAGCAAGTGCCCTTTCACTTGCTCCCTCACAAAACTCCAGCCATCAGCATTGAAGATGCAGCCCGCCAACGAGGGATTTCACCAAATATGATGGTGAAATGCGTTCTACTCAAAGATATGGGGGGACGTTATGTACTCGCATGCGTCTCAGGCAATGATCAAGCCGACCCTAGAAAAGTACGCGCCGTATTGAGCTCTAGGCGAATCACTTGTGCATCCGCTCTGGAAGTTGAATCTGTGACTGGCTATTCAATTGGCTGCGTCGCCCCTATTTTGTTAGATACGACAATACCCATTATTTTTGATAAGAAGATCATTTCATTAGAGCATGTAACCATCAGCAGTGGTTCTAATATGGCAGGGATTGAGCTTAATTTGGATGATCTTTTGAAGCTAGCCTCACCGACGATCAGTGAAATTTCGCGTCAAAATCCAACCCAAAAATAATAAAACCCTATCAAATTTCACCCACCATGAGACCTAAGTCACATTTAATAATTTTACCAAGTGAATTTTTATCTTATTTAAATGAATAAATAGTGATCTTGATAATTATAATGTAGTGTAAATGTTACTTGTTATTATGAGTTCCCCTTGCTCAATTGAGCTTAAAGCCCTCATTTAACAAGGAAAGTGAATCCGCTGAATTAATCAGTTAAATCCACTTTTTGTGTAATGCATCTGTGACTATTCGCCCGATATTTATATCGGGCTTTTTTTTCATGAAACTTTTTTATTTCTGACATGGTCTATTCTTATAAATGTCATAAAAACATGACACGGTATTGCTGCATTTTTCACAGGGGCTAGCGGCATAAAATGAGGAGAGCGTCACACCAGTGAGACGTTTATATCACCAAAATGCCAAGGGCGGCACAAAACGCTGAAAACATAGCATTAAGCTGTATTTAACCCCTGTTCAGTCACAATACTGACACACGAAATTTCGTATAATTCGTGGCGCAACACATAATAAGGATAAAAGTATGAGACTGTTTAAGCGCTATACACCAAGTATGATAGCTAAACACGTAAGTCGGTTGTTTAAAGGTAGGATTTATATTTATGGCGTGGGGAAATTTGAATTTGATAATGGCAAGTTAATTCTTCCTGAAAAAGCGGAGAAAAGACATTTCAAAACCGTTAAAGAAATTAATCAAGAAATCATGCGGTTAAGATGCGCACATGCATAATTATTGAATGTGTAAAAAGAATTTTTAAGGGTCGACTTGTCGACCCTTTTTCATGCTTGTAACTTTTTAATGATTCGTTTTTTAGAGCGTAATTTTCTTAGCGCTTAGCTTTGGTCGCGTCAGGTAAATTTCCTTTCAACCCCATAGCATGCTGTATCAACTCATTTTTGACCAAAGGCACAGTATTACCTATTGTCAAACCAACGCCTCGAACCCATTTCTTGATGGGATGTTCGCCAGAGAATAATTCTTTAAAACCTTGCATAGCTGCAATCATTTTTGCTGCTTCTGCTTTTCTCCAACGTTCAAATGGGCGTAAATTGCGTCTTAGACCAATATCCTCACCGCTTTGCCACAGCCGCTCTACCTCTTGCACCAAACTAGCAGCATCGAGCAAACCTAAGTTTACCCCTTGCCCCGCCAATGGATGGATGGTGTGAGCTGCATCTCCGACCAGCGCGATTCGATCACGCACAAAATCACGCGCGTAACGCATCTTAAGGGGATAGGCTTGCCGCTCCCCTTGCACTTCACATAATCCAAGTTGCCCATCAAAAGCGGTTGCTAGGGCTTTATTGAATTCGGTACTGTCCAAATCCATTAACAGTTCGGCTTTTAAAGGGTCAATAGACCACACAATCGAGCAAAGATTTGGCTCGCCTAAAGGCAAAAATGCCAGAGGTCCGTCCGGTGTAAATATTTGCCGCGCCACACCACCATGAGGTTCTGCCGTCTTGATGTTTGCGACAATAGCGGAATGACCATAATCCCAATGTGTTAATGGAATTTCGGATTTACTACGTAGCCAAGAGTTCGCACCATCAGCCCCTACCAACAACTTAGTCGTAAATGATTGACCAGACTCTAGAGTAACCCATGCTTCCGTCTCTCCCATCACCACATCTTTACATCGTTCTGGTGCGAAAAGAGTGACATTATCTTGGATCTTAACTTGCTCAAGTAAGGCTAACTGAATCACTCTGTTTTCGACGATGTGCCCTAGATCTTTTTGATGGATTTCTGAAGCTGAAAACTCAATCTTCGCGAAACTGTCTTGCTCCCATACCGTCATGGCGTCATACGCCGAAGACCGACGGGCTTCAATGCCAGCCCATGCACCAACATTTTTGAGGATGTTTTCACTGGCCCGGCTC
The DNA here is from genome assembly GCF_030689305.1 of Vibrio penaeicida. Taxonomy (GTDB): domain Bacteria; phylum Pseudomonadota; class Gammaproteobacteria; order Enterobacterales; family Vibrionaceae; genus Vibrio; species Vibrio penaeicida_B. Next base: position 15,677 of record NZ_JAUYVM010000026.1, on the reverse strand, counting down.
AATGCAGATACACGAACATCTGGCAGTTCATTTAAGTGCTCTTCTGGCAGCTTCCCTTCAACGACAGCAATTCTTAAATCACTGTCTTGAAGTAACGCTGCAACCGTTAGCCCTACCATTCCGCCACCAATGATGGCGATATCAAAACTTTGCATCATATTATCTTTCTACCATACCGAGTGTTCGCGCCAACAAAGGGCTTTTCATCGAACCTAAAGCCTCAAAACCCATCAGTCCAATGTTTCGCCCTACTCTCATTGGAATGAAATCATTCGAAAAGAGATGAACCAGACCAGATGTCAGTTCAATCGTTCGTTTTCTATCTTGTTCTCTTCTCTTTCGATAAGCACTAAGAACGCTATAGTGACCAGGGTCCTTCATATTAACTAAGATTTGTTCTGCAAGGGTCGCCACGTCTCGTATACCCAAGTTGAACCCTTGTCCGGCGATAGGGTGCAAGGTTTGCGCTGCGTTGCCCACAGCAGCAAATCGATGCGATACGATGGGGTCACGGGAACGCAACAGCAACGGGTAAGATGTCCGCTCACCAACTTTTATAAATTGGCCCAATCGCCAGCCAAAGCATTGCTGTAATTTGGCAAGGAATTTCTCATTAGAAAGCTTGGCAACATCTTCAACTGTTTCAGGAGATAAGCACCATACTAATGACATTCGGTTGTCTGACATAGGCAGTAATGCAAGAGGACCCGATTCAGTAAATCGTTCAAACGCACGCCCAAGGTGAGGTTGGGACAAACTGACATTCGCTATCAGTGCAACTTGCTCAAAGTCGTGCTCTTGCAATGGTAAGCCAACATTCTGAGCAGATGGCGACAACGCACCGTCTGCCGCCACGAGCAGCTTCGCTTCAATTGAAGCCCCTGACGACAATGTAACTGTCACCGCATTACTTTCTCTCGACACATTACTCACGGAATCAGGGCAAAGAAAATCAATGTTATCGGCTCTATCCAATAGCGACTGATAAACTCGTCCAACATCCGCCAGTTCAACAACATACCCAAGCGCGTCCAAACTCAGAGCGTGCTTAGTGATATCGGCTAGACCAGCATGCCCTTTGTCGGATACGTTTATATGCTCGATGGGAGTCGTAAAAGGCTGAATTTGCTCCCAGAGCCCGACGTCTTCCAGTATCAACGAAGTGCCATGGGAAAGCGCAATAGAGCGAGAATCAAAGCCAGGGTGGAGAGTATGCTCGACTTGAAAAGGTTCAATAACAGCAATAGACAATGCACCGTTGCTTAGTCGATTCAATGCCAATGCTAGTGTTGCACCCGCCATTGCTCCACCAGCAATGACCACATCATATTGTGTCATTAGGCTTTCCTACTTAGTGAATCGTCGGCTTTTTGTTTTCACTCGGTTTCACACCATACTCGGCATGCACCGTAAATACGCACGCTTTAACGTGCTCGATCACTTGCTCCAGCAAATCGGCTTGCTCTTCTAGATCGTCTTCTTCATCAATGCCCAACTTAGAAATTTCTTCCAAATCACCCAATGCTTCTTTTACATCTACCGGTGCTTTGTTGATCGCTTGATTGGCTAACCCTAAACCAGAAATAAAGTGGTTCACCCATTCAGATAACCCATCAGCGGTAGCAAACAGATCAGAATCCGATTCCGATAACATTAATGTCAATTCAAATTGATCATTTGCCAGCTCACTTAATGTTGCTTTTAGCAAGCTTTCAACAACACCGACGGTACTTATTGGCCAACCTAGCCCATCATTTGTGTAATCAAACAATAGAGGCTGCCAGCTGTTATCGTTAATCGCTAATCCGCCGCTTAGCATTCCAGTCAATAAGCCATGTAACTCAGCGGGTGATACCGCAAGTTGTGCTGTCTTAAGTTCATTAACGAGTTGCGGAAAAGCAGGATAATTCACTTCACTCATAAGGGATTCGCTATAATGTAAGTTAGTTGGGCTAATCCTATCACTTAAGGCGCTTAGCGAAAATGTATAGCTGAACATAGCGTGTTCAATTTGTTGATTTCGTGTGTAGTTAGTCCCGCAATATTAGGAAACAAAGATGGAAGGGCTTGAATCTTAAGGTCGGTTTACCTATAGTTTCCTCCCTGACAGAAGTGAGCTTGTACTCCCTGTCTTTGGTTTGGTCGAGAGTGTACCGTAATGAGTAGTCAAGCAGTTGAAGTTGAAATATTGGGGAAGCTTACGCGAGTGAATTGTCCACCTGGGCAAGAAGAGTCACTGCTAAAAGCCGCCGAAGATTTGAATACGCGATTGAATGAAATGGCGGAAAGAACTAAGGTAACCAATACAGAAAAGCTATTAACGATTGCTGCTTTGAACATCTGTTACGAATTGCAAATCTCTAAGCAAGAAGTACATGGTCAAACCACTGAAATAACAGAGCGAATGGAATTGCTCTCGGCGTCACTAGATGGTGCGCTCAAACAGCTAGGACGCGAATAAAAGTTTTACCCTGGAGTGTGCGTCAGCGGATTTAAGTCCCTGAGCCGATAAGCAATAATTAAGGGTTAGTACTTGAAAACTATTGAGCAAGCTCGGCTCGTACCGAGAAGCCTACGGTTATCATTGCTGATCCGCCTTGAACCAGCTGGTTCAAGGGCCACAATCCTCAACGGCACTCTGGGGTTCCTCATATGAAATCTTTTACTCCTTCAAAAGCATCAGCTGAACAGCGACAATGCATCCGAAAGAACATACGCAGCAAAAGGCGAGAACTTTCCAATGCAGAACAAATCGAAGCCTCTCATTGTTTGCTGACACAACTAAAAAAGCACTCTGGCGCTACCGATGCCAACACCGTCGCACTATATCTTGCCGTTGATGGTGAGCTCGACCTGACACCAGTTATCGAATGGTACTGGAGCATGGGGAAAAAGGTCTGCTTACCCGTGCTTCACCCTTTCTCCAGCGGGCATTTACTTTTCTTAGAATACACACCAAAGACAGATATGATTGCCAATCAATACAAGATTGCAGAGCCCAAGCTGAACATGTCTCAAATCGTACCTGTTAACGAAATTGATATTATCTATACCCCACTAGTCGCGTTTGACGCTCAAGGGCAAAGGCTTGGTATGGGTGGGGGTTACTACGATCGAACCCTAGCGTCTTGGGAAGCGACATCAGGTAATCAGGCAATTGGCTTGGCTCACGATTGCCAGCAAGTTCCTCTTCTTCCAGTGGAAGCTTGGGACATTCCTCTACAAACTATCGTTACCCCTTCAAAAACTTGGCGGTGGAATAGCGTTAAGCCATAAACAAATACGTTAGCTAGTCGAATTCAGTATCAATATATTCACGTAGATCACTGCACCTTTGTATAACTTGCAGGTATAATCGCGCGACTTTAATTTGTTCACCTAAATTCTGGAGAAAGGCATGACTCAAGATGAAATGAAAAAAGCCGCTGGCTGGGCCGCACTGAAGTATGTAGAAAAGGGCAGCATTGTTGGCGTTGGTACGGGTTCGACCGTCAATCACTTCATCGATGCACTTGGCTCAATAAGAGAAGAGATTAAAGGTGCTGTTTCTTCTTCAGAAGCCTCAACCAAAAGGCTGCAAGAGCTTGAGATTGAAATCTTTGAATGCAACGACGTATTCGAGCTAGACGTATACGTTGATGGCGCTGATGAAGTTAACCCAGGTCGCGAAATGATCAAAGGCGGCGGTGCTGCCCTGACGCGTGAAAAGATTGTTGCAGCTATCTCAAAGAAGTTTGTGTGTATTGTTGACGGTACAAAAGCCGTAGACGTATTGGGCGAATTCCCACTTCCAGTGGAAGTGATTCCGATGGCTCGCTCCTATGTTGCAAGAGAGTTGCTCAAGTTAGGCGGAGATCCGGTTTATCGAGAAGGTGTGGTAACAGACAATGGCAACATGATTTTGGATGTGTACGGATTAAAAATAACAAATCCAAAAGATCTAGAAGACAAAATCAATGCGATCGCGGGTGTCGTGACAGTTGGTCTATTCGCACACCGAGGTGCAGATGTCGTGATTACAGGCACGCCTGATGGTGCAAAAATCGAAGAGTAAAACCATACATTTTAGTATTCGATAATTGCATTTTTATGCGATGGTTAGCACTAATTTCCGTCATTTGATTACAAACGGTACCTATAGGTGCCGTTTTCTCTTATTTTTCTTTAAGAAATTATTCCTTATTCCGTAATTTTCTTACCCAAAGCGAATATTTTTTGTTACTTTATTGTTCAATATATACAGAAGGTAAACGTTTGCGTACCTCTTCTGTACTCAGCTTATAGCCCGAAGTTTAAGGACGATAATCAATGGCCAAAGTATCACTGGATAAAGATAAGATAAAAATTCTCCTTCTTGAGGGGCTTCACCCTTCTTCAGTTGAAGTTTTTCAAGGGGCTGGTTACAGCAACATCGAGTATATAAAAGGCTCAATGGCGGAAGAAGATCTGTTAGAGGCCGTTAAAGACGTGCACTTCATTGGTATTCGTTCCCGTACTAACCTGTCGGAAAAAGTATTCCAAGCGGCAGAAAAATTGGTCGCTGTTGGTTGTTTCTGCATCGGAACCAACCAAGTTGATCTTGGCGCTGCGGCAAAACGTGGTATTCCAGTGTTCAACGCCCCTTTCTCCAACACTCGAAGTGTGGCTGAGTTGGTATTGGGTCAAATCCTTCTGTTACTTCGTGGTATCCCTGAAAAGAACGCATTGGCACACCGTGGTATTTGGAAGAAGAGTGCAGACAGTTCTTATGAAGCACGTGGTAAACGTTTAGGTATCATTGGTTACGGTCACATAGGTACTCAACTAGGTATTATTGCTGAAAACTTAGGCATGCGTGTCTACTTCTACGATATTGAGAACAAGCTTTCGTTGGGTAACGCAACCCAAGTTCACACTATGAGTGAACTGCTAAACAAATGTGATGTGATTACGCTGCACGTTCCTGAAACGGACGGTACTAAAAATATGATGGGCGAAGCTGAATTCGCTCGCATGAAGCCAGGCTCTATCTTCATCAATGCTGCTCGTGGTACTGTCGTTGATATACCAGCCCTTGCTTCAGCATTAGAAACCAAACATCTTTCTGGTGCAGCCATCGACGTATTCCCTGTTGAACCAAAAACCAATGCTGACCCGTTTGAGTCTCCATTGCTTAAATACGATAACTGTATCCTGACTCCTCACGTTGGTGGTTCTACGCAAGAAGCACAAGAAAACATTGGTGTTGAAGTTGCAGGGAAACTTGCAAAATACTCAGATAACGGCTCAACACTGTCTAGCGTCAATTTCCCGGAAGTGTCGCTGCCAGAGCACAGAGGAACATCTCGTCTACTGCACATCCATGAAAACCGCCCAGGTATTCTGACGCAAATTAACACCATCTTCGCTAAAGAAGGGATTAACATCGCGGGTCAGTACCTACAAACCAGCTCAGAAATGGGGTACGTGGTTATTGATGTTGAAGCGGATCGCTCTGAAGAAGCCTTACTGAAGCTGAAAGAAATTGAAGGAACTATTCGAGCTCGTATTCTTCACTAATTTCGCATTCTTAGTTAAATTAATAAAAAGGGGGACGCCAACTGGCGTCCCCCTTTTTAGTTTAAAACTTGCGTCGCTTACTCTTTCAGCTTGTAAATCACATCCACTCTATCACGGATAACAATGCTGGAATCTTGATAAGTATTGGATGCCTTCTCTGCCCCAAGAGCCATGCTTCGCATTAGCATCGGACGGTTTGAATTATTGTCGTAACTAATTCTCCAAACGCCACCCACTTCACGCTCAAAACCTTCTGCGAGAAATTTTGCTTTCTGGGTCGCGTCTTTGATTGCCGCCAAACGCGCTTGCTCTTGATACTTGGATTCATCTTTTACTTTCAATTGAATATCGTCAATGCGATTAATCCCATCGCCTAAGGCACCATCAAGATAACTGTTTAAGTTACCTAAGACTTCAACGGTCACCGTGACACTACGGGAAGCTTGATACCCAACCAGTTCGACCTTGCCACTTTTAGGGTAGTGATACTGCGGCGCCAAATACAAATTAGTGCTGGCGATGTTGTCTCTTTTCACTCCAGCAGCGGTTAAACGCTCAACAAAAGAGCTCACAGCTTTATCTACCGCTTGCTTCGCTTGCTCTGCTGTCAACATGGTTTCTACCACTTGAACAGTAAACTCAGCCATATCTGGCACAGCGGTCACTTCGCCGTGCCCCGACGTAGAAATATGCGGAAATGATAGCTCTTCTGCTTTAACAGGAGCCATCATTACTCCCATGAGCAATACACCGATCATCGATAACTTTTTCATGCCGTTCTCCTAAGGGTTCGTCGCTATAATAGACGCTAACATCAGAGATTGATTCCATTCATATTCATATTTGACACAAAGTTTACTGAGGGAGATGTTGTCTCGCATATTGAATAATTGATTGGGATATTTCTTTTAGTACCCCACTCTCTAACTGCCAATGATGCCAATACATGCGGTGAGAGAGGAAAAAACTCGGTGTGATGTCTATCAACACTCCTTGCTTGAGTTCAGATTCAATTTGCTGCCTAGGGATCAAACAATAAGCCACACCACTGATCGCCAATTTAACAAAAGCTTCTGAGCTGCGCACTGTATGCTTCAATACGCTTCCAATGGGTAAATTAAAATGCTGGTGGACAAATCTTTCATGCATATCATCATGCTGATCAAAAGCCACTGCTGGCGCTCGTTTTAGCGCTTCTCTATTCACACCTTCAGGAAAGTACATCTGACAAAAATCTGGACTAGCGACACACAAATAATCCACTCTTCCTAGGTAGTCAGCATCACATCCAGACATTGGTTGAGAATCAAGGCTTATTGCCCCGACCACTTCACCACTTCGAAGCTTATCAATGGTTCTTCCTTCATCATCTACCACCAAATTCAGCTCAATTCGCTTTTGTTTTAGCAGAGGTGACAAGCTAGGTAAAAGCCAAGTTGCAAGGCTATCGGCATTCGTAGCCAAAGCGACAGACAATGGGCGCTCACTGTTTTCAGTGCTAAGCTCGGGCAAAAGCTCCTCTTCTAGTAAGCAAACTCGTCGGTACAGCCCAAGTAATTTTTTTCCAGCTTGAGTCGCTCTGGGAGGTTGCTCCCGAACTAATACGGGCTGTGCCAACCATTTCTCTAACTGTTTAATCCTTTGAGATACAGCCGATTGGGAGATGCATAACTGCTCCGCCGCTCGTTCAAAACCTCTTTGATTAAGCACACTGTCTAGCGCTTCAATCCATCGATAATCTAACCCTCTCATACTTCCCTCTACTTACACACCCAGAATATAAGTTTAACTTATCATTCATTAAAATTATTAGTTTAATTTATTTTCTTATTCCCCTTATCCTTGCGGCTCATTTTTTGATATTTCTATTTTTAAGTAAGGGCAACGTTGTGAACTTCTGGGTGTTATTGCAAGGTTTTGGGTTAGGCGCAACGATGATCATTCCGATTGGGGCGCAGAATGCATATGTGCTGAACCAGGGCATTAAGCGCAATCACCATCTTACAACCGCGACGATCTGTAGCTTATTGGACGTTTTTTTCATCTCTCTAGGCATTTTTGGTGGTGGAGCAATCCTTTCTCAAAACGAATTACTACTTACTTCTGTCACTCTGGGTGGGATCGCGTTTTTAACCATCTATGGTCTTATGTCTCTAAGAAGTGCTTTTGCTCCAGCAGAGCAAAGGGAATCTAACGCCCAAATCACGGCAAGAGGAAAGCGTGCGGTCGTTTTAGGAGCGCTTGCTGTTACTGTTCTTAACCCTCACTTGTATTTAGATACGGTCGTCATTTTGGGCTCTATCGGAGGACAATACGAAGGACAAGATCGTATTGCTTTTGCTGTAGGTACAGTACTGGCGTCGTTTGCTTGGTTTTATAGCTTATCCCTTGGCGCTGCAAAATTAGGTCCTACGCTCTCTAGACCTAAAGTGAAAAAAGGGATTGATATAGGTGTGGCTGTAATGATGTTTACTATTGCGATTATTCTCGCAAATGGGTTGTGGCAGCAATACATGTAGATGCTTGTTAAGACATAAGGATATGACATGGATGTAATTCAACAGATTTACCAAAGGAACATCGACCTTTTAAACGAACTCAACATCCCATTCAATGAATGGCAACATCGACCAATTTTGGATTTTGCGACAGATGAAGCGGTTGCCGAGGAATTGGGCTGGACAGGTACGTTGTCTAAAAGCTTATTTCTGAAAATTAAAGGTAGTGGTTACGCACTTTACTTAACCGATAAAGACAGCCGCCTCAATGCTAAAGGAATTAAAGGGCTTTTAGGCAAACGTGTATCTATCTGTGATAATGAAGAAATGACAGCGAAAACAGGCTGTTTAGCTGGGGCTGTTTGCCCATTCACATTACCCACCTCAGTCCCCATTATTTTGGATACTGCACTTCTGAAACATGACGAGCTGCTTTATACACCTGGGGATCCTGCTGTAACGATTGGAATTAGTGTTGTCTTTTTAGAAAAACTGCTGGAGTCTCTAGAAAACCCGATTTATAAGCTATCTGAATAGCTGACACTCAACATAAATCACAAAACAAGATTCAAAAATAAAGGCGCTTAACTGAGTAAGCGCCTTATTTCAATGGAAGTGTTTTGATCTACAAAGAAAATCAATCAACTTTGTTCAAGTGCACATCCATTTGAGGGAATGGAATTTCGATACCTGCGTCATCAAGCGCTTCTTTAATGGCCTGAAGAGAGTCGAAATATACATTCCAGTAGTCCGCGGTTTTCACCCAAGGACGAACAACAAAGTTAACTGAAGAATCAGCAAGTGCAACCACACCAATGGTCACGCCTGGATCTTTCAGAATACGCTCATCTTTTGCCAATGTTTCGGCAATGATTTCTTGAGTTTTCTTAAGATCAGCGTTGTAAGAAACACCAATAACATGATCAATACGTCGTGTTTGGTGGCGAGAGTAGTTTGTTATTGGACCACCAATAACACCACCGTTAGGCACTACAACCATCTTGTTGTCTGGTGTAGTAAGAACGGTTTGGAAAATCTGGATGGACTCAACAGAACCAGATACGCCGCCAATTTCAACGTAATCGCCCGATTTGAATGGACGGAACGCAACGATAAGTACACCTGCCGCGAAGTTAGACAGAGAGCCTTGCAGTGCCAAACCAACCGCTAAGCCAGCCGCACCAATAACCGCAACTACTGAAGCAGTTTGAACACCCAAACGACCTAATGCCGCAATAAGAACAATAACGAACAACAAGTAACGAACCAGCGCGTGGATAAACTCCACCACCGCTTTATCCATATTCTTCTTCTTCATCACCTTCGCTACGCTGTTTGCGATAGCTTTAACGATAATGTTACCGATAAACAGTATCAGTACTGCTGAAATGATGTTTACACCATATTGAATGATCAGATCTGAGTTGTTTGTCAGCCAAGATTCCATTTTACTGACTCCTCCTGCTAAGTTTAGGTTATCAACCACTGATGGTTCGCTTGCCATTCCTTTTTACCTCTAGGTTTCTTATTTTGAATATGTGTGCCTTATCCAAGTTAGTGACTTCACTAATTTAGGGCGGTGCATCTCTGCGACAGAATTTCGACAAAATATCTTACAATTGAACTCAATGAAAGTCATCGCCACATTAATATTGAGACTACAACTTAAAAACTTGGGCTTTTAGCGAAAGGGTTATGTAATCAATGGAATAACCCTCAACCAACTTTAGCGGGGTTTAAAAAGATAGCAAGCATAAAAAAGCCCGCTCAATGAGCGGGCTTTTCAGTTCAATTCGAAAGAATTAAAGAACGTCTACAGCATTCAGGTCAGCAAATGCTTGCTCAAGGCGAACAACCATTGACGCTTGCGCTGCACGTAGCCATACACGTGGATCGTAGTACTTCTTATTAGGCGCATCATCACCAGTAGGGTTACCAATTTGACCCTGTAGGTAATCGTGCTTGTCCGCTTCGTATGCACGGATACCATCCCAAGTTGCCCACTGAGTATCAGTATCGATGTTCATTTTGATAACACCGTAGCCGATAGACTCTTGAATTTCTTCTTGAGAAGAACCAGAACCACCGTGGAATACGAAGTTTAGAGCGTTAGGTGCAATACCAAACTTCTCTGCACAGTATGCTTGAGAATCACGTAGGATTGTTGGAGTCAGTACAACGTTACCTGGCTTGTATACACCGTGTACGTTACCGAAAGATGCAGCAATAGTGAAACGAGGGCTGATAGCATTCAACTTCTCGTAAGCGTAAGCTACGTCTTCTGGAGAAGTATATAGCTCAGACGCATCCATATCAGAGTTGTCTACGCCGTCTTCTTCACCGCCAGTACAACCTAGCTCGATTTCAAGAGTCATGTCCATTTTAGCCATGCGCTCTAGGTACTTACCAGATATTTCGATGTTTTCTTCTAGAGACTCTTCAGAAAGGTCAATCATGTGTGAAGAGAATAGAGGCTTACCAGTTTGAGCAAAGAACTCTTCACCAGCATCTAGCAGACCGTCGATCCAAGGAAGTAGTTTCTTAGCCGCGTGGTCAGTGTGTAGGATTACTGGTACACCGTAAGCTTCAGCTACAGCGTGTACGTATTTTGCACCAGCAACAGCACCAAGAATTTGTAGACCTTGGCCTTCAAGTTTTAGACCTTTACCTGCGAAGAAAGCAGCACCACCGTTAGAGAACTGAACGATAACTGGCGCTTTAACTTTTGCAGCTGCTTCTAGTACTGCGTTTACAGAGTCAGTACCAATACAGTTAACCGCTGGAAGTGCGAAGTTATTTTCTTTAGCAACTTCAAATACTTTCTGAACGTCATCACCAGTGATAACACCTGGCTTTACGAAGTCGAAGATCTTAGACATGGATGTAATCCTATTTATCTGTCGTTTTAAAATAAAACTGATTAAGTTTAAATTCTTGCAAACGTTTGCTCACAACGCGAGGTATTCTAACAGAGAACCATTTGGCGTGCAGCAAACAAGAAAGCGGGATTCACTCCCGCTTTCAGTTATTCTTACTTAGCGCGCTCTTCAAGCATAGCTACTGCTGGCAGTACTTTACCTTCAACGAATTCAAGGAATGCGCCGCCACCTGTAGAGATGTAAGAAACGTCAGCCTTGATACCGAACTTGTCGATTGCTGCTAGTGTATCGCCGCCACCTGCAACAGAGAAACCTGCAGATTCAGCAATTGCTTTAGAAATACCCGCTGTGCCCGCTTCGAAGTTCTTGAATTCGAATACGCCTACAGGGCCGTTCCAAAGGATAGTTTTTGCGTTGCCGATGATTTCAGCAAGAGCAGCAGTTGAATCTGGACCAAGGTCGAAGATCATGTCGTCGTCTGATACTTCAGAAACGTGTTTGATTTCAGCTTCTGCGTTTTCGTCAAATGCCTTAGCACATGCAACGTCGGTCGCTACCGGAATAGCACACTCTTTCATTAGCTTCTTAGCAGTATCCACTAGGTCTGCTTCGTATAGAGACTTACCTACGTTGTGGCCTTCAGCAGCGATGAATGTGTTTGCGATACCACCACCAACAACAAGTTGGTCTGCAACTTTAGATAGAGACTCAAGAACGGTCAGCTTAGTAGAAACTTTAGAGCCACCAACGATAGCAACCAGTGGACGCTCTGGGTTATCCATAGCTTTACCTAGTGCTTCTAGCTCTGCCGCAAGAAGAGGACCAGCACATGCTACAGGAGCGTGAGTACCAACGCCGTGTGTAGAAGCTTGTGCACGGTGAGCCGTACCGAATGCGTCCATTACGAAGATGTCACATAGAGATGCGTATGCTTTAGATAGTTGTTCTTCGTTTTTCTTTTCGCCTTTGTTGAAGCGAACGTTTTCAAGAACAACAAGTTCACCAGCGTTCAGCTCAAGACCATCTAGGTAGTCTTTAGCTAGTTTAACGTCGCAGTCTAGTGCGTCATTTAAGTAGTTAACTACAGGAGCTAGAGAGAACTCTTCGTTGTATTCGCCTTCAGTAGGACGACCAAGGTGAGAAGTAACCATTACTTTTGCACCAGCTTCTAAGCAAAGCTTGATAGTTGGTAGAGATGCTAGGATACGAGCATCTGAAGTTACTTTACCGTCTTTTACTGGTACGTTTAGGTCAGCACGGATAAATACGCGTTTACCTGCTAGTTCCAGGTCAGTCATCTTGATTACAGACATGATTTGTCCTCTCAATGTTTCAATTTTAAAGTTTGGTAGCCCAGCATCACGCTCAGCCAATAAATTCTTGCTCTGGTGCTTACTTTGGGGCAAAACACATTTATTTCAAGCCCCAAAATTAAAACTTTTACTGCTTTATATAACCCAATTCGTGCATGGTCATCGCAGTATCCAGCATCCGGTTAGCAAAGCCCCATTCGTTATCACACCACACCAACATCTTAACAAGATGTCCGTTGCTCACTCGTGTTTGCGAGCCGTCCACTATGGCACTGTGGGAATCGTGATTGAAGTCGATAGAAACTAACGGCGCCTCAGTATAGTCAACAATGTTGTCTAATGTACACCGAGAAGCGTTAATAATGGTTTGATTTACGTCATTAACTTTCACATTTGTATTTATTGTTACACTCAAATCCATTGCAGTGACGTTTACAGTCGGCACTCGAACCGAAATTGCTTCAAATTTGTTAGAAAATTTCGGGAATATACGTTCAATACCCAAATGCAATTTTGTATCGACTGGAATAATAGATTGGCTGGCTGCTCGAGTACGTCGCAAGTCTGGATGGTACGCATCAATCACTTGCTGATCGTTCATAGATGAATGGATGGTCGTGATGGTTCCCGAATCGATACCAAAGGCATCATCAAGTACCTTTATAATGGGTACGATGCAGTTTGTCGTACAGGATCCATTAGATACCACTTTGTGCTCTGCCGTTATAGATTCATGATTCACACCATAAATAATGGTGTTGTCTAAATCATTAGCACCAGGGTGTGAAAACAGGACTTTCTTGGCACCTGCCGCAATATGTTTTTGCCCGTCGGCTTGAGAGCCATACACACCTGTACAATCCAGTACGATATCGACCTCTATATCTCGCCAAGGAAGTAATTCAATATCTTCTAAATGCAGAATGCGTACAGAATCACGCTCACCGCTCTCGTGATGAATAAAAAGATGCTCTTGGTCGTGAGATATCTTTTTAAAAAATCGACCATGCGAGGTGTCATATTGGAGAAGATGCGCCATGGCTTCTGGTTGCGCTAGCTCATTGACCGCAACCACTTTGATCTGCTGGTTTTTACTGCTTTCATAAACCGCGCGCAACACGTTGCGCCCTATTCGACCAAATCCGTTGATCGCGACTTTTAGCATCTCTGCTGCCCTCACATAAATTGCGTGGTACAGATAGTAACTGATATTACTGAAACTTCACAGGCAGCCATAGTATTATCAGGTCCTTTCTTTCCATAAAAATGACTTGCGGAAAGAATGCTAATCCCTCCCATGAAAGTAGTGGCTGGTCGTAATCTTTGATGTAACAAAGCGACTCTTAAAGTTGAAGTCACTCGCATTCAAATATGCCACTAGTTGTGCTTGTTAACATTAAAGTTTATAAAACCAAGTAACGTTCCTTTGGCGCTTTCTACCCTCATTTTCTCACCAAAGGACAAATACATGACTGAATGGTCTGCCGAACAGTATTGCAATACGTGCCGAAAAACGACATCACATACAGAAACCTTGGTACGCAAGCCAAGTAGTTATGACAGCGATGCTTCATTACTAGGCAGAATAAAACTCTCTCTTCATACCATTATTAATGGCGGCAGTTACTACGATATGGATCGCTATGTCACTTGTAAAACGTGCCATACAAAAGAGCTAAAGAATCAGGGTAACGAATTCGAATAGACATAAAAAAACCGAACCAGCGATGGTTCGGTTTTTTCTTTATAGGCTTGGGAGAGGTTTACGCCAACAGTTCGTTAGCGGTCTCGACTACGTTTTCAACCGTGAAGCCGAACATCTTGAACAGCTCGCCCGCTGGTGCAGATTCGCCGAACGTTGTCATACCGATGATACGACCGTCGAAGCCCACGTACTTGTACCAGAAGTCTGCAATCCCCGCTTCCACTGCAATACGAGCGGTCACGTCTGAAGGCAGTACCGATTCGCGGTAAGCGGCGTCTTGCTTGTCGAACGCATCGGTTGATGGCATAGAAACGACACGTACTTTCTTGCCTGCTGCTGTCAGTTGCGCTGCGGCTTCGATGGTTAACTCAACTTCAGAGCCCGTTGCAATTAAGATTAGCTCTGGCTTGCCATCGCTGTCTTTCAGGATGTAACCACCTTTTGCAATGTCAGCCACTTGTGCCGCGTCACGCTCTTGCTGTGCTAGATTCTGACGAGAGAAGATAAGCGCCGTTGGGCCATCTCTGCGTTCGATAGCCAGTTTCCAAGCCACTGCCGATTCCACTTGGTCACATGGACGCCATGTGCTCATGTTTGGTGTTAGGCGTAGAGAGGCGATTTGCTCAACCGGTTGGTGAGTCGGACCGTCTTCACCCAGACCGATAGAGTCGTGCGTGTACACTTGAATGTTCTGCACTTTCATTAGTGCTGCCATGCGCATCGCGTTACGTGCGTATTCCATGAACATAAGGAAAGTCGCGCCGTATGGTACGAAGCCACCGTGCAGAGCTATACCGTTCATGATGGCTGTCATACCGAACTCACGCACACCGTAGTGGATGTAGTTGCCCGATGCGTCTTCCGCCGTCAGTGATTGAGAGCCCGACCACATGGTCAGGTTTGAAGGCGCAAGGTCAGCCGAGCCGCCCATGAATTCAGGCAAGATAGTCCCGAACGCTTCCAACGCATTTTGCGACGCTTTACGTGACGCAATGTTAGCAGGGTTAGCTTGAAGGTCTGCAATGATTTGGCTTGCTTTCGCTTCCCACTCGGCAGGCAGTTCGTTGTTTACTCGACGTTTGAACTCGGCGGCAAGCTCTGGATATGCTGCTTCATAAGCTGCAAATTTCTCGTTCCACGCTGCTTCCTTAGCTGCGCCTGCTTCTTTCGCAGACCACTCTGCGTAAACTTCCTGCGGAATTTCAAAAGGACCGTGCTCCCAACCTAAAAACTCACGTGCTGCTGCAATTTCTTCATGACCCAATGGCGCGCCGTGACAGTCGTGCGAACCCGACTTGTTTGGCGAACCGAAACCGATGATGGTTTTGGTACAGATAAGGGTTGGACGTGGGTCTGCTTTCGCGGCTTCAATCGCTGAGTTGATGGCGTCGGAATCGTGGCCGTCTACCGCAGGAATGACATGCCAGCCGTACGCTTCAAAACGCTTAGGGGTGTCGTCAGAGAACCAGCCTTCTACTTCACCATCGATAGAAATGCCGTTGTCATCCCAGAAAGCAATCAACTTGCCCAGACCTAGCGTGCCCGCAAGAGAACATGCCTCGTGCGAAATACCTTCCATCAGACAGCCATCGCCCATGAAAGCATAGGTAAAGTGGTCCACGATGTCGTGACCGTCTTTGTTGAACTGCGCGGCAAGCGATTTCTCTGCCAGTGCCATGCCCACGGCGTTAGTGATGCCCTGACCAAGCGGACCTGTCGTGGTCTCGATGCCTGGGGCGTAACC
>NZ_JAUYVM010000025.1 GCF_030689305.1 Vibrio penaeicida | reverse complement strand
AGTCTGAGTCGATATCGTGCTAGTAAAATAATGAAAGTGCTCGGCTTGGTGAGCAGACAACTATCAAAGCACAAGTATAGGAAGCAGCCTTTAGAGCATGTAGAGATCCCTAATCACTTGGAGAGGCAGTTCGCTGTTACTGCTCCAAATCAAGTATGGGTAGGAGACGTCACTTATGTTTGGGCTGGAAACCGTTGGGCTTATCTAGCAGTTGTCCTTGACTTGTTTGCTAGAAAACCTGTTGGTTGGGCTATGTCTTTTTCACCTGATAGTCAGCTGACAAGCAAGGCACTGAAAATGGCTTATGAGTCACGAGGAAAGCCAACAGGAATTATGTTCCATAGCGATCAAGGAGCGCATTACACGAGTCGAAAATACCGTCAGACCCTATGGCGATACCAAATTAAACAGAGTTTATCTCGGAGAGGTAACTGTTGGGATAATAGTCCGATGGAGCGCTTCTTTAGAAGCTTGAAAACAGAATGGGTGCCAACCAGTGGTTATCGTAGTTTAGATGAAGCTTGGCAGAGCATTGTTGGCTATATCATTAGATACTACAGCCAAATCAGACCGCACCAGTACAACGGTGACCTGACTCCGAATGAGTCGGAAAGACTTTACTGGGAAACTTACAAAACTGTGGCCAATTTTAGTTGACCACTACAGTGAGCACACGAGTGTGAATCGCACCCTGTTAGCAAATGAAGACTCAGGAATCATAGCCGGAACGTATTTTGGCATAATGAACATCGTTGTAGACGAGTTGAATCAAAAGGTATATTGGAATACTGCAAAAGCAGTACAGCGAGCAAACTTTGATGGCTCTAACTTAGAAACTCTGTATTTAGATGAAAGCCATGATGGAAACCTATTTGCATTGGGGCTGTCAGAAGATTCGAAGTATTTATATTGGTCAAATCTAAACAATATTCATCGCTTAGATTTACAAAGTAATGAAGAAAATACAATTATTCATTCAGGGAAACACCGTATTCTTGGGCTATCAGCATACTGATCACCCGTATATATTATAGTTACACGATGAACATATAAGTACCTATGTTAGAACCTGACTACTTATACCCAAGTAACCTCAAGATGCTTGGTTCAGCGAGAGTTAACTGGCGTTCAGACAAGACACCGATTTGAAGATCTAGTCATTCTAAATCAAAAATCGGTAACGCAGTATGAACGCCAGTTAAACTCGCCCTTGGGAGCCCATATTCTGCCCTATCCCTTCGTCAAAAAACTTGGAAAGGATTCATCATTCCACTGCGTTCTTTTCCTTGAGCTAGAACAGAATATGAGGCTCTGAATCCTGTATCTTGAGGTCACTTGGGTATAGATGGTCAGGTTTTATTTATCGCGCCCCAAATTTTACTCAATCTCAAAACACAAATTGAAATGACGTGGTATGTAGATAGGGTTTACCTACCTTTAATAAGCAAGCAGACAAATTTCGATTTGGAGAATTAGGGAGGCACTGAGTTTCAAGAGCAATACCGCTGTGAATATTGTATGCCTCCTCTTTTCCTATTGTGCCTGCGAGATAGTTTCCGCTGTACACTTGAATCGCTTCTTGGTTCGTCGAAATATTCAACGATACTGCGGAATCAGAAGATATTAGTGAACACGCTTTTGTCAGAGTTGGCTGTTCTTGATTAGCGTTTTCAATTGAGCTTTTGAGAATAAAAGAATGATCGTACCCTCCAACTCTTTGCTGATGTTCATCGAGTAACAAATCCTGCTTAATACTTTTTGTAGTATGAAAATCAAAGCCCGTTCCTATAACACTCATAGGTTCCGATTCTGGAATGCCTTCTGCATTGACGGGTAAGTATTCATCGGCATGAACATTTAGCTTGTGGTTAAGGATGTCGCTCTGTCCATCCAAATTAAAGTAGGCATGGTTAGTTAAGTTAACAATCGTGTCGCCATTGGAGTGCGCTGAATATTCGATGATCAGCCGATTATCTTCACTCAGCTCATACTTTGCTTTTACCTTTATCTGAGCAGGAAAACCTTGATCGCCATCGGAAGACACCAGTGTTAGCACAACGCACTGGTTGTTGTATTGCTCAATGCGCCAACGCCTTTTATCGAACCCTTCTGTACCGCCATGCAAACTATGCGGTGCTTGGTTTTGCGAAACTTGGTATTCCGTATCATTCAGTGTAAAGCGCCCATTTTCGATACGATTTGCATAGCGCCCTACGCTAGCGCCAAAGTACGCAGTTTGGCGATAAAAATCACCCATGTTGTTTACGCCTAAAACCACGTCCCGAGCACCACTTTCTAGGGGTAAAACACAGGTTAACCATGTTGCTCCGATGTCCATCACAGACACCGACATGCCTTGTGAATTGGTCAATGTGACCACCTTGGGTGGCTTACCGTCTCTTGCTATTCCTTTCATAGCGCAACGACCGACGCGCCAGACTCAGCAGAGCATACGTGCAACTCGGCATGAAGCCCGAATTTATCAAAGTAACTGGGGATCACGTTTTTTTGAATAAGTAGAATGGCTTCTTTAGGGGCAAGTGCAACGACACAGCCACCAAAGCCTCCGCCCGTCATTCTTACGCCGCCGGTACTCCCTATCAAATCGTCGATTTTTGCCACCAAGTAATCAATTTCTGGAATGGTGATTTCAAAATCTTCTTTCATCGATCGATGGGATTCACGCATCAGTGTAGACAGTACTTCGACGTTACGCTGTTTCAACGCCAAACTGGCGGAAACCGTTCTTTCATTTTCAGTGATCACATGCCTTGCTCTGCGATAAACCACGTCGCTTAGCTGATCTTTAGCAAAGTACAATTGCTGTTCTGATACGTCTCTCAATGCGGGAACATCGAAGAATTTTGCGGCTTCTTCGCATTGTTGGCGTCGCGTGTTGTATTCGCTGTCTACCAAGCCACGTTTCTTGTTGGAATTTATGATTAGAACCCCCAATTCGTCTGGCAGCGAGATTGGCAACGTTTCTAATGTTCGGCAATCGATAAGCAGTGCACTGCCCTCTTTGCCTTTTGCTGAAATCAATTGATCCATGATGCCGCAATTACAGCCTACAAACTGGTTTTCGGCCTCTTGTCCATTAAGCGCAATGTCTTGTTCGTTTATATCAAGGTCGTAGATCTCAGACATGGTTTTACCAATCGCGACCTCCAGTGACGCAGAAGAACTCAACCCTGTTCCTTGGGGGATGTTGCCCGAAATCACCAGATCTGCCCCCTGAAATACATACCCACGATGGCGTAAATGCAGTACAACGCCACGAATGTAGTTCGACCACATTTTATTTGGCTCATTTAATATCGGTTCTGCGATATTGAACTCGTCGTATTCACTGCCATAATCCAACGCAACGATTCTTATTAAGTTGTCTTCGCGCTTTTTGGCTGCCACAACCGTTTGATAGTTGATGGCACACGGCAACACAAACCCGTCATTATAATCGGTGTGCTCACCTATCAGGTTTACTCGCCCAGGAGCTTGAATTAAGTGACTAGGCTCTTGCTCAAACGCATCGATAAACGAATGTTGTACGTGTTTCACCAGCTCGTTCATGTTTTCTCTCCGAATCATTTTACCAAGTGATATCAAGCTTGCTTGTAATGCACATCACTCAGTGCAGATAACTTTTCTGCCGCTTGTTCTGGCGTTAGATCTCGCTGATATTCCGCGAGCATTTCGTAACCCACCATGAATTTTCGTACGCTGGCACTGCGTAATAGCGGTGGGTAAAAATGTGCGTGTAATTGCCAATGATCAATGTCGCGCTCGTCTTTAAAGTACGGAGCAAAGTGCCACCCCATCGAATAGGGGAACGAGCATTGAAATAGATTATCGTATCGAGTGGTTAAGGCTTTAAATGCTTTGGCAAGATCTTCCCTCTGCGCGCCATTCAGCTCTGTAAAACGCTGAGCTTTAAACTTCGGGAGCAATAATGTTTCGAATGGCCAAGATGCCCAATAAGGTACAACGGCAATCCAGCTTTCCGTTTCGACAACAACCCGCTCTTGCAAGGCTTGCTCCCTCAGCGCGTAATCCAACAGTAAATTACTGCCATGAGAGTCTCGGTACTCCCATAACAACCCATCTTTACGTGCGATTTCATTCGGTAGAAAGCTGTTCGCCCAAATCTGACCATGTGGATGAGGCTGCGAACACCCCATCATTTCACCTTTATTTTCGAAAGCTTGTACCCAAAGGTATTCTTTACCGAGTTCTGTCACTTGAGCGTCCCAAGTGTTTACCACTTCCGTAATTTGACTCACACTTAGTTCAGGCAGTGTTTTGCTATGGTCGGGAGAAAAACAAATCACTCGGCTAAGCCCATTAGCCGCACCACTTTGAAAAAGTGGGTCGTCCGATTTTTCTGGTGAAGGAGAATCAGGCATGAGTGCTGCGAAATCATTTTGGAACACAAAACACCCTTTGTAATCTGGGTTCACTTCTCCTGACACCCGCGTATTCGTTGGGCATAAATAACAGTCGCCTTGATAGCTTTCCTCGCTACCCAGTTCAATTTCATCACTTTGCCCACTCCATGGGCGTTTTGCTCGGTGTGGAGAAACCAATATCCATTGCCCTGTTAATGGGTTGTATCGTCTGTGAGGGTGCTCCTTGGGGTCAAATTGACCTAAATTCATTGCTTAATTCCTTGTGTATGCGTTTACAATTTATTTTAAAATTCTTTTCATCCAGAGGTTAAATCCAAGATTGAGCGCTTACTCAGCCGTTCATATTTGGCTTCAACGTGATCTGGTAGTGGTATGAATGGTCCGTAAGTAGAAATTCGGAATGGACACTTGGCGTCCATGAATCATCGCCGCCAACACCCATGTGGGCTCCGTCTATGTTCACATACATCAACCCTGTTTCGATTAATTCATTGGTGTGTTTTGCTTGCCCAACGTGTTGGGGGTTGTATTGAGACATATTCAAATGAATCGGTTGTGAAAGCGGTGCACTTAGCGTGAAATCACCAATGGTCGCTCTGGTCACATCACACCTCAGCCCTGCTTCAGTCGGGAATATATAAGGGGTGAACCAATCTCTGGCGGCTAATTGATAATGCCCTATATGTGCCGAAAGTTGTCGGTCGGGGTAATTTTCATGCGGTCCTCGCCCAAACCAATCGACAGACTGATTACTGTCTGAAAGCGCGAAAATCAAACCGACTCTAGGCAAAGAAGGCAGCCCAGAAGCCACTTCTACTTTTACACTTATTTCCAATTCGCCGGAGAACCTTACGTGATAAACCCAGCGCGTTTTGATCAAGCAAGATGTTTTATGGCGGTGAGAAAAATCCGCTTCAATTTGCACGTATCCACCCATGTGTGTAGCGTTGAAGCGGGTGCAGTTTTGTGTCATGTCCCATAAACCTGCACTTTTCCAACGAGAAACCCAAGAGTTGGGATCAACATGATTTGCTTCGCTAGTTCCGATGTCGTTGTCCAAAGGCGCGCGATAAAAACAGTCTTTTGGTGGCTCTGCCATTACGTTTTGACCGTTCACTAACCACTGTGTGATAAGCCCGCTTTTCTTGTCGAATCGAACGTTGAATTCTTGCCCTACTATTTCTACTTGGTCAGCCATCACGTTGAGTTGGACGTCACCACTTTTCTCAGGGGTTTCGCTATCAATAAGAGCTTTACTGCTTTCGAGCGACGTTATTGTCGGTACATTGAGTTGCTCACTGGCGACTTCAAAACCAGCATTCGCCCATGGCTGATCGTTACTTAGCACCACGTGCAAGTTAAGGTAACGCTGCGCATTCGCTTGAGTTGGTAAATTATGTTCAGACAACACAATAGATTCTTTTTGATTAGGGACGGTGTTTAACGGCAACTGCCCAAGCTCAACAAGGTTATCTCCTTCAAGGAGTTGCCAATGCAGTGTGAATGTCGCATCCAATGGAAATAAATGTTCATTGGAAACACGAATCTGCAAATTCTGTGCACTTACTAGTGAGAACTGGAAAAACTGCTGCGCCTTTTTCACCTCTACCAATGTGGGATGAGGGGTTCTATCAGGAAAAACCAATCCATTGATGCAGAATTGCCTGTCGTTAATGCGGTCGCCAAAATCGCCACCATAAGCCCAATAGGCGGTTCCGTTATCGTCTGTTTTTGTTAGCCCTTGATCGACCCAATCCCATATAAAGCCGCCCTGTAACCTTGGGTAATCTCGAAACGCTTCCCAATATTTATCAAAGCTGCCTAAGCTATTCCCCATAGCGTGCGCGTATTCGCACAAAATGAGCGGGCGCGACTCATTCGGTAGAGAAATCCATTTTTTGATGCCGTATTTGTTAATTTTCTCAGGGTCTTGGTTAAATGCCACATCGTTTTCAACACGAGAATACATAGGCACAATGATGTCAGTAGCCGACGTATCAGCGCCGCCACCTTCGTATTGAACAGGGCGAGTCGTATCTGCGTTTTTGATCCATTGATACATGGCGTGGTGGTTGCCACCTACCCCAGACTCATTACCCAAAGACCATATGATCACACTCGGGTGATTTTTGTCTCGCTCCACCATTTGCGAAGCGCGCCTCATGTAGGCAGGAAGCCATGACACATCGTCTGAAAGGCGGCACATTGGAAACTGACCATGGGATTCTATATTGGCTTCGTCTACCACATAGAGCCCGTATTGGTCACATAATTCATACCAATAGGGATGATTCGGATAGTGAGCGGTTCTAACTGCGTTGAAGTTGTTTTGTTTCAGTAAAAGCACATCTTCCAACATGCTTTCTTTCGAAACTGCGTGCCCAAACTCAGGGTGATGCTCGTGCCTGTTTACACCGCGAATCAATAAGGGCTGACCATTCAACCGAAGCAGTCCGTCAATAATATCGACTTGTCGAAAACCGACGGCATACGCTTCACAATCGAGTAAATTTTCCGCGTCATCAAACAATGAAACCACACACCGGTAAAGGTATGGCGATTCTGAACTCCATTTATTTGGATGACTCACTTGAATACTGTGATGCGTCCTGTCGCTCCATCCGCCCTTTTCATCGACCAACACTTCTCCTGTACGGGCAAAGTCGGATTCCATCACGCTTTTTCCTTCAGAATCATAAAGCGCGATACGTGTTTTTAGCGTGGATACATCGCCATGAACGTGCGTTCTTACCTTCAACAATGCATGACAATACGACGCATCCAGTTCAGTTTGAATGGCAACATCGTCGATTCGTTGTTTCGGTTTTTTGAGCAAATAAACATCGCGAAAGATGCCGCTCAACCACCACATGTCTTGATCTTCGAGGTAGCTCCCATCCGACCACCGCATAACCATAACGGTGATTTGATTCGAGCCTGATGCGATATGTTCGCTCAAGTCGAACTCTGCGGGTAATCGGCTGTCTTGCGAATACCCTACCCATTTGCCATTACACCAAAGATGAAAAGCAGAATTGACACCATCAAACACCAAACGAACTTGCTGCTCTAAATCTTGCTCATCGAGCATAAAAGTGTGGCGATACACACCTGTTGGGCTTTCACTCGGAACGTAAGGTGGGTTGTCCTCGAATGGGTATTTTACGTTTGTGTAAATAGGAAAATCATACCCTTGTAACTGCCAATTGCTGGGAACGGCAATCGTGTCCCAACTCGAATCATTGAAATGTTGACCAACGCATTGCTCTTCAACTAATTCGGGCTGAGGGAATAACTTGAAGAACCACGATCCATTCAGATACTTGCGTGCACCATCACCGCCTAACACCGCTTCTTTGTGTTCAGAATGAGCGTGTAACGGGGCATGGGCTTTAAGAACATTGTGATGTGTGATGTTCTGATTTTCCCATTCTCGAGCCGTTAAAATATCCGCAAACTGTCTCATGGTATCGCCTTCAAAATAGAATCTTGTGGAACGTAAAGTCTTGGGGGACATAAAGTCTTTTGAAACATTAAGCCCTAAGAAACATATAGTCCTCAGAACATACAGTCTTGAGAAACATAACGTTTCAAGGCTCTTTGATGCCCAATTAAAAAAGAGAAAAGAATGCCGCAGCCCTACACTGCGGCAAATCAAACCGATTTACTTAAAGGTTCTTTGACGCGCTTTTTCAAGGCGCTTCAAAATCTTGTCTAGGCGCTCAGGGTGAACCATAAATTCTTGGAACCCTTTCATCCCTTCTTTCGCCATCGCAGGATCGGTATCTCGGTCGTAAAACTGTGCGGTGCCTGCTGCACTGCTTAACATTGCAACGCCTTTATTCAAGAACGGATCGTCCTTAACTGAGGCCTTTTTGTTGGTTGGAATTTGAAGAATGCTGTCGTTAATCAATGATTGAATTTCAGGAGTCGCGACAAACGCTAGGAATTTGCGAGCTTCTTCTTTGTTCTTCGCTTTGCTAGGAATATGAATGGTATCCATAGGCGCGTCTTCGGCTAAGCCCACAGATGAATCAATCACAGGGAACTGGAAGAAGCCCATTTTACCATCCATTTCTGGTGGGAAGTTTGGCGTGATGAAGTTACCAATTAGGTACATCGCGGCTTTTCCGTTGTAGAGGAAAGGCTGCGCTTCTTGCCAAGAGTAGGACGCGTGATTTTCCAAAAAGTAACCAGGCTCAACCAATTCAACCCACTTCGCAAAGGTTTTCTTCACACGTTCATCGGTATAAGGCACTTTTCCATCCATTAGCTGAATGTGGAAATCCAAACCATTGGTACGAAGGTTCAAGTAATCAAACCAACCCGCAGCTGTCCACAAGTACTTGGTTCCAATGGCAAACGGAGCCACGTCATTCGCTTTCAATTTAGCGGCAGCGGATTTTAGGTCGTCCCACGTTTTAGGCTCTGAAATACCAAATTTTTCAAACAGATCTTTACGGTAGTAAACGCCCCATTGGTAATAGGTATAAGGAACACCGTATTTCTTCCCATTGACCGACATAGCAGGCGCAGCGGAAGAGAAATCTTCGTTCATACCATTTTGTGCCCACAGATCACTGACGTCTTCTAGCAATCCACGATCCACAAATGTTTTCATACGGTTGCCTGCAAACCAGAACACAACGTCTGGTGGCGACGTGACCAACCAATTACGGATTGTCGTTTTGTACGATTCGTGGTCATAGAGGTTGTATTTCACCTCTACGTCCGGATTTGCCTTTTGAAAGCGTGCGACTACTTCATCCCATGCTTTCTTTGGCGCAGCGTCCGATGCATTTGAGTTAATCACTAGCGTACCTGCAACCGCGGTACTGGCTATTGAGGCAGCGAGCATCACAGAAGTCGCAATGTGTTTCACGTAGTTCATAATAAGGTCCTTGTTGTTGAGCGGTTCTCTTTGTGGTCCAAAATAGGATTATTATTGTTTTACTTTTGCCAAACCCGTTGAAAATCTAATGCCTTAGTTTCGATGCGATTATCCTTTTGTCGCCCCAAGCGTAAGCCCAGCAATAAAGTGGCGTTGCATCGTAAAAAATAGAACAACTGGTGGTATTGCCGCGACAACGGCACCAGCAGAAATAAACTGCCAAGAAGCCAACCACTGACCTCGCAGCGCACTTAGCCCTGCCGTTACTGGCCTTACTTCGTCGCTTTGTACTAACACCAGAGCCCAGAAAAAATCATTCCAAATAAAGGTGAATACCAATACTGAAAGTGCAGCCAGTGCTGGTCTCACGAGAGGTAACACGACGTGCCAAAAAATTCGCCATTCGCTCACCCCTTCAACACGTGCCGCTTCGATAAGCGCATCAGGGATCCCGACAATAAAGTTACGCATGAACAAGGTGCAAAACCCTGCCTGAAAAGCGATATGGAATAAGATCAATGCCGAGCGCGTATCATACAAACCAAAGGTAATGGTTAGGTCACGCACAGGAATCATGAGGATTTGAAATGGAACAAAGTTCCCTGCAATGAAGGTGGCGAATATCCAGATATTGGCTTTGAAGTTAAATTTTGCGAGGGCATAGCCACCAAGAGTAGACAACGCTACAGCACCAGCAACCGCAGGTAAGGTAATCATAAGGCTGTTAAGCAGGTATTGCCCCATTGGGGTTGAGGTGAATACTTGCGAGTAATTTTCGAAAAATTGAATCTCGCTAGGAATACCCCAGTAGTTTCCTTTGTTTATGTCTTCAATGGATCGAATAGACGTCATCATTACAGCCATAAGAGGAAGCAGCCACATCAGAATCGAAATAGGCAAAGCAACACGATAGCTAATATTGGTAAAGCGCCCGGCTTTTTGAATGGGTTGTGGGTACATTACTTTTCACTCCTCAACATACGCCACAAGAAGTAAGCGATATAAACGTCCATGATTAAGAACAGAACAACGGAAACAGAAGCTCCATACCCCATTCGATAATTGAAAATCGACTCTTCATACATTTGATACGCCAGAACAGAAGAGCTACCCCAAGGGCCACCTGCAGTCATGGTCGCCACTAGATCGAAAGATCGAAGTGCGCCAATAACGGTAACAACAATGGCAATAAAGGTGGCGGGTCTTAACTGGGGAAGAACGACATACCAAAGCATTCGCCATTTTTTTGCGCCATCCAAACGCGCCGCTTCAATTTGTTCTGGATCGAGGTTATTCAGCCCAGTGAGGTACAAGATCATGCAGTACGACACCTGAGGCCATAAACCAGCCGCAATAATGCCGTAAGTGACATAATCTTCATCCGATAAAATAGCGATAGGTTCGATACCTATGCTTGATAAAGTGATGTTAAATAATCCAAATGTCGGATCGTAAAACCACGCAAACACCAGCCCAACCACGACTTGTGAAATGACAAACGGAAAAAAGAATAAAGATTTTACAACCCGAATGCCTTTAACTTGCTGGTTGAGGAAAAGCGCAATCGCCAACCCTGCGGGGGGCGCTATCATGAAAAAGATCAGCCATAGAAAGTTATTTTTCAAAGAGGTATAAAAAGCTTCGGATTCAAACAGCTCTATATAGTTACCCAATCCAACCCATGTTTTTTCGCCTAATCCATCCCACTCAAAAAAACTCAACCAAATGCTGTCTATGATCGGGTAAATCACGTAAACCAGAAAAATAGCCATTGCTGGTAACAAAAATAACCACGGCGTATATCGCCGAAGTGTGCTTCTTTTCCTCTTTGCTGAAGGCATCCCATTTCTGGGGTATATCGTTTTCACAGATTGTTCCATTTTCATGCATTCCTTTTCAATTTTCGCCCAAATCGCTTTGAATCTAAGTAGAAGCGATTTGCGAAAAAATGCTGCCTCTTACCTGTGTGTATTATCAATATAGGATCATCGGCGTAATTTTGCACAGTATAAAACTCAAAATGTAAACGTTTCCACAAAATTCATAAAAACGAGACCTTTTTAGTTGATCGCGATCAACTATTATTAACAAGTCGCTAACAAAAAACGCTCGTTCACGTATTTTAAATTTTAATTATTTCTATTTGCTTGTACTTGGGAGTCCAGAATGGCAGACATCACTCTACAAAACGTCATAAAAGAATATGGCGATATAAGAACGATTCACGGCGTAGACTTAGAGATCAATAATGGTGAGTTTGTCGTTTTTGTTGGTCCTTCCGGTTGCGGGAAGTCGACTCTACTCAGGTTAATAGCAGGGCTTGAGGAAATTACTGATGGGACAATTGAAATAGAAAACGAAATTGTAAACGACGTCGATCCTGCTGAACGTGGCGTCGCCATGGTTTTCCAATCATACGCGCTCTACCCCCATATGACCGTAGAAGAAAATATGGGTTTTGGATTGAAGATGACAGGTCACTCCAAAGAAGAGGTGGAGAAACAAGTTACTGTTGCAGCAAAAACATTACAACTGGATCCACTGCTTAAACGTAAGCCGAAAGAGCTGTCGGGTGGTCAAAGGCAGAGGGTAGCGATTGGTCGAGCCATTGTGCGCAACCCTAAAGTGTTTTTGTTTGACGAGCCTCTTTCCAATTTAGATGCAGAATTACGAGTGGAAATGCGTCTTCAAATAGCGAAGTTACACCAGGAATTGCAAAACACCATGGTATACGTAACGCACGACCAAGTTGAAGCCATGACGCTAGCCGATAAGATAGTCGTATTACGCGCGGGTAATGTAGAGCAAGTTGGAACACCGCTTGATCTGTATCATCACCCCATAAACGAATTTGTCGCCGGCTTTATCGGTTCGCCCAAGATGAATTTCATCGAAACACAATTAATTTCATATTCAGCTCAAATTCTCATATTAAAATCCCCCGACGATTCAATAATAGCAATCCCTTATAAAAATGAATTGTCTGCAAAACCTGGGGATTTACTTACTCTCGGAATAAGACCCGAACACCTAGTAATTGGAGAAGAAAGTGATATTCAATTCCAATTCGATAGCGAGGTAGTAGAAAGGCTCGGGAACAGTACTTATATGTTTGGGCAATCATTGGGAATCGATGGATTTACAGTGTATTCACCGGGTGATCAAGATGTTAGTAAATACCAGTCGCTCACTCTTGGATGCCAAGCTCAAGATATTCATCTGTTTTATCAAAACGGTCAAAATGTAACAGCAAAATAACCAATCAGGGAGGATTTTCCTCCCAATTCCCTTCCAAACCAATGTAAAAAATTGTTTCAACCATTTCTTTAAATTCACATAATCCACCAATATTTTTTCTCACTTTTGATGCTTGTGAAATAAGCTCATTTTTGACGTGATCATCATCACACTTATGTATTATGCAACCTAGAAAAAGCTCATAGATAGTTTTATTAGTATGTCATAATCCGCCGGATATTAACTCGGTATTCATAAAACTAATAATACATAACACTGAGTGAACTTACGTTTGTCGGAATTTATTTCCGTGAATAGCTCTATTTTCGACTAACAATAAATTTACGTACCAACGTGTGAGGGTAGCTATGCGATTAGGTTTTAAAGCACGAATAAATTTGAGTGTTGTCTTGCTGGTAGCGGTATCTCTGTCAATTTTGGCAACGATTAGTATCATCAACCTTAAAGACGAAATGATTGCTGGGCTTCAAAATGCCACTCAGCAAAAACTGAACAGTCACGTCAAAGAAATTGAAAACGAGATGGAATCGAAAATTCGAACCATCCATCAGGGGGCTTTGCATTTCAGTAAGGATTTGAGCGATAAAGAAAACATAGACCGAGTTCTTCTTCTCTCTGAAACCTCTTTGATCTCGGCAATAATGATTGCCTACACCGACGGCCGTAACTACATGTCTGATGACGGCGGCATTAAAGAAGTGACCGACCGCTATCTAACCCGCCCTTGGTTTACCGATACGGTGCAGAGCAGAAAAACCATCACCAGTGATATTTATCAAGACATCATCACCAAAAAACAAGTCATGAGTATTTCAGCACCGGTTTATCAAAACGGTGAATTAATTGCTGTGCTGATCGGTGACGTAAATCTGGATGGCATTGTTAACCAAGTGGGTTCTATGCGATTTGCTGGTGGTGCTGCAACCTTGTCTGATCGTAACCACAAGTTTTTTGCGAGTGATGACCCTAGCGATATTGGCAGAACACCTTCTCAAGTTAGCCCTACTTTCCAAGTGATCGAAAATGGCTTCCGCTCTGGTCAAAATGGTTTGGTTCAATTCCCTTACTTAGGCATCGACTTTGATGGTTACTTCCAACGCATTAAGGTAGATAACGACAACTTCTGGACCCTTATGGTCTTTGTCGATCAGAGTACCGCATTATCTGATGTCAACGACGCGGTGAAAGCATCGATCTTTGTTGGGCTGCTGCTTCTAGCCATCTCAACCATCATTATCTTCTTTGTAATTAACCAGTTGTTCCGACCATTAGATCACTTGAAAGCCGCAGTGTTGGATCTTTCAAATGGAAATGGTGACTTAACAGCACGCCTTAAGGTCGACCAAAATGACGACTTAGGTCAGATTTCTGAAGGCTTCAACAAGTTCGTGTCTAACCTTCAAAACATGATTGGCGAGATTACTCAATCTAGCGCTCAAATTTCTGAAGGAATCCGAACACTCACCACATCGGCTAATCAGAACGAGCAAATGCTGCTTTCGCATTCGGCAGAAACCGAACAAGTGGTTACCTCTATTACTGAGATGAGCGAAAGTGCGCGTTCCGTAGCTGAAAGTGTGCAGCAGTCTTCTCAAGTTACCGTATCCACCGCTTCTGAAGCACACAATTCAAAAGCCGTGGTTAACAATGCTGTTCAAACTGTTCGCTCTTTAGTGGACGAAGTAGAAGAAATGGCAGAGCGCATTCAAGTAATGAATACCGATGCCAACCAAATCAGTGCGGTACTTTCCGTCATTGGCGACATTTCTGAACAAACAAACCTTCTTGCGCTTAATGCTGCGATTGAAGCCGCACGTGCAGGCGAACAAGGTAGAGGCTTTGCTGTAGTAGCAGATGAAGTTCGTGCCCTCGCTGCTCGAACACAAAACAGCACCACTGAAATTTCAGACATGCTAACTCGCCTTCTGGATGGCACCGACAAAGTCGTAAACGCGATGGAGACGACAAAAGAGCGCTGTAAGATCACAGCAGAAAAGACGTCAGAGGTTTCTGGCAGCTTGGATATTGTCTCTAACTCAGTAAATCAGATTGACGACATCAGCAGCCAGATTGCGACGGCGACTGAAGAACAAAGCGCCGTTTCAGATGAAATTTCACGCAACATGCTCGCCATTAGAGATATCGTCGAGTCGCTTGTTTCGAGCGGTCAAGACACGGTATCCGTGACACAGTCACTCTCAAAATCCAATGCCCACCTAGAACATCTAGTCGGTCAATTTAAAGTTCAATAAACAAAAGGGCATCAGAAATGATGCCCTTTCTTCTTGTAACAAAATATTTCCATAAGGATATAGATACTATGGACATTTCTTTGTTGAATGACGCACAAGCAAACCACACCACTCAAGAGTTTACGAAGCTATATAACGAAGTATTTCGTGATTTCTTCTCTCGCGACGAAAACTTGTGGCCAGTCTATAAAGATCCTGGTTTTGCCGCTCTTAATCATTTTCGTTCGAAACACCTTCAACCAAGCGAACGTTTGGGTGCATTTTCCAATAGCTCTGAACTTCATGAGGCTTTGCTGAATCAAAACCATGTGCCCGCAAACCGCATGAAGCCAACAGGAAAGCCAGACGACGTACTGGCATTTGCAGCAGCGTTATCAAAAGACTGGGAAAACCCCTCTTCCGTTGAAAATGTTATTACCATGCCATCCGATCCCGCGATTTATGGCGCAATGATGGGAACGCTCGCAAACCCTAATTTGGTTTACAGTGAATACGCTGGAATGGCAGAACAGCTAGAAAAAAATGTGGTTCGCCAGATTGCCAACGTAGTCGGTTACGATCAAAACGAATCAACAGGGCTTTTCACCCAAGGCGGCACATTCTGCAACCTATACGGCTATTTGCTTGGTCTTCGAAAATCATTACCTAAGGCTATTTATAAAGGGCTAGATTCCACTCGCGACTACCGCATTTTGAACTCACAAGGTGGTCACTATTCCAATATGACTAACCTTTCGCTGCTTGGTATCGACATCACCAATAAGACTATTCGAATTAAGGTAACAGAAAGCCACGAAATTGATTTGGTCGATCTAGAACGCAGCATGCGCGCATGTTTCGACGTGAATACCGTGGTTCCAACCATCATGCTGACGATGGGTACAACCGATACCTTTGCAATTGATCAGGTTAAACCGGTGTATGACCTTCGTGAACGCCTGTGCAAGGAATACGACATCGCAGTAAAACCGCATATTCATGTGGACGCCGCTGTAGGCTGGTCGATGATGTTCTTCATAGACTATGACTTTGCTGGTAACCCAATCGGTATTAACGAAGCAACATTGAGCGGTATTGAAAGTGTGGCTGCTCGTATGCGTGAACTGAAATACGCAGATTCATTTACCGTCGATTTCCAGAAATGGGGTTATGTTCCTTACACGTCTAGCCTTGTGATGATTAAAAACAAGAAAGACATGGACGCGCTTAAAAACGATCCTAAAAACTTCTCTTATTTTGAAAACGATCTACAAGAAGACACTCACCTTCAGTCCACTATAGAGTGTTCTCGTGGTGCGACGGGCTTGTTTGGCGCTTATTCAGCACTCAAATACATGGGCTTAGAAGGGTATCAGACGCTTATTGCCCACAGCCTACAAAATGCGAACTACATGCGCCATCAGTTAATGAAAGACTCAGCATGCAAGGTCGTGGTGCCGGAAAACCAAGGCCCTAGTGTGACGTTCCGCTTGTATGACCGCAATGTTGTTAAAGACGCGAATGAAGAGTTTGAGTTAGAACGCCACAGTACCAACAATGAAGCGATAAAGGCGCGTATGGAACACAATAGTGAATTCCATCGCCATATCTTTAACAACCGTGGCAAAACGGGCTTATACACCAACTGGGTAGAATTTATTTCACGTTCTAATTATGTAGGACGAGGGATTTATTCTTACATCCCAGGTGAAAAAGCCGTCTTTATGAACCCTGCCACGCAGCGAGAGCACATAGACGCATTCTTAGAACGTTTGTACTATTCAAGTCATAAATAGTTCTCAAGCCATAAATATTTCTCAAGCTATAAACAATTCGCACCATGATTTAGAGTGTAACGTTGTTCTCATGCCTAACCGCATGAAATTGTTAAGCTAACTCAAGTTAAAATTCAAAGCCGGTATCCGCCGGCTTTTTCATATCCAGAGAATGATACATAGGCTACAATCCCTTTTAAAAATAAAGGATAAGCAATGAAATCAGCAATCATATTATTCACTTCTCTCGTCGCATTTAGCGCAGTCGCTAAATCTGACCTTTCAGCCAACATGAAGCAAATGAAGCTGGCTTTTAACCAGGCAGCGGAAGCAAGCTCAGTAGAAGAGATGAGAGCACCTATCGAAGAATTTGAAAAACTCGTTTTACAATCTGCAAATGCGAGCTTCCCACCAGAGCGTGAAGAACTTTTCCAAAGCGGATTTACCAAGCTCACAGATGCTGTTGATAGGCTCGAATCAAAATTAGATAATGATGACCTTAACGGTGCGAAAACGATACTGAGAGAAATAGACGACCTGAGAAAAGAATACCACGACAAAAAGAAGCCTAGTATTTGGTCGACGTTATTTGGCTAAGCGGAGCGATACTTTCCTAATGAACCCGGAGTCCGCAATGGAATACATCAGTAAATGTGATTGTGGACGTTGCTCAGCAGAGATTGTGCTGAGCCAGCCACTAGAAAACTATGAAGCAAGGGCTTGCCAATGTGAATTCTGCTTGCCCCGCAATGCAGCGTATTTATCCGATCCGCTGGGTAACCTAATTCTTAGCCCGACATCTAGCTTAATGGCAATAACCCAAGGTTCTGGAGTGGCTCGCTTTTGGTTGTGTAAACACTGTGACGCATTACTTGCAGTAACGTATAAAACAGATACCGCAACCAAAGGGGCATTGAACGCATCGTTATTACTCGCGAAAGACAAATCACGCATCAAGATCACACCTACGTCACCTCATCTTCTACCTGCTGAAGCAAAAGTCGCTCGTTGGCGGTCTTTATGGATGGATACCATTTTCAACTCAAAAACATAGGACTCAAAATGAAGCATTTATTGGGCTTAGGACGCACCTCACTCCTCCTTTCTTTAAGTACGCTGTTCTCACCTTTTTCACTTGCGTTCGATTTAAACAATTACTCAACCTCATTAAATTATGCGCAAGTTAAGCAGGTGAAGGCGGTACAAAATGCAAACAAAAGTTGGTGTTTTCACACAACCGTAAGACACAACGACCAAAGTTGGGAGCATTATGCCGACGAATGGCAAGTCATCGATTTGGAAGGCAATGTTCTGGGTGTTCGCCCCCTCGCCCACCCTCATGACAATGAGCAGCCCTTTACGCGCAGTAAGTGTGGCATTCAAATACCTCAATCTATTACCAAGGTGGCCGTAAGAGCAAAATGCAACGTACATGGTTATGGTGGAAAGCCAATCATAGTCGATCTCACCGCATCGAAAGGTGATGGGTATTCAGTACGCCGTATCAATGAGTAATCGTTAAAGTAAGGAAACGGTGTTGATGAATATATCCAATGTATATCCAGTCGGTACTGTCGTATTTGTCTTGTTTATGGGGCTAGGGGCATCATCGCTATGTGCTCAAACGAGCCAAGTATTGCTAACCAACGGAAATACGCAAGAGTGGGAACAAGAGTCCTTTTCAGGTCAAACACGTTACGAAACCGTGAAGCTGGACGATGAAAAAGTGTTAAGAGCGGTTAGTCAGGGTACAGCATCTGGATTAATTCTAGCGAAGCAAGTTGATCTCCTTGAAACGCCTTATCTAAATTGGAGTTGGCGAGTAGAAGAGAAGCTCCCTCAATTGGACGAACGTTCAAAAAATGGCGACGACTACGCCGCTCGGCTCTATGTGGTTATTGATGGAGGGTTAATGGCTTGGCGAACCCAATCCCTTAATTATGTATGGTCCAGTTCGCAGGATAAGGGAGAGGTTTGGGACAATGCGTACGTCGGTTCAAAAGTAAAAATGCTCTCCGTGCAGGGAGTCAAATCACAGGCTCATCACTGGTATAGTGAGAAACGCAACGTATACCAAGATCTCATTACTTACGTTGGC
The DNA here is from genome assembly GCF_030689305.1 of Vibrio penaeicida. GTDB lineage: Bacteria > Pseudomonadota > Gammaproteobacteria > Enterobacterales > Vibrionaceae > Vibrio > Vibrio penaeicida_B. The sequence goes on along the minus strand of NZ_JAUYVM010000025.1, from coordinate 54,614 downwards.
GACAAAGGCAGCGACAAAGCGAATCAAAAAGCCTATCAATACATTGATGTTGTCGCCATTATGACCGACACCGACAACAGCCAATCAAAAGCGGAAACCTATTACGGGGATATCGTCTTCAGCGCCAATTAGACACTGACTTTGGGGTGTTTTTTAGCCATTCAGAAATGTATTCTCAGCCTATGCCAAACAATCATATTTACATTATTGATTTCAAATGGTTAGATTGCATCGCTTTGCTGAAAAAGCGAAGGCTCAGAGAGGCGTAGATAAGAAATGATTAAAGCGGTTTACTTTGATTTAGACAACACCCTCGTTGATCGAAATGCGAGTATCGATCGCTTTGCTCTGAAGTTCTATGACCATTTTTCTGAGCAATTAGTTGAGAGTGATAAAGATAAAATATCTTCATTGATTAAAACACTGGATAATGGTGGCTACCTGAAACCGGACTCTCCATACAAACGGATCTACACCGCCATTGCCTATGAACTCCCCAAGCAACTGAACTGGCACTCCCCTCCTCTTCCCATTGAAATCGAGCAGTTTTGGAAAGACAACATTCCTGAATGTGCCGTTGAAATGAACCATGCACATGAACTGATTTCCACACTCAAGGAAAAAGGCCTCCACTTAGGTATAATTTCAAATGGAGAAGAATGGAGCCGTCAACGCACAGCACACGCTACGTCATTTTCACACCATTTTTCTCAAATAATAAGCTCTGAAAAGACCGGCTATAAGAAACCGGATAGCCGAATTTTTATAGAGTCAGCGAGAAGTGCTGGCTACTCTACGCGCGAATGCATTTACGTTGGTGATCATCCGGTAAACGATGTACAAGGTTCAATAAATGCCGGAATGAAAGCCATTTGGTTATCAGGCTATCACCCTGCGCCTCACAACTCTTTACTATTCGAACATGCAAGAAACTTAAAAGAAGTACAGCTTTTATTGTCTTAATTCAATCAAATTACATTAATTATAAACTTGTATTTTAATCCCAAAACATAATCGAATATTAATTTCAAATAAAAAATAGAAAAGAAATACTAATATTAAATAGCAAAAACTTTTATTAAAATAATATCCCCACTGTAAAAAAGTCTACTACTCTTATTCCAGCAAATATCTTCACCTGTATATAAATCTAATTATAGTCAAAGATAATATTTGCGATACAAACTATAAACTCGTTAAGTTGGAATTAAATATGAATAAAAAAGTAGATGAGAACGATCTATTTATAAAAAATAAAGAAGATAATAAATCGTTATCGGTTAACACGGATAATCTGTCAAAATTTGAAGGTAAGTATGAACCTTCCGATAAGTTTGAATTTAAAACCGTTGAAGAGTTCTTTGAAGATGATGGGCAGATTCAAACCTATCGAGATTGGTCTACACTCGGCTTCGTTTTAGGCTGTAACCAGCCAACGGACAACAGCATCGAGCTTAAGTTTGAAACCGATGAAAGCACTCCTTGTGCCATTCTGATTAGCTTCCCAACCCCGACGGTATTCAGGTTAAGGTTCCACCCACTCGCAGAAAACGCCGAGTTTTACCCTAAAGCAAACTCCCGATCCATCGTTATGGATAGTGAGCAACAACTGTGCAGCAGTTTTTCTTCACCTGCTTTAGAGATTGAAGAGACAGGCATAGATTTTACGGTGTTCGCTAAAGATTCTGCAACAAACATCGCAACCATGAAACTGGTTATCAAGAAAAATCCATATCAGCTTTCGGTCTATAAGTTTGATGGCAGCGATTATATTCTGGCACACCAAGATGCATTCAACTCTATTTACTACCGCAAGAGAGTAAAATACTCAGATGATCTTGGCGAGAAATTAGAATACTCAATTATTCAAGCGAAGGAAATGCCAGAAAAGGCGAAATATATTGGGTTCGGTGAAAAGGGAGGCGAAAACCTCATTAGAAACGGAAGTAGGCTAACGTATTTTAATTTTGATAATATGCGTTATAGACAAATATATAATAATGGACCAAAAGATATACGAGAACCATTATACGATTCCAATCCGTTTTTCCTTGAAACAAACCGCTATGATGACAAAAAAGTCGTTTACGGAATATTTGTCGATAATTTATCAGAAACATTCTTTGATTTGGGTAGCTACAATTACAACAGAGAATATCTGTTTGGTAGTATTTACGGCGATCTCGACTACTACTTCTACCTTGGTGAAGATACACAAGATGTACTGAAACAGTATTATAATTTTGTAGGTAAAACGCGTTTAAAACCTCGCCACAGCTTGGGTAACCAACAAGGATGTTATGGCTATATGAACAAGGGCGACCTTGAAGATGTGACCAATGGCTATCGTGGGAACAGCATTCCACTTGATGGGTTACACGTCGACGTCGATGTTCAATTTAACCATTGTACGTTTACCATGAACGAAGATTCCTTCCCTGCTGATACATTTGATACCCTTGCTGGTCGCGGCATCAAATGCAGTACAAACATTACTCCAGTCGTCAGTTACGTCAACTTCGACTACAAAACCTTTGAAAGTGGCGCCAAAAACGGGCTGTTTATCTCTGCCGACCAAATCAACGGCGGAAGCTCAAACTCTGAAGCAAGCGAAATTTTCTATCAAGGCGGTGTTTACTACGGTGGTGAGCGAGGAACATTTGGTCACTACCCAGATTTTGCACGTAAAGAAGTACGCCAGTGGTGGGGACAACAGTACCGCCTACTCTACTCCCGTGGATTAGAGATGGTTTGGCAAGACATGACCACGCCAGCAATCCCTGACCCAAGTGAACAAGAAAACACATACATCTATGCACCATGCGCTGATGATTACTGGCGTATTCCAGACAAAATTACGGGCGACAGCCGTTCGTTGCCTTTCGAGCAGCTCGTCTCCGATAACTCGTTGAAGAAATACGAAGGCGAATCCAGCAAAGCTAAGCAAAGACTGGCGAAAGGCGACCGAGCCCCAGCTGCATCGATCAGAAACTTGTACTCATACAACCTGCACAAAGCGACGTACCATGGTTTGAACACGCTATGGCTGATCAACCCGTATAGCTTTACCACGGTTGGCGAAAGCGGGATAACTGTAGAGGAATCGCAAAACATCATTAACGCGCTTGTGAAAGATAAGAAGCTAGAACTTATTGATGCAAGCCACCAGCTGTATAAAGTGCTTTCTTCATCCAAAGCTAAGCTCGCACTTCCTAAGTCGCTCAAGCAGTACGAAGCTGAAGTCCAAGCCATTCTTGAGCAATCTCTGACCATCGAAGCCAGACGTGCCAACAAGCGTAACTTTATCGTTGGTCGTGGTGGGTTTACAGGCATGCACCGTTTTGCAGCGCTTTGGACTGGAGATAACGCGTCTGAATGGGACTTCCTGCAAATCAATATTTCGCAGGTTCTCGCATTGGGCATGGCGGGTCAAAGTATGTCTGGTCAGGACATTGGTGGGTTTGAGCCTGCAAACGGCACCGCACAAGAGTGGGCGGACCCAGAATTGTTCAGCCGCTGGATTGGCGCAGGTGCATTCCTACCTTGGTTTAGAAACCATTACTCGCGTAAAGGCACTAAGAAATTCCAAGAACCGTACAAATTCCAAGACGTTATCGATCAGGTTAGCCCAAGCGAAAAATACCTTTATGAAGCTGTACTGCCCATATCGCAGTACTACGTTCAATTGCGTTACCGCTTGATGCAGGTGTTCTACGATGGTTTGTTCAAGAATACACTGGACGGCTTACCCATTGTGAAACCCCTTATCGTGTCCGATGGGCATGACAACGCGCTATACAACGATAAAGCGGGATATCTCAACAACGAATTCATGGTTGGGGATAGCTTGTTAATTGCACCGGTCCTTAAAAAGGAAAACACAGGTTCGAATGGCTATCGCGATATCTACGTACCGAGTGGCAGCCGTTGGTATTCATTCAAAAACAATACTCAGCCGTTGTCGGCAGCCGTTGAAGGCGGAACCGAGATCATCGGTTACAACGCTCAAATCAGTGCTTCGCCAGACAAAGTACCTTTCGTTGTGCCTATCTACGTTCGCGAAGGGGCTATTCTACCAACCATTGAGCTTGAGCAATATGTTGGCGAACTGAACAAAAGCCACCAGATGAACCCGGTGACGTTAAACATCTATCCGGGTAAAGAAACGGAATACATCATGTTTAATGATGATGGGGAAAGCCGTTCGTCCGCTCCGAAAGGTCTGGTCGAGCAAGGTGCGGATCCGTTGGCCAACAGTGAGTTCAGAAAAACACGTATCCACCATCATTTTGTCAACGATAAGCAGCGTGACATCAGCCTAGCATGGTTGCACAACAACTATGCTCCACTGGAAGATCACTACTACGTCGCTATTCAAGATGATCCGGACTTCCCAACCGAGCCACTATCTTCCATCAAATTGGTGTCTGCGAACATCTCACCTTCCGTTGATGAACACATTGAATTTATCAACGTTGGATCAGATGAAGCAAACGCAGAAGCGCTTGCAAACAGCCAATCAAACGCTTGGTACTACAACCACAGCATTCGTACATCGTTTGTGAAAGTGTTCTTTGATCAATCACTTCAAACGCTTACGCCTGTGGCAGGTGATGTTCACCAAGATGCTTACAGCCTAGCAGATGCGCCTAACTACACATTGCAGGTCACGTATAAGTAACCGCTGTTTCCCATAACAGAAAAAGCAATGCTATCGCCACCCAAGCAAAACCTTTTGTTTGGGTGGCTCATTTCAAAAAGAAACTCAACAAATTTAGCGCTGGGATTAATGCCCAACTTGAATCAAGGAAAAACCATGATTAAAACTTTCCGTATTGTTGCCGTCGGATTGCTCGCCATTTCGGGGTCGGCAATTGTAAGCAATGCCGCAGCAGAAACAGAGCCAGAAGTGCCAGTCAGTGACGAGTACTTTCAATCGGTATTAGTCAGTAAAGACTTTACGTTTGAAGATGGCTATATGATTGAATCCGCCGATTTTACTGGCGATGGCTATCCCGACATCGTGACGTTTGGGCTCGGTGCTTACTCAAAGGTATTGATTGATGACAATGTCTATTCATACCCGCTGAAGTCAAAAATATACTTATTTGAAAACCCTGGAATCGAGATTGATCAAGGCGACCAATCGTGGAAGCACAGAGTTATCGCGGATCTCGATACACCTGTTGCGTTGAACAAAGTCGATATCGATGGTGATGGAGACATTGATATTTTGATGAGCAACGAATATGGCAAGGACGTTAATGAACCGTTAAACGGTGGCGGAGCGTACTTTTGGTTAGAAAACCCAAGAATGAAAGGTATAGAGCAAGATAAGCCATGGGTGAAACACCTTATTGGTAATCACACGGCGATGCACCGAATTGTGGTTGGCAAATTTACGCAAGACACCACGACCCAAATCATTGCCATGCCCGTCACCGGAAAACAACACAATGTTCACGCTGCAATTCCCCTTGCCATTCATACAGTTCCAAGTAACCCCAAACAAGTAGAGCCTTGGGATAAAACCGTCATTATGGATAGCTATTTCCATGTCATTCATGATGCTTGGGTAGGGAAAAATGACGCCCTAAGCGATTTTGATGTTCTATTAGTGGGTAGCCAAGAAGGGATTAATTGGCTCTATTTTGGTAGAGATGAGAAATGGCACATCGAGCCTGTGAGCAAAGGGGAAACGGATCTATCGCCGTACATTAACCCCGTAACAAATGAACCCAAAACCGTGAATTGGTTTACCGGAACCAATACGCCAGCTCCAGGAAAAGTGAACGGTAACCCACATAAATTTATTGCAGCAATCGAACCTTTCCATGGCACCAAACTCGCCACATACGTAAAAAAAGACGGGGCTTGGCAGCGAAATGTCATTGGGCAATTTGGTGAAGTGGATTCCCAAGGTTTTGGGACAGGGCACTACATGCTGACTCATGACTTCGACCAAGATGGAACCGACGAATTTATTGGTGTTTTCTTACGTCCACCCGCAGGGCTCATTTACGGAAAGGTCAACGATCTAGAAAGCAACTCATTCGATGTCGTCAGAGTGTTTGAGAAATCGACTGCTCGCGCAACGCTGGCTGATTTTAACCAAGATGGAAAAAAAGACATCGCCACCATTGGATACAAAGTCCGCTTTTACTATGAAGAAGACGAGCCTCAGCTCTACATCCATTTAAACATTATCGATTCCAACAAGTAACAGAGATTATTCCTATGAAATATCATAATGAGCAATGCGCGCGTAAAACAGACGTTGATTTTGGATGCAAACATATCACTGGCGCCTATATCGAAGCTGCCGAACTTTACCCCATTGGCGAACGCACTATTGTCATCAACGTAAGTGATGAGGACATTGTCATATCGGGCGACCCAGTGACTCGTTTAGCCCCTCGTAAATCATTGGTTTCACAAGACACGACCATTGTTTCGGCTAAGCAGGTATTGCTTGTAAACGTCGTGACTCAAGAAAACCTTGGTAATGTGGTCCTTCAAGATGGCTGGCAGCTTGCTAGTGACATTTTTGGTGAGGGCTTAAATGGTGTACCACTTTGGCGCTCACCCATTACAACCGTTGGGAATGTTATTCAGCCAGACATTGCTACGTTCGATCAGAGCCCTCTTCCTGTTTGCGATATTAAGGTCAACCTTTGGTACGCACCATCACGTACCGACTGCGCCATTCACAACCATGAAACCGATGATTTTATTGAATATCACACTCAGATTGTCGGTGTAGGAAGGATGCAAAAATTCAAAGATGAACGAAAAGAGTCGCTGTATGAGGACATCGTTTTAGCGCAAGGGAATACGCACGAATTGTTCTGCGTCATTAGTGACCCCATAGAGCAAAGGTATGACTACCCTTGGCATCAATACTATTCAGACACCGACTGCATTTGGTTGGTAACAGAATTACATCCTAGAAGGTAAGCTCCCCCTTTATTGTTTTGTCATTCATAGCTGAGGTTAATTACAAAAAAATCCGATAAACAGTGTTTATCGGATTTTTCATACGCTTTATAGCATTATTTAAGCCCATCGAACTCGATAGATAAGCAGGCTAGATCCATTAAGACCAAGCCATATACTCAAATCAAAATCACCAATTATGAATAACTATCTCACCACGGTCTGGTGTTGCATCGAAGATAATGGATTGATCATCCCATTTGAACGCAAGAGCTTGCCCTGCTTGCTCCACCTTCTTAACACCAAATTGTGCTGGCACTTTCACTTTCAGTGTCAGCGGCTCGTCGTAGACTTCATCGGCTAGGGTATCGGTTAAGTTTAGCGTCATGGCTTTTTCATCTACGCTGACTAAATCGACAGTCGCAACCGCTTTTTGCTTGTGATATTTCACTGCTTTTTCGAACGTGGTGACCCAAGCATCGTCTTTGGATTTCACAATATCCAGCTGGTTTTCAAACACATCTTGCGGAACCAAATCACTCCAGTCGGCGCCGCCATCTGGTCCTACGATACTGTGCCAAGTTAGGATATATAAACCGCCTGACTCCAATGCAAAATCCAAGACAAATTCAAATTTTTCCAAGTCTTGAAGAATGTAAGCATTGGTTGAACGAAGGTAGTAATACGCCCCTTCCCATGTAGCAAAGTCGTAAGGCATCACCACATATTTAGCCGGATCCCATGCTCGCGCTGCAATGAAGCCTGTGTCGTGAAGATATTTAGCAATATCGCTATTGTAGCTACCAAATGGATACGCAAATGTTGTTGGGCGCTTACCCGTGTTCGCTTCAATTCGGTCTGAGGCGAACTTCACTTCATCATCGTAACGATCTGGAGTAACTGGCGGGTGCGTTATGCCCTGCCAGTCGGTGTAATCATCGTTAAAATCGTGGTGAAGTACCGTATGGTTAGCCATTTCAATGCCAGCATTGTGGCCCTGAACGATAGGCTCCCATCCTAGCCATTCCGCCGTTGATGTGGTGACAAATATCGTCGCGGCCATATCACGTTCCATAAGCTGAGGAATCGCAATGACTTTCTGACCTGGCGAGTAGTCGTCGAATGCCAGTACCACCGCTGCGTCTTGGAACCCCTTCCAATTCGCGATTTCGTAATCGAGTTGAGTGCTTGCCATAGCAGGTGCCGACAAAAGCCCAACGCAAGCCATCATAGTTAACTTATTGATAGTCATCGTATTATCCTTGTTGAACAACCGACAACCATCCTGTGCTACTTATACGCGATCTTCAAAGTTTTATAAAAGAACTGCAATCAGACACTCACCCAAACATGTAATTGATAATTAACATAATTTCCGAGACCTTCAGCAAAGAAAATGCCGTGGGTATAGTTTCTAATCTATAGTTCTTGGTTTTTCTTTGATGCGCTCACAATGAACTTTTCGACCTCGGCGTAGAAAAGCGATGGATCATTTTGCACCCAGTGATTCGCGCCTTTAAACGAAACATTGTTTAAGGTTTGTATAAAGTTAAGGGCTCGCTCGCACCCCTCTAGGCTCTGGGTTCCCCAAAAATAAGTAGTGGGTATTGATAGGTTTTCGAATATTTGCCCCCAACTTACAACACCACGGCTATCCTGAGTATCATGTTGAGCATAGATCTCACTCGCCGTTTCTCCCAACACTAATGGGTCACAACGCCTAAGCGAGGACAAATACTTAACCCCAGCACCATGATGCCATTTAAGGGTAAACCGTTTTGCGAACCCTTCACCTTTCACCCACTCAGAGAATTCCGCTTTTGTTAATCCCGAATACTGTTCCGCAATGATTTGAGAAAGAATGATGCTCTCTTCATGAAGCCCGCCTTCGGCATTAATGAACCCCTCAACGATACGATTCGTATCAAACTGGCAGACCAGCGTGGAAATGTCGCCTCCCCATGAATGCCCGAGTAGGTAGCATTTATCAATGCCCATTTGATCTAACGCTTTTAGAATACGTTTTGCTTGCGTTTCCGTGGAATGGGAAGAGCAAGAAGCAGGTGAATAGCCATAGCCACACATGTCAAACATGATTAGGTTGTAATTGGGCAGCCAATCAATGGCATCAGCGAAGCATTGATGAGACTCACCTAAACCATGAATAAGGACGAGTGTTTTTTGAGATTCTACCTTTTGCGTGGATAAGCAATACAGGCTATCCCCATCAATTTGTAACCATTTTTCGACTAACACTTATTTTCGTGCTCCCTTTTGATATTGCTTAATCTTAACCAATCCAAAGCCTATTGAAACAAAAAAAAGTGCGCGATAAGCACACTTTTATAAAATATTTATGGGATAAATTATTGGTATTTTGCTGCTGTAATAAATTGCCCAAAAGACTCACACCAAACTATCACGCTATTAAAGTTTTCTGGCTTGATGCCTTCTGGTACTTCGACAACGAAGTTCTCAAAAGTTTTCACGTCTCCCACTTGAACCATTTGCGATTTTATCCGATTGAAATCCGATTCCGTCTCTACAAATTCTGGCGAAAGATAGAGCTTGTAGTCCGGTCCTGGAGCAAGTTCTCCTTCCAGAGTGATAAATTCAGAACCGATAGAAACGGTTCCTTCCCCCCAATGAAGTGCATCACTGTCTTTGAGTTCTTTTTTAAATTGGGCAGTAAACAGTGTTTCAAGGGATTTCTCTTCAATCACAGCTGTACTTGGGGCTGGTGGCGCAGTAAGAATAGGAAGCGCATAGATACCGGCACCAAAACCCAACGCCCCGACAACTCCGTGAGTAGCAATAAGTAGGGCCAACGTACGTATTTTCATTATATTCACCTGAGTAAAGATTAAACCTGTGGTTTTGAACTAAGCTGATTATTGCTAGACGCCTCTAAGCGCTCTACCTCTTTGTTGAGTTCTGCAATTTTTTCACTCATTAGCTTATGACATCTATCCGCCAGTTTTCTTGCATCTGCTAGCTGATAATCCGACACATCAATGGGTTCCAGCATTTCAGTAATCACAATGCCATTGTTGATGCGATTGAGTGAAAACTTGTTATGAGCATTACTGACACACATTGGCGTAATAGGCACACCCGCTTCGATTGCTGTGCGAAACGCTCCTGTTTTAAAAGGCAACAAACCACGCCCTTTGCTTCGGGTTCCTTCTGGGTAAATCCACACAGACAAGTCACGTTGATGAATCGCTTCCGCTACTTGCTTAATTGTGTTTCGGGCTTTGGACTTATCTTCACGATTAATTAAGATATTGCCGGTAATCCAGTAAAGCTGACCAAAGAATGGAAGCCACAACAAATCCCGTTTTCCCAAAGTCACCGTTCTTGGGCGCAACATGCCGGGCGAAGTGACAAAATCAAACACGTTCTGATGATTGGAAATATAGACACTATTATCAGGTGTTGGTGCATTCTCCAACCCACGCTGTACCAGCTTTATGCCAAAGAGCTTATGAAGCTGATTAAACCAACGGCAAAATGTATAAACATGCTTAGGGTTTCTGGGGTTAAAAGCGCAGTATAGGCAGGCACATATAGTAATAACGACCAAAAACACCCCAACTAACAGTAATCGTAGAACAGCAAGCAAAACTCTCTCCTTATCGAGTATGGCGGCTAAAACCGCACTAATTCAGATTGTTATACTCAAGCTAACCCAATATGAAAAGTTCGGTAACCGTTAATTGAGTGCAGAGTTAGAGTTTTCACTCAATCTCAATGAAATGCAACTTCTGCTCAGCCATCCTCTTTATGCCTAAGTAACCTCATTGATTGCAAAAATCGCCTCAAAAGGTCAACAGACCCTAATTACGATCATATTAATACCCAACATATTATTCTCCGCCTACTTCTACTCTAACAACCTCTAATTATTAACAAATCCTCGGATAGGGAAACTCGGCTTATGTTAAACAAAGCAGTATTTACACTGGCAGCGACCGTTCTGCTTAGTGCATGCGGTGGTGGCGGTTCTTCCACCAACAACCCCGTACAAAAACCCACGCCCACACCAACAAGTAAAACGATAACCGTTATCGACGGCTACCTCAGTAATGCCGCTGTGTGTATTGATAGAAATAAAAATGGTCGATGTGATACTGGCGAGCAACTAAGCACAACGACGGATGCGTCTGGAAAGATAACCATTGATAAGGCTGATTTTGCCTACCCAATCATTGCACAAGTGATTGCCGGTCAAACTCAGGACTCAGACACTCCAGGTTACCTAAGCCATTCCTATGAAATGATTGCTGGCGCAGGTGAGGAGACAGTTACACCATTTACGACGTTAGCAAAAATCCACAAAATGGATATGTCGGCGTTAGCTGCAAGCTTAAACCTTCCTTTAGATGCTTTCACCGGAGATTATGTCGCTAAAAAGACGTCGAACAACGACTCCGCCAAAGCGCATTTGTTTGCACGCGCCATCACTCAACAATTTAGTGAAAACCTTTCCGATGCGGATGCCAACGAACTGCTCACAATGTCTGGCAAGTTGACGGCAGAAATAGCAAAGCTTGTTAACGAAGGTAAAGATCTGGATAGCGTGGATCTGGACTTCGATTCTGATGGTAAGGTCAAAAGAAAAGACAAATACCAAGGCTTAACGAAATATCTCGAATCTGGAAAGTTTTGGGTATCAACACTCAACAACAATGATTACCTGCTGCAAACAGCGAATTTTGCAGATGGCAAAATGAATGGCTCTCTATTTGGCGCAACAGACAAACCTTATGAAATAGCGGGTAAGTCTTTAACGTTCACTGACTCAAATACGTCTATGGACTTCTTCTATGTCACGCCAGAATTTGCATTAAGCTTTTCTTCCATCAACCATTTACCTCTGATTTGGAGTAAGCAAGATTTCGTTTCCGGTGCTAAAGCTGATGTAAAGGCATCGGATTTAATAGGTAAACGCTGGTACCACATCCGCGATATCATCGACGTTGACCAACACGCACAACTTCAATTGGTTGAACTTCACTTTAAAGATGCTCAAACCGTTTCAGTGAAGCCCTATAAGGAAGAAGCGTTTGATGCAAGTTGGACGTTTACAGAAGGCACGCATAGTAATGGTGCAGCGAAACAAACAATAGCGATCTCCTTTACTAACAATGCGCAGCACGACAGCTTGAATAGAGAGGCTGCACTCACACTCGTCACCCAGCTCCAAAGTAAAGGGGTTATTCTTGTCGACAACACTTCAAGTCAGTTGAACTCGGATAATCTGCTTATAAAAAGTAAAAAGTTTGCATACTTTATCTATGAAGAATGGGCACGAAACACTGCTCAACCTATTTCAAATTTGCATGCTTATCTTACAAAAAGACCAATGTATATCAGTGAATTTCGTAATAGCGCGGGCAGTCATTTCGACACCATTTTCTTTAGCTCTGAGAACAAACTTTCAACCAGTTATTGTGGCGGGTCTTCTGGGTGTAAAAATACCCCGTACACAATTGCAAACCAAACTCTCGATTTTGACCAATATCAGTTTGAATTTATCGATACGAATACAACCTACTTGTTAAGCTTCGATAAAAACGATGAGCTAGCCATTTGGACTAATCAGCATTTTTGGAGAACATCCAAAAATATCGATGATTCGTTTGTTAGGGGAAATACTTTCTATCACCTTCGAGATATTACTTCTTCCACCCAACATGCTATCCCTGTTTTAACCACACTAGCGTTTGGCGACGATAACACCGTCACCGTTACTCCAGAGGGCGAAACAGGGTTTACGGCAACATGGGAAGTCAAAGATTGGAAAGATCACAATCAAAAAGAGTACCGCATAATTGACATTGTTTTCCCTGAAGGAGAAAAGGATAGACCGAGTTTGCGCAAAGAAAACGGAATGAGACTAGAGGTTTACTTCTCAACACCTAACCTGTCTTTAGCCGACAACCACGCAAGCATCGCTATGAATCGGGATAACATGCTCTTCTCTAACGAAACTCTAGCGAGATCAATTTATACTCGTTGGAAAAAGTAAATGCTTTGAGAATGTCTTCATTTATAAAGGCTGCGTTTTGCAGCCTTTTCTTTGGTTTTTTCTAACTTTAAACAAGCTAACTTCCTATTCCAATACGATCTTAGTCTCCCAACACGCGTAACTACCCACTCTACAAATCGAGATAAACCGCAGATCACCCTATAAAATTGGCAAATATCGGTTGAGCCATAAAATTCATAGAAACCATTTTCCTCCTTCAACGTCGATCTCTTTCTATTCTTTGAATTTGATACGTGGTAGCTATTAGGTTTACAGAACTTTGTTGTTTTCATTCTTTCCCTCTCCTCGGTCTGATTTGCTAAATCATCTCCAAAAGATTCTGTTTTGATCGATAAACGAACCAAGTAGAGCATCACTCTTCCTTGACTCAATACCAGAATACGGTTCATCATCTTTTTATCAATGGAGTGAAATGAAAGGCTCTTTTCATGAATAAAAAGAATGTTGACTGGAATGATTTACAATTATTCCTTGCTGTGGCTCGCGAAGGCGGGCTTTCTGCTGCCGTAAAATCCACTCAGCGTAGCGCGGCAACGTTAGGAAGAAGAATGTATGCCCTAGAGCGGGGAATTGGGAAAGAACTGTTTATTCGACACGATAGAGGTTACGAGCTTCTAGCCGATGGTAGAGAGTTGCTTGAAGAACTCACCAACATTGAAGCAAAGATCCTTAACCTAACCACTCCCGCTTCCCAGCAAGCAGATAGACCTCTTGTCAAAATATCCGCAGGGACTTGGACAACCTTATTCCTTATAGAAAACCTCAATTCGCTGTCAGAAGTATTGCCAGATATTCGCCTACGATTTGTCTCTACCGAAAAAACGTTAAATATCACTCACCGAGAGGTGGTTATTGGGATCCGCAATACTCGACCAACAGAGGAAACGTTAGCTTGTAGGAAACTAAAACGGGTAGACTTTGCACCCTACGCGACGCATTCCGCACAAGATACTTGGATCAAAGTGCAGGCAGATGTTCCGTCAGCTCGATGGCTTGAACGCCATGCAAGCGATGACGTAATTTGCGAGGTAAATGAACCAAGAAACAGCCTTGATTTGGCACTAGCAGGGAAAGGCATAGCCTTACTCCCTACGTTTATTGGTGATGCTCAACCTTCACTCGTTCGAGCCGGAGCCATCATTGATGAGTTAGGACACGATCAATGGCTAGTCACTCACCAAGATGATCGCTATCTTCCTGAAGTCCGTGGTTTGATCGACAGGCTGTGCCAATTTTTGGTGTAACCTTGAATTCAGCGGTCTTTTAACGCTGCGCCATCGGATGATCGGGATTCATTTGAAGCAAATCCCAAAGGTTTCCGTACAAATCTTCAAATACGGCGACGGTGCCATAATCTTGTTCGCTGGGTTCACGCACAAAATGAATGCCTTTTTCTTTCATGCTATTGAAGTCTCGCCAAAAATCATCGGTGCGTAAAAACAAAAATACCCTACCGCCTGCTTGGTTTCCAATAAACGGTCTTTGCTCAGGCTTTGATGCTTTCGCCAGTAATAATGCTACGCCATCGGACCCCGGAGGAGATACCACAACCCAACGTTTATCCTGTTCTGGTTGGTAGGTATCTTCTACTAATTCGAAGTTGAGTTTATTGATATAGAAGTCGAGCGCGTCATCGTAATCATCAACGACGAGAGCAATATGGATGATACTTTGTTTCATGTGACAGCCCCTGATATTAATTGGCTACATGTTATCAAACCGTATTCGAGAACAAAGAGAATATTAGGACTAACCAGAATTCCATTCAGTCATGAACGAGCTAATTTGAATCAATTATGAGACTTAAGGTGACTCTTCATCCCATAACGTCATCGCCACATACGATTGAAGTAGTGTTTACGCTCTATTTTTCAGTGGATTAACAACCAACGGACTTTGGTTTCGGCTTTTAAGGTAGTGGTTGTAATTGCACCATTATTGAACAAATATTAAAAAACCTACCTTCTGGGGCTTTTTTATTTGGCTCTAGTTGATGATCCAATTTCTCGAATGCTGGTATGAGATGGAGGAACCCATGTGCTATATATTTGCTGGTCAATCGCCAGAGAATTACCAATTTGTCTCGCGCTCTGTTCGCTTAGGTGGTCATTCCACCAGCGTTCGGCTTGAGTCCAAGTTTTGGACGGTTATTGATGAAATAGCCACAGTTCAACATATGACAACAGGTCAGTTTCTTTCATTACTTTATGATGAAGCCACCGACTTACATGGCGACATATCCAATTTTGCCTCATTGCTCCGATGCTCCTGCGTTATGTACCTTTCTCAGCCAGAAAAAGTACTCAAAACCGCCAAGCAACAACTTCACGCTCAGGCTCATTGATCGAGTGAAGCTCTATACTCAGCTACTTGATACTGCGCCCCTAATATCGGTATAGGTACGAGCACACGCCAATAAAGTTACATTTTTTTAACATGTGGTAGCATACTACCACCACCACTCAGTGGTTCACGTTTATATTGATTTAAAAATCAATAACAGCAAAGTGAGCCACAAATGACAAAAACCATTCACACCATGATTCGAATACTTAACTTGGATCGCTCCATTCAATTTTACTCGACCGCCCTTGGGTTAGAACTCGCGGATCAATATGAATTTGACGGGTTTACCTTAACCTATTTGCACGATCCAAATTCCGGATTTGAAGTCGAACTGACCCTGAATCACGGTCGAGACTCTCCCTATGAACATGGCGATGCCTATGGCCACTTAGCGGTATGCATCGACAATATCGAGCAAACTCATCACTCGTTAACTGAAGCGGGTTTTACCCCTACTCCCGTTAAGTCGATGCAACATAACAACAAAACCATGGCGACGTTCTTTTTCTTAACCGATCCCGACGGTTACAAAATTGAATTTTTGCAAAAACATGGTCGATTCCAATAACGGATTACACTGGAGGTCGTAAGGATGAACGATCAAAACCTAAGTAGAAGAAAGTTTCTAAAACTCTCTTCAGTTAGTGCAGCAATAGCGCTAACACTCAGCCTTTCTGGATATTCGCTTGCTGGGCAAAAATGGCAAATGAAGGTCTCGAAACTCAATACCGAAGAAGCCAACTTACTATTGGCATTATGTCGACGTATCTACCCTCACCCGCACCTTGCTGATTTCTTTTATGGCGCGTGTGTGGAAAGCCTCGACGGGCAATTGTCTGGCGACAGCCTTGCCTCCTTTAAACAAGGATTGTCGACGCTCAATAAGAGTGGATTTTCTACGATGTCCGTAACGGCTCAAGACGCCGTTTTAAACAAGCTTTCCTCTGAACCTTTTTTTCAAACAGTGCGAGGCAACATGGTGGTTTCTTTGTACAACAACCCAAAAATTTGGGCGAAGTTTGGCTATGAGGGACCTTCCTTTTCAAAAGGAGGATATTTGCATCGCGGTTTTGATGACATTGATTGGCTGCCAATGGAAAACAAGGAGGTGTCCAATGGCTAAATTTGAACTTGCTGACAGCAGCGTCGTAGTCGTGATTGGGTCCGGCGCAGGCGGGGGGACGCTCGCCAATGAGCTGTGTCAAAAAGGAGTAAAGGTGGTGTGTTTGGAAGCTGGCACGCACTTAAATTACGCCAAAGACTTTAAAAACGATGAATGGCACATGTTTGGCAAAGAAGCGTGGTTGGATAAAAGAACCACCTCTGGCACATGGGAAGTTGCACGTGATTTCCCAAACTTACCCGCTTGGATTTGCAAAACCGTTGGCGGCTCAACCCTCCATTGGGCAGGCGCCAGTTTAAGAATTCAAGAACACGAGTTTAAGGCTCTCACTCACTACGGCGAAGTGAAAGACGCGGCGTTACTCGATTGGCCAATCACCCTTGCCGAACTCGAACCTTACTACGACAAAGCCGAAGACAAAATGGGGGTCACGCGCACTCACGATATACCTGGCTTGCCGGGGAACAATAACTACAAAGTCATGGAAGCGGGTGCCCGTAAACTCGGCTATAAGCAAGTGCATACGGGTAGAATGGCGATTAACTCTCAGCCTCGTGATGGTCGCCCTGGCTGCATGCAACTTGGGTTCTGTTTTCAAGGGTGCCGCATGTCGGCTAAATGGTCGACACTGTATACAGAAATCCCTAAAGCAGAAGCCACAGGGAATTTCGAACTGCGCTCAAGCAGCACAGTGCTAAAAGTCACCCATAACGATAAAGGGCTCGTAGACGGTGTGCTCTATGCAGATAAAGACGGTAACCAACAGCACCAAAAAGCTCGAATCGTCTGTATTGCAGGTAACTCCATTGAGAGCCCAAGAATATTACTCAACTCCGCTTCTAACATGTTCCCAGATGGTTTAGCGAACAGCTCCGGTGAAGTCGGCCGAAACTACATGCGCCACATGACAGGATCGGTTTATGCGGAGTTCAGTAAGCCCGTTAACATGTACCGAGGCACCACCATGGCAGGAATCATTCAAGACGAATCGATTCACGATCCTAGCCGAGGGTTTGTGGGTGGATTTGAGATGGAAACCTTGTCTCTTGGCTTGCCCTTCATGGCCGCTTTCCTTAAACCCGGAGCATGGGGTACCGATTTTGCCAACTCAATGGAGCAATATGAACACATGGCAGGCATGTGGTTAGTCGGTGAAGACATGCCACGTTCCTCGAATCGAGTCTCATTGAATTCTGATGAATTGGACGCTAACGGTTTGCCCATACCTAACGTTCATTACGACGATCACCCCAATGATGTGGCGATGCGAGAGTACGCTTACGAAAAAGGCGAACAAGTGTATGAAGCCGTCGGGGCAATCAAAACCCATCGCGTTGTGCCTTATCCTTCCACTCATAACTTAGGGACTAACCGAATGAGTGAGAAAGCGAAAGATGGTGTGGTTAACCGTTGGGGGCAAACCCACGATATCAAAAACCTCTTTGTATCGGACGGTAGTCAGTTCACCACAGGTGCGGCGGAAAACCCGACGCTCACCATCGTGGCACTCGCCATAAGGCAAGCGGATTACATTGCAGAGCAATTGGCAACGAAAGGTCTCTAAAGCCCCTAACCTAGGCTATTTCGCCTTTTAGCCAGAAAGAACCTTAAGTGCTATAAAGTGCGATACATTCAGTACCGCACTTTTCGCTTAAGCCTTACATGCCCATTTTGGTTATTTCAGAGTAAAGTGATATGAAAGGGACGGACAATGGGCCTTCACCAAACCTAACCACTAGGTTGGGTTCCTTCATCGCAAGTTGTTTCGTTGGATCCAATAGTACATTAGGCGTATCTACAACATCCAAAATAACGCCCTTCACATCATAAGAAGAAACAAGCTTGGACGATATTTTATCCGCCCACCTACTAAAGAAATCCACATCTGAGTAAAACAATACTTCTACATACTGCTCCTCCTGCAAGGTGCGCTCTGTCAGTAAAAGCAGGCATTCACTCTGTTCGCACTCAACAAGCACAAAAAAACACGCTTCTTGAGAATGCTCGTCAAACAAACCTGTCCACTGGCTATCTATTCGTTGTTGTATTTGATCAAGGTCGCTAACAACAGTAACCGTGGAGGGATCCTGAGAGCTTTCTGAAAGCACCTGATACTTATCGGAATGAACGCTGGCACCCAGCGTCTTTATCGATACTTTCTCTGTAACAGGACTAGGCGTAAGACAGGTAAACAGAGCTGTTTTAAGCGTTTTCAATGCTCTAAATAGCCTTAAGCTCTGCGTTCTGTATTCGGGTAGAACGGTCATCGTAGACATGTTATTCACTTCCGTCTCGATACCTTGAATTTCCCGAAAAGAGCGAACCATGCCGAGAAAACCCACCCATTTATCCCCCACTTTAAGCCCAAGACCAATGTAAGGATCCTCAAACTTTTCAGGTTTTGTCAGCGTAAAGGTTCTCACATATCGTTCCCATGGAACGTAACCTAAGTTTGGCGGCATGAATAAATGTTTAAGGTCGGGTAAATCTTCTGTATACGCTTTTACCAACTCGACATTGCTCATATTTTTTCCTATTTAACCCAAATTCATTGGAACAATTGGGATCTGTTTCTTCTTACATAACCTTATTAACGCAACTAGTGACTTGAGAGTAGAAAACGGCGAACCGCCTATCACGCCATCGTGAAATAGAGTCAATTGATGGAGGTCACGTTGCTGTTCAAAATGCGCCTGTATTTGTTTTGAATTGAATTCCCAGTCAAAGGAATCGAGCGACCAAAGCACCGTTTGGAATCCTTCCGCTTTCAATACTTCGACATATTCGGGGGCGATCTCGCCATTCGGTGGACGATAGATTTTCTTATACGGAAGGTTGTGCTCACGCATTACGTCATCAAATCGATGTAAAGATCGCTGAAAAGCATCTGGCGTTATATCCGTAATAATGGTGTGATCATAACCGTGCACGCACAATTCATGCTCTTCTTCTAACAAACATCTTGCGATTTCAGGGTTTTGTTGCACCTTCGTCGCCAAAACAAAAAAGCTGGCAGAAATGTTTTCGCGTTTGAACAATTTGATCATGGCGTGAGCGTATGGATTAGGTCCATCATCAATCGAAATAGATAAGCCTTTAGGCTTCGGGGTATTGAGTAATATCTCCGAGCCTAAAAGTGCTTTAATGTGCTCAAAATGATGTAGTCTAGAAATGCTTTTGCAGATCATTGTCTATCCCCATTTATGAAAGCGAACTGGCTTCAGTTGAAATGAACTTTCCATCATTCCTATACGCAGAAAGCTTCCACCAAACTAAAATAGCAATGGAAAACACCACGGCAATTCCACCAACAGCGGCATACATTAGCCCTAGCTCTCGCCCTTTCTGATCACCGAACCATGTTGGTAGAAGATCACCAGATTGACTCAAATACGACAGTATTGGCGCAAAGACACCGTCGGCTAAGCCCCCACCAACTAAGGTCGCAACCGGGAAAACGGTCATGTACATTGCACCTTGCAGTGCAAAGAAACGGCCTCGAATGGATTCTTTGATTCTCTGTTGCCAGAATGTGCGGTCGCATACGCTCATTAACGGTGAAATGAACATCATGACAAACACCGTAATGTACATAAGGGGTAAATGAGTGGTAATGCCGGCCAGTATGATCAAAATACCGCTGACAATATTGATTGAGAACATCCACAAAACGAGGCGTTTAGGCGTTTTCGCTGACAAAATTACTGCTCCGACTAACGCACCTACCGCGCCTACAGACATTAATACACCAATACTTTCCACCGTGAAGCTGGCCAGTAACATAGGTGCCATCAGCCCAGTGACCAGCGATGTGATGAAATTTGCCGCCAACAAATACGTCAGCACCATAAAGAGGAACGGTGACGCTTTAAGCTCGTTCAAAACCGGCATCACGTTATCGCTAAATCGCCAAGACGCGGAATCACCGTCTGCTTTTTTAACGGGTTCACACACTTCTTTAGGCAGCCTCACCAAGAGCAAGCTCAATACCGCCACCAGCAGGGTTAACAAGTCAATCAACATGACGCCGGCTAAACCAACGACGGACAACAAACTTGTCGCAAGTAAAGCCGAAACAACTCTCGACCCAGCATCAATAATGGTAAAGCGCGCATTGGCTTTTCCTATTAATTCGCTCCCCACCAGTTTAGGAATCAACACCGTAAATGTGGTTCTTTGCAAAAGGCTCGGAACTGAACTAAACACCGCCATGATGTATACATGCCACATTTCTAGAACATCGAAATACGCTAAAAGCAGCATAACAACGGTAAAGACACCCGCGAGTAGATCGGACACTATCGCCAGTTTTTTCAGGTTAAAGCGGTCGACAATACCGCCTATCCATGGCGAAAGAATGGCGCTTGGCAAGAAAAACCAGACAAGCCCTAAAGCAAATGCCGTCGTCGACTGACCATTCTGTGCCATCCAAACCAACAAGGCGAAACTGGTCGTTGCGGTACCTAGTTGGCTGACCAGTTGCCCAAACCAAATGATATGGAAAGCTTTACCTAATTTTTTGTTCAAGACAGCTTCCATCAGTTAGACCGCTTCCGCTTCTCTTAATGTCATTTTAAATATGGCTTCCCATCCATGCTCCGAAAGTAAACTCACGTCTGGCTGTTTATACTTATTTACGATGTATTTGATGTTTTCCATTGAAGAGGCTTTATTGCTTTCACCACACCGGTAATGGGGTTTGTGTATCGCGTGTAACGACTTCAACACCGTAAACTGGCAACCATGTTCAAATAACCGAATAGCCATATCGACATCTTCGCCACCCCAGCTTCTAAAGGCTTCATCACAGCCTCCGATTTGCTTGAGCGTCTGAGTGGAACAAGACACATGCCCTCCCCAGCACATCACCCAGGGGGCGCGTGTTTTCGACAGGTCGAAATCGATTTCTTGGCAAGTGTCATATCGGCAATCATACAAATTCTTGCGTTGAGACAGCTCGCTAAACAACTCGGTACGATCAAGTGTATTGATAAGTTGAGTAAGTTCTTTGGCGTTCTCGGTTGAATACTCTTCCACGCCATACGACAGCCCAATCAACACGGAATCGGGTTGGTCTTTATGCGCCATTAAGTGTTTTTCTACCAAATCTTCGGTAGCGATCATTCCGCAGTCAAAAAACAAAACCAGAGGGTATTTGGCATGTTCGAGCCCAAGGTTTCTTGCCGCAGCTAATCGAAAGCCATCATCCTCTTGGTAGTAATAGTGAATATCTAACAGAGAAGAAAAATCTTGTACGACTTCTTTTGTGTTATCCGATGAGCCATCGTCGGCAATAATGACTTCATATAAATCCGTGCTTACCGTTTGATCAACCAGACAATCCAGTGTTTCGCGGAGCAGGTCTTGAGCGTTATATGTCGGTATTATGATACTTAATTTTGAATGTTCCATTTCATAGTTTCCGTTAGTCGATTTTGGCAGATTGGATGGTCTCTTCTGCGGTATGAACCGACAGCAAAGTGGAGACAACTTCATTGATATAGTGGTGGAATGTGGTGTTCATTTTCTCTACATATTCACGTGTAAACTGGGTTGGGGAGTAGCCCCAGTGCATATGTAGACGATCACCAACAGGGTAGGTTTTGATGAGTGGTGGTGTGTCTTTGTACATCACATCATCAAGGTAACCTTGGGATTCTTGTGCCAGTTTCATTAGCTTTCTGAATTCGGGCTCATCGCCTTTGATGGAGTTGCTTGGTATGTAGCCAAATTCAAAATGAAAACGAGGGATCTCAGCCATCGTTTGACGAATTTCCTGATCCTCACACATGTATTTTAGAGCGCTAAATGACAGCCCAACATCGTTCAATTTTTCGAGTGTCTCAGCCACATTTTTGACTGCATTTTGAAGGGTTTGAGCCTCCGTTAGATCGAACATCAAATTGTAATAGTTTGGCAACCAAGCCAATGTTCTGGTCAAATCCAAATGGCGAGCACCTGAAATAGAGCGCCCATTATTCATAAAGACCAAAAAGACAGCGTCGCTGCCACTGAACGAACCATAGGTTTTCACCATGGCTGTAATTAGAATGACATCGTGAGCGTACCCAGAAAGCGTACTTGCCGTATTGAGATTGGTCGTTTCTTCTACGCTCAGCTGGCTCAAAAGTAATTCCGGTGCCAGCACCTCAGGAACCTCTTCTGGCAACGATAAATTAGGGTCTTCCGATAGAGGTAGACACTTTTCCCAAGACAAATTTTTCCAATATGGGAAATAGTCTTTTGCTTTACCTTGAGCATACTCATATTGCCACCGACTCCATTCCGCCACAGACAGCGTTTTTTCAGGCAATGTAATGGGCTTACCTTGTCTGGCTGACTCATACCCTTGATAGAGGTCGTCCATAAAAAACATGTAACAATATGGGTCTATCAATAATCTATGCATAACGAGCAGCAGTCGTTGTCCTCGTTCTCGCCCAAGATCAAACAGCACGGCTTTAAAAAGGCACTCTTCAATATGCAGAGACACTTGGTAGCCTTGGCAGGTTTCTGCTAGTGCTTGCGGTAATGCTTCCTCATCGACATCGGAAAGATCTTCTGTAAACCACCAAGGGGCTAATTTGGAAAATGGCTGAACTTTTTGCTGACGCTCCCCCGATTCATCTGAAATCAATACCCTTCTCATGCCATCATGATGTTTTAGAATTTGAGCAATAGATTGATTCAAATACTCGCCTTCTATCGATACTTCAAAATCAATAAGGGCAGACGAGTTACAGTGGTTAACGTTGTACCGATTGAGTAACCAATGATGGTTGGCAAGCAACGGAAAGGTTTCTTCCACTTCCTGAGTGTCTTCCACCGCTATTGAGCTATGCGGTTTGATAATCGAAGCCAGCGCTGAAGGAGTGGCATTTTGATAAATTTGCTCCGCAGTCACGACCCAATTTTGGCGTTTAAGATAAGACGCCAAACTCAGTACTGAAAGGGAGTGCCCACCAAGCATAAAGAAATCATCAAAGATACTGATGTCTTCCACTTGAAGCACTTTTGAAAAGGCTTCTATAACCACACTTTCTTGTGGAGTACGAGGTAACCCAATGTCTGTTCTTAGCTTTCTAGACTTCGCTCTCTCTTGCAAAAACGATTTATCGACTTTGCCGTTCTGAGTTAAAGGTAACGTGTCTACGACTTCAACCGTAGGCACCATATAGCTAGGGAACCAAGCAGTCAGTTGCGATAGCAGATCCCGAGATAAATCCGTGTGATTTTGTTCATCATTTTTTGCTGTTACAAAAGCGAACAACCGTTGCTGCCCCCCTTCTCCAACTATTGCAATCGCGACACTTGCCACTAAACCAGAGGCGGTTATTCTGTGCGTCAGCTCCCCAAACTCAATTCGATACCCATGCAATTGAACTTGGTCGTCAGCGCGTCGTACAAACTCCAATTCGCCTTCAAAGTTCATGCGTACTAAGTCACCAGTGCGATACAGCCTATCCGACCTTAATTGCTCAAAAGGATTAGCAATAAACTTATTTTTTGTCTGTTCTGGCTGATTCAAATACCCACGCGATACACCATTCCCACCTAGGAATAGCTCACCGAGAACACCAACTGGCGCTAATTGATTCCCTTTAACCACGCACAATTCAACGCCTTTAACTGGCGTGCCAATCGGAGGGCTTTGCGTTTCGGTGCCTTGTACTAGATAACGCGTTGCAACAACCGAGTTTTCACTTGGTCCATAGGCGTTCACCACTTGTACATTGTCTGAGAAAGGGAACGATACAGAGTGCAGTGCTTCACCTGCCGTGATGATGTAACGAAGGTCAGGCATATCACAATAGTCAGACTCCGAAGCAATGGCTTCCATCAATGCAGTAGGAATGAAACTGTGCGAAATACTAAGCTCGCGCATCTTTTGTAATAAAGCATTTGGGCAACGCTTGGCGTCTTCGTCAATAATGGCAACACACGCACCAGACAATAAGAAAGCCCATACTTCGCCAACCGACGCATCAAATGCAATAGAAGCCATTTGAGTCGTCACCGATTGCTCGGAAATATCAAAGTCCAACATTTGCCACTGGCTAACTTGCAATAGCCCAATGTCTTTCACTAACACGCCTTTTGGCATACCAGTGGAACCAGAGGTGTAAATCACATAGGCAAGGGAATCGAGCGACCTATCTTCTGCTGGTAATATTACCGACTCATCAGAGGCCAACTGCTCCCAAAAATGGGGGTTTAGAGAAATCGTATCGCCCAAAAATGCCAAGTGTATGAGCTCATTCGATATCACTATCGACGCCTCACAATCCGATAATATGAATTCAAGGCGCGAAGTCGGGCATTTGGAATCGATCGGTAAAAACGCGGCTCCAGCTTTTAGAATCGCTAACTCGGATACAAATACGTCCATACCACGGGGAAGGAAAACAGGGATAATGGATTCTGGCTTGGCGCCAAGTCGCTTTAAATGACTGGCTAATAAATCCGTTTTCTCGTCGAGTTCTCTGTAGGTCAGCGTATGCCCATTTTCTTGCAGCGCAACATGGCTAGGAAAACGTGAAACGACCTCTTTCCACACCTCAAGAACAGGCCTATGTTCATTTGGATCTTGCCAGTGGCTCAATACCGACGGCTTAAGATCTGTCCCTTTAAACCAATCAAAACACTCTACTGGCGTGCTTAACTGATGGGAGAATGATTGAGCAAGTAACGAGTAACGCTCCATAAAATCGGCGATAAAGCGAGGATCAAACTTGTTGCTGTCGTACTCGAAATTCACGGTCATATCAGCGCCACTGTCTTTCACACTGACCGTGAGATCAAACTTTCTCTTTTGCTCACAAGGATCCATTAATTTCATCGGAATATCAGCAATGTAAACATTACTTGGACCAACTGAGTCCAGCAAAAACATGATTTGGAATAGTGGATTTTGAGAAGCATTTCTAACGGGGTTAATCTCATCAACGATGTAATCGAATGGCACGTCTTGATGATCTTGCGCATTCCTCACCACTTGAATGGCTTTCAGTAACGTTTTCTCCACTGAGTCTGTCGGCGAGACTTGTAATCGCAATACCAAGGTATTGACACAAAATCCAACCAGATCCATTAATTCAGGTCGATTACGCCCTGCAACAGCTGTCCCCATCAACACATCATTTGATTCACTGCTTGCACTTGTAGCAATAGCAAACAATCCGTACATCAACTCGAACAAGCTGCAATTTAATCGGGCAGCCGTCATCCTTAAAGAGTGACTCAACTCCGCACTAAAAGGGGCATTAACGACACTCGCAACCTGTTTGTTGTTGGCATGAATTGGAGGGTTGCCCTGCTCTGTACGAAAAAGATTAACGGGAAGCGAATGCGTTGCTGGGGCGTCTTTTAATGTCTCTTTCCAGAAAGAAAGTTGGCTGCCGTAGGCGCCAGACTGGTATAACTCTTTTTGCCACGATGCGTAATCGAAGTAATCAGGTTTGTTTGTTTTGTTGGTAACCTGGATATTTCCTGACTCGTATCTCTCGATAATCTCGTTGATTAATATCTCCATAGACCAACCATCTGCTGCGATGTGGTGGATATTAATAACCAATACACTGACGCTATTTGGCAACTTTAGATATGCCGCTCTGAGCATGCAGTCTTGGCTCAGATCAAACGGAGTGCAAGCATCAGACAAACGGTATTCATACACCGCTTTTTCGGCTTGGTGTTCTGGCACATCAGAAAGATCAACGATATTGAGTGTAAACGCAGGGCGCTCCACTAGAAATTGCGCCTCTTCTTGCTCGGAATAGACGGTTTTGAGCATCGGGTGGTTATGGATAAGCGCTTCAAATGTTGCTTCGAGCTTTTGCTCATCTAATCGACCTGAAACTTGGTATGCACACGGCATATTGTAGTGTTCGTTGCTGCCTTCAATTTTATCGATCGTCCACAAGCGTTTTTGGGAAAACGACAACGGGAACGTTTCTGGTTCAATTTTTCTCGGTAAGATCGGCTTTTTTAGCAAATCTTGGTGCTGGAACCAACTGAGAATTTCCGCCTTATTCTCTTTTATTTGGTGTCCAATTTCGGTGGTTATCAACCCGCTTGCTGCGCGGCTTTTTAATTTGCCGTCTTCCACATACAAGTGGATGTGTTTGTCTTTGAGTTGATTAATTAACTGGGTAATGTTCACGTTTACCACTCCATCTCTTCCGTTGAGTCGTCTTTTGTTTGGCTACTGTAGTTAGCCTCTTCAATGGCTACAGCCATTTGAACAATCGTGTTGTTTTCATAGGCAAAGGATGTCGACATCGACATTCCATACCTCACTTCAATTTCATTTATTAACTTGATCAAAAGCAGGGAATGCCCACCCACGCTGAAGAAACTTTCGTCCGTACTGATCTGTTCAGGGGTCAGAGATAAAAGCTCGGACCATAGAGACAAAAGACTGGTTTCTATTTCGTTGGTCGGTAATTGAATAGCTGTGGCTTTAACTCCCATGTCTGGACAGGGGAGCTGGCTTTTATCGAGCTTGCCCGATGCCGTAAAAGGTAGATATTCCAGTGCAATGACATGGTTAGGCCGCATATAGGACGGCAATTCATTTTCTGTTACGGATTTTATCTCGTCGAGCGAAGCAGCATTAAGATCCTGTCTGCCAGATAACACAATGTAAGCCACCAACTGATAAGCCCCATGGTGCGCTTCGTAGGTCACAGCACAAGCTCGTACTGATTCGACTCGGCTAACTGCGGATTCTATTTCGGTAAGTTCAACGCGCTGCCCTCGAATTTTGACTTGATGATCATCACGGCCGTGGAATTCGATGGTTCCATCACCCAAAACACGCACTAAATCTCCGCTTCGGTAGTAGGTAAAGCCGTCTTCCCATTCGAAAAACCGTTGGTTAGTCAGTTCTGGTCGGTTTAAGTATCCTTTTGCTAAACCGATTCCAGATATACAAAGCTCACCTATCGCTCCGGGAATAACAGGTTGATCATAATCGTCCAACACACGGGCTTGCATGTTTGGCACGATGTTTCCAATGCTATAAATCGACGTGTTTGGGTCATATTCTTGAGTGAAACAGCAAATACTGCATTCTGTTGGTCCATAAGCCACAAAGTAGCGGCAGAACGGTAACCAACGCTCAATTAAGGCTTTCGACGTCACTTCTCCCCCAACAATTAATGATTCCAAAGCCATGTCTTTATGAGGCTCTATAACATCTAACGCTGTTGGTACAATCGATAAGTGCGTGATTTTATGTGTTATCAACGTTTGGCTTAGTGGCTTGCCCGGTACTAGGGCATCTTTGCCAACGATATGCAGCGACGCACCAGAGCATAACGCCTGCCAAACCTCAGAAATCGACACATCGAACCCTAGAGGAACATTTTGCAATACCCGAGCGTCGTCATGAAGGTGATACTCCGAAACCAGTGAGCGGATGGTATTGGCTAAACCACCATGCCCAACCAATACACCTTTCGGTTTTCCTGTCGAGCCGGAAGTATAGATCGCGTAGGCAGAAGTTTCTGCGCTTAGCGTATTCGGCGTAAAATCCAACACCTTCATGGCAGAGAGTTGAGGCAAACTGATGAATTTTGTCTTAACGCCTTTCGCAGATATGTTGTTGGCTGAAAATTGGATCTGCCACTGAGCGCGGCTTTCTTCAATAATGACGGCTTGCCGCTCCGCAGGGGTAGACTCTTCCACGGGTAGATATACCGCCCCAATCTTAAACAAGGCCAGCTGAGCGATCACTGTCAGCGGGTCTCGCTGAACATGAACAACCACCATGTCACCCGCCTTCATACCATCCGCACTAAGTACATTTGCCAAGGTATCGGAAAGCTCATTCAACCGAATGTAACTTATTGAACATAATTGATTATCGATTTCATAATTCAAAGCAACGGCTTGCCCTCTCAGCCTGACTTGCTCTTTAAAGTCACACAAAACTGTTTGGCTCGGCGCCTTAGAAATGTTCAATTCTGGTGCATTGAGGTGCTTTGATTGTGGGTGCTGTCCAATTAGGCTTCCTTCTACTAAAGGGAGGTCATGCAGTGGAATGGTTTCTTGCTTTTGGCTGACCATTAACGCCATCATTTCCAGCATATTCACCCAACTCTGCGCTAGACGTACCATGCTCGATTGAGTAAACAACGCTTTTTGGTAGGTAAAGTGACCGTGGCAATGCTGCTCGTCTTCAACTAAGTTAACGATAAGATCCAACACACTGTGTTGCTCTGCCATCGCCTCTGTCATCAGTTCAAAAGGCGACTCTTTTGAAGCATGGTTTACAGAATTCATGCTGAACAACACTTGAAAGATAGGGCTATAAGATCGGCTTCTAACGGGGTTACATGCTTCCACCACCTTATCGAAAGGCACACTTTGATACTGCTGTACCAGCGAAGCGTTGCTTCGTATTTGCGCCCAAAAATCGTTTAATGTTTGTTCGCGACTGCAGTCTGTACGAACGGCAATCGTGTTTGCAAAAAAGCCAATGACATCATTTAAGGCTTCGGATTCTCGATTCGCAACAGGGATACCTAACACCACATCCGTAACGCCCGCGTACATTGATAGCGTGAGTGACAACGTTCCATGAGTAAGCATATGCAAAGTCAAATCGTGCATCGCCGCTGCTTCTCGTAGCTTCGCAAGTAACTGAGGATTGATCTCAATTGGCACCGATTCTGCGCTAAAACATGAGTTGTTTGGCCGAGCGAGATCCAGTGGCAAATGAAGCAAGTCAGGAATGCCTTTTAAGTGCTGCTTCCAAAACGTTAGCCCTGCCTCTTCTGCAGGCTGACTAATGAGCTCAACCCACTGTGCATAATCAAAGTAGTCCTTGTCTTTCGACAGGTGTTTATATTGGGCGAGCAGTGAGATGTCTTCGAGCAATACCGCTGCACTCGCACCATCAAATATCAAATGTGAAAGCGTCAAAATCCAAATATTATTGGCTTCCGAAGTCTCTAAAACCTTTACTTTCAACCCGATTTGTTTGGTGAGATCAAACTCCGTCTCTTTTTCACTCAAGCACATGGCGTTGAGATCTTTCGGCAGAACGGTCGATACACTCTCCCAATCCAACTCTAAAGAAACAGAACTTATTGCCTTCTGGAACCACTCCCCTTTTTCTTGATAGAACTGTGTTCTTAAAGCGGGGTTCGCCATCACGAGCTGGTTAAATAGGGATTCGACTGCCTTACGATTGAGGCATTGAGGATCGCGAATAACCAATTGCTGGTTATACTCTTTCAGCCCGCCTTCTAGCTTCCAAACAAACCACAATTTTTCTTGCTGCGAAGTTAAAGGGATCGGCAATTGAATATTTCGTTTAGGTATTATCGAACCCGCTAAAGCCGATTCCGACCTATCTTCCAAAAACCTCGATAGTTTTTCGACTGAGCTGTTTTGGAAAAAGTCTCGCAAAGATAAGTCTTTCTTGTATTCCCGAGCGATTCGATTCACCAACCGAACGGCTTGCAAAGAATGCCCACCTAAGCTGAAAAAAGGATCAATAATGCTGAAGTTGCTCGGGCTCATTTCTAATATTTCTACCCAGATGGCTTTCATTTGAATCAACGCTGGGGTTAGCTCGCCCTCTTCGGCTGTGCTTAAAAGTGCCTCTTTCGGATCAGGCAATTTAGCAATGTCCAATTTCCCATTGGTGGTCAGTGGAAACGACGGTACTGAAATAATCGAATGAGGCAGCATATAGCTGGGTAACTGCTCACTCAGTTCGGCATGAAGAGACGGTATGATGAGTGATTCATTTGCTTCTGAATTCGAGAGCACCACATAAGCGATAAGCTGCTTGTCGTGCGCAGTACGGGGCTGAGCGATAACACGAGCCTCAGACACATGGGGCAAATTCAGTAGTGTGGATTCCACCCCTGATAATTCAATGCGGTAGCCGCGAATTTTGACCTGGGTATCTTGCCGCCCTATGTATTCAAGCGCGCCACAGCTAGATTGGCGAACCAAATCGCCTGTTCTGTAGAGGCGTTGACCCGCATAGTCATGATGTTGAAAACGCGCCTGTGTTTCTTCATCACGTTGATGATACCCTTTTGCTAAACAATCCCCACCGACCCAAAGCTCACCAGTCTCGCCCTTTGAACAAGGCAGCCCCGAGGCGTTTAGAACAAACAGCGAAGAATGAGATAACGGGCTTCCAATTGGTGGGAATTCACCATCGCTATTGGTGTTTACTCGATAAGTCGTGACTACATGCGTTTCGGTTGGCCCGTAGTGGTTCCACAGTTGGCAACCATCTAATTTCAAAAACATCCGACGTATCGCTGGGGTTAAAATCAATGCTTCCCCCGCAACAATGACCTCTTTTAATGAGAGTCGGTCATTCAAGTCGTCATGTTGTTCCGCGAGCACGGCGAGCACAGCCGGAGGACAGAATAGTCGCTCGATGTTTTTCTCGGCCAAACACTGAGCAAATGTATTAAGTTCGTCTTTCTCTGATTGCTCAATCAGAACCAATGGGCTCAATGTTTTCCAGCTTGTCGCCAATTCCTGAATCGATACGTCAAATCCTATTGGCGTGAATTGCAGCGTTCTCAAGCTTTCATTTATCCCATCTTCGAGGCTTTGGTGCTCAACCAAATTCCAAATGGTTCGATGTGTTTGAACCACACCTTTAGGTTTACCGGTCGAACCCGATGTGTAGATAAGGGAAAGAGGATCATCATCGAAACGTTCTACAGGATGAAGACGTTGAGTGTCACCATGGTGTATGGCGGTATCCACATTCACTTGAGAAATTGCCGACGGTGCCCATTTTTTTTGGATTCCATCAGTAATCAGAATGCGTATATCTGCGTCTTCTGCAATAGTAACTAAACGTGCATCTGGGTGGCTTTCTTCAAAGGGAACATAAACACCCCCCGCTTTGATAACGCCCAAAATCGCGATAATAAGCTCAAACGACCTTGGTAATGCAATACCAACGTGCTGGTCTTTTTCTACCCCAGCATTTTGTAACCAAGCACCGAGTTGATTGGAGTAAAGATCAAGCTCTGCATAGCTCATACTGGCAGAATTGAACTCCAGAGCCACCGAATTAGGAGATTGCTTTACTGCGTCAGAAAAGAGCGTAAACAGGTTCTGCGTTTGAGTGTGAGGTTGTTTTTTTGGTAGCGCTTTCCATTCTGATAAAGGTGCAAATGGCAATGCGTGTAGCTCTGAGTTTTGATTTTCCGTGAAGCCTTTAAGCAGCGTACAGACCCCATCCACCAATTGCTGTGCCGTGTCTTCTCTGAATAGTTTGCTGTCGTACTCCAAATCCAGTGATATCTGCCCATCATTCATTTTCATGATTCTTAGGTGCAAATCGTATTTTGCCCCTTGGGTCAGATAGTGTTGCGGTACGAATATGGCATCTTCGGTTTCGAGCATCGTCAGCTGGTCTTCCACACTGAGCATCACTTGAAACAACGGATTAAAAGACGGATTGGTCGAGTAATCTAGCTCCTCCATCACACATTCAAATGGGTAGTTTTGATGCTTTAAGGCATCGAGATTACGCTGTTTGATTTGTTCACAATAGGCGTCCACGCGCATTCGCGGGTTGTATTCTGTTCTTAAAAGAATAAGGTTTGATAAATACCCAACCACTTGTGAAAAGTCCGAATTCGTGCGCCCACCAGCAGGTACACCTATCACTATCTCTTCCGCCTGACTCAAACGGCTCAACAAAAGAGAAAATGCAGCATGCACCGTCATAAACAAAGTCATGCCACGCGTTGAAGACCATTGCTCAATATCGCTGACAAGAGAAGGTTGCAACGAAACTGAAGCTTGGTTCCCTTCGAATGTTCGAATGGTTGGTCGCGGGTAATCCAATGGGATTTGATGAACCGTAGGCAGCGAAGCCAGCGCTGTTTTCCAGTACTGTCTGGACGGTTCCAGCAACCCTTTCTTAACCCATTTTCTTTGGCTAAGGGCAAATTCTTGAAAACCAAATTTGGGCTTAATAGGGGCTAATTCTGCTTTGGTGTAAAGTGCGACAAGCTCTTTATACACAAGCTCCATCGACCAACCGTCTGCAATAATATGAGGGACAGACAACAGAAGCACTGCGCTGTCCGCGCTCTGTTGTATCGC
Source organism: Vibrio penaeicida (assembly GCF_030689305.1). GTDB lineage: Bacteria > Pseudomonadota > Gammaproteobacteria > Enterobacterales > Vibrionaceae > Vibrio > Vibrio penaeicida_B. The sequence continues at coordinate 22,047 of NZ_JAUYVM010000025.1, read as the reverse complement.
GCTCACCCTAAGAAGCGGTCCAGCTTCTAAGTCAAACACATGGGTCTGCTCTCTATCGATAATGGTTTGTAGATCATCCGAAGTGCTGAGGAATTCGAAAGATTGCCGTAACGGCGTGGGAACAAGGTTACCCGCACTATTGAGCATAAAGCCAGTTTGAAACACATCAAACTTGGTGACCAAAAGCTCGAGGGCCACTTCTAATTGGATCATATCCAATGACCCGCCAACATCTATTGGAAGTAAAATGTTGTAGCTCTGAGATTGACCCGATTGATTCAAAAACCAAAAGCTGGATTGCGCGAACGACACCTGATCTTCGGAAACCGTTTGGCCCGAGGAAATAAATACGGGTAACTGAGCAATGGGGTTTGAAGAAGAATCAATATGGGTCGCCAAATCTTTGAGGGTTGAGTGCAGGAATATTGATTCGAGACTGATGCTTTTATCGAATTCCATTTGTATTTTATCGAGCAACTTGACCGCTAGAATGGATTCCCCGCCAATACTAAAAAACGAGCTGTCACGACCAATTTTGTCTTCACTCAAGTCCAGCAGGCTCGCCCAAATTGTACGAAGCTTGTGCTCAGTTTCTGTCACCACAACCTGCATAGACTCGTTAGGTACAAAATGATGGGTTACTAGTGCTTTCTTATCCACTTTGCCGTTCTGATTTAAAGGAAAGTCGGATACCTCTACTAAGCTCTCTGGCACCATATAGTTTGGTAACTGCTCCTCAAGAATGGCGCGAACGTTATTTAAATCTCGCTTCAGGGAAGTTTGTTTTATAAACGCACTTAATCCAAAGGATTCTTCCTTACCCCCATACACCACTACCGCTTGGCTAATCGAATTTATCGACGTCAGCGCTTGTTCAATTTCGCCTAGCTCAACTCGAAACCCTCGAATTTGTACTTGATCATCTTTACGACCATGAAAAACGAGGTTTCCATCAGGATCTTTACTCACCCTATCGCCTGTGCAGTACATAGGTTGCCCATCTTCTGCGTTCGAAAAGCGACCCATGGTTTGCTCGTCAGCATTAATGTAGCCAAGAGCAATCCCCGCTCCTTTTACCCAAAGTTCCCCTTGTTCTCCATCTGTACACGTATTTTGATTGTCATCGAGAATAAGGCATTGGGTATTGAGAACTGGTTTTCCTATCGGTGGACACTGCCCAGACGCGTACGTAGCAACTTTAAACGTAGTGGCAACATGGGTTTCAGTCGGTCCATAATGGTTCCACAATTCACACGATGGGTGTGCAGATAGGAACTGGCACATATTGACCGACATCTGCAAAGCTTCACCTGCCACAATCACTTGCTTTAGTTCGGGTATTAACTTATTGAATGCCACTACGTGGTCAGCTACCCAGCCAAAAACGGCTGGGGGCAAAAACACTCTTTCTACATTTTGCTGAATAATGATGTCCGGTAGCTGAGATAGATCCTTTTTCTGCTCATCACTCATCATGACCAGTGTTGAACCCGTCGCCCAAGCGGTGGTCATTTCTTGTATGGAAACGTCGAAGGTTGCAGGCGTAAATTGAAGCGTTCGGTAAGGCTGCGTTATTTGATCTTGCTGAATCTGTGAACACACTAGATTAACTAACGTTCTGTGAGTTTGTATTACCCCTTTGGGTACACCTGTCGATCCAGAGGTATACAGAAGGTAAGCCGCTGTCTTATCTGGTAATTCTAGATTTAAATTATGAATACCTAAATGCGGATCACCGATAATATTTTGTATAATTTCTGTCGAATCAAACGGAAAGGAAGTCTCTCCTTCATAGTGACCGCTATATAAACAAAAAGCCGCTTTACTAGAATTCAATATATAGTGATTTCGAGCTCTAGGTATCCCTTGATTTATCGGAAGGTAGCAATGTCCAGACTTCAAACAACCCAATATTGAATATATTAACTCTTCAGATCGCTCTACCATTATGGCAATCACGCTGCCTTTGGGTAAGTTCATTAAATTGATATAGTGCGCGATTTTATTTGCTCGCGCGTTCAGCTCAAAATACGTTGTTTTTTTTCCATTAAACTCAATGGCTACACAATCCTTTGAAGTTTCCACTTTTTCTTCCAAGAAATCATGTATTAAGACAGGGGCACTGAACTTGCCTAAGGGTTCTGGTTTACTTAAAGCCTGAGTTTCCATCTACTATCCCTAGAATTTTAGGTGCAATAACCCTATGCATTTATTCCAATCACTGAATGGCGAAATGCATAAAGATATAGCCAAATGGTTTTAAATATTAGTTATTACCTAGCGATATTATTATCATCACACTATGACGTATTAATTCGACATTAATTTCACACTCTTATTTTTTATTTAAACAAAACTAACAACAAGTTTATTAATAATGATTTTTACATCTCGTTAACTATTAATAATATTTAGATTAATTTTCATAAGCAAAATTATAATATTTGATAATGGACCTAAAAAAACATATAACCCATCATTTTATTACTCACATTATGTGACTCAGAGCAGTTAATACCCATTAATAAATAGTGGCTAATGGTTAAATCTATTACTCCAATGAATAATTCAGCATTTAATATTTTGATTGAATATGTGAAATGAAACACTAATTAGTGAGAAAAGATGACGGTTTTTGCATATTTATGCTTAAACATAGATCACAAAAATTATTCATTAAACGGGAATCAAACTGTAAGTTAAACCAGGGATATGAATCAGACTTTATATGTTAGTGTGCATAGAGCATGAATATATTATAAATTTGAGTTTCACTCACAATATTATGGTACTTCCTCTCTTCAGGGATAAAGGATGCACAGTAATTGAGTGGAGGATTAACGTTTCCTAAACGTTTGGCTGGGGCTTTCACCAAAGCGAGCTTTGTATTCCGCACTGAACCTACCCATATGAGAAAACCCCCACCTCATCGCGACCGATGTTACGCTGGTGGCTTCACTGATCAGCAAATCATTCCTTACATGATCCAGCCTCAAATTTCTCAAGTATTGCATTGGCGTAGTCCCTACGAAATCTTTAAAGCCACTGTAGAGGCTGCGAATACTGATACCGCAAACTTGAGCGAGCAATTCGACGGAAATAGGCTCGTGGGCATGCGCTTCCATGTACTCTTGAGCCCGCTTAATGTGACGAGGTCGAATAGACGTGCGTTGAGTCACTTTCTCTTCACTTTGTGAATGTTTGTGGTTTAAAAACAAAGTGGTTGCAGTTAGTTGATTCAGTTGGCTGGTAATCAACTTATTTTCTCGAAGTGAGGGATCCGAGTTAGCGTAAAAATCGAGTAAATAGGAGAGTAAGCAATACCACGCGGGGCAATCTTGCCATCTAAACCCGACGTCAAATCGTATTGGGTCATCAATATCATGCCCCAAAATACCGATTGCAGTTCGCTCCATTAATGAGCGAGATATCCGGACCATAAATTGATCGTTGTCGTAATCCCAAACCATGTCGGTTTGAACTTCGGGGTTCAGCACGGAAGCCGTACTTTCTGTCGATTCAATTTTCTCCGAACCATTGGTCACACAAGCATGACCATGAATTGGGATTTGGATGCAGTAATAATCTTTTATCGTAGGGATATGGATGGACACACTAGACCCATACTTTAAGCGATACAGGGAGATATCACCCAATGGCATGTAATGCATACTGGCATCAAGCCTACCGTTATTATTAATAACATTAAGCTCGTGAGTTGTCATAACACGCCCGACACTTGCTTTGGCTTCATCTACGTTACTTGAGCTAAACAACAAATGGCTTGATTCGTCTAATCTCTGGCGAAATGAGCGAACGCTAAAACGAGGAGACTCAGTGGCATACTTCATCTTTGCTCTCCATCTTTTATTTGTGCCTACTCGGGAAATTCCTAAGCGCGTAATCTCATTCAAATACAAGCTTTACTCATACCAAATTGCGCTTTAGTAACTCTCTTAAAAGGCTGCTTCCATTGCATTGAGTCTTTCTGGCGGCGAGCTGTGCGTTACACCACGGCGTGACCCTTAACATAATATTAACATATTACTCAATACTGACTGTGCCTGTTATCCGTATTTTGCTCAAACTATCCATATAGTGCAGTTTTTGGCCATTCCCCCATTTCACTTTTACCACGGTGCCTTTTCAATTTTTGGACTTTTCTTCTCCGTCTTTACATGTTTAGGGCGTTACTAGGTGCATATTTCATATCCGCTTTTTGCCAAGCCTATCCTAGCCGTGCAATAACCCCCATTTTCTATATAGGCGTCGCATTGTCGCGGTTAGATCACTGGCTAATACTGAAACCACACAAGAAAGTTCAAGGATGGGCAATGAGTGAACCAAGGTCGGATGCAATCATAATTGGTAGCGGCGTAAACAGCTTAGTATGCGCTGTTTTGCTTCAATCAAAAGGCTGGACAGTCCACATCATAGAACAGTGTGAGACCGCTGGTGGGGCAGTAAAATCTGGCGAATACACGCTTGATGGCTTTCGGCACGACTGGGCAGCAATGAATCTTTCACTTTTCGCAGGCTCACCTTTTTTCCAACAATTTGGCGAACAGCTAAAAGAGCACGGCTTAAAACTCGTTGAAGCGCACCATTGTTTTTCGAGCGTATTTCCAGACGGTAACTGGCTAGGCATCAGCAAAGATTCAATAGAGAACGCCAAAAGAATCCGTGCCTATTCAGACAAAGACGAAGCGAGCTGGAACCACCTCACCGAGAAGTTCTCCGTACAAGCTCCGCTTATTGTTCCGTTTTTACAATCCCCTTTTAAGCTCGCCCCATTATCCAAACATATTTGGCAGCTTTACCGTAAAGAAGGCACCCAAGGAATGTCTGATCTTTTGCGCTTAATGGTCAGTTCGCCACGAGAATGGCTGGATACTCATTTCGAGTCGGAACACGTAAAAGCAACGCTCGCAGCTTGGGGGATGCATCTAGATTTCGCGCCAGACATTGCGGGCGGGGCTATTTTTCCTTTTCTTGAATCGTTTGCTAACCAAGCTTTTGGCATGGTGATAGGAAAAGGCGGCGCAGACACCATTACACGTGCCATGGTGAGCTTCATTGAATCGCAAGGTGGCACACTAGAATATGGCACGCGCGCTTCAAAGATCATCACATCTCAAGGCGAAGCCATTGGCATAGAAAAAGAAGACGGAAGCGTGCTCCTTGCGAACAAAGCCGTGATCGCCAATGTGTCCCCTTCAGGGCTTCAGCGTTTGGCTGCGAACGACAGCTCTCAAGAATCATTGAAATGCTACGATGCCTTTCAACACGCGCCAGGTACCATGATGATTCATGTCGCCATAGACAAACTCCCCAATTGGACGGCGTCCCAAACCTTAAAAGAATTCGCGTATGTACACATTGCTCCATCAATGGATCAAATGGCGCAAACCTATCAACAAGCCTTGGCTGGAGTATTACCAGAGCAACCAGTTATTGTTGTGGGGCAACCGACAGCGATTGACCCAAGCCGAGCACCTAGCGGAAAACATACGCTATGGATTCAGGTTCGGATGCTTCCTTCCAAAGTCCTTGTTGATTCAATTTCAAGCGAACCATCCAAAAGCTGGCATAAGTTAGCTGAACCCTACAGCCAGCATGTATTGGACATCATCGAACAATACGCTCCGGGATTTAAAGAAAGCATTATCTCTAAGCGCGTTGTATCCCCTGCCGATTTAGAAGCCGATAACCCCAATTTAGTCGGTGGCGATCAGCTGTGTGGCAGCCACCACCTCAATCAAAATTTTTGGTTCCGCCCTGTGTTTGGCAAAGCCGATGGCTCTACGCCGATATCCGGTCTTTACCACACCGGTGCCGCTGTTTGGCCTGGAGCCGGAACGGGCGCTGGTGCCGGATATCTGCTTGCCCAAAAGCTGACGACGTAACCAAAACCACTGAGCCCTAAAAAGAGTCAAATCAAAACCCGTGAAATAAACAAAAGCTCAGTCATTGAAAAACACTAGGAGTGTAAAATGAAAATATGGAAGTTGAGCAATAGGATAGCCGGTGCACTAATGATTGTGTGCCTTGCGCTTATCCAACCATTTTCCCTGCAAGCAAAACCCATCGACGAGTTGGTTATAGCCTCGAATGTGAACTTACCCAGCTGGGATCCTACAACAGGTCCCTCATCGGTAAACCCAACAATTCAAGGTATTTATCAATCGGTATTTGATCAGTTCATCGCGCAAAAAACGGATCTGAGCCAATCCCCTGGTTTGGTAACCAATTGGGGTTGGTTAGAGGGCAAAACCAAAATTTACCTCACTATTCGAAGTGATGTGAAATGGCATGACGGCACGCCATTGACGCCGGAGGACGTGGTTTGGTCCCTAGAGCGAGCAGGAAACGAAAGCAGCGGTAACCCCATCCAATTTATCTGGTCTACGCTTGGCAATTTTCAAGTTGAAGGAAACACCATCGTCGCAGATGTGGTTCGATTTGAGCCCACCATTTTCAAATGGATGAGTTTTCTCACTGGGTATGTACTGCCTAAACACTACATTGAAAAAGTCGGTCAAAAAGGATTTGAAGCCAATCCAATTGGTACCGGTCCCTACATGGTGGAAAAATTCGAGCGTAACGCTTACATCCGTTTAAAAGCCAACCCAAACTATTGGGGAGGCATGCCAGAATTTGAATACGTGACCATTAAGTTTGTCACCGATGCGTCTGCACGAGTGGCCGAAGTGGAATCTGGCAATGCTCACGTGACACTCGAAATCCCGTACGAAGAATACAACCGCTTAACACGTAAAGATCAGCTCAAAGGTGTCGCTTCCCCCGTTTCGGACATTGGGATGATTTTCTTCAATGATATTGACGCAATGAAGGATCCAAACGTTCGCAAAGCGGCAGTTCATGCGGTTAGCAAATCCGCCATTGTTGAACGACTGCTCAAAGGCTACGGTATTGCTATCGACACCTTACAAACATCACTCTACAGCGCCTACAACAAAGAAATAAAAACACCCTACGATCCTGAAAAAGCCATCGCTCTACTTGCAGAATCGGGCTATTCAAAATCCAACCCCGTGACGTTTACCATTCAAACGACTAAAGGGTTCAAGCCTAAAGATTACGAAATCATCCAAGCCATCGTGGGGTTGTGGCGCAAAGTGGGCATCAATGCAGAAATAGAAGTGTATGAAGTGGCGAAACATTACGAATTACGCGCTGCAGACAAACTCGCGCCTGCCGCTTTTTATAACTGGGGGAACTCGATTGGCGACCCAACAACCTCAACAGGATTTGCCATGTTTGGTCCTTCACCTCACTCGGTTTGGGATGGCGAAGATCTCACCGCGATGATAGGACCACTCTGGGGCGAGAAAGATGAAGCCAAACGAATTGAAGGCTGGAAACAAGTCGACAAGAAAATTGCTGAAGATGCGTTGGTTTTGCCACTTTTTCAATACGTACAGCCCATCGTACATGACCCCAGAGTCTCGGTAATACCCCATGCTTCTGGTGCATTACTTCCTCACTTAATGACGCGTAACTAAGATCGATTGATCGAATATGGAGAAGAGGCATTCGTGCCTCTAAAACCCTATGAATTTTCGAACACTACTACTAAAGCTTGGTGCCATACTCATTACCTTGCTCGGAGCAGCGATCATTGTATTTTTTGTCATACGTGTTGTGCCTGGCAACCCTATTGCAATGATGTTACCACCCGGAGCAAGCGAAGAAGACATTGCTCGACTAACTGCTATGTATGGCTTGGACAAATCCATACTTGAGCAATTTGTAATTTGGATTTCAGGCGTCACAAAAGGCGATTTTGGTACCTCCATCACTACTCGCCAGCCTGTGCTTGAATTGGTGCTCGGCAGGTTACCCGCAACGCTTGAACTGTCTGTTATGGCCTTGGTTTTCGCTGTTTTGCTTGGCGGTGCGTTGGCTCTATCGGGCACCTTATGGCGAGGCACCAAAGTTGAATCTACCATTGATGTTACGAATGGTGTCGCGCTCTCGGTGCCCGATTTCTTATGGGGTTTACTTTTGATTTTGCTCTTTGGTGTACTTTGGCCGCTATTCCATATTTCAGGGCGAATTACCCCTTCAATGGATGCCGACTTCTATACCTCATTCTTGTTGCTAGAAAGCATGGTGACATTACGTTGGGCTGAATTTTTCGATTTGCTCTCCCATATGTTTATGCCTGCTTTGGCGTTAGCCATTCCTCTTGCCGCCATCATTGCACAACTGCTCAAACAATCACTGAAAGAAACCATGCATCTCGACTACATCACTCTGGCTCGAACACGGGGCTACAGTGAAGCTTACGTCATCACTCGAGAAGCCTTACCCAATGCCCTACTACCAACTTTGGCGCTGGTGGGTGTGCAGTTTACTTTTCTCATTGGCGGAACCGTGATTGTAGAACGGCTTTTTTCATACGAAGGGCTCGGTAATCTCGCAATAGATGCAGTCATCAATCGGGATCTTCCCCTAATCCAAGGCATTGTCATTCTGTTTGCCTTGATATTCACACTGGTCAATTTTGTTGTGGATTTGACTTACTCGCTACTCAACCCGAGGTTACGACATGCTTGATGGACGAAGTAAAGTACCGCTTAAAGCGGGGTTAAGATTATGGCTGTCGAGTGGTTGGTTATTGCTTTTAGTATTAGCTGCATTGCTTGCCCCTTTTATTAGCCCGCACAATCCTTTGGAACAGGATCTATTTACCTCGCAACTTCCACCAGCGTGGTTACCGAATGGAGAACAAGGGTATTGGTTGGGTTCTGACTCGTTAGGGCGAGACGTCTTGTCCAGAATCATTTATGGCACCAGAGTCTCCCTCACTATTGCCATTACAGCCGGTGTTCTAACCTGTGTTATTGGTTCGCTTCTTGGGCTAATTGCCGGTTACTACCGAGGCTGGGCAGATGCCGTGATTTCACGAGCGACAGACATATGGATGTCGTTTCCACCTGTGTTATTTGCCATTTTACTGATTGCCGTCATCGGCACAGGCGTAGGCTCCGTCATTGTCGCCATAGTAGTGATTGACTGGACGCGTTTTACGCGTGTGGTGAGGGCAGAAACCTTGAATCAATGTTCGATGGATTACGTCTTGTCCGCTCGCGTCGCCGCAAGGCCGAAATTTAATACGCTAATAAAAGAAATCTTACCGAACCTTCTTCCCGCCATCAGCGTGCTTTTTACCTTGGAGATGGGTATCGCAGTAATTGTAGAAGCGATTCTCAGCTTCGTTAATTTGTCTTTGTCTTCCGATTTCCCAACATGGGGCGGCATGATTTCCGAAGGGCGATCGGCTATTCATCAAACTTGGTGGGTATTGGTGTTTCCTTTGATTGTGTTGTTTTTAACAGTATTGAGCTTTAGCCAACTCGGCGAAGGTTTAAAAGAAAGGTTTGATCCGGTACTACGATGAATACTTACTTAAAAATAGAGGGCTTGTGTGCGGTCCTATCAGATACATCTCCTGTTCTTCGGAACGTCTCATTTTCAGTAGAAGAAGGAAGAGTGCATGGTTTGGTCGGCGAAAGCGGCGCAGGGAAAAGCATGATTGGTCGCGCGATTTTCGGCACGCTGCCAAGAGCGGTGTCGGTGAATCAGGGCAACATCATACTGGATGGAAAGTCGCTGCAAGATTTTACCCCAAAAGCCCGAAGACAATGGATTGGGCAAAACACTGCCCTCATCCCTCAAGACCCATTAACCGCACTCAACCCTTCAAAGCGTATTGGCAGGCAAATAACGGGTCGATTAGTCGATATTCTTGGCTGGTCAAAACGAAACGCCCAAATGAGAGCTTTAGAGTTACTTGAAGAAGTTGGTATCCCTAATCCCGATAGAGTAATGAAAAGCTATCCGCATGAATTATCTGGCGGCATGAGACAACGTGTATTGATCGCCGCTGCCTTTGCGGCACAGCCCAAACTCATTGTTGCCGATGAACCCACGACAGCATTGGATGTGATGGTTCAAAAGCAAATATTGCGATTGATAAAAGAGATGCAAAGCCACCACAACACCACGATTTTGTTTGTAACGCATGATCTTGGCGTGGTCGCAAAAGTATGCCAATCGCTGTCGGTACTTTACGGTGGAAAAGTCCTCGAAAATTCTTTGGTTAAAGACTTCTTCGCTGACCCCACTCATCCATACTCTAAAGCGCTGCTCGATGCGACACCAAAATACACCAGCCCAGATCAGAGCTTAAAACCCGTTCCAGAGAGCGTTATTCAGTTAACAAAACTGGAAGTAATCAAAGGCAGTAAGGAAAGCCGCCATGCCTCATAATTTGTATGAAATTAGAGACTTAAGGGTCAGTTACCCTGATATGGCAAATAAACCATTATTTGGGTATGCCCCCCGAATCGACATCATAAAAGGCGTCAGTTTCGATGTTCGAGAAGGGGAAATTTTAGGTATTGTTGGCGGATCAGGTTCAGGAAAATCGACGCTCGGTCGCGCTATGCTACGCCTATTAAACAGCGACTCGGGCAGTATTCAATACGAAGGTGAAGACATCACGCACTGGTCCGAAATCGTGTTACGAACGTTGCGTCAGCAATTTCAAATGATCTTTCAAGATCCCATGTCGTCACTTAATCCGCGACACAAAGTCTCGACCATTATTGGGGGACCACTAAAGTTGCATGGTTTTGATCAGGTAGAAAAGCGAGTGGAAAATGCGTTAGAAATGGTTGGCTTACCTACCTCGTTCAAATTTCGATACCCCCATGAGCTTTCGGGTGGTCAACGGCAACGAGTTGGTATTGCGCGGGCAATCGCTTTGGAACCCAAATTTGTACTCGCGGATGAGATATTGTCGGGATTGGATGTATCCTCTCAAGCGCAAGTTCTGGCGTTGTTAGAAAGGTTGCGAGAAGAGCTCAATTTCACCATGGCGTTTGTTAGCCATGATTTGTCTGTTGTACGACGGTTATGTGACAGGACAATGGTGTTGAAGTATGGAGAAATCATGGAGCTTGCCGACAGCGCATCCTTGTTTTCCTCGCCTCAGACGAAGTACACAAAAGAATTATTGGATGCGATCCCTCTGCCTGAAATTGAACAAGGTTGGTTGGAAAAACGAGCGTAATATAGACTTTATCCACCAGAGGAAACAACGTTAGCTTGCTGAAAAAAACCACCTCAAATCATAAGTTAACGTTGTAGCCCCAAGTAAATGAAGTTACATGACTTTTTTTAAATAGTCGGCAAAGCGGCGACCAAGAGTCTGCTGGAATTCCTTTCGATCAAAGCCTTCGGGATCGTTTGCTATCGGACCCAGTTCGGATTTTAAATATTCTGGATACGTCGTTAAAAACGAATAGTGACCGGCATTAGGAACCTTTATGTAGGTTAACTTCCCTTTGCTCTCTATGCCCTGCTTGATCACATCAGCATTATGCGCCTCTGTTAATTCATCGTCTTTTTCTGGCACCAGCAACATGGTTGGAATATTCACGTTATTTAACGCCTTAGCCGAGATAAAGGGAGCGCCAACTGGCGCCATCAGTATTTGAGCTTTTATTCGTATATCCTGACCACTTACCACAACGTTTTGGGTTAGTTCATTGCTACGCACTGGCATGCAATAGGGATCGGAAATGGTCGGTGTATTTTCACACAACTCCACTAGGTCTTGGGTGCGAGCGATTGCCCCAGAAACCACAAGAGCCGTATACCCTCCAATAGAGTGCCCTAACACCGCGATTTTCTGAGCGTTTGTATGTTCAGCTAGGCTTGGGATAGACAAAATTTTATCAATGGTTTCCGATATATGCTTAGGTCGGTTGAGATAATTTTCAACTTTCCCTTGGTTGGAATTATCCAGATAATTGTTTTTGGGGTGCAGGGGCATTGCCACAATAAACCCGTTATTAACTAGAGACATAGCAATGTCTTTATAGGACAGGTTACTTCCTCCAGATCCATGTGACAAAACAGCAAGTGGGAAACGACCTTCTGCTATCTCTCCACCTATCGCAACATTCAGAGAAAAGGGACCAAAAGCCACGGATTTGGCTGGCGATGAGGTTGGATAAAAAACCGCAACTGGCAGCTTGTCAGTTGCGTCTTTTAAGACGACACTCATCTTGCGAAAACCAACATCATTCGCATACGAGAATGTCGATATGAATAGAAATAGAGCTATCACTAACCTGAAATAATGTCGCATTCCAATCCTTTTAAATGACGATTAACAGAGTGTGTATAAATTTGTGTCTATATAAAATTGAGCCTGTATAAAATCGAGTATAACTAAGGATTCACTTTCTTATAAATCACAACGTGAGAAAGGAACAGGTAAGAGTACCTTTCATTAACTCGAAGTTTATACTCCACCTCATCTTCCGATAACTTTTCCCACGCTTCACCGAAGTATTCATTGATGTCATTCACCGCTTCATTTTCATCTTTTAGATGTTTTTTGTTCCACTGATAAGTGCAAGACAATGCCAAAATGCCATCTAACTTAGTGGCATCCATTAACGCACTGACGATATTTTTCGGTGATTCGCATTGGTCCAATACGTTTAGGCAGACGCAAAGATCAAACTTGTCTTGCACTGTACCCGTTTCAAATGTCGATTCTATTAAGGTGAAGTCGATATGAGAACACGTACTGGCTATTGGTGCGGCATCAAATTGCAAGAAACCTCGCTCACCCAACCCTTTGATATAAGGGAATTCAGACGGTCCGCCATCGATAAGTAGATGTTTAAAGTTAGAAATAAACCGCTGCGAAGGTTCCACCGCCGTGACAGAGCGAATACTTGGAAGGCGTTGGGCAAGTTCGTAACAATTTCGCCCTAGCGCTACCCCTACTTCTAAAAACGTTTCAGGGGAATTATTTGCTTTTGAAACCGCATCAGCAATAAGCGCTGAAGTCTTTCTTGAGTGTTCTGAAAAAACAAATTTGTCAGGCACATTTTTGGAGCGGCTTTCAAGTGGCGTGGCTATTCCTAGTTCACGAAGCTTATCCAACCATTCGATTTCAAAATAGCCAGCTAACCACTTTTTTTCTAAATAAAAGTCATCCATAAATACCACTCCTTAGTATATACAAGTAACATCAAGGTGCGACGTTCTGAAGTACTCAAGAACAATGATGATGAAAAATTAATGACAGGAAGGGTCAGTGCGTTACAAACCAAATCCTACTTTTGGTTGTTTGCGTACCGATCGGACTCCCCAAGGTGATAAATCCGGTTTTGGCTGACCAACAAAATCCCCCAAACATATGTACCCTTTTGCCAAGTAACGATATAGGAAATCACCGCCATCCAACGCGCCAGTTTTATCATCACCCAGTGGTAGGCGAATGCGAGCGACACGAAGATCGGATGCGGTTTTAAATGCCGGATAGGCTGTTGAGTTTATTTTGTGGGAATCAAGATCGTTCAATAGTGCTTTATCTGACATTTTTGCCGTCGTTCGACTAAAAATCATGATGAGGCGTTTTTGTCGTTCAGACGACACGATGAGCATTTCCATTTACGTATTCCGTTTGAAACAAAAAAGTATATAGGAAGCACTTCTCCAAGACTATATATCATTGAAAATGTTTATGAAATAAACCACTTAGATTGAATGATTTGTTAATCAATGAGGTGAGAATTCAGGAAGTATGAATATTGCTACTACTTCCATGCCACCCACAGTTACTTAAAATGAGTACTAAAAAATACTTACACTCTATGAAATTACAGATTGCATAAGACGTAACATAAACCTATGCTTTCGCAATACGCACGTTGTCCATCGATTCAATCTGACGTTTCCAATCACAATAACACAAGCGGTCATAAAATTAGCCTTGATGGCACCATCTTGAGATCACTTGAACCCATGAAGATGCAACTATCAAACGAAATAGTGAACTATGAAAAATTGTAACCAGTGCGGTAAGTGCTGCATCAAATACGGTGATGGAGACTTAGCAGCAACTCAGGAAGAAATCGACCTATGGGAGCAGTTTAACCCTGAGATATTCGAATTCGTTAAAGGCAGCGAAATATGGTTCGATCCTAAGTCTGGCGAAAGGCTCAAACAATGCCCATTTCTCGAAATTGCCCCAAAGCGTATACCTCAAGAGCCAAACAGATACACATGCAGTATCTACTTGGACAGACCCGAAGATTGTCGTCATTACCCCAGTTTAATCAACGAAATGGTCCGAGATGAATGTGAAATGATAGAAAGTATTGACTTAGCCAACCCCAAAAAAGCACAAAGAGAGCTAGACATAATGATGCTTGATAGCCGACCTTCTAGCTTTTCATAGGCTGCCATCAACATATCAACCCCATTTAGTAGGTACGAAAAGAGCACCGCCAATTGAGATTGTTCGATTATGCTTCAATCTTAGGGATGACACGCTTACGAGTTCATTCCCTTTTCTAACCACATTGAGCTGATGTACTGACCTTTTTTCTTAGCATATTCATTGAAAACGCCAACTTCTCTGAACCCAAAACGTTTATGTAGCTCGATAGAAGCCTCATTGGGTAGGGCTATGGCGGAGAGCAACCTATGAACACCTTGCTCTTCAATCGCAGAAAACAACCGAGAATATAGCTTTGAACCAACGCCACGTCCTTTGGCGTCCGGTGCCAAATAAATCGTAACTTCTACGGTTTCGTCAAAGGCCGACATTGCTCTGTAGGGTTGTGAGCAGGCAAACCCCAAGACCTTGCCACTCTCCACCGCAACGTAAATTTGATGCTTAGAAGCACGAGAAAATTGGGAAAACCATTTTTGCCGATCTTCTACCGTGAAAAGAGTCTCTTCAAAACGAGCATCCGTGTGTTCAATATAGAAGTTGAAGATATCAGTAATACACGGAACATCAGAGGATTCCCCGAGTCGAATTTCCATAGCCACCTCCTGAATGTGCCCTGCCATCGACTTAGCCACCAAAATGAAGCATCAAATAAATACTATCTCTATCTGTATTTTCAGCCATTATTGAAGCATAAAAAACCCGCTCATGTTCAACAAAAAGCGGGTTAAGAAACTCAATGGTATTTTCTTTAATTCATGATCATTTTGACCGCCACTACGAACAATAATCCTGCAAAAATTTTCTTAATGGTAGAAACAGGTAAATGATGCGTCGCTTTCGCGCCTAAAGGTGCGGTAAACCAAGACGTACATACGATGCCGAACAACGCGGGTAAATACACAAATCCAGCAAAACCATCTTCTAAGGAAAAATGAACACTCCCTGAGCTGATATAACCTATTGAGCCAAATAACGCGATGACAATTCCGCAAGCCGATGCGCTGCCAATCGCTTTTTTCATGTCCAGCGAAAAGAACGTTAATAAAGGAACCAAAAGGGCCCCACCACCAATACCAATCATGGCAGACAATCCACCAGTAATCGTAGTTAGAATCGTTAACACGCTTTTCCCTGGCAATTGGCGATCGGAAGGTGCGCTATTTTTACTGCTTAAAAACATCTTCAAAGCAATTAGCGTTACACTCACTGCAAACACTAGGCGAACGATTTGTTCTGGCAGTAGCGATGCCATAAAGCCACTTATCAACGCACCAAAAGCTACGCCTGTCATTATCCAAGGTGCTAGGTCCCAAGGTACATTTCCGTTTTTATGGTGAGCAATGGCTGAAGAAGTTGAAGTAAATAAGATGGAGGCCAATGACGTTGCAATCGCAGTTACGACCACCTGATCAGGCGGTAAAACGTCAAATTGAAACAAAATAACACTCAGTATTGGCACAATCACCAACCCACCGCCAATGCCTAGCAAGCCAGCCAAAAATCCAACAACACTGCCTAGTAACGCGCAGCATACAATCAACAACACCAATTCACTCACTCAGTTTACCTCTAAAATATGATAAGGAACTATTTAACTGCAGGTATGCAGCCATTTCGCATAAGACCAATTAATATAACTGACACCTGTTAAAATTTACAAACACAATAGATCATGAATATTTCTCATGTTGTATTTGAAATAAATACAGTTTTATTAGTGAGCTGAAGCACGTATAAAACACTCTCAGCTCTAAATTATAGAAATATTACAGTTGATTTTTTCATAGAACTTTTGGGTATAAATAATAAAAACTATGAAGACGGCTCTTTCAATATAAAAAGAAAAATTAAACCCTAGAAAGAGTATGGAATAAATTCAGCGTTCACCTCAGGAAATAGGTTACTAGATCAACATGAATACAGATTTTACTTTTACTATAAATAGCATTTGTCTCGACGAAAACTATCACCCATCTAACAGCACGCGGATCACGACCAACTTTGCTAACTTAGCGAGAGGCGACAGCCGCCAAGAAAACTTGCGTAACGCATTAAAGATGATTGACAATAGTTTTAATGCCTTAGCGCATTGGGACAACCCAAAAGGGGATCGTTACTCTGTCGAGCTAGAAATCGTTTCTGTCGATATGGATATCGAAGGCAGTGGGCAAGCTTTCCCTTCCATTGAAGTATTAAAGACGTTTATTGTCGATCATAATACCAACGAACGTATTGAAGGTATTGTTGGAAATAACTTCTCCTCTTATGTCCGAGATTATGATTTTAGCGTATTGTTGCTTGACCATAATAAAGATCAGCCTCAATTTAGTATTCCTGGAGATTTTGGTGAACTGCACGGGAAGCTATTTAAATATTTCGTTAATTCGAATGTTTACAAAGAAAACTTTAAGAAGCTGCCTGTAATTTGCCTTAGCGTTTCTGATAATAAAACTTACCAACGTACTGAAAATCAGCATCCTGTTTTGGGCTTTGAATATCAGCCAAACGAGTCATCGTTGACTGAACAATACTTCCAAAAAATGGGATTACAGGTTCGCTACTTTATGCCGCCAAATAGTGTTGCACCTTTAGCATTTTATTTCTTTGGCGATTTACTTAACGATTACACCAATCTCGAGTTGATTAGCACAATCAGCACGATGGAAACATTCCAAAAGATTTACCGACCTGAAATATACAATGCAAATGCTGTTGCGGGGAATTGCTACAAGCCAAACCTAAAGAACCAAGATCACTCGCTGACTCAGATTGTTTACGACCGTGAAGAACGCAGTAAGTTGGCTATTGAGCAAGGCAAGTTTGCTGAAGAGCACTTCATCAAACCTTACCAGAACGTTCTAGAGCAATGGTCTGCGAATTACGCGCTTTAATTCAACACAAGATACAGCAGCATTTATTATGAAAAAATTATTACCTACTTCAACTTCTGGTAGCTTGCCAAAACCTTCTTGGCTCGCTCAACCTGAGAAACTATGGTCTCCTTGGAAACTGGAAGGTCAAGAACTGACTGATGGCAAGCACGATGCACTTCGCGTCTCTTTACAAGAGCAACAATTAGAAGGTATCGACATTGTCAGTGACGGCGAGCAAACACGCCAACATTTCGTGACCACTTTTATTGAACACTTGAGTGGTGTTGATTTCGAGAAACGCGAAACGGTTAAGATTCGCGATCGCTATGATGCAAGCGTCCCAACCGTTGTTGGTCCTGTTTCTCGCCAAAAACCGGTGTTTGTTGAAGACGCTAAGTTTTTGCGCCAACAAACGGATCAACCGATTAAGTGGGCACTTCCTGGTCCTATGACGATGATCGACACGCTTTATGATGCGCACTACAAAAGCCGTGAAAAGCTGGCTTGGGAATTTGCCAAGATCCTTAATCAAGAAGCGAAAGAACTTGCGGCTGCCGGCGTTGATATTATCCAGTTTGATGAACCAGCGTTTAACGTATTTTTCGACGAAGTGAACGATTGGGGTATCGCGACGTTAGAAAGAGCCATTGAAGGGCTAAAGTGTGAGACCGCTGTGCATATTTGCTACGGTTATGGCATTAAAGCTAATACAGATTGGAAAAAAACGTTGGGCACCGAGTGGAGACAATATGAAGAAGTCTTCCCTAAGCTGCAGAAATCGAATATCGATATTATCTCACTAGAGTGTCATAACTCTCGTGTACCCATTGACCTACTTGAACTCATTCGTGGGAAGAAAGTAATGGTAGGGGCTATTGATGTAGCGACCAACGAAATTGAAACACCTGATGAAGTCGCTGACACCTTAAGAAAAGCGCTAAAATTTGTTGATGCCGACAAGCTTTATCCGTGCACCAACTGTGGTATGGCACCCTTATCCCGTGAAATTGCGAGAGGCAAACTCAATGCCTTAAGTGCGGGTGCAGAGATTGTTCGAAAAGAACTCTCCGCTTAAAGCTGAAATTATCCTTTAAACCAGCCAAATCAATAAATGCTCAAAGCTCTTCATTGCTTTGAGCATTTTCGTTTAGAGAATAACTACGATTTACCTCTTTGAAGATTTGGCTCCATAGCAGAAAGGTGCGACTTGAGTTCATTAGCCCAATTATTTCTCACCACCTCATCAGTTAGGATTTTTTTAGACTCATACACTACGTCACTTTCATGGTTTAACCCCACTTGAACCATCCTACAAAATGGACAAGCGTAATTTTCTGGCTCATGGCTGTACACGATTATCGAATCTCCTGAATCAATAATGTTCAACGCTTTTTATCGAGTGACGGTTTCATTAGATTTCTCTTGATAAATGTACTTAATATCTTTTGTGAGGTGGAGAAGTAATTGACTTTTGACTTGCCCGTATTTATCCATTGAATCAAACTCGCCATACATGCTTTTCTCTAGCCGCTGGCAATCTAACAACTGAAGGTGTAACACGTGTGACCAGACACTTAAAAGATACGGATCATCATCTAACTCATCGCCATGCCACCCCCACCCCAGCCAAATGCTGTCGTTAAAATAGATACCATCAGAACAAAGAATAAGATTGTCACCGTTAAATACAGCCCACGAAATGTCTTCTTCTTCAGGTTTACGATCTGTATGCGACCACACATCATCATTCAAATCTGTTGGCGGACTCCAAGAGTGCGTTTTTACGTAGCTATTCAGCCTAAACTTCCGTAGCTTATCCTTCTCGTTTTTATTGAGTTGGCTATAGCGTGTAAACCGGAATGAACTTGGTAATTCAGTATCTAAGAGATTATCAATACTGCTATTCGTATCAATTTCTGGGCAATTGCAGGTAAGGATCAATTCAAAACCTTGGCTGTCCGTGAACGACTTCTGTTTTTCAACATCAGCTTCTTTGATCAGAATCTGTAATGGGTTGGCTTCCTTACCTCTATGACGTTTTAGTCGTCAAGTAAAATGGAGGTAATTTCTTGATCCCAGCCTGGAATCGAAAGGTAGAGGTGATCAAATTTCGGATGAATACCATTCTTGACCGCCGAGGCAACACCAAGGATTTTTCCTTCACTTTCTAGATATAGCGTTTCACCGTACGGGCTATTTGGTTCACACAGAGGAATTCTGTCTAACTCATATGAGTCTTGGAAAACATTCAGCCTTTCTCGGCTGCTTTCTTCAAATTGTATTGCGTTCAAATATATATCCTTTGGAAACCTTTGATACAGCAATCATCAATATGCAATAGATGGAATATTGCACAGCAACCAGAAAACTCACTGCGAAAAAATTCCAACTGTTGACTGTCTACTTAAAATCTTAATTAGGTGTCGCTTTTAATTTGAATTGACCACCACTTGGGTTTTCTTGATACATACGAATGAGACTTGGGACGTAATTCCTTTCGGTTGGGGGAATCAAAAGACCCAAGCACTAGAGCAACAACTGGGTCATCATCAACTGCTCCAAGCGTGCTTCCACAAACAACGCAGAAGCTCCTTGATGAATAATCCGATGATCTCCAAAGGCTGGGCTCGCCTCCAGGTCCATCCCATGTAACATTTTCTTTACTAAATTCAACCCATGCTTGAGTCAATGAACCTGAGTGGCGCTGGCAGAATTTACAAGAGCATGTGTGAGGGTTATTCGGAATGCCAATTGCAGTAAAACGAATGTTACCGCACAAACATCCACCTTTGTGTATTTTTGACATTTTCTAACTCCCAAGATAATTAATGTAAGCACTTGAAAACTATATAAACAGCAAATCCAATATAACCACATATGCCACGTGTAGAGCTTCTTTATTCAGCTTTTTTTAGCCACTTCATTGCTCTGTGAGCGATTTTGCGAGAAATGGTAAAGATGAATCAAGTGGATAATTTTCCAATATCATTTGGCATTCATATTCGTGTTTTTCATAAAAAGGTTTCGCCTGAAAACTCACCGTATCAACCAGATTTCAATTCTGCGAGCTAAACACTACACCAGCGTAAGCTGTCTGCTTAGGGCTTTTTTTATTGTTGCTGCGACGTAATTATGTTTTTAGACATGTCGTACCCTGTAGTCATAAACCCAATCTCCTCATATAACTTGAGGGCTCGCTTGTTATTGTAAGCAACTCGTAAGTTAATCCTTTCAATATCCAAGGCTTTGAGATGACACTCTAATTCCAAAATTGCCTGAGTTCCAAATCCTTTGCCTCTATGAAGATCCAATACATAGAAGTCATATAGATAAGTGGAACCGTCATCTGCATTAATTGAGTGCCACAGATACCCAATCACCGTTGGTTTACTGTCTACTGTAGCCTCAATACACAACAAGTCATGGTTAATGGTTTCCAGACCGTCTGGTAAACTCCGGCTTAAATCTTTTCGTGCCTTTTCGATGGCAAGGTTTATTGGAAGGCTGTAGCTTTCCGAAATATCCTTTCCGTAGTCATTGATGAATATTTCGCTGTAGTCTGAGTACTCTTCTTCTGACATTTTTCTTAGAGTAACCATATTAACCTCTAGATAATAGCTAAATGTACACGGGAATATAACACCCGCTTAGGTGGCAGCCAATGCACAAAACAAGTCGCCGCATGACACCTTAAACACTAAATTCACCGCAAATCAACAAAACCACGCGTTGGTTTGTAGTTTTAAGCTTTGACTATGGGTGTAGTCAACACCTTAAAACCATTGGCAGGTATCGGATTCCATTTTTGACTTGTTCACTATCAATCGGTTGAAAACCTAGACGTTTGTAGAAACCTACGGCATTAACTGATGCTTTCAATTCAATGCTTGATGCCCCACTACGTTTTTGCATTTCACGTATCAAGCCCGTTCCAACCCCTTTCCCCTGACTCGTTGAGCAAACGTATAACTGGGCTATATAATTGCTTCGCCTCCAAGCGATATAACCCACCAATACACTGTTGCTAACCGCTTTTACTGATGCATAGATATTAGCATTCGTAACTTGCTCAATATCCGCTTTACGAGCACATCGCATAGCTTTCTGACCCGTTGAATTCAGGCAAGGAATGACAAACTCTTCATTAACAGCCTCACCTAACGCTAAGATGGATTGGTGGTCACTTTGAGTTACAGGTTCATAGGAAATATCCATTTATCCTCCTAACGCTGGTGTACCTTACAAAATAGCCACGCGTTTCTTTGCGTCTATTTGAGCTATTGTTGTGTTTATTTTTCCAAGTATGCCTGAATTGTTATTGTATTAACGTGGCATACGTTTGACGAGACAGAAATATCTTCCACGCGCCAGTCAAGATAGCCTTCTTTAAATACTGAGACTTCATAAGTTCCTTCACGCTCATATGCGCCGAGTAAAGCTGTTGAATCGTCACAACCAGAGCCAGAAGGATTCTCTATTTCATCGAAAAATTCACCATCACGAATTACACTTGAAGCTCCACATGAAATATGGAGCCCTGTTTCTTTATCTATAACTTCAACCTTAATACCCGGCTCAACAGAGCCGCTACATGCTATAACTTCACCATCAGAAGTAGTTTTAAAACCACAACCTGATAAAAATATGCAGCTACATACCAATACCTTAAACAAAGTACTATTCATAATCTCCCTCAGTACATTGATGTATCCATCCCTAGAAATCCTAGAAATGCCGCCTCTAAAAAATCCCCCAAACACCTAACTCAAAGCCCAAAATACCATTCCACGGGCTTAAAGCGTTTGTATGGATAATCTTCCCTAAATTCGGGTAATGTGAGACCCAGGCTTTAGCGGCAACTAAAGCTTTCTATGGGGC
>NZ_JAUYVM010000024.1 GCF_030689305.1 Vibrio penaeicida | reverse complement strand
ATGCAGATTTAGGTGAGTTCGATGAATCTGCCGCATTGGATGCGATGGCAGATGAGCCAGCGCCACTGCCAGAAGATTTGGATGCAGCCGAGCAAGTACTAGAAGCAGCAGAGCCTGAAGTCGCAGATGTTGAAGCTTCGGAGCCAGAAATATCTGAGTCAGAAGCGATTGAACCTATAGAAAACGAAATTGCTGAAGAGCTGGATGAGCCTGACGCCATTGAGCTGGACGATGCGGATTTAGGTGAATTTGATGAATCTGCCGCATTGGATGCAATAACTGGTGAGCCAGCGCCATTGCCAGAAGATTTAGATGTTTCTGATATAGCCGGGGATACGGTAGACAATGCTGATTCAATAGAATTGGACGATGCGGATCTTGAGGAGTTTGACGAATCATCGGCTATGGAAGCTTTGACGGATGAGCCTCTCTCCTTACAAGAAGTTCTCAATCCTGTAGACGATGATATTGCCGCCGAAATTGAAGCTGAAGAAGCCGCTCGTGTAGAAGAGGCTTCTGCTAGCGATCATGAGTTAGAAGAGCCTAATTCTCAAAACCAGCTGGATGTAAGCCCTCCCACTGACGCTTCGATTGAATTGGATGACTCAGAGCCTGAGGGTTTGGATGAATCCTCGGTTTTGGAAACACAGCCTGATGAAGCACGATCACTGCAAGAGGCTCTCAATCCTGTAGATGACGATATCGCTGCAGAAATTGAGGCTGAAGAAGCGGCTCGAGTAGAAGACGTTTCTTTGACTGATGAAGAGTTAGGTGAGTTTGACGAGTCTGCAGCATTTGATGCGATGGAAGACGAGCTAGACCCTCTTGATTCATTGGAGCCTGAACCTGTTTCCGAAGATTCGATTGAATTGGATGATTCTGATCTCGGTGAGTACGATGAAGCTGCTGCGCTGCAAGACGCATTTGACCTTTCTTCTTCCGTCGATAGCAGTGCACCACTTGCTGATGAAGACCTAGCTCAATTTGATGAGTCAGCGACAATGGCTACGCTATTAAGTGAGCCAGAAGGTGATTTGGTTGAAAGGTTTGATCAGCCATTAGACAGCAAAGTGGTTGATAGTGCTGGCATGGATATCGACGCCATGCTGGATACAGGTGAAGACTGGAATGGTTTCAATCTCACCCCAGAGCAACAAGCTTCAATTTCAGAAGATGTTCCCGAAGAAGAAAAGGAAGTTTGGGGAACTGCTGAAGCATTACAAGACCCTGAAGTTCGGGAAGAAGATTGGGAAAATCAACCAGATCTTTCAAGTGAAAAAGAAGCGGATCAGAAGTTCATGAGTGTAGATGAACTTATGGCACAGGTAGAGAAGGAAGAAGCTGAATCTGGTGACAAACCAGATCCAGATGCTGAAGCTCTAGAGTTAAGTGTTGGGTTAGATGAATTCCCAGATGTGCTCGGTGAGGTGGAACCTTTTGATGTCGACGATAACAGTGAAGCCGCTGGCAAACTGGATTTAGCCAAGATTTATGTTGAAATGAACGATAATGAAGGTGCGATCAAGTTGCTCGAAGAAGCCATTGTTTATGGCGACGATGATGTACGACGAGAAGCCAAATCCCTTATCGATAAATTGAATGAATAGTAGTGCATAGAGCAATTCTAACAGGCGGCCAATGGTTGCCTGTTTTTTTATTGAATAGATGAAGCTGCGCTAAGCCGAGATAGCTTGGAGAGCCTAGCACCATGGGGTTGTTTGGGTATATACTCTTCGGCCCCGTAAGATAGAGAAGTAAACGATTATGCGAATAGCGTTAGGCATTGAGTACGATGGTGCAAAATACTATGGTTGGCAACGTCAAAGAGACGTAACCAGCGTTCAAGAAAAATTGGAAAAGTCACTTTCCATCGTGGCAAATCACCCTGTAGAAGTCCAGTGTGCCGGAAGAACTGATGCGGGAGTTCATGGCGCAGGGCAGGTGGTCCATTTTGACACGACCTCAGTGCGGAAGATGGCGGCATGGACCATGGGAGTCAATGCCAATATGCCTAAAGATATCGCAGTTCGCTGGGCAAAAGAGGTTCCCGAAGAGTTTCATGCTCGTTTCACTGCAACGGCTAGACGCTATCGTTATGTGATCTACAACCACGCTTATCGTCCTGGAATTTTATCTTCAGGTATTAGCCATTATCATGGTGAGTTGGACGAAAAGAAGATGCATTTAGCCGGTCAATTCTTGCTTGGCGAGAACGATTTTACTTCTTTTCGTGCGGTGCAGTGCCAGTCTCGTAGTCCTTGGCGTAATATCATGCATTTAAATGTGAGTAGACATGGTAATTACGTTGTCATAGACATTAAGGCAAATGCTTTTGTCCACCATATGGTGAGAAATATCACTGGAAGTTTGATTGAAGTAGGGCGTGGTAATCAAAACCCGGAATGGATTCAATGGTTGTTGGAAGCAAAAGACAGACGGCTTGCGGGAGCCACAGCTAAAGCGGAAGGGCTCTATCTTGTTGATGTGGATTACCCCGAAAATTTTGAGTTGCCAAGAGAACCATTAGGGCCGATATTTTTACCTGACAACCTTTAAATGCTATTAATGTGTTAATAGCGTCAATTGTTGATGCTTTTCTGTTGAATTAAAACCAGTTAGCGTCGCTTTAAACGGCAGAAAATATAAAATTAGTGTCGCATGATTTTGGTTGTTTTGTGGTCACCAAAAGTATTGAAAAGTTGTGAGTTATCGCACTTTGTTGTTGCTTTAAAATAGGTACAACCAGTTTTTGATCCACAGTGTGAGAATATTATGTTTTAATCCTCACGCATCATTCAGAATTTGTATCTTTCGCAATTAGGCGAAAGAGTTAATAGAAAAAGGTCTTCCATGAGTTGGCTTGAAAAGATTTTAAATAAAAGCAGTATCGTAAGCTCACGTAAAGCGTCCATCCCAGAAGGGGTTTGGACCAAATGTACTTCCTGTGAGCAAGTTCTGTATCATGCAGAACTAGAGCGTAACTTAGAAGTATGTCCAAAATGTGACCATCACATGCGTATGGGCGCACGTCGTCGCCTTGAGTCATTCCTCGATGAGGGTGAGCGCGAAGAATTAGCAACTGAGTTAGAGCCTCAAGACAAACTAAAATTCAAAGATTCGAAGCGTTACAAAGAACGTATTTCGACGGCTCAGAAAAACAGTGGCGAAAAAGACGCACTTGTCGTTATGAAAGGTGAATTGCTTGGATTGCCTGTTGTAACTTGTGCCTTTGAATTCAAATTTATGGGCGGCTCGATGGGTTCTGTTGTCGGTGCTCGCTTTGTTCGTGCTGTTGAAGCCGCAATTGAAAACAACTGTGGCTTGGTTTGTTTCTCTGCTAGTGGCGGTGCCCGTATGCAAGAGGCCTTAATGTCTCTTATGCAAATGGCTAAAACCAGTGCTGCCTTAGAACGACTATCCGCCAAAGGATTGCCTTTCTTCTCAGTAATGACTGATCCAACTATGGGTGGTGTCTCTGCAAGTTTGGCGATGTTAGGTGACATCAATATTGGTGAACCTAAAGCATTGATCGGTTTTGCTGGTCGTCGTGTTATCGAACAAACTGTACGTGAAGATCTTCCAGAGGGCTTCCAACGCAGTGAATTCCTTCTTGAGCACGGTGCGATTGATATGATTGTCGATCGTCGTGAAATGCGTCAGCGTATTGGTGGTTTATTGGCAAAACTGACTAACCAGACATCTCCAATGGTGGTATCGGTTAACGATTCTCCAATTGA
This sequence comes from Vibrio penaeicida, assembly GCF_030689305.1. Classification (GTDB taxonomy): domain Bacteria; phylum Pseudomonadota; class Gammaproteobacteria; order Enterobacterales; family Vibrionaceae; genus Vibrio; species Vibrio penaeicida_B. Next base: position 75,689 of record NZ_JAUYVM010000024.1, on the reverse strand, counting down.
AGAGCAATACGAAGTACCAGTCGCGGACGAAAAAGAGTAAAGTATTCATTAAACAGCCGCTTAAGAATTAGTTAAGAGTTTAATGAGTCATATTCAAGTACCTAAAGCCACATCACCCTTATCGATGTGGCTTCATTATTTAGAAAACATCCACACTAGCGCCATAGACCTCGGTTTGGAGCGCGTACAGGCAGTCGCCGAAAAAGCCCAGCTAATCAAACCTGCTCCTCAAGTGATTACCGTTGCCGGAACGAATGGTAAGGGTTCTACTTGCGCGCTTATGGAAGCGATCTTGCTTGATGCAGGCTATTCTGTTGGTGTATACAGCTCTCCTCACCTTATTCGCTACACTGAGCGAGTGCGCATAAATGGTAGTGAGTTGGAAGAGGCAAAACATGCGCAAGCATTCGATTTCGTCGAGAAAAAACGTGGCGACATCAGCCTTAGCTTTTTTGAATACGGAACATTAGCCGCACTTCGCCTATTTCAAACAGAGAGCGTTGACGTAGTCTTGCTTGAAGTCGGCTTAGGCGGAAGACTGGATGCGACCAATGTAGTGGATCATGACGTATCCGTCATTACTAGCCTTGCGGTTGACCATGTGGACTGGTTGGGTGACGACATCAACGTCATCGGTTACGAGAAAGCAGGGATATTCCGCAGCAACCGACCTGCGGTATGTGGTCAGCCAAAGGCGCCTGCTACGATTGCAGCACACGCTGATGATATTGGTGCTAAGCTACATCAGGTAGGGATTCAGTTTAGTTACTCCACGGAAGGCGACAAATGGAAGTGGCGTTCAGGTCAGTTCGCTTTGGATGATCTTCCCCTTCCAGATCTCCCGCTACCTAATGCCGCAACTTCTTTAATGGCGCTTGGGTGTGCAGAGTTAGATATTTCAGACGTTAATATCGTAAAAGGTTTGAAAAACGCAAAACTTGCAGGTCGAATGCAAAAGCTGTCTCAATCCCCTATGATTTTGCTCGATGTTGCCCACAATCCGCATTCAGCTGAGTATTTGGTTGAGCAGCTAAATAAACATTACCCCAATACTTCAATCCATATGGTCGTAGCAATGTTGCATGACAAAGACATTGCCGAAACACTGAAGGTACTCGCACCCGTTGCCACAAAATGGTATCCAGCTTCGCTGGAAGGCGAGAGAGCGGCTAAGGCGGAAGAGCTTATCATGCACTTGCCATCGAACACGGGTAAGTTTGATACGCCAACAGAGGCATTTGACGCAGCAAGAACACAGGCAGAATCAAATGAACTTATTGTCGTTGTAGGTTCGTTCCATACTGTTGGAGCCGTATTGGAGCACTGGGAATCAGAAAGGAGCCATGATGGCGAGTAGGTTTCAAAGTAGGCTGGTTGGGACCATTTTATTGGTCTCTGTTGGCGTAATTGTGTTACCCGATCTTTTAGATGGGAAGAAAGAGCACTTCAAAGAAGAGCTTGCCACCATTCCAATTAAGCCAGAGCTTGAGGGAACGGTAGAAGTATTTGAAGTGCTGGAACCTGTTGAAGACGATTTAGTGTTACCAGACAGTCCAGTATCAGTCTCTGTTTCAGAAGAATCTGAGCCAGAAAAGATAGAAGTATCACCAAGAGCCGTCGCCGAGAAAAATGACTATGCTGACAGTGCATGGATCATACAGCTAATGGCACTTAAAAATGTTGATAACGCGAAAAAGCTAGTAAAAGATCTTCAGAAACGTGGCTATCAAGCACATATCAAGCAGGAGAACGCATTTTCAAGAGTTATCATAGGCCCCGATGTTTCCAAGCCTAAATTGGAAAAGCAAATCAAGGAATTGGAAAAAATCACAGGGGCGAAAGGTCAACTGTTGAAATTTAAACCACTAAATCCATAAGAAAACGTTTGCGTCGCGATTTTTTCTGTTAAAATGCGCGCCAACTTAAGATGTAGAACAGAATGAACTGGATAGATTTTGTCATTTTAGGGGTAATCGGGCTGTCCGCAGTGATCAGTTTGATTCGAGGCTTCGTGAAGGAAGCATTGTCTCTTGTAATTTGGTTTGGCGCGTTTTTTATCGCCAGTCATTATTACGCCAAATTAGCGGTGTATTTTACCAATATTCAAGATGATATGTTTCGGAACGGAGCCGCCATTGCAGCTTTGTTTGTAGCGACATTGGTTGTTGGCTCATTAGTCAACTATGTTATTGGACAACTGGTGCAAAAAACGGGTCTGTCTGGAACCGATAGAATTTTAGGAATCGTCTTCGGAGGGTTACGTGGAATTCTTATCGTGTCTGCAGTGCTGTTTTTCATTGATGCATTTACTGCATTGCCAAATTCAGAGTGGTGGATTAACTCGCAATTGATTCCTGAATTCAGCCGAATCATTGCTCCGTTTTTCGAGCACCTAAAAGAAACTTCAAGCTTTTTGTCTGGCACCGTGTAGTGCCAGCCTACTGTCAAAACCGAGGATTATGACATGTGTGGTATTGTTGGAATCGTGGGTACAACACCTGTAAACCAGTCAATTTATGATGCGCTGACTGTATTACAGCATCGTGGCCAGGATGCCGCTGGTATTATTACCATAGAAAGCAATCGTTTTCGTCTGAGAAAAGCGAACGGTCTAGTTAAAGATGTATTTGAAGCCAAACACATGCAGCGTTTACAAGGTACTGTTGGTATCGGTCATGCGCGTTACCCAACTGCAGGTAGTTCAAGTGCTTCAGAGGCACAGCCTTTCTACGTAAACTCCCCTTACGGTATTACCCTTGCTCACAACGGCAACCTAACTAACGCACATGAATTGCGTGAAAGCCTATTGGAAACAGCTCGTCGTCATGTAAACACGACTTCTGACTCCGAGGTACTTCTTAATATCCTCGCACATGAAATTGACTTGTCGAAAGACGTAACCAAAGACACTGTATTCTCTGCGATTTCAAATGTTCATAAGCAAATTCGTGGTGCTTATGCGGTTGCAGCGATGATCATCGGACACGGTATGGTTGCATTTCGTGACCCACATGGCATTCGCCCGTTGTGTTTGGGTAAGCGAGAGCTAGAGTCAGGTCGTACCGAGTACATGGTTGCATCTGAATCTGTTGCTTTAGATGCGGTTGGGTTTGATTTTGTTCGCGATGTCGCACCAGGTGAAGCGATTTATGCCACCTTTGACGGTGAGCTATTTACTCAACAGTGTGCTGAAAATCCTCAGTCAAATCCGTGTATCTTCGAGTTTGTATACTTTGCTCGTCCTGATTCGTTTATCGATAAAATTTCGGTTTACAGTGCTCGTGTTGAAATGGGCAAAAAGCTTGGCGAAAAAATTAAACGTGAATGGGAAGATTTGGATATCGATGTGGTTATCCCAATTCCAGAAACGTCTTGTGATATCGCATTGGAAATTGCACAGATAATTGACAAGCCATACCGCCAAGGCTTTGTTAAGAACCGTTATGTTGGTCGTACCTTCATTATGCCTGGTCAGCAACAACGTAAGAAATCAGTTCGTCGTAAGCTCAACGCAATTCGTTCTGAGTTTAAAGGCAAAAACGTATTGCTTGTGGATGATTCGATTGTCCGCGGTACCACTTCTGAGCAGATCATTGAGATGGCTCGTGATTCAGGCGCTAAGAACGTGTACATGGTTTCAGCTGCACCTGAAGTTCGTTTCCCTAACGTTTATGGCATCGATATGCCTAGTGCAAATGAGCTTATTGCGCACGGTCGTGATAACGAAGAAATCTGCCAAATGATTGGCGCTGATGCATTGATTTTCCAAACGCTGGAAGATTTGGTTTCTGCAGTTGGTCTTGGCAACCAAGATATCGCCCGTTTTGAAAGTTCGGTATTCAACGGTGAATACGTGACTAGCGATGTTGACCAGAAGTATCTAGATTTTCTTGATTCACTACGCAATGATGATGCGAAAGTGCAGCGCGAAATTCAACAAGATCTTGCGAATTTAGAACTTCATAACGAAGGTGCATAGTCTTATTTAAGAAGTGAATTTGTAAGACAGATTAAGAACAAAAATGCCAGAGTATTTGATGCTCTGGCATTTTTTATTGTTTGGAGTAAGCGTCAACTATTCTCGACGAGGTACATTGAGTGAGTGCTGACTGAAAAAGTCGATGAGGAGGCGGACCTTTTCTGGCTGATGGTCTTTATGGTTGTAAAGCATGTAGACGTCTCTTGGGTTTGCGCTCCAGCCTTCCAAAACTTGAACTAAGCTTCCATCAGCAATGTACGTATCCAGCATCACGTTTGGCATTAACGTGATTCCCAACCCAGCGGAACAAGCGCGCCTAACCACATTGAGCTCGCTCGCTTCAAGCCGGCCGCGTTCATTAATAATTACGGTTTCATCTTCACTATTGGTTAGCTGCCACCGCATCAACGGGTGACCTTTTAATAACGTGTGTTCTCGTAAATCCTCAGCGTGTAAAAGTGGACGATGTTTGCTGAGATATTCAGGGCTTGCGACCAAAATATCCTTTACTGAATTAATCTTCCGGACGATTAAACTAGAATCACGTTGGGGACCAACTCTGAAAATGATATCCCATTCGGTCGGATCAAGTTGGTCTGCCATATTGGTTGTCGTCAACTCAACTCGGATATCTGGGTATTCCGTCATAAATTGATTGAGCAAAGGCATGATCATTCGTTTTGTTATATTGGCTGGCGCAGAAATTTTTAGCTTCCCTGCAGCGCCTCGGCAGTCATCGGAAATATGTTCAGCCGCAGAAGCCAGCTGCTTTAGCAGAGGTGAGCATTCTACATAAAACCGTTCACCGGCTTCCGTAAGCGCCAATTTCCTTGCATGGCGGTTGAGCAATCTAAGATTAAGAGAGTCTTCAAGCGCTTGAATGCGGCGAGTGATCGTGGCAACGGGAATCATGGTTTTGCGGGACGTTGCAGTGTAGCTGCCGTTCTCGACAACTAGACGAAAAAGGTTGAGATCATCAAGTTTCATTTGTAAGACACACAAAAAATGCAAGAGAAACAGTGTAACGTAACTTTTCAAAATAAGGTTGTTTTAAGTCAACGATTTCTTGCAGAAGAAAGTACAGTCGTCAACGCAAATTGCGGCATGGGTAACATTTGCAAAGTTGTGGAAGTGGTGTTTTCTGACTACTTTTTATATTACTGAGCAAAAAAATAATAAGAACTATTTCGGAAGTATTTATTTTTTGAGGTTAGATTCATGATTAAATCAAGCGTATTGCAACATCAGGTGGCTGGAGGGGTTGCACTAGACAAGCCCACAGTCATGATCGTCGATGACGACGCCATATTTCGTCGAATGCTCACTAGCTATCTAGAGTCCGCCGGTTATCGGATTCTAGAAGCGGAAGATGGGCTCGATGGACTCAAACAACTCCGCTCTGAAGTTCCCGACTTAGTCATTTGTGACATTTCGATGCCCGTACTTAATGGAATCGAATTTGTTGAAGAAGTGTGCTGGGAGTACCCATCCCTTCCCATGATTGTCGTATCTGCAACCGAAGAAATGTCTGATGTAGCCAGAGCGCTCCGTTTTGGCATTAAAGATTTTCTTTCAAAACCCATCCCAAACATGGATCATTTGGAAAAAGCGATCAGTAATACTTTGGAAGACGCTGAATCCAATGATTCCGATCAACGAGACTTTGCAAGTCAGTGGTTTCGCGTGGACGAATCAGGTGACTTGCCAGAAGAACAAGAGCTTCATTGGCACCTGGACCATCTGCAAAACAACCCAAATATGGCTCGAGATCTGCTTGAAGCACTTCTACCTGAGAGAGACACAAAAACAGGCGGTTGGAAATGCACGTATCGTCTTCTCCAATCTTCAGAATCACTACCTTTAGTTTTTGATTATGCATGGGTGATGGACGGACATTTTGTTTTTTACTTAGTCGATGCAGCCTCGGGTGGCGATCATTCAGTGGCGACCACTTTGCTTATTCGAGCGTTGTTTAACGATCAATTACGTAACAATAAGAGCGATACTGTTGACCTAAATCAGCTGATCGATGCGGTAGAGAAGGGGATTACATGCTCCGAATACGCATCTTCCATTAGCGCATTGTTTGGTGTAGTAGATATGACCGACAGCTCATTGATCGTGCACTCTGCTGGATTGGACAGTGTTTGGTCTAGTGGGGGGCAAAATAAGCATCTGCCCGAAGGCGTAAGGCTAGGAGAAGGATGTTTACGTAATAAGTCTGAGTCGCCTCTCATTGTTCATAATGGTGGGCAGCTTACTATGAGTAAGTTAGGGGCAAGCAGTTTTTGTTTGGATATTTACCAAGGTAATTTGCAGTAAGGTTAACCCCTAATTTGTTAAGGAAAAGTGAGATCGTTGTTGCGAAGGTTAAATAACCTTTCATTTGTAGGTTTATTGAAAGTACTACGTCCTATATAGTCAGTCGTCTAATAACGAGGAGATAGTGAGCACCATGTCGGAACAAGATAACTACAAAGATCCATACAACTTTCTTTACTTTTTAGGTTTTATTGCTGTGTTACTTATACCTACGCTGCCTGCAACACTTACTTGGATTCGGGTATTTACCGGTTATCAGTAAAAAATGGTTTGGTATCGATGGATAAAAACGGCTTCTCATTGGAAGCCGTTTTTTGTTGGAGCTTACCTGAAAGCCAGTACTCTATTCTTTGGTAGGGAGGTCGCTGAACCTAGTACCTTGATTGGGACCACTTAGGTATAATATTCCTTTGCAAAGGGCGCAGGAGAAGTAGGTTATTAGTATTCGTCGCACAGCTTGGAATGTTTTAGGGTGGATTTCGTTGCTACTCGGCTTACTGGGAATCGTATTGCCATTGCTACCAACGACGCCTTTCCTATTGCTGACAAGCGCATGCTTTTTACGTGGAAGCCCGAAATTTTACGAGTGGCTGCACTCCCACCCGAAACTAGGTCCTGTACTAAATGACTGGCAACGACACAGATCGCTTAGAGCAAAAGTAAAACGGCGTGCGTATGTCTTTATCATAATCAGTTTTTCGGTCTCCATATTTGTTGTCCCAATTCTGTGGGTAAAGGCTATGCTATTGGTGTTACTTTGCGTTTTATTGGCGTGGTTTTCGCGAATACCTGTCCTCGACCCTGTTGCTGATAAAGAAGAAAATCACTAACATTAAGCGCCGCTGAAAAGCGGATTTCATTTTTCTTTTTCCAGTTCGCAGACTAAAGCGAATTGGAGTATTACAATGTGCGTTTATTGTGTAACGCCTAAGATTAAAAGATTGAGCTTATGACTACTGAAACCATCGCCCAAATTCAAGCGAGCATTAAAAGCATCCCAGATTACCCAAAACCAGGGATACTTTTTCGCGATGTAACCAGTTTGATGGAAGATGCTGCCGCGTATCGTGCGACGATTGCATTGCTCGTTGAAAAATACAAAGACATGGGATTCACAAAGATCGTGGGAACGGAAGCTCGTGGTTTTCTGTTTGGTGCGCCTTTGGCATTGGAACTTGGTGTCGGGTTTGTACCTGTGCGTAAGCCAGGAAAACTACCACGCGAAACTGTTGCTCAGTCATACGAGCTAGAATACGGAACCGATACTCTGGAAATCCATACCGATGCTATTGCTAAAGGCGATAAAGTGCTTGTGGTCGACGACTTACTCGCCACGGGTGGTACCATTGAAGCGACAGTGAAACTGATTCGACAACTTGGTGGCGATGTTGAACACGCAGCGTTCGTAATTAACCTGCCAGAAATCGGCGGTGAAACTCGCTTGAAAGAATTTGGTCTGAATGTATACAGCATCTGTGAATTTGAAGGGCACTAAGCCTTTTTGGTATTCATTCGTAATTGGAAAGCGTGAATGAGTTATTTAGCGTTAGCACGTAAGTGGCGACCACACCAGTTCAGCGAAGTCGTTGGGCAAGGTCACGTTCTCACTGCGTTGGAAAATGCACTAAGCCAGAACCGATTGCATCATGCCTATCTGTTCAGTGGAACGCGTGGTGTCGGCAAAACGACAATAGGTCGCTTGTTTGCCAAAGGGTTAAACTGTGAAACCGGAATTACGGCTAAACCGTGTGGTGAGTGTTCTACATGCAAAGAGATTGATGAAGGTCGATTTGTAGATTTGCTCGAAATCGATGCTGCTTCTCGCACAAAGGTGGAAGATACACGCGAGTTATTGGATAACGTTCAATACAAGCCTGCTCGTGGTCGGTTTAAAGTCTATCTAATAGATGAAGTTCACATGCTTTCTCGTCACAGCTTCAATGCGCTTCTGAAAACACTGGAAGAACCGCCTGAATATGTGAAGTTCTTGCTTGCCACAACGGATCCGCAAAAGCTACCCGTTACGATCCTCTCCCGCTGTCTTCAGTTTCACTTGAAACCGATCAGTGTGGATAATATTCATCAGCAGCTGGATCATATTCTTGGGCATGAGCAAGTCACGGCGGAACCACGCGCATTGGGGATGATTTCTCATGCAGCTGATGGCAGTATGCGAGACGCGTTAAGCTTAACCGATCAAGCCATCGCGCTCGGAAACGGTGCCATTGATACCAGTACCGTGTCGAACATGCTGGGTACATTGGATACAGACCAAGCCATTCACCTGCTAGAGGCGATCAGCGCCCATCGAGCTCAAACGGCACTGGATGCACTGACTCGGCTCGCGCAAAATGGTGTTGATTGGGATGGGTTGCTCCAAGAACTTGCTACTCAGCTTCACCGAATTGCTATGTATCAGGCTTTACCTGCAACCTTGGATAAAGGGCAGCCGGATGCGGAGAAAATCGAGTTATTGGCTAAAGCACTTTCCCCAGAGGAAATACAGCTTAACTACCAGATCGTGATTAAAGGTCGCGAAGACATCGCTATTGCACCATCAGCTAAAATGGGTGCAGAGATGATTGTCTTACGTTTAATTGCCTTTAAACCAGCTGGTGCAAAAGCGTTACCTTTGAATGCTCAGCCAGAAGAAAACAAATCTAAAGAAGAAACTCCTACAAACAATAGTTCAACACCTGAACGACCATCTTCTGCTAGTGCTAACTCAGGTGTTCAATCGCCAGTTGATAATAAGCAGCACGTAAGTGGAGCATCTACAGCGCTAGAACCAACTTCGCCTGCGGATGCTGCGCGTGAAAAGCTTAAAGAAGTACGAAACCCTGCTCAGCAACAGCAACCAGCTTCGCAGTTTGTATCGAATGAGCCTGCTCCAGATTATGGTGATATGCCAAACTACGGTGACTACGAGCAAGACACGATGCCACCGCAGTATGATGATCCGGCTTATGCTCAACCTTCCGTTTCGGCTCCAAATCCTTCGGTTTCAAAATCATCGGTTTCGAATTCATCGGTTTCAAATCAAAGGAATCAGCCTGTATCTCAAAGCAGCGCACCGGTACAGCAACAATCAGCACCTGCCAATCCTATATCGGGGCTGCGTCATCAGTTAAGAAGCCGTCGTAATCAAGTAGGAAGCGAAAGCAAAGCGAGTAGTGAAAATAAAACCACTGGCGCGTCGCCAAAAAAGGCTAGCGCGACACCCGCAAACAAAAAGCAGACGGCGGCAGAGCGCATAGCGCAGTTTGCATCCGCTGGGCAGGTGTCGCCAGTTAATTCGTCAACTACCCGTTCTTCAAATACGAGCGCTGAAGAAAAAAAGGCGGTCAATGAACCTTATCAGTGGAAGCCTTCCAAGCCAGTAGAAAAACCGAAAAAGACCGAACTAACACCTACTCAGATTAAGAAAGCGCTGGAGCACACAAAAACACCTGAAATGGCAGCCAAATTGGTTGATGAATCGGTCGCCGCCGATCATTGGTCTGCCCTAATACAAAAATTGAATACTGCAAAGTTGGTGGAGCAATTGGCATTGAACTCTTCGTATCACAAAGAGGGTAATGCTATCCATCTGACATTGAGAGCTGCTCAAGCGCACCTAAATACCGAAAAAGCTCAAAAAGATTTAGCGGAAGCGTTGGCGACAGCGCTGGAAGAACCTTGTGAGCTTATTGTCAAAATTGGCGAAGAGGGGGAATCTCCATTGGAATTAAGAGACAAACTGTATCAGAGCAAACTGCAACAAGCTCACGACAGTCTTGCTCAGGATCCTCACATACAGTTTATTACTGCTCGTTTTGCAGCCGAAATAGACGCCGATAGCGTGAGGCCAATCTGATTTACAGATGACAAATTGGAATGGGCGTTGAAAGCATGGTCTTTTACCCCCATAAAGTATTTATAACCTAAGATAAACCAGAGAGAAAAGAAATGTTTGGTAAAGGCGGTATGGGCAACCTAATGAAGCAAGCCCAACAGATGCAAGATCGCATGCAAAAGCTTCAAGAAGAAATCGCGAACATGGAAGTGACTGGTGAGTCCGGTGCTGGTTTAGTTAAAGTAACCATTACTGGCAGCCATAGTGTTCGCCGCGTTGACATCGACGAAAGCTTGATGGAAGACGATAAAGAAATGCTTGAAGACCTGATCGCAGCAGCATTTAACGATGCCGCTCGCCGTGTTGAAGAAACTCAAAAAGAGAAAATGGCGTCAGTCACTGGTGGAATGCAAATGCCTCCAGGCATGAAAATGCCTTTCTAATTGACGCAGTAGATACAATTTATGCGAACCAGCCATATGCTGGAACAATTGATGGAAGCCTTACGTTGCCTACCTGGGGTTGGCCCCAAATCGGCGCAGCGTATGGCTTTTCATTTGTTACAGCGCGATAGAAAAGGCGGTCTTCAATTAGCAGATGCACTTTCTCAAGCAATGACAGAAATTGGTCATTGCAGCGAATGCAGAACGTTTACCGAAGAAGAAACCTGCCACATTTGTCTTAACCCTAAGCGCCAAGAAAATGGTCAGTTGTGTGTGGTGGAAAGCCCATCAGACATTGCCGCTGTTGAAGCGACAGGTCAGTATTCTGGTCGCTATTTCGTGTTAATGGGGCATTTGTCTCCGTTAGATGGAATCGGGCCAAGTGATATTGGGCTTGATGTGCTCGATTTCCGGTTAAGACGCAAAGATATTACTGAAGTGATACTGGCAACCAACCCCACGGTAGAAGGGGAAGCGACAGCCCACTACATCGCCGAGCTTTGTCATGCACACGACGTGGACGTGACTCGAATTGCTCACGGCGTGCCAATGGGAGGCGAGCTGGATCTGGTTGATGGGACTACACTGTCTCATTCAATATTGGGAAGACACAAACTGTAATGTTTGTATCTTACCCCGACAGTTTTGATTGCTTTAAAAGTGCCGCAGATTCTGCGGCATTTTTGTATTAGAACGTAACGTTAAATTGGTAGCTTGCACTAAGCAAACTGGCTCGTTCACTTGTTAGGCTTTTTCGCTCATCATTAAGTCGTTTACGCTCATCAGGGTCGAGACCATTTTTGTTACGTAGCTTAAAGTCGATATCCTCGATTTCCTTTTGAATATCGCTGAGTCGCTCTTCTTTTAGATAGGCTTGTCGACCGAGTTCGTAGTTTTTATTAAACTGCTCATTGTCACACACGCCGTAATAGCTTCGACCGTTTCGCCCTTCTTGATAACCATTTCTAGGCGAACAATATTGAACAAGACCTCGTTCATAACCTTGACTCCAAGCCTCTTTATCAACGTTTATTCCGCCTTCTGAGCAGTCTTTAGCGTAGTCGTTAATAATATTGGGGTTCTCACCTACTTGACCTTGTTGGTAACCCAGATCTCTCCAGTGTGTGGTTTGACATTCTTCAATGGACATAGAAGTGCAGCCGGTAATCAGAAAAACGGTCAGCAAAAGCGAGAAAAAGATGTTTTGATTTTTCATTTTGTTTTTATACCTGTCGTGCAAATGTGAAATTGACGGTATTAATGACAATATTAACTTTATAAAGTTCGGGAAATGTATGGTGGTATATGAGTTAAGCCAATAGAAAATATGATAATTGGCTCCAAATCAAACAACTGTACTTAAGTCGAGGTTGAAAACTAAGTTAGGTGTTCGAGTTCGGCAATATTAGCGAGGGCGTCTGCATTGGTCGACCCACACACAATTGGGCAAGGTTTAAATTGATGACACACCTTAGGACGTTCTGGTTTTCCAAATAACTTACAGAGGTTGTCGTCGTTTAGTTGAACGCATCGCACACCGGCAGGCTTGCCATTTTTCATTCCCGGAATGGGAGAAGAAATGCTCGGCGCAATACAACAAGCCCCGCAACCCAATCGACAGTCCATAACATTAACCTCTGAAAAAATAGGACGAGATACTAGCAGAAAATATTGGCGAAGGTACATCACTGATTTATTATTGTGTAAATAGCAACAGCACACGATCAATACCATTGGTGACTTTATCTTGCACTTTTGGCACTGAACCGATATAAATTCGCCTCCTTAGCGATACCGCTAAGAGGTAATAACAATAGGTGGTTCATCATGGCACAATTTTGGGAAACAAAGTCACTGGAAGCAATGACAGAAAAAGAGTGGGAATCTCTTTGTGACGGTTGCGGAAAGTGTTGCCTGCATAAGTTGATGGATGAAGATACCGACGATGTGTACTACACCAATGTTGCATGCAGTTGGCTAAACGATAAGACGTGTGGCTGCAAAGACTACCCTAATCGTTTCCAGTCTGGCGAAGAGTGCCTAAAGTTGACTCGCGACAAAATTGACGAATTCCACTGGCTACCTGAGACCTGCTCGTATCGTGTTCTTGCCGAAGGTCAAAACCTACCTGAATGGCACCCATTAATCACTGGTTCGAAATCTGCCATGCATGCAGCAGGCGAAAGCGTACGCAACAAAGTGGTCTATGAAATCGATGTTGTGGACTGGGAAGATCACATTTTGAACCACCCCAACGCTAGGTAAGAATGTCAATTCGGTGATGTATTGTTGAAGAAAAGCCTCATAGATTAATCCCATGAGGCTTTTTTTGAGTTAATGGTATAGCCTAAGCTTTATATTGCATCGATTTGTAATGACTACGCCATTTGGCTTTTTAGAAAGTTGACCAATCGCGTTCTATCGGCATTTTCAAAGCCATTCGGCGGTGCGAGAGTGTCGGCCTTTTTTATTAACTCCACCAATTCTTTTTCATCGAATGCAGGGTATACACCTGCGAGCTCAGCAAACGAATTGATTGTGTCTAGCTGGTGGTCGTTACGGTGTTCACCTAGTTTGCTTAGTCTCGGGAAAAGAATGACGGGTTTACGGAGGTTAATGCATTTAATGATGGTGCCCATACCCGCGTGTGATATGACGACTTTTGACTCATCCATTAATTTATCGAGTTCGTCTGGCTCCATAAATTTATCGGCTTTGATGTTTTTGGCTTCGTATTCCGTCTCACCAATTTGTGCATGGATTTCCATGGGCGAAGAGTCCGCATTATCGTCAATGATAGACACTAAGCGATCAAAAGGAAGTTGTGTTCCTACCGTTAATAAAATCATATCAACCTTCCGTAATAGTTAACGTCACATTTTTCGGCAACTTTTTCCCACTGAGATAGCACTTGTACACCTAATTTCTTGGCGATTTTACCGGATAGAGACAGTGTTTGAGAGTTGGCAACACTATCAATCCAAATGGATTTGATACCTAAAAGCTTACTTAGAAATAGCATAACAAGCCCAGGAGCAGCTCCAGTGGTAATGACAAGTTTTGGTCTCTCTTTTCTAAGGAGCTTCAAACATTGGAACAGTACTTTTACCGATTTGTATGCATCATCTCGACTAAAATCGTCGACCTTGTAATAACGGTCTGCAACGATGAAGGATGGTTTTTTGTCGTATGTGCCCGCTACGATAACGTCATATTCGTCCAGCATTTCAGCGAGCAGACTCAGTTGTACAAAATGCCCACCCGGGGACGATATGAGAAGAACTTTGTTTTTCATTTTTGCTTACCTACTGACGGTTTTAACTGCTGGCTATTTTTAATTGCTTAGCGCACGCTTCTTTAATTTAGTATCAATAATATTGGAAAGGTTGATTGGGAATACAGTGAGCTTTCGAGTTAGACTCATGTTAAATATTCTCTTAATTATTGCACCATTGAGCACACGCTTGTACTTAAGGAGGACAAAGATAACCGAGTTTCTATATTCTTTTAAGCCGTGTTCACAACAGTATTCGTTTCTCTTTAACTCGATCAGCAAGCGTGATGTCATCACTGCAGAATTGAACTGTTTGGTTAACGAACCTTGCCCACTTGTTACACAGTATACGGTGCTTCTCGACACAGAGAATGATCTCAATTTTACACCAACACGAAGTGAAAACATCAGGTCATTTGAAGCAATGACTTCATCAAAACGGATGTTGCTCTCTTTGATTAAAGACATTTTTATGACCTTACTCCAAGGCACATAAAACTTATATCGAATGGATAGGTCACCATTATTTAGGTAATCCGAAACCAGTTTTTCATATTCGATGTGTCGATTAGAGAGCTGGTTGTTGTGTAGATAGATGCTGGTTGGATTGAAAAAGACCACGTCAATATCATCGGCAGTTTCTTGATCCATTGAATCAAATGCTTGGTTAGTAAAATAATCATCGGAGTCTGCGAAGACCGCCCAATGCCCCGTTGCTACATCCAATGCTATGTTGCGAGCCGCGCCTGCCCCTTTTACTCCAGAGTCGTTCACTTTAGTAAGGAGGTTTGCATTCTTGAATTGTTTTTGAATGTTCAACGGTTGATGACTGTTGTCATCCACTACGATGATTTCAATATCATGTCGATCTGGGATACTTTCTAGCAGGACTTCAAGTGCTTGCTGGCTATTGTAATGTGGCACGATGACTGAGTACTTTATCGTTTCCATCTTATTGTGTTTTCCCTAGCGTTGTTTGTACTTTCATCTCTATCTGAATATTAACGGTTGTCTAAAGTTATTAGTATGCCGTTGCCATTGACTCTCAAATATTTTCATGTGCAGGCAACAATTGTTGGGTATCTGTCTTATCTTTCAGACAGTAACGCTCCTAGAGCGGCGATATACCAAAGACACTATATTTACGAACCTTTGTGGAATTTAGTTGTTTGAATAGCTCATATAATTAACCGAGCAAAATCCTATCACGCAGTCTATTAGTTGGGTACTCAATGAGGTCAAAACCATGAAAACTTACTACTCATTGGAGGTGCCAAGCTTCTGTGGCTGGTAATCAAGTCATACTATTGGTGGGAATCTAACGTTGGAATTTTGAGGGAGACGGCTTTAAAGGCGTGGCCAAATTATGCAGGATACAAATGTAGGTGCAGTTACTTCATCAATTGAATAAGAAGCTCGAACCGTAGAAGTACGAGCTTAAATTGCTTTTATTCAAGATAGATCAGCTTACTGCCTGCTCAAATTCCATCCTTGCTTTTTGTGCTTGCTGAGACAAAAGTTCTTTGTTTTTCTTGGCTTTTGTCATCAGGTTCTGCAAGGTCTGAAGCTCTTCTTGCATATCCTCTGGTAGTTGATGGTCGGCTATATTTTCATCGTCACAATGTTCAAGCACATAGGCGCGAATACGTTTTTTCATCGCGATTAACTGATTGAACGCATCTCGCTCTTGCTCTGCCGCTTCTTGGGCGACGTCTTTACTGCGTTCAAATCTCGCAAGTGCCATCCCTTCTGAAGACCAAGGATCCATATCGGGCAAGTCTTCGATATTGATGGTTGGCTCCACGTAATCTTCTTGGTGACGAATATCCAAGCTGGTAGCCCGTACTGCGGATACCATTAACATGACGGAGATGACCAAAAGCGGTAATCCACCCACTATTGCAGCGGTTTGCAACGTGCTTAATCCACCTAGAAACATCAATACCGTGGGTAGAAAAGATAAGGTAAATGCCCAAAACATTCGGTTCCAACGCATGGGTTCTTCCGACACATTGTTTTGAACTACTGATGCCAAAATGTAAGAAATAGAATCGAATGTGGTCGCGGTAAAAATGATGCAGAGTAGAGTGAACACTGCAATCACGACTTTGTTAAATGGCAGTGCGTTTAACATGGCAAAGATGGCTTTGGTCGCGCCCTCTGCATTTAAAATAGCGACCACATCCAATTCGCCCGAGAGCTGGAGCGATAGCCCGTAGTTCCCCAAAATCATAAAGAACAAGAAACAACCTAGGGAGCCAAAGAATATCGAGCCAGTAACCATTTGTTTGATGGTTCTTCCGCGTGAAATTCGGGCAACGAATAGCCCCATGCTTGGTGCGAAAACCAACCACCATGCCCAATAGAAAATGGTCCAATCTTGCGGAAAGTGGGTGTTATCAAAGCTGCCGTAACCGCCAAAGGGCTCTGCCCACGTTGCCATCGTAAAGAAGTTAGAGAGCATTCTACCAAGTGAATCTAACCCCGTTTCCAGCATGAAAATGGTAGGCCCTACCGCGAGTACAAAGGCCAGTAACCCCATAGCGCCCCAAAAGTTGATGTTACTGAGAATCTTTATGCCTTTTTCCATGCCCGCATATGAGGAATAGGCGAAAATAGCGGTGCAGACCAAAAGTACGCCAATTTGACTGTAGGTATTTTGAGGAATACCAAATAGTTGGTTGAGCCCCTCGCCAATCAAAGGTGCCGCTAGCCCTAAGGTTGTTGCGGCTCCACCTAACAATCCAAAGATGAAAAGCACATCAATGATTTTTCCGGGAGCTTTTTTGGTTCGAGCTTCACCAAGTACCGGCATTAGTGCACTAGAAACCTTTAGCACTGGCTGTTTACGTACATAGAAAAAGTAAGCAATGGGCAATGCGGGGATCAAATAAATCGACCAAGCAATGGGTCCCCAATGAAAAATGCCTTAGGTGGCAGCCCATCGCACCGCTTCTTCACTGCCGGCTTCTAGCTGGAACGGGGGAGATTGGTAGTAATATGCCCACTCAATACAGCCCCAATATAAGATACTGGCACCTATCCCTCCGCAAAAAAGCATAGCTGCCCATGATGCAGTAGCGAATTCAGGTTCCTCATCCGCTTCTCCCAACTTGATTTGCCCCATGTCGCTGAACACAACATAAATCATAAAGAAAAAAGCACTAATACCGAGAGTAAGGTAAAGAAACCCTAGTTTGTCTGTCATAAAGCTTTTGGCTATCGATATCCAGTGTGCCCCTTCAATTGGGAACAGAATGAGTGGAATCGTTATCAGCGTCAGCAGTGCGATCGCGCCAAAAAAAGTGGGTTTGTCGATTAGAGAAAAGGGGTTATTCACAAGAATTTTCCACAAAAAATGAGTGGGCTATTATGAATTTGTGATTGAGATTTGGACAAACAAAGATATTTGTCCTCAGGATAAATTTTAGCGTGCGGATGTTGATTGTAAGTGAATAATTAACCCTAGCCTCTGTACTTGAAGAGGCTAGGGAATAAACCGTGAGTTAAGCCGCGTTGTGGTGGTGCTTGCCCAATAACCCCGCGTAAAAATCACTGTCGTCGAGCACACCAATCAGCTCATTGTTTTCGACCAGCAGAATCGGTAGACCGCTATGTTGCTTTAGGGCAATGGCTTCACGCATACCGATATCTGGGCTGGCAATGACAACGGAGTCTCTTTTGATATCATTGAGTGTGACAGATTCTTCACGCCAATCGACCAGTTTCAAATCCACTTTATTTTCTTGAGCCGATGAATTCCCCGAATAGACGGAGCTGTCTATGCAAAGTTGATTATTGCGTTCTTCAACCCAAACTTGCTGCGTTGGACAAATCTGCCATTTCGCACCATTTTGTTTTAAATCACTCACTGGCTGCATTAAAGAGCGACCTTTAAGCACGTTCAACGGGTTGGTATGGGAGACAAAATCCTTCACATAATCGTTCTCAGGAGATAGGACAATCTGCTCTGGCTTACCATGCTGGATAAGTTTGCCTGACTCCATTATTGCAATGTTGTTGCCAATTTTTAATGCTTCATCAAGGTCATGGCTGACAAATAAAATGGTCTTGTTGAGCTTCTTTTGGAGTTGGATTAATTCGTCTTGCAGTTGCGCTCGAATTAATGGGTCCAAAGCCGAAAAGGGCTCATCCATCAACAAAATGTCGGTATCCATAGCGAATGCTCTCGCGAGCCCAACGCGTTGCTGCATACCGCCAGAAAGTTCATGCGGGTACTTACTTTCCCAATCCGCCAGTTCTACCATTTCAAGTTGTTCTCTGGCTTTTGCTCGGCGCTGCGCTTTTGACATGCCTTGCATTTCGAGCCCAAACGCAACGTTGTCGAGAACCGTTAACCAAGGCATTAAGGCAAACTTTTGGAATACCATCGACACGCGGTGAGTACGAAGCCGCTGCAACGTATTTTCATCGCAGGACGATAGCTCCACTTGATTACCTTCGTCTTTAACTTGAAGCGAACCGCGAGTAATGCTGTTCAAGCCATTCACTGCTCGCAACAGACTGGATTTACCAGATCCAGATAACCCCATAAGAACGCAAATCTCGCCTTCCTTTACGCTCATCGTTACGTTATCGACGCCCACGACTTGCTGGGTCTGATCGATGATCTCTTGGCGCGTTCTACCTTCATCCAGTAAATCCAAGGCAAGTTGAGGCTTATCACCAAAGACAACATCAAGGTTTTGAATCTTAATCGCATCCATGATTACACTTCCTTTTGATTCGGTGATTTGCACAGTCGATCAAGAATGATGGCGACAAGCACAATGGCGAGGCCTGCTTCAAAACCTTGAGAAATATTCACGGTGTTGAGCGCTCGTACCACGGGTTTCCCTAAGCCATCCGCGCCGACCAGCGCAGCGATAACCACCATTGAAAGCGATAACATAATGCACTGAGTGATGCCTGCCATAATGCTTGGTAGTGCTGCTGGCAGCTCGACTTTGAAAAGCAGCTTCATTTTGCTGGCACCAAATGCCTTTCCAGCCTCGATAAGTTCTTCTGGAACCTTTGTAATACCTAGGTACGTTAGGCGAATTGGGGCTGCAATAGCAAAGATAATGGTAGAAATAAGCCCCGGAACAATGCCCAAACCAAACAATACCAGCGTCGGAATCAGGTAAACAAACGTTGGGACAGTTTGCATGAGATCCAATATGGGTCGAAGCAGGGTATAGAGCCATGGTCGGTGTGCTGCCATTACGCCCACTGGAATACCAATTAATACGGAAATCGTTGTCGCAGCAAATACCAAGACAAAGGTTTCCAGCATTTCTTGCCAGTAGCCTAGATTAAGAATGGTTAGCAAGGCCCCGATGATAAATATCACTAGGGGAATACTTCGGTGTAGATACCACGCCATTGCAGCGGTTAGCACAATGGGAATAGCGGGAGGCATCCACTTAAAGATGTCGACAACAAAAAGGATGACGGTTTCAAGAAGGATTGAAATGGCATCAAAAAAGCCAGCACCGTTCATGGTGAGCCAATCAACGCCTGTTTCCATCCACTCACCAACAGGAATTTTGTTGTTAGTTATAAAGTCCACAATAAAACCTTGTTTAAGGATAAAACCCAAGTTAAGAATAAAATCTAAGTTAATAGAGGAAATTAACGCTAATAGGGGGTGCGAACACCCCCAAAATAATATTATGCGTTTGAATTAACGTGGCTATTTACGGCTTTAGCAGCATCGCTACCGGAAAGGGTTTTTACGCCTTTAAGCCAAGCTTCAACTTGTTTTGGGTTCTCTTTCAGCCATTGAAGTGCTGCTTTTGAAGGTTTGACATTCTGGTTAAGAATCGCTTCCATCAATGCATTTTCCATTTCGAGGCTGAACGCTAGGTTCTGCAGAAGTTGACCGACGTTCTTACACTCATTTAGGTAGTTTGCACGCACATTGGTGTAGACATTTGCTCCACCATAGTTAGGACCGAAGAAATCATCACCACCGTCGAGGTATTCCATATCGACGTTGCTGTTCATTGGGTGAGGAGCCCAACCTAAGTAGACGATCCACTGGTTGCGGCGTACAGACCTTGCCACTTGAGAAACCATGCCCGCTTCGCTTGATTCAACGAGGCTGAAGTCTTTCAACCCAAATGCATTGCTATCAATCATCGATTGAATAAGGCGGTTTCCATCATTACCGGGTTCAATGCCGTAAATGCGATCTTTAAATTTGTCAGCGTGTTTTGCTAAATCGGCAAAATTCTTTACGCCCGCATCGTAAACGTATTTAGGAACGGCAAGGGTGTATTTTGCCCCTTCTAAGTTGGCACGAACAGTTTCGACTGTGCCAGCTTCACGGTATTTAGCGATATCTCCCTCCATGGTTGGCATCCAGTTGCCAAGGAAGATATCGATATCACCGTTCGCCATTGAGGAATACGTAACAGGCACAGACAGCAGATCGATTTTGGTTTTATAACCCAGACCTTTCAGAAGTTCAGACGTGACAGCCGTGGTTGCGGTAATGTCTGTCCAGCCCACATCTGAAAAACGTACTGTCTCACATTGGTTGGCATAGGCATTAGCCGCTATCGTGCTAAGTGCAAGTGTCGACAGGGTTTTTGTCATCATAGACATAGTAATTTCCTTGTAATAGTTATAAAGGTCAGCAGACCCTAACTTTAATCAATAGACTTTACGTCTCTTTTTGGTGTCTCTGTTCTTTGGTTCTCTTCCCAATTTGGCGCTATCCAAACGGGTAAATCTTTTCTTGCTAATAATGGGTTGCCCAAAATAATGTCGGCTGCTCTTTCGGCTACCATAATGGTGGGCGCATTCAGGTTGCCGTTTGGAATGGTTGGGAAAATGGAAGAGTCAACTACGCGCAGTCCTTGAATTCCACGCACGCGGCAGGCTTCATCTAATACCGCCATTACATCGTCATCGGCACCCATTTTACAGCTGCATGAAGGGTGATAAGCACTCTCGACATTCTGTTTTACCCATTCATCAATCGCTTCGTCGCTGGTGATGGAAAGCCCTGGTTGAATTTCTTCACCGCGGTAATCATCCATCGCAGGTTGAGACAGAATCTCCCGAGTCAATCGAATGCAGTCTCGCCAGTCTTGCTGATCTTGTGAGGTTGAAATGTAGTTAAACTCGATTTTAGGCTTGTCGAGAGGGTTACTAGATACAATGGCAACGCTGCCACGGCTTTCGGGTTTATTAGGGCCTACATGTACTTGAAAACCGTGATCTTCGAATGCGGCTTGTCCGTCGTAACGCATGGCAGCGGGTAAAAAATGGTATTGAATGTTTGGCCATTTCAACCCTTTTCGTGATCGGATAAACGCGCAAGATTCGAAGTGGTTAGTTGCGCCTAACCCCTTGCGAGTCAAAATCCACTCTGCGCCGATCAACCCTTTGCTTACCAGTCCGAGTTTACTGTTAAGCGTGATGGGTTCTTTACACCGATATTGGAAATAAACCTCTAGATGGTCTTGCAGATTTTCTCCCACACCGGGTAATTCGTGTTTCAGTTCCACACCGGCTTGTTCAAGCACGTGAGATGGACCGATTCCCGACAGCTGCAATAATTGAACGGAGCCGATTGAGCCGGCGCTCGAAATGACTTCTTTGTTCACATAGCATTTGGTTCGCTTGCCTGAACGTTCGAATTCAATACCAATGGCTTTTTTATCTTCCAGCAGAATGTTATGAACGACGACCCCCTTTAACAGTGTTAGGTTTGAGCGTTTAAGCGCACGCCTAAGGTAGGCGTTGGAAGTCGAAGCTCGTACGCCTTTGTCTACCGTCATGTGCATGGGGCCAAAGCCCTCTTGCTGATAACCGTTGTAATCCGAAGTTTCTGGGTAGCCTGCGTCTTTTCCGGCTTCTATAAAGGCTTGATACAACGGGTTCAGAGCCATGTCGTTGCCGTTGCATGTTCCAACGGGACCCTTTCCACCACGGTATTCGTCCGCACCGCCCGACCAAGACTCTGCGCGTTGGAAGTAGGGCAAGCAAGAGGGGTAATCCCACCCTTTAGCGCCTTGTTCTTCCCATTCATTAAAGTCACAAGCGTGACCGCGGACATATACCATACCGTTGATAGAGGAGCTTCCACCTAAAACTCGTCCCCTTGGGCAATGAAGCTTTCTACCATCAAGCCCTTTCTCTTCTACGGTTTCGAATTGCCAGGCGTATTTTTCCGTGTTCATCGGATAAGAAAGAGCTGTGGGCATTTGAATAAAGATACTTTTATCCGTGCCACCTGCTTCAAGCAGCAGAACCTGATGTTCACCGCTTTCAGAGAGCCTATCTGCCAACACACAACCCGCTGAACCGGCACCAACGATAATATAATCGTAGCGTTGCTCCATTTCTTTATCTCCGTTTGGTTGCCGTTTAAGCGTATGGGCTTTCATAATCGCCAAGTTCAATCAACACACTTTTGGTCTGAGTGTAATGACGTAACGTTTCCGGCCCGTTCTCGCGGCCAATACCGGAATGTTTGTAGCCTCCAACTGGCATTTCTGCTGGTGAATCACCCCAAGTGTTTACCCAGCAAATGCCCGCTTGAAGCTGGTGGATGACTCTGTGCGCTCGGGATAGGTCTTGAGTAAATACACCGGCGGCTAGCCCGTAAGTGGTGTCGTTGGCTCTTTTGATAACGTCTTGTTCGTCTGAGAACTTCAGCACTGACATAACTGGGCCAAAAATTTCACTTTGAACGTGTGGCATACCATCTTCACAATCCACAAATACTGTGGGTGCAACAAAGTTACCGTTTTCCAACCCGTTTTCGGTAACCTGATAACCGCCAGTGAGTAGCGTGGCACCACTTTGTTTTGCCGCTTCAATTGCGCTTAACACTTTGCCCAAATGTTCTTTGGAAATCAGAGCACCGATTTGAGTCTGCATTTCGGTTGGGTCACCGACGATCAGTTTTTCAGTTCTTTCTTTTAGCTGGCTAATGAATGCATCGTAAATGGCTTCATGAACGTAAACGCGTGTTCCATGGGTGCAAACCTCACCCTGCGTGTAGAAATTGGCAACCATAGCAGCAGAAACCGCGCCATCGATCTTGGCATCATCAAAGATCACCATTGGTGACTTACCACCCAGTTCCATGGTGACTTGTTTTAAGGTCTTCGCGCTGTCTGCCATGACTTGTTTTCCAGTTCCGGATTCGCCAGTGAAGGAGACTTTGGCAATGTCTGGATGCGCGGTAAGCATTTGGCCGACTCGGTGATCACCTTGCACGACATTAAAGACACCGTCTGGAAGCCCAGCTTGAGTAAAGATTTCAGCCAGCTTTAACACGGATAACGGTGTTTCTTCTGAAGGCTTAAAGATCATTGCGTTTCCAGCAGCCAGAGCAGGAGCAGATTTCCACATAGCAATTTGAATAGGGTAGTTCCATGCTCCAATGCCCGCACAGATGCCTAAAGGCTCGCGACGTGTATAGAAGAATTGGTTTTCACTCAAGGGTTGTTGCTCACCCTGCATACCGGGTGCTAGGCCTGCGAAGTACTCAATCACATCAGCGCCAGTCACAATATCAACATCAATGGCTTCTTGGATGGGTTTACCCGTGTCCGATACTTCCAATTTAGCCAGTTCGTCATTTTGTTCACGTAACAGAGCCACCGCTTTCAGTAAGATCCGGCTGCGCTCGGTTGGAGACATGGCGGACCAAACGCTAAATCCTTGCTTAGCAGATTTAATGGCACGTTCTAGATCTTGTTGGCTAGCCTGACCAATCTCAGCCAATGGCTGTCCTGTCGCTGGGTTATGGGTTGTGAAGCTTTCTTGCGAAGTTGCGTCACATGCGTGACCGTCGATATAAAGTGATTTCATATTCATTTAAAAGTACTGGCTGTCGTTATTTTGTGTTTAGTTGCTGCGTATAGAAAGTCAGTTGTTTGTCTAAGTAATCATTGATTATGAGGCGTGCTTTTTCCGCATCAATCCCTTTAGGGTTCAATGTTCCTCTTATCCAAACACCGTCGATTAAAGCGGCAATACCGTGGGCAATAATTTCTGCCTGTTCCTTCTCAAATAAAGCTTTTAGCTCAATTTTCAAATGCGAGAGAAGGCGTTTTTCGTTTACATGTTGAAGTCGTTTTAGTTCTGGGTCGTGGACTGAATAAGACCAAAATGCTAACCAAGTCTTTGCGACTTTGTTTTCTGCTTGGTAGCCCACAAAGTTGCCATCAATAATGGCGTTGATACGTTGTTGATGAGCGTCTTTAGGCAACTGACTTAATTGTTCAGTAATTGTTGAAGAGAGCTGACGAAGAATCTCTTTCATGGTTTCTTTCAGAAGACCATGTTTACCGCCAAAGTAGTGGTTAATGATCCCACTCGATACACCAGCTTCTTTGCTGATCAGTGAAATGCTTGCAGCATGCAACCCAACTCGATCGATAACGGTCATCGTTGCTTGAACAAGCTGTGGTTTCCTGATTTCTGGCATCCCAACCTTGGGCATGACGGCTTCCTTATTTTTAATTGAACGATCAATTAATAAAAATAATGCCCTAAAAATGCTTAGTACTCAAAACATTTTTTCAAAAACTATCTCTCAAGATTTGGCTAAGAACTGGGGGATTTGAACTTTTTCTGTCTGAGAAATGTTAATTTCCTCACCTTGGGTTACATAGCGGTAAGTGAAATAAACTTTAATTAACTTGCTGTATTTTAAGTTTATTTTGAGATTTTATCTAAGGGCGAGCTCAAGCTTGTAACGAAAGAGCACATATTTAGTACTGTTTAATTACATCGCTCATTTCGGTGGGAATATTTTTTTAGTTTTTAGCTAAATACTTTGCGTATTCAATAAGAATGATAAATGCAAAGTGGTCTAATGAAAGTGAGTGAGCATACTTCGGTATGTTTGTAGGTGCTAAGATAGGTTGTCTAATAGTCTGAGTGGGAAATAGGCAGCCGCAAAAGAATGCCATAACGCAAGAAGCTAGCATTATGGTTGTTGGGCGAAAGTTTCGCGTATTTAGTTAAGCACGTAAGCTATAAGAAGAAGGCAATATCGGTAAAGGCTAACTTATACTGGCTTTAAGCTATACCAACAGTGCCAAGATTCCGCCTATGGTTGCCGCTGCGGACAAATATTGCCCCGCGGAATAGGAAGTATCATCTTCTTCTTTAAACTTGTCAGGGTGATCCATTCCTAATGCTCCATGAGCAAAGGATTCGACTTTGTCACCCACACCTTTATCTTCTGGATTTGCCGCGGCATCTTTTTCAATTTGCTGAAGTGCGGCAAGTAAGGCTTTGCCCTCATTGGACAACGTGACTTTGTTCTGCTCGACTTTGACAGCTGAACCGGGAACGGCATCTTCTACCGCTTTTGATTTTGCGCTGTTTGTCGCTGTGGCTGTAGGGGTAACCCTAACTGGCTCCGCTCCAATCGAAGTCATATTGTTCTCCTCAATATGGTCTGAATACTTTATCGGCAGATCTGCAAATAACTTTGACTATTTTTTTCTGCCTAGTCTGATTATTTTTCCTACCCAATCTGATAGTTTTTTAAGCAAGAATCAGTCCATATACTCAAACCACCTCAAGATGCAGGATTCAGAGATCTACCTTCTGTCCCATTTCATCGTCAAAGAAATAAAGTTCAGAACAAATTGAGGGTTACTCTTTTTCGCAGTTTAAGTCTGAGTTTCGCTTACCTAGTTGATGGTAAGCTTTCATTCTATTTTCTTGTTTTATGTACCTTGGTGGCAGCTCTGCAACCAACACTTGATAGCCTTTTTTGTTTGCAGTGATTTCCGTTACCGGCTCGATAATGGCAATGTTGAGATCTGGGTTTCTACGTTGGATAGACGCAGCAGTTCCAAGCCCGTCCGACACATGAAATTTACCAGCGGTGAGCAAGACTTTTTTATCGGAATTCTTGTTTAGATAGTGAACAATACTTTCCGCCATTGTTTCGTCCCAAGTAACTTGCGCAGCGTATTGGTTAGCGGTTTGTTCTGGTTTTCCGTGGTGCATGGAAGCCATGAATTTTTGTTTGTAGGGTGAATCGCTGGTGTCTATGTTTTCCGCAATAAATCCACGTTCTTCCTTGCTTAGGCTTTGAGTCCACTCGAGTCCTTTTCTACCGATGCACTTAACGGTTTTCTTCGGCGCGTTTGCGGCTATAACATCCAGTTTATTCAAACGTGCATACTCAATCAGAGGGCGATAATCACTGGTGTAATTTGGCCATGCATTACCCTGTTGAATTAGGGTTTGTTCACCTATTTCTCCGTTCAAATAGTCGTTAATAAGACCTTGCTTGTCTCTAGAAAACTGTTCCATCGCAAGTGTGGTTGATAACCCTGATTGGTTCATGGTCGCGAACAAATCCGTTTGAAATTTATGAGTACCAGCATGGCTGTGCCACTCACCGACTAAAATTACATCTGCGTTCTTTAACTCTTTGACTAATTGCTGCAAGGGCAACGCAGTTTCGGAGGAATAGATTTTATAATCGTAAAAGTTGGAAAAAATCGCCGATGTTGGCGAAGTTACGGTTGATTGCGAAGTAGTAACGGCAGAGCAGCCTGCCAAAAGAAGCATGGGTAAAGGAATTATTTTTTTCATAGTCATCTCCGAAAGAGCGGGCAGTGTAGACCAGCCCTTATCATTATTCAACGAGTGAGAATGATTTTCATTAAGGGCTGGTAAGGTGACCCATTCTGATTCGTTTATACCTAGGGTCTGTTGATTTTTCGCGGTTAAATTTTGTTCGAGTTCTATGCATTTTAATCGCGGCGCAAGGTGTGTGGCCTAGTCATTCTAAGTAAATACCTTGCAACAAAGAGTAAAGTGCATAGAAGCGAACCCTTCGTGCAGCATTTGTGGTCTATTTCTACTACGTTATCGCCTATTGATGTAGAGCGACTACACCGAATAAGCTCTGCCTTGTATAAATAACCCACAAATTGCTGTAAAAATCATCTCGAAAGATCAACAGACCCTAATCACCGAGTTGCAAAGCGGTTTAAGTTACTTCTCATCAGAAGCAATAGGAAATAAGCGCCACCAATGATAGAAACGACAATGCCAGCAGAGACTTGTCCCGGATAGACCACATTTTGCCCAAGCCAGTCAGCGAACATCAGCAGCGAAGCGCCTGTGAAGCCTGCGACCCACATTTGATCTTTTGCGCGCTTTGCTCCCAGCATAACCGCGACATGTGGAGCGAGTAAGCCAATAAACGATACCGGCCCCATCGTCGCCGTTACGGCAGAGCAAAGCATCGCAACCAAAATCAGCAGTAGCTTAAACTTAGCCGGAACATTTAACCCTCTTGCTTGCGCAAAACCTCGTCCTCCTGAGATTAGCGTTAGCCATCGATGGAGAGACAGCGCCAGCCCAGAAAGAATCACCGTACAACCAAATAATGCAATGGCGGAACCTGATTCTACGCGATAAGTCGAGCCGGATAGCCAAGTTAGCAACAAATACGCAGTTTCACTGCCTTGTGCTAGCACGAAATGGATCAATGATTCTATTAGAGCTGTGAGTGCTATCCCCGTAAGAATGAGCATTCCGGGCGAGTATTCATGTTTTCTGCCAAGCAGCAGTAACAACCCTAGAACCGCGAGGCAACCGATAAACGCTAATGTGAATTGGAGTTCGAATAAGGTTGTTCCTAACAACATCATCCCCACAACCAAAAACAAACTGGCACCTGCTGAAATGCCAAGAATATCGGGGCTAGCCAACGGGTTATATATGATTCGCTGCAAAATGACACCAGCAATGGCTAGCCCAAATCCTGCGCTAAAGGCTGTGAGCATTCTTGGGTATTGCTGGCTCCAAACAAATTCGGTGGGTACTTGCCATACCCAACCAGAGGCGTCGCCAGTGTTATAGAAAAATACGCCTAGAATGACGAGTATTCCCGTACTGAATACGGCACTGTACAACGTTTTTGGTTGGTAGCGGGTAGTTGAATTGGGTAAAGAAAGGCTCATTTGGTCATGAGCCTTTAACTTACTGCGAGCAAACCAAACCAGTACAGGCGCACCAATGAGGGCTGTTGTGGTGCCAGATGGAATGACGCTAATGGATACATAATTGATAGCGATAGTGAGCGTATCGGTAAACAGCAATAAACACGCGCCCAGCACCATACTCACCCAAAGTTCGCTTTTGGGGGTTCTGGCGCCAGCAAAGCGAGCAATATTCGGTGCGATAAGCCCGATAAAACTAATAATGCCCACACTCGCAATGGCAGAAGAAACCAACCAAAGACCAAGCACTATGAGCCCAAAGAAAGCAGGAACTAGGTTAAGGCCACGCGCCTCAGCATTGGTATGCCCGAGCCTCAACAGTGCAAGGATTCTAGGGGAAATCAATAAGATGACGAGCCCAAGTAACAGTTGAGGGAAGAGCCAATCTACTTGCTGCCAGCCGTTCTGCGCGAGGTCGCCAGCGCCCCACATGAAAATGTCTTTTGCAAATTGGTCGTGAAAAAGAGCAATTCCCGTTGCGATCGCACCAAAGAGTATGTTCACCGCCATCCCTGCAAGTACAACTCGAAGACCAGACAGATCTTTCAAGCCGACAATACACATCACAACTGCCATGCTGACCATTGCGCCAATGAAGGGCACCAATGTGGAAGTAAACGCACTCAATGTTGGTAGCCACACCGTGGCGCACATAAGTGCCAACCATGCTCCGGCAGATGTGCCTAACGTTAGCGGTGAGACTAGGTGATTTTGTGTCAATTGTTGGAGAAGGCTACCAACCAACCCAAGAACAGCACCTGTCATGATAGCCATCAGCAATCGAGGAAGGTGGGCTTCTACAAAAAGTATTTCTTCAAATTCAACAGGTGAAAAATCTAAGCCGTAGAGCTTCGCCATCACCATGTCAGAAACGATCTGCCACTGCTGGTTAAGCGTGAGTTCACTGCCAATATAGCCAGACGCCAGTATAAGGGGGACTAACAATAAACCTATCCGTAGAATCGCCATTACTCACCTGCAATCGGTGCAACCGATCCTAAGCTTTCTGCGAGCGCTTCTGCTACATACAATAGAGACATGGCTCCACCATAGTTCCAAACAGGAGAAACCGAAGCGACTTTGTTGTTTTTAACAAAAGGCATCGCGTTCCACATTACGGATTTCTCCAACTCGGACTCCTGTTTAAACGGCTTAAAGTACAGCGCGACACCATCACCAATGGAGTACAGTTTTTTCAAGCGCTTTTGAGTGACTCCCCACTGAGTGGTTGGCTGTGGTAGGGCAGGTTCAAATCCCAAAAGTTGAAGTGCTTCTTGGGTACTAGAGTTATCGCCGTAAAGGTAGACCGTCGTGGTACTAGCAAAACGAAATGCTGCTACCTTCGGTTTCTGACCGGCATAGGCTTTATCGAGTTTGATCTTTAGCGCATCAATCTTAGAGTACATTTGCTTGAGTCTACGTTCGGCGACATCGGATTTGCCCAGAGCATGAGCAATTTGGCGAAAGTGCTTTATGGAGCGCTCTACATTGCCTGGCTCTTGTTTGTATGTGTGGTAATACAAAACGGGTGCAATTTTTTCTAGGCGCTCGGTTAAGTCAATTTGCGGTGAACCAATAATGATGACGTCGGGTTTTAGCTGTTCTAAGCGAGCGAGGTTTGGTTCCATGCGCGTCCCAATATCTTCAACCGACTCTGGGACTTCAGGCTTAACCACCCAAGCTCTGTATTCAGGAATATTTGGTATGGCGACAGGCGCTACACCGAGTTCTAGAACTTGTTCGGCTATGTCCCAATTGAGAGCAGCAACCCTAACGGGAGTTTTGGGAAGAATCTGTTCGCCACGGCTATCTTCAGCGATGATTTGTGCCTGCAAAGTGAAGCTGAAAAACAATAGGGTAAACAATGCTTTCTTTAACATATTATGGCTACCTTGTGGTCGTTGTTAGGGTGGTCTATCAGTGATACAGGAGTGTTATAGAGACTGGCTAATCGCTCTTCATCAAGCAAAAGTTCACGTTTTCCTTCAAACAGGATATTCCCTTTTTTCAATGCGATAACGTGAGTGGCGTAGCGTAACGCTAAGTTCAAATCGTGAAGAATCACCAAGACACCTCTACCAGAATGTTGATTGAGTTGCTGGAGTAGATCCATCACTTGATATTGATGCTGGACATCCAAAGCGGAGGTGGGCTCATCAAGGATCAAGAAGTTAGATTGCTGAGCTAATAACATGGCGATCCAAGCACGCTGTTTCTCGCCACCAGATAGCTGGTCTGCCAGTTCATTGCTCATTGACTGGACTTCTGTTTGAAGCATGGATGTTTCGATAATTTGATTGTCTTCACTATTCCATTGTCCAAAGACACCACGCCAAGGGTAGCGACCTAATCGAACCAACTCTTTTACATTCAAACCAGCAACTTCGGGCAACTTTTGTGGAAGATAAGCGATTTCCTTAGCCAATGATTTTGCAGAAAACTTTTCGAGTGGCTGCTGACCGAGCTGAATATGACCTTCTTCGGGACTGAATTGTTTAGCGAGTAGGTTTACCAATGTGGATTTTCCCGAGCCGTTGTGACCCAAAACCACGGTAAAACCTTTGGGGTCAATGGAAAGTTCATCGATGTCCAAAATGGTTTTTTCTTCACGAATGACTTTGATTTGATTGAGTTGATACATACGCTTTCGTTCTTAGTTTTGAATCGGGGACGAGTTCTTGAGTCGAGGACAGTCTTCGCAAAGTGTCCCTTCCGCTGTCTTGTATACTAAACAACAGCTTTTTCTCACGTAGGAGAGGGCACCTTGTTTTTCTTCAATTCGACTGATTTGGTCCAGAGGTAATTGAAATGCACTGAGCCACATGGCGGCATTGTTTCTTATGTCATCCAGAGTTAATTGAGGATCAAATTCTTTCAGTTTTAAGCAACAATTTACGATAGCGTCTGCCAGCAAGTGCTTCACAAAACCAGGTCGACAACGATACTGTTGATCGAGTTGGGTTCTGTATTCTTCAAATAATACATTCAGTTGTAATGCTGCTTCTGGGACTAACTCCTGCACTTCACCATGTCGATGTTTTTGGTTTGAAAAGCAAAATCCCGTGACAAAAGAACCCATTTGGGACTGCCCGAAAGAATTGAAATCGGGAAGTGTTTTGAAGCCATATACGCTGATAAAGGCAATATAAAGAGGTTGCCAAGTGGCCAAGTCCCAACATCGAGTTATCCAATAGCCTTTTCCAGCTTTAGGGTGCAAAACTTGCAGTTGATAATACAGCTGATTGAAGAATGCCTCGCCGCTATGGTGCGAACGGAGCATGGTTTCGTCTGGATCCGTTATTTTACCTGATAGGTAAGGCGTAATTTGTTCGCATGCACTGAACAGTTGTTGATGAAATGACTCTTGCACGGCTATTCGCTTTCCATGTTAAATAATCTGAAAACGCCAAAACAGGCGATGCTCTCACACCACCTGTTTTGCGTTTTTTACGGTTGATTAAAATTCAATTTTGACATTTAACTCCACCGTCCTTTCTTGACCGTACCAGCAGTAGCTTTCGTTCCAGCAGGTGTAGTATTCGGTGTTGAAAAGGTTATTTGCCACAACGTTTGCCGCAGCCCCATTTAGGGAATCGCTTAATTGACTTAAATCGTATCCGAGCGACATATCGACGAGCGTGTAACTTTCCACTTTCCCAAGATTCTTATCAGTACTGTCATTTAATACAGCTTCACCAACGTAGCGAACACCGCCGCCTACACGTAACCCTTGCATAGCACCGTCGTTAACGTAGTAGTTCGACCAAAGGTTTGCAGCTTGCTCAGGCACAAATACTGGGACTTGACCGATGTTGGCTGGGTTGTCATCTTTTGTGGTTTCGATATCGGTGTAGGTGTAGTTAGCGATGACATCTAGGTTTTCAGAGAGCAGTGTTCTGGCTTCAAGCTCAAGACCGCGAGATCGTACTTCACCAATTGCGGTGTAAGGTGACGCTCCATCCTTACGAACACCGACATTTTTCTTCTTGATTTCAAACAGGGCAGCCGAAGCGGTAGATAAGCCATCTGCTGACGCATATTTAACACCAACTTCAATTTGCTCACCCACTTCAGGCTCAAGATTGTTGCCATCTTTATCCAGTTTCGCATTAGGTTCGAAACTGGTTGCAAAGTTTAGGAATGGCGAGAATCCATTTTCGAATTGATACATCGCACCAAGACGATATGAGAACTTCGAGTCATTGTTGTCTGCGGTTGTTGTCGGTGGTGCGGCATAGGTCGTGCTAACTTCACTCTTCACATCATCGAAGCGACCACCTGCAATGAACACCCAATCATTCCAAAGAACCTGATCTTGGAAATAAGCGCCAAGTTGCTTCATGGTGACGTTTTGAGTCTGTGTCCAAGTTTTGGCAAAGGCACTTGGGTTTGCTGTGTTATTGTTTGGCGCATACAGATTAATGTCTGAAACATTGGCGAATGACTCGTATAAAGCCGAACCTTCGATTTCTCGGTAATCGACACCAAATAGAAGGTAATGTTCAGACTCACCTACATTCGCAAAGCCGGATAATTGGTTATCAACACTGAACCCTTTTGACTTCTCATCGGTAAGGTAGGCTGTTCTTTTCAATGTCCCTGTTGCAGCATCAAACGCACCACTCGCCGTTCCTTCTTGATAGAACTTTGAGTCCATATAACGGAAGTTTTGCAGGAATGCCCAATCGTTGTTGAATTCGTGGTTAAACTTGTAGCCAGCTAACCAGAAATCACGTTTCATGGTGTTGTAATTTACGTCACCTGCATAAGTTGAACGCGCAATTTTTTTACTTGGGTCCGTTGCTGTAATGCCTTCTAGAGGGATCGTAACATTATGACCAAGGGCTGGGTCGTTTTGATAGTACAGATTAAAATTGACGAACGTTCTGTCGGACACGTACCAGTCAATAGATGGGGCGATCATGTATCGCTCTTCTTTAACATGATCGATCTGAGTATCCGATTTTCGTGCTAGAGCAATAAGACGATAAGCCACGTTGTCACTTAGTGAGCCCATTGTATCCACAGAGGCTTCAAGCAAGCTATTTGAACCCGTCGCTAAGTTAACCTGTGTGCTCTTTTCTCGCTGAGGTGCTTTCGCGATAACATTCACCATCCCACCCGGAGGCATGGTTCCATACAGAACCGATGTTGGTCCCTTAAAAATCTCTAGTCGCTCAATGGCAACAGGATCAATTTGAGGTTGTACATTCCAACCCGGTAGCATTGGAAGCATTAAGCCATCGTAGTAATTGTCCGAAGAACTGAAACCGCGAATGTTTACCCAGTTCGATAAGACGACTGCGCCACCTTTGTTTTCTGTAGAGACACCAGGCGCGTATCGCAAAGCCTGCATAACAGATTTCACGCCTCGTTGCTCAAGCTGTTCGCTTTCAATAACGTTAAGTGTTTGCGGCGTTTCTTCCGGCTCTAATACCGTTTTCGTCGCGGTATTTCGGTAGGCTTTACCAAAGACTTCAATGGTTTCTGTCTCTCCCGAATCCGCATTTACAAAAGGTGCGTAAGAAAAAGTAGCGGCAACAGCCAGTGCAATCACGGAGCGGCGCATTGTCGGGGTGTGGGATGGTTGGTTCATTAATACCTCAGCTATGTCCTTTTTAATCAGCGAGATGTTTACGCTGTAGTGACGTGTTCACGTTGTTTTATCAAGGAGAAGCGAGAGCATAACCATAGTTTACCTTATGGATAGGTTACCTTATGGTGGTTCTCTTTCAGCGGAGCCCGCCGTTTATGCCTTTTTTATTGTGAACACAAATGATAATGATTATCAGGTAGGAATCATATAGCTAATGATGAAGTGAAAATTAACAATTTGGTGCAACTCTCATTTTAATGATTAATTACTCATTAATTTTTAATGACAGGGAACCAGTACTCCATATAAGAGGTATCGCTAGTGGCATTGAACCTGTGATCATAGACCTCAATTTCATAGCCATCTACACCCTGATATCCAGAATCAGGGAGCCAGAATAGAATAAACCATTCCACTAAGTCGGCTAGCTTTTCTATTGGACCATAAACGGGTAACACCGCGTAATCGTGTTCAGGAATGTCTAGAGAGGAAAGTTTTGCTTTCGTCCGCTCACTTAACTGTTCGGCGTTTAGCCCTGACCAATATTCCAAGCCTTCTTCACCCATTACACTATGGGTAGCGTCAATGACACCAAGTTGGGGGGAAAGTCCTCGAACTTCTTTACACTTCGAATGAAGTTCTTCCCAGATTTGAGGAACCTTTTGCTTGAAATTAGGGGTTTGGGCAAACAAGCCTTTTATTGGTTCACGGATACCATATAAGGTCGAGGCTGCTCTGTGCTCTATTCGAATCTGGAAGTAGTCGGTATCGGGTTGATATCTGGGAGCACTAGCGCTCGGACGTACGAGTGGGATTTTGATTCGGTTTCGATTGCCTTGTTGGCGGTATGCTCGGGGACTTAAGCCAAAGTATTGTTTGAATGCACGGCTGAAGCTGATTTCGGAATTGAACCCAAATGCGACCGAGATATCCACCATACGATCGTGAGAAGTAAGAATTTGTTCTGCGGCCAGACTGAGCTTAATTTCTCTGACGTACTGCGCAACGTTAAGACCAGTCTTTGAGTGAAAAACTCTTTGAAGCTGCCAGCGTGACCAACAACTCTGCTTGGAAAGATCTTCCAAAGTAAGTGGCAAATCGACGTTGCTGTGGATATAGGACAGTAATTTTTCTATCCGATTTAATGAAGGGTCAGTAACGCTCAAAATATAGCTCTATCCGATTAACGATATCGTCTTACCATACCATGGTTTGTATTGATTCTAACCCTTCAAAACACGAGGGATTAGACTCTCTGGTAGGCTCTGATGATGAAGTCTGCCTCGCATTCAAACGTAGAAGAATTAGACAAAGATTGCCTGAATTCGTCCGTCGCTTTCCAAGCAAACGGCGTCATTTGAAGCAGGTCTAGTGCTTCGTTTCCATTTAAGGGCATCGTGTAATTCAACTTTTCTTCGCCCAATAAACTGAAGCCATCGATAGTTTCATGGGCTTCGTCATGTAGCCTGACGTCGTCGTATATGCCTTCACGCAGTTGATATAGGTGACGAGCAGCGGGTGTAACTGTAACAACGACGCCTTGGTGGCGAATAACACGCTTGAGTTCATCTGCTTTGCAGGGCGCATAAATTCTCAGTACGGCGTCAAGAGATTGATCCGCAAAAGGCAAGCGATGGCTTGACGCCACACTGAATTGGCAACTTCTGTAACGCTTTGCGGCATACCGGATAGCGACTTTTGAAATATCGAGTCCAAACACCTTGGCGTGGGGGTTCGATGCTCGCAAAGTACTCTCTACTTGGCTGGTGTAATACCCTTCACCACAGCCTATATCGAGCAGTTGCGCTGACGTATTGTCGAGCCACTTTCGACATGTATCCGCAACCGTATCGCGAAGCTTATCGTAGTGACCACTATCGAGAAAACGGCGCCGAGCCTGAGTCATCTCTTTGTTATCACCGGGATCTTTTGAACGCTTATGATGTGCGGGCATAAGGTTAACGTAGCCTTCTTTTGCAACATCAAACTGATGGTTATTCTCACATCGATAATGATGCTGAACGAAATCAAGTTTCGTTTGGCAAAGTGGGCATTGATAAGACATGTTCAACTCGCAGAGACAATTGGGTCGCAAATTTTAGCGGTATAGGTCGACCATTGCAAAGATTCAAACGCGTTGAACATCAATCTCGGTATTCGTCTAATAGGTGTTCCCATCGAGCATATTGTTGATGAGGAGAGGGCAACCGCGCTGTCATGACATACAAACTGATTTTCGTGATGACATTTTTAGCGACAGCTTCCGATAGACTGTCTGACTCTATTGAGTGAAAGCCGCTTTTCTCAATCTGCGTGCTGGCAGAGTTTACTTCTCTGAACAATACCCATTCGCCTGATGGTGTTATTAGCTCTAATGAGGGGAGGGGCATCCATTTCACTATGTCGTTATGAGGAAATCGAGAGCAACCCGACAGAGTGGATAGTGCTGCAATGGCCAAAATGACTGTGATACGCATTGATTTCCTCCTTGAAACTCATATGAATCGAATTAAGTGAGCGATACCCAAGAAACGATGCGCTACTTGGGTATGTGGTAATCATTTTAAAAGAAGTAGTTAACACCTGCTGAAATGTAATTGGATTTAGTGTCATGGAAATTGATGTCTGAATCTTCATTACCAATACCACCAATGACGCTAATACTTGCTCTTTCCCAACCAAATGGTTGCGCATAGGAATAAAGTGCGAACAGGTTGGTTATTGAGGTGTCTTGTTTTTTGTTAAACACAGGATTTTCAGCATCAAATCCACGTTGTGCGATACCAGCGTGAACAATAAAGCTGTGCTTCCCTAACGAATACTGCAGGCCTAAATCACCGCCAAACTCTTTGAAGCTGTGAGCTTTGCCATCGGCATCACGAACGGTGTAGTTCAGAGCAGGCAAAAGTGCCATGTTGTCGGTTAAAGGGAAAACTGTTTCAACAGCCACTCTTTGGTATAGGCTGTTTCTTTCCAGCTTTTTCATATTTTCAGCTGACAAATTTTGCCCTTTACCAGATTTGTCGTTTTCTACGTCGTACTTAACAAAAGCGTAGCGGAACGTTAAAGGCAAAGTGGTTTCGGGTGAATAGGCGATTCGTCCACCTTGAGCATTAGAATTTGTTGTTTTACGGGCAGATCCAATCAAATAGGCATCTTCCCAAACTTCATTGACTCCAGGAATTTTCGGGAAGTACGCAGCGTTAATTAAGCCCACGCCATTCAGGTAGTGGTTCACCCCAATTTCCGCTTGAAACTGTTCGTTAGTTACCTGATCTTCACTTTGACCTAAGTAAAACTGCGTATAGCCACTATCTAATGTGTACTCCACTCGGACAAAAGGGAAGGCTCCAAATCCAGACGTTGATTTTCCGCTGCTTTGTAACGAGTCAGTTGTTTTGTTGTCATCGTGAGTATTCAGTTGGGATTGCTCGGTTCCAACTCCAACGTTTGCTGATAAAACAAATTGCCAGCCTGGATCAAATGGTGTTTCTTGCTCCGCAATTTCTGAGTTTGCGATTAGAGGAGTGCTCATCATTAAGCAAGTGATACCAACCGTTTTGTGTAAATATTTCATCCCTGTACCTTTTTAAATGTTGAGATTGAGTAGCTATTGTGTTCAATAATTGATCGCTACTCCATGCCAAAATAAAGACTAACTGTGACCGTTTGTGACAACTTTCGCTCGGCTTCCCTGTTGATCCTCTTCTGGTTTTGCGTTCCAAGATAGGATGAACTTGGCTCCACCAAGAGAGGACTGCGAAATCAGTACGTCACCTTCATGCCAAATGGCAATTTGTTTAACAATGGCTAAACCCAGCCCATGACCTGTTGTGGTGTCTCTTTCTTCATTGTCTACCTGTGTAAATGGGTCAAATATTGATTCCCATAACTCCTGAGGGATACCAATGCCGTCATCTTCAATGGTGAGCTGCCAAGTTTTTGGGTGGCGTTCAAAGGTGACAACAATGGTGCTTTTCGCAAATCTAGCGGCATTCGAAAGTAAGTTGTTCATTGCGCGGACCATGGCTCTTTGATCGACCATGATTTCTTCTTCCTGAAGTAAGGATGAGCAATTGAATTCGATATGAAGATCGGCGTGTTCCAATTGAAAGTGATGAATTTCAGCGCGCAATATAGGTTCAAGTACGCATGGAACGATTTGTTTCGCATTAGGAACACGGCGAGAATAACGTGAAAGAATTAATGTTTGATTGATGAGATGATCGAGGTCATCAATACTCTTTTCAACGACGTTGTTGTACTTTTCCCTTTGTTCCTTGGTGATGTCACCATTGAGCATTTCAAAAGCAAAGCGCAGGCGGTAAAGAGGGGTTCTTAAATCGTGTGCAATCGCGTTCGTTAGCTCACGATGCCCTAATATCAATTTCTCCACGCTATCAGCCATGTTATTAAACGATGTGCTTAACTGCGCTACCACTGACATTCTGGATGTTTTTGCGCGTGCTTGAAGATCGCCTTTACCGTATTGATTCGTTGTTGCTACTAATCGTTTTAAATCGCGCCAAAGGGGGATAGCCCAAAGCACAATAACGGCGGCAATACAGAGCATGATACCCATGATGATCGCGCCCATGAACTGAATTTGGATAGTGCTCGATTGGCTGTCCATTACGCGTAAAATATCGCTACCTTCAATTTGAGCGAACAAAACAAGCCCTCCTTCTTCACTCAGTTCAGAAGTGATTTCACCGGATAAAAGCAGGCTTACATTTTCTTCCGAGAGTTCGAGTGAATCCAAAGGCTCAATGGTCGCGTACACGGGCATTTGTTGGGTAATCTTTTCCAGTTCGACTTCGCGCTGATCTTTGGGCGTTTTCTTGATTTCTCGCGTCAAAATATACATCGGCCCCTTAGCTTGCATCCTTCCATAATCGTTACTGGCTAAATCTGTAGCAAAATAAATGGCTTGTTCACTTTGATGAATTCGCATGAGTAACGCGGGAGGATCGGAAATCTGGTAAACAATTTCCCCTGCTTTTAGGCTTGATAATAAATCGGCGTCGTTTAATGGGAAGTCCGCGATCTCAACAATCTTTAAGTCCACACCAAAATGCGGTTGCAGCTCTTTTATGTATTGCGACCAGTTTTCCGACGGGATTGCGTCTAAGTCGTCTTGAAGGGTATAGAGCGTCGGACCGTAAATATTTTCATAAAAGTCTTTTGTTAAGATATTACTGATATGGTTGAGTGGGTTCGCAGAGAACGGGCTGAAAAATAATGCAATCGGGATAAGAATTACCAGCCAAAGAACAGAAAATGCCTTAATCATAGAAGCTCCGTTAGCGCTTATCTGCGCAGAGCTGATAGCCCTTACCGCGAACAGTTTTAATGATTTGAGGTTGGTTAGGATCGTCTAAGAGTGTTCTTCTTAGACGAGAAATCCTTCGATCGATTGACCGATCCAGACCATCGTATTCATAACCCCTTATCTGCTGGACAATGTCGTCTCGAGATACGACTTTTCCGGGGTTTTGGGCAAGAAGATGTAAAAGCTCGAATTCGGCCGTGGTTAACTGGATTTCATTGTTGTTTATAGAAACTTGTCGTTTTTGCAAGTCAATCTTTAACGCGCCAAACGTCAGTACTGTTTGAGTATCTGCGGGCGTGTTGGTGCGTTTATTTCTTCGAAGTAATGCGCGAACGCGCGAAAGTAAAAGCCTTGGTTGTACTTGCTTTACAATGTAATCATCGGCACCCAACTCCAACCCCATCATTTGATCAATGTCGTCATCAAGCGCGGTTTGCATCAAAATCATGCCAAGGTAGTCGGTTCTCACTTGTCGGCAAACGTCCATACCCGATTGCCCGGGAAGCATGACATCCAATATGACAATATCAGGTTGCTCTGCCACAATTCGTTGTGCTGCATCTATTCCGTTGCTCACGTGTGTTACGTCGAACTCATGACCTTTTAAATAATCACAGATCAGCTCAGCCAGTTCCATATCATCTTCAACAAGCATTAAGCTGTATTGATTAGTAGGATCCATTAGATACATTTCCTCTCCTTGGGTATTGTGCCAATTTTATTTCAATCTCATTGACTGGACTGTGACGATTTGTGACTAGTAACCTGAACTCTGAATTGTCTCCAGAAAGGTTATTTTGAATCATATCAGTAATGATGCGAACTAAAGATTAACAAATACTAATAGAGTAAGTTATTTAGGAGTTGAATGTGTAAAAAGATGTAAACAGCGGCTAATGAGTTAGCCGCTTGAAAATATGCCAATTGAATTGTGACCAGTTGGAATTTTCTCGCCGAACTTAAACGCGAGCTTCAGTGCACAACAATGGCTTTGAAAGGTCTGTTAACGTTTAAGCTTTGTAAGAGAGCTTGGTAACAAGCTGATGACTTTCACCTGGCTGTAATGTCTTCCCTTCCTCAATAGTAGGGGCATGAAGAGTTGATTCCACACAAAGCATAGTTAGATAACCATCGTCTTGCATGTCTCCCATACCTTCCGCTCCGTCTTTCCATGGATTCCAAAGTACGGCGGAATTGTGACCTTTATTTTCAACAACTAATGAGCGATTTAGGGATGCGTCAGCGACTTTAATTTGTCCTTCAGGCTGAGTGTACACACGATCAATACTTTCAGTGAGTGTCAGTGTGCTACCACCTTGAGTCACTTGATTGCCGTTTAGCCCGTCAATGAATTCTGACCCCATTCCTGTTGTTTCTGCCTCGTGGATGTTGCCAACATTGAGGTAAGTATGAAGAGCACCGGAGAATGTCCATTCAGATGTATCTGTGTTTTTCACATCCAACGTAATAGTAAGATCGTTCGAGATTTCTACATTCAAAATGGCTTCAAACTGATGGTTCCACACCGCGAGTGTTTCGTCGCTTGTTTTCAAGCCAAGACTAACAATAACACCTTCGGCATTTTCTCTATGTTCAACCAATTCCCACTGGCTAGTACGTGCAAAACCATGTGCTGGTGCGGCAATGCGGCCAAACCATGGCCAACAAACTGGTACACCACCACGTAGTGCAGCTTTTCCATCAAAATTCGCTTCTTTACTCATCCAAATAAGGTCTTCTTGACCCGTTGGTTTGAAAGAAACAACGTGTCCGCCATGAAGGGAAATACCCGCGGTAGCTTTTTCATGCATCACACGAACTATTTTAAGGCCTTCATATTCTACGATTGTGACGTTATCTGAAAGTACGGTCAGAGCAGGGAGAGTTTTTAGTTCCATCTTCTTATCCTGATGTTGTTATACCAATCGTAGTAAGTAATCACTCATTCTAGCTTGTTAAAACACTCGATAACTGCGTTAAAAAACTTGATTGTAGAATAACTACTTATCGAAATTTTTTGCCTTGTCCTCAAGCGCTTTTCCTTCGCTATTTATGAACACTTACTTTGATTGGTATTAATCTAATTTTGTTGATCTGCAGATAAAAAAAAAGGCGACACAATGGTCGCCTTTTTTAATCTTTCATCAAAGAAAGTCTTTTACTAATGCTTACTTAGAGATGTGAGCAACTAGGTCAAGAACTTTGTTTGAGTAACCGATTTCGTTGTCGTACCAAGATACAACTTTAACGAAGTTTTCAGTTAGTGCGATACCAGCTTTAGCATCGAATACTGAAGTTTGAACTTCGCCAATGAAGTCTTGAGAAACAACTTGGTCTTCAGTGTAACCTAGAACGCCCTTTAGAGGACCTTCAGAAGCTTCTTTCATAGTTGCACAGATTTGCTCGTATGAAGCGCCTTTCTCTAGGTTAACAGTTAGGTCAACTACAGAAACGTTAGCAGTTGGTACGCGGAAAGCCATACCAGTTAGTTTGCCGTTTAGTTCTGGAAGAACAACGCCTACAGCTTTAGCAGCACCAGTTGATGATGGGATGATGTTCTGAGAAGCACCACGACCACCACGCCAGTCTTTAGCAGAAGGACCGTCAACAGTCTTCTGAGTAGCAGTAGTTGCGTGTACTGTAGTCATAAGACCAGAAACGATACCGAAGTTGTCGTTTAGAACTTTAGCGATAGGCGCTAGACAGTTAGTAGTACAAGAAGCGTTAGAAACGATGTCTTGGCCTGCGTAAGTGTCTTGGTTAACACCCATAACGAACATTGGAGTTGCGTCTTTAGAAGGACCAGTTAGAACAACTTTCTTCGCGCCCGCAGTGATGTGCTTGCGTGCAGTCTCGTCAGTTAGGAAAAGACCAGTTGCTTCAGCAACTACGTCTACACCGATTGCATCCCACTTAAGATCTTCAGGGTTACGCTCAGCAGTTACACGTACAGTTTTGCCGTTAACGATTAGGTTTCCGCCTTCAACTTCAACAGTACCGTTGAAACGGCCGTGAGTTGAGTCGTACTTAAGCATGTAAGCCATGTACTCTACGTCGATAAGGTCATTGATACCTACTACTTCGATGTCTGCACGCTCTTGAGCAGCGCGGAATACGAAACGACCGATACGGCCAAAACCGTTAATACCTACTTTGATAGTCATTATAGTTGCTCCACAACTTAATTTCTGATTAAAGATAACTGGTAGTAAAATTACAGAATCCAGTAAAAATCTGCAACAGATAATCAAGGTTAACTTGTCTAAAGTCAAAAAAAAGCGATGCTTTTTTTAACATATCTTTGCAAATGTATATTTTTTACACATGACTGGGTGGATCTAACGCCAACAATCATGCGTAGAAGTATTCAGTCAATATCTGTGTATCAAAAATGACGCACAAGTCATATTTCGGTTAAGAAGTATGTGCTACAACCCCAGTCTTAGGCAAGACTTTGTTTAATAAAATGAATAAAAAACAAAAAAAATGGAGAAATATAAACGTGAACCAAAAGGCGCAACCAGTTGAAAAAACGGAAAAAGAGTGGAAAGAACAACTAACTGACGAAGAATATCGTGTCTGTAGAGCACACGGAACAGAAGCTCCTTTTTCTGGAAAATTACTTCATAATAAACAAAGCGGCGAATATCAGTGCACCTGTTGTCATACCCCTCTTTTTCACTCGGAAAACAAGTACGATTCTGGGTGTGGCTGGCCAAGTTTTGATGCACCGATTAACGAGGCTGCAGTTCGTTATATTGAGGATCTGAGTCACGGAATGAAGAGGGTAGAAATCCGTTGTTCAGCGTGTGATAGCCATTTGGGTCACGTTTTTCCTGATGGTCCTAAAACCACTGGTGAACGATTTTGCGTTAACTCAGTGTCGTTAATTTTCAACAATACTAAAAAAGGTGATGTATAACACATCACCTTTGAAAATTAATTTCACATATCGAGTATTTACCATTTTCTAAGTGTGTCTATTTCCGGAATCAAAGACGGTTTGTAAAGACCGCTTTTGACGGAATCTGCCACATCATCAGCTAGGTCGTTTAGCTTATCTAGCTTTTCCTCTGGGTATGGATACATTCTTCTAAGGTTTCTATCTGAGGCAATAGGGAGCTCAAATTCTTTGCCTACCATTGCCCATATATAGGCGTATTCCAAATTTCCGAGCGATTGATTAGTACTGGCTAATGATTTAATCACCTCGTTATTCAGCTCACCTTTTTTGGTGAGCGTTAAGGCATTTTCAAGAAGAATGAGTGTTTTATTGCGATCTCGGTTTGCGTAGTAGGTAGCTAACGCATATTGAAGTTTGGCAGTATTGAGTTTCTCCGTTCCTTCCAATTGCAAGAACTCACGTTGGGCGTCGTCATCACCTTGCGTCCAGCGGAAGTACAACGCGTAAGGATCGGTTGACGATTTTAAGTCGTTTAATATGCGTTTTTGTTCATCATAGGTATGAACCAGTGCATTGAATCGG
The DNA here is from genome assembly GCF_030689305.1 of Vibrio penaeicida. GTDB lineage: Bacteria > Pseudomonadota > Gammaproteobacteria > Enterobacterales > Vibrionaceae > Vibrio > Vibrio penaeicida_B. Next base: position 32,413 of record NZ_JAUYVM010000024.1, on the reverse strand, counting down.
CGCTCTTTAAGATCACTTTGGTCTATGGGTTGTATTTGAGCCGCTAACTCAAGACATTGTTGATATTCATGTAAGATCTCAAATTCTTTCAGTATCTTGTCTACGGTATTGTTTCTCAGCGCGTCATATCGGTGCCAGATGAGATTTGTTCTTGGTATGCGACATTGCCCGTCGCGCATGTTGAGTTTTTCACACCGAAGTGTCGGATTGGCTTCACACAATTCGCCCGTGTTTTGATGTGCTTCAAAACATCCAGAAAGCGTTGCTACAGAAGCGATACAAATAAGAAGTCGAGTTTTTATCATTGGCATCCCGCTTGTGATCTAATGCTCTAATTTGTTGTCCATTACTTGACTAAGCATAGTAGCCGGATATGGTCTTATTCAAAACCTATTTACTTAAAATTAGGAAAGAAAGTGAATGTAGAGCAACTTATTGAAGCAATGACCCCAGAGGTATACGAGCGCTTAAATTATGCTGTAGAAACGGGTAAGTGGCCGGATGGTACTCCGTTAAACCAAGAGCAACGAGACTCCTGTATGCAAGCCGTTATGCTGTATCAATCCAAGCACAATACTGAAGCGCAACATATGTCTGTTGCAGCGGGCGGTGAAATTGAGTTCAAATCCAAAGTTGAGCTGAAGAAAGAATTTTCTAAGGGCGAGGAAGAAATCGCTCGAATAAAAATTGATAAAGAATAAATCAACAGCACATCGATAAAGAACTTCAAATACAAAGAGAGGAGGCATTTGCCTCCTCTCTTGTTTTTTCTAATGAGTAATATCTCTCGCAGTGAGAAATACATCATTCTACAGGCTCATTTCACCACGCAGAATTTTTTGCATCTGGCTTTTTATTTCCTCATAACCGAGGTTTTGGCTCAACAAGTAGTGCAATTTGGCTAGTGCTGCCTCTGGCGTCATATCGTACCCGCTGATAACACCAGCTTCGGCTAAAGCACACCCAGTAGCATAGCCTCCCATGTTTACCTTGCCAGCGAGACATTGCGTTAGGTTCACGACAATTACGCCGCGTTCAGAGGCTTCTTTGAGATGACCCAATAGTTCAGGGTTTTGTGGAGCATTTCCGACACCAAAGGTAAGAAGAATCATTGCGTTCACAGGTTGGCGCAGCGTATTTCGGATGACTTCGTGCGAAATGCCAGGGTACATGGTAATGACGCCTATTGGCTGAGGTGTAATGCTATGCACTTTAAAATCGCCAGCAGGCTTTTTATCCACTTCAATGTAATTGCTTACTTGAATGTTAATTCCCGCTTCCAGTAAAGCTGGTAGGTTAGGGGACGTAAACGCGTTAAACCCATCAGCATGTGATTTGGTACTGCGATTGCCCCTCATCAACTGATTATTGAAAAAGAGCGAGACTTCATTAATCGGGTAATTCGCTGCGATGTGTAATGCATTGAGAAGGTTGGCTTGCCCATCGGATCTCAGCTCTGCTAGAGGGATTTGCGACCCCGTAACGATGACGGGCTTACCAAGGTTTTCGAGCATAAACGAAAGTGCCGAAGCGGTGTAAGCCATGGTGTCGGTGCCATGAAGAATAACGAAACCATCGTAGTTGTCGTAATTGTCACGAATGTCATCGGCAATTTGCTGCCAATCCATAGGCGTCATATCGGATGAATCGATGAGTGGATCATATTCGTGAATGGTGTAATCGGGCATTTCAGAGCGATGAAATTCCGGCATGCTTTGAAGTTGTTTTTCCATAAACCCAGCAACTGGAATGTAACCTTGATCAGATTTTTGCATTCCAATAGTGCCGCCAGTATAAGCGATGTATATGTGTTTTTTTTGCATAGGGCTATGTTTCTATTCGTTACACGTTGTAATTATGGCGGGATTATAGCGAATTCTGCTCAAAACCCCAGAAGGAAATACTGGAAGAGTGCACTCCAATTAACAAAAGTGTATACCCAAGTGACCTCAAGATGCTAGGTTCAGCGAGAGTTAACTGGTTTTCAGACAAGACACCGATTTAAAGATCTAGTCATTCTAAATCAAGAATCGGTAACGCAGTATGAAAGCCAGTTAAACTCGCCCTTGGGAGCCCATATTCTGTTCCATTTCTTCGTCAAAGATCTTGGAAAGGACTCATCATTCCCAGCGTACTTTTCCTTGAACTGAAACAGAATATGAGGCTCTGAATCCTGCATCTAGAGGTCACTTGGGTATAAAAATAAAGCCCCTTCACTGAACAAGACGAGCTTATCTAAACGGTTTCAAAGTTTGAGTTTGTTTATGGATAAGTTGTGTTTACAGATAAGTTTAGCAGCATAAAAAAATAGACGCCGAAGCGTCTATTTAAAAGGTTGTTGCTAACGTTTAAGTGTCAGAACTATTGAACTTGGCAATTTAAGCAAAATGCATAGTGCCCTTTAGGATCGTTAAAGCTCTGCATCACACTTAGGTCTTGCTTAAGTTGGCTGGCAACAGGCTGTAGCGATTGAGGTAACACACTATTCATATCGATGCCTAACTTCACAGAGATATTTTGCATCAACTCCTGAATGATCTGTTCGGTTGAAGATAGAGGCTCTTCTACCCAGTAAATGTTGTATGAATCCAGTTCTGCCAATTCAGCAGCCAGCTTAACGGCATCATCAAAGTCGCCCATTTGGTCGACTAACCCGAATTCCATAGCATCTTTCGCTGTCCAAACACGCCCTTGGGCGACTTTATCAACGTCTGAAATACTCATATCGCGGTTTTCGCCAACGAGACCAATAAAGCGCCGGTAGCCGTGCTCAATACCCAGTTGAATCGCTTCCGATGCTGCAGGAGTCAGCCCACGTGTAACACCGATGCCAGAGAAAGGAGAAGTGCCGATACCATCGTTATAAATACCGAGGTTGTTCAAGCCTTTCTCAAACGTTGTAATCACGCTGAATATGCCAATAGAACCCGTAAGGGTTGTCGGTTGTGCAACGATTTTGTCGGCACTCATCGAAATCCAGTAGCCACCTGAAGCTGCCAAGCTCGACATAGACACAACGACGGGTTTTCCTGCATCACGCAAAGCTTGTACTTCGTTACGAATCACTTCGGAAGCAAAAGCACTGCCGCCTGGGCTATCCACTCGAAGTACAACAGCTTTAATTTTGTCGTCGATTCTAGCGTCGCGCATCAGTGACGCAATCGTATCACCGCCTACCGTTCCGCGAGGTTGGAAACCATCCATAATCGCGCCACTGGCCACAATTACGCCGACATCGTCAGCAGCAAAATTCAACTTCGGAGTCATTGTTGCTAGGTATTCGTAGTATCCGATGTGATTAAAGCTGTCGTTGCCATTACTACCAAACTCTTCAACCAATGCTTTTCTGACTTGTTGTCTGGTCGCCAGCTCATCAACTAAGCCAATGTTTTTGGAAAGCTGTGCTAAATCGCCTTTAGCTTCGTTGAGCAGCTTCAACATGTCAGCTTCGCTAGGTGCAAGAGTAGAGGCTTCAATCTGGCGGTTTAACGCAACATCATGAATGAACGCATCCCAAAGTTGTGTCAGCCAGCGAGACGCCGACTCTTTGGCTTCGTCAGACATGTCGTTACGAGTAAACGGCTCAATCGCAGATTTATAGGTTCCAACTCGGAACACATGCGTATTAACATCCAGCTTCTCTAACATGTCTTTGTAGTAAAGGTTGTATGCGCCGTAGCCTTGCATAAGTACTGCACCATCTGGTGCCAAGTAGACTTTGTCGGCGTAACTGGCCAAGTAATACTGGCTCTGGTTGTAAAAGTCACCAATGGCATAAACAGGTTTGCCGGAGGTTTTAAATTCGTTTAGCGCTTTAGCAATATAGCGAAGTTTGGTGAGATTGGTTTCTGGCATTTCACGCAGCGCTAATACCAAACCTGTCACGTTGTCGTCGTTTTGTGCGTATCGAATTGCCTCAACAATATCAAACAAAACATTCTCTTTTGGCAGTTCACTGCCGAGTAACGATCCAGTGAAAGAATCCATAGGGGCAACGTAGCTGCTTTGTTCAACTATCGGGCCGGACAAATTCATGACAAGCGCTGATTTTTCTTGCACAACAGGCGCGGTGGTATCGGCTTGCGTGTAAACGAAATAGATGATCGCTAAAGAAAACAAAAAGAATAGGTTGATGATGGCAACACGAAGGAAAGAAATCGCTTTCCATATCCACTTAAAAATCAAACCTATAACTCGAAATATCTTTTTCATGTCTTTCCAATACAAGTACTTAGCTAATCGCTCCATCCTACGTGATCTTAGCGAAGAAAAACACAGAAGATTGATCGTTGTTGTAAAAATGTAAACAGGTGTTTGATTTTTTGTTTTATGGCTTTTAGAGTGGTCATACCATTACTATAAAATTAAAGTGAGCTCTCCCTATGTATTCTAATTTGCTTTCGCCGCTGGACTTGGGTTTTACCCAGTTACGCAACCGGGTATTAATGGGTTCCATGCACACCGGTTTAGAAGAAGACAAGCAAGGTCTACACAAACTTGCTGCTTTTTATGCAGAGCGGGCGAAGGGGGGAGTGGGGCTAATAGTAACGGGCGGTTTTTCACCAAATTTACGGGGAAGGCTACATCCGTTCAGTGCAGAGTTTAGTAAAAGTAAACATGCCCAAGCCCACAAAGTCGTCACCGATGCCGTGCATGAACACGGTGGGAAAATTGCGCTTCAATTACTGCATGCGGGTCGATACGCCATGCATCCTTTTTCTCAAAGCGCATCAGAAATCAGAGCCCCAATTGCAAAGTTCACACCCAGTGAAATGAGTGGGCGTCAGATCCGAAAAACCATTGGCGCATTCGCTAATTCTGCTTCCCTCGCACAAGAAGCGGGGTATGACGGTATCGAAATCATGGGTTCGGAAGGGTACTTAATCAACCAGTTCATTTGTAAACGCACTAACATGCGTTACGACGAATGGGGGGGAACCTATGAAAATCGCATGCGTTTTCCTATTGAAACGGTAAAAGCAATCCGTGAAAAAGTGGGCAAAGAATTCATCATCATATTCCGTTTATCCATGTTGGATCTGGTGGAAGAAGGCAGCACATTTGAAGAAGTTGTCTTGCTAGCCAAAGAGCTAGAAAAAGCAGGGGTTACTATCATCAATACCGGTATTGGTTGGCATGAAGCACGAGTCCCGACTATCGCAACACAAGTTCCACGCAGTGCCTTTGCTTGGGTAACGGAAAAAGTGAAGCCGCACCTTAATGTTCCGGTTATCACGTGCAACCGAATCAATACACCGGATGAAGCTGAGAAGATCATAGCCTCTGGTCAGGCAGACATGGTGTCGATGGCGCGCCCTTTCTTGGCCGATCCCGACTTCGTCAATAAAGCCGAAGCACAGCAAAGCCACCTTATTAATACCTGTATTGGCTGTAATCAAGCGTGTTTGGATAACGTGTTCAAAGGCAAACGAGCAAGCTGCCTTGTTAACCCTAGAGCGTGTTACGAATCGGAAATTGTGGTTCAGCCAGCAGTGAAGAAGAAAAAGATTGCTGTTGTCGGCGCAGGACCGGCGGGGTTGTCATTTGCGACCACGGCTTCAGAGCGCGGCCACGATGTGGATTTATATGAACGCAATGATCGTATTGGTGGTCAATTCCGCTTAGCAATGCAAATCCCAGGCAAAGAAGAGTTTCGTGAAACCATCCGCTACTTTGCCAATCGCATTGATACCACGGGCGTTAACCTCAAATTAGAAACAGAAGTCACCTTTGACATGTTGGAGGGGTACGATGAAGTAGTGATGGCTTCTGGGGTGGCTCCTCGTGAAGTAAATATTGAGGGCTTTGATAATGCCGAGAAAGTGGTGGATTACCAAACGCTGATCCGTGATAAGACACCAGTAGGCGAGAAAGTTGCCATTATTGGCGCAGGTGGTATCGGGATTGATGTCGCCACCATGTTAACGGAACCAAATGGTCATGACTTGGATGATTGGCTGCATGAGTGGGGTATCGACAAGAACATTGATCACCCTGGCGGTCTATACCCTTACCCCGATTCGGTGAGCGACAAAACCGTTTGGGTGTTGCAGCGTCGAAATGGACGAGTAGGGAAAGGGCCGGGCAAAACAACGGGCTGGATCCACAAGCGTACGTTAGAAAAGCGCGGGGTAAATTTAATCGGTGGTGTCCAATATCAGCGACTTAATGGAAAAGGCTTGTACATAGAGCATCAAGGTGATGAAAAGCTATTAGATGCCGATACAGTTGTAGTTTGCGCAGGGCAAGAATCAGTAAGACCATTTGAGTCAGATTGGAGCAAGCTTGGCGACAAACTCCATATTATTGGTGGAGCCGACCATGCTGGCGAGCTAGATGCCGTTCGCGCCATTCGCCAAGGTGTGAAGCTGGCTGTAGCGCTGTAAATACAAAATTAGCCCCTAAAATACAGGGGCTAAATTTAGGTAGGTTTGTGCTACATTTGGAAAAAACGAAATAAGGATTTCAAATGGAAGCGTTAGACCTTTTATTGAATCGTCGCTCAATCGCTAAGCTTTCGGCACCCGCGCCAGAAGGGGAAGCACTGCAAAATATCATCAAAGCTGGGCTTCGCGCCCCTGACCATGCTGGGCTAACTCCTTGGCGCTTTGTGATTTCACAAGGTGAAGGGTTGGCAAAACTCGCGGATATTTTGGTATCGGCCGCTGAAGCAGAAAACAGTGAAGAAGCGGTGATAGAAAAACTGAAAAACGCCCCTTTTCGTGCTCCTATGGTGATTACCGTCATTGCCAAAGTCACCGAGCACGAAAAAGTGCCCGCACTGGAACAATACCTTTCTGCCGGATGTGCTGTTCAAGCCATGCAAATGGCCGCTGTCGCGCAAGGTTTCCAAGCGTTTTGGCGCTCAGGAAGCTGGATGTTCCACCCGAAGGTGCACGAGGCATTTGGCTTAGAAGGCAAAGACGAAATCGTCGGCTTCCTTTACGTTGGCACTCCAGGCTGCACACCAATGAAAGTGCCAGAGCGTGATTTAAGCCAGTTTATCGAATTTCTATAGCGGTCTAGATTCGGTATTAACACAAAATGACTGTATAAAAAAACAGTTTCTCTTGCATTCTGAAAGCCACATTAGATAATGTGGCTTTTGTTTTATCTGAATCTTTTCACGTTTATGTCTCGACTCATCATTGCCGAAAAACCCAGCTTAGGGCGCGCGATCGCTGCTGCTCTACCCAAACCTCAAAAAAACGAAAATGGTTTTATTCGTTGCGGGAATGGTGACATCGTTACTTGGTGTATCGGTCACTTGTTGGAACAGGTGGAGCCCGATGTCTACGATGAATGTTACAAAAAATGGAACATGAATGACCTGCCGATTGTTCCAGGCCAATGGCAGCTCAGACCTCGTAAGACGTCAAGCAAACAGCTCACGGTGATCCGTAAGCTGTTAAAGGAAAGCAGCCACCTTGTTCATGCTGGCGACCCGGATCGTGAAGGGCAACTGCTGGTGGACGAAGTGATTGATTACTGCAAAGTCCCTAAAAGCAAAAAAGAGAACATGGAAAGGTTGCTGATCAGTGACTTAAACTTGCCTGCGGTCAAGCGTGCACTTTCTCAGCTTCGCAGTAACCGTGATTTCATTCCCCTTTCTGTCTCAGCTCTCGCTCGTTCCCGAGCCGACTGGCTGTATGGCATGAACATGTCGCGAGCGTATACTCTGCTTGGTCAAAAAGCCGGTTATCAAGGCGTTTTATCGGTAGGGCGTGTTCAAACCCCAGTGCTTGGTTTGGTGGTCCGCCGAGACGAAGAAATCGAGAATTTTGTCCCGCGAGACTATTTTACCCTTCATGCGCTGATCCCATATCAAGATCAAAATGGCAGCTTTGATATTCGTGCTCGCTGGAAACCGAGCGAAGCCTGTAAGCCTTGGCAAGATGAAGAAGGCAGAGTACTCAACCGAAAACTGGTAGAAAACGTCGCCTCACGTATCGCTAATCAGCCCGCTACGGTAACGAAATCGGAACAAAAACAAACCAAGCAAGCCGCGCCTCTCCCTTATTCACTTTCCGCATTGCAAATCGATGCTGCAAAACGTTTTGGTATGAGTGCGCAAGATGTGCTGAATGTTTGTCAATCGCTGTATGAAAAACACAAACTGATTACCTACCCACGTTCAGATAGCCGATATTTACCAGTGGAGCATTTTGGGCAAGCTGCGTCGGTAACCGATGCTATTGGTAATAACGCTAAAGAGCTTGCTCAGGCGGTTCAAGGTGCAGACTTGTCCCGTAAATCGAAAGCGTGGAACGACAGCAAAGTCGATGCCCACCACGCCATCATTCCAACACCCAAAAAAGCGTCGTTAAACGGGCTGTCTGGTAATGAAATGAAGATTTACCAACAGATTGCCCGTCAGTATCTTATGCAATTCTACCCACCAGCCATATTTGCAGAAGCCAAGTTGATCTTTGATATCGCTGGCGGAACATTTGTTGCGTCTGGTAAGCAGTTGATTGATCCTGGATGGAAAATACTGATGGGGAAAGACAAAGCAGAGAAAGAAGAAGGTGTCGATACGGTTCCTCCCTTACCAGAAGGAACGGTACTCACTTGCCGTGAAGGTGAAATCAAAGACAGAAAAACAGAACCGCCCAAGCATTTCACTGAAGCCACATTACTTCAAGCCATGACGGGTATCTCCCGATTTGTGGAAGACAAAGAGCTCAAAAAAATCCTACGTGAAACCGATGGGTTAGGAACAGAAGCCACACGAGCTGGCATTCTAGACACTCTATTCAAGCGCCAATTGCTTACTCGCCAAGGCAAATCTATTTTAAGTTCTCCGGCCGGTAGAGGTTTGATCCATGCTCTGCCGAACGAGTCCACCTACCCAGACATGACCGCCAATTGGGAACATCAACTTCAAGGTATGGCAGAGCGCAACCAAGCTTACCAACCTTTTATGCAAGCATTGGAATCCAAAATTACGGGTTTAATGGAAACAGTAAAACTTGGCCCGGTTCCAGAATCGCTTAGGCACTTACCCAAAGTTGAGCGCCCAGCCTACAAAAAACGTCGCAGCACTGGAAAAAGCACAGCGAAAAAATCAGGGACTACGAGAAAGCGCGGAGCTTCTACCAAAAAGAGTTAATCAAACTCGATAGGGAAATTTCGTTAACCTTCTTAAACAGTCGTGTGTGGGAAGCGGGATCTACGATTCATTTGATCGTCGTCAACGGAACATCATTCTCTGTGACATTTTGATGTTAAAAGGACATCGAGTTGTTAGCATGCCTTCATCCAACAGATCCTAGGCATCTTATGACTCCAACAGCCCACCACGTACTTCTCGATATTGCCCTTAATTTAAGCTCAAATCGCTCACACGAGCAGCAATATCAAAACCTCATTGATGGGGTTGCGCAAATATTCCCGTGTGATGCGAGCTGTTTGTTTATCTTTGATGAGGATGGTTTTCTTACTCCTGTTGCGGTGAAAGGGCTGTCGAAATCAGTATTAGGGCGTCGTTATTTCCCAAAAACGCATCCTCGTCTGGAGGCTATTATTCAAAGCCGAGAACCGGTGCGTTTTGATGCGAACTGCGCGTTGCCTGATCCGTTTGATGGAGTACTGCTTACTGAAAATCAATGCATGGATGTACATGATTGCATGGGTTTTAGCCTTTATGTGGAAGGGCAACTTGTCGGTGCATTGACGATGGATGCGCTGGAAATAGGGGCATTTGATGGTATTGACCCTATCACCGTAGAGACGTTTGCCGCGCTTACTGCGGCAACATTACGAAATATTGCTCAGCTAAAAGCGCTCAAATCCCAAAATCAGAAGCAGAAAAGTGTCACGCAGACCCTTATTCAACAAGCTCGTTCCCAACACGGTGAGATGGTAGGGTTAAGCCCCCAGATTAACCAGCTACGCAACAACATCGCTACTGTCGCTCAGTCGGATTACGCCGTTTTGATTACTGGTGAAACAGGAACCGGTAAAGAACTTGTGGCGCACTCGGTTCACGCGCAGTCTCATCGCAGCGATAAGCCAATGATTTACGTAAACTGCGCCGCTTTGCCAGAGGGATTGGCAGAGAGTGAATTGTTTGGTCATGTAAAAGGCGCATTTACTGGTGCGAATAGTCATCGCGCTGGTAAATTTGAGTTGGCTGATGGTGGAACCATATTTCTTGATGAGGTAGGCGAGCTGTCTTTGATTCTTCAAGCAAAATTATTGCGGGTGATTCAGCAAGGTGAATTGCAAAGAGTGGGGAGTGATCAACATTTAATGGTCAATGTCCGAATCATTGCGGCAACAAATCGGCAGCTAGAAAAAGAGGTGGGATCAGGGGCTTTTCGTGCTGACTTGTTTCATCGCCTGAATGTTTTCCCAATTCAGGTACCGCCACTTCGCTCGCGTGATGGGGATATTCCTGTTTTGGCAGGGTATTTATTAGAAAAAGTACGCCAGCAATTTAATGCACCGAATTTACACGTCCATCCTAAAGTACTGCTGCAATTAGAATCCCTACCTTGGCACGGCAATGTTCGCGAGCTCGAGCACACATTAACTCGCGCAGCGTTACACAGCATACAGCAAGGTGCGAGTACCATTATGCTCAATCATTTCGATACTTCACTTGTACTGGATGATGTAAAAATAACATCCCATTATTTGCCAAATGAAAGCCAGCCAATGCGAGAGTTAGTTGAAAGCTACCAGCGTGACTTAATTGAACACGCTTTGGGGCAAACCAATGGAATTTGGGCACAGGCTGCTGAATTTTTGCAGATGGATCGCGGGAATCTATATCGAATGGGTAAAAAACTTGGGGTAAACCAGTAACACTTTTTTCTAATACGTCTTTTCCTAAAGCCTCTTTTCCAGTAACCGCATTGAGCTCTTCTAAAGAGCTCTTTCTATTTTTGTGTTGTTGTTATGACATCGCGGGCGTTGTCAGATATACATCAACCATTCACTTTAAATTCATTTAAATTCAACAAAATCAATTGGATACATGTTGGCATGTTATCTGCTGTTCAGTGGTAAATAAATCGACTAAAACTATAATCACTGGAGAACCCAATATGTTCTGTATTCAATGTGAACAGACAATTCAAACCCCCACCGTGAAGGGCTGCTCCTTTGCACAAGGAATGTGTGGCAAAACTTCAGAGGTATCCGACTTGCAAGATGTGTTGGTCTACACTCTGCAAGGGGTTTCTTTTTGGGCTGAACACGCGTTTAAATTCAACATTATCAACGATGAAATTAATCAATGGGCACCGAAGGCGTTCTTCTCTACGTTGACCAACGTAAACTTCGATCCAAAACGTATCCTAGAGCTGACTTCTCAGGCTGCATCCTACAAAGCCCTTCTAAAAGAACAGGTCACTTCAGCTGCAATATTGGCAAATGAAAGCCTGAGTAACGTGCCTGAAGTTGCGAACTTTGAACTTCCAAGTAGCGCTGAAGAGATATTGGCGTTTGCCCCTCAAGTTGCTTTAAATCGCGGAAAGGATCAAGTGCACGAAGACGTGATTGGTCTGCGCTTACTATGCCTGTATGGCTTAAAAGGCGCAGCTGCTTATATGGAGCATGCGCGTGTGCTTGAACAGACGAATAATGACATCTTTGCGGAATACCATGAAATCATGGCTTGGCTAGGTACTGACCCTGAAGACTTAGCAGAGCTTTTAGACTGCTCTATGCGCATTGGTCTAATGAATTACAAAGTGATGGAAATGCTCGATCATGGCGAAACGGCGACGTTTGGTCACCCTGAACCAACATCCGTTAACGTGAAGACAAAAAAAGGCAAATGTATTCTGGTATCGGGTCATGACCTTCATGACCTAGAGAAAATCCTTCAGCAAACTGAAGGCAAAGGCATCAACGTATATACCAATGGTGAAATGTTGCCTGCACACGGTTACCCAGAGCTGAAAAAGTATTCTCACTTAGTGGGCAACTATGGCAGTGCGTGGCAAAACCAGCAGAAAGAATTCGCCAACTTTCCTGGTGCCATCGTAATGACATCGAATTGCCTGTTGAATCCAGATATGGGGCAATACGCCGACCGCCTGTTTACTCGCAGTATTGTAGGGTGGCCAGGTGTCGCACACATTGAAGGCGATGATTTTACTCAGGTTGTGGATTGTGCTTTGGCGCAGGCAGGCTTCCAGCATGATGAAATAGAACACAACATCACGGTTGGTTTTGGCCGTAATGCATTGATGAATGCGGCTCCAGCAGTGATAGACCAAGTGAAGCAAGGTAACATCAAACACTTCTTCCTTGTGGGCGGTTGTGATGGCGACAAAGCAGAGCGCAGCTACTACACCGACTTCACGGCAGAAGCGCCAGAAGACACCCTGATCTTAACGTTGGCTTGCGGTAAATTCCGTTTTAACAAAAATACCTTCGGTGATATCAACGGCATTCCGCGTTTGCTCGATGTAGGGCAATGTAACGATGCGTATTCCGCTATTCAGCTTGCCCTAGCATTAGCAAAAGAGTTCGACTGCGACATCAACGAGCTACCACTAACACTGGTTTTGTCTTGGTTCGAACAAAAAGCGATTGTGATTCTACTCACTCTATTTGCGCTGGGTGTCAAAGGTATCTACACCGGTCCAACGGCACCTGCATTCCTAACCCCTAATCTGATTGCGATTATTCAAGAGAAGTTCGATATGCGTAGCATTGGCAATGTTCAGGACGATCTAAAAACTATCCTTGCAGCGTAACCGCAACGCTCATCTCGCGCCTCCTTAATTGGGGGCGCGTTTATCTATCGAGTCTCCAACAATTTTAGAGAATGTTATGTTTTTTGAATGGAAAGACAGTCAACCAGTGACATTACAATGTGTTGACAAATACCATGAAACGGCTGATTCAGTCAGCTTGATACTGGCAGACCTTACTGAATCACTTTTGTTTGAATTTAAAGCGGGTCAGTTCATCAGCCTTGGAGTTGAAGTGGATGGGAAAATGGAATTCCGTGCTTATTCACTCAGTTCACTTTCTGGTGGTGATTACCTGCAACTGACCATCAAACGCGTCGAAGGTGGGAAAGTATCTAACTTCATTATCGACAAACTCCTGATTGGAGATACCGTTCAAGCGCTTCCCCCTACGGGTGATTTTAATAGTATTGACCACCCGCCAATAGAGCATAATGGCAAAAAGAAAGCGCTACTGATCAGTGCTGGATGTGGAATTACCCCTGTGTTTGCAATGGCCAAAGATTGGTTGAGTAATGATCTCGATGTTGACGTTGAATTTTTGCACGTTGCGCGTTCACCCCAAGAAACCATCTATTTTGATTTGCTTGAGACCTACCATGCCGTTTATCCCCACTTTAGCCTCAAGCTACTGCTGAAAAATGGTGGTGAGACTTCACACCCGGTAGGTCGACTGGACGCTGATTGGATACAAAAGTTAGTGCCAGATTTTAACCAACGTACGGTCTATCTTTGCGGTCCGAACCAATTCATGCAAGATGTTAAAGGTTTTCTGGTGGGTTTTGGCTTTAACATGGAAAACTTCCATCAAGAAAGCTTTACGCCAGAACTTCATGAAGAATCAAGTGTGTCAGATGAAGCGGCGGTTGTATCCGTTCCAGACTTTGCTCAAACCATTGAAGCTCAGAAAGGGCAGGTATTGGCAGATGTTTTAGAAGGGGCCGGTTTACCTCTTATTATTGCGTGCCGAAGCGGTATTTGCGGGTCATGTAAGTGTAAAGTGAATAAAGGCAGTGTTTCCTCCACCAGCCAAGAAACGCTAACCGAAGAAGAAATCAAACAAGGCTATGTGCTTGCTTGTTCTTCAACCATTGAATCCGATCTTGAGATGCAAATTGGCTGAATTCGATAAGTGCTCAGAATCAACATATGGCGGTGTGGTCTGGCAAAACGCTATCAGGCGTTTGCCCAAAATAGAACGATCCGCCTACAAAAATATTGCAGCGAGAAAGAGCTAACCCGCTTTTGATTGCTGCAATAGATGTTCAATGAACATGGCGGTTTTCTTTGCCAAATGTTTTCTAGAGGCATAAAACGCATACAGGACCAAATCTTCAGGTTCATATTCAAGTTCAATGGTATTGAGAAGACCTGAATTCATTTCATCACAGCAAAACTCCGCTGGAAGTATGGCAAACCCAAGACCAGCCAACGCCCCTGATTTAGCAAGATGCCCGCTGTTCACCCTAAATGACGAGTTCACTTTCTGTGTGATAAGTTCGCCCTTTTTATTTTTGAAGATCCAAGGAGTGCCATTCAAAACGGAGAAACTGCTAATACAAGGTACATGATTTAAATCGGTAATCCGAAAAGGGGAAGGGTGAACTTGAATGAGTTTCGGTGCCGCCACCACCACACTTGGCCAGCGTTTAATCTCTTTTGCGATCCAATTGCTGTCGGCAAGTTTCCCGCGGTGGAAACTCATAACAACGTCAAACCCATCCAGCAAATCCTCTTTCGGGTGAATGCTGGTATCGCAACACAAGGAAATGGAAGGGTTCTGAGAACAGAAAGATACAACAGCCTCAGCCAATGCAGGAGAATCGGGCATCAGAACCCTAAGTTGTCCCATGGCTTCACTCGTGTGTTGAGTGATGTCTTCAAGCGCATCATTAAGTTTATTGAGCAAAGGTTGTGTGCGAGTGTAAAGCTGCTCGCCGGCTTCCGTTGGGGCTATCTTGCGTGTCGTTCTGTCGAAAAGTCGTGTGCTTAGCTTCTCTTCCAATAACGCAATATGACGACTCACGTTGGAGGTTGGTAAGTTGAGAAATTCAGAAGCTCTTTTAAAACTGTTGTTCTCATAGACACAATGAAAGCTCTTGAGCCATACCTGATCAATCTTCTCTAGCATTCTAACTGTCCCATATTATTGGATTATAAATCCTATTTACGCCACTTTATTACCAAAAGTAGGCTTATACAATGCAATACCATGAAAGGTTTATCTGGAGAGTGCTCACAGATAGGTATGGTATTTGAATAAGGTTACCCAATGAGTTGGTTAGAAAAGCTGTTAGATACAAAGAACATAATCAGAACACGAAAATCCACAATTCCGGATGGGGTCTGGACCCGTTGCCCTTCGTGTGAACACACGCTCTATCGCGCTGCCGTAGCGGAAAACCTAGAGGTCTGCCCTAAGTGCGATTATCACATGAGAATGGCGGCACGACGCAGGTTAGATGTCTTTTTGGACCAAGGAGACCGATGTGAAATTGCGGGCGAACTCCAGCCAAAAGATCTTCTCGGTTTTAGAGACTTAAAGCGCTATCAAGAGCGATTGGCGCTTGCACAAAAAAGCACGGGTGAAAAAGATGCCTTAGTTGCCATGAAAGGTGAACTTTTTGGGTTACCAGTGGTGGCTTGCGCTTTTGAATATTCTTTTATGGTCGGCTCCATGGGATCGGTGGTGGGTGCTCGTTTCGTAAGAGCAGTGGAGGCTGCTATTGATGCAGAATGTGGGCTCGTGTGTTTTTCTGCTTGTGGAGGTGCCCGCATGCAGGAATCTTTAATGTCCCTAATGCAAATGTCCAAAACGAGTGCTGCCCTAAAGCGTTTATCTGATTTGGGTTTGCCTTATATTTCGGTACTAACAGACCAAACCTTTGGTGGCGTGTCGGCAAGTCTAGCGATGCTTGGCGACATAAACATCGGCGAACCTAAGGCACGTATTGGATTTGCAGGGCGACGAGTCATTGAGCAGACGGTTCGCGAAAAACTTCCAGATGAATTTCAGCGAAGCGAGTTTTTATTGGAACATGGCGCGTTAGATATGATCGTAGATAGACGAGAAATACGTAATAAAGTGGGTGGGTTATTGGCGAAGCTGTCCAACAAAAATACGATTAATGAAAATATAACGGTGAAATCAAATCGTTAACCAAAGGAACGGTCATAGGTACGGGTAGGAGATTCCTGCCTGTCGATTCCAAGAGGGAGAGAAATTTTCATTATCGCTGTAACTTTTTTGTGATTACTCCTGTCTTCTTATGTAACTCCATTGATAAAAATGACGTTAAGGAAGTTATGAATACAGTCTCGAAACTATTAGTGGGATTCTCTGTTCCTGTGATGTTCTTCTTGCTCAGTCAAACTGGAACAGCAGATACAATGGAAACCAAAGCTGCATCGGGTAAATCAGAAATAACAACGCTCGCCGGTGGGTGCTTTTGGTGTACCGAATCTGATTTAGAAAAACTGCCAGGCGTGCTGGATGTGGTGTCTGGATATTCTGGCGGGGATCTAGAAAACCCAACCTATCGCCAAGTTGCTTCTGGCGGAACGGGTCATATCGAAGTGATAAGCGTGAAGTTCGATTCTAATGTGGTGAGCTATGAAGAAGTGTTGGACCACTTTTTCCGCCATATCGACCCGACAGACAACAAAGGGTCATTCGTCGATCGCGGTGCACATTACCGTCCTGCTGTGTTCTATCACAATGCGGAGCAGAAACAGATTGCCGAGCAATTTATGATGGAAATTGATAAGGCGATGATTTTCCCGAAACCGTTGAAAACCGAATTGATCGAGTTTGACACGTTTTATCCAGCAGAAGCCTACCATCAGGATTACTACAAGAAGAGTAGCCTGAAATACAACTACTACCGCTTTGCTTCTGGTCGCGATCAGTACCTAGATGAAGTGTTTGGTGATGATCGTAAAGAGAATCCGAAAACGTTGCGCCAATTGATCGACGCGAAACATACCCCCTCAGCGAAGGTGTATGAGAAACCTACGGATAAGGAAATCAAAGCAAAACTCACAGATCTTCAATATTACGTGACGCAAGAAGACGGCACAGAACGCCCATTCAACAACAAGTATTGGGACAACAAAGAAGCGGGTATTTATGTCGATATAGTTACAGGTGAGCCGCTGTTTTCGTCCACAGATAAGTACAAATCGGGTACGGGGTGGCCAAGTTTTACTAAGCCCATTAGCACGAGCTATGTGGTTGAGAAAACCGATTTTAAATTGGTGTTCCCAAGAACCGAGATTCGCAGTAAGTTTGGCGACTCTCACCTCGGTCATGTGTTTACAGATGGGCCCAAGCCAACTGGTCTGCGTTACTGCATGAACTCAGCAGCGATGAAGTTTGTTCCTGTCGAGCAAATGGATAGCCAAGGTTACGGCGACTACCTGTATTTGTTTGAGGCATAGACAGTAAAGCCAAGACCAACATACCTAAGGTCTTTAGACCCCAATCCAAAAGAGGCGCTAACGACGCCTCTTTTTTTATCTATCCATCATTTATAACCGCCTTCAAGATCCACACAATTCTATGTTGCCAAAATTAGAACAATAAAGTCTCTTTGTTGTCATTCTTCAGTTTCTTATCTTTGTCTACTATGACTCTATTGAGTGTTAATGGAATGTGACGAAATGAAAGATCAGCAGACGAAAAATCAAAATACGAAAGCGCAGCAAGCCATCGGTATTGTCGGGTTAGGCAGTATGGGGTATGGCATGGCGATGACACTCCTTCGCGAAGGGTTTACCGTTTATGGGCTGGACCCTTCTTTTGAGCAACAGGAAGCCGCTAAAGCTTTAGGTGTTACGGTGGTACCCGATACCGAATCCCTTTGCCTTTCAGTCGATAACATCCTTCTCTCTCTACCCACAGCAAAACACGTGCAATCCGTTATTGAAGGGGAAGGCGGCATTATCGAGCACGCCAAACCCAACACATTAATTATGGATACCACCACATCGGAGCCCGATGTTACCCGTTGTTTAGCCGAAAAGCTTAACAGGCTTGGGCATCAAATGCTGGACTGCCCACTCAGTGGCGGTGCGGCAGGTGCTTCTGCGGGGACCATGGTGATTTTGGTTGGAGGTGCGCCAGAAGCACTCGAAAGAGCAACGCCATATCTAGACGCTTTGAGCGCGAAAACGGTGCACCTTGGCAAATCGGGTAGTGGGCATGTCGCCAAGCTGGTGAATAACCTCCTGTGTGCTGCGCATTTAGTTACCACGGCAGAAGCCATTACTTTGGGTGTGAAAGCGGGGTTGGATCCGGAACTTCTGATTGATGGGCTCAATGCCGGCTCAGGAAGAAGTGCGATCAGCGAGGTGAATTTCCCGAGATGGATTCTGAATGAAAGCTTCGATTCCGGTTTCACCGCTCAGTTGATGCGAAAAGATTTAGGGTTAGCCAAACAACTCATAGAAGAGTGCCAGCTCTCGCTTCCAGTATCGGAAAATGTCACCCAGATTTGGTCGGACAGTAAAGACACCGTTTCAGGCTCAGAAGACTTTAATCGCATTGTCGATTACGTGCGCAAGGAGGCAAACTCATGAAAGTGAATGTCGAAAACCATGGCGAACAGCAAGTAGAATCATTGTTGAACACGCTTTTAGGCTCAACCACGTTCGGGAGTTGGGTAAATGGCCGTCTAGTTGAAGGCGATGGAGAAGAACTTTTTTTAACCAACCCAGCCACAGCAGGATGTTTTCTTAGCTACAAAGACGCAGGAGAATCGTTGGTGGATCAAGCCGCCGAAGCCGCGGTTGCTGCGCAAAAAAGTTGGTGGAAAATAACAGCACCAGAAAGAGCGCGAGCCATGTGGAAATGTGGCGATGTCATTCGACAATCGGCAGACGATCTCGCTTGGTTAGAATCGATATCAGCAGGAAAACCAATTCGAGACTGTCGCGTTGAGGTGGCGAAGGTCGCTGAAATGTTTGAGTACTATGCAGGTTGGTGCGATAAGCTCACGGGCGACGTGATTCCGGTTCCGACCAGCCATTTAAACTATACGCGTCATGAACCTTATGGCGTTGTGACTCAAATTACCCCTTGGAATGCTCCCATCTTTACAGGCGGTTGGCAGATCGCCCCTGCGATATGTGCAGGAAATGCGGTCCTAATAAAACCGAGCGAGTTAACGCCATTAAGCACAACGGTTCTCGTGAAGTTAATTGAAAATGCAGGCATTCCCAAAGGGTTAGTGAACGTAATTAATGGATTGGGGCGCACAACGGGCGCAGCCGCGATTGCGCACAACGCGACGAAGAAAGTGGTGTTTGTTGGTTCACCCAATACGGGCAGTATTATTGCTTCTGCCGCGGCCCAGCGAGTGATTCCTTGCGTATTAGAACTTGGGGGTAAGTCTGCCAATATTGTGTTTAACGATGCCGACATCGACCGGGCAGTAATAGGGGCACAAGCGGCAGTATTTTCCGCCGCAGGGCAAAGCTGTGTGTCTGGCTCACGTTTATTGGTGCAAAAAGGCATTTATGAGCAAGTGGTAGAAAGGCTGGCATCCGCCACGAAGAAAATCACGCAAGGGTTGCCGTGGGAAGAAAGCACCATGGTCGGTCCCATCAATAATCAGACCCAATTTTCTCATATCCAAAACTTGGTTCAGGCAGGGTTGGTGGATGGTGCGGAAGTCGCCGCTGGTGGCAACCACGCAAAAATTGCAGGCGGAGAGCAAGGATATTTTTATTCTCCGACAATTTTAGCTAATGTAAACAATGATATGTCCGTCGCACAGCAAGAGATATTTGGTCCGGTGGTTTCTGTTATTCCATTTGATGATGAAGAGCAGGCTGTAACCATCGCGAATGACAGCAAGTTTGGCTTAGCGGGGGCAGTGTGGACAAAAGATGTGGGTCTCGCGCACCGCATGGCATCGCACGTTAACGCTGGTACCTTTTGGGTCAACAGTTATAAGGCAATCAATGTGATGTCGCCATTTGGTGGGTTCGGAGAGAGCGGGTATGGACGTTCTAGCGGATACGATGGATTAAAAGAATACACGCAGACCAAAAGCGTGTGGGTTGAAACCGCAAAGGAACCGAGTATGGCATTCGGGTACTCGGTGGAGTAGCAAAGGAGCAAGCAAATGTACGATTACCAAAGAACAGTAGACAAAGCGCGCCTGTGGCAATCCATTCAAGGAGAAGCATTCGAAGTTATGCAGCAAATGCCATTGCTCGCGGGCTTTTATCAAAGACACATCCTTGAAAGACGCAGCTTTAATGACGCACTTTGTTCAGTGTTGGCGGAAAAACTCAAGGATGAGCACAGCGGGGCAGAAAAGTGGCACGACTTCCTGAGTGAGCAGATGTTGCGTTCAGGTGATATCGCCCAATCGGCGATGCAAGATTTACTGTGCCAATTGGAAAGCAACGCCAGCATCAAAGACCACTCCACGCCATTACTTTACTTTGGTGGCTACCAAGCATTGCAATGCTACCGAATTGCCCATTACTGCTGGCACAACGACATGCAGCCTATGGCGCTCTATATTCAAGCGAAAGTGGCCAGCGTATTTGGCATTGATATTCACCCAGCCGCAAAAATTGGCAGTGGTATTTTTCTTGATCACGCAGTGGGTATCGTAATCGGTGAAACGGCGGTAGTTGAAGACGACGTAACCATATTCCAAAGCGTCACCTTGGGTGGCACAGGTAAAGGCCAAGGAGACAGGCACCCTAAAATCCGAAAAGGCGCGTTTATTGGTGCAGGCGCGGTGATATTTGGGAACATCGAAATCGGCGAAAACGCCAAAGTGGCAGGTGGCGCGGTAGTTGTAAAACCTGTTGAGCCCAATACAACGGTAGCGAGTTCGTTCTCCACGCCAATCGGTCATCCAAGGAACCAATAATGAGCAACAATCACCTAGGGATCGATCATCCGCTGGTTGCTGTCAAAGACATGGACAAAGCCTGTGAAGATTTCGCTAGGCTAGGATTCTTCATTAACCCAAGGCATCACCATCCTTGGGGAACAGATAACCACTTGTTGATGTTTCCCGAAAACTTCATTGAAGTGATCAGCATTTACGATCGCAGCACGTTGGACATGAAAAACGAACGCGGTTTTGCGTTTGGTCGATTCATCAGTAATTCGATAGAAAGACGTGAAGGGATCTCTTTGGTTGCCTTGCACAGTGAAGATGCTCGCCAAGATCACCAACTGATGGAAGAACGTGGCGTTGAGAACAACGGAATAGTCGATTTTAGGCGTGTAGCGCATCGCCCCGACGGCTCGGAAGAAGAAGCGATTGTTTCATTGGTCATGCTGATCAATTCTGAAACGCCCTCTATTTCGCATTTCTTCTGTCACCAACACAAGCCAGAGTTGGTGTGGGTAGAAGAATGGATGAACCACCCTAATGGTGCAAA
This sequence comes from Vibrio penaeicida, assembly GCF_030689305.1. GTDB lineage: Bacteria > Pseudomonadota > Gammaproteobacteria > Enterobacterales > Vibrionaceae > Vibrio > Vibrio penaeicida_B. The sequence continues at coordinate 11,285 of NZ_JAUYVM010000024.1, read as the reverse complement.
TGGCATTACCTGCGTAACGTACATTGCGCATGACCCAAGTGATCTCGAAGCGCGGTTCAGCGGTATTTATGGTGAAGCAGCCACGGATTTACAAGAGGGCTACCTGAAGGTTCAAACCGACAGAGGAATATTTGAAGTCGTGTCTCCGGACATTGCACGCGCTCGATTCTCTGGTATCGATTTGCCCATTGGTGAACAAGAACTCCCCACTGGCGTCGCGATTCGAGTGAGTACTACCTCGATGGAGAAAGCGAAAAAACATTTGAACAAAAATGGGGTGGATTACGTCCAAACAGAAGAAGGCGGGGTCAGAATTCCTGCCCACTACGCTGGCAACACAATCATTGAAATCTACCCAGAAGAGGCGAAGTAAATATGAAGTCAGAATTGCCCATTGGAGAGGATTTACAACAAGACATGCAGGCGTGGAGGCGTGACATACACGCTCACCCTGAAACCGCATACGAAGAACACAGAACGTCAGAAAAAGTCGCCGCATTGCTGGAAAGCTTTGGTCTTGAGGTACACCGCGGTTTAGCGGGAACAGGGGTTGTTGCAACAGTAAAAGGAAAGTTAGCGAGTTCACAAGCGAACGATTCAGGGGTAAATGAATCAAAAGCAATAGGGCTAAGAGCAGACATGGATGCTTTAAACCTAACCGAACTCAATGACGTTGATTATTGCTCAAAGCACAAAGGAAAAATGCATGCCTGCGGTCACGATGGACACACAGCCATGTTACTCGGTGCCGCGAAATACTTATCTGAAAACCGCGACTTCGCGGGCACGGTCGTTTTGATATTTCAGCCAGCAGAAGAAGGGGAAGCGGGCGGTCGAGCCATGGTCGAACAGGGTTTGTTTGAACAGTTTCCCGTGGATGCGGTGTACGGCATGCACAATTGGCCAGGGCTAGAAAAAGGAAAATTTGCCGTCCATAACAGCGCTGTGATGGCTTCCATGGATTTATTCGATATCTCCATTACCGGTAAAGGCTGCCATGCCGCGATGCCACACCTTGGTGTTGATCCTGTGGTGATTGCCGGCCAGCTTATCTCATCACTACAAAGTATTGTCGGACGTACACTTAGCTCGCTAGAGTCTGGGGTCGTTAGCATCACTAAGATGCAAGGGGGCGAAGCCTACAATGTCATTCCCGACAGTGTAACGCTATCTGGCACCTGTCGAGCTTTCTCACCCGAGGTGCAAGAGCTACTGGAATCCCGCATTCGCACTCAAGTTCATCACATTTGTGAAGCCTACGGAGCGAATGGAGAAGTCGACTATCGTCGTATGTATCCACCAACAGTCAATGTGCCGGAGTATGCCGAAAGGTGTTCAAAGGTCGCAGAATCTTTGGTCGGGGCAGAAAACGTGAAGCACTGCATGGCACCTAGCATGGGTGCTGAGGATTTTGCTTTTATGTTGCAGGAAAAGCCAGGCGCGTACATATGGGTAGGTAACGGTGTGGGCGAAGAAAGCGCGGAATTGCACAACCCACATTACGATTTTAATGACGACATCCTTTCGCTTGGGGCAAGCTATTGGGTTGAGCTTGTACACGCTCAATTGAAACCGGAATAACCGTTTGAGCCCAATTAACGAAAAGCGCGTGGCGTATTTTTATGAAGCCGTGATGTTAGGGACGATTCGCGCCGCGGCAGACAAGCTCAATGTCGCTCCTTCTGCGGTGAGCCGTCAGATTTCGATGCTGGAAGAAGAGCTCGGCTGCGTGCTGATAGAGCGCCATCGCAAAGGCGTTGCGACAACCGATGCTGGGGATATTGTCTTAAAATATTACCGCGAATCCATATCAAACCAAGAAGCGTGCCTAACCAGTTTAGAGTCGCTTCATGGTTTGCAAAGCGGTCATATAAAGTTGGCGGTTGGAGAAGGGTTTATCGGCGACTTGATGTCGGGGCCTTTACCTCAATTTCAGGCTCAGTATCCCGAGCTTACCTTTTCAGTTACTTTGGGCGGTTCGAACGATGTGATTCGCAAAGTCGAGCAAGACGAAGTGCACATTGGGTTGTTGTTTCACCCAAGTAAACACCCCAATATACGTTCTCAAAGTATTGTGCTTAAGCCTATTTGTGCGATTGTTCCACCCGATCATCCACTGACAACGTTGGACACTCCCGTCACCTTAGAAACTTTGCTTGAGTACCCAATAGGGCTACAGGATGTGGACTATGGTGTGCGTCAGTTAATTGGTATGGCGGAATTTCAGCAACGAATCCGATTTCACCCCAAACTAACCACCGACTCAATTGCGGTGCTTAAGCACTTCGTGCGTTCTGGAATGGGAGTAACCTTGTTGCCGGAGTTTGTGGTGGCAAGAGAAGTAGCCGACGGTCAGTTGGTTGCGATACCCATCGCGCACCCCATATTACAGCAAGGTGAGGTGCACTTAATTACGCGGCTCGGTCGCCAGCTCTCAGAAGGACCGCAAAAATTGGTTCAGCACTTAAAACGCTGGCTTGGGTAAATCACCAAGGAATCGCATTACCTTGGTAGTCGTAAAACCCACCACTTTTTTCTGCATCAATAGATTCGATCACTTCGTAAAGCCCCTTTGCAGACTCTTCCGTTGAAATAAGCGCATTTGGTCCGCCCATTTCCGTTTGCACCCAACCAGGGTGAAGAGCAACAACATGGAACCCATGTGGGTGAAGATCGTTATGCAGGCTTTTCGCAACAGAGTTCACCGCCGCTTTGGATGAGCGATACAGATAGCCGCCGCCAGAGGTATTTTCAGCCATGCTGCCCACCTTAGATGAAATGCATGCCACGGTTTTTCCCTGACCAGAGTTAAGATTCTCAAAAAATGCTTCTACTAACTTGAGTGGGGCAATACTGTTGATTTCGAACACCTTTCGCCACTCTTCCACATCGGTATTGCCAAACCCATACCCTTTAGGACCGTAGTAACCCGCATTGTTGATCAATAAATCCACGCTTCCTACGTTCTTGGTAAACGAGTTCTGAGCGCAAGAGTTCTTGATAAACGAGCTCTGGGCAAATTGATTCACGGCAGGGTAGTCGGTGACATCGAGTTCAACCGCTGTTAGAGCCGTTTCATTTTGAGCAAGCGCGATAAGTTCTGCGGAATTCTTTGCGTTACGGTAAGTTGCCGTAACAGTCCAGCTTTGGAGTAAGTAATGTTTGACGAGCGCCAGACCGATTCCTCGGTTTGCGCCTGTAATAACGACATGTGGCATGAGTCTATTCCAACGTTTTTCACGAAATAAGAAGAGTAACGGCAAGCCAACTGCTAAAGCAAATCAAAGCGAATAAAATCGTGGCAGCGAGCGCACCAAAGAGTGTGCCTGAAATAAGCATCAGATTTTTGTTCATATCCATTCCATAGAAAGTAACAAGACGTAGACGATAGTGGATTCTTTATTTCTTGTAAATGAGAATTATTATCCTTAATGGGGAGGGCTTATACCGCAAGTTTTGCGTCCACAGAACCTAGTAACTAGAGTGGGCTAAGGTATATACTTCCTCCAAACATCTTCACAACGATTTATTAATGATTCCGGTTATTTATCACCCGATCTACTCAGAGCTCTCTCTTCCACCGAAACATCGATACCCGATCACCAAATACCGCAGGTTGTACGAAAACGTGGTTCAAACGCGTGAACACGATACTCAGTGGCGTGAGACATTAGCGTTTGTGGAGCCACGCGCGCTTAACGCAGACCAAGTGGCGGCGGTGCACGATGAATCGTACATTCAGCTGCTGTTTTCTGGTGAAATGCCCGCAGCAAAAATGCGACGAATCGGGTTTCCGTGGAGTGAACAACTGATCACCCGAACCTTAACCTCGGCAGGGGGCACGGTAGAAACGGCAAAGCAAGCGATTGAACACGGTATCGCGCTGCATTTGAGTGGTGGATACCATCACGCGCACAAAGATTTTGGCAGCGGCTTTTGCCTGATTAACGATTTGGTTTTGGCTGCGCATGAAGCACTGAGCCACGAACACATTGATAAAGTTTTGATTATTGATGCCGACGTTCACCATGGTGATGGCACCGCAACCCTATGTGAAGATAGAAGCGATATCATTACTTTGTCATTCCACTGTGATAAAAATTTCCCAGCCAGAAAGCCAACATCGGATATGGATGTACCACTTGCCCGTGAAATCGGAGACGAGGAATTTCTTTCAAGTTTTAAGCAAGTGGTTGAGATGGCGATCAATATTCACCAGCCGGATTTGATCATTTATGACGCAGGCGTGGATATTCATACCGATGATGAACTAGGCTATTTATTGGTGAGCACAGAAGGCATTTATCAACGTGATCACTATATGTTTTCAATAGCAAAAAATGCCGGTATTCCCATTGCCTCCGTAGTGGGCGGCGGCTACCGAACCGAGCATCAGGACTTGGTACCTATTCACAGGCAGCTGATTCAAGCCGCCATTGATGTATTTAAGGACGATTGATGGAACATAGAATTCGTGCGGCAGGCATTCTTATCGAGGATGAAAAAATTCTCTTGGTGAGAGTGAAAGACCACACTGGGGTGTATTGGATCCCACCTGGTGGAGGAATGGAAAATGAAGATTCCACCACCAAAGACGCGTTGCGCAGAGAGTTTCGAGAAGAGACGAACTTGCGAGTGAAAGTGGGCGATTTGATATGTGTGCGAGAGTTTCAAGAGCAGCACCCATTGCGATATCACGCCGAGTTTTTTTACTTGATAGAGAGTTATGAGGGAGAACCAAGCAAGGAAAACCTGATAGGTCTTAACGATCAGGATTACATTCAAGATGTCGAGTGGGTAAGGCTGGATACCATAAAAAACCTGAGAGTTTACCCAGCGGAGCTGAAAAGTACCTTGATTGAAGATGCCATTAACAAACGCTTCAGCACCCACCTTGGCAGCTATGTTCAAGGGGAAAACGAGTCTAAAAACTGGCTTGAGGCGTAAACCAATGTTCCGGTGCCTCGGTGAATGCCGAGGCTATTGTTTACTCTTGCCTTTACACTCAGCGTTGTAAAACGCCCATCTCACGGTAGTATGTACCTCGTCCAATCCTTCTTTCGAGTACGCCCAGAAGACACACTATGGAAAAGAAAAACCAAGGCATTCAGTCCGTTGAGCAAGCATTCGACATCATTGATTTTTTTGCCGATCAAAAACACGCCATTTCACTGAGCGATGCCGCAGCGCAACTGGACATGTCGAAAAGCAAACTGCACAAATATCTGGCGAGCTTGCTAAGAGTCGGCGTAGTGGTGCAAGACGACGCAGGGAATTACCTTCATGGTTCTAAGTTGCTGGAACTGGGCGCAAAAATCCTTGGCAGAACCGACATCATTCAAACCTGTGAACCGTTTCTTCATGCGCTAAGGCAAAGCAGCCAGCAAGCGGCGGCATTGGCGGTTTGGACACCCCACGGCCCAATGATTGTTCGTTTTCTCGACCACCCTTCGCCTGTGTCGGTGAATTTCAAAATCGGCTTTTATGCCCCTGTCACCAGCAGCGCGGTCGGGCGTTGCTTCGCGGCTAACCTGCCGACATCGGCGTATGAGGTTCTCGCTAAGAAAGAGCTGGGCGACAATTCACAGCGGTGGCAAGCTTTTACCGAAAGCTGCGAGCAGATTAAAGCCGATTTTGTCTCGGTTCGAGAAGAGGTAAACCCTGTGATCCCCGGTGCTAAAGCAGTGGCGGCTCCTATTTTTGACGCAGTCAGGCAAATTGCAGCCAGCCTAATCCTTATCGGTTTTGACAGCTCTGAAACCGTAGAACAAAGCAGCCTAGATTTGATCAGCAATGCAGCGCAAGACATCTCTAAGCAGTTGGGCTATTTACCGAACTAACCGCAGATCGAACTTGCGGCTTATGCTCTCTTTCGAAGGCTTTCATAAACTGGATTAACGCCTCCACACCTTCATAAGGCATCGCGTTATAGATGGAGGCGCGAATGCCTCCGGTCACTTTATGCCCTTTCAATCCTTTCAGCCCCGCCTGATGAGCGCGATCTAAAAAACGTTGTTCCGTTTTAGGGCAGGTAATCCTAAACGTCACATTCATGATTGAACGGTAATCTGTGTGAATGTCATTGATGTACAAGTCGGATTCATCAATACATCGGTATAAGACGCTGGCTTTTGCCTGATTTTGCGCAAACAGTACCGATACACCACCTTGCTGTTCCACCCACTTCAGTACTTCTCCACATAAATACCACGCAAACGTAGGCGGCGTATTTGCCATCGAAAGCTGCTCTACCTGACGGCGATAATCCAGAATTTTAGGAATGTTGTGGCGATCCGCTCGGATTAAATCCTTTCTGACAATGGTGATCGCCAACCCAGAAGGGCCAATGTTCTTCTGAGTACCCGCGTAAATTAAACCGTAACGGGAAACATCGATAGGGCGAGAGAGAATGGAAGATGACATATCTGCCACAATAGGCACGTTCGTTTCAGGCAGTGCGTGATATTCCATACCATTGACGGTTTCATTAGGGCAAACAAACACAAACTGGGCGCTCGGGTCGATGTGCCAGTCTTGCTCTGGTGAAATGGCATGCTTACCTTCTCGAATATAGGTAACATCCAGCTTACGAGGTAGGCAAAACTTTTTCGCCTCTTCGTAAGCACCGCTTGCCCAGTGCCCATACACCAAAAAGTCAGCTCTTTGTTTACTAGCCGATTCACGCTGGTCGATCAAATTCAACGGCACAGCCGAGAACTGGCCGCTGCCACCGCCGTGAGAAAACAGCACATGGTAGTTATCTGGAATCGACATCAATGCCCGCAGCCTCGCTTCGGTCTCTTCCCTAATAGTGGCGAACTCATCACTTTGGTGGCTGAACTCCATTACAGACATGCCCGTATGCTGCCAATCCAACAACTCGCTTTGTGCTTTTACCAACACATCACTTGGCAGCATCGCCGGCCCCGCCGAGAAACTGTATACCTTTCCCATCTCACTTCTACCTCACAAATTCCTGTGTTTCTTATTGGCTAAAAAATGTTCACGCGTTTCCTAAAATCGCTAGTTGTACACTATTGGTGAATAACGTATCCTAATATTAAATATTGAGCAATAACTTACTAAGAGAATTCTTAACCGTCGGCTCCGCCCATAGAGCACAACGGTTTCTTGGTCAGAAATAAGGAGAAGCAATGAGATATCGCGTGGACATTTCCCAAAACAATACAGCGCTTTTTTCCATTCAAATCGAAGCGTTAAGCGAGGCAGGCTGTAAAGAAAAGCTCGCAATAGCGTTGGTGGGATTCCCTATTTCAGAAGGGTTTGAACGGCAGGTATTTGTGTCCGACAGTGAGGAACGCCTGTTAAAAAGCACGAGTTCACGCCTTGAAGTGCTGGCGATAAATCCGGTGTTTCAGCCGCTAGGGTTGATGTAATTCCATTCTGTAGCTCTGGAAAAATGGATGGAGGGAAAAGCCATGCGCAAAGTAGGAACAGTCACATCGTTGTTGATGGGTAAAGTCAGCACAATTGCAGAAGGGGTCAGCAGCGGAATCGACAAACACCCGGTTGAAGGCCGCTACTGGGTGAACGAGTTAGGGATTGAAGGTGACGAACAAGCCGACAAACGTTATCACGGCGGCGTGGAAAAAGCGCTTCACGCCTATGCCAGCGAACATTACGAACGCTGGGTAGCCAAACTCGGTGATGCGCCTAGGTTCCATCAAATTGGGGCATTTGGAGAGAACTTAAGTACCCAAGGGCTGGATGAAGACACCATCTGCTTAGGCGATATTTACCAAATTGGTGAATGCTTGGTGGAAGTTTCCCAAGGAAGAATGCCGTGCTGGAAACTGAATGTCCGTTTCGATCGCCCTGATATGTCTCTTTTGCTGCAAGAAACGTTATGGACAGGTTGGTATTTTCGGATTTTGCGAGGAGGTCATATCGGAGCAGGGGACGACATCTACTTAATGGAACGTCCTTTTCCAGAATGGCCGCTGTCCAAAGTCACTGGTTTGATTTTTACAGGCTGTATGGAAGAAGAAGCCCTTCAGTCACTATTGAATGCCCCTTTGGTGGATTCATGGAGAAAGCTGGTGGAGCGTCGACTCGCCACCGGAGAGCTTGAAGATTGGGGCTATCGGCTTTACGGAGAACCAAGGTAAGAGTGGCAGAAGTACGGGCGCCTCGCACTGCTTTGGTGTCAGGGTGTTACTGTTATGGGCTCAATGAGGGATCAGCCTCGCTGCGCTTTTTTTGCTTGATACATAGCGACAAGCTCATCTAAAAACTGCCCCAGTAAGGCATTCATATGTTGAGTAGGCATGGCTTTGATCTCGCTTGGGGATTGCACAAACGGTTTGCCTTTCAACGTAGTCAGATCTTGTTGGCTGTTTTCAATCAGCGCATCGAACTGTTCCGGCACAAATTCCAGATGGCATTGAAACCCATACACCAAATCGCAATAGCGAACAATTTGCCTCGGGCAACCTTGGCTTGCAGCAAGCACTTTTGCATTGGCAGTCAGCCCCGGCATATCGCCGTGCCAGTGCCCAACTTGTTCTTCTAGGCTAAAGCCAGCCAGCAAAGGGTCTTTAATGCCTTCTGGGGTGAGTTGAATAGGGAAACTGCCGATTTCGGGTTCTGGGCTGGTTTGATGTTTTGCTCCTAACGCTTCGCCAATTAATTGCGCCCCCAAACACACGCCTACCACAGGCTTGCCCGATTCAATAGTGTGCAGGATAAGCGAACGCTCTTTGTTGGCATCAAAATGGGCGCATTCTTGAGTTGTGGTCGCGGGGTTTTGAGGGCCGCCAAGCACCACCAATAAATCAAACGCGTCACTGTTCGTGGGCAGCGCGTCGCCAAGGTAAAGCTTGGAATAATGGGTGGTAAGTTGGTTGTCTTTGGCCCACGTTCCGAAGTAGCCTTCACTTTCAAAATATTCGTGGATGATAAAATGCACGTTCATAGATTGTCTCCTTTAAGTTACAGGACAATCTTAGTGGTGGAAGACCAAAGCCGATAAGGATAGCCAGACACATGATGACGCCAACCCGACAAGACGTTTCCATTAACCAAGTCATAAAGGTTCGGCAGCACAGCGTGGCACTGTTCAAACGCATCTCAATGGAAAAAGGTTACGTGGATGCTTGGCATGGGCACGACTGGCATCAGGTAATTTTTCCGCTAAAAGGCTTACTGCAAACCCAAACCGAACACGCCCGATTTCTGGTTCCGCACACCTCGATTTTGTTTGTGCCAGCAGGGGTAGAGCACGAATCCATAGCGCTCAGCGACACCCAGTTTATTGGTATTTACCTTAATCCTGCGCGGCTAAACCCAGAGCATTCCGATCCAGATATAAAATGCCCAACCGAGGTTCAAGCTGTGTCGCTTTCTCCGTTCTTGCGCCACTTGCTGCTTGAGATAGAGCGTTTTTGTGAGAAACCAGAATCAGACGCCATACTGCGCAATTTAGTCGCGGTATTAAACGACCAGTTTGCCTTAGGGGAGCCTTTTCAGTTTAAAACGATGCTACCAAGAGACAGACGGCTTAAGACTATATTTGAACGCTTAAGCGAAGCGCCAGCGCAAAACCAGACACTGGCAGAGTGGGGGGAAGAAGTAGGTGCGTCGGAAAGAACCTTGTCTCGCTTGTTCGCCAGCGAATTCAGTATGTCGTTTGCCTTATGGCGTCAGCACATCCGAATGGTGCATTCCCTTGCGCTGCTGGATAACGATCTGCCTATCCAAGCAGTAGCGAGTCAAATAGGGTATGAGAACGACTCTTCCTACATCAAAACCTTTAAAAGCATGTTTGGCATTACCCCCAATCAATACAAAAAGCGCGTATTGGATGAAGCCCCGCTATTTGCCGAGTAAGCGCCTGCTATTTCGCCTCGCCTTATTTCACCTGAGCAAACTTAAGATAAGAATGCAGCTCGCCGTTTTTGTGCTCAACCGCAGAATGAATATTGTGGTCTTGATTGCCGACAATGGTGAACTGATAGGTGTTATCGCCCTTGGTAATGCCGACTTCCAATAACCCATGTTTCAGCTGCCATGTGCCTTGGATTTGGAAACGGTCGAACAATCGAAATTCGTCTAACGTGCCGTTTTCATGGAACATCACCTCGGTAATGTAGCCACCCGTGCAGGTTTTTATCCAGCGGGTATTCGCTACATCTTGGTTCGTGAAACCACGCTTGGATTTAAGCCAGTTTTGGAATGGTTCACTGTTCAGATCATCGGTATTGATTTCAGGCTGCTCAACCAGCTCTCCTTGGGCTTCACGGATAAACAGCTGTTGCAAAACGGGCATTAGGTTCAATGCTGGCTCGGAATTCAACGACAGCGGTGAATAAACCGCACTGCTGGTTTGAGCAAAGAAAGTCTCTTGTTTTTTGTGCCTGCCAGTATTGCCTGCCAATTCCACCAGTGCCAATCCATCTTGATTGAGCAGGGCACCGACCATTTGGCGATTAAACGGGTAGCTGATTTCGTCTTGCAAAAACTCACTCACCGGAACCCATTTCGCTTCGGCAATTTCATCGACATCCTGAATGCTGATGGTTTCTTCCGTCGCCGTCAGTTTGCAGACGATGTACATATTGGACTTACCAAACTGAAATGGGTGCTTGGTGGTGATACCCAAAATGGACTCAAATTCTGCTGTCACCCCTGTTTCTTCCCATACTTCTCGCACCACTGATTCACCAATAGGCTCACCCAGTTCCACATGCCCGCCGGGCAATTTGTAACCCTTCATGCCGTGTTCTTTGATCAGCAAAATCTCTTGCTGGTCGTTTTGAATCAGCGCCCCAGCACCCACGGTGTGGGTAGGAATAAACGGCACAAAGGTATCGGGCTTAGGTTTGTGAATCAGGGTGATCGTGCGTTCTTCACAGTTGTGAAAGGTAAAACCCTGCGCTGTGGCTTCTGCAATAAGGTGGGATTGCTCAATGGGTAGGGTTAACCAAATCAGGTTTTTGCGGTTGTCTGTGGCATAACCAAGTACCTCGCGCAACTCACTAGCGAACGCGGCATTACTATTAGGAACAGTTTCGGCAGAAAGGATGATGCCATTGAAGTTATCGAGCTCGAAGTCCAAAGAATTTCCTTATTGAGGCAGACGTTATTATTGATATAACTCTAAAGTGCCTGAAATGAGTGAGAAATCCTAGAGGGTAGGGTGAAAAAGCCGCTGGGGGAGCGGCTTTTTGACTGGGTTTCGATTACTCATTTTTGTCGAGTAGACGACACTTGTTACCAAGTGCCGCCCCTCTAAGAACCGTACGTGCAACTTTCACTGCATACGG
>NZ_JAUYVM010000023.1 GCF_030689305.1 Vibrio penaeicida | reverse complement strand
TGAGCCGTATGCAGTGAAAGTTGCACGTACGGTTCTTAGAGGGGCGGCACTTGGTAACAAGTGTCGTCTACTCGACATATTTAGCCACTTTCTTAACCTATCGCCACTGGGGTCATTCCAAGGAATGGAAGAGTGATGCACTTTTGTTCCAGGAGCTTGACCAATAATGAGTAAGCGCGCACTTTCAGAAGCTTGAATAATTGGATTTGCACCAAGAGGCAGTTCGGGCTCACATAACTTGCATTGTCGAACATCGCTGAGAAGCGCAGTGAGCTCACTCATCGATCAGTAACCTTTTTTGAAATCGACTAAGTTTTGCAGTTTAAACCCGTCATACCATCTTAAGTAGTTTTCTTTGAACTGATCGAAAACTTGATGAGGAAAACTGACGGCAGCAATATGAGGTGTAACGGTGATTTTATCGTGCAGCCAAAATGGTGAGGACTTCGTCAAAGGCTCTTGCTCAAATACATCGAGGAACGCATGAGCGATGTTGCCGTTTTCTATAGCCGGAATTAAATCGTCTTCCACAAGTACATCTCCACGCCCTACGTTAAAGAGTAATGCGTTATCGGCATGCGCTAGCCTAGCGGCATTCAAGTAGCCACGCGTATCTTCTGTTGAAGGAAGGGTGCTGACGATGATATCGGCATCTTTTACGGCAGATCGGAATTCACCGACATGGAAGGTGTATTTAAAAGGAGAAGCCTTTGCTGGGATCCCTGTTCGGTTGACCCCTCCAGTTTTCATGCCTAATGCGTTACACACTTTAGCAAGATGGCAGCCAATATCACCTGTTCCAAGTATTAATATCGACTTGTCGTCAAGAGATTGATAAGGGTGAGGTTGCCATTGAGACTTCAATTGTTGTTGCTGATAAGTAAATAGGTGGCGGAAATAATTGATCGTGTGCCCAACGACATACTCAGAAATTTGCTGACCGAAAATACCTTTTACATTGGTAAGATCATAATCTTGTCTGAGACCGCTTGCCACCAAAGCATCCACACCGGCGAAGGTAGATTGCAACCACTCCATTTTGGAAAACTGGTTTAAATCGTGGGCAACCAAAGGGGGATCGGCCAATACAATGTTCGCGAGGCTTTTGTCTTGAGTAATGACAAGGTCGTCTAGCTGTGCGTTGTTGAGCATTGAAGTGTATTCAGCATGATCTTTCGATGCGATGTACAATTTGTTGGTAAAATTATTCATAGGCTTGCTTTTTTCCCTCTGGCGAATCAAGTACACTTCCGCTGTCTTTTCCTACAATCGTTGAGTCACCATGTTACAGAACCCACTCCAGATTCGCCTAGAAAAGTTTGAACCTTGGCAGCAAATTACGTTTATGGCGTCTCTTTGCGAGCGTATGTACCCCAATTATGCGGCTTTTTGCCAGAATACAGAGTTTGCAGAATCTCGTGTCTACAAAGATATTTTAGACAGTGTTTGGGAGATGCTCACGGTTAAAAGCGCAAAAGTAAATTTTGAGCGTCAACTCGAAAAGCTAGAAGAACTTATCCCGTCTACTGATGAGTTTGATTTTTATGGTGTTTACCCTGCGGTTGATGCCTGCATCGCCTTATCAACACTTTTGCATGGCTTACTGGACAGAGACACGTTGTTTGAATCCATGCTTAAAGTCAGTGAGCAGTCGGTTAATACCGTAGCGCAATTGGAAGAAGCTCAGACTGGTGAAGAAATAACGAATGAAAACCAGAAAGAAAATGAAGCCGTGTGCGCAGAGTGGGATGTGCAGTGGGCAATCTTCCGCCCGTTAAAAGAGACGGAAGAGAGAGACATCGAACTGATAAAGGATTTACGCCAAGAACTGCGTGATGACCCTATCAGCAATATCGGGATAGAACTCGCTTACGACTAAAAAATTAGGCTCCGATTGGAGCCTTTTTTATTTTTTTCTAACTAAACAGCGCCAGTTCTGAAGAGGCATGCTGCGGTGTTAATACTTGAATAATGACAGATTCAGGCTCGATCAGCGTCATCAAGTTCGCCAGCGAGTTCTTTTTGGCCATTAATTGATTTGAGTTGTGCGCATCCTTTGCCGATTTCCAATAATAGAGTTGAAGCCATTTCCCTTCTTCGCTCAACGACAATGTCTCATGGATAAATCCGGGCAAATCTTTCAAATCTTCAAGCATGGATTCAACTGATTGAATCATCGCTTTGTCTGTCACATCTTCTTTTGCTTTCCAACTGACAGTTTCGATAACGTAGCGTGGAATACTCATTAGGGAGCCTCATGTATGAAAAAACATCGTCATTCTATTTGTTGTTATTTTGGAAATAATCACCAAAAATGGAATGCATGTGTTTCTGAAATGGAACGAAAAGGTGACAAACTTTAAACATGCGGTGTTATTTCGAAAAGTGGTTGAGTTGGGTTCGATGGCGGGCGCAGCCAAAGCTCTAAATGTGACTCCATCTGTCATAAGCAAGCGTGTGGCGGAACTTGAGGATAGTTTAGGCGTACAGTTATTGATTCGAACAACCCGAAAACTTGAAGTGACTGAGGCGGGTGAATATTTTTACCAGACGTTTTGCCAAATAGGTGGGGATTGGGAAGAACTGATAACGGAAGTGGCGAGGTTGGGAGAGCGTCCAGCAGGGCTATTAACCATTGCTGCACCTGCGCTTGTTCATTCTAGGGTGTTAATGAGCTCGCTGAATTCGTTCTCGATGCTGTATCCAGATATTTCTTTCGATTTGAAAGGTGTGGATTACGAGGATATCCCCGTCAAGCACGCCGACATATCTCTATCTAGAGATGTAGAAGCATTGAACTCGGCTATGTTTGTTCGAGTACCCCTGTACTCTTACTCTAATCAACTGTTCGCATCTCCTGCTTATTTGTCAAAATATGGTATTCCCAAAACGCTGGGCGATTTAGAGCAACACCAGTGTCTTGCTTATGGTCAGCATACTTCATCATCAACGTGGGTATTTAAAGGCGGGGAAAGCGTCAGTTTTTCTCCGTACATGTGTTCCGATAATACGGAGATACTGATTCAGGCCGCTATAAATGGGCAGGGGATTATTTATGTACCCGAAATGATTCTGCAAAAAGAGTTAGCTCAGACTTGGCTAGTGCATCTCAATATTCAAGGTAGTGAAAGTAGGTTGTTTGAATTTGTCGCCTACTACAGAAAACAGCCCCATCTTCCGCGAAAATGTCGAGTCTTCTTAGATTTTTTAAAGCGCCAAAATGGCAATGGGCAGTAGAGAGCGCGCATCTATAAATAGCTCAAATATAAAAGGCTCCTATGAAGGAGCCTTGATGAGTTATTGATTTTTATCGGTGTTTTCGACAACAGGTGGCTCTGCCTCATCGTCGTCATCCCGACTTTCAATTACGCCATGTGTTTCTTTCCACTTTTCCCAGCGCTGGTTGGCTAAGAACTGCATGTCGCTTGTTTTGTCTGCTTCATCGACAATTTCTTCGCCGAGTAAGTACTCGAAGATGTCTTCAAGAGTCACAATACCTTGAATTGTGCCGTATTCATCCACAATTAGTGAGAGCTGTACGCGCTGCGCCATCATTTGGTCAAACGCTTTCGGTAACCCTTTATTGTTTAAGATTACGTGAATAGGGCGCATCACTGCCCCCAACTGTTTCCCACCTTCGCCAGATTGACGCATTCTAAATAGCTCCAATCGATGGACAAAACCAAGGATATTGTCGGTTTGTTGGCTGTAAACCAATGGGCGAGAAAAAGGCGTATCTTTATGATCTTCTAGGAACTCATTGATCGTCATCTCGGCATTGACGCGAAAAACAACTGGGCGTGGTGTCATTACTTGAGTAACAGGCACATCCTGAATGTTCAGTAAGTTATGCAAAATACGAGATTCGCCTTCTGCAAACTCCCCTGATTCTTTAGCCAATATCGCCATGGCTGACAGTTCGTCACGCATTTTAGGTGCTTGATGCCCATGTGCGAGACGTTTGGTGATCTGCTCTGAAAACCAAACAAAGGGTGTCAGTGCCCATACCATCCAGCGAAGTGTTGTTGCTGCAGATGGTGCAAGCTGTCGCCAGTATGTTGCACCTATGGTCTTAGGAACGATTTCAGAGAAGACAAGAATACCGAACGTAAGAACCGCGGAAAATACACCGAGCCACTGGCTACCAAATACAACAGCAGCTTGTGCACCTGCTGTGGCGGCGCCAATCGTGTGAGCAATCGTATTGAGCGTCAAGATGGAGGCGAGTGGTCTGTCTATGTCCTCCTTCAATTCATACAATTTATGAGCTGACGGATGACCTTGTTGTCGAAGCTGGGCTATATAGCTGGGGGTAATACTCAATAATACCGCTTCTAAAACTGAGCAGATAAATGACACTCCAATCGCAATGGAGACATATAAAGCGAGCAGTAACATAGTTTCCTACAATCAATTGTTAGCGTCGATATCAATAGAATCCCAATGGAAACTAACTATCGACTAAGTTATAAATCGGTTCTGAACAGGAGAAAAACAAGCTCAAGAGTGAGAAAACTCGTAACAAATTGTGAGGTAAAGCTCATAATCCGGCTAAAAAATCGGCAGAAGAGCGAAAGTGAGGTGACAAACCTTTGCCACAACAGGCATTTATGGATTACAGTGAATTAGATTTCGAAAAACATACAAGAAGGGAAACCTAATGAACAAGACCCAACTCATCGACTTCATCGCAGAAAAAGCTGATCTATCTAAAGCACAAGCAAAAGCAGCTCTTGAAGCGACTCTTGGTGGAGTGACTGAAGCTCTTAAAGAGGGTGACCAGGTTCAACTTATCGGTTTTGGTACATTCAAAGTAAACCATCGTGCAGCTCGTACTGGTCGCAATCCTAAGACTGGCGACGAGATTCAAATTGCAGCAGCGAATGTTCCGGCATTTGTCGCTGGTAAAGCGCTGAAAGAATCAGTGAACTAATCTATACTACGCCGAGTTTTTACTCGGCGTAGTTATTTTATGAAGCGATACTTTTACGCACCTCTGCTATTCGCCACGTTAGTTGGCTGTTCTTCAAGTTCTAACGCACCTCAAGCTAACCAGTATGCTTATTATTCTGGTGGGCAGTCTATTGGTGATTCCACAAGTTTTTATTGGTTTACCAAAAGGTTAGGCAGTGCTTATTCGGCTGCTGACTATGTGACGTCTGGAGATTACGGTTACTACCGTACCGATTATGCTTGGCAAGGGGATGTACTGCGTGAGTTGATTCGAGAAGGTTATCGAACCAATGATGAGCAAGAGCTCGTGCCTTATCGTGTCCATTTACGATTTAGCGCTTCTGGTGAGGCTGTTTATCAACAGTTAAGGTTGGATGGTAAAGTCCTGCCTATTCCCGAAAAACAAATCAAACGCTATCAACAAGAAGCCAATTTTGTTGTGGAAACAACGGAAGCCCAAGACAAGGAGAATTTAGAACTTGTCCAAGGGTATTGGGATGGCGAAACGTTTGAAACCTGTGATGACAGGGAATACGAAAAGTTAGCCTTCAACCAGACGCTTCCTAGCTTCGTAGTTAATCGTTTATCTACAGTAGATAGCTATGTAGCCTTTATTGGTCAAAAAGAGCTTAAAACGCTTTCTGTGAGTGATTTGCTGATGTTGTCAGAGGATAACCAGGATTGTATTAAGCGTCCGTCGTTTATCGAGCAGAACTAAGCTGTAAGTAAACTTGGTACATGCTGCTAAACAAATACAAAAAAGGCACTCAATGAGTGCCTTTTTTATTTTTACACGTACGATTGCTTTTACACGTGTGATTGCCTTTGCACGGCGACTGTTTTTTACGTGCGCGACTAAGCGTTACTTTTCTTGCTCACGAGCAATCGCTCGATAACCAATGTCGCTGCGATGGAATACACCTTCCCAGTGAATCTGTTTTGCAAGCTCGTAAGCACGTTGTTGTGCTTCCGATACGCTGTTACCCAGAGCAGTTGCACAAAGTACACGACCACCGTTGGTCACAATGTCGCCGTCTTTGTTGTCTGTTCCTGCGTGGAATACTTTCTCGCCTGCAGTTTCCTGTTGAGGAAGACCAGAGATCACATCGCCTTTGTTGTATGCCGCTGGGTAGCCACCGGCAGCCAATACAATACCGATGGACGCACGTGAATCCCATTTAGACTCAACTTGATCCAGCTTTTCGTCAATTGCAGCCAAACACAGTTCTACAAGATCGGATTCCATACGCATCATGATAGGCTGAGTTTCAGGGTCACCAAAGCGGCAGTTGTACTCAATCACTTTTGGTGTGCCATCTTTGTCGATCATCAGGCCTGCGTATAGGAAGCCTGTGTACGGGTGACCTTCAGAAGCCATGCCATTCACGGTAGGGTAAATAACCTCTTCCATAATACGGTTGTGGATTTCTTGAGTTACGACAGGAGCTGGAGAGTATGCCCCCATGCCGCCAGTGTTAGGACCTGTATCTTTATCACCTACACGCTTGTGGTCTTGGCTGGTGGCCATCGGAAGCACGTTTTTACCGTCGACCATCACGATGAAGCTCGCTTCTTCGCCGTCTAGGAATTCTTCGATAACCACTCGGCTACCTGCTTCACCAAATGCATTGCCAGCCAACATATCTTTAATAGCGTCTTCCGCTTCTTGCAATGTCATTGCAACGATTACGCCTTTACCAGCCGCAAGACCATCAGCTTTAACAACAATTGGTGCGCCTTGTTCACGAACGTAAGCTAACGCAGGCTCAATTTCTGTAAAGTTAGCGTAAGCCCCTGTAGGAATGGCGTGACGTGCTAAGAAATCTTTTGTGAACGCTTTAGAGCCTTCAAGCTGAGCTGCCGCTTCTGTTGGACCAAAGATAGGTAAGCCAGCTGCACGGAAAGCATCGACGACACCGATAACTAACGGCGCTTCAGGACCGACAATGGTCAGCTCAATGGCGTTTTCTTTGGCAAATGTGACAAGTGCTTCAATGTCTTCTACACCGATAGCGACATTTTCGAGTTTAGGCTCAAGCGCTGTCCCTGCGTTACCAGGGGCAACAAATACTGTTTCAACATTTGGGTTTTGTGCTGCTTTCCAGCCCAAAGCATGTTCTCTACCGCCGGCACCGATAATTAGTACATTCATGTTTTAAAATCCTTATAGCTGCTTCAGAGCCTTTATTTCTGTGTCAAACATGCTCACTTATGGTCATAAGCTCCGCGTGTTTTCCTTGAACTAAAGTCACTGACTTGCTCTACGTATTTTAAATATTGGAATATTTAAAAAAACAAAATTATAAGTCTTGCTCAAAGTAGTTGGTGATGTGGCTAGGCAGCAATTGAGCCCATCCCCGGGAGCATAATCCGCTATGTGACCGGGGTGGGCGAAAGCAGCTAACAACGCCACAGTGCCAAATACGAAGAGGAAATTAGTGGCGGAAGTGACGCATGCCAGTAAAGATCATCGCCATGCCGTGTTCATCTGCAGCTGCAATAACTTCGTCATCACGCATAGAGCCACCTGGTTGAATCACGCATTTGATGCCCGCTTCTGCAGCGGCATCGATACCATCGCGGAATGGGAAGAATGCGTCAGAGGCCATAACACAGCCCTCAACTTGAAGACCTTCGTCTGCGGCTTTGATACCAGCGATTTTCGCTGAGTAAACGCGGCTCATTTGACCTGCGCCTACACCGATAGTCATGTCGCCTTTCGAATAAACGATCGCGTTGGATTTCACGTACTTCGCAACTTTCCAACAGAATAGCGCGTCTTTTAGCTCTTCTTCTGTTGGTTGGCGTTTAGAAACCACTTTAAGGTCAGACGCTTCAACCATACCTTGGTCACGATCTTGAACTAACAGGCCGCCGTTAACGCGTTTCACGTCAAAGCCAGTCGTCTTAGTTGTCCACTCGCCACACTCAAGTAGGCGAAGGTTTTTCTTAGCCGCTACGATTTCTACTGCTTCAGCTGAAACAGAAGGGGCAATGATAACTTCAACGAATTGACGTTCGGTGATAGCCGTTGCTGTTGCAGCGTCTAGTTCACGGTTGAATGCGATGATACCGCCAAATGCAGACGTTGGATCCGTTTTGAATGCACGGTCGTAAGCTTCTAGGATGTTTTCACCTAGTGCTACGCCACATGGGTTAGCGTGCTTAACGATCACACATGCTGGCTCGTCGAATTCTTTCACACACTCAAGAGCTGCGTCAGTGTCAGCGATGTTGTTGTAAGACAGTGCTTTACCTTGGATTTGGCGAGCAGTAGACACTGATGCTTCTTCAGGGTTTGCTTCAACGTAGAATGCTGCAGCTTGGTGGCTGTTCTCACCGTAGCGCATGTCTTGTTTTTTCTCGAACTGTTGGTTGAACGTGCGAGGGAACTTGCTTTCTTCATCACCTTCTTTGTTCTCGCCGTAGCTAGGAACCATAGTGCCGAAGTAGTTAGCGATCATGCCGTCGTAAGAAGCTGTGTGCTCGAATGCAGCGATAGCTAGGTCGAAGCGAGTCTCTAGGGTTAGAGATTTGTCGTTTGCGTCCATTTCAGCCACAACACGGTCGTAGTCGTGTGCGTTCACAACGATAGTGACGTCTTTGTGGTTTTTCGCTGCAGAGCGAACCATTGTTGGACCACCGATATCGATGTTCTCAACAGCGTCAGCAAGGGTGCAACCTTCTTTAGCAACAGTTTCTGCGAATGGGTATAGGTTAACCACAACCATATCGATTGGGTTGATGCCGTGTGTTTCCATGATCGCATCGTCTTGACCGCGACGACCAAGAACACCACCGTGAACTTTTGGATGAAGCGTTTTAACGCGACCGTCCATCATCTCAGGGAATCCGGTGTAATCGGATACTTCGGTTACAGAGATGCCTTGTTCGGCAAGAAGGCGGGCTGTGCCACCAGTAGACAGGATATCAACACCGCGGTCAGCAAGAGATTTTGCAAACTCAACGATACCAGTTTTGTCTGATACGCTGATAAGAGCGCGGCGAATAGGACGAGCGTTATTCATTGCTTCCATCTTCCTCAAATTCACAGAGTAGTTAGATTAAAGATATTTGCCAAAAATGTACTTGTTCTTACGCCCATTAAGGATAAATAGAATTATCATTCCTTAGGTCATGCCATTATTATTAGAGGCATGTGAGCAAAGATATTGGCCAGTTTTGGTAAAGACCTTTGATTGGTCGATGTATTCATTTCAACTCGAAATTTGATGGCGCGTATTCTAACTAAATTATTACAAAAAAGCTCGCGCAATCGTTTGGCGTCACAAAAATAATTAGGAAAATCCGTTTTTGACACCAAAATCGTAACAATAAGGTTAAAAAAACATGTTTCAGATTGGTGAGTTAGCCAAAAGGTGCGAAGTCAGTACTGACACCTTGCGCTTCTACGAAAAGAATAAACTGATATCGCCGGCTGGCCGAAGTGAGTCCGGTTATCGGCTTTATGATGAAGAAAATCAAAAACAGGTTCAGTTTATCCTCAAATCCAAATCTCTTGGGTTGAGTTTGGATGAAATTCGTGAACTTTTAGATATTAAGTTAGAAGCGACAGAACACAGTTGCGCTGAAGTTAAGTCGATCACGTCAGCGAAACTGACTCTTATCGATGAAAAAATTCATGACTTAACACGAATTCGTCGAGCATTGAAGAAAATCAATGATGCGTGCTGTGGGCACGTCGATGACGATGCTAGCCATTGTTCAATTCTTGAGGCATTGGCAGGAGAAAAAGTGCATGGTCGTGGAGTTTGCTGTGATGAGCGACAATAAATCACGTCGCTTAAAATAGCTATTCGGCTTAATTGTGAATGAAAATGGGCAGCTATGGAGCTGCCCATTGTGTCTCTGCAGTTTAGGATTACTGAGTTTGGTAACGGAATATAGGTAACGGAAGGTTACGAAAATTCCATCACGATTCGACCCGTAATTTCACCTTTTTCCATATCGGCAAAGATGTCATTGATGTCTTCAAGCTGCTTTACTTCCGTGATGGCTTTCACTTTACCATCAGCGGCAAATTGCAGACATTCTTGCAGATCTTTTCGCGTACCTACAATAGAACCAATCACCTTCACACCATTCAATACGGTATCAAAAATAGGGATAGGCATGTCTTCAGGGGGCAACCCAACCAATACGCATGAACCGCCACGTCGGATGGCTCTGTATGCTTCTTGGAACGCAGGTTTGGATACTGCGGTGCAGACAACACCATGTACCCCTCCAACTAGCTCCTGAATGACTTCAGAAGGCTTTTGCTTCATGAAATCGATACAATGAGTTGCGCCTAGTTCTTTTGCCAATGCCAGCTTCTCATCTCCGGTATCCACCGCGATGACATTCATACCCATAGCTACTGCGTATTGAATCGCTAAGTGACCTAAACCACCTGCACCAATAATCGCGACCCATTGCCCAGGCTTTACACTGGTGACTTTCAAGGCTTTGTAGGTGGTTACGCCTGCACAAAATAAAGGTGCAGCATCGACGTAGTTGAGACCTTCAGGAATTTTAATCGCATATTCGCCATTCGCGAGGCAGTATTCGGCATACCCGCCATCGACAGAGTAGCCAGCATTATGCTGATCGAGGCAGAGGGTTTCCTGACCTTCTAAGCAGTAATCACAATGACCACAAGCACTATACAGCCATGGAATTCCAACGCGATCCCCTACTTTTAAGTGGTGGATCTCACTGCCGACTTCGACAACTTCACCTACGCCTTCATGTCCGGGGACCAATGGCATTTTAGGCTTCACAGGCCAATCACCATGACAGGCGTGTAAATCGGTGTGGCATACGCCACAAGCGTGGATCTTAACTAACACATCGCGTGCCTTTACGTTTGGCAGCGGAATATCTTTAATGACCAGCGGTCCTTTAAACTCATTCACCACAGCGGCTTTCATGGGATTCTCCATCAGTGACTAAATGTTTTCGATAATCATTCTCATTTATATGATATGAAATTAAATTGATATAGGTCACGAAAGGTGATGAAAATGAAATGCGGTTTCCGGTGTGTGATAAACAACAAAAAACGCCACTCGATGTGGCGCTTTAGAGTGTTTATCTAATCACAGCTTGAATCAATCAAACCTTGAAATGGTGGATGATTTTTTGGAGGTTTTGCCCATTACTAAGCAATACTTCACTTGCCTGTGCAACTTGCGTTGCTTGGGCTGCCGACTGATCGCTGTTTTCTGAAATGATGACCAAATTTTTACTGATCTCTTCGGTAGCAAGAGTTTGCTGAGCACTTGAATCGGCTATTTGCTGGTTAAGATCCAAAATATGGCTGATTTGTTGCCCAATTTCGGCCAGTGTTTCTCGTGCTTCCTTAGCTTGTCCGTGGGTGGCATTGGATTGGACTTGTGTTTTCTCCATTGCAGAGGTAACCGTTTTTGCTCTAGCTTGTAGGTTACCTACAATTTGTTCTATCTCATCAGTACTTGCTTGCGTCCGAGTTGCTAAGGTACGCACTTCATCGGCCACAACCGCAAAGCCTCGTCCTTGTTCCCCTGCACGAGCGGCTTCAATAGCTGCGTTGAGTGCCAATAAGTTAGTTTGCTCAGCAATACCCCGAATAACATCCAATACCGTACTCACCGTTTCAGAATCCTGAGCAAGTTGAAGGGTACTTTTTTCCGTTTCTGTCAGTAGGTCGGACAGTGAGCTCATATGGCTCGTCGCACTATCGATAACACTAACCCCTTGCTCACCCAATTGTGCAGCTTGTTGTGCAGCATCTGCGGCAGAAGAGGCTGACGTAGCGACCTCTTGATTACTGGCGTGGAGTTCATTCATCGCAGAGGCGACCGTATCGACGGATTGATGTTGTTCACCGGCCTTCATTGACGCATCTGACGCCACTTGGTTAAGCTGTGTTGCGGCGCTAGTAATGCCTTCACTTACTGGAATCATGTCGGTGACGATAGAGCGTATTTTGTTGGTAAATAGATTAAAAGCCGCTGCGATGTGGCTGAGCTCATCCTTGCCATTGGAAGGTAAATCTTTGGTGAGGTCGCCATCTCCTTCGGCGATATCATTAAGTGCTTCTTCGGTTTCAACACAAGGTTTGGTTATGCTGTAGCCAAACCAAGTGGCAATTAGAGCCATGGTAATCAAGCAGGCAATAATAATCATAATGATTGACTGGGCACGCTCCCAAAACAATGCGTCTACATCATCAATGTATACCCCACTTCCGACAATCCACCCCCATGGTTCATGGAGCTTTACATAAGACACTTTTTCTACGTCTACTTCCGAACCTGGTTTCGGCCACATGTAATTGACGAATCCACCGCCGTTGTTTCGTTTAACCTCATTAACAAATTCAATGAACAGTGATTTTCCGGTGGGATCTTTTACACCAGACAAATCCTTACCATTAAGTTGAGGTTTAATTGGGTGGTTAACCATGTAAGGGCGGGTATCGTTTACCCAGAAGTAGTCATTTTTCTCGTACCGCAGCCCATTTAGAGCGGACTTAGCTTGGGTCTGCGCTTCTACTTTAGAGAGCGTTCCATTTTTTTCGAGTTGGTAGAAATGATTAATTACACTGTGCGCTGTTTCGACCAAATGGCGAGTTTTTACTTGTTTAGCGGTGAGTAGGTCACCGTAGTAAGCGTATTTTATGTAAGCAAGAGGCGCTAGCATTAGTAACGCAATAGTGAGCGTCATAATGTACAGCCGTGATTTGATGGATACGGAGCGCAAGCTAATTCCATTCATATCGACAATCCTTTGTTTAGTGATTCGTTCGTGAAGCGTTATTCTTATTTTTTAAGCTACATTGTGCTCGTTACACGTCTACGACGTGTACCAATTTAAAGTTAGCCTTTAATTGATTATAAAAAGGAGAGCTAGATAGATAAATTCGACCAAAGGCACATAAAAGGATTGAATTCGGGCTACGTTAGGAAGGTGGTTAAGTATTTGCTTATGAAGAAAAACACTGCTGTGAGCTGTAGAATAATTTATTTGGTCTTTGTGTGAATGGATACGATGTTTTGATTCCAATAAAAAAAGCCCCGTCCAAGTGGGCGGGGCTTTAAAATTCGGTAGAAAACTGATCTGTGATTAGTTCATGCCGTATTTTTTAAGTTTCTTACGAAGCGTACCGCGGTTGATACCCATCATAGTTGCTGCGCGTGTTTGGTTACCACGAGTGTATTGCATGATGGTGTCTAGTAGTGGCTGCTCTACTTCTGCCAATACTAGTTCGTACAGGTCGTTGACTTCCTGGCCATTAAGTTGAGCAAGGTAGTTTTTAAGAGACGCTTTTACTGAGTCACGTAATGGCTTTTGAGTGATCTGGTCTTGTGAGGTCACTGTAGTTACTGTCAATGCTTCGGAAGTCAGATTTTGTTCGAACATATTCGGTCTAGCTCTTTTCTGTAATTATGATGCAACGTTATCAAAATAACCTTCTAGTGCGTCCAGTTGCAGCGGAGCCGCTTCTATAGCGTTGAAGGTACGGCGAAACTCACTTGCTTGCTCATGCTCTTTTAAGTACCAGCCAACGTGCTTACGCGCGATTCTAGGACCTAAAAACTCCCCATAAAACTCATGAAGTGCATTCACATGACCAAGCATAATGTCTTTCACTTCCAATACAGGAAGGGAAGCCATCGTGCTGCCGTTTTCCAAATAGTGGTGGATTTCCTGAAAAATCCACGGACGACCCTGGGCAGGGCGACCTATCATCAAAGCGTCCGCACCAGTATATTCCAGTACGAATTTGGCTTTTTCCGGGCTATCGATATCACCGTTAGCAATAACCGGTATGGAAACCGCCTGTTTAGCCGCTTTGATGCTTTCATATTCCGCCTCGCCTTTGTACATACAAGCCCGAGTTCGCCCATGTAGAGCAAGAGCTTGTATGCCGCAGTCTTCGGCCATTTTAGCAATTTGAACACAGTTCTTATTGTCTGTATTCCAGCCTGTACGGGTTTTCAATGTCACGGGAACATCAACGGCATTTACAACAGCGGTCAGTATCTTTTCGACAATGTCCGGGTGCTGAAGTAATGCTGAGCCGGCAAGCTTCTTGTTTACTTTCTTAGCAGGGCAACCCATATTGATATCGATAATTTGTGCACCATTATCGACATTATATTGAGCGGCTTCTGCCATCTGCTGGGGATCTGCCCCTGCAATCTGTACGGAGCGAATGCCCGATTCGCCTTCATGTACCATGCGTTGTTGGGATTTAGCTGTTTTCCATACTTTGGGGTTTGACGACATCATTTCACTGACAGCCAAGCCCGCACCGTATCGGAGACATAACTCTCGAAAGGGTCTATCGGTGACTCCTGCCATAGGAGCGACGATAAGATTGTTCTTAAGTTGATAGTTTCCGATCTTCAAAACAGCATTACAGTTCTATACCAGCAAGGGCGCGCATTTTACGCATTTTTTCGCAAAGAGAAAAGCTTAATTTTTGAGCATTTACAATTTGTTTTTTAAAATGCCTAAATTTCAGTCAATTAGAGTAGAAGTGCTTACTTTCTCTTGCTTTTAGGCATTTTTCTTGCCCGAGATTCGACACCATTCTGACTGTTCAACAATCGGATCGATGTTCAGTTCGTCTCGGTAGTAGTTTGCTACGTCTTCTGCTTGTGTATCTAACACACCAGACATCGCGAGCATGCCTTCAGGTTTAAGCAACCCTTTGATGACACCCGAGAGTTCACGCAGTGGTCCAGCAAGAATATTGGCAACCACAACGTCCGCAATAAGGTTATCAGGCTGATCTTGTGGCAGGAACAATTCGAGCTGTTCTGCTACACCATTTCGCTCTGCATTTGCTCTGGAAGCTTGAATCGCTTGTGGATCGATATCAATCCCAATCACTTTACTTGCACCCAGTTTGATTGCAGCGATCGCCAAAATGCCAGAACCACAACCAAAATCGATCACTGTTTTTCCTTCAAGATCAATTCCCTCAAGCCATTCAAGGCAGAGTGAGGTGGTTGGGTGCGTACCGGTGCCGAAGGCTAACCCTGGATCGAGCATAACGTTAACAGCGTTTGGATCAGGAATATCTCGCCAGCTTGGGCAAATCCACAAACGCTTGCCAAATTGCATTGGATGGAAGTTTTCCATCCATTCACGCTCCCAGTCTTTGTCTTCAAGTTGCTCGACTTTGTGCGCAAAACCATCTTCTAATAGACCGCTATCTGCAATTTGATTTAAGACTTGTTTGGTATCGGTTTCAGCGTCGTACAGTGCGACAACGTCCGTTTCACCCCATAAGCGAGTTTCACCCGGAAGCGGTTCGAAAACAGGAGTATCTTTGGCATCTAAAAAGGTAACGGATAATGCGCCTGTGTTTTCCATCAGCATATCGCCGATTTGTTCAGCGTTCTTGTCGCTCGCATTGAGTTTGATTTGAATCCAGGGCATGGAGTGCACCTTTTTGTCATATTGAAATTGGTGGAGGATTCTAGCTGATTTGGACAAAAAAAACACTCCCCGACACTTTCTCAAGTGCGGGGAGTGTTGTTTGTCTTTATCGGCGTAAACGCTTACTGAAGACCGAGTTTCTTCTCAAGGTAGTGAATGTTTGCACCACCGTGTTGGAAGTTCTCATCATTCATGATCATTTCTTGCAGAGACACATTGGTTTTGATGCCTTCAACGATCATTTCACCCAATGCGTTTTTCATACGAGCAATCGCAACATCACGGTTTTCACCAAAGGTGATCAGTTTACCAATCATTGAATCGTAATGAGGGGGTACTGTGTAGCCTGTGTAGATGTGTGATTCCCAACGTACGCCCATACCGCCAGGTGCATGGAAACGTTCCACCTTACCTGGAGAAGGCAAGAAGCGCTCTGGATCTTCGGCGTTGATTCGGCATTCAACCGCATGACCGCTGATCTTAATGTCGTCTTGAGTGTAAGAAAGCGGTTGACCAGCAGCAACACGAAGTTGTTCTTTGATGAGGTCTACGCCTGTTACCATTTCAGTAACTGGGTGCTCTACTTGAATACGCGTGTTCATTTCGATGAAGTAGAATTCGCCGTTTTCGTATAGGAACTCAAATGTCCCCGCACCGCGATAGCCAATTTCCAAACAAGCGCGCGTACAACGCTCACCGATGTATTTACGCATTTCTGCAGTGATACCCGGTGCTGGTGCTTCTTCCACTACTTTTTGGTGACGACGCTGCATTGAGCAATCACGTTCGCCTAGGTGGATTGCACCACCTTGACCGTCTGCAATGATCTGAACTTCAACGTGACGTGGGTTTTCTAGGAATTTCTCCATGTAAACGATGTCGTTGTTGAATGCTGCTTTTGCTTCCGCACGAGTCATTGCAATCGCTTCAATCAATTCCTCTTCGCTACGAACCACACGCATCCCACGACCGCCGCCGCCGCCAGAGGCTTTGATGATCACAGGGTAGCCAATGCGTTTCGCGTGGGCTTTGTTTTTGCTGCCATCGTCATCTAGCGGACCGTCTGAACCAGGCACGCATGGAACGCCTGCTTTTTTCATTGCAGTGATAGCGGAAACTTTGTCACCCATTATGCGGATGGTTTCGGCTTTAGGACCAACGAAAATGAAACCGCTGCGTTCAACTTGCTCTGCAAAGTCAGCATTTTCAGATAGGAAACCGTAACCAGGGTGAATGGCTATAGCACCTGTTACTTCGGCTGCAGAAATAATTCTTGGAATGTTTAGGTAGCTGTCGATACCACGAGCAGGACCAATACAAATGGATTCGTCTGCCAATAGTACGTGTTTAAGGTCACGGTCAGCGGTTGAGTGAACAGCTACCGTTTTAATACCCAGCTCTTTACATGCGCGAAGGATACGAAGTGCAATCTCACCTCGGTTCGCGATGACTAATTTATCTAGCATATAATCAGCCTCAGTTATTCGATGATAACGAGTGGTTGGTCAAACTCAACAGGTTGACCGTCTTCCACTAGAATGGCTGTAACTACGCCAGATTTGTCTGCTTCGATTTGGTTCATCATTTTCATTGCTTCAACAATGCAAAGCGTCTCGCCAGCTTTAACGCTTTGACCGATTTCGATAAATGATTTTGATTCTGGGCTTGGAGAGCGGTAGAAAGTACCGACCATTGGAGAAAGAACTTGGTGTCCAGCTGGTACAGCTTCAGCCGGTGCTTCCGCGGCTGCTGGTGTCGCCGGTGCAGCTACAGGGGCTGCCGCTGGAGCGACAGGCGCTGCTGCGTATTGAATAGGCGCCGCGATAGGAGCAGGACCTGAACGACTGATTCGTACTGACTCTTCACCTTCAGAGATTTCAAGCTCTGCGATGCCAGATTCTTCCACTAACTCAATCAGCTTCTTAATTTTACGAATATCCATCTTATTTTCTCTTTCTCAAATTAGGTGACTCTCAAGTTTCGAGAGTGTTCTGTGTCATGTATTACTTATTTGACTGCTGGTATTACCCATTTGACTGCAGGTGATTCACCGCTGCAGCCAATGCGAATTGGTAGCCTTGGGCACCCAAGCCACAAATTACCCCGACGGCTTTATCCGATAGGTAAGAATGATGGCGGAAAGGTTCACGTGCGTGAACGTTGGATAGGTGCACTTCAATGAACGGAATGTCGACGCCCAATAACGCGTCACGTAGAGCGACACTAGTATGGGTAAACGCTGCTGGATTGATAACAATGAAATCCACACTTCCCATGGCAGCATGAATGGCTTCAATCAGTTCGTACTCACGATTGGATTGCAGATGCTGGATCTCTACATCAAGCGAAATCGCCTGGTGTTCTAGTTCATCAATGATCTGAGAGAGCGTTTTAGATCCATAATGTGCCGGTTCACGGAGCCCCAAAAGATTAAGATTAGGACCGTTTAGAACCAGAATGCGTGATTTTGTAGCCATCGTGAGGTTATCTTCCTTTAACTAGAGGTTAAAATTCGACATTCCAAATTTTGTGAGCTGATAGTTAAATTTAGAGGTCTAAATTACCGTCTTGCTCAAATTAACTGTCGATTATAGACAATTCAGCGCAATTAGCAGCAAAATACTGGTCAAACCTCGACAATTTTATGTCAAAGATAAGGAAATTTGTGAGGAAGATAAAGAATCCGGACCCGCCTTCAAGGAGACAGTAGTGGCGAGCCCGGAAAACTTATTTGCTTGAGCGAGAAACCAACCATGTAGGAAGTTGTGGAACTTTGGCAATGACGATACCCATAAGTAAAGGCAGCAGCAGTTGCTGCGATAGCTCTGATAGGTGGTTATTGTTTATCCACGCGTCGAGAAGCAGCGCAACCACTGGGAATATGAGAAAACAGAGTGAAGCCGTGAAGGGTGCCGTCATTTGATTGAGGGAGAAGTACGCAACAATACCAATGACACTCGCAACAAGCCCAAGATAGACTACGGCATAGATCGATTCGTCAGTGAAGTAATGCACGTCTGGTTGCTCCATAAACAGTCCAACCACCAACAGTAATAGCGCGGCGATACCAGAAGGCAATGCGTTATAGGTGAGCACATGGATTCCCTTTGCGTACTTTTGAGTTAACACATACATGACGGCATGTATAAGCACGGCGCTTACGAGCGCTAGGATACCTGCGTTGTCATTGCTGTCACCCATCTCCAGTTCGCCTGATAGAATCAAACACAACGCGATGACGGCCATGCCTAATCCAAACAACTGGTGAGCAGAAAGACGCAATGACAAGCTGATCATAGAAACGGCTAAAACCGCGATTGGCATATTGGCAAAGATGATTGAGGCCAGCCCAGAAGAGATGTATTGCTCGCCCAATATCATCAAGGTAAAGGGAATCGCGAAGTAAAATACAGCGACAGCCACCATGAATTTTCGTTTGCCCTTTGGGAAAAGTAAGGCTTTTTTCATCAGCAGTGTCACAGCGATCAATAAAGGGGCAGAAATCAGGAACCGCAGACCTGTCGCGGTAATAGGAGGAATGGTTTCAACCGCGATTTCCATCGCCATCCATGTTGTACCCCATATCAAACAAACGGATACAAATGTGATAGTGCAAAGTAATTGTTTAGACATTGCTTTTATCTGTTGCTGAGAAGGTGCGTCTATTCTATGCAATCAGTAGGAGTGGTAATTTCTCAATGTAGCACGACTTTTTCGTATAAAGAGAAAGGCATTTTCTAATATGACGTTTTACAGAAAAATTTTCCTCGGCATGTATTTAAGATAAAAAAACCAGGTCAAAAGACCTGGCGAAGTAATAAAGGTGGAAATTAGGTTGAATCAGATTATGACAGGTTCTGATTTTCTTCGATGAGCTTATTCACCACGCTTGGATCGGCAAGTGTCGAAGTGTCGCCCAAGTTGCTGGTATCGCCTGTGGCGATCTTGCGTAAAATTCGACGCATGATTTTACCCGAACGCGTTTTCGGTAAAGAATCTGTCCAGTGCAATACGTCTGGTGTTGCGATAGGACCAATCTCTTTACGTACCCAGTTCTTCACTTCTTTGTGAAGTTCTGCACTTGGTATTTCACCGTCATTCAAGGTGATGTAGGCATAAATCGCCTGACCTTTGATGTCGTGAGGAACACCAACGATAGCCGCTTCTGCAATCTTATCGAAGGCAACCAACGCCGATTCAATTTCTGCAGTGCCCATACGGTGACCAGAAACGTTTAGTACATCATCCACACGACCTGTGATCCAGTAATAGCCATCTTCGTCACGGCGAGCACCGTCACTGGTGAAGTACATGCCTTTAAATGTAGAGAAATAGGTTTGTTCAAAGCGCTCGTGATCGCCATAAACAGTACGCATTTGCCCTGGCCAAGAGTCGAGAATCACAAGGTTACCGTCTGCAGCACCTTCAATGATGTTACCTACGTTATCGACAAGCGCCGGTTGTACGCCA
The DNA here is from genome assembly GCF_030689305.1 of Vibrio penaeicida. Lineage (GTDB taxonomy): Bacteria > Pseudomonadota > Gammaproteobacteria > Enterobacterales > Vibrionaceae > Vibrio > Vibrio penaeicida_B. Next base: position 64,433 of record NZ_JAUYVM010000023.1, on the reverse strand, counting down.
AAGAATGGGCGTGTCGCTGAGCCCGGTTTCAATGCGGTTGCACCAGGCAGTGGTGAAATCAAAATACCACCTGTTTCTGTTTGCCACCAAGTATCTACGATAGGTGATTTTTCATCACCGATGGTTTTGTAGTACCACTCCCACGCTTCAGGGTTAATCGGTTCACCAACAGAACCCATGATGCGCAAGCTGCTGCGGTTTGTGCCTTCAACGGCTTCATTCCCTTTTGCCATTAAGGCGCGAATTGCCGTTGGTGCGGTGTAAAGAATGTTGACGTTGTGTTTGTCGACCACTTCGCTCATTCGGTTTGTTTTCGGGTAGTTAGGCACACCTTCAAACAAGATGGTTTTGGCACCGTTAGCAAGTGGCCCGTAAATAAGGTAAGTATGACCCGTGATCCAACCTACGTCTGCGGTACACCAGAAGGTTTCGCCTTGCTGGTAATCGAACACGTACTTAAATGTCATTGTTGCGTAGACGAGGTAACCACCTGTGGTGTGTAAAACGCCTTTTGGTTTACCAGTGGAACCGGAAGTGTAAAGAATGAAAAGTGGGTCTTCTGCGTTCATTTCTTCTGGCGGGCAATCATCCGATACAGCTGCGGTTGCTTCGTGCCACCAAACATCACGCTGCTCATCCCAAGCGACATCGCCACCTGTGCGTTTTAGAACCAATACTTTTGAAATGCTGTCGACTTCAGGGTTAGCCAATGCATCATCGACATTTTTCTTCAATGGAACCGCACGACCACCACGAACCCCTTCGTCTGCTGTAACAACAACTTTTGCGTTGGAATCAACAATACGACCTGCCAGTGCTTCTGGAGAAAAACCACCAAAAACGACAGTGTGAACAGCACCAATACGCGTACAAGCCAGCATTGCCACGGCAGCTTCCGGCACCATTGGCATGTATAAACAAACGACATCACCTTTCTTAACGCCTTGCTCTTTCAGGGCGTTAGAGAAACGGCAGACTTCTTTGTGGAGTTCATTAAAGGTCAGTGTTTTATCATCGGCTGGGTCATCCCCTTCCCAAATGATGGCAACTTCATTGCCGCGCTCGGCGAGGTGACGGTCGATACAGTTTGCAGAAACGTTGAGTGTTCCATCTTCAAACCAGCGAATATCGACGTGTCCAGTATCGAAGGAGGTTTGTTTTACGTTGGTGTAAGGTTTGATCCAATCTACGATTTTTCCGTGTTCGCCCCAAAAGCCCTCTGGGTCGCTAACAGATTGTTGGTACATCGCCAGATAAGTGTCGTTATCAGCGTGGGTCTTAGCTTTAATATTTTCTTTGACCGGATAAACGTGGGCTTCACTCATTGCTCTCTCCTTGTGAATTCAGCAAGTTCCATTATTTCCGAAATGATATGGAAATCGGTTGGTATTAACTCTCAGCTACCCCCAGTTTTTCTACAATTAGACTTTAGGATGATAAGGGGGCATTTGCCTTTATAAGCAGCGGCTTACTTAGAAAATTGAGAGGTGGATCAGGGCTTTAATTGCAGAGCAAGCTAACGCACATAGGCAGAGGTCAGAGCAGGTAGGTCGCCATAAGTGAGCCGAACGTAAACTAATGCAGCCGAAATGGCATCTTGCAGAGCATCGTGTTTGTTGTCTTGTGGGGGCAGACCCAAGTGCTTGCAGATGGCATCCAAACTGAGATCAAAATAAGCATTTGGTAGATGGCGCTCAAGCTTTTCGTGATAGATCTGGCTGACTTCCAACAAAGGGTTTGGAAGAGGAAAGCCCAAGTGGCGCTTACAGGCTAGATCAAGAATCGTTTTGTCATAACGGATGTGATAACCCACAACAGGACGGTTGCCAATGAATGCGATTAACGCCTCTAGTGCGTCTTTTTCGTTCATCCCCCCTGCAAGGTCACTATGGCGAATCTTGTGCACACAAACGGAATCCGCATTAAGAGATTGAGGTGCACGTAAACGAACATGGAATGGTTGGCTGGTGATGATACGGTTGCCAATGATTTTTGTGGCAGCAATAGTGACGAGTTCGGCTCGGTTAGGGTCTAGGCTGGTGGTTTCACAGTCGAGAGAAACAAATTCCGTTTCATGGGGCGCATCAAATAGTGATTGATACGGGTTTCCCTTTAATTTTCTGCGCCACCACCAGCGAAACACTCTATTCATATGACCTCTTTGTCTTTGTCTTTGTTTTTGTTTTTCTCTTAGTCACGGATTTGATAATGATAGCCTAGCCATTGCTTGAACTTTTTCACTACATGCAGGCTGTGCCTGAGAAGATCTCTTTCAGAGCGGTCCAGCAATTTGAGTTCTATATTGTTACCGCTGTGGTGCTCTGATAACTGCTGTGCTAAACGTAATTTAAAGAACAATTTGAGCGCTTCCGTCAGATTGTCTGCGGTGTCGGGCTCAAGAATTCGTTTGCTCTGTAGTGCTTCTATGCGGTCAAAGGTGTTCTTTTCACTTAAAGCGTATTCCAACGAAAGCGCTCGAATACCGTGCACAATGGGGAAAATACCACCTCTTTTTATATCGAGCCCATCTTTGCTTTTTTTTACGTTGCCAAACAGAGTTAGGGGCAAAGAAAATTGGAGAGCAGGGCGCGTAAAGTCGAGCAGCACTAGCATGTTGTTCTTCATGCTGTCGGAGATATGCTGTGCAACGGGGGTAAGTAACCCGTGGTTTCCCGCCACAGCGTGGGCATCGGTAAGGATGGCAAGTTTCATTACGTTCTCTGCTGTCCCCTTTGTGATCCATCGAGTCACAGTGCGTTGCCAATCACTTTGACTATGAACCCAATCGGGGTTATTCACCATGACTTTGCCGGGGCAAAGAGGGTAGCCGAGTTGCTGCAGAGTATGAGTAAATCGCTCCATGACTTCTTGGCATTCTGCCCATTCAACACCATCTTGTAATATCAGCGCATTGTCTTGGTCGGTTTTGAGTACCTGTTCCCCTCGTCCTTCTGAGCCCAATACGATCAGGCAGCATTTCTCGTGCATGGGGGAGGGAACGATAAGGTGGAAGGCTTTTTCAATGATTTGTTCGTTGACTGCAGAAATAAGCTCCATGATGAAGCGAGTTCGAATGCCGTTATTGATTAGGCTTTCAACCAAATGTCGCTGCCTATTGGCTGCAAGGGCGAGCTCTTCAATGGATTGAGCACGGGCAATACTGAGAGATAAAACGTGTGAGTGTGTCGAGAAGCTAGACAGTATTTGTGTCATGTCTAACATGCCAATGGGCTCACTGCCATTGCAAACCATCACACGCTTCATTCGTTGACGAGTCATGGTGATCATGGCGTTAAACAGGAAGTCGCCATCTTCGATGTAATACACAGGAAAGGTTGCAATGGTGCCTACAGGCGTATCCAGAGGGTGGTCATCTAACATGACGGCATGCAGCATGTTGGTTCGCGTAATAATACCAAATGGGTAAGGGGTTGAAGATTCGACCAGCCTCGGATCGTGCTTTTCCAATCGCACTAACGCACTGTCGATTGAGCGCTCTTTCATGAGTTTCGTTACGGCATTGAGTGGCTCATCGCTATCAAGAATCAGTACGGGATGATAAATGCTGTCATCGACTTTCGTTAGAATGAACTCCCCAAGGTTTTGCTGCTTTTGTGCCGCTTCGACCAGTTCTTGCCGTTTAGACAGGTTGGAATCGAAATAGGCAGAAAACTTCGGGTTGGTTTGGTATAGCTCGATAAAGACTTCACTTGGGAGCAAATAACTTAAGGTGTCTTCTAAGGCGATGTACTTGTGCTTAACGGTTCCTTCTAGCTGGGCGCGCACATCAAACAAATCATCGTTAGCATAATGTGCGAAGATTTCTTGATCGTCCCCTGAGCGTTCTTCTACTCCACCTTTTATCAGAATGTGTAACGCCGTCCCCGCTTGACCCGGCTTAAGTATGGTTTCATTTTCGCGGTAATACGCAACATCTAAGGACGCTCTTAGTCGTTCTTGTTCGTGCGTTGAAAGCCGATCAAAAGGAGCGGCGTTCATATTGAATTTATCAGGCATAGCTGAACAGCTCTAACACAATGACATTATCAATAGTGTTGGTAAAAAGTGAGATAAGCTCCAGACGACTTTGGTCTAATGGGTGCAGAGAACTTAGTTGTATCGGTGGAAATAGCTACCCAAATGAGTGCCAAATCGGTGATTTTTAAGGGCGTCTATCTGGGTGGTAAAAATGGTAGGTGTTTGATAATAAAGCGCTTGATTTTTGTTAGGAATGGTCCGTTAAACAGGGAAGAAAAATCTCTTAATTTTTTCTCTTTTAGTTTGATGCGAAGTTGGGATAATGTCGCCCCGTTCCTTATTCAATTAGGTGTTTAATGCTCCGCAGTACCCCATATGGCTGGATAGCTCAGTATTTTGTCGGCTTCTTTTTCTCTTATGGCGTCCATCTGCCTTTTTGGGCAATTTGGTTTGCTTCACAAGATATTTCAGCGTCTGACATTGGTGTGCTGATCGGACTTGGGCTGGCTTCTCGGTGCTTTGCCAATTTGGTGATTACCCCACGTCTGCACAAGGTTGAACACCTAATCCCAGCCCTTCGTTGGCTCACTTTGGCATCGATGCTCGCCATTGTTGCGCACTTATTTGTTGGGGGCGACTTTTGGCTTCTGGCTGGGGCAACCATTCTATTTAACCTCTCTTGTGGTCCAGTGGTTCCATTAACCGATGCAATGGCGAACTATTACTCCCGCCTTAAGTTACTGGATTATGGAAGAACAAGGCTTTGGGGTTCCATCGCTTTTGTTGCGGGTTCGACAGTAGTGGGCTATTTAGTGGCGATATACGGAGCGAGCGCCATTATTTATACCGCATTGGCAGGGCTTGCGGCTTCGATGCTACTAGTGATGCGTAACCCTAATGTTATGCCTGTTTCGGAAACGGAAGAAAGCAAGGAAAGGCCAAAACTGACGGCAATTTTGAAAGACTCGTCCGTGGTTCGCTTTCTGGTTTTAGCCTCGCTAATTCAAGGTAGCCACGCCGCTTACTATGCCTTTAGTTCGCTTCATTGGAAGTCCTCGGGGATTTCTGCAGATATCATTGGTTATCTGTGGAGTTTAGGGGTAATTGCTGAAATTTCCGTATTTGCGTTCAGTAAACGCATGTTCATGGGGTGGTCGCTTCGACTGTTATTTGTTGTGGCGTCTGTTGGCGTATTTGTACGATGGGGGCTAACAGCATCCACTACGGATATATGGGCACTAATCATGGTTCAACTTCTCCATGGGGTGACGTTTGCTATGGCACATATTGCTGCTATTCAATTCATTCAAAAGCAGAGCCAAAACAAAATGGTGCCTTTGCAAGCACTGTACAATGCGATTCCACTCGGCGCATTCATAGCATTAATGACAACACTCAGTGGTTGGGGATATGAGAAGTGGGGCGCGAATGTGTTCTGGATGATGGCCGCGATGGGTGTCATTGCCATTTTTATCCGAGTAGATTCGAAGAAATCAGTGCGGTAGCACAATTTCAAAGCGAACCGTTTGAGATTAAAAATGAGACAACGTTAAATGAAAACCAGAGCACATATTCAAGCCACCTCAAGATGCTTGTTTCAGAGCTCTATCTTCTGTTTCAGTTTTAGTCGCCACATACGCGGTGGAACGAGCGCTATTTTCTAGCTTCTTGACGATGAAATAGGACAGAAGATAGGCTCCAGTAGGCGAGTTTACTTGGCTTTCATACTGCGTTATCGATCTTCGATTTAGAACCACTAGATCTTCAAATCGATGCCTTGTCTGAAAGCCAAGTAATTCTCGCTGAATTAACCATATTGAGGCAGATTGAATATAGCTCTGGTTTTTTGCGTTACAAGGAAAGTTATTGATGCAAGGTTGGATTGTCATCCCCGTTTCATTGACCTATCTCGGTCTGTTGTTTTTTATTGCTTGGTATGGCGATCGCCGTGTGAAATGGCTGTCACGCTGGCGTCCTTGGATCTACAGTTTGTCTATTGCGGTGTACTGTACCTCATGGACTTTCTACGGAACGGTAGGGCAGGCGAGTAGTAACCCTTGGTCTTTCATTCCCATCTATGTCGCTCCGATTCTCGTTTTCACCATTGGCTGGCGCTTGCTCGCACGGTTGATTCTTATCGCTAAACGCGAACACATTACGTCTATTGCCGATTTTATCGCTGCTCGATACGGAAAATCACAAGGCTTGGCGGTTACTATTACCATCATAGCTGTGGTGGGGATTTTGCCTTACATAGCCCTTCAGCTCCGCGGTATTACCATGGGGCTAGAGCTGGTAGCACCAAATTTAACCGATGATTTGGGCTATCAAGACGCCAATATTTCTTGGTTTGTGGTGTTAGCGTTGGCTATGTTCACCATGCTTTTTGGAACAAGGCACATCGACAATACCGAGCACCACCGTGGCATGATGATGGCTGTCGCGTTTGAGTCCATTGTTAAGCTGGTGGCTTTTCTAACTGTGGGCTGCTTTATTGCTTATGTTGCTTTGCATACGCCCGAGCTCGACTTAATGGCGATTGCCAGCGAAACCTACGAATCACCGAATGTTCCAACGCTCGTGATTCACACCATACTAACCATGGCTGCCATTATTTGTTTGCCACGACAGTTTCATACGATGGTGGTAGAAAACGAAAAAGCGAAAGATCTCTACACCGCGCGGTGGCTGTTTCCGGTTTACTTAGTATTGATGGGGCTGTTTGTCTTGCCAATTGCATGGGCAGGACAAGGGTTATTAACAGGTGTATCCCCCGATTCTTACGTGATCAGTTTGCCTCTTTCTATGGGTGCAGAAAACATAGCGTTACTGGCTTTCTTGGGCGGGACGTCTGCCGCGTCGGGTATGGTTATCGTGTCGACGATCGCATTAGCCATCATGGTCTCAAATGATTTAGTTTTGCCACTCATTCTAAGACGAATGAAGCTTTCCGAGCGAACCCATACCCACTTTTCTGGCATGTTATTGAATATCCGCCGAGGGCTAATTCTCTTGCTATTAGCAGGAGCGTGGGCATTTTACCAGGTACTAGGCAGCATCAGTTCGCTGTCGGTGATTGGTTTACTTTCGTTTGCCGCTATAGCGCAATTTGCGCCGTCATTAATCGGTGGTATGTATTGGCGAGAAGGCAATCGAAAAGGGGTATATGTCGGGTTATTTGCTGGTTTTACCGTGTGGCTTATTACCTTAATGAGTCAGACAGAGATGCTGGCTGGCAGTGCCGACAGTAATTTTTTACTGTGGATCGTTACCCCCCCAGATGTGTTGTCGAACCTATCACTGTCTATGTCGGACTGGGGTATGTTTCTGAGTGTGTTGCTGAACACTTTCTTCTATATCGCAGTATCTCTATTTACCCGCTCTAGCCTGAGTGAGCGCTTACAGTCGGCAGCGTTTGTCGGAACACCGTTGCCGGAAAGCGAAAATGTCAGCTTGTATCAAAGCCGAGTGACCGTGGCAGAGTTAGAGATGCTGGCGTCTCGATTTGTTGGGCGAAGCCGCGCCCGTGCTGCATTTCGAAATTTCTGGAATCAGCAGGGTGGCGACATGCTACCCAACCAACAAGCTTCGTCAGCCCTCATTCGCCACACTGAGCGGGTACTCGCTGGTGTGTTTGGTGCCTCTTCCGCTAAGTTAGTCCTTACTTCTGCGCTTCAAGGCAGAAATATGCAGTTAGAAGAAGTTGCCACCATCGTCGATGAAGCCTCTGAGTTGTATGACTTTAGCCGAGGGTTACTTCAAGGCGCGATTGAACATATTAGCCAAGGCATTACCGTGGTGGATAAGCAGCTTAGGCTGGTAGCGTGGAATCAGCGATATTTAGAGCTGTTCGATTTTCCTACGGGGCTTATTCAGGTCGGTCGCCCCATTGCCGATGTGATTCGTCACAATGCTCAACAAGGGCTATGTGGTCCCGGTGACCCAGAAGATCATGTAAAACGACGCGTCGAGCACCTCGTACGCGGAACCAAGCACACCTCTTCTCGAATTCGGCCAGACGGTCGCTTTATAGAGGTTCAAGGCAACCCAATGCCAGGCGGTGGCTTTGTTATGAGTTTCACGGATATCACCGTGTTCCATGAAGCCGAAAAAGCGTTGAAAGAAGCCAACGAAAATCTGGAATCACGGGTACATGAGCGAACCATCGAGCTAGAACGGTTGAATAAGCGCTTGGTCTCCGCCACTCAAAGTGCCGAATCAGAATCGCATTCCAAGAGCCGATTCTTAGCTGCGGTCAGCCATGATTTGATGCAGCCGTTGAATGCGGCGCGGCTTTTTGCTTCATCTCTTTCTGAAACCGCCAAAGATGATGACACGAAAAAGTTCTCTCACCACATTGAGAGTGCGCTTGGTGCAGCGGAAGAACTGATTGGTGATTTGCTGGATATTTCTCGATTGGAATCGGGAAAACTAGAAACCAATGTACATGCGTTTTCCTTAAACGACGTACTCGATAATTTGGATGCCGAGTTCAGTGCGTTAGCCAAACAGCAAGGTATTAATTTCAAAATGGTGCCTTCCAATCTACTGGCGGAATCTGATCCCAAATTATTGCGCCGAGTACTGCAAAACTTCCTCACCAACGCTTTTCGGTATAACCCGAAGGGCAAGGTGCTGCTGGGGGCTCGCCGAGTGGGTAATCAAGTTCGAATCGAGGTTTGGGACAATGGTGTTGGCATTCCTGAAGACAAACAAGCCGCTATTTTTGAAGAGTTTACGCGCGTAGAGGTAGGGCACAGCGATCAAGGCTTGGGGTTAGGGCTTGCGATAGCAAAAGGCATTGCTCGCGTGCTTGGGCACGAGATTTCTCTACGTTCTTGGCATGGGCAAGGCACTGTCTTTTCGGTGGCATTAAACCGAAGTGCTCAAATTGAACCTCAAGCAGCGATATCAGCGCCAGCCAATACCAGTGATGTGGTTGGAATGAAGGTTCTTTGTGTTGATAACGAAGCGGACATCTTAGTCGGAATGCAAGGGCTATTGGAGCGTTGGGGTTGCGACGTGAAAGTGGCAGAAGATTTGGTACAAAGCTTAAAAGCGCTCGAAAACGATTGGGCACCGGAAGTGATTTTCTCCGACTATCGCTTAGATCATGGCAGAACGGGATTAGAAGTTTTGCAGCAATGCCGACTCAGATTAGGTGACAGCTTTGAAGGGGTAATCATCAGTGCCGATCGGACCGACGACATGTTGGACGCCATTCAATCCAATGGATTCAGCTTTATCGCCAAACCGGTGAAACCATTGAAATTAAGAGCGGTGTTGAATCGGGTGGTATAGGTTTGCATGTAATTGTTTGTATTGAAAATTACAAATTAAAATGACGTGATTCTATTTAGTCCCTAGTTATGTTGATAACTCATAGTGACTAGCAGTAATGTTTTGCTCAATTGGAATTACTTGGTGATTTGAGATGACATCATATAACAGAAATTATTATGGAAACCCTAAAACTGATCCGGTTGCAATAGAGAAAAACCGATTGGGTGTATCTCCATCTGATATACCAAATCAAAAAAATTTACCGAGCACATATTTTAATACCAAATTCTCTTACACTTTGCACAAAAGAAAAAGACCTAACATTCAACATGATAAGGGGCACCTAGTCTTCCCGAAAAGAGCTCCCACGCTTGAAGATAAAATGACGCTTTTGAAATGGAAATCGATGACAAGTGTTGCAGAAGCCATTAGACCAGATCTGACCGATGCGACAGCTGCATACAATCATTTTCTAGAGGGAAAAGGGAGCACCAGAACTTTCTCATATGAGAGATATGTTTCTGGAGATGAAAGCGGAAGAAAAACTCTTGAGAATGCGATACTACATATAAAGCTTGGGATAGAAGATTTATGGTTGGAGAATAATAGTCTCAGAAGCTTTTGTGTTAGCGGACCTGAAATCCGGTGTGGCGGTAGCAACGTTGATAAAAAGATATTTCCCTACCCTAAAACGGAAAACTGGCAGAAAGCCATTGGAGCACACTCTATTTGGCTCTATGGGGATGTGAAAGTCGTAGTTGATGAAAACAACTATCCTTCGTTCTATGCAATTGTTACTTTAAACGCAGAAGATATGTATAACTTTAATCCTGGAGCTAATGATATTGCAACGGGTATTCCTGACTCAGAAAACGGTGCATTGACAATAACTCGTCTCGCACATCCTTACCTTAATAAGGCTACTTTAACTAGATCAATTTCTTGGAAAGGTTTTTCAAGTAAGAACGTAAGTATAGTTTCTAGAGAGAAAGGTAGATATGAAAGAGAAAGGCAGTCTAAGGAGAACAGAAGACTGAGGAATAGAGTATGAGGCTCTTGATTATCTTTTTTGTCTCCATATTAATTCTTGCATGTGAGGGTAATTCGGATCATGAACCTAAAGACGACTCTACAGATCCCGTTAAGTTAGGAAAGCTTATTAACTTTAATGGCTTTCAACCTGTCTCGGTAAATTGGATTACAGGGAAAAGAAAAGCGTCTCCCGATGGGCTCATTCCCTCAGAAAATCAGTGGTGGCTTTTCGCTGTTATAAAGTTTGACAGCTTACCAGCGGACTTAAACAACTGCCCGATACTTGAAGGAGTTGATCTACCCAATGACAAACACGTCATTCTAACAAAAATGCTGGATGACCTCGAACTCTCGCTCTCAAGCAAATTGAGCAAACATGAAGCATGTTTTTTCTTCAAAGATCCGCTTATTGATGGCGCGTACTTAATTGATTGGCAAAACAATTTGGTGATTTTGGATATATCCACGTTCTAGACTGCGAAAAATTTTTTAAAAAGAGCGCCTTTCGGCGCTCTTTTTAAATTAGAATTTGTAGCCGATACCTACGTAGAACGAACTTAGGTCTAACGTGATACCGCCGTCTTCAATACTTGTCTTTTTATAGCCAGCACGAGCTAAAACGCCATTGTGGTGCTGGTATCCACCTTCTAAACCGTAAATGAAGCCATTTTCACTTGATGTCTTAATTGCAAAGCTGTTTACCAAGTCCAGATTAAGAGTGTATGAACCGTAGCCAAGAGTACCACCGATATAGATGTTGTCATTGACGTAGTATTTTGGTTTTACATTAAGTGCTGTGCTGGTGATATAAGCTTCAGCTGCACTATCTGAGAACGTTTTATAGTTGCCCCAGTTATAAAATTCTAACTCAGCAGCAACATTAATTTTGTCGTTGGCTTTGAATTCATAACCAAGGTGGAAGCCTGATGCAATATCTAGGTCAGAGTTGTATGGATTATCGCTAGAAATGGATTTTCCAGAGGCAGATGATTCTCCCGAAAGTCCCAAATCCAAACCTGCGTAAAAGCCTTCTGTTTTTACTGACGTTGGCGCTTTGTCTTCTTGAGCTTGTGCTGGAAGAGCGATAGCTAGAGAAAGTGCGCTCAGTAGAATTGTTTTATTCACTTTTATAATTTCCTGATTGATACATCTATTATTTCGCGCGCATTATTATTTCTAATTCATATGCTTATCAATGGACAAATTGTTAGTATTTATTAATGTTCTGGCATTTTATAATTTCTCGAAGGTTAACCTGATTGAGCTGAAATAGAAAAACCGTCAGATTGACGGTTTTTGGGGGAGTTTTAATGTTGTTTAGGGCTGAATTTCGCTAATCGATCTATCGTGGAAAATTCAGATTAACTCGTCTCTTGAGTGAATTTTTCTCTTCAATAAGCTATTTGTCTTCAGTAAATAGCGTTTCGTAAACCACGAACTGAGTGTTTGCTTCGCCGTAATATAATGTGTCGCCAGATTGAAACACCATCAGTAACTTGCTGTCTTCATTCTGTGGAGCATTTACGGTTAAGTGCCAGTTTTGCGCATCGATTTTACGCATTTTTGATGGAATACGTTTATCGTCAGGGGAGTCTGCTATTGCGATCTTTGCGCCCTCTAAAGGTAAATCCGCTTTTAAAGTTAACGTCAATTGACCATCTTTAATCCCTTCCGAGCGAAACTGAACTTTAAAATCTCCATTTTCCATATTGCATAATCCGCTGGTGTAGCGGCAATTGGATTTGCTTGCCAGTTTATAAGATTCCCCTTCTTTGGCGGCATGCGGAGTCTCACTTATTGCTGCATCTGTACCGAAATACGCAATAATGGCAAGAATAGGGGCGATGAGCATGGCAATAATAAAGTGTTTGTTTTTAAACATGTTTGGGCTTCTTCCTGCTGACTTTTATCTAAAATGCCTCAGATGAGGAGATAAAAAAAGCCCCTGTCGGGGCTTTTGTGGCGTGTGTTTTAATTAGTGTGATTGAGCGTCGCCTGCGCCGGCTGGAACACGTACGTGCTCAACCAAGTCTTTCACTTCTTGTGGTGTATCTGCGGTTACTTTAGAAACAGCAAATGCGACTGCGAAGTTGAAGGCTGCACCGATAGCACCAAATGCATTTGGTTCAATGCCTAGGAACCAGTTGCTGCCCCAGCTTTCTAGGTATTTCCAATCGGCGATGAACAAAATGCCTTTGTGTTGGAATACGTAGAACAGAGTAATCGTAATACCTGCAATCATACCGGCGATTGCACCTTCCTTGTTGATGTTCTTACTGAAGATACCCATCATCAAGGCGGGGAATATCGACGAAGCGGCCAGACCAAAGGCGAGGGCTACGGTACCGGCAGCAAATCCGGGTGGGTTCAAGCCTAAATAGCCTGCCACCGCAATTGCCACCGCCATCGATATCCGACTGGCGAGGAGCTCCTTCTTCTCGGATATGTTCGGATTAATAACCCCTTTTATTAAGTCGTGGGATATGGACGACGATATCGCGAGCAATAAGCCGGCAGCAGTAGAGAGTGCGGCCGCCAAGCCACCAGCCGCTACTAATGCGATGACCCAGTTAGGTAGCTTCGCAATTTCAGGGTTTGCCAGAACCATGATGTCACGGTCCACTTTTAACTCGTTTGTTGCTTTGTCAGAGGTGTACTGAATTTCACCGTCGCCATTCTTATCGTCAAATCCTAGAAGACCTGTTTTCTCCCAGTTTTTGAACCAAGCTGGACGCTCGTCGTATTTCAAGTATTCACCTTGAGCAGGGTTTACTGTGTCCATTAAGTTCAAGCGAGCCATTGCCGCTACAGCTGGAGCCGTGGTGTAAAGGATCGCAATAAAGAACAATGCCCAACCTGCTGAAGTTCTCGCATCACGCACTTTTGGTACAGTGAAGAAACGAATGATTACGTGAGGTAGACCCGCTGTACCAATCATCAGAGACATGGTGTAAACGAACATGTTCAGCGTATCGCCCCGAACGGCGGTGGTGTATTCGGTGAATCCGAGCTCTGTGACGACTTGATCAAGCCGATCGAGCAAGTAGACATCGGTTCCGACCATGGTCCCACCTAAACCAATTTGAGGTAGAGGGTTACCTGTTAGTTGAAGTGAAATGAAGATTGCGGGAATAGTGTAAGCTAAAATGAGTACGCAATACTGAGCGATCTGTGTGTAAGTAATCCCTTTCATTCCGCCCATTACAGCGTAAATGAATACGATACACATACCAATCAACAGACCAGTTGAGTAGTCCACTTCAAGGAAACGACCAAACGCAACACCCACCCCTTTCATCTGACCGATAACGTATGTCACCGATGCGATGATCAAACACGCTACCGCTACAACGCGGGCAGTGTTGGAATAAAAGCGCTCACCAACGAATTCTGGCACTGTGAACTTACCAAACTTACGAAGGTAAGGAGCAAGAAGCAGAGCAAGTAATACGTAACCGCCTGTCCAGCCCATGAGGAATACGGAACCACCGTAACCCATAAAGGCAATTAAGCCAGCCATCGAAATAAACGACGCTGCTGACATCCAGTCTGCTGCCGTTGCCATGCCGTTTGCGATAGGGTTTACACCACCGCCAGCAACATAGAACTCTTTGGTCGAGCCAGCGCGGGCCCAAATGGCGATACCGATGTAAATTACAAAGGTGGCACCGACGACTAAATATGTAATTGTTTTAAGATCCATCTTAGCGACTCCTTACTCGTCCACGTCAAATTCGCGGTCTAACTGACGCATCTTCCACGCGTAGTAGAAAATGATTGCCAGGAAGCAGTAAATTGAGCCTTGCTGCGCAAACCAGAAACCGAGCTTGTATCCGCCAAGTTGGAATTGATTTAGTGCATCAACAAACAAAATGCCACAACCGAATGACACTACAAACCAGATTGCCATCAAGGAAATCATGAGTCTTACGTTTTTGTCCCAGTAGGCCTTTGCCCGTTCTTTGTTTTCGAACGCCATTGCCGTCTCCTTACGATATTGAATGCTCTTCATTACATGAACAGCTCGTTGTTAACGATTTGTATCAGGATTTACAATAGCAAGATGAAATCAAGAACTCTTTTCTACTTTAGTCTGGGCGAGGAAATGAAAAAGCCCCCTAAAAACGGGGGCTTAAAGATGAGTGTTCCGAAAAGTGAGATGTTAACACGTTGTTAACTTAGCCGAAGGTCTAATGTTTGGGTGTGTCTAAGCCACTATTGGATGTAAAAATCACGTATTCCGATCAATAAGTTGTTGAGCGCCACGGCGGCTAAGATGAGTCCCATAACACGGCTAATGATGGCTGCACCCACATTGCCAATGACTTTTTGGATATGCGTTGCACCTAATAAGAGAATCAAAGTGATCAAGAGTACCGCCAACATGACACCAGCAGTGATGCTTTGATCGACCAGCGAGTATCGGTAATTGTCGGTGAGCATAACAATGGCCATCATTGCACCTGGAGATGCAATTGAAGGGATGGCTAATGGGTAAACAGCGAGATCAGCCAGATTTTCTTGGTTGTTGTCTGGTGCCATTTTGGATTCTTGTTCCGGTTTACTCTCGCCGAAAATCATTGTTAGCGCAAACAGCAGTAAAACCAGTCCTCCGGCCGCTTGAAATGCTGGAAGTGGTATTTGCATTGCTTCCAATAGAAGTTGACCTGCTACGAGGAAAAACATCAAAACCCCCGTTGCTATTGCGACGGCTTTTAACGCGACTTTTCTTCGCTGTTGAGGTGTTAGGTGACTAGTTTGAGAAAGGTAAACAGGTACCGAACCGATAGGATCAATGACGGCCCATAAAACGACAAATTGAGTGATCAAGATACTGAGCAAAGAAGTCTCCCAGACTTAATGAAGAGAGGGACAAAGCCATGCGAGTGCATGGCTTAGAAGAATATCAAATTGAGCTCAATTCACGTCATCGCAATGTCAGGACAGAGGTTAAGCTTCGGGTTCCATCTGCTGAAGTAAGATGACGGCTTGAGTTCGGTTTTTGACACCGAGCTTGCGAAAAATGGCGGTCATGTGTGCTTTGATGGTCGCTTCTGAAACGTTGAGTTCGTACGCAATTTGCTTGTTCAATAATCCGTCGGACAGCATACCAAGTACGCGGTATTGTTGAGGGGTTAACGCGGCGATCTTTTCACTTAGCTCATTACATGCAGCGTTATTGGTGATCATCCCTTCAGGGAAGAAAGGTTCTCCGTTGAGTACCTGATTGAGTGCAGCCACCAGCTCTCTCATGTCGCTTGATTTTGGAATAAAGCCAAACGCACCATGGCTTTTAACTTGAGTGACGACGCTGGATTCTTCACTTGCGGAAATAACGACAATTGGGAGATCTGGGTATTCGGCGCGAAGTTGGATCAAACCAGACATTCCATTGGCGCCGGGCATCTTCAAGTCTAGCAACAGAAGATCGGGTTCTTGCTCTTTCTCCAAAAGGGAAAGTAAAGCCGCTAGAGAATCGGCTTCAAGCAGATTGGCTCCGCTGATCGCCATATGTACCGACTGAAATAAAGCATTACGGAACAGTGGGTGATCATCGGCGATGAGGATGGTGTAGGTCGAGTCCATGACGTTAAGCACTCTTTAACAGACAGTTAATTTAATTATTATCACCGTCTCCAGAATACAACAACTAATATGCGCTTATTCTCTGATTTTTCTTCTGAAAATGTGAAAGAGCCAGACTAAGATAGACCAGCTCTTTAATAATTGATATTGATGTCAATAGGTTAGCTTAAAGCAACGATTTCATCAGGGTTAAGTTGCAGTAAGATTGGGGATCCATTTCTTATATGGGTCGAACCTCGCAAGTGAGGATCATCGACCATTAACATTTGGCCGCCAATATCGATGCCGTAACGCACTAAGTGACCTAAAAACTCTCGATGTTTCACTTTTCCTTCCAACTTTATCGCGTCTGAATTGGGTGAGGAATGGCAAATTTCTAAGCTTTGAGGTCGGAATACCAACGAAATATCGCCTCGTTCCTTCGTTTGATACGGGAAAAGAATACCGGATTCTGATTGGAACACACTGCTTCCACCAGATTCAGTGATTTGCCCATTCAATACGTTCGCAGTACCTAAGAAATCGGCAACAAACTTATTGGCAGGGTTATCGTAGAGTTCAATGGGTTCTCCGATCTGTTGAATCACGCCTTGATCCAAAACCGCAATGCGATCTGAAATGGTGTTGGCTTCTTCTTGATCGTGAGTAACAAAGATCGTGGTTAATCCTAATTGACGTTGCAGATCAAGAAGATCACGTCGCATTTGTTCACGCAAATTCGCATCCAGATTCGATAAGGGTTCATCTAGAAGCAACACGCGTGGTTCAACGACCACCGTTCGTGCAATGGCGACCCTTTGCTGCTGACCACCAGAAAGTTGCGAAGGTCGGCGCTCAGCTAAATGAAAAAGTCCGACGAGGTTGAGCGCTTCATCCACCCGTTTTTTGATTTCTGGTTTCGGCACTTTGCGCTCTTCCAAGCCATACGCCACATTCTGACGCACCGTCATATGCGGCCATAACGCGTAGCTTTGGAACACCATACCTACGTTGCGCTTCCACGGTGGCTGTTCGATGACGTTTTCATCACCCAACAATATTTGTCCATTAGGGACGGGGCCAAATCCTGCGATCGCGCGGAGCAGGGTAGATTTACCTGAACCGGAAGGACCAAGAAAGGCGAAAAACTCTCCGGGCTGGATGTCCAAATTCACCCCTTTTAGCACCTCGGTTTCCCCAAATGCTAACGTGAGATCCTTAATGGTAATGCCGACTTGTTGGCTGTTTTCTAAACTCATGGGAAATTCCTTTTTTTATTGGTCAATAGACTCTAATGACTCTTTTCGCCGTGAGCTTGGCGAGTACGTTCAACAATGGTGTGCGACAAGTACGTCGCTAACCCAACAATCACTACGGCAATCACACCCAAAGCAGCACCAGGACCACGCCCAGCAGCGCTTTGCATGAAGATGTACAAGCCGTAGGCCAATGGGGCATCCGATTCTTGTGCAACGAGCATAATGGTGGCGGAAAGCTCAACCGCGGCAGTGGCAAATGCGGTGACAAACCCTGCTAAAATACCTGCAGCCATTAGTGGCACGACAATGCGTCGGATGGTTCGAGATCGGGTTGCTCCTAGGTTTTCGGATGCTTCTTCAAGTGAAGGGCTAACCTGCTGTAACGCAGCCACGCAGGAGCGAAGCGCATAAGGTAAGCGCCGTACAGACAACGCAATCACAATGATTCCCCACCACGTTGCCATCGATGTGCCGACAATCGGTAATTCAACGTCATAGAAGGTACGCAAATAGCCAATGCCGAGAACAACACCCGGTACCGCGAGGGCAGCCATGGCACCAAAATCGAGCCATTTTCGTCCTACCATTTTTGTGCGCCAGACAAGGTAAGCGATGGCGGTGCCCAAAATGACATCAATAACGCCCGCTAAACCAGCGTAAAGCAGAGTATTGGTGATGAAGTCAGATGCTTGAGTGATCGCGGTGGTGTAGTGATCAATTGTGAAGCCGTCTGGGAGTGGGCTAAAGCTCCAAATCGTACCAAACGAAAGCAGCAACAAAGCAAAGTGCGGTGCCAAAACCAACATGAGGATCAGGGCAATCACCGCATAGCAACCCACCATTTCCATAGGACGAAGCTCACGCTTGGATAAACCGCCGCCGCCTTTTTGTGTGGTGGAGTAGTCTTTTCCTTTTAACGCTTGGAAAGAAACCCAAAGCGCAAACACAGAAAATGCCACGAGAATAACCGAAATAACGTACCCCATCGGATCAGAAATACCCACCGATGAAATGCGCAAATACGCTTGTGGAGCCAGCATGTTGTTTACGTTGAGTAAAAGTGGTGTGCCTAAATCATCAAACACTTTCACAAACACCAGCGATGCCCCCGCAACATAGCCAGGCATAGCGAGTGGGAACACGATTCTTCTAAACAATTTTAAGCCTGAAGAACCCAGTGACTGCGCCGATTCTTCCATTGAGCGATCAATGTTTTGCAATGCGGCAGATAAGTTAATCAGAATGAATGGGAAATAGTGAACGCTTTGAACAAAGATAACGCCATTCAACCCCTCCATAACCGGGATTGTGAAACCGAAATATTCGTCCAAAAGCAAATTCATTGTGCCGTTTTCACCAAACAGCAATTGCATCGCGACGGCGCCAATAAAGGGCGGCATGATAAGAGGCACAATACCTAAGGTTTGAATCAGCACCGTACCTTTAAACTGGAATCGGCTGGTGAAGTACGCCAAAGGCATGGCAATAATAGACGCCACCACCACCGACATGAAGGCAACGTAGAAAGAGTTAAAGAAAGATTCTTGGAACAAAGAAGAACCAAAAAAATCTTGAAAGTTAACCAGTGTAAAGCCGCCTTCTTGATCTTGGAAAGCGACAAAAATGACCTTTAACACGGGCACAAAAAGAAAAACGATGATGAACAAGGCGATGATGATGGCGGATAAATATAATCCCCAATCTTCACGAATTTTTTTCAGCAAACCACGGCCTTTTTGTCCTGTGTCGTCTTTTGACTGTGGAAGAGAGACACTACTCATAAGAAACTCCATGTTCTTGAGATAAAAATCCCCCCAGCACCACGCAATTACGTGGTGCTGACCTACAAGTGGGGGAATCAGATGTTGTAGAGCGGAAAAGGCTTACAGCATATCCATTGCTTGTTCGGCAAGCGCTTTCGCTTTGTCGTAGTTAACGACGACTTTTTTATCCCAAGCTTGTTCGACTTCAGCCTGACGAGCGCCGACTTTGTCGGTTTTCTTCTTACGCTTTTTGGTGAAGATACCGGCAAAATCAGGGTCACTGGCTTCTTGTGCTGTGATGGGCATTTGATTGATTAACGCTTTAGCTTGAGCAACCAGCTCTAGTGCTTTGGCATTGTTTTGAGATTTCGCTTTGGATTCAGCCTCTTGAATGGCTTTCGTTGCACTGCGCAATTCTCCCATACGGTAGGTGATCATGACGTCGAACAAGCTATTGACGACGTTGTAGCGAGATTTGGATAGGTTGAGATCGAAATCCACCGTTCCAAGCTTTTCACCTGTAAATGGGTTTGGGAAACCTTCAGGCGTTTTGCTGTATACATTTGGGTTGACGGGTAAGCGCTGAATCCCTTCATCGAGAAGGAGTTCTTGCCCTTCGTCAGAGAGTAGGAAATCGATAAAAGCGCCAGCCGCTTCTTGGTTCGGTGCATTTTTGACTTTACCGACGTTAGCGGGAACAAGTGCCGTCACCGTCGGATAGTGGAAGTCGACTGGGAAACCTGTTGCTTTCGACGACAGACCAAAGAAATCAATCACAATACCCACGCCAAATGAGCCACTGTTCACGCCATCCGGCACACCAAAACTTCGCTCGGTGACTACGCGAAAGTTACCTGAAATGGCTTTTAGCGTCGCCCAACCATCTTCCCAGCCCTTACCTTGAAGGATCGCTTCTACCGTTAGGTGAGTGGTTCCTGAGCGTGAAGGTGCCGACATTCCTACGTGTTTGTGGTAAATGGGGTCAGCCAAATCTTCCCACTCATTAGGGATCGGGAGTTTTTTGGCTTTTATGTAACGTTCGTTCCACATCATGCCGTAGCCCGAAAGCGCAAACCCTTTGTAGTAACCGTCTGGGTCATTAATAGGAAATGATCCTACTTTCTCGGGAATACCAGTGACTGACGATTGGTATTGCGCCAGCAAGTCGTTGTCTTTTAGCACTTCAAAAGCATCGGGGGCCGATGCCCAGAAAATATCAGAGTTGTTACGAGAAGCCGTTTCTTGCAGATACTTAATACCGGATGTGGTTTTTTTCTTTAAGATTTCGACTTTTACGTTGGGGTATTTTTTTTCAAACGCTTTTTTATAAACGTCGGTCACGTCATTGGAAAACGAGGTGACGATCACCAAGTCTTTGTCCGACATTGCCCAAGCGGATGCGCTGCCCATTGCGAGCATCATTGCGCTGGTTAGTGTCAGCAGTTTGATTCCATGTTTCATTGTGCACTCCATTTTTATCAACGTAGGGTTATCCATGTGCGGGTTACCAGCGAATTTGCGCGATAACCTATCGTTACTAGTTCAAATGTTATGCCAATGTTAAACTTAAATTAATTCCTTTAATTTTAGTATCTTATGGTTTTTCGGCTTCTTACAGTGTGTCAAATGATGACCAATGTGATCTGTGAGTAGGTCATCGATGACCTACTCTTCAGGCAAAACGTAATCCTCTTTCTTCAAACCAAACTTTTTCATTCTCAGGTACAGATTCTTACGTGGAATATCTAAATGTTCTGCTGTCGCCCCAATATGACCATCAAATTGAATCAAGGTATGGTGGAGGACGGAAAATTCAAATTGAGTCATCTGATGCGCCAAACTGTGACATTCTTGCTGGTTACTGGTGAAGATAAGATCCGATATGCCCAAAACGATCCGATCTGCCTCGTTCATCAGTTCGCGCACATTCCCGGGCCAGTCATGAGACATGAGATGTTGGAAATGCATCGGCGTTAGGGTAGGGGCTTTCTGCCCAAGGCGCTTTTCGGCACCGTGAATGAAATACCCCAATAGCATCGGGATATCAGACTTTCGGTCTCGCAGTGGTGGGATGTCTAGGTTGGCAACGTTTAGGCGGTAGTACAAATCTTGTCTGAAAACGCCTCGTTGTGATAAGTCGAATAAGTCGTCTTTTGAAGCGGAAAGAACTTTCAAATCAACTTTTACGACTTGATTACTGCCCACTCGTTCCAATTCACCTTCTTGAATGACTCGCAGTAAACGGATTTGAGCGGATAACGGCATGCTTTCTATTTCATCGAGAAATAAGGTGCCACCAGAAGCGTACTCTATTTTGCCGATCCGTTTTTTACTGGCTCCGGTAAAGCTGCCTGCTTCATGACCAAACAGCTCCGACTCAATCAGGTTTTCTGGCATAGCGCCGCAGTTAATGGCGACAAATGGTTTATCACTGCGTTCAGACTGGCTGTGTAAGGTACGGGCGATTTTCTCTTTGCCTGTGCCCGTTTCTCCGTTAATCACAATGTTGACGTCGGCATTAGCGAGGGTCATTAACCGGCTTTTGAGTTTCTGCATGGAATCGGATTCGCCAATGAGCAGTTCATCCAATGTGATGTTACGAGGATTCCTTTGTTTCAGCCTTCGGTTTTCCAGCGTGAGGGCACGATGCTGAATGGCTTTGGTTGCAAGCCCGATAAGATGTTCTGGTCTCAGCGGTTTTTCGACAAAATCAAAGGCACCTTGTTTAATGCATTGCAACGCGGTTTCGATGTCCGCATGACCTGAAATCAGAATCACGGGCAACTCCGCGTCGAGTTGCTGTAGGTGTTGTAAGAACGTCATACCATCCATGTTGGGCATTCTGATGTCTGAAATGACAATGCTATTGGCGTTATATTGAATGCAAGGAAGTGCTTTGTCGGCAGAAGCAAATGCCGTGACGATCATGTCATTCAGTTCTAGGATCTCGCTCAGGCTTTCTCTGAGTTCTTTATCGTCTTCCACCAGTACTACATGGGTTTGAGACATACCATAACCTCCGTTCCCGTGTTAAT
The DNA here is from genome assembly GCF_030689305.1 of Vibrio penaeicida. Taxonomy (GTDB): domain Bacteria; phylum Pseudomonadota; class Gammaproteobacteria; order Enterobacterales; family Vibrionaceae; genus Vibrio; species Vibrio penaeicida_B. The sequence continues at coordinate 42,518 of NZ_JAUYVM010000023.1, read as the reverse complement.
TTCAGACTGCACATAGATAGTGCCGCCGAAATCTTGAATTATGTTATGTGTTATCGACATCCCGAGCCCTAAGCCGCTGCCCACCTCTTTTGTGGTGAAGAAAGGTTCAAAGATTTGATCGACTTGTTCTTGAGTCATACCACACCCATTATCGGTGATACACAGGTTGACCCAGTCGGTCGATTGATGGGCTGAAATGGAAATAGAGGGATGAAATTCATCGTCTCCTAGTCTCTGCTGAATGGCATCTAAGCTATTGCTGATGGCGTTGACCAAGACCTGCTCTAGCCGTATTTCGTTGGCACGAACGCATAAATCGGTTGCAATATCGATGGTGACCCAATCCTCTGGCAAGCTTTCTGTGAATAAATCTATGGCGTTGATCACCGCTTTGGATACGTAGGTTCTTTGAGTTACGTCGTCGGTTTTGCGAGCAAAGGATTTAAGGTGTTGGCAGAGTTTTGTTGCTCTGTCGGTGATGCGATCTATTCGGTCCAATTTTTCTTGCGCTTGCTCTGGTTGCTGTTTACTTAAGTATTGAGAGGCGAGATAGCTGTTCGAACGAATGGCGGCTAATGGCTGGCTAAATTCATGCACAATACCGGAAGTCAGTTGACCGAGCACAGCCAGTTTAGCGGCTTGAACTAATTCTTCTTGGGTTTCTTTTAAATTGTTTTCTGCTTGCTGGCGCTGCTCAATTTCATCTAAAAGCTGGTGGTTTTTTTCTTCTAGAGCACTGGTACGTTGCCTCAATTGTCTTGCGGTTTGGTTAAATACATTGGTGGCGTGCGCCAACGAGGCCACTTCATCTTGCCCCGCTATTTTTAACGGTGTTTGCAATTCACCTTGCGCCAAATGTCGCATGCTTCGAAGTACGGTTGCTAATCGGCTGAGGAGCTGGTTTTTAAGGTATAAAGCAACAAATATCGTCAGTATGGCAATAGTGCCGATGGTGACGTTGAGTTGAGTTCGGCTGGTGTTCACGATATCGGTAATACTGCTTGCGGTATTGGTTGCCTGTGCTTCGGCTTCGCGCACGGCTTCTGAAATGAATTGGCGAATGCTTTGAATGAGTGCTCGGTTTTGAGCAAGCAATTCTTGGTTTCCTTCATCGAGAGATAACACTCTGAGTGCCCGCTGAATGGGGGTATTACTCCCAGTAACATGGTCGTTGAGCTGCGACGCAATTTGACGAATGGTTACCGTGCTAGGAAGTGGCTTGAGTGCGCTGATTTGTTGATAAATGGTGACCATGGTTTCATCGATCATGCTTTGCGCTGCCAAAATGTCGGTTTGGCTTGAAAATAGAGAGACACGCTGGAGCAGATCCAGCACTAGGTTTACATCGGCTTCTAGCTTTAAAAGCTGGCTCTGGCTGTTGCTCTCAAATTGAAGTGACACAAATTCAGATTTAGACAACACCTGACTTTTTTCGAGCTTATCCATTAGCAATCCGAGGTTGAACTGGCTTTCTTCCGTAAGCGGAATGACTTCATCTACAAAATCGATTTGTGTCCAATATAGCTGTTGCCTAAGTTGTTGCTGGCGCTCTTGAATCAGCAGTTTTTGCTCGGTATTGGCATAGATTTTACGAATGTTTTCTTTGAGTTCCAAAGCGAGCCGTTGCATCTCTTGATGATGTTTGGGAGACAGCTTTTGCGGGTCTAAACTGCTCAGCTTGGGGAGCGTATTTTGCAAATCTTGATTGGCCTCTTGAAGCGCACTGGCGGACTTGGCTAATGCCAAGTGAGTAGCGTCTGTCGTTATTTGACCGCCCAACTCTGCAAACTTGGCAGCAGCGACCATAACCGGAAGCTGTTTTTGCCCCCAAGCTTCTGAAGAGGAGGCGAGGTGTTGGAGTGTGACGACGTTGGATACGACCATACCAATGGCAAGGCAGCCTAGCGCCATAAAAAGTGCAAAGATTCTAAGCGCGATACTGTGGCGTTTTTTCATGGGGAAACCTCACGAGAAAGCTGCTCTAGCTCGGATATGGCGGACTCTAGATCAGCATTCATTTGCGACTGCCATAGACCCGTTATTCGCTGATAAAAATCGTCATAGCGGTGCACGCTACTGAGTTTTTGGTTGAGAGTAGGGTCGGAGGCTACGCCTTCTTCGACAGGAATTTGGCTAATTGACGCCCATATGTCGTCTAATTTTTGTTTTTGGGGCGATGAGAGTGGTTGCTGATGGATGTGGTGCCATGTGACCCAAAACCGATGTAAAGCATCCAGTCGATGTGTGATCCATTGGTCGAACAAAGCGTTTACGGTGTGATATCGGCTGGCGGAAAGCTCGCTATTGAAATCTGACGTACCACTTTTTTCTGCCATCTCAACGCCCACTTTAAAAGGAATTCGATTGATGTTGGGTTGGTTGAGCAAAGCTTGCCCCTCATCAGACAATATGAAATCAACAAAGGTATGGCGAATAGCATTAGAAGGAGATTGCTTGGTGATGCCGATTTGTGCTGGAATAAGTGGCGAATCGGGGAACGGATGAAACCCAACCGGAGCTTGATTGGCTAACGCGCTGCGATAGAAAAAGTCGACGACAGGGGCAACCGTAAAGCGCTGCCTTAAAATGCCTTCCCGTACGCCAAAGCTGCGCGCGGTGATAGTGCTTAGATTTCCCCCGAGTTTTAACAATAGTTTCCAGCCTTCTTCCCAGCCGTATTGCTGCAATACAAGTTCGATAACCAGATGGTTGGTGCCAGAGCGAGAAGGCGCACTCATGGCTATTTGGTTTTGAAAACTTTCAGAGGTGATCACTTCCCAGCTGGTGGGCGTGGGTAGATTGATCTGTTCAAGTCGTTCGGTATTCCAAAAGAAGCCAAATTGCGACCACGCAAAGGTATGGCTCTGCTGGATGAAACCGGCAATGGCAAGCTGAGCCATGGCATCGGATGAGCTGAGCCAAATGAGGTCGGCATTTGGGCTTCGGCGCTGTTCTAGATGCGCCATTAAAGCGGGTGTTTTTTTATTGATGAAGCGAAGGTGAGTATTGGGGTATTTATCCTGAAACGCCTCTCGAATAGGAGAGTAAAAGCTTTCAGGGAATGAAGTGAGCACTACGATGTTGTTCGATTGGATATTACTGGCAACGGCCATATTATGGGGCGTTACCATTGTGGAAAACAGCCACCCCAAACTTACACACAATGTGTAGATAATCCGTTTCATGATAAAAAACTCAGTTACGTCACTGAGATTATTATGTTGAAAATTTGAGCTTTTAACAGAAATGAAACAAAAAAATGTGAGCCCGAAAAATCGGGCTCACATAGAGGTGTTTACTTTGCTAGAACGGTTACAGTGCGTTTAAGTGCGCAAGAAATGGTTCGGCTGGCATAAAACCAGTGAGGCGCGCATTGGGCAAATATTCCCCATTTGCGTCCCAAAACTCAATAGTGGGCAACCCCAATACTTCGAGTTTCTGCAGCAATTCAATGTCTTCTGGCATGCTTCTCGTCACATCGGCTTGAAGCAATACATAGCCCTGAAGTTTTGCTTCCACTTCAGGGGCGTGGAAGGTGTATTTTTCAAATTCTTTACACGCGACACACCAATCGGCGTAGAAATCGAGCATGACGGGTTTCCCTGCCTGCTTGGCCGCCTGCAGTTCTGCTTCTAGCGCTGCAAGGCTTTTGACTCGTTTGAACGCCACGGTTGGCTCGGCTTGAGCAACCGCAGATGGGTTCCACCATTGAGAAAGAATAGGCTGTGCAGATGCGACAATTCCGAGCATGGCAATAATGCCGACTAAGCTTTGCTTCCAACCACCAAATGGCAAACTGTTCTTCGCGTGGTAAAGCCAGCCAAAAGCGGCTAAGCCAAGTAGCGACCACATAATTTGAGTCCAGAGCTCTGGAAGAATTCGCTCGAGTAGGAAAATCGGCGCAGCAAGTAAAATGAACCCGAACATCATTTTAACGCGATCCATCCAACCCCCCGCTCTTGGCAGAAGCTTATTACCAAATACGGCAACCGCAATAAGTGGAATGCCCATTCCGAGCGCTAAGGCATACAATGCAACGCCACCCGTGAGCATGTCGCCGCTTTGAGCAACATACAAAAGTGCGCCAGACAGCGGAGCCGTGGTACAAGGTGAGCACACTAAACCTGAAATCGCACCCATAGCAAACACGCCGGCATTGCTGCCACCTTGTTGTTTGTTACTAAGGTTATTAAGCCAAGTTTGAACTCCGCTTGGTAATTGAAGGGTGTAAGCCCCAAACATGGAAGCGGAAAGGGCAATAAACAGCACACTTAAGCCAATCAACACATAGTGATGCTGCATGGCGGCTTGGAATTGAAGCCCAGCCGATGCAACGACTAGCCCAAGAATAGTGTAGGTGAGCGCCATCCCTTGAACGTACACAAACGACAAACCAAGCGCACGTTTCTGCGAGATTTGGCCGCCGCCCAATACGATACTGGTGAGGATTGGGTACATCGGTAGAACACAAGGGGTGAAAGCTAAACCTACACCCAAAGCAAAGAACAGTAAGGGCGTCCACCAACTGTTGGCCAGTTTGTCCGCAAACCCTGATTCTTGTGATTGTGAAATGGTTGATGAAGCAGGCGAACTTTTGGATTCCGAGCCATTTGATTTTGAGCCGCTAGGCGCTGCATTCACTGAACTTGATGAGTCAGTACCCACTGTGGAAGTAAATGCTGAAATCGGCACCGTGCGAATTTCTGGTGGGTAGCAAAATCCTGCTTTTGCACAGCCTTGATAGCGGACTTCCAGCTCTGCGTTACTTGTAGCTGACAGCAGCGGCACGGTAACGGTGAGCGGAGACGTATAGATTCGAACATCGCCAAAAAACTCGTCTTTGTACGGCTGACCATCTCGCATTTCAATTGAACCAATTTCAGCGCCATTTGCGGAGACCGAAATACGTTCTTGATAAAGGTAGTATTCATCTTTGACCTGCCATTCAAGGCGAATGCGATCATTGTCTTGGAAAAAGTTAAATGGGAAGGCTTCGTCTACAGGGACAAATTGATTCGGTGAGTTATCGAAGCTGGGCGTGAACCCTTGAGCATTGTTCGAAAACAATTCAGCAGATGCTGGTGCAGTAAGCCACACACTCAATACCAGCCAATATAAAAATGATCGCAGAGTTTTCATTACATTACTTGTCAAAAAATGAATACCTTATCAGACCTGATAGAGGCGCAATAAGTTTCATCATATACCCAAGTAACCTCAATATGCTAGGTTCAGCGAGTATTGCTTGGTTTTTAGGCAAGGCATTGATTTGTCAATTTAGTAGTTCTAAATCAAAAATCGATAACGCAGCATAAAAGCTAAGCAATCTCGCCCTTGGGAGCCTATCTTTTGCCTACTTTCATCGTCAAAAAGCTTTGATAGGATGGGTTTAAATAGAGAGGCCAGGACTGAGGTTGGCGATAGAGCTCTGAATCCTGCATATTGAGGTCACTTGGGTATCATTGCGTTTAGCAGAAGAAAAAAAGGAGCGCAGTGCGCTCCTTTCCAAACTTTTGTGATGATTAAATCATCATACCGCCAAAGGCAAAGCCTAAGGCAACAGCGGTTGTAATGGTGACGACACCTGGGATGAAGAATGGGTGATTGAATACCCACTGCCCAATTCGAGTAGAGCCAGTATCATCCATTTCGACTGCGGCCAGTAGTGTTGGGTAAGTTGGCAGAACAAACAAAGCACTAACTGCCGCAAAAGACGCCACGGCTGTTAATGGTGCAACGCCAATCGCTAATGCTGCTGGCATCAAAGCTGTGGTGGTCGCACCTTGCGAATAAAGCAACATTGATGCGAAGAACAAGGTAATGGCAAGCATCCATGGGTATTGCTCAAGAATGTGTGCCGACAGATCTTTGATTTGGTCGATGTGGCTTGAAACGAAGGTATCACCAAGCCAAGCAACACCAAGCACACACACACATGCGCTCATGCCAGATTTGAACGTTGCGGCGTTGGCAATGTTCGAAGCATCGATTTTAGTGATCATCACAATAGCGGTGGCAGCGGTCAGCATTAACGCCATAATGGCTTGGTTTCGACCGATCGCGGGGTTTTCAATTAAACCCACAGCGTTTGAAATCATCGTGGCGTACGCGACAACCGCAACAATGGCCGCAAAGAAGATATAAACGGAGGTTTTTGCTGTGGGCAAGATTTCACGCTTTTGCGTACCTTGCATTTTGATTAGCCCTTTCGCCAAACGATCCTGATAAATAGGATCATCCTTTAGCTCGCTGCCTAGGAAGTTAGACACAAATGCACCGACCATGCACGCTACGAACGTGGTTGGAATGCACACAGCCAGTAGCGTTAGGTAACCCACTCCGAGTGGTTCCAGAATGCCAGAGAAAAACACCACTGCCGCTGAAATAGGCGAAGCGGTAATGGCGATTTGAGAAGCTACCACAGCGATGGAAAGTGGGCGTGATGGACGAACGCCTTGCTCTTTTGCCACTTCAGCGATCACCGGTAATGTGGAAAATGCTGTGTGCCCAGTTCCGGCTAACAGTGTCATTAGGTAAGTAACAACCGGGGCATAAAATGTAATGTGTTTTGGGTTCTTTCGAAGAAACTGTTCAGCCAGATCGACCAACCAATCCATACCGCCTGCCACTTGCATTGCAGCAATCGCAGTAATGACCGATGCAATGATCAAGATGACATCGACAGGAATATTGCCAGCTGGGACACCCAGCACCATGGTTAACGCTACGACACCTGCACCACCAGCGAATCCAATGCCGATGCCTCCGATTCTTGCTCCTAAATAAATAAAGAGCAGGACTACTAACAACTCGACCATAATCATACGTCGTACCTTATCTTAAATTCCAAGTGGAAAATCCCCCTTTCATTGGAAAAAGAAGGATAAAAATCAGCATAAAAATTCATAGAATGCTGAAAACGGCGCAGACTATAGCAGATGGCTAGGTGTAATAGGACTGATATAAAACAAACTTGTGCTAATTGGCGCTATTGTCAGCAAACATTGTCAGCAAAACTCATTAGGCAGAAAACAAAATGGGACCACTGGTCCCATTCATTTAGTTAAATCGTTTGGCTTTGTACTTAGGGTGCATAAGATTCTCCACTGAGAAGATATCGTCCAATTCTTCTTCTGTGAGCAAGCCTCTTTCTAGCACCACATCTCTTACGCTTTTACCTGTTTCTGCGCAGATTTTCCCTACGATATCACCTTCATGGTGACCAATGTATGGGTTGAGGTAAGTGACAATGCCAATAGAGTTATAAACATAGCTTTCGCAAACGTCTTTATTGACGGTAATGCCATCGATGCACTTATCGCGTAAGTTAACGCAGGCGTTGGTTAGAATTTCCAAAGATTCAAACATACTTTGGGCGATAACTGGTTCCATCACGTTGAGCTGCAATTGTCCGCCCTCAGCCGCAAAAGAGACAGTGTTGTCGTTACCCAAAACCTTGAAGCATACTTGGTTAACCACTTCAGGCACAACAGGGTTTACTTTGGCAGGCATAATGGATGAGCCTGCTTGCAATTCAGGTAGGTTGAGCTCGTTGAAACCGGCGCGAGGCCCTGAAGACAGCAGGCGTAAGTCATTACAGATCTTAGACAGCTTCACGGCGAGTCGTTTCAAGGCGCCATGTATCATCACGTATGCACCACAGTCTGAGGTGGCTTCAATTAAATCTTCTGCTGGAACGCAGTCTAACCCCGTTACTTGTGCCAAGTGCTTGATCGCAGACGCTTGATAGCCTTCGGCAGCGTTTAACCCTGTGCCGATTGCCGTTGCGCCAATGTTGACTTCCAATAGCAGTTTAGAAGTGTACTGAAGATTGCGAATTTCTTCATTTAAGGTCACCGCCCAAGCGTGGAATTCTTGTCCAACCGTCATTGGCACCGCATCTTGCAGCTGAGTTCGACCCATTTTAAGGACATCATTGAACTCTTGGCTTTTCAGTTCAAACGCCCCTTTGAGGTATTCAATGGCGTCCACTAGTTTGCTTACGCTGTTGTACACGGCGATGCGAAAACCCGTTGGGTACGCGCAGTTGGTCGACTGGCTTTTATTGACATGATCATTCGGGTTAATGAATTCGTATTGCCCTTTTTCTTTGCCCATCAATTCCAGCGCGAGGTTGGCTATCACCTCATTGGTGTTCATGTTTACGGAGGTGCCAGCACCGCCTTGAAAGACGTCAGATGGAAATTGATCCATGCATTTGCCCGTTTCTAAAATGGCATCACAAGCTTGAATAATAGGATTGGCGACTTCAGACGGAATGACACCGAGCTCTTTATTTGCCAATGCGGCAGCTTTCTTTGTCATCACCATACCGCGCACAAATTCTGGGACATCAGAGATGGTGGCACTGGAAATGTTGAAGTTTTCGATGGCTCTTAGCGTGTGAATACCGTAGTAGGCATCAGAAGGAACGTGACGTTGACCGAGGAGATCTTCTTCGATACGCGTCGCAGCATGAGTTGAGGTGTGATTAAGATCGAACGTCTTAGTCATAACAGGATCCTTAGACTTTTATTGTAAGTATTGATGTTGAATTAGCCACATCTGTTTTTAAGAATCCATTCATCAGAGTATACGGCTGTAAATCGGTCCTGATGTTGTGTCCATAGTATCGAATTGGTGGCATAAAAATAGTAGCCCGATCACCTTTTGAGTCATTGAGTTGTCAACATTTCTTACAGAAGTTAACTGGGATCACAACATAAGTTTGAGGTAAGCAATTGTTGTTTGTTTAGCAAAGCAATACACTGACTGTAATTGCAACAGGAGGACTTGTGTTTCCGATACTTTTACTGCTTTTTATTGCCGTTCCAATTATCGAGATTGCCTTATTTATTCAAGTAGGCGGTTTTTTAGGTTTTTGGACGACCATAGGCTTAGTTTTACTGACGGCGTTTGTCGGTGCGACATTGGTTCGTAGCCAAGGGCTTCAAACACTGATGTCTGTTCAAAATCGGCTTCAGCAAGGTGAGTTGCCTGCTCAGCAAATTGTTGAAGGTGTCATGCTGGCTGTGGCTGGTGTGCTTCTTCTTACTCCAGGGTTTATGACCGATGCGCTAGGTATGCTTGTGTTATTACCTGCACCGCGAGCAATTATTGCCAAGCAGTTGATGAGCAAAGTAAAGGTTCAAAACTTCGGGAATGGTGGTGGTTTTCACGCGCAAGGCGGTTTTCATCAGCAGAACCCATTTGAACAAGATCCTTTCCAGCGCGGTGATTCTTCTCAGGGAAATACGTTTGAAGGGGAATACCAGCGTAAGGATGATGACGACCGTAATCGCTTAAATTAAGGGTTAACCTTATGGTTTAAAGCTCATTGATGACGAGAAACAAGAAAGATGAAGGTGATTGCCTTCATCTTTTTTTGTATCTGTTGTTAGATTGAATACAGTTGTTAGATAGAATACAGCTATAACGCGCCTTCAAATCCAAGCTGGCGCCATGCTTCAAATGCAATAATGGCGACCGCGTTAGACAAGTTTAAACTGCGGCTGTCTGGCATCATAGGAATTCGGATACGTTGTTCCATCGGAAGGCTTTCAATGAAGTCCGCTGGAAGCCCACGCGACTCGGGGCCAAAAATCAGTACATCGCCATCTTTGAATTTCGCGTCTACGTGGTGCCCTGTGGTTTTTGTGGTGCACGCAAACAAGCGGTAATCTTCGCCGCGCTCTTCCATGTATTCGATGAATGCTTCCATGTTTTCATGGCGCTTTACACGGGCAAGATCGTGGTAATCCAAACCAGCACGTCTTACTTTCTTCTCTTCAAAATCAAAACCTAATGGTTCGATCAAATGGAGGTTTGAACCACAGTTGGCGGACAAGCGAATGATGTTGCCTGTATTAGGGGCAATTTCAGGCTCAAATAAAACGATATCCAGCATGACAAATCTTATGAATGAGTTGAGTGAAGGGCATTATGGAGGAAGAAAAAAGAGCAAGCAAGGCGCTTACTCTTTCATACTGTAAGGCGTTATGTCGCCTCTATGTTCTGTTTATTTTGCTAGAGCAGCTGCGTAGTTTTGTGCAACAGCATCCCAGCTCACAACATTCCACCAAGCGTCAATGTACTCAGGGCGACGGTTTTGGTAGCTGATGTAGTAAGCGTGTTCCCATACGTCTAGCGCTAGAACAGGTTCACCGCGATCAGCCGCTACGTCCATTAGAGGGTTGTCTTGGTTGCTGGTTGAAGTAATAACCAACTTACCATCTTTTACGATCAACCAAGCAAAGCCAGAACCAAATGTGTTGATTGCAGCTTGAGCAAATTGCTCTTTGAACGCATCAAAGCTGCCGAATGTTTCAGTGATCGCTTTGCCTAGATCGCCTTGTGGTTCACCACCAGCGTTAGGCGCCATGCAGTTCCAGTACACAACGTGGTTGTAGAAACCGCCACCGTTATTGCGAACGGCTGGTGCTTGGCTTGAGATAGAATCAAAAATGGTTTCTAGAGATTGGTTCTCTAGATCAGAACCTTTGATTGCTGCCGTGAATTTGTCAAAGTACGTACGGTGGTGCTTGCTGTAGTGTACTTCCATTGTTTTTGCATCGATGTACGGTTCCAGTGCGTCGTATGCGTACGGTAGTTCTGGGAATGTGTGTGACATTATTACTCTCCTTATTGTTACGTAATAATGTAATGATAATTGTTATCGTTATCAACTTGTGAATAGTAGGGATATATACCCAAAAGGCATATAAATTCAATTTTTTGAGATTATGAATGCTCGCTAACGGGCAATCGGATAGACATTTTCATTCCCCCAAGAGAGCTGGGGTGTGCTTTGATGGTTCCATTATGCTGCCGAATCGCGCTTTCTGTAATAGCCAAGCCTAAACCTGCACCTCCAGAGTGCCGATCTCTGGCGGTTGAAACTCGGTAGAAAGGTCGGAAAATGTCTTCCAGTTCTTCTTTTGGCACACCGTTACCATCATCATCGACGTCAATCTGTAGTTCACTGCCATGAAGTACAATCGATACTTGGATATTCTGGTTACCATAATGAATGGCGTTTCGAACGATGTTTTCCACCGCACTCATTAATAAATTGGGATTACCGTAAATATAGGTGTTAGGTAAGGGGCTATCACGCTCGGATTCATGATGGAAAGAAACATATCGCAGCACTTTACCTTTTTGTTCTGCTTCAAATTGCGCATCTTTTAATATCTCTTCCCACAGATCAACAACAGAAAGACGTTCTCTATTTTCGTGGCTGTGCACTTGCATACGTGACAGTTCCAAGAGTTCGCTGATCATCTGCTCTAAACGTTCGGCTTCGGTATCAATGCGCTTAAGCTCGTCACTCTCTCCCTGTTTTCTGGTCGCGAGTGCATTCGCCATTCTCAGCCGAGTAAGGGGGGATCGAAGTTCGTGAGAAATGTCCGATAACAACCTTTGTTGACCAGTGATCATTTGATCAACAGCCAAAACCATTTGGTTAAAACTGGCTCCTGCTTGTTGAAATTCTCGGGTGCCTTTTTCCAAACCAGGATCAGCGATAAACTCTCCTTTAGCAACCCGCTTAGCGGCTTTTTCCAAACGTCGAGCAGGCTGGCTAAGCGCCCACGCAAGCCAGAGTAAAAGAGGGGTGCTAGCAACCATAACAGCAAAAAGTAACTGCAAGGGTTTGTCGAACAGCTGAAGTAAAAAGGGCGGTGTCTGAGTCCATCTCATGGCGTTGAATAGCAAGACGTCTTGATTTGCTATTTTTGCTGGGAATGGACCTGCCACCATCATGCGACCATACAATTTTTGCTGGGGCTGAGTTCGGGTTAAATCCAGTTCGGTGATGTAGTTTTGCATTGCTTTTCGAATCGGACCTCGTTCTCGGGTAATCAAATTTCCCTCCAAGTCGGTCAGATAAATCAAAGGGCGCTTTCCATGATGTTTCCCCTCTCTCTCTGCTAGCTTTCTTGCAACGTCCTGTATGTTTGGGTGATTAGCGTACCTTTCTTCTAACTTACTGACGGATTGCGCAATCCGGTTAAGATGATCTTTTGGAATATCATGAGGCTGGCGTGGATCAAGAAAAGGTAAAATTAAAACCGCGATCAATACCAGCAACATCGTAAGCCAGAAAATGGCAAAAATTCGCCCATATAAGCTAGAAAAAAGACGCAACCGCATTACCCTGCCTCCACCAGCATGTACCCACGACCACGTAGCGTTTTAATTCGAGGTTTGTTGTCGCTAAGTAATGGGATTTTTTTGCGAAGGTTTGATACATGCATATCAATCGCGCGATCAAACGGTGCTAAGCGCTTGCCCAGTACGTCTAAACTGAGCATTTCTTTCGTTAGGGTTTCACCTGGGTGCGTAATAAAGTGGCTAAGCAACGCAAACTCAGTGGTGGTGAGGTCAAGCAAGGTATCTTCACAGTACGCTTCTTGTTTACCTGGGAAGACTTTCAAATCTTGATATGCAATGCATTCTGGATCTTTGCTGGTATTTGTGTCAGATGTTTGAGTGCGCCTTAAAATAGCGCGAATGCGTGCCATCAATTCACGATCTGAAAATGGCTTAGGCAGGTAGTCGTCGGCACCTAATTCAAGCCCAATGACTCTGTCTATTTCTTCACCTTTGGCTGTGAGCATCAGTACTGGAGTCTGCCAGTTTGCACGTAATTTCTTAAGCATCTCCATGCCATTGAGCTTAGGCATCATGATATCCAGAAGAATTAAATCGACACTTTCATCCACTAATTCAAGCCCGACTAAACCATCGCAGGCTTGGCTTATTTGAAAGCCTTCAAAGGTCAGAATATCACTGAGTAGGCTAGTCAATTCTGTATCGTCATCCACTAATAGTATATGTGCCATTGTTGCCTCACTTACGGTTTTTCTATCTTCATGATACTCACATTTACTGAGTAACCAGAACTCTTTACGTTGATTTACGCTTTCTTCACGTTGCTTTACAACCCAGTTCGTATTCTATCCTCAAGCGCTGCCAAAGCAGCACAGCACACAAAACGAATTCCAATGACGATCGAGGATACAATTATGAAACTAGCTAAAAAAATGGTTCTAATGGCAGCGGCACTTCCTTTAGTTTTAGGCAGCGCGAGTGCATGGGCTTTTGGTGGTAAAGGGCACCACAAAGGTGGTTACGATTTCGGAGGAAAATGCGGTATGGGCATGGACAAACGTGTGCTTCGCCAACTTGACTTTACTGATGATCAAAAGACGCAGTTCAAACAATTGCGAGACGACGCCAGAAATCATCGAAAAGGCAAATCAGAAGAAATGTTCGCTAAGATGCAATCGTATCAACAAGACATCCAGCAATTGCTATTAGCGGATACATTCGATGAATATACAGCGCAAGAGTTGGCCGAAAAAATGGTAGATGCCCAAACGGAAAAGCGTGTAAAAATGCTAGAACAACAGCATAAAGCCATGAGCATCCTAACGGCAGAACAGAAGGTCAAACTTCAAGAACTACAACAAGAAAAAGCCGCTAAGTGTGCTGAAAAATTTGCAGAGCGTCATCAAGATGATTGATTAAATAAAGCTTACATACGCGACGATAGCAGCCTTCATGGCTGCTTTCTTTTTGTATCTAAAACCGCTCTTGACTATGCTCAAAGTAGCTCGATAGTTAGAGGGAACATAAGACAGTGCGGAAAGTAGCCCTACCAATAATTGTTTGCTTGTATTTTATGATTTCTCAAACCGTTGGTGCCACTGAATCAACATGTGTGTTGAAAATGGGGTATCGCACCAATGAACGCTTACCCAATATTGCAAGAGCGCCCGATAACTCGGGTCTTTATTTGGATTTATACCAAAAAGCAGCGCAGGAAGTGGGTTGTGAGCTTCAGGTTATTCGTCTTCCAAAGAACAAAGTGGTTAGCCTATTAAAACGAGGTGACATTGATTTTTATCCCGGTTTCAATTTAACCCAAAAACGGGCCGCTTTCATTTATTTCATCGAAAATGGCTTACCTGGAGGCGATATAGGTCTTTCGCGAGAAGATATGGCTGAGATTACTCAGCTCGAACAACTAAAAGGTAAAGTACTGCTTCGTGCGAAGGGGGCGGCTGATATCACAAAAGGCATCACTGACATTTACATTAAAGAGCCGCCTGAGATGACATCCATGCAAGCTATGACGTTTCTTTTACAAAGGAAAGGCGACTTCTATATCTACAACAAATCCACGCTGGAATACTTATTGAAGCAGCATCAGTTGGAAGGGTTGAAATTGCATTCAGACTGCTGTGGTGGTGTGTTACCGCTGTATCTTGGGTTTTCTTTAAAGTCGAAATGGTTTAAAGGAACGACTAACCCTAAATATAAAGAAGATGAACCGATCAGTGCGGATAATTACCCGATTCTCATGTCTGTCGAGAGTAAAGCGTATGAATTCTCTCAAGTGCTTAAGAGCATGATGTTAACCGGAGAAACGCAAGCGTTGTATGAGCACTATTATAAATAAAGAGTGAACGCGTCGGTCAGCAAACTTTAACGTTATTTTGATGGCAAAAGAAGGGGGAGATGGATGAACAAATTTTTCATGTGCATTTTCTCGATTTATGCAAGCGTTAGTATTTGCTGTGCAGCGGAACTCAGACTCATTGCAGAAAATGCCCCGCCAAACTCATTCACTGTGAATGGGCAACCAACGGGAAAATCTGTTGAAATAGTCCAAGCAATATTAGATACGATAGATATGCCTTCAAATGATATTGAAGTGATGCCATGGGCTAGAGGGTATTGGAACCTAGAAAATATCCCTAACGTAGCGTTATTTCCGACATCTAGGACAAGTGAAAGAGAATCAAAGTTTAAATGGGTAGGGCCAATTTTTGAAAATGAGGTCAACCTTTATAAGTTGAAAAGCCGACAAGATATTTGGGTTAATAGCTTAACAGATTTGAACAACTATAGCGTAGGCAGCGGCCGAAACGACCAAAAAACTCGATTTCTACTGTCAAAGGGCATAGAGGTTAATCAAGTTAGTGTTGAGCATCAAAACATTCAGAAATTGTTTATTGGGCGTATTGATATCATTGCTTATCAATCGGGGCGATTGTTCTATGACGTTAAGCAGCTAAACTACAACTTTGAAAAAATAGAAAAGATTACAAATATTCCTGAGATGAGTAAGGATGCGTTTATGGCTTTTCATATCGATACCTCTGATGAGGTAGTACGGAGGTTTCAAGAAGGGTTAAACGCGATCAGGGAATCAGGTGAGCATGCGGAAATTTTACGCAAATGGGAAGGCACACTTGGCAATCCTTAATTTAAGAATTGTACTTGGATCGTGAATTTCAATTTGGCACTCGTGCGACTGAGTTAACTTTAGTAATCTATTCTTTTTCCTTAATATCACCTATCTAGATGCAAAAATCTGATTATTCAAAACTTGTTACCACAGCTGCTTGGTTAGCGGCAGGGGTTGCGACCATACTATTGATTGTTAAAGTCGCGGCTTGGTGGATAACGGGCTCAGTGAGTTTGCTGGCTTCATTGATCGACTCTTTATTGGATATTGCGGCTTCTGTCGTGAATCTCATCGTGGTTCGTTATTCCCTTCAACCTGCGGATAAAGAACATTCTTTCGGTCATGGAAAAGCTGAATCACTCGCCGCATTGGCGCAGGCTATGTTTATTTCGGGCTCTGCTTGCTTCTTAATTTTGAATGGTGTGGATAGGTTCTTCCGTCCTCATGAGCTGCACTCGCCTGAACTCGGAGTGTACGTCAGCATGTTTTCCATACTGGTGACGGGCGGGCTAGTGGCATTTCAAAAAGATGTCGTCAGAAAAACAGGCAGTCAGGCAATTGCCGCAGACTCTCTACACTATCAATCCGATCTTTACATGAATGCCGCTATTATCGTGGCACTTGGATTAAGTTGGTATGGAATCGGGCAAGCCGATGCTGTATTTGCGATTGGGATAGGTGTTTTCATTCTTTCTAGCGCCATTCGCATGGTTTATACCGCAGTACAATCTCTGCTAGACAGGCAGCTTCCAGATGATGAAATTGAAGACATTCATTTAATCACATGCTCAGTCAAAGGGGTGTTGGGTGCCCATCAAATCCGGACTCGAATGTCTGGTCCCGTTCGTTTTATCCAGCTTCATTTAGAGTTGGACGATCACATGCCGCTGATTGAAGCGCATCGCATTTCTGACGAAGTTGAACAAAAACTGCTCGAAAGATTCCCAGAAGGTGACATTCTGATCCATCAAGATCCAATTTCTGTTGTGCCATGGGCGAAAAATAAACAAAACGAGCATGAGCCGGGAAATTCTCAGGTTTAAATCACTGAGGATCGGCTGCTGTTAAGTTAATTATTACGAACCGTGAAAGAAAGAAGACAAATGGAAGATAATTAGCTATCTTTTGTGCAAACCACACAAACCACTATTGAACGTGATGTGAATCAACAAAGTTTAATAGCATAATTGTAATACTCTTTCATAAGTAGAAAAGTTTCAATAATTCGTTATGTGCGCCGTGTGGAGCGGAAATGTAACATAACGTGAATAAGATAAGATTTCGCCGAGAATGGCATTTAGAATTGAAGATTAGATTCCCAGATATCAGAGGGTGAGCATGATTAAGAAGATCGGTGTTTTGACAAGTGGCGGTGACGCACCAGGCATGAATGCAGCAGTTCGTGGTGTTGTTCGTACGGCACTTTCAGAAGGGCTAGAAGTGTACGGTATTTATGACGGTTACTTAGGTCTATACGAAAACCGTATCGAGAAATTAGATCGCTGCAGTGTATCTGATGTGATCAATAAAGGCGGCACTTTCCTTGGTTCAGCTCGTTTCCCAGAATTTAAAGAAGTAGAAGTTCGCGAGAAAGCGATCGAAAACCTGAAAGAGCATGGTATCGAAGCTTTAGTTGTTGTTGGCGGTGATGGCTCTTACATGGGCGCGAAAAAGCTGACTGAAATGGGTTACCCATGTATTGGTTTACCTGGCACTATCGATAACGATATCGCAGGTACTGATTACACTATCGGTTACTTAACGGCATTAAATACCGTTATTGATGCTATCGACCGTCTACGTGATACTTCATCTTCTCACCAGCGTATTTCGATTGTAGAAATCATGGGTCGTCACTGTGGTGATTTAACTTTGATGTCTGCGATTGCGGGTGGTTGTGAATACATCATCACGCCAGAAACAGGTTTGAGTAATGAAGAATTGATCGCCAATATTCAAGATGGCATCAAGAAAGGTAAAAAGCACGCAATCATCGCGTTAACTGAGTTGATGATGGATGCTAACCAGCTTGCTCAAGAGATTGAATCTGCCACTGGACGCGAAACTCGTGCGACAGTATTGGGGCACATCCAACGTGGCGGTCGTCCAACAGCATTTGACCGTGTTCTTGCATCTCGCATGGGTAACTACGCTGTTCACCTTCTACAAGAAGGGCATGGCGGTCGCTGTGTAGGTATTCAGAAAGAAGAGCTTGTTCACCACGATATTATTGACTGCATCGAGAACATGAAACGTCCAGTACGAGATGACTTGTTCAAAGTTGCGAAAGAGTTGTTCTAATACTGAACATCCAAGGTTAACTTGCTTAATAAAAACCGCTGACTTCTCAGCGGTTTTTTTGTTTGACGGATACTTTTTCCGGTTTTGGTTAACGGTGGCTATGGCTAATGTTGGCTTTAGCTATCGATTGATTTCGCTATCGGTTATTTTGACTGGCGATGCCTCGGTGAACTATGGATTTGGCTCCGGCTCGTGAGCTTCAATTACTTCGTTACGCATTTTAATTGCGTACAAGTATCCCAGTGTTCCACCAACGAGATTGCCTGCAGCTATGCCTATAAAAAGCCCTTCAACCTGATACCATTCACTGCCAATGTAGGCAAAAGGCAATGTGAATATAAACAAACGCATCGCACTCCAACTAAAAGCGTGCATGGGTTTGTGCAGTGCATTGAGCCCACTAACCAGTACCATTAATATGCCTTGAAACCCATAGCTGAACGGCACCACTAGCAAGTAATGCCAAAGCAGATCTCTAACACTTTGCTCTTGAGAGAAAAGTGAAGCAATAGGCATGCTCAGTGGGACCATCATAATAAAGATGAGAAGCTGGAAAAGAATCGAAAATCGCATGCATACAAACATGGCGTTAAAACTGCGCATTGGATTCTTTGCGCCTAAATTTTGCGCCATAAAGGGCGTCAAAGCGGAGGTCAGTGCCATCAATACCAAAATCAAAATAGACTCGACACGTTGCGCGGCACCATAAGCGGCAACGGCTTCTGTACCGTGGCTCGCTAATATCATCATCAGTATTGCTCCTGAAATAGGTGACATCGCATTAGACAAGGCAGCGGGTGTGCCAATTTTTAAGATGGCACGCCAATCTTGTATGAGTGACGGAAAATACGGGAGTGCCAGCAGCTTTTCTCTTTTTATGAGTACGTACAAAGATCCACACAAAGCACCCATGTAGCTGAGTGCACTGGCTATAGCAGCCCCTTTTATTCCCAATTCAGGAAACGGACCGTAACCAAAGATAAGCAGTGGGTCGAGTACGCCGTTAATGACACCAGCCAGCATCATGATTTTTGCTGGAGTTTTGGTATCACCAGTTGCACGAATCGCACTGTTTCCCGCCATGGGGATGACTAACATTGGGATCGTTAGATACCATACCACCATGTACTCTTTGATGAGTGGAATCAGATCTGGAGTCGCCCCGAGAAGAGAAAACAGTGGAGTGATGGTCAGTAAGCCTATAGTCGATGCGACACTGACGAGAATGACCGCTAGGATTAAACCATGGGAAGAAAATCTTGCCGCATCTTGATTGTGACCTTGCCCAAGCAGCCGACCGATGTTGGTCGAAAGCCCCATACCAATGCCCATCGTGATGCAATTGACGGCAAAGGTGACGGGAAAAGTAAAGCTGATCGCAGCCAGAGCCTGAGTACCGAGCAAAGAAATAAAAAAAGTGTCCACAAGATTAAACATCAGGATCGAAATCAGACCTACAATCATCGGTAGGGTCATATTTCTGAGCACTGCGGGTATCGGGGCAGTGAGTAATCCATGTTTATCTTGCATTGATAGTTACAGCTCAATTTATCTTGAAGAACGCGTAGGATACAGAAGAATACACATTGGAGCCACAATATGGCTTGGCGCTCCAGCGACTAGAAAAGCAGTGACATAAGAAACTTGTCACATTAAGAGCGAAAGGAACGACGGGCTCGAAAGTAGAGGTAGAAATAGAGTCTGCGAGCAACAAACGTGAAATTTCGCGAAAAGCTGTTTGATTTTTCAACACTCGTCACAAAAAAACGCATTGCCCCCCTTGGGTTATCTCTATGTACGCCCTATATATGATCCACAAGCCGTTTTAACGGTATTTCTTACATCAAATAGAATCATCTAATCAGGAGAGACGACCGATGAATATCCGTCCTTTACACGACCGAGTTATCGTTGAACGCCAAGAAGTTGAATCCAAATCTGCCGGCGGCATCGTTCTAACTGGTTCTGCTGCGGAAAAATCGACACGTGGTACGGTTTTGGCTGTAGGCAAGGGCCGCATCCTAGAAAACGGTACTGTGCAACCGCTGGACGTTAAAGTTGGTGATAGCGTTATTTTTGCTGAAGGCTACGGCACGAAATCTGAAAAGATTGACGGCAAAGAAGTTCTGATCATGTCTGAAAATGACATCATGGCAATCGTTGAGTAAAAGCAATCATTGAGTAATTTTTACTCTGATTCAAAAAACGACAGACTAAAAACGAATTAAGAAAGGGAAATTAAAGATGGCTGCTAAAGACGTTAAATTTGGTAACGACGCACGAATCAAAATGCTAGAAGGTGTTAACGTTCTGGCTGATGCTGTAAAAGTAACACTAGGTCCTAAAGGTCGTAACGTTGTACTGGACAAATCGTTCGGTGCTCCAACTATTACTAAAGATGGTGTTTCTGTTGCGCGTGAAATTGAACTGGAAGACAAGTTTCAGAACATGGGCGCACAAATGGTTAAAGAAGTGGCGTCTCAAGCGAATGAAGCAGCAGGTGACGGAACAACGACTGCAACTGTATTGGCTCAATCTATTGTTAGCGAAGGTTTGAAAGCTGTTGCAGCTGGCATGAACCCAATGGATCTGAAGCGTGGTATCGATAAAGCAGTTGTAGCAGCAGTTGAAGAGCTGAAAGTGCTGTCTGTGCCGTGCGCAGATTCAAAAGCTATCGCTCAGGTAGGTACTATCTCTGCAAACTCTGATCAAACGGTTGGTGACATTATTGCAGAAGCAATGGAAAAAGTAGGTCGTGACGGTGTTATCACTGTTGAAGAAGGTCAGGCGCTACAAGACGAGCTAGACGTCGTTGAAGGTATGCAGTTTGACCGTGGTTATCTTTCTCCTTACTTCATCAACAATCAAGAAGCAGGGGCGGTTGACCTAGAAAACCCATTCATCCTTCTTGTTGACAAGAAAGTGTCTAATATCCGCGAATTGCTTCCTACTCTAGAAGCAGTAGCAAAAGCATCACGTCCTCTTCTTATTATCGCTGAAGATGTTGAAGGTGAAGCGTTAGCAACACTTGTTGTGAACAACATGCGTGGAATTGTGAAAGTAGCAGCGGTTAAAGCGCCTGGTTTTGGCGATCGTCGTAAAGCAATGCTTCAAGATATCGCTATCCTAACTGGCGGTACTGTGATTTCAGAAGAGATTGGTCTAGAACTTGAAAAAGTTACGCTCGAAGATTTAGGTCAAGCGAAGCGAGTAACCATCACGAAAGAAAACTCAACCATCATCGATGGTGCGGGTGAAGAAGCGGCGATCCAAGGTCGTGTTGCTCAAATCCGTCAGCAAATCGAAGAAGCAACTTCAGACTACGACAAAGAGAAACTACAAGAGCGCGTTGCTAAGCTAGCAGGCGGTGTTGCAGTAATCAAAGTCGGCGCAGCGACTGAAGTTGAAATGAAAGAGAAGAAAGACCGCGTTGAGGATGCTTTAAACGCAACTCGCGCAGCGGTTGAAGAAGGCGTAGTGGCAGGCGGTGGCGTTGCACTAGTCCGCGTAGCTTCTAAGTTGACTGAGCTTGAAGGTGACAACGAAGAGCAAAACGTGGGTATTCGTGTTGCGCTACGTGCAATGGAAGCGCCGCTTCGTCAAATTACAAGCAACGCGGGTGATGAAGAGTCTGTAGTCGCGAACAATGTACGTGGTGGTGAAAATAACTACGGCTACAACGCAGCGACGGGTGAATACGGCGACATGATCGCAATGGGTATTCTTGACCCAACGAAAGTAACGCGTAGCGCACTTCAGTTTGCAGCATCGGTTGCGGGTCTTATGATCACAACTGAAGCGATGGTGACTGACTCACCTCAGAAAGATGCACCAGCAATGCCTGATATGGGCGGTATGGGTGGAATGGGCGGCATGGGCGGCATGATGTAGTGCGACGAGAGTCGCGTAGGTAGCTAGCCGAGCGGGCTACGTCCATAGTAACCACTAACTATATGTTGTGGATACTATCCCACCCGACGAAATAGCAAACAAATAAAACCCGATATTCGGGCTTAACCCAAGCCCGAATATCGGTCCTCGTAAGAGGTCCGATTTTAGGCATGGGCGAAAGTCTATGTCCCTCGCTTTAGGCGAATGATATACGTTGAAGCAGCGCTATCAGTGTCTGTGAAGTAACGGGAATATTCGTGTCTTATTTAAGCTTGAGCCACCTGCACGGTGCGAAGCTGTTTTCATTATTGTCTTAGCCAATCTCTTACTCGGACGGGTAGGTTATTGGATAGTAAGACCTGTTGTTCAGCCAATAGTAGTCTAGGGATAGTGCATCTGCGGTAACGCGGTGTGCGGAGCTTCCTGACAATGTACCCCCACGCAAGTGGTTAATCCTTACTGCGAAGTGAAGGTTAAGACAATCGCCAATAGCAGGCGGTTTAGGGGCTAGGCTGGGTTATATGGTTAACGTAAGTGAACTACTGATAAACACCGTCAGCCGCGACGAGCGTAACGCTATTGTCGTGTCGATTAATTATCCCTTTGGGAGGATTAGTCGTCACTAACGCTCCGACCAAAAGGTATATGGCCGGTTATCTCTTTTACATCTGGGGATACGCTGACTCATGCGCCATCGGTGGATAGGTAGAGCCTAAGTAACCCGTGTAATGAAAACGGAACTCGGAAACCCCGTATCTTTGCCCCTATGGGGCAGGCACCTCGTAAGAGGCGCTGTTGAGGATACGGGTACAGGAGAGCAGAAAAAGCGAAAGCCTGCTTGTAATGAGTAGGATAGAAAGCCAACGTGCTTTCACCGGAAACGGAGCCCACGTCTGCTTGGTCTTTAATTGTGTGAAAATCAGTAAAGCCGTTAAGTTTTACGGTAATTGAAACTGTCAGAGTCCAATTGTGGACGTTACCTTTCCTATTTGAGGATTTCGGGTACTGACAGCAACAAACTCAAGCCTCATAGGGTAAATCTGTGCCCTATAGGGCACAGATGCGCCTTGTGTTGTTTGATTAACTTATCGTTAATGGAGGAAAGCAAGGTGCATACTTCAATGCAAATTGACGTATCTGCATTCTCCCACCAGACACAGCAGTGGCACAGCATCGACTGGTCACTAATGTATCGTAAGGTGAGAGGGCTACAGGTACGGATCGCAAAGGCAACGAAAAAATCTGACTGTCGACAAGTCAAACGACTGCAACGCATGTTAACTCGTTCGTTTGCTGCCAAGGTGATAGCCATTCGGCGTGTCACCGAAAACAGAGGGAAAAACACTCCGGGTGTTGACGGAGAAATTTGGAACACTCCGGTTTTGAAGTGGGGAGCCATAGATCAGCTGACGCGTAAAGGTTATAAGCCTAGACCGTTAAGGCGAGTCTATATTCCTAAAGCTAATGGCAAGCATAGACCGCTGGGAATACCAACCATGCGTGATAGAGCAATGCAGGCACTATACCTGTTAGCTCTTGAACCCATATCGGAAATCACGGCGGATCGAAACAGCTATGGCTTTCGCCCGAATCGCTCTTGTGCTGATGCGATCGAACAATGTTTCGTGAACCTCAGCCGTAAGGCTAGTGCCCGTTGGGTACTGGAGGGTGATATCAAAGGGTGTTTTGACTTTATCAGCCATGATTGGCTTATCGCCAATATTCCTTTGGATAAGGCGATACTCAAGAAGTGGCTGAAAGCCGGATTCATGGAATCTGGGAAGTTTAACTCGACGGAGTCGGGTACACCGCAAGGTGGGATTATCTCACCTGTACTCGCTAATATGGCCTTAGACGGACTGGAAATGGTGCTCGAATCCCACTTCGGGAAGAAGAACACGAAAGCCAGTTACAAAACTAAGGTTAATTATGTGCGTTATGCAGATGACTTTATCATCACTGGGATCTCGAAAGAGCTACTAGAAGATAAGGTCTTACCAATAGTTGAAGCCTTTATGGCAGAACGGGGATTGCAATTGTCAGCAGAAAAAACGCTGATCACGCACATAGACGACGGGTTAGATTTTCTCGGTCAGAATTTGCGTAAATACGACGGTAAGATGTTAATTAAGCCGTCAAAGAAAAACGTGAAGAACTTTCTGCGCGGTATACGAGATTATCTCAACAGCCATAAAACGGTGCCAGCTTCAGCGGTGATAGCGAAGTTGAATCCGATGATCAGAGGGTGGTGTAACTACCATCGCTGGGTATGTGCGAGTGAGACATTCAAGTATATCGATTACAGGATCTGGAAAATGTTGTGGCAGTGGTGCCGCCGAATACATTTGAATCGCCGTAAGCGCTGGATTAAAGACAAATACTTTAAAACAGTGGGTGATAGAAACTGGGTATTCAGCGCACCAAAACTGAAAGGGGAAGATGGACACTACCGCTTGCTGAGTGCAGCGAGAGTGAAAGTCGATAAACATGTGAAAATTCGGGCAACAGCGAATTGTTATCTACCGGAGGACGAGCAATATTTTGAGCGTCTGAAAATGCAAAGATTGAAGAAGTCTTTGGCGGGTAACTGGAAGCTATGGAAGATTGTCGAGAGACAAGACTACAAATGCGCGGTGTGTCACCAGCAGTTTCACTCTGAGGACGAATGGGATATTCATCATATCGTCAGAAGAGTGGATGGGGGCACGGACATTAGCTCGAATTTGATGATGTTGCATGTTAATTGCCATAGACAGCTACATAACATGGCCTGAATAATTGAAAAGTAGTTGATTGTTTTATACTCTATATTTTGCTATCAGTTTCATATTGGTGAGAGTTAAAATATGGGAAAAAATCAACATGTAGTTCAGAATGACGACGGAAGTTGGGGAGTCCAAGGGGAGGGCAACTCTAAACTTACTTCTAAACACGGTACTCAACAAGAAGCTTTTGAAGCGGCTAGAGATATCGCAAAGAACCAGCAAAGTGAAGTATTAATTCACGGGGCTGATGGTAAGATTAGAGATAAACACTCTTATGGTAACGATCCTCATCCGCCGAAAGGATAGTCTATGAGATTCATAGAAGGTCACGACTACAGTGTATATCGTCAGAGTCAATTGATAGGAAATATAATTGGAGATGAATTCATTCGTTCGTCAACAAATCAATTATTGTACCGTATCGATGGTGAAGAAATATACACGGTGGGGGTTAGTAGCCAATATGTCGGTGAAATGGATGGCCTTACTGGTCGAGATACATCCGGTAATGCAATATTTCATTTAGAGTTGGACTAGTTACTGGCTCACTTCGGGTGGTGAGCTTATAAAGGCTTGAGCCGTATGCGGGGAAACTCGCACGTACGGTTCTTAGGGGGCGGTGGCGCAGCAATGCGTCGCTGCTACCCGACAGCCTCCTCCTCTCGGATTATAAGAGCCTCGCATTGTGCGGGGCTTTTTTATATCTTAAACATTCAATTATTTTATCGATTTTATATAATTTAGATAAACGCTCTATAGGTGGAGTGAGTTTCGTTAATCTAAGCTGAAAATTCACTTTATGTCGCATATTGTTCTGGTATGTTAGAGGCATAAAAATAAGTAGCTAGGTTAATGCTGTGAGCCATCATCACAACTTTCCAATTAAACGTTCTTTACTGGGCGTAACGGCTTTGTACGGTCTTTTTCTGCTTCTTCTTGTTGTGGACGCACTCAATGAAGCGACGGAAGAATTTAAAGCAGAAAAAAAGCATGTGGCTATGGCGTTAAAAGACATGTCGAACACATTAAGAGCGGTGGAGCATGAGATGACGGTGCTGTCGCAGTTTAATGTCTCTGATTCTCCCCCTCACTTACATACCGTTGTGGAAGGCAAAACGTGCTCTTTCGAAGGGCTAGGTGAGGGACGTTCTACCATTCATTCGGATTTTATCATCACTGGTGTTGTCGACATGTGTGATGCGCGTACCTCACTATACCAAGACGCGCATTTTTGGGTGCCGAGTGCTCACGTCATGTCTTATTTAGTGAACTCCCGCGAAGCAATTTCTTCCATCTACTTTATTTCCAAAGACAAATACATCATTTCATCGCCTTCTAAGCTGGCGCGAAATATCACGAGCAGTACTTTTGATGATGCACTCAAACATCGACCTTTTTGGCGAAACACTTTGCAGTATGGGCTTGCCAATAATCGTCGTGATATCACCTTTACAGGCGAATACCGCGATCTCTTTACCGGAAAGTCGGTGGTCACTTTAAGTGCTGCAGTGTATCGAGATGGAGAGTTGGCGGGCGTGTTGGCAATGGATGTTCTAGCGAGCCAGATTAAGCGCAGTTTAGGGAAGGAGTACCTTATCCTTCCCTATCCAGGCGACAACCAAACGGGTCTTCTTACTTACAAAAAGTCTGGTGAAATCAGTGATGCTTCTCAAAATACGCGTTTGCATTTGAGTATCGACCAACATTGGCAACAGCATTTGTATCAGTTGTGGCAATACAAACACTATTGGCTGGTAACATGGTTTGTTTCTTATCTGTTTGTCGTTACGTTATTGATCAATAAGAATTGGTCTTTGATTCAATCTTATGAAGATAAACTGATGCACCTCGATGATGAAACTGGGCTATTGAATCTCAAAGGGTTAGAGGCAAAACTTTTAGGGCTTAAGGAAAGACCTTTTCTTTGCATTGCGGCGTACACCGTAAAAGATACAGATTGCCTATCTGAAGTGGCAAAGCAACAAATTAAATCGCATGTACAAGTCGTTCTTAAGGAGAGGCTTCGTTCGTTCGACATTTTCGCTTCATCTGGAGATGGAGATTGGGTTCTGATTTTGCCTTGTGAATCGATAGAATTAGGTTCACAGCTTATCAATCAACTAGAAGCAGAAGTGCGTTTAACACCTTATCGATTACCTGAAGGTGTAACCCAAGACTGTTTGCTCGAAGGGCATTTTGAATTAATACCTGTTCATAAATATGATGGGTATCTTCACCTTTGGCGCAGTGTAAGAGCTCGGTTTATTGCTCAAGACGCTGAGCCCAAAGAGATCATTCAAGCTGTTAGTCGTTAGCGACCAGTTGTAAGCCACCAGTGCATCGTCTTTACAAAAACGATTTTTTGTTTCCTATCGCGTCTGCCTATCCTTTGGTAGACGTTCGGAGTCAACTTATTCGAAGCAGTCACCTCAAGGGGCTGGGAATATCTGGGGGTTATTCCAAATGTAAATCCAGTGGCGTTTTGCTTTTTCTACCGCCGATCTCGCGCGCTAACTTGGGTACTAAATACCCTGATACTTCCTCAATTACTTCGGCCATTAGCGCTTTAGCTTGCTTATCCGAAACGTAGAAGTGCGCCGCGCCTTGAACTTTATCCAGAACATGGATGTAGTAAGGCAATACACCGGAGGCAAACAGAGCTTCACTGAGCTTTATAAGTGCCTCTGAAGAATCGTTAACCCCACGCAGCAACACACTCTGGTTCAATAACGTCACGCCAGCTTGTTTGAGCTTGGCAAGGTAAGCTGAAAGTTCACCATCGATCTCATTAGCGTGATTAATGTGTGTCACCATCACGACATTCAAACGACTCCCCCTAAGTAAGTAACACAGCTCATCGGTAATACGAGAAGGAATGACGACAGGGAGCCGAGAGTGAATTCTTAGCGTTCTCACGTGCTCTATTGCTTCGATACGTGAGACCAGCCATTCCAACTCGCTGTCCTTCGCCATAAGAGGATCGCCACCAGAAAGAATGACTTCATTGATCTCTGGGCGCTCGGCAATGTACGCCAAATTCTGCTCCCAAACCGACTTAGAGCCTTTGTTGTCTTGATAAGGGAAGTGACGGCGAAAACAGTAACGGCAGTTGATGGCGCAGCCACCCTTGACGATCATCAATACTCGAGATTTGTATTTATGCAGCAACCCCGGCTGGTCGTTATCTTGCTCTTCCAGAGGGTCGGCCGAATAGCCTTTATGAACGTCAAACTCTTCCATTAAGGGCAAAACTTGCTTGAGTAAAGGATCGTTAGGGTTGCCCTTTTCCATTCGATTGACAAAGCTTTGTGGCACGCGCATCGCAAACAGTTCGCGTGCGGCTAGCCCTTTTTGCCAAGGGGTAGGGTCTATTTCCACCGCTTGCAACAACTTGTAGGGATCGGAGATCGCATTCGCTAATTGTTTGAGCCAGTTTTGCTCAACAGAAACAGCTTTTCGGGTTATGATGTGCGGCATTAAATTGAACTCGAAGATGGTAAGAGGAAAAAATGGCTACTGTTAGCACGAATGAATTTAAAGGCGGTCTTAAAATTATGCTTGATAATGAGCCGTGTGTCATTCTCGAAAACGAGTATGTTAAGCCGGGTAAAGGTCAAGCATTCAACCGCGTAAAAATCCGTAAGCTGCTTTCCGGTAAAGTTCTAGAAAAGACGTTTAAGTCTGGCGACACTGTTGAAGTTGCAGACGTAATGGACATCGATCTGGACTACCTATACAACGACGGTGAGTTTTACCACTTCATGAACAGCGAGTCATTTGAGCAAATCGCAGCGGATCTGAAAGCGGTGGGTGACAACGCTAAGTGGTTGGTAGAAAACGACACTTGTATGATTACGCTTTGGAACGGTAACCCAATTGCAGTAACACCACCAAACTTTGTAGAGCTTGAAGTGACTGAAACAGATCCTGGTCTGAAAGGTGATACTCAAGGTACAGGTGGTAAGCCAGCAACACTGATAACAGGTGCGGTTGTTCGTGTACCTCTGTTCATCGCTATCGGCGAAGTTATTAAGGTTGATACGCGTAACGGCGAGTACGTTGGTCGTGTAAAATAACGATAACCTGATACAAACCGTTACGAAACCGCTCCTATGTGAGCGGTTTTTTTATAATTTAAGTAATATATTTATTAAATAAACTTAAGTTTATATGAATTAACATCACTCTTCCTTATGATTCTCCTCTCTTAATTGGAATTAAAATCACATTTATAATGAGTGCAATAATGAACAGATATGGACTACTAACGGCTTTGGCTATTTCAAGCATCAGCTTTTCTAGCTCGGCACAGAATGTAACGGATGCATTTTCGGTGACGAATGGAGAGCCAGCAGCACAAAACTGTCAGCTATCTGATATTGGTTCTTCATTTTTCGATCCTGAAAGTGGTCGTTTATGGGCATGTGGCAATCAAGGCTGGGTTTTCTTTGAATCACAAATGCCAAACAAATATGCATGTTTAGATGTGAAAAAGATAAATGCCCCAGAGTGGAAAAAAGCTCGTGCGTACAAACAAGGTACCTTAGTAACAAGTGAGGGTCGAACTTATAAAGCAGCTAAGGACATAGGTAAGTGGAGAAACTATACCTTCCCTAAGAATGCGCAGCAGAATTGGATCCCCTACGCAGGTAAGAATAATCCTGTAACTCGTTGGAATGCTGACATAATGTATAAAAAAGGAAGTCGAGTTGTATATATGGGGATCGAATACAAAGCAATTCGCTGGGTATCATCAAATCGACCTGGCGAACACGCAAACTGGGAATATATTGGTCCATTCAGCTGCCCTAAAAGCTAATTCAAACCCGTTAAAAATGCGCCTTAGTGGCGCATTTTTTGTCTCAACTCCTAGAGTACGTTCTTGTTTCATTGTGGCAAAAGTTGAATAACGCTCTCAGTCTCACATCATCATAAATACAAAGCACGCTTCTGCCTTTTATTTGTCGCTATAGTAACCCGATAAATAAAAAAGCAAGGAAGCCGTATGTCTGAAGAATCTCAATTGCCGCTGGATGACTTTATCGAATACCCAGTGGAAGAAATGTCGAAACGCGCGAATCAAAACTACAATCTCATCAAGCGACGCCACTCTATTCGTCAGTTCTCCGATCGTTCAGTCCCCAAGTCCATTATTGAAAGCTGCATTAAAGCGGCGGGAACAGCGCCAAGTGGAGCGAATCATCAACCTTGGCACTTTGTCGCGATCAATAGCGCAGACGTGAAAGCTCAAATTCGTCAAGCGGCAGAAGAGCTCGAACAGTCTTTTTATCAAGGAAGAGCAGGGCAAGAATGGCTTGATGCGCTTAAACCGCTAGGGACTAATGCCAGCAAGCCTTATCTAGAAAAAGCACCGTGGCTAATTGCTGTATTTTCTCAAAAGCGTGGGGGGATGGAGAACGACGAAAATCAAACCAACTACTATGTGCATGAGTCGGTTGGTATTGCGACAGGTTTTTTACTGCAAGCCTTGCATAACGCAGGGTTGGGTACGCTTACTCACACACCAAAACCCATGAGTTTCCTGAGTAAAATATGCGGACGAGATAATAGCAACGACCGTCCATACATGTTGATCGTAATTGGCTATCCTGAGGAAGGCGCTACCATTCCTCAACACGCCACCTATAAGAAACCACTCGATGAAATAGCGACATTCATGGAATAAGAGACGCCCTTGTTAATCTAGAGCGTCATTGGATTACTTGTTTGAGAAGAAGTACGTATTTAAGTAATCATTCAAGGGCTTAAACGCTGGGTTCGCCCATGTTAAGTACATATTTGGGCCATCTGACGGATAGAGCCCAGATGCAATGTCGCCTTTATTGATAAAAGGGGAGCCTTGGCTGCCAATAAGCTCACCACCGCCTGCATTTCGAGTTGAATCTACTTTGTATTCGTACAATAGCCCGAGTAAAACACCGGCATTTAAGTTGCTGTGTGTTTTCTCATGCAATGGATTGACGGTGCCTCCAGCGTGGATGGTTCCGTCTTTCTTGCAAGGTGTTGGAGTACCAAAAGCACGATCAGCGTTGAGTTGTCCGTTCCCATGCAGGCACTCATTGAGGTGGAGTGCCTCAAAACTTTGTTGTTTTGCTGTTTGTTTGTAGATGTTCAACTTGTTTTTAAAATCTTGGTAGGCATCGTTGAGCTCACTGCCCACCAAAGTATGGCTGTTTCCATCCACATAATAGTCAAACATCTGCATGAGTTTTTGGTAAGCCGTAAGTCGCAACGTTTCATCTTCACCATTCTGGGTATAAATCCACTCTATTGCGTGTACTTGCTGGGTAGCGGATGCCAATGCGACGGCAAACGGATCTTGATCGGATGCGCTTGTTGGATTGCTTGCCAAAAGACCTACAACAATAGTCTTATTATTGAATTGGTTATGAACATCTTGGTTCGACCAATGGACAAAATTTTCAGCTTGATCAACGACTCGTTGATGTTGTTCTTTCGTGACCGTTGGGTCGATAGCTAATACATAAATACCCTTCTTAAAATCGCAGTTAGGGATATCTGCGACCGTTTGGCAGTGCTCAATCTTAGAGTAAACATGAACGGTAGTTTTGGTGAGCGCTGGCTGACCCAATTCATGATTAACGGTATTAGGATCAATTTGGCAGCCAGAGAGCATCCAAGTACATATTACAGTCAGAAAAACAGATGGTTTGAACATTACACTTACTATTTAAAATGAAGCGAGTTGTGCTTCGGTTCCAATGAGAACCAGAACCTCTTATCCCGAGAACGGGCTATTTCGGCCATGGTTAATGTGTCAAAGCTCTGGCAATCACCAGTCTTTATTTATGCTCTTCCATGATTTCTTATTGGGCTCAATTTGCTGGTGGTGAAAACTGGATGTATCCATGTCCAACAATAAGCGATAGATGGCTTTAAGCGATAAGCGGCGGGATTATAGTGAGTAAGTGAGTAAATTTATAGAGTGAAAATTGTACATATTTGTAAGCAAGGTGATAGAAACTTCTGCTGTAGGAAAAGAAAGGGAGCTAACCTCCCTTTCTTTTTCAGCTTAAATCATAAAGATAAATACAATAGAAAGTGCCGTTATAAGACCAGAAAATGCATAGCACGCAATTTTCCCAACAACACCAGTATGGAATTTCAAATCGTGCATTCCGTGGTGAATTCGATGCATCGCATGCCACATAGGTAAAGAAAGCGTACCAATGATGAATAGAGCACCAATGAGTGAGGTCGCAAACTCAGAAACACGCTCGTAACTGAGAGCTTGTACATCGATAATCCCCAGTGGAACCAACACGCCGAGGATTAAGATAGTAATTGGGGTAATCATGGCAAACCACGTTCCCCCTGCACCAAATAGCCCCCACCAAATCGGTTCGTCGGAGCGTTGAGGCGTTTTGTTTACTGAATAATTAGGTTTCATTTTATGCTCCTTACACCACGATGAGTACAACCAGAGAAATCACCGCCACTGCCGCCCATTGGCTTATTACAATGAGTTTCTTCTCAATGAGTTTTCCTTTCAAACGAATAGGCATCACTTGTGGCATCATGCTGAAAAACGTCTGAGCGTGAAGCAGGCTACCTGCCAGAGCAACGACGTTTATGGCAACAACAATCGGGTTTGCCATGAAGGCTAGCCAGCTTTGCCAAGCTTCTGGTCCTTTCACTAAGGCACCCAAACCAAAAGTGAGGAATAAAGTAAAAAGCACCAACGGAAGTACTGTTGCCTCACGAAGCATATAGAATCGGTAGAAGGGATGGTCTTTCCACCACGTACGCTTGATTTCACGAACGTAAGGTTTGCGGTTACTCATGGTTATGCCTCCTTTACCTGTTCATCTTGTGGCTTCAGCATGGCGATAACAAAATCCATAGACGATGCTACTTTGCCTTGGTTTACCGCTGCTGCTGGGTCGACATTTTTAGGGCAAACATCGGAACAGTAGCCCACAAAGGTACATCCCCACGCGCCATTCTGACCATTTATCAAGCCCATACGCTCTGCTTTACCGTGATCGCGGCTGTCGAGGTTGTAGCGATGCGCCAGTGTTAATGCTGCAGGCCCCATGAATTCTGGGTTAAGACCAAATTGAGGGCAGGCCGCGTAGCAGAGCCCGCAATTGATGCAGCCAGCAAACTGCTTATACTTTGCCATTTGCTCTGGGGTTTGGATGTTTGTTCCATCTTCCGGCTTACGATCGTTACCGATAATGTAGGGTTTGATGGCTTCGAGACGCTCGATGAATGGGGTCATATCCACGATTAGATCTTTTTCGATAGGGAAATTTGCCAAAGGCTCGATTTTCACACCGTCGGGGTAATCTCGTAGGAAGCTTTTACAAGCCAGTTTGGGCACCCCATTGACCATGATCCCACATGAGCCACAAATCGCCATTCGACATGACCAACGGTAAGACAACTCTTTGTCCAAATGATCTTTCACGTAGCCTAAAGCATCGAGTACCGACATGGTTTCATCGAATGGGACGTCAAATGTCTGGAAGTGAGGCTCTGCGTCTTTTTCAGGGTCATAACGCAGAATGTCGACTTTTTGAATACGAGTGGCTGACATCATGCTTTCTCCTCTGCGGATTTGGCGGCTTCAGCGGCAGCGGCTTTTTCTGCGGCTTCTCCGTATAAACGTGCCTTAGGCTGTGACTTGGTGATTCTTACTTCGCTGTAATCGATGGTGGGTGCAGCATCGGGCTGATAAAAAGCAAGTGAATGCTTCAAGAACTGCTTGTCATCTCTATCGGTATAGCCATCATCTAAACGTTGATGAGCCCCACGGGATTCTTTGCGCAATATGGCTGAATGCACCATGGTTTCCGCAACTTCTAACCCATAGCCGACCTCAATGGCATACAACAAATCCGTATTGAATACCTTTCCTTTATCTTTAATGCTGATGCGCTTATATCGCGCTTTGAGCTCGGTGATTTTTTCAATGGTGGCTTGCATCAGATCTTCTTGACGATAAATACCGCAACCCGCTTCCATGGTATGACCCATTTCTGTGCGAATATCCGCCCAGTTTTCATCACCTTCTTGATTCAGCAATGCTTGAATTCGAGCTTCTACATCCTGGATTTGAGAAGCGATAGCGTCGTCGTTCCACCCAGTGAATTCTTCGGTATGCTTCGCGGCGTTTTCACCTGCGACTCGTCCGAAGACCACAAATTCAGCCAGAGAGTTGGAACCCAGCCTGTTCGCGCCGTGCAACCCAACCGATGCGCATTCACCGACGGCAAATAAACCTTTAATGCGAGTTTCACAACCTTTATCCGTTTCTATACCACCCATGGTGTAATGCACTGTTGGTCTAATTGGAATAGGTTCTTTGGCTGGGTCGACATTTACGTACGCTTTGGCCAGTTCGCAAATGAAAGGCAAGCGCTCATGCAGATACTCTTCTCCAAGGTGGCGAAGATCGAGGTGAACCACATCACCCAAAGGATGTTTAATGGTGTTGCCTTTTTGTTGCTCGTGCCAGAAAGCTTGGGAAACTTTATCTCTTGGACCTAGCTCCATGTATTTGTTTTTGGGTTGACCAACAGGCGTTTCCGGCCCCATGCCGTAATCTTGCAAATATCGGTAGCCGTTTTTATTGACGATAATACCGCCTTCACCACGGCAACCCTCGGTCATTAAAATACCGGTTCCCGGTAATCCTGTTGGATGGTATTGCACAAATTCCATATCGCGGAGTGGTACACCGTGGCGGTATGCCATCGCCATTCCATCGCCAGTCACAATGCCGCCATTGGTATTGCAGTGATAAACGCGTCCAGCTCCCCCCGTTGCGAGAACCACGGATTTGGCTTTGATGACAACGAGTTCACCCTCTGACATGTGAATGGCAATCACCCCCTGAATTTCACCGTCGTTGACCAGCAAGTCGACCACAAAATACTCATCAAACCGATGAATGTTGGAGTATTTTATCGAGGTTTGGAACAGGGTGTGAAGCATGTGAAAGCCCGTTTTATCTGCCGCAAACCAGGTGCGCTCCACTTTCATGCCACCAAATCGGCGAACGTTCACTTCGCCGTTTTCTTTGCGGCTCCAAGGGCAGCCCCATTGTTCCATTTGAATCATTTCGCGAGTGGCGTTTTCTACGAAGTATTCCACCACATCTTGTTCACACAACCAGTCTCCACCACCAACGGTATCGTTGAAGTGGTTGTCGAGGCTGTCCTCATCTTTGATAACGGCTGCGGATCCCCCTTCTGCAGCAACGGTATGAGAGCGCATGGGGTAGACTTTAGAAATAAGAGCGATGTCTAATTCTGGGTTTGCTTCAGCAGCAGCGATTGCAGTGCGAAGACCAGCGCCGCCAGCGCCGATGACTGCGATATCTGTGGTTATAGTCTGCACAGTTACCTCCGGTTAGTAACGACAAATGCAAAAACGACAGCGCACGTTTAGCGAGCCGTCCCTGCCGGATTCTGTTGAATCCATTAATCCTAAAAAACCTTGATTCCTGTAGGTATATTAAAAGAGCTCAAATACGGAAAAATTGATTCATTTAGGTTTTTGCTTCGGTAATGCAAACAAGAGCATAAAATTTCTAAAATGTGTGATTTTAGTCACTGACGTCCAATGTGAACAATAATAGTGGTGGAAGAAGAATCGCCGCTGGAAGAGAAAGAGGAGCACGGCTAAAATAAGGCGCTTAAACACCCAAAGAGAGATTGTATGTCCATCATTAACTGGCAACCGACCGCTGATATTACGCAGTTGAAGCAACGCGCGGAATTGATTGGAAAGATACGTGCGTTTTTTCAACGCAACGATGTATTGGAAGTCGATACTCCCGCGATGAGCCACGCTACGGTAACGGATATTCACCTACATACCTTCCAAACCCAATTTGTGGGACCAGACTATGCTGACGGGCGTTCTCTCTATTTAATGACCAGCCCTGAGTTTCACATGAAACGTCTGCTTGCCGCAGGCAGTGGCT
This sequence comes from Vibrio penaeicida, assembly GCF_030689305.1. Lineage (GTDB taxonomy): Bacteria > Pseudomonadota > Gammaproteobacteria > Enterobacterales > Vibrionaceae > Vibrio > Vibrio penaeicida_B. Next base: position 7,324 of record NZ_JAUYVM010000023.1, on the reverse strand, counting down.
CGATCTATCAGATTTGTAAGTCGTTTCGAAATGAAGAAAACGGGCGATTTCACAATCCCGAATTTACTATGTTGGAGTGGTATCGAATTGGATTTAATCATCATGATTTGATGGATGAAATGGATGAGCTACTTCAACTTACCCTTGCTTGCGAGAAAGCGGATCGCATGACCTATCAAAATGCTTTTTTGTCGGTGTTAGGGGTGTGCCCACTGGAAGATTCCATGGACATCTTAAAGCGAGCAGCAGGCGAATTGGGCTTAAGCGATATTGCGCAATCAGAAGAAGACAGAGACACGTTATTACAGCTGTTGTTTAGTGTTGGCGTTGAAAACAAGATAGGGCAGGATGCCCCTGTATTTGTGTATGATTTTCCTGCCTCCCAAGCAGCACTAGCAAAAATCAATCAACAAGACCCGAGAGTAGCGGATCGATTTGAAGTCTATTTCAAGGGGATTGAACTCGCGAATGGGTTCCATGAACTGGATAACCCCTCCGAGCAGTTATCGCGATTTGAACAAGACAATCAGCAGCGAATCGGCATGGGTTTGAGCGAGCAGCCCATTGATTATCATCTAATCGAGGCCTTAAAAGCAGGGTTGCCACAGTGTGCTGGTGTTGCGCTGGGGATCGACCGTTTGGTTATGTTAGCACTGGGCGAAGAGCATATTGATCGCGTCACAGCGTTTTCGTTTCCAAGAGCTTGAGTTCGGCTAGAGAGAGCACGAATTGCGGCTGGGCGAGTACAAATAAACAAAAACCACCTAAGCGGTGGTTTTTGTTTATCACAATGTATTTGGCATCAACAATTCGATAAGCAGCACTTACGTTGAAACAAGTATCTTAACTTGTTGATGCAGTAATGTTTCTCGAAGTAGGAAGCTTCGATACCTCATCACCAAAGGTATTTAGGATTCAAGGTCGGGATTGAGTCGTACTCTCGTTCCACAGACTTAGACAATATATCCCTAAAATATTTTTAATGCAAATGGTTCTCAATAGCGTTTGATTTTTTTGTTTTATTTTTAGCTAGAGGACCCGTTAAGTAACAAGAATCCCCGTCCCTATTACCGCTAAGATTGCGCCTATCCAGGCATAGGGGTTTGGGCGTTGTCGTGTGTAAATCCACAGCAAAGGCAATACCATGATTGGTGTGGTTGAAGAGAGTAATGCGACCATGCCGACATTGCCGTCTCGCAGGGCATAAAGAATCAGTGTCATACCAACCGCCATTGCTAAAAAACCATTAATGGCGCATATCCAAAGGATGCGTAAATTGATGGGTTTAATCGGGCGAGACAGTTTGGCTCCGGTCATTCTAAAAGCACAATGCGCAAGAAATGCGGTAATCATCCGAATGGCTGACGCAGCAACGGGGTCGATGTTGCCCTGCATGACGGGTTTTGCAATGACCCCACCTAAAGCCTGACAAATCGCTGCGAGCAATCCTAACGCGAGCCCAATGGCGACACTGCCTTGTATTACTTCCCACTCGTGCTGACCTTGTTTTTTCTTTCCAAAGAAAATGGCGGCCATTACACCGGAAAATACCAGTACCGATCCGAATAGTTCAGTTCCGCTTAATGTTTCGCTGAATATCCAGTACCCCAGAATGGCTGAAAACACGGCATGGCAAGAAAAAAGCAAGCCTGCTTGTCTAGGTCCCATACGGTTCATACACGCGAACAGAGCGGTATCCCCAATGAATATTCCCACTAGCCCAGACAGCGCCATAGGTAAAATGTGTTCACTGGTGATGGTTGCCCAACCACCGGTAAATAGCGCCATAATAATGAGAATGATGGAAGTACAACCCATCCGCCACCGGCTGTAGGAAAAGGAACCTAAATGTCTCGCGGGTGTAACAGATATAATGCTGGAAATTGCCCAGAGAAAAGCGGCTGCTAAAGCAAGCCATTCGTATGACATCGCGTTTGAAAATCAGGTGGTTATAAAAAACTCACTATGCCTGAATTACTGGGCAACAACTAGCTTTATTTCCAGTGAAATTTTTGGGGTTGTGGGAAGTGTTCTATTGCTTTATTTGGGCAATCACAGAATACGCCATCTACTCCGATTTCACTCAGCCATTGCCAGTCTTCAAGTTGATTAACGGTATAAACATAAACAGAAAGTCCACGTTGTTTCGCGTCTTTGACATAGTTTTCATCCATCACATCAAGGCTAATGTTTATCGATACTGCGTTCAGGTTTTCAGCAAACTCAGCTTTATCGAGACCCTTTGAGCTAGTTAAAGCGCCAATGAGCACGCTTGGTTTAGTTCGCTGTATTTCGGCAAGCCAGTCATGGTTAAAAGAAGAAACAATTAACTGGTGATTCGAGAATTGGAACTGCTCCGTTGCGAGATCGATATGATAATAGAGTAAAGACAGATCCGAGATCCCCTTGAGCTCAATATTCAAAGCACATTGACCTTTTACAAGAGCGAGCACCTGCTTTAATGTTGGGATCCCCTCGCCATTGCCCGCATCAAGTTTGCTTAATGCATCACGGTCAAACCACTTGAGTAACCCTATGCCATTAGTCGTCCGATTAAGCCATTTGTCGTGGATAACCCATAGTTCACCATCGTGTTCGTGGATATCCAGCTCTATCGCAGATGCACCACCATCAAGGGCTGATTGAAAAGCAGACAAGGTGTTTTCAGGGTGGGTCGCTCGTGCACCACGATGGGCAATGATGATCATGTTTGGGCTCCGTCAGATCAGTAAAATATCCACATCGCAGAGTATACGATTCCAAGCCCAATTATGCCCATGATAACGCCAGTTTTTGCCATATCTTTGCTGTCTATTAGCCCTGTGGAGTACGCTAGAGAATTCGGTGGAGTGGAAACGGGCAAAATCATGCCTAAGGATGCCGAAAAAGCCACAACGACGAGCAGTGATTGCAAACCCCCAATACTTGCCAGTGAAGGCATCGATGCTCCAATCGCAGCAGCAATGGGCATCAAAAGGTTAGCGGTCGCGGTGTTCGACATAAAGTTGGCCATCAGCCAGCACACGACAGACAGTGTGAGTACGACGGCAATTGGCGATAGCGATTCATAATCGATAGCATGAGCCAGAGCGCTGGCTAACCCCGTTTTGTCCAGCCCGATACCAATCGCTATGCCACCTGCAACCAGCCATAACACGTCCCAATTGATTTGCTTGAGCTCTGCTTTTCCCATAATTCCGGTGAGGGTGAATACCGTGAGCGGAATGATGGAAACCACATACGTATTCATGCCGTGAAATTTCGTCGTCATCCACAACACAATGGTGAGTGCAAAGGTTATGTAAACTGTAATGGCTCGCCAACCTCGCTTAAAAGTGCCACTGAGTTTGAGTGTCATACTTTTTTGAGAGGCAGGAAAAAGCTTTTGCAGAAGTAGCCAAGCGATGGTCAGTTGAATAAAGACAAATGGCAGCCCCATCATCATCCAAGATAGAAAATCAATACTGTGCTCACCAGTTAGATACTGTAAAGCGATAGCGTTGGGTGGTGTACCTATTGGTGTGGCAATACCTCCCGTATTTGCGGCAATAGGAATGCAAAGCACCAAGGCTTTGATGCCTGTGTCTCCTTTTGGAGCTGAAGCCACAATCGGACCAAGTAGGGCAAGCATCATTACTGTCGTTGCGGTGTTCGACATAAACATGGAAAACACGGCGGTTATCAGCATAAGACCTAACATGATGAATCTAGGCTGGTGGCCAAAGGGTTTCAGGAGGACTCGGGCTAAATTGTTGTCTAGATCGTATTTTGCGGCGGCAATCGCTAGAGCAAATCCCCCCATAAACAAAATGATAATGGGTGAAGAGAACGCACTAAAAATATCGGTATACGTGAGAAGTTCCCCTAGCTCATGATGTTCGGGGGCGATTCGAAATGGATGTAACCCTTTATCTGAAATCATCACGAGTTGAAGTGCAATGATGAGGATTGACGTTGCGAAAACAGGGACAGGCTCCAAAACCCAAAGCAATGCCGCAAGCAAGAATATCGTGAGTAAACGATGCTGGACCAACGTGAGATTATCGATAGGAATGGAATCGGTAGGAACAAGAAGGACAATAACGGGAATAGCGAAACTGAAAGCGAGTTTAAACCAGACCGAGGAGTTGCTTTTTACCATAATCTATCTCGTTGAAGCCTTAACCTAGAGGCAGAATAAATTAAGATTCGGTGGCGTACTTAGATCGTATCGGTAATTTGGAAAGGTGCGCGTGGCTATTGAATAGAAGTTTGTTTTTTATCAAAAAAGGCAGGTTTTAACCTGCCTTCATCGGGGTATCTTTATTTGAGTATACGGTGCAGTTAGTCTTTCGATTGATGCGCGTAAGGTGTACCCATCATCGTTAGAGCGTTTAGCTTCATACTGTCATCGAACTTGATGCTGTCTTTCGCGAATAGGTTGATAACGGTTGAGCCAAGCTTAAAGCGACCCATTTCCTCACCCTTTTTCAGTACAACAGATTTATTGCCTTCTGCTGGGTAATCCCAAGTGTAAACAGTGTTACCACGAGGTGGAGTGACAGTGCCCGCCCATATCAGCTCTATGCTGCCAACAATGGTTGCGCCAACCAACACTTGTGCCATCGGACCAAATTCAGTATCGAAGATACAAACAACACGTTCGTTGCGAGCGAATAAGTTAGGAACGTTTTCCGCTGTTAATGGGTTTACTGAAAACAAATCGCCTGGCACATAAATCATTTTACGCAGTGTGCCGTCACAAGGCATATGTACCCTGTGGTAGTCACGCGGAGATAGATAAAGCGTTGCAAATTCGCCATCAACAAACTCTTTAGCTAAGGCTTCACTGCCACCTAGCAACTCTTGCGCCGAATAGTTGTGACCTTTTGCTTGAATAAGCTGACCATCTTCAATTGGACCGAATTGGCTTACACAGGCATCGGCTGGGTGCGAAATGACGGAATCACCTTCCGCAAGAGGGCGAGCCCCTTCTTTTAGCTCACGTACGAAAAACTCGTTGAAAGTTTTGAAATAAGCAGGGTCCGAATGCAAAGCTTCGTCCATGTTGACGTTGTATTGCTTGATAAACCAACGAATTACGGCTGTGGTTAGGCTGCCTGCTTTTGCGCTCGCCAGTTTACCGACAAGGCGCGTTAATCCATGTTGTGGAATCCAGTACTGGAGACTCACTTTAATTTTATCTAACACAATTGATTCCAATTTGTTCTACAAGTCGGCGCGAGATGTTACTGAATCTCACTTCTGTTGTCAGCTTCTTTACAATAAGGGTTTACGATTTGCCACAAATTTGTGGCAAATATCGCCAAGTGGGAGTCTTATGATTACAAATCGGCTTTTTTATTGCGTGAGTACTGCCTGTTGGCTTTGTTCTCGCCCATGCTCTCAATAATGCGGTGGTAGTTTTCAAAACGAACACTGCTGATCTCTCCGCGTTCGACCGCTTCACGAATAATACATCCAGGGTCATCATTGTGTTTACAATCGCGAAATTTACAGCCACCTAAGAACGGTCGAAATTCGACAAAAGCTTCCGTAACCTCTTCTGCTTCTAAGTGCCAAAGACCAAATTCACGGACTCCAGGAGAGTCGATAAGGTCGCCCCCTTTAGGGAAGTGGTACAGTCTCGCGGTGGTCGTTGTGTGTTGCCCCAATCCCGAGTTTTCCGAAACGGCGCCTTCTTCAGCATCAACTTCTGGCATTAATGCGTTGACTAAGCTGGATTTTCCGACACCAGATTGTCCCACAAAGATGTTAATTCTATCTTTAAGTTCGACTTGCAGTTCTTCAATCCCTTCTCCGGATTCCTTACTGACCAACAGAACTTTGTAGCCAATTTTCTCGTATGCCGTTAACCATTCGCTGTAGGTTTCGCGCTGCGCGCTGTCAAGCAAGTCGATTTTATTCAAGACGATTAAAGGTTCAATATTCAATGTCTCGGAAGCAACAAGGTAGCGGTCAATAATATTAAGAGAAAGTTCAGGTAATACAGAGGATACGATCACCATTTGGTCTATGTTCGCTGCGACAGGTTTTAAGCCGTCATAGTAGTCAGGACGGGTCAAAATAGAGGTTCTCGGCTCGACGGCTTCAACCACACCCGCGATGCCTGCCATAGATTCATGACCAGATCGCCAGATAACTTTGTCTCCAGAGACTAAACTTTCAATACCACGTCTGAGATTGCAGCGGTGAACGTTTCCAGATTCACTGTCTTCAATGTCGGCGTGTTGACCAAAACGAGTGATGACCAGCCCTGACTTGGCTGATCCCAACATAGACTCTTCCCATTGGATGGTTTCTTCTTGGGTCAATCGCTTTTTTTGGTTATGACGAACGCGTCGTACTTGACCTTTTGTGAGCTTTTTCTTTTTTGCCACGGATTATCAACTTCTTTGGTTGGAATTCCAAAATAGGTGGGTATGATACCTCTTTTATCAACAAAATAGGCAATTCATCTATGTCGTTCAGCGATCAAAACTTAATTTGGATCGATCTCGAGATGACAGGGTTAGACCCTGAAACCCATAAGATCATTGAAATCGCTACCATTGTTACCGATAGTGAGCTCAATATTCTCGCTGAAGGACCCGTTCTCGCTATTCATCAACCTGAAGAAGAGCTTGCGAAAATGGATGAATGGTGCACAACCACTCATACAGGCAGTGGTTTAGTGGCTCGCGTTAAACAGAGCACAGTGACAGAGCAGCAAGCCATCGATCAAACCATTGAGTTCTTAAAACAATGGGTACCTGCTGGTAAATCACCAATCTGCGGTAACAGTGTTGGTCAGGATCGTCGTTTTCTTTATGAATTCATGCCAGAGCTTGAAGCATACTTCCACTACCGCTATATCGATGTCAGTACCATTAAGGAGCTGACACGTCGTTGGCAGCCAGAGGTGCTAACACAATTTTCCAAAACAGGTAGTCACCTTGCTTTGGATGATATTCGTGAGTCCATCGCTGAACTTCAGTTTTATCGCAAGCAAGTATTTAGCATATAAGTACTTCCCAATTCTTCCCGTATTGTCTTTCCAAGGTGCTGGAGAATACGGGTATCTATGAATTTTGAGTCTTTTAGAATCAACCTTAATGATTGAATTGATTAAGGGATGAACGAATATGGTGGCTTTTGTTTCTTTTTTCATCAAACTGACAATTTTTTTGATTTTTTTGAATGTAGGGCTTGCATCAAAAGAAAATGCTCTTATAATTCGCAGCCCTAAACGACGGAAACGTTGTGAATGCGACACTAGCTCAGCTGGTAGAGCGCAACCTTGCCAAGGTTGAGGTCACGAGTTCGAACCTCGTGTGTCGCTCCA
>NZ_JAUYVM010000022.1 GCF_030689305.1 Vibrio penaeicida | reverse complement strand
GCTGCCATTGCAAGGGCAAAAGCACGCAAGGCGAAACAAGCCCAACCAACTGAAAGTGACGACTCGGGCTCAAACGAGCCAGCAGCGGAAACACCTGTTGAGGAAGATCCGAAAAAAGCCGCAGTAGCCGCTGCCATTGCAAGGGCAAAAGCACGCAAGGCGAAACAAGCCCAACCAACTGAAAGTGACGACTCGGGCTCAAACGAACCAGCAGCGGAAACACCTGTTGAAGAAGACCCGAAAAAAGCCGCGGTAGCCGCTGCCATTGCAAGGGCGAAAGCGCGTAAGGCGAAACAAGCTCAAACAGAAAATGATGATTTGAATTCGGATGAGCCACCAGCGGAAACACCTGTTGAGGAAGATCCGAAAAAAGCCGCGGTAGCCGCTGCCATTGCAAGGGCGAAAGCGCGCAAGGCGAAACAAGCTCAAACAGAAAATGATGATTTGAATTCGGATGAGCCACCAGCGGAAACACCAGTTGAAGAAGATCCGAAAAAAGCCGCGGTAGCCGCTGCCATTGCAAGAGCAAAAGCGCGTAAGGCAAAACAAGCTCAAACAGAAAATGATGATTTGAATTCGGATGAGCCACCAGCGGAAACACCTGTTGAGGAAGACCCGAAAAAAGCCGCGGTAGCCGCTGCCATTGCAAGGGCGAAAGCGCGTAAGGCGAAACAAGCGCAAGCAGCTGAAAGTGACGACTCGAATTCAAACGAGCCAGCAGTGGAACCACCTGTTGAGGAAGACCCGAAAAAAGCCGCGGTAGCCGCTGCCATTGCAAGGGCAAAAGCTCGAAAAGCCGAACAACAGAAACGTAATCAATCTGAGGAAAACGACTAGTGGCATTTTTTATTGCTAGCTCTCCACACGCACGTAATCGACGCAGCACACCCGATCTAATGAGGTGGGTGGCTTTGTGTGCGCTACCAGGACTTGTCGCTCAAATATACTTCTTCGGTTGGGGTACGCTCATTCAACTTGTGTTTGCCATTGGTTTAGCGATAGGTTTCGAAGCAATCGTGATGCTAGTGAGAAAGCGTAACCCAGTTTCAGCACTTCGTGATTACAGCGCAGTCGTTACTGCTTGGTTATTAGCCGTTGCCATCCCTCCTCTGTCCCCTTGGTGGATGCTCGTTATCGGTATTTTCTTTGCCATTGTGATTGCAAAACATTTATACGGTGGCTTAGGGCAGAATATTTTTAATCCCGCGATGGTTGCCTACGTTGTACTGCTGATTTCTTTTCCCGTCCAAATGACAAGCTGGCTATCGCCTTTAAGTATCAGCCCATTTCAGGTCGACTTCCCTGATGCTTTGTCACTCATCTTTACTGGTTTCAACCATGATGGCTTCTCTCTTCAGCAGGTAAGAACAGGCATCGATGGAATTACAATGGCAACGCCGTTAGACACCATTAAAACATCGTTGCAATCAGGCCTTACACTAGGCGAAATCACCCAAAAGCCTCAGTTTTCAGGCATTGCTGGAGCTGGATGGGAGTGGGTGAATCTTGCTTATCTTGCGGGCGGACTCGCGTTAATAAAGTTGCGGATAATTCAATGGTATATCCCTGCTGCGTTCTTAGGGTCATTGGCTGTCATGTCGCTTATTTTTACTCATCTACTCCCAGGAGAAACCGCCCCTGTTACTATTCAGTTGTTATCTGGTGCAACGATGTTGGGCGCATTTTTCATCGCAACAGATCCGGTATCTGCGTCAACGACTGTTCGGGGTAGATTGCTGTTTGGAGCATTAATTGGGGCTTTAGTCTTTATTATTCGAGCGTGGGGAGGCTTCCCTGATGGTGTTGCTTTTGCCGTATTACTCGCCAATATGTGTGTGCCTCTCATCGATTACTATACTAAGCCACGAACTTACGGGCATAAGGGGTAAACATGCTGAACGCAATTAAAAAGAATGGCGCTGTTCTTGCCATGTTTGCCTGTGCTTCTACAGGATTGGTTGCCATCACTAACGCCTTAACCAAATCGACCATTCAAGAACAAGAACAAGCACAGCTGATGTCGGTTCTTAACGAAGTCGTGCCATCAAACATGCACGACAATCAGCTTTTTTCCGCTTGTATGATCATTGACTCTCCAGCGCTTGGTCCAGATCCTGTTCATGCTTATGTTGCCTCCAAACAAGGCGATGTCTCGGCGTATGCTATAGAAGCGATTGCCCCCGACGGCTACAATGGAAAAATCAAACTGATTGTAGGTATTTCCTCTACCGGTGAAATTTTGGGTACGCGTATTCTTTCCCATAAAGAGACTCCAGGATTAGGTGACAAAATTGACCTTCGAATATCGGATTGGATTCTCTCTTTTAATGGCAAGTCCGTTACTGACCCAGAAGATGCAGCTTGGGGAGTCAGAAAAGACGGTGGGCAGTTTGACCAATTCACAGGCGCTACGATTACACCTAGAGCCGTGGTAAAAGCGGTGAAACAAGCGGTTTGGTATGTAACCCAGAACCAACAAAAAATTAGTTCGATGCCATTCAACTGTGGGAGCGATTCATGACAGATCACAAAACTCTGATAAAGAATGGGATCTGGGAAAACAACCCAGCATTAGTTCAACTTCTTGGCTTATGCCCATTACTTGCGGTTTCATCTACTGTGACCAACGCATTAGGGCTTGGGCTAGCAACTTTGCTTGTTCAGGTTGGCTCAAATGTCGTGGTATCCCTAGTGAGAGACTACGTACCTAAAGAAGTGCGCATACCGGTTTTCGTTATGATCATCGCGTCGCTCGTTACCTGTGTTCAGCTACTAATGAATGCTTATGCCTATGGACTTTACCTCTCACTCGGTATTTTTATTCCCCTCATCGTAACCAACTGCATCATCATTGGACGAGCAGAAGCGTTTGCCTCTAAAAACCCTGTCTTGCCTTCCGCGTTAGATGGGTTTTGGATGGGAATGGGAATGATGCTTGTGCTAGTGGTGCTTGGTGCTATGCGTGAAGTAATAGGCAACGGTACTCTATTTGACGGAGCGGATATTTTGCTTGGGTCATGGGCGACTGTTTTGCGTATAGAAGTGTTCCAATTTGATAACAGTTTCTTGCTGGCACTTCTTCCACCCGGTGCATTCATTGGTGTAGGATTTTTGATCGCAGCCAAGAACCTAATAGACAAACAACTAGAGTCGCGCCAACCAAAAGAAGAAAAGCCAGAAATTGAGCGAGCGCGAGTGACTAATGCATAAACGTAAGTGTATAAGAATAAGTGCGTAACACAAAGTATATGAAAGATAAGCGCATAAAGATAAGCAAACAAGAATACCTAGATAAAAGTACTGGAAGCAGCCTTAAATGAATCAACCTATATCAAAAAAAGAGAAAGTAGAGGCTATAGTCAATATTCTTGATGACCTCTACCCTGAAGTCCCCATCCCTTTAGATCACAAAGATCCCTATACTTTGCTCGTTGCTGTTTTATTGTCAGCACAATGCACGGATGAACGTGTAAACCAAATCACACCTAAGTTATTTGCTCGTGCCGATAACCCCTATGATATGGTGAAGCTGAGCATTGAAGAGATAAAAGAAATCATCAAGCCCTGTGGTTTGTCCCCTATGAAATCTAAAGGGATATGGCACCTTTCCGATATGATCATCAAGCAACATGGTGGTGAAGTACCTAAGGACTTTGAAGCTTTGGAAGCAATGCCTAGCGTAGGACATAAAACAGCTTCCGTGGTTATGGCTCAAGCATTCAATGTGCCCGCTTTTCCGGTCGATACACACATACACCGTCTCATGTACCGTTGGGGATTGTCTAACGGAAAAAGCGTTGAACAAACAGAGAGAGATGGAAAACGTCTTTTCCCAAAAGAGAAATGGAACGATCTACACCTCCAGATTATCTACTACGGTCGTGAATACTGCCCTGCAAGAGGGTTCGATTTAGACAAATGTATTATTACAAAGCAGTACGGGCGTAAAAGCTTCATCAACGAAGTCTTGAAAGAGAAGCTTAAGAAGAGTAAGTAACTGCTTTAGAAGATGAAGAGTTAAAGAAAAAGGGAGTAGCGATTACTCCCTTTTTGATAGGTCTTAAATATGGATGACTTGATCACAAAGCTTTTTCAACGCGATCTTATCGTGGCTGATTAAGATTAAAGTAAACTTCAGTTCTTCACCTAACTCGACCAGTAGCTTCAACGTATTCGCCGCGGTGATTGGGTCTAGTCGAGAGGTCGGCTCATCAGCAATGAGTAACTTAGGCTTCATAAGCAATGCTCTAAGAATCGCAAACCGTTGAAGCTCTCCACCAGACACTTGCGTAATTTTCCTTTCAAGAACACTGGTATCTAAGTTCAATCTATCCAGTAACCGCTGCACGGTTTTATCGTCAAACTCTACAAGCTGTTTTAAGTCTCGCAATAGTGAATTTAAGTTTACCGCTCTAGACAATGCGCTTGGAGGATCTTGATATAGCTTGAGTGCTTGCCCTTTTGCGATGTTTTGATGCTGGATTATTTTGCCGTCAGTCGGGGGGATAAGACCAAGTAGTATATCCGCAAGGGTCGATTTTCCCTTTCCGCTGTCACCACTAATTCCTACCACAGACTGCTCGTACACATCAAAGCTCAAATCAGAAAATAGTGCTTTTCCATTTCTGGTCATTTTCAAAGAATCAGCGGAAATAAGAGGTGCACAATCAGTACGTTTTTCACGATTTACCCAGTTCTTCGGGTGCGCAGCAATGAGAGCTTTAGCGTATTCAGACTGAGGAGAGGCGATCACTTTTTCCCCCTCACCTCGTTCTAACACCACGCCTTTACGCATAACAATCACTTCGCCCTGCAAAGATTCGGCGAGTTCAATGTCGTGAGTAATGACAAGTACCGCGCCTTTCTTTTTGTGCGCTTTTAACTGTTCGCCAATTTGCTTTTGGCGACTGGCATCCAAACCTTTTGTCGGTTCATCTGCTATCAGCAGTTTTCCACCTGCTTGCGTAGCACACAAGTACGCGACACGCTGCGCCATGCCGCCAGAAAGCTCACTTGGTAACTTGGTTTCATCGCCAGAAAGTTGTACGCGCTTAAATGCGTCTGTAAGTCGAGCTTGCAAAGCGGGATCTTCAATCGCATTGACCAACTGATCCACCTCTTTAACCTGCTCGCCAGCGTTCATCAAAGGGCTTAACGCAAACCAAGGCTCTTGCGGCAATACCGAGACTTTTTTGCCCCATAAAGCCTCTCGCTCTTTCGTACTTCGTGTCGATTGAGAGCGGTCGAAGAGTGCTACCTCTCCGTTATAAGACAACCCTTCAGGGAGGTTGCCTATGATGGCATTGGCTAATAGGCTTTTACCCGACCCTGTTTCACCAAGGATAATAAGCGCCTCTCCATCTTTGACGTTAAAAGATACAGGATCAACTAATACTCCTTCAGAACTCGAAATCGACAAGTTCTGAACATCGAGCAAACACGTCATGATTTTTCTCCTCTAGCCAGAAGGTGGAATCCCATTACCAGAAGAAACACAGCCATAATGGGTTGAGCCAGAACCCAAGGTGCTTGTTGGTAATATCGAAACAATTCAACCATCATTAACCCTAATTCAGCCTCTGGCGGCTTTAATCCAACATACAAGAAGCCTATGGACGCAAGAGTGAGAATGGAGTTACCAGCACCAAAACACGCTAAGGTGTACAAATCTTTTTTAAGTTCCGGCAAAAAATGACGCTTAAAAATATAGAAATCAGAAAAACCGTACAGCTTAGATGCTTCAACTTCTGGCGATACAACAAGCCCCATCACTCTCGACCGGACGACACGGAAATATTCAACCCAAAGAATAAGAGAAATAGCGACGTACAGTATCCAAAATGATCCCGGTACAATTGCGCCAAAAAGAAGTACAAGAATTAAACCAGGCATCGCCAAAACAAGGTTCAATACCCAAGATAAACTTCTATCCCACCATCCCCCTTTCCATCCGGCCAAAATACCTGCGATCAACCCAAGAATTGCTGACGTTAAAACGCAAGTTAGAGCCATGAAAAACGACGTTTGGATAGCATCTGATAAGCGAGCCATATTACTACGGCCATAATGATCTCTGCCTAACGGCTCTGCCATATCGGGAGCAGCAAATACTAACGTAAGATTCTGCTGGTAAGGGTCACTGTTAAAAAAGGATTTTTCGAGTATCACAAAGACAAACTGTACGGACAGTAAAATCAGTCCAATACATTGCGATAGATTCAGTTTCATTGTATTTCCACCGCAACATTGGATTTAAGGCGAGGATCAAGCAGGTAATTAGCGACATCCACAAGCGTATTGATCAAGACAAATAGCAACCCCATCATCAATGCAGCGCCTTGTATCACAGGGATATCTCTCGCAAAAATAGCATGGGATAACGCGTGCCCTATCCCTGGCCAAGAAAACAGAGATTCGATCATCACAATGCCTTCAATCAAGGTCACGGTTTGTATGCCAACAAAGGCGATAACGGGTAATGCAATATTCACCTGGGCATGTCTTTCAAACGCTTGCGAGTGGCTTAACCCCTTCAAGCGCGCAAACAAGAAATACTGGGAACCAAGCACATTGTGAGTGGCATTTCTGATGATCCGGTTAGACATTGCAGCCATACTCAACGCTAACGTAATGGCGGGAAGAACAATAAAGCTCGCATCCCCAAAACCTGCTACTGGCAGCCAGTTAAGTTTTAAAGCGAACAAGATGACCAAACCTAAGCCAATCAAGAATACAGGCTGTGCTTTGATCATAATGGACACAAAAAGTGAGAAAGTATCAGACAACTTTCCGGCTCTTCTGCCGCAGTACACGCCAACAGGGATGGCAATGAAAAGCGAAATGATCATGGCAACCAATGCGAGCATCACGGAATGACCGAGCTGGTGAACCAACTCGGTTGTCACTTTTTCTCCGCTCACAAGCGAATAGCCAAGGTTAAAATGAAGCAAATCCCATAGCCATTCAAAGTAGAGTTCTATCGCACTTCTATCTAACCCTAGCTCTGCGGACACTGCCTGAGCGGCATTTTCATCGACATAATCATAGCCATAACGCCCCGCAGCAATTCGATAAGCGATGTCTCCTGGTATCAACCTCATGAGCACAAACGTTACGGTTCCCACCGACCAAGCGACAAATATCGCTTGGCAAAATCGTTTATAGAGGAAGCTAGTCATTCAGCTCCATCTCCGCAACTCGATAGTTGATCTCAAACGGGTCAAAGGAAAAATTTTGAACGCGTTGATTAACGGCGATAATTTGCTGATAGTAGCTGATTGGAATCAAAGGCATTTCATCGGCTAGCAGCTTAGAGGCTTCTGGAATCAAATTGCGATATTCCGTCTCGTTGTCTTGAACTGATAACCTATTCAATAGACGAGTAAACTCGGAAGAAGACCAATTCGTCGGTCCCCAATCACTGCCTTTATGGCTCGCAAAATCGTTAAGCAGCAACGCTAACGGATCTGCCAACGTGCCGAAGTTACGCGCGACAAGCGCCATTTCCAGCGTACCATCATGATGTTTTGACGGGATAGCACTGGAATTGTCGATAGAAATATCGACCGAGATTCCAACATCACTTAACTGTGCTTGAATAGCGGTCGCAATCAGGGGAAGTTCTGGGCGATCAGAGTAAGTGGTTAAGTTTATCTCAAAGACCTTTCCTTCACGCTCTAGTTTGTTATCGCCATTCAACGTCCATCCATGATCTGCTAACAGACTGTTTGCCGTATCTAGATTTCGAGCGCTCACACCATAGTTACCCATGTGCCAAACGCCTAAAGCGGGTGAAAACAACTGGTAAGCTTCAGACCCTGGTAAACGAAGCACGTGATCAGCTATGCCTTTTCTATCCAACGCTAAACTTATTGCCTTGCGAATATCGGCGTGATTAAGGAATGGATGTTCATTATTGAGCTTTATCAATACCGTACGCGGCATAGAGATAACGTGTGTTTTTAAATTGTCAGAGGCATTTAAACTCTCCAAGCTCAGTGGATCCAATGTGTACACTAAATCCGCTTGCCCCGATTGCGCCAACAATGCTCGACTCTCTGAGCGATGACCCGCTAAGTAACTCACTTGGGCAATCTTAGGTTGAACCCCACGATAATCTTCATTGGTGCTTACCAATGCTTTGTGTGGTGGCACCAAGTTTTCGATTTTATAGGGACCCGTACCATGCAAGCGGGTCACTTCATTCTCGGCATCAAATGATTTCTTAGAAACAATGGAGGTCGAGTAGTGCGCGAGAACAGACAACATAGGAACAAAGGGCTTCGACAGACTGATCACAACAGCGTCGTCTTGAGCGTGAATGGATTCAATGGGGGCTCTTTTAATGACCCCCGGTCTCGACATTGCTTGCTTCAAAGAAAACACGACAGCGTCGGCATTGAGTGGTGAGCCATCGTGAAAAGTGACATCATCACGAATTTTAAATGTCCAGGTTAAGCGATCACCACTTTGCTCCCAGCTTTCAGCCAGCAATGGCACCAATTCTGACTGCTCGTTAATTGCTATTAGCGCTTCAACGACTTGTAATCGCGAAAACAAAAAGCCATCTTTTGCTAAGTCTTGGCTACTGAACTCAAATGGACCTGAAATAGTAAGTATTTGTGGTTCGTCTTTTTTGTCCAACGAAAAATACGCGAGTAGACTAAGTCCAACCAACAAAAATAGGGCGAGTTTTTTCAATTTCAACCTTCCTGATATGTTATAACATTCATACAACTATTGAATCGTAATTTGGTTGCCCTGTCTATCTGCAACTATGAGATTTATCAAAAGATGAAAACGGAGAGCAGAATTGCTTTGAGAGCGCGCAAGTATTCGATATTCTTGAACAACTCTTAACGATGAAAGAATTCTGGAGAACAACAATGTCAAACGGACGCATTCTACACACCATGATTCGTGTTGGTGATCTTGACCGCTCAATCGAGTTTTACACCAAGGTTCTAGGCATGAAGCTTCTGCGCACCAATGAAAATGAGAAATACAAATACACACTCGCCTTTTTGGGATATTCAGACGAATCTGAAGGTGCGGTGATAGAATTAACGTACAACTGGGGTACAACTGAATATGACCTAGGCACAGCATTTGGTCATGTGGCACTCGGTTTTGATGATATCTATCAAACTTGTGATGCTATTCGTGAAGCAGGTGGCAACATTACGCGTGAGCCTGGTCCAGTAAAAGGCGGAACGACCCATATTGCGTTTGTTAAAGACCCAGATGGCTATATGATCGAATTGATTCAAAACAAATCAGCATCTGCTGGCTTGAAAGGCTAACTGAATAATTTACGTCTGTAGAGACGAACTTTATACACGCCTCTTTCTAGGTAATTTCCTGTCTCCATTTCAGATGAAATTACCGAATAGAGTTCGACTATTAGAGCATTATAAATAAAGCCATCACTTTACATGAAAACAATTATCATTTAATATATTTGGAATATATGTTTTATGATCGTACGGAAGAATTGACAATGAATGTTAGAGACTGGGAACAGCATACACTGAAGGCCGATGTCGCCTTGCAGGAACAAGATTTTCTGCGCAGTATCATTCATTACCAGCAAGCTTTAGCCATTTCAGAAAAGCTGATTGATGAGCAAGAAGTCGAGGTCGACGATTTGCTGACGATCAACGTGATCTCTTGCCACAATCTGGCAAAATTCTGGCGCGAGAATGGTGATAACGATTACGAGCTGAAATACTTGCAGCTTGCATCAGAGAAGATTCTCTCTCTGGTTCCTCAGTGTCCTAAAACGCATTGCGATAGCTTTGTAGATTCCCTAGGCTGTTGCCGTAAAGCTCTGATTGATTTCATGAAGCGCCACCCGAATCCAAAAGTTGCCGAGCAAGTACAGCATATCGATACAGCGACAAACTGCGAAATCATTGCTAGCTTCCGCTTAAACTGATCGTACAACTTCCGCACTTTCGTGATATCGAAGAAGCAAATTGTCCCGTCCTAATACAAAAAAAGAAGCGCCGATTGGCGCTTCTTTTTTGTTTAACCGGGTCTTTTTACTAAACCTGTGTACGCCCTAACGAAATCACAACTCGGCGGTTCTTATCTTTGCCAAGAGGAGAGCTGTTATCGGCTACTGGTCTTCTCTCACCAAACCCTTGAACTTCAATTCTATTTTGCGGTAATCCTATCGACTGGAAGTATTCACTCAATACACCCGCTCGGCGCTCGGACAAGCTCTGATTGCCTTTTTTACCACCACTAGAGTCGGTATAAGCCGCAACCAAAACCAAATCGATGTCCTTGTTGTGTTTCACGTACTCGGCAATTTTGGCCAGCCGTTTTTGTGAGGCTTTGTTCAATTGATCACTGTTACGATCATAATGCAAAATCGTAAAGGAAATATCTTCAAAGCTGTACGGTAATAGTTGGCTAATGCACATACTGAAAGCATTATAGGAATGTTGGAACAGTACTGATGAAAGCGCAACCTCTACCCTTTTATCGCGGCTTTGCCAATCGGCGTAACCAAAGGTTGGATAGCGCCCCTTTTCAAGTTCGGAGAGAAGTCCCCAAGCAGTTTGCCCCCCAATGTAACCATCAAACTGCTTGAAGAACTTCAAATTGGAAATCTGTTCTGCGTTTTCTCCCGCTCTCCATATGGGCGGCATTGATACCAATGAAACGTTGCGAGTTTCTCCCATAGGGCGATACATTTTTAATTCAAAGTCGAGATTGATTTTCTTGCTAGCACGAGAAGTAAACACAGCTGAGCCGTAATTAGGTATGGGATGCACTAATTGGCACTCCAATGGTGTATTCACCGACATTTCCCATTTTGACTGACCAGGATTAGCCACATAACGAGTTTGCATGGCGGATGCACTGCTCGACGCCACCATAGCTAAACCCATAAGGCTAAAATTGAACCACATGTTTTTCTTCATTACTGTCTCTTCTTTCATCAAAACGGCTTGGCGTTGCCGCTTTTGCCATAAAAGCCCCTCTAATTGACGCTTTTATGTAAATTTACATTATCAATGCAAAAACCCCGCCAGATTTTCTGTTCCTCTTTAGAATGGATTAAGTATCGCTAAACGGTATCGCTTGGGTATAATGCGATGCTTGTCACATGGAACAGAATAAATATGACTGAGATAAACAGCGACCTTACATTGAAACAACGCTTTAGAGGCTACTTCCCTGTCGTGATTGACGTGGAAACAGCTGGATTTAATGCAAAAACCGATGCACTTCTTGAAATTTGTGCCGTCACGTTAAAAATGGATGATGAGGGCAACTTAGTACCAGCGTCGACCATTCATTTCAATGTCGCGCCGTTTGAAGGGGCAAACTTGGAAAAAGAAGCGCTTGAATTCAATGGAATTCGCGACCCGTTCAGTCCTCTTCGAGGAGCAGTCACAGAAGCCGAAGCACTAAAAGAGATATATAAGCTGGTGCGTAAGGAACAAAAAGCGGCAGACTGTAATCGTGCCATTATCGTTGCCCATAATGCGACGTTTGATCATAACTTTGTTATGGCGGCAAGCGAGAGAAGCAAACTCAAACGAGTCCCTTTCCACCCGTTCGCAACGTTTGATACAGCAACCCTAAGTGGTCTTGCCTACGGTCAAACTGTATTGGCAAAAGCATGTAAGGTAGCTGGAATGGAGTTCGATAACAAAGAAGCTCACTCGGCGCTTTACGATACAGAAAAAACCGCAGAGTTGTTTTGTGGCATCGTAAACAAATGGAAAGCACTGGGTGGGTGGCCACTTCATACAGAAACAGAATCTTAATACCGTTATTTCACAACAATAAATTTTAAAACTTATTCGCAAACACTACATCTAAAACTACCTGAGAAATATATGAACCCCGTTGTAATTTCTGTGTGCATCATGTTGGTACTCGCTCTTATGCGCGTCAACGTTGTCGTTGCACTCACTTTTAGCGCCGTCGTTGGCGGTCTTGTATCTGGAATGTCACTCAATGAAGCGGTATCCGCATTTGAAAGCGGTCTGGGCGGCGGAGCAACCATCGCTCTAAGCTATGCCATGCTTGGTACATTTGCTGTGGCAATTTCGAAGTCTGGCATTACCGATATGCTCGCCAACGCCGTTATCCGAAAGATAAATGGCTCGGAAAGTAAAACAGCGTCCACTGGATTGAAATACTTCATTCTCGTTGCGCTCATTTTAGTTACCATGTCGTCTCAAAACATCATTCCCGTGCACATTGCGTTCATCCCCATTCTAATCCCACCTCTCTTGCAAGTGTTCGTCAAATTCAAGTTAGACAGACGTTTAATTGCTTGCTTGCTCACGTTTGGGTTGATCACCCCTTACATGGTTTTACCTATTGGATTTGGTGGGATTTTTCTAAACAACATCTTGCTTAAGAACTTGCACGACAACGGTTTGGATGTCGTGGCATCGCAAGTTCCTGTTGCCATGTTACTGCCTGCAGCAGGAATGATATTTGGCTTACTCACGGCGTTGTTCTTTAGTTACAGCAAGCCACGGAACTATAAAGAGATAAAGTTAGATAACGCAGCTCACAATCAACAACCAGAAGTGAAAAGCAAAAACATTTGGATTGCTATAATCGGCATTGTGACAGCACTTGCCGTGCAACTGGCTACTGGTTCAATGATTATTGGTGCCTTAGCGGGCTTTATGGTGTTCACATTTGGTGGCGTTATTGCGTGGAAAGAAACGCAAGATGTTTTCACTAAAGGGGTACACATGATGGCAATGATAGGTTTTATCATGATAGCTGCCGCCGGATTTGCAGCCGTAATGAAACAAACGGGAGGCGTTGAATCTCTAGTAGAAGCGCTTTCTACCTCTATTGGGGATAACAAGCCCTTGGCCGCGCTGTTAATGTTGATTGTCGGCTTACTGGTCACCATGGGCATTGGCTCATCGTTTTCGACCATTCCTATCTTGGCAACGATTTATGTACCGTTAGCCATTGCATTTGGTTTCTCTCCCCTTGCAACGGTAGCTTTGGTCGGCACAGCAGCTGCATTAGGAGATGCAGGTTCACCTGCATCAGATTCCACATTGGGGCCTACATCTGGACTAAATGCGGATGGGCAGCATGAACATATATGGGAAACCGTGGTTCCGACATTTGTTCACTACAATATACCGCTCATCGCCTTTGGCTGGATTGCAGCGATGGTGTTGTAGTTTTTATAGCAGCCCCTAACACTTATTGTTTTTAAAAGAACTGTTGAACTAAAAAAGGCTTGGTGATCGAAATCACCAAGCCTTTTCTTTCTTTTGTATACAAAAAGCTTAAATACAGAAAGCTTAAGTACAGAAAATTCTTAAGCGCAAAAAATATTATTCTGCGTCTTCAATTTTCGCTGCAGCTTCTTTAATAAGAGGCTGTAGTTCACCTTTCTGGAACATCTCAATGATGATATCGCAACCACCAACTAGCTCACCTTCAACCCAAAGCTGTGGGAATGTCGGCCACTGAGCGTATTTTGGTAGCTCTGCGCGGATATCCGGGTTTTGCAGAATGTCTACATATGCGAATTTCTCGCCACAAGCCATAAGCGCTTGAGAAGCTTGAGAAGAAAAACCGCAGCTTGGCAGTTTTGGTGAGCCTTTCATGTAAAGAAGGATTGTATTTTCAGCAATCTGTTGCTTGATTTTGTCGATGGTTTCCATTGCGTCCTCGTTAATGGATGCGTTAACTATTCAGACCATTCTACTGGTTTAAGTCAGAATAAAAAGTCCTTAATGACTAGGGTTATTAGTTTTTAATCTATCAGACACTGTGTTCCCATTCTAAGTTTTAAAAAACTCTCTGCTTTTTCTTTTAATAAAGTAAAAACTTGCTAAACTAAATCAAAAATTTGCGCTGAACTTAGTATCTTGAGTTTTCTTGGATACAGACAGTATTGGCTCATATAAAAGTCAAAAAGACTTAATAATAAAATACACACTGGAAGCAATCCGAAAGAGGTAGCACTCTTTCACATACAATGGAGAATCGAGCAATGGCATTTGAACTACCAGCTCTTCCTTACGCTAAAGATGCGCTAGAACCACATATTTCTGCGGAAACTTTAGATTTTCACCACGGCAAACACCACAACACATATGTGGTAAAGCTGAACGGTCTAGTACCTGGTACTGAATTTGAAAACAAATCTCTTGAAGAAATCATCAAATCTTCAACGGGCGGTATTTTCAACAATGCAGCACAGATCTGGAACCACACGTTTTACTGGCACTGCCTAGCACCAAATGCTGGTGGCGAACCTACTGGTGCAGTAGCTGACGCTATCAACGCATCATTCGGATCTTTCGAAGAGTTCAAAGCAAAGTTCACTGATTCTGCAATCAATAACTTTGGTTCTTCTTGGACTTGGCTTGTGAAAAAGTCTGATGGTTCTTTGGACATCGTTAACACTTCAAACGCAGCGACACCACTTACAGAAGAAGGTATTACTCCTCTTCTGACTGTTGATCTGTGGGAACACGCTTACTACATCGATTTCCGTAATGTTCGTCCTGATTACATGGGTGCATTCTGGGCGTTGGTTAACTGGGATTTCGTAGCAGAAAACCTAGCAAAGTAAGATTGTATTACTGAAAAATTCGAACCCACGCTTGTTGCGTGGGTTTTTTTGTACTCTTTACTCACTCAGTGCGATTTGTAACTTGATGTAAACATGTAAAAAGGTAGGATATTCACCATATCTCCTAATCCTTCAAAGGCACACTGTGAAATTTGACGCTTATTTAGAAAAGCACTTTCAAATTCTGTTCTTTCTTATTTTGGCTGCTGGTACTCTCTTTTCCATTTATTACTCGGGAAACCAACTGCTAGATGGCGACCAAGACCAAATGCTTCTAAAAGGCTATATGGGCGCTTACGCCGGTAATTGGCTTCCGTTTGGCAACTATGGCAGCACGGTAGGCAATGTACCTGGTTATCTCTCAGCATTGGTTGTGGGTGGTCCTCTTCTTTTATGGGATTCTCCTTGGGCTCCAATGGCCTTTTTGATCGCCATCCGTATTGCTTCTGTTTTTATCTTGGATGCCGTTCTTAAACATTATTTCTCTAAGCCCGTACGATTGGTTTTTGTATTGCTCGTTTGGTTTAGCCCATGGATGCAATACGACAACGTCCTCTATAACCCTTCTTACCTTCTGTTTTTTGCCGCACTTCATTTTTGGACAGCTTTCAAAATGCGTGAGGGAGTATCTTTTGGGTACAGCTTCTTGCATGTGCTTTCCATCGGTATGGCAATGCAACTTCATTTCTCATGGCCGTTGTTAGCATTTGTCTCGTTTTATTTGCTGTATCGTGGCTTAGGGAAAGTTTCTTGGATAGGCGTTATTTGTGGGATTTTGGTGACAGGGGCTTCATTGATTCCATATTTCATCGAGATGATGAACAACGATCAAATTGTTCAGGAAAGCGACCGCTATATCGGCTACGGATTAACCCATGTATATCCTGTATTAAAATCTGTGCTTTATTGGATTCGCTATGGATCCATGATGTTCTCTAACAAGGCCATCGCAAATAGTACATTTGAATGGATCACGACAATAGAGTTTGCTCGATTAGCGTTAGTCTACATCTGGAAAGCTTGGGTATTTGGAGTGGGTGCATTTACCGTTGTCGTGTCTGCTCGCTATAGCTGGCGTTTCTGGAAACACGTGAAGCCTATGATTCGAAAATCTGAAGGCGTCGCGACTAAAGAAGATTGGCTACCACTTTATGCTTTTGGTGTCTTTGTTGCGATTCTGATATGTGCTGCATTGGCCCCTATCACATTCAACTATTGGCACTTAATGCTCGCCTACCCTTTTGCCATCATCCCTATTCTATACGGTGTTAAGCAGTTTTTAGAAAGCAAACCAGAGCGCTTTAAGTTGTTCTTCTTGATTGCGGTTTGTCATCTGGTGTTGGTGAATATCGTCGCGTCTAACGACAGTAGGAAATACTCATCATCCGCCAGTTATGTTGAGCAAGTGAATAAGTTTGTAAAAGATCATCATTCTGTGATTTACAAAAAGAGTGAGAACTAAAGATACCAAGTAACTTGCGAAATACTCTCTTAGATCAGAAATAGGCGACCATTTGGTCGCCTATTTTACTAAGTCGAAAAAAACTCAAAATTTCCTAAAGTTAACGATTCTCCTGCCGCTAAAAGAACATCGAGCGAGGAGCGTCATGAACATTCATACATTAGACAAAGCGGCTATCATTAGCGAACTCAATGTAGGCTCTGGCATCAGCCAGGCAGTCAACACTGGGCGACGCGCCGACTTTGCTTTACTTGTATCCATGTTTTCAAACGATGTTCGAGACAATACCCCCGTTGAAGCCGTTGAGACTCAAGAAATCAGCGATGATAGATTGAGACAACAGTTTGACTTAGCGGAACCTCAGGCACTTCGTTCTAATGAAGAATCCTATGAACGTTCTGCACTGCAGGCAAATTTATTTCATAAATCGGGTATCGCTAGCGCAAGACTCGCTCACGGACTTTCCCCTGATGCTCTAGCCTACTTACCTCAAGGCACTCATGATCTACCTGAAGAGGTTTATCACAACCTCTCAGGCCACGAACGCCGCAAACTTGCTGAAACAACGGCCACCAACGTCGTTCCTCAGGAAATCTACAAGCAAATGTCTGAAGCAAGCCTATTACACAAACTTAAGATGTCGGCTTAATCTAAGCCAAGATGCAATCTCATTTATGAGACATTTTTCAGATCGCAAGCATTTCTAGCGAGACTCAAATCATAAAGAATCACCCCAAAACCCTTTCATCAGAAAACTATGATGTTATTCACATCATGCGCTCAATATTTTACCCATGATAGTTATTCACACGTTACTCCGCGCTTAATAACGACTTATCCAGAGTTCAGTGTGAATAACTTAAAGAACCAAATAATAACAATACTTTAACTAGAGTGAGGTATCCCAATGGATATACGAAACTCAGTGGTTTTAATCACTTCTGCAGGTTCAGGGCTAGGCAGTACATTAGCAGTGCATTTTACCTCTTTAGGGGCTCGCGTTGTTGTCGCTGACACAGATTCGATAGCGCTTTTAGAAACCGTAAAACGCTGCCGCACTTTGTCTGACAGTATTTACTATTACCCGCTTCCAGACCACTCTTCCGAGAGTATTCAGTCTTTGTTTAATTACATTGACGAGCGGTTTCCAAATGGCGTTGATGTGCTGATTAATAATTGGCCCAGCATGCCGCTTCCAAGACTATTTGGTAGTGAACAAGGAGAGGAGTTCACCCACAAATTGTCGTCATTGGCTTCGTCCCTGTATGGTTACGGGAAAGCCAGTGCTCTGAGGATGCGCATGCATAAAAAATCGGGGGTTATTGTAAATTTAACTTCTCACCAGCAACACAATCTGCCGGAAGGGCACGAGAATGTTTCTGCGATGATTGTTGGATTTACTCAAACATGGGCGAAAGAGCTCGACCCGTTTAACATCCGTGTGGGTGGTGTCATACCCACACAATTTCGCACTAAGGACAGTGCCAATGGTGATTGGGCATACGTGCAGGATGAAATGATTAGAAACACTGAATACATAGTCTCAAATGACTATTTTAATGGTCGCGTAATGGCTTCAGAAGCATAGAAAACCTGAGCTCAGGTTAGATAAACACACAACTTATTCACGACTTTTTATCAGGAACGATACAGAAAAAGCTCCACCAAATGGTGGAGCTTTGTTTTTTCCCGAAAGGTTATCGAGTGCTAGCGAAAACCTTTTTTAAGCATCTTGCTTATGCTTCAGCTTTTACTTTCTTTGTTGCTTTCGCCGCTGCTTTCGCTGCTGGCTTTGCAGCAACTTGGTCTGCTTTTTTCTTAATTACAGTTGTACCTTCGAAAGTTTCACCTTCAATGTATGGCTTACCGTAGTATGCAGACAACATCACTTCTTTCAGCTCAGAAATTAGAGGGTAACGTGGGTTCGCACCAGTACATTGGTCATCGAACGCGTCTACCGCTAGTTCATCAATCTTCGCTAGGAAATCAGCTTCGTTCACACCTGCAGCTTGGATAGACTTAGGAATGTCCAAGTTATCTTTAAGCTCGTCCAACCAACCTAGAAGACGCTCGATCTTCTGAGCAGTGCGGTCACCTGGTTGAGTTAGGTCTAGGTGGTCTGCAACTTCAGCGTAACGACGGCGCGCTTGTGGGCGGTCGTACTGAGAGAATGCAGTCTGCTTAGTTGGGTTGTCGTTTGCGTTGTAACGTACAACGTTATCAATCAACATTGCGTTAGTCATACCGTGAGCAAGATGGAACTCAGCACCAATCTTATGCGCCATTGAGTGACAAACACCTAGGAATGCATTGGCAAACGCAACACCAGCGATAGTTGCAGCATTGTGAACTTTCTCACGAGCAATCGGGTCGTTAGAACCGTTCGCATAGCTAGATGGTAGGTACTCTTTTAGCATCTTAAGCGCTTGTAGAGCTTGGCCATCTGAATATTCGTTCGCAAGAACTGATACATAAGCTTCAAGTGCGTGAGTTACTGCATCGTAACCACCAAATGCACAAAGAGACTTAGGCATGTTCATTACTAGGTTAGCATCAATGATAGCCATTTGAGGCGTTAGTTCGTAGTCGGCTAGTGGGTATTTCGCGCCAGTTTTGTCGTCGGTAACAACCGCAAATGGAGTTACTTCTGAACCTGTACCTGAAGTGGTTGGGATACAGACCATTTCCGCTTTCTTACCCATTTTAGGGAACTTGTAGATACGTTTACGGATATCCATAAAGCGCATTGCAAGGTCTTCAAATGCTGTTTCTGGGTGCTCGTACATTACCCACATGATTTTCGCAGCATCCATTGGTGAACCACCACCAAGCGCGATGATAACATCAGGCTGGAAGCTCTTCATTGAATCGGCACCTTTTTGTACAGCAGACAATACTGGATCCGCTTCTACATCAAAGAACGTTTGAACTTCCATACCGTTCGCTTTCAGGATGCTGATGGTTTCATCTGCGTAACCGTTATTGAAAAGGAAACGGTCTGTTACGATGAATGCACGCTTCTTACCTTCAAGGTCGCCAAGTGCTACTGGAAGGCTACCGCGACGGAAGTAGATAGACTTAGGTAGTTTATGCCACAACATGTTCTCAGCTCGCTTAGCTACAGTTTTCTTGTTAATTAGGTGCTTAGGACCTACGTTCTCAGAGATTGAGTTACCACCCCAAGAACCACAACCCAATGTTAGTGAAGGTGCAACGTTGAAGTTGTACAGGTCACCAATACCACCGTGAGTCGTTGGGATATTGATTAGAATACGAGCTGTTTTCAGTTTGTCGCCGAAGTAACGAACACGGTCTGCGTTCTTGTCTTGGTCAGTGTACAAACCAGATGTGTGACCGATACCGCCAATCTCAACCATTGTTACCGCTTGAGCCACCGCGTCTTCGAAGTCATCAGCGCGGAATAAACCAAGAGTTGGAGACAATTTCTCGTGAGCGAACTCATCGTCGTATGAAACTTTACCCAAACCTTCACCAACAAGTACTTTCGTGTCTGCTGGTACTGTGACACCTGCCATTTCAGCGATAGCTGGCGCTGGCTGCCCTACGATTTTTGCGTTTAGGTTACCTTCGATTAGAAGAACTTTACGTACTTTCGCTGCTTCGTCTTTGCTTAGAACGTAAGCTTTGTGAGAAGCAAAACGCTCTTTCACTTCGTCGTATACTTCGTCTACTACGATAGCTGCCTGCTCTGAAGCACATACAACACCGTTATCGAAAGTCTTAGACATCAGGATAGAAGCGACTGCACGCTTGATGTCTGCAGTTTCGTCGATGACGACAGGAACGTTACCTGCGCCAACACCGATGGCTGGTTTACCAGAAGAGTATGCCGCTTTAACCATGCCTGGACCACCAGTCGCAAGGATAAGTGCAATGTCATCATGCTTCATCAGCGCATTAGAAAGCTCAACAGAAGGCTGGTCGATCCAACCAATGATGTCTTTTGGCGCGCCTGCAGCGACTGCCGCATCTAGAACAAGCTTCGCAGCATCATTTGTAGAGTTCTTTGCACGAGGGTGTGGCGAGAAAATAATCGCATTGCGCGTCTTCAAAGAAATAAGAGATTTGAAGATAGCCGTAGAAGTTGGGTTAGTTGTTGGCACGATACCGCAGATGATGCCGACAGGCTCTGCGATGGTCATTGTACCAAGGCTCTCGTCTTCGTCTAGAACACCACATGTTTTTTCATCTTTATACTTATTGTAGATGTACTCAGAAGCAAAGTGGTTTTTGATAACCTTATCTTCAACAATACCCATACCAGACTCTTCTACCGCTTGCTGTGCTAGAGGAATACGAGCTTGGTTAGCGGCTAGAGATGCTGCGCGGAAAATTTTGTCTACTTGCTCTTGAGAGAAAGTAGCAAATTCTGCTTGAGCCGCTTTAACACGTGCGACCATTGCATCAAGTTCAGCCAGATTAGTTACAGGCATAATGAATCTCCTAAAATAGAAAAATATTAAAAACTTTTTATTAAGGTTGCTGCCTTAAGTTTTCAACGTTTCGTCAATCGCTTATCGAACCACAGTCTTAGTAAATTGCTTTCAGGACTGAGTATAATATTTCAGGGTATGAAAAAAATTGACTCAGATCAGTTATGAAAAATTAAATACTACTTACTGGGTACATGAAAAAGGAAATTTAAAATAAGTGATTGATAATTAAGTATATTTGAGCAAATAATAATGTGCTCAAAAATGAATCAAACAAATAATTAAATACAAAAAAACAACAGTACTCTGTAAGAAAATTTCATTTTTGTTCATTTCTAGAACAAAACACTCCAATTCCACACTTGAGCTGCAACTGGTTACTCAACCATGCAACCTTTTCAGACAGATGAACACAACGTGTTTTTTAATAACTTTTCATATTCGTACAAAACATCTTTCATTTCCACTTATTTCACAGCCTGTAACACATTCATCACCCCATGCTGGCAACGAGTAACGAATACACTTCCGAACAGAGTAAATCGTTAGAATACACTTCACCTACAGAAGATAATTCCCCTACCTTTTAGGTGACTTTTAAGGTGGCTTTTATGCCACATCCAAACGCGTTTTTTCTAACCGAAGATATGAGAGAAAACCCGTCTGGCGAGTTGAACGTTGTAGTCTTAGAACGCATATTTAGCCTATATGCCCAATACGTTAACGGTTACACACCATTTTTTGCATTGTACTTGGGCTTTTTATCTACTCGAATTCGGTTAAAATACGGGCAAGAATTTCAAATATTTATTCAACATGCCAAAACACGCTCTAAAACATCACCTTTACGTCATTATTTTTGGCACTCATACCACTGCAGGTAGAATTTTCGACATAGCGCTTATCATCGCTATTTTGGCATCGTTGACTGTTTTAGTTATAGACTCAACGCTACCAGCAGAGAGCGTATGGTCCACAAGGCTGCTTTATGCAGAGTATGTCTTTACAGCATTGTTCACAGTCGAATACCTGCTCAGGCTGTATTGCTCACCAAAACCCAGCGCGTACGCCAAAAGCTTTTATGGTGTCATCGACCTGCTAGCCATATTGCCCACTTACTTTGTGCTCCTTTTCCCTTCTGCCTCTTTTATTGCTGTCATTCGCTTACTCCGTGTAATGCGTATTTTCAGAATTTTAAAGTTGGTTCGCTATCTTCAAGATTCCAATCTCCTGCTACGTTCACTGTTGATGTCGCGCCGAAAAATACTGATTTTTTTCAGCACCGTCGCCATTTTGGTCACCATCTTTGGCTCGCTTATCTTTGTAATCGAAGGACCACATAACGGTTTTACAAGTATTCCGCAAAGTATTTACTGGGCCATCGTAACCATTACGACAGTTGGCTATGGAGATCTGGTCCCTCAAACCCCTATCGGTAAGGCCATTGCATCACTCACCATGTTACTGGGTTATTCTATTTTGGCAGTGCCTACGGGGATCATAACGGCTGAGTTGAATCATGAGATGAATGCACATCGAAACCTCGTTAAATGCCCTAACTGTTCGAGCAATGGGCACGAATCGGATGCGCTTTACTGTAAGCATTGTGGAGGAGAATTAGCGTCACCAGACGCGAGAGTTGTACCCGTTGAAGTGAATGAGCCAAAGAAAAATAAAGTCAGCAACCGCGAGTAACGCTTTCGACGATAAATCGGTCGCCCACATACATCGGTGCGGTATACCTGATGTAGCACTGCGTTTCTAAGATACCGTTTCGGCTTGGGTGTTCAACCCATTCGGAACGTGTCAGCAGCCATGAATCTTTTCGATTGGTGTGAACCGCATGATGCGCGACCCAAACCCAAGTTTTGTCGGTATGACGGTATCCCATATTTATATCAACAAAATTCGCTAAGCCACCGATTCTCACGCTTGGGTAACCAAACTGCAGTTGCCCAAACCCTTGCAGCATACCGAATTCATCTTGTTCCACGCCTTCCTCAATAGCTTGTAAGTTAGCCACTTCCGCAGCATGCGTAACCTTACTGGCTAACCCCTCAATGAGCGCTTGATTGTACTCTTTCTGCATACTGAAAAACTTAGGTGCAGCGGTGACTGCCATTAACGAGAACACCGTCATTCCCATTAGTCCTTCAAACATTGAAAACCCATAATTCAGCCTAAGCATTGCCTTTCCTTCAGCTCACAACCCGTACTTTATAACTTGAGTATAGTTGGATGTTAAAAATTGCCAGTCAGAAGTACGTAAACGCTAGGAAATAATTAGGACAGAGCGAACCTGAGAATGTAGAAAAAATGGAAAGGGATTAAGTCAAATTGAAATCAAAAAAAAGCGCTTCTGGATTAGAAGCGCTTTCAAAGGAATCTATGTCATTGAAAATATTACTTTTCAGACAAAATAATTCTTAGTGTTCTACGTAACGGCTCCGCAGCACCCCAAAGTAGCTGATCACCTACGGTAAATGCGTTAAGGAAATCGTCTCCCATCGACATTTTACGTAAACGACCAACAGGGACAGATAATGTGCCAGTTACTTTAGCCGGTGTTAATTCTTGCGCGGTGATATCACGATCGTTTGGAACCACTTTCACCCAGTCATTATGGGTTGCGATCATCTCTTCGATCTCATCCAATGGGATGTTCTGCTTCAGCTTAATCGTTAATGCTTGAGCGTGGCAACGCATTGCACCAATACGAACACATGTGCCATCAACAGGGATTGGTGAGCTTTGAGAACCCAAGATCTTATTTGCCTCTACGCCAGCTTTCCACTCTTCTTTGCTCTGGCCGTTTTCGCGTTTAACGTCAATCCAAGGAATCAAAGAACCCGCAAGAGGTACGCCAAATTGGTCTGTTGGGAAAGAAGAGGCACGCAGTGTTTCTGCTACTTTTTTGTCGATATCGAGAATAGAGCTCGCTGGGTTAGCTAATTCCGTGCTAACTGAATCATTAATCACACCCATTTGAGAGATAAGCTCTCGCATGTTTTTCGCACCAGCGCCAGAAGCCGCTTGATAAGTCATTGCACTCATCCACTCAATGTGGCCTTTTTCGTATAGCCCACCTAATGCCATAAGCATCAAGCTAACCGTACAGTTACCGCCAACAAATGTGTTTGTACCGCCATGAATACCTTGCTGAATTTGCGCTAGGTTAACGGGATCAAGTGTAATAATGGAGTCTTCAGCCATACGCAGCGTAGACGCTGCATCTATCCAGTAACCTTTCCAACCCGCCTGACGCAAGGCTGGGTATACTTTCTCTGTATAGCTGCCACCCTGGCAAGTAATAACGGCATCAAGCTGTTTCAAGCTTTCAATATCAAATGCATCTTGAAGAACACCAGCCTCTTTACCAAAGTTTGGGGCTGGAATACCAACCTGTGAGGTGCTGTAAAAAACTGGCTCGATGACATCAAAGTCTTTTTCTTCGACCATTCTCTGCATCAGAACCGAACCGACCATACCACGCCAGCCTACAAGACCTACTCTCATTGTTTACACTCCATGTCTCTTTTCAAACAAACTCCCCCATCTATAAGATTTTTGAGACATGAAAACAAGCCTTTTCACCCTAAATACACAAAAAAGCCACGATACAGAGGAAATTGACGACTTTTGGAATTGTTTACTTCGTCAGAATTAAAGAAGTAGCAGGTGCGGAGATTTGCGAAACGGGGTTAAAAACAAAAACACCATGGAAATTCCATGGTGTCTTTTTCTATCAATAATCTAAGCGGTATTCACTGCGCCCAAGTAAGATTCAACATCGTCTACAGTAAGCTTCAAACATCGCTCAAGCTCTAATATTGATTGCTCCGACGGAAAAGCGCCCTCTTTCAAAATATTCTCTATTTCGGCGCAAATGTCTCTAAGGCTGGTAGCACCTAAATTACCTGCAACGCCTTTTAAGCTATGCGCGATACGATGTGCCTGATCTTTTTCTTTTTTCAGTGCATCTTTTAGCTTGTTCACATCATCGCCATGGTCTTGCAAAAATACATTGAGGACCATCAAAACAGACTCTTCATCCTGATCAAAGGTTTCAA
Organism: Vibrio penaeicida; assembly: GCF_030689305.1. GTDB lineage: Bacteria > Pseudomonadota > Gammaproteobacteria > Enterobacterales > Vibrionaceae > Vibrio > Vibrio penaeicida_B. The sequence continues at coordinate 63,298 of NZ_JAUYVM010000022.1, read as the reverse complement.
GCATCGTCTCTGGGTCAAAACCACTCGGAAGAGCCGTATTTGACACGTTGACAGGATCATTCGTACTCGTCGAGCCCTTGCTTTCATCCGGCAAAACGAATGGCTCATGAGAGCCTGTTTTTTGGGAGCGCGTGCTTTGAAAATCAGAATTTTGAAGGCTCTCACTTCTGACAAGTGGAGCACCATCCATTTCGTTAGTTACAGTATAATTCGATGTACTCGCCTCTTGAGCTATAGAGGTGTTTTTAGATTGACTGCCTAGTTCATCTCCCTCGGATTTTGTACTTACTGTCCTTAATAGAGCAGGTCGAGATACCCCACTATACACAAACCAAGAGAGAGCAAAAATCAACACCCCACCCAAGAGAAGGGTAAGCGTAAAAATCCTTTTCTCAGACTCCTTAAAACCAAACTTAACCTCATCTATTTCTCGTACTATCGAATGCTTGATGATCTCTTCTGTCACATAGCTAAGCTGCGCGTGCTCAGCCAAAATAATCGAGGATTGAGATAGCAAAGTTTGAATCTGTCTTTTATACGAAGCATCAAATTGCTCAGACCGAAGCATTATCGATTCAAGCGTCATAAAATTGGGAGGGTTAAGGTTGGTATCCGCATAAAATGAGCTAAACATATAAGCACCAAGCTCATTGTAAAGAGTGACTAGCCCATCGGGTACACCTTCACTACTTTTCGCCTTGAGGATTTGATCCGAAAGCCCACGAATGTCCATTGCAACATTCAAATAGTTTTCAGCCCGCTCTACAAATCGATCGGTCAGATAGACCAATTGCGCCGTTTCTGGGCTCCAGAATCCTGCGTTTGTGCCGGACTCTATCTGAACAGCGACGGATTTAACCAGTTCAAGGCTAAGAGACATCTGCTCAATATGCTGAGCTCGAATAGGATCGGGGAAAGAGAGGGTATAGCGGAATTCTTCTATCTGGCTAGACAATAAATCTACAGATTCTGCTTCCTGACGCAACTGGCTAAACTGAACATAAAATACAGTAGAAATAACGCCCCAAATCAACAAGACAGCAAAGATAAGGAACTTAATGTTTTTTTTGCTACTTTCATCCATAAAATAGCTCTTTATTGTACGTGAGTTAATTAAATAAGGTGGCTCTACAACCACCTTACCTATTCGAGTTCTATGAACGACGCGTTAACTGATCTCGCAAGTTAGGCGGCGTACCTTTTAGTGTTAGCGTGTCTGTTTCTGGATCGTAAAAAATGCGCTCGCCTAGCAGCAAACTGTCAAAATTGATAGAAACACCACCACCAGCGCCAACAAACTTCGTTAATTTCCGAACGGTAGAACGGTCACCAGGAAAACTCTCTTCAAGATCATAGCCTTGCTCTTGAGTGTAGTCTAAGAAACTGGTCCCATCATTACTTGTTGGCAATTCGCCAGACAGCTCACGAATTTCGACTTCATCACCTGATTTAATCTGCTCATTACAGTAATCGAAGACTTGCTTACGATATTGAGTGGCTTCTTCTTTTTCAAGTTTTGAGTCCGAGCAAAAATCTTCAACAGCCTGCATGAGAACTTGGTTCTGCACTTTTATATCAAGCCCGACATCCGCTTGGAGGAAATCTAAGAAGAAATCCGAGACTTTACGCCCCACTCTCCCCTTAATAAACGTAAGATACCGGTTCGATTCTTCGTCGGTCGCGTAAGTCGATAGGTCGATTCTTGCCGCAATATCCATTTTGCTGATATCAAGATAGTCTGTTGCACTGATTTCTAGCCCTTCTGTCACTTTCAAGCTTTCATTTGACGGAAGCAAGCCCACAAACAAATATTCCGTCGCAAGTGATTGATACTCAGCAAAAACCAAAATGCCTTCATCCGCAAATGGGTACTTAGACAATTCCTCTTTTAACCGGATAGCACTTATCTGAGAAAAATCGTAAAAGCTCTTCTCATTTTGGCGAAGTTCTTGCAACCATGCTTTAAAATCGCTGTCTGGTTTAAACGTACCAAAGCCTTTACCTGCTTTGCTATTAAAAACCCGATGCAATTCGGCAACAAGGTTTTCGGATGATCCTTCATTTGGAAGTGACTCTTGGCGAAAATTAACAGTCAATTCTTCTTGCTCATTTTTAACCAGCTTATGAAGGATGACGTTTGAAAGATGCAGACTCATAATATTTTTGTCGTGTTCTAGTTTCAGTTGAGAGGGAGAGTAGGTTATCATAAGCCGCTTTTACTATCATTATCAGAGTCTATATGCCGATAACATCTAAATACAGTGACGAACAAGTTGAATCTATCTTGGCTGAGATTGCAGCCGTGCTCGACAAAAACGGCGCAAATACAGAGCTTTCATTGATGATCGCGGGAAATATCGCAACGAATGTCTTAAATCAAAACGTTCCTGCTTCACAACGTAAGGTAATTGCTGAAAAATTCGCTCAAGCACTTATCTCATCCGTCGATAGCGATGCAACGCACTAATTCAATCAATAAGACTGAAATATAAATGGTAGATAGCGAAAATACATACAGTGAACGCGTTTCTCGTCTTGTGAGTTGGGGGCATTGGTTTGCCTTCTTCAATATCATTGCGGCAATGCTGATTGGTACTCGGTACATAACTCAGTCCCCATGGCCCGACACCCTGCTAGGGCAAGTCTATTTAGCCGTATCTTGGCTTGGGCATTTTGCTTTTTTGATTTTTGCTATCTACATATTGGTGCTGTTTCCGCTCACCTTTTTGGTGCCATCGCGGAAATTGTTCCGTTTCCTCTCAGCGTGTTTTGCCACCGCTGGTCTTACTGTCTTACTGCTTGATACTCAGGTTTATCAAAATCTTCACCTTCACTTGAATCCGGTCGTCATGGATTTATTGATGAGTGAAGAAGGTAATTTCACCCCTGAATGGCAACAATTCTTTATTTTCGTGCCCGTCATCTTTTTGATGCAAATAGCCCTGTCTGAATGGGTGTGGCGCAAAAAACGTAAACTTGCACACAAACACATTGGTAAACCGCTGGCTGCTGTTTTCTTCGTGTGTTTTATTGCAAGTCACCTAATCTACATCTGGGCAGATGCATTCTTCTACAACCCAATTACCAGCCAACGCGCAAACTTTCCGCTTTCTTACCCAATGACGGCAAAAAGCTTTATGGAAAAGCACGGATTACTGGATAAAGAAGAATATTTGGACAGACTTGATAGCTATTCTGGCGATGTAAAACTGGTTCAGTACCCGATTGAGCCGTTGGTGTACGAAAGCCGAGGCAAAAACTTAAATGTCTTAATCGTCATGGTCGATAACCTAAGAGCTGATGCCGTTACCGCTGACACCATGCCAACGCTAAACGCCTATGCGAGCCAGCACTTGAACTACACCAACCATTACAGCGCCAGTAATGACATGTACGGCGTATTTGGATTGTTCTACGGCTTGCCAAGCAGCTACGCCGAAAGCATAAAAGCGCAACAAGATGCGCCTTTATTCATCCAGCTGTTGGAAAAGAAAAACTACAACTTTGGCTTGTTTAGTGGCGACAACTTTGCCGACAAGCTTTACCGAGACATTATTTTCAAAGATATTCTGCCGGATGACTTAACAACTTTGGAATCCACTGACGACAAACTAGCTATTTCTAATTGGTCCACTTGGCTAGAGTCTAAACCTAACCAACCGTGGTTTAGCTATGTGGAACTTAATAGTTTAGCCAACTTTGAAACAGCTCATCCAACCCTTCCAGGCAGCCAATTAGAGGCGCAGCTGAAAGAAGGCTATATGAGTTCAACGATGCAAGCAGACCAACTATTGGCATCAATGTTTGAACAGCTAGAAAAATTAGAACTGACCGATAATACCGTGGTGATTGTCACTTCAAATCACGGCACCGAGTTTAATGAAACCAAGAGTAGCTCTTGGGGTTCTAGCACTAACTACAGCCGATTCCAGCTTCAAGTACCTATGATCATTCAATGGCCAGGAAAAGAGGCGGTAGAGTTTACACATAAAACCAGTCATTTGGATTTATCGCCAACGTTGATGCACCAAATCCTTGGTGTCAGTTCAAACCCGACAGACTACAGCAGCGGGCGAAGCCTATTCGATACTGACGAAAGAAGCTGGATAATCGCTGGTAACCGACGTGAAGTTGCAATGATTGCGGATGGGGAAACAACCGTTGTCGACCGTTTTGGTAACTACAAAGTGTACGACTCTGAATACAACAGAAAACGCGACGACAACCCTAAGCTTTCTATCTTGATGCAGGGCTTAACTGAGCAGAAAAGATTTTACACAGAGCAATGACAGGTGAATAAATATCAAGCACTTGTTCATGGTAAAGGCTAAAAATCGTTGACTCATTACAAGAAAACCGATTACATTGTTTTTATCGGACTGTAGCGCAGCTTGGTAGCGCACTGTCATGGGGTGTCAGGGGTCGGAGGTTCAAATCCTCTCAGTCCGACCATGATTTTAGCCCGTAGCTCAATGAGTTACGGGCTTTTTCATTTTATAAAACACTCAAGGGTGGTAACAACGTGGTAACAAGGTGGTAATATACAGTAGTCCACTTTTCGCGATTCACTCAGGGCTATCTTTTAGAAATTCGAAATTGAGGGCTTGATAGCTTTTAAATTGCTGAGATTGAGAATTCTTGAGGTGTCATAATTATATCTACAAATTTTTTCACCTCTACAGATCGCGTATAGATGTCCGTTATCCAGCTCAAATCATAACCATTATTGTCAGCACGCCATTTTAACATGGTTGTCGCGCTTCCTCCTGCCGTCAAAACAAGACCGCTATGATTATTAACTTTTACCTGAGCAGTGCTACTCATAGTCGAAAAAATGATGTGAATATTTGACGCTCGGTCATAGTAGGAAGCACTAGGACTCGTCTTCCATGCAACAACATTGAACCAACGCAACCTTAGCCTTCTTGCATCACCAAGCGGGTTGTCAACAATCAACTGGTTACTACCTCCACTCTGAGTGGAATTATAGGCTTTAAATACTTGCTCCCAGGGTCTGACGTTACTGCTTTCATCGACAAATGTGGGTCTAAAACTAAAGCCAGCTGAGAAAACTTTTCTCAAGCTTCCATTATCGTTGTACCAAATTTCCTTGGCTTTTCTCAGCGTGCCACTGTCATTGAAATAGACTTCTTTCGCCTTGCGTTGTGTTCCACTGTCGTTAAACCAAAACTCAGCTGCCATGGTTACCACCTCACAAATAAGCCTCCAGCGGGGGGAACCGCAGCGCCTGTTGGAGCGCCTAATCCTGCCGCGCCAGTCACCATGACCTTGCCTTTCAATAGCACTCGATCACAATCTAAATCCCCTCCGACCTTTACATCCTGCTCAAACCTTGATTCGGCAGTATGCGTTAAAAACGTTGTATCGTGGTCTTTGTAGATATATGCCTTAGCGATTCCTTGAGTGTTCCTAAAAGTAATATGCTGTCTCTGATTAGACCTGAACTCAATATTACCGCCGCAAACAAAATCACCCGCCGTCAACTTATTAGGAACACTCACACCGTCTTTATGGACCGCAAGGCGGGTATGATTTGTACTGCCCTCCCCCATTCTGAAATGCAAACTCTTAGCGGGTTGTCCGGCTGTGGCATGATCAGCAAAGCCGATATGCACGGTTTTATCACCTGCGTATTTGTCTTTCACCCCTGATGATATTGCAATGTATGCCCAGCTATTAGACGTAGCATTTCTCAAGTCCAACAACTTAGAACTTGATGAATCTCTCTTGACGACCATGTCACCGAATACGCCGTTTCTGTTGCCTCGAACTGGCCAATAAGAATCGATTTCCGCTTGTCTATTTGCTCTAATTTGATCCGGTGTGCCTGTTCTTGGCACAAAATTGGTGGGTCTTGAATCTGTATAACCTGCAGAGGTTGCGTAAATCTGAATTCTCGTCACCTTGCCGTTTGAACTCGTTAGGTTATATCTGGCACCGCCGCCCCGTAGCCAAACAATAACGCCGCCGGTTGAAAGTTGAATACCGCCGACCATTGACGTATAGGATTCTGCGAACTGCACTATACGGATGGTTTTATCATTACCGCCCCAATTGCCGTCACCTGACCAACGAAAGTTCAGTGTTAATCCGCCCTTGTGCGTTGATGTATTCCATGAGTTAGGCGCTGGCCAGTTATAGTGGCGACTAATCCCAATATCAGCGAAATCAAAATTACTCGGACCATCAATTCTTACTGGGTAATAAGTATTCGCGTCACCGCCCACTGTAAAGGGATGGGTGTTGCCATATCTGCCAAAATCCGCGCTCCCCTCGGTCAGTACCTTTTTCCAGTTTGCACCATCCCAGAGTTTCAGGACACTTGGTGCAACTGGGTTTGCTGATGGATTGTTTTCTGTCACATTCTTGACAAACATTTCATTGTTATCAGCAAATAAAGCCATGCCTTTTTGTTTATCCGTGTTCCAGTTATTGAGGAACCAACCGCCGGCCGTTGTGCTGTACTCAGCACCACCCGCATTAAACTTGGTTGCACCAACCGATCCGTTTACCGTTAAACCGTTTCCCTCCAATACAGCAACTGCGACACCACCGATACTGAAACCCAACGTGTTGGTCGATTCGCGGTATATGCCTGTATCTGAGTCTTCCTGGAAGGAATAAGCCGGTGCCGCTGAGGTACCGAATACACCCGTCATTGCCCCCTTCCAGTCAACATTGCCAGACACGATGTCATTGATACCGGCAACGATCCCATCCATTTCCTGATCCATCCGTTCAGCAAGAATTTTCACACCTGCATCACGGTCATCGCGCCAGCTGAATAGACGCTGAAAGTATCCACTCGCGTTAAATGGCATAATTTGCATCTCCTAGAAATTAGTCTCAAAAAAGCCCCGACTGGCGGGGCTTGGGTAAAATAATCTGTTGCTTTGGCATAATCTTAGCTTGAAAAACCTATCCGTAGAGTGCAAATAGCGCATCTGTAAAGATGCGCTACACCCTTGGATAATTTACAATTGATGTATGACTATTTTCGATCCACCGCTAGACGGCTTTGACATACTTGCCTTGGTTCTCGTGGCAAACATGCTTACGTTGTGGGCTATCTATGGCTTTTGGCGGTTAAACAAAAAAGATGACTGGGATTGGCATTCAATCCTGGCAATTGGCGTACCTGCTGTTATTGGCATGGTTGCCGTATACCTTGGTAGTCACGCTGTTTAGTCCTGAGACATCCCGGCACCCACACCACCCGCCGCCGTCATGCGGTCAATCATAATTTGACGCGCTGCCTGTTCTTTCTGTTTGTTGATTAATAGTTGCTGAATAAGGCTTGCGCCTTCATCACCTTTGCTGGTCAACATGCGGGCCATTTCTTCACGTACTAAAGGCCCGTGTCCCCGTAATCGGTTAATCGCTGGCCCTGCAAGTTGGGTAGTTCCATCAATGATCTGTCCACGAAGCAAAAGAGCTAGCGCTCCGGTATCGAAGTGGCTGACATCTTCCATATCAATCAAGTTGTCAGCAGTTCGGCTACCACCAAGCACGGTATTGTTCGTTGAAAACATCTGGTTTTCCCGATCCAAGCGCCTAGTAAGTAATTCGGGATCAGTTGCCATTGCAGCCGCTTCCTGCTGAAACTTCTGTGAAGTAAACGGACGTGCCGCGTTTGAACCAACAGCGCCAGATTCTATACGGGCAATATGAGGATCAGCATAACCAGCCCGAAAAGCGGCTTGTTCCCCATCAGTCATTTTGTTGAAGGCCGCCACGGTGTCTTCAGGGCGAGAACGTGACCCGGCAGCACGCTGACCCGAAGCCACTTGATCAATTTCACGGGAAGCGCGGGCAAAAGCATCATTTGCCTGACGGTATTGGCTGCTGGATACTTCCAAGGCTTCATCAAGAGAACTGACCAGTTTTCCCAGCTCGCGAGCTTCGTTATTTCTACCCGCCCGTATTGCAGCCCCAATAGCATCTTGAACATCTTGTTTTACGCCCAACACACGATTGAAATCTGAAAGTTCAACGGCTGTTGGCGTGGGGTTGAACTTGGTGTTTTCCGGCGTAGCAGCGGCTAGACGATTTCGGAATGTGAGTAACTTTGCATCAATGCCATCACCACGGACACCGCTGCCTTGCATGCCACCAATACGGTCATCAATGATAGCCAACGCACCACGGACATCAACCGGATCAGCGTTGTTTCTGGCCGCACTATAGTTCGCATTTGCAGCCCTACTGCGCGCCTGTTCCATTGCTTCCTTTGTCGCATTGGCACTGTTTGGTGCATCAAAAGCATCAGCGACAAACGACGCAACACGGTTGCCTTGCCCGGCTTGTCGTGAAATAAGGTAGTCTTGAATCTCTTGCGCTACTTCTGGGGTAGATCGAATCAAACCAGATAGCATACGCTGACCAGGACGCCCCAAAGCATCCGCTATAGCATATTGTGGCTGGTCTTCACTTGTCGCTTGACGTAACGCGGCCACAACTTCTTCACCTTGTTGGCCGGATCGTTCAAGGGCAGTTCCGATGGCATTTTGTGCCCTTTGAGGTTGACCACGACCAATCAGCATTTGGAACACGGACTCTCCAGAATCGCCAAGCTTGGACAAACCAGCACCTACAGGACGGGCAGCTACCCCACCAAACGCACCGAAAGCAGCACCATCACCGCCTGACTTAACGCGGTTTTCAAAGCCCCCTTCGCCAGAGTTAAACCCATAGACACCGCCTTCGGCTGCACCTATGCCAGCAGTCCGTGCAACTTGTCCTGTGCGGGTCGCTGCCTGTCCTGCTGCACCAATACCAGTCAAAGCTGTTGCCATTCCACCAGCGAATTCGCCCCCATAAGTTGCTACAGGGTGTTCTTCACGACCTTGCTTTAAACGCTGGCGTTCTGCTTTCAGTTCTAGTTCATAGGGGCAGCCTGACAGTGTGGATGCTCCACGCGCCACAATTTCATCACCCAGCCCAAACGTCAATCCTTGAATAGCACCGCGCATACCTGACATGTCTGCACCACCAGGATCAACGATGGGTTCCCAGCTAGACGCTTCGGCAGGTGTTGCCCCTTCCAGTAATCGCGCAATAGTATCTTGGTCACTTGTTGCAAAACCTTCGCTTACATAACCCAGTTTGCCGTCCGAATTGCGATAGATACGCCCGCCGTCTTTAGTTGTGTACAAAACTGGCGGTTCAAAAGGCTGCCCCTGTTGCCCAACAGATTCAGCAGGCTGTTCCGGTTTTTTGTAGATAGACCAAGGACCTTCTGCCTGTTGTGTTGCTTTTTGATACTGTTCCCAGGGGCCAGCCATTATTGTTTCTCCCAGTTGTTTTGATCGCCCGGATCACCGCCTTTGAAGCGATAGCCGCCGATAACCTGACCCGCCTGTGGAACACTACCTTCATTTTCTTGAGCCGCTTTTATCTGTGGTGCGTTGTAGTTACCACCAGCGGCACGACCAATCCCGAAAATTGCCGTTTCACGGTTTCTGCGCTTTTGTTCCATGACTTCCGGTGTATCGCCCGGCTGTGGAAAATACTGCTTTCTGGCGTTGTCGAATTCCTGATCAGAAATAACCGCGCCACTTTCACGACGAAGCACCGCATTAATAAAATCACGTTGCGCTTGGTCGTATAGTTTGTAGTCGTCACTCACCATGAAGTTACTACCGGGTAGTTTCGACGCAAGGTTGTCCAGAATGCCAGTACCGGCTTGTTCAACATCACGAAGAACGTTTTCGCTTTGGATCATTCGATCAGCAAAGCCAGCCGCCTTTGCTTGTGATTCATTGAAGCCGCCAACATTAACATTCACACCAGCACCGCCAATTTGAGACACTTTGCCATCGGGAGCAATGTTGTAGAATTTTTTACCATCCAAGCCCATCGCGGTAGCAGTATCACCAGACACTTGACGATAGTTTTCTTGTGGGTTCTGCATTTTTTCAAGCTCCAACTGTACCTTTTGAAGCTGAATATCACTTAAGGGATCATTGGGTATCTCCACACCGGGCAATACTCGTTCACCGGTGTCTTGATAATATTTAAACCCATCTGCACCTTGGATAACGTTGCGTTCAGGATTACGCATTTTTTCAAGTTCCAACTGGGCTTTCTGAAGCTGTACTTGCTTCATCGGGTCGGCGGGCGCACTGGTATCCATCTGGCGTTTGAGCATCATCTGCATTAAAGCTTGCTGCCCAGGCGTGGCGAAAGCGTTGCTGCTCATCTTTACCAGGCGGGGATCTATCCCACCAACGGTCGATGGCTGTTTCTGACTTTGTTGGGTCATCTCTGAAGCCTTGAAATCAGGCTGGCTTGCCCATTGGTTAAACTCGGCATTGAAACTCTGGCGACCCTTTTTCTCGAGCTTGTCTGCTTTGTCTGTCGTCATCCGATACATTAAAGCGCGGCCAAGTGCCGACAGCCCGTCACCGAACCCTGAAATACCACCAGAAATGCGCCCAGAAGGTTTTAGCGCTTCAGCTTGCTCACGCATTCGTTTAATGTCCTGGTAAGAGCGACCTGTGTTACCGCCGAAAATAAAAGGTTGTGTACTCATTTTGCCCCCTTCAGTGCGAGGTCGTAATTCACCATTTTGATGCCATCAGGTCGCTCTATCACCGCTTCCGGTGTCTTCTTCTCCACATCTTGAGCCATCAAGCCCATTTGGATACCGTCACTGTCTTTGTAGCGGAACGTGTAAATCGGTTGTCCATCGTTGGTCTTACCCACCCTCTTAATGTCTTTCTTCACCCGCTTATCTGACGCCATGATCGCCGCACCACCCAAACCGGCAAGTCCGCCAAACAGACTGCCTGCCAGTCCCATATTCTGACCCCGGTTGGCCATCAGCCGGGCATAACGGTTGTTCATCGCGTTGTCATACCCTGCCTGAATACCGGCCGTATCGGTGGTCGCCAGCTGCGCGGTCTGGGGCGTAATGAAGCTGGGTTGGGTCACTTGCGAGCCTGACATCAACGCCGTGATTTCATTGATGGGCTGATTGCGAAGGGCAAACCGCTCTTGCAATGCCTGGTTGCGAGCATTGTTCATGGCATCAAAGCGGGCTATGTCGGCGTTGACTTCCTGAGTCGCTGTCTGATTGTCCATCCCGATGCCCTGGGCGCGGTTGCGGTGCATCTGCTGAAGAGCGTCGTTACGCTGTCCCACCCGCTCCGACTCTTGCTGAAATGCCTGTGACTGCGCGCTGTTGTTTAGCTGGGCATTTGCGGCATTTTGCTTAAACGCCTGAGCCTGAGCGGCGTTTTCAAAGTTAGCCCGTGATGCGGCTAATCCCGTCAATCGACTTTGTTCCTGTCCGGCATTCAGTATTGCGCCAAAACGAGCATCATTGGTCTGGCGGCTGAAGTCGTCCATTGCCGATTGGTACGCGTCAGAGCCCATACGAATGCCTTGGGACGCCAGGCGGCTTTCCAGTCGCTGGCGATCTTGCTCTAATCTTGGTGACATTCTCGCCATCAGCGCGTCTTCTACTCGTTGGCGATCTTTTGAAAAGTCCGTGCCATACGTGCGTGTGATGGGTCCGGCATCCGCGATATGACGCTGAACATCGCCCACTTCACCTAACTCAGTTTGTAATACCGGACCTTGACCCACTCTCTGTAAGTTTGTCTGACGAATGGCTTCTGCCTCCCCACGTTCAGGCAGAGTACTCGCGTCTACAGGACGACCAAGCAGTCCTTTCAAGCGGGCTGACTGATCTGCTGCTAAGGTGGAAAAGTTAAGTTGCGCTTCTTCGGTTTTGTTCTGAATACGCTGGTTTTCAGGACTCAGTGTCTGTGTGGCGGTGTAAGTTGGGATAACGTGCGTTTGTCCGGTTCCGGGGTCAGTGTAGGTGTGTGAGCCTGATTGAGAATACGTTAAGCTCCCGCCTGGAGTGACTTGATTGACATTGTTCAATGCCTGCTGCGCAATCGCCGTCCCAATATTGGTCGATGTTTGTGCCGCTGCCGTTTCCTTTGGTGGCGGCGGTGCTGGAGGTGGTGGTGGGGAGGATTTCTTACCCATGTTCAGATGCTCCTCTAAACTTTGATTGCGCCCACTGCTGACGGGTTAAAACGGCAATAGCTTCGGCTTCATCTTCCCCCCACATTTCGGGGATCAGATATTCACATGCACCGACTCTGCGCCAGATACGACGAACCAGACGATTGCGTTCGCTGTGCCGACCTGCTAGAAGGCGGATGTCCCAACTTCTGAAGGGATAATCAAAGACAAGATGAACCCAACGCTTGTTCGTCCAGTCCCGCCTTGCCGCATACCCAGACAGTTCGATGACTCCGGCGTGAGGGTCGTAGTTGTGGTACACCATGCCCGCCACTAATCCCTCAGAATCATTGGCAAACCCCAAGCAGTGACAGGGTCCAAATTGGCGCGCGCCTTGCCATAGACCGTTTTCAACAAACGCTTTGATTTCAGGTTGGCAATCGCAGACGGGAACGGTGGGTTTCATACGACAAGTCCCCCTGTCGAATACATCAAATCAATCGATACCAATTCGCAGTCCAGTTTGAAACTTTGGGCAGACGTGATTTGGACTTGGGGTGCCAATACTTCACCATGCGCGGAAACGCTTTCCCATTTTTCTTTGATTTGATAGCCATCGTCGTTGTTTGCCCACTGGACTTGATCCCAGTAAGACTCGTCCCACTTCCCCTGCTGCCCGCCAGTAGACAGTGGAACAGACAGGGCAGCACCGAATGCTGGCTTATAGTCTTTGCCGATGGTGTGGCGGACTGAAAAAGGTGTGCGGTAGCGCCATATGCCTTTCACGGCATGCGCTGTTTTCAGTGCGCCCGGCATTCCAAGGTTATCGAAGCTGAAACAGGCACGACATTCAAATGCGCTGTTGTTATCGAACCCGCCGACATCACACCGATAGATATTGCCTCTGTCATCGCCATAATAGAGATGGTTCCCCAAAACAAAAATGTCTCCAATTCGCCATCCGGTAAACTTCGTCCAGGCACCTGTTTCCATATTCACTGCCCAGCAATAGCCTTGTTCTGCATCACGATGTGGCGGCGCAACAATGGCCATGTTACGGCTGTCCCATTTGATCAGGCGCCATCCGCCAATATTGCCGGACAAAATCGCTTCACGTCGCCAGTCGGTGTCGACAGGAAAACTGAGGGCATCCAGTTTGAGTTGGGAAGGATCTTTGGTGGTGGCGGCGGAGATGGGTATCAAACCGGCTTTGGTGGCAACAATCAGATCGCCGCCCACTTGCATGATGGCATTTTTGCCTAGTGGTTCACCGATGTTATACACCCCGTTTAACTGCCAGTCCGACGCATCGCCAGGGTTGCCCCCACTGAAGACGGCAAATTCCCCTTGATTGGTCGCAAAGACACAGCGATCATCCATACCCGCACCACTGTCAGAGGACCAAGTTGCCCCAAATAGCAGGGCTCCGCCTTTATTAAACACCCCCGACAACGGGAGCCTGCTCGCGGGTCCCGCCACGGAATTGATGCCCAGGTACCAAGCATTCATCGTTGCTCGTTCGATAAAGAATGTACGATTGCGGTATGACCACACGTGGCTAAGCCGATCCGTTGCAACCTGGGTGATGGCGAACGGTGTGGACGCATTTGTGATCGGCTGCCAGTGTGTTCCGTCATAAATTTGAGCGTGATCTTGTCCGTTGACAATGGTCAAAAATGCGCCCCCGTCGGTTTGCATTTCCAAAACAGAATAGTCGGCGCTGGTCTGTCCGGTCACAACGGCGGATAAGGTGGAGCCAGACAAGGTGGCATCAGAAAATTCATAAACATGGTGGGTGTCTGCTGCAAAATAGGTCGGCTGGATCCCGGCACGGTATTGAAACAGGGCCTCTACTCCCCCGGCAATCGTGCAGCGTTGTTTTGTGCCGCCACGCGGTTCAATGCCTGTTGCCGTTGGCCAGAAGTTTTCTAATACCAGTGCGGTTTGACGCTCTGGGCTTGCCAAAGGCGTGTTGGTCATCATGCCGCCAACGGGCACCATATAGGTTTGATTTTGGGCGGACGGAGATTTGTCACTCGGGGTATTTTTTCGATTAAACGAGCGCACACGAGCAGGGTTAATGCGCATCTTCTCCCCCTCGGTCAGCGTGAATTTCCGTCAGAAAGTCGGCTTCAAACTCCGCTAAAAGATCATCATACGGCAGGCCCTTCTGACGTTTCCAACGCCAAATGGTCCCTTTCTCAATCAGTCGTTCAGGGACAAGCAATTTATCCCCGTTCTGAGTCACTTCGGCTTTACCTTCAACCCAATGCGTTGACACATAACGGACGGTTGCGCCTTCCGTCTCAAGCGTGGGTGAAAACAGAATTTTTCCTGCCTGGAGATGACAGTAAGGTTGCGCGGATGGGCGTTCTGACAATAATGCCCATACTTCAGGACTGGATGTGAGCCTGACGGGATGGAAGCCCGCCTTATTCAAACGCACGGCATTGTGTTCGGTCAGCATTTGAAAATCATTTGGCAGGATCACCTCACTCACCCCTCCAGAGACAGCCAGCTCTTTCACCAGGTGATACCATTCTGCTCGGCGGGCTATTTCGGACCCTGCCGCATTCATGAATGTTTTGATCTGGCGAATTTCGTATTCGTGACTGGTGAGTTGAGCAGACGGATTGTCCAGCCCGATTTCCAACAGCACGTTGGTCAGCACCGTTTCCGCGGTCACGGCACTATCCCTCCAAGGTGAATGCGCGTCCCCGCGTGCCGGTACATGTGGTCGGCTTGGTTTGCGGATTCAATCAACTGGGATAGATAGCTGGCGGTTGCCTGAGCTTTGTCGATGTCATTGATCGCGGTGTAGATCTGGAAAAGCAACGCGTGAAGGTAGAGTTCAGGCTCGTCATCCAATAACCAACTGGTGTTTTCGGCTTCAAGACTGGGGATCGCCGCATAGTAAACAAGCCGGTGTACTTTGGACTGGTATGAGGATTTCAGTGCCTTTCCTTGAATGGCAAAACCCCATTGATGCCCCTCAAACAACACATCAAGCGGCAGGCGTTTGATCTCCCGACCACAGACACGGACAGACCGCATTTCCTGATAGTCAGAAGGAAGACTGGCTGATCCGTTGGCGTCTGTTGTCAGCTCCGCCACCGTTTCCATGTTCGCCAGTCGCAAACGCTTGGACAGATTTTTTTCAGCCATCCCCACCAACATCCTGGCGCGTTGAGCAATGTTAGTGACACCTGAACGATGGGACGCTTCAGCAATGAGTTCAGAATAGTCCTGGATCATCACACCTTTCCTTTAAACGTCCGGAAGGCGCGGTTATTCGGGTCGTTAAGCCACTGGCTAAGATACTGCTTATCCCCTTGTAAGTGAGCCTCATGCAATTGTTCAAAGTAGACATTCAAAGGGATAGAAGCGACCCGCTGACCATCGCCAAATCGTTGATGTAAACTCTCATTGAATGCCCTCTCATTGTCATCAATCACCGCATCCACCGGGTAGTCGGTGCGAAAATGAGTCATTCCATCTTGCTCCGTTCGCCACACCATTCGACCCGTCATGGGATCATGGTCCACCAGCGTCCAAGCACCCTCTTGAATGGTCATGACAACGCTTCGCCTGGCAGAGGATCGGCGCGTTCCGCTTTCCCTGCTTGTATTAGGGCTTTCGCTGTCGGCACCGATACATTGACCTGTGCTCCCTCGAAATGCCTTTTCCCGCTCTCATCCCAGTAGTCCCGACGCAAAATAATCGGGGTGCGTGTGTCTTCTTTTGGTGTTGTTGCCTGGTCGGCTCTGCTTCTACTCATGTCAGTCACTCCTTAGTTGGCACCGAGAACACAGGTTACTCGGTGCCATAACGTGTCGATCATTGGGTTGCACTCATCCCATACACATCCGCGATGACCCCCAACCCTTTCTCATTTTTCACGCAAAGCGTCCCTTCCCCGAGCACGACGCCTTTTTCCGCATCGCCTGTTTTGGCAAGGTTCGGGACATTTTTGATTTTGTCGAGCATCTTAACGCTCAAAAGAGAGGGGTTAAGAAGGTGTACATTTGAGGCCATCGCCGCGTTTGCAGACTGCACCCGATTGGGAACGATCATCACTTTTCCAAAGTCCCCTTCGTACACATCTGCCGTTGCGATGATGGTATTTTTGCCTCCTGTGGTGGCATAGCGAAATTGCGCCACGTTAGGATCGGACATGAAGGTGGTGAACACCGATTTGACGTAAGGTGAACACACCGCAAATTTCGTCGTACCACCCGAGTGATAGACCTGCTGCATGGTTGTGTCGAGTAAGGCTTTGCTGAACGCCCGCTGAGTCCCCGCAGTCGCAGGTACGGTCAGCCCTGTCGCCGCGTTAAAACCGCCGTTCGCACCTAGAGCGCCGCGATCCACATTGGTTTCATACCAAGAGGTTAACGCGCCCATCTTCCTCGGATCCGTGGCCACCGACCCTTTATTATCTAAGAGGGCATATTCAATGTCTTTTCGGATCTCGATGCCCTTTTTCAGCTTCTGGTACTTAATCTTCTCGGCATTCCCTGCGTTATCCACCGAATTTTGTGTTCGGGATACGGCCCAGGATTTTCGAAAGATTTGTGTGTAGTTTCCGACTCGAGCGGGGGTGTCAATGCGATCAAAATCAAATTCGTCGCCTTCTGGATGGAAGTTCTCTCCAGGCGCGGCTAACTCGTCAATCTCCCATTCCGGGTGTGTCGATTTTGCCTTTTCTTTTTTGATCATGGAGTAGATAGGAGTATCTTCGGGGGTGATGCGGCTGACTACATCAGACAGTTCTTCGCGGTTACCCACCGCATCCGAAGACACAAAGGTATTGGCTAGCTTTGCCATTTGGCTTTCCTCTCTTTTTCAAAGGATCAGTCGAAATCCACCGCCATGGCGTCTTCCAACGTCCCTGATTCGGTTAAGCGTTTCATGGCCTCTCGATTTTTGGGTGGTTTGCCTGGTGCAGGAGTGGACCGGTTGCCCTTGCTCGGTTTTTCAGTCAGACGGCGACGAGCATTTTTGCGATTTTTCTCCGCGACCTTGCCAATTCGGGCGTAATGCACCAGTTGCAAGATGCGGTGATCCGCTGTCGATTCGATGTCCTGTTCAGAAAAACCAAACTCCAGAGCCGTCTTTTTGTTCGCGGCATCGAACGATGCCCGACGACCGGGGTCCTTAAGCATAGGCATGGCATTAAGCAGTTTTGCGTCTTCTTCTGAACGCACGTGGGCTTTGTCTTGCTCACTGGCTGCCTGTATCGTGCTCTGTGCTTGCTCACTCGCCGTATACACTTTCTCAATTTCCGCGACCGCACTATTGCGCAAGGCGGTTTGGTACTGAAAAGCGGCGGGATCACTTTGTGCCAGTCCCAAATCCGGTTCGGGTGGGATAAGGCTTTCCAAAAACTGGGTCAGGTTTTGATACGCTGTTTGGAGTGACTGAGCCTGTTGGTCGTAGTTCTCTCGTAAGGTCGCCACGGCTTTGCGCTCCTGCGCCAGGGCTTCAGTCTTGTGGGTGTAATCCTTTTGACGGAAATAGCCCTTTTTCAGCTCGTCCAGCTGAACAGATTCTCCATCATCTAACGTGACTGACTCATCATGGCTGTCTTCAACGTCCGCCTCGTCAGATGCCTCTTCGGCATCCAAAGACAGATCATCGTCAGATGTTGAGTCCAAATCTTTAGATTCGGTGGGCTCGTCGATTACGGTGTCATCGTCTCCGAGTGCATCCATCGCATCTTCAAGGGTGTCAAACTCGTGATCCTCATCCAATGCTCTGTCTGCCGTATCCTTGTCGATGGTGATATCGCCTTCAAGGTGTTGTTCTTGCTCTGGCATGTCTCAACGTCCTCTCATGTCGTCGGTTCGCACCAAGCATTACGCTACGGTGCCTTTTTTAGGCAGGATGGTCTTGCCCTCAGCAAGGGTCTTTAACTTCTGCCGTAAAGATCGGATAGAACGAACTTCCCAAACGTTTTCTGCGCGATGTTTTTCGTCATTGGTATTGATTATCGCGTCCAACGCGTCGCGTTCCAGATCGTCCAAAATTTGGTGAATAAGGGGGTGGTTCAATAGCCTTTCGGCTTCCCCATTGGGTGATGCTTTATGTGCCATCGTATAAATGTCCAGCCGTAAACGGGCTTAATGATCCAGTATCGAGCCCAGCTTTTTCCCGCTCAAACTGCAGTTTTTCACGGTGTTTTAAAAGGTCGAGTTCGCCTTTCATTACCGCCAGTTCTCGGGCTTGCTGCGCCTTCATCATCTGAAGTTGAGTGTCTTTTTCCAATTCGGCCTGTTGAACTCGGATGTCCGCTTCCATCTGAGCCTGTTCAATGGCAGATCTGGCACTCGCCTTCATCTGCTCTAACTGCATCTGTGCCTGAAGTTTCATTTCTGCCTCGGTCGGGCCCTCTTGCTGCAGTTTTGCCGCAATCTCTTCCTCATTGGGTTTGGTGAAGTAAGGCTCTGCACTGGGGAAACCCGCTGTTTCGGTGATTTTTTCCAAAACGTTGTACAGCTGGTTGGGTTTGACGAAGGGGTTGTCGGCACCGATAGAGGCCAAAATCTCTTTCTGTAAACCGAGGATCAATTGCAGTACGGTCAGATCGCGTTCTTTTGAACCCGCCCCCAGCCCCACATTCACTTTGCAATCCATATCCACATTCCAGTGGCGAGGGTCGTATTCAACCCACTCCCCCCGAAGACGTACCGTGCGAGGTTCGTCCGCATGAGCAATCACCAGTTTCAGTAGCCCTTTAAAGGCTTTTCGAATGCCACGTGTAAGAGAACGGATGATCATTTCCGCCTGGGCAATCCCACTTTCAGACATCAACTGTACAGAGGTGGCGGTCATACCCTGAAAAGCCTCGGGGTCGAGTCCGCCAGACTGGTCGGTAATACCGGTGCGGTCGCGAACGACGTTGTCCAGGTAGTCCATCATGCCAAAGGACTTGTCTGCCACAAACGGCACCTCCATCCACTGAACCGCATCATGAACGTTCGCCCCGGACTTCAAGGTAATCGGTTTACCAAATGCCGGGTTGTAGACGGCTTCTATCCCACTTTCTGTCAGCTTTGAAGGGTCGAGTGCGGGTTGTTTTTTATTTTGCCAGTAGATGTTATCGAGGGTTTCCCGGAGCAAAGCGGTTTTGATACGCTGTATGTCCACCACGTCTTCTGCCACCGAATGACCTTCAAAATGGTGTGCTTCACGCTCTGCCACCACCTCGGCGTATGGCACGTCACTGACCGCTTCCATGGCTAGAATTAGGTGTTTTCCTTCCTGGTCCTGACTGCACTCGGCAAAACACATCTTGTAAAGTTCAGCAATACCATCGTCATCCAGATCCAGCCGTACATACACTTCATAAATCAGGACAGAGTCCATTGCGCTCGATGTTTGCGTTCGGTTGTCACTCCAGTCGTCCCCTTGCCTCGAATGGCTGTCATCCTCGTCACCACTTCGGTCATACTCAGGCAGGCTGGCAATGTCTTCTTTATCGTAACCACGACTCACCAGTTCGGATCGGGTTACAATTTGGCGCTCCCCCACAATCGGACTCTCTTCAATGTTGGTACTGCCCGGATAGATCAAAAAGGCGCCTCGTGGTATGGCTTCAAGCTGGATATCGATCTGGTCTTCAATACGCCGAAGTTTAAAATCATAGCGCTGGGTGTCGGGGTCATTATCTGGTGTATCTTTTTCCGGTCGTTCCTGAAGCGCAATGATGTCAATGTCTGCTTCTCCTTCGAGTCCCAGTAACGCCGAAGAAGGTTGGTTGGTGAATTCGTAGACCTTGATCTGTTTTCGAGAGTACGCCGTCCATTTTAAAACCCCCGTTTTGACCAACAGCGCATCAAACACGGCATCATGAATGGCCTGCTCCGCTCCGCATTCCGGTACCACCACATGATTGACGTAGTCGGTGGCTTGTTCTGCGCTCTCTTCATCTTCCGGTCCAACGGGTTCGTAATCGACAATCTTGTCGTTCGATAACACCGTACGCATGATGGAGGGCATCAGCTTTTTGATGACACTACGAACGTCCTTTGATACGGACGCCGAGCGCCCTTCCTCTGGCGTCAGATCGTCCATTTCTCCGTTGTAGTAATTCAGTGACCTATCACGACTGGACTTTTGTTCTTCAGAGTATTGCTCACAGGCATCAATAAGCCCGGCTATATGGCTGGTCAGGCGATCATGATCTTTGCCTAAGGGCTCGTCAATCACGGCTGGATCCCCCATTTTGGATACAAGTAATCTTTAATCTTCTGCACCTCTGAGGGAGCGATGTCCAAACTGAATGCCAGCACTTCACATACACACCCCTGCCACGCTCGATTGGCACCACTACCGGCATTATTAGAGCCAAATGCGGAGATATTAAACGGCCCAAGTTGGCTAAAATGCAACACAGACAGAGGGAGCGGCAATAATGTAGTCGCATTGGTCAATTGTCTATCATTGACCGAAGCCAACACACCGAACTCAGCTTGATTGAATATGCTTGATGCATTCAACGTCCCCATAACGCGAGCTGAGCTAATTTCCGATATACCAGAGAGGTCGGTATAGATGGTGTTGTATTGACTGAATCGATCTTCTACCCCGTTTTTATAAGCCGCAACCACAAACAGGTGTTTAACACTGGCATCGACCCCTAATCCTAGCCCCTTTTTGTTATCTAATTGGGGCCAGACAGCAGCGGGCATACCGTTAGCCACAGCATGGCTTGGGACATAATCGGGACCACCATAAGCCAGCGCTTCAATGGGCCGACCACTTGCGACTCGGTTATCTATCCGCGTAATTTCATTGCCGTTTAGCGTGATGGTGTTTTCCTGGCTGGCGTCGTACCACCCAATGAAACCTCGCACATCCGATGGTCTAAAAGGCTTGGCGACCTGAATGAAGCGAAACCCTGTCATATCGGGGGTGAAACCAAAGCGCCCTATATCCCATTCCATCAGTACGTCACCACAAGATACTGATCACCTTTGAGACTTTTCAAATAGACTTTGTCTGTACTGGACAAGCCACCTATTGAAAGCCCTTTATAGGCGTCAGCACCAGAAACTTCATGGGCATGTTGGTTTTGCAATGGTGCGGTGCTGCCCACCGACAGCAAGACACCTTCAGCGGCTCGTGATAAGATAACTCCCGTCGAAGAGAGCGTGATTTCTGACCAATGATTATCCCTGACCAGTATTTGCGTTGTCTGCATCTAAACCACCTTTCTCACTTTGTACTCTGGAACCTTCACCGAGGTGTCTGACTGATACCCGTCTGCGAATACCATGAATGCATCTGCCCCGTGCGAGTGCTCATCATGACGTGGGTGTCGTTTCCAGACGCCATACTTGTCATCCCAATCTCGGCTGTAGTTTTCCAAATGCAGGATCCCTTCATCGCACGCGGAGGCGTCAAACTCGCACTCCGGCAATACAGTTCTCACCGACTGTATGGAATTGAGTTTGTCCGGGGTTCTTGGGACGACCTCAAACGCGAAACCTATTTCCGCCGCAATGTGTTTGATGGATTTCGCTTCGAGTCCCTGTTTTCGGTGCTCGACGTCATGAGGACCGAAGTGACGACCAAAACGGGCATCACGTTGGGTTCGCCAACGGTCGAGCCAGTCAATATAATGAGCGATGCCTTCACCACTGTTTTCGTAGTACCCGACAAAGCGATGTTTGCCCGCGATTTCCTGGTGAAGCCAGATGGTCGTGCTGTCTGATACCCCTAAATCCCAGAACGTATTGACCACACTCCGAGGTTCAAACTCGAAACCACCAATCTTTCCACGCTGTCGCAGTGCCTGAATAGGTTTGCCGAAATACGCCCCTTCACGCGCTCCGGAAAACGCTTCTTCCGGTGTCGACGGGTATTCTTTTTTCATGTCTTCGGCTTGTTCACGCCATTTCAATACGTACCAGTGTTGTTGATCTTCTGTAAGCGAAATACCGAACTCAGTGGCGAGTTCATCAAAGTATTTCATCTCGTCTGCCGTCATCCGAATACGGTCACGGGTTTGGTAGGACGGATCCTGAAACCAGGGAAAGAAGTGAAACTTCCATTCCATGTCCAGCAGGTCACGTCCTTCGTCCTGGATCTTTCTCGCCTGCTCGGTTTTGTTGAAAAAGTCCCCGCCTCTTCCCTCTGCCGTACTTTCAATGAACCCCAGTTGTCCGTGTGCCAACGTGTTTAATGCACCCGAACGGATCTCACTGGCTTTGTCCGGCGATTGCGCGCAAATTTTGCCGTATTCAGAAATGTGCAGAAAGTTCTTGGTGCTCGACCGCAGTGATACCCCGACTTCCACCGAACTTTCGTTGCCAAATCGTACCTCTAACGCGTTGTCCGTCAGCACAGGCACTGCCTGCTTGATATCAGCGGGCAAACGCTCATAAGCAAATTTGATACGACTGAGCAAGCCTTTGGCATTGTCCAGCGTGTCCGCGACCAACCCGGCGGCTAAGTTGGAATTGAACAGACAACAATCCAAAGCAAGCAAAAGAATGAATGTGCTAAAGCCCATCTGCCGGGCTTTTAAAATCAGGTTGAGATAGTGAAGATTATGGAGCAGGTTTTCCTGCGCCGCATTCAGTTGAAATCGTACGACCTGCCCTTTTTTGTCCTCGATGTAATACAGGTGGTTTAACCGCCATTTCCGGTCACCCAGTAAGGCAATGGCTTTATTTAGATCGGGTTTGTCCATCAACGGCTTCTAGTACCATGCAGGTAAACGACACGGCGGTCTCAATCGGTCCCCCGTCTTTGCCTGTCAATTCCCGGCGTTCTCGATACTTTTCCGGTGCCAGTGCTTTCAGGCGAAACATCAGGAGATTGTCTGAGTACTTTCGAACCCGTCCGCATTCTTTCCCTTTGTAAAATACCGGCTCTTCAACCCCAACACTGGCTCGTCTGTCCGCTTCAATTTCAAGGGCTTCAACGTGGCTCTCAATCGCCTCTTCCCAGCGTTTGGCAAAGTCTGCGTCCTGGTCTCGGTAGTCGTAGGTGCTTCTTCGGGAATAGCCAGCACGGCGCGCCGCTTCTCCGACCCCAAAGCCCGCTTCAAGGGCATCAAAGAATCGATTGTCCCGGCGCTGAGTGCGTTTGCATGTCGGCATACTTACACTCCGTCATTTCGCAGCCGGTTACTATGATTCATCTTCATCATGCTCCCTTCTTCGAACCAGTTTGAGGTGCTCTTTTTTAAACCACCAGTTTATGGCTAAGCCCGCTAACCCGATAAGAAGCCCTCCCAGTGCCACCCATTCATTGATGGTGAGTCCAGCCAGCACAGTAATGGCAGAAGCGCTGTAAGTGGTCGTCACCGCCGCTCTCTCGACCATGCCTCAGTCCTTTTTCATTACATCGTTGACTTTGGGAACGATTTTTTCTGCGCTGCGCCCCACCACATAGCCGCCCAGACCTATCTGCAATAGTGTCCAGGCTTCATCTGACAAACGAAACTCAGTCAAACCAAAGGTATCTGCGACGACCAGCGCCAAGAACGTCAGCATGGTGACGGGTCTCCAATTACGCTGTAACCAGCTCGCCCCTTGTGCTTCGGCGGTAATGACCTGGGCTTTCGCCTCCAGGAGCCTCGCTTCGTAATCCATCACCTGAGTGGCCATGGCGTTTTGCATCTCAAACAGTTTGGCTTTAATTTGAAGCCGTTCTTCATCACTGGTGTGCAAGGCATCAATCACGTCAGTGACGGGTTTGACCAATCCGGTAAGGACATTCCAAATGCTCATGCCCACCTCCCGGTTTTCATCTGCTCAGCAAGCTCCGTGGCTCGTTTGCCCACCTGCTTCGCCCATAGGCTATCTAACATTTCATTGGAAGCGGAGGCGTAATCGCCCGATTTCACGGTTCTGAGCATTTTCTTAAAGGTCAAAAGCCCGGCAACGCCCATGTTAAACGCCATATTTTCAAGCACGGCTTGTCTGACCGGAGAGATTGTCTGATACCAAGGTAACTTCCTGACGAGCGCGGTTTTCACCTTCTGCACATCGTTTTCAAGAAGTCGCTCGGCTTCCTCTTTATCAATGCCTACATCTTCAAGGTTACGGCCAAAGCCAATGGTTAACTTGCCCGCGCTGCAGTGATAAGGGTAACGCCGAAACCCTTCGTGCCTTTTCAACTGCTCGGTCAGATTCATTCTGCGCTCCTTAAAACACGAAAACCCGGCACCTTAAGGCAACCGGGTTTACAAACGAAAACGCCCCGAACTGAGTTCAGGGCGCATATCTTCATAATATGAGATTTAATCTAGTTGGTTGTGTACAAAAAATCAACTATTTTGACATAACGTTAAGCCACGTTGTCTATAGCCGCGTCGACCCAAGCGGTGCCGGATTTCACTAGAACATCCGCTCTGCGTCGGTCAATATCGAGCCATCTGGCGACTTGAGACACATTACTGCCACCGGTGTAAAACAACACCACTGCCTGACCCATCTCTTCATCGCGGCGATTGAGCCTGGCGACGGCACTGTCTACCAACATGGCATCGTCATCATTGATGAGCGGAGAAGGCAAAGTCGAGCCCAGCAATTTCGTGAAAGAGGTGATCGACGGATAGCCCACGGTCAAGTCGTTATTCACCCTAGCCCATCGTCCCCACTGCTCTAAGAGCCATGGAGTGTTATGAGTAATAAGCTCCGCCATAAATGTCCCCTCTTTTTTGAACGTGCAGATAATGCGATGAAATCTCAGACCACTTAAGGGCTTAACTCATCATCCGACACCACTGCCTTGCGATAACCATAATCGCAAATGACCGAGAAGGAAAGGGAGAGAGAATATGTTAGGCGGTTTGAATGACAGCTTATGGCGCTATCACTTCAGGCCCGTTTACTCCGGTTCACCCATAAAATCGATACCTGTTAAGTCTTTCGAGAAACCAATGCCTGTCAGCTTATGCTCTGTCACTAGGTCTCGAAGGGTGTCAGTACAGAATAGATTTACTGGACCTTCCTCAATGGATTTGAAGAGGTACTTATCTTTTGTGTCTTCTTCGTCGAAAGCCAGTGCTTCCAATCCAATCAATTCACCGTATTCGATTTTTTGGACAGTTAACTGTTTGTTTTCTTTTGCGAATGTCAGTGCTGTAAAGAAGTACCAAGTCTCACTTTTTACATCGATTGGTAAAAACTCGCCACACGTGGACAACTGTGTGTGCAAGCAATCATAGGCTTTGGGTGAAAATATGAGGAATGTATTGCACCAAATACTGATATCAGGGGTTTCTGAATCTTTATTGAGGACATCAGCAAATTCTGTATTCACCTTACCCCATATTGGTTTCAGTGGCGCATTATTTGAAGGTTGTTGAAGTATGTCTCTGACAAGGTCAAAGTCACCCAATTGTTCAGCCAAATTACTCGGCAACAATGAAAGGGTTTTAAATTTAGTAGGGTTTTCTGTGATTCTATAAACGGTCATGAGCCATATTATCCTTACCTTAACTACGACAGTGAAAATTGTGCACACCCTCTAAAAAGTTCATATTACTCATTTATACACTAATTTGCATATGTATTATCCCAAGCATATCTTTCATTGGAAAATATGTATGAAATATCAGTATCAAAAGCTTACTCCGTCTCCCAGACCTTCAAATCCTTCACCTCTAGAACTTGCCATTCACCGGTATGAGCAAGAGTGTGCGAAGTTTCACAATGAAAGAAACGCTACATCCCCTAAAAACGCGAAAAAAAACATTGAGTGTCAAGAAGCCGCGAGGCAAGATTGGCAGCACTTAAAAGTACTTCGTAGACAAATAGTTGCGCGAGTGTATTTACAAAACCAGCTTAGTGAATACAGAGCTTCAGCCCAAAAGGCTTCAGACAAGGGTGATTTGGAATCTCTTTATAACGAAGAGCACCACCCCACCGTTCGCCTCGCTCGCAATCTGACAGCCATAGGAGAGCCGAAACCAACCACAAACCATGAGGCTCACCATATCATCCCAGGTAAAGGAAGATATCGCCAAGATGAGCTCATGAACGTCAGGCTCAACCTTCATGCCTACGGCTATGGCATAAATGATCCACTAAATGGCGTCTGGCTGGTAAATTTCAAAAAGCACAAACAACTGAACTGGGAAGCTCCAAAATCTCCCGGACATAGGGAAATTCACAGATACAATTACGAGACATGGATAATCTCAAAATTCATGCTTGATACTTTGCCAAAAGAAGTGTTCACAAACCGACTCGTCGATGTTAAACAACGACTAAAAAACGGCTCACATCCAGCACAAATTCTAACTGCTAAAGATACGCAATGGACAAATGAACAATGACTGCAATATACCAATTGATGGAGCTTCCAGAAGACTTCAGAACAATTAGCCTCAACGTTATGTCCCTGGCGTCTATGCTAAATGGCGTTAACTTTAATGAATTGCGTAAACAGCCAACATCAAATATCAGTTTGCAACCGTATTGGAGTGATAAAGTATCGTGCTCCAGTAAAGAAGTGTTAGGTGACAACACTAGCATTCCGGACGTCTTTGTCTGGCTTAGAACCTATCTCGTTTTAAGTTCAGAAGCGGCCAAAACTCTGTCCCCCTATCTTGAATCGAAAGGAGAATTACTGCCAATTCGAGTGGATGAAGAACCCATGTACATATTTAACTGTCTGCAGTTTGGCAAAGAGGATGCGGAGTTGTGCTCCAAAAGATACCTCAATGGCATCGAGGATGGGTATGATACCTTGGCATTTAACCAGGATGATGTGTCCGAAAAACTGGTATTTAAATCCAAATTAGTAGGTCCAACATTGTTTGTAACCGATGAATTTAAGTCGATGTGCGAAAGTCATAAATTTAAGGGACTGCGCTTTGAACCCAACCTATTGGCGGTGTTTTAAGACTTTATACGTTCAAGTAAGTCATAGCTGAGCTTTTTGAGTTTCATACCTAAAGTTTTGAAAAGCAGTTATAAGGGTTCATTATGACAACATTCAACCGAGTTTTCATTGTCACCGCTAACGCCAATGAGTTTGCTATTCTTCAGGAAAGCAACCTGGAAATGTCACTTCAGGCAACCACTCATAATTTCCCAGATTTGAATGGAGAATCTTTAGCTTCTGACTGGCATTCTATCGATGTTGGTTGGCTAGAAGTTGACGGTGAACCCACGTTACCTAAGCCCGACATTGCCGCATGGGGAGCCACTGCCCTTGCCGCCTCAGAAGAGACAATGAAAAAGTTCGATGGATTGAAAACATGCAGCGAGTTCTTGCCGTTAAATCTTAATGGAGAGCGCTGGTTAACTTTGAATATCACCAAAACTATTGATGCCATTGACAAAGAAAAAACCGTCGTGAACCTTCGTAACGGTAAGCCAAGTCGCGTGCGTCCTTTCAAGAAGTTGGTCCTAGCCAAAGAGTCGATTTCGGACGGTGGGATTTTCAGAGTCCAGGGAGCGGGTTTGCGCACTTTTTGCACTGACCAGCCAGGCGGTTTTTTCGATGTAGTGACCTCTAATAACTTATCTGGTGTTAACTTCATCGAAGTCGATTCTGAGTAAAACCTTGCTTCGCTTGTTGACACAACCACAAAAAGTGACATTACTCACTTAAATGAGCACTGTTTTTATATACAGTTTTATGTATAAGAAACAAATCCAAAAGCAAGAAATCCGTCGAGTTGGTGTATCAAGCAAAGAAATCATATAGATAGAACAGAGCCTCAGCTAAGTATTCATTTTTCTCAAAATCAGCACGAACAACCTATGCTAGCTCTTAGCCTTTGACTGCCTAACTTGATGTTTTGCATTGCATTACTTTTTCTTTTGACCCGCACATGGACGTGACCATTGATCAAATCAAGGAAGAGAGGTTTCGCTATGCGCTACATATCAAAGAGAGTCAGGAAGGTTGAACCCAACGAGTTGGCATTACAGGTTGGTGATCTGGTCGTGGTTGACCCTGGGAAATTACCCCCTAACGGAGAGTTTGGGTTGTACAAGGACAGTGACGGACGAGAATATCTGGGGTGGGAAACTCAATATTCTCGCCCTGTTGGCAAACTCATTGGGATATTGAGATACCTGTATTGAGCAAGTTTTCCAAAAAAAACTTACTCAGCCTCAGTGCCATAACC
Source organism: Vibrio penaeicida (assembly GCF_030689305.1). Taxonomy (GTDB): domain Bacteria; phylum Pseudomonadota; class Gammaproteobacteria; order Enterobacterales; family Vibrionaceae; genus Vibrio; species Vibrio penaeicida_B. The sequence continues at coordinate 35,190 of NZ_JAUYVM010000022.1, read as the reverse complement.
CTGAAGGGATGTGTCTAGGATTTCTTGGGAGCTTCTTTAGTGTATATATGTCTTTCAGATAGGTTTTCCGAAAGTGTATTCTCCTTGCTCCCCATGCCGGCAATTCACTTAGAATAGAAACGACCCCTTGAATTTCTGCTGACTCAAAGCTGTACCCTTTCATCAGTAATTCTTCTAATACAGGGTATAGGTCTCTGTAAATGTCGTTTGCATTAACTTTATTGTCTATTTGCCCTTTCATTTTCAGTAAAACTGACAATAAAGGCGTAGCCGGACTAAGCTGACTGAGAGTTTTGTTCACTGCGAATCACCTTCACGATGTAAATATTTAAGAGTAATTGTAAAAAGAACAGCAGTAGGTAATCACTGGGCAACGTCTGATCGCGATATAGATACATCGGATAGACATTCTCAATGACTGTAAAAAGAATAAAGAAGACAGAGAAGTACGAAATGAATTTATCACTGAATATCTTCACTTTTTGATAAATTCCAACCAAAGCAATAATGGCTATGTAGGCAAGAAGAGGAGTAACAAAAGCAATGACCTGTTCCACTGTATCACCGACAGTGTTATAAGCATTCATAAATGCTGAACCACCAGCCAATATGGCAAGAAGTACGATAACTCTGATATTCAAGCTGCCTCCTGTTATAGCAATAGATACGTGCTCATTGAGGCTAAATCGTAACACTAGGAAAGTATATATCTAGACTGGTCTTGAAGACTTATGCAGCATTTCACATACAGGCAATTTCTTGCCTGATTTACGTACAAGCTAAGCCACATCATTCCAGAGCATTATTTCCCACTCCGCTATTGTCATTTTATTTTTAGATGCTTCTTGTCTGACGGATTCGATTATCTGTTTGTAGCGTTGTCGGCAGTCAAGTTCAGTCCACTTGTCTTTGAGCCCCAAAGATTTCAATACTATTCCATCAATCGGGCAATGTGGAGGTTGCTCTTCTATGTAGCCCAGTGTCCATAGGAACTTTACGTATAGATTGACTGCTTTTTGTGCAGTACCAAACCGTAGCTTATTACCCTGTAGCAGGTGAGCATATTTGTTTGAAATGTCTTCCCTGAAAGACTCAATAATTTCTATGTGCTCCATCTCATTAGGCTGACTAGAATACGTGCTTTCTAGGCTTCTTAAACGAGAGCGAAAATATTTCGAAAATTTAGACTTATCTGAATCAGAAACATTAGATGAATAAACATATCCTCTTTGAAATGCAGCGCTTTGAGTGTTTGAAAGTGCTATCTTAAGGACGAAGTCCTTTTTATTAATGTCCATTTGATCTCCAAATTATATAACGCTCGCTTAAGCCGCAGACAACGCACAAAACAAGCCGCTGTATTGCGCTCTAAACACTAATTTCACCGCAAACCAAAACTGCCAATGGTTAACCGTCACACTTAGGCAATTTATTATGCAAATTTTGCTCTGGAGACACGATGACTACCGACTGATTCTCGTCCACTAAAACCCAGTACAAGTTTAGTATTTCTCTTACATGTGGAGCGACAATTAAAAGCTGATCTCTAAATTTTTGAATGTCGGGAACTGCAATAGCATAGTTTGCACCCTGCACTTTCATTCTTTGTACAACCTGCCCAATACAGGTACGGAAATCCAAACCGACTTGAGATGTTAAACCCTTAGCTTCGATATACCATGTTTCTTTGGTTGAAGGGTGCTTACAAACTAAGTCAGTATATTTGTCGTCTATGATTTCATAACCAGCGGTCAGAAAATATCTATCAATAGCTTCTTGTACATAAGATTCGTTAGGGAAAATATGCTCTCTTTTATAACCTTTCTTCGTCACCAAACTTTACCTTAGTGGCATAACGCCAACTTAAACCGCAGACAGCGAACAAATCAAGCTACCGCATTGCGTCTTAAACACAATTATTGCTGCAAACCAAAAATGCCATGCGTTGGCGGTCGGCTTGAAGCGTTTTGTTAGAACGTTACCTTTTACGCCTTTTTGTTTTCCGCTTTGGTTTTAATTGCTTTGGTAATGAAGAAGCCAGCTCCTTCTTTTTTAAATAACTGAAGCCTATTAATAACGTTCCACACACGTAGAGGAACAAAAATACGTTGCCAGAGCTTTTAACCTTAAACAAAAGCTCTTGATGCTTTGATGCAATGCGATCTCGTGAGGAAATAGCGTTCTTATTCAAATCTATTGCGATCATATTCTGAAGTACAGTTAACGATTTGATATCTTTTTTTTGCAAATACTCTCTAGCCCTTCTCTCAAGCTTATGCTTCTCGTTTAGAGATGAGCGTATGTCCTCAGGCGCGTCTAAAAAGGGAGATATGTGCCATGTCATCAAGCTAATTGAGTGCAATGCAATTTTGAAAGTTGACTGAAGTACTACATCTTCATCAGGTTTATCTTTTGAACTTTCCAGTAGTAAAGTACTTGTCCATAAATTGATTTCTAACTCTTCAATTAATCTATTTAATTGAGCTCTTTCATGAAAAAGGCGCTCTTCATTCCAAGAGGAATTAAGATAGTTTTGTGTAATCCACGACAAAAGAATAAGAGCACTACCAAAAATAAAGCAAGATCGATTTTGAACTTGGCTTAAGTCAACTATCATAGCCCCTCCATATCAGATTACCCTTAAACGTTCTAACACCTGCATAGTACTTTTGCTACGATACAGGCTTAACTGAATTTTACTGTCTTAACCACTGAAATTTGAGACAAACTGACAATGCCGAATGTAACAAATCTTGTTGATACATTTGTTATGTAAACCTTCAGCTCATACTCACTTACCTATCATTTCTAACTTCCCATTTGAAGATGATATCGTTATCGAAAATTTTAATCAGTTGAATCAAAACATAAAAAGTGGCGTTTGATGGTTTAACTATTGCAATATCACCTATTTTCATTCTTGAGTAATGGCTTGGAAAGCGAAATATCGTAGGATCACTAATATCTCCGAAACTTCTCACACCAGCAGCGACTCGTACAGAGCTATTGCCATTACTACATTGAAGATCAACGCATCCATGTACTGGCTGCAATGTTGCCCATTTTATATTAATTATTCTTTCATCTGTCTGACTAAACTGGACTTCAATTTCGTTTCCACTGTGTATCACTGGGACTCTTCTTTTACCACAGCCATAAATTTTATGTATATTGCCACAGTCAAAAGTTTCCTCTTCTACAGCAGCCCTGAGTTTTCGATTAAAGAAACTAACATTAATATTGTTTTCCAATAGCTTTCTATAACCTTGGGAGTAAATAGTTCCATTAGGGTCTAGAACACCGATAACAACATCACTGACTCCAGAATCGATCAATAATTGAGCACAAGATGATATCTCTTGCTCCTCACGTAATTCAACGCATGGCTCCAACGTAGTATAGACTGTTACACCTTTAACCTGTTCAGCAGTTAGCTTTCTTATCGCAATACGCTCAGCATGAACATTCTTTGTTTCACCACGATAACCAGTAGCCAATACTTCACCACTTTTCGCAATAACAACTCCAACTCGTGGAAACTCTGTACACTTTAAGTGCTCTTCTATAGCGATCTTCATTAAGTCAGATCTTGAATATTTTTTAGACATACTATCCTACTTATATAACGAATGACATGGATTCCCGTTTGTAGAATCTGCCACACTGAGGTGGTACAGGTTCAGCAAAAATCACTTTAGTATCCGCGTCGTTGACTCCAACGCGAAAGTCATTCTCCACAAATCCGATACTCGACCTAATCTGCTGGCTATCATAGCAACAAGTGCATTTATATGCATATTAATGAAAGCGTCTGGAGGCGCACATTCGTGAACGAAATGACAAAACGAAGTTGATGACTTTGTTGTTCGAGGTGGATTGGCTGCTATCGCTGCCAGGATAACGTTATTGCCTATTGACTGGCGAAAGGCTCATATGTGTAATGTGGCTGAGTTTTTAGCTAACAATTTTGGGTACTGAACCAATCATGCCGACTCAAAAGCCACTAATCGAAATACTCCCCTTTAGGTACGTCACTTGAATCTTTCCACTGGAATCACCATAGGATGGTCCCACTGTTACATCGACAGTATCACCAGCTTTATTTTTTCCTCTCCACCAGTAACTAATACAACCAATGTAGCTATTACATGAATAAAAGCCTTTTGAACTGTCTTGCTTCTTTATGACTGATTGATACTTATTGAAACCACTAGTCTCTAGTAACCTAACATACTGATAAAACTGATTAATGCCTTTTTTCCCCAAATAGTCATCCTCAAACTTAATTGAACTTGCGACTACAGCATATAGACCATCATTATTTACGTACCCTACATAATCATCAAATGCAGCATCAGGGTTTGGTACATATAAGTTAAAAAACCTACCAGTATGAATCACCCTTTTACTTAACTTTTTACTGCCTAAGTCTTGGTATTCACCAAGTAAATCACCTTTGCTCATTTCCCATGCTAGCCCGAAAGGAGCTTTAGCTTTAGATGTGAAGGGCATTAGCAACACACAACAAACTAATAATATATTTCGTTTCACATAACACTCCACAATAAATAAAACGACGCACTATAGTGTTTAGTTAAACTATGTCTATTACCACATAGCGCTTGCAATAAGGTGTGCCACGATGAACTCACCAAAACTGAAGAACGTAACACGTCAGATAACCTTATTAACTCAAACGAACGTACTACCAACCTGCATGCAATTTTTCTCTCGGTGTCATCGGACGACCTACATAGCCATTTAAGAGTTGTGGGTTTTTGGATAAATAATCACGAGCCCAAGTTTGAAGATTAAATGCAAAGCCATTCAATGCATCACCCATATTTGCGGCCAAATAAGTAATGCCCTTCGCTCTTAAACCTGCCATTATTCCATCATCAACACCCACATATATGGTATTCTGTTCATTCTCGATGTAATGAATTAAATAACCTTTCTCCTCAGGAGTAAGCTGATGTAATGAATCTTGTTTATGCTTTAAATTCTTTTTCTGTCTATGCCTTTTCATAAGAAATATAAATATTCGCGCAACACAAAATGAAAACGTAAGCAAAAAAGCAGGACCAAGGAAAACTCGGTAATCATCTCTGAAACCATCAACAGCAAGCGTTACTGCTATATCGTTAGGTAAAAATAGAATCAGACCTAATACACAAACAATTGCCACCAAAAAGGATGCAGGTATTTTTCTAAAATAATCTGTTAATCCAGTCAATTTATCGATCAATTTTATTTATCTCCAGTTACCAATCATGAGCTAACGAATGACATCAATTCTCCCTCCCTAGAATCTGCCACATTAAGGTGGTTTCGATTAACACTGGAGGCAGCAAGTTTAATTGTTCTTATTTTGGCGGTACCGACTTAGCGAAAAAACACTTTAGCATCCACGTCGTTGACTCCAACGGCAAAATCATTCTCCGCAAATCCGTCACTTGTCCTAAGCTGCTGGCTACTTTAGCAAATATGCACAAATGCGTATATAAATAGAAGCATGTGGAGGCGCACATTCGTAACAAAATGACAAAACTAAGTAGATGACTTTGTGTTCGAGATGGATTGGCTGCTATCGCAGCCAATAGGATGCTATTGCCCATTGACAGGCGGAAGGCTCATAAGTGTTAGGCAAATTTTTCACACTTTACACAAGCTTTAAAAAACAGTTTACCAAACTTTGTAAGTTGCGGTCTTTGAAGATAATGCTTCGGGTAAGAAATAAACCCCTTAAGAACAGAAAACTCTTCGCGTTCAAACAGGTTTACGTCATAGTTAACCAGCCCCAAAGATACTAGGTGCTCCAAAAGCGTTGTAAGTAGTTCTGGCTGAGCTATAGAATTGCGGTCAAAAGCATAAATCTTTAGCGATTTTTTTGCTTGTGGTGGTATGTCTAAGGACTCCAAGTAACTAGCAATTGCAGAGTAACTATAGGCTTCGATACGACCATCAAGCATATACAATAACAGGTGCTTTGACTTACCAATTTGGTTTAATAGCAAAACTTCATCAGGACATAACTGGCTTATGATATCAATAAATGCAGGGTGAGCCTCTCCAACCCTTTCCCTATCCATGGCTCTAGACATAAGGTTTAAATAAACTTCAGTTAAAGGGTTAGTCTCTTCATGGTACCTGAGTTTATCTGCAATTGGCAAAACCAGCGATTCTGAGGGGTCAATTCGATTACTTTCTGGGATTCGATTGATGCACCCAGAAATGTACTTGGCTAACCGTTCTTGTGCCATTGCTCCAAATTGCAATGGAAATAACATAAGCCGGACAGTTTTAGCGGCATCCACGCCTATTTTACTTGCTTCTTTCAAGGTGTTTGACACCCCATCAGAATATGCTTCTTCAACTATTTTGGGAGCACTTTTTACGACTTCAACGATTTCTTCCATCTCAATTTACCCTATTTACCTAACGCCAGCTTAAACCGCAACCAACGAACAAAACAACACGTCGCACTACGCCTTAACCACTAAATTAACTGCAAACCAAAAATGCCACATGTTGAGGTTCTGATTGAATGCTTTTTATGTATAAATTTTAAGGCACAAGCGTAAACAACATTTTCCCTATTGACGAATAACTAGCTTCAATGAAAGCACTATTGTCAAAGGCATATTTCTTCTTATTGTATATACCAAAGTTTTGGACCCAAGTTAGTTTATTGCCAAAACGTTCAGCTACATGATGACAAGTTCCACCTCGTGTTCTGGTCGCACAAAAAATTATGTTGGAAAGTGGCTCAATCACATCTAAATGACTCTCCACATGAGATTCACAATCCCCTTGAGTCGAAACACCTACATACTTATCTTTGATTAAGAACACAGCCCTATGATCAGTACCACCAACATTTTCGTCTAATACTACTTCTTCTGCATTCTCTCTAAGAATGCCAATTAGCTGATTTAGAGTTGATGTTTTTCCGGAATTTGAAGCTCCATAGAGTGCATATATTCGCTCTAGTTCCATTTTTATTCCTTACGTATAATAGTTGCAATAAGGTGTGCCTCATTGAACCAGAAAAGCACACCGTTCTCCTTACCAAAACCGCCGAGTAAAACGCGTCAACTTGATGTTTTTGTTATGTTTACCCTACAACCGAAACTACAGTAGCCAATACAAACAACCACGATACAATGAAAAATACCACCGTAGGTCTTGTTGTTGCGAATAAGGCCGTCCCACTTACTCTTTCATCCGAAAACTCCTCCCACACCCAGTCAGGAGCTTTGTTAGGGTCATCTTTGTAAAGCTTGCAAATATCTTTAAACTTCTCTTCGTCAAAGTCAGAAAACAATTGGTCTACATGTGCATCAAAATTAGCCTTGTGCATTTTTTTCCATTGAAAATAGATTAGGCAATCTTTAAGCCCAGCGGTAACGATGTATAGGAGCAGCACGAATAGTAACGACTTTGAGTAAGCGACGAATGTAGAAGACAGTTCAACTAGTGGTGTCGGCAAGTTCAGTAGTGACTTTTGCTTCACGACATCCAAAGGATTTTCCTTTGATAAGTTGAAGTTACCATCAATGAGACTTCTCGATGCAAGCATGATTTTTGGAGATTTCGGTGAAGAGTCCATTTGTTCCAGGAACAGTTCAACATCTATATATTCTTCACTTTGCCACTGATCGAACTCAACATAGAATGAGTTACTATCGTATGTTTCGAGCTTTGCCCGAACAAGATCCTTGGTTTCATCCAAGTCAATGATCCTAAAGCCTTTTGGAAATGAGAACTCCAATACTCCCTTTATTAAATCACTTTTAGAACCTTTACCAATAATGGTTTTTTCCCCTACATTTTGGAGTCTAACTTTTACTTTCCAAAGGTCTTTGATTGATTCCCCGTTGAAAGAATATGAAGCTACTAACCCTTTTATGTTCGCTAAATCAGTCACTTTGTCCTGAACAATGGTTGATACCTTAATCTCGGGGTTCTTGTCTCTAACTTGTTCCCATACACCATAGCTTGTCACAAGAAATGCTAGTGCTGCGATTACAAAGCTAAATTTATTAAGAATGTCTTTGTTATTTATCATTATCTCTGAATCTACTAATTTTAAAGGGAAACATAACACCAGCTTAAGCCGCTGCCAACGCAATACAACGGCTACCGCATTGCGCCCTAAACACAGTTATTACTGCAAACCAAAAGTGCCACGCGTTAGCGGTCGGCTTGAGCCGTTTGTTATGTACGTGTTTCGTTTATTTTGGTTGCCATGGTTCACGCCAACCATGTTCGTTTAAAATTGCCAGTCTTTCGTACAACTGAGAGCTTTGGAGAAAGCCTGAAACAACTAATGATACTTCATTAGACTGACCTGATGAGCATATTTGAGAATATCCTGAATGGGCAGCCTTACTTAAACCAAGTATCCAATATTGAATTTCAGATGTAACACTGATGATCCTCGTTTTATTAGTCATTACAGCAACAATTGCGTTGTCATTGCTATATTGTCCTTGTCGCTCTAACTCGGAAAGAACACATCGATATAACACGAAGTCTTTGCTCAACATTGAACTTCTAGTTGTTTCTTTCGAACTCGTATCATTAATCACATCGCTAGACTTAATTAACTTACCTAATCCCTGAAGAGCTTGATGCTTTTCACTAGAAAATGCGGGGTGACTCACCAAAACTAAAGCAAGCCACAATACTACTGCTCTCATTGCATCCTCAAATATATATAGTTTTTCTCTAAGTACATAACAATTACTATGGGACAAAATGTCTGAATAATTTATCTTCAGGGTGCCCAATAACATTCTGACCACTCCATTAGAATACCATGCAATTAATTGCTCATACTAGACTTAAGCACTTTATGACGTTGACTATCTGGCGCGAAGGTGGAGGCGCACATTCATGAACGAAATGACAAAACGAAGTGGATAGCTATGTTGTGTGAGATCTATTGGCTGCTATCGCAGCCAAGAGAATGCTATTGCCTATTTACAGGCGGAAGGCTCATATGTGTTATGTAAAATTCCTACTTGATAGTGCTTTGAGTTTACTTAGTGTCTTGTACACCCCTTTTATAGACACAAACAAGACAATTAACGCAGATATATAACCAAACCAGTCTAAATGCCCGATACCAAAGTCGAAATTTGAAAAGTTAAATATCAAAGAAATAACTAGAGCAAACAAAGTAAGCAAGTGAGAAGTTCTAGCATCTTTTAAATCATCTATTACTTCAGAAACTCTAATGCCTCTTAGCTTTTTTGAAAGAATAGCACTGTGAATAGAGTCGAACTCAGAATTAGCAACAGCTTCTTCTGAGACTGTAGTCAGCTGTGCGTCGTTCGCACATTCCTTAAGTAGGCCATCTTTAGACTTCCATACCCAAACCACACCTTTTGATTGCAAGCGTGATGCATCTTTGGATGCTATAAGCCTACGCCCCAACATTGAATACATTCCAATTTGTATATCATCAATTTGTTTATACTCAAAGTAATCTATCAGAGTGTCTGCAGCGTTTAGCCCTTCACGTAACCAAACCTTATCTATTTGTTGATTAATATGATCTTTGTGTTTTTGGAAGTCCATTATGACTTCAGTAATACTTGCCTTCTCTGGCTCTAAATTTGATTTGTAACTTTCCACTTCACGTTCAGAACATTGCGACACTGGGAGTTTTGAATAGAAATCAATTAATATCAAATCTATTGGCTTAGTTGGGTGCTGATCAATTCGACTCAATAATTCACTAATGTTACTGCATACCTCTATGTCCAAACGCTTGTTTGTACTATGTCTAGATTCAAAGCGCCCAGCTGTATCTTTGTCTGTATCAAAATAGACGATCGTATGCTTGACCTGCGGATGTTTTTCTTTCTTCCAATGAAACATAGTTTTCCTCTTTTTACAGAACAATTATTATCGGACAAAATGTCTGAATAATTCATCCACAGGGGGGCAATAATATTCATTCACACACATAACAATATCATGCAACTCATTGTATTATCAAGACTTAGGCTCTTTATGATGTCGACTATCTGGTGTGAAAGCGGATATTGTTCATCTTTCAATCAAATGTACGAAAGCACAGCTCTCTTGAATTAGTTATCATTGCTGATATCCCCGCCCCTTTGTTGAAACCCATACTTGTCACGAAGACTCTGAATACGTTCAATGGATTTCTCTCGGCTCAGCGGTGCTTTCAAAAGTTTGTCTGGTAGCGGTTTGGGAACAGAATCGGTAAAGGTTTCCCCTCTTGCTACTCGCGTTAAAATCTTTTGGTATTGACTCTGAAAAATAGGATATGTGTATTTCTCTGAACGGGTTTTCAGTGCATCCCACCCAGTTTTGCTTCCCATGACGTATAGTGCTGGATGTGTCCAATTACACCTAGTGGGGTCAGAGGCATGTCTGCAAACTTCCAGATACGCACTGCGAACGTCAGGGATACCGTGTTGCTCTGGACTTCCACAGCACCAGTCAATGAATTCGCCTGCGCTCGGGAAAAATGGGCTCTTGTGGCTTCGGGCTTTGCGGAGTCCCTGTTGCAGCAAGGTTTGCGTCACAATCTGATTCTCGATGAACGCCTTGGTCCAGGTTTTCTTGGTTCGGGCCAAAGTCTCATCATCCGGCAATGCGTGTCGCCAAGATGGAAAAATCGACTGGAGCTCCGCAAACAGGGTGTTGACAATCTGAGCCGCCGCCTCCTCAATCGATTGGGTTGATGAAGGCTTGGGAGCGTATTTGTCTGTAAACCGCTTAGGGTTTTGGCGGTATTCTTGGCTCAGTTGAGTAACGTTTTTCATGCCTGCCTCCCACTACCAGCCCAGGTCTTTTGCCCAACTGGTGTCACCACTGTGAAAGTCTGGGTAAGGCTTTGAATGGTAGCGCTCTTTCGGGGCAACCCACGCAGCTTTGAACGACTTCCAACTTCGTGTTTCCCATTCAGTCAGGCAGTCATCAAGTGTAAATCCGTATTGCCTTGCCCGAATAAATTCTCTCGCAAGCTGGTTAGCGACACGCTGGCTAATGGGACCACCCCTATTGGCTTTTCGGATCCGTTTGAGTTCTGAGATCTGCTCTGAAGTGATGCCTTCGAATACGGAAAAATCCACAGCAGGTGGGTTTGTTGATTTTTGATCTGGAGGTTTGAGAGTCTTTTTTTTGTTTCTTTTTTTTATATTTGTATTTTGTAATATTGTATTCTTTTGTGGTTGTCTATCCGCATAACAATTGTTATCTGTTTGGATAACAGCGTTATCCATTGGCATAATTTTTTTTACTTGGCAGGGTTGTCTATCGGCATAACAATCGTTATCTGTTGGCATAACTTTTGTTATCTGTTTGGATAACGTTCTGACTTTGTCTACCCACTCCGATACCGTCGGATTGATACCCAGTTTCCGCCCTTCTCTTATGAGAATTCGCCTTTCTAAAAGGGTCTTGATAGTCTTACTCAAATTAGGCTTTTTGATATCGGTCATCTCGTGAAGCTGTTCAAGAGAGACCCAATCCACTAACTTGTGGTATCCAATGGTTCTTCTCATCACAGCAAACAGAACACGATGCTCTTGGTCACTTAACCGGGTACTGCATAATTTGTCTGCCAGCCCATTAGAAATACTAAAGAATCCAGATGTGCAGATAGACCTTTCTTTGCTTTCATTTTCGCGTTCAGGAAAATTTAAGACATTTTCTTTGCCAATTACATGGTTCATGATGCCCCCTCTGTATTCTGCTGATTTGAGTGGAGTTCAGGATGACGCTCTTCAAGTAAGTTGATAGCCGCGAGCGATGTTGCTACAGACTCTCTGAGTTCCTTATGTGTTTTCCGAATTAACGGGATTGACTTAGGACTTCCTTCAAGCTCGATCATTGAAATTTGAGCTTCCATGTTTTCCTTCGTGAGAGATGCGGCAATTGTCGAACAACAAAGCTCGTCATTCATTTTGATGGGACTGACACCAATGTATAAACCAGGGATGTCGTAGACTTCGTTTAGGTAAGAAATACGAAGGTCAAGAGGCATGGCGGCAACAATGGCTTGTTCAACAAAAAATAGGCGGGCGGGTGAGCGTTTAGTGCCATTGTCTGCAACTCCTAGCCAGCGAAAAATCTTTTGCCGGTTAGTGTCTGCATTCGTAAAGACATCCTCCGCATCCATGAAGGAAATCTCCTCTATCTGCAGTGACTTATTCAAACCCAATTGTGAAAATTGCTCCACAATATTTTGAGCAATAAGTAACTGAGAGATTCCATTTCTTTCAAGCCACAGTGATATGTGTTTGTTCAGTATCCTCAAGCGATGTTTGTTGCTAATCATTGGAGACCTACCTTTCAAAATGTATTATGTAGTCAATTGCTTTTACAAATGTCTTTAGAATACCGATTACTTTATGGATGCTTTTCGTGATCCTTAAGGAGGTCATCTACACTGATTGCCCCAGATGTAGCTAAGGAAATGGATCTTATATATTTTGCCGGAGCTTGCTGACGACGATTTATCCAATTCCATACATGTGACTGCTTAACACCAAGCACGATCGCTAAAGCAGTTTGACCACCCACTAATTCGGCAGATCTTTCTATCGCAGACATGTTCTTTCCTCTCGAAGTTGATATAGATTTATGTGTATTTAAAAACACATAAATTGGTTTGTCAACAACACAAAAAGTTGTAAGAATGGTTGTATGAGCATAAGTAATCGAATCAAAGAACGCCGAAAATCTCTTGGGATGACGCAAGAGCAACTAGCCAAGAAAATCGGTGTTTCCCAAAATGCAATCCACAAATTGGAAGACGGAACGACAAAAAAGCCTAGAAATATCCTTGAGCTTTCTAGAGTTTTAGGCTGTCAACCTGACTGGTTACAATACGGAAATGGTAGCCCTCAAGTTTTGGCGCATGTTGATCCTGGACCTGAAATAGTTGGACTTTATCCCCTTATAACTTGGCAGCAAGCAGCTGCGTGGACCAATATTCGAGACCTCGACTCTTCGGAACTTGAATTTTATCCATGTCCAGCCCCAGCTAGTAACGAAGGCTTTATACTAAAAATTCAAGGCGTAAGTATGGAGCCTAAGTTTAAGGATGGAGATCTTATTTTTGTCGACAGTCAAACACAGTGGCAACACGGTTCTTACGTCGTAGTGAAGTTAAATGCAGACGAAGATGTTACTTTTAGGCAGCTATTGATTGAGGGAAAGCAAAAATATTTAAGGGCAATCAATACCAACTGGCAAGAAAAGATTATTGCCATTGACCATGGTGACAAAATCATCGGAACTGTTGTATTTTCTGGTCAGATGCTCTAATTAAATCAAATAGTTAAAAAGTAAACCTCTAGTCACAAGTTACAATCCCAAGTAGGTGGAAGGTGATCCAGACCTCCACCTTTAACTGCCGCATTTCTCTTAGCCTTTTCTAACCACCTAATATCATGTGGATTTCAGCCAAACTCTATTGCCAGTTTGTCTAGCTATACTCCTTAACAAACAAAAATACACCTTTATGTGTTGACTGAAAAATAGATAAATGTTTATTATGTATTTTAGTTAACAACTAAAGATAGGGAGTCCCCATGAAAACACCTTGCATCATGACCCTGGACTTACACCGTTACCTCGCTGAGCAAGACAGGCTCGATGAGGTTCATGCCGCATTAGACATCATCAGAGAAGAACTCACCTGCGAGCTACTGAGTGGCAAGAGTGTTCATCTGGGCGGTCAAAAATGGGGATTCGATGATGTCTTGTCGACAGCGTTCGAGACCGAAGAATTCTGTGAAACCTGCATTGCACTGGCTACGAACAGAGATAACCCCGAAGGTTTTCTCGCTCAAAGGCAACGCTACCACTTCATGATTGAATCTGCGGCAGAAACTCTGGCGAGCGAACTTGCTGAACCCATTTACCAATCACGTAAATACGGAGGTTTTTATGACTACCGCTAATGCTGTATCCCTTGCGTCCATACACAAAGAGTATGTGAAATCCTTAATTATTCTGGCTCGTCGTAATGGTATGAAACAGACTGATATTGAGAGTTTTCATTTTCAGAGACGTTTTGGTATCGGAGGCTCCGACGTAGCGGCTATTCTTGGTATCTGTCCCTACCGAACGCCTCACGATGTTTGGTTGGAAAAGACCGGGCGAGAAGAGCCAGAAGACCTTTCCAATAATGACCGCGTGCACTTTGGCATTGAACTGGAAGAAACAGTGGCTCGCGAATACACGAGACGCACTGGTTTGAAAGTACAAAAACGCAATAGCCCATACATTCACAAGACCATGCCTTGGCTTCGTGCCAATATTGACCGCCATATTGTGGGAGCTAGGAAAGGGCTGGAATGCAAAACCGCCGACAAGTGGGCAAACCGCGACCTATGGGGGCGAGGCAATGACTATATGGAGAAAAACGGTGTGTTTGAGTGTGTGGACGAATGCGACGAAGTCCCTGAATCTTACATGCTGCAAATGCTTCACTACATGATGGTGTGTGACAAAAAAGTCTGGGATTTGGCAGTATTGATTGGTGGCAATGATTTTCGAATTTACACCATGGTGCATGATAAATACCTAGTCGACATCGTCAGTCAAAAACTTAAGACGTTTTGGTTTGAGCATGTGATTACGGATATACCGCCGCCTCCCGTCAACCTCCACGATTTGGATACCATGCATGCAAAAGACAACGGACAAAGCATAGTTGCAACCGACGAAATCTTAGAAGCCTTCAAACGCTTGAAAACCATCAAAGACCAAATCAAAGCACTGGAAACCGAAGCCTATGGTCCTGTGGTCGGAAGCAGACACATTGGCGGACTGGATTTCGCGATTAAGCATTTCATGGGCGATAACGCCGAAGTGTTACTTGATGACAATGGTAAAAAGCTCTGCTCCTGGAAATCGCAAAGCAGCAAGCGTATCGATACGACAGCACTGAAAGAGGCAGAACCGGCTATCGCCAAACAGTTTACTACCGAATCACATAGCCGAGTCTTTCGAGTCTAAGGAGACTATCATGAGCGTACAATTGTCTGACCAAGAGTTATCACTGCTAAGCGCGGCACCGGATAACACCTCACTATCGTTTGATGTTGCTACGATGATGTTTAACCCCGACCTTATGGGGAGGCTTGAGCGCTTTGCAGAGTTGATGGCGACGGGTAAGTCGACCATTCCAGCCCATCTCAGAGGCAGTCCTGGTGACTGCCTCGCCATCACGATTCAGTCCATGCAATGGCGTATGAATCCACACGCCGTCGCGCAGAAGACGCATTTAGTGAACGGGACGCTTGGTTACGAAGCTCAACTTGTTAACGCAGTCGTTACTGCAATGGCTCCAACCAAAGACCGAATTAACTATGAGTGGTTTGGTGACTGGCACAAGGTCATTGGAAAGTTCGCCACCAAGCAAAACGGGAACGGCAAATCCTATCAGGCACCCAATTGGAAACCCGAAGATGAGCAGGGTCTGGGCGTTCGCTCTTGGGCTACCCTGAAAGGCGAAGACGAACCACGAGTATTAGAGCTGCTATTAACGCAGGCGCAAGTCAGAAACTCGACGCTCTGGGCATCCGATCCGAAACAACAGCTGGCCTATTTAGCCGTAAAACGGTGGGCAAGATTACACACTCCGGATGTCATTATGGGGGTGTATACCCCCGACGAGCTTGAGCCTGTTGAAGAAAAAAGTATCAATCCGACTCCGACGAAACACACTTCTCGAACCGAACGGCTTCGAAGCAAACTGACGGCAGATACACCTAGGGTTTCAGCCGAGGAAGAGGAGACGGTTACGTTAGATGGTATTTTGCTCAAGATTGAGCACGCCCAAAGCGAGAGGGAGTTGACCGAATTGGTGGCCGATGCAAAACATCTAAAAAATACCGAGCAAACTAAGGCAAGAAAAGCCTACAAAGAGCAGTTGATTAAACTCAGGGCGCTTGAGTCTTCAGATCAAGATTTGAATTGAGGAGTGACGCCTCACCGCTTTGTCTGCTCTTGATGAGCGTATGCAACCTAACGTGGCGTTTTTGAATGACTACAGGATGGTTAGAGGATAGCAATATGAGAAAGCTGAAACCTAAAGATTATATTGAAGAGTTCTACCCTGGATCGGGTATGTGTCCGAAAACGGTGACAAACTGGATAAAAAAAGGAAAGCTTAGAGGAGAACAAACCCCTACGGGACGCTGGCTAGTACTTGTTGAAGCAGATAACTACTCAGTAACGCAGGAGCTACTGAACTTTCTGGAGACGGAATAGTGGCGGCAAAACGAAGACACTCAAACAGAAAAGATTTCCCAGATTTTCTCTATGTAGAGAAACGCGCTGGAAAAGTTCGCTATCGATTCACTTGCGTTGATGGAACAAAGAAAATGTTTCCTGTTGGGACAACAGAATATCAGGCGATACAGGCTGCTATCGCCTATAACGCCAAACATCGAGCAATGGAGTCATTCAGTTTAGAGAGTCAAAAATTCATTAAACCCACAGACAAGTTCAATAAGCCTCTATCAGAATGGATTGCGGTTGTGAAAAATCGGGTTTCAGACGAAGAAAACATGAGCCCTGACACCTACTCAGTATTTTTGAATGATTGCGATCGTCTTATTGAGTGGCTCGGTCATAAGCTATCGAAACAGATAAAACTGACGGATCTCAATGATTGGCTGAATCACTACTTTGGTAACAAGTCAAAAAACGTCTACAACCGAAAAGTGTCTTTTTTGAAAAAAGTTTTTGCCTACCTCGCGGATGAATCGGCAGTAAACACCAATGTTGCTGAGCAAAAGAAACCTCGTCGGTTAAGCCCTGAAGATAAGTCAAAAGAAAGGCTAGATTTGACCATAGACGACTTTAAGGCAATCCATCAAAAAGCCCCGCTGTTTCTCAGGACAGCAATGGAAATTGCGCTTCAATCCACTCATGCCGTAAAAGAACTGCACCGGATCAAGTACAGCATAAAAAAGCCGGCACCAGGCAAATGTGGGATATTGTGGTTTGAAATGCCCACACATCAAAATGGCGTCACGGTATACGGCACTCTGTATATCCACCGACAAAAAGTCAAAAACAGCAAAGCGAGTTATGTGGCTATTCCGGTCACTCAAGCCATAAAGGATACCGTTGATCGCTCTCGAAAAGACAAACTCATCTGCCCTTATGTCGTCCACCGCAAGAATAAACTGACCAATGGCATCGCTAAAGAATGCGATCACCAATTCCAGTGCACCAGTAAAATCATCAGCAGAACATTTTCAAAAGTGCGTGACGAGCTCAATTTATACTCAGACCTTCCCAAATCCCTCAGACCAACCTTTCACGAAATCCGCAGACTAGCCGCCCAAAAGCTACAAGAAATGGGCGAAAACCCACAACAAAGAATGGCACATTCCCGACCTGAAACCACCAAAATTTACACCGATTCAAACAACATTGAGTGGCACGAAATCCCAGCAAAAGAGGTCGAAATTTAGGTGGTAATATACAGTGGTTTTCAATTTACTAACTCTTTGTTTTTCCTCAATTATGATTTTTTCCATTTCCACCTAATTTTCATGCAAAAAAAGCAAAAAAATATAGGATAACCATCTGTAAAAGAAAGGAAAAACACCCAAAAAGCGCATGAACATGGGGTGTCAGGGGTCGCTGGTTCAAATCCAGTCAGTCCGACCATGTTAAAAAAACCGCTGTTTTTACAGCGGTTTTTTCCGTTTAGGCTTTGACTAATCGCTTCATTTAAATTCAATCGCGTTGAGCAGCCTCATAAACTCAACATTTGCAATTTGAACTTCATGTGGCTTTATACCTTTTCTAGTCACAAGCTGTGCTTTTACCTTCATATTCTTACTCACGAACTCAGCAGAAACTAGCATGACCTGTTTGCGAGTGGGTACATATGCTAAGAAGCCATCTAGACCATTAACATTGATAATAGCCGCCCCATAGTCGCTATAGCTAGAATCGCCAAGCAATTCCGTTACACTTGCCTGAGTAGGAGTAAGACAGCCTTCACATTGCTCTTGTGCCAGCTTAAAAGTTCCATATTGAGAGCTGAAGCTCCAACTCTTTCTATAGTCGTTATTTTTTTCGCTCACTTCAGAAAAAAATAACGGTAATTTCACTTTAAAACTGTCCGTGGTGATAACTGAAGCATCAGATAGCAAAGGAAAAGTAGCAAGAAAGGCTAGAAAAATTTTTTTAATCTTGAGGACTCCTTCAATCAATCCACTACACGTAAATAACCATAGCTCGTTAATCGATATGCAGTATCATCACGTTTATGAGGAATCTCGTTGTTTTTGTACGTTATTACTTTCTTCTGACCCTTCTTACGAATGAGGTCTTGAACGTGGTCCCAAACCATTTGGCCTTTATCTTTAACATCTCGAAAGCTAAGCCCAATAGCATTTTTATCATAAAGCCTCGTCATTACACATCCATGGCTGCCTTCATCTCCATGGTAACCAAACCTGATTCCATCTCTCCACTTTTCATCGAAAAACTGGTCATTGATGTTTGAGTCTACATAAAAAAGAGCAAAGTAATCTCTAAAGCCTCTTGGATTTTCTGCTATTACCCACTTTCCTTTTGGAAGAGGTTTGTGCTCATCCCAACCTCCTGAGGTTGCCGTCATTATAATCACTTCATTTGAAGCTTTATCTTTGACCACTATGGTCTCTTTACCCAGCTGAATGTAATGTCCAATGGCATTTCTGAATTCCTTTATTGAATTTCAACCATAATGTGGATTGTACTCCCTTCTCACAAGCGGATTTCGATAAGCTTGGAACTGCTCTACATTTTACTGAAACAGTCTTTACTATCATTTTCATCTGCACCAAAAACGTCTCAAGCGATTCGATCAAATTTACCTTTTCTGGTTCAAATCCTCTCAGTCCGACCATGTAAAAAAAACCGCTGTTTTTACAGCGGTTTTTTGCGTTTAGGCTAATGCAATCGAGCGAGTACCTCGTTAACCTTATCGACTGCCTCCATTTGAGGCATATGTCCAACGTCTGGTAGAAGTTCAATTCTGGTGTGAGTACTTAAGCTCGAATCCTCTACCTCGGGGGTGATTGGCACCACCTTATCTTTCTGCCCCCATATTAGGGTAATTGGAATCTCCAACGCTAACAGCGGTTTCACCAAATTGATGGTCTGCTTTCCGTTGTTTGATAACGCATTGCGAAGCAGATGAAGCGCGGCATCTACGCCATCCAGACGCTTATATTTGAGCAAATCGTCCACCATGGCTCGATTCACTAAACTTTGATCGGCGAACAAATGCAAAACTGCTGCTTTCATGGCTTTGCGTGAATCTGCCTCAGAAAACCCAACTAAGTAGTCTTCACTGATATCAGACGTTAACCCTGCCGGAGCCAACAAAGTCAGCGAAGCTACTGAGCTGGTGTTTTCAACTGCAAACTTTGCTGCCAGTAATCCGCCCATGGAATGCCCGACAAGATGGCAACGCTCGATGTTTTGCGTGCTGACAAACTCCGAAATAGTCTGGCTCAGACATTCAATCGGGTCGCCATTGAGTGCTTTTGTCGATTGCCCGTGACCAGGCAAATCCAACGCATACACCGGATTGCCAGATGTCTCTAGGTTGAACAACCAATTGTCGAGATCGCCGCCAAATCCATGAATGAACAGCAAAGGTGTGCCTTCGCCGTCGCGATGCACATAGCGAACAGTACCCGTACTCAGCTCAATGAATTGAGAACGAAGCGACTCTTCAGCTTCTTCCTCTGCATCGTCCACAGTAGATTCAAACTGCTCAATGTAAGCGTCGATCTCCTCATCCGATACTGAATCGTCTGCTAGAACGCCAAGCAAGGCTTTCACATCATAGATTTCGCCCTCTTCTGCCACTTTTCGCCTCAGCACTCCTGCATCCGGCGCTTCCACCATACTGGCAATTTTGTCGGTCTCAACGTCCATGATTACCTGACCAACTTCAATGGAATCCCCCTCTTCCACTAGCCATTCATTCAGGGTGCCTTCCGTCATGGAAAGCCCCCATTTCGGCATAACAATCGGGATGATCGCTGTGTTCTCTGAACTCATAGCCCCTCCTTCATCACGTACTCAATGCGTTTCAAAATCATATCAGCACTGGGCACATACGCATCTTCAAGGCTAGGAGAAAAAGGCACAGGCGTATGAGGCGCGGTGACCATTTGCGCTGGCGCTTTCAGATACGAAAACCCTTGCTCACAGACTTTGGCGCACACATCGGCGGCAATGGAACACCTTTCGTTAGCTTCATCAATGCACACAATGCGCCCCGTAACTTCCGCACTTTCCAACACCGTATCCATATCGATGGGAGAAAGCGTTCTCAAGTCGATAACCTCGCACGAAATGCCCTTTTTCGCAGCTAGGTTCGCCGCTTCCATTGCTCGGTGGACGGTTAATCCGTAAGAAACCAGCGTAACGTCGTTCCCTTCTCGCAACACATTGGCTTCACCAAATGGGATGGCATAAGCCTCTTGCGGCACATCGTCTTCCATCTGATAAAGGCTTTTGTGTTCCAAAAAGATGACCGGATCGTTGTCGCGGATGGATTGCGCCAGCAGCCCCTTGGCATCGTAGGCATTAGACGGGCACACCACCTTCACTCCCGGTAAGTTAGTAAACATCGGTGTCAACATTTGACTGTGCTGTGCCGCAGCGCGAAAGCCAGCGCCACACATGGCACGGATGACGACAGGCGTCTCCGCTCGGCCGCCAAACATATAACGAAACTTCGCCGCCTGATTGAGGATCTGGTCGTAACATACGCCAATAAAGTCGATAAACATCAGCTCTGCTATCGGTCTTAACCCACAGGTTGCTGCCCCAATCGCCGCACCCACGTAAGCGGATTCAGATAACGGGGTATCGATCATCTGTTTAGGGTGTTTGGCGTAAAGCCCTTTGGTAACACCCAGCACGCCGCCCCAAGCGTCATCCTCGCCCGGTGCGCCCGTGCCGCCGACGATGTCTTCCCCCATCATCACCACATTTTCATCTCGCGTCATTTCGAGGTCGACCGCTTCATTGATCGCGTCTTTAAAGGTTAATTGTCTGCTCATCTTTCACTCCTTGAATTCGATTAGTAGCTCACGTAAACATCGCGATGCAGTGCTTCTGGTGACGGCTCTGGTGCGTCTTTCGCTTGCTGAACTGCATCGTCAATCAGTGCCAATACCTCGCCATCAATAGCAGAAAAATCCCCTTCTTCTGCTAAGCCTGCTTTTAGAACCTGCGCTTTAAATTTCTTGATGCAGTCATGATTTTCTCGCAGGTCTTCAACCTCGCCTTTCGCGCGATAGGTCTGCGCGTCCCCTTCAAAGTGCCCGTAAAAACGCACCGTTTTGCATTCCATCAAAGACGGACCATCACCTTTTCTGGCTTTCTGAACGATTTCGCCTGCCGCTTCATATACAGCAAAGAAATCAGTGCCATCTACGGTTATTCCCGGTAAACCAAACCCTGTCGCTCGGTCTATGTAAGACTTGGATGCTACCGCCCAGTCCGCAGCAGTCGACTCGGCGTACCCATTATTCTCAATCACAAAAATGACAGGTAATTCCCACACAGCCGCCAGATTCAAACTTTCTAAAAACATGCCTTGGTTAGACGCGCCGTCACCGGTAAAGCTGATGCCCACACCGTCGTGCCCCAAATGTTTCGCCGCAAAGCCAGCGCCACACACTAAAGGCGACCCTGCACCCAAGATACCGTTAGCCCCCATCATGCCTTTCGATAGGTCGGCGATGTGCATGGAGCCTCCCTTGCCTTTACACGCTCCGGTTTCTTTTCCGTAGATCTCCGCCATCATGGCGTGCACATCCACCCCTTTGGCAATACAGTGCCCGTGACCACGGTGGGTAGACGCAATCCGGTCTTTGTCGTGAAGATGCATCATGATCCCCACCGCGACCGACTCTTCCCCCGCGTACAAATGCACAAATCCGGGGATATCACCCCGTGAAAAGTCCACGTGTAGGCGTTCCTCAAACTCACGAATGGTTTTCATCATTCGGTAAGCGTCGAGCAATTTCTCTTTGCTCAGTGATTCGCTGATACTAGGCATCACATTCTCCTTGTTGATTACATAAAAGCATCCTTGCAGCGCATGCGTTCATGCAGGCTTCTACATTGATGGTAAAAAAAGCATTGGGAATCAGTTCGAGGGTCACATCATCTAACGCCTCGACGATGTGCTCTCGCTCGCCATCCAGCGCAATCGCCGCACTGCCATAACGAAGACCAACGGGCTGATTCGGGTTCAGGGTTGAAAGGGTTTGAATCGCAACGGGCATAAACACTCCGGGGATCAGAGGCACCGTTAAGCTGGAAGCGTTCGTCAGACTGGAAGTGTCCGCGTTGTTAGATAGCTCAACAAACCGCCCGCACGGATCCGTACGCTCGACGGGGGCACTCAAGCCAATGATTGAAGAAAGCCCAACCTGCATGGCAGACGCAAAGGTCACGTATACCGCGCGTAGCGTATCCGGTTGCCACACAGCTTTGCTGCCGACAAACCTATCGGACGTTATCGCCGCATCCACTAACGCAATGTCTTCTATTGGTGCAGTTTTGCCTTCTGTGCCGGAGTGGGCTTTCTCTTGAATACGAAGCTGTAACAACTTATTGGGTGAAAGCGCTGTCTCTTTCGGGATTTGACCACTGGCATACAGCGCCGTCGCCAAACCAATCAAACTCGGCTCGACCGTTTCGGGAAAGGCGTTATTGGTACCCGTAGAATAACCAGTAATGGGTGTGTCTCTGGCGTGTTTCACCACCAGCCGATGCGTACCATCCCCTCCCAACACCACTATTGCGCTAAACTTGCGATCTTCGCATGCAAACGCCGCATTGATAGTGTCTTGCTCGGTTCCAGTTATCGGGATAGGCAGCAGTTTGAGCTCCGGAAAGCCTTGCCGCTCGCCCGTTTTTTTAGGCACAGCTTGTTTGGAACTGGTTTGTTTAGATCTGGCTGATTTAGCTAAAGCCGCTTGCCCGCGATTCACCTCTCGCTGCACCATATCCGATAATCCGGTTTTATCAGGCATCATCCACACCTGATGCACGCCGCCAGCTTTCAAACCGGACAATATTTTCAATACGATACTCACGCGATCGTTCAGCGTTAGGCTTCCGGAAGCCGCGACCACACGTCTTATGTCTCTTGCGGAGACGGGATTGGCAATCATGCCGACAACACCTTGATTCACAACATCTCTCCTTGATAGCTCCTTTACTAGAGCAAGCAAGATGCCGACTTTGAAATAAATCTATCCAATTGATTTTTAGTGATAATTTGAAAAGCGATTGAGGGAATTCGTAGCACCGCGACAGGATGCTGCAACAGGTGTTGCACGAGAGCGTTTCAAGATTGAGAAACACACAAAACAGCCGATTTCGACGCCGTTCTTAGATGCAAATTAGTGGGGTGAATGCTAGATCTGTATTAATGTACTCAAGCTCTAAGGTGACTGGGGTATGCATCGAAAGGAATCGATCATGAGAAGTTCAGAAGTGAATGCCATTCGTAGTAACACCTTTATCCGCTCTCACATTAAAGAGGTGGAACATGCCGTAAGCGGCAACGGGGTTGAGCGCGACCCTATTATCCTCAATTCGTGGAAACGCTGTGTCGAGACTCACCAGTTAGCGCCAGCCAGCTTAAAAGAAGCCTACATACTGCCCAGCTACGAACTGAAACTTCATCAGGAACGAACCGATCGACTAATTCACACCGCGCGCCATGCCCTAGAAATGTTGTACAAACAGATATCGGGCCAAAACTACGTGCTGCTGCTGACGGATCACGAAGGCGTCACCGTCGATTACATTGGCAACACGACACAACAAAACGAGCTGAAATCCGCAGGATTGTATTTGGGGTCGTCTTGGTCGGAAGAACGAGCCGGCACCTGTGGCGTAGGATCTTGCATTTATACTGGTCAACCTATTACGGTTCATCAAACCGACCACTTCGATGCCACGCACGGGCAACTTACCTGCAGCGCTTCTCCCATTTATGGTGTAGATGGACACCTTGCTGCGGTGTTAGACATTTCAGCCCTGCATTCGCCGGAACCCAAAAGCAGCCAATTGCTGTCGTTACAATTGATTCGCAACGTTACCAAGCGCATCGAGATGACCACCCTACTCTCCAGCTTTCGCCATCAATGGGTGCTGAAACTGAGTAAAACCCCCGAGTTTTTAGAACTCGACCCCGATTGCGCTCTCGCGGTGAATGACGACGGACAAATCGTAGGGTTAACCCATTCGGCTTACGGCATATTAATGAAAGGGCATTCCGCTACAGCCAATCCGTTAAACGCCCATCAACTTGGCGGCGTACCATTGGATAGCCTGCTGGACTTAGACATCAACGACCTGCCGAAATACTCAAGGCGCTACTGCCCCAATCCGGTTGCCGTGACCACGCAATCCGGTGACTTGCTCTACATTCAGGCAATTGAACCCGTTCCGGTCGCACCCAAATCCATTCCTACAGAGCGCCCCATCGCCAAGCCGCTTGAAAGGCTGTTCTTTCGCGACCCGATCATGAAATCGATGGCGGAAAAGGCTTCAACCCTCGCCAATTCCTCTATCTCGATATTGATCTCGGGCGAAACAGGTGCAGGCAAAGAATACCTCGCCAAAGCGATTCATGACGCTTCAAGAGGCAAGCGTCCTTTTGTGGCGATCAACTGCGCCGCAATTCCAGAAAGCCTGATTGAAAGCGAGCTGTTCGGCTACACCGCGGGCTCGTTTACAGGCGCAGACAGAAAGGGCAAAAAAGGGTTAATCGAACGCGCCAATGGAGGCACGCTGTTTCTGGATGAAATTGGCGACATGCCCCTCGCCTTACAAGCCCGATTGTTACGCGTAATTGCCGAGAAAGAAGTGACCCCAGTGGGCGGGCACACCCCCGTGCCTGTTACCTTTCGGGTGCTGGCTGCATCGCACCAAAACCTTGAAGACTTGGTAAAGCAAGGGCGATTCCGAGAGGATTTGTACTACCGCATTTCCGGTGCCAAATTAGAGATGCCACCCCTGCGGGTAAGAAAGGACATTAAATGGCTATCGAGCAAGCTTTTATTGGAATACGCCGACCAGCCCGTACCCATTAGCCAGGGCACCACTCAACTGCTGAACAAGCACCACTGGCCCGGAAACATACGCGAGCTGAGCAATGTATTGCAGTTTGCGCTGGCGTTCAGCCAAGGGGAGAAGATTCACCCCGAGCACCTGCCCGATTCGTTCTCGAAATACCAACAGGACGCGCCCACCTTGCCCGTGGATACCCAGCTTGAAACCCTGTTGAATAACCTGAACTGGAACATTACCGCAGCGGCCAACTACTTGGGGGTTAATCGCAGCACAGTGCACAGACGAATGAAACGCTGTGGATTGATCCCACCCAACCGGCGATAAAACCAACAAACCGATCACTGCACAACCAGCCGAACTTCTTTTTTGATGGTTTTGACGTTTTTTCAATCAAACAAACCACTTAGGGGTTTACAAGATTTCTAACCCTATATATTATGCGCCTCAACAACGGAGAGATGGCTGAGTGGTTGAAAGCACCGGTCTTGAAAACCGGCATACGTTAATAGCGTATCTAGGGTTCAAATCCCTATCTCTCCGCCACATTCTAAAAAGCCGCTGATTTTTTCAGCGGCTTTTTTGCATTTTCTCTAGTCATTGGCGACGGCTACTTAGGAAAAACTTGCGCCTTGTTCCAAACTGC
The DNA here is from genome assembly GCF_030689305.1 of Vibrio penaeicida. Classification (GTDB taxonomy): domain Bacteria; phylum Pseudomonadota; class Gammaproteobacteria; order Enterobacterales; family Vibrionaceae; genus Vibrio; species Vibrio penaeicida_B. Next base: position 9,416 of record NZ_JAUYVM010000022.1, on the reverse strand, counting down.
CCCCCTACCCCAAGCATACTTTTTGTGACTTTGAGTCGGATTATGCTCGCTCACCAAACCTGTAATAATTAAAATTGTTTGTATCTAATTTCTAGCGATTAACTGCGTTTTATTACGATAACTGTCTTTTTTATAAAATATTAACGAAAGAAAAAACAACGCACCGTACAATCCTATGAATATTAGGTAATTTTCAGTTAAGCCTTCTCTTTAGTGTTTAACTTACAACTCTTATCTACTCGTGAATTAATTGATAAAACACTCAGTGGAACCCTCTCAACTTTCCTGTCTCTTCACTTTTTAAGCACAACTAATGTTAAAACCATCATTAACTTACTACACGTCTGGTCTGTTCGTATTCAAGCTCACTCAATTTTAAAAAATTCCCGATTTTTAAGGTAGATAGAGCCCGAGGTACTGGGCGTGTTCGCAGTTCCAAAAATAAAAAACTCTGTTTTTTATCCAATATTTCCTGCTCGATTTTTATATTAAGGTGAAAAAGTACCTACTGCTTAGCAATCAAGCGGTTATTGCTGTGTTTGCGGATTTTCAATAGGTACGTAGCAGTGGTGCTCATACCTGAATATTCTCATTTGTAATGCGCTCACGGGTAATTTTTGCTGAGAAATAAAATGGAAGAAATGAGGCTTATTTTAGCGGTCACTGATGCCCACTTTGCATAACTGAACTTACTTAATTGTTCCTCAGGAGACAAAATGCAAAAGAAATTTTTGACTGTACTCATCTCTTCGTTGTTGGGAGCGCAAATCGTTAGCCTGCCCGATGTCTATGCCATGCCGTTACCTGTAACGGCTTCAGATACCACCGAAGCGATCACCAATTTTACTCGGTCACCGCGAGAGTTTTTAAATCAACACACGGTTGATGTGATTGAGCTAGTGAAAAACGGCGGCTTGCCGACACAAGGCAACGTCAGGCTGGAACCTGCCACAGGAGGATTCAAACTTAGATATACAGAATCCACAGCCGCAGACACAACCAACGCTTATTTCCTTGGGTTTAATGGCCGTTCTAATCCGGTCCCTGCGTATGTGGACATTCCTAAGAATGCCGCCGAGGGAACACTCATGCTCACTGGATCTTTAACCGGATGTTCCGTGGTCGTGACCGAGCTAAATGACACCCACTACCGTGTTTTTCATGATGGCCGTGTGGGAAGCTCTGTTCTCTACGACAACGTCGTGATGTCGGTCGATTATGCCGATTACGAAGGCAAAAAATCCACCGAACAAATCGCCGGAGCTTACTTGATTGTCAAAGATGGCGAATGGCAGTTAATGCTTCAGAAACAAAAACAGATCCTCGACGACAAAGGCACTTTCACGTGGGTTAAACGAACTGGAAAAGAAGGAGAAGCGGTGATTCAGCGACCTCAGGTCCCCGATGATCAAGCCCGCATTCACGCCTTTAACCGAGAACGCATTAACGCGCAGAACCACCTCATTCAGGATGCGAAAAGACTTGGCATAAAAGTGACGAGTGTCCCGCAGGACGGCGCTTACACAAAAGACAGCACAGTCAAAGTGGATGAAAACCCTGCGCTCACGGAGTGGGAAGCGTTCAGAAACCAGTTGAGAGAAGAGGTGAAAAAAGAACTTGCGCCTGCCATTCAACAAAAAGACGCATTGTTCGCACAACTTCGCGGCGCTACAGGGACGCAAAAGCAAGAGATTGAGAAAAAGCTTGAATTGATAAAAACCACCAAAGCCTATTACGAAGAAGAGTTTCTGGGCAGTATCGAAAAAAGTGTCGATACCGACCGTCTATGGATATGGCTTGAGAAAAAGAAACTGGAAGGCATAGATGCTGTCGTTGGCATCGACGTCAATTTGAAAACCAACCCTAATCAGCGTCTCATCGAAAAATTCAATACACAGAAACGAGTCTTTGAAAATCTTAAGGGTCAACGAGGTGAACGTTACCAGTTTGGTGTGGTCAATCATACTACTGTTGATCTTCCGGTTCCCATTGACAACCTGACGTCTCTGAAAATGATAGATTTACTGCTGGACGACACTCAGCCTCTGGACCTCAGACAAAAAGGGGCGCTGGTCAAGCACATAGAAAACAAATTCCGCGACGAGACAAAAAGTATCGCATTGAATCAAACGGCGAAGGTGAGTGAGTACATGACCGCAAGCGGTGCCAACGTTACTCAGCTTCTCCCACAAGATTTTGTATTATCTTGTGGTCCAGGCCGCTGCTTACCGCTCTCTCGTATCATGTCTACAGCCATCGCTCAAAATGGAGAGATGGGAGCGCGGGACTTTTCTTCGTCTCTGTACGATTCCGCTGCCAGCGCAGGCTCTTCCTCGGCTAACGCTGTCTACCAAACGATTGGGGCTCTGCATGCCAATACCGACGCGAGATACGCCGAGAGCGACATTGGTCGGCTGAACATCCGAGCGATTACGGACAATTTGGCGGCGACACCTCTGACTGACGGTGGAAGTAAATTCATGCTCATGAACACCGCTAGACACAGTATGCTTGTCGGCAAACAGATGTCGGAAGGACGTGATCGTTACTTCTTCTACGACCCGAACTTCGCGGTATTTAACTTCGATTCCCCCAAAGCCATGCGCAACGCATTGAGAGCGCACTTACTTAAACATAAGTTTGCGCGTTATTACCAAGCAATGGGTACCGAGCAAAACCCTGAATTCGAGATGCGGGTTATCGATACGGATCAGATGGCTAGAGTTCGGCTTGCGACCGGCTTTGATGTCCTAGATTTGGCTCTCCCTTCTGAGCGTGCTGCAAACATAAGCGCATCAAACAACGCCGCTCGGTTGGCATATACCAGTGACGCGGTATCTGCCGATCTTAAATTACAATCGGCACTGAGCGTATTGGAAGGCGCGAACTTAGCACAAGGATTCTTAGAAGCAGCCGATGACTTGTATCGAACCAACAATCTATCGCACGACTGGGTTCCCGTTTTCGAAAACATGAAACGCACGCAAGATGGGAACTATGCCATACCTCTGGTTCATGCCGAAGACAACCTGACAAGAGAGCTGATCACACCCGATGACCGAATCTGGAAGTTTAAACAGCACTTTGAAGAGTCACTTGGGCGCTTAAAAGAAAACTACCATTATAGCGAAGGTGAACTGATCCGCCGAGCAAACATCAGCGATGTGGAGCATGTCGATGGGTTGAATGCAGCGTTTGCCGTGCAAACCATACTCACATGGTTCAATAACCACAGTCGTGCCTCTGCCGCAGGTGATTCACTACCAAATGGGCTAAGCAAAGCGCTTAAGGTTCATACCTACATCAACCTGACGCAAATTGCGCATGGTACCGTCATGGATGCCGCAAAGCTTGTCAGCCTATATCGTACTGCTCTGCAAGAAGGGCAAAGTGTCACCAAATCAACGCTTTCGGCAGTGAGCCATGTGGCAAACACCGCAGTCGGCATTGGCTTAGGGTTGGCCTCTGTGGTTCTGGATTCGTACGAACTAGCACACGCTCAGAATGAAGTTCAAAAAGCCGTTTTTGGTACCCAGTTGGCGTTTGATTCTGCGTCGCTAGCCACTAGTGCCGTCGGCATAGGAGCAGGCATCGTTGGCGCCAGTACGGCCTCTGCGGTTATTGGGGGTGCGGGTGTCATCTTAGGCGGATTGGGTATTGGTTTCACCGCATTGGCACAAGGTTTTGGTGAAATAGCACAAAGAGCCCAAGGTGTGGGTCAATACTTTGCCTTGGTGGACACAGCCTATCGTGAAGGCGGTTATGCCCACGTGAACAAAACGTTAGGTGATGGTGCATCGTATCAGCTCCTTCAGCCTAAAGATGGCGCAGTGATCGCTCAGCTCGATTTAGAGTCGAAACAGATTACGTTCGACAGTCAGTACATTTACAGAACCCATCATGGCAGCACAGGTTCTGGGGCAATCAACTACTTCTTCTGGATTGGGGATCAACCCAGAATCGTCAGGAAGGAAGATCAAGCAATCAACGTTCGTGAGGGCATAGGATACGGGAACCACGCAACCCTCACCTCAACCGAAGGTGCACTCGTATTGCCCGCAACCCCTAAATCTTACATTGGGTATTCAACATACACGGCATTGCCAGGTGCAACTACCCGACACGACGCAGGGTTCGATGTGATTCGTCGCTTAGAGGTTGATGGTCGATTCGACTTCGATTTCTATGCATTCCCGTCTGAATTCATCCTTACCAGAATTACCCAAAAATACGTGAACACAGACGTTGCAATCAACTTAGGCGCACAAAATCGTCAAATTCTAATGCGTAAACTGGGTAAAGAGCTAAAAGGCAAGCTGAACTATGTTCTGAAAGGCAAAGGTGGCGAATACCGAGTCAACCTTCAGCCAGGAGCAACACTGTCGCTTGAAGTCGAGCCTCAAGCACAAGCCGGAACACGCTGGATCCTAGACGCTCGACAGTTGCCAGCAAGTGACATTCACGTCGCCAGTGATCACTTAACGGTTGGCGGTATCCGAGTCAATCTTCGCAGCGCCGACCTTGGGCAAATTTTGGTGATCGGTAATCGTGAGGAAGTATTCACGATAGACAGAGCCAATACAACGGCGGCACTTTCTTCAGAAAATGCCTCTCAATGGGCCAATGCGGATCAATTGCATCAGCATATTCAATCTGAAGTCGACAAACATCACCTTGAAAGTGACTTTGTCGCCGTAGAAAACTTTACGCCACAAGGTCAGCAACAAGCAGTAGGCCAAGCGTTCTATCAGGTTGATAAAAAGCGCTTTGTTTACACCCCCGCTCCGGCTCACGCGGACTTTCTCGCTCAGGCACAGCTGGTCGCAATAAACGGTGATCTTGCGTGGTTTAATAAAGGCAGTGAAGTCTGGTTGGTCGACGTGAATCAATCCACCATTCTCGCTCAATACCGTACCTTCGGCTGGGATCACGCTCAGGGCGCAACCACAAACCGCGTTTGGCAAGAAAATCAGCGATTGTACTGGGCGGTAGAACAATCAACCCAGTCAGGTCAAAAAGCCACATGGACGTATGTACTGGATGAACGCACTTTGCAGTTGGTGGATATCAACGGTGATACTGAAACCATAACAACACTGACGTCCGGCGGTTTGGGGAACGATATCCCTACGGGTCAGCTCTTTAAAACCCAAAACACCGGTGTTGGTGGACAAGTGGACTTAGGAGCGAATCAATGGATTGATGCAACCTTGGGAGAGGTGATTTCCATTTCGGCGACGCATCAGGATCAGAACCATCGATTCTGGGTATTGGAGGAACAAGCGGGTAAACGCGGCGTGGTGAAAGCCAATGTGACCAATCACCCCAAAGACTTGATACTTGCACTGGTAGAAAACCAGGGTAAAGCGAGTGAAAGTTACTACTTTTACTCTCATGATCAAAAAACCGTGTATCACCAGACAGGTAGAAACCAGGCGGCTACGGTGCTGAGTTTGCCGAGTTCCGTAGGTGGCGTTGAAAAAGTCGCCAACGACAAAGCCCACTTATTCGCGTTCGCGAAAGACAACACTCTGTGGCTCGCGGATAAGAAACCGCTACTCGCTGGTGTTACGGAAAAATGGGTTAAGGCAAACCGGACTCAACTCTTAGCTCGTCTGCATGATATTAGCGATACTCACGATGCAAAACTGAGTCAATTGGTGATATTGGGTGCCAAAGAAAGAGACATTAACAACACGCTTCAAGCCACCAGTATCTGGTACGACACGCAATCCGCACGTCTCGTACAGGCGGGTAGAAACCTGGCTGGAAAGTCTTTAACTTTGCTTGGGCTGACCGCGGACCAAAAACACGCGTGGATCTTCAATCAAGATGACGCCAGTTTATATCGTCAGGCAGTGCTTGAGCACGATGGCATGCTAAACGAAGAGTTGGTTGTTCAGGTTCAAGCACCAGATGCCGACCTGTTCCCAACAATGGAAGGAAATATCCTTAAAGTCCGTCAGCAAGGAGAATCTATAGAGGTCACCACCAAAGATGGTGTCATCGTTGAACTGAGCGCCAACGCAACTCGTGGAGACAAACCGATACTTCGTGGTGTAACAGAGCAATGGCAACAAGCACATCAGAATATTCGTGCGGGTATTCAGGCGATGAGTGGCATCTACGAGCAGCCACAACCCGTCCGATTGCTCGGTTTGGAAGCCTCTTGGTATCTGCCTAGCGAGAGACAATTGATAACAGCCCCTAACTTGGACACGTCGCACGTCTTGAACTACCTAGGTCAGGGGAAAAGAGGAAACCATTACATTTACGACAGTGATACTCAAAGCCTCTACAGCTCTTCACCAAACGCGATCATCGATTCACTCAAGTCACTGGGTCTGTATGCCACTGCCGTGACCGAATCTGGCCACAGTTTGGTGCTTCAGGGTGCAAAAGGATCAACCAGTAGTGAGTTACCTCAAATCACGGGTATCCATAATGTGGTTTGGAGCGGCAGCGCCGAAAATTACCATTACCGGATTGATCAAGATGCGCTCGGCCATTATGAGGAAATCGTGATTGTTCCTAGAGGAAACAATGGAAAACTCGACTTGCCATTTGCCAACGCAACCAATGTGATTCTCCAACGCAGAGGCAATGCTTTGGCTCTGTACGATCCTCAGTCTAACACTGGCATTCTGATCCAAAATGCGGATCAAGCCGCGCAAAGAAACATGAGTATTGGAGGAAAGCGCCTTGAAGGTATCTTAAATCAAGTCGACCAACTCTCAGGGCAGACCGGTTACGTTGTCAGTTATAGTGACGTCGTTACCTCGAACACCCCATAACCACTCACAAGCCCGCCAAATCGGCGGGCTTAACACATTCAGCACAAGTTCACTTCACTAGCGTTAGCTGACGCTTTGACCGCTTCTTGTTCCTCTTCTATGGCAAATTCAATGGCATCTACCAGCTTTTCTTTTTCGGTATGCGAACACGCGTTTGGTAAACGGTTTTTGTCCCATTAATTGTTAGTACTTTTACTCATTCACATACTGTTAATGTATGTTTATCCTACTAATTCTAATCTCAATTGTATTTCCTTGTTTGGCTGGTTGGACGGCTCTAAAGCTCTGTTTTTTCAGTCTGCTCACCTGCTGTGAGCAGGGGAAAGCTATTACTCTCACATGGTGTCGTAGTTTAAAGTTTGCTAGATAATTGATTTACAAGAGTTAACATTAAACTAGAATAACCTGTCAATATGACACCTGATGAACAGGAAATTCTGAATGAATAAGTTAACACAAAGAAGATTAGAACAAGATTCGAGACCTAATGATACTCGTAGTGAATATGAAAGAGATGAATCAAGACTGATACACTCGGCTGCTTTTCGCCGATTGCAGTCTAAAACTCAGGTATTAGGTTTAGGCGAAAATGATTTCTATAGAACACGTTTAACACACTCTATGGAAGTCGCTCAGATTGGACGAGGGATTGTTCAATTTCTTGACAAAAATGGTGATAAGAGTTTAAGGAAACACTTGCCAGAATCAGCTCTAATTTCTAGCATATGCCTAGCTCATGATATCGGTCATCCCCCATTTGGTCACGGTGGAGAAGTAGCATTAAATTACTGTATGAGAGCTTATGGTGGCTTTGAAGGGAACGGTCAAACATTAAGAATTCTTGGAAAACTAGATAAATATACTGAGTATCACGGGTTGAATCCTACTCGGAGAATGTTACTGGGCATCCTTAAATATCCGGTTACATACAAGGAACTGGTTAATGAAGACTCCTATAAGTTTGAAAAGGATGAACACGCACCATATTGGCTCTTCGAAGCTAACACTCAGAAACCGCCAAAGTGTTATCACGAAATAGACGCCGACATATTTGAATTCATATCTGATGGCTTTTCTCTAGAGGATATTAAGAAATTTACCAAGACTGAAGTTGATAAAAAAAAGCCACACAAACTAACGTTGTACAAGTCACTAGATTGCTCAATTATGAACTTAGCTGACAACATCTCATATAGCCTTCATGACTTAGAAGATGCTCTTTCTCTAGGCATGATAACCAAAACTTCTTGGGAAGAACATTTTCAAGGTAAAGAGTCCTTGTTCAATGACGTGGCAAATGATAACGAATCCCTTCGATATAAGAGCATTTTGGCAAATCTATTTGGAGCTAGTCATAAGCGTAAGGAAACTATTGGCGCTTTGGTGAACCTAATGATTACTAGTACTAAGTTTGTGGACAATGGTTCAGGATGTGAGGACCCACTTTTACGCTTCAACATAGAGTTGACTGAACAGGTAGAGAAACTCAGAGTTTGTATATTTAAGTTGGTTGTAGAAAAAGTAATTCAAGATGAGAACGTTCAGCAATTAGAATTTAAAGGGCAGAAACTAATTATTGAATTATTTCAAACTCTAACCAAAGATCCAGAAAGATTTCTTCCAAAGGCAACTTTGGCAAGATGGAAAAAAGCTGGTGAAGATCTTGATGGAGATAAGAAAGTAGCAGCTCAAATGCGTGTAGTTTGTGATTTCGTTTCAGGGATGACGGATGATTATGCAACTAGGTTTTACGAGAAGTTATTCAGTCCAAGAAAAGGCTCTATCTTTGATAGACTCTAATCGCTTGGCTATGGAGTAACCATTATCGAGCCAGCTAAATATACGCTGGCTCAGCTATGCCCCGTTCCATTTTAGTTAAATCTATTAATAGCGTAGATCAAGTGGTGCCATAACTTACTTTTTCTAACTATAGAGCATCTACAAGTCTGTAGGTTTTATCAAAGTTAGTCTGCCGATCTACAAAAAACAGAGCTAAGAGATTGTAAAGATAGTTTTATGAAATTCTCACCCATATCGTCATCAATGGTGTATTTAGTCTGTTCTTTTCCATCAACTTCAACCTTTTTATCTAGGATAGTGAATCTAGCTCTATGCTCGCTGTCTGGCGTAGTTAGCACTAAATCTCCCTCACTATCTGAGATTTCATCAAACCATAATTCAAGTGTTGAGAGTTCTTCCCTCATAGGGAACTGGTATTTTTCGTATTTACCTTCTACTACGGCTATATCGTCAAACTCAAAGTGATTGGTTAGGTCTCCCAGTAACTTCTGACATGATTCATTGACGAGATTCTGTAAAGGTGTCGCATTGAACATCTTCATAACTTCTCTAGATGATACGTCATGCTGTAGGTTGCTAAAGCTTGCCTCTCCAACTACACCCATGTGACCACGAATAACTTCTTCAATGGCACTGAAAGTATTCAGTATGTTCTGGTCTCTAGAGCTTCCGTCTTCTTCTGGCGGTACATCCCATACTTCTTTGAAGTCGTTCCCCATGTAATATGCAAGATGCAAAACCTCTGAGTGTAGTGGCATAGTGAATTTGGCCACCTGATTAGAGGTGTTAAGATGCACCTCGTACACAACAGGTGGAACTATG
>NZ_JAUYVM010000021.1 GCF_030689305.1 Vibrio penaeicida | reverse complement strand
ATTGTTTCCGAAGAAACTATTTGGATTATCATCAACGAGTGCCCACACAGATTGATAGGTCTATATTGTTAAAGAGCTTTCTTCGTAAGTCGCTAAGCTTCCTTGCGAAGAGGCGGTCATTCTAGCGAGATAATTATCAGTGTCAAACACTTTTTCTTTTTTAATTTCCCTTTTTTCAAAGGAGAAACAAATTATCTATTTTTGTGCTAGAAGCCTAACTGACATTTAACTCTGAAGCCTTGTGGCGTCTGCCGTGTCAGTGAGGCGGCATTATAGGGAGTTATTTGAAGTTGGCAATACTAAAAAGACATTTTTTTGGAAAAAAAGAGCCGTACGAACAACTTTTATACGAATCCAGTTTTACCCCCTTTATTCACACAATTTACCCACACTTCCCTGTGGATAAATCAAAGATTTCCGTCTTCACTGATCATATTTTTGACCCGATTGAGTACATCATTAGGTAAAGGACCAACTCCATCAGAAAAAAGTACCTTCTTATACTTCGTTTCGAAGAACATCATATTGCGTAAATGTTGAGGTTCGGTTCTTCCATGTTCCATGTTTTCATTATGTGTCCGAAGAATCTCTTCATTTAACTTAGTTTCGATGGCTTCAAGCTGTTCATCTGATAAATACATTCGCCCACATATCACTTTCGCAGCGTCTTTAGCTTCAAGCGCCTGCTGCTTCAAACTTTTTAGATACTGCACCCCCAGCTTTGAGGTGCTGGACATTTGATAATGATAAGGACCAATAAAGGAGAAACGGTTGCTTTCACCTAACTGAATCAAACCTAGGATTTCTAACGCTCTCAAATAAAGATAGGTACAGGCATCATCCAGCCCGTATTCTTCCTGCATAAGATGCAGCTCATTTTCTCTATGACGAAGTTCACGGTAGAAGTCGTATAGCTGAGGAAATTCAAAAAATACGTCATCTTGAATCTCGTTGAAGAAGTTCTCGTTCTTGAATTGCAGTTTAAGCGCGACTTGGTGAAGTTCAGAAAGGTTGATACCAGCCCCTACGCAGTAGGTCAGTAACTTTTCTAAGGGAATAGAAGAATTGTGAAGATGTCTTTTTAGAGATGAAAGTGGCACACCAAGCTGCTGCGCCAAAGTATTGTAGGTAATGCCTTCATCTTTTATTGTTTGTCGCAAAGCCATGAGCAAGTATTCTGGCTTTGCTGTTTGTGTCGTTGACTGCATAGTTACACTCCAATGTACAAAGGATTCCACAACGTCTCGTTGTTATGAATCCAAGCATCTATATAGATGGTTATAAAATCAGAGCATCTTTCGTTTGCCAAGTGTCTGCATTTAAAACTAAGGTTGAAGTCAAACACATGACAAACTAGTGACTACAATACATCCATTTTGTAGCCATTTTGAGAAGACATCACGCGTCACTCTCAAAGTAATAAGATATCCGAGTCCTTGGATTTAAGTATTCCCTAACCTTGTCTGGAAGCTTGTTCGGCAAAATAGCAGAAACAATTTTCAGATCGCTATCTGCAAGATCAAGGATAGGCGCCTGATTTCGAGGCACGTTAGAATCATAAAGTAATACGTTCGGGTATAGAATATTCTGGGCGTTAACAGAAATGACCAACCCTACCATTTCATTAGACAACTGGACGACGGTTCCTGGTGGATACACTCCCATAAATTTGATGAGAATGTTCAGGTTTTCATTATTATATAGATGTTTACATTTCTTATAGAGATGAGACAGCGCACTGAATGGAATCTTCTGCTCTGCCTCTATTCTTGGGTGACATAAATTATCATAGGCATTAGCAAGTGCTACTATCTGCGCATACGCATCAATTTGATCACCCTTTAATCCCTCCGGATAACCACTACCATCGACACACTCATGGTGTTGAGTAATGATGCGTTTGGCACTCGAAGGGAATTCTTCAATTTTTTCTGCTATTTCCAGACCATACTTAGTGTGGAGCTTCAGATAATTCACTTCCGGTGCCAACAATTTGGTTTTCTTATTGATTATTGCAGATGGCACTCGCACTTTACCCATATCGTGGAACAGGGCACCAAATGCAATTTCTTTGATTTGCTCGGCTTTGAATCCTTTGCTTTTACTGATCATCATTGCAATAACTGCAACGTTCAATGAATGAAAATAAATATCCTGGAATTTACTCTTCCCACTCATTAGATGCAGTGTAACGTTGTTATCCGCCAATAGTTTGTCGACAATTTCGTCCACCATAATGGTAGCTTCATTAACAGCATCAGCTGGTCGATTGCGGATTTTACTCATCACAGATCGAAGTTGTGATAAGGAACGTTCGAATTCTTTCTCGCATTTACTTACACGCCTGCGGTAGGCGTTTAGCTTTTCAATTCGAGCTTGTTTTTCTTCCCACATTTTTTTCTTGGCTAGCTCAAGTTCACTTTCTTGCTCTACGTTGTCTGAGCTTTCGTTTGCAGGTAATGGTTCAGAATCACTTTGAAGTGGATTGATATAGACGTGCTTAATCCCCAAGTGACGAATGATGTCCACCTGGTCTTGGGATTTGATCTTAAAGCTATTGAGAAGAAACGGGTGATCTTTCCAATTCACAGGCAGTCTGACATGAAGACCTGGCTGAATACGATCGACCGTAATTTTTATACTGGCCACACTGAATCGATTTATTCCTAAGTTACGTTTTTTTCGCTGCGAATTGAGCAGAATGACAAATCTAACATTATTTGGAACAAAAGCTCTAATGGCGCTTTATATTACGTTCGCTTAGTTTGATTTTGGTAACATTATGAATAATATTCAGTATGTTATTGCACATTCAACACTCTTAATTTAGTTGGAGGATTTGCGAGCACTCTCCAATTGAGCGTTGACATTATAAAGAAAAAAAGGGGTATCCAAACCCCTTTAATACATTTCGTTACACCATTTGGGCGGCAAGATCCCTTCCTTGCCCTCTCACATTTTCTAAAGTGGGCACAAAAGTGGTTGATAAGCCCAATACTTTTGCGTCTTGGTTTGACTCAATATATTCGAGCCGTTCATCTTCCTCTTCAATATCATCCCAATCGAAATTTATTTGCCTCGCCAAATGCAGAGACCATGCAATTTTAGGCTCTTCTTCTGCTTTTTCTGGGTTGAGGCAGTGAGCGATGGAATCAACCAGTTGAGGTGCGAACTTCCACGCTGTCGCCAATTTAGCACCTAGCTCACAAGCTGAAGTTCCAAGAACATCACGCTGCACTGTTTCTGCATCTTCACCTTCACTCACTCGCTCTTGAATTTTTTTTGCTTCTTCCGGCGCTAACGCATGAATCATTAGTTCACCTATATTGTGAAGGATACCTGCGGTGAATACTTGGTTAGGTTCTAGACCAATTTCTTTCGCGATGTTACTCGCGATAGTGGCGACTTCAAATGTGTTGTTCCAATATTCAGTCACATCCATCGTTTCAAATTTAGGGAAGGCACTCGTCAATACTGATACCACGACTAATGTTCTGATCGGTTCGGTCCCTAAACGTATAACAGCTTCATCGATTGATGCGACCGTTCTGCTTCGTCCAAAGTGAACGGAGTTGGCTAACCTTAAAATACGTGCGGAGACTACCTGTTCCATGGCAATTTTTTGTGAAAGCTCCATCAGATCGACTTCGTCTCGATTCACCATCTCGACAAGTTCCTGTAAGACTTTTCGAATTTTAGGCAATTCATTTATTCTTGATAATAAGTTCGCTTGATCCATTGAATTCTCCCCAAATTAATGAATGTGCAGTTTTAACTATAGTCTAAGAATGGGATGTTATTGCTTTACCTACTTTTAGCGTTTTTCCCTAGAATCAAGCGTCTATTCACAGCCTTTATGCTTAGAGGGAGGAAACACTTTTTCTTCGGATCAATTCAGGCTCAAACTCTTGTGCAACACCGGTTTCTTTCCCCTGAATTTTGGCTGTTAGAATTTCTACGGCAGAGCGCGCCATTTTACTAATTGGGAATTGGACAGATGAAACGGTCGGGTAAAAGCTTTCGCAAACGTAAACGCTATCAAAACTGACTACAGAAATGTCTTGAGGTACTCGAATTTCATGTTCATGAAAATACTGCATAGCACCACTTGTCATTTCCTCACTCGTACAAAACACAGCCGTCAGCTCTGGGTTTTGGGATGCGAGTTTTTTCGCCGCTAAGTAGCCGCTTTCACGCCCATAATCTCCTTCTGCTATCAAACTATCACTCCACGGAATAGTTCGAGAATCCATCGCCTTTACAAATCCAGATAATCGCTTCTTAGCACTGACCCGTTCACTTGGTCCAGCAATACAACCAATGCATGTGTGCCCATTTTCGATTAAATGTGAGGTAGCAATAAATGCCGCATTTTCATGATCAAAGGTGATGCACCTGTCTTCTAACCCTTCAACAAAACGATCAAGCAACACAAATGGTGTGGGTAAGGAAGCGAGTTCTCGCAACTCTTCATCACTCATATAGCGACTATGAAGCACATACCCTTCACATCTTAAGTCATGAAAGCGTTGTATCGCTTCTCGCTCGCCTTCCGCACTGTGATGACCTTGAGCGGTGATTAAAAACTTCTTGTGCTTATCCAGTTCATTTTGCACTTGGTCCATCATCTCACCAAAGAAGCCACCAGTGTAAAATGTGACAAGTAGCCCCGTCATGTTACTTGAGGCGGTTGCCAAAGAGCGCGCTATCGCACTAGGACGATAGTTAAGCTCCGCCATCGCTTGCTCGACTTTCCTTTTTGTTTCTTCTCTAAATTTCCCTTCACCGTTAATAATCCTAGAGACGGTAGAACGGTTTACGCCAGCCAACAAAGCAACGTCTTTGATTCTCGCCATGCTTTCTCGATTTCCTTTTAAAACTAGGGTCTGTTGACCTAATGTGACTCAATCTAACTAAGAAAAAAGCAAGCTGCCAGATTCAAACATTGGAATTAAGGTTTAGGGGGTTCCAAAGTGGCAGCTACTTTATTTTACTGGGTGGACTCCACCAACAACGTAACAGCAGAGTAATCAGAGACCGTTACCCCCATATCTTTTAGTAAAGATGTGAGTTGCGGGTCGGTTAGAACCGTTCGTTCTTTTTCTCTTGGAATCACATAGCTGGATATCTGTTCGAGATGTTCATCTATCCTAGCTGGGTGACACATCACTTCAAGGACATCACAACGATCTTTATAAGTGGCAATCAATGAAAGTAATGCATCCATTGAAACGGTGTCATCAAAAAACTTGTCCGTAAATTGATACCGAACTCCATCAATAGACTGCTCCCTCAGTGGGACACCTCGTTCAGCAGCGATTCGCTCGACAATGGGCAGTATTTGAGGATGTCGATGCGCATGATGATGGCTATCAATATGGCTCAATGTCAGACCTAATTCATCGAAATATCTAAGCTGAGCCCGCACTTCTAATTCCACCGCATCTGCGCAAAAGTCCTTGCGTGACCAAAAGTCGGGTTGAACAGGAAAGTACTCATCTTCACTTAACAGATTTGGCAAATTTGTTAGTGGCTTTCCTGCCGTAAAACGTAGATGAATCCCTACTTTTAAATTCGGTAACGCTTTTGCCATTTCTACCGCTTCTTTGTCGGCACTCATTCCGACCATAAGTGTTGTTGAATTCACGACACCTTTTAAATGAGCGTCTTTGATTCCTTGGTTTACTCCATGAGTTAAACCAAAATCATCTGCATTGAATATTACGTGCATACTGTCCTCCTACTTCTGCCATCATACGGGCTAAAGTGCCTCCTTAAATTGAGGCAGATACGGTTTGTTAGTTTGTAATATTTCATCCAATATCGCTTTTGCTTTCGCAATATCTGGAACCAGTGGGTTGTTTGCTAATGCCATTAGACTTTTCTCATAACTGCCTGACACTGCCGCTTCGACGGTAAGCTCTTCATACGCTTTTACTTGATGTATCAAACCGCGAATTTCAGCTGGAAATGGACCGACAGTAAGAGGTTTCGCACCAAAGCTTCCCACAACCGCACTGCATTCAATCACCGCATCATCCGGCAATGTGTGAATCGTCCCATTATTTCGAACATTGACAACATGTACTGCGTTCAGGTTGTTGTAAATCGCATCTACCAGATTGAGAGAGGCATCAGAATAATACGCGCCACCTCTTTGCTCCAATTGCTCTGGCTTGTGAGCGAGATTGACATCACGATAAAGTTCAAACAGCTCTTTTTCTGTTTGCATGACTTGTTCTGCACGAGTGCCAATTTCTTGAGCGGACTGCTTTTCTTCTTCTAACATCGCCTCTGTTTGGTAAAAATAGCGATGATACGGACAAGGGATTACACCTAGGGCATATAAGAAATCGGGATCCCACGGTTCTTCAAAAATGTTTTTCATACTGAAGTTGGCACCATCCCCCACTTTCTCCAATACGGTTTCGGTGATGTCTTCGCCATGTAGCCAAACTTGGTGAACCCAAACAAGGTGGTTTAACCCTGCGAATTCCATTTGAAGATCGTCTGGCTGACAATCCATCATTTCCGCGACCATCATTTTCATGGAAACCGGTACATTACACAGCCCGATGCTTTTTACGTTGGTATGTCGCTGCACAGCTTCAGTGACCAACCCAGCAGGGTTTGTAAAATTCAACATCCAAGCGTTGGGCGCCAGCTCTTCAATGTCTCGACATATATCCAATATCACAGGGATAGTTCTTAGCGCCTTAGCAAATCCCCCTGCTCCAGTGGTTTCCTGCCCTATAACATCGTATTTCAGTGGAATTCTTTCGTCATTCGCCCGAGCTTGAAGCCCACCCACACGGAATTGAGTCATGACAAAGTCAGCATCTTTAATTGCGCTTCTTCGATCTAACGATGCTTTTATCTCAATGTCTGCACCTACTTTTTCAACCATGCGCTTTGAAAGTGCAGCGATGATTTCAAGTTTCTCTTGCCCTTCTTCAACATCAACAAAATGGATTTCTCTCACAGGCAAGCGATCGATGCGAGTGAGGACGCCTTCTACCAATTCAGGGGTATAGCTACTCCCCCCACCAATAATCGCAAGTTTCAGAGCCTTTCTAGCCATGATCATTTCCTACCTTTTTGCCAACTGTTCGTGAAGTGCAACCATTTCTGTTGCCATTTCATGTGCCAATATTGTTGTCATTAAATGGTCTTGGGCATGTACCATGACCAATGTCATCGGCACTTTCCCCTCCCCCTGATCCGCTTCGATAAGCTGAGTTTGAGTAAGGTGTGCTTGGTTCAAGCATTCTTTTGCCTGAACTAGAGAAGATTTGGCGTGGCTCAATTCACCCGCCCTAGCTTTTGCAAGCGCTTCAAAACATAAACTTCTGGCTTCACCTGCATTACAGATAATGTCCATTACAACTGCTTCTTGTTCCATTTTTCTCTCCAAATTCTAGAGCCTGACGAGCCGTCGCCAGACTCCAAATACGATTAGTTAAGCGGTGACACCTTCTCCACGAGCAGGTGTCGCTGATTCTTCTGTGGTTTCAGACTGCTCTTCCTGGGCAAGAAGCTCGCGCTCAAATATTTTGAAGAACGGGTAATAAAGAACGATATCGATAACAAACAACACGGCAACAAGAAGCACAGGTGTTAATGTCCAGCCCGCTCCCCAAGATGCGCCTATGATGGCTGGCGTCGTCCATGGCATCGTCGCAACCCCCATTCCAACAAAACCGGTGTGGACAGCAATATATGCAATCGTTGCATTAATGATTGGCACAACAACAAACGGTAAGAACAGTGTTGGGTTCATAACAATTGGGCTACCAAAAATAACCGGCTCATTGATCTGGAATAAGCCGGGAACCGCACTCATTCTTCCCAAACTTTTCAGGTGAGCGGAGCGGCTGAATGACATCAACGCAACTAACGCCAACGTCGCGCCAGAGCCGCCAATAAAGATGTAGAAATCCCAGAATGGCTGAGTAAACACGTTAGGCACTTCTTCACCTGCAACAAATGCTTCAATGTTAACGGTAAGGTTCGTGAGGAAAATAGGACCAAGTAAACCGACAACTATGGCCGCACCGTGAATACCCGCAAACCACAATAGCTGGCACAACAGTAAGGCGCCGATAATAGCTGGCAGTGTATTTGAGGCGCTCACCAATGGTTTGAACGCTTCCATAATCGCTTGAGGAAGCAACATATCGTGCTGTGTTTGCAACCAAATACTGAGTGGGTACAACGTTAGGAATACAACCAATACTGGGAGTAGTACTTCAAAAGATCGTTGAATGGCAGGCGGAACCTGTTCTGGCATCCGGATCGTAATGTTGTATTTCTTCATTACGCGGTAAAGTTCTACAGCAAAGAAGCCGGAAAGTACGGCAGTAAACACGCCCGTACCACCAAGGTATTGCATGGATAACATGCCTTCTTTTGCAGGAGCCGCTACCAGTAAAAAGCTCATTAACGCGAGGGCGGCACTGGTAATGCCATCCATTCCGTACGATTTCGCTAAACTGTAAGCTACCCCCATGGATACAAATAACCCCATCAGGGCCATCGACATAAAGTGAGGCATCATAATGGTGTCGAAATGCGTCGAAGCGAAATTAAGCCAAGCGCGCCCAAATCCATTTGTGGTGTCTTGATCAAATGGTGGAAACGCAAAAATTAAAATAAAACTTCCGACGATAATAAAAGGCATCGCAATAATAAAACCGTCTCTCATTGCCCTAACATGCCGTTGTGCTCCGACTTTTGCAGCTAAGGGCGCAATATGTTGTTCTACAACTTTCATCATTGCTTCATAAATTTTCATAATTAAAACCCATATTTTGGATATAAGAGCCCCTTCCCGATGAATTAATATAATCAGGTTATATAAGGCTCAGATTAATTTTGTTTTACTTAATAAGTAAGAGTGCTTGTTTTAAGACTTCATCACCTTTCATCATGCCGTAGGTTTGAGGGGGTATCGCAGCGATGTTAATACCATGCTGATCCGTCACCTTCTTCATTTCCTCTAGCTGGAAACGGACTTGAGGGCCGAGGAGACAAACGTCGTAGTTTTGAATTTCACCTTCAAATGCACTAACAGACAGCGCATCTATCTTGCATTCAATCCCTTGTTCCGTTGCGGCTGCTTCCATTTTCTTAACTAGCATACTCGTAGACATACCTGCGCTGCAGCAAAGCAATATCCTTTTCATAACTCACTCCAGTTGATCAATTAATGAACTATAAAAACTCTATCAAAAACTGGATTAACAAAAAAGCGCAACCGGTTGCATTTTGCGTGAAGAATGTCCCAATTTAATAAATATTGGATAAGAAAGATCCGAGTTTAATTTATTTTGTTACCTAAAATAAATTAAATTAGAGAAAAGGTTTCAAATGGTCAGGCACAAAATAAAAATGATAACTGAGAAAACAATCATTCACGAAACTTATAAAAAAACGGATTTTTAATGTAACGTTTTACGATTATTTCATTTAGAGAGAAACGTGATTCCGTCCCCATAGAATTCGTAAAAAGAGAATAAAAAGTGATGCGTATCCCAATAATTACAACTACTAGAAAAAATATAAATATAAATTAGAAAGCAATATTTATAACTTGCCTAAAAATACACTTACTATAACAAGTAGATATATTGACACTATTCGTAACAATAGAGATTTCATTGACTACAAGGCACAATAAACGTGTGTTGCCATTAGTCACTTATTCTCTATACTCCATGACCTTACTAGCTGATTTTAAAGGATTATTATTGTGTCATGGACATTAGGCGGGCTACGAAAACTAATAGACACGAGAAGAGGATGGGAGGTTGATTCCATTGATTCAGGAACGCTAATCATCAACAACAAAGAAGACAGCTTAATTGCTTACTTAAGTATTTCTGAACATCAGATCGTCATAGAAAGTATTTTATTTCCGGAACGAAACGTAAAAGATGTTCACGCCCTCAATAAGGAGATCCTACAAACTCATAAACTGATTCCATTAACCAATGTCGGTATAAACAACGTAGACGAAGTGAGCTACTACACCGCATTTGGCTCGCTGTCTTCTCAAGCTAAGGAAGAAAGTGTCATCATTGAAGTGGCAACGCTTTTCACAAACGCCGAAGCCTTTATCGACATGTACAACCATCATCTAGAGTATTGATCTACTCACCAGCTCTAACAAATACCGCTATTTCTTGGTTTGAGTTTGTTGCAACTAGCTCCTCGATAGGCAATACAGCACGCACTTCCCCTTTTGACATGTAAGCAAATTGAGTGGCAATGGATTTCGCATCGCTGACGTGGTGAGTGACCATAACGATGGCGATGTTTCTCTCTTTGGCTAATGTTTGTACCAGCGAGAGCATGTCTTCGCGAATAACAGGGTCAAGCGCTGAGAAAGGTTCATCTAAAAGCCAAATGGAATGAGGCTGAACAAAACATCTCGCCAATGCCACTCGTTGTTTCTGTCCGCCAGAAAGCTGCTCTGGAAGTCGATCCAGAAAGTCACCGATCCCGACCATTACCGCCGCTTCTTCTACCTGTCCTTTCTGTTTAGAAGAAAGCCTTAAGCTAGGTTCTATACCCAACCCTATGTTTTCACGCACCGTTAAGTGAGCAAATAGGTTGTTTTCTTGGAATAACATAGACAAAGGAATCTGGTGCGGCGGTAACCCTAAAACCGATTGCCCCGCGACAAGGATCTGCCCCGACTGTGGCTGAATAAAACCTGCCACCAGCGATAGTAAGGTCGATTTTCCAGCACCACTTGGCCCCATCAATGAAACGATATCGCCTTCACTCACATCTAAGTTAAACCTAAACAGCTCATCGTTATAACGGTAATTCACATCTTGTAAACTAAGAATGGTCATGGGGAACTCTCTGTTTAAATAGGGCTTCAACAAGTGAAAAACTCAACACACTCAGAAGTAAAAGACACAAAGAAACCACCGCTGCCGCTTCCATTTGATAACTTCCAAGTAATTGAAATAAATACAGAGGTAGAGTCCTAAATTCTTGGCTACCAAACAGAGCAATCGCGCTAAGATCGCCCATCGATAGCATAAAGCTTATTGCGAACGCATGGGCAAACGGTTTTCTCAATGCTCGCCACTCCATTAAGCGAAAATGATTCCACCCTTGAATACCTAAGCTTGCTGATAGGTATTGATACTGTTGAACCAATTGATACATAGGGAGCGACAATGTTTTGATAACATAAGGCAATGCCATTAAACAGTTGACTGCAACGACAATCCAAAATGCTAGGCTAAATACGTCGGCTATTTCTCTGATCAATAAAAACAGCCCAGTACTGATCACCAAGCCTGGTGTAACGAGGATAATGGTACCCGCCAATTCTATTTTATCGGCACGAAAGTGTTGTTTTTTGAGTCGCCATACTCGGCTAGTCGACAAAATCGTTGCACCCAGTAGCAACGCAGAAACACTGGCTAATAAAGCGACCTGAAGAGAGGAAATCACAGCGTTCCAAAAACGACCATCCGACAATACGATAAATACTTTATTGTTAAGGCCGCTTAGCACAACCATCGTTAGTGGCGGCAACACCAACATCATCACTAAACCAATCCAAAAGGTGTCCCACGCTTTGGCTTTACGGCTATCGGAATACATGGGCAGTGGCTTCAGGCTTCCCGAAGTGACAGGTAAAGGCTTTGATAGCTTTTGAACACTGATGGCGAGCACGCCACACAACAGCATTTGCCACATGGCCAGCAATGCACCGGTTTGAAGATCAAAGTCGAATTTTATCGCTTGATAGATAGCTAATTCGATTGTCGTTGATTTCGGTCCCCCGCCGAGTGCCATAACCGTAGCAAAACTGGTAAAGCAAAGCATAAAGACCAAACCACACACTTGAGGGAGCTGCGTTGCTAATCGAGGCCATTCTACCCAACGAAATTTATTCCAGCGGGACATCCCTAAATGAGCACATAATTTGTGTTGCTCTGGCGGGATACTCTCTAACGCCTGGAGTAGTAGCCGCGTTGCATAAGGCAGGTTAAAAAACACATGAGCAAGCAAAATGCCGTTTAAACCATAAATCGAAAAAGGCAAAGACATCCCATTGTCTTTCAGCCAATCGGCAATCAAACCACTGTTGCCATATATGGCTAATATTCCGAATACCCCAACTAAAACTGGTAACACCAACGTGCTAGCAAACAGTTTAAGCAGTAAGCTTCTACCGAGAAATTGTCGGTAAGACAGTGCGTGCGCGACAGGAATGGCAAACCCAACGCTGAGTAATGTAGACAGAAATGCTTGATAAAAGCTGAATTGGGTAACATGGCGATAATAAGGATCAGACCATATTTGGAGAGGATTCAGAGAAGGCGCATTTGACAATAATGCCCACAAAGCAGAGACAACAAAGACTAAGATAACCGTCGCGACGACTATCCCGACTTTAGGTACATTTCGAATCACAGCAGAATGAGCCTATGCATATACAAGCAAGCCACGCATTATGCATGGCTTGACGATAATGTAAAACTTAGAAAGTCAGGGCGTTTTGCCATTCCTTAATCCACGTTTTTCTGCTCTCAGCAACTTCATCTGAAGAGAAAGACAAAGCTTTCGCTGGAACGGTTAACGTGTTGTAGCCTTCAGGAAGTTCAACTCCGGTTACTGGATACATCCAGTTGCCTGTCGGCATCGCCGATTGGAACTCATCGCTTAGAATGAACGCCATAAATTCGTCGGCTAATTTTTGATTCCCACTAGCCTTCACTTTTGCCGCGACTTCAATCTGAGTGTAATGACCCTCAGAAAAATTGGCAGCAGCGTATTTCGCGTCTTTTTCTGCGATTAAGTGATACGCCGGAGACGTTGTGTATGAAAGCACAAGATCGGACTCGCCTTCCAAGAACATTGAGTACGCTTCAGACCAACCTTTCGTTACAGTGACGGTTTTCTTGGCCAGTTGTTTCCATGCATCCGTCGTATTGTTGCCATACACCGACTTCATCCACAGCATTAAACCTTGACCAGGCGTCGAGGTGCGTGGATCTTGGTAAATCACTTTAAGATCATCACGCTTTTCAACCAGCTCTTTTAGGCTCTTGGGTGGGGTAGTGAGTTTTTCTTTGTTGTAAACAAACGCAAAGTAGCCGTAATCGTAAGGGACAAATGTGCTGTCTTTCCAGCCACCAGGGATCGTCACGTTAGTCGTGTCTACGCTGTGATCGGCAAGCAAACCGCTTTTCTTTGCCTCAGCCATTAGATTGTTATCAAGACCAAGCACGATATCCGCTTTGCTGTTTTTACCTTCAAGGCGTAAGCGATTGAGAATGGTCACGCCATCGTCAAGTGCAACAAACTCTAGATTACATCCGCATTGAGCTTCAAACGCTTTTTCGACCGTTGGACCCGGTCCCCAATCCGCAGCAAAAGAGTCGTACGTGTAAACCGTTAGCGTGTTTTCTGCGGCGAATGCCGGTGTGGCAGCAAGTGTAACAAGTGCTGTCGTCGTCAATACATGAGTAGTCAGTGCGTATTTCACTGGTCGCTCCTATCCATTGTTGAGCGGCACAGGTGTTGAGAGGGGGAAATTTCCGCGCTCAATTCCTACGCCAGTATTATCTGGTTCAGGTGTACGGGTTCAAACCAAAGGTTTATCTCAGCCATAAGAAAAGCGATGCAAACATCGCCTATTCATTTAGCACCCCGATGAGAGTGGTTCTATTTTATCGACTTCTATGAACTTAGCCATATGCAATTACTTCAATCGTTTCTAATTGCGCTGATCATATCCCCAACGAGGGACTAAACCTTGCTCGACACCTAAATGGTCAAGAATGCGTGCAACCATAAAGTCGACTAAGTCATCAATGCTGGTTGGTTGGTGATAAAACCCCGGTGCGGCAGGCATGATGGTGACACCCATTTGAGAGAGCTTATGCATATTTTCCAAATGAAGAGTAGAAAAAGGCGTTTCACGAACAACCAAAAGCAGTTGCCCACGCTCTTTCATGACCACATCGGCAGCACGCTCTATAAGATTATCCGACATGCCGTGGGCGATGGCAGCCACACTGCCTGCGCTGCAAGGGCAAACCACCATCTGTTTCGGTGCTGCCGAACCTGAAGCTACGGGTGAAAACCAATCTTCTTTACCACAGACGATGAGTTTATCCGCATCGCACTGAAGGTGTTCAACCAGCGCTTCTTTTGCGCCATCTGGAGAGCCCGGTAGTTTCAACCCATGTTCCGTTGCCATCACCACTCGCGCGGCGGAAGATATCAACAAATAGACGGTGTAATCTGCGGCGAGTAGGCATTCCAGTAGCCGGAGCCCATAAGGTGCTCCGGATGCCCCTGTAAATGCCAACGTAATGGCTTTATTTTTTTGAGTCATTCTTACTTCTTACATTGAAAAATCAGTCCACTCTTAGGTTAGCGTATCAGCCGTGAGTGCATTGAGTAACTTATCATGAATCCCACCGAATCCCCCATTGCTCATCACCAATATCTGATCGCCTGGTTTAGCTTCTTCGACGATACGTGTAACCAGCGTATTGATGTCGTCGCTGGTCTGTACCGGCTGGTGACATTGACTCGCAACATCGTCGACTGACCATTGGATATTATCTGGCTGAAACAAATAGACGGAATCGGCAGTACTTAGTGCATTGGCGAGTGTTTCTTTATGGACGCCCATTTTCATCGTGCTGGAGCGAGGTTCTAGCACCGCTAGAATTTTTCCTTCACCAACCTTATTACGTAATCCTTGTAACGTTAGTTCAATGGCGGTTGGGTGATGAGCAAAATCATCGTAAACCGTAATACCATTCACCTCGCCTTTCAGCTCTAGGCGTCTTTTTGTGTTTACAAATAACGCCAGAGCTTCACATGCTAAATCAGGCGTAACACCCACGTGCCTCGCCGCCGCAATCGCCATCAGTGCATTATCGACGTTGTGATCACCAATCAGGTTCCAAGAAACCTTGCCAACATGTTTGCCTTGGAAGATAACGTTAAATTCACTGCCGTCTGATTTGATCTTTTCGGATTGCCAGTCGCCATTGAAGCCTGTCTTTTCTTGTTCGCTCCAACAACCCTGCTCAAGCACGCTTTCAAGCGCTTCGTCATTAATTGGGGAAAATATACGGCCATTTTCAGGCACGGTACGGATCAAATGATGGAACTGTCGCTTAATATCATCCAAGTCGTCGAAGATATCTGCATGATCAAACTCAAGATTATTCATCACCAACGTTCTTGGGTGATAATGAACAAACTTAGAACGTTTATCAAAAAAAGCGCTGTCATATTCATCCGCTTCGACCACGAAAAACATACTTTCACCAAGACGAGACGAAACACCAAAATTGCCTAAAACGCCCCCAACTAAAAATCCGGGTTGATAACCGCAGTGCTCAAGGATCCAAGTTAGCATGCTCGACGTGGTCGTTTTGCCATGCGTTCCAGATACCGCCAACACCCAGCGATCATGCAACAAAAATTCTTGCAGCCACTGTGGACCTGATGTGTATTTCAGATTGTGATTCAGTACATATTCTACACAAGGGTTTCCGCGACTCATTGCATTACCAATCACCACCAAGTCTGGCTTCGGCTCCAATTGCGACGGGTCAAACCCCTCTATAATTTCGATACCCTGAGATTCTAATAGCGTGCTCATTGGGGGGTAAACATTGGCATCAGATCCCGTGACTTTGTGCCCCATTTGACGAGCCAATACCGCGGCTCCGCCCATAAATGTCCCGCAAATTCCCAAAATATGAATATGCATAAATTACGATTCCTAGTCTGTTTTGACGTCTTTAATTGCTTCTTATCATGCCTGATTTATGTCAGCGAAATGTGAGTATGAAAGTGTGATGTCCAACTAAATTTATTCAAGGATCAGCACGTTACTTCATTACCATTAAAAAGATTCAACTTATACAATAATAAATGAAACCCAGATACCCCTACATTTATCGGGTAGGCAACCCAACTTAGATTGGGACTTTATTGTATCTGAGCTCAACCACACGACCTAGTTTCTTAACCGTGAACCCTTGAGAAACTTGACCTTCCCCAGTCAGCGTCGTCGGTAGCTTGGATCTCAGCCCAGGAAACTGAACAAAGGAACATACATGTCTGAGATACGCACTCTAGGCGAGTTTATTGTTGAAAAACAAAATGACTTCGCTCACGCCAGTGGCGATCTATCCTCTCTTCTCGGTTCAATTAAGCTTGCTGCCAAAATTGTAAACCGAGAAATCAATAAAGCGGGTCTTGTCGATATAACGGGTGCCGTTGGCACTGAAAACGTACAGGGCGAAGCTCAGCAAAAGCTTGATGTCTACGCCAACGAAAAATTCAAAGCTGCACTTGAAGCTCGCGATCAGGTTTGTGGTGTCGCCAGTGAAGAGGAAGACGAAGCGGTCGCATTCAATAAAGAACTCAATAAAAATGCGAAGTACGTTGTTTTAATGGATCCACTGGATGGCTCTTCAAACATTGACGTAAACGTTTCCGTCGGCACTATCTTCTCTATTTACAAGCGTGTTTCACCTATTGGCACGCCAGCAACAGAAGAAGACTTTTTCCAGCCAGGAGACAAGCAAGTCGCGGCTGGTTATATCATTTATGGTTCTTCAACCATGCTGGTATACACCACAGGTAAAGGGGTTCATGGATTTACTTATGACCCATCACTCGGCGTTTTTTGTCTGTCTCATGAAAACATGATGATCCCTGAAGATGGTTTGATTTACTCCATTAACGAAGGTAACTACATCCGCTTCCCAACGGGTGTGAAAAAGTACATCAAGTACTGTCAGGAAAATGCGCCTGAAGAAAACCGCCCATATACGTCACGTTACATTGGTTCGTTGGTGGCCGACTTTCACCGTAACTTGCTTAAAGGCGGTATCTACTTATACCCAAGCACCCAAAGTCACCCGAACGGAAAATTGCGTTTGTTGTACGAATGCAACCCAATGGCGTTTTTGATAGAGCAAGCAGGTGGCCTGGCTTCTGATGGCGTTAACCGCATCATGGAAATCAAACCTACCGAGCTGCACCAGCGTGTGCCTTTCTTTGTGGGTTCTAAAAATATGGTTCGCAAAGTGGAAGAATTTCTTGAACTGAATCAAGACTGAATCCGCCAAGCATAAATACGAAGAATCCCCGCCGGCTTTATTGAGCTGGGCGGGGATTTCTTATTTTTGTCAGTCACACCCCCTCCAAAACCGATGGGCTTACGCTCTAATTTTGGCGCTGATCTAGTCTTAAGTGGATCGTGTTTTGGTCTAAAGTGGAATAGCAGGATACGGTAAATTCGCTTAAGCTATGTACAGTGAAATTCATTAGAAAAGGAAAGCACAATGAGTTTAAACAATGTACCCGCGGGTAAATCGTTGCCTGATGACATTTATGTCGTAATCGAAATTCCAGCAAACGCAGATCCGATCAAATATGAAGTCGATAAAGATTCTGGCGCGGTTTTTGTGGACCGTTTTATGTCTGCCCCCATGTTCTACCCATGCAACTATGGTTATGTAAACCACACCTTATCGCTAGATGGTGACCCAGTGGATGTACTTGTTCCGACACCGCACCCACTTATTCCCGGCTCTGTTATCCGCTGTCGTCCTGTGGGGGTTTTGAAAATGACCGACGAGTCTGGGGAAGATGCCAAGATTGTAGCCGTACCTCACAGTAAACTCTCAAAAGAGTATGAACATATCCAAGATGTGAATGACATCCCCGAATTGCTAAAAGCGCAGATTACGCATTTTTTTGAGCGCTACAAAGAGCTTGAATTGGGTAAATGGGTAAAAGTCGATGGCTGGGCAGACGCTGCCGCCGCACGAGAGGAAATCCAGACCTCTTATGATCGAGCGCAGAATAAATAACCTGAATTCGGAATACTTTGGATAGCATTCCACAAATAAAAAAACAGCCCAGTATCGACTGGGCTGTTTTACTTGAAATACATTAACGGGTTTTGGATAACCAAAGAGCTCATTCACCGCCAGTACCGCTCTACAGAACTAAAAGCGCTGGCACCAATCGCCCGAGTCGATTGGCTCAGATAACTGGCTGCCATCTTGATAGAGGTAGACCCATGCTTCGCCAAATGGAGTCGACATTTTCTCACGGCGGTATTCGTATGGCACATCTTCAAGGTGATCTAACTTTGCCAATATTTGCGCATTAATCCGGTAGATTTCACCGCAGATCTCCTGCTGACCTTGTACCATTCCTGGGTAATGACCTAAATCGTACAAAGCAAACGCAGGCCCAGTCCGAAACTGGGCAACCAACTCGCACCCTTCCAAAAAGTGATGATTGTCTTCGCCTTGTCGCAACGTCCCATACACAAACACCAGCTGTTCCATCGCACTCTCCATCAGGCTCACGCCTTAATCAAATTCGAACTGGTAAATCAAATCCACCGCACTATCAAGACCAGAAACCGCTTCAACATACAAATCCTGCATCAAGCGATAACGCACGGTAAATTCACCAAGTGAGTTAAAAATACCCACTCCGTAAGTGACTTTCAAGCCGGGTAATATGTACCCGCTCACAGTTACTTGAGAGTCATCACCAGAACCTGCCGTATCCAATTGCAAATCTTGTACACCAAATGCCTGGCCAATCTCTCCGACTACTTTTCCGCTTTTTGCTAAACTCAAGCCGATCAACGTGGTGGTCATTAAGTTTCCACCCGCTTCAGCATCAATGTCTCTACCACGCAATAGGTAAGACAACGCATTGGCTTGTGGCATGGCTGGATCGGAGAATATCGACACTTGAGGATTACCAGCAGGGCCATCCACACGGATACCCGCGGTGACATCATCTTGGATATTGTCTGGGTTCCGGATGGCTGTGATCACCACATAAGGCTGATCCACTGGACCATTCATCAAAATCTTCCCTTTCTGAATCAGCAAGTCTTGTCCAAATGAGCGATACGAACCATTGAGGATGTTGACTTCCCCAACGACAAAAGGTCCTTTGTCACGTTGAGAGACTTTTAAATCCCCTTTGAGGTTACCCAATAGACCAAAAGCACTTAACCGGAAGTCGTCACCAATCTTTACATTCACGTTGGTTTGAATATTCATTGGCAAAGGCTGCTTTTCTTCTACAGGCTTGAAGTTTTCATCCAGTAACACTTCATCACTGGACACGCCAACCGCACTTGGCGGTAGCTCTTCCACTTCAATGCGCCCCCATGGTAAGTGAATGTCGCCCTCAATTTTAGCGAGCTTAGGCGTCGCGGAAATCTTAAGATCTGGCTTCACTTTAATGTGAACCATTGGCGGTAGCTTCACGTTCAACTCTTCAGCAAAAACGGCTAAGTTGCCACGCCACGCTTTTAGATCTGCCCAATTTCCGTCACCGTCTAAATTGAGCGTGCCATCAGGCGTGTGAATTTGCGCGTTCAGAACTGCATCGTACCCGCTGAAGGCAACGGAGATTTGACCTTCATTGACATCGACGGGAGTAATGTCACCTTTGGCAATCAGTTTCTCGATGACAAAATCACCCTGTAATTTCGGATGAAGCAAGGGGCCACTGAAACTGAGATCAGAATGGATATTGGCATCCGCTTTACTGAATTCACCCAGCAAAGGCTTGAGCATACCGAGGTGGATATCGCGAATCCCCAACTTGCCGTCAATGGTCTGATTGTTGGATTGCACATTTGCAATATTCGCCTGACCATCAATCACTCCGTTGTCGAATAAATCCAATGACCAACGACTTCTTAAGTTATCGTTCTCTAACTCGGCATCTAACGTTATGTTGTTCCACCCAAGTGTGATTGGTGCATCCAACGATTGTGTAACCTGCCCTTCTGGTAAAGAAACAGACACTTTTAACTCAGGCTTGGCGTTTGGTGCCCAGCTCGCCCATGCTGTCGCATTGACTTCACCTTGAAGGTCGGTTTCCTGTGGGACGAAGCGCTTAATCTGTTCAAAGTTAAACTGCTTGATAGCAATATTCGCCTCACCACTTTCCCCCGCAGAGAGGTCTTTGGTTAAACACAATGACGCATCTTGTTGATTCCAACAATGGGCTTGAACACTTGCCAGATTGGTTGCCATGTTAAAGCCTAATGCCGCCTTATCGGCTAATGTCCACGTGCCTTGTTCGGATGTAATTTCTGCTCGCTGTAATTCACCTTGCCATACCATTTCTGGTTTATCAGTTAACCCACCGACGACCTTCAAACTTGTAGACACCAAATCGGATAACACATCTAACGTAAGCTGATGAGCTTCCTGTGTACCTGAGAACTCCAGATCCACGTTATCGATGTATTGGTCTTGCGCTTTCACGTTTTTAACGACTAATGACAAATCGCCTTTCGGAGCAGGTAGAGGTGAGATATCACCAAATAGGGCAACGGATTCCACCGTCACTTCTTGCTTCCAATCGACTTCGTTAACACTCAATTCCACCTTGATTTGGGGTTCTTCAAATTCACCACGCAAGTTAACTTTGCCGTACATGTGCCCACGAAGTTCCGGAATCGATTTAACAAACTCAGGGAAGTTTAGCTCTACATCCAGCCCCCACTGTTTATCCAATGAGCCCGACACAAATAGGTTATTAGGACCATGAGATAGCTCCAGCCCTTCAGTATGAATGCTAGGTTCACCGCTTTTATTGATGTCCGCAGCATCCAATTGGCCATTGATGTACAACGGGTAGTCGCGGATTAAACCCTGGATAGCCAGTAGTGGGACACCCACTTTCCAACCACCACTTTCAGTTAAGGAGCCATTGGTCGTGATACTGCCACTGATATTGCCCTCGGCTTCTGGCCATTGTAACCCCGGCTGTATGCTGTCTAAACCGAGCGTAGTGTTCCATTTCACTAACTTGGACCAATCAGCTTCAACCTGACCAGAGACTCGACCACCTAACGTATTGAGAACTAAGCTGTGCACATCGATACTTTCTAATGTGCCGCTCGCTGACGTATCGAGGTCTAAATCCGGAATATCTTTGCCCTGCGCTTTCAACGCAAGGGAGATCTGATACACATCCAAGTTACCTTTAATATCAATGCTTTCAATGTCTGAGCGATAATCGTATTTACCAGTGAGAGGCCATTGCACTTCCCCTTGTGACAAAGACAGGTCGAAAGGCAACACAGCCTGTAGCGGCTTTAGGTTTCCTTCAAGGTGCGCTTTGATTACGCCCCCAAAATCAGCGTTGAGGTTGAGTTCCGCCACACTACCGTCTGCCTTTAGCGCCAAGGTTTGCCCTTTTAACTCAGTCTTATTGAGTTTGGCATTAAGGGTCAATTTCGGGAGGGAGTAATCTCCTTTCAGTTCGATCTCAGTGCTAGCGTCCGCGGTAACTTCTGGCATATCCAAGGCTAGCTTTTCAATGCTGACCAAATGATCGCTCGCTTTCGCCTTTAATCCCAAGTGATTCACCTTCACTGGCGATTCACCGTGCAAAGCAAAGTTATGAATATCAAACCCTTCTACAACGACATCCAGCGGAATTAATACTTCTGGAAGCTCAATGTCTGCGTTTTTGTCCGTCGACGCTTTTTCGACCGAAGCGTTGGCGTCAGTTGGAGCAAGTGTAATATCGATGCCATCCCACGTTGTTGGGTGCAACGTCAGCACTCGACCTTCCATCGTCGCCGCAGTAGAAAACGACTTCCACTTGATCTCTGTGCCCAACACATCAAGCGCAATATCATTCAACTGAACATGGTTGATTGAAACAGGAACAGGTAACGTGATCTCGGTGAGTGGCTCTGAAGGTGTTGGTTCTTCCTGAGTAGGCGCTGTGCCTGTAAGAGCAAAGGATAATGATTCTAGAGCGAGATTATCGATGCACACTCGGGGTTCAAATAAACATTCGGCATCCAGTTCGAGTTGCACTTTCTTAGCGTGTAGTTCGATAAATAAATCGGGATCACTAAAATTGACTTGATGAAGCGTTATACCTGTGAGTATCGCCCCCTCAGCTTCGTCTACAGTGAGTTGGGGCAATGCTTTTTGCGCTCCCCACATGGCAAGGTTCAACCCCGCTTGCGTGAACAGTAAGCCACCCAATAGAAGTAACAGAACAAGAACAAAACACGGAATAAAAAGGGCAAAGCGCACTAGCCATTTAGCAACAGTACGGGTCATAGCTCTGGTCCCAACGTAAAGTGAATGGCAAATCTTTCGTCAGGTTTTTTATCCAGTCCCCAAGCAAAATCTAATCGGATTGGCCCCACAGGCGAAGCCCATCGAATACCCACACCAACACCTTTTTTCCACTCGGGTGTATCTGTCCATGCATCGCCGTAATCAACAAATGTTGCCGCCCACCAATTGCCATAAACTCGATATTGATATTCTAGGCTACTCACTGCTAAGTATTTACCGCCACTGAACTTATCTTCTGGTTGGGTCGTCGGAATATCTTCATACCCATAGCCACGGATGCTGTTATCACCACCAGCGAAGAAACGCAAAGAACGAGGGACTTTGTCAAATTCACCTGCAAATACACCGCCCGCATCGAAACGCGCTAGCCCACGGTGATTTTCACCCACACTGCGTACGATGGCGGTTCGCCCCTGCACCCTTAAAATACCAGTATCAGAGAGCAGGCTTTCATTGCCGGCTTCAACGGTAAGCAGGTGCTTGTCTCCCCACATAGGCATAGCGCCACCACGAACTCGCGCACGACTGAAGCTGAAACCCGGTAAAACGAATTTAGAGATACGAGATTGGCCTCGCTCTTCTGAGTCGTCGTATAGGAATCTTACGGAAGCCGTTCTTTGCCAACCTGAATCTAGTTTCCAATGTCTTTTCACCGCTAGGTTATGCTCTAGGCTCTTGGTTTCATCTTTATCAGTACGCTTCATTCCGTATTGAATTTCATAATATTCACGTAACACATCTTCTAGCGGAATTTTGTAGCTAGCGGTGATCGCTTGTTCTGGCACAGAAAGAGACATGCTACTGTCTAAGCTGTGCCCGCGATCATTGAGCCACGGTTTTTTCCAGCTGAGTTTGCCTCGAATACCAATGTCCGTCGAATAACCTAAGCCTGTTTCTATCTGGTTTTCAGACTGTGGGGCGAGGTTGATATTCATCGGTAATTCGCGCTGTTTTCCGATGTAACTAAGATCGGGCTCAACGTGCACAGAAGAAAACCACTCAGTATTAGATAAACTCTGATTCAGCTCACCGATGTTGGATGCCAGATAAGGATCACCCGCTTCAAAAGGCACGAGAGATCGCACTCGGCTTTCGCGGATTTGGCTGCCAAAAATCCGAGTCTCACCAAAGTAATAGCGCTGACCACTGGTAAATTCTATGGTGATAAAGGCTTGTTTATGCTCGGGAGAGACCTCTAAACGAGTCTGACCAAACTCGCCATCAAAATAACCTTTTCTTAATGCTAAATTTCGTAAGTTTGATTTGTAAGATTCATAGGCGCTGTGGTTCAACGGTTCACCAACACCCAGCTTGGCATCACTGCGAAGCTGAATGAAATCAGGATCCGTTGCTGCTTCCCCCGAAATGATCAAATCGCTGGTGCGAATCATCACCACCGGTCCTGGATCAACCAATACCGTAAGGGATTGAGAATCTTCTCCAACTTGAAAAGCAATCTCAGGCTGGTAATGACCTAGTGCCTTCAATGCCTTCTGAATATTATCTTCCACTCGGGATTGAAAACGAAGTGACGTTGAGTATTCGCTAGGATCGATAGCAGATAGATAAGCAGACACGTTGGTGTCCAGCTCTCCTTGTAGCCCTTCTACTTCAAAATCGAAAGCGATTACGGGGAATCCAATAGTAAGTAACCCACACCCTAACAGGCGCGAAATTTGTTTCTTATTCATATCTGACAGCGCAATGTACAACCTTTTTCTCAAGACCGCTCAAAGCTATCAGAAATTGCGTGCGCCACATAGTGTTAAACAGTGGAAACTGATATTGGCTCTAATTACAGAGAAAAGTATGGTGAGTATGATGTAAGTAGTAAGTAAACGATGGGCAGTTAAAAAAGGCGAACCCTTCGGTTCGCCTTTAAGCTTGGTAAATTCTATGGGTTGATTTGGTACATAGCTTGATCGGTAGAGAGGAGCGCTTGCAGCCCTTTTTCAGGATGATTTCGTAGCTTAATACCGTGGCTGCTTGGCTCTCCGATTAAGGGAGGGCTTTTCCAAATCGTATTGCCTTTGTTATCCGTTTTTCGAACATGGTAAAGACCTGCCCCCCACGGATCAGAATTCGTGCTTTCTTTACTTGTGATTATCAAGTTTTGCTCACTAGCACTAGATGGGTCAACAGCAACGCCTTTTGCGTAGAATTTCATATTATTGCTTTCTTTCAGAGTAATCTCATTGTCAGCAACTTCGAAAATTGAAAACAACGTACCGAAGCTATTAAAGCACCCGATCTCATTACGTATATCTGAGTCATAGTTAAATACAAAAATTCTATTACAGTCTGGGCTTGGGAAGTCGCCTGTGAATTTTGAGGTCAAAGAGTTACCTACTAATTCCAAAATCGACATGTTATATCCATCAGTAGCAATGATGACTCCGGAAGATTCGTCGTATACCTCAAGATCCTGAATATATCTGTGTTCTGATGGTGCTTGGAGGGTGGCTATTGATGTGTTATTGGCAACATCGTACACGGTTATTTGAGAACCATGAGCAATTACAATGTCTTTCTTACCGTCCTTATTAAAATCAGCAGCCTTAACGATTTGCGATCCGGTACCAGCTGATAACTCATGAGTGCTTGTAACAAGCTCATCAGAGATTTGAACCAAATCCATTTTAGAGTTTTGATAGCCAACTTCCGGCAATACAATTTCTGAATAACCATCCTCATTAGAATCAATATGAACTGTATCAACTATTGGATTATGTGTAGAGCTTGTACCACTAGATATTTTAACACTACCATCAGAGCTTACTGTTACAAATCTATTTCTGACACCATCGTCGTCGTATGTTCCAACTAAAAATAGAGCATCTTCCTTCTCTGGTGTTGTATTCCCCCATCCAATCGCTTTGAATGAAGAAGAACTTTTGGTAACAGTGGAATGATTCATGATCGCACTTATGTTAGAAATATCAGCACTAGCAAATCCAGACTTTGAATAGTGACCACTTGTGCCCCATAACAGCTCAAATTGGTTGTCATTATCAATATCTCCGGTAGTCAAGGAGCTCACTCTTCCTGAGAAGCTGAATGACAAATGCCACCTTTGGGTAAGAGCATCACCTTCTATTTTGAATGCTTTAATTCCACTATATGGACAACTCATTAGCAGCAAGTCATCAGTATCGATAGATAGTTGGGACTTCTCCAATACACATGAAGATAAATATTGAGTAGATGATATTTCAGTCGCAGTCTTTGCAACGACAGAATATCTATATAAATCACCGTTATGGTACATGCCGAAGATTTCATTTACGCCGTCTTGGTTGAAATCTCCAATAACCATTCCACGTTGGGAGAATTGTTCACCGTAGTCCCACTGTACTTCCCAAGTAGAGGTATCAATAACCAAGCCGCCTTTCAGGATAAGTTCAAGTGGCTGATCATTATCAACATTGGAAAATGACAGTAGAGAAGACCCATTAGTATCAAGCTCGTTTAAAACTGGAGATGAAAAATCATTCCATTTATAAACAGAAAGAGTAGAGCGAGAAACATCATCTTCATACTGCAATATTGCAACTTCTGGCGCTCCATCCTTGTTAACATCTCCTATCGCAACTCTCAAAATATGTTTCGGAGTATCAAATACAACTTTAGGGCTACTTGATAGGTCTTCAAGGGTAAGAATATTTTTAGATGTAACAAGGATGATTTCTTTTTTTAGATCATTATCAATGTCTAAATAATGCAACTGCTCAATGCTACCATTAATAGGTAAGGTATACGGATACATCCATTTTTGGTTGTATTGTCCATTTTCAAAATTGTAAAGATAAAGACCATTACCATTATTTGTTGTTAGGAATTCTTTTAAGCCGTCACCATCAAAGTCATCGATAACAATAGAATCATTTGCTAACGGACTGATCTCTCCCGAACGTACTATTGGTGACGTCCTGTTACTCTTTACTTCAACACCTAAAGTCGCTTCTTGATAATCGTCATCTAAGGTTTTAAATGTAAATTCAAAAACTTGAACTGGTATTAGGAAATCGGATTCAGAAGGTGCCGTCCAAGAAATAACCCCATCACTGCTCATGGTGGCCCCTTCAGGTCCAGACACCATGCGAACTTTTTCCTGCCGGTTAACATCTAAGTCAAACCAAGAGACACTAAATTTCAGTTCATCTCCAGCCAAAATTTGATCAGGTAAGTTTTCTGTTTTGATTACTGGTTTAATGTCATTAAGATAAATATATGCCCATTCACTGGTTATTGAACTCGTTCCATCAAAAACGACCGCTTGAACTTTAACTTCATCGCCATAAGCCGCCGTATAGGCAGGAAGGGTATTGGTAATTTCTCCCTCAACCAACTCATCATTGATATACCATCGATAGCTCAGTTGTAAATTTTCCGCTGGTGTATCAGGGTCTGAAAATTCCGAGCTTTCAACTACGATTGGAGTTTCTGTGTTTACATCGTAAGACGATTGTGTAGGTGTACTATTAAAAGCAGGTGGCTGCGACAATAAGGCAAGTGGATAAAGGTCAACAGGTTGCATCAACGCAAACTGGAAACCACTCACTTTAGATAAGTGCGTACCTAATTCAAAAGAGCCATCGCCGTCTAAATCTTTTTTATAGGTAAAGAATTTATCCGAAAACGAAAGCTGGATTTCAGTATCTGCTTTAAAGCTCAGAGAGCCAGTATAGAAGCCGTTGTACGAAGATTTTAGTCCTTGGGATGAAATCTTAACTTTTCCAGATTCGCTTAACCATACCGTACCTTTAACGCCAACAGTTGCTTGTGTATCGCGATTAGGTGCACTTGACGACTCTTCAAGTTCTACCTTGATATTTCTTCCGTCTTTATAAGAATACAAAAGATGACTTTTTATCACATCTTCATGTCCACCACTATCAAACTCAGAGGAATATTCTTGGGTGTAACCCGTTACTTTCACTCCATCAATATCTAGCTCGTCGAAATAATAGCTTTTTTGCTTATAACTCTCAGAGGATAATGCCAGCACTCCTGAAATAGTCATCCAATGTACTGATGAAGTCACACAATTATTGAAATCCAATGACATAACTCTTATGCCTTGCTCATTCCATTTTGAGTGAATATCGACTGAGCCAGAGACACCACAGGTAAATGACTTTCCAGCGACATCGTTTAAAGAAAGAAAATTACGAATTTGGTCATCACTAAAAATATGACGATATTCCGGCAATAGAGCCGTAGCTGAAGCCTGCCCTACAACAGTTTCATTTAGTTGCACCACATTTGATTTTCCGGCATACCCATGCTCAACCAAGCTGTACGCGGCTTTTATAAGCTCTTCGGGGGTATGTTGAATTGCGTTTGTTAGGATTTTAGAGGCCTGTGAAGACTCTTCTGTTTTTTTCTGCTCTGAAGTTGACGAACCTGAATCGTTTGAGCCAGATCCACCGCCTCCACACGCAGTAAGAAGAACCGCAATCCCTAGCACTGACGACGCTTTTAATTGACGAAGCATACAATTCCTTTGATTTGTTATTGAGGCTTTAGCCCGCTATTTTTTTTGGAATGAACATATCATATTTATTCATTCTGATTATCACTAAGAATTTGCACTAAGTCGTATTTATAGAATTATTATCATCTACCCTAAAGCCATGGTTCCAATAACGTCCTTAAAGCTGATTTCACTGTTCTGACGGTTTTCCCCCTCAATTCCACCAAGTTTTACCTACTGGCTCTCAGATACCGTAATGAAGACAAAATTACGCAATCAGGAGCCAACTATGAAAGACATACCACTCACTTCCTCTGTCGGAAGCCACGCTGAAAACCAAAAAGAAGACGTACTGGCGATTCAGAAAGCGTTAAATGAAGCGGCAAAATCCATCGGGCTGGATGGGCCATTAGAAGAAGATGGCGTTATTGAGGGTGATGTTGAGCACTCAAAAACATGCCAAGCGATCTGCAAGATGCAGGCAACATTATTGGGGTTCAAAAACCCTGATGGTCGTATCGACCGTGATGGGAAAAGCCACAGAGCTCTGGCAGAAGCGGCTTCAGATGAATTAGGTGTTGCGCCAAGCCTATTTTTGCCTCAAATAGAACCGGAAGAAGGCTTATCAGATGAAGATTTTGAAAAAGCTGCCGAGTCACTGGATTGTGAGGTTGCTGCTGTAAAAGCGGTGTCGGAAGTGGAGTCGGCAGGCAGCGGTTTCTTTGCCAGTGGACCACCTTGTATTCTGTTTGAAGCGCATATTTTCTCCAAATACAGCGACCGAAAGTTTGATGAGTCTCACCCAGAGATATCCTCGCGTAAATGGGATCGCTCGCTCTATGTTGGCGGAGAAAAAGAATACGAGCGCTTGCAAGAAGCAATGACGCTAAACCGAAGAGCCGCCTTAAAATCGGCGTCTTATGGTCGCTATCAAATCATGGGGTTCAACCACGCTGCAGCGGGCTATAACGATGTTGAAACCTTTGTTCGTGACATGTTCTTCGCTGAGCGCTTCCACTTGTTTGCGTTTGTCAGTTTCATCAAATCGAATCCGAAAATGCACAACGCGATTCAAGAGTTGGATTGGGCGACGTTCGCTCGCTACTACAACGGCCCTGCTTACGCTGAAAATCGATACGATGAAAAACTGCTTTCCGCTTACCAGAAATACGCTGGGTAACGGCGAAACCGACTTTTAAACACTTCACCATCTGCATTTTGCACATCAAGGAGAACAACGTGGCTCTTACACTGAAAACTATCCAAAACACATTAAAAAACATAACAGACGAAATACTTACCGTGCCAGCATCCAAAAACGATCTCGACAATTACTGGGAGAAGCTAAACCAGCTGCAGTGGCTTTGCCAAATTGAGATTGGCGAGCTGAACTTTAGAGGGCAAACAGACCATTTGGATGAATCCATTACGCTGAATAACCGTGGTGGGCTCGCCATTGATTTGAGCAATTGGACAATTCAAGCAGGCTCCCCCGATCAAGAATTCACGTTTTCTGAAGGCGCGGTTTTGGCACCGTATGGACAACTAAACGTCGCCACGGCTGGTGAAGGTGAATTCAGTTTCCAATCCAAAATGCCGATTTGGAACAACCACGGGGATACCGCAACGCTGCTGGACCCAAACGGGCAAGTTGTCGCTAGATTGGTTTATGGTGGCGATGCCTATGCCGATGTACTGATCAGTAATGTGCACTTCGACGGTGAAGAAAAACACACAGAAGGTGACGAGTATGTCGAAATATCCAATATTTCAGACAACACCGTAGACATTAGCCTTTGGCGGCTAGAATCCATACGCAACCAAAGTGTCTTTACTTTCCCAGAAGGTACACGGTTGAATGCTCAGTCCACGCTAAAGATCTTCACAAACAAGAGTAACCTTGGTGACAACGAGTTCAGCTTTGATAGCCCTCGTGCTATTTGGAACAACGAAAGGGGTGGATGCAAACTGTTTGATTACCTCGACCATGAAGTAGCAAGTTATCAGTATTAACTCCAGCCACTAGGTATCCCACTAACTATTAGGTTTTCCCCGTGTCGAATAAAGCAGTGAAGACATTAGCGAACGACTCCCGCCCCCAATCAGGCAAGGATTTACAACGCCTCGCCAATGATGGGGGTCTTCTACTGCACTATGTGGCGCGGCACGGGGACCTTTCTATCGATGCCGACATCGCTATGGGCATTGCTCGTGCAAACGAGAAAATGGGCACCAAATACTGGAGCACGGAAGACGAAATTCAATTACTGCACTGTTTTGATCGACTCGCCAAACAGGTGTATCCCGTCACCGTTGAAAGCATCAAAGCCGTGGTGCCTAACGTAACCGATGGAAAAGCGTCGTTTAACGGGGCGGCTCGCGTCATTACATGGTATCGACGCTACACTGTGCTCACACTGATATGTTTGCTCGCCTTTCAAATGTTCTACCTATTTGGTCACTCCCTGACTCAAACATTGGTCAAATCACTGCCGCAAGCCGAATTTCCTCTTAGCCAAGATTTAGAAGCCAATTATCAGCTTTTAAAGAAATGGAACGGCATATGGATGTTCGGGCAAGAATTTCAATTCGATACCCAAGCCAACACTGAATCGGAACTCGAATACCAAGCCAACCTCATTTCGGCACAGTCGGTCCTCCAAATGCTACAGAATTACGTTTTACCCTTGATGTACGGATTGCTTGGGGCTTTTATTTTTGTGTTGCGGAGTTTGCTCCAGCAAGTTCGAAACCTCACCTACACCGCCAGCAGAGAAGTGGGGTATCGGCTCAGGCTGACTCTGGGTTGTTTAGCAGGGATGATCACTGGTTGGCTGTTGAAACCCGAAATGGGCGATATGACCCTTTCCCCCATGGCATTAGCTTTTTTGGCGGGTTACAGCATTGAAGTCATGTTTACCCTTCTAGATCGGTTAATTGATGGGATTCGCCGCAACACCGATACTACGACTTCTTCTCCACCGACGACACGCTCTTAGTCGCTTTCTCTGGCGCTTGTTCAATAAAGGTTTTGGTGAGTTTAACCAGCATTTCATTCGTCTCAT
The DNA here is from genome assembly GCF_030689305.1 of Vibrio penaeicida. Taxonomy (GTDB): domain Bacteria; phylum Pseudomonadota; class Gammaproteobacteria; order Enterobacterales; family Vibrionaceae; genus Vibrio; species Vibrio penaeicida_B. The sequence continues at coordinate 58,139 of NZ_JAUYVM010000021.1, read as the reverse complement.
TGGACAGTTCTACAATCGATTGCTTCCCCATTAAAATGCTCTCTATTTCCTTTTTTACTTTTGCCAATTGTTTGAATTGCTCAGGGGTTAATTTAGGTTTCTGAGGGCGTTTCTTCAGCGCTTTTATCGCCAAATCTAAAGCTTTGAGTAGATCTTCCATGGCGTTACCTCCTCCCCAAACGTTACCTCACTGTCTCTTTGAACACTTGGCAAAAACAACGAACAAATTCGTCCATTTCCCTGAGCCTTCCTCCCCTTTATTAAGCCAAGATGAGAACACTTCCCCAACTCTGGATTTAGTCATGAAAAACAAACTGCTCATCATCAGCTGGTTGACACTTATACTCGCGCTGTCTGGCTGTGCACTTCAGTTTATTGCCAGTTACGACAACGAAACCTTAAAACAAATAGAGATGATCGATCGTGAAGTCGATCGGTTGTATATGGATTTGTCTTTTACCCCTATGGAAGAAAGGCATTACCGCTTATTCGCGAAACGTTACCAAGAGGTTTTGCTACAAATTCGAAGCTTAGAAAGACGACAAAAACGAAGAGAGAAAAACACAGAATCTCTAAAACAAACCCAAACTCTTTTGGGGTTCTGGATACAAGACGACGCCACTCATAAGAAAAACAACACCCTCTCCGATTTCATTATCAGCCGCCGCACTAGCCAATACCGAAGACTTTTTGATGCCTTGATCGAAGGCGAACTAGCCAAAAAATAACGTAAGGATATTGCCATGCAAGAAAGTATTAGCTCCGTGATCGATACCGTCACCTCGCAGTTAGACGACTCACCAATGAAAGATTTGCTTAGCAGCGCACTAAAATCGTGCGCGGACGAGCGAATGGGCGAACTTGAGATGTTGCTTATGGCAAAAAAACAAGGGCAACTCAGTGAAGATGAATTCCAGTTAGAACTGGATAGAGAAAGGCTGCTCGTAGAAGCAGAGATGCTGACTTGGCAAATCGCGGCCAAGGCTGACGTCCAAAAAGTGGTGAATAAGACCTTTCATGCACTCGCGAAAACCATTCTTTAGCCACACGTACCAACACCACGGAGAGGCATTATGAAGCAGCGAACACGCATCATTTGGGTTCCGTATGGCTATCGGCTGAAACCACGAGCCAAACTGAAAAAAGCAGTCATCCGTCAGCGTGTTCCTGCAGAGCCCTTGAAAGCGACACCTCTGCGCCCTTCGGCTCAAACGCACCATAAAGAACAAAAGGTGATGGAAGAGACAATAATATCTCAAAGTGGCAGTACGAGTACGCCAATGGACGCAGTTATCGCAGAAACCGACTGTCGTGCCAAAGAAGAGCAATCTCATGCGTCACCCAAGGGCAGCCTCTCAATCAAGGATAATGACAACGCGAGTATAGAGAAAAAATCGGCTCGTGAAGCACAAAAGGAAACCGTTGAAGAAAGCCAAGTCGCCACCTTTGATGATGCGTTTAACCCATACAAACATTACCTTCAAGACATGTCACACTCACTGGTTGGCATGCCTGATGAAGCGTTTACTCGCCATGTGGACCAACAGGACGGCTTTACCACACAGATCTCGCAATCAATGAAACCTGCGAGGGTAGGAACAAACACTACAGATCTCACTCATCAAAAAGCAACCCAGCTAGATGCCTGCCGAACGGAACTGATGTTAACTGATGAACTCCCCCGTATTTCCAGAGCTCCTGACAATGAAATAAATACAGGACGACAGGCGAATACTTTTCCCTCGGAACCATCAGCTACGAACAATGAGCCATCAACTACGAACAATGAGCCATCAACTACGAACAATGATGAATCAGAAAAATCGGAAGAATCAGGCAATCAGGAAGCAAAAAGAAAACCCGTGGAACCGCACCTGAGAAAACTATCGGGTATCGCGCCCAGCTTAATGTCGGAGAAGTATCCGTAACCCTTATCTTTTCATCCATTACGCCAAGAACCTGATCCTAGGTTTCATTATCCTGTGGAGGTTACTTGGGTATATCACTCAACAGGAGATCACCATGAGACAACTACTTTTTCGCTTATGTGAAGCGTCTGACGGACGCCAATTCGCTTTTTTAACAGACCAGCCAGATGTCGAAGACATGTTCGACAGCGGGTACAAAGTCGCCTACAAATACAGAGATAGCGGTAACGGGCAAGAATTACTCGCCAAATGGCGCGCTTCTTACTCTGTCACTTCGCAGGAGTTTGAACAGCTCCCCGACGATGACGAACTACCAGAAGGGCTACAATCCGCATTCGACACCATGATTTCAAGCTTGATCCCGGGAGTGGACGTATTCTTCTGCGACTACAACCTTGCCATAGAAGCTGACTTGCCCATTTGCAATGACATGATGGATCGCTATCGCTCTACCGATTTCGTCCTATTTTCTTGCGAAGAGCTCATCGGTAATGATCCGAGTACCCAACCCTATATGGTGTCTTATGCCTCTGCACGTTACCCAGAAAGTGGCAACACGGGCAGCCAGCATCGTATTTATTGCAAAACCGACCCGTTTGCGTTTTGCCAAGCGGTACACGCGATTGTGATCCAAAGAGAAAAAGACGCGCTGACTGGCGGACACATCCGCACGGAAGTCGATACTTACATCAATGAAAAACCCATCGAAGCGGCTACGGCAGAACAAGTTATCAATCGCTTCGTTGAAGCATTGCCTCAATTTAATAGCAGCATCAAAGCGTTAAACGCGCCGGACTCTCTCTCCAACAAGGAGTAACGCCATGAGTTCAGACGAAATGTACTATGCGGCGTTTAGCGCCGCATTAATGGCAGGGGCAGAGCCTGGAATTGCACAGCAGTTAGCTTATCAGCTAGCGTATATCCACCTTTCGGGTCCGCAAGTTGATCTAGGTTCAGCGTCCAATTCAGAGCCAGCTGCCTTTACACCAGAATCCGAACCAATAAAAAATCATACTATGCGCTCAAGCGTGGTTGCAGAGCCTAAACCACGTGATACAAACACGTTCGTTCGCCCAATCAATCCACTGAATCACGTCGACTGGTTAAGTGGAGGTACATTAAACGAAAGAGGTTTACGGCTTGGCTTGCGCCGATCATCTCCGTTTTCGACTAAATCTGCTCGCAACACATCTTCGTTCACAACGAAGCCACCATTTACAACAAAGCCATCGCTCACGAAAAAGGCATCGAGCGATAAAAGTACATCGAAAGTGGCTAAAGCAATCCCACGACCACATAAAATCAACCAAGCCATTATGCTGGCTATGATGGACACCGACAGCCAAGCACAGAGCAAATTCATTGCTGCGCTCTATTTCTATTGGAAAAGCGACCAAAAACACGTTGGTGGAAACATCAAATCAACCTACTGGTTACTGATGCATGCCATTCGCTGTTATTTGTTTGGCACCACCTTTCAATGGGAACAAAACTTTGCACAAAATACAGAGGACAGGCAGCAGAACAAACCCATGTACTCAACGGTAAAAGAACTGTTAGAACACCTCAATTTCAATAGAGAGGAATTACACCACCTCCATTCGTTGAGCGAACAAATCAGCTATTACCCATGTAATCAGCAAATTCAATGTATTGAACTGGGCTTGGCATTTCGTTCCGACATCATTTCCGATTTTGAATTAGCCAGCGCTACTCACCAGCACACGCTCAATCTCCACAAAATGGAAGACGCAGCCCAGTGGGCTATGTCGTCTTAAATCGGTTCGCTTCATCACCAGACCTGTCGGTATCGAAATGCCGACAGCCCATCTCTAGCGCAATGAACACCAGATAATCACACAACAATTCACAATTGTGGCAGTTCCTTTTTAAACCCCGATTTAAAGGCAGTATTGCCCACGTTTGAACCGATGAGCCTCGCTACATTAACGAGACATTCGTTCAAATATTTTGGGGCATCTATGAGCTTTCCTCACTATTTATCCATCTGTGAAAATGGAATACCAACATCCGAAAAAGCCAATATTCTAGGGAACTACTTGGATGAAATGCGCCTAAAAAAAACACACTTTTTAGGCTATCAAACGAACCAAGAGGTGAACTTCCCCCCTGAGCTTCATCCTTTTCTTTCGTTGAATTTACTCAACCTTGGCGACGGGTATGAAGATGGATCTTATCAAATCAATGCCAAGCAATTTGAGCGTGCCGTACTCGATTTTTACGCCCGGTTGTGGGGCATGACGATGCCCAACTCTCAGCGAAATTATTGGGGGTATGTCACCGCAATGGGCTCCACAGAAGGCAACTTATATGCGTTATGGAACGCGAGGGATTACTTAAGTGGTAGCGCCGTAGAAGGGTATGAAAAATCGGTGCATGTGCCCAACCCACCAGTGTTAATCAGCTCATCCTGTACCCATTACTCGATTTACAAAGCTTGCCAAATGTTGGGAATCCCCACCTTCAATCAAGCGGGAAAAAAGCTCGGTGTTTGCCCCATTAACCAAGGGGATTGGCAAAAAAGCCTCGCGGTAGATGAATACGGGTCGGTGGTCGAGCAAGACTTATATCGTCTCACCGAATTTTTTGTAGAGCGGCAGCATCCGGTTATTTTATTTTTAAACCACGGCACCACCTTCAGCGGTGGCAGTGATGCCATTTTTCGCATACTGACCACATTAAAACCCTTACTGGGCGTCAACACAGAACGCAATCGACGTTACTGGGTACACGTGGATGGTGCCCTCTCGGCCAATTTCTCTCCGTTTCTACAGTCGGATCCTTTTTCTGTTTCTTCCGAGCCCTATGAGTTTCGTCATCGAGAAGTGATGTCGATGTGTACCAGCCCATATAAATGGCTCGGTGCACCTTGGAGCTGCGGTATTTACCTGATGCAGGAAAGGTACAAAGTCGGATCATCCAATCGCCCAACCTACATAGCTGGGCGTGATTCCACTATTGCGGGGTCTCGACAAGGGCTTTACTCCCTTTATCTCTGGGAACGTCTCTCTTCTCTTGGTACTCAAGGGCTAAAACAGATCGCTCAGCAAAACGAAAGTAATACCGAATACTTGCAAGCCGCACTGCGACAGCTCGCCAATTCAAAACGCCTGCAGCAACAGAAGTTCATCGTGTTACCTCGAATGCCTGGCGCCAACATTGTTCGGTTCTCGTCGCCTTCTAGCCACATCAATAAAAAATATTCGCTCGCACAAGAAAACATATCGATAAATGGCAAGCCACAGCTCTTTAGCCATGCCGTGTTACTGAGCCATGTTCAGCGCCCTTTGATTGATCAATTTTTGTCTGAACTCTCCGCCTCTAATGCGTTTGAACCCCATACATTATCGACGCTCAACCCCCTGGTTAGCCAGCCGAACTTTTATCGACCTCAATCTCGCTCGGTTCACCTTCAACCCAGCCCTATTCACCCAAACACTCTAAAGGAGAGCCCATGAATACGTTATTTCCATTGCTGTGTGTCCTGATCTTTTTGTCTTTTTCAACAAAGGCACAGCACGTTATTCACACCTCGTTTTCGATCAATAAGATTTACGGTGTCAACACCATTGATCAAACCTACAAAATCGATGGTTACCTCGTAGCCACTTGGCAAGACGTTAAGCACCCTCTTAAGCCAAAATCGGGGGTTCGATTGATAGAAAATCAGCACCTAGACAAACTGCTTGAAGAAGGATCGTGGGTGCCCGCGTTTGAATTCATCAACATCATAGGGCAACGCCTCACCCCTAATAAGCGCTTGGTGATCACCAGTAATGGTGACATTACCTACAACGAACGATTTCAAGGCACCTTCACCACAGAAATGGACTTTCGCCGCTTCCCGTTTGATCGCCAATCTTTTGAAATCATCATGGAGCCCTTTTCGTTCGACCAAGAACGCTTAAAGTTTGGTGACGCCAGTGTGTATGTGGAGGAACTAACCAACAAAATCATCAGCGAATGGGACATGGAAAGCACCCCCACCGCGAAAGTGAGCCAACACAGCTACCACCATTTGGATGACGCCGAAAGCACCTACTACTCCCGCTTAACCGTGACTATTGATGCCAACAGAAAACCGAACTATTACCTTTGGCAGTTTATTCTTCCGCTGTCGTTAATATTGGTCGCGAGCTGGGCGGTATTTTGGATTGAAGGGTTTTCCGAACGCCTGATGACGTCATTTACCATGATGCTGACGGTTGTGGCGTATACCTTCTACACCAGTAGCCTGCTGCCACGGCTGCCCTACACCACATTTATTGAGCGCATGATCATCATGGGATACGTCAGTATTTTCGCCGCCATTTTGATCATCGTGTTCGTCAAAATCCGCGAAGAAAAAGGCAAAACTACCAACGCTTTAATTCCATATTGCCGAACCGCATTCCCGACTTTTTTCCTTGCCGCGATAGCCATCTTGATCGGAGTAAACAGCCAGCTATGAGACCATCCAAATCTTTACAGACCATCATTGAAGCGGTGATCTGTTCATCCATCTTCATCTTACTGCTCGGGGTCACCACCTACTTGCTCTATTCCAAATCGCTCAATGCATTGGAAGACCAAATTAAAATAGGGCTGATTTCGACAGTAAAAACCTCGGCTTCAACGCTTGATGGCGCAATGCACCTTACCTTTGATGAAAGCACCAAAGCGTCCGATGCAAATTATCAAGCCATGGCTGAGAAAATGGAGAAAATCCGCCGTTCCGCCGCGGATGTTCGCTACATTTACACCAGCGTGCTCAAAGATGGCAACGTCTACTTTATGGTGAACCCAAGCCCACAAAATGACGCCGATGGCGACGGTTTGCCTGATCCTCCCCCCGCCCTGATGACCCTATATGACGATGCGCCAGTCGAGTTAAAACGCTCACTCGAGCGATACAGCATTGAGATAAGCACCTACAGCGACCAATGGGGCAGTTTCATCAGTGCGTATGCACCGTTTTATAGTAACGAAGGGGACTTTGCCGGTGTATTGGCCATGGATTTGGAAGTGAGCGCTTTCCAAGAAAGGCTAGAGAGCATTGAGCGAGTGTTCGATAAAGCCAAGATCATCATTCTATTCTTGGGGCTGATTGTAGGGATGATCATCTGGTGGATACGCCGTTCGCAAGTCAATCACCTCAATATCATTCGCCATCGAGAAGCCAACGCCAAAGAAAAGCTCTCTCGCGCTCATCACCTGAACGTGTTGCTTTCTGGATTACTCACCTATTTTTACAAGCGTATTCCAAGGGATTTGGTGAAGCACACACCACGTGTTCGAGCGCTTTATCATTACTCGCAAAGCTTGAGACCATTAGCTTTTCAATCAGACAAGCAATCGGTTCAGGATTGGTTCCACTCATTGGATCAACACACCTACAAACGTTGCAAAGGTTTTCATGACTGGCACATTCCAATGCAAACAGAAGCGGTGTTCACCAGCGATAAAATCACGGAAGAGTTAACACAATTACACGCCCAACTGGCGCGAGCGCAGTCGGAACCGCTCAGAGCCGAGACCAGTTTATTAAAAGAGCACCTCGATTGCTGGGCATTTTCAACCCACTTCTATTTGGATACATCTTCTAAACTCAGCGCCCTACATTCCTTGATAGCCAACGAGTTTGAACACATTACGGGCAGCGCCTATATGGCACAACAATCCCCAGACGAGCTAGGCATCATGAGCACCATCAATCGCCTAAGGCAAATGGGCTTCGACTTGGTCTCGGGTGAAAAAAACCGGATCGAACTGATTTGGAAAGTGTATAAGGAGAATACGGAATGACGAAAATCGCCCCTTTTTTACTGATCATCGCGACCTTGTTTGTTCAGCTTTCCTCTGGCATTAACTACGTCACCGTCCCGCTCACCATGAGTGAGCAAGGCTATGGCAATACCTTAATCGGGTTTGCCATGAGTTTTGAGATCATCGGTATCCTTTTGCTTTATCGTCCCCTTTCTCGTTGCGTGGAAAAATGGGGGCTGTCTCCCTCCATTCTTCTGATGTCGGCACTTCGGGCATCGAGCCTTATTTTGCTCTCTCACAGCCAACACTATCCGTTATGGTTGGTGGGTATTTTTTGCTACGGCGCATCCACAGGGATGATGCTGGTGATTATCCAAACCTCTTTAAATACTTGTATTCAAGGCAAGCTAAAAGGTTTGGTGATGGGGTTATTTTCGGCGGCGTTGTCTGGCGGGCTTGCACTGGGGCCATTGCTGCTGCAACTGCCGTATATCGACCCAGAATGGCAGCTGGAAACTAGCGCCATCATCACCAGCTTGCCCTTTGTGCTTCTGCTGTTTGCGGGGCAGAAAATGCAGTCTTCCGACAATGCGGGAACCGTTCGGGTAAGGTTTGCGCTGCGCCACGCCAAAGTTATTTTAGTTTCAGCGTTTGTTGGCGGCATCAGCTTCTTTGGTTTGCCCTCTTTTCTCACTTTATACGGAATGGAAAACGCGCTCACCGAATCGCAATCGCAACTTCTGCTGACCATGTTTATGTTTGGTAGCGTCACCCTTGGTATTTTCGTTAGCACTGGGGCGTCTTTTCTCAACCGCAGCATTGTGGTGTTGGGCTGCATTTTTACCTCGGTGGTGTGCGCGGTGTACCTTTCACTGGCGGTTTACACCGAATACTGGCTAGCACTGACGCTGCTGTTTTTCTGGGGAGGCTCGATGGGAGGCATCTACGCCATTGGCTTAACCGCGGTAGGCGAACGTTTCTGTCAGCAGGATCAGATGAGCGCCAACATGAGCTACACCATTATGGATTCGTTAGGCGGTATGACGGGCTTACTGGTGATCGGCTTTATGCTCGACTGGATGGGATCGGAAGGAATGACCACCGTGTTGATCACCTTTGGTTGTGCGCTGTTGGTGTTCTTTGTGTATGAGCTGTTAGCTCCACGGCAGACGTTTGAGTAATTAAAGTCTGTTGACCCTAGCGGAAGTACAGTTCAAACGACACAAAATGGGCGACAAATCTATTCAATAGGTCTTTCTGTCGCCCTGTACATGCAAGCACATATACGGCGACAGGTGGGTATAAAAACCTTTTTCGTCGCCCATTTTGTGTATTTCTTTATGCTCATAAGAAGCCATTGAGTACTTCACCTCAATACGCTTACTTCACCTTAACTAACCTTAACTCGGGATAAGAAGTTAGCTAACCCATTAAAATATATGAAATCTTTATCGAGACGTTCTAATGAGAAATTTTCACTTAAGACAAGGCGAAACCACGAACCAATAACGGGTTATTGGGAGAGGATTCAACGCAGTATTAAGTGAAAAAAGCCAATAGAAAGTAAGTTGTTATCCCGAGTTCAGGTTAACTATGTCATTCAGCCCTTTAAAACAATTCAACAATCACACCGTTAAAAAGCAAACCGCCAAAACGGATGTGATTCCACAACCAAATACGATTCAGCTGGCACCCATTCATCTTAAGCATGCACTGCTCATCCTAAAGCGCATAAGCAAAAACATTTGCCAAGCGTTGAACTGCTTACCGATAAACTCCATTGAAAGTGCACAGGATTACATCTTAGAAAACAGTGGCAAGCCACATACTCGGCAAGGGGTATTTCATCTTGAGTTTGGCCTCATCGGCTGTGTGGGCTACTACCTACACACTGACCAGCGACAACCTCATGCCTTTATCTATTACTGGATATCCGCTCCCTACCAACGTAAAGGCTTTGCTTCATTAGCCATCGAGCAGCTTATCCACCAACTCAAGCAGCAAGGCATAACCCAGCTGTATGCCGATGTGTTCGACAACAACTATGCTTCTCAAAACTTACTGTATAGCTTTGGTTTTAAGCGGCAAGAAAAGCCGGTTCGATTTGAACCTAGAATGATATTTCGGTTTGAGAGGAGAATGTGAAGCTAACAAAAGTTGATTAAAGAGACTGGAAAGAGAGAATGTGATTGGTAAAGAAGAGTCGGTAAAGCGTGCTCTACCGACTCTCAAAAGAAAGCGAGTCTCAGGACTTCGGCTTCCAGATATCTAAACCTCTGCCCCCACTTCCCTCTCAACCTCTCTCAAAGCACGTTTTGCTGATGTCACTCACCTTAAAAAGCGTAAAATTGCTAAAAACCACACCTAAACACCGAGAATTTACCTAATAACTCACTGGATTTGATGGAGATGTCGACTGAAAGATGCATTGTTAAAGATTGTCTTGGTTGCCTTTTTGTAAGTTTCCTGTCCCTTTTAATTCTTGAGTTTTTTTCTCGCGGTGACTATGTGCAGATGACCATCTTTTGAGGTGGTTGTTAAAGATGAGCACACATACTTGGACCTTTTCGTACCCTGTCCCCCCTTCGTGCTCGTTTACGTGTTTGTTCTATTCCACTCTTTTAGTAGTCTCAACATAATTGTCTTCGCCGTTTTCTTCTTCCCTTCTGCAGTCAGAGGATTGGGATCAAACACTATGCTGTTATACACATCGATAATGTACTCGATCAAAGAGCATATGGACCCGTCTTGAACTTTCACCACTTCACTTTTGCTTTTCAAGCCATAAGATCCCTCTAGGATCTCACTTGTAAGTCGTTTGGTTTGTTCTGTGTCTGCTACTTTATATTTGAGACAACTGTTCTTGCTGAGGTCTTCCATCAAACCGGTCCGTTGACTGCCCTCCTTATCCGTACATTGGTATTTGACATAATCTTCTCCAGTATTATGGGTTGCTGTCCCTGCTTTATACAGCAGGCTTCCGCTGGGCACGTTCTTTACGATCAGTTTAAGAAACACGTCTTCTAGTAGTTTAAAATAAGTGATGTCTTCTTTACAAAGTATTAGACCTTTATGAAAACAAAAGTTATCTAATTCCCTCAGGTATGCAGTCGTTTGTTCACCCGCCCCACTTTTGCGTTTTGTTTCTATGTTCTTAATCCAGGCAGGATTCACGAAAGTTACCACGCCACTTTGCGGAAAGCCCTGGCCGTATAACATCGGACAGTACGCTTCGCTTCTCGCCTCGTTGATCCTGCGTTCCAGCTCTTGTATCTCCCCGTATTCATACACCTTATCACCGTCATCATTCGGGTTCATTGGTCCATATGCCCGGTCGTCCACGATCCAACAAGGCATTTTCAAGCGTTTAGCTACGGCACAGGCTGCGAATCGACCCCATCCAATTCCGGCACCTGGGTATGCGATGAGTTGGATGCTATTCAAGTGTCCTCCCTTTTGCCGTTCTTTAATACACTTTTCGTAATTGTCTTTGTCGGTTTCGCTCACTACCATGATTACGTTACAGCCATCCTCGGCCATTTTTGCCCACCATGGTCTATATGTTTCACTTTTGTTTTTTTTCAACTTACCCTTAACGGCATCGTTAAACCACTTCCCGTTACGACACCCCGTTGGCACAATCGTTACTGGTCGTGTTCTGTCTATCTGCAGATGTTGTGACTCTAACCAGTCGTCCCTTCCTCCGTACTTGCCTTTGATAGTCGCCACACGCTTCTCTAAGATACTTAATAATAGATCAACATTGGTTTTGAGCTTACAAAGTTCCGGGTTTTGCGTGTCATCTGGTTCTAATAGTACACGTGGGTATTTGACATTCCCGTTAAACCAACTTGTTTGTTGTTCAGCTTTTATTGTAATACCATCTAATAGTTCTTCCATAATCGTTTTCCTTTGGTGTTTCGATTTAACTAAATTAATATTCGATATCTAGTGAATTGCATTTTTTATTACTGGCTAGAGTGGCTTGTGGTTCGTGTGCATAATTCAATCAATCCACATCGGTAACCATAAAATCGAAAACGCTAGAGCTACCAAAAAATATAAGAGACACCCACTCAAACCCACAGGCATCTCCCCCAACCACTCAGCCCCTATAAAACCCCTGAAGGTCAAATTGGGTGTCTAATCCTTTTCCTATCGTGCTGTTAAACACCTGCGTGACTACTTGCTCTAACGCTATGGTTACACCGCTTTTTACCCACCTAAGCCACCGTGTTACATAACCCGCAATGCACTCAGGTGAGGCACCTTGCTCATAAAGCCGCTGAATTTTTGTAAGGTGGTTAGCAATGGTTTTCCACGCTAGGTTTAATGTGTTTTTGGGTTTACCTTCTGCTTTGCCACCGATGCAATAGCCCAGAAAATCAATCCCGTTTTCTGGCACTTTGCCTTGGTAGGTTTTACAAGGGTGAATGGTTTGCTTTACCTCGTCTAAACAGCGATACATCTGCTTTTTTAGTTTTTTTAATTGGTAGCGGGTACGGCATAAAATTAACCAGTCATCCACATAGCTAAATTTTTCAAACTACGTATTTTTTACAAAAGAAGGCAAACCCTAACTGCGTTATCTATCGGGTTACCTTAGGGACCTGTCAGCATGATTAATTGGGCTGTTTTGTTAGAAATAAGGGGGAAGTAATGTTTAGGATAAAATCAGTTATTGTTGGAGAATGAAGTGGTGGTAAGAACCAGTAATTACACTGCGTTCTTTTCCTTGAATTGGACCAGAATATGCTGCTCTGAATCCTGCATCTTGAGGTCACTTGGGTATAATAGCAATTTAAAATTGAATCGATTATCGTGCAGAATACTTTGACCAGTTAGAGTAATCTGGCTTCAACTCGGCCACTGCGATGCGAGTAGGATTTGCCCGTTACCGTATCCTCACCACACAAAAAAGCCCGATGCACACAACGCGAAATACAATAGTAATACTTGGTATCAACCAAACTAACCTGTCGTTTTCACGCTGTTGCCATCGGGCGTTGACCAGAAAATGTTACATTATGTGAGTGTAGGTACTATTTCTCATAACGTAATTTATGGGTGTCTTCATTAATTCCATTTTCTCTAGGGTATGTCGACCCTAGGCATCATGCTCAATCAGTGTTAACACGGAAGCACCAACCGTAACTTCTGCTGCCAAGCTAAATGGGGTATCTTTCAGTCGGCGTATTCCTGTGATCCCTCCGGGCTCGATCACAACCTCGTCTAGAGGCGCTTTTTGATCATTCCTAAAAAGGGTGATTGTCATTGATGGCTGACTTGATGAGCCTACGCTCACTAAAGTCATATGCAGCCTAATGGTGTATTGAATATCGCCCTTTTTAGAAGAAAGCTCTATCCACTGATAAGCCGAGCCATCCTTTTTAGAATCAAGCAGTCCCTTTTCATAAATCGCATCCACCGAGGTATTTTTAGAAATTAATACTGGCAATGGAGCAATAGCACCTACTGTGACTTTTGAACCCGGCTCTGAACGGAAACACAAGGAACCCATATAATGATCCGTTAAATTGGTTACCTGAAGTAGGTTCACATTGTATTTTTTAAAATTCTCATAAGCTGCATTTAGCCCATCTAACACTTTATTCCCTAAGTAGGCGACGGCGGTTGATATAATGTCACCCGTTCCCACGTTCGGAATCATGGACTCTGCGTTTTTTTGGGACATGGCTTTTCTAATTTGGTGTCTTTCTTCCCACCCTTTAACCATATTCTCGATATCTTGCATTGGAATAACTCATTTTGTAGTGTAAGCCCAAGTGACCTCGAAGGTAGGGTATACAACACTTGGGCATAGAGAGTGGTATCAAAAAGTCATCACTTTTGATATCACAGATATTGAATGTTCAGGACAATTAAGGTGACCCACCAGTAATGATTAGGGTCTGTCTAGACTTAAATAAGACTTGAGCAAGCTTATTCATTCTGGGTTCGAGATAACGACGCACCCCGAACTCAGCTCATTAAGAGATATTTTCATCAAGTTGAATTCTTAACGCTCGATAGTCTTTTAAGTCATAGACCGCAATCCAATCTCCAACTTTTGACTCACCTTGAACACTCAATGGGTACCTTGGAACAGTATCGACTCGGACTGTACTGTCTTTTTTGCTGTAATAAAAATACTGACTAAGGGATTCCCTTGCAGAGCATAACCAAAAATTAGGGGTAACTCCTAAGAAATAGCCTTTCGCTATGCCAGATTTCATTTCCCATAATTGCTTGCCAGAATCATCTTCATTGATTTGAAAAATAACAGCATCTTTCTCATCTGAAATCACGCCATACTGATTATAAAGCCCAGATTTTTTAAAACTGATGAAACCGAGCGTTTTTTCGTTCTCATCCACCACTCTCATTTTGAATGGATTACCGACAGGAGTGAGCGTAGACTCAACTGGCGCACTGGCTGGTGCACGATTGAAACTGTTCAAGTCATTCATTTTATACCTTCCTTATGCGCCTTCACGTTCTAAATTTCTTTCAAGGATAAGCTCTTCACTGCTTTTTGATGGCGACTCAATCAACAAAGACTTCAAGTCTTCAAACGCATTGATGGTCTTTAACCAAGAAGCGCCATTAGCACTCCAACCATTATCAGTACTGTACTCAACTGTACGGTCGGTGGTGCCTGTCAAGTCAATAAAACAACCTGGTGACATGGCTTTCGTTATCACTGTTGATGTTTTGAGCTTATCTGTCGAAAAAATCAGTGCAATCTTTGAGATAGGTGTGATGACACGCCCTGCACCAGCGCCCAAAATAGGAAATGCACACAGTGTATTGACTTCGTTGTTCACCATTTGGTTAATGCCAACTGTGTATTTTTGAGTATCTTTGTTCAAGAAAGAGACGGAGGCTTTGCTACCATCAGTGGTATTACTAAGATTACCATTGGTATCGATCGTAATGAGATTACCCAAATCGGTATCAATAGTATTACTAGTTGTGATCACCGTTTTATCTGCGATTTGGGAGAGGGAGTTATAACCACTAAAATCTTCTTCCCACTCTATAAAAGTTTTGGTCAGTAATTTCTTCTTTTCTAATTTAAACCATACGGTAGGTGCGCCATTTCCTGCCGCTTGTACTGCTTTAAATGCGTAAAGCGAGTATCCGTTTTCTTTTAAGTAAGCAACATCATTATTACTGATATTAATGGTTGTGGTATACGTTGTCATTATCTCTTCCCGTCGTTTTCTTAATTCATTAAATGTAAAAAAGTTTGTACTTCGGCTTTATTGCGACATCTTTAAAACCACAGAAACTGTAATAAGATTCCTCCTTAAACTCGATTACACGTGATTACACTAAGGATGAAAAGAGGAGGTCGCATGTCACGAAACACACTATAAATATAAAAAATACAATCGCTTGGAGATGAGCTCAACGCAATAGTCAGTGAAAAGAGCCATTAGAAAGCAGGTTGTTATCTCCCTATTGATTTAACAAGATAATTGGTTCTTTCCGTCGTTCGATAAAAATCTATAACACCCAAGGTTAAATTAGCACTCTATGCCTTGCCTGCAGCTCATATTCAATCATACACTCTAAACCCAAAAGCTAACCTGTAATCAATCTTCCTGAGGATAAATGATGTAAAAACCTACACTTGCCATATTTTAGGCAAACGAATTCCCCGTAAAAGGCATGAAAGTTTTTGCGTCATTTTAGGAAAGGTTAAGCCAGTAACCGTTCACTTTGGCTGACGTTAGGTCGTCGTTTGATTTCTAAATTAGCGCAGTCGCTTTCGAGTGTTTCGGGCTTACCCACTCCCCCTCTGAATACTCTTGTGAACTGAGAGGTGAGTTTTAACACAGTTTTCTGATGAAATATTCAATCTCGTGGGGATAGGCTGTTCAGTTTGTAATAGCCACGTTTATCTTCTCGAATACACTTTCCGGTTAACTCAACCAGTTCCAAGTATGATTTCAGTTCAAATGGCAACCCTTGGGTTAATGCCAGTCAGTTAAGCTGACTGGCATTCTTCTTATTGGGGTATTTTCTATTCCTAGGTTTCACGCTTCTCGGGTATATTCTATCTTCTCTTTTTAGTGGTAAAACATGATGTGGGGTTTCGTCTAAAAGATGATGAATACGTTTGGGAATAGTGCCTGCCGCTTCTAGCCAAAACCCATATATCAAGTGGATTATTGCGGTTGCACTTGTAGTAAAACTCAGTTGGTTAGGATAAATCCCCGGTATCGTCTTTGCCATATTAACCATTTGATATCGGATAATATTGTAGCCAAGCAGGACGCCCCACAGCTCCTGTTCTATCATATCGGGAAGTTTGCTTCTTAACGTGAACTCATTGTTGAGTAAAGACGATTTGATTTCTCGGTAACCCACTTCTATTTCCCATCGGTGGCTATATAAATCGACGATTTCTTCTGATGGGAAGCGCATGGCATCGGTCATTGAGGTCAGGATATTGACCTCTTTTCCCTTAATCGTTTTCGTGAGTAATCTCACTTCAACCGTTTCTGATAGGTCGGGGAATTTCCGCCTTGCTTGAGGACTCGCTCTCAAGGCTATCACTCTGTCATTACGACCTAACTTCTTAATCACTGTGTATTGGGTATCTTTCCTCATTGGCATCAACCAATGGCGTTCTTCACCGGCCTGTTGCCAACGATTGAGTAGCCCCAGAGAGTAAAACCCTCGGTCAAACAGAGTCAGGCTATTATCGGGAGTCGTTTCGATGAGGCGCTCTGCCAATACCATCTCATTCGTTTTATAGCTATCGAAAGCACTCGCTATCATCATGTGACTGGTTAATTCCATCTGACAAACCATACGAACTTGTGGGAAAGCACCGTTGCCATTTTGATTCGAGGCGGATTGATATCGCTCTCTGTTCTCAGGTGTGTCTGGCGTCCGCCAGACTACTCCATCGACACCAAGGAGCTTGAGCCCAGACCAAGTCGGATGCTCGGCTTGCTGATGCCACATTTGCTGACTTTGATGAAAGACTTCTTTTACTGCATCGACACCCAGCCGTTGGCGAGCTTGAACAACAGCGCTAGGAGCCACTAAAGGTTTCTTTCCCGGCAACATCAAATTCGCTTTACTCACAATACTCCAAACAGGCTCCTGTCGATAAAGAGACATGGCGATAACGGTCCAAACAGCCATATCTAAAGGGATACGGCGTTTTCTCATGGTAGACACACCCGAAGTTTTAAGACATTGATTGATAAAGTTTGGGCAAAGAATATCAGAGAGTTTCCCGAGTTCTTCAGTGTTTAGTGCATAGCCATTAGCCATGGCGAGAGCGGTTGTGAGTTGCAAAACAAAAGGTCCTAACCATAGAAAGTTAGGACCTTTATAACTCTTCTAGAGGATCGTTCAACCGATCATTTTGACCTTAACTGATCGGCATTAGCCCTTGGGTATATGTTTTCGGAGGCAGCCAGTAAACCGTAAAAGTTGTTTTGGTTGTTTACCAGCTTTGGCAGCTTCGATGCGCTTTTGGACACTGCTGTGGTCTGAATTTTCTGGAGTTTGGCCATTTTAGCGCGAATTGTTTCACTGTCATGTCTGTGCAACCTTCTAAAAAAGTAGGGTAATCCTACCTACGTAATTGATAGGTCTATCTTAGTGGCTGCAACCATGAGTAATTGGGCTGTTTAGTTAAAAATCTGGGAAAGCAGTGTTTAGGCTAAATCAGTTTTTAGCGAATTCAATCTTATTGGGACAAATTCAGTAAGAAGCAGCCCCTCTCCGGTTGATAGTCAAAATATCATCAGGTGTTCGTGCATTTTCTATGCTATTCGAAATTTGGTTGCTATCGATTCAATATTGACTTCGACGCTATTGCCACAGAATTACTTGAAACGTGAGACTCACGCATATTCAGCCCCTCACTTTCGTTCTGATTACCACCTCTCCTTCATCTCCTTTATTACCCGGATTAAGCCATAACTCTCCCCGAGTAAGCACTTTTCATAATCACTACATTGGACGTTAACAAAGCTGAAAGAGCTGCAATTTCTGCCAATTGCGTTGTCGCCATTGGCATCAAGCAAACACTGCTAATGGGAATTGGGGGAAGCACTACTTTTTAGTTCGTTCTGTCAACGAAGCGCGTACTCCTTCTTCTTCCTCACATACATGGAAAGGAAAGCAACATGTCTAATTCGACACTGACATTACAAAACTTGGTTGAAGCCATCATGGGTTCTATTTCCGAAGCGCAAGACCAAATAGAACGGCAAACTTTAGAAAACATCAATGAATGGTTTGATGAAGATGGTCGCCCGAAAATGATTTCGTTTCGAGTTCCTGCCTTTGGCTCGGAAGCCGATAAAAAGCGAGCCAGAGGTCAGTTGGCTGAGCGAGAAATCCAAGTTCCCCTTATTACCCTTACCCAGAACAATCCTATAAAGATCAAAAAGTTAATTTCCAAATTCGATATTAGCCTGAACGGTGTTGATGGCGTGGATACCGCCACAAAAAACAACGAAAAGTCTGAGAGCCGCTTAAAGCAGGTGTTGTCGACAGACCTGTTTTCAGGTCCCAAAGAGAAAGGGGATCGCAAAGCGACTATGGAAATCGAATTTGAAGCAGGCGAAGCCACCGAAGCCTACTTAAAGCTACAAAACGAGTTACTAAAGCTTTTCTAACCCAAGCAACACACAACAAGGAGACACTATGAGTGAACTCGTAAAAATGTCCGACCAATTTGGCGGACTCCCAATGGACCAACTGATTGGCGGTCCGCTTTCTGCAGCCTGTGACGCGCAAATCACGCTGGCGAAAGCAACGTCGGATTTCATTGAGAATGTCGGTTTCGAAGAAGATGCTAACGGAAACACTTCCGTTCGTATGGTGCCATTCTCATTTGAAAAACCCGAGCAAATCAAACAAGCAGATGGTTCAGTCGCCATTGAAAGCACCAAGTACAAAGTGAGTGTGCCTTTCATCTCTATTGTATCTGTTCCAACGCTTCAGGTATCTGAAGTGGATGTGAACTTTATGATGGAAGTGAAATCGTCATTCAGTGAACAGACCAAAACCGATCGCGCCGCTTCATTCGCTGCGGAAGCGGAAGGTAAATTTGGGCTTTGGAGCGTTAAAGTGAAGTGTCAGGGTTCCGTTGCTTCTAGCAAAGAAACGCAGCGTAAGTCTGACAACTCGGCAAAATATGACGTCGCTGTGAAAGCTCGCCAGTCTGGTACACCGGAAGGTTTGTCCCGCGTACTGGATATCCTTCAACAATCTATTGCGCCAGTTCCTGCGTAAATCCATCCTCAAGGCTCCGTATTCGGAGCCTTTTCAATCAACTGGGTTAAGAAAGTAGAAAACTATGTTTGGACAAGGTACGTCTCAGGTAAATACTTTTGATATTACCGAAATCGGTCATATTGAAAGAGTTGTAGTGGGCACAACCGACCCCGGAAATATCCCGACCGAATCAGAAACCAATAAGCAGATGGCGTTTGTCAATCGCTGCTTAAATGATTTCCCTAAAGGACGAATCATCGGCAATGAGCGAAGCTTCACAGTCGTTCGTATTGGGGAGCATCAGGTCGTCTTGGAGTCGATTGCTTACCATATTGGGTTTAAAAAAGCCCCTCAATGGCTGGTAGAACAGAAAAATGCAGAACCCGAATTCGCCATTGACCCGCAAAAGGTGGATGATATCATCTCGAAACATATTGAATAAGCGTGGCGCTCTGAGCCATGGATGCTGCTCTTTTGCACTAGCATTTTATGAAATGTTAGTGCAGCTCTCTTTCACTTTTCTGTTCTAAAAACTAATTCGACTGCCGTTCACTCCAACCTTTAATAATCTGGTGAAGTTGTTTTACCCCATCCGTCAGCGCGGCTGGTCCGGGTTGCAGAATGTCACTTGAGTTGATTTCATACACTTCATCATTTTGAATGGCGGGAATGTTCTGCCAGCCTTCTCGCTGGGTCAGTTTGTCTTTTTGGAAACGGCGACCACACCAGGAGGCGATGATAATGTCAGGCTGTTTTTCTATCACCTGTTCAGGGTGTTCGATGATTCTGTTTTTGGCTAACGATTCTTTGGCAAACTCTTGATAGCAGTCAATGCCACCAGCGAGTTCCACCAGCTCACTCACCCAAGTGATGCCAGTAATTAATGGATCGAACCACTCTTCAAAATACACTCTCGGTTTGTGAGTGAGCGAATCGGCGCTTGCCTTAACTTCAGCCAGCCCTTGAGTAAGTTCCTGTACTAACTTTTCACCTTTTTGAGGTTCGCCGATAAGCGCGCTAAGCGTTCGTATCATTTGCAGCGTGTCACTCAAAGTTCGGTGATTAAAGCAGTGCACATCGACGCCCTGCTTAACCAAGTCGCGAACAATGTCTGCCTGAATGTCCGAAAATGCCAGAACCAAATCCGGTTTGAGATCCATGATTTTCTCGATACGTGCATTCACAAATGCCGAGACTTTGGGCTTTTCACGTTTGGCTCTCTCAGGGCGTACCGTGTAGGCAGAAACACCGACAATTCTGTCTTCTTCTCCCATCAGGTAAAGCGCCTCGGTGGTTTCTTCTGTCAGGCATATGATTCGTTTTGGCCATTGCGGCGCAGGGATTGGCATCGGGTTCGCCTACTCGTGTTAGTGGATATTAGGTAATTGAATTATAGGGAAGTTTTGAACGAGTTAAACCCAGGCTTTGATAAGGAATTTTAGCGGATAACCGTAAGCACTAAACCTGCAGGTTATTCCGCTGCATACTATTTAGGATGACTTGCTATTTTTCTGACCTTTTTCGTCTTGCGCTACTTTCGTACTGCCATCGGCTACCTTGATTCTTGTGTCTCCAACGACCAGTTCGGTTTCTTTTTTCATGATCTCTGCCAACTGACTGTTCATCTCTCTCGCTAAACCGACAAACTCGCTTGTCGACACTGAGTTGGCATCGAACTGTCTGGCTTTTTCTGCCATTTCTTGTTGATGTCTTTTGTCTTCAAATTCCATTTGAGCCAGTTTGACTTCTTTTTCCATCTGATACTGTTTTATTCGCTCTTCTCGCTCACGCTCCCTGTCTTTGTAGGTTTCGTCTTCCTCTTTACCCACAGAAGCCTCACGAATAACCATAATAAGAGCCATCACGACCGGAGCAATCATACCCACCACTGGCGTAAACGCTTCCACCTCAAGGAAATAGCCAGACATACAGGTAATAAGTACTAACACCACTGTTGTAGGCATTGCCCATCTTCCAACAAGCACCATAACCACTTCCTGGGGCTTTGTTCGGGCTTTTGCTTTGGTATGTTCCTCCTCTTCTAAGTCTTTAAGTTCTTGCTCTATCTGTTCTAACTCATCAAGATCTTTGTCTGACATGCACCCTCCTACAATTGAAAGGACTGATTTAACTAGCCACTGTTATTGTTTGCGACGCTATAAATTGCACCGGTCGGCGACACGTATTGCATAATTTGAAACTACTACTAACCCTAAAAGCCACCGATACCACTCTGGAAACTCAGAGATAAGGGTGAACCCAGGAAGGATGTAGTCCCTGACTACAGGTATAAAACTTAAGATAAAAGGCAGGCAGAAAATCATCGTCAACCATTCGCTTTGCCAGCCGAAACCTACGCTCGTCTGGTCGATTAGCCGAATTTTTGCTTCTGCCCGAGCACGCTGTATTTTTTTGTGGCTGACCAACCGTTCCAGTAAAGTTGCTTTGCATACTTTGTATACGCTCCAAGCCATAATACTCCTCACTTATTCTGAACACATTTAGTTAGCTGGCAATGTGCCCGTATACGAGCACAGCTGTTTTAGAACGAGACTTTCAAACCCACCTGAAAGAGATCAAACTCATCAAATTCTTCAGTTGAACCATCAATTAGAATACTGTCACCAATTTGATAGCCTACGCCGAAACCAACCCCAAAATGGGAAGTGCTCCTTGTGAGTAGGCGTGTAGAGGAAGATGAATTGACCTTAAAATTTGCAAAAGTAGGCGATAGGTAGACAAACAACTGTTCTGTTACATCATGTTGTAGCCTGACACCAGAAGATGCATAGTGTTCAAGCCTCGTGACTTTATCACCACTACGACTGTCTCTTATACCAGTACCTAGCTTGATTTCTGGAATGATTGAAAAGTTGTTCTTCAGTTTACTTTCGTGCCCAACAGACACTACAAATGTATCGAGTTTGGCATCACCTAGCGAGATTTTGGAGATAGAACTTCCCAAAATAATAGATTCTGTTGCATTAGATGCCAGTGCGACAACTGACAAAAGCAAGGCATAGATTAAGCGCATTGTTCACTCCTTTGTTGATAGTCATTGATAGAAAGCTTCAATTTGAAGTGGCGAAATGCGACTTCAATTTCTTTCTACCTTGAATCTAAATCAACGCAGGTGTGCCTTACTCGGCTTGAGGAATGCAATAGTCTGCGAAATCATCTGGATTTCATAAAATATTGGGCGTAAGGAAGAGGGGGGGATGTTACAGCTTCCACTTTTAGCTTCAAAAATTGAAATTAAACATTTGATGAAAACTGGCGCTAAAGTTGGGGGCATATGATTCGTTTTGGCCATTGCGGCGCAGGGATTGGGTAGGAGAAGTTCGCTTGCCTTGATCTTACTAGTGGATTGAGTGCTGTACCGAAACAAGGAAACCTGATGTATCCATAATGCACTCAGTTATCACACAATTTACTTTGGTAAATGTACATATCTAATAACAGAATACATGTAAGAAGAAAAACATGCGTTTTTGTAAATCTAATGTGATAAATAATTCTTGAAATGATTTCTTATCTTACTAAGACACTTTAAGTGATATGGATATACGTACGAATAAAGTATGAAACTTTTTTAATATATTTAATACTCGTCCTTTCCCAAAAAATCAACACCAAAGCATTTTATTTAGTGAGTTAAGTTATTTCAAACTTCAGTGCAATAAGATCAAGCTTAAAGATATATTACAAATACAAGTAAATATCAGAATAACTAAATTCAATTTACTTAAGATGAAAACCAAATATAAAACCATTAAAAACAAAAAAACAAGTGACATAAACAACACCCCGGTAATATGACAGGCTATGAATCTAAATAATCACTTGTTTTTTAGAGGCAAAAATTAAGTTAGAAAGTGTGATCTCACTCCCAATAATGCAGAATTTACTGCTATAGACTTTATTTACAAAGCGAAATATTGATTAAAGCTTCATTCACACTTCAGGTTTTAATCTTTAAAAGAACAACAGAGAAATCTAATTAAGTAAATGCCTATATACATACAACCTATAAAGAGAAACACACCAAACCATATAAAACCAAAGATATAAAACACTAACATCAAATTGATAAAATATATTTTTTAAACATATAGAACATGAGAATCAGACTTCAAACACTCGAAGTTATTCGACTAATCACATGTAAGTATTTAATTAAATACTAGAACTTAAAGATATTAATAAAATTTAACGTTCAACTTAAATGTATCAATTTTGATAATTAATGAAACACACAATATAAAAACAAGGAGTTAGTTTATGTTTCATTTCGCAACCGCCGAGAAGTTCGGTAAATTAGGAACGTTAATAGTTTTAGCGTTGCTTCCTATATCCGGAAATACCTCCACTATTCAACCAAATACTTTATCCAATCAATGGGATTTCAATGAAGGTTCAGGTTCTACCTCCCAAGACAGTATAAGTAACGCTACTGCTATGCTCCAAGGTCCTAATTGGAGCAATGGATATACAGATGGAGGTCTTGTCTTTGATGGCATCGATGATTACGTTGATATCGAGCACTCAAATATGGGTGGCGAGTGGACGGCTTCACTGTGGGTAAAACGTGGTGCAGACACTCCTTCATCTGCGTTATTTTCTTCACAAAATCATATGGTCAAGTTAGAACAGTGGGGAAGCAATAACCACCGAATAGGTGTTACTGAAATCGGAAATAGAGATTATACATTTGAATATACTGCCCCAATTGGTGAGTGGGCACATCTCACATTTGTAAACTCCTCTATTGGTTTGGATTTATATGTAAATGGAGAGTTCAACTCATCCCTAGATATTTCAATACCATTACCTCTAGATCGAATAGGTGCAAAATTAAATGGGGAAGATTTTCTAAAGGCCGAAATTGACTCTCTTCTTATACACTCAAAAGCCCTTCAGCCATTGGAAGTTCAAGCCGTATATGGAAGCCGCGCATTCACAAATCATCTCAGTTTTGATGAAGGCACTGGAAATAGCTCGGTGGACGCGTCTAATAGTATTGACATCCCAGTATCTAGCTTTCAATGGGAAAAAGGCCTTAGCAAGAGTGCCTTAGCATTCAGTGATACCAAAGGTCCAATCGATCTCAACAACAGTGAATTGAGTGGTGATTGGTCACTGGCGATGTGGGTCAAACGTACCGCTGACACTCCAAGCTCGGTGATTCTATCCTCCCAAGATTACGCTATTAAGCTAGAGCAATGGGGAAGCAGTAATCATGCCTTGGGTATCACAAAGTTAGGTGTTGCAGATTATTCATTTGAATATACCGTCCCATTAAATAGCTGGACGCATTTAACTTTCGTTAATGATAGTAACGGCTTATCGCTCTATTCTGGAGGCTACCTTGTCGATCACTTACCCGTTTCAATCCCGTTACCTCGACAACGAATTGGTGCAAGGCTAAACGGTAATGATCAACTTCATGCTGTTTTGGACGAAGTTCATGTGTTTGATACCGCGATTCCAGCAAGTGATGTTGCTAAATTTTTTGGTCCCAAAGGTTTGTATTCTAGATTGGATTTCAATGAAGGTGCGGGAAATTTAGTTAATGACGCTAAAAACGAGCTTCAAGGAACAATTAATGGTGCAGTATGGAGTGAAGGAAAACAAAATGGAGGATTAAGTTTTGATGGCACTGACGATCACGTCGTCCTTGGTGCAGAAGACCTAACCGGTGACTGGACTATGTCCTTCTGGGTGAATAAATCCAGCCAGCGATCAACTTCTACTGTACTTTCTTCCCAACATGGTGCTCTAAAGCTTGAACAATACGGTTCTGAAAATTCAAATGTTGGTTTTACGAAGTTTGGTGCTGCCGATTATTCTTTTGATTTTACTTTGCCTTTGGATACTTGGACCCATCTAACTTTTGTTAAGACTGATGAGAGTATTACCTTATATGCAGATGGCGAAGATCAAGGTTCCATCTCGAATGTCATCAATCTTCCCCTAGATATCATAGGTATGCGCGCAGATGGCTCGGATGCGATTCATGGTGAATTAGATGAACTTCAAATATTCGATAGAGCAATGTCAAGTTCAGAGATTCACAAATTCTACGGTCTGAAAAATGAGGCGCCACAAATCATTCCATCTGTTTCTGAATGGGAAGGAGCCCAAGGAGAATTCATCCTAAGTGCCAATTCCAGAATTGTTTTACATCCTAGTTACGCCAATCAATTGCAGAATAAAGCCGAAGTATTCCAATCCGATATTTTTGATTTGGCGGCTAAACACTTACCGATTATCACAAATACTACCCCATCTGAAGGTGATATCTTTCTCACACTTGGGGCTAACAATAGCGAACTCGGTGAAGAAGGCTACACCATTGACATCGGTAACTCTGTCACTATTTCCGCCAATCATGCTGACGGTACTTTCTTTGGTACTCGTTCCATCTTACAAATGTTGCAAGTCGATTTAGCAAACGACTCAATAGCGAAAGGGTTCATTACTGACCATCCAAAATGGGAGAATAGAGGGCTACTTCTTGATGTAGGAAGAATGTTCATGCCAATGGAATTCTTACGCGATATGGTCAAACAAATGTCATATTTTAAGATGAATGATCTTCAGATCCATATCAATGACAATGTGATTGGATTTGATTCTAGTAAATGGCAGGAGGCTCAAGCTGGTTTCCGCTTAGAAAGTAACACTCACCCAGGTGTTACGTCGGAACAACACTACACTAAGCAGGAATACATAGAGCTCATTGAACTAGCAAAAACTTACGGTGTTACTATCATCACCGAAATAGATGCACCTGCACACTCTCTCGCCTTTACGCAATATAGACCTGACTTGCGTCACCCTAACTTGAAAGAAGATCACCTTGATCTCGGGAACCCCGATGTAACCACTTTCCTGGAAGAGTTATGGACTGAATACGCGCCATTCATTGAAGATGTTCATATCGGTACAGATGAGTACAACAACGGATCACCTGCTGAAATGAAAGCGTTCATTAACCATTTCAATGGCTATCTAAAAGGGCTTGGTAAGAACCCAGTAAGAATGTGGGGGAGCCAAGATACAATTGGTGGAGCAGCTGGTTTAGATCGTGATCTTTTGGTTAATATTTGGTTCGGAGGCTACTACGATCCAGCTCAGGCAGTAAGTGATGGCTATGACATTATCAATACGCAGGATTCACTTCTGTATATTGTTCCTTTTGCTGGCTATTACCACGATTATCTAAACTCTCAGTGGTTGTATGAGAATTGGACACCCAATACATTTTCTAGTGTTCAATTTGATATTGATCACCCGCAAGTTAAGGGCGGTATGTTTGCGGTATGGAATGATGCCTTTGCAGCAGGAACGCATTACACTATTGATGATATCCAAGATCGCGTCAAACCAGCGATACAGACATTATCTCAAAAGATGTGGGCTGGTAAAAAAAGTGTCAGTTTCGCTGAATTTCAGGAATACATGAATGTGATAGAAGTTGACCATATATTTGAAGACTAAGTAGTCTTCTTCACATAATTTCTCTTTGGGCACACACTTTAGAAATAATACTATTTTTAAGGCGCGTGCCCTGTTTTTTCAAGCAGAGCCGCATAACCATCCGATACTTTGCCTAAACAATATTCGGTCTGGTTGAGAAAATACTCCCCTACGTAAACCCTTATCGACCCACTTGTGTCTGCCCTAGGGCATCAAATTCAACGATGTAATAGCGATCGCCACTTTCATCTTTGTTCTGATTTAGCACCGGTGATTTGTGAAGCTTATTGACCGTAGCCAGAATCTTCCCATTGGCTTTTGTTGCAAAGCCATCGCTCCAGCTCAGTAATTCAGAATCGGAATGTAACACTCGATACTGACGATCTTGACCAATATACCCAACCGCATCGTTGGTGATATCCGTGATGTAGACATTGTCGTCCTGATCAATGGCGATACCGTCGCTGATCGGCTTGTTGGCGTATGTTTCTACCCGCTGTTCTAATTGCTTCGCCGACAGTGTTGAATTACGCAAATCAGACGTATTAACTCGATACAGTTTAGTACCGCTCATTGCGCCAAAATAGAGCCATTCATTTTTTGTATCCAGCGTAATGGGGTTCGCGCCAATGCGTGCTGGCGACCCACCAAGCGTGACGACTTTATCGTCAATCACCATATCAATGTCTTCTGGCTGCGTAAAAGGAGAACCGTCTAGCACGCGTCGAGTCACACCGGTCTTCAAATCAATCACGATTAATGCGGAATTACGCCCAGCAGCAGTATCGGTGATGTAAACCACTTCATTGTCTCTATCGACGGCCAGATCGTTTAGAAAGGAGTCTTGTGGAATCGTAGGCGCTGCGATGTAAACCACTTTGTGCAGTGCGTTTTTTTCTGTATCCCAACCAACAAGACGCCCGACACGCGTGTCAGAATCTGCCGTTTCTAGCATCCATAGCACGTTTTTCTTATCCAAAATCACTCCCAAAACAGGGTTAAGACTTTGGCTAAATGCTTCATTTGGGTAAGCGACGGCTTTACCTTCAGCGGTGATTTCGACAATCTTGTTTTTCGCACCGTAGAAGTGATGATTGCTCATAAATATTCGACCAGACGAAGAAGCGGCAATATTCCCCGGAGGCGCTTTATGATCCAGTTGATGAACAACATTCAGGTCGCTCGATGAGGCGTTGAATGAAACCATTATGGCGAGAGTGCTAAGCGAAGTTAAAAGTGATTTTTTCATGAATTATCCTTTTCAAAACATTTTGAACGCTCATTCAAAATATATATCCAAAGTTTGCCTGTCAAATACTTTTTGAGTGATCGTTCAAAACTGCTATTATGTCCTCAGCAGTAGGAGATTAAGATCGTATGGCAAAAAAGAAGTATTCAATCGAAGAGGTCATTTCACAGGCAACAGACTTGTTCTGGAGCCAAGGGTACTCTGCGACGAGCATTCAACATATCTCGAAAAAAACAGGTCTTAAACCCGGTAGTTTGTACAACGAGTTTGGCAGTAAGGAAGGAGTGTTTCGCATGGCGTTAGAAAGCTATGCCAATCATTCTGTTGAAGAAATTCATACCGCTGTCCAAAAAACGGGGAGTGCCATCAAAGGAATACAACACATTCTCATAGAGCTTATTGAGCAAACGGAAGAATCCCCCTACTGCGGCTGTTTTTTGGTTAAATCGCAACTAGAGTTGTCCGCTTTGGATGATGATTTACAGTTCTTAGCCACAGACAAACTGCAAGTGATAGAGCAGACGTACTGCCACCATCTAGAAAGCACATTTTCAACGTCGGAGGCACAAAATTACGCGCATCAACTCATGATGGTGATTTTTGGTATTCGAGTATATGGGTATCAGAAGAATGCGAGTGAAGTACTGACCGATAACATTCAACGTTTTTTACCTTGGCTAACGGAAGCTAAGAGTGGAATGTAATAAAAAACCAATACTCCTTATAGCCCACAATAGTATTTAACCCGTATAGTTTTATTTGGTTTTAATAAAAGTCCAGATTAGATTATTTCTGACTTTTTTATTTATAATTAACTTTAATATATTTAAGTTATTAAAATTTAAAGAAAATAAAAAAACAATTTAATACACCTGTATAACATAAACCCCTCCTCCTACTTATAACTCAAAGCATAAAAACGAAAATAACCCTTAATAATCAACAAGTAAAGGAACCATAAAGCAAAATATTTCGATTTGTTTTTTATTGCGAGTTCAATAAACACAGTAAATTATCCAGCCATCACATCTCAATTTAATAACCTTTTACACACAAATAAAAACCGCTCTACTCTAAATAAGTAATTTTGCACCAATAATAAGGATCAAAATATGCTTAAAAATGTTATAGAGCCCCCTATTAGCCCAGAGGAATTTAATTCAGACATTTTAATGGACGTTTTAGATACGCAAGATGGTATTTATTATGTTATCAAGAATACAGATTCTGTTTTTATTTGGGTCAACCAAAACTTTTCCGATTTAATTGGCGTCCCCAAAAGTGACTTAATTGGACAAAAAGACCAATTTGCTGCTCATGTTGCCCACGACAAACTGGTTATTGCATCCGGAAAACCTATCCTCAACTTACATGAAACCATCCCCGTTCCTGATGGTTCTGGCGGCCACAAAGACGAACCCATCGTAACTCAGAAAGGGCTTTGGCGAGACACCAAAAACCCAGACCTGATCAAAGGCATCACCGTGTGCTTTTCACTGGTCAACCCACCTGAGGAGGCGTGATGAAAGGCGCAGAATACTGGCTTGACCACCTAAAGCTAGAAGCCATTGAGCTAGGTGGATTTTTTGGTGAAGGTGAAGCCTCCGACGAGGTTATTCCTCAGCAAGCACTACCGGATAGATTCCATTCAGACAGACGATTTTATTCAAACAATTATTACATGCTTGCGCGTGACTTAGCGTCTCCTACTCCCTCTTCTCGTTTGGCTTTACATCAATTAAATCAAGATGAGCAGTGGTTCTTTTTACAAGGGTCGGCGCTCAAGCTCTATCTGTTTTTATCTCATGGTGAGTTCAAAGAAATTACCGTAGGAGACAAGTTGGAGCTGGATCAGGTTTTACTGTGCTCAGCCCCTCATAACACTTGGTTCGGGGCTGAACTCCAAGACAATTCCAGCTTTGCTCTGTGCGCATGCAGTTTAGCGCCAGGGTGGGATCCGGAAGATTCAATCACTCCTACCGAATCCGATATTCAGCAACTTATCTCAGATTATCCAGAACAAACAGACATCATTAAGCGCTTGGCATTCAGTGTTAATTGCTAATTGCTACGTAACAAGCCACCTCAAATATAAAAAGGAATGAATAATGGGAACAGCGGCATCAAGTAACAAACTGCAGTACGGCTACCCGACTCCAGGGCCACAAAGCCCAACGGCTCAAAAAGTCATGGACCATGTGTTTTTCCTATCCAATGGCGAATGGAAAAAAGCACGCGAAGAAAATGATTACGATTACATCGTGGTCGGTACTGGCTTTTGCGCCTTGGCATTTGCAGAACGAATTCTAGAAAAAGAAAATTCCAATGCTCGTATTTTATTGATTGAACGAGGAACGTTCTTTTTGCCTGAGCACTTCCAAAACCTACCTCTCCCCTTTAAAGATACATTAGGTGGGTTATCGGAAACCTTCCCGTGGACAATGTCGATTGAAAATCAGCAGCCGGAATCCCTTATTAAGTGGCAACACGGCATGGTGCCTTTCTTTGGCGGGCGTTCAACGCTTTGGAGCGCGTGGTGCCCAATACCGAATAGTGAAGAGTTTGCCGGTTGGCCAACACATACCATTGAAGCCGCAAGAAAGAATTTCGAAGCAGCTAAAACTCTACTTAGGGTGCAAAATGCAGACGAGATCGATAACTTCCCGAATCAAGAAATCGCGAATTTTGTTTCTGGAACTCGCCCTGTTTATGGTGCTCTACAAAGACAAGTACAAGGATTATTGCAAGAGCTCGGTACAGGCGTGAATGGCATTTATCGTACCGACCCTGCTCCACTGGCTTCAGCCTCTATGCAGGAAAATGGCATTGATTTCCAAAAATTCGCAACGCCAGGTGAATTGCTCGAACTGGCAGAAAAATTCAATAAAGTCGACGAAAATGGCGAACGCGTTGGACCACAGCTTGATATTGTCAGCGCATGTACTGTCGAAGAGATCCACCAGCAAGAGCTGAATGGAGAAAGAAAAGCCACCGCACTGCAAACCTCTCGTGGTGTATTGCCACTGGGCAATGCTGAACTCGTATTGGCAATGGGGACTTTGCCACCGACTACATTGGTTCGTAATTCATTCCCAACGATTCCGAATTTAGGATCGCGTTTTTCCGCTCACTTCATTAGTTCGATTGTGGCTCGTGTGCCTAAATCCGATTTAGATCCCGATGGGCGATTTGGTCAGTTAGAATTAGGGGCAAACTACGTTGCGGGCGTTGCCAACGATAGCTTTGATCAGCAGTTCCACATACAGCTTTCTTCCTTGTGGGATTCCGACCCCGAGAAAAACGCAGAACTCGCATTAAGGTACATGCCGGATGTGGTTGCAACGGCTTCAATGGAGCAGTTGCAATCCTCACCTGACCACGTTGTTTTTGTATGCGCGGTATTAGGTGAACTCGACTATAAGAACTTCAATAACTGGTTTAAACAAAACGCAGCAGACGATAATGTGACGACTAATTCGTTACTGCAAATTACCACTAACGAACTTGATATTGAAACGTGGGATAAGATGGATCTGTCCACTTTTGATATTTTGGAAACCGTGCTTTCACCGAATGGTTCCGGCGTGGTGGAATATTGGCACCCACGCTTTGAGAATGGGCAAGATCATGGGGAATGGGTAGGCTCGCGACCAGCAGCCAAAGATATCCGTGTCGATGCCCCCGTTCATGAAAGCTCCACACTTCACATTGGTGAAGAAGAATCCGCACCTGTTGATTTAAATTATAAACTCAAGGGCACAGCCAACGTTTATATCACTGGTGGCGCGTTATGGCCACAAGGCGGATCATGGAACCCAACGTTAACCATGGTGGCGCTCGCGCAAGACTTGGCTGACAAGCTGCACAGTAAGAAATAGCCGCTATGGAACTGGCAGGCTGCTCGTATTTTGTATCGAGTAGCCTCCTTTAGAACATCACAGCGGTGCTAGGGCGCATGCCATCGTACCGCTGCTCTGTTTTGAGCCAATCCAACCTGAGCGATTAGCTAAAGAGTCATCAAACCTACAGTACTCGCAAGCATTTTTCAGGCGGTAAGCTTAATAGCGTATTGGCAAAATTGATTTTTTCATCTCGCCATTTCATTGCGGCTTCGTGGCTGTCTTTTGAAAGTCTGTCTGCTTCAAAATAACTGTGTTGAGGCATACCATCAGCCGGAGTCATCACCATAGATTGCTCATTCACACGCATGGTAAACAAAAACTGCCCTCTTTGACCGGATTGCGCGCCAGGGTGATGCAGTGTGGTATCGCAACAGTAACGCTTATCGCGAAGTGCGCGGCAAGTATATTCAAACGCATCTTGCGTCCCCCTACCAGGGAAAGACGTATAAATACTGATACCATCTCGCTGTAAGGGCATGTTTCCAGCCGTTAATTCTACGGCGTACTGCACCAGTCGAAAGCCTAAAACAACCCCACCGACGCTGTTAATACCGCTAAATTGAATGGCTGACGCTAAATCAAGGCGTAATTGGTCTTCATTTTCGTACAGAAAAAGCTCGGGGGATGCCCAGTCACTTTGAGGAATAAGCAGCTTAGTAATATCAGTTTGTTCCATTTTCGTCTCCGCAGTGATTTCGTTTGTTCTAAATCTCAAATACAATATACGAATGATAACCATTATCAACATTGTTTTGGTAAAAATCTGATCAACCTGACCGCAATAGAGAGCGCCTCTAATTTGGCTTAACGACTATACTTTTCAAAAGAGAAAATAAGGCAACTTGGGGACGATGATGAAGCTTTTACTTATCATGAGCTTATTGCTTTGGGGAATCAGTGCATCACAATCTTTAGCGCAAGCTCGAGAACGACTCCCCCTTGCAACAGGTGAATGGCCGCCTTATACCTCTGCCGAACTGGAGGGTTATGGCATTGTCACTGAGATCACGACCGCCGTTGTCATTGAGATGGGTATGACGCCTGACTATAAATTTGTACCGTGGAAAAGAGCAGAACACATGGTAAAAAATGGCGATGCTTTTGCTGCGTTTCCTTACTCTATTACTCCTGCGCGTACCAAGAATTTCAGCTTCTCCGACCGAGTACTCATTAATCCAAACGGTCGATTCTTCTACCGAAAAGCCAGATTTGATATACCGAAAGATCCTAAGCAACTCTCCGATCTTAAATCTTACAAATTTGGCAGTTTAGCTGGCGAGGCTTCTATTACTACTTTGGAGGAAGCAGGCATACGGCTCGAGTTGGTTTCAAAGGATAGCCAAAACATTATGCGGCTGCACGCCGGGCGGGTCGATCTGATATTGATGGACGAACTGTTGGGTTGGTATCTGATTCGCAAGCTTTACCCAAATGAGCAACACCTATTTGCCACTCTCGACACAACCTTTGAAGAAATGATCAATCAAAATGGGAATCCCAATTGGGATTCATATTTAATGGTTTCTCCTGAATACCCCAACGCAAAAGCATTAACAAAACGTTTTAATGACGCGCTTAAGCGGATCAAAGAAAATGGCGTTTATGATGACATTTTGGATAAATACGGGCTCGATTTATCTCAGTAGGCGATAAGCAGTGCGTCGACACTAAACACTCGCTTTTGAATTAAATTTGCGATTATTTTCTCAAATATCAAGATTCAGTAATCCTTTCTCAGATATGCCTGTTTATGAGAAAAACATTGCGCAAAAATTAACAATTCAGCAACAAATTAAAAACTAATTCTCCTTAGCCGACTTTAAGATAAAACTACCTTTATCGAATCGGACTCAACGAATATGAACGTGCTAACGGAACTGCTATCCACCACCCCGTCGTCGGTACAGCCTATATGTGTCAAAGAACTTGTTTCTCATTTAGATCAATCTTCCCAGCCGCTTTCGCTGCCGGTGATCCGTTTCTTGCTAGAGCATGTTCGGGTAGATCAAGCAACGATAGAGGAACTGTCTGTTTTTGATCGTAACCAATACCATCGACGCTACTTGTATCAAAGTGATCATGTGGAAGTCCTCATTCTTGGGTGGCTAAACGGTCAAAGAAGCCGAATACACGATCATGAAGGTTCTAATTGCGGGGTAAAAGTGCTGAAAGGAGAGGCCACAGAAACCTATTTTAAGCGTGTAGAAAACGGGCACATCTTCGCGCTCGGTTCAACCAAACTAGAAAGAGATCAAATCACTTCCAGTTGT
This sequence comes from Vibrio penaeicida, assembly GCF_030689305.1. Classification (GTDB taxonomy): domain Bacteria; phylum Pseudomonadota; class Gammaproteobacteria; order Enterobacterales; family Vibrionaceae; genus Vibrio; species Vibrio penaeicida_B. Next base: position 24,286 of record NZ_JAUYVM010000021.1, on the reverse strand, counting down.
GATAACCAAATCCATCAAATCTCCAATTTGCAATCCAACGGGCAAGACTTAGTCACTCTTCACGTCTATTCCCCCCCATTGAATGCTGCCAAGCTCTATTCATTGGAGTCTAATCAGATTGAGAAGATGAATCAGGATCAGTGGGCTTATGAGATATAAGATATATACCCATGTAGCATAAAACAGCCAATGAAAATCGCTAAGTCTCAAAAGGTTAAAACTCATTTATTAAATAAAACTAATTTTATAGTATTAGATTTATTAAATTAATTTCACTGCAACTAAACCCATCAAATGAATTAGAAAAACATACGGTAACCTATTCGTCATACGTTGCGCCCTATATTGAGGTGAATGTCTCCTTCACACATTTCCTAACGCAAAATTAACAAATAGACTCCAAATCGAAACATGTCGTTTCAATTAAATGGAGGTTATTGTTATGAAAGATGTACTGTTAGTAGGCACTACAAACTTAGATAGCACTGGAACAGCCGGAAATTTAACAGTTGAAAATGCTACACAAGCAATCATTGGCACAGGTTGGTCTTTCGGGTTAGACGAAGGGGTTGATCTGGTCAATTGCGACTGGGGCCATGGCGGTAAAATTTACGCCAGAACGGAAGAATGGGATAAAGGAAATTATAAGGAGGTCAAGGTAGAGGGCGACTCTAGCTGGGTTTACTTAGATAACTTCGTTGACGTAAACGTAACACTTAACAATTACTGCGGCTCAAAAGTACTGATCAACAACTCAAAGCGTGGTGACATTGAAACGGGATGCGGTCACGACAAAATCTATATCTCTGTTCAATCCAATAACAGCCTTTGGGAAAACGATTTTGATATAAGCACTGGCGCAGGCAGTGATGTTATCACCATGGTGGACAGTAAAAATTCGCACCTAACTGATGTGACCATCGATGCTGGTTCAGGGCATGATTATGTCGATATATCCAAACTGAAAAACGCAGCAGATGGCATTGTTCGAGACGTCGATGGGGGATCGGGTTTTGACAAGTTTGTGTTTGGGTCCGATGATTCTGTCGATTTCAGAAACTTTGAAGTGATTGTGGGCACGTCTCAAACGTCCAACTTCAATCTAACGTCTGAACACCTAAGAAACAATGGCTTTGAACCTCACGGTCTGATTGTTACTGGTTCAAACTTTGCTTTAACGGATGTAGATTCTGTTTCTCATTCCAACCTGAGTCATACTCAAGAAGCGTATCTCAATTGGCTTGGCTACAACGATGATGACTATTCCGCTTTAACGGTAATTGATGGTAATGACACATTCACCATTCTTACTGATAGCTGCTGTGACGTAGTGGTTTGATGAACAAATAACAAGCTTCTGCTTTTCTCAAAGTAGACGTTCACTTTCAAAACCCTACGTGGGTCTGAGACCCAGATAATCAATCCAAGTTGAGTGACCTCATTCAACTTGGATTTTCCTATTAGATTACGTTCTTTCCACCGAGTTAGAAATTACGAAACCAATAGCCAAGCGTCCACCATGGCTTTAAAAGCGGAATTGAATAAATAAAGAGAGATAAAAGTTAGCCAGGCTATGATCAGTATTTCAAGAATTCGCATTGTGTGTCCTTATTAAAACATCTGCAACAAAACCAGGATTGTAATGAGGATTGAGGGTTAGAAACCCAGTAAGAACAGGGGGTTTTTAGGCGAAATCACGCATTCGGATAAATGTGCCCCATACAGCTATTCAATCAAATTTCTTTGCTACATCGGCAGCTTTACTGCCCAACTCAGCAAAATTAGCAGTGCCTTTTTCCATGATTTTTTGCGCTTGTTCTATGACTTGGACATATTTAGGATCACCGGTGGCCAAAAGCTCTGAAAGGGCGACACCGATGGCTGTGGTACTCATGGTATTTAGGTTACGGAGGTTATCTGCGGCATCTTGAATAGCAATAGCTGTAGATTGGGCAACGGATTGTTTCGCTTTGTCAGTCGTGCTCTCACCCGCCATTACGTTCCTCTACCCTAGCTTTCTTCTACACATAGCTTTTTCCTACCCAAAAAAACTAACCACCCTTTTTCAAAATCAGAGCACAAGCAGTAGACGTTGAGGCGTTCGCGACTGTTTGCATGCCTTGCTGAGTCGTGACCGCATTTTGCATGTGCAAGCCCATAGTGTCGGACATAGCTGAGTCTGCGAGTTGAACGATCATCTCTGAAACCTGTTCAAGATCTTTTTTTCCATCGTCACTCATATTTTCCTCTTAAGATCATCGCTTTCACTAAAAAAAAGGCCAATTAAGAGGGTTGGCCTAAATGGGGTATCAGGATTTTGTCTACAATGTTGTTCAGAATGACAGGTGCTAAGAATCGACTTTACGGCTTATTCACTGTCTTTCTCAACGATTTCTTCTGTTGCTCTGCTGAGAGCGGCGGTCCCAATCGCTGTTAACGCATTCACACCTTGAACAGTTGCGGCTTGCATTCCAATATTGGCTTGCTGCTGAGCATTGGTTGCGTTGTTGTTTAGGTTAGACATTGCGAGTCCCATGGATGTGTACAGGTTCCCCATCGCATTCGAGGGAGCACTGCCCAATACTTGGGTGTTGGTTTGCGTTACGGAATCCGTAATTTGCTCATTCACTTTTGGTGGCTTTGCCATACTCTTTCCTTATTTGCTAGTCATTAGGAAGCAACTGCTGAAGCTGCTCATTGATTTTTCCTATCTCTTGTTCAAGCAAGCCCTCTATATTACTGAGCATGCCATTCACTTCAGATTCAATCTTATCGACGGATTCTTCGGGATCAGAAACGTTAAATTGTTCACGAGATTTGGCGATCATCTCTTGCACTTCTTGCTGCTGATCTCGAGTAAAGGCTTCGATTTGTTCGAGCTGTTTTTTTACATCAAAATTCAACACGTTTTCACTGCTCACTGCTGCTATCCCCTTTATCTTTCTTCAAAAAACCCAGTAAGCTAAATTTGCCTTTTTTGGGTTCTTCCACCTCTGTTGGTTCTTCAGCGACAGAGGTCAAAGGCTCTTCATCGTGCCCCATTCTTTGCACCTTAGTGCGCGCGAGTGCTGGCTCTTCTATGGGTGCATTCACTTGCACAAGTGGCTCTGGCTTGACTTGGGTTTGAAGTAACCTTGCACACGCATTGGTGACAGAGGCTGCGGTGGTCATTTGAGACTGCTGCTGACTGGTCACAGCATTATGCATCGAGAGACCAAGCGTATCTGCTAGAGTGGTTTCCAGCAGACTGGTTGGCTGAACAGAAAAAGCCTGAAGCGTATTAAATTCATCAATCGTTTTACTTGAGACTTCATGCTCAAATTCGTTTTCAAAGCGCGTATCCTGCTTATCCATGTTCGCTCCTCTTTGATCTCTGGATAATGGTGTGTTGTGACCTATCGCCGCCGTTTAATGGGTTGAAAGTTGCTTTACTAAAAAAAAGACCGCCTGGCAGAAAAAATGCTGCGAATTATTGAGCTTGGTCTTGCAATACCGTTGCGACTTTCTCACCGACCACCCCAAAGTTTTCCGCACCATTGGTGACGACCCTTTGTGCCTGATCGATGATCTGAAAGTACTTGGTGTCCCCTGTTTCCAGCATTTGGCTTAACGCCGTACCAATGGCGGTTGTGCTCAAGGTATTTAGGTTTCTTAAGTTGTCGGTCGCATCCGCTAATGCCATAGCAGAAGACTGCGCAACCGACTGGTTTGCCGCATTAAACGCGGAGTTTTCTTGATCGGGTGGTGAATTAAGATCTTTCATGTTGATGCCTCCTTAGAGAGCACCTTTACCGCTTTATAAGTAAAGGTGCCTTCTGCATTACGCGTCTTTCTCGATAATGCCTTCAGCGCTTCGACCAATAACCGAGCTACCGATAGACATAAGCGAGTTAACACCCTGCACCGTTGCCGCTTGCATAGTGATTTGCGCTTGTTGTTGACCTGCTGTGGAGTTATGAGCGGCTGTGCCCAATGCCTGGCTGGTAGACATCAGTAAGTTGCCCATTGCCATCGCTGGTGTTTCACCCACAACTTTTGTATTTACCTGAGTGACTGAGTCTGTAACCTGACCATTTACTGTAGTTGGTGCTGTACCATCTGCCATGTGAATATCCTTTTAGAAGTTAAGTAAGAAAAAGCGAAAGAGTTAGAATTAACCCTTCTCGATAATGCCTTCAGCACCACGACCAATCACTGAAGAACCGATAGCCATCAATGAATTGACGCCTTGTACCGTCGCTGCTTGCATTGTGATTTGTGCTTGCTGCTGCGCTGCTGTTGCATTGTGAGCAGCATTGCTTAACGCGTGGCTGGTAGACATAAGCAGGTTGCCCATTGCCATTGCAGGCGTTTCACCCACAACTTTTGTGTTCACCTGTGTTACCGAATCCGTGACTTGTGCGTTTACTGTATCAGCCATAATAATCTCCTAGTTTGCTATTGATTAAGCTGCTGGTTGAGGTTCTAAAATCAGCTCAACACTTCGTCCGATCACTGCTGTGCCTGTGGCAAACAACGAGTTCACGCCTTGAATTGTTGCTGTCTGATGTACCAATTGGGCCTGTTGATTTGCGCCGGTGCTATTGTGTGCAGAGATCCCCATTGCTTGGCTGGTTGCCATTAGTAGGTTTCCTCCTGCCATAGCAGGCGTTTCGCCGACCACAGAGGTATTTACTTGCGTTACAGAATCTGTAACGGCTCCGTTCACTGACATAGTTAGTGCTCCTGTTGATGAAGAGGTACACAAAAATGCACCCCAGAACCGGTTAAGAACCTTTTGCTGCGATGGAATAGATAAGCCCAGATCCCAATGCAGTGTTTGTCACCAAGATGGTTTGAATTTGCTGCTGTGCATGAGTGGTATTTTCAGCCGCTTTCCCCATGGAATCCGCAACCATCGTTAGGTGCATATTCCTAGAGGTAATGGGAGAAAACTCGCGCAACATCTTCTCAATATCGATTTCCATCAAAATGCTCTTTGTGTCCGTTCATGTGATTCATATTACGCATCACTGGTGAGTCAAACTTGGCGAAAACGACGGACAATTAAGGGCTTCATATCAAGCTGGAGAGCCACAAAAAGCAAACTGAGTGCGCTGCCTTTTTTGCGCTCGGTATTGACGAGGTGTGCAGTCGGCATAACGCTTAAACATCTTCTCGAAGTGGCTTAAATCACCAAATCCGGCTTGCAAGCACACGTCCGTGACTTTAAGCATTGGGGAAGCATCGAACAGCTGCTTGGCTTTTTGAATACGGACTTGAACCAGTATGGCTTTAAAAGAGAGGTTTAGGTGCTCACGAAAAAGATAAGAAAGGTGAGAAGGGCTGGTATAGGCGGCGCTGGCCATATCGCTCAGTTTTATGCATTCGGTATAATTCTTACCAAGAAAGATCAGGGCTTTTCTTAGTGCTGGATGCAAATTTTCAAGTCGTTCAAATCGCTGCTCCAATACGGTTTCAAATATATCGTATGTGCAGTCTTTTTTAGAAATAACACCTAAAGATAATACATCTTCCTCACGAATAACTCCGTCGCAGCACGACACAATTAATATTAGAAAACTTCGCATCTGAGTAATATTTCCAGGCCAATCATATTGCTTGAATAGGGACAAGGCGCTAGGAGATATTTGTATCTCTTCTCCCATACCAAACTCGCATAAAATATGTGCTACATACTCAGGCACATCCTCACTTCTTTCTTTTAATGGAGGTATATTAATTTCAACATACGGTAAATTACTTTCTAATATCACGCCAATAAAATCATTATTTCTCTTGAGTCTTTCTAATGGATCTCGACAGGATATTATTAATCTCACGTTATTTTTAATTAGCCAATCATGATATAGGCCTATAGTAAATTGGCTAATCAACAAGTCCTGTATATCTCCTGAGAGCACGTCAATGTCTTCTAAATATAACGTGCCATCTTTCGCCTCTTCTAACGCCTTCTCTAGATGACATTTATACGCATCAATCCCACTGAAATTGGAAGAAATACGGATAAAACGACTGGATGGTATACGGCTTTTCTGATGAATAAACTCCGCCAGTTCAATCTTTTCAGTACCTACCTCCCCTGTAATAAAAACCGACATTTTCATTTCAATAGCAAATTGTGTTTGCTGCCTTATTTTCAGTACAGAAGGTGAATGGCCTACTATTGGTTCCTTTTTTATTATTTTATTTAGTGTTTTTATTTTTTCTAACTCATTGGTTTCTGTATTTATCGTATTAGATATTGTGTTCAAAATTAAATCCTTTTATCTAGCCAAGTTACGTTGAACACACATCCTAATTGGGCAACTTATTAAAATATTGGTGTTTATTACGATCTTTACGAGTGATTCGATGATGAGATAATGTAAGAGAACACTATAAAACAAGGAATTGAGATAAAAGATAAAATAAACTTAAGAGCTTCATACTGGATGATTTAGAGCAGTAAGGTCACTTTCTATATATACAGGTGAGATCGGTTCACTAATAATTTAAATGAATCATTCAAAGGAAATAAAACTTATAACTGTTATTATTTAGAATCCACAATTAACAAAAACATACTATTAAATCTATCAACTACTCATACAAAAACCAACTTTAGATACGAGTTGATGCCAATCCGTCATTGATTCTTTCACCGTAACTATTGTTAAATGCAGATAAGAACCTCAGAAACGAAAGGAATCAACATGGCAGACAAACTCACAATGGTGTCAGCCAACGATGCATTGCCAGGCCGAAGCACACCGCTTAACGTAGAAGCAACGCATTTTGTGAATCAATCAAACCTCTTCGACGCACCAAAAGGCACCCAACAAGAAGTCTTGCTTGGCTTAGGTTGCTTTTGGGGTGCAGAACGGCTGTTCTGGAAACTGGATGGCGTAGTCTCCACCTCGGTTGGGTATGCAGGCGGGTTTACGCAAAACCCAACTTATGAGGAAGTGTGCACAGGACAAACTGGGCATACGGAAGTGGTGCGAGTGGTATTTGACCCTGAAGTTATTTCGTTCAACGCATTGCTGAAAACTTTCTGGGAAAGCCATGACCCAACTCAGGGGATGCAACAAGGGAACGACATGGGCACGCAATATCGTTCAGCAATCTACGTGTACAGCGAAGAACAAATGATGTTGGCGTTGGATTCGAAACTGGAATATCAAAAAGCATTGTCCGCTGAACAAAGAAACGCCATAACCACCGAAGTGTTGCCTGCCCCTACTTACTTTTTTGCTGAAACGTACCACCAGCAATACTTAGCAAAAAATCCTCAGGGATACTGCGGTATCGGGGGAACGGGCGTTTGTTTCCCCCCTGAAAGCTAAATTCGGCTCCATTCAGCTTAATCGCGTTAAATACCCAATTAGGCTGAAAAACTCGAAAGGGAGTCAATCGTTGCATTGACTTCCTTCATAACGACAAGCATCTGCTTATTATTAATGTCTGGCAGCACGACTTTACCTTGTTCAAAGTAAAACATTCCGATCCCAGCAATACAAAATGATCCTTTGAACAGAATCTTGACGAATTTAGCAATCTGCTTTGGATGATAGTGTTTAAAGACCCGTTCCATGATTCCCTCCACCCTTTTTTGACGCTTTTTGAATTTCGTGATGACTTTGTGTTCAGCTCTGCAAAATTAGAGCCAAATCGGCAAATTGAGCGCCAAGTATTCGCGTTAAAACGCAAAATTAAGCTAACCTGTGAATGCGGACACATCACATCAACAGAATGTGCCGTTCTTGCAAATAACTAATCAATAAAATCAGCCGGATAATATTATGAAACTGAAATTGCTCTCCACCCTGATCCTTGCTGCTGCACCAATGATGGGCATGGCGCACACCATAGAGATAGGCAAAGGCTTGCCTACTGTGAATGTCGCTAGCCATGGTGAACTGATGCTACAAGGTGACAAAATCGAATACGCCGAATGGTCCACAGCCAAATTGACAGGCAAAGTGCGTGTCATTCAGGCAATCGCTGGACGTTCTAGCTCTAAAAAAATGAACGCCCCTCTGATGACAGCGATTACCGCTGCCGATTTCTCTAAAGATGCCTACCAAACCACCACCATTATCAACCAGGATGATGCCATGTGGGGGACAGGATCTTTTGTAAAGTCGTCAGCAGAAGACAGCAAAAAAGAGTTCTCTTGGTCTTCCATTGTGCTGGATAAAGAGGGAACGGCGGCAGGCGCATGGGAGCTGAAAGAAGAAAGCTCCGCCATTGCTGTGCTCGACAAAGAAGGAACGGTTCTGTTTGTAAAAGAAGGATCGCTAACGGAAGACGAAATCGCCAAAGTGATCGAGCTTGTTAAAACCAGCTTGTAGCGTTTCTTACTTTGAATGACGGTGTCCTTTTAACAGAAACCGTGCAGTGCATAAACCAAGAGCGCCAAACGGCGCTCTTTTCAATTAAACGAGATTCGTTGTTTTAGCGGCGATCTTCTCGATAACAGGTCACATCCACTTCGACTTTCACATCCACCACCAAATCACACACCATGCAGATACGTGCTGGCGGGTGTTCGCCAAAGAACTCTTTAAAAACCTTATTGAATGATTGAAAGTAGCGAGAGTCTGTCAAAACCACTTTAACGTGAACCACGTCTTCAAGCCCATATCCGGCTTCAGTCATGATGTCGACACAGTTTTGAATCGCCAAACGAGATTGATCGACAATCCCACCTTCCACCACTTCTCCATCTGTCATCGGCGTTTGACCCGACACGTACAAAAAGCCGCCCGCTTCTGTTGCTCGTGCAAATGGCAAGTGCTGCCCACCCGTTCCCGTTCCGCCTTCAATGCCGTAACGCTTAATTGTCATAGTAATCTCCAGTTCTTACATTCCAGTTCTGTACGTTAGGGCTTTGCCCTTCGCTTTAATTGTTTCTGTATTCGTTTCTATACAAGAATCGACCGTGCCGCGATTGGGCGACGCGCCCGTTTTGATAACTGATTTCTCCATTCACCATAACGAGGTGAACACCTTTTGCCGCTGCAACGGGGTTTTCAAATGTCGCTTCGTCGCTAATTTCGTTAGGGTCGAACAACACCAAGTCAGCAAAGTAACCCGACTTTATTTCCCCTCTTTTGGCTAATCCAAAACGCTTGGCAGACATGCCCGTCATTTTGTGTATTGCCACTGGCAACGTGAAGAGCTTTCGCTCGCGGCTGTAATGCCCTAATACTTTGGGAAACGCCCCCCAGAGCCTAGGATGAGGATGGGGATCATTCGGCAATCCGTCGGAACCGACCATGGTGAGTTTGTATTTCAATACACGCTCGACATCCGATTCGTCCATGCAATGATAAACCGCACCAGCAGGCTGTAGCGCTTTCGCTGTATCCATTAACGATAAATTCATCTCACTGGCAATGTCTTTGAGCATGCGCCCCGCGAGGTCCGGTCGGGTATCCGACCACGTAATGAAGATATCAAAGTCACTGGTGACTTGCTTAAGATCCAGCGTGGAAGAGCTAGCAGAATAGGGGTAACAATCGCAGCCAATATCTTGATGCTTCGCGGTTTTCTCCATCAAATCCAACACTTCAACGGTGCGTCCCCAGTTACCTGCTCCTGCGCATTTTAGATGAGAAATAACAACTGGGACTTTCGCATATTTTCCTGTACGAAAAGCTTCATCCATTGCTTCTAGTATTTGTTCGAATTCGGTTCTCATGTGGGTGGTATAAATACCACCAAACTCGGCAAGCTCTTCCGCTAAAGCCATGACCTCTTCTGTGGGGGCTTGCTTGGCGCTGGCATAAGCCAATCCAGAACTTAGCCCTAGCGCCCCTTCTTGCATTGCTTGATTCAATGCTTCTTTCATAGCCACTATTTCTTGAGTCGATGCTGCTCGGTGCAATTCATTCATCACATTGTTACGAAGTGTGGTGTGCCCGACCAGAGCTGCTACATTGACGGCAGGCTTCGCGGTTTCAACCGCTTGAGCATAAGATTGGAAAGTCGGATATTGAAAATCTGATTGCTTACCGAGCAAGTTCATCGGGTCGGGGGGATCGCTTGCTAGAATTGCAGGAGAAGCGCTAATTCCACAGTTACCGACAACCACGGTTGTCACGCCTTGGCTTATCTTGGCCAAGCAATCTGGGTAGCGAATCACATTTGTATCATCGTGCGTATGCACATCAATAAAACCGGGAGAAAGCGCCAAGCCATTGCCATCGATCAAGGTGATCGCATCAGTATTGGCAAGATCGCCCACCTCCATAATGTGCCCTTCTTTTATTGCTACATCTGCACTGTACGTGCTCTCCCCCGTGCCATCGACGACAAGCACGTTTCGGAACACAACATCGTATTGCATTTCCCTTCCTCTATTTGGGTATTACCACCTAGCCTATGTTTTTTTCTAACATAAGAATCACGAGCATAAGGCGCGCTGTTACAACAACAATCCCATCATTAAAAATGAAACAGAATAAGCCCAATAAAACAATAAATTAAGCTTGATATCGAAAAGAAACCCACGCTTTTACGGTCTTAATATAAAGTGGATACTAGGCGGAATTAAATGGTCAAACAGTGAGAGGACGCACAGTTTAAAAAACGGTGTGTGATAGTTTCTATCATTCATTAAAGCTAGAATCGAGATAAGGCAAAGTACTGATTGAAGTTTTGACCTTGTTAGAAAAACAACAGGTAGGAAAGTAAATCCATGAAGAGCGTTACTCATTACCAAAACAAATTTGAAGCCGTGGGTTCCAAAGGCGTTTGGGCTGAAAACAATAGTAAAGGTCAATACAGTTTGATCAATGAAGAGATCATGCTGCCGGCCGCAGTTATCAAACAATCAGCGATACAAAGTAACCTCCAATGGATGCAAAACTTTGCCGACCAGCATGGTGTTAAGTTAGCGCCTCACGGCAAAACCACCATGACGCCAGGTTTGTTCCAACATCAATTAGAAGCGGGGGCTTGGGGAATAACAGTCGCCAATATTCAGCAGGCTTGGGTTGCCTATGAAGCGGGCGCTAAACGTATATTGCTGGCGAACCAATTGGTGGGTAAAGCCAATATGGCTAGAGCCTCTCAATTGCTGTCTCAAAATGACGTCGAGTTTTTTTGCTGCGTCGATTCGCAAGAAAACGTACTGCAACTGAGTCGATTTTTCCAAGAACGCCAACAAGTGATCAACCTATTGATAGAATACGGTATGGCAGGCGGACGCTGTGGTGTCAGGCACCCAGAGGCGATGCAAAACATGGCGATGATGATCCGAGATTTGCCTGGCGTCGATCTTCATGGCATCGAATTCTATGAGGGGGCGATCCCCAAATGTGAAGATTCAGAACGTCGGATCCGATATTTTATTGGCAGCGCTGTTGAACTGACTCTGTCTTTCAAACAGCAAGGCTTGATAAAGCGCCAGTGCCCCATTCTGACAGGAGCAGGTTCAGCTTGGTATGACGTGGTTGCTGAATGCTTTACCAACCAATCACACCTCACCACCGTCATTCGACCCGGCTGTTACCTCATTCACGATAAAGGCATTTATCAAGATGCGCAGCAAACCGTCATGGAACGCAGCCTGCGTGACGATAGTGTGGCTTGTCATATGGGTGGAGATCTCACGTCTTCCTTAGAGCTTTGGGCGTATGTTTTGTCCATCCCTGAGCCGGGAAAAGCCATTATCGGTATGGGAAAACGAGATGTGGCATTCGATGCTGGTTTACCCATACCTGAACGCGTCTATCGCAATGGCGATGCGATAAGTATCGAAGGACTAACCGCGACCGATATTATGGATCAGCATACATTCTTAGCTATTCCTGAGAACAGTGAGCTGACTGTTGGTGACATTGTTGTATTTTCAACATCTCACCCTTGTTTAACCTTTGATAAGTGGCGCTATATTTGTGTGTGTGATAACGACTACCAAGTGACGCATTTAGTAGAAACGCATTTTTAAAACGCTCACCTCTTTACGAATAGTGACTCAAAAGGCACACTGAAACCCCTTTTGAACAACGTGGAAACAAAAATAATGACGAAAGTTTTGCACACTGAATCTGCCCCTGCTGCTATTGGCCCATATGTACAAGGTGTTGACCTTGGCAACATGGTACTGACTTCTGGTCAAATCCCAGTGGTTCCAGCAACTGGTGAAGTACCAGAAGACATCGCAGCACAAGCGCGCCAATCTCTTGAGAATGTAAAAGCCGTCGTTGAATCTTCAGGTTTGACGGTTGCAGATATCGTAAAACTTACAGTTTTTGTAAAAGATCTGAACGACTTCGGAACAGTAAACGAAGTGTATGGCAAGTTTTTCGATGAGCACGATGTCGCGAATTGCCCAGCGCGTTCATGCGTAGAAGTTGCCCGCTTGCCAAAAGATGTAAAAATCGAAATTGAAGCGATTGCGGTACGTAAATAGCCTTAGCTTTTAATAAGATACGGCTTTGAAATGAATACAGAAACGAGCGCACTGGCGCTCGTTTTTTTATGTCCAACCTCTATCTACTGTGAGTAGAAGTTAGAACCCTATTCCCTCGCCTCTTGAATGCGTTTTTCCATTTCAGGGTGCGAACTTAGCCACTCCGGAATATCACTCGATTCCTCTTGTAAGCGCTCAAAAATCACAGCCAGCGGTTCACTCGTTCCGTATATCTTCTTTAGCGACTTTTTAGCAAATTCGTCCGCTTCTATTTCTGCTTCTCGGGAATGCCCACTTTGCAAAACAAAAACACCGGCTCCAACCATAGTATCAATAAGCCCCGAGCTTTCACCTGTCATAACGGCTACCGTTGCAGAAACCAAACTGGATGAGACGAGCCTATGCATGACATGCTGATGATAAATATGACCCAGTTCATGCAGCAATATTGCGTCGAGTTCTTCTTCCGTCTGAGCAAGCTCGACCATATCGTCAAGCATAATGATCACGCCCCCACTTAATGCAAAGGCATTGGGTGAACCATCAGACGATCGAAACTTCAGCTGAGGAGCAAATGGAGCGGGCGGGAGTTTATCTAAGTGCTGATAGAATCGCGTTCTAATGGCATCTTGCTGCTCAATAGGTAATTCAGAAGGTGAAAGCCACTCTTCATCAATGGAAGTTAAAACATAATCAGCCAACACTTCATGCGCTTCATGAGGCAACCAATTCACCACTTGCTTACTAAACCAAGGAATACCATGAGTAAAAGAACCTATGGTTAATCCAACGATCAGCAATGTGCTTACTATGATAGCTTTTGCGTTTTTTTCCAGCTGACTTAGGCTGCTCTTTTTTCCATGCTGTACTAGAAATTCATTGACCTTCTCAGCACTGCTGGGCACGAACAACCACCCTGAAGGTAACCGGATTTTCGGCGGCAATTTGCCAGGTGAAGCTGTGATGTCCATATCATGAATAGACGCGCTGAAAATCTGCCCGTCCACATGCAGATACATAAAGTCACGCTGCGACAAATCCAGCTCCGCCTCTATGCGTGCGGAGCTTTTGGGCGGGTGGGCAATCCCTTTGACTCGCATTAGCCAATCCCAATGTCGACATCAAAGACATTAGACAATTCATCGGAAACCGCCGATTTCATGTCCTGATCTTCCCCTTCAACCACTAGGTTTGGCAGATCGCCAATCACATAGGTATGGTTAGCAAGGAAGTGGCTGGTTCTGACCATGACCCACGGTCTTGCGATACCGAAAGTCACCAGTTGCAGCAAAAAGTTCGTCATTATCAGCCAGACAAAGCTCCACGTTGCCAATGTAGATTCAAACGCGAAGCCCGTATTTTCTGTTTTTTCTTCATCACCTTGAACGTGCTCACTCTTAGCTTGATCGCTTGCATCAATGTTTAATTGTGCAAAGGTGTAATTACGCATTTGAGCCGTTTTAAAGGCATTAGCGATAACCCCGACAAAGAAAAGCCCAATGTAAATCGCGATAATCAAACCGAAGAAAGCAAAATTAGGGAACCCGCCATCAGAAAGTGTAAAGTCTGAAGATACCATTGAAAGCAAAGAAGCCCCTGCGAACAAAGACGCAACAACACCAAACGCAATCGACAAGCCAAACGCAAACAGCATGGTTTTAAGATAAATCGCTAAGTAAGCCTTGACGGTATATTGAGCAGAAAACGTTCGCTTACCATAACGGTATCCGTTAGCAAAATAGTTCGAAATTCCCACCAAAACCCAGACGAACACAAAAGGTATCGTCAGCAGTAAAAGTACACCAACCGGAACGATCTCGAAGCTAATTGCCGCCATAGCAGCGAGAAACAACGCAATGATTGCCATCCCTCTCCCTAGAATAGTCATGTAAGCTTCCTTTAATGTCCCAGCAAAAGAGAAGTGAACATTGCGGTAACTGGTCATTGCGGAATCAAACCGCGCATTACTCCAAGCCAGCCAAGGTAGAATGGCGAGAAACGCCAACATCAGAACCCCACTCACTTCGGGTGCAAACTGATTTGATACGCTCCAAATGATAAAAACAACCACCGCTATAATACGACCCTTTAAAATTTGAATCGGCTTAGCGTGATATTCAAAGCCATCACCATCGAGCCGAGTGTTGCCGTAAAAATATTGATTGGTTCTCACCTTCGCCCACGCCGAATAAATACCCAGCGTAATCACCGATAGGAGAACGTTAACGATCCAAATCCCAAAAAACTCTGCGCCTTCCCCTTCAAATTTGAACGAGTATTTGTTGTTCTTCTCTTCGATACGACTGCTCTCTACGATGCAGTTGTTCTGTTCAAGACTGTTGTTCTGTTCCATATTTTTCCATTCTGACGTTTTCGCTCCATACCTTTTTATTCAGGTCATTATTTTATTCAGATCGTCGTTTTATTCAGATCGCTGTCTTCGGTTAGGGAGCGTGAGAGTGATGACCAAGCAGCTTAAAGTGCTACTGTCGGTTAAAAATAACCGCTACCTAAAATACCAGCCTGATCAAATATCAGCCACTAACCAATTCATTCGCTTCAACTTTATTTTCAATATTGCGAATCAAGCAATGCGCACGCCAATGGTGTTAGGTATTAACAATTGAAATGATAGAAACAATCGTTTTTACCGAAATTAAAGAAGCAGAGATACTAGGGTCTATTCACTTACGAGGACAGAATAATGAAGAAAACACTCACTTTCGCCGTACTCCACTTTTCAATCGCATTTTCTGTCGCGTATCTACTAACGGGGGATATTTTACTTGGCAGTTTAATTGCGATGATAGAGCCCTCAGTTAATACCGTTGCTTTCTATTTCCATGAAAAAGCCTGGGTTCAAATACCGTGGCTAAAACGCTACCAATCCCAAACTCAATTAAAAACAGCCAGTTTTGCCAGCGTGCATTTTGGTGTCGCATTTACCGTCACCTATTTAATTACGGGGGATGCATTCATTGGTGGCGTCATGGCACTGTTGGAACCCAGTATTAATACGGTTGCTTACTATTTCCATGAAAGAATTTGGCTAAAGCGAAGCAGTTTGGCTCCGATTTGCCAACACAACCACATTTAATATCCTTGCCTCTTGATTTAGTTGCTAAATCACACTAAATATAGTTGTTAGTCGCAACTATATTTAGTGGTTAATATGGATACCTCAACGCTACGTACTCTTTCTCGCAACCTTATCCGTGAACTTGGTTTACTCGATAAGCAATGCGGGAACATCGATTTATCTCCGATTCAAGCGCACTGTTTAATTGAATTAGAGCAGCAGGTACTCACCGTAAATCAGGTTGCTCAAAGGCTGAACATCGACAAATCCAACGCCAGCCGGGCACTTAAAAGCCTCGCCAGTAAGCTGTGCATTGAAGTCACAGCGAATCAACAGGACAAACGCAGTGTTCTCTATACATTAACGGCAAAAGGATACGATCTTCTTCAGCAGTTAAACCATCAACAAGACGTGCGCTACGAAGCCGCACTAAGCCAAATGTCTTTTGAAGAGCAAGCAAAGTTACAGAGCGCTCTGGATCACTACATTCGCTCACTGACATCATCCAAAATGAACTATGAATTAACGCTACGCCCAATACGAAAAAGCGACAACGCCGCATTAGCCGCAGTGATCCGAACGGTTTCAGAAGAACATGGGCTTTCTTCTGATAAAGGCTATAGCGTGGCGGACCCGACTCTAGAATTTTTATACGACGTGTACTCGCAGCCCCGCTCCCAATACTGGGTTATCGAGAACAATGGAAAAATAGTCGGAGGCGGTGGTTACGCCCCTTTACGTGGTCGAGATGACGTGTGCGAATTACAGAAGATGTACTTTTTACCGGAGGCCAGAGGTAAGGGGTTAGCCAAAACCATCGCCAAAATGGCCATGGAGCACGCCCAACATCAAGGTTTCAAGCAGTGTTACCTTGAAACCACCCAATGTTTGAAAACCGCCATCAAACTCTATGAAAACCTCGGATTTGAACATTTAGATGCCCCGTGGGGGGATACCGGTCATGATGCCTGTGAAGTGGTGATGGCTAAGGCACTTTAAGTCATTTGTTTAATTAAAACAGCTCCCCTAAGAAGTCTATGCTTGTCATTTTTTGAGGGGGCTTGCTCGTTCCTAGGCTCCTGATCATAATGCCTTTGATTTTTTCTACAGACACTCCATAGTTCTTACCTTCATGAACTCTAAGCCATTGTGCCACTGGGTTATATTCAACAAACCCATATTTGGAATAGATGTTAGGAACATCAGCCACAAGGATATTGCATTCTATTCCCATATCCCTGCTCATGGTCTGAACCTCATCAAGCATGGATTTTAAGAACCCTTTCTTCCTGTACTTTTCATCGACCCATGCATCCGACACCCCAAGAATGGGTAAGAATGATTCATCAATATTTATATATCTATAAATTATCGAACATTGAGAGACCAATTTATCCCCATCAAATATAACGATAACCCCATAAGGCACTTGTTTATAAAAGTAGTTATTTGACGAATGATTCGGAAAGCTCTTATTTCTGCCTTCTATTATCTGATTTTTAAGCGTATCGCTAATGTCACTTGCATGAAAAAACACATTAGATCCTTTATGTAAAACAGCCAGGTTGAGCTGCTAACATAAAATCATAATGTGGAGGGAACCGATAGCTGTCACATTTGGTAGTGATACTAATTATTTGTACTTCACTAAACAGGGAAGTGCATCACGCAGAGATCTTTACTGAGTCCTATCCGCATATTTTGGCTTTGCCCGTCCAGCATCACATCCAATTGGTAGAGATCGCGATCGTCTGGGAAAATTGGATTTGCATAGCGCGGTGCTTCAACTTGGAACAACGCTGTAGCGTGATCGGCTCTGACATCAATAGGGATATGATAGGTCATGCCATCAAATTTTACCGATGCCGACACCAACCCCGCTGCGAAGGTTTGGTAGTAGAGGTCCACTTTAAACTCACAACCACCACCGTGGTGCCAGATCTGCTCCGTGGTAATATGATCAAGCCTCAAATTTCGGATAAATTGCAGGTACGGAGCCTGCCATATTCCAACCCGCTTATCTGTTTCTAACACAGGCTCTGGGGTTAACGGGCAAATCTCAGGTGTTTCGTCCAACAGCCAATCTTCATCTTGCTCTAAGAACAAAATTTCAAAGCGATTTCTACCTGGCTGTAAATAGGGGCGAATGTCCTTCTTATAACGATTCTGAGTGCCATCGCAATCAAATATCGCGACACCATTAATCCGAACCTCGGCATAGTAATCAACACCAGCCATCACCAAATCCACCGCTGGAAATGCCAACATCGCATCATCGACTTCAATATCATGCATTAAATGCCATTCTTGATTTCGGATGTCAGATTCAGAAATGGACTCAGGCAACACATCGCTAAGCGGTGCTGGGAAAGTGATGTCATCCTGCGGGATAGAGAGGTCTGTTAGCGGTGAAAGCTGCCAAAGACCAGCGAGCGAAAGTTGCATGATAAATTGAGCCAGATCAAGTTTGGAGGCATTATAATGAAAGTAGACACATAATTTCTAATGAAATTTCAATTGTCTGACCACCACATTGCCAAAACGAGAATCAAAGTCTTTGTTTGGAGATAAAAAAACGCCAGCATTAAGCCAGCGTTTCTCGATGAGGATGGGAAGGTTATTCTTCGTCGTCTTCTTCAACGTCGTAAGCGGCATCTTCACCTTCATAAAATGTACCCCACCCGTCGTAAATGATGTCGTATTTTTCAGCAAGGTTAACCAGCTTTTCTACTTGTGCATCGATGAGTTCAGCATTTAGAGCTGATTCCATAACGGCATCACAACAAAGAAGTTTGTTGCCATCTTCATCTTCTGTTTCTTCTGCTTCAAGGACTTCAAAGCCCATTTTGAACGCTTCTACTACGGCTTTTTCTAGCGTATTGAAGTCTTCAGCAAACAGGTGATGTTCAATTTCATACAGAGCATCAGGTTCACTGCCGTCTTCAAGTAATGCACTGATGATTTCGCGAGTGTCTTCTTTTTGAATTTCAAGTAACGCTTCTACCGATAGGTATTCATCTTGTTGAGACATTCGATTGCTCCGCTCTCTGGGTAATTAAACGCGTGAAATATGGCACGGTTCGCTGCAAATTACCACCAGCAAACTCAATCCTTGATCATTTTTTCTGCTAACCAAAACCAACCTTGAGTCACAGAAACAAAATATTAACAAATGTACTTACTTTTTTTGAAACAGAACAAAGTCAGGTCAGGCTTTTCACCGCGTTTTTTAATAAATACGCCAATTTATGACTCAATATTGCATAGAGTTGAAATCCATAGAACTGCATAAAATCTAACGATCCACCGTGATTTGACCAGATTAATGCATCTTCATTCACACAGTAATGGGTATCATGACACTTCGCTGACCACCCGACATGAATATTCAGGCACCCCAGCACGGTATCCACTTCACTAAAAAACAACACTAAAATTTACAAATACGAGCCAAAAAGGACTAATCCTCTAAAAATACGCCTTAAACATCGACTTTATCACTAAATTACCGACTTGCATCTTGTCTTCATCCTTGTCATAAATGTGAGTCGGACCTCATTTCAATGCAGGTCGCCCTTTTGTTTCATCTAAACCACTGGCTTATTGCGGCGTTTGTTGCGAGCGCTTGTTACAAGAAAGTGGAATCGGATTAAAGCAAAGGGTCAGTCACGGAATTATTAGAAAGGACACCCAATGAGTAAGCTGTATGTCGGCTCTGAAGTCGGTCAATTGCGCAGAGTGTTGTTAAATCGTCCCGAGCGCGCACTCACCCACTTAACCCCTTCTAACTGTCAGGAGCTGTTGTTTGACGACGTTTTAGCAGTAGAAGCGGCAGGTGAAGAACACGATACTTTTGCACAAACACTAAGAGAACAAGACGTAGAAGTATTGCTGCTTCACGATCTTCTTGTTGAAACCTTAGCCGTGCCAGAGGCCAGAACATGGCTACTTAATACTCAGATTTCAGATTTTCGCTACGGTCCAACTTTCGCGCGTGAGCTGCGTCATTACCTGAGTGAAATGGACAACGAACACCTAGCGACAGTTTTGCTTGGTGGTTTAGCCTATTCAGAGTTGCCTATTGCTTCTGCTTCGATGCTACCCAAGATGCATCAACCTTTGGACTTTGTGATAGAGCCTTTGCCAAACCACCTATTTACCCGCGATACGTCTTGCTGGGTATACGGTGGTGTATCACTGAACCCGATGATGATGCCAGCACGTCAGCGTGAAACGAACCATTTACGCGCCATTTACCGTTGGCACCCTGTATTTGCAGGTCAAGACTTTATCAAATACTTCGGTGATGAAGATTTGCATTACGATAACGCAAATATTGAAGGCGGCGATGTTTTGGTTATTGGTAACGGTGCCGTCTTGGTTGGTATGTCAGAACGAACCACGCCTCAAGGTGTCGAGAACTTGGCAGCTGGGTTATTTGAATCTGGTCAAGCGTCTCAGGTTATTGCGATTAACTTGCCCAAGCACCGTTCATGTATGCACTTAGATACTGTGATGACGCACATGGACGTTGATACGTTCTCGGTCTATCCAGAAATCATGCGTAACGACTTAGAAACTTGGCGCCTTACGCCAAATGGCGGCAAAGCGATGAACGTAGAGCAAGTGCCAAATTACATTCATGCCGTTGAACAAGCGCTGGATGTTGATCACCTTAAAATTATTACGACAGGTGGCGACAATTACGAAGCAGAACGCGAACAGTGGAATGACGCCAATAACGTTCTGACAGTGAAGCCTGGTGTTGTCGTCGCATACGAACGCAACGTTTACACCAACGAAAAATACGATAAAGCAGGGATTGAAGTCCTGACTATTCCGGGTAACGAGCTAGGACGTGGACGAGGTGGCGCTCGCTGTATGAGCTGCCCTATTGAACGCGACGGAATCTAAAAAACACCCGCTCTCCTTCAACCCACCTTGATGTGGGTTACTACACTCAAAAGGTTGATGCTAACAGCGTCAACCTTTTTTTATTTTATTTAAAATAAACATTCACAAAAAGTGAATTTATATGTATAAATGATTTTTAACGTACTTGCCTTATCGAAGGAAGATTTATGGCTTTCAATTTACGCAATCGCAACTTCTTAAAGCTGCTTGACTATACGCCCAAGGAAATTGACTTTCTGCTTCAACTGTCTCAGCAGTTAAAAGCGGCGAAATATTCAGGCACTGAACAGAAAACGCTTATCGGGAAGAATATCGCATTAATATTCGAAAAAGCTTCTACCCGAACTCGATGCGCATTTGAAGTTGCCGCTTTTGATCAAGGCGCCCAAGTTTCCTACATCGGTCCATCGGGCTCTCAGATTGGTCATAAGGAGTCGATGAAAGATACGGCTCGTGTACTAGGCAGAATGTACGATGGCATTCAATATCGTGGGTTTGGGCAAGACATCGTCGAAACACTCGGCAAACACGCTGGCGTGCCTGTTTGGAATGGGCTTACCGATGAGTTCCACCCCACTCAGATCCTCGCTGACTTTCTAACCATGCTTGAACACAGTAATGGTAAACCGCTGAATGAAATTCAATTTGCCTACCTTGGCGATGCCCGCTACAACATGGGGAATTCTCTTTTGGTCGGCGCAGCCAAAATGGGCATGCACTTTACCGTGGTGGCACCAAAAGCCTATTGGCCAAGTTCAGAGTTAATAGATGAATGCCAAACCATCGCTCAATCCACAGGCGCTTCTTTACACTTCACCGAAGATGTAGAAACAGGTGTTCAGGGGGCGGACTTCCTCTACACCGATGTGTGGGTTTCAATGGGAGAAGCACCTGAAGCATGGGATGAGCGCGTGGCACAAATGACGCCTTACCAAGTTAACGCTAAGGTCATGAGCGCCACAGGTAACCCGAACGCCAAATTTATGCATTGCCTGCCTGCTTTCCACAACGATGAAACCACCATCGGGAAAGAGATAGCCGACAAGTACGGTTTAAAAGGGTTAGAAGTTACTGAAGAGGTGTTTGAATCTGAGCAATCCATTGTTTTTGATCAAGCCGAAAACCGCATGCACACAATCAAAGCCGTCATGGTGGCAACCCTCGGACAATAGCAGTAACAAAAAACACAATGTAATCGCTTGCGATCACGTTCCTTAGGCGTATAATTCTCCGCAATTTGTCTGAGGAACGATTAATGAAACACACTCTCATCCCTGATTTAGTGATGATTAAGAAGCGACTAGGCTTCCCTGTTTTGTTTTATTGTTCCCGTATTATTTTTTAAAGCCTCCCTTCAATAGGGGGGCTTTTTTATGGCATCACCATAGGGAAGAAGATCATGGCGAACTCACTCTATCAAAAACACATCATCTCCATTTCTGAGCTGTCTCGTGACGAGCTGGAGCTGATCGTGAAAACAGCAGGTCAGCTGAAAAATGAACCTCAACCAGAGCTCATTAAAAACAAAGTTATCGCAAGTTGCTTCTTTGAACCTTCCACCCGAACACGTCTTTCATTTGAAACCGCAGTGCAACGTATTGGTGGCGATGTAATTGGCTTTGATAACGATGGCAACACCTCTCTGGCTAAGAAAGGCGAGACTCTAGCGGATTCTGTGCAAGTCATCTCTTCTTACGTCGACGCGTTCGTTATGCGCCACCCGCAAGAAGGGGCAGCTCGCCTAGCTTCTGAATTCTCTAATAATGTTCCAGTGATAAACGCTGGCGATGGCGCAAATCAGCATCCAACACAAACATTATTAGACCTATTCAGTATCTACGAAACTCAGGGCAGTTTAGATAACTTAAACGTCGCCTTCGTGGGTGATTTAAAATACGGACGCACGGTGCATTCACTGACACAAGCCTTGGCTAAGTTCAGCAATAACCGCTTCTTCTTCATTGCGCCAGAAGCATTGGCAATGCCGGACTACATTTGTGAAGAGCTGGATGACGCTGGCATCGAATACAGCCTACATACAGAAATGGAAAGTGTGGTGCCAGAACTCGATATTCTGTACATGACTCGAGTTCAAAAAGAACGTTTTGATGAATCTGAATATGCCCATATCAAATCGGCGTACGTGTTATCTGCTGCCACGCTAACCGATGCTAAAGACAACCTAAAAGTCCTTCACCCACTCCCTCGCGTGGATGAAATTACAGTGGATGTTGATAAGACCCCTTACGCCTATTTCTTCCAGCAAGCTGAAAATGGCGTCTACGCCCGAGAAGCACTGCTGGCACTTGTACTTAACGACACTCTGTAACTGAGGAGAAAGATCATGGCTAAAGAAACTCAATTGCAGGTAGAAGCAATTCGTAACGGCACCGTTATCGACCACATTCCTGCTCAAATTGGTATTAAGGTTTTGCGCTTATTCGATATGCACAATTCAGAACAGCGTGTCACCGTCGGATTAAACTTACCGTCTTCTGCGTTAGGCGCAAAAGATCTTCTCAAGATTGAAAATGTCTTTATCAATGAAGATCAGGCGCAAAAACTGGCACTGTATGCGCCCCATGCAACCGTGAATCAAATCGAAGAGTACAAGGTAGTGAAAAAGCTAGCGCTAACACTGCCTGAAAAAATCTTGGGGGTATTCGCATGCCCTAATAGCAACTGTATCTCAAACTTCGAACCTATTGATACGTCATTCTCTCTCATCGAGCGAAATGAAGATGTGCGTTTGAAGTGTAAGTACTGTGAGAAAGCGTTTTCGCGTGAGATTGTCACCGAACTTTAATCATCGTAGATTATCGTTGTGAATATATACTCAAGTCATCTCAAGGTGCTAGGTTCAGCAACACCTAATCTATAGATTGAGTATAAAGAGCGACCACTTAGGTCGCTCTTTGTTGTTGGAATAATGACACCGGTTTGAAAGGGTAGAAAATTCGCTTGCAGCACCCTTGTTATGTTATTACATTTAGCCTTTATTTTTGATATTTGACTCAAATGCATTTACGGACGTTTCAACAATTCTTCGCTTTTCTCGCCATTAGCTGTGTGCTGTGGTTGAGTGCAGCGTTTGTTGTACACAGTCAGGATTGGGAACCTGCGCACCATGAAGAACATGCGTGTGAGATGTTTTCGATCAGTAAGTATGCTCTTTCGGGATCGATTCCTTCGGTTCCATATGTGCCGCATTTTTTCTGGACACAAGCCTACGATGTTCTGAAACCAAGCTTTGCACCGTTGCCGTATTATCATGCTCGATCTCCTCCACTTGTTCACGTTTAGCCATCTACTTTTCATTCAAATTTATAAACAGAGGTAAACATGAACCACGTATTTAAACTTTCACTATTGGCAGCGGCTATCGTTACAACATCGGCACACGCAGAAGAATTTCGTCAACATGATGCGCACGTCCACGGTGTGGTAGAACTTAACATTGCACAAGACGGTGACGAGCTATTGATGGAAATTCATGCTCCGGGCGCTGATGTTGTTGGTTTTGAAAGTGCGCCTAAAAATGCAGAGCAAAAGAAACAGCTAGCTAATGCCTTGTCTGTATTAAACCAAGCAGACAAAGTGATGACGCTTTCTAGCGCCGCTCAGTGTAAGCCGACCTTTACTGAAGTTCGTCATACACTGGGAGAAGATGACGGTCATGATGACCATCATAAGCACGATCATGACAAACATGACCATCACGACGACCATGATAAGCACGATCATGACAAACATGACCATCACGACGATCATGATAAGCACGATCATGACAAACATGACCATCACGATGACCATGATAAGCACGATCATGACAAACATGACCATCACGATGACCATGATAAGCACGATCATGACAAACATGACCATCA
>NZ_JAUYVM010000020.1 GCF_030689305.1 Vibrio penaeicida | reverse complement strand
CCCCACCTTTACCTCCCACTCGAACACGCACTGCGACTTCGTCAGCGTCTGAGTCTGCGTCTGGCTCTGGCTCTGGCTCTGGCTCTGGCTCTGGCTCTGGCTCTTCAGATGATAAGTCCGTCTCGCCACTGTCAACGCTTTCATCAGAAATTGTATCAATATCTTCACTTTGAGCTTGGCTTACATCAGATTCCAGCTCTGGTTCTATGGTCGATTCGTCAATCGAAAGTTCTTCATTTGAAGAATCTTCTGTATCTAGAGAAGATTCTTCTAACGACGGTTCTTCTGGCTCAATCTCTTCTTCAGAAGCATCTGAAACGTTATCTTCAGATGCACTTTCGTTCTGAGGGAGTTCGCCAATATCAGGTAAATCTGGTGCATCTTCGTCAGTACTGACTTCGCCTGAGAATGCTTCTTCTTGCCAATCTTCAACAGGTTCACCGTCTTCAGATATTGAATCGACATCTGATTTCAGTGCACTTTCATCGAGTTCACCAATATTTGCATCAGTGAAATCAGGCTCTTCACGTGTTTCACCCATTAAAACATCAAGGGGCTCGTCATCATGACCTTTCAATGAAAACGCTGTTTCTGCGTCTTGTATTGGCTGAGCAGGAAATTCTTCAGGAGTTGCTGATTCTGAGTTCGACTCCGTTTCGTCAACAGAAGTTGTGTCATTGGCTTCGACTTCTTGAACAACTGACTCTTGGTCATCAATATCAAGCTCGTTCTGTTCTAGAGCAGCCTTTGACTTGTCCTCTTCCGATACATCATCAATAGTATCCGCGGTCGCTATTTCATCAGAATCTGGGGTGGTGGCTGACGAATCTTCCAATTCATTGGCTTCGGTCAACTCATCTTTATTATTTAACTCACCGTCTTCCTCTAGCCCATCTGCACCAGCAATCGCGTCAGGTGCTTCCTCAGAGCTCGTATGTTCTGAGGATTCCTGTTCTAACGGTTCTTGTTCGAACGCATTTTCAAGTTCCTGCTCAAATGCATTCTCTGTTGGTGTTTCTGTTGCCGGCTCTTCGTCTTCAGCCTGCTCAGTATCGTCATCATCTAGATGACTTTCAGATTCGAAATCAAAATCAAAGTCGCCACCCTGAGTTTCAGATGTAGCAATTGTGTCATCTGGTGTATCAGAACCTAGGTCGAAATCATCCGCATCAAACTCGCTTTCTACGGATGAATCTTCTCCAACTAATTCGTCGAGTAGATCGGTACTTTCGGGATCAACGCTTGCTTTTGATTCCTCTAAAACATCGTCTAACAGGTCTGTACTGTCTTCATCCAACGACTCAGGAATATCGAGATCAAATTCTTCTTCATTTGATTCTTCAAGCACGCTATCAAGCAGATCTGTGCTATCCGCATCAATAGAGGTTTTAGAGTCGTCATCGATAAAATCATCTAGAAGGTCTGTACTATTTTCATCTAGCGATTCGGGGGTGTCACTTGAATCCGACTCGTCCAACAAACTGTCTAATAGATCTGTTGACTCAGGATCCAATTGCTCTGCGCCTTCTGACGGACCATCAATAACGTCATCTAATAAGTCAGTGCTGTCTGCGCTTAAATCGAACTCGGCAAGGATATCGTCAGCAGCATCATTGCCTATTTCATCTTGTTCTAGTACTTCATCGAGAAGTGCATCAGGCTCTAAATTCAGTTCAGAATCATCGGCATCTAAAACGTCATCTAGTAAATCTGTGCTACTTGAATCTAAGTCGGTCCCAGCTTCCAACATATCATCGAGAAGGTCAGAGCCTCCATCGCCTATATCGTCAGTTCCTTCACTCAATAATTCGTTAAATGCATCTTCACCCAACTCCGATTCAAGATCGATTCCATCGGCCGCTGCATCGCCTGAATCTTCGCTGCTTTCACTAGTAGATAGTAGAGTTCCAAAATCCAAATCATCGTCGGTTTCGGTGTCATCTATACCGGAAAATAAATCATCTAACGTGGACTGATCAAGCTCGTCAGCGCCTAAGTCCTCTTCTGGTCCATCGGAACTAAACAGCGCATCAATATCATCATTGGATAACTCGTCATCACCCGCTAAGTCGAACTCTTCAGTCTCATCCCCTGAGGTATCTTCTTCGATTTCAGGTTCGATCTCATCAAGAGCTCGTTCCATTTCCTCAAGGCCGAGTGCTTGTTCGTCAGCATCAACGCTGATTCCTGTAGCACTGGATTCAATATCCGTTAAGTCGGTATCGAGCTCACCATCTTCTCCGATACTCGCGAATGGATCGTCACCTTCATCATCAAGATTAAAATCAAGGTCTTCATCATTCAGGTCGCCAAAGACATCATCGGACTCTTTGGCTTTGTCGCCTTCTTCCAATGATTCGTCGGAGAACGCGACATCAGACTCATCCCCAAACAACTCATCGTCTAGCGACAGCTCTTCGTCTTCAATATCCCCAATGAGGTCATCATCTAGATTTATCTCATCAATTTCTTCGTCTTCATTAGCAGGAACTGGTGGTACTTCTGTCTGAGTTTGTTCTTGAGCTTCTTCCTCAGCTTCAGGTTCTTTGCGCCTGCTAAGTAGCATAACGACCAGCAAGCCGATTAACAGGCCTGGGACCAACGCCAGTGCGCCTAGCAATAATGGGTTACCGACAATTCTTTCCATCAACGTCGGTGCATTTTGCTGGCTTTCTAGCTGTTTCATTTTTTCAGCATCAAGCAGCTTTTGAACTTCATCTCTAATGCGATTTTCATCGCCCAGTTCATCTTTGAGCGTATCCACCTCATTTTGAACTTCAGAAAGCATTAAACGAAGCTGATGGTTTTTTTCTTCGAGTGACGAAAGTTCACTTTCGGACATGTCGAGCTGTTCTTTCAGCTCATTCATCTGACCGTTATCTTTCATCGCTGGTTTTGGATCGACCATCGGCTCAGATTTTGGCTTTTCCTTAACCATTTCAGGTTTAGGCTGAATCGATACGGTTTCTTTCGGCACTTCTATTTTCGGCTCAGCAGGTTTTGGCTGAACCAACGCTGGTCGAGGCCTTACAACAGGCTGTGCTGTTTGATTATTACTTGACCCATCAAGTCGAGCTTGGTGAGCAGACATAATTCTTACTGCATTGGCAGTACTTTCTGATTGGACTTGTTGTAACGAGGGTATACGAAGAGTACTACCTGGAATCAGGCTATGAATATTTTGGTCTTCAAACGCTTGGGGATTAAGGCGATAAATCGCAAGCAAAGTTTGTTGAACCGTAAGGCTATTTGCTGGTCTTAATGCCGTAGCAATACCCCACAGGGTTTCGTTCCCCCGTGTTGGACCATAAAACAAAGAGGGTTGCCCCTGAGCGGCAGGTTGTCGGATCTGCTCAGCGAAGCGTGGGGAGTCTGAAACCTCTCCGTTGGAACCAATAACTCTGATGGTATCAGCGGTAGCCACTGGAATTTGAGTCGAGACCATCAGAAGCAAGGGCGTTAACAAACGCTTGAAAAAATGATGCATATAAGGCTCAGCTTTCTTGCTTTCTTATCTTGAATAATAATGTGATCTGCTAAATATATCGGATAAATGTCGTAAAACTATAGCGGCCGCACGAAAAAATGTGTGTCCGAGTTGATATTCGTACCATTCTTACTCAATTTTGCATTTTTTGAACAAAATAAAAGCAAGAAAAAAGCCTCACAATGTGAGGCTTTTAAAATAGTTATACTTAGAAATAGTCCCGAATTAGCACTTCGGCGATTTGAACGGCGTTTGTAGCCGCACCTTTTCGTACATTGTCTGCCACAACCCAAAGGTTTACACCGCTGTGATGGCTAATGTCGTTACGAATCCGACCAACCATTACGTGGTCTTTACCACCAGCATCACGAACCTGTGTTGGGAATTCTTCACCATAAAATACTTCGATGCCATCTGTTTGCCCTAAAAGCTGAGCAACTTGATCTGCATCGATAGGTGTTCTGGTCTCGACGTGAACAGCTTCTGCATGACCATAAAACACAGGTACTCGAACGCAAGTTGGGTTCACCATGATAGAAGCATCGTTGAAGATTTTTTGAGTTTCCCAAACCATCTTCATTTCTTCTTTGGTATAACCGTTATCCATAAACTTGTCGATTTGTGGAATACAGTTAAAAGCAATCTGTTGACTGAATGCTTTCTCTTCCACAGGCTTCCCATTCAACAAATGCGCAGTTTGACCCGCCAATTCATCTACCCCCGACTTACCCGCGCCGGATACGGACTGGTAAGTTGATACGTTAATGCGCTCAATACCGGCTTGATCGTGGATTGGCTTAAGCGCAACAAGCATTTGAATTGTTGAGCAGTTTGGATTCGCGATGATATTGCGATTACGAAACTCTGCAATGGCTTCTGGGTTCACTTCTGGTATGACTAGAGGCACATCGTAGTCGTAGCGGAATTGGGACGTGTTATCGATAACAACAACACCTTCATCTGCCGCAATTGGTGCCCATTTTTCAGAAAGACTGCCACCTGCAGAAAATAACGCGATGTGTACTTGTGACCAGTCAAACTCTTCCACATTTTGTACACGAATGGTTTTCCCATTGAAGCGATACGTCTTACCTTCACTGCGTTCACTTGCCAATAAGTGTAACTCTCCAACTGGAAATTCACGCTCTTTTAGCACTTCAAGAATGGTTTCACCCACGGCACCTGTTGCACCTAATATTGCAACATTAAATTCTTGGCTCATTTGTTACCTCAATTTGAAAACCTAGTTTAGCGAGTGGTTCGAGATTGCACTCGTGATTCCCCACTAAAGTGACGGCACTGTATTCTCGTCTATCCCAATAATTTTTGCGCATTTCATCAAACGCACCTGCTCGGGCGATATTACGACGGAATATGGCGTCATCGTGACGGACATCATAAATCAATTGAGTAAGATTGTGCAGTGTTGCGTTGTCCCACGCTCTGTCCAGCTGAACACGCGGCACAGGTGCTATTGGCAGTAACTCAGATGCGTAAACCCGATTTTCCTTGCCGAGAAACTCGCAAAAAGAGTTAAAGATCATGGTAGTACCGCGAGCTTTACCCTCTAAACCATAGCCAGCCACATGAGGGGTAGCAAATGCGAGTAATGGAAGTAGCTCCATGTCGACTTCTGGTTCAAATTCAAAGACATCCAATGCAGCCGTGAAGCCGTCATTGCGTTGCAAACGCTTCTTCAGCGCTGAATTATCAACGACGGGACCACGCGCAGCATTAATGAGAATTTGATTCGATCTTAATGCTTCTAGACGCGTTTCATTGAGGATATGGTGAGTTGGGTGCTCTCCATCACGCGTGATTGGGGTGTGTAGAGTGATGATATCTGACTGTTCAAGCAATGTTTCAAGCGCGGTAAAAGTACGCTCATCCCCTTCAGCTTGTTTAATGGGGTCACTCAATAGAACCTTAATGCCCATTCCTTGAAGGCATTTAGCGAGATAAGAACCTACCTGACCTGCTCCAATAATACCGACGGTTTTATCGAATACGGAGAAACCTTGCTGCTGCCCTAGAATCATCATCACGCTAAACGCGTATTCAGCAACACCGACTTTGTTACAGCCAGGTGCAGCCGTAAAGAAAATGCCTTTCTCTTTTAACAGTGCTTGATCAACATGATCCATTCCTGCCGTTGCTGTCCCAACAAACTTTAGTTTGTTGGCTTTGGAAATCAGTTCTTTATTCACTTTTGTTACTGAGCGAATCATCAAGCCATCCACATCGACCAAATCTTCGGCAGTCATTGTACGTCCTGGTTTCAAAACCACTTCACCTAGCTGGCTAAAAAGCGTTTCAGCATAAGGCATATTTTCATCAATAAGGATTTTCATTTCAATTGAGCAAGGTTACGTTAGAAAAGATGCACCGATTTTGCCCCAATCAGCGCTGAGTTAAAAGTTTGTTTTGATTTTAAATTCCGCAGAGAAGTTCGGCTAAATTATATTTAACTGAAGATAGGAGTTATTTACCTATAAAGCATCAAATTCCTGCCCACCGTTCAGGTGCTTTGGATATCACGTTTCTTAATATAGGTGAAATGGTCATGGAAGATCTCAAGCTTCTCGACCAGAGCTTACCCCCACAAAGATGCAAACGCGCCGAACGCGAAACCGTTTCAAGAATGCGTTCTAAACCCGTGACGACAAATTAATTAGGCACATTCGTGACTGGTCTTGATGAGACCAGTCAATCTATCGGACACTTAACAACTCATTTTGCTGACGTAGGCTACAATCTTGCGCCTGGTGGAATAAATGTTCAGCTTTTTTGTAACTCGGGTAGTACTTAAGCAATCCACCTAATGTTTGAACAGCTTTCGCGCAGTCTTTGTTGTAGACAAGTAACATGCCGTAGAAATGACGACCGTATATATGATTGGGGTTGAGAGAAAGAAAACTCTCCGAAGCAGCTATAGCTGAATCCAAATCCTTCGGTCCGTAAAAGTACGCCATAGACAACTCAAGCCATGCTGCTTCATTTCCCGGATAAATGGAAACTGACTTCACCAGTTTTTCTATGTTTTGGTTTGAGGCCCCTTGGTAGTGGTAAAAATGAGAAACTGTGGTCATGAAGCTCAATGCGGGAACAATCAGTGCAAATATTGCCACAGAGGATAAAACGGTCTTGTTACTCGGTTTGGCTATAGTTACTTCTTTCTTGTCTCTGATAAGTGCAGCAAACAGCAATATCGCAAATATGTAGCTCATCGGAGACAAAAACACTTGGCTCAAAAGTGAATGGGTTAAAAAGGCGAACAATGCAATAAATATCCACCAACGGTTGGGTTCTGCTATCACTAATTGGAAAGCTTTAACGATAAGCCATAGGTAGAGTAGCAAGAATAAGATTCCACCGATCCAGCCGAGTTCGGTAAATACCTTGGCTAGAAAGTTATGTGGTGTTTTTAATATTTGTTTCTCACTGACAAATTCGGAGGCCTGATGAGTGCCAACTTTCGCGAACTCTGGATGCTGGAACTCAAAGTTGTTTGCCCCGACTCCAAATGGATTTTCCTTTAGCATATCCCAACTATTGAGAACCATATTTAGCCTAGGGCGATAGCTATCTAAGGGCTCTTCAATAGCGCTAAATGAAGCAGAAAGTGTATGAGGAAGAGCAAATGATAATTGTGAAGTGGAATATCCTACTAAAGAAGCTATTCCAATAATCACCAACGGGATTCTAAGAGATAGTTTTCCCCGCTTTAACAAGCGTCTCGACTGCAAGAATAGAAAAACAAGCCCCCCCAAAGCCAGAGCAATAACGGTAGTTCTGATATGAGAGATATTCAGGACGTGCAGCACGCTTAATAAGACGAAAGAAACTCCCAGTAAGCATAAAAACCTAAATCTGTTACACCATGCGATATAGCATAGAGCCGGAATCCAGATGTTGAAAATATGTCCTGCATTGTTAGTAAATCCAATTGGTGTGAACGCACCATTATTCACAGGAATATTCATCCAGCGTTCGATAAAAAAAGTAATAGAGAAAAGAGTGGCAGAAAGCACCGAAGAACTGAGCAGTAAATTTTTTCGCTGTTCTCTGTTATAAATCGTTACCAGTAGTGAAAAGGAAAGACCAAACAGTGCAAAGCGAAATAGAAACTCAATACCAGCGTAAACATGACTAGACCATACAAAGCTGGTCACCATCCAATACGCCGTAGCGCCAAATAAGAAGCTTATATAGGAGAACTTACAAGCCAATTTTCGTAGATTTAAAAAAACGAACACCGACAAAAGTACATCAATGAATAGCCATTTAGGTACATCGTGGCTATAGAAAAAGCCGCTCCAATGAACACAAGTTGTAATGGAGATAACGATAGGTAGTAACACTAACCAAACATCGTCAATTCGATGGGTAATTTGTTTAATGAATAGAGACATAATCATAGAAGAAGGGAGCATAGTGCTCCCTTGTAGTTAGGTTGAGTTTAGTAACCGAATTCAATAACCAGTTTTAAATCTTGGAACCTGAAATACTGATACCCAGTTTCATCAGCAATGGATGCTGAAATTTTCAAGATTTCTCCGCTGTTTATAGCATCGCGAATTTCTTCAATACCACGTTCACCGAAGTTCAATTTCACTGGCGAGTTACCAGTTGCTAACTGACCGAGAGGGCAGTCTTCAGGTGCAATACCTACATCACATCTAAATTCGAAGTCCTTTTTTGCAGATTCGTTGTTCGGGTATTCTGATTGTGTACCTTCATACAAATTAACTGCATTGCCTACATTTCGATTGTTCTCCAATCTCGCACTCAAGATTCTCGCATTTGTTGGAATAGCAGTTAAATCAAATGCAAATAGCGCACGGTACTCATACGGACCGTAAGAGCTTGAACCCCTCTGAGCAGTGGAAGAGTAGCTGGAACTATACCCATAGAACGATTGAATCGTCTTCGGCTCGGCATAAGGGTCGGCTGGTGCATATGGATTTGATGGTGCGTATGGGTTTGTAGGGGCATAAGGGTTAGACGGTGCGTACGGATTGCTAGGAGCATACGGATCTAACATTGTGCTATAACCTACACGGCCACTAAATGTCGACATGGTAGAAAGCGTTTTGTTTTCAATGACAATGGCTCTGTGACCTGGAATTGGAGTAGGCACAGCAACTAAAGGAATAAGAGCATTCCCTGTTGGGTCATCACTTACAATCTCCAATGTCGCTCGAGCTAGATCCCAATCGGTACCTTGATACTTAACATTGAAAATATGTGTATTTTCTGGATCCAGTTTTGGAGGCAAGTTGCTAATACTCAGCGACCAGTCGGAAGGTAAACTCTTTCCATCTGTGGTTCGGAAGTTGAAACCAGAAATAGTAAGCTCAGACTTACCTGAGTTTTTAATTTCTATACCCGTTTCAGAGCTAGTCGCAGACCCAGTTGGCTGAATGACTTTGATTGGCGCGCTATCATTCTCGATAGCTCTCCATACATCTTGGTTCTCAATATCACGGTACTTTGACTTTACGGTTAGGTAAGGGGCATCTTCTCCTAAAACGATTTTTTTGGTGTAACGCTTATTTCGACCTGCAGCATGATCTAGGTAAAACTCCATTGAAGTCGGTTTACTGCTCAGAAGTGTTCCATTCACATTCGGTCGACTTTGTTGTGCAGAAATGGAGTATGAAATTGATTCCCATTTATCCTCAATCGCTTGCGGTGAAAACATTAGGCTTGCATACGCTTTGCCTAAACTATTTGTGGTCACCGTTTTCTGAGATGCAAAAGTACCCGATCCAGACACTTTAACCTTTGCATATGGAACAGGGTTTCCGTGAACGTCAACTACATCAAAGCTTACACTTATATAGGGACAACGTAATGCACCTTCGGGACCACATGAGTAATCAAAGTTCCACCAACTGAAGTGTTCAACTGTGCCCACATAGTAATCGCCATCGAGGTTTGCGACGCCCTTTTGTGTCCATTTACCAGTAGTTTCACTTAAGTGCCACAATGGTAGTGATGTAGGTGCGGTTGCAGGGTTTGCTACTTTAATCTTAATTGTTGCAGGTGATGCTAATGTCACTTCATTCCCTGAAGTGTCTCTTATATCTGCACCGATAACACCAAACGAGATTATTTCAGCTTCCCCAGTTGGAACACCATTGGCGTCTGTTTCAATACCGGTAAAACCGCCAGGAAAAGCTTCTAGGAAAGCAGAATCTGAAGGGTTAACTGAACGATGAGAAACCGTCACATTACCGCTTGTTACACCCGTGAAGGCGTTCGCAGGAAACGAGATAGATGCACCATTACCGAGTGAGATACTTGATTCTGCTGTTGCCGATACAGAAGAGGTAGACCCTGGTAATAACTGAATAACATCCAGATCCGTTAATACCCCAGGTTCAATCTTAACTGGTGCATGATAAGGAAGGTAAGATGCTCCCAATTTTATCTCTAACGCATAATCGCCAGCCGGAATGTCTTGACCGCCAAATTTTCCGTTAGAGTCCAAGAGTTCAATTGCACCTTGAATAGCTACACCCGTGTCATTTTTAAGGTTCACTTCAAGATTGCTGACAGAGCTTGAATGTGGTTTAGAACTGGCAAGGTTTAGGAAGACTTGACCAACAATTGCTCCTTTCTGACCAATGGAAATTTGATCTCCCGTTACAGAAAATTCATAGCTCGCCGAGCCACTTCTCTCACCAGTTGGCGTAACACCTATCACATCTAAACGATAGTGACCTTTAAGGTAATGACCAAAGTAGTTGTTCACCAGAGGAGTATTGGCAGGATCGATCGTAAATGTTGGTCCTATCCCTACCAACTGACCGTTTAGGTACCAAGTTTTTACAATGTTGCCATGGCTAGAATCTGAGCTAGGCACATCGGCTTCAACGGTGTAACTCGTCAGTGTATCAAACGCAAATGAACTTGGTAACACATTAGCATTCGCAATTTCAATAGGAAGCGAGTTGTTTACCTTAAGCTCAATATTCAGGTCAATTTCGCCAACACCTTTCACTCCTTTCAACGTTTGTTTTACCGACGTTGACTGCCCTTTAATAATACGAACCGTCTCAGCAAAACCTGTAGCTAAATGCGCTTTAGCATTGGTAGAGTTACCGTCGTAAATAGTAAACACCAACGCATAATAACCTGAATCTACCTGATTGCTTAATGAAGCACTTACCACCCAATTATTTGCGTCTTTCGAAGTTACATTCGTATCCAGTACAGAAACCACGTTACCACTAGTTGAACGCAGCTCTGCTGTAACTTTAGGCGTCAATGCAATGTTTTTTGGCCACTCAATCTCAAAGTCAAAACTGCCTTTACCTTGAGCCATAACTACCTCGATAAATGAAGGTGTTACTTCCGATGGTCGTACTGTCACAGCTTGGCTACCACGCGCGAACTCTAAGCCACTGACATCTTGAGCAATAACTGTGATAGTCCAGTTCCCAGCAGCCAGTCCTTCAATTTGACGAGCACCACGACCTCTGACAACAGTATTAAATGATTCACCAGCAGGTCCTTCTCCTGAAATTCTGAATGTATCCAGGTTTAGGTCGAGGGCTGGTTCATTTGTCGTCACCGAGCCTGGAGACAAAGAACCATTTTCTTCGCCTGCTACAGACGAAAATGCTTTCGCATCTGATGATTGGGATTTAAAGCTAAGAGCACGAGATGCCCCTTGAATGTTCTCAACTGATACGGTTTCAAATTGACTGGAATTCGTCTCGTCTTTTAGCACCAGCTGTAAGCTACCTTTTCTTGAAGTGTCACTGACAGATTGATTGCTACTGTCACCTCCACCTCCTCCACATGCAGTGACGACGATAGAAATCATCAATGCATAAATAAATTGCAATATTCCTTTGCGCTTCATGTTAATTTTCTCAATTATGTTAAAAGATAAGTCAAATATATGAATGACTTTATTAAAAACAGCAAAGGGAAATATATACGCATAAACAATGAAAGTTATTTTCTATTTACAATGTGTTACTGACACCATTTACAATATGTTACTTAGAACTATTTACTTTCATGAAAAAAACACAACAAATTGGAATGTAATTAGATATCGCTCAGTTTTTTAGCATTATCCTTACATGTTACATTCGGTTACTTTAGAACATGCAAAAAATTACCGTAGGATAAGAAAAACACCTAAAAATATTAGTAATGATTGCTAAAACCACTTTGGGGACAAATACATGAATAAAAGCACAAATACGGTACAATATAATGTGGCTTATATCACCGACAGACACGTTTATAAGGAACCCATTTCACGTTTCTTTAAAGATATAAAGGTCAATATATTCTTTTATTCAGACAGCTGTGGCCTCTCACATAATAATTCATACTTATCATTGGATAAAAATATTAACTTTAGTGCTATTGTCATAGACAGGAATATAACGTCTGACACGGATTTTTATAGAACAAGGAATTTCATAAGAAATTCAGAGTTAAGTTCAATTATTATTTGTAGAGATAAAAATCGTGCTTTCTCAATTATTAATTCAGGTGCCGATGATTTTCTAGTACCTCCATATACCGCAGAAGAGCTGACTCTCCGAATTATTAACGTATCCCAACGAAAGCACATGCCTCACTTTCATTCAGAAAGCCATGTCAGCTTCGGAAAATACTCCCTTCACTTGGAAACACGTGAGCTCAAAACTCAAGACATCAATAAAAGCCTAACCGACGGAGAGCATATGCTGCTTCTTCATTTAATCGGTAATAAGGGTAAATATTCTTCTAGAGAAGAGCTTTCTTTGGCATTAGGAAAGAAGCGCCACCCAATGTCTAGCCGGTCTGTAGACATGTTAATTGGGCGATTGAGAAGAAAGATTGATGACAACCCCAAGATGCCTCAATACATCGTTACGTCAAGAGGGAAAGGTTACATGCTGGTCAGAGAACCAGAATAAAAAAACCGGTCTCAAACGAGACCGGTAAACCCAGAACAAAAGGACTGAACCCCGCTCTCCTTGGGGAACTTTCCGCGTCTGTGTGATCAGCTAGGCTGATCAGCTCTGGAAACTTTCAATAATATTGCCGCTGCTTAGCCTTGGTATTTTTTCATTACCAAAGTCGCGTTGGTACCGCCGAAGCCGAAGCTGTTAGACATCACTGTTGTCAGCTCTTGCTCACGTGTCTCAGTCACAATGTCTAGACCTTCTGCAGCTTCATCTAAGTTGTCAACGTTAATGCTAGGTGCAACAAAGTTGTGGTGAAGCATTAGCGTAGAGTAGATCGCTTCGTGTACACCTGCTGCACCCAAAGCGTGACCAGTCATCGCTTTAGTCGCTGAAATCGCTGGGCTGTTGCCACCAAATACTTCTTGGATAGCACCTAGCTCTTTCACGTCGCCTACTGGCGTTGAAGTACCGTGTGTGTTGATGTAATCAACGCCATCGACATCTTGCATTGCCATCTTCATACAGCGGATTGCGCCTTCACCAGACGGAGCGACCATGTCGAAGCCGTCTGACGTTGCACCGTAACCGACAACTTCACCGTAGATTGTTGCGCCACGAGCAAGTGCATGTTCTAGCTCTTCGATAACCAACATACCGCCACCACCTGAGATGATGAAACCATCACGGTCCGCATCGTAAGTACGTGATGCTTTTTCAGGTGTGTCGTTGTATTTTGTTGAAAGTGCGCCCATCGCATCGAACATCATGGTCAGAGTCCAATCAAGCTCTTCACCACCGCCTGCGAATACGACGTCTTGTTTGCCAAGTTGAATCAACTCAACAGCGTGCCCAATACAGTGTGCAGAAGTTGCACAAGCTGAGCTCATAGAGTAGTTCACACCGCGAATCTTGAATGGCGTAGCCAAACAAGCAGACACAGTTGAAGACATAGTACGAGGTACCATGTAAGGGCCAATACGCTTCACGCCTTTTTCACGTAGCGTATCCACTGCCACAGCTTGGTTCAGAGAGGAAGCACCACCTGAACCTGCAACGATACCTGTGCGATCGTTAGAAACCTGCTCTTCAGTTAAACCTGCATCAGCAATAGCCTGTTCCATCGAAAGGTATGCGTAAGCAGCAGCATCACCCATAAAACGCATTTTTTTGCGGTCGATGTGCTCAGCAGGGTTAATTTTCAGATCACCCCACACCTGTGAACGCAGCCCTTTTTCTTTGAACTGCTCAGATGCGTTGATGCCTGATTTACCCGCCTTCAATGACGCTAATACTTCTTCGACGTTGTTACCGATACTGGAAACAATACCCATACCGGTGATTACGGCTCGTTTCATGAGACATTCCTATAATTCAAAAATCCGTAGAATAATAACCAAGTTGCCACACAAAAGTGGTCAGCTTTCCCAGAAATACGTACAATCCGCGATAGTCTCGCACATTTACCCAAGATCATACCACTATGACGACCATTAAGAACGCAGTTCTAGGCTGGAATGAAGCCGGAACCCCTGTGTCTGATCAATTTGATGATGTTTATTTTTCTAATGTAAACGGGCTGGAAGAAACTCGTTATGTCTTCTTGTCACAAAATCGATTGCCTGAACGTTGGAACGAATACTCCGATAGACGATTTGTTGTCGCTGAAACGGGCTTTGGCACTGGCTTAAACTTTTTGGCTCTGTGGCAATGGTTTGATGCTTTCAGAAAAACCAATCCGAATGCGCCACTAAAAGAGCTGCATTTTGTCAGCTTCGAAAAGTTTCCAGTGACGAAAGACGACCTCAAAAAAGCGCATCAATCTTGGCCAGAACTTGCTGAATACGCCGAGCAGCTTCAAAGGCACTACCCAATAGCCGTACCAGACTGCCACAGAATTGTGCTTGCAGATGGTGCTGTAACGCTGGATTTGTGGTTTGGCGATATTAAAGACTGCATGCCTAGTGTACCCACACCTAAAACAGGCTTGGTCGATGCATGGTTTCTTGATGGATTTGCACCCAGTAAAAACCCCGAGATGTGGAATCAAGACCTGTTTAACGGCATGGCCAAGCTAGCGAAACAAGATTGTACCTGTGCCACCTTCACGGCTGCAGGGTTTGTGCGTCGTGGGCTGATTGAGGCCGGATTTTCTATGAAGAAGGTCAAAGGCTTTGGAACCAAGCGTGACATGATTGTGGGCACCATTGAGCAAAAGGTGCCAACAACCAACATTAAGCCATGGTTTCATCGTTCGGGGACCTGCAATGTGCAAGACGTCGCCATTATTGGCGGTGGTATTGCCAGCGCTACTTTGGCAAAAAGCTTGGCGCGCCGTGGTATCAAAACCACACTGTATTGCAAAGATTCGTCACCTGCACAGCAAGCGTCTGGAAACCGCCAAGGAGCGGTCTACCCGTTGCTCAATGGCACACACTCAGGCGTTTCCCGTGTTTTTGCTCCTGCCTTTTTGTACGCCAGGCAATTTGTGGAGCAAATGAGTGCAACGCTTCAGTTTGATCATGAATGGTGCGGCGTTACCCAACTGGCATGGAACGAAAAAGCAGAAGCTAAACTCAGCAAAATGCTGCAGGGTGATTTTGCAGAGCAGTTGGTTCAAAAATTAGATCAAAACCAGACATGCGAAAAAACGGGGCTGACTTTTGATACGGGAAGTGTTCACTACCCGTTAGGCGGTTGGTTATGCCCTCAACAGCTGACAAATGAAATCCTTAGAGAACTGGAAGAAAGCGGTCACCTAACCTGTATGTATGACACAGAAATCCAAAGTGTCGAGGAAGTCGAGGGGGGTTGGAGCCTACTATCCGAGCAAGGGACATTCACTCATCAAGTTACCGTTATTGCAAATGGGCACTTATTCAGCCAGTTCGAGCAATCAAAAACAATCCCAGCCTCACCTGTAAAAGGGCAAGTTAGCCACATACCGACAACGGAAAACCTTCAGAAGCTCAAAACGGTTCTTTGCTACGACGGATATATGACACCGCATAACCCAAACAATATGCAGCACTGCATTGGTGCGAGTTATGACCGAGACAACATAGACAAGGAATTTGATCAAGTTGCACAGAATGAGAATGCGGAAAAGCTGCGCAACTGCGTACCGAATCAAGCTTGGACTCAAGATGTCGACGTCTCCAAGGGTGATTCACGCCAAGGCATTCGCTGCGTTTCACGAGACCACTTACCCTTTGTCGGTCCCGTTGGTCGCTACGATAGAATCGTGACCGAATATGCAAACCTGCGCGATCAAACCGAAGCAGATGTCATTGACCTCCCCGTGTATTCCGACCTCTATTGTATGGTTGGTTTAGGCTCCAGAGGGTTAAGCTCCGCCCCGTTATTAGGTGAACTATTGGCTTCTCAAATTTGCCAAGATCCCATGCCATTCGCTGTGGATACGTTAAATGAACTGCATCCCTCTCGAATGTGGGTTAGAAGGCTGCGTAAGGGTAAAACCATTACGGGATTGTAATCCTCCAATCATCAAAAATAAGGCGCTTAAAGCGCCTTATTTTATTGCCCATCAATATCACACATAAGTTAACATTTCTTTTACAATTAACCACCTACCCCCTATATTAGACGTCAAACAGGCGAAATTTTAGAGTTTACCCATGCTAAGTCAGCAACAAGTTTTGCAGTATCACGAGCAGGGCTATTTGGTTCTTGATCAAATGATTCCCGTAGAAACGTTGAACGAATTGAAGCAGCGAGCGGCGAAGATTGTTGACGAATGGAAACCAGATATCACCACTTCTATATTCACTACCAATGACAATGATCGAACGGGGGACAGCTATTTTCTCGATTCGGCGGAAAAAGTTCGTTGCTTCTTTGAAGAGGAAGCATTCGATAAGAACGGTCAACTGATTGAGCAAAAAGCTTTGTGCATCAATAAAATCGGTCATGCCTTACATGAACTCGACCCTGTATTTCGTGAGTTCAGCCATCTACCAGTTCTTGGAGACATAGCCAATGATATCGGTGTAGATGAACCTGAAATACGTCAATCCATGTACATTTTCAAGCAACCCAAAATTGGTGGTGTCGTGAATTGGCACCAAGACGCGACGTTTTTCTTCACCACACCGCAAAGCGTTGTTACCTATTGGTTTGCCATAGAGGATTCCACCTTGGAAAACGGCTGTTTGTGGGTAGAGCCAATAGGTCATACAGGACCTCTTCGAGAGCGGTTTAATCGAGATGGGGATAACATCGAAATGGTTAAGCTTGACGAAACGCCATGGCCAACTGAAAAAAGCGGTATTCCTGTGGAAGTCAAAGCGGGTAGCCTAGTTATTTTTCAAGGGCTGCTTCCTCATTACAGTGCGCCCAACCGCTCTGCAAAATCGAGGCAGGCGTTTACTTTACACGTCACTGATGGGAGTACGCGCTACGCCAAAGAGAACTGGCTGCAAACCATCCTGCTACCTCTGCGCGGATTCGACTAATATTTTGTGGAAACAGTAAAGCTTCACTCAGATAAGGAAAAATCATTGCTCACGATACGAGAAGCAAAAGCGAATGATGTTGATGCCATCATGCCACTTTCTAAATATCTACAATACAAAGATTCCAGCCAAAGCGAAGCACGTTTACGGCTTAACAAACTCATTGAAAGCAGTGACCATTGGCTATACTCAAACCACCTCAAGGTGCAGGATTCAGAGCTCTATCTTCTGTTTCAGTTCAAGGAGAAGAACGCAGTGGAATGACGAGTCCTTTCCTAGTTCTTTGACGATGAAATGGGACAGAAGATAAGCTCCCAAGGGCGAGTTTGCTTGGTTTTCATGCCGCGTTACCGATTCTTGATTTAGAACCACTAGATCTTCAAATCGGTGCCTTGCCTGAAAACCAAGCAATTCTCGCTGAACCTAACACCTTGAGGTGGTTTGAGTATATACATAGCAGAATCAGTAAACTCAGAGCAAGAGAAGGGCATCGTTTGGTTGGCTTCATTGTTTTCATGCTTTGAGGCTGGCGTCCGAGAGCTTTTATGAAATCGGAGGAATGGTAGTATGTCCGTCAGCGAGGCGATTAGGCATTGGAAAGTTACTCGTTGATCATGCGATGTCTAGCCATTCTGGAAAGTGGCGAGTAAGGTGCAGTGAAACGAGAAAGGAAACGCACCAGTTTTACGAAAATGTCGGATTTACGATCTGTAAAACTCAATGCGTTTTTGAAAAATATTCTGAATAACGCGAGGTCTAATTCAGCAGTAACTTATGTAGCTGATGCCAAAGCTCACTGACAATAATGCGATCTGCAGGAGTCAGTTCAGATTTTGCTCCCTCTAAGCTTTCTTCGATTCGGACTTTAAGATCCGTAATTTCCGTTTCCCCTGCAGCTTCACATGCTGCTGCAGACAATGAAATATGACCTCTTAAGTAGCCACCAGCAAATAGCTCATCGTCTGATGCGGTTTCTACTTTGGAATCAATCAATTCCAGCATTTTTTCTTCGTACTCTAGGATCATTCTGGTCTCTTATTTCACTGTTACTTCACTTGAAACTGGTCAGGGTGAAGAGAATCGGTTTTATAGAAGTGGCGCAGTGCTTCAGATAGGCTTCTCATTCGGGGTGATAGCCCACTTTCGAGGATCTCTAAAACCTCTTTATGCACTGTGCTCATAAAGCTCAGTCTATCTGGCTCAAAATCGCCGTGTAGATTGTCACAACTGACCGTAAAA
Source organism: Vibrio penaeicida (assembly GCF_030689305.1). Taxonomy (GTDB): domain Bacteria; phylum Pseudomonadota; class Gammaproteobacteria; order Enterobacterales; family Vibrionaceae; genus Vibrio; species Vibrio penaeicida_B. The sequence continues at coordinate 85,665 of NZ_JAUYVM010000020.1, read as the reverse complement.
GGAAAGCCTGCGCTTTTCGACAAAATCCACTCATACGCTTGAGGGCGAAGCTCGACTCGTTCAAACTCTGCTTGTACTGCTTCAGTTCGACCATCGGGCTCATACCAATAGCCAAAATCTTCTTTAAGACGACGTTCCGGTCCCGCCACCATCCAATGAGAGATTTCATGCATTGCGGAGGCGTAAAAGCCACGTGCAAATACAATTCGGTGGTAGTCTTTTTCTTGATCCGCAGGCAGGTAAATAGGTTCATCTCCTCCTAATTCCAACTTGGTATTAAAGTCTTCATAGAAGGTGCGATTAAATATATCGATAAGATCTGTGTATTGATGAGACATAGGGCTTTGATGTTGTCACTTTCTAGCGCATATTTTCCTTGGATTTTCTCATTTGTAAACCCAATTTACGTCCTACCCTCATATCATGCCTCCAACATTAGGTTTTCTAATCCAAATAACCACATGCCATACTAATTTTTACTCGCCAGCTCCGTCATTTCGCACTAGAATTGCCGCTCTTTTTTTCCCCTACTTGCTGGATCTGGAACCATGCTTTTAAGCACGCTCTATGTTTTAGGTATCACAGCGGAAGCGATGACTGGCGCACTCAGTGCTGGTCGAAAGAACATGGATTGGTTCGGTGTTATGTTTGTTGCGAGTGCAACCGCTATTGGCGGTGGGACTGTGCGCGATATTTTGCTTGGACATTACCCCCTTACTTGGGTTGAAAACCCTCAGTTCCTGGTGATTACATGCGTTGCTGGTGTTGTTACAACAGGCATTGCAAAGTGGGTAATCAAACTAAAAGGGCTGTTCATAAGATTAGATGCTCTTGGCTTGATCGTTTTCAGTATCATCGGGACAAAAGTTGCGCTGAATATGGGATTGCACCCCATTATTTGTATCGTATCTGCGGTAGTGACAGGGGTATTTGGTGGCTTACTTCGGGATTTGATCTGCCGCCAATCTCCTCTCGTTTTGCATGAGGAACTTTACGCATCTGTCGCCCTGCTTGCCTCAGTGCTCTATTTAACTCTGATGTATTTTGGTATCAACGAAGTCACAAGCACCATTGCAACATTAATCGCGGGTTATTTGTTAAGAATGGCTGCCGTAAGGTTCAAATGGAAACTGCCCTCCTTCCAATTGGAAACTGAAGAGCCCCTGCACTAAAGCATTGTGATATCAATCAATTATCTCTGGCGTATGGCACGCCAGAGAAATCACGTTATAGTGCATGCCCCGCATCCACATCCAAACTCCCACCTCGCATGCCTTCAGATACGGGAGAGAGCAAATACTCAATGGCAGGAACAATGTCACTGGTTTCAAGAATACGCCCAAGAGGCGTTGTATTCATAAGCGATTTAAGCCCTTCGAATGCTTCATCATTCATACCCGCTTTTCCTTGAATCTCTGTTGCGGTTACACCCGGTCTAACACTGTTAATACGAATCCCCTTCTCCGCGAGATCCACATTCAAACACCCAACAACGCCTTCTAACGCGGCTTTGCTCGCCGAATACAAAGACGAACTGGGAAATGCCTTTTTCACCACAAGGCTCGACACCATTACAACACTTGTGGGGTTATTTAAAACAGGCAACAATGCCTGAAGAGTAAAGTATGGTGCTTTGAAATTAACATCCATAGTTAGCTCAAAGGCTTCTAGCGTTGTTGTCTCCAATTCATTTGGGAAATACACCCCAGCATTTAGCACCACACCATCTAAGCGTATGTTATCCATCCTTAGCTTCTCCCCTAGAGTGTGAATATCCGACATACTCTCGCTGTCACATAAAACTGGAATTACTTCTCCTTGTAAGCATTTCACTATTGCTTCCAGTTTTTCTGAATTTCTCCCTGTCACGACCAAGCGATGACCCTGTTCACTTAACGATTTTGCCGTTGCTAAACCGATGCCAGCCGTTGCACCTGTAATCAAAATTGTGTTTGAGCTCATGATTTTCTTTCCTTGCGGTTGAACACAAACTCAGACTACCTCATGGTAATCAGCATGATTAGATACCAATTACTCATCATTTTGTTTCCATTTGGATACCAATAAATGAATACACACAAACTGCTTCCCTATCTTCCCATTTTTCGCTTGGTCGCCAAAAAAGGCAGCTTTCAAGGTGCCGCCAATGATCTTAATCTGCCGAGATCGTCAGTCAGTAAAAAGATCTCGCAGCTAGAGTCGTTAGTTGAACAACGGTTAATTCAAAGAACCACCCGCAAACTCGTGCTGACCGAAAGTGGAAACAAACTACTGAAGTTGTCTGAAGGGTTACCAAATATTCTCAATGACATAGAAGAGTTTGTGTCTGATTTTCAAGAAGCGCCTGTCGGGAAAGTAAAAGTAAGTTGCTCAACCTTAATTGGTCATCAATACCTGCTTCCGCACATAAAATTGCTCAGAGAGAAATACCCCAAAATAACGCTTGAGCTGAGCTTTAACGACAGCTATGTCGATTTGGTTGAGGAACGAGTAGACATTGCAATTCGTGTTGGCAACCTGCCAGACTCTCCTATGCTGGCAAGGAAAATAGGTGATAAGAGTTTGGTTTGCGTAGCCAGTCCAGACTATTTACTTGCTCATGGAACACCTTCTTCCCCTGAAGATCTGGATGTGCACCAATGCTTAGTGTTTAAGAGCAAAAGTAGCAACCAAAGCTACTGGCACTTTCAGAATTCGGAGGGAAGTACACACCCTATTCCGATTCGCGAAACTCTGATTTGTGATGACGCCCGAGCGCTGATTGATATGGTGAAATCGGGATTAGGTATCACGATGGTTGACCCCAATCTAATTCGAAATGAAATGAGTACGGGAGAACTGATCCAAATTCTAGAGCCATTCAACGTTACCTGCACTCAACCCGTTCAATTATTGTGTTTGGGCAGAGCCACTCGTTCTAAAGCCGCCAAAGTTATCTGGGAAGAACTGGCGAATATACTGCCGTCGTATTTTCAGTAAAATTCAGACAATAAAAAAGCGCTCATCAGAGCGCTTTAACTAATCAAATATCAACCTATATAGACTAGGTCACTACTAGGGTCTGTTGACCTTTCGCGGTTAAATCTGAGGCGTTTCCGTTGTCACCCCGTGGTTTTGTCCACGATGACGAAGCAAATGATCCAGCAAAACGATGGCTAGCATAGCTTCTGCAATAGGTACGGCACGGATACCAACACAAGGGTCATGACGTCCCTTAGTAATCAGTTGAGTAGGCTCACCTTTCCGAGTAATGGTTTCGCCCGGAACGGTAATGCTTGATGTCGGCTTAAGTGCAATATTCGCAACCACATCTTGCCCTGTCGAAATCCCACCTAAAATGCCACCAGCATGATTACTGGAGAACCCTTCCGGTGTGAGTGGATCACGGTGTTCGCTGCCTTTCTGGTTTACTACATCGAACCCATCACCAATTTCAACACCCTTCACGGCGTTAATGCTCATCAATGCATGAGCGATATCGGCGTCTAAGCGGTCAAATATTGGCTCACCTAACCCAACAGGCACTTGCGTTGCAACCACTTGGATCTTAGCACCAATTGAGTCGCCCTCTTTCTTAAGGTCACGGATCAATTGATCAAATTCTTCAATCTTATCGATGTCAGGGCAGAAGAAAGGATTGTTTTCAATTTCGTTCCAATCAACCTTATCGATCTTCACATCACCCATTTGAGAAAGGTACGCACGGACTTCAACACCAAACTCTTTCTTAAGGTACTTTTTAGCCACAGCACCCGCCGCAACGCGCATTGCAGTTTCACGAGCGGAGGAACGACCTCCGCCTCTGTAATCGCGAACACCGTACTTTTGGTGGTAAGTATAGTCGGCGTGGCCCGGACGGAACTTGTCTTTGATTTCGGAGTAATCTTTTGAGCGCTGGTCAGTATTTTCAATCAACAAGCCAATGGATGTGCCCGTTGTTTGACCTTCAAATACGCCCGACAAAATTTTCACTTCATCCGGTTCACGTCTTTGCGTGGTATAGCGAGACGTACCAGGACGGCGACGATCTAAATCCACCTGCAGGTCGGCTTCACTTAGCTCTAGACCCGGAGGGCATCCGTCAATGACACAACCCAGTGCCAAACCATGGCTTTCACCGAATGTCGTTACACGAAAATGTTGTCCAATGCTGTTTCCTGCCATTTACTTCCTCTGTTTTGAAAGACATTTCACCTCTTTTTAAAGGCTTCATCCCTGTCTTTCGTTCAAACCTGTCATTTTTCGTGATTTCATAGTCGCTTTATAGGCAGGCGTTGTAAACCCCTTGTTAGAAAAAATAAAAAAAACGCCAGTATCAAACTGGCGTTTTTCACATTAAGTCAATATGTTAACCGCTGCGACTAATCTTTATAGATAGCGAACTCTTGTGCATGCTCTAGCATTTGCGCTCGGGTGATCATAAATACGCCATGACCACCATTTTCAAAATCAATCCATGTGAATGGCATATCTGGGTACTGGTTTATCATGTGAATCATGGAATTACCAACTTCACAAATCAGAATGCCGTCGTCGGTTAGGTAATCTGGTGCATTCGCTAGAATCCGGCGAACCAACTTCAACCCATCCGTTCCTGCTGCCAAGCCAAGCTCCGGTTCGTGGGTAAACTCTTCAGGCAAGCTATTCATGTCTTCTTCATCCACATAAGGAGGATTCGAAACAATGAGGTTGTATTTGTCTTTTGGCAGGTCACGGAACAAGTCAGAGCGGATTGGGAAAACCTGCTGCTCCATTCCATGGTCTTGAACATTTTGCTCTGCGACTTCTAACGCATCAGAAGAGATATCAATCGCATCCACTTCCGCATCAGGGAATGCATGAGCACAAGCAATCGCAATGCACCCGCTACCCGTGCACAAATCCATAATGCGTGTTGGCTCTTCCACCAACCATGGTTGGAACTGAGCTTCAACCAACTCACCAATAGGAGAACGAGGCACCAATACACGCTCATCAACAAAGAACTCCAACCCGCAGAACCAAGCTTTATTGGTTAAATAAGCAGTTGGTGTTCGATCATTAATGCGTTTTACCACTCGCTCAACAATACGCAATCGTTCGCTGCTGGTTAAACGGGAATTCAGTACATGAGAAGGCACATCGATTGGTAAGTAGAGTGTCGGTAATATCAGTTGAACCGCTTCATCCCAAGCGTTATCAGTGCCGTGACCATAAAAAAGACCGGCGGCGTTAAAGCGACTGACTGTCCAACGAATCATATCTTGAAGCGAATGAAGTTCAGAAACCGCTTCATCTACAAAAATCTTATCCAAATTTGCCTCCGAAAAGCGCTACAATACTGCATATTTCAAATTTTTAAGAATCTCATGAGCCAGAACGACAACGATAAGGATGACGGCTTTGACCTGTTTCGAGACGCAGTAAAGGGCGTAAAAAAGTTGCAACAGGATACCATAGTCCAGCAGCCAAACAGAAACTCAAAACAGAAAGAAGCCGTAAGAATAAAGCGAGAAGCATCCGACAATGAATTTTTCTTCTCGGATGAGTTTATCCCTCACCTAGACGAAGACGGACCGACTCGTTACGCACGTTCTGATGTATCAAAATTTGAGGTAAAGAGATTGCGACGCGGTGTCTATGTACCTGATGTGTATTTGGATATGCATGGTATGACGCAACAAGAAGCCAAACGCGAATTGGGGGCGATGATTTCTCATTGCATAAAAGAAAGCGTACATTGTGCTTGCGTGATGCACGGAATCGGTAAGCATATATTGAAACAAAAAGTGCCTGTCTGGCTGGCACAACACCCAGACGTTATGGCCTACCACCAAGCTCCATTAGAGTTTGGCGGCGACGGCGCACTGTTAGTCTTACTCAGTATTCCGGATAAATAATCGCTTATCCCGAGCTCAAGTTAAATCGCTTCAACAAAATGATTTTAAGGGTGAATATGCCAAAGCATTTCACCCTTTCTCTTTTCTAGATCAAAATCGATGCACACCAAACCTGATGTTGGGAACATAGGTGGTGCCAAGTCAGACACAAACTCCGACGTCAGGTAACCCACGAGCGGTAAATGTGACACTAACAAAACGGATTCAAGATTTTGCACTTGTGCGGCAGCGCAAATGTACTCGAAGACGTCATCTGACTTGCCATAAGGCGTAATGTCGTCGCTCGTTTCTTGATCGGATGTGGTTAGATATTGTTTGATGGCGCTCCATGTTTGCTGAGCACGCAAATAAGGGCTAACCAAGACTTTACTAAATTCTGCTTCACCCTGCTCGGCACAAGCCTTGGCGACCAAAACAGATTGATTGACTCCACGAGAAGTCAGGGCTCTTTCAGCATCACTGTTGGCAAACGTTTCTGCCTCTCCGTGACGCATAATAAATATTTTCATTCGGTTGTACCCGTTTGTATGCCGAACCACTTTTATCGGCTTCTTTGTTTTTGTTTCGATCTACGGGGCAGCACGCATCAATGAATTGAACCGGACTGCTCTTTAATTATATCAAGTCAATGCCCAAAGACTCTGACTTCGTTAACAATCTATTAAAAAATGACAGCTTTTGGTTTGCAGCACGCATTTAGGCAGTCATAATTAAATCAATAGCTATAACGGAGACACACTTGTGTACCTGAGCCCCAACGACAGTAACCAATATCGTTATATTAAATTAAACAACGGCTTAAGAGTTCTCATTGTCCGCGATGAACATGCTCAAAAATCGGCAGCTGCTCTAGCTGTCAATATAGGGCATTTCGACGATCCTTCAGACAGAGAAGGTCTGGCTCATTATCTTGAGCATATGCTGTTTTTGGGCACAGAAAAATACCCGAAGACAGGCGAATTTCAAGCTTTTATTAGCCAGCATGGCGGAAATAATAACGCATGGACGGGAACTGAACACACTTGTTACTTTTTCGATGTGTCACCGAATGCATTTGAGCGCAGTTTAAAACGATTCAGCCAGTTCTTCATTGCTCCTCTATTTAACCCTGATGCGCTAGAAAAAGAGCGTCAGGCAGTGGAGTCTGAATATCGTTTAAAGCTAAAAGACGATATGCGTCGGCTATTTCAAGTACACAAAGAAGTGATCAACCCGGAACATCCTTTTTCCAAATTTTCGGTAGGTAATGTTGAAACCTTGTCAGATAGAGAAGGAAGCTCTATTCGCGAAGAAATCATCGCATTTTATGGCACGCACTACTCTGCCGATTTGATGACGCTTGCCATAGTCGGTCCGCAAGAGCTAGATGAATTAGAACATTGGGTCGAGGACTTGTTCTCCCCTATTCAAAACCGCCATTTATTTGGCAAGAAGGTGGCGGTTCCTCTTACGAATCCTGAATTACCTTCGTGTTATGTCCAAGTCGAGCCTGAAAAGGATTCTCGTAAGTTAGTGCTCGCTTTCACTTTACCTTGTATGGACGAGCATTACGCATCTAAGCCTCTTTCCTATTTTGCCCACCTGTTGGGTTATGAAGGAGAAGGCAGCTTAATGCTCTATCTCAAAGAGCTTGACTGGGTCAATGGATTGGCTGCGGGCGGCGGAATGAGCGGCAGCAATTTCCGCGAGTTCTCCGTAAGTTGTACGTTAACTCAAGAAGGCTTAGATCACGTCGATGATATTGTTGAAGCCACATTTGCCTACATAAAGTTAATCACTGATTCTGGTTTTGATGAATGGCGTTATAAAGAAAAACAAGCCGTATTAGAATCGGCATTTCAGTTTCAAGAAGCGGCTAGACCACTCGATTTAGTCAGTCATCTGGTCATGAACCTTCACCACTACCCAGAAGAGGATGTGGTTTATGGTGATTACAAGATGGCACACTTTGATGCGCCATTGCTTGGCAAGGTCGCTGAATATTTCACCGTTGATAATATGCGATTAACATTAATCGCCAAAGGCGTGGAATGTGATCAAGTCGCAAAATGGTACGACACGCCTTATTCTGTGAAGCGCTTTACAGACGAGCAAGTTAGTCGCTGGAAAGAGGTGGCTCTTAACCCTGAACTAACGCTGCCTGAAGTCAACCCATACATTTGCTATGACCTGACGCCACAAGCTTTGGAAGGTAATGAAACCAAACCCAAGTTGATACAAGATCTCCCCGGTTTTCGTTTGTGGCACCTTCAAGAGAAAGATTTTAGAGTTCCTAAAGGGGTGCTCTATCTTGCCATTGATAGCCCTCATGCCGTTTCTACCCCAAGAAAAATTGTTCAAACGCGGCTATGTGTGGAGCTGTTTCTCGACGCTTTAGTAAAGGAAACGTACCAAGCTGAAATAGCAGGCATGGGATACAATATGTACGCACATCAAGGCGGCGTAACATTAACGCTCAGTGGCTTTAGCCAGAAGCAGCCTCAATTACTCAATGTTATTTTAACCCGTTTCGCAAACCGAGATTTCCGCTCTAGCCGTTTCGATACCATCAAACAACAAATGCTACGCAATTGGAAAAACACCACAAAAGATCGCCCAGTTTCTCAGTTGTTTAATGCGATGACGGGGCTTCTTCAACCGAATAACCCTCCTTATCCGGAGCTAATTGAAGCGTTAGAATCCATTGAAATGGACGAGTTGCCAGAATTTGTCGACACCATTTTGAACGAATTACATGTGGAGTTGTTTGTCTATGGCGACTGGAATCAATCTCAGTCGATTGAACTTGCCGAGACCATCAAGAATGCACTGCGAGTAAAAGACCAACGCTACGAAGAGTCACTACGCCCCCTTGTCATGCTAGGAAGCAATGGCACATTTCAACGTGAAATACAGTGTAATCAAGCGGATTCTGCGATCGTTATTTACTACCAATCACCAGAAATTGATCCAAGAAGTATTGCATTGTATTCCTTAGCCAACCATTTGATGTCGGCGACTTTCTTTCATGAAATTCGGACGAAGCAACAGCTTGGTTATATGGTGGGAACTGGGAATTTACCTCTAAACCGTCATCCCGGTTTAGTGCTGTACGTACAATCGCCCAATGCTGCACCGATTGATTTGCTTTCTGCAATAGATGAATTCTTAAATGCGTTTTACATGGTGCTGCTCGAGCTCAACGAATACCAATGGCAAAGCAGCAAGAAAGGGCTTTGGAGCCAAATCGCGACACCTGATAACAATTTAAGAGGTCGGGCACAGCGTTTATGGGTGGCGATTGGTAACAAAGATCACCAATTCAATCAAAGAGACAAAGTACTCGAAGAGCTAAAAACCCTGACTCGCAGCGAAATGATTCGCTTCGTCGTCAGTGTATTGAAACCTCGTACCGCAAATCGTTTGATCATGCATAGTAAAGGTAATGAACACCAAGACGATCCTTGCTTGGATGAAGGATTAGAAATTGGCTCTGTGGAAGAATTCCAGTTAAGACCAAAAGATGTGGAGCTCGGTTAGCTCGCACAACAAAAACTAGTTCGCACAATAAAGTAAGTTAGTTCGCATAACAAAAAGGGGACCGCGCCCTTGCGGTCCCAAAATCGTCTAATTACCAAAATTCACCTACCAAGCGTGTAAATCAGACGAGTACTCCGGTTGTATTACTCCTATCTTTACTGCGCATGACGGAATTTCGCATCGGCCCAATCCGCCCAATCATAACCAATACCATCACCTCCCGAACCGGAAACTAAACGGATAACAGTGTTTTCTGGGCTGATAGGGATATCGACGTTCTCAGGTGTACTTACTCCAGTAAGAAGTGCACTTTGGTAACGTAACTCATCATCGACAAACACTTGGAAAATGACAGAACCTCCCGAGCCTGTACCATCATCCACGCCAACGACCGCACTGAACCTATCAAAGTTTGCACCCGTCAGACTGTAAACCACTTCCGATTCTGCATGTAAGCCAAGCCCTTTGGGGTATTGTTTCCCTCCGACGGATATTGGCTGACCATCACCTTGTTCTTTCTGACCCACATTCATGTCTTTTTCAATAGGTCCCCAACCATTAGTAGAAGACACTTCAGCTAGGTCACTTGCGTAGCTGTAAGTCCGGTCGCTCAATTGGAACTTAGCATTACCCCAGTCCGCCCAATCGTAGCTAATCCCATCACCACCATCTTCCACGACAAGCGTTATGTTTATATCTGAATCACTAAGTGGAACAAATACCTCTTGGCTTTCATCGCTCCCTCTTATTAGCCCACTTTCAAACCTTACATTTCCGTCAACAAGCACCTTAAACACAACACTCCCAGCATTACCCGTACCATCGTCAACACCGACTGTTGCTGAAAATGCGCTAAAAGGCTGACTGGTTAGATCGTACGTTATTCGAGAGGTTGCATGTGCTCCCAACCCTTTGGCAAAGTACTCACCGTCTAAGTACATTGGTTGGCCATCACCTTGCGCTTGCTGGCCAATATTCATGTCTTTCTCTACTGGTCCCCAACCGTTTGTTGACTCCGTCTCTTGAAGGTCACTGGCATAAACATGCCTTACCTGTCGAACTCGAAACTTCGCATCCGCCCAGTTAGCGTGATCATAACTGTAGCCATCACCGGCATCAGTTGCTTCAAGGCGTACTTCATTATGAGCGTTATCGAGTGGTACACTGATTCGAATACCATCATCATCCCCTCTAACCACGCCGCTTTCATAGCTCAATACGCCATCAACGAACACTTTATAGACGACGCTGCCTCGATTACCAGCCTTATCATCGATACCAATGACAGCGTTGAACTGGTCAAAATCGTACTCTGAAATATCATAAACAATTGATGAGTTCGCATGTGCTCCGAGCCCTCTGGCATAGCGAGTTCCGCCAACCGACAAAACATCACCATCTCCTAGCTCTGTCCAACCGACACTCATGTCTTTCTCTAGGGGACCCCACCCATTTGTGGCACTTTCCTCATTTAAATCGGACGCGAAAACATACGAAGGGGTATTCAAACGCAGTTTCACATCAGCCCAATTAGTATGGTCAAACCCTATGCCATCACCGGCATCCGTTGTGATCAGCTTTATTTCTTCTGCTGTAACAGAAAGAGGAACCACGACAAACTCAATAGGATCACCGCCTCTTAAGACAGTACTTCTATACTTAAGATCACCATCAACCCAGACTTCAAATATCGCAGAACCTGACGAACCTGCGCCGCCGTCTATACCGATGAAGCTACTAAACTGATCATAAGGTTTACCGGATATATCTAAGACAATTTCCGAGTTAGCGTGAGTACCAAACCCTTTATCAAATGACACGCCACCAATACTTAACGTGCCTCCGTCATTACTTGCCCGATCGCCTACACTTTGATCAATTTCAATTGGTCCCCATCCATTACTCGAAGACTTAATGGGCAAATCACTGCCGTATTCAAAATCTTCACTGCTTGAAGGAACAACGGTTAACCCTTCGTATTCGAGTTCTAACAAATACGAGACAAGATGGTTTCGTTCCGTTTGGTTCCCAATGTAATGCACACCAGTACTTTGTAATACATCACCTAAACTTTCCGCTTTACCGTTATGGAAATATGGCGCTGAATTCACCAACCCAAGAAGTGTTGGTGTATCAAACCCAACGCCGTTTAGTGATGATCCTATTCCTGTGCCTGAAGAAGCATCAATGGTGCCTACATCATGGCGTTTGTTATCCGTAAAGTTACTTCCCGAATGACAACTATCACAACCTTTGCTTGTAAACAGAGAGCGACCATTCACAGCACTAGCGGTGAGAGAGCCATCGGCATTTCGATAAGGACTTTTATTAAATGTCGTTAAGCTTGAAACATAAATTGCTAAGTTGTCTAAGTCAGTACTGATACCAGATTTGGCAAGACCTAGAGGGTTCTTAACGTCCTCAAATAGCGCATCAGGAATAAACCCACGCCCTTCAAATGCAAAGCGAATATCGTTCTCAAAATCCTGAATCTCATCAAAGTTAGCTGTCCAATGAACATTGCCATGGTTCATCCCTCCCCGTCCTGTCAACGGAATAGTATTACGAACGCCTTCCCCACGATCAGTAAAGTCCCAGTTTCGCGCATCCGACCCACCATCTGCATGACAACTGGCACATGATAGATATCCGTCCTTATTCATACGTGGGTTAGCTGCATCGTGAAATACGCGTTTTCCCGCTAAAACCCTAGACGGAAGTTTTTCCGTCGAAACGACATCAATTTCAGCGATATGTATTGCATCTCCTTGAACCGTTTCTAACGCTTTTACGTTCCAGACAGAAATAGAGCGTGATAAAAAGTTATGAACAAAAAGGTGGTCACCCACCCTTATTAAACCGTTTGGTGCAAGACCATGTCCACCAAGTTGAGATACCGCATCTCCGGTGTACGCATCTAAAACTTCAATGTTACTTCGACCTTCCATCGCCACATAAGAATAGTCCCCCAATGGGCTAAAGGTCGCTGTTTTTGGTTGTGCGTTATTATCGATATCCAGCTGTCTATCTCGTACTTCGTTTAGTGATGCCATGTCAATTTGGGATATTATCGCTCGTACTGTCGTTTCGAACGTTAACCCTTTACTGGTATCGGATTCCTTAAATGTCCCTCTGTCTATATTCGCTTTATTAGAAGGGAGCCAAGCGTATTTTCCGTCTGGCGATATTGTTACGCTGTTAAGGTAGTTAGCAATTCCGCGGCTGCGGTCGGGTCCATCAATCGTTACGGTATCTTTATTTAACGAGATGTTCTGAACCAAAGTCATCGAATTGACATCAATTTCGGCGACGTCTGCCTTTTCTTGAAAAGAGATGAATCGAGTAACCAGAGCCTTATTTGAATCAGACGTTATCGCAATGCCACGAGCCGAGTGACCGATATCAACTCGACCAATAACATTTCGAGTATTTGGTTCAATTTTTATTAGCTCACCCGAGCCATAAAGAGAAACTAAGGCACTCGTACCATCCGGTGTAAACGCTATTCCATTAGGGCGGGCACCGTGGGTCAATCGAATAATGTCTATGACGGATCCATTAGAAGCGGACAAAACATGGATCGTATCGCTCTTTTCACTCACGACCCAAATATTGCCATTTGGCGCAGTTGCGAGCGATTTGGGTCCTTGCATTACCGCTCTTTCCCAGAGTTTTTGAAAGGGCGCAACAGCCGAAACCGCGGATACTGTGTCGTTATCAGGATTTACTACGAAAACACGATTTGCCGAGCTCGCGATGGTAGAGGAGCGACTAGGTAAATCCTCATTTACAGGGTAGTGAGCCGTTATGCTCTCATTTTGACTGGAGGTAAAGCCACTCTCTCGAACTGTGACAATAGGCGACCAATGTCCAGCCGTATCATATCGGTGAGAGATCGAGTTAACAGTACTAAACGAGGTTGGTGGCGTTCCATCACCGAAGTCCCATGAATATTCGAGTACACCTCCAAAGATTGAGGTGGCGTTTGCAACCGCATTTATGTAATTGCCGACTTCAACGGTATTGGGAATAGACACATTCACATTATGCGATGCGACATCACCTGTGGAGAAGCTATAGCGAATTTCGGGCATTGGGTTACCGGTTAAATCTTCTATATCCTTTACGATCACTTGATAGATTTGGTCATCCTCAAGTGGCGAGCTAGGCGAGAAGTGGACAAAGCCCAAATTGACGCTGTATGTTCCATCGATAGGAGTTTCTGAGCCCGCGGGAATAACTTTAAAAGTTAAATTTGTCACAGAGTCCATCAACACACTGTCTGAAAGAGCCAACCCTATACGGGTCGTCGGAGATACATTGATATCATCGTGTTGAGGTATTTTTCTGATTACTTGAGGAGGTGTGGTATCACTTCCTTCACTATGAGCCATGAATGCATTCCCACTTCCGTGGTCATTACCTACATAAATCAAATTACCAAACGGAAATACTTGACCATGGTCTGTGTCACTTCCAATCGCATCTAAGGCCCCTTTACCTAATTCGATGTAGTTATCATTATTCGAGACATCCAAGAATGCGACATCATTTTGATTCCCGACAAATAACTTATTCTCTTGCTTATTACAATACAGGTTAACGTAACCACTATGTTGGTCGTTAACCAAAGTCATTGGAGTGGTAGTGGTATCGTATGTCACTAAGTTATTTGCCGAAGAACGAGCCCCAAAATTCGCGAACTTTCCATCCCAACAACTGGTGTAAAAACGATAGGGAAGGTTATTCACTACCTTGGTTAGCGCAGGATTCACCGGATCTTCAATATTTAAGATTGAAAAACCACCATGACTATTCCGACCTGCCAAATGCAACTCATCGCCCAAAGCCCATACAGAGCCAACTACAAAGCCTCCTAATTCAGAACGTGGAATCGTTTTTACCAAAATGGGATTATCGACATCCGTTGTATCAACAATGGATAGACCTGAAGTTCCCCGAGCGACATAAAGGTAAGGAGCTTGCCAGAAAACATTCCAAGGTATATTACTGTATCCACCCAAGATGATATCTGGGAACGTTAGTTTCGAGCGTCGTACAGGGTTATTCACGTCCGACCAATCCCAAATCTCGATGCTACGGGAATTGTGAGTAACAATCAGATTACCTTCGGACAAACCTAAAGAGTGAATTTCTGTAAAATCTTCAGTTCGCAGCCCATCACCCGTACGATAAATACTGGTACTATCCGGTTCATATATTTGATTAACCTTAACCGGACTCCTCGGATCAGATACATCAATAGCCACCCAACCACCAGGGCTTTGACCATGATCGGGGGCAAACACCCCAATGGCATACCCATTGATCATGGTTAGCATATTGAGTCCATAATGAGCCCTACCGGGATAGTCAGGAGGAATAAACCCTGTAGTATCATCAATTAAAGAAGAAACTTGCTTAAATACTTCATTTGTTGCGATGTGAGGATTTCCTAAACCCGGTCCCTGAGCGTGGACTGTATTTAAGAAAAAAGAGGATAACAGAGCTCCGACTGCGCCTTTTTGAAAGTGCTTTGTCACTATACGTAAACGCTTTAAATGTCCCTGAGTTTTCATGACTGCGTCCTTTTGTCTAAAACTAAAATACACATACATCTAACTAAACGCTCTAACCAAGCGTTTCAAATCTATGTGCGACGTTTACCTTACCAAGACGTTTATAAGTTCTAGGGACATTCATTCCAACAATAGCTTTTTGCCACTTTTTTGATTCAACGGCTTAAAATGTCCCTTCTAAATCTCAATTCAATGCATTGAGTTGTGACAGCATAGTATTCGCATCTTCCTTATCGATATTTAACGCCCCAGCCTTCGCATTTTGCTCGGCATGCACGACAGATCGTGCGCCACACAATACAAAGTCAATTCCCGGTATCTGACCAGTGGCAGCAATAACAAGTTGTGCCATGGTACAATCGTATTTATCTAACAATGGTTTCCATGCTTCCATTTGCTGTAACACTTGCGCGCGTTTTTCTTTGACGAACCAAGGGTTCCAAGCATCCACATTACGGATATCATTTGAGTCGAACTGAGTATCCATCGTTACTTTCCCAGAAAGTAGCCCTTGCTCCATCGCCTGATACCCCATTGTGGACATCCCTAAACTTTGATTTTGGTTAACCGTGTCTCTTGCCTCTTTTTCCCAAAGCATGCTGTAGCGAATCTGATTAGTATCAATATGGTTGCCTTTGCAATACGCCGCGGTTTCTTCTTCAGATAGATTACTCACTCCAATCGCCCGTATTTTTCCTTCTTTCTTTAGCTCGATTAAGCATTCGAGCGTCTGGTCGATTGGCGTGTGATGAGGTGATAGAGACGGCCAATGTACTTGATAAAGATCTAAGTAATCTGTGTTCAAACGCTTCAAGCTTTCTTCTACTTCGAGGCGAATACTCTGAGGCGATAAATTCCGCCTTAGCGTTCTCCCGTCGGTAGAAAAGTGTTCGGTCCCTTCCCTTGTCCAAACGAGACCGCACTTTGTTGCGACAACGACTTCATTTCGACGATTTCTGATTGCTTTCCCAATCAATTTTTCTGATTCACCAAAGCCATACCCTGGTGCAGTATCAATAAAGTTGATTCCTGAAGACAACGCAGCATGAATCGTGTTTATCAGTTGCTTTTCGTTCGTCTCTGGTCCCCAGATGGATCCGCCACCAATACCCCAAGTCCCAAGTACTACGGTTGAAGCTGTTATATCTGAATGTCCTATTTTTCTATACTGCACTTTTGGCTCCTTATTTTTTGGATTGGATTACGTGATCAATTGCAATAGCTGACAATAGAATCAACCCTCTAATAAGCTCTTGCCAGTACACTGGAACATTGAGCAAAATGAGAGACGAAGACACAATAGAAAGAAGAGCAATACCTAAAATAGCACCGAAAATAGTGCCCGCACCACCGTTTAAACTTGCCCCACCAATAACAGCAGCAGCGATAACGTTTAACTCAAGCCCGACACCGAATGTTGGGGTTGCTCCACCAAACTTAGACATAAAGATAATGCCCGCTAGCCCAGCCATAGATGAGCACAAAACAGTTGTCCAAAACTTAATTCGGTCGGTTCGGATCCCTGAATACAACGCTGCTTTTTCATTGCTTCCGGTGTAATAAACTCTTCGAAACATCAATAGATTTCGAAGCATATAATCGGATATGAATATAACGGCGATAAAAATGATCACCGAAAATGGCAAACCGAATACATTACCTTGACCTATAAATTTAAACTCAGGCGGAAGGCTGTACAGAGACAAAGGCGACCCTTCGGTAATAACAAAACACAACCCCCTAGCTATCCCCAAAAAGGCGAGAGTCGTCATAAAGTGGCTTAGCCCAACCTTAGTCACACAAACGCCCATGATGCTCCCGATGCCTGCGCATGCAGCGATCGCTATTAGGCTTGCAACCCATGGGTCCATGCCTAAAAGAAAGAGTTTCCCTGCGATCACCATGGATAAGCACATCACTGCACCGACAGACAAGTCGAACCCTCCAACAATAAGCAGTATGGTCATTCCGACAACAACCAACCCTTCCGTTGAAAAAGAAAGAAGCATTGCTCGCATATTCGCCCATGTGAGGAAGTAAGGAGAAGCAAAACTCATCACAACAAATAGAATCACGATAATTGAAACCAGAGTCGCTTCTCGCGCTCCAGCAAACCTTGAGATTAGTGCAAATAATCCTTTATTCTCAATCTTATCGTTCATCCCTGAGTTATTTATTAATTCCGTTTTCATATTGTTACCTTGATTTAATCCTTGCGCTTAAAGCCATCAATTAAAAATAACGTCAGACGACTGATTTCTCGTTTTCAACATTTAACCCAGATGCTAATCGAATGATATTTTCTTCGGTGATTTCGTTATTATTTAACTCACCAGATATAGTATTTTCACACATCACAACAACTCTATCACTTACTCCTATCACCTCTGGCAATTCCGAAGATATAATAATCACACCTACACCTTCACTTGCCAACTTACGGAGTAACGCATGTATTTCATGCTTGGCACCAACATCTATCCCCCGAGTTGGCTCATCCATTATTATAACTTTAGGTTTTATTGCTAACATTCGAGCAATGGCTATTTTCTGTTGGTTACCGCCACTGAGTTCTCTCGTTAACTGTTCAATATCTCTGTATTTAACGGTGAGAACTTTTGATAAAGATTCTGCTTGATTTATTTCTTTTTGTTTATCTATTCTACCGAAGCTCTTTCTCAAATTATTGAGCCCTAAAACAGAGATATTTTCTCGAATCGACATATCAAGATAAACGCCTTCTTGTTTACGGTCTTCTGACAGATAAACAACCTTATGATTTAAGCTATCATCATAGTTATGAAACGTAATATCTTGGCCTTCTAATCTCACTCTTCCGGATTTCTTTGGCTTCAAGCCGCAAAGAGTCTGAATGAGCTCACTACGTCCTGAGCCAATAAGTCCAGCAATTCCTAAGATTTCACCCTGATAAAGTTGAAAGCAAATATTGTTGAAACGCCCCTTGTCACAAAGGTTTTCTACCGACATGATAGGTATATCATTCCATTTTACATTGGTATTTTTGGGTGGATATAGATCGTCAATTTTCCTACCCACCATATTATTTACGACATCTTCTGGTGATGTATTTTTTATCACTTTAGTACAAATATACTCTCCATCTCTTAATACCGTTACTCGATCACAAAAATCAAATACTTCGGCCATTCTATGGCTGATATATATAATGCTAACACCGCGACTTTTTAAATCTCTAATAATAATAGACAGTGCTTCCGTCTCTTTTTCAGTAAGCGCGGCTGTTGGTTCATCCAGAATTAAAACATCACACTCTTCTGTTAGCGCTTTTGCTATTTCAATTATTTGCTGTGTGGATATCCCTAACTTTCCAACTTTAACATCAGGTTTAATTGGCATCAATTTAGCTAGAATACCCAGTGTTTTCTCATTTATTTCCGAATAATTAATCCGCCATTTTTCACCTTTTTCCGAACCACACATAAATATGTTTTCAGCGACAGTAACATCAGGGCAAAGTGCTATTTCTTGATGAACAAAATTCACTCCTAACGCTTTGGCTTTTCGCGGACTGTCAATATGAACGTTTTTGTTTTTTACTATAATAGTTCCGCTATCCGGTTGATAGATGCCATTTATTACTTTCATCAACGTAGACTTTCCGGCACCGTTTTCACCACACAATGCGTGCACTTCTCCTTTGGCTAACGAAAAGTTAACACCAGATAATGCA
The DNA here is from genome assembly GCF_030689305.1 of Vibrio penaeicida. Classification (GTDB taxonomy): domain Bacteria; phylum Pseudomonadota; class Gammaproteobacteria; order Enterobacterales; family Vibrionaceae; genus Vibrio; species Vibrio penaeicida_B. Next base: position 66,976 of record NZ_JAUYVM010000020.1, on the reverse strand, counting down.
ACGGTTGGTCCAAACGTCTTAGTGATATTCTTCAGTTCTAGGACTTCATTTCCATCCACAACAACTCTCCTACAGCAAATCGAAAGATCTTCGTCTTCATTATTTTCGTAAGCCAAAGATTGGAATAAGGGGTCAGTCACGCGTTCCTTCCCCTTATGCCAAACAAAACTAGTCTCTTACGCCTTTCGACTCTCTTCGCTTCATGTAAGTGTCCCAATAAAAGTGTTCTGCATTTTCTTTCGTCACGATGGAAAAACCGTTGTCTACATAAGGTACCTGCATAGGGTTAATGCCTTTTGCTACATGGTCGTTCATTGGATCAATCAACTCAGAGTGTTTAGCCAAGAAAAGTAATGTCATTCCCATAAACCCTTGTACTCCCTGATTCGGATTAAGAGCACCAAAGATTTCATCGTTTTTGATCATGTCTAAAACTTTTGCGTTAATATCACAATTGAAGACTCGAATGCCTCGACCGAGCTCCTTTGCCGCTTGAGCTGCACCCATTGCCGAACTCGCTTCTGGCATAAATACAGCGCCAAGATTTGGGTGTGCTTGTGACATCGTTAACAAGGCGTTGTAAGCTTTGGTTGGATCTTGATTACTGGCGGCGCGCGTAACGAGTTTCATATCAGGCCATTTTTCTTCCATTCGACCGATAAATGCGGCGACACGTTTGTCATGGTTATCTTGCCCAGGATTTTCTAGAACGGCATACTCACCTTTACCTCCCATATCTTCGGCAATCGCATCCGCTGCATAGATCCCTTCACGTTCATTATCTGAAGTAACATAAGCGGTACGTTCGCTATTTGGGGAGTCGGCGCCAAAAGTAACAACCGGAATGCCCATTTCTCGGGCTCGCTTAATAGGCTCAACGAAAGGATCTGGGTTAATCGGTGCGAGCAAGATTCCAGCAGGTTTGCGCGCTAGGATTTGTTCAAAAGAAGCGAGCTGCTTGTTTACGTCATATTCTGGCGTACCAGTATAAACGGTTTTTACGCCCAGCTTTTTCCCTGCTTGTTTCATCATTTCATAAACGGGGAACCAGTATTCAACGCCCGATACGAAAACATTCATGTAGTAAGTTTCTTCGGGCTCACCGACAAAACCATTCGTCTCTTTCTCTGCTGCTACCGTTGAGAATGCCATACACGCAGTAAGAACAGATACCGCAGCCTTCTTAACTCCTCGCTTAAGTAGACTTTCTTTTTTACTTGTAAAACTCATTTTACTTCTCCTTGAACAACCTCTTCCTTGATTCAGCTGTATGGAGGCACAACAATGAAACACCAAACCACACAACCCAACATCTAGACACCACAATAAATAGCATAATGTCGCTTTACAAGGTCAAACCACACAAGAAAAGAAAAAAGAATCACAAAACCAATATTCATACATTAATAAGATTAATACACCAGATAATAGCCATATTAACAAGACATACACCCATGAATACTTAAATATGTGAAATTAAAATCCACAACAAGTTCATTTAACTCTTATCCAAACAATCATAAAAATTCAATAAAACCAAAATAACTTGAACACAAAACTACATAATGCTAAAAAACAAAACAGGAACTCTGTATGGAGTTAGAGGTGCGGGTATACAAACCCCATATATGGATATAAATGAAGTGGAGTAAGAAAGTATGGAGAAGACAATTGAAGAGGTTCTAAGTGCTTTAGAAACAAATCAAATCGAAAAGATTGATTATGACATTCTAAACACGAAGGATTTAGATCCAGAGGAACATTGGCCTAGATACTTTAAACAAAAACAACAAAGTTCGAACATTTTGATTCTCAAACCAGATAATTCCAATGATGTTTCTACTATTCTTAAACTCGCAAACAAACTTGAGATCCAAGTGTCTATTTTAGGAGGGCACTCTAACGTAGTAGGCAGTTTTGAAGGCGGTCCAAAAGTATACCTATCAACGGAAAACCTTAATACCATTGAACCTGTAGAGCGTTTAACTAACCAAATAACGGTTGGTGCGGGTGTTTATGGAGGTGACCTTCTGAAAACAATGGAACAATGGGGCTTTGAACTTGGTCAGTACCCTCAATCACTTTTTATATCTACGGTGGGTGGCTGGATTAATACTCGAGCGACTGGTTCCTCTTCTACATACTACGGCGGTATTGAGCATGCTGTTATCGGTCTCGAAGCCGTCCTTGCATCTGGCGAAGTCGTTACTGCTGCGCCCAGCGCTAGAACACCAGGTGGGCTCGATTTAATTAAGCTCCTTATTGGTTCTGAAGGCAGTTTTGCCGTTATTACATCAGTAACTCTCGAAGTTCACAGAAAACTACCAACTTCGTTTACATCAGTAGCGTTTGACGATTACGAAGACGCTATCGAAGCACAGCGCCAACTGGTGCAGGGTGGATTCCCTGTTGGCTTGCTTCGCGCATACAATATTGCTGAAACAAGCCATATAACAGAAACTATTTCTAACTGCGTTCCAAAGGACGATTTTGCTTTGTTAACTTTCTCAGTTATCGCGCCAGAGGAATCTCTATCAGCACTCACGATCGAAGCAAGAAAGAAAGTAACCAATGTAGGGGGAACGATACTGTCCGACGATGTTTCAGACACTTGGTTTATTAATCGTTATCAGTGCGAAACGATGATGAGAGATCGCAATGTTGCCAACGGGAAGATGTTTGATACTGTCGAAGTGACGCTACCTTGGAATAATGCGTCAGATTGCGCATTAGCTTTAGAAGAAGCGTTTAATGATAAAGTAGAGCGGTTTTATACACACTTCTCCCATGCCTATCAAACAGGTGCATGCATGTACGCGCTTTTCTTTATCGAGGAAAGTAGCGATGTAAAAGCGATGGATACTTGGCGCTATTGCCAAGATAAAATGGCAACGATTGTAAAAGAGCATAAAGGTACATTAGCTCATCACCACGGTGTGGGCTCCGAACGTTCAGATCATTACATGCAAACGGATGTTGGTTTTATCCATAAACAAATTAAAGAAAAATTGGACCCTAACAATGTTCTGTTTTGCCGAATGCTTCTTGGTTAAGAAGCTCTAGCCAAAAAGCAAAAATCACATTGAATCCACCTTTGATAGGGTGGATTTTTTGTTTGTGAGTATTACGGTTGTTATCACCGGAACCACCTTCAGGTCTCCAACTTTCTCACCTTTGCTTTAAGTACAAGAAAAGACGTTTACGTTATAGGTATAGGTACAGAAACGGGTGCTGAAATCCCAATAGCTCCTACGGTACTAGTAAAGCCAATGTTTTTATGAATCATGGGAACGAAGAGATGTTCTGAAAGACGGAATTACACGGTACTAGACACTGCACCAGAAGAAGTTATAACACGATCAAAAAAGGCGTCACAAGACGCCAAAACCCTCATAAATGAGGAAGCAAAGTGCCCTACAAATTATACTCTTTAGCCGCGTCCTGAGCCGCTTTCCCCTTACAAATAACATCCGTAATAGCTCGTATCGCGTCGGCTGGACGCTCGTGTAAATAGAGGTTTCGTCCTACCGCCACTCCAGAGCACCCTGCCGTCATCGCACTTTCCAAACTGACAAGAAAGTCTAAGAAACTACTGCGAGTTGCACCGCCCATCATCACCGTAGGAACAGGTGTTGAATCGACGACTGTCTTAAATGTTTCAGGGTCCCCTGTATATTCGACTTTGACGATATCAGCACCCGCTTCGGCAGCCATTCTGGCGGCGAGAGCAACAAACTCTGGTTTATTTTGCTCGCCCTCCGCAACGTTTGTTCCGCGAGCCAAAGGTTCACATAAAACAGGAAGCCCAAGGCGCTCCGATTCCCGAACAAGCATACCTAGACGTTTCATTTCAGCGACATCATCGGCAGGGTTACTCGACCCAAGAAAGACATAATCGTGCACAGCATCAGCTCCATAGGCAGCGGCTTGCTCAGCCGTTGCAATAAAGTCATGCTGCCCTTTAAAACCATCGTGTCCCAATAAATCGGCATTGCGCCACTTATCCGTCCAGCCAACCGACATAATAACGGCGGGGGAGTGTCGATGTCCCAATAAGCTAGAGTACTGCTTTATGTATCCTGGTGATAGCATTGCCCCCGTTAAGCCGTTTGTCGATAGTTCCAGTAGAATTCTCCTGAACTCGTTATCCGATGTAATGCCTGGTTGTGGCCCCAAATACATACTATTGACTAACGCAGCAAAGACTGCCTTCTTGTTCTCAAACATTCTGTTGAGACGTATTGTTTTCCCTTCCATAAAACTTCCCTATGTTTTTTCAATCTCTCACATCAAGCACTATGTGGCTTTATGTAGCAATATGTCAACCACGACACTACATAAAAGCGAAAAAAGAAATAAATATAGCGCACGAGCACATAAGCACAGTGTTTAGCTTGAGAACAGCACGATGTTATGATATTTCACAACTTACAGCTCACTGAACTCAAAGGAACATTTATGAGTAGAGGAGACATTTCAGAAGAAACCATGCTGCCTGAACAACGTCAAAGTCGGATTCTGCAAATAATTCGAAAAAATGGAGTAGCAAAAAACGCGCAATTGGCTAAACAATTTGGGGTCAATATTGCGACCATTCGTCGCGACTTTACGACTTTTGAAAAGCAAGGATTAGTCACTGTTGTCTATGGGGGAGCCAAACTTAAAAGCGAGCACATCGCGCCTTCTTCCTATGAGAGTGAAATTGCGTTGGAAGAAAAACAAAGTATTCATTTAACGACAAAACAAACCATAGCTCAAAAAGCGGCGTCGCTCATTAAGTCCAACGAAAGCATAGGTCTAAATGCAGGTAGTACTGTCCCTATGATTCTAGATTACTTATCTGATGACGTTCAGCACTTGTCCGTGACGACATTAGCCCTAAACATTGCAGAAAAAGCCGTCCGCCTACCTATTGTAGACTTGTTTGTCCCAGGCGGGCACTACCGAAACACTTCCCACGCGTTGTCTGGTACGGTAACGGAACAAGCGTTAGCTTCGATCAATTTAGACAGAGGTTTCTTTGGTGCATCTGCTATCGATCTCAATGCAGGTTGGACACATCCAGCGCACGCTGAGGTCCCGTCAAACCAAATGATGCTCCGTCAAGCAAGGAAGAAATACCTTGTATGTGACTCTTCAAAACTAGGAAGAATTAACTTCAGCAAAGTTTCAGATTTAGCGGCATTCGATGCTTTTATTGTTGATGATAATTTCCCTTTGGAATATCGACAGTGGGCTGAAGAGAATGGCATTGAAGTGATTTAATCTATAAACCTGTACATCCATAAATCTACAATGTAGAACCGAATCTATAATGATTCGGTTTTTTACGTCTTAAAAAAACAAAAAACAACATCAAACTTTACACAAAAACACCATAATGCTATAAAAGACTACATACAGTTGTACTAATCTGTCATTTTCCAAGGAGAGGAAATGGAATTACATAGCAATGACGCATCTAAAGCCTATGATGTTTTGATAATTGGTGGAGGCATTTCTGGAGTATCTCTTGCTCGTGAAGCAGTATTGAGAGGGTACTCTGTCTTACTGCTAGAAAAAAATGACTTTTCTTCTGGAACAAGCAGCCGATCAGGGAAACTCATACATGGGGGAGTACGCTATTTGGAAACGCTTGACCTCAAGGTTGTTCGTGAATCTTGTAGGGAAAGAGAGACTCAGCTAAACATAGCGCCGCACTTAGCCAAAACCCAACCCATTCTGTTTGTATCAAACTCACAAGGTAAATACAGCCCTTGGCAGCTCAAGATAGCGCTTTCTTTTTATGACTTTGTATCAGGTAACCCTAAAAACAGAAAAAGCCGAATATTCAATAAAAAGACGTTAAGAGACAAAGAACCTAATTTGAATTCAAATGGGCTCAAAGGAGCTGGGTTGTTTCATGATTTAGCGACTAACGATGCCAGATTAACAATAGATACCCTTAAAAGCGCTGTTTCTCTTGGGGCAGTTGCTATGAACTATACTCAAGTAACGGATTTACTTTATAAAGAAGGCAAAGTTTGTGGCGTTAAAGCAACAAATCAGATATCCAACGAAAGCTTTGAAATATCGGCGTCCTACGTGATCAACGCATGTGGTCCTGGTGCCGATTCCATTCGCTTAATCGATGATCCCACCGCCCAACGTTTAATGTCTCCCTCCAAGGGTGTTCACCTTGCGTTTAGCAACAAGAGACTCAAAGTTAACCATGGTGTGTTCATGCACGTAGAAAGCGACAATGGTCGCATGAATTGGGTATTACCTAAAAATGATGAAGGGTATGTCTTTGCGGGTGCGACCGATTCCTACTACGAGGGTGATATTGATAACCCGACGGTAACTGATTCTGATGTTACGCATGTCCTTGGCGCGACCAATGAAATGTTTCCAAACGCTAAATTAACAAAGCAAGACATCATTTCTGCGTGGTCAGGATTAAGACCCTTAGTTAAAACAGAGTCAATATCGAATGCCAGTAACGTCTCTAGGCGCCACTTAATCACTCAAAGCTCCTCGGGTTTATACACCTTGGCTGGTGGGAAACTGAGTACATGTCGACTCATGGCAGAAGAAACCATTGATTTTGTAGAGAACCAAGAAAAACTAATCAAAACAAAAAGTTTAAGCCACATCACACCAATTTCGGGCGGCAAGCGTATTTCACCTCTAAATCTGCCCGATGGCGATATTTTATCGGATCAAGATATCGCGAGAATACAACGCAATTTTGGTAGCAACGCACATCAAGTGTTTGAGCTGGCTTCGTATCAAGAAGACAGAAAAGAAATGTTCGGGTTTAACTTTCCTCTAACTCCGGCAGAAATTCGCTATATAGCGCGCAACGAGCACGTCGTTCATCTAACCGACATTTTGATAAGACGAACAAATATCTTTTTTCAGTTGAAAGATGCCGGGTTATCTCAATTGCTTGCAATTGGACAACTCTCCGCCAGTGAGCTTAATTGGTCTCCAGAAAGGCTAAATAACGAAATCATTGCGTACCAAGAAGAAGTGGCCAGTAATCGCGAGTTTGGTTCCTCTGTACCTCAATACCAATCAATGAATCAATCCAATTTAAAACAAGGTGGTAGTTATGACTAAGAAACTGATATTGACCATTGATTTGGGCTCTAGTGGAATGCTTTTATCTGTTTTCAGCAATAAAGGAAAACTGCTAAACGAACAAAAACAAACCTATACACCTGAAACAGACACCAGCGGCAAAGCAACTTACGATATAAACCGGATGTATGATTCCGTGTTGTCGTCAATAAATCAGCTCTTTGCAACTGGCTCTTTTTCTGCCGAGGACGTCTGCGTCATTGGTGTATCTGGAATGATGGGAGGAGTATTGGGGGTCGATAAATACGGCTCCCCAACGTTTCCCTATACCACGTCGCTAGACACGCGTTTTCTTACCCATTATGAAAACATAACTGGTGAGCACGGCACCGAGATTCGTGAGGTTACCGGTACTTGGTATCCCATACTCGCGCCCAAAATGAAATGGATGGAAAGCCAATCAAAAGAAAACTTTGCAAAAACAGTCAAAGTTGTGCCAGTCACTAGCTATATCGTTGGGCACCTTGCGGGGCTTCCACCAGAAAAGTGGGCGATTGATAAATCTCTTCTCTGGATGACAGGGCTTTCAAATAAGCATAGTCAGCAGTGGGATCAAAACATCGCTTCTAAACTCGATATTGATCTGAATCTGCTGCCCTACATTGCTGAGTCTACCGATATTGTTGGGCATACAACAAGTCGGCTGTCTACACATACCTCAATACCTATCGGTACTCCCATACTTGCAGGTCTTGGCGATACGCCAGCCAGTATTGTTGGGGCTGGAGGGTTCTCAAACAACATCGCTGTCGATATTGCAGGCACCTATCCCATTATCTCCATGTCGACCCCTTTAACTTCTTATGAACGCATTGAAAAAATTGGAGAAATCTTTGGCTCACCTTTACCAAACATATGCCACCCATCGGTGTTCATTAATGGTGGCGGACTGACCCAGAAATGGCTCGTGGATATCATGTTTGGTGATGATGGTGAACAAATTAGCCACTATGAAGCCCTGTCAAAAGAGGCCGAGTCTATCCCTCCAGGTTCAGATGGTTTGCTCTGCAATCCTCACTTTGGAGGTCGTGCCTGCCCACCTGATGCCAATGTAAGCGCCGGTGCGTTCGTCGGATTAAAATGGGGGCACAAAAGAGCACATCTGTATCGCTCCTTCTTGGAAGCATTGGTGTATGACTTGTCCCTTACATTCAACCAACTTGCAAATGATCTTGGTGAACAAGTTACCGAGATCAGAGGCGTGAGTGGAATGGCTAACAATTCACTTTGGAATCAAATGAAAGCCGACATTCTAAACCTACCTTATGTGGAGATGGATAATAAGGAGGCAACGGCACTAGGCACAGCAATAACCGCTGGTGTTTCGATTGGACTATTTGAAAACTTTGAACAGGCAACTTCCGAAATTTGTATACCTAAAAGAGTATACAAACCTAGAAACGACGTACATGAGGCTTATCTACCTTATATAACCGCTTACAAAAAACTCATTGAAGGCACCGCCTAGTCATAAGAAGACAATACCTTCAATAATTAAGGCAATAATGAAGTTTTCGGTGAGGTTCTCCGATCACTTCATTTTACCTCAGTCACTCGAAATCAATTAAAACAGTTAAGCTAAGAAATTAACGAATCCAATCACACCAAATCGATAACTGAATCAATTAAGTCGCTGGCACTGGTATCGGTTACGATCAAGTAATCGCCACTCTCCGTATAAAATTCAGCAATAGTGTATTGCGCAGTGTAATCCACGCCAAAATCACTCAGTCGTTGAGTCATTGCGTCGGTCAAATCTTCGGCGGTGTATGTTGAAAAATAGCTTGCGTACTCAACCAACCCAGCGTCTATCGTTAGGTTCACATCGGTAAAGAGCATAACATTGGCACTTCCATCAGGGTTATCTTCCCATGTGCCCACTACGTTGTTATCCAAAAGTTCTTGGGTAATGTGTAAGTCAGAAGCGCCATCACCAATAACAACTTCAAAGCCTGTAAATTCCAGTGCATTGTTACCACTTAAGTTGAGAGCATCAATGCCTTCTCCTCCGTGAGCACTTCGATGAGTATTGCAATCGGCTTCCGACAACCCAGCAACATTAACGACATCATTACCTTTGCCTGCTGATATATTAAACTCCGTGTAATCGCCACCTGCTATTTCAAAGAAACTGATCGTATCATTGCCTTCTCCGGTATCGACATCGAAGTGGTTACTCCAAGCGGCACCGTTCGACTGCACATGGACGTTTACTGTATCGTTACCGTTACCTGTAGATATCTCTCCACGCTTGGCACCATAAACGTTCACCGTCGTTCCTGAATCAGACAAAGCGTTTACATTTACATCCACAAAATTTTTCACGTTAATGAAATCTGTATCGGTCTCAACTAACGCTTCTTTCAGACCATCCGTATTCCACTTATACACGGAAACATCTGTGACGGATTTGCTTTCACCGTTTATCCATTTATGCTGAGAACTTAGTGTTAACGCCCCTTCCTTCAGTACCCCTTCGCCTTGCAAAGTTTGTAAAGAAGGGTTTTTGTCGACCCCATAATCATCCAAATATTGCGCAAATTTCGTTGTTGCAAGCGCTTGCGCATCAATAGCCATTTCATTGACAAGCGTTTCAACTACGCTGCCGACATAAATGTCGGATTTTATTGTGTTACCTAGCATAGCCACTCCTGATATCTATCTTTAAGTTATACCCAAGTGACCTCAAGGCGCAGGATTTAGGCACTTTGAGGTCACTTGGGTATAGAAGTCTACTCTCTCCGCGACTTAGGGAATATTCTCGTTTCGGCAGTTAGTGCTAATTTGGGGAGCAGTACTTCAGATCGTCATACTTTTATCACGCGCACTAATAAGTCAAAATGCCACCTGTGCCAGATAAAAAATAAGCCAGCTATACGCTGGCCTATGAACTTCGCCTTTTTTCTTATTGTTAAGAAGCGGTATGGAAATTTTCTTCGTTACCTGCTCTGGTTAACAAACCATCGCATGGAGCAAAACGATCGCCGTATTTCTGTGCGTATTCGTTCATGATCGCGACCAGTTCTTTCAAGCCAATCTGGTCCATATAACGGAAAGGACCTCCTAAAAACGGAGGGAACCCGATACCAAAGATCGCACCAATGTCACCGTCACGAGCGCTGCGAATAATGCCTTCATCCAAACATCTCACAGCTTCATTCAACATTGGGAGAACACAGCGAAGCGCGATGTCTTTCTCTGGTAGTTTTGATTCAGGTGTAAGCTTGAGCAGCTTATAAACACTCTTATCCACCTCTTTCTTCTTGCCTTTATACGTATAGAAACCTTTTCCACTCTTACGCCCTTTTCGACCGTCGTTTAGCAACGTATCAAAGACATCTGGCGCCTTAAAACGAGCACCCAACTCTTCGATTAGGATGGGCATGATCTTGGCGCCCACATCCACCCCCACTTCATCCAGCAGGGTAATAGGACCAACAGGGAAGCCAAAGTTGAGCAATGCATCGTCCAGCGTTTCAATCGGCTCACCACTCAGTAAAACATGGGCAGCTTCATTCATGTAGGGCGCTAGGATTCGATTAACAAAAAAACCCGCTTTATCGGCAACCACAATGGGGGTTTTGCCTTGCTTTCGCGCAAAACTGACTGCGGTAGAAATCACCTCGTCGGATGTACCTTCATGAGGGATAACCTCAACCAGTGGCATTTTTTCGGCAGGGCTAAAGTAATGCAGACCTACTACATTTTCAGGGCGTTCACATTCTGCCGCTATTTGGTGAATAGGAAGAGACGACGTATTGGTGGCAAATATGGTGGTATCTTTCGCATGTTGCTCTATTTCTTTCACCATCGATTGTTTTAGATCCAAGTCTTCGAATACGGCTTCAATGACAATATCAGCATCACGGTATCCAACGTAATCAGTCCCCCCAGTCAGCTGCGACATATTATATTGCACACCCGCTTTGGTTAGAATTCGACGTTTCTTCTGCTTAGCAAACAATTTATGGTTGTAGTTAATCGCGTTCAAGATGCCATCGTTAGATACATCTTTAACACGAACAGGCACGTTCGCTTTCGCAACCGATACGTGGCTTATCCCTGCTCCCATTAGTCCACCACCTAACACGCCGACTTTCGAAATGTTTCTTGGTTTGGCTTCACTGCCGTTCTCTTTTTTCATTTCAGTGGTTGCGAAAAAGATTGAACGAAGCGCTTTAGACTCGGTAGTCATGCACAGTTCACCAAACTTTTTGGCTTCTGTAGCTAAACCGGCTTGTATCCCTTTTTCTAAACCTTCACCAATAACTTCAAGAATCGCCTCGGCAGCAGGATAGTTACCACGCGTTTTCGCTAAAGTCTTCTTAATCGCTTGGTCAAAGATGAATTTACGACCAAGACGATTGCCAGACATCAACTTCTCTTTTGTATCGACCGAACGCTTAGCTTTCTTTTTACCCGCAAATGTCTTGGCAACATCCAATAGAATGGATTGGGGGACACTGGCATCGACAACGCCCAACTTCTTCGCTTTTTTTGCACGAAGCTGTTTACCTGTCAAAATCAGATCCAAAGAACCTAACAGCCCAATTAACCGAGGAAGCCTCTGAGTTCCCCCGGAACCAGGCAACAAACCTAATTGTACTTCTGGTAGCCCCAATCGTGTTTTATCTGAATCCGTACACACTCGGTAGTCACAGGCAAGCGCCAACTCCAAACCACCACCTAAGCAAGGGCCGTGAATGGCAGCCACTGTGGCAAAAGGCAAAGCTTCGAGCCGAGCAAACATTTGCTGCCCTTGTTTGGCTAACCCTTCCGCTTCTTCCGCAGTGGTGCATGCATCTAGCATTCTTACATCGGCACCAGCCACAAAATTATCGGGCTTAAGCGAATGAATCACTAACCCTGTGAGTTCGTTCTTTTTGGCTTCCAGTTCCAGCAAGATCGCCTGCATTTCATCTGAAAATTCTGCTTGAAGCGTATTCATTTTCTCGCCAGGAATATCAATGGCTAGCCACGCGAGATTTTGATCGTCTATTGATAATGTAAATGCACTTTGACCCGCCATTATTCCACCTCCAAAATCATCGCTGCACCTAAACCACCTGCGGCACACGCAGTATTCAACGCTAATCCCCCTCCACGGCGTTTAAGCTCACGCAGTGTTTGAGTAATCATTCGCGCACCCGTTGCTGCAAATGGGTGCCCATAAGCGATAGACCCACCGAGAACGTTGAATTTATCCATATCGATTTCGCCTATGGCTTTGTCTCTTCCTAGTATTTCTTTAGCAAACTTATCGCTGGCGAACATCTTCACATTAGCCAACGTTTGTGCTGCAAAGGCTTCGTGCATATCAATCAGTGTAAGATCCGATAAACTAATACCTGCACGATCGAGTGCCATTGGCGTCGCATGCGAAGGCCCCATCAGCATATCTTCTTTTACGTCAATGGCCGAAAATGCATAAGAGCGTATGAACCCCATGATGTCGAGCCCTAACTCTTTTGCACGACCTTCACGCATAATAAGCAGCGACGCTGCTCCGTCTGTCAGTGGTGTTGCATTCGCAGCCGTAACACTGCCATATTGGCGATCAAAGGCTGGGCGCAGTTTTGCGTACCCTTCAATGGTTGAGTCCTGACGAATATTATTGTCGGTATCAATCCATTGCTTGTAAGGTTCGGGAAAAGCGGTCATCACTTCGTCTCGAATTTTTCCCTCTTTCCAAGCTTGCGCAGCTAAGGTATGAGAGCGATGAGCTAATTCATCTTGGGCTTGGCGAGTAATTCCGTGTGTTTTTGCCATTTGCTCTGCCGTTTGTCCCATGGACAGCCCTGTCGAATATTCGGCTACTGCTGGAGGCACTGGCATCAAATCTTTGAAGGAGAGCTTGCGCATTATAGAAAGCTTCTGCCCCGCTTTTTTTGCCTTACTCAGAGCAAGTAAAGAGGCTGCTAGTTTTTTGGATACACCGATCGGCAGTACAGAAGAGGAATCAGCGCCACCAGCGACACCAATATCAATCGAACCAGAAATAATGCTTTCTGCCACATTCACCGCGGACTGAAAACTCGTCGCACAAGCTCGCGTTACACTGTACGCGTCAGTATGAATATTCATACCTGTACCTAATACGATTTCACGTGCAATATTTGGCGCTTCTGGCATTTGCACAACCTGTCCAAATACCACTTGATCGATTAGGGCTGGATCAATATCGGCGCGTGTCAGCATTTCACTGACGACCATTTTACCCAAGTCTACGGCGGGTACCTGAGAAAACTCGGTGCTTTGTCTTGCGAACGGCGTTCTTAGCCCAGCAACAACCGCAATCCTTTCTCCGGAACGCGTCCTTAAATCCTGAATGCCCATTATATCTCCTTAAAGAGGTCAGACCTGTCATGTAACAAAAATGTTATCAGATTAAAACGCATGTTTGAATCGCTTTTTATTTTATAGCGTGATCTAGGACTAAAATGTAGAGAGTTACACGTAAGAAATCGTAAGTGTAGTGTAGAAAAGGCGGGGTAATAACTGTGATAAATAATCAGATTGCGTTACATTAAAACTGTGAATCAGGAATTTTAGATAAAAAAAACCACACTTAAAGTGTGGTATGAATCGATATATAGCGTATCGCTAAAATTAAAAAATCAGTTTCCTGATTAGGAGAAAGTAAAGTCAGCCTTCAAAAGGAAGTGTCATCTTGCTCAACGTGCTAACCACGAATGGTTAACCAGATGACAAGACGTACTATAACCAGATTCCATATATGGATTTTGAATTAGATCAATTTATTTGTAGTTTATGCAATGCTGCCTAGTGGATAATCGCTTAAGAAAGATCCGAAATGAAATTTCTAAGCTCGGCTTTTTATGCCAAACCATCCTCTTAATTAGAAGTTCGCTTACTTTCAGTGAGTTAGAACTCTCGGGTGTTGACCTTCCATAGACACAGCGAGAGCAAACGGAGGCTCAAGTGTCGATTATCGATTTTTTTGGAAAGAAAAAAGAGAAGCGTCCGGTCAATTCTGATATGGACAAGCAAAAAAGATACGAAGCGCTCGTGCGCGCTTATCACACCGACCTATATCGCTATGCGTACTGGTTGTGTAAAGACAGTCATGTTGCGGAAGACTTGGTACAAGAAACCTGTTTACGTGCTTGGCGGGCAATAGATAGCCTGCTAGACGAAAAAGCAGCGAAATCTTGGCTAATTACCATTCTACGCCGTGAAAACGCACGCCGCTTCGAACGAAAACAGTTAGAATTGGTGGATATTGATGACCACGGCAACGATGCGAAAGTCTCTGACGACCCGCATCACCAGCAACAGTGGCTTCAAAATCAAATTATGAAATTAGAGGTCGAGTATCGAGAACCGTTGTTTCTCCAAGTTGTTGGCGGATTCAGCGGTGAGGAAATTGGACAAATTCTGGAGCTAAATAAAAATACGGTGATGACACGTTTGTTCAGAGCCAGAAACCAGCTCAAAGAGATGCTTGAAGATTCTCAATCGGATATGGGGGTGCATAATGGATGATTTAGAATTTCGCCGTCGCATTATGTCAGATCCAAAGGACAGAGACGACGAAATCGAGTTGACGATTTCTCAAAACAGTGCAAATGCCAAATTTGTCGATGACATTTTGAGCCTAGATGCGCAATTAGAAAAAGCAATGAAAGTTGATGTGCCAGACGGGTTGGCCGATCGCATTTTGTTTAATCAAAGTGCAGAGACGGAGCAACCTAGGTTTGCGAAAAAAGCGCTCGCAATGGCGGCATCAATAGCATTTGCTTTTGGACTTTTGGTGGGACAAGTCAATTGGGGTGGACTTGTGGTAACTCCAGCTTACGCAACCTTGGCAAATACAGCCTTGGCACATGTTTCGGCTGAGAAACCATTTATTAACCCAATCGATGAAAATGTCTCCTCTAACCAGATCAACGTGAAAATGAAGCCATTTGCGTATCACTTCTCGCAAAACTTTCCTTATCACGTGTATTACTTAAACCACTGTGGTTTTGGGGCTTCAAATGCAATGCATATGGTGTTTGAAGGAGAACATGGGCGAGTGACACTTTTTGTTACTAATATCCCAGCGCCTGAATCTCAGACGTTTGTCAAAGATGGAATGTCTGGCATTGTGATGCCATTGATGGACGCAAGCATGGTAATTGTAGGAAGTATGGATGAAGATGTGGCAAGAATTGCTGAAACATTAAAACCTATCATACACCCTGCAGGCTAAGCGCCAGCCCAAGCTAAACGTTAACTACAAAAGGTCTGCCTTTCTCAAGCAGGCTTTTTTTATTTTACACGTCATTCAAAACTCCATGCGTAGAATCCTTTTCGATAAAAGCCCTACTTTACTACTAATAGGCAATGAAGTAGGGCCTTAAGCTTATCTTTATTCGCTGTTATCTGCTTTTTAAACAATGGTCGGATTTCATTTAATGAATCACAGAATTACTATCTCCGCCGTTGAGTTACTACTCAATCAAGCTTAAAAGTTACATCAGTACATAAAGCAGGGTTGTCTGCCCATTTGGTAGATATACATGTCACCAGACAAACAATGTCTGGGAATACAATAATAAGGTAAATCCTATGAACAACTCGCGTCTGTTTAAACAAACGGTCATCGCTACTACTATTGCTCTCGCATCTCAACAAGCTGTCGCAGCTGGTTTCCAACTTAACGCGCAATCCGCAACCGGTCTTGGCCGAGCGTTTGCAGGCGACGCTGTAATTGCAGATAACGCATCTGTAATGGCACGTAACGCCGCTGCAATGGCGCTATTTGAGTCATCTCAGTTTTCTGGCGGTATTAATGTCATTAACACTGAAATCAAAGTGTCAGATGTTAAAGCCGGTGGTGTTGTAGCGACACAAGATTCAGCGAAGAACACATCTTCAACTCCAGTACCAAACATCTACTACATCCACCGTTTAAGTGACTCTATCGCTTTGGGTGCTGGAATTTACTCGAACTTTGGTACGAAAAACAATTTTGACGATTCTTTTGGTAAAAAGTTAAATCCGCAACTAGCACTTTTTGGTGGTAATACTGAGATTAAGAGCGTTAACTACGCACTAGCCGCTTCTTACCGAGTAAATGAGCAACTTAGCTTAGGTGCGGGTCTGGATATCGTTCAAGGTTCTGGCGTCATGAAACGTGACACGTCTGGTCAACTTCTTGATCTAGATGTATCTGGTACTGGTTATGGTTTCAATGTGGGAGCCGTTTACGAGCTGGATGCTCAAAACCGATTTGGTTTGGCTTACCACTACAGCCCTGAAATAAAAGCTTCAGGTACGATTAAATATCTACCAACCGGTGATATTTCAAACGAAGATCTTCTGCTTCCTCTGCCAAGCATGCTTGAGTTCTCTGGTTACCATGAGCTTAACAACACTGATTTCGCTGTACACTACAGTGTTCAATGGATTGGCTGGAACGCTTTCGACAAGATTGAAACAAGCAAAAGTAGTTTCTCCAAAGATTACAACTGGAAAGATGGCTACCACTTCTCGCTTGGTGGTACATACTTCCTGAACGAAGCTTGGACACTACGTGCAGGTTACATGTACGACACTGCCGCTCAAGATGAGCTAACGTCTATCTCTGTGCCTGATTCTAACCGTCACTGGTTGTCTGCGGGTGCAAGCTACAGCTTCGCTGAAAAGCACACTGTTGACCTAGGCTTTACTTACCTCATGGGGCAGGATGTTTCTGTTACTGAGTACAAGACACCAACAACGGTTGCTATGACAGCTACAACTCATGCAAATGCAATTCTGGCTGGGATTCAATACAGCTACAGTTTCTAAACAAAACGAATTAGCTGAGCTGAATAAAAGAGTGGGCATTGTGCCAACTCTTTTTGTTTGTTTTGAAGTTATAGAAATTTAATTAGACTTCTTTAAGCTGGCTTTGCCACATTTGCGCGTACTGCCCTTTCAAATCGAGTAATGCCTGATGGGTTCCTTGCTCCAAAACCTTGCCCTGTGACAGCACAACGATGGTATCGGCATCTACTATGGTCGAAAGACGATGCGCGATTGTTATCACTGTTCTCCCTTTCGACATCAGTTTCAAGCTCTCCTGGATTTCTCTTTCTGTTTCTGTATCCAGAGCCGAGGTCGCTTCATCAAGTAACAAGATAGGCGGGTTCTTTAACAATGTTCTGGCAATGCCTACGCGCTGCTTTTCACCACCAGACAACTTTAACCCTCGCTCGCCCACTTGGGTTTGATAGCCGTCTGGCAGCTGTTCAATAAAATGGTGAATTTTAGCCGCTTTTGCCGCTTCAACAATTTCATTCTGTGAGGCGTTAGGTCTGCCATAGGCAATATTGTATTGAATGGTATCGTTGAACAACACGGTATCTTGGGGGACAACGCCAATCGCATTATGCAAGCTTTCCTGTGTCACATCTCGTATGTCTTGACCATCTATTAGTATGGTACCGCCGCTTACGTCGTAAAATCGAAACAAAAGCCTTCCTAGGGTCGATTTTCCTGATCCAGACGAACCCACTATGGCAACAGTCTTTCCAGCGCCTACCGAGACGCTCACGTCATTTAAAATTTGGCGCTGAGATTCATAAAAGAAGTCGATGTTTTTAAAACTTAACTTTCCAGCTGACACCGCTAAATCGGGCGCATTTTCTTTATCTTTCACATCCGGCTCTTGGCGAAGTAGATCAAACATCTCCCCCATATCTATCAATGACTGGCGAATCTCTCGATACACAAACCCAAGGAAGTTTAACGGCATCATGACTTGCATCATGTACGCGTTCACCATGACGAAACCACCCACAGTTAACACACCCGAATTAACATCCCTAACGGCAAGCAGCAACGCGAGCACCATACCGCCATTTAACAAAAGGGCTTGCCCTAGGTTGAGTAAGGCGAGTGAATTCACCGTTTTTATCGATGCGGCTTCAAAACCCTCCATCGATTGGTCGTAACGATTCGCCTCTCGCTTCTCCGCTCCAAAATACTTAACCGTTTCAAAATTTAGTAAGCTATCGATCGCTTTCTGGTTCGCATCTTTGTCTTTGTCGTTCATTTCTTTACGAATGCGTACCCGCCATTCCGTTACCTTGGCCGTAAACACGATGTAAATAACAACGGTTAAGCTCACCACAAGCAAGTACCAGACATCAAAAGCAAACAATAAAATAAGAGAAATGAGCAACAGTTCAAGAATGAGCGGACCGATGCTAAAGAGCATAAATCTAAGCAAAAACTCTATGCCTTTTACGCCACGTTCCATGACTCGGCTTAAGCCCCCCGTTTTCCGAGTAAGATGGTAACGAAGAGAAAGGCGGTGAATGTGCGATATGGTTTCTAGCGCGACGGAGCGGAGAGCGTGTTGCCCAACTTTAGCGAAAACGACATTACGTATTTCTTCAAAGCCGATTTTTAAGACTTGGTTCATTCCATACGCAACGACTAACCCAGCAGCACCTAAAGCCAACAACCACTCGGGGGAATCATTTTCGCTCGCCATTATATCGACGACCGCTTTGTACAAAAACGGAGTGAATACGGCTACCAGCTTGGATAAACCCAGAGCAACCATCGCTATGACAACTCTGCGTTTCACCCATGTTTTATCCTTAGGCCACAAATAGGGCGAAATTTTCTGAATAGTATTCCAACCGCTTTCACGCGCTTGGTTTTCTAATTCTCGATTATTTTGAACCGCTTGCTCTGGTTTTCCGGCATCGCTAGTTTCTGACATACGCTTCCTGTTTTTGGGTTATCTAACTTTAATATGATCAAAGATCTGTACCCGAGATTTACTCTACTTTTAGGTGAGTATAGAGAGGTTTTTGATCCGACAATGAGATTCCTTGGTATACGACGGTTCAAAAAGAAAAAAGCCTGACGATTTATCGTCAGGCTTTCAAATTTGTGATGTCTGTATACCCAAGATACTAGGTTTAGCGAGAATTGCTTGGTTTTCGCTTAATCAAACTGCTCATCTAATCAAATTAGTCGTCTAGTCAAATTCTTCATCTAAGTAGTCGTCTAGGAAATCTTCTTCCTCTTCTTCTACTGTTTCGGTAATTCCCGCTTTAAAATCGCGTCGTTGTAGGTATACGTCACGAGACAATGCGTACGGATCCGGTGACGACTCCAACGTACCTTCTTGTGGAATCAACAAGTAACGCTTTTCCAAGCCTTCTAGAGCCCACTTTCCAAGGCCAGCCCAAAAATTCAAATAAGACAACGGAACATACATACCATCAACAGTATCCGTTGTTTTCCGTAACGTTATCGGTCCGTATCCGGGAACCATAAAATAGGGACCATGACCCACGCCGTGGTAACCCAGCATATCACTGAACGCACGGTCATCTTGCTGTGTGATACCAGCAGCGGATGCGACATCAATGAACCCTAATAGACCCAATGTAGAGTTGATCCAAAAGCGATTGAAGTTTGTAAGCGCTTGTTCACCTTCGCCCATTAAAAGGTTGTTGACCATACTGGCTGGCTCATCAAGGTTTGCCAGAAAGTTACCAATACCACCGCGAACTGGTTTAGGCACCGTTTCAACATACGCGACCGACACTGGGCGAACAATGTAAGGATCCAGATAATCATAGTTGATATCAAACATTGTTCGGTTAAAGCTTTCAAACGGGTCATTCGGATGAGAAAGACTGGTATGTTCTTCCTCCGGTACAGAGGAGCAACCGACTAAAAAAGAGGCTAATAACACTAATAGCCAGGAACTAACTTTATTCAACAACATAGTCCTTTACCAAAAACAAAGACCGGCTTCTGCCGGTCTAATACCCAAGTCACCTCAAGGTGCTTGGTTCAGCGAGAATTAACTGGCTTCCAGACAAGACACCGATTTGAAGATCTAGTCATTCTAAATCAAAAATCGGTAACGAAGTATGAAAGCCAGTTAAACTCGCCCTTGGGAGCCCATATTCTTTCCCATTTCATCGTCAAATAACTTGGAAAGGACTGGTCATTCCACTGCGTTCTTCTCCTTGAACTGGAACAGAATATGAGGCTCTGAATTCAGCATCTTGAGGTCACTTGGGTATATTATCAATTCTTAGCGTACTCAAGTAATTTTCTTTATTCTAATGATTTCATATCATTCATCAACTTGAATTGATAACGACGCCAAACACAAAACAATACCATTAATAACGTTTATCTATAGTTAAAGCAACATTATCACCTAATTTAGCAATGTCACTTTGACCATGCCAATCACCGTCTCTGCTGGCAACATTGCCATCAGCATCAATTCTGGCTTTCACTACAAGCTCATCTAAGCTCGATAGTTTAATGCCTTGTATCATGCTATTTCCGTCATCAAGTACGACTGTTCTAGGAAAAGACCCTAGTGGGTAACGCGCAGCAGCGACTGGCATAGGGCTACCATCCGCTCTGTGAACTGATACGATCAAGACAGCATTAGGATCAGGGTTCACTTCATCAGCTAACGCAATACTGACTTGAACTGATTTACCTGCAACCGCAGTGGTTTCTCCCAATTTAAGTTTTGCGTTTTGAATACTGCGACCCAACATTTCATAACGGTTATCTTGTGGACCAATCATTTGTTGCATTGCCCCCCAATAACGTATGGCTGCCGCGTAATCACTACGCTCAAAAGAATCAAACGCTAGCAGTGAAAGAACTCGTAAATCGACTCGATCTTGTTTAACTAATCGGTGTAACAAGGAGCGTGCCTTATTCTGATCCACTTCATCAGATGAAAGCATTAAAGCTTGCGCATAACCTAATTGAATATCGGAATCTTTAGGTTCAATACGATACGCTTTTTTCATAGCGCCTATCGCTGTGGTCACATCTCTATTTGCCAATGCAATACGCCCTAAAAGCATCCAACCAGTTGAGTCGTCTGGTTGATGATGCAAGCGAGTGCGAAGAGCGAGTGTCAAATCCTGCATCTCATCTTCTGTGAGCGCTTGACCTTCTGGCGACATCAGCTTCTTGGTAAGAGCAGGAAGGTTACTCTCAGCTTGATGCCAATCCACCACTTTCTGAGAACCGCCAAATTGGTAATACATCCCGTAGGACAACGCAGCAACAAATAATACCGACGGAATGGCGACGGCCATTGTCGAAATCTGAGTTGTCGCTTCATTTTTCTTGGCTTTAGGAACATCGTCTAGCAGCGTTTGCTTTAGATCCGCAATCAAATCTTCTTGATTTTCGACTAACCCTTCTTTTGCTTCTTCTTCTAGCTCATCTAAACGATCTTTGTAGAACGCTTTATTCAGTTCGTCACGTCGTGCGTCGTCATCAACAGCACGTCGCTGGACTAACGGAAAAGCAATAAGCACGCTAGAGATAGCAATGATAACGGCTGTAGCTATCCAGAAAAAAGTCATTTTCGCTCATCTCCCGTTTCCGATTCTTCTTTGAGTAAAGATTGTAGCTGTGCTTCTTTTTCTGCGTCCCAGTCTTCAGATTTCACGGAATCTTGACGGGAGGGCTTACGACGGCTTCTCAAAATGATAAACCCAAAGCCAATGACCAATACACCAATGGGTCCGACCCACAATATAGATGTAACCACCGTAATCGGCGGGTTGTAGGTAACAAAGTTTCCATAGCGGGCGATCATGTAGTCGATGATTTCCTGCTCCGTTTTGCCTTCTTTCAGCATCTCATAGACTTTCAGGCGGAGATCTTGCGCTAGGGCGGCGTTAGAATCGCCAATGGAGTTGTTTTGACACTTAGGGCAACGCAACGTGTGCCCCAGTTCTTTGAATAGCTGTTCCTGCTCAACAGAATCAAACTCGTATATTTCTATGCTAGCCAATGTAGGTAAGGCGAACAAAGCGATAGCAAGGAATACACTGCGTAATTGCTTAATCATTTCGCAGACTCCTCCACTAAACGCTGATAAATTGGCTGCAATGTTTCTTTCCAATTTTTCACGTTTACATCGCCAACGTGTCGATACTGAATAACACCATTCGCATCAACGATATAGGTTTCTGGTGCGCCGTAAACGCCTAAGTCCAATCCAAGCATACCGTTACCATCAAACAAGCTGATCAAATAAGGGTTGCCCAACTCATTTAGCCATTGAACTGCTTTTTCACGGTTATCTTTGTAGTTAAGACCAATAATCTTCACGCCGTTAGCTGCTAGCTCATTTAGGTATTTATGCTCGGCATAGCATGTCGGACACCAAGTTGCCCATACGTTAATAAGCAATGGTTCTCCGACAAAGATGTTTTGTTCATACAATCGACCGGGTTCGGCTAAGTCTTCAAGCTTAAACTTGGGAACAGGCTGACCAATCAATACTGACTCTAATTTTGTTGGGTCGTCCCCGCCCGCATTGCGGCTTAACTGAGTTGCAAACACCGCGACCAGTATCAAAAAGAAAGCCAGTGGAGCAAAAAGTATATTCCGATTCATTTAGGCTTCCTTCTCTTTCAGCTCTGCCGCTACTTTTGAAGGCTTGCGGAAACGATATCGCTTATCACTGATTGCCACGATGCCACCAAAGGTCATGAATAAACTACCAAGCCAAATCCACCGAACAAAAGGTTTATAATAAATACGGACGGCCCAAGCATCGCCATCATCTAGCCTTTCACCCATTGCGATATACAAATCACGTGTGACGCCACGATCTATCGCTGCTTCTGTCATCATGGATTTTGCCGTGTTGTAAAAACGCTTTTCTGCATGAAGAACATTAACAAACTGACCATCTTTCGTGATTTCAAAATCCGCGATATAACCATCGTAGTTTGGTCCGTCGTTGTCGCGTAACCCTTGGAAATAGAAGTTATACCCTTGGATTTGGAAGTTTTCTCCAGGTGCTAGGCGCACATCACGCTCAATGCTGTAATTTTGCACCATAGCAATACCGATCACGGTAATCGCCATGCCAATATGACCAAGCATCATCGCCCAATGGCTGCGTTGGAGCTTTTTAATTCCCACACTAAAGCTGTGTCGGTGAGTGGCTCTTTGATGCAATTCGAAACCATGCATCGCGATAATCCAAATCGCCATCACCCAGCCTAGGTAAGCCAGCGCTTCAAAGGTATCCGCGAGAAGGAATACAAATATTGCACCAAGCACTAAAGAGATGATGCCTGACACTGCCATCGGCTTTTTGAGGCTACTAAGATCGTCACGCTTCCATCGTATTAGAGGACCTATGCCCAACAAAAACGCAAACGGCACCATCAACCAAGTAAACAACATGTTGAAGAAAGGTGCACCGATAGAAACAGAACCCAAACCCAATTGCTTATGGACTAAAGGAAGTAATGTACCTACAAGTACAACCACCAAAGCAGCAATGAGAATAACGTTGTTAGCAAGTAGCGCATTCTCACGGGAGAACAAAGCGAAACTACCACGAACACGGACAGATGAGCCTTTCAGCGCAAACAGCAGTAACGAACCGCCGATAATGAACACCAAGAACCCTAAGATGAACATGCCGCGAGCGGGATCGGACGCAAACGCATGCACCGAGACCAAAATACCTGAACGTACAAGGAATGTGCCTAGCAAACTGAGTGAGAATGCAGAGATCGCTAATAGCACCGTCCATGCCTTAAATGTTCCACGTTTTTCCGTTACTGCCAGCGAGTGCATCAACGCTGTGCCAGCTAACCAAGGCATGAAAGAGGCATTTTCTACCGGATCCCAGAACCACCAGCCACCCCAGCCAAGTTCGTAATAAGCCCACCAAGACCCCAATGCGATACCTAAAGTTAAAAATAGCCAAGCGGCTGTTGTCCATGGTCTCGACCAACGTGCCCAAGCGGTATCTAACCGTCCGGTCATCAAAGATGCAATCGCGAAAGAAAACGCGACTGAAAAACCGACATAACCCATATAAAGCATCGGCGGGTGAATGATTAAGCCTGGATCTTGAAGCAGAGGGTTTAAATCACGCCCATCAACAGGAAAAAATGGCAATGTGCGAAGAAATGGGTTTGAAGTAACGATGATAAACAGCAGGAATCCTACTGTGATCATTCCCATTACGGCTAAAACGCGTGCAACCGATTCTTGTGGCATTCCTCGGCTAAATGTCGCAACCGCAACCGTCCACGCTGCTTGAATCAATACCCACAAAAGCAGTGAACCTTCGTGAGCTCCCCATACAGCGGTTAGGCGGTAATACCAAGGAAGCAAACTATTTGAGTTAGTTGCAACATACGTAAGGGTAAAATCATTGGTATAAAACGCCCAAAGAAGCACAAAAAAGGAGACGAGAATGAGTAAGAACATTCCCCAAGACAACGGTCTTGCGGTGTTCATTAGTGTGATATTGTTTTTTGATGCACCAACCAGAGGGAGTAGGCTTAGCAATACCGCAAAGCCAAGAGACACTATTAGAGCAAAATGGCCAAATTCAGCGATCATTGTGTGCTCTCCGATTTTTGTGTATCTGTATATTCCAAAGGTTCATGCACTTTCTTCATCGCTTCTGCAATTTCCGGTGGCATGTACTCTTCGTCATGTTTCGCTAAGACCTCAAATGCTTCGATCGTCGTAGCATCTTTTAAGACTCCTTGTGCAACAATACCCTGCCCTTCACGGAACAGATCCGGAAGAATTCCGTCGTACAAAATCGTGACTTTTGGACCAACATCAGCCAGATCAAACTGCACTCTTAGTGACTGAGAGTCGCGAGAAACAGAACCTTTTACGACCATTCCTCCGATTCTTAGGCGCTGACCGACTTCGGGTTTTGAACCGTCTGGCTTACCATTAACAAGCTCAGTTGGTGTGTAGAATAGATCCATATTCTGGTTTAAGGCATACAGCATCAAACCAATAGTGGCACTTAAGCCAAATACAAGGGCAAGAACAAGACCGAGCCTCTTTTTACGTCTTGGATTCATAGGGTGTTCTCCAAATTCTTAGCGGCATCAATTCGCGCTTGGCGATCGATCTTGGCATTCACTTCATTCATTAGATTCCTACCGCGCTTGATGCTACTAAACAGCAGAATCAACATGGAAAGAAACGTAATACCAAATGCACCCCATACATAGGACGCGTAGCCACCCATGGCGAAAAAATCACTGATAGATTCAAAATGCATTGTCTACTCCTTACTACTGGCTGGAGACGACGCCAAAGCTTGTACCCAAGGACGATGGCTTTCTTTGCTGATAATTTCGTTTTTGAATCGGATCATTGTCACTGCGCCGAAGAAAAAAGCGAACCCCAAAATATTCAACAGCAACGGCCAAAGCATATCGTTGGATATAGATGGTTTGGCGAATTTGGTGATCGTTGCGCCTTGGTGCAAGGTATTCCACCACTCAACAGAAAAATGAATGATCGGAAGGTTAATCACACCTACAATGGCCAGAATACCGGCGGCTTTAGCGCCTGTTTTTTGGTCATCAAATGCGTGATAAAGTGCGATTACGCCAAGGTATAAAAATAGAAGAATCAATTCAGAAGTTAATCGTGCATCCCATACCCACCATGTGCCCCACATTGGCTTACCCCATACCGCACCAGTAACCAGTGCAATAAAGGTGTATACGGCCCCAATAGGTGCCATTGCCGCTGCTGCCATATCCGACAAACGTAATTGCCAAACAAGACCAATAAAGGCTGCGATTGCCATCGACATATACACACCCATCGACCAAATCGCCGAAGGAACGTGAATGTAGATGATCCGGAAACTGTCTCCTTGTTGATAATCAGAAGGCGCATACGCTAACCCCCAGATGGTACCAGAGACTAAAAAGACTGCGGCCAAGAGGGAAAACCAGGGCAAAAGCTTATCGCTTAGCCGGTAGGCTTTCTCGGGCTTGGCATAGGGATGTAGCCATTTCCACATGGTTAAGGTCTCACTCTTACTTCTAGGGCTTCCTTTTTTAAGACGGTTAGGTCTTTGGAAGTTGTAATATTAATTATCTATATGTGTTACTTAAAAAGCTGTAGCACATTCCTGACACTTTAACGGAATGTTAACTAAAAAAACTTGTTCAATATCAATTGACGCTTATGCGTAATGATGCACCTATTGCAAAAGGCGTCAGTGTTGCCGCGCCAGCCAACATTGCCCCCAGTATGGCAATTTGACCGTTGTACGCTACCCCCAAACCAGCTGCATCTATCGCTGAGGTGGCAAAAATCAGTATCGGAATATACAGAGGCAATACGAGTAAACTCAAAAGAACGCCACCTTTCTGTAATCCAACGGTAAGTGCGACACCTATTGCTCCAATGAAACTTAATGTTGGCGTCCCCACTAGCAGCGTTAAAACCACAGCACTCCAAGTATTAAAGTCTAGAGACAATAAGATTGCCAACAAAGGACTAATGAGTATCAGAGGCACTCCAGTTAAAATCCAATGCGCTATGACTTTTGCCATCACCGCCAACGGCAAAGGGACAGGCATCAGCATCATCTGTTCCAGTGCTCCGTCTTGAAAATCATCTCGAAAGAGTCTTTCTAATGACAGTAATGCAGACAATAGCGCTGCAACCCATACCACGCCGGATGATATTCTTGCAAGTAAATTTGGCTCAGGACCGATACTTAAAGGAAATAACGTAACGACAATAATGAAAAACCAAAGTGGATTGAGAATGTCGGCCTGACGTCGAAAGGCTATGAGTAGTTCACGTCTGATTATTGATATCATTGCTCCAGTCATTGACTACTCGCCCAATTTAATTTTTCTGAGAAGAGGGTTGTTTACGAACATATCTTGGTGAGTGGTTAAGAGCACCATCCCTCCTTTTTGCGCATGAGAGACAAACAGCGATTCTAGTACTTTAACACCCTGCTTATCGATAGCCGTTAGCGGCTCATCCAATACCCAAAGAGGGTGATCGCTAAGCCATAGTCTTGCTAATGCTACTCGCCTTTGTTGCCCTGCTGACAATTTACCAACTGGTATGTCTTCTCTTCCTGCAAGACCGACTTGAGCTAACGCTTTCCATAATGCTTTTTTGTCCTTCAATCCTTGATGGACGTTCATATAGAACTCAAGGTTTTCTTGTGCACTGAGCTCTTTTTTAACACCAGTTTGGTGCCCTAAAAAAAGAAGGTCGGAGTGGTACTCTTCCCTTGAAGAAAATATGCTTTCACCTTTCCAGCAAATAGAACCTTCTTCAGAGTCCCCAAGACCCGCTATGATCCGCAGCAGTGTTGTTTTTCCTGTTCCATTTCGCCCTTCAACCTGGATCAAATCACCAGGGTTAACCTCAAAAGATAGCGCTTCGAATAGCACTCTTTCATCGCGGACAGCAGTAAGATTGGATACGTCTAACATGGTAAATGTCTTGATTTTATTAAGGGTATATCTTAGCACAATGCTAAATGCACTAAACAGGATGCTCCACTAAGATTCATGAAAGAGCGTAAAAAAACGTTAATCAAAAGTCATATTTTTATAAATATGACTACTAGATCATGTAATTTTCAGAATAGAGAGGCGTTTTTTATCGCGGAAAAAGGGATATTCGATATGGAGAAACACCATAAAAAAAGGAGCCAATGGCTCCTTTCAATTATGTAGAAGTATCTTTTTGATCATTTTACGTTTTTTTGAGGACGTCTTTGATCTTGTCTTCGGCGCGGAGCGGTTCGACCACTAAGGGGAGGAACTTTTTCCTTGCCTGCTATCTTATTTTGTAAAGACATCATGAGTTCAGCTTCAGCTTTAGGTAACTCGCACTCTTCAATAAGTTCGTTTATACCAGCACCCAGTTGAACCATCTTGCTCGCTCGGGTGTACAATCGACCATCATTATCAGTATGCTCAATCTCGGTAATACGCTCGTTTAAGTGCTGAATGATATCCTGCTGCTCTGCCACTTTCTGCCCAAGCCCGACCATTACGGATCTTACTTCAAGCAATTGTTTGTTCGTCTTTTGAAGCTCTTTCTCTAAAGTTCGAACCTGTTGGCGTTGCTGATCTACTTTCTGACGACCGCTTTTTCGAATTCTGAGGAAAAACGATACCAGTAACAAGGCAACTAAAACGGATCCACCTGCTACAAAAGGTAAAACAGAATACAACTCGTCGCTCATTATAGGTGAGCCATTTCTTCCCATTCTTCATCAGAAAGAAGCTTGTTCAAATCAACCAAGATTAGAAGCTTACCATCACGGTTGCTCACACCTTGGATAAATTTAGCACTTTCGTCAGTACCAACACTTGGAGTAGTGTCGATTTCAGAAGAACGTAGGTAAACAACTTCAGCCACGCTATCGACAAGAATACCGATAACCTGACGCTCAGATTCGATAACAATAATACGAGTATTGTCTGTAATCTCACCTTGCATTAAACCAAAACGCGAACGAGTGTCGATAACGGTAACAACGTTACCACGCAAATTGATAATACCTAAAACGTAATCTGGTGCACCTGGAACAGGAGCAATTTCCGTATAGCGTAAAACTTCACGAACTTGCATTACGTTAATACCGTAAGTCTCATCTTCTAGCTGAAACGTTACCCATTGCAGAACCTCGTCGTTAACTTGGTCTTTTCTTACTTCTACTTCATTAGCTTGAGACATGTTTTATCCTCATCTGTGTCGCTACCGACAATTCTACTACTAACTGTCTAATGCTTTGACATCCAGCCCGGCATTGAGCATGGAAACTAACTCTTCTACATGAATTAAAGCACACATTTTCTCTTTAACCATGCCTGCCAACCAAGGTCGCTTACCTGCGCTTTCACGCCAACGAACCTTTTCCGGCTCTAACCACTCGGTACCCATCAATTGATTGGCAGCGAGCCCCCAATGGCTTTCGCCCAGCATTACAATATATTCATAATTCTCACGATGAGAATTATCAACCAGTTTTTCCGACATAACCCACCTAGCTGTATCGACAACATCAAGCTGTTCTTTACGGCTTGTTTGTAAACCCAAATACCAATCAGGTCGACCAATCAGGTGATTCAATTCTTCGTTCTTGCGATGAATCCCGCCTAGTTCATCTAGCGGCACCGCAAAAGTCACGTTATTTACATCAAAGTAGAGCACTTGGAACGCTTCATGCCTTGCGACTGTGTTCCAAGTATCCTCTGAACCGCCACCTGTTTCAGTTTGAGCCTCAACTTCGGTTGCTACTTCAACCTCTGGCTCTTCGACCTTATCTTCAACAATAGGTCTCTGTACCTCAGGTGCACTCTCAACTTTGGCAATTTCAGGCTCATCGACATTTATCTCTGGCTCGTCAACAGTCCACTCTTGAATTTCGTCTGGCTCAAACTGAGTGGCAACCTCTTCAACAGCGGTTTTATCAACAACTGCAATCTCAGGTTCTTCAACGCTAAGTGTCGCAATCTCGACTGTGTTTTGACCGATTAATTCGTCAATTTCCGGCTCATCAGCAATATTGGTCGATTCGAGTTGGCTCAACAAACGTTGAACATCTTCCAAATCCGGCGCTTCAAATTCGTTGTATACCGTTTCAGTATAGGACGGAATAGGCTCAGGTTGTACTTCAGGTTGGGGGTCGAGGTCAAAACTCTCTTGCTCCGACCCCAATCCTTCAGGCAACTGGGCTGTTGACGTTGATTCTACAGAATACTCTGAAGGTTCAGAAAGCGGTATATCATCCTCAGATGCGACATCGTCAGTAAAATCAATTTCCGGCGTGTCTACATTTACAGGGTCTGTTGGATTGACCGATTCTACAGACGTATCCTCTGTCACCCTTTTTTTGGCATCAAGTGCTTCTGCTTCCGCAGACAACAACAACCCCTCTTCATCAAGAAGCGAGGTAAAATATTCATCTAAAGCCTGTTCGCTAGAAAGCACTGAATCTTTAATCATCGAAAGCTAACCTCTCGAGATAAAGTAATAGCTGCTTATAGGCAAAAACGCCACGACTACCTGATGCAAAGTGTGAGGCTGGAAGGTGTTTTAAACTCGCATCTCTAAATTTTGTATCAATAGGGATAGCTGAAGGCCATACCTGATTTGGATAACCTTTCTTTAGCTGCGTTAATGTCTGCAATGAGGCGTTAGTGCGTTTATCATACATCGTAGGAACGATTGTGGTTTTGAATGGATCCGGGCGCGACTTCTGCATAATCGCCAATGTGCGAACCATTCTCTCTAGCCCTTTCATGGCGAGGAATTCGGTTTGAACTGGAATTAATATTCTATCACTTGCCGCAAGCGCATTAACCATCATCACACCAAGAATAGGTGGACAGTCTATAAGCACATAGTCATATTCATCTTGAACAGATACTAGCGCTTTCTTCAGAATCAGCCCCATCCCACTTCGGTTACCCATAACCCGATCCAATGTTGCTAACGACATATGTGCTGGAATAATATCGATATTTTCGATATCCGTACCTAAGATCAAGGCTTGGACAGTCGACTTTTCAATTTGTCGTAACTGAAAAAGATCAAACAAACTCGAGGGGACTTCATCAGAGTCGTAACCCAAATAAGTTGTTAACGATCCATGCGGATCGGTGTCAACCAGTAGCACTCGGTGACCTTGTTTGCTTAACAGCCCTGCAAGAGTAACCGTTGTAGTGGTTTTCCCCACTCCACCCTTTTGGTTAGCAACGCTCCAAACTACCACATTGGCTCCTTAAGATAGTCCAACTTCGACCAGAATACGCTCTGCAATTCGATCCAGAGGCAAATCTTCTGTCGATAAGCCCGCTTTTGCCACAGCTTGTGGCATGCCGTATACAACACAGCTCTCTTCATCTTGTGCCCAAATGGTCGCACCTGCAGTTTTAAGCATCCGCGCGCCTTCACGCCCGTCGGCCCCCATCCCCGTCAGTACCATAGACAGCACTTTGTCTTGATAGATTTTTGCTGCAGAGCCGAACGTTACGTCCACACAAGGCTTGTAGTTCATCCGCTCACCACCATCTATAATCCGCAGTTTCGCAGATCCTGGGCGACCATCGATCATCATCTGCTTACCGCCAGGCGCAAGATACGCACAGCCAGCCTTTAAGACGTCTCCATCTTCTGCTTCTTTCACCTGGATCTTACATAAAGAATCTAAACGAGCGGCGAATGCAGCAGTAAAAGTAGCTGGCATATGCTGAATGAGAACAATCGGGTGCGGATAGTGACCAGGTAATTTGGTCAGAATCTTCTGTAGCGCGACAGGTCCTCCCGTAGAGGTGCCAATCGCTGTAATTTGATATTTCTTACCCGTTGCTCGAAATTTGGCACTCACCGGACGACTGCGTTCCTGTATCGGAGCTGGGGTCGATCTTTGCAATGCAGAAGCCCCAGGACGTACAGGTGCGCGCGTAGTCGCGCTAGTTGAAATGCTACTTTCGGATACGCCACCAATTGGACGACGCATAAACGCACGTTTACGCGATATTTCTTGTACGCGCTGCTGCAATAAAGTTACAGCTTCATCGCGATTACGAGCGATATCTTCGAATTTCTTAGGAAGAAAATCCAAAGCCCCAGCATCAAGTGCATCTAGAGTAGCCTTGGCACCATCATGTGTAAGCGAAGAAAACATCAAAATTGGCGTAGGTTGCGCCTTCATGATTTCACGAACTGCCGTGATGCCGTCCATGACAGGCATCTCGATGTCCATTGTGATTACATCTGGCTTTATTTTGATGGCTTTTTCAACAGCTTCTTTACCATTGACGGCCATATCCACTACTTCTAGGCGCGGATCTGAGTTGATAATTTCACTTACGCGTCTGCGAAAAAAGCTCGAATCATCAACTACTAATACTCTTACCGCCATATTATCCCTTCAATTAAATATGCGAGCGAGTGGCATATTTCTTCAATAAGTTTGGTACATCTAGAATCAATGCAATATGACCATCACTGGTAATTGTTGCACCAGCCATACCTGGTGTACCTTGCAATAATTCATCGAGTGGTTTGATAACCACTTCTTCTTGACCTATCAAAGAGTCCACGACAAACCCAACACGTTGACTGCCCAATTGAACAATAACAACATGCCCATGGTTTGATTTTTTCTGTCCATCAGAGCTACTTGGAACAAGCCAATGCTGAAGGTAGAACAGTGGAATCGATTTTTCTCGAACAATGATCGTAAGTTGACCATCAACGGTGTTAGTTTTGCTCAAATCTAGATGGAATATCTCATTTACACTTGCTAATGGCAGTGCGAATGGTTGTCCAGACACGCCCACCATAAGTGTCGGCAGAATGGCTAAGGTTAACGGAACCTTGATAGTGATCTTGGTGCCTTTACCCATTTCTGAGTCGATATCGATAGACCCGTTCAAGGTATTGATCGCAGTTTTTACCACGTCCATACCTACACCACGTCCTGAAATATCCGAGATTTCTGTTTTGGTCGAAAATCCTGGCATGAAGATGAGGTTGTAACACTCTTTCGGAGACAATCGACCCGCTGCATCTGCATCCATCAAACCGCGATCAACAGCAATGCTTCTGAGTTTGTCGGCATTCATGCCGCCACCATCATCAACAATACTAAGTTCAATATGATCACCTTCCTGCGAGGCAGAAAGTATCACTTTACCTGTACGCGATTTACCATTTTCGACACGGACATCTGGCATTTCTATACCATGGTCAACCGAGTTGCGAACCAGGTGAATCAATGGATCTGCTAGTGCTTCAACCAAGTTTTTGTCTAGGTCGGTCTCTTCGCCACGCATTTCAAGAACAATATCTTTCTTCAAGGTACGTGCTATATCACGTACAACTCGAGGGAAACGCCCGAATACTTTCTTGATAGGCTGCATTCGAGTTTTCATTACCGCACCTTGGAGGTCTGCAGTAACAACATCTAAGTTAGCGACAGCTTTCGACATTTCTTCGTCGTTGCTATTCAAACCTAAGCTAACCAATCGGTTACGAACCAATACAAGTTCACCAACCATGTTCATGATGTCATCCAAAGTTGATGTATCAACACGAACGGTTGCGTCAGCTTGCGGTTTCTTCGTTTCTTTTGCCGGTGTCTGTGCTTTCGCTGGCGCGGCTGGTTTTGCTGCGGCAGGCTTCTCAGCAGGTTTAGGTGCTGGTTTAGCGACAGGTTTCGGCTCAGCTTTTGGAGCTGGTGCTGGTGTCGGTACTGCGGCAGCCGGAGCTACTGGGTTTGTTGCAGCTTCAAGTTCTTCCGGAGATGGACCTTTACCAGAACCATGAAGTTGATCAAGCAAGTTCTCAAATTCATCGTCTGTCATTAAGTCTCCACCAATACCAGCAGAAGGCGCTGCTGGCGCAGGTGCAGCTGGTGTGACAGGAGCAGAGGCTGGAGAATCAGATGCACCACCTGTAGTAGGGCTACCACCTGAACCATGAAGTTCATCGAGAAGTTTTTCAAACTCATCATCGGTAATGTCATCACCTCCAGATGCTATATCAGCAGCTGGAGTTGGGGCTGGTGCCGGCGTACTACTTGAAGCTGATGGTGAACCTTTACCATGCAATTCATCAAGCAAAGCTTCAAACTCATCTTGAGTTATTTCATCAATTGACCCTGCATCGGTGGAATCACTTGAAACAGCTGCAGCAGGCGTTTCCACTACAGATTCAGGAGCCGCGATGGGAGCAGGCTCTTCAGTAACAGGGGCAGCTTCATCGGCACTTTCAGGTTTACACAAGCGATGAAGTTCTTCGATCAATACTGGGTCTGCAGGTGTGAGCGGCTGTCTCTCTTGAACGGCTTCAAACATGATGTTCACTGCATCAAGTGCTTGCAGAATGGTATCCATTAGCTCAGCACTTACAGAGCGCTGACCATTACGTAAAATGTCGAAGATATTCTCCGCGCCGTGACAAACGTCTACCAGCTCGGTAAGAGCCAAAAACCCAGCACCGCCTTTTACGGTGTGGAAACCACGGAATATTGCATTCAACAGATCTTTATCATCTGGATTATTTTCCAGTTCTATTAACTGCTCTGAAAGCAGCTCCAGGATCTCACCAGCCTCGACCAAAAAGTCCTGTAGAATATCTTCGTCTAATTCGTAACTCATATATAACCCCTAGAAGCCAAGACTCGACAGCAAGTCATCAACATCGTCTTGTGAAGCGACAGCGTCTTCACGCTCGTGAGCGTTAATAATTGGGCCTTCTGCTTCGGCACCATTCTTCGCTTTGTCCTCTTCGTGCTCGTCTGTTTGTTGCTCAACACCAAAGGCCGTCAAAATTTCGACAAGTCGGTCTTCTACCTCACGAACTAAGGTAATGACACGCCTAATGATTTGTCCAGTAAGGTCTTGAAAGTCCTGAGCCATAAGAATTTCCGTTAATTGGCTTCTTAACTCAGAGCTATCCCCTTCTACCTGGGTCATCAGTTCATCGATTCGATGGCAAAGAGATTTAAACTCATCCAGCTCAATACGCCCGTTCATAAGTCGGTTCCATTGAGGGCGAACCAGCATTAGATGTTCATGCAAGTTGTCAGCCATTGGAAGAGAACGTTCGACCGCGTCCATAGTTTTATTTGCAGCGGTTTCCGTTTTTTCTATCACATACTCTAGACGACCTCTCGCATCAGGGATTTCATCTGTAGCGATTTCATTCATTCGCTGATCGACTTTGAATTGCGTTAAAGAATCGTGCAATTCGCGAGTCAATGTTCCAATTTCATGGATCACTGGATTCTCGATAGTCTTTGAAATGGATTTGACGAGATCGTTAGCTTCTTCTTGCTTGTCGCTTTCCAACAAGCTAACCAACTCTTTCGCTTGCTCTAAAGAAATCATTCTACTTTTGCCCTTTCAACGCCTCTGTATGTGTGTTTGTTATAAGCGTAATAATGGCTTTACAAACGCTCGAAGATTTTATCTAGTTTTTCTTTCAGCGTTGCAGCAGTAAAAGGTTTGACGATGTAACCGTTAACTCCTGCCTGTGCTGCTTCGATAATTTGCTCGCGCTTGGCTTCAGCAGTAATCATCAAAACAGGAAGGTGCTTAAGCTCATCATCAGCTCGGATATTCTTAAGCAGGTCAATGCCTTGCATTCCAGGCATATTCCAATCAGTTACGACGAAGTCAAATTCGCCTTTCTTGAGCATCGGTAAAGCGGTAAGACCATCATCAGCTTCCTGAGTGTTATTGAAACCCAGGTCACGAAGTAGGTTCTTAACAATACGGCGCATTGTTGAAAAGTCGTCAACAATGAGGATCTTCATGTTTTTATTCAAAATTGCCTCCACTGAGGTCGAAGTCAGTGTTATTACTCATTAAGTGTCCACGCACTAAGCTTAGCTCGTAAACGTTGCATAGATTGGCTATGTATTTGACTAACGCGAGATTCGCTGACATCTAATACTTCCCCAATTTCTTTTAAATTTAGCTCTTCATCGTAATAAAGCGAGAGAACTAGGGCTTCCCTTTCAGGAAGAGTTTTAATAGCTTCAATAAGGGCATGTCGGAAAGATTCGTCTGCTACCCCTTTGAATGGTAGGTTATCTTCGGACGCTTCGTGTGGAGATATTGCATCTTCTGACACACCAAGGTCTTCAATTCCTACCAGTCGTGAACAGTTTATATCAGTTAGCGCATTATGGTACTGTTCTAGCGACATATTTAAGTGTTTGGCTACTTCTGCATCAGTTGGATCACGGTTTAATTGTGATTCTAGCTCATTTATCGCCTGACTGATGCTTCGATTGTTCTTATGTACCGATCTTGGTACCCAGTCACCACGTCGCATTTCATCTAACATAGCGCCGCGAATCCTAATACCAGCATAGGTTTCAAAGCTTGCGCCCTTACTTCCATCGTAGTTTTGCTGAGCTTCAATTAACCCTATCATTCCTGCTTGAATCAAATCATCCACCAATACACTAGGTGGTAATCGACCAATGAGATGATGGGCAATTCGCTTTACAAGATCGGAATAACGCTCCAAGAAAGCCGATTG
This sequence comes from Vibrio penaeicida, assembly GCF_030689305.1. GTDB lineage: Bacteria > Pseudomonadota > Gammaproteobacteria > Enterobacterales > Vibrionaceae > Vibrio > Vibrio penaeicida_B. Next base: position 30,991 of record NZ_JAUYVM010000020.1, on the reverse strand, counting down.
GCTTCCTGGGTTACCAAATTGATCGTATGTCAGCGCCTTAGTCACCAAAAGGCTCTCCTGCTACTTCTCTGTTATTAAGTAAGCGTTCAACAAAAAACTCTAAATGTCCACTCGGAGTTTTAGGAATTGGCCAAGTTAATGCTTTGTTTGCTAACGAACTGATAGCCAATGCAGCCGGAGAACGCGGAAATGCGTCCACCACAATCTTCTGCTTTTTCACCGCTTGACGTACTTTATCATCAAGAGGGATACAAGCGACGAGCTCGATACTAACATTTAGAAATCGTTCTGTGACCAAGGTCAACTTTGCAAACAATTCTCGCCCTTCACGGTAACTTCTTACCATATTGGCTACAATTTTAAAGCGTTGAACCTGATGTTCACGACTTAATAGTTTAATCAATGCATAGGCATCTGTAATGGATGTAGGCTCATCACACACCACAATCAAGACATCTTGAGCTGCACGTGAAAAACTTACGACCATATCTGAAATACCTGCCGCGGTATCAATCAGAAGCACATCCATATCTTCTTCAAGAGAACCGAAAGCACGAATTAAACCAGCATGTTGGGCTGGTGACAACTCTGTCATGCTTTGAGTACCCGAAGTGGCTGGAATAATTTTAACGCCAAAAGGTCCTTCAACCATGGCGTCTTTTAGCTCGCATTCTCCAGCCAATACATGCCCTAGGTTTCTTTTTGGCCGAATACCTAGCATTACGTCAACGTTGGCTAATCCGAGATCAGCATCCAACACTACAACTTTTTTGCCTTGACGCGCCATTGAAAGTGCTAAACCAAGTGTGACATTTGTTTTACCAACACCGCCTTTACCGCCAGTAACCGAAATTACTTTAGTAAGAGTTGGTTGCGTTAAGCGACGGAGGCCGCTGGCTTGATCTTGTATCATATTTTTATTCATAGTAGTCCGCCGCTTAAAGTCCTTCCGATTCACTATTCCAATAGTGAGGTTCATCTTCCGCTGACTTCTCTAGCAACTCATTTGCTTTTGCAAGCATATACTTAGGTTGAGCTATCACAATATCCTCTGGCACCCTCTGCCCATTGGCAATGTAAGCCACAGGGATGGCATTTTGAATAACCACGCTGATAACCTCTCCTAAGCTCAGGGATTCATCTAACTTGGTCAAAATACAACCAGAAAGAGGGATCCGTTTAAAATGGTCGATGGTTTCTTGCAGCACTTTTCGCTGTGCTGTTGTAGGTAAAACGAGATAGCTGCTAATAACTTCACCGCTTTCCTGCATCAGAGTATCTAGCTGTTCGGAAAGTCGTACATCTCTCTGTCCCATACCAGCTGTGTCAATTAAGATAAGCCTTCGATTTCTAAGCTGATATATGACTTCGGCAAGTTGCTCAGAATCTTTAGCAACTCTTACCGGACAGCCCATAATTCGACCATAAATCGACAGTTGTTCGTGTGCACCGATACGATAGGTGTCTGTTGTCACCAACGCAACGTTATCGGCGCCGTACTCCATAGCAGCTCGCGCTGCCAGTTTTGCTACAGTTGTTGTCTTACCTACACCTGTAGGTCCGAGCAAAGCAACAACGCCACCGCGCTTTAAAATATCTTCACGGGGAATGGTAACTTGATCTGAAATCAGACCTAACAATGCTTTCCAAGCGTGCACAGGTGGGGTGTCTTCAGGGATGTAGCATGCCATTTGATCTGCAAGCTCTTGAGAAACTCCCATTCGCTCCAATCGCTTTATTAACATGGCTCTTAGAGGCTCACGACGTTCTACCTCTTGCCACATTAACCCGGACACTTGATGCTCAAGTAGACGACGAATAGACGTCATTTCTTCACGCATGTTCTCCAGTTCTTCTGGATTTCCACTGTCGCGCGTATTTCGTTCACCTTTGTCGTAGCGAGTAGGATCTAACTTAGGCGTACGCCTTTCGGTAGTAGAGTCATCTTTGAGTAATCGAGACAACCCTGACTCTTCAGCAAGTGAGCGTCCAGACGTCCCCATACCTGAAGGAGCGGAAGAACGACGGCGATCGTAGGGTTCTGAGTCTTTGTTTGAAGATTGACGCTTTAACAGCGCTTCCAACGAATCTGCTTCTGTGCTTTTTTCTGAGTCAGCTTCTTGGCTGTACTGCTTGAGCATATTGGCAAAGCGGCGTGTCATTGAACCGCTCCCCTCGCCTATGCTGACTTTGTCATCTTTTAGTTCTCTTCTCGTCGACGACATTTGTGAATAGTCGTTTGAGCTACGAGAAGCGCTAGAATCTTTATTTCCATTTTTTGCCGCACTGTCACCGTCGATCGCTGCGACAATTTCGACGCCGCCAGTCACTCGCTTGTTAGACATGATCACAGCATCCGATCCAAGTTCCTCTTTAACTTGAAGCAGCGCACCGCGCATATCTTTGGCAAAAAATCGTTTAATTTTCAAAATCGCTTTCCAAATCTAACAATGTTTAGTTTCCGACGGCCTGAACAATTCTAATTTGCTTTTCATCCGGTATTTCCTGATAGGAAAGCACCCTTAGGTTCGGGATGGTGTTCTTCACAAATTTTGCGAGTGTTGTTCTTAATACACCTGATGTCAGTAGTACTGCTGGCTCACCCTTGAGCTCTTGGTCATGTGTGGCTTGGCTCAATGAGGATTGCAATCGCTCTGCTAACCCCGGCTCAATGCCTGCCGACTCTCCACCTGACGCCTGCATAGTTTGATGCAATATTTGTTCCAATTCAGGAATCAAAGTTATTACTGGCAACTCTGGCTCTATCCCATTGATTTCCTGAACGATTAGGCGTTTCAGAGAAATTCGAACCGCAGCGGTAAGTATGTCGGGTTCTTGACTCTTTGATGAATACTCGGACAGAGTTTGAACAATGGTACGAATATCTCGGATAGGAATGGCTTCATTAAGCAAGTTTTGTAGCACTTTAACCACCACACCAAGTTGAAGCTGGTCCGGTACAAAATTCTCGACCAATTTCGGTGCATTTCTTCCCAGCATTTCCAATAGATTTTGGACTTCTTCATGACCAATTAACTGCGAAGCATTGTTTGTGAGTAGCTGGCTCAAGTGAGTCGCAAGTACGGTTGACGAATCGACAACGGTATAACCTAGAGCCTGAGCGGTTTCTTTCTGATCGTCTTTCACCCATACGGCTTCTAGACCAAATGCAGGGTCAATGGTGGCTTCACCCTCTACGACACCATAAACTTGACCTGGGTTAATCGCCAACTCTTGATCGGCACGAATTTCGGCTTCTCCCACTGCCACGCCCATTAACGTTATGCGGTAACTGTTTGGCGGCAGTTCGAGATTATCGCGAATGTGTACAGCTGGTATGAGGAAACCAAAATCTTGTGATAGCTTTTTACGGACACCTTTTACACGCTCAAGCAGTTCTCCACCTTGGTCTCGATCAACTAGCGGAATCAGGCGATAACCAACTTCTAACCCTATAACATCAACTGGCTGAACGTCGTCCCACGACAGCTCTTTCTGAGAAACAGGCTCAGCCTCTTGTTTCGCTGGCGTTTTCGGCTTGTTCGCTTCATCTTTTTGTTTTTTGCTAATGTAGTAAGCACCACCTCCTGCGATGATAGCCAACAATAGGAAGGCAAAGTGAGGCATTCCAGGTACTATACCCATAACCCCTAAAATGCCCGCTGTGATCATTAGCGCCTTGGGGTTATCGAACATCTGGAACACCATTTGTTGTCCCATATCTTCGTCAGTATTTTGGCGAGTCACCATTATTGCTGCGCCAATCGAGAGCAAGAGTGACGGCAATTGAGCGACCAAACCGTCACCAATAGTGAGCAATGTGTAGATTTGAACCGCATCGCCAAAATTCACATCATGCTGGATCATACCGATGGAGAGACCACCGATGATGTTGATAAACAGGATCAAAATACCAGCAATGGCATCCCCTTTTACAAACTTTGAGGCACCATCCATCGAACCATAGAAGTCAGCTTCTTTGGTCACTTCAAAGCGCCGAGTTCTGGCTTGCTCCTGATCGATAAGCCCTGCGTTCAAATCGGCGTCAATCGCCATTTGTTTACCTGGTAATGCATCCAAAGTAAATCGAGCACTTACTTCTGAAATTCGCCCTGCACCTTTGGTGACAACCATGAAGTTAATGATCATCAAAATAAGGAAGACAACCAAACCAACAGCGTAGTTACCCCCAATAACAACGTTACCAAAGGCTTCGATTACGTTACCTGCCGCGCCTGGTCCTTCGTGACCATAGAGCAAAACAACACGAGTAGACGCCACGTTGAGCGCAAGCCTCATAAGAGTCGCGACCAGCAGGACCGTAGGAAACGCCGCAAAATCAAGAGGGCGACGAGTGTATACCGTCACTAACAAAACGACCATTGCGAGCGCAATATTGAACGTGAACATTAAATCCAGCAGAAACGGAGGCATGGGCAACACAATCATCGCGAGTGTCGCGAGGACCAGTACCGGAGCCCCTATTGCGGGCATTGCCCGATTACTCATATTGGGCAGTTTTTCTGCAAATGGCAGGTTCAATTTCATAAGAAGCTAAATAGAAGATTTATAAGTTAAAACGCAAGGTGAAGGCTATTATGCAAATTCCAGTCCATTTGAATAGTCAAAAATTTGTCTTATCGATAGATAGTGAGAGTATTGAGTTATCAATGTCTTAAGTCTGGTGGAATCGGCATGTTCTTCTCTTTTAGTGTAGGGCGTTCTCCGCCTCGTTTTCGGAACTGCTTCAACTGGAATACATACGCAAGTACTTGAGCCACCGCCGTAAATAAACCGTCAGGAATTTGTTGTTCCAACTCAGTTGAATGATAGAGTGCGCGAGCAAGCGGCGGCGCGGGGACAACGTAAATATCGTGCTCTCTGGCGATTTCTCGAATTTTTAACGCGATATGATCGGTACCTTTTGCGACCACAATTGGCGCTTTGTCGGTTTTTTGGTTGTAGCGAAGCGCAACAGAGAAGTGTTCAGGGTTGGTAATAATCACGTCGGCCTGTGGAACGTCTGCCATCATCCGACGCTGCGCCATTTCACGCTGAAGCATTCTAATGCGCCCTTTCACCTCTGGCTTGCCTTCCGTCTCCTTGAATTCGTCTTTCACTTCCTGCTTGGTCATTTTTAACTGATTCGCGTGCTGCCAAATTTGGAAAGGAATATCGATGGCAACCACGACCAACAATGAACAGCTAATGAGCAACGTAAAGTTAAGCAGGATATCCAATGCGTGGAATATGTTGGCTGGGAACAAGTCTAAGCTAAGCTGAAACAGGTCTTTACGAGACGCTTGTATCAGGTAAAACGCAACACCCGCGACCAGCAGCACTTTCAAGATTGATTTAATCAGTTCAACCCAGCTCTGCATACCGACCATTCGTTTTAGACCACTAAGTGGGTTCATTTTAGAAGCTTTTGGCATCGCAGCTTCAACAGAAAAGCTGATCCCCCCTACTCCAGCAGCACCGGCTAAGGCTGCCACAAAAAGAGTAATCAAAATCAAAAGAAGAGGAAGAATCAGGTAAACCATGGCTCCGAAGATGATCTCGATGAGCTTTCCAAAGTCATAAATTTCTTCTCGGCTCAAAGAGAATAGGCGTGACATCACCGTGAACAGCCCTCTTGCGAGAGATTCACCAAACCACATTAGCGCCACAGACCCAATCACTAAAACAGACACGGAAGCAAGTTCCTTAGAGCGGGCAACTTGCCCTTTTTCTCTCGCCTGTTTTAGCCGCCTGGGCGTGGCGTCTTCTGTGCGTTCCTGACCGTCGGATTCTGCCAAAAAAGCCTCCTAGTGCTTATTGACCTAACAATTCATATCGATAAGGCGGCATATTTGCCCACGTCCTTCGAGCCAAATCAAGTCGTAGTGGGTAAACAACCCAGCGATGATATACCAACAAATCAACAAACCGACTAACAAGGCAAACGCAAAACCGAGCGAGAATATGTTCAATTGGGGCGCTGCCCTTGTCATTACTCCGAATGACAAATTAATGGTAAGTAGAGCGATAATACCCGACAACGACATGCTCAGCGCCATTTTAAACATAGTACCAAACCACAAAGCGAGCTCTCGGTAATCAACCGAATTCAACGCCCCTTGTCCGATAGGTAAAGCGGTAAAACTCATAACAACCAATTGGATCATTTGCAGGTGACCATCGGTCGATAAGAAAAACATGGTCGCCAAAAACATAAATAGCTGGCCAAGTAAGGGCGTATTTTGTCCGTTTGCTGGATCTACCATAGACGCAAAACCCAAACTGGATTGCATGCCTAGGATTTGACCCAGTACAACAAACGTTTGCAGCATAAATTGGGTAACGGTTCCCATGGCAATACCAATCACCAACTGCTCAAACGTCGTTAAAAAGCCTTGAAACGACAATAGCTCTATATCTTCAGGAACAGCGGGGATAGCGGGCATTACCGAAAACGTAATGGCAAGACCTAGATACAAACGGATCCGGGTAGATACAAATCTTGCCCCCGTCACGGTCATGACCATTAACATCGCTGAAATCCGGCTATAAGGCCAGAAGTAGTTAGCTATCCAGTCGAGAATGATGTCTGCAGAAAACTCCATACCCGCCTCTAATGCAGAACAGTTGGCATGCGTTCAATCAGCTCGAAGAAAAACTCCATCAGCATACGTGTCATCCAATGCCCGAATAACATCAAAGCCAAGAGCGTAACAACTAGCCTAGGAAGAAAACTCAGTGTTTGTTCGTTGATGGACGTAGCCGCTTGGAAAATGGCAACAACCAAACCAATAATAAGGCTGGGAATAATGATGGCGCATACCATGACCAGAACCAACCAAAGTGATTCTCGGAACAGGTCAACGAACATTTCAGGAGTCATACATTCCCTCCGCTATATTGCAAAACTGCCAGCTAAGGTGGATAAGATGAGATTCCAGCCATCAACCAACACAAATAGCATGAGTTTAAAGGGCAAAGAAACGATCATCGGAGAAAGCATCATCATACCCATGGCCATTAATACAGAGGCAACCACCAAGTCGATGACCAAAAATGGCAAAAAGAGCATAAAACCGATCTGAAACGCGGTCTTCAACTCCGACGTTATAAATGCAGGGATAAGAATACTCATCGGCACGTCTTCGGGGTTATTTACCTGAGCCCCTGAGATATTGACGAATGTTTCCAAATCTTTAACACGCGTCTGCTTAAGCATGAAATCCTTCATAGGCACTTGCGCAAAGTTAAACGCATCACGAGCGGTTATTTGTTCGTTTACGTATGGCTGAATGGCTTCATTATTTACTCGATCTATTACAGGGGACATGATGAAGAAGGTGAGAAAAATGGCAATACCAATAATCACCTGATTAGACGGCGTTTGTTGCAACCCCATAGCCTGACGCAATATCGACATCACCACGACAATTCGGGTAAACGACGTCATCAAAATCACCATTGCAGGCAAGAAGCCCAGCAATGTCATTAAGGCCAAGACTTGTAAGTTTATCGAGTAATCTTCGGTGCCATCAGGGTTCGTAGTTACCGTTATCGCTGGAATACCACTTCCGGGAGCACCACCTGAGATAAACGCACTTGAAGAGCCTGTTGCAGTCTGTGATTCTGCCACCGCAATATTTTGCGAACCTACCGCATTGGTAGGAATGGTACTCGCCAATTCTTCCTGCGCTGCCACCGAGGTTGAATGACATAAAAACAGAAACGCTGCCAGTAAGGCAGCGATAAAATTATTTTTTTTCATCTTTTTTCAATAACTGACTAAGTTGTTGGGCGAAGGGTGCCGACACGGGTTGTGCGTCTTCGACAGGCTTGTCCAGTTTAGAAACTAAATTGATAGAGTTTGCGGTGATACCTACGAGAAACTGCTCTTCTCCAGCCTGCACAATCACTAACCGTTCTTTTGTTCCAACAGGTAACTGGCGAACTATTCTTAGCCCATCTTGCCCCATCATACTGGGCAAACGCATTCGCTTTAATGCCCATGCCAATACGAAAATAATGGCGATAACAAACAGCAAAGACCCCAGTGTCGCAGCCATATCTAACTGACCAGCACTGGAGGCCAATGCTGGCGCAGGTAGAAACAACCACCAGCCAAAGAGTTTTTTCATGGCTACCTAAGTTTCTTAATTCGTTCAGTTTGGCTAATAACGTCGGTTAGACGAATACCAAACTTGTCGTTCACCACAACGACTTCACCGTGCGCGATCAATGTTCCATTAACCAGTACATCCAGTGACTCACCAGCGACTCGGTCCAATTCAACAACCGAGCCTTGGTTCAGTTGTAATAAGTTACGAATGCTGATTTGTGAACGCCCAACTTCCATCGAAATTGTGACGGGAATATCCATGATGGTGTCGAGTTTACGACGCTCATCTTCAGAAATCGGAGCTGGCTCGTTAGACAATTCTTCAAGGGGAGCCGCTTCAACATCATCATCGCCACCAGATGCTAACGGGTCTTCGCCTAATGCAGCGGCCCATTCATCTGCCAGTTTTTGATCTTCGTTTGGATCCATACTCAATCACCTACTCATTTGTTTCTGGCGAGATTTCTTCAAACTCATCGCCACTATCTAGTTCTGATTCCATGTCATTGCCAAGGAATACCAAATCGGATTTAACCACATCTGGACGCTTAATTTTTTCAGAGACCTGCACAGCCAATTTATCACCGGAGCGACCCATTTTAACTCGGTATGTTGGCAGTTCTTCTACAAACATGGTTGCGTTCTCAGGCATCTCAATTGGGATAATGTCGCCAGGTCTTAGTTCCATCAAGTCGCGAAGGGAAATATCCCGCTCTAACAAGTTCACTCGGAAATTGACGGGAACATCCATAATTTCTTCTTTGAGCGCCGAGCTCCAACGTACGTCAGTTTCCATCTTATCGGATTGAACACCAGCATCTAAGAGCTCACGTATCGGTTCAACCATGGAGTAAGGCATTACGACATGAAAATCACCGCCTCCACCATCCACTTCTATATGGAAACTGCTCACAACGATCACCTCTGTCGGGCTCACGATATTCGCCATACTTGGGTTTACTTCTGAATCCAAATACTCAAATTCAACGCCCATAACAGGTGACCACGCTTCTTGATAATCTGCAAATACGATTTTCAGAAGCAGTTGGATAATTCGACGTTCCGTCGGTGTAAACTCTCGCCCTTCGATCCGAGCATGGAAGCGACCATCACCACCAAAGAAGTTTTCCACCAAAATAAAGACTAATCGCGCTTCCATGGTAATAAGCGCTGTACCTTTAAGCGGTCTAAAACGCACCATGTTCAAACTGGTTGGTACATAGAGGGTGTTTTGGTATTCACCAAACTTCACCATTTGCACACCGTTAATCGATACCTCTGCGGTTTTCCGCAGCATGTTAAACAAACTTATTCGAAGGTGCCGAGCAAAGCGCTCATTGATGAGCTCCAAGGTCGGCATTCGACCACGAACAATTCTGTCTTGAGACGAAAAATCATAGTCGGACGTGTTCTCTGGGGACCCACCACCGGCATCAAGATCATCATCATCTCCGTCATCTACATCATCTACACCATGCAGTAACGCATCAATCTCATCTTGGCTTAATAAGTCTGTCACAGGATACCTATTGCATTACGAAGTCAGTAAACAGCACTTTCTCAATGACAGGCTGCCCTACTAGCTGACTCAAAGCAGCTTTAATGTCGTCAGTTGCCTGATCACGTAGCTGCCCACGACCTAAAGGAGTACGAAGTTGCTCAGCAGTAGCGACTCCAAACGTAGAAAGAAGGGTACTTTCAATCAGCGGAGAATGGTGTTTTGCCGTTCCCTCGTTTTCGCTCCCTCTCACCATAATTTGGACTTTGATTTGAACCAATCTGTCTTTCTTATCCCCTGTAACGTTAAATACAAACGGCTGTGGGATATTGACATAAGAAGCGGGCTCATTCGTGGGAACTGCTGCTTCTTCTGCTGCTGGAGCTTCTTCTGCAGGATCGGATCCCATCAAGAAAAAGGCTGCGCCACCGCCACCAGCAAGTAAAACGACTACCGCTATGATGATGATCAGGAGCTTGCTTTTTCCTTTGGGCGCTTCTGTGTCTTGTTGTTCTTCTGCCATAAACGTCTCGGTTAAATAGAAGGTTAAGTTATAATGTTAAGCGTAAAAACTGATTCCATCACGGTTTGGTTTCACATCAACGTTAACTTCGAGCGATTCGTCACCCTCTGAGCCAAATTCGCTATCAATGCCATCGCCATCTTTACCTTTTCCGGAACCCTGCCCCGCAACATACTGACTTTGTTGCTGTTGTCCTGCATTTTGCTGCTGAACGGACGTATCTGCAAGCTGTAAACCTTGTTGAGACAACATTTCTCTCAATCTGGGCATTGCTTGTTCAACAATGTCTCGGGTTTGTTGGTTCGCAACCGTAAATTGAACCGACGCAATGTCGTTATTCATCGTCATACGAATTTGCATTCGCCCTAGCTCTGGCGGGTCTAACCGAATATCGACATTTTTGAGGTTTTTAGACAGCATCATCTGCACACGTTCGGCGAGCTGATCCCCTGCCGCCGCCCCGTCTCGAGACAACTGCAGCGGTGATTGCTGAGTGGCCGCTACGGCTTGCCCCTCTGCTTTAGCTTGTGCACTGGTTAAGCCCTGTTGCGACGCGACACCAGCGAGTTGTTGGGAAAGGTCAGCTTTTTCGCCATGACCATTTTCATTGCCTTTCGCCAGTTTAGTCGCACCTAAAACAGCTGCACTTCCGGCTACAGAAGCTGCTGCCACATTACTGGTTTGGGTCGCTGCACCAGCCGTCATGCTTTGTGCAATCATCTGCTGGTTCATTGCCGTGGCATTGATTTCTTGTGGCATTATTTGTGTTGCGGAAGCCGCCGCCATTCTATCGGCTGGCAACGGAGTCGACGTTGGATTTGCTAAATGGGCAGCAAGAGCTGCGCTAGCGGCCATTTTGGCATTATTGGTAGACTCTATCGCGCCTTTCGCCGCCTGCAATTCCGCTTTGCTCATCTCTGCAGATGTTGTTGTCCACATTGGCTCGGTGTATTGACCTTGAAGTTGTTCAGAAGCCGCCAGTGGTTGCCCATCAAACGATGTCTCAGAAGCTACCTGATTTGCGATAACTCCGGCTCCAACGGCACTGGCTTGAGCACCTTTCAAGTCAACTTGTTGAGTATCTGAAAACGTTGTAGCAAGCTTCGTATCAGAATCCATCGCTGACTGAGTCACTGTATTTTGTGTCCAGTCAATCAGTGCGTCTTGAGGGCTTTGGTTAGAGTGTTTCAAACCGTTTTGACTGACTGTGCTATTAGCGGTTGCTGCACCTGCAGGCAGCGCACCTTCACCACTTAGCTCGGAAGTGCCTTGGGCTATTCCAGCTTGCCCAGTCTTCTGTAGTGACTCGGCTCCAATTTGTACTCCATCAACAGAGGTGTTTGAAACTGCTCCAGCTGATGTTTGTGCGATTTGACCTTGGTTGGCGACAATCATGCCTCCAGAAGCTATGCCTCCAGAAACGGCGACCGCGCCTTTCACAAAGTCACCGCTTGTTTCATCTGTCACTTGCGGAGACGTAAGCTTACTCGTTTCTGCTGATGCTTTATCAAAAGTAGCCGAGCCTACTCCATTAGAAGCGTCGACATTAGACTGTTGAAGGTATTTGGATTTTGCGTCAGCTATATCTTGTTCAGAAACAGCCTTTTCTTTTAATGGCTGGCCTGTCGCCCCTGCGACAACCGCAGAATCTTGTGGCAACTTGTTGCCATTGGCGTCGATGTATTCAGCTGAATTAGCGTCGGTTAGTATGTCTTTTGTTTTTAAGGCTTTATTTGAATCGTCGAGCCGACCAAGCAAGTCATTCCCCTCAGTCATAGTTTGGTCAACGTTTTGTTTTTTAGCGTTTTTCACGTCGCCAGCTACGTCTGAGCTTTCCTCAGAACTGGATAGAAGCTTGTCGACAGATTCTTCTCCACCGGCTTCATCTGCCGCGGCGGCAACCTTTGACGATTCAGAGCCTTTGCCTTCAACATTCTCTGTACCTAGCTCCCCCTTGGTTTTGCTAGATTCTTCTGAACCATCTACTTTAATTTTTTTACTTGATTCTGCGGACTCAGGCTCAGAGGAAAAGACAGATTTGAGTGCGTTAAGAAACCCTCCTGATTCACTTTCTTTTGCAGAATCAGTAGATTGGTTGGATTTCCCCAGCAAATAGGACTTGCTTCCGGATTCGTTCACTGACAGAGGATTTTGGCTCATAAACACACTCTCTATGCGTTGGTTCACTCTTGTGACCAACTGCGTCACGATTAACAGTCGACTTTCGGCGATTCAATTCAGTTTTTATAAGTCAGAAAGTTTGCAAAAAATGAGCCAATTTGAATTCATATACTCAAGTTACAAGCCTAAAAGGAACTTTTTCTACGAGAAAATTGCAAAGTGGAAAACTCATCCATTTGTCTTTGCTCTACTTTTTCTTGCTGAATGCGCTTATCCTTTGCTTTCTTTTCAATCATCCACTCATAAGAACGACGGGTTTTTCGAGTCTCCAGCCAGTGTTCTTCACAATTATTGACCTGTGAAACAAAGTGTTCTTCGGCAGCTTTTTGCTTAGCTAAGGTTTCATCTAGCTGAGTTAAGAATCGATTTAAGTGTCCATACTCACTCGCAGTAAGCCCACCTTTTCCACGCTCTACCAGTTGATTGCAATAATCCAATCTGTATTTTTCTATTTGCTCGACTTGGCGGTAGTAATCTTCGAGCTCTGCTCTCGACTTATTGAGAGCCAGCACGGACTGAGATTCTTTATCTTTGGCCTGTTCAAGTAGAAACTCTAGAGCATTATTCACTTATTCCTCTCTTAAGATGGCTGCAATATACTGCGAAGCATATTCACACACATCTCATATGGGACCGCTTCTCCCATACCTTGCTGTGCGTACTCATCCAATTTAGGTTTGAGAGTAAAAGCGGTATCAATCGCTGGGTCTGTCCCTGGTTTGTATGCACCAATAGAAACAAGATCTTGGTTTTTTCGACAAACCGAAAGCACCTGACGAACGGCTTTCGCCATCATCATGTGTTCATCGGTTGTGATTTGAGGCATAACACGACTGACGGACTTCTCTACATCAATAGCAGGATAATGACCAGCATCTGCCAGCTCACGTGACAACACGATGTGACCATCCAAAATGGCTCGCGACGCATCGGCGATCGGATCTTGTAAGTCATCCCCTTCCGTTAATACGGTAAAGAAAGCGGTAATCGAGCCCTGATTATCATCGCCATTACCAGCACGTTCAACGAGTGCCGGTAACTTGGCGAACACCGATGGCGGATAGCCTTTAGTTGCTGGTGGCTCGCCTACCGAAAGAGCGATTTCACGCTGAGCTTGAGCAAAACGCGTTAATGAATCCATGAGCAAAAGAACATCTAGCCCTTGATCGCGAAAGTACTCCGCAATGGTCAACGCTGTCTGACAACCTTTCAAACGCATAAGAGGTGAAGAATCGGCAGGCGCTGCAACAACGACCGAACGCTGGCGACCTTCTTTTCCTAGAATCTCTTCAATGAATTCTTTTACTTCGCGTCCACGCTCGCCAATCAGCCCCACCACCACTACTTGCGCGGTTGTGCCTCTCGTCATCATACCGAGAGTGACCGACTTACCGACACCAGAGCCAGCAAAGAGACCAATACGTTGACCTTTACCTACCGTTAGCAATCCATTTACCGCTTTCAACCCCACATCCAGCGGTTCTGAAATCGGCTTTCGTGCCAATGGGTTTATGGGCTGAACATTGAATGAGGCTTTTTTCTCTGTATAGATATCACCAAGACCATCCAGTGGATTACCCACACCATCAATGACCCGACCAAGTAACTCCATTCCAACCGACAAACCACTGTCAGTGGTAATTGGCGTTACTTTTGCGCCTGGTAGAACACCCGTAATTTGTTCACTCGGCATTAAATAAAGGCTTTCCCCTGAAAACCCAACTACTTCGGCTTCCATTTCTCCGCTGAGTGTTTCAACCTTGCAAAGGCTACCGATGGGCGCTTTACACCCTGTAGCCTCAAGCGTTAAGCCCACCACGCGGACTAACTTGCCGGAAGCAATCGCCTTCGTGGTTAAGCCTTGGGTTTTATAATTGGAAAGTCTTTCTTCAAGAGCCAGCATTACACTTGCTCCTGATGCCGATTTGACCCGCAGAAGGATTGAATGACTGAACGGATTCGTTCTTCCATTTTAAAGCTCACACTCGATTCTCCAGCTTCGATATGCACATCTCCTCGATTCAGAGATGGTTCACTGGATAACGTCCAACTACGATTTTTGAGTTCTTCCTCGCCGTAAGACGAAAGAACGATGGCCAAATCCTCGGGATTGAGTTTTATGGTAATGGCATGACCTGCAATAGGTAGAGCTTCAACACTTTGACGGACAGTATCTAATATCACTTGTGGGTTCATCTGCACTTCTACGTGAACCACTTCTTTAACCATGGTGAGAACCATGTCCACCAATTGCTTTTCAACCTGAGAATTCATTAACTCAAGAGGTTGAGCAAATTGGCTTGCCAACGTCATAAAGTGTTTTACTTGTTCTTCAATGTAAGTTTGGCCAGCTTCAAGACCTTCTTGTTTACCTTGCTCTGTACCTTCTTGATGACCCGTGGTAAACCCTTCTTCTTTGCCTTTTTCGAACCCGTCTTGGTATCCTTTCTCTTGACCTAAAGTCATGCCCTCTTGATAGGCGGCTTGCTTTATTTCTTCTATTTGTTCTTCGGTCAGTTCTACCGGCTCTTCGGCTTCGGGCGTATCAAAGTTGGGTACCCAAGAAGGATCGTATTTGAGGGCGGTATCTTTGGCATTAGCATTGGCGTCACCTGTATAGTCAGGTAACCCCCACGCTTCCGCTTTTTCGGCTATGTCATCTTCATCCGGTCGTAGAAAGCCGCGTTTACGTTCTAATGACATCACACTACCTATTTTGAATTGTTCAAGCTGCGCTCGCTAATGGAGCGCATGGGATTATAGGAATTCGTCTGCACCACCACCCAGCATGAGCTCGCCATTGTCGGCAAGACGTCGGGCAATCGCCAGAATTTCTTTTTGAGCCGCTTCCACATCGGAAACTTTTACCGGAGCCATCGCTTCCATGTCGTCGCGCATCATCTCTGCTGCACGCTTCGACATGTTCTTGAATACTTTCTCGCGAAGACCATCATCGGCACCTTTGAGCGCTCGTTGTAAAACATCCTGTGGAATATCACGCAGCAACTTTTGAATACCGGCGTCGTCCACTTCCATCAAGTTTTCGAACACGAACATCAGATCTTGAATCTGAGTCGCCATGTCTTCATCTTGTTCACGGATTTGATCCATCAAGATGCCCTCGACACTGTTATCCATGAAGTTCATTATTTCAGCAGCAGCCTTAGTACCACCAATCTTGGCAGCTTGCGCACCAGCTTGGCCCGCGAACTGTTTCTCCATGATTTCGTTTAATTCTGCTAATGCAGAAGGCTGAACTTCTTCTAAGTTGGCGATACGCATAACCAAGTCGAGGCGATCACGTTCAGCAAATTGCGAAAGGATCTCTGCAGATTGGTCGGCTTCGAGATAAGAAAGTACGATAGTTTGAATTTGCGGGTGCTCGTTCACTATGATGCTGGCAACTTGACGAGGATCCATCCATTTAAGGGAATCCAATCCTTTCGAGCCAGTACCTAACAATATTTGGTCAACGAGGTTGTTCGCTTTGTCTTCACCTAATGCAGCAACCAAAGCATTTCGCATAAAGTCTTCGCTGCCCATACCTATATTGGTGTATTTCTGAATATCTTCCAGAAACGCACGATGCACAACGCTAACTTTATCTGAGTTTAGGTCGGCAGCCCTCGCCATAGCACTACCCACTCTTTGAACCTGTTTGGGTTCTAAGTGGCGAATAATGCCTGCGGCATCCGATTCATTTAGGCTCAAAAGCAATATCGCAGCACGTTCCTCTCCAGGAATCGACTCAATATCGATTTCCGAGCCTTTTTCTCCGCCATCTTCTGTTTTTGCAACGTCGTTAGCCATCTTCTGACACCCAATTCTTCACTACTTGTGCTGCGAGCTCTGGTTCGTTTGCAACCAGTGCACGAACCGCTTTTAATACATCTTCATCTTTGTGCAGGTTAGGTAAATCAATGCCCGAGCCAAACTCAAACGAGTCACCTGCATCGATGTCACTACCAATCAAGCTGGTATCGCCATCCGCCGATAATGGAAGTCCATCGGCACCAAATTCTGAATCCTCGTCCTCTTCCGAATGAGGGTTGATAAGTTTCTTCATCGCTGGGCGTACCAAAATCAAGATGATTGCGATGATAACCAGCGCACTTGCCAGCCAACGAATCCAGTCGTTGAAATTCGGGTGTTCCCAGATTGGCACATCCAGCATGACTTCGGCTTCTGGTTCTGCAAACTTAACACTCAGAACATTCAGCAAATCACCGCGTGTTTCGTTAAACCCAACAGCACCTATCAGTACACTTCGAATCGCATCAATCTCAGCTTGTGCCAACGGCTGGTATGTAACATCACCCGTTTCCGCATTAACGCTCGGTTTGTGACGGATAGCCACCGACACCGTTTGGCGATTTACGGTACCTGTTTGCCTACGCTCATGGCTAATCGTGGTATCTAACTCAAAATTTCGAGTGGCTTCTTTGTGAACAGAACCTTGGCCAAGTAAAGAACCATCTTTCATCTGTTTCACATCTTGAGGGATGGACGCATCCGCAGGCGGCTGGTTTGAAAGCGCACCAGGTACACCTGCAACCACATTTCCGTTGTTGTAATCTTCTAACGTATATTCGCTGCGTGTAGAAGGTGTATTGGGATCAAATCGTTTGCGAGTTTGCTCCACAGCACTAAAGTCGAGCTCAATGTCTACTTGAGAGGTGTAGTTCCCGATACCCAAAATAGGGATAAGAACAGAATCGATTTTTTCTCGTAAAGCCTGTTCTTGCTTGCGTTCTAGCTCATGTTCTTTTCGGCGAGCTGTTGCCATTGGATCTTGCGACCCCGAGCTGAGCAACCGACCATGCTGATCGGTTACGGTGACTCTTGTCGGCTTCATACCAGGTACGGCGCTGGATACCATGTCGACAATGGAATCCACTTCTTCTTGCTTGAGAGAGTTTGTGGAACCAAGTGTCAAAAATACGGTTGCTGACGCTTCTTGATTATGACGAACAAAGACACTTTGTTTAGGTAGGGCGAGTAAAACTTGTGCTTTACGAACTTGTCGCATTTGCTCGATAGCTTTACCGAGTTGTCTTTCGCGGCTGAGTTTTAAGCGCTCTTGCTCTAAACGCTGGGAAACACCAAACCCCATATCCTGCAGAAGAATGTCATCACCCGCTGGATCCGGTTGATTCAAGCCCGCTCGGGTCATGTTGAGTTTGATGTTGCTGTATTCGCTCACTGGAACACGAATCGTATTCCCTTCGAGGTTATAGTCAATTTTCTGTTGGTCAAGGTAGTCAAGAACGGGGATCAGTTCTTCTGTCTCATATGTTCCTAGCGGGCGTAACTCAGGTTCACGCACCCAAAAGAACACCATGACGATAAGCGCTACACATATTGAAATAGCAACAACCAAAACCACCTGACGCAATAGGTCTAGATCACCCATTGACATGTCAAACTTCGAGGAGCTTTGCTCATCTAAGTCTAGGTTTTGACTCTCGTTATCCAGGTCACTTCCTACTGCTACTGCACCACCATCGGATACCGCGAGATCTGTTGATTTGTCTTCAGCCACTTGTCACTACCTGTTTTATACTGGCATGTTCATCAGCTCTTTATAAGCTTCTACCAGTTTATTTCTTACTTGAATCGTCGCGTCAAAAGCCACACTAGATTTGTTTCGAGCAATCATCACATCAGACAACGATACGTTAGGGTCGCCTTGGTCAAATCGAGTTGCTAGCTCTCCTGATTGCTTCTGTAACGCGTTAACGTTATTTATGGCGTTATCCAATAATGCACCAAAATCAGAGGAAACCTGCTGTCCTGTAGCGGGCTTAGTGGAGTTTGTCGCTTCAAGCATCATCGCTTGCATTTCCTGATTCATTCCACCAATTTTCATTGTTCACCTCTGTCGTCAATATTCTGACTTGTTACTGCATTCTATTCTTTGACGCTGCAATTAATATGCCACTAACCAGTGGGCGCAAGTATGACGCTTATCAGTTAGGGATATCAATACCTGAATCACGCATTTTTGCTAACTTGTAGCGTAAGGTTCTCGGGCTAATACCTAGCTTTTCTGCCATTTCTTTTCTGCGCCCATTACATTCTGCCAAAGTATCCAAAATAATAGCGTATTCCTGCTCTCTTAGCTCAGAACCTAGACCATCAGCAGAAGCTCCCATTGTTTTTGTGATCTCATTATCGGGTTCAGCAATTGGTTTAACGGAAGGTATGGCCACATCACCCGATTCAACAACGGCTTGTAAGCTATTCGCATCTTCCCAATCGACACCTTCGAGTAGGATATGGTCGGAGCCGATATCACCTTGCTCACTTAATATTAACGCTCGCTGGATAACGTTATCGAGCTCACGAACGTTACCTGGCCAAGGGTATGAAACTAACTTTTGCAAGGCAGTTGCTGAAACGTTAGGAACCGGCATGCCTAATTTTTTACAATGGCGCTCCGCCAAATGTTTGGCGAGCGGCTCAATATCGCCCTGTCGCTGACACAGTGGTGGCCAAGCAATTGGGAATACATTCAAGCGGTAATACAAATCTTCTCGGAAATTGCCTTGAGCAACGTATTGTTTCAAATCACGGTTACTGGTTGCTAACACACGTACATCCAGTTTAATACTTTTACGGCTACCTAAGCGCTCAACTTCGCGTTCTTGTAAAACGCGGAGCAGTTTGGCTTGCAGATTCAAGTCCATTTCACTGATTTCATCTAGCAAAATGGTGCCGCCTTGAGCTTGTTCAAATTTCCCTGGGCACGCCTGAACGGCACCGGTAAATGCCCCTTTCTCATACCCAAACAGTGTGGCTTCCAGCATGTTATCGGGAATAGCGGCACAGTTGATAGCAACAAAAGGGCCATCACTTCGCTGAGATGCATTGTGTATGTACCGAGACATCACTTCTTTACCTGAACCACTTGGTCCAAGCACCATGACGTTTGCGTCTGTTCTCGCGACCTTATCCGCAAGGGCAAGCAATTTGAGGCTCTTCTCATCAGCAACGACGGCATCACCTTCATCATCACTTTTTACTGGGGCATAACGGCTTACCATGTTGAGCAACACTTCTGGCGCAAACGGTTTAGCCATGTAGTCAATGGCCCCTTCTTTCATTGCTGCAACTGCATCTTCAATGTTGGCATACGCCGTCATCAACAATACAGGTAGATTCGGCCAATGCTGTTTAATATTCCTAAGCAGCGCAAGCCCACCCATTCCGGCCATTTGAACATCTGAAATAACAATATCGACTTCTTCTGACTTCAGAATGATCAAAGCTTGTTC
Source organism: Vibrio penaeicida (assembly GCF_030689305.1). GTDB lineage: Bacteria > Pseudomonadota > Gammaproteobacteria > Enterobacterales > Vibrionaceae > Vibrio > Vibrio penaeicida_B. The sequence continues at coordinate 11,396 of NZ_JAUYVM010000020.1, read as the reverse complement.
TGCGCAATCTGCTTCAACCCACTCGTAACCTGCTAAAGCAAGGGTGTCGACAAGAGCTTCACGTAGACCTTCATCATCTTCAACTATTAATACTTTGCTTTGAGCCATCATTCTTCTCCAGAGTTTGTCGTTGCAAGGGGCAGACAGACAGTGAAACAAGCACCGTCTCCCGGCTCTGAAATCAGTTCTAACCTTCCTTCATGGGCGCGGCAAACCATTTGAACAACGGCGAGCCCTAACCCCGTACCTTGAGATCGGGTGGTAAAGAAAGGTTCCATAATTTTTTGCTGTAATTCAGGTGGGACACCAGGGCCGCTGTCCTGAATCGAAATTTTTAGTTCGTTATTTACTACTCGGAAATAGACATCTATTTGTGCCCCTTTTCCTGAAATTTGGATTGCGTTGATCACAAGATTACTGAGCGCCGAAGCCACTGCATTTGCGTTACCCATCAGCATCGCATCAGGATTTTCCAATTCGAGATGGTAATCAATCGAACTGGTTTTGATTGCGGTTTCCACCATGGGTTGAAATTCAGTGCGCAAGTCTTCAGCTGTAAATGGCTTAACGACCTTGTTGTCTCCCCCTTTGGCAAACAACAGCATGTCGTTTACTTGCTTTTCGAGGTCGTGTAATCGGTCGACCAATTTGGTTTGAAAGCGTTCACGCGTGGGAGCCGGTAGATTTGGCGCACCTAAATTAGAAGCATAAAGCATGGCGCTAGAAAGGGGCGTGCGTACTTGGTGCGCTAGAGATGCGACCATTCGCCCTAAAGAAGACAATCGCTGTAGATCACCAACACGAGCTTGTAATAACCGAGTTTCGGTTAAGTCCGTGATCAATATTAGCTGCCCAGTCTGAGACGCTGAAATAGCGAGACGTACCTTACGTCCATTTCGGAGCGAAATTTCATGTCCATCATCTTCTCGAGGTGCGAATGCGGCTTGAATAACTTCAAACCACTTCTGACCAACCAAAGGAACTTCAAGCAATTTTTCTGCTTCAGGGTTCGCTTCGTAAACACTGCCTTGAGTATCAAGTAAAATAACCCCAGCTGGCATCACATCCAAAACTTGTTTGTAACGCGCAACTTGATCTTCTAAGGATCCTAATGCCGAGGTACTTTCTTGAATTTCTGATGGTGTCATGACAGGTTTCCGACTAAAAACAACAATAGCCTGTAATGCATAATGCATGCCAGGCTATTTTGTGTTGAAAATCAAAAAGTTGAACAATCTGGATAGTGTCAATTGATTGACAAAAATGCGCTTATCGGTTGAGATTATACTTACGCATTTTCTCAACAAGGGTTGTACGGCGCATTCCTAGCATGTCCGCAGCTCGCGCAACGACACCACCTTGAGCCTCTAGTGCTTGGCTGATCATATTCACTTCAACGTCTGCTAAAAGCTCTTTCAAGTTAACGCCTTCTGGGGGTAATTCCTGAGGGCTGTTGGCGTTTTCTTCCATATCGAGTGCGCTTTCTTCAAAATTGAAATCTTCCGAAAAGATGTCAGAAAGTGCATCACGCTCCTGTTCTTCAATGGATTGGCTTGAACCAAGATTCTCCGGTTGAAACTCTGGAATGTCACTGTAGCGATACTTGGTTGGCAAATGATTAACGTCCACCAAGCTGTTTGGAAAAAGAATGACCATGCGCTCAACGAGATTGGCAAGCTCACGGACGTTTCCAGGCCAATCATGTTCCATCATGGAATTGATCGCTCGTGGAGTGAAGCATATCGGCATACCACCTTCCGCTTCCATTCTAGTTAGCAATTCTTTTAACAGCAGTGGAATGTCTTCTTTGCGATCCTTCAGAGCAGGCATATCGATAGGAAAAACATTCAGCCGATAGAATAAGTCTTCACGGAATTTTTCAGCTTCAATCATTTTTTCAAGATTGCGGTGCGTCGCCGCAACAACTCGAACATCTGCTTTGATTGTATTGTTGCCACCAACTCGCTCAAAATTGCGCTCTTGAAGTACTCTTAACAATTTCACCTGCATTGGCATTGGCATATCGCCAATTTCATCAAGGAAAAGTGTACCGCCCTCAGCTAGCTCAAAACGCCCTTTACGTGCAGTGATTGCCCCCGTAAACGCGCCTTTCTCATGACCAAACAGTTCACTTTCCAACAGTTCAGGTGGAATTGCGCCACAGTTAATAGGAACAAATGGACCATTTCGACGCGGCGAGTGATAGTGAATGTTTCTCGCCACCACTTCTTTACCCGTACCAGACTCACCAAGAATAAGAACATTAGCTTCGGTTGCAGACACCTGTTCGATCAAATGGCGTACATCTCGTATACCTTGACTTTGACCAACCAAGCTTCTGAAAAGCGTATTTTTACGGCTAGCAGACGGGAGAGGCCCCCCTTTGCGCCCAAGAAATTCTTGGCAGTGCCGCAACGCATCACTGAGCTGAGGGTAATTCAAAGGCTGTTCAAGCTCGCCAACATAATGTGGAAAATCGTCCACAGAAATGGTGTTACTGCTTAATGTTAGTAGTGGAATATGGTTGGATTGTTTCAGTATCTTGGTAAGAGGCGCTGTCTGCGATTTATGGTTTATGGAGCCTAAAATGCATCCAGCCCATGTCGCGGTCCAATCAATGCTGTCGATTTCATCGGTACTGATAACTTCACAGTGTTCACCGATAAACTCAAGAATTATGCTTAAATTATGTTTAACCTGCTGATCATCTTCAATAACCAACAATTGTGCCAAGCCTTGCATAGAAATAAGTGTTTGCCTTTAGATTTTAATCATTATCGTACAGACCTAAGCCCTGCAACTTTGTTTCATTTACGAATTAAGTGTGCAAAATTATGGGCATTAAGAGCGCAGCAAAAACAAAAAAGCCATTAAAAGAGTAGGCTCTAATAATGACTCTATTCTATGCGATAAAAAAAATAAGGCAACCAAGCACTTTGCGGATGTGAGTTTTGTTCTAAAACATCTTAAATCCGTGATTACTGACCTATTTCTGCAGATGTTAAGTTATGAAACTCTGCTGGAATCTGATCCCACGCTGATTTGATCTCACGAATGATATCAACCACGTCGTCAATCGGCTTAGGTTCATTACTCTGATTCGCTACAGTGATTTGCGTAATCATGAACTCATAAAGCTGATCTAGGTTTTTAGCAATATCACCACCGTCATCCATAGACAAGCAAGATCTGAGTGCGATAACAATGTCTAACGCTTTACCTAAACGCTCACCTTTTGTTGCTATATTTCCCTGCTGCATTGCAGCCTTACCTTGAATCAGGCGCTCAATCGCACCAGCCATCAGCATTTGTATAATCTTATGCGGAGAGGCCGCAGACAGTTGACTGTCTACTGAAACCTTTTTGTAAGCCTGTAAAGAACCTCGCATGGTAATCCTCTCTTATAGAAACTTCTTATAAAGCTGAACAGACTTGTTTCCGTGTCGGTACTTTTTCAAGTGATCAGCAATTTTATTGGTATTCGCCTGCATCAGTAACACAATTTTCTGTGTTCTTTCCACTGCTTGTTGCCACTCTTCTTTATTGACGAGGTCAGGCGATTTTTCAAACTCTTGCAAAGCACTTTGCAACAACTGTTCTCTTTTATCGACCGCAGCAACAATTTCTTCAGCAATTATTTCATCTTTTTCCAAAAAAGATACAAGCTGCTGATCCAGATCGCTTAGGTCTGTCAATATATTGGACATACATTAACCAAATGCATTCATCATGCCAGAAAGTTGCGCTTGCATCTTACTGGTGGCTTCCTGCATAGCAGAAAACTTATCATGTGTTCTTTGTTCAAGGCTGTCCATTCGACGATCTAAGTTAACCTGCTGATCGTTTAAACGGTAGTTCTGCTCATACAGGCTCTTCTCTCGCGTACTTATAGAACCAGTAACACCCGTCATCGAATGTATGGCGTCTTCTACTTTTTTTGCAAAGCCATCATTCCCACCAAAAAACTCTCCAAGCTTGGTGAAGTTTTTATTGAGTTGGCGGTCAAGCATGTCGTAGTTCACTTCAAGTGTACCTTGACGCGTTGTCGTAATACCAAACTCTGTTAGGGTTCGTATGTCTTCTGGTGCATCTTTGATCGCGGTGGTAAATACTGTTTTTAAACGCGACTCTGCACCACGGACAATACTGTCACCAGAAAGAGGACCTGCAACCCCAGAGGCTGGATCTGCCCCCGAAAGTTCCTTGCTGAGCTTGTAGAACTGATTGTATGAATCAACAAATGTCAGGATGTCATTTCTAACGCGTTCTCTGTCGTAGTCTATTCCAATTTCAGTTTGTTTCTTGGAGTCTGATACGCCTTTTAACGTCAAGTCTACGCCATCAATCGCGTTCTCAATAACATTGTTGTCGCTACTGACCTGCGCAATGCCATCCAAAATCACTAGAGAATCTTGACCTTGTTGCAATTCATTCATACCACCGTAGCCATCAAACGCTTTTTGGGCGGCTTGAATTCTTGCTAACGCATCTTTAATGTCTTGATCGTGCTGCGCTTTCGCATTTTCCATCAACATAGCGTCACGTTCTTTCACCGTGACATAAGAATCCGTCAGTGTCCCTGACGCCGTTGGCGACCAACCAGGAATATCGGACGACTTCTCGCGTGCTTTGTCATCCAGCCCGTCGGTTCCGGGCTCGTAGGAGCTTAGTAGTGTCCCTGACGCCGCTTCAGAGAAACCGGGAATAGTGTCTTCCGGTTTAGGTGGCTTTTGCTCTACGCCATCAATAATGACCGGCTCTTCAATTCCCGGTAAATTGACGACATAGACAGGTAGTGCACCGTCAGGATTGATCGGTTTGCCTTCTAGGGCTTCTTCGATTTCCTTTGGTGAATATTTATTCTCCAGAACGGCAACATCTTGCCCATCTGCAGTTAAAACTGGCGAAGTTTGTAATTTAAGGAGTGCCGCTTGCGCTTCTTCCAGGTCTTTAATCCTGTCTTCTAGCGTTTTGTATTCAAGCGCTTCCAAGGGGTTGTTTGGGTCAGCAGAGTTAGCTGAAACGTAGACTTGGTTTTCTACACCCGTTTTTTCTGAGGCTAAAATAATGCGCTGACCATCAACATCGTTGATGATGGCAGCGCGAACACCAGGATTGCCGGGAGCTGCATTGATGCCTTTAACAACATCAATGAGCTTGGCATTTTGTTTTACTTCAACAGTAAAATCCCTGTTTCCTAAACGGATCTGCAGCTCACCAGCCCCATAGCGAGTTTTCTCACCCACAATGTTAGAACCCAACTTATGGTTCTGAGCAAGCTGCACCACATCGACAGCATATTTGCCTGCGATTGCGTCCGTTGTGGCTGTAGCTGAAACTACTTCTTCATCGGATGACTCCACCGAACGTACGGCGAAAGCCTTGTCCTGACGAAACTGAGCCATCAGTGCTTTCATAGAATCCAGTGATTCCCTGAGTCGACCATAGGCGCTGATATTGGTCTCAACTTTGGTGCGCTCATTATCGATCCGTTGCTGCTTTGGAAGCCGCTCCGAATCCACAATTTTGCTCACCATAGAGTTGATGTCCATACCAGACATTCCACCCATTGGGTTTACACTCATTCTCTCACCTTCAAACCTATTACACCTTTTCCACGATTAACCCGGAGGAATTGGCGGCTAGGCGCCTTAATATTTCGAGCATTTCTTCGCTCGGTATCTGTTTGATGATATCGCCAGTATCCACATCGAATACTGTGACAACTCGTCTCCCAGACTCGTCATCGAATTTAAACGACAATCCTTTATTGAGTGAAGAAATAAAATCATTTACTTCATCAATCCGCTTTTCTAACTCATCTGCATTAATCTTAGTACGCTCTTCAGCGAATGATTGTGCGGAATCGTTTTGAATCGCTTCTTTCGGATCCTCATTCTCTGCTCTTTTTAGCGCATTAGCACTGGATACATCCTCAGCTGTAGAAGCAATCTTTGTGCCACTACCATAAGAAGGCTGGGAAATCGATGTGTAGGATGATATGTCCATAACGATCTCACCTCCACCTTGATAGCTTACAAAAGGTTGCCCTTATGCACGCTTCTTACACAGAAGTATACCAGATTTAACCTAACAAACTCAGTGCCGCGGATGGTGACTGTTTTGCTTGAGCGAGGATAGATGTACTCGCCTGCTCAAGGATCTGAGACTTCGTCAATTGAGTGGTCTCTTTTGCAAAATCAGTGTCGCGTATGCGACTCATCGATGCGTTCACGTTTTCGTTAATGCTATCCAAGTTACTGATAGCGTGATCAAATCGGCTTTGGAATGCACCAAGCTCTGCGCGCTTACTGTCGACACTTGTTAGTGCACCGTCAATGACGGCCACGGCTTGTTGAGAACCAGCAACCGTTGTTACGTCAATATCATTAACCGCAACATCAGCGCTTGCTCCCATGCTCAGTTCTCCAGCTAACCCGCCGCTGAACGTCACATCGCCATCTATTTTTTGGTTGTGGGCAAACACACCCAACTCACCATCGTCGCCTACGTAAGCTTTTAGGTAATCCTGCTGACCATTAATGTAAGTTGCAACTTCTTCAATATCGTCGCCGGCCAAAGCGTTGATAGTGATGTTTTGCGCGTTACCCTCTGTGTCCGTAAACGCAAAGGTCATGTCAGTAGCTCCGCTATCCACTACCCAGTTGCCATCTTTCGCATTCGCAGCTGTGTAATTTTTTCCTGCCATGCTTTCATGGTCGGAACGGACGTTACCCATTTTCAACAATACAGCTTCACCGGAACTGGCACCTATCTGAAAAGATTGAGTACCATATTTACCGTTCAGCAACTTATTGCCACCAAATGAAGTCGTTTCTGCAATACGATTTAACTCATCGTTTAGAGCACCCACTTCTTCCTGAATCGCAACCCGCTCTGAGCGGCTGTTGGAACCGTTAGACGATTGAAGTGCAAGGTCTCTCATGCGTTGAAGGATGTTAGTACTTTCCTTCATCGCCCCTTCCGCCGTTTGAGCTATTGATATCCCGTCGTTTGCATTTCGCACTGCCACGTCTAAACCGCGACTTTGTGAATCCAATCGATTCGATATTTGTAACCCAGCGGCATCATCTCTCGCGCTATTTACACGATATCCCGATGATAAACGCTCCATTGATCTGTTCATGTCGGACGCAGCGTTATTCAGGTTACGCTGAGCCGTCATAGCAGACACATTAGTGTTTACTGATATTGTCATATTAGATCTCCTTTGACATTAAGGATGATGGCGTCGCGTCTCTCACCTCGCTAAACCATCTCATTTCTCGCATTCCTTTTAACGGCGGATCCATTAAGTTCTTTAGAGAAAAACCCGTTTTTTTTTATATTTTTTATGGGGTAAAGTTCAGGGATTTGAATAACCGCATGATGATCAGTAAGTTAGCATTACTGGTCATTTCACTAAGAGCTCACAATGTCGTAATGAAAAGATTTCGACAGTAACAAAGACGCCAAGTGTTAGTATTCTTAAATTCTTTAAAAAGCGCCTACAAAGCTTGCTAGAGGGCGAATTACACCTTAAGCAATAGCTTTATGTAGAAAATACGTTTCGATTCACTAGAAGCATCAGAGAGCGTATATGGTAGAAGTGCTGATTCACTTTATTTAGCCCCTATACCAGTAAGATGGGTATTGGTTTTGGTAATACCGAGTTAAGAAGGGTTGAAACCAGAAAAATGAAACTCAGCACATTTGCGATGATTGCGTTTGAGGCTTGAATTTGAAATTGATACGGCTGGTTGTTTTGTTGGTGCAGTAGGTTTGTTGATTAGTGCAGTAGATTTGTCGCTGCTGAAGGCATTTGATTGGCCTGCGCGATGATCGCGTTTGAAGCTTGTTGTAAAATTTTCGATTTTGTCAGACTGGTGGCTTCTTTCGCGAAATCGGCATCTCTAAGTTGCCCCTTGGAGTCATTCACATTAATGCTCATGTTTCCTAGGTTAGAGATACCACTTTCGAATCGATTATGAATTGCTCCCAGCTGGCCACGCTGGCTATCGACATAGGTCAATGACGCATCGAGCACCGCGATTGCTTGCTGCGCGCCGCCTACCGTACTGATGTTGAGAGTATCGACGGTAAGTTGACCCTGTTTCGATAGTGCAAGTTCTGAGGCAAGACTGCCACTAAACGTAAGATCAGATTTTACATCATGATTTGGTGCAAACAGTTGTAGTTGCCCATTTTCATTGACTGAAGCACTGATTTCGTTCGTTTGTCCGTTAATGTATGTCGCTAACTCTTCGATGTTGTCACCGGATTTAGCCACAATTTGCAAATTAACGGGTTGGTTTGCGACATCCTGAAACTGGATATTTAATTCATTGCTTGAGTCGGTAACTATCCAGTCGCTGTCTTTTCCATTTTGTGCTTCGTAGCTGTCTCCTCCCATACGCTCACTATCTGTGCGCATGTCCGTCAGTGATACCATAATGGCGTCAGTGTTAGGTCCGATATGAAACGATTTGGTTCCATATGTTCCGTTAATCAGTTTCTCACCACCAAAGCTGGATGTTTCAGCAATTCGATTAAGTTCGTCATTGAGAGAGGACACTTCGTGTTGCAGTGCCTGACGATCGTCATCGCTGTTATTTCCGTTGGCAGATTGAATGGATAAATCTCGCATTCTCAACATGATATTGGTTGCTTCGTCTAACGAACCTTCAGCCGTTTCAACGATGGACAACCCATCATTTGCATTGCGAATTGCTACATCTATCCCGCGAGTTTGTACATGGAGTCTATTTGAGATCTGCAGACCAGCTGCGTCATCTTTTGCTGTGTTGATTCTCGTACCTGAAGATAAGCGTTCCAGTGATGTATTTGCATTGCTCATAACACCTTTTAATTGGTGTCTGGTTGCCATTGCCGATACGTTGGTGTTAACCGTTAATGCCACTGAAAGCTCCTGAAAATCTTTGAGTCCGTAGAATATCCACTTCAAGCAATGTCCTTGCTTGGGCACGGGATTGACGATTTTAATCAGTAACGGTAAACCGTCTTTATCCCTGTGGAGTGCCAGGTGGTTGCAACACAATCAACCACCTAGTCCGCCCTTAAACTTCGAGTACTAGCCCAACAGCATTAACGCTGAATTTGGAGATTGCTTTGCTTGAGCAAGTACCGAGGTTGATGCTTGTTGCAGAATCTGAGACTTAGTCATTGCTGTTGTTTCTTTCGCAAAGTCTGTGTCTTTGATTCGGCTTTGAGACGCGTTCACGTTCTCGTTGATGTTATCTAAGTTGCTGATAGCGTGGTCGAATCGGTTCTGGAATGCACCCAGTTCAGCTCGATGGCTATCAACATATTGAAGCGCTGCATCCACTACCGCTACTGATTGCTGCGAACCAGAAACACTAGTTACGTCGATGTCGCTAACCGTCGTTGCCTGCGCAGCTCCCATGGCTAATTCACCACCAAGCGCACCACCAAACGTGACTGCACCGTCTACTTTGTTGTTGTCTGCAAAGACTTGAAGCACACCGTCATCACCTACCGACGCCTTAACTGCATCAGTCTGACCATTGATGAACGTCGCAACTTCTTCAATGTCATCACCTGTTTTCGCGGTAATGGTTAGGTTCTGAGCCGCACCATCTTTGTCGGTGAATGCGATGGTTAAGTCTGCAGCTGCTGCATCTACAGTCCAATCAGCACCTTTAGCGTTGGCAGCTTGGTAGCTTTGACCACCCATGCTTGTTGTGTCAGAACGCATACTCTTAAGACCTAGCATTACAGCTTCACCGCTGTCTGCACCGATCTGGAACGAAGCGTTACCGAACGTACCGTTCAGAAGCTTGTTACCACCGAATGATGTGGTTTCAGCAATACGGTTAAGCTCATCATCCAACGCTGTGATTTCTTCCTGAATCGCTACTCGGTCGTCTTTACTGTTCGAGCCGTTAGCAGATTGCAAAGATAAGTCACGCATACGTTGCAGGATGTTAGTGGTTTCTTTCATCGCACCTTCAGCTGTCTGTGCAATAGAAATACCGTCGTTAGCATTTCGTACTGCCACATCCAAACCGCGGCTTTGAACATTCAAGCGGTTAGAAATTTGCAGACCCGCTGCATCATCTTTCGCGCTATTGATTTTGTAACCAGATGATAGACGTTCCATTGATGTATTAATGTCACTAGCTGCGTTGCCTAGGTGACGCTGTGCTGTCATCGCTGATACGTTAGTGTTTACTGTCATACTCATGGTGTTTCTCCCATTGATTTTCCGTTAAGGGCGGTTTCCGACGTCTCGGAAAACCAATTAGTTCTCTCAAAGTCATAAATTGTATCGACTTACTATTTATTTTCTTTAGCTATTTTTGAATAAAAACTTAAAAAATAATCATCAAACAAAGATAAGATACTGAAATTACTATTTAAATATACTAGCTATTTATTTTTCTTATAATACAGACAGTTAAGATGCTATAAAATACAACAAACATTCATTTGACTTAGATGTAATTAACCCCTACCAGAACGGCAGTATGAAGATATAGATGGGCACAGGTATTATGTAATACCTATTTAGAAAGCTAATGTTTTAGATACGCCTAAACAAATAGAAATTAGAAGAACTAGCACCGAGAATAAATGTAGAAATTCAGAGAATACATCGATGCTCTAGCGTCCAGTAAATTACTGACGAGGCACCCGTACTCTACGGTTCTGAATCACCACCCAACCCTTGGATAGATCACTTCTAATGAAACGAATTCGATATGGGTAAGTGTTGTATAAATGTCTGAACTATAAGGTTTCTTCAGTACATTTCACTCTGCCAATATTTTCCCTCGTGACCTAGTTATTGCGTTTTAGGTTGATAGTTCGCAGTTTAATTATCCAGTTACCATGATTGCACCGATCTAGATTCGCTTATCGCGTCCAGATAGATCTATCCCACTTCCCCGTTATATTAAAAAGCAAATCAGCCTGAGCATTGTTTAGCTAATCGTATCTGTCTCCTTAGTTTCTGGTTAATGTCTTCAAGCACCTAATTGAGTTACTTGAACTTTAATAGCGATATCGTTTAAAACTACAATATCGCTTTAAACCTTTTTGCTGTTACGACTGTTCAATCAGAACAGCAAACTGGTCTATGCCGCGAGAGATCTCGATCGTTTGGGATCTCATTTGCCTTTAGATTGTCGTTTTCAATTGGTTTGGAACCGATTGTGTTGCTCTTCCACCCATTTTTTCTCAACGCTTCTCGTGGTTTGTCTCACCACCTCCCTTGAAAGAGAGAGGCGGGAAGGAACGTCATGGGCAGGCGCTCCTCCCCGCGAGAGAGTCGATTAACCAAGCAAGCTCATCGCAGCATTCGGCGCTTGTTTCGCCTGTGCCAATATCGATGTTGAAGCTTGTTGTAAGATCTG
>NZ_JAUYVM010000002.1 GCF_030689305.1 Vibrio penaeicida | reverse complement strand
AGTCTGAGTCGATATCGTGCTAGTAAAATAATGAAAGTGCTCGGCTTGGTGAGCAGACAACTATCAAAGCACAAGTACCAGTAAAATGTAACCTGTGACAAAAGTGCCGTAAGCAATGGTGAGAGAGCGGTAAGCCCCTAGAAATTTATCCGCAATAACTCCTCCAGCAATTGCGAACAATGGTCCGATAGCGGAAAAGGCTCCAACAACCATCATGGTTTCAGCTTCGCTATAGCCTAGATTTTCTAAGAAGAACCGGGTGAGGATAACCATCACACCATAAAATGACAGACCAAACATCGCTTGGCATACCATCATAGATTTATTTAACTTATTCCAAATATTAATCCACCATTAAAATGTTAATTGGCATATTGGTCCATACAAATTAACATTAATAGCATATAATATTCTGTTACATTTGACTTGGAGGATTAAAAATACACACGATTTTTTCTAATAATCTCATTATTTTTTGTAATGCATATTGGCAAAATCAGTCTAATTGAATTGAGGTCGAGGTGAGTAATTTGAGTATTATTGATAGCGTGCATACTCCTTTCTAGGTGGGTATATAGAAAAACCGCCTTTTAGGAAGGCGGATTTTTTCAGCACCATTCTACTTTTGTGATACTGAAGGTTATCTTTATGCATGAGGTTTCGTTCTAAGCTTATAAGTGAGAAAGCTCAACGTAAGCTATTAATGGTAACAAAAGCCAATAGTGGAAAAATCACATAATCCCATATTTTTCAAATGCTTCGACTGTCGACATACCGTTATTTAGTGCATTTCGTACTCTGTCTTCTCCTGTCACCTTGTCAAGCGCACGAGTAACAACTTCCTGCTCATGCTGTTTAGGAATCACCAAAATACCGTCAATATCACCAAAAATAATATCACCAGGATTGATTAAGGCTTGACCTATTAAAATGGGTACTCGGTAATCAATCACTTTACCTCTTGGTCCTTGGTCCTGCGCATAGCGACCTCGTGCTGCAACCGGAAACCCAAGAGCTGCAATTTCCTTTGAATCACGAACGTAACCATCTAACACAGCTCCCGCAGCGTTTAACTTCATCGCTCGAGTCGACATCAACCCTCCCCATAACGCGTATAGAGGGGACGACCCTGTGCAAATGTATACTTCATTTTCCTCAAGGCTATCAAGTGCTTGAAACATTAATCCAAATGGTTGATTTAATGCTGTATTGTGACTTGTGATCGATGTTTCCCCTATCATATCGGCCTCGACCACTGTCATGGCACGACCAACAATAACCTGTTTATCATCTAAAACAGTTAAATAAGGGGGAAGAAACTGATTCTGCAGATCCATTTTATCCATGACATCACCGACTACTGCGGTGAAAAGCTTATCTCTGATTATTGAAAAAAGAGAATTGTCATCTTGCCACATAATTATATCCTTAAAGGTTTTTTGAGTGCTCGATTCATTATTGCTCTCGAGGGTCGTAACGCACTAAATTTAGAAGGTAACCGCCGTCAATCGTCAGCGTGTCACCAGAGATGTATCCAGCGTTATCTGATATAAGAAAGGCGATGGCATTAGCGACATCCTCAACTTGTCCTAAACGTGACAACGGGATCCACGATTCAAATTTATCTCGTCCAAAGTGAGTAATTTCATCTCTATTCATTTCCGTTTCAATGGCACCAGGCGCTACGCCCAACACACGAATACCATGCTCCGCCCATTCAAGTGCAAGTGATTTTGTCATCATGGTAAGTCCCGCTTTAGAGATACAATAATGGCTTAATCCTAACCTTGGTATGGTTTCATGTATGGATGACACATTTAAGATTACTCCTCCTTGTGCCTGAGCAATCATAGTTTTGGCTGCATGTTGTGCACAGAAAAATGCACCCTTAACATTGGTGTCAATGACTTTATTCCACTGCTCTTCCGTTAGGTCCACAGCAGGAACTGTGCTCTCCATTGCGGCATTATTTATCAGAATATCGACACCTCCTAAATGAGTTAGTGTCTTCTGAAACAACACTTCAATTTGAGTGTTGTCACTAATATCTGCTTGAATAGCCGCGGCATTACAATGTGGCCAACTTTTATTTATTTCTTGAACCAAATCTTGCGCTGGTCGCCCCGCAGTATGGTAGTTGATAACAATCTGTGCTCCCTGACTGGCAAGGGTTCGTGCGATTTCAGCACCAATCCCCCTAGACCCTCCGGTAACAAGTACTCGTTTATTGGCTAGCATTCATTTCTCCTTTGGTCGCCTCACTGATCATTGCTTTTATATACCCAATGGCGTAAGCCATACCTGAGTGCCAAGGAGCATCACAATTCAACTGAGGTGTGTGATCTGGAATAACGACGCCATCAAATCCGTTTTGATGAAAAACAGACAATAGACGCTTAATATCCACATCACCTTCATCAATAAAGACTTCCGTATAGTGGGGGATTTTACCTTTCACGTTTCTGAGGTGAACGTACCCGATTTTGTTGCGTTTGCTCCAATCGGCTGCATGTTCGTAAATGTTACCCTCGGTCATTTCAGCGACAGAACCAATGCAGAGTTCTGCTCGGTTAAAAGAGGAGGGAACCAGATCGAATAATTGATTGTAGTACCGAGGCTGATACACCAATCTGGCGTGTCCACGCATTGTTGGCATTGGAGGATCATCTGGGTGAGCCGCAAGTATCACGCCTGCTTTCTCCGCCACAGGTGTGAGAGCTTCAAGAAAATAACGGAGGTTACTCCACAGTTGTTCATGAGTAATTGGAGGTAAAAAGCCTTGGGGAGCATTGGGGTCGTATTGCATGTTCCAAATCGTTCCATTCGGAATTGGGCTGTCAAAATCAAAATTTCCCTGACGTAGCCCCACACTTTCTGCTCCACCTCGAGCGTATGGACCTTGTTCCCACCCCCAAACCCCCGCTATCGAAAAGTTGTATCCCATAACAGGAATTCCCGCTTTTCCAAGGTTAATAATGATTTGTTTGAGGTATTCCAATTGCTCATCTCGTTTCGGACCACCTATCAATACATCAAACCAGTGGGCCGGATCAAAATTCTCAATCGCATGAAGTGTGAGCCCGTGAGCCTCAATTTGATGTTTTAGATTCAGTAAATAATCAATTTCCCACACTTCAGTATTACCTGTTGTTCGACCCCAGCCAGCATCTGTCGTCCCTGGTAGGCGAGGCTCCTGGCTAAAATAGTCCGTAAGGTGGGCAACAATATGTGTAACACCAATTTGCTTTGCAAAAATGAAGTTACCTTCATTAAGCATATGATGATAAAGACCAATTCCAATTTTCATGATTTATCTCTCTACTTTTGGTCGTTGAATAACACTAACGAAAACAGCCACTAATATAATGACGCCACGAGCGACTTCCTGCGCAAAGGGAGATACGCCCATAAGCACCATGCCATTACCTATAAGTCCTATAAAAACAACACCTAAGAAAGTGCCAATGATGGAACCAGACCCACCCATTAAACTTGTGCCGCCTATGATGACTGCTGCGATAACTTCAAATTCAAGCCCCAACGCGATATTAGATGAACCGGCTTGAATACGTGATGACAACAAAATTCCTGCAAACGCAGACAGTGCGCCAACTAAAGCAAAGGTGATAATGCGTGTACGCCAAACGGAAATTCCTGAGAGATGCGAAGCATTTTCATTCCCGCCAACGCAATAAACCGAACGACCATATACAGTGCGTGTGCTGATAACATAAAAAAGAGCAAATACCAGCAGCATTAACAGCCCAGGAACGGGAATATTTAGCCCCAAAATTGGTATAGAACCACTTCCCCAAAACTCAAACCCTTCAGGGAATGGGGTGACTGGAAAAGCGTTAGTAATGAGTCGCCCAGAACCACGAAGTATCATAAATAGCGACAAAGTGAGTACAAATGATGGAATAAGCCAACGTACGCGAATATACCCAGCCACTGCATGAATTACGGCTCCCTGTAAAATAACTACAATAACCGCTAGAGAGAGTGGCCAACCTTGCTGTATGACCAGGACACCAAGAAGCGACGATGACCATGCGACTGCAGAGCCAACACTAACGTCAATATCACCTTCAATGATCATCAAGGTCATACCACAAGCAATGATTCCATTGAACGATATTGCCAACAGAACGTTAAGCAAATTACGTGATGATAGAAAGTTAGGTGCAAACGCGACAAGACCGATAAAAAGTAGAATTACTGCCAACAGCAATCCAGATTTGGAAAACAGACGACTGAGTTGAACGCTAACGCTCGGTTTGGTCTCTGAAGTAGAATAGGTTTGGCTCATTGAGTATCCTTACTGTTGCTCATTCATAACCAGTGTCATGACCGATTCTAGTGTCAATTGCTGTTGTGGGTAGTCGCCAACGATCGTCCCGTCATGCATGACTAACACTCGGTCACTTACATCTAGTACTTCCTCAATCTCGGAAGAAACAAAAAGTACCGCCATGCCATCATTGGCAAGAGAACGAATGAGGCGAAAGATCTGTTCTTTTGCTTGAACATCAATGCCTCTGCTTGGCTCATCCATGAGGAGTATTTTGGGTTGGGTATTAAGCCAGTTCCCAATAACAATTTTTTGTTGATTTCCACCGCTGAGGTTATTTACCTTGGTATCAAGACTTGTGGTCTTCACATCAAGCTGCTTAATTTTTTCAGCCGTTAGCCGCTGCTCTATGTCGGTATTAAGCCAGCCATAACGGCTAGTTTGACTCATAGCTGCAAGTGTCATGTTGGTAGTAATGGGGAAGTCGAGTAATAACCCTTCCTCTTTGCGATCCTCAACCGTGATACCAACACCACGAGCTTTCATTTCACTTGGGCTAGGGTGTTCGATAAGCTGTTCTTCGACATGGATAGTACCTTGCTCAAAAGGATCCAACCCAAATAGGGCACGCAGTAACTCCGTACGCCCAGAGGCTAGCAACCCAGCGACCCCAAGCACTTCACCAGCATGAAGGGAGAAATTAATGTTGGTCAGCTTGTGATTGGTTAGGGCATTGACCTTTAGGACGCACTGACCACGAGAAGCGCCAGTTTTGTCGATCGAGACACTTTCCCAATTGTCACCAACCATCAAATCAGAGATTTTGGCTGGTGATGCTTCTTCAACGGGTATCGTCCCAGTTTCTTTTCCATCACGTAGCACGGTTACGCTATCCGCAATTTTGGGGATTTCATGCAAGCGATGAGTAACGTACAAAATGGCTTTTCCTTGTGCGGCAAGGCGTTTCACCACTTGGTGCAGCATGTCAATCTCTTCAGTAGGAAGGGCACTGGTTGGTTCGTCAAGTACCAGTACTTTGGGATCATAAGAGACCGCTTTCGCAATCTCTATTAACTGCTGTTGAGCCACGCTAAGCTCCCCCACAAGAGATTGAGGGGAGATGGAAATACCGAGGTTTGATAAAGCACGTTGTGCAAACTGCAAATCCTTTGTACTGTCTATCAACAAATGTCCGAAAGCGCCCTTGGTGTGCCACCGCCCAACCAAGATATTCTCGGCAACCGTTAAACTTGGAATCAAGCTTATCTCTTGATAAACGGTGGCAATACCTTGGCGAAGGGCACTGATTGGCGAATCTAAGGTCACCTGCTTACTGCCAATCTCAATACTGCCCTTATCAGGATGGATGGAACCACTAAGCATTTTAATCGTGGTAGACTTTCCCGCTCCGTTCTTACCCAGTAACGCACGAACTTCACCACACTTCAGTGATAGCGAGAAGTCATCCAATGCACGAACACCAGGGTAATGCTTAGTTAATCCTTTGAGACTAAGAGCTATATTGTTTTGCATGGTACGCACTCTGTTAGTTGGCAAATATTGCGCGTCCGTTAGAAGACATAAAAGTGTCAATCTGGCGAATATCACCTCGAGCGAACAAAATTGTTGGAACCGTCAGTTTTTTAGCGACCTCTTTATTATTGAGTGCGTCAAGAGTGATATTTATGGCATCGTATCCAAGCTGGAAAGGAGCTTGACCAGTAACAGCCATCAAGGTGCCTTTTTTACTTTTAAGGAATTGTGCATGTTGGGCGCTCATATCAGTACCAAACACTTTGACTTTATTCGAAAGGTCCAAACCACGAACAGCTAAGACGTGTGCCGTAGTCCCGCCTTCATTTGCGGCCCATAGAATGTTGATATCAGGGTGAGCCTGCAACATTGCCTCAGAGATAGGTAAAGCTTGATCAGACAAAAAGCCAGTTTGATCGGCTTTAACTTCATACTCAATGCCTGCGTCACGGAGCGCATCGAGGAAGCCTTGCTTACGAGGAATACATGCTTCAGGGAAGGTATCGCAATTCAGTATGCCAATCTTAGCTTTGCCATTTAAATTGGCTTTGATGTAATCGGCAGCCGCTTTGCCAGTTTTTAAGCCTAGGTCTCGGTTTTCAGTCACTAGGAAAGAAACGATACCCTTGCGCTTGTTCTCTTCTAGGCAAGTGTTTGCACACACAACGGTGACACCTTCGTTTAACGCCTCTTTTACCGCAGATGCGGATGCACTTGCTGAAAAAGTATTTATAACAATGGCATCGACATCGCGTACTAGGTAACCGTCAATCAAACTGGCTTCTTTTGCCAAATCAGTTTCTGAGTTTCCAAGTAGCAGCTCAACATTTTTCTCCTTAGCAGCCGCTTTCATTCCATCTTGAAAAGTTTGCATAAAAGTATCGCTCTGAAACACGATACTGGCGATAACAGGTCTATCTGCTGCGCAGACACTAGCAGAAAGTACCGCTGTTAAAATTCCGGCAATTATCTTATTCATCATTCGTTCCTTGTGTGAGTAAAAAAGATTGATTGTTTTTTAACCGCACCATTAACTTCGCACATTCAATTTTAAAATTCAACACCATCCTGTAGAATTCATATGGAATGTGTAGAATTCTACAGGGTAAACAGGAATATTTGACGATACACGGATTGTCATATACTGTTTCAAGCAAGATTTTGAATGATGATAAATAAAAGGTTTTTCAATGAATTTGGCGGAAGTAGCTTACAAAGAATTGCGTGATCGCATCGTGAGTAATTCAATCAAACCGAATGAAAAATTGGATATAAGCCAGTTGCAAACCAAGTTTGGATTCAGTAAAGCTCCCATTGTGGACGCACTATCACGCTTGCGCGATGAAGGGCTTGTCATTAGCCGCCATAGAGTGGGTACTTTTACTGCACCACTGTCTAGAAGTGTCATTGAAGAAGTGTTTGAAGCTCGAAGTATGATTGAGTATTGGATTACACCAACTGCGCTGCATAATGTAAGTAATCGTCAAATAGCGGATATGCAAAAATTGATCGATGAAGCAAGTGTCTTGTTGCAAGTGGCTGAAGAATCAAATTTTGATTACCCACGATTTATGCAGATAGATCATCAGTTTCATATGTCAATTATTCAACTAGCCGAGATGTCGAAGTTCGAAAAATGGTTTGATGAATTAACCGCACACATGACTAGAGCAAGGCATGTTTTTGATGATGATGCACTACAACGCAGCCGAGAAGGGCAACAAGAACATATCACCATTTTAAATGTAATTTCGAAACGTGATGTAGAAGAAACTCGAAAACAGTTGTTGGCGCATACTCGATCTAGCCGTGATAGCATACTTGGTCACTTGTAGATTACGATTAATCGCATTTTGATTTAGTGCCTGTTTCCTCTTACAGCAATTGAGCCATCACGTTTGCTCACCCTCCAAATTCTTTGAAAGTGCGCCTGCTTTTTGCTAAGAATTTAATATTCTTATTCCCATCAAATGGACGTATCCCAACTCAAATGCCCTGTCAGGGGATAAGCATATTAAGTCATTCCTAAATTAGCAAAAAATCGTTTATTTATTCTTTTGTCTCAAAATCTGACTGTTTTATCAGTTACTTTAATGCGTATCTTCTAGCGAATAAAACTTGAGCTTCAAATTCAAATTTTAGCTCTAGTTCTGCATAACAGTTAGAAGCATGGAAAAGACGTCAAAAGCCAAGGAATGGTTTCTATGTACACATACAAATACTTCATGACTGCCGTTGGGCTGTCATCTGCTCTGTTGCTTAGTGCCTGTGATACAGGAGGAAGCCATACCAACAGTAGCGACAATGCCTCTAAAGCTACCACACTTAATATCTCGATTTCTAAAGCACCCGTGGATGGTGCATCCTGTACTTTGTTGGACGATGAAAACAACGTTGTTGGCGGTCCTCAATTAAGTGTTAACGGTCAGTTAGAGATACAACTGAACACTTCTGGTCTGTTTATTGTTCGGTGTGAGGGTGGGGAGTATTTGGATGAATCGACAGGGCAACGTGTTGACGCCTCTTCACTAGTTCTTCGATCTGTTATTAATGTGACTGCGGGGCAAACGGTTATTACGGCCGTTACACCATTGACAGAAATGGCGGTTCAGCGTGCCGAAAAAGATAACGATCTATCGGATTTTGATCTACAAGCAAAACAAGTCGCTGAGAGTGTTGGCTTAACGAACATAGACATAACGCAAGTTGTACCTACAGATTTTAACACCCAGCAATCAGATGGGCGTTCCGATGCGGATCGCTATGGATTGATTCTCGCGGGTTTAAGCCAAGTCACGAAAGGGCGAGGCAATGGCGGTTCGGTTCAGGCGATAACCGATCTCATCAAAAGTTATGAAAGCCGGATTGAAGCCAACCCAGATTCAGTTAAAAACGAACTGCTAAATAGCTTAGTGGTGTTATCAACGAGTGATTCGGGGGCTGGAAGCAATATCGATTCTCTCACCATTGAAACGGTTCAAGACAACCTTTCATCTTCTCCTTCACCAGCAGCAAAAGACAGCGATGGCGATGGTTTAAGTGACGAACAAGAGCAAACTCTGGGAACCAACCCAAATGTAGCGGATACCGACGGAGATGGCGTTAACGATTTTGATGAAAATCGAGATGGCAGTAACCCACTGGATTCATGCAGCCCTAATAGTTCGGCAGACGATTGTGATACGGATGGTGATGGATTAACTAATGCGCAAGAACGCGCATTGGGAACTGATCCAACGAAGGCAGACACCGATGGCGATAACCTCAGTGATTTTGAAGAGAACCAAAACAACACAAACCCGTTAGATGCCTTTGACCCTGAAGGACCTTGTAGCCCTAACCCTCGCTCTGCCAGTTGTACAGGTGAAGCGGATGATGATGGTGATGAACTCTCGAACGCCAGAGAAGCGACGTACAACACCAATTCTGCATTGCCCGATACCGATGGTGATGGGCTTGAAGACGGTATTGAAGTCGACTACTTCAATACGAACCCTTTATCTGCCGATACCGATGACGATGGCGCAAGTGACGGGGCAGAATTTGATAATGGCTCGGATCCTAACGTCGCAGACTCCGATGGAGACGGGCTAAATGATGGACAGGAAATTGCGCTCGGAACCAAACCCCGAGTTGCAGACAGTGATATGGATGGCTTGTCCGATAACGCTGAAGTCAATACACATGGCACAGATCCATTAAAACCCGATTCAGATGGTGATGAGTTACTCGATAAATTTGAAGTAGTGGAATTGAACACTAACCCTTTACTTACCGATACCGACAGTGATGGTTTAAATGATCGTGAAGAGTATGATCTGGGCACTAACCCCCTGTTATCAGATAGCGATATGGATAGCGTTACTGACGCTCAAGAAGTGGGGGATGGAACTAACCCGCTTGTGCCCGACACCGATGGTGATGGGCTAAGCGATGGCGCGGAAAAAACAACGGGGTCAAACCCGCTAAAACGAGATACTGATTCTGATGGACTGAGCGACAGCGCAGAAATTACTGCCAATACAAACCCAAATGATAACGACTCAGACGACGACGGCTTACTGGATGGCGATGAAGTAAACACACAAAACTCTAACCCCAACCTGGTCGATAGTGATGGCGATGGTTTACGTGATGACTATGAAGTGCTCTACGGCCTGAATATAAACGTTAATGACGCCAGTGACGATCTTGATTCAGACGGTCTTTCCAACCTGGCTGAAAAAAATAACAACTCCTTGCCAAATGATCCAGACAGTGATGGAGACCTGCTCAATGACGGCGATGAAATTGCCTTGGGCACCAATGTACTCGTTAAAGATTCTGATGGCGATGGGCACACCGACGGGCAAGAAGTCAGCCTAGGCTCAAATCCATTGAGCACCGATAGCGATGGCGATGGCATTAACGACGATCAGGAAAGTCGTCCACTTTTCGATTCAGATAAAGATGGCCTAATTAACATAGCCGATACCGATTCAGACAACGATGGTTGGCTCGATGCCGACGAAATCGATGCCTTGTTGGATACTGATGGTGATGGCTTCACCAATATGATCGACAGTGATTCCGATAACGATATTATTCCTGATGGTAAAGAAATCGCACTAGGCAAAAACCCGTTAGACAGTAGTGACAATAATCCCATAACGGACAGTGATGGCGACGGGATTACGGATGTCAACGAATTTGTAAACGGCACCGATCCAAATAAAGTCGACACTGACGACGACGGCTTAAGTGACAAATATGAGTTGGACAACGGCTTCGATCCGGTTAACCCAGCGGATGCTGCATTGGATGCTGATGGTGACAAGCTCAGCAATATACAAGAGTTTTTACTGGGTACGGATTTAAAAGACTTCGATAGTGATGATGATGGGTTAAGTGATTACATTGAACTGATTGTTTTCAGACTCGGCAACAAAGATATACCGAGTGGGCGTGGCTATACCCTAAATGAAGAAACCAATTTTGGCGCATTTCAAGTTCGCCATTTAGATGGAGACACCCTCGAATTCTACGAGACAGACAGTATATTTGAAAATCTGAATTTTGCTACGTTAGCCGCACATTGGACTTACGATACCGATCCGACTAACCCAGGCGGTGGTCCAACGGGTCCTGTTGGCCTTCCTGCTTTTCCTAGCATGTCGTGTATTCATTATGCACCGAGTGAAGCGTATACACTTACAACACATAACGCGCTCGTTGATGACGTCGATCGCGATGGTTTAAAAGATGGCGAAGAAAATAATTTTGGTATCGATCAAGGCTTTTTAGAGGCTTCGGCTTCTGCTAGTGCTTTACTGTTTAGCCAAGAAATATTTGGCGACCCTTATCCGGGTGATGCCATATTTGCCATATATGAAACCAACGACCGAGATGATGCCGACGGGTACGATATCGTTATTTTCGATAACAGCGGTGCCGATTATTCTCTTCGTATCGGTCAACTGGCTTCGCCGAGTCGAAAATACATCATCGATCGCAAAGCAGCAGGGGAAGTCCCCATATTCGTCGCATGGGATGGCAACGCAGATGGGATTCCGAATATTTTTCAAACTATCGACCGCAAAGACTGCTTGAGCCAAAAAGTGGTGGAAGACTTGGCGTTGGATGCTTACCAACATGCCGATTTTGATGGCGACAATCTGTCCGATGCCTATGAAATTCTGGTTCTTGGCAGTAACCCGAAAAGCAATGATACCGATAACGATGGAGTAAGGGACAATCGCGAAGCGATGCCAGACTTTATTGTCGTTGGCGGGGCAAATGATCCGCTAAACTTCATCTCTTCTTTCGACACCGTTAGAAGCTGTCATTCAAACCTATTCGAAGCGGATACTGATGGAGACGGTTTAAGCGATGGCATCGAGTGTGACAATGGGATGTCGACAACGTCTAATGATAGCGATGGTGATGGTCTGCTTGATAACCAAGAAGTGCGTATTTGCGGCAGGGATGAAGCAGGATGTAGGGAAGGCGACTTGGTCCGAATGAGTAACCCCGTCGGCAACGATACCGACGCTGATGGCATTCCAGATGGCAAAGATCTTCGCATTCTCAACCCCGATTTTGATTTAGATGGAATCCTAGACGGCAAAGAG
This sequence comes from Vibrio penaeicida, assembly GCF_030689305.1. GTDB lineage: Bacteria > Pseudomonadota > Gammaproteobacteria > Enterobacterales > Vibrionaceae > Vibrio > Vibrio penaeicida_B. The sequence goes on along the minus strand of NZ_JAUYVM010000002.1, from coordinate 643,957 downwards.
CTAACGGTTGGTTACAACGTTTCAACTCAACATTTCAGCTCTTCCGCTGGCAGCGACTTCATACCAAGCACTTTCACAATGGATATTCCTGATAACGCGATCGCTTATCGAATATTGGTGGAACTTGAACCGACAGTAATCAATCAAGATGTCGACGCATTTTTAGCCGGATTACCGGGTGAGATTACTAGCCATTCCGTTCATCCATATGGTACACAGTTTATCGCGAACAATGTCATCGAAACGGTATCCGGACAAACCAGTATTGATGTCGACTTGAGTGGTAACCACATTCGAGTTCTGAATGTCTACCTAATTGGCTACTCAGAGCTGGACGTAATACCAGCGATTCCAACACTGGCAACCCGAAAAGATTCTGACCTAGACGGTATTGTTGATAATCAAGAATCGTTAGAAACACTTTGGTTGTCAGCCGAGCATTACAGTAGTGAATCTGCGACGGTAACAAGCAACCGCAAAGCACTAAATGGCCAAGCTATTCAAGTTCAAGGTGCGACAGCAGGAGATTCCATCCTAAAAATAACGTCTTCCGAACACTTTATCTCTGGGCTGAAAGCCATGGACTATGCTCTCTACATTCGAGCGTCTGAGGATAATTTAGGTGTTTCTCAGTCTATCGACGTGGATCTACGTTATTCCGGTGTTTTGGATAGCAGCACGAGCATTACCGATCTGTCACTTCATTATGATTGGAAATACGTGGGCAGTGTTGATGCCACTTCAGAATTTGAAATAGACGTGAAAACCAATGTGACAGGAGATAGCTCATTTATTGATGAGATCGCCTTTGTTCCGCAAAGCTTTACACCAAGTACCATTACTTTAGAAAATTACAACAATTTTGAAGAAACCAGACGTGTTCCCAATGTAACTGGAACCGTTCAATTACATCGTGATTTACCATGGGGTTTAAGTGCGCCAATGCAAGCGGATACCGATGGCGACGGCTATCGCACCAACGCTGGTATTCTCGCTGGCTCAGTGGGCTGGTTGACGGATGGCTTTGAACGGCAGTTAGGTCTAAACAGCTTTGATATTGATTCTGATCTAGATTATCGATTAGAGGATCCCGATCGTTTTGAATCTGTAACTGTGTCTGGAAATTCATTGATTGTTGCAGGCACACCCGATGGGGTTGCCGATTTTACGGATAACAACGATCCCAGCCCGACACCGCTAGACAGCGACGCAGATGGAATCGATGACGCCGTCGAGCAAGCTTTCCAGTTACAGCGCTTAAGAAATGCTTGTGTCGCCGCAAGCGCTGCTCCTGATATTGATTGCCCAGAGTCGAACTTTGACGACCTTTCTGATCTCTCAACCTATTGTACTGATGCACTCGATGGGTCTGGCGCATTGCCACTTTGCGATTACGTGGATGACGACAGAGATGATGATGGTATTCCGGATGGTTTGGAAGATCGTAACGGAAACGGATTGGTTGAAGCGAATGAGTCCGACCCCAACAAACTGGACACGGATAACGATTGTATTTCTGATGGTGTAGAACTTGGTCTCAGCTGCCCCATTGGCCAACATACGTTAATGCTTGTTGGCGCTGAAACCTGCGACGGCAATACCTACACCAATGTGACTGTTGGCGGTAAGCCCGAGGCGACAACCGGTTACGGTGGATTTACTCCTGATGCAGACAGTAATACGACTTCAAACCCAGCTTTGGTGGACACTGATGGTGATGGCATCAGCGATGGTAACGGGTTGGATGGGCTAGGCTTGCATGTTGGAGGAAACTATTTTGGGGAAGACAACAACTGTAATGGGCGCGTAGACATAGGTGAAAGTGACCCATCTCTTAAAGACACAGATGGCGATGGCTACCCTGATAATAGCGAGCGCATTGCAGGCACCAATCCTCAAAATACGGACAGCGACGGCGACGGTCTCAGTGATTACGACGAAATCAATCAATTCAACACCGATCCGCTCGTTGCCGATACGGATGGTGACGGGTTAATTGACGGTGCTGAGGTCAATCGTGCTGGTGGAGCCACTAACCCTAAAAATGCCGACACGGATGGCGACGGCATAAACGACGAAGAAGAGATACTGGGTACATCTAGCCGTTATCAGTGCGGAACGGATTTCCACCAAATCTGCGGTGATGAAGGGGATTGTATTCCTAGAGCAATTTGTGGGTCTGGGTCGTCGACAGGCGCTTTCCTTTGCAACTTTGATGCGTATTGCGCACAGCAAACGGCGATGACAGAAGCACAGTGTTTAAGCTCTTACGAGACCTGTCAGGTTTCGCCAACCGATCCCCTCCAGAAGGATTCAGATGCCGACGGATTGCCCGATTTACGTGAATTAACTTTGTCGAAAACCAATCCAAATAATCCCGACACCGATGGAGATGGTTTAAGCGATCACGTTGAGTACTATACGTTACCACCTCTTCGCAAAAGCTGGCTTGCGGATCCAAGACAATACGATACCGATAAAGACAGCGTGAACGATGGGGTTGAAGCGGGGCAAGGGAGCAACCCAAACAACGTAAGTGATGTGCCTAGTATTGTGTATATTGGCACTTACGGTTTGGTCTTCGATCTCAGACAGTTCACGCTGAACGACGGTGTTTTTGTTCGAACAGGTTCAGAAATCCCGTTAACCTGCTTCAATCTGCCGTCTCCACCCACTTATATCGATGGTGAAATTCGTATTCGTTCAACCGAGCAAGGCTACGTTATGAATGTGGTCGGAGATATGTATTTGAGCGGCTATGGCAAGCCTAAGCTGTGGACACAAGTAAACAGCGGCGCGACCAGCTTTGATGAAAATTACCAAACAGCGTCTGTTGCCATTGAAGATTTCAGTGTGCCAGGTATGGAACTCGACCTTTCAGACGGATCAAAACTGCGGTTTGGTCGTTTGACCTCAATAGACGTATGTAGCCCTGTCTTAACACAGTCAAGTGGGACACTTGTACTGCCAGCGCCTGTATCTGGGAACGGAGCATCAGTGGCACAATATACTCTAAGCGATATCAAACTCTCGACCGCCACGGAAGAATTTAAAGTATCGCGTTTAAGGCAAGAAATACCTGTTCCAGTAGGTACGCCTTCAGAGCAAGCTTCACTTTATCATGTCGACTATGTGGGGGATTTAACCTTTAACCCAGAGTTAGGCTCTTTGATGGGGAGCGGCACCATATTAATGCCACTACTTTCCGACGAGCCCATATTGCCGTACAACTCGCCCATTGCGTTCGAGGATATCACCACGTCTGTTCCTAAGGTTGATTTAACCGTGGGAGATAGCTTTACCATCGAATTTGGAAAGTTCTCTGACGGTGGCTTGTTGAGCAATTTGAACATAGACCTATCAAAGGGCGGCAAATGTCGTATAGAAGGAGATTTCAGCGACCCAACATTCATCTGTAAGATCAAACGAACCAAGCAAGGCGCGTATGAATTAGAGGGAGAGATTTCCGTTAACCCTGCAGGGCGCTTGCAGTTTGTCGGTAACTGGGCAAATAACCCTGATAGATCATGGCGAGATCTGGTCTTTAATCATCAACCGATAGCCAGCCAAATACCAAACTCAGACAACGGACAATTGGATTTCACAGGAACCCTCACGGTGCCCGTGACCAATCTACCACTAGAATGGCGACTTGATGGTCAGATGCTGTCGGACATCAGTACGCGTGATGGGGATCCGTTATTCACTGGTATGAACGGCACGCTGAACCTCAATATTCGCAAAGCTGCTGAAATTGAAGAAGCCATAAACTCGCCGGTACAGCTTGGTTTAGAGGTGGGGCAGGCGGGCGTCGCTATGATCTACAGTGACGCGACACCACAATTTATGTCGTTCTACACAGAGCAAGGCATAAAAATGCGCGGTGTGCCTGTCGTGGAGTCGCTTTTTGACCTAGCAGTGAGGGCTGGGGCAACTTGTGATTGCGTCAACAACGGTCTGATCGACTTAACTAACGGGATCGTACAGGGCAATAATCAAATTGCCTTAATGCCTGGTCAATTTGGTGAGCTCTCCTATACGTTAACACCGCCCATCAAAGTCAGCCCTAATACTGGTCGATTTAACTACATCGATGGCACAGCTGGCGGTATGGAACTAGAAGGGCGCTACGTTTTCCGTTTCTACGAACTTGAGCCGATCGAAACAACCATTGAGGGGGATATTGGTTTCAACGGAGAGTTTCTGTTTAGCGGCACAGCCACAGCTGGTTTCGGTATACCCAGTTTAGCGAATCTGCGTTTTGGCAGCAGTACAGTAATCGTAACGGATAAAGACTTTAAAGCCGAAGGCAACATCAATATTCCAGGGCTGGGCGGTATGACGGGTAGCATTGAAATAGACAGACCCAGTTTAGGTGTTTACTCACCGACAGAGTTCTCCTTTCCAAGAGCACGCTTTAGCGCAAACGGTGATGTCTCGATTGGAGGGTATACCTTTTCAGAGGTGACCGCTTCTGCTCAAACCTATTTGCCTACTCGTGGCGGAAGTATCTTCTCATCACAAGGTTTACGTCTGTCTGGAAAAATGCAGCTGCCCATTGGAGCGGGTGGCAGTTTGGTGTCGGTAGAGATGTCTGGGATATATAAATCGCCTACCGATTGGGAGTTTACCGCGACGAACAAGGCACTGAATGTTTTAGGTTTCGCTGCAAATGGCAATGTAACGCTTTCCTCTAGTACTGGGCTAGTGATGGTCACCGAATTTTCCGTTCCGTTGTTTCCAGAATTCAGGTGGGTAATACACGCGCAACCTAATGGTGCTATGTCGGCAACTGGGCAAAGGGTAGGGAATGGCGTTCTTGGAAATAACAGCCCAATTGCGTTAGGTAGCGGGATCATGACCATTTATAAATCAAGTGGTACGGACATTCCTGATATTCAGTTCAAAGGCAACTTGATTGTCAAAATACCGGGCACACGCTATCGAATGGATGCGGCGGATGTCACTCTTAATATCGCGCTGGACGGAAGTTTTGCATTCCGAACAGATTTTGACATTTTCGGACAAACCATGGGGGTAGATACCAGCTTTGGTCGGAGTGGTACCAGCATGAATGGTAGCGTTAATTTAGGAAGCTTTGGTCCTTTTTATGCCACGATGAAAATGTCGTTCAACACGTTAGGGCAATTCCGTTTGATTGCGGATACCACGCTAGGTGCGGTACACATTGGCACTAACGGCTGCTTTGGCGTTAGGGTTGGGGTTTGGAAATTGAAGAAAACCGTTACCGTATGCATTTAGATTGGATCGGTCTTTACGGTGTTGTGCGACATGGAAGAAAGCAGCAAAGGCGTAAAGACCGGTTGATTTTATCAAGTGATCTGAGTGGCTAGCGTTATCCCAAAGCGTTGGCTAACGGAGATTTGTGCTTGTCTAACACTCTAAATACAAAGTACAAAAGTAGCCCTGCGGGTCCATACAAGAACGTAAGCGGTAGGCATGGAATCAGTTGCCATTTTGTGCTTTTTGATTGCTTAACATCGTCTATCATCCAGCGCCCGATAAACAGATCAAAAATCAAAAAATGCATCCAACCTGCGGCTAGGTTTCCTTCAGATTCAAACAGCAAGCCTACACCAAAAAGGCTGGCATAATTGCCATTGGGCGCGCTTCCCCAAAATTTAACTACCAGAGAAACATAAAGAATCGAAAGCAAAAAAGGAATGAAGCGGCCACCAAACAATAAAAACCAACCACTAAACTTGTTAGAACCCATTATCACACCCACAACCAAGCACAACCAACCTAACAGTGCCAAGCTGCTGCCCATTTCAAAAGCTAGGTGAGCAATCATGATTTCTCTCCTTCTAATGGACTTGGAAGCACGACCGCTTGGTGCCCGTACTTAAGTACATCGCCTCCATGCTGCTCGGCATATTCCTGCGCTTGTTGCTCTGAAGAGAACCACAAATTTAGTGTCGAAACACATTTTTCATCAAAGTGTCTTGTTTTAGTAGCGTGTTCAGGCGGCGCGAGCAAAACAGGTTTGTATTTTTCCCAACTGGAATAACCTGCTTCTATTGCGAGCATTCGCAGGAAATGTTTACGTTGTAAGGTTTCCCGCTGTTGGTATAACCCAGAAACCGATACGCCATAGCAGACACCAGCGGCATGAAGTCTTCTTAATGCAGGTAGAGATCGAGAAACAGAGCCGGATTTCGCGGCACGATGCAGCATTCGAGCTTCATGTAAAAGGGACTCGATTTGAGCATTCGTTTTAGGAGAGTTTTGCGGTGTTGGATCTTGAGCGGGTACTTTTCGATTGTGCATACGAACTCCATCGTTCTGTTGACCGGCCTCGTTTTTGGTCGAAAATAGAGTTAGTAATTTGTCATTTTAACGCACAGGTGGAATGACTTTCACGAGAAGGGCGCCCTGTAAGCCCGAAAGAAGCATAGCAATCACATACAGAGTTTGTAAACGACTTTTTAAAATGGATGGGATGAGATAACAAATTAAAGCCAATATAGTGTTACAGGAAATCAGTTCCATATTCTACCAAATAGGGATCATTTGAATGTAAGGTTGTTGCGATGAAAAGAAGTTTACCTAGAATACATCGTGTGCGTCTTAAACAAGGCGTTATAAGTCGCAAAAAAACGATACCTATGGCATAAGAGATAGGGTGTTAAACAGACGAGGAACGCCAATTGGATTTTACGGAAGTCAAAAGTAATGAAATTCCCCTTTGTCTATTGCTAGAGGCAGACCCTTGTGAGAGCAGTATTTCGTCGTACTTAGAAGGATCTTGGTGTTTCGCAGCTGTAGAAAATAGCGAAATAATAGGTGCTTGTGTGGTGAAGTTGAAAAGCCACAACGTTGCGGAAATCTACAACATATCCATTACACCTAACCATCAAGGGCGCGGTATCGGTTCAGAGCTAATGCGGTACACCTTAGCTGAATTACGGTTTAAAAATGTAAAAAAAGTGGAACTTGGTACAGGCACATTTGGATACCAATTATCTTATTATCAACGAATTGGCTTCAGAGTAGAGTCCGTCGCTAAAGATCATTTCCTGCTTAATTATCCAGACCCAATCTTTGAAAATGGCATACAGCATAAAGATATGTTGAGGCTCTATTTGAATCTTGAGTAATCAGGCTAACAACCGGTAGTTCGGCGTCAGGCAAGCTATACCCAAGTTCACTACTCTTTGGTAGAAAAGTTACTGAATCAAGTATTCTGAGGTTACTTCGGTATAAGCATCAAGTTCATGAGGTTTCCATGAAAAATACGGTATTAATTGATTTTGATGGGGTTATTCGTCATTGGTCAAACGTTGAATTGGATGAATTAGCCATACAACTCGGTCTAGACAGTAATCCACTGTTTTCATGTGCGTTTTCGGAAAACCAACTGCAGCCTGCGATAACAGGAAAAATCACTCACGTAGAGTGGTGCGAAAATATTAAGGTGGAGCTAGCTGAAGGGTTCGGTGATGAAATAGCAGCGAGCTTGGTGGATAAATGGTCACAACAAAAATCGGTGCTTGATCTGGGTTTTGTCAATAGTATCCGCAACTTAAATACAAACATACGGATAGTATTAGTTACTAATGCGACTAGCCGCTTAAATTCCGATCTCTCCAATTCCGCCTTAGAAGGGGTATTTGACAAGGTCATCAATTCTTCTGATATCGGTGTTGCCAAGCCTTCACCATCATTTTTTGGTCAAGCAATGACGCAACTAAACGTTACCGCTGCACAGTGTGTTTTTGTTGATGATACATATAAAAATGTCGAATCCGCGCGCGCTTTAGGAATTGAAAGCATTTTACATCGTTCCACACAAGAAACATTGGCATTCCTAGAAAAAGCTATTTGCGGATAATCGCTTTAAATAGGCATTAAAAGAGACGCAGTTCGTTTATCAACCTAATGAGTCAACATATACTTTTTAAAGTAAAACAATGAGGAAACATGGAAGTTAGAAGAATTCGTTCAACCGATTTAGAAAGTTTTTTTGCTTTGTGGCAAGGTGTCTTTGATGAAGGTATTTATCTTAGAAGCCCACCGCCTCCAAAAGAAAAGATCTCGTTTGTTTTAAGTAAAATTGAAGAGAAAAAAATCCCCCAATTTGTTGCTGAAATAGATGGAAAGATTGTAGGAAGTATTGAGGCGTTCCCAGGGACAATGTGTGGGATGGATTCGGATGATATCGGTTTTGTAGGAGCGCAAGTACACGCCGATTTTAGGCGTCTTGGTATTGGTCGAAAGTTACTTGATACCGTCATATTAGACAGCAAACGATTTGGGTACAAAGAATTAAATCTTGAGGTGTACTGCTCGAACCTACCAGCTCAAAAGCTTTACCAAGCCTTTGGGTTTGAATATTCGGGTCAAGCGAATGAAGTCACCCTTCCTTCAGGAAAAACAGAGCAAAGTTCAAAAATGCGCTTAATCATCTGATCAACCTTTAAGTTTATGTTGATACTAAATTTGTTTGGATAACTGCTTTTAAGAAGAATGGAGTGCACCATGTTGGAAAAATATGGGTTTATCGTCAAAGCAAACAACTACCGCCATACGAAAGATAGCGCAAGGCTCGATACCGAAGGCTTTTCCACACAAGTCGTTTGTGTGAGTACCGACGAAGAAGCCATTCTCGTAGCAGAAACAATGATAAACCAAGGTATTCAGGTCATAGAATTGTGCGGGGGATTTGGTCAAGAAAGTGCTGAGTTTGTCATCGCGCAATTAGACACTCAAGTCCCCATTGGTTATGTCACATTTAGTAGTAAAGAACAGCAGAAGTTAACTCGTCTTATCCCTAATTCCGACTAACAAAAGAGAATCATGAATCACACTCCAACGTTAAAAAGCCATACGTTGACTTTACGCGCTATTACCCAGCACGATACCAATGATCTATTTGAAATTTATGGTGATACGAGAGTCATGGAGTTCGCATCCGATCCGACATTTACAACTATCAGTATGGTTAAACAAATGATGGAGAGCGTTAATAAACTCAAGGCGTCGGGGGAGTCGTATGAATGGGCGATTGTGGAGAACCAATCTCGCAAGGTCATTGGGACATGCGGTATTCACTCTTTTAGTGAATGTGGCACAGTTTGCGAAGTAGGTTGCCTCTTAAATGCGTCATTTTGGCGGAAAGGGATCATGTCCGACGCGCTGCTTATGCTCTTTCGGCACGCAAAAAATTTGGGCATTTCGTCACTTTTAGCCGATATCAATAAGGACAATACACGCTCAATCGATCTTTTTGTCAAGCTAGGCTTCAATCAGGCGGGCGGTGTATACAAACTCGATTTTAACTCGGGGCATTAATATTTTAAAACTGGTTATAAAGCTAAAAGAGAGCTATGAATCGCATTGTACGCCAATTCATAGCTCTCTGTGTTTTAAGTTATTTCGTTAGTTTTTCTTACCACATGAGCTTTGGGCTGCTGCCTCAACAATAATTTCACCCTCTTCTTCGGTAATCAACCCAGATTTCAAGACAACTTTGCGAGCTCGAACTACACAGCTTACGTACTGACCATGACTCTTCCAAGCTTGGTTTTCAGATGGACCAGAACATGAACACATTTGAGCAACAATTTGTGCTCCGGAACAACCTTGTGCATCAACCACGGCGCCATATTCTGTATCCGAACAGTAGTCATCCGCATCTTCTATACCATCTTGATCTGAGTCCACAACTGGGAAGCTAGTATCATCAAGTGGATCTGAACCCGCCGAGACTTCTTCACCATCGGATACTCCATCTGCATCTGTATCTGGGTTTGTCGGTGAAGTACCAACCAAAATTTCCTCTTGATTAGACAATCCGTCACCATCATCATCCGAATAGGTTCTTCCAGTGTTGGTCTCTAGTTTGAACATTCCGCCAGCCAAACCCCCACCATCAAAAATGATGAAGTCTAAAGAATGTGTGCCGGAAAGCTGAACTGGATAGGTTAAGTTGTTAACATTCCAATAAGCTGATTGAAAGCCCACCAAGTTTCCATCGAGATACACCCAAGAACAATTGTCTGCAAGAAGAGAAAGGTCAAAATCACCTACTCCAGTAACCTCAAGAGTGTAGCGAGTCCAACTGTGTCCACCCGGGCCTTGAGAGCCTAAATTTGCCCATGCGTTGATCCATTGAGCATCTAACTGAACGCCTGGTTGCCATGGGTGAGCGTTAGTCCCAAATTGGTACGCGTTTCCGTTTGCTAGCCAGTTCGCATCTAACCCGATCGATGAATCAACGTTACATACGGAGTTAGTCCAATTTCCATCGGCGTATGCCGGATATATGGGCTGATAAGTACCAACAGTATTATCACTAGTGTAAACCACAACTTCACTGGCATTCGCAATATGCGAAAGCCCAAAGAAAATCGTTATTATAAAGCTCAAATATAACTTAGTTCGACCAAACATTTTCTGCCTCCAACAGTTTTTCACACCCCGATTACTGACTAAGGTGTCAGTAATATTGAAAGACTAGTACATGAGACAGGAATGTCGATTCCATAGAAAAAAGTACGTTGCAATTTGAGAATCATAATAAAACGCAACTGCAACACAATTAAGTACTTACATAATTAGCTCAAACACTAAAAATAACAGAGAACAATCTACTTAATTGAAATAGCAAAAATTTTAAAAAAATATTTTTTTTATTGTCAAACTCAACGTCTGTATTGGTACAACACCAAGATCATACCTAACCAGTGCTTTCTCCTTGTAAAGTAAGGGGCAATGCATAAGGTAAATCTAGAAATCAACAACTTATAATAACGGCAGCAACTAAACCTAATACCTAAACTGCCCAACGATCATTTCTAATCGCCCTGCGGCCTGACTGACCTCTCCACTGTTTTGGACTGACACATTCACAGCTTGCTTGGTATTGTTAGCCAAATCGGCGATGTGAGTAATGTTTCTGTCTATATCTGCCGAAACCATGGCTTGTTCTTCCGATGCCGTTGCAATTTGTGAGTTCATATCAAAAATGGCACTCACTTCTTCGACGATACGCTGAATCGCTTTAACTGCATTGATGGTTTGCTGATTAGTATCTCCGGCTTGCGACAAGCTTTCTTGCATTAAGTTTACGGTGTTTTTTACGCCTATTGATAAACCACTGATGGTTTCTTCGATGACTTTGGTGGAATCGGTGGTTCGTTTTGCCAGTTGCCTTACTTCATCTGCCACGACTGCAAAGCCTCGTCCGTTCTCACCGGCACGTGCAGCTTCAATCGCAGCATTTAACGCTAGTAGATTCGTTTGTTCAGTAATTTCGCTGATCACCGAGACAACGGATTGAATCTCCGTGCTTTGCTCTTCTAGCTGCAACACCAAGTTTTGTGAGTTGGTGATATTATCGGTGAGCCCTTGAATGCTGTCTCCAGCAATGTGGCTAAGACGCATACTTTCTTCTGCATCCATCTTCACTTTGTGGGCAGTACTTGCTGCATTTTCAATGTTCGATGCAATCTCATTCGTAGTCATCAACATCTGGTTGACGGCAGTGGCGATAGAAGAGGATTCTAACTGCTGCTGCTCCGCATTATCCATGCTCGTATTGGCGGCAACTTGGGAGGATTCGGCAGCGTGAGCAAGTTGTACAGTCACTGCTGCCATTTCGAGGATGCTGTCTTGAAGCTTACCAACAAATTGATCGAACGACTGGCTAAGCTGAGCGAGTTCATCTTTCCCATCATCATTCATGCGAACGGTTAAATCGCCTTCACCTTCCGCGATGTTGCGCATCATATTTCTTACGTTGATAAGGCGATTGGAAATCTGGAAACTTAACAAGATAAGCAATGACGAAATAAACAGCCCAATGCCAATACCGAAACTGCGAAGTTTGACTTTGGCTTCACCACGTAACTGATTGACCAGAGCGTCTATCTGAGCTTGCATTTTGTTTAAGCTGTCCTCTGTTCCGTGCACATTCTTTCGTAGCTCACCACGCATACCGTTATTGTGATCTAAGCCCAATGCTTTACAGGCTTCATAAAGTTCACCAAATGCTTCTCGATAATCGTTTGATGCCAAGCTGAGTGCATCAACCATTGCCGTTGATAATGGTTGAGCCTGAATTTTGCTGTGGAACGTTTGCCAATGCTTTTGAACCTGTAGGAATTGTTCGTGACGTTGCGTCAAGAAAAATCGATTTTGGCTGTCTACCAAGCGTAAGAAATCATTGGAGAGGCTAGGGCGGTCCGCAGATATTAGCAGGTTATTGAGCTTTACTTCTGTAGCATTGAGATCCCCAAGTAATCCAGAAGTTTCATCTAGCCCAATATAAGACATCTGGGTAGCCAGTCGATTGAACTGGTTTAGGTACTGCTCCAAAGTACGTTCAATATGGTCGAAATCGGTATTACTTTGGGTTGCGTATTGTGCCAGCTGGCTATCCAAGTTACTCACCCTAGAAAGTAGTGAATTGTAACTAGATTCAAATTTCTTAATGTATTTCGGGTCTTTACGTGCCAAGAAGTCTTTTTCATGTCGTCGGAGTAAGAGAAGCTCTGTTTCACTTTGTGCATTTTGCTCTGCTGCAAACTGAAGGCTTTCTAGCTCTTGGTTGACGCTGCTTTCATAAGCCGCATAGGCAACAATACAAACCAATAGCGATACAGTGACCGCCAGAAGCTTTGTTTTAATCTTAAATTGCGAAAGTGCACTTGCGCTGTTTTTTTTCAATGGCATACCTAGCTCCTTGACCCCAAAAGATGTCATTTACCGTATGCACTCGCACAGGTAAATTCGCTTTCATTGGTTGGACTGACGTTAAATAAAACGATACGGCATGATTCGTTAAATCAAATAAGCGACTGCCGGCTAAGATCAACCGATCTCAAATGTTACAGTTATATTTATTTTTTATGACAGGCAGTACTATTAACAGATAGCATGATATTTATAGAATGCAAGAAGGTGCTTATTAGTACCTTCTTAAATAGGAAGAAAGTTTATTTCCTGGTAGGGCTTTATTGATTTCCTTTTACATCAAACTCCATTTTTTCTGCCCCAGTAAACACTTGAAAACGCAATCCTTTTGCTCGTGCAATAGTCGTGATCCCAAATTTTCTGGCCAAATCTAACCCCATTTGGGTGACACCAGATCGTGATAGCAAAACAGGAATACCCATTTGAGCCACTTTAATGACCATCTCTGATGTCAATCGCCCCGTTGTATAGAAGATCTTGTCTTCTCCCGACTCCTGATTTAGCCACATCTCCCCAGCTAAGGTATCCACAGCATTGTGACGCCCGACATCTTCAACAAAAGAGAGAATGTCTTCTCGTCGGCACACTGCGCAACCATGAACACCGCCTGCTTTTTTATACGTGTCGTTGTGATGGGTTAGCGCTTCTAACGAGGCATAAATATCAGACTGTTTAGTCACTACGTTCGGAACTTGATAGTTTTCCAGCTTTTTCATTACATTGCCGTACATGGTGCCCTGACCACATCCCGACGTGACTGTTTTCTTCTTTAGCGCTTTTTCTAAGTGATCGATATTTTCTTTGGTGATCACCGCTGCCGTACCAGTTTCCCAATCAATAATGACAGACTCAATGGCCGACGGATCCTCAATAAAACTTTGATTTTTTAAGTAACCCAAAACCAGAGCTTCAGGTCGCGAGCCTAACGTCATCAAGGTTACGATTTCCTTCCAGTTCAGCATTACGGTGATAGGGCGTTCACATGCGATTTCTTTAACCATGCGCTCCCCATACTCATCAAACACCTCAACTTCTTGAGTTGGAGATGGGGTATTTCCGCTTTTTATTATTTTGGGTTGGTAAGACACAGAGATTCCTTAACAGAGTATTCTTTTTGAGTTCATTACAGCACAGCAATAACCCTGCCATTTTGTTTTGCCTTAATGCTCGTGCGTAGCTTTTGTTCATAGCGTTGGCGTAAGAATTGCTTCGACTGCTATGAGTATCAAAGTCTGAGTATAAGATGAGAATTGAAATGTCATTGGAAAAGAGTGAAAACCTTTGGACAATTGAATGCCAACTCGAGAGCCAGAACGTAGGAGAAGGGCGCTGGGTAACCCAACAATGGGAATGGAAAGGTGTGGATCTAAAGCCAACCGAACCAAACCCATTAACTCTGGCATTAGAGCTGTATAAAGATGAACGGACAGACTATCGGTTTAATCTAAGCTCGGTTCAACCCAAGCTATTCCTCGCTTTAGAAAACCTAGACACCTTAGAACCAGTGAAACTCACTGCATCTCAATCGGTTGCTGCCAGTTACCTTGATGGCGATTATTTAGTGCTTTCCATCGAAATGCCCTTGCCGATTCAAGCGTGGATGGAAGCGTTCATAGGGCGGCATGGTGAACTTTTAGAACAGAAACGTAAAAAACGTAAAGGGGCGGGCAGAGCCAGTGGCAAGTGATTTTTTAAAGCGTTGGTCGCAGCGCAAATTACAAGAAGACGACAAACAACAAACGTTGCTTACAAGCGAAGAAAACAGCCTTTTAGGCAAAGAAGACGAGGACATAGTCGATATCGCGGATACTGACGCCATTGAAAATACTGACGTTTACGAAAATGCGGGCGCTTGCGAAAGTAAAACGTCTACAGAACTTCCGCTAGAAGATGAAGATCCATCGGATGAGCCATCTGTAGCAAAGTTATTGAGCAAAGGAGCAGAAACAGCCGTTAAGAAAGCCGCATTAAGAAAGCTTTTCCTAAGTGGCAAATTCAGTGAGGTCGACGCCTTGAATGACTACGATCACGACTATTCGAAGGTAGGCAACCTCACCCAAGAAGCCGCTGAAAAGCTAAGAGGCTGGGTGAAAGAGCAGTTAGACGAAGAGACTGAAGAAGAAGAAAATAAAGAAATAGCTAAGAAAGACAGGGAATTAAAGGAAAATGAAAGTACAAGCTCTGAAGAATTATTACCGCAGTCAGAAGCGCTTGAAGCAAACTCTGGTGAACCAAAAATAGAAGAAAATAAGCCTCAAGCTGAAGAAATTGAGCCTAGTTCAGGAGTGAACGAGACAAAATATACCACATAGAAAGTAGGTACATTTTGACTCCTTGCTTATAAAACAACCTGCGACAAATTGTCACAACCATTTAACCTTGCGCACAAAACGCAAACATCAAATACACCATTCTTTCAATAGACTGCGGTTGGATCGCTAATTGCTTTACTGGTTCTTAAATGAGCGGAATACACGCTCACACATGGAACATAAAGCGATGTTAGAACCAAAAGCAATGTTAAAACAAAAAATTCAAAATGCTTCTAGCGTGAATGGACGAGCAAGAGCAGCAGCGTTAACCAACACTGTGGAGCTGACCAACCTAATTCCCCCAACGGTCAGCTACCACAGTGGGGGTCACACACTCGTGATTGGTCCATTTTCAATCCTTTCTGAGATAGAGGCGAAGCTCGATTCGCTTTCATCTCTTACACTGCTGTGTACCGAACAAGATGCAGATAGAAGCCAACTGATCAATCCATCTCGCCTCTATTTTGGGCAACAACCCAACGTTCAAGGTTTTCTTGGTGCCTTTAAGGTTACCGTGAACCATGATGGAACTAACGTGAATTTAGCTACTGCAGCTATTGGTCACGACTGCTTCGATATTGTGCTGGATATGACCCTAAACGGTATTATGAGCGAAGAAGTACCTGTACCCGGTTATTTCCCATGCGGACGTGGATACCCAACGTTACCTGAAGCCTTAGAGTCCATACCAGATCTTATGGGTACGTTTGATAAGCCTAAATACTTCCGATTAGATACCGACAAATGCGCCCACAGCTCGCGGGGTATTAAAGGGTGTGACCGCTGTGTAGATGCCTGCCCAGCAGGTGCACTTACGAGCGATGGTAATGATCAAATTGGGCATAAGATTCAGATAAACCCTTACTTATGCCAAGGCGTTGGAACTTGTGCAACAGCCTGTCCAACAGAAGCGATCCACTACGCAATTCCCGAACCCGTTCAAACCCAATCGTTCGTTGAAAAGCTGCTAGCCAATTATAAAGAGGCGAGTGGGGAGAACCCCATCATTTTGTTCTGTAGCAATCGACACGAAAGTTACAACGTCATGGCTTTAGATTCGCTACCAGACAACGTTATACCCGTTGAACTAGAGGAACTGCCTTCAGTAGGAATGGATACGTGGTTCGCAGCATTGGTCAATGGCGCATGTCAGGTAATGTTTGCTGCCAGTAAAAAAATGCCTCCGACAATTCTAAGAGTGTTAGGGCAAGAAGTAGAAACCGCCCAAACACTACTTAGCCAAATGAACTTAGATCCTTCTCGTATTCAAATTTTGTATTTAGAAGAGCTGAAAGGCGGTGAGCCTGTTTTGAGTGATTCTCACCTAACGCCTTCTCTATTAAGTACACCAATTGGTGTATTAAACGGTTCGAAAAGAGAGCGCCTTTTCTTGGCACTCGATTCATTATCGGTTAACCACATTCCCGTTCAAACCATAACCAACATTCCAACCAGTGCGCCTTTTGGCAATGTAAGTTGTGTCGGTAAAGATTGCACTTTATGCATGGGCTGCGTTGCCGTGTGTCCAACAGGGGCGCTTCATAATGACGGAGTCTCGCCACAGCTAAACTTCGTGGAGCAAGACTGCATTCAATGTGGAATGTGTGAAAAAGCCTGTCCAGAGAACGCGTTAACACTTACACCAAGGTTTAACTGGGACGCAACTCAGCGCAAACAGGTTCAAGTTATTCATCAAGAAAAAGCCGCGGAATGTTTACGATGTGGTAAACCGTTTGCCCCTCAATCTATGATCGACATGCTTCAAAATAAGTTACGCGGTCACTCGCATTTCTCTGACGAAGTAGCCATCAACAGGATTGCAATGTGCGAGGACTGCCGTGTCGTCGATATGTTTAATAGCTTGGCTGACCAGCCAGAAAAGCAGCTCAATGTGTAAGGGAAGCGAATGAACGACACTCACCCAGTCCAACCTCAAGTATCAGACCACTCACAAGAACCAGCGCATTCTCAAACCTCAATGCGTTCTGATATCTATGCGCTACTTGCCACTGTGTTTCGTGCTGCACCCAGCCAAGACGTGCTGGATTGGATAAAAGAGCTCGAAGTCAGCGAGCATGCTGATAGCCAAATGGCGACAGCATGGAACAACTTAAGAAACACAGCTGGTTTGTATACCCGCGAAGATATTCAACAGGAATACCAAGATCTGTTTATAGGAATTGGGCGAGGTGAAGTAATGCCTTTTGCCTCGTGGCACTTAACCGGTTCGTTAATGGAAAAACCACTTGCAGCGATTCGGCAAGATCTCATGCGAATGGGGTTCACTCGAAACGACGAAACGAAAGAACCGGAAGACCATTTTGCTGCACTGTGTGAAGTCATGTCCTTACTGGATTCTGAAACGGAGCAAAACGCGTTTTTTAACCGCCATATTCAACCTTGGTTTGAATCATTAGCTAGGCAAATTCGGAAAGCAGAAAGCGCCCGTTTTTACGCCGCTATGGCAACCGTATTACACCAATTCTTGCTTATCGAGCAGGTTCGCTTTGCGCGAGTACCTGTCCGAGAAGCCTAGATGATAACTAGAGATGCAGAGCATCCACTCAATGGGCACTGAATCATGGAGCACCCTATGAAAGATAAACAAGCCATCGATACACGCCGCCGAGATCTGCTTAAGGGATTAAGTACGGCAGCAGTAGCCGGCACGCTTGCCGCAGGGACATCTACGGCCGCTTCAGCAAACGAAGCTAAGCCAGAGGTGGAAGAAACAACCACTGGATATAAAGAAACTCAACATATCCGTGATTACTACGACACCCTATAAGGAGCAATGGAATGAAACTTACCAAGCGTTCCGATAGCGTAAACAAGGAAGAAAGCCAAATCGGATTGAGCCGTCGTTCTTTTATGAAGAACTCGACACTGGCAGCAGGGGGAGCCGCCGTCGGCGCTTCTATGTTTGCGCCGGGGATGATGCGCAAGGCAAACGCAAAAACCGTCGCCTCAAAGGTACCCACCGAAATTAAGCGCACCATCTGTTCACACTGTTCTGTAGGCTGCGGCATTTACGCCGAGGTACAAAATGGCGTGTGGACAGGGCAAGAACCTGCGTTTGATCACCCATTTAATGCGGGTGGGCACTGCGCCAAAGGTGCTGCTCTGCGTGAACACGGACATGGGGAAAGACGCCTCAAATACCCAATGAAGTTAGAAGGCGGTAAATGGAAGCAAATGAGCTGGGAAGATGCCATCGAAGAAATTGGCAATAAAACGCTCGAAATTCGCAAGGAGTCAGGCCCTGATTCTGTTTACTTCCTAGGCAGTGCAAAACACAGCAACGAACAGGCTTACATGTTCCGTAAGATGGCTTCTTTGTGGGGAACCAATAACGTCGACCACCAAGCGCGTATTTGCCACTCCACCACGGTAGCTGGCGTAGCGAACACTTGGGGTTACGGCGCGATGACCAACTCCTTTAACGACATGCATAATTGCAAGTCCATGTTGTTTATTGGGTCTAACCCAGCGGAAGCACACCCCGTTGCGATGCAGCATATTCTCATCGCAAAAGAAAAGAACAACTGTAAGATCGTGGTTGCGGATCCTCGCCGCACGCGTACCGCAGCTAAATCCGATCATTACGTATCCCTTCGTCCAGGCTCCGATGTCGCATTCATTTGGGGCATTTTATGGCATGTATTCAAAAACAATTGGGAAGACAAAGAGTTCATTCGCCAGCGCGTTTTTGGCATGGACGAAATCAAGAAAGAAGTCGCTCGCTGGACACCGGAAGAAGTTGAGCGCGTTGCTGGCGTAAGTGAAAAAGAAGTCTACAAAACAGCCAAGCTCCTTTCAGAGAACAGGCCCGGTTGCGTTGTATGGTGTATGGGCGGAACTCAACACACTACAGGTAACAACAATACTCGTGCTTACTGCGTGCTTGAATTGGCGTTGGGCAACATCGGTAAGAGTGGCGGTGGAGCGAATATCTTCCGCGGTCACGATAACGTACAAGGCGCGACAGACTTAGGCGTCCTTTCTCATACGCTACCTGGGTATTACGGGCTGTCGAATGGCGCTTGGAAACACTGGTCGAAAGTGTGGGATGTGGATTACGAGTGGGTACAAAAACGCTTCGATCAAGACGAATACCGCGGTAAAAAGCCAATGAACAACATGGGTATCCCTGTTTCTCGTTGGATAGATGGCGTGTTAGAAAACAAAGACGCCATCGAGCAGAAAGACAACATTCGCGCCATGTTCTATTGGGGGCACGCCGTAAACTCCCAAACTCGTGGTGTTGAAATGAAGAAAGCGATGGAACAGTTGGACATGATGGTGATTGTCGATCCGTATCCAACCGTTGCTGCTGTAATGAATGATCGTAAAGACGGTATCTACTTGTTGCCTGCCACCACACAATTCGAAACCTATGGCAGCGTAACGGCGTCGAACCGATCCTTGCAATGGCGAGACAAAGTGGTTGAGCCGTTGTTTGAATCGAAACCCGATCACGAAATTATGTATCTGCTTTCTAAAAAGCTCGGCTTTTCTGATCAGCTGTTCAAAAACATCAAAGTGAATAAGAACGAACCTTTGGTGGAGGACATCACCCGTGAGATCAACCGTGGAATGTGGACGATAGGCTATACAGGACAAAGCCCTGAGCGTTTGAAAGATCACCAGAAAAACTGGCACACCTTCCATAAAACATCGCTAGAAGCAGAAGGGGGACCATCTCATGGTGAAACCTACGGGCTACCTTGGCCTTGTTGGGGAACACCAGAAATGAAACACCCTGGCACTCACATCCTTTACAACACATCCAAACCCGTGGCTGAAGGTGGGGGTAATTTCCGCGCTCGATTCGGAGTGGAATTTGAGGGCAAAAATCTGCTCGCAGAAGACAGTTACTCGAAAGGCTGTGAACTGGAAGATGGGTTCCCAGAATTCAGCGACAAACTACTGAAGTCTCTAGGTTGGTGGAATGATCTTACCGAAGCGGAAAAAGCCGCAGCGGAAGGAAAAAACTGGAAAACCGATCTTTCTGGGGGCATTCAAAGAGTCGCAATAAGCCATGGGTGTATTCCTTTTGGTAACGCGAAGGCACGCGCCGTCGTTTGGACTTTCCCGGATAGAGTGCCACTGCATAGAGAACCCCTTTACACGCCGCGCCGTGATTTGGTTGCCGACTACCCAACGTGGGACGACAAAGAATCCATCTATCGCTTGCCGACGATGTACAAATCCATTCAGGACCAAGATAAGTCCGCGGAGTACCCAATCATCCTTACGTCTGGGCGTTTGGTTGAATACGAAGGAGGTGGCGAGGAAACACGTTCAAACCCTTGGCTAGCTGAACTTCAACAAGAAATGTTTGTTGAGGTGAATCCGAAAGACGCGAACGACTTAGGGTTCAGAGATGGCGATATGGTTTGGGTAGAAGGCGCCGAGAAAGGAAGAATTCACGTGAAAGCCATGGTTACGCGCAGAGTGAAACCAGGTATGGCGTTTGTTCCTTTCCACTTTGGTGGCAAGTTCCAGGGTAAGGACCTACGCGATAAGTACCCTGAAGGCACGGATCCATATGTTGTGGGTGAAGCAGCGAATACCGCGACCACCTACGGTTATGATCCCGTTACTCAAATGCAGGAGAGTAAGGTGACTCTCTGCAACATCAGTAAAGCGTAAGGAGTCATAAAATGGCTAAGATGAAATTCCTATGTGACACCAAGCGTTGTATTGAATGTAATGGTTGTGTCACCGCCTGTAAAAATGAAAACGATGATGCCCTTGAATGGGGCATTCAACGCCGCCGTGTTGTCACATTGAACGATGGGCAATCCGGTGAAAACTCCATTTCTGTCGCGTGTATGCACTGTACTGATGCACCTTGTATGGCGGTGTGCCCTACAGATTGCTTCAGCCAAACCGAAGATGGCATTGTTCTACACAATAAAGATCTTTGTATTGGTTGCGGCTATTGTCTGTTTGCCTGCCCGTTTGGTGCACCACAATTCCCTAGTACGTCGGCATTTGGCGAGCGCGGGAAAATGGACAAATGCACCTTCTGTGCTGGCGGTCCTGAGACAGAAAATGGCTCAACGGAGGAGCGTGCAAAATACGGTGCAAACCGCGTTGCTGAAGGGAAATTGCCAATGTGTGCAGAGCTTTGCTCGACGAAAGCCTTGTTGGCTGGCGATGCAAATACCGTTTCGGACATTTTCCGTCAGAGAATGGTTGAACGCGGCGGAAGAGGCGCGGGCTGGACTAATGGTGAAGATTTGGCATTTGACGCGACCAAAAGTTAGAGAGGCATAATGTTACATCGCATATTGATCGCTACTTTTG
The DNA here is from genome assembly GCF_030689305.1 of Vibrio penaeicida. Lineage (GTDB taxonomy): Bacteria > Pseudomonadota > Gammaproteobacteria > Enterobacterales > Vibrionaceae > Vibrio > Vibrio penaeicida_B. Next base: position 622,610 of record NZ_JAUYVM010000002.1, on the reverse strand, counting down.
CGTTGTTTCTGGTGTTCGTCAGCAACCCTATATTTGCTGACGAATCCGCCAACGCGGAAAGAGAAATAGCCCAATTGGCGGGTGCCGATTACTGGCGACAAGTAAAAGATGGCGAAGAAGGGTACACCACATCCAAGGGATTGGAACACGGTATGCTCATCAATACGACTGGGCAACTGTGGCGTGAAATAAGAAATAAATGGATAACTCCCATTGGCGGCTACATGATCTTAGGTGCGTTTGGTGCACTGCTGGCCTTCTATCTCTGGGCGGGGCAAATCAAACTGTCTAAGGAACGGACTGGCAACAAAGTACTGCGCTGGACACCTTTTGAGCGTGCGCTGCATTGGTATACCGCTTCATTGTTTCTCATTTTGGCGTTATCTGGGCTTATGCTGATGTACGGAAAGTACATTATGATGCCCGTTGTGTCGTCTAGTGTTTGGGGATTTATCATTAGCGCGGCGAAGATTTCGCACAACTATTTAGGACCACTATTTGTATTTGGTTTGGTTGGCATGCTCATCAAATGGATGAAAAACAACCTCTTCAACAAAGTCGATCTTGAATGGTTTAGGCAAGGTGGAGGCATTCTGCCTAATGGTAAGCACCCTGAGGCCGATTTTTGTAACGGCGGTGAAAAGATATGGTTTTGGTTGCTTGCTACGGCAGGCGTGACCGTTTGTGTGACAGGGTTAATCATGGATTTCCCAATGTTCAACCAAACTCGCGAACTCATGCAGATCGTTAATGTGCTTCACGCCATATCGTCTCTAGGGCTGATAGCAGCTTCATTAGGGCATATTTACATCGGTACTGTCGGAACAGAAGGGGCACTAGAAGGCATGAAGACAGGCTATGTTGATGAAACATGGGCAAAACAGCACCACAACATCTGGTATAAAAAGGTGAAGAAACAAGAAGGTGAAAGCTAATATTTGGCTTGCGCGTTCCCACTTAAAAAACGGTCCTAAATTAGGGCCGTTTGTTTTTTTTGATGCATGCTGCTTTCCATGTCAAATCGTTCAAATTTACTACGCCAAGCAAAGCTACTTAAGACTTAACTGAACATCACTGGGCTTTGGGGATTTTCAGCGTCACGTTTGTGAATTCATTCTGTTCCGACTCGATTCGTATAGAGCCGTGTAATTTTTGCATTACAAATTGCGCGATCGTTAATCCTAGCCCTGATGCATTCTTCTTTCCGTTGTTGGTGTAGAAAGGGTCGAATACTTTGGTCAGGGTTTCTTCATCGATGCCCGTGCCGTTATCTTTTATCGACAACCGAACAAACTGGTTATCAGACGAAGTTGTCACCTCAATTTTCGCATTGTCTTGGGGACCCTTATTGTCGATCGACTCGATGGCATTCCTAAACACTACCTCAAGGACTTTGCGTACCATATTACGGTTGCCTACCACGACAAGTGATTCATCTATTTGCTTAATCACTTCAATGCCTTCTGGCTTCATGTAGAGGTCGTTGTCAGAAAAGACGCTCTGGAGCTTAAAGGGAGTCAGTTTTGCATCCAACGCTTTGTCTGCGAAAACTCGTAAACTAAGAAGTACGTCTTTTACGCGTAACAACCCAGCCTCAGAATCTTGAATCACCGCGTGTATGTCATCCAGTACTTCAGCGATATCCGTCTCTTCATAAAAAGTCGCGACAATCTCATGCTTTTGTTCATTATTTGGTTCAATAAACAACTGTTTGTGGAGGGCTAAAAGTGCAAGAATCGACTCGATGTATTGTTTTAGAGGCTCGAAATTCCCAAGAGTAGAGCTAATGGGGTTATTCATTTCGTGCAATAGACCAACGGCAATACTGCTTAAGGAATGCATTTTCTCTGATTGGATTTGATCTTCATTATCCGATTGAATGTGACTTAGTGAATCCTGTGCTTCTTGATATTTATGGCTTGTTTCCGTGATGGCATAGCGCCTTTCGAAGCTGGAATTCAACTGGGTGGACACTTGTTCCAGTATTTTTAAATTCGCAGTGTTGATCAGCTCTGGGTGTTGGTTATCGATAATACACATAATGGTGTACTTTAATTTCCCATACGTGCAAATAGGGAAGAGTAGCAAAGCCGCACCACTAAATAAGTCTTGTATTGCGTTAGACGGTTCTCTGTTTATCACGGGGTGCTGCAAGGTTCCATCTAATGGGATGTTTTTCGAAAGCATAACTTTTAAGGAGTCATCAAGCTCAGCGAGTATGCCTTGCTTCAGCCGATACACGTTGGGTGGTTGAGAATTTTCGGGTGCATCAAATAGAAAGGATATTTTAGCGTTACAGTACTGACCAATCGCACTCACAATATCAGCGACGAACAACGTATCATCGGAATGGGTTATGTCTGAACGTCCGACTCGCAGTAACATGGTGAGCCGGCTGTTTATGTTCGCCTGATTGTCATTAATGGCTTTATGCCTTTGCACTGCACGTTCGAAATGCATGTTTAGCTCATTCTCTGGCGTGTTTTTCAGACTGAACCCATGGTCAATGCATGGCAATGACGTGCTGGGCTTCATATCTTCATCAAAAACGACCCAAATCGTTGCCGAGAGTTTATTTAGAACATTTCGAACGTACTGAGTTAGCTCATAAATATCATCAAATGAATTGTCTGAGCAGTGAAGAACAATAATATCAGGGTCAAATGAACGAATTGAAGGCACGACTTGCTTAAGATCCGCAAATTCTGCGCTAATCTCTTTGCTTTTATACAACCTTTCAAATGGCTCTTTAAGCGTTTCTGACATTAAAATTTTGATAGGCATAAATTATCAAATTCATAGAGTTGGGCTACTTTTTAGAATAGTTCAACTTGATTCAGTGCGCCTAAAAGAAAAGGAAAAACATCCATTCTTACTTTGGTTAAACAAAATAGTGTGATTGGCGTCTGTTTATGTGGTTTGGTGAGAACCTGCTCATGAACACCTGCACCAATATGGAAAATCCAAATCAGTGCAATCTCACCATATTAGTGCAAGTGAGACATCCTTCATTCCCCCACAATTACTATAAACATAATTAACCTTTAAATAACAAAGTATTAAGTTTTGTGCTTTGTATTTTCAAGCCTTGGAACGATCTTTGCGTAATTAGCTCTTGTTCAATTCCCCAAAATTGGGAATGCAAAACTAATAGCACAGGAAGCGTGCAAGAAAATACAAAAGGAGTAATTAAAGATGAGTAATTCCGTTGCGGATGTGCAGGGCGCCGTTCACACACTCACTCAAAGTTCAGATACCTTGTTTCTTCTACTTGGTGCCATCATGGTTTTCCTCATGCATGCTGGCTTCGCCTTTCTCGAAGTAGGAACTGTGCGTAAGAAAAACCAAGTCAATGCGCTGGTGAAAATTCTCGCAGATTTCGGTGTTTCTGCTATCGCGTATTTCTTTATTGGGTATTGGGTCGCTTACGGAGCAAATTTCTTTGCTGATGCTGAAACACTTTCAGCAGGCAACGGGTACGAGCTGGTCAAATTCTTTTTCTTACTTACTTTTGCAGCGGCTATTCCCGCTATCGTGTCCGGTGGCATAGCGGAACGTGCACGTTTCTATCCTGTTCTTATTGCTACGTTTTTTACTGTGGGGCTGGTTTACCCATTATTCGAAGGGATCATTTGGAATGGCAACTACGGTTTGCAAGACTGGTTTGAATCCTCATTTGGTGCGGCATTCCACGATTTCGCTGGATCTGTTGTAGTGCACGGTGTTGGCGGGTGGATCGCGTTAGTTGCCGTCATTTTTCTGGGAATGCGTAACGGCCGTGTACGCGCTGGAAAACACACAAACTTCGCGCCTTCAAACATACCATTCTTGGCGTTAGGCGCATGGATCCTTTGTGTTGGGTGGTTCGGGTTTAACGTTATGTCGGCACAAACTTTAAATGGAATCAGCGGTCTTGTTGCAATGAACTCTTTAATGGCCATGACAGGGGGCATCCTTACAGCACTTGTTGCGGGCCGAAATGACCCAGGCTTCATCCACAATGGTCCCTTAGCTGGGCTGGTGGCTGTTTGTGCTGGCTCTGATCTTATGCATCCGATTGGCGCACTTATTACTGGCGGTGTTGCAGGAGCAGTGTTTGTTTACTTGTTCACGTACTTACAAAACAAAACCAAAATAGACGATGTATTGGGTGTGTGGCCTCTTCACGGTGTTTGTGGCGCTTGGGGTGGCATTGCTGCCGGTATCTTTGGTCAGAGTGCACTGGGTGGGCTAGGAGGCGTGAGCATAACGGTTCAAGTCTTGGGTACTGTTATTGGTATCGTAGTAGCTGTCGCTGGTGCCGCTGCGGTTTATGGCGTATTAAATCTCGTTACTGGGCTCAGACTTTCTGAAGAAGACGAATTCAATGGTGCGGATTTGGCGATCCATAAGATCAGCTCTACCAGCGAAGACTAAACCTTCTGCCCCATATTTACCTCATGATACTACGGTATCAATCTTTAGAAGAGCGACTTGAGTCGCTCTTTTTACGACTATGGTCTACCGCTAATCCCTTTCTACTACTGTGTCTTTAGTGCTAATGTTAACAACAGATAAATACAAGGATGCATGTCGTATGAACTTCCCTTACAGAAACATTGTTATTCTCACTGGAGCCGGAATATCCGCTGAGTCGGGCATTCAAACGTTTCGAGCGCAAGATGGTTTGTGGGAAAACCATAAAATTGAAGACGTCGCTACACCAGAAGGCTTTCAGCGTGATCCTGAGCTCGTCCAGGATTTCTATAACCAAAGACGTAGAAAGCTACAAGATCCGTCCATTGCACCTAACGCAGCACACCAAGCGTTAGGAAAGCTTGAAGAACTATTGGATGGAAAAGTCACCGTGATTACCCAAAATATTGATAACCTCCATGAGCGCGGTGGAACGCAAAATATCATTCACATGCATGGTGAGTTGCTTAAAGCACGCTGCAGCGAGTCTAACCAAGTTGTAGACTGCTCAGACGATATATTGGCGGGTGATTTATGCCATTGCTGTCAAATGCCTTCGCAAGTGCGTCCTCATATCGTTTGGTTTGGTGAAATGCCGCTGAAAATGGGTGAAATCTACGCGGCGTTGGAAGAGGCTGATTTATTTATCTCTATTGGCACTTCGGGTGTTGTATACCCAGCCGCTGGTTTTATTCATGATGCGAGAATGCACGGTGCACATACTATCGAAATTAACTTAGAGCCGAGCGCGGTAGAAAGTGAATTCGAAGAAAAGCGCTACGGAAAAGCAAGCTTAGAGGTGCCTAAGTTGGTAGAAGAATTGTTGAGTACTCCAGATGCAATGAGGGCTCAGGCTTAAGGTTTTCTTTATTGAGGCATCGTTACTCATGTAGCAAGAACTAAAAAAGCGGGACAATGCCCGCTTTTGCTTTTTCATGTGATGTTACTTAAACCCAAGTTCAGGTAATTACATGTTTACTTTCAGCTTTTGGAAGTACTCTTCGTAAAGCGTGCTCGCTTCACCAACTTCATCTTGCCATTCACCTTTTTCCATCACTTCTTGAGGTGGGAAAATACTTGGATCATTTGCAAACTCTTTAGGCAAAAGCGGATACGCTGTTTTCACAGGAGTAGGGTAGCCAATCTCAACCGCGATTTTCGCAGCATTCTCAGGACGAAGAAGGAAATCAATCATCTTATGAGCGGCTTCAACGTTCTTAGCGCCAGAAGGAATAGACAGGCTGTCCATCCAGAAGATGGTGCCTTTTTCTGGCCACACAATATCAATTGTCGCGCCTTCTTGGCGTGCTAAGTAAGCAGAGCCATTCCAAAGCATACCTAATGAGGTTTCACCTGCTAGGTATGGATTAGCAGGGAAATCTGAATTAAATACCAAAACATTTGGCATCAGTTTTTTCAGTTCTTCATACGCCGCTTTGATTTCGTCTGGGTTTGTTGTGTTAGCGGAATAACCCAGCTTGGTAAGGGCAATGTGGAACACTTCACGTGAGTCGTCCATCATCATCAACTGGCCTTCCCATTTCGGGTCCCAGAAATCTGCCCAGTTTTTGAATCTCGACTTGTCTAGCATGTCGGAATTGATGCCGATACCTGTCGCGCCCCAAATATAAGGAATAGAGTAGTCATTACTTGGGTCAAAAGACTTATCTAGGTAGTTAGGATCAAGATCTGCAAAGTGAGAAAGTTTCTGCTTGTCGATTTTTTGCAGCATCTTCTCTTTACGCATTTTGGAAACAAAATACGTTGAAGGCACAACCAAGTCGTAGCCAGCACCTTGAGTTTTTAACTTAGCGTACATGCTCTCGTTAGACTCGTAGGTAGAGTAGATAACTTTGATACCCGTTTCCTTGGTAAAGTCTTCTAGAACCTCACTTGGGATGTATTCGGACCAATTGTAGAAGTACAGTTCTTCGTCTGCAGCAAAAGCGTTGAAAGAAAGGATAGATGCAGCACTGATAAGACCAGCAAACAGTCTAGAGCAATTTTTCATTTTTTCCCTTTATCTGTTAGTGGGAGAGATTATTTCCAGCTCAACTTATTTGATCTGGATCTCACTCTCAGAGTTAAGTGGCAGAATTGTACTCCAGTTTTTAACGAATGAAAAAGGGCAATCGAAATTGCCCTTACAAATCGTGTTCAAACGATATTTTATTGACCAGCTTTAAGCTTCATAAAGTACTCTTCATACTTCACTGTCTTGTCGCCAACCGCAGCCTGCCATTCCACGCGATCTAAATCTTCTTGAGACGGAAAGAGTGGTGAGACATCTTTAAACTTCTCGTTGGATTCCTTTACTGCCGTTAAGTAACCCGCATTCTTTGAAATTTGCTCTGCGATTTCAGGGCGAAGTAGAAAATCGATCATCTTATGCGCAGCATCGACATTCGTTGCCCCTGAAGAGATTGCAAAATTGTCCACCCAGCCAATACCGCCTTCTTTTGGGAACACCAATTCCAACGGCAAGCCTTCTGCCTGTGCAGCGGCAGCAGAGCCATTCCAAAGCATACCCACGCCAACGTCCCCTAACAGGTAAGGGGATGCTGGGTTATCTGAGTTAAACACCAACACATTTGGCATGAGTTTTTGCAGTTCTGCATACGCTTCATCGATCTGTTTTTCATCGGTAGTGTTACCGGAATAGCCCAATTTGCGTAACGCGATGTGGAACACTTCACGAGTGTCATCCATCAACATCAGTTGACCGTCCAAATCGGAATTCCATAGATCGCCCCAGCTATTAAACTGACTTGCATCGTACATGTCCGTATTCACCGCTAAACCCGTAATCGCAACAACATGAGGAATAGAGTATTCGTTGTTTGGATCGTAGGGCTTGTTTAGATAATTGGTATCAAGCTTGGTGAAATTAGAAAGCTTCGACTTATCGATTTTTTGCAACATACCTTCGTCTCGCATCTTAGAAACGAAGTAGGTTGAAGGTACGACCAAATCATAACCTTTATTGTGTGTTTTCAGCTTGGCATACAAAGTTTCGTTTGACTCATACGTTGAGTAAATCACCTTGATACCCGTTTCATCGGTAAACTGCTTTAAGAGGTCGCTAGAAATGTACGGCCCCCAGTTCATGAATACCAATTCATCATTTTCGTTCGCTTGTACTGACTGAGTCAGTAAGGAAAGCGCACATGCACTACCAGCTAAAAAAGTAGCCCATTTTTTCATTAACGTTAGCTCCAAACTAATCGAGATAAGAAAACAGCGCAGTCCTATACTGCGCTGTCGAATAAATACAAACTGGTGTTATCACACTAATTTACTTTACTTTTTCTCTTGCTAGCAATTGTGAAATCACAACCAATACAAGAGATACCACCAACATCACAGTTGCCAATGCGTTCACCTCTGGCGAAATACCGACTTTCACCATTGAGTAAATCTTCAATGGCAGGATTTCATAAGTCGGTCCAGTAACAAATGAGCTGATGATGACGTCATCCAATGACAAGGTAAAGCTAAGCAACCAACCCGCTGCAACTGCCGGTTTGGCTAAGGGCAATATGATCTGCTTCAATATAACCCATTCACTTGCTCCCAAATCTTTTGCGGCTTCCAACATTTTCACATCGAATCCATTGAGACGTGAATACACTGTCACCACCACAAATGGTATACAGAAGGTAATATGAGCAAAGAAAAGGGTAAAGAAGCCCAATTGCACACCCAAAACCAAAAACAGTGCTAGTAAAGAAATTGCCATCACAATATCTGGCGACATCATTACGATGAACAACAAGCCATTCACCATACCTTTTCCTTTAAACCGATAACGGAAAAGGGCAACAGCCGTCAGGCTACCAATGATGGTGGCTGCGGTTGCTGAAAATACGGCAACGTTTAATGAGTGCCACGCTGCTTGCATTAAGCTGTCGTTGTTAACAAGCGCCTCGTACCATTTGGTAGTAAATCCACCCCATTTCATGCCAAATTTACTGGCATTGAAGGAATTGACGATCAGCACAATGATTGGCAAATACAAAAACGCGTACACTAATGCCATAAAGCTAAACTTAATTGACTTGCCCATCAGCTTAGCTCCACTTTTTTGTTCAACAATTTCCCAGCCCTATAGTAGGCGTACAACATGATCGCCATAGCGACAGTGAGCGCGATGCTGGTTGCTGCGCCAAATGGCCAATCACGAGCATTTAGTACCTGGCTCTTAATGACATTACCGATCAGCAAGTTTTTTGCGCCTCCCAGCAAGTCTGAAATATAGAACATGCCAAGCGCTGGTAACAACACCAACAAACAACCGCCAATGATGCCCGGCATCGTGAGTGGCAATACCACTTTGAGCAAAGTTTGCAGTTTGTTTGCCCCAAGATCTTTTGCCGCTTCCAAGTAGGTGTCATCCAATTTTTCAATGGCCGAATACAAGGGTAAAATCATGAATGGAAGCAAGATATACACTAATCCAATCATGACAGCCGACTCGCTGTACATTATCCGAATGGGTTTATCGATAATATCCAGCGCCAACAAGCTCTTATTTAAGATGCCTTGCGTACCTAACACAATTTTCAAACCGTAAGTGCGAATCAGTGAATTTGTCCAGAATGGTACAATCACCAAAAACAGCATAAACGGACGCCATTTCTCGGGCATTTTTGCCACGATGTAAGCAAACGGGTATCCAATCACCAAACACAGCAGTGTGGCGACAATCGCCATATAGAACGAATGCCACAATACTTTAAAGTAGAGTGGGTCCGCTAAACGGGCATAGTTATCAAGCGTGAACGTCATCTCAATAAGGTTTGCTTCGTCACGCGTTAAAAAGCTGGTTCCGATGATCATGACATTTGGAATCAGCACAAAAATGACCAACCATCCGACAATCAGACCGATGATCATTTTTTGTAGATTAAAAGCGCTATGCCATTTCAGTGAGTTTTGAAAATTAAACGTCTTGTTCATCTGCCAGTACCACTTCCCAGCTTTCAACCCAAGTTACGGCGACTTTTTGACCCAATGAATGATCAACATCTGGATCATCTTCATTGAAGAATTCGCTTACCATCACACGCATGCCCGATTCTAGTTCAACAACCGAATCCAATGTCATACCTTTGTAGGTACGGTCGGTCACATGGCCAACAATGCCCTTGGTTTCACTTTCTTTAATCTCTTCCAGTCTTAAGTCTTCAGGGCGAAGCAGTACTTGGAGTTTATCGCCAGTTGCTACTGCCTCATCGTAGTAAACAATGGACTCAACACCCTCTATTGTCGCTTTGATGCGTTTGCTATCGATACGCTCGATTACTTCTGCATCAAACACATTGATCTCGCCAATAAACTTGGCAACGAACAGGTTTTTTGGCTCTTCGTAAATCTCACGTGGTGAGCCATCTTGTTCAATCTTCCCATCTTTCATCACGATGATTCGGTCAGACATGGACAGCGCTTCTTCTTGATCGTGAGTAACAAAAACAAACGTAATACCCAATTGGCGCTGAAGCTGCTTTAACTCAACCTGCATTTGCTTACGCAGTTTGTAATCCAATGCAGACAAAGACTCGTCCAGTAGCAGCACTTTCGGCTTGTTTACTACTGCACGCGCAATCGCGATACGTTGCTGCTGTCCACCAGAAAGCTGGTGAGGTTTGCGTGCAGCCATGTGATCCAAACGAACCATTTTTAACGCTTCGATAACTCTTGGTTCAATATCCGAAGCTGGCACTTTCTGCATACGCAACCCAAAGGCAACGTTGTCAAATACCGTCATATGAGGGAACAGGGCATAACTTTGAAAAACCGTATTTACATGCCGCTGTTCGGCAGATACTACCGTGACGTCCACATCATCAATTTGGATGCTTCCTTGGTCACAGGTTTCAAAACCTGCAATCATCCTCAGAACCGTTGTTTTACCACAGCCTGAAGGACCTAAAATGGTCAGGAATTCACCGTGATTCACGATTAAGTTGAATCCATCAATGATTTTTTTACCATCGAAGCTTTTTTCAATGGACGCTAGCTGAACAACATGATTTGGCTTTTTCAATGTCTGTATTTCTCCTATTAAAAGCCAGTACTGGCACGACCAGAACGTTGGTGGAGTAGGGAGCGCATAATATGCCTCTATGTGAGGTTCTCAAAGCATTTTCTTACAAAAAACTAAAATTTTTTCGGCATTAAAATTAGCCATTTATCACACAACGATTTGTACTCTTTTCACACAGATTTCCGAACGCATAAAAACTGGAGTTTCATAGCCAAAACCTACGCTTTACCTAAAACGTGAACGCTGCGCGATCGACCCGTTAATGGCTTACCGCCACACATGGATTCACTGAGGTTATAGCCGGAATTTTCATGATTTGATGGAATCTGAATAAAAGAATGAATAAGAAAGTGCAATTATTAGGCAATTGATTCTAAAATTAAACAGATGTTGCAATCTTGCTTTTAAGACGGAGCAACTCCCACGTATAATCGCCGTATTTTTCAACGCTCACCATAGAGTGGGTGGTATGAATACTGAGAACGTTATTTGGTCACACTTTTGACCCGGAAGTACATATGAATAATGAAATAGTAAAAGATTTCAACTTAGGGGGGAGCATAGAACAGGCTCTTTCCGGACAATACGAACTGAAACCAGGCGAAGTGATTCAAGAAGCTTGGAAGTATACGATGAAAAACTTCTTTTCATTTTCCCCCGCGATCGTGGCTTTGATTGCGATACAAGCCTTAATCTTCTTTATTGCCTTAAAAATGCAACTTGGCGACCCAACCGTGTTGCTCACTTTGGTGCAAAACCCGCAAGAGGCTGACCCACAAATATTTCAGTCCATCTTTTATGCCAATTTTAGCTACGAGTTAATTAGCGCGCCGCTATATGCTGGCATTAGCTTGATGGCCATGAGCCACTCGGCAGGTTTGCGCACTAAGTCTCGTCACATGGCGAAAGGGCTTCAGTACACAATCCCGGTCATTCTCGCGACGGCGTTCAGTATCTTGTTACAAGGAATCGCGGGGCAGCTGCTTCCATTTCTATCAATCTATCTCACCATAGCATTTAGCCATTCTATTTTGCTTATCTGTGAGAAACGTATTCCTCCTATGCAATCTTTGCTGTTGTCTTTTAGAGCGGTAAATAAAAAAATATTCCCAATCTTTGGTATTTACTTTGTGGTTGGCTTGATGTTCTTTATCGCAACCATGCTTTACGGGATCGGATTGATTTTTGTGGTGCCTTTCTTCTTCCATGTGAAAGGCATTCTGTATCGCAACATGTTTGGCATCCAACTTAAAATTGTTGCTTCAGACATTCCAACTAAACCTCAACAAGGTTCGAATAACTCCGGTACATTTGATGCTTAAAACCCCTTTAAAACTTGTCGCTGCTGCGTTTTTCGCCGCAGCGTTTTTGTTTCCATTTTTGGAAAAAGAACCCCAAACCGAGCCTGCTGAAGAGGTGGTTTCTAAACCTTTGCCAAGCATGGGTAAGAAACCTGATTTCGCCGCGATAACAAACGTGAATGAAAAGAAATTGTCATTCTTTGGTTTTCTAAACCCTGCGATTGCGATAGAGAACCACCGCGTATTACAAGAACGCCAGTTTTTACTTTCGATGAAATCCAAAGGCAATAATTCTCGCAACGCAGAAAAACACCGGCAAAGCGCGGAAAAATTAGCGAAAGCCTATCAGTACGCTGTGCCTTCAGAAGGCATTACCGAAGATTGGCTCAACACGATGTTGTTGCGCGTCAATGTCCTTCCTCCTAGCCTTGTGTTGACACAAGCAGCGAACGAATCCGCTTGGGGAACGTCTCGCTTCGCAACCAAAGCGAACAATTTTTTTGGTCAATGGTGCTACAGAAAGGGCTGCGGTCTTGTACCACTAAGAAGAAATGAAGGAGCGACCCATGAAGTCGCAAAATTTGGTTCAGCACAAGATTCAGTTTCAGCGTACTTTATGAATGTAAATCGCAACCGAGCATATGCAAAACTTCGCACCATTCGTTCACAACTTGAACAATCTGGACAAGACCTACAGAGTGAGAAGACGGCGCTCGCATTGACACAAGGATTAAGTCACTATTCTGAGCGTGGTCAAGCGTATGTTGATGAATTACAAGCTATGATCCGCCACAACAATAAATATTGGACTGAGTTCGGAATTCAATAATGAAAATTACCCCTCTAATTGCTTTTGCTGTTTCGCTAGGCTTGGCACTGCCACTTCAAGCTCAAGAATACATGTTTACCTATTCGAAGTTGTACTCTCAAATGAAGAGCAACGCGAGTGAAGGGCACGACGATGTAAAAGTCGGTCTGTTCTTTGTAGACGCAGATTCTAAAAAGCTTTGCCTACTCGAAAAAGCATGGATGGAAAAAGGAGAACATTACGAAGAGTTTGATACCTCAGGCTACGAGCTAAAAGTGCCCATTGATCAGAATTTGAAATCGGCGAACCCTTTGGTTTTTGTGCGTACTGAAAAAAACAAAAGATGTGATTTCTCTTTGGTTGTGATGGCAAAAGAGCAGCTAAGTGGATCAGTAAAATACGAAGATATTGAAAAGCTACTGCCTCAAATGCAGGTGATGCTAGAAGACTTGGGCGGGATGTTTGCTAGTTGGTTCACTCCAGATGTGGAAGGCGTTACGCTGGAATTTGCCGATAGTCTTAATAGTGAAATTGCGCTTCCGAATGGAAAGTCAGTCGAGATCGTTAATGGCAGAGCATACTTTGCGCTGAACAACCTCAAGAAAGGCGAGAGCTTTACTTTGCCAGCACAAACCACAAGAGTCCTACCTTACCTTCCTAAAGCAGACTAGATTCAATACCTCTAGATTCAATACCCAGTGATTCACTCCAGCTTACGAGTTGGAGTGGAATCTCTGTCCTACAAGGCTTTGCTTCCTAAATGCTGCCGGCGAGATTCCTTCCTGTTTTTGAAAGGCATCATAAAACGCAGAAAGTGACCCAAACCCGCTGTCTAATGCGATTGCTACAATTTTTGTATCTGATTCCGCTAACAACATTTTAGCGTGATACATTCTGAGATCGGTAAGGTGCTCTTTAATGGTTTTACCCAGTAGTTTTCGAAACAAGGTCATTGCGTAACCCTTAGACACCCCGATATCTTGTGCGACGTCTTGCAAACCTATGGGTGATGAAAAATGCTCACTGATAAAACGCAACATAGATTCGAAATGAAGAATAGCTTTGCCTCCAACAATGGTTTCACTGTCGACTTTGTTACGATGTAACATCGTATTCCACCCTTCATTAGCAAGGCGCAGTAAGCGAGACTCGACTTCCAGCCCGTGTAGCCTACGCCAATTTGCATTTCGATTTTGTTCCTCTGCCCAGCGCTCCACTATCTGATGATCGAGCAGGTTGGATTCTTGTGTACACACCACAGCACCGCTTAACACTGCGTCTATAAACTCCGGAGGCAAAGACCATTGCAATAATTGCGACAGCGATATGTACACGTTTGTTATTCGAGTTGCGCCATCAACGGATACAACTCGATGGGGGTTTGCTCCCCAAAACAGAGTAAAACACCCACTTTTTAATTTGACCTCTTTTCCTGAAAAGGAATATGTCATCGCCCCATCATGTAGATAATTCATTTCAATAGAGGCATGGTGATGGTAATAAGACGCTTCAAAGGCTCTGGGTTTTATATCTTCCACCACAATCCCGCAATCTTTCGGGTAATCAGGATCTTCCACCCGATAGGTACTGGAATATTCATGAGAGGGGATCGACTGCTTCATTGTATAAAACCTATTATGTTGGGAATTAAAAATCACGTTTTAAAACTTGGGCACTCATTCACTTTGTCACTAAGAGAAGGTGTCAGCAAGAATAAGTTCACTTTCCGGAAGTTTTGTTTGTATTTTAGGAAGTATCTGTAAGTTTGTTAACCAATAATCAACGTATACCAGCATGAACAGGGATGACAAAAGTGAAAGATTACCCAAAAATCGCCTTTATTGGTGCCGGATCTACGGTGTTTATGAAAAACATTGTCGGTGATATTTTACAACGTGAACGCTTGCAAGGCGCTCATGTTGCATTAATGGATATCGATCAGAACCGTCTAGATGAATCAAAAGCGGTCGCCAAAAAAATGATTTCTACACTGAAGTGTGATGCGACTCTCTCAACTCATCTAGGTCAGAAAGACGCGTTAAAAGACGCTGATTTTGTGATTGTCGCTTTTCAAATCGGTGGTTATGAACCCTGCACAGTGACCGACTTTGAGATACCAAAAAAATTTGGTTTAGAGCAAACAATAGCAGATACACTTGGCGTTGGTGGCATCATGCGTGGGTTGCGCACCGTACCTCACTTATGGTCGGTATGCGAAGATATGCTTGAAGTGTGCCCTGAAGCGACACTTCTTCAATATGTAAACCCAATGGCAATCAATACTTGGGCAATTGCGGAAAAATTTCCCCAAATCAAACAAGTAGGGCTTTGTCATTCAGTTCAGCATACCTCTGAGAGCTTAGCTTCTGACCTGCAAATACCTATTGATAAAATTCGATTCCGTTGCGCGGGTATTAATCACATCGCATTTTTCTTGAATTTTGAAGAACGTTTAGAGAATGGTGAATACGCTGACTTATATCCGAAACTGCTTGAAGGCTATGAGTCAGGTGTTTACCCAAGACCCGAAAGCCAAGAAATGCCTCGCTGCAAAAATCTGGTTCGATACGAGATGCTTAAGCGTACTGGGTATTATGTAACCGAAAGTTCTGAGCATTTTGCAGAGTACACACCTTGGTTTATTAAATCGGGTAGGGATGATCTTATTCATAAATTTCAAATCCCACTAGATGAATACCCGAAGCGATGCGTAGAACAAATAGAGCAATGGCAAGAGCAATCCAAAAAGTTGTTATCGGAAGAAACCATCGATCTAGATAAAAGTAACGAATATGCCTCTGCAATCATCAATGCAGTATGGACAAACGTTCCTGAAGTCATCTATGGGAATGTGCCCAACAAAGGTCTCATTGATTCACTGCCTCAAGGTTGTGCTGTGGAAGTCCCTTGCTTGGTCGATGCCATGGGAATTCAGCCAACAAAAATAGGCAGTTTGCCCCCTCAGCTAAACGCAATAATTCAAAGTAGTGTGAACGTTCAGGTACTTGTTGTTGAAGCGTTGATGACGGAAAACCCAGAGCACATATACCATGCAGCAATGATGGATCCGCACACGGCAGCAGAATTGGATCTAGACCAAATATGGCAATTAGTAGACGAACTTAGAATCGCCCACGGCGATTGGTTACCTGAATGGGCAAGAAAATAATAATAAACATAAAAAAGGGGCTCTATACGAGCCCCTGTAATTTAGCTGTTCTTCAAATTATATATTTGTTACATCTAGCTGTAATTTCGGGTCAAACTCTACCGCATCTTCATCTGAGCTTTGAACCGCAGGCATGTCTTCTTTATCAAAGCCAATATCGCCTCCGTTGATCACACCTGAGTCGCGATTGATTGTTTTAAAATCAAAGAGTTCGAAATCAGCGAGATGGCTAGGGACAACATTCTGCATTGCAGTAAACATGGTTTCAATACGACCAGGGAATTGCTTATCCCACGTATTCAGCATGTGTTTAACGTTTTGACGTTGAAGGTTTGGCTGAGATCCACATAAGTTACATGGAATAATTGGGTATTCACGCATCTCAGAGTACTTGATGATGTCTTTCTCGCGGCAGTACGCCAGAGGACGAATTACGACGTGTTCGCCATTGTCAGACACCAGTTTAGGTGGCATACCTTTTATCTTTCCACCGTAGAACATGTTTAAGAACATGGTTTCAAGAATGTCGTCTCTATGGTGACCTAAAGCTATCTTTGTCGCTCCGAGCTCTTTGGCTGTGCGATACAAAATACCACGGCGAAGGCGAGAACAAAGCGAGCAAGTAGTTTTTCCCTCAGGTACTTTGTCTTTAACGATTGAGTAAGTATCTTCTTCAACAACCTTGTACTCAACACCTAAACCCTCTAAGTAGTCAGGTAAAATATGGTCGGGAAAACCCGGTTGTTTCTGATCGAGGTTAACAGCCACCAGTTCAAAGTTAACTGGTGCGCTTTTTTGCAAACTCATTAAAATGTCGAGCATCGTAAAACTGTCTTTACCACCTGACAAGCACACCATAATGCGGTCGCCTTCTTCAATCATATTGAAGTCTCTAATGGCATTTCCGGTGTTGCGACGAATGCGTTTTTGCAACTTATTGAAGTTGTATTGTTGAGCTTTTGTGCGCTCGTTACTTTGCTCAGTCATATCCAGTTTTTCTGTTGTTATCTCGACAATAATTTGAAGTGCGTATAATACGGATATCCAAGATAGATACCAGTATTTTAACTGCTATTCGCAGTAGCCGTTAAGCAACTTTCGCAAGTTCATCTTCATACAAACAAAATAGGCAAGCCAACGCTTGCCTATTTGCATGTTCAAACTACCTTGAAGCTTCTGAGGAAATTCAGGTTTCTAGGTGAAACTCACTGATTTGGATCAAGTGGACTAATATAGCCATTAGGCTTTAAAGCCAGAACATCGCAGTTAATTTTATCGATGACGTGTTCAGCAGTATTACCAATAAATACGGCTGATAAACCTGTTCTGCCCGTTGTTCCTAAGATCACAAGACCTGCATCAAGCTCGTCCACTATTTTAGGGATGACTTCTTCCGGTAAACCTTGCTCAACTCGAGTATCACTTTCATCAATACCATGCTTTTGACGTAACGCTTTCATTGCCGTCAAATGATGTCCACGCACTGCGTCGCTATAAGTTGTAGGATCAAATTCCGGTAACTCTATGGTGATATTGGCTGGCGTAACAGGGTAGGCATTGACCAATGCAAATTTGGCGTTTAAACGGCTACTAATGTCTTGTAGCTGCTCTACCATCGTATCGTTTAAATCTTGGTGGGTAGGGTTTTCTGAAGCAACATGTATTGAAGCCATCACGTTGCCATTCACTGGCCAGTCGTGATTTTTTACAAGAAGGACAGGGCAAGGGCACTTACGCAGAATGTGCCAATCTGTCGGTGTGAATATGACAGATTCAAGCACGTCATGCTTACGTGTCGCTTTCACTACTATTTCATGCGCGCCTGCAAACACTTCACCTATGATGGCTTCATATGGGCGATTGTGCCAAACCACTTTAATATCAAATTTCACTGAATCATTAAGATAGGGCTGGGCAACTTCTTCCATCCACGCTTCTCGCTGCTGAATAACGCCGCGTCTCATTGCATCTCTCTCGTCCATCGAAAGCATCGATGTCATTTCATAAGAGAAATCATAAATAGAAAGGAAAAATGTAATATGGCTTTCTGAACGACTGCTTTCGCTCAGCTGAATTGCTCTGGCTAGCGCTGGTTGCTGGTCATTATTGACATCTGCAACAACGAGAATCTTATTGTAAATACTCATAACAGCTCCTTAGAAACCAAAAGGTTAGAGGCTAATCTTAAGATAACTGTAGCTTAAATGAGTAAAAATATTTAGGGAAACTGGAAAATATACGAGAGAAATATGAAGTGGCTCAGAACTGAGCCACTTAGATGAAACTATGATCCAACTATAGAATTAATCGCTTGATACGCCAGCAAGTTCTTGCATCGCATCATGATCTAAAATCGTAATATACTTGCCTTTCACGCTAAGCATATCGGCTTTTTGGAAGCGACCTAACAAACGGCTGATGGTTTCAACGGTTAAGCCCAAGTAGTTGCCGATATCACCACGTGTCATGGTTAAGCGAAACTCTCGAGGACTGAATCCACGCTGAGAAAAGCGAGTAGAAAGGTTGTATAAAAATGCGGCAAGCCTTTCTTCAGCATTCTTCTTAGAAAGAAGTAGGATCATCTCCTGGTCGCCTTTGATTTCATTACTCATCAAACGCATAATTTGCTGGCGAAGCTTAGGCATTTTGCCAGATAAATCGTCTAAAATTTCGTATGGAATTTCACACACCATCGATGTTTCAAGTGCCTGAGCAAAGCTGGGGTGAGAATTATCATTAATGGCATCGAAACCAACCAAATCACCCGCAAGGTGGAATGCAGTGATCTGCTCATCGCCTTGTTCAGTAATGGTGTAGCTTTTGATGGTTCCAGAGCGTATTGCATACAGTGATTTTAGTTCATCACCTGCTTTGAATATCTCTTGACCTTTCTGAATCGGCTTCTTTCTTTCAATGATTTCATCTAGTTGATCGAGCTCAGATTCATTGAGAGTGAAAGGAATACAGAGTTGGCTAATACTACAATCTTGACAGTGAATGGCACATCCACCGGACTGAACTCTATTTGTTGCTGGCTTATTTGAAATCATAACACCCAAACGCTATTTTGATATACATCAATATTTTACCACTTCCTAATACTAAAGGGTAGTGAAAAAAAAGGCATAGAAACATAGAGATGTGACAAATTATGAAAGTAATGAGATTGCATCATAGGCGGTGTAGCTCCCATACGCTAATAAGAGAAGAGCCCCGCACTGGCGAAAAATTTCGTTTCTTTGCCACTTTTGAAACTTAACGGCACTTAAACCAACCAATAACATGGCAGGTAGGGTACCTAAGCCAAATGCAAACATAATAAGTGCACCATCTAAAGCACTACCGGAAACCGCCGCCCACGTTAAGGTTGAGTAAACCAATCCACAAGGCAACCATCCCCATACAAAACCGAATGGAAATGCGTGAAGTGGCGAACGTAGCGGAAGAAGCTTTTTCCCCACAGGCGAAACAAATTTCCATACACCTTGGCCCAGCTTCTCTATTACCAACAAGCCTTGCCACCACTTTGCGATATACAAGGCGAGTAAAATCATGAATGCGGCGGAAACTAACCGTAGATAGGTCAGTGCCAGATTGAAGTCAGAAAACTGAGCGATAGATGAAATGGCACCGCCAATAATTGCTCCGGTAAAGGCATAAGATGATAGGCGACCTAAGTTATAAAACAGCGTGATGAGCAGTGTTCGAGAGGCGTTGGGGTTTCCTACAGCAACGGCAGAAGCAATGCCCCCACACATTCCCATGCAGTGCCCCGCACCAAGAATTCCTATCAACAATGCCCCTAACCAATCTGCCATTTAAGAATTACTCTGGGTCGGTGTTGTGTGGCTTCGGCTTGGCTTTTTCATGCATTTCATCTTCGTCGAACAAAATGTTGTGCCCTTGACGTTCCAAATCTTCAAACTGTTCGCTTTTTACTGCCCATAAGAAAACCGCAACAGCTAGGCATACAAGCAGTATTGCGATGGGGATAAGAATATAAAGACTAGCCATTTTCTTTAAGCAACCTGAGTGAGTTGGTAACAACGATGATTGAACTGGCAGACATTCCGACAACTGCGATATAAGGTGCCACTAGTCCAGCTACTGCTAAAGGCAATATCAATAAGTTATATCCTAGCGACCACGCAAGGTTTTCCCTAATAATTTTGCGTGTTTTGAGGGCAAGTAGACGTGCTTCAATCAATTTATCGAGTTTATCCCCCAGTAACACCATATCAGCAGAAGACTTAGCCACATCGGCACCGCCTCCCATTGCCACTGAAAGGTGAGCACCAGCAAGGGTTGGGGCGTCGTTAATACCATCACCTATCATCAGAGAAACTTCATGATCCTTAAGTGTTGACAAGAACTCCAATTTCTCTTGTGGGCTGGCGCTGGCGACGACCGATTCTATCCCCATTGCGTTAGCAACAGGTTGTGCATTATTCAAAGAATCGCCCGTAAGGAGGGTCGTTTTAATTCCCGCCTCTGCTAATTTTGAAATCAACGCTTGGCTTTGCTCACGGATAGGATCGTGATAGTAGAAAGTAGCCACGTGAGAATCATTGACAGATAGATACACACACGGTTGTTTCGACTCGGTTTCTTGTCCCAATACAAAATTCGCACTTCCGATTTTGCAAGGTTGCCCCTTGTATAAACCAACAATGCCGAAGCCAATTTTATTTTCGACTTGATCCACTTCGATTGCTGTATCTGCAAACGCTTTAAATGCCTTAGCAATAGGGTGGTTTGCATGATTCTCTAGTGAAGCCGAAATCGCTAGACATTCCTCTTCAGAGAAATGGTTACTAACGACTTCGGTGCGATCTATCTGAATATTACCTTCTGTTAGGGTGCCTGTTTTATCAACAACCAAATGATTGACTTTACACAGAGTTTCAAACACATGACCCTTACGAAGAAGAATCCCTAAATTTCCCATACGAGAGGTTGCACATGTGATCGCAGTAGGGGTGGCAAGTGAAAGCGCACAAGGGCAAGTTGCAACAAGTACTGCCAGCATGATCCAGAAAGCGTCCTCTGGTTTTGTTTGATGCCAATAAGCCCATGTACAAGCCGCGACAATCAGAATGACGGCAACAAAGTATCGAGCGACGACATCCGCAACTTGCGCAATCTTAGGCTTAGACATTTGAGCTTCATCTTGCAGCCTGACTATGTTGGAGATCATCGAGTTTGCTTTACTGGTGTTCACTTCCAATTCAAACGACTCTTCGCCGTTTAACGTACCTGCGAACACCGTGTCGCCTTGCTTCTTCACTACTGGAATGGATTCACCGGTTAACATGGATTCGTCAATATGTACGCGACCTTTTAAGATAATGCCATCTGCGGGAACGTGCTCTCCGGGCAACACTCTCACTTGATCGCCGATCGTTAACGTTTTAACTGGGACTTGGGTGCCATCCAACTTCGTTGCCATTGAGGGAATAAGTTTCAGTAAATTTGCACTGGCCGCGGCTGCTTTTCTTCTTGCTCGCATTTCCAAAAAACGCCCGAGTAGCAAGAAGAAGGTAAACATAGTGATTGATTCAAAAAAGACTTCACCTTGCTCTGTCACCGTCGCTACCAAACTTGCCACATAGGCAAAGATAAGGGCGATAGAGACTGGAACATCCATACCCAGCGTTCGCCCTTTTAAGCTGCGCCACGCATTTAAGTAAAACGGAAGTGCAGAATAAAGCAGAACGGGAGTAGCAAATATCAAGCTCACTACACGGAAGTACTGTTTGAATTCTGCGTCTAAATCACCGAACACTTCCAAATACAGTGCCACGGCCAGCATCATTACCTGCATGGTGGCTAAGCCAGCAATGCCAAGCCGGTAAAGATACTGTTTCATCGCACGGTGATAAGACGCTTCTTGTTGGTCCGCTTCAAATGGCGCTGCTTTGTACCCTAATTGGTGTACAGTTGCCAACAAATCACTCAGCTTAGCTTGAGTCTTATCCCACGCTAAAATGGCACGGTTCGTGGTGGTGTTCACTCGAATAGAGAGTACACCGGATTGATTAACTAGCTGTTTTTCAATGAGCCATGCACAAGCGGCGCAAGACACGCCCTCGAGTGACAATGTCACCTCTGATTGATGTTCTGACTGACGAACAAATTCAGATTGAACTTCTTCGTTGTCATAGTGGATGAGGTTTCTAAGCTGCTCTGGAACCAGATCGGCTTTTTCGGCTGGTGCCGTTCTATATTGGTAGTAAGAAACGAGCCCGCTTTCAACAATGGTTTGAGCAACAGATTCGCAACCTGGGCAGCACATTTCACGTTCTTGCCCTAAAATTTCGACTTTAAAATCAGTGTTGGCTGGTACATCTTCACCGCAGTGATAACACTCTTTTGTCATTAATTTAATTACCCAATTGCGTCGGTGATTGTGATGGGAAAGTCACTTTGCCTTGAATTAGCCACTCTTTATTGTGTGGTTCTACTTCAACAAACCAAGGGCCTTCAATCTCGTTGTCTAAATTGATTGCATACTGGCCTAAGGCATTAGCCGATAATGTTTGAGAAAAGTCTCGGTCTGCGAGCGTTCGGTGCGAAAATGTCACCACCAAAGCAGGGAAGTGCTCAAGCTCACCTTTATCAAAACCGATAACAATACGATTGGAACTGGTAGAGACATTAGCCGATAAGCTGAGATCCCGAGCAGCGTTCTGCTTTGAGATATCAATGTTGATGCCTTTGCCTTTTTTATAGTAATCCTCGGCAACCAGCGAAACGGAGTTTTTGGAAAAAATACCAAGCGTGACAAAACTTGCCACAACGACGGTAGCTGGAAGCGCGATCAGAAACCACGGCCAAAATTGTTTATACCAAGGCTGTACCATAGAAAAGTTCTCAATAACGGAATTTAGAATTAACTTATAGAAAAGACAGCCCCTTGGGTAGGGGCTGTATAGAATTGTACTATTTGCCTGAGTTACTCAAGCTCCAAACGTAAGCGGAAACAAGTTGAACCTTATCTTCACCTAGAATGTCTTTCCATGCAGGCATCACACCTTGACGACCGTACATAACCGTCTCTGTGATGTCAGCACGCGTTTCACCAAACAGCCAAACTTGGTCTGTTAGGTCTGGCGCACCAAACGCAGGGTTTCCTTTACCGTCTGTACCATGGCAGGCCGCACATGCAGCAAAGCGAGCTTTACCTGCCGCCGCTTCACGTGCGTTAACTTTACGACCAGAAAGACTCAACGTATAAGTTACCACTTCACGTACGCCTTGCTCGCCAAAAGATTCGCCCCATGCAGGCATAGCACCAATACGACCATTCATAACCGTATTTACGATGGCTACAGGCTCACCGCCATACAACCAAGCGTTATCCGTAAGGTTAGGAAAACCTTTTAGACCACGGGCATCAGAACCATGACATTGCGAACAGTTTTGCAAAAACAAACGCTGACCAACTTTAATCGCTTCTTCATTTTTAGCGATTTCAGTAATGTCGCTGAGTTCACCCGCTTCATTGTATGCAAGCTTACGGAATGCTTCACCAAAATAAGCGTCTGCATCGTCCAGTTCTTTGGCATATTGATCCAAGCGCTTTTCTTCTTGCGCTTTAGCAATTCGCTCACGAGACTGCTGAACAGTGGTCACCGTTTGATCGGAGCTTTGCCACCCCAATAGTCCTTTGAAGCTACCCAAACCTGGAAATAGCGCCAAGTAAATCGCAGCAAACACAAAGGTGCTAATAAACAAATATGTCCACCATTTTGGAAGAGGGTTATTCAGTTCACGAATACCATCGTATTCGTGCCCCATGTCCACACCTTCTTCTACACCCATCTTATCTTTAACACACCAGTAAAGAAGGGCTGCACAGCCTAGCAAGGTACCTACGGTAATGATAATTACCCAGAGACTCCAAAAAGTACTCATTATTTGGTCACTCCTTCTTTCTCTTCAGAGGGCTCTTGCTCGTCAGCGAATACTAGATTAGCGGCTTCGTCGAAGCGTGCTTTACGGCTTTTACCGTAAGCCCACCACACGACACCAAGAAAGCTAACGAACAACACTATGGTCCATATACTATGAATAGTACCGATATCCATATATCCCCCTTACTTCATTGCGTGACCAAGAGATTGAAGGTAAGCAATGATGGCATCCATCTCTGTTTTACCTTCTACTTCTTGTTTTGCATTTGCGATCTGATCATCCGTGTAAGGAACGCCAAATTGATCGCGGAAAATGGTCAGTTTCTTCTGAGTCAGCTTGCCGTCTAAAACATTTTCTTCCAACCAAGGGAAGCCAGGCATGTTGGACTCAGGGACGAGCTCTCGCGGATCAATTAAGTGAACGCGATGCCACTCATCGGAGTAACGACCACCGACACGAGCCAAATCTGGTCCCGTACGTTTTGAACCCCAAAGGAATGGGTGCTCCCAAACACTTTCACCCGCTACGGAATAGTGACCGTAACGCTCGGTTTCTGCGCGGAATGGACGAATCATCTGGCTATGACATACGTTACAACCTTCGCGGATGTAGATATCACGACCTTCCATTTCCAACGCTGTATATGGACGCAAGTTTTGAACTGGCTTAGTCGTCTGATCTTGGAAAATCAGTGGTGTAATTTCTACCAAAGCCCCAAGGCTGATTGCAAATACGATCAAAATGGCAAGAAGACCTACGTTCTTCTCTACAATTTCATGACGGTTATTTGAATTCGAACTCATTAGTCAATCTCCTTATGCCGGTTGAGCAACAGCTTTTAAGCTGTCTTTAGGGGCAGTGATTGTCTTATAAGCGTTGTATGCCATTAGGAACATACCAGCCAAGAAGATGAAACCACCAAGGAAACGAACAAAGTAGAACGGATAAGACTGCTCTACAGATTCAACGAAACTGTAAGTCAGCGTACCGTCGGAGTTAACTGCACGCCACATCAGACCTTGCATAACACCAGAAATCCACATCGCTACGATATAGAGAACCGTACCAATTGTTGCCAACCAGAAATGCGTGTTGATCAAGCTAACAGAGTACATACGCTCTTGACCGAACAGCTTAGGGATTAGGTGATAAACGGAACCAATAGATACCATTGCAACCCAACCTAATGCACCGGAGTGTACGTGACCGATTGTCCAATCGGTGTAGTGAGACAATGCATTGACCGTTTTGATTGACATCATCGGTCCTTCGAACGTTGACATGCCGTAGAAAGACAATGAAACAATCAAGAATCGAAGAATAGGGTCATGACGGAGTTTATGCCATGCACCAGAAAGCGTCATGATACCGTTGATCATGCCACCCCAAGACGGAGCAAACAAAACCAAAGACATCACCATACCTAAAGACTGAGTCCAGTCAGGTAGGGCAGTGTAATGCAAGTGGTGAGGACCAGCCCAGATATAAAGGGAAACTAACGCCCAGAAGTGAACGATAGATAAACGGTATGAATAAACTGGTCTCTCAGCTTGTTTAGGAACAAAATAATACATCATTCCCAAGAAGCCAGCAGTAAGAAGGAACCCTACCGCATTGTGACCGTACCACCATTGAACCATGGCATCGACGGCACCGGAGTAAATAGAATACGATTTACCCATGGAAACTGGGATAACCATACTATTTACAATGTGAAGAACCGCAACGGTAATGATAAAGGCACCGAAGAACCAGTTCGCCACATAAATGTGAGAGGTCTTTCGCTTTATAAGCGTACCGAAGAAGACCACCGCATAAGCTACCCAAACTAGGGCAATTGCGATGTCGATAGGCCATTCTAGCTCTGCGTATTCTTTACCTGAGGTGTAACCCAAAGGTAAGGTAATTGCAGCGGCTAAAATAATTGCCTGCCATCCCCAAAAGGTGAAGGCGACAAGAGGACCACCAAATAAACGAGTTTGACACGTACGCTGCACAACGTAATAAGACGTTGCAAACAGTGCACTGGTACCAAACGCAAAAATAACCGCATTAGTATGCAGGGGACGTAAGCGACTGTACGTCAACCACGGCGTATCAAAGTTTAGCTGTGGCCAGACTAATTGAGCGGCAATCAAAACACCAACAGCCATTCCGACAATTCCCCAAAGTATGGTAACTAAGGTAAACTGACGCACGACTGTATAGTTGTAGTTTTGTTCTAGCTGCTTTTCTTGGCTCATTTGCATGCTTCCAAATTTTTTTAATTAACTACACTTTTACTTCCAACACGACATATGTCGTAATGCCACCAAATCGGTCGAGGAATTGTCGTTTTTTCATACTGTTAATTCCTTTTAACGATTTTAATAAAAAGCGGCATTTTCAATGTGCCACTATACTGGAACTAACAATTCAATGACAGGAAATTAACCTCACTTACACTCCGGTCATTCAACTAATTGTTAAAAATTTGAAGTTTGTTACATAGAGGAAACTTTCAATGCCTGCGCAAAAATTAACGCCAGCCCGAATCGCCCAAATTGTCGTCATGTTATTGATTTTAATAGCAGCATTTACCTGGCGCACACTTGATCAAGATCAAGGTAACATTGTTAAATGTATGATTAAGACCTGTCACTTTTCATTAAACAATCAGGCGTTCGAAATACACTTCACCGAACACAACAACTATATTGTAGGCGACTCTGAACAGTTTCGCGTCTCAATTAATAACACTATTATTAATCCGGATATAAATACAAAAAACTGGTCATTTAACGAACACGATAAATACGATCACATCTTAATTACAAATAAACAGAATGGAGATTATGTGAAGGTCATTCACAAAGAAAAATAGGGGGCACACTTTATTGAGCAAATGGTAATAAATAGATGCGGTGAGTGATTTATTAATGTATAAAACAACTTAAAACTAGTCACTTGTTTCATACTCCAAAAAATGAAGTTGATTACCGCTTTTTCCCACCAAGAAGACGTATCAGAAGCGATTCAAGATTTGAACTCACAAATCCCGCCAGAGTTCAATACATCTCTGGCACTTTGTTATTTCACTGAAGAGTACTCAGCCGAAACATTACGAGTCGCGTTATCGGCACGATTCCCAAACACACCTATTCAAGGTTGCACATCTTGTAAAGGGATTCTTACTGAAGAAGGGTTCCATCGAGGTCCGGTTGTGGGGCTAATGTTGATTGAAGACAGCGCTTCTATCTCAGCTTACGGTACGGCTATTACCGAGACTACCGTTGAGAACGCGGTAAGTAGTACGCAAGCCACACTTAGAAAGGCCATTGGGAGCAGTGGCAGAGTAGGTGAGCTGCCTAGCTTAATTATTCTGCACGCGACACCAGGCTTTGAAGAATCGGTTATAGATGCTATCTATCAAGAGTTTGGTACTCTGGTTCCTTTGATTGGAGGAAGTGCTGCAGACAATACACTTAAAGGGAATTGGCAAATATTCACATCCCAAGGCACCTCTCATCAAGGCGTATCCATTTCAGTCCTTTATCCCTCTTCACCATGTGAGACTGGTTTTCATACCGGGTACTCCACAACAGGCATTAGCGGCGAGGTGACCAAAGTAGAACACCGGTCTATTCTTGAAATTGACGACCAACCAGCATTGGATATTTATCAAAGTTGGTGCTCTACACTTGGCAGCCATATTGTTGATGAAACAAGCCTATTTGCTACAACAAACCTCTACCCATTAGGTAGAATTGTAGGAAGCGTAGACTACCAACCTATCTACAAACTCTCGCACCCTGTTAAACGGTCTGCAAATGGCGAAGGTATCGAACTATTTACAGAAATAGCAAAAGGTGAGCGTATTCACTTAATGACAGGCTCTAAAGAACGCTTAATTAACAGGCCTGGGCGTGTCATTCAGCTTACTGGCGACTCGTGTATTGACATGGGTGAGCCACTTGGCGCAATTAACATACTCTGTGCTGGATCTATGTTGCACATAGAAAGCGCAATGGACACCGTTTGCGAGCAAGTGCACTTAGCTTTGAATAAACAACCATTTATATGCCCATTTACTTATGGCGAACAAGGTCGATTCGAAAACGACATTAATGCTCACGGAAATTTAATGATTTCTTCGGTTGTATTCCATGAAAACAAGAGATTCTGATGAACGCATTTGATAAAGAGCAACTGCAGGAAGCTCTTTTTGAACTTCAAAAAAGCAAAGAAAAAGAACAAAAGTTGCTTGATGAGAATAGAGCTATCCTCGCATCACTCTCTTCAATGACAGGTGCAAGTAATAAGCATCAAATCTTCAATGGGCTATTAAGCGTACTTAGAAAGTACATCAAATTTGAAGACGCCATCGTACTCTCTAGAAACTTGGGTGAGTCCAACTTCCAAACCTTGTTAAGTACCAACAAGGTCTTTAAAGATAAGGTTTGGTCTAACGACGACAAATTTAGCCGCGCGATCTTTGGTGAGAGCATCATTGTCTACCAACCGGAATCACTCCGGCAATTTGGTCAATTCAATTCGATACTAAAAGATCAAATTCAATCGGTTTTGCTCACAGGAGTAGAGTCTGAGGCTAGCCAGTCGGTCATTTTATTCATTGGCAAACAAAAAGGGCAGTTTTGTATAAACTGTAAAGCGATTCTCGCACGCTTGTTACCGCTAATAGAACGAGCCGTCATAGACATTGATTACAAGGAGAAGCTACAAACCCTTGTTGCAACACGTACCAATGAACTAAAACAGAACCGAGAACGCTTTCGAGATTTTGCTAGTAGTGTAGGGGATTGCTTATGGGAAACAGACGTCAATTACCAGCTTACTTATGTCTCAAAAATCGACGCCATCAAAACAGACTTCCATAACAAGAAGATCCACGAGCTCGTTCAAGGCAATGCCGCACTCAATCATTTAATCTCGGCAATGGACACACGATCACCGATTCGAGACCTTGAATGGTGTTACGACCTTGGAAAAGGCGTTTGGCTAAGTATTAGTGGCGCACCTTTATTCGATCTTGAAGGCGAGTTTTTTGGTTACAGAGGCACGATAAAAGACATATCGCAAAGCAAGCAGAGATATTTAGAGTTAAAACGCGCTCGCATGGAATCCGAAAAAGCTAACATCGCTAAATCTCAGTTTCTAGCAATGATGAGCCATGAAATAAGAACGCCTCTAAATGCCATTTTAGGTCTTATCGATGTCCAGCTTTCCAAATGTTCCGATAAAGATAATGCCGTTGTTTTAAAGATGATGGAATCATCAGCAGAGTTGCTTCTCGCCATTATCAGCGACGTATTGGATCTATCTAAAATAGAGTCGGGGAGTTTCGACTTAGATACTAAGAACGTCAAAATACGTGACATTGTCACTAGAAATCTTCAACATTACCAAGAGCTTGCGAATCAAAAATCTCTCTCGCTAAAAATAATCTTAGGTGATGACTTGCCGGAAGAAATTCACACAGATGCAACCAGGCTATCCCAAATCATGTTTAACCTAGTTGGGAATGCCGTGAAGTTCACCGATTCCGGTGAAATAAATGTGGAAGTAACCACTAAAGATAGCCAAGCGTTGGTCATTAAAGTCTCGGACACCGGTATAGGTATGGACGATACAGCCATTGAAAAGCTGTTCAAACCATTCGTTCAAGCCGACAGTTCCATCACTCGCAAATTTGGCGGCACAGGCCTTGGCTTGGCCATTTCAAAACAATTAGCTTTGCTTTTGGGTGGCGACATAAAAGTTTCGAGTACACCCAATAAGGGGAGTACGTTTACTGTCACACTGCCGATCGGTAGTATAAAAACTGATAAAAATATCGATAACAAACACAGTCATAGCAAAGTACCACAAAAAAATTTGGAAGTGATGGTCGCCGAAGACAGCCCAGCAAACCAAATGGTCATAAAATTGATGTTATCGAATCTAGGGCATAAAGTGCACATCGTACCGAACGGTGTAAAAGCCATAGAGTTTGTTGAAGCAAATCAAGAAGAGCTCGACGTTATATTCATGGACATCTCAATGCCAGAAATGGACGGTCTAGCGGCAACCAAAATATTGCGAGCAAAGGGCGTAACGCTACCAATCATTGCACTCACTGCTCACGCAATGACGACAGACAAAGACAAATGTCTAGCCGCTGGCATGGACAAATTTGTTGCAAAACCCATCCGAGCTAAAGACATACAAGAAATTTTAAAAGCATACTCGTAAAGTCATTAGGTGGATTTAACTCCAGATACTATATGCTTGTATTTGTCCGGCAGAATACTCCTAGGAGGTACCAATGAAAGCGTTTCATATCAGTTACATGGCGTTAGCCTTAACAAGTAGCCATCAAGTATTCGCAAATACAGATCTTGTTCGTGCTGAAATCCCTAATTGTAATTACACAAAGCTTGTCGTTAATGCACCTTCGACACTTAAACTGATCGCGCAGGGACAACCGTCAGGCAGTGTCCAAGGTACAGACAAAGAACTGGGGTATCTCAAATACAAATGCTCAAAAGGCACGTTAGAGATCGATACAAAAAGAAATGCTTCGATCAGAAAAGGCTTTAACTTTGACTTAACCAATGGATCCATTAAAACAGTCATTCTAAACGGTTCTCAACAAGCGAGGATAAGTGAACTAGCAACGAAAGAGTTCAGCCTTGCAAGTTATGGCTCAACCAAATCAGTCATTTCTGGAAAAGTAGAATATTTTAATGTCACGGCAGATGGCGAAGCTAATGTGGATTCGTCGACTTTAGAATCACAAAAAGGAAAGATAGGGCTTAATGGTTCTGGGTCAGTGAAAATTAACTCATCTGAAGAATTAAGTGCAGACGTAAATGGTTCTGGGCAAATTGAGTACATAGGCACACCAAAGCAACTAGATGTATCTTTTAATGGAACAGGATCCATTTCGAAAATTAACTAAGTCGCGAAATACGAGTTTATCGTAACGCTAATAATCATGTCTTAATCTTTGATTAAAGTAATGATTATTAGCTATTTTATGGTAAATAGGATTATGGTTAAATAGCTCAAATTTTGGTGGGATAGGACAAAGGAAAAGCATAGTTCTTACGTAGCTTAATATCTTATTTAACATAATATACATAATGCGCACTAAGAGCCGATTCGTTTAAGATCGTCCAAAGCATCAAGATAAACAGAAACAGCCTTTTCATTGAGATTCAGCTTACGTCTAAGCTGTTCATTCTTATAGCGCTCCTTCAAATACAAATCTCGATACTCCAAAGCATCATAACCACCTTTGATTAGCGCTTTACTCATTGTTGATGTATCAGTTTGCTTTTTTAAGTCCGAAAGCATTTGTTCATGCTCTGTTGTGTCTCGGATTGTAATTGCCATCATTTCCCCTTAATACCGGTTTGTCCTGGTTTAATTATGATAGCAAAGAACGTTTATCGTGTTCCAGTGGGATGACCCGCCTTTGGGTGCGTTGAGTCTCTGGAAGGCAGGCTTAGCAGGAAGGAAGGTTTTCAGGGTTAACTGGAGTCAGCACCGCTTCGCGGGTATCGGGCAACAGACCACGACGACCATGTTGAGTGCTCGTCGTGCCCTTATCCCTGTCGGGGTGGAATCAATTGCGAATTACGATAAATCAAAAGCGAGTTTTGATTATTAGTTTCGAGCATCGATGGCGCTGGACTGGCGGCGTATGGCATCTAAGTAATCCGACTTATCCTGATAAAGACGGGTTTGGAACAAGCACAACTTACGAACATGGCTTTCGTCCGCTTCAAACTTGCGTGCTATCTCTCGATACGTTAAACCAAGGTCATTAAGTTCTCGCATCATTTCGACGTCACTGGACGTCAAATTGCAAACGGGTGAATCCTCCCCAATCTTCATGTAGCTAACCCCAAGCTTACGGGCTTTTTCTTTAACAGATTCACGAGAGCGCCCCAAACGAGAAGCGACTTGCAGAAGTGATAGCCGATTCTGGTTATCGATAATAAAACGCTCTTCCACCTCAGAGTAAGGATTGCTGTAACGTGATGGTTGATGGCTCAACACGCCAGACTTAACCAGCTTAGTGATTTTAGTCTTCACTGACGTTGTTGACCGCCCTAACCTCTTAGCTATCGCTGGAAAGCTAAGCTGACCATAAGACGCACACACGAAAGCCAATTCATCCTTAGAGTAAGGGTGATACCCAGCAATGATAGCGCCCCGACGCCCGTTCCTGACGCGCTCCTCATGAGTAAAAGTAGGAATAAGAAATGTGTTATGAGGCTTCATAGTGAGCCGCCGCTTTCATCAAAGAATCAACAGACACACGAAGAAAAGGCAGTTCCTGACCATCATCCAAGAACACCAATAAGTGAACCTCATCCCCTCGTTTAACAAAACGCGTTTTCCCCGTTGGACGGGTTAATTGCATCAAGCGAGACGTACTCAAGTGGTGAGTAGACGCGGTATCCGGTGTGTAATATTGAACAGCTGACATGGTGATATCCTTCTAAGCCAAGTTACGTTTTGAGTATTTCACTGACCAGCCGCCCGTAAACGTCAGGCAAATCAAATCGGTTGCCCCCTCGATGGAGTAGCCCCATGACCTGGTCTAGTCGACCGCCGTGAAATTTAATTAAAGAGTTCAGTGTTGGACCGTATTGGCGCTTGAGCCAATACGCTTTAGAAAGCAAATCCAAAGCCGCTCGCTTGCTGGCTTTAGGCTTGGTGTCAAACGCCTCAGAAGTGGCAATGGATGCCGAGAAGTCATTGATGGCAGCGAACGCGCCAGCAGGATTAAGCAATGCGTCAATGTCCCACTTCTTAAGCTCAACCTCAGAGCGATACCATATAAGCCCCGTCTCTGATAAGTTCTGTTCAAGTGCTTTGTTGTAGATTCGCCAGTACACACGAGATGTCCGAGAGCCAATTAAAAGCTGCTCCTTGCTATAGCGTTTCTCACCCGTACTAAAATCAATCGAGAATTTATTATCAGGCTCCACACTCGGAGAGCGACCACGAACCGCAGTTCTGAATGCATCGTCATAAACCGCTTTCATGGCATAGTCACAGTCAAAGACCCCGTCAAAATCATCATAAGCAAGGTCGATACGTGACAACGCCTTTACACCCAGCACATTAGACAGCCAATCGTGAATTACAAAAGCAGGTGAACGGTTGAACATGTGCTTACACCCTGTCGCGTTAATCTGGAGGTGCACGGTTTCTTGATTTCCGCCGATACCCAGCTTGCCACAGTAATCCGCCCCATCTGGAGACAGAAGGTTCATAGAGTCTTCATAGAATTGAAAGCCCAATCCCCTAGGAGCGGAAAGCGAAAGCCCAAGAACCTGATTAACGAAAATACGAAGGCATTGCTCATAATAATCGTGATTCACCCGACGATAGAAATCATTAACAGAATCAATGTCATTGGGAGAATTAGCCGTAATGGGATTGAGTTGCGGAGGCGATGGAAACTGAGGTGACGTCCAAGTGCGCTTAAGTAAAGATTTACGTGAAGGCGTGAACTTGTTCTCGGGCGACCTGTCGCCAATCGCATAAAAGCAGTGACGGAGATCCTTTAATTTAAAGGTAAAGCACAGGTAATCGATGTGAATGCCATCGTTTGATTTAGGCGAGTACTTTTCAAGAAGCTTAGAGGCTGTAGTCATCGAACACCCCCAAGTCTATGCGTTGTTGATACGTCGTGTTGGTAATGTCGACCAACTGATATTCATGGTAATGAGAATCACAGTATTGCGTTAGGTTGATATACGATTTAAACAAATCCCACTCCCCGTCCAGCAGGACGGAAACGGAATGGTCGGGCATCATGTCGTAAAAAACCTTAGTCATCGATTTAGATATACTTGCATACAATGTTATTTTGATAGAAAAATACAACACAAGAATGCATGCAAGAATGCACTCATCTATTTGTTACATGCATACTAAAATACATGAACGCAATCACACATTAGGGATAAACATGACCAAAAAATACACGTCACTAAGAGTCAGTGAAGCGACAAAAATGAAGCTTGAAAGAATCGCTATAGATGTAAGCTACGAGACAAAAGAATCCGTGAGATGGACTGATGTTGCCAACTTCCTATTTGAGAAGTACCTACAAGAAGCAAAGGCTGACATGATCCATAAAAAAACAGACTCTAACCGTTAAAAAAGAAGGCAAGTCACTGATGAAGAAGTCTTTAATTGAAAGTGTACGTATCAAAACCAGTGAAGCGGAAGCATTGAAAGAGCGCTCTTTCGAATTAACGATGAAAAAAAAGGATTTTGTTCGAGAGCCTGACATCATCCATTTTCTATTAGGGGAATTTGCAAAAGGAAACATAAAGGTAGACTTGGATGAAGGCGGAAATTTAACTGTAGTAAAAACCTAACTACATACGAGCACTTAAAGCACTAAGAACCGCGAAGGCTGATAGTTAGGTGGAATTTACCCCCGTAATACAGGACGGGGGTTCCGCCCCTCTCCGCGCACGCTGCTCAGTCTCCGCGACTTAGCGCGGAGAGGCACGGTAAGCCGAAAAACAAAAAAGCCAGTATGTGGTTAACATACTGGCTTTCTCTTCTTGCCTGATAGCCTTAGTGACGCATTATGCGCGTTATGTGTAAATGCGCCCTTGGCGGTCGCCAGTGCTGGCGCTAAGGTACTGACGACTAAACATTCAACATAACGTCACATCCATAATACGCACTTAGAGTGTAAACCCAAAGCGATAATGTCCTAATATTTCCAAGTGAATCTGTCCTATGCTTGCTTGGAGGTATTTAGGATGTTAGTTACGATGAATTGCAACGTTTCTCCATTATCCAAGATGTGTTAAACAATAAGTTAAAGCGCCGAGATGCCACATTCATTCTTGGAAACGCTTCGCCAATGGATGATCGCTGATGCCCTTTGGGTTTCACATTCCAAAAGAAAACCTCGAGTTTATCAACCTCGTTATCGCAGAGACTGCTTAGGTGAACTGATCCAATTTGATGGCTCTCATCACGACTGGTTTCAAGGGTGCGGTTTAGCGTCTATCAAAATTCACTAAACCATTAGAAATCATTCGCGAATGGGCAACTGCCATTTCTGAGTTTTGCGTCGAGTCCAGCGACAACCAAGACGAAGCCAGCCGAACAATCAGTAATCTCGAAACCGAAGTCCAGGACCTGGAGCAACGCCTGGCTCAACCTGAGCAAACCTATGTCGATAAACTCCGCGATTTTGTGGAGGCGATCCAATGAAGAAACCCAAGTGTCAGAACCCTAAATCCTCTCCTACCTTCAGTTAAAGGTAGTTGCTCTAAGCGCTAACTGGTCATCAGTGCTTGTAGGTCTCTGATACTTTTGTCTATTTAAACCCTTCTCAGTAAGCTCAAATTCGTTTGAACCTTATCTCATTCCAAATTAATGATTCTTTCTCTCTATATAAACGCATTTCATAATCGTGAGTCAAAACAACTACTCAGGCTAGGTTTATGACAATACTCCAACTAACTCTTCTGGTTTTTTTATTTATTATCGTTTTATCTTTTAAGCTCGCCGCTGGTAAAAACCGAAAAGGCGCTTCTAAATCAACAAATAAGTATCAGTATCAACCTAGAAAGTACCTTACGACAAAAGCAGAACTCTCCTTCTTTCATGCACTTGATAATGCGATTGGTAGCAAATACCGTGTGTTTAGCAAAGTTCGTATCGCTGATGTCATTTCTCCAAAGAAAGGTTTATACAAAAAAAAGGAATGGCGTATCGCTTTTAACCAGATCAGTGCGAAACATTTCGACTACGTGTTGTGTTGCCCAAAGACGCTAGAGATTCTATTTACAGTTGAACTAGACGACGCCTCACATCAAAAAGTGTCTCGTATTAAACGTGACGAACTAGTTGAACATGCTTGCGAAAGTGCTGGTATCAAACTTATACGGGTTCCTGTTCAATCAAGTTACAAGCTAGAAGAGATTGCAGAGCTTTTTGATGTACCCCCTACTCCTCCTGTCACTACCAACGCTGTACCGGTATAAAACAAAAAAGGTCTAGACACCGTCTAGACCTTACTTTTGAGTGTTGGGTTGCTACCTAAGCTCAACCTTATTCACCATAATGTTCTTTTCGTCGGTTACAAGAATAGAATGCACGTCTTCAATGTTGTTAAACCCAAACTGAGTAACACGAGCTGAGATTTCGCCATTATCTCCAATTAAGATAACTTGCAGTGTATTCGCGCTGGTATCGAAAACTAATAAATCTTTTTCTGTATTCGCATCGATATTCACATGCTCAATCGTATATTTGCTCTCATGTAGGTCAACACCTAATTCCAGTAACGTTTGATAGTGAAGGTTTAGTGGCTCAGATATTTTGCTAAAGCGAGCGACGCTTTCAAAAGAAACTGTGGATCGGCTTTTAGGTCTTGGTACGAATAATGATTTCTTAGCCGACTTAGAACCTTTTTTACACGTCAATTCAAACCTTTGGCCTCCGAAAGGAACGCTTACCGGATAGCCCACAGGGTTAGATTTTAATACATTACTTTCAATACTTCCCTTTCGCAGTTTACAGCTATCTACGTTTCGAGTTCCCCAATAAAGCTTAGTATTTCCATTAATCACGTTGCCGTTTAAAAATGAAGTGATTTTAGGGTCGGTATTACTTGGTCCCTTTTTCAGTACACTGAGATTATGTGTTTTTGTCGATGCCCCTCCATCCCCAGAACACTCAACCCTTATGACATATTTCGTAGGGCTTTGATTGTTTCTAAGGAGATAAGTCAGATTATCTTTTTTGAAACTTGTTCCAAAGGATTCAGGAGAAGAAATATTTTCGTGGTACCAAAGTTTGCACTGTTTAGCGTATTTGGTTGTTACTTTTAAATCATGGTAATCCCCACTGTATATTCCTTGTGGGTAGTGAATCGTTATTTCTGGTTTAGGCGTAACTTTAGGCTTAACCACTTTAAACGAGCTTCTTGTTAATACCCATCCGTCACATTCTAGCTCAACATTTTTAGTGCCCAGCTTATTGAACGTGAAATTTTGACCAAAATAGACTTCCAGTTCCGAAAGAAATGGCATTACGTGAGCAGTAAAACTTCCTTTGTCTGTCACCTTTACACTGCAAGACCTCGTAAGTCCGTGAACTTGCATAGATGCACTGATATGTACTGATTTGCCTTGCGTTACTGTTTTAGGGACAGAGATATACGCGAGCGCGTTATGGCTACTAAGTACTAGAAATACAATTAAAAAAATCGCTTTAGGATACATATTACTTCATTTCACCTTATGAAATTTCGTTGACGATTCTATAACCTAATATGCATCAACATGAGTTGTAATGAGAATTATTATCAATTGTTATCAGTGTGGGATTACTTTCAAACACCCAGCGCAATTGATGGTCGTATTGCAACAAGAAAACAGAGCATTTTCTCTCTTTACTGATTCACTAAACACCCTATCTGTTCTATTTAATCATCTAACAGCTCACAGCCCTTTCGCTTGTAATAATGCCATCAAACTTTTTGGAGTATTGGTATGAAAAGCATAGCGTTAGCATTAGCAACAAGCTTCGTTTCACTGTGGGCAGCTGCGGACACTAAAATTCTGCACTCTGGAGGATCTTTGATTCGAACTGGTGACAAAATTTACTCTGTCGGGACCATCACTGTTCATTATGTCGAGCAGCACAAATTTGATCGCATTAAAGCGAAACGTGGGGATTCATATTCCGGTTTCATCTCTGCATTAGATAGTTGGGAAGAAATGGAATCCAATAGCTATTGGGAGGCTGCAGGGAATTTTAATACGGTAATGGGCGTTCTGCCGGACAAAATGAATACCATTGATATTCGAATTGCGAAAAACGAAAACAACCCCATTTTCGACTTGCATATTAATGATACAAAAGTGGTCTCAAAAATCGATTCCAGAATTAAAAATGTGCGTATTGCATCTACTGGATTCCAGTCAAATCTTAATTACGTTTATGTCAATTTCGTGCCTCACTCTTCTACGAGTAATAACAAGATTAACATTGATAGTATTACCATTAAATCAAATATAAGGTATTGATGTAATTGACTTATATGGTGGTTTCAAATTTGTTTAAAATTGGTGCCATATTCTAGTTAAGAGTATATTAATCGGTAAAAAAATTCACAATGTTTTGTTAGGTTACGGGCAATTTTTATTTGGCTACCTCTCCCCTTGATACATAAGGGGTAAGACTGTTTTACCTTGCTGACTTAAGAGTAAATAATTTAAGCACAAGGGTGTCTATGAGGAGCATTTTTATTCGCCTGTTTTCAATGGAACCGATTCAGATATGGATGCTTCAATTCATCACCAAAAACTCTCTGCCAAAAGTGGTCATGTGGCTCTGCCATGGTTACAACAATTCGAACTGATTACTCGTCAGTTTCCAAACCACCAAGCTATTTTAAACCCTTCCGGCGACTCTTTTAGTTATCAAGAGTTGGAGAGTAAAGCTAATCAACTTGCAAACTACTTACGTGATGCGCTTGGTCGATTGCCCGCGGGACACACGGGTCAAGTTGTCGCTGTATGTTTTTCTCGGGTGAATGTCGAAGTCGCAACTGCGTTTTTGGCTGTTCTAAAACTGGGGGCTGCCATTCATTTCGTTGAGCCTAAGCTTGGGATCGAAGTGAATAACAAACGTTTGAGAAAAATCTCGCCTGATCTTGTCCTCCTTGACGAAGATAATGCTCATCTATCCCGCGATATTGAAAAGTTTGAAACGCTGGTACTGAGCGAGCATCAACATCAAATAGATCATGCCGCTGAAACAAGTATTGTGACTGTAGGATCACGTAACAGTGCTTGTGTATTCTGCAGTTCAGGGACAACAGGTGAGCCAAAAGTGATAACAATGCCAATGCTTCCACTTTCCAACCTAACTCGTTCTGCAAGCGAAGAGCTCCACCTATGCCCTGAAAGTCGCCTGATACAACTTGCTCGCCGTAATTTTGATGCGGTAGTGCACGAGCTGGCGATTTCCTTAGGCAATGGAGCATGCTTAGTATTGGTAGACGAACAAACGATGTTTTGCCATCAAGGGTTTGTCGAGTTCATAGAAGAACAGCGAGTGTCACACATGAGCATTACGCCTTCGCATATTAGCCATTTACTGAAAACACACGAAGGCAATCCTTCACGCATTTTTGAGC
Source organism: Vibrio penaeicida (assembly GCF_030689305.1). Taxonomy (GTDB): domain Bacteria; phylum Pseudomonadota; class Gammaproteobacteria; order Enterobacterales; family Vibrionaceae; genus Vibrio; species Vibrio penaeicida_B. The sequence continues at coordinate 583,730 of NZ_JAUYVM010000002.1, read as the reverse complement.
CTTTGAACACTGTTATGCTGGTTGGAGAAGCTTTTAGTGATGACCTCCCTCCCCGTCTTGCAAAGGCTGGTGTATCTCGCGTGGTTAATGGATATGGCCCATCTGAAGCCGGTATTTGGGTGATGAGCTCCGTGCTATTTGATTCAGGGTTATCTACAGAAATTATGCCTACAACACTAGGCAAGCCCGTTCGTGGCGTTGATGTTCGTGTTATGAGGCAGTGTGATTTAACACATACCTGGCAATTATGTGAAGCGGGTGAAAAAGGTGAACTACTGGTCAGTAACCGCCTTCAAAACGTTTATAAAGATCAGAAAAACAATCAGAGTCGATACCTGTATATCCCAGACCCTATCACCGATAACATCGAGTGCTTTTACCGAACGGGTGACATTGTCGAAATTTCAAACCAAAACGAACTGATCTTTGTGGGTAGGCAGGATAATCAAATCAAGCTCGCTGGACAGCTTGTTGTAACAGACGAAGTGGCAAATCAATTAAAAGAAGCATGTGTCACTCTCTTTAAAGCTCGCAACATCGATATATACATAGATGTAGAGCGAAATTCTCAGGGTACGCCGGTATCTTTAACTGCCTACCATACCGCAGAAACACCTCAAGATGCCGACAACATTGCTTGCGAGATCAGTCGTTATCTAACTAATCAGATCCCCTCTTACATGCTTCCGAAACGTTATGCTTGGCTGGAACGTTTTCCTATCAAAGTAGGAGGAAAATTAGATACGGTTTCAATCCAATCAAATGCTCAGGACTCTAAACGCATTCAGGCTCCGCAAACATTGCCTCAAACTGTCACTCAATTAGGTATCGCTAGTATTTGGCAGCATATCCTTTCGATGAGTGATTCCATTTATCTTGAGCATAGCTTTACGGACTTAGGCGGGACATCTCTGCAACTATTGTCTATGTTGTCAGAAGTGAATCGAGAGTTTGGCATCCATATAAAATCAGACTCATTGATGCATAACGACACACTATTAAACCTATCCGTAGCCGTTGAAAGTGCCATAAACTGCCCTCAATCAGAAGCTTTACTGCCTCCTTCTGAGATCAATTCTTTGATTGAAATGAAATCCTCAGAACACAATAAATATCTGTTCTTGGTGCACCCTGGGGATGGTCATGTTCAGGTGTATCAAAAAATGATGCCTTTACTGCCAGATACTCTGAATGTTTATGGGTTACGCGCACCTGGTGCCGAGGCTGGCGAAGAAATCGTCCCGTTTTCAGTACTCGAATACGCGCAGCGTTACACCAACCTAATAATGAAGCAGCAACCTCACGGAGACGTCTTCATTATGGGGTATTGCGCTGGAGCCCCTATTTCCATAGAAATTGCCCGCCTCTTAGAACAATCCAATAGGAAAATTGCAATGCTTGCACTTGTAGATCTGCCCAATGGATATCACCTGCGAGAAAATACGGATATTGCACAAGGGCTGGCTACCTTTTTTGAGCAAATGTACGGTGTGGATGTTTCTGCAAAGCAACTAAGAGAGCACGCAGACTCAGAAACGCAATTCGAGCACTTATTCGAGCTTGCCCTACAACAAGGAAAGGTCGCTCACAACGAAAAAGATCAACTTCGTAATGCGCTCAATGGCGTTATGTATGAACCTGAGCAAGAAGACTCCGTTGAAACACTGCACCTTTTCTTCAAATACGCCTTTAAATTAGATATACCTGCCCAAAAACTACGTAACCTTAGTAACGAAATGGACAGACTCAACTACATCGTGAATAAAGGGCGAGCAAAAGGCGTTTTTCCTGCTGCTCTAACCAGCGATTATTTCTCTCGATTATTGGCAATGGAAAACACAACAAAAGAGGCAGTCCATGGATACGTGCCAGCTCCCTTAAGTATTCAAGGAAAAATTCTCTACTTACATGCGCAGCCAAGCATTGAGAACCCTATGGCCTGGTACCCTAACCCACAAACTTGGGTTCCCTACCTTAACGAGATGGAAGTACAACAACTGAAGGGCGACCACTACTCGATTGTTAGAGAAGATCAGGATATGAAAGATCTCATTCGATGTTTAGCACCTCACATCACCGTTTCCTAAAAACGTCCTGATAAGAAAAAACATTTAAAAAAAGACGATGGTTCAAGCATCGTCTTTTAAATTGAATATAAGGTTATTTAACACTGAAAAATTCTTGTCTAAATTCGGTCACTTGTTGGTGGTAATACGATTCCCACTCGCGGTCATTTAAATGCGATTTCTCTCGTGTTCGTTGGTCGGCTAATCGACTTTTCAACTTACGGAGTTCCAACTGATAGTCGTTTACTTCTTTTTCTTGCGCGTTAACTTGGTTTTCTCGCGCCTCTAACTCACGAATATCTTCACTTTCCAAGTGATGTAACTGCAACATTTTTCTAATATCACGCTTATTCTCGTGGCTATAATGAATTGGGATCAGTGATAGACCATACTCGTATTGTTCTGTATTTGTTGATACGTTTAAGCCCTGAACACTGGTGTTCCATTGTGAAATGAGAGATTGATAAGCCTCAAAGAACATGTCTGGCTCTACGTGCGTTATTTCTTCACTTGCTAAACGAAAATCCAACAGTGTGAATTGATCTGAAAGTATGACACTCGCCATATCACCCCATACTTGATGCGCACCCTCTTTAAAAAGTTGTACACGTTCTTTTAAGTTTCCAGCATTCTCCAAAGGTATTTTAGCTTGTTGAAGATTCCACTCATCACTGAGAGAAGGAAAACGGGATAGCAATTGGTACCATCGCTCATCCATATTAAGTAAAGCTTTATCCAATTGGCTTGTGCAATCTCCAATAGCTCGGCATTTTTCCCAAAAGCTTTCCAGTGCTGAATACAAGAGCACTCCTTTTAAGTCATCGAAATGATTCTCCTTTGTCTCTGGTATGCTTTTCGGGTCATCTGCTACGATCTTGGTTTGACCTCTAATCTCTTGAGCCTTTGATTGCTGCTCGGTAGCGTTAGATAAAACCGTGCTGCTTGGGGCTATGCCTGCCGTTCGTTCGTTAGCTGTATCGGAAGACAAGCCAAGGTATGTAGCGCCCGCGAGTACAACGGGCACAAGAAAGGACAATACCTTTGTCATCATTTGATTACAGCCGAAACTGGGAAGTGATCGGATAAGTTATAATGCTTCCATAATCTCTCATCGGTGCTTCTTGGTACATCAACACGATTACTATTTTGGTTTTTAACGGCATATTCAGCGCTTACCATGATGTAATCTAAGTACTCAACATTTTCGCCGCCAGAAAGTGCCTCGCCTGCAAAATTGTTTATACGAGGATCAAATGTCGATTCCGTGTAACCCGAATAAGTGGGCTCAATTGCATTTAGATTTGCGATCATCTGTTGATAGTCACCAGGAAACTTCCTTTTATTAACGTTAAAGTCGCCACTGTAAATCACAGTTTCATTCGTTGGGATGTTCAGAGACTGCGCCATCTCGCGCATCTGTCGGAATTGTTTCTGGCGATATTCGCGAGCAGTATCCGTGTCAAATGACGCAGTATGAGTCGCAAAGACATGATACGCCTGGCCATTTTTTATGACCTCAGCATAATTCACACCCTTATCCGCAAAACAATCTGTGCCGCTGCAGTCTGGGAAAACATATTGTGCCTGATTAACAATCGGGTATCGGCTAACAATAGTCACACCACCATCGTGTATATTAAAACCACTTTTATCTAACATTTTGGTCTGGTATGGGTACTCTTTCGCTAATGCTCTAAGAAAATCATTTCTGCCATTTGAAAAGACTTCCTGAAGTGCCAACACATCGTAACCTTTCACATACTCTGGGATGATGTCGAGTCGATCGCTAATGTGCGAAGCAATCGCTGGTAATGCCCAAACATTATAAGTCATCACTTTCAGCGTCGTTGAAGTTGAATCCGGCGATTCGCTTTGTTTTTTTGGCGTAATTGTGTAGTAGAGATCATCATAGCGCCCAGTTGCGTCAGATTTGAACGCCAGTTCGACTTCTCGCTGACCAAAAACTTGAGATTGATAACGGTGCACGCTTCGATCTTCCTTCAAATTAAGCTCAACATCAGATGAACTAACGCCATATGTCATAGCGGAGTTGTACCAATATCCATTCATTTTTTGGTGTAAGCGAATGCTTTCCCCGTTAGGATTTGAAGCAACGGTTTCAAACTCGTAAGTATGACCTGCCTTAACACCTTCCCAACGGTTAAAACTCATTACTGATTTCGTTTCCCAAGGCTTAAGCTCTTGAATATGCTGAAACCATTCACTCCCATATTGCAGAAGATCTGACCCTGTATGCTTAACTTGTATTGTTAAAGGTTTATCTGAGTTGTTCGTAAGGTAAACATCTGTATCCGCGAGTGAACTTGTCGAAGTAAGTGCTATAGCAACAAGTAGTTTCCACTGTGTATTTCTCATTTTATTTCCTTATTTTTGGAGAGCAAAATGAAAATTAGAGTAAATACGTTACATTTGTTTTATAAATTAATTATAAATATATTTATTTGTGGGGAAAATCATAATCTATTATCAGTGCCTGCATTATTATCATATATTTCAGTGATATATATCACAATAAGATCTCATGGCTGTAACTTGATGAAACCCATAAATTTTCGTGAGATCAATATCAAAGATTGGCTAATAATGATTTACAAACAAATGTAATCGATTGCATTATTACCTCGACCTCACACCTTTGCTTGCTGCGCTGGGGTTAAGGAGCCTTTTTTAAGGCTCCTTTTTGCTATTTGTAGAACAAAGAAATGGCTATATAGACGCTACGCCCATGAATAGCCATATGTTAGTTAAGTAGAAATTTGTTGATTTATAGCGATATAAACATTTAGTTATAGTGCGTTATTGATTCTTGATTTAGAACCACTAGATCTTCAAATCGATGCCTTACCTGAAAGCCAGCTAAATCTCGCTGAACATGGCATCTTGAGGTTACTTGGGTATATTTGAGCTAAAGAAGAGACAGATACATATCACTCTGATACGTGAATCCTAATTAGTTTCTCCGGAACATGGTATTTGAAACGCATCCCTTTCTTAACGCCACGGCTCCCAACTTTACAAATCTTTTTATCTCCTGCATGTCGGACTCTTTTTATGTAGGCGTATTTGCCTTTGTGTTCCATTTCGATCATGTAGTTGCAATAACCTTGCAATGGTTTCTTATGCTTCCGTATTGCCCTTTCTATTTTTGCTTTTATTTTCGCAGCTACTTTATTGGTTTGCGAATCGTCCGCATGAGCAGGCGCGACAAGGCAGCCTATTAGCAATAATATTCTCAGATTCATCAATCTCACTCCTTTACCATCGGACGAAAATTAACGCTGAATATGGTTATTGACCTAATAATTAGAACGGCTTTTACGACCTATATCTAACTGTATTTTATGGCATTGCAGAATTGCGGTGAAGGTTTTGAACCAAGCCAAAATGACTTGGTTCATGGGTTATGAGGTTTGCAAAGCTTACGCAGATTTTTTTGACGAGTCGTTTTTAAAGCCCTGATGAGGAAATACATTTCTGATTCGTTGCTGAACTTTACTCGGTATGCTTTTGCTAAAAGTGAGTCTTGCACCATTACGTGTTGGATATACTTTAACAACACCAGAAAATGGGGTCTTGTGACCAATTTCAAGGCAGTTGTGTTTAAAACCAGCGGGGAAATGACCTTTAAATGTAGCCAGCTCGCCGTCTCTAAACTCAGCCTTGAGCTTCGGGCGGTCGACGCCAATTAACCAAAATATAGCAATGGCAGCGACCAATAAAAGCCACAACATGTTTATCTCCTTGGATTTAATCTGACAATAACTTACTTAAGTCTTCTTTTAGGCTATTTACCGTTTTGCTTGCTTTCTCACTGCGAGATGCTTCACTGAGCAAATATTCAATGGCATCAGATAACGTACAGCCTAATTCATTAGCACGCCCAGACAGCTTTTCCCACACACGGTAATCCAGATCGATGGACTTCTTTTTGGTGTGAACTTGTTCTGCATTGAAGTGGCGCTTTCGCTTTGCTCGTATTGCCTGCTTCATCTTATTATCGAGCTCAGGAGACATGTGCCGATCGATCCATTCCAGCACAAATGTTGGTTCATGTTCTATGCGTTTTAATTGCTCAACGGCTTGATCTGCCTCACTGGAATCGAGATGTTTTGTGATCGCTTCACCATCTTTCCATTTTTTGATGAGATACTGCCACTTCCAACCACATTCAAGGTTATCAAGCTGTTGATATTTCATGAACCTGTCCTTAACTTAAACCTGTGTTACAGCGTAACCCAGTTCCTTAAAAATTACAATCTTCTAGCGATCACACTTTATTGATTTGAATTGGCAATCTTATGTATCTCAAGATGGGGAATTTTTATATACTTTGGCTCTTTTAAAATTTATGAAAAGCAGAAAATGCAGCAAACTTGGCAGAACGTCACCCCTCAATACGAAGATTATAATTCGCTGTTCAAACAGTTCGAGACATTAGACTCACAATCTTTCTTAACAATGCAGCCTCGCTTCTCTTCTGCTTTAGCCCGCTTCGATAAACTTAGCAACTTAACTCGCGTCCTACTAGTTAATGGACCAGACAACGCGATTTATCGCCAAATAATGCTCCACTCGTTTCAAGAATTACAGCAGTCAGGGGATTTGGATAACAAACCGGTGGTCAAAACAGAAACGGTTGATCCAAGAGATATTTTTGGTTCGTTCGAATCTGAAAATGGAGAAGTCACTCGATTAAACGAAGGTTTACTACACCAAGCCAATGGCGGTTACCTGTTAGTTTCTGCAAACCTGATTTTAGCTAACCCGTCCAGTTGGCTCAAGTTGAAGTCAGCGCTATTGGGAGAAGCTTTCAGCTTACTTTCAACATCTTCCAAGCAATTACCGAACGAAACCCCACATCGAATTGTGGACGTCAAACTCATTGTCCTAGGTGACAGAACACAAATGGGCGACTTGGATTATATGGATGTTGATATGGGAAGCGACTTCTGCATGTTTTCAGAATTAGAATCCGATTGCCGTATTAATAACAAATCTATTGAAAAATATCTGGGCTATGTAAAATACTTGATATCCCACTACTCTCTGCCTTCTCTAAATGTTTCTGGTATACAAGAGCTACTCCGAGCTGGTGCACGCGAGTGTGAAGACCAACAATTTTTCCCATTAAGCCCATTGTGGCACAACAGCCTACTCAGCGAAGCTGCCATTGAATCGGGATCCGAGATCATTGAAGGCGCTCATATTAAAGCTGCTTTGGCATCAAGGTACTTCTCCGAATCTTATCTACCGAAACGTGCACTTGAAGACATTCTGGATGGTCAGGTCGTTATTGAGACCGAAGGCGAGCAAATTGGGCAAGTCAATGGGCTAACTGTGGTTGATGTTACAGGTCACCCTGTATCTTACGGTGAGCCAGCACGTATTTCCTGTGTTATGCACTTCGGCGATGGCGACATTTCAGATGTTGAACGCAAAGCAGACTTAGCTGGTAATATTCATGCCAAAGGTATGATGATAATGCAGGCTTTTGTAAGTAGAGCATTGGATCTAGAAGAGCCGTTGCCGTATTCAGCATCCATTGTATTTGAACAGTCCTACTGCGAAACAGACGGAGACAGTGCCTCACTGGCGCAACTGTGCTCCTTCCTAAGTGCACTTGCGGAAGTACCAATAAATCAGCAAATCGCGGTTACAGGTGCGGTTGACCAATTTGGTCGTGTACAGGCTGTAGGCGGGTTAAATGAAAAAATTGAAGGCTTCTTTGACGTTTGTGCTCATCAAGGTCTGAGTGGCGGTCAAGGCGTTATTTTACCCCTTACAAACCTTAAGCACCTCGTGTTAAAAGACGAGGTTGTCGAAGCCATTAAAGAGAATAGATTCCACATTTGGACCGTCGAATCTGTTGATCAAGCCTTGCCATTACTGACTGGTAAGGAGTTCAGAGGTGACGGTGAAAACACCATATTGGCGAAAATCATTGAAAGATTAGAAAATTTTGATAAGCCAGAACAAGGTAATCGTTTGATTGATCGAATAAAACAGTGGTTCGACCATAACTGATCCGACTTGTTTAGCGTACACCTGTTCACTAAGATGCCCCTACGTATTTTTGGAGTAATAAATAATGCAAAATAAACGTGAATCGTATAATCGCGAAGAACTTCTAGCTTCCAGCCGCGGCGAGTTGTTTGGTCCTACTGGTCCTCAACTTCCTGCACCAAACATGCTAATGATGGATCGCATCACAAAGATGTCTGAAACTGAAGGCGAATATGGGAAAGGACGTATTGAAGCAGAGCTAGATATTACTCCGGATCTCTGGTTCTTTGACTGCCACTTCCCTGGCGACCCTGTTATGCCAGGTTGCCTTGGTCTCGATGCTATGTGGCAGCTAGTTGGTTTCTATCTAGGTTGGGTTGGCGGCGAAGGTAAAGGTCGTGCTCTTGGGGTTGGCGAAGTGAAATTCACAGGTCAAATTCTTCCAACAGCAAAAAAAGTGACTTACCAAATCGACATGAAGCGTGTCGTAAACCGCAGACTGGTTATGGGCTTGGCAGACGGCCGAGTTCTAGTCGACGGAAAAGAAATCTACGTAGCGAAAGATTTGAAAGTGGGTCTTTTCCAAGACACTTCTTCTTTCTAAGATCGAAGTTAAGCATGACGAATACAGTGGCTAACCCACTGTATTTTTTTGTTCAATACATTTAGTTATAGTGCATTAAGAATTATTTTAAAAGACCCCAAGATGTGGGGTCTGTAAAGAGTAATGTGTATGGGTGGATAAATTTATTTATAGAGACCAGCTTGCTTGTCATCTCTGGCATCACGCCAACCGCCTAGCCAATACGATTTCGCGTCCATCTGCTGGTAGGGGCAAGCCTCCTGAGATCGACCGTTCAGACCCGCTTTATATCCCTGAGATTGAGCTCTTTCAAGGCGATCACGCTTCTGTCTCTTCATAGTACAGTCCTCATACAATGTAAATCGTTATCTTACTACTATTACTGTTGCGTGGAGTTTTTATGACTCCGCTATTAAGAATTGTACAATCGGCCGCGATCCTCAAGGCACAAAAAAGGCACGGATCCATTTTTGTGAACCCATGCCCAGTATTAACAATATTTCTATTTACGGCGGAAACTGATTAGTGATAGGACACCTAACAAGAGGATCCCTAGCCCTGCACCTTTACGTTCTACAGGATCTTTATCGGCAGTTCGCTGCTGAATATTCGATGCTGTAGCACCATTTATCGGTGTAAGTTTAATAGAAACAAGCTTTTCCGTGCCGCTGCACGAAGCATTGTGGCTCGTCGTTTTATAGCCACCAGCACACATCATTGCAGAAGCAGAAATGATGCCAGCATTGTTAATGTCATTTGCATCGATGATCCTAAATTGGTTACTATGACCCGAAACCGATCCATCGTTAGTTAAATCATCAAGCCACCAAGCTTTATTTTGGAAAATACTGCCGCGGTTACCCGCTATGCTTCCAACATTGTATGGGTAAATGAAAGCACGCTTACGTCTAAGTTTACCATCCACTTCACGAACGTTTTCAGCGTCAATACGACCTACAATTTCATTGAAATCGTTCACTGCACGCATATCACCACCCGACCCCGCGAAGAAGATCCCGCCAGTCAAATAAGTGGCCGTTGGATTAGCAGAAGAAGCATTCGCAAGCCATAAACGATTGTTCAATGAGCCCTCTTCTACTGGCACATCAGTACGGCTACGTTTGTAATCGTAGTTACCACGCTTGGTCGAGCCTATAACCAACATATTTTGGTTAATATCTGTCGCAATAGAGCTATGGTAAATGTACCCATCTGGGTTTAATGTCGTCCCGTCAATGTCTTTTGTTGACCAGCCAGTAATTTTTTGAGGGTTTAAGCTATCTTCAAATTTTGGCTCAAATATAGCCGCTTCTGGAAGCATATCTGAAGAGTTCTTACGGTTATAGTAACCTACAAGAACAGGCTTATCTTCTAAAGTAGAACCCGATACTTTATTAATAACTGCGGCGCGAACACTAGCCTGACTTGACTGAGTGCCGCTGGATGTAACCGTTACTTTCGTTACGCTTACCGACGCAGGATCTGTGACATCCCACATCACCGCTTGATTATTGAAACGTAAGTTTTGGCACTGAGAGCGTGTATGAGGGTCGGAAACTGTTTCACAATCCGACTTAGTACCAAATATTGAGAATGCTGACGATCCCACAACGTACTTTTTCTCACCTGATCCGTCCTGATTATCATAAGCAAACGAATCAAACGCGCGAGTCACACCCATTGTATCGAGTGGCTGAGAAGTCACGATAGGTGCAAGTACGGTAGAACCATAGAAGCCTCGGCTTTTATACTGGCGAGCGTAGTTGCTAGACCCCGTATGAAGGTAGCCGCTGCTTGAATTACCTATAGCCGTTGTCCCATCAAAGTTGTTCACTACTATTTCATTTGTACCAGAAATATTGCCCGATACTTCAGAGATCAAAGAACCACTCGTTAAAAATGCTTTTGTGTTGTTGTTGTCTGCTGAAAACGGTGTAGACCACGTAAACGAGTTCAAGACACGCTGGGCACCGCCTGAACCATTCGTACCATAGAAAAAGCGGTTAGCCCATGCTTCACATGTGTTGTAGCGCAAGTTGTAATCGCAATATTTACGATATTCGTCGCGATTACTTGTTTGATCAACAAATCGGAAGCGGTTATCAAAAAGAAAATCCATTTCATCGTTGATCCACTGACCTGCCTCACCAATACGACCACGAGAGGAGACAACAGGGTTACTACTACTGCTTGCACATGCTTCTGCAAAGCAGTTAGTCACACCCGTGGATTCGCTTATTGCAGAGCCAAAGTTCTCATTCTCTGAACTGCTTACAACTTCAATATTGTATAACGCTGCATGAGCAGACGTTGCACCTATGATCAGTGACGTTATTGCCGAAAGTTTAAATACTCTATTACGACTCATAGTTATTTCTTATTCCTGTTGCATCGCTTCAAGCTCTTCCCAGCGCTCAAAGGCAATTTCTAATTCCTGTTCCGCAGCGGACAACTTATCCAATACAGATTGTGTAGCATCTACCGGTTTTGAGAAAAACTCCGGATCATTCACCTGTGCTTGAAAATCTTCAATCGTTTGCTCTAAGTCCTCTAAGCGTTGCGGCAAGGTCTCTAGCTCTCGCTGTAGCTTATACGATAATTTCTTAGGCTTAGCACGGGCTGCTAAATTTTTGGGACTTTCCTCAACCTGTTTTTCACCTGTAACCTGAGCACCAACATCAGCGGGTTTCTCAGCAGCTCTTAAAGAGCGAGATTGAGATCTTTGTTGCTGCGCGTCATGATAGCCGCCAACAAATTCTTCTATCTGACCATTGCCTTCAAAAATCCAGCTGGTCGTGACAGTATTATCAACAAATTCCCTATCGTGGCTGACTAACAGCAAAGTACCCTGATAGTTGGCAAGTAATTCTTCCAAAAGTTCCAGAGTTTCGATATCCAAATCGTTCGTTGGTTCATCGAGAACCAATAAATTATTGGGACGAAGGAAAATGCGCGCCAATAAAAGGCGATTCTTCTCACCACCAGATAAGGCTTTAACAGGAGTACGAGCTCGCTTAGGAGCAAAAAGGAAATCTTGAAGATAGCTTAACGCGTGACGCTGACGGCCACCTACCATCACCTCTTGCTTACCATCTGCAAGGTTATCAATGACGGATTTTTCTGGATCTAGAATCTCGCGATACTGATCGAAGTACGCCACTTCGAGTTTGGTACCACAATGAAGTTTGCCTGAATCCGGTTCGAGCGTTCCTAGAAGCAACTTTAACACGGTACTTTTACCGCATCCGTTTGGACCGATCAGCGCAATTCGGTCACCACGCATAATATTAAAGGTGAAGTCATCAACAATTGTATTGCCTTCGAAGCCAAAGTTAACGCTTTTAGCTTCAAATACGATCTTCCCTGAGCGCGATGCCTCATCAATCTGGATATTCGCTTTTCCCTGCACTTCACGGCGATCGCTTCTCTCTTGACGTAGCGCTTTTAACGCTCGAACACGTCCTTCATTACGAGTACGTCTAGCTTTAATGCCTTGACGGATCCAAACTTCTTCCTGAGCAAGCTTTTTATCGAATTCTGCGTTTTGCATCTCTTCAACGCGAAGCATTTCTTCTTTTTCAACCAAGTAGTTTTCATAATCACCAGGGAAACTGGCTAACTGACCACGATCCAAATCCACAATTCGCGTTGCCATGGATTTTATGAACGCACGGTCGTGCGAGATGAAAATGATGGATCCACGAAAGTCTTTCAGGAAACCTTCTAACCATTCAATCGTTGTGACGTCTAGGTGGTTGGTCGGCTCATCCAGTAACAAAACATCTGGCTCACAGACAAGCGCTCTCGCTAGCGCGGCTTTTCGTTGCCAGCCACCAGATAAATCAGAAAGCAGTGTATGTCCATCAAGGCTCAGCGCACCCAAAACATTCTCAATTCTATCTTCAAAACGCCAAGCACCAGAATGCTCGAGTTGCTCTTGTACCGTAGCGAGCTTATTTATGTTCTTTTCACTTGGGTCGACAGCAACGAGATCGAGCAGATCTTGATAGATCTTAAGTTGCTCACCAGCTCCAGCCAGACCTTCTGAAACATAATCGAAAACAGTGCCTGATTCATTGCGCGGTGGATCTTGTTCTAAACGGGATACAACAACGTCTTGCGTTACTTGCATCTTGCCGTCGTCCATAATAATTTCGCCCGCCAACACTTTCATAAGTGTTGATTTGCCCGCACCGTTGCGCCCTACTAAACAAACGCGTTCATTTTCCTGAAGCGCGAAATCTGCGTGATCAAGTAATGGGTGATCGCCGAACGCAAGTTGTCCATTATGAATGGTAATTAATGCCATGTTCTTCTAACCATTGTTGTAATTCTTGTAAATCGAAAGGCCACCCCAGTTCTGAAGGCTCTGAACCTACTATTGAAACAACCGGAATAGTGACCCCGTAACGTTGAAATAGGTTGTCGTCAAAAGCGATATCAACGACTTTGACGTGTTCAATCACGCCAGCCTGCCCTAATAAGCCATATGCCATCTCACAGAGATGGCATCCTTCAGTACTGTAGAGTGTTAACACACCTTATCCTTGATGAGTGACGATCCAGCAATTGTGGATATGCTTATTACGCGAGAAATCTTGAGGTAACGTCTGTGATGAAATGTTCTCAGCTTTCAACCCAAGCTCCGCGAGCGCGTCCAAATCCATTTTGAAATGACGTTTATTGTTTGAAAAGACAATTGTGCCGTTACCGCGTAACAGCCGCTTTAAATTTTTCATTAACTGAATGTGATCGCGTTGTATATCGAACGACTGTTCCATGCGTTTAGAGTTTGAAAACGTCGGGGGATCAATAAAAATAAGATCGAACTCACCATCTGCTTGCTCTAACCATTGAAGGCAATCGGCTTGAACGAACTGATGCTCGCTCCCAGAAATGCCGTTTATGGCTAAGTTTTCTTGAGCCCACTCTAGGTAAGTTTTGGACATATCTACTGTGGTTGTAGATTTGGCGCCACCGCAAGCTGCATGTACCGTCGCAGAACCTGTGTAAGCAAATAGGTTTAGGAAGTCTTTACCACCAGCTAGTTGGCCAAGCTTACGACGCGTTAGCTTGTGATCAAGGAATAAACCGGTATCGAGGTAATCGTGGAGATTAACTAAAAGATCCACACCGTATTCCGTTACCTGCATAAACTCAGAGTTTTGACTGAGTTTTTGATACTGGCTACTTCCCTTTTTCTTCTCTCTTACTTTAAGTACGACATTGTTCGCTTCTACACCTGTTACTTGAATAGTCGCGCGGATAATATCGGTTAATCTGCGTTTGGTTTTTTCTTCCGGTATATTTTTAGGCGCCGCATATTCTTGAATTACGATATGGTCTTGGTAAATATCAATCGCCGCGTTGTATTCAGGTAAGTCCGCATCGTATACACGATAACAATCTAATTTCTCTTTTCTCGCCCACTTACTCAGTTTTGTTAAGTTTTTCTTTAGGCGATTCGCAAAATCAGGGGCAACCAAGGTTTCTTGCTTCGTTTCTTGGCTGGACTCAGATGAAGTAGCATTTCTTTCACTGATACTATAGTTCTTTTGGTGACATTGTAACGCACCATTCGCCAGTTTGAACTGTTTCTCAGCACGCATACGCAAACAGGCAAGCAATTCATCAGATGAAGAGAAAATAGAAGCTTGGCAACCGCCAAATTCTGTTTTTAATTGCGCTCCAAAAGCAGTGTATAAGGCAATGAGACCAGGCTGTGTTCCCAAGCGCTCACCATAAGGCGGGTTTGATACGATAACACCACCATCAAACTCTTTAGGGCGTTTAACCTGCGCGGCATCCTCTTTTGCAAAGAGAATCAGTGACTCCACACCTGCTCGTTTGGCGTTTTCACGCGCCGTTTTTAGAACACGTGCGTCGTTATCAAACCCAAAGAACTTCGATTCAACCTTTTTAACACCCCTACGCGCTTGCACATTGGCTTCAGATTTAATCTCTGCCCATTTCTCAGGCTCAAAATCAGAAAGTGATTCAAAACACCAATATTTGCGATTCACGCCAGGAGCCATGTTAGCCGCCATCATTGCTGCTTCAATCAACAACGTACCGGAGCCACACATAGGATCTAACAAGTTATTCCCTTGCTGCCAGCCACTACGCGAAATAATGGCTGCAGCAAGTGTCTCGCGAAGTGGTGCTCTACCGGCCTCAGTTCGATAACCACGATGATGCAGCCCAGAACCAACCATATCAAAGCCGACCAATGCATTGTCTTTAAATAGACGAACATGCACACGCAGATCTGGATGATCTTTTTGGATCGACGGTCTAGAGAGATTCTTTTTGTTAAAAGAGTCAACGATGCCATCTTTTACTTTTAAAGCACCGTATTGGCTATTACGAATTTCTCGGTTTGTACCGTTGAAGTCCACCACAAAAGTTTTGTTGCTATCGAAGTGCGATGACCAGTTAATCGCTGCAACCGACAAGTACAAGTCCATATCATCCTGACAATTGAATTCAGAAAGAATACGAACGAAACGTGATGCCAACCTACTCCACAAACATACTCTGTAGATTTGCGTGTTGGTCGCTTTAAATTTTACCCCTGCTTGAACTGGTTTTGGATCTTCAATCCCCAAATTTTTCAATTCATCTGCAAGTAGGTTTTCAAGCCCGTTGGAAGTGACGGCTAAATACTGATTCATACTGGTCTTTTGGTAACAAAAATGAGCTCGATTATACCTGAGCAAGAAGCACAAACCGAACTCAATCTTTCCAAAAATTAGTCTTAGCAATCTAAGTGCACATTTTTCAAACAATTTACTCGCGCCTTTAAAGAAATTACTCCTGTTTTAGTCAGTAAGTACTTAGTGACAATAAAACTGACGCTTTTAAAGGGAACACAGGGATAGTGCATACTTATTCTCGCCAATTTTGGTATATACCAGATCGGATTTATTGATGTAATTAAGGTACATTTCGGGCTAAAACAGGAATTTTTTCACCTTATAAACGGGAATTTAGGTATAAACGTAAGCATAAATAGAGAAAACTTTTATTTGACGGTGTTCAAATTTCTCACAACTGATATCGGCTAGGACCGGATTCGGTGTATTAGAGGCTGGCTGAGACAAGAGAAATTGCGCGAAATGAAGACAAAAAAAGAGCCATTGGCAATGCCAACAGCTCGAAGGAACGATTTCATTAGGGATGTAAAAACGCGTTTTAGCCTACCAGAGCTATCGGCGCATAGTTGTCAAATGCTTCTGCCTTTGCTATGCGATCATGCATAACTTTGACAGACTGACAAAAACTGAGAGATTTCGATGCAGTAAGTTGGAATCCATCTAATTCTACTGAAGCGCATACGCTGGCGTTGTCGCAAACTTCTACAACAACAAAAAGACCGCTATTTAATTCATTTTTTAAATAAACTAATTCGCCTTGCGAAGGGTTATGCCCTTCTCCTTGATAGTCGAAAAACCAGCTTTTAGGTTGCACAGGCTTATGGTAGCGGTGCGTTGCGACACAATTCAGAACCAACTGAGCCTGCCTAGGCTCTGTTAGAGGAAGAGTTTGTACGGATTCCTTAAATTGCTGGAATACTGAAGCGTCATCAACAGAAAATTCACTGTCTCTGAATGCGCAGTCCACTAAAAACTTTTGGGGAATCTCTACTTTAAAAGCCATGCCGTCATCAAGCCCTAATACCAGGGCGCTTACTTTTTTATCAAAGTACCACTTCCAGTTGTCGCTTGGTTTCAACATGTTCCGTCTCTTCAATCTTCATAGTGATCAGTAATTTAGAATTCAAGTCACTGAACTAAAATCCATTTACTCATTTATTCTACAAAGCGATCGACAAAAAAAAAGGGGAAAAATCCCCTTTTGTTTTTGTGAATATGATGTGATTTTCAGAAGAAAATTTATAGGTTTTTCACAATATCTCTGACTAAACCAGGACCTTTGTAGATAAAACCTGAATAGACTTGAACCAACTTAGCGCCTGCAAGCATTTTTTCTTTTGCAGCAACATAGGAATCAACACCACCCACTCCAATGATAGGAAGTTTGTCGCCTAGCTCTTCGTGAAGTTTGCGAACGACTTCAGTACTTCTCGATTGTACTGGTCGCCCACTTAACCCACCCGCTTCGTTTGCGTTTTTCATTCCTTCAACAATCGAACGGTCTAACGTTGTATTAGTTGCAATTACGCCATCAATTTTATTCTTGATGAGTGATTCACAAATCTGAACGATTTCATCGTCACTGAGGTCAGGAGCAATTTTCAATGCAAGTGGAACGTATTTTCCGTGTTCAGTTTCAAGTTCTGCTTGTTTGGCTTTCAAGTCAGACAATAATTCATCAAGCGCTTCGCCATACTGAAGTGAGCGAAGTCCCGGCGTGTTTGGAGAAGAAATGTTTACCGCAATGTAACCGGCATACTGATACACTTTTTCCATGCAGATCAGGTAGTCTTCACTTCCCTTTTCAATTGGGGTGTCTTTGTTCTTGCCGATGTTGATTCCAAGGACGCCATCATAAGTTGATTTTTTTACGTTTTCGACAAGATGATCCACACCAAGATTGTTAAAGCCCATACGGTTGATAATGCCCTCGGCTTCAACCAAACGGAACAAACGAGGTTTGTCATTACCTGGTTGAGGTTTGGGTGTAACAGTCCCTACTTCTACAAAACCAAAACCCATCGCACCAAACGCATCGATACATTCTCCGTTCTTATCTAAGCCAGCCGCTAAGCCAACTGGA
This sequence comes from Vibrio penaeicida, assembly GCF_030689305.1. Lineage (GTDB taxonomy): Bacteria > Pseudomonadota > Gammaproteobacteria > Enterobacterales > Vibrionaceae > Vibrio > Vibrio penaeicida_B. The sequence continues at coordinate 566,318 of NZ_JAUYVM010000002.1, read as the reverse complement.
TTTTTAAACGTAAGACCCATGCATTCTACTGGTCGGTGAGGAAGTTGCTGTCGATAGAAGAGATCAAGAGGAGTGCCGTTGAAGCGTTTGAAATTATCTATTGCGAGCTCGTGTGCCTTTTCGGCATCGAGTTGAAAAAAGCCAGTTCTGGCTAGACGGTAAAGCATTGTGCCTCCGAAAGAAAAAAGCCCCGTTAAACGGGGCTGTATTATTTACTCATTTGAAGCACAATTCAAATTTAATAACGTTAATTCTCTCAGAGCGACGGAAAATTTAGCAAATTCATGGACCGAACCCACTTTAAACTCGTTAAGAATGTTCTCCCAACGAACCAAAGACGATCCATTATTCTCAATCCACTCATCCAGTGCTTTATCCACATTGACCTTACCTTCACTGCAATCGCAATGGAGAACTTGCGCAGTTAACAATCTCTGCTGCCAATCAAGATCTTCTCTGAAAGATGCTCTCGCAAGGGCTTGCCAGTTGTTTTCTACCGCTTGATTATTGATTTGTTTGAGGAACCAATGCAAAGACAGACGATCACCTAATGTGAAGTACATCTTAGCCGCTTCTTTCACAGATTTGCCTTCATCACGGGCTACTGAGGATATATCCAGTGCCGAGTACAGACTCGACAATCGAGACACATAGTTTGCGACAGGACGCTCAATACCCTGTTCGATCCACAGATCGGCAAGATCGTTGTGCTCTTGAACTTCGTCTTTAACCAATAAGTTATCCAGATCTTTCATTACCGCTTGAACATCATCGTGGTAAAGAGCAACAAGCTCATTAACTGTTGACTTGTTCGAACGATTTCTTAATAACCAGCGGCTAAGTCGACGCAAAATACGACGAATTGAGTACATAAGATCATACTGAGCGATCGTGGTTGCTGTATTGTCGAAGCTTCTCACTTGCTTCATTATTCCGCCAAGCTCGAAGATTTCGCGGGCAGCAGAGTAAGCATTTGCGATATCAACAACGGTTGCACCCGTCTCCTCTTGCATTCGAGTGACGAAATTACAACCCATCTCGTTAACCATCTGGTTTGCAAGACATGTCGCAATAATTTCTGCTCTTAGAGGATGGGTATCCATTTGTGACAAATAGTTACGGCGTAACTCTGATGGGAAGTAATTGACCAATTGCTGTGCGTGAAACTCATCATTCGAAATTTCATCACTGACCAACTGCTCTTTCAGAACCATTTTACCGTATGCTACGAGTACCGAAAGTTCAGGACGGGTCAACGCCTGCCCCATTTTTTCACGCTCTAGTAGAGTTTCGTCATCCGGAATGTATTCTAATGCGCGATCCAAATGCCCCGATCGTTCCATTGTGTGAATAAAGCGGATTTGCTCTTTCACCAAAGAAGAACCTTGCTGTTCACTTACTGAAATAGATTCGGATTGCCAATAGGCGTCTTTTAGTACGATTTCGCCAACTTCATCTTCCATCTTATCTAGGATAAGGTTTCTTTGTTTAACCGTTAGGTCGCCATTAGCGACTAAGCTGTTCAGGAAGATCTTAATGTTGACTTCATTATCTGAACAATCAACACCGCCAACGTTATCAACAAAATCGGTATTCACTCGACCGCCACGCAAAGCGTATTCGATACGACCAAGTTGGGTCATACCCAAGTTACCACCCTCACCGACAACTTTGGCTCTCATGTCTTTGCCGTCGATACGCAATGCATCATTCGCTCGGTCACCAACATCAGTGTGTGTTTCAGTTGAAGCTTTAACGTAGGTGCCGATACCACCATTCCAGAACAAATCGACTTCCATATGTAAGATCGCTTTGATCAAGTCATTGGGTGCCATTGAACTTTTGCGTGTACCCAGCATTTTTTGGATCTCTGGCGTCAAGTCGATCGACTTAGCACGACGGGAGAAAATACCCCCACCTTTAGAGATCAACTTCTTGTCATAATCTTCCCAACTTGAGCGTGGCAATTTAAACAAGCGATCACGTTCTTTCCAGCTTTTCGCCGAATCTGGTGTTGGATCGATAAAGATGTGTAAATGGTTAAACGCTGCTTGCAATCGAATATGCTTTGAAAGAAGCATACCGTTACCAAATACATCGCCCGCCATATCTCCAACAGCAATACAGGTAAAGTCTGTGGTTTGACAGTTCACACCCATTTCACGGAAGTGACGTTTTACCGATTCCCAACCGCCTTTCGCAGTAATACCCATTGCTTTGTGGTCGTAACCATTAGAACCACCAGAAGCAAATGCGTCACCAAGCCAGAAGTTGTACTCATCAGCAACTGAGTTTGCAAGATCCGAGAATGTTGCTGTGCCTTTATCCGCCGCGACGACTAAATACGCATCGTCTTCATCATGACGAACTACGTTCTCAGGATGAGAGACATTACCTTCTACAATATTGTCGGATACATCGAGCAATGCGCGAATGAATTGTTTGTAACAACGTTGACCTTCCGCAAAGATCTCATCACGCGTGGTCAAATTTGGTTGACGCTTACAAACAAAGCCGCCTTTAGCACCAACTGGAACAATAACGGTGTTCTTGACCTGCTGTGCTTTAACCAAGCCCAAAATTTCTGTACGGAAATCTTCTTGTCGGTCTGACCAACGAAGACCACCACGAGCCACTTTACCACCACGTAAATGGACACCCTCTATGTCAGGGGCATAAACGAAAATCTCAAACGCTGGTACAGGCTGAGGTATTTCTGGAATATCGGTGGGTTTTAGCTTCAACGCCAACCATGGTTTCGGCTGACCATCTTGTGCAAGCTGGTAATAGTTAGTGCGGAGCGTAGCAAGTATCATATCCGTGTAGCGACGAATGATACGATCATCATCGAGGCTTTCAACTCCATCCAGTTGCTCATTGATCTTGTTGATCAGCTCTGTTTGGTTCTTTTTGGCACCTTTAAATTTAGGATCAAAACGTTTACCAAATAAATCAACTAACCCTTTTGCAATATCAGGGTGATGCGACAGCGTTTCTTCAATGTAACTTTGACTGAATGGGAAACCGACTTGACGCATGTATCTCGCATAGCTTCGAAGTATCGTGATTTCACGCCCCGATAGGCCTGCACCAAGAACCAATCTATTGAACCCGTCACTCTCTAGCTTACCCGACCAAATATCGGCGAAAGCTTGTTGGAAACGATCTCGCGCTTCACGTAAGTCAACCGATACGCTCGCACCGAGTAACATTGAGAAATCAAGAATCCAATACGTAACTCCATTGGATTTTCGAACTTCGTATGGCGCTTCACCGATAACACGCAGTCCCAAGTTTTCCAACATAGGGAGTACATCAGAAAGATGAATCGGTTGCTCACGATGGTACAGTTTTAAGTGTACGGCTTTGGAATCATGGCTCTCTTCTTGAGGGCGATAGAAAAGCATACCCAGATCTTCAGCATCTTTAAGTGCTTCTAATCGTTCTATATCGGCAACCGCAGAACCTGGCAGCATCGCCTCTTTGTATGAACGAGGGAAAGCACGAAGGTATTCTTTTGATAAAGGCAAACCCGTACTTTCACCGTTGTTAGCAATGATCGCTTCTTGTAGTCGGTCATCCCAAGACGAAGATACTTCCATAAGGTTTTGCTCTATTTCTTTAACATCGACATCAATGTTGTTGTTTTTCACATGGACAATGTAGTGAGTTCTCGCCAATGGACTTTCTGAAAAGAACGTTGTGAATTCTACTTCTTGATCAGAATTGAGGTATTCCCCAAGTATGCGCTGAGTTTGACGACGCAGCTGGGTGTTGTAGCGCTCTTTGGTTACATAAACCATGCAACTGAAGAAACGACCAAACGGGTCTTTACGAATGAACAACCGAAGCATGTCTCGGTCTTGCATTTGAACAACACCAGAACCAACTTGAAGTAGCTCTTGCTCTGTCGCTTGAAGCAACTCATCACGTGGGAAATTTTCTAAAATATTGTGTAGTGCTTTGAAAGAGTATGCCCCTTTCATGTAACCACTAGACTCAAGAATTCGATTCGCTTTATCGCGAATCAGCGGAATACTCGATACGCTCTGGTTATAAACAGCCGAAGTGTAAAGACCGGTGAAACGGTGTTCTCCAATCACTTTGCCGTTCTTACCTATTTTCTTAATACCGATGTAGTCGGTATAAGCTGGACGGTGAATGTGTGAAGCAGTATTGCCTTTAGTCACAATCAGCAAGTAAGGTTTTTTGGCTTCCAAGCGCGCAGAATCTGCAAGGTCAGAAAGTTTTACACTACGTACGCGACTATCTACTGAAAGAATGCCTAAACCAGTTTCTTCCGTCGGACGAAGCTCGTGATCCCCTTCTACGGCAACTAAGTCGTATTCTTTGTAGCCCATAAAGGTAAAATTGTGATTGCCTAACCACTTAAGAAACGCAATGGTTTCATCAACACGCTCTTTTTCTACAGGAAGAGATACGCGTTGATCTTCAATTTCTTTGATCACTTGTTTTAGCTTGGCCGCCATCGGCTTCCAATCAGAAACAACCAGCCCTGTGTCCGTCAAAATTGATACAAGCTCGCTTTTCAAATCCGACATTTTGGATTTGTCTGCCAGCATGTCGACTTCTATATGGAAAAGGGATAGGTCGTCACCAGATTTTTCGTTTACGCCTGTGGTTTTATTATTTTTGTCGCGGGCGATTCGCGTCGGACCATGGAGCATTAAGTGGCTAGAAAGATCTAGACGCGCAAGCGCCATCTTTACCGAGTCCACAAGGAATGGGCTATCAGGTACCACGATTTCAACGATCGTGTGGGTAGACTTCCATCCATGTCGGCTTACCGTAGGGTTAAATACTCTTACCGAAATTTCTTTAGGTTGCTTCTCGCTGATGTGATGCCACAAGCTGACAACGGCACCATAGAGATCTGACTCGTTTCTCTGTACTAGGTCTTCCTGACCAATCGTACTAAATAGGTGCTTAGCAAGTTTTGTTACTAAAGGTTGGTGGGCAAGCTCGAGTTTGTCTTGAATCAGTTTGTACACTTTTTCAAGAAGAACCGGCACAACGTTTTCTCGCGCGGCCATATTAACGCTCCAATCTTAGAATTTTTGTAGGGTGTTGCTTAATGCAACTTGGTAATGCCTTAGCCTGACTAGAAAAACAGGCTATCTATATTGTAAAAGCAATATTGATAAAAGGTTAAATGAATTGCGGGTAGGATTATGAAAAAAGTTTGAATCTGTGATTAAGGTACCTATTTAAACATCTGAAAACTCACAAGTTCACAGAACTTCCAACTTTAGAAGTTTATTATTCTGGTCAGTTGTTAGCCTAAAGCGCCCTTTTACACCAATTTGACTAAGAAAGGGTCTGAAACGAGATGCAGGCAATTGAATTTTTAAACCTTGGTCAGTGAAGACAATTACTGAACTTGCCACTCCTGAGTAGTGGCTGAGAAATTCTTGATAGGTAATATTAAGAGAGAAGTAATATTGATTCATGGATAACAAAAGTGGCAGTAAAAACTGCCACTTATATTCATTCGCTAGTCAGTCTTACTTAAGATTCTAACGCTTTTGTTACTTTTTCATAGAGATCTTTGGCTAGATTGTCGAGATTGGACAATTTTTCCAACTCTTTACGCATCATCGCTTGGCGATCTTCATCATAATTTCTGTATTTAAGAAGAGGATCTATTAGGCGCGAAGCAACTTGCGGGTTGCTTTCATTCATTTGGATCAAAATCTCACCGGCAAATGCATAACCACTGCCATCTTTGTTGTGGAAGTTTACTGGGTTTCCACCGAAGAAAGTGCCAATTAAGTTACGAGTACGGTTTGGATTCTTAAGATCAAATGCAGCGTGAGACATCGTTTCACGAATGGTATCGAGCACATTGCTCGCTGGGTTAGTGCCTTGAAGTGCAAACCACTTATCCATAACTAAACCATCATGGCTCCACTTGTCGCTAAAGCTTGCCATCAACTCTGAACGACACGGTAGTTGTGCTGTGTTTGCCGCAGTCAGTGCAGCCATAGTATCAGTCATGTTGTTCGCTTCTCGATACACAACTTTTACAATATCATCGCCTTGGTCAGTCAATGCCAAATAAGACAAGCACACATTTCTTAGAGATCGTTTACCAATGGCATCGTGCTCTACAACGTACTCAGCTTGCTTGTTACTGTGGAACGTAGCGCTTAATTCATCCACTAGCCCAAAAGCAAATGCTTTACGGATCGACTCTCTAACAAATCGGATAGCATCTACATCTGCTGGCTTAAACCACCCCGCTATTTCCACTTCACTTGGAACTTTTAAAGCTTCGGCAATAAATGCTGGTTCCAAGCTAGCATCAAGCAACACGCCTCTGAATGCATCAATCACATCTTCAGGAAGCTCGAAACTTTCTCCGTTTTGCTGACGTGTAATGTTTAACTTAATGTATTTGGCAAGAAGCAATTGCCCTGCATCCCATCGCGCAAAATCATTTCTAGCGTTAACCATCAAAAACTTCAAATCTTCATCTGAATATTCATAGTTCAATTTAACGGGCGCCGAAAACTCACGCAGCATTGAAATAACTGGACGTTCAGTTACATTTTCGAAAACAAAGGTTTGCTCATCTTGAGTGAAATCAAGAACATTGCTGATTTCTTTAGAGTTACAGCGTAACTCAATAACACTTCCGTCCTGCGCATATAACTCAATATCAAACGGAATGTGCAATGCTTGCTTTTCTGATTGCTCCAATGTTGCAGGCGTTTGCTGTTTCAATGTTAGCGAGAACGTGCTTTCGGCTTGATTGAATTCAGTGGTTGCTTCAACCGTCGGCGTACCAGACTGGCTGTACCACAAACGGAAATGCTTCAAGTCGACACCAGAAGCGTCTTCCATTGCAGAGACAAAGTCTTCACAAGTTGCTGCCGTACCGTCATGGCGTTCAAAATAAAGCTTCACACCTTGTTGGAATTTTTCTTCACCAAGAAGTGTGTGCATCATTCGAATAACTTCACTCCCCTTTTCGTATACCGTTAACGTGTAGAAGTTGTTCATTTCTATCACTTTTTCCGGACGAATTGGATGAGACATTGGGCTCGCATCTTCAGCAAATTGCGGGCCACGGATAATTCTCACGTTGTTAATTCGATTCACGGCACGAGAACCTAGATCCGATGAGAACTCTTGATCGCGGAAAACCGTTAGGCCTTCTTTCAAACTAAGTTGGAACCAATCACGACAAGTAACTCGGTTACCCGTCCAGTTATGGAAGTATTCGTGTCCGATAACCGCTTCAATACCTAAGTAATCATCATCAGTTGCAGTTTCATTGTTTGCTAACACGTATTTTGAGTTGAATACGTTGAGACCTTTGTTTTCCATCGCACCCATATTGAAGAAATCAACGGCAACAATCATGTAAATGTCGAGGTCATATTCAAGACCAAATCTTTCTTCGTCCCACTTCATTGAATTAATCAATGACGTCATCGCGAATGGTGCGCGGTCTAGGTTTCCTCTGTCGACATAAATTTCTAGATCGACCTCACGACCTGAGACCGTTACGTATTTGTCTCGAAGAACATCAAAATCACCAGCAACAATGGCAAACAGGTAAGCTGGCTTCGGGTGTGGGTCATTCCATTTAGCCCAATGTCTGCCGTTTTCGAGCTTACCTTCATCAACACGGTTACCGTTACTTAGAAGGAATGTATTCTTAGATTCTTCCGCGATAACAGTCGTTGTAAAAATCGCCAACACATCTGGGCGATCCATGTAGTAGGTAATTCGGCGGAAACCTTCTGCTTCACATTGGGTACAAAATCCATCTCCCGATTTGTACAGACCTTCCAAAGCCGTGTTGGTAGAAGGGTTAACCTCTGTTTTAATGGTCAACTCAAAATCTTTAGTCAGACCATTAATTTCAAGACCACCTTCCACTTCTTGGTAGTCAGTCCAATCTTCTCCATCAACTTTTACAGAAAGCAAAGTTAACTCATCACCATCAAGAAACAGCTTTGTATTCTCTTTTAGTTTTTTCACTGTCGATACAGCCGTTATAACACTCGCTGTGTCGTGCAAATCGAAAGTCAGGTCTACGTGAGTGATAGTAAAGTCAGGAGACTGATAGTCTTTACGATATTTTGCTTGAGGGCTTTGAGCCATATTGAAATTTCCTTTTATATATCTGCCAGTTGCGTTTACCTAATATAGCCATTTGCTTACGAGCGGAAAATGAGATTTTCTGCTGAATATGAGAAATGAGCTAGCAGGGAAAGATTTCAGATTATTTGACTGAAAATATAGCGCACAATAGCTTGTACTTCGTCAAAAGTATCATATGGCAATGTGAATTGGTGGTATAACAAAAAATAATGAGTCTCAAAAAATGAGACCGGAACAGCGTACGATGCTATTCCGGTTTAGTTCTCTGATGTTCGGGTCTGTCGATTTAATCGCTACTCTACACGATTAAGTACCGCGTACATATCAGATGTCTGGCTATCAAGAGTGAGCTGATTATCGATCAAAGTGTAACGTGAATCCTGCTCTCCATCACTGTACATAAGCACAAGATGATCCCCTTCTATAATGTAGATGCCTTCATGCGTTGCTTCGTTGCCGTTGCCGGAAACGACTCGAAAAGAAAACACAAAGTCGGCTTGAAGTACTAAATCCATCTGGCTGACATCGCTTGCCAGTATATCGTCGCCAGCCAGTGACTCACTAGTCCAACTACCGACTAAAGCTGTAGGTAAGGCTTTTTGAAAGATCACACCGTTCAAATTGAGCTGGTTGTGATTATTGTTATAGTGATAAACCTGAGGTGTTTCCGTATCCATTCCAAGCACTAATGTTGTCTCATCAGCTTCATAGTTTCCTTGCCAATAATCCACGGAATGATCTTTCTTTTGAATTTCGATAGTGAACACATAGTCAGACTCTAATGTGAGCCTTATCGCGAGGAAGTCTTCAGAAGTGCTATCCGGATCCGGATTAAACAGGTACCAGTCCCCTAGTAGGAACGGGTGGTTAAATTGCGTTAACTCAGCTTTTTGCTTAACCTCGGCATGGGTCGAACCAAACAAAAAACAGGTAAAAATTAGTAGGAATAATCTCATCACTTCCACCTCGCTTTTCTTTAAGCTTAGGAGTGAATTGACTATACACCCAATATTTTAGATCTATATCACATTAATTTTTGTCATTAAAAAAGCGAGCACTAGGCTCGCTTTTATTTTAAGAGGTTGATTTTTTTACAATATCAACCGTTATTGCAACGGCTTCATCTAGATAAGCATCGGGGGCTTCGTAGTCCTTTGGAACATCTTCCAAAGTTTTGAAAACGGGTTCTCCCTGAGCTTTTTGACGTTGATTGATACGACTCAATCGCTTGTCTTCAGACTTATCCTGATCGCTATTACGTACTGCTTCTTTCAAAGAAATAGAGTTATCTTCTTTCTCTGCTTTGTATTCAGCAATATCCTCAATGATAAATGAAAACTCTAAATCTTTAGCGATTCGTTTATCATGAAGGGAGGTCAAGTTCGTAATGAGCTTAGACTTGTCATCCAGTTCGCTATATTCCGCTTTTTTAATTTGATCCCAAGGTAGCGCGTTATCTTCAACACTCTCACCTGTCTCGTCTGGGTCAATAGCCGTCGGGAATGGAATATCTGGCACCACGCCTTTATTTTGAGTACTTCCACCATTGATTCGATAGAACTTTTGAATCGTATATTGCACGTATCCAAGTTCTTTTTCGAACAAGTCGTATATGTGGTTCAAACTTCTGTGTTGCTGAACCGTACCCTTACCGAACGAGTTTTCACCTAAGATAACTGCACGACCATAATCTTGGAGTGCTGCGGCAAAAATTTCTGAGGCTGATGCGCTGTAGCGGTTTACCAAAACAGTCACTGGACCTTCATAACTGATCTGGTTGCCTGTGTCGCTATTTTGCTCGATTCGACCATAGCTGTCGCGAACCTGAACAATTGGACCGCTCTTGATGAACAACCCTGAAAGCGCTGTAGCTTCAGTTAAAGCACCACCACCGTTATTCCGAAGATCGACAACGATTCCATCGACCTCTTTCTCTTTCAATTCAGCGATCAGCTTATCTGTATCTTTCGAAAGACCAACATAGAAGCTTGGGACTTCAAGTACACCAATTTTCTTTCCATCTTTCTCATGAATCTCAGACTTAACTGCTCGATCTTCTAAGCGAATCTTATCGCGCACAATTGTTACATCGTAACTTTTTGCGCCTTTCGCTTCAGGAAGAATGTGCAACCTAACCTTAGTACCCTTAGGTCCCTTGATAAGCTGAACAACGTCGTCTAATCGCCATCCGATCACATCAACCATGTCGTCTTTATCTTGAGCGACACCAATAATTCGGTCACCTTCAGACAACTGCTTACTATTCGACGCCGGACCACCAGCGACCAAAGAGCGAATCACGGTATAATCTTCTGTCATTTGCAGAACCGCACCTATCCCTTCTAGAGACAAGTTCATTTCAGACTGAAACTGTTCCGCATTTCTCGGGGAAAGATAACTGGTGTGTGGATCCACTTCTCGAGCGAAAGCATTCATGTAAAGCTGGAAAACATCTTCACTTTTGGTCTGAGAAATGCGTTTCATTGCGTTGTTATAACGCTTTTCAAGCATTTCCTTAATTTCAGGCCAATCTTTGCCAGTGAGTTTTAAATTAAGAGCGTCATACTTTACACGTTTACGCCATAATTCGTTCACTTCGCTTTGGCTTTTAGGCCATTCTGCATCAGAACGGTCAACCATCATTGACTCGTCTACGTCGAATTTAATTTCTTCGTCTAACAAGGTCAGAGCATAAGAAAAGCGCTCGAAGCGTTTTTCATTTGCGAGGTTATAGAGTTTGAAAGCAATTTTGTTGCTGCCAGACTTCAGCTGATCATCAAGCTGAACTGACCATTCAACAAACGAATTGATATCACTCTGGGTGAAGATATTCTTGTTGTAGTCCAGCATTTCCACATAACGATTAAACATCGCTTGGGAGAATTCATCATTGAGATTGAAGTGCTTATAATGCGAACGAGTCAATCGGGAAGTCACTCGTTTGCTCGCTGTGGTATGTTGAACTTCAGGAGCTAGAAGTGGCAAGTCGGCTTTGGAAAGTTTGGCTTCGAGAGCCTGAGCTGATGCTGCCAGCATCAAGCTGGCAGCGATCATAGTCAATTTAGAACGACATTTCATGCGTAGGAGTTTCTCCTTTAAGCGCGTAAGTGCTCCGCTTTTACGACCATTTGCAGACCGTTATTAAGCTGCACCCGCACATCATCCTTGTTAATTTCTACAATTGTAGCAGCCATATTCCCTTTACCCATGTTTACGTTCACTGCATTACCAATGATCATATCATCGTCATTTAGCGGACGCGTAGGCGCTGCTGCTTTATTGTTCTGAGGTTTTTGTGCTTTAGGTTTCGATTTACGAGCTTGAGGCTTATTCGCCTTAGCTTTTGCTTTACCTTCTTCACGTGCTTTTTCAGCTTTTTCTTTGCGACGAGCCTGAACTCGTGCCTTGCTTTCCGCTAGTGCAGTTTTGGCATGCTCGATGTGCTCTTCTTCAAGTGCACCCGCTTCATTACCATCTAAATCCACACGAATTGCGCCAGGTTTTGCGCCATGCAGGTAACGCCAAGAAGACGTATATTGTCTTAATGCAGCACGTAACTGAGTTTTACTTACTTTTGGATCATCACTCAGACGATCTGCCAAATCTTGAAAGATACCAATTTTTAATGGCTTAGCTTCACCTTCTAAAGTAAAGCACTTAGGGAAACATTCAGCAATATATGCAATGACTTCTTTGCTGTTTTTTAACTTTTCAGTGTTTTCCATGAGGATTCCTGGTTGTTGCGGCCTTTACCCGCAAAGCGTTCATATAAATATTTTCGCTATTATAGTGACATGCTTAGGAAAAACCACAACCAAGTTGTAAATTAATCGTTGTTCGCGTGGGAATTGAGCAGCTTTTCAACTTCCTTCATCAGGAAGGTCAAACCATTCTCATCATTTTGGTCAAATCGACCGATTTCAGGGCTATCAATATCAAGTACCCCTGCAATCTCTCCGTTTATACGAAACGGAATGACAATTTCTGAGTTACTCTCAGCATCACAAGCAATGTGCCCTTCGAAATCATGTACGTTTTCGATTCGTTGAACAGTATCGGTTGCCACTGCTGTTCCACACACCCCGCGCCCCACTGGAATCCTGATACAAGCGGGCTTACCTTGAAAAGGACCGAGAACTAACTCATTATCTTTCATTAAGTAAAAACCTACCCAATTCAGCTTATTCAGCTCCATATTCAAAAGCGCACTTAGGTTAGATAAGTTAGCAATTAAATCCGGCTCATCTCCAATGATTGCTTGTGCTTGTTTCGTTAATGTCTGGTACTGCTTTTCAATCATTTTCTTCTTTTTCCGAGAGATGTACGTACAATGCCACATCAACAAGAAAACTTGGCATTTGTAAAAAATTCGTTATGAGTGAACACACTATTAGCCGTTCGTGGTTATTAACACAAGCAAAAAAACACAAAAAGCGCTTAATGGTCGCTAACTTAATCGCGATAGGCGCAACTTTAATCAGTGTACCCATTCCATTACTTATGCCATTAATGGTTGATGAAGTGCTGATGAACCAACCCGCAAGTGGTCTGGATGCCATGAATCAGCTATTACCTTCAGCCTGGCAGACCCCCATTGGATATATTGGGCTAACACTTGTACTGGTTATTCTCATGCGCTGTATGTCACAGGCACTTAATATCCTTCAGAGCCGACAATTCACTCTAGTGTCCAAAACCATTACCTGCAAAATGCGTGAAATCATGATCGACAAGTTAGGTCGAATCAGTATTGCACAGTATGAAACACGTGGTAGTGGTGGTATCAATGCACACCTTATTACTGACATAGAGACTATTGACCAATTTATTGGTTCCACTCTAAGTAAGTTTGTAGTGAGCTTGCTTACGGTTATTGGTACAGCGGGAATATTGCTTTGGTTAGATTGGCGTTTAGGGTTGTTTATTTTATTAGTCAATCCGATCGTTATTTATTTTTCAAGAAAGCTTGGCAGCAAAGTTAAACACCTTAAAAAACGTGAAAACCAATCCTTTGAAAGATTCCAAAATAGACTTATCGAAACATTGAACGGCATCTATCAGTTACGAGCAGCTAATAAAGAAAGTGTGTTTCTTAAACAACTTAAAGAACAAGCAAATGACATCCGCGTAGATGCAGACAAATACGCATGGCAATCAGAAGCTGCCGGGCGTGTCTCCTTTTTACTCTTTCTGCTTGGGTTTGAGCTCTTTAGAGCTGTTGCTATGCTGATGGTACTATTCAGTGACCTTACCATTGGGCAGATCTTCGCGGTATTTGGTTACCTGTGGTTCATGCTCACCCCCGTACAAGAATTGTTAGGCATTCAATTTTCTTGGTACAGCGCAAAAGCGGCACTCAAGCGAATTAATTCTTTACTTAACTTAGAAGAAGAGGCGAGAACAGGCGGAAAAGTTGATCCGTTTGCCTTAAATGAAAGTGTTGATGTCGGCATTCAAAACGTCACGTTTTCATATAATGATGAAAAAACCGTGCTCAGTAACCTTTCATTGCATATCCCTAATGGCAAAAAAGTGGCACTTGTTGGTGCAAGTGGTGGTGGAAAGTCGACCCTAATACAACTTCTCATTGGTGTTTATGGGGCAAAATCGGGACAAATCACCTTTAATGGGCATACAACTGAAGACATTGGCTTCGAGCTAATACGTAAACATATTGCTGTTGTATTACAACAACCTATACTTTTTAATGACAGCTTAAGGCATAATCTCACGTTAGGAACGGAATATAGCGATGCCCAGCTTTGGAAAGCGCTCGAAGTAGCTCAACTGCAAGATGTTACTGAGCAGCTTACCGAGGGGCTAGACACGCAAATAGGCAGACAAGGTGTTCGGTTGTCTGGTGGACAAAGGCAGCGTTTGGCCATCGCACGAATGGTACTAAGCGACCCTAAATTTGTTATCTTGGACGAAGCAACATCGGCACTCGATACTGCAACGGAGTCGGCTCTACATACAGCGCTGAATCAATTTCTTGCCGGTCGAACAACCTTAATTGTCGCGCACAGACTTTCTGCCGTAAAACAGGCCGATCTGATCTATGTTTTAGAAGATGGGCAAGTCACACAAGCGGGGACACATGTTGAACTGGTTCAACAAGATGGGCTTTATCAAACACTTTATGGTAGCGTTCAAACTGGATCGTGACATTGTCACCTTTATACCCAGTAGAATGCGATTCGTTGGTGATTGAATGACGACTGAACACAGCCAAAGTGTGAGCCAAGTTCGTCTTTGTCAACACTGCGAATTGCCTGTTGATAAGCTCACTATCCCCAAAGGTCAAAGTGCGCACTGCCCTCGCTGCAATACTCAGCTTTATCGGGGCGGCGAACGGTCAATCAATGGCGATCTGGCTTTAGCAGTCGCCTGCCTCCTACTTTTTATTCCGTCGCATTTTTTTCCATTTATCAGTATTCGCCTCTTCGGAGTAATGATTCCAGCCACATTAACGGATGGAACCTTTACGTTAATGCAAGAGGGGTTTATTGGCTTAGGGTTACTGGTTTTATTCTGCGCATCCATTGCTCCGTTTATTGTTTGTATGTCGGTGGTGATGGCACACCTTTCACTCAAAAAGCGTTGGCTAAAACCACTGCAGTATTCGTTATTGAACATTCAACACCTTAAGCATTGGATGATGCTAGACGTGTTCTTAATCAGCATCGGCATCTCCTGTTTTAAGTTGCAAGACTACGCTGACATTTTTGTAGGATGGGGGCTATTAGGGTTGATTCTCCTTCAGCTTTTTTCACTCATGCTCATTTCACGAGTTAGCGTTAGGCGCTACTGGGAAACATGGGAGCCTGAAACAAGCTTCAACTATTCCATGAAAGAAATTCATTGCCACAGCTGCCATTTATCACAACCCGATTCCATTCGCTGCGATCGCTGCGACAACCCGTTACACCATAGGCGACCATTCTCTATTCAAAAAACGTGGGCGTATCTGATCGCTGCTTCCATCGCTATTGTGCCAGCGAATGTCATCCCGATCTCTATATTGCTGACTAACGGAAAGCGATTGGAAGACACCATTTTCTCTGGCGTGGCATCATTAGTAAAAACGGGTATGCCTGGCATCGCACTCATTATTTTTGTGGCGTCGATAATTGTGCCTGCCATTAAAATTCTTGGGCTCAGCTACATACTGCTGAGTATCCAGTTTAAACAAAAAATGCATAAGAGACAGCGAATGAATATCTACTTCGCTGTCAAGTGGATTGGAAAATGGTCGATGATGGATTTATTCGTTATTTCGATCATGATGACTTTGGTCGATAGAGGCCAAATTCTCGATTTTACACCAGGATACGGAGCCGTTGCGTTTGCTATTGTCGTGATACTCACGATGCTAGCAACAGAGAGCTTGGATCCTAGGCTAATTTGGGACAATGAAGATGTCCCTGAACGGAAAGCGACTGTAAATGAGTAATTTAGACAATAATCAAAATGCCCATTCGCCGAGAGTTAAACGAGACATCGGTATCTCTCCTCTTTGGCTCTTACCCATTATTACAATCTGCTTGGCTGGGTGGCTTGTCGTAAAGGCCGTCAATGAAGCAGGGCAAAGAATTCAAATTTACTTTTCTGACGCACAAGGCTTAATTGCGGGTAGAACAACAATTCGTTATCAAGGTTTAGAAGTGGGGATGGTGCGAGATATCAAGCTTTCTCCAGAACTAGACAACATCTTTGTAGAAGCTGATATATACCCAGAAGCCACTAAGCTATTAAGCGGGCAGACTCGGTTTTGGCTCATCAAACCCACAGCAAGCCTTTCTGGTATCTCAGGGTTAGATGCCCTTGTTTCTGGTAACTATATTGCGATACACCCTGGAACTGGTGACATTGAAGATGATGACTTCGAACCAGTTTTTACGGCTCTCGAAAACAGCCCAACCGATCTTCTCGCAAATCAAGGATTAAACATTGTTTTGCACTCATCGGACTTAGGCGCTATTTCCGTCGGCTCTCAGATCGTCTACAAGAAAATCCCTATTGGAGAAGTATATGGCTATCAGTTAGATGAAGATGGTAACTCGGTCAGTATTCGCGCTTTCATTGAAGACGAATACACTCACCTAGTAACCAGCGAAAGTCGTTTTTGGAATGTCAGTGGAATTGGCGCTAATGTTGGATTTGGTGGCGTTGATGTCAAAGTTGAAAGCTTAAGTGCGATGCTTGGTGGCGCTATAGCAGTAGACTCCCCCGACGAAGGTCGACCCGTGATTGAAGGTGCAGAGTTCAAACTTTATCCCGATCTAAAAACTGCTGGGCGCGGTATTCCTATTCAGATCGAACTTCCTTATGACAATAAAGTAAGTACCAATGGCGCACCGATAGTGTATCGAGGCATCGAAATTGGTCAGATTACCGATGTTCAGCTTTCTCTGGATCGCACAAAAATCATCGCATACGCTTCGATTCAACCTAGCTTTGCCGATACCTTAAAAACTGAAACACGCTTTTTACTTGAAGAAGCAGAAGTGTCACTCACTGGCGTAGAAAACATCGGCAACCTTGTGACTGGCAATTTCTTAACCTTGGTGCCAGGTGGCGGTGAAAAATCTCGTGAGTTTGTCGCGATAAGAAAATCAAAACTGGCACTTGAAAGCCCGGGTTCTATAGAGATCACCTTTATTTCAGATGATTCATTTGGGTTGGAGTTTGGTACCCACCTACTCTATCGAGGTATTCAAGTTGGTAGCATTACCAAAATTAGCCTTTTAGACGATCAAGTTCAGATGACGGCTCTTATAGACGGTCAATACGCTCACCTGATTAAAAGTAGGAACCGTTTCTTCGTCGACGGAAGCGCTAAAGCAGAACTGACCGATTCTGGTTTAAGTGTTTCCGTTCCACCTGCAAAGCGTTTATTAACGGGCTCGATTAGCTTTACTAGCCAAGGAAGTAAGAAAGCCAGAACACAATACACATTATTTGCTAGCCAGTCACTTGCCCAGCTAGCTGAATTCAATCAGAGCGGCTCTCAAAGCATAACGCTATTCAGCCAAACATTGCCTTCCGTTTCCAAAGGAGCACCGCTTCTTTATCGCAATCTTCAAGTTGGTAAAGTTTCCGATTTCAAGCTTACAAATGGTGGAGTCTTGCTTCACTTAAAGGTCGAAAACAAATACAAACATTTGATGAATAAGAGTACTGTTTTTTGGAATCGCTCTGGCATTGAGGTCAATGCGGACCTGAATGGTATCAATATTACGGCATCGCCTGTTAAAACCTTAATTCAGGGCGGCATAGCATTTGATTCGCTACCGGGAGTGGAAAACAAACTGAATCAACATTGGAAGTTATACAGCAACTATGAAGATGCGAGAAAATTTGGACGCCTAATTACATTAACCAGCGCGAGCGCAAATGGCGTAGCAAAGGGAATGAAGCTTAAATACCAAGGTGTGCCTGTTGGTGAAGTAACGCTTGTTACGCCTGATTTCAAAAACGAAAAAGTTGAGATTAAAGCTCGAATCTTGCCAGAGTATGTTAAAAACATCGCTCTGAATGGGACACATTTTTGGTTGGTCCAACCCGAACTGGGTTTGAAAGGTGTCAAGAACATCGAAACATTACTAAGTAAGTACATTGATGTAGAGCCATCCGGAAACAAAAGAGCATTTGCATTTAAATTACACACACAAAGCAGTCAGTTGCAAGGTAAGGCATTTCAATTACAAAGTGAGCGCAGAAACTCTATTTCAGTAGGAACTCCACTTTTGTATCGTGATATGGAGGTCGGCAGAGTAACTGATGTTGCATTGGGTGCATTTGCAGACAGAATCATTACAACCATTCAAATAGACAATCAATTTGAACACTTAGTGAGAAAAAACACCGTATTCTGGAATGTATCGGGCGTGGATGTTTCTATCGGGATAACAGGAGCGAAAATAAAAGCCGGCACTGTAGACAGTATCGTCAGAGGCGGTATCGCTTTCGCAACGCCAGAAAGTAGCCCATTAGAGGGGTTAGCAAAGGAAAAATCGGCGTTTTTCTTATATGAAATTGCTCAGCCAGAATGGCTAGAATGGCGCACTCCAATTCCGAAATAAAATTGCTGTATTGTCTCTAAAAATGCAGCTTCAGTTTAAGCTGCATTTTTTTTGATTTGCGATAGAATTGGCAGCAAAATTTTCTTCAGAGATACTAATTTGCACTCTAATATCAAACTACCTGACGCATTCATCAATCAGATCCAAGAAATTATGCCTTCTCACCTGGACATGGATGAATTTATAGCAGCATGTAAACGCCCGTTGCGTCGAAGTATTCGTGTAAATACTCTGAAAATTTCTGTTGAAGCGTTTTTAAATAGAGCCAAATCCAAAGGGTGGACGCTTACGCCAGTCCCTTGGTGTGATTCGGGGTTTTGGATAGAGCGTGATGAATCCGATGCAGTGCCACTTGGTAATACATCGGAGCATATGGCAGGGCTGTTTTACATACAAGAAGCAAGCTCTATGATGCCAGTCACCGCATTACTCACAGACAATAACGTTGACAAATTGAATACGGTACTTGATGTGGCCTCTGCACCTGGGTCTAAAACGACTCAAATCGCAGCCGCACTTAAAAACCGGGGTACGCTTGTCGCTAACGAGTTTTCAGCCAGTCGAGTTAAAGTACTTCATTCCAATATTCAACGTTGTGGCGTACGAAATGTTGCGTTAACGAATTTTGACGGTCGTGTTTTTGGTGGATGGTTACCAGAAAAATTTGACGCGATTCTGCTCGATGCACCTTGCTCTGGCGAAGGAGCTGTGCGCAAAGATCCTGACGCAATGAGTAACTGGAGCAAAGAATCTGTATTGGATATCGCCCTTACTCAAAAAGACCTGATAGAAAGTGCTTTTCATGCATTAAAACCCGGTGGTGTGCTGGTTTACTCTACTTGTACCCTTAACTTGGAAGAAAACCAACAAGTCTGTCATCACCTTAAAGATAAATTTGGTGATGCTGTCGATTTTGAACCTTTAGGACACTTGTTTGAAAATGCAGATGCAGCCATTACCGAAGAAGGCTTCTTACATGTTTACCCGCAGATTTTTGACAGTGAGGGTTTCTTTGTTGCGAGGCTGCGAAAGCATCATTCGGTAGAAGCACCTCAAGTAAAGAAACGCTTAGGAAAGTTCCCATTCGTAAAAGCCTCGACAAAAGTAACCACGGACATCGAGAAACACTTAGCAGAGACCTTAGGCATATTACTGCCAGAGCAAACGCAGCTTTGGGTAAGAGACAAAGAAGTGTGGCTGTTCCCTGTGGCATTAGAGCCTTTGATAGGTGAAATTCGTTTTAGTCGAATGGGAGTAAAACTGGCAGAGACTCACAAGAAAGGATATCGCTGGCAACATGAAGCGGTTATGGCACTTTCAACAGGAGAAGAAACCCAGAGTGTGTCTTTAAGTATTGAAGACGCACGTCAGTGGTATATGGGGAGAGACGTAAGACCTGAAAACTTATCTGGCAAAGGTGAAGTTATCGTCAAACTTGATAACGATGTCATTGGAATTGGAAAATGGGTAGGCAATAGAATAAAAAATGGTCTTCCAAGAGAACTAGTTAGAGACGTAAACCTGTTCTAACCACTATATATGGTGGTAATTGAGCCTGCGTGTACTATGATTAAGTAAAAGCAATTAGCGCAGGCTCTTTCTACAAGAGCCATTCCCCTAGCCCAGAACAGGAATCGTTCTGGGCTCTTTTTCGGCAGTAAACTAATAAGCTAATTTTCACTTAAAAGTTTAATGTCTAACAAATCATAAAGTTAAAAATCAAACAACCTACTCTTACCCCAACTAAAACGCTAACAGCTTGAGCGATTTAGTTAAGTCGAATGCCTTCTTTATCGATCGTAATTTTGCCCAATTTATACAAGCCACCGATCGTTTTCTTAAATGTACCCTTGCTAGTACGGAAAACGGCAAAAATAGCTTCAGGTGTAGACTTGTCATTTAGAGGCAAAAAGCCGCCTTTTTTCTCTAAAACATCAAGGACTTTACTACTCAAATCATCCATCTTGGCCGTACCAACCTTCTGAAGTGACAGATCGATTTTTCCATCTTCTCGAACGGATTTGATATAACCTTTCAAACGCTTACCGATAAACAGCTTACCAAATACATCAGAGCTAAATATCATGCCCCAATGTTCACCGTTAACGATGGCTTTGTAACCTAACTCGCTCCGTTCAGCAATAATCAGGTCAACTTGCTGATTTTTTGTGTAGTTTGCAGGCGTGTTATCAAGCCATTTATTAAACTTGGTCGTTCCTACAATGCGCCCCGATGCTTTATCGGTGTAGACCAAAACCAACACATCTTGACCAACACGAAACCTTGCACGTTGCTCGCTGAAAGGAATAAGCAAATCTTTCTTATCAATTCCCCAGCTTGCAAATGCACCAGTACTGTTTACGCCTTCAATTTTCATCAACCCCCACTCACCAACTTGTGCAATAGGTGTTTCAGTCGTCGCACATAATTGATTATCAGAATCAAAATACAGAAAGACATCTACTTTACTGCCTAAGTCTGTACCCTGTGGTACATACTTGTTAGGTAAAAGTACGCTTCCGTATTCGGACGCATCAAGAAATAGTCCAAATTCTGCTTTGCGAACAACTTCTAATGTGTTGGTTTGACCAATTTTAATCATGTTAGGGTGTTACTCATCTTAAATTTGGCAGAGATTATACGTTAACTCTGCTATGATTGCTGTTGTAAATCACTCTTCATTTTCAATACGATGCAAGCCGCACGGGTTGCTTATTGATATCTGACTTTATATTTTATACCAACCTCTTTGAAAACGCTTTCACGCTATAACAATAAAAATGAAAGGATCTTTTAGTGATTACTGTTGAGAAACAAGATGCGCTAACTCTTAAAGTGACACACGTAATGCCCACTTCTAAGAAGCTGGATTTGGATGTGTACCTTTTCGCTCCCGGAGAATTGGGGTTGAGCTCGGATGTGGTGTCAGAAAATGACTTTTACTATGGGGCCCTCAGTGAAAAACGCGCTTATTACAGTGATCAAACCCACCTACCTTTGGTCCACAGTCGGTTAGCAAAACGGGGTCAATTATCGAATAACCAATATCGTGTCAGTTTAAGCTTATATGCCTACCAATATGTTATCGCGCTTGATAAAGCTGTTGATGAATTAAATCATCAAAGTCGTGACAGCGTCACTGAAGATGAAGTGGATGAAGTTATTAGCCTTGCTCTCGATATCCTTAAGCGCTTACGCCGTTCTATACCCTACGACGAAACTCAAAAACGTTATTACGCCAATATCGACAACTACCTTTCGTGGTACACCGAGCAACACTTTCTCTCTTTAGTTGCACACATGCCAAGAGGCAAAGAGTATGCAGCCATTAAAGAACGCCTGATCACACTATGTGAAAAGGAAGTCGCGCACCGGGAGCTTAACCGATACAACTCTAAAAAAGCCCGTACCGACATTACCCGCATGTCGAACAAAATGCGCTTGCTCAGACGCTTAATTGAATACCCGATTGTACTTAAAAAGAAAAACCGTTCGATGGGGAAAAATGTAATGAGGGCGGTAAAAGGCATCGCTACGGGCATTGTCATGATTTTCGTAACAACCATCGCGATTTTGATGCGTGATCAATTAGGTGAAATTACGGCATCGTTTATCATCATTATGTCGTTTATCTACGCGTTGCGTGAAATCTTCAAAGATGATCTCAGGGATATCCTTTGGCGCTGGATACGCAAAGGCAAGCCTAAATGGCGAGGTCGCTACTACGACCCTAGCACCAACAAAATGGTGGGTCACAAAATTGAATGGATGGACTACACAAGCTATTCAAAGCTGCCCGATCGAGTACAAAAAATTCGAAAACGTCGCGTGGCTCAGCGAGAAGAAAAAGTTCTGCATTACAGAAGCCAAACAGAAATGACGACAACGTTATTTATGAGTGGTTATGAACAAACACGTGAAACGTTAAACATCAGCTTAAGCCAAATCGCTAGGCTAATGGACAAGGGATCCAGCAAGATCTATCAACTCAACGATGGTCAGGTGAGTAAGGAATCAGTTGAGAAACGCCACTTATTGAACCTAATCGTTCGAGAAAACAACCATGATGGCGAATCAAATTACTATCGTTGGAAAATTGTTTTAAATCGCTCCAAGATTGTGGATATAGAGCAAATTTCTCTTTAGTGACATGGGCTCAAATCGTTATCGGCGCAAGTTATTATCAGAACGAATACTACCCCCTAAAACACTGCCTAGCTAACCACTTTTACCGATAGCACCAATTCAAATACAGCCATGGGCTCCTCCGCATGTAAGGTTGGGCAAATGGCTGTAATCGTAACCGCCTTATTTACACGTTTACCCGTTTGAAAGGTTTCATCCAACATTTCATCAATTAAATGTCCATCATGACATAAGAAATGCACGTCGCCTTCTGGTCGCTTTAGAAATTCTCCTTTCACACCTTTAAATGCTAGCGACACTTTTCCTCCTCGCTCTTGCGCTTTCCCCATCGCCATAAATCCACCAGCGACGTCGGCCCCTATCGCCAACGCTCCAAAATACATGCTATTGAGGTGGTTTTTTGTCCTTTTCTTGAGCGGGATTCTGACTTCAACGGTTTTCTCATTTAGTTCAAGAATTTTAGGCCTGCATAGCCAAATAAGCGGAACCTTAAAGAATCCGAACGTGTTCAAGTAAAAATTTGCTTTTTGTATCGCAGAAAACATTGGCTAGACCTACAGAATAAACTAGTCAGACCAGTTAAAAATACAATAGTTGAATTGTCAATGGATTGTAATGAATGTTAATGGTGCGATCGCGCAAAAACTGCTTTATACCCATAAACGTGACACTGTCATGATTACTATAAGATCAACTCTCGCCATACCATCACGTCAAAATAATCAAACACAATGTCAAGAACGATGTACAGTTGAGGGCGATTTTCAGAGGTATTTAGGATTGAAAGGTAAGTTTTTGTTCATATGAATAAATGCGTGTTTATTCCCTATGTATTTTCCGCTATCTTAACCGTTTTGCAGTATAACTACAGGCGTGCACATGCCCTTAAAGACAGACGAATTAAGAACTCAGCCTCTGGGCCCAATGCCCACTCCTGCAGAGCTGGTTCAAGCTCACCCTCTCACGGATGACGTTGCCGAGCGAATCGAACAGTCTCGTCGACAAATTGAAGCCATTTTAGCGGGTCAGGATAACCGGCTGCTGGCAATTGTTGGCCCTTGCTCAGTTCATGATACCGAGGCAGCATTAGATTACGCGAGACGCCTAAGCGCCATTCAAGATAAGTATAAAGATGAACTTTTCATTGTAATGCGCACCTATTTTGAAAAACCTCGTACAGTTGTGGGTTGGAAGGGTTTGATAACCGATCCAAACCTAGATGGTTCTTACGCATTAGAAACGGGTTTAAATAAAGCAAGAAAGTTGCTGCTAGACATTAACAAGCTAGGCTTGGCTACAGCAACAGAATTTCTTGACATGATTACGGGTCAATACATCGCTGACCTTATTACATGGGGTGCCATTGGCGCTCGCACTACAGAATCACAAATTCACCGCGAAATGGCTTCTGCACTTTCTTGCCCTGTCGGATTTAAAAACGGCACAAACGGAAACGTTAAGATTGCAATTGATGCCATTCGTGCATCCAAAGCTTCTCATTATTTTTACTCTCCAGACAAAAATGGTCGAATGACGGTTTATCGCACTTCCGGTAACCCTCACGGGCACGTTATTCTTAGAGGTGGAGACAAGGGACCGAATTTCGATTCAGATTCCGTTGCTGAGGCATGCGCGCAACTTAGCAGTTTCGATTTACCGCAAAAGCTTGTTGTCGATTTTAGCCACGCTAACTGCCAAAAGCAGCATCGTAAACAGCTGGAGGTGGCTGAAGACATTTGTCAGCAAATACGTTCTGGTTCTGATTCCGTTGCTGGAATTATGGCTGAAAGTTTCATTCTTGAAGGTAATCAGTCAATGAACGACATTACTTCACTTACCTATGGTCAGTCGATCACCGACCCATGCTTAAGCTGGGAGCATACCGTCGAGATGCTAGATATGCTCGCTGAAGCCATAAAAACACGATCAGACAAAGGATAATTCTTATGCCTTCTTTTGACATTATTTCTGAAGTCGACACAGTTGAACTTCGTAACGCTGTCGATAATGCCAGTCGCGAGCTTTCTACTCGCTTCGATTTTCGAGGTGTTGAAGCCAACTTTGAATTTAAAGATGAAACCGTAAAGCTTCATGCTGAAGCCGAGTTTCAGTTGAAACAAATGAGGGATATCCTACGTGGTAACTTGACTAAGCGTGGTGTGGATGTCAATTCCATGGACTCCCAAAAAGCTGATGCCTCAGGAAAAAGCTGGAACCAGGTCGTACTGTTCAAGCAAGGTATTGATAAGGAAATGGCTAAGAAAGTTGTGAAAACAATTAAGGATGCCAAGCTCAAAGTTCAAGCCGCAGTGCAAGGCGAAAAAGTACGCGTTACTGGTAAAAAACGAGACGACTTACAATCTGTCATTGCTTTACTAAAGCAATCAGAATTGGGTCAACCTTTTCAGTATGAGAACTTCCGCGATTAATGCCCATTAACCTATCGAGACATATTTCGTAATTTCGATAGGTTAGCTAGGGTCTGTTGGCTTTAAACGATACATATTTTAAAAGGCTTCAATTACGAAGCCTTTTTTGTTTACACACTTTTACTGAATTGAGCAAATTGTTGTCCCGAGTTCAGGTTAGTTAATACCTGCAACTTCGATAATTCGGTGGTTTTGAGCAAGTAATTTAAGCTCTGGATTATGCTGCTCACCCTTGGGAAAAAATACAACCACTCTCTGCGGAGATACGTTAGGGTCGGACAACCTTGCCGACAATTCAGCATAGTTTTTATAGCTCTCTCTCTCAGCGTCTCTTCGGCATAGATCAACAAATTCAAATGGACAATCTTTGTGGGCAAGTACGAGTTCAGCTTCTTGCATGAACCTTAAGCCTTTGATTGACATAAGTTCAATGTCATCACCAAACTCGAGCCATGTGAGTGAACCACTTTCAAAGTCAGTATCTTTCAAACGCGCTTCATATAGATTTTCAAGATAAGCCCTATCCTGTACCGATTCGATATTTGGGTCAGAAAAGAACGCTTCCCAAAACTTTCTTCTTTCATCCACTGAAGGGAGAATCTCTTTAATACTGTTTCTCTTTGAAGAAGCAAACTCGGCGAGAAGACCAATATTTTGCGAAAGAATCGATTCAAGCTTCTCTCGAATATTTCTAACCAACACCGGAGACGCACCACCGCTCGAAATCGCAATTTGAATGCGACCACGGTTTACCATTGAAGGCGTGATGAAATCACAATATGGCTGGTCATCGACGACGTTAACCATAATGCCTTTACTCTTGGCATCCGCATGGACTTTGTGGTTCAGCTCAGGGTTATCTGTTGTCGCCCATACTTGAACATAATCCTGCATCATATCTGGGCTATAAAAAGCTTTAACCCAATGGCATTTTTCTTCTTCTACTAGCTTTCTTAGAAACGGGTCAATTTTAGGGGAAACAATCGTAACGTCTGCTCCTGCTCGAAGCAGCGAGTCAACCTTTCTAGATGCAACCTCTCCCCCTCCGATTACCAATACTGGCTTGTGATTTAAGTCAAAAAATAACGGGAAATATCGCATCCTAATCCTTTGTTGCAATTCTATTGTTTCCGTAATACTAACAAAAAGGGGGCACTAGGGACATCTGGTTAAGAATCCTCCAGAGATCATCATTCAAATTTTCTTCTATTGTGAGACATATCATCTAGAAATTATTTTGATAGCAATATCAATGGCTAAATTATAACCTTTACCAGAACTTAAAACTCTGCCTCACTATTTTGTAGCGTCGTTGCACTATTTACATTCGTATTACATTTCGTCATTCTAATTACGTTCGGTTCTGTGATTGCACTCAAAAATTCTTTTAAATTAACAATTTGAGAAATCCCAGATCCTTTCCTACGCTTATAAATAGCTGTATGAATAGAGTGCCGTACTTCTTTCATAACAGCACAAAATACTAACATAACTAAACGTGAACCAATTTCGATTGGTATTGCATGGATGATACAGGAAGGATTCAAATGGCAAAGAAACTCACTATTCTTGCTTCAGTAGTCGCTGCTTCAACCGCCATGATGGCAACTTCTGCTTTCGCAGCAGATGGTACGTTGGATAAAGTGAAGTCAAAAGGCTTCCTTCAGTGCGGGGTAAGTACTGGTCTACCAGGTTTTTCTAACCCTAACTCAAAAGGTGAATGGGAAGGTATTGACGTAGAGTACTGTCAAGCACTTGCCGCTGCTGTTTTAGGCGATAAATCAAAAGTTAAATATGTTCCTCTAACTGCAAAAGAGCGTTTCACCGCACTTCAATCTGGTGAAATCGACGTTCTGTCTCGTAACACGACTTGGACTCTGCATCGTGATACAGCACTTGGTCTGAACTTTGTCGGCGTGAATTACTACGATGGTCAAGGTTTCATGGTTAAGAAAGACTTAGGTCTAAGTAGCGCGAAAGAGCTGGACGGAGCTTCCGTTTGTGTTCAATCAGGTACGACTACCGAGTTAAACCTTGCAGACTACTTCCGTAACCAAGGCATGTCTTACAAGCCAGTTGTATTTGATACAGCAGCTCAAACATCCAAAGGTTTCGATTCAGGTCGCTGTGACGTACTGACTACAGACCAATCTGGTTTGTATGCACTTCGCCTTAACTTAAAAGATCCGGCGTCTGCAGTCGTACTTCCTGAAATCATTTCTAAAGAACCACTTGGTCCTGTAGTGCGCCAAGGTGACGATGTTTGGTTTAACATCGCGAAGTGGACACTGAACACTATGATCAATGCCGAAGAGTATGGCATTTCCTCTAAAAACGCAGACCAAATGCTGAAATCTAAAGATCCGAACATCAAGCGTATTCTTGGCGTTGACGGTCCTAAAGGTAAGGGTCTAGGTTTGGCTGACGATTGGGGCTACCAAGTTGTCAAACAAGTCGGTAACTACGGTGAAAGCTTTGAAAGAACTGTAGGTGCAGGTTCTCCGCTACAAATTTCTCGTGGCGTGAATGCACTATGGAATGCTGGCGGTTTCATGTACGCGCCACCAATCCGATAAGCTATTGATTAGTATAATCAAATAATAAGGGCGGTGTATGCCGCCCTTTGCTTACCTAGATTTAGCTACATGGATTTGAGGTTATAGCTGTATGCAACCTACTGATAAAAAAGTGTCTGGCTCGGGTAAACCGGCACAGAACACAAATCTTCTATATAATCCTACGTTTCGTTCAATTGTGTTTCAGATTATTGCTGTTGCAGCATTGGCGAGTTTTTTCTACACCATTATCGACAACGCGCTGAGCAACCTTGACGCTCGCGGCATTGCCACTGGTTTTGATTTTCTTTCTCAAGAAGCAGGCTTTGGGATTGGCCTAACTCTGATTGAGTATGATGAAACCTTTTCCTATGGTAGAACCTTTGTTATCGGTCTACTCAATACTGCATTGGTTTCAGTTTTAGGGATCATTGTAGCGACATTTCTTGGGTTCTTTGTTGGTATTGCTAGGCTATCTAGCAACTGGCTAGTCAGCCGTATGGCGGCTGTTTACATTGAAGTTTTCCGTAACGTTCCCCTACTCCTGCAAATTTTCTTTTGGTACTTTGCGGTGTTACAAGCTTTGCCTTCACCAAGACAAAGCCTCAGCTTAGGCGAATCCATTTTCCTTAATGTACGTGGTTTATATTTGCCAAGCCCCGTTTTTGAGGAAGGCAGTGGAATTATATTTGTTGCGCTTATTGCCGCCGTCATTGCTTCGGTTGTGATCAGCATCTGGGCAGGCAACAAACAAAAACTTACTGGTCAGCAAACACCTGTTGCACTAATTAGTATTGGTTTGATTGTTGGCTTACCTTTTATCGCGTACCTTCTTGCCGGAATGCCGATAAGCACAGACTACCCTGAGCTTAAAGGATTTAATTTCCGTGGAGGTATCTCCATTCTTCCCGAGTTAGCCGCACTATTGATTGCATTAAGTGTTTACACTGCATCCTTTATTGCAGAGATTGTCCGTTCTGGTATTAATGCCGTGAACCACGGGCAAACAGAAGCTGCGATGGCCTTAGGCTTACCTCGTGCGAAGACATTGAAATTGGTTGTGATTCCGCAAGCTTTGCGAATCATCATCCCACCACTCACTAGCCAATACCTTAACTTAACTAAGAACTCATCACTTGCGATGGCGATAGGTTATCCAGATCTTGTATCTGTGTTTGCCGGAACGACATTGAACCAAACGGGTCAAGCAATCGAAATTATCGCAATGACAATGGGTGTTTACCTCACTTTGAGTTTGGTGACCTCTAGTCTGATGAACATTTATAACCGCAAAGTGGCATTGGTGGAGAGATAGTATGACACAACATCAATTTCAACCAGATCTCCCGCCTCCTGCTAATACTGTAGGTATTGTTGGCTGGATGAGAAAAAATCTATTCAATGGTCCTGTAAATTCTGTTGTTACTTTGATTCTTGGTTACATTGCATTGATGGCAACTTGGAACATTATTGACTGGGGTTTTCTATCTGCAGATTGGGTAGGCACAACACGAGAAGATTGTTCAAGAGAAGGAGCATGCTGGGTATTCATCGGTGTACGATGGGATCAGTTCATGTTTGGGTTCTATCCTGCTGAAGAGCTGTGGCGACCTCAACTTTTCTTCGCAACACTTGCTATTTTTGTTGGTTTACTGGCATATGAAGGCACACCGAAAAGAACGTGGATTTGGCTATTCTTTGTCAATATCTACCCATTTTTAGCCGCAGGGCTTCTGTACGGTGGTGTTTTTGGCTTAGAAGTTGTCGACACGCATAAATGGGGTGGCTTACTTGTTACTCTGATCATCGCACTCGTCGGTATTATTGTTTCGCTACCTATTGGGGTTGCACTCGCGCTGGGTCGACGCTCCGATATGCCAATCATACGCAGCCTTTGTACCGTCTATATCGAGGTTTGGCGTGGCGTACCATTGATTACCGTTTTGTTTATGGCTTCGGTCATGCTGCCTTTGTTCTTGTCTGAAGGCTCTGAGACAGACAAACTGCTTCGTGCTCTTATTGGTGTAGTCATGTTTAGTGCGGCTTACATGGCAGAGGTAATTCGTGGTGGTTTACAAGCCATTCCAAAAGGACAGTATGAAGCAGCAGATGCTTTAGGCTTGTCATACTGGAAAAAAATGGGCTTAATCATCTTACCGCAAGCCTTAAAAATTACGATTCCATCGATTGTTAATACTTTCATAGGGCTATTTAAAGATACCAGCTTGGTGCTAATTATTGGTATGTTTGACGTACTCGGTATTGGTCAAGCTGCAAACACCGACCCCGAGTGGCTGGGCTTTGCAACTGAAAGTTATGTATTTGTCGCGTTAGTGTTCTGGGTGTTCTGCTTTGGCATGTCGAGGTATTCGATATGGCTCGAGAACAAACTTCATACCGGTCACAAACGATAATTAACAGGTTCAAGGACGTATTATGACGCAACAAGAAGATTACATGATCCAGTTAACGGACATGAATAAGTGGTACGGTGAATTTCACGTACTAAAGAACATCAATTTGAACGTGAAGAAAGGCGAAAAAATCGTTATATGTGGCCCTTCAGGTTCTGGTAAATCAACGATGATCCGTTGTATTAACCGTTTAGAAGAGCACCAAAAAGGTCAAATTGTTGTTTCAGGCACTGAACTCACAGAAGATTTGAAAAACATCGAAGCGGTTCGTCGTGAAGTCGGTATGTGCTTCCAGCACTTCAATCTATTCCCTCACCTAACGGTTTTGGAAAATTGTACCCTTGCTCCTATCTGGGTAAAGAAAATGCCTAAAGAGGAAGCAGAAGCCATCGCAATGAAATACTTAGAGCGCGTTAAGATCCCTGATCAAGCCGACAAGTTTCCAGGTCAGCTTTCTGGTGGTCAGCAGCAACGTGTAGCGATTGCACGCTCACTTTGTATGAGCCCTCAAGTTATGTTGTTCGATGAACCAACATCCGCTCTCGACCCTGAAATGGTTCGTGAAGTGTTAGATGTAATGGTTGAACTCGCGGGCGAAGGGATGACTATGTTGTGTGTTACGCACGAGATGGGATTTGCTAAAGAAGTTGCAGATCGCGTTATCTTTATGGATGCTGGTGAAATCATTGAAGAAAATAACCCAGTCGATTTCTTTGAAAACCCACAATCAGACAGAACTCAGAATTTCTTGAGTCAAATACTGCACCACTGATTTGGATTAACCTTGAAATCTAAGGTGATTTTGAAAGGTGGCTTTGCCACCTTTCTCGTTTTAGAGAGTTCCAAACAATGAAATACCAAGTATCTAACTGCACAGTAACAATATGTTACAAACGGTTTAATACATATCTCTTTATTTTTCGTACCATTTTTTAGACATACATTGCTTACAGCCCTTGATTTTTGGAACTTTAAGCGCCATAAATGTCTTATAAATAACTAGTCATACGACGAGGAACATTATGAACGGTCCAATAGTATCAAATTCTCGCAACACCGAGAGTCTGATCCAAACCAACAAAGTATTGAGAAATACCTACTTCCTACTTTCACTTACTCTACTTTGGTCTGCTGGCGTTGCTGGCGTGTCAATGGCAATGAATCTTCCACATCCAGGAATCATCATTACCCTAGTAGGTTTTTACGGTCTTCTGTTCTTAACTGAAAAGAACAAAAATAGCTCGATGGGCTTGGTGTTTACTTTCCTATTTACAGGCTTTATGGGCTACACACTTGGACCAATCTTAAATGCCTACATCGGTGCAGGCATGGGTGAGGCGATCGTTACTGCCCTTGGTGGTACAGCGTTGGCCTTTATTGGTGCATCTGCTTATGCAATGACAACTAAACGCGACCTTTCGATGCTAGGCGGCTTGATGCTGTCACTATTCGTTGTCCTTGTTGGTGGCATGATTGCAAGTTTCTTCTTCCAATCACCAATCTTAAGCCTCGCACTTAGCAGCTTGTTTATTGTTTTTTCCACAATGGCGATACTAATGACAACTCAAGGTATCATTCGTGGTGGTGAGACAAACTACATTTCAGCAACCGTGACATTGTATGTGTCTATCTACAATATCTTCATCAGCTTGCTAAGCATCCTAGGCATTATGAACGACGATTAATTCATATTGCACTAATCGAAAACCCGGTTTCTACCGGGTTTTTTTGTGCTTTAAAGTTTGTGTTAACTAAGATAATCTACGCCACCGTAATTTCTTCAGAGAATGATGACGATGATCGAACACCAAGGCAAAACAATTGAGACAGACGCTCAAGGGTATTTATGTAATCACACAGACTGGGATGAAGATCTAGTACCTATGCTTGCTGAAGCTGAAGGAATTGAGCTGACAGAGGCTCACTGGGAAGTCATTCGTTTCGTCCGTAAATTCTATGAAGAATTCAATACGTCTCCTGCTGTACGTATATTGGTAAAAGCGATAGAAAAAGAACATGGACCAGAAAAAGGGAATAGTAAGTACCTTTTTAAGCTTTTTCGCCAAGGTCCAGCCAAGCAGGCGACAAAGCTTGCGGGCCTACCTAAACCTGCAAAGTGCTTATAATTATTTCTTACAATATTTCAAAGCCCGTGTGATCCTCAAAGTCTATCTCTTTGGCTGTCATTGATTTTACGCTGGAGGTTTTAGGACCATTTTCCAACCACAACGCTAATTCATTGATTCTGCTCATCTCTCCACTCGCTACGACTTCAACATCGCCATTAGTTAGGTTTTTTGCGTAGCCTGACAAACCTAACTTTAACCCTTGGTGAGCGGTGTGATATCGAAATCCTACACCTTGAACTAATCCTTTCACACAAAACTTAACTGACTTTTGAGACATCCGTATATTCCTTTAAATTGCTCGATGTTATAGTGTATTCCGTCAATAATATCTGTTATTTGTTGTTAATAGGGACTATTTAAATCATGAAAGAAATACCATTTAGATGGATTGATAAATACCTTATCCATCTGAAATTGCAGGAAAAGTTTTACCTTTTATTTCTTCTTCCTACTCTAGCCATCATCATTATTTCCTCCATCTTAAACTACGCAGCCAATGAACTCACAACGCAAACGATTGCGCAAGAACTCAGAGCGGTCGCAACTCTCATTGAAAATTCTGAGCTAGAAAATAAAGAAATTCACGCCCTTATTTCCCAGTCCCCTAACATACAGTTCGGATCAGGCATTAACTCTGTCACGACTTCAGATGGGCAATACTCGCTCACCGCATCACCTTCAGCTAACTTGCTCTCCTCATTGTCAGTTACTCAAGTTTCATCCATTGTGGCTTGCCTTATTCTTGTTGGCTTAAGCGTCTACTATATTATGACCTTTATTGGTGGAGCAATGTTCTCGGCAAACAAAGCGCTGACGACTCTATCCAACGGGGATTTAACTAATCGATTAAATTATTTCCCTGTTAGAGATGAATTTAGCGTAATCGCTATCAATATAGACAAGGTGTCGGAGCGAGAGCAAAAACTGGTGCTATCTATGCAGGAATCCGTCGCCTTAATGCAGCAAATTAGCTCCGAGTTAAATCAGTCATCAACGTCAAGCTACAATATCTCATCTAAGCAACAGGAAAATTTGGACTCGCTTGCCAGCGCCTCTGAAGAAATGGCA
The DNA here is from genome assembly GCF_030689305.1 of Vibrio penaeicida. Lineage (GTDB taxonomy): Bacteria > Pseudomonadota > Gammaproteobacteria > Enterobacterales > Vibrionaceae > Vibrio > Vibrio penaeicida_B. The sequence goes on along the minus strand of NZ_JAUYVM010000002.1, from coordinate 533,356 downwards.
ACGACCATTAGAGAAGTCGCGGAGCTCGCGCAAGGATCTAGCAGCCAAACAGAAGAAGCTAAAGCAGTAGCACAAGGCGGGCAACGTAAAGTGGCGGATACATTAACGTCCATTTCCAGTTTGAGCACCGAAATCCAGTCTGCAGCCCAAGCTGTCGCAGAGTTAGATGCAAATGCTGCTCAAATTGATGAAGTGGTTGCGACCATTGGCTCTATTTCTGAGCAAACTAACCTGTTGGCACTCAACGCAGCGATAGAAGCTGCCCGAGCTGGCGAACAAGGACGAGGTTTTGCCGTTGTTGCAGACGAAGTTCGTACCCTTGCAGGGCGAGCGCAACAAGCCACCATTGAAATCCAATCTATGATTGAGTCACTGCAAAACAATAGCTCGTCACTCACTAAGCTGATGGAAGTAACTGTCGACAACGCCTCACAAGGTCAAGGTCTCATGAGTGAAGTAGACGGTGAAATTGGCAACTTATCTGCTAAAAATGAACAGCTTTCGGAATGCAGTATTCAAATAGCTACGGCATCGGAAGAGCAAGGCGTGGTTGCGGATAACATAGCTTTAAGTGTTGAAGACATCCGTAGCCAATCTGTCGAGGTGAATCATTTGATTCAGTCCGCTAACGGCAATATCGAGAGTCTTAAAAATCAAAGTAATCAAATGGAAGCTTTGCTAACCGGACTAAAAGCTTAAACTCACTTTCAAATAAAGGGTCGCTACTGTGGCCCTTTCAACCAATTCTTATACACCTCTAACGGCATTTCACATTTCCTTCGCCCTCTCGAAAAGTAAAAAGTCAATTAACTGAAATAACATCGTGATATCCATTTGCAATTGTCCCCATGCTGACAGAAAATACCGCCCCTACCCAACTTCGAACATCAGGCTGGTATATGACTCCTGCTATACATTTGACTAAAGGTCGTGAAAAATCACTTCGTCGCAAACACCCTTGGATATTTTCACGTGGCATTGAAAAGGTAACAGGTGAGCCTGAAATGGGCGAAACAGTTGACGTATTTGCGCATTCAGGTCAATGGCTAGCAAAAGCCGCATTTTCTCCGAAATCGCAAATCAGAGCGCGTGTTTGGTCTTTCGATAAATCCGATAAAATTGACCAATCTTTTTTTGAGAAACGCATTCGCGATGCCCAGCTTCTTAGAGAAGACATCATTGCGAGAGATGGGCTGACTGGATATCGCTTAATCGCCGCCGAATCAGATGGGCTGCCGGGAATCACTATAGACAAGTATGATAACTTTCTCGTGTGTCAGCTTTTAAGCGCTGGAGCTGAACATAACAAAGCCACTATCGTTAGCGCACTTATTGCTTGCTTCCCGAATCACAATATTTACGAGCGTTCAGATGTATCTGTAAGAAAGAAAGAAGGGTTAGAGGAAACGGTAGGCGTTTTGCACGGTGATTTGCCACCGAAATTCGTTACCATCGAAGAGAATGGTGTAAAAATCAATGTCGATATCGTAAATGGCCATAAGACTGGTTTTTATCTTGATCAACGAGACAGTCGTTTACAAGCGATGAAGTACGTAAAGGACAAAGAAGTTCTCAACTGTTTCTCCTATACGGGCGGGTTTGGTTTATACGCCTTAAAAGGAGACGCTAAGCGTGTCATCAATGCTGATGTTTCTCAACCGGCGTTAGATGCTGCCAAGTTCAATGCAGATGCCAATGGCTTTGATATCTCGAAAAAGCGTGCTGTCTTCCTTAATGCCGATGTATTCAAACTGCTTCGCGAATACCGCGATCAAGGTACAAAATTTGATGTCGTCATTATGGACCCACCAAAGTTTGCAGAATCTAAGTCTCAACTTAATGGTGCATGCAGAGGCTATAAAGACATCAACATGCTTGCAATGCAAATCCTAAACCCAGGCGGTACCTTACTTACCTACTCTTGTTCCGGTTTGATGGAAAGTGACTTGTTCCAAAAAATCATCGCTGATGCCGCTGTGGACGCAGGTCGAAGCGTAAAGTTTGTGGAGCGATTCGAGCAAGCCGCCGATCACCCTGTCGACACCGCTTACCCAGAAGGTTTTTATCTAAAGGGCTTCGCTTGTAAAGTGCTGTAGTACACTTTGTTTGCTAGGGCATTTCAATTGAAATGCCCTATTTCTCACACCTTTACTAATGCATTTAGAGTTATTGGAATGTAACTCTGCGATCTCTTCGAATTAGTACAAAATAGGTAGAAAAGCGACCGCTATATGGAAGTTACATCCTATGGCCCGTCCTTTGGAGGAAAAACTCTATTCAATAACGTCTCGACAACATAGTCTCTTGCATCTTCCTCATCATTCGCTGGATAAACAACATAATCATCATTCTCTAACAACATTGACCAAGAAATAGAAGGATCGCGAAAAAGTTTCATTAGCTCTTCCTCGATTTCAGCTCTCTGAATCGGTTCACTCAATACACGCTCAAACAAAACTATTTCATCACTTGTCTCCAACCCAACATCCACTGAAAAAATAAATGTAAACAAATTTCTTATGGAAGGGGAGTTTTCCATTTGATTACCTCACAGGGAAGTGGACAATAGCACTGGGGAAAGAAAGCCTCACCATTATCGATTCTTGTATTACTCGATTAAGACTGACACTTAAAAACCGAGATCTGACAGATGAAACAACCCAAAAAAATATCGGTGCCACGGGTGTAGTAAAGATAGGAACTAACAATTTGCAAGTGGTCATAGAGACAGAAACCAAGCAAATTGCTCACGAGATAATGCAGATTCCGAGCACTGAGGTGTTACTTAGGTAGGGGAACAGGTTGACGTTACATGTGACCAGACCGGTGTTTGTGACCGGTCTTTTTTCTAATTCTAAAATTCAATACGCTTGATTTACATGGATTTTACTTTAACTGGAGAACTTTAAGAGCTCTATGGTATTTCTTCAACCTAACAAGATCTTTTTCTAAAACCACTTCCAACCTGCTCAAGTCAAGGTTATCTTTTATATCTTCAATTTTTATGGTTCTTGCTAACGTATCTTTTGATAATCTTAATATGTATTCTTCGTATGCTTCATGGCTTCGCTTAGTCAAACAATCAACTGAATGAACGATGTCTCCTGAAAATCCAGCTTTCAGCAAGTATTCGAGTGTTATTGAACCATCTTCAATAACATCGTGCAAAACTGCTACTATCATTTCTTTCTGACATTGAAACTTAAACATCAATCTTAAAGGATGCAATACATAGGGTGTACCACCTTTGTCTAGCTGATGCTCATGAGCCTTTAGTGCAATCTCAATTGCAGTTTCTATATTGCTCAATATCATTTACCTTTTTCATACTCTTCTTGGGATATTTCTTCTCCATAAAGAATGGCATCATTAAATAATCTATTGTCCGAAGTAACGACCTTTACGGATTCTGGTTCGCGATAAAACTTTTTATAAATTTCAGAGGACTTCATACGCCTAAACATTACTTCTTCGAAAGGATAATCTATATACACATCTTTCGAATCCAAATATTTTCCAGTTTTAATTGCCATAAATCGATTCCCTTATAGACTTATAATACTCTTTGCTTTTGGCTTCTAACTTGGTTTTATTCACATCATTACTATCCATTACTATCCATTACTCGCCATTCTTCATACAATTTGTGCCCATCACCACCTTGAAGGCCTGACTTGGAAGAAATGCGGTTGTACTCGTCATGTCCTAACAATACTCTAGCTAGTTCCTCAGGTTCTTTCGCATATATCATAGCTGGTGTATTGACTTGAATCTCTCCAATAATTCCAGAATCAGTTTTTATCGATGAATTAACACCACTATACCCTAATGGATTGCTTTCTCCGTCAATCACTTTTACTTTAGCATCTAGTTTTATCAAGTCTTCAACGACTAAGTCCACATGCTCAGGGGAAACGATTATCGTATTTCTGGCTAAATCTTTGATTTTATGCGGATCTCCATCATAGTCTGACATAATTTTCTGTAAAGCTCTATCGCGAGATTTTATCGGCGCTTTAGCCACATGACCACCGTACTTTTTCGCGATTGAATCTGCGATTGCATCAATTTCTTGTTTTGCAATAGGGGCTTTTGCATACAAATCTTCGAACAATTCAGGCTTTTGTTTTATAGCTTTCATGACAGTACGACCACCAACCAACGTCCCAACAATCTCTACTGATTTGTGGGTAAGTGTCGCCTCAAGTGGTGAGCCAGTTGCGTCTAGAACTGCATCTCCTGCACTTTCCATCGTACTTTCATACATCTGCACATAATCTGATAGGTGCTCCCCTATCATTTGGGCTCCATCTGTCTTAGGTGTGTAGCTTAACGTATCCTGTATGCCTTCAATCCAGTTTACAGAAGTATTTAAATCACCGATTGCTAATGGCGCTAAACCGGCTAGACCAGCAACTATATCCACACCAGTGTTATAAACACCTGATATCAGTAATTCTGCCGCTCCTTCAACGTACTTCCCACCAACATTAGAACCTATAAGTTGAGGATGTAATGGGTATGTTGGTGCATTCACTTTAGCCGCAGATGTAAAATTCCCCGACCCCATAGCATAGACGATTCGTTTATCTGGCTGTGAATCCACTTCCCCAGCTTTTACTGCAGCATCTGGCTCTTCGCAACACAAACCGGATGGATCTATCCACATGACTGGGTTGGGGGCATATTGGTAGTGATTGATTCCGCCAAGTAAGCCGATTGGGTCGGGTTGGATAAAGCGACCTGTGAGTGGGTCGTAGTATCTAGCTAGGTTGTAGTGCAGCCCAGATTCTTGGTCGAAATATTGCCCTTGAAAGCGGATTGGGTTCGCGACCTCTTCTACCTCAACGGATGCCTGCCCTTGTGGATTGTAGTTGGCTTGCCATACCACTTTGCCATTTAAATCGACCATTCGGATTGGGGTGCCTAAGTGGTCGTTTTGGTAAAAGTAGCATACTCCATCCATCACCAGCATTAGCGGCGCGTGGCTATTGGGTTGATAGAGATACCAACGGTAGCTGTTCTGGGTGACTTCACCAATCAGTTTGCTGCCTTGCCAGATAAACTGGGTGACGCCTGTTTCTGTCGTCTTTTTGCTTCGGCGACCTAGCGCATCGTATTCGTAGTGGGCAAGCTTCCCATTGTGGTTGACGGTCACCAGTTGATTCAGCGCGTTAAACTCACGCCTTTGCAAGTGGTCGCCACCTGCGACTTTTACTTGATTTCCTTGGTCGTCGTAGTGATAACGCAGACCTTCGAATTCCAGTATGCGGTCTTGCTCTACGACAATGTCATCACCCGCGGGATTGCCAAAGCTGTCGAATCGATACTTATAAACATCGTCGGGTGTTTTAACACGGGTCAGTTGAGTCAGCTTGTCGTAATGAAAATGGGTATGCCCTAGTTCATTATCGACATAGCTAGCGAGGTTATGAGCTACATCGTAGCGGTATTGTCGACTACGAGTGCCCCACTCCTGAGATTTCAGCCGCCCGATGCCATCATACGCTCTGGTCTCGTTGAGATTATCGCCATAATTGAGAGAAGCCAACCGCCCCATCTGGTCATATTGAATTTCGACGTTTGGTGATAACGCGTTATCTCGGCTTTGGGCAACGCGAGTAATTGTGGTTAAGCGACCAAACTCATCGTAGCCAAAGTGCAGAAACTCGCCGCTCGGCAACTCGAGCGCTTCACAAAGCCCTTTGTCATTGTATTGATACCTGACACAGGCAGTCGATTGCCATTCAGCGGTAGGGAGACCTCGCTCATTGTATTCAAAGGCTAGGCTCGTCGATTCATTGGATGCATGAAGAAGTTTACCTCCATGGCTATGCTGAAAATGACACTCATTGAAAGTATGCCCTGTTTTCCCTTTGAGCGAAGCAATATCACCGTGGGCATTGTAAGTGATTTTTACAGCTCGATTGCCCGATTGTAATTCACTAATACGACCAGAAACATCGTACTGGTAGTGTTGCTTTATCCCATCAAACCCTTGCGTTTGAGTTAACAGCCCATCCGGTGACAACTCTAAGCGATAGTCTAGGTTATCACTTCGATGAATGGATTTGAGGTTGCGCTCTCCATCGTATTGAAAGTACAGCCCACTGCCATCACTGCGGTTTAACCCTTCTGGCTGAGAAAGCTCTCCCCATTCAAACCCTGTTAAACCACTTGGCGTTTGAATGGATGTAATACGTCCTGCATCGTCGTAAGAATACGAATGTTCACGACATACACTTTTATCAAAATCGTGAAAGGTGCGCTGACGAATTAACTGACCTTTGTCATTCTGTTCTAAAGTGACAAACATCCCGTCTGGGTATGCCATCCCATTGATTTTATTAGATTGGTTGTGGCTGTATCGAATTAATGTGCCGTTCGTTTGTAAGCCCTGAAGTTGGTTCTGTTCATTCCACCACCAGCGCTCATGGTTGCCATTTGATTGTGTTCGCTCTATCAAGCGGCCTTTTTTGTCATAGTGATATTGGCTGGAGATTTGGCTTTCATCAACACTAGAAACGAGCTGGCCAAGGCTATTGAACTTGCGACGACTTGTTTGCCCGTCTGGGATTTTAAAGTGCCTGTCCCTGATGTATCCCTGAGCACGGGCTTTGGTCATGGTTAACGAGGTTCTCTTTATAAAGAAGAGGATTCACCATGCGCGAAAGCCTTAAATCGGGAAATGAGCGAGTGCACCCTTTGTGGATTTAGGCGCAACTCACTGTAATTGATGGGTTTCGTATTTTCTTAAAGTGAGTGTCCCTTTAATTCTAATTCACACAGAGGAAATCAAAGAAAAACATTGAGTTAGAAGGAATTTATGCAGGAGTCAATGCGTAATATTCAGTCTATAAATAACTATTAAAATTGTTAAAAACCAGCTTTATAGCTGGCTTTTTTAAAACATCTAAAGATCAATATTCAAAATCCACGTTAAAGTTTCCATCATTTTTCAAAACAAACTTGCACTTTTTGTATAGACCTTTGTCTTCAGTACTTACAACCTTGGCCAACTCATAGAAATAGTCGGCTAACATTATCGTACGTACCCGACTTTCTTCAGACCCGTCTGGTCGGAAGTACGCTACTTCAAGACCAATCGATTCATCAAACAGAACTGCTTCAATTTCAATTGAAGTCCATGGTTCTTTAATTATATCCATTAGCTCATTAGCTATTGCTTGGTAATATTCTACGGGATCATTAAATAACAAAATTCTTAGCCTCCTTCTCGGTTAAAGAAAGTTCTTGTTCGCCAACGACCATTGTTGACTCTATATTCGACTATATATTTATCCGGTCGTATAGTTTTATTATCTGGATCAAATACACTTTGAAAATCCGCCTCTACACTACTGCCTTCTTGGAGATGAGACTTCAAGTCTCTTTCCAACGCACGGTATTCTTTAATATTAAGAGATTTGTTTCCTGGAGATAAATTTAACGCACCTACCTGAAAACCAAATTCGTCAGCTCCAGCGTGGAACGCAATATCATCTTGGATTCCTTGATGCCCAATGAGCCTATCATCATAAAAGCGGTTGCCTCCAGCACCAAGACGAAGTTGACCAGAAGTGCTAACTCCACGACCCAACTCATCAGTTCTATAGCTAAACTCATCAAATTCATAAGTGGTATTAGGTTGAGGGTTCTTAGACACTTCACGAAACTCGGCTCGTGAGTCCAAATATACTATATTTGGAGCATTATCCAAAGACCTGTTAAGGCTACCTAAGTCAGGTGCAACATTCAATACTCCATCACCTGCCTGAACCTCAGGCATTCCATCCATCAGCCAATCTGAATGTGATTTTTCGCCACCTGCGGCTTTATATGCTCTAAATGCAGTGTCTGATATTGGGGAAGCCGTAACCCAAGTACTCCCATCTGTAGCTTGGGCGGTCCAAAGTTCGGGGCTAGTTCGACTATAATACGTTCCATCGCTAGCTGTAACCTCTTCAAACTCTCCCAATGAAGGGCTATACAGTAAAAGTCCCAGTGCATTAGTCAACCGACCTATGGCAGGTGCAAGCTTGCTGAGTAAACCTCTTTCAACGATATAACTTGATTCATTTGCAGCAACTTGCGTAGCCAGAGTTTGGACCCTTACAGTGGCTTGGTTTAAAGGTGCTGTAGGAGTGGGTACCTCTTTAGCTACAGCCAAAGCTGCTGTAATCAACCCAACTACCGAGCAAACGACAGTGCGAGTTACTCAGTATTGCTCGCTCTACGGCTTACTATCAGCCAATAGGACTCTCTGCTGAGAAGGTCGATATACGTCGTATGACTGACGAAATTCATCTCCTATATCCATTTACCGAATGTAGGCGTATTCGAACTGAGTTGGATAAAAAGCCGCTATATAGAAGGTACAACTTATGGCGCATCCTATTTAGGAAAAACACTATTCCATAGCGTATCGACAACATAATCTCTTGCATCTTCCTCATTATCCGCTGGATAAACAACATAATCATCATTCTCTAACAACATTAACCAAGAAATAGAAGGATCGCGAAAAAGTTTCATTAGATCTTTCTCGATTTCAGCTCTCTGAATCGGATCACTCAATACACGTTCAAACAAAGCTATTTCATCACTTGTCTCCAGCCCAACATCCACTGAAAAAATAGATATAAATAAATTTCTTATAGACGGGTAGTTTTCCATTTGATTACCTCGCAGAGAAGTGAACAGTAGCACTGGAGAAAAGAAAGCCTCACCATTATCGATTCTTGTATAACTCGATTAAGACTGGCACTCAAAAACCGAGATCTGGTAGACGAAACAACCTTAAAAATATCGGTGCCATGGTAAAGTAAGAATTGGAACAAACAATTTGCAAGCGATCATAGAAATAAAGCAGATTATGAGAACAGAAATACTGACTGAGGTTGTTACACAGGTATGGTTAAGTGTTGATTTGATAATTAAAAAATCGGTCTGCTTTGTGACTTGATACACAGAAAGCCTTAATCTAAATCGAACTACATTGCTGTTTCTTTTCCTGTACATATTGATAAACACTCTTATATACGAGCAATTCAATATGTACAGGCACACGATTTTCCGCAGATTAGGTCGCTCTAGTTATAAAACCATCAATCTACCTGTCTAGTAACTCCAAGGCTCTATTAATCCATTCTGAAACAGATAGACCTTCAGATTCTGGTTTAAAGTTACCACCAAGCTTATTGAAGGTATTTTGTGGTAAATCGCCCGTGCTCCTAAGCTCGTTTAAAGCTTGTACTAACTGTTCAACAGAATCAATAGATTCTGCTTTAGCAAAATCTTTCACAGCACTTAGCGATGTTTCATAATCATCACGCCAATCCTGATGAAAATAAGCGTCAAAGAAATATTCAAATATTTCATTCATGTTTTAATCCTAGTTATTTGGCTTTGGAAACGAAGTATGGACACGATAACCATTTGGAGCTAGGGGATCTTTAACCAAGAGTACAAATGACTTATTTGATGGTCGGGATACAGTCCCCCCTTGAGCGATAACACGACAAACCTAGTACTCAAGTGTTGCATTAAGTGTAAGTCTGGGTTTAGAGCTGTTTTCCAACCAATCTTGCACATTATCGCTATTTCTTGACAATACATCACCAACTGCTCGTTGAGCAGTTTCCAAGTCCGGATACGTTGATGAACCTAAAATATCTGGCTCAGTATCTAACCGCTGTAGCAATTGCTCGTCAGTTCTACCTACATGTCTTCTAATGGTGTGCCCATCAAGATTTTCATGGATAAGCCGATACTGCATCAGAAAGAGATTTTTTACCTGACCCAAAAACAATGCGTAACAAATTACTGTTGGCGGACCCAGGTTACCCTGACTTCCACTTCTTTGACGAGCTAGAGCAATGTGGAGGCATCTATATAGACAGAGATTCTAAACCTCTGAATTATAATGTTATTGAGGCGCACAATAACCAAGGGAGACAGTTGCCTATACTCGAAGGTAAGCGGCTTAAAGACATTAATCTAGGCAACAATTGCTGAACGCGCAATCAAACCGCTGGTCATTGGAAGGAAGAACTGGTTGTTCTCGAACACAGCAAGCTGCGCTGATGCGAGCGCGATACGTTACATCATCGTCGAGACAGCGAAAGCCAACGGTCTTACCCTCTACGAATACATAGTTAGGTATATGAAGGAGCTAGCGAAGGCAGAACCAGATATCGATGCACTACTACCTTGGAACTTCAAACACTGACAGCTCGCCCCGTGGATTCATGGGGCGGATACCTTTATTCGATATAAAGATATAGATGTACTTTGACCTAGAGCCGTATCATATAGTCACAATACCTAACGGAGATAATCTATCTCAGACAATATCTGGCATTAAACAACTTTTTTTCGAAGGGAATCAACCAACATTGATTCAATTGAGCTAGATGATGTAAATTTATCAATAACTTCCCTTAGTAAGGCTTTTTCTTCAGTACTGGGTTTACCAAAGGATAGAATTGAGTTAATTGAATCTAAGGCTGCGACTTGAACTTGCTGACTTTTTGAGCTTTCAGCTTGTTTGATAAGAATTTGAAATGCGTTTTTATGCTCTTGATCTCCCAGTACTCCAATACATCGAACTTGCCACTGCTCCCCCCTTAAATCAATGGTACTTTTAAGTTCTAACCAATCCTGTTCAGAAAAATCATAAAGCTTACTATCTGCGATACTTATACCCTCGTCTTCCCAATAGTCTACGGAGTACGACATTGATAGAAAACTATCAAACTCTTCAAACATATTAAATTCCTTTGAATGTATTTGGATCCATACAATTTGCACCGCATGGATATCCCGCGGTCAGGTTCTCACCAACTTTAATAACTTCTATTCTAACTCCATTTACAGTTGATTGGTAAAGTGAAGCGCCATCGGAGGAGCGAGTTGCTAAAGGTTTTGTACCGCCAGTATCTTCAATGGCCGACAAAATTTCAGAATCACTCCAAGATTCAGGAAATAGTGTGCTGTTCTTAATCTTAGAAATGTTCCCATCCTCAAATTGAGTAATAATCTTAGCGCTCCTTGTTCCATCGGGATTGGTCGACATAACCTCAACAGCAAACTTTGGATGAGTGTTGCTTATATTACCGCTGTGAGCACCAATTAAACGATTCGTTACATTACCTTGCTTGTTCAAAGCGCGTTGCCCATACAAGACTTTCTCCGTCATTTCCGGAGATATTACCGTTCTTGGAACAGTTACTTTAGGTAAAGATTTTGTTGATTTCAGCAATGTACGACCACCAACCAATGTCCCGACAATCTCCACTGATTTATGTGTGAGTGTTGCTGCAAGTGGTGAGCCAGTTGCGTCTAAAACTGCGTCTCCTGCACTTTCCATCGTGCTCTCGTACGCCTGCACATAAGCTGATAGGTGTTCACCTATTATTTGGGCTCCATCAGTCTTAGGTGTGTAGCTTAACGTATCCTGTATGCCTTCAATCCAGTTTACAGAAGTATTTAAATCACCGATTGTTAATGGCGCTAAACCGGCTAGACCAGCAACTATATCCACACCAGTGTTATAAACACCTGATATCAGTAATTCTGCAGTACCTTCAACGTACTTCCCACCAACATTAGAACCTATAAGTTGAGGATGTAATGGGTATGTTGGTGCATTCACTTTAGCCGCAGATGTAAAATTCCCCGATCCCATAGCATACACGACTCGTTTTTCTGGCTGTGAATCCGCTTCCCCAGCTTTTACTGCCGCATCTGGCTCTTCGCAACACAAACCGGATGGATCTATCCACATGACTGGGTTGGGAGCATATTGGTAGTGATTGATTCCGCCAAGCAAGCCGATTGGGTCGGGTTGGATAAAGCGACCTGTGAGTGGGTCGTAGTATCTAGCTAGGTTGTAATGCAGCCCAGATTCTTGGTCGAAATATTGTCCTTGGAAGCGGATAGGGTTCGTAACCTCTTCTACTTCTATGGATGCTTGCCCTTGTGGATTGTAGTTGGCTTGCCATACCACTTTGCCATTTAAATCGACCATTCGGATTGGGGTGCCTAAGTGGTCGTTTTGGTAGAAGTAGCATTGTTCATCCATCACCAGCATTAGCGGTGCGTGGCTATTGGGCTGATAGAGATACCAACGGTAGCTGCTCTGGGTGACTTCACCAATCAGTTTACTGCCTTGCCAGATAAACTGAGTGACGCCTTCTTCTGTCGTCTTTTTGCTTCGGCGACCTAGCGCATCGTATTCGTAGTGGGCAAGCTTCCCATTGTGGTTGACGGTCACCAGTTGATTCAGCGCGTTAAACTCACGCCTTTGCAAGTGGTCGCCACCTGCTACTTTTATTTGATTTCCTTGGTCGTCGTAATGATAACGCAGACCTTCGAATTCCAGTATGCGGTCTTGCTCCACAACAATGTCATCGCTCACGGGATTGCCAAAACTATCGAATCGATACTTATAGACATCGTCGGGTGTTTTAACACGAGTCAGTTGAGTCAGCTTGTCGTAATGAAAATGGGTATGCCCTAGTTCATTGTCGACATAGCTAGCGAGATTATGAGCGACATCGTAGCGGTATTGTCGGCTACGAGTGCCCCACTCCTGAGATTTCAGCCGCCCGATGCCATCGTACGTTCTGGTCTCATTGAGATTATCGCCATAATTCAGAGAAGCCAACCGCCCCATCTGGTCATACTGAATTTCGACGTTTGGCGATAACGCTTTATCTCGGCTTTGGGCAGCACGAGCAATCGTGGTTAAGCGACCAAACTCATCGTAACCAAAGTACAGAAACTCGCCGCTCGGCAACTCGAGCACTTCACAAAGCCTTTTATCGTTGTATTGATACCTAATACAGGCAGTCGATTGCCATTCAGCGGTAGGGAGACCTCGCTCATTGTATTCAAAGGCTAGGCTCGTCGATTCATTGGATGCATGAAGAAGTTTACCTCCATGGCTATGCTGAAAATGACACTCGTTGAAAGTATGCCCTGTTTTCCCTTTGAGCGACGCAATGTCACCGTGGGCATTGTAGGTAATTTTTACAGCTCGATTGCCCGATTGTAATTCACTGATGCGACCAGAAACATCGTACTGGTAGTGTTGCTTGATCCCATCAAACCCTTGCGTTTGAGTTAACAATCCATCCGGTGACAACTCTAAGCGATAGTCTAGGTTATCACTTCGATGAATGGATTTGAGGTTGCGCTCTCCATCATATTGAAAGTAAAGCCCACTACCATCACTGCGGCTTAACCCTTCTGGCTGAGAAAGCTCTCCCCATTCAAACCCTGTTAAGCCACTTGGCGTTTGAATGGATGTAATACGGCCTGCGTCATCGTAAGAATACGAATGTTCACGACATACGCTTTTATCAAAGTCGTGAAAGGTGCGCTGGCGAATTAACTGACCTTTGTCATTCTGTTCTAAAGTGACAAACATCCCATCAGGGTATGCCATTCCGTTGATTTGATTAGATTGGTTATGGCTGTATCGAATTAACGTGCCATTTGTTTGTGAACCCTGAAGTTGATTCTGTTCGTTCCACCACCATCGCTCACGGTTGCCATTTGACTGTGTTCGCTCAATCAAGCGACCTTTTTTGTCATAGTGATATTGGCTGGAGATTTGGCTTTCGTCAACACTAGAAACGAGCTGACCAAGGCTATTGAGCTTGCGACAACTTGTTTGCCCGTCTGGCGTCACTATCGCTTCTGGTCTGCCTGATTCATCGTAACGATACTGGGTAACAGCACCACTGCTACGTCGCTTCACTGCTAGCTGACCAAACTTGTTGTAAAAATGCTCCGTGAAGGTTCCATCCGGTTGAATTTCTTTGGCGAGCCGCCCTAATTCATCGTATTGCCATTCTTGAATACGTCCCTCTGGGCTGGTTTTCTTTAACAACTTACCATTATTATCGTGATTGAAAAGCCAGCGGTTGCCTAAAGTATCGGTGTAGCTGGATTCGCCATCGTCAAAGACAAAACGGTAGTCATAGGTATTATTGTCCCCGTAGTTTCGAATGCACTTGGCATTTTTCCCATCACCTTGCCATTCAAAGTAATGAGTGAACCCACTTGGACGCTTTCTTGTGAGAAGCAATGCATCATTACGGTAAGTATATGTTTCGACTAGCCCAGACTGATTGCTAGCGGACGTGAGCTCCCCTTCTTCGACAGTATATTCTACAACGAGAGCTTCGGTATTCGGACATCTTAGACCAATAATCTGCCCTTCTTTATCGTATTGACAATACAAAGCGAGAACGCTGTTTGAATGCAATTCAATCAGTCTCCCATTAGAAGAATACTTTAGGTCAATTTGCTTAAGCGTAATATCCCGTATTTGATTCAATTTCCATACGTCATTCAATAGGAAGAACTTGTATTGCGTTCCATCTGGCAGCGTGACAATTCTGTAACCATTCGCATGATGTAAGCAAGAGGCACCTGCTCGAATCTGGTAACTGATTGCCCCTTTGCCTACAGGTAAGAACTCGATGGTATCGCCAAGATCATCGACAAAACACCAGCTTTCTACATTCTCTTCTTCATCTCTAATTTCTAAGAATTCAAAACAATAACTATGGCGCCAACCAAGCCCCATCCCCTGGTCTTGCTGACAAAGTGAAGAGCGATAATGGCGAACCCATTTCAAACCTTCTAGGTTTGTAAAGTCCTCAAGAGATAAGAGCTCTTCACCTGTCACCATTGAAACTGGGTCACCGCCCGTTTCGTGATCTTTGGCACTCACAGGTGTATCGCTGTCGGATGAAGCACTTTCATTTTCTTGTGCCTCTTCCGATTTTCCATCTGAAGGCGCTTTTTTTTCTTCCTCTGCCTCTTCATACACGACTTCTTCAAGCTCTGGGCTTGAAATAGAAGGCGTCGACACTTCGACGAAGCAAAACAGCTTGCCGTTAGCCAATGAGTTGGCTAACGCTTGAATTTGGGCATTTTGGCGCTCAAACACCTTAAGTGGTGCTGAAGTATTCGTCACACTAAAGGTAGATAATTGACTAAGCAAAGCCAAAGACTGTGAATCTGATTTTGCAAATAAGAATTGTGCAAAATTTAACGCTTCACATTCGTCTTGGAACGACTTTAATTTCCCTTTTCCCTGCTTGGAGTTGGAAAAAGTATAAAGCTCAGATCCGCGTCGAATCGATTTACTGAAGTTATCCTTAATCATTAATTGCTAGCTCTTTATACACGCCATGTAAGTGCTGCTGCCGCCCTAAACTTGTTGTTAGACACATCAAGTTGAAAACAGTGAAAGCCATCCACCGGATTTGTTCTTTGCTCACGCTCTAGTTGGAGAATTTTCCAAAGACCGCTGTTAGCCCCTAAATCACCGACTTCTGTTTCAGTGAAAGAATAATCGCTCTGTTCGTTCACATATTTGTGAATATGATGAATTTCGTTACTCCATTCTTCGACGACATTTTCTGGTGCACCAAACGGGAGGCAGATCTTTGTAAACGAAGTGCGAGCCGACTTTGCTCCTGCTCTCATGAGAAAACGAATACTGTCGCCACATTGTTTATCCAACGTCGATGCATCAATTTGTCCCCATTCAAAAACAAGACCGTCTTTTGAGCTAACGGCTTTGACGAGGAAAAAACTGTCATTAATCGAGATTTCCGGCTCTGCGACTTCATCTTGAGTACAAAACGCCGAGGATGAATCTATGCCTAACAACCAAACCCCTGAATCAGAGTACTGCTGAATTAACTTATCGAGTTTGGCCAATGACATCAGAAACGAAGCTCGTCCATACGTATAAATCAACTTAGGCATAGAACTTCTTAATGGGTAGAAGTACCTTTTCAGTTCCTGATACAAAGGAGTGAAATCATCTGACGTTTGTTTTTCTGGCAAAAAAATAAGACAAGGAGCAGGTTCAGATACCTTCTCCAAGTCCGTGCGACACCTGTTAACAATGCCGCAAAGCCGAGAAACTAAGCTTTCTGATTGACTTGAGATCATTCGGTTCGCAGGACCCGAAACATGCTGCGAACTCTCCATATTCATTTCGTACTTCGATGTTTTCATCAAAACACTGTTTAAATTTTGGTGACCAGCTTTCAGTGATGCCGGTCTAAGCGTAAAAGGCATTCGTATTCCAATTAAAATGAAGCCTTCACTCTCTTGCTAAACTAGTTGAGAGCGATCTTCCCTGCTTTTAAATCAATAGCCGACCCATTTATTGCAATTTGATTGCCTTTAATATTGATTTCGCCAGAACTAGACATCGTTATCGATGCACCTCCAACTTTAATCTCAATATTCTTACCTGCGCTCAGGGATAATACTTCTCCTACGTCGATACTGAGGTTTTTCCCTACGTTATGCGCTTCATTGTTATTCACCGTTTCAACTTTGTCTTTTTCCACCAAGATATCGGCACTGTCTTCAACAACAGACTGAAAGTCTTTTTGTGAATGTAGGTAAACCAACTCTTTTCCTGGCTTATCATCAAATCTCAATTCATTAAAATCACTCGCACCACCTTTTACACTTCGGCTCTTAATACCACTTTGCGTTTTTTTATCTGGAAGCGCATATGGGGTTGCATTGGCACCGTTATACAGCGCCCCCATAACAATAGGTTGGTCAGGATCTCCGTTAATAAATTCAACGATTACTTCCTGCCCTACACGAGGAATAAATGTACTGCCCCAACCGTTTCCGGCACTTTGCTGGGCAACACGGATCCAACAAGAGCTTTGTGCATCTCGCTTTCCCTCACGATCCCAATGAAACTGGACCTTGATTCGACCATGTTTATCTACATGAATATCGCCTTCAGAAGGTCCTGTAACTATGGCCGTCTGGATACCTTGAACTCTCGGCTTTCCAAGAGGAATGGATGGTCTAAAGAGCTTTTTAACATCCATACAATAGAACTGAATTTCAACGCCCTGTGCCGAGTTGCCATGGCTACCAGTCTGATTAAAAACAGACGCGTTTATGGACACATGAGAAAGAACAAACTCTTTACCAACAAAGGCTTTATCTTCGTGATCTTCAAATTTGAATGTTTGCCCTGTAGTAAATGTGCGACAACTTGAATTACCAGAAAAGACTTGGCTTTCTCTTTGCAATGACTCAAGGATATGTTGATTGCGAAACGCATACTTATCGGCAGTTTCTTCTTCACCCATGTACTCGTAATATTCACTCATGGGTGGAGTGTAAGACACAGGCGTCATTAATACATTGTGGCTCGGTAAGCTATTTGGTTTGAGCATATCGAAGCCAGATAAACAGCTTGCTTTAGTCGTAATAGTTTGTGTTTCTTGCCAAGAAGATATGTGAGCTTGTTCTGAGCTCCCTGTGGTATGAATAACTTCAGCTTCGGCACTCGGTTGGTAAAAGCTCAAGTCATCAAATAGTTCTAACTTGTGACCCGATTCCTCATGAAGAAAGCTAAAACCAATCCCCTCTTCAGCCAAAAGTCTTAATATAAAATCGAGGTCAGTTTCGTTATATTGAACTTTAAATGTGTACTTCGAATAAGACTTATTGAGCTTTAAATTAAACTCAACAGCATGTTCACCCAATAATAAAGATACAATTTCTTTAACATCTTTATTTTGGAAGATTCGACTATTTTTCCGATAAGAACAAAGCGCTAATCTAGGCTGAATAGTTAGCTCAATGTCTTTATAATTTTCACCGTCATTACTCGAAGAGACTCGACTACCTATAATACGGGCGCTAGTAACAACACCGTGGAAATATCTAGGCGTATCTGTTACTGCTATAGAATTGTCCATTAGAATGACAGCTGGCCTACCAATTATTTGGCTAAGTTCACCTTGAGTGCCGTTAAAATAGGCTAAAGCTTGTAGTGAGAAAAGTTCTGAAAGCCCTTCATAATATTGAAAGCTATTCAGAATTATTGTGTCATACCCAAATGCGGTGGATATTTTTATAAAATTATTACTTTGTGTCGCTTTTTTCATTACAAACTTCTTACTAAGTTAAACAAGTGCGGGACAAAACTGCCCCGCAACATGAATTACATTTGCTGACCTTTAACGCCGCTGTAACCGTAAACAAGAGGAGCAACAACGTTGTTCTTGTCATCAGTTGGAGTAACAGTCATCATCATTTCTGTGTAAGAAATAGTGATTGTCTCAACTGGACGGTCGTCTTGGATAGAAACTGCGTAGTTTGAAATCATTGCATCAGTAAGTTCGATCTTCATGATTTCTTCCACTTTTTCACCTTGCTTAGTGATGTGGAATACAGCTGGTTTACCTTTACCGATTGTCGCTTCTTTGAATAGATCTGGAGAAGCGCGGTCTTGCAGTTTAGTGATAGTCAAGTCGTACAAACGAGTAGAGCTTGCTTCACGATCTTGAGCAGTACCTGTGTAAGAAGTAATTTCACGACCTACGCTCCAATCAACAGAAAGTAGAGTGATCAGATCCTTGTACTGCTCAGCAGTAGCTTCACCTTTAATATCCGCGTATTTAAGGTATGTATTTGCCTGCATGCTAATCTCCTATAGCATTGATAAATTCAACTCATATTTATGAGCAAGTAATTGCCCTTAACCAAATAAATTAGTGAAGGGTTGTTAATTATAAATTAGTCATTTGCGACTGATTGAATACGCGTTTTTATAACTTATATTCAATCAATTTAATAGCTTAAATTAATAAAAAAGCACTTAATTTGAATTGCACCGCAATTAAATTTGCTATTGATAATTCGCTTATTCGACATTTATAGAAATAGTATTTACATCACCTAAAACTGCCACTTTATTAATAGCTTTATCGTTAGAAATTGCGTTTAAAACTTCATCAGATATTTTTGGCAATAAGCTGTTTTGAATAATGGTTTGGATAGCTCTAGCGCCACTACCCTCTTCATTGCAATTGTCAATCAAACTGGAAATCAACTCATCAGAATAATCGAATTCTGCGTTATAGTTTGATGAAATACGCTTTCCAATTTTATTCAATTGAATTTTTGCAATACCTTGTAGCACCTCTCGGTTAAGAGGAATATATGGAATCACATTTACTCGACCTAAGAAGGCGGGTTTAAAGCTTTCCAACAAATCGTCTCGTAGTGCCGTCTTTAAACCATCAATGTCTGGGGCTAGTTCAGGGTCTTGGAATAGCTCCATTGTCGTATCTGTACCAGCATTGGACGTCATGATGATGATGGTGTTTCTAAAATCAATATCACGACCCTCGCCGTCTTTGATGGTTCCTTTATCAAAGACTTGATAAAACACATCTTGGACACCTGGGTGAGCTTTTTCCATTTCGTCTAAAAGAATAACGCTATATGGTTTTCTTCTAACAGCTTCCGTAAGTACTCCACCTTCCCCATACCCAACATACCCTGGAGGTGACCCCAGTAGTAATGAAACTTTGTGTTCTTCTTTAAACTCAGACATGTTGATGACAGTGACATTTTCCTCACTACCATAAACCTGTTCAGCAATCGCTAGCGCGGATTCTGTTTTACCTACGCCACTTGGTCCAGTAAGAAAAAATATACCATTTGGCTTAGTTTCTTCATTAAGTTGGGCACGTGCGGTTTTGATGACTTCCGACATCGTATGTAATGCATGATCTTGACCAACAACGCGTTCACACAACGTGTCTTTTAATGATAAAAGACTATTAATCTCATCGTTTTGAAGTTTTCCTAGCGGGATTCCCGTCCAGTCAGACACGATCTCAGAGACCAGTGCTTCGTTAACGTGTGAAAAGACCATTGGCGTCTTGTTTTCTGCCAGGGTTGCTTCAACTTCTACTAACCTTTCTAAAGCACCTTCTTTTTTCTCTTCAAGAACTTCGATCTTCAATTGCTTGGATTCGTCTACCAAGTTTGATTCTGTTTCCCAGACCGTTTTCAGTTCTGCGATTTCGATCGTTAAAGTATCGCTTTCTTCGTTTAGTGCAGCTAAAACCTCGGTGTGAGCATGACCAAGTGCCTGCTCTTTTTCGAGCTGGGCGATTTGTGCTGTTTTTTGTTCTAATGTCTTCTCAAGAGACTCAAGCTGCCCCGGTGTCCCAGACTGGCTTAGTGCCACTCTTGAACACGCTGTATCGAGGACTGAAACGGCTTTGTCCGGTAGTTGACGTCCATTAATATAGCGATTAGATAGATACACTGCCGCTTTTAAGGCTTCATTTGTAATATGTACGCCGTGGTGTTCTTCCATAACTGGCACAAGTCCACGAAGCATTTCTACAGCGAGTTCAGGAGCAGGTTCATCCACTTGAACAACTTGGAATCGTCGGGTTAACGCAGCGTCTTTCTCTACATATTTTTTGTATTCAGCCCACGTTGTCGCGGCAATGGTTCTCAATTCTCCTCGAGCCAAAGCTGGCTTAAGAATGTTTGCGGCATCGCTTTGACCTGCTTGCCCACCACTTCCTATTAGCCCATGAGCTTCATCGATGAACATGATAATTGGTGTCGGTGATTCATTGACTTCTTTAACAACTGACTTTAGTCGATTCTCAAATTCACCTTTCATTCCTGCGCCAGCTTGGAGTAATGCTAGGTCAAGTGACTTAATCGAAACACCTTGAAGCGCTGGAGGAACATCCCCTTGCACAACTTTGAGCGCAAGACCCTCAACTACCGCAGTTTTACCAACACCGGCTTCACCCGTTAAGATTGGGTTGTTTTGACGGCGTCTGAGTAAAATATCTATCATCAGTCGGATTTCGTTATCTCGACCTACAACAGGATCGATGTCTCCCTTCTTTGCCTGCTCCGTTAAATCAATGGTAAATTGGTCCAAAGATTTTGTAGATGCTTTCTGCGTTGGCGCTTTTTCTGCAACACTTCGCTCTTCGCTTTTCCAAAATTGCAGTAACGTTTCTGGAGTGACTTTATCTAGCTCATTACCAAAGGCGGATGAAACCGCAAATAATGTATCGTCATTCAACAATGCGTAAACCAGGTGCACAATATCGATCTGTTCATCTGAGAAATCGATACTTGAAGCCATCCACGCACTTTTTAAGATAGTTACGGTATGTGCAGATAAGCCTGGTACGGTTTGGCAGCCTGTTTTGAGTTTTTCTAGGCTCTTTTGAATGTCATCTTCTAACTTGAATACATTTAAATTGAAATGATCAGATAGAGTCTGAATTGTCGAGCCTTGCTGCTGAAGTATCGAAATTAGCCAGTGTGTCATTTCAATACTGTGATGAGTTCGGCTGCTCGCTAGTGCTGCCGCTTGTTCTAATGAAGATTTAGCATCACTAGAAAGCCTCTCTACTAACGCGGTTAGAGATAAAGATGTCATTGATATTTCCTTATATATCGCCTAACTGATATTGCTTAAATTCGAATTGTGATGGTGCCGCTTTCTGAACGTTTGTGAGGTGCCAGTACGCTTCCCAATGCTAGCCTTCCTCCCCCTTTTTTCAGTTGTACTTTAGGAAGGTGTTTGTATTGGGCGGTGAGGCTCCATTCAACCGAAGCGGTATTCCCAAGTAAGTCTTTGCACAACGCCTTAATTTCACGAATTCGTTCGCCATTGGGCATCATGCCGTATACCTGTTCTTGCCCTTTAGCAACAAACTCAACCATGAATCCTGCATTGACATTCCATGCTTTTCTTCCAAGACTCGCCCCGCGTCCAAGTTCTGAATACTGCCCTTCAGGTAGGCGTTTAGAACACAAACGCGTTTGCTCACATTCCGTTAGATGCATCCACTTCCCTTTAAAGTCGCGAATAATCACATCGCAACCGGAAAGAGATTCCATGCATGCTTGGACCGATCCTCGGCTTTTTACGGGCTGGCTAAATAAGCCCCCCCAATGAATTGCTCTGTTGCCCAAGTCTCCCGTCAAGGATCCTAAGACTTGATTCCATGATGAAAACTCATTCACAGAAACTTTTCGGTGCTGTACCGCCGGTTGGAAACTTTGCCAAGTTCGATAGAAAAGAGACAAAATTCGGTGGTTAAAAATGTCTAAAAAATCCTGTAGCGTAGGATCGTTATCCTTGAGTCTTTGTAAAATCAATTCACTATAATGTTTGGGTAAAACACCATTTTCACCCGTTAACCCAATCAGATTCGTCATTACGATTAAGCTTTGATTGCGCTTTGATTCCACGGTTGTGAATTCACCAACTTCGTATCCCAACTGTTGAGCAACTTTCAGTTCTATGGTTTCTTGACTTGGTAAATGGTCGGTCCCTAAATTCGCATTAGACTTCAAATAAAACTGTTCAATTAAGTGCAGAGATTCAAAAAGCTGCTCTTTGTCTAGCGCCTCTATAAAGTTTTCTCGCTTCATAGCAGTACCTTTTCACCACATAATGCAGGCCAGCAATGGAATACATCACCCGACCCTTTCAAAGTAATGCGTAGCTTTGTAAATGTGTTGATCTCTGCAAATTGAGCAAAGTATGTCGATAGAACATTTCCCAGTAAGAATATTTGTTCTTTAGATTGTGCACTTTCAGAAACTTCGAGAGTAATTTCAGTTCCGTGGCAAAAGCCCACTCGACCCTTTTGATTCACGCGTCCAGTTGCTGGCTCGACTTTCATCGACACAATAGAGTCGATCATTGACTTAGACTCTGGCGACGCTTTGAAGGCGTACAAATTCAATGTCTCTCTTAACGTTTGTAGCCCGCCGTCATCTGAAAAGTGGGACAACGTAAGTAACTTGGCGAATTGCCATCGTGAGCTTGAATCCATTGAAGGTCTTATGGTTTCCGTCGGAGCAACTAAACATCGTAAGCTGTCAAAATTATCTTTGACATCAGGCATATTTACATTTGGCATACCGCCGCCGAAAGGCAGTTTTTTGGGAAGATTTCGGTTACAACACCAAGCCTGTGCCGACATGACCCAATTGTCGCTTCCTTCAGGCGCGAAAATTTTATGATCTTTATCTATAAATGAAACGTAAACATCACGCCCGGGTTCATCAAAACCTCCCGCCCAGCTTTTGTCTTCTCTTCTCATGGTCCAAAAAATCTCATGCTCAGAAAGATAGTTTGTATGCTCTCCGGCATAAAATGGTGGAAGGCTTTGGTATTTCATTTGCCAGCTTCGCACACCAATTTCTTGAATACTGACTACTTCTGTCGTATCAGGTTCTAAATGCTCAGGGTGCAACGGAAATTCGTATTCCGACGCAACCACTCTTGTCGGCTCCATAGCATGACTGAACATATTGATGACGGGTGTACAGCCTAGTAAGACACTATCTTTTGTGACTTGCTTTTCCAACCAATCGCAACTCTGATCGAAGTAAATCCAAATCTCAGCTTCATCATTCCTACCAAACCAAACTGGATCGAGGCTAACGAGATCCGAAAAAAGAAACTTCTCAGGAAACAAGAAATATTCAACCAACAACCGGCTTCCAACAAAACTACGCTTACTATAAGGAACGACCGAAAATTCATCGGTATATCCTACAGGGCTAACGTGCCTTGGCGTAAGCTGGCGCGTTGTTTCGTCATCAACTACAACTGCCATACCAATCGAAGATTGCAGCAATAATTGCAGTAGGCGATAAGAAACTTGTGGCTGTCCGTTAAAGAAAAGCCGCAATGAATCGAAATCCAATTGGCTCAATTCGATTTCTTTACTCGCACCTTTTAACGTGAGCTTTAAAACCGATTTTGCTTCTTTCTCAATATCCAATAGCTGCCCACGAAAAGGGGCATTTTCAAACGATGCTTCACTAATATTTATTGGCAATACATCTGTTTTGTAACATGTTTTGAACTGACAAGACTTAAACCCGGGCGCTTCAAGTGAGACAGCCTCACCTTGTTTAACGGTTACTTTCGACGTAGCCGATTCATCACTGTCTATTTTGATCACACTCATCGAGGGAATAGGTGCATGAAAATCGGGGAATAGCTGCCCGATCAGAGCTTCCGTCAACTGAGGAAAACTGTTGTCTAAGCTTTGCCTAATTTGTGCAGTCAGAAAGGCGCAGCCCTCCAAAATCCTAGCTACATGTGGATCTTCTACTTGTTCTTCACTAAGTTTCAACCTTGCTGCAATTTTAGGATAAGTGCTTCCAAACTCCTGACCTTTATGACGCAAGTAAGCAAGTTCGCGATTGTAATACTTAAGAAACTCATCACTCATGCTGTTTCACTCACTTTAATTCCTAGGCTGACTGGCTCTACTTCTGAATCCAACACCAATTCATGATGCTTTTGTCCAAGCTCATAAACAGCACTTATTCGCAGCCGTAACACTCGTTCAACATCATCTTTGTCGTTGATTATTGACACGGAAACATCCTTAAACCTTGGCTCAAATTCCAGTAGCGTATCTTTTACAATTTTGCAGAGGTGCTGCTGTCCATCTTTGCTACTAAATGGCATAGATGAAAAGTCAGGTAAACCATAAGTAAGCAGAGACTGTCTAAGTTCGGGCAAAGAGTTGTCTACTTTTACCCAACTTAGTCTTGTATTTAATAGCGCTTCCACATCTCTAATTAAGCCACGGACAATCTGTTGATTGTTAAGCGGAAAATGCACATCTTCGGTATTTCTAGGGTCATGATCAATTAGCTTGTCCAATAGAGAAACACCACTACTAACGTGAGCACGCTTTTCCATAATGGCTTACTACGCTTCAGCGGTTTGCGGTGCTGATTCAATAGAGGTAACCGTAGCTAACGGCAACGCTCCTTCTCCGGCTAACCACACTTTTTGCCCTAAGCCAGCGAATACCACTTCCCCTGATACAGGTTTCCAATCGGTTTCTTTTCCGAGTTTATTGCCAGCAGTTTCGCTACGAGCATAGGTCAGCGGAATGTGAGCTTCGCCTTCAATTACGCCCTTAATTTCAAACTCAACAGGACGCCAAACCGTCTCTAACAGGTTGGTGGCTGGTTTGATATTGAGGTAAACCAATTGATCTAGTGGTGCTAGGTAGTAGTTGCCTGTTGAACTGAATAATTCAATAAAGCCGTTAAGAGAGTCATCTATATCGCGGACATCTTCGTATTGCGTGCCATTGATTAGTAATGGGGTACTAGGTCGTAGCTCTTCAAGCACCTTACTAATTGATTCAACATCCTCTTCTTTTTGTTCATGGATCGCTAAATTCAATTCAGTCAGCTTTGCATATTGCTCTTCATTAGAACCAAGGAAGTTCGCTGTCGCTCCGCCTTGGAAGAAATCTACTCGCGCCTGAGCGGCTTTAACTAAATGTCTAATCTGGCTAGCACCAGCCAAAAACTCCGGGAACAATTTTATTGCTTGCATTAACTGTTCGTCTGCTCGCTCTAACTGCCCGTCTATACTCAAAAGTTCAATGAAATAGCTACGAAGGGCTGCATCTTTTGGGTTTGATTTAATAGACTGAATTACAGAATCAATCGTTTCTTGTAACTTTGCTTGACGTAGCAATTGCTGCCAATCTGACATGTGACTTTCCTTATTTAAAACGCTTTATCTGGAGAGAGCTCTGTGATTAACCGAACACTTGAGACCATTTGATCAAGTTGAAAATGCGGCCTTAAATGTAATATTGAATAGTAGTGTCCGGGACTACCTTGTTTTTCTTTTACTTGGATTCGAGCCTCGTTGAGCGGGTACTTAGCCCTTAATTCATCTGAAGCTTCATCTGACGCTGTTGTATATTGATGCAGCCAACGTTGAAAATCGCTTTCAATTGTCACTGCATTTTGGTAACTCCCGACCTTATCTCTTCCCATTACTTTTATGTAATGGGCAATACGCGCAACACAAAGGGTATATTGCAGCATTGAAGAAAGTCGTGAGTTAACCGTAATTCCTTTTTCTTCGAACAACTTGGGTTTATGCAACGATGAGTTCGAAGTAAAAGCAATAAGTGGGCTATCTGGTACGGGTGATAATGGTATAAAACCACAATCCGAGAGTGCCAACTCTCTCGACTCAGACACCTGATAGTTTACCGGAGAACGATATCGCTTAGCTTTTCCCGGGAATTGAGTTTGGCTATTTACAGGAGGCACAATAACACCCTGCCCATAACTTCCCGCTTTAAGCCCTCTGATATGAGCAAACCACCCTGATTCGCTATAAGCTCTTAAAACCGTGGCGGCGAAACAGTAAGATGCACTTCCCCAAAGAAAATCACTTTCTGAATCACTCACTTTTTCTTTAAACGCGAAAGCTTCCAATCGACTTCCGTCATATTTATATGGCTGCCTCATCAAAACATAAGGTACGGTAACTGCAACAAATTTGGCATCTTCACTTGCTCTTACTGCGCGCCAGTTCTCATATTCCAATTGGTCGAATTGGGCTTGCACATCCAAGATCGTTGCCAGCTCGGAAAACGTATCGACACCAAACAAACTCGGCGTCGCAGACACTAAAAATGGACAAAAAGCAGCAGCCGCTGTTTGAGCAATCTTCCGGATTAGCGTCATGTCTCTATCAAGCTTATTCGTTCCCGCTTGATGTGAAATGCAATAGTCTCCAACAATCAACCCAAATGGTTCTCCACCAGGCGTAGAAAATTCATTCTGATAGATAAGCTTGAATAGACTACTTTGATCAAATTCTATTGCGCGCTGACTATCACGCCGTAACTCTTCCCAACTGCATGACAATATTTTGATTTTTGATTCTTGTTCAGAACCAAAACTTTCTTTCTGATTAACTAAATACTGTACACCACGCCAGCTTGATTCTAATTGCTGAAAGCAATCATCATGAAGAATCACGTTCAATTGCTCATTCAAGATTTCGTCGATCAAATCAATCACGCTTATTAAGCTTTGATTCATATCTTCAGAATTAGAAATATTGTTAGCATCACACCAAAATCGCAGTGAATGTGAGTCAGACTGAATATCTAAGAATCGATCTATCCAGAGAGCATCTAACGTTGGTTCGTTTGGCTTCTGTACGTCATGAACAAGCTGCTCTGGATCTGCAAATTGAAGTTCTGTCATAATTATTGTGGCTGACCCGAAGGTCAGCCATTTTTATCATTAGCTTCCTGACTCAGGAATTTTCGCAACTAAGCGCAATGATGCAGTCAGTTCTTCCATTTGCAGCCACGGCTTCAACCATGCAACGGCATTGTATGAACCTGGGCTTCCTGGAATTTCTTTTACTTCCACTTTTGCGTCTGCCAAAGGATATCTTGCACGAATTTCCTGACCACCACCTTCCGATGCATTCACATAAGTTAGGATCCAGCGGTTTAGCCAAGTTTCAACATCTTCCGCTTCCATAAAGCTACCAATCTTGTCTCGCGCCATCACTTTCAAGTAATGAGCAAAACGAGATGTCGCCATCATATAAGGAAGACGAGCCGAAATTGCAGCGTTTGCCGTCGCATCTGGGTTATCGTATTTCGCAGGTTTTTGACAAGTTTGAGCACCGAAGAATACAGCGTAATTCGTATTCTTATAATGACAAAGAGGCAAGAAGCCAAGTTTACCTAGCTCAGACTCACGACGGTCTGTAATCCCAATTTCTGTTGGGCACTTCATGTCTGGATCGCCATCATCACTCTGGAAAAAGTGTGTTGGTAAGTTTTCAACACGACCACCGCCTTCAGCACCACGAATAGCAGTACAGAATCCATATTTCGCGAATGCGTCCGTAAGCTTAGCACCCATTACATAGGATGAGTTCATCCAGCAGTAATCATTATGTTGGGCATTGATTGCAACACCTGATACTGGGTCTACATCAAACTCTTCATAACCAAACTCTTCAACAGGTGCTGTTGCTTCACCATATGGAAGACGAGCAAGTACTTTAGGCATCGTTAGAGAAACAAAACGAGAATCATCGCTTTCACGGAATGAACGCCACTGCGCATATTCTAGAGATTCAAATACTTTCTCGAGATCACGAGGCTTAGATAATTCAGTCCATTCGTCAAAGCCAAACAATGCTGGCGAAGCGGCGGATAGGAAAGGCGCAAAACCTGCGGCGGCTACATTAGACATTAAGCCTAATGTCTCAATATCTTCAGGGTGGTTAGTGAATTCGTAATCACCGATAATGGCACCATAAGGTTCACCACCGGCACTACCGAACTCAGATTCATAAACTTTCTTGAAGATCTGGCTTTGGTCGAACTCTACCGCTTTACTCAGATCTTTGTGCAACTCTTTTTTAGTCAGACTCATTAATCGAATCTTAAGAGTTGAACTGGTTTCTGAGTTAGACGTAAGGTAATGTAATCCGCGCCATGTACCCTCAAGCTTTTGAAGTTCAGGGTGGTGCATAACTTCAGCAAGCTGTTTAGAAATCTTAGCGTCTAGTGCTGAAATTGCTTCGCGGAACGTTACCGTTAAGTTCTTGTTCCATGTAACTGTACCTTTCATCGCTTCTTCAGTTAATGTTTTGATTAACTCTTCAGCACGAGAAGCCTCGGTTTGCTTAGTTGCACCGATAGCTTGGTCTAAGAAAGATACGCTCTGTTCACCAGTAGTGGGATCTAACTGCTGCTCAGTTTGAGTGCTCATTTACTCACCTCCTTCTTTCTTATCACCAGAACCATCTTCGTTCAGGTTCAATTCACCCGCCAACTGACTCAAGTTGTCGGTATTATTCAGAACAGATTCAAGGACATCTTCAAGCTCCTCTGAACGGTCCACTTTTGTCATAAGATCACGAAGCTTATTACGCGTTTCCATTAACTTACGTAGCGGGTCAACTTGGTTAACAATCGATGCCGGCTCAAAGTCCTTCAGAGATTTAAACTGAAGATCAACGCTGAACGTTGAGTCATCATCAGCCAACTTATTGTCAACCTTGAAAGAAAGACTCGGGCTCATTTTTTTCAAAACATCATCGAAATTGTCTCGATCAATTTGAATGAAGCGACGATCTTTCAAAGGCTTCAGAGCTTCAGTGTTATGGCCTGCAAAATCACCCATAACGCCTAGAACAAAAGGCAACTCTTTTTTCAGTGAAGCATTTTCAGTTTCTACATCGTACGTAATATGGACACGAGGCTTCCTTACTCGTGACAGTTTCGAGTGGATACTCGTCATAGGACTCTCCCTTTTTTGTTATTCACCATTTTGGTCTACTATGCCAACCAAACGGAAGTAGCCATTTTTGGCTTCTCCATCAGAAATAAGCTCTGCCAGTAGCTCTGGCAAAGGCATATCACACCACCTCACCACCTGTTCGATTGAGTACGAAACGGGAGAGTGCGGTTCAGTTTCTTTAAAAAAATCGGCTATCTTTTGCAATTGTTCAATTGCGTGTTCTCTTGAAGCTAAATTGGCTGCCAGTAGTTGCCCGGCTTGAACTGGCGCACTTGCTTCGTTAGTTTCAGATTCTTCTAAATCTGCAGGTAAATCTTCCAATACAGGTTCAGCTTCCACTGTAAGCTTGTCGCCCGCCAAGTGATTAAGCGCAGACTGGATAGCTTCAAGCTTCTTTTGAATATGAGAGCTAGGCATAACCTCACCACAGGCTTCATCCATGGAGTGGCTGTATCGGTCAAATGCTGCAATTGCCTGTTCTAGTTCGCTTCCCAACTGCAGATAAAACTCTTTCGATGTTTGCGCTACTGCATCTTGAATGGACTTGAGATCAACTGCCCCTGAATCAATTTTTTGACGTTTCTTGTCTTCGTCTAATCGCTCTAAATCGATGGCCTGCTGGTATTCCCAGTAAGCATAGGACTGACCTGTATAAGCTTCTGTTAGTGGAATGGAGGAAATAGGAAACAGTAGAGTCCCTTCTTTTTCCATACCATTCAGACCAATAATTGGTGTGACGCGTGTTTCTATCCCATCTTCGTCGGGCATTGGATGCAGTGTTTCCCAAAACCCTTCAATCAGGCCGGCAGCCAGCGAGTAACCTTCTGCAAAACCTTTGAATCCATACGCTCGGGTCATCGCTTCGATTAACCATGCAACGAGTTCTAAATCTTTGGATTGCCCGGTAAGTTGCTCAGGCACTGTCTCTAAGAAAGCACTCCAAAGATTTACATAGCTCAATAGTGGTTCTTCTGAAATGATCGCATTTCGCTCTTCATTTCGAGCAACCATTCTCAAGTCTTTTAAGCGAAAATATGCAGACTGAGGGCTGATATCTGATCTTGGATCTGTACCCGACGGGAGCTCAGAAGAAATAGGCAACAGTGCCTGCTCAATCCATTCAAAATCTGACGCTTCATACACCATGGTTAGCGACCTCTAGCAAAAATAGGGACGGTTGCGTCATTCGACTGTGCGACTTCTGCGGAATACTCAGCTGCCATCGCCTTGATAAGTGCGCATGTCACGTTGTCTTGCGCACCGCGAACTAACGCGGAATGCATTAAGGCTAAACCTGACTGGCTCACTGCATCAGCTTGTAACGTTCGTGATATTTCTGAGTTGTTAAGCTCTTTGGTTAATCCATCACTACACAGAAGAAACTGATCGCCAGGCACCAACTGACCCGAGACCTGATCTATAACAACATCGGGTTCAACACCAATTGCTCTGGTTATTACATTAGCCAGCGGATGGCTCTCTGCATCATCGAAGTTCAATAACCCTTGATCAACCAAGTCCATAACTTGGCTGTGATCACGAGTTTTTTGTACAAGTTGGTTGTCTCTCATCAAGTAAATTCGACTGTCTCCTACCCATAGGCAGTGATAGAAGCCATCTTGTATGTACAACAAAACCAACGTTGTACCCATGGTTTTACCGTCGAGGTTTGATTTTGCGTATTCATAAATTGACTGGTTAGCTTGGAGTACCGCACGTCTTAGATCGTCAATGGCAAAGTCTTGATGCTCATTTGCATACTTTTCAATTGTATCGACCAACATTTGACTCGCGATGTCACCAGCTTCATGCCCTCCCATTCCATCTGCTACTACCCAAACTCTTTTAGCGGACAAATCAAGAAGCGAGTCTTCGTTGTAAGGTCTCACTTTCCCTGGGTGGGTTTTTGAAAAGGTAAAGATATTCCAATTCATAATGTTTTACTCCTTACCAATTCCATTGGTCCCAATTACCATCCAACATGGCTGAAAACTGCCCAACGGCTGGTAAACCATCGGTAAAGGTCGAAATAGCCGGAATACTTTCCGATCCTTCCGTCCACCAGAAACACGTTCTTGGAAGTTGCGTTTTCAATAAATGTTGAAGGAGATGATCTCCTTCTAACGGAATTTGTTCTTCGTATATGAGGTTTTGAAACTCACCACTCATTGGGGTCGCTTTTAACACCGGATCGCGAGATAGAACAGCTTCCCACGCTTCGTTTAGCAACTGAGTATTCCATTGCTCTATCTGGAAATTATCCTCAAGTACAGCTAACGCCTGTTCTTCTGCCCTCTCACTCCAAGCTCTATCCAACCAGTATGAAATTGCGGTTCCATCTACAGGTCGAGCCAAAGTGAAAAAGTAGTAACGACCTACCGAATCTACGCTGGGAATCATCGTGCCAATCATGGCTTTTTCCCCACAAACATTGGCGGGTAATGCAAAGTTCCAAATTGGCGCATTCATGTAGTGGCTCGTCCAGCTTTCTTCTAGCTGTTCACGGCTGACAGCTAAAATAGCTTGTTGCCAATCTTGCCAAGTTTTCAAAAAATCCAATGGTAGGGACTCTTGGATGAAGTCCCCTTTTGCTGGAATTTTCCCAAAATAGCCCCATTGCTCTGTTATAAGGTTTGAGGGCATGAGAAACGCTCCATATCGTTCGACCAAAATGGATTAATTGTGCTGGTTGGGATCAGCTCCAATTGCACTTTATTGCCCTTAAGATCAATCATTACGATATTATCTTTTCTTGTTTCAGGGCGTGCTTTTAGGGATTGATCCAGCATTTTATATAGACCCCACTGCCCTTCATAGGTATGCGATATTTCTCGCGAGGAGTTCGGCGGTATAAATATAATGCGCGTTTCTGAGCTGCTTGAAGGCCACGACAAACTTTGTGTCCTTTCCGGTCCATGGCTATAAACCAACTTTTGAGAACCCAGCTCAAGCTTAAACTTTGAGATGTGTTGATCGAGGTATTTCGGTCTCAATCCAAAATCGATTTTGACTGAGTTATCTGATTCGAAAAACGTTTGTCGTATTTTTTCTGCGCGCTGGAATACAACAAGTGTTTCTTGGCTAACGCCGATTTCTTTTTCAAAACGCCAATTACGACCAGATGTATCAACAAACGGTTCCAAGTAGTCAGTGAAGAAACTGTCTAACGTTCCGCCGTAACCAAAGAAGCGTTTGAAATCTTTCAGGTTCACTTCTCGCTTAGCTGCTGGGCTAAACGGATAGCGTCCCTTAATGCTGCGCTCGTACGCCTTCACGACTTGTGATTTCCAAATCTGATTCAGGTGCACCTGTGAGCCTTTTTCTGCCAAGCGTGTTGATTCATGAGACAAACCCACTAACCACCGATTGAATGGTGAAGGTAAGATGGCATTTGTGCGTTTAAGAGAGCGAGCGACGTCTTCAGTCACCGTGCCATCCAAAATGCTCTTGTAAGCCAATTTTTGATTATTACCAGAGCTGGAAAGATCGGCTAAGTACTCACGTAAACCAACCAAAGACTGATTGATTAGCTCAAAGTCTTGCTGCTCAATCTTAACAATGCCTTTAAATGCTCTTTCTACTTCTTTTCCTGGAAGCGAAATCGCAAGGTTTGTATTCTCTGTAGGCATAAAGCGCCCTATGGCATTTTTCTTATTATGCAGAGCGACATCTGCAGCTTTCGTCGCGACTTCCGCTGCTACTTTCTCATTTTGGCTTAGTGAAACTTTTGTAAGCGACACTTCTTTTTGTACCGCTTTCAAGAAGGACTCAATAGGCCTTTCTGAACTCGAAAGTATGCGGCTTTGAATCAGGCTTAACTCTAAGCTTGGGGTCGCTTTAAGAGAGATGTCATTAATTAGAGATTCCCACTCATAAATGTAATCTCGGTAGTATCGCTCGCGTACGCCCTTAACTGCCAAATCATGATCGACAGTATGAATATCAATATTGTCCCCGTAGACCCAGTTATCTTCCATTAAGTTCTTCACTGTACGGCTTATTTGCATTTGGAAAATGCTATGGAAACCATTGAACGTGTAGAAGCCCGGAACACCTGCAGATAGAGGCTTTCCACTCTTTCTTTCAAATTGACTAAGACTCTGAGATCCCAAAACATCCGTAAGCCTGAAAGAAGGTACGTGGCTTTTGATAAACTGTAATTTCATACGCTGGTATGCGCGCTCAGCCAAAGGAAGCTGTGTAAGAACGTTTCTCGCATCTCTTACCGCATCGTGATTAACGTATAACCCTAAATCGTCATTTAGAAGTAGGTTTTTAGTATGCTGCATGAGCGAAGCTCGCTTTTCTTCATTGAACTCCCCTGGGAAATTCTTTTCGAAATAAAGCTCAAACCAACTTTCTACATGAACAAGATCAAATCTCTCTGTATTGAACAACATCAAATAGGTTTTTAGTGTTTCATACAGGTATTCACGGTGCGCTTGATTTTCATTCATTTCTTCAATCAACGCAGATTCTAAAAGCTTAGAAAAGTACCCCTTTAACGCTTGGTGATACGCCGCTTTTGCAGGCTGACCAATCTTGTCACCTTGGTACAAACCAAACTTCTTAATACCATCGACATCTTCGTAGTAACCCGCGTAACCCATAGGTAACTGCATGACTTGATCGAGCAATGCCAATGACTCAATTAGGTTATCTTCAAAGTTAAAGTCAATGCGTTTCACTTGACTGTCGATTTCTGCGATTCGACTGTCTGATTCATTAATGAGTTGCTTATTCCATTGGAAGCTTTGGAACCAAATCGCACCAAATGCCACAACACTGATTAGGCTAAACGCCAACGCGCCGTGTTTCACCCAACGGTTTTGTTTTTGATGATGACGGTTTACGCTGCCAAGGTACTGCTCTTTAAAAATGATGTCTTCAAACAAAGAGCGAATAAAGTAGCTTACCGATTCTTTGGAGCTTGTTTTGAGAGAAAGTTGAGACAGCCCGAGACCCGATGAAGTTTCGTTCATTACGCGGTCTATTGGCATTCCCTCTTGCACTGAACTAACGACAAAAACGCCACGAATCATCGTTGACTCTTCAAAAGCGTTTTTGGCAAAAATGTCACCTAAAAATTCATCAGCATTGGCTTGAAGCATGCGAAGTTGTTTAGGAAATTCAAAAATCAGCGCTCGCTTATCTAGATCGGTTTCTTGCTCAAGACGCTTATTCATGCGCTTATCTAGACTTTCGAGCATGTGATGAAATTCTTTATTGAAAAGAGAGATGACACCTTTTTCGTCATCACAAGATTCGGGGAACATGAACCCAAGTAACTGATCTCTTTCCTCATCTTCTAAATCGGCAAAGTACTCATTAAAGCCTGCAATTAAATCCGCTTTAGTAAACACAATGTAGATAGGAAATTGCATTCCTAACTGATTTTTTAGTTCTTGAATACGTGCTTTGATTGCTCGAGCATGCATTCCTCGCTCAGTGCGAGTTTGGCTCATCAAGCTGACCAAACTAACGGCAACAATTGCTCCATTAATAGGGCGCTTAGTTCTGTATTTCTTAAGTAAACCTAAAAAACCTAACCATGCTTTAGAGTCTTTTTCTGAATGGCTATCTTGAGTTGTATAGCGACCCGCAGTGTCGATAAGTACAGCTTTGTTGGTAAACCACCAATCACAATGTCTCGTTCCACCAATTCCAGAAAGAGGGTCTTGCCCTAAACTGTCAGACAGTGGAAACTCCAATCCAGAATTTGCTAACGCCGTAGTCTTACCCGTTCCTGGAGGACCGATTAAAACGTACCACGGAAGCTTGTATATACTTTGTTTTCCGCGCTTACCGGATTTGTTTA
The DNA here is from genome assembly GCF_030689305.1 of Vibrio penaeicida. Taxonomy (GTDB): domain Bacteria; phylum Pseudomonadota; class Gammaproteobacteria; order Enterobacterales; family Vibrionaceae; genus Vibrio; species Vibrio penaeicida_B. Next base: position 498,549 of record NZ_JAUYVM010000002.1, on the reverse strand, counting down.
ATACTTGGATCGCTTGGTCAATTCGACCTTTTAACAGATCAATCTCCGCTGCCGATTCTTCATCTTCTTGTGCGTTAACTTCAAGTAACGACTGTATGCTTTCGTCTTCTTCTTTTTTCTCTTTCTTTTGTTGACGAATATTAACCACACCCCAGATAAACATCAGACCGAGTAGGACTAGAAATCGCGATGTTTCACTCTTTAAAGGCTCATGACCCGCTACCGCTATCAATGGTCCAACTAGCCAGATCATTAGAGAAAGGGCGATCAAACCGATTAAGCCAACAAACCACTTTTGGCTGACAAATTTACCTACCGCTTTCAAACTCACTGTTCTTCTCCTGCTGCTCTTTGAACCACCATTAAGTCAATCTCGACCCGTCGGTTTTTCGCACGATTTGCCTCTGTATCGTTGTCAACAAGAGGTCTTGCATCCCCCATTCCTTCAGGAATCAATCGACCAACCAAGTTACTACTCGACGCAAGATGATTCGTAACTGAAGTCGCTCGTGCAAGAGATAAATGCCAATTAGATGGGAATTTACTTGTAAAAATGGGTTTATTGTCGGTATGCCCTACAATCATGATTCGACCTTTGGTCCCTTCAAGTGAACGCCCTACTTTGGATAAAACTGGACGAATATGTTGCACTAGTTCGGCACTTCCAGAATCAAATAACTCGTTGGCTGAGAACGAAATCCTCACTCGATCAGGCAACTGTTGAATCTCAACCATCCCACGCTCTGTTTCTGTCGCTAAATAGTCTTGAATACGCTTAGCCACAGGCGCAACGTCTGCCAAAGGTGTTGATTCAGTTATCTCTACAGAAGGGATAAGATTAAGCAGATTTGTAAATGTTTGGTTCGACTCTTCGTTGATTTTGTAATTGAATCCCATATACGTTGCAGCTAGTAGTGCGCCAGCAATAGATAGGGTTACCCATACAGGTGTACTTTCCGTCGTCTCTTCACCGATACGAACCTTATCTTGCCATCCATCACTAAGTACTTTTGGCGGACGCTCGCTCACAGCAGTAATAACATCATGCACTCTTTGTCTAAGACTGCGATGAGATTCAATCCCATTCTTTTCAAGTCGGTATCGCCCAATGAATCCTAAAGACATACAAATATATTGAAGCTGGAGAATATCTAAGCTTTCTGTTGGAGCAGACATGGCTTTGTCGAGGAAATCATAGAATTGCTCACCACCTTGCGTATTTGAGTAAAAAGTAGAGAGTAGTGAATTGTCCACCCAGATAGATTGACCACCCCAAACCGTATTTAAAACGGTTTCATCAATAAGGCAACATAAACAAAACCGCGCTGTATCAATATCTTGGTTACGAGCATTTTGTAAACGTAAGCGCGTTTCATAATCACGAACTTTTTGCACAAACGCATCACGCAATTGTTGTACATCACCATATTGAGCCGTTGCACGAATTTGCCCAACTAAAGACAAAACAACATTGGCTTCAGCAAGGAGCAAATTTTTTCCAAAAGCAATTACGCTTGATGATTTTTCTTCACGAATTACCTTCGTTAGCAATACTGTGCTGTCGCCTTCTTGTGGAGCAGGCGGTGTTGGCGCTGCTGGTGCAGGTTTCGCACCACCTCTTCGCCCTGGAGTGGGCTTCATTACAGTGTCTTCCATCTCTCTACTTCAACTTTATTGGTTAATTGTCCATAACTCGATATCAATACCTGGATAATTGCCAGATATATGAATAGCAAGACCACCACTTTCTTTTAGGCGTTGCCAGTAAGGACCTTTCTTGGTCACTTCAAAATACTGATACCCTGCTTGATAAGGAATTTGCCTAGGCACGACGGTTAATGGTGAAATGGCTATACCATGAAGCTGGTTGTTGATGAGATCTCGTATATTCTCGACAGGACCCAACTTAATTTGCGATGGTAGTTTTGCTCGTAATTCTTCACTAGCAACATCCGCTTTTATCGCTAAAACAAACTGACACTTCGATAAAATATTTTTGTCTGGAATGCTCGATACACGGATTCCATACTGCCTGATTTCAAGTGGTAACTTAGTCGCAGTTTGTTCAAGTACTACGCTTAAATACTGGCTGAGCATTTGGTGAACCACGTGGAAGAGTTCAGCCATATCTCCATGCTTGTATTTAGGGAGTACAGGGGGTCGTTTTGACTTGGTGGAAAATGTCGCGAGTTCACCAATCAAGCCATACAATGCGGTCGTCAATTGAAAAGGATGCAAGTCTGCACACTGGCTGAAATGGCGTAACGTTGTTTCGTGGCGATTTAGCATTTGTAACATAACAAAATCGACCGCAGATGCAGATGCCGATTTACCCTGCCCTAATCTCTGGGCTAGAGCATCTGCACGTATCTTTATCATCGCGACAATATTGTTTAGATATTTATGGATTGTCTCATTTTTATTGGCATTTAAAGAAGGCGGAATAAAATCCTGATCGAGAACAATCGCTCCTTCCGTCGTTACTTCCTTGATCTTTGCCACCCGAATGGAGTGATAACCAGGTAGCTTATCGTTAGTAACTTTTAGCTGGATACGCAGAGAGGCAAGCTGCAAGATTTCTTCATCTTGCCCTGTGACTACATCAGTAACCGACTGATCCGCATAAATATAACGAGTGACCAACTCCTCGGAATCAGAAGCAATGTTTTGTCCGCGCACTTTATCCGCAGGGATTGCTAGTACGATGAACACATCCTTCGCTTCTTGATCAACGTTTAGCGGATTAGGTGAATTATCCTTAACTGGTACATTCACCAAAGTCATGTCTTGCATGATTGCCTGACAGTGCTCTAAATGAAGTTGACCTTCTTTCAATAAGGCATGATTAAATTTTATAGAAGAGACACCCCAAGAATAGGGGGAAAGCAATTGTTGAATTTCTTTCGCCTCAAAATTGATGGCTCTTTCTTGCTGCTGGAAGTGTTGAGGGCGCAAAAACATGCCCTCACACCACGCGATGGGAGAAAAATCACTCATTAAATTAGAAAACCTATTTGTACTTCAGAAATTACTCAACAGCGATTGAAAGTTCACCAATTATTAATTTGTGCTTGTCATATCCCGTCTTATCTACAGGGATAATCTTACGCCAGTTTGCATTTTCAATATCACGGTATGCCGCAATCACACCTACGTATTTAACTTCAGCATTCATGCTAACTTCATAATGCTCTACGCTGCCTGGTGCAAATGTAAATTCTTGCTTGTTAATTAAGTCAGGACCAAGAACAACTTCCGGTTCTTCGTAAAGAGAAAAGAAATCTTGGCTTTCAAAAAGTGTATTTGAAGTCAGTTCATATACATGAATAACGACAGGAGAAGGGCGTCCATTTAGATCTGGGTTCGCTTTATTACTCACTTCGAACTCTAACGTCGCATAAGCCGGAACGACATAATTAGCTACCGAGCAACCCGTAAGCAGAAATGCAAAAAATAAACTTACTATTGATAATTTTGTTTTAATATTCATGTCCTCACCCTTTTTTCAAAGCCATTTCGTATGATTTCGCAAAGTCTTCTAAATAAAATGGAATTGAATTTCCTTCCAGCTCATTTGTTAGATCTAAATACTGTTTTTCGTAATTCTTCCAAAAATTCGCTTGAGTCTTTCCTGGAATTATTTTTTCTAATACGCCATCACCAGCATTCATAGATGAAATGTAATCTGGATTAAGCAAGCCCATAACACCTTTAACTGCGCCATCTACCCCTTGCATTAACGCTTTCTCGTGCTTTTCTATATCATCAAACGCTTCTTGGATTGCATTTTGTGGTCCGAGAAAACTTGAAGAGTTTCGATTATATAAATTATGTATTGCGTCTTCTAAATTTGCGGAAAACTTAAGCGGGTTGTTTTCATGTCGCTGAAATGCAGTATGGTTCAATCGGTTGGTTTGCTTGAATTCAGCACGATGATGAAGCGTGTCCATTAAGCCACCTAGTAGCAGTGAAAATGACTCTCCCAATTGTTTGAACCACTCATCAGAATGTTGAGTTGGAACCATATTTCGAGATATTCCCAGACCACTTAAAAATGCATCCAACTCATTGGAGTTGGCTTGCGAGTTTACTTGAAGAGGTGAATCTGGTGCTCTCTGCGGTTGACTTGGACGTGGAGCCGATCTGCCCGGTATTGGTCGTTCGATTTCGTTACTTGGTGTAGGAGAAACAGGCTGCGGATTTGACCGAGCTTGTAATACCGCCTCTTCTTTTTCAATGACCTTGTTCTGTACAGGTGATTCTTGAAGAGATGAACGAGCTTGCGTAGACTGTGCATGCTGCACATTTTCAGCAACGGGTGTGTCTCCCACTAACTCATTGGTTACGTGGGTTTCAGACAAATTGAAGAAATCGTCCGTAAGACCAATATCACTTTCGAAAACAGGCTCATTGGACAAGCTATTTACAAAATCATCTTGGAATTTATTATTCACCACTTCAGACTCGAATGGTTTTGATTGTTCAAAACTGCTTATGTCTGATTGACCAAAAATATTATGGTTATCGGTGTCATTATGAAAGTGAAGTGTATCTTGAGCACTGGATTTAAGTTCTACTAATATTTCATACTCACCAAACGTAATGATATCGTTATCATTAAGTTTTATTTCATTGCCACTACCAACTGGAGTTACTGACCTATTAATAAATAAGCCATTTGTTGATAGATCTCTTATTAAATAATCCTCGCCAAATCTAATTAATTCGGCGTGAACACTAGAAACCACTCTTTCTGGGTCAGGTAATATCCAATCACAACTTTCTGCTCGCCCGAGCTTAATTGAATCTTTGACATTATTATCACTAAATTCAAATTCGCTCTGTATTTCAGATGTGAATTTATGAAAGCTGTTTATAGACAGCACTATTCCCATAATAACCTCAAACCAACATTCTATAAATTTTAGTTTTATAAAAAAGAATAAACAGTTACTCTCATTATCAATGATAGATATAACAATAACATGCCAATTAAATTAGCCTGAACTATGATTAAAATAACTATTAATTTGAAATGTATTTTGCAACGAAAAATGATTTATACAGCGCAGTTCAAATTTTAAAAAATATTCACTTCACCAATTTTCTTTTGACTGTTATCTAAGCCGAAACTTTCGTTCGTAGTAATTGTTTCGAAATTCTGGGTGCCTAACCTTACTGACATTCAACTTGGAGTTCGCTAGATGTCAAAAGATAAACTTCCCCCTAAAGAGCCGACAAAACCACAAGATGGTGATCGCACTCAAATTGTTAAGATGGATCGTAAACCTAATGTTCCTTCGCCAAAAGCGAAAGAACCTTCTAAAACGTCAAGTAAGCCGGATCCGAAAAGCAAGGTAGAACCAACGCCCAAACCTTCAGAAACAAAGACTACTCCCGCAGTCTCTAAGTCAACCGATAAAGACGTAACAGTAAGCCCTGTATCCTCAAAATCACCAACCAAACCACCGCAAGCTAAAGCAACAAACACTCAAAATGTTTCAAACGCCGAAAGCCTAGTTGGTACTCTTGTTAAAGGGCGTTACAAGCTAGAAGCCTTGATTGGTCATGGCGGGTTGTGTGATGTGTACCGTGCCAAAGACAAAGTATTGGAGTCTTCGGGCTCTGAGTCTCCGTATGTAGCTTTGAAGATTCTGCAAAAAGAGTACACAAGCCAACCTGAAACAGCACGGATGCTGATTCGAGAAGCGCAAAACACTCAGAAACTAAGCCACCCCAATATCATCCGAGTGTTTGATTTTGGGGTCGATCAACAAATTTACTATCTCGTAATGGAGTACCTTGATGGGGAAACTTTAGAACAGCTGATCCAGCGTTCCCGCCCATCAGGTTTACAATATGGAAAAGCGCTCGCGTTATTGGATCAAATTCTAGACGCACTTCATTACGCGCATCATCAAGACATAGTGCATGCCGATCTGAAACCTGCGAACATCATGCTTAACTCTGATGGTCAGATCAAAATATTTGATTTTGGTGTGTCAAAGACTTTTAAATTAAAACAAGACCAATACGCTGCTGCTCGTAAAGAGACTAACGACAATGTCGGTGGATACACACCTAATTATGCCTCCATTAATCTCATTGATGGCAAAGACCCCAAGCATACCGATGATCTGTTCGCTTTTGCCTGTATCGCCTACGAGCTCCTAAGTTGCAAACATCCTTATGGTCGCAAACCCGCAAATATTGCTTTGAAAGAAAATTTAAAAGCAAAAAAACCGGACAATATGCCAGCCACAAAGTGGAAAGCGATCAACGATTACCTCGATCTAGAGAGCGATCCAAAACTCGACTCGGCTGAGAAAGTAAAGAGCTACTTGCATAAAAACCACACTCCAGCAATTGCAGCTGGAGTGGCTATTATAGGACTCATCGGACTGCTAGGCTACGGTTACGGTCAAATGACAACCGAAATCGAGCTTCATAAAGCTCGTATCAGCCAATTAGAAACGAGTATCCATAACCATGATAATCTGCTTGAGACATCGCATAGCGAAGTCATAAAACTGATAGACAGTAAGCCAAGCCATCATGACGTAATCTCGCAAGGGCTTTTGCGCCACCATAAAGACGCGATTATCTCTGAATTTGAAACTCAGATAGACGAAATCTTAAACGACAGAGAAAGCTCGTATCCGAACTACTACGCTATAGAAAAGGTTTTGGTAGAGGCTAAAAAGTACTACCCAGACTCTCATGAATTGGAAACAATTGTCGCTGACATTCGCTCGAGTAAATTATCGACCCTCTCTGTATTGGCACAGCGAATTAATACTCACCTTGAAAAAGGTCGTTATAGTAAAGCTGACAAAAAAGACAATGTTTTCAAGTTGTTCCTTGATCTGCAAACCATCAATTCAGATTATCAATTCAAACCATCTTCACTGGCTAATGACGTTTACGGTTCAAAATTTGAAACCGCACTTAAAGATAAAGATACGGTCACCCTTTCCGAACTCATCGCGGTTGGCAACACTCTTTTTGAAAGTGTAGAACAACACAAACCGCTGCTTCAAAAAGGCAATGAAATGTCTTCTGCTATCGAAGCTCTAAGCGCCTATCAACTGAGTTTAGACTCGGGTAACACATTACCGTACCCGTACGAAGCAGCTCGCGTTCTATATGTAGAAGAATTGAGTACATTACGTTCTTCACTCGATGCGTCCAACACAATTAAAGAACTGGATAACCTAGTCGGAAGCATCGATAATTTTGCAACAAAAGTACCTGGTGACTTTAGAGACGTTGCGAAGCTAAGGTCCGATACCGCGAATCGCTACTTGGAACTGTCTGACTTATTGCTGAATAAGAGAAAGGCTTCGCAGGCAAGAGCTGCAATGAAAAAAGCCAATGAATTATTGCAGAAAGTTGAGCAGTCCAAGCAAGGTGGTTAGTTTTGGAAAACTTATTCAAATTAATCAACGAAGCGAAGCAGACCAACACATTGGTGACGGATAGATACGGAAATCACTTTCTATTGCTTCCAAAAGAAGTGGTTCCTGCCGATGCGTCAGAATTTGCGGATAGAGTAAACGCGAAGCAATGGTTAAACATGTCTTCGGTTAGGCGTGTTAACTATCACGCTCTGTTTAATCAGGTATCCACTTCAAACCAATTAACTGTAGGTGTGTTCGACTTGGAATCTTCACTCAATCAGCTGCATCTTAAATTGGACAGAGGTGATATTGTCGCTCTCAACTTAGGTAGAAATCACTAGGTCAGTTCTCTTTCGTAGCGTATGAGCCAGATGGTAAATCTGGCTCATTTTTCTTAGCCTTTTAATTAGCGCCCTACTTCTTCCACGGATATAACTAAGATAAAGCTCAGTATTTCCCTCGAAATTCTAAAGAAAAGAACAGACTTTTATAAACCAGCGTCAAAAACCTGTTGTTCACCTGTATCAGTTCAAAAAATTGACCTTTCAAAATCCTCAGTTCTGTAATTTGTCATTATTTCTGCAATATTATCGACTAAAGTTAAGCCCCATCCTTAGGAAGAGGATGTCTTAAGCAGGTAATTGCTCATTTTGTTTGTATCATTTTTAAGATCGATATATCTTACTGATGATCTAGTAAGCTATTATTGAGCTAATAGAGTAATTTTTATGACTTTCTAGATAATTCAATATTATTATAAATATCAATAAAATTTAGCAACATAACGTAGTACAATAAATATCAATACTGTTGTGTTGTTTTTCTAAGCGAATTATGGAACGAGGAAAGCACTTGTTTACGTGCTATTGCATTTCAATGACAAATATAAAACCAAGGATGTTAGTGCGCTTTTTAAGCATCTTCGCAATAGCTATGTTGCAATTATTACTTTCAGCTGGTGCATCCGCATCTGTATTCCCCATCGAAGTGACAGGGGAAGAAAATGGCAAACGCCTTACCGGGCGATACCTTCTTTGGCACGATGCTTCGGGCAAAGCGGACATTAAAGACGCTATTCAATCTTTTGAGAATCAAGAGTTCAAGCCGCTAAGTACTAAGGGGTCTACTGGTTTGCAGCCAGGTGCCTTTTGGAGTATTTTTGCGCTGACCAATACAAGTGATGAAAAAATCACTCTCAATTTGGAATATATTGACCACCAACTCATCTACTTAGAAGCTTACCAACGCTCTGTTTCCAGTAATCATTATTCTATGATTGCAAACCAATTTTTAGGTAACTCATTCTCTGAAAGATTAGTTCCGCATCTGAGGTTTGTCGTTCCTGTTACTTTGGAACCTAACCAAACATATCAATATATTTTCCGGTACGGATCTGATGGTCAAGGGTATGTTTTCCCAGACATGCGCATCTGGTCTTCAGATAACCTAAACTATAGTCAAGCGGTTGAAATTGCACTTATTTCGGTTGGTATTGGTAGCCTACTTCTTATGGCATTAACGTCATTTGTTGTTGGTGGTGCCTCTGGCGACAGGGTTTACATTGCGTACGGTGTCTATGCCATCGCCAAAATATTCACTTGGCCAACCATTCTGGGCTTCACCCACATGTTCATCTTGCAAGACAATTTTCATTGGAGCTTGATGTCGTTAGGTGGCGCAATTTCAATTATGACTGGCATTATCTTTGTCCGTTCAATGCTCCAAACGAAAGATAAAACCCCAAAGCTGGATTGGGTGCTTCGTTTTATGATTTTGAATGCATTCCTACTGGCTTTAGCAGCACTGTTTAGGGAAACAACCTACTCCGTAGTCCTTATTACTATCGCATTACTGCTCTACCCTTTTATGGCTGTTGCCGGCATTATTCGCTGGATCCAAGGGTCTTTAGTCTCTGCCATCTACACCGTTGCATGGGGTATTTTAGTTGCAGGGCTTTTTGCGCAAGCGATGAGGGATTTAGGTTACGTAGAGCATAACTTCGCGACGTATTATTGGCCAGTGATTGCCTCTTTCAGTGAGATGGGAGTAATCCTAATAGCGATGGGAATTCGCTTGCTACAACTTCGTAAACGAAAAGACAACGCTGAAACCTTATATCGTCGTCAGTTGGAGCGAGCTAAATATGAGCTTGAAATGCTGGTTTCTGAACGCACACAAGCATTAGAGCAAGAAAAGCAAAGAGCGGAAATTGAAGCAAGAACCGACCCTCTTACAGGTATTAGTAACCGTCGTAGCTTTATGAAACTCGCAGAAGAGTCATTTGACCGAAGCATGTTAGAAACGAAACCTTTGGCAGTTGTCATGTTTGATTTGGACCACTTCAAAGAAATCAACGATCGCTTTGGTCACTCTACCGGAGATAAAGCACTCAAGCTTTTTGCCAGCACAATTTCAGGCAATATTCCCGACAACGCCATTTTTGGTCGATTGGGCGGCGAAGAATTTTGCATGGTATTCCATGGCGATCAAATGATGGCGATGGATATTTCAGAGTTTCTGCGTAGTACGATTGAAAACATATCCATAGACAACGGTGAAAGACAAGTTCGCTTTACCACCAGCGTCGGTATCTCTGTTTTGGATAACGAAAAACACATCGATCAACTGATTACAAATGCAGATAAGGCGCTATACAGAGCGAAATACTCAGGAAGGAATAAAGTCGTCGTTGATTAGAGTCTGTTAATCTAACCTTACTCAGCGATCAAACCTCTACAAATGTCCAAGCCCCTACACATATCAAATGCGTAGGGGCTATTTTTTTAACCTCAGATTGAATTATTCATCTCTCTAATAGAAATCTTTATTTCCATCCAGTGGCTTGGCGAGGTAGTCAAAATCTCGCTTCCAAGACCAGTTTGGCGTAGACGATATGATTCTTTCCATTTTACATTTCTCGGTTTGATTTTCTTTTAAGCACCACGATGTGGGTTCTGGTACGGAAGCCTTGTTCATCATATGACGGTAGTCAGAAACCGCTTTGTAAACCAATCTTCGTGCTTTATTTAAACTTCCAAGGGGCTCCCACTCACCCACGGCTCTCCAAGGATTCATAGAAACGTTTTCACAAAATTCAGATTGCTCAGGGCTGTTTATCAACTGAGGCGGAATATAAACCGTCGCAATTGGGATAAAGGGAGATGCCTTCTCAGACCAAATTACCGTCGCATCATCAATCGGCATGTAATGGCCAGTAAGCTTCTCTTGCACCATGAATTCAAAGCACGCGTCTCCATTTAAAAGTTGATTTTGGAGTTGGGTGTTTAAATAGTTTTCAGGCGATTTATCCACCTTTGATGGAAACTCCATTCCTTTACACGGTCTTGTAGAAAACTTGATCGCATTACTTCCCAGTTGGTAAGGAAGCATAGAGAAATACTGAGCGTCTAACGGGGTGTTAATTACCGTAGTCACGGTTTGAACAGCGCGGTAAAACTGTTTGGGATGAAACCTAGGGGGAAAGATACTGATAAACCACTTCGTGCGCTCAAACTTCGCTAAAAAGAGCATGTCCTCTGCGTAATCAAAAATATTGCGGTTAAAAAAAGCAGGGACGTTGGTCATGATAAAATCTTGATTCCCAGAATGTCCCAACTCGGGGGCTATTGGGTCCCCTTCAACATTCATGACTTTGATTGCCATGCCGCGAGCATCGCCCTTTTTATCAGCCTGAACGAGCATGTCACCGTTAGAAAAACGGATCCAGCTTGGGTACTCGTGCCCTACCTTGCTAAACAAGCTTTGCTGGAATCTTTCTGGAATATCGGGGTTCACAGTAAATGTGGCTCGCACACACCCCGTCGCTTTCGCGTGAGCATCTCGCCTGTACGGCCTTCCGTTATACTCTTCTGCACGGCGCGAAATTTCGCGCGCACTTATGATTGAGGATTGCACCGCATCGAGTTCAGGTTGCGACATTCCCATTTCAGTAGACATTTCATCCATCGAAATAGAGGAATAAGAAACCAAAGCCGCTGCCACACCTAAGTAAATTGACGTTAATTTAGCCATTTAGTGCACCTCCAAGGGATGGCTTTTAGCCGATTCGAATCGCGCTTCACAGGCTCTTTGTTCAGACTCGAAATAAGGCGCTTCTACATACTGATTCCAATGTTGAGGATCGCCCTCTAACGCCAGATCATAATCCGGATTTCCCAGCACCTTTAAGTACTCAAGCAGTTCCATTCTTTCTTTAACGCTCAGTAATGTGCCTATCCGACCAGTAACATCTGCATCGGTAAACAAGTGCCCCTTATTGCCATTACCATCGATTTTTGTGTCGTGTAAGAAGGCACCTTGCTTGATATCTGTCACGTAACCTAGGTGAATAGGGTCGTACTCTCGATTTCCAACATAGAAAGTTTTAGGTCGTTCACTTTGCGGAGAAAGTAAGTGATAAATAGAAGGAACCGAACCATTATGTAGGAATGGAGGCGTTGCCCAAACACCATGAAGCGGTCTCGATTTATAGGCTCGCTTATTTGCTATTCGGAAAGGGATGTTTAAGCCGTCGTACTCGGGGATCAGAGACTTATCAATATGGTCGTCTTGGTACAGTTTCGGAATCAATCTATTCAGTAAAATCTGTAAGCCATCTCCCGCATTGACAGGAGCAGAGTCAGGAATAATTTTACTCGCATCGTATTTGTGATCCATGTAGTTATTCGCCGCTGTTGCGTCTGTCCCGATGATTTTGGTATCAATCCACGGTAACGCCCACACCACCTCACGCCAGTCCTGACGGATCGCTCTACCCGCTTCATAGGTAATATCGCCATCCATGTCCCATTGCCAGTTCACATCATTTTGGTGAGCTGGGTTCGCTCCTTCATGAGATGCTACCGGCCACTGATACGATTCTGAACGATGAGGACCATGGCAAAACTCGCAGCGTTCGCGAAATAAGTTCTTTCCTTGTGTCGCCATAGCAATATCGATATCGCCGAGGATCTCTTCAGGCCATCTAGGCGGTTCTAGCGTTCTCAATTTGCCTTCAATACAATGCATTCCCGGCAAATCAATGACCGTTTCGCCAAACTCGTCCGATGTAAGGAGTTCACCATTATCATTAACCAATTTGATTGGCGCTAAAACCCCCAAACTCTCGCCAATATTTCGAGCCATCGGCTGGTTGGTAAATCCCGTGTATTGCACCCAATCAAATCGCCACATATCCCAGAGAAAAGGATAACTTACAGGGGCATCTGCGATTCGTAGGTTGCTGGGTTCATCTAGGTCGTAGCCAAACACTACATTCCCGATTCGGCCTACCGCGTCTGTTCTTCCTCGACCTTCTTCAACGGGATAGAACTTAGGGTTACCTGCTGTTTTAGCAAAACCATATCCTTTTACGAGAAAGGCTTTTAGCTCCTTTCTTAGCTTCATACGCTTATCCATATCTTCCCCAACAACGCGGTCGGCAAAGCGATTAAACTTAAAAGGGTCGGCATAAGTAAGAAAGGCAGAAGCGCCCAAAGACAAGATAAACTCACCCTGTTTTACATTTGAAATGCTGTGAAGTGCTTGTCCACCATCGACACGGAGCGCCTTTCCTTGGTAATGCAACTCACCGGTGTGGCAAGCCGCACACGTAATGTCCAGTTTTTCACGCTGCGTTTTTGGATCGATGTGCCTCCCGAAACCGATGGGTAAATTTCCGGGGTTCATGACGCTGGGCTGCTGACCAGGGTCCACGATAAACCCCCAACCTCTCATGTTATCGGTACTTGCTAGCATCCCTCTCGATAAAGGCATTTCGAGGTTCACTAACCAACTGTATTCTAAGCCAAGAAGTTCCGTTCCTTGAGGAGTAAAATAATAGGTTTCTCTATCATTTTCAGTCCACCCTTTGTTCAAATAATGAACTTCATTCACGGTCTCCACCGTCAAGTTAGGTGCTAAATACGCTTTAACCTGAAAATAGATAACAGCCAAAACGAAGATTGAAAATATCGAAACTCTAACCCATTTAGGGCCAATGGAAAGCCAGAGGTTCCATAACGCCTTTATAACCCCCAGCCCCCACTTGTATACTTTTAGTAAGAGCCTTAACACAACTCGGAACATCGCCTTTAGTGCTGTTAGTAGCGCTTTAAAAAGCCATTTAAACGGCAGAATAAGCCACTGAACTGTTTTTTCTAATTGCACATTGTTTTCCTGACATTGATAAATTGCCTGAAACAACAATGTTAATAAACATTAACAAAACACGCAGTAATTTAGCGCCAAAAGGAGATCTCACTATCGCTTTATGCCTTTTAATGCCTAGTATTTACACATTTAGCTCACCCCTTTACCTCCCTAGCCAATCAATCCCAAAACACCCACTGGTAAAAGAAGAATCCATTGAGGAAGAGAAAATAGAAGGTTAGGCAAATGTAAACGCCACGCCACCCAGAGAAAAAGAAGCGCAAACAAAATGTATTGAACGGAAATAAACATAACGCCAATATCCATGTTGGGCTTGTACGCCGAGAAAATTAACCAGACTCCGGATGAAAAGAGCACAATCGTCACCATGTGCCAACACGCATACATTGTACTTTTAACACTGGTTTTCATGTCTGTTAGTAGAAATGGACGCACTGGATCGTAATGCCCTGCTATTAAATGTACGAAAGCGCAAAAAATAGCCATGACTCCCGCCCCTAACCACCAGTAATTTGCAATATTCATATTCTTTCCCTTCTAAAGACTAAACCGAACCTTTGCTTGTGCCACTTGGCAAATTTGTAGGTAGCCATACAAAACTCGCTCATAAAACAACACGTCCGCCCGAGGGTTGAACGGCATTTTTTCATTGTGATGCGCTTTGTATGCGATCTCGAAACCTTGTTCCATATAGTGATCATGTTCAGCAAAATCGAACCCTTGCTCCGAGAAAATTTTAGATTTCCAGTTAACAAAATCTGGGAATAACGCATTAAACGCATCCAGTTCTGTAGGGCATGCATGCTGAACATAAAAATGAGCGCCTAGCGTTTTCACCATGGCGATGTCTTTATCACGGTAAGCTTTGAGTAAAAGAAGAAAGTTATCTGCGACTTCCCTTTCTATTGGGTAGGTGCTGCCAAAATCGATCACGTGTACGGTGAGATCTTTCGAGATGAGGAAATTGCCAATGTTCGGATCGGCATGAAAACGTTGCCCGTTCTTTAAACTATTGATAAACAAATCCGTCAGTTTTTGGCATACAACGTCCCTATCCGCTTTAGAGGGTTCGGATTCCAACCACTTATCTAAATGAATGCCTTCAACATAATGGGTGGTAAACACTTTGGATGTACACAAATGATCAACTGGCTTCGCGGTTTCTACACCTTCAATGCCGTCGGTTGAAAAAGCCTGTGTTTGTTCCAATTCATGTAAATAGTCGACCTCTTCAAGCAAACTCGCTTCAATATGAGGTAGAAGCTCACGAAAATCGTATTCCTTAGGCAGAAGTTTAATAAGGTGTTTGAGCGTAGCCATATCAGAGCGGATCGTTTCATCAATCCCGGGGTACTGTATTTTTACCGCAAGCTGGTTCCCCTCTTTATCCGAAGCAAGGTGCACTTGCCCAAGGCTAGCAGCGGCAAATGGAGCGGTCGAAAAGCTGGAGAAGATCTTTTCCGGATAGTCACCAAATTGGTCCTTAATCACCTTTCTCACCAAGGCTCTGTTGATACCCGGCACTTGATAACAGGCTTTGGAAAGCTCCTTTCTTATCGATTCAGGAATATAGACCTGATTCATACAAAGCATTTGCGCTACTTTCAATCCAGTACCGCGTAATTTCGTTAACGCACCAAACAGTATCTTCGCGACTTCTTCATCGACTATCTCTACGTTTTCACTAGACCTAGCCGATGCTAACCCCGCAAATTTCTTGGCTTTCTGGGTGAGCTTTTTGGCTCCTGCTTTCACAGCGGCTTCGACGACAACGGAGCTACGGCTCAATTTTCCTGTTGGAATATCTGTCATGTGGTTACCTCCGCTTAATGGTGCGAACGGTATTCATCGCTTTGGTTAAATAATCAAACCCAGAGAATAAGTGGTGTCGGAATAGGAACGAAACCATGTCGCTCGCTTTACTCATCACGCCACTCTCTAGAACAGACATCGCAAGCGCGAGGCTCAAATCAATCAACTGTGTGGTTTGAGTAAACTCCTCGGAGTCGTCTTTAAGCCAATAGACAAGAACACCTACGTAGTAGTCCCAAAATAAAGATGAAAGAAAGCTGCTACCAGGCTGGGGAACCAATTCCTCATTTTCATAAGCAGTATGCAGATACCCTTCAAATGTTTCTGAAATTTGATTTTTAACTGGGGACATGGCACCAAATTTGGCTAACGGAGAAAGAAACGCCAGCTCAAATGCTTCTTCCACAAACTCGCGATTAGATAGCAGTAGGCTTAAATGGGTTTCAAGAAATAGCTGAACTTTTTCGTTTAGCTTGTACTCATGAAAATCGGGGGTTTGATTCAATTCTTCTATCGTGTCTTCCACGATGCATTCAAAGTACCCATATAGGATTTTTTCTTTATTGGGGAAGTAATTGTAGATAGTGGCATCACCCACTTCCGCCGCCTTTGCAATTTTACGCATCGACACATTTTTAAAGCCATCGTCCGACATTAGCTCTACCGCTGCGTTGATGATCTTTCTTCTCACCTCAGCTTTCTTTTCTTTCATTTTCATCATAATCACCACAAAACCGAAAACACTATGGATAAAATATGATCAATAAGTGATTTTGTCTATAGTGTTTTCAATTTATTGTTTGTGACTTAAAAAAGAAAATGACACCTGTTTGAATTTACAACTCATAAACATTTGATTTTAAGACCTAACATAATGATGACATTAGACATTTATCCCTATGCAACAATTCACACCATCACCAAACAGTTTGAATTAGTCACAAACTGTATTCATCCCTAATTGAGACTCAGAGCCCTTTGCTCTAGCCCGCTTTATGCGGGCTTTTCTTTATCTCCCCTATTCCGTTTCTTGTTCTTTATCGCGAATCCAAATCGAAAGCTGCAAACACTCTAATTATTCAGTTCTGGTTTACCGGCCGCATTGTTTTTTTGGGATGGTTTGCAAATTGCAAAAACTCACTAATGTTAATTAAAAATATCACCACAAACTTATTTGGACGCAAATGGGAAACGTTAAAGTACTATTTTCTACTAGAAGAAAATTCATCACACTTACGAGCACAATCTAAGTTGCGTATTAGGGTAACCTTCAAAAATACTTTGGCGATATAAAAATGAAAAGCGCCTCACGTAAGGCTGTTTATAAATACAGTGTTAGTAGAATTTATACTTCCTGTCTTCAATATCTAGAACCGGGTCACAAGAGTTATAGTACCCACAATATCTTTCGTAAGAAATTTAGGAAAAAAGTTAACTTAACATCACTTTTAGTTCATCATGTACCATAATTTGTTCATAAAACATAACTTATAGTCAATCATGAAGTACTACACAGAAATCACTCACATTGTTAGTGGTGCGCTCAAAAGCGATAAGTCACTCGTTTCTGCTTATACACAACAGCTTATTGAAAAACTTAGTACCGACGGTGAAGTTTTAGCGGTAAAAGGACTAAGAGAACAACTAAACGCTACTGGCACAAGTGCAATAAAAAGTGCTAACAGCACGTTAAGTTTGTCTCGTCCAATTCCAGTAGAGAAAGACAATCGGTTTTCGTTGGCAGACAAAACTTATCCTACAGTTGAAGACTCTATTGTTTTTTTATCAGATGATAACGAAAGTACCGTAGACGCTTTTCTAAGCTACTTATTAAAAAAAGAACAACTACATAAGCTTGGCATTCCCATTAACCCTTCGCTTCTACTGCATGGTGAACCCGGAACGGGAAAAAGCAAATTAGCTAATTACCTAGCTGCAAAGCTTGAACTACCTCTAATAACTGCCAGAGCAGATGCGTTGATATCCTCTTACTTGGGATCTACCTCAAAAAACATTCGTTCGCTTTTGGAGTATGCTCAAAGCGAGCCATGCGTTTTATTCCTTGATGAGTTTGATGCAATAGCAAAAGCTAGAGACGATAAAAATGAGATAGGTGAACTAAAAAGAGTTGTTGTAAGTTTGCTTCAAAACATTGATAACTTAGGAGATACAATTTTAGTATCTGCAACAAATCACGTACATCTATTAGATCCAGCAATTGGAAGAAGGTTTCACTACAAACTAGAACTATTGCCACCCAAAGAAAGAGAACGAAGGAGCTTACTTTCATCATTAGTTTCTAAGTTCGATTTTGTTGATGAGGATATGGAGATTTGCGTAGTCGCTTCAAGAGGAATGACAGGTGCTGAAATCGAAATGGCAACGTATGAGTATCTCAGATTTGCAGTTATCAATGATCTCAAACCAACATATATTGGACTTCTTAAAGAATTATTACTAGTTATGCACCCTTGGCTAAGCTTCCAAGGTGACGATTCAAGATACGATGGTATTCATAAACTAAAAGAGCTAAATACCGAGCTATACACAGGTAAGCTTTTATCAAAATTATGGGATATATCCCCTAGTTACGTCAGTAGGTTATTGAAGGAACCAAAATAAATGAGCAAGGCCTATAATCCTATAAAACACGTTGAGTTCTCAATGGAGGATTACGTTCGTCCAACGGTAAATCCAGGAGGAAGCAACGAACCTCTTAAAAGTGTTACCGACAAGTTTAGATGTAGCCTCATCGAATCCTTAGAGGATGTAAAAACTAAGTTGCTATCCGGCAAAAATGGTATTGGATTAGATGTGTGTACTGCAGTAGTTGAATTGGAAGACAATGCAACAGCTAAGTCACACCGCCCAACCGACATATTTAATGAGCAAACTTGTCCGTTTTTTGGAGACGCCGGATACGGGAGAATGTTAATTCAAGTTAGCAGCGATGGTTTGAAACATCTAGTAAATAAAATTCGTCAAACTAAAACTAAGGGCGGCATTAAAGCGCTATCGGCTGTAAAGTCAATTTCCAATTACGAAGCCTCTTTAGTACAACCACACGAAACAGACACTGCGATGATTGTCCGTTTATTCCAATATGCCGATATGTCACTTAATCAAAGGATTGACGAAAGGTTTGAGAAAATCCTAGATGAGCTAGGCTGTAAGTGGCAAAAACATCGCTCTCAGACAGTTCGTTTGTACAAAGTTAGCTCTAATACGGGAGATCTAGTAGCTAATGCTCCAAAATTAACGATAATCCAAAGTGCTGTTATTTCGAATGGTATCACTATTCAGCCAATGAATAGTGATGGAATAGACACAGTTCAAGCAGAAATATCTCCACCAGACCCACTTATTGAATACCCGATTGTTGGTGTTGTAGATAGCGGTGTGAGTTTACATTGCAAGCCTTTATCTCATTGGCTTGTAGCACAAAAAAGAAAGGTTCCTGATACTTTTCGGGATTTGAACCATGGCACATTTGTAAGCGGGATGCTTTCAAATTCGCATTTGTATAATCAAGACCCTCGCTTCCCTAAATGCCAATCAAAAATAGTAAGTATAGAAGTACTTGGAAACAATATTGGTGATATTTACGATATTGTAAATACAATGTATGAAGCTGCTGATTCCTACCCAGAAATAAAAGTTTGGAACCTATCATTAGGTTCACCTGAAGCTGTTTCGATGCATGAAATATCTGTAATGGCACTAATGCTCGACGAGTTCCAAGAAAAATACAATTGTCTTTGTGTTATTGCTGCTGGTAACTACACGGAAAAAATGAGAGGGTGGCCTCCTTCAGAAAAACTCAACGACGGTATCTCAAGCCCAGGTGATTCATTAAGAGGTCTAACTGTGGGCTCTCTTGCTCATGTAGATGGACATGTAAAAAGCAAAGACCCTTCTCCCTTTTCAAGAAAAGGACCTGTATCTAACTACGTACAAAAGCCGGACGTAGTGCATTTTGGTGGTAACTTGCTAAACATTGGTGGTACCGCTATACCACTAGGTGTAAACTCTGTTTGTCCTAATGGTCTAAAACGAAACGATATTGGCACTAGCTACGCCACCCCAATTATATCAAATATCGCAGCTAATCTATTTCAGAAGCTCGGCGAAAAAGCCACCCCGAATCTAGTGAAAGCGCTGATTATTCACAATGCGAATATGGGGTTACCTTCTAACTTTAAAGACGAGCACCGACCATACTATGGCTGGGGGATTCCTAGTGATCTTTCGTCGATACTTGATGTTAACGACTACGAGGCGACTCTAGCATTTGAGGGGCATGCTCAAAAAAGTTTTGAAGTTGAAAAACTCCCATTCCCCATCCCTGAATGCCTAAGAACTGAAGAGGGCAAAGTTAGAGGCGAATTTTTCATTACTTTGGTTTATCAACCAGACCTTGATGCAAACCAGGCGTTTGAGTACTGCCAGGTAGAATTAAAAGTAGGTTTTGGAGAAGTTGGAGAAGATGGCGGTTTTACCTCAAAAGTCCCTCCTAAAAAAGATGCTCACCTCTACGAAGAGGACTTAGTAAAAAATGGGGATAAATGGTCTCCGGTCAAAGTCTACCAAAAGCGTTTCCCCAGAGGGATTGATATAGAAAATTGGCGTCTACGTGTAAAAATCTTAGGGCGTGACGGCTATGAAGCAGAAGGTGTGCAAGTGCCCTTCACTATCTTATTAACGATTAGAGATATCGATAAAGAGCAGCCTGTATATAATGAAATGGTCAATCTTATGGACGCGTACAACTGGAACGTTTCCGACCTAATTATCGATCAGCGAATCGAAGTGTAATCATTCCTACTTTCACTTTTCAAAGCTAGAAGTTGCTCCCTAAACTGAACGAACCGCCTAGCAATGTTTAAGTTTTCAAGGAATTTTTTAAGTCATCTACAGGCGGCGGAGAAAGCCGCCTTACTCTCTTATCCCTTAAAGTAACTCACAAGAACACGGGTGCTTTGTAATGCCCAAACGAAAATGGCATAACGCAATTACTAATCAGCAACTTCAATTGCTTTCTTCTACCCATGCACTGGCAGGATTGTGATATTTTCACCGTTGAGGTTATGGCCATTCGCTCAATACGTTGTCACCGAGCAAGTCGCTTATTGAGACAAGAATGACATTCACTCTAGCCCGCTTCATGCGGGCTTTTCTTTGTCTTTCCATTCCATTTTGTTTCTTCTTTAACCGGATATTGGATTGAAGGCCCCTTCTTCTTAACCATGAATCCAAATCGCAGGGTGAAAATGCGCTAATTATGCGGTTCTGGTTTACCAGCCCGCTTTGCAATGGTCTAATACAGAAAGAAATACAATGCGTAAGCAACAACAAATCGGAACCATTAATGCCTCAAGATAATCAGCCCTCTCTGTTTTTCTTCGATTACGAAACCTGGGGAACCAGTCCAGCCAAAGATCGACCAAGTCAATTTGCAGGCGTAAGAACGGATATGGATTTAAATATCATTGGCGAGCCTTTGGTTATTTATTGCCAACCGCCCTCTGATTACCTCCCCTCTCCAGAAGCGGCGCTTATTACTGGTATCACTCCACAAACGGCAGTGTCTAAAGGGCTTCCTGAACCTGAATTTATTCGAAAAATTCATGATGAGCTCTCTACTCCAAACACAACGAGCCTTGGCTACAACAGCATTCGATTTGATGATGAAGTTTCTAGGTACACTCTTTACCGGAATTTCTTCGACCCTTACGCATGGAGTTGGCAAAATGGTAACTCTCGTTGGGATTTGCTCGATGTGATGCGTGCTTGCCATGCCCTAAGACCTGAAGGCGTCAATTGGCCAAAACGCGAAGAAGATGGGCACACCAGCTTTAAACTGGAGCATTTGTCTGTCGAAAACGGGATAGAACACGAAAATGCCCACGATGCGATGGCAGATGTTATCGCAACCATTGAAATGGCGAGAAAAGTTAAAGAAGCGCAGCCTAAGCTGTTTGATTATCTCTTTAGTATGCGCCATAAACGAAAACTCAATGAGTTGGTCGATATCGTCAACATGACACCGCTAATGCATGTTTCTGGCATGTTTGGGGCGGAATGCGCGTATACCTCTTGGGTTGTTCCTTTGGCTTGGCACCCAACCAATCAAAACGCCGTGGCAATGGTTAACCTTGCAATGGATCCTACCCCACTTATTGAACTCAGTTCCGATGAGTTAAGAACAAGGCTATACACACGCCGAGATCAACTGGAAGAAGGACAATTGCCTGCTCCCGTTAAACTTGTTCACCTAAATAAATGCCCTGTTCTCGCACCGGCGAAAACGTTAACGGCAGAAAATGCCCAATTTATCGGAATCGACAGAGAACAGTGCTTGAAAAATTTGGCACTCATTAAGCAACACCCAGAAATTAGAGAAAAGCTTATCGAGCTATACCAAAACAAAGACGAGTACGATGTCGATCCAAACGTGGATACTCAGCTTTATAATGGGTTCTTTTCTCCGGCAGACAAAGCCACCATGGACATCATTCGAGAAAAAGCCCCAGAGCAATTAGCGGGGATGGAAATCAATGTTAAAGATGAACGCATTGCGCCACTTCTGTTCCGTTATCGTGCAAGGCACTACCCATGGACGCTCGACGAATCAGAGCAAGCTAAATGGGCTGCGCATTGTCGAGATTACTTCGAAAGTAATTTGCCCGACTACATGCAGAACCTTGAAAACTTAGTTCACGAACATGATGGTGATGAAAGAAAGGTATCGCTGTTAAAATCCGTATATCAATACGTAGAAAAACTGGTCTCATAAGGTTCGTTTGTAGATGTTGCAACGTGTTCTTGGTTACGTCATTTCCTTTCTGGTCATTATGGCTTGTCTGCTTGTTGGTTTGACTATCCAACACTTATTAGGGCTCGCGATACCCGGCAGCATATTTGGAATGTTGATTCTCTTTACGTTGCTGGTACTTGGGCTCATTCCGGTTGAATGGGTTCGCCCTACTTCACAGCTGTTTATTCGCTATATGGTGCTGCTCTTTGTGCCGATCAGCGTTGGGTTAATGAACCACTTTGACATGCTTGTCGATAACGCGCTCCCGATATTAGCGAGTGCAGTCGGCGGCACAGCCATTGTTCTCGTTTTGCTCGGACTTGGATTAGACAAACTATTGAAGGAGCCCAAATGATGTGGGTGCTCCTGACTTTAGCGGCTTTTTTCTTTGCTCGTGCAGTTGCAAGAAAACTCAATAGCCCAATTGCGAACCCGCTTGTTATTAGCGTTTCAATCATCATCCCGACACTGGTATTTCTAGATGTTGATTTTGACACTTACTACTCGCAAAACGAATGGTTTAGCTTCTTACTACAACCTGCCGTTGTTGCCCTTGCTTACCCTCTTTACGAACAGCTACCAGAAATACGCGCTCGCTGGCGGATCATATTACTGGCTTGCGGAGTGGGTAGCATTATGTCGATGTTTTCGTCGGCCATGATCGCCTATTACTTAGGAACCGAATTGCACCTTATCGCCAGTTTACTGGGTAAATCGGTGACCACTCCCATCGCCATGGAAGTGTCCAGTTACTTAGGTGGCGAGCCCGCCGTTGCCGCTATACTCGTTTTGCTTGTTGGTGTATTTGGGGCGGTTTTCGCGTATCCGATTTACAACTTGATTGGTGTTAAACATCCAATAGCACGAGGTCTTACAATGGGTACTGTATCTCATGCTCTTGGAACCGCTGCTTGCGCAGAGAAACACCCAAAAGACGCGGCATTTAGTTCACTCGCACTCGTCGCTTGTGGGGTGATCACGTCAATTCTCGCGCCTGCATTTTTTGCGTTGGTCGTGTGGTTAGGGTAACCAGCCTCTAACCTTCACGCCTCCCCCTCCTATCTCCCCTTATCTCTCCCTATATCGCTATTTTCGCTAGCTCCCACTTACTCCTATTTACTTTCACTTGCTCTCACTTTTGCTCAAATAACCGCTTAAAAAGCAATCTATTAATAAATTTGATGTCGGTCGCACGAAATTTCTATGTAATCAATTACAAGTTAGATGTCACTCACATAGTGAAACCAAATGACCGATTGCAGACATTTGTGTGATTTACATCACTGCGGTGGCGTGTATATTTTCTAGAATGAAATTGAACGTACCCCCAAAAGGACAAGAAATGAACGCTAGGATGTTAAAGGCGATTAAAGAGTTACCGACTCCACTCGCGGCTGCGATGGAGGCAATTGTTTCTAATCCGGATTTTAACGCGACCATATCACCGCAAGATTTTGATGAGCTTCTCACGGTTTCTGGCTTGAGTGATGAAAAATTGAGAGTCGCACTGTTGCCTGTTGCTGCAACCTATTCTCACGCCCCGATATCCAATTTTTACGTTGGCGCTATTGCTCGCGGGGTTTCTGGGCGACTGTATTTTGGTGCAAATATTGAATTTCTAGATGTACAGCTAGGGCAAACCATTCACGCTGAACAATGTGCTATTTCCCGTGCCTGGATGATGCAAGAGCGTGGGATTAAAGACGTGACAGTGAATTTCAGCCCTTGTGGTCACTGTCGTCAGTTCATGAATGAATTAAACACCGCTTCTGAACTTTCTGTACAACTTCCAAATCGAAAAGCAAAAACGCTCCACGACTATCTGCCGGAAGCCTTTGGCCCTCAAGATATTGGAATCGAGTCTGCGTTGATGACTGAAGTCGACCACGGTAAAACCATCGATTCTGATAACGATCTCGTCATCAGTGCGCTGGCGGCTCTAAATATTAGCCATGCTCCATACTCTCATAACCTAAGTGGCGTATCTTTACGCACCAAGTCTGGGTTTGTGTTTACGGGCGCATACGCAGAAAATGCTGCGTTCAACCCTAGCCTTCCTCCTCTGCAAGTCGCCATTATTCAGATGATGATGTTGAACATTTCACTGGATCAACTTGAAGAAGCCGTTTTAATCGAAATGCGTGATGCGACATCAAGCCACTTAGCGAATACTCAAGCAACTCTGGAAGCAATAAATCCAGACATTCCACTTGAATACATTTCACTATAAACCGTAACAACTCATACACATTAAGACCTTGAATTTACAAGGTCTTAATGTACTTGGTTGTGAATAACACAAAGCCTTAGCAAACGATTGCGCACCAATGAAAAATGAGTATGATCCGCCTCATATCACTCAAGATAAGGTCGAACAATGTTTGGTACAGCAACAGGTAAAAAGGCAACACGCGTTCTTCTACTGGGATCAGGAGAGCTGGGTAAAGAAGTGGCTATCGAGTGCCAAAGACTTGGATTAGAGGTTATTGCTTGCGATCGTTATCCGAACGCCCCTGCAATGCAAGTCGCCCATCGTTTTCACGTTCTGGATATGCTTGATGGCGACGCTCTCGCGAATATCATCGCCCAAGAACAGCCTGATTTTGTTGTTCCAGAAATAGAAGCCATTGCGACAGACAAACTGGTTGAACTTGAGTCACAGGGGTTAAATGTTGTTCCAACAGCAAATGCGACCAAGCTGACGATGAACCGTGAAGGCATTCGCCGTTTAGCGGCTGAAGAATTACACGTAAAAACGTCGCCTTATCGTTTTGCAGACAACTTTGCAGATTTTGTTAGTGCGGTTGAATTTGTCGGCACACCTTGTGTTGTAAAACCCATTATGAGCTCGTCTGGTAAGGGTCAAAGTGTTATCAAATCCGAATCGGACATTCAGAAAGCTTGGGACTACGCTCAGGAAGGTGGCCGCGCTGGCGCTGGTAGAGTGATTGTTGAAGGGTTCATTGATTTTGATTACGAAATTACCCAGCTTACCGTCAGAGCGGTCGATGGCGTTCATTTTTGCGAACCCATTGGTCACAGGCAAGAAGATGGCGACTATCGCGAATCGTGGCAACCTCAGCAGATGTCGGACAGTGCAAAAGCCAATGCACAGGAAGTTGCAAGCAAGGTAGTCAATGCTTTAGGTGGGCACGGAATCTTTGGTGTGGAGCTGTTTGTAAAAGGCGACGACGTCATATTTAACGAAGTTTCCCCTCGCCCTCATGATACTGGGTTGGTTACGTTAATCTCGCAGGA
This sequence comes from Vibrio penaeicida, assembly GCF_030689305.1. GTDB lineage: Bacteria > Pseudomonadota > Gammaproteobacteria > Enterobacterales > Vibrionaceae > Vibrio > Vibrio penaeicida_B. Next base: position 473,091 of record NZ_JAUYVM010000002.1, on the reverse strand, counting down.
GATGTCTGAGTTCGCATTGCACGTAAGAGCCTTTACAGGTATGCCAATCAATCACATAACCCAGTATGGTACCTCTGCTTCAGCAGTGATCCTTGGTCAGGGTACGTCGACCGATATTCAATTTAGTGGCATTGGTGATGCATTAAGCAGTGCTCAAACACAGTTGCGTCTTTTCGGTAAACCGGATATTGATGGACGTCGTAGGCTGGGCGTGACTTTGACTCGTCGTGATACTATCGAGCAAGCGGTTCAAGATGCAGTAGAAGCGGCATCTAAGATAAAAATTGAATACTAGAAATAAGATTTTATGACTGCTCGGCTTACTTAGCTGAACTTGGTTAGCGCAATTGAAAAGCCAGCATACAATTATGCTGGCTTTCTCTTAATTTTAATTTGGGCAAAGCCGACTCACTCTATGCTTCCGGTTCTATCACCCAAATCTCTTCTGCAAATCGAGTTAATCCCTTTTGAATTCTAGGATGGCTTTCATCAGCATCTTCACGCGATACCCGTGTGATTTTAAACCCAGAGAACAATTCATATATCTCGGTTGCTGGAACACTGAATGGTGGCCCCGTCATTTCTTTTTGATCATAGTCCAATGAAACCAAAAGAATTTTGCCACCCGGAAGCAGTAGCGATTTCAGTCTTTCTACATAGTCACGTCGTATTTCTTTAGGTAAAGCGATCAACGCAGCGCGATCATAAACCAAATCAACAGGTTGTATCGGCGCTGTAAAATAATCGCCCGTGTAAATACTTAGCTCATCAAATTGATAAAGTTCATGCTGACCAGAAACTGTCGTGACGGTGGGTGTATAAAACTGCTCAGCAAAAAAGGCTCTAACAGCAATATCACTCAGCTCTACACCTTGAACGTCTTCGTGGAATTTGGCTAACCACACAAGATCTTCAGACTTTCCACATAAGGGGACAAATACCTTCTTTTCACGGCTAGGTTCGAGTAATTTCCAATGTTCAATTAAAACGGGGTTTACATCGGTTAAGTGAAACCCTATCTGGTTAGATGCCCATTTCTGATGCCAAATTTCTTGGTCTTGCATTACCATTCCTCAAGCTAATACCGTTTTGTAGAGAATATAGGATCGCCTCTTAAACGGAAAGAGATGATACTGATTGGCAAAGAAATGATATACCCAAGTTACCTCAAGATGTAGGATTCAGAGCCTTATATTCTGTTTCAGTTCAAGCCTCTTTATTTCAAAAAATCAGGAACGCGGCGGAATGATGAGTCCTTTCCAAGTTCTTTGACGAAGAAATGGGACAGAATATGGGCTCCCAAGGGCGAGTTTAACTGGCTTTCATACTGCGTTACCGATTTTTGATTTAGAACCACTAGATCTTCAAATCGATGCCTTGCCTGAAAGCCAGTTAACTCTCGCTGAACCTAGTATCTTGAGGTGACTTGGGTATACAAGCTAATTGGAACTAAAGTGCTAATTATTTGTTTCACTCCCCAGCAACGCTAGCAACTCAAATTGGGTGAACATCACACTTTCATAAAGTTTTGCGTTAAACCTTAGTTTCTGTCATGGATTTAATGCACTAATCACCGTAATTTGTGCCGCATAAAACTACAAATACAAACGTCAGGTTTAAAAATGGCTAATCGCACACTTATATTTGGCAATATAGGCGCGGGAAAGTCTGCTTTAGCAATAAAAATTTCGTCTATCACCGGGCAAAAACACATCGAGCTCGATGAATTAGCGTGGCACGACGAACAGCATTCTATTGCAGAAAAAATGCAGTTTCTTTCTAGTGAGCTTCAACATCTAAACACTTCGGGTAACTGGGTTGCAGAGGGCGTATTCGGACAGTCGCTTTCAAAGCTCATGGTAAAAACCACACAAGTTATATTTCTGGATATGCCTTTGCCTGTTTGTCTGAATCAATTGGATAAACGTTATAGAGATAAACTGCACGTTTCCGATCTGGAACGTCAAAAGCTATGGGCAAGATCATACTACCAAAGGGAAACCGCTAACTCTTATGCCTACCATAGTGAGCTTTTCGATCGTTTTTCAGGGCATAAAATAAGGATATCCGACGCAAAATCGCTGAAGGAATTCTGCGCCAAACTCGATCGCACAAAAAATGCGCACAACCTCACACTAATCGACTAAATATACCGCTAGGGGTTGGAACTTAACCCTTTCATCCCTATCTAATCTATATCTGCCAAATGCAGACTATTCAACTTCTTAACGCGTTCAGTACCCTTTTTGTACACAATTTACTGCGCTTAAACTAGGAGTATGAATGAACCTGTTTCTGAAAACTACGGCTTTGATGCTATTGCTTCTGAGTAAAGCACCTTTTGCTGCCGTAAACTCTCCAACGTATAACTCCGACTCTGCACGCTCTTCTGGTACTTCTCAAAACCAGCCAAATGCCAATGTATTTCGACGTAGCTTGAGCGGTCTGTATAGCATTCCTTCGACTAACGCTAAACCCATTCAACCTTATTCAGACTTTGATGTGTTGTATTCCAAAGCTCATCAAGCGCAATTTGAATTGGAGAACCTTTGTAAAACGGCTGGCATGTTGAGCGGAACAACCCCTTACTTCGCAGGTGTTAAAAGTGAATCCAGAGCAAAAGACAAAATTGAAAAAGAGTTAGACGGAAAGGTATCTAGGATTACCGATTTAGCGCGAGCAACCTTAGTTGCTAAAGACATTCCCAGTTTGGTTGCTGCCTACGAAATGCTTCATAAAAACACAAAAATTCTGAAAGTGAAGAATCGCTTCAAATCCCCTACACCTTCCGGTTACAGAGATCTTAATGTCTTGTTGGAATTGCCCGGTACTAAGCTCATAGCGGAGGTACAGTTGCATTTAAGTGATATTGCAGAAGTAAAGAGTGGTGCAGAGCATAAAATTTATCAGAAGATTCAGTTTATTGAACGTACGGCTGCGATTGAATCTAGAGAAATGAATGATATTGAAATTCAAAATATAAAACAGTTAAGGTCGAAAGCCAAAACCTTGTATCAAAACGCTTGGCAACCTTATATTGCGCCTCAGGCTGCTTGATAGCGTATTGCACAATTTACTAGAGTAGGAATACTAAGCTTATTGGAAGTGTTAAGCTGTTAACGCAATAGCAAAAAAATACACGAGATAGAAAACCAAGAAGCTGCCAGACTTAAGATTTATACCTTAAGTCAAGCAGCTTCAAGCAGTTGAGTTTCCCACGCAGCAAAACGAATACGTTTAAAACCACCACAAACCAAAATGACCGCAAGCGAATGCGGTCAATTTGCTTAGGCTACTTTTCAACCTTGATGTTTTCGACCCGGGCTTTTAATTTTTGACCTGGGCGGAACGTAACAACACGTCGAGCAGTAATTGGAATGTCTTCGCCCGTTTTAGGGTTACGACCCGGTCTCTGATTTTTATCGCGAAGATCGAAATTCCCGAAGCCTGACAGTTTTACCTGTTCGCCATTTTCTAGGGCTTTTCGAACTTCCTCGAAAAACACTTCAACCGTTTCCTTGGCATCCCGTTTACTGTATCCGAGCTTTTCAAACAGGTTCTCAGCCAAATCGGCCTTTGTGAGCGCCATAAAACTTCCCTCAAAGCTGTGTTAAAAAATAGCTACAAAAACTGTAGCGCCAAAGCACTTTGTGGGACCTTTAAGGTAGTTGAAGACCCCACAAACAAAAGTGTATGCCAAGCTTATGATTTTCGCCAATTTTTTTCTAATGCCATATTAAGCGCAAACTGTAAGTAGCTGATAATTTACTCAACAGAAGTAATGTTTTAAGGATTAATAAACCAAGAAACCCACAAAGTACAACACACAAACCCGCAAATCATATAAATAAAAGTGAAATAGACTATTGTAAATTTTGTGTACTTTTTACATGTTTTATTAGGTAATTCATAAAGTTGAGACAAAATTTGCGAACTTTTGCGATTAGAGACACATCATTTATGAAACAAAAATCAGATGGTTCAAATGCATAGCAACAAACAACAATCGGAGCTTGTTATGACTTTTAATGGATAAATTTACACACCAAATACCATCTTTCGCTTTCTGACTTTCGTCGGCACGTTCAACTCAGAAACTCCACTTAATTTGAGCATAAATAGCGGTACCGGATGTTTTACCGAATACGCTATTTTCTCTGCCATTAAAGCGCTGGATCACTCCGATCAGCTGCGCCTCATCTGAAATAGAGTAACTGGTGTTCGCACCTAAATAGAGAGAACCATCGCCATATAATGTAGAACTGGCTGTTAATCGCATGAGCGGGGATACATCGAACCCTAAGTCAACATTAGCGGTATGCTCATCGAAACTCATGGTTCTCGGTGAAGTCGGCTTGTTAAGATAGTTAGGGGTGCTATTTGGCTCTTGTGGTTCAGAGATATAAAGCGTAGCGACTCTTCCCAACCAGTTTCGTCTCCCACCGAAGCTATAATCCACTTCAACACTGGCTATGACAGTGGCGGTGAGTTCTATCTCTTTCCATTTGTCTTTAGTAGGTGAAAAATAGCTTACCTCGCCTCTTACGCCAGCGCCTTTAATATCGCCTGCAAAACCCGCTCCTACTACCGCATCCAGTTTGGCTTTGCCTACCATTAATTGGTAATCCCAACCCGAGTTATTTCCTAGATATCGAGCCGAGTAACTGTTTTGGTCATCGTCTTCGCTGGGTGAATACACCACGTCAAAACTGCTCGCGTAACCCAAACTTCGGCTGAGTTGTAATGCGTCTGCTCCACCTTTCTCCTCATAATCAAAATCATAGATAGAATAGGTGTTGTAGATATCATTTGGGTTCCATATTGTCGTCATCGCCCAGTTAATGCGAAACCGCCCAGCTCTGGCTCGCCAATCACTTCCGGAATAGTCTAGATAGGCTCGATCAAATTGTGTTGTTCCAATTTGACTGCCGTTGTCATGCCAGTTACTCGTTAAATCAAAGAACCCATCATCCTGACCGACTGCGCTTCCGTAATTGGGGTTGTTACTGACGGAATCTCCCCAAATAAAGCGGTTTCTCATGCTAACGTTAGCTCGAAGGGTCGAGCCGAAACGATATTCAAAGTTAAACCGCTGGTGTAAGAGATGATCAGTCGAATTAGCGTTTGAGGAATCGGGCATGTTAAAAGTAGCCATATACTTAATATAGCCACCCAAACCCCAACTTTTTTCGGGTACTAACCCTGGAATCTGAGCAAAGCTGGAAAACGAAGCACAAGTTGCAATCAGATAACTCGCTGAAAACAGATAACTTATCGATTTCATACCAGTTCCACGTCAACTCGTTCGTTTTGTTGCTTGTCTTCTGTCAATTGACCGTCTTCAAAAACGATCACGCGCTTAGCGCGTTTGATGACCCTTGGGTCGTGAGTGGAGAATATGAATGTAGTCCCCTCTTCATTGTTCAAACGCTCCATAATATCTAGCAGCTCCGCTGTGCTTTTTGCATCCAAATTTGCCGTTGGTTCATCTGCCATTACAAAGCGTGGTCCGGGAGCAAGCGCTCTCGCCACAGCAACCCGTTGCTGCTGCCCACCGGATAGTTTGGCAGGCACTTTGTGCATCTGATCTTTCAACCCAACGTTTTCGAGTAGTGCTGAAGCTCTGCTTTCGCACTCCTGAGCCGTTCGACCTTGTAACTGCATGACAAATTCAACATTTTCTAGAGCGGTCAACACAGGAAGCAAACTGTAGTCCTGGAAGATAAATCCAATATGATCCCGACGAAACGCTATCAGCTCTTTTTCTGGCAAATCACAAATATCGCAACCATCAATGCTGACCTTTCCTGCAGAAGGTGTATCGATTCCACCTAGCATGTTCAAGAGCGTAGTTTTTCCAGAGCCGGATGGCCCCATAACCGCGACGAATTCTCCTTGTTCAATCGTCAAATCTAGCGCTTTAACCGCATGCACGGGAAAGTCACTGTCTTGGTTATAGGTTTTGCGTAGCCCATCTATTTGAATAGTCATAATTAATGCTTCTCCGACATAGCTTGCACTGGTTGTTGCTTAAGAATTTGCCTTGCCGGATACAGTGCAGCAATGACACTGGCAAGAACGACCGTAAAGACAATAAGTTGATACTCTGATAGCTGGATGCGCGGATACAACACAGTGTCCACACCATAAGCACCTAACGCATCTGACATGATGCGGAGATCAAGCCCTGTATGATTCAAAATGAGAATCAAGGTTACGCTGGCTAGCACACCCAAACATGCCCCTAACGCGCCTAAGAACGTTGCTTCGCATAGAATGAGCGCGAATATTCGATGTTTTTGCATCCCTACTGCCATGAGCACACCAAACTCTCGTGTACGCTCAAAAACAGACATTAGGAGAATATTGACAATCCCGAAGCCCATCGCGATAACAAACACACCCAAAATTAAGCCGTTACTCGTGGCCATTGAATTTTGCGCCGACGCAAGCATCGGCTGAATTTGACGCCAACCTCGCGCTTCACTCTCATTAGGCAATATGGTGTTTATTGATTCTAAAAATGCTTCTATTGACTCGACCGACGGATCTTTTAGTAGGATGGCCACTTCATGTGAGCCTTCAATGCCGGCTAACTTCGTTAAATCGGATTTCCTTACATAGATATTTCCATCGTCAAAACTGCTTGAAGGCGTTTTGAACACACCTCTTACTCGAAACGCTGCACCAGCAACCTCATTATTGGTGTCTGAAAAAGTGAGCACCACTTTTGATCCGACCCTCAAGTTAAGCCTTTGTGCTGTTTTTTCAGAAACGAGAACGGGGTTACGGCCTTCCTTGCTTAACCAATCCCCTTTAATAATGTGAGATGACAGCGGCGTTATCTTCCGTTCTGAGTCCAAATCCACCCCATTGATTTTTATGCCTCTATTGCTTCTCGCAGACGCAACCATACCGTGGACAAGAAACCGAGCTGACATCTGCACTACTTCGGAACGACTTTCAATTGCCTTCAACATCGCCTCCGAATCCGGAATAAGCGCATTAAGATCTGGGTTGTCAGAATAAGATTTGTGATGAATTTGCACGTGGCTAGTTTGCCACGAGATGGCGTTACTCAGCATGCTATTCATTAAGCCATTCATAAAGCCCATGATGGAAACCACGCCAAGTAACCCAAATACCATGGCGCCCAGCATGATCCCTGTGCGAATTTTATTTCTCCACAAGTTGCGCCAAGCCAGTTTAATCAGCATGTGCGCCCCCTTTTAGTGCATTCACTAAATCCATCCGATACACCCTAAACATCGGGTAAAGCAGGCATAAAACTAACAGACCAATAATGATGGAAACCTGATTCACATATAGGCTTGCAGATAATGCAAAGGGAAGAATAGGCTCCATACCCGCTTCTAGCATAAGCGTTGCAGTGTCACCGGTTAGCTGGATAGGATTGAAGTAAAAGTAAATTAAGATTGGTGTTGCTAATAACATTCCAATAAAAGCGCCAAGCGCACCGATGAAAATAGACTCTATGCCAATCAATGCGAGTAAGCGGCTTCTGAGCAACCCTGTTGCTAGCATTACCCCAAACTCACGTTGTCGTTCTAACGTCATCATGAGAATGGTGGCAAATAGCCCAAAGCCAACAACACCATAAAGCACTAGCATCATAAAAATGCCCCCTGCTTTATCCATTTGAATGTTCTGGGCGGTTTCAGGAGAAAGGTCTCGCCAATCCCTCACTCGTACATCTGAACCAAAAGCGTCTTTTAACTCCTTTACCTTTCGGTCTATATCATTAAGATCTTCAACGTGTATAACCCAATTGGTGATTTGGTTATCTGTACTGAACATTAGCTTTGCTTGCTCAAGCGGAATGTAAACCAGCTGGTTTTCCAATTGGGGAATAGGAAACGAAATTAGCCCAGCTACCTTAAACAACCCTGCCGCGGTTTGTCCTCTGTAACCTTGCCCGTAAAGCACCAACTCATCACCGACAGACAAATTCATATGGCGTGCCAGTGATTCACCCACTAGTACTTCCTGATCTTCTGGATTCAGATAGTGGCCTTGAATCACCTTTTCACTAAGATTTGCATAGCGGTCTTCAAGGTCTGGGGAGATGCCAATAACCATGACACCTTTGGATTTTTCTTTCGCTGCTGCCAACGAAAATGATTCAATACGAGGGAGTAAGTGAGTAAATTCAGGGTCTTTTGTTACTGGGGAAATAAACTCAGTGGAACCCGGAATCAAATCATCAATACTGTTGCTCTCACCAAAATTTGGGTGCTGCAACTGAATTAACCCTGTAGAAAAACGAGCGCTGTTTTCGATACTGTTGGTGTAGGTCCCTTCTTGTAACGAGCGCATAACGAGCGAAAGAAACAACGCTAACGCCAATGCAGAAGCAGTGAGTAGCGTTCTGCGCTTTTGCCGCCATAAATTACGCCAAGCTAACGTAAATAGCATGATATGTCCTTAACGGAGTAAAGGCTGCCGATTCTGAGTTTAGGGTCTGTTGACCTTTCGAGCTGATTTTTGCAGCAATTTGTGGGTGATTTATACAAGGCAGAGCTTATTCGGTGTAGTCGCTCTACATCAATGAGCGATAACGCAGTAGAAATAAGCCACAAATGCTGCCCGAAGGGTTCTTTTCTATGCCTTTTGCTCTTTGTTGCAAGGTATTTGCTTAGAATGACTAGGCGTCACACCTTGCGCCGCGATTAAAAGGCATAGAAGTCGAACAAAATTTAACCACGAAAGGTCAACAGACCCTAGTCACGTAATGTTTTCATTTGTGATTGTGAGAAAAAGTCGTCACCTATCTCAAAATCAAACTGGGCTTCATGCGTGATCATTTCTGTTTTCTGACCGGGCTTATCTGCCGGAATCATTTCCATTCGAGTTGCAATATTTCGACCGCCGAGTTCTTTCACCTCATAGGTACTAAGCGTGTTCACTAACTCATCAAATTCGTCATAAAACTCCACCTTTCTTTGGAGATAGGTGTCTTGTGAAATCCACAATGTAACTTTGCTCCAGACAACAGGCGCATCCGGTTTGGCGGTTGCTTCAATCTTCCATGTTGATACCGAGTCAAACGTATCTTCTCCCGCCAGTTCATGGGTATAGTCGACAACAATGGAAGACTGGTTAATGAGATCATCATTGGTGAAGTCAGACCCCATCCAAGATTGCCCTAACATGGAAGGCGCAATTTTAATCACCCTCTCTATTCCGGGTATCCAGTTCCACATTTCACGATATCTTTTTAATGAAGTAGAGCCTTTGTCCTTTGCAGGCGCCGTGACCAAAACCAAAGAGAGATCTTGCCCTTTGCTCCAAGATTTCATGCTCATAGAACGAGCCCAATCAGGGCGGACAATGTTCATTGTAGAAACGGTGTAACTCGATTCGCCTCTCATTTGCTTATCGGAACGCTCAATAATTTCCGTTGCGTTCAGTGTTTTTCAGACGAAACACTCGTGAGGGGAAGTACCAATAAAAATATCGCTAGCCAACGCTTCATGTTGCCTCCTGTAAAAGATACATATCCAAGTAACCTCAAGGTATTTGGATATATGAACATGATGATATATTTTGGATTAACGATGCGTTAAGGAAGATCAAATTGCCAGACGATTTACAACTATCTGAATGAAAACGGGATAACAGGTACAAAAAAAGCAGGCTAATTCGCCTGCTTTTTGTCTATTTGGTAAGAATCAACTAGTCACGCAGTGAAGCGCCAAACTTCTCAGATACGTGAGCTACGATCGCATCAACAGCACCCGCAATGTCTGCGTCTTCTAGCGTGCGCTCTACTGATTGTAGTGTAAGCGCGATAGCTAGGCTCTTCTTGCCTTCTTCAACGCCTTTACCTACGTAAACGTCGAATAGCTTCGCATCTTTCAAGAACTCACCACCTTGCTCACGACAAGCGCTAACGATGTCGCCAGAAGCGACTGCTTCATCAACAACAACCGCAATGTCACGACGGTTTGATGGGAACTTAGAAAGCTGTACTGCTTCAGGAATCACTTTCGTGTTGATCGCTGACCATTCAACTTCGAATACGATAGTACGACCGTTTAGACCAAACTTACGCTCAAGCTCTGGGTGAACCGTACCGATTACACCTACCTGACGCTCTGTTTCAAGACCAGCATCAACGACGATAGCTGCAGATTGACCTGGGTGAAGCGCTGGGTTCGCTGCTTTATCTTCAGCAGAAAGCGCTGCGAAAGAGTAAGCGACTTCGTTTGCAGTTAACTCAAGAACGGCTTCTAGATCGCCTTTAAGGTCGAAGAAGTCCACTGTGTTTGTCTCGATATCCCAGTGCTCTTCACCGCGAGTACCTGCAATAACACCTGCAAGCATCGGCTCTTGACGCATACCGTTTTCAGCTGATTCACACGGGATGAAACGTAAACCGTACTCGAATAGACGAACACGTGGCTGTTGACGCTTCTGGTTATGAACCACTGTGTTTAATAGACCTTGAATAAGACCTAGACGCATCGCTGACATGTCCGCAGAAATTGGGAATGGCAGAATTAGAGGCTCAACACCTGGAACAACGAGCTTTTGCTGCTCTGGTTCAACGAAGCTGTACGTGATCGCTTCTTGGTAACCGCGGTCAACAAGTAGGTTACGAACGCGTTTTAGCGGGATATTCGCTTCAACGTGGTTGTGCATCTTAAGTGCAGCAGCTGGACGTTGGTTAGGAATATTATCGTAGCCGTAGATACGACCCACTTCTTCAATTAAGTCTTGCTCGATAGCAATATCGAAACGCCAAGTTGGCGCTGTTGCTGTCCAACCTTCGTTCGTGCTTTCTACCGATAGACCAAGACGCTCTAGGATCTCAGCCACATCGCTATCTGCAATATGGTGACCTAGTAAGCTATCTAGTTTAGTGCGACGCAGTGCAACTGTGTTTGCTTTTGGTAGGTCTGCCTCGGACTCAGCACCCACAACTGGCGCCACTTCACCACCACAGATCTCAACGAGAAGTTCTGTCGCGCGTTCCATTGCACTTGTTTGAAGTGCAAAGTCAACACCACGCTCAAAACGCATTGAAGAATCAGTGTGCAAGCCATAGCTACGAGCGCGACCACGGATGTGATCCGGTGCGAAGAACGCACACTCAAGTAGAACGTCTTTAGTCTCAGTCGTTACACCAGACTTTTCACCACCAAAGATACCCGCGATTGCTAGTGCTTTGTTGTGGTCTGCGACAACCAGAGTGTCTGAGTTTAGTTCAGCTTCATTACCATCTAGAAGAGTCAGCTTCTCGCCCTGCTCTGCTAGACGAACCACGATACCACCTTCGATCTTCGCTAGATCGAATGCATGCATTGGCTGGCCTTGCTCTAGAAGAATAAAGTTGGTGATGTCTACCACTGGATCGATAGAACGAATACCACAACGGCGCAGTTTTTCTTGCATCCATAATGGTGTTTCAGCTTGAACGTTTACGTTCTTAACTACGCGACCTAGGTAACGTGGACACGCTGCTGGCGCTTTTACTTCAATCGAAACTGTGTCATCGATAGCTGGAGCTACTGGGTTTACAGTTGGCTCAGTCACGTCAGAGCGGTTTAGTACACCAACTTCACGAGCAAGACCACGAATACTGAAACAGTCAGCGCGGTTAGCTGTTAAGTCTACGTCTACCGTTACGTCATCAAGACCTAGGAATTCGCGGAAATCATTACCGATAACAGCGTCTTCAGCCAACTCTAGAATACCATCAGATTCTACATCGATACCTAGTTCAGAGAATGAACAAAGCATACCGTGGGATGGTTGACCACGCAGTTTTGCTTTTTTGATTTTGAAATCGCCTGGTAGCACAGCACCAACGGTTGCTACAGCAACTTTGATACCTAAGCGGCAATTAGATGCGCCACAAACGATGTCTAGTAGTTCTTCAGCGCCAACATCTACTTTTGTTACACGTAGCTTGTCTGCATCTGGGTGTTGACCACACTCAACCACTTTACCTACTTTAACGCCAGTGAAAGAACCGGCAACAGGCAGTACGTCGTCTACTTCTAGACCCGCCATCGTAATTTGGTGTGTAAGCTCGTCAGTCGATACCGCAGGGTTTACCCACTCACGAAGCCATGATTCGCTAAATTTCATAGTGATGTATCCCCTGGATTACTTGAACTGTTTTAGGAAACGAAGGTCGTTCTCGAAGAACGCACGAAGATCGTTTACGCCGTAACGAAGCATCGCCAGACGCTCAATTCCGATACCAAACGCAAAACCAGAGTATTTTTCAGGGTCGATACCAACGCTGCGCAGTACGTTCGGGTGAACCATGCCACAGCCTAGAATTTCTAACCACTTACCATCTTTACGCTTAACATCCACTTCCATTGAAGGTTCTGTGAATGGGAAGTATGACGGACGGTAGCGAACCTCTAAGTCTTCTTCGAAGAAGTTCGTTAGGAAGTCGTGCAAAATGCCTTTTAGCTGCGCAAAGTTCACGTTCTCGTCTACTAGCATACCTTCCACTTGGTGGAACATTGGTGTGTGCGTTTGGTCGTAGTCGTTACGGTAAACACGACCTGGTGCGATGAAACGGAATGGCGGTTTACCATTTTCCATCGTACGGATCTGAACGCCAGACGTGTGAGTACGTAGCATAAGGTCTGGGTTAAAGAAAAACGTGTCGTGGTCAGTACGTGCTGGGTGATCTTCTGCGATGTTCAATGCATCAAAGTTGTGGAATGCATCTTCAATTTCAGGACCGGACTCAGTACTAAAGCCTAGCTCACCAAAAAACTGCTCAATACGCTCAACTGTACGAGTAACTGGGTGTAAACCACCGTTCTCGATACGACGACCCGGTAGAGTCACGTCGATAGTCTCTGCGGCTAGCTTCGCTTCTAGCTCTGCGCGTTGAAGCGCGTCTTTACGAGCTGCGATAGCTTGTTGAACAACGCCTTTCGCTTTGTTGATCTCTTGACCAGCACTGCGACGCTCTTCTGGTGGTAGTTTACCTAGGCTTTGAAGCTGAGCGGTAAGCTCACCTTTTTTGCCTAGATACTGAACACGCACTTCATCAAGTGCAACTAACGAATCCGCTGCTTCAATCGCAGCGTTCGCATTAGCAATGATCTCTTCTAGATGTTGCATCGTTTCCTCATCTACCTATGTAAAGAACATAAGTGGTAGTGTCTATAAGGTTTCCCTGATGGGATTCTTGGGTATTTTCAAATAGCGTTACATAGTAATCAAAGCGATGGTTAAATCCAAACCCAATTCCACTTTCATGCGCTTTACGAGTGAAAAAACATCAAAAAGTTGCGTTTGATACCCATTGTTAGCAAAAAGCGCTGCTTTCACAGGTTTAATCTACTTTGTTTGGGTTTGTGAAATTCATATCACCCCATCCCCAGAAACCAAGGCGATCAAATATGAGAAAGCACGACATCGGGAACAAATAAACATTAATATGCTCACAAAATAATGAATAAAAATTAAGTCTTTATTTAGGGGCTCAGGAATGAACGAAAATTTGCTTATTTTCGTTTGAAATACTGAGGGTTTAAACTAGGATTACTTATGTGGCGCAAGCTACAGTCTTACTCGCAAAACACTTTAAAGCCGGGCAGTGCCCGGCTTTGTTTTTTAGGTCGCTTCACGAATTTACAGCATTGAAGCGACTTATCTAAATTGCAGCGATTTAGCTCTAAAAATAATACTCCAATGACAGCTCTACAAAGTCATCTTGTCGGCCAAAATAAAGTAGATCTGTCGGCGTATCATTTTGCAGTAACCAAGCATCTACCCGCCACTTCCATTGATTATTGATTCGGCTTGATGCTTCCACCCTTCCGTTAAAAACATCGCTGTTGTCTAAGTCTTGCGTTACTCCAACAAGAAACTCTGTTCCTTCTGCGTCATTAGCGACAAGACGAGCACCAAAAAACACATCATTTTGCCCTATATTTTGTGCATTGTTTCCTCGGGAATCGTAAAGATATTCGGCAATCATTCCTACGTCCCAATCGGATTCAGCAAAGCCCACGAGGGTATATTCAAACCCAGCGACAACCCCAGTGTGATTATCAAAACTGTCACGGTAAATCGTTTCGAGTTTCCATAACCAGTCGCCTACAATCCCTTGAAGGTCGAAACCAACTTGAGACATCTGGGCGTAATACGGTTTTACTTCACTGCCGTTCATTCGAAAATAGGGATCACGGTTTGTACCATTAAAGTAAGATAGCCCGACATCCCAATCCCCAAGCATTTGGCTGTAGCGAAAAGCGAAATCAACATGTTGTTCTTCTCGCGACGACTCATACAATGCATCATCAGAAACGGGGAGTCTCAGCCTTCCATCCTCTCCTGCAAACGTTCGTTCACGGAAATACGGTAGAACCAATGCATCGACAATGCCCCACTCACGATCCATTGTTACCTGCACCATGGGCTGACCCAGCTTTTGCTCCCCATCCAAAGACTCAACCGAATCTGATTGGTTTACCACATCCACTAAGTGCGCCGATTCTGTTACTCCCCAGAACACTTTGCCAATACCTGCTCGCACTTCGTAGCTGTCAAACACATGCAAATATTGAAGCTCTCGAATATCTGCGTGTGTTCTTTCTTTATCTAAGCTGTCTAACCGAGCAAATGGCATAAAGCTCCACTCACCATTGCCAGACTCAGTCGTCCAATACCATTGAGGCTTTAGCACCAAAGAAGATTGCTCTTTCCCTTGTCCATCCAAACCGGATTGAAAAAACTGCCTGTGTTCCAAATTCACCTGACCACTAAATTCTGCTGCTGCAGGCAGTGCAATTAAAGCCGCTAAAGCAGTTGCTATTCGTAATGTCATCGCACTTCCCTATCGCACTCGTTTCAGCGTATTTTTGCTAAAATCACTGTCGCTTAACCCATTTTTGAAAGCGAGTTCTTCGGTGCTTAGAACCGTACTTTTCCCTGATTGGTGGTTCACCATTTTCATTGTGTGAGCACGCCAGTATTTATCCTCGTATACGCGATAGTCTGAAAACGTCAGTGTTTTTAATAATGAACGCTTTCTATCGTAAAACTCGACTTTCAATGGGCGGTAATGCATTTGGTCAAGCCAGACAAGCTGTTTGGTGTAACCCGAGTTTTTATCCGTCGGGATTTGCTCAAGCAGGAAGACAGGTTCCCCTTCTACGACATCATCTTGAATATAGCTAAATTGATACTTTTCTATTTCAAACGAACTTAGGTCTTCATAAGCGAACTCACTGCCCATAAAAGGACCAGATTTGTTACGCGAAGATATACGCTTCACTCGTTTTAACGCAGGGAGGTAAAGCCATTGGTCATCCGGTTCAGTTGCGTGTGAGTGGTTAAGAAACGCCGTTCCTTTAACATCACGGGGTTCGTCAAAAATCGTTAACCCTTTATCACCATCCCCATCGATTTCTAAAGATTTCAATCGCATTAGTCTTGAGCTGCTTTCACCCTGTGCATTTTTTAATACCATACTCATGGTCGCGATTGAATCTTGCCAGCCTGTATCTCTCGCTTTTCTTTCACTAGCAATTTCAAGCCCTTTGGCACTATCAGCAAAGACCTGTCCAGAGAACAAAACACTAGCCAGTAAAACAGAGGTATATTTAAATTTCATGGTGTAATCCTTTAATTCAAAGCAGGCGGCATCACCGCCTGCACAAATGTTATTGAGAGACGGTTCCAGGTTTGTTCAAAGAAACAGTGCGTTCAGTTTTTTCTTCTTCCACTTTGTCTTTATCAAACAGCATCAAAAGGGTCGGCAAGAATAAGAAGTCGACGACCAACGCTAGGAATATGACAAGCGCACTCAACTGCCCCATATCAGAGTTCAGGCGGAAACTCGACATTGCCAAAATTGAAAATCCAACAACCAAAACGACAGTAGTAATACCTAACGCTCTTCCAACAGTGTTAAACGCGTATCGAACCGCTTGCTCAGCGTCCTTACCTTCCTTACGGGCACGTTGATACTTGCTGAGGAAATGAACCACATCATCCACGACAATTCCCAACGTTAAAGTAACCACAACAGACAAGCCTAAGTTGATCTCGCCTGAATACAGCGCCCACATTCCAAATCCAATAACTGCTGGAGCCATATTAGGCACGATGCTGATCACCCCTAATCGAACCGAACGGAGTGCGAATATCATCAGTGCAGAAATCAGAATCAAAGTGATTGGAAGCGTTGCCAGCATGCTTGCCATGTTCGTTTCCCCAATATGGGCAAACATTAAGGTCGGGCTAGAGGCAGAAATTTCATATTGTGGTGCATTCGTTGCAAACCAGTTGTAGATACGGTTTTCGATATCAACCAGCTCTTTGCTCCCAAGATTCTGAGTGGTAAGAACCAACTTTACTGAAGATTTGTCCACATTGACTTGGTTGTTGAGATCTAAGCCGTAAGGCAACGACATTTCATACATCAACAAATACTGAGCCGCGAGTTCCCTGTCTTGAGGAAGCGTGTAATAGAACTCATCGTCACCATGCATGTTTTTATTCAATCGCTTGTAAACGTCAGCAAGAGAAGCAACATGATCGGTTTCTGGCTGAGCACGAAGCCAATCGGTGAAGCTTCCTAACGTTTCTAAGAAGGCTGGTGCTGCGATCCCCTGAGATTCTCCGGTTTTAATCGCGATGTTTATGTTCGTCATACCTGAAACGTTCGCTTCCATGAAATCTGCCGCTTGGCGAAATTCACTGGTATGGTCGAAATACTTCACGGATTCATCGTTGATTTCGTTTTGAGGAATCAAAACAGCAGAAACAACAATCACAACTACAGATAACGGAAGTAGGATTTTTCTTTGGTTTACAACGAAGCTGCCAAAACGATCCATATAGCTCGTTTTGCCCTCTTCTTGTGGTTTAACTTTAATTGGCAGTACTTTTAAGAGAGCAGGAAGAAGCGTTACTGAAAGCACGCACGCAATCATCACACCTAAAGCCGCAAGGTTACCGAAATCTCTTAATACTGGAGAGTCAGACATATTCATCATCAGGAACCCTAGAGCGGTCGTTACTGACGTGATCAAAATAGGCGTGAAATTCAGCCAGACACTATGTGAAATTGCTTCATTTTTGCTTTTTCCTTCAAGCATGGACTGGCGCATGGTTGCAATCACGTGAACACAATCTGCAACGGCAAGTGTCAAAACCAAAGTGGGTATATTGACTGTAGCGGTACTCAGGAACATACCCGCCCAACCTGATAGCCCCATTGTTGCAGCGACAGAACCGATGATAACGACGAGAGTTGCAACAACGCTTAAGAATGAACGTAACATGATGGTCAAGAAAACCAAGATGGCGCCGAGCATTGCAGGTACGAGGGTTGAACTGTCTTTCTGAGCAGAGACCATAAAGGCATCATTCAGTGCCACAATCCCAGCTTTGTAGAAGTCCACATTTGGGTATTGTGCTTCATATTTTGCAATTAACTCGTCTGCAAATGCCACCACTTCAATGAGCTCTGCTGTTTCATCTTTTTTAGGCAGTTGAAGCGTTACGTTAACAATCGTTACGTGACCATTCTCTGAAACAGCAGACTTTACGAGCACTGGCTCTGAAAGTGCTATCTCTTTAATTTTATTAATTCTTTCTGGTGTTAGTTCATAATCTTCGAACAAAAGATCTTCCACCAAGAGGTCATCTTCAAACGCTTCGGTATGTTGATAATTGGAAAGTGAATCCACGCGGCTTGAAAAAGGTACTTGCCATGCGTCTTCAGTCAGCACTTTAACCAATCCTAAAGTCTCTTCGCTAAAGACATTTCCATCGGCAGGGGCAAGGACAATCGCGAGATTGTCGGTTTTATTGAATGTGGCTTGAATCTCTTCAAAAGCTTGAAGTTGTGGGTTACTACCATCAAAGAAAATATTGTAGTCGCCACGGAAATAAAGATTTTTGCCGCCTATAATGGCTGCAACTAATAAGACGGTGGTTATCAATAATACCCATGGCGTATGGCTAATCGGGCTTCTTAATAACCTAGTGAAAAGGTTTTGTTCAACTTTCATCACACTCTCCGTTTGTGACGTTTCGTCATATACTTGCAATTTAAAACCAGCTCATGCTGGTTAAAATCACTCTACTAGATCAATTCGAGGTATTATTCCTCGATACCATGTAAAATATGACGAATCGTCACCGAAGAGCCTAAATAATCCCGCCTAAGCGGGTTTATTAGAAAGCTTACTTAGCGCCCTATAGACTCAAGGTAAGCAATTTCTTCAGCAAATATCTCTTGCTCAACCTTTTGACAGGTCTTGCGATAATCCCATTCAGTAGACAGCGGCTTCCATTGAAGCCCATCTAAAACAATATTAGAGTTTTGCAACACTGAGAAAGGGTCTTGCAAGCGATTTATACAGTAGCTGTTTGTCGAGTTTTTAGCGAGGGCGTTTGAACCAAACGCAACAGACCAATTTACAAATACGATGGCATCAGAGCTTAGACCAGGGCTGTATTTTAAATCCCCAACTTCAACCGCTTGTTGCACCAATTTATCCGCTTGATCAATGACCTGCTCTTCTAAGTCATTCAACTCTTTCACTCTTTCTGGAGAAGCTTTCTCCAAAACCCAAGGCGTTTTCGACGTTATCACGCAATCAGATAAAACAGGCTCTAGCCGAACATAAATTCTATATGCGGTGTGCATTGCCATTACTTTTTCGCGTGTTGTACCTTCGTAAGCCATTGAACGACCAAACATCATGGCTTCTTTTTTCAAAGAATGAATACAAAGTGCAAGTACAACGTCTTCTTTACTGCAAAAGTGGTTATAGATAGTACCTTTAGAGTATGGGCTGCGAGACGTTAGCTTATCCATAGTGAAATTGGCAAAACCTTGCTCTTTCACTAATTCTTGAGCGAGCTCAATCAGTTCCATTTCTCTGTTTGCAATAGCTTGCTGCTTCTTTGTCATCGATAAAGAGCACTTTTGCTTTGCGTACTTACTGTCTTTGCTACAACCAAATCCAAACATGGGTCGATCACCGTATAAATATAAACTTGCTCCTATCTCATTGTAACACGTCCACTATTTCTGTATAGGATGACACTTTCGTGACGATGCGTCATTTTTGACACTTCGTCATAATAGTATATTGAATGAACATATCAAGCGTTTTTATGAAAAACTTACCAATCACCACTGCGACAAATGAATACTAAGGTCTGCCAAACTAAAAAAATTAGCCTACAAACTTACGCATCATTAGGTATGACGAAATAGCTTTATAGACGTAGGGTATGCTTTGAGAGGATTACTAATGAGAATGCCTATAAAAGCAGCTTCCGCTCTAAGTAGCAGAACAACTAACATTTCAATGTCATTTCCTAGTTAAAGCAGAGTTTAAACAGTCGCTAGGAGTATAGTCTGAAAACTAAACTCCCAGCGCTACCTGAGAGGAATGGAGAAGCAAAACACGTAGCTTCATTGGTTAAAATAATTTTTGGCGTTATTGAAACAGATATCCTCGACCATTTGTCCCAACATAGGTAGGTCATTAGGAACTTCGCCCCTCTCTACCCATTGACCAATCATATTACAAAGAATACGTCGGAAATATTCATGACGAGTGTAAGAAAGAAAGCTTCTAGAATCAGTCAGCATTCCAATAAACAGACTCAGCAACCCTAACTGTGAGAGTTGCTTTAGCTGCCGTTGCATACCGTCTAGCTGATCGTTAAACCACCAGCCCGATCCAAATTGTATTTTCCCAGCGATGCCTCCCCCCTGAAAGTTACCTGTCATGGTGGCAAGAACCTCGTTATCTCTCGGATTCAGGCAGTACAGGATGGTTTTAGGAAGAGTATCTTCTTTATCCAATTCATCCAAAAACCTTGATAATGGTAGCGCAATGGGCTCATCCGCTATTGAATCAAAGCCGGTATTAGGACCGACAAGATCGAACATGCGGGAATTGTTATTGCGCAGTGCACCAATATGAAGTTGCATCACCCACCCTCTGCGGTGGTACTCTTTGCCCATCCATACCTGTATGGCAGATGAAAACGCAATTTCGTCTTTCTCTGAAAGCAGATTTCCCGACAAACGTTTTACTAGGATTTTGTTTAACTGTGAAATGCTGGGGATTTTTGAAAAATGTAACCGATCTAAACCATGATCTGCTGCTCGACAACCGTGACTTTCAAAATGATCTAACCGAGTAGTTAACACACTTAGCAGGTCTTCGTAATTTCGAATAACGGTGGATGTCGTTGAGCCTAATGTATGGAGATAATCGACAAAGTCTGGCTGACCAATTAGATAGACGCGGTCAGGGCGCCAAGTGGGTACAACCTCAACATCGAACGTTGGATCTTGTGCAATCTGTTTGTGGTAGGTTAACGAATCAACAGGGTCATCTGTCGTACCAACCATTCTTACATTCATCTTCCGCAAGATGTTTCTTGCTGAAAATTCAGGTTTAGATAGCATGTCATTGCAACGTCGCCAAATATCGTCGGCACTTTTCTCGTTTAGTAGCGTATCTATAATACCAAACGGACGCCTTAGCTCTAGACTGGTCCAGTGATATAAAGGGTTACCCATTGTTTTAGGGACGGTTGACGCCCAAGCTATGAATTTATCGTAGTCTGATGCTTTCCCTGTTATTCGTTCCTCATCGATTCCAACAGCTCGCATTGCACGCCATTTATAATGATCACCTTCCAACCATATTTGGCTTATATTGCAGAACTGGCGATCTTCTGCAATATCCTTTGGGTCGAGGTGACAATGATAGTCATAGATTGGCATCTTCGCCGCGTACTTATGGTACAACTCCGAGGCTATTGAGCTACTGAGAAGGAAGTCTTTGGTCAAAAATGTTTTCATTGATATTCTCTTGTCCGCTTCAGTTCATATTAATTTCACGTCACATTGGTACTGTGTGATGTTCATTTCAAGGAAAAGTTTATCTTGCTACAACCTAGATATTTTTAAGTAGCTAGCTACCGTCTCTAACATCCCTTCCCTATTAATCTGGTGGTAAATATCCGAAATTGTCTGTGAAACCTCGTTGTTATTACTGTTAAGTGCAGGCGGAAATATCGCAGTGAGAGACAAAATGCCTTCCACCGTATTTTCGTTAGCGCTCCCGTCATGGTACATCTTCAATACTTCAGCCATCGGATCCTTCACTTCAATATCGTTACCCAGCAAGTCAATCCCAGACACATACCGAATCCAAGCTGCAATACAAAACGCTTGCCAAGTAAAATCCAAATTGCGTTCTACCAAAATCTCGAGAGATGGAAGTATCCGTTGAGGGATCTTTATGCTTCCATCCATCGCTACTTGCCATGTTGAATGCCGTAAATTAGGGTTTTGGAATCTTGCCAATAATTCGTCTGCGTATTGGTTTACGCATACACCTTCTGGTGGGCTAATTGTTTGAGCTTGAGAGATCATCATTTCTTTTGCGACTTGGTTTAGTACCTCGTGACTCATTGCATCGGAAATCAATTCAAAGCCCGCTAAATAACCAATGTAAGCCAATAAAGAATGTGTCCCATTTAACATACGAAGCTTCAGCTCCTCGTATGGACGAACATCTTCAACAAAATTGACTCCTACACTTTCAAGCTCTGGTCGGGACCCAGAAAATTTGTCTTCAATGACCCATTGCCTGAAGGGTTCACAAATTACCGCGCAGGGATCAGGCACGTCCAACACTGTCTCTATGTCGCTGTGTAGTTCTTCGGACATAGATGGCGCGATACAATCCACCATGGAAGAAGGAAAAGCACCATGAGCCTTGATCCACTCGTATAGGTCTGGATTCGACAACATTGAAAAATCCAGTATCACGGCTCTCAACACTTCACCGTTTTCCCGAAAGTTGTCGCAAGAAAGCAGCGTAAAAGGCTTTACCTTGTTTAGTCGTCTTATTTCCAGCGCTCTGACCAAATAACCAATGGCTGTAATGGGATCATGGGGGTATTTAAGATCATGCTGTACGTGGTCGCTTTTGGTGTTCAAACGCCCGGTGTTCCCATCAATGCAGTATCCTTTCTCAGTGATGGTAAGCGTAACGACTTCGGTAATGGGATCCGCAAGCTTGTTGATGATGGTGTTCTTACCATCCAGAACAGGATGAAGAGAGTCAATAATACTGCCTACCACGCGAGTCTCTGATTGATCGCATGACTGCTCAGTAACACTAAACAAATGGTTTTGGGATCGAAGTGCTTGAATGGTGGGGTAGCCACTAAAAAGGCTTACCGCGCAAATGCCCCAATCACATTGATCATCTTGAGTGAGCAACTTGTCTAAAAATACCGCTTGGTGAGCGCGGTGAAATGCACCCAATCCAATGTGTACCATTTTGCTTTTCAATCGGCTTCGATCATAAGCCGGAAATTTGATGTTAGTGGGAAGCGTTGAGTTACTCAGATTATCCATATCAAGATGCTCATTCATTACCAATTCCAAACAGTGCCGTCAGTCAAGCGCGCAATCGGCAGATAGGCAGATTGATAGGGGTACTTTTCTGCTTCACGTTCATTGAATTCCACGCCGATACCCGGTTTATCACTTGGGTGCATCAGCCCTTGCTCAAATGACCAGTTCACATCAAAAACAGACAACATTTTCTCGGAATAACCCATGTATTCCTGAATACCAAAATTAGGCATCCACATATCCAAATGCAATCCAGCCGCTAACCCAACTGGTGAAATATCAGAAGGACCGTGAGCTCCCATTCTCACTTGATACAGCGACGCAAAATCGACAATGCGACGCATGTGGGTTATGCCTCCCGCATGGCAAACAGTCGCCCGAATGTAATCAACGAGCTGTTCTTCAATAAGCTGCTTGCAATCCCATAGTGAATTGAAGACTTCACCGACTGCTATTGGTGTGGTGGTATGCTGCCGTATTAGCCTAAATGCCTCTTGGTTCTCTGCTGGGGTTGGGTCTTCCATCCAAAAAAGCTTGTATTCTTCAAGGCTTTTACCTAACTGCGCGGCTTCCAATGGTGTAAGGCGATGATGTACATCGTGCAGAAGTGGATCTTCAAACCCAAACTCCGAGCGAATCGCCTCAAATATTGTCGGTGCAAACGCTAAGTATTTGTCGGTAGACCAAATCTCCTCGTCGGGGGCGTTTCCTTTAGACGCAGGTTCGTAAGTGCTGTTTTTTCCTTTGCTAACACCGTAGCTGCTTTCAATTCCAGGCACTTTGGTTTGTACTCGAAATGCGCGATACCCGAGCTCTCTCTGTTTTGCGTAGTCATCGATTAACTGTGAGATTGAATGCCCTGTCGCGTGCCCATACACCAATGCACCTTCTCGGGATGCACCACCCAGTAAGTCATACACTGGCATGTTGGCAGCCTTACCTTTGATATCCCAAAGTGCAACGTCGATTGCAGAGATCGCCGTCATCGTAACTGGTCCTCGGCGCCAATACGCACCGCGATAGAGTGACTGCCAAATGTCTTCGATTTTCCTTGCGTCTCTTCCTATCAATTGAGGGCAAATATGGTGTTCTAGATACGATACCACCGACATTTCGCGTCCATTTAATGTTGCATCGCCAAGACCTGTGATACCGCATTCTGTTGTGACTTTCACGATTACATAATTCCGATCTGGGCAGGTTACAAATACATCCACTTTTTCTATTTTCATGAGTTTTCCTTTCTTTCTAATAATGTTTGTCGTTTACTGCAGACGTCTTTTATCCATATGCAAGATCTGGCAAGAACAGCACCAGTTGAGGGAATACAGCCAACACTATGATGAGTAAGACAATCGCGATAAAAAAGGGAACAGAAGAACGAACATAATCTTTGGTCGGGCAATCTAAAATGGAGCATGCCGTAAACATGGCAATGCCTACAGGCGGGGTCATTCCTCCCAGTGTAATGATGGTCATCATTAAGATTCCGAAGTGAACAGGGTCTATCCCCACCCCTGTTACAATGGGGAGAAAGATAGGGGTAAGCAGAAGCACGTTCACGGTGGCTTCCATAAACATGCCAATAATCGCAAGAAAGATAAGAGTCAACGCGAGTAAAAGGTGTGGGTTGTTTGTCACGCTCAAAATACTCTCTGATAATGACTGTGGGATTTTATTGTCGACAATAATGTAGCCAAAAATTCCTGAAAAAGAGATGATCAGCATAATGACGGCATTGTCGATCACGGTATCATTCAGAACTTCTACAATCTTTTTGAAATCAAGCTCTTTGTAGGCAAATCGCCCCACCAAAAACGCATAGACAACGGCAAATGATCCTGCTTCTGAAGGGGTAAATATACCCATTCGAATCGATACAATAAGTAAAACAGGAAACAATATTGCCCAGTAACATTTGAGAAAAGCATCCTTTATTTCTGGCAATGGCGTTACGTGGTCTTGTTCTTTTACATATCCGCTCTTTCGCGAAACAATACTCACGGTAATCATTAAAAATACGGTTAATAAGAACCCTGGAATAATTCCGGCGAGAAACAACCTTCCAATAGACACCTCGCCGACAAAACCATACAGAATCAACCCAATACTTGGGGGAATGGTGGCGGTAATGAGCCCACTCATACCAATCGAAGCGGCGACAAATCCTTTTTTGTACCCTTTCTTTAGCATGGCTGGACCTAAAATTTTTGACTGCATTGCAACATCCGCAATTGCAGACCCTGAAATACCCCCCATGACAGCACTCAGTAAAACCGTGACTTGTGCTAATCCACCAATCATGTGTGCGGTAACAGTAGAACAAAAATAGATCAGCCTTTTCGTTATTCCTGCTGCATTCATTAAATTACCTGCAAGCACGAAAAATGGGACGGCTAGAAGGGCTGGATTTTGAGAAGCAACAACCATCTTCTGTATTGGGATAATAAAAGAAGACTTGCCATCAACAACAAAAAATAAAACACTGGATATCGCAATAGCAAAAGCCAGTGGCATTCTAAATACGAGAAAGACAGCAAAGCTTATCGCTAATATACTGGTAGGCGTAACCAAAAGATTAATAATATCTTGGATCATTATTTTTCCTCTTTTTTAAATAACTGTAGGATTTGGCCACGAACCATTAATACTCCACCTACAGGAACGGATGCGATGAGAAAAATATAACTCAGTGGTTTTGGGTTGCTATTTAAATCGAGAAAGTAGACTCCACAAGATAAAATCGTAAAAAACAAAGAAAATATAACAACGGCTTTGGCATTACTTTTCTTTTGATTAAACTTCTCTTCTGCTGCAATTAGAGTTGAGAATAGAAATATGGCAATAAAGGCGAAGGCCATTTCGCTGATCACAAGCGAATCAAAATTTCTTCTGCTACGCTCCACCAAATACCAACCGTAATAAACGATAAACAATAGAAACGCGACGATTATCAACGACCAAACCGCCCTTACAAATCTTCGAAGTCTCTCGGGTAACTTTTCTTCAAAGTACTCTACACCAATATGCTTCCCTTTACTTAGGGCAATATCAGCGCCTAAAAATATTACCCATCCAAAAAGCAATTTACCCAGATCATTCATCCACGCCTGTGGATAGCCTGCAGTGCGAAGCACCGCAGACGTAAAGATTAGGGATACAATAAAAAACAGAAATAAACAGGTTAGGTTTCTTTCAAAATCAAGGATCTTGCTATTGACCTTAAATACTAATTTTAACATCCCTAATACCTTTCATTACTTATTCAACGCATCCTGAAGTTCTTGGTATTCCTTTTCATATCCTAATTTTTTGAAAACAGGTTTAGCATTTTCAATAAATGGTGTTTTGTCTACCGGAATAAACTTAACTTTAAATTGATCTTTCATGATTTTCTTAAAACCTGATATTTTTTGGTTTGTTTCGTCAGAAGCGAAACTACCCGCTTTATTTGTCTCTTCTAACAAGATTTCTTGGAAATCTTTAGGCAAGCTTTCAAACCATTCATTACTCACTACCATTGCAGTCATGAGTTGAAAGTGTTCTGTTTCAGCCATGTATTTAACCGTTTCATGTAAGCTGGCGGCATACGTAGCCGGGATCTGAGCTTCAAACCCATCAATTGTGCCTTGCTGCATCGCTGTGTAGGTTTCTGACCAAGGTAAAGAAACAGGCATGGCACCAAGTGCTTTGATTGACTCTGACCACACCGGTGCTCCAGGTGTACGGATAAGCGTACTTTTCAAATCTTCTGGCTTATGTACTTCTTTATTTGTCATGAAGCTTCGGCTGCCTTGAAACCAATTAAAGGAAAGAACACGTAACCCAGAGTCCAGCAACTTAGTTTCCCAGTTTTTAAATACCTCTGTTTCGATGATTCTTTTCATCTCTTCATAATCTTTTGCTGCGTAAGCAACCCCAATGACGCCCAGCTCTTTCGCGAATAGACTTAGCCTTCCGCTATCAGTAAGAACGGCAATATTTTCCCCAAACATGGCCAATTCTTGGATATCTTCTACAGACCCTAATTGCCCACTTGGGTAAATATCGATTTTCAACTTACCATTTGTCCGGCTCTCAACCGCTTCTTTTAATGCAACGCTTCCGCTGTACATCGGATCTTTTTCACCCACCGAAATAGAAATTTTCAGCGAATAGTCTTTTGCAGCAGCGTACATTGGTGATAAACCCAAGATACCTGCGAGTGCCAGTGTTCCTAACAATTTCATTTTTGACTCCTTCCATAAAAAATGAGGTTACTGAGTTAGTTCTTTAATTATGTTACTGATGTGCTCATACATTGCGTTTCTAGCAGCTTCAGGCTCGCCATTTACAATCGCTTCATAGACCTCTTTATGGTCGTTTTCCCATCGACCTCTTGAAGCGGGTTCATCTGCTAATTCATCCATACGCTGCCAAATATCACCGGCCATATGGAGTGACATCAGCTCTTGATGGAATTTTTTGAACAATGGGTTGGTGCATGCATTTGCGATGGCTTTGTGAAACTGCCTGTCCGCATCGATAGACGTTTTTTTCTTCAACTCTTCATCCGAGAAAAACATCGAACTTTCCATCATCTTGATGCAATTAGTCAGCTCCTCGACTAACGCGGGGCTGTTATTTTGTGCCGCTCGAAATGCCATTTCTGGCTCAAGAATTAAACGTGCGTCCAAAATATCGTGTGGGGCAACTTGGATTTCAGTTTGAGCACTGACTAAAGGCTCTTTTCTAATAACGAATACGCCTGCGCCTTTTTTAATTTCTGCAATGCCAACTAATTCCAAATACACCATCGCTTCTCGGACAACCGTTCGGCTGACCTTCATCTTCTCAGCCAATTTTCGCTCTGGTGGAATCGAGTCACCGACTCGAATTTGATTGCTTTGAATTCTCTCAATGATGTCTTCTGCAATCTTCACATACATTCGACCTGAATTTTTTTTCATGCTTCCACTCTGCCTAAATCTCACCAAGTAAAAATCGACCACAGTTGAAAATATTGGTATGGACAATTTTCATACATTGACAATACCAATACAGAAAAAAGGGAATACTAACAATCTCAGTACTTCAACCATGATGAGCTGGGAATATTCAGACTTTTTATAGGGTTATGGAGTTTGATATGCGTATCGATTACTAACAAATTAGATTGCAACTAATTGATTTATATATTAATAACAGACTTGTGATCAACAGCATATTATATGGACGTGCTTTAAAGAAAATGAGATCTCGCTAACCTATTTCCCTTGATAGATAAGCAAGAAGATCCATTACCGTTAATAATGGTGATAATTATTACGATGATATTTATTAAGAAAAATAAATTGGTCTGTACAATTTAAGCAGCAATTCAAGTAAATACTGAAAGTGAATAAATTGACCTGATACTCACTGTCATTATATTCAAGGAATTTCATTTTTCTTTTATGGTCAAATAGAGCAATCAAAGCACTACGGGGAAAGCTTCCTATGTTTAAAAAGGCGATATTATTTAAAAAAGCGATATGGGTATCCATTGCTACTTTTGCGTTGGTTAGCCAAGCGCTTGCCGATCAAGCAACTTACACGTTAAATAAAATAGCTAAAGTGAAAGGCGCACCTTGGGGGCTGACATTTGTTGACGACGGTTTAGCGTTTGTGACAACCCGTGAAGGGAGTGCTTATCTTCTAGATGTTAGAACAGGTGACTTAGCCCGTGTATCTGGGCTCCCTGACGTTTATGCGCGAGGACAAGGGGGATTAATGGATGTCGCAATTCCCCCACAAAGCTTTGCGTCAAGTAACCCAACTGCAACGAACAAGAATGGCAAACAGCTCTATTTCACCTACAGTAAACCTGCTAAAGGAGGCTCTGCAACTGCGTTGGCAACCGCAAAGTTGGTGGGTGCAACTCTAAAAGATTGGAAAGATCTTATCGTCACCCAATCAATCACTGACACAAGCCGCCACTATGGAAGCAGAATCGCGTTTGATGATAATGAGCATCTGTTTTTCAGTATTGGCGATCGAGGTGAAAGGTCCAATGGTCAGGATTTGACGACACATGCGGGTTCCATACTTCGATTAACCCTCGATGGAGCACAACCAGCCAGTAACCCAGATTTAGGTGGGCAGGCACTTCCAGAGACTTGGAGCTACGGTCACCGTAACCCTCAAGGCCTATTTTTTGATAAACAATCTCAGCAACTTTGGTCTGTCGAGCATGGGCCTCGCGGCGGAGATGAAATCAACCTCATTTTGAAAGGCAAAAACTACGGTTGGCCTATCACCTCTCATGGAAAAGAGTATTGGGGACCAATTTCTGTCGGTGAGTCTGAAGAAAAAGCAGGAATAGAGCCGCCGAAGAAAGTTTATGTGCCTTCGATTGCGCCGAGTAGCTTAGTGCTTTATCGGGGAAAACATTACCCAGAGCTCAACGGAAAAATTCTGATCGGTGCTTTGAAGTTGACTCACATAAACGTGGTCGACCCACAGTCATTTGATGAAACTCGTTTGTTTGCCGATCTGGGTGAACGAATCCGATCAATAGCGATATCACCGAGCGAACACCTTTATTTCGGCACAGATAATGGGAATATCTTCCAAATATCAACAGCTAAAATGGAATAGAGACCTGATGCTACAAAGACGTTCAAACTATCTTGAGGTGCAGGCTTTATGTAGACTGGCTTGTATACCCAAGTGACCTCAAGAAAGGAAAATGATGTAAATGAAACAACTGATAGAATTTATTCCTCTCATTATTTTCTTCGTGCTTTACAAGATGTACGACATCTATGTAGCAACCGGAGCGCTTATTGTCGCGACCGCCATTCAAATTGTGTTGACCTTCATCGTCTATAGAAAATTTGAGAAAATACAGTTGGTCACATTTGCTATGGTCGCGGTGTTTGGTGGTATGACGTTATTTCTGCATGATGAAAGCTTCATTAAATGGAAAATCACTATCGTCTATATGGTGTTTGCGATTGGTTTATTTGTCACTCAACTAATGGGTAAACCCCTTATTAAGGGTATGTTAGCCAAAGAAATCAGCCTACCTGATTCTACATGGAGCAAAATCAATTACGCTTGGATTGGTTTTTTCTCATTTTGTGCAGCTTTAAATGTGTATGTTGCCTTTACAAGGTCTTTGGATATTTGGGTAAACTTCAAAGTATTCGGCTTACTAGCCGCTACCTTCGGTTTTATGATCCTTACCGGCATCTACATCTATAAACAGATGCCTAAAGACCAGCAGGAAGATAGCCAATAGCCCCTTGTTCAAAGATTAAGTCAGCTTTCTAGCTTCTTATCCTGAGTTTAGGTTATTTAGAAAGCCTCTAACGTTGTTTGAGGTCTTTTGTCTTGGTAGTATCCCCTCCCCCTAATTAACCCGACTTCTTTATGAGGCAATTTGCCTCTGCTGTTTTGGAAAAATAGATGCGTTATTACCTAACAAAAATAATGGGTGGCTATATATGAGCACACCAAAAGGGCAACTTCTTACTCGAACTTTAGCTATGCCAGGCGACTGCAATGCCAATGGCGATATTTTTGGCGGCTGGATTATGTCTCAGTTGGATTTGGCCGGCGGGATTTTAGCTAAAGAAATTTCAGGAGGACGAATTGTTACAGTCTCCGTCTCCAGTATTACATTCAAAAAACCAGTAAAGGTAGGCGATGTGGTGTGCTGTTATGGGGAATGTACCAAAATCGGGCGCACCTCAATGAGTATTGAGCTGGAGGTATGGGTTAAACCCGTCAAAGAAGATGGTGTTAAAGACCGATTTCAAGTATGTGAGGCGACGTTCAATTATGTAGCCATCGACAGTGATGGAAAACCACGACCAATCCCAACGAACTAACGAACTAACGAACTAACGAACTAACGAACTAACGAACTAACGAACTAACGAACTAAGCAAGGTGTCAGATGATTCATTTTCGACAAGGACAGTCTCGATTCAACTTCATTGGATACACCTCAAGCGATACCGAAAGATAAAGAGTTTTTTGGTGTTGAAGAAGGCAGCCCATTAATTTTCAAATGGTTTCCAATAGAGGAGGCCAAACAGCTCTCTATCTATCCAGAGTTTTTGAAAGAACGTTTGAGTGACCTTCCAAATCACTTAGAGTTCATCAAAGAAGATAAACTTCAAAAGTGATAAAGTTTTTCTAGTTGAAACTCACATTTTTAAGCCATTTAAAAATAAATATCTTTTGCAGAACAAGATCTTTGCTTTGAATCGGTTTAGTATCTCTCTAACTAATCAATTTGAACAGGAAGTCTTATCTATGTGGTACGTGATTTTTTCTCAGGATGTTGAGAATTCACTAGAAAAACGCCTAAGTGTTCGTGAGCGACACCTTGCTCGATTGCAAACACTCCAAGATGAAGGTCGTTTACTTACAGCAGGGCCAATGCCAGCAGTAGACAGTAACGATCCTGGTGCAGCGGGCTTCACAGGTTCAACCGTAATTGCAGAATTTGATTCTCTAGAAGATGCAAAAAGCTGGGCAGACGCAGACCCATATATAGAAGCTGGTGTATACGAAAACGTCATCGTAAAGCCTTTCAAGAAAGTGTTCTAACTTTATGTCGAAATATTCTTTAGCCAAAGTGATTGGCACCACATTGCTGTCTGTTGGGCTACTTGCAGGGTGTGCTTCTTCTGACAGCAAGCAAAAGCAAATAGAGCTTATTGCGCAGCATAGAGCAAGCGTTCTTTCTGCTGGTCTCCCAACTGAAGTTGGTGCTCTTAATATCATGAAAGCAAGAGCCAAGTCTGGCGTGGTTGAACTGCTCATGATTTACAATCAAGATCAGGGAAGAATTGCTCCACAAGAGCTTATGCATAACGCCATCAAATATTACTGTTCAAGCAATGAAGTGAAAGCTGCCTTAGAACAAGGCGTACGATATCGCTTAATGTTGCGAAATACTCGCGGGCAGTTAATCGTTGATCAAGCAGTCGCTATTGAGCACTGCGACAAAAAGTAGATTAGGGTCTGTTGAACTTTCGAGATGATTTTTGCAGCAATTTGTGGGGGATTTATACAAGGCAGAGCTTATTCGGTGTAGTCGCTCTACATCAATAGGCGATAACGCAGTAGAAATAGGCCACAAATGCTGCCCGAAGGGTTCGACTAGGCGTCCCCGCTCTATGTACTTTACTCTTTGTTGCAAGGTATTTGCTTAGAATGACTAGGCTACACACCTTGCGCCGCGATTAAAATGCATAGAAGTCGAACAAAATTTAACCGCGAAAGATCAACAGACCCTAGCAACGGCTATGTGAATTGGCTTAGTCATATCGCTCTATCCGTTCACTTGGCACTACTCCTATAAACGACACCGCTCCTATAAACGCGCCTAACTCGGCGCGTTTTTTATTACTTTGACTAGGTGCCACACGTTGCGCCGCGATTAAAAGGTCTAGAACTCGAACAAAATTCGACCACGAAAGTTCACAGAACCTAAAGAACTTCACAGAAAGTCCTCCGCATTAGACGATTAATTCACCCAATCAATCAAAAATGACCCTCTTTCATGGTCTTAAAGTTAAATTTTTGAAAAATTAAGCCATAATTGAAAGGAAACAGGCGTGAACGAGGTCTGATATTGCGACGGAATAGTTCACTGTCTCGATGTTGTTTTCACTTTTCAGGGGATTCGTTTTATAACGAAATTGGATGTTCGCAATCACAGCTTTCCTAAAGACACTTAAGGATTAAAGTCGAATCAGAAGTTACGTGGTTGCGCATTGTATTTATACATTTAAAAGGA
The DNA here is from genome assembly GCF_030689305.1 of Vibrio penaeicida. Taxonomy (GTDB): domain Bacteria; phylum Pseudomonadota; class Gammaproteobacteria; order Enterobacterales; family Vibrionaceae; genus Vibrio; species Vibrio penaeicida_B. Next base: position 440,893 of record NZ_JAUYVM010000002.1, on the reverse strand, counting down.
TAATCATGAAAAAGCTCATTTCTTCATTGTGTATTGCATTGCTTTCACTGCCAGCAGCGGCAACCGAGCAATGGAAAGACATTGAATTAAAAGCCCGAGGTCAAACCGTATTTTTCCATGCTTGGGGTGGCAGCCAACAAATCAACAACTACCTACGCTGGGCCGACAAGGAATTGCAACGCCGCTACGGTGTTGAACTGAAACACGTAAAAGTCACTGATATTGCAGAAACCAGTTCTCGTCTATTAGCCGAAAAAACGGCAGGAAAAAACAGTGATGGCAGCGTTGATATGGTTTGGATTAACGGTGAAAACTTCAAATCGATGAAAACCAATGAGCTGTTACATGGTCCATTTGTGGAAGGGTTACCTAGTTGGCAATATGTCGATAAGTCATTACCTGTCGATAGCGATTTCTCAGAGCCAACTCTTGGGCTAGAAGCACCATGGGGCGTTGGACAACTTGTTTTCATCCACGACTCTAAAAAGTTGAATAACCCACCAGCGACATTTACTGAACTATTAAGTTATGCGCAAGCTTACCCTAATCGTATTAGTTACCCTAAGCCACCGCAATTTCACGGTACAAGCTTTTTAAAAGCGCTGCTTATCGAGCTAACAAATAACGACTCTCGCCTAATGAAGCCTGTGTCGGATGCCGAATTTTCACAAATAACTCAACCACTTTGGGCTTACTTAGACAAGCTACACCCAAATAGCTGGAAACAAGGAAAGCAGTTCCCATCGGGTTCACAGCAAACGATGCAGCTATTGGATGACAGCCAGTTGGATTTAGCCATTACATTCAACCCTAACGCTGTCTTTTCTGCTCAAGCAGATGGGACGTTATCGGAAAGCACCAAAGCTTATGCAATGGACTCTGGCGCACTATCGAATATCCATTTCCTAGCCATTCCGTGGAACGCGCGTGCAAAAGAAGGGGCAAAAGTTGCCATCAACTTTTTGCTTAGCCCAGAAGCACAATCTCGCAAAGGCGACTTAGAAATATGGGGCGACCCAGCGGTACTGGAATCTAAGCACTTAACAGGCAGTGCACAGAACACTAAATTGTTTAAGTCCGTTGCCGAGCCACACCCAAGCTGGCAGATCGCGTTAGAGCAAGAATGGCTTAAGCGCTACGGTCAATAAACCTATTCCTCCCTCTTTTAAGGGGGAGGTTCAACACAGAAAGTCATGATGTTAAGACTCCTATATTTTTTGATGATCGCTGTATGTATCGCCCCAACAATCCCCGGATTTGTAGGTGTGGTTCTGTCATCGATAAATTACATTCCGCCGCTTGGCTATACCCAACCATCAATAAACGGTTTTCACGCCGTATTTGCTTGGAGCGGAATATGGGAGTCTATCTCTCTAACGGTTTTCACAACATTAGTGAGTACGTTTTTAGCGTGCATACTAACGTTTTTCATTCTGCAAGCGTGTTGGCGTTCTAATTTTTGGCAGAAGGTAGAACTCACCCTTTCTCCCCTACTCGCCTTGCCCCATGTTGCCTTTGCTATCGGCTTTTCATTTCTGTTTGCTCCAACGGGAATGATTGTAAGAGCGCTGCACCCTATTCTGGACATGATGCCTATATTTGGCGATACCGTTTGGGATTTTAATATTGTTCACAATCAAGTAGGTTGGGGATTAATCGCGGTACTGACTCTAAAAGAAATTCCTTTTTTGCTGCTCATGAGCATTCCTATTTTGCAGCAGCTAAAAATCAACCAAACCACGCAAGTCGCTCATAGCCTTGGATATAACGATGCACAAATGTGGTGGAAATGTATTTTTCCGCAATGGCTGCCTAAACTCCGGTTTCCGTTGCTTGCCGTATTGGCTTACGGTGCCTCAGTCGTTGATTTAGCTTTAATTGTAGGTCCAACTAACCCACCGACGTTTGCGGTTTTGGTTTGGCAATGGTTTAACGATCCCGATCTTTCTTTGCTTCCTCGTGCAGCAGCAGGAGCCGTTATTTTATTCTTCGTCTGCGCTTTGTTAATCGCAGTCTTGCGTGGCGTGGGGACACTTTCAGTTAAAAAATGCCGAGCTTGGCAGGTTGGCGGTCGATTCGGCATCAAAATGCCCGGTAAAACACTGTTCTTGGCCACAACGTTAATTGCATTTCTCACGTTACCTTTAATGGTCATTTGGAGTTTTGCCCAGCGCTGGCGTTTTCCCGACTTGTTCCCAACACGTTTAAGTGAACGTTTTTGGTCAAACGAATGGCAAGGTATCATTCCAACGGTGCTTGATAGCCTGTCGATAGCCATTATTTCATCGACCATTGCCCTTATTCTCGCTTTGGTTGGTCACGAATACCGTATTCGACATCGCGTGCATGTTCCGGGGTTCATTATTGCGATTCCGATGTTAGTGCCTCAGCTCTCTATATTATTTGGGCTCCAGATTACTACGCTGCTTTTTTCATCGGACGCTTACTATTTCTGGGTTTGTTGGGCGCATGTATTCTTCGCATTCCCATACGTATTTCTGTCGTTAGACGGTCCTTGGCGCAGCTACGACAATCGCTTAACTCAAGCCGCGCTCAGCTTGGGGAAATCCCCGTTCCGAGCATGGTGGTCGGTTAAAGCGCACATTCTCTTCCCTGCCATCATTTATGCTTGGGCTGTGGGTATTAGCGTGAGTTTGGCTCAATACCTACCTACGCTAATGCTTGGTGCAGGAAGGATCGCAACCATAACAACAGAAGCCGTCGCATTAACCAGTGGGCACGACAGACGAGTCACCGCTATTTATGCGCTTTGGCAGGCACTTTTGCCACTGATATTCTTCACCTTTGCGATGCTCACCAATCAGTTACAAAACAGACGTTTACGTCGTACACAATCAGTAAGGACAGAAAGCCTTCATGACGCTTCAGCTAAAAAACCTCGTCATCCATGATCGAGAAAACAAAGCCCTTTTCAATCCGATTTCTTTTGAGGTCGGAGACGGCGAAGTCTTTACTTTGATGGGACCAAGTGGATGCGGAAAATCGTCATTACTCAGCACCATTGCAGGGCACCTTTCCGACGATTTCAAATATTCAGGTAAGATCTTGATTGAAGACAAAGAGGTCGGCGACATTAGCCCCCACAAACGTAAAGTTGGGTTTCTATTTCAAGATGACTTGCTGTTTCCTCATCTAAATATTTGGGAAAATTTGGCGTTTGCTTTGCCCAACTCAGTGAAAGGCCAAGAAAGAAACCAACAAGCGATGTTGGCCTTAGAAAAAGTTGGGTTAGAGAAACTGGCAAACTCGTTCCCTAACCAAGTATCTGGTGGGCAAAGAGCCCGTGTAAGTTTGCTTCGCATGTTACTTGCTCAACCAAGAGTCGCCTTGCTTGACGAACCATTCAGTAAGTTAGATAAAGATTTACGCGTCCAGTTTAGAGAATGGGTATTCCAACAGTTAAAAGATGCAAACATACCCGCTTTAATGGTCACACACGATGAAGCCGACGTTCCAGCCAATAGTGCCTGCTTGAGCTGGCCGTGGGAGAAAGCCCATGCTTGATAGATTCAGTATTAAGGTAATTCGCGCTCCACTCAACTTGGTGGCTCAATCGCTGGATAAGTTAAACGTCACCGCTAATCAGGCGACATTTGTGGGGTTTCTTATCGGCTGTTTGGCATTTCCAGCATTGATTCTTCAAGAATACAGCTGGGCACTGCTATTTATTGTATTAAACCGGATTGGGGATGGCATTGATGGCGCGCTAGCCAGAAGGCACGGCATCACCGATTCAGGTGGCTTCCTCGACATCAGCCTGGATTTTCTCTTCTATTCGTTAATCCCCTTTGGATTCGTTGTTGCCAACCCAGAAGCCAACGCTATCGCAGGTGCCTTTTTGATTTTTTCATTTATCGGTACTGGGTGCAGCTTTTTGGCATTTGCGGTGATGGCGGGCAAACACAATATTGACAACCCGGTTTACACCAACAAATCCCTCTACTATATGAGTGGCATTACCGAAGGAACCGAAACCATAGCGTGTTTTGTGCTGTTCTGTTCATTCCCGCAATACTTCTCAGTCATTGCCTTTGTGTTTGGTTCTCTATGCTGGATAACCACATTTACTCGGATCTGGTCTGGTTTCCATACTTTGAAGAATATTGAGCATCAAAACGCCGTTGCCACTGACAACACTGATTAAAAAAATAAGAAGAGATCTTACGAAGACTCTTCTTATTTTTGCTTTTGCTACTGGTTACTTGATACTTGTGACCGCGGTTTTCTCACGCAGCCACAGGCTTCTTGTCCGATTTACTGATCTTTTTCGCTCTTTTTATCGCGGACTTTTTAGACACTTTTTTCTGTGCAACTTGAAAGGATTGTGCTTGCTTGAGTTCTTTCTTTGCTTTCTTTAATTTGTCTTTTGCAGCAATAGCGGCAACCTCTGCTTTTTCTGCTTGCTCCATAGCGCGCTTGGCTTCTTCTGCTGCTTGTTTGGCAAGTTGAACCGTTTTCTCGACTTCCTTTTCGCTCTTCTCAAACAGCTTCTTTAGTTTTTTTAGATCGTTTACTGGCATAGTGTTTTCTCCTTTTCTCATTCAGCCTGTTGGTCTTAACCTGCTTTTGTCATGTCTCTCGGGCTTCCCGCTACCTTTGGGTCTAACCGGTTAACGACATCATGATCTTTCCCTGGATAATCAATCATGCTCAAAAAATGGCGCATACAATTGATCCGTCCTCGCTTTTTATCGTCGGAGCGAATTACAGTCCACGGTGCGTCTTTGGTGTCGGTGTGAAACATCATGGCGTCCTTCGCACGGCTGTAATCATCCCACTTGGCTAGAGAAGCCATATCGACAGGGCTTAACTTCCATTGCTTAAGAGGATCGTTCTGGCGGGATTTAAAACGGCGAAATTGCTCGGTTCGGCTTACAGAAAACCAATACTTAAATAAGCGGATACCCGAATTGGCGAGCATGCGCTCTAGTTCGGGGGTTTGTCTCAAGAACTCTAAGTACTCGTCGTCTCCGCAAAACCCCATTACCTTTTCAACGCCTGCTCGGTTGTACCAAGAACGGTCGAATAAGATGATTTCACCTTTGGTTGGTAAATGCTGAATATAGCGTTGGAAATACCACTGATTTCTTTCTCTTGCATTTGGTTTTTCAAGTGCAATAACGTGGGCACCACGAGGGTTAAGATGTTCCATAAATCGCTTGATGGTACCGCCCTTACCCGCTGCGTCTCGCCCTTCGAAAAGAATGACAATACGCTCGTTGTTTTCTTTAACCCACCCCTGCAACTTGAGTAGCTCAATTTGCAGTTCGTGCTTGTGACGTTCGTATTCCACAACATCCATTTTTGTTTTATATGGGTATTTGCCGTCTGCATTCCACGGAATCTTGCCGTTTTTCGCGTTGAGGTCGAATGAGATTTCTGCCGATTTTTGCTTTTTAGCGGTCTGAATTACAGACACCGGATTTGAATTAGTTTGACTCATATACTGCGCTTTCCTTTTCATACGAACTTGCTTTTGGGGCTAAAGCCGGTGAGCTTCACAAAGATGTCTATTTCTTTACCTTAATTATGCTATGGTTATTCATGTAAATTAAATGTTATTCTTCTATAACTTCTATAACTTTTAATTATCGCCATGAACTTAATACAGCTTAAGCTTTTCAGTGATTTAGCTCGTGAACAGAGTTTTGTTAAAGTGGCTAAGTTGAACCACATTAGCCAGCCTGCCGTTAGTGTCCATGTTAAAAAGCTTGAAGATGCACTTGGTCAGCAGCTACTTTCTCGTACTTCTCAAACGACTCAGTTAACCCCTGAGGGGTTACTTATTTTGGAAGATGTGCGGGAAATTCTGCGCTTATGCGAAAACATCAAAATAAAATCAAATTACAGTACTGGTGTTTTAGAAGGGCATATTCGGATCGCCGCTATACATAGTGTAGGCATGTATGAGCTTGGGGACTTTCTTTCTGGTTTTATGAAGGCATTTCCTAAAGTCTGTGTTCATTTAGAATACGAGCACAGTGAAGCGATTTATGATGCGGTTCGAAAGGAAAAAATCGACATCGGTATTGTGGCTTACCCAAAGCCAAACCATCTAATAGAATCCATTCCATTTTCAGAAGATGAGTTGGTATTGGTCACGGGAAACAAACACAGGCTCAGCGGTAAAAAATCCATTTCCATTCAGCAGCTAAAAAATGAGCCTTTTGTGGCATTTGGGGAAGGTATTCCAACGCGCGTCGTTATAGATAAGCTTTTGCGAGATAGTAACGTCGACGTGAATATTCGGATGACACACAATAACGTATACACCCTTAAAAAAGCGGTTGAAGCGGAGATTGGGGTTTCCATTTTGCCAAATGAAACCGTTAAAGAAGAAGTTTCAAAAGGGACGCTTCACCGCATCCGTGTAACCGACATCGATTCCAAACGCCCTCTTTCAATTATCCGCCTTACCGCTAAAGACATATCGACGCCATTAGAAGTGTTTATCAAAGAGCTGCTCAATTTTGCTGATAAAACATAAAGTTGATATAAGGAGCCACTGATCAATCAAGATGTTTTTGATGGTGATTTAACTCTCCCTTTTGAAACCCTCAACCTGTGATATATTGGCGAAACGCGGTTCCTCCGAATTTTGTATTGCTTGCTACACAAGGAATCGCGCCAATAAAAACACATCGAATCTAATAAAAAATCGAAAGGTAAACTCATGGTAAAACATGCCATCATCACAGGTGCTAGCCGTGGCATTGGAAAAGCGCTCGCACTTTATTTCGCAGGGCAAGGATATTCACTCAGCCTAATTGCAAAAAGCAAAGATAACTTGGTGACTGCCCGCACCGAAATACTAGAGCTGAACTCAAAGATCGATATAGATATTTTCCCAGTGGACTTTGCGCAGCCTGAAAAAGTAGAGCAAACACTGACGCAGATCTTGAACGTGCACCAACGCGTTGATGTATTGGTAAACAGTGCTGGTATTTTAACCGCTGGTAACATTGATGTTTCTTTGGAAGCACTGTCTACACTGATAAACATCAACCTTGTCTCAACTATTCAAGTGACAAACCAAATTGCACAGCAAATGAAAAAGCAAGGACACGGGCATATCTTTAACCTTGGCTCAACGGCTGGGTTGTCTCCTGTGAGTAAGATTGCCGCATACTCTGCTTCAAAAGCCGCAATCGCTAGCTACACCGAGTCACTCTACACAGAAATGTTGTCTTGTGGCGTGCAAGTTTGCTGCTTATGCCCGAGTGTGGTCGATACGGATATGACAAACGATGGTCGCATTGATAATGCAGAAAAAATTGAAATCGACGATCTGTCGAAAGCAGTCGACTTTGTTATGAATCTTTCTTCCGGAGCGGCAATGGCAATGCTCCCTATTCGATGCAAAGTCATTGATTTAGAAAAAGCCTAATCGAAATAAGCATAAGTAGAACTGTCCTAAAAATATAAAGGTGACATTTTAAAACGCAAAGGGTGAACAGATAGTCTGTTCACCCTTTTTTGTCTCGTCAATCGAATACGTTAACAAGCCACCTTGTTCAGCCCGGTAACCAACCGTTTTACTGCTTCGACCAATTCATCTTCATTGGCGTTGGTAAAATTCAGTCGAATTGCCGATTTTTGCCCTTCACTGCTTGGATAAAAAACAGGGCTTGGTACAACCGCCACACCATTTTCTAATAAACTTTTCGCAAGCTCGTAGCTATCGCATTCAGGTAGCGTGACCCAGATGAACATCCCCCCCTGAACAGCTTGTGCATCACAACTTGATGGAAGATGTGTATCCAGCGCCTCTTTTAAGCACAGATAACGTTGGCGGTATAGATGTCGGATCGCTGTTAAGTGTTGCTCGAAATCATTGTGAGTGAGCAAACCCAAAAGCACCGCTTGCATGGGGACACTAGAATGCAGATCGGCACCCTGTTTAATTTTGATAAGCGGTTCTAGATATTCATGTTTTCCGGTCACAACGCCCATACGTAAACCTGGAGAGGCAATTTTAGAAAATGACCTTAAAACAATGGAATGTTGCGGACAGAAGTCTGAAACCATGGGTAAAGCGTCTCCTTCAAACCTAAGCTCTCGGTATGGTGCATCTTCGATAAACGCCACATTATGTTGCTTACAGAGTTCAGCGACGCTTTTACGCACCTCTACCGACCAGCAAACTCCGGTTGGGTTGTGGAAATCTGGCACCGCATAAAACATTTTAGGCTGCTCGGACACAAAGCACGCTTCAAGCTCTTGAAGGTTTGGTCCATCCTCGCCTTGTGACACCGTCACTATATTAGCTTGCACGAAACCAAAAACTTGCATAGCACCAAGGTAACTAGGCGCTTCCATGACGACTTTGTCACCAGGGTTAACATAGGCTCTTGCAATCAAGTCAAGACCTTGTTGTGAACCTGTACACACCATTGCTTGGTGCGTCTCTGGCAATTCATAAGCAGAGGATAAGTAATCCAGCAACGGTGGATAACCTGCCGTTAATCCATATTGAAACACATTGGGGTGCTCAGAAAGCTGTTCCAAAACGGGCTTCATCAATGAAATGGGAAATGTCGATTCGTCGGGCAAACCACCAGCAAGCGATATCACGTTTTTATCACTCGCCGCACTTAAAATTTCTCGAATATACGATGATTGGACTTGTTTTAACGATTGAGCGATTTCCATTTTTGTTCCGTTTCAGTATTGGGTACTGTCATTGATATTACGCACAGTTGTAAATATTTGTTTGTCCATTTATGCTTATCATTATGTCTATTTATGCTATTTGTTATTTCTGAAGAGATCACCAAGTTATGAACTCACAGCATGTCTCACGCATTAACGATGTTCTCTTTCATATACACCAAGACATAAGTGAAACCCTCAGTGTCAAAGAGCTTATGTCAATTGCCGCATACTCTGAGCAGCACTTTCACCGCGTGTTTAAAAGTGTTGTAGGGGAATCCATTCACCAATACATACGACGAACGAGAATGGAATACGCAGCAAACCAATTGATGTTCGATACAAACTCGCCCATTTTGGATATAGCCACACACTGTGGGTTTGCCTCTCTCTCTTCTTTCAGCCGCGCATTTAAAGCCACGTTTGATATGTCACCCGGAGAATGGCGCAAGCACGACTTAAAAGTATCGGATAAGCCTTACCTAAAAGATGAGGAAATCGCGCAAGGCTATAATCGGGTTGCACAACGTGAGTTACCCACCCCAAAAATAGTCGATGTTCAGGAAAGAATGGCGGCCTATGTACGACATAATGGATACAGCCGCTCCATTAGAAATGCGTGGCTAACTCTTAGTGCGTGGGCGAACAGTGAAGGCGTCACTTTCACCCATCAATATGGTCTGCATCACTCTAACCCTGCTTGGGTCGAACTAGATCAATGTCGATATGTCGCCTGTGTTGGTATAACGGAACCACTAAAATATCGTGGGGTGGTTAACCAAATGGTGATTCCCGGAGGGTTACACGCCGTATTTCGTTTAACGGGAATTTATGGTGAACTGCTCCCTCAAATCAGCGCCGTATTGGAAAACTGGCTACCAAAATCAGGCTTTAAACTTCGCTCGACACCAGCTTATGTGCATTATCACAAAAACCATTTTCTCAATGATGATGAAGCATTCGAACTCGACTTTTATCTCCCAGTACGCTTCTTTTAGCCCTAAATATACGCATGAAAATGCATTTGCTACACCATTAACCTCGCCACCCTTAATGACAATTAGCTCAATTATTAGACATGTGAACCATACTGAGGATCAATTCGTTGCCCTTTTAACGAGAATTGATATCATCGCGAAATAAATAGTCGGGGAGCCTTTAGGCTGAGATCGCATAGCGAGACCCGTTGAACCTGATTCAGTTAACACTGACGTAGGGAACTATACCTCTCACTTTCGATGGATCGATCTCGGCACCAATCCACTCTCAAGTCAGAACAGTTCTCGCACGTCTGTATGCGGGAGCTTTATATGACACTTTCTAATCAAGCAAGCAAAAGCCTTACTGCTGATACGCCCATCGTTTTAACCATTGCGGGTTCGGACAGTGGCGGCGGCGCAGGTATTCAAGCCGATATCAAAGCCATTTCGGCGACAGGCAGCTTTGCTTGCTCGGCTATTACTGCCATTACCTCACAAAATACCTGTGGTGTTTCCGCTATTTTCCCTATTCCTTTGGATCACGTTGCGAGCCAGCTCGATGCAGTGTTTTCCGATCTCAATGTGATTGCTGTAAAGGTAGGAATGCTGGCCGATTCAGGCATCATAAAAGTCGTTGCTGACAAAATTAGGCAATATCAACCTAAGCATTTGGTCGTCGACCCTGTAATGGTTGCCACCAGCGGAGATTTACTGCTTGAAGAAAGTGCCATCAGCACTCTAAAAACAGAGCTCCTTCCTCTTGCCGACGTTATTACACCAAATTTACCTGAAGGTGCAACGTTAACCGGATCTCCGGTGCCAACAACATTGTCAGAAATGGATCAAATGGTCGAAAAGCTTAGAGCACTTGGTTGTTCCTCTGTTTTGCTTAAAGGCGGCCATTTGGAAAGCGACAGTAACAGTGATGACTTGCTTATTTTTGCGGAGTCCGTAGAAACGTTATCCGCAAAACGAGTCGATACAAAAAATACTCACGGTACGGGCTGCACGTTATCTTCCGCTATTGCTTCTTACCTTGCCCAAGGACACGACCTTATTTCTGCTGCCACTTTGGCAAAATCTTATATTTCTCAAGCCATTAGCCATTCTGATGAATTAGATATTGGTAAAGGACACGGTCCGGTTCATCACTTCTTTAGTGGGCATGCAGATGTACGGTGAAAAACCGGATTTTTCCACCATGACTGGAAAGGGCCTTACCTTAAACATCGAAAAAGGTCACCTCCAGTATATCGATGCGGAAGCTCCGACGCTTTCGGGTATCAACATGACTATTCCTATTGGGGAATGGACATGCCTACTCGGAAGAAGTGGTTGTGGGAAAAGCACGTTATTGCGCCACCTAGCAGGTTTGCTTAATGACAAAGCAAATTGGGATGGTCAGATTGTGCTGGAGTCGATGGGGAACCGGAAAGTGGTTTCCATTGGCGACCAAATAGCCTATATGGGACAGCAAGATTTATTGATGCCTTGGTTATCGGCTTTGGATAACGTTTTGCTCAGCACTCGCTTTTCTGGATTTGGTTCAGCGAGTACTGCAAGCATTTGTAAACGTGAACAAAAAGAAAAAGCACTTCACCTCCTTGATCAAGTTGGGTTGCTCGATAAACAATCTCTTCTTCCACAGAAGATGTCTGGAGGAATGCGACAACGTGTCGCTATTGCCCGAACTTTAATGCAAGACAAGCCTATCGTGCTTATGGATGAACCCTTCTCCGCTCTCGATGCGGTAAACCGACATAAGCTACAAAACCTTGCTTGCGAACTACTAAAAGACAAAACCGTGTTACTCATTACCCACGATCCTCAAGAAGCCATTCGATTAGCTTCCAAGCTTTACATTATGCATAACACCCCCACTGAAGCGCAGTCACTACCCCTACCCATTACGGCGGTGCCCAGAAAGCTCGACACCGAATGTGCTGCACTACAACAAAGCATTATTGAAAGGTTGGAAAAAGATTATGAATAGTTCCAACCAAACCGATGCATCACAGACCAAGGCATTATCAAAAGCCTCTTCGTTATCGAGAGCTTTGTCTTCATCCAAAGCCCTGTCTTTATCGAAAACCATTACGCATAGCGATAACGTCACGTATCCGATTATCCGCGCAATCATTAGCGTTGGGGTGATGTTCGGGATTTGGCAGGCGATAGTCGTCATTTTCGACATGCCGTCATTCATTCTTCCAGCACCGTTAGACGTATTTGAGCGACTGATCGAAAGACAAGATGTTCTACTCAAACACACTTGGGTGACCGCGCAAGAAATCTTACTTGGATTACTGCTCGGGCTTTCAATGGGGTTGATTTTTGCACTGCAAATGTTGATGTTCGACCCATTAAAGCGTTGGTTGCTTCCGATTCTCGTCGCAAGCCAAGCTGTTCCTGTTTTTGCGATTGCACCTGTTTTAATGCTTTGGCTCGGCTACGGGATCACATCCAAAGTCGTGATGGCTGCCATCATCATTTTCTTCCCTGTCACCACTTGTTGCTATGACGGGCTGAGAAACACACCTACTGGATATTTGGATTTGGCCAAAACCATGGGCGCATCAAAATGGCAAACACTGCGCCACATTCAACTGCCCGCATCTTTACCCACCCTCGCATCGGGAATACGTGTGGCGGTTGTGGTTGCGCCAATCGGCGCGGTGTGTGGAGAGTGGGTTGGGTCTAGTGAAGGCTTGGGTTATCTCATGTTGCAAGCTAATGCTCGAATGATGATTGATGAAATGTTTGCCGCGCTCTTTATTTTATCTGCTTTGTCTGTGTCTTTGTATTTCATTGCCGACGAAGCACTTAAAAAGTTTATCCCTTGGGAAGGGTAATCTACCCCACGATTTTTTTGCCTAATTTGGGCATATTTAGAAGGAAACTATTTTGAAAAAGAACAACATTATCAGTGCAATTGCACTTGCTGCATCCACCTTTACATTTAACGTAAGCGCTGAAGAAAAAAGCCTCACTTTAATGCTCGATTGGTTTGTAAACCCTAATCATGGTCCTATTGTTATCGCTAAAGAACACGGTTACTTCAAAGATGAAGGGATAAAAGTTGAGGTTCAAGAACCTGCGGATCCAAGTACACCACCTAAGCTGGTTGCAGCAAACAAAGTGGATCTTGCCATTTCTTACCAACCCAACCTTACGATTGATGTAGCAGCAGGTCTGCCTTTGATTCGCTCGGCAACATTGGTTGCAACACCGCTAAATACACTCACGGTTTTGAAAGACAAAAGCGTTAAGAATTTAAGCGACCTTAAAGGTAAAAAAATCGGTATCGCCATCGCGGGTAATGAAGAGGCCACGATTGGCACCATGCTCGAAACAGGCAATGTAAAGTACAGCGATGTAGAAATCATCAATGTCGGATGGGCACTCTCTTCTTCTCTTGCCTCCGGTAAAGTTGATGCTATTTGGGGTGGGTTTCGCAACTTCGAAAGTAACCAGTTAGCACTTGAAGGCTATGAAGCCAAAGCGTTTTTCCCTGAAGAGCACGGCGTACCTACTTACGACGAATTAGTTTTTGTTGCCAACGCAAACACGCACGACAAAGACGCAATTAAAGCCTTTAACCGCGCGCTAGAAAAAGCGACAACTTACATTGTTAACCACCCTAAAAAGTCTTGGAATGAGTTCGTAGCGTATTCACCAGACACTCTCAACAACGAATTGAACAAACGCGCTTGGAATGACACACTCACACGCTTTGCTCTTCGCCCATCAGCAGTCGATCACAAACGATACGACGATTACGCTCAGTTCATGTTTGACAAGAAAATCATTCAGTCGCTACCTAAAGCTGAAGACTACGTCCCAAGCTTCAACTGATTGAGGTATCACTATGAATCATCAAGATTTGATCCAAGCGTGCCGCAGCGACTGGGAAGAATACACCAAGCATTCATTTGTTCAGCAACTAGCAAGCGGTTCGCTTGAACAACCTTGCTATTTACACTATTTGAAGCAAGATTTTCTGTTCCTAAAACAGTATGCTCGCGCATACGCATTGGCTATTTACAAAGCGAGAACCTTAAAAGACATGCGGGACGCGCTACCCAGTGTTCACGCACTTCTAGATTCAGAGATCGCTCATCATGTCTCGTATTGTAAGGAATGGGGACTAAGCGAAACCGACTTGGAAGCAGAAGCGGAAGATTTCGGCACCGTCGCCTACACTCGTTATGTGTTAGATGCAGGAATGACAGGCGATCTCATCGATTTGTATGCGGCTCTTGCACCTTGCTCTATTGGGTATACGGAAATCGGTCGACTACTGTTGAATGATCCTGCAACAAAAATAGAAGGAAATCCCTACGCCAGCTGGATTCAACTATATGGCGGAGAAGAATTCCAACAAAGCGTCGCCCAAGGTACAAAAACCATTGATAAACTTTTATCAGAAGTAGAACTAGATAGCCCTCGCGGCAAAAACCTAATTCAAGTGTTTAAAACCGCAACCCGTATGGAAGTGGCATTCTGGCAACAAGGGCTGAATGCGATCAAGGACGGAAAAATATGAATACTCAGGACATAGCAAAAGCACTCAGTGCCGTGAGAGACAATAAGCCTCTCGTCGTAAATATCACTAACTATGTGGTGATGAACAATACGGCAAACGCACTGCTCGCCATTGGTGCGTCGCCAATAATGGCGCATTCTCGTGAAGAACTAGCAGAAATGATGACATTCTGTGGTGCACTAGTCATCAATATCGGCACACTAGACAGCGTTTGGATTCCGCGTATGCAGTATGCGGTCGAGCAAGCAAACAAAAACGGTAAAGTCGTCATTCTTGATCCAGTCGGATGTGGTGCAAGCACCGTTCGAACTAAAATCGCGCGCGAGCTAGCTCAATCGGCTGAAAAACTGATCATACGTGGAAATGCTTCAGAGATCATCGCCATGGCTGGTGAGCAGGCGCAGAGCAAAGGTGTTGATGCACTGGATAGCAGTGACACAGCCATTGGTGCCTCAAATCACTTAGCTAAGGCGTTAAACTGCAACGTTGTGGTGTCTGGGGAGATAGATTACGTGGTCACTCCTTCTATGATCTACACGCTATCAAATGGTCACGCAATGATGCCGTACGTAACGGGAATGGGCTGTACCATGAGCGCATTAACCGGTGCTTTTGCAGCCATAGGCGATGAAACTGGGTTATCAGCGGCTGCCGTCTTAGGTGTTGCAGGTGAAATAGCAGCAGAAAACGCTGCAGGACCTGGTAGCTTGCAAGTTTCATTACTGGATACACTTTATCAACTCGATGAAGCAACTTTGATCGAACGGCTTAAATTGTCATAGCTAAAAAATGGGCATTCACTTAGGAGCGCTGTACTAGCAGCGCTTTTTCATATCTCATTGTACTCACCAAACTCATCGAGGATACGACATGAGCCCCTACACACTCTACCTAGTCACAGACGATAAACAGGACATCGATACGTTTTCATCAGTACTGACTGAAGCCGTAAAAGGTGGTGTCACTATGGTACAAGTGCGGGAGAAGCATGGGGATGTCCACGCTTTTATAGAAAGAGCCTTGTGCGCAAAGTCGATACTTGCTGGTACGGGAGTTCCACTTATTATAAATGATCGAGTGGATGTGGCACTTGCGGTCGATGCCGATGGTGTTCACCTCGGTCAATCCGATATGCCAGCAACCCTTGCCCGAAAACTGCTTGGTGAAAACAAAATTTTAGGATTATCAGTGGAAAGCAAATCGCAGCTCGAAGAAGCAAAAATGTTGCCTGTCGATTACCTCGGAATCAGTGCCATTTTTTCAACGCCAACAAAGTCTGACGTAAAGTACGAATGGGGAATTGAAGGATTAGTTCATGCCGTAAAAGGCAGCCCATTTCCAACCGTTGCGATTGGCGGGATCAATGAATCCAATCTATTGGATGTTGTGACCACTGGGGTCCACGGCATTGCTTTAGTCTCTGCGATATGTCATGCACCAAGCCCAAAAATTGCTGCTGAGAATCTTCTTTCCAACATTCTTTCTGCACAAAAATAAGAAGACAGATGAGAATTGAGTCAAATTTGAGCTTCAAGAGAACATTCAATCTAGAGAGAACACACATACCGTTCATAATGTTGTAAGTGCATGGTTGGCATAGTAACATTTCAACGCTTTGGTCACTTGGAAACTGAGCTTAAATGAAAAAAGGCGTATTGTTCTTCATATCCTGTTCGGGTTTAATGCTACTAAGTGTGCTCACTGTATACGTGATATTCTTCGAACCAAGTATTCAAAATCTATCTAATACACAGATCAAGGTCTATCACCCTAAAAATGAGCTCGCTAAAACCGAGACAGGTCGTAAAATAGTAGAAATAACTAACCTGTTGGAATCTCGCCCAAAAGAAGGGCAACAAGCGTTATTAGCTTTTGAAAAAACAATAGAAAATGAGATTTCCGCGCTAGAGTCCACATACTTTACTCTTGCTCAGCGTATCAACGCGATTAATAACAAAGATTCCGCACTAACAAAGTCAATTAATTTGCGATTAGAAGAGTTGTCAAATAATAGAAATTTATACTGGCTCAAGATCCAGCTATTGATAGAAAAAAGCAGTGAGATCAGTAGGCAGGGTAACTTAGCAACAGCATCTAAGCTAGTTAAGCAAGCAATTTCAGAATCCAAGCGTCATCACTTTTTATTTTTACTGCCGAGCGCTTACAACGTCGCTGGTTACATCAGTAACGCAGAAAATCTATTAATGGATGCGCAAACTTACTTCATGAAAGGAATTGAGGTGTCGAATAGAATCGGTGATACCAGTTATCTCATTCGATTTTATAACAATATTGGCATACTTTACCTACACATTGAAAAGTGGACCAAAGCACTAGAGTATTTAGATAAAGCTCAACACTCCCCAATTCCTTACGGGTTAGAAGCCAATCGCGTTCTTCAGGTGATTCATCTAAACAAAGCCTTCATTTACTCCAAATTAAATGAACTAGAAAACATGACGGCTTCTTACGAAGAATCACTCAAGTATTATGATGACAGACATGCCAACCCTAATTTGAAAACTCTGAAATTAAAAGGCGATACGCAATACTACGTTTTCTCGAAACAATATAAGCAAGCAATCAATGCAGCAAACACCTGTTCTCAGTATTCAGAGTCCTTTAAATATCCACTGCAATTGGGACAATGTCAGATTCAAAAAGCTGAAGCTCAACTCAAATTAGGCGACTATCAGGAAGCTCTGTACACCATTGAGGATACTATTGTCACATTCTCATCTATCAACCATAAACGTTGGTTGATTAAGGCCTATGAAAAGAAAGCTGACATTCTTGAAGCGCTAGGAGAAACGGGCAAAGCGCTGCTCATGTATAAACAGTACTACGAACAAGATAAAAATCACCTATTGAGTAAAGTTTATGACCTTGAACATGCTTTTGTGACTCAACATATGAAGCAAGAACAGGACCTGCTGAATGTTCAAAACCAGCTGGGAGCTGCACAATTGGCCAAAGAGAAACTGCGATTTCAAATCGCCTGTACTTGGATTTTTATTGCTTTAATCTTCATCATTTTCGCCTTGCGAAAAGCTTCTCTTATCAAGAATGAAAACAAAGAACTGCATGATCTATCGTACATCGACGAACTCACCAAGCTTCATAATCGGCGACATTACCAACGTCAACTAACTAGCGACGACATTTTAAGCCGAGAGCAACATTATCAAATCGCCTTATTTGACCTAGACAACTTTAAATCGGTCAATGATACCTTCGGGCATGACGTTGGAGACGAAGTACTCATTGAAACGGCTAAACGCTTGAGCGGCCTTGTATCCAGTGCTGAGTTGCTTATCCGCTGGGGAGGTGAAGAGTTTTTGGTGTTATTGAGGTCTGATAGTCACATAGAGACTCGCATCAATGCTATGTTGAAATGCATCAACAGTGAAGCTTTTCTTACGCAAGCTGGAGCGCTCGATATTACTGTCTCCATTGGTGTCAGCAAACCAGCTCTTCCAAGTGAGCTTTGCGACAGCGATGATAGCTTTCGCAAAGCGGATAAAAACCTTTACGAAGCTAAACGTTCAGGGAAAAACAGAGCCGTTTTCCCCAGTAGTGAGTAAATCTGAATTCGTTATTTAGACGCACGCTATTCGACGTTTTAAGAAAATACCATGGCTTTTAAACTCGAGTTTTCATCTCGGTCTTTAAACTCAGGTGGATTGTCTAGTCGGTATTGGTATGTGAGAGCGGGCGCTTCTCTCTTCATTCCTTGAACTAAAAAGTCGGGGCTTACGCTGGGTGAATTGACACAAGCGAGCACTTCCCCACCCTCTGTGAGTAAATCGGGTAAGCGGCGCAAAATCTTCTGGTAGTCTTTGGTGAGCGCAAAACTGCCTTTTTGAAATGACGGCGGGTCAATAACTACGATATCATAAGGTCCATACTTCTTTATTTTCCCCCATGATTTAAAAATATCATGCCCCATAAAACTAACAGAATTCAGGTTATGACCATTAAGTTTGTGATTGTCCCTGCCTCGGCTCAAACTCGATTTCGCCATATCCACATTCACCACTTGATCGGCTTCGCCCTCAATCGCTGCCACTGAAAACCCGCAAGTATAGGCAAATAGGTTTAATACCTTTTTGTGTTTTGCGCGCTCACGTACCCAGTCTCTACCAAAACGCATATCTAGGAATAAGCCAAAATTCTGGTTTTTACCCAGCTCCAATTGATACTTTAGCCCCGATTCCATCACCACCGGTTTTAGATCTGGCTCGCCCCAAATCGCTTCAAAAGGCGCACCATCTTGGTAACGGTGCTGAAGCAAAATGGCATTCAGCCCGCGTTGCAGGTACGCCTTGTTATTTGTTAATTCCAGTAATCCAACTTTCAGTTCATTTAGAAAATCAGGCTCTACAGATTTGAATAGGTGAACAACGAGCTGACCCTGTAGCCAATCTACAGTAAGTTGCTCTAGCCCATCCCAACACCGACCTCGACCATGAAACAAGCGTCTTACCTCATCAGGCGTTTGCTCAATAGCTAAGTCCAGTGCAGCCCATAACTGGGTTAGAGAATCTGTTTTCATTTTGTTTTCACTGTTGGCCATATTAGGTTCCAAGGAGTTGTCCACGCCTCTAGGGCTTCTTTTATTACTGGTGACTGCCATTTTTCGCCACAGTGAGCATGTTCGGCAGGATTACAGAGGAATTCGAAAAGATGGTCATCATACGTAAACCTGAGCGCATACGCATGGAGATACCCGCGGTCCGAAATAGAAGATGGATGGTAAATATCATCACCAACAATCGGAGAGCCTACCGATTTTAACGCGACTCTGATTTGATGAGTTTTACCTGTATAAGGCTTACATAAAAATAACCGCTCTCCCACTTCTCCAGCTGATGAAAAGAACTGTGTAATAGCAGGGTTAGTTTTACTGCCCATCAATTTCCAACTGGATCGGCGAGAGCGTTCCATATCACCCACAATCGTACCTTGCTTCTTTTTAGGCTTTTTTGCCCCAATCGCTAGGTAAAATTTTTCTATTTCACGCTGCGCAAACAGTGATGAGAGTTTACTGGCTGCTTTGGCATGCCTTGCCAGAATGAGCATTCCTGAGGTCATTTTATCTAAGCGGTGCACAAGATAGAGCTGTTCATCCCCTGATACTTTTGCGACCTCAATAGGCAAGCTAACGTCGCCGTCATCTTTATGCACACTGACACCGAAGTGTTTATTAATAATGAGGAAATCGGGATGGGTATAGAGGATTTCAAACATAAATGGCTCCTTCGCAGGCGCTGAATTATAGCGATTCCTACAGAAGAAGCCATTAAATACAATAAGCTCTTACAAACTTACTTGGTTTGCAAACTTAGAAAAATTACCAGCCTAGGTTATAGGAGAGCCTAATCTATTAGAAAACCCAAGTTATTGGAGAAACAAAGCCATTGGAAAACCTAAGGCTACTTAAGAAATTTTAAACTTCGAAACCAAGCCCTTAAGTTCATTCACACGCTCGCTTAAGCCTGTTACGTCGTGTGCACTACGATCGACTAATTGCAATGAGCTCGCAGAAATATCATTAATGGTGCTGATGTCGTTTGCAATTTCTTGAGTCACGGCCGTTTGTTCTTCAGTCGCGGTTGCAATGGCAGCGATCATTCCCTGTACCTGATTCGCACTTGCAACTATCTGATCGAGAGCCGCTCCTGCACCTGCGCTTTGTTCGACACCCTTCTCAACCAATTCAACACTGTCATAAGTAGAAGACATCACCTTCTGTGTACCCTGCTGGATAGCCTGGATAATTTCTGAAACTTCTTGGGTTGCTTGTGTAGTACGCTCGGCTAGAGCACGAACTTCGTCCGCTACTACAGCAAAGCCTCTACCCGACTCACCTGCGCGAGCAGCCTCAATCGCGGCATTCAGCGCAAGCAAGTTAGTTTGCTCTGCAATACCTTCGATCACCTTGATCACGCTACCAATTTGCTCACCGTGCTCGTTCAACTCGCGCATGCTCACAGACATTTCAGCCATTTGAGTTGACGCTTTCTCGATACTACCAACCATTTCTAAAATAACATTGCGTCCACTTTCCGCGGCATCGCCAGATTGCGAAGCACTGTCTGCCGTTGCGACGCTTTGCTGTGCAACTTCACCAATCGTTAGGGTGAGCTCCTCAGACGCGGTAGAGATCAAATTCGCCTTATCGGCTTGTTCTGTCGCACCCTGAGAAATAGACGTGGTGACCTGAGAAAGATCCGTTGTAACGGTTTCCACTTGCTCACTAACCTGCGAAATAGAAGTCAAAAGCGTTTTCAACGAACCTTGCATCGCATTGATGGAATCAGCCAGGTCTGATAACTCATCGCCACTGTTATCTACAATCTCATCAGATGTAAGATCACCATTCGCAATACTCTTTGCAACCACTTCCAATTTCTCAATACGACCAGTTAAAGACGAAGACAAACGATAGGCTATAACCAAAGCAATCAATGAACCCACTACCAGTAACGTCATCATCGTATTGCTCATTGATGACAAAGAATCATTTAGTGTATTTAGACCATTTTCCACGTCGCTTTTTTCTGCCGCTGATTCACGGTCTAGAAGTTTTTCCATAGGAACCATGGTTTTCGATTCTATTGCCATTTTCTTGGCATACAGGTCTTTCATTTGCTCTGCTGTATTCCCTTCGCGACTTGCTAAAGGAAACAGAGATTCTATTGAGCGTTTGTACTCAGAGCCAAAATTTCTAATTTGATTAACGGTATTTTTCGCTTGGGAGCTCGTTTCAATTTGCGCTAGGCTGTTCAGTGCACTTTCAAATTGACGGTAATTATCAATAAAGTCTGATTGCGCCGAGCTATCGCCTAGAATGACTCTCAAAGCATCACGCTGCATGTCTCCAGATTCATCTATCAAGGTAAGATAAAGCTCCATTCCCGGAACATCGTCTGTGCGGATAGCGTTTTCTAAATCGTGAGCCGATTTCACCTGGAAAAAGACGACTGTAACGGATATAGCCATTAAAAATATTATGCTGCCAAAAGCGGCCGACAGCTTTTGCTTGACTGAAAGATTCATAGAACGTCCTTAAAAAGCCCAGTGTAAGAGCCTAAAAAAATAAAACTAAAAAGAATAAAAATGGCAGAGCTCATATCATATGTAAGAAGAAGTGTTTCAATAAGCGTTGTTGATGTACAAAAGCCCCTCTACGTTTAGAAATGTATCTTACAGCATTAACAATATGACATTCGATTTATATTCGAACACAAAAAAGCCCTAGAGACTAGGGCTGAAGTGTTTTCTAATATTCTTATAATTAAGCTGTGATCTTCTACGCAAAGAACACCACAAGCATTAATACAGGGCAAACTACTCGTACATAGATTGGCCAAATTTTCCAAAATACCGAGTTCTCTACTTCAGGGTAACCCTGACGTATTTCTTCAAGTACTTTATTTCTATGCCAAATCCAACCAACAAGCAGTGCCCAAACTAGACCCAATATAGGCTGAGCGTACACCGTTGTTGCCTGTACGACTAAACCAAATAGCGAACCAAAGTTTAGAACGATAATCGCTGAGATTAACGTAATCACTCCACCTATCCATATAACGGCAGCAGTACGGGTTTGCTTTAATTCTTCTATCGCACAAGCAACCGGAACTTCCAACATGGAAATGGATGATGTTAGTGCTGCGATCATCATAAGTGCGAAAAACATCATGCTGGCTACAATCCCGAAGCTACCCATAGTATCGAACATTGCGGGTAGCACAGTGAACACCAATGTGTCTGAGCTTAGTAGAGCGCCAGTATCATCAAAAATTTGAACGCCATGCTGTTTTGCTACGAACATCGCGGGTAAAACAAGCAAGCCAGCGCAAATAGCGATGCCTGTATCGACAAGGGAAACCTGGACAGCTGTTTTAGGAATGTTGGTATCTTTCTTTAGGTAAGAGCCGTACACCATCATGGTTGCAACACCCAAAGACAATGAGAAAAACGCTTGCCCCATCGCACTCACCACTAAATCAGAGTTAAAGTGCGAGAAGTCAGGAACAAGGTACATTTTGAGCCCTTCAGAAGCGCCGTCTTGAGTAAGAATGTAGCCTATCATCACGACAAACAAGACAAGCAGCACAGGCATCAATCGGGTAGACCAACGCTCAATACCATTAGCAACACCGCTTCTTACTACATACATGGTTGCAATCATAAACATGATCATTAGAAACAGGTTTCGGCTATCACCAAAGCTTGTTAGCCATGTAGAGACCTCATTTAGCCCCACAATTTCCAACGCACTTCCAGCAAACTCACCAAACAACCAACCTGCAATAATGGCGTAAAAACTGAGAATAAGGGATGCCGCCATCATTGCTACAACACCTAAAAGTGCTGCACCCATCTTACCGTTTGGCCAAACGGCTTTAAGAGATCGAATGGGGTTGGACTGACCATACCGACCGATAGTGAGTTCTGCTATCAGCATAGGGCACGCCAACACAAAAACCATCACAAGATAAGTAATTAAAAACACCGCGCCACCATTACTGGCCGCTTGAGTTGGGAACCCCCAGATATTACCTAAACCGACAGCACTGCCCGCTGCTGCCATAATGAAGCCCAATTTAGAAGAAAATTGAGCACGAGATGTTGATGCCATAAATACCGCCTGATTAGACTCATCACTGTAAAATTAAGTTTACAGTGATTAATTTTCTTAATTTCAACTGAATAATGGCAAGTAAAACAGTTTGAGATTAGAATTGGAAGCGCCCACAGTCTATTTAATCAATAAATACTCAAAACCAAGTATTGTTCGCTTCTTTTTTAATCAAATCCAGATGCAAATCTTAATTAAAATTAAATATACAATATTAATTACCGCAACAAATCTGTACATTTTTTTCACATATACCCAAGTAACCTCAAGATGCTAGGTTCAGCGACCTCTCAACCAAAGAATAGGGAACTGGCTTTCAGACAAGACACCGATTTGAAGATTTAGTCGTTCAATAAAAAGCGCCAATATTCGGGCTATTCCACCCATTTCTCATTCTTAATAGGGATATGCGAGTAGTTGTTGTTTCTTCTTAAGCTCCTTCTGCTTATAGTGTTAGAATAATTTCGTTACCATCCTGATTTGTCGAGGAAAATGGAAAAGTTTTATCAGTTTGTCGCTCTGTTCGGTCTGGTTGCCTATTGGGTACTCGTTGCAGGGGTTACCATCCGCGTAGTGCTTAAGCGCAGAGCCGTCAGCGTTTCTTTGGCTTGGTTGATGATCATCTACATCATCCCAATCCTTGGTGTTGCATGTTACTTTCTGTTTGGCGAACTGAACCTCGGAAGAAAACGAGCTGAACGCGCTCAACGTATGTTTTCCCCCTACGAATATTGGTTCAATCAGTTGCACGATTGCCAAGCTCATCTTCCAGAATTAATGGAAGGTCAAATTTCCCAAATTCACGATCTGTGCTCAAATCGCACTGGTATCCCTGCTCTTTGTGGCAATACACTTTCATTACAAACTTCGCCTGTAAAAATCCTTCAGTCTGTTATTGAAGACATTAAGTCGGCAAAACACCATATACGAATGGAATTCTATATTTGGCACCCTGGTGGGCTGGCAGACTCCGTTGCATCCGCTTTGATACAAGCATCAAAGCGAGGAGTGAAAGTTCAAGTACTTCTCGATTCCGCTGGTAGCCATCGTTTTTTTAAAAGCCACTGGAAAGCCATGATGGAAACAGCGGGCATTGAAGTCATTCATGCGCTTGCCGTATCTCCAATGCGTGTATTCCTGCGTCGGCTAGATTTACGTCAGCATCGAAAAATCATTGTGGTGGATGACGAAATTGCTTACACCGGCTCAATGAACATGGTTGATCCTGCGCATTTCAAACAAGGTGCTGGGGTTGGTCAATGGATAGACGTCATGGTTCGAATTTCAGGGCCAACTGTTAATGTTTTGTCGGCCATTCATGCATGGGATTGGGAAGTAGAAACAGGTAAACGAGAATTTCCTACATTCCCTCACTGTCCTGTTGATCAAGAAAACGGTCTGCACCCAGTTCAAGTTGTACCATCGGGACCTGGGATGCCTGAAAACCTCATTCAGCAGGTTATGATTCTTTCTATCAATCAGGCGAAAGAATCCGTCAGAATCACTACCCCCTATTTTGTCCCGAGTGATCAGTTGCTAGAAACACTCAAAATGACAGCACAACGCGGTGTTAAAGTGCAACTTATCATTCCTCATCGCAATGATTCCATTATGGTGAAGTGGGCATCTAAGGCGTTCTATAGCGAATTGTTAAATTCAGGCATTGAAATCTATGAGTTCCGCGGCGGTTTGTTACACACCAAATCGGTCGTCATCGATCAACACCAATGTTTGATTGGTACGGTAAACCTAGATATGCGCAGCCTTTGGCTGAACTTCGAAGTAACTTTGGCTGTAGATGACGCTTCTTTCACAAAAGAGCTTTACTGGCTACAAGAATCCTACATAGAAAATGCGCATAAAATCGAGTCGGCTACCTGGTCGGAGCGAGGAATTGTCCATCGAATTTTTGAACGTGCCTATTTCTTACTCAGCCCCCTTCTTTAAAGGGAAATAACACTTGCTTTCTCCCCTCTTAAAATGGTTTAAATAGAGTAAATTTTAATGGGACAAGGAAAAAGAATGTCTGAGAAATACCAGACCAAGCTGGTCACAGCAGGACGCAGTAAGAAATGGACAAATGGCGTAGTTAACCCTCCAGTACAGCGTGCATCAACAGTCGTTTTCAATACAGTTGCAGAAAAACATAAAGCCACTTCGGAGCGCCAAGGGCACACTCTTTTTTATGGACGAAGAGGCACTCAGACACATTTTGCTTTCCAAGAAGCTATGGTTGAAATCGAAGGTGGTGCTGGCTGTGCACTGTACCCTTGTGGCACAGCAGCGATTACCAGCGCTATTCTTTCCTTCGTTGAATCTGGTGATCATATATTGATGGTCGACACCTGCTATGAGCCAACACGTGATTTCTGCAACGTGATGCTAAAAAAAATGGGCGTCGAGACAACCTATTACGACCCAATGATCGGAGAGGGAATTCGCGATCTCATTCAGCCAAACACTAAAATTTTATTTACCGAATCCCCTGGCTCTATCACCATGGAAGTGCAGGATTTGCCTACTTTGTCCAAAATTGCTCACGAAAGCGACATTATTGTTATGTTGGACAACACATGGGGAGCGGGCGTTAACCTTTCTCCATTTGAGCACGGTGTGGACATTTCGATTCAAGCGGCCACAAAGTATATCGTTGGTCATTCAGACGTGATGCTAGGTACAGCAGTCGCTTCGGAGAAATACTGGGATCAACTTCGTGAGCAAAGCTACCTGCTTGGGCAGTGTGTTTCACCGGATGATGCTTACTTAGGTTTGCGTGGTATTCGTACGCTGGATGTTCGTTTGCGTCAACATCACGAAAACAGCCTTAAGGTAGCCAAATGGCTAGAGTCTCGCCCTGAGGTCGACCATGTAAGACATCCAGCTCTAGAATCTTGCCCTGGTCATGAGTTCTATAAGCGTGATTTCAAAGGTTCAAATGGCTTATTTTCATTCGTCCTGAAATCCTCTTACCCTCGTGCCACCACCGCGCTATTAGATGGCATGAAACACTTTAGCATGGGCTATTCATGGGGTGGTTTTGAAAGCTTGATTTTGGCAAATGAGCCTAAAAGCTTTAACTACCTTAGAACGGTAGCCAACCCTAATTTCGAAGGGACACTAATCCGCCTGCATATAGGCTTAGAAGACACGGATGATTTGATCGCCGATCTAGAAGCAGGATTAGAGCGCTACAATGCCATCATTCTTGAAAAAGCATCGTTAGAACAATAGAACTCAATCAAAAGAAAACCCCCAGTACAGACACTGGGGGTTTTCATATAACGCCGTTTTTGCTAGACGCAAATTTAGGTCACTTTGTACTTAGGGCAATCCACGGTATGATCATTGACCATCCCAACCGCCTGCATAAATGCGTAGCAGATAGTTTCACCAACAAACTTAAAGCCACGTTTTTTTAAGAACTTACTCATCTCTTTTGAGTGCTCTGTTGACGCAGGCACTTGATCCGCAGACGTCCAACTATTCACTTTTGGTTTACCATCAACAAATTGCCAAAGCGCATTCGACAGAGAACCAAATTCCTTTTGAAGTTCTATGGTTGCACGTGCATTGCTGTATACAGAGGCGATTTTTCCTTTGTGTCTAACGACGTCATAATTTTCTATAACGTGCGCTACTTTAAGTTCATCATAAGTCGCTAACTTTTCAATGTCGTAATTTTCAAATGCGCTTCTATACCCTTCACGCTTTTTCAAAATGGTTATCCAACTTAAGCCGGCTTGCGCACCTTCAAGAGTGATAAACTCAAATAAAACTTGATCATCATAGACAGGAACTCCCCACTCAGCATCGTGATATTCCCTTTCCAATTCATGATCCGTTGCCCATGCACATGTAGTGTCTGCCATGCCTTTTCCTTAACATTCAACATCTGTCTAACAGTTTAATACTCTATACCCAAGTAACCTAAAAATACAATTAGCCCGCCGAGCGGCGGGCTAAGTTAAAGCTTTTTAGCTAGTTAGCTTTCCACTTTCACTCGATGAAATAGACGATACAACACAGGTACGACAATAAGTGTCAGTACTGTTGCAAAACCCAATCCAAACATGATTGTGACTGCCATTGGCTTAAAGAAGATATCTGGCAGAAGTGGTACAAGACCTAAGATGGTCGTAATTGCTGCCATACATACTGGTCTAACACGGCTTAACGCTGCATCAACCACCGCAATATATGGGTCTTTACCGGACTTCATCTCAATCTCAATTTGGTCCAGAAGAACAATACCGTTTTTCAGCAGCATGCCAGACAAGCTTAAGAAGCCCAAGAGCGCCATAAAGCCAAATGGTGTGTCAAACAGCAACAAGCCGCACGTTACACCAATGACGGCTAATGGAACTGTCAGCCATACGATCAATGGCTCTTTCACTGAATTGAACAAGAAAACCGTAATCAAGAACATGAATAGATAGCCAAGGGGCATCGTCTTAAACAAGGATTCCTGTGCATCACGAGATGACTCGTACTCACCGCCCCATTCTAGATAATAACCTGACGGCATTTCAATGGCCTCAATCTGGGACATCAGTCGTTTCTGTAGCGTCGAGGCAGTTTCTTCTCCTAATGGATCTGGGTCTGCCATTACTGTAAGCATTCTCTTGCGATCTTTTCTTACAATCAACGGGTCTTCCCAGCGAATGTCGTAGCCCAATGTGACTTGCTGCAACGGAATAAATTCACTAAGAGCTGGGCTCCAGATTCTCATCCCCTCAATGTTTCTCAAGTCAACGCGCTCTTCTTCTGGTAGGCGAGATACGATAGGCATTAACGTTGTGCCATCGCGATACACACCAATATTTTTACCAGAGAATGACATCATAAGAAGCTCATCAACATCTGATTTAGTGATACCGTAACGGCGCGCCTGACTTTCATTAAAGACAGGTTCCAGCACTTTGGTTCTTTCTCGCCAATCATGGCGAATGTTGTGCGTTCCTTTATCGGCATTCATTATGTCGATAACTTCTGCGGCAATACCACGAAGCACTGTTGGATCAGAGCCCACGACTCTCGCCTCAATCTTCGCACCGCCACCAGGACCTAGCTCAATGCGTTTTAGCTTGTAGTTAATCTCTGGGAAGTTAGCCTCGATGTATTCGCGCAAAGCTCCCATCAACGGCTCAAGCTTTTCGTGACTGGTCACTCTAGTGGTAATTTCACCATAAGCGGCATATGCCTTTTCAGGGGCATAAGTCAACATAAAGCGCTGTAAGCCTTGACCAGCTGTAGTCGTTATATGTTCTACACCGTCTTTATTCTCTAACCAGTCCGCAATCACTTTCAGCTTGGTGTTTGTCGCTCGTATATCCGTTCCTTCTGGCATCCAAACATCAACCATAAACATCGGTGTTGTCGATGATGGGAAGAACGATTGCTTAATTTTAGTGAATCCGTATAACGAAGCCATCAATGCAACGACAAGTACAACAACAGTCAACCATGCGCGCTTCATACAAAATTCTAAGAAACCACGGTAAAGCACAAATACCATACCGTTGTACGGGTCTGAAGGCTCTTTACTCTTGTCAGTTTTTTGCTCTTTAAAGAACATTTCCGCAAAGAAAGGCGTAAGTGAAATTGCGGTAAACCAACTTAACATCAGTGAAATCAGCAAAACCGTAAACAAGGTTCCACAATATTCGCCCGTCGCATCGTCAGACAATCCGATTGGTGCAAAAGCAGTAACGGCAATAACCGTTGCACCAAGAAGCGGCCATTTGGTTTGGGTTACAATATCGGTCGCAGCCTGCAATCTCGTTCGACCTTTTTGGGTGCCGATGAGTATCCCTTCCACAACCACAATCGCATTATCCACCAGCATCCCTAACGCAATGACCAAAGCACCCAATGAAATACGCTGTAAATCTATGGCTAGATACTTCATAAATATAAAGGTACCAAATACCGTCAGCATCAGAATCAAACCAATTAACAAGCCAGAGCGCAGCCCCATAAAGAACAGAAGCACGACAATAACAATCGCTACAGCTTGCCCTAAGCTGACCACAAATCCGCTAACCGATTTATCAACCTCTTTCGGCTGGCTGTAAATTTCTGATATTTCAATGCCGATGGGTTGCTGGTATTTCAGCTCAGCTAAGCGACGGTCAAACCTTTCGCCTACTTCAACAACATTTACCCCTTGGCTAAACGACACGCCTAAGTTCAGCGCAACTTGACCATTGTAATTAATGATATTTTTAGGAACATCTACGTATCCACGTTTTATCTCGGCGACATCTCGTAAAAAGATAAGCCCTTGAGCGCCCCCCTCCGTCAGAATCAAATCACCAAGCTTATCGACATTTTCGAACTCTCCTGTTGGCTGAATACGAATGTATTCATCGCCGATTCGAATCGCTCCAGCATCACTGACGGTGTTCTGAGTGGATAGAAGGTTGAATACCGTGCTTGGCGCAATACCTAATGTACTCATTCGCTTCATTGAGATCTCAATGAACACTTGCTCTTGCTGTTGCCCCGATACATTCACTTTACCGACACCATCAACAAGCTCTAAGTCTCGGCGAAGGTAATCAACATAGTCCAGCAATTCTTTGTATGTGTAACCATCCCCTGTGACTGCAAGTAGAATTCCGTATACATCCCCAAAGTCATCAATAACTTGAGTAGGGTTAACACCAGGAGGCAGTTGAGACTGGGTATCGTTCACTTTTCGACGAAGTTCATCCCATATTTGTGGTAAATCGTCGGGACCATAGTTACTTTTCATGGTCACACTGATTTGCGATAAACCACGTGAAGATGTCGAATTAACTTCATCGACATAAGTTAACTGCTGGATGGCTTTTTCAAGTGGATAAGTGACTTCCTCTTCAACCTGCAGCGGTGTAGCACCCGGATAAGACGTTATGATCATGGCATCTTTGATTGTAAATGCCGGGTCTTCCAAACGACCTAATCCAAAGAACGCCGATACACCACCTATCAAAAAGATAAGTGATACCATCCAGCTGATCACGCGGTTTTTAATGAAATACGCAGCAACGCCTTTCTCTTCAGGATTTAATGGCTGGTTTGCATTACTCATTGACCTGCCTCCTGCTTGACTAATTCTACTTTCATACCATTACGCAATCTCGCAACACCAGCGGTTACAATCCACTGCCCCTGCTCTAATCCCTCGATTATTTGAACTTCACTCAGGTTCACTTTTCCAGTTACGACTGGTGTTTTTTGCGCGACATTATTTTCGTCTATTACCCACACAAACTTATTGTCCCGGTCCAAATTGTCACCGTCGCTATTGAAAATCGCTTCAATGGGAGCGCTAATTCCTAAACGGAAGTTCAGCCCCTGGTTTTGACCTTGTGCCGCTACTTCAACGGCCATACCGTCCAGAATAATTGTGTCGTCCGGCATTGGCATGGTAAGCGTTACGTTGTAAGTCGCGGTTTTAGGGTCAGGCTCGGTGGTGTATTCCTTAATTACCGCTGGGTATTCCACCCCTTCTTTCAAACGCACGACAACTTGAATGTTTTCAATATCCAAATCTTTGGGCTGTGCAACAAACAATCTGTCTGGTATCTGGACTAACACATCCACTTGTTCGGTGCTGTGTATGTTCACGATATGCTGACCAACTTGAATATTTTCAAACTGATCGACGTTAACACGGGAAATGATCCCCGACATCGGAGCAAGCAGCTTGGTAAAGGAAAGATGAAGTTTGGCGAGTTCAAGTTCGGCTAATGCAATTTCTCTTTGAGCAGCAAGTTCATCAAATTGCGACTGAGCAAGTAGCCCCTTTTTTACCAAAGGCTCTGAACGACGGTATTGGCTATCCGCAACCGAGAACTTTGCCTGTGCATTATTGACTTTCAATTGGTAGTCAGTAGGGTCAAGCTGCGCAATCACTTGCCCTTTCTTAACGCGATCCCCTTCTTTTGGCGTCAGTTTGCTGATTTCACCAGACACACGAAAGCTCAACGCAGATTTGTCGGCAGCCTCAGCGACTGCGGGGAAAAACATTTGTTCTTTTTGAATGGACTCTCCAAGTTCAACGACTTTCACTCTGGGCAAAGGCTTGTCTTCCACCATGGCAACTTGACCGCAACCCGCCAAAACAGATAACGCAAGTAATGTTAAAGGTACTTTAATATTCATATTACAGCCCTCGCTCCTTAATCCACTCGCGCACTTTCATGCCTTCTTCCAGTTTGGAAACACCGGAGATAACAATCTGATCGCCATCTTCGAGACCGCTGATAATGTGATAGTTATCATCCAAGCTCACAGAAGTGTTCTCAACAGAACCATCGCTGTTTCTTTTCCATACAAAGGATTGCCCTTCACTCACCATTACAGCGCTTGAAGGAATCGTTGTTTCTCTCCCCTCAGGGATTTCCACACGCACAATACCTGACATACCAGGCAGTAAACCGACGTCTTCTGGTCTTTCCATCACCATGGTCACTTTATAACTATTGGTTTTTGGATCAGCTTCCGTATCTATTTCTTGGAAAGTAAGAGGGAATGTACGATCAAGGTACGTATCAAATTTCATTTCTGCAGAAACAACATCACCGATGGAAAAGCGACGGAACACATGTTCTGGAAGCTGGAAAACGACTTTCAAAATCCGATCGGTTTGGATGTTCATTACGCCTTGTTGAGCACCTACAAATTCAAAATTTTGGGCATTAACGATGGAAATCGTTCCACTATATGGAGCTTTAAGCGAGGCATAACTTACGTTTGCTTTGGCTTGATCTAGGCTTGCTAACGCCGAGCTATGATTTGCAGCGGCTTTATCGAAATCTTGCTCTGAAACCACCTTGTCTTTACGAAGTTTCTTGAATCGTAAATATTGGACTTCGGCCAAGTTAAAATTCGCTTGTGCTTGTTTCAACAATTGTTGGTATTCATCAGGGTTAAGCGTCGCAAGGATATCGCCTTTATTGACTTGCTTACCCGCAGTTGCTGGAATCGATTGAAGTTGCCCTGGCACGCGAAACGCCAGAACCGCTTTATCTCCGGCTTCAGAAGTAGCAGGGAACTCACGGAAAAGTTGCTTCTCGCTGAGGGAAATGGTGAGGAGTTTTGCTGGTCGGGAATCTGGCTCGGGTACTGGAGGTAACTCTCGACCACAACCAGCTAGAGTTACGACGGATAGAGCAAGTATATGAAATTTGAAACGCATAGCGTGTTCATCCATGTTTTGAAACTTCGTAATAACATAGATGAAAACGGATATGCGTTCCAGTGCAATTCAGAGATAAATGTATGAAATCTAACTTCTTGTTTCATGCTCCCTGAAACAGTTACAGAATGTTAGAGATTCTTGAACTCTCGATTGACTTTGAATGCGTCTGAGGTTACATACGCTTCCATGTTTTGTATCGAAGCTTCGAGATCAGACAGTTCACGTTCGAGGTTATGAATCACTTGGCTAGGAGTGCCCCCTGATTGCCAAGGTTTGCTTTTCAATTTGTGCTCAAATTGAGGTGCACTACTTTGTTTAATACTTTTCGGTTTCTTCTCTAGCATTAGCGCTAACGCGATGTATGCGACAATAACAAAGAAGCCAAAACCTAGTAACGCTGCTGACACGACCAAAATCCTAACCAACCAGATCTCGGCACCAAAGTACTGTGCTACGCCGGCACAAATGCCGGCGATTTTTCCATTTTCAGGGTCTTTATATAAGCTCTTCTTTTGGCTCATTGATTTTGCCTCCAGTTTGGCGATTCAGCATCGAGAATACGCTCTAGCGTTTGAACTCGTTGCTGCATCGACTCTGCGTGGCGAGTGATGGATTGCAGCTTTTCAAAGTCTTCGTCTGACAATCCCTGCGCCGTTTTTCGTTTGCTGCGGTAGTGCAGCACTAGCCATATTGGTGCCACAAAGATTAGAAATACAATCAGTGGGGCTGTGATAAACGCTGCTGACATACAGAGACTCCGTTAGTTAATTACTTGTCTTCTTTATTTTGACTCATTTGCTCTTTCATTTTTGCGAGCTCTTTTTCAATCTCGTCTTGTGCTTGCAACTCTGCAAACTCTTGATCCAGAGAGCGTCCTGTCGATGTAAAGCTGTCCGCTTCCGCTTCTAGTTCATCTATTTTACGCTCGTACTGCTCAAATTTGGACATCGCCTCTGCGGTGCGGCTAGTATGCAGGTGCTTTTGCACATCACGGCGGTTACCAGCGGCTTGGCGACGAATCACAAGCGCTTGTTGCTTGGCACGAGTTTCGTTGATCTTGGCTTCAAGCTTACCAATCTCACCGGTTAACTTAGTAATGGTTTCATCAACTAGCGTTTGCTCTGTGTGTAAGCCACGCGCCATTTCTTCCAGTTTTTGCTTTTCGATTAGCGCAGAGCGAGCCAAGTCTTCACGCTGTTTGGTAAGTGCAAGTGTTGCCTTTTCTTGCCATTCTTCGATTTGACGCTCTACTGTATCAACACGGCGAGACAATTCTTTTTTGTCTGCAATGGCACGAGCAGAGTTTGTGCGAACTTCAACCAACGTGTCTTCCATTTCCTGAATGATAAGACGAATCATTTTTTCAGGATCTTCAGCTTTGTCGAGAAGTGAGCTGATGTTTGAATTCACGATGTCCGCAAAGCGAGAGAAAATACCCATAATTGATCTCCTGTTTATGACTGTTCAACTTGGTATGGGTTCTATAATACACAATGCGTGCCAACTTTTATTTACCATATAATACAATTAGATAGATTAAAATATCATTTTCTCCTGTCTATGTTATGATTAATTGCACCAACACTTGGTAAATTTCGCCACCAGCTTAAGGAACGCATCGTGAAACAGCAAAATCTTATAGGGGAATCCCCTTCTTTTCTCTCTGTTCTCGATAAAGTATCAAGGCTAGCACCTATTGAACGCCCTGTTCTCGTCATTGGGGAAAGGGGGACGGGTAAAGAACTGATTGCCCAGCGTTTACATTACCTTTCAAAGCGATGGGATCAACCACTTGTCTCAATGAACTGCTCGACATTAAGTGAAGGATTAATCGATTCAGAGTTATTTGGGCATGAGGCTGGGTCATTTACCGGCTCAAAAGGCAAACATCAAGGTCGTTTTGAGCGAGCAGAGAATGGCTCTCTTTTTATGGATGAACTCGCTACCGCCCCCCTATCAGTGCAGGAAAAACTCTTGAGGGTAATCGAATACGGCGAGTATGAACGAGTGGGTGGTAGCCGAACGCTGTCTGCCGACGTAAGATTGATTTGTGCGACCAACGCTGATTTACCAGAAATGGCAGAGAATGGGGAATTTAGAGCAGACTTACTTGATCGCTTAGCGTTCGACGTCATTCACATCCCACCACTGCGTCACAGGAAAGAAGACATACTTCTACTCGCCGAGCAGTATGCCATTAAAATGTGCCGAGAACTCTCGCTGCCCGTCTTTATTGGTTTCACCGATCATGCAATACAATCTCTGCTTGATTATCAATGGCCAGGCAACGTACGAGAATTAAAAAACGTTATTGAGCGCGCTATTTATCAGCAAGGCGCTGGGGAATACCCTATTGATGAATTGGTATTCAACCCCTTTGGCACCGATTGGCAAACTGAGCTGGTTCCAAGCAAGGATGCCCCTTCTACCGACGACACGGTGGGCGATATTTCTCGTATGCAATTCCCTATCGACTATAAAAGATGGCAAGAAGACCAAGATCTCGCCTTACTGCACAAAGTCCTCGACGAATCCAAACATAATCAAAGACAAGCAGCGAAAATGCTCGGTTTGAGCTACCATCAGTTAAGGGGCATGTTGAGAAAATACAATCTCGTTGGTCAACAATCTGAGTAAAGTTTCATTTCAGCTTTATCCTTTGTGGAAAAGGGTGTGCGATGATTCTCATTTGCCCATTCGAAATCAGACTAATCATTTGGTCTGTCAGGTAAAAAATGTTAAATTAGCCAGATCGAGAGGTACTAATGAGCAGATACATTATTACCTCGTTAAGTGCCAGAATTCTCGTCTCTATGAAAGCGTTCATACAATTATCTTTAACCGTCGCCAGTGCATGGCTTCTCAGTGCATGCGGCGATGATATTGATCACAGCATCGTAAAAAAACAAGGCTTTGTTTATTGTGGTCAAAGTTCCCCTGTTTCATTTAACCCTCAACAAGTAGATAGCGGATTAACTGCTGAGGCACTTAGCCAGCAAGTATTTAATACGCTTTTAACGCTCGAGCCTGAAACACATGAACCAATATCCAGCTTAGCTACAAGTTGGGACGTCAATGAAGATGGAACCGAATACCTTTTTAATCTAAGAGAAAATGTGGAGTTTCAAACCGCGCCTTGGTTCACTCCATCCAAACCTTTTTCAGCTCATGATGTCGTCTTCAGTTTCGAACGCATTCTTAAAAGTTCACATCCGTTTCACTATTTAGGGCAAGGGCGCTACCCTTGGTTTGAAGGTATCGATTTTAGAGGGTTGGTCAAATCGGTCGAAGCGATTAGCGACAATCAAGTTAAGTTTACTCTCACTCGAGCAGACAATACTTTTCTCCCTAACATTGCGACACCCTATGCGGTCATCCACTCTAGCGAATACGCCGATAAATTGATCAAACAAGGTAATAAGCATCACATTGATACCCAACCAATCGGAACCGGACCCTTCTATTTGGATGAGTACCAAGCAGGTGATCTGATTCGAGTGAAGAAGCACGCAAAATATTGGCAAGGTGAACCCGCGATGGAGCAAGTGGTATTTGATATATCAACGCGCGGCACTGGTACATTGGCAAAATTGCTGCGTAATGAATGTGACGTGCTGTCTTCGCCTGTCTCTAGCCAGTTACCTATTATTATTGAAAATGACGAATTGGTTTTGCATGCAAAGCCTGCGATGAATGTAGCGTTTATTGCATTGAACACATCACACCCTGCATTAAAAGACCGTCGCGTGCGTAAGGCTCTTAACCTTGCAATCAACCGACAAGTAATCTTAGATTCCGTCTATTACGGTACCGGCTCAATTGCTTATACTCTTTTGCCACCTAGCTCCTGGGCTTATCAAAAAGACAGTATTCAAATTCGCTATGATCGCAACTATGCGTTGGCACTATTAGAAGAAGCAGGGCTATCCAAAGGGTTAACTCTATCCATGTGGGTTCCGTTGGAGCCGCGTCCGTACAACCCGAGCCCACGCAAAACAGCGGAGCAAATACAAGCTAGCTTTGCAGATATTGGCGTAACGTTAAATCTACTAACTGACGATCGGTTTAGCCGCGCAGAGCTAAACGAATTTCTACCAAATGTTGATATGTTGCTTACAGGCTGGACAGCTAGCACGGGCGACCCAGATAACTTCCTGCGTCCACTTCTATCTTGTAACGCTGAAAAAGCAGGGTTGAATGTCTCTATGTGGTGTAACCCAGATTTCGATTTCTTGTTGGACTTATCCCGAGAAACCAACCAACCAAGGTATAGACTAAACCTGTATCGTCAGGCACAAAACCTATTGAACCAAGAAATGCCCGTCATCCCCCTTGCACATGGTATTCAATATCAAGCCAACCACAATTCGTTGAGCGGATTTCAAATGAGCCCGTTTAATGTTCGCTCATTTCATACCGTCGAAAGGAGCGAATAATGTTTCTGTATACCATTCGGCGACTGAACTTATTCATTATCACTTTGCTGATCCTTACGTTTGTTGGGTTCAGTATTCTTAGGCTTGACCCAAATTCGCCTGCGGCGTTGGATGATCTGATTCCTGGCTGGTTTCAGTACATTGGCGAAATCAGTCAACTTGATTTCGGTCTAAACGCTCAAGGGACAGCTATTTGGGATGATTTGATGGTGGTCTTTCCGGCCACGTTAGAATTGTGCTTTTTTGCCTTTCTTATTGCATTAATGATCGGATTGCCCATTGGTACTGTCGCCGGTACTCGCCAAGGTAAATGGATTGATACCGTCATCTCATTTACTTCTATGTCTGGCTTTGCTGCCCCACTATTTTGGGTAGCCTTGATGCTGATTCTGGTGTTCTCGTTAAATTGGGAGCTTTTCCCTGTGGAAGGACGTTATGACCTGCTCTATGAAATCGACCACGTAACTGGGTTTGCCATTATTGATGCCATGTTATCTGAAAGCCCGCTCAGAGCACACGCGCTTCATAGTGTACTGCAACACTTAATATTGCCGTGTATTGTTCTTGCTCTCGCGCCTACCACGCAAATTATTAGCTTGATGAGGGCTTCAGTAGCAGAAGTGATGCAGCAGAACTATATACGTGCAGCCAAAATAAACGGTCTGTCCAAGTACGAGATTGTTATTGAACATGTCATTCGAAATGCACTTCCACCTATTATTCCCAAATTTGGCGTTCAGCTTTCTAGCATGCTGACTTTTGCCATTATTACCGAGTCCATATTCAATTGGCCTGGCATTGGACGTTGGTTGCTTGATGCACTCTCAAATCAAGATTACGTCGCGATTTCTGCGGGCGTTATGGTTGTTGCAACCTTTGTTTTAATTGCGAATATTCTATCGGATTTGATCGGAGCGTTTGCAAATCCTCTGGTAAGAAAGGAATGGTATGCTGACAAATAATGTATATCAGGAAGAACGCGTTCCTACACAGTTTGAGCATTTCTGGAATAGCTACCGGAATAACACCTTGGCGATGTTCGGGCTTTGGTGCTTTATCATTCTTCTGGTTATTACGCTGTTGTCCCCGTGGTTAACACCTCATGACCCACAAGCCCAAACCGCAAACTTAAGGCTGCCTCCTTCTTGGAATACTGAAGGTACTGTAGAGTTTTTCTTAGGAACAGACGATTTAGGAAGAGATATTCTTTCTCGGCTGATTGAAGGATCTCAGCTCACATTAGGTGCTGGGATTCTGATTACGTTAATCGCCAGTCTTATTGGCTGTGCTATCGGCATTTTGGCAGGCATGACCAAAGGGTTAATATCAAGTACGTTAAACCACCTACTCGACACAGTCATGTCTATTCCCTCACTCCTCTTGGCGATCATATTCGTTGCCTTTTTAGGATTTGGGGAGTTCAATATTCTATTGGCTATTTGTTTAGCGTTAATACCTCGCTTTATTCGATCCGTTTATGTGGCGGTTCACAATGAAGTGGAAAAAGATTACGTCATTGC
Organism: Vibrio penaeicida; assembly: GCF_030689305.1. Classification (GTDB taxonomy): domain Bacteria; phylum Pseudomonadota; class Gammaproteobacteria; order Enterobacterales; family Vibrionaceae; genus Vibrio; species Vibrio penaeicida_B. The sequence goes on along the minus strand of NZ_JAUYVM010000002.1, from coordinate 402,898 downwards.
AGCACGTTTGGATGGTGCAAAGAATATTCACCTACTTTGGAACTCTATTTTTCCTAATGTGTTGCCCGTGATCGCCGCTGAATTCACTATGGCGTTATCGGTAGCCATACTCGACATTACCGCATTAGGGTTTTTAGGACTCGGCGCTCAAGCTCCGAGTACCGAATGGGGAGCGATTCTTGGTGATTCTGTAGAACTGATTTATTCCGCACCATGGACAGTCACCCTACCCGGCTTGGTGATCATGTTTACAATTGTTGTTATTAATCTAGTTGGTGAAGGAACCCGACGCGCATTAAATGCGGGGACAGAATAATGCCACTACTCGACATCAGACACCTAACAATAGAAATTGAGACGCCGCAAGGTAAAGTGAAAGCTGTGGATCGCATGAGCCTTACCATGAACGAAGGTGAAATTCGTGGTCTTGTAGGGGAGTCAGGTTCCGGTAAAAGTTTGGTGGCGAAAGCGGTACTTGGTATCGCCAAAGACAACATGACGGTAACCGCAGATAGGCTTCGTTTAGGCAGCATTGATTTGCTGCAACTGACACCACGTGAAAGAAGACGCGTTATTGCTCGCGACATCGCCATGATTTTTCAGGAGCCTTCAACGTGTCTCGATCCCTCTGAGCGCGTTGGACGTCAGTTAGCCGAGTCCATTCCACGTGACTCTTTCGAAGGTCGATGGTGGCAATCATGGAAGTGGCGAAAAAAACAGGCTATGGCACTGCTGCACAAAGTGGGCATTAAAGATCATAGACGCATCATGCGCAGTTACCCCTACGAATTAACCGATGGGGAATGCCAGAAAATCATGATAGCAATGGCGATCGCGACCAAGCCAAGAGTGCTGATAGCGGATGAACCGACTAATGATTTAGATCCCATTACTCAGTCCCAAATTCTAAGACTGCTCAGCCGAATGAATCAGGTAAATAACACCACGATTCTCCTTATTGGGCATGATCTGACGACCATTACGCAATGGGCCGACAGAATCACCGTAATGTACTGTGGTCAATCAGTGGAATCTGCCGCAACAAAACAAATATTAAATGCACCTAAGCACCCTTATACCGTTGCTCTTTTGCAAGCCATGCCAGATTTTAACGATTGGATCCCACACAAGTCCAAATTACAGTCTTTGCCAGGCTCTATTCCGCCACTTCAGCATTTACCTATTGGATGTCGCCTTGGTCCGCGCTGCCCTCACGCTCAGCGCCAATGCGTTGAAATACCGCGAACTCAAAAAGTCAAAAATCATAAATTTAGCTGTCATTTCCCTCTGAATATGGAGAAACGTACATGAGCGCGTTGTTAGAAGTCCGTGACCTCAGAAAAACCTTTATCAGTCGCTCTGGTTTGTTCTCTAAAAAAGAGCAAGAGGCAGTAAAACCCGTTAGCTTCACCTTAGAAGCCGGGCAAACACTGGGCTTTATAGGGCAAAACGGTTCTGGGAAATCAACATTGGCTAAGATGTTAGCGGGCGTGATAGAACCAACTTCAGGAGAAATTCGTGTAATGGGGGAAAGATTGGAGCACCGCGATTACTCCACTCGTTGCAAACTCATTCGTATGATTTTCCAAGATCCAAACACATCTTTAAACCCCAGATTGCAAATCGGGACCATTCTCGAAGGCCCGTTGAAACGAAATACAAACATGTCGTCAGAAGCTCGAAAGATGAGAGTGAAAGACACATTGATCCGTGTTGGATTGCTGCCTGAACATGCCTATTTTTACCCTCAAATGCTGGCTACTGGTCAGAAACAGCGGATTAACCTTGCCCGTGCACTTATTCTTCAACCGTCTATAATTGTTGCTGATGAAGCTCTAAATGGTCTCGATATGGCCATGCGCTCTCAGATAATAAACTTACTATTAGAGTTGCAAGAAGAAATGGGTGTGTCTTTTGTTTATGTATCGCAGCATATTGGCATAATCAAACACATCACCGATAAAATAATGGTGATGCATGAAGGGGATGTAGTCGAATCGGGATCGACTCATGACGTGATTGCCAACCCATCTCATCAGATTACGCAACGTTTGATAGAAAGCCACTTCAATAAAGCTCCCGCACATTAGGGTTCGTTATGTCGAAAAGCACAAAATTTGCGTCTTATCTCATCGGCTACTTGGTGCTTTTCTCTTACCCAATTTATTCATATTCACAAACCAGTCATCGCTGGTTAGACACCGCTTATTTGGAAGAAGCATTTTACGAAGTTGCATTAAAAAACGAATACGAATCTGAAAAACAGAACGTTAGGAAGTGGCGCGAGCCCATCAAGATTTTTATTGAGCATAAAGTACCGGATGAAGGCATTCATACGGAGCTTGCACAAATGCATATAAAGCACCTCTCCTACCTCACGAATCACCCAATAAGCCTGACGAATAACTTAGAAGAAGCCAATATTATTTGGGTTTATACGCGATTAAGTCTTTGGGAAGACGATATCGTCAGAGTACTGGGAAAGCCTTCATTGCAGCATTCAGGCAAAGCCATCTGTATGGCGAATTTTAAAACTGATATAGGCGGAGAACTGATTAGAGGTGGAATAATCATTCCCGTTGATCAAGCGCGTTCTAAAGGGAAACTACTCGGCTGTGTGGTAGAAGAAATCACGCAGTTACTCGGGTTACCAAACGACTCCGATAAGGTATACCCTTCAATTTTTAACGATGCGTCGCCAGAAGATTTGCTTTCCCCGCTTGATGGATTGCTGCTAAAAATTCTCTACCACCCTTCGCTAAAAGTAGGTATGAGCAGAGAAGAAGCGGAGCCTATCGTGAAGCAGATTATCGCGGATTTCAAAAACGACGGTACGTTAGAAAGCGCTATTCGCGAAGTTAGGAAGGGAGAATTATACCCGCTTATGGGGTTTTAATTTGAACCGTTAGTACGTCTCGCCGCAAGATTGAATTTATGAGAGTAGTGGAAGAAAAATATACCCATGCATCTTCAAAACGCTTGGGTACTTCTTTTTGCATAGCCAAATTTTAAACAGCTAGGTTTAAACAGCTAAACTTTAAACAGCCACGTTTTAAGTAGCTGTGTTTTAGAAAGCTCTATTTTTTATTCGCTTGTTTCTTCAATTCAGAATCAAATTCATCGGGGAATAAAATCACCCCTTCTTCATTTTCATTTGGAAAAACAACCACAGAAAGTTCATCATCCGCTAAACCATGTGTCCATCTGCTGTGCCATTTATTCAAAGAAATAGGCTCTGGCTTACATTCTTCCCAATCACCATTCGCCCATGCTTGAGCAAATTCTTTGTTTGGCCAAACTGGGACACAATCTTCATCCTCAGTGTTTAGCATGACACAACCATGCTCATCAGTCAGGATCCAGATCTCTCTGTTTGCTACGACCTCTTTCACACAGTATTTCAGGCGCTTTTCAGTATCGTAACGATTAATGGTGTCAATTTGTTCTTGGTCAAGTTGCTTAGACATGAAGGGTGCTCATTCAGGACTGGAATGCGGGAATTCTTTAGTATTCTCCCCATCGAGTCAAACAAAATTCATCGGGTCATACAAACTTTTTAAATAATTTAGCTTTATCCAACAAAACTTCCAGATCTTTCATTCGGTTACTGGTTTCAGACCACGTTGCAGACTGTATAGCCTCGACAATAGCTTCCACTAAAAACGTAATAGCAACGGTCGAATCCCAAGCAGATGGCGCTTCAATTCGAGCATGAAACACATGCTGCGCCAATTTAACAACAGGTGAACCCCATTGATCGGTAAACAAAATCAATTCGACATCTCGACTTCGAGCGATTTCTGCCAACGTTAAAATGTCATTTTCATATCGCCTAATATCAAACACCACTAAGGTATCGCCCGGTTTCATGTTGATCACATAATGCGACCAGCTGTTTGCGTTCGGTTCAATCATGGTGACATTGGCACGAATGACCTGCATGTGCGTGAACATGTATTCGGCAATGGAGTGACTAATACGCCCTCCAACTATGTATAACGGGCTATCCGGCTTACTTAGCAGTTCCACCACTTTGCTAAAAGTGGCTTCATCCACCTGCGCAACTGTCTGCCTGATATTGTTCATCACCGTGTCTGCAAACCTATCCAAAAGGTGCGACTTTTCGTCCATGCTTGGAATAGAGGCGTGCTTTTCAATTGGGCTTTTCAGCGTATCCCCAATTTCCTCATGAATGCTACGCTGCATGTCAGGAAACCCAGTAAAGTCGAGCTTTTTCGCTAGGCGTACCACGGTAGGCGTCGAAACTTTTGCAGCTTCCGACAGTGAAACAACCGTTCCTAGACTCGAAGCTGGGTAGTTTTCTAGCATCACATTAGCAAGCTGCCTTTCTGCTCGCGTTAACTTAGCAAATCTTGCCTTTATCCTTTCTGAAACGGTCAAATCTTACTCCATGAAGTAGTGGCTCTATCAATAATGTCAGCCCACCTAATTGATAACATTGTAACAAACATAACACGAGATCAAAAACTGAAAAAATAATTTCTGTAAATATATTGACAGCAATTAATTTTCTGTAAATATAGGTACAAATAGATCAATATTTAAACATATTTAATAAATTAGTTATCTCTTGAAGATTGAAACGGAATTCATATCTTCTGGTGATATTGATTAATTATCAGATAGTTAATTGATATTAGCAGTAAGACCATATGGAACAATGGAGTCATTAATGGATCAGGATCCAGTCGCATCTTTACCTACACCCATTCGGTCATTTGTCCGCATAGTGGAAATAATAAATCGAAGAATTGGTCGGTTCGCCATGTACCTCGTCTTTGTGATGATTGGCATTTTACTTTACTCATCTATTTCAAAGACCTTCTTTTTCCCTTCCCTTTGGACATTGGAAATGGCTCAGTTTGTTATGGTGGCTTTCTATATGCTTGGCGGCCCTTACTCCATGCAACTCAATAGCCATGTAAGAATGGATTTGATCTACGGTAGCTGGAGTCCGAAAAAGAAAGCCATCATTGATAGCATCACTATCATCATGCTGCTGGTCTACCTTTCAATACTGTTGTACGGCGGAATATCGAGCACCAGTTACGCACTTGAATACGGTGAACGAAGCTATTCGGCTTGGCGACCCTATATGTCTCCCATAAAAATCATCATGTGTCTCAGTATCGTGTTAATGCTTTTACAAGCCATTGCGGTCTGGTTCAGAGACATCGCCACCATTATGTATGGCGACAGCTCTGAAAATGCGGAGGCGCAATCATGAGTTACGAAATGATCGCCCTGCTGATGTTCTCCGCCATGATGTTAATGCTGCTTACTGGTCAGCGTGTTTTTGCCGTTATCGGATCCATTGCAGTTATCGCTGCCCTTCTCCTTTGGGGAGATGGCGGATCTGAAATAGCCTTTAGCTCTGCCATTAAACTGATGAAATGGTACCCATTGTTGACCCTTCCGCTTTTCATATATATGGGTTACATGCTTTCAGAATCTGGAATTGCCGAAGATCTATATCGAATGTTCCATGTATGGATGGGACCACTCAATGGCGGTTTGGCCATCGGCACAATTGGCTTAATGGTCGTGATTTCTGCCATGAACGGGTTGAGCGTAGCCGGGATGGCTATTGGCGCAAGTATCGCTCTGCCAGAACTGCTAAGACGTGGTTACGACAAGATCATGGTAACTGGCGTCATCCAAGCGGGGAGCTCTCTGGGCATTCTTGTTCCCCCAAGCGTCGTTCTGGTTCTTTATGGCATGATAGCTCGGCAACCTGTTGGGCAACTTTGGCTCGCTGGCGTTTTCCCTGGGCTCTTAATGGCCACGCTGTTCATCATTTACATTGTCATTCGTTGCAAAATTCAGCCAAACCTCGGTCCTGCGTTACCCGAAGAAGAACGCAACGTCAGCTTTAAAGAAAAGTTACTCTTACTGCGCGCAGGTATTACCCCACTTCTGATTTTTGTATCCATGACTGGGCTGTTTTTGATGGGCGTAACGAGCTTAGTCGAAAGCTCCGCCGTGGGTGCAACCGCAGCGACGATTGCCGCAATTGCGAAAAAACGATTAAACCGTTCTGTAATGGAAGAAACGCTGCGCAAAACACTCGCAATTAGCTGCATGTTTATGTGGATTATCTTGGCAGCACTTTGCTTTGGGGCCGTTTTCGATGGTATCGGTGCCGTTAAGGCCATCGAAGGCTTCTTTATTGACCGCCTCAACCTGACCCCTTGGCAAGTGTTGATTTTAATGCAGCTCTCTTACCTTCTAATGGGAACATTTTTAGACGACACCGCCATGTTGGTCATCGTCGCTCCATTGTATGTTCCTTTAGTTGGCGCATTAGGGTTCGATTTGCTCTGGTATGGTGTGCTTTACACCATCACGTGCCAAATCGCGTACATGACGCCCCCCTTTGGCTACAACTTATTCTTAATGCGAGCCATGGCTCCACCTGAAGTTTCCTTGAAGGATATCTACCTCTCAATCATTCCTTTTGTCCTGATTATGATTTTTGGATTGATTTTGGTGATGGCCTTCCCACAACTGGCTTTGTGGCTACCTGAGTACCACTACAGCCGATGAAACATAACCTTAAGTGACACCCTTACACTTGGACAAGGACACCCATTCCATGGAGGAATAAAACATGTCTAGTAGAAGAGATTTCCTTAAAAAAGCAGGTGCGGTATCTGCTGCGGGTGCGACGGCGATTGTCGGCGCTCCTGCCATCGCAAACAGCAAAAAAACCATTAAATGGCGTTTGCAAACCTACGCTGGACCAGCATTGGGCGAGCACGTTATCAAACCAGCGGTCGATGCTTTTAACAAAGCCGCAAATGGCGAAATGGTTATCGAGCTGTTTTATGCCGATCAGTTAGTACCTACTGGTGAGCTTTTCCGTGCGATGCAAAGAGGAACCATCGACGCAGTACAAAGTGATGATGACTCTATCGCTGCGCCGGTGGATGTGTCCGTATTCGGAGGTTACTTCCCATTTGCTACCCGTTACAGCTTGGATGTCCCTGTACTCTTTGAGCAGTACGGGTTGAAAGAGATATGGCAAGAGGCGTATGGCGAGGTAAAAGGCGTGACATGGCTATCTGCTGGCGCATGGGATCCTTGTCATTTCGCGACTGTAGAACCCATTAACAGCCTCGCTGACTTAAAAGGTAAACGCGTATTTACCTTCCCTACCGCTGGGCGATTCTTGTCTCGCTTCGGTGTCATTCCCGTCACTCTCCCTTGGGAAGACGTGGAAGTCGCGATTCAAACAGGCGAGCTTGATGGGATTGCTTGGTCAGGAATTACAGAAGACTACACCGTAGGTTGGGCAGACGTGACCAAGTACTTCTTAACCAACAACATCTCTGGCGCGTGGTGCGGATCCTTCTTTGCCAATAGCGAACGTTGGGACGCCTTGCCTGAACACCTCAAAACACTGTGGAGACTTTGTATGGACAGCTCCCACTACTACCGACAGCACTGGTATTGGGGTGGAGAAGCTAAACTTCGTGTAGAAGGCGACAAACTTGCGCTCACTACCATTCCAGATGAAGAGTGGAAAACCGTCGAGCAGGAAGCGCTGAAATTCTGGGATGAAATCGCGAAAACCAGCCCTAGAACTAAGCGTGTGGTGGAGATATTTAAGAAATACGCCGCAGATATGGAGAAAGCAGGAAAGCCATATCGCTACAGCTAACAGGGTATAGCACCGGCTTGATTTAGCCGGTGCTTAGAGGATTGTAAAATGGATGCAAGATCAGTTAAAACCATCGAAGACGCCAAAAAAATTGTTGAAGAACGTGGTCTTACCCACATCAAAGTTGGGCTGTTCGATAACGATGGGATTATGCGTGGGAAGTACATGTCAAAAGGCAAATTCTTTTCATCTCTCGATAAAGGCTTTGCTTTTTGTGATGTCGTTCTGGGTTGGGATTCAAAAGACCAACTTTACGACAACACCACATTTACTGGGTGGCACACAGGATACCCAGATGCACCAGTAAAAATTCTGCCAGAGACGTGCCGAGACGTATTGGATGAAGACGGAATGCTTCTATTTATCGCAGAGTTCGACGAGAAAGCTGCCAACGTTTGCCCAAGAGGCACACTGGAGCGCATCCTTAAAAAGTTCGATGATTTAGGTTTAAACGCCTTTGCCGCGTTTGAATATGAGTTCTTCGTTTTTAACGAAACACCCAAATCCGTACGAGAAAAAAACTACCACAATTTGGAACCTATAACACCAGATTGGTTCGGTTATTCCATGGTCCGAAACTCCACCTATCTAGAGTTATACCAGCAATTGATCGACCTTGGTGAAACGATGGATTTTCCGATTGAAGGGATCCATTCAGAAACGGGGCCTGGAGTATTGGAAGCAGCGCTTGAAGTCGATAAAGCGATGGAATCCGCTGACAAAGCGGCGTTATTCAAAACTTACACAAAAGTTCTCGCCCAGAGAAATGATCTAATGGCGACCTTTATGGCGAAATGGAGCAACGACTACCCTGGTCAAAGTGGGCATATCCACATTTCGCTGCAAAACAAAGACGGCAGTTCCGCTTTTTACGACCCAAAAGGCGAACACAATATGAGCACGCTACAGCGTCACTTCGTGGCGGGTTTACAGCGCTTAATGCCTGACTTTTTATGCATGGTCGCCCCCACGATAAACAGCTATCGCAGAATGATTCCCGGCTTTTGGGCACCCACCCACTCCACATGGGCAGTAGAAAACCGAACCACGTCTTTACGCGTTATTCCCGGCTCGCCGAGCAGTCAAAGAGTGGAATACCGAATCGGAGCCGCCGACGGTAACCCGTACCTCGCGCTGGCTGCTGCTTTGGCTTCCGGTCTGTGTGGAATCATGAACAAATGGGAACCCGGTGAACCCATCGTTGGAAACGCTTACGAGCAGGATATTCCTGAAGACTTAAAACTCCCTGCAACACTCTGGGATGCTGCTCAACGCTTGAAAGGTTCTCAGCACGCGCGGGATATGTTTGGCGATGAGTTTGTGGACCACTTTGCCGCCTCTCGTGAATGGGAAGAGCGAGAATTTAGAAAAGCGGTAACGGATTGGGAAATGAAGCGCTACTTCGAAATTATTTAAGCTTATCCGTCGATATTGAAAAGAGCGAACACAAAAAAAGGTATAGGAAAACATGGAACAGAAAACCCTATCGCCGATCAATGGCAATATCTGCGTCACACGCACATTAGCATGCGAAGAAGACATCGCGCTTGCCATTGATAGAGCCAACAAAGCCCAAAAGGAATGGCAGACAACACCTCTAAAGGCAAGAAAAGCGATTTGCAAACAAGCCATCGAAAATTTTGTTGCAAACAAAGCGGTCCTTGCTGAAGAAATTACCATGATGATGGGCAGACCCATTTCTTACACGCAAGGCGAGATCATGGGCGTTGAAGAGCGTGCGCTCTCAATGATTGAGCAATCCGACAAAGCCCTTGAAACCATCACGCTACCAGAGAAAAAAGGGTTCACTCGCTACATCAAGCGCGTCCCAGTTGGAAACGTTTTGATCATCGCACCTTGGAATTATCCGTATTTGACAGCCATCAACGCTGTGATTCCGGCCTTGCTTGCTGGGAATACCGTGATCTTGAAACATTCTGCTCAAACCCCGTTGTGCTCAGAACGGTTAGTGGAAGCATTTAAAGGTACTGGTATACCTATTGGCACTTTTCAATATTTACATACAGACCATGCTTCCACTGAAAAACTCATTCAAAACCCCAGTATTCATTACGTCGCGTTCACGGGTTCTGTAGCTGGAGGCGAAATGGTGGAGCGCAATGCCGCAGGTCGGTTCATTGGTGTTGGGTTAGAACTTGGCGGCAAAGACCCAGCGTATGTAAGAGCTGACGCCAACCTAGACCACGCGGCTGAAACGCTGGTAGATGGTGCGTTCTTTAATTCTGGCCAATCTTGTTGCGGTATCGAGCGAATCTATGTTCATGAATCGGTTCACGATGCATTCGTTGAAAAAGCCGTTACTTTGACTAAGTCCTATCAACTCGGTGATCCCAATCATTCAGATACAACACTTGGTCCAATGGTGCGCACGGCGGCTGCGGATTTTGTGCGAGAACAAATTAATGATGCTTTAGCTAAAGGGGCGACCCCACTCATTGATGAATCTCTGTTCTCCACAAGTCAGGAAGGCACCCCCTATCTCGCCCCCCAGATTTTAACCAATGTCGACCACTCCATGAGTGTTATGACAGAAGAATCCTTTGGACCCGTTGTTGGCATTCAATCGGTAAGCAGCGATGAAGAAGCCATTCAATTGATGAACGACAGTGACTTTGGGCTGACCGCTTCCATTTTTTCTACTGATGAAGAAATCGCAAGCCGACTTGGAGAAAGCGTTCAAACTGGCACTTTTTTTGTCAATCGCTGTGACTATCTTGACCCTCAGTTGGCATGGACAGGTGTTAAAAATTCCGGTCGAGGGTGCACCTTATCTCCAATAGGTTTTGAAATGCTAACGAGACCGAAATCTTTCCACATTAAATCTTTGGGAGAGAAATAATGACACATGCAAACTGGAACTACCCAACAGCAATTAGCGTTGGAGAAGGCTGTTTGGATTCACTGGCCGAACACTGTAAACGCCTTAACATGTCGTCTCCCTTGTTGGTCACCGATCCATTCTTAGCGGATTTAGACATCGTGAGAAATGCGCTATCAAACTGCCAATCACACGGTGTTTCAGTGGGTTTATTTGCCGATATTCAAGGCAACCCAACCGATACCAATGTCAATCGTGGAATTGAGGCTTTCAATAATGGAAAACACGATGGCATTGTTGCGTTTGGAGGCGGTTCTAGCCTAGACGCAGCCAAAGCTATCGCACTTTGCGCCAAACAAAGTCTCCCATTATGGCGCTTTGAAGATGTCGGTGATAATTGGACCCAAGCCGATGAAAGCAAAATAGTCCCAGTAATAGCGATTCCTACCACGGCGGGTACAGGGTCTGAAGTGGGCAGAGCATCTGTGATTACCGACTCTCAAACTCATGTAAAAAAAATCATCTTTCACCCGAAAATGATGCCAGTGCAGGTGTTACTCGACCCCAACGTTACTGTAGGGCTACCAAATCACATTACAGCGGCAACAGGTATGGATGCGCTCTCGCACAGCTTAGAAGCTTATTGCGCTCCCGGTTATCACCCAATGGCTGATGGCATCGCGGTTGAGTCAATAAAACTCGTGAAGCACTACTTGTATCGAGCGTATCTAGACGGAACGGACATCGAAGCGAGAACTCAACTCCTCGTCGCCTCAAGCATGGGAGCGACGGCATTTCAAAAAGGGTTAGGTGCAATGCATGCCTTAGCGCATACCCTAGGCGGGTTATACGATAAACATCACGGACTGCTAAATGCCATTCTGATGCCCTACGTTTTGGAAGCTAATCGCGACAAGATCGAAGATAAAATGTTGGTGCTCGCAAGATCGCTTTCTCTCCAATCCCCCAGCTTCGACGCCGTACTTGAGTGGGTTTTGGGAATGCGTAAAACGCTAAACATCCCACACACTTTGGCGGAAATAGGGCTAGACGGAAGCGACGCAAAGCGAATTGGCGAGCTCGCCGTTCTTGATGCCGCGGCAGGTGGAAATCCGATTTTATTCAACGCTGAAGAGTATTCGAATCTGTTTATGCACGCTCTAACGGGTCAACCCATGAATCAACCAACCTCGTAGCGGTGAAGACTATGAAAATCGGTATACTGATCTGTGATGACGTCAATCCTAAGTTAGAGCCAGATCATGGCAGCTATAAAGATATGTTTACGCGGCTTCTGCATGCTGTAGATGAAACACTTCAGCTTCGGTTCTATTGGGTCAATCATTCCGAATTTCCTGACGATATTTCCGAATGTGATGCCTATATTACTTCCGGTAGTAAATCTGGTGTCATGGATAGCGACCAATGGATCCAAGATCTAGAGAGTCTGGTTCGTCAGATCCACCAGAATCATATACCTTTCATTGGGATATGTTTTGGCCATCAATTATTGGCTAAAGCGCTGGGAGGACAAGTTGACAGGGCTGATGTCGGCTGGGGAGTCGGTACGGCAATTGCTAAAATCGTCGCCCCCTACCCTTGGATGCACCCATACCAAGACACGGTAAACCTACTGGTTAGCCACCAAGATCAAGTTATATCAATGCCAGACGATGGTCAGGTTGTCGCGGGGAACGATTTCTGCCCCGTGTCCATTATGGTGGTCGGGAAAAGCTCACTTGGGATTCAGGCACATCCAGAATTTTGCGCGCCCTATTCAAAAGCCTTAATAGAGGTACGAAAAGACGCGATTCCAAAGCCTGTTCAAGACAAAGGCTTAGCGTCTTTAAAACTGCCGACAGACGGCTTGCTGGTTACTCAGTGGATGCTGAATTTCATTAAGCATGCCAGCCCCAAGTGAGGATGTTTGGCTAAGAATACTGGAAAGGTACGCTATCAGATTAACGAGTGTTTTCTAGAGAAGACTGCAAAATAGTCAGCTCCGACTGAACTAAGAAATCCTCGCTATCGACTTCTAGCTTAGTGGTTAGCTCTTTAGCGTCAGCATGTTGGCCAGATTGAATCTTCCAGTAAATCAAATCGAGAAGAATACTCGTCTCTGCGCGGCGCGATCCGACCATTTCATTGATCGCCAATGCTTCTTCCAAAGCAGTGATACGTACCTTGGTCTCTAGATTTTGACTTCGACTAAAGCGAAGCAATGCCATCATCTTTTGAGGGAAACTGGTTTGATTTGTATGGTTGCTTACCGTTAACTCTGCTCCCGCGACTGACGTGTGCCAAGGCGGTACTCCTACGCTCGGGATTGCATCAGAACCTAACGGAGAGCGCTCAAGACGCTGCCGATTTAACAAATAACCCAAGTAGTATTCGATTTCATTGCCTTGTTCCAACCAAAAGTAGTTGGCACCTATCACTTCAGAATAATGACTTTGGGATAAATGCATCTCCGCTTTATCTAGCTCACCTTTTCTCATCCACATTTCCGCTAACCATAAATGCGACATTGCGACAACAATGGCATCGGGTGAACTCTCTAACAAAGACCGCAGGTTTATTTGTGCTTCTTCTCTATTCCCGAGTTCCAATTGGCAAATTGCGTATTGAAGCACACTCCACTCGTGAGACAAATCAATCGTATATGAGGCAGCGAAATAGTGCTGAGCAAGTTTACACCCTCGCTGACTTAACGCGTGCTGCCCTTTCGCATACTCGTGCATCGCATTCACTTCAAACTCATATTCGGGTAACGCATCAACGTTCTTTGCTGGGCGCAGCAAGTGCACAATGCTAGACGCTATGCTCGGCATGCTAAGCGCCAAGTCTTGTTTTTCTATTTCGCCAGATGTTTGATTTAACTGTTCGTCCAAAATGGTATAGGTAATTATCTGCCTTCCCTGCTTTAACGATACGGAAGCAAAGATCGCTACATTTACACTGGCAGAAGAAAAATCTTTACTTCGCCAGTCTTCAAGAGCGTTACTCTTTGCTTTGAATTGGTTAGGAGGGTAAACCTGAACATCTGGATACAGCATAAGATCAGTGGCAAGCATGTCGCTTAAGCCATATTCAATCCAATGATAGGAATCAAGCTGGGTGGCATTTTCAAAGGGCAACACCGCTACTCTGATTTTTCTGTCAGAGAAATCCATCGAGCCCTCTTGGTTGAACACCCAAAGTAGTGTCACAAGTATTAGGAGTACACCGGACAGTACGGCAAAGCTGTTTCTTCGCCAGTGTGACGGTTGTTCATCCACTTGTGTAATGGGGGCAATCCATTTGTAGCCTTGATTAGGAATAGTTCGAATAAACCTAGGGCTAGAAGCCGAATCACCCAATAGCTTTCTCAGCTCCAACACGCTCTGAGATAAGGAACGCTCTCGATAATCTCCATTGGTCCAAAGCGCAGCTAAGAGCTCTTCTTTAGAGATAATACGTTCAGGGTTTTCAAGAAAATAGCAGAGAAGTTGGTGGACTTTATTGCGAACAGCGACGGGTTCATCATTAAGTATTAGGCACTCTTTCTCAGCATCAAACCTGTATTCCCCAAACTGAATCATAAATCCCTTTCTATATTTCATCGAATAGCTCAGAAGGTAAGAAGACTATCGCGAGCGAACTGTTCTTTCAATCAAGAATCGACGAATAAGGTGATCACTCTAATTGACGATCAATGCCCCTTCTTTTAAAGAATATAAATCTAAATTTGACATCTTTTGTAATCTCTTGCTTTTGAATTGATATCATTTTTAGTCATTTTAATTGAACAAGAAGCCTAGGCAATGCACTTTGAAAATCACATAAAACAAGGAGTTTAAAATGAAAAAGACGGTTTTTATATGCACTGGATTATTGTTCTCAGCAGCCACTTTTACCACCAAAGTATTCGCAACGGAGAACTTGGTTTTTGTGCATGGAGCTCACTTCAATGCCGAATCTTGGAAACGGGTATCGGATTCCTTATCTTCTAATATCCAACCGGTCTTCGTGAATCTGCCAGGACGAATGGAATCGGAAAATGCCGAAATCATCACACTCAGCTCATCTGCAAAGTCATTGTGTAGGGAAATCAGAGCACTGGAGGGTAACATCCATTTTGCTGCACATAGCCAAGGGGGAGCAATCGTCAACCAAGCCGTGGGGTTATGCCCTTCAAATCAATTCCAATCCATCACCTATGTAACGGCAGTTGCTCCTCAACAGGGGGAAACGGCATTCGGTTCGTTGAGTAAACAAGACGAAACGAATTATTTTGAAGGCGTTCGTTACAACGAAACAAGCCACCGAATGGTCATCGGAGATAGCACCAAGTTTGCTGAAACCTTCGCACAGGACGCGAATGCAAAGCAAAAGGATCTACTCCAACGCCTTTCCCTTTCTGAGCCCGCACATATAGCAGAAGAAAAGGTGGCATTTGAACACTCTAATATGGAACGAATCGACAAGCACTACGTCTTTGCTAATAACGACAAAATCATTTCACTGGAATCTCAGCTTAAGATAGCCAAAAACGCACAAATCAAAAGTGTGTACGCCATGCAGACAGGGCATCTACCCATGCTCACAGACAGCGAAGAGCTAGCCCGGATATTGAATTCGATTGTTCTATATCCCAGTCAAAAATAATCGGGACAGTTTATAGCGAACGTAACGTTAGCGCGGAGCTAAAAGTAAAACAAGGCAGGTAAAACGAGAATAAAAGTAAAATGGAAATAACATTACATCGGATGTAAAAGAAGAAAACCGAGCGTAAAAGCACGCTCGGTTTTAAAAAGGTTTTGTTCGGCAAACGGTGACTAATCGTAATTCAAGTAACTTAGGGGGAACTCTAGCCGAACAAAATTCTTATGCGTTTAGGTTTTTCATTGCCGCGGCAACTTTATCAACCTTGCCAACACCAACGATAACTTGGATAGATGTTTTACCCAGTTTAACCACACCAGCGGCACCTAGTGCTTTCAATGCTTCGTCGTTGATATTTTCTGTGCTCTTCACTTCAAGACGTAGGCGTGTAATACAGTTGTCGATTGTTACTAGGTTTTCTTTACCACCTAGCTCTGCAATGTATTTAGCCGCCAACTGATCGATGTTCTCTGCACCTTCTTCAGCCATTTCTTCACCACGGCCAAGCGTCTTAAGGTTGAACTTAGCGATAGCGACTCTGAATAGCACGTAGTAAAGCAAACCAAAGACTAAGCCCTGAGGGATCAGCATGTACCATTGGGTTGCTAGTGGGTTTTGGCTACTAAGAACGAAGTCGACAAGACCAGCGGAGAAACCGAATCCGGCCATCCACTCCATTGATGCTGCGATGAACAAGCTGATACCCGTTAGGACAGCGTGAATCAAAAACAGTACCGGTGCAAGGAACATGAATGAGAATTCAAGCGGTTCGGTAATACCTGTGAAGAAAGAAGCAGCACCTGCCGCCAACATAACAGAGAATACTTTGCCTTTATTTTTCTTATCTGCGCTGTGGTAAATCGCCAACGCTGCCGCAGGTAGACCAAACATCATGATAGGGAAGAAACCCGCTTGATACATACCAGTAACACCAGGAGTCGCCGTGCCATTTGCAATAGACTGAGCACCACCTAGGAAGTTAGGAATATCATTGATGCCAACTACGTCAAACCAAAATACTGGGTACAACGCGTGGTGCATACCAACTGAAAGGAAAAGACGGTTTAGGAAACCGAACAAGCCAGCACCTAGAGGGCCGAGATCTTGCAGTGCCGTGCCAAGAGAAAGTAGCGCATTAAAAATAACAGGCCATACCGTCATTAGGATAAACGACAGTACCATACCAGCGATGGACGTTAGGATAGGAACCAAACGCTTACCACTAAAGAACGCAAGGAACTTAGGCAATTCTACGTGTGAGAATCGGTTGTATATTTCAGCAGATATAATACCTACAACAATACCTACAAACTGGTTAGCAACGCGGTCAAATGCCATGTTGACATCGTCAGCTGAGATTCCTTGAAGCTGAGCTAACGTCGCAGGAGAGAGCAACGTAGTCACTACCAACCACATAACAAAACCCGACAAAGCTGCCGAGCCATCTTTATCTTTAGACAAACCGAACGCAACACCAACCGCAAACAACACAGCCATGTTGTCGATGATGGCAGCACCCGATTTAATTAAAAAGGCAGCAAGTACACTTTCACTGCCCCAACCAACTGGGTCTAACCAGTAACCTACACCCATCAAAATTGCAGCAGCAGGTAAAGTCGCTACCGGCACCATAAGTGCCTTACCAACTTTCTGCATATAACCTAATACGCTCATTTAAATCCTCAAGAAGTATTTCAAAATCTTTGGCGGATTTTACAAACGTAATTTCACGACGCAAAAAAACTCATCACTATTGTGCCTAGTGTCACTATTACGAACAAAAACAACACTAACTCTGGGTCTTTTATTGATATTTATATCTACTAAATATATAATAGATAGGTTTAACATCCAGTTAAAATCATATTAACAGTATTATAAATACCATTCAGGTATAGATATTTCGCAGCATGTAATTTCATTTAAGAATTCAAATTGATCCTTCAAACCCTCAAGTAAAACGTCATATGTAAAAACGCCAAAGGTATTAACTTTGGCGTCATAGTGAAAAATTAAAGTGTTTAAGCTAATTGCCTGACTCAAGAAAAATATTAAGCCAACTTAAATCGATTGATCATCCTCATCATATCTTCAGAGACTTGGCTTAACTCTTCACTTGCCGCAGCCATCTGAGTCGACTCGCTGGCTAATGAGTTTGACCCATCATTCAGACTGGATACATTTTGGTTGATGCTGTTTACCGTAACGGTCTGTTCTTCTGTAGCTGTGGATATTTGCTGATTCATACCTTGAATAGCATGAACTTCTTGCGCAATTTCATTCAGCGCATCACCGGCTGAAGACGAAATTTCAGAGGTATTGGTTGCCTTTTTAGCCCCTTTACTCATTACGCCTACGGCCTCTTCTGCACCTTCTTGAAGCTTCTCTATGATGGTTTGAATTTCAATCGTGGATTCCTGAGTTCGTAGGGAGAGCGTCCTCACTTCATCAGCCACTACAGCGAAGCCCCTGCCAGCTTCACCCGCACGAGCCGCCTCTATTGCTGCGTTCAGTGCAAGTAAGTTGGTTTGCTCTGCAATACCTCTTATAACCTCTAGAACGGTATCGACATTTCGGCTGTCAGTAGCAAGCTGAGTTATGACCTGACTGGCTTCCCCGATGTCTTCCGCCAAAAGCTGAGATTCACGTATGTTACGTTGAATGATCACCAAGCTCTGTTCAGTTTGTTTTGCCGCCTTCACGCTGTAATCTGATGCGTCTACAGTACGACCAGCTACCTCTTCAACTGCTGTAAGCATTTCACTCATCGCTCCTGCCAGCTGAGAAGTATCACTTTGCTGTTGATTCAAATTCACATCGACCGATGAAACCGACGAAGAAAGCTGGTTGGCAGAAGCTGCCAACTGGGTGCCCGCATCACTCACACTTCTCATGATCTCCTGAATTGAGCTAACAAAACGGTTAAAGTACTGCGCAAGCTCGATAAGCTCCTGACTTCCCTCTTCCTTCAAACGTTGCGTTAAATCACCTTCACCGCTTGATAAATCGCGCATAGCAGCAACGGTTTTATTAATTGGTGTGGTAATGGTCTTCACGAAATATGCGATCAGTGCAGAAAGCACAATCAGAATCATACCTGCATTGGTCATGGATATGATTTGCGACTGCTGAATATCTCGCTCAAGTGAGCTCATGTTAATGCCAGTACCAATCATCCATCCCCACTCATGGAAATAGTCGGCATAACTTGTTTTTGGAGAAAGCTCTGTCGCATCTGGTGATGTTTTCCACATGTAATCAACAAATCCACCTCCTTGTTTACCTGTCGAGTAGAGCTCTTCTACGAACAGTTTTCCATTCCCGTCTTTAAGTGGAAGGATATTGGTACCAAGCAATCGCTTCAGCCCAGACGCCAACTGGATGCCGTCTTTGTCTGCAACAAATATGTAGTTTCCGTTGTCAAATCGCATTGCGGATATCGACTCTAACGACAGCCTCTGCGCTTCTTCTTTCGATATTGAGCCATTCAGGCTTTGTGCATGGTAATAGTCAAGAACACCTACCGCCCCTTCAACGATTTGCTGAACACCACGCTCGTAGTTTGCTCGCATATGTTTTTTCGTGGCAGACGCATCCAATAGCGAATTTGCGATTAGCCCAACAGCAAACAGAACCAGTATCATCCATGCCCGCATACTTATGGGTGCGTTTTTTAGAGAAAAGTTCATAGTGCCTCCTCGTTACTCATGCGGACCAGTGACATTCTCACTGGCGTAGCAAAATTCATGGCTTTCATACAGCTGACGTAATGCATCTCTGCATTTTTTTTCATCTTTTGCATTGTCTTCAAAATGCTGAATGACTGTTTGAAACTGCTGCAAAATTTGACGAGAGCTTTCTTCCGATTTTTGGCAGACACCATGAGCGTCTTGTAACTTTTTATGCGACAGCTTTTTTCCCTGCGCACGTTTAAAAACACTATTCATAGCTAACCCCTGACGTTGTTTTTGTACGGTTCACAATGCGTATACCCAACCCATGGTCCAGTCATAGCGGTATACAGGTGACGTTAATTATCAAATTTATAAACATTAACTCTATTCAGCGCGCAATCGGGTAAATAGACTTTGCTATTTTTCACGTGGAGCAAGTAAGGCAGCCATAGTTGACCTTTTTCTCTATCGGCTCCAAAACCACTGAATGATTCGACATACTCTCCAGAACACTTGAAGATTTTTATTGCTCGGTTCACGAGATCGGAAACAAACAGGTATCCGTTTTCGTGGTCAATACTGGTAGGAAGCAAGAAATTATCGTTATTCGTTCCATACCCTTCTTTACCGAAGCTACGCACCCACTTTCCACTCTGATCGTACACTTCGATTCGGTTGTTATTCTGATCGGTTATAAAACTGATTCCGTTTGCATCGACAGTGATGTCAGATGGCGTATGGAATTCTCCATGCTCATCCCCAAGCTGCCCATAGGTATGAACTAAACCAGCCGCACCGGTTTCCGATAAACGCCAACGGCAAATTCGATTATTGCCAGAATCCGCAATCAGAATGTCATTGTTCGTTGGATCAACGGCAATTCCTTGAGGTTTATTTAACTGCTCAGGGCTAGCGCCTAATCCACCAAAAACGGTATAAGGAACCAGTTCACCTATCACATCGTTGTATTGCAACACAGTGACAATTCCACTTAGGTAATTACTCACTACAAGCAGTGGCACTTCCGGATCCAATTGACCAGGTAACGGCTTGTTAGGCGTTAATGCAGCGATGCCAAGTGAACCCGGCAGCATGGGTAAGCTTATCGGACGAGCGGAATTGCTCTTTCCATCTTCAGTGGCTTGAAGTTGGTAATTTCCTGCGTCAACCATCCAAAGCAAATCCTCTGGATCATCAAATTTGTCGTTTAAGAAAATTCGGATCATTGTTTGCTGCCATCGCTGAACCCATTCAGTTTGAGCAGACAACGCAATACTTAACCATGATGGAATACCAGCAGGCTGCATGGCTTTAAGTACCTGATCTTGTATCGAAAGCTGATGTTCTAACCAGTTTTGAATCGCAGGGGCGTCTCCTGTTTGCCCGCCGCTTTGCGCGGATGTCACGTCTCCAACGACAGAGGTTACAAAGTGAAGTTGCCCTGGGTTATCTCGTTCATCACCGACAGACTTCAGGACCTTTGTTGCCCGCGTTTTGCCTCCTTTTAAAGTGGCAAGATTGACTTTGTGTTTTTGGAGAGACGCAAGGAATGGTTCGGTAATCAGCATGGTTTGAGGTTCAGTCGATTCGGTGATCTGAACGGGCGCAAAAAATCCGTCCAGTTGCCCCATAAATTGACCATCGAGGTTATATATTGAAATAACGTTTGGTCCCCCACCGGGAATCAATACGCGATTCTGAATGACTGAAACGCCACGAGATAAATCAAGACCATCGATGTAGCATTTTCCGCGTTCACTAAAAATAATACCTTTGCCTTGCCAATCACAGCGCACGACGGTTGCAAACCCTGTATTAGCAATATAGATATTGCCCTGCTTATCCAAGCTTAACCCTTGAGGCCAGAGTAAATGAACGGGATCTCCTCCGTTTTCTGGGGTAATTTCATCGATCGTGTATTCAAAGTTGCCATCTTCGCTAAAAACCACAAGACGAGACTGGCTATCTGGTCCTTCATAAAATTCATCAGCGACACAGACTTTGCCTTCATGGACAACAATGCCATTCGGTCCCTTTAAGTCCACCTCGGGGTCATCACCAAATACTTTGATGGATTGAATATCAAGTTCTTCATTGTATTCAAGAATATGGACACGGAAGTTTCCTATGTCTGTAACGTATACCCAATTCTTTTCGGGGTGTGATAACAACCTAAATGGCATATTAAATTGCTGTGGGCCTTTACCTACTGTCCCAAAGCTGGCGAGAATTTGATCCATTTCTGAATCAAACACAAGGACGCGATTGTGCGCGGTATCGGCTAACCAAATCCGACCGAAACGATCTACGCAACTACCGACAGGCGTGTTAAGCGAAAGGTGTCCAGAAGATGAACACGGCAGTTCCGGCAACTGATCGACTGTTGTGCCGATATAGCTGTGATATGCAATTCCCATAATACCTAGCCTATTTTAGTTTTCTGTTCATGTTCTACCTAAAAAGAAGAATTCTCAGGTATACAATGATTTATATTTTTATGTGTACTGACACATAAAAAAGTAGCAGGTGATAGGTAACTCGCCAGTCGATGGAGCAGGAAATATCGAAATTATTATAGATTTAATACATATGTCATAGTTTGCGCTTAAAAAAGGACATAAAAAAAGCCGGAGCAAATGCTCCGGCTTCTAATAATACTTTAATAAATAAAGAGTTAAGCAAGCTCACCTTGAAGCCAAGGCCAGCCTTGTTTTTTACGGCTTAATGTGTTTTCCATCATTAAAATACCGTCTTTTTCATGCTTAACTAACTTCTCTGCCCACTCACCTTTGTAAAGAAGGCGAGTTTGAGAAGTCGTGATGTCAGTTAACATAACAGCAGCGAATGCTAGACCTTCTTCAGAACAGCGACGCTCTAGATCAGCTTCTAGGTCTTCAATCATGCCATCTACTTGCTCTAGAGTTGCAAGCTCAACCTGACCTACTACCACATCGCGACCGTTAAATGGGTAAGCTTTTAAGTCTTTCTCTACAAGTTCTGCCGCAGACAAACCTTCGATGTTTGTTTTTGCAATCAGAAGATCTTTGATGAATGTATCGACATCATCTACACCAGCAATTTCAGCCAGCGCGTAGACCGCATCTTTGTCTTTTTGTGTGCAAGTAGGAGAGGCAAATCCAACAGTATCAGACAAAATTGCAGACATCATCATGATCGCTAATGGCTTAGTGATTTCAGTCTCTTCCATCTTGAATAGCGCGAATAGAATTGTACAAGTACAACCTACAGGCCAAATCCAAGCTTCTAAAGGGTTTACTGTCATCACATCACCAAGACGGTGGTGATCGACAATACCTAGAATTTCAGCTTCACCAATATCATCAGGAGCTTGAGCTAAGTCTGTGTAGTCAACCAACCAAATGTTTTCACCTGCTACAGAAGTACGTAGCTCAGGTTGATCTGCGCCAGCAACTTCTAGAACGTGCTGAGTTTCACGGTTAATTTCGCCTTGGCGAATGCCTTTTGCTTCAAGTCCACGTGCTTTCAATAGCTCAGCGGTAACGATAGCACTACAGATGCTGTCTGTGTCTGGGTTTTTATGACCAACTACTAGAATCATTTTGCTTCCTAATTACTTTTAAATTTTGCCGACAATCACACAAAAAACCATACAAGAATCTTGGTGCCTGTGACGGTAGCTTTTTCAAAAGTCGTTACTTTACCTGATTTCAAAAAAAAGTCATTCCTGATCCGAGTTAAAAGTACGGTTTCGTCGCCATTAACTGTGTATATTTGATATATTTATAAATGATAATCGTTTGCATTCGCATTTTCATTTAATTAGAGTTAGTAACATACCAAGGCAAACTTGGTTACAAAAGAAAGTACCCTCTATGTTTTGGGGTTATTGCGAAATCTGATGGTTTTCGCAGTGAACCTGTTTCAATTGAAGGGACATAAAAAGTCAACCAATAACAAGGATAGAAAGTCATGAGCTTCCTAATCGGCGTGAGAAACCTCGTTCTGAGAGTGTTCTATCGCATCGTTCGCCCACTAATATTTCTTATGGAACCAGAACAAGCCCACTCTGTTTTGAAAAAGATTGGCGTTGTATTGGGTTCAAATGCCCTTACTCGCGGGCTAACTAGCTTACTCTTCAACTACGAAAATCAGGCACTGAATACAAAGGTAGATGGTGTTACTTACCGTAACCCTGTCGGTCTGTCCGCAGGTTTCGATAAAGACGGTGAGCTAACAAAGATTTACCCTTCATTAGGGTTTGGTCTCGCAGAGCTGGGGTCATTTACTGGTGAAGTTTGCCCCGGCAACCCTGGCAGAAGACTTTTCCGCATGGTGAAATCCAAAGCCATCGTCGTTTGGTATGGTTTAAACAACCAAGGCGCTGAAAAAATAGCGAAGCGATTGGCTAATGTTGACTTTGGCTCACTAAGAGTGGGTATCAACGCAGCTAAATCCAACGTCACACCGGAATTTGTTTTAGAAGATTCTATTCAGGATTACCTAAAAACCATGCATGCGTTTAAGGATATTGGTGACTACTTCACAATCAATATCAGCTGTCCGAACACGCAAGATGGTGAACCGTTTGTCGACAGAGGTAATCTAGACGCATTGCTCAATGCCGTTAATGATGAAATCCGCCCTCTCACCGACCGTCCAATTTACGTTAAGTTAGCCGCCGATATGACATTGGAAGAAATTAACATCATCGTTGACGCGTGTGTGGAACACAAAATGGACGGCGTTGTTCTAACCAACCTTGCTAAACCAGAAGGAAATGAAGAACACGTACCTGAAGAGTACCCATCAGCACAAGGTAAACTTCCCAAAGGTAAAGGAGCGATGAGTGGCTTGCCGCTTCAACGCATCTCTACTAATGTTATTCGTCATGTTTACCGCCGTACTCGTGGTGAGCTCACCATAATTGGTGTTGGTGGTGTATTCAGTGCAAAAGACGCTTACGAGAAGATCACTTCTGGTGCCAATTTGCTGCATATGATCACAACAATGATTTTCGATGGACCGCAAAACATCAATGAGATTAACCGCGGATTGGTGCAGCTTCTTAAGCAGGATGGTTTTAATTCGATTGAAGAGGCCGTTGGTTCAAGAAACCCACTGCCAGCTTTGAAACCAACTGAATTGCAGAATCAGGAAGACAAGGCAGCATAAAACATGAACGGCAATAGCTTTAATCTTATTGTACACGGTCTACCTGACGAACTTTATTCTGAATTTAAACGTGCCTTAAGAAAAGGCTATTGGCGTAATGGAATGCTAATGACGGAAAAGCAACGTGAAGCATGCCAACGAGCCATTCTGGTTCGTGAAACCCAACATCCCGTTGCACTGCAGTAATTAGATCCTAATGAAAGACTTCAAGGTTCGGCAGCAATGCCGAACCTTTTGTTTGTTAGCGATTATTGCTAATAGCTAGTTGCCAATGAATAGTTGGTTACCAATAAATAGTTGGTTACCAATAAATAATTAGTTGCCAATATCTTGAAAGAGGCTTGGTAGCGAATTGATTAGGTAAGTCACTTTAAACCACAAAATGTCCCACTCATCCAAAGTCCAATCAATGAAATATGGGTTAATAATGTAATTTAGCTCTTCACGAATTGGGGATATAAAATGGCGCGTTAAAGGTGTATCCCAAATAAATTTTGGAAAAGGCGTAAAATGTGAGTCACTCAAATAATAGATATCGCCATATTGCTTGGCATTTATGCCTATCACATCCGCATCTTGCTGCCAGTCTCCGTCTGAGACAAACTCACCAACGAAATTGTAGTTGTCTATAGCCGCAGCATGCAGGGTTAGCACAAACTCACTGCCAAGCTTTTCCGTGATATGCGATTTGAGGGCATCATTAATTCCCGTAGCATCGAAAGCCACCGTAGATCTACCCGTTACTAATGCGGCCACTGTACTTAACCCACCGCCTAAGCTGTGCCCCGTGTATCGAATGGTGTGATTTGGATAATCGCGCTCAACTTTTTCAGCCAAATTGATCGCTTGAAGAAACTGCTTGGGCACTTCGTCGTTGGATAGCATACCGTCAGTCACCCAGTCTGAAGTCCCTAATTCACTTCCTCGATAGGCTAAGACAACATTATTCCCTTTTGTAAACACACTCGCATTGAAACCAGATTTGCGAGACACATCTTTTACCCTTGCCCAGCCACTAGGTGTCCCAGATTGGCTGTAAACTTGCTCCGCAAACTCCAACAGTTCCAGCGCTTCTCGCGCTTTGGTTTCAGATGGGGGATTGTTTGGTGAATGGATAGTGCCAGAATCGCTTTGTGTGTATGCCATATTAGGGCTAACAACGTTATTGTAAAAATCCTCTAGGCTTTCTAGATCACTCGGTGAAACGGTAGCATGTGCGGAATATGAGCAACTCAGTACAGCAGATAAAACTAAAGTTTTCTTTAAAGACATAGTATTCCCTTACTTCTATTGGTTTTCAAATCCAGTGCCAGACTTTTATACCCCCTTGAAAGAAAGTGAACCTTGTTACTTTAGTCTATTGTTAACTTTCAACTTATAATTCAAATTGTTAACTAAATGTTAATTGAAAGTGTTTGTTTTTGAGCTCATTCGTACTTTCTAAACCCATGACTTTACGCATCACTATCACACAAATAAAGCTCAACAAGACGCATAGTAAATTAGAGAGTCCGAATGTTTTTTGAGCATTTTTAAGACTTTAGTCTAAAAAAAAGCCAACCATAAATGGCTGACTTTCTCAAAACTAAGACGACAATCAGGTTTAGCTTAAAGCTACATCACCTCAATAGGTCCGCCAAAGGATGTAACAGGTGGTACGTTTCCTGAGAACTTCTCGAAGTCTACAATACACGTATTAGCGGAGGTTGCTTGAGCCAATTCAGATGTTGGAATGTCCTGAGTTAAGGTATTTGGATCACCATAAGTACAGATCGCGCCTTCTTTTTCACTCAGCGGTCCATACCATGCACCCTCTTCAATACGAATAACACCTTGTGGATAGCTGTCTGTTACCACCGCCCCAGCCATTAACTGGCCACGGTCGTTGAATACACGTACTAAATCGCCATCTTTAATGCCTTTCGCTTTAGCATCAACAGGGTTAATGTAAACTGGCTCACGACCTTGTACCGCATACGTTGAACGAAACTCTTCGGATTCACACATTTGAGAGTGTAAACGCTTATCTGGATGACAAGATTGCAGCCAGTACGGATGCTTGTCTGAACCCGGTCCGCCATGAGAACGTTCTGTTTTCTCAAACCACATTGGGTGATCTTGGCAATGTTCGTATCCCATACGACCAATGGTGCGGCTCGAAATTTCAATGAACCCAGATGGTGTCCCCAATGCATTGATTTCTGGGTCTTTACGGAAATCAGCGTGACGCACCCAAGGTTTACCTGTACCAAAGTCCAGAACACCTTTCTCCCAGAATTCATCAAACTCAGGCATGTCGAACTTACCTTTGTTTGCGTTGCGACAGTCTTCATAAAGCGAGCGTACCCACTCCATCTCATCCATTCCGCGTGTGTACTCTTTGTGACGACCAAATCGACGAGTTAGCTCTGTAAAGATATCGAAGTCAGTACGAGACTGGAACAATGGATCCACCAACTTCTGCATCGCCACTAAACCGCGACCAGAATACGAACCGTACACGTCGATGTCGTTGCGTTCCCATTGCGTACAAGCTGGCAGTACGATATCGGAGAAACGACACGTTGCTGTCCACGCAAACTCGATGGTGACAACGGTTTGAAGTTTACGGAACGCTTTCTTCATACGGTTGCGATCCTGATGGTGGTGCCAAGGGTTGTTCCCAGAGATCACCATCATTTTGTAATCAGGCAGTTTTACTTTGGATCCGTTGTAACGAATCTCTTTGCCGGGCTCGAGCAAACAGTCTATCCAGCGAGCAACCGGAATGGTGCGACTGTATCCGTTGTAATCTTTGTTATCCCATTTTGGCTTCATGCCTTGGTCTAGGTTACGCGGGAAGCCACCCGGAGCAGCAAAGCCAGTAGAAGGCACACCGATACCAGAGTAATGGTGACCATAAGAAACCCCGCCGCCTGGCAGACCTATTTGCCCAACCATAGCTGCAACAACAGCTCCAGCCCAGTAAGGTTGTTCACCGTGTTCTTGGCGCTGAATACACCAACCAAATAGAATCTGTGTGCGACCGCTAACCAGCATGCGAGCAAACTCGCGAATCTTATCCGCTTCTACGCCACAAATTTCTGCCGCCCATTCTGGTGTTTTTTCAACTTTGTCTTTGGTTTCTCCAAGAACATATTGAATGAATGGGTCAAAACCTAAGCAGTAAGTTTTAATGAACTCTTTATCGTGCAAATCTTCTTTGTAAAGCACGTGCGCGACGGCCAGCATAAACGCCACATCAGTCATCGGGTTGATGTACATGTGATCATTTTGCAAGTAACGCTGTGTCTTGTTCTTCACAGGATCAACAGAGAGAACGTTGATCTCACCTTTCGCAACTTTTTCTTTAAGCTGCTCAAGGTAAGGGAACGATTCGTGTGTTTCACAGTTCCAGCCAACCTGAAGGTTTTTCACTGGATCGTTCGCCCACAGAATAATGTTGTCACTGTGCTCTAAGATTTCAGACCAAGACGTGCCTTGAGCATATACTTCGGTCGATCCCAATACGTAAGGCATAATGGTTTGACCCGCCCCCGTAGAGTAATCCCCTACTTTGGTAATGAAGTTACCGTGCATGCCCACCGCGCGTTGCATGTGGCTGGTACAGCTGTGGAATTGCCCCGTCTGACGCCAACCTGTCTGACCTGCGTGGAGTGCCCATGGACCGTAGTCTTTCTGCACACGCTCAAGCTCACGGTAGAAAAGATCCAGAGCTTCATCCCAAGTTACACGGATAAAACGATTGTTACCGCGTGTATCCGCGCTGTATTTGTGCTTCTTGAGCCAATCGAGACGAACCATCGGATAACGGACACGAGATGGGCTGTAAATAATGCCTTTAATGCCGTTAATCATATCCGTTGGGTGCGAGTCCATCTCCAGCGGTTTGATTTCTTGAACCTTGCCGCCGTAGATGTGGGCGCGAAATGCGCCCCAGTGAGAACCGGATACTTTCCACGTTCCCGTTGTTTCCGCTGCATTTGCTGAAGCCGATGCCAATAAGCTAGGGCCAATGACAGACGCTGCGCTCGTTGTCGCTACACCTTTAAGAAAACTTCTTCGTGTAATTGCCATTTCTTGTACTCCGTCTGACGCTTAGTGGTGACCTTCAGCAAAATCTGAAGAGTGTTTCTGTAGGTATTTCAATACTAGGGCTTCGCTGTCTTTATCAAAGTTTACGAATGCAAGCATTCCATTGAACATGCCCGGCCAGCCATTTGCCGTGAAGTGCGCTTCGTCTGGCTGTGTGTGACACACTGAACAGTTGGTTTGATAAGCTTCTTTTGCTTTGTCCCAGATTGGTGTTACGTCACCCAGCATGGCGGTTTTCTTCATCCACAGTTTCGTTTCTACACGTTGCCATGGAAGACCCGTCAGCTCGTCTTCTTTGGTTTCAAATGTTTTCACTAGATCTTCATTAACAGCGGTCTCTTTAAGAAGAGAACCAATAGCGATGTTCAAGCCAAAGTCTTCCTGAATAACACGTCCAAAGCCTTTCGCTTTACGCCAACCAGAAATTTCCACCAGTACCGCATCGCCTTTATCATCAACCACTTTTACCGTCGAAGCTGGGTTCAATAAGCCCGCTTCCTTGGTCATTCCAGCATCTTCATACATAGGCAAGTGACGAACACTTGTGACGCTGTTACCGGTGGAGTAATCAGTGTTAGAAGCCAGTTGTTCCAATTCACCAATCATGCCACCTGAGCTGTCCATATTTTTAGGCAAGTTGTGAGCGATGCCTTTGTGACAATCGATACAGCTTTGGTCTCGCTCCGCCGCATTTTTCATTTGAATGCGTGCGGCTGGCTTCATTTTCTCGAAGTCCATTGAGTCGTAGTTGTGGCAGTTTTTACATTCCAGTGACTTGTTTGCAGAGAAACGGTCCCACTCGTGTTTAGCAAGCTCAATGCGGCGTTCTTCAAATTTCTCAGGCGTGCCTAAGTCGCCAAAGATCTGCGCAAACACTTCTTTGGAAGCCTGCATTTTACGGGCAATTTTTGCCGTCCATTCATGTGGAACGTGACAGTCAGGGCAAGTAGCGCGAACACCTGAACGGTTTTGCCAGTGGATGGTTTCTTGTAGTTCTTGATACACATTGTCGCGCATGGTGTGACAGCTAACGCAGAACTCTTCTGTATTCGTCGCTTCCAATGCGGTGTTAAAGCCACCCCAAAAGATTACACCAGCAATAAACCCGCCCATTGTAAGCACACCCAAGCTGATGTGAACGGCCGGGCGAGTCATCGTGTGCCAGATTTTTACGATAAACGATTTCATGATCTGTTCTCTTTAAAAAATTCGCTCAAAAAATGGAAAGGTGTTTAGCCGTGTACGCCTGGAGGACCTAAGAAAAAGACCTGCAGCATCCAAACGATAAAACCGTATCCACCAACAAACATGACGCTTAATACGGGAAAGAGAACGACGGTAATTAGGAGAAAAGATTTCCACTCAAATGAGCGAACTTCTTTTGGTTCCACTTTATTAACATTACTCATACATTGCCTGCTTATAGTATTGATAATTTCATCTGCACCAAGCCCAGCGACCCAGTACACCTACAACTTATAATGAGAAATTTTAGAACGATCGAATCTTATGATTCAATGGTTTGATTCCTTATATAGCAAGCTATTCGACACTTTTTTGAGCTCATACAGAGATGTGTTTAATTAACATTTTATGTGTAAATTAATGAACAGATATGACAATTTAATATTGTTGCATATATGTATTGTTTGATGATTTTTTGTTACCAAACACTCTTTACTAGCGTTCAAGAAACCGAGAAAAGCCGCTTAAATTCCTAACCTATTCAGCAATAAATGTAGAATATTTGTTAAATGTAATCGCTTCATTTGTGAGAATTTGAAGCAAAATAAAGTGCCTATCCTCAAGCTATTCACCATCACTAAAAACTTGGATAAGTTGGGCTAACAAGCGGTAGGGATTTGAGTATAAAATGGAGGAAAAACAACCGAGGTTTCTATGCAGGAATCAATTGACATTGGCTGGGCTTACTTACTGCTTTTTTCTCTTACGCTTTGTATTCCCCTTTACATTAATCGTCACTTTCAACTTGGACTGGCAAAAGACACGCTCATCAGCGTATTGAGAATGACCGTTCAGCTAATTTTGGTGGGTGCATATCTGGAGTTTGTATTTGAACTCAATAGTCTAACATTGAATATCATCTGGGTTTTGGTGATGTCAGGCATCGGAACAAGTGCGATCATCGACAAAGCCAAACTTCCGTTAAAACCTCTCTTTTTACCAGTCATGTCAGGGTTGTTGATTGGTCTTTCACCCATCATCATTGTGCTTTGTGTTGTGATTGTTCAACCCACACCGGTATACAGCTCACAGTATGTTATCCCTCTATGTGGAATGCTCATTGGCAACAGCATGAATGCCAATATCATCATGCTTCAAAATTTGTTCAGCGCCTTTAAAGAACGAGAAGGTGAATACCACGCTGCGCTTTCATTGGGTGCCTCTCCGACCTACGCTTCATTGCCTTTCGTTCAAACCGCGATGCAAAAAGCGTGGTCACCTATTCTCGCCTCCATGGCGACCATCGGTTTAGTTACCCTACCCGGCATGATGACTGGGCAGATTTTGGGTGGAACATCCCCCTTGGTCGCAATCAAATATCAGTTGATCATTATGATTGCGATATTTGTCATGATGACCATATCGTTGTCGCTTTCGACCAAACTGGGGTTGCATAACGTTCTTTCAAAAGAAGGGCGGGTCTTGGTTTCGATAAAGAACTGATCCTGGTGTGTTGAAGAGGCTCAAGCTTTGGAGAGAATATTCGGGTGATGACCTTCAGCCTTGAGTAACCTGTGACTGGAGGGGGAGCTGAGAATTCGAATGCAACTGGCTAATAATGGTGGTTTTTAACCTAACAGGAGAAACGGGCTTATTGACCAACAGATAGCCACTTTCTCTTACTTGTTGCTTGAGTGTTTCGCTTCGATTTGCACTTAGCACAATGGTTGGTACAGAGTGGGGGCGATTAAGGTGTACATGCTCAGCAACTTCCAAACCTGTTTTACCCTCATCTAAATGGTAATCCACAATCAGCAGTTCAACCGAATCCGATGAAACATCACATTGCACCTGCAATGCAGCTAAAGACTCTGCCGTTACCACGTCACATCCCCACTGGCTAAGTAACTCCTTCATTGCCATGCAGATATTATTATCATTATCCACAACCCAAATTCGACACCCTTGCAAAGCAGCGCTTGCATCCAGCTCTTTCGGCTTCAGAATCGGCATGGTGGTTGCTTTCACGGTGCCATAAGGGACTAAAACCGAAAAACGCGATCCTTTGTGAAGTTCTGACTCCAATGAAATTTGGTGCCCTAGCACTCCTGAAATCTTATCTACAATGGCTAACCCTAGCCCCAGCTGGGTTCTGTTTTCTGCTTTTCTAGGGCTAAGGCGTTTGAATTCTTGGAACACCTCTTTTTGCTTGTCTTTAGGAATACCATCTCCTGTATCCAATACATCAATTCTCACGCCACTTTCAGTGCGGCGGCAGCCCAGTAAAACTTTACCCGACTCGGTATACCTTAATGCATTGGTCATTAGATTCCTGATGATTCTCGCAAGCAGTACGGAATCACTGTAAATTACAACTTTACTGGGGACGTACCTCACTTCCGTTTCAGACTCAAACGCTATTTGATGGAACTCATTGGCGATGTTGTCTAATAACTCGTTGAGAGCGAAAGGTTGCTTGTCTGCACGAATGGTTCCTGCATCCAACTTTGAAATATCAACCAGCATGGTGATAAGCGATTCAACATCAGAAAGGGAGTGATCCAATGAATCCACCAGCCTACGCGCGGGCGGTCCTAGCCTTTGCGCACGTAACGATCCTAAAAATAGCTGCGCAGCATTCAATGGCTGCAATAAATCGTGGCTGATAGCCGCGAGAAATTTCGTTTTTGATAGGTTTGCCAGTTCGGCTTCTTGTTTCGCCTCTAGCAGCCGACCTTGGATCTCCCGACGCTCAGTGACTTCTTTACTTAACTGGTTGTTCAGATCTTCCAGCTGAGCGGTTCTAAGCTGAACACGTTTTTCTAGTGTTTGATAAGACTGGCGTAATTTTTCACTAATGGCGGCTTCATACCTTGCCGATTCTGCTTCTTTGAGAAGAGTAATATCGGTGTACAGCATCACTAACCCACCATCAGCCGTTCGGCGCTCGCTCACTTGTACCCAGCGATTGTCTCGTTGCTGAAAAACTCTTCCGCCATGCAAGTCGGAATACGGCAGTTCTTTGACGATAAGCCCCTTAGTGTGCGCGAGCCTCTTTACTTCCGCCAGCGTGACGCTCGACATATCTAAGGAGATATCATGATCAAGCCAATATTGTTGAAATCGGCTATTGGAATGCACTAAATGTCTGTCTTTATCATACAAAGCAAACCCATCTGAAATGGATTCGATTGCATCAACAAATCGCTGTTGGGCGCGCTCGACTTTTTGGTTGGCAAGCGAAAGCGCTCGGTTGATGCTTTCCAGTTCATGAAGAGTGTTATTGAGCTCTTCGGTTTTTTCCCGAACCTGATCAGCCAACACAACGGAATGCTGAAATGCAGCGTATGGGTCAACTCGATGACTGTTGTCTTGCTCTACACGACGCACCAAAGAGTCGATGATTTTTTTCTGGCGTTCATTTTCTAATAACGCCTCTTCAAGTTGGCGTTTCAGCGCTTCGTCCGACATCTAGCCCACCTTTTCGCGCACTTCCGTCATATCAGAAGAGAGTTGATAAACATTGGGCTGACGGCCTATTGCGACGCCTGTTAGCGTCTGGTTCATATGCACGCCACCGAGCTGCTCTCCATAGGTATTAAACCCAACCATGCGGAAGTCGCTGAAAATGCTTTTGATGGTTTCTAACCCGTTAGTTTGCTCTATTTCCTTGCGTCGTAGAAAACAATCGCATCCGATAATGATTTCTAACTCTCCAACTCTTTCAGACACTTCACTGAGCTTTTGCTTCGCATTGGCGTAAATATCGCCCGGTTTCATCGCAGTAACGACAATGCCGTCATCAACCGCGCAGTAAAAATCCAAACTCAGATCATCATTTACTTTCTGAATAGACCGAATATAAAACTCCCCGCCCACTTTCACCGCTAATGGATGCAGAGCGTATATTTCTGGTCTGAGATCGTTGAGTAAGATCCCCACTTCTCTCGCATACACCAGTGCAGCAGGCTCAGCGTTGAATTCATAGACTCGACGGCATTCACTGTCGGCTTTCGTCACCACCAATTTACTTCCTAAGCTTTGAATGTGGTGCGTCGTGAAGACTTCAAAGGGGCAGGTAGTGTTGAACATCACCACAATGGCGGAATCGGCATAGAATTTACCGTCGAAATACACATGAGTATTTGCCAAGTTTTCATCGTCTCCGGCCGACCCTCCAAAATGCGGAATTCGACCCAGAGCCGTATCTAAAGTGACAAGGAAATTTTCTTCTTGCGGCGACAACCCATCTATTAAGGTAAGCACAAAACTACTGTGCTTTATGGGCGCTTTTAGGTGGCTTCGGCAATTTTCAAAAAGGGTTTCGACGCACTGCTGCGCAACACTTAACTCAAAATTTTCTAGCGGTATCACCATGCCAGATACCGTAAACGCGCTTTGGGTAAAGCCAATCGCACTGATGCTGCTTTTCGCATAACCGCTGCTGGTAATTTCCCCCGCCGAAGTGCACCCCATCACTTTGCAATGAGTAAATGCGCGATCCATTTCTGATTCAAGTTCTTTTAAATCGTAGGCAGCGGAGCAGAAGAATAAAACAAACCCAATGTTTGGGGTGTTCAAACGTGCAGCAAGCTCTCTTACCGCCTTAACGGCTTCAAGCTGATAGGATTCAGCCGTCACCACGGCAGCTTGGTCTGGTATTGGACTGGCAGAAAACATCCCTCTTCCTTAGTTGATATCTTTGGATCTATCTTTGATTAAAGAAACATGCATACATTCAGTCTAGCTTGGTCTGAGGCAACGTTAATCCTACTTAAGGAGGATATTTGTCGTTCATCTTCTCCTCATATAGTCGATGTCTCATTATTAGAACAAGCATTATAAATTGAGCTGATTACACTAAAAGGAACTACTAAAAATAGGGTTATTTACTTAGGTATCCGTAACCCAATGAAAATTAAACATAACGTCAGTAGGTACGAAGAATGATAAGAAAACCTTAAGGAAGAGGGATTCGCATGTACAAATTCTTGATTGCCGATGATCATCCGCTGTTTCGAGACGCCTTGGTCTCCGTCATTAGAGGACGATTTTTAGACTGCTCCATCCATCAAACGGAAGATGTTGCTACAACGTTGGAATACGTAAATGAGCATTCTGATACCGACCTAATCCTACTGGACCTAAACATGCCCGGCATGGGGGGACTTAACGGGCTACTTGAGCTTAGAAATCAAGCACCTTCTGTACCTGTCGCCATCATATCGGCCGAAACGAATAAGCAAACCATTCTTCAAACCATCGCGTATGGCGCAATTGGCTTTATTTCTAAATCCTCTTCTCGCGAAGAAATGACGAACGCATTTTCTCAAATAATTAATGGGAATGTGTATTTACCAGCCAACATCATTCGAGCAACAGACGATACCAAATTTTCTGGGCAACGAAACAAAGAACCCGCCTTTTCCGCTGATATGTTAAGCACTTTAACTCGTCGGCAGTTGCTGGTATTGAAATCCATGTCTCAAGGCAGTGCGAATAAGCAAATCGCTTACGACCTTAATATCTCTGAGACCACAGTGAAATCGCATGTCTCTGCGATATTGAAAAAGCTTGGTGTTCATAACCGAATTCAAGCCGTAGTTGGTGTTACCAATATCGACTTTGATCGCTACTTAAGGCGTTGAGCGGTATCCATGCGATAAGCACAACAAAAAATATAAAAACGAAATCGGCTATTTTTCCTGTTTCGCCTTTAAGTACGGAGCGAGTGCGGTTTTCCACATAGCAAATGTGAATGCGAGATCCGACGAACCCATTGAATCTGGCATTTCCAGTGATATGCCCAGTAACCGATAGGCTGTTTTGTAGAACTCGGGTTGAGACTTACTCAATTGCGATGCCATTAAGCCACGTGCGCCTTGAAAAACACCCTGTAATTCAGAAGGAGAAAGAGACTTAAGCCTAAAAGCTTGAATTTCTTCACACAATATTCTGCGTGTATGGTGAGGATTTTTATCGAAATGACTGCAAATTTCCAATGCATTCAACTCCGGTTTTATTGAACTGCTGATACTGTACAGCTGCCCGTTGAGGCGCATATTGATTATAGGCTTTCGCTGCATTAACCATTGCACCGCGGCGCACTGGTGAAAAATCGACACGGTTCTGGGCAAGCGAAACTTCATTCTAACGCTGTCGTGATTTTGCTCAATACAGACAATCGGTTCACGATGTAAGCGATCGGCATCGCTATGAGGCATATGATCAGGCATAAAGATCACCTGTTCAGACTTTAGTAAGTTGAGCATAAAGCCCGGGGGCTCATGTTGGCGAAAGTGATCATCAAAATGTTGCCAAAAGATAAGTGCAGAACAAGATAAATGAATAAACAAGCCGTGAATGTCGCTGTGAGCACCATGGATGGTTTGTTCATGAAAAGCCACAGAATGTCGTGTCGATTTAAAATGTTGGGTCACGTAATGGATGAGCTCATGAATCCATGTTTGATACGCAGTACATAAATTTGTATCGGCTTTAGGTAGCCGAGCGTAAATTGTCACCGTTTGATGGTGAATTGGCTCAGGCAACCAGTCCCCTATTGGTTCCGTTTGGCTTTTGGGCGTATGCATTTCATGAGTTAAAGGCTGGTTAGAAAGGTAAAGCGCCGTCAGGCTCTCTCCCCACTTTTTCACTGTGTCTCGGCGCTGCTCCATACAGTACCGAAACCACATATTTTGTGCCTCTTGGCTTTGAGTCCACTGGCTAGCCAACATGCTGAGATAACGTGCTATCAGTTCGTCAAATTCTCCTTTTGCACTTTTCATCCTTATGGTTGGTTTTGGATCAAGCAAGGTCGTCAGAGGCTGCAATTGGTAGCCGAGCGTTTGTAAGGTCGATTGAATATGCCCTTCACTAAGCATTTTGTAGATCTGGACCGCTTTTTTGTCCGACATTTTCAACGTCAACGTACAGTCACACTCATCGGTTTGAGCGCTCTTTATCCACCGAGTGGTTAACGGTAGCTTTTCAGGTTCATGCTTTATTCGGTAAGCCAGTGCGGTAATAATGCTTTGCCAAATGTGAGTCAGATTCCAGTCCCCTGCCGTTACAACACAGAAGTATTCTGGGCGGTAGTGATACCAATAGTATTGGCGTATCTCCGGTAACGACAAACGAGATATGCATTTTGCACTCCCCGAATACAGGGGATAATTGAATTCCTTGACGACTCGACATGCTTGTTGGAATTGTTCATTGTTTTCATACCCCTGCAACTCCTGATACAAGGCGCCTAGCTCTCCCCTTTGAACATAAGTGCCATCACGAATCTCGGCTTGCCATTCCTGTTCATTTAAAAGTGGGCAAAGCGTGGATTGAACAAAGTAATCCAACCCTAAAAAGGCATTGTCTTTGTGGCTGCCAGACAAGTGAAATCGTGTATTACCTCGGCGAGTTGTGGCATTAAACTCTTCCAATTCCAAGCTCGAACGCAGTTGCCAAAAGCGGCGAGAATCTGGGTATTTGTAGCACCCGCGTAAAACCATATGCTCTACAGCATGGGTAACACCGCTGTCGTCATACGAAGGCGTTTTGACCATAACAGAGGCAGAAAACTGCGGCTCCGGATCACTTCGATATAGGTTTGGGCAGTGCCAATGCCTCAAGCCCGAAGGATGCTCCCAACAAAACCAGACGTCTCCTTTGGGCGTGACCTTTTCTTGAGTTTGCTTAAATGGCGGAACACCTAAATCACTCATAGCCGTATCGACTCAAAATCAGGGTTTTGACATTAAAATGGTTTGGCTGTTTCTCATATGTCGCATAACCAGTTCATTGTGACAGCCAGAAGAAGCTTGGAAAATTGCATCGGTTATCTTGTGATGATGAGGCGATTTGCTGCACACGGGATCCGTTGCTGTGGCACTGCCCGTGAGTAACATGGCCTGACAGCGGCATCCACCGAAATCCGATTCCTTTTCATCGCAACTTTTACAGGGCTCTTCCATCCACTCAAACCCTCTAAAAGCATTGAAGCTCTCAGATTCATACCAAATGTGTTTTAAGCTTCGATTTTTAACATTAAGGAAAGGCAGATCCAGCACCGCTGCGCTGTGGCAGGGTAGAACTTTCCCATCAGGAGCAACACAGGTAAAGATACTCCCCCAGCCACTCATGCAAGGTTTGGGGCGTTCTTCATAATAGTCTGGGGTAACAAATATAAACTTGGGAGCATTTCTGTCGCAGGCGTCTCTGAATGCATTCACTTCGTATTCCGCTTGCTCAATTTCGGCTTTAGACGGCAGTAGCGATGCGCGATTTTCGAGTGCCCAGCCATAATATTGCGATGTGGCCAGTTCTACGTAGTCGGCATTCAGCTCACAACTCAATGCCATAATGCTTTCTATATTGTGAATATTCTGCCGAGTGATAACCGCATTCAGCACCATTGGAAATCCAGCTTCCTTCACGGCTTTTGCCATGTTCACTTTGTGCTGAAAAGCATTTTTCTTCCCTGCAATGGCATCACTCATTTCAGGGTCTGCTGCTTGAAGGCTTATCTGAATATGATCCAACCCTGCTTGTTTTAAGCCATCGATGCGCGATTGGGTCAAACCAATTCCTGAAGTGATCAAGTTAATGTAATAACCAAGATCGTGAGCAT
The DNA here is from genome assembly GCF_030689305.1 of Vibrio penaeicida. Taxonomy (GTDB): domain Bacteria; phylum Pseudomonadota; class Gammaproteobacteria; order Enterobacterales; family Vibrionaceae; genus Vibrio; species Vibrio penaeicida_B. Next base: position 364,997 of record NZ_JAUYVM010000002.1, on the reverse strand, counting down.
GCGCAACGATATCGGTGAGGTCTTTACGCATTAATGGCTCACCACCAGAAAGCCCCAACTGAACGGCACCAAGCTCCCTTCCTTGCTCTAAAACATCGAACCATTGTTCTGTAGAAAGTTCTTGCTCTTTACTCCCCAAATCAATGGGGTTAGAGCAATATGGGCAATGGAGCGGGCATTGGTACGTCAGCTCAAGTAGCAACCAGAACGGTGGTTTAATAGGGTTGGAGCCATTGTTTGTCATACGCTACATCCAGAAATTCGATGATGTCACTCTCAATATCTTCGTTCGGGTACCGAGCACATAGCCGAGTGATTGCAATACTCGGCGTCGTTTCTTGTTCGAACATCGCAAGCACCTCTGCTGCGCTGTCGCTTAACGTGACCATCCCCTCAGGAAACAGCAGCACATGGCTTTTCTGAGCTTGCTCGTATTGCATTCTAAAGGTCGGGTTTCGTTTCCATTTTTCGTTGAAGTTTTTCTTGCTATGCATAGCATCCCCTTATTCCTGAAAAAGGTTTCGGTGCCAGACAGCTTCGCTAGCGGTAAGATTTTGATATGGCGCTCGATTGAATTCATGCGCCATGCTAATGGCATCAAGCATTGACCACAAAATGTCGAGTTTGAACTGCAAAATATTTAGCGCATGTTGCTGTTTCTCTGCGCTATCAAAATGCTCTAGAGTGATCGCCAAACCCTGTTCGACATCTCGGCGAGCCTGAGACAAACGTTGCTGAAAATACGTTAAACCTTGTGCTTCAATCCACGGGTAGTGTTGTGGCCAAGAATCCAAACGGGATTGGTGAATCTCTGGTGCAAATAATTCGGTGAGTGATGAACACGCCGCCTCTTGCCACGTTGCTCTTCGCGCGAAATTGACATAGGCATCCACCGCAAATCTGACCCCAGGGAGTACCCATTTTTCGGCTACCACTTCTTCGCGCTTCAGCCCCACCGCTTCAGCAAGTTGCAGCCAAGCCTCAATCCCACCCCATTTTTCTTCCTGATTTACGTGACCATCGTGATCCAAAATTCGCTGCACCCACTTCCGGCGGATATCTGGGTGGCGGCAATTCGCCAGTATTGCTGCGTCTTTTATTGGTATCGAAATCTGGTAATAAAATCGGTTCGCAACCCAAGCTCGTATTTGCTCTGGGCTGCACTCCCCTTGGTACATTGCTTTGTGAAAGGGGTGATGAATGTGGTAAAGCGCTCCTTTGCTTAACAATGCTTCACGGAATTGCTCTGGCGTCATCGCAGCCGTAGCTTTATCTTGATGGCGCATGGCTTTATCTTGGTAACGCATGGCTCTATCTTGATGGTTCATCCCTTCACTTCTCCAAGTTTTCGCACACTTCCGAGTTCACCCGTGTTGAGATTGAGTGAGCCCTAAACCTCAAATTTCATTCCATCAAAGCCGACTTCAACTCCTGACCTGACCACTTGTAATCGCTCGAAGCCACGTTCATCTAAGATCGGATTGGTATTGTTGATATGGACCAGTATTTTCCGAGGCTTGAGAAACTGGCTAAGAAGCGCCAGCATGCCGTGTTTCCCACTTATGGGAAGGTGTCCCATCGATGTGCCCAAATCGCTCCCGACCCCTTCTAGGATCATCTCGTCATCTGTCCACAATGTGCCATCGGCTAAAATACAGTCGGCGTTGCTCATCGCCATTTCAATGTGAGAGCTTGGCTTTTCAAGCCCTGGTGCATACACCAGATTTCGACGCGTCCGTGTATCGGTCACACGAATAGCAATGTTGTCGCCAGGGTGTGGGTCATTTCGATGAGAAGAATAAGGCGGTGCTTTTGACTCCAAGTTAATGGCTTCAAACCTTAAGTGAGGGACCGAAGGGATATGCCAAGACTGCTCGTTTATCGTGTGCTGTTGGTAACCACCATGCCAATGTGAAAGCACATTCAATAAAGGGAAAGAGTCGGTTAATTCTGAACGGACTTGCTCTGTACAGTACAAATCCATGGGTAACCCTTCACGGAGGATCAACAACCCACTGGTGTGATCGACCTGAGCATCCGTTAAGACCACGGCTGCAATAGACGAACCACGTTTGCCCGTACACTCATGAATATCCGGATTTTGATTGATTTGCTGGCGAATATCAGGCGACGCATTAATGATGACCCAATGTTCACCATCTTCACTGACTGCTATAGAAGATTGGGTGCGAGATTCTGCTACGATCTTTCCGTTTCTTAAACCGCTGCACATGGTGCAATGGCAATTCCATTGCGGATAACCGCCTCCTGCTGCTGAACCCAGTATGATGACATGCATACCACTCTCCTTGTCCCTGGATTTTAACCATGTTGCTCGCCGACGCTATTCAAAGACGCTATTCAAAGACGCTATTCAAAGTAAGAAAACACAGGACATGCCCAAGGTCTATTGACCTTAACTACTCATCCATAGAAGCAAGCCCTGTCTTCTCATATCGCATCTAGAATCTGTCGACCTAGCGGTTACTGATGTATAACGTCACTTCCATACCTAAGCGAAGTTCCTTGTAAGCGGGTTTTTTCCACATGTGCACTGCTCCTTTGCTATTGTTCCTGAACTCCAGATTACGGGTTAGCCATAAAGTGAACTATCCTACTTTGTGATGAATTCTTTCCTACTTTTCAGAGCCGGTCCGATTTATACCTATATGTGGTATACGTTTACGTATCGGAAACAGCACTGACTGGGATCCGTCTTTGCTTTCGGCGTTTCTTAGCCCCGTACTTTTCTACTACACAACGATCTTTGTCTGCGGCAATAACCACACACTCCAAACACTGCACACATTCGTCGTAGTCGATACTCCCATTGAGCTTGATGGCGTCTATGTCACAGGCTTTATGGCATAGCTGACAAGGGCTGCCACATTCCTTTTTCCGATTAAGCCAACTGAATGCCCTAAACTTCCCTAGAACAGCCAACCCAGCCCCGAGTGGGCACAAATAGCGGCAGTACACTTTGTTGATCTTGAGTGCAATAAAAAGAAGTAAAAGCGCGTAGGCAACGAAATACCAATCACGAACAAACCATAATGTAATCGCTGTTTTGAACGGTTCTAACTCCGCTAGGTTTTCTGCCAACGTCAGTGAGGAGAAACTTGTTAGCACCAGTATCGCCAAAATCGGGTACTTAATGCCTTGAAGTCGGCTGTGCGTTTGTGGCTGAATTTTCCACTGCTTAATTTTCAGCTTTTTCGCTGCCAGCCCAATCAGCTCTTGCATGGCACCAAACGGACAAAGCCAACCACAAAATACGCCTCTTCCCCATAAAAAAAGAGAGACAAACACAAACAGCCAAAGAATAAAGATAACGGGATCAAGCAAGAAGACAGTGATTTCAAACCCATTCCAAACCGAAAGCAGTAAGGTGTAAATATTAACGACCGAGAGCTGCCCCTGCGCATAGAAGCCAAGAAAAAACAACGTAAACATCAAACACGCAAAACGAAATTGATGAAACCTATCAGGAAACGTTACCCAGTATTTTTGCCTTACAAACAGACAAGTCACCATTGCAAGGTACAGAATAACAATCGCAGTTTCGAGCCGCCACTGCTGCCAAATCTGTTTCCAAAGAGGTGTTGGTGTTTCTTCTACAACGGCTGGGTAGCGCCATAAAGTGTTGGGGATTTGATAGCTTTTCGTCACTTGCTTGATGTCGTATTCCAAAAAGCTTTTTTTTACGGGTACATTGAGTTGAAACGTAACGGGATGCGCCGGATCAAATCCACTGCTGCTTTTTAAGCGAAATACTTTGATCAGGTCAAATTCTGGAAAGCCTTTCTCCAGCTTGGGTTCGTAAAAACTATAGAAATCCTGATCTCGAATGTCGATGCTCACGTTCTGCTGGGTCACGCTAAACCTTGCAGGGGTAGTGCCCGACACAAAATCAGCAGCTAAAGGTGAAAAGCCACCACTGGACGATAGCAACAAGGCGATTTCGCCAGGTTCCAGTTCCTCCATAAGCCGCTGGTATTCAGAATCGCCCAACAGGCTTTTGCCTATTTGAGGTGGGTTGAGAAACGCCAGATTATAATTGAGCGCATAGTGAGGCTCGGGATTTTCTAGCAAACCCTGTGCTCGGTTTTCAGGTAACGCCAATAGCTGCGAAAATTCGCTTAGCGTCGCTTGCCAATTTAACACCAAGTTTTCACTTGTTAACTGCTGAAAGTCATACCTCTTGGGCGAATCCATTTCAAACTGAGCAACGGCGTTCGCACTGCCAAAACCATCCAGTTTATGGCGTGCTACCTTGCGAGCAGAGTTCAAAATCGTGTCATTTATCACCATCACCGACACGGTGGCTTTGGTTACACCATCAAAATATTGAGTTTTCCCATCGTTAGTACGGCTTTGTTTGCTGCCTACCAAAAAGCGATGCTGGATATTATGGTTAAGGTATTGAGCAATAAACGCCAGCATGGGTTCTTCGCCTAACCCGTGAAGGAAGATTGGCTCGTGATGTCGCTGGACTTTAATGCCCCGAATCACCCCTTTCACATCCAACCCAACTTTTAGATTGACGGTTTCGCCAGAGAATCCGGGGAAATGCGTTAAGTCATCAGATTCAAACACATAGCCCAACAGCGAATTGAGTTGATAGACAGGCGTAATGGCGAGCTCTTTTTCTTCTGGCAGTGTACGAGTAGCAGTAGGGAAAAAGGTGAGAATATCTTGGCTTGGATCCTGCCAGTCGTTCGCTAGACTATTAAAGCTGGAAGCCCACAAACAAAGAGCCACCAGCCATATTTGAAGGAAAAGCGATAAGCGCTTTTCCTTCATTTCTTTAGATGAGCCTAAGTACTCAGAAGAGCTCAAGCTTTTAGAAAAACCCGAGAGGATTAACATCATAGCTGACCAAAAGGTTTTTGGTTTGCTGATAATGTTCAAGCATCATCTTATGGGTTTCACGCCCGATGCCCGACTTCTTATAGCCGCCAAACGCAGCGTGCGCTGGGTACAAGTGGTAGCAGTTTGTCCAGACACGACCTGCCTGAATCGCACGCCCGACTCGATAAGCTTTGTTCACATCACGTGTCCAAACCCCTGCCCCCAATCCGTACTCAGTGTCGTTAGCAATTGCCACTGCCTCGGCTTCATCTTTAAACGTGGTTACGCCAATAACCGGACCAAAAATTTCTTCTTGGAAGACGCGCATTGAGTTCTCACCTTTAAAAATCGTTGGCTGTATGTAGTAACCGCCGCCGAAATCTTCCGCGCTGCCACCCATAACTACCTTCGCCCCTTCGTTGCGGCCGATCTCTAGATACTTCTTGATCTTGTCGAACTGCTCGTCGGATGCCTGCGCGCCGACTTGAGTATCAGTATCTAATGGGTTGCCATGTTTGATCGCTTTCGCTTTCGCCAAGACTCGATCCATAAATGCATCGTAAATGCTTTCTTGGATAAGCAACCTTGAAGGGCACGTACACACTTCACCCTGATTGAAAAACGCTAGAACAGCGCCTTCTGCTGCCTTCTCAATAAACGCTTCTTCTTGCTCCATGATGTCGGCAAAGTAGACGTTTGGCGACTTGCCTCCTAGCTCGACTGTCGAAGGAATCAAGTTATCTGCCGCGCAGCGAAGCACATGGTTACCAATGGCGGTGGACCCCGTAAATGCTATTTTTGCAATTCGCTTAGATGTTGCCAGCGCTTGCCCTGCTTCTGGTCCCATACCGTTGACGATGTTCAATACACCAGGAGGTAACAAATCACCGACTAATTCCATCAATAACAGGATCGTCGTCGGTGTTTGTTCAGCGGGTTTCAAGACAATGCAATTACCAGCCGCTAACGCAGGTGCCAATTTCCAAGTGGCCATTAATAACGGGAAATTCCATGGAATGATTTGCCCTACAACACCGAGCGGTTCGTGGATATGATAGGCAACGGTTTTTGAATCGATCTCTGCCGCGCTGCCTTCTTGCGCGCGAATACAGCCTGCAAAGTAGCGAAAGTGATCAACACACAGCGGAATATCGGCATTCAACGTTTCACGTACTGCTTTTCCGTTTTCCCATGTTTCTGCTACGGCAAGCATTTCTAGGTTGGCTTCAATGCGATCAGCAATTTTGAGCAATATGTTAGATCGCTCTGTTGCCGAGGTAGCCCCCCACGCATCTTTCGCTTTATGTGCAGCATCCAGTGCGAGTTCTATATCCGCCGCATCTGAACGAGGAATTTCTGCAATCACATCACCAGTACAAGGTGAGGTATTGGTAAAATACTGACCTTTCGCTGGCTCGACCCATTGACCGCCAATGTAATTTTGATAACGGGATTTGAAGCTAACAACCGCACCTTCCGTCCCTGGTTTTGCGTAAATCATAAGCACCTCTCTATTGGTATATGTCTAGACTGCAATGGGGGCTTTTGATTGTGAATGCCGCACCAATCAGCAGATAGACCTATCTTCTCAATACACCGCAATGGGCTCTATCCGCTGTTGGTTGGCAAAAGATCATCCTTTGGGATGAAGGCAGATTTCGCAGATAAAAAAAGCGCTACTCAGAAAGCAGCGCGAATAGGGGCATAAATTGCCTTTGTTTTGAAAAAGCCCAAGTCATCTGGGCTGATTAAAAGCGATTATTTCTTGGCAATTTCCATGGATTTAGGCAATTTGAACGTCCATACCATGCCGCCCTGATTGAAGTTTTTTACCCGTTTGGCGACATCACCGCCCCACAATGGTACAGCGCCCCCCCAACCTGAGAGTACGGATATGTATTGTTCGCCATCCATTTCCCAAGTAACTGGGCTGCCGACAATCCCTGAACCGGTGTTGAATTTGTACAGCATTTCACCCGTTTTATCGTCGAACGCCATCAAGTAACCCTCTGGGTTGCCAGTAAAAACCAACCCACCAGCGGTAGTCAGCACGCCGCCCCACAGTGGCGCGTAGTTTTTGAACTCCCAAACAATATCACCAGATTTAGGATCCACTGCTCGCAACACACCAATGTAATCTTCATGATGCGCCTGAATAGTAAAACCAGCACCTAAATATGCCGCGCCTTTTTTGTAGGCGGTGGGCTCATTCCATATGTCCATCTTCCATTCATTCGCTGGCACATAAAACAGCCCTGTATTTTGGCTGTATGCCATTGGCATCCAGTTTTTACCTCCAAGAAAGGAAGGAGCAGCGACCACTGTTTTCCCTTGCTTGCCATCTGCCGATTCTTGCGGATTACCCGGTCTGTTTTCTTCGTCGTATATTGGACGACCCTTTTTGTCTAACCCTTTCGCCCAAGAAATGGTTTCGACGAAAGGAAAACCTCGAATAAACTCGCCGTTGGTGCGGTTTAACACGTAAAAGAATCCGTTTCTGTCTGCGGTAGCGGCGGCTTTTATGGTATTTCCGCTGCTTTGGTAATCAAACGAAATGAGCTCGTTGACACCATCAAAATCCCAGCCATCGTGCGGTGTGGTTTGAAAATGCCACACTATCTTTCCATCATCTGGATCTATCGCCAATCGTGATGAAGAGAAAAGGTTGTCACCCGGTCTCATGTGGGAGTTCCACGGCGCTGGGTTACCTGTACCGAAGAAGAGTAAATCGGTATCTTGATCGTAAGTTCCACCTAGCCACGGCGCTGCACCACCGGATTTCCAAAGATCGGCTGGCCATGTTTTTCCTGCCTGCCCTCCTGAGATACCATTTTCGACTTTCTTTCCGTCTTTCCAGACATACCCCATGTGCCCTTCAACGGTAGGGCGTTCCCAAACGATAGTACCGGTTTTTGCATCATATGCTCTTACTTTTCCTACAATCCCAAATTCCCCGCCAGATACCCCAGTAATGACATTCCCTCTCACAATAATGGGGGCTGCGGTAATGGAGTAACCCGCGCGATAATCTTCTACTGTTTTCTTCCAGCGTACTTTCCCTGTTTTAGCGTCTAGCGCCACCAACTTAGCGTCGAGCGTTCCGAAGATGACGAGATCATCGTACAAGGCGACACCACGATTAATCACATCACAGCAAGGCATAATGCCGTCGGGCAATCGAGCATCATATTGCCAAATCTCGTCGCCTGTTCTTGCGTTAATGGCATACACTCGCGAATACGACCCAGTAACGAACATCACCCCATCTTTAATCATGGGTTGGGATTCTTGCCCGCGCTGTTTCTCTCCACCAAGCGAAAACGCCCATACCGGTCTGATTTCTTCAACGGTCTTTCTATTAACTTTATCGAGTGAACTAAATCGTTGAGCGCGAAGCCCTAACCCATAACTCACTATATCTTCAGGTGTTTCCTGATCTTTTAGGATATCTGCATCGGTTACACCTTGAGCGGCGCTGCTCGTAGATATCAACCCAGACATACCTAAAGCAAGCGACCAAATGCACCACTTCCCTTTCGATAACATCGTATTGCTCCTTTGCTTACTTTCTTTAGCTGATCGTTTAGAACGGCTGATCATGTAGAACGCACTTTCTTGAAGGACGGAATCTTTGCTAGGTCATACTCTCAAGGTCATAGCTTTGTATAGCTATGCCAGACAATGGCTTTGTAAGACACTAGATTTGCGAGAGTCCAGCTTCGAAGATCATTCGCTCTTATTCAGTGTGCTCGCGTTTAAAAATGAGGAAAATTGGACTCTGGATGAAGTTTTCTCATCCCTTAGTTGGAGGGAAAGTCTCCACCCTAGGGTGGAGAGGAATTGGGCTACTCGGTTACTAATTCTTTGTATAGTTCAGGAATAGGACAATCAATCGTCATTGCAAGACACCAAGCCTGCATTCGCCCATCAGAAAGCGTGGCAATAACCACATCTTCTAAGGCGTACGATAGCTGACGGTAATCGGCTTGAACCGCCATACCAATGTCCCACCGGAGAATACCTAAAGTGGGAAAATGCGTGTCCGAAAGTTTGATCGATTCACCAGACCGATTTTTCATCCACTGAACTTGCCCACCTAACCCCATTACCGCGTGTACCTCTCCGGTGTTAAGTGCACCAAATGCTAGCTGCAGGCTATTGTATGTTTTGGTGTTTTGACGAAAGCGCCCACCAAATGCTGTCGCGAAATAGAACTGAGGGACAGTATCTATCTCCACACCCACGGGAATGTATTGAAACATCGCAACCGTTTCTATTTGGGCATTCTTAGAAGCATCAAATGCCACTCGCCATCGCTCTGTTTGGTAAGGGGCAAACATGTACACGCGTTCATGTGCAGGTAAGCCAAGGTCGTCCCTTTTAAGTTGCCATTTTCTGTCATAGGGAACACGCATCATGACATCGGCTTTTACTCGCGTTCCGTCGTTTGTATGCAGATTTAACCCTTTCCATAAGTAGTTACGCATATCATCTTCAGCGGTTTCGTCTGCCGTCATCCATAAGAATCTCAACTCGACATCGAGCGCCTCTGCAAAAGCGCGGGCAAGTTCAACGTCAATGCCTTTTTCCTTTTCACCTTCAATGAATGAGTACGGTGGAAAATCACGATAAAACGCGACTTTGATGTAACCGCTATCGACAATGTCGTCCATCGAACGGGCAGAAGCCAGCATGGAAGGCAGCCATAAAATCGCCACCGCTAAGCAAATGTAGATGATCGCTTTCATATCAACTGTCTGGTGCAACAGATTCAAGCCAAGTCCGTATTGCCCATAACGCCTCTTGGTTTAGATGTTCCGTCATTTTTGGCATGTAAACAGCCCCGTTTCTGACTGCGCCATTCTGAACGCGGTAGACATACCATTCATCACCATCAAAGTCGGGTTCAAGAAAACGAAGATCTGGGGCGATGCCGCCAGAAATGCCCTCTAAACCATGGCATCGAGCACAGTTTTGGTTGTAAGCAGATGCACCAATTCGTTCTATTTCAGCGCGTTCACTGGCTTGCAGTTCGCGATATGGGTTGGTGTCTTGCCAATCTTCCCCTAGTTGAGGAATAGACGATGTGTCTATCGATTGGGGGGTGACATTTCCGTGTGCCGCCACTGGCTCGGATAAGAAAATCAGGCTTGGCACAACAGCGGCAACTGGCACCAAAAATCCACCTAAAATGGTTAGAACGGCTTTTCTCGGTTGCCATTTTTTACGTAACTTCCATATAATTTTTTTCATGATTCGTACTCCTTCACTTCACTATTTTTCTAGCTTCAGTGTATGGGTACATGGCATCGAACAAAATCATCCATAAGCTCCGTATTTTGTCATCCTTTAGGAGGAAATCGCCTGTTTTACTGGGTTACAGCATGGTCAAAACCAAACTTAGTTGATTAGAGTAGTCAGCAATAGGAAACGGAATCGGAGGCAGAATGCTTCATTTTTTTAGGCGAAGACCGCAGATAAAGCGAAGTTGGATGAAGATCGTTTTGATGGGTATTTCTCTGTCATCCTGTTCACATTACGCCTTTGCTTTGGACGTGAGCGTAGCTTATTTGAAGCTAGTTCAAGACGCGATAACAGCGACTCCAATTTACCTAAGACCTCACTCCGACAGTGGCAAAGCTGGAGCCGAATTATCCATTGAAGACAGCAACGGAGCTGGAAAATTCTTGGGGCATCAATACACGCTATCTACCGTAAGAGAAACCAGCCAAGACGCACTCGTGTCCCACGCCAAATCGTTTTATCAATCAGGAACGAAGCTCTACTTAGTGGATAGCGGCGCCGCGACGTTGAAACGCGTTCAAGCGGCTTTACCTCCTGAGGCACTGATATTTAATGTCAATTCAGCCAACCAAGCATTGCGAATCGATACGTGCCTCACCAATGTTTTACACACTTCGCCAAGCTATCGCATGTTGTCCGATGCCATAGCCCAATGGCTTCGGTACAAAAAGCTCACAAAAGTTCTGCTGATTACCGGTTCAACAGAGCAAGATTTAGAAATGGCAGACAGTGTTCGTGCAAGCATCAAACGCCTCGGATTACAGATCATCGCAGACAAACCATGGACATTTGATGCCGATTTAAGGCGCAGCACCGCCAAAGAGATCCCGCTGTTCACTCAATACAAAAACTACGACGCTGTTTGGGTAGTGGATGTGCACAACGTATTTGGTCAGTACCTCCCTTTTAATACCTGGCTACCAAGACCCATTGTGGGAACTCATGGGTTACGAGCAGACAATTGGCATAAAGCGATTGAGCAATGGGCCGCCATACAACTTCAGCATCGATTTTTTGAGCAATCGGATCGATTTATGAATGCTCATGACTACTCGGCTTGGGTTGCCATTCGTGCTCTCAACGCGGCAGTCACTCAAACGAACTCGGTAGAACCTGATCGTATTCTGAAGCACTTACTCAGCTCTACCTTCGAATTTGGTGCTTACAAAGGCAGAAAACTCAGTTTCAGACCATGGAATAGACAGTTACGTCAGCCTATTCCACTTGCTCATCCAAATGCGCTTGTCGCCTCCGCTCCATTGGAAGGCTACTTACACCCTTTCAATGACTTAGACACATTAGGGGCAGACAAACAGGATTCGAAGTGCGATTTAACGGATTAAAAAGGTATATAAATTTAAAAGGACAGGAAGATGAATCGGTATTTAACACGTTTAACCCTTTATTTGGTTTGCACATTACCGTGGGTAGCTGCTGCCTCTTTTGCGTCAGAGGTCGCCTATGTTTCTAATGAAAAAGACGACTCAATTAGTTTGATTGATATGGGCAGCTTAGAGGTGTTCAAAACGATCACCGTGGGCGATCGGCCGCGAGGAATTTTACTGAGCAAAGACAAGACACAACTCTATATCTGTGCCAGTGAATCGGATACCGTGCAAATATTGGATTTAGCCACGCAAGACATCATCGGAGAGCTGCCTTCGGGGGAGGACCCAGAGCAATTCGCTTTGCATCCGAATGGCGAAGTTTTGTATGTGGCCAATGAAGATGACGCCCTTCTTACTGTTATAGATATTCCATCCAAAAGCGTGATTACCCAAATTGATGTCGGCGTAGAGCCTGAAGGTGTCGCTGTGAGCCCGGATGGCTCGACCGTTATCGTTACCTCGGAAACCTCAAACATGGCGCACTGGATAGATTCTAAAACGAACCAAGTCGTTCATAACACGTTGGTTGATGAGCGACCAAGACACGCTGAATTCACCAAAAGTGGCGAAAGGCTTTGGATCAGCTCCGAGATTGGTGGCACTGTAAAAGTGATTGATACTGAATCAAGGCAAGTATTAAAAACACTCACCTTCAAACCGAAAGGCATCCATTCCCACAAAATTCAGCCAGTGGGCATTCAGCTTTCGAGCGATGGAAAATTCGCATTTGTCGCCCTTGGCCCTGCAAATCATATCGCGATTGTCGATCAACAATCTTTGGAAATTCTCGATTATCTCTTGGTTGGAAGGCGTGTCTGGCACATGGCGTTTAACGCGGCAGAAGACAAACTTCTTACTACAAATGGAGTCAGTGGCGACGTATCGATCATTGATGTCCCCAATCTAAAGGTTTTGAAATCCATCAAAGTTGGTCGCTATCCTTGGGGAGCCGTCATCAAAGAGACACCACAATGATTCCAGTTAGTGTTAAGAGCCTAACGTTTCAACGGGGCAATAGAATCACGCTCAAAAATGTCTCTTTCGAGCTCTCTGGTGGTATCACAATATTGCTTGGCCCTAATGGCTCTGGCAAAACCACTCTATTTTCATTGCTTACTCGCCTTCTTCCTCAGCAGGAAGGTGAGATTTTAATGTTTGGTCAAAGTTTGATTGAACAGCCTCAGCACAGCGCAAAAAATACAGGCGTGGTTTTTCAACAAAGTGCTTTGGATTTAGATTTAACCGGAGAACAAAACCTTTTTTACTACGGTGGGTTACGAGGGTTAAGCAGAACAGAAACCACCACTGCGTTTTTGCCTTTGGTTAAAGAGTTTGAATTGGAGAACACTTTAAAAAAGAAGGTAAGAGAACTGAATGGCGGGCACCGGCGGCGGTTGGAGATTGTTCGGGCGATGTTGCACTCTCCACGTCTATTACTTTTAGACGAACCAAGCTCTGGGTTAGATCCTGAAGTAAGGAACGTGCTCGTACGCTTAATACGAAAAACCGCCACACAAAGTGAAACATGCGTGCTTTGGGCAACGCACCTTATTGATGAAGTAGAGCCCAACGATAACGTGTTAATGCTGTTAAAGGGGAACTTGATTGAGCAAGGTAGCGTGAGTCAACTATGCCAAAAATACCGCTGTGATTCTGTTCAGCAATTGTATCAAACGTGCCTTGGCTCTGTTGAACTCAAATAAGGATGCAACGTGAACTATTGGTTTGGTTTTTCTAGCATTGTGTACCGTGAGTTTTTAAAGTTCACTCAGCAAAAAACACGCTTCGCCAGTAGCTTAGTGCGCCCCCTGCTCTGGCTAATCGTATTTGCAGCCGGTTTTAGAGCCGCACTGGGGATTTCGATAATAGAGCCGTACGCCACGTACATTAATTATGAAGAGTACATATTGCCCGGGCTGTGCGCCATGGTCTTACTTTTTAATAGTATGCAAAGCGCGCTCTCCATCGTGTATGACCGAGAAATGGGTTCGATAAAGCTGCTTTTGACTAGCCCCCTCCCACGATGGTTCCTCATATTATCTAAGCAAATTGCCAGTTCATTAGTTTCGTTACTTCAGGTTTATGCCTTCTTAGGTATTGCCTATTTATATGGGATTGAGCCACCAACAGTGGGTTTTTTCTATGCGCTACCTGCTTGCTTCATAACGGCGATGATGCTTTCAGGTCTCGGGATCGTAATCGCGTCCTACATTCATCAGTTAGAAAACTTTGCTGGGGTAATGAACTTCGTCATTTTCCCTATGTTCTTTATGTCATCAGCCCTTTATCCATTATGGAAAATGCAGGAATCCAGCGAATGGTTATACCAAATCTGCCGTTTTAACCCATTTACCTATTGTGTCGAGCTAATTCGGTACGCTCTCTATTCCCAATTCAATCAAATGGGAACAATAATAGTGATAACTCTTGCTCTATTATTTTCTTTATTGGCTTCCTCTCAATTTAATTTAAAAAAACAGTAGTCATGAGGTTTTATTATGATATAACATATCAATAGAAAACATAATTAAATCTACCTTGGTTCAAAAATTACGTAATATTAGTAATCTCAATTTCAAAACTTTAGCACTGTAATCAAAATTCACAGATCAATGTTAAATATTCTCTTTTCTTATTTACGAAACTTCTTTTAATTAATCATCAGTAATTGATAAATAAGCTCATTGCATAAACAATTAAACTAACTTTTTGTTTCAATATCATTTCAACGGTAGATTTATTGTAGCGTTCCGATAAGCTTTAGAATATTTATTGTTTAGACGCCAAGCTCAGAATAATATTCTACCCATGTTTTTTTTGGACCAATACCACACTTTGTCTTGATTATTTATTTTACAAAAAGTGTGATAAATAGAATTTTTATGCACTTAGACGGGTTGAAATGCAAGCTTTTGATTTTCACTGCATTTAGATCCACTTTCACATTTTATTTATTTTCCCTGTGAAAGATTATAATTATATTTGATATGCCCATTTTTCAATTACTACCATGGGTTGTTTCCCTATATCCGAAAAACCTAATAAGTGTGTAGCGCTCAACGCACGATTTATTTAAGTAAACGTTATTTAAATATAACTTCCTTGGATATAGAAACGGAACACTTAAAGTCAACTTCAAAGGAAATGAATAATGAAAATGGCGAACACTAAGTTATCTTTGATCGCGATCTCGGTCGCGTCAGTCATGCTCTCTGGCTGTACTCCTGAATTATACGCAAAATATGTCAGCGACCAGATAGAGAAAGACGCGGTAGTAAAGCATCTCGATAAATTAGAAAAGCGTGCGGTGCCCACTCCGGATGGTAGTGCTCTTACTCGTGCCGCAGGCACAAAAGGCTATAAACGTTCACTGAAATATATCGCTAAGAAATTAAGAAAAGCCGGATATAAGGTGACTAAGCAAGGGTTTGATTTTAGAAGCTGGCAAGAATTACCAAACACCTCTGTTACGGTTGATGGTAAAGCTCTCCTCTCAACTAAAGATGCAGGAGAAGGCGAAGTCGCTGATTACGCAACCATGTCATACTCCGGCTCATCGAATGGGACAGTTGACGGTAACATCGTTTTTGTCACACCTGACTTCCGTTTTGATCAACCAGACTATGATGATACAGATGGCTGTGAGGCGACCGACTTTGATGGTAAGGATGTCACTGGCAAAGTAGCGGTGATTCAACGCGGTGGTTGCTCGTTCAACGCGAAAGCGACGAATGCTCAAGCAGCCGGAGCAACTGGTGTGATCATCTTTAACCAAGGTAACTCAGAAGGGCGTAAAGGCGTAGTGGCAGGTACGTTAAGCCGCGACAGCACCGTCACTATCCCGACATTTGGTTTGCGTTATGACCTAGGTAAACAATGGTTCGACGACCTTGCCAATGGTGCGATCAACGCTTCCTTAAATGTTACCGTCATGAACAGAATCGTGAAAACACATAACTTGATTGCAGAAACTCGCCGTGGCGATGATGATCAGATTGTTATGCTAGGTGCACACTTAGATTCTGTTCCTGAAGGCCCAGGCATCAACGATAATGGCTCTGGTTCTGCAGGCTTACTTGAGTATGCGTTAACTCTTGCTGATACGGGTATCAAGCCTCGAAACAAAATCCGCTTCGCATGGTGGGCAGCGGAAGAAGCTGGATTAATCGGTTCAAACTACTACACCGAAGAACTGTTCAAACCTATTCTGGATGAAGCGCGTAAGCAAATCATGGAAGAACTAGGCATTGAAGATCCGGCCGATCTTACTGAAGAACAAAACAAACTGGTGGAAGCTCGTTACAACGAAATGAACAACGTGAAGTTGTATCTAAACTTCGACATGATCGGTTCGCCTAACTACATTTACGGTGTTATGGATGGCGACTTGTCTGACACGAAAGACAGCCCAGATAACGCGTATACTGGCGACTTCGAGCCTCCATTTGGTACATCAGACATAGAAACTCAGTTTATCAATTTCTTTGGTGACAATGGCGAGACAACTGTCCCTCAAGCACTTTCTAAACGTTCTGACTACGCAGGATTTGCAGATTGGGGAGTCGCATTCGGCGGGTTATTTACTGGTGCAGAGAAACTTAAGTCGGCTGAAGAAGTCGGTGAATTTGGTGGTGATATCGATGTCGCATACGACAAGTGTTATCACCGTGCCTGTGACGATTCTACTAACGTCAGTCACAAAGCACTGTTCATGAACACCAAAGCTCTAACTTATGTCACGACCTACTATGCAATGAGTGAAGACTTATTCCCAGAGCCAGCTGAACCTAAAGCAGCAGCACGACAAGCTCGTAGCTTCTCAGCGACATCAGCTCCAAAAGAAACACTGCGCATTGGTGAACGTCTGAAAGCAGCAGACAGCGTATCTGATCACGATCACTTCCATGGTGATTTTGACCAAGACTTCGAATAACACGGTCTGAATCCCAGCCATACTACTGGCTGGGATTTTTTTGCTCATTCTAACTTCGGTACCCACTTTCTTCAGGGTATTTTGTAATTTGAGTGTGCTTTGTTGATAGAGTCTGCTGACCTTTCGAGATGTTTTTTACAACAATCATCCGTTCCTGCAACCTAAATGCCTTTCAACCCTTATTGATAAACTTGTGGAAAAATATGTGCTACGGCTTATTTCTGCGAGGGTTACCCACAACCCAAAAACCCTTCAACCCCATTAAAATAAGACAACACTATTTAATTGGTTATTTCTGCACCACCTAAATTACTAACAAAACTAGCGGCTAACTCGCTAGGAATGGCACACGTTATGGAAATAGGTTTAGTGGAATAAGCGGTAGGTTACACAGCAAAATTAACAGGTATTAACATGAGTTAAATCTAGCTTAAAAAGCTTTAAATTCAATAACTAGATACAAGTTTCTCTATAAACCGTCAGCCCCAATCTATACTGATTACATCAACGGATTTACTGAGTGCCATTGCGTAAGCGGCGTGCAGTTAACTTGCGTCTCCGTTCAGATTTGTACTCTCGAAAACGAAAATCATAGGAATATCATACGCTGGTAAAGAGTGTTAACCGAGTTATCCACAGAAAATGTGGATAACATTTTTAAAACGTTGTCAGATCACAAAACAGTAATAAAAAAACACATTATTCAGATTTTTTACTACTGTCATTAAAGTGAAAACTGTATGAGCCATATTTCACAATAGTAAACTCAAATGGTTTTATACCCAGTAACCTCAGGGTATAGGATTCAGAGCCTCATAGTCGGTTTCATTTCTTCGACAACGAAGTGACACAGACTATGAACCCCAAAGGTGAGATTATTTGGGTATAAGATACAAGGATTGAACTTTGCGTATGGAATTTCAAAATCATCTGGCTAGACCATCAGTAAAAAGCACTTTGGGTTCAGAGCCCTCTAGCGATAGCAAAAATTGGCTTAAAGAGCCCGTAAAAGCGATTGTTAAACCTGCTTTGCGTGTTAACCCAGAAGAAGGGGTTACCACTGGCTTTGTTGGCAGTGCAACAGAAACAATTGCTGGTGTCATGACTCCGGAAAGTATGGTCTGGTACTAAACCACTACAATATCGAATCTAACCATGCAGATTCCTAGCGTTTCCCCTATAACGCCAGAGGCAAAGAGCTCCCTAACGAGCTCTTCTACTTGCTTGTCACTAACCTAATTAAATTCGAACAGTACACATTCTTCTATATACCCAAGTAACTTCAAGATGCTTGATTCAACGGCTTCTCTACCAAAGAATATGGAATATCTTAGCAACGAATATCAACTCCACCGGAACAATCCATCTGACAAGCAAAACAAGTACAAATAATGTGTCTACATTGCGACCAATTTGATTCAACCTAACAGATCTTTATTCCCATGGTTGTACATGCCTAATCAGCGTTTTAAGGTGAGAACAGATTAATCGCTAAGAGGTAGTTCCATGAAATACACACAAGATCATCTCGACGAATTGAACCTTCTTCTTCAATTCGATATCAGTAGCTCAGCCACTGGCATTAAAGTTCATCAAGACGCATCAGAGTCGGTACAAGGAGCGGTCCAGCGATTGTTTGAGAAAGGTCTATGTACACAAGCCGATGGTGGCTATTTAACGGATGAAGGTATCGAAGTGGCTGAACACGCCGACAAAGTCCTTCGCGTTTTAAGCACTGCAGGTGCTTAAGCATGAGAAAAATCGCCATTGTAGGCGCAGGCTGGCTAGGACTTCCCCTAGCCAAATTGCTGAAAGAAGCCGGTCACGAGGTTATTGCAAGTAAAACAACCCTCGAAGGTTGTGAGCAACTTAGGCAGGAAGCCATTGAAACGTTTCTGTTCCGCTTGTCTGAAAATGAACAGGAATGCGCTAACCAGCTCACCCAACACCTGAAAAACCATGACATTGACGTTTTGATAGGTGCATTTCCACCCGGCTTTCGCAAAGGAAACGGTCTGCATTATTTGAATCACTGGCAAGCTATGGTTAAAGCCGCAACCGACGCTGGTGTTAAGAAAATAGTAAAAGTCAGCTCCACGACAGTTTATCCTGAACAACCAACCAAAATGAATGAAGCGTGCGCTTCTCTTTCCATTGCACTTGAAAATAACGCATTTTCTGAAAAAGCTGTCATCATGTTGAAAGCTGAGCAAGCCATTATAGATTCTGGCTTGGACTACGTTGTGGTTCGATGCAGTGGTTTGGTTGGCGCAGATAGACACCCATCCCGTTTTGCCGCGAGGTTAAAATCGGTCAGTTCTTCTGCTCCCGCCAATATGCTGCATCAGGATGATGCTGTTGGCGTCGTCGCTTTCGCTGTGACCAATCTCCAAAATACCGTTGTCAACGCAACCAGCCCGTCAACCGTGAGTAAAGCGGAGTACTATCAACGAGCCATTGAATCTGTGAGTTCAGATAGTGTCCTTTCATTACCACCCGTGGTAGACCAACCCGGTAAAATGATCGTGACGGACAAATTGATTTCTTTGGGCTATCAGTACCTCTATCCGAGTACTTTAGATGCGCTATAGGAGAGTTTATGGCAACCCGGCTATATCAAGATATAGAAACTGTTTGGCATTACATGCAAATGCACCAACGTATTGAAAATGCAGATTGCATATTTTGTATGTGTAGCAATGATGAAAGAGTGGCGGAATACGCGGCTAGCCTCTATGTGAAAGGCATCGCTCCAAAATTGGTGTTTTCCGGAGCACAAGGTCGCTTAACTGAAGGCTTATTTGATCTCAGTGAAGCAGAACATTTTGCAGAAATCGCTAAGCAAATGGGCGTTCCCTCAGAAGATATATTACTAGAAACACACGCCACCAATTCAGGTGAGAATGTGGTTTTCACTGCCAATTTGTTTAGAGAAATTGATTTTTCCCCAGACCGGGTTTTGTTGGTTCAAAAGCCTTACATGGAAAGACGTGCTTACGCGACGTTCAAGAAACAATGGGACTTGCCATACGTAGAGGTGAACGTCACATCGTCTGGAGGCAAGTTTTCAGACTACTTCACCGATACGATACCCTCCAATTTAGTTATCGAAACCATGCTCGGAGATTTTGAGCGTTTGCAAACTTACCCTGAAAAGGGATACCAGATCGAACAAGACATCCCAGATGGGGTTATGCTTGCTTATCAGAATATAAAAGCGCGACCTTCTTTTTCTTAATAAAAAAGTGATAATCACAACTCAGCCCAAACCTCATTTGAGGCTTGGGCTGAGTATAAAAGAAGTGAACTCATAAAGAAGGCGCATAGCAGGAGAAATTTAATGGAAGTCTTGAATCAAGCTGTCGGCTTTCTTGCAGAAAATAAACTCATATCAAGTGCACTGCTGATTTTGCTCATTGTACTGGTTAGAAGAATCATCATTTCTTTGATCCGAGGTGACGTCAATTTCCTCACTGAAGACCAAAGAAAATGGATCTCTCGCACCAAAAACAGCGCGTTTTCAGTCATTATTATTACGCTATTTTTATTATGGCAATCTGAAATCAGTGAATTTGCACTGTCACTTACCGCAATTGCTGTAGCTGTTGTTGTCGCATCTAAAGAAATTATTCTGTGCTTTACAGGATCGATTCAAAGGGCGAGCTCTCGTTCATTTAGAATTGGAGATTGGATTGAGGTTGGTAACCTTTGCGGGGAAGTAATTGAGCACAATTTGATGGCAACAGTGATTCAAGAAATTGATTTGCACCACGGTAACTATAACTACACTGGAAAAACAGCAACACTACCAAACAGTATGTTTTTCAGTGTTCCCGTGAAAAATCTAAACTTTATGAAACGCTACGTTTATCACAGTTTCAATATTGTGGTTGGGGAGTTTCGTAACCTATACCCTATGTTCCCTAGCCTCTTGGCAAAAATTGATGACCACTGCGAAGACTTTATTGATGTCGCTAAACGATACAACGTTGTCATTGAACGTCATGCCGGCGTCGATTTACCTGGTGCAGAACCGCATATATCCGTTTCTAGCGCGAATACTGGCGAACAAATTGTTCATTTCATGCTTTTTTGCCCAACAGATCGTGCATTTGAAATTGAACAGCTGATTCGTGAAGATTTTATGGCTATGTATCAACGCCATTTCGGTCAGAACAACCCTGTTTCACTAACCTAAAATCAGATTGATAATTCGTACTGTGCTCCGCGTGCTACATACAAGAAACCAAGCGACTGGCTTGTTTTTTTAGTTGTATTGGAGCTTAAAAGTTTAGGTGGTTAAAAACGAAAAAATCTCGACATTTCTGTCGAGATTTCAGAATTTTGGAGCGACACACAAGGTTCCCGATCTTCAAGGCGTAATCGTGACCTCAACCTGGCAAGGTTGCGCTCTACCAGCTGAACTAGTGTCGCATAATATTCGAGAGATGGTGCCCCGGGCCGGACTTGAACCGGCACAGCGCGAACGCCGAGGGATTTTAAATCCCTTGTGTCTACCAATTCCACCACCAGGGCACACAATATTCATTGTGATGGAGACACCATCCTGATATCGCAGTAAAGCCATACCATTTTAATTTGTAGCGACACACGAGGTTCCCGATCTTCAAGGCTTAGGCATGACCTCAACCTTGGCAAGGGAACACCTTGCATCACAATTTGATGAAGTATCATCAAACAAAATTTGGAGCGACACACGAGGTTCGAACTCGTGACCTCAACCTTGGCAAGGTTGCGCTCTACCAGCTGAGCTAGTGTCGCAAATGGAGGCGCGTCCCGGAGTCGAACCGAGGTCCACGGATTTGCAATCCGCTGCATAGCCACTCTGCCAACGCGCCTTCAACTCAATCCGAAGAACTTAAATCAGTTCCTCTTGAGTACGGGGAGGCATTCTACGCATTCCCGCGAGAGCGTCAACTGTATTTTTTAGTTTTTTGATTCGCTTGGCTATTTTCCAGTCAAAACACGCAAAACAGTCATTTTAATCATCGTATAGCTAGGCTCTGTTGACCTTTCGAGATTATTCTTCAAGCAGTTTGCGCCCCTGTATCGAAGGCAAAGAGATAAGATTGATGCAGGGTATAAACTCGGCGAAACCGCGCAACATCAACAAGCGATAACACCGAGAATAGGAGCCTTCTCCCCGTCTATAATGGTGAATTCATCAATCAGCTCATTAGCCAAGTATTAATTGTGAGTTTTTCGACCAATCTTATATTTTTAAAAGTACGAGGTGCTATAATCTGCGCCTTATTATGATAGGGACCGTCAATGAATAACTCGCAATGGCAAACGGATCTGCTGCAACGCGTGCGCAATGTTTTCACCTCTGCCTCAGCAGAAGAAGTGATAGAACGGCAGCAAAAAATTCGCGAGTTATCAGAAAAGTACGGTCATTCTATTCCAGTAGAGTATCAATCTTTTTTTAGCGCCTACACACTTTATCGAGGTGGTAAATTAATTCCTGCGCTAAAGGAATTTTTTGATTGTGTATCCCTATGCCAAACCCACCAACAGCATTACCTTCTTCTTATTGCCTACTTCAATATTGGGACCATTTTCGGGTTACTAGGTGATCACTCTCATGCCAGTGAATTTCTGACAAAAGCAGAAAGGATCCATAAATACGGTGACAAGCGCCTAGTATCTCTAGTTAAAAACAACATTGGTGATCTATTTGCTGCAGTAGGACAACACCAGAATGCAATAAAATATTTTACTGACGCCATTAAAGGCCTGAAAGAGGATGAATTTCAATTTTCACTGATTTCCTACATTAATTTGGCGGGATCTCATATCGAATTGAAGCAATACGAAGAAGCTAAATCCATTTTCGATATCATTGAAACTCATGCTTCTGGAAATGTCCGATACCTCAGTTTTTACTATCAAAGAAAAGCAAAGTACTACATATCAATTAATGAAGTGGAACTAGCGAAGCAACAGCTCGACCTTGCAATAGAAGCCATCAAACAATGCAAAAACGATTACTATTTGTCTGAGATGACTTTAGATTATTGTGAGCTTTTGCTTACTCAATCCAATTGGGATGAACTAGACAATCATTTAGAAAACGGGCTTTCACTAGCAAGAGAGATTGGTGCCAACAAGCTGATTGATAAATTCAATCACATCTTGTTGTCTCGAGTTGAACAAATGCCATCTGGCGAAGAACGAGATCAGCACTATCAATTGATGTTTGCATCACTTCAAAAATCTCGTGAATCAGCGATATCACGAGAACGTGACTATTTAAGCCAGATCTATCAGCTAAATATGGATAGGCTGGCATTAGAATCAGCACAAGACATCAATAAAAACCTTCGTTTAATCAATAGAATTGGGCAATACCTCAGTACATGCGACAATTTCAAAGATGTTATCTTTCAACTGGTAGCAGACCTAAAAGGCTTATTTAAAGTCGGCACGTTAGCCATTGGTTTTTATCAACCAAAACGCAATCGTATCTTCGTAGAGCATTACTATGAAGATAGCGAAATAAAAGATTCGCATTACATCGACTTCTCAGAGCAGGCAACATTCTTCGAGTACTGCGGGAAAAACAAGTGCCCTCTCTACTTCAATGATATGACCGTAGATAAAAAAGTCGCCATGTTAGGCAACTCGGCAAAACACGGAAACAAAAACTCGCTGTTATTCGCCCCTATTACCATAAACGGTGAAGTAAACGCGATATTTACTATCCAAGCTGGTGATTGTTATGCGTATCAAACTTATCAGTATGAGCTTTTTCTCCAGCTAACAAACTATCTTTCAATTGCGCTTGAGAACCAGATAAACCGAAGAAAGCTAACGTTACTTTCTCAGACGGATCACTTAACAAGGCTTTGGAATCGCCAATCGCTTGATGCCCACTATCTTGATCTGCAAAAGCAGAATATCTCTGAGTACAGCATCGTGATGATCGACATTGATTGTTATAAACAGCTAAATGATTACTACGGTCATGTTGAAGGGGATAAAGTCTTGGTGGCGATCACGCAGTTGATAAAGGGAAATTGTGAGCTACTAGATGCCAAATGTTATCGCTACGGCGGCGATGAGTTTGTTGCCGTTATTCCTAATCAAAACGTAGACTCTGTGGCTCAAACGGTTCAGAACATACAACACTCTTTGTATGAATTGAAAATACCGAATAAACATTCCTACTGCGCTGATCGTGTTTCGCTCTCTATTGGTGTAGCACACTTTTTTCACAGTGCTTCAGACGTAAGCCTTTCTGATTCGTTACATCACGCCGACACGGCTCTCTATCACGCCAAACGCAGTGGAAGAAATCAGTTTGCAGTATCACAAATTAAAAAAGCGGATTAATCATCCGCTTTTTCTTTGAATCTTTTTATAGCCCGACTTTCGACCATCGATTATTCAATTGAACTCTATTGATGCTTCTCGTCTAGTAAGTCGTCTTTTGCTGCAGCTAAATACTGCATCATTGACCAATAGGTTAGGATTGTCGCAAGGTACAAAGCAGCATAACCTAGCCATACCATCCAGTCGTCATAGCGCCAAATGAGAACCCATAGAGCAAACATTTGCGCTAACGTTTTCACTTTACCAACCCAAGAAACAGCCACACTTGAACGTTTACCTATTTCTGCCATCCACTCGCGTAGCGCTGAAATGATAATTTCTCGAGCAATCATGGTAATCGCCGGAATAGTGATCCACCACGTTGCGTAATACTCTGTGATGAGAATGAGCGCGGTCGCCACCATCACTTTGTCGGCAACAGGATCTAAGAACGCTCCAAAACGCGAAGTTTGCCCTAGCTTACGAGCCAGCATGCCATCAAGCCAATCGGTGAACCCAGCAACCCAAAACACCATTGCCGCAGCAAAAGGGGCCCACGATGCAGGGATATAAAACACAATGACAAATACAGGAATCAGTACTAATCGAAGTAAGGTAAGAATGTTCGGTATGGTAAAACGCATATATATTTTAGGCTCTTAGACATTGCGCGCTTAATGGTGCGTCAAAACGGTTATTGTTTCAATGCTTGATGAATGTTTTCTGCCAAAGAAAGGCTAATACCAGGAACTTTGGCTATTTCTTCAACACTTGCACGCTTGAGCTCCTGTAATCCACCCATGTATTTGAGCAATGCTTGGCGTCGTTTGGGTCCAACACCTTCAATTCCTTCAAGTGCACTGGTTCTTCTGGTTTTTCCACGCTTGGCTCTGTGACCAGCAATGGCATGGTTGTGGCTTTCGTCTCGTATGTGTTGAATAAGGTGTAACGCTGGTTCATCCGTCGCCATGTTAAATTCATCGCCATCGGTCGTAATCATGGTTTCTAAACCAGGTTTACGCGTTATCCCCTTTGCTATACCAATGAGCCTTGGGCGCTTAGGCCAATCGTCCCAATGTTGTGAAATAATTTCGTGCGCACGATTAAGCTGCCCTTTACCCCCATCGATAAAGATAATATCGGGAATTTTCTCCACATCCAGTTGCTTTGAATAACGGCGTTCAAGCACTTGCCCCATTGCAGCATAATCATCGCCGCCGGTTATCCCTTCAATGTTATAACGGCGGTATTCTTGCTTCACGGGTCCTTCTCGATTGAAGACAACGCAAGAGGCAATGGTACTCTCCCCCATTGTATGGCTGATATCAAAACACTCCATACGTTGAATAGAATCCATGCCAAGATGTTCTTGCAGCGCTTTTACACGCTGGTTGATGGTCATCTTGTGGTTGATTTTGGTCGTAATTGCCGTGAGTGCATTGGTATTAGCCAACTTCAAGTAACGAGCTCTCGTCCCTTTTGGATTGGTTTGAATGGTAATTTTTCTGCCTGCAATCTCCGACAATATATCTTGGAAAGGCTCTGCATCTTCAAATAAATCTTGATCCAAGATAAGACGTGACGGGATGGTTCTCGCCTCGTTATGGCTCAAGTAATATTGGCTCAAAAAGCTATGGAAAACTTCATGCCTGTCGGTATTCTTCGGGATTTTTGGAAAATGACTACGACTCCCCAACACCTTGCCTTGGCGCACCATTAAAATGTGAATACACGCAACGCCATTCTCTTGTGCAAAACCAAGTATATCCAAATCATCCATTGAGTCTTCAGATACAAATTGTTGCTCTTGCACGCGTCGGATAGCTTGGATCTGGTCACGAAGTGTCGCTGCATCTTCAAACCGTAATTCCATGCTGGCTTTTTCCATTTTGGAAACAAGGGTTTCGACAACCTGCTTGTCTTTTCCGTGCAAGAAAAGACGCACATAATTGACGATCTCTGCGTATTCTTCATCGGAAATGATGCTGGATACACAAGGCGCAGCACAACGACCAATTTGGTACATCAAGCATGGTCTTGTTCGATTGCTGTATACCGTATCTTCACATTGCCTAACAGGGAAAATCTTTTGGATCAGGTGTAATGTTTCTCGAACGGCACCAGAATCTGGGTAAGGACCAAAATACTCGCCTTTTCGCTTTTTAGATCCTCGGTGCATTGATATGCGAGAGTGCTTATGCCCACTTAAAAAGATGTATGGATAGGACTTATCATCCCTGAGTAGCACGTTGTACTTGGGAAGATACTGCTTTATATAGTTGTGCTCTAAGATGAGCGCTTCAGTCTCGGTGTGAGTAACTGTGACGTCTATTTTGTCAATGTGACTGACTAACGCACGCGTCTTTTCGTTATCGACTTTTTTGCGAAAATAGCTTGAGAGGCGTTTCTTAAGATCTTTGGCTTTACCGACATAAATTACCGTCGACTCGGCGTTATACATTCTGTATACGCCGGGTTGACTGGTAACGGTATTAAGGAAGGAACCGGAATCGAACGTCTGAGACACTACAACGTCTCGGTGTCGATCATTCCGTGACGAATGGCTAAGTGGGTCAATTCAACATCGCCGCTAATATCCAGCTTGCTGAAGAGACGGTATCGGTAACTGTTCACCGTTTTAGGGCTCAGACTTAATTGCTCTGAAATGTCAGTTACTTTTTGCCCCTTAGTAATCATCATCATGATTTGAAGCTCTCGTTCCGAAAGGTCTTTAAAAGGGTTTTCAGATGCGGAAGAGAATTGGCTTAACGCCATTTGCTGCGCTATTTCAGGTGAAATATAACGCTGCCCAGAATGCACCATTCGAATAGCATTCACCATTTCGTCTGGTCCTGCTCCTTTTGTCAGATACCCTGCCGCTCCCGCCTGCATTACTTTAGTTGGGAAAGGGTTCTCTGTATGCACTGTTAGTACAATGATTTTTACATCGGGGTTAAACCGAAGCACTTTTTTTGTGGCTTCTAAACCGCCAATGCCTGGCATGTTCATATCCATTAAAACAACGTCAGCATGGTTATTTCTACACCACTTGACGGCTTCTTCACCGCTGTCAGCTTCCCCTGCTACGTTCATACCACGGACGTCTTCAATAATACGTCGTATCCCTGTGCGAACCAGCTCGTGATCATCTACAAGGAAAACATTAATCAAACTTGTATCTCCACACTAATTTTTTGGTTCTCGCTATGTTTTCAATTCACCATCCAGTGAACCAATCACATAAATATCAGATGAACTCATCATATCGCAATTCTGGCTTAAAAATTACAACGAATATGCGTCCTAACGCAAACTTTAGTCATAACTTATAATCAGACTCGTTAAGTCGCCCTCCATTTGAACCAAATTCCACCGTTTGTTGTAGGAATTTTAGTCACCTATAGAAAAGAATGCGAATTAACACTTTATTGATATTTCAGTAATACCAACTTAACGTCTTAAATTCCATTAAATAATCCGACGCAGACCTCATAAATAAAAATTCTAACTTATAACCAAACTGCAAAAAACGGATGGATCTGGCGTTATGTCAGCGAAATAAATGCAACCATGCTCTTACCTATTTATAGGGAAAAATCTCATGGGTGGCACACCTTTGGCGGACTCAGGTATACTCCATCACTATCTGTATAGCCATTTACAAAGGCACAAAGTTTGACCGTTCAAGATGGGTTCGTTTTAACAAGACAAGCACGTGATGTGTCTGGAAAGGCGCAAGTCGATTTATGGCTGAATACAGATGGGGGTCCCGTTCATGTCATCATCCCAAACCAGAAGCCTGTCTTTTTTATTGAGACAGAACAGAGCGTATTGGCTTCCAACCTTATCAACGATGCTAATATTGAACACCAAATTAAGCCATTGCCACTCACAACGTTCGATCAGACACCCGCGTCTGGCGTTTACTTTTCATCCATCAAAAATGCCAATGCCGCTTCTCAAATTCTTGCTAGCAATGAGCTGATTACGTACGAATCGGACGTACGACTTGCCGACCGATACCTGATGGAGCGATTCATCCAAGGCAGCATTCAATTTCAAGGTAACTTAGTACCGAAGCGAGATCACAACCAATACCTGAGTGCTCAATGTAAAAACGGGACCTATCACCCTACTCTGACTCAAGTATCACTCGATCTGGAATGTAGTGAGAAAGGCATACTCTATTCCATTGGGTTGGATAGCGAAATGGATAGCCGAGTCATTATGATTGGGGATCCGGAACCCTGTGACACAGCCGTTCAATGGGTAGAAAATGAATTTCAGCTACTTCAAGCCATGTGTGACTGGTTTACTCAGTTTGACCCAGACATTATAGTCGGTTGGAGTGTAATCGATTTTGATTTTCGATTACTCCATAAACGATGCGAGTGGCATAACTTGCCTTTAAAAATCGGTCGGGGTGGGCAAAACGCGCACTTTCGTCAATCGAATACCACCAATCAAAGCTTCATTCGAATTCCTGGCCGAGTTGTTCTTGATGGAATCGACACTCTGAAAACCGCAACGTATCACTTTCGATCTTGGTCATTAGAATCTGTATCACAAGAATTGCTTGGCGAAGGAAAAGACATTCACAACGTCCATGATCGTATGGATGAAATCAATAGAATGTTCAGAGAAGATAAGCCGTCGCTGGCCAAATATAATTTGCAAGACTGTAAGCTGGTCAACCGAATTTTTGAACATACCCATTTGCTCGAATTCGCAATAGAACGCTCAAAGCTAACGGGTGTCGAGCTAGATAGGGTTGGCGGATCGGTAGCAGCATTTACCAACTTATACCTACCTCGGCTTCATCGTGCTAACTATACCGCCCCTAACCTTCAGCCCGAAAATTGGCTTGCAAGCCCCGGTGGTTATGTCATGGATTCGGTTCCAGGACTATACGACTCTGTGCTGGTTCTCGATTTCAAAAGCCTATACCCTTCCATTATTCGTAGCTTTCTCATCGACCCATTAGGATTAATTGAAGGGCTTAAACTCGATATTGGCAACACTCAAGATTCTGCCGTTAAAGGGTTTCGTGGTGGGCAGTTTCACCGCGAAAAGCATTTTTTACCTAAAATGATCGAACAGTTGTGGGCAGCAAGAGACATAGCCAAAAAGAATAATGAGAAAGCATTCTCGCAAGCCATTAAAATTATTATGAACTCTTTTTACGGAGTGCTTGGTTCTTCTGGCTGTCGTTTCTTTGATACACGTCTTGCGTCCTCCATTACCATGCGTGGTCATGAGATCATGAAGCAAACTCGCACGCTAATCGAAGAGAAGGGTTATCAAGTTATCTATGGCGACACAGACTCTACATTTGTGGCCTTAAAGAAGCCGCACTCCCAAAAAGACGCCGATGACATTGGACATACTCTCGTGAACCATATCAACGAATGGTGGACGTCTCATCTCACCTCTGAATACGGCGTCACCTCTCACCTCGAACTTGAATACGAAACGCACTATCGGAAATTCCTAATGCCAACTATCCGAGGTTCAGAAGCTGGTTCTAAAAAGCGTTATGCTGGTTTAATTGGGGAAGGAAACGAAGAAGAAATCATCTTTAAAGGGCTAGAAAGTGCCAGAACAGATTGGACACCACTTTCTCAAGAATTCCAGCAAACTTTGTACGACATGGTGTTCCATGGCAAGGACCCGGAAGATTACATTCGCGAGTACGTCGAAAAAACCAAAAACGGAGCTTTCGACCATCAGCTTATCTACCAAAAAAGGTTACGTCGTAAGCTGGCTGATTATCAAAAAAACATTCCTCCGCAAGTAAGAGCTGCTCGGTTAGCTGATGAAAAAAATGCAGCCCTTGGTCGACCACTGCAATATCAAAACAAAGGCCGAATAGAATACGTCATTACTTTAAATGGTCCAGAACCAAATGAGTATTTACAAAGCCCAATCGACTATCAACACTACATAGATAAACAACTAAAACCTGTAGCAGACGCTATTCTCCCCTTTATTGGATTAGACTTTGAAAGCTTGAACGCGCCGCAGCTTGGGCTTTTTTAGTCTTTTCCTTTTCACCTTAAAAAAATGAGCCAGACAATATCTGGCTCTTTTCTACATTATGGATAAGTTAACTCAGTGTGAATGTTTAGCAGCTATGCACCTACTTTAAATTGTGCCACTAATGTTTTCAGCTTATCCGTCTGAGAAGACAAATCCCTAGCAGAAGACGCCGCTTGATTCGCTTGGCTGTTGGCATTTTTAGACACTTCGGAAACCGTTTCAACGCTTTCACGTACTGCGACGCTTGCGTTTGCTTGCTCTTCCGATGCCGCCGCTATACTGTCTATCATCGTGGCAACCGCTTCGGCACCTGCAACAATATCTTCTAAGCTTGTTCCCGCTTTTCCTGCCAGTTCCACCCCTTCTTCCACATGGCTAGTACCGGCGTTCATTCTATCTACTGCAAGCTTAGTTTCACTTTGAATCGCTTCGATTGAGCCTGCAATTTCTTCCGTTGCTGTCGTGGTTCTATCAGCCAACGTTCTCACCTCATCCGCAACCACCGCGAAACCTCGTCCGGCTTCGCCTGCACGTGCTGCCTCGATAGCCGCATTCAAAGCAAGTAAGTTGGTTTGCTCTGCAATGTCATTGATTACATTAATAATGTCACCAATCTCGGAACCGCGTTTACCCAATTCAGCCACACTTTTCGAAGACGCCATTACCGCTTCGTTAATGGAGCTCATACCCTGTATGGTGTTTCGAACAATATCACCACCAGAATTGGCGGTAACACCTGCTTCTTTGGCGCTACTTGTTGCATCAGTTGATTGCTTAGCCACCTCGGCAACGCTTTGCATCATTTCATCAATAGACGTTGAAATATGTTCCACTTGTTCAGCTTGAAGGTCGAGGTCTCGCGCCATTTGCTCACTTGTCTGGGCGATTTCATGCGTTCCTTCCGCGACTTGATTCGTCGTTGAAAGGACTTCTTGCATGGCTTGGTTGGTTTTGGAAACCGCTTGATTGAAGTTTTCTGACATTTTGCCCAACTCATCTTTGGAATCGACAGCAATACTCACGGTTAAATCCCCACCAGCAAGTTTACGCAACCCGCTTGCGACCTCCTCAACAGGTTGAACAATACTTCTCAATACAATCCAAGATACGGCTCCTCCTATCAATACCGCAGCTAAAGTACCAATAATAATGGTGTAAGCGGTGTTTTCCGTCGCCGACTCTGCGGCTCCTTGCCTTTGAATCATCAAACTTTCTTCTATTTGAATAAACTCGGCAATTTGCCCTCTAAACTTATCAAAATAGACTTTACCACGCGCCTCCCCAACCAATTTTGCTACGTCGTTCATTGTTTTGGCATCGCCAATTCTAGAGCGTAACGCAATAGCTGGCTCGGTGACATTCAACCTCCACTCTGAAATGGTTGTTCTGATTTCTTCAAGCAATTTGACTTGCGCTGGGTTATCGCTCACCGTTTTTTTCTGTAAATCAACGCCTTTATTGAAATTCTGAAAACCCTGTTCGTAAGGTGCTAAAAATTCCACTTTTCCTGCTAACAGGTAGCCTCGCATACCTGTTTCCATATCCACGGCTGCCGCTTGAATATCAATTGCCTGCGATATGACCTTATGTGTATGCTCCACCCATTTAGCCGACTCATTAAGTTCATTTATTGCGGCATTCATGCCCTCAAAGCTTTGCGCCGATTCTTTACTTCTCTCAACGATGAGCTTTTCTTCCTCAGCAATGATCTCGCCAATTTGCGCTCGGAACTTATCAAAGTACTGTTTGCCTCGCGCTTGCCCAACCAAGTTTGCAATGTAATCCATGGAAAGCGCCCCAGAGACTACTCGTTTTCTATCTGCAATAGCGGGTTCCGTTATGTTTTTGTTCCAGCCTTTAATGTTCTTTTCAATTGCACTAATTCTAGAAACTTGTATTGGGTTATCACTCACCTTTTCTTTCAGCGCTTTACTTATGTCGAAAAAACGACTTTTCCCACTGTTGTACGGTTCTAAGAATTCAGATTTGCCAGCAAGCAAGTACCCGCGCATTCCCGTTTCCATATCAACGGCAGCAGCAGTAAGGTCTAAGGAAAGGCGAATTACCTCATGGGTGTGGTTAACCCATGAGTTATTGGTTTCTAAATCTGAAATGGTTTGATAGGCATTGGCTGAAACCTCTCGTGTCGATTCTTGACGAGCCTGCAACAGTTTATTTTCACGACTGATAAAGGTCGCAATTTGTTCTCTAAACTTATCGAAAAACACTTTACCTTTTGCCTCGCCAACCAAATCGGCCATATCATCCATGGTTTTGGCGTTACCGATGTCTCGGCGTAACGAAATAGCAGGTTCTGTCACATTGGAAACCCAAGCATTAATGTTGCTTTGTATTTCAGAGAGGCGCTGAACCTGCGCAGGGTTATCACTAACGGTTTTTTGCAATTCAGAAACTAAATTGCCGAAGCGAGTTCGTCCATTAACATAAGGCTCTAAGAATGCTTCCTGACCCGCAAGCAGAAAACCTCGCATCCCAGTTTCCATATCCACCGCAGCCCCTTCAATTTTCATGGCTTGCTGTATGACTTTGTGCGTATGGTCCACCATATGACCTGATTCGTCTTGATTATTTGAGCTATTTAACGCGACGACTGAAAGAAAAATCAGCAGTACAAGTGGGATACCTGTGCCTAATGCTATTTTCAAAGTGAGGGATAAATTCTTAAACATACGAAACCTTAGCCTTACCTTTGAGCGCTTCGCACTCTGCAGATGTTGTTTTGTCAAATAGATGTGGAGGTAAATGCTCGGAGCCTGCTTATGAAGGTTATTTTATCCACACACTCTCTACGGGCAGTTGAGCTTACAAATAAAGATATAGACCATGAATCGTATTTTAGACAATGCTTAAACTAAATAAATGACGTGTCATCAGACCACCTAATGTAACCATGTAAACTTTATTATTGAGCTCCATATAACAGAGCCAAAAACAAGCTCTCGATAACCATCATTTTTTTTAATCTTGAAGATAAAAATGTTTGTATGACGCACGGAATATTCCTTGATACATTCGCCGCCACTGAGTACCTAAGAGGAAAATCAATCTCCTCCACTCAGATTAGTTATCCGTACTATAAAGGTCTGTCGACCAAGTACATCGCTTCATGGCTGTTCCCAGCCTTTACATTAAGTAATCGAAATGAATAAGAAGATCATCGTAGGGTGGCGAGAAGTGCTGAGCCTACCTGAACTTCGCCTAGATCGTATCAAAGCGAAAATAGACACAGGTGCACGGACTTCATGCTTACACGCATATAAGTTGGAAACGTTCATTCAGAACAGCACGCTTTGGGTACGATTTTGGATGCACCCAGAGCAAGACAACACAGAGCTTAGCCAGGTTTGTGAAGCCAAAGTCATCGATGAACGAATTGTGCGGGATTCTGGCGGTCATGAAGAGAAGCGATACGTCGTAGAAACTCTGCTTTCACTTGGTGGGAAGCAATGGCCTATCGAAATTACATTAACAAATAGAGAAAACATGCGATTCAGAATGTTGCTTGGCAGAACTGCCATGCAAGATCGAATCATTGTTGACCCAACCGAATCATTTTTAGTGCCACTTGAGGAGAAAAAATAGTGAAAATTGGCATCCTTTCTCGTAACGCGTCTTTGTATTCTACTCGCCGTTTAATTGAGGCGGCAAAGGATCGTGGTCATGAAGTTAAGGTTATTGATGCCCTGCGTTGTTACATGAATATCAACTCAGATAAACCTGAAGTGCACTTTAAAGGTGAGGAACTTACTGGGTTCGACGCTGTTATCCCAAGAATAGGCGCATCGGTAACGTTTTACGGTACAGCGGTGTTGCGCCAATTCGAAATGATGGGTGTGTTTCCAGTAAACGAGTCAGTAGCAATTACTCGTTCACGCGACAAGTTACGCTCGCTGCAACTACTTTCTCGCAAAGGAATTGGTATGCCTGTAACGGGTTTTGCAAGCAAGCCCGATGACGTAAAAGATTTATTAGACATGGTGGGCGGTGCGCCTGTTGTGATCAAACTGCTTGAGGGAACTCAAGGTATTGGTGTGGTTTTGGCAGAAACTAAAAAAGCAGCAGAAAGTGTTATCGAAGCTTTTATGGGGCTGAAAGCCAACATCATGGTTCAAGAGTTTGTAAAGGAAGCAGGCGGTGCAGACATCCGTTGCTTTGTCATCGGTGACAAAGTGATCGCGGCTATGAAACGTCAAGGAGCTGAAGGTGAGTTTCGCTCTAACTTGCATCGTGGGGGAACGGCATCTTTGGTGAAGATCACCCCGGAAGAACGTAAAACAGCCGTCGCAGCGGCTAAAGCTATGGGCTTAAATGTTGCAGGTGTAGATTTGCTGCGCTCTGAGCGTGGTCCTTTAGTAATGGAAGTTAACTCGTCTCCTGGTCTTGAAGGCATTGAAAAAGCAACAGGCAAAGACGTGGCTGGAATGATCATTGACTTCATTGAAAAAAATGCAGCAATTAAAGGAACTAAGACACGTGGTAAAGGCTAAAAGAAATCAGAGCTTTGAATTGCTCAATCACATCACGGAACCAGGTGAACGATCCACGTTTGAACTGGAAGCGGCGAAACTGTATACCCACTCACCACTTTCTATTCAAATTGAGGTGATCAATGGTAAATACGCTGGTCCCGTTATGATGGTGAACGCAGCTATCCATGGTGATGAGCTCAATGGTGTTGAAATGGTGCGCCAGCTATCGAAAACGATAGATCCCGCTAAACTCAAAGGCACGGTAATCGCTGTGCCTATAGTGAACGTATTCGGGTTTATTCATAAGTCACGCTATTTGCCTGACCGACGCGACTTGAATCGCTGTTTTCCGGGTTCAGAAAAAGGGTCGCTCGCTTCTCGAATGGCGCATTCGTTCTTTAGTAAGGTAGCGACTCGCTGCGATATCATTTTGGATCTTCACACGGGTGCCATACACAGAACCAATTTGCCCCAAATTAGAGCAAACTTGGACAATGACGAAACGCTAAGGCTTGCTAAAGCGTTTAATACACCCGTTGTTGTCGATGCAGCACTACGCGATGGTTCGCTTCGTAGTGAAGCGGAACGGCTTGGTATTCCAACTTTAACTTATGAGGCTGGCGAAGCGCTCCGGTTTGAGCCTATATCAATCAGCGCTGGTTTGCTTGGTATAAAGCGAGTTATGCAAGCAGCAGGCATGTTAAGGGAAAGCCGGAAGAAATACCCAGAGCCTGTGATAGCGAAATCGACAAACTGGACCAGAGCCAATAGCGATGGCATGTTACGCACAGTGGTTACTTTGGGTGAAAAAGTAGCGAAAAATCAGGTATTGGCATACATAAGTTCGCCTCTTGGTGATACCGAAACGTGCATCATTGCCCCCAAAGAAGGCATTGTTATTGGGCAACAAACATTGCCATTAGTCAATGAAGGCGATGCCGTATTCCATCTTGCATTCTTTACTCAAGATACTGAATTGGTTGAACAAGCTGTAGAAAGTTACATAGACGAAATCAGTGATGTTGAAAGCGATATCATCACTACCGGTCAATTAGCATTAACTTGAAATTAAACACACACCCGTTTAGGCCTTAATTATGATACCCAGTCAATATGACTGGGTATTTTTTGGCTCTAGCTCCCGATCTAATTCATTGCTCCGCCTCTAACTTTGAATATACGCAAACTCAAAATTACAATTACAATTACAATTACAATTACAATTAACATATTAATAACAATTACAGTGAGTAATGTATGCTTTCTATATTCGATATCTTCAAAGTAGGTGTAGGGCCATCGAGCTCACACACTAATGGTCCTATGATAGCGGGTTATCAATTTGGTCAAAAACTGATACCGGTTTTGCACAAGATATCTCGAATACAAGTTGACCTATTTGGTTCACTTTCCCTAACGGGAATTGGGCACCACACAGACAGAGCGGTATTGTTAGGTTTAATGGGGAATGAACCTTCTAACATCAATATTACCGACGCTAACCAGCTACTTGAAGAATGCTCGAAAAAAGACAAGCTCTTACTGTGCGGGAAACATTCCATCAAGTTTATTCGAGATGAAGATCTCCTGTTTCATAAAAGCGCTTTACCTCTCCATGAGAATGGTATGTCCATAACCGCGTACGATATCGATAATAACGAATGTACTAAAGAAATCTATTACTCGATTGGTGGTGGATTCATTGCAACAGAAGCCCAGTTAAATAACCCAAACAACGATGAAAAGCATGATGTACCCTACCCTTTTTCTAGTGCAGAAGAATTGTTGACCCAAGCGGAGAAAAATGGCTTGAGCCTTGGTGGGTTGATACAAAAAAATGAGCTGGCATATCGCTCCGAAGCCGATTTAGAAAACAAAGCTGACCAAATCTGGGAGGTAATGAGCCAGTGCATGGATAAAGGGTTTGAAACCGAGGGGATATTGGATGGTGGGCTTAACGTCACCCGACGTGCCCCTGCTCTGCTCAAAAAGCTGGAAGCTAATGCGTCAATAGAAACGGACCCAATGGAAGTCATGGACTGGATAAACTTATTCGCTTTCGCCGTCAGTGAAGAGAACGCAGCTGGCGGACAAGTGGTGACTTCCCCTACCAACGGTGCGGCTGGTGTTATACCGGCCGTATTAATGTATTACCACCAATTTTTGCGCCCACTAGATAATAAGCAGATCCGAGATTTTTTAGCCGTTTCTGGTGCAATTGGCATGCTCTACAAAATGAACGCTTCCATCTCTGGAGCCGAGGTCGGCTGCCAAGGCGAAATAGGCGTTTCCTCTTCTATGGCGGCCGCTGGGTTAACAGCCCTAAGAGGTGGCAGTAATGAACAAATTTGCATTGCAGCAGAAATTGCAATGGAACATTCACTGGGGATGACTTGCGACCCAATCGGTGGGCTTGTTCAAGTTCCCTGTATTGAAAGAAATGCAATGGGCGCGGTTAAAGCAATCAACGCGTCTAGAATGGCACTCAAACGAACCAGTAAGTGTCTAATATCTTTAGATAAAGTTATCGATACCATGTATCGCACTGGTAAAGATATGAATAAAAAATACCGCGAAACATCGCTGGGCGGTCTGGCTATGATTCATCTCGCGCCTCCGTGTGAGTAGCCAAATATCTGAGTTAATTGGATACGCAGTAATAGCATTAATTTCTATATACATAATGCCGATAAGGGAATAGGTGGAAAACACGCAAACCACTCAAACGACTAGCTGGGTATGTGGATGGATAGGTGATCGAGCTTATAGGTGAACGAGCTTATAGATAAACAAGCTGGTAGAATTGGCTGGTATCAAACTTTAGTTTTTTCTTTTCTCTCTTGGTAGTAACGGACAAATTCTTTGCTAGCAAGCGATTCACTGAAATACCAACCTTGTACTGAAATACCACTTCTTAAGGGAACAGATTCCAGTTGACTGC
This sequence comes from Vibrio penaeicida, assembly GCF_030689305.1. Taxonomy (GTDB): domain Bacteria; phylum Pseudomonadota; class Gammaproteobacteria; order Enterobacterales; family Vibrionaceae; genus Vibrio; species Vibrio penaeicida_B. Next base: position 327,716 of record NZ_JAUYVM010000002.1, on the reverse strand, counting down.
CCTTCTCAACGCCTTCTACCACCACATTTAGTTGTAACTCTGACGCTATTCCTAACAAGCTATTAAACACTTTTTTCCCTTTTTCTGTGTTCAGAGCATCTACAAAACTTCGATCTATTTTAAGGGCGTCTATTTCAAACTTGTTGAGATAGCTTAAAGATGAAAAACCGGTACCAAAATCATCAATGTAAATCTGGACACCCATGAGGTGTAACCGATTCATCACCATTGTTATTTTACGTTGATCAGACAGTAATGTTTGTTCGGTAATCTCAATATGTATATTGCCAGCATACGGAGTGACGAGCCGTTCAATTTCTTGTAACGTATGTTCATCCATGAGCGATTGAGGGGTGATGTTGATACTTACTTCAACATTTACACCTTTGCGTATCCAATAATCTAAGTCATTAACCACATTTTTAACGACCCAAAGATCAAGTTCTTTCATCATCCCTGCTTGTTCTAGCCACGGAATAAATCGATCGGGGTATTCCACGTTGCCACTCTTATCCTTCGCTCGAACTAACGCTTCACACCCTACAATTTCTAAGGTGTTTGCGTCGATTTGAGGTTGATATTCAAGGCAGAACTCTTTGGTACTAATATTTTCAAGATGACTTTCTAGATTAGCTTCATTTCTCACTCGGGTTTGCATGGTCGAAATAGGGTCATCGTTCAATGTAAATGCCTCTTCCTGCCGCCTCGTATAGCTGGTATCCAGTGCGGTGAAAAAGATAGCGTGCCGAGAATATGAGCGCTCTATCCGCAGAACAAATGGCAAATAAATTAAAGTCCCTAAAAAGATATTAAAAATTTGTAAGAAGACAGCTGCCATATCACCATTAGTTGCAATCCATGCATTCACAAGAACGGGGCTAAGAAAAGGCAAAGAAACACTTGGTGAAGACACCCAACCACTTTCAATTGCAAACAGACTCACCGCGACATTCATCATAGGAACTAAAATAAAAGGTATGATCAGCCTAGGGTTGAAAATAATAGGCAACCCAAAGAGCAATAATTCGTTCACGTTGACAGCGGCAATAGGTATGCTTGCTAAGGCAATCACTCTAAAAGACGGTTGTTTAGCAACCATCAATAAAGCGATGATCAACGAAAATGTTGCCCCACTTCCACCAATAAACACAAAGCTTCCCATAAAAGATAAATTCATATGATAGAAAGCTTCACCGCCAGAAATTACAGCGGAATGATTAAGGTTAATCGCCTCGATAAGTAATTCAACCATCGGCAGCAATGCATAATATCCGTGGACACCAACAAACCAGAAAACAGAATTCAACAAACTAAATACTAACCCAAATGAGTAGGGTTCATTGGCGTAATCCAACAGCCTCATATCCACCGATATGATGTTGGATAAAGATGTAATAAAAACCAAATTGACAAGAATGGTGCAGCCGCCAACCATGATAGCAGGCAATATTAGGTTGAGAGATTCTTTCACTATCTGACCAGCGTTGTCCAAGTTGGTTAATACACTCCACTTTTGCTTTACTAACCAACTCAAAATAGGGACAAAATACAAAGGTGTCACAATTGCCATGATGACACTGTACATAACCATTACTTGCTCGTCGGGAATGAGTTCTTGGACAACGACCAAATACGCTATGGACAATAAAGCTACGGGGGGTCTGGGTAAGCGATATTGCATCGCTAGAATCGTAGATATAGACGCGGTGAGCAAAATAGGGAATATCGCGGTTAGCTCTGAATAAACAGTAAAACTAACCTCAACCCATACTGGTCTGTCACTGTATGCAAAATCACCAATTGCGGCAATAAATAAGACTATAGAAGACAGCATTAAGCACGGAACTGTCCACAGCATGCCTTCACGCAATGCAAATAAGGAGGACCAAAAATACTTAGTGAAGGACTCTCGGTTTCCCCAAAGTATCAACGTTTTTAGCTTGTCTGCTCGATTCCATATCTGCATGTCAAATCTCGACAAAACCACTCTAGCTAACATTAGCACAGGGTTACAAAGAACCTCTTCCCGAAAGTGAGACCACACTGATTTCGTACTATCCACGGAAGATTTCAGGTCTTGAATACAAAAAAACGCCACATCCTGTGGCGTTTTCTGCTGATCCTATTCTTAGATTTTACCCAATTCGAAACTCTGTTTTTTCGTATGCTTTCACTAGCCACTTTCCGTAACCGTCGAGTATCCCAATAATAGAGCGTTTAGGTACTGGTTTACCTTGCAACAAAATAACAAGGCGTTGAATTTCAACTTTTTTCTTTGGGTAATAACGTAGAAATTGTTTCCCGCATTCTACTGGATTCTCTATCCATTGTTTATCTTTGTACATAATCAACGAATAACTGGCTCTAAGCAGCTTCTTTGCAATCACTTTTTGAAGGTAACGTACTTCAATATCGGCATTCGCTTTTGCAATTTTTTCTCTGTAGAGCGTTACCCAGTCCCCCACATCCATGTTCCAATGTTTGGCAATTTCCCAGCTGGGTTCGAAATCCCCAAAACTTTGTGAAAGATCTTCACCATGTACGCATACACAGCAATGCCTAAGCATAAAACCCCATGTAAAGATGCCATCTAAACTCAGAATTTCTGGCATCATGCCAAACTGGAATTGAATTCCGGTAATCAAGTGGTTGTATTGTTTAGAGAATCGCCATTTGATGGTTTTGACTATGGTGTGTTCTTTATCGGAGAGTGGCCTTTGGGTCACGATAACAATATCGAGATTGGAATGCCCTACTTTTGCACTCTTTCGAGCAACACTACCAAAAATATAAACACTGTGAAGGTTAGAGGTTAACCCTCTGGTAAGGAAAGCTAGTACTTCATTAATGACCGACTGAAAGTCGGGTTGGAAAGGCTGTTTAGGGTCGATAACCGGCAGTGAAGTGGCTGTGTTCAAAAGAGTATTCCGCATTTTTGACTGGAGTATGTAAACTCAATCATATTCGCCCAGCATTCGCGTTCGATCAAGTCTACTCGTAGAAATAATGCCAACTTATACTCCCATCCTCTTAAACCGGGTAGCTTGAGTAGACTATCATCCTCTTAAACTGGCGTGTTGAACCTAGCATATTGAAGTTACTTGAGTATAATTTCAGGTTGTAAAAATATTTAGGAATCTTATATGCCAAGGGCTAGCGAGTTAAAAAAAGGGTTTGCCATCATCTCAAATGGTAAAACACTGCTAATTAAAGACATTGAAGTGACCACCCCTGGTGGGCGTGGCGGCGCAAAAATCTACAAGCTACGTTGTACTGACCTGTCAAATGGCTCGCGCGTTGATGAGCGCTTTAAATCTGACGATGTTGTCGATACGACCGACATGGCAAAACGCAATGTTGTCTTCTCTTACATCGACGGCGATGAGTACATCTTCATGGACAACGAAGACTACACTCAGTTTAACTTTAAGCAAGACGACATTGCCGAAGAGCTGCTATTTATTAATGAAGAAACTCAAGGCTTACAGGTACTGGTTGTTAATGACCAGCCCGTTGGTCTGGAACTACCGTCTACCGTTGAACTGGTGATTGAAGAAACCGATCCTTCAATCAAAGGCGCTTCAGCGTCTGCTCGTACCAAGCCAGCCCGTTTTGCTACAGGCTTGACGGTACAAGTCCCTGAATACATTTCCACAGGTGATCGCATCGTTGTGCATACAACCGAACGTAAATACATGAACCGAGCTTAATAATATGACCGATTTAATTTCTTTTGATGATGTCATCGATGCCGCTTACGATATCTTCCTCGAAATGGCACCCGACAATTTAGAACCAGCCGATGTCATCATTTTTACGGCTCAATTTGAAGATCGCGGCGCTGCAGAGTTAGTCGAGACACGAGACGACTGGGTTGGTCATGTTGGATTCGACGTAGATAAAGAAGTTTACGCTGAAGTGAGAATTGGCTTGGTCAACGAAGAAAGCGACGAGCTCGACGATGTGTTTGCTCGCCTACTGGTTAGCCGCGACCCAGATAACAAATTCTGCCATGTACTTTGGAAAAGAGACTGATCGTTCCTTTGGCAATACGCTCTAACAAAAAAGCCCACAGACTTTATGTCGGTGGGCTTTTTAATTGCTACTAAGTTACTAGGTTACTAGGTTACTAGGTTACTAGGTTACTAGGTTACTAAATCGTAAGTGACTCAGTGAGTGAGAAAAAGTATCCCCGTTACCAAAGCTTCATTAGATTAACCGTTGCCGTACTGCCATCTTCGGCTTGATCCACAACCTGAAGTACAATTCCATAGTGTGGGGTTAATCTACCTGTCGCTGGGCGAATTGGGTTCGAGTAATCCTCCCAGTCTGCAAACATTGGGTTTGCGACAACATATGGGTCGTCTAATGTTAGCCCCTTCTTATCCACAAGGTGAATTTGCTTACCCGTTTTTGTGTTAAACGCAGCATCACGTACTTGATAGCGAGAAGTCGCTGGCGTACCGTCACTCCAGAACTGCGGGTTGCGATCCGCATCAACTACACCTAACCAACCTTCACCGGGGTGAGAAGCAACACCATTGTCGGTGTGAGAAGTGTCGACATACCAGAGCACCAGCCCCTCATCAAACGTCATGATGTGGTTGTTGCGATTGATGTGCGCAAGACCTTTATCAACACCTTCATGTTGACGCCACTCAGCAAGATAGTAGTGCTCGTGCTCAAAGCTGCCGTTATTCAGCGCCATGCCATCAAGGGTTAGCTCAGGTGCACTCGACTCCGCATTGAAGTAAGCCAAAGTTTGAGAATCTGCGCTAACGGTAACTTCATCAAACCAATACCCATTTTTCACGTATCCGCCATCCGTTAGATAGTTAAATGAAATGGTTACTGTCTGACCTGCGTATGCAGTTAGGTCAAACGTCGCGTCTACCCAACCATTCGAAACACCTGTAAAGCCGATGCCATAACCTATTTCGTGCGGATCGTAAGTGGTCGTAATGTTACCTGCAATAGGGGTTCCATTAACCAAAACTCGGCCAAAATCGTATTCGTCTTCTATGTCGTAGTTCACCTTAAACGTCAGTGCTGCCGATGCTGCATTTGGAATAGCCACATCAAAATGAATATTGGTGTTTAGGTTATCACCTCGCTGAGAGTAAAACGATTGAGCCCCTACAACATCCATTAACTTCACGATTTTCGGTGGAAGGTTAATACGTAAATAGTCGTGGTTTGCACCTTTCGAATTCGCCTGATCAAGCGTGATCGATTGAGGAACAGTATTTAGCTGGTCAAACTCGACCGTTTTACCATGTAGCCAATTTCCGCCCAACGAGTTTTGCAAGAACTGTCTCGCCCATGGGCTAAAGCCTGTTGGCTCAGTACCCGGGATCAACCCAGCCCAAGAACCAGAAGACATGATAGACCAATAAGAAACAGGTTCCCCTGGTGTACTTCCCCATTCATCCTGACCATAAACCGTGTCGTATTCGTCTGGAAGACCGAGATCGTGCCCATATTCGTGCGCCGCAACACCCGCCGCAGCGTCAATTGGTTGAATGGTGTAATCGTATGCGGCCATCAAACCACCCCAGTTAGGAACTGACGATGATGTGCCTTCAAGTTCAAAGACTTTACCCAAATTCCATCGATGCGACCATATCGCGTCGGAGCCCAAGTTACCGCCCCCAGCTTCTTGCCCAACACCGGAATGGAAAATCATGATGTGATCAACCAAGCCATCGGGTTCGCGGTAATTGCCATCACCATCTAGGTCATAACGGTCTTCAAGATCATAATCGCTCAGGTTTACATTTGGATCTGCGGCAGCAGCCACTAGTGCTTCCCTAACCAAATCACGAGCGTTTACATCTTTTGTGCTCCCCTTTTGTGCACCGTAAAAAGCGGCGGGATGCTGAGCTTTATACCACCCAGCTACGCCTCCAATTTGCGTATATGAACCACCAGATTGTTGTTCATAAAACTGCACCATAGAAATGAGATTCTTACCATTACTTCCCACGTAACCACTTTGACCAAATAACATATCTTGATAGTGTGAAGGCGTGTAATCGTCGTAGTAATTTGACGTTTCGTCTGGAGTAACCATATTGGCTGGATAGTCTGGAAACTCAATTAAAATAGCGAGAACTTTGTCTTGGGTAATCGATCCAGCCCATTCACTTTCAGGCATCGATCTCGCAATTGATGCTGGTATTTTGTCTGAAATACCAGAAGACATTAGCCCCAATAGGCGCTTATTTCTTTTTTCCTCAAAGCTGGCTAATTCCCCTTTTTCAGGTTTTTGAACATGAATAGAAGAAAGGTATGCATAAAGTGCCCTTTCAGATTCAGTTTCATTTGCTTCTTTTGAAATAACACCCGTCTTTTTCAGCATTGTGATCAATCTATCCTGATTAACCACCCCAAAATCAACGCCGTGAGAAGAAGGTGCGCCATGCGCGATAGTAGAAAATCCAAGTAGTGAGCATAGAATGCCCGCTGCTACTTTACTTTTTATTGGTAATACATGTGAACTCATTACAAGCCTTTTTTCCCTGATTATTTAATACATATTTGCCAACTGAATTGGTCAAAATTCCATTTATTAAAAAAGGCGATATATAGCAAACAATTCCATATCGTTAATTTTATAGATTATCTACAAACCTATATATCTAAATTCTAAAAGTTAAAAATATTAATATCCCCTTAGAATCTAACTCTATTAAGTAATACAAAGATAGGAATCTGTCCACTTTGAATAAAATAAATTTAATTAAAACAAACCTCTTATTAATCTAAATGTAATTACATGGTTCAGAGTTTATGATTGAAAAATCTCGCATTTACAGACCAAAAGAATACTCAACATAAAAGGTTAACAAAAATGAAATAAAAATAATGTTTATTAAAATCATAGCTTTGAAATGAATGACTACTTGTAATGATAAACTTAAATATAATAAAGAAGAAAACTAAACACTAGAGTGTTATTTTTTATTCACTTTTTTTAAATAAAAATATAACAAAAGTACAATTACTAAATATTGAATAATGATCTCATTCAGTTGAAATTAATAAAGTAGTAATTCAAAATTATTAAGACTATAAACTTTATTCCCACTCAATTTAGATTAACACCATATTGGTACGTTATTACATAACAGAAAGGTGTTGCTATTTTTATAATCAGAGAAGAAAAGAATTTATTAGCGCTCACTCCAATTTCTGTCTCATTTCTTAAAATCCTAGCTTTAATTCTGGTTTTTCAAAAATGCCCGTTGATCATTTTTTGTACAAATGTTTAATATATTACTAACAGTATTACTTAATCAACATTAAGTAATACTTATAGGTATGAATCAGCCTGAGTAGTGTGGTGATTTGGCAGAAGTAAGGAAAATGAGTTAACAAAAGGAAGATTGAAATGGACCGTTCAAACAGCAAACTGAACCCTTACCCTAAAGGTATGGACCGCAGAACTTTTTTAAAAACCTCTACAGCCGCCAGTGTTGCTTTGGCGTTTGGGTTGCCTGGAATGTCATGGGCAGATGCGCATGACCACATGCTGAGTACATTCCTAGCCGCAGATGTGGATTGGAAAGCTTATGCTGGTGAAACCATTGTTTTGGGTGCCATGGAACACCCTTGGGCACAAGCCATTGCTCCAACCCTCCCTCTCTTCGAAAAACTAACGGGCATTAAAGTCAAACTTCAAAAGCAATCGGAAACGGAATACGTGGGTGAAATGCCCGTCAAACTTGGGGCGGGATCGCCTGAGCCCGATGTCATGATGGTGCACGCTCTGGGGCAATTCATTAGTTCTGGCTGGTTAGAGCCACTTGAAGATTACTACGCTAACAGCGCCTTATTTGATGCAAATTGGTATGACGCAGACGATATATTCTCTATGGCCAACGACTTCCCCATTTGGTCTGACAAGGTTCGTTATAGTATGGCTGTGACCGCAGAAGCGCAGACCTTATTTTGTAATACCAACGCCTTTGCAAAAGCGGGAATATCGATCCCCAAAACATACGACCAATTATACAGTGCAGCCACCAAACTCAAGTCCAACCAAATGGCAGGTATTGTCCTGCGTTCAAAATCCGATGGTACAGCAGGAACCTGGCCCTGTGGTGGCTTCTTGTTCTCTTACGGCGGTGAAGTCATCAAAGAGGGTCACTGTGTACTCGATAGCGACGAAGCCATTGCTGCGATCGATATGTACGGGCGACTGCTCAAAGATGCCGGTCCACTGGGTGTAGGTAATTACCACTGGTATGAAGTGTTGAATGACTTTTCGGCGGGTGCAGCCGCCATTGCAATGGACTCATCCAATTTCGCAACCGATTTCCAAAACCCAGAAAAGAGTCTGGTGCACGATTCCACCACCTACGCGTCAATGCCTACGCATTTAAATCATACGGCTAAAGCCAACATTTGGACTTGGCAAGCAGGCATCAACCGACATTCAAAGAAAAAACATGCTGCTTTCTTACTGTTAATGTTCCTGAATTCCAAACCCGGTTGCGCACTGACCTCCGCCAATGGGTTGGCCACCATTCGTAATTCCGCATGGGATTCTAAAGCGTTTCAAGATCGTTTTGGTACCGATGCAGCAAAAGCCGCACTCGCCAACCTCAACTCGGGTGATGCAGAAATCTTCAAGGCTTGTTGGTTCCACCCTAAAGCTGCGCAAATTCTTGACGCGTGGGGCATTGCCATTAACGAAGTCGCAACTGGAGCAAAAACGTCAAAGACCGCCATGACGCTCGCCACCAACAAAATCAACGATATTTTGTAAGCCGCGAAGTACGAGTTCGCCTCTATAGCGATGAAACCACACATAAAGTTGGATAAGGAAGGTACGGAAATGAAGGCAATGTTGTCAAAGGATATGGCAGTCACCAAGCCCCCTAAAGCACTGCGATCGGCTAAGAGGCACCGTAGAAATTTTATTTTGGCGATGCTTCTGCCCGCTACCGCGGTTCTACTTTTAACAACGTTGTTTCCATTCTTACTCAGTTTGTACTTATCTTTTACCGACTACTCGTTACTGAACGCCGGTGAAAAGAGCTTTATTGGGTTTGGAAACTACAGCAAATTGTTTCAATCCGATGAGTTCTGGTCCGCCACCAAAGTGACGTTGGTTTTCACCATGGTGGCGGTCACGTTACAAACGGTCTTAGGTGTAGGCATGGCCGCCCTTTTGCACCATGAGTCCAAGCAAGCATCTTGGCTTCGGCTGCTTTTTTTACTTCCCATTGCAATTACACCCGTTGCCGCCACGTTCACCTTTCGGTTGATGTTCAACCCATCCTTAGGTGTATTTAACTATATGCTCACATCGATTGGGTTGGAACCCAGCGCATGGACAGCAGCACCTGAGTCGGCGCTACTTTCTCTTATCTTGGTGGATACATGGCAGTGGACGCCCTTCATCTTGTTGATCACCGCGGGAGGATTAGCCTCACTGCCCTCCGAGCCCGAAGAGGCAAGCGAAGTCGACGGCGCAAATGGCTGGCAAACGTTCTTTTATGTCACACTGCCACAATTGAAACCATACATAGCACTCGCCTTGCTGTTTCGAGTGATCGACGCCTTCAAAACCTTCGACATAATCTTTGTTTTGACCGGAGGCGGCCCCGGGATCACCACTCGTACATTAAATATTTTGGCGTATAAGCAAGGCATCGAATTTCTTGAAATGGGGTATGCGTCTGCCATCGCGATTGTCATGCTGCTCTTTACCTTAATCGTCAGTCAGGTTTTTCTTAGAAAGCTTGGATTATTCGACTTGAAAACAGGGAGCGCAACATGAACGGACGTAAATTCACTCCCAGCATCTTGATTGTTCGCCTTTTTGGTTCCATATGGGCGCGTCGTATCTTGCTGTATTTATTTGCGATTTGGTGCTTGTTTCCACTGTATTGGATCTTTTTAACGTCGTTGAAAACCCCTATCCAAGCCATGTCTCGTCCGCCGAGCTTTTGGTTTGAAGCCACACTGCAAAATTTTGAAAAAGTACTATCAAATCCAGCCATATTGGATTTCTTCATCGACAGCGCCATCGTCGCGGCGGGTTCAACCTTACTGAGCTTGCTTATTGGTGCACCAACGGCTTACATCCTTGCTCGTTTCCATTTCAAAGGACGTGGGGATTTTGGTTTTTGGATTCTGAGCACTAGGATGACGCCTCCCGTGGCCATGCTTATACCTTTCTTCGTCTTGTTTTTTCAACTCGGACTTTTGGATACGCATATTGGTTTGATCATTGCTCACGTCGTGCTCAACTTGGCTATCGTCGTATGGCTACTTCGTGGGTTTTTCTCTGAGTTACCGGTGGAACTTGAGGAAGCCGCCTACCTAGATGGCGACACCTATTTCAGTGCGTTTTTTCGCATCACCTTACCCCTTGCCCTTCCGGGACTCGCTTCTGTTGGGATCTTGATTTTCTTGCTGTCATGGAACGAATTTCTATTTGCACTCGTGCTCGGCGACAGCGAAGTCAGAACCGTGCCAATTGGTTTATACGGGTTCATTGGGTATCAAACCATCCGCTGGGCAGAGTTGTCCGCTTCCGCAGCGCTGATGATCGTTCCAATTATTGTTTTTATTGTTATTTTCCAACGTCACCTTCTAAGAGGCTTGACGATGGGATCATATCGTTAGTGTTTTAGGAGTAACCGATGACACAAGTTTCACTAAATGCGGTCAAAAAAGAGTGGTCCGGAATCAAAGCCGTCAATCAGTTTGACTTAGATATTGCGGATGGGGAGTTCATTGTTCTTCTTGGTCCTTCGGGGTGCGGTAAAACGACAACAATGCGGATGATCGCCGGTCTAGAGACGCCAACGTCGGGTGAAATTCGATTTGACGATACCGACATGACCGACCGTCTACCTCGAGACAGAAACATCGCGATGGTGTTTCAAAATTACGCACTTTATCCCCACATGACCGTAAGAGATAATATTGCATATCCGCATAAGATCGCCGGCGTAGACAAATCGACTCGCTATCAAAAGTCTCTTTACGCCGCAGAAAAAGTGGGATTGCTGGATTACCTAGACCGCAAGCCTAAAGCCTTATCGGGAGGTCAACGTCAGCGAGTTGCGCTTGCCCGAGCCATTGTTCGCAATCCGTCGGTATTTTTGATGGACGAGCCTTTGTCTAACTTAGATGCAAGACTAAGAGTTGATATGCGAGCCGAAATCAAGCGGCTGCAACGTGAAATGGCCGTCACCATGATCTATGTAACCCACGACCAAATCGAAGCCATGACCTTGGCGGACAGAGTGGTCATTATGTCTTCTGGCGAAATTCAACAAATCGGCACACCAGACGAAGTCTACGATGACCCTGCCAACCTGTTTGTAGCCGGTTTTTTAGGCTCCCCTTCCATGAACAAGATCCAAGGTCAGATTCAAAACCAATCTTTCCAAACAAATGCAGGAAACCTGCCAGCACAAGGTATAGAAGATAACGACACCGTTGTGTTAGGCATAAGACCGGAAGATTGCACCCTATCAAACCAACCCTCCCACCTAACTGGAAAAGTTTATGCCGTTGAACCTACCGGAGATTCCACGCTAGTGGTATGTAAAGTTGATGGTCAATCTATCACCTTAAAAGCCGACAAACATTTCCGCCCAGAGCTGGATGCAGACATTCATATTCAGGTCAATCCAGAACGTATTCTCTACTTCGATGACCAAACTGGGTTACGTCTGCGTAGCATGTCAAACGCCAGTAGCTTGGGGGCAGAAACATGAAAAAGAGGCGATCTCAAGCTTGGTTCAGCCCAATGGACAAAGACGGATTCATTCATCGAAGTTGGATGAAAAACCGAGGCGCGCCAGACGACATGTTTGATGGTCGACCTGTCATCGGTATCTGCAATACTTTTTCTGAACTCACTCCATGCAATGCGCATTTTAGAGAGCTGGTTCAGGAAGTGAAAAATGGTGTGCTCGAAGCCGGCGGTTATCCATTGGAGTTTCCTGTATTTTCATGCGGAGAATCGAACCTGCGCCCAACTGCCATGCTGTTTCGCAACCTTGCTTCCATGGATGTAGAAGAATCCATCCGTGGTAACCCGATAGACGGTGTGGTGCTCATGGCAGGCTGCGACAAAACCACTCCGGCGTTACTAATGGGTGCAGCCAGCGCCAATTTACCGACTATTCTTGTCTCTGGCGGTCCAATGCTAAATGGGCGATTTCGCGGGGAAACGCTTGGTTCAGGCACGGATGTATGGCGATTCTCAGAAGATGTTAGAGCAGGAAAAATCGACGTTAAAACCTTTATGGACGCCGAGTCTGCCATGTCTCGCTCTGCTGGTCATTGTAATACGGTAGGCACCGCGTCAACTATGGCCGTTATGGCTGAATCCCTTGGCGTCACCTTGCCTTACAACGCCACTTATCCTGCTGTTGATGCGAATAGAGCCCGAATTGCGAGGTTATCAGGTAGGCGCATTGTCGATATGGTCGAAGAAGATTTATGCCTAAATCAGGTATTAGTCCGAGACGCTTTCTTAAACGCCATTCGAGTCAATGGAGCCATTGGCGGGTCCACCAATGCCGTTGTGCATCTCCTCGCAATTGCTGGGCGTGCAGAGGTTTCGCTAACTTTGCAAGATTGGGACGAATATGGACGTGAGATCCCTACCCTTGTCGACTGCTTGCCCAGTGGCCGTTTTCTGATGGAAGAATTTTGCTACGCCGGGGGTGTCCCTGCGGTGATGAAACGTATTGATACGTCATTAAATTTAGATGTTATGACTGTAACGGGCGACTCATTGAAACACAATATTGGATCGGCGCAATGCTACAACGATGAAGTGATTCGCCCATTGAATAACCCGCTAGTTAAACAAGGTGGCATTGCCATTTTAAAAGGCAACCTCGCCCCTCAAGGTGCTGTGTTAAAGCCGTCAGCCGCCACCCCTGAATTAATGAATCACCGCGGCAAAGCTGTCACCTTTTCTAGTATTGAAGATTTCAAAGCGCGAATTGACTCTCCTGAGCTCGATATCGATAAAGACTCCGTTCTGGTACTAAAAGGGGCAGGGCCAAAAGGCTACCCCGGAATGGCCGAAGTGGGCAATCTGCCTTTGCCAAAAAAACTGTTGGAGCAAGGCGTGCGTGACATGGTCCGGATTTCGGATGCCAGAATGAGTGGTACGGCGTTTGGCACTGTGGTGCTGCATGTTGCCCCAGAATCCGCGGCAGGTGGCGCTATCGGGTTAGTGGAAGATGGAGATGTCATCGAACTGAACTTAGACCAACGCAAACTGCACTTAGAGGTGGCAGACGATGAACTACAAAAGCGTCGAGAACGTCAGGTTATCGCGCCTAGCCCAATCACCAGCGGCTATCAAAAATTGTATATCGACCATGTTTTGCAAGCCGACCAAGGTGCAGATTTGGATTTCTTATTGGGATGTCGTGGTGCAGGCGTACCACGCGAAAGTCATTAGGAGAAAAAGCGTGACGGATTACATTATTGTAGGCGGTGGCAGTTCAGCGTGCGTTGCGGCGAATCGTCTGGTAAAAAAGTACGGTGCAAGTGTATTGATGCTCGAAGCGGGCTACCCGGATCTTCACCCGCTTTTTAGCATGCCTGCCGGATTTATAAAAATGTTATCAGGCTCAAAGTACCTCACTTTTCATCATACTAAACCCCAAGATCAGCTTAACCAGCGCGTGCATGATATTCCACAAGGTAACGTACTTGGTGGAGGCAGCACAGTGAATGCCATGGTTTACATGCGGGGGTGCGAAGAGGATTATCAAAATTGGCATCAGGCTGTTGAAGGTGACGGCTGGAGCTACCAAGATGTTCTTCCTTATTACATCCAACAAGAAGGAAACCAGCGCCTGAACAACGAACTTCATGGTATTGATGGTCCCTTGAAAGTATCGGATCCCGTCCAAGTATGTGACATGAGCTTTTTGTACTTGCAAACCATGCAAGCCATGGATGTTCCTCTAACGCTCGATTTCAATCGAGGTGAACAATTTGGTACAGGTCTCATGCAAACCACAACATACAAAGGCCGGCGTTGCTCCGCTTCAAAAGCTTTCCTTTCTGACATCAAACATGAGGAAATATTTGAATTGAAGTTGGGTGCTAAGGTAAGCCGAGTTCTTTTTTTAGATAAGACGGCAATTGGTGTGGAGTATCAACATAAAGGGCAAACCTACACAGTAAAAGCCCAGAAAGAGGTGCTGTTGGCTGCAGGCGCGATAGTGACGCCACAGCTATTGATGCTCTCAGGGGTGGGTGACAAAAAACACCTAGCTGAACACGACATTGATGTAGTACACGATCTCCCAGGCGTTGGGCAAAACCTGCAAGATCACCATGAAGTTCCGATCGTTGTTTCTACCAAAGAAAAGCTGGGGTATTTCGGTGAAGACAAAGGGTTAAGAATGCTCAAAAATGGTCTTCAGTTTTTGCTACTTGGTAATGGTCCTGTCGCAAGCAACGGCTGTGAGACTTGTTCATTCATCAACCCCATCGATCCAAATGCGAGGCCAACCATTCAGCATTACTGTGTCCCAACCGTGTACTTAGACCGAGATGTGATGGATGTAGAGCCCACCCACGGTGCCACGTTTAATGCCTGTGTCATTCAACCCAAATCCCGTGGTAGCGTTCAACTGGCTTCCAACCGATCCGAAGACAAACCTATCGTTAATTCCAACTATCTTAAGCACCCAGACGATATGGCGTTGCAAGTCGCTGGCTTTAAATATTCACGGGAGTTGTTAAAAAAACCACCTCTTTGTGACGCAGTAAAAGAAGAAATTTTCCCCGGTCCATCATGCGTGTCGGATGAAGACATTATGGCGCACTGCAAACGTACCGTTAAAACGAACTATCACCCAGTGGGCACCTGCAAAATGGGAGTAGCAACCGATGAGATGGCCGTCGTCGATAGCTACCTTCGTGTGTTCGGTATAAAAGGCTTACGAGTGATCGACGCATCAATTATGCCAATAATCATTAGCGCCAATACCAATGCACCTGCCATGATGATAGCGGATTACGCAATTGATCGGATGATGGGTGGCTCAGCAAGGAGTTCATCATGACGGTTAAATACCCTGATTTACAAGGCAAGCATGTTTTGGTCACCGGTGGTGCAACAGGGATAGGACGCGCATTGTCATTGGCTTTTGATCAGCAAAACTGCAACGTCAGCTATTTAGATATTGATGCTGATGCGGGTAAAACACTGCAACATGAGCTTAAAAATGGTCGGTTTATTTCTGTCGATATTCGCGATGTATCCGCAATGCAACGAGCAATATCCGAATTGGAAACCGCGTTTGGTCCCGTAGATGTCCTCATCAACAATGCTGCCAATGATCAACGACATTCTTTAGCTGATTTGACCGTCTCCGATTGGGACAACCTAATGAATGTGAACCTTCGATCATACTTCTACAGTGCACAACATGTGCAAGAGAGAATGAAAATAGCCGGAGGCAGTATTATTAACCTGTCATCAATCAGCCATTTGCTAGGGATTTCGGGTTACCCTGCCTATTCCACTGCCAAGGCGGCGATCCACGGTTTGACGAAATCCCTAGCGCGCGAACTGGGGGAATCGAACATTCGGGTCAATACCCTAACCCTAGGCTGGGTTGCGACCGAAAAACAGAAGCAGCTCTGGTTAACCAAAGAATTGGAAGCAGAGTGGCTGAAGAACCAATGCATTAAAGAAATGGTAAAGCCGCGAGACATTGCCAATGCGGCATTGTTTTTGGCATCAACCACCTCATCAATGGTCACAGGGCAATCTCTGGTGATTGATGGCGGGCGAACTTAGGATGAAAAAAATTGACCAAGAAGCAGTTTTTACATGAACACGTAGCCACAGAAATTGGGCAGCGTGTTGTTAGTGGTCGTTACCCTCCAGGGGTAATGTTTGGAAATGAGCAAGACCTTATTGAAGAATTCAGTGTATCAAGAACTGCTGTCAGAGAAGCCATTAAAGTACTGAATGGCAAAGGAATGGTGGAATCTGTGCCGCGCTTGGGTTTAAGAGTTCGCCCCACTTCAGAATGGCACATGCTCGACAGTGAAGTTCTCTCTTGGGTGGTAAAAAGCTCTTTAAATAGTGATTTAATTGTTGAACTCTACGATTTGAGATTGGCATTTGAACCAAGAGCCGCTTACCTAGCTGCAAGCCGATTTTCAAAAGACGACGATATTGCGATGCGTCGTACATTACAAGGCATGACTTTGTACTTGGACGAAGAAGACAGAGTCCGACATGACTTAGCCTTTCATTGTGCCATTCTAGATGCGACGGGAAACCGATTTTATCGCTCTCTTGGTGACATGATATCCGTGGTTTTACAGCATACATTCCGACTTGCTCAGAAAGATCTGGATGACGAATCTTGGGTAGAAGAACATAAAAAAGTCTACGACGCGATTGTGGCAGGCAATGGGCAACTGGCAAGTGATTTAATGTCGTCTCTGCTGGAGAATGCTTTAAGTGATCTCAAGCAAGCAACGGGCACTAATACCAATCACAGTAAGTAAGTGTTCATAAATAGCGAAGGAAAAACGCTTGATAACAAGGCAAAAAATTTCGATAAGTAGTTATTCTACAATCAAATTTTTTAATGCAGTTATCGAGTGTTTTAACAAGCTAGAATGAGCAATTACTTACTACGATTGGTATAAAGTAGAACAAAGCTAGAAAAACAAAAGCCTCGCACATTGGCGAGGCTCTGAACAGAAAACTGTATGGTTTGGGTTAACCTTGGCGACGAGTCGATTTGGTTGGTTTCGCTGGCTTTCCAGGCTTACGTCGCTGGTTGCTTCTACCTGCTGGCTTGCTCACACGCTCTTCGTGACGCTTAACTGCGCGTCGGATTTTCTGGCTACGTGAACGATCACGGTTGCGAGATGAGTTGTGTGGATCAATCATTGAAGTCTTTTCTGGTTGAAGCTCGACCATCTCTCTCAAGTAGTTCACTTCTTTTAGTTCAAGCTCCATCCAACCGCCACGAGGCAACTTCTTGTCTAAGAAGATATCACCATAACGAACACGCTTAAGTCGGCTTACAGTCGGACCTTGAGATTCCCACAAACGGCGAACTTCACGGTTACGACCTTCATTGATTACGACGTAGAAAGTATGGTTCATACCTTCACCACCAGCGTAAACAACATCTTCAAAACGAGCCATGCCATCTTCAAGCTTAACGCCACGAACCAAGTTCTGGATCATTTTTTCGGTTACTTCACCGAACACACGAACAAGGTACTCACGATCAACCTGACGAGATGGGTGCATCAATCTATTTGCAAGCTCACCATCTGTGGTAAACAACAACAAGCCAGAGGTATTCGCATCAAGACGACCAACTGATACCCAGCGAGCCCCTTGAATTTTAGGCAAACGGTCAAATACCGTACGGCGACCTTCAGGGTCGTGGCGAGTACAAAGCTCACCTTCCGGTTTGTAGTAGGCTAGTACACGACAAACCACTTCTTCCGATGCTTTTACAGATACGTTATGTCCGTCAATACGAACAACTGCATTCTCATCTTCCAAGCGTTCGCCAAGCTTAGCAACGATACCGTTCACGCTAACACGCCCAGTTTTGATTAACGCTTCAATCTCACGGCGTGAACCGTGACCAGCACGCGCTAAAATTTTCTGTAACTTTTCGCTCATTTATTTACCTATGTGTCGCCTTCACAGACGTCGAGTGCAAAATTTGATGCCACCAGTTTGGTGGGCGCGTATTATCGCAGACTTTCACCATGAAAATCTAGGGGCTGTTTCTCTTTCGGTATGATTTCTTACTCAAATGCCGCCGGATCACCAGCACCAAGACGAGCAATAACAGGATCGCCTTCGCTAAAGTCAACCACCGTCGTTGGTTGCTCGCCTAGATAGCCACCATTTAGAATCACATCAACCGCATGTTCTAGCTTATCGCGGATGTCTTCAGGATCCGATTCCGCTACGTCACTGCCCGGTAAAATTAATGTCGTAGACATCAAGGGTTCACCTAGCGCTTCTAACAGCTCTAACGCAATCACATTATCTGGAACACGAATACCGATGGTTTTTTTCTTTGAGTTCATC
The DNA here is from genome assembly GCF_030689305.1 of Vibrio penaeicida. GTDB lineage: Bacteria > Pseudomonadota > Gammaproteobacteria > Enterobacterales > Vibrionaceae > Vibrio > Vibrio penaeicida_B. The sequence goes on along the minus strand of NZ_JAUYVM010000002.1, from coordinate 309,619 downwards.
AAACGACGAGGTACTTCTTTGGTGCCCTTGAAGATAAATGTGAAAGGCCCGGGAGTATTGCTCTTCAAAAGCCGGAATGCTGTATTGTCGACTCTGGCGTAAAGCGAAAGCTCCGATAAATCACGGCACAGCAACGTAAAATTATGTTTATCGTCCAGTTTTCGAATTCGACAGATGCGATCTAGCGCTTGTTTGTTTTCAAGCTGACAGCCGAGGGCATAACCAGAATCGGTTGGGTACACGACGACACCACCATTGCGAATAATCGCAACAGATTGGGTAATTAAACGTGCTTGCGGGTTTTCAGGATGAATGTAAAAAAATTGGCTCATTAATCTTCCTCGCTTACGAGCTCTTCGTCTCTTGAGTGTGGGGTGAGACCCCAATCTTTCCATACTGGCTCAACGCCAGAGGGCAGCCATAGATTTCTTCCCAGCTCCATCCACGGTGAAGGATAATGGAAGTCAGAACCTTGGGAAGCTAATAGTTTGTATTGTATAGCATAATCGGCAAGAGTGCGTCGTTCTTGTTGCGCTTGTTGTGGCTGAGCCACTTCCATAGCATCTCCACCCGCTTCACAAAACGCAGTAATAAGGCGCTTTATCCATTTCGCCGTTAACTGATATCGACCCGGATGTGCCAGTACCGCCTGACCTCCAGCTTGATGAATTGCATCTACAGCTTCAGGAATAGAACACCATGCAGGTGGGACATAGCCAGGGTTGTTGCGTGTGAGATATTTTTTAAATACTTGCTGCATGGTTTTCGCATAGCCATTATCCACGAGCCATTTAGCAAAATGCGCTCGGGTTAGCGAAGCTTCTCCGGCTATGGCTCTTACACCGTCTAGCACGCCTTCTTGAGTAACCTTTTCCAGCCTCTGTGCCATCAGCTCTGAGCGCTCAGTCCGTCTTTGCTTTTGTTCTTTGATCAACGTTTGGAGCGCTGGATGATCCGTATCCACACCGAGTCCAACAATATGAATGTCTTTGTTTTGCCAAACCGTTGATATCTCAATCCCATCAATCAACGTGAGTGGTAGATCATTTTCTCGAATGTACTCATGCGCAATAGGTAAGCCGTCAACTGTATCGTGATCGGTAATCGCAAGGGTATGCAACCCAAATTCGAGGGCTCTGTCTATTAATTGTGATGGTGTCAGCCGTCCATCCGATGCGGTGGTATGGCTATGAAGATCTATTTTCATATTTATGCTTGACTTTTTTTCCTTGCACTAGTTAACTAGTACACAGTTTCAGATTACGCACTAAGGTTGCTCATGTTACAGGAATTTAACTCACAACATAACGACAAAGTAACAGCAGACAATGTTGTAGCAAGCTTAGTTGCTGCTTCAAACATAGTTGTTGCTTCGTGGTGGCGTGTGTGGTTAAAACCTACGCGGGCTATTGCGTTAACCTGATTTATAGAATCTTGAAGAAATAGCCCGCTCACTGAGCGGGCTTTTTCGTTTTGTCGACTTACTCACATTCAACCGAACAATAATGCAGCAAAACAACGCTTTCCAAGATTGGGGCGAAGAGTTGAATATGCGAGTATGTATTTTGAGAAACGTGTTTAATCAAAAGGAGGTCTTGTGAATAAGGCCATAATGATAAAAGAGAAAGGACAAGTAACACTTCACCCAATGTCCGTGCCTTACAGCGAAGATCCTACACGCCTTTTTCAGGTGCTTTGCTCAGAAAAAACCAACAGCCTCTTACTTGAGTCTGCTGAGATCGATTCCAAAGAAAACCTAAGCAGTTGGTTGCTCGTTGATGCTGCTGTTCGAATTGTCTGTCGCGGTCACCAAGTGGTGTACGAAGCCCTAACAGAAAACGGTCGTCACCTGATTAAACGCCTTTCGACCAATTTACATCATGATGTTGAATATGTCTTAAGCGACGATAGCTTAGTTTTAGATTTCGAAGAACCTGATGCCAATTTAGATGAAGACAGCCGCCTACGTGAAGCCTCAAGCTTTGATGCGCTTCGTCTTGTGCAACACAGCTACGACCTTAAAAACAAAGATAAGCACACGATATTTATGGGTGGATTGTTTGCGTATGACCACGTGGCAAACTTCGAACCACTTGGACATGCAGACGCCACTAACTCATGCCCTGACTACGTATTTTATGTAGCTGAAACCCTTATGGTGGTGGATCACCAAACTAGACAGTGCACAGTTCAAGCTACGCAATTTGATGGTGATAGCTCGACAGAACAAACATTAAAAGCACGATTAGCAGATATAGCCGAAAAAAGTCATGAGCCAGCTCCGCTAAAAGACGCTCAAAAACTGGCTGACGTAAAGGCCGTTCCAAGCATCTCTGATGAGGTATTCTGCCAAACCGTTACCGACTTGAAAGAATACGTGGTAAAAGGTGACGTCTTCCAAGTCGTTCCGTCACGACGTTTTACGCTACCTTGTCCTTCGCCACTGGCTGCATACAAAGAACTGAAGCGCAGTAATCCAAGCCCATACATGTTCTACATGCACGATGAGCTTTTCACTTTATTTGGTGCCTCTCCAGAAAGTGCTCTGAAATACGAAACCACCACCAACCAAGTCGAAATCTATCCTATTGCAGGAACACGCCCTCGTGGAAAAAGACCGGATGGCGGTATCGATTTTGACCTAGATAGCCGCATTGAATTAGAACTGCGTGCAGACATGAAAGAAAACGCAGAACACATGATGCTGGTTGATTTAGCACGTAACGACGTAGCTCGTATCTCCGAAGCAGGTACCAGGCATGTTGCAGATTTACTGAAAGTCGACCGTTATAGCCATGTTATGCATTTGGTGTCTCGCGTTGTGGGGCAACTGCGTGAAGATTTAGACGCACTGCATGCTTATCAAGCGTGCATGAATATGGGCACGTTAACTGGTGCCCCAAAAATTCGTGCGATGCAACTTATACGTGATGTAGAAAAAGCGCGTCGGGGCAGTTATGGCGGTGCGGTTGGATACCTGACCGGTGAAGGGGATTTAGATACCTGTATCGTTATTCGTTCCGCTTACATCGAAGATGGTATTGCACAAGTACAAGCAGGTGCAGGTGTGGTTTACGATTCTAACCCTCAAGCAGAAGCCGATGAAACTCGCGGTAAAGCGCAAGCGGTTATTTCAGCAATCCAAACAGCGCATAAGGAGTAAAGAAGATGGCGAACTTAGTATTTGTAGACAACTTTGACTCCTTCACTTACAACTTGGTGGATCAATTTCGATCGCTTGGTCATCACGTCACCATTTATCGCAATCATATTGCTGCCGCTGTCATAGAAGAAGCCATTAGCAAATTAGAAAGCCCAGTTGTTGTTTTATCACCGGGTCCGGGCGCACCTTCTGAAGCGGGATGCATGCCGGAATTGATCCAACGCCTGAAAGGAAAAGTACCAATGATAGGTATTTGCCTTGGTCATCAAGCCATCGTAGAGGCATATGGTGGTACGGTCGCCGGCGCGGGTGACATCGTTCATGGAAAGGTGTCCATGATGGCGCATCAAAATCATGCGGCTTACCAAGGACTGCCCTCTCCTATTGCAATTGCGAGATACCATTCTTTAGTCGCGACATCGGTACCAGAATCACTGGAAATCACCGCGGAAGTCGACGGGCTTGTCATGTCCGTGGTAAATGAAGAAGATAAAGTCATTGGTTTTCAGTTCCACCCTGAATCGATCATGACCACGCAAGGCGCAAACTTGTTAGCAAACACCATTCACTGGGCACTGGCGTAGTAAGAATAAAAACAAATTACGGATACTCAGCCTTGCCGTCTAAGTCGGGGCAAAATGAAGGAAGAATTTATGGAACACATTATAAACAAGCTCTACGACCAGCAATCTCTGACCAAAGACGAAAGTCAGCAGCTTTTTGACGTCATCATCAAAGGTGAAATGGATCCTATTTTATTGGCCGCTGTTCTTACGGCTTTGAAAATCAAAGGTGAAACACCTAACGAAATCGCTGGAGCCGCTTCAGCATTACTGGCAAATGCCAACCCTTTCCCACGTCCAGATTATGACTTCGCTGATATTGTTGGCACGGGCGGTGACGGCTCTAACACCATAAACATCTCAACAACAGCGGCGTTTGTTGCTGCCGCGTGTGGTGTCAAAGTCGCAAAACATGGTAACCGTGGTGTTTCCAGCAAATCTGGCTCGTCTGACTTGCTGGACTCTTTCGGCATAAATCTCGCTATGAGCGCTGAAGATACGCGTAAAGCGGTGGATGATTTAGGTGTCGCGTTCCTATTTGCACCTCAATATCACGGTGGTGTGCGACACGCGATGCCTGTTCGCCAAACCATGAAAACTCGTACCATCTTCAATATTCTTGGCCCTCTGATCAACCCAGCTCGCCCAAACATTGAATTAATGGGTGTGTACGATGCGGCACTGGTTCGCCCTATCGCAGAAACGATGTTACAAATGGGTATGAAGCGTGCTGCTGTTGTCCATGGCAGCGGCTTAGATGAAGTGGCGATCCACGGCGATACGTTAGTTGCCGAAATCAAAGACGGTAAGATTGAAGAATATACGTTGTCCCCTGCTGATTTCGGTGTCAATACCCACCCATTGGAAGCCATTAAAGGTGGAGAGCCCGCTGAAAATCGCGCCATTATTACCGATATTTTGACGGGTAAAGGCACAGAAGCTCAGCTATCGGCGGTAGCAGTTAATGTCTCTTTACTACTGAAACTGTTTGGGAATGAAGATCTGAAGGCTAACACGCAAAAAGCTATTGATGCGATGAATTCTGGCAAAGCGTATGAACTCGTAAAACAATTGGCAGAGAGAGGCTAAACACAATGTCTGAACACATTACCAAGCACAACCGAGATATGGCTCAAGTGCTAGCAAAAATTGTTGATGACAAACACGTTTGGGTTGCCGAGCGTAAGAAATCTCAGCCTCTAGAAACATTTCAATCTTCGCTAGTGTCTTCTGACAGAAGCTTTTACGATGCTTTATCTCAAGATAAATCCGCGTTCATTTTAGAGTGCAAAAAGGCGTCCCCTTCCAAAGGGCTCATTCGTGAAGATTTCGATTTGGATTACATTGCCTCGGTTTACAACAACCATGCCAGCGCAATCTCTGTCTTAACGGATGAAAAATACTTTCAAGGTAACTTTGATTTCTTACCTCAAGTAAAAAAGCAAGTTTCTCAGCCGGTATTGTGTAAAGACTTTATGATAGACATCTATCAAGTCTATCTTGCACGTCATTACCAAGCAGACGCTATTTTGCTGATGCTTTCTGTGCTGGACGACGACCAATACAAAGCGCTTGCAGAAGTCGCTGACAGCTTGAATCTCGGTATTCTGACCGAAGTCAGCAACGACGAAGAACTTGAAAGAGCCATTGTGCTAAAAGCGAAAGTGGTCGGCATCAACAACCGTAACTTGCGGGATTTATCCATCGATTTGAATCGAACAAAAGAACTGGCACCTAAGTTACCTGAAGGTACGATTGTCATCTCTGAATCTGGCATTTATAACAACCAGCAAGTCCGCGATCTTGCAGAATATGCCGACGGTTTCTTGATCGGCAGTTCACTCATGTCTGAAGACAACCTTGAGCTTGCTGTCCGTCGAGTTTTACTCGGTGAAAACAAAGTCTGTGGGCTTACTCAAGCAGATGACGCTGCCAAGGTTTACCAATCTGGAGCGGTTTACGGCGGTTTGATCTTTGTTGAAAAATCCAAACGATACGTCGATGCAGATAAAGCTCGCCGAGTCATGAGTGGTGCACCGCTTCAATATGTGGGCGTTTTTCAAAATCATTCCGTACAAGAAGTCACTTCTATTGCTAATGATTTGGGGCTTGCGGCTGTCCAGCTTCATGGCGACGAAGACCAAGCATTTGTCGATATATTGAAAACAGCTCTTCCTGAACAATGCCAAATCTGGAAGGCATACGGTGTGACCGATAAAGCACCTCAGCTTTTAGAACAACACGTCAATCGACACCTATTAGATTCCAAAGTCGGAAATCAGTCCGGCGGTACAGGAGTCACATTTGATTGGTCGCTCATTGGTGAAGAAAAGAACGTCATGCTTGCTGGTGGGCTCTCGCCAGGAAACGTAAGAGACGCCGCGAATCTTGGTTGCCTTGGGTTGGATCTAAATTCTGGAGTAGAAAGTTCTCCGGGTCACAAAGATCAAACCAAACTAACCGAAGCATTTAAAGAAATTAGACACTACTGATCACAAACGAAAAGCTCGTTTAAAGTTAAGGAATTATCATGGCAAAACTTGATGCCTACTTTGGAGAATATGGTGGTCAGTATGTACCACAAATCTTGGTGCCAGCGCTTGAACAATTAGAACAAGCGTTTATTGATGCCCAAGAAGATCCCGATTTTCATGCCGAGTTTATGGGTTTACTGCAAGAGTACGCGGGTCGTCCAACCGCTCTAACGCTGACTCGTAATTTAACGAAAGGGACAAAAACAAAACTGTACCTTAAGCGCGAAGACTTGCTTCACGGCGGCGCGCACAAGACCAACCAAGTACTTGGTCAAGCATTACTTGCCAAGCGCATGGGTAAGAACGAAATCATTGCAGAAACAGGCGCAGGTCAGCACGGTGTGGCAACAGCATTGGCTTGTGCGCTTCTAGGCTTGAAGTGCCGCGTTTACATGGGTGCAAAAGACGTAGAACGTCAAAGCCCCAACGTATTCCGTATGAAACTTATGGGCGCGGAAGTGATTCCTGTACACTCGGGCAGTTCTACGCTTAAAGATGCCTGTAACGAAGCTCTGCGTGACTGGTCTGCATCTTATGAGACAGCGCATTACCTTTTAGGTACAGCAGCGGGTCCTCACCCATTCCCAACCATTGTTCGTGAATTCCAACGCATGATTGGTGAAGAAACCAAAAATCAGATCCTTGCTAGAGAAGGTCGACTGCCAAACTCTATCATTGCGTGTGTTGGCGGTGGTTCGAACGCCATTGGTATGTTTGCCGATTTCATAGAAGAAACCGATGTAGCACTTATTGGCGTAGAGCCAGCAGGTTTGGGGATTGATACTGACCAACACGGCGCGCCACTCAAACACGGTAAAACGGGCATCTTCTTTGGTATGAAAGCACCGTTGATGCAAGACAGCCACGGACAAGTGGAAGAGTCTTACTCTGTCTCGGCAGGTTTGGATTTCCCTTCAGTTGGTCCTCAGCATGCGCATTTGAACGCGACAGGCAGAGCGGAGTACGTGGCGATAAGCGATGATGAAGCATTGGAAGCCTTCCAAACTCTCGCTCGAAACGAAGGTATTATTCCTGCTTTGGAATCTTCTCACGCGCTGGCTTACGCCTTGAAAATGGCACATGACAACCCAGAAAAAGAACAACTGCTGATTGTGAACTTATCAGGTCGTGGTGATAAAGATATCTTCACTGTTCACGATATTCTTGAGAAAAAAGGAGCGCTGTAATGGATCGTTATCAAGCTATGTTCGCCCGCTTGGCTGAAAAAAACCAAGGCGCATTTGTTCCTTTTGTCACCGTTGGCGATCCAAACCCAAAGCAATCTCTGAAAATCATGGAAACGCTGGTCGAAGCAGGTGCAGATGCACTTGAATTGGGCTTCCCGTTCTCCGATCCGCTGGCGGATGGCCCAACGATTCAAGGTGCGAATATCCGCGCGTTGGATTCAGGAACCACACCCGATATTTGTTTTGAAAGTATTGCGGCAATCCGCAAGCAGCACCCAGACTTGCCAATTGGTTTATTAATGTACGCCAACTTGGTTTACGCAAACGGTATCGAGAGTTTCTACAAACGTTGCTCAGATGCTGGAATTGACTCTGTACTGATCGCCGACGTACCAACAAACGAAAGCAAAGAGTTTGTAGAAGCCGCGCACAAATATGGCATTCATCCTATCTTTATTGCACCACCAACTGCATCAGATGAAACACTCCAACAAGTGTCTGAATTGGGTGGTGGCTACACATACTTGCTCTCGCGTGCGGGCGTAACAGGTGCAGAAACAAAAGCGAATATGCCTGTCGGCGACATGTTGAGCAAACTTTCTCAATTTAATGCGCCACCAGCATTACTAGGCTTTGGTATTTCCGAGCCAGCGCAAGTTAAAGAAGCGTTGGAATCAGGTGCGGCTGGTGCTATTTCGGGTTCTGCTGTTGTTAAGATCATAGAGGCAAACGTAAGTGACGAATCAGCTATGCTTACTTCGCTTGCAAGCTTTGTTGAGCCAATGAAAGCGGCAACGCAAAAATAGTCAAGCGAGCTCAAACCAATCCGCTCGGAACACTCTGGCTATAACACTCTATACATGAAACAAAAACGCAACATTTGTGCTAAATGTTGCGTTTATTTTACGTAGCGTTTAATCATTTTTGTTTGTCTCCCTCGAACTCGAATAAACAACCTCTCACATATCTCTAGCAAACGATTGCCTTGCATATTTATTCAAATACTCACAGAGCACCTATTTTTTCTAACTTATTCACCTAGGTTATATTGATCGCATTTCGAATTCAGTGTAAAAAGCCAAGCAAGATTTTCATCTATTTTTGATCGTTAAGTTAGATGCAAAAACCATCATTGGTAACATATACAGCACAGAGGTTATGGAAGTGTTAAAAAATAAGGGTTTATTAAGTAATATCGGCGTTCAAGTCGTTATTGCTATGGTTCTAGGTACCGTTGTTGGCGCCTATATGGGAAGCTCTGCGTCATTGTTTGCGCCTTTAGGCTCAATCTTTATTGCGTTGATTAAAATGCTAGTGATCCCATTGGTTGCAGTCGCGCTGATTTCAGGTGCTGCTGGGCTAGGTGATAGCCACTCAGCAGGGAAAGTGGGTGTATTCACACTGGGCTTTTTTGCTGTTACCTCAGCACTGGCGGTGGCACTAGCATTGATAATGGGCTCTGTTTTTCAGCCGGGCGTCGGCATTGATGTATCTGGTGTCGAAAGTATGTTTTCAAACCAGTATGCCTCTAAAGGTGAGCTCCCTACTTTCTGGGCGACCGTTATCGGTATGATCCCGACCAACGTTTTCCAATCTTTGAATGAAGCGAACATTCTTCAAATCTTGGTCTTTTGCCTTTTCTTCGGGATCGCGGTTTCAAAATTAGAAAAAGAAAAACGCACACCACTTATCAATGGCGTAAACGCAATTGTTGATGCCATGGTATGGATGATTAACTGCGTTATGAAAATTGCACCAATTGGTGTATTTGGCTTAATGGCAGACGCTGTGGGTACTTTCGGATTCAGTGCTCTAACTGTTGTGATTAAACTCTTCTTTGTATACGTTGCTGCCATTCTGATTTTTGGCTTTGTTGTATACCCAGCATTGGTTCATATCTTTACGAAAACCTCAGCGAAGAAATTTATCTCTGCAATGAAAAAGCCTCAAGCCGTCGCGCTTTCTACGGCATCTTCAATGGCTACGTTGCCAGTAACACTAGATACCGTAGAGCACGAGCTCAAGGTACGAAACTCCACGGCTTCATTCGCTTTACCGCTAGGTGCAACCATCAACATGAGCGGTAACGCCATTTACTACGGTCTTGTGGCCATTTTCTTTGCACAGTTGTTCAATGTAGATCTTAGCCTTGCCTCATACGCCGCTATCATCGTAACGGCAACGTTGGGTGCGGTAGGTCAAGCTGGCGTACCTGGTCCGTCTTTCCTTGTTGTTGCGGTTCTATTGGCTGCCGGTATCCCTATTGAAGGCTTGCCACTGCTGTTTGCGCTAGATCGCATCTTCGACATGATTCGTACGGCTCTGAACATTACAGGTGATGCTGCATGTGCGGTTATCGTGGATTCGCTTATCGACGAAGGCGAGACTAACGCCCAACATAAAGTGCAAGACGCCTAGTTAAACTTTAGTAATAGCTAATTAAAAGAGACAAGAAGGAAGCCGATTGGCTTCCTTCTTCTTAATTTTTGTTGTGTCCGTGTATTGTTTACTTCTTCATTCGCTTTTCTATTTCTCTTTTTTCCCAGTCATCACCAAAAAAATTAAGCAAATCAAAGGCACGAACTCCCTGCGATACAATGCCGATTCCCCAACCAAACGCTACCCACCACGCCCACATGTATTCGGGGCTTGTCACTAGGTTTACAATAAATAAAAGCCCAACAGTGACAACGTAAGATAGCAAGCTGGAGTAAAACTTTTTCAAGCGTTTCACTTTTCTTGTTACTTGTACTTCTTCTGTATGAATACCTTCGTTCGTAACTGTTTCTACGTTTGTCATGGGTGTCTCCTGCTGTAAAGTTTTAATGTCTAATTCAAACACCGCTGCTAGTGATTTGAGAGATTCCATTCCTGGTTTGCTCCCCTGCTCTATCCTTTGGATGGTTCTCACACTCAACCCACTCATTTGAGACAGTTGTTCTTGCGACCACCCTCGATCATTTCTTAGAGCTTTCAAATTCATAGCAACGCCTTGTTGATGTGACTAACTTTACCCAAATTTAGACCTGACATTGAACGACACCTTGCCGACAAACACATGACAGTCTTTATTTTTCAATAATTTAGACTAAATCATACAGATAATAAATCAAGTATCTGTTTACAAAACTTGGAAGGGAATGGGGATATAAAAAGTACAGAAGCGTCTTTTTTAAGGTCACAGTTGGTCTACTTTAATTCCATCGTTTTTAATTCTGCTTTTTTTCAAGATGGCTTGTAGGTGTTTGGCAATAAGGGGGATGTTTTGCCAAAGAACAAAATGCCCTTCATTTTGTGCCCAAAAGAGTTTTGACGTTTTTGACGGAAGTTTATTTATTGCAAAGGATGAATTACCTGGGTCGGCAATGTCATCTTCTTCACCGTGCACAATATGAATTGGCATCGTCAGTGGTTCCCAATTCTGGCTGGCGAGTTTTTTTAGTTCGTCAGACAATGACATCATTTCAATATTAGATTGGTTCCACTCATCAGGAAGCAACCATTTCGCCAGTACGGTATCTGCAATGTAGTTGTACCATTTTGGGTGCTCTAACTCTGGGTCAAATGCAGGGGCGACCAATACCATCCCGTGCACTTTTTCTGGCGCGATTAGTGCCAGTTGCAACGCAATCGGGCCACCGAGTGAATGACCAACGAGTATATTCGCTTTCTCGTTTGATAAGTAAGGGAGAATGGCTTGGGCTTGGCGTCGAATAGAAGTTTCTGGTTCAGGGTTCGATGCACCGAAACCCAACCTATCGATAGCCACTAAATCGGCTATGGATTGCAAATCAGGGAGATCTAAATACCCTAAATACCCTTCTTTGGAGCCAGGGGAGCCGTGTATAAACAAAATTTGAGCATTGGAGTCGGCATTAAGACGCTCAATCACGCCTAATGTATTTGGAATGGGATTAGGTACATCTGCTGTACGAAGCTGGGCAAACACAACTGCAGTGATAAACACAATGCTGAAAACACTGCCCCAGATTTTCATTTTCTTCTTCACTTAAACCACCAGCCGCCTTACTTATCATTGCTCTAACAGAATAGGACCAATACAAGCTGCGCATCAATATTTCGCGCAGCAAGATTTTATACCCAAGTGATCTCTAGGGTATATTTTGCTACTGGATATAAAAGAACGCTGAAAACCTGAGTTTATTTCAGCTCATCGAGCTTAAAAAGATCTAGCCCGTGATTTAAAGGCTTTTCACCCAATTCTTCCGCCATTCTGGTGCGTCGTAATCATCGGGCCAATATTCTGTTTGCTTGGTAATTTTTCCGTTGAACACGGTGTGGAACGTCACCGCTTTTGCCACTTCTTTTCCATCCGTCACTGTCACATCACTCACCACTTGCGTTCCATCTTCTACTAAGGTGTTAATGGTAAACGTCCATTCGCCATTAGATGGGTATTCAGAATTGATAGATGCAAAATTCTCACGTCCAGAAATCAGTTCATTGGATTGTGGCCAAGTACATTCAAAGTCTTCGCTTAACCATTGCTGCGCGACGGCATGGAAATCGTTTCCAGCCATTGCGTTCCAATAATTTGCGACAACTTGCTTAGGTGTGAGATATGAGGTTTTTTTCACGTAGATATCCTTTTTCATCGTTATTGGGAATGCTCTACTACTCACAGGCAAACAGGTTGTTATTTGTGTACCACGGTTCCCTGTTTTTGCCCTGTCTGAAATATGAGGAAAACAGCACTGCAAATAGTGCCACCAAATATCCATAAATTAGACAAAAACGAATCGAATTCGTAATGTTCGTGAGTCATGAAAGCGGAGTGCAATATGCCATGAATAACGATGAATGTTGCTATAGCCGTTTGTACTTTTTCGATCTTACTCAGAAAATAAGTGGGCAACATAAACATCATAATGAGAAAGAGAGGGATATGAGCAAGAACAAACAAGGTTTGTGCATATTCCTCCGGTATCCACACTGTGAGTGGTAAAACCAACCAAGCGTGATGCATCATGGCGTCAATTTCATGTGCCACAAAACAAAATATTCCTATAAAAAAGAGTGTGTTCTTCATTCTTTACTTAACTATCAGATTAAATCCAACGACGTACCCGAGTTTGATATTCAGGGAATGCCTGTGGGAAAAGTTCTGCCAAGAACGCTTCTTCAGGCTTAATTTGGAAACGAGTAATGTAGTTTACAAACCCAATACAAAATGAGAAAGCCAGCCAATTGTTTAAGTAGAACCCAACACCTATCAGCACCAGTAGCATACCGAGATACATTGGATTACGCGTAAATTTATACACACCAGAAGTCACCAGTGCCGTTGTTTTATCGGTTAATGTTGGATGGAAAGTAGTATGAGCCATTCGAAAAGAAATCAGTCCCAGTATGGCAGTAACGATCCCTGACAATGCAAACAGTAACGCCAAGAAAGTAAGATTAATTGAGCCACTTATTGGAACCGCAGGCAAAAGCCACATACCCATTCCACAAATGACTGCGACTATCGGAGGAGGTAACTTCACTTCTAGCGCCTGCATCGACTTCCTTATATTATTTTCAGATTAGCTCAAACTACCGCAACCTATAGATATTGAAAAGACTTTACTCAATAACATAATGGAATTTGTGCCATTTCGCATAACAATTATGATATTTTGAATAATTCGTGTTACAGGCATTAGAACGGTAAGTGTTACCCTAAATACCTCAACAGATACGATACCGGATTTCTAATTTGAAAAATTTTGATATTGCTTTCTTGCACACTTCTGCTGTTCACATTGACACTTTTAACGAGTTAATCCGGAAGCATGCTCCCAATTTAAAAACAACATATTCTGTTTGTGAGGATATTCTCAAAGAAGCAACAGTAAACGGTGTGAGTGCCAGTGTCGCCAAATCAACCGAAGTAGAAGTTCGAAAACTTGCCACGCAATCTAAACTCACTATCTGCACATGTTCGACACTGGGTGGGATCGTTGAAAAGGTCGCTCTCCTCCATGATTTAAACGCCATTCGAATTGATCGAGCCATGGCAGACGCTGCGATCAAATACGACAATGTCCTTGTTCTCGCAGCATTGGAAAGCACATTATTGCCGACTAAAGAGTTAATGAATCAGTCCTGCTATAACACTCAAGCAATGCCAAATATAGAGTATCAACTGATTCCAAATGCATGGGAATGTTTTATGGAGGGAGATTCCGAAGGCTATTCCGACCTTATTGCACGCACTCTATTAGCGAAACAAGGCCAATTCGATGCCATTGTATTGGCGCAAGCTTCTATGGCTGTCGCGCTTTCAACAAAACCCTATTCCATTCCTGTGTTAAGTAGCCCTGAATTGGGAATGGTTACCGCGATTCAAGACTACTTTAGCTAGGGTCTTTAACATTGAGAGTTGACTGATTTAAAGCTGTATTAGTACGCCATAACACCGAGTACAAATAGTGCAATTAAACTGACAGCGGTTCCCGCAAAGACAACGCTCCGCGCAATTTTCCAGTTAACGTAATAGCAAATCATATGCGCGACTCGCGATGCAAAATACACCCACGCAAACAAATTTACCCAATACGGAGTTGCTGAGGATAAAACGGCAAAGATCGTAACAAGAATAAAGATGGCGACGCTTTCGTTTGAGTTCAGAAATGCGCGATTGACTCGAAACAGCAAGTTATCGTGGTCTGATGTAATGGTATGACCGGGTTTGTGCTTTTTGACTATGCCTGTAATATCGGCGACCAAGAGTTGGAGAAATATGAGTGCGCCTGTCAATCCAAAAACCAATACTACAGATTGGTACTCAGCTATAAATGACATATGAATCTTCCTTGATATAAAATTAGTCGCTCTACCTTACTAAAGCTTCCTAAAAATACCAATTAAACCTTCTGATTCGCGTGCAATGTTGATTAATCAAAATACAACAAAGCGAAAAGCCACCCAATGCTCCCAAAACTAGCGCACAAAAAAGCCATCGCGGTGGCGATGGCTTGATACGAAACAGTTTGTAAAAAGTATACTCAATACTACTGATTAAGCCCTTCTTGGTAGTCCTCATAACTCATTCGAGAATCATCCATACAACGTTCGTACTCTAGTTTATCTGCAATACTCTGACACTGATTCTGCTGCGAAGATCTTGTACCGTAGTAACCTTGTGGTCCAGTACAGCCAGCAAGTACAACTACTGCAGTAAAGAGCGAGATTGTTGTTAAGAGCGAAGTTGTCGCTGTTTTCATTATGAGTTCCCTATTCTGTTCCAGTCCGGGAATTTAGACCGTTTCCGTAATCTTTGGTTCGTTATCTTTTACAAAACTGTACACGCGGAATGTGTAGGCTGTGATCAAAACCAATAGAACAGAACTTATTGCTCCTACAAAGAAGTCGACAACCATGTTATCTATTTCTAACACGTTCAGTAGAATTGAAATGAAATACGTTGGCATAGCCTGAAGTAACGCCACTAATAAGTAGCCGCCCAAAATTGGCCATTGATGTTCTTTCGTCGCCGCCCAGCTTGATGACAATGCTTGGGTGTACGTTTTTTTCTCTAATACACAATAAAACTCAGCCAAGCAGAGTCGACCAATTAAGTAGATACCGGGAATGATCAATAGCATCATGCCGAATAAAATGGCTATGCCCATTAAAATGTACATAACGAGAAGCCTAACAAAAGCTTGGCTACCAAAATTATAACATTGAGAAGTGGTTAACGTGGCACCGTCATAACGCGATTGGAACAATACAACCAGAGCCGCTTGGTAAAGAGGAAGGAGTACAAAAGGAATAAGACTTATCATAATTCCCTGAGCGTTGGACATATCTTCAAAGTCCACAGGATTTAAAGCATAAAACAAATCCACAATCGCGATCACAGGTATCATGATCAAAAAAACACCTTGAATATGGCGCGCGTAGTAATTCCAAGATTCTTGAATGATCTTAAAGATGTCCATCGTATTCCCTAGCAAGTTAGCCTTGCCCAAAGCCTGTTATATAAATGCAGCCTAAAAATATAGTGTTTAAGGCAATCTTTCAAACATTTGTCGGCGATAACGCTTAGCAATCTCAAGATCTTAGCCTCTTGTAACCTCTCGTTACAAGATCCTGTGTATTTGCTGATGGAATGGATGTAGCTGAAAATAAAAAAGCCCCGAGACAGGGGCAAAATACAGAGTATGGCATCAGCTTGAGTTACTCTAAAACTGTATTGGGTTACACCGTTCTAGAGCTTCCGCGACTGACTAAGGAAGTAATGGATCAGGAGTTTTCGCCAACCGAGTCTTCTGCTTTGCTTGCCGTTCGAACCGCGACGTAACAGATGACCACCATAAGTAGGGGAATGGCCGCTGCCGTCACTTCAACCCAAACGTAACCCATGAAACTTTTCGCTAAAATCAAATGACCAAATACAAGCATTAGCGCACATACGATAGCAACGATAATCAATTTAACCTCTTGTGAGGCAGAATGTTTTTTCATGGTTCGACTCCTTGGTTGGACTTACTGATTTATGCCATAGATACATCAATGCTGGGTAGAACAGATCTTGCAAAAAGAAACCGAACAGTTGAGAAAGAAAACGCCTCCGAAGAGGCGTTGCAGAAACATAGTGATTGAATTAGCGCCAAGCACCCCACTTACCTGTCGTGCCCGGTTCTTCGCCTTTTGTCCACCATTGCGCAGTCCAACTACGACCTGCATGGGATACAACCGCGCCTTTTTCATAAGCTTTGGCAGCAACCCACGCGTCATTTGCTGGAGGAGTTGGTGGCGTTGGATCTACCGCTTTAATGAGTGAGAGTTGATAAGAAGGCTCTGCATTAGGGGCATGAACTTTGTTCGCCAAAACATTGGAACTGTCATACATGTAATGGTTCATCTCAGAATGCCAGATACCAATAAACCATTTCCCTTTGTTTTGATCATTAATTTGCGCTGCAATCAAACCAGCCCAGTTCGATTGGTTGTTTGCCGTGATTGGCAATTGAATATCGTGAATCTCTTGACCAGTAGGACTAAATGTACGGAACCGTGCGGTATCCCCAACTTCTACAGAACCAAAATCAGGCGCTACAAAATAGCCAAGCTCAGTTAGGTTTCTCGTTGGAGGCGTAGGATCAACGGGACCTGGATCTGGGTTCGTACCACCGCCATTCAAACGGATATCGCTGCAGTTGTAAAAACCTTCACCGCCTGGGTCTTTACGTTGCCAACGTGTGTAAAGTACAGCATCGCCAGTTCTTCCTTCTGGAATTTTTACTGTGAGTCGATACCTTCTATCGGGCCCGAGCACAACCTTATCGTTCCTGACCAGCATATCAAGATCAGACCAAGTTAACGGCGCATCCCCAGTGTACGAAGCGTTGGATAGATAGACCTGCCAATACGATGGATCATGAGGCGTGTCAGCATAAAAGACCAGTTCAAACTCATTGTTTGCGTCAAGTTGGACAGACGTTTTTTGCCAATGCGGTGACGCCACATCTAGGCCAGCTTTCGAGTTTGCACCTGCCGAACATAAGCTACCATCTTGGATTACCGCTTTGACATGTGCCATGTCTCCGTAATTGGCAACGTTCGCAGCAATTTCGTTTCTTTGTACGAAAGGAAAGGCACCCGAAACATCGAATGCCGCCTGACACGCTTGGTTAGGAATCGCATCAACCCAAAAACCACCATCTAAATAACATGTGTTTTGTCTCGCACTCGGGAACTCAACCCACCCATGCGCGTTGGCAAGGTTAGGCACCAAAACCTGCGATAATCCTGCCAGTGCGACAGAACAAATAGCCAGTTTATTCATTATTTCTCTCCGTTTAATTTTCCTGAACATGCTCGCTTTGGCGTAAATGTCTACGCGAAGTGATCAGCGAGCAATTTCAGATTAACAAAGCGAAAATAGGTCGGAGTTGAATGCAAGTTTATAAATGAAAAGGATTTGTTAAAACGATAAAGTGATTCCATAATCAATCGAACTCATTGCAACCATTTCGGTTGTTTTGCGCTTGAATTCAAAGTGACTTTATCTGTTTTCACGCAGCATATCTGAAAGGATCGAGGCGAGGGTTTTTATTGCATTCCGTGTTGTCTCGTCCCAGTCGAAAGAGCAGTTCAAACGAATATGATAACAAAAGTGTTGGTCAGAGCTAAAAAGGGTTCCGGGAGCTATTCCAATTTTTTGTTGAAGTGCTTTTAAGTAGACTTCTTGCGCCTTTACTCTTGCAGGCAATTCTAGCCATATGAAGTACCCTCCTTTGGGTTCCGTTACTTTAATCTCACTTGGTAACCAATCTTTCAACCCTTTTAAAAAGGCGTTTTGTCGTTGTTGCAGGGTTCTTCTTAGCTTTCTTAAATGCGTGTCATACCCGCCCGATTGAAGATACTCAGCAATACCCATTTGAGTAGGAATGCTAGCCGAAAGGGTCGACATCAACTGCGCCCGTTGCAGATCCTTTGCGTACTGACGATTGGCTACCCATCCAACCCGATAGCCAGGCGCTAAACATTTGGAAAAAGAACCGCAATGCAGGACTCGATGTTCAGAATCAAAATGTTTGGCAGGCAAAGGTTTGGTTTGATCAAAATACAATTCGGAATACACATCGTCTTCAATGAGAGGAACATCATGCATCGCCAGCATACCGATTAACTGGCGCTTTTTCTCTGGAGGCAACGAATGTCCAATCGGATTCTGAAAAGAAGTCATAAACCAACAGGCTTTGATTGGTAACGTAGACAGCGCTTCTTCAAACAATTCCAAGTTAATGCCAAACTTCGGGCAACTGGGGATCTCGACAACTTTCAATTGTAGCCGTTCAATAGCTTGCAGCGCGCCATAAAAAGTAGGCGATTCAACCGCAACTAAATCTCCGGGTTTCGTCAGAACTTGTAAACTTAAGTTCAGCGCTTCCATCGCTCCGGATGTCACCACAATATCGTCCGGTACGACATGAATGCCTTCAAGGTTATATCGCTGCGCAATACAGCGCCTCAGTGCATCGTTCCCTGGTGGTAAATTAGTGACTGTAGACTGAGGGAGCATCTTTCGCCCACTGCTCGCTAGGTTTCTCGTGAGCACTTGAAATGGAAACAATTCTGGGTCTGGAAACGCACTACTTAACGGAACAATGTCGTTATCACGTGTTTGTTGAATGACATCAAACAGTAAATCGTTAATGTTCACGCTATCTGATTGGTTGACAGATTCTCGAGTGCTAGGAAGAATAGGTTCAGGCTCTATAGGTGATACTTTTCTTGGTGAGACATAGTATCCAGATTGTGGTCTAGCTGTAACCCAGCCTTGGCTTTCCAGCAGCTGATAAGATTGCATAACAGTTGAGATACTAAAACCAGATGTTTTGCATGTCGCCCGTACTGATGGCAATTTGTCTCCAGCTCGCCAAACACCACTTTCTATCTGCGTTTTTATATCTTGTGCTAACTGCTCGTATCTCGTCATTCTATTGGGGCTTCCTTGGAGCTATTGTATCGAGCTCGAATAGTAGTCTCTCTTATTCGAATTTCCATCAAAACACTGATGTTCTATTTTCTATTTGTGAAGAGACGCACCGATTAGTCAGATATGCATCTCATACAAAGAAATGGGTCTGGATAAACGCTCCGTATGAAAGATAGTGCTTCTGTAACGTAGCTAGTTGGGTATATAGTCAACAAGAAAACTTTCGTATAACGTTCACAAGACGGTTCTGGCTCAGTTTCTAGTTGTTTTAACGAATAAGTTTTTAACAAATAAGTGTTTTCGAAGAATAAAGAATAAAGTGGTTTCAAAGAAATGGAATTCAGGCATCAACATATAAACGTATCTAGTTTCAATCGTGTATTCGTCATTGGCGATATTCACGGAAAACTAGGGCATTTAAAACACACATTACAAGATATTGATTTTAATCCTGATACCGATTTACTTATCTCGGTTGGCGACCTTATTGATCGCGGTCCGCAATCGGCTGAAACTTTACGTTTTTACTCAGAAAACGACTGGTTCCTCTCCATTATCGGAAACCACGAACTGATGATGTCTAATGCGATGTCGGTTTGGGAGCTTGAAAATAAGAATAAAGATCAGAGAAGGCTATTGGAGCTCTGGTGTAAAAACGGCGGTGATTGGGCACTAGAAGAATCGGTTGATACCTTAAGGAGCCTACAGGCAATTGTCGAAGATATGCCCAGTGCCATCACTTGTGACCTCCCCGATGGAAGAAAAGTCGGCATAAGCCACGCTCAACCTCACAGCCTTGATTGGACAGAAATGCAGAACTGGCAAGGCAATATGCTAGAAAACCCTAGGTGGATTTGGGGAAGAACGCGTATAAAAGGTGAACCATCGGATCCCGTTACGAATGTAGACTTCACCATTCATGGGCACACAAGAAGTGACAAAGTTGTCCGCATCGCAAACAGCTACTTTATTGATACAGCATCGCGAAATGACTACGCCGGAGAGTTCACAATGATCGAGATACTCTCTGGTGAATTTTTCTCTGGTATCACTTTGGAAGAGTGGGAAGGATTGTAGATCAACTTACTTGATATTTAACTCATTTTTCATACTGTTCAATTTGTGTTCTTGGCATAAGCTTAATTTAAGTTGACCTAAAGGAAGCAACGCTAAAGGAATGAAGAATGAAATTAAAATATTTACTTGTGACGCTGGCTTGTACTCTATCTTTTCAGATTGCTGCTAAGCCTAGCGTTAACGATATGCAGCAATGCCAAGCTCTCATTGATTTTATTGAACAAAAACTCACCAACCCACCAGCAAAATACAAATCCGACCTTGTAGATACGGCAAAACTGGGTCTGGGGAAATACGACGATTACATTCAAAGTGACATTGTCACACCTGGGTTGGTCGAGTTTAATGGGGGTGACAAAGCAAAAGCCGCTGAGATGCAGAAACAAGTGGATGCGTTTAAGTCTTCCTTAACAAAAGCTTTAAACCAAAGATACTCTCAATCAGGGTTGTTTATGGATCAAGTCGTGGCATTAAATGAATGCACGAAGAAAGCCGTTCCTTCGGGCGAAGCATTAGACGATCTAAAGCGTTCCATGGAATCATTAATCGCCTTAGTACAAAGCTAGAGCCCTCAATAATGCCAAGTACTTATTGTGCTATGATGCCCCTTATAAAAAGGGGCGTCATAAAATTTGAATGGTCGCGTTATCAATAAAATCCCAATCCAATTCCGCACCCAACCCTGCTGTTTCTGGGAGGTTGGCGTAACCCTTTTCTATAGGTAGCACCTGTTTCAAACCAAATGAAAATGTGTCCGTCGGATACAAGAGTTCAACATACGTCGTGTTGCTGATTGCAGCCGCCACATGCATATTCACTAACTCCAATG
Organism: Vibrio penaeicida; assembly: GCF_030689305.1. GTDB lineage: Bacteria > Pseudomonadota > Gammaproteobacteria > Enterobacterales > Vibrionaceae > Vibrio > Vibrio penaeicida_B. Next base: position 288,811 of record NZ_JAUYVM010000002.1, on the reverse strand, counting down.
GATGGAAAATTGTGGTGTGCAGTTCGCAATTCATATGAAACGATTCCGCTAAGTTTGCCGTTTTAAGAACTCCGGTAATACCGCCGGACCAAGATACATCTGCTCTAACTGCATCATAAACACCAACCGACAGTGCTTCCGCAACAGAATAAGGATGATGCGGCAATACCTCTGCTCCCACAATGGGAATAGACACCTTCGACTTCAGCTTTTTAAGTGCGGTAAATGACTCATCGGGCAACGGCTCTTCCAACCACGCATAGTTCAACGCTTCCAACCCTTTAGCAAACTCCACCGCCTCTAAAAGTGAATATGACGCAACCGGATCGGACATAAGTGTGAAATCTTCACCAACCGCTTCCCGAACCGCTCTGTGAATCTCCAAATCTTCACGCATGTTATTACCCGGTGGGTGAATTTTGTATGCATGATACCCAGCGTTTTTTACTTCCAGCGCTTCTTTCTCGTAATCTTCCAGTGTTGGCAGCACCAGTGACGAAGTGTAAACAGGTACGCGCTGCCTTGAACCACCGATGTAGCGCCATAAAGGCTGCCCTGCATGCTGAGCGCCTAAAAGCCATAAGCAGCAATCAAAGGGACCATAACTGTACATAGGCAAGTGATGCCACCATCGATTAAGGGTTCGGTATTCCTGCCATAGCTTTTCTCGGTCGAATGCATTTTTGCCAATTAGAAGTGTTGGCATGCTAGACGCTGCTAGATGACCCGCCCCTAATGCTGACTTTCCTGCAAAACCAAACATGGACGCATTCATCCCGCATTCGGTTTTGAGTGTCACCACAAGAAAGTTCAACGCCTCTGATTTGCCTGCTTTCTTTAGCGCGTGCGCATTCATAGCTGTGTCTGTTTGACAGCAGCGTATTTCGACCTGTTTGATGATCATGATTGTTACCGTGATAGGTTTGAGGGTTGTTACCCCGAGTTAAGGCTACTTATAAGTAATTAAGCACTCAGCATGCCCCAGCGCCTCTGACTTGGTTTGCTGACCTTGCGCAACAGAAACAACGAGGTCCGTAATCTCATTGGCTACAGAATCCAGCCCAACACCTTCCAACACTTTGCCGGCATTCACATCCATATCATTGGACATGCGGCTGTATGTTTCTGGGTTTGCACAAATTTTAATGACGGGAGAAATCGCACTTCCGACTACCGAGCCTCGCCCAGTCGTAAACAACACCATATGAGCCCCACAGGCGATCAATTCTGTGATTTCTGCATTATCAGCGATGTTAGGAAAGCCGAACCGCACTTCGCCATCAGGCACAACATCCAGTAACCAAAGCCCTTCTTGAGTAGGCAATTCCGCGGGCTTGATTATGCCTTCAATCGGGCGTGTACCACTTTTGGAATACGCCCCTAAAGACTTTTCTTCAATGGTAGATAGCCCACCGTCTGCATTACCCGGCGCAAAGCTCGCAAAACCGAGTGTGCTGTAATAGCGAGCCGCCTTATCGACTGACTCAACCAGTGCTTTTGAAATCTCAGGTGTCGCACCACGCTCGCTCATATGTGTTTCACAACCGATCAGTTCACCTGTTTCTTCAAAAATACAGGTTGCTCCCATATCCACTAATGTGTCAAAGCTTAGACCTACAGCCGGATTCGCCGTTATCCCTGACGTGCCGTCAGAGCCACCGCAAATCGTTGCAACGGAAAGCTCACTGATATCCATATTCACTTTGGTTTCAGACGCCAATATGTCCATCACGCCCGTGACCCACTCTATCCCTAAATCAATGGCGTTTTGCGTGCCACCCACCTCTTGAATACTGATGGTACGTGAGGGTCTGCCACTGGCTTTGACCAGTTTATCCAACTTCTCTCTGTTCATGCTTTCGCACCCAAGAGAAACAAATAAGACCGCGCCAACATTTGGATGCGTCGCCAACCCAGACAACACGCGCTCTGCATGAGAATTGGGGTAACACCCCGGAAAGCCGACTTCATGCACGATACCCGGCGCGATGCCTTCAAAGTGGCGAACAATTTTGCTCACCACAAAGTGGCTGCACTCGACCAAATACGCCACCATTATTTGATTACGAATCCCTTTTCGCCCATCGCTTCTTAAATAGCCTTGCAAGTGAACTTGAGGGGTAGATATGGCATCACTCATGAACATGCCCTCCTCTTTGATGCGATGGGATATATTGGCTGTGGAGGTTATGAGTATGAATCAACTCCCCCGCCTCTACATCGGCGCTGCACTGCCCAATCGGCACACCGTACTTGATGATCAATGTGCCTTTTTTGAGTGCCATTCGTGCAACCTTAAACCCTACAGGTGTCGGTTGTTTAACCTCAATGACCAGCTCGGATCCTTCCATCGATACGACTTCTTGCTGGCGCAACTCCCGACAAGCAATTAACACATTGTCGTCCTCTTTAAGCAAAATCACCGACGCCATTAGAATTTACCGTATTGCAAATAGGCTTCCTGTGCATCCATTCCATCAAGAATCGCGCTGCGCACTTTGTTCTCAACTTTAGTGGATGCATAAGCGGCTTCGGCCACTGATTTAGCAATGGATTTAGGAATGATAATGGCACCATCGTCGTCGGCGAGTAAATAATCGCCGGGAGAGATAGTGACACCACCAATTTCAATCGGAACATCGAACCCAACCGGTTTCCAGTACCCAACAACGTCTTCTGGTGTATAGAATCGGTGCCACAACTGGAAACCAATTTTTCGAATAAACCCAGTATCTCTTGCTCCGCCATCCACCAAGCAGCCCAGTACCCCCTTGTGTTGAAGTGTCTCAGCCGAAAGCTCTCCCATGTGGGCAACCTTGTTGTCATTTGGCTGACATACCCAAATATGCCTAGGTTTTGCTTTGGAGAGTAACCCCGTCCATTCCAGCAAACTCTGATGACCATCCATAGATTGATCAACTTCACCCAGAATGGTGAATACGGGTCCGGCTAAGACTTGATCCGTAATAAGGGGGCGCAATTCACGAGGCAAAACATAGTTCGTCATGCCCTCTCCTCGCATTACATCATTGACTACACCGGTATAGCAGTGTTGGAGCAACTCTGTAATTTCATCTTGTTCACTGGTATGGCTTGTCATGGTTACTCTCCGTAAGAGCTCTCAGCTAAAAGGGACTGCTCGGTTCCTTTATCAAAGAGATGAATACGATCCAGCCCGATAGCAAATTCCAAACGCTCTCCGTTTCTCACATCCCTCGGGCTTAACATTTTCGATTGAACTTCTTTCTGCCCTATTTGCACGAACAAAATGGTCTCTGTGCCTTGCGGTTCAGAAATGATCACGCTTTCATGAAATGGCGTACTTTGTGCGCCGTTTTCCATACCATGCCCTACTGGGTAGAGATCATCGGGTCGGATACCAACCACAATTTTTTGTTCATGGGTCACTTTGCCTAAAAATCGTTCCGGCAGTTCAATCTCGTGTGCACCTTCCAAATGCAACAACCACTTCCCGTTTTGCTCATACGCGATGGCGTCGATCATGTTCATAGGGGGGCTTCCGATAAAAGAAGCCACAAACATGTTCGTTGGCGCATGGAAAATCTCCATAGGCGAACCAATCTGCTCTATGTAACCATCTCGCATCACCACTACACGGTCGGCCAATGTCATGGCTTCGACCTGATCGTGAGTCACGTACACCACCGTTGTTTTAACCGTTTGGTGGAGTTTTTTAATCTCGGTACGCATCTGCACTCTCAGCTTTGCATCTAAGTTCGACAGAGGTTCATCGAACAAAAATACGTCCGGCGTGCGTACAATGGCTCGCCCCATCGCGACACGTTGACGCTGCCCACCAGAAAGCTCGGCAGGCATCCTATCCATCAAACTGTCTAGCCCTAGAATCTGGGCCGCGTTTTGTACTCGTTTTTCGATTTCAGATTCTTCTATATTGGAAATTTTCAATCCAAAACCTAAGTTCTCTTCCACCGTCATATGTGGATATAGTGCGTAGCTCTGGAACACCATGGAGATGTTTCTGTCTCTTGGCGGTAAATCGTTTACCACTCTATCTCCAATCACTACGTCACCGCTTGTGATGCCTTCTAACCCTGCGATAATTCTTAGGGTGGTCGACTTTCCGCAGCCAGACGGACCAACCAAAACCACGAATTCATTGTGTTTGATATCCAAATCGACACCGTGAACTACTTCAGTTTTGCCGTATCTTTTTACTACCTTGTTCAGCTTTACGTCAGCCATAGATGTTTATCCTTTTACACCACCAAATGTCAGCCCTGAAATCAGGTGCTTTTGAACTAAAAACGTAAGAATAAGTGCCGGAATAATGATGATTACCGCCATGGCACACATACCTGCCCAGTCAATCGTAAATTGAGCGGTAAAATCCATTAACCCAACGGGCAACGTCTTACTGTCTGTGGAACGGGTAAGCTGACTCGCCAGTGCATATTCGTTCCAAGAGGTAAGGAAGGCGAAAATACCCGCCGATGCCAAACCCGATTTTGCTAAAGGAAATTCAATTTTCCAAAACGCTTGCCAACGTGTACAACCATCGACTTGCGCGGCTTCCGATAAGTCCTTCGGTATTTGTCGGAAAAAACCATCAATCAACCAGATCGTGAAGGGCACATTCAATGCGACATACACCAAAATCACCCCAAATTGTGTGTCTATCCAACCGAGCTTACTCCACAGAATGAACACTGGCAGGCTGAGGGCGATACCGGGGATGGTTCGCGAGAGCATTAAGCCCAAAAACAGAGCGTCTTTCCCTTTAAAACGATACCGAGCAAAAGCGTATCCACCTGCAATACCAATCAAAATGGCTATAACCGTGCTGGTTACCGCTATGATCAGGGAGTTCATAAAATAGCTGCCAACCGGAATCGCGATTTGATCCACCCCAACACCTAGTATTGACATGAAGTTGGATAGCCCGAATTCTTGCGGAATCCAAACCGGAGGCTTGGCTAGGATCTCTCCATTCGGTCGAAAAGCCGAAAACATCACCCAGACACCAGGGATACACATCAAGGAAATCAGTATGAATACCCCAACTCGAACCGCCAGTTTATGAAACGTGACACGTGTTGATGCCAAAATCATTGTGCACCTCCCATGAAGCGACGAGCCGCCATTAATTTACGAAAGAAATAGAAGGTAAAAGCGATAGAAAGCAGAATCGATACGTACGCCATCGCATTGGCTTGCCCCATTTTGGCGTTGTCGTAACCGACTCGCGCAATCAACGTCCACAATAGCTCAGTTCGCCCTGCGGGACCGCCTCCTGTCATCACGTCGACAATATCGAACGCTCGCGCCACATCCAGTGAGCGAATCGTCATCGCAATAAAAATAAAGGGCATTAAAAAGGGTAACGTAATGTGCCTAAACACCTGAATGGGTGAGCATCCATCCACTTTCGCAGCTTCAATTGGGTCTTGTGGCATCGCATATAGCCCTGCCAGTAATAAGATGGCAAAGACACTGGTACTCATCCAGATTTCAGCGATCATGATGGACATCATGGCCAAAGTGCCATCCACCAGCCACGGGATCGCTTGGTCAGCCCATCCTAGTGTTTGAAGTAAGTTGTTTAAAATGCCAATGTTGTCGTTAAAAACAAATTTGAACTGGAAGCCGACCAATATTGGAGAAAACATCATCGGGAACATCATTACAGTGCGTAACAAACGCTTTCCTTTCGTGATTTGATTCACCAACAAAGCGATGACTAACCCAAGCACCAGCTCCACATTTAAAACGATGGTTAAGAAAAACACCGTTCTTGCGAACACCCACCAGAAATCTGCGTCGGAAAATATTCGGCTGTAGTTTCTCAGCCCGATAAATTTCCAAAGTGTTTCAGGTCGAGTGATTTTGTATGGCGTAAAACTTGTGTACAGAGAAAATATCAATGGTAACAAGACCACGATGAGTATAGTGACTATTGCTGGTAATAGCAGCATATAGGGGACTGACTCTTCTCGGTGTACAAAACGCCGAATTGCTCGAAACATACCTATCCTTGTATTGGTTGAAAGCATTCAAGCTGGGTGGGTTTCCCCACCCTTATATGCTTATTTCCCTACAGCCTTATAAATAACCTGCGTCTTCCATCACTTCGCGTGCACCTTCAGCAGCATCATCTAACGCTTCCTTCACGGTTTTATCGCCAACGACGGCAGCCTGAAGTTGTGGCCAAATTTGGTTAGAAACTTCGATCCATTCTGGGATCAACGGCGGTGTAAACGCATCTTCTGCCATGGACTGTTGGAAGGTTTTGAATACCTGTACCATAAAGTCGTTATTCATGGCACGATTCGCTTCAATGATGTCTTCCCATACACGTTCGCGAGTGGGTAGCAAGCCTCGACGTGCTTCGAGGATTTGACCTTCATAGCTCGTTAAGAAAGTAATGAACGATGCCGCTGCCTGTTTGTTTTCACACGCTTCTGTAATAGAAAAAGTGTGAGACCCAGACCAACCCGTGCGTTTACCGCCCGAGCCTTTAGGCGCTTTGACTAACCCTATATCGCCTGCCACTTTGGAGTTTTTAGGGTCGTTGAAAAACGCAGCCCAACCAGCCCAATCCAAATCTAATGCAACCGTGCCTGAAGCAAATCCGAGCCCAGTATCATCCCACAAGTAGTTTGGCACCCCTGCTGGAACCGCTTTGGCTTCATACAAATCCACAAACCATTGCAGCGCTCGCTGACCTGCTTCGGAGTTAAAGGTTGGATTCCAATCTTTATCAAATAACGCGCCACCTTCTGCCACCAGCATCTCGTAGAAACGACCTGTGATTGCTTCGTCTTTACCGACATACTGGGTGCCGTAGAAGTTCGGTGGATCCGCGAAGAAAATCGCCTGATCTTTCACTTGGCTCCACGTTTCAGGTGGCGTTAAGTCATAACCGTATTTGGCTTTGAACTTAGACTTGTTGTCTTCGTCTTCAAACAAAGATTTTTTGTAGTAAAGATTTGAAATATCACTGTGCCTTGGCAACTGCACCAAGCGCCCATCAATGGTTCCGTGCTCAAGCGTCAGTGCAACAAACTCATCAAGTACACTCTTGCTGATCAACTTGCTGAGATCCGTATAAATAGAGCCATACTGAGGCGCGAAACTAGTATGGTTAGACGCCACACAATAATTGATGTTGTTGGCGGCGATATCTTGTTTGATTTCGCGATCTAACTCAAAATGGTTTTTGCGTGAAAGCACTTCGACTTTCATGCCCGTTTTCTTTTCCCACTTTGGAATCAAAGTGTAGAGAGGTTCATACTGCGCGCCCCCAATGAGCTTAACGCGTAGTACCTTGTCGTCTGCGGCATTTGCAACAGAAACAGAGGCAGTTAAACAAGCCAATCCAATGGCTTTAGTTAGTGTGTTCGATCCTAATAAACGCTTCATCATGTCCTCCATGACGCCGTCCTCCCTGTATTGAGAGCCGGCTAAAGATTAGTCGTAAAGATTAAACTTACGTGGGTCACTTAAGTAAAAACTCCTTGGTGATCGATCCGGTATGCTGACCTAGTGTTGGTGCAGCTACCTTGCTGTTCAAAACTTTCCCGTCAAACCTTATGGGTAGACGGGTTGTCAGTAATTCTTCTACATCTTGGTGTTCGAGTTTTTGAAGCATATCGAGGTGCTGAAATGCTTCTGTTTCAATCAAATCATCCCAGTTCAATACCTCCGATGCCCATACATCGTGTTGCGAGAATATCGACATCCAGTGTTCGGTCTTTTCTTCCAACAACTTGGTTTGTATTTGCTCTTTAATTTCATCTCGATGGCTAAACCACATTTTACTGTCGGTGTATTGAGCGATGTTTTCGTCGCCCATTAATTTCCCAAGCTGGTCAACTGGTCCCATCGCGATCGCGATATAGTTATCTTTGGTTTTATAGATGCCATAAGGCGCTGATAAATACGCATGAGCATTGTTCATTTGGCTACGTTCTTGTTTTTTCTTGCCGCTATTCAAGTACGTGGTAAGCACCTCAAACTGAAAATCAATCAACACTTCCATTAAGCTGGTTTCTACTTTACCGCCTTTTCCTGTGGACTGGCTTTTTACCAATGCTGCCAACACACCTTGAACCAATGCATTTCCCGCCAACATATCCGCGACGGCTAACCCCATTGGCGTCGGTGGCATATCGCTGTTTCCACTGAGCCATGTCAAACCAGATAGAGACTGCGCTAACAGGTCTTGTCCAGGGCGATTCACCCATGGTCCCGTTGTGCCATAACCAGAAACGGACCCATATATAACTGTAGGATTAAATTGACGAATTGTTTCATAATCCAATCCCAATCTTTCGATCACACCCGGCCGGAAATTCTGCAAAACGATATCCGCTTTCTTTAAGAGATTCTTTACTGCGGCAATGTCTTCAGGCTTTTTTAAATCGGCACAAAAGCTTTCTTTATTGCGGTTAATGGCTTGAAACAATGAATTCACACCACCCACATCGGTGTCTGTTAAGTACAAGTGCCGACATAAATCCCCTGAGCCTGGGCGCTCTATCTTGATTACACGAGCACCTAGATCCGCAAGCTTTAACCCTGCTAACGGTCCAGCTAGAAACTGGCTAAAATCGACTACCAACTTCCCTTCTAGTGGCAATGTCATCTTTTGCTCCTTGCGTACTCTTGCTGAATGTTTTCGATCGTTTTTTCCGTTGAAAGCTGGCCTTGTAGGCAAGCGTTAACCCAATCGCCTGCCACATCCTGAAATTGCATGTACCCATTATGTCTCGGGCGCAGATAGGCGTTTTCTAGCGTGGTTAATGTGTCTTTAAAAAAGTGGTTGGATTGCTGATTACAATGTTCATCCTGCCACGCAACCAAATTCCCTGGCTGCCCACCAGAGTTAAAGAAGAGATCTTTTTGCACTTCAGCGGAGGCGATCCAAAAAGCGTATTTCAATGCGATGTCTTTGTGTTGGGTAGACGCAGAGATAGCAATACCGGTTCCCCCCAATGTTGTGCCACCGACTGCGTTGCCACCAAATACTGGCGCGTCGCAAGAACACACAACATGTTGACGAAACCCTTCTCGCCCATAGTTGCTGTAGCCATACAAATAAGGGATGTATGCGGCATCTTCGCGACTGGCTAGCCATTCATAAGCACCAATGGGGTTCATAGAGAAGCAACGCTCATCCAGATGCTGGCTTACACGCAGAAGCTGGTTAAGTGTCGCGATGCCCTGCTCAGTAGCGACACCGTTTACATCGTTGCCAAATGGGTTTCCTTGGTTGGCGAGCACATTGTAAAAAGACATGAGTGCGTCGATAGGCTTTAACGGCCAAACAACCTTGCCGGCTTCCGCTAGTGCAACCACTTCATCCCATTCACGTGGAATACTGTCTAATTTATCGGGCCGGTATGCCGCTACAGGGGTAGCCGCGTCAATCGCCAATGCCCATTGGTGCCCATGAAAATACGATGGATGCGATTGCCCGACTGATTGCTCGGCTAGTGTTTCCAGTTGGTCGTCATAACCGTTTCCATCGAGAGGAAGCAGCAAACCGGTTTCGGACGCCGCACCAGCGTGAGGGTGATCAATCACCATTAAGTCGAACTCAGTGGTCATTTCTTCAAGAGGACGATCGGCAAACGCCTGCAAAGATCGTTTATGCCAAATGATCTCTACGTCTGGGTTAAGCTCTGCAAACTTATTTGCTGTCGCGACCATTGGGTCGTATCCGCGGCAGTGATCCCAAGTCATACCATGTAGTTTTAACTTACTCACCCGCTGACTCCTTCTTGCCGTCATTATCTTTATAGAGAACCGTCAATAAGTGCTCGCAATAAAGCACAAGCTCACCATCGCCCTTATAAACGCTGTAGCTCACGCGGACTAATCCCATCTCGTCGTACTTGGGTTCTTTCGATAAGTTTTTTCGCACGGTGTATATGGTGTCGCCAATAAAGGTGGGTTTGATAAAGCGGAGTTTGTCGTAGCCGTAGGAAAATGAATTGAGGCAGTTGGTTGCTACCAAACCCAAACCGTAGGAAAAAACTTGAGCCCCAGCCACCAATCGCTTACCAAAATGCCCTTCTTCTTTGGCAAAGGTGTCATCGGCAACATAAGGATGGAGATCCATTACCAAGCTATTAAATAGCATGGCTTCACCTTCAGAAATGGTGCGCCGTAATGATCGAATGGTATGACCGACTTCGAAATCCTCGTAATACCAATCTTCTGCATTCCAAACCGGAATATCAGCGTGGTCAGTGGGCATACCTTTTACCGGACGTGATGAAACGCCCACTGTCGGCTTTCTTTCCATGATAACCTCAACTTTAATTTCATATTCGAAATCTAATTTCAAAATCAACACTAGCACTTGACTAAAAAATGATCAACAATAAATTTCAAATATAAATCTAGATTGTGAATATGAAATTCGATAAGCGGGAAATATAGGTAACGACCATGGAACGAGCACGATATTTTGAAGACTACGAAGTGGATGAAATGCGCCTTACATTAGGCCGCACCATTACCGAAACGGACTTTGTAGTGCATGCAGGTCACACTGGGGATTTTTTCCCACACCATATGGATGAAGAATTTTGCAAGCAACAACCTTGGGGTAAGCGCATTGCCCACGGCACGATGACGTTTGCTATTGGCATCGGATTAACTGCAACAGAAATTAACCCATTCGCTTTCACTTATGGATATGAAAGGCTTCGCTTCCCGAATCCGGTCTATATTGGGGATACCATCAAAAGCCGAATTACCATAAGCAAGAAGATGGATGATCCGAAACGTGAAGGTTTTGGGCAAGTCACTGAAACGGTCGAAGTGCTGAATCAGGATGGAAAAACCGTTCTCTATTGCGAACACATATTGTTAGTAGAGAAGAAGAAATAAATACTTTCTTTTTCAAGCGAGCAGCTTTCACATATAAAAACTTTTTCGCATAACTGGCGAAACACCATCGCAAAGCGCTAAATTTAAATTCAAAGGAGTGAATAATGACAATGGAATTGCAGCAAACTTGGCCACAACCCAGTAACCCCAAACCAATTGTAATCATTGGTGCTGGCGGAATAGTTCATGATGCGCATTTACCGGCCTACAAAAAAGCCGGTTTTCATGTTCAGGGGATCTTTGATATTGATACTTCTAGAGCAGAAAAAGTCGCCAGCGACTGGGGAATCGAGACTGTATATAAAAGCTTAGAAGACGCCACCCAGTTTACTGATGTGGTTTACGACCTCCCTCTTCCCCCTGTTGCAGCCCCACAAGTGCTCGAAATACTCCCCGATGGCGTACCCGTTTTGATTCAAAAGCCTCTAGGCTTGGATCTTGAACAAGCAAAAGTGATCCGTAACATTTGCGAGCGCAAAAACCTCATAGCAGCCGTGAACTTTCAGCTTCGATTTTCTGCCATGATGCTGGCACTAAGAGACGTCGTTCAAAGCGGTAAACTGGGTGAGCTAACGGATATTGAAGTACACTTAAACATTCATACTCCGTGGGAGATGTTTCCGTTTCTACTCAAAATGGAGCGAATCGAATTGCTGGTTCACTCGATTCATTATATCGACCTCATTCGCTCAATCGCAGGTAACCCAAAATCGGTCTATTGCCGGAGCATGGCAGATCCACGCTCGCAAGACTTCAAACAAACCCGCACCAGCGCCATATTGGATTACGAATATCCTCTGCGCTGCCTAATGTCGATCAATCACAATCACGATTACGGTCGTAAAGCGCAAGACGCCAGTTTCCGCTTTGAAGGAACCGAAGGCTGCGTGATGATAAAAATGGGCGTCCTGCTGGATTACCCCAACGGCGAGCCTGATGAGTTTTTGTTTTGTGAACGGGGCAAAGAATGGCAATCCGTCCCACTTGAAGGCGGGTGGTTCCCAGAAGCGTTTATCGGCACCATGAGCAACATTCAGCGCTTCTCATCCGGTGAAGATGACACCCTACATACTGCTGTTGCAGACGCTTTCCAAACCATGGCGGTTGTTGAAGCTTGCTTCGAAAGCAACAAAGCAAGAGGGATGGATATCCAATACTAACTCATTAACCCCCACTCATTTAAAAAGGCTGCCAAGTGACATTGGCAGCCTTTTTTTGATGAAAGAGAGTTCACTCACACAACATTAATTCACAATAAATATGTGCCTAATTTCATTATATAATCCCCGTACTTTTAAAAACCACATACCTTATAGGATGAAGCGTAGATTCATTCACTTCAGTATTAGGAGTACAAATGGACAGATTCGAAGAAGCTGTAATGGAGTATATTTGCTCTAAACCCGATTGTTTTATTAAAACTCAAATGTCTTTACCGTGGGATGATAAAAATAAAATTGGAGGTAGTTTACCTGATTTTGTGGTGCTAGATTTCCGAGAAAAAACAGTCTATATCGTAGAAGTTACAACAGCTTTCAATATCAAAGGCATACTAACTAAGGCAAGTGAGCGCGAAGCTCGTTGGTATCGCCCAATTAGGAACTATGAAGCTGCATGGGTAAAAAACATAGTTGAGTGGGAGTTCCGTGTGTGCCTATTTTTACGGGATCAATTAGTTGACAAAGCAAAAAAAGAGGCGTGTGACTGGGAAGACGTAAGCATTATTTCTTTAAATTGTACTACTAACCCTTGGGAGTGGGAATGGAACAATGATAATGTTCCAAGTAATCCTTTAAGTTAGAGATTAGATAGTTGAAAAGGTATGTGGCATGCATCTAGAAAAAGCAAAAAAGCGAATCGATAAATACGTTAAGAAAGGCTTCAATGGTTACCCCCAAATAACATTGACATATTACGGGATGACAAAAGATTGCGCCACGGAAGTGGTTGTTCAATTTACACCATCAGAGGGCGATAGCATTCAAGAAGAGCGTTTCTCTTGTGAAACTGAAATAAGAAATAGTGAGTTAATACAAACAACACTAGTGAAGATCATAGACAGAACAAACGCTAAATCTGTCCTTGAAACTCAAGGGGTTGTCGCACTTTAAATTTTGTACTGCTGTTTTTGTTAACTAGCTGAGTTGGTTAAATGTGAGCTATAACACTTCAAAAAGACATGAAACTGAAAGCCAAGATCAGCAATCTAAGTGGTGCTATAAAGAATTAGGGGATCTAATGGAAAAAGTTGATTGGCACAGCAATCATATTGAAGACACCACTGTTATAACAGACACTTATAAAACAACTCAAAATGTTCGTCGGTACTTCAAATCCAAGCTTGGAGAAGAATTTAAATTCGACCGTAGTTTTATGCAGTGGATGCAAGAAGCGACCGGTCAAACAATGTCAGATGCTTGCCAAGAGTGGACTAATCGCCAAAAGTTAAAGTAACCAGTCAAACCCTCTTTCATCAAAAAAGCTGCCTACAAATAGGCAGCTTTTTTGATGGAAGAGAGATAGCTCGCACAAAATACATTTCCGCTCATTATGAGCATCATTGCACCGTATGATTATCAGAATTTAAAGACTAGTACCCTTCGAATAACGGGTATTTGGATTGAAAGCCAAGTTAATACCTCTAAGTATAATTATGTATTACGAAACTATAGGAAATGCCTTGTGATGAGAGTATTTAGAAAAATTTTATTAGCCTCAATGTTTGTTTCTCCTATGTGCTATGCGGAAAATATTCACTTAAACTCCCTTGAAATAAAATTCATTAGAGCTGTAGGCGACTATAGTGGTAGTACATACGACAATACGATTGAACTTTGGTTCACGAGCCCACTAGTTTGGCCTTCATCTTCTTGTACTGATACTCGTAGGGTATATGTAGATTCAAAACACCAACATATTATAAGTGCTGCCTATACTGCTTTTGCTGCAAACAAAAAAGTCAATGTTCATGTTGATTCAACACTGCCAAAACGAGGCGGTGCATGCGAAGTTTCATATTTGGACATTTTGAATAATTAACGTGGAAAATACCTATTTTGGATAAAAACGTGGCATTTTCTGTCTATTAAAAAGTGCCACAACTTCATCGAATTTAAGGTCCGAAATCACATGGAGAAACAGGGCAGTGCAAAGAGTGGAAATGAGTCCAAAAACCTTATTAAACGAAAAAGAATTCAGACAATATAGAAAAAGTAACAGAAAGTGGTTTCTTTTTCACACTATTATTCTGGTTTCAATCCTTGTAACAGTAGCTATATCAATTTTTTACAAAGAGTTAGAAATGAGTATTTATACTGGTTCTCTAGTTTTTCTGTACATTATTTCCCTAGGCGTCATTGCGTCAAAGAATAAGTTGAATTGGATTTTATGGGTGTTACTCACCTTTATCGCAATGTTTACATTACCAATAATAGGTATGCTCATTTCACATGCTCTGATCGCCAGAAAGGGATTTAAGAATAATTGGCTATCCAGCCTGGATACCTAAAAAGTACTGTCAACTCGCCCCATTAATTTTTGGTGGATAAATGGACTATGAAGATAGGTCTGTCTGACAGACTGAGATACCAATGAAAATGACCTAGTCAAACTAACGCACTTTGATTGAAGGAGAGTTCACTCACACAAAACACATTTTCAATAAATATGAATTAAGTTGCAATGTATAATCACCTCGATTTTACAGAGCTGATTTTGGTCTTTAAGACTCTGTTATTCATAATAAATATTGGAGAAAAAATGAAAAAGCTACTCTTGTTGTTATCTTTGGTGGTTTCTACAAATGCATTTGCCGCTTTCAATTGTGAGGTGACCGTTAATCGAGTACTCGTTTACGGAAATGGAAGTGTTAATATTCTGCATTCTGGCAGAAATGATTTTACCTATATATGTAATACAAAAGGCACATGGAAAGGCATCGATACCGTCACATGTTCATTGTGGGTTGGCATGCTGCAAAATATCCAAAATAACGCCAAGAAAGCGATATTTTATTATGGCGGACAAGGCACATGTGCAACGCTTCCAACCTATGGTAATACACCAGCCCCCGTATACATTGGTTCAATTCAGTAACGGTTAGGCAGATACAGATAGATAACACGATGCGCTACACGCCACTTGGTTTGGCGTTAGCGCTTATTCTTTTTTAAAGAGGGAACGCATTGAATTGAAACAAAGTAAATCGGAATTTTGGTCTGGTGAGGAATACGATGCCCAATATGGTCATTTATATTCCGCTGAAATTTCTTTTCTACAAGAGCTAGCTCAACAGAAAAATTTTAAGAGCCTATTGGATGTTTGTTGTGGGACGGGCATAGTTACCATTCCTGTATCCGCGGATCTAACACGCTGTGTAGGCATCGATTTTTCACTGCCCATGATCAACCATGCAAATAGTAAGTCACAAGGATTACTTAACGTAGACTTCCTTGATATGGATGCAACTGCCTTCGACTTAGGCAAAACGTTTGATTTGGTATCGATGACAGGTAATGCATTTCAGGCTTTCATCTCTGATGAAGACCTCTTGTCAGTTTTGAGCAACATCCGCCAACACATGGACCACAACAGCCTGTTTGTATTTGATACTCGGCTACGCGGTTTAACAAGCCTTGAAATGACGAATAGCTATGAACATTGGGATAGCTACATTAGCTCTACAGGTCTTGAAGTTCAGGTATATGGTAAAGGTAAGCAACATGAACACATCGCGAACACAATATTGCTCGATATTCGTAGGGAATATCAAAACAGCGACCAATACGATAGCCAGATCGAACTAAAATATCGCTCGTTAAGTGAAATCAGAGAACACTTAGCTCGCTGTAACTTAGAACTGGTTGAGCTTTACTCGAACTGGGAAAGATCACCGTTTGAGAACTCTTCTAAAAGTATCGTTGGGGTTGTCAGAGCGTTATAACATAATGCTAAAGATTCCCAGCTGTAAACATAGGTTAGATCAAAAGGAGCAAAATTGAACCACTTGGAATTGAAAGGTCCTGAAAAAGGGCTAGGAAAAAAATGTGAGCCTGTACTTCGCACTGTCCCTGAATGGTTTGGGCGCGAAGAAGCGCTGCGTGAATACGTTGATACGATTGAAACCTTAGATACCTATACTGCGTGGCAGAAAGATAAGTTGGTTGGGTTCTTTTCCGTCGATTACCACAATGACTACTCTGCTGAATTACATGTACTAGCCGTGGATAAGGAATACCATCGACAAGGTATAGGGCGAAAGTTACTGGTAGCTATAGAGTCAGACCTAAAAGCGAGAGCGATTAAGCTTCTCCAAGTTAAAACGTTAGGAACGTCTGCTTGCGACGATAACTACGACAAAACGAGACATTTTTATATAGGTATGGGCTTTTACCCTCTTGAAGAACTTGCGGATTTTTGGGGAAAAGGAACCCCTTGTTTACTTATGATGAAATGCATTTAACCTAATATTTGCCTCAACCAATAATGATGATTATATGGAACTTAGTAAGACATTAAATTTCCCAATTGGTGCAGTTTGGTTTTTCTCACTACAAGGTACAAAATATGGATGAAAACACCAAAAACTGGCGAATATTCTATAAGAAAGCGTTGTCTCGCCCTCATGCTAAACGTACTGAATTAGCGACAAAGCTGAATGAATCTAAATCCAACGTAGTTATAGATTGTGGCTGTGGAACAGGAAGCGACATTGATTACCTCGAACAGCAAGGGTATCAAGTGCATGGCTTTGATGTGAATCCTGATTCCATAAAAATTTGTCGAGATCGGTTCAAAACAAAACCTTTAGTGGATATCACCAAATCCTCGTTTGAATTGTATGATTACCCTCACTCTGGCGTTGTGATCGCCAATTCGAGCTTATTTTTTGCAGACCCCACTCATTTCAATAGGACTTGGGAAAAAATCGAAAAGTCGATAGAAATCGGCGGTGTGTTTGCAGGCGATTTTATGGGTGTGAAAGACAGTTGGGCTTCAAATTTTCGTCAGCCCACTACCCCATTGAGTGAACAACAAGTAAGAGGGTTATTCGTTAACTTTGAGATAGTAAGGTTTATTGAACGAGATGAAAGCTCCGAAACTACAATCGGAATTCTCAAGCATTGGCACACGTACTCTGTTGTTGCTGTGAAAAGAACGTAGCACCACACAACAGCGAGAGTTTTCCAATTCAAATTGAGTCATTTTGGCTAAAGATGATATGACTCGCACAGATAAGGAATCTAAGATATTCAATCCGATTTACTCTGTATACTCGCCCCTTTTTTGAAAACCCAAGTCCGTGTTGAAAAATGGACGTTAAAATGAAACGAGGGATCCGATGTTTTGGGGAATAGCTTTTTCGATCTATGTCATTTATTTATTAGGGATCATTCCTTTAAAGATATATCACTATTGGACTGGTAAAGAAACGAGTGCTTTAAAGGTAAAAATTGAAGAGTTTTCAGGTAGTTTATTTTTCTCTATTGGACTCATTGCGGTATATGGTCAAATCAACCAACAGTTTTTCTTTGTTCATGAGTTTTGGGTAGCTTGGCTAATTATCTATACTGCTTACTGTATTATCAGCCTTTTTTACTCACCAAAAATGCGGCATGTAGCGAATGTAGCAAGCAAAAAAGTACTTATCATTGGGACGATCATAGCTCATCTAGTATCACTTCCTTTGTATTACGCTGTGTTTATTCAAGCTGGTTTCTAGCCATCACAAATTGTCGAAATAACAAGCACGGCTTTTAATGCATAGCCCTAGCACAATGCTTTCAAAATCATGAAGGTGAGATCGCTCGCACAAGTCAAGTAGCCCACAAATATAAGCTTGGTGACCTTGTATGATGCTCCATAAATTTAGTTCACATTTAAAGTAGTATGCAGTAGCGGTAGTTCTCCGCTCTTGGCTACTTTATTGGGCGTTAGTTTGCTATGGAGAAAGCATGAAGTTTTTAGTAAAGATGATCCCAGTACTTTGTATGGCGACTTTTGGTGTTCACGGTGGCACTCAGACTGGCAAAGTAGAAACTCTATATGCGAGAGCATCCGATAATTTGCATCTTGTAACATTGAGTGGCGGTACTGCAAAAACTGGCTCCCCGAGTTGTGCAACAAGAGGTTACTGGCTGATTAGAGATGAAAACTCTGTCGCTGGAAAATCGCAGTTTAGCCAGTTACTTGCAGCAAAACTGGCTGGTGCAACTGTCACGATTACGGGTCTCAACACATGCAGCCGTTGGGGCGATGGTGAAGACATAAACACTATAGTAATTAAGTGATAGATACCTTTCACAAAACATAGCGTAAAGCATCATTTGTTTGATAATAATCGCAGCAAAAAGCCTATGCGGGCATTTCGATTTGGAAAGGACAGATGATAGTGATTTAGCAAATATTAGAGTGGGTGTTCAGGGTATTCTGAACACCCACCTTTTTTAGATTTGGGCTGAAAAAATTAGAACTTTTTCGGAGCGTAACCTGTCATTGCTTTCAACTGAAGTTCTTTACCCAATTTTGTCGTCGGGTGCACGACAACCAAGCCTTTTACTGATTTCTTCAGTTTGCCCATATCCGCTTGTTCAGCTTTAGTGATTTCACGAGAAAATGGCATATCAAGCAAGCTTTTACGCTCTTTGTTCATGTCGTACTGTTGCTTGTGCTTCATCGAGTTCGCTTTCTTGTTCATCTTTTCTATTTCATCAACAAACTTTGAAATCATTTCTTGATCGCCACGCCCTTTCGCTGCGTCTAGTTTACGTTGGCAGTTATCTAAACGGTTGTGAAGCTTTTGAAGTTCTTGCTTTAGGCTCATGGTGATCATCTCATTGAAACAGAAAAGGGCGGCGAGTGTAGCATAAGCTCCCTTACTGCCCTAGCTATAAATGGAACTGTACACTACCAAGAACAGTCGCACACGCCATCTGAGCAGTCTTTCTTGGTCCAAATGACATTGGAACAACAATCCGCATTCTGACAAAATTGATCGTTTTCTTTTTTGTCTTTTTTCTTTTTCCTATCTCGCTTCAAAGTATCGTTAGCGACTCTGCATGCTGAAAAGCGCTGTGAGATCCTTGTTCTTGATGAAAATACACCGTGCTCCTGAATGATTTTTTTAACAGCTTCAGAGCATGAATCCCCTTTATGCAAGCAGGCATGGGCACATCGAAATCCTTTATAAGGAGAAATAAAACGCTGGTAAAACCTAATAAGTACGACAGCTAGAAACCTCATTCACGCTCCTAAATTGCATCCACTCTTCTTTTAGTATTCCGTATCTTACGGAGTCGTAGTACTCGCCCTTATAGAAACGCACTTTTCGCAGCCTGCCTTCAAGTTTGAAGCCAAGTTTTTCGGCGCACTTCATCATTGCAGGGTTACCTGACCATGTTGTGAGCCCGACTCTTTCCAGTTCTCTAGTTGCAAATATATTCGAAACCCAAAGGGTTAACGCTTGTTGAGCGATACCTTTTCCCCATGCTTTCGAATCATAAATGACAATACCGGACTCCAACCAACGGGTGTTTTCATCTTCCCAATAACAGCTAACGGTTCCTACTTGTTCACCATTCCATTCAATTACCTGAATGTCTTCACCTTTGAGAAGCCGCTGAAACGTGGTTGTACGAAATATGTCTTCTGTTGGGCGTGTGTAGCCAAAGTAAGGACCATTGTATTTCGCCCATTCCTCGTCTTTGGTCACCAATTTATGTAAAGCCTGACATTCGTCTTCGAACGCCTTTCTGATAATAACAGTCATAGAAACACCTAAATATCCTGAACTCAGGATAAAAAGAAGCTCCCAATATGGGGAGCATTCATTTTTATATCTTATAGGTTTAACTTACTATTAATTAACGCAATTTCTTCTCGCCATTGCGACTGAAGCTTTGGCTTTTGATGCTTAGGCTTTCGAGCCAGATCGTCTTCAAGCCATATTTCTAGCTCCAATAACCTTTCGAGCATGATCTCTTCATCACTTTCCGAATGAACAGAATTGCTTACGTCCTTGGTGTTACTTTCCTTATTGAGTTCAGAAGAGCTGCCAATTTGGAGACCACCACTTTCAAAAGCCAAACGCTGGTACGCTTCATCAACGTCGAGGTACTCTTCCAGTTTTCCATCGGTCACTAGCCAAAATCGATTACAACTGGATTCGATAAGCCGACGATCGTGACTGACCACCAACGTGCCGCCTTGGAAGTTTCTTAAAGTTTCGAAAAGCTCTTCTTTCCCTTCTAAATCCAAGTGGTTGGTTGGCTCGTCCAGCATGAGAAGGTGGTAATTTGCGAGGGTTAACCCGATAAATAGCAATCGAGATCGCTCTCCACCACTTAGCTCTTTTACCTTTTGTTCGTGGCGGCTAAATGGAAAACCGGCACTGATTAATGAACGCTTTCGTACTTCTTCCGTTAAATTCCCGTAGGAATACAGCGCGTCGAGTAAGCTTTCCTCTCCGTTAAGCTGCTCTAAGCTTTGGTCGTAGTATCCGATGTTCGCTTTGGGATGAAGTACTATTCCTCCAACGTCTTGATCGTCGGTATACGCGTTCCAAAGCATGCGCATAAGAGAAGATTTACCACTCCCATTTCGACCCAATATCGCGACTTTATCACCACTTTTGATTTGCTGGTGAATGATATCAAATAGCAACGGAAGATGAAGCTGCGCTTTCACTTGGGTGTTTTCGAGTTCTAACAGGCGATTCGCTTGCATACGCTCACCCGACAAGGTCAGCGTCCACGGTGAACCTTGCGTAAGTTCGGTTTGCTGCTCGACCAATCGATCTTTGCGCTTTTCCATATGTTTGGCTTTACGAGCTAAGTCTTCGTTGTCGTAAACTTTGCCCCAAACGGCCAAACGCTTGGCGCTTTTTTCGATCCGGTCAATCTCCTTTTGCTCCGACTTGTGGCGCGCTTCATCAGCCATGTCTTTCTCTGAGAGCGCTTGCCTCGCTTCGCTACAAGGTAACTCAAAGCTATAGAGCCCTTTGTCTCTCATAATCCAAGTGGTATTGGTTACGCTATCTAATAGAGTCTGATCGTGAGACACCAAAACAAAGCTGCCACGCCACTCATTAAGAAAACGCTCTAACCATAGTAAGGTGGGTAAATCCAGATGGTTGCTGGGTTCATCTAAAAGCAATAGATCGGGCTGGGTAATAAGCGCTCTTGCCAGCAAGAGTTTCATGTGCTGCCCACCACTGAGGGAGGACGCAAGCTGTTGCCATTGGCTTTCGCTAAAGCCAAATTCCGCCAATAACGCTTCTACGCGCCATCGTTCATCGGACTCTGGTAATTGTTCTGCTAATGCTTCAATCAAACTGGCGTGCTCAACTGCGGTCGGAAGGTGCTGCTCTACGCTGGCAACCACACAGTGGTGTGCTTTGGTAACACTTCCAGTGTGAGAATCTGATTTGCCACTTAACACGGCAAGTAGCGAACTTTTTCCACAACCGTTGTGCCCAATTAAGCCAATTTTGTTGCCTTTTTGCAGGGTGAAAGAAATCGCTTCAAACAAAGTGCTTGAAGGTTGTTCAATAGTAAGAGTTTGTGCTGATAATAAAGTACTCATAAGTTTCTCAAGAATTGCGGGCACAATGCCCTTGTCAAACTACGCTGACAACAATCCAAGAGCTCAAGAGAAGAGCACTCTGAATAGAATGGTTTGTATTCGCTCAAGCCTGGATTATCGCAGCACGATATCGCAATGTCTTGAGTGGTTCACTATAGCAAAGTGACGTGCGCTAAACGGGCGACACACAAACATAATTAATTCCTCCTTTTTGGTTAGCGGGTAATACCCTATGTGGAACAATGGAAGAATAATAAGACGTGACTTGATAATAAGACAGCTTTGAGGTTAATGAGACATAAAAAAAGAGAAGTTCGTCACTTCTCTTAATTCGTTTAAGGTGTTCGCATTAATTAATTATATCAAAAGGTTACTGTATGCTGCCCTCATGAAGATTTCCACCCATCTGCTCGTTTAAATATTCAGCCGCTTCCAGCATAGCTTCGCGGCATTCTTTCCTGATGGCACGGTTATCGCCTTCAACACTTTCTATTAAAGGAATGGTCAAACAGGCGATTGCCTGCCCAGAATAATCCGTTATTGGTACTGAAATGTTGACGACGCCTTTAATGACATAGCTTTTGCGCTCTTCGTATCCTTTATTGCGAACTTTCGCTAGCTCCGCTTTTATCTGGCTAATGTCTTCTTCACTACCGGGAGGGTGGGCAAGGATAAACTGCTCCAACTCGCTGTCTGGCGAGTGCGCTAAAATAACGCGACCAGAAGACGCTTTCCACACATCCAATTTGGCGCCTAGGCGAACGCTCATCAAGTGGTATCCCGGAGAATCAACTTGCCCAATAACCAACAATTTTCCTTCAGATACTATGGCTAGATGAACCGATTGCTGAAGCTTTTCAGCCAGTGTATTCATAACCGGAACCGCAAGGGATGTTAGGCGTTTTATCTTTGGATAACGATGCGAGACTTCGAACAGCTTCGTGGTAAGCGCATACCTGTCGGTGTGAGAATCTAGCGACAAATAACCTCTATCGCACAGCACCACCAGCATTCTAAAAATCTCTCCGACACTTCTGCCTAATTCTCTGGCAATTTCGACCTGAGAAAGCCCAGAAGCATGGCTTGAAAGTACTTCTATGATGTCTAAGCCCTTTTCCAGGGCTGGCGCTTGATACTTTTTCTCTTCTTTCGTATCCAATGGTTTTCCTTACTGGTGAATAACTTGCTCCCAAGCTGCCTTTGTGGCGCTATACCCAGTAACCTTAAGATACTTGGGTACAAGACTGTCGCTTATTGGAACCAATACTACTGAATACTTTACCAAGTTTCATCTGCGAGACATCACTTCATTCATACTATGTGATCGCATTTTCCACTTTAGTTGTTTGCCGTATTTTGTCCCAATCCCAGTTTATACCTAAGCCAGACTCAGAAGGAGCAATAGCTTTACCATTATTTATTGAAAGTGTGTTCGATGTAACAGAACCTAACTGCGGGATATATTCTAACCAGCGGCTATTAGGCACTGAACAACATAACGATACATGCAGTTCCATTAAGAAATGCGGGCAAACAGATACGTTATACGTTTCAGCCAAATGCGCGACTTTTAGCCAAGGGGTAATCCCCCCTACTCTTGCCACATCGACTTGAACAATATGGCATGCGCCCCGCTCTAAATATTCTCGAAAACCACGCGTGCCGTACATGGACTCGCCGACCGCAATAGGCAGCCCTGCAGTCGCACACAATTGCTGATGACCCGAGATGTCTTCCGCTGGCATCGGCTCTTCTAGCCAACTGATTCCGAGTTCGGCGAATGCTCTGCCTCGCTTTATGGCTTCATCACGACTAAAGCTTTGGTTGGCATCAACCATGATGTGGTAGTCGTCACCCACCTGCTCTCTCACGTATTCCAATCTGCGAATATCTTCCGCTAAACTCGGTGAGCCGACTTTTACTTTGGAGCCACCAAACCCTTGCTGTTTAACCGCAATGGCATCTTCCGCAAGTTGTTCTGCCGTAAGGTGTAACCAACCGCCTTCAGTGGTATACAGCGGGATCTCATTTTTCGCTCCTCCCGCCATTTTCCACAATGGAAGCTGAGCTTTGATCGATTTTCTGTCCCACAGCGCAGTATCAATCGCCGCAAGTGCTAGGGACGTAATTGCGCCTACCGATGTGGCGTGTGAATGAAAATACAAAGAGCGCCAAATCTCTTCAATACAGTCCGGATCTTTCCCAATTAGCTGAGGCAAGAGGTGATCATTTAGAAGCGCAACGACAGAAGAGCCTCCAGTACCAATGGTGTAAGTGTACCCTACACCCGTTACACCGTCACTATCGGTAATTTTAACAATAGGTGTTTCTTGACAAACAAACGCCTGAATGGCGTCAGTTCGTTTTACTTCAGGAGTCAGATCGACCCAAAAAAGCTCTGCTTTCACTATCCGTGTCATGGCTTTGATTCCTTAACCCTGATTCCATTCAGGCATTTTCATACGAGACGGCAACTTGACTAGAAACACCCAGCCCATCGATACCAAGTTCTACGACATCGTTCTCTTTCAAATATCTAGGTGGGTTGAACCCTAGCCCAACACCAAACGGCGTACCTGTCGATATGACATCACCTGGTAATAAGGTCATATATTGGCTGATGTAACTGACTTGGTTGGCGATTGAAAACACCATGTCACTGGTGTTGCTGTCTTGCAGTATTTCACCATTCAAAGATAACCATAACCGGAGGCTTTGCGGATCCGCGCACTCGTCGGTGGTAACCAAGTAAGGTCCAAGCGGCGCAAAGGTGTCGCAGCTTTTGCCTTTTACCCACTGCCCTTCTTGTTCAAGCTGGAATTCACGTTCTGAGTAATCGTTGTGTAGCGCATACCCAGCAACATAATCCAGTGCTTCGTCTTCCGAGACATAACTGGCTTGCTTGCCGATAACAATGGCAAGTTCCACTTCCCAGTCGGTTTTCAGGCTGTTTTTTGGAATGATCACCGGATCATTTGGCCCACAAAGCGAGCTCGTCGCTTTCATAAACAACACTGGTTGGCTTGGGAGTGGCATACCCGATTCCTCGGCGTGTTTCTTGTAATTCAGACCAACGCATATAATTTTAGATGGGCGGCAAATCGGGGCGCCATAGCGTTCTTTTTCATCAAACTCTGGGCAATTCCCTTGGTGCTCGTCTAGCCATTTCGCCAACCTTTCTACACCGTCATTTTCAAAAAAAGCTTCGGTATAATCTTCACCAAAAGCGCTGACATTGATGCGTTTTCCATTGGCTAGTTCGACACCGGGCTTCTCTTGCCTCGGTTCGCCCACTCGAATCAATTTCATTTTGTTGTCCTTAGAATCATTCTGTTTAACGGAGTTGAACCACGCCACCATCTATGTCGTAGCTTACGCCTGTAATAAATTGGGCTTTGTCGCTGCAAAGAAACACTGCAATATCAGCAATTTCTTCCGGTGTCCCCATTCGCCCAATGGGTTGATATTCGCTGAGTACCTTGAACATTTCGTTTTTATTGTCGGGGTAGTGTTTATCTAAATACCCATCTACGAAAGGTGTATGAACTCGAGCAGGGCAAATGCAATTGCAACGCACCCCTTTATCAACGTAATCTCTTGCGACACTGAGCGTCATGGCGGATACCGCACCTTTAGAAGCGGAGTATGCAAACCGATCGGCTATACCTAATTTCGCAGCGATAGAAGAAAGATTGAGAATGGATCCTTTTGCCGATTGAAGCATTGGTATCAAGTACTTGGTGAATAAAAATAAGCCATTCACATTCACTGAAAATACTCGTTGAAGCTCATCCAGTTCGGTATTTTCAACGTTACCAATGTGTGCAATGCCAGCATTGTTAACAAGAATATCCAATCGACCAATTTGCTGTTTCAGTTCAGCAACCAAGCGCTTCACATCGGACTCCGAAGACACGTCACACGTTAACGCTGTGATCCGATCAGAACCAAATTCTTCCGCAGCACTCTCTAGGTGCTCTGGATTAATATCTACTAAAACGACATGTGCGCCCGCTTGATGAAAACCTTTAGCAATCGCTAACCCAATCCCAGAGGCTGATCCGGTAATAAGGGCTACTTTTCCCTGTAGCATGGGTATCTCCTTAATTGAGTTCAAAGACTTGTTCCATGTTTTGCCACCACGCTTCACCTGCTTCTGGTAACGGCTGCTGCATGGGTTTCATCCACGCCCACCATTTTTGAGTAATGGGGTCTGCAGCCATCGCAGCCATGTCACCTTCAAAGTCATGACCAACGTATTCAAAGTAGGCAAACAGCAAACCGTCGTGATGAAAAATGGAGTAGTTCTGGATGTGTGACGCTTTGATTTGAGCCAATACTTCAGGCCAAACTTCAGCGTGTGCTTTAACGTATTCGTCGTAATGTTCAGGCTTTAATCGGATAACTTGACCAAATTTCTTCATGAGCATCTCCTAACGTAGCCGTGACAAATAAAAACGTTGTGCCGTCTTATGGAAAAGGTGCTGGCGCTCTTCTTCTGTCCAATTTGAAACCATAGTGTTTAAGCGTTGATGCCATTCCTGAGCTGACTCCACTAAAGCCACTACCGGCCAGTCGGAGCCAAACATTAGCCTTTCTGCACCAAATGCAGTTTTTAGATAAGCAAGCACATCGCTTAGCAAGCCGTCTGTTTTTGAAAGATCCCCAGCTTGGGTAACAAGACCAGATACCTTACAAACAGAATTTGGCATCGCCGCTATTGAGGCAATATCTTGTTTCCATTTTTCATAGGCTTTTTCATCTTCCAAATAGGAGGCAATGGCAGGAATACCGCCATGGTCGATAACGAAATGCGTATCTGGGCAATGCTTGATGAGTGCTGTGGCATCCTCTAGCTCTTGAGGGCGAATACAAATATCGAAAGAAAACCCAGCATTACCTATCGCCTGAGCACCATGAATAAAAGGCGCTTGCAAGCAGTATCCTTGTGGTCGCTCCTCTGTATGAAGTACCTGTCTGAATCCAACGACATGTTTTGCTTCGCTGTGCACGCGTTGTAGATAAGGGACAATGTCGCTTCGTGTGACATCAAGAGATGCAACCATAGCGACAAGCGGAGATTGAGGATCTCGACAAAGCAGCCCTATAGCTTCAATTTCCTTACCTTTTTGGCTCTCAACGACATCCACTTCCACGTAGATGGCGTGATCGACGGATTTAAAATCGGATTGGTACATGTCCAAACTGAACGTTTTATTGAGCGCTTCAAATCCTGAGACCCATGGCAAATCGAACTCATTCAAATCCCATAGATGTAAGTGACTGTCTATGATCATTTCTGCTCTCCTTTTTCAGTTCGATATTTTAAATATAAAATTACATTTTAAATACGATATGTAAATCGATTTATGGCTATTATTTGATCAATTTAGCAGCTAGCGTGAAGTTGATCACGAAGCACCGTCTTTTAAGGAAGAGACGTTTCTTATTCGAAGAACCTTAAAATGAAAAAAGGCTCCACAATGGGAACCTTCTTGAAATGAGGTCGTTGCTTCTATTAGAGCAAGTTGTTGATGCTGACGACCTCTCCGCTCGCTAAAGATTGGTCTACAGCACATCCTATACTCGTCGAAATCAATGCTTCTTTCCCCGACGGATAACACCCTTCCAATGAGGAAAGGCTGCGGCCATTGATTAGCTCTTTCACCACATCAATGAAATACGACATGGAAGAAAACGTGTACCCTTCTGTAGTATTGCCAAACAATGGGTGGTCCTGCTCCAATGCCCCATAAGGGTTGACCTGCAAACTAGATGATTCGCTGCTGTGCGATGAAAAATAGCCTCTTTCTTGACTGTCCACTTCGGCAATTCCTTCTTCACCCACTAATTTAATGCCTTGGTTAACAATAGAAGGAAATGAACGTGGCAGTATCCAACTCACATCATAGGTAATCGACACACCGGATTGGTATACGACTTTCGCTTGAATGCTGTCCCAAGCCCCCTCAATCCCTTCAGATTCCAGTTTTCCTTTGAAGCCATGGGCATAGACTTTCTCGGGCTTGTCACCCGTTAACCAATAGACCAAGTCGTAAAAATGCACACCAAGAAACCAAGAAGGAGAGGATTTGGCAGCCCAGCTTCTCAGCCAGTCTGTCGGAACAACGATTTTGTCTTCCATATGCACGTAGCCATATTGAAGGGTGCCAAATTTATCGCGTTGAATGTCTTGCTTTAACCTTATGTGAGCAGGGTCGAAACGTTTATGAAAATCAACATACAAAAGAACTCCCGCCTCTTCACACATGGAAATCAATTGTTTAGTGCGATCTATGTTTACGTCTAGCGGTTTTTGAGAAAGTATGTGAACGCCGTGCTTGACCGCTTCCTCAATGATTTCGTAATGAAGGTGGTCGGGAGTCGCAATGGCAATCGCATCCAGTTTCGTGTTTCGCAGCATATCTTGATATCGGGTAAAGGTTTCCACACCAAATTGTTTTTTTCGTGTTTCTAAGATATCTGGGTTAACGTCGGCGAGAGCAACAAGGTTGACCCGACCCTGCCTTTGTTGATCATAAAAACACTTCAACATATGGGTGCCGTATACGCCCCCGCCCACCACAGCAATATTAATGTTACTCATTAAGCAAGTCCTTTATAAATATCCATAGAATAATTTAGGCAACCAAGTCGATACTTCAGGGAATACAATCAGAATGATGATAGAAGCCGTCAACGGAATAAAAAATGGCAGCACCGCTTTAAATACTTTCTCTATCGGTAGTCCAGAGACTCTTTCTAATATGAAAAGAACAATGCCAACAGGAGGTGTGATTACCCCCACCATTAAAGTAATGACCATTACCACACCCAGTTGTAATGGAGAAATACCAGCAGCCGTGATTACTGGCATAAAAAGAGGTGTAAATATAATGATGGCGCTGACTGTTTCCATAAAAAAACCAACCATCAGCAATATAAACGCAATCAAAAATAGAATAGCCGTGGGGTCAGATGTACTTGATAAGATAAGTTCAGATAATTGCCTTGGTAGTCCTAATCGAATAATCAAATACCCAAACAACGAAGCGGTAGCAACAATCAGCATGAGAGGGGCAATTTCTCTTGCCACTTTCTTCATTATTTCGATTAAGTCATTAACATTGATTTCTTTATAGACAAAAACACCAAGGACACTGGTATAAATCACCGCAACGACCGACGCTTCTGTTGGTGTAAACAGACCACCAAAAATACCGCTAAGAACAATAACAGGTGTCATCAGTGGCAAAAATGCACCTTTTAATGATTGGAACAACCGAGAGGTTGAGAAGGTACTTCTCGGCGCGCCCTTTCGGCTCCCCCAAATCCACACCGTCACGCTAAGTAATACGCACATCAAAAAGCCAGGTAACACCCCCGCTAAGAACAAACCTCCGATAGAGGTTCCAGACACCACACCAAACACGATCATAGGAATCGAGGGCGGAACCATAGGACCAACCGTGGATGAAGCCGCCGTTAATCCGACGGAGAAAGGCAATGGGAACCCTCTTTCCTTCATCGCTTTAATCTCTATTGCCCCAAGGCCCGCTGCGTCGGCTGCAGCAGAACCCGACATACCAGCAAAGATCAAACTGGACGCCACATTCACGTGCCCAAGCCCACCGGGAAGATAGCCGACCAGCGCATCGGCGAAGGAGAACAATCGCGTGGTTGCGCCTGAACGGTTCATGATTTCACCCGCAAGCATAAAAAACGGAACTGCAACCAACAAAAAGCTGTTTACGCCGTAGTACATGCGCTGAGCAACCAGATCGACAGGAGCGTCCATACCGAAAAGCATGACCATCGAAACCAGAGAGGTCACTCCTAAAGAGAGAGCAATAGGCATTCCAATAATAATTAGCCCTAACAGCAGCCCTAATATCAGAAACGTCGTCATATTATTTCATCCGAAGAGTTGTTACTCTTTAATTGGAAAGCCTTTAAGAAAAAAATACCCGCCATCAAAAAGGTACATATAAATACAATAAGAAATAGATACCCAACCTCAATAAAGGGTACCGTTGGTATTTCTGCACCCCAGTTGATCATCATGTAGCTGTAATTCCCATATGAGCAGACAGAAAAAAACACACCACAAGTTATCGATATCCCTTTATCCAAATAACAAGAAACTCTTGTGCTAAGTTTATTTTTAATCGTACTGACCTTTACATGAGCATCGTTAATGGTCGCGAGTACACACCCTATAAATATGAGCAAAATATAGGAGATTCTGGTCAATTCCTCCGTCCATGGAATAGACTGTTGTATGAGGTGCCGGTTGACTACTTGTATACTGACCATTAGTAACATGATGATGAGTAAAAGTAGTATGCTTCCATTTAAACACTTTTTTACTTTATCCATGCTTCTGCCCTTCAAGTTCTCACTTTCGCTCCTTTATTCGATAACAAAGGAGCGATTGATGTACCCAAGTATTGCTCTTCAAACCTCTAAAAGCAGACCTGAGTCTAGAAGAGCGCTACTTCGCCGCTTCTTTCACTTTTTGGTACAGGCCCGGTTTTAGGAAGGTATCGGCAATTTCTTTTGATTTAGACATCGCTGCCGCAAACTCTTGCGGAGATACTTCTACCACCTCGGTACCCGCCTCTTTCAAGGTCTTGATGTAAGCGGCTTCAGCGTCAGCGAGCAATCCATCGCCAAATTTTGCCGCTTTCTTCGCGGCTTTTTCTATAATGGTTTGTTCGTCTTTACTCAGTTTTTTCCATTTACGTTCAGAGATTTGAATCTTATATACATCCCTTACGTGACCGGTTAACGCGACGTATTTCTGAACCTCATAAAATTTCGCGTTAACAATGGCTTCTAGTGGGTTTTCCTGTGCTTCCACCACACCTGTTTGCAAAGCGGTATACAACTCAGTAAAGGAAATGGTGGCAGGAACGGGTTCTAATTGCTTCCAAATGGCTATCCACAATGGGTTTTCTGGTAGACGTAATCTCAGCCCTTTCATATCAGAAGGTTTTTCGATTCTGCGGTTGGAAGACACATTGCGTGCACCTCGGTTCATCACCGCGAGCGTTCTTAGCCCTTTTTTCTCAAGCATCAACTGGTCAATTTCTTGCCCAATCGGACCGTCGTAGACTTTGCGAACGTGTTCCACACTCTCAAAGAGATAAGGAACCGATAAGAAGTATTCTGGTAACCAATACACAACATCGGAAATGCCCGCCAATGACATGTCAGTTGAACCGATGACCAATGACTCCAGTATTTCCCTTTCGTTCCCTAAAGCGCCATCACTAAATAAATTAACTTTAATCTCGCCATCAGACTCACTTTCAACGAATTTCTGAAACTGAGTCATGGTTTGTCCAATCTGCCCACTTCCGCCTGCAAAGCCTGTTGCGAACGTAATGTCTGTTTCCGCATTAACATGGCTAGTCATGAGAAAGCCGAATGACAATGCTAACAAGCCGCTTTTTACCTTTGGTAAGTACGTAAAGATGTTCATAAATTTCCCTTTCTGTTTTAGGGTCGTTAACCCCAGTCCCAACCTGAGCCTGCCTTCGTGTTATAGGCTCAGGACTTGACCCACCTACATCCTATTAAGTAGATCATCCCATGTTCCTTTTACTTCTTTCAGCCTCTCTGTTAGGTACAACCTTTAATTTAATTACAGATACTGTAAATAAATAAACCTACACCTGTGCCTAGCCAGCTAATCCACGCCTAGTGGTTCGCTATCTAGGCTTCAAAAAAACCACAATTTACAGATTTTTAAACTACAGAAGTGATGGCAACCACAAGGTAATCGCAGGCATATAAGTCACCAGCATAAGCACGACAACCATCGCCAAATAGAAAGGCAACATGTGCCGAGCCGTGGTTTCTATTTTAACCTTACCTATTCCACACCCGACCATCAGTGAAGTGCCAACCGGTGGAGTACACACGCCAATACCTAAATTGAGCAGCATGATGATGCCAAAATGAATCGGGTCGACACCTATGGTTTTAGCTATGGGTAAAAGAATGGGGGTCAGGATAAGAATCAGCACCCCCATGTCCATTAACATCCCCAAAACCAGCAGCAGTATGTTGATGGCTAACAGCACCACATAAGGGTTATCGGATAGCCCCAAGATAAAATCAGCCAGTAAACTTGGTACGCTGAGGAACGACAACAAATAACCAAATGCAGAAGAAGTCATGATAATCGCGATCACCATCGACAGTGTTTTCATGGTGTCGCTCATGATTTTCTTCATTTGAGTACGGTTGACGCTTTTGTACACCAGTACTGTGACTAACAACGCATACGCCACCGCAACTGCCGCAGACTCTGTTGCGGTAAAGATGCCTAACACTATCCCACCGATAATAATAACGATGGTAAATAACCCAATTGAAGCTTCGCTGGTAATCGCTATCCCTTCTTTAAGCGAATACTTTTTTCCTTGCGGGTGACCATGACGTATCGCCAATAATCCACACAGAATCATCAAGGAAACACTCAGTAATATGCCTGGCACATAACCTGCGACAAACAGCTGGCTAATCGGTAACCCACCAGCGGCCAACGCGTAGTAAATCATATTCTGGCTTGGCGGAATCAATACCCCCTGCACAGAAGATGTCACAGTAACCGCTACCGAGTATTCCGCTGGGTATCCACTGCGCTTCATGGCTGGAATCAAAAACGACCCAATCGATGCCACATCTGCCACTGAAGAGCCCGAAATGCCACCAAAGAACGTACTGGCGACCACATTACCCTGTGCCATCCCGCCTCTAAATCGACCTACTAGCACTTCTGAAAAACGCACCAATCGGTCAGAAATCCCGCCTTCCGTCATTATGCTGCCGACGAGAATAAAAAATGGCACCGCAAGAAACGTAAAGCTGAACATGCCGTTGACCATTCGTTGCGCCACAAGCAACAGTGGAAGGTCCAACTGCCAAGCGGTAAGCACTGAAGATATGCCTAGCGCAAAAGCAATAGGCACTCTTAGTAGCATTAAGGTTAAAAAACTACCCAGTAGTACCGCAATCCCTACTTGATCCGCACTCATAAAGATCCCTCTTCTTTTTCCCTTACGTCTCCCGTCACAATGTTGGTGATCGCATTAATAAGAGTCAGAATAGCCCCAACAACGGCTGAGTAATAAAGTAGCTGCTTTGGCAAACCGGAAGCAGGAAGTATTTGTGCTCCTGCAATGTTTACCAGCGTTTGCGCATTCATTAGTAGAATGAAAGAGAAGCCAGCAATACAGAAATAGGCAAAGTAATCGAGTGACTTACCAATTGGGATTGGCGCTTTGTCTCGCAAGTAAGTGATGGCAACATGAGAATGCGTTTTCACTCCCACAGCAATAGACAACATTCCGTACCACACCAAAAACAACATAGCGACTTCTTCAGACCAACTGGTTGGTTTATTGAATACATATCGTAAAACAACCTGCATGACCGTTATCACGACAATCAATTCGAGTAGTCGATTAGCCACCCATGCAACAATTTGATTTATTTTCGTTATTAGCAGACTCATCATTTTGGCTCCGAGAGCTTTGTGCTTGCCTTACCCCTACGTTCAATCACAACCCTATGTTTCAACGTAACCCTACGGTTTAAGGCAAGCACTCCGCACTATTTCACTGCCTTAATTTTGCTAACAAGAGGTAACAGTTTCGGAAATTCTTCATACACTGGCTGAACCGCTTCTTGGAAAGGTGTATTGTCGATAACCGTGACTTTCACACCCGCTGCAACCACTTTCTTTTTTGCATCAATGTTGGCGCGAATCATCAGGTCTCGCTCAAAAATCGCCGCTTCCTTCGCTGCTCTAGAGATAGCTTCGCGCTGATTTTGAGGAAGGGAGTCATATTTCGCTTTATTCATGATCAGTATAGCGGGTGGGCTCAAATGGCCATCTTCTACATAGTTTGGCGCAACTTCATAGTGACCAGATGTTAGATAGCTAACGTAGTCGTTCTCAGCACCATCGATCACACCTGTTTGTAAGCTAGAAAACACTTCACCGTAGTTCATGGGTGTCGCTACGCCGCCAACAAGGTTGACCATGCTGATCGAAATAGGTGATTTCTGAACTCGGATCTTTAGCCCTTTCATGTCTTCGATAGAGTTTACAGGGTTGTCTTTCGTGGTATAAAAACTGCGGGTTCCCGCTTCCATGTATTCGAAACCGATCAAGCCGTATTTCGCCATATCGGCACGAACTTCATCACCTACTTCACTATCTAAAACACGGTATTTGTGTTTCACATTTTTAAAGATATAAGGAAGCGTAAACACACCGATACTCGGAGACACGTTCGCCAGAGTCACACTGTTTACGCGAGTTAAGTCGATAATCCCAGCTTGAGTTTGCTCAATGGTTTCAGCCTCTTGCCCTAACTGAGCACCCGAGAACACTTTGACTTTTATCTCTCCGTTTGAATATGTGGATGCAAGCTCGGCAAACTTATGCATCGCCACGGTAACGGGGTTGGATTCCGGCTGGTTTTCTGCCAAGCGTAACGTTGTTGCCATCGATAAGCTCGGCATCAGTATTGCTGCAACTGTGCAACTAATTAAACCTTTCGTTAGTGTCCATTTCATGTCCTATACTCCTTGTTTACTCGGCTATTCCTAAGCCAAATATTGGGTTATTGAGCGGGATACGCTTTCGCCATGCCGCCTGTTCCTTTATTCATTTCACGGTGTCGCTTAATCGCCTATTTGTGGCTCTCTTTTATCGTGTGACTGATCGAGTGCTTACCTAAATACGCAGCCATTAAAAATGGACCACCAGGGGTTAAAGACCATTCAAGAAACTCTGCTCTATCCCCTACTCTAGGCAATGTGTTTGAATGTGATAGCAATTGGAGCGGGTTGTGCCGTGTGATTTGGAGCAGTTCAGACATCGTAAGATCACACCACTTCATTGTGTCACGTAGCATTTTGTCCATTCGTGCTGATGAACCCGCAAAGTAAGGTGAACCAGGAATGCGAACCACTCCATCGGAACAAAGCTCAATCTCAGCTTCTCCCAACCAGTAACGCCCCGGTTGCTGCGATAATCCTCCAGCTGCTGTCGCATCCGTTGTTAAAACAGCACGTGGTAACGTTTTTGCGCGCAACCACGTCTTAAGCATTTCGGGTTTCACATGAAGCCCATCGGCAATGAAACTGGCATAGAGACCATCATGAGCCAATTGCGCCATCAGTGGGTTATCCACCTTATGCAGTTGATGCGCCAAACCGTTTCCTAAATGCGTCGAAAGAATCGCGCCTGCGTTTACTGCTTCACTTATTTTTTCTGAGCTTGCATTGGTATGCCCTAACGCTACGGTAATCCCTTCCGATTTGAGAAATGAAATCAGATCAATCACGCCGTCAATTTCAGGAGCAACCGTCATGAGCTTGATTGGCTTCGAAGACAACGACTGCATTTTTTTAACAATGGCAACAGAACCCGGAATCATCGCTTTTTTCGGATGTGCTCCAACAAAACCCTCTTTTGGAGACAAAAATGGTCCTTCAATGTGATAGCCCATAACCATTTCTTTGCCCAAAGCACTTTGCTTTACGGCGTCGTCTAACTCTTGAAGGAGGCGGTAGAGTTTGCTTTCTTCGGCCGAAATTAATGTTGGTAAGCAGCGGGTCACGCCACATTCCAGCATTGCCGACAAAGCGCTATCCAACTTCTCGGCTGTTACACCATAAGAATTAAAATCAAGCCCATTGAACCCGTTGATTTGAATATCCACTAGCCCCGGAGTAACAACGGATTCCTGCTTATTCATATCAAGACAAAATGCCGGCACTTCGTTTGTGATCCGAGAGATGATGCCTAATTCATTGATGTGATATCGCATCAAAGGCCGATCATCACCTGAATAGACCAGCAGGCTTTTCAAACTAGCGCTACTCATCTCGACCTCTTAGGTTCAGTAAGCTTGCGGCGTCATTGTCCAAAAATACGGATGTAGAAGGGTGCTTTTGCAACACAGACGCCGGATGAAGAACGGATAGTTCTCCTTCTAAGCAGTTTCGAACAGCTTGCGCTTTCCTCTTCGATGGCACGGTACAAATAATGTGTTCACTTTTCAGAATCTGCTGAATAGACATAGATATCGCGTGGGTAGGAACCTCTTCCAATGAAGCAAACCATCCTTCGCCTAACTGCTGTTCTCGACATGCTTCATCTAATTCAACTTGGATGTACGGCGTGGTCACCTCAAAGTCAGCGGGTGGATCATTAAACGCTAAGTGACCGTTTTCACCAATTCCAACAAACGCAACGTCGATACTTACTGCGACCATCTTCTCGTTGAGCTTTGTTAATTCTTCATGAAGGGGAGACGCATCTCCACTGACATAAGTGATGGAATGAAGACCTAGCAGTTTATCGGCAACTCGCTCTCTCAGATAACGTCTAAAGCTAGCCGGGTGTTCATCACTCAAGCCCACATATTCGTCGAGATGGAAAATGGATACCTTTGACCAATCAATTCCTGCGTCAACGATCAAATTAGAAAGCATTGAAAACTGGCTGGTGCCCGTAGCCAAAATCACGTTAGCATGCCCTTTCTTTTCAATAGCTTGTTGAACGAGCTGCGCTCCGTGCTGGGCAGCTGCTGCCCCCATAGATGCTTCGTCTAACCATCTAGATAATTCCATTATTTCTTACTCCACAAATCTGGTTATGTGCGAATCACATGTTCATTCTTTAAACACAAATCTGTCATTAATTACACTTGCTGTAAATAACTATTTTTTACACAATGTGTAATTATATAAGTGAGCTTTTAGAAAAAGCGGATAGGCGCTACTTTCAACTATTTGTTTTTTATTGGATAAAAGACAAGGTCCTAGCCAGATTCACGTCGTTGCCAATCCCATAATTGAATGGCAAAAATTTGAAGGAAATCACCATTTATGCCGTCTGCATCAACCTCAAAAACGTCGACTAACCTCTCTTTTTGTGAACGTCTCGCGACATCATTGGAACAACTCGATTCGCAATTGAGCCAACTTTCTGACAAACGGAAAAACCAGCTATTACGTGCCATTTTTAGCCAGCCAGCACCTACTAGAAAAAGCTTAAGCCAAGAATACAGATTGCGCCCCGCGACGGTGACTGAACTGGTTGGGGAGCTTATTGAACTGGGTTTGGTTATCGAAGATCGAACCATTAATCCATCGAAGCCAGGGCGACCTGAAGTGTTTTTACGCGTTCAGCCTAACGCGCTGTCGGGTATTGTCATTACCATCGATTCACTGACCATTTATGCGCATCTTATTAACTTGAAGGGCGAAGTTGTTGGTTCGTCTTCAAAAACGCTTAACGACCACGAGCTTTCAAACCAACAAATATTGAATCAGTTTGAAACACTGGCAAATACCTTAATCCAGTCGTCTCCAGAGTCCCACATTGTGGGCATCACCTGTTCATTACCGGGCTTAGTGGATGAAGATAAGGTGAGTTGGGTCTACGCCAATCGTTGGCCTGAAGTAACCAACCTATCTTTCGAACCTCTTTCTAACAACACCAAACTGCCCGTTAAAATAGCTAAAAACCTCAACAACGAATTACGAGCTCGTTTACTTCGCCACCCAGAAAACAAGAAAGATTCAGTGCTGAATATTCATTGGGGTTACGGGATCGGAACATCCTATGCGTTGCGCGGACAAGTACTTCATACCCCCATAGGTGGTTTTGGCGAACTGGGGCAAACGTCCATTTTTATAGGAGAGAAACTGGTCACGGTGGAATCGGTTGCCTCTCTTCGCGCAATTGAAGGGGAGCTGGAAGCACACATTCAAAATGTTCCAGCCAACGAAGCAGGGTTCGAGGAGATGTTCAATGATAAAGAGATCACCGATTTACCCGTGATAAACCAAGCAATAGAGCTAATGAGCGCCACACTAATGAATGCGTTTTTGGTTCTGTTTCCTCAACAGATCGTGATTACCGGTCCTTTTGCGCAAAGCCCAGAAATATTCAAACGTTTAGAGCAACGTTTTGCCGAAAAACTACCCAAATTTGTATCAAGGGAGGTTTCGCTGCATGTCGGTCAGCGCGCCAAAGCGGATGAACTATTTGGCGCGCTTTCGCCGCTATTTCAAACTGAAATACTCACGCGATTAAAAAGCCGTTAGACATTGCTCGACTCTAACATCCGCTTGATGCCGAGCTCTAGCCCACGGAATTCAGCGAGCCCTTTTAAGCGACCTATGCACGAGTAGCCAGGGTTAGTCGATTTGTTCAAATCGTCTATCATCTGGTGCCCGTGATCTGGGCGCATAGGAATGGAACGGTTATTGCCATTTCCTCGCCTTCGGGACTCTTCTTTCAAAAGTGCCAACACTACCGAATACATATCCACGTCCCCCTCCAAATGGGCAGCTTCATGGAAACTTTGCGGGTTAGATTCTCTCTGAGTCGAACGCAGGTGCGTGAAAAATACCCGGTTGTGAAAGGCGTTAATCATACTCACCAAATCATTGTCTGCTCGAACACCGTAGGAACCTGTACAAAAGGTAAAGCCATTATTTTCACTTGGAACAGATTCCGCCAGCCAAGTCATATCTTCAATGGTTGATACAATTCTTGGGAGCCCCAAAATGGGTCGCGGAGGATCGTCGGGGTGAATCGCCATTTTGATATTATGCTGTTCGCATATTGACATGAGTGCATCAAGGAATAGTTTAAGGTTAGAACGAAGAGCCTCCTTGTCGATTCCATCGTAACGGGAAAGGTGAGCGCGAAACTCATCCAGTGTATACCCTTCTTCTGCCCCCGGAAGTCCAGCTATGATGTTTGCCGTTAGCTTATCAATATCGTCTTGATGCATTTGAGAAAACACGTCACGAGCAGCTGCTTGTTCAGCTTCACTGTACTGCTGAGCGGCTCCCTCTCGTTTCAGAATGTGCAGCTCAAATACAGAAAACAGTGTGTGGTCAAACCGCAACGCCTTTGAGCCATCAGGCAGCTCATATCCCAAGTCTGTCCGTGTCCAATCCAGAACTGGCATAAAGTTGTAGCACACGGTATCAATGCCACATATTGCGAGGTTTTCTAGGGTTTTCTTATAGTTTTCAACCCATTGTTTCCATTCATCTGTTCGGAGTTTTATGTCTTCATGCACGGGCACACTTTCTACAACCGACCACGTTAACCCAGCGCTTTCTATTTGATTTTTTCTGATCTTGATCTCTTCAACGCTCCATACCTCTCCATTAGGGATATGGTGTAATGCAGTGACGATTCCTGTCGCACCTGCTTGCCTAATATCTTGTAAAGACACGGGATCTTCCGGCCCGTACCAGCGCCAAGTCTGTTCCATAACTCACTCCATTTGAATGATCGCTTGATTGAAAATAATTAATAACATAACCTGTTATTAATTATTTTGTAAATACCACTGGTGAAAATATGAGCTCTGAAATCGTCAAAAGCGTACCGACAAAGGTTGTTCATTTAGGGTTTGGGGCGTTCTATCGTGCACACCAAGCGGTTTATTCTCACGAGGCAATGGATGCTAAAGATCCGTGGGGGACGTGTGTGGTAAGCCTATTTAGCGGACAGCCAATGATATCGGCTCTAACGGAGCAAAATTATCAATACTCTGTCATTGCTAAGGGGGACGGCGGTGCGAATATCACTAAAATTCAATCCATTAGCAACGCTCTGCATCCTACGATTCATGGCAAAGACGCGATCTTGGATACGATGGCGTCAATCGATACCCACATCATCTCGCTCACCATTACTGAAAAAGGGTATTGCATAAACCCTCAATCTAGGCAATTAGATACAAGTGACCCTCTCATTCTGCATGACTTAGCCAAGCCCAGTTCCCCACGTTCGGCAATTGGTTACATTGTGGAATCTTTGAGAAGGCGATTTGAACGAAATTTAGAAGGGGTAACGGTACTTTCTTGCGACAATATCCCAAATAATGGAGAAGCCGTTCAAAACGCGGTGACGCAATTTGCCGAGTTGGTTTCCCCCGAACTCGCGCTTTGGATAGACCGAGAAGTCACTTTTCCATCATCAATGGTTGATCGAATTACGCCAGCCGTCACCAACGAAACCCAACAAGAAATCGATCGTATCGTGGGAGAATACGACCCCTGCGGCATCATCACCGAACCTTTTAGCCAGTGGGTGATAGAAGATAACTTCCGTTATGGCAAACCAAACTGGGAAATGGCGGGTGCTCAATTTGTTGAGGATGTCACGCCCTACGAAGACATGAAATTGAGAATGCTCAATGGGGCGCATTCTTTCATTGCCTATTTGGGTTACTTAGCAGGTTACAAAACGGTGGCGGAGACGATTCAAAACAAAGACTTCGAGATAGCGGTTCGACGGCTCATGACATCGCAAGCGCAAACGTTACAAATGCCTCAACATGAATTGGAAGTGTATAAAGAGTCGCTTATCGAGCGTTTTCGCAATACTCAACTGAAACATAAAACCTGGCAAATCGCGATGGATGGTAGCCAGAAATTGCCGCAACGGATCCTTGCTCCTTTCACACTTCGCTTGCAAGCCGATCAAAACTGTGACGATTACTATTTGGCGATCGCAGCTTGGATACGATACGTAAGCGGAGTGGACGACAGTGGAGAAAGATTTGAAGTTAAGGATCCAAAATCAGCACAGTTCGATACTATTCACAAAAGCGCCCAACCTAACATTCTGGTCGAACAATTTGTTCAGATGGAGGACGTGTTCGGCGCTCAATTAATCCACAACGATACCGCCGTTGCAGGGATCAGGAATGCGTATGAATCCATCGCACAACATGGTGCGAAAAACACGCTGAAAAGGTTCAACGTGTCCTAACTAATCGCTAGGTCTGGCAATACAAGTGACTGCCACATAACATTATCACCAACAAGCTTAGGGTCTTTTCTTACACAGTTCACACTTTATAAATATTGATTCTGTGTAAAGGATTGCATTAGTGACTATTTATGCCAATTTAATGCGAAATTAACATTCTCAAAATTACGCTGCTTCCAAGTTTCATATAAGGCTCAACTTTCCCCAAAAACGTCATTGCTGAGCCGTTAACCTAACTCGGAAGAACAATGAAAAAGTTGCTAGTTACTACGGTTTTATTAGGTCTCACTGCCTGTGGCGGAGGGTCCGGCTCAGAAACAACCACCAATCCAGTGACACCAACCCCCGCGCCCACTCAACCAACAGAGCCTGCTAATGGGTCGGGTATCTCAGCCAAGTGGAAAGTGTTTGCCACCATCTCTCTGCCAAATGGCGATTATGTTTCAGCACGTTCGGATCAGCAAACAACGAAAATACACCAAGAGCTGCCTCTTATTCCCGCTCCTAATGGCTACGAATTGTTAAATCAAACCACGGCTTTAGCGCAGTTCGCTCAGTGGACGATTACCAACCCAGACAATTCAGTAGTAACGAGTGACGCCAAAAGAACGGTATTACTTCAGCTAAGAGAGGAAGGAACTTATCAAATAGAAATGTGCGTTTCTGAAACCAGCACGATTGTGAGAGCGTATCCTTTTTGCGCCAATTTTGACTTGATCGTCGCTACGCCAAAGTCTCATCCAAAACTCATGTCTAATGGCACGCAATTGAATGTGAGTGCATCTGATCTGGTTTCAGGTACGAACGCCGTTTTTGATGTCGTCACTTTAGACAGTTCTGATCGTGGACTGGCTACTGTGAATACTGAACGCACAACGTTAACCTACGAAACGTTGGATGAATACGCCTATCTTTCATCAAGTGAACGAGAAGAAGTTCGTTTGAATGTACAGGCTAGCAGCGACAGCGAACGTTGGTCTGGTGTTATTGATGTAGTTATTAACGGCACCAACTCGACACCAGAATGCACAGTGCAAACCAGCACGATCACCATTCCAGAATCTGCCCTCGACAGTGAAACGTTCACAAAAGTCCCTGCAGGTCATTGTTTTACTGTTGGATCAAACTCGCTCTCAGCCAATTCTGACTGGCAAGGCTCCATTCATAACAACACTACCGATACCCTTCTCGGTATCTTCCGTTATGCGGGTGTGGATTCAACAGACAACGTTCTTCATATGAAAACCACATCACCAGGGAAGATAACCCTATCTAAGAAGCTGTATGGTGGTGATATCGATGGCAACAAAGAATGGAACATTGAAATCATCGATAACGAGAACGTTGCACTGCCCGAAATAAAGGATTGGAAAACGCATCAAACTCTCTCTATCAATGAACGTCACCAATTATCCGTTCAAGCGGAAGGTGAAGCGCAAAATTGGATTTACCATTGGCGCGTCTCGGATGTGTCATTTGGTGAGAAGCAAATCATCCACGTTGCAACCAAATCACCCGATTTAAATTTGGGCGCGTTCTCAAACAGCAAAAACGTGAAAGTCGAACTAGTCACCGACAACCGACATTATTTGAAGAGTCAATCCGCCAGTTTCGGTCGCGATTCACTCGTCATTGCTGGAATGAAAGGGTCGCACAAAAAATATAAGCAGTACACGCTGATACGAGGAGATGAGCCAACACCGCCAGCGGTCATCGTTAAGGTCAACGGTCAAGACTACAAAGCTGGTTTACACAGGTTGCGATTGGATAGAAGTGAGAAGTTAACGATTGACGGAAGTGCCTCTGTATACAATGAGAATGACGCATTCCTCAAATTTCATCACATTAAGAACTTCGGTTCTAATAGTACGGTAAATTGGGTAAGCGATCAGGCAACTCACACATACAACAACACTCTAGACGTAATGACACATCATTTTTGCATTACCGGAAAGTTCCCATGGACAAGTTCGGAGAATTCTTGTGTGAAACTGCATATTCTGAGCAAGTAATTTTTCATACACTCAATCTCTCTTTTATCCCCAATCCGTCGATAAGTGGTGCGGGGATATTTGATTCAAGCACTGGTCCGAACTTTTAGCTCACTGTCGATTACACAGCTTTTCAATGGTTCCTTACCTAAAATCATGTACGCTGCCAGTCGCCCTTTCTCTCTTTGAGCCTGATGGATCGTCGTTAGTCCTGCTGTTTCAGCCTGCGGAATATCATCAAACCCAGACACTCTCACATCGTTAGGTACTGACAACCCAGCATCCTGACACGCCTGTATCGTGCCTAATGCAATCACATCGCTCATGCACAAAATAACATCTGGCTTGCTTATTTTAAGCGCCTGCTTTGCGGCTTGATAAGCATCGCCAAACGAATTGTCTGGTACGTTCCAAATGTGTTTGTCTTGCAGAAAATGTCCTGTCTTAGCTTTGATCACATTCTGCATTCCTTGTAGGCGTCGATTAGACACAGACATATTGGAATCCAACAAATCACTGGTCTGAATGGGTTCAACCTTGGGCGAAGCCGTCAGCCTTAACCCCAAAATGCAGACTTGCTTAAAGGGTTGCCCAAGTGTGTGATTCGAGATGAGAGAAGCCGCCCCCTCGTCATCGGTATTGATGTGGCAAACACCATCAATATCCACATCGACTGAAACCATAGGTTTGTGTTGGCGAATCAGCCTTGCCAACATTTCATCGTCTTTTGGTGGACCATAGACAATAAAGCCGTCGGCATACGCATCGAAAGAACGACTCTCAGCGAACCCGACTCGGCTAGGAAGTAAGAGAATGTTGATGTTCTCTTCGTCAAACACTTCGGAAACACCCGTTAAGAACTGCGTTGCGATGGGATCGCTAAAGTTATATTGAAGGCGCTCTGCGAGCGACACACCAATAATGCCAGACTTCCCAATTTTCAAGCTACGGGCCGCAGCATTAGGACCGTAAAACCCCATTTTTTCACATTCAGACAAAATGTGCGCCCGAAGCTTTTCTGAGAGTTGGTTGGGTCGGTTAAAGGCATTAGAAATGGTCGCGGTCGATACACCAAGAGCGAGTGATACGTCTTTTAATGTCAGCTTTTTCGCGTTCATAATAACCTTTAACTTCCTTATATTGACTTGAAAGATCCAAAGCAGAAAGCGCCCCCATTACCCGATGGGTCGCTTCCCCTTTAAGTGCCACTTTTGCATGTGGACCACATAGATTATCAGTTTACTTCCGTAATGTTTGTCCTTTTTCTGAGTCAAACAAATGGATTGCGCTAAGATCGAGATACCCAATGAAATGGCTGTTTTCTGAAGAAAAATCATCATCAGCAGGAACTTCTAAAGACAATGGTTGGTCGCCAATTTCAGCGCGGATCAACATGCTCGCTCCCAAGAGTTCGTAATCCACCAGCTTGCATTGTACTGTGGCATAGTTGGTGTGCCCTACAAATTCCGGTTTCAAGTGAATGTCGGTTGGGCGAAGCCCCAAGGTCACTTTGCTGCCGTTGGTTGGGCGTTCAAAATCCTCTGGAACAGGAACACTTTCCCCGTTCAAAGGAAGCACTGCCGTCTCGTTTTCTTGCTGAACAATGGTATCGATCATGTTCATACTTGGATTCCCGATAAAGCCTGCGACAAACTTGTTCACGGGGCGGTTAAAGACTTCTTTGGGTGAGCCAATTTGAGCAATAATCCCTTTTTCCATGATGACGATTCTGTCTGCCAGCGTCATTGCTTCTACTTGATCGTGGGTGACGTAAATCGTTGTGGTTTCAAGTTCCTTGTGCAGCCCTTTAATTTCTGCACGCATTTGCCCCCTCAACTTGGCGTCTAAGTTCGACAATGGTTCATCAAACAAAAACAACTTGGGTGTTCGAACCATGGCTCGCCCCATCGCTACACGCTGGCGTTGACCGCCAGATAGCGCTTTTGGTTTTCGTTCGAGTAATGGCGTCAGCTCCAACAAGTCCGCAGCCCATTCAACACGCTTGTCGATGGCGTCTTTCGACATTTTCTTCAGCTGTAATGAAAACGCGATATTGTCGTACACAGACATATGGGGATAGAGGGCATAGCTTTGGAATACCATAGCGAGATCGCGATCTTTCGGGTCTACGTCGTTAATGCAGACATCATCAAGATAAATCTCTCCACTGCTGATGTCTTCTAGCCCTGCCACCATTCTTAATGTGGTCGATTTACCACAGCCTGAAGACCCAAGCAGTACAACAAATTCACCATCTCTGATCTCTAGGTCAAATCCTTTAACAACCTGAGTGCCGCTGTAGTCTTTTTTGACATTTTTAAATGTTACCGATGCCATTT
This sequence comes from Vibrio penaeicida, assembly GCF_030689305.1. Classification (GTDB taxonomy): domain Bacteria; phylum Pseudomonadota; class Gammaproteobacteria; order Enterobacterales; family Vibrionaceae; genus Vibrio; species Vibrio penaeicida_B. The sequence goes on along the minus strand of NZ_JAUYVM010000002.1, from coordinate 244,181 downwards.
ATTTTTCCTCATTCCCAGAAGCTGCTAACTCACCCAGCTTTGCAATTAAGCCACCAGCCGAAGGCACGCTTAACTGATCATTCAAAAGCGTATGCGTTAAACCGATGTCTTCAACAGAAGCGATATCAATCCCTTTTTCGCTTAAGTTTTCGATAACCACCTCGTTACCAGTTAGGTTCAAAACGACGAGTAAGCGGGTGCCATTTTCAAATCGTTCAAAACTGATCAGATCCGCGTGCAGTTGATGCCACTTAAACTGACCCGTTTTTAGTGTTGGCTGTGTTTTTCGCCACGCAATGAAACGTTGCACAAATCGCAAGACCGAGCTTTCTTTCTGTTGCTGCAGTTCTGGATTTAATGCCAAATGTGCTGTTTCTATCGGCAGCCACGTTTCAGCATTCTGGCTAAACCCGCCATCGCTATTCCAAACCATCGGGGTTCGGCAGCCATCTCGCCCCTTGAAATCAGGCCAAAATTCAATGCCAAACGGGTCTTGAAGATCATCAAACCCTACCGTCGCTTCAGGTAAGCCCAGCTCCTCACCTTGATAGATGCAAGCGCTGCCTCTTAAACTGAGTAAAAACACTAAGCTGGCTTTGGCTAATGCTTCTCGGTCCAGCACGTTGCCTTGTTTATCCGTGCCCCAGCGAGAAACGCTGCGAACGACATCGTGATTGCTCAATGCGAAGCAAGGCCACCCCGACCCTAGGTTTTCTTCAACGCGTTCAAGCGTATCCTTTATATACGACGAAGTATGATCTTCACCCAATAATTCGAACGTGTAAGCGGAGTGCAATTTGTCGCCATTAGACGTGTAAGACGCCATCACTTTTAACCCTTCAGGTGCGCCAATTTCACCGACGGTAAAGCGATCAGGGTACTCATCCAAAACCGCTCGCAGTTTCTTCAAAAATTCTAGATTTTCAGGCTGCGTCAGTTGGTGACAGTGATATTGATAGCTGAATGGGTTTTTCTTATCTGTCCCCACAAACTGCTCTTCCGGTTTTCTCACGGGTGGATTGTCTCTGAGCTGTTGGTCGTGGAAAAACATATTCACCACATCCAACCGGAATCCATCCACCCCTAAATCCATCCAGAACTTTGCTGTATCTAAGGTGGCTTGCTGAACCTCTGGGTTATGGAAGTTCAGATCCGGCTGCGAGGTTAAAAAGTTGTGCTGGTAGTACTGCTGACGACGGCTATCCCACTGCCATGCCGAGCCCCCAAAAATACTGAGCCAGTTATTCGGTGGTGTGCCGTCTTCTTTTGCATCAGCCCATACATACCAATCAGCTTTGGGGTTGGTTTTGTCTTGTCGGCTTTCTTTAAACCAAGCATGTTGATCGCTGCTGTGGCTGTATACTTGGTCCACAATCACTTTAAGCCCCAGCTTATGCGCTTCATCCAACAACGTTTTAAAATGCTCTAACGTGCCAAACATCGGATCTATCTCGACGTAGTTGGCAATGTCATAACCAAAATCATCCATGGGCGAGGCAAAAATAGGCGATAGCCAAATCGCATCTACCCCTAGGCTCGCAATGTAGGGCAACTTGCTGGTTATCCCATTTAAGTCGCCAATACCATCACCGTTGCTGTCCATGTAACTGCGTGGATAGATCTGATAGATCACCGCTCCGCGCCACCATTCTATGTTTGAGTTTTCCATGATTATCCTCCCTTAACCGAACCGGACAGCAATCCGCGAACAAAATATCGTTGTAACGATAAAAATACGACAAGCGGTACGATGATCGTTATGAACGCACCACTCGTTAAAATTTCCCAGTTATCCCCACGCGATCCCAGCAGTTCACGAAGTTGCGCCGTGAGCACAATTTTGTCGCCACTGTTTCCTAGGTACACCATGGCCACCAGCAAATCATTCCACACCCATAAGAATTGGAAAATAGCGAACGATGCCAGTGCGGGTAATGAAAGCGGCAGCACCACCTTGATAAAGGTTTGAAAATGATTGGCTCCGTCCATGCGCGACGATTCCATGATTTCTTTTGGCAAACCCGCCATATAATTCCGCAGCAGATAAATCGCCAGCGGTAGCCCAAACCCTGTATGGGCTAGCCAAACACCGGGATACGATTTGGTCGCCACGTCGAAAAAGCTTCCGACCTCGTTGTACAACCTAAGCACCGGTATCAACGACATTTGTAATGGCACAACCAATAAGCCAACAATGATGGCCAACATGATGCTTTTACCTCTAAAATCCATCCACGCTAATCCGTAGGCAGCAAATGCCGCGATCATAATGGGAATAAACGTGGCCGGTATCGTCACCGTAAGTGAGTTAACAAAAGCTTGTCCTACCCCTTCCGAAGCCAATACCTCTATGTAGTTTTCAAAGGTAAATCGAGGTGGAATATTTGCCACATGGAAAATCCGTTTGCCTCTTTTATGCGTAAACGGTGCATCGGATTCCCAGCGATATTCACCATTTTCCATCACCGTTAATACACTGCCGTTTTTCAACTCAACAGCCTCACCGGGTAGATGTTTATCGATTTCTTTCGCCCGTTCACCCCAGCTGTCTACCGTTCTTCCTGAATTTTCTTCAAACAAGTTACCTGCAATGACATATTGGTCACCATCGCGGATGGCACTCCCTTTCTTCCCAGTTCTGACCACTTCATTTCGCTCTGTGGTGACCATGGCGGTCCACCAACCACTGATCGCAAGCTGGTCTTTGTCGCGCACTGAGCTCACCAACAATCCCAACGTTGGTAAGGTCCACGCCAGCACGAAGAACAAGATCAGGCCATGTTTAAAAAGCGTACCTGCAGACAGCTTTTTTCTGTTTCTTTCCATCACTCTTCCCTTGCCTTCTTAATGTTCCACAACATAACGGGAATGACCGCTACCATAAGAACAACGGCTATTGCACTTCCTTTGCCGAAATCCCCTCCCCCTCTGAACATCCAATCGAACATGAGGTTGGCCATCACTTCGGTATCCCACTGACCGTTGGTCATGGTAAGAACGATGTCAAAGACCTTGAGAACAAGAATGGTAATGGTGGTCCACACGACCAAGATGGTCGGTATAATTTGAGGCACCAGAATTTTGACAAAAATTTGAAAATCGTTCGCACCATCGAGTTTTGCTGCTTCGAGTACTTCCTCAGACACGCCTCTCATTGCCGCACCTAACAGCACCATGGCGAATCCAGTTTGAATCCAGATTAGAATGACCATGAGCAAAATGTTGTTCCAAAATGGCAAGGCGATCCATGCTTGAGGTTCTCCCCCTAACGCCACGACGATGGCATTCAATAGCCCAATTTGGTCGCTGTCGGCGCCTCGGTAGTCGTATACAAATCGCCAAATGACGCTGGCACCAACAAATGAAATAGCCATAGGTAAGAAAATTAATGTCTTGGCTACCTGCCCCCACCATATTCGGTCGGAAAGGTAGGCAATCACCAAGCCAAAAAACGTGCTTAGCGTAGGCACTAATATCAACCAAAGCAGATTGTTTAAGATGGCTTGAGAGAATTCTTCATCCCCGAATGCCCAGCTGTAATTACTCAACCCGACGAAGTCCGTTGCCGTGCGGTCATACATAGACAAACGCAGGGTTTCCACAACGGGATAAACGAGAAATATAAGCAGCAATAGCAAAGCAGGGCCGACAAAAATAAAGGGTTGCAGCTTAAGCCTAAGCTGATCCTTTTTTCGCTTTTCCTCACCTTGTAAGTGCTTACTGGATAAAGCTTTCTCTAAGCCAAAATACGCCGTGTAGTAAAAAGCAATCGATGCTATTACCGCAACAAGCATGGCAAACAGAGAATCTAGGAGTTGATCGATCAAAATCGTTCTCCATAACGTAGAAATTGAATGGTTAGGGCGAAGCTCATTGCTACGCCCTTATTGGCAGTTAGTGACACTTGGTCGCTAACCTAGGTCTGTTGACCTAATGGCTCTATTGGAATAATCGCTTTACTTGATGTCATCCCAGCTTTTCTGAATCGACTTAGTGACTTTCTCAGCGGACTCTCCACCTACGTAGTCCACCATGCCCGTCCAGAATGAACCTGCACCCACAGCACCCGGCATTAAGTCAGAACCATCAAATCGGAAAGTGGTCGCATTAAGTAGTATTGCACCTTGCTTTCTCTGCGCGTCGTTTTCATACGTCGCGATATTGACGCCTTTGTGTGCCGACAGGAATCCACCCTGTGCCATCCAAAGTTCATTCGCCAATGGGGTTAACAAGTAATCCATCACAGCGCGTGTCGCCGCAGAATCTTTTGTTACCGCATAAGCCACACCGGCACCTAAAACAGGGTTACCCAAGTCTTTGGATTCATAAGAAGGGAAATAAAAGAAATCGGCATCTTCACCTATAACTGTCCCTTTAGGGAAAAATGCTGGGATGAAGCTTGCTTGGTGATGCATAAAGCATTTGGCTGGCACAGTGAACAAGCCTTTAGGGCTGTCGCGGAAATCTGTTGTGCCGACAGAAGCGCTTCCACCAGCCACGTATTTGTCGTTCAGTGCAAAAGCACCAAACTTCTCAATGGCATCAATAATTCGTGGATCGCTAAATTTAATGCTGTTGTTTACCCAACCGTCGTACACTTCCGGTTTTTGGGTTCTTAACAGTAGATCTTCCACCCAATCGGTCGCTGGCCAACCTGTTGCACCACCAGATCCAAGTCCAATACACCAAGGAGTATTGCCGTCTTTTGCCATTTGTTCCGTTAACGCTAACAATTCTTCCATTGAATTGGGTGTCTCATATCCTGCATCTTCAAAGTTATCTGGGGAGTACCAAACCAAAGACTTAATGTCGGTTTTATAGAAGATCCCATAAAACTCTTCTTTTCCTTCCTTATTTTTATAGGTACCCAGATCAACCCAAGAATTACCTGCAGCGTAATTTTCTTTAACATAGTTTGAATACTTATCACCTAACGGCACCAGCAAATTTTTAGACGCCAAGTCCGCTGCCAACCCCGGTTGAGGGAACGCGGCAATATTCGGCGGGCTACCTGCTTGAGTATCAATCACGATTTGTTGTTCAAAGCCATCCGAGCCTGAATATTGAACTTCCACGCCCGTCGCTTTTTCAAAATAGGCGAGCACATTACGTATTTTGGTGTCTTCCGGAGCCAAAAAAGGTCCCGCCATCGTTACCGTTTTCCCTTTTAGATTAAGCCCTTCAAAAGCTTTGAGATTATCCCAAGAGAAATACCCTTCTCCTTCTGGAAAAAGTAGATCTTGCGACCATACACTTGTAGACAATGATGCCGCGACTGCGGTAGCGAGTAACTGGACTTGGTAGCGTTTCATTTAAAGTTCCCTCTTAACGTGTTTTCAGCGTGGTTGATGTCTAGAAAGCCAGCTCATTACCTAAAAGGGAAAAATTAGAAGGCGAGGTTAGAAGCTTTTTTCTTAACATTTAATTAACCTTAAACGTTTAAGTTAATTTAAAGCGTGATTTTGATCGAATTTTGAACACTTATTTGAGTCTCAATTTCGATACACTTGACGTACGGTAGACTCACTATAGTTAAAAAATGTGAGGTTGCTGACTTGCTATCTGAACGGAAATTGCGCATCATTTGTATAGTCAATAAAGGACGAAAGCAGTCATGACAGGCGCTCCGCTATATATACAAATCAAACGCTACATTCAGGAAAAAATTGATTCAGGTGATTGGCCTGTAGGTCACAGAATCGCGACTGAACTCGAACTCACAGAGCAATTTGAAGTGAGCCGAATGACAGTAAACAAAGCCATTCGAGACTTGGTGTCTGAAGGTAAACTCAAACGCACACCTCGTTTGGGCACGTTTGTATGTGCTCTAGAAGAGAAAGCCGAATCCCCCCTGCTCGATATTCGAAATATTGCTGAGGAAGTGTCTTCTCGCGGGAAGCAATATCACAGCCAAGTGCTGACTCAGAAAGCACTTAAAGCAGACGACATAATTGCCACAAAGTTAGGCGTTATGTTAGGTAGCGACGTTTTTTACAGTGAAATTATCCACTTTGAAGACAAAACACCCATTCAGCTTGAAGTGCGTTGGGTGAACGCTGTCTATGCCCCTAACTACCTTAAGCAGGATTTTTCAACCATCACGCCAAATCAATATCTATCCGACAACTGCCCACTGAGTGCAATTGAACACACGGTAGAAGCGATTAACCCCGAAGTAACCATAAGGGACGCGCTGGAACTGAAAAACTATGAGCCATGTTTATTGTTGAATAGAAGAACGTGGAGCGGAGATAAGCTAGTCAGCTCTGCACAGCTTTATCACCCCGGCACTCGCTATAAATTAAGCTCTAAAATCGATATTTAGCCGCACAGTTACCTATCCCAATCTACGCCCTTGATGTGCTCAGACATTTCGGTTTGAGCACATCAAATTCACTCCCATGATCACACTTTTCTAACATCTCTCTTGCTCCGTTTTCTTAATTCATCTATTTATTTGTATATACATTTAAATTCAAAAGATGAAATCATGCTTCGGAAACTCATTAACGCGAGATTGGTCACCATGGTGGCTGGCACACAGGGTTACACCGTTTCCCCCTCGACGTCAGTGCTGATCAGAGATGGAAAAATCGATGCCATTGGCGATTCATTCTCAGCGAAAGTGCCTGAATCCGACACGATCGATTGTCAAAATAAATTAGTGACACCAGGTCTTATCGACTGCCATACCCACTTGGTATATGCAGGTAATCGAGCGAACGAATTCGAAATGCGTTTAACGGGTGTGCCTTACGAAGAAATCGCCAAACAAGGGGGAGGCATTCTTTCAACTGTGAAAGCCACCCGTGCAGCAAGCATTGAAGAGTTAGTTGAGCTTTCCCGCCCAAGAATGGAAGCGTTGCTCAATTCCGGTGTAACCGCGATTGAAATTAAGTCTGGCTATGGTCTTACACTCGAAGACGAATTAAAGATGTTGCGTGCCGCTAAGTTATTGGGCGAGCAATACGACGTACATGTAGAAACCACATTACTCGCCGCCCATGCTGTCCCTCCTGAATACCGTGACAATCCCGATGCGTACATCGACTTGGTTTGTAACCAGATTATTCCGGCAGCGGCAACTGAAGGGTTGGCATCAGCGGTGGATGTTTTTTGTGAGTCCATTGGTTTTAGCCTAGCGCAAACTGAGCGTGTTTTTGAAAGTGCCAAAAAGCACGGACTTAAAGTCAAAGGGCACACCGAGCAGCTATGTAACTTAGGTGGCAGCGCGTTGGCGGCGCAGCATGGCGCACTTTCGGTAGACCACATAGAGTATCTAGATGAAGCCGGAGTAAAAGCAGTAGCAAGCGCCGGATGTGTCGCTACTTTGCTGCCCGGCGCGTTTTATTTCCTGCGTGAAACTCAGAAACCACCTATTGATTTACTGCGACAACACCAAGTCCCTATGGCAGTTTCAACCGATATAAACCCTGGCACTTCCCCTTTTGCCAGCTTAACACTCATGATGAATATGGCCTGCACCTTATTCAATTTAACGCCGGAGGAAACGTTAAGAGGTGTCACTGTTAACGCTGCTCAAGCGTTAGGTTTACAAGATCGAAAAGGCAAAATACAAGTCGGTTTTGATGCAGATTTCGCTGTATGGAACATCGAACACCCAGCCGACCTGAGCTATCAAGTTGGTATCCAGCACTTACATGCTCGTATCGTCAACGGAGAATGGATTCATGTCTAAACAAAGATTTGAGTGGCAAGGTCGAAACGACATAGAAGACGGCGAGCTCGGTCATCGGGTTCATCATGTCATCCGCCATGGCACACCAAATAATGCAAATTTAGGCGACGTCACCATCTTAGGTTTCGCGTGTGACGCTGGTGTAGCAAGAAATAAAGGTCGAACCGGAGCACAAGCGGCACCAAACAAAATTCGGGAAGCGCTGGCCAATATGGCTTGGCACGAAACCACCCAGTTATTTGATGGTGGAACGGTTGTTTGCGAAGGCGATCAATTAGAGCAGAGCCAACATGCATTGGCAGACGTACTTTCCTCCACGCTTAAGCACACCCCAGCAGTTACCTTGGGTGGTGGGCATGAAATAGCTTGGGCTTCCTTCTTAGGGTTGGCTAAATTTCTAATCAAAGAACAGAAACAAAAAGAACAACCTGATCCCAGCGGAGACGTCTCCCCTCCCCGAGTCGGCATAATCAATTTCGATGCTCACTTTGACCTGAGAGTATTCGATTCTAACGGTTTGGATTTCAATAGCTCTGAACTGAGCGGCTCTGAATTAACGACCGCGAAAGAAAGCATCCAACCCAGCTCAGGAACGCCATTTAATCAAATCCACCAATACTGCCAAAAACAAGGCTGGGCATTTAACTATGCCTGTCTAGGAGTGAGTGCAGCAAGTAACACTAAAGCCCTATTTAAGCGCGCGGACGATTTGGGGGTTTGGTATGTCGAAGACACGCAAATGCGCGCGGGTACGCTAGCCAAGCAGTTGACTCAGTTACAACGATTTATCGACCAAAACGATGTGATTTATCTGACCATCGATTTGGATGTTTTCCCTGCTGCCACTGCTCCAGGAGTCAGTGCACCAGCAGCCAAAGGGGTGAGTATGGACATCTTCTCGCCCTATTTTTCATTAATTTTGAATAACTATAAAAAACTAAAAATTGCAGACATTGCGGAATACAACCCGAGATTTGATATCGACGGTCAAACCGCAAGGCTTGCCGCTCGGCTGTGTTGGGATATCGCGGCATCGATGTCGCGTAACCAATCCTAACGGCTTTGCCAATGCCCTATAAGTCGCTGAAAGTGACAAAGGCTCGCAGCAGTCTGCCCAATAACCTGAATTCATAAAGGAGTATCCGATGACGGATCCAAGACTCGATACAACAAGAACCATTCGTGCCCCTCATGGAACGAAACTTCGTGCGAAATCGTGGCTAACAGAAGCACCGCTGCGCATGTTAATGAACAATCTTGACCCTGATGTTGCTGAACATCCTCATGCGCTGGTTGTATACGGTGGCATTGGTCGTGCAGCTCGTAACTGGGAATGCTACGACAAAATTGTCGAGGTTCTGGAAAGGCTTGAAGACGATCAAACGTTGCTGGTTCAATCCGGTAAGCCTGTTGGGGTATTCCCGACTCACAAAAATGCACCACGTGTTTTGATCGCCAACTCCAACCTCGTTCCTCATTGGGCAAACTGGGAACATTTCAACGAACTCGATAAAGAGGGGTTGATGATGTACGGGCAAATGACAGCGGGTTCGTGGATTTACATTGGCTCTCAGGGCATTGTTCAAGGCACCTACGAAACGTTTGTTGCGGTGGCTAAAAAACACTTCGATGGACAAGCAAAAGGACGCTGGGTACTCACCGGTGGATTAGGCGGTATGGGTGGTGCGCAACCTCTAGCTGCAACAATGGCCGGTTTTTCAATGCTTGCAGTAGAATGCGATGAAACACGCATCGATTACCGACTGCGTACTGGCTACGTCGATAAAAAAGCCACCAGCATTGATGAAGCACTTCAAATGATCCAAGACTCAGACACACCTATCTCTGTTGGCTTATTGGGCAACGCGGCGGATATTTTCCCAGAATTGGTTAAGCGTGGTATTACGCCAGATGTCGTCACCGACCAAACATCAGCACACGATCCACTCAATGGCTACCTTCCTCAAGGTTGGACAATGGAAGAAGCCAAAGCGCGTCGCCTTGAAGATGAAGCAGGTGTAGTGAAAGCCGCCAAACAATCTATGGCTATTCAAGTTCAAGCGATGTTGGATTTGCAAAGCCAAGGTGCTGCGACACTCGACTACGGCAACAACATTCGTCAAATGGCGCTGGAAGAAGGCGTAAACAATGCCTTTGATTTCCCAGGGTTTGTTCCTGCTTACATTCGACCTTTATTCTGCGAAGGTATTGGACCGTTCCGTTGGGCGGCCCTTTCTGGTGACCCAGAAGACATTTACAAAACCGATCAAAAAGTCAAAGAACTGATCCCAGACGACCCACATTTGCACAACTGGCTGGACATGGCTCGCGAACGCATCCAATTCCAAGGTTTGCCTGCGCGTATCTGTTGGGTTGGTCTAAAAGATCGTGAACGTCTTGGTCAAGCATTCAATGAAATGGTGAAAAACGGTGAGCTAAAAGCGCCTGTTGTCATCGGTCGTGACCACTTAGATTCAGGCTCCGTTGCCAGCCCTAACCGTGAAACGGAAGGCATGATGGACGGTTCTGACGCTGTGTCGGATTGGCCGCTGCTTAACGCTTTGTTGAACACGGCGGGTGGTGCAACATGGGTATCGCTTCACCACGGTGGTGGCGTGGGAATGGGTTTCTCTCAACACTCCGGTATGGTGATCTGTTGTGACGGTTCGGATGATGCGTCTGAGCGTATCGCCCGCGTATTACATAACGATCCAGCAACAGGGGTAATGCGCCATGCTGATGCAGGGTACGACATCGCGAAGAACTGTGCGAAAGAGCAGAAATTAGATCTGCCAATGCTAAACGAAGAACTAAGCCGCCTGAAATGAGTGAGAAACCAATGATCAATTTAGAACTAAACCCAGGAAACATCAGCTTAAACCAGCTACGCCAAGTAAGCCGCGCGCCAGTCAACTTGTCGCTCGACCCATCGGCTATTCCGGGTATCGAAGCAAGCACTCAAGTGGTTAATGAAGTAATTGCAGAAAACCGAGTCGTTTATGGCATTAACACAGGTTTTGGTCTTTTAGCGAATACGCGTATTGCCCCAGAAGATCTCGAAGTGCTGCAAAAGAGTATTGTACTTTCTCATGCAGCGGGTATCGGCACACTGATGCACGATGAAACCGTTCGCCTAATGATGGTTTTGAAAATCAACAGTTTGGCTCGTGGCTACTCTGGCATCAGACTGCAAGTCATTAATGCGCTAATCACGCTTGTTAATTCGCAAGTTTACCCGTGCGTCCCTCAAAAAGGGTCGGTTGGTGCGTCTGGCGACTTGGCACCACTGGCGCACATGAGCACCGTATTGCTCGGTGAAGGTGAAGCGCGCCACAATGGCAAGATCATCTCCGGTATCGAAGCACTGAAGATTGCAGGTTTAGAACCTATCACCCTTGCACCAAAAGAAGGGTTAGCGCTACTGAACGGTACACAAGCTTCAACCGCTTTTGCGTTGGAAGGCCTGTTTGCTGCTGAAGATTTGTTTGCCTCAGCAACCGTGTGTGGTGCAATGTCGGTAGAAGCTGCGTTAGGTAGCCGCCGCCCATTCGACCCTCGTGTTCATCGAGTTCGTGGTCACCGCAGCCAAATGGATGCCGCGGCAGCGTACCGATACCTACTGGATAACAGCAGTGAGATCGGCGAATCCCATACCGACTGTGAAAAAGTTCAAGACCCATATTCGCTGCGCTGTCAGCCGCAAGTTATGGGAGCATGCTTACAGCAAATTCGTAATTCCGCCGAAACATTGCAAGTTGAAGCTAACGCGGTTTCTGATAACCCATTAGTTTTTGCAGATGACGGCGACATCATTTCGGGAGGCAACTTCCATGCAGAACCTGTTGCAATGGCAGCCGATAACTTGGCGCTAGCGATTGCTGAAATAGGCAGCCTATCTGAACGTCGAATGGCGTTACTGATCGACAGCGCATTGAGCAAGCTTCCGCCCTTCCTTGTCGATAATGGCGGTGTAAACTCGGGCTTTATGATTGCTCAGGTAACGTCGGCGGCGTTGGCGAGTGAAAACAAAACCCTAGCCCATCCAGCTTCGATCGATAGCCTTCCAACATCAGCTAACCAAGAAGATCACGTATCTATGGCAACGTTTGCAGGCAGGCGCTTACGTGATATGGCAGAAAACACCCGAGGAATTCTTGCCGTTGAGTATCTTTCAGCCGCCCAAGGGCTAGACTTCCGTGCACCATTGAAGTCTTCTTCACGCGTAGAAGAAGCAAAGAATATTCTGAGAGAGAAGGTGTCTTTCTACGATAAAGACCGTTATTTTGCTCCAGATATTGAACAAGCCAACGCATTGTTAAAACTGGCTGTTCACAACCACCTGATGCCAGAAAAGACGCTAGCGTCGGTATAGCAAACTGTTTGAACGGTATTTGAACAAACTGTCTTTTTGCGCACATAACCATAAGATAACCTCCCTTCGGGGAGGTTAATTTTCACTGGATAGACCATTTATCAATAAATGTCGGATATAATCGCGGCAGTTTTTGTAATTAACCGTGAATTATGTTTCTAACACCTTATTTCTCAATCCAAGACAACCAATTTCAGTTCACTCGCCAGCAAGCAAGTCATTTTGCTAAGAAAGTGGCGGGCGACTACAACCCAATCCATGACGAAGATAACAAGCGCTTCTGTGTTCCTGGCGATTTGTTGTTTGCCGTTCTGCTGAACCAGGAAGGCGTAAGCCAGAAAATGCGATTCGATTTTTCGGGAATGGTTTCGGAAGGCATTGCCTTGTCTGTAGAGGAAAAAGGAAAAACAGAAAGCGCGCTCGTCGATGCAAATGGCAAAGAATATTTGCACATGCACCATGAAGGTGATGTATCGACAGACGCCAAGTTCATTGAATGCCTGACGAAATCTTATGTGCAGTTTTCTGGCATGAACTTTCCTCACATCATGGTGCCTCTCATGGAGGACAAACAAATGATGATTAATTGCAAACGTCCACTCGTCATGTATGAAAGCATGGAAGTCGAGTTCAATCGTATCGATTTGTCTGAACCTTCTGTCGAGTTTGCAGGTGCGACGTTTGATATTGAAGGCAAGCGCGGACAGGTAACGCTTAACTTCCGCTTTACAGAAAATGGTGAAGTGGTTGGTAAAGGCGTCAAACGCATGGTTGCGTCTGGTCTTAAACCATATGAAAAAGAAGCCGTCGATGATTTAGTCGAACGTTTTAATGCTCGTAAAGACGCCTTCATTGCCGCACAAGTCGAAGCCGCTTAAGCTCTATTTCGCACTCAATTTCTTTAATCCCGAGCAACGCTCGGGATTTTTATTTCTGCTTCCTTTTTCAAGTTTGTCGCCTAATTCACAATCCACTCAGTTTCTATGCAATCCTTTGACTCTATTTGGGTAGAGTTTGTTATACTTTTGTAAAATAACATTGCTTTCCGGTACCTCAAACATGCAATTCGGTGTTTTGAGTGCTGCCTCGATATGAGGTTTATGTATGCTAAGAAAAAGAACGCCCGAATGGATGGCGTCTAATTACGGGCTACTGGAACTAAACGAGCATCATAAGGTGCTGCGTTTTATTACCATTGTTTCATTGCTCACCTTTTTGCCGTTTTCGATTAAGAATGTTGTGCTGGGGGAATATGTCTATGCTGCACTGCTGATCACCTTTGAACTTTCACTGTTATTAGAAGTGTATTGGTTTTACACCAGGCAACGTCCCATGATCAGTTATCTGCTTCCTGTGACGTTGCTCGTGGCGTGCGGGATTTTTGCCATTCCAATACTGGGGATCAATGGGTCCTATTGGGCGTTTCCTATTGCGGTATGCGTTGTTTTTGTTATGCCCACCAAAATATCGCTGATCTTTAACATTATTATGATCATCGGCATTGCCATTACAGGTTATTTCTACATTGACCACTACGCCCTACTTCGCCTTGTTGGGGCACTCTCCATCACCGCATTCTCCTCTCTTTTTGTCACCACTTCGTTTCTTAACTTGCAAGACAGATTCAAAGAGCTGTCTATTACTGACTCAATGACTGGCGCATACAATCGCGCTCAACTCGATGCCTTTTTAGGAACAGCACTTGAACTTCATCAGAAGACAGGGCTTTCTTCCACGATCGCACTTATCGATATAGACAACTTCAAACAAGTGAATGATAGATTTGGTCATGATGTGGGCGACTTGATGATTCAGTCAGTCGTGAGGATTTTCAAAGAAACGGCTCGCCCCAATGATTTCATTTTTCGCTTAGGGGGCGATGAGTTTTTGATTTTGTATAGAAAGTCTGGCTTGAAAGACAGTTACATCCGATTGGAAAAGTTGAGGCAGAAAGTGTCCGAGTTACGTATACACAATAATCTTTCCGCATCGATTAGTGCGGGGATAACTTCTTCTAACGCAGACATCAACATCAGCCAATGGATGAAAAGCGCGGATCTCTCACTGTACAGCGCGAAACACAACGGTCGAAACAGAATAGTACACCACAAGGAAAAATGTGCCGGATAAAACGAACTACAGTACGTGGAGGTTTAATCGATATTCATAACAGTCAATCATACACCCGTTGATGCACGTGAAATCGTTAACTGTGCCTGTATGTTGGAACTGGTTATTAAGGAGCACTCTTTGGGAAGCGACATTTTGTGTTGCGGCGTACGCCCTAAGCGTTTTCAAACCTCGGTAGGTTTTTGCATAATGAATCAATTGCTGAGTCGCCAATGTCGCTAGACCTTGCCCACTTGAGCGTTCGGCAATTCGATACCCTACCCACGCTTCACCTTTCTTCATATCAATACCATGCAGATTCGCACGTCCGAGGATCTCACCCCGACCATTCTTTATCAAAGTCGGCAGCATCGTCATGCTTTGATAATCCTTCAAGCATTCTCGAATGTGCAGGTTTACGCCTTTCATGCAATAAAAACCTTCCGGTCTTTCATCAATAAACGTTTCAAACCATTGCCGATTAGCACGTTCAAAACGCAGCAAATCTTCGCAATCTAAATAGCTGAGTACCGGAAACGTGAACAGATTATCTTGCACCGCAATGACCTTTATTCAGATGAGCCAAATGAAAACAAATAGTGAACTCTATGCAGTAAAACCACAAATATTGAAGTGATAAATTTTTTAGATTGTTGAGATTGATAGCAAAACGGCAATGCATCGTTTTGCACACTTTCTTAGCAAAGTGATAAGGAGCGATGTTCATCACCCCATCAAAATGATACGTTATAACAAAACACAATTGGAACTAAATTTATGACTACGTCTGTTATACCAAGCAACTTTGCCGAATGGCGTCATTGTATTACCGTTGAATGTGGTATTTCATTAACACCGAGCTATATTGAAAAGCGAATTCAAGCTTTGCAATCCGAGAAAGACGAGCACACAAGGCAATTTGTAAGGCTTTATGGAGAGCAGTATAAGCAGCAGGTTGTAACTTGGTTTGAGCGTGCAAAAGCGGAAGCAGCCTAAAAATGAAAAAGCGAAGCCTAAGCTTCGCTTTTTCTATTATTTAACAAATAAGTTTGGGCTTTAGACCAAGGTAAGTAGAGCCTGCAGTGGATGCTGTAATTTCTCGCTAGCAAATCGCTTCACTTGGCTTCGACAAGAGTAACCCGTTACAAGGCAGCGGCTCTTGTCAATAGAGTCCAATTTAGGTTCCCAGCTCAGACCATAGATATCTTTAGACATCGTAAGTTTATCGACTTCATGCCCAAAAGTACCGGCCATACCACAACACCCAACAGGAACCGTATTTAATCGAGCGCCAAAATGGGAGAAGATGGCACCCCACTCTTTTTCTGCGTTCGGCATTTTTGTTTTCTCGGTACAGTGTGCAAACAAATACCAAGGTTTATCTTCACTGTCTTTAGACAAATTCAGCTCGTTCAATCGAGGCAATAGCCATTCGTGAACGGTAAGTACATCAAACTCCCCTCTCTTTGCACCCAATACTTCTTGGTACTCATCGCGGTAACAAAGCACTAACGCAGGGTCTACTCCCACCATTGGAATGCCCGTATCTGCGACAAGTGAAAGAAAATCTGCCGTGTTCTTAGCCGACGAGGCAAACTGAGAAAGAAAACCTTTTATATGCTGGGCCTTGCCGTTGGGTTTGAATGGCAATAACACAGGCTTTTTCCCTAGCTTTCTAGCCAGTAGAACAAAGTCTTCAACCACTTCCGCATCATAAAAACTGGTAAATGGGTCCTGAACAATGAGTACATAGTCTTTCTTGTCACTCTCTGATAACCCATTCAGCAATTTCAAATCAAACTTCGTGCTTTCATAAGGCTTTAAGCGCTGAACGAGCGTTGGCACACTCATTAGCGGTGCATCAACGTACCCTACGGTTTTAACCGTTAAGGACTGTACCCACTTTTGATTCAACGCTAAATTCACAGTTTTGGGGATTTTTGCCATCAATGGCAACATGGTTTCAATGTTGGCGACCAAATAATCTTTAGCCGGACGCTGGTATCGAGAGTAGTAAATATTGAGAAAGCGAGAGCGAAAGCTCGGCACATCCACTTTTATTGGACATTGACTTGCGCAAGCCTTACAGGCTAAACACCCATTCATCGCTTCGTATACTTCATGAGAAAAATCATACTCATGACGCTTGTTAATCGTATTTCTGACTCGATTCAGAAGCGTCTTAATCGTGGCACTGCCTTTCAATGTTTGCTGTTCTAAATCCAGAATATCAATCCCGTGCTCAGTCAGCTGCCTAAGCCATTCGCGTACCATCCCAGCCCGACCTTTAGGCGAATGGCGACGGTCTGCTGTTACCTTCATCGATGGGCACATTGGGGAGCTGGTATCGTAATTAAAACACAATCCGTTACCATTACACTCCATTGCCTGCTTAAAGCTATCACGCACCTCTACGGGGATTTTCCTGTCATACATTCCACGTTTGGCGTCGGTCACTTTAACCAATTCGGCATCACTACCTAGCGGCGTACATATCTTGCCCGGGTTCATTTTATTGAGTGGATCAAACGCGGCTTTTACTCGGCGAAGTTCTAAAAATAGTGACTCTCCAAAAAACTCTGGACCGTACTCAGAACGATACCCTTTACCATGCTCACCCCACATCAGTCCGCCATATTTGGCGACAAGCTTAACCACATCATCAGAAATCTGATGCATCAACGCTTCTTGTTCTGGGTCGCATAAATCTAAGGCAGGACGAACATGAAGTACGCCAGCGTCAACATGACCAAACATTCCGTAGTTTAAATTTTTAGCATCTAACAGCTCACGAAATTCCTGAATGAAGTCCGCTAAGTTTTCAGGTGGCACACAGGTATCTTCTGCAAATGCGACGGGTTTTGCTTTCCCTTTTGCTGCACCAAGTAAACCAACCGCTTTTTTACGCATGCCATAAATACGGCCAATGCTCGCGAGATCGTTACATACCTGATACCCAATAATGCCGCCTTCTTCACTCTCCAACATTTGGTCAAGCTTGCTCGTCAGGCTTGAGACTTGATGCTCAACCAGTTCGCTATCTTGACCAGCAAATTCAACGATGTTGATACCTAGCATCTCTTTGCCAGGAACGTCCGTGAGCAATTCACTCACGGTATGCCAAACAATATCCTGCTTCGCTAAATTCAATACACGAGAATCGATGGTTTCAACAGACAGAGCACTTGCTTCAACCATAAAAGGGGCGTTTCTAAGCGCAGAATCAAACGTGTTGTATTTCACGTTTACAAGTGTTCTGGCTTTCGGAATCAAAGTGAGATTAAGTTTGGCTTCAGTAATAAAGGCCAGAGACCCTTCCGCTCCACACAATACACGAGTGAAATCAAATGAATCCTCTTCCTCATTTAAGGCGTTTTTTAAATCATAACCCGTTAAGAAGCGGTTGAGTGGAGGGAACTTGTCTACAATTTCGGCGCGCTTTTGGCGGCAGACTTGCTCAGTAACGGATAACGCTTGATGAGCAAAGGTCCCTTCTTCAGGCTCTACATCACTGAGATCACTTTCAATGAGTGAGCCATCAGTAAAAACAGCCTGAAGTGACAATACGTGATCCGAGGTTTTACCGTACACGAGCGAACCTTGCCCAGAGGCATCGGTGTTGATCATACCACCTAGCGTCGCACGGTTACTGGTAGAGAGTTCAGGGGAAAAGAAAAAGCCGTACGGACGAACGACATCGTTCAGCTTATCTTTTACGATCCCAGTTTGTACTCGAACCCAACCCTCTTTCTCGTTAATTTCCAACACTTTGTTCATATGACGAGAAAGGTCGACAACAATACCTTTTGTTAAAGATTGCCCGTTTGTCCCTGTTCCGGCACCTCTCGGCGAAAACGTCACTTTTTGATATTCCGGCTGATGTCCAATTCGTCCAATCAGCTGTACATCTTCTGTCGTTTTGGGGTGAACAACGGCTTGAGGCAACTGCTGGTATACGCTGTTATCGGTAGCAACAGCTAAACGACTAGAGTACATAGACTCAATATCGCCTGTAAAACCAGCACTTTGAAGTTCTTCGAGGTATTGTTTAACTAAAGGATCAACATCCGATTGGTGTTGTAGTCTTGGTAACATTATGCTTCCTGCTCCCTTGTGGCTGATCCGTTCAGCCGGGATAAAAATGGTTTAGACATTGCGATTTATTTTTTGATTTTCGTCACTTTACAACATTTCAGAGCTTGATAAAAACAGAAAGTACGCATGAAATTAAAACGTTTGCTTACTTTTTTGAATTTTTCGTCCACACTTCAATACAAGCAAACATTTTCTCCTATCGTTGTTAAGCGAATTCTATATGAAAAAAAATAAAATAGTTACAACAGAAGATATCCTTTTAAAGCTGTGTCAATCGGTTTCTGGTGTGCTTCAATCTGCTACGAATTCTAAAATCTCATACTCTGCTATGGTACAAAAGATCAATAAAACAAGTCTAAAACCTGATTTTGGATGTTTTGTACTGTTTGATGGTGGGTTTTCAGGGTTGGTCGTCATCAACTTTACGGCTCAGTCTGCGCTAGAGCTCTATCAAAACTACATGCGTAACATGGGTATGCCAGAAGAAGAGCTCGCCATCTTGCACACTTCTGATGAAGTCGGTGACGTTCTGGGTGAACTGATGAACCAACTTGTTGGTGACTTTACGAATAAAATCCGAAAAGAGCTGCAAACCAACATTACGCAAAACCAACCTAAAATGCTGGCCATTAACAAGCAGGTCATGCTTTCAGTTGATACGAACTTAGATAGACCGCAAGCGCGACGTGTGTCTTTCTCTACAGAGAAAAACAACATTTTCTATTTAGAGCTCGCAATGGACAAAACGGAATTTATCCAGCTTGAAGAGTTTGAAGCAGAGGATGAAGCCAGCGTTGATGACATTCTTGAGCAAGAGCAAGCAAAATCAACAACAAAAGTAGAAGATATTCCACCTTCAGATGATATTGCAAGTGATTTGCTTGATGAGCTGGGCATCTAAATAACACTTGAACTCAAGTTAGCGCAACAGGCTAATTTCAATGTGTTAAGTTGCTTGGACATTTAAACTTTCAAACGCCACGGTAAACCTACTGTGGCGTTTTTACCATCTATAGCGCATACCTCTTCCCCTCTCCTTTCTAACACGGTAAAATGGTCGACTTTTCAAATTGACTTGCTGTGGACATGGACAAAAAAAAAGCCCTAAAGAAAATTGCCAAATGTTTGGAGCTAGGTAACTCTGCTAACGTAAACGAAGCCGCTAACGCCATTAAGATGGCGCACAGTTTAATGCTCAAATACGGGCTTGATAAAGACGATATCGAATTTATCAAGATGGGAAAAACACAGTCCAGCCACCTGCTACCCGCTAGTGTTTCTTCTACTCTGCTTAGGATCATTAGGGGGATAAACACTAAGTTTGGTGTTGAAGCTGTTTTGCTTAACCACAAAGGTCTCAAGAAGTTAGAGTTTATAGGTGAAGCCGACAGGGCCATTTTTGCTGCGTTTGCCTTCGATATCATTTATCGCGAAATGAATGAACAAACCGGTCAATTTAGAAATGGCTTTGCTGGCTCTGGTACAAGCAGTGCTGAAGTTCAACGACGTGTTTCTTCTTTTCTTTCTGGTTGGATTGAAGGCGCTTTAGAGAAGCTGCCCGAGATTGCACCAGATGATGACTCTAACAACAAAATCAATAACTACATCGACAAAGAGTTCCAAAATATTGATCGCGAAACCTTCAAACAACAATTAAAAGAAGCGATGAAGAACATTACTGCGGATTATGAAGTTGGTTTGAAAAAAGGTCGCCGCGTATCTGTTAACCGCCCTGTCGAAGGTGGACAGGCACCCAAACTCCTCAAGTAACTTATTCGACAAATATCCAATTCCATAAACGCCCAGTCGGGCGTTTTTTTGTATATAAACACAAACAGAACACCATGTTGTATTATTAAAAATATAGGGTATGATGCTCGATATAATCAAGAGAGGCATCTATGAAATTTCTATCCTATCTTCTTATCGGCACTTTCGCTTTAACTGGTTGCCAAGCAACTCAGCGTCACAATGCGACAACAGGTCAAACTGAAACTAATTCCGTAACGAAAGGTGTCATCCTCGGTGCATTAGCTGGCGCAGCTGCTGGTGCCGTCACGGGTGACGACAGCAAAGACAGACAAAGACGAGCGTTGTATGGCGCGCTGGGCGGTGCTGCTGTTGGCGGTGGGGTCGGCTATTATTTCGATAAACAAGAAGCTGAGTTCCGCAACACATTGGTCAATTCCGGCGTACAAGTCCAACGACTCGACGAAAACCAACTATTACTTATCATGGAAAACGGGATCGGTTTCCAATCTGGATCTTTTGCACTAGACAGTCCAATTCACCAAACATTAAACGGGGTTGCCGCTGTAATCGCACGCTACCCTAGACTAAACTTGTCGTTAATGGTCATACTGACAGCTCCGGCAGTGACACGACCAATCAAGTATTATCCGAACATCGTGCCATACAAGTCGAATCCTATCTTATTGGGCAATCTATCAAATCGGGAAGAATCAACGTAAAAGGGTATGGCGAGCGTCATCCAATTTGCGACAATGCGACAATTCAAGGACGCGCTTGCAATAGACGTGTCGAGATTCAAATACTGCCTATGTAATCCAGCATATTGGTAGAAGCTCAACTAAACTTAATGGTGTATTACGTTTATTGTTATGTCCTAGCATCTTGAGGTGACTTGGGTATAAAATCAGCCCCTCTGGGGCTGTTTTTATCTCTATCGAATTGGCTATATGAAACCTTTTTTATTTATTACCGCTGTCTTCTTTTCCATTGTGCTATCGAAAGCTAATGCTGCCTCTATTGAGGAATTGGAATCAAAAGCAAACAAACAAGACCCAGTTGCTCAGTACTCTTTGGCTCAGGCGTTCTTTCAAGGTAATGGGGTTCCCAAAGATCCGCAATCTGCCATTGTTTGGCTTAGGAATTCTGCCGAAAACGGATACCCTTTGGCTCAGCTCAAACTCGCTAATGCGTATGACTCAGGGCTCGCTATTGAAGAAAACCGAGATAAAGCAGTCTATTGGTACACCAAATCTGCCGTTCAAGGGCTTGCACGAGCTCAGTTAAAGCTGGGTGCCATTTATGAGCGCTTATATCGTGATTCAAAGAACATTGGTGATTTAGAGACCGCAGAAGTGTGGTACCGAGTGGCGCTAGAAAACAACAGCCATCAAGCAGAAAGCGCGTACAACCGCGTTCTGGAAAATCAATTCAATCACAGAAAAGCAGCGCAACTTGGTCAATTTGATCAATTAGACAAAGCGCACGAAGAACGAGTCTCCTCCGAATCACAGAATGCACAAAACGCACCGCCTCCTCCCATTAAAAAAGACTTGGATTGGTATCTAATCAAATACGAAAAAGAGATCATATACGGCTCAGCAGGCTTCGCTCTATTCGTGCTAACGCTCGTTGCTATGATACTTGTCGGCAAGAGTCGAAGAAATAACAAAAATGCGGCATTAGAAAGCAAGGTTTCAGACCAATCACAGCAATCCAAGAAACTCAGAAGAGAGCTAGAGAAAGCACATAAACAAATTCTAAAACAAAACGGAATGCTGGAAGAACTCAAGTCTGCCACTAAAGATCAGAAGTTTCATATCGCATGTGCGGTGTTCGGATTTAACCCCAAACGTTTGCCTAAAAAAGATGTGATCAAGAACCGTTACAAAAAGCTCTGCCGCGTATATCATCCCGACGCGAATGGCAGTGATGAAGAGATGCGACGGTTGAACACAGCGCTAAAGCTCATTTTGCAACAAAATGTTAATTAAATGTAACTTTTACTTAACATTTCAATTGTCGATATGTCATAATTTTCTGCTTATATGTACCCAGAGTCTTTACTCACTGAACACACAGCTCCATTAATGAATGTGTTTGACCAAGATTGAGCTCTTTCTTGTAATGTCGCCTTAGGAATTTCATTTGGAATTCTGATGAGCTCTTTTGAAATGCCATAGAGTGAATGAGTACCTCGCGGCGGAGTCAACACACTTAGAGAGTAAAGACCGAGATGTTTTGAATAGGGGGAAATGTGTTCGAAATTGAAGGAATTTGCGATTGGTGTAAAAGACCAAGCTATCTAACTCGCCATAATTATGTCGATGGTAAATATCATCATTCTTGCGAAAAATGCAATGATTTGGCAAAGCTTGATGTTCGTCAGTTTAATTTGGCTGAACAACAATTGAGAGACCAACGCGAAGAGTAATTCCATTAGTACACCAATATAGAAAGCGCCTTTATATGGCGCTTTTCTCATTTTTGCTTGCCAATACTTCAAATCAAAAAATCATCACTACTGTACAACACTGTATAGAGTACAGAGGCACCACCACAGCCACCTCCTAACCTGTTTATTTAAACAGTATTAAGAATTTCCAAATATCACCTATATATCAATAACTTAAATTAATATCGAAAAATAAAATCAAAAAAATATTAAAAACATGCTTGCTAAACAACCAAAACAACATTACTGTTAATCCATACAGTATGTATAAGGAAACAGTAACCATGTATGACTTACAGCGTGCCAAACGAAATCAACACACTTCACTTAACCGTTTTAATGCGTCGACTTTTGACAAAAGTTCTACCGAATCCGGATCTAACGTTGATCGATGTGCTGAACTTGCAAAGCTCTCGCAAGGTTCAAAGTGGGTACTGTTAACGAACGAATGCCCAAAACCACAGGCATCGACATTAAAGCGCTATCAGATTAACGCTAAACATTTGCTCCAAATGATGCCATCAAGAAAGATGACCGAGAAGGAAGTGGTATTAAAGGCACTTCAATCAGGTAATGCCAGTGCTGTGATTGCAAGCAAGAGTATCTCTGCCATCGATCAGAAACACTTGCTACAACGTGCAGCTCAATTAAATTGCACCTTACTTTTCACGCACGATGCGTCGGAGCTTTTTCCTGTAGAAGGTTCATTAGTACACTAATTATCTAACAGGAGATGGGTCTATCTATCCTTCATGCCCACTTCTAGTGAAACTATCCATACTGTTCATATTCCACTGCTAGCCCCATTCTGGGGCTTTTCTTCTTTTTAAAACAGGTGGAACAAATCAGCTCCGAAGCCCAGCAGAACGATTCTGCGCTGCCAAAATAGGCATACAGGTCTTTTCACTGGCAAACGTTTGCTTTTTGTCTGGAACAGTAAAAAAGTTCTGGTATCATGCGCAACATCTGCACTTTTCGGAGTTGGCATTACCACTCTGAGGTTAGTTTGGTCTCTTCTCGTATAACAGCAACAGCGTACTCATCGCTGTCATTTATTCGGGCTTTCAAAACCTTTTAGAGCAAACCAAACTGACTCTTTGTGCCCTCTTTGACGTTTGAAATTAGATAGGAATGTCGCAATGAGCTTAGCTGATCAAGTACTTGCCGTTAATGATGATCTCCCAATTCGTACTAACAAACCCGTTCATAGCGGTAAAGTTCGTTCGGTTTACTGGCTAACAGAAGAAGACAGCCAAAGACTGATCAAAGAAAAAGGGTATGACGTTTCACCAGACGCACCTTTGGCAATCATGGTTATTAGCGACAGAATTTCAGCTTTTGACTGCATTTGGCACGGTGAAGGAGGATTAAAAGGGGTACCTGGAAAAGGTGCCGCATTAAACGCCATCTCCAATCATTGGTTCAAGTTATTCAAAGATAACGGCTTGGCCGACAGTCATATTCTCGATATCCCTCACCCATTTGTTTGGATCGTACAAAAAGCAAAACCCGTTATGATTGAGGCTATTTGTCGTAAATACATTACCGGCTCAATGTGGCGCGCCTATGCAAATGGCGAACGCGAGTTCTGTGGCATAGAGCTACCTGAGAACCTAGAAAAAGACAAAGCCCTTCCAGAACTGCTCATGACACCATCTACAAAAGGAATCTTAAAGGGTATCCCAGGTGTCCCTGAAGCCGACGATGTCAACATCACTCGAAAGAACATCGAAGATAACTACGAAGCTTTCAATTTTACAAAAGCAGAAGACATTCCCCATTACGAGAACCTCCTGAAAGAGGGATTTGAAGTAATCAGCAAAGCACTGGCGGATGTTGATCAAATTTTTGTTGATACGAAATTTGAGTTTGGTTACGTCACCGATGCATCTGGTACAGAGAAACTGATTTACATGGACGAAGTGGGAACACCTGATTCGTCACGCATTTGGGATGAAGCGGAATACAGTGAAGGTCGGATTGTTGAAAATTCAAAAGAAGGCTTCCGACAGTTCTTACTAAACTATTTCCCCGAACCCGACATCCTACTGAACAAAGAACGTATGGATGAGCGTTTTGCTCTTGCTGAGAACAACGACCTGCCAGAGTCTGCTCTTATGAATATCTCCAAAACCTATATCGGTATCGCTGAAAAAATCACTGGCAAAGAAATCGTCCTGAGCGATAATCCTAAACAAGAAATCATTAACGTTCTTCGTAGCCAGTACAACCTTATCGTCGATTAATACGACAGAACTCTCCGGTTCATTTATTAAAAGCCAGTTCATCATTGAGCTGGCTTTTTTGATTTGCCCTTCTTGCTCTCCACACAGTCTTAGAAAGTGTGACAATGATCCTTCATTTAAACCCAAACGCACTGTAAACGGAACTAACCTCTCTTTACCTTATCGACTTATTGCATATTTGCAGCTAAATTCATGACCTTCAGCTGGCACCGCTATAAGCAGAACTTTTCTGTCTAATCGGGGATACTTTGTCGTTACCACATAGGATTGCTTTGTAAATGATGTAGTTGTAGCAAGAATGGGCTTCTAGGCCGTAATAACGCACTATGCCTAATTACACATCGGAGCCAAGGAAGACATTAGCGGTAGGGTCAACAGAGCCTAGACACACTCCCCCTTTATGCATGGGAAACATATTGAGTTCATATCATTATACGATTTTAAGTATATTTTCAGCCTTGAAATCTAGATTACTAACGCAGTATATCTGAGTAATACTCGAGCTTCATGATTCAATTCATTTTTGAAGTACGTATTTATTGTACTTCAGAAAAGATAAAACATGTATATCTGTAACTATGCGAATAGAAAATTTAAGTGCCCCATATTGATGCCCAAAATGGATTAATAATCAGTATCAATATCATTTATTACATTTCACTATCAACCGCTTGCCTGTAATTTATAAATTAATAAGTAAATTATTTTTCGCTTGTTTTGATCTAAATCTATTTTTTCACAACTTGTCTTATATTAAAAAAATAATCGTTATTTTTAATTAATCATTTAATCAATTTTAACATTTAAAATAACAAAAAAATCAATAAAGAAAGTTCAAAAGGAAATAACCTTAATGATATAAAAATTATTTAAATTTATTATAAAAATGCGACGCAGTGCTAATTCTTTTTATCATTAGTAAAAGGAAGGATTAATATCGCCTAGATTTTTTTACTATAAATTATTGTTTTACAAGGCTTTTTTAATCATGTTAGAGTTTTAAAAGATGTCCAGACACACAGTAAAAAGGAAATACAATGTTATTTAATGAAGTAAGTGAAATTCTAGTAGAAGTATTAGGTGTTGAACCTGAAGAAGTAACAGAACAGGCAAATCTTGTTGATGACCTCGCTGCAGAGTCAATAGATTTTGTCGATATCATTTATTCAATCGAACAAAAATACCAACTTAAAATATCGGCTGGAGATATATTCCCAGCATTTTTACAAGAAGAGAACTTTTTAAACCCAGAGGGAAAGGTTTCCGGAGAGGTAATTTCTCGACTAAGAAGTGACTACCCTCATTATTCCGATGAAGTTATAAATGAGTTTATAAATAGCCAGTCGGCGGATGTATTTTTCAAAGTCGATAGTTTAGTAAACTTCGTTTCTCAAAAACAGGCAGCATAATATGAAACCTTCAGATGTCGTCATTACTGGAATGGGTTTATATACATCATTAGGAAACACAGTTCCGGACGTATGGAATCGAGTTCTAGATAACCAATCCGGAATTAAACTAATCAGCCACCAAGACTGGCTGTCTGGTCATGGTGTTCATCTGCTGGCTTCTTGCAAAGACTCGTTTGATTTTTCCAACTTCTATGGAAGTTGGAATATCAATAAAAAAAACTTGAGAAACATGGGCAGAATAAGTTCAATGTTCTGTCATTCTGTACTGAGCGCACTTGAAGGTGCGGGGTTCAATTCTCATAAGTCACTACCGAGGCACTCTTCAGGAATGATCGTCGGAACAGGCGTCTCGCTGTGCGATGAGCATCAGCCCACTCCTCCCGCTTCACGAAATCCAAAGTGGTTTCTCGATACCTATCCAAACATTGTACTTGCTCAATCTTCGGTTGCGACTGGGATCACTGGTTATGGAAACACCATCGTCAATGCATGCACTAGCGCCAGCCTGGCTATTGGGCAAGCTTACAATATGATTCGCTCTGGCGAGGCAACTGTTATGGTTGCAGGCGGTGCTGATAGCCGACTTTCACCTTCGTTTCTGTCGGGATTTAGTCAACTCAACATGCACTCTAAAAGCGACGATGCGATTCGCGCCATGCGGCCATTCGACAAACTTAGAGGTGGGTTTGTGCTTGGAGAAGGCGCAGGTGCATTGGTGCTTGAAAAGCGAGAGCACGCGATTCAAAGAGGCGCCAAAATACTGGCTAGCGTCGCAGGTTTCTCTTCGTCAATGGACGCCTTCAGGATGACCGATCCCTGCCCGAAAGGAAAAGCGAAAGCGATGCGTGGTGCACTTGCCGACGCCAACCTGCAGCCACATCAAATCGACTACATCAACGCACACGGCACTTCAACGCTATCCAACGACAAAGAAGAATCGAAAGCGATTAACGATGTTTTTCAAAATCGCTGTCCATTAGTCAACAGCAGTAAAGCAATGTTGGGGCATACATTAGCAGCGAGCGGCGCAATTGAGTCCATCATGTGTGTCCAAAGCCTTATCTCCCAGACATTGCACGCCAACCCAAATCTCGATCACCTCGATCCTTCATGTGATATCAATTTGGTTGGGAAGTCCCCGATTTCCCACCCTCTTCGTTACTGCATGAACAATTCAAGTGGGATAGGAGGATCCAACACCACTTTAATATTTGAACGCAATTCGATACCTGGGGCAGACACAGAACACGCTAATTCCTTTCAAATTTAGCCTAGGATTCTGTTTCGTCTCAGAGCTAGTTAGTCTCGTAAAATAAGGAATACTCATGCCAACACCTGTTGCGGTTATTACCGGACTGGGCGGGTTTACTTCGCTCGGAATAACCCTAGAAGAACATTTAGCAGGCCATCAGCAAGCCGAAACTGGGATTCGATATGATGACACTTATCCCTATCCGCTTGGCGCTGTGCCCAATTTCAATCCACGCGATTTTATCAAAGACAAAAAATCCATTCGAATGATGACTCCCCAAGTTAAGCTCGGTGTATCAAGTGCGGCATTAGCTTTTAGTGATGCGCAGCTGGATGCCAACCAACTTGCCCAATATGAAGAAACCAGTGGTGTCATCTACGGCTCTTTTTTCTGCCAAGGATTTCAAAACAGTACATCGCCCTATCTTGCAAGCTTGAACGATGATCTTTCCGTCAACTATGAATCGTTAGGTTTGGAGCATTATCGACAATTCCCTCCCCTATGGATTTTACCTCGCCTACCTAATACGACTGGCGGGCAAGTGTCTATTCAATATGGGCTACGTGGAATGAGTTACAGCATTGTGAATGGTCCGGCTGGAGCCGTCATGGCGGTAGGTGAAGCGATGGAAGCCATTCAAGATGAACGTGCTAGCCGTATCCTTGCTGGCGCTTCAGAATCAGAAGCCTCGCTCGACCATACTTTTAGGCTTGAACAAAAACACCCTGTCGCTAAAACGTTGAACGATGAAGGCATTGTATCTGCTGAAGCTGGGGTTAGTTTTGTCATTGAAAACGGTGACATTGCGAGTCAGCGTGGTCTCGATCATTATGGTGAAGTCACCGCTTATCAAAACAATTACTTACCCAAGCTTTTTAAGCAACCAAAACAGAGCACCATTGCTGCCATTGAAGCGCACTTCAGAAAGCTGTTACACAAAGCGAATACCCATTCATCAAACATCGATGCCATCCAACTGACTCTCTCTGGCATTCCAGAGCTAGACGAATGTGAAGCACAAGCCGCACTTAATGTTTTTGGTGGTGAAGTCCCGATTGTTTGCTCAAACGACTACACCGGATTTGCCTACGGTGCTGCCGGAGGTTGCTCGTTACTTTATGCCTGTTTGCAGTTAAAACACCAATACCTTGCTCCTGTTTTGAACATCGAACGTAAGCCATTGAATAGTGGTCTGAATTACGTTTCGCATTTACGCAAAGATATATCGCTAAAACAGATCATTTGCCATCACATTGACTATCTCGGCAATGAAGTCAGCTTATTGATAAACAAGGAGTCAGAATCATGAAACGCGTGGTCGTAACCGGTATGGGAGCCGTCAGCGCATTTGGCGCAGGGTCAGAAAATTTATGGCAATCATTATTGGCTGGTGAGAATGGCGTCAGATCCATCAACCACTTGCCAGTGAGCGGTGACATCGTATCTATTGCAGCCACGATGCCTTCAATGGAAAAGCACATTGTTGCGAACAAGAAATTAGCATCCATCTCCACGGCGGATCCATCCATTAAAAAATTCTTCCTTGCTATTGAAGAAGCCGTCAATCAATCGGGGATTGATTTCTCAGACCCGAACTATCAAGACACCGCTTGTATGATCGCTGACCGCCCCTATAGCGCGACAATGGATGTCGATATTTATTTACCCACTTTTGCAAAAGCCACCAGTAACGGTGAGGTCGATCTTGAAGCTTGGCTAAGAGAGCTTCGGCAATGCCCTGCTCTTGCAGCTCGAACGCAAGTCGATGATACCGACAGCATTAATCATTTTACCTCACGCTATTACGACCTTACAGGTCCAAGCTTGAGCGTCGGGACCGCCTGCGCTTCGGGTAACAATGCCATTGGCGAAGCGTTTGAGAAAATTCGTCGTGGTCGAATGACGTCTGCCATTGTTGGCGGAGCGTACGATTTCGACCTAAATGCCATGATCGGCTTCACCCGTATTGGTGCACTCACGACCAATCCAGACACAGATACCGCTTGCCGACCTTTCGACGCCGAACGAAGCGGTTTTGTTATGGGAAGTGGTTGTGGGGTGCTCATCCTAGAAGAACTAGAGTCAGCACAAAAACGAGGCGCGAACATTTTAGCGGAAGTAACGGGATATGGTTCTTATACAGACGGATATCGAGCTACAGACCCAGACCCAGAAGGAAGAGCAGCGTGCCGGACTCTAACAGGCGCATTGGATACTGCTGGGCTGAAACCTGAGCAAATTGACTACATCAACGCTCATGGCACCTCCACCAAGATGAACGACAAAACAGAAACCAATGCGATTAAAAAGGTGTTTGGTGAGCATGCTTACAATATTCCTGTCTCTTCAACTAAATCCATGATTGGACACGGAATAATGGCAGCTGGCGCATTAGAGGCCATCGCGTGTATAAACGCCATGCGCGATGGTGTGATACACGGCACACGCAACTACCAAACGCCCGATCCAGAACTCGATTTGGATTATGTCGCGGAAGGCAAGAGAGAGTTGGAAGTTTGCCACGCGATGTCGAATAACTTCGGCTTTGGTGGTCAAAATGCCACGGTCATATTTTCTAAGTTTGGAGAATCATAATGACCTCTAGCCTGATACAAAATAACCTTGAATCTCAATATTTTGAAAATCAAACCCTGCGCAGCATTCTGAACATCAATTTAACCGAACATCGCTATTTGTATTCACACAAAATCAGCGGTGAGGTAGTGATCCCAACGGTTTTCTTGCTGGAATACGCGGTTGCGCTATTACAACAAAGCCCGTTTATTGAAGAATTTGAAAACGGGGAACTCGACATTCAAAGCTTCTCACTGTGCAACATCAAATCTAGGCGCTTTATCCAAGTTCAGCAGAACATCGATAACAAACTGTACATCGAATGGAGCAAACAAGAAGACATTTACAATTTATCGATTGGGTGCGACAAACTCTCTAAAGGCGGAAGCGTCATTCGCGCAGACGTACTCGCCCTCACTGCGACACTAGAATGCAAGCGAGATAACGTTCCTACTCACAATAAACCGACTGATGTAGAGCCCATCGAGATATCGGTATTACATAACTTCCGTAAGAAGTCCGCAGCCATTATGGGTTCGCTGTTTGCCACAACGAATTTTTGCTACGAATGGTCGCCAACGGAATGTTGCTTAGACGGTTACTCCGACCTTAAAGATAGCCTGCATTACTACCTTGGCAGCAGTGCCGATATCACCTTTGCCACGCCTGCTCATGGTGCCATTTCCGGCGTGCAGTACCTCGTCTTTTATTCTTACCTGACCAATCGACCTGCCTGGCCAGCCGATATTGAATCGATGAGATTTTATGGTCCTGTAAAAGAATCACTCCTCATTACACAAGTCTCCCGAGGAAAGGATGACGGTCACGTAAACGTTACTGTGTGGAATAGCTCAGACATGAGCCTAATTGTGGAATTCAAGAACTACCAATTGCAGGAGAAACGCAACTAATGACGACTTCAACGCCTTTTTTCATTCATTGGGCTGATTCCATCCAAAAGACGGAAGATCGAGTACAACTCAACATAACCATCGACCCCAACAAAATGGTGGCTTTAAAACATCATGTGTTTAATCGCCTTTGCCTATTTCCATTTGCGTATACAACAGAGCTGCTGGTACAAACAGCCGCGCACTGCGCCGATGTCGACAACCCTTTTCCGCTGTATATCGAAAAGGTCGAACAACTTCGCGGCATCGCCATTCCTTTTGGTCAAACTCAATCACTCTCAGTGAATTGCTTCAGAAACAGTGCGGGAAAATTCGAGCTCAGCTTAACGATGGACTTAACCAACAAAAACGGAAAAGTAATTCGTAAAGATTGTGTCGTCGCAACGGCTACCATTGACGTTCAAAGCCAGCATGTGATCGGTCATCATAGCGATAAACCGAAAGCACTAAACCCGCTGAAATTACCACAATCGCTTTACTACCAAACGTTCCATCCAACTCATGGACCATTATTTCAAACGATTACAGGCGATATCTATCTGGACGATGAACTGGAAGGCATTGCCGGAAAGTTCAATTTAGCGCAATTGGAAAACTGGCAATCCATCCAGCCTGGTCTGAGTTTCTGGTTATCACCTTTGGCTTTCGATTCCGTTTTGCAACTTTCTGTTCTTAATTGCATTCAAATTGAAAGCACGACCAAACCTCAGTTTCACGCCAAACTGCCTGTTCAAATGGAAGGTGCTTATTTCCCAACGTCTTTCTCAGCCGACACTGAATACACCATGCGTGGCTTTGTTGATAAGGTCGATGACAAAGACCAACAATCGCGATTTTGCGTAACAAAAGAGAATGGCGAACACGTTGCTTGGCTCTCTAGTGTGACACTGCGCCGCGCTCCTCATAAACATTTTGAAGCTCGTAATCTCCTAGAAGATTTCAAGCAATATCGACATGAAGAGGTAACCTTGTGAAGTACACCACCCCCAAATTTGAGCTTAGCTATGCAGTCAAAGGCAACCAGAACGCAGAAAAAACGCTGGTTTTCCTAAATGGTATTTTTCACGGGGAACCATCTTGGATCAAACAAAGTCGTTTTCCTTTTTTTAAGAAAGAACACAAGCAAGTGTTTATTGATTACCCTGGATGCGGCGAATCACGCGTATCTTCCACGTTCTCATACGATCAATTGTGTGATGCTATTGCGGGGTTACTTGAAGAACTACAACTGCCGAACATCACGTTAGTCGGATACTCATTTGGTGGAATATTGTCGCTGGAGCTGGCAAAACGAAATCCTCGCCTTATTAGTCAGCTTGTGATGGTGAACTCGGCAATCGATATATCGATGAAAGGCAAAAAAATGATGGCCAGCGTGAAACATATGCTGGAAACCGATGTGCCGCTCGCCACCATATTCCAAGGGACATACTCTTGGTTTTTTAGCGATGACTATTTGGAACAATTAGAGGACTTTCAAACGCAAGTAGTCCAGCGATATGTCGAATACAACCACAACAGGCATTCAGTCATTGCTTTTTTAAACGCGATCGGTGACCGCTCGAATGTCGATCCACTGCCATTAACAATACCCGCATTATTGGTAGGAACTGAGGGCGATTTTATTTGCCCGCCCAAGCTACAAAAAGCGCTTGTCGATTCGAATTCTACATTCGAGTGGGCTTGCCTACCGCTAGACACACATGCCGCGAACATCGAAGCGCACGCACTCGTAAACCAAACCATTCGCGCGTTTCTGGAGTCCCAATATGATTAATCCATTTTGTTTGTACGTCACCAACGCTGAGCAGCAATTACAAAGGTTTCCTGTCTCAGCCGAACAAGACCTACCCGATGAAGTAGTCAAAACGCTGGCCGAAACAAAACAGCCGATAGTTTTGAGCTACCAAGGAAAAAGCGACGCAAATGCGTTGAATGAGTTGTTCCAAATTTTCCACAAGCTCTATCGCCCTTTAATGCGAAAACGCGGTTGCCAAGTATGGGTCCACTGGGGACAGAGCGACAACGCCATCATTCAAAAGGGAGCTCAAACGCTCTGCCAAATTGCAGCAATGGAGCTTGCGGGGAAAAAAGCTCGAATCAACTTCATTAGTAGTGATAAAGCAATGGACAAAAGCACTTATTTTCAATTACTTGAACTCAAAGGCTGCGAATACCTAACCGCGCAGTCTGTGCAATGGAATGTTGTAAATGACCAATTATTGTAGGATTAAGGGCATAAAATGAAAACGGTATTAATTACAGGCGCAGGGCAAGGGATCGGAATGGCCATCACGCAGCAGTTTTCTCAATGTGATTACGCGGTATACCTAAATATCAGAACACTGACACCAGAAATAGAATCGCGAATTGCTTCACTGCAAGCCGATGGCGCTGTTGTTCTTCCCATTATTTTCGATATCAATAACGAGGCGCAAACACTGAAGGCTCTAGGATCAATAGATAAACTCGATGTTCTAGTGAATAACGCTGGAATACTTCGAGATAACCTCATCCCCCAAACATCAATGGAAGACTGGCAATCGGTACTTCAAACCAATTTCTATTCTGCTCAAGATATGTTTACGCAATGCACCCCATTACTTAAAAAATCGGATGCGCCTTGCGTGATCAATATGGCTAGCATCTCCGGTGTACGGCCAAGGGCCGGTCAAGGTGCTTACGCCGTTGCTAAGGCAATGTTGATTGAATGGACAAAGCAACTTGCCAGTACTCCGCCCACCGCTCTCCAAACCTTAACAACTTATGCGATTTCCCCAGGGCCGGTAGCCACAGAGATGATAAAAAAGGCACCTTGGTATAAACAACCAGGCGCATTTGATCGCATTCCTCTAAAGCGGTTTGCTCAACCAAATGAAGTCGCTGAATTGGCCGTTAGCCTTGCAAGATACCAGCGACTGAGTAACGGTCAGAATATCGTCTTGGATGGTGGATTTACTCAGACGACCAAAACTGCATAGCCATGGAGTCAAACACTCATCCTATGGCAACGCCACAACCAAACTCTGTCGACGTTTGGTTGTGGATTCCTTGCAAGAATTGGACACTCTCAAAGCTTAATGACCTGTCGAAGTCTGAGCGCACGCAATTTCAATTGAAGCCAGAAATAGCACGATGGCAATTCGCTGCCAGTAAGTTGTTTCAGCGTCATGTATTAAGTATGTATATCAATAGAGAGCCAAGCCAACATGTTGTCTTGAAGAAAACGTTCGGAAAGCCTTATTTGGATAAGGAATCTCTGCAATTTAATGCGTCGCACAGCCAAGGAATAATGTTAGTTGCCGTTACTTCCAAAACTGAAATAGGTCTCGATATTGCTGTTCACAACCATGCATCTAAATGGAAACGAAGAGCCAGGAGTGTTTTGCACGAAAACGAATGTGTTGAGAATGCCACGCAGTTTTACCATTTGTGGGCACTAAAAGAATCACTGCTAAAAGCGACTGGCGAAGGGCTAATTCATGGCTGTCGTCACTTGTGCCTCAACTCTGACGACCTAAATACAGATGGCTTAGGTAGAGATGGCTTAAGTAAAGACGGTTTAAATACAGATAGTATTAGCAACAACTCACTCATTACTTATACCAAGCAGACTCAGCAATGGTGGAGTTATTTGATCCGGTCGCCTATTCGCCATGCGAGTTTAGCAGTATCGAGTAACGCGCAGTTAAATGATGTCAGAATAATGAGTTTCATTCCTCAATCGTGATATTGAATAATCGCACCAGTAAGTCGTCTCATTCCTAATGAGCTCTACATTCATTTGGTGGAGCTCATTTTTCTTGCTCACCTAAAGGCATATTTGATAGTATTCATTATCATTTAGAAATAAGAAACAACAAGATATGGAAATCAAAATCGACAAATTAGACGGTAAAGAAATCGTCGCTCTTCTCAATGAGCACTTAGATGATATGTACGCAACGTCTCCGCCAGAAAGTGTCCACGCCTTAGATCTAGTCGCATTAAAAAAGCCCGAGATTACGTTTTGGTCGGCATGGGACAACGGCGAGCTACTTGGCTGTGCAGCCTTAAAACAACTTGATTCGTCCCATGCGGAATTGAAGTCTATGCGTACGGCTAAAACAGCTCGAAATCGAGGTGTGGCCTCAAACTTATTACAACATTTGCTTTCTGTGGCGGAAGATCGAAAATACGAAAAGATCAGTTTGGAAACAGGCTCTATGGATTTTTTTAAACCCGCTCGCACCTTGTATGAAAAGAATGGATTTGTCTACTGCACACCTTTTGCTGACTACCAACCGGACCCGAACAGCCAATTCATGACAAAAGATTTGCTTGAAAAAACCTCTTGAGAACTCTAAGGAATACATATGAACAAGGTTGTGATCGTTACGGGTGGAAGCCGAGGTATCGGAAGAGCTACCTCTCTCCTATTGGCTTCAAAAGGCTATCGAGTATGTGTGAATTATCGAACGCGTCAAAATGAAGCCATCGAAACCGTTAAGCTGATTGAAAAAGAGGGAGGCAAAGCCATTGCGTGCGCCGCCGATGTATCCGTTGAAGCCGACGTTATTCGTTTATTTGATACCGCAGAAAGAGAGTTTGGAACGCTCACTCACTTAGTCAACAACGCCGGAATTCTATTCACCCAATCTCGCCTAGTGGATATGGATCTTGAACGCTTTAACAAAGTAATGGCAGCCAACGCCACCAGCTGCTTCTTATGTTGTAGAGAAGCGGTGAAACGCATGGTTGAAGGTGGGGCTATTGTAAATGTCTCTTCCGCTGCATCAAGGTTGGGAGCGCCGTTTGAGTACGTGGATTACGCCGCCTCCAAGGGCGCGGTCGATTCGTTAACCAAAGGTCTTTCTTTAGAGGTTGCGGCTCAGAACATCCGCGTTAACGCCGTTCGTCCTGGGCTCATTTACACAGATATTCATGCCGATGGTGGCGAACCCGGTCGTGTTGATCGTCTCGCTTCTTCTTTGCCTTTACAAAGAGGAGGGACGCCAGAAGAAGTGGCCAATGCAATTGCATGGTTACTATCTGATGAAGCTTCTTATGTTACTGGCTCATTTACAGAAATTGCTGGTGGGCGATGACCCAATATGCGGCAGTACGATATGTCATTTAGTTCTAACTGCAAAAGACCCTAAATAAATCATCCATTCTGTAAATAAAATGAGTAAGATTTCTGCTGCATTTTGTAATCTTAACGTGATAGGATCGCACGCTTTTATGATCAACCTCACAGTTATTTTTCGCTGTGAGGGAAACTCACAATCTGATATCAACCACTTATCTGGACTCGTCACATACATATGTGGGCGAATTTCTAGAGCATCGACTGGCGAACGTACCTAACTTCATCGCCGTAGAAATGCTTGGTTTATCAGTTTCAAAAGCGAAAAATTATATGTCTAAAACTATCCTGAGTCCTGAACAGCCCAGTATTGCAGAGGCTGACAGCTCAGCGATTCAATCTGCTCAACATGCCAGTACAACCCTCCAGAAACTTGGATTCAACAACCCTGTATTTTGGCTGAGCGGAAGTTTCCTTTTAATGTTTGTATTGCTTGCTCTCGTTAACACTTCACTACTGTCATCTATAATCAACTCTGGATTCACCTATGCCACTCAGTGGTTTGGCGCATTCTGGCAAATCTTATTGCTGGTAAATTTTGTAATTGGATTAGTGCTAGCGCTCGGTCAAACGGGTTATGTGCGCTTAGGTGGTCTCGCTCTGCCTGAAATTGACACATTCAAATGGCTTTCTATTGTACTTTGTACGCTACTGGCTGGCGGTGGAGTATTCTGGGCTGCTGCTGAACCCATCGCACATTTCGTTTCTGCGCCACCTATATTTGATGAATCTTCAGCAAGAGATATGGCGATAAACGCCCTTTCCCAATCTTTCATGCATTGGGGGTTTCTTGCTTGGGCAATATTGGGCTGCTTATCGTCAGTTGTGTTGATGTACCTTCACTACGAGAAAGGATTGCCACTTAAACCACGTACGCTGCTCTACCCAATTTTTGGCAACAAAGCGATTCACGGCAAGCTAGGCAACGCTATTGATGCGGTATGTATTATCGCTGTAGCCGCTGGTACGATTGGACCAATTGGGTTCCTTGGCTTACAAGTAAGCTACGCGCTGAACGCGTTGTTTGGCATTCCAGACAGCTTTGCTACGCAAACTATGGTTATTCTCTTTGCCATGGCTATGTATACCCTTTCAGCATTGAGTGGGCTCAGCCGCGGTATTCAATTAGTTAGCCGTTACAACATTATTCTTTCCGTTGCGTTAGTCTTCTTTATTCTTATTGCGGGTCCAACAAGCTTTATCATCGATGGTTACATGCAAGGTATGGCAACCATGATCGATAATTTTGTGCCTATGGCTTTATTCCGAGGCGACACAGGCTGGTTGAGTTGGTGGACCGTTTTCTTCTGGGGATGGTTTATTGGTTATGGACCAATGATGGCAATCTTTATTGCTCGTATTTCTAGAGGTCGCACTATTCGACAGCTGATTCTTGCGGTAAGTGTTGCTGCACCACTGATCACTTGTTTCTGGTTCAGTATTGTTGGCGGTAGCGGATTGGCGTTTGAGTTGGCAAACCCTGGTGTGATTAAAGCTGGCTTTGAAGGATTCAACTTACCGGGTGCATTACTTGCTATTACTGAGCAGTTACCTTACTCAACATTGATCGCTATTTTGTTCTTAGTTTTAACAACAACGTTCATTATCACAACAGGTGATTCAATGACTTACACAATCAGCGTTGTTATTACTGGCGACACAGAACCAAATGCAATGATGCGTGCATTTTGGGGCGTAGTAATGGGTTCAATGGCGATTGTCTTGATATCTCTCGGTCAAGGGGGAATATCTGCATTGCAGTCTTTCATCGTGATCACTGCGGTTCCGGCATCGTTCATCTTAGTGCCTTGTTTGTGGCAAGCGCCTAAAATCGCTCATAAGATGGCAAAAGACCAAGGCATTCTGTAATGTGCTGGTCCAACACACTCTAGAGTCTGTTTAGCCAAATAAAAACCCCTGAATTCGATTCAGGGGTTTTCTCTTTCTAATGCATTCAATTAAGCACTCAGGTGCCTGAAATTTACTCTTGTTCCAACACGATTAGAAACTGGTCTTCATTCAGATCCGTGATCACCGAGTGACTCTTCTTACCTATATTGGCTTTCTGCTCTTGTTCTAGTTCATAAGGCATAATGAGAGTAATTTTCTCGATCCCTTCAGCTCTTGCCAGCTTCACTAACCTAACAAGGTTTGTTTCATCACTATTTTGAGCAGACATTGCAGATAAAGCCTGATCCCAGATTCTATCTTGCGGAGTTTGCATTTGATTCAAGCTGTCTTTCCACACCACGCCAAAGATCGGCGCGAAAGACTGAATCGCCTCCAAAAATGTCCATTTCCTGCGGCAAACTACACCTAAAAACGTGGTGTAATCAAAAACAATGTCCGCCGTTTTAGTTTTATCCATAATGCCCCCCGACATTGAGAATAGCGAAATATCCGAAGACTATTTCTTAAAACACAACGCCTTTGCATCGTTGTTTGTCACCTTTTGGTATGTATTACAAAAAGGTTTTGGCTGGGTCAAGCGAACCCTAACGCCATATTAGCAATACCACCTAAACCGTTACGGAATTGCATATAAACTCACTATTAACCACAATTTGCTATATAGCAATATGATATAAAACAATCGTCTGTTATGACCTTATTTCACAAGAAAAGGCTATAAAAAAGTACGGTTATTTACACAATATGAACATAGTTGAAATGAATCAAAGGAAAAGATTTGGAATCCTGTCAGTTACTTGGCTGGTGAATCAACTTAGCCAACTAAATGAAGACAACTTATTGCCAATTAACCAGTTTAAGACCAATCCCAACTCGAGTGTGGCTGTGGTTGTATTCAATCAACGTTTCTCCGTAGCCATGGTAAACCTGGGTATATAAGCCGACAAAGTCATTCATATAGAACGTATACCCAGCTTCAACACCACTTCGATCTGTATCAAAATTGTAAAACCCGCTTAAATCGAAGACACCAAAGGTCGAGTGAATCTTCATCCACGCATTCCATGGCGCGTAGTACTCTGCGATATCTGGGTTTTCACCTGTCCGACCGAACACAGACCAAGCATGAATGCCGTATTCAAAGGGTCCATCAAGCAGTTCAAGAGCGAGGTAAGCTCTATCCCAACTGCGAGATAGTGACGCAGTTTGCCCATTAGATTGGTGTTTATAACCTAGCTCAATATTGTTGATGATGAATAGATCAGGACGATACATCACAAAAATTTGCGGCTTGTAGTTTGTTTCACGAAAAGGAGAGGAAATTTTATTGTTCGCTACTTGCCATAATGACGTTTGAGAATAAGCGGCTACCAAGGATGAATTTGAGGTAAATTGCAGCAAAGGAAATGAAAAGGAAAACTTAAACTTCGCCTCAAGTGATTGTAGCTCTCCGGCACCTTCAAACCCACCCGCTATGTAGTCTGCTTTATTGATGTCATTGGTATAACTTCCAATAACATACGTATCCTCATAGGAAGAAATACTACTTAGGCTTTTAGCCATCAACGGACAAGAAAAAGCGATTGATATTGAAATTCCAACAATGGCGAATAATGGTTTTTGCACAGGCGGCAACCTTTGTCTTTTTATTAGTGTTTTCAAGTAGACAAGCAAAGATTACGCCAAAACCCCAAATAAAATAGCTCTTAGTTTTTAATATCAACTATTCGGCTGGCTTTGCGATACTGCACACGCCATCCGCTCCAACGTGGCAACTCCCAGCGTTTAGGGTCACCTTTTCTTAGACCGCGAAGGTACAAAACATGGACGAGCTTTTTACTTGGGAAATACTCTACGGTCAGTTGCAAATCGCCGATATTGAGAAGAGTTGGAAATTTTTCATCAAAATCCTCTCTTTCCCAATATGGAATACCTTCGAATTGAATATCTTCCGGATCAAGTAATTCAAGATCCGCAAGTGTTTCAACGCCGAGGTCTCGTAACTGTTGCTCTAGCCAGCACGCTGCACTTTCTACTTTGTCTTCGGAATTGTTTTTTTCCAGTGCTTTGTACAAGTTCCACGCCGCGATATCCGCTTTGAGTTTTTCTGCAAACCCTTTCCACGCTTTGCCTTGAATAAGGGCATTGGCAACCGATTCCACACCTTGTGGTTCACTCAAACGTTCGGCAATTACCCGACCTGCGTAGAGATATTGAGAGCGTGTAACCCACTCTGCTTCAATTTTTATCATGTCGCCATTTGCCCACTCTCCGATATCCAGCGCTTCTATTTGCTTCATCGCCATGGGCAACATTATGGTCGCGAGGTTTAGCGTTTGTTTGACCCCTCTTCCCGGTAAGCTGTGCTGATCCAGTACGACTGCCACTTCTGCTGTATCGGGAAATCGCGAATCCCTTCCGACCGTCAACTCACTGTAGCCATTGCCCAGAGCTTGCCTACGTTTCTCTCTACGAACAAAAACAAGCTCGGGATGAAGCCGCGCGATTTCATTTACAAATACGTTTGAATCGAACCGAGACGCAACCTCTAAATCGGGTAGCGATAGCGCATCCCGCATTTGTCTCGCTAGTGCTTGTGCTTCGCTCAGTACTTGCGCATCAACAAAAATGGCATCACATGACTCTCCGCGAATAAGTTTGATCAGGGTGAGTGCGTCGCAGCCTTTGGGTTCCCATTGGTTGAGTTTTTCTAACTTGTCTTCACTTTCTGGCAGCTTGAAGAGGCGCGCTGGTGTACATAAGACAGCACTTAGATCCACCATCGCTTCGCGCAATGGTTTGGTGGGTAAACGAGTCAGTAAATCTGCGTACAATGCATCAATAGGAAGTGGATAGAGAATTTTGCCATGAGTGGTAATTACACCTTGATCATCAATTGCGCCCATTTGCGTGAGTCGCTCAATGGCTTGTGCGACCGATTTTTCTGGTAGTGGTTCAAGAAAGGTTAATGTGTCTAAAGGATACCCACAACTGGCACTGGCTAACATCGCCTCGGTGAGCTCTTCGCGGTGCAATTCTGGTGGTGTTGCTGCATCGAGTGGCGCGTGCTCCCCGAACAACCGGACACAAATACCGTCTTGAACGCGCCCCGCCCGCCCCGCTCTCTGCTTCGCGCTCGCTTTTGAAATGTGCTTTAAGCTAAGTACCGTTCGACCATTTCTTTGCAAAGTCCGCCTTTCCAACCCGCTATCTATCACCACCGAAATATTGGGAATGGTCAGTGAGGTTTCTGCTACGTTGGTTGCCAATACTACTTTCTGCTGGTCCTGTCGCTTCAAAGCCAGTTCGCGTTGAGTATCCGATACAGAAGCATGAAGAGGCGTAACAAGCACATCATCTAGGCTAGACAGGGCTTGTTGGCATTGTGTGATTTCTTTTCTACCCGGTAAAAAAACAAGAATGTCACCTTCGGTTTCTTGTAAACAGTGCTCGACCTCGGTTCGCACTTTTTGTTCGAGCCCCCTGATATCGGGTAAGTGCCTTGTATCCTTTGCGCGATAACCAACACTCACAGAATACACACGCCCCTCAGCGTATATTCGTTTTCCGCCTATGTAATCAACCAATCTTTGGGACTCTAGAGTTGCGGAGGTAACAATCAAGCGATGCTGCTCTTCACGGCGTAATATAGAAACAAGAAGATCCGTATCCCAACGCCTTTCGTGAAATTCATCCACCATCACCGTATCAAAATTACTCAGTTTGTTTTCAGAGTACCAGCGCAGCGCCACACCAGGTGTGACAAACACTACTTGAGTGTTTTCGGAATAGAAGCTTTGCAGTTTGATTGCATAGCCGATCTTGTCGCCAAGCTTTGTTCCGTCTTCCTTCGCCAAATATTCAGCCAGTGAGGTACACGCTATTCGCCTTGGTTCAACCACCAATATTCGACCAAATTTTGCAGCCCATAGCGGCAACCGAGTCGATTTACCTGATCCGGTTTCAGCCTCAACAACTAAATGGTGCTGATCTATCAAAGAATCAAATTCAGGTTTTATCGCGTCGATTGGAAGCATGTGAAAAGGTCGTCTAGAGAAATTTGAAAATATGGCGCAGAGTATATACCCAAACCTAAGTGGTATACATGGAGAAAGCACGTTGCGCTTTTGTGAGCTCCAAATAGTAGTTTGTGGAACATAAACTTCAAACTATTGCTAATTAATTAGCGAATTAGAGAAGTTCGGTTTACAAGAATGTAACCAAACCGCTATCATTTCAATCTACGCCCGATACATGTCTTACCGAGTCACTAATGAATAACGATAAACGCCCTTTATATATCCAATACGCGGGTCCAGCTCTTCTGAGTACGCCTCTTTTAAACAAAGGCAGTGCTTTTTCCGCAGAAGAACGCATTTCTTTTAACC
This sequence comes from Vibrio penaeicida, assembly GCF_030689305.1. Lineage (GTDB taxonomy): Bacteria > Pseudomonadota > Gammaproteobacteria > Enterobacterales > Vibrionaceae > Vibrio > Vibrio penaeicida_B. Next base: position 201,880 of record NZ_JAUYVM010000002.1, on the reverse strand, counting down.
TTGAAGGTTTGCTGCCGGAATCGACCGAAACAATACAAGAACAAGTTGATCGCGCATATCAACAGTATAAAAACTTCGAAAGTGATATGGATAAGCACATCTACCTGCGTAATATCCAAGACACGAATGAAACCCTTTTCTATCGCTTAGTTCAAAATCACATCAGCGAGATGATGCCAATCATCTATACGCCGACAGTTGGTGCGGCTTGTGAGAATTTTTCGAACATTTACCGCCGCGGTCGAGGTATTTTTATCTCCTACCCGAACCGTGATCGAATTGATGACTTGATCAACAATGCCACCAACCACAATGTAAAAGTGATCGTAGTGACAGATGGCGAGCGAATCCTTGGTCTGGGTGATCAGGGGATCGGTGGCATGGGTATCCCTATTGGTAAGCTAGCGCTTTATACGGCATGTGGCGGTATCAGCCCAGCCTATACTTTACCAATCGTGTTGGATGTTGGTACTAACAACCCTCAACGTCTTGCCGATCCAATGTACATGGGCTGGCGTCACCCTCGTATCACTGGTGCTGAATACAACGCATTTGTTGAAGAATTTATGCAAGCCGTCCAGCGCCGCTGGCCAGATGCATTGATTCAATTTGAAGATTTTGCACAAAAGAATGCAATGCCTCTTCTAGAGCGCTATAAAGATCGCGTTTGCTGCTTTAACGACGATATTCAAGGCACGGCTGCCGTTACAGTAGGTTCTTTGATAGCGGCTTGCCATGCGGCTGGAAGCAAACTTTCTGAGCAGCGCATTACTTTCTTAGGCGCAGGCTCCGCTGGCTGCGGGATTGCTGAAGCCATCATTGCTCAAATGGTCTCTGAAGGTCTATCCGATAAACAAGCGAGATCACAAGTTTACATGGTCGACCGTTGGGGCTTGCTTCAAGAAGGCATGCAAAACTTGCTGGATTTCCAAAAGCGTTTGGTTCAAAAAGATGCCAATACTAAAGATTGGGAGTCTGATGACGCTGGGTTCTCTCTATTGGAAGTGGTTAAAAATGCCAAGCCAACCGTATTAATTGGTGTTTCTGGTGCGCCGGGCTTATTCAGCAAAGAAGTTATTCAAGCGATGCATGACGGTTGTGATCGCCCTATTGTGTTCCCACTTTCGAACCCTACAAGCCGTGTTGAAGCGACGCCAAACGATATCATTCGCTGGACGGATGGCGCTGCGCTCGTTGCAACTGGAAGCCCGTTTGCTCCTGTGATTCATGATGGTAAAACGTTTGAGATTGCTCAGTGCAATAATAGCTACATTTTCCCTGGAATTGGCTTGGGCGTTCTTGCGGTTTCTGCGTCACGTGTGACGGATGAAATGCTCATGGAGTCAAGCCGAGCGCTGGCAGAATGTTCACCTCTAGCCCAACAAGGAACTGGTGCATTGCTTCCTCCACTGGAAGAAATCCATATGGTTTCCAAAAAGATTGCGTTCGCCGTTGGGAAAAAAGCCATTGAGCAGGGTGTTGCACTAGAAATTACAGACGAAGCCCTAGAAAAAGCCATTAACCAACATTTCTGGCAACCAGTGTACCGTAAGTATAAACGCACAGCGTTCTAACATAACTTGATGAGTTTCTAGTCAATTTACACAAATTGTCGGCACAAATGCACGTTTCATTCAGAAAAGCCCTTTATGGGCTTTTCTTTTTAGCATGAAACCGTAAGATTAGTGGTTATGTTAGAGATACTTACCACTCTAGGAACGAAACTGGTTCCCTACCTATCTGAAATTTCCACAGCCGTAATTGCCTGTGGATTGGTGGTGTTTGGTTCGGATATTAACCGAGTTATGCGCCGCGTACTTTCTGGCCATCACTTTATCGTACGAACTTTTGCTTTCATTGCTATCAATGCATTTGGGTTTGGTTTTTTCATTGTGAAAATGTCTCCTCTTCTTTCACAATGGCTAACGCGGCTTGATCGTGATTGGCTAGTGATAGCCTTACTATTATGGTTTACTCTTGTGGGTATCTGGGCACAGCGAAATCGGCAGGTTTGATATTGGAACTAGCATGCTGAAACTCTCTCTACCATCTTCACTTATCTTATGGCTTCGCAGAGCAGCGTTGGTCATTCTACTGTCTGGAATTACCTTACTCGGCACGCTCATTTTCATTGATCGCTGGATAAGTTGGCAAACCGAATCGCAAGTGTATTTTGAACCTGAAACGCTTCCCGATCACGATGTCGCACTGGTTCTAGGTACTAGTAAGTACATTGGTAGAACCCTCAACGACTTTTACACCCACCGCATCAACACAGCTATTCAATTATTTTTGGATAAAAAGGTGTCGTCTTATTTATTGAGTGGCGACAACGCCCACCGCTCCTACAATGAGCCATGGACCATGAAGCGGGATCTTTTAAAAGCGGGTATTCCTGAAGATGCCATCTACCTCGACTACGCTGGTTTTAGAACTCTAGACTCAGTAGTAAGAGCAAAAGCCATTTTTGATGCTGATGATTTTATAATTGTGACGCAAGCATTCCACTGCGAGCGTGCTTTGTATATTGCCAATTATCATGGAATAAAGGCTGTGTGCTTGGCAGTACCGGGGCCCACTGGATCGGGTGGCTGGTTTGTTCGTATAAGAGAAGTGCTTGCGAGAGCAAACGCGCTAATCGATCTCTATATTATTGATAAGCAACCTAAGTTCATGGGACCTAAAGTTCCAATTGAAAACATCGAAGGTCCACACTTACCTATCCCACCTCTCGATAGTCACTCTTCAGAGCAAGTAGGCAACGCACAAACATCAGAAGAGACTCTAGAAAAAGAAATCAAAAAAGAGGGCTCGCCTGAGCCCTCTATGCTCTAAGCTCTAAGCTCTAAGCTCTAAGATACAATATTTACTAATATGAGCCTGAGTTCATTGGGTTTGCGCTAACCGATCTGCTCTGATGCTATCTCACAGCGCCGAAAGTGAACTTCAACTCGATCACGTCCTAGGTGCTTGGCTTGGTATAACGCTTCATCGGCTCTGGCCATGGTTTCGGTCATTCTTTCATTTTCCATCTCTGCCACACCCGCACTACACGTTAACGGTTCGCCGTGAAGCCAAACATGCTCTCTAACATTGCATAGGATGCGCTCAGCAATTTCTTGAGCCTGTTCCAATCCGCTATCTCGACAGAATACAATGAACTCCTCTCCTCCCCATCTCACTAAGTGATCACTAGGTCGGATAACAGCACTGACCACAAGAACGAACTCCTTCAATATGTCGTCCCCAATCTGATGACCAAAGGTATCGTTGATTCTCTTAAAATGGTCTATATCCAAGTAAATCATCGACAATGTATCTAAGCCGGCTTCCGTCTGCTTGGCAGCGTTATCCAACCAGTTTCTTACTGAATGGCGATTCCTTGCCCCAGTCAGAGCATCAACTTGCGCCATTTCGGCAAAACGTGTGTTTTGTTGACGTAACCGGTCATTAACCGTCTTCAGGTGGAGGTGTCGTGCATTCGCTTGGCTGATGGCTGTCAAGCTTCTACTGTGATCGAACCAAAAGAGTGCCACACCAAGTACCGTCCATATCAGTACCAAAGTAAGCATCAGCTTTTCTCCATCAACAAAATGCCCTTCGAATTCTATGCTATATATTTTGATGTCATGCTCACCAAGCCCTGTGTGTGAACCTGTCGCGATCTCAAATAACACCACATTGCTGAATTCTGGAGCAGCGTGCTCGATATCAGTATCAAAATCCGCTAACCACCAAGTCATTACTTGGAAGTTCTCCATCGGAATAACAAGTGCGCCTTTCCCGACGCCTGGAGCGAACTCTAAACCATTATATTTAACGGAATACTCGTTATCTGCCCTTGAATAGGCTGAGTTATAGTTCCTTAAATACACTCTTAATCGGGCTTCTGGGTCGTTAGTATGGTAGTCGATATTCAGCCTAACTGTATGATAGTTAGATAAATCGATTCCCTTCGTTATATCATTAGAAAGCTGTATAGAAACCGAGCAATATGGCCATGCATATTCACTCCGTTTTAACTGACATTGAAGATGCGCTTGATGCCCTTCCACCTGCATACTCGACTCCGTAGAGCCACCTGATTGCCTGTCATCTGTAGACAAAAAGGCAAAATGTTCAGGCGAAATTACTAGGCGCTGCGTATCCCCAAATTGGTAATAAAGTGTTATCACCGACAATGTACCAAACAACAACACCAAAAAAACTTTTTGTACAAAGCTCATTTGATGCTTTCTATTCATGCTACACCTCATATTACATGTGTAAAACCCTATAAAAATGGAACTGGAGTCACACAATAATGCATATGTGCAAGATACCATAACTGCACTTATAAGCACGTATTTTATGGTGAAAATGAAGTCATAATTTAGTAAATAAAGATGTACATCAATAAAAATCAATGACAAAGAACACCATTCTATATTTAGCTCAAAACACAATAAGAGCCCCGCAGAACATTAATGGTTAGATTTCGTTCAACCTATACCGCTTTAGCACCAATTGGTGTAGGGAAATAAGGTCGACTTCCCGTAATACCTGTAAATCCCATTCGGGGATAATTGATAACTTTGCTAAAATCTAGAAACAAAACAAACACACCTAGGGTCTGTAGCCCTTAGTAACGGTGTGAACAAATAAGAGTAATGTCATGTCAATCAATACAAAAGGTACTCTGAAAAAGCTGAGTTCTCAGCTTTCAGAAGGTGTCGAATATTCCCTACCTGTCGGCGAAGATCGGGTTGGGCTAAATGCGTTTATTGGAAAACCCATTAAACTCACCCACACTGGTAACATTTTCTGTAGTTCTTGCGGTAAGAAAACCAAAAAAAGCTACTCTCAGGGTCACTGCTTTGTTTGCATGCGAAAGCTTGCAAGCTGCGATATGTGCATAATGAAGCCTGAAACTTGTCACTACGAGGAGGGAACTTGCCGAGAACCTCAGTGGGGCGAAGAGAATTGCATGGTCGACCATTACGTCTATCTATCAAACACCTCAAGTTTGAAGGTGGGAATTACGCGTCATACGCAAATTCCGACTCGATGGATTGATCAAGGTGCCACGCAAGGGCTGCCTATCTACAAAGTAAAGAATCGTCATATATCGGGTTTAATCGAAGTGGAACTCGCTAAACACGTCGCTGACAAAACGAACTGGCGGACGCTTCTAAAAGGCGATGCTGAACCACTGCCATTAGAAGAACTTGCTAAAGAACTGATGCCTCATGCGAATGAAGTCATCAAACAAGTTAAAGAGAAATATGGTGAAGACTCCGTAATACCTCTTGTTGATGCTCCCACCGAGATTACTTACCCAGTACTTGAGCACCCAACCAAGATCGTATCTCATAATTTTGACAAGAATCCAGAAGTGACGGGGGTTCTCAAAGGCATTAAAGGTCAGTACCTTATTATGGATACGGGCGTGATAAACGTTCGTAAATTCACTTCATACGAAGTCACGTTTGAAGCCTAGTAGAACAAGTTAGCTGGAGTGCGTGTGCTCTCCAGCTTTCTCGATTACATAGCCAGGTTGCCATCCGTCGCAGTTAGAACAAAGACGTCCATATGACCTTCGTTATCACGAATGATTGATCGAATGGGCTGGGCGTTATGCCATAACTTGTGATCGTCAAGAATCGCAATTTCTCCATTCTCTAGGACTTTTCTAAAAAATGGGGCTTCATGGTTATCTTGATAAAGCATGATCTCTCCGCCTACGATGTTGTGCCTGTCTATACCCACTATTGCAATATGATCAAAGCCATCCTGGTGAACTCCTTCCGGGGCGACTGGCGTTTCATCAAAAACCGTCGCGATGCGTATCTGGTGGATTTCGATTTCCTGACCACAGGGCAACGCATTGGCTTCGACAAACAGCTGACACATTTCATGCATGGCATCCCCACTTAAGGTATCAGCCTCAATGCCTTCAAATTGACGAATCACATCTCCCTGAAAGTGGTTGATATTTTCCGACTGCACGAAGTTGTGTCTATTCACTTCTTTCAAGCTATTCAACTGAAATTCAACAACAGAGTACCGTCGCAGCCGATATTTTCCATCAGCGTGTTTTGTATGAGGTAAGGAATCAAATGAAGGAGATAACTGAGCGATAGCATTATGGCTAAGTTGAGTGATTTGCAATGTACTTTCATGCGAAAACATAGTGACGCTCCTAGAAGCTTTTTAGCTACACATCATTCACAAACTATTTACATCAAGAATCGACCACTTATTCTGCTGGATCAAATTTTTCACATCACATATGTCGCCTTATTACCAAATAAAGAATATAGAACTGCACATAACGCGAATTAAAGATAGATAAACCAGCAATTCACTTGGTCGTTTATCAATATCAAAACTCTCCACTAGGCATAGTTGTAACACTATGATTTAAATGAATATTAAGTCATCATTGTGATTCAGTTCTTATCTATTTGACTTCTCTCTACTTTATTCGCACAACAGATTGTTATTTAGATCAATAAGTTCTATTCTCGGACGCTATATTTATAAAAGGAGTAGGCTAGTGAATAAGTTGGTCATCGCTGCAGGTATTGCTGCAGTGGGAGCTGGTGGATATCTTTACACCCAGCAGCAGGCATCTCAGTCCGTATCTGTCTTAGATCAAATCCCGTCTGATTCAGCGTTTGTTTCAGCACAATTGACACCACTGGAACTGGACAAATTTTTGGGTTCCATGGGCAGCGTCCCTTCAATGGATGACATTCTGGAACTAACAGAAACTGATCCACAGCAGATGACGAATCGTGAGACTTTCTTTATCACGCTTGGCGATACTTACTTTAAAGCTATCCAAAGTGGCGAAGCATACAAAGCAGCCTTTGGTGCGCCAGACACGCTAACGAGCTATGTATACCTCGTGGGTTTAGCACCTGTGTTTAAATTTGATGTTGCTGACGAACAAGCCTTTTGGGCAACATTCGATAAAGTAGAAACAGACAGTAATTTCAAGCATGTTGCTAAAAAAGTCGGCGATGTGGCTTATCGCTCGTACAGCATGGCTGAAGAAAACAATGAAACAAAACTTGAGTTTGTTGTCGCTGTTCATCAAGGCATTGCAACCATTACCCTAGACTCTGCAGACTTTGGGGCAACAAGCCCTCTCAAGGTTGCTTTGGGTGTTGAAGCACCAGTGCAGTCAGTGGCGCAAGCAGACACCATAAACAAGATGCTTGCGGCGCATCCTGAGCTTGGTAAAGACTCTGTTGGTTACCTAGATCATCAACAGTTCGCGACCGGCTTCACAACAACTGATGGCAACTTGCTTGCGAAACACATCACCAAAATTAGTGAGCTAATCAACGCAGAGAGTCCGTCTTCGGAGAACCCGTTGGCCATTGTTCAATCGGAGCAATGCAAGACTGAAATCGCTGGTATTGCTGCAAACTGGCCAAGAACGGTATTCGGTGCAACCATCAATGAAAACACAACGATGGACATGGATATTTTAGTTGAGAGCAAAAACTCTGTTGTCCTGGATGCACTTAAGTCTATCCGTGGCTTTATTCCAGCATTGAATGACACACAAAATAGTGCGCTGTCATTTGGATTGGGTGTTGATGTGAACACATTGGCGCCAGCTCTGAATGCGATTTGGCAAGATAGCCTAGCGACGGGATACAGCTGTGCCCCTCTAGCAGAAATGCAAGCAGGTCTTCGTCAGGCGAACCCGGCGATGATTGGTATGGCAACAGGCTTTGTAAATGGTCTGAAAGGTGTAAGCTTCAACCTGTTTGATTACGGTTTTGGTGAAGGCGAATACGGTGAAGAGCTGAACATGCTGGATGCGTCGGTATCAATTTCAGCAGATAACCCAGTTGCACTGTTCCAAGCGGCTCAAATGATGGAACCTTCCCTATCGCAAATCCAGATTCCAGCAGATGGAACACCGGTTGAAGTTCCGCCACAACTGGCTGAGCAATTCGCAGACATTGGTACAGTCTATGTCGCATCGAAAGGCAACCATCTGTCGTTCTATACTGGCGAATCGGCAACGAAAGCAGCGACGAACCTGTTTGGTCAAGCTCTTGAGTCCAATGGCTTGTACAACACTTACATCAACTACAGCAAACTATTTGGTCCGTTTGTTGAGATGATGGAACGCAGTGGTGAACCAGTTCCTGCGGAACTAGAGCCGTTCATTCAAGATGATATCGAAGCGAACATGACGTTTGATGTGACAGACAAAGGCTTAGCTTTTGAAATGAGCAACATTCGCTACTAAGCCAATCTCTAAAAAGCAGTTCGCTGTAGAGTAATTCGCCATAGAGCAGCTCACTATAAAGAAAATGATGCTTTTATGCCTTAGAAGCTTCGTTAATTGAACAAGAAACCACCAAGTTTTGGTGGTTTTTTTTTAGCTCGATAAAAACAACATCCCCGACCAACCAAAAATAAGAGATATACCCAAGTAACCTCAAAATGCATAGTTCAGCGAGAGTTAACTGGCTTTCAGGCAAGGCACCGATATGAAGATCTAGTCATTCTAAATCAAGAATCGGTAACGCAGTATGAAAGCCAGTTAAACTCGCCCGTGGGAGCCCATATTCTGCCTCACTTCCTCGTCAAAGAACTTGGAAAGGACTCGTCATTCCACTGCGTTCTTTTCCTTGAATTGAGGCAGAATATGAGGCTCTGAATCCAGCATCTTGAGGTCACTTGGGTATACGTTCTAATCTATAACCATTTAATTGCCCTAACTGCGTTGCAATTACTTTCTTTCGTCCCCACTATTTTTTACAATCTACCCAAAATAATTATTCAAATTTCGGAGTCCTAATGAGCGACGTAAAGCACTGTAGTCTTTTAATTCTTGGTTCTGGTCCTGCAGGTTATACCGCAGCCGTATATGCTGCGCGAGCAAATCTTAACCCAGTTCTTGTCACTGGTATGCAACAAGGCGGACAGTTAACCACCACTACAGAAGTAGAAAACTGGCCCGGCGACGCAGAAGGGCTAACTGGTCCAGATTTGATGGAACGAATGAAAGAACATGCTGAACGTTTTGAAACTGAAATTTTGTTCGACCATGTCAATGAAGTTGATTTCAGCGAGCGCCCTTTCCGCTTGAAAGGCGATTCAGCTGAGTACACGTGTGATTCACTTATTATTTCTACTGGCGCTTCTGCAAAATACTTGGGCTTAGACTCAGAAGAAGCGTTCAAAGGACGTGGCGTATCGGCTTGTGCAACTTGTGATGGTTTCTTCTATCGCAATCAAAAAGTGGCGGTTATTGGCGGTGGTAACACTGCCGTAGAGGAAGCGCTTTACCTATCGAACATTGCTTCTGAAGTTCACCTTGTTCACCGCCGTGACACGTTCCGTGCAGAGAAAATTCTCGTTAAGCGCCTGATGGAAAAAGTAGAAAGCGGAAACATCGTTCTTCACACAGATCGCACCCTAGACGAAGTACTTGGTGACGACATGGGTGTAACTGGTGTTCGCATTAAAGAAACGCAATCAGACGCAACTGAAGATTTGGATGTAATGGGCGTTTTCGTCGCGATTGGTCACCAACCAAATACGGCGATGTTTGAAGGTCAGCTAGACATGAAAGACGGCTACATTGTGGTTAAGTCTGGTCTTGAAGGAAATGCAACGCAAACCAGTATTCCAGGTATTTTTGCTGCGGGTGATGTTATGGATCACAACTATCGCCAAGCAATCACTTCAGCAGGAACAGGTTGTATGGCGGCGTTAGATGCCGAAAAATTCTTAGATGGTCTAACTGATTAATTCTACAACAGACCAATTCTCTGAGTGACTCGCTATCTAATCGAGCAGCTGACCACTTAGATTGATTAAAAATCCGGCTTCATTACCGGATTTTTTGTTTTTATTTTCGACTCTTACGAAGCTTACCGCTGCATCTTTGGCACACTTAGGTATATAATCCCCCTTTCAAAAATAAATTCTGAATTTAAAGTCTCTTACATGGACAAACATAAGCAGCGCGCCTTAAATAAATGGCTCAAGCAACAAAGCAAACTCGCCAAACGCTGGTTAATGATTACCGTCGGTCTGGGCGTCATATCTAGCCTCTTCCTTCTCGCTCAAGCAGCTCTGCTGGCCACCATTCTTCATCAGCTCATTATTGAAAACGCCGACAAATACGACTTGCTTCCTCATTTTGCAGGTTTAGTGGGTGCCGTTATCGGAAGAGCAATTTGCAGTTGGGGTCGAGAATTAGCTGGGTATCGCTGTGGCGAACAGATCCGCATTTACGTAAGACAACTTATCCTCGATCGCCTTCGCGAGCTCGGACCTGCCTACATAAAAGGCAAACCTGCTGGTAGCTGGGCAACCTTACTGCTTGAGCAGGTAGAAAACCTCCAAGACTTTTTTGCCCGTTATTTACCTCAGGTATCACTGTCTGTACTGGTTCCGTTTGTTATTTTAGTGGTGGTTTTCCCAACAAACTGGGCTGCGGGGCTTATCTTTTTAGTGACGGCTCCATTAGTCCCCTTATTTATGGCATTGGTCGGCATGAAAGCCGCCGATGCTAACCGTAAAAACTTTAAAGCGCTGCAACGCCTATCCGGGCATTTCTACGACCGATTGCAAGCAATGACCACGATTCGTCTGTTTGACCGAGCGCAATCGGAAACCGATGTGATGCGAGGCGCTTCTGAAGTCTTGCGCTCACGTACTATGGATGTCTTACGCGTCGCGTTCCTATCTTCAGCCGTTCTAGAATTCTTCACGTCTATCTCTATCGCCATTACCGCGGTTTACTTCGGTTTTGCCTTTATCGGTGAATTGAACTTTGGTTACTATGGCGCAGCCATTACGCTGTTTTCAGGCTTGTTTATCTTGATTCTGGCTCCTGAGTTTTATCAACCTTTGCGTGATCTCGGTACTTTCTATCACGCCAAAGCCCAGGCCATCGGTGCAGCGGAAAGCTTAGTCGAGTTTCTCGAAACAGACGTCGACAGCGTTACCTCGGGTACATCGGAAATTGCCAAATCCGAACCGATATCTCTAAAAGTGAAAGATTTAAAAGTATTCAGCCCAGAAGGAAGTCAATTACTTGGTCCTGTCTCGTTTGACTTAGATACCAGCCAAACGACAGCAATTGTTGGTCCAAGTGGTGCCGGGAAAACCAGTCTTATTAACGCCATACTAGGCTTCTTGCCGTATGAAGGACGCATAGAAATCAACGGCATTGATTTAAAAGAGGTCGATTTAATCAGTTGGCGTAAAAACATAAGCTGGGTGGGCCAAAACCCCCTACTCCTGAACGGTTCTATTTTGGAAAACGTTACGTTTGGTCGTGAAACGTCTACAGAAACTCTAAATCAAGTTTTGAAAGACAGCTATGCCAATGAGTTTGTATCTCAACATGGTTTAGATTACATGGTCAGTGATCGATCAGGTGGTCTTTCTGTCGGTCAGGCACAACGACTCGCACTCGCAAGAGCAATGCTACAAAATGGCGAATTTTGGATTCTTGATGAACCCACTGCCAGTCTGGATGCAAGAAGTGAAAAATTGGTACTGGAAGGCTTAGCGAGCCAGATTAAATCCAAAACGACGCTGATGATTACCCACCAACTCTCACCATTGAAAGACGTCGACAATATTTTGGTTATGGCAGATGGACAAATCGTGGAACAGGGGCATTTTGACGCTCTCAATCAACAAAATGGCTTGTTTTCAGACATGCTGAAGTCGACTATGGATTCACACAGCGATAAGGGGAATCTAGATGCGTGATTTATTGCCCTATCTGAAACTCTATAAGAAGCATTGGTTTGGTTTATCGCTAGGCATGTTACTTGCCTTCGCAACGTTATTCGCTTCTATTGGGTTGCTGACGTTGTCTGGCTGGTTTATCGCAGCTTCTGCTGTGGCTGGTTTGTCTATTGCTCGTGAAACCTTCAATTACATGCTGCCCGGAGCGTTTGTACGTGGTTTCGCAATGAGCCGAACGGCTGGTCGCTGGGGTGAACGCGTTGTGAGCCACAATGCAACGTTCAAGCTTCTTACCGATTTACGTATTTTCTTTTTCGAAAAACTAACTCCGCTGATCCCAGGTAAAGTTGCCAACATTCGCGATGCTGATCTACTCAACAGATTAGTCGCAGACATTGATGCAATGGACCACGTGTACCTGAGGCTTATTAGCCCACTAGTAGTCAGCACGCTTGGTATTATTTCACTGACGGTTTTTCTTTGCTGGTTTGATCCAGTATTAGGGTTAACCTTGGGTGGCATTCTACTCTCCCTAGTCTTTATCTGGCCCATCATTTTTTATAAGTTAGGTAAGCTCAACGGTCAGCAACTGACGCTCAATAAATCGGACCTTCGGGTTGCTACGCTCGATTGGATTCAGGGTCATGCCGAACTGGTGCTGTTTGGGGTTGAAGAACGCTACCGCCGTAACATTGCGGATAAGCAAACCGATTTAATGGTAAACCAAGCAAAACATGCCCGAATTACAGGGCTTGCTAGTAGCCTTCTTATGCTTGCCAGTGGTTTGACATTAGTGCTCATGATTTGGCTAGCGGCAGATGGCGTCGGAGGACGAGCACCTGATCCTTATATTGCAATGATTGCATTCGCGACAATGGCGAGCTTCGAAGTGCTGATGCCCATCGCTGGCGCGTTCCAATATTTAGGGCAAACCGTCACATCGGCTAGACGCCTCAATGAAATTATTCATGCTGACCCAGAAGTCACATTTGTGGAGCAAAGTACCACTCAGCCCGCTCATTTCTCGATGGAATTGTCTGACGTGACATTTGGCTATGACCCTTCGGTTCCGGTTGTTAAAAACATTAACTTGTCGGTTGAGCAAGGGGAAAAAATAGCGATTGTTGGCCAAACAGGCTCTGGGAAATCGACCTTGCTGCAATTGGCTACGCGAATTTGGGATCCACAATATGGTTCAGTATCCATTGGTGGGAAAGATCTTACTCAATGGAATGAAAGTGCCCTAAGACAATCCACTTCGGTGATTAGCCAACGTGTCGATATCTTAAATGGCACTTTACGAGATAACCTTACTATCGCCCTACCGGATGCTGAGGATGCGCAGCTTATTGATGCGCTAGTACAAGTTGGGCTGTCTAAACTGAATGAAGACAAAGGGTTGGATACTTGGCTTGGCGAAGGCGGCAGGCAGCTTTCTGGCGGTGAGAAAAGACGAATCGGCATCGCTCGTGCCATTTTACGCCGTTCCCCTATTGTCCTAATGGATGAGCCAACCGAAGGTCTAGACAAGCAAACCGAGCAACAAATGGTTGCCTTATTTGAGAAACACTTTAGCGACAAGACCATGATATTCATTACCCACCGATTAGTCGGTTTGGACACCATGGATAAAATTTGCCTCATGGAACAAGGTGAATTTATTGAAACAGGCAGTCACGCTGAACTCATAGAGAAGAAAGAGCGCTATTATCAGCTTTGCCAAACGCTATAACTCGCCTTTGCACCATACGTAAATTGGCGCATGTAAAAATGTGAAATAAATTGAAGCCAGAGTCCACGACTCTGGCTTTTACTTAAGTGATCTCAAAATAATGCATAAGCACTTTAACGAAGTTTGAAGGCGTTACTTACCAACCGGAAAACGCCCTGTAATTTGATGCGTTAATAAATTCAGGCTGAATCAAGACGAGCTCTTTCTCTACCTTTCCACCGCCAATCAGTTCAAGCCCTATTTGCACAGCTTTGCTGCTCATTTGCGCCGGAAACTGTGCTGCCGTCCCCAGCCAGTTTTGACGATTTTCCTTTAATGCCTCAATCACTAAAGGTGCACCATCAACGGAAGTTATCCAAACATGGGCACCAGATTGAAGCAATGCTTGCTCTGCACCTAACGCCGTTGGATCGTTAATCGCAAACACTCCATCTATCTTTTCATAGGCATGAAGCGCATAGGCCATGGCTTCTAAGCCGCCATCATAGCTGCCCGTTCCGTTGAGGTTCGCATCCAGTAATTCAATGTCGGGGTAGTCATTAAGAACGGATTTACAACCCGCAACACGATCTAAACTGGCAGAAACAGGAGGGCCATTGATGATAAGAACTTTGCCTTTTTCATTGAGTTTATTCACTAGGTTCAAACACGATATTTCGCCCGCTTGAATATTATCCGTTGTAATAGTGACATCCGCGCCCGAAGCTCTTACATCTACCGCTATTACGCGGATTCCGGCGCGTTGTGCGCGGATTACCGCTGGTGCAATCGCTAATTCATCGGAAGCGACAAGCATGATTAAGTCCACTTTTTTATCAATAAAAGACTCAATCTGCTGGATTTGCCGATCTAAATCGTAAGCGCTAGAACGAACGATAACGTCGATACTTTTGTTCGGTAATTCCGCCACTTCCGACTTAATGCTTTTAATCATTTTGACAAAATAAGGGTTGGTAAGATCAGCAACTGACACGCCAATAGAATAGTCAGAACTTGCGTAAACTCTGGGAACCAAAGCAACACTCACCATCAACAAAAGCAAAAATTTACGCATACATGACACCTTTATTTTCCAACTCCCCCTTTGGACAAGGAACCTTTGCAACAGACGTTCAAATAGTGCCATCAAAGGGGGAAGTTGTTTTGTATTATTCAGGCAGCTGTGCCCGGTTCTACCGCTCCTGTCATAATAGCAACCGCGTCCGACATAGAGTGTGTTTTCGGTGTAATTATATCTGCACGTTTACCCAGTCTGTGAACATGAATACGATCCGCGACTTCAAAAACGTGGGGCATATTGTGGCTTATCAGCACCACTGGAAGCCCTCTGTCCCTTACCTGACGAATCAAGTTGAGTACTTTTCTGGATTCTTTCACACCCAAAGCGGCTGTAGGCTCATCCATGATGACTACTTTACTACCAAACAAAGCTGACCTTGCTACCGCAACGCCCTGTCGCTGACCACCAGACAACGTTTCTACCGTTTGGGTTATATTTTGAATGGTCATCAAACCAAGATCCGCTAACTGCTGCTTTGCCCTTTCATTCATGGTTTTCTTATCCAGCATGCGAAAAACTGAACCCAGTATTCCGGGGCGACGAATTTCGCGCCCTAAAAATAAGTTATCGGAAATATTCAGAGCGGGTGCGACCGCCAAGTTTTGGTACACTGTTTCTATGCCCATTTCTCTTGCGTTCATCGGGCTTTTAAATGAAACCGCCTGCCCATCTAACTTCACTTCACCTGCATCAGGAACAAGTGCTCCCGATAACGCTTTAATCAAGCTGGATTTCCCCGCACCGTTATCACCAATCACTGCCAGAATTTCACCCTTATAGAGATCAAAATCCGCTCCATCCAAGGCCGTGACTCGACCGTAACGCTTCACTAATCCTCTTGCTTGCAATACGACATCACTCATACCGATACCTTTCTGATCCAATGATCCACACCAACCGCAACAATAATCAACGCCCCAACGGTAAACTCTTGCCAAAGCACATCCACACCAAGCAGAGCCAAACCGTTTCGAAACACACCTACAATGAGCGCACCAATCAGAGTACCGAATATAGAACCTCGCCCACCAAACAAGCTGGTTCCACCAATCACCACCGCGGTAATGGAATCGAGGTTGGCGGTGTAACCCGCTTGAGGGCTTATCGACCCAATTCGACCAATTAACACCCACGCTCCAATGGCACAAACGAAACCAGCGACCACATAAACCGACATCAATATCTTCTGAGTACGAATACCGGCTAGTCTGGCGGCATCTGGATCGTCGCCCGTGGCGTAGACATGCCGCCCCCATGCCGTCCAATTCAACGCATACCAAATAACGACAAAGAGCACGATCATGAGCATAGAGCCGTAGGTTATCCGCGCACCAAATAATTCGACGGTTTCGCCCATCCATTGCAGCAATGGCGCATTCTTGGCAATGGCTTGAGAACGAATAGTTTGGCTGTTGGAATACCAAAGGTTCAGTGCGAAAAAGATGTTCCACGTACCCAGTGTTGCGATGAATGGGGGAAGCTTAAAGCGCGAGACCAATAAACCATTAATCATGCCCGCCAAAGTACCCACCAGCATGCCTATACCAAACGCCAAAACGGGGGGTAAACCAAAATCCATCGCCATGCGCCCCATAACAACGGAACATAAGACCATAATCGCGCCCACCGACAAATCGATTCCAGCGGTTAAAATGATGAGCGTTTGAGCAATACCAAGTACACCAATAATCGTAACTTGCTGCAGGATCAGTGACATATTGAATGGGTGTAAAAATCGGTCACCAATCAGAAAACTAAAAATGGCAACCGCCAAAATAAGGACTAAAAATGGGGCTGCGGTCGGCTGATTATGTAAAAACCTCTGCACGTTTAAGCCAATCGAAGTTGGCTCTTTAAATTCAGCAAAGCTTTTGTCCGTGTTTTGCTCCGCTGTTTTTTCAAAATTGGACTCTGATGACGAAGGGTGTGTCATAGCGTTTTCCTTAACTTTT
This sequence comes from Vibrio penaeicida, assembly GCF_030689305.1. Lineage (GTDB taxonomy): Bacteria > Pseudomonadota > Gammaproteobacteria > Enterobacterales > Vibrionaceae > Vibrio > Vibrio penaeicida_B. The sequence goes on along the minus strand of NZ_JAUYVM010000002.1, from coordinate 185,409 downwards.
TACATCTGACCTGATCGCACTCGACGTTTCGATCAGGTTTGTTCCTCATTCACCTCAATATAATTTAGGTGAATGAGGATTACGCTTTCATTAGTGAACTCTGAACACTACCCCCAACACTTACCTAACCCTTGCGCTGATGTTGAAGATGCAACTCCATCAACGGGTTCATCTGTAATCAGCTCAACGCCGGTATCAAAGAAGCCCTTACCAGGGGTCGCTCCGGGTTTAACACCCGACTTCGCGTATTCCGCAATAGCCTCTACGCCCAGAGAGGCCATTTTCAATGGGAACTGCATCGACGTTGCACCGATCACTTTGTCTCTAATGTTTTCTACGCCCGAACAACCACCATCAACCGATACAAGGAGCACGTCTTTCTCTTTTCCAACCGCTTTTAGTGCCTCGTATGCGCCCGCTGCTGCTGGTTCATTAATGGTGTATACCACGTTAATACTCGGATCTTTTTGTAGAAGATTTTCCATTGCACGGCGACCGCCCTCTTCAGAACCTTGGGTCACGTCATTACCGACAATACGAGAGTCATCTTCATCACGCATTTTATTTGCGTCTTTGACGTCAACACCAAAACCTTTCAAAAATCCTTGGTTACGAGCGACATCGACAGTAATACCAGCAGTACTTAAGTCTAATAACGCAATTTTGGCGTCTTTCGCTTTTGCACCCAGTTTGGCTTTTGCCCATTTACCAATCAGTTCACCTGCAAGAAAGTTGTCGGTAGCAAACGTTGCATCGGCAACATTGGCTGGAGAAAATGGCGTGTCCAGAGCAATCACAACTATGCCGGCTTTACGAGCACGCTCGATAGAAGGTGTTAATGCGACAGGGTCACTTGCGACGATCAAAATGCCCTTCGCGCCAGATGAGATGAGATTTTCTACCGCTTGAATCTGTGAATCGTTATCTCCATCGTATCGCCCAGCGAAAGAACGCAATTCCATTCCCAATTCATTCGCTTTGGCTTCCGCCCCCTCTTTCATCTTGACGAAAAAAGGGTTGGTGTTGGTTTTGGTAATTAAACCCACAATGGTTTTGTCCGCAGAAAATGCATGAGGTGCGCTGAACATGGCAGCCGTTAACGCGGCGATGGTGACTAGCTTTTTCATGGTTTACTCCCTTACAAGTTATAAATCCAAGGTCAGTTCCTTCCTTGGTTTTACAAAAGTGACAGGGAAAAACTAATGAATGATTTCAAAGCGAAGAAAACTCGTTAACAATTGAAATAATACATCTAGCCTTTTGATTTAATGGGATTATTTATGTGCACATTTACGATATGTTGATCATCGCTTTTAATTGTTCGTACTGAAAAGGTTTGGCGATAAAGCGCCATTCAGGATTGAAATGATGGTGTTCGATTAGAGATTCAATCGGTAGCCCTGAAGTGAGTATAACGGGCAAACTAGGGTTATCAGAAGCAAGAGTCTGGCGTAGCTGAACACCGTCTTCAGTTGAGCCCAAATTCACATCGGAGATAACCAAGTCGCATGTATTTACCGCCAAATGTTCCAGCGCATGCTGCACTGAATGAACCACACTCACTTCGAACTCCATTAGTGCAAGCTGCTCTCTAATAACACCGGAAACTTCGATGTCATCTTCGACTAATAGAACCGATGCATTACGCTTAACAGTAATAGCGGGGTCACTGAATTTTTGTTGTCCATTCTCTAATTTAGGCTGCTGACCAATTGGAAGAATGAGCTTAACGCTTGTGCCTTGTGAAAGAGACGATTGAATGTCGATCTCCCCTCCACTCTGTGTAACAAACCCATAAACCATACTGAGACCTAAACCGCTCCCTTCACCAGTTTGCTTGGTCGTAAAAAATGGCTCTAACGCGCGCTGCATCGTTTCTTCACTCATTCCATCACCGGTATCAATAACTTCTAGAATAATGTGTTCACTTTGGGACGATTTATATGTCGACAGCGTGAGTTCTCCACCATTGAGCATAGCCGAAGAACTATTCAAAATTAAGTTTAAGAGCGCATTCTCCAACTGAGAAGGGTCAACATAGATGCACTGCTCCCCCAGTGCCAAATCAGTATTTACTGTGATATTCGGCGTTACGCAGTAGGCAGAGATGTCTAGAACACTCGCAATTAGGTCATCCACGGGCACCCATTCCGGATACAATTGCTGCTTGCGGCTAAATGCCAACAGCCGCTCCACCAGCTGGCTGCCTTTTTCTGTCACTAAGAGCGCTCTGGAAAGATATTTTTCTTGGCTTTCACTGAGGTTTGGCAACATTTCAAGCAATTGTAGATTCCCCATGAGTGAGGCCAGTAAGTTGTTAAAGTCGTGCGCGACTCCACCTGTAAGCTGCCCCAGCATTTCCATTTTTTGGGCTTGTTGTAGTTGCTGCTCTATCGCCTTTCTTTCTGAGAGATCACTGTAAAGTGTTACAAAGCCACCTTCTGGCATAGGCTGGCTCCGAAATTCAATAATTCTGCCATCATCGAAATAGCGCTCAAATACTGCTGAACGGTCTTTCCTTTCTTCATTTAACTCTTGTAGCTCTAGCGTTTCTTGCATTAAGTTGCGCGTGCGAAAAGGTGTTCTTGCCATGAGTGTTTGTAAGTCATTTAAAGGCATGCCAACCTTCACTTCATTAGGTCGGAGCTTAAATAACGTCAGGTAACGTCTATTCCATGCAACCAAGTTATCTTGATCGTCAAACACACTGAGCCCATCTTGGATATTGTTGAAGATGGCTTCGAGCAAATTCTTTTGAACTCGCAAATCTTCTGTTACTCGGACTTTTTCGATGGCTTCTTTTTGGAATGCTTCGAAGGTTCGAGCCAGCTCCCCTATTTCATCATTACGCTGAATATTCGCCACGGCGATATTGGTCTTACCTTGCGCTAAGCTCGACATTTCTTCGGTCACTGTTTTGAGATCTCTGGTCAACACGGAGTTGAACCGGTGGAGATAAATACCGCTCAGCAGCAACAGTAATATGATGATAGATATAAACACAGTCGCCCGATCTATTGCCCGTTCGGATTGCTTTTGTTGAAACCTCAAATGTTGCTGCAAGGCAATCACAAACTCATGTACCGATGCGGTCATTTGATCCGATTGCGCCCGAATGGAAGAAAGAACATAGGCATTGTTACGGCGAACCTCAGACACATTTTTCTGCTGGGCTTTGAGCTCCGATAAAATATTTGAGATTCCAGAAAGTGCTTGTTGATTCGTATACGTTTCCATTTGTTCAATGAGAACGTGGGGCACAGCCATTGGATTTCGAGTAAAGGCGTTAATGAATACCTTTCCTTGACTGTGAGCCATTAGAGGATGCAAGTCGAATTGAAGTGAAAGAAGGTCTTCACGAGTGAAAAGCTCTTTCGTTACGTTGGCTAGCAAGGCTTGAATGGATGTATCCAGCGTTTCTACTTTTTTCAACAAGGTATCTTTGGCTTCTGGATTGTTTAGGTGGTCCGCTACGGACTTAAGATCCTTGATTTTTTCTTGTAGCCTTTGGCTCTCATTTTGAACATGGAATGGTCTTGCAAAATCCGCGGCATAAGGTGCCATTGCCGCCACTTGAGCAACGCTTTCTGAAAGACTGAGCGCGGTATTGATATCTTCGAGGGTTTCTGAGGCAATGTCGTCGATAAGAGCCTGGTTCTGCTGGGTGGTATAGACAAAAACACTGGCAAGAGAAAGGGTAAGCAGCAAAGTACCAACAACCGAAAATAGGAGCTTAGTGCGGATACTCTGCAATCGAATCATAGGTTAACCTACCCGAGTTACGTTGCTGCTAAACACGTAACCTACACCTCGTTCCGTTTGAATGAACTCGGGCAACCGTGGGTTGTTTTCAATTTTCCTTCGTAATCGGAGAATGAGGACATCAACCGTTCTGTCACTCGAATCCGAGGCTAGACCATGGGTTTTATCCATCAGTTGATCCCGTGACAACACGCAGTTTGGTGAGGTAATTAACGCTTGAAGCAGTGTAAATTCTCCGTACGTTAAACTGACCTCCTTACCCGATTCGTGAAGAAGCTGTCTTGTCGACATATTCAGGCTCCAAGGTCCAAAGCAATATTGTTCGTGCTCTACGTGAATTGCCTTCGTTTGCGTTAAGTCTGACCGTCGAAGCAATGCATTGACACGAGCAATCAGTTCCCGAAGGTTAAACGGCTTCATCATATAATCATCAGCAGCGATTTCTAAGCCGATGATACGGTCGGTTTCATCACCTTTACCGGTAAGCATCATGATTGGGACTGTGCTTTGTTCCCGAATTGCCTTTGCTAGCTGCAAACCATCCTCTTGCTTCAACCGTAAATCCAACAATATGACATCAGGATTGTATTGTTTGAACGCAGACATAAGCTGATCGCCATTCTCAGCCAATATGACATTATGCCCTTGCTGAGATAAGGCATCTCCAAGTACATCTCGAATGTCTTGGTCGTCATCCACAACAACGACTGTGCGAATACTCTTTTCCTTGAGTTGCAAACTTCAGCTCCAAATTGTGAGAAATTTTATTGTGATAACACTCATTTAGTCAGTTTGGCGAACAAATGCTCAAAAATTGTGACTTGTGTAAAGTCTATACCTTATAAACACCCTTTGCTTTGAGCACGTAAGACAATCAAATAGCGCACGAAAAATGGAGACAAAAAAACCCAGCACATGGCTGGGCTCTTAAAATTAAACTTTGTGAATTGTTAGGCGTATTCGATCTCGAACTGCTTCATAAATTCAACTAAAGCTTGCACACCTTCTAGTGGCATTGCGTTGTAAATAGAAGCACGCATACCGCCCACTGCTCGATGACCTTTTAACGCCTGTAAACCGGCTTCTTGAGCTAACTCTAAAAACTTACCGTCTAATTCAGGTTTCGCTAACTGGAAAGGTACGTTCATGCGCGAACGGCTGTTTGGGTGAACCTGATTGCGATAAAAATCAGAAGCATCAATGTAATTGTACAGTAGATCTGCCTTCTCTTTGTTTACCTGCTCTATTGCTTCTACGCCACCTTGCTCTTTCAACCATGCAAAAACTAGCCCAGATAAATACCATGCATAGGTAGGTGGTGTGTTAAACATGGAGTCTTTTTCAGCCAATACCTTGTAATTAAGAATGCTTGGAAGTGCATCTGATGCCAATTCAAGCAAGTCTTCACGAACGATTACTATACAAATACCCGCTGCACCGATGTTTTTCTGAGCGCCTGCGTAAATAGCACCGTATTGAGATACATCGATTTTGCGAGACAGAATAGTGGATGAAAGATCCGCAACAATGGGTTTATCTGTAACAGGCAGTTCTGTAATCTCTACGCCATCAATAGTTTCATTCGGGCAAAAGTGTACATAAGCAGCGTTTTCATCAATTTCCCACTCAGAAGGTGGAGTAACCGCAACTTTGCCATCAACTTCCGTTTTCGCGTCGATAACGCGAGGTTGGCAATATTTCTTTGCTTCCGTTACAGCACTTAGCGCCCAGTAACCTGCATCAACATAGTCTGCTGTTGTTTTATCGCCGAGCAGATTCATTGGTACTGCCGCGAACTGAGCGCGAGCACCACCATGGCAAAACAACACTTTATAGTTGTTAGGGATGGACAGGAGATCTCTTAGATCTTGTTCTGCTTTTTCAGCAACAGCAATGAATTCTTTACTGCGATGGCTGATTTCCATTACCGACGTGCCAATACCATTCCAGTTGATGAATTCAGCTTGCGCTTTTTCCATTACCGCTTTAGGTAAACCTGCTGGGCCTGCACTGAAATTATAAATCGGTTCCATGATGAAGAATGCTCCTGCGTTAAAATACAAATCGAGATTTACATCAGTAATACCACTTTTTGAGATCGGGAAAAAGAAAAAAACGGAGAAAACACAAAAAAAGAAGTCTTATGACTTCTTTTTATATTCAATTCGCTATTTTCGGTAAAGAACTCTACTTACCACCAGCCATCAAAGGCATGAATAGTGCAAGAAGTGGTATTTGCTTCCCGCTAGAGAAGGTTACCTGACCATTAATCAGCTTCGCATTCAAACCAACACCTTTGGCGTCTTCGCTAGCAAACTCCATAATCAAAAGCTCATCTATGTTTTCTCGCACAAATGGATAGGATTGAAGTAGCTCATTAGAAATAAAAGCGTCCAAATTTCCCTCAACGACATTCAATAGTACAGATGCATTTTGAGAAACATTTTTTTGCCCAGAGGGAACGGTTAACTGCCATGCTGATTGGAAGTCCCCTCCATCCAAATTGAGTGCAAACTTGTTAAGCTGAACGCCAAAGCCGGTTTCGACCAATTGATCCAGCAACGGCATACTTTCGTTCATTCGCTCTTCTGTCAGGTTCTCGCCAGTCCCATAAATCGAAATAAGTTGCTCTAGTGCTTGGCTGTTAATACCGTTAAAAGCAAAATCTAGCTCCAAATCTCTGGCGTGATTCTCCCCAGTTGAAGCACTTTTAATGGAGAGTGTTTGCACGCTGTCAAATTTTTCACCTGATTCGTCTTTATTGGTTTTCAGCACATATTGCAGATCTTCAAGTTGAAAATCGTTTTCCCCAGAAGCTGATGAAAGCTGAAAACCTTTGACGCTGATGTTTTGCTGGCCAACCCACAAGTCCCCTTCACGTTGCCCTGCCCCTTCACCAATAAAGCTGTTCAAAACCAAATTGTCGCCGTTCGAAAAGTTAACCGACGCTTTTGGCACAGTAACTGTCGCTTCTAACGCACCAGCAACAGAGGCTACACCTTGTGCTGCATACTGACCGACAATAAGTTCGGCACCTTTAGAGTCAGTAAAATTAAATTTTCGTCCCACTAACTCAAAGTGAGTGTCTCCGTTCAATTTAGTCTGGGTCGCCAGCTCGAATTGAATGAGCAGTGAGTCCTTCACATAAGAATGCGCATCGATTCCAACCAAGCCATGGCTTATATCATGCACAACTTCGATTGAAGCAGGCAAACCGTCGGCTTCTAGGCTTTTGACTAACTGCGGGTCGGTGATTGTGTAGCGAGTGATTGCAGTCGCAGAAAAGTAACCTCTGTCGTATTCGGCTATCTCTGCTTTAACAGAACTGCTATTTAAATTTTGTACACCATCTTCGATAACTTTTTGCGCTATCTGACCGACTGCAAGTGGCCAACATGCCACCAGAAGAATAGCACCGCCAATGGCGCCCATTTTTTTAAGAGAATGCATGCTGTCTTTAATATGAAGTTAAAAAACGCAGTCTACATCAATTTACGCAAGAAGTGGAAAGCGTATGTATATCTAGAAACACTTCCATTTTAACCGTGTAAATACGCGAGCAAGATGTAACCAAACACATTGAATTGCGTGACGAAGAGGGAATTTCAGTCAATATGGTTAGAAAACCTCCACAAAAATGGAAATTCTTTTAAATTTTTGATGAATCCTAGGTTGGATGCATTATCATATTCCCTAGTAATTCAAAGAACTTAAAGGCTTTGCTCTATCATGCACTGCCTGTACCAACTACATAAGGTTTGTCTAAATTATGCGTAAGACACTGTTAGCCATTGGTTTGATGGCAGTATCTGCTTCTTCATTTGCTGCCGACAAAGACAACGTCGCGTCAATGAGCAACTTTAACTACGACTATGCTGAAGCTCGAATTGGTGCAAGCCCAATGACGTTTGGTGGTGGTTTTAGCAAATCAGTTCACCCAAATGCACATATGGTTGCCACCATTGATTCTAGATTTAAAGGTGACTTCAACCTAGCTGCAGGTTTTGGATTTCATGCTCCTGTAAACAACTGGGCTGACCTTACAGGTGAAATGCTGTTCCGCGCGGTTGATAACGATAGCCAAGATATCGATACCGGGATGCAAATCAACCTTGGTGTACGCCAGTGGCTTGGTCCACAATTTGAGGTGGGCGGTAAAGTGGGTTACGTATCCATTAAGCAAAAAGATGAGTGGACAGGCTCTGTATACGGTCGCTTCCATTCAACGGAACTGTTCTCAATTGGTCTAGAAGGCTTACTAAATGACTTCTACGGCGACCAATTTATGATGACAGCAAGATTTAAGTTTTAATCTTATTTCCTAGTTAAATTTAAAAAGCCAGAGACTTTAGTCTCTGGCTTTTTTGTGTTTGGTTTTCGCTAGTTGTCGGCTCAATTTAATGTTGATGTAAAAAAGCCCCAACTTAGTGTTGGGGCTTTGAGTTAAGGTTGCTCAGGCTCTTTTGGAAGAAGAATCGTCGGGATGTGTTCTACCCTTAATGTTTCAACATGGTCATTTGCTTGTCTAGTTGAAGAAAGGGGACCTCGTATTGGGTCAAACCAATTTAAAACCTTAGGTGTACGATGAATTGTAACTTCAAAAAAATCACTTTCTGCGTAGTTAGTACTTAGGTTTTCAAAATCATTACTCGTATCATATAAAAACGCACAATTTTCACCATGTGTTGACACTCTACCGAGTCTAAAAATATCTCCCTTGGAAGAAATCACTTCCGATACAATTAGCTTCTTACCTTTGGAGGCAGCTCCGTCATCATATCCAAGTTCACTACAAGTTCTATTAAATTCCAGACTTAATTGAGGGTAGATATTTTGTTCCGGAGCTTTTTTCTCTTCGCCTTGAACATAAACAAGATTAGCGTCTACATAGTCTGGAGATTGCGCTCGCTTGCTTGTTTTCGCAAGTGTCAATATAGCGCCACTGAATCGATTTACATAAAGGGGATCCCCATTAAAAAAAGCGTCTTTGCCATACTGAAAAGATGTAGTAGACCCAAAAACAAAGCTTTCAATAGGGTCTATATCCTCTACTGTTGCTACCTCATAGACGCCTTGGTGATAAGTCTGATTGCCGAGCACATCAGTTAAAGTAAATGCAGTCAACCCAGTTGAACCCTGTGAGTTGAACCAAACGTCAAGAGCATAGGATTTATCATCTATAATTAAATTTATTTTACTATCATTTGAGGTGTATGTACCAATTTCAAAATACTCAGGGTTTTGAGGGCAAGCAGAGTAATTTGAGGCTTGGAAGGTATTTGAGAATACTTTACCCGAATCAAATTTAACCAGCTTACATTGAGCATAAAGATCTTTAGCAGCTGTAAAAGGACTCGCTTTAAAACCAAATATATTAGACTCTAGAGTTCGAACGTTATTAGCATGAGCCAACGACTTGACGGTGATCTTAACAAATTCTTCCGATACAACGACATGATCTAATACGTTTCCGTCTTTGCTTAATACCTCATGTTGATAGGTATACCCAACGGAGTAATTACCAACGGCATTATTAGCCACGTTTCCATATATAACCCATTGCTCAGAGGTTTCTAGCGCTTTTCTATCATCCTCAGTGACGTTTTCCATCATAGAAAGCTTATGCTCAATTGCGTTTGGTAAATTCTTTAACTGACCAAGTGTCAAATCACCAAAAGAAGCATCAATACTTAAATTAAACCGCTCTTCACCAACGCTACTGGCTTCTATACCCGGAGAAAACAACTCTCCAGTAGATAGCTCGACGAAAATCGTATCACCACCAGTAACTGATTCCTTGAATATCGAAGCTAACCGTTCAAGTTCACGTTTCCCGGTTGTAGTTAATGTTGGCTTAAGATACTTTGGCTCGACATCTAAAGTGAGAATAACGTGCGAATTTCGCTTTTCTTTATCTTTTACTATCTCAGTTGCTTTAAGAATAAACTTATTAAGACCATCCAAGTAAGGAGTACCAGAAATAGTCAATTGAGTATCAGACACGCTCAATTCAAGACCATTTAGAGAAGTCAGTGGTTCGCCTAAAGTACTTAAAATTTCAAGATTAACTTTCCCTTCAAATAGGTTAGATATGTCAATATTTTGGGTATTTAACTCTGAGCCAACTTTCGCAGATAATCCTTTAACTGTATCACTCAAAGCTTGAAGCTTACTGTTTTCGGACGAGAAGTATGCCTCCGTTCTTACAGAATCGACGTATACAAAGCCGTCCCCAGCATCGTCGATGTCGCCAGTAATATATGTATTGTGATCACTTAACACATTCTCACTTAGTGAATTAGCTTCTGAGACAAAATAAGGTAACAAATCTGTAAGGTAGTCATCATTACCAGATTTTTCTGCTTCTACAAGAGACAGCGCTACTTTGTGTACTTTTTTGGCAAATAAGCTGTTATCAGCTACGAAATCGTAGCTCAAAATATCTAAGTTATCTGGTGCACCTAGCACTTTTAACTCTGACTCAATAGTCTGTGCAGCCTGAGCAACGTATAAATCAATTGAGTCAACAGAACCAGCCTTTAAGCGCTCAGCCTCACGATATACTAAATCCGTGAAAGGAGATACAACTGTAGAACCATTTGGAGCATGAAGCTCAAACGTTCTTAAAACAGCATGATAAGGTCTGTCTTGATCTGCTGTTTCATACGGAACAGCAATGGCTCCCAGTGAGTGCTTTAATTCATCGGTTTTTACTAAAATTAAACCAGACTCGCTTGTAACCCCAATTTTTTCGGTATTTTCAAAAACACCGTTATCATTCTTATCAAGATATACATTGGCATTAGATAAGTAACCATCTATGACCCTAATCTCTGTATGGTCTGAACGGCTTTGAGCTATAGGACTTGTTTCGTTTTTATTCGAATCTCCACCGCATGCCGTTAATAACATCGCAGGGATAAGACTCGCTAATATTGTTCTTTTCATTTATCTCTCCATGAATCGGCCAGGCTTTGACACCTGACCGAAAAATTTTAGAACTGACTTACTCTCTGATTTTCATCAATAATAACTAGGTTTCTCAATCCAACATCATCAACCTCTTTAATCGTCGCTGCTGCTGGTGAGCTAACATAAGACCTAATAGTGTTAGCACTAATATCAAATAGCTCTCCTAAGTTCGCATTTTGATAGCTGCCTGAGTATTCGGCTATAAATCTAGAAACTGATTGAGTATTACCAGTCTTATAGATATCCCAAGCTTTGAACACTATGTCTCCAGCTACACTAGTTGCTGTACCTGCGTAATCGAGATTATTTGTATACATACATCCAAGCTGACCAAGAACGTAACAATCCTTTTCAGCGTCAAAAACGAGTGTGCCTGAGCTAATTAATTGATCTCTTACTGTCCATAGAGCTTCCAAATACACGGCCCAGCTAAACAACCATTCACGGGGATAGCTTTTTGAGTTGTAGTGAGCAGTTACCGCATCAAAGAATACTTTTGCGTCAAGACCAAATGACGCAATCTCTTGAGCTTCAGTGGAAGACTTAAGAAAACTTTGTTCTGCTTGAGATGTAGTAGCAGCTGTAGCTGATGCATCTATGATTGGACTTAACGTACGCGCTCTTAACTCTAGGTGAGTATTCAATTCAGTAATTGAGTAGGATTTAAGTTTATAGGTATCCGTGCTTAGAATATCGCTGATCATAGAATGGCCAATAGAGTTATCTATTCCAGCAAAGTATGTCTCACCTAGGATATTGATATATTTTGGGTTAGAGGATACCCAACCGCCGTCACGTAAGCCTATTTTCTCTAAAAGCTCAAATGCTTCAGGTTTAAACAAATCTGTTCTATAACTATCATTTTTCGTGATCGTATATAAAAGCGCCTTAGAGATCGGAGTAGATCCGCTATTATTCGTTCCATACCATCGATTAAGGTGCCAAGAAAGTCTTCCTGGTGTCGGCGAAATCTCTACATTCGTCCAGGCTGGCTTGTAAGTAGTAACTGATACCGTTCTACCTTCAGAGTCTACAAATTCGTATGGATTAAGTACTTTAGAAAACTCACGCGCAACCGCTGTTTGATCTGATACGGAAGGAAGTGGAGTCCCTAAAGTCCAGTGATTAACTAAAGTATCAATTTCTTGGCGAATACCGGGTAGATCAGCTAGGGCAAAATCGATACCTCTCAGTCCAGATGGTTTTAGGAGGTATTCCAAAGCTAGAAGTTTGTCCAGCCAAATTCCCAAATGATCAACCTCATATCCAATGTATGAAGCATGCTCTGAGCTCGCTCTATTTGTAAGAGTGACCTTGTTTAGGAAGTTACCATGCTTAGATTCTGCTATAACACTATAACCATACATTTGACCATTAATTGGTCTGAGGCCTGCTTCAAGTGCATTTACCAATTTTTCGTCAAAACAAGAGTTAGGGAGATGATTTTGTTCTGAATATACGTTACCACCAGTAATACCAGCAACCCAGTTTAGAGCACTAAGAGGCCAGTTTTGTCGTACTTGATAAATCTCCCCATACCCACCACGGCTACTTGGAGCGTGCACTGTTACGTCAACTTCACAAGTTTTCTCAGGTAATTTTAAAAGATCTAAGTAAAAATAAGCCTGTTTATATGCTGCGCGAGTGATATCACAACGATTTTCTTCCTCACTATTGGAAGGAGAAAGACATGCTTGTATAGGGTTGAGTTTTTCTGAAAATCTGTACTCACTAGCATAGTCATCAGCTACCATATTACCGCGGTCAAATGTGCGATGTAAGGTGATGAATTTAGATAGATACCTATTGTTTTCATTGAACTCTACGCGATCTCTACGAGCAGTTCTTGACTCGAAAGTAGTGTTATATCTGTTTATAACACTTTGAGTAATTTCCTCGTGACTTGTACCTTCATCGAATACTAAACAGCCTGTTTCTGAATTGCTACGACCTCTACCGTCAGTACAGAAACCAAAGTATTTAACCTCTTTTCCATCGCTATTTAGAGTCGAACCGTTGACTAAAGAAGAAAGAGCGGATTTCTGGGAAAGATCATTTCTCTTAGCTTGGTCTAGTTCAGCTAAGTCATACATGTCCGTCTGGATTACCGCTTTTGCTGAATTTATTTCAGCATTTGTCAGACGTTCTTCGTCAATCTCTTGATGAACTTCAACTTTTCGTTGATAAGCAAATCTAAGGGCTGCACGATCATATAGACCAAATGCAGGATGCACATTGATTTCCGATGGAGTGTAATCCATGATCGAAGAAGTAGCAGAGATGCCCTTCAATCCAAGAGATTGAGCTTGGTGAGCCGTATAAAAGTTGTGATGGTCAAAGGAGCCAGCAAAGTTGTGGCGAAGACCTATATTATGTCCAATTTCATGGACAAGAGTAGTTAGATATTGATGAACAGTAAACGCATGGGTTACTGCACTACGTTGTTCTGAAGTCAAGTCACTCCATGATTTAAGTTTTCTGTAATCGAGATGTGCATCCGGGTTTACAAAGTAACCTTGGTTAACAAAGTCTAACTCCGTAATATCGGTCTTGTTTGCAACAATCTTTGAAGATACAGAATATAACTCAGCAGGATACATGTTGTTTGCCATCATGTGCTGCATCTTTTCGCGATCTTGGGCTAATTCGACTTCAATATCGATACGATCTTCATACCTGACTTCTTCAGCCGGTAATTCCATTTCAGATTTTGCCGCTGCTAAGTCAGATTTTTCAGTATTAGCGGTGTGCAGCTGTGACTCTGTTACCGAGACATTACTTACAATTGATGAAGAATTATAAGTTGAATAACCTTGGGATGAACTTTGATTATATGGTGAAGATAACTCATCTTTATTATAAAGCCTTACCAACTCATCCCAGCCTGAACTAACACCCATTTTTGAAACGCCAGGATACATAATTGTGTATGCACTAACGATTTCGCCCGTTAATGGGTTTACAGTACTTGGACCAAAACCTAACAAACCTGAACGACTGGCTTCTGGAACAATATGAATAACGTTAGAACGAATGTCTCCAACTTTTGCATTCACTGCTTCAGTTTTATTTGTAATTACAATTTCCGGAATCAGGCGACCATTAGGGGAAAAACGATCTTGCAAACTATTATTGATATACTCAAATCCTTTAATAGTTGCTTCTAGCCAAACTTTATTTACAAGGTTCCCATTGGCATCTTTTCGGAAAAATTCATCGCTTAGCTGGTACTCAATACGATCTTTTCTAGGGTCGAAACGATTAACGAAATAACCTTCGTAGCCATTTTGATTTGAAATGTAATTTTCATCTAACTTTTCATACGACGTTTTGAAAAAACCAAAGCGATTGTGTTCTTCCAAGTCATAATGAACAGCTTGATATCCCGGAGTGGCTAGCTTATCTAGACGAACTAATGAATAAAAAACATCTGCTTTTTCTGGGTTGCCAGCTTTAGAGACGATATTGTGTTCATGCTCAATGTTGATTACACCTGCGTTCTTAGGATCGAACTCAAGGTGAGTCAGAGATTTGCTTTGTTTATCACCTAGCCACTTCTCGAAGAAATATTGCTCATCATGCATATCTAAACTAACAAAATCAGGCGTAAAGTGAGTTTTTTGCCACCACCTTACATTAGGATCAGATATTTTCTCTTCTGCATTGGTACAGTCACCATATGAATCTTCTTTACATTGATAACCTTCATAAGTACCAGTGATGGTGAACAAACGTGGTTCATTATGTTCTTGTGGGAATCGAGTTGTTTCCCCTTCAAAAGTAATGTCACCTTCAACTAGCTCAGCCACTAGACCATCTTTAGTAAACTTGAGCTTTACAAGTCTTTCGCCATTAATATAGTCGTACGCATATGGCGTATTTCGAGATGTTCTGGAAAGATCACCCATAGACTGTTGAAATAACCACAAACCATCAACTGGAATTTCGTAGCAATCAACACAATTCTCATCGCTTATTTTGCGAGGAGTACCCGCTGTCAGACTAGATAGAGCATATTCATACACATCTCTATCTACATATTCGTATGCTTGGTCATCAGCACCACAGCCTACTAGTGCTGCACCCATTGCTGTGACCAAACTCAGTTTCTTAAAATTCATAAGTAACTACCTGTTGTTGTTTTTATTTCCTAAAAAGAAATCTTTGCTGTTGCGACGTAAACCGCTTTTTCACTATCAAAGAGTTCAATATTTCCTAGAGTGCCTCGCTCGGCATCTGCGTATACGCCACTGGATGAAGCGCTTAGAGAAAGACTTATGTTATCTGTCGCTTTGTAGCTGCCGGATAAGCTTCCTTGATAGCTAAAACTGGATCTTCTGCTACCTTGATAGCTGATCGTATTACCGCCGAGAACGGAAGCAGAAAGCGAAAACTTACCAATTGAATAGCTACTTCCAGCTGATATCGAATAAGTCCATTCGGCTAAAGATTTACCTGCAATGGTTTTATATTTATGGAAGCTCTTTCTTACTCGAGGTGATAATGAAAAGCTAACATCTGAGATCTTATAACTCACCGGTAATGCAAGGCGGAATGCTGTATTCAATTGGTCTTTTCGTGAAGCTTCAGACGTTGGAATAGTAAATTGTCCGCTGATAGAGACATTCCCACTATCACCAAACTTGGTAAGGCTAGAATGTGACAACCCAATTACTGAATCAGTAAAGAAATCACCTGTTTTATCTTCTAATGCCCTCCTCGCCCCTGTGGATACAAAAGCGCTATAGTCTCCTTCAGTTGCCGAAAAACTAGCGCTCCATGTTAAGGTACGTGAAGAACGATAATCATCTGGATGATAAATATTGGTTTGATAACCGAGCGATAAACTACCGCCATATTTGGTTTCAACGACTTCTTCCTGAACGGCACTGTTCGCTACTTCTTCTTGTTTAACTTCCTTTTGCTCATCTGCCAACGCATTACACGAGGCTAAAACACCAGTCATTAAAACAAGTTTTGGCAACGCAAATTTATTTGTGTGCTGCATAAACGTTTCCGTTTTTCCTGTTTAGTTTTCCTAAATTTGAAGTGCACGCGACCTTCCCTAAAAAATGAAAGGGATAAAAAGGTTTACTGAAATTAACTCAGTCGCTACTCTTCAAAATATCAACAGTAATTAAAAGGCATAAATATAGTGCGCTCACTAAATCAGAACGTGTTATAATATAACAATATTAACTACTGAGGTTTTATTCAGATATATAAAATAAATAATCATGGCGACTATAAGATTTTTCATAGCTATTATTCATTAAATATAACTAAATAATTCTATAATTAGATTTGATGCTTATTCATATGCTGTCTTTCCTGTAATTCCTTTTACGATATAAAGTGAGTATTAAATACTCAATCAAGCCCAGCCAAGACTTTGTTATTTTTGATATGATATATAGTCTGTTTATTATCCGTATGAGCAAACTATATTTAAATTGATAGGCGATAACCTAGTATTAACTATCTCTTAATTTTATATAAAGTTCATCTTATAGAGTGTATCTAATTATTAATATTCGACTTACTTCATCTTTTAAATGTAAATATTTCTAACCATCTATTAATAATCTTTCATTTTCATCTTTCGAAGGTGGTTTTGTATTTTTATGCTCACGGTATTTAGGGTGCGTGATCGGTATCGCTGATAAAAGTGTTTTGGTGTAATCCGCTTGGGGATGGTCATATATCTCTTTTACATTCCCTAGCTCAACAATCTTACCAAAGTACATTACCGCAACTCTATCCGATACATGGCGAACAACGGACAAATCATGTGAGATAAAAATCATCGCAAGATTCATCTCCTTTTGTAATCGAAGCAATAAGTTAAGAATCTGTGCTTGTACTGAAACATCTAATGCAGATACAGATTCATCACATATAAGAAGCTTAGGCTTTAGCGCTATCGCTCTGGCGATGCCTATACGTTGGCGTTGCCCACCTGAAAATTCATGCGGATAACGTTCAACTGAATTAGCAGGTAATCCTACTTTTTCTAGTAATTCCAGTACCCATTTCTTACGTTCCTCATTGGTCCCCACACCATGGATCACATAAGGTTCTTCTAAAATCATTCCGATCGTATGGCGCTGGTTGAGAGATTCCATTGGGTCTTGAAAGACAATCTGCATGTCTTTACGTAGGGGGCGCATTTGTCGTGGGCTTAGTTTGGTTATATCTTCACCTTCGAAAAATATTCTGCCTTCTGTTGGTTCAAATAGCTTTAATATTGTGCGCCCAAGCGTGCTTTTCCCACATCCAGATTCGCCAACCAACCCCAGTGTTTCACCACGAGCAACAGAAAACGAAACACCGTCTACTGCTTTTACGGTGTAGCCCTTCTTTAAAATCCCTTTACCAGACACAAAATGCTGTTTAAGGTCAACAATTCTTAGTACTTCATCCATAACAGCCATTAGCCTCTAAACTCGGGAAATGCGTTAACATCTATTGGTTTAATTTCAATGGGTTGCTTTGGCTCATCATCTAAGCTTGGCATAAGACCCATCAACCTTTCTGTGTAAGGATGTTGAGGGTTGTCGAATAAATCGAATACATCAGCATATTCGACAACTTTACCACCATACATTACTGCTACGTCATCGCATATTTCCGCAACAACACCAAGATCATGAGTAATGAATATCATCGCCATTCCCGTCTCTTCTTGAAGCTCACGCATAAGATCAAGAATTGAAGCTTGAACCGTCACATCAAGTGCAGTGGTTGGCTCATCGCAGATCAAAATATCAGGCTTACAAGCCAATGCCATTGCAATCATGACACGTTGCCTCATTCCACCAGATAGATTATGCGGGTATTCGTTTAACCTTTTTTCAGGCATTGGAATACGTACTTTTTCAAGCATTTCAAGCGAGTATGCATTCCTTTCCGCTCTAGAGAGTTCTGGACGATGCAACTCCAGAACTTCGTTCAACTGCCTACCTATCGTATGTACAGGGTTTAGCGCGGTCATTGGATCTTGAAAAATGATCGAAATATTATCACCGCGCATTTTGTACATTTCTTCAGGTGGAAGAGTGACAAGATCGGTTCCGCGGTACAATATTTCACCTTTAGTAACCCGACCATAAGGCTTTGGGAGAAGCCCCATGATGGACATGGACGTGACGCTCTTTCCACACCCTGATTCGCCAACGATACCTAAGGTTCTACCAGCTTTTACATCAAAGTTGACCCCATGCAGAATTTTCACTACGCCATCGTCGGTCGTAAATTCTGTTTCTAGGTCCCTGACACTTAATATTGTTTCCGCAGACATACCACTACTCCTGACTGACTAAAGCTTGTAACGCGTATCCATAACCGTTACTGGTTCGAATGTTTTTCCGCTTTTTACTGCTTTCTTCGTTGCTTTCTTTTCTTCTTCATCAATCCAGAACGTGTGAAGACCTACAACACGATCAATTGGGAAAATGCTGTCAGTAAAACGACTCATTGCTTGCGCTGGGTATTTCAGGTAACGCCAGTGAGCTTCACGAGTATAAGGCACCATGTACCCAGGGACGATTACATGAGCTTCTGTAATTTTCTGTTGAATTTGATGAGAGAGCTTATGCTTTTTCTCTACATTAAATTCTTGTCTATACTGCATGATCAGCGCATCTAGCTCCGGTGAGCTAAAGTTTGTATGGTTATTGGTTTGAGCTTTGTTAGCATTAGCAGAATGGAAGTATTCCCAATACGCTGGAACTTCACGTCCGCCCATATTAAGGAAAGCGAGTTCATGCTTTTTCTCTAAAATAAATTTAAATGCGGATGAGCCGTCTACCAGATTCAATGAAAAATCAATTCCAGCTTTCTTTCCTTGTTCTCTAAGAAATGCAATTCGAGGGGTCCAAGAGTTGTAGCCATAAGTAATAGCAAAACTCAGTCGATCTCCTTTTGCGTTAACTCTAATACCATCAGCCCCCATTTTGTCGAACCCAGCTTTAGCAAAGAACTCACCTGCTAACTCTGGATCAAACGTAGGTGGAACAGGGTTTGGCATATCGTATTTGCCATGACCAAAGCCCATTGCGTGCGGCTTACGAGAGTAGTCGCCACGAGTAATTTTATCGATCATTCCATCGTAATCAGTAGCATGCATAATGCCCTGACGAAGATTGATATCATTCAAATGAGCCTTAGAGGAGTTAATCCAAACGCCGCCAGCTCCTTGAGGTCTTTCATTAAAGCCCCAAAAGCGGTGTATATAACCTTTTTGGTAAGGTTCCGTATTGGTTTTTTCGTGCCAAATTCCAGGAAGGATGACACTAAACGCGTCTAAGTTTCCTTTTTCAAAATGTTTGCGGGCAATATCGTTATCACGAATCACTTTGAAGCGGATTTTCTCTACATTGAAACGATTTTTGTAATACTGATTGCTGTATCCCCACCAGTCGTCGCCGACATGTTTAAAGGTTAGGCTTTTCCCTTTTTTCACTTTGTCTAGATAATATGCGTAAGTCGTTGGTTCACTTTTAAAGTTGTACTTACGAACAAAGTTATCGTCAATTCCATCGCCGTTTTCATCTTTGGATGGCTTGTAAAAATGCTCGGGTCTTGGCCGAAGGCTACCAAGCATACGTAGTAGTTCATCTGGATTTTTTTCTATGGCAGATACCGCAGCGATTGTGTGTTCGTCAATCTTAACGACATCAGCAATTTGCTCTGTGTAGTAAGTATTATACCAAGGCGCAACAATATCTTTTGAGCGGAAGAACTTTAAGATAAAAACAAAATCGTCTGCCGTTACCTTTTCACCATCAGACCACTCAGCCTCTGGGTTCAATTTGAAATAAACCGTTTTATTATCACCAGCAAATGCCCACTCATTTGCTAAGTCAGGAATCCACTCTAAAGTATCAGGGTGTTGACCAACCAGTGATGGAACGCTGTCTAGAAAGTACGAACGTAGTCCTGAATTCGAGTCGGGACCGACACTACGCAAGGTTTGTGGAAAGCTGAGGAGATGTGTTCTGTAGGTTCCACCACGCTTGGCTTCTTCTGAACCAATCAAAGGTTCATCCCAATTTGTTTCCCAGTTTAACCCTTCCGGTAACGAAGCTGCTTGAGCTGCAAATCCTGTTGCAGAAAGCAACGCAGCTATGACTATCTTTTTCATAAACATTCCCTATTTGATTATTCTAGTTATACGTAACGAGTAAATTTCTTTGGATCAAAGGCTGCACGTATCGCTTCACCAATGAAGGTAACCATAATAAGTACAGATACGATTGCTACAACTACCGAAGACACAATCCATGGTGAGTCCAAGTTAGATTTGCCTTGTTGTAACAACTCGCCCCAGCTTGGCGTTGGTGGACGTAGACCCAATCCTAAATAATCCAATGCAGTAAGAGCGGTAATGTTGGCAGCAATGGTAAACGGAGCAAGTGTCACGATCATAACCATTGTATTGGGCAAAATGTGCTTAAACAGAATTCTTGAAGTGCTAGCACCCAATGCTCGTGCAGCCATTACGTATTCACGAGCCGACTCTTTGTAAGTCATGGTTCGCATATACCAAGTCAAACCCATCCAACTAAAGAGAACATTTATGGCAACAAACAGCGTGAAAGTGGGCTGAGTGATCGATACCAAAATCATAATGACGTAAAGGAACGGGACCATTGACCAAACTTCGATAAGACGCTGAACAAAAAGATCAAACTTTCCGCCAAAAAAGCCCATTGCACAGCCAACAGCGGTACCTATCGCGTACGAGATAGCCATGGTGAGTAATGCAAAACCCATCGCAATTCTAAAGCCATAAACAAGTCGAGCTAGAATATCGCGTCCAATAACATCTGTTCCTAAGTAGTGCTGAGTTTCTGCGTTAGGAGACGTTGGAGGAAAATCGCCACTAAAATCTTGTTCATACGGGTTCCAAGGAACAATTGGCATTAAAATAAAATCATCAGTATCGGTCGTTGCAAAAGACTTAGCTAACTCACGGTAATTGGCTTCACCTGAATGTGTCTGCCCAAAGGTTTCTGCAAGGTGAACATCACTCACTACTGGGAAAAACCATTCACCCTGATACTTAACAACCAGTGCTTTGCTATTTACAAAAACTTCTGCAAATAGAGACGCAACAAGCAGTACAGATAAGATTAGGAAAGACCAGTAGCCACGTTTAATCTCTTTAAAACGTTTGACTTTCTTTCTTGTTAAAGGCGTTAAATTCAACATCATCACGCTCCAAACTTCACACGTGGATCGACCAGCGCAACACAAATATCAGACACAATATTGCCGACTAAAAGCATTAAGGCATTAATGGCGACTATCCCCATAACAACTGGGTAATCTCGCTCCATGATGGATTCATATCCAAGTAAACCAATGCCATCAATATTGAAAATTACTTCTATTAAGAAAGACCCAGACATAAAGAACAATAAGGAGTTGCCAAAATGACTAGCAATTGGAATCAAACTATTGCGTAACGCGTGCTTTCTTACTGCTTTTTGAAACGGTAAGCCTTTGGCTATAGCAGTACGAATGTAATCTGAGGATAGGTTTTCCATGAGGTTATTTTTCATGGTCATAGTGAGGGTTGCGAAGTCACCAATTAGATAACAAATTAGAGGTAAAATTGCATGCCACATAATGTCTTTGACGCGTTCGTAGACCGTTTCATAATCGTCAAAATCATCCCCTACAAAGCCTCCCATAGGAAACCACTCTAGGTTATAGCTAAACCACGTAATAAGCAGTACGCCCACGACGTATCCTGGTAATGCATACCCTAGAAAAATAAGAATCGAAGAAGATGAATCAAACACACTGCCGTGCTTGAGGGCTTTGTAATAACCCAATGGGATGGATATGAAATAACTGATGAAGAAGGTCATACCGCCGTAAAACAGAGAAACAGGCAATCTCTCAGCGATCATATCGGTTACAGGTTCGTAGTAACGAGTTGATTCTCCAAAATCTAGAACAACAAGTTTACTTAGCCAGTCAACGTAGGCTTCAAGTACAGGTTTGTCTAATCCATAGAATGCGTTTAATTCTGCCATTTGGTCTTCTGATAAGGCAGAACTGTCACCCGCCACCGATGTTGACGCGCTGTCTCCTTGTGGCTGCATGTTTGCGAGCATTCGCTCAACTGGTCCACCAGGGACAAACCGAGTAATGGCGAAAATTAAAATGGTTATTCCTAAAAATGTTGGAATAACAAGCCCTAAGCGGCGTAAAAAATAAGATAACACGTACCGACCTTCTCCGAGTCTTTTGCTTCTCCGCCATAAAAATGTCATTCACGTACTATAGTATTCATAGTGCCATGAAGTTAGGCGGAGCTGGATTGAACATCATTGTCCCAGTACCGCTTCAAATTTAGCGAGACTGAACTATCTTAGACGGTTCTTGTCAGACTAGATCTGAAACTACCTTATTCCATTATATTTATGTGTTCCTTATATGATACGCGGTATCAAATTCCTGATTACAGCAAACGTTTCCCTAAGCTAAAGAAAAACTAAAGACATATCGTCTGATGATTAGCAAAAAAATAGCTTTAACAATTAAACAATTGGTTATAATCAAATTTTAACACCAAACTAACAAAGAAAAACAGTTAACAACTTCGATACGAGAACTATACTTCATTCGTGTCATTTCATTTGTAAATATGTCTATTTGTAAATATGGAGAATTAAAACCCAATATAGATCTCATAAGTGATACTTACCCCTATTAATACCTACTCTATTAGAGCCAGACATCAAAGTTAAAAATCCGGCTCACTTATTAAGACCCTATTGACATAATAAACAGAAATAAGTATATGTAGGTTTGTTTGAATAATATTCTCTTAATATAAAGCGGTGAATAATCGCATAGAGCTAATGGTTGATATTAACTAGTGACCCGACACCACTATTAACAGAACCCTCAATTGTCACTTTTCTTAATGTACTCTTTTTAATCCTCGCACTTTCAATACCTACATAACTATCAATTAGACACCTGACAGTTACACAAATATTAAAAAAGGCTCGCTAGTGCGAGCCTTTTTGCTAATTCAATTTTTACGCTTCCTGACACAATGCAAGCAATTCATCCTTTTGCTGCTCTTGAATCAGTTTCCAGTGACAACCTTTTACTGCACCAGCAAATTTCCATAACAAACGAATATCCACTTCGCCGCCATATGTTTGCTTAACACGTCTAAATACATCAACAGGACCTAACCGCATAAAAGTACTGACATCTTCTACACCGGATTTTTTCACCATTCTTTCTAAGGTTAATTGCATGTTTGGGAGATCACGCAATCTTCTACTGTCTTTAGACTTTTGAAAAGCTCTTTGCTGTTTAGAGAAATTTATAGATGCTCGAACGATGCTTTCTAGCTCCTCGTGCATGGCGTCAAACAAATCAGTAATGTCGTAATAGTTAACAATAGCTGTTGTTTGCTTTTTAACATGCTTATATTTTTCACATCCAAGCTCTACCAATTTCTTATCTAGGTTTCCACCGCCTCGAATAAAAATTGTTTCATTAGTAATTAGTGCGTACATCGCTCCTTCGTTGAATAAGCCAATTCCACCGAACATTGATCGTTTTTGATAACTACCAAACTGATCAACAAAATCATAGAACATTGATTCCTTCATGTTCTGTAACCTCCAAACTTATGTGTTAACCCCCCGATCAATACACAAGCGCCGAATATTAAATAAATATCGACTTTAGAGATGCAACCAAATATACGGTTACAAAAAACACTTCAAAATTAGAAATGTGACTCGAAGTTTATGATGAAATTTACCTTTATGAAACCGCATACTTAACTGAATGAAATAAGTTAAGATATTGCTCACAGTAACTCTGTATCAATAAGCAAAAAAGTGAATACTAATCACATCTTTATGTAACAGAGGTAATTAATCACAGTTAAAATGTCGTAAACGCTCGGTTTATTGAGCCTTTATGTACTGAAATGCTGGACTTTTTTTCTTGTGCGTTTTGTTGCGCGACCTATAGATAGCGCGCTAAAATGGAGCCCATATTAGACTGTTCTAAGTACCCAAATGAATCATTTATCATTTTACTGGTTACCTCATAACAACCAGTTACTGCTCCAAGGGCTTGAGTCCGAATTTGCTCAATTAGTAGAGCAATCCATAAATACTGGCAAGATCAGTCTTCCGCCAATTCCAGACGCTGTCTTAAAGATCCAGCAACTTTGTACAATGGATACCACTGGTATTCCAGATATTGCTGAGTGTCTTATGGAAGATCCAAGCCTTACCGCTGTGGTTATTCGAGTCGCTAATTCTGTGGTTTTTAATCGCAGAAATATTACCTGTACTGATTTGCAAACTGCGGTTTCTCGATTAGGCATCCTTCGCGTTCGAGATATAGTGACAGCGCAGGCAATCGAACAGTTAAAGAATTCGGTTAACCTTAATAAAGAATGCAATCATGTATTAACAAATAGCGCATCGGTATCTCGTAGGTTAGCGGCAACGATGGTTCTTGTTGTTCGTTCATTCCAAGCGACAGAAGACGGTGAAAAGTACGAATACATGGAAATAGAGAAAGCGCTTCTCAGCGGTCTACTGGCCGACATTGGTGTTTTCTGTCTTGTTAACGAATACCACCTATACCTTGATCGAGGAAATTACCTTGATTACGACATAGCACTTCAAATTTTCCAGTCTCGCTGTGCTGTTACCAGCCAACTTGTACTAAAAAGTTGGGGATTTGATCGAGACTTTATTGAAGTCGCGACGAATAAATCGGTAGAAGAACAAGCGCATCCAGTCACCTACTTGGATGTTGCCCGAATAGCGAACCATCTCCTAATGTTCCGTGATGAAGATGATGAGATTGACGAACACGAAGTTGAATTCGATGTTGATGGCGCGGAAGTGCTCTATGAATTGAGTAATCTATCGGACTCTGAATTCGAAAATGAAATTAAAAAGATAATGAATTCAACTGGGTTCTAATCTCTCTGATATTTTGAGGATTTTATGTATTCAGGGATGATTCTGATATTCACGCCTTTGGTGATTGGTTACCTCCTTCCTTTCACCAATAAATCTTATTTGGATTACGTCAACCGAATCACGCACTACTTAATCTATTTTATTCTATTTTTGATGGGCTTGAGTCTCGCGGCACTGGATAATCTTTCTAGTAACCTCCAACTCATTCTTAAAATAGCAATGACCTTTTTCTTTGTTATTGGACTTGCTAACCTGCTAGTCCTGCCCATTCTAGATAAGTATTTCCCTGTGCAAACCGAAAGCACAGCTACTAAGTTGCCATTCCACAAGATGATGATGGAATCAGTCAAATTAGTACTCGTCGTATCTTTAGGCTTGGCTATTGGCTTATTATCCCTCTTCTCTCTTCAATGGGTTGATCAAACGAGCGAAGCCGTTCTTCTATTTCTTTTACTCTTCATTGGAATTCAACTAAGAAATAGTGGATTAACCCTAAAGCAAATCTTGATTAATAAGCACGGCATGCTGATCGCATCAGCTATAATCTCAACATCTCTATTTGGTGGCTACATCACATCACTATTGCTAGAAATCGACCCTTTCCAAGGCATGGCGATGGCTTCGGGGTTTGGCTGGTATTCATTAGCTGGTATTTTAATGGGCGACGCATATGGTCCTGTATATGGTGGCGCTTCATTTATACTGGAACTTGCACGTGAACTTGTAGCACTTGCCTTAATACCAATGTTAATTCAAAGATTCCCATGTACCTCAATTGGCTATGCAGGGGCAACTGCAATGGATTTTACTCTTCCGATAATACAATCAACTGGTGGAATACGGTGTGTTCCCATTGCGATAGTGAGTGGGTTTATCTTGAGTTTGTTGGTTCCAGTCCTAATGCTATTTTTTGTATCTTTAAGTGGAACATAAGCTAACAGCGTCTAATATCTCAAAGAGTTAGAGATGAAACGTTTACCTCCACCAAATCAACGATTAAAATAAGGTTATTCAGGCATCAATAATTTAACAAACCCAAATAGCCTGAAGTCTGACTCTAAAGGAACTCGCAATGAAACGTTTTGCCTTCGCCCTACTTTTAGCTAGCTCATCAAACTTTGTGCATGCGGATCAAGCATTGTGCTTAGAAAAGAAATACGACAATTATGTTGATGCTTCTTTGACTTGGTATGAAGACCTCGTCTCTTTTACTATTCAAGATAACCCTGCACTCACCGATGTTGGTCAATGGTTTTTGAACGGACGAAAGAATCACTTCGAGCTCAATAGAGAAGCTGTGCATTACTATTTGAGCAACGACCCTAGCAAAGTTTCCACAGAACGATCAGTTGAGGCATGGTTAAAACTTGAGCAAAAAGAAATCAAAGTTCTCGCATCCAGAAGCGATAAACTTGGTCAACTCGCTAAAGTCACCTTCGATGATCGTCAATCTCAACCACATTCCCAAAACTACGAATTAAGAACCGCCTTTGCTGAACTCCTGAGTCATCCCAAGAAGATCGACAGCGCTTTGAACAAGTACAACCAAAGCATCAGTAAGCTAGAACAGGAACGCTGCCAGTAACGCACTGGCACGTCAGGTTAAAGTTTCGGCAAACATGCAAAACGGTAATAATTAAGACGGGACTTTGTGCCCGTTTTCGTTTAGATTGACCCGCTTGCAAACGTAGAAATATAAGTAAATAAGGTTATGGTATCTGAGAATAAGACAGCAGATGTAAGCTTTGAAAGTTTGCTGAAAATATTTACTGTGCCGGAAGCACCAGATTCAACACTTGGTCATATCGAGAATAAGTTATCGCAAAACTTAAACCAGTTTTTGCGAGAACATATCGTTGCTGAAGAAAAGCCTTTGGCCGACATTGAAAAGCAATTCTCTAACCCCTATTTGCCCGAACAGCCTCAGTTTGTATCTGAACACACGCAAAGCTTACTGGACAATTTAGTTTCTCAATCAGTTCACACTTCAGCGCCAAGCTTTATTGGTCACATGACCTCGGCACTCCCTTACTTCCTGATGCCGCTTTCAAAAATCATGATTGCGTTAAATCAGAACTTGGTAAAAATTGAAACGTCGAAAGCATTTACCCCGCTTGAACGCCAAGTGCTCGGAATGCTTCACGGGTTAATTTACCAAGAAACGCCCGATTTCTATCAGAAATGGATGCACAGCGCGAACCATTCGCTTGGTGCTTTTTGCTCTGGTGGAACCATCGCAAATATCACGGCACTATGGGTTGCGAGAAATAACGCTCTTAAAGCAGACGGTGAGTTTACAGGTGTAGAAAAAGAAGGTCTTTTCAAAGCCATGAAGCATTATGGCTATGACGGTTTAGCTATTTTGGTATCCGAACGTGGTCATTACTCCTTAAATAAAGCCGCAGATGTACTTGGCTTAGGAAGAGATTGCTTGGTTTCTGTTAAAACCGACAACCAAAACAAACTTTGCCCGAATGATCTAGAACTAAAAATTTCCGACCTAAAGCAACGCAATATTAAGCCTTTCGCCATTGTAGGAGTCGCTGGGACTACGGAAACAGGCAACATCGATCCATTAGAAGATATCGCTCGAATCAGCCAAGCACACGGTTGCCACTTCCATGTCGATGCAGCTTGGGGTGGTGCAACATTAATGTCTAATAACCACCGTCATTTACTCAAAGGCATCGAGCTAGCGGATTCCGTAACAATTGACGCTCATAAACAGCTATACATCCCTATGGGTGCGGGAATGGTGCTCTTCAAAGATCCGAGTGCCATGACTGCCATTGAGCATCATGCCCAGTATATTTTGCGTAAGGGTTCGAAGGATTTAGGCAGCCATACATTAGAAGGATCGCGTTCAGGAATGGCAATGCTGGTTTATTCAAGCATGCATATTATCAGCCGACCTGGTTATGAATTACTTATCGATCAGAGTATCGATAAGGCAAAATATTTTGCTTCTCTCGTTTCCAAACAACCCGACTTTGAGCTGGTGACTGAACCTGAACTTTGCTTACTCACATATCGATATATTCCGGTAGTGACAAAGCAAGCCCTTGAAATTGCGAGCGACGAACAATTAGACGAATTGCATGAAGCATTAAATGCGTTAACGAAACAAATTCAGAAGAAGCAACGGGAAACAGGTAAAACATTCGTTTCTCGAACCCGATTGAACCCTGAAAAATGGGGCTTTAGGCATACCATCGTATTTCGCGTTGTACTCGCCAACCCACTGACTACTGAAGACATACTCCAATCGGTTCTTCAAGAACAACGAGAAATTACGGCTGAGTTGCCGAAATTGATGACTCAAGTGACTGAGCTTTCTAAGAAAATATTGGACAAATAGCTCAGCACTGAAAAAATACGCAACTCTACACACATATTTTTGAAATTTACAAAAATGAAATTTTCTTTCCACCATTGAAAATTGATCACAGTAAAATAGGCGCAAATAGCGCTATTTGAGCGATTTCTCCAACAATTGGATTTCGGAACTGAAATTAAGTTTGAGGCTTGTCATATTATAGACATTTAATTCCCAAATTGCGGGTCTTTTAGTCAACCAACAGACCACCTTAGTTTATACTCGTCTGTATAAGCCATTGACCATCATCGATCATTCTGACTCGCTCCTTGTGGGTCCCATTTTACAGAATAAATGAAAAGATCGAGTCAATGAAGATGTTCTCTATACCTTTGTGAACGCGATGAATACATTAGAAAAAATACAGAAAAATTTGGAGAACTTCAGCAAGTCTGAACGTAAAGTTGCCGAAGTGATCATGGCATCTCCTCAAACCGCCATACACTCTAGTATTGCCACGCTTGCGAAAATGGCAGACGTTAGTGAACCAACCGTTAACCGATTCTGTCGTCGTCTGGATACCAAAGGTTTCCCAGATTTTAAACTTCATTTAGCTCAAAGTTTGGCGAATGGTACGCCTTATGTAAACAGGAACGTCGAAGAAGACGACGGACCCGATGCTTACACTCATAAGATTTTTGAATCGACTATGGCGTGCTTGGATGTTGCCAAAAATAGCATCGACTCAATGCAAGTTAACCGAGCCGTAGATCTTCTTACTCAAGCTAAACGTATCTCGTTCTTTGGTTTGGGGGCATCCTCTGCTGTTGCCAAAGATGCACAAAACAAATTCATCCGCTTTAACATCCCAATCAGTTGCTTTGAAGACATTGTGATGCAGCGTATGAGCTGCATCAACTGCACAGACAACGACGTTATCGTTCTGATTTCTCATACTGGTCGAACAAAGAGTTTGGTTGAAATTGCCAACCTCGCCCGAGAAAATGGCGCAACCGTTATAGCAGTTACAGCAAAAGATTCGCCACTTGATCGCGCTTCATCACTGTCTATTTCATTGGACGTGCCAGAAGATACGGATGTTTATATGCCAATGGCAAGCCGTGTTGTTCAAATGACGGTTATCGATGTTCTCGCTACAGGCTTTACGCTACGTCGCGGTTCTGGGTTTAGAGAAAACTTAAAGCGCGTCAAAGATGCACTGAAAGATTCACGTTACGACAAAATAGCGCAATACTGAGCCTAAACTGATCTGCTAAACCAAAGGCAGTGGCAGTTATCTATTTGGTGACAACTATATATCGATCTATTTAATACGGAGCCTTATGGCTCCGTTTTTTATTCTTCCTTTTCAAAATCATT
Source organism: Vibrio penaeicida (assembly GCF_030689305.1). Lineage (GTDB taxonomy): Bacteria > Pseudomonadota > Gammaproteobacteria > Enterobacterales > Vibrionaceae > Vibrio > Vibrio penaeicida_B. The sequence goes on along the minus strand of NZ_JAUYVM010000002.1, from coordinate 155,988 downwards.
ATCTAAGGTTCGTTGACCAAACGCTTCCATGCTTTCTGTTTGTGAAGCCCGATCTGTTTGTGAAACCAGACCTGTTTTTGAAACACGATATTGCTCAGAGGTCCGGGTTATAGGGTGAGGAATCGCTCCCGTACATGGGCATACTTTTGACAATATATAGATCAGCCGATCGTAATTAAGCGGTATTGGATTACCTTTAATTGCAACGGTGCGCAGCGCGTCTTCCGCCACTTGCTCAAATGAGGTGTTACAAACTCCAAAAGTAGAAAGTTTAGGCAGTTTCAGCTTGTCGAGCATCGCACGTACCCAAATCACGCTGTCTTCTACATGCGCATCATCTTGTGCTGTTATGATCTGAGCAATTTTTTTGTAGCGGGATAATATATCTTCTCGCCCAAGCTGTTCCGCCGCATGAATGTTTTCCAGCATAACGTAGGGCGCTAATTGCGCAGTGATCACGCTATGAGGAGCTTTTAGTTTTCCACCTAGGGCAAATGCTAATCCATGGGCGGCACCCAACTTGGCATTGGTGGTTGCCATCCCACCCAACATTGCTGCAAAAGAAATGTCGGAGCGCGCTTCAGGGTGGTCATCTAAGCACGCAGGCAAAATCGCGCCTGAAAGTCTGCGTAGCCCCTCTTCACAAATCATATCCGTGAGCGGATTCGGATCGCCACACACGTATGCTTCCATTAAATGGGTAAAAGCATCCATCGCGCCTCTTCCTGAGGTTTGTGGCTCGGTCCCATACGTGAGTTCAGGATCTATAATGGCAAGATCTGGCAGCATATCAGGGCTTCGTAAACTCACTTTTACTCTATCTTGCCCAGAGCGAAGCACCGCATTCTTGGTCACTTCTGCACCAGTACTAGCGGTTGTAGGGATGGCAATAAAAGGAATCGGTTTTGATTTCAAAGGAACATCTCGACCTACCACTTCAACGTAATCGTAAAGATTACCTTGGTTTGGAATAATGGCTGCCAGAGCTTTCCCAGTATCAATTACGCTGCCGCCACCAATCGCTATCACCATTTCTGGGCGAAACTTTCTGCCTTGCACAGCTATCTCTTCAATCATCGCAATAAAAGGCTCACTTGAAATGGCGACATGATGAAAACGGATAGATTGCGAATTAAAATATTCAATGATAGGTAAAGCACGATTTCGATCTTCACCAGTAACAAGCAGAGCACTGTAGCCGTATTGAGAAATGGCCGATAGAGACGATGCTAGCGCACCTTCACCAAATACAATTTTTGTCGAAGTCATAAATTGAAACATGCAACCACCTTAAAAAATGCATAGTTTGAGCAGAGTGCCCTAGCGCACAGACTTGAACATTGATTTGCTTCAACTCCCCATTATTAATATTAGGCTTAAACCCTATTTTGACATCCCTTCGAATCAATCCATATTAGCTCGATAGCATAAATTGATCTTTGCCGAAAATCACAACTGTACTCCATAAAAAATTGATAGGTAGTACCTATTGAAGCAAATGGTTTTCCATACTTTATTTCCCTAGCCTATTCAGGCATAGTGGCACCATTAGAACAAAGGAGAAGAATATGTTTGTAGTGATTTTTGGTCGTCCTGGTTGCCCTTTTTGTGTGCGTGCAAAAGACCTTGCTGATAAATTGAAAGAAGAACGTGACGACTTTAACTACCGTTACGTTGATATCCATGCAGAAGGCATCAGCAAAGCTGACCTAGAAAAAACCGTAGGTAAGCCAGTTGAAACTGTGCCTCAAATTTTCGTTGACCAAGACCACGTTGGTGGGTTCACCGAATTTGAAGCATACGCAAAAGAAAACTTGGGTCTATACGATTAATCCCAAGACTCTGATTTTATTAAATTGCAGCTCGTTTCGACGAGCTGTTTTTGTAGGTTTGAATAACTAATAAAAAAATAAAGAAAAAGCGAACAAATCCCTTATTCCCTTTGACACTTTCAGTTACACTTCACATTCCTTTTCCATTCTGTCGCAGCGATTCCGAGTTAAAGAGCAGTGAACATCGATATCGTCACGTTATTAGAGCAAAACCCTATTTTGCTTATCTTCGTCGTGCTTGCCATTGGGTTAGGCATCGGCAAAATTCAATTTGGTCGTATGCAATTAGGCAGTGCCATTGGGGTATTGATTAGTGCCATACTCATGGGTAATCTTGGCTTTTCCTTTAATGCCGACGCATTAACCATTGGTTTCATGCTGTTTATATTTTGTGTAGGTATAGAAGCAGGACCAAACTTCTTTGGTATTTTCTTTCGCGACGGCAAGCATTATTTTATCTTGAGCCTTACCGTCCTCAGCTCCGCACTCGCTATAACGTACTTTGTGAGCAGTTATCTCGAGCTTGATTTTGGATTCTCTGCCGGAATGATGGCGGGTTCTTTAACGTCTACACCTATTTTGGTGGGTGCTCAAGATGCATTGAAAACGGGCTTAGCCACTGTACCGTCTGATATCACAATGGATAAAGTCCGTGAAAACCTCTCTGTTGGATACGCTATTGCCTATCTGGTTGGATTAACCAGTATGATTTTAATGGCTAAGTTACTTCCCAAATTTCAGAGGCAAAACCTTCATGATTCGGCCACACAAATTGCTCAAGAACGAGGGCTAGATACCTCCGCCCAGCGAAAAGTATATTTGCCCATTATTCGAGCCTACCGAGTTGGTACAGAATTGGTGGATTGGACAGACGGTAAAAACCTAAGAGAGCTGGGTATTTATCGCCAAACGGGGTGCTACATTGAGCGTATTCGACGAAATGGGATCCTAGCTCATCCAGATGGCGACGCTATCTTACAGCAAGGAGACGAAATCGCTTTAGTTGGTTACCCAGACAGTCATGCTCGACTGGATCCAAGCTTCAGAAACGGGAAAGAAGTGTTTGACCGAAATCTATTGGATTTGCGTATTGTTGAAGAAGAAATCGTTGTAAAAAGCGACAGCATTGCCGGTAAAAAGCTTTCGGATTTGAATCTTTCCGAATATGGGTGTTTCTTAAACCGAGTAGTGCGCGCGCAAATTGAAATGCCAATGGATTTGAATATCGTGCTTGCTAAGGGAGACATCCTTCAAGTAAGCGGGGAAAAAAGTCGCGTTATGGGTTTAGCTGAGCGAATCGGTTTCATCTCTATCCACAGTCAAATGGCCGACTTATTAGCATTCTGTAGCTTTTTTATTCTAGGTATTTTATTTGGTTTAATCACCATGACATTTGGGCAGGTGACTTTCGGGCTAGGGAATGCTGTTGGGCTTTTGCTCTCTGGGATAACTCTGGGATTCCTACGTGCTAACCACCCTACTTTTGGCTACGTTCCTCAAGGTGCCTTGAACATGGTCAAAGACTTGGGTTTAATGTTCTTTATGGTAGGCATTGGTTTAAGTGCTGGTGACAGTATTGTTTCTTACATGTCGAAAGTGGGCCCTCAGATATTAGGCGTAAGTTTACTTATAAGCGTAATCCCCGTCATGATTGCTTATCTAGTGGGCGCTTATGTGCTGAAGATGAACAGAGCACTATTAATTGGTGCTATTGTCGGTGCAAGAACGTGTGGCCCTGCAATGGATGTCGTCAATGAACAAGCTAAATCTACGATTCCGGCTTTGGGCTATGCGGGCACGTACGCGATCGCCAACATCTTGATGACTCTCGCTGGTACATTCTTGATCATCATTACCTAGGGTTATTACTTTTACTCAGGCATAAAAAAGGCGCTCACAGAGCGCCTTTTCATTAATACATTACAACTGGTTAGATATCTTGAACGTCGAATTCTACCAGTGGATTCACATCGGCTTCGTAGTCAACACCTTCGCAACCAAATCCGAATAACTTCAAGAACTCTTCTTTGTACTCAGCGTAGTCAGTTAGCTCTTTTAGGTTATCTGATGTGATTTGTGGCCAAAGTTCACGGCAGTACTTTTGAATGTCATCACGCAGTTCCCAGTCATCCAAACGCAAGCGGTTTTTGTCATCGACTTCTGCTACAGAACCATCTTCTTTGTATAAACGCTCGCTGAACATACGGAAGATTTGTTCCATACAGCCTTCGTGAACGCCTTCTTCGCGCATCTTCTTAAACACCATAGCAATGTAAAGAGGCATAACAGGAATAGCGGAGCTAGCCTGAGTAACAACCGACTTAAGCACAGCAACATTTGCGCTGCCGCCTGTGGTGCTAAGTTTGTCATTTAACGCTGTCGCTGCACGGTCAAGGTCCATTTTCGCTTTACCTAGCGCGCCATCCCAGTAGATAGGCCACGTTAGCTCAGTACCAATGTAGCTGTATGCTACTGTCTTACAACCTTCTGCCAAAACGCCAGCTTCTGATAGTGCTTGGATCCATAATTCCCAATCTTCACCACCCATGACTGTCACGGTATCTTTAATTTCCTGCTCGGTAGCAGGTTCAACACTCGCTTCAATGATTAGGTCTTTGTTTGTATCGACCGCTGTAGACGTGTAAGTATCACCGATAGGCTTTAGAGATGAGCGGATCACTTCACCTGTATCCGGAAGCTTACGTACTGGAGAAGCCAGTGAGTAAACCACCATATCGATCTGACCTAGGTCTTCCTTGATCAGATCAATTGTCTTTTGTTTTGCTTCATTTGAGAATGCGTCGCCATTTAAGCTTTTTGAGTACAAGCCTTCTTCTTTCGCTAGCTTGTCAAATGCAGCAGAATTATACCAACCGGCTGTTCCTGGTTTTTTCTCTGTGCCTGCTTTTTCGAAAAACACACCAATGGTTGATGCACCACCACCGAAAGCAGCGGCAATGCGTGAAGATAGGCCGTAACCGCTTGAAGAACCAACAACGAGCACGCGCTTAGGGGCATTTTTGATAGGACCTTGTGCTTTCGTATATTCGATTTGTTCTTTTACGTTTGCTTCACAGCCAACTGGATGTGTAGTGGTACAAATGAAGCCACGAATTCTTGGTTTGATGATCATATTCATTTCCCTTTAAAAAACGTTGCTAGGATAAAAGTTTACACACCGTTTAGCACCTAATTTCTTACAAAATGAGAAAGTGGTTGGAGCTGTTTGATCAAAAAAAGCGCTGCATTTCTGCAGCGCTTTTCCAATACAGGATAAATCCACGCTTACGCGACGCTATTTAGCGAAACCTCATTCGTTTTGTGAGTACGCGTTTCGACCAAATCATGGCTAAAGTGATCCACTTGGATTGCCATGTAGCGAAGTTTGTCTGCACTTAAGATTTCGTCCACTTCGACTTTGTTCAAAATCTTATGCTCGAGTGCTTGATCCAGTCGAACATTGAGTGGGGCTTTCTTGTCGATTTTGCCTTCTCTTATGCCTTGGATGACCTTGCGCTCATGACCTCTTACTTTGTACATAGCCATGAATGCATTTTCCATTAAACCAACAGGATCGTCGTTATCTTTACCGACATAACAGAGATGAGTTAGGCGATCTCGGTGGGCTCCAGGGGTCATTAGGCTGTTCGCAATCGCAACAGCATTATCATCCGATGCTTTCTTGAATCGGTTCCCCAGAGGGAAAACCAAGAAATTAAGGAATTTACCCGCAACTTTAGACGGGAAGTTTGAATACGCTTCTTGCAACGACTGAGCAGCATGGTGAAGACAATGGTTCATGGCGTAATGGACGTAATCCAAATCGGACTGCTGTCTACCGTCGTCCTCGTATTTCTTTAGCACTGCTGAACCCATGAATAAATAGCTAAGACCATCTCCCAATCGGGCGGAAATCATCTCTTTTCTCTTGAGTTCCCCACCAAGTGTCAGCATGGCAACATCTGCACTAATAGCCAAGGCACGGCTTAAGCGAGTCATGTGTTGGTAGTACTCTTTTGTTTCGCCGCTCATAGATGCAGAAACAAACTTGGAACCCGTTAGGGCAGCACCAAAAGCGCCAAAGGCATTCTTAGTTGCATGGCCTATATGCTTGAAAAGCAAGTCATCAAACTCTTTCGCTCCTTCTTTGGAGTCTGGATTCGCTGCCGCTTCCATTTCCTTCAATACATAAGGATGACATCGCGTTGCACCTTGACCAAATATCATCAGGTTGCGGGTCAAAATGTTCGCCCCTTCCACCGTAATCGCGACTGGAATTCCTGAATAATGGTGCGCCAGGTAATTCATCGGTCCTGTTTGAATTGCACGACCTGCGTGAATGTCCATTGAATCGTTCAGAATATCCCGCGCAATTTCTGTCATGTGATATTTAGCGATAGCGGTAACAATCCCTGGCTTTTCCTTCATGTCCAGTGAAGTTGTCGTTAGCGTGCGGGTGGCTTCAAGAAGGTAAGTAAGCCCCCCAATGCGACCCATGGCTTCCGCTACACCTTCGAACTTACCAATTGACATACCAAATTGTTTACGGACGTATGCATATGCACCCGTCGTACGCGCCGATAAATGTCCTATCGATGTGCCAAGGGCTGGTAATGAAATACCACGACCTGCAGAAAGGCATTCCACCAGCATCCGCCAGCCCTTTCCGGCATATTCAGATCCACCGATCAACCATTCCATAGGAATAAAAACATCGTTTCCGCGAGTCGGTCCATTCATAAACGCCAGACCGAGTGGATCGTGACGCTCACCCAATTCAACACCTTGGTGATCAGCTGGAATTAACGCACAGGTAATCCCTAGATCAGGGTTATCTCCAAGCAGTCCTTCTGGGTCTTTGAGCTTAAAGGCTAAGCCCAATACCGTCGCGACCGGTGCAAGGGTAATGTAACGCTTGTTCCAGCTAAGCCGAATACCAAGTACTTCTTTACCGTCATGTTCACCCATACAAACTGTTCCCTGATCAGGTATACCACCTGCGTCAGAGCCCGCTTCAGGGCCAGTTAAAGCGAAACAAGGAATATCACGACCATCAGCCAGACGCGGCAACCAGTAGTCTTTTTGTTCCTGTGTTCCGTAGTGAGAAAGCAATTCTCCGGGGCCAAGTGAGTTTGGCACCATCACACATACTGCGGCGCTGATGCTCTTTGTGGCAATTTTGGTCACAATGGTTGAATTGGCTAAAGAAGAAAACTCCCGTCCACCGTACTCTTTGGAAATAATCAATGAAAAGAAGCGCTCTTTCTTCAAATAGTCCCAAACTTCGTCAGGAAGATCTCGATCGTGCCTGACGATTTGGTCATCATTCAACATCGAGAGCAACGTTTCTAATTCATTATCAACGAAGCTTTGCTCTTCATCCGTCAGTTCAGGTTTAGGATATTGATGCAACATATGCCAATTTGGGGAGCCGCCAAACAGTTCGCCATCCCACCATACGCTGCCTGCTTCCATTGCCTCTTTCTCGGTGTCAGAGAGTGGTGGAAGCACTTTTTTGAAGAATTTGAACGCAGGGTCACTGACCCATTTTCTTCTTAGTTGTTTTAGAGAGCTCATGTTTCAGTCCTTTTGTTTCTTTATATAACTGATATTTATTTTTATTGGTTAGGTTCTGTTGACCTGTTTTTTAGTTTACGGCAACGCCTGCCGCTAAATAGGGTATGAGTTGGTCAATGATGGCTTCTGAGTCCACCTGTTTATCAAAATCATTAAAAGCAATTTCGGCTAATGCTTGGCTTGAAGCCATGGTGAATACACAAGTTCCTAGAGTGAAGTGTAGCCGCCAGAAAAGTGTTTCAGGAGTCAGAGAGGGGTTCGCTTTGCTAACCGAAGAGGTAAATTGAGTTAGTACTTCGTCATAACGCGTGGTAATGAACCAACGCAAGTGCCCCTGCACATCGGTATACCCTCGCCCAATCAATGACATGAATCGGCTCGCACCGTTTGGACGAAGCGTGTTTAAAGAAAGAAGCGGCTGCTTTAACGTTTGGAAGACCTCTTCCATTGAATAGTCCGTTGCTTGATTTAACTCGGAAAGCGCCCCCCCCAATGCAGGCATGAAAGCCTCTAGATATCTATTGAGCACTGCTCGTACTAAGGTTTTTTTGTCTCCGAAATGATAATTAACAGAAGCTAAGTTCACGTTCGCTTTACTTGTTATGGTTCTTAACGAAGTATCATTAAAGCCATGTTCAGCAAAGAGCGCTTCTGCAACATCTAAGATTTTGTCTTTGGTTTTATTCTTTGCACTCATTTCAATCACTCGTATTAAACGCTTGTTTGAAAATATACTCCTCTACAACTTATTTAACAAGGCGATAACATCACAAATCCATCACCTCATCGGTAACCACTTTTAGAAACTAGAAAAAATTTTAAAAATAATTTGAACTAAACGAATTTTGGTTAGTCCTAATTAATGTAACAAGCAGAGCATTTTGAGTTTAGGGCCGTATTAGACTGATTTAATCACTGTAACTTGTTACAAACGCTGCTTTTTTCTTATTAACTCCTATTTGTATCCGCCCAAATCCTTGTGGTTTGGGCTTTTTTTATCACTAAAACCCACTAGTACCTCACACACCAATTCATTTAATAATTAGCTCAATCTTTTCTCCCGAACACGATCCAATAATCACACCAAGACTAATTTATCAGCCACAACACTTTGTTTATTTGATAAAAATAAATAACATTATTTATTGTAATGATTTCTTGTGACAGTCTTCTATATTTTATTTTGAGGCTTACATTAGGGAGACATTACATGAACAAAGTCATCGTTGGCGGCTTACTTACCTTAGTTATGGTTTTAGGACTAAGTGGCTGTGACAGTAGTAGTTCTGCTGCTCAATCCCAAGCAACACCAACTTCTCAGTTGGTTCTTCCAGAACAGTTGGAGGTTGTGACTAATGAAAACAATTAAAATATTACTCGCCAGTAGCGTTCTTTTCTCTGGAGCAGGGTTGGCGGCTTTCGACGATATTGGAACCGATTACTCAAATGCTAACCAGAGGTCACATGTGTGGATTGAGGCGTTAGAGCCTATTGAGCTCGTAAACAGTATTTTGTGTTTTACAGCTCAGTTCAAAGCGACCAATTTTGCTAATCAAGGTCCCTATCTTGTTTTAGCTGATGAAGCTGCATGTTTTGATAACGAAGACGATGGATCAACTGGGCAGTCCTCAGGTGCAGCTAATTCCCCCGCTTATCTAAAAGCGGTGGCAAACGTTACTCGTGCGTCAGACAGTGACCCTCTCGTGATTAATGTCTGGATTCCAGAGATGTCTGGTGGTGATGGTGACCAAGCCATCAAATTTAAGGCTGAAGTGACATCTGGCGCGAGCGAAAGCAATCCATTTGGTGCCTTTACATTTAATTTCGAACTTTTCGACCAATTGGAAGGCACACAAAATGGTGCAGGTGAAATTGTTGCCTCGGACTCCGTCGAAAACTCCATTGGGTTTACTTTATATGAGTCCAGTACACGAGGAGCTGACACATATGTCCAAAGCGCAAGTGTGGTAATGAGCGCCGATAGATCAACGGGTAGCGCAATTACTTCAGCCGATCGTGGCAGTAATACTGGCAGCGCATACGCTTTGGCGTTCAATTCCAACAATGTATTGATCCAAAACGCCACAGACATTGACAGCCTCCCCTTTAAAACGGGCAGTAATACCGGGCAATGTCTAGACAGAACCCAGTTCAATGATTCCGTACATAGATACGATTTGTTTAACGCATCGACAGGAGCCAGCATTTCACTAAACAGTGGATTCTCTTTCCGCTATGACAGCAACAATGATTCACAAGTGGATGCCTACGGACATGTTGGGTACTGGGGAGTATGGACAGAAGGTGATACTACACTACCAAACGGGACAACTTTAGTAGCCGAAGATGAAAGTACAGGGACAAGTCAAAACTACACGTTGGTTACAGCACCAGGACGCTTAATTAAAAATGAAGTGAAAACGCTTGCTTTAAGTAATGCTCGTGGCGTTATTTTTTCATATTGGGATTCAAGCGTTTATAGCGCTGGTTACAATCAATGGGTTGTGAAATATCTCACGGTCAATGACGACTCTGTTGGTACTGATGGTTTCTATATTACCGACGGACTTAACTGGGGGGATAACGGGCAACAAATCACAGATGTGACCGACCAGCTGATATCGATATCCGCAGGTGAGTCTATCTACATGTGGTCTGAGCAACTTGGGGGAGAAGTAAAATACTTATATGGCAGTACAAGCTTAACTTTCTACGAACAAACCTTCATTAATGGCAGCGAAGTGGGGGTAGGAGATTTACTGGAATCAGGTTCTGTTGCCCTCAAGTGTTTTGACCGATGCCCTGTCGGTACGCTTGATTTGAGCGATTTAGCGAGCTTTGATGGTTCAGGTAGCCCTTATTCTGCACAAGTCGCCAACGTTGCTTCCGCTATTGATTTCTCATTCTCTGACTCAGGCAGTAACACACTAACATTGATGCGAACAAGTAATAGCGAGCCGGTTCAATACAACTCATCCATTACCAAGCAACAGTTAAATAACTCGCCTTACAACTGGGGTGTGAGATCAGGGCCAATGGTAACAAGTGACGTAGCAGCAACCATGACTAACATTTGGGATATTTATGACCCTAGCGTTGTGACCACCTATTATGTGTGGGAAACAGGGATCAGCCAATGGAACCAGCTCTCCACTGTTCGTAATAGCCAAAACAATATTGTCACCTTTGATAAACCAATTCAGTTCAGTTATACGCACAGTAATGCTAATGACCGCTCCGGTAGCGCAGGAAGCTATGCTGGGCAAACGTTCATGCTGAACTATGGCGGTAATGGCGACTTGTGGGGAATTCCCTATGAGAAGCAAGGTAATCAATATCGACCTAAGTTCTCATTGGCGGATGGTACGCTTGTTGGCCCTAGCGACATCTACGTGGTGAAAGCAATTGAAATCGAGCAGCAAATGCAAGACGCGACTGGGCAATGTACTGCACTAACCCTAGAGGAGCCTGCCGTGCCTGTGCCCACCTCCATCTCTGGTAATGCCAATATTGGGGTGATGCCAACGGTATCAGGGGAGCCATCTGTCATTGCAGGAGAGATCGTAGAATAAACGAATGAGCCCAAACTCAAAAAGCTCAATGCATCGGTTTTCATCCTCTGCATTGAGCTTTTTTTAATGCTTCTGTTTTTGTTTTATACCCAGATACTTTTGGTTCGATAAGAGCTGTTAGGAAAGCGGGCGTAAGTAAGCCAGAAATCTTTTCTCCGCGACTTTGAAGCAACCCAAAATGATGAAGGTCAGCCCCATATAAAACAGCCCAGCCGTTAAAAATGATTCGAAGGGAGCGTAGTAACGAGAGTTCACCAACCTAGCTGCCCCCGTCAAATCCATGATGGTAACGATGCCTGCTACTGCCGAACCATGAAGCATAAATATCACTTCATTACTGTATGCTGGCAGTGCTCTTCTCAAGGCACTTGGCAAAATAATTCTCCGATATGTCTTCCAAGTACTCATTCCGTATGCTTTTGCGGCTTCGACTTCCCCTTTAGGGAGCCCATTAATCGCGCCACGTATAATTTCAGCGGTATAAGCCGAAGTGTTCAACACAAACGCAACAAGCGCACAGAACCAAGCGTGTTCCCACAACGTATCTTTCACCGGAAAGAACTGATCCATTCCATAATAAATCAGATAGAGCTGAACCAAGAGCGGGGTTCCACGAAAGAAATAAATGAAACCCCAAGATGGCGTACTAATCAGATAATTCGCACTATTACGCGCTACCGCCAAAGGTATCGCAACCGTCAACCCAATGATCAGTGCCAAACCGACTAACCACACCGTGGTCCACAAACCTTCTAAGTAAACCGGGAAACTTTCTATTATCAATGAAAAGTCCATGGGATTACCTCGCGTGAATACTGAACTTACGCTCTACAAGCTTTAGGAAGCCAGTAGAAACGCTGGTAAAAATGAGAAAGATAACGGCAACAGTCATGTAAAAAGTGAAAGGCATTTTAGTTGAGCCCGCAGCCAAAGAGCTAACACGAACCATATCTTCTAAACCAATAATGGATACTAGAGCCGTCGTTTTGAGCAATACCAGCCAGTTATTACCGAAACCAGGTAATGCATGACGAATCATTTGAGGCAACAAGATACGTCGAAAGGCGAGAACATTACTCATGCCATATGCTTTACCGGCTTCGAGCTCACCTTTGTCCACCGCCATGATAGCGCCACGAAATGTCTCCGCCATGTAGGCCCCGAATATAAACCCTATCGTCAACACGCCTGCAACAAACGGGCTCACATCAATGTAATCCGGTAGGTAGGACACCCACTCATGGTCTGGATTGCTAGACGTCATCCACTCGTTCAACCATTCATTGATCGAATACAAGCTATTGTTAAGAAGAATCTGACCACCGAAGAAAATCAACATCATCAGAACAAGATCGGGTATGCCGCGAATGACGGTTGTGTACAACGTAGCGATGGCACGAGCCCAGCGATAAGGTGCGAGTTTGGCGAGTGCGCCTAGCATTCCTAATGCCATCGCAAGAATCAGTGACAGGATCGCGACTTCAATTGTAAGTAACGCGCCCTTTAATATCGAGACTTCGTATCCTTGAAGATCCAGCATATTTACATCCAGTAATACAACGAGCTGAGAAGAAAAAATAAGACCGTTTTTTTGAAGTAGCAGAGGCTGAAAAGCCCCTGCTTTTGTCGTCTAATCTTCTTTATTGAAGAGAAAAGCGGAAATTAATCGCCGTATACGTCATAGTTGAAGTATTTAGCAGCAATATCTTGATAAATGCCTTTCTCGCGTAGAGACTTGATTGCTTTATCAAGTTTAGCTGTAAGATCTTTATCTTGTTTGCGAACCGCGATACCAAAGCCATCACCAAACCACTTAGGATCGGTTAGCGAAGGACCCACAAACTCATATGCTTCCCCACCGTCTTTGTTAAGCACGCCTTCTTCAAGTGCAGATGCATCACCCAAAACCGATGCGATTCGCCCATTTGCTAAATCTAAGTAGGCCTCATCAAATGAGCCGTAACGTACAATCTCAACAGCCTTGTAGTTATCTGTTAGGTATTTGTCGTGCGTTGTGGCACGCTGAACACCAATCTTCACACCATCAAGGTTGTCAAAATTAATATTTGCACCTTTTTTAGCAATGAATTTGTTTGGAATCAGTGCGTATTTACCAGTGAAATCGATTTTCTTTTTACGTTCTTCAGTGATCGACATTGCCGCAATGATCGCATCGTATTTGCGAGCGAGAAGCGAAGGAATAATACCATCCCAGTCTTGTGGAACGATTTTACATTTCACAGCCATCTCTTTACATAGAGCATTGGCCATATCCACATCAAAGCCCTTCAAAGAACCATCAGCTTCCGTCCAACTAAACGGAGGATAAGCGCCTTCAATTCCAAAACGTACTGTCTTCCAATCCTTTGCTTGAACAGTACCAGCAATAGCCGTAGCTGCTAAAGTTGCAGCGAGTAACCATTTTTTCATTTCCATACTCCTGTGAATGGTTTCAAATATTGTGTTTACTTACTTTGGTGCTTAATGACCAATTATTCTTAAATCAATACTTAAGCAAACAATGCTTAGTAAATTGAAGATATAAACTGCTGAAGCCTTTCGGATTCAGGGTTTGTAAATAGTTTAGATGGATCTCCCTGTTCTTCCACCAAGCCTTGATGCAAAAACATGACATGATTAGAAACATCGCGAGCAAAAGCCATTTCATGTGTGACGACAAGCATGGTTCTGCCCTCTTCCGCGAGATCACGCATAACCCCCAACACTTCACCAACAAGCTCCGGATCTAGTGCCGACGTCGGCTCATCAAATAACATAACTTCTGGATCCACAGCGAGTGCCCTTGCAATTGCCGCACGCTGTTGTTGCCCACCAGAGAGATGACCAGGATAATAATCTTTACGCTCGTAGAGACCCACTTTCTTCAGCAGTTCTTCTGCCTTTTCTTTCGCTTCCGCTTTTGGCACACCCAACACATGAACAGGCGCTTCCATAACGTTCTCTAAAACTGTCATGTGTGACCATAGATTAAACCCTTGAAAAACCATGGCTAAACGAGAACGGATTCGTTGCACTTGCTTTTCATTTGCGGGTAAAGATTCGCCACGACGATTTTGCTTCATTTGGATCAACTCGCCGTTAACCCATATTTCGCCAGCAGTAGGCGTCTCAAGTAGGTTGATACATCTAAGGAAGGTACTCTTTCCTGAACCGGAAGAGCCGATAATTGAAATTACGTCCCCTTTATGGGCTTCTAGTGAAATGCCTTTTAAAACTTCGTTCTGTCCGAATGTTTTGTGCAGTTCTTTTATATCCAGCGCGGTTACATCCTTCATGCGCTTTTACTCCCTGTATTTTTCCGACTGCAAGGTACTCCGACCTCTAATTGTGTTACAAGCTAGCATTCAAGAAACCTTCTTGCAACATATTATTAACTTTGAAATTTTCATTATTCAGACAATATAACTGAATAAGTATTCATCGACCAGACTTTATCATCGGTAAATCTGGATAATGATGTAAAAAGAGCCTCTTTAATGAGGCTCTTAAAAGTTAATTTTTGTGACGTCAAAAATGCGTTAGTTCACGCTATTCGAGATCGTAATACTTGTTTTACCCATTAACGAAATATAGCGTGTCTTTTCAGATGAAGGCTGTATTACCGGACCATTTACGTCGAAGTTGTTACTCGCCGTACCTGACGCCAGATTTTGGACATCAATAAAGTTGGACATAAAGTGCTGAGTCATAGCAGTGCTTGTCTCACTCAATGATCCCAGCCCGATTTCTATTCTATTGGAAGAAGATGGAGATAACGCTGAATACTTGCTCTCCATCAATACCTGAGTACTACGAGGCATTGAAATAATCGTTTGGTAATAGTTGCTTCCATCCGACGTATTGGAGCGGACATGAACACGCTGGATGTTGTAATTTGAAGCGGTATACCCTTGGCTTTCTACACAGCGTGTACCACTACAGTTAGATGTCGTAACAGACGCTGCAAAATTAGTCAGAGTTGGGGGAGTGATAGTCTTTGCGGTTGAATTAACAGAATACATTCCTTTATACGCCCAAGACCCGTTAGTTGTTGTGCCGTTGATTTTCATTGCCCATGTGCTGAATGGACCATTTCCATCAACAAATGAAAAGTTTGTGCTTGACTGATAGATTGGCTGCCACTGATAAAGATGCCCATTGTGAGATACTTCTATCTCGTTTCCACTAGATAAGGTTAAGTCCGTAAAGCTTATACCTGGCTGGACTAAATTGGTGTCGGAAAGCGTAACCGTTTTGTTATCGGGGTGAGTGTTCTGATTATGTGCGAAGTCACCACCAACAAACGCATAATTCCGTAAATCTAGCGCCTGAGAACTTGTGTAGGTTTCATACTGTGTGAGTAGAATTTTTTCAGTCGCCGGAATTGGCGCGATAACAGGAATTTTGTTTGGAAATGTTGCCACAGCACCAGAAACGCTCTTATCAATGTAGCTTGATTGCACGTATTTAGATGCAGGGGCATTAACCGTAATACCCGCGTTTGTGTCTGGAGTGATTGAAGAGGGGAGCGCTTCTCCGGTTGAATAACAAGAGTATGCGCCAGGTTTACGCAAGTTGAAGACCATATTATTTATAAATGGTTTTTCAACAGAATAAGAATACAGTGCTCTTCCTGAACCGATTAACCCATCCACTTCTTCAACGGTGACATATCCATTCGCTGGAATGTCGTCATAGTTAATACTTACCGTACCGTAAGCGTTGGGGGCTAGTTCTTTTACCAGTTTACCAATCGAATTATGTATCGATGTCACTACATTTTGTGTAGCACGGTATGCATAGATGCGCTTTGAATTGTCATTCGTGTCTATCGCGTAAACTGCACAATCGGCATTTGCTGAACTAGGCACTTCTGACCGCAGATTAACAAGTTGCCAGTTGTAGATTGTTGGTGCTGGGGGTGGAGTAGGCTCAGGGGCTGGAGGTGTTGGTGGCTTGCTATTACTACCCGTGCTGCTTTTGCTCTCTGAGCCGCAACCAGACAATGCCACCAATGAGGCGACAATAATGGCGCTGTACTTCATCTTGTTCATTCTTTATCCCCAAAAGTGGCAACCTATTGCCACTGAAAGTTCATTTCTCTTTATAAGGACATAAAAGCAAAAACCAAGCCATGTTTTTTAACTCTTTAGGTTTAATACAAAAAAAGCGCAAAAACGGATTTTTAAAAACGTTTTTATCGTACTGAAAATGGTCAATTCATCTGATTTCTCATGACCTTATTGATAGGAATCATGTTTTTACAAGTCGACCTGATAGGTGCTTCGCAAATTTTGTATATTTCCAAAAATAAACGTAACCAACTTACGTATTCTGTCCTGCCTCTCATGCTTACACCGCCGTATTGTAATTTTATTTCATCTTTAGCCTTAAAGTGATCAAGATCAATCATTCAAAAGCGGCTGTTGATAAACTCGCATTAAACGAAAAAACAAGAAATTAGTCCGAAATTTAGTTTCATATTATGCCAAACTAGCTCAATTATTTCGTGCTACTAATTAGATTGATGAATGGTGATATCTTTTCTCCAATTCATCGCTTTGAAGAATTACTAACTTTAAGAAAACGAGGATTCTATGTCCGACGCCGTCCATAAAGACAACTCAGACGCAATAGATGAAAAAAGCTATAGCGAACTGCATAGACCAGCTTCAGAATTCGACAATCGTTCCGATTATCTAGATCACGAGCTTCAAATCATGAAGCCTCGCCGCTACGGTTTGAACCTTCCAGGTCGCGACTTTCGATTTGAGCTTGAAGATCTGGTCCCTGCATTAGCGGGCACCATTGGCATTATTGCAATGTACTCAGCCGTAATGATGTCATGGGCAGACGGTCTTACTGCTGCTTGGGATCATGTTAATCTCGGTAAAGAGTTTGCCATTGAAGTCGCACGAGTAGAAATGCTTATTCCTGCCCTTCTATTTTGTATTCTGGCATCTGGATTTATAAACCCTAGGGCAAACTTAGCCGGTAACCACGGTCCAATGATTCCACTAATCGGTACGATTGCTCTTGCCGGTGCTCACCCTCTTGCTCTAGCAATTCTTCTTGGTGTCTTTGGTCTCCTTCTCAGCTATTTCAAGGGAGGTTCAAAACTGGTTAACCTCACCTCGGAAGGCACCGCTGGTGGCTTACTCATATTCCTCGGCTTTACTGGAACCATGAGCCAAATTGGTTCTATTCAAAGCTGGGCGACAGGCCTACAGTCGGCAGATGTTGCCGCTGGTAGCATGGGTTACGTCGGTTTAGTTGTGTTAGCTGTCACCATCGTTATTTATGCGTTTCTTGCGAAAATCAACATGCGCTGGTTAGCCATACCGGTGTGCGCTGCTGTCGGTTTAGTGATTGCACTCGCACTGGGAGCAAGTTTCGACCTTAGATTTGAAACAGAAATGGGCTTACCTAACCTAAACCCTGTTTATTGGTGGGGAAGCACAGAAACAGGTTGGCAATTAGGCTTACCTACCATGCAGCACTTTATTGCTTCGTTGCCTTTCGCCATTCTAGCCGTTGCGATGTGGTCACCAGACTTCCTTGGACACCGAATTTTCCAAGAATTGAACTACCCAAAACGTACAAACAGAGTACTGATGGATGTCGATGACACCATGACCATGTGTTCGGTTCGCCAAATGGTTGGTACAGCAGTCGGTGGCGGTAACATCACTTCTTCATGGGGTACTTACATGATCCCAGCCGCCATTGCTAAACGTCCAATTCCTGCTGGTGCGATTTTGCTTGGCTCACTGTGTATCATTGTTGCCATACTTGGTTTCCCAATGGATGTAGCGGTTTGGCCCCCAGTTATGCGAGTAGCGCTGTTAGTAGGTGTATTCCTTCCGCTTCTTGAAGCAGGCATGCAAATGGTTAAAGACACCAAAGACTCACAAGCTGCTGGTATCTGTATATTTGGCAGCGCAGTTGTTAACCCAGTACTTGCATGGGCAATCACTATGTTGCTAGACAACAACGGCCTTATTGGTGACAAAGAGCGCTCAAAGAAACTTTCTTTTATAGACAGAGTTGTGATCCCTGGTGGTGTACTCATTATTTGCTTAATTGCTATGCTGGCAGTTGGTATGCTAGAAAGCCAATACGGGCTTACATCTTGGTTATAAATTAAAATATTTTGTGGGTGACAAGCTTTGTCACCCACTTTTTATCAACTTTTTTTGATATTTATTGATTTAGTTTAAGGTTTGCAAAAATTTTTTAGCCTATTCTAAGACACGAAGAAAAAAGAAAGCACTTTTCAAATTGTAGATAAAAATGAATAACCAGTAGCAACATGCATGGTTTCATGAAGAAAAATCGAGACTATTCATATTGTTATTAATTAGAGTGTACTGCTCCTTAAGAAAAGGATAGCTGGCTCAACGGCGAAGACAGTACGGTTTTTTTGCTACTAAAAAGGTAGGTATGTCATGGCAGAGCAATTTGCTAAAGCTTGGGAAGGTTTTGCTAAAGGTGACTGGCAAAACGAAGTTAACATTCGTGATTTCATTCAAAAGAACTATACGCCATATGAAGGCGACGAATCTTTCCTAGTATCTGAAGGCACTGAAGCAACAAACACGCTTTGGGCTAAAGTAATGGAAGGCATTAAGCTAGAAAACAGCACTCACGCTCCTGTTGATTTCGATACTTCTGTTATCTCTACCATCACGTCACACGATGCTGGTTACATCAATAAAGATCTTGAGACTATCGTAGGTCTTCAAACAGAAGCTCCGCTTAAACGTGCAATCATGCCTAATGGCGGCGTACGTATGATCGAAGGTTCTTGTAAAGCATACGGTCGCACTCTTGACCCGCAAGTTTCTAAAATCTACTCGGAATACCGCAAAACACACAACCAAGGTGTTTTTGATGTCTACTCTCCAGACATCCTAAAGTGTCGTAAGTCTGGTGTTCTAACCGGTCTTCCTGATGCATACGGTCGTGGTCGTATCATCGGTGATTACCGTCGTGTTGCACTGTACGGCGTAGATTTCCTAATCAAAGACAAGGTTGCTCAATTCCACTCTACTCAAGATCAACTTGAGTCTGGTGAAGATTTGCAAATGACAATGCAACTTCGTGAAGAGATTCAGGAACAACACCGCGCACTAGGTCAGTTGAAAGAGATGGCTGCTTCATATGGCTATGATATTTCTGCTCCTGCGACTACTGCTCAAGAAGCGATTCAGTGGACATACTTTGGCTACCTAGCGGCAGTTAAGTCTCAGAATGGTGCAGCAATGTCTCTCGGTCGTACTTCTACGTTCCTTGATGTGTACGTTGAGCGCGATATTGCAGCAGGCATCATCACAGAAGAACAAGCTCAAGAAATGATCGACCACTTCGTAATGAAGCTGCGTATGGTTCGCTTCCTACGTACTCCTGAGTACGATGAGCTATTCTCTGGCGACCCAATCTGGGCAACAGAATCTATGGGTGGTATGGGTATTGATGGTCGTACGTTGGTTACACGTACTAACTTCCGATTCCTAAATACGCTATACACTATGGGACCTTCTCCAGAGCCAAACATCACTGTACTTTGGTCTGAGCAATTACCTGAAGGCTTCAAGAAGTTCTGTGCGAAGGTATCTATTGATACTTCTTCTATACAGTACGAAAATGACGATCTAATGCGTCCAGACTTCAACAACGATGATTACGCTATCGCATGTTGTGTATCTCCAATGATCATCGGTAAGCACATGCAGTTCTTTGGTGCTCGTGCAAACCTCGCTAAAACACTTCTTTACGTTATCAACGGTGGTGTTGATGAGAAACTGAAGATGCAGGTTGGTCCGAAGAGCGAACCAATGACTGAAGAGTACCTAGACTTCGATAAAGTTTGGGCAGGTCTAGACAACCTAATGGATTGGCTAGCGAAACAGTACGTAACAGCACTAAACGCTATCCACTACTCACACGACAAGTACAGCTACGAAGCAGCGCTTATGGCTCTTCATGACCGTGACGTTCTTCGTACTATGGCTTGTGGTATCGCTGGTCTTTCTGTTGCTGCTGATTCTCTGTCTGCTATTAAGCACACTAAAGTTAAACCAATCCGTGATGAAGACGGCATTGCTATCGATTTCGAAATCGAAGGCGATTACCCGAAATTTGGTAACAACGATTCACGTGTTGATGACATGGCTTGTGAACTTGTTTCCAACTTTATGGCGAAAATCCGTAAGCTTAAGACTTACCGAAATGCAGTACCAACTCAATCTATCCTAACTATCACTTCTAACGTGGTATACGGTAAGAAAACAGGTACTACACCAGACGGTCGTAAAGCCGGTGCTCCTTTCGCTCCTGGTGCTAACCCAATGCACGGTCGTGACGAGAAAGGTGCAGTCGCCTCTCTAACATCAGTTGGTAAACTTCCGTTTGCTGATGCGAAAGATGGTATCTCTTACACATTCTCAATCGTACCAAACGCACTTGGTAAAGAAGAAGATTCACAACGTGCTAACCTTGCTGGCCTAATGGATGGTTACTTCCACCATGAAACAGGCATTGAAGGTGGACAGCACTTGAACGTGAATGTTCTTAACCGTGAAACGCTAGAAGATGCTGTTAAGCACCCAGAGAACTACCCTCAGCTAACAATCCGTGTATCGGGCTACGCTGTTCGTTTCAACTCTCTGACCACTGAACAGCAGAAAGACGTTATTGCTCGTACTTTCACTGAATCTCTGTAATCACTGAGTTCTAAAATACAAGCCCCCGAAAATTCGGGGGCTTTTTTGTTTTATAGCGTTTCCAATTGGCATATACCCAAGTGACATATACGCAGTGACTAAACTGCAAATTGATTGCATTCTTTAATTAATACACCAGATCGTTCATCTACTCGGCTGCTCGCCTCTCTAAGCTGGGTATTATTTTCTTCAATTGTGCCCATTGAGGAGGATATTTGAGACATGCTATCCGCCATGGATTGACTGGTGGTTGCCAACTCTTTAATCGATGATGAAATTCGCTCGGTTTGTTCCGTAGCCTCGCTGACTTGCTCGGTAATCAACTTCAATGCTTCCATCGCTTCATGGCCTTTTTCTCGCCCCTGCTGCATGGACGATTCGGACTGCCCAATGTATTGAATCACTTCAGCACTCTCTTTTTTCATGGTTTCAATCGTACCCGATATTTCGGCGACAGCATCAACAGTTCTTACGGCCAAGCTTCGTACCTCGTCTGCAACAACGGCAAAACCTCTGCCTTGCTCACCCGCTCTAGCGGCTTCGATAGCTGCATTCAGCGCAAGCAAATTGGTTTGCTCAGCGATACCATTGATAATATCCATAACGGAATCCACTTTTGAAGAAGCATCCTCAAGAGCATTGATGTGAGTCGCTGCACTTCCGAGGATTTTCCCAATATCCTCAATTGAATCTATTGCGCTGGTAATGATCGTTGCACCCTCTTGTGCTGACTCACTGGATTTTTCACTCACTTGCACCACCAAATCCAGACTACTTGATACTTCTTGCGTAGTAACGCTTACTTCCTCCGTTGCCGAAGCCAATACTTGAGTTTGACCCACAACATCGTGTTGACTTGCCACTAAATCATCCAAGCCAGAGTTCAATTCATTCGCGTTAGATGCTAGCGCATTACTGCTGTGCTGCACGCCTTTAACCAACTTACCCAAGTTTTCACACGCTTGATTAATATTGAGTGCCAAGCGATTGAACTCATCATTTTTGTTGTTCGAAACGGGCATTCTCTGAGATAAATCCCCGCTGGAGACAAGCTCGAGAATCTGCGTTACCTTTTTAAGCGCACGTGATATGGATATGTTCTGTGATACAAAAATAAACAAAGTAAACAGAGCTAAAACGAAACAAGCGATCAGTGTAGAAAGTTGCACTGTAGAAGACGTTTGCTGCGCTGCCTGCCCATACTCCGTACTGATCACATTCATTTTCGCGCCTAGCTGTCTAACGACAGTTTGCACATCTTTCTGTCTTTGAAAGAGTGATTCTTCGACAGATTCTAGTTCAACGGATAATTCGCTGACGCGAGCAGAATGTGCTTTAAATAACTCCACTTCTTTTTCATATAAGTCGAGCATTGCGTATGAATTTGACATATTGATAAACATTGCCAACGCACGGTTGAAGTACTTTAGATTCTCTTCATTGGGTTGCAAAAGATAAGTTTGCTGCGTCTTCACCATATTCTGAAAATCGGAATTGATGCTCACCATTCCGGTTTCAGCAATCTTTGCCTCTATGGTATTGGCTAGCTGTTTTAATTCACCCAGTTTTCCATCATCAACATTAAACCCCATCTCTTGCCTTATCGCTAACCATGGTGCCAATGCATCCTGATACGCCGAAATAGACTCAACAAAGCTTTCCGCTCCATCGTGCAGCCCAACCTCAGCTAACATCGCTTTTTTCCCCAATGCCTTTTGAGAGATATCTTCAAGCATGGCGTTAATTTCTTCGACCTGCTCTCCAGTCATATTGTTTAAGCGCGCCGCTAAATCCAATAAACTGATTTGCGTTTGACCGATTTCGGCAACGCCTTCGTGAATAAACCCCTGATTTTGATACTGATGAGTTACCGAGCTGATTTTTATTGAAATAAACACCGATAACCCAGCAAAACCTACCATCAGCGCTGCTAGGTATATCCATACTTTTTGCTTCTGTGAGAGCGCAAAACTTGTCATCACTCCCTCCTCTACTTTGGAAATTCAGACTAATAAACCAATGTTGGTACATTCAATGTTCGAAAGTACTATTAAGTATACGACGACACTTTAGATTAATTTACAATTTTCTAACATTTGATTATTGACAAATGCATCATTAATTATTTCAAACTTCTACACATGTCTCTTTTTGCAAAAAGTTATTCGCTTCCACTTACTTGATTTATTGCATAAAAGTTGGGAAAGTTTCACATTGCGTATATCGAGTTCACTTACTAAGGAGTCAGTATTGATATGAAGGCTGTCTGGATTCCCGTTATTTTACTGTCGCTGTCTTCTTTGACTGCGCAAGCCAAATCGCACTTATCTCTCACGATGGACAATGACTCTTTAGTAAGGAGCGATGAAGATTACAGTAGTGGTATTCAGTTAGGTATTCTGTCTGAATTAGATTCAAGTGGATCCAGTGAGCTAAGCCATTCCTTAAGCACAATAGGTTTTGGGGATAGCAATGCTCGCTATTATTGGAATCTAAACATTGGGCAAAAACTATGGACTCCCACTGATATTGAATCCACAACGCCAAAGATGAATGAACGCCCATACTCTGGAATCAGTTTCATCAGTGGCTCACTGATCGCAAGAACAACCGAAAAACACCAAACTCTCAATGTTATGCTTGGGACAATGGGAAAAAATGCCCAAGCCGATTCTGCGCAAGTTTTTGTTCATGATCTAATTGGGTCTGCTCGCCCCCAAGGTTGGGCATACCAAATTGAAGAACCTTGGGTTTACCAATTGGGTTACACGCAACAAAGCTTGCTTCATAGAAGCTCGGGTTATTTTGAAAATCACGAATCTGAGGTTAGTTGGATCAATCGAGCAGCATTAGGGAACTTTCGCACCGAAATAGGCAGCGGCGTAATGTGGCGAATGGGCGCAGAGCTTGCTAATACTTTTGGGTCAGCTGAAATTAAGTACGACAACCCAGCACATAGACTTCATTTAGATTATGGTCGCACTGGATGGTTTGTATTTACTGGACTCGAAGCTCGATATCGCTTTAACGACATCACAATTACAGGAAAGCGCCCACCTCTAGTCCCACTTGTTTCTGTAACTCACTTACAGTCTACTGCCGTTCTAGGTGCTCTAGCGCATTACAAAGAGATTGGTGTATCGCTCTCTTACTCCCTTAAAACGCCAGATTTTAAGGAAGACCAAGCTCGTTTTCACGCGAACGGGTCCGTCTCTCTGTTCTGGGTATTCTGATGTTTTTTATACCTTTATCATTGATAGCTATTGTAAATGGCTATCATTTCGATCTCAAATGTTCATTATTTCTATTCGCGATGTTTTGCAAAATAATAATTTTGCCCTTCAGACCAAATAACCTCAGTTTTTCCTAGGGTACGCTGTCATTTTGTAATAAAATGACAGCAAATAATTCCTAAGAGATTAGCTCATGTCTACTACTGGTCGTATTCATTCTTTCGAATCTTGTGGCACGGTGGATGGTCCGGGAATACGCTTTATTGTGTTTCTCCAAGGCTGTCTAATGCGTTGTAAGTATTGCCATAATCGAGATACGTGGGACACTCACGATGGCAAGGTAGTGAGCGTGGACGAAATCATTAGCGAAGCAAAGTCTTATAAGCACTTCATGAGAGCTTCTGGCGGTGGCGTCACCTGCTCAGGAGGTGAAGCCATGCTTCAACCTGAATTCGTACGTGACTTTTTCCGAGCAGCCCAAGAAGAAGGGATGCATACCTGTTTGGATACTAACGGGTATATTCGGAAACATACTGAGGTTGTCGATGAAGTGCTTGAAGCCTCAGACCTTGTCATGCTTGATATCAAGCATATGAAAGATGCGATTCATCAAGACTTTATTGGTGTTTCCAACAAGCGTACTTTAGATTTCGCACGATACCTTCACAAAATTGGGCAAAAAACTTGGCTTCGATATGTCGTTGTACCTGGGTACACAGACGACGAAGAGGCCGCGCATATGCTCGGTGAGTTTATTCAAGATATGGATAACATAGAAAAAGTGGAGTTGCTGCCCTACCACAAGTTGGGCGCACATAAATGGGAAGCGTTAGGGCACGACTACCCACTTGAAGGGGTTAACCCACCACCGAAAGAAACGATGGATACGATAAAAGGAATACTTGAGCAATATAACGACAATGTGAAATACTAGTTTTCATGTAAGCCTTATACTCAAGCTATACAGAGTAACCAATCATGAGCAAAGCCAGCATAATGCTGGCTTTGCTGTATTGATACCCAAGTTACCCTCGAGTATTGAAATAGCGGCGCTAAACTCTCGATTTTGAAACGTTCGGGTGTGTTTTCACAAAAGTTCGTGCCCTTAGGAATTACACTATGTCGATACTTCAGTTTCTTTGTCTCGCCGTTACTGCCTTTGTCGTACAACGATGTTGGGCTGATACAAAGCACGTCTTTTTTCCTAAGTTCCTAAGCGAAAGATCTTTTCAGAATCTCACTATCATTACCTTGGCAATACTCTTTTTTCTCTGGCAAACCAAAGCAGGAGTCAAAAGCGGATTAGACATTCACTTTCTTGGTGTAACCGCTTTTACTATGATGTTTGGTTGGCGCGTCGCCTGCTTTCTTAGCCTGCCTATCTTTTGTGCACTCGCCATTTTCAACCAGTGGTCATTAATAGAGTTACCCGTACAAATTACAATTTCAGGCTTCATCCCTATTTTCTTAAGCTATTTCATATTTGCCCTTAGCTACCATTACTTACCCAAAAATGTCTTCGTTTTCATTTTTGTCGCTGGTTTTTTCAATGCCATGTTTGTTGGCAGTACACACCTTCTACTGAAAGGAAGTTACTATCTTTGGCAGGGTTTGTATGATTTCACTACTGTAATGGATAACTTCTTCATTCTAATTCCCTTAATGGCATTTCCCGAAGGTCTGCTTAACGGGATGACATTAGCGGTACTTTGCGTATATAGACCAGAATGGTTGCGCGTATTCTCAGACAGGCATTACCTTTTCCCTAACAAGTAGAATTCTCAGGCTTGCAGTAGCACGAAAATATCCGCTCAATCTCCAACCAAACCTTATTAAACATGTGTTGAGATCATGTTTCGTTACGGATATTTGCTGTTACTCTGTTTCGTAGATTAAGTAATAAAATTTAAGAGACCATGCTATGGAAATGACGAACGCTCAACGACTCATTTTGTCGAACCAATACTACCTAATGTCGCAGATGGATCCGCAGAATGCCGGAAAATATCAACGTCTTCAAACGATTGTAGAGCGTGGATATGAGCTACAAATGTTGGAGCTAAATAAGGACTATGGCTGTTTGGACGAAACGCAGTGTCGAGAGATTCTCGAAATTATGGAAATGTATCATGCGATGCAAGAATCGAACAAAATGCTCAGCCACGATGAAAGAGAGAACGTCGATCAGCGTAGACTCAACTTTTTAGGGTTTGATATCGCAAGTGAATCACAGCTTGTTCACTATGTGCGTTTTCTCGTCGACTCTGAAGGGTTGTACTCTCAATTCGACAAAGGCGAACATCACTTCAACGCACAAATGCCAATGCTTGAAAAATACCAAAGAATGCTGGCATCTTGGAAGCGTTGTCCACGTCAATATCACCTCTCATCGGCTGAGTTTAATCAAATCTTCAACGCTTAGTCCTATTTTTTGACCTAAGTCTCTCACATTGTTTGATATTTTTATCAAAGCACCACTGTTATGTGGTGCTTTCCTATTGCAGCCGTAGCTTGCGCAGCACTCCAGCCTGTTTGAATCACTTCAAGCATACTCATACAAACCCGTACTTGCTTCATACTTTTTCCTTAAAAAATCGAAATAAATATCGAATTAATAAGCAGAATTCAAAATCTGGGTCTAATCTTATTTAGTGAAGGACGTGACATTTTCGCTGTTAATTAGTCGATTTGACAGGTTTAGAGGGGTATTCGCTATGAGCATTTTTGACCACTACCAGGCTCGCTATGAAGCAGCCAAGGATGAAGAACTATCGCTGCAAGACTTTTTATCGCTATGTCGTGAAGACAAAAGCGCCTATGCCAATGCAGCTGAGCGCCTATTAATGGCGATTGGAGAACCTGAAGTCATCGACACCGCATTAGACCCGAGACTCAGCCGTATTTTCTCTAATCGCGTGATATCCAGATACAAAACCTTTGAAGATTTCTACGGTATGGAAGATGCGATAGAACAAATCGTTTCTTACCTAAAACATGCCGCTCAAGGATTAGAAGAACGAAAACAAATTCTATACCTTCTGGGTCCAGTTGGTGGCGGTAAGTCATCACTCGCTGAGAAACTGAAAGCCTTAATGGAAAAAATGCCAGTCTACGTTCTTTCCGCTAATGGAGAGCGAAGCCCAGTCAATGACCATCCTTTCTGTTTATTCAATGTTAACGAAGATGGTGATTTGCTTAAAGGTGATTATGGCATCGAAAAACGCTACCTACGCTCCATCATGTCTCCTTGGGCAGCAAAACGCCTAACGGAGTTTGGTGGTGATATTTCCAAATTTAAAGTCGTGAAAGTAAGGCCATCTATCCTTGGTCAAACTGCGATCGCGAAAACGGAACCGGGTGATGAAAACAACCAAGATATTTCATCACTGGTTGGTAAAGTCGATATCCGTCAACTTGAGCACTTCTCACAAGATGACCCTGATGCGTACAGCTACTCAGGTGCATTATGTCGAGCTAACCAAGGCTTGATGGAATTCGTAGAGATGTTTAAAGCGCCAATTAAAGTTCTGCACCCTTTACTTACTGCTACTCAGGAAGGTAACTATAACGGTACTGAAGGGCTTTCGGCCTTGCCATTTGATGGCATGATTCTGGCGCACTCGAACGAATCAGAGTGGCAGACCTTCCGCAACAATAAGAACAATGAAGCCTTCCTCGATAGGGTGTACATTGTAAAAGTTCCTTACTGCTTGCGCGTTTCGGAAGAAGTTAAAATCTACAAAAAACTGTTGGATCACAGTGAGCTTTCAAAAGCGCCATGCTCTCCAAGCACATTGGACATTTTGGCTCAGTTCAGCATTCTTTCTCGTATGAAAGATCCAGAGAACTCATCCATTTTCTCGAAAATGCGTGTGTACGATGGTGAAACACTGAAAGATACCGATCCGAAAGCGAAAAGCTACCAAGAGTACCGAGATTTTGCAGGCGTCGATGAAGGTATGTCGGGTCTTTCTACTCGTTTTGCATTCAAGATTCTTTCTCGCGTATTTAACTTCGATCAATCCGAAGTGGCGGCGAACCCTGTTCATCTTTTCTATGTCATTGAGCAACAGGTAGAACGAGAACAGTTCCCACAAGACATGGCAGAACGTTACTTAGAGTTCTTGAAAGGCTATTTAGTACCTAAATATGTCGAGTTTATCGGAAAAGAAATTCAAACCGCCTACCTCGAATCATACTCCGAGTACGGTCAGAACATCTTCGACCGTTACGTAACCTATGCCGATTTCTGGATTCAAGATCAAGAGTATCGCGATCCGGAAACAGGGCAATTGTTTGACCGTGCCGCGCTTAATAATGAGCTAGAGAAAATTGAGAAAACGGCAGGTATCAGTAATCCGAAAGATTTCCGAAACGAGATCGTTAACTTCGTATTACGTGCTCGTGCGAACAACAAAGGGCAAAACCCCGTTTGGACCAGTTACGAAAAACTCAGAACGGTCATCGAGAAGAAAATGTTCTCGAACACAGAAGAACTGCTTCCTGTTATTTCCTTCAATGCGAAAACTTCAACCGATGATCAGAAAAAACACGACGACTTTGTCGCTCGTATGATGGAGAAGGGCTACACCAAGAAACAAGTTAGATTGTTGTCGGAATGGTACCTACGAGTACGTAAATCCTCTTAGTACCAAGTGTCTTAGATATGGTGACTGGCAAATATTGCCAGTCACTCATGACACACAGTTCGACACTTTGACGTTTCAGAGGGACTAACGTATGGCGCAATTTATCGACAGAAGGCTCAATGGCAAGAATAAGAGCACAGTCAACAGACAACGCTTTTTACGCCGCCATAAAGAGCAAATTAAGGAATCGGTAGCCGATGCCGTGAATCGCCGATCTATCACCAATACAGAAACAGGTGAAGATATATCGATTCCACATAAAGACATCAAAGAGCCAATTTTTCATCAAGGACAAGGAGGCGTCAGAGAACGCGTTCATCCAGGCAATGATCAATTCATCACTGGAGACAAAATTGAGCGACCAAAAGGCGGTCAAGGAGGCGGCTCTGGCGAAGGTGATGCAAGTGCTGATGGCGAAGGTCAAGACGACTTTGTTTTTCAGATTTCAAAAGACGAATATCTCGATATTCTTTTTGAAGATCTGGAGTTACCTAACCTTCAAAAAAACCAAATCAATAAGATCACAGAATGGAAAACCCATCGCGCTGGTTTCCAAACCGCTGGTATTCCAGCCAACATCAGTGTGGTGCGATCTCTTCAACAATCACTCGCGCGAAGAACAGCGTTAACTGCTGGCAAAAAGCGCCTGCTTGCAGAACTAGAAAAAGAGTTAGAGCGAATTGAAAGCAACGAACCCGCTCAACCTTTAGAGGAGAAGAAACTTCAAGAGGAAATCATAGAACTTCGTCAGCGTATTGCGCGCGTTCCGTTTATTGATACTTTTGATTTGCGTTTTAAAAACTACGAAAAGCGCCCTATTCCGTCGAGCCAAGCGGTCATGTTTTGTTTGATGGATGTGTCAGGATCTATGGACCAAGCAACTAAAGACATCGCAAAACGCTTTTATGTGCTCTTATATCTATTCTTAACAAGAACTTACGAGAATGTCGAAGTCGTCTTCATACGCCACCATACTCAAGCGAAAGAAGTCGATGAACATGAATTTTTCTATTCGCAGGAAACGGGCGGCACCATCGTATCCAGCGCTTTGAAATTGATGAATGAAATCGTAAAAGACAGATACCCAACTAACGAATGGAATATCTACGCAGCACAAGCATCAGATGGGGATAACTGGGCAGATGATTCCCCGCGCTGTAAAGAGCTTTTGGTGAACAATATTTTACCTGAATGTCAATATTACTCCTATATCGAAATAACAAGAAGAACCCACCAAACCTTGTGGCATGAATACCAAAAACTCGAAGACGCATTCGACAATTTTGCCATGAAAAATATTCGTACTGTGGATGATATTTTCCCAGTATTTAGGGAACTGTTTCAAAAAGAAACGGCATAGGGAGGCGCACTATGGCGACTAAAGCAGCTAAAAAAACAGCGACAAACAGCAAGCGCTTGCCAGATGGTCCGGATTGGACATTCGAACTTCTGGAGCGTTACCACAAAGAAATCAAAAGGGTAGCAGAACACTATCGCTTAGACACCTACCCTAACCAAATTGAAGTGATCACAGCGGAACAAATGATGGACGCATACTCAAGCATTGGTATGCCTATCAATTACAATCATTGGTCATTTGGCAAAAAATTTATCCAAACCGAACAAAATTACAAGCACGGTCAGATGGGTCTTGCGTATGAAATTGTAATTAACTCAGACCCATGTATTGCGTACCTAATGGAAGAAAACACCGTAACCATGCAAGCCTTGGTTATGGCTCATGCTTGCTATGGTCACAACTCTTTCTTCAAAGGCAACTACCTGTTCCAAACTTGGACGGATGCAAGCTCCATTGTCGATTACCTATTATTCGCTAGAAACTACATTACCGAGTGTGAGGAAAAGCACGGTGTAGACGAGGTTGAACAGCTGTTAGATTCCTGCCATGCGCTAATGAATTTCGGTGTCGATCGATACAAACGCCCCGAAAAAATCTCTATTGTGGAGGAGAAGGCACGGCAAGAAGCTCGCGAGGAATACCTTCAATCTCAAGTTAACGAGCTTTGGAAAACGGTTCCTAAAAGCGAGGAGAAGGAGCAGTCTCAAAAGATTCGTTTCCCAACGGAACCTCAAGAAAATATCTTGTACTTCATTGAGAAGCACGCCCCACTTCTAGAGCCTTGGCAGAGAGAGATAGTACGTATTGTTAGAAAAGTCAGCCAGTACTTCTACCCTCAGAAACAAACACAAGTCATGAACGAAGGTTGGGCAACATTTTGGCACTATTCCATACTGAATCATTTGTACGATGAAGGCTTGGTGTCTGAGAAGTTTATGCTTGAGTTCTTGCATAGCCACACCAATGTTGTCGCTCAGCCTCCATACAACAGCCCTTACTTTAGTGGCATCAATCCGTATGCTCTGG
This sequence comes from Vibrio penaeicida, assembly GCF_030689305.1. Lineage (GTDB taxonomy): Bacteria > Pseudomonadota > Gammaproteobacteria > Enterobacterales > Vibrionaceae > Vibrio > Vibrio penaeicida_B. The sequence goes on along the minus strand of NZ_JAUYVM010000002.1, from coordinate 125,014 downwards.
GTTTTGCGATGTTCCAAGACATTCGTAGAATGTGTGAAGACCCAACCGATGAAGACAGAGAGTGGTTCCCAGATATCGCAGGAGCAGATTGGTTAGATACATTGCACTTCGCCATGGCAAACTTTAAAGATGAAAGCTTCATCAGCCAATACTTGTCGCCTAAGTTAATGCGTGACTTTAAACTCTTTGCTATCAGTGACGACGACAGAAAAAACCACATAGAAGTCAGCGCAATACACGATGAAGTAGGTTATCGCCAAATCAGGGAGAAACTGGCGGCACAATATAATTTAAGTAACTTAGAGCCAAACATTCAGGTGTGGAATGTAGACGTACGCGGCGATCGATCGTTGATCTTGCAATATGTCCCTCATGATAGGATCCCATTAGGCGACAGCCATCAAGAAGTATTGAAACACCTCTATAGGCTTTGGGGATTTGATGTCATTTTGGAGCAACGGAATGAATCTGGAAGAAAAGAGATACTAGGCAGTTGCCCTGAACGTGAAGACTACAACTCTGAAATCTAAGCCAATAACTCGAATTTACCAATCCTCCTATTTGCCCACGAAGTCTGTGGGCTTTTTTGCGTTATGAAAAAGAAAAGCCAGCTATATCAAGCTGGCTTAAAACTAGCAATTGCTACGATTACTTAAAAACAAATTGGATGGTCTTGGCTTTAGGGCTCTTGGTTGAAACCGTCAGCTCAACGTTATCAATGGTGTAGGTCCCATCAGTAAATAGAGACTTATCCGTTTTTAGTGAATGAAGATTGTTTGGAGTTGAGAACGAATAGTCATTCGGAATGATAATGACCGTTTCATCTTCATTTGTGGAAACGGATGCCAAAGTTATACCTGTCCCAAATTCTGGCGTGCCTGGTGCACTCAGCTTCAGATCATTGACTAGTGTTGGGTTTTCCATCATCCAGTCAAAGCGATTATTTTCAGCATTGAACCACAACCAGAAGTGGCCGTTCTTGGTATTCAAATGAATCAATTGCAAAGTATTTTCCGTTGGATCGAACCCATTGAGTTCAACCGTTTTAGATCCATTCACTTCAGAAACTTTACTTGGGTTTACTCTACCTAGTCGATATTGAAAGTACGGTAATACTTCTTGACCAACCTCGCCTTTTCCGCCCATTACGCCGTTGTATACGCCATAATTGAACGCTGAATATTTATCGAACTCTTTATGATACTTTTCCATTATCTCTTTGTTTAATTTTTCTGTTTTATTCCAATCGCAAGATTGATCAAAATTAAACGGGTTACCAGTGCTTGTAGGAGCAAGGAGAAACTGAAGCATGCCCCAAACCTAAACCATGTAAATACTCGTGCGCAAATAGAACCTGATCTGGCTTCAAGCTCTTGCTTTCGCTGTCCAGCCCAAGCTTAGAAACGCGTGATTGACTTGTGAGGTCACTGTTGATTAAAAAGCGATTTTTAAGAACAGTTCCATCCTTTAGGGTAACTGTCTCATAGATGTTTCCGTAGTTGCTCAAACCTAGGTTGTTTTTGGCAATATAAACAAATGCCAATTGGTCATACTGAGTTATGTCAAGCTTAGAACCATCTTCAGCAAGTATCGATTGGTAAAAAATTTGGTCTTTATAAGGCAGTAGAACTTTATTGTCATCGTTTGTTTCTAAACCTGTCACATTCAGTTCAGTAGCGACAGTTAACTGCACATCTTTGGCTAAGGTCGATTCTAGATACTTATCAACATTTGACTGTTCACCAAATCTAGCAACAACTTCTTGGCGGATACTATTCGACGGGAGCGTATAACCATCAACAACGACAGGGATAACCGCTATGTTGATTTGTGGTTTAGTCACGCGGCATATCATGCGAATGCGGTCATCATCAGAACGATACACTTCCGTTAGTGCCGATTTCACATCACCAGCGCAATTTGAAAAATCATGGACAGTGTTTGATGTTGTGATAGATGAACACTGCTTTATGCTAGTTTTCAAGCTTGCATTCATCGAATCTGGGGCATTACTTAAAATCGCATCAAGCGCATCAGATGGAGACTTACCTGCTATAAATTTCTGAATATCAGAATCTAATACAGCGATATCCAATATCTGTTGCTGAGGCAAAAATGCCATATGTTCAGGTAAGTGCCACTCTCCGCACTCTGGTGCAGAATTCACCTGTTTTTTATATGCAGCTTGGTCAAAAGCAACCACAGAGCTAACATTACCTGCTTTATCTAGGTTCAGCGTTTTACCCTTTAAATTAGTAACATCGCCTAACAATTGCTGCCCAGCACTGGTCGCAAGAGCTTTCAATAATTCACGCTCTTTCGCACCTTGCTTTTGTGCTTGAGCCAGTGAACGTGCAACGACTTTCGCCTTATAACTTTCATCATCGGAATCCGAAAGATAGTTGTGAAAAACTTTGCTTGAATCTAATCCAAGCTTCGTCGCGAAAGCTTCTTTAGTTAAATTTTCTTTCACGGCGATATCAGTGATAGGGCTAACCACCCCATAATTTAACTTCGACTGAAAAAACACATCGTTAGCAGACAGAACGTTAGAGTTTGAGAAAGCTTTTACTGCTATTGCGTTATCTTGTCTTACACAAACTACCGCTTTGCTTGAACTGCTTTTCGTTTTGATCGCCCCCTGTGAGTTCGTCTTACCTAGGTATTGGTCACACTTTCCATCATGGTTGCTGTCCAAGAAAACATCAGCATTTGACAAATATTGCTCACCACCTAGTGCAATAAGAGAGTAGGAATTGGATCCTGCGCTTGGTTTCGTTGGTAAAGTAGGCGGTGTTATTGGAGAAGAAGAGTTTGAATCTTTGTTACAACCAGAAATCATAACGGTAAAAGCGGAGACCACTGCCATGGTCATCAGGGAACGATTAAATTTCATAAATTTTACTCAAAGCGATTAGATGAAATAGTTATTTTTAGGCAGATTTCAGTTCCCTTGATTGAGCTGCAAGCGCATATTACCAATTAACGCCCCAACCAAATGTAAGGTCGTGTAAGCATCGTAATTTGTACTCGCTTTGAATATCACCTCTTTAAATCATAAGTTATTAATATAAAAAGCCAGCAACCTTTCGTCGCTGGCTTACAAACCTCACTTATCAGTTCAAACTTTTGAACTACTTGATACTTTCCCAAGCTTTTGAGTCCACATCATTTTGCTTGTAAGCAACGTCTGACAAAACCAGATCGTTGATCGCTCTTAAGATTTTCTTTTCCTCTTCATCCGTAATATTTGATTCAGTGTGTACTATGTGATTGTTTGAATCGGAAGAGTCTGTAATCGTAAAAGAACCAAAATCTGGTGAGATAACAAACGATGTTGGGTTGTATAGACCGCTACCATTAAGGACGTCGTTCAACCCGAACTGACCAATTAGGTTCATTAGTTTTATGCCGTTTATGTCGGTTGGGTTTATTGAAGCATTTCGACCCACTACGATCCCATTCTCAGTATCAAATAAGTCTATTGTGGACCCTGACGCACGGTACTCGACCAGATGAACCTTGTCTGTTTCGCTAACAAAGCCAGGGGCAAGTTTTCCAGCGTTTTCAATTGCAGTGCCAGCTGAATATTCAAGCACACCATCAACAGTGCGTTTTGCCTCTATTTTAAATGACTCACTGTCCGAGCCACACTGCTTACAAGATACATTACTCGTAAATTCGCTGACCGAACCCTTTACTTCGTCACTTACACGATATCTTCTAAAAATGCCATCGTCTGGAGTACCCTCAGAGTTAGACTGATAAAAAGTAAACGTTTCATAGTTGGCTTTAAAGCCAGGCTCTTCGTGAATACTGTTTTCAAAGATGTAAACCAACTCCCCCTGTGAATTACCCACTTCAGGTGAATAAGCAATGATATTACTAGGCAAAGATTTGTAATCCGCTTGTGAGCCTGATTTCTTAAGATTGCCTACCCAGGAGCTTGCTTGCCCACAATCGTCCCCAGATACGGGATCATGGATAACATCAACAATAACAGAGTCAAAGTCGTACTTGGCAGAAGCCCAATACTTAGCCACGATGTCGTCTATCCCAGGCCAGTGTTTTGCTTCAACTCCTTGCGATGAACAAAAAGTCAGTGTTTCGTTTACGATCCTCTTGGTATCTTCGTTATCTGCAAGGTAATCAATAACCAATCCAACCTCATTAAACGCATCGGCTAGGTCCTGACGTTGCTCATCAGTGTATTTTGTCTCTTTATAAGCGACTTCCAGCTGTTTTTTCAGTTCGATTGGGGTAGCTTTGTGGCTATTGACACTCAACACATCCATGTACAATGCTGCAGAAGAGAAAAATGAGGCCTGAAGCTTCGCCATGATCATCTCATCAATGCTCTCTTCCATCGCAGTATTGACTTTGTAAGCCCCAGCATATAAATCAGTTGCACTTACTTGGTAAGCCGTCATTCCGCAGGCTACTAAAGCGGAAACCATTAGAGTATTCTTAATTTTCATAATCATCTTCCTTATCGCAGCTTACTACTTAGACTGTTGTTTCTTTTTCACAGCACTGAACTTGCTGGGTACTGATATCGATAGACTTGTCTTTCCTACCGGTAAATTGATAACGGATTCAATCGCATCAGAACCGAGAGTTTTACCGTCCGATTTAAGCAATGAAAGTTTTTGTTCTAGATCCGAGTTTTTAGGAGCAATTGTCGATACTTTTGGCGCAGTGGTTTTAGGGGCTACACTCTTAGTTGTTTCGTTTTTAGCGCTAAAACAACCTGCAAGTAGAAAAACTGAGATTATTGGGACTATAGTCGCTAGATTTCGCTTCATACCTTTCTCCTCATGAGCACTTCACATTTGAGCTATATGAAAAACAAAAACCTGACTCTATTGATGTCTTGGCTGCTTATCATTTCTCGTCTTGAAATCAATCTAATCGATTGCGTTCACCAATTACATTGATGAGATTAAACAAATCAGGTCAAATAGTTAGGCGTGAGGACTTTCAAGGTGTTCAAGGCTATAGAAACTTTCAGTTCCATAATTGTTATCTTTGTTAAATTGAGCTTTATAAGAATAAATTTTCTCGCGAACTGACTCGATAAGCTGGAAGCAATACGAAATATCAAGTTGTGTTTATTTATTACTAAGGTCAAACCTGTTTATAATGGCGCGTTGTTGTCCTTTAGGTTAATTGCCGAAGGTAAATCCAGATTGGTGATAAAAATATGAGCGCTTCAAACGCCCCTCGCACAGAAAGCCAAAATCGTCGTGATCTTCCTAATATGATCACATGTTTATTGCCTGCTTATAATGAAGCAGAGAATCTTCCGCATGTCGTGCCAGAAACATACAATTACTTGAAGCAGTTTTGCCAAGAAGTTGAAATTCTTATTGTTGACGATGGCAGTGCAGATAACACTGTAAGCGTCGCTCAAGAGCTTGCGAATAGTTATCCTATTTCTGTCGTGAAGTTATCCAGAAATTTTGGTAAAGAAATTGCTCTTAGCGCCGGTCTGGACAATGCCCGTGGGGATGTGGTCGTTATCATGGATTCGGATGGTCAACACCCGTTACCTGTCATCGAACAGTTCATTGAGCACTGGCGTGAAGGTTTCGACATGGTTTACGGGGTTAGAGCAAACAGAGACGACGAATCTTTCGCGAAAAGAGCGTTCACTAAAGTCTATTACGGGCTTTTAAACCGAATCTCGGATGTGGATATACACCCAGACGCTGGTGACTTCAGGCTGTTAAGCCGAAACGTTGTTAACGCGTTGGTCTCATTACCTGAACGTACCCGAATGATGAAAGGTCTTTACGCGTGGGTTGGCTTTAAAAGTAAAGCTGTGTCGTTTGATGTTGAAGAGCGATTAAGCGGAACCAGCACCTTTCGTTTCAGAGATCTCACTTCCCTCGCGATAACTGGGTTAACATCATTCAGTAGCATCCCTCTAAAAATATGGATGGTAGTCGGTGCGATGATCTCTGCCATGTCCTTTGGATATGGAATGTTAGTACTACTTCGTACTCTTTTCTTTGGGACAGATGTTCCCGGCTGGCCATCTCTGATTGTTTCCATTTTCTTCTTAGGAGGCATTCAATTGCTGTCTATCGGGATCATGGGTGACTATCTTGCCCGAGTGTTCTCAGAAGTTAAAAAGCGCCCCCTCTATATTGTTGAAGAATACCAAAAAAGCGTAGATAAAGGCGTAGATGGGCATGATGTAGGCGATACGTTTCAAGACGAAAAAGTAGAAAAATAATTGATGAAAAACATCATAGTTTGCGCAGACGATTATGGCATGTCTCGAGAAGTTGACGACGCCATTCTGGAGTTAATTGAGAAAAAACGTATTTCTGCCACCAGTTGTATGACACTAATGCCGAATTGGAGAGCGTCTGCGAATCGATTGAAAGAGCTTGAAGGACAAGCAGCTTTCGGATTGCATTTCGATTTGGGTCACGTTGCAAGCTTAGGTAAGTTAATGCTGAGTGCAGTACTGCGCACGTTGAATAAGTCAGCCATTGAAACAACACTTAATCAGCAGCTGGATAACTTTGAAAACGAAATGGGCAGAGCACCAGACTACATTGACGGTCACCAGCACGTTCACGCATTTCCTGTCATCCGTGACGCTTTAGCCTCTGTCGTCAACCAACGCTACGCAGTTAAGACTCCATGGATTAGAAGACCATCAGTGCCGCTAACAGGACACGATTCCGCTTTAAAAGCCATCGTGATCCAAGGATTGAATTTGGGTTTTGATTCAGTCATAGGTAAACACACCAATGCACAAACCAATTCCAGTTTTGCTGGCTTATATTCCATTAGCGAAACGGCTAACTTTCCTGAGCTAATGGAAGGTTGGGTCAACAATATCGATAACCACGGATTAATTATGTGTCACCCAGCCGTAGAAGGGGTAAACGTGGAGCACAGTTTAGCGAGGATTAAGGAATATGATTACCTTCGAAGTGATCGTTACATCTCGCACCTTGAAGCAAATAATGTAACGCTCGTTACTCATCCAGAATAAAAAATAGCAGCGATTTAGCTGCTATTTTTTAAACGCTTGAAGTAGTCTAACGAGATAGCAGTTTTCTAACCACTTCTAAGTCTTCTGGAGTATCGACCCCTGCTGCGGGTGTTTCTTTGGCAACTTCTACGTGGATCTTCTCACCGTACCAAAGCACTCTCAATTGCTCTAAACATTCGATCCGCTCTAGCGCGCTCGGCTCCCAATTAATGTAGGTTTTAATAAACCCAGCTCGATACGCATAAATCCCAATATGACGCTGTAATGGCTGATGAATAGACGGTTCTGCCTTCGAAAAGTCATCTCTATCCCAAGGAATCGAAGCACGGCTAAAATACAGTGCGTACCCTTTTTCATCCGTAACTACTTTCACTACGTTAGGGTTAAATACTTCATTTGCATCTTCAATTTCCACTGAGAGCGTTGCCATTGGCGCCTTGCTTTGCTGAAGGTTGTGCGCAACTTGAGAAATGATAGATGGGGGAATCAAAGGCTCGTCACCTTGCACATTAACGATAATGTGCTCAGGCGGAATATTCATTAAATCAACCACTTCCGCCAAGCGCTCAGTGCCCGACTCATGTTTATCCGATGTCATGCACACCGTCGCACCAAACCCTTCAGCCGCTTGTTGTACGCGCTTGTCATCGGTAGCAATAATGACGTTTTCAGCACCAGCTTGAATAGCTTGAAGGTAAACCCATTCAATCATAGGTTTACCCGCTATATCTGCAAGAGGTTTACCTGGTAATCGCGTCGATTGATATCGGGCAGGAATGACAACCGTAAATGCCATTTACTTTCCCTCATCCATTGAAATACTGCGAGCTTCTGGCTCAAGCAGAACAGGAATGCCTTCTTTAATTGGGTAAGCAAGGCGATCTATTTTACAGATAAGTTCTTGCTTATCTTTATCAAAAGTCAGTTTACCTTTGCATACAGGGCACGCCACAATCTCAAGCAGTCGATGATCCATATTCTTTCATTACCTCATTTATTCTTTGTAATATCTTATCAGTATCTTGTGCAGGTAGGGTTGCAGAGACCGGTAGATACCACCAGTTATCCTTTGCAAAAGGCAGACATTTGACGGCATCTTTTTCTGTCATAATAAGCGGCTTACCTGCAATCTCAATGGCACTAATCTGTTGTTCTGTCATTGCCTGATGATCAGCAAAACCATGTTCAGCCAGGACATTCAATCCCATACTCTTCAAGGATTCGAAAAAGCGAGGAGGATGACCAATTCCCGCCATTGCTACCGCACTTTCAAGTTCAATGGCACTTCTCTGTTCATTCGTTACCAAGTTGATGGCTTTAGAAGGCTCTAGAATCATTGGAAATTCGTTTGCACGAGCACTGCCACCGTTGGTGATAACGAAGTCCACTTCATCTATCCGCGAAACAGGCTCACGTAGTGGACCCATAGGGATAAGTTGCTCATTTCCCATGCGCCTGACACCGTCGACAACAACAATTTCGATGTCTCTGTTCAACGCGTAGTGCTGTAAACCATCGTCAGTGACTACAATATCAACCCCTGAATCCAGGAGCGCTTTTACAGCATTACTTCGGTTCGGATCGACGACAACAGGGGCATTTGTACGACGATGAATTAAAAGAGGCTCATCTCCACAATGTTCTGGGCTAGAATCCAGCGTTACCGAAAACGGATAGCTTGGTGCTTTAGCTCCATAGCCCCGTGATACCACCCCTGGCTTAAGCCCTTTAGCCTGTAGTATTTCCACAAGCCATACTACGACAGGTGTTTTGCCATTCCCACCCGCGGTAATGTTACCAACTACGACGACAGGAATGGGGGCGTGGTAACGTGCTTTTTTTTGACTCAAGAAATCTTGTTTGCGCTTTGTACTTACAAAACTAAACAACAGGCTGAGCGGCCATAATATGGGCCAAAGCAAAAAGCTCAGCCAATGGCGCTCAAACCAGATCTTTTCTACCATCAATTTGACTCACTAAATTGAATGGAATAAAGCGAAGCATATGCGCCGTCTTCTGACATCAATACATCGTGCTGACCGCGCTCTATTACCTTCCCATCTTCAATAACTAATATCTCATCAGCATTTTCAATGGTAGACAAACGGTGAGCAATCACCAAGACCGTCTTGTCTTTTTGCAGCACATCCAGCGCAGCTTGAATCGCGCGTTCAGATTCAGTATCCAAAGCAGATGTGGCTTCATCAAGAATCAGAACTGGAGCATCACGCAGCAATGCGCGAGCAATGGCGAGTCTTTGCCTCTGCCCACCTGACAGAGTCGTGCCATTCTCGCCGATCACTGTGTCGTACCCGTTATCTAGTGCCTCGATAAACTCATGCGCATACGCGAGCTTGGCCGCTTCAATGATTTGTTCTTTTGTAAACTTATCTTCCGCGGCATAAGCGATGTTATTTGCTACCGTGTCGTTAAACAGGTGAACGTGCTGAGACACGATACCAAAGTGAGTGCGAAGATTCTGTAAGTCGTAATCTCGTACATCATGTCCATCGAGGGCAATTGAACCTGAATCTAAGTTGTAGAAACGCGTAAATAGGCTCGCTATCGTGCTCTTTCCGGAGCCTGAGCGACCTACCAATGCCACCGTTTTTCCCGACGGTATATTGAAGCTGACATCTTTTAACGCGGGAGTGTCTTTAGTTGGGTACGTAAAGGTGGCGTTTCGGACTTCGACATCGCCTTTCACCTTTTCTTTAACTACCTTCCCTTCATCATTTTCTGTTGGCATATCCATCAGGCTAAATAAAGTTTGGCAAGCCGCCATTCCGCGTTGGAAGTCGGACATAACCGAAGTTAATCCGCGAAGAGGTCGAAGCATACTTAACATCGCAGAGAAGACGACTGTAAATGTACCCGCAGTCAACTCTGCGCGAATAGAATCAACGGAAGCTAAGAACAACACAGTAACTAACGCAGAAGAACCGATCATTTGCACCACAGGGCTAGATATTTGTTGTACCACAACCATCTTCATATTTTGCTGACGCATCGCGTTGCTGACGTGATTGAATCGCTCTTCTTCTACTGGTTGACCACCGCAACTTAATACTACTTTGTGTCCATTTAACATTTGCTCTGAAGAAGATGTGAGGTTTCCCATTTCAGTCTGCATATTTTTAGAAATTTTGCGGAGCCGGCGCGATACCGTACCAATTGCAATGGCAACAATTGGCCCCACAACCAACAGCACCAAAGAAAGCTGCCAACTGCTCCATACCATTAAACCAATAAGCCCTAACAGGCTTGCAGTTTCGCGGACGATATTCACCAAAGCTTGACTCGTAGCCCCTGCCACTTGCTCCGTATCATAAGTAATGCGAGAAAGTAGTCGACCAGTAGACTCTCTGTCGAAAAAGGAGACTGGCATTTGCATGAAATGATTAAACACCTGCCGGCGAAGTTTCATTACCACATTATTAGAAACCCAGCTCATAAAATACGCTGACACAAACCCACTTCCGCCACGGACGATCATTAACACCAGAATGATGATCGGCATTGTGCGTAAAAATTCAGAGTCTGACTGACCAAAGCCTTCGTCTAGTAAAGGCTTAAGTAAAGAAAGCATGTATGTATCGCTGAGCGCATTAATCACCAATGCAATAATCGCGAAGACAATACCGGCTTTGTATGAGGAAATATAAGGCCATAAGCGCTTAAAGGTTTGAAAGGTCGATTGATCTATTTCTTGCGACATAAGAAAGGTCATTGTCAAAAAATTCCGCTTATTCTACTCCTTTCCTTACTATCTGCCTATACCAGCGAGGGGAATGTTCAGCTCTAGCGGTTTTAATATCCCATTTGTCCTTGTAAATCAGGATTGATATTTGTCCTTCTTCCCCCGTATCCATCCATTTAATGTCTTTTGATTTGTACACTTCGCGGACTTGCACCGATGGCAAATTCCATCGATTCCCCTTTGCCAACGAGGCAATTGCAATATCTGGGACGACACGGTCAACAAACAAACTCTTAGACGACGTACTTGACCCGTGGTGAGGGACGACAAGAATATCTGAAGCTAAGTGTTCGCCCTGTTGAGATAATATAAACTCGCTGATGGCATCAATATCACCCGTTAATAATATCGATGTTTTGTCATCGCTAATCCTAATAACGCATGAATGAGGGTTATACGCTCGACGCGTTAATCGAGGAGGCCACATCGCCTCAAAACGCAGTCCCTGCCAATACCATTGCTCCCCGCGAATACAAGGCTGATAGCCCTCAAGACTTTGGCTTGCTCTACGCCAATTCGGTTGCAATACCGATTCAACATAACCTTTTCCACCAGCATGGTCGGCATCTAGATGGCTCAGAATAAAACCATCTAAGTACTTAATTCCTTGATTCCTAAGTACTGGGTGAATAACGCTTTTCGCGTAGCTCCCTCCTTCCCACCCCATGCCGGTGTCATACAAAATAGCTTTACCATTTTTCTCAATAAGAACCGCGAGTCCATGACCCACATCCAACATATCCACACGCCATATTGGCTTGGGTTCGTGAGGAAAGCGCCATAACATCATCACTGCTAAAAACATCACAGGAATGACAGAGCGAAATTGAAAAGACAAAACCAATAAAGTAACAAAGGCAAAAGCGAGAAAGGCGTAACGAGACGAAAGAGATAGCCAACCATATTCTCCCCATTCTAAAGACCAAATAATCGGGTTTAGTGACCAATCCGCAACTTGCCAAAACGCATACGCAAGATTTGGTGAAACCGTGGTGAACAACAAAGCAAGGCTAACAAAAGGTAATGTCACCAAACTTACTAACGGTAAAAAGATAAAGTTGTATATAGGAGAGAGCACGCTGAAGCCTGAAAATACAAAAATCGAAACTGGCGCAAGAGCGATGAGCAACCAAAATTGCATTTCACACAAAAAACGGGCTTTTTGCCATTTATTACTTTGTTCCAAGCGCCTTAGACCGATAAAGATAAAAATCACTGAAACAGCAGAAAACGAGAGCCAGAAGCTGGCTGAAAGTACAGCAAACGGATCCAGTAATAAGAGGATCGAACAAACAATCAGTAGCAGACGCCAATTACTGAAATGAACACCCGCTAGTTTCACGGTTGTGAGAATAATACATGCGACAAGTGCGCGCTGAGTCGGTATAGAAAAACCCGCTAAGCTGGCGTAGATTGAGGCGGCTATAAGCCCAGTTATGATCGGTAGCCACACTCTCACCGAAGGTAGTGGCAGAACAAGTGCAATAACTCGACCAAAAAACCACCCTAACCCAAATATCAAACCAATATGCAATCCCGAAATCGCCATCAAATGAAGAAGACCACTGCTTTGTAGGTGCCGCCAATCTGAATCCGTTAAACCTCGCCTGTCTCCAAAACTGAGCGCAAGCAGATATGGTGCACTTTTGAAATCGTATACGAGATTAAAAACACGACTGTGAAGGCTTTGCCTATAATCAGTGGTGTTGTAAAGAAGTGTCGCTTGCTTAACAACCGCTTTCCCATGCCAGCGATTCGCTACGTAGTGTTTTTCTTGGTCTCTGCCTGCTTCATTTAACCGACCATAAACTGGTTTGAGAGCGGAATCTAAGGTTAAAAATTGACCCAGCAACGGTGGCTCGCCATCCATAGACCAAATAACTCTAACGGTCGGTCGGAGCAAATATGGAATTTTCCTGCCGTTAAGTTGATGCACCACAAAAGACGCTTCATATCCATGACTTATTTGTTTAAAAAAGCTGTCAATCTGCCCAGTTATGGTACTATTCTGACCTTCAGAAAAAAGCAAACGTTGCTGGTGTTGAAATAGGCTGGAATGGACGACTACCACTATTAAACCGAGTAACATGCCTTTCAGGCAATCAGTATAAGGTCTATTCCAAACGAGCAAGCATAGGATAATTGCAGGAAAGACCCAGAAAACACTCGGCATTGTTGTCCAAAGTGCGGACGAAGCAATCAATGTCGTGAAAGAAGTTAGTGTCCAGTTAGATAAGTGAGTTTTCATATCCTATGCCAAAAAAACTAATCCGACGTTTCTTGCCCGATCACGAATTAATCAAACGTCAAAAAGCCCTTAAAATCTTTGGCAACGTTCTATATAACCCAAACTTATGGTGCCTCAATCGTCGTTCTGCCGCTGGTGCATTTGCCGTTGGTTTGTTTATGGCATTTGTTCCACTCCCTAGCCAAATGATCATGGCAGCCGGTCTTGCTATTGCTTGCGGAGTGAATCTGCCACTTTCTGTCGCTCTCGTTTGGGTCAGTAACCCTATTACCATGCCCGTTTTGTTCTACTTCGCTTATAAAGTAGGCGCAGTCGTTATGTCTGTTCCACCGCAAACCTTTCACTTTGAGCTGTCTTGGGATTTTATTGTTGCTCAAATGTCGACCATCGGTCCCCCGTTCATTCTTGGATGCGCCATCTGCGGCGTGGTCAGTGCCATGGCAGGCTACTTTGGCATACGCGGGATTTGGCGTTACTCCGTTGTCCGTAGCTGGCAAAAACGCGGAGTGCGAGTACGTTAGAGGATTTTTCTAACCATAAGTAACTGAAAGTCTAACGCTCCGAGCCGATATACAGCTAAATGTAATCACGCTGTTTCTCATAATCAGATTTAGTTACAACCATCAAAAAAGGGCTCACATTGAGCCCTTTTAAGTTCGTTACTTTCCAATTCAAATCGGGTTATTTACCACTTAGCACTTTCGCTGGGTTTGTTTGACTGGCTCTAGATGCAGGATAAAGCGTAGCGAATAGGCTTAAGATAACTGCGGTGCCAGAAACCAGCGCTACGTCTTGCCAAATAATCTCGGAGGGTAAGAAGTCGATAAAATAGATATCTCCCGACAAGAATTGATGGCCAACGAGACTTTCAAGCCCTTTAATTAAAACGGTCAAATTACTCGAAACGAGCACCCCTAAAGCACTGCCAGCAAGGCTTCCCGTTATTCCAGAAAACACACCTTGCCAAACAAAAGTACGACGAATAAGCCCGTCCGTCGCACCCATCGTTTTTAGAATGGCAATTTCTGAAAGCCTGTCTTTTACCGCCATCATCAGAGTGGACACGATATTGAAACAAGCAACGCTGATCACCAATACCATTACTAGATACATGATAGTTCTAACCAGTTGTATATCTCGGTACAAGAAGCCAAACTTTTGCTGCCAGCTTTTTAGGTACACCTTTACTTGCAGCGTGTTACCCGCTTCTCGCACAATCATTTGAGCATTAAGGACATCGGTCGTTTTAATGGAAACACCCGTAACACCTTCAGTAATATCAGAGTATTTCTGTGCATCCTCTAAAGGCAGCAATACCAGCCCATGATCGATTTGACCACCCAAGGACAGAAGCCCAACGATTTTCAAGCGAACACGCTTTGGAGAGCGTACTTTCAGTGAATTACTCGTTTGAGGAATCAACAAAGTAATGCTCTCACCCAGCGTTACTCCAAGATGATCGGCAATCCCCTTTCCTAATATCACTTGATTACTGCCGGAGCGAAAATTCTGCCACGCTTCCTCACCAATATACTCAGATAAGTTCGACACCCGAGATTCCAATTGAGGATCGACACCTCTTATCTCAACTGCTTTTAATGTTTGCCCTTTCTCAGCTAAACCGGTTAGCCGAATATAGGGGGCAGCAGCGATCACTTTTTCATGCTCTTCTGCTGTTGTCGCTACGGTTTGCCAATCTGAAATAGGGGCATTAAACCCTTCAAACTCACCATGAGGAATAACCGCAAGCACACGGTTTTCAAGTTCGCGCTCAAAACCGTTCATCGCAGATAAACCGATAAGTACAACCGCCACACCGACAGCAATACCAATCGTAGAAGATAAAGAGATAAACGAAACTAATTTATTCCGTTGTTTTGCACGGCTAAAGCGGCTTCCAATAAGTAAGGAAAGAGAAAACATCTGGTCAGCCTCTTAGTGCGCGGCACGCATTTCATTTTCGTGAACTAATAACCCATCTTGCATGTGCAGCTTTCGGTCCATCTTGTCAGCAAGTTCATTGTCATGAGTAACAACAAGAAATGCCGTACCTGACTCTCGATTTAATTCGCGCATAAGGTCATAAATAGCCAAAGCCGTAGTGTGGTCTAGGTTACCAGTTGGCTCATCGGCCAGCACCAGTGCAGGCTCATTCACTAAAGCCCTAGCAATAGCCACTCTTTGCCGCTCACCGCCAGAAAGTTCAGCAGGTCGGTGAGCCAACCTGTGTGCTAACCCTACTTTAGTGAGCAAACTCTCCGCTTTTGATTTCGCTTGCTTTGGAGATGAACCGCCAATCATAAGAGGCATGGCAACGTTTTCAACTGCGGTGAAATCAGCTAAAAGGTGATGAAATTGATACACAAAACCAATGTGTTGGTTACGCAGCTTCGCTTGTTGATTACTCGATAATGCCTTTAGGCTTTGCTCTTGAAACGATACTTCTCCTTCAGAGGCATCATCTAGCGCTCCTAAAACATGCAATAAAGTGCTTTTTCCCGATCCCGAAGAACCCACAATAGAGACCAGCTCTCCTGCGTCCAACGCAAAGCTCACCCCTTTCAGAACTTCGGTTTCCACACTCCCTTCGCGATAGGTTTTACAGACAGAATCACAAAGAAGTAGTTTACTCATAACGAAGTGCCTCAGCAGGTTTGACGGACGAAGCCCGATAAGAAGGATACAACGTGGCAATAATACTCAATGCCACTGCAAGTATGATGATGGTGAAAACTTGCGAATAATTGATAAGAACGGGCAGTTCACCACCGACGGCAAACAAACTCAAATTAAACGTTTCTAATACACCGTTTATGTTTGTCGCAAGCGCTATGCCTAACAAGCCCCCCACCAAAGAGCCAATAATTCCGCTACTCGCACCTTGAACAACAAAGACGGTCATTACCTGAAAATTGGATAAACCCTGCGTTTTTAGAATGGCGACTTCAGCTTGTTTCTCCATTACCACCATGATCAACGCAGAAATAATATTAAATGCCGCAACAGCAACAATAAGCCCTAGCATCAGGCCCATCATATTTTTTTCCATCTTAACGGCTTGAAATAGCTCACCTCTTTGCTCGCGCCAATCGCTCCATTTCCACCCACTAGGTAGTGAGAGCGAGGCATATTCAGACACGATGAACGGATCATCAAAACTCAGTCTCCAACCCGTAATCGTGTCGGAAGAATATCGAAGCAGGCGACCAGTATCATTAATATTCGCAACCATCAACTGTGCATCCACATCGGATCCCGTATTAAATACGCCGGCCACAATAAAATTTCTTTGGCTAGGAATTCGTCCTAAAGGAGTGAATCGGCTCGCACCTGTCACCATGATCCTCACTTTATCGCCAACCCTCGCTTTTAATTGACGAGCCAAGGTATGCCCCAAAAACACTCTGTATTCACCCTGCTCCAACTGGTCTAGTTTTCCACCAAGCAAATGTTTCCCTATTGGATCATTTCGCGTAGGATCAATGCCTAAAAGCATACCAGCACTTAATTGAACTGGGCTTTGGATAACTGCTTCAGACCGAACAATAGGGGAAGGTTTGGAAGATAATGAATACTGAGACAGAAATTCTGGTGGCGCATCAGTTCTTGCCGCTTTTCCGGAATCCTGACTAATAACAGCATGAGGTAATACCCCTAAGATTCGCCCTTTCAATTGCCCTTCAAATCCATTCATTACGGATGTGACCGTAATTAGCGCCAGAACACCAATCGTTATGCCAGCTGTCGACATAAAAGAAACAAAGCGACTGAAGCGATCTCCTGACCTTCCACGCAAATAACGCAACCCGATGTAAATTGAAATGGGATGGAACATATTAAGGGAACCTTGATAAATCTCTGGTCGGTAATGTAACGAGAAAGACACTGATTTAGTAGTCTTTACTGAGAATTGAAGAATTAAATTGACGAAAAAACGACATATACGAGGGGTTTTCTTGATTCATACGTCTACATGACGATAATCAAAAGGTTAACAGAAAGGAATTGCCGTATGAGCCAGCAAGAGTATTTTACCGTCCAACATGGTCTATCAGTCAACATCGAGCCGCTAGATTCAGAATTCACTTTACCGGATTTAGAGCAGTTTGTTACTGAGATCCCGGCACCTTTCTTGGTCGCAAGCGAATTTAGTTCCCTCGACACCGTAACGGAGAAAGCCATTGGAGAACTCCGCAGTAGCGACTTGTCTCATGTTGTTCAATTGCTGGAAACTCAGAACAGTAAGCTTAATTTATTGCTTACTTATATGCTTTCACAACAAAATGACCCTGCATTCAGTCATACCACGACTTCTTTTGGCGCTAGCCAGTTCACGTACTTTTCAAAAAGCGCGCCGCAACTAGGTCAACAAGTACGAACCAAAATTTTTCTGGAGTTTCCAGCCGCAGCCATTTACTGTTATGGCGAAGTCGTGGAATGTGAAGCTCTCACTGAGCGTGAAGAGAATGAGCAATCCCATAAAATCACGATATCATTCTCTCTCTTGCGTGAAGAAGATCAGGATTTGCTGATCAAAGCCGCACTTCATCAACAACAAAAACTACTAAGACAACGTTCACTGGAACGTGACCGAAAATAAACGTTATGCCTAATTCAAATCTTCTTTCTCTGGCGTTACCAAGTAACGCGGGAGATAAAAAGCACGTCGGTAACCTTAAAGGTTCGGCACTATCGATCGCGATCGCACAGCTTTCAGAGCAACATCAAGGGCACCTGTTACTTGTTGTCCCAGATCCACAATTAGCGCTCAAGCTTTCCGCTGAGGTCGAGCAATTTTCACAGCGAGATGTCCACCTGTTTCCCGATTGGGAGACATTGCCTTATGATAATTTTTCGCCGCATCAGGACATCATCTCTGACAGGATTGCACACCTTTATCAAATGCCGAGTCAAGGCGATGGCATCACTGTCATCCCAGTAAGCACCCTGCTCCAACGTCAGTCTCCTCGTAGTTTCTTACTTCAACACACGTTGATGGTGAAGAGTGGAGATAATTATTCACTGGATGCATTGCGCCTTCAATTGGAGAAATCTGGTTATAGGCATGTGGACCAAGTGTTTGGTCCGGGTGAATACGCAAGCCGTGGCTCAATCATCGACTTGTACCCAACCGGGGCAAGTGACCCTTATCGTATTGATTTTTTTGATGACGAAATAGACAGTATTCGTACTTTCGATCCTGAAAATCAACGTTCGATCGACGACATCCAAGAGATTCGGCTGCTACCCGCTCACGAATTCCCTACCACCGAACAAGCCATTGAAGACTTTCGTGGGCGTTGGCGCCAGAAATTTGAGGCGCGCCGAGAACCCGAATCCATTTATATGCAGATCAGTAAAGGGACATGGCCAGCCGGTATTGAATATTGGCAGCCATTGTTCTTTGAAGAAACAGAGACGCTGTTCGACTATCTTCCTGACAATACGCTACTTGTTACCGTCGGTGACTTAGACAGTGCGGTAGACACATTTCTAACGGATGTGGATTACCGATTTGATCAACGTAAAGTCGATCCACTTCGTCCTTTACTTGAGCCTGAAGCCCTGTGGCTTAAAAAAGATGAATTGTACGCTCGCTTCAAATTACTGCCTCAATCACTGCTTAGTATCGAAGCCATTTCAGAAAAAGCAGGTCGTACAAACGAAAATATATGCGGTCTGCCTGAATTACACGTTCAGCACCAACACAAAGAACCTATGGCATTGCTTCGCCAGTTCATTGAACAATTCAGTGGTCAAATTGTGTTTTCGGTTGAATCCGAAGGTAGACGCGAAGCCTTGTTAGAACTGCTGCAACGAATCAAGCTAAAGCCTGTCGAGCATAATCATCTCACTCATGCTTTAGAGTCTAAAGACAAAACCACATTGATTCTCGGTGCGGCCGAGCATGGTTTCATCCATGAATCTGCAAATCTCGCGATAATTTGCGAAAGTGATTTGCTCGGTGATCGAGTGATTCAAAGGCGTAAAAAAGATCGCAAAGCGGTCAATTCCGATACCGTTATTCGCCATTTAGCGGAGCTGAAACCGGGGCAGCCCGTCGTTCATTTAGATCACGGTATCGGTCGCTATACTGGGCTTCAAACGCTAGAAGCGGGTGGAATGCAAACGGAATACGTAACGCTCGAATATCAAAATGGAGCAAAGCTTTACGTTCCGGTATCTTCACTCAATCTCATCAGCCGTTATTCAGGTGGCGCAGAAGACAGCGCACCTCTTCACAAGCTTGGTGGAGAAGCGTGGGCAAAAGCACGAAGAAAAGCAGCGGAAAAAGTTCGAGATGTTGCTGCTGAACTATTGGATGTATACGCCAAGCGTGAGCTCAAACCTGGATTCAAATTCAAGCTAGACCGAGAGCAATACGCTACCTTCAAAGCAAGTTTTCCTTTTGAAGAAACCGATGACCAAGCAATGGCTATTAACGCCGTACTGTCTGATATGTGCCAAGCGAAAGCGATGGACAGATTGGTCTGTGGAGATGTAGGTTTCGGAAAAACGGAAGTGGCGATGCGTGCTGCGTTTGTCTCTACCGACAATAGTAAGCAAGTCGCAGTGCTCGTTCCGACGACCTTATTGGCTCAACAGCACTTTGAAAATTTCCGAGACCGCTTTGCTAACCTCCCCATTCGCGTGGAAGTGTTGTCTCGCTTCAAATCAGCGAAAGAACAAAAGCAAATACTTATCGATGTCGAAGAAGGCAAAGTCGATATCATTATTGGCACTCACAAACTCCTCCAAAACGACATCAAGTTCCGAGACTTAGGCTTGCTCGTTGTTGATGAAGAGCATCGCTTTGGTGTGCGCCAAAAGGAAAAAGTAAAAGCCATGCGTGCCGATGTGGACATATTAACGCTTACCGCAACGCCTATTCCTAGAACACTGAATATGGCAATGAGTGGTATGCGTGATCTTTCTATCATTGCAACCCCACCCGCGCGCAGGCTGGCAATTAAAACGTTTGTTCGCGAGCGAGAAGATAGCGTGACGCGAGAAGCGGTACTGCGTGAAATCATGCGCGGTGGACAGGTTTACTTCCTGCACAATCAGGTTGAAACCATCGATAAAGTCGCTGCTGATCTTGAAAAATTGATTCCAGAGGCTCGCATTACCGTCGCTCATGGTCAAATGAGAGAAAGAGAGCTGGAACGTATCATGAATGATTACTATCATCAGCGTTTCAACGTTCTCGTCTGTACGACCATTATCGAAACGGGTATCGATGTACCAACGGCAAACACCATAATCATGGATAGAGCAGACAATTTTGGCTTGGCACAGTTGCACCAATTAAGAGGACGTGTTGGTCGTTCACACCATCAAGCCTACGCCTATTTACTCACACCACATCCAAAAGCCATGACAAAGGATGCCATTAAACGGTTAGATGCAATAGCATCGCTTGAAGACTTAGGCGCTGGCTTTACACTCGCCACGCACGACTTAGAGATTCGTGGTGCTGGTGAACTATTGGGTGATGATCAGAGTGGTCAGATTCAATCCGTTGGCTTTACCCTTTACATGGAAATGCTAGAACAAGCGGTAGAAGCACTAAAAGAAGGGAAAGAGCCGTCTCTGGATGAACTTCTCCGAGATCAAACCGAAGTTGAACTGCGCTTACCTGCACTATTGCCCGATGAATACATCCCTGACATCAACACACGTTTATCGATGTACAAACGCATTGCTAGTGTGAGTACAGAGAATGAATTGGCAGAAATGAAAGTCGAACTCATCGATAGATTTGGCACGCTTCCAGATGCCGCTAAAAACTTACTGGCAATAAGCGAAGTGAAGCTGACAGCTGGCAAAATGCACATCAAGAAAATCGAAGCACATGCTAAAGGTGGATTTATTGAATTTTATCCTACCGCTGACATTAACCCTGCATTTCTTGTTAAATTGCTGCAATCAGCACCGCAAAAATATGGAATGGAAGGTCCAACCAAGCTGAAGTTTGCGATACCATTAACAGATCGCCGTGAAAGAGTGCGTTTTATTAACGACTTACTTCAACAGTTTGCTGAGAATCGCCTGCCAAGTTAAACCGTAATTTGGTACGCTTACCGAATGCCTATTTACAGCCAAAGAGCGCCGTACCGTCGCTCTTATCTGACGGAGCAACAATGAAAAAACTGATCCCATTACTGCTGTGCCTGTTTTCATTTGAATCTATGGCAGCCCGACAATTTGATATCGAAGTCATTTTGTTTAAACGCGCAGTGGATCCCGAAATTCTTAACGAAGCTTGGCCCAATCAAAAACCGAAAATCACTTTAGAGGGTGCTTATTCTTTCCAAGATTCAGAGGGAATGCGCCGTAAAGGGGCCGCCTTGCTGCCCAAATCAAGCTACGCGCTCAACGCACAATACAACGCATTAAGAAAACACGCGGCATTTACCCCTCTTCTTCATGTTGCTTGGCGACAAGGAGACAGAGGCAACCACAGTGCGCCAGTATTTAAAATTAACGCGGGCAAAGATTATTCTCAGCAGTTCGATGAAACAGGTAAAGCTCGTACGAAAAACCAGTTAGTTGCAGATTTAGGTGATGGGATTACCGAAGAAACCCATTTCCAACCAAACTATGAACTGGAAGGAAAACTTCAAGTTTACGTACAGCACTACCTATTTGCAGACATTAAACTTGATTTAAAAAAGCCAAGTATTCGCGATGTAACATTCGAAGAAAAAGATTTAGAGCTAACACCCGAAGAAGGTAACGATACTGTTCAAGTTGGTAACTTGGAGTCCGTTTCCCCAACATTGCAAGTTGAAGAGTTTCTTAAATCTTACCGCATGGACCAGAAGCGACGTATGCGCAGCACTGAAACCCACTATTTGGATCACCCATTAATGGGTATGATAATTCAAGTTCGTCGTGTTGATTAAGCCCGACGTATTGATTAAGTCATTTGGTCTCTACTGACTATGCACTTTTCACCTGATTTTTGCATCATCACCCAACGGCTCGAACTTCGTTTGATTAAAAATGAAGAAGTCGGGTCGTTTACGCAAGCGATTCAAACCTCCCCGTCTCTCCATCAATGGCTCGACTGGTGCGACAGCGATTTTTCGACTGAAGACGGTTATGACTTCCTCATAGCCAATCGACTTAACTGGTTAAAAGGTCTCGCTTTTGGATTCGGTGTTTTTGATAGGAAAACTAACCAATTTATGGGGATGGTCGCTCTCACTGAACGCTATTTGTCCTTCAATATGGGGTGTTTAGGCTATTGGATTTCTGATTCATATCAACATCAAGGTTATGGAAAGGAAGCGCTAGAGGCTTTAATCGAATGCTGCTTTAGTAAGATGAAATTGACTCGACTGGAAATAGTGTGCGACCCCGAGAACATCATCAGCCACAAAATTGCTGAAAAATGTGGAGCCATCTGCGAAGGAGTTGCACGAAACCGTTTCGTTCATAACGGCAATCCCAAAGATGGCATCGTATATTCGATCATTCCTGAATAACAACTTTTTCTGAGTATTCGTCGCATCTGAAAATGGTCGTACTAGTGAACGGACAATCTCGAATAAAGATGAATTTCAAACAGAAAGGGCTCATACGAGCCCTTTTCATTGAATAGTAAAAAACACAGAATTAATGCAATTTTAAGTTTGGACGCAACACGCGATTAATTCGACCAACGAGCATCATAAGCCCCGTTTTAATCACACCGTGTAAGGCCATTTGGTGCATTCTGTACAATGATATGTAAACCACCCTGGCAATCCTACCCTCAACCATCATGGAGCCTTTTGTAAGGTTACCCATCAAGCTGCCTACTGTAGAGAATCGGCTTAACGAAACCAGTGAGCCATGGTCTTTGTATATGTATGGCTTAATATCGCGTCCGTTCAATTTCGCCACAATATTGGTAAACGCTTGACTTGCCATTTGGTGGGCAGCTTGCGCACGTGGTGGCACAAATTTTCCATCAGCTTGAGTGCATTGCGCAAGATCACCAATAACAAAGATGTCATCATCACGCGTAGTTTGTAGTGTGTCTTTAACGACCAGTTGATTTATGCGGTTTGTTTCCAAACCGGCGATGTCTTTAATAAAGTCCGGGGCTTTGATTCCCGCAGCCCAAACCATAATTTGAGCATGAATTTTCTCGCCATCCTTGGTCGTTAAACCGTCTTTGTCGGCTTGAGTTACCATCGTTGCTGTGCGTACATTAACACCAAGCTTGGTTAACTCTTGATGCGCAGCGCTGGAAATACGAGGTGGTAGTGCAGGAAGAATTCGCTCGCCCGCTTCAACAAGGTTTACATTGAGCTTGCTAGAGTCCAAGTCCCCAAAACCGTAAGTTCGGAGTTCTTTGACAGCATTGTGAAGTTCGGCCGAGAGCTCTACTCCCGTTGCACCAGCACCAACAATCGCAATATCAACCGTGCCTTGGCCGTTTTTCGCATGTAGCTTCAAGAACTCATTGTTCATTTCAGTACGGAAACGGTGAGCTTGCTCTGGACTATCAAGGAAAATACAGTTGTCTCGAACACCTGGCGTGTTGAAATCATTTGAGGTAGAACCGATTGCCATAACGAGAATATCGTACTCAAGTTCTCGCTCCGGCATCAAAAGTTCATCTTGCTCATCTCGAAGCTCGGTTAAGAAAATAACCTTACGCTCTCGATCAATGTCTTTTAGGCTGCCCATTTGAAAATCAAAGTGATGATTTTTAGCATGAGCTCGGTAGCTCAATGCATCGACACCTTCATCCAAAGAACCCGTTGCCACTTCATGCAACAAAGGTTTCCACAAATGGCTGGCTTTACGGTCAACCAAAGTCACGTTTGCGCGCCCTTTTCGACCCAAAGTCCGCCCTAGCTTGGTCGCAAGTTCAAGTCCACCTGCACCACCGCCTACAACTATAATACGCGTCACAACGACACTCCTATGTAATATGAAAAATATTTGCTCCCGCTGATTAAACAGCCAAAGCATTGAATTCTTTTGGGCTTGTAACGAAGCCTCATATCAACGAAGTGAAGGGAAACCTAAGGAATCACAATTTGGATCAAAGTGTGCTCTAGCACATATATATTGGGCAAGTTTCTTACTCGCTCTCAAATTTTTTTGATATTTATCAAAAATATCTTCAAAAATCATTATAAAGCCCCACACCAGCTTGGCAACTTATGTTTGTAATAAATCCTTTGTTTTCAGACTAATTGATGAGCTTTTGAACCATTAGATGTCATCCTTTATGTGGTAGCACCGCCATAGGAATTGACAAGGATTCAAAGTATTAAGGCTTTACTTACCGTTGGACAATATAGAGGAAGGAAGCTTAAGTGAGCGTTAACTTAATATATCGATACTTTCGTTTAACCTTTGCGCTCGCACGCCATAAAAAGCTTCTATACGGTAGGTAATAAATGTTGAGCATTCCAGAGTTTATACAAGTTGAGTACGAATATGCAGCGAGGGTTTACTCTCCTCGAAATGATTGTTGTCATCGCAATTTTAGGTGTTCTAGCATCAGTAGCGACACCTAGATTTATAGAAGTTATCGATACATCAAAAACAAGTGTTATTGAAAGTGCTGGTAGTGCCGTGCGTAGCGCAAACACATTTGTGCGAGGTATCGCACTCACCGAGAATATTCATCTTCGCTCCGACGCAACAATCGAGGTTGAAGGAAAGCAGCTACAGATTACAAAAGGAAATATTGTCACAACTTCCGATAACTTAAAAAACGCCATCGACACATCAATTACAATGACGGATTACGTACCTCGCGGAGAGGTTAACGGTAAGAATGGGGTTATCTTCCACTTTGGGCTGAAAGACGACAATGTCGATAGTATTAGAGCAAAAGGGTGCTATCTAGATGTAAGGAATAACTCGCTGGGCTACATCGAATATTCATCAAAGACTTGCAAAAACGGTATGAATTAAGAGCCCAACGTCCCATTACTATCTAAGAGACTCAAAAAAATGCCACTTTAATGTGGCATTTTTTCAAGGTAAGCCAGACGCTTATTGGGTTCTAAGTGCATGAAGTGAAAAATTTCGTCGATTCGATTCTCAACCTTCGCTTTGCTCTTTAAACTGCTTCATCATCTGTAAGTGTTGCGAGATTTTTTTGAACTTATGGGTTTCAGATTCATCCCAAACGACTTGATAGTATGGTTCAAGCTCGTCAGCCGAGAGTTGGTTGTTCCGGATTTCATCTTCTCGTGACAATATCACAAGGCAATTATCTTTATTTTTTGTTCTGAATTTCTCTACACATTTAGTCGCGATGTCTTCATATTCTTCGGGACGGTCAATACGACCTTGCATGTTGTCTTCTGGGTGTAAATTTGGGTTAAAAATGACTTGTTTAATACCAGACAAGAAACCAATACGCTCAGACCAATATCCACCTAGCCCTACCCCACAGATCAGCGGGTTTGGATCGGAAGACATTTCCATTGCTTTGTGGACTTCTTTTAATAAATGCTGCATGTCATGCTTGGGGTGCAAAGTGCTGTAGTTTACAAATCGAATATCATCATCAATAAACTGAAGTTGAAGTACTTTCTCGTGATTTCCGGGGCTAGTTGAGTCAAAGCCGTGCAAGTAGATAATCATGGAACCTCCTACGGTGCCATTTTATGTTGTTATTCAACAAATCTACCACGAACATTAGGGTTTTAAAGAATCAATAAAAGAGAATGTTTAGGAAAGTGATCTTTCTAGCAGTTTTATACAAAACCGTCTTCAATGCGCTTACGCTCAATTAAGCGTTTTCAACAACTCCATTTTAAGCTGCTGGAATCGTTCATAATACAAATCGTCACCCCACAACTGGTAACCTATTTGATACCACAACATCCCTAACAGTCGGATTTTAGGTAACCACAATTCTACATTCTGTTGCCACTCACCCATATCGGACAAATCGATCCCACGATAATGACAATACATTGCTACCGCGATTTCAGGGCTAAGACCGGAAACTTCAATCGTCATTGCAAGATCCATCCTAGGATCACCAATAGCCGAATATTCCCAATCGATGACACCAATCCCATCGCGCGCTCGAATTAAGTTGTAAGCACCTAAATCCAAATGACATAAGGTTTTTAGTGATTCAGGTAAATACAGTGGTTCACGATGCTTTTTATATAGACTAACTAAGGCTTCGTCTTTCTGTTCGTTAGCAAGTTGCATCCACAAGTGATCAACTTTTTCGGAAAACAGCAGTTTTTGAATGGGTTTATCGTTTATCTGGACGTTATGAATTGTTGCGAGAGTATTCAAAAGTTCATCTTGAGAAATTTGATCGCCAACTGGTTGCCCGTCAATCCAATTGACGAGTAATCCACGCTCATTGTTTAGAACTGGATTTGGTGAGAATTGATAAGGGGAAAGCGCCATTAGAAGGTGGTATTCGTTAGCACGTGAAATACCGAAAACTGACGTACTTTTTGAAACTGGTCGCCATACGTATTGGCGATCCTGATGGGATATTTTCCAACATCTATTGCTAAGCCCACCAGAGAGAAGTTCCATCTCTTCTGGTGGGTCAGGAAAGTAGTCGGTAAGTGATACTAAGGAATCATCGAGTTGAACTGCCTCTTGCCATCCCATTTTTGCCACTTAACACTACCTCTTCATTTAGCGTTTACAATCCTAGAGCGTATAGATCCTATGCTTATAGTTCTGAAGCTTATAGACCTAGGAAGCTCTTAGATTTTTGCTTACGAATTTCAGTTTCGTCAGCCCATTCAATTAGACCCGTTTCTAGGTCCATTAAACGCATCGTCATTTTGTAGTAAACGTCTTGGTCACTTCCTGCGTTCTTAACGATACTTGCTAGGTTTCCGTACAACATGTACTGAGCACCCACCATCTTACCAAACTGGATAGCGCTGCTTTGATTTACAAGTTCGTCATTGTTTTGGAAGTTCAGTTGTTCACGTACCGATTCAACACGGTCCATATCAACGAAACGGAACTTACCAGAGTTCAGCATTTTAGTACTGATTGAATCCGTGATGGATTCAGTATCGATATGCTCACTGGTTTTGTTCTTGATTCGCTCAACAAAAACAATTGGACGGCTCTCACGAGTGATTGCCGCTACAGAACCTGACATCAGCATACTGTCTACCATTTGACCTGCAATAGTTTGTAGGTCAGTAGAACCAAAATCTATAGTGGTCGTTTCAACGGCTTGAGCGTCACCATAAGACACTTGGTTTGAACAACCACCCAAAATTGCAGCGAGTCCAAGTAGGGCAATAGCACTTTTTTTCATAATGTTTCCTTAGTTATTAGCTTGGCGAATTTGAACACGGTATTGAGTCGCATTAGGGTTCACAGAGACTTCTGAAATCGAAATCGTCTCAAAACCTCTAACAATGACTTTGCGCCAAGCGCCAGGTTTACTGTTTACTTCTAAGCCTTTGTCATCGTACCAATAAAAGCGATATTGAACATGCTGGTCGCCTTTGTATTGGCTTGCCAGACGAACAATGCCACGTGCGTGACCATTCACTTCATCCGTATCAATATTGTCGATATCTAAACGACCGCCTAACGCATTGTCGTTCATAATCACTCTTTGCGATTGTCCATCGATACTCAAACCAGCGGTAGGTGCCTGAGCACAACCGAACGCTGCAATCGCAGACAATAATACAATCGATAATCTTTTCATTAGATAGCCCCTAATTGTTTGTGCCACACTGACGACCCTGTCCCTTGTCGTGATACCCAAACCAAAGTAGTTTGTCCGGCTTTAACATTGAAAGTATAGTTTTGACCGTTCACAACGAGAGTATGTTCCCCTGAATTCACTTGTTGACTGCTACTGTACACCTTGGCAGGTAATGTTTGCCAACTGCGGGTGTCTGCTTGCTCTGTAAGTGCATTCCAAATACTGAATAATGCGTTACCGACATCATCACCTTTTGCTGCTTCTCTTCTAAGCTGATCTTTTGCAACAACACGCAACGCTTGACGAATCACAATGCTTGGCATCCGCTCGTTAAGATTGTTTTGTGCCATAAGATTGACATCCACTAGCTCCGAACCGTTTAAAGACCGACCATTTAGCATCAAACTTGCCGAAGGGTAACTTTCAATATTCGGATAATAGGGTAACGCCAAACTATAGATTGATGTCAGGTCATCTCTAGAACTGTAAATGGGTAGAGAATAGTTCCAAGAGTCCATCGCTTTCACGATACGTTGCTCATCTAAAACAATCACTCTACCTTTATCTTTTGACGGTTTAGAGTATTTGCCGTAGCGCGCTTCGTACGTTTTTAAATCTTGCCTCATGCCGAGTTTATGACCGACTCGCAGCACACCATCAACGACTTCTTCATTCTCAGGCATAACAGCTAACGCACGCTTGTAGTCAATGTAAGCGCTGTTTAGATCGTTATCTGTTTCATAAAGTAACGCTGACAAGTAAAGTAAGTAACCATTTTGAACGGCTTGAAGCGTTTTACCTGCGTCTGGATAATTAGCCATGATTGAGGCAATGTTTGGCGAGACACCTTGTTGTGTTGCCGATTCTTGCGCTGACTCTAGTTCAGACTGCCTGCGTTTTTTGGCCTGCTCTTGAACTTGATTCGCCCTGCGCATTTCAACGAGAGCACCGGATAAGTCATTTTTCTTAAGGTAATTCAGCCCTAAATATAAATGTAAAAATCCCAATTCATAATCTGCTGGTTCATAGGTCGTAAGGTTGTCATTGGTAGCCAATGCCCCTACCGATGAAGCCGTCTCACTGACAGAAATGATGGCTCTATCGTTTAATACCTTTACCGCGTTATCACTCACTTGGAGAAGCGATAAACTTTGTGAGTAGTCTTCTGCCAAAAAAGACACCCTGCCTTTTTCCATATTATCTAAAATCGGACCGGCAATATCGTGAGTTAAACTGGCTTGGGCTTCAAGATAATTTCCGTTACGAACAGCAAAATACACTTCTTTTGTTTGCGCACTATAGTGGCTAAACAGGTTTCCGGCAGACATCGTCGCACAAGCACTCAAAAGAGCACTTGAGCCAATAACTGCCGCTTTCTGGATTAAACTTGTTTTTCGAACAAAAAACACTCCGGCCCCTAACGTTTGCTTTGTATTTTTAATTGATGATGAATACTATCAAATCCATCTTAATTAGCTGATAAGCATAGGACCAAGTGGTTGCCCACCAACCAAATGCATGTGTATATGGTACACCTCTTGACCGCCGTGAGCATTGCAGTTCACGATGAGTCGGTAGCCATCTTGTGCCACGCCTTCTTGCTCTGCGATTTTTCTCGCTGCGGTAAACATACGCCCCATCATAGCTTCATCTTCAGCTTCTACGTCGTTCGTGGTAGGGATAAGTTTATTGGGGATGATAAGAATATGCTTAGGAGCGCGAGGGTTAATGTCGCGAAATGCCGTTACCAAATCGTCTTGGAATACAATATCTGCTGGAATTTCTTTATTGATAATCTTTGTAAATATGGTTTCTTCAGCCATGGTCGCGAGCTCCTGAGTGATTGACCGTAGTAATGAATGCTAAGTTCATTGATATTCTACAAATATCTTTTTGATATAGAAACAATAGTATGGCGGAACCCAATACATATAACAATAAAAAACACTGTACATAACAGATGCATTATATAGTACGTCGTAGTGATAGTTTTATTACCTAAAATGCTTTTGAACCCATATCACATACGGAAACTTTAAAGCTCGTCAAAGTAAATTTTTGATACTCGTCGTAGAATACCTCGGCAACATTTATTTATTTTTTGGCTCAGTCGATACCTCAGTTAGAAGATTAATTGTAGATTCTGACACTTTTCGAGCCTTTTTTGATCTGGGAGAGAACGTATGAAGGGTTCAGTCATACGGCGCATGTATGCGGGCTTTGCACTCATTGTAGTGCTCTTCATTGTGACCATCACTATCATGATGGGTGGAATGGAAAAAATACACACCAACTTCGAGACGGTTTCAAATACGTCTTTACCTTTAGTTTCAATGTCTAACCAAACAAGTGTTCGATTACTTTCTGCTGATAAAGCATTTAAGGATTTCCTAACCACACAAAGTCAATCTCGAATGGACAACTCCAAATCGGCGTTCATCGAGGCTCAAAATAGTTTTCAAGAAGCTTTGATTGCTTTGGAAGAAGCCAGCCGTTCTATTCCTGAAATCGCTCCTAGAATTGAGGAGTTACGTCAGATGGAAGGTCAATATTTTGAGGAAGCCATCGAAGCGATGGACAACTACAAAGCCATGTTTTCGGCTCAAGAAGATGTACAAAAATCATCTCGCAGCTTTCAAAGATTGCATACAGAGCTCAGCGTTCGTATGAAGGAATACGTAAACAAGCAAGATAATGTCGTCGTAAAAGTTATGTCGGGGAGTTATTTCGATAAACTGAAAGACTCCCAAACTGTCACGTCTGATGCACTTGCAAGCAGTGATGCGGAATTTGTGAAAGCAGCCGTAAACAAAAATAAAAAGGCCGTTACTCATTTAAATTACGCATACCGTGGACTGGTGAATCAACTTCCTCCTTTAAAAGAAGTCTTCGATGAGTCCGTTAACCAGTTTACTCGGGATGTAGGAAAAGCGGGCGGCGTACTTGATCAGCACCATACCTATTTAGTTGCACGTCAAAAGCTTTACGACAATATTGCTAATTTAGCAATTAAAGTCGATGACTCGATGCAGCTACTTGAATCATTCAATGAAACCGCTTCAAACCAGCTTGGAAAGTCGCTTGAAGAAGCGGGAACAGTGTACGAAGAAGGCTATATTAAGGCTATTGGTATCGGTGTAATTGTCTGTGCAATCGCCCTTGGAATTGGCTACCACGTTGCACACAGTGTTCGAGAACCGCTTACGCGAATATTGGCAACATTGGAAAGCCTCACTGCTGGAGATATGACAAAACGGATTGATATTCGCTACAACAACGAGTTCAGCCGAGTAAGCCGTCATATAAACTCACTGGCCGACAACCTTCACGATATCTTGCAAGAACTCAATGAAGCAGCCGATGAGTTAACCGAAGTGGCGTCTGCGAATAGAAGCACCTCTGTCGGAGCTCAAAGCCAACTGAACGCCCAGCGAGAGCAAGCCGCAGGAGTTGCTACTGCAATGACGGAAATGGAACACTCGGTTACCGAAGTTGCGCAAAGTGCACAAAGCTCATCTGATATGGTTCATAAAGTGGAGTCTGCATCCGAGTCTGGCAGAAAGATTATGAATGCGAATATTTCAACGATCAATCAGCTTGAAACCCGATTAAATGATTCTGTTAATGCCGTTTCTCAACTTCAACAAATGAGCAGTGAGATTGGCTCCATATTGGATGTTATTCGAAGTATTGCTGAGCAAACCAATTTACTTGCGCTTAACGCAGCCATTGAGGCCGCTCGCGCTGGAGAACAGGGTCGTGGTTTTGCCGTGGTTGCGGATGAAGTTAGGGTATTGGCTCAAAAAACAACACATTCCACCAGTGAAATTGAAAGCATGATCAGCAACCTCCAAAGCAGCTCTCAGTCAGCTAATCAAGTGATAAAAAGCTGCATGAGTGATATGGAGCAATCTGTTACTCAGGCCTCCGATGCGAACAGCGCCATGGAAGAAATTCAGGCTCTGATTTTAGAGATTAGCCATATGAGTAATCACATTTCGCAGGCGGCAGCAGAGCAACAAGCGACATCCAGCAGTATTGCTAGAAGCTTAAACGACATCAACAGCATAGCGAATCAAAGCTATGAAGCGATGTCGGAAATTGCCACGGTAAGCCAAGACCTAACGCGTCTTTCCAGTCAGCAAGGTGATATTGTTCACCGCTTCAAGCTTTAAGCCTGAGCATTCAAATAAACAACGTCTAGCCCACTTTCAAAGTGGGCTAGCTTTCTCGCTAAGAACAGTTTTATTAACAATACAAATGAACCGTTCTTGTTCTCTCTTCTAGGCTTTAAGTCCTTTTTTGAAGATGCAGTTTTCAATGCATAGCTCTTGTTATTTATTTACCCCATCCCCATAACTTAATTACTTGCTGATTTTTTAACTCTCATTTTCCAGCAGGTCCGTTTATTGAGGACATGAAATGGCCGTACATGTAGGTATTATCGATCAAGATCCTGTGCGACTGGTGACGCCACTTTTGGATCACAGAACAGTAAGTACGCATATCGTATTCATTGGTGATAAGAACCAAGAATCAATGTACCAAAGACTCTACTCGATACTAGCGCCTAGAGGCATAACTTCCGAATTTTACGAAATACCAAGTGCGGTTAATACGTCAAAAATTAAAAAATCCATTCAAGCACTTGCGGAAGACTTACAAACTCGAAATGTGGAAGTAAAGCTCAATGCCAGTTGTGGATTAAGGCATCGATTGCTGTCTGTTTACGAGGTATTTCGCACCTATCACTGGCCAATTTTTGTGGTTGAACCTTTCAGTGACAAGCTTTGTTGGCTATACCCTGACGGTCGCGAAGATGCCCAAGTACAAGATCATATAAAAATTGAAGATTACCTCACCATTTTTGGGGCTAGAAGCGAGTTTTCCGAACAAGTCATTCCAGAGCAGCTCGATCAAAAACTCTATCAATTAGGTGAGCGCTGGGCAGGAAATGCCCTTGAACTTGGTCCTGGTCTGGCTACTCTCAACTACCTAGCGACAACCTGCCGTAAAGAACAGAAACTGGATGTATCACTGACTGAAAAGCAACAAGGTTACCGAGAGCTAGACATGCTCATTTCTGATCTTGTTGATACTGAACTGGCTACCTATGAAAATGGAATCTTAACGTTCGCCAACGAAGACGCACGGCGCTTTTCAAATGGTGAGTGGTTGGAAAACCTAGTTCATAGCACTGTAAAACAAATTCAAGACGAACTTCCTACCATTCAAGATCGTTCATTGAACGTTCAGGTCTATCGTCAATTGGGTGAAAAAGAAGTACGGAATGAATTAGATGTCGCGACAGTCGTTAATAACAAGCTGCACATTATTGAATGTAAAACGAAAGGCATGAGAGACGACGGAGACGACACGCTTTACAAGTTGGAGTCACTCAGAGATTTACTGGGAGGCTTGCAAGCTCGTGCTATGTTGGTGAGCTTTCGTCCACTTCGTCACAATGACATCACTCGTGCGGAAGATTTAGGGTTAGCATTAATCGGACCCGATGAGTTAAAAGATCTAAAGTCAAACCTCACTCATTGGTTTAAAGATGCTGGTGGGCACGAAGATTTAGACTAAAGCTCGCTAAGCCTCTCTCTCAATACTCAAAAAGGGCATCACTGATGCCCTTTTTCGTTTCATTTATTTACTGGTTTTACAGCATTTTACGTGCAGCCTCGACCACAATTTTGATCGATTTCGCTTCTGTCTCTTTCAGTGTGCTGTGATCAGGTGTTTCTTTTTGAGTACGGTTAATAATAACGCCTGCGACACAGCCCGCTTTAAGCCCAGAACTCGCACACATGGTTAGCAGTGTTGCAGATTCCATTTCAAAGTTTAGAACGCCCATGTCCTGCCACTCTTGCATAGAGCCTTGGAAGCGCTTAACAACACGACCAGAAAAAGTATCGTAGCGCTCTTGGCCTGGGTAAAAAGTATCACTTGATGCCGTTACACCTGTATGCGCAGTCGCACCAGCTTCAACAACTGCTTCTTTCATCGCTGTCGCAATGTCAAAGTCAGCAACAGCTGGGAATTCCATTGGTGCAAAATGAAGGCTAGCACCATCTAAACGAACAGAACCCGTGGTTACAATCATATCGCCCACATTCACATGTGGTTGAATAGCACCAGTAGTACCTACACGTAAGAAAGTACGGACGCCCAATTGAGCAAGCTCTTCAACAGCAATAGAAGTTGAAGGACCGCCGATACCTGTAGAACAAACAACAACAGGCTTTCCATCTAATTCTGCTCGGTACAACGTATATTCACGGTGGCTTGCCAAAAATACAGGGTTTTCCATTTGCTCAGCAATTTTTTGAACTCGAGCAGGATCGCCAGGGATGATAGCCAATGTAGAACCAGCAAGATCTTCTTTGGTAACACCTAGGTGAAATACAGCTTCAGACATAAAGGACTCCTTTGTTGTCGTTTTGTTTCTGTCACCCCAATAAATTATAAAAGGAATTTTATCCTTCACTTTATTTTTTTACTTTCTCCAGAAAAAAGGAGAACAAGCCGAGCTCATTTGAGTTCAGCTTGATAGAAGCTTTGGGGATGTTAGATTGATTAATGGGTACCCAAATACTGTAACCGACTAAAAGCCAACAATTGGTGATCGGATTCACGAATTCATTTGGCTATTATCAACAAATTTCACATTTAATCGATTTGCATCACATATAAATGCAAATTCGAATAAAGTTTACCGAATAAGAACCAAACACAGTTGCTGTATAGATTTATATTTAGGTACTTAATTTCTTGCTGGCTGGGTCACCTAGAACACTTAATGAGGTTTTTAAGGATGGTTCAAACAACAAACCATCCTTAAAAGTTATGAGCTGAATAT
Source organism: Vibrio penaeicida (assembly GCF_030689305.1). Classification (GTDB taxonomy): domain Bacteria; phylum Pseudomonadota; class Gammaproteobacteria; order Enterobacterales; family Vibrionaceae; genus Vibrio; species Vibrio penaeicida_B. Next base: position 90,446 of record NZ_JAUYVM010000002.1, on the reverse strand, counting down.
GCACCTAGAGCTGGGCACTAAATCTAAAAAGAAGTATCAAGAAGCCCTTTCAAGGGCTTCCCTCAAGCCTGCGGTTTAAATCGCAGCAAACGCAACGCATTTAATGTCACCAATGCCGTTGCTCCGCTGTCAGCAAGCACAGCAACCCAAAGACCAGTAATGCCCAATAAGCTAGTAACCAAAAATATGCCTTTAAGCCCTAACGCCAATACCACATTTTGCTGAATGTTTCTTAACGTTGCTCTAGATAGCTCAATCATTGCAGGTAACTCTACCAGTCGGCTATGAGTTAATGCAGCATCAGCTGTTTCAAGGGCAACATCCGTTCCACCTCCCATTGCAATACCGACTGAAGCGGCTTTCATCGCTGGGGCATCGTTAATACCATCTCCAACCATTGCGGTATTTTTTAGAGAAGCCATCTGATTTACGTAAGTGACTTTATCAGCAGGCAATAAACTCGCTTTGTAATCCATTGATACTTGTTGTGCCATCTCCTTAGCCGCTAATGGATTGTCACCAGTTAGCATTATGGAGTCGATACCTAGACTTTTTAGCTTTTGAATGGCTTCAGCTGCATCGGAACGAAGTGTGTCTTGCCATGCAACTAACCCTTCAAGTACGTCATCGATAATAACCAATACAACTGTTTTTCCTTTGGACTCTAGGGATTCAACCCGCTCTCTATCGATTTCAGTAACAGTACCTCGAAACTTGGAAGGTGAAATCAAGGACAAAGACTTCCCATCCACAATACCAGTTATCCCACTTCCCACCAGCGCTTGCTTATTTTCAGCCTCAGGCAATGCTATACCAGCAGATTCCGCTTTCTTTACTAACGATTTTGCCAATGGGTGTGATGACCCTACTTCTACCGAAGCGGCGTCTCTAAGGAGAGATTCCTCAGAAAGCTCGTTTAAAGAAATGATATCCGTCACTTCAGGCTTGCCTTGAGTCAGCGTGCCTGTTTTATCGAACGCTATCGACTCAATATTGCCAAGTTGTTCGAGAGCGGCCCCCCCTTTTATCAGCGCACCACGTTTGGCTGCAGTCGCCAAACCCGACGTAATAGCAGCTGGCGTTGAAATTACCAAAGCACAAGGGCATGCAATCAATAGTAAAGCTAATCCGCGATACACCCATGTTTCCCAAGGCTGTGAAAAGAATAAGGGAGGTGTAATAATAACCAATAGAGAGACCAGCATCATCAGTGGCGTATACCAGCGACTGAATTTATCTAGAAAACGTTCCAGAGGCGCTTTTTGGGATTCTGCTTCTTCAATTAGATGGAGAATGCGGTCTATCGCATTTTCGCCTTGTGCGGAAGTAATCGTCAGCCTAATCACTTTGTCGGCAACAACCGACCCTGCCATCACCTGCTCGCCTGCCTGCTTTTCGACGGGAACCGATTCGCCAGTCAGCGCACTTTCGTCAATACTGGCACTGCCGCTTAACAACTTCCCGTCCGCAGGTAAACGATCGCCAGGTGCGACTTCGATAACATCCCCAATGGTCAGCTCGGAGGCAGCCACTTCAACGCGAGCATTACCTTCAATGCGAATCGTCGTTTCAGGGACTAACGCCATGAGAGACTGAACCCCGCTTCTCGCTCTCGAAGCGGCATAGGCTTCCAACCTTTCACCGAGCAAGAACAGCAGTAATACCATCGCCGCTTCGACGGTTTCACCGAGATACAGTGCACCAATTGCGGCAACACTCATCAATGTCTCGATTGCAAAAGGTGTCCCACTCCTTGCTAATTGGAAGGCTTTTTTAGCTACGGGATAAAGACCAGCAAGGCAAACCAGCGTAAACAGCCATGAGGCTATCACCGGGGAAAATTGGTTGATAACGGCTGACACCGCCATTGCGCTGGATAGTGCAATAATGTTGAGGTTACTTTTAAAAAGCAATAACCATTTGTTTTCATCTGAATTGGACGGTTTAGAACTTTGAGGCTGTTCGAATTGAAAGCCAGCTTTGAGAACGGCTTGCTCAACCAGTGCCAAGGTTTCCGTTTTTGAATATTGCACCACCAGTTTCTCTGTGGCGAATAGAACCTTTGCTTGTGAAATATCAGAAAGTGAAGAGACCGCATTTTCAACTTTACGAGCGCATGACGGGCAGTCCATACCCAATATTTTCCAACTGCCAGAAAGTGTATCACCTTCTGGCAGCCGCTCACTTTCCTCTTCTATCGAAGAAATTTCGCCTCCACCAGAACATGCATCGCTGTCACAACAGCGTCCAATTTTGGTGTTACTGTCTAATGGAGCGATAGGAGCGCAACTGCTAATAGACAGAGTAGAAGCAGTATTTTTGTTACTGCAGCCTTCATGTTTTATGCACATAGTCATTATCCTTTTTATCGTTTGTACCCAATAGCTCATGGCAAAATCTTTGGGCTCGCATATGAACAGTAAGTCGTATGCAATAACTGATATTGACTATACACCTTGGAGTCGAGTCTAAGGTCAAGCTTATTTTTGGCAAAGGTTGTTTTTGTGAAAATTACCTCAAACGACTGAACACTGTTTGTTGATCCAATTGTAATTGATACGATTCGTATTCCATTCCTGCATCAAAAATGTATTCCGTTACCAGCCTACGAGCACAGTCGACCAACTCTGTTCCATTCCACGGTTTTTCGAAGTAGCTTTCTATACGTGCTTTGTTAATTGCACTGATGGTGTCTTGGTGTGTGGCTTGCCCTGTGAGAAGTACCTTTTTAGTATGAGTAAATCGTCTATCCTCAGAGATCTCCGTGAGTAACTCCACACCCGACTTACCGGGCATAACGTGGTCAGAAATGATCAGTGCTATGTGTTCTCCCTTTGCGTCCAAATCATCGATGAGTTCAAGAGCCTCTTCTGCGGATTCGCAGTCCTCTATCTCTAACCAGTCCTCCAACGACGCGAGGTCTTGTACCACAGCGCTCAGCACTTCTCGTTGGTCATCTACGCAAATAACATTAATTTTTTCCATTACCAACCTCCATGGGTAATTTGATTCTGAAAATGGTTTTTTCAGGGCCACTTTTTACCACCACCGTTCCCTGATAACGGCTCACAATTCGTTTCACTATTGAAAGCCCTAGCCCTAACCCAAACGACAATCCGCCTTTCTTGGTCGTAAAGTTGGGGTGAAAGATTTTTCTACGGATACTTTCTTCTATTTCAGGTCCATTATTGGCGATCGTCACCTTAATGTGTGCCTCGCTCACACGAGTAATAATATCGATTCCAGGATTATTGGTAGGCGTTAACGCATCACAGGCGTTCTTCAGTATGTTGGCCCAAACTTGAACCAACTCACTTTCACTTCCGGCGATCACCGCTGTCGCAGCAGGGCTAAAACGAACATCTATTCGGCGCAAGTCATTTTGAAGTAGGGCAAGCGCTTTATGAATGCTTTCGTTCACGTCAACAGGCTCGCTTACTTCAGAGTCTCCCCTTCCAAGCTGCTTAACCGATTTAACAATGCTAACCGCATGGCGAGAAGCAACTCTCATGTCATGTAAATCGCGCCCAACTCCCCAATATTTCACCGCCTCTTCCGGTGTATTAAGCCAATCTTGGGTTAAGTCGTTAACCGACAAAGCTCTGGCTAAGGATTTCGCAATCTTTCTATCTAAGCCGTGTTTATCAATAATCTCTTTTGCCCGCGCGCGAACTTCTGCCGAACCTACGTTTTGACCTTTCATTAACCCTGCATCGACGAACTGACTGGCACCGGGATGCAGCTCTTCGAGTAAGGCAAGAATTACATCTTGTAGACGCTCCGTTTTGCTGCTTAATACACCCACCGCATTATTCAACTCATGAGAAATCCCCGCGGCTAGCTGCCCCAATGTTGTCATCTGCTCAGCGGTATGCAGTTGGGTAAGTACTTGTTCTTTTTCCACGGATTCTTGCATTGCTCGCTTTTGGCGACGAGATAGCTCATTCAATATAACGGGTGTGAATTGTTGAGTTAATGACCCCAAGCTGTCTTCGTCTATCGGGCGCGTATCGTTATCAATCCAAGCCAACACACTTGGGGATCGAGAAACAACGCTGGATGAAGCTAGGTAATTGCCAGAAAAAAAACTATGAACGCCAATAAATGCCCCTTCTGACGCACTAAAGACCTTTGTGTTTACATTGGTCCCGGCAAAAGAAACTAAGCCTTCTAATTCCCCAGAAACCACATAAAAAAGCCTGCGATTTTCTTCACCTTGCACCAGCAATGGTTCACCTGCTTCTAAAGATAGATAGCATTGAGGATTAGAGAAATAGTGTTCAACAATCTTTTCTACACTGTTATGCATCCATTTATCCTATGTGTCCAACTGCATGAAGGATCCAGACCAACACAAAGCTTAATAAAACACCGACAACTCCGAGGATAACGCCCACTTTCGCCATTTGACGACTCTCCACATTACCTGTCGCATGAGCTAGCGCGTTCGGGGGCGTGCTAATAGGCAAAGACATGCCAAGCGATGCCGCGAAAGTAACAACGAGTATAAGTGTTACCTCCCCTCCTAACGGTGCCAACGAAGTCATAGACATACCTAATGCAGCCATGATTGGCATAAGCAAGTTTGCTGTCGCGGTATGAGACATAAAGTTTGCCATTAACAAACATAAGAAGGCGGCTCCAACAAGTACAACGTAGGGAGAGAACTCATCGAATGGGATACTGTGCACAACTAATCGAGCTAACCCTGTTTTATCGAGAGCAAGACCCAGCGCAATACCGCCAGACACTAGCCACAAAACATCCCAAGAAATCTTCTTAAGATCTTCTTTATTGATAATTCCAGTTAAAGAGAATACGGCGACAGGAATAAGTGCCACGGTATAGGAATTCATCCCATGAGACGATCCCATTAGCCATAGTAGAATGGTTAACGCGAACACTACGTAAACGGTTATGGCTTTGGGGGTTTTAAGGAATTTTCCTTTAATATTCAGGTTAATCTTCTTTTCATTGGCTGGGTAAAACCGACCGATTACAACCCATGCTAGTGCCATCATGACAACCACAAATGGCACGCCAAACACCATCCATTCGCCAAACGCAATCACGTTATCGCCGGTTAAGTATTTCAAAGCAATGGCGTTGGGTGGCGTGCCAATGGGGGTACCGATTCCACCAATATTTGCAGCAACGGGGATAGACAAAGCAAATGCGATTCTACCAGGGTCCTTCGGACCGAAGACTGCAATTACCGGAGCTAAAATAGATAGCATCATCGCTGTTGTCGCGGTATTAGACATGAACATGGAAAAGACACCAGTGATCAACATTAACCCTAACATCACGTTATTTGGGCTGCTACCAAATGGTTTGAGCAGAACACGAGCTAAATTCACGTCTAAACGATATTTCGTTGCAGCCATTGCCAAAAAGAACCCGCCAAGAAACAACATGATGATAGGGCTAGCAAACGTTGCCATTATATCGCTGTGTTTGAGCAGTTCACCAAAATGCGGCTGGCCTTGATCCATTCGAAAAAAGATGAGCCCTTTATCGGAAAGCAATAACAACTCCAATACAATAATGACGACTGATGTGGCGTAAATAGGAATGGGCTCAAAAACCCAACATAGTGCGGCAAGCAAAAAGATAGCAATGACACGTTGCTGAAGTATGGTCATCCCCTCAAATGGAAACGCCGTCAAAGGCAACATCCAAACGAGGAGGGGAATAAAAATTGGAACGAAATACTTGATGTACTGACGCATATGACGACTGTGCTTCCTTATACTGCGGATGTAGATATTATCCGCGATATAAGGAAGCAAGCTTATGGCGTTAGATCAATGAATATGCAAACTTATTCGTTAGGTTCCTTAGACCCTAATTATCTTCCAAGCCAATTCTGAAAATTACACCTCTGGTAAGTGCGAGTTACGCTGCTGTGTCGTCTTCGCCATTTCACAAACAGGTTTCTGAGCGGTGACTTCTTCCATCATGACTGGATCACAGTTACAAAAGGGGGCCATATTAACGGTTGTTGTTGCTGGGTCGATCTCCTCAGGGATGATTTCTGGTGTTGATTTTTGAGATGCAAACATCGATTGAACATGATGCTGTAACACGCCAATGCCCAATATGCCAAATACAACAGCACCTACTGCCTGCCCATACAACACACCTAAAGCGCCAAACCACTCGGCACCTAAGTATACAAATGGAATTGTCCCTAAAGTCGCTTTACCTAAATTCAAAGCGGTCGAATAAATCGGTTTTCCCAAATTATTGAACGAGGTATTCGCTACAAACAGTGCTCCATTGAAAACAAAACTAAGCGATACTACGGTGCAAAATGCAGCTACTATGATTTGTGCATCACCAGTAAGGCTAAACCCAGAAATGATGAAATCTTGTACGAGATACAAAATCCCTGACACAAGCAAACAGTAAACCGTCACAAATAACAAAGAGTTACGTAGAGTGTCCCTTACTCTATCTACCCTTTCTGCACCATAATTCTGCCCAATAATCGGTCCTACGGCGCCCGATAGTGCAAAAATCACCGCAAAAGCGACCGGTATGACACGACCTATCACCGCAAAACCCGCGACATAATCTTCGCCAAATTGGGCAATATTGGCTGTAACTACAGCATTACCAATTGGCGTTGCAGTGTTTGTGATAACAGCAGGAAGTGCGATAGTTAAAATGGTACGTAAGTCCTTTCCAACCTCGGTTATATTTGGCCATTTCACCAATTTATGAACTTTAATTAAAGGCACGAATGAAACGTATAGCACCGTGAATCGTGCTACAACGGAAGCAGCCGCAGCACCTTCGACGTTCCAGTCGAAGCCAAAAATGAAGATAGGGTCCAATATCGCATTCACTATACCGCCAGACAGTGTTGCCCACATGCTTCGCTTTGCATCGCCGCTTGCGCGTAAACCTGCTCCACAGGCCATTGCCAACGCTAAGAATGGACTGCTTGGCAACATGATCTGCAAATAAGCCTTGGCACGCTCCAACGCCATTCCTTTTGCGCCCACAGCACTGAGCAACTCATCCAAATACGCGTACATGAACAAGGTAACGACCAGCGTTATAAAGAAAGAAACCACCAGCGTATTGCTAGCAAGCCTCACAGCCTTTTCATGCTGCTTAGCCCCCAAAGCTTTCGATACCAACGCTCCCATTGCAATAGAAGAACCAATGGAGACCGAGGTAGAGAAAAACAGTAATGTTCCGGCAAACCCAACTGCAGCAGCTAGCTCAACTTGCCCCAACATACTGATAAACAGCATATCAAGAAGATCGACCGCAAATAATGCCAATAAACCCACCGAGCCTGCACCAGACATAGTAAGTATGTGCTTCATCGTCGAACCAGTTACAAACTTAGCTTCTCCCTCTGCCATATTGACACCTTTATAATTTATTCTTGGTAGGAAACAATAACAAAAAAGGCGCAATATGCGCCTTAATAATTCATTTCATTATCGAGATTTCACACATTCGCGATAATTTAGACCGGATGTTGGAAACAATCTTTTAAGTTTACGCCAATAGCTTTAAGCACTTCGGTTCGCGTTATGATCCCTAAAAATTTTCCATCAACGTTAACGACGGGATAAACTTTGGGCTTTCCAACTTTCATCATATCTGCCAGCTCAATGACGGACATTTCAGGTGTCACCGTAAGCACATCTGAACTCATACAATCTCCGACTATATGTGTATCTTGGCAGTAGTAACTTACCTTTACGAGCTTATCGAGCAAATCTTGTTCAGAAAGAAATCCGATGACCTGCTTTCGCTCGTCAATAACGGGTCCGCCCATATGCTGTGAGCTCATTACCTTATCGAGTGCTGCGGTCAAAGACATGTCCTTAGAAAAGGTAACTGCATGGTGCACCATGTAATCTTTCACTTTTAATGATTCCATCTTCGCTCCTTATATGTCCCTAAGCGCAGTTAACCTAGGTAACATTTGCTCTTAAATTCCAATTGTATCCCGACCCGCCACCACGAGACTCTTAAGCCGCTCTATTGTAGGGGTATAGATCAAGTGTCGTTCAATTTCTTGTAATTACTAAATGGAATTCAACTATTTTGTTAATAGGTGCCACCTATCTCACTAATAATACGTTTCAGTTCAGGATAAATCGTGATGACACGCTCAGAAATACTCCACTTTAAAGCCAGTAACATTACTTCCATATCAATATCTTTATTAAGGGTATTTAGCATCCTTTAACGCATGTATCCCAAGGCTTAGAAGCAATAAGTCACTTAATAAACATTCACTTAAAAAAAATCGAGTTAACTCATTAAAATCTATTACACTTTTTAATAGCGCTAATAAAGATTAACGATATGACTGAATGGCAGAAAATTTGAACTTTGTTCCAGCTTTCTCTCGCCTCGCTAATGAAATCAATATTGTGGTCGAAAAGAGTTCCTCTAAGCCTTAGTGATAATTAAGTTACTAACTTATCACTTGAGCGCAAGCGAACAATACCGATATGCACATTGGTGCGTTATCTTTATGTTTTTTATGGTAAAGCCCAACATAGGTGTATCACTATTGAAGATCCGACCAAAAAAAACAAAGGTGTGAGAACTTTTTGGTTAGCCTAGAACATATAACAAGCTAGCATAATGACAAGTCAACGTAACTTCCTGAAATAGCAGGAAGTGATGTTAGGGATTATCCACGGACAAGAGGTCTATGCGAAAAGAATTTGTATCCATAGCCAGTAAAGTTGCTACTCAAGTTAAGAAGCCTCTTCTTTGGCTTACGTTGGCAGCATTGCTTATGCTTTCTGCTACCAGCTACTACTTATCGTTAACTGAGATGAAAAAAAATGCGTACTCGCGTGTTAATTCAGTTGAGCGCTCTACTGCTTCTGCTATTTACAACTTCGATTTTGAACAACTTTCCGCTATCACCGCTACTTTCGATAACGACCATCTTTTCCTGCATTTTTCTATTTGGTCTGAAGGTGAAATGCTGGCTCAAACTCGTGAGCTAGGCGTCCCAACAAAAGAGTTAATATGGAATGAATGGGAACACAAATTTCCATTAAGCTACGTCAATACCTATGGCGAGGAGATGAGCGTGGGTCATATAGAGGCTTACGTAAACCCAGAATATCTGCTGAACTTTTTTGCGCTGTCCATTTCGATCTTCCTTGCTTCACTCCTTCTTATATCTCTGTTGATACTGATTATAGTTAGGCGCTCATTCCATAAAACAGTCGCATATCGACTGAAACACCTCTCTTCTCAATTTAATCTTCAGAGAGAGCAAAACGAATATGAGCACTTAACAAAAATTGAAGACTACCCCCAAAAAGAACGAGATGAGATTTCCGATCTTGTGGATGCTTATAATCTTTCCTCGTTACATGCGGCCCGATACATCGAGGCTATAAACAAAAACAACGAGTTATTAACGACTTTGGCACAAAAAGATCCGTTAACGGGTAACCTTAACCGTCAAGCATTTCTAGAAAATATGAATAAGACGTTAGAAAAGCTCGGTACCTACGGAACCCTCGTCAGGATCAATATCCTCAACTTTTCCTCGATAAACCTAAAGTACGGGCAACAGCACGGTGATGATATTCTAAAGAGAACCAGCCTTGCTCTTACTCAACACAGCCCAGCAAATGCATCGGTATGCCGATTGGGTGGCGATGACTTCTTTCTATTCTTACCTGCTTGTGAGCTTTCGGATAGCAAGTCAATCTTCTCAAACATACAAGATAGCCTCACCCCTTTAGACGTTAACATTAACATCGGTATATCTAGACACCCCGAAGACGCATCAGAAGCAGAGCTCCTCATACATTGTGCGGAAATTGCTCTGCTCGAAGCGACAGAGCTTAAGCTGGATTATTGTGAATACCATGAGGAATTCGAAAGTGCTCTTAAGCACACGATATACATTGATTCTTTTATCGAAGAGCTTATTGCCACCCAAAAATTCCACATGCATTACCAGCCTCAGATGCACCTTACAACATTTGATATCTTTGGTGCTGAATCGCTGCTCCGACTTGAAGAAAACGATCGCTCTTCTCCGTGGGAAGTTATCACACGAGCAGAAAAAACAGGCACTATGCATGCGCTTACGTTAGCGATAATCGAAAAAGTCTTTAAAGATTGGCAGCAATCTATTCATACTTGCCCAAACAGTTTTACGCTTTCGATTAATATATCTCCTCTTTCTTTAAGCAAGGCTCACTTTTCTCAAAAATTGCTGTCTTTGGCGAGCCGCTATAACTTCCCACTGAACAAACTTGTTTTGGAATTAACCGAACTAGCAAAAGTTCAGCAGCAAAAAGAGGTGAATGACAACCTTCAACACCTTAGAGCAAGTGGCGTAAGATTTTCTTTGGATGATTTTGGTACTGGTTTTTCTTCTTTGGAATACCTACTCAGCTACGGTTTTGATGAAATAAAAATTGACCGAAAATTTGTTATGGATTTAGACAAGAGAGAAGAATCGATTCAAATCATTAAGGTCATCAATTTCTTGTGCCAAACATTAGGTATGCAGGCTATTGCTGAAGGTATTGAAACAGAAGAAGAAGAACGGACATTGCAACGCCTTGGGGTGACAATTGGACAAGGCTTTCGCTACTCCAGAGCGCTCCCAATCAGTCAATTAATGGACTACGTATCACAACGCAAAAACATGGAGCTAAAACGGTCGCTAAATTAATGAGAAAGTCATTAAAGCGAAGACGGTGTCTGCCGATAAACCTGAAAGTGTTGATAAAATTGTTCCCAATAGCGATGCATGGCGACCCATATAGTAAATTTCTGCATTTCCTCAGTATTAACTATAATGTCAGTGTATTGCTGGGCTTCACCAAGTCTTAACCCAAGGAATTGTTGCTAGCATTGCCTTCTGATGTCGCTAGGCACATTTTTTAGCAATCTTTTGGAATCTAGCACCTTGAGGTTACTTGGGTATATACTAAAATAAACATCAATAACTGCCTGTCAGTCATAACTTGAAATGTGGTATCTATGAGTAACAACCTTAACAGTACGGTTTTAACCGAAAGTGGTACAAATGAGCTTGAAATTATAGAATTTCATCTACAGAAACAACTTCCAGACGGTACGACTAAAACCTGCTATTACGGTATTAACGTTGCGAAAGTTCGCGAAGTAATTCAGGTTCCAGACACAACGGACTACCCTAATGCCCAGCCTCATATGGTTGGTGTGTTTTCTTCTCGAGAAAAGCTAACACCTTTGGTTGATTTAGCAGGATGGTTAGGCGTACCAACGAAACCCGATCTCGAGCGCAAGTTTGTCATTGTTACGGATTTTAACCGAATGACTAACGGATTTTTGATCGACAGTATTAGCCGAATTCACCGGATTTCTTGGGAAGATGTTGAGTCACCAAGTCAATTCTTAGAAGCGGGCGAAAATGATTGTGTTGTTGCCGTTGTTCGACAAGAAGGCAACTTGATCATGATTTTGGATTTCGAGAAAATCATCGCTGACATCAACCCAGAACTGAGTATGGAAAAGTACGATGTCACTATAGATAAGAATGTAGATCTAAACCAGAGAATGGTGACCAAGCGTCAAGCTCGTACGGTTATGGTTGTTGATGATTCGGCGTTTATCCGTAGCCTTATTGAAAACACACTCCGATCGGCAGGGTACAATATAATTACCTGTAAGGACGGAGGGGAAGCGCTGGATAAACTGACAGAGTTCGAAGCGTTATCTAAGAAAGAAGACGTACCCGTTAGCGAATTCGTTGATGCAGTTGTTACCGACGTAGAAATGCCTCGCATGGATGGTATGCACCTGCTTAAAAGGCTACGAGACAATGAAACATACAGCGCAATGCCAATTGTTATGTTTTCCTCTTTAATGAGTGATGACAACCGTGAGAAAGCATTACAACTAGGTGCGAACGACACGATAACTAAACCTGAAATTGGTCGTATGATCACAATGATGGACCAATACATCTTCGTATAACGAACATTTCATCGATTGACTAAAGCTGCTCGTCAAGCAGCTTTTTTTATTCGTACTAGAACCTATCCTTTCACAATAGCTGAACCGTTAAGCTTCTAAAACGCCAAAAAGCCCTAAGTGATATCACCCAGGGCTTTATTTTTTTAACTTGAAGTATCTAAGAGAAAATACTTAAGAGACTAGCAAGCCTATACTTTAAAACGTCCCACAAGGTTATCTAAGCGTTCACATTGAATAGCTAAGTTCTTAGAAGAATCATTGGCGTCTTCCACTACATGAACGATCTGCTGGCTGTTATCTGCAATTCGCTGAATATTGCTGTTTACGTCTTCACTGACTGTCGTTTGTTCAAATGCCGCAGTTGCGATTTGAGAGTTCATTTCATTGATGATTGAAATTGAACGACTGATTTCATTCAGAGAATTTGAAGCTGTATTCGCCTTTTCGATGGTGCGCTCACCACCTTGTTGGCTAGACTCCATCGCGGTTACCGCTTCTTTTGCACCAGCCTGCAATTTCTCGATCATCACCTGAATTTCACCAGTGCTATCTTGAGTTTTGCTAGCCAATGCACGAACTTCATCCGCAACAACTGCGAAGCCGCGCCCTTGTTCACCCGCTCGTGCCGCTTCAATCGCAGCGTTGAGTGCCAGTAAGTTTGTCTGCTCGGCGATGCCACGAATAACATCCAGAATAGAAGCGATGTTAGACACGTCTGAATCAAGCGTATGTATCACCGTGCCTGCATGTTCAAGTTCGTTTGCCAGCCCTTGAATAGATGTGACGGTTTGTGTAAGAACATTGGCTGCTTGCTGCACCTCTGAATGCCCGGCTTCACTCGCACTCGCCGCTTCTTGAGCATTTTGGCTTACACTTTCGCTGGTGGCTCGCATTTCATTGATTGCCGCTGCAACCATCTCACTTTCTTGTTGCTGGGAAGTCACTCCCGTCACTACATTTCCAGTGATTTGATTAAATTGATTCATCTCGTTGCGCACATGATGAGTGGCATCAACAACTTCACCAATTGTGGACTGCAAAGATTGTACAAACGTATTGAAATTTCGACCAAGTTCGCCTATTTCATCAGAAGACTCTACTTCCACACGTTTTGTTAAATCACCTTCGCCTGATGCAATTTCCGCCATATTTTCATTGAGTCGACGAATCGGTGCAATAATCCACCCTGATAGCAGCCAAGTTAAGAAAGCACCAATCAGAATTGCTAATCCACTGCCCACTTCAAGCGCCAACTCGGAACTTCTTGCAGCTTCATTGGCTTCTGTTCGAAGGTTTGCCTGCACATTTTCAATCGCTTTACGAACCGATTTAAGCTCCTTTCGCATAATCGCAAAATCACTCATTAGACCCGCTTGGTTTTGGCTAAACAATACTTGAGCCTGCTGCGGGTCAGCGAACATAGTCTCGTATTTATCAATCCATCTCTCTGTTGCTTTGATGAGCTGATCAATGCTTGCTTTCGAGCTCGATGGCAATATTTCTCCATCTAACAAGCTATAGAGGCTTTTCAAACGAGGTAGCGCTTTATAGGCGTTATCTTCGAACTCAAACTTTTGCTTTTTAATTTCTTCCTGATCACCGTTTGCTAGCATCAACCCCTGCGCCGCCGAGATCACTTGGTAGAGATCCCGATAGGCATCTTCGAGTTTTTCCAATACGGGTTGAATATCGTTATTCAAGGTATTATTTGCTCGGTTTTGCGCACCAAACAATTGGACGTTGTATAACGTGATTGAGGAGAATAAAAGAATCATTACCGTAACAGGTAACGCCATTTTCATTCTCAAAGAGAGGTTAGATAACCAATTCATACTTCACCTATATATAGAGTAAATACTCTAAAAATTAATATCACATACCCGCACAGAAACCTGTTAAGCGGAGGTAACGAAATTCTATATAAGCGTGCTGCTTACCGACGTCACCAGAGTCAAATTAACACCTCAAGACTATGATTAAATTGAGTTACTTTTGACCCGTATCACTTTCCCCTTTTACCGTAGAAAAGCAGCCAAACGTTTGCTTTATATTCATAACAAACATTTATATAACAATAAGTTAAAGACCGATTTTCGCTCTTTCCGTATGGGTGTACTAAATACCACTTATTTTAATTTTAAACAACATTTTTTGTATGGAGATTAGAATTAACTAATGTAGATTCTAACTCTCAAACCTGGTCGATTATCTTTAAACAGGAGCTGCGCATGATGCTGTCGGACAACGGCGTCAACCAGCGCTAAACCTATTCCATTTCCAATTTCACTGCGGCTTTTATCTGCTCTAAATAAAGGTTCGCAGACGTGAGGCTTATCGGTATCCGCGATTCCTATTCCCGAATCACTGACAACAACACCTAAACTATCAACAATCACCTCTATCCGACCATGCTCAGGTGTGTACTTCACCGCATTCTCTACCAAGTTAAACAATGCTCGGAACATCAGAGAGCGATCACCAATAAGCTGGCATTGACCATCTTGCCTCAGGGTCATTATTTGCTGTTTTTGTTCAGCGAGCGGTATCAAAAACTCTGTCACATCATGGGCAATTTTGCTCAAGTCTACGACGTCGTCACTGATGACCATTTGCCCACTGTTTAAGCGTGCAATCTCCAACATACTGTTAAAAAGGGCGAGCAACATATCCAATTCATCTTGGCAAGCCATTAACTTGTGAAGTTCTGGTTCTGCCAAATTTTTAGAGTTGGAAAGCTCTTCGAGTCTCAATTTTAAGCGAGCCATTGGCGTTCGCATATCGTGTGCCATACCAATTGAGAGAGTTTTGAGAGTCTCTTCATTCTTTTCCATCTGCTCTATCATAAAATTGAGATGTATTGCCAAAATATCGAATTCATCATCACTGGTCGAAACGGGCAATTTCACCTTTTTTTCACCACAGAGAAAGCGATTCATCGCGTGATTGACTCTATGCAACTTGCGCAATATCACAATGGCGAATGTTGCAGCACCGATAAACATCAATGTGACGGGTATTAAAACACCGGAAACAATCATCGGGACCACTTGAGAGCGATACGACTGCAACAGTTCGGGTTTAATGCCTATTTCTAGCGTACGACCATCAAAAAGAATGACTTGGTTATGGCTCACTTTTTTCCGCACAACCGGGTATGAGGGTGGAATGGAAATACGGTTAATGTGATAGATGAAAGGACTCTCTGATTCGCGTTTTCTAAGGATCAATCTTTCGACTTCACCAACACCTCGGAGGTTGGCTTCGTCAAACTCCTGAATTTCATCACGAAGTTGCTTTGTTAGTTGTTGCCGGTGAAATGATTCTGAATGAACAAAGACCTGATGAACAAATAGGGAATAGAGCAGAGCAATGGATATAACGAGCAGGAGTAAAATTTTAAAGACGGAGGAACGTGTAAGATCATGATCAACAGCGAAGGACATAACCTGCTCCCCTAACGGTATGGAGTAGATTCGTTCCGCCAACTTCGTCCAGTTTTTTGCGAAGATTGGCAATGTGCACATCGATTACGTTAGTTCTAGGATCAAAATGGTAATGCCATATCGCCTCAAACAAACGCATTCTAGAAATGACCTGTTCTTCGTTTTCCATGAAATACTGAAGTAACTGAAACTCTTTAGGTTGTAGATGCAGCTCGTTATCGAGAAAAGTGACCCGATGCGCTTTCAAGTCCAATTTAAGACCTTCGTATTCCAAATAACTAAGAACTTGAGTTACGGGTTTGTGGCGACGCACGATGATATCTGTGCGAGCAATCAATTCTGCGAGGGCAAAAGGTTTCGTTAGGTAATCATCACTGCCTGCTTGCAAACCAACGACTCTGTCTTCGACGCTGTCCATTGCACTTAAAATTAAGACAGGTACATTCACTTCGGTTGCTCTTATCGCCGCAAGAACCTTCATTCCATCTAATGCGGGTAACATCCGATCGAGAATAATCATTTGATATTCGCAGCTGACAGCCATCATTAAACCTTCTTGCCCATCTCCCGCTTCATCAACGATATAACCATGTTCACGCAGCCCTTGAGAAACAAATTCTCTTGTTGTTGCGTCATCCTCAATCACTAGAATTTTCATGTAGTTAGCCTCTAAATCTGACGTATGAATAGTATCAGACAGAGAATGAAAAAATCTTGTTGCATACCAAAGAATGCGGTTTATGTAGAAGACCGAGAATCAAAATGGGACAGAAAACGTTGAGGGGCGGAGGCAACAATCCAAGTCTGACAAAAGCTAACTTATTGAAACTTAATATCTAAACCTTTTCTATTACCTACCTAGCCAACGAGTAAGGGGATACCGCATAGAAAATCATTAAACATCATTAATGTGAATAGTTGTGAAGTGTGGGTTAGCCGTTTTTGCGCTCATAGTATGTATATCATCTAATCGTACAGCGGTTTCCTTGACGTCAGTCTCATCTACAACCCAGTGTGTGAGAATCAAATACTCAACGCGATCAGCACCTATTTTTGTATTGTGAGCGACGCCCTCTATCTGCTCGCCAGACAACATAGCTAAACTCACTTTCAATTTGAATAGGCATGCCAGCTCAATGAAGTCGTATTTATCACAACTGATCATAATCGGGTCCACTCCTTATCGCGTTTCAGTTGAATTAATCATGGCATCATACTCAAAGTACCTCAAGGTGCGTGGTTCCGCGAGAACAAAACAAAAAAAACCGCACAAATAGGCGGTTTTTAAAGCACTAAATTCAAAGTATTAAAAATACTAGCGCTCCCAGTACGCCTCTTCCAAGCTATCTTCGCGCTCTGGAAGACCGCGCGATAAACGAGGTGAATGTTGAACTAACACCTCGTAACTTGCGCGGTTCGAGTATTTACACACCTGAGAGAAAGAAGAATATGTCAAGTACGGGTACTGATGTTTACTTGAATTCGGCACATTTTCTTTATGGTAGCGATTGGCCGCCATGTCATGCAGCAACGCTGATAGCGCTGCATCGCCTGCACCATTGGTGTTCTTTATTTTCTCTGGTCCCCCCATATAAGGTGCAATATGCGAATACACCTTAATAGGGTTAGCGGTATTGGCTTTTAACACTGGTCGGCTAAACTCGTAGCGGTTGAATTCTGCAATGGCTCCAGGCAGCAGCGGGAGTGACGTTTCCCGTTTTGCTGTGTCTTCGGCAAAGCCAGCCATGTATAACCCAACCGGACCTGCTGTGCATAGCACTAAATCGACCCAATCAAGTGTTTTATCGGAAGCTAAAAGCGGATCGCTTTCCCCTGTTAATGCTTCTGCTTCATCTTCATTCATCGCTACGACCGATACATGGTCGTGTAAAAATGTTTGCCAGAACTCAGGGTCATCTTGGATAACGTATTTTGTTCCCAGCGTAAGAACTACGGGAACGTCGTATTTTTTCGCGAATTCGATCGCCTGCATTGTCGCTTCAGGCATAGGGTCGCCAGGCTTGCATCTTACAAGATAAGCGGTAAGGACCAGTGCAGAAGCTTTCTTAAAAATGGCTTCTGGGATGTTATCAGGCTTTAGCTGATTCATATGACCTTCACTGATTGCAAAGGTACGTTCACCATCTTCACTGATCAATGCGAAGCAGCGACCAATGGCACCGTTCACTCCCTGCAAATAGTTGAGATCCATCCGGCTAGATGTATTACAGAGGTATCGATACCCGTAGCTTCCGATCTTGATGTCTTGGCTCATTACCCCTAACAGGATAGATTTGTCGTCAGCAAGAACCGAGTAATTGTGCAAAGTATTTCCAATCGTACCACCAGCAAACTCGTTGGTGACTAACCCTTGGTCTTTTAACTCGTTGTACAAATTCTCCGCCGTTTCATCGTCTATAACCAGTGAGTGTCCCTTACTCAAAGAAAACTTTTCGATAAATTCATCGCTTACTTTGGCTTCAATATCCACGAGAGTCTGGTCGATACCAACAATGTGAGTGCGTGCCATTTTCTTGCTTTCTTGTGCTTGTGTCACCAATGGATCACGCGCATGCACTGGAAAGTAATGTTTAGATTTTCTTTGACCGGGAAACTTCATAATCAATAAAACTTATTAAGGGACAAGTTGGGAGCGCGATTGTAGCTCGCATGTTAATAAGCGGCAACATCACCAAAAAAGGCAAACGTTTGCTCGTTAATTTAAAGAACTTTATACCGATTTAGCTCAATTTCCAGTTTAGCTTTCTTTTTTTACTTTTCTTAAATCAGCGAACCAGTTTGAGTTTGTATAGAAGTATAGGTCATCTCCTATTCTGAATCGTTTATTCGATAAAAAAAGCCAGTTGATTCCTCAACTGGCTTTTAGCGGGTATTTGAATAGATTCAAAAAATTCTATTTATCGAATCCCTATCGCTCTTTAGTGTATGGCTTGGCAATCGCTTTAGGGGCAACGGCTTTTCCGATGAAGCCTGCTAAGAGAACAACGGTTAAAACGTAAGGCAACGCAGAGAATACTTGGGTTGGAAGTACACCAACTAGTGGAATTTCTACACCTTGCATGCGCGTTTCTAGTGCCGATAAGAAACCGAACAGTAAACAGGCGAAAAACGCTGCTTTAGGATGCCATTTACCAAATATCACCGCCGCCAATGCAATGTAACCTTGCCCTGCTGTCATTTCCTTACCAAAACCTGCGTTCTGGGCGGTAGAGAGATAAGCACCGGCCAATCCACACAATACACCTGTGACGAGTACGGCTCTAAAACGTAACGAGAATACTGAAATACCCGCCGTATCCACAGCATTAGGTTCTTCACCAACAGCACGTACACGTAAGCCGAAGCGAGTTCTAAACAATACCCACCAAGTCGCAATAACGGCAACAAACGCTAGGTAGACAAGAATGTTATGCCCAGAAATAAGTTCAGAGTAAATCGGACCAATAACAGGAACATTTTCGCCTAACCACTGCGCACCAGGTAGGTCAATAGGTAGGAAACGCTGGTCGTTATGCAATGTTGGCGTTTGACCGCCTCTAGAGAACCATGCGTGCCCTAGGGTTATCGTCATTCCGGAAGCAAAAAAGTTGATTGCCAAACCTGAAATGATTTGATCACCCTTTTGAATAATTGAGGCATAACCATGAACAAGCGCCAATAGAACAGACGCGCCAATACCTGCCAACAATCCTAACCACGGAGAACCGAGTGCGTAAGCTGTTGCAGCTGCAACAAACGCAGCAAACAACATCTTGCCTTCGAGACCAATATCGGCAATACCTGAGCGCTCTGAAAATATCCCAGCCATGGCTGCAAATATAAGCGGTACTGCCAAACGAATAGTCGAATCAAAAGTGGACAATAACCAGTTAAAAATTTCCATCGTCACACCCCCTATGCTTTCACTTGACGAGTAAAGAGCCGCTCTACTGGCTCGCGAATAAGTCTATCCATAGCGCCTGTAAAGAAGATGACCAAGCCTTGGATAACCATGATGAGTTCAGGGTTCAAGCTCGGCATTTCAAATTGCAGCTCGGTTCCGCCTTGATACAAAGCACCAAACAGAATCGCGGCAATAATGATTCCAACTGGGTGATTTCGCCCCATAAGCGCCACAGCGATGCCTATAAATCCAAAGCCACCGGTGAAGTTTAGAATTAGGCGGTTATGCGCACCAAACACTTCGTTAACGGCCATCATGCCCGCTAAACCACCTGATATGGTCATTGCGATAATGATGATTCTCTTTGCATTAATTCCTGCATATTCAGCAGCAGACGCATTTTGTCCAACCACTCGGATGGCATAGCCCAAACGAGAGCGGAACAATAATAGCCATACTAACCACGCCATGACTAACGCGATAAGCAGTGATGGGTTAAGTAGGGAAAATGGCAATTCAAACCCGTTTGCAGCGCCCCATTCATGCAACTTAGGGAACACCGCTTCAGGGTTGAAATAACGTGAATCTGTCGAGTTACCGCCATATTTAGCAATATGCTCTACCAATGCATACCCCATCACAGAAAACGCGATAAAGTTGAACATGATGGTGGTAACAACAATGTGCGATCCACGCTTAGCTTGAAGGTAGCCTGGGACAGCTCCCCAAAGCGCACCAAAAGCAGCGGCAACGATAATCGCTAGGGGTGCCATCAACCAAACAGACAAAATGCCGTCGAGCAACAACATCAATATGCCGATACCTAAGCCAGCTATATAGGCTTGCCCTTCACCACCGATATTGAATAAGCCGGCGTGAAAAGCCACAGCCACTGCAAGACCCGTGAAAATAAAGTTTGTAGAATAATAAAGCGTGTTACTTAAACCGCCATATTCAAGGTTAGTCGCCCCTTTAATCATGACTGAGAATGCTGCCAAAGGGCTTTCTCCAACCAATAACACGACGAGGCTAGATACCACCAAAGCGAGAATCAGCTGGAGCAGCGGAACCAGCGCTACATTTACCCATCCAGGTACGGTCTTGTTCATTATGCTTCTCCTTCAGCACTGGCATTGGCCATGAGCAGACCAAGACCTTTCTCGTCGGTTTCGCTCGCTTTAACTTCACCCGATATCTCACCGTCGACCATTACAATAATTCGATCAGACAGAGACATTATTTCGTCCAACTCTGTGGAAACAAGAAGTACCGCAGCGCCATTATCTCTGGCTGCAATAATATTTTTATGAATAAACTCTATAGCACCAATATCCACACCACGCGTCGGCTGACCAACCAAAATGACATCGGGATGTTTCAACATTTCACGCGCGATAATCAGCTTCTGTTGATTACCACCGGAAAAATTAGCGCTTTTAAGATGAGGGTCGACGGGTCTTACGTCATATTGCTCCATCATGTCGCGCGTGGCACCATCAATAGCTTTCAAATCAAGAAGTTTAGAGCCGTATTCTTCATTATGATGGAAGCCAAGGATGGCATTTTCTGCCGCTGGCATAGTTTTCACCAATCCCTGCTTGATACGGTCTTCCGGTATATGACCAATACTCAGTTCGCGCATGAGTGCAGCATCACGGTTCACAGACGAGGTAAATTGATGCGAACCTTTCGAGGTCGATACCCTCAGTTCGCCTTCTTGTGGCACCAGCGTGCCGGAAAGGACATGAAGAAGCTCGGACTGACCATTACCAGAAACACCTGCCACTCCAAGGATTTCTCCCGCTTTGACGTGGAAATTAAGGTTCTTGAGACGCTTGACGCCACGATCATCAAAATAGCTGACATCTTTCACTTCAATGCGCGTTTCTTCTGGCTCAGCTTCTGATTTATCGACATTGAGAAGAACCTTACGACCCACCATTAGTTCTGCAAGTTCTTGCGGATTGGTTTCAGCTGTCGGTCGATACGCTACCATCTCACCTGCTCGCATAACGGATACATTATCCGTTACCGACATAATTTCTTTTAGCTTATGGGTGATCAGTATGATGGTCACACCCTGCTCTTTTAAGGTGCGTAAAATATCAAAAAGCTGCTCAGTTTCTTGTGGTGTAAGAACCCCCGTAGGTTCATCCAAGATAAGAATACGGGCACCACGATACAGCGCTTTTAATATCTCGACTCGTTGCTGTAAACCAACAGGCAACGAGGAAACCAGCGCGTGGTTATCAACTTCTAGACCGTACTTCGTTTCAATTTCATGCAATGCCTGTTCAGCATCTTTTGCGCTATGAGAAATCAAGCTGTGGCTTTCAGCGCCGAGCATAATGTTCTCAATAACCGTAAAGGTTTCTACCAACATGAAATGCTGGTGAACCATTCCGATTCCAAGATCGATGGCGTCTTGAGAGTTTTTTATGGCAACTTGCTTTCCATCAACGTGAATGGATCCCGAATCCGCTTCATAAAAGCCGTACAAGATCGACATTAGCGTCGATTTACCCGCACCGTTCTCCCCCACAATGCCGTGAATGGTGCCTGGCTGGACAGCAAAATTAATATCTTTATTTGCCCAAACCGCGCCAAAGCGCTTATTAACGAGTTTTAACTCAATGGCAGGACTGCTCATTCTCTCTCCCTGAGTGACTGAATGAATCGATAACTAACGTTGGTTTCGATGTGTATCTTTGCAACGACAAATCTTTAGACTTTAAGATTATAAATGCGACTTTGAAAAGCTCATTGAATTCAATTCACTGAATTCTTTACTCATTTTCACCGCTTGTTCTCGCAATATAACCCAGTAACATCTGCCACAGCACCACCAATATTGATAATTATATTTATAC
This sequence comes from Vibrio penaeicida, assembly GCF_030689305.1. Taxonomy (GTDB): domain Bacteria; phylum Pseudomonadota; class Gammaproteobacteria; order Enterobacterales; family Vibrionaceae; genus Vibrio; species Vibrio penaeicida_B. The sequence continues at coordinate 68,244 of NZ_JAUYVM010000002.1, read as the reverse complement.
TCAATACTTGGGGCTCAGAAACTAAAAAGCCGGACACAGATCAGCCATGTCCGGCATTTCTTACTACTATATTAGTAAGTACAAGCGCTATTTGAGAAGTAATCGTGGACAACTACTTTACCAGCGATAATGTCGTCACGAATTTGCTCTACTTTCGACGCCATATCTGGACCAATCAGGCTGCCATTGTGCTCATCAAGAGCCCACGCAACACCTTCTTCTTTCAAACCTAGAGATTGAACACCTGAAGTAAATTTACCTGCGTAAGCATCCATGAACGCGTCTTTAACAGCGACGTCCACACGCTTAACCATAGACGTCAGCATCACGCCAGGGTGAAGGTGGTTTTGGTTTGAATCTACGCCGATCGCGTATTTTTTCTCATCAACTGCGGCTTGATAAACACCAACGCCAGTACCACCCGCTGCTGCATATACAACGTCAACACCTTGGTCAAACTGAGACTTAGCTAGCTCTGCACCTTTTGTTGGGTTGTTCCATGCTGCAGGTGTAGAACCTGTCATGTTTTGCACAACTTTTGTGTCTTTGCTGATGTATTTCGCACCTTGCTCATAACCACAAGCAAACTTACGGATAAGAGGGATATCCATACCACCGACAAAACCAACAGCATTTGATTCACTCTTCATTGCTGCTAGAGCACCAACAAGGAAAGAACCTTCGTGCTCTTTAAACACAACACTACGAACGTTTGGAAGGTCTACCACTGAATCAATAATAACGAAATTCGTTTTTGGAAATTGCTTCGCTACTTTTTCAACGATAGGTGCTTGTTGGAAACCAACTGCCACGATAGGATCATGACCACGCTGAGCCAAACGTAGCATTGCTTGCTCACGTTGCGCTTCGTTAGTGATTTCAAACTCACCGTACTTAATTCCTGTGTCCTTCTTAAATGCTTCCGCACCATTGTAAGCCGCTTGGTTGAAAGATTTATCAAACTTACCGCCCATATCAAAGATCACTGACGGTTTAAAATCTGCTGCTTGAGAAGCAAAAGTTGCTAGTCCAAGCGCTACACCTACCGCGACTGACTTAAAGGTCATCATCCAATTTCTCCATGTCATTTGGTATAAAGTAGTAAAATTAGCACCTATCCCCAAATACCTGTGTAATTATCGCCCAATTTTTTACAGTTTCTTGACATGATTCACGACTGTGAAGAAGAACATATTCAATTCGAACAATAGTTAATCGTTTGCGCAAATATTTTGAGCACAATTCTTGTATACAAAATCAACAATTCGTTCACAAGTTGAAACATTCACTAGGATATTTCGCATGGAAAACAGAAGGTAAAGCGAGCTCCTTTTGATGATTTTATCAGCTCAATTCGCCCTTTTAGGTATTGAGTAACCAAAATATAGGCGACATGCAAGCCTAACCCGACGAACCCTTGGCTCCTCTCTGTCGTGATGAAAGGTTCAAATAACGTTTCCTCTACATCAGAAGACACCCCTTTACCATCATCAATGTAGTCCACTTCTAACTGCCCATTATTGTGACGTACATTGACCCAAATCTCCCCTTGCTTATCTCCGGAAAATCCATGGTGATAGGTATTGGTTACCAGCTTTTGTAAGACATCATGCACAATCCAAGTATTGAGTTTGACTGTAAGTGCAGGGTCGCACTCAACATTAAAGCTCACTCCAAGCTCTTCCCTCGTTGCGACCGATTCCAACCCTTCTGTCATAAAGCGCCCTACATTAACCGGCTGAACTCGGGTTTCGGCACCGACAGCATCCAACTCTCTAAATGAATCGATTAAACGGGATTGCTTCGATGTGTTGTTAAGACCAATCGTGGTGAAATCACGTATTGATTCTAACGTTGAGACCATATTACTCTTAGAAAGAGCACCACTTTCAATCGAATTTTCTAACGTATCAATCGTGTCTCGAATAGCTGAAAAAGTACTGATGCAATTCCCTATAGGCGTATTCATTTCATGAGCAACACCCGACACCAATTTCGCCAGTGAGGCCATTTTCTCAGATTCAACCAACTTGTTTTGCGTACTTCTTAGCTGGTTTATTGCATCCGTCTTTTCTTGAACTAAATTCTCCAGCTCTCTTTTGGATTGACTAATGCTCAAATGATTTTGCACGCGAGCGATCAGCTCTTTCTTTTGAAAAGGTTTGCTTATGTAATCCACTGCGCCAGAAGAAAAGGCTTTTTCTTTTGCATCTTGGTCTGTCAATGCCGTAAGAAAGATGATTGGAATATCAACGAATTCAGGGTTGCTGTTAAGAATTTGGCAAACTTCAAAGCCATTCATCTCAGGCATATTTACATCCAAAAGAATCAATGAAGGCTTGATTCTCTCCACCCGACTTAATGCAGTTTTACCATTATTTGCAGTGGCAATCTTATAACCCAACTCTTTTAAAAAGCCGGAAGCGACACCTAAATTTGATGGGCTATCGTCCACTATAAGTATTGAAATATCATGGTCGCTCATTAATGTAATCATCCACCATATCGATTATTTTCTGATCATCAAACTCGTGAGCGAATTTAACGACACGTTCTGTAAACTCAGGGAAATCGGTTGAAAGAGGCTGTACCATCTCTTGGATGTCATCTATGAAACCATCGACGGCTAACGTTCGAATATTGGAAAGCACTTCCCCACTAGGCACTCTAATTTCCCCTTCTACTTCAATAGATTGTGACTGTAATGCTACTGCGCCATTCATCACCCTACTCACGTTAGTATAGGCGAGGAATCTTTTAAGCTCTTCAATAAGGCTATCTCTATCAACAGGTTTCGTGATGTAACCTTCACAGTGCTTTATGTGGCTTTCGAGCGACTCCGACAATGCAGACGCCGTTACTGCAATGATTGGAATATCCTGATATCGAGGGTCATTCTTCAATATTTCAGAGGCTTCTCGACCATCCATATTGGGCATTTTTATGTCCATCAAAATTAGGTCAGGTGTACTCTTCTCTACTCTTTCTAGCATTTGGATGCCATCGTCCGCATAGTCAATCGTGAATGGGAAATCGGTTAAAAACTGAGCCAGAATTTCTTGGTTGTAATCCACATCATCCGCTATCAAAATTTTGGCTGGTTCAAATGAAACAATAAGGTTTTCATCTACTGGAACATCTTCTCCTTCAATTGCTTTCGCTGGCTTAACCAGTGGCAGAGTTACGGTAAACGTTGTACCTGAACCAAACTCACTGGAGACAGAGATTTGTCCTCCCAACAACTCAATTATTTGTTTGCTAATAGCAAGCCCTAAACCTGTCCCACCAAAGCGGCTTTCCGTTGCTTCTGCCTGTTCAAATGACCCAAATATTTTGTCTATCTGGTCTTTTTTGATCCCTATCCCTGTATCTTCTATCTCAAATTCCAGCTTAAAATCTTCTTCAACGGGAATGGCTCGAGCCGTGACCTTCACATAACCTTGCGTGGTGAACTTTACGGCATTACCAATCAAGTTAATGAACACTTGCCGTAGTCGATTTTCGTCCATGAGCAGGCTTTCGGGCATGCCTTTTTCGATTTCATAGATAAGTGCAAGGTTACTGCTGGTTGCCTTGTGGTCGAACATATCGTGCAATTCTTCAAACATTTTGGGCACCGATGTAGGCGCCATATGAAACTCAAGCTTACCGGCTTCCACTTTTGATAGGTCCAGAACGTCATTAATTAGATGGAGAAGGGCTTTTCCTGAGGTTCTGATTTTATTGATGAAGTTGAGCTTTTTAGGATTGGCTTCTTCCGAATGAAGTATTTCAGAAAACCCAAGGATCGCATTCATCGGAGTGCGAATTTCATGGGACATATTTGCCAAAAACTCCGACTTGGCTCGGTTCGCTTTTTCAGCGCCTTCTTTGGCTTTCTCCATTTCATTAACCGCATGACGCAATTCTTCTGTCCTTAACATCACCCGATCTTCCAACTCTTCATTGAGCTTTCTCACTTTTCTTTCTGCAACATCTCGCTCCTGAATCTTCAAATTTAGCTCGGTGATGTTGTCTTTTATGGCGCTTTGCATGAAGTAAAAGTTACGGGCTAACTCACCGAATTCGTCACGTCGGGTAATGTTGATTTTGTGATTGATATTACCGTTAGCAATCGCACTAAAATCTTTAATTAGCTGGGATATCGGTTCAATGAAAGAACGCGCCATTAAAATAGCAATCGCAGCAGCTAACAAAACGAGTACCAAACCAGAAACAATCAGTAACACGGCAACACGCTTAGTGGCATCTTCTATCACTTGTTGAGAAATAGAGGTAACCAAATACCCAAGTACAACACCTTTATCTTTTATCGTGGATGCGAGCCCCGTGTGAATTTGTCCATCAATATCTTTAAGGTCTAACTGTTTTTTCCCTGTACCAATACGAATATCGTCCTCAAGCTTTGTGAACAAACTAGAGCCGTCTATCCGATTTCTAGACTCGTCGTATAGCGAAATTTCTACCCCTAAATCCACTTCTTGAATCGCCAAATCAAAATCCCAGCTCCTTTGCAATACCAGTACACCACCATTATCGAGCTCGAAGCTGTAGCTAATGCCTATTGTGCCGTCCGAAAGCGTCGTTAATTCTGTTCTGGGGGAACCAAAAAATTTCTTCGGAAAGTTAAGAATGGGTTCGATGTCTTTTTTACGTAGAAAGTTACGCGAGTCCCAGCGAATCAACGTCGTTTCATTGATGATGATCCCATCTAATTCGCCATTAAATTGCGCATAAAGATAGTTAACGCTTTCATCAAATACGGGGGAGGAAGAGTTAGGATCAGCCGGTAAATAAATCGCATAGCTGGATATATCGTAAAGGCGCGAAAATTCAAGTAGGTACTCGCGAACATCTGGATAGAAAGTGAGTACCCCAATAAAATCTTCAGCGGTAAAAATACTGCCTCGCTCAACACCCATTAAGAATTGTGTAGATCCGCTATTGCGAAACGCTTCATATTGGCGATGAATATGAGGGAAATCGTCTGAAATTCGTCTTTGTAGAGAGCTCGTGGCGTTATGCAAACGCGCCTCGTTTTGACGATTTATTTCACTTCTCATCAAGACATTAGAAGCGACAATCGAAAGCACGATTGTGAGCGCAACCAACAGTGGAGTAAAAACAAAAAGTTTGGTTTTAAAGGTCATTCAGCCTTCCAGCTATTTACTAGATTCTTTCGTAAAAAATGAGAGACATTTTCTTGATTGACGACGACCGCGCCAATATTCACCACCTCAGGAAGCAGGGTGATACCAATGGATGAGATATCATTAGCAACCGGAATATCCTCACCGACTCTATTGTGGTAGTCCTCCAACAAGGAAATGGAGAGATAACTCATCATGGCTGTTTTCGCTACGATAGAGGAATCAATCACACCGCTTTCAATAAATTCGAGAACTGTGTCCTCTCGATCATGGACCACAATTGCTAAGTCTTTGTCCATTAATCCAAGCTGACCTATCGCATTCCCTATCCCTACACCAGAACTGGAATTCAGCCCTATTAACCCACTAAGGTCTGGGTGATCACGCAAGAGCTTCATGGTGACTTGACTCGCTTGATCGGTATTGGTTTTATCGTCCACTTCAGCAACTATTTCCCATTCCGTATTTTTTAACCCATCGATGACGCCTTGTTTTTTTAAGGCTGTATTACTGGCTAGATTAAGAACTAAACCGAGCTTACCTTTGTTGCCACCAATACGTACGAGCTCGCGGGCTGTTAAGAGACCAGCCTGATAGTTGTCCAAACCAATGTAAGTATTGGCATTGTGGTTTTCAGGCGCTGCTTCAATAGCAATAACTTCAATGCCTTTCTTTCTTGCTTCCACTATCAATGGCACAACATTATCTACCCAAAGAGGGACGATAATGCCGTCAGGATTGGCGGCAATAGCGGTTTCCATTGCTTTATATTGAGCATTCCAATCCGGCCCCTGCGGTCCTAGCGTGGCAATATTCACATTCAGTTTCTTGCTGGCGTATTTAAAACCTAACTTGATGTCACGAACGTAAGGATGAGCTAGAAAAGCGCCTACAAAATAATAGGTTCGTTTGCTATTTTCTTCTGCGATTACATTGGGGATAGAAAAGACAAGCAAAAGAGCAGGCGCTATGAGAATTCGCGCCAAGGCTTGTTTAACAAGAGCTATCAGCATAGTAAGTTCCATCTCAATCATACCTTTCATTCAGTATAGACAGTCATCACGCATTATGTGTAAATTACCAATAGATTGAACACGTTGAGCTGTTAAAGAAAAAATTCACTTTACTGTCAGGAAGCTTTGACGGTACATCAGGCACAAAAAAACCCGCTTAGCTAAGCGGGTTTTGAATAAAAAGCGATGTGATTTACTTCACTAAGCCAGCTTCTTTGTAGTATTTTGCTGCACCAGCATGAAGAGGCGCAGATAGTCCATCTTTTGCCATTTCTTCTTTTTTCAGGTTGTTGAATGCAGGGTGAAGGCGCTTAAAGGTATCGAAGTTTTCGAATACTGCTTTCACGATTTCATATACTACTTTCTCTTTTACGTCAGTAGAACTTACGAACGTTGCACCCACACCAAACGTTTGTACATCTTCTGTATTGCCACGGTACATACCGCCTGGGATGGTTGCTACGCGGTAGAAGCTGTTGTCCGCAATAAGTTTCGCTACAGCAGGACCGCTTACTTCTACAATCACACTGTCACAAGATGTTGTTGCTTCCTTAATTGCTCCACTCGGGTGACCAACTGTGTAGATCATTGCATCAATTTTGTTGTCACAAAGCGCTTTAGACTGCTCAGACGCTTTCAGCTCTGAAGCAAGTTTAAAGTCTTTCATTGTCCAACCTAGCTCGCCCATCAGTACTTCCATCGTACCGCGCTGACCTGAACCTGGGTTACCAATGTTTACTCGCTTACCTTTAAGATCTTCAAATGTCTTAATGCCTGCATCTGCACGTGCTACGACAGTAAACGGTTCTGGGTGTACAGAAAATACAGCACGAAGATCCTTAAATGGACCTTTGTCTTCAAACTTACTTGAACCATTGTATGCATGGTACTGCCAATCTGATTGAGCAATACCCAAATCCAACTCACCAGCACGAATCGTGTTGATGTTATAAACCGAACCACCAGTACTCTCTACAGAACAACGAATACCATGGTCTTTACGCCCTTTATTCACCAGACGGCAAATAGCGCCTCCCGTTGGGTAGTAAACACCTGTAACGCCACCTGTACCAATAGTTACAAAGTCATCAGCTGCGTTCGCGGTTGTTGCTAAACCCAATGCACCAGTCAACCCCATCACAACACAAGCCGTTTTCAAGAACGTCATATCCCTTTCCTTCTGTTGGTTAGCATGCAACACACATGCGTTTCTGTCTCTGGAAACATAGTTCCGTTTACGTAAGTTTTACAACTTTAACAAATAACATAGTCTAATTTAGTATGCGAAATTTTCATCTTAAAACATGAAGTTATTCGCCACATCTCAATATTGACTCAAATTCTTTAGCATTGATCACATTCAGGTTGATTGCGTTTGCTTGCTGAACAAGTTGAGCGACTTGGAACTCGTTTCCCGGAGACAATTCTCCATTTGGTAAAAAATGATTATTTTCAAACCCAACCCGTGCATCTCCACCTAATAACATAGCAGAGATAAGGCACTGCTGTTCCAATCGCCCAAAAGCGCACACGCCCCAAGCAATATCCGAATTAAGAAGCTGTGGAGTCAGCATAGGCAATAGATCAGCGGGATGAGATTCTAATTGTTTGTGGTAGCGCCCAAGAACAATCAATAAATGCTGGTTCGTATTAGGGATAATTTGCCGGTTGAGCAAATCAAAGTAGCGCGTGAGGTCCGTTTGGTTATAAACAATCCACTGTATGAGGATGTGTTGTTGGTTGGCTAAGCTGAAAAAGTCTCGCGCTGTCGCTTCAGACGCTTTATTTGGAATCAGTTCTTTGATGGCACACGAAACTGCGGGCGGGCGGACTTTTTCAATTAAGGTCATTTGCTCTGTTGAGGAAAACTGCCCAACAGCTTCCGTGGTCAATTGAATCAGAATTTGATTCCCTAATTCAGCTTTGAGTTCAGAAAGCAGAGCAGCGTTTTCTCGTATCCCAAGTGTATGCTTTCCCTCTAACGTTCGAGCATGCACATGTGCCATCGCTGCGCCAGCTTGCGCGCTGGCTTTCACATCTTTAACAACATCTTCTATAGATATTGGGATATTAGGGTGATCGCCCTTCATCTTTCGTGCGCCATTTGGAGCAACGATTATGGCTGGCATACTGCCTCCAATGAAAATAGTCGGCTAAAGGTAGCTTGCAGTTTTTCAACCAATTCTGATACTTGCGATGGTGTCATGATGAAGTGTGGCGCCAACAACACGTGATGACCATTTTGACCATCAATGGTGCCTTTCATTGGGTAGCACATTAGCCCTTCTTCCATCGCCATTTTCTTCACCTTTTTTTCCAATTGGCTATTTGGAGAAAAAGGCGTTTTCGTCTGTTTATCCTCTACAAATTCGATACCAATGAATAATCCTCTTCCTCGAATATCACCGATATTAGGGTGATCACTAAACGCTTCATTCAGCTTCTCGAAAAGCAAATCACTCGTGGCCTGAACGTCTGAAACTCTGTTTCCTTCAACAATTTCATTGATTGTCGCTAATGCGGCAGCGCAAGCCATTGGGTGCGCATTGAACGTATGCCCATGTTGAAAATACCCGGAACCATTGGCGATGGTTTTGTAGATCTGGCTGCTTACGATGGCTGCACCAATGGGTTGATATCCACCACCGAGCCCTTTCGCAACAGTCACAATGTCGGGCACAATCCCTTCTTGTTCAAATGCATAGAATGACCCAGTTCTACCCACTCCACACATCACCTCATCTAAAATCAGTAACACATCGTATTGGCTGCAAATTTCACGTATACGAGCAAAATAACCCTCTACAGGCACCAATGCACCGGCTGTCGCTCCAACCACTGTTTCCGCGACAAATGCCATCACATTCTCTGCCCCCACTTCAAGAATCTTATTTTCTAGTTCGTTTGCGACACGTTGCCCGTATTCAAATTCGGATTCACTTTCTAGCTTATCTCGGTATGGATAGCACGGGGAAATGTGATGCGTCGTTTTCAGCAATGGTCGAAATGGAGCACGACGCCATTCATTGCCACCAACGCCAAGCGCACCTAATGTATTTCCGTGATAACTCTGTTGGCGCGCAATAAACTGAGATTTACTCCCCTGACCTTTTTCCAGATAGTATTGGCGCGCAAGTTTCAGTGCCGATTCAACGGCTTCTGACCCACCACTAACAAGGTAAACATGGTTAAGTGAGCTAGGACTTACAGACACCAATGTATCGGCTAATTTTTCTGCAACATCGGTTGTAAAGAAACCACTGTGAGCAAATGGCAACGCCTCCATTTGTCGCATCATGGCATTCTTAATTTTTTGGTTGTTATGACCGAGGTTAGAGACCGCTGCTCCGCCACACGCATCTAAATAACGCTTGCCATTTTGATCGTAAAGATAGATGCCTTGTCCATTTTTCACTGTGGGAGGTACATGGTGGCAATGTCGGTGAATGAGATGAGTCATGGCGAATCCTTACGTGCCTTATTCGGCTTGTTAAATTTCTGAATGCTTAACTTTCGGTTGCTTAGCTTTTCGTTTGCTTAGCTTATGATCACTTAGCTTCTGCTTACTTAGCCTCTGACTAATTAATAACCAAGATAAAGCTTTGCGATTTCCCGACAAGCGAATTATTCTCACTAGTATGAGTAAATGGAATAATGGTGATTCACCTTTAGTCTATTCTCTAAAATCTTAAGTAAGCAGAAGTTGTCCACCCATACGGAAAGTAACCACCATGCAGTTAACCAAACACCTGCCCTCTAGCCGAGCACTTCAAGCCTTTATTGTTGCCGCAAGGTGCCTCAGCTTTTCGGAGGCAGCCAAACAGCTTTACGTTACCCAAGGGGCAATAAGTAAACAAATTCAATCGCTTGAAACTCAGCTTGGGCAAGCCTTATTTGTTAGAAAAGGAAGTGGATTGGTACTGACAGAAGCGGGAAACCAGTACCTCAGTAAAGTCGTGCCAAGCATAGAAGCCATTCAGACAGCCAGTGCCGAAATGCAGCAAACTCATTCGGAAACAAACTTACTGCAGCTTAATGTGTCCCCTTCTGTTGCCAACCTTTGGCTTTTGCCTGAAATAGACAAGTTTCTCGCACAAAATCAGCGCTTAAGAATATCAGTTAACACCGGAGATGGGCGGCTACCCAAGGGGGGAATAGATGCTGATGTTTCAATTCGTTGCCTACCAATAGCCAAGCACTATGAGCATTCGGAATGGCTATTTCAAGAAAAGCTCATCTTGGTTGCCAATCCAAGCGTTGGTAAGCTCAGCTCGATAGATGAAGTACTCAGTTTACCTCTGCTTCCCCAATCTACCCGCCCGCAGCTTTGGGAACTGATGCTGAACAAAAGCCAGACTCAAATTTCGCCCAATTATTACCCTGTCGCATTTGAACATTTTTATATGTCTTTGCCTTTGTTGGCACGGAACTGTGGAGTCGCCCTTTTGCCCGATTTTATGGTGAGAAAAGAACTCGATTCTGGAGCGCTCATAAACCCGCTTGACGTGAGATTCGACAGCCCTTATGGCTACTACTTGATCTGCCCAAGCTATAAGTTGAGTGAACCTCATATTACCTCATTCACTCGTTGGGTTCGGTCACTGGAGCGATGAAAACAGCGTGCCCTATAGTGTGTTTTTTGAATAAATGAAGTAGTAATTGAAAATAACTTTATATTAACCTTTCATTTTCATATACAGATCAACATTACGTACCGTTTACATTCATATCAGTTACATTCTCTCTGCCTTGTGATCCTAATCTGAAGATATTTTCAGTTTACCGCACTTAAGACCAATATATTTATAAGGAATGGTTGCATATTAATTTAAACAACCACTCTTCTAACAATAAATACACTGGTTCACATTAGATGAAACACAGATTTCACGGTGTGCGCAAACAGATAAACGTCAATTGGCAGAAATTATGAGCATAATCGCGCGGCTAAAAGCGTGGGCGTCAGACAACGTCCCACTAATATTTTCTATACTCCGGTTTATTCAACCCAATGTTCTTTATAAGAATTACGCACTGATCACCCGATTTAAAGACGTTCAGGAAGCACTGTCTCGTCCCAGTGAGTTAGGCGTAACTTACGCCGATAAGATGCGAGTAATCACCGACGGCAGTAACTTCTTTTTAGGAATGGATGATATACCGGACTACACGAGAGATGTGTCGAATATGCGTTTAGCGGTTAGACGTGACGACCTAGATAAAATCGTAGCGCCACTAACGGATAAACTCGCCAAGCAAATTATGGAAAACAGCACAGGGAGAATTGAGTTAGTCTCTGAGCTGACCAGTGTTGTGCCATGCCAATTCACTGCTGAATATCTAGGCGTTTCTGGGATCGAGCCGGAAAAACTATTTAACTGGACTTGTAACCTATTTCAGTACCTTTTCTACCCAGACTGCCCGAAAGATATTGAAGAAGCCGCGATACGAGACGCCGCTAGCTTGCGCGCTCATATCGATCATTTGATCGAAGAACGCCGACTGCTTTCAGCTAACGAACGTGATCAAAAAGACGATATTTTAGAACGATGTTTGAAGTTACAAGAGTCTGGTACACCTGGAATGACCGACTACGATATCCGCAACAACTTAATTGGCATAATCATAGGCTTAGTCCCTACCACCTCGAAATGCGCTATTCTCGTATTAGATTACCTATTAGATAACAAAGCACTTTTTATAAAGGCGCAACGTGCCGCACATTTAGGCGACATGCACACATTGGAGCAATTCGTTCTTGAAACTTTGCGTTTTAAATCCTTTGGTGCAGGTCTTTTCCGTATTGCCAATTGTGATTACACGATAGCGCAAGGCACATGGCGTTCTAGGAAAATAAAGAAAGGAACACAAGTCTTGGTCGCTACACAGTCTGCAATGCTGGATGGACGCGACTTACCTCACCCCAAATCATTTAAGTTAGATCGCCCAAGGCACGTTTACATGCATTTTGGTTACGGTATGCATACCTGCTTCGGTCAATACATTAACCTAATCCAAATCCCTAATATTCTGAAAGCCATCTTGAAGTCGGAGCATATTCTCAGAGCCGAAGGAGAACTTGGAGTAGTTCAATACCGTGAACCCTATCCGATAAGTCTAACGATCACACACGAGCAATTATCCCGTCACACCGATGAGACATCACCGGATACGACAATAGAGAAACCATCAAAAGTCGCATAATCAACAAGTCTACCGGTCTGCCTAAAGGCGCCAGTAGACAATAATAAAATCCATCACTTTATACAGGAATGTGGTATGTCAAATATTGCGGGTAAGGCGTATGCCATGAACGTAGTTACACCAATAAAATGGTATTGGCGCTGGCTAAACAAATTCATATTTTGGACAGTTAACTCTGGAGCCATGAAATTAGTTGGGGCGTCTTTAAATGGGTTAACCACGCTTTCTCTGATTCATTACGCTCGTTGGGCGATCATAAAACCAAGTGAATTTCCTAGGCTTTCAGAATCACAGCCCAAAGAAACCATTAAGTACAGCTACATGTTCTTCTTTAGCAATTTTAATGGCAGTTGGGCTCAATACGTTGACTCTTTCCATAGCGCGATTCCATCTGGTTTGGATCTATTCTGGAAAAACAACGTGAAATACCCGGGTTCAGTGCCACTGCAACCCTTTCACGATTACATCACATCAAATCAAGTATGGACAAACCACTACTACAGCGCCTACCCAATGGCGGCTTCGAACGACGTAAAGTCTGGGCAGCACATTCGAAGCTCACTCTCAGAATTCATTAAAGAAACGCCAGCCAATGAATCAGCGGACGATTTTCAAAAGCGTTACGACGAATTGACTCTTTCGTTACAAGATCACATTGGAATGATGGCACCTTCTCCAATCGTCAGCCTTTCTGCCGAAGCCGTAGAAAAACGCCTTGCTAAAGCCAGTTAAAGAGAGGAATAAATCATGTCTAATACCAGTGGCAACGCCTACGGCTTAACAGCATTGTGCCCAATCATTAACGGGTGCAAAGACGACACCTCATACAGTGCAATACTTCGAGACTACCTACATGCGCTACCGTTAGATAGGTTCAGCCCGATGGCTAAGGTTCCCAACACGTATTTAGCCCGCTTTTACGTGCTCTCGGATGTGTTTTATCAAGGTCATCCCGCGAGAGAGGAACACTTACAGTCTCAATATCTCGTTTTCAGTAGCAATTTTTATGGCGATCTGGACTCCTACCTCTACGACATGTGGCAACACGCTGAAGGGGAAGTGAAGAAAATCTGGCAACACTGCGTCGCTTTTGACGAAGTAAGCAATGCAGACCAATTCATCGAATACGTTAAAAAATGCCAAATCGATAACCAGCTCTTTTTTAATGGTTCGAACGACTTGTCTCTAAAAGCTCAACTGAAAAGCTTATTTTTGAAGCAAGAATTTTCTCGCTTTGTGTACGCAAACCAGGGTAAGCCAGCTCATGAAATTCAAAAACTGTTTCGAGAGTTTGAACGAGCAATAGACATCGACAATCTTTCATCACCGAGTTGGAGCGCAGGGGCGAGTAGCTTAGAAGAAGTCGCAACAACCGCCCATATCTATAGCCAGAACAGCGCATCTTCTGTCGCTGAAAACAAACCATCACTGGAGACAGAATAATGTCAGATACGCCTTCCCCTGCTGCAATAGATCTCCACGATATCCAAGGTAATATTATTAAGGGTTATGGACGATTTGGTTACCCACATGCGCGCTATCTATTTCTGTCGGTACGAAAAGAAGCCGATGCAAGGCGCTTTTTAAGACAAATCATCAATAACGTCACAACCTCTGTCCCATGGGGGCAGCCAGGTCCAAACCAAGAGCCAGTCCCTAAGCCTTTGGCCACCACCAACGTTGGTTTCACTTATAACGGGTTAAAGGCAATCGGTGTGCCGCAGCAGTCACTTCAATCTTTTCCACAAGCTTTTGCTATGGGTATGCCAGCGAGAAAAGACATACTCGGAGACGATCTATCAAGCGCACCCGAGCATTGGGACCCTATTTGGCATTCACCAGAAAAAGTGCATCTTTGGTTATCGATAAATGGACAAACTCAAGCAGACATTGAAATTCGCTACAAAGAGCTGCTTAGGTTGATAGAAATATGTGATGCCGGCGTAGAGTTGTTGCAAGGTCACCGTGCCAGCAATGGGGAGTTACTCCCTTATCAAGACGCTGCTGCATTAAAAGAAAATGAAAAAGTCACGCCAAAAGAACACTTTGGCTATGTAGATGGCATTAGCGATCCTTTTTTCAAAGGAACAGGTGCACCGGCCGAGCGCGTCCTAGGAGCCGGAAAACCAACAGGGAAAGACCCATCTAAGATGGAAGGTTGGGAGCCACTAGAAACAGGCGAATTTATACTTGGGCATCGAGACGAATCGTTTGAATACCCTAAAGCTCCAACACCACCGCTATTGGCTAAAAATGGCACTTTTATGGTGTATCGAAAGCTCCACCAAAACGTCAAATCTTTCAAGCGTTACACTGAAGAAGTCGGCAAAGATTTTGAAGGTGGAAGCGAAGCGCTATCGGCAAAATTTGTTGGTCGCTGGAAGAATGGTGCCCCAATAGCCTCTTTCCCAACTCAAAAGGAAGCTGATGCGTTTCACGATAAATTACGCAAAGCGCAGAAAGACGCAAAAGAAAATCCGACAACTGCAAATAAAGAAAAGTACCTCGAATTAAAACAGCAACTCACGGCTTTCAACTACAGTGATGACATAAAAGGCTCGGTATGCCCAATGGGCTCACACGTTCGTAGAGCCAACCCACGAGGTGCACTCGAATACGGTGTGAAAGATGCGTTCAATACGCCAGGCGCGTTAGTGAATCGCCGACGTATCCTTCGCCGTGGTCTACCTTATGGCACCGTGAGTGAATCGCCTGAAGACTCCGGTAACCAAGGCATTATATTCATGGCGTTAAATGCCGATATAGAGCGCCAATTCGAGTTTGTTCAACAGCAATGGATGAACTACGGCAACGATTTTAAACGCTCCAATGAGAAAGACCCAATCATCGGCAATATGTCTAATAACCCAGACATCTCAGCAGATGGCAGCATGCTCATTCAAGGGAACGAACAAACCGGCAAGAAGCCATTTTTCTGCTCTCATATCCCAAGATTCGTGGAAACGCGAGGTGGTGATTACTTCTTTATTCCAAGCCTCACTGCATTGCGAATGTTAGCAGAAGGCATTATCGACCCTACTTAGGGTCTCGTGACCTAATACGTGTAAAAAGACAAGGACGTCATATGGCTGATCAAATAACAAAGCACAATCATTATCTCTATCAAGTTGTGCTACCGGAAGAATTGAAACACGTATTGCAACGAAAGGTAGTAAACAGAGATGGTCAGGCATTAGAGCGCTCCCCCCGCTCGTTGCCTGATTTTGAGCAGACGCTGATACCTTGGGATCAGCGTTCTGTTCCTCTTAATCAAACCATCGAGTCCCTTACTGATAAAAACCAAGAACAGATGTGGAATGAGGACTCTAGTGTTCTTCACCCTGGCTTAGTTGGATTATGCTTTTCTGGTGGTGGGATTCGTTCCGCTACATTTAATCTCGGTGTCATTCAAGCATTCAAAAAGAGCGGCCTACTTAACAACGTTGATTATCTCTCTACGGTTTCAGGTGGAGGCTACATTGGTTCTGCATTTTCAAGCGCGATGACGGGGGCGGTGACAAACGAGCAGTACGCCGATAAAAAAACGGAAGCAATCGATGCTCTTTTTACCCATGAGCAAGGCGATGTAGAGCCGAGTGAATTCCGCCACTTACGGAACAATTCGAATTATATGGCTCCCAATGGCGGTCTAGACACAATACGTGTTCCCGCCATTTTTCTTCGGGGTATCGTACTTAACGCCTTAGTTGTGCTGCCTTATCTGCTTATTTTTGCCATGGTAATGGCGTTTCTCTCAACATCACCACTTGGCTTTTATAGCGATTATGCCTCGTGGTTAGAGCACATTGGTTTAGGTGCGCACTTCCCAGTGACGAAATCACTCATGTTGCTTTTGTTGCTTAACTATATTGGTTCTGCACTGACGACAAACGCCACTGAAAACGTAAGCTCCTCGAACAACCAGTCTTGGATTTGGCGAGACAGAATCACCTCAGCAATCGCCATTAACGTTGCAGCGATATTCGGCAGCGCCATTGTTGAAGCTCAACCCTTGGCGCTTGAATGGTATCAAACTCTTGTACTATGGGGGATATCATTGCACCAAATGGGCATTAATGGTTTCGCTATCGCCATTGTATGCAGTTTGCTTCTAGCAAAAGTTATTTCAAACCTAAGCAAGATCAGCAATCAGCTTGTTGTCGGTTGTATCGGCTTTTCCGCTATTTTCGCATGCTGGGTAGTGGTGTTGGATGTAAGTGATTCGCTTGTAACTCAAGAGACAAGCTATACCGCAATCGTGTCGCTAACAATAGCACTCATGTTTCTTAACCAGTTTACTGGCAGTGCCAATTTTACCGCGGTAAATCGATTTTATCGCGATAGGTTAAGCCTCGCTTATTTGTTTAAAAAACAGAGCCCTTTTCCTCATGCCCCCATCATTCATACCGACAAACTAAAGCTCTCAGAATTGGATAGCGAATATGCGCCTTACTCTTTGATCAACTGTACTCTGAATGGTGGACAAAGCGTCAACGCCTATAAAAAAGATCGACTGGGCGAAAACTTCATCTTCTCCAAATGCTTTAGCGGAAGTAATAAAACGGGTTTTTGTAAGACTCAAGATCTTGAAGCGTCTCAGCCAAGCATTAACCTCGGAACCGCCACGGCAATATCGGGAGCAGCAGTTGCGCCAAATATGGGGCGAAACACCGTAAAACCTCTCGTATTCTTACTGGCAATGCTCAATATTCGTTATGACTATTGGGTAAAGAACCCATCTAAAATCCATAACCAAGAACAGAGTTCTAGCCGTACTTGGTGGAAAAAGCTATTCAGAAATGACCGTGTCGGTCCTTCTTACTTTCTCAAAGAGCTGTTAGGCAATATCAATACTAGTCAGAATTACATCAACTTATCTGATGGTGGTCATTTCGAGAACCTAGGATTGTACGAACTGGTTCGTCGTGAATGCAGGCTCATCATCATATCCGATGCAGAAGCAGATTTAGAGGGAACCTTCTCTGGCTTGATGGACGCCATACGAATGATTCAAACCGACTTTGGTATCAAAATCACGATGACAGGGCTAGACGAGATAAAGCAAAAAAATCAAGCGCATGCTCATGGAGAAATCCACTATAGAAATGGGCGAGTCGGCAAAATCCTTTACATAAAATCGGTCATGACCCACCCAGAAGATATGATGTCTACCGACGTTCCTAGCAACAATGATTATTTCGATAAATATCGGTACATCGCAAATTATCAATCCAAAAACCCAGCGTTTCCTAACCAATCATCTGGAGACCAATTCTTCGATGAAGCGCAATTTGAAGCCTATCGCGCACTCGGGTATCAGGTGGCCTATCAGACCCTATTTAATCAAGAACAAAGCATTTCAGAATCAGAAGATTCCTTCTCTAATCGACGAAGCGCTTAAATTAACTTACGGATAAGTGATGTACACAATGAATAATAAAAAATCGATAAACAACGTCAATTTCAAGCTGAATAAAGTAATGTCCTATTCGCTTCTATCTTCAGCAATTGCAGTATTGCCCATCAGTAATGCGTTGGCGAATGGCTATCACTTTTTGCACCAAAGTGCTGAAGGTTTGGGAAGCGCTTATTCAACCAACGGGACAGGCGCTAATGATATCAGCGCCATGTTTTCAAACCCTGCCTCTATTGCACGGTTTGATGGAACACGCTTTTCCATTGGAGCGGTATTAGATATGCCGACGTCCAAACTAAGAAATGCCACTGCAACGGCGCCATATACGTCTGGAACCGTGGATGTTTCAGGGTATCCCGCCGAACCAAAACAGCCAATAGATACCGCCTATGGCAGTGCTTTGTACTTTACCCATGAATACCAGCCGGGGTTAGTACTGGGGCTTAGCATTGGTGCCCCCTACGCATACGTTTCCGATTACCCTGATACCGCCGTTTCTCGTTACACAGCCACCAAAACGGCACTTTTCGCTTATAACTTAAGCCCAACAGTCGCGTGGAAAATGAACGACCAATGGTCTTTTGGGGCGGCGGTAAATCTCCAATATTACACCGTAGAACTAGGCACGATGGTCGCAACATCCACGACATCTCCAAGTGTGGATACCGATGTAGCCAGTACCATTACGGGTAAAGATCTTGCCTTTGGTTTTTCATTAGGAACCGAATACCAGATGACCGAAAACACTCGGTTTGGTTTGTCTTATCGCTCCAAGATTTCACACTCATTCAACGGCGATGTAGAACTTACAGGATCGTCAGCCAACTACGCTGCCTTAGTGAGCGCGGCTGCATCTTTAGGCGTCACCATCAGCAGCCCAACGGGCAGCGCTCAATTTGATATCGATACGCCCTCCATGCTTCAAATTGGGGTATTGCATAAGCTAAATGAAGATTTCGAACTGTATGGAAACGCCAATCGATTTGGCTGGAGCGCATTCACAGATACTACCGTGACTTACGGAAACGGTTTGGCGGATACGATAGTAGACAACAATTGGCACGACAGCTGGTTCGTCGCTGTCGGAATGGGCTATCAATACAACCAAGACATAAAACTACGCACTGGTTTCGCATACGATTGGAACCCTACGCCAGCTGATGCTGTTAGCCCGCGAGCGCCAAATAATGACCGCTGGAATGTTGGATTAGGCATGAGCTATCAATACAACGAAAACGTGAAGCTCGATATGGGTTATCAGTACATCAAATTTACCCCAGTCACGATTGATCTCGAAGGTGGAAACAATATACCTCGCGGTACGTTATCGGCTGATCTGGACCTCTATGCCCATATAATTATGGCACAGCTTAATTACACGTTCTAGGAAGGTGCACAATGGATATACCTCACACCGAAGATCTAGAAAAACAGCAACCCACAATGGTAACCAACAGCGGTTTTTTAGATCAGTTGGAACATGAATGTGAAGCACTTGCACACTACGCATTTTCAAAAGGGATTACCGTTCCAGGAAATTTAATGCGACTGCTTAACTCAGGCTTATCAGAGGAGCAAGATGTCCGCGCACATCAGGTAACCGATATCTACAATCAACTCTCAGAGTTAGTCGCCCCTGCGAAGCCTCAAACTATCCTACTGATGTATGACGAAAACAAAAAGGCACCTCCCTTCTTATTTTTGGGCAGTGTGCCATTGATTCGTAGAATGATGGCAGTAGCGCTCGTTTCCCTTTTTTCATTGATTGGGCTGAGCCTTTCAGGAGCTGTTAACAATGAAAATATGGTCGCTAGCATGTTCGATTTGCAAGGCACCGATTTGTTGTTTGTGCAAGCCATTCTGTTAGCCGCATCTGCGATTGGTGCTTCCTTTGCTGGGCTGTTTAAAGCCAATAGCTTTGTTACCCAAGGCATCTATGATCCAAAACACGAGAGCTCATATTGGGTTCGATTTGTGGTGGGATTAATATCAGGTATTACACTCACTCAGCTTATTCCAATCAACTTAGATGCCGTCGCACAATCCACGACAGACATGATAGCCGTTGATACAAATTCAGAGGCAAATCACGCGGCTATTCGTATAACAACCGCTTTACTTGGAGGGTTTTCTGCAAACTTGGTGTACAACTTACTGGACAGGATCGTCGAAACCCTTAAATCCTTTATTACTCCTAAAAAAGTACAAAACCCAGCGGTACTGAGGCAACAATTAGAAAACCAATATCGGAAAGAAAAACTTCAGTTTGTAACGCAACTGTCGCAAGAGCTTTTGCTTATAAAACAAGAGTTAGCCAGTGACGATGAGATGTGCAAAGACAAAATGCAAAAAATGCTCACCCAGTATTTGGATATTCTCGTTAATGGGGAAAAAAGCATACCGACTAAAAAATAGCTCTTATTCAGCCAGTTATAATGAGCTTAATCTCAATGAGCACAAGTGTTCAGAAAGCGAGACGTTTTTTCATCATTTTACATTTACATTTTGAAATAGAATGGTGTATTGTACAAAATATCGCTTTTAAGCACCTTTGCTTGCAAACTAACCGACAACAAGTCGGTCTCTGACACCGTCAGAAAACTAGAAATAGCAACACTATAAAAAATCAATATCTATAAAAACCAAGATACATTAATGTCAAATCCCCAGCACTAAGCTGGGGATTTTTTTGTGCCTAAGCTTTATTTGTGCCTAAGCTTTACTTGTGACTAAGCTTTGCGCATTTTCTGATTAATAACCTAAGAAGTCGCTCTCTGCGATTACTTGCTAAACAGCGATGCGATGGAATACCAAGCAAGGCGTTGTTTTTAAATCAAATTATTCAATCACTTTAGGCTGACTTGAAAATGTGCCAGTACCATCTTTACGTAGCTCGATGAAGGCGTCGCTATCCCCATGAGAGCAGGCATAACGTGAACCTTGCTCCGACTCAGACTTCAAATCGCAGTTTTCCTGAACAGATCCAGTATCTTGTGGATCATATTCAAATGTTGCCATAACGACATTCGTGTCTAGATCGTGTTTTTCTTGGATATTAATGGCAGATTTAGGCAGAAAAGCTGGAAGCCAGCCCTGCTCGACAATACCGGACGCTTCCATTTCCTGATAGTTCTCAAACTTTGTGCTTACGCTATCGCCAAAAATCCCCGCCCAAATTTGAGTCGATACAAGAAGTGCCAGAGGCACAATTACGTTGCGTGTCTTCATAACGTTTATCCTTTCAATTTAAATTCCAAATTCCCCGTACAGCAGAATTGTTTTATAAAATGAAAGTGCAACTTTTGTCATAGCAACGTCATGGGTAGGTTAAGGTTTTTAACGCGAATTTAAGCCAAATTTTCTATCCAGTTCGAAAGCTGTTTTGCTTGATCGATTGCGTTGAAATGTCTTAGTACTCTATCTCTCGCAGCACGTCCCATTTTTGCTCTCTCCTCAAACGAAAGTTGAGCAAACTCCGAGATTTTTTGTGATAGCTCAGCCACATTCTTTTCCGGAACCAAGTATCCCGTTTCTGGAGTAACTATTTCTTTGCATCCCATAATGTCTGAGCAAATCACGGGGGTTCCCACCGCCATTGCTTCTTTTAGAACCAGTGGACCGGTATCAACACACCCTGTGTCAGAAAAACAAAACGGTGCGACCAAACAATCATATTCGGCCAAGTGATCTTTCACCCAATGATGGGGTTGAGGACCTAAAAATCGAACATAATAGTCCAACCCGAGGCGGTTAACCTGAGATTCTAACTCTCCTCTCATTTCCCCATCTCCAATAATGTCTAAGCTGATATTGTAATGATGGATCAATGGAAGCAGAGCATTGATTAGATAATGAACACCTTTCGTCACCACTAATCTTCCCAAAAACACCAATCGAACATGTTCAGTCGGTGACTTTTCTTGCATAACAAATCGCTCTGTTTTTACTCCACAGTGCAGCAGCTTTATGTTTCCCTTTGCCATGCTGTCGAAGTCACTTTGCATATCTTTGCAAACAGCCACCACAAAATCGCTGGTTTCTATTTTTCTGTCGATATCAAGTGGGGATTCATAAACATCGTGCCCGTGCCCTACAAAAGAACAGCCGATGTTCAATATTTTAGCCGCGACAATAGCATGTGCAGCGGTATGCTGACAGAAATGCGCATGAACGTGGTCGACGCCCTTCTCTGCCAGTTGCAAAGCCAATTTAGCACCGTAATAGTAGAGCGATTTCTTCGGCAATCCATTTTGAGTCGTGACAAAGTGGAGAGCCTTTAATCCGCCGAGCAACGAAGTGCGTCTCAGCATGCGCATCGGGACTTTCTCACCAATAGTGACAACGTCATAATTAAACACATTATTCGAGTGCTCTTTTTCAAAAGTAAACACACAGACTTGATGTCCACACGCTTGAATAGAGTCCACTTCAGTCTGAATGAAGGTTTCACTCAAAGCCGGATAGGTAGGCGTAATAAATGCCACTTTCTTCATGACCAAATTCTCACTTGATGTACCTTGTACCCTACACAGCAAAATACACGCCAATCATTCCTCCCTTTAAAATCAATTAATTAGATTCAAACAACAAAAGAAAAGGTCATAAGTTCTCAATTTGAAAAGCAATATGAATGTACACGGCTTGTTTATCTTCAAATTGTATCGCTTTTTCTTCACCCGTATTTTTTTATCTATTTTTCAAAAAGTTATGGCTTGGCATGTTTTCTGCCTAAGTTAATGTCTATACCCAAGTGACCTCCACCTTGATTTAATTGGTATGAAGCAAATCGCAAGTTGAAGTCCTTATCGCCTGAAATCAAAACAGAAGGCAAGAAGCGAATGAAAGCATTAGCACAGTCGGCGTACTACGCCATTGGAATCATTATGATGAAAGGGGTTTCCCTTATGATGATCCCATATCTCACCAGAAAGCTCTCTGTAGTCGAATACGGATCGCTTGAAATACTGCTTTTGTTAGCCGATATCGGAACCATTATGTTTAGCTTCGGTATCATAAACGCGATGTACCGATATGTTGGGACAGCAGAAGGTGAACACAAGCGCGCGCTCATTTCGAACTGCTTTACTCTCAGTGTTCTTTTTAGTGGCATTGGAGCAATTATTATCTTCATCACGCTCCCTTTACTCATTCGCATGCTGCCAGCAGCATTCGAAAGCTATCAAATCGTATTACTTGCCATTCCCATTTTGTTGGATGGGCTAATTACTATTCCTATGACTCTTATGCGAATGAACGATCTCGCAAAACGGTTTTGTGTATTAAATGTAATGAAAGCCTTAGGGCAAGCACTGATGACTTTCATTTTGCTTGAAGCTGGCTATGGCATTGATGCAGTCTTGATTTCTTGCATGGTATCGAGCGTGCTATTGATGCTGTGTTTGCTTGGGTACCAAAAACAAGAAATGGGGTCTTTTGGTCAGCTTAAATACTCAAAATTGCTATTGAAATTTGCCTTGCCGACGTTAGGCGGATTCTTGTGTATCTACATGATTACGGGGTTAGATCGTTGGCTACTTGCTAGCTTTACAGGTGTAGAAGAGCTTGCGGTGTATGCCATTGCAGTGAAGTTTGCCTTAATTTTAGGGCTGGCTCTTGAACCCTACGCTTTATGGTGGTTCCCCAATCGAATTGCATTGCTACAGCAATACAATGGTAAACAGATCTGTGCCGATAATGCGATGCTTGGTACTAACTTAGGCATTTATCTGGGGATGCTGATGATACTCACGGTGCCTGGTTTTATCACCCTAGCGCTACCACCTGATTATCATATGTCGGCAACGCTTGTTGTGGGGCTGATTTTGGTGAACATGATAAAAACCGCTGGAGATTACTTAAACTTAGGCTGCTTTAGCGGGGATTCCAGCCAAGCACAAATGTGGATCCAGTGTGCCTGCGCAGTATTTGCTGTCGCTGGCTACGTTTGGCTTGTGCCACAATTTGGTGTCATTGCTGTCATTGCGGTTCTTGGTGGTGCTTATTCTGTTCGTTTAATGCTGATCTACTTGGTTAGCCAGCAAAAAGAACCGCTACCTTACCGACACGCCAACTTGGTCAAAAGTATTATGATTGCATTTTCAGCGTGGCAACTGCATCAATGGCTTGATGCATCCCTCACGTTTTTTCCCAGCATAGTGTTGGGCATGATCGTCTCGGTGCTTGCGACCATAGGATTCCTGCTTTTCGGTATTATCCCTATTCCTGAATCACTCAAAATCAAGTTGAGCAACTTTGTGAAATCTCATATGCCTACGGCGCACTAGTGCTACCGAGCACAATCCAAATCAAACGCGATCAAAATGCAAGATTTGCAGACAATACCCGTGCTCTAACGGCACGTTCCGGATAAACTCTATAATTAGGGTCTGTTGATCTTTCGCGGTTAAATTTTGTTCGAGTTCTATGCCTTTTAATCGCGACGCAAGGTGTGACGCCTAGTCATTCTAAGCAAATACCTTGCAACAAAGAGTAAAAGGCATAGAAACGAACCCTTTGGGCAGCATTTGTGGCTTATTTCTACTGCGTTATCGCTTATTGATGTAGAGCGACTACACCGAATAAGCTCTGCCTTGTATAAATCACCCACAAATTGCTGCAAAAATCATCTCGAAAGATCAACAGACCCTAAGATCTGTTTTCGATAGCAAAGCAGTTGTAAGCGTTATTCGATAGAGAGTTTATGAATCAGTCTTCGCCATTACCTTTCCTAATTGCAGGTCCCATGCTCAGAAAAGCCACATCTAATGAATTGGTTTTTTGGGTGGTCACCACAGAGCCACTGTCTGGTCACTTTCAGCTTTATCAGCAAGACTCAGACAAAGCGATCTTCTCTCACGATCTAGACCAGTGTCAGCCGATTCAAGTGGGTACTCGTGCCTTTGTAACCCTTGCTCACTTTCATGGCAATTTCCCTGTAGACGAACGCCTTGAATACGAATTTATCTCTCAGAAAGGTAACTTCATCGAACTGTGTCCGCACTTACTCTATGAAGAAGAAAAAAGACTCTCGATAAAAATACCGTCCACCGCCGATTATATTTTGCACGGTTCATGCCGAAATCCACACCACAATGGAAAAGACGCACTGATCGCGGCGGACGCTAAAATAGCCAAGCAACCTTGGGATGAGCGCCCCGATATGCTGTTAATGGCCGGCGATCAAATCTATGCAGACCATGTCGCTGGTCCGATGCTGAGTGCGATTGTGCAAGTGATCGATTTACTAGGTTTGCCTAATGAAACGTTCAACGATGCCAAAATCGCATCGACCGCAGACTTACACGCCCATGCAGACGGCTTTTACGGTCGCGAATCTTTACTACCTAGCTATCAAGCAGAAAGAAGTTGGTTATTCTCGTTTATGCCCTCTATGCCGTCTCCGGTTTTTAGTTCTAGAGATTGCGGCAACCATTTGATCAGCTTTTCAGAGTTCTTCGCCATGTATTTGCTGGTTTGGTCGCCACAACTTTGGCCGCATGTTGCTTATTCGTGCCCGCCAACGACACTGACAAACAAACTCAAAACTCGATGGGAAAAAGAAAATACCCAAATTACACAATTTGTAGAAGGGCTGCCTTTTGCTCATAGGCTATTTGCACATTTGCCTACTTACATGATCTTTGACGACCACGATGTCACCGATGACTGGAACCTGACCATTGGTTGGGAAAAAGCAGCGTACAACAATGCCTTTTCCAAAAGAATCATTGGTAATGGTTTATTGAGTTACTGGCTTTGTCAGGGATGGGGAAACGAGCCCTCTAATTTCAACTCGGAGTTTTTGGCATTGGCCAATGCCTTTTTTGGTTCGCCAAATGTACAGAATCAAGATGCTTTCATACAGCACTTGTACCAATTCGAGAAATGGCACTACACCATACATACCTCGCCCAAAGTTGTGGTTTTGGATACTCGAACTCGCCGCTGGCGCTCAGAATCAAAAATGAACAAGCCCTCTGGGTTGATGGACTGGGAAGCGTTAATTGAGTTTCAGCAAGAACTAATGCATCAAGACAAAGTTATTGTGGTTTCTGCTGCGCCAATGTTTGGTGTGAAATTTATCGAAGCACTCCAAAAAGCGGCAACTATGATAGGTCAGCCTTTAATGATCGATGCTGAAAACTGGATGGCACACCCCGGCAGCGCAAACACCTTACTCAGCATTTTCACTCACACAAAAACGCCTACCCATTTTGTTATCTTGTCGGGAGATGTTCACTATTCTTTTGCCTACGACATCAAACTACGATTTCGAAAGTGCAGCCCAAACATCCACCAGATTACATGTAGCGGCATCAAGGCTCAGTTTCCAGAACCACTTCTTGGATTCTGCGATCATGCGGATCGGTTGCTCTATTCTCCTCGCTCACCACTGAACTTTTTTACCAAGCGAAAGCGTCTGAAAGTTCAAAAACGCAACCCAAGTATCGAAGGAACTCGAAGACTGGTCAATGCCACAGCCATTGGAGAGGTAAAACTCGATGCGAAAGGAAAACCAGAGCGCGTTTCTATTCTTACAGGGGAAGGTAGCGAAATCGAATTTCTGCCTCTCAGCCGCAGCAGTAAGCAGTAAGCAGTAAGCAGTAAGCAGTAAGCAGCTTATCTTCACTTTTTAAAATTAATTTGTTCCTTTTCTTTGGTGAGTGCGTCTTTACCTATTATGCGCAGTGTATTTGCTGCGCTTTATAAGGAGAAAGCACATGAGCATCAAAGAAACCAACGATATCTATCATAAAGATATGTTCAACCGCCGCGGATTTTTAAAAGGATTTGGCGCAGCAACACTTTCCGCAACCGCACTCACCATGATGAGTGGCTGCTATTCCGCCCAAGCCAATCATCATGGACGAAAAGCTTTGTCAGATAACGCCGTACAAAGTGACATTGTCATTCTCAATACCGCAATAGAGGCAGAACAAGAAGCCGTTGCCGCTTATCAACTTGGTGCAGAAAGCCAATTACTAAGCAAAGATCTATTAAACGTTGCCGTTCAGTTTCAAGGGCATCATAAAGAGCATATTGAATTGCTGGCTTCTGTGGTTACACAGTTAGGTGGAACCCCATCTGAACCCCTCAAACAGTATCAATTTCCAGTCGAGAAATTAAAGCAGCCTTCCGATGTTCTAATGTTTGCCGCTCAACTGGAGCGAGGCGCAGTGAGCGCCTATGCCGGGGCTATACCGCTTTTTGATAATCGCGACTTTTCCAAAGCGGCTGCAAGCATTTTAGCCGACGAAGCCATGCATTGGGCTGTCTTAAGGAACGCATTAGGCTTAGATCCAGTGCCAGGTGCCTTTTTTTCCTAACCCGTATTTGTTGTCGACAACAAAGCCAATGTTAGCAAAGCGATTTTTACTAATGGCTTTGCTTATTCAACTCTATTGAGGAGCCAAAATGCGCCATCTTTATCTATTCTTTATTGGATTGGGTTTTGTGCCTTTTTCACAATCCAGCACGGTTGCCCAAGGAGAACACCTGTACCAAAGCTGCGTTGGGTGTCATTCTCCCTCTTATAACCGGACGGGACCTAAACACTGCTTCTTATTTGGAAGAAAAGTTGGTACTCAAAAAAACTATCGATACAGCAAAGCAATGCTTGACTCGGACTGGGTTTGGAATGAAGACACACTCAATCGTTTTCTAGAAAATCCAAGAAAAGCGATTCCTGCCACTAAAATGACAGTAGCAGGCGTAACAAGCCAAACACAGCGAATCGCCATTATCGCCTATTTAAAAACATTGGATCAGCACTCCGAAGAATGCGAGGGGTTACACGATGACAGATAATACACTCACATCCTACTCCGATCTGGCACTCATTGAACTCACGTTGGCGCGTAACAACCAAGCGGCTGAAGTACTCATCCGTCGCTATAATCAATTGCTGTTTCGGATCGCTCGTGGTTTCACGAACAGTACTGATGACGCCATGGACATCGTTCAGGAAGCTCATCTGCGTGCATTGCAGAATTTATCTACGTTTCGTGGCCCATCAGGATACGCGGGATGGCTTTCCGTCATCACTCGAAATGTCGCGTTAAATCGCCTGAGGTCGGAACAGAGGCTTGAGTATTATGGCGACCGAGAAATACCCAGCGATCAATTTCATCAATCTGTTTCGGAGCCCGTTATGAACCAGAACATACTTCAACTCCTTGAAAATGAAATTGATCAGCTACCGCTTAACTACCGTTCGGTGTTCATATTGCGCTGTGTACAGGGTTTATCTTCCAGCGAAACTGCACACTCTCTGGGGCTCGATGTCACCGTGGTTAAAACACGATATCGGAGAGCGCGAATGCAATTGCAATCGCAAATTCGAATTCATATGGAAAAAGAGTCAATGTCACTCTACGAATTTGCTGGTGACCGATGCGATATCATTACCCATTGCGTTTTGACCGAGTGGAACAAGCCATGAATCGCCTAGGGTTATTCTTCAGGTTCTAAAGATAAATGTGAAGAGAGTAACTGCATAATAAACGTATGGACTTGTTCGGTATAAGGTGAGTCTTCGCCTAACTTCACATTGAGCTTACGGTGAGAAAGCTCGACAGGAAGCACTTTTGCGTAGCCACCAAGAAGATTCACCTTCTTTGCAAACACCTCGGTTTGTTGGCAGGAATCTTGTTTTCGCGTTGAAGAACATACGGCGAGAAACGGAGGAATCGAAGATTGAAGTTGCAGTAACGGTGAAGCGAGTTGCCAAGTTTTTTGGCTCTCACCAAAAGCTTTTCTGTAAAAGCGATTCACTCTATCTGCAGACATGATTTTGACAATGTCATACGCCGCAGTATCAAGTGATACTGTACCAAGCCAAAGTTTTGCACCTCGCTGAGTGATGAGTTCTGGTTGGACAGAAACGAGAGAAATGAGGTGCCCACCCGCTGAATGCCCCATAAGAATGAACTTGTGCGGACTACCACCCCATTTCGAAGCATTATTCTGTGCAAATATTAATGCGTCTCTCACATCTTGAGCCTGAACCAATGGCGGGGTTTCCGGTAACATTCTGTAATTCACCGAAATGAAAACAAACCCTTCTTTTACCCACTTGTCTATTTTGGATTTTACCTGCGAGCGAGCTCCCTTATCACCAACTCTCCATGCGCCACCGTGAACAAAAAAGATCACCGGAGCGTCTTTAGCGAATTGTGGAAAGTAAACGTCCAGCTTTTGCTTCTTGTGCGCACCATACGCAATATCGCGAAAGGCGTTGTGGTCGGTGGATGCGAGTGCAATGGTACTGACAGGTATTGAAATCAACACAACCCAAACTAAGCGTATAAATGAGGACATAGCCACCCTATTCAAAGTGAATTACATCAAGCTTAGTTCTCAGTACATTGAACCTCCAGCATGCAGTTAAATAGTTTTTATCCGTTATTTGAGCGACATTTTCATAATGTGTTGAGGGCCTGCCGGACCACCATGGTAAAGCTCACCATTGTCTTTAAAACCATTGAGCTCATAACAACGATAAGCCCCAGGGTTTTTGCAATTCACCGTAAGATAAATGAATTCAAACGTCTCATAACACTGCTGCAAATAGGAATGAAGCGCAGCCACGGCTTGTTTACCATAGCCACTTCCTTGGTAACGTGTATCAACAAAGAAAGCTCTTAGCCCTAGCGCTCCACAAACAGCAAAGTCGTACTGCTCACCGTAGGTCGTATCGACAAGAAAGAACCCAACCACCTTATCGCTTTCATTCACCATCACGTGCGGGTGTACTTTGTTATCTACGTTCACCAAAATCTCTTCCATTGTACCGACAAACTTTAACTGCTCTTCTGCGACATGCAGCTCGGATACTTGGTTCAAATGTTGTGAGCTCATTGGTTGTAGGCTAATCATCTTGGCTTCCTTTCCTCATTTCCCATTCCGAACGTAACATAGCGTAGATAACGGTATCCCACCAACGTTCTTTAAAGTATCGATGTTCAATAAACTGAGCTTCCTTTCTCATTCCAAATTGGCGACACATCGCTATCGCGGCTTTGTTTGCTCCAATCGTTTCGGCATACAAACGGTGAACCGCCAGCTTTTCAAATCCAAACCCTGCTATAGCTTCTGCTGCTTCTTGCGCGTAACCAGCACCTTGAAACTCACGCGCCACACCACATCCCATCGAAGCTTGCTGATCGGCTTCCAATCGAATGCCACACGTGCCAATCACTTCACCTGTTTGCTGTAAAACGATAGCGAGCTGATATTTACTTCGTGGTAATTCATGCGCTTGCTCAATGAAAAGATTAACCAAAAACTCAGCCTTCTCTATCGAACAATCGTCTTCATCATAGAAGCGCTGATACTTTGAGTCTTGAGTCAACTCTATGTATGAGGAGACATCTTGGATCTCAAAATCCCTTAATATCAGTCGTTCCGTAACAATTTCAAACACTTCCCTCTCCATTTGATATTTCTCTCTCCCTATTGTGGAGCTAGCGCGACTATACAAAAGGGAATGATATCGCGCTACTCACATGTTTAATTGCTTGATCTATTGCATGATGAAGAAATTAATATTTGAAAATCGGATCTACCGTTAACACAATTTTTCCCACCGCCTGGAACGTTTCAACTCTCTCGTGAGCTGTTTGAATGTCATCCAGCGGATAAATTGTATCTATTGGCGTAAGTACAGAGCCAGAATTCACCAGTGACAAGACCGCTTCCAAAGATTCTCGGCTTGGCATGACCATCATACGTGTAAATTCAATTTCTGCTTGTTGAGCTTGAGCGGCAGGGATCTCGTCAAAGGTGGACACAACTTTTCCTCCTTGTTTAACCGCATGAAGGGTACGACGAATCAGGTCATCGCCTGTCTTTGCTACTAAGGCGATATCGAAACGGGCTGTGCCACTCCAATTAGGATCCATTTCTGTGTACACCTCATCTGCCCCAAAAGATCGCACATAGTCGTGCTTATGTGCAGATGATGTTGCAACAACATGCGCACCCGCTGATTTCGCTATTTGAACAGCAAAACTCCCGACCGCACCAGACGCATTATGTATCAAGACTTGTTCACCTTGCTTCAAACCCGCAATATCATGCAGCCCCTGATACGCGGTCATTGATGCCAGAGGTAAAGCAGCCGCTTCCAAAAAGCTCATCTTTTCTGGCTTAATCGATACAATATCCGCATCGGTTACGATGTATTCCGCATTAGTACCTTGCTCTCCGATAGCGGTGTACGCAACAACCTTGTCGCCTACATTGAACTCCGTAACACCAGCTCCGACTTCTTCGATAATACCGGAACAATCCCAACCCAGAATTAGCGGCAAAGTATGCATGCCACTGTCTTTCAACATCCCATTGCGTATATGAAAGTCCACAGGATTAACACCGCTAGCGACGACTTTTATTAGGACCTTTCCTGTCTGAACTTGCGGTTTTTCAATGTCGCCAATCACTAGCTCATCTTTGTTTCCATATTGATTAATAAATGCTGCTTTCATCTGTTTTTCCTTATGATTTGAGAACAGCTTCAGTATTACGCAATCAATTCATTCCAAATAATGCATATATAATATAGTTTTCATTCCCTCAGGGAATAAGTTAAGAATGGAACAATGTCCAAACCAGATTTAAATCTTATATTGATCTTCGATGCCATTATGCGAGAACAATCCATTACGATTGCAGCAGAGCAACTAGCGATGACCCAGCCTTCGGTTTCCAAAGCGGTATCTCGAATGCGCTACATCTGGAAAGATCCGCTGTTTGTTAAAAAAGGGCGAGGCATTCAACCTACCCCCTATGCGATCAATTTATGGGAAACCATCGCTAACCCGATAAAACAGATCGAACAAGCGGTAACACCACAAGCCTTTGACCCAATGAATACGCGAACACAGCTTCGCGTGGCACTGACAGACGGTGTCAGCTATCTGTTTTGGCCGCATTTAAGGCGCGTGATTGAACAAAGAGCAAAAGCCATTGATTTGTATGCCGTACCCTTTAGAGGAGATGGTGAGCAACTGCTCCTTGATGCGCAAGTTGATTTGGTTTTAGATTATTACCCCACATCACACCCGCACATCCACTCAGAGCTCATATTTGATAATCACTTTACATGTGTGATGCCACCATCTCACCCAAGAGCAAAAGACGACATGTCACTTGAAACATTCTGCACAGAAGAGCACTTACTGGTCTCTCTGTCGGGGGATCCGAAAGGCATTGTTGATAACCGTTTAAAAGAAATGAACCTGTCTAGGCGTATCGCCATTACAGTTAACAGCTTTTCTAGCGCAATTCATTTACTCAAACAATCAAACTTAATAAGCGTTATGCCACGTTCCGTGGTTTGTGGAGATATACAAGCCGGTACACTCATCGAAAAACCATTGCCGTTAGTTGTTCCGCCTGCACCTATTTCAATCGCTTGGCATAAAAGAAGTGCCAACAGCCAAGCGCTAAAGTGGCTTATTAATGAAGTTCATACTTGCTTATCGGAACAGAGTGCCGTGTTTAACTGGATGCCAGTATCACCAAATTGAAACAAAGGTATCCATTCTCTGTATTCCTCGCTATTCTCCTTGCCTTCTGACAATAAGGGATTAAATATGCGCAGAAACACTTCACTTAATCGCTGGCTTGCCATTCCAAAACCAAGACCCAATGCCCCGTTACGCTTAATCTGTCTGCCTTATGCCGGAGGCAACGCAAACTCATTTGTTCCCTATAGTGCTTTGCAGGAACTGAATGCCGAAATTTGCGCGGTACAGTTACCAGGAAAAGGCAGCCGATTAAATGAAGCACAGTACGAAAACATGGATACGTTAGTGGAGGATTTAGCGGAAGCATTAGCCCCTATCACCGACAAACCTTATGTCATTTGGGGGCACAGTTTTGGTTCACGAATTGGTTTTGAGCTGATCCGCTATTTCAAAGAGCATAAAATGCCGATGCCTATTCATTTCATTCCGGCGGCATCAAGAGCGCCTCATGAATTGAACACTCGAAACCCGATTCACGGACTGTCGGATGAAGGGTTTAAAATAAAGTTAAAGGAAATGGGCGGAACACCAGACGAAATTATTGAGCATGATGAACTCATGTCCATACTATTGCCTGGTTTGAAAGCGGATTTTAAGCTTGCCGAAACGCACAAAGTTAGCGCTATTGAACAGCTCAACGTTCCCGTTACGCTATTGGGTGGCACTATTGATACCATTATTCCACCTGATTCGTTGCCGAACTGGCAGGCACACTTTTGTGGCGACTTTGAATTGGAGATGATAGAGGGCGACCACTTCTTTATCGACAAGCAATTTGAGTCTGTAAGCAAAAAGCTTGTCGATATTATTCAGCGCGTTACCGAAAAAAGAACGGGTTTAGCTCAACCAGCAATCTGATTCCGTTTTGCTTAATATACGGTCCCAGCGAATATTGACCCCGTATTGACCCAGTGTTTTTACCGATGTCAGAATACAGTCACATGGGAAATTGGCAGGCAGTACCAAGTCTTCAGACAAAATGTCCGGCAGCAAAGGAAAAGCACATAAACTATTAATCCTTTGCTGTTCAACGAGCTTTGACATGCTTTCACCGAGACCAATTTCAATTAGTATACAACTTCCCAAATCTTCAGAGACACATTGTAGCCCTTTTGCAAATTGAACCGTTTGTTGGATTTGACTCGCCCAGTATTGCGAATGTTCAACGTCTCCTTGCTGTACCCATCTTCCCGTTATCGTGGAAACAAAAGGCGTATGAATCGGGTAACTGGGTATGCCCTCGATATAAGTGCCGAGCGTTTTGGATACATCTGTCATCAAATTGGAGTGCAGTGCATACCTTTGAGAGACGTACTCTCCACTTTCTGCATTTTCAACATATTGATCTAACCAACGACTTAGAGGCTCTGCACCTCCCGAAACAACACATCTATGTGGAGTACTCACATAGGAAAGAGAGATTTTTTGATCGGAGCTAGGATGAGTCTTATTCCAATCATCCAACCATTTCACTACCTCCGCTTTCCCCTTAGGAACAGCAAACATTGCGCCAGCTTGCGCATCATCCATCAGCCGTTGGCGAGAACAGACCATGGCAAGCACATCTTCAATGTTCAATAATCCACTTATACAGCCCGCTACGTATTCACCGAGACTGTCACCGATAAGCGCATCAGGCTTAACCCCCCAATGGATAAGCGTTGAGGCGAGAGCATATTCAAATACGTAGAGCTGCACCTGACTTACAGGCTGCTTGCTGTGCACTTGACACTCACTAAAAAAGAACTCCGTTTCATCCGCTAAGTGCACATCAATTTTTGTGAGATGCCATAAACATTCTTCCACTCTCTCGTGAAAAAACTCAAAGTTCTCGTACAAAGATCTCGCGCAACGATGAGGCTGTTCTTCAAGACCGCTAAACATAAAAACAACAGCAGGTTTGGATCTCGAGTATGAAGAACTTCCTCCCATGCTCTCATGAATGTGATTGAAATGGTTAGGTCCATAGCTTGGTGTATTTGTGTTTCCCAGACCTGTTATAGGGCTATCTGTTATAGGGCTATCTATTATTGATCTATCTGTTATTGAACTACCCGATTGCATGAAAAGTGTTTTTGCTTCTTGATTATCCAACATAAAATCTTGACGTTTTTCTGGATGAAACATGGTTTTCGCTCCTTGAATGGAACTACGAGTCTGATGTAGCAAACGTGACTAATAGCTGTCCGAAATGCGGAATACTTGAAAAATTCAGATCGTTATTCCAGATTTTTTATAGTTTATTGATTGATTTAGAAAATTGACGTCGAATCAACGAAAGTCGTGCTCATTTGTGCAAATTTGAAAGATTTTCGGGTCCGAAGCCTACTGCTCGGCTTTTGCCATTTTGTATTGAGAATACTTTTAAATACCGCAGTACATTCAATTATTTATAAATTTAAAATAATCACTAGATGCAAATATGGACATGGAGTGTTGCAATTTTGAATGCTAATAGCTTTTCTCACCTAAAAAGAATGGCAATGTTCGCAGCGATAGTCGAAGCTGGGAGCTTTGCCGCAGCGGCTAGAAAACTAAAAACGGATCGCTCTAAACTCAGTAAACAATTGTCAGAGCTGGAAGCTCAGCTAGGTTCTCGCCTAATACAGCGTTCAACCAGAAAGCTTTCGGTGACAAGAGAAGGACAGAAGGTTTACCAAGAAGTTAAGCAATTACCTTACTTGTTTGAACATATTGAATCCATCATCGCCCCCAAAGAGGTATCTGGGCGAGTATCGTTAACAATGACTTACGATATCGCTCTGAATCAGGTTTTACCTATCTTAGAAGAATTCAGAGAGACCTACCCTGAGGTGGAACTCGATTTGATCCTGAACGACCATAAGTCAGACATAGTGGCAGAAAATATCGATCTGGCGTTACGTGTTGGCAGCCCGCAAGACAGTTCGTTGATCGCCCGACAAATGTTCGAGCAAAGTGCCCACCTATTTGCAAGCCCCGAGTACATCGCAAAACATGGGATGCCCAACACAGCGGAGGAGCTAGAGTCACATTATTGGGTTTTACTCGAACAGCAATCCGCTAGTAACAACCTACAAAAGCTCTATTGCGACGGAAAGATGATCGCTATTGCGCCGAAGAACTATCACTGTTGCAATTCTCCGCTAGTAATGCAGAAGCTCACTTTGATGGGCGTCGGAGTGGGGTTATTGATTCCATGTACCGTACAAAAAGAGATCGATACTGGTGAGTTGATTCAGGTGGCTTGTGGCATTAGAAGCGAACCCAAGATCTTTAACCTAGTGTATCCTTCTAGGAAACAAATTCCGGCACGGATCAGGCACTTGATAGATTTTCTTCTTGCCGCTGATATTTTTTCAGGTATGTCATATAAGGGTTGTTGAGTCAGGTGACGCATATTCCCAAGTAGCCTCAAGATGCTTGGGTATATACCCAAATGGCCTCAAGATGCAGGATTCAGAGCTTCATATTCTGGTCCAATTCAAGCCTTTCTACTTCAAAATCAGGAACGCAGCGTAATGACTGGTCCTTTTCAAGTTTTTTGACGATGAAGTGGTACAGAATATGTGCTCCCAAGGGCGAGTTTAATTGGCTTTCATGCTTCGTTACCGACTCTTGATTTAGACTTACTAGATCTTCAAGCCGGTGCCTTGCCTGAAAGCCAATTAATTCTCGCTGAACCAAGCATCTTGAGGTCACTTGGGTATATGTTAATAAATCAAATTTAACGATCTCAAAAATGCCATGGGTATTGAGCCCTGCCCTTTAACATTTTTGATACCTATTTCATTTAAATATGCGCTCTAGCCACTATTAGAATGGTTAAATTAAAACCAGCTCGATTAATATTCAACCAAAAGCGTTTCATGAAGTTATAAAGATAAATACCTCAAACAAACAATGCTGGTTATTCTTTTTCCTAAATGCTCTGATGAATAATTTAGAAAAGAGTAATTTAATACCATTTGTAACAATAGGCACAATAATATTGTGTCTATATAAAAATTGGAATAGGTAAATAGAGTTTTCAATGATGAGTAACAGTTGGAATTAAATCCGACGAAAAGACACTTTAGGCACTATTCCACTTTGTTGTTAATACGTACTTGAGAGAGGTCGAAAGAAACTTAGCACGTTAACGTATGACAATACCCATAAAAGGAACAAGCTTAATCACTTCACAAACCATCACCCTACTGGGAGCATGGATAAATCACTCAAAATAATTTAATGTAAAACCATAAAGAAAAGCCAGTATGATATTACGATTTCTTTGCCAACTAAAAGTTTAATAATAGTTATACATGCCAAAAGGAAATATCCCTATTGACGCCAACTTTTAACCACTAATTAATTATGGTTAATAACCAGAAAAAGACCCACCAAGAAAACATTCTCACAATAAAATAAGGGGTATTAGGTGGCTTATATATAATTCGCTCTGTAAAACAGGTCACTGCAGGTCTAAGTCTTGCTCTACCTCATTTTTTGGAAAAATGAAATTAATATTTTTGTAATTTATACATAGATTGAAATTTACAGTTCTGAACAAGTTAAAGCTTGCTAATTTAACAATTTGGTACTTTAATTCACGCTTTAGTATCTAAGTTCCAATATCACTGCATTTTGTAAGTTAATTGTTTCAAATGATAATGAATTGTTAACAAAGTTTTTCCTTTTTGTTTGACGTCATTTCACGTGCAATTTTCTTCAAAGCGAAGTGATTGATCTATGTATTTGGATACTTCGTATTTTAAGTATTGTCTTTGAATTTATTCTGGTTGTGAGTTCCAGGGAGGACAAATGAAAATAAAATGTAACATAAAAGTTGCATTAATATTAACATCAGTCATCGGGCTGATTTTATTAGGCGTACTATTCTTCGGTAGTAACATGGTGTTATTCGATCCTAAGGGACCCGTTGGTCAAGCTCAGGAATCGTTGATTATCACTTCTGTTTTACTCATGGCCATCATCATTGTTCCGGTGTTGTTCATGTGCGTGTACTTCCCGTACAAGTACCGCTCTTCTAACAAAGAGGCTGAGTACAAACCAAACTGGGAGCACTCCACTAAAATCGAAGTGATAGTCTGGGCTGTTCCTTGTCTTATCATTTTGGCATTGGGTTGGATTACTTATGAAACGTCCCACTCTCTTGATCCACGCCGTGAAATCGAGTCAGACAAGACACCTCTAACTATCCAAGTTGTTTCCATGAACTGGAAATGGTTGTTCATCTACCCTGAACAACAAATTGCAACTGTAAACGAAGTTGCTTTCCCAGCCGATCGTCCTGTGGAGTTTCTCGTTACTTCTGACACCACAATGAATTCGTTTTTTATTCCCCAGCTTGGTAGCCAAATCTACGCAATGGCGGGAATGGAAAATCGCGTCAACTTGATGGCTACAGAAGAAGGCGTCTACCGCGGTATGTCTGCTAACTACAGCGGTTTCGGATTCGCAAACATGCACTTTAAGGCTCATGCCGTTAGTGAGTCTGGTTTTGACGAATGGGTGAACAAAGTGAAATTGTCCGAGCAAGTGCTGAATGACACTAGCTACGACGCTTTGACTGCTAATGCAAAAGAGCAGATCAAAAAATACCACCCTGTGACCTACTACTCTTCTGTCGATCCACTGCGATTCAAAGATATCATCGAGAAACATTCAGGAGCTCAAAATGGCCTATAAAGGCGACGTACATGCCGAACCTGATTTAATATTCGGAAAACTAAACTGGGACGTCATTCCGTACACTGACCCAGTTATTTTGCCCGTTATGATTGCCGCGATCCTTGGTGGTCTCGGTCTGCTAGGTTTGATTACCTACATGGGTAAATGGAAATACTTGTGGGCTGAATGGTTAACCTCTGTTGACCACAAGAAAATCGGTATCATGTACATCATCGTTGCGCTAGTCATGATGGTTCGGGGCTTTTCCGACGCCATATTGATGCGTTCGCAGCAAGCATTAGCTACGGTAGATGCCTCGTATCTGCCCCCCGAACACTACGACCAAATTTTTACGGCTCACGGCGTAATCATGATTTTCTTCGTGGCCATGCCTTTGGTTGTCGGTTTGATGAACGTTGTTGTGCCTCTTCAAATTGGTGCGCGCGACGTTGCTTTCCCATTCCTAAACTCCTTGAGTTTCTGGTTATTCGTTGTAGGTGCAATCCTAATCAACCTTTCTTTGTTCGTTGGTGAATTCGCTTCGACAGGTTGGTTGGCATATCCGCCTCTTTCAGGAATGGAATACAGCCCGTGGGTTGGTGTGGATTATTGGCTCTGGTCGCTCCAGATCTCTGGTATCGGTACGCTTCTAACAGGTGTTAACTTCGTTGTTACTATCTTGCGTATGCGTGCTCCAGGTATGAAGCTGATGCAAATGCCAGTATTCACTTGGACGTCTTTGTGTGCCAACGCACTCATCATCGTTGCTTTCCCTATTCTTACCGTTACGCTGACACTTCTGACTCTTGACCGCTACATTGGTACGCATTTCTTTACCAATGACATGGGCGGCAACCAGATGATGTACGTGAACTTGATTTGGGCATGGGGCCACCCAGAGGTATACATTCTGGTTCTACCAGCGTTTGGTATCTTCTCGGAAATCTGTGCAACGTTCTCTCGTAAACGACTGTTTGGTTATACGTCTCTTGTATGGGCGACGGCAGTAATCATGGTTCTTTCGTTTGTCGTTTGGCTACACCACTTCTTTACCATGGGGGCCGGGGCAAGTGTTAACGCCTTCTTCGGAATAGCCACCATGATAATATCCATACCCACCGGGGTTAAGATATTTAACTGGCTCTTCACCATGTATAAAGGACGTGTAGAGTTCACGGCAAGTATGTGGTGGACAATGGCATTCCTTGTTACCTTCACCATTGGTGGTATGACAGGTGTAATGCTCGCGGTACCTGCTGCAAACTTTGTACTACACAACAGCTTGTTCGTAATCGCTCACTTCCACAATGTAATCATTGGTGGTGCAGTATTCGGTTACTTTGCTGGCTTTACATATTGGTTCCCTAAAGCAACTGGCTTCAAACTGAACGAGAAGTGGGGCAAGGTTTCTTGTGCACTTTGGACTATCGGTTTCTTCGTTGCCTTTATGCCGGTATACGTACTTGGTTTCAACGGCATGACTCGCCGTCTAAATGCAACAGACAACCCAGAGTGGGCACCATTACTTATGATTGCTGCATTCGGTGTTGCCATCATCGCAGCTGGTATTGCCGCTCAGTTCTACCAAGTCTTCATCAGTATTCGTGACCGTAAGCAAAATATGGACGAAACAGGTGACCCTTGGAATGGTCGTACTCTTGAGTGGGCGACGTCTTCTCCACCTCCATTCTACAACTTTGCAACTCTGCCAAAAATTCATGACAGAGACGAGCACCACTACCGCAAAGAACATGGAATGGCGTATCAAAAACCTGACCGCTACAAGCGAATCCACATGCCAAGTAACACTTGGGCAGGTGTAGTAATCAGCTTCTTCTCGCTGATTATGGGCTTCGCATTTGTATGGCATATCTGGTGGATGGTTGTTGTTGGCTTCCTTGGCATGATCGTGTCTTGGATCGTATACAGCTTCCAGCGCAATAAAGATTACTACGTTGAAGTTTCTGAAGTTGAGGCAATTGAAGGTCCTCATCTAGACAAGGTTTATCAGGAACGTCCTGAATTTAACCCAGCGTCGAAAGAAACTGACACGAAACCTGCATCCCCAGCGGTTTAAGGATTTAGGAGATAATATGACTGCACATGATAAATCAGTGCTGGACAATGGTGGTCACGATGATCATGACCACCATGATTACGCTGGCGACACAATCTTTGGCTTTTGGATTTATATCCTAAGCGACTGTTTGTTATTCGGTACGTTGTTTGCCACATTTGCTGTTTTCTCAAATAGCTTTGCTGGCATCGTAGAACCAAGTGAACTATTCAACCTGTGGTTTGTAGCGGGCGGTACCGCTTTGCTACTGCTTAGTAGTTTCACCTTCGGCATGGGTATGCTGAAAGCGAAAGAGCGTGATGCGAAAGGCATGTGGTTCTGGCTTTGGACAACCTTTGCTTTAGGTCTGGGCTTCTTGATTATGGAACTTTATGAGTTCCATCACTTCAGCGCAGCAGGTGCAACGTTTGACAGCAGTGCATACTGGTCGTCTTTCTATGCACTAGTAGCCACGCACGGTTTGCACGTTTTCGCTGGTTTGATTTGGATGATCGTTTTGTATTTCCACTTTAAACGAGATGGCTTTACTGAAGACAACGAAGCGCGTCTGTCTTGCTTAAGCTTGTTCTGGCACTTCCTAGATGTAATCTGGATTTGTGTGTTTAGTGTGGTTTATCTAATGGGAGTGATGTAATGGCACAGACTGCAGAACACGGTCATGGCGGTCAAGCACATGGCAGCGTTAAAGAATATGTAATGGGTCTTATTTATTCCGTCTTACTCACAGTGATCCCATTCGCTATGGTAATGATGGATATAGGCTCTCCACAGTTGAAAATCGGCGTTATCTTGATCTGTGCTGTTGCGCAAATTTTGGTTCAGCTGGTGTTCTTCTTGCACATGAATACCTCTTCCGAGCAGATGTGGAACACGACCTCGGCAGTATTCGTGGTCGTCTTAGTTGCCATCATATTAATTGGTTCGCTTTGGATTATGGAACACCTGAACCACAATATGCTGATGGGTCACTAATCGGAATACATAATGATTTCGAACTATTTACAACTCACTAAACCTGGCATTATCCGCGGCAACCTAGTTGCTGCGGCTGGTGGCTTCTTTCTGGCCTCTCAAGGCCAGATTGACTGGGCCCTTTTCCTTGCCGTGTGTTTAGGTACGACATTCATCGTTGCGTCAGGCTGCGTTTTCAATAACTTCATCGATAAAGACATCGATGCCAAGATGAAGCGCACTTGCCAACGTGAGCTAGTACAAAAAGTCGTCCCAGTGTCCAATGCTTTAGCTTGGGCTACCATTCTGGGTATTGCAGGGTTTTCTACTCTGTTTTTCTTCACCTCTACCGTCGCTTTCTGGTTCGGTGTTCTTGGGTTTGTTGTGTATGTTGGCTTCTACAGCCTTTACTACAAAAGGCACTCTGTACATGGAACGTTAATCGGTGGCTTGTCTGGTGCTTGTCCTCCGGTCATTGGGTATTGCGCAGTAACCAACCAATTGGATCTTGGTGCTGCAATTGTGTTCCTTACCTTTTGTATTTGGCAGATACCACACTCATACGCAATCGCCATTTATCGTTTCGATGATTACAAAGCGGCATCGATTCCTGTATTGCCGATTAAAGAAGGTGTAGATAAAGCGCGTACTCATATCATGGGTTATATCGTTGCTTTTGCTATCGCTTCTTTAGCTCTAACTTACTTAGGCTATGCCGGTAGTTGGTATGCTTTAGGTATGGGTCTGGTCAGCATGTACTGGTTGTACTTAGCGAAAGTAAGTTTTCAAAAAATGCCTACCGAGCAATGGGGTAAGCAACAAATGCTGTTCTCTATCGTTTGTATTATGGTGTTCTGCATTTTGATTTCTATCGACTTCTCTCCGTCAGAAATCCATGAAACTCAACAAGCATCGGTGAACATACTTCAACTCAAGGAATTCATCTAATGATTCGAAACCCAGTGAAGATAGTATTAGCATTGGGTGTCCTTGCTCTGGCAGGTATTCTTGCACTCTACGTGGACAATACAACGCTCCCTATAGGAGAGAAGCCTCGCCAGTTCAAAGACTTAGGTGGAAAATTCCACTTAAACAGTGCTAGTGGCTCTGTCGACCTTGACGAATATAAAGACAAGGTTGTTGTTTTGTACTTTGGTTACCTAAATTGTGCTGAAGTTTGCCCTTCATCAATGGGGGTAATGTCTGCATCGTTCAAATACCTATCTGAAGAGATATACGATAAGACGCAAGGGTTCTTTGTGAGCGTCGACCCAGAGCGAGACGACTTAGAATCAATTAATGAGTTTGCACAGTATTTCGACAAACAAATTTTGGGTTTAACTGGCACAGAAGAAGAGATTCAAACCATTACCGATCAATACGGTGTTTATATTGATTTGGTTGACATGTCATCGTCTGAGCTTGCCTATACAGTAGACCACGCTTCCCGGTTTTATATCATCGACCCTGCAGGTCAGCTCGTTGACTCTCTAAGCCACAGTACAACGCCTATCGAGCTAGCGGCTCGTATTGAGAGAGCGTTGGAAGAGTACAATTCAAATACCGGAAATGCTTCATGAAATTAGCCAAAATTGGCATTGTGTGTTTTATCGCATTTTTGCTGGCTTTTTCCGTCGCCTACTACGAAAAAACCAAAAAGCCTTTCTATCAGCCTGATCCTTTACCATCAAGTGAAGTTCAGCGCTTAACGGACAAGGCTTACGTCGATTACGCTCGAATCAAAGCCACAATTCCAGGCATTAAAGTGACGTCAGGTTATCTGAACATCACAAATAAAGGTGCAGATACAATTCGCTTTACGCACGTCGAGACCGATGCTGCGAAGCATACTGAATTCCACCGTATGTTCTTACGCGACAGCCGAATGGCAATGCGAAAAATAGAGGTGATTGAAGTCAAACCTAACGAGACTTTCAAGTTAGAGCCCAACGGATATCACTTAATGCTAATGGGATTAACTCAGCGTTTTAAAGCGGGTGAAACCATAAAAGTCACATTGATACGCGATAACGGAGAGCGCTATACTCTCGACTTTCCTGTTATGGCTGTCAAAGCAAAATAGTTTGAAGATACATCTGAATACCAAGGAGCATGCATGAAACCTACGTTAGTTCTGCTTTCTGGCTCGCTCGTGTTTTCCCCTGCTCTCGTTGCAGAAGAAGCACCTGTGACGACATCAATGGACATCATTGCAACCGAGCAAGCTCTACCATGTGCAGAAGAATTGCGAGAGCTTGCACGCTCCAGCTTAAAAAAGAACCCACACCGTATGCTCGCATACAAAAGCGACTCTAACGATATACATTTGTTCAACGCTTTAGCCGTGACCAACTACCGCGATAGAGACAGCCATGTGACATTCCACGGTATAAAAAATGCCAATGGAACCTGTGACACCTCGGTAACCGAAAGCTATGTGTTGCAAACACCTTGTGCAGATGCGCGTCACGAAGCATTTAGTAAGTGGGACTTCCAAGGAAAACTCACCGACAGAACACTAGTACTCAACAGTAAACGAGTGGCCGGTAAACAAGCATTTTTAACCGATCAGTTTACAACTCTATGCTTAGTCACCACTCGACAACTCGTTAAAAACTAACGGTTAAAGTTAAGTAATTCCAGCTGCTCAATACAGATTTATCTAAAGAGCAGCGTAAAGCTTCCTACCTGCACTACTTAACGCCCCCAATTTAGGCAACAAAGCCCCACTACTCTATTCAGCGTGAGTTTGTTGAGTATTATTTATTCGCCCTTGAGCTTATAAATAAACTACACTTTTATCTATAACTAATAATTAGGGCAAGCCCAAATCAACATCATTGGACCTATACATTTAAACATGGAAAGGGCAATGCGACATCATCTCACAATTTTTCTATCACTATCACTGACCAGTTGCTATACCGATGGACACTGTACTTTAGTCCCAAGGACGGATAACGGTAAAATAGAAATAGTGTGCTCAGCTCTTGAAGATATCACGCAAGATACCCCAACCACATCCGATGAAAATGACGTGCCTCCAACATCGGAGGACTCCGAAAGTACTCCCCAACAACCAGAACTTGTGGAGCCTAACCCGGAAGTAGAGCCTGAACCTGAGCCAGAGCCTGAACCTGAACCTGAACCAGAGCCTGAACCCGAACCTGAACCAGAGCCTGAACCCGAACCTGAACCTGAACCAGAACCAGAGCCTGAACCAGAGCCTGAGCCATCACTGTCAGAGATTTCTGAGATATCAATTTCTGGGGATATGGTTCCAGGTTCGACCATCATCCCAACGATTAGCTGTACTGAATGTGCAGGAACAACATTCTATCGGTGGCTTATTGATGATGTAGAAGTGAGTACAAGCCCGCAGTATCTTTTCACTCTATCTGATTTTGAAAAAACGCTAACCCTTGAGGTTAAAGTAACAGATTCTAATGGGACAATTTCTGATACGAGCTTTGCGAAATTCAAGCGAACACATGTAAGTAACATTATTACGAACCCTTTCGCTTATGCCGCACTTATGAATGACAAGAGTGTTGTAACTTGGGGAATCGCAAATAATGGGGGAAA
Organism: Vibrio penaeicida; assembly: GCF_030689305.1. Lineage (GTDB taxonomy): Bacteria > Pseudomonadota > Gammaproteobacteria > Enterobacterales > Vibrionaceae > Vibrio > Vibrio penaeicida_B. The sequence goes on along the minus strand of NZ_JAUYVM010000002.1, from coordinate 23,662 downwards.
CTCAAGTTCAGTTGCTTCTCAGTTAACCGATATAGATTCAATAGTCGCTGGCTACGGCTCTTTTGCTGCGATAAAAACCGATGGAAGCGTAGTAACTTGGGGGCTGACATCCAGTGGGGGAGATTCTAGTTCAGTCAAAGATGACCTCACCAACGTAACGGCAATCACTTCAAACAACCATGCTTTTGCAGCATTGAGATCCGATGGAACAGTCGTAACCTGGGGGAATAGCTCGCGAGGAGGTGACAGCAGTGCCGTCCAATTGAACTTAACCAATGTAACCGAAATTGTTAGCACGGAGTTTGCGTTCGCCGCGAGAAAATCTGATGGAACAATTGTCGTGTGGGGTGATCCACTACGAGGTGGTGATTTAGAGGGCTTATCTCTTTCTAACATTACTCGTGTCATCGGTGGTAAGTATGCTTTTGCCGCGATAGACCAAACAAATACCGTTTATTTTTGGGGTCTTGACTCTGCCGGAGGTTTACCGATTTCTGCAATTCCAAATTATGCAGCATCAGGCGTCTCAACTATCATCGGTAATGACCTTTCCTTCGCCATGATCAAGACAAACAAAGAGCTGACAGCACATGGCTTTAATAACTACGGTGGCGATATGGATACGCTCGCCAATCGCATAACAAATACTTCCTCTGTTTACGGCTCAAGATTTGGGTTCGCTGCATTGCTGGAAGATGGCTCCGTCGTAGGTTGGGGTTCAATTGATGACGTTCTATATGGCACGGCAGCGAAACCAAATTTTTACACCCCGACTGTTACCAATATTTCAACGATTACAACAACACGAGATGCGTTTGCTGCTCTCGAAACCACTGGTACAGTTGTGACCTGGGGAGATGCCGATGATGGTGGTGATAGTACATCCGTTACGGCAGAATTGGTCAACGTTTCATCAATACATTCCGCTCGAAGTGCATTTGTAGCATTAAAAGAGGACGGCAGTGTTGTCACTTGGGGAGATACTAGTAGAGGTGGTGATAGCTCGTTGAATTTGACGGGTACCTTGGCAAATATCGAAAGCGTATATAGCTCTCTTTACGCATTCTCGGTTATCACAGAGCAAAAAGACATAGTCACATGGGGGCTACTTTCCCACTCCGATATCAGTTCAGTGATAAGTAGTCTTGAACCCACAGTGGAACGAATAGAAACATCATACGATTAGCTCCATCGTAAATATTTTCAAATGCAATATGAGTACACTCAAATAGTTGTGAGAAATCATTTATTTAGACAATTCTAATTAGTCAAAAATCTCCATCAGTATTTAAACTTTGCAAATAGAAAAACTGTCCACCAAAAAAAATAAGAGCCTGATTTAAAACAAAAAATAAACCAACACCTTTTGCCATAAATTTTATTATTTAGCACCAGATTCAAATTGTAGGGTTTTAGGTTCATCTGACTAAAATAAGGTAAGAAAACCACTAACACATTAACCAATTGTTTTTAAATAAAAAATATCAGACATCACAACAAAACCATCCAACAAGGTCAATATCCCACAAAACTTCAAGATTTAGCTGTATTGAAGAAGGTATTATTGAAGCCGATAATACTTGGGTTGGGAACATTCCCTATTGGAATGATAGTCCCCTACTTTCCCTTCAACACCTTAATCAATCTGGGTTTATACCCTACCCAAAGCCAGAACTCTGTTTCTGGCTTTTTAACGTGATGTAAGTAAAGAATAACCAGCCCGGCTTGAGCTTTAAGAAAAATTTGATGGCTATAATCTTTAATGATTTCTCGGATGTCAGTGGAAACTAAATTTGATGTATCTTTCTTAAGGTTTGTTCTTATAGACGACGAGCAAGATATTCGTCTATTCCACCTTGGAAAGGTTAAACAATTAATCCAAACTGGTTAACAACTGGAATCTAAAGACGTATCCCCTAGCGCTAAAAAAGCCAGTATCGATGCTCGAACAGAACGGTTGGCTTTTTCATTGCGCTCAAAAAACCGTCTATTTTTCACAAACCACAGATCAATTTCGAATGCTAATCGTACAAATAACAAATAGTTGCCGTCCGTTTCTTTTATTAACAACCAGTGAGAAAAATGAAGATTATTGAATTGTAGCTCTGCCTGCATATGTTACTAATGCGTTATTTCCCCCGTACAATACCAACCTCAAATTTCGCTGTATATTTAGTCTCAGCTTTCAGCTACACTTCTCCGCTTTGCCGAAAAGCTTGAAAAACAAAGTCGTGCGGATAGCCCTCTATTCTCATGGTTCTTGAGCTACTGCATGTCCGACATTAAGCTCAATCAGAAACTCAATATTGTGTATTCATTTCAACGGAAGACACATAGAAAGCACAAAGATTTATACCGACAAATTGGAAACCGAAGCGAAACTTCAATCGAAAAAATATGACTAACAGCACCTACTACCCTCCTTTATCATCACTCTTATTCTTGATGTTTTGCTTAGCTTACGCGCAAGGGTTTTACACGCTTGTAGAAAGCTCTGTATGGGTAGGTTTTTTCCTTACGCTCGCTCTGCCAGCTTTATTTTGGTCATTTGTAAAACCCGTTGATAATGCACGTGAACTCAAACGTATTTTTTTGCTAGAAACCAGCTTTAACCTACTCTGCTTTTTGCTTTTAACAGGCATCATTGGTTTAGGCAGCTTCGATATTGGCATGAAAACATTCATCATTGCCCACACCGTAGGCTTCCTGTACGTACAATGGAAAAAACAGGCACATTCTTCGTTCTTTTTGTCGGCATACCTCGCGATATCCATATACCTTTGGCTTGTAAGCGGAAAAGAAACATACCTGAATGAGAATGGCTCTATCATACTTTTTGGCACCAGCGTGCCTTGGCAGCTCATCGTGCTCTATTGCGCATGGGTACTGCAAATGTTGCTAGTAGAATATAAGTGGGTACTCCCTAAGCTCACCTTACTGATCACCCAAACAGCTTCTATTGCGGTCGCCATTTACGCAGATGACTTCTTTCATGCACGAATTGTTACGTCCAGCCACTTAATGTTCTTAAGTTTATGTTTTCACATGAAAGACAGAGATTGGGGAGGACGCAACTTTATGGTGGCACCCGCGTTAACGCAACACATCATAAAACCCGATGTTCAATACGGTATTACCGCAGTACTCGTTGTTATTTCAGCGTGCACATCATTCAGTTTGTTTTTCTGGCGTTGATATAATCTCTAAAAGCATTTGAGGCAGTGATGCGCTCGCCTCGCTATCACAGATAAACGTGCATTTCTTAAATTTTCCATAAACTTACACCAACGTATCTTTTACTTTATTTCCTCAAAACTTTGCATCTACCGCCTGCTGTAACTACATTTTTACTATAACCAATATAAAAACTGATGCGTATTTATTATGCCTACTCTGAGAATATGGATTTTTCTCATAAGTTTGTTGCCTACTTCTGTTTTTGCTGCAAAAGATCCTGAGTTTGCTGCCAAAAAAAGTGAATCTATCGCCTTCTATTATGGGGCGATAGATTCTGTCAGAGAGCTCATTAATTATGACCGCGTTGTCGTCACACCCACACTAATCTCAGATCGGAACATTAAAGCCTTGCACAAAGCCAACACTCGCGTTTTTGCTTATTTGAGTGTCGGAGAGCTAAGCGGTCAAACCATACCTAAGTCTTTGATACGTTCAGTTAAAACAAAGAACAAAAACTGGAACAGTCATGTCATGGATTTGTCATCCAAACCATGGCAACAGCACTTACTCTTAGAGGCTGAGAATTACAGTAAACGAGGGTTTGACGGTATATTTCTTGACACACTAGACAGTTACTTTTTATTCGCGCATACAGAAACGCAAAAAACACATCAGCAAGCCGCCCTTATCGACATCATTCGCTCACTAGCAAAAACCTCCGACTCACCAGAAATATTAGTTAACCGAGGCTTTGAGGTGCTGCCTAGCGTGACATCAAAAATTGCTGGCGTCGTCGCAGAGTCTCTTTACTACGGGTACAAGCCAACCAATCAACAATACGTAAAAATGAGCTCTTCTGACTCCAATTGGTTAAGCAAAAAACTTAAACCCATAAAAAATTCGGGATTAGAGGTCATAGTGATCGACTATCTCCCAGCAAGCCAGAGAGACGAGCAGCGAAACGCCGCAAAAAAGCTTCTGAAGGAAGGCTATACACCTTACATCAGTGACGGAATGCTTTATCAGTTCGGCATAAGTACAATAGAGCCCATTCCAAAGCGTGTGCTTGGAGTATATGACAGCAGCTTTGAAACCTATACGCAGTCCCGATGCCATCGAATGTTCTCAATGCCAATTGAATACAATGGATATGTGCCGGAATGTATGGATGTCAACCAGCCTCAATTCACTGATCTTGATTTAACCCGTTATGCAGCCATCTTTTTTTGGCTTGAACAAGAAACTTACACCAGCACACCGCTACTCACCGACTGGATAAGAAGCGCACTTAACCGTATTCCTATTTTATTCATCAAAACGCTGCCTCAGGATCAAGATCTTCTGATCAAGATGGGGTTAAAACAAGATGGATTTCTATCAGGTAAATTAGACATATCTCGCGGTAATGAATGGCTTTCAAACCACTACCCTTTGCCTCTTAGTGAGTTTGAGCGCTACCCCAAATGGCAGCCCACTGATAAAAACATCACACCTTTAATTCAAATCACAGATTCAACCGGACGCTCTTCCACATTGATGTTTAAAGCCAAGTGGGGCGGTGCTTCACTTAGTCCGTTACCTGTATTAAACCTTGCAAATCAGCGAGAAACTTGGCTTATAGACCCCTTTCAAATGATGGACAAACTGCTTGATCTTCCTGATATTCCTATCGCTGACGTCACCACAAATTCTGGGCGACGGATTTTGACGAGCCACGTCGATGGTGATGGCTTCCCATCGGTAAGTTGGTTTCCGAAAAAGCAATATACCGCCGAGACGCTATACCAAAAGGTGTTCAAACAATTTAAGTTGCCTCAAACCGTTTCTATCATTCAAGGCGAGATATCCAAAGAGGGTATTTTCCCCTCTAAAAGTGCCGAATTAGAAGTCATCGCAAAAAAAATATTTGCCTTACCCAACGTTGAGATTGCCTCTCACACCTTTAGCCACCCATTCTTTTGGGATAAAAGACAAACCGTTGAAGAGAAAATATATGGAGATAATCTTCCTATTGAAGGCTACAAATTAGATTTTCACAAAGAAATCAAAGGTAGCGCCGACTATATAAATCAACGTCTAGCCCCGAAAGGCAAACAGACCAAACTCATGCTCTGGTCAGGCGTTGCAAACCCGACAGAAAATGTACTTAGGATTGCGGAAGACGCAAACTTACTCAACGTGAATGGTGGAAATACATTTTTAGTCAATGGCGGAGGGAAATTTGCGCCTATATCACCCACCATTGCTTGGTATACAAGCGCAGTACAAGTCTATGCGCCCGTTCTAAATGAAAATATGTATACCAACCTATGGACAGAACATTTTGATGGGTATCAACGTGTTTTAGAGACATACAAACTAACAGGCGAACCGCGCCGCATAAAAAGTGTCAGTATTTACTATCATATGTATTCCGGTGCTTACCCTGCCTCTTTAAAAGTGATCATCAACCTGCACGAGTGGGCAGCAAAACAAACGTTAATTCCTCTTTATCTGAGCGATTACGCCCAACAAGCACAGTCCTTATACGAAACAGGTATAGCCAAAACATTGGATGGAGATTGGCTTGTTAGCAGTACAGGGATCCGAAGTGTGCGATTTAACGACACAAGCTTTATACCCGATATACAACTCAGCCAATTGGCAGGATGGAACAAAGGACCAGACGGTAACTACTTCATTCTCACATCACCAAAAACAAGATTCGTCGAAAGATCGCAAAAGAAAAACCAAACAAGACTCGTTCACTCAAATGGAAAAATCCTTAAATGGGAAACAGCACAATGTACGAAAGGTAACTGCACACAGTCATATAAAGTGCATTGGGAAATTGAAAGCTATGTGCCTTTAGAAATGGTCATTGCCAATGCTGCGCAGTGTCAGTTGCAAACAACACTGCCTTTTGAAACTCAAACTATCAAAAAGAATCGCACCAAATATTTAATGAAAACGTCTGGCTATGTGAGTGGGTCTCTTACTTGCCCCTAAATATGAACGCTAAAAGACTCAGGAGCGCAGTGTATGTGCAGCCAAAAGAAGACCGTTCGATATGATATTGATCATGAAGGTAATCTGTTCATCAACAAAACAACACTGGTTGCTTTGGTGGTTTACGCGACGTTAGCGCTGTGGATCGTTACCCCTGATGAAAAAAATCTTACCGAACAATTGTCTCGTTCTGAATCACCAAGCGTTTCACTCGCATTTTTGAAAGAACTTCGTAGCAAAGCCCCTGACAATAGAGACATATCACGGCAGATGATCGCCACTTTAAGCGATAGCGGCGATTACGAAACAGCAAAAAACTTAGCGAAACCTTTGCTGCTCAAAACGGATGGTACGAAAGATTGGGATACCCAAGTTTTGTATCTCGATATTTTACTAAAGAGCTACCACTTAGAGAAAAGTGACCAGGAAACAAAAGCCGAAATTCGCGATTTCATCAGCAGTTCTATACCAATAAAAAGTCGGGAATACGCGCTCGCATTCGCCGATGGAGCCCAATCCATAGCGCTTCCCAGCCTGAGCTTTGAGATATTGCAACCCCATGCTAAAAGCCCTGATCATTACTTCGAACTTATCGATCTAGCACTTCAGAGTGCGGATTACCAAAGTGCCTTAGCCATACAGCGGAACATTTTTGAAGAGACTCCCTCTCTAGAGAATGCCAAACGTCTGCTTGATTTGTTCACGTCATCGGGCTCTTTCAACGAAGGGGAAACATTTGTAAAAACCTACGAAGGAGAGTTAAAACTTCGCCCTGAATACATTCGGTTAACGGTAGAGTACGCAATATCAGTGGGAAACACGCCACTTGCCATCTCCCAACTTAAAGTACTGTCAAAGCTTGCTCCTTCCCCTCCCCTGATAAGTATTACGGCTAGGCTCGCCGTTTCACAAGGGCGACTTCAAGAAAGTATTTCGTTGCTAGAAACAACCTTGGCATCCGATCCCTATCCTGAAGACATAATACAATTGCACAAACTCTATACGTGGGTAAACGACATACCCAACGCATTAAGAATGAGCTTGGCATTACTTTCGCACAACCCAAGTAATCAGCAACTTAGAAGTGGTATTCAGGAGTCTAGAGCCTTAGGCGATTTAGCCAGTGAAAGTACATTCTATCAACGCTTAGTTGAACGAAATAACCTAAAAGCTACGGAGTACTCCAATTGGTTAAACGCTTCAGAAAAAGCGAGAGGCACCATTTATACCCTGTCACGTTTGAAGCGGCTACAAGCATTCAGACCTAATGACACCGCCTTGCTCTTTCATGAAGCTCGGCTTTTGTCTTACTTAGGCCAAACCAAGCAGGTCATTGCCCTATGGCAAGATTTGATTTTACAACACACTCCAACAACGAAAGAATCTGAGTTCTTCTATACGTTTTTCATTCAGAGTTTCGAACCAAACAAAGCACTAGAAGTGCTCACCACCCCAAAAGATTGGCTTAATGCAGGCAACGAATACCTAAACAAAGTCTTATCACTTGCATGGGAAACCAACAACCGAGAATTGGCACTCCTTGCCATTAATAAGCAAATCGAATCTTCCTATCATCAGGTTGATATCTACCGCTATGTTCGCCTCAATACGCCATTAACACCAAACACGATTGACGTGCTTACATCCATTTTCCAAAAGAACCAAAATGGCGCAGCATTGTATGAAGCACTGCAAGCTGCTTGGAATATAAAAGATAAAAAAAGATTTAAAGCCATTAAAGCATTAGCGTTGAAAGAAGGCGTTTTTGATAGCAATACCAACGCTCAAATCTACTACGCCCTGTCGGAGGTAGATAAAGGCAATATCGGGCTGGCTTATGCCCATTATGACCAAGCACTGAAAATCTCTCCTCATAATCCGGCAGCCGTTAGCGGTTTGCTGTGGCTATCGCTCGAATACCAAGATCTCCCAACAGTAGAAAGTGCGTATAACAACAACAAACACCCGCTAAGTCAGTCCCCTGAAATGTGGCTAGTTTTCGCTAACTCTGCCAAAACGCTCAAGTACACCAAAGAAGCCGACTTTTGGTACACAAAACTGCTACAAACCAATGAAAGAAACAATGCTCCTGCACTCCTTAGCTACGCTGAATCGTTGGAAAACTCTGGTGAAATACGGAAAGCTTATGAGCTCAGAAAGTACGTCGCCATACAGTTGACCGACCAACTATTTCAATCAAAAAACGGCCGCGCAGCGTATCAGTCCTTAGTGGCGTATTTTGTTTCACCATCAATTGCTAAGCCAAAGGTCCAATCGGATATTTTGGCGCAAACTTCCACCAAAGACGTTGAGCAGCGGTTTCAAGTTTATATGAACAACGTAAGCCCAGATGACGCGGTATTTTGGTATCACTGGAGCAAGACTCACAATATCGTTTTGCCGGATTCTCAAGCCCTCTCGCTGGCCATACAAACCAACGACAAAGAAGAAGTCCAACGCTTGTTGAGTGAAAGCTTAAACTTGAGTATTACAGAACAGTATCAAGCGCTTCAGTTCACTGGTCAGCATTATAATGCGTGGCAGCTTGGTCAAAACGCACTTGGGGATATAGGACAACCCGCTCTTGAATATCAATTAAGAAAAATGCATGCCCCAAAGAGGCAAGACTACGCCCATGGCATCAAATCGTCGATTCTCACTAATACCCAATGGGATATGTCGACCTATTCCGTTGAATATTTTTCGCCTCATCAAAATGGAAATTGGAAAGCGAGTACCCATTATCAAATCACGGAATCGGTGGACACATTCCCTACAGCGTATGCCTCCAGAGAAAAGCGCGTCAAAGGCAATTACGCACACCTAAAAGATACACGCTCTTGGTTACTTGCCTTCGATTTAGCAGACGGCATTGGTGACAATAGAATGGGTGTCAGCGCCATATATAAGCCAAAGCTAAATAAACAATGGCAATTGTCGCTCAATGTGGGGATGGATAATGCTATTTCAGCAAGCCAACTTCTACATTTAATCGGTCAATCTAACAGAATTGGTGGAAATATTACTTACCAACCGACCGCTTATGAGTCACTCACTGCTCAGCTCAATTGGCATGACATTACTACTCGGTTTGGGGAAAACGTCGGGCATGGGTGGGATCTCAACATTCGAGCTGCAGAGCAATTGTTCTTTAATGACCCGGCATGGCAGCTTTACGCCAATTATGCGACGCAAAAAGCACACCTTTCAGATGACCCTCTGGATAAAACCAATAAATGGCTCTCTTCTCGTTTTCCTATTACCACCAGCACCCTCATTAATGAAGATTACGAACAAATTTCGCTAGGACACCGGCTTTGGCACGGAGCTCCGGGCGCTGCTGGTACATCGACACCGTCACCCAATTATTGGCTCGATATGGCAGCAAATTACAATACGAAAACACATCGCTCTGGGCTCACTGTAAGCTCTGGCATTGGCTGGAGGTTAGTAGGGAACGACGAGTTGTCTCTTACTGTGGATTGGCAAAGCCAAGATCGAAACGGGCAAGAATCCATGCAAATTTCTCTTGGTTATCAATATGGATTTTAAGGATACCTTATGAAATATCTGACCATTGCACTGACACTTTTAGGGCTTACTGCATGTGCCACTTACCACGTGCCAGACAGCGTCACTTTATACTCCAATAAAACATGGGTCATCATGCCGATGCAGAACCACTCAAACACAGTATTGGCTGCCGAGAAAGTGGAGCGAATTCTAAGAGCTCAGCTATACAAAAAAGGCGTGAATGCAGAACTTTACCCCGTCATGGAGAACAACGATTTAGCCAGCATATTGGATACTTCCATCAAACAGAATCATGCCAAAGATTGGCTCTTACAGCAGAATGCAGACTACATCATAACGGGGTCCATCGAGGAGTGGCATTACAAGAGTGGTTTGGATGGGGAGCCCGCAGTCGGCATCTCTTTAGAGATCATATCGGCAGACAAACAAACCGTGTATTGGCGCGCAACAGGGTCACGAAGTGGATGGGGAAGAGAAAGCGTCAGTCGCACAGGGCATATCGTTCTTGAAGCCTTACTTGATGGCATCGACATTGAACAACTGCCAGAGCCCACAAGCTCCAGTGACCCTGAATGAGAAAATTCTTACGTCATCTCGTCATGGGGTTTAAGCACGATACCGTTGCTTGGCTAGAAACGCTTGTTGTAGCGATAATTTCGACCTATGTTTGGACACGCTCTGGTGTGTTATTACCGAATTCCCATGACAGTTTCTTGTGGCCAATCATTGGTCCTCTTCTGATTTCTCTTCGATATGGCTTTGCTAAAGGCGTGATCTGCGCACTTGCTATGTCTGCTATGCTCGCAGCACTTTTAGAACGGTCAAATCTGATTGAATACTTCCCTAGCTATATCTCAGTTGGAATGATGTTAATCATCATGATTGCTGGAGAATTTCGCGACCAGTGGGACGATATTACACAAAAAAACTTAGCAGAGTTTGAATACATAAATCAAAGAAGGGCAAGCCTAGCGCAGAGTTATCAATTACTTAAAGTCTCTCATGACCAACTTGAACAAAGAACAGCCGGTCAAACGGTTAGCTTACGGGCAAGCGTCAGTGAGCTGCAAAAGATTGCAACACTGCACAACGAGCGCCGATTGGAATTCTTAGGAGAACCAATTCTCAACTTACTGTCAGAAATTGGAGGTATCGAAGTCGGCGGTATCTACAGTGTTGATAGCAAAGATACTGTGCACGGAAAACAGCGCGCTGGTTATGAAAAGCTGAACCCGCTACCCCACGCCGAGATCGGCACCGATCATTTGTTGGATACGAGCGACCCCATGTTCAAGGACATGATGGAGCGCAAACAACTGCTCTCCCCTGCTAAGTTAGATGAACACCACACCCACAGCTCACGCTACCAACTTTGTATTCCGATGGTCGACACACACGATGACCTGCAAGGGTGTATTGTTGCGGAAAGTGCCAAGTTCTTTATGTTGACGCCTGCTAATATTGCGCTTTTGTCTCTCGTTGCCAATCATGCTGCCGACTTGCTTTGCGACGCCATCGTCGCGCCCATTTTGCAAGAATCCGACAAAGAAGCTTTTCTTCGATACATTGACCGAGCCGAGCAAAACAGGCTTGACCAAGGTATTGACAGCACCCTTGTGTATTGTGTTGATCATGTTGGCACTCACCACGAAACACTTCAATCTATCGTCAAGTTTCGCAGGGGTGCCGATGTCTATTGGTCGTTTACAACGTCCTCAGGAAAACCAGCGCTAGCCGTATTATTACCGCTCACCAATGCCAGCCACGCAGCACAGTATGTTGGACGCTTAGAAAAGCTTCTTCAAGACGATCTAGGTGACAACCGAAATGAAGTCAGTATTTGGGGGCCTTGGGTCATAGATCGAGATGATCAAGACATCGATGTCGCCATGCGAGAACTAGGAATTGTAAATGACCATATGGCTATTTTTGCAAGCCATCGCTACTGAAGCCATGGCGGTATACCCTCTGATGCAGCCTTCGCCTGTAGCCTCGGAGTGGGTAGTCGCTTTAGGTTTACACATTTTTTCCAGCGTTAGTATGGCGTTATTTGTTTGGAAAGCGATGCCACAAAATTTGCAAGTTCATCGGACAACGACGTTCGTTTTCCTTTTCACCTTCCACCTTTTTCTGCCGATTGTTGGCTTCATAGGATCAACGATAAGTATCGTCGTGTCCCTTCATTTCCCCCACCCTCACTCCGACATTACGTGGCAAGCTTGTAAGCACCTTGATTTATCTTCCCCCGACAAAGAAAAAATTGAACCCCACTTTGGTGCGGGGGCACTACGAGAAATTCTTTTATACAACAAAGATTCAGCCAGAAGACTGCTTGCCATTCAAGCCGTACAGTATTTGCCTAAGCAGCAATCTGTTCCCCTTCTTCAATTGGCGTTAAAAGACTTAGACGACGATGTTCGGCTTTTAGCTTATGCGTCGCTAGAAACCATAGAAACCGACGTTAACCAATCAATCTCTCTATTTAAGAAGCAGTATAAACAAAGTAATAAAGCCGAAATTGCCTTTGATATTGCCCAGCAATACTGGGAACTCTGTTATTTGGGTATCGCGGATGGCGTTATTAAAAATTACTACTTAGAGCAAGCCGAGGCGTTTTTAATTTCAGCCAACAACAATCAAGAAAAAGCGCCATTCAACCTGTTGCTAGGGCGAGTATATTTAGAACAAAAGAAGACCGAGCTAGCAGAGTTCCACCTATCCAAAGCTCAAACTGGAGGGTTAAAGATGACACAAGTTGCTCCCTACCTTGCCGAAGCCGCCTACATAGCCAAAGATTACCAAAAACTTCGGCAATACTTGACTTACTTCCCATCCGGTCAAAGCTCCAAGTTAAGCCAGCTTAAGGCATTTTGGTCATGAAAAAAGACGTCGATGTTTGCCTATTATTGGAAGGGACTTACCCCTATGTAAGAGGTGGGGTATCGAGCTGGGTGCATCAAATCATTTCAGGGCTCCCTGATTTCACTTTTCACCTAATTTTTATTGGCGGGCACCCCGATTTTTATGATGAAGCTAAGTACACCTTCCCAGATAACGTAGTTGGATTTGAAGTACATTACTTGCTCAATGAGCACCCAAACACGGGAAATGCTCATACGAAGAGCGACAAAGAAGCATTCCTAATTTGGAAAACACTTCTCGATTCCTTTGAAAATCCAGACACCCCAATTTCAGGCGATTTGCTCAAACAATTTGCTCTAGCAGTAGGAAACCGAAAATTGTGCCTTAACGATTTTCTCCATAGTAAAAACTCATGGCAGATCCTGACAGAGAAATACATTAACAACGCGCCTACAGAATCTTTCGTTGATTTTTTTTGGACATTTCGAAACATCTATCAACCGCTTTTCATTCTTGCAGGCATCAGCCAGTCTTTACCGCCAGCTAAGATATACCACAGTATTTCTACTGGGTACGCAGGATTCCTAGGTAGCCTTTGCCATCAGGTAACCGGTCGACCTCTGGTCATTTCGGAGCACGGCATATACACCAAAGAACGGAAAATAGACCTTTCGCAAGCCAGTTGGATTAAAGACCGACACAGCGTTATTGATATCAGTATGCATCGAGAAATGGAGGCGGTAAGAAAGACATGGATACAATTTTTCGAGCAACTAGGGTTAACAGCCTATCACCAAGCATCTCAGGTCATTTCCTTATTCGAAGGGAACCGCCAGCGGCAGCATCGAGATGGGGCCCCCGAAACAAAAACCAAAGTGATTGTAAATGGCATAAATCTATCTCGATTCGAACAGGCTTACCAGCAAAGACCGAACACACCGCCTCATATCATTGGGCTAATTGGACGGGTTGTCCCAATCAAAGACATCAAAACCTTCATTCGAACCATTCGAATCGCGGCGGAATCGGTCCCTGATATCAAGGGGTGGATTATCGGCCCATCAGAAGAAGATGAGAACTACCTCAAGGAATGCCAGTTACTCATAGAGAGCCTTGGACTGTGCGATAAGGTTTCTTTATTGGGTAACCAAGACGTGACTGAAATGATGCCAAAGCTAGGTGCACTCATCCTAACGTCTATCAGCGAAGCACAGCCACTCGTGCTGTTAGAAGCAATGGCATCTGGCATCCCTTGTATTTCAACTGAAGTCGGAGCCTGCCGCGAAATCATTGAAGGTGCAGGCAACAGCGATGATGCCTTTGGCTCTTCAGGCGCGGTCATCCCTATGGCAAGCCCTACGGAAGGGGCAAAAGCCATTGTTGAGTTACTCAAGGATCCGAAGGTTTGGCAAGAAAAAGGGGACAATGGACGGCAACGTGTCTGTAAATACTACCAAGACAAGGACATGTTTGAGGTATATCAAGATTTATACAAGGAATCCATTCAATGGCAGGAATAGGCTTCGAAATAAAAAAGATACTGAAAAGGGATTCACTGCTTTCCATATTTGAAGCGTATGGGTTAGCGGGCATGGTCAGTTCAGGACCCTGGATTATGTCTATTCTGGCCCTGCTTACGATAGGGATTATCAGCGCTTCCGTTGTTTCTCCGGCCATTGTTATTGTGCAATTTTTAGTGATTGTGACTTATATGATGGCCTGCTCTCTCATCATAAGTGGGCTTATCCAGCTTCTCATTACCCGTTTTATCTCTGATCTTATCTACGCGAAAGAAGAACGTCATATTATTCCCAACTTATTTGGTGCGATGACCGTCGTAAGTATCCTTGGAGGAGGTATATGCAGTATTGCCCTGTTCTTATCACCTGAGCTACCTGCTCTGGTTAAGGTCACTATTTTTGTTACAACAGTTCTGCTTTGTAACCAATGGCTTGTCATCATTTTTTTAAGTGGCATGAAAGAGTATTACCGCATTTTCACGGTTATCGCTGTCAGCTATTGTTCAATGGTGCTGGCGAATTACATCATTGAGCCCAATGGTCTTTTCGGGCTTTTGTTTATTTTTTGTCTAGGGCAAGCGTTACTCACTTTCACCTTTCTTTTTTATGTTATTCGTCACTACCCACCCACCCACATTGTTGCATTTGATTTTCTAAACCCTCGCAAAGCCTTTTACTCACTGATTTTTTGCGGAGCTTTCTACTACTTAGGCGTGTGGTTAGATAAGTTCGTATTTTGGGCACGAGAGGAAACCTCACATCAAGTTATCGCCATCTTTCGAGCATCGTATATTTACGATTTGCCTATATTTATAGCCTACCTAGCCATCATGCCCGGCATGGCGGTATTTATACTCCGTATGGAAACCGACTTCGCAGCGGCTTGCTTAAAATTTTATGACGCCGTACGCGAAGGCGAAACGCTAGAAACCATCGTTCACTTGAAAAACAACATTGTCGTCGCATGTAGGCAAAGTATTTACGAAATATTCAAAGTTCAAGGCATTACGTTAGCGTTACTCATTGTATGGGCAGAAGACATTCTCAACATACTCGGTATCGACTTAGCCTATTTACACTTGCTGTATGTAGATTTAGTGGGCGTGAGTTTTCAAGTATTAGTTATGGCCATATTAAACGTGATGTTCTATTTGGATAAACGGTATTCGGCTCTGGTACTTTCATTCATCATGGCTGTACTCAACTTTTCATTTGCTCATATCAGCATTGATTATGGTCCCATATATTACGGATACGGCTTTGTCATATCGATGGTGCTCACCAGTATTGTTGGATTTTTGATGCTGAATAAGCATTTTTCAAACTTGGTGTATCACACCTTTATGTTGCAACGCGCCTAGCAAAAAGCCCTACGCTAAGGTAGGGCTTCACATCATCGTAGTTTCAGACTTAGAACGTAAAACTAAGGCTTGCTTGTCGCATTGGTTGGATCTGTTCCTGCTTGATATTCTTGCAGGTTAGTCGCACCGTCGCTGTCTGTATCCAAAGCTGCATCAAGTGCCGAAAGATCATTCAAGCCATGTTGATTTTCAAAGGCTTGAGACATGCCATCGCCGTCTAAATCCGCAATGTAATTAAATGAAGCGTTCAGACCGATGTTGTAGTAAACCGTACCGCGATTCGCGAAATCCGCATGGTACATTTCTAAACGAGCACGAATCGGCTTCTTAAAGTCATTGGTTTCTTCAAAGTTCACTTGCTGAGAGCGTTCGCATCCGTAAACACCAATTTGTTTATTGGTCGCATCATACAGTCGAATGCGGCAGTTAAGCGCCGAGCTTATATCGGAACGTGGCATGATAACAAACGACTTCAACGTATCGTATGGCGTTGCGGCATTGAAGTATGTTGTTTTGTTCACGCGGCCTTGCAGGCTAACACTGCCCGAGAAAGTACCTGGTGCGTATTTGTAGCTAGGAGAAACCACCTCAGGTGCACCCACAGATAAGGCATACGATTCGGTTGTTGCCGCAGCAGATGCATTGGCTGTAACGCGCACTAACATACGCTCTTGATTTGCTAGCCCTAAAATCAAGTGTTCTACCCCACCTTGGTATTCCACCCACGTTGGAGAATTCACGCGCAATACTTCGAGTTTCCAGCTATTTGGTGCCAATTGGTCATCAAGGAATAGCTTAATACCATCGGTACTGGTTGCTTCATACAAGTAGTAGTCGGCATCAATTCCTGTATCCATGTTAGCTGTTACGCTGTGCCATCCCTCAGAAAATGGTGTAGAGGTTTCGAACGTGTCGTTGATTTCGTGTTCATCAAAATGCTTCGTCGTGATGGATCCGAACAAAATGGCATCGTTGGTTGCTTTAGCAACAGTAATTTGCCAATAGTACTCGCCAGCTTGGTTCAAGCTGTGTAGAACTTCGCTCCCCTTTCCTGCCACAACAGATTCCGTTCCAACTTGTTTAAACTGACCATTAATATGGTGATAAAGCTTTAACGAAGCATCCGTCACATCATCCAGCTGGTTCATAATACTGGTGATCTTGGTAGGCTCAGCAACTGAAAAGTGAACACAAACGCCGCTACCAGTATTCAATGTGGCATTGTAGGAAGCATCGAGTTGAATTGTCTGACAAACAGGTTTATAGGCTGCTTCTGTTGAACCAGTCGCAAAAGCACTGGCATTAAGCTGCTGAGGAACTGGTGCTGCCTGAGCGATATCTTCAACCTGTCCGATAGGTAAGAATGAAGTTGCCAATGCTGACATGAGAACTGCATTTATCATAATTATTTCCATCTTTTATACAATTAGGCACATATGTAATAAAAATGGATAAATCACGCACTCTCTAATTCTTTAATGCTGCTTCATTGTCACAATTTAAAAATCAAATCCGACCAGTTCATCACACTAAAAATCGATCACAACCTTACTATCAAAAACCGCTTTTCAAATATGTATCAGAATATTTCACTACTAAGTGAAATATCACTATTCATCCGGACACAAATTTCCTTTCTAATCAGCTCAAGATCTTTCAAATCACAGTGGCAAAGCTTTTCAATTCGCAGTTACCTCTCGATGTTTTGTGGCTCTTAGTTCTAAGGAAAAATAAAAGCCCAAACATTTCGGTTTGGGCTTTAAGAGGTAAAAGCGAGTTTGTTGAGATTGATGTTTTAATGAGGATCGGCTTCAAACACTTTTGCGCCACTATGAATGAGCTGCCATGACGGTCTGGTGGCGGCATGCTCATGGAACAGAACCTTAAGATTAGGATCGGAATCCAAGACATTTGCTACAACAGGGAATTCCGACTCATCCGACAAAACCTCGCCAAGGCTCGAACCACACTTTTTACAAAAACATCGCTTAAAAATGAAAGGAGGCTCAGGGGCATACTCAACCACTTCATCCCTGCCAGATACCCATTCAAAACTCGCTTTTTCAACCATAAAGAACTCCGATGCACCTAATTTTCGGCATCGGCTGCAATGGCAAATACCAAGAAACTTCGGCTTCGAGTGAAGTACAAATTTAACGGTTCCACAGCAACAGCTTCCCTGAATCATATGAGCCTTCCTTTTCTGTAGGAGAACGGAAGGTTAATGGTGTCATACAACCCCGACAAAACCTGTCAGGAGAGGTGGGAGGAGTGGGATGAGCCAGCTAAAATTGATACAAAAATCTAACAGCACAGCTAATTCAAAATGTGTATTTCGTTCTTTTACCTATGGACATTTAACATGAGTTTTAACACCAGTAATTGGTATTCATCAAGAATATCTTCATATTCCATTTCGGATCGAAGTGATTCATTTAACGCAGCACGCAGCGCCTTCATATCCTCTGGTGAATAGGATTCTAGGACGTTTATATTTATGACGTCATCAATGCTCATGTCGTAGTAATCAATTCTCTCCTCTATCTGGTCTAACAAAATCTGATATCGCCGATTATGCGCGCGCCACTCGGCTTCTATCAATTTGCTTCTCATCAACTGAAGTCGAGCACGATTGGTCGCCATTTTTCCAGCTAACGAAACTTTCAAATCTAATATGGGTAACGAATCTTGTATGGGTAACGAATCTTGAGTGTCCTGCCCTCGCTCTGCTACAAAGTACCTCCCTAAAGAAACTAAGACCAATAGTGTTACTCCATAGATAAGAATAACTTTATACAGCAAAGGAAGGCTGTTACCACGATATCGACGTAATATCGGTATCCCCTTCTTTTGCTTCCGATTTTGTAACCCATTTGTTTTGTCACTCATTTTCATCGCCTCAGGTACGGAAATGTCGTGAGAACACATTCAAGGAGAAGTTTGTCTGATTGCGCAAACAAATCGGATACTGGTCGACCACTATTAATCGCTAAATCGCTCATGGCGGATTGCCGCTGTTTTGTCGAAAGACTTTGTGTGTTCAGCGTCACTAGAATGACATGAGATTTTGAATACATTTCGATCAATTGAATTTCATCATACAACCCTAAGTCAGGAACCGGGCTAAGACCAAATTTA
The DNA here is from genome assembly GCF_030689305.1 of Vibrio penaeicida. Taxonomy (GTDB): domain Bacteria; phylum Pseudomonadota; class Gammaproteobacteria; order Enterobacterales; family Vibrionaceae; genus Vibrio; species Vibrio penaeicida_B. The sequence goes on along the minus strand of NZ_JAUYVM010000002.1, from coordinate 5,082 downwards.
GGCATCTTTTTAGGGGTGTGATTTAAGATAATGGCACTAGGGTTAGCACCGCAGATTATGGCTGCACTAGTGTAAAAAGACGGAGACCGAAACATTCCGTGCCCTTCGACAACAAAGAGATCCGGACACTCAGCAACGTTAGCTTTTAAGATGACGCTCTCGAGTTCTCCTGCGTAAAACTTAGGGGGAACAAATTCAAGCGCAGCACCATAGAGAGTGCCATGCGTTAACCCAACTTGACTCGTTGCAATTTTAGTAACGTTCAAGCCATACTCAGTCAGTACTTTTGCTAACGTATTAGCGGTTGAAAGGCGACTGATTGCCGAATCATCTCCCATGATGACAATACGTGGGGCGGAGACCTCTTTTATTTTATTAGTAAATCGATGAAAAGGTTCACCTGAATGCAAAAAACTCCAGTCTCTGATTTGAACATCGTATTTTTTACATGCCGTGGTAATGACCGGATCTTGATTGAGAGTATCGTATCCGCCATGAATGATATGAATACCATATTCAATAGCAGTTAATATAACCCGCCTTTCCTGTTCACTGATAACCTTGCCAGAGACATACCAACCGAATACAAGAAAATCTGGGATATTGTCCGAGTATAAGAGTGCAGTCGCTAAATCACGGCATATTGGAATGCCGTTTGCTACACCAAATAGAACCACACCACTGTCTTGCCCCGCCTTTGTGCTATCAATAACAGCAAGCACTTCAAAATGCGCACTCGCAACAATAAGCCCGTTGGCGAGATGGCAAATATCATCCCCAAAATGACCTTCGCAATATATGATCGCCGTCTGAATTCGCCCATCTTCCGGCTCTATAAAGACGGAAAAGTCGGATCTAATGAGGCAGTCATCCCCGTTGCCTTTTTCATTACCACAACCAACAACATCCTTGTCTAAGTTACACATATTGTCACCCAGAAAACTGTTCGTTTAGGGGGACATTAACCAATTACTGACAGCAGCCTTTGTCCACACTAAAACTATGGAAATTTTATGCTAGCACAGACATTTCGTGCTGCATATACACCTCCAATGCTAATAATAATCATTGTGAACAAATCCACATTTCTGACCAAAATAGCTCAAACCCGACTTGGTTACTAAGACTAAGGGATGAGAAAAGCACTTCTTCCGTCGGATTTCGTGCGGGTTGTGGTAGGCGCACAATATTCAACTTGCCCCCTATATGTATCAACGCTTAGGAAGCAAACTCTCCCTTCGATAGATACCACAATTGGCGATAAACACGAGGTTTATTATGCAACTGAAAAAGCTAATGGGAACGTTATACGGTTGGCTCATTGATGCCAGAGCCAAGATACGCTCTCTGAGATACAATTTATTATTTTGTTTTTTTTAACACAGCCCATGACAGCGGTAGGTGTCACTTGGCAAGACATAGCGAATGACGCCGTCACACCTGAAAACGTGCTGATGTATGGTATGGGACCCAAAGCGCAGCGGTACAGCCCTTTAACTGACATTCACATAGGAAACGTGAGTAAACTCACTCCGGCCTGGTCTTTTTCTTTTGGTGATGAAAAGCAACGAGGACAAGAAACACAGGCGTTAGTGTACGATGGGATCATTTACGTCACTGCTTCTTATTCGCGGATATTTGCGTTGGATGCTAAAACGGGCAAAAAGCTTTGGAGCTACGCACATCGGCTTCCCGAAGGAATACGACCTTGCTGTGACGTAGTCAATCGAGGCGCTGCTATTTTTGGAGACAACGTCTTTTTCGGTACGTTAGATGCGGGCATGGTCGCGCTAAATCGAAAGAGCGGTAAAGTGGTCTGGAAAGTCCGGTTTGAAGACTACAAAGCAGGCTACACGATGACGGGTGCGCCAGCGATTGTCAAAGACAGTAAAACAGGTCAAGTTCTTCTTATTCATGGCTCGTCAGGTGACGAATTTGGCGTTGTTGGGAAACTTTATGCGCGTGATCCGAATACCGGAAAAGAGATCTGGATGCGACCTTTTGTCGAAGGTCATATGGGCAGACTAAACGGTAAGGAAAGCACACCAACAGGTGATCCAAATGCCCCCTCTTGGCCTCGGGATAAAGACGGCAATCTCGTTGAAGCATGGCATCACGGAGGCGGCGCACCTTGGCAAAGTGCCAGCTATGACGTAGATACAAACACCATTATAATTGGAGCAGGCAACCCTGCACCTTGGAATACGTGGAAACGCACATCAGAAGGCGGTAATCCTCGAGATTACGATAACCTATACACGTCCGGTCAAGTAGGTGTCGACCCTACAACTGGCGAAGTGAAATGGTTTTATCAACATACTCCGAACGACGCATGGGACTTTTCTGGTAATAACGAATTGATTTTATTTGAATACCAAGAAGATGGAAAAACGGTCAAAGCAACAGCTCATGCAGACAGAAATGGCTTTTTCTACGTTATAAACCGTGAAGATGGCGATTTTATTCGAGCCTTTCCCTTTGTAGACAACATCACATGGGCCACCCATATCGATAACACAGGACGACCTGCGGAAGTAGAGGGGCAACGCCCACCAAAACCTGCACAAGGAGAAAGACAAGGTAAGGCTATCGAAGTCTCCCCTCCGTTTCTGGGTGGTAAGAACTGGAATCCTATGGCATACAGTCAAGATACTGGATGGTTTTATGTTCCAGGTAATCACTGGAAAGAAGACTATTGGACTGAGCATGTCACCTATAAAAAAGGCGCTGCTTATCTAGGGCAAGGATTTCGGATCAAGAGAATGTACGAAGACCATGTTGGTATATTACGGGCGATGGATCCCATCACCGGAGGAATCAAATGGGAGCATAAAGAACCGCTGCCACTTTGGGCGGGCGTGTTAGCGACCAAAGGAAATTTGATATTTACTGGCACTGGTGATGGCTACCTAAAAGCCTTTAACGCTAAAACAGGCCAGGAGCTTTGGAAGTTCCAAACGGGCTCCGGCATCATCTCTTGCCCTGTAACTTGGACACTAAACGGTAAGCAATATATCGGTGTCGCGTCTGGCTATGGGGGTGCCGTTCCCTTGTGGGGAGGTGATATGGCCGAGTTGACCAAACCAGTACCTCAAGGAGGAAGCTTTTGGGTTTTCGAAATACCGGATTGGGCTAACTGATATGTACCCGACACTAAGAAGCCAATCAAAAGTAGAGGCTAACATGCGTATTTCCTTATATTCGCTTGTTCTGTTAAGTGCACCATTTTCAATTGCCGAAGAGCTCCCATTCCCTACAATCAATGGTTGTGAAATGAAGCCTTATACTCAATGCACGGAGATGGACTTTAGCGGTCAAGATTTATCCAATTTGGAACTCACTGGTGCTGATTTTCAGCGTTCTAATTTTAGAGGTGCAAACCTAAGCCATTCCATTTTAAAAAATGCTAATTTAAAGAAAGCAGATTTTACTCAAGCAAAGCTGTTTAGAACCGACCTTCGTCACGCCAATGCAAGGGTTGCTAAGTTTGATAAGGCCAAAATGAAAGCGATAAAAGGCTGGGCGATGTTTGCTCAAGTCGCTTCTTTCAATGGTGCCGATCTTACAGGGGCAAACCTTGAATTTGCCCGTGTTTCCAAAGCGACTTTTCATGGAGCCATATTGGAAGCCGCAAATTTAGAAATGGTATGGGCGACAAAAACGGACTTTTTTAAGTCCAACATGAGGAATTCGAACCTTCAAGAAGCGAAGTTTTATGGTGCTAACTTAAAGGATGTCGATATGACAGGTTCCCGAAAGCACTATGCCATTTTTCAAGATGCGAATATGCAGGATTGTACTCATTGCCCTCATAATTGGTAATACATATAACCAGTTCTAACCTCCTCAGAACTGGTTTTTTTTAGCTTCATGAAAATATATAAAGCACTGATCTGTAAATTTATATTGTTAACACCCTACCAAAACCCTTCTTTTTAAGCTCAAAAACAACCAAAAAAAGCTCTTATAGTTAAGAATTTAAATATTAAAACCATATTTAAAACATAATTTCAATATAAAAGAAAAATAACTTCACAATCACCACAGTCACATAATCACTCTCAAAAGCCCACTTCATACACAATGAAAAATAAGTTCATAAAAATTATATGTGATTGTTTTTAAAAGAAATAAATAACTGTACCATTAAAACACGGCAATCCTCAAAACACCTAACCACTTATTTTATAAGGTTTTATTTAAATACTAAATAGTATGTTTTCTAAGCGCCTTTTTGACACATTTATAATTAAAATGTTAGCATATTTACAATAATTACAATTTAGCACACTTTTTTACACACATTCCGGAGAGGAGAATAAATCATCGATTCGAAATTAGTTATTAAAACTTCAAACACTCGTTTATATTTTACTTATTTTTCACCTGTAGATTATGTAACTCCTAATTGACTGACTTCTTATTCAATTAACGTGAATAATTAATTTCCATTACTCATATAACAGTCAAAAATAGATTTACGAGGAATTTTTATAGGCATGTTTAAACTATTCATACCCTTAACAATGATCATCCTAGTCGGTTGTAATGCAGACTCTGAGACGAATACCGTTCCTGCAAAAAACGCTATTACATTGGATCAAAGTACTAACTCAACACAACCAAAAGAAACTGTAACTGTTCTGCCGGAGGTAAATACAACGACCGTTATTGAAGGTGGCGAAACGTCCAACAGCAATGATAAAAACACCATAAAGAATCAAAAGACTTTCATCTCTGATAATTCGAGCACTTCTAACGAAAGTGAATCTGAGTCCACCAATGAAGTAGACGAGCCAGACGTCGATCATTCAACTGACAACACCAATACGGACAGTGATTCTGACACTCACTCCAGCACCTCTAACGAAAGCGAATCTGACTCCACTAGTGAAGTAGACGAACCAGACGTCGATTACTCAACTGACAGTACCAACACCGATCAGGAACCCACAACCACAGATAACACTGAACAAGCGACAACCGAATCTACCGAGTCGACCAACGCAGCGACCACGTCAGAATCAACCGACTCTGAAACGACTACTGAGCAAGCAACGACTGAGTCTGAGTCAAACTCTG
>NZ_JAUYVM010000019.1 GCF_030689305.1 Vibrio penaeicida | reverse complement strand
CCACAGAGTAACCTTGGTCAACAACTAGCTGGGCTGCTTCAAGTTTGAATTCCGGACTGAAAGTTCTTCTCGTACGCTTTGTCATAGTTCCACCTGTTGTGTACGAGGCGCATCTTAACACCTCTAATCAGGTGACCAAATTCACTATGCCACTACATACCAAGATACGTTCCATCCAAGTCATAAACACCGATACCATTCTCATTAAAGCCCGATATGCGAGTATAGATTTTGCCATCGTTATAGGTAACGGTGGTTAAGCCTTCGCGCTTTGCAAAGACTTGGGTATTCGTTCCATCTGTATTAGCGCGAACAAGTTGGTTGATTTCTCCTGGAACATGCTCAATCCAAACGATTTTGTTTTCTTGCTTAACGCAATCGGTGCCATTGTAAACGTATTGCGTTTCTCCAGAATAGATCACGTTTTCATCGCATAGGATATAGCTCTGCGTGACATGATCGAACACACCCACTTTATTAATGGTGTCCCCAGGTTTTATATTTACTGTGGTTGAAGAGAAAAAATCATCCTCTGGGAGATAATGGTGGTTTTCCCCTGAGTATATAGTGCCATTTTGAGAGTCAGCGGATATATTATCCATAATCGCTGATTGAAAAGCACCATAAATAGGTAAGTTACTCATATTATCAATGATGATGTTGTCGCTTCCTGCATAAACTGAGGAAGAAAGAATACAGCATAACAAGCCATTCAGTTTTTTCATTATTTTGTTTCTCCTTTTTATTTAATCTTATATTGAAAAAGATAATTAAAATAATTTATTTTTAATGGTTTTTATTAGTTACATATATGTAGAGAATATTATATGAACTTGGTAAATGTCACTGAATTAAAATAAGCGATAAATACATCGACAAAATTATCATTGCCAACATTTTTTTAACAATAAAACGAGTCGGAGTTTGAGGTGAAATGCGGTGTTGAGAATTGCAAATTTTTTCTTGGAAACTAGGAAGAGGCTGATAGGTTTGATTCTTATTTAACAGCGCCAAATCGGCTGCTCCAGAGTCACAGCTTAAATGGAAAGCATGTCTCTTTTTTAAGAAATGTTATGAACATCATTTACAACCATAACCAGAGCTTATAAATTCACTGCCTTTTATAGTTAGAATTATCAAAAATAAATCATTAAATAACTTAAGTAGTGGAAAATAATGAAGAAAATAACCAAGTCAGTTGGGCTTAAAAGCAGGCGAATTTCCTTCGTGATTGCTGCATCCTTAATGCTACCTACCAGCTTTACCTACGCTGATAGCGTGACAGGGGTAAAACCTGAAAGTGTGAACGCAAAAAAAACATCCGACGGCGTGAGCGTGTTTTACGTATACCCAGAAACGTCAGCCGGTGTAACAAGCAGTCGAACCAAGTTTTCTCGTTTTGATAACCGCGATAACACGCTGTACATCAACAACAACCCCAAAATCAACCCAAAGCTCATTGAGCCTTCTAACATAACTGTCATTGAAAACCTGTCTAGCCAGCCGATGGTGATTGGTAACATCGAGGTGTTAGGTAAACGAAGCGACATCTTGTTTGTCAGCCCTGCTGGCATTGTGTGTGATTCATGCAACTTCAAAAACGCTGGGAGAGTCACGCTTGCCGCAGGATCTTTAAGCAATAACTATCAAGAAATCACAACAAAGAATGGCACCATTACCATTCAAGGCAATGGGCTAACCACTTCCGATGCCGACATCATTGATTTGGTCAGTGAGGGGTTTGTTCAACATGCGCCCATTGATACGTTTGTAAAAGCGAAGAAGCTTAGCGGTGGTGGTTATACGCTGGATTCAAATGGAAGCCACGTTGCCGCCCAAACCCATCTTAGAATCAACGTAGGGGATTACATTGTTGACTACGACACATTGGAGTCGACATGGAATGGTGGAAGCAAAAACAACACGTTAACGATTAACCGTAACATAAATGCTGGCAGCCTTTACATTCATGCACCAGGCGATATCACCCTTGCCAATTCAGCTTTGCCTATTTTGAATACCAAAGCCGATATTTCTATTGTGGGCTCACATAAAGATAAGTCCGTGATCCCATTTGGTTCGATCAAACTTACCTCGTATGGGGCAATCACATTACTAGATTCAACCATTGTTTCTCCCTCACAGGTCAGCTTGAGCAGCGACAACCTCTATATTTCACCGTCATCCAGCGATAGTTTTCAAAAAGCGAGCATTGATGCTGATTCTGTATCGTTTGCGGTGGGCGACAATATTTACAACGGTGGCTTAGTCACCACGGGTGATGCGCGTATAAGTGCGAAAAATTTCTACAACGCAGGGAAGCCTGGCGAACAAGAAAGTAACATGCGTGCAGGTGGCGAAATTTTCGCTAGCCGTGACATTTTGATTCAAGCAGAACAATCGCTAATAAATGTTAACAGAGGTATGGTCGTCGGGAATAATGTGTATTTAGCCGCTGGTGCTGATATTCACAATGGTCATGGTCAGCCATGGCGATGTGCTCCTAGCGCTTTAGAGGTGGCAACGGCAACGAGTTATTCTGATAACTCTAACAACGTGCATTATGATCAAAATGAAATTCAACTGGGTATCGGGGCTGAACTCATTAAAGCTGATTCATGTCCCGATAATCGCAGGCAAAACTGGCTTACTGAAGAACGTGAAGCGTATATCTTTGGTTTTAATATCGCGATGGATGCACCAACCATCGTCAACTCTAACCCACGCTTAGATGTGTTTCACGATATTAATCAGTTTAAGTCTAGAGGTAATAGAGAGGGCAACGGTAATCCAGAAGATAATTTGGCAAAGATTACCCACTCTCATCAAGTATCTATTTCTGCTGAAAATACACTTCATATAAAAGCAAAAAAAGAATTAAAAAACGGTTCGGGGAGTTTGGAGGTATTAAATGGCAATTTAGTATTGGATACAGAGAAATTTCAAAATCATCGATATTATGTTGAAGGGCGAACACATAAATATGATGTTCCATGGTCTCAGCCCAGCCCTATATCTTCTCAATGTATTGCAAAAGAAAATAAGCTTAAGCAAGAAGATTTTTCTGAATACCACAAATGGGGAAATATAAAGGATCATATACCTATAAGTAGACTTAACTTTATCAATTTCAAAGATAATATTGACAAAATTCGAAATGCTTCAACATATTACTATTCTAATGATCGAGTGCAAAAAAGTGTCTACAAACCTGGGTGGCTAGAATTTAAGTATGAATATGTACCTGAATATGAATGCAAAACTGAATGGACTCTCGAAGCAGGTTCGGTGACTACTTGTGAGTGGGTTTCTAAGTATAAGAGTGTATCAATTTGGCATCCTAGTGAGTGGGAGACTGTTTGGGAGTATGAGTTGGTTAGGCATTTCCAAAGCGACGCTCAGAAAAATTCTCGGGTTCAAGAGCTAATAAATATCGTATCAGGATGTGACAAATACCTTAAGCCTAAGGGGCAAACGTATGTCGAAATCAAAGAAAACTGGATAGCGGCTAATACGCCGGTCCCACGAACCTTGGTTGGTGGGGATTTACATATTAACAGTGAAAAAGCTAATAGTTTTAGTAATCTCGCTGGGAATCTAGAGATATTGGGAAATATAACCGGAAAGCTTACTAGTTTTGAAAATTTAGGGTTGAAACTTCAAAAATCAAAAATTGAAAGAAATACTATTGATCATGAAGAGACATATTGCTCCAAGCGTATTCTAAGTATTTGCTTAAAAAGAAAAACGGAAAGGTGGACTACAACGTCAAAAAGTCTCATTTCAATTAGTGAAATAGGGAAATTACCAGCACTGTTTTACCTAGGTGATGGCGATTTCAGTGTTACTGGCATAGAGAGCCCCCAAAAAGATAATGAAGGAACCATTCTTTCTGGTGATATTACTTACGGTATTCACCCGGCAAACTAACAATTCGAGGGCATCAATATGAAAAAACTAATCAAGAATGCTCTTCATAGAATGAAGTGCAACCCGAAAAAGTTCACTGCCAATGTGTTGTTGGTTACCTTGGCGGCTCAATGGAGTATGCCAATATACGCGGGTGTTCGATATGCTAAAGATGTGAAAGCGTTGGAAGACTCGTTAAATGCTGCTGCACGTTTGGATCTCGCGCCTCACAATAATAACTACACCTACAAAGAAATATTCCCGTATCCAGTTCCCGATATCTTTGATGGGTTTGACTACTTCTATACTAATGCATCTCAAAACAATGCCGCTCAGTTCCATGGAGTGAAGTGGATCCCGATCAGTGTAGGCGACATCACCACGTTTATACCCAAAGCGCCGAATAAGCCCAAGTTTATTGGTACGCCTTATGTGGAGCGAGACATTGTTCGCTTGCAGTTAAACCAAATGCTCAACCGAAGCTATATATCAAGCAACGGATTAAGTGCAGAACACTCGGAGCAAGGTTACAACGGCATGATCCGCTTGTTGTACAAGAATGGCTTGGAGTGGTTTAAGAAAAATCCAACGGTAAAATTTGGGCAAAACTTAACGCAGGCACAAATAAACGCTCTATCCAAAGATATGATTTGGCCAGAAATAAGGGAACTGGCGACGGGGCAAGAAATAGTGATCCCGTTTGTTTACCTTACTCAAGCTACGTTAGCCAAAGAAACGGTAACCGATACAACATTAGATATTGGAAGTGGTGTGATCAAAACACATAACTTCTATATCAATGGCGGTAATGTTATTTCTGACCGCCAGCTTCATATAAAGGCATCGGATAAATTTAAGCTCGTCAATGGCTCTGTCTCTTCAGATCAAATCTTTATTAAAGCAAACGAAATAGAGAATCTATCCGGTGACATCAGCGGCCGAAAAGTTCAACTACTTGCTAACCAAATCACCAACAAAACACTCGTATACCGCCACAACTACGAGCATGGTTTCTCGGAGCTTGCTGGAAAACTGGCGACGATAACCGGAATCGACACTCTTAACATCTACAGTGCTGGCGACATCATGATTGCTGGTAGCGCTTTAAAATCCAACGGTGAATTGAAAGTCAATGCGGGTGGAAAAGTTACGATTGTTCCTCAAAAGGTTAGGCAAGATCACGCTCAACAGGGGGAACACTGGCAAACTGCGACCAAATCGCTCGTTAATATCCAATCTGAATTGAAAGCCATTGATTTACTGTCAATTGTTGGTAACGAAATCTTTGTTACTGGCGCAATTTTAGAGAGTGAAGGCGTACTCGAAATACTTGCAAGTGAAGGTATTTACTTAACAGCAGCTATCGATAACTTTAGCTCTAGCGAGTCTTTCGAGGTTCAAACGGGTGGGCTGTTTGGAACTAAGGAGTCTTCATCGTTCAGTGAATACCATGAAGACATCGTACAAACGCTGCTTAAAGCGGGTCAAGATCTTGTCATAAGCACAGATATGGGTCCCGTTCGCATGTCTGCCGTTAACGTAGAGTCCGGTGGCGTGGCGAAAATTCTCGCGGATGATGTGCATTTTGAAGCCTTTATTACTCAGGCAATGGAAAACTCGCAGGAGTCTTACACAGGTTCATTGAGCTTTAGGCACCAAGGTAGCGGTTTCTCCGAGCAATACGCGCATTACAATAAATTCCGAGCCCAAGGTGGTTTACTTGTCGATGCCCGTAATGGCGTATACGTCGATATTGTCTCGGGTAAAGATTCTGCCAGCATTGAAAAAGCCTTAAATGACTTATCCTCCAGACCTGGAATGGAGTGGCTAGCAGAGCTTCGGAATAACCCAGAAGTTGATGTTCATTGGAATACTATTCAGCTAGAAATTGAACGCTGGGATTACGACAACAGCGGCCTGACACCTGCTGGTATGGCAATTCTTGGTTTAGCAATTACAGCGGCAACAGGTGGTAATGGACTTGTCTTATTGCAAGGCAATGGTGCTTTTGCTGCTGCGATTAATGCAGGCTACTCGGCGATTGTCACTCAAGCAAGTGGTTCACTTCTCGCCAACGGCTTCGATGTGGGCAAAACTCTGACGGAAGTGGCAAGCCAAGAGTCTATTCAAAACTTGGTTACTGCCATGGTAACCGCTGGTGTAATGCAAAACCTGAAAGTGGAATTCTTAGCAGGAGAAAGCGGACTAAATAGCTACCTTGACCAAGTAATCGAAAGTGATGTGATTGCCGACTTTGCACAGCAATCGATCCAGTCTGTTATGCATGCAACAGTCTCTGCAAATGCTCAAAGCTTATTGAATGGCGAAGGTTTCGCAAGCTTAGATTTTGAAAAAGTTGCGCTCAAGTCCATGGCAATGTCTGCCATCAATATTGTGGGTAAGGAGCTTGCTAATCAGATCCATATAGCCAAAAGCGAGATGCCTCTTAATTCTGATGGGAGCATCCGAGTCGATTATGATTCTGATGGAAATCTCATCATGAATGACCCGATTTCTGATGCGGCTGGGTATATCGCTCATGCGGCAGTCGGCTGTGTACTCCAAGGAGCTGTATCGGCAACGAATGGTGGAAATAGTCAAGACAATGCTGCTGCTTGTAGTTCTGGTGCTGGCGGGGCTGTAGTTGGCGAGTATATTGCCAGATATCATCTTGAAGATGTCAATAAAGCGATTCGAGACGCTGAAGATGCCGTACTTTCAATGATTTCTGATGTGGGCAAACTTAAGCAGTGTCAGTTAGCGGCATCCTCAGAAGGCACTACATGTTCGCAAAAAATACAGTTGTCTAGTGAAACCAAAGCGTATATCGATAAACTCAAAGATCAGGGTGTTTCGACCAGTGCATTGATCGCTGGAGTTACTGTATTTGCCTTTGGTGGGAATGTTGATTATGCCGCTAATGCAGCTGAAAATGCGGTAGAAAATAATGGTATTTGGTTTTACTACCTAGGTCAGGGGCTGTATTACGTAGCGCAAGCTACATTAGGTTACTTGTTCTTATCTGAACTTCCAGAATTAATCCAATCTGCTGATGCCATTATTACTGCGTTTACATCTGATGACCCGAAAAAGCGGAAGGAAGCTAGAGCTGCGTTAGAGCAGTTTGCTTTGGATGTTGCTAAAGAAGGCATGGAAGATTCCGTTATTGATAAAGCTCTTGAGCTTAGGAAATGGAAAACAGCCATAGCATCGATGACGTCCATACAGCTTTTAGAATATTTGGATGGTGAGTATGCCGGTGTTGAGTTTGCTGAAGGTGTAGAGTCAGTTGCAGAACTTGTTGTAAAAGTAAAGGGCAATAATGCCGCTTACTCAGTCATGAATAATGATGGTAAGCCGCCTAGTTATAAAGGTTCTGGTGGACAAAGAAAACCAACCCACGAACTAACAGATGAAGATATTGCCACAATGTACGCTGACCACATGGAAAAAGTAGGTAATCCTAGCATCTCACCTGCTGACTTTGAGCGATACATAAAGGGTGACTGGGACTACGATTATGAAAGCGGCAGAAAGTGGCATAAGCCCGAGCTGGTTGGTTACGTAGAGCGACCTCAATATAAAGATGCCGTGATAAATGGCGTATCTACTCAAGATAAAATAGACCCTCTTAATGCATGTGGTTATCAATGTAGTAACGAGATAAAGGCAGATATCACTCTTGATGGTGAGACGATAAAAGCCAGTATTACAGATCTAGAATCTCTCCGTAGAGAGGCAAAAACCATAAAGGATGCCAACGCCCAGCAACGAACAGCGACAGAAGAAAAAGCCTATCTTGAAGCGAGTAATCGTGTGGGTGCGCTCAGTCATGAAATAGGTAAACTTACCGGTGAAGGTGTTATTAGAAACACCTTATTTAAGGTGGGTGAAAACGGAGTCACTGAGGTTCGTAAGCTTAAAGCCGATTACCCCGGTTTAAGGAAAACAAATGACCAGTTTGATGACGTTTTCTTAATTTCTTATGCTGATGGTAGCGAAAAGTTGATTATTCCTGAATACAAAGGTGGGGTGAACCCTTCCGATAGCACACGGGTAATAAATGGTCAGCGTTATGCGCAAGGTCACCATATGCATAGTGAAGACACGTTCAATACCATGAAAGAATGGAATAAAAAAGCAAACCGTATGCTGGGAGTTTTTGACTCAGACGAATTGAGCGCACACAATGAAACCTTACGTAAATTGGAAGAACATAAAGAGACGGCGTCATTCATAAAAATCAAAACGTTGCTCAGTACAGATGGTTCGTTAAAACCCAACGGAACCACCATTCAATATAAAGAGAAGGCATTTGAAGCTGATGAATAATAAAGTTGTCATCCCTCATCACAATGATGAAATAAGGAAAAAAATTGATGAAGAAATGGCGCGGCTTGATTTGGCTGAAGATCGCAAACCACCGTCAGAACACGAATGGTTGACGAGAATAATAGATCAATCCAAGCCTTACGTGAGAGAGGACTTAGAAGGGGTAGAGATGAAATCCTATCAAATGAGAGCTATCTCGCAAGTTAAGCCACATTTCGAATTGTTGTGTGAACGTGCAATGCGGGGAGACCCTAAGGCTTACTTAGAGTGGCATTTGAAGCTGATTTACCACTTCGGTCAAACGTTTTACCGTTTGAACTTTAATGCGGGGCAATCTGTGCCGATTAACGTCAACCAGCACTCTTACCCAGCGGTAGGTAAGGAATTTGATGCCTACTTAGGCTTGGATGACTGGGTGCGGATATTTTCAGTAGCATTGATATTACAAGACTACAATGGGGTGCTTGAGCTGTGCCAAATGGATGAATACTTTATTGATAAAGATGTTCACACAGCGAATAGCAACGACAAGCAATTCGATAAAGCCATGTTACGGCTGTTAAAGGGAGTGATGTACCCCGACGCAGATATGGACAGCCTATTAAAAGATGCGGCAGAAAAGGTATTCCAGCCTGAAGCAATAGGCAGAACCAGAAGAAACAATGATCAGCGCGTAGATGAAGTGCAATACCGATATCTGCCTATCATCTCGCTGATCCACGCTATGTTCTGTTCTCAAAGAGAAACGCTGTACCCCGAAAAGCTCAGATCGGCAGTGGAAGACCATAAGGCGTTTTGGGGACGTTACACCAGACCCGATGAGATTACCGATAATGATATAGATGGCAGTAACGCTTACAACAGCGAACAGTGGATAGCGTGGTTGATTACAGGTCTTGCTTCTTTGGCTTATCACCGCTGGGGGTTGGAACCAAGTGTAGATACCTTTTATGTTCCTGAGTGGATGGTAAAGGGAGAAATTTCCAAAGGTTACAAAAGTAAAGCCGAAGTGTTTGGTGACGACTATTAACCAACATCTAAATTTTAAATCTAAAAATCAATAAAAGGAAAAGAGGCTTGTAAAAGCAAGCCTCTTTAATTTATGGATAGACAATGAATAAGATGTTACTCGCAACGGCTTTGGTTGCGTGTGCTTTTACGGCTCAAGCACAAGTAAAAACTGGGCCTGAAATTGAAACTCTATATCCAGTTGGGTTTCATCACGACAAAGGTGATGGGTTGTATATTGAATTTCAAGCGGGTGCAATGCCAGGTTGTCACGGGGGCAAGGGCGGTCGGCTCAGTAAAAGTAACCCAAATTACAAAGAGTATTACTCCTTATTATTGACCATGATGACTACGAAAAGCTTTAAAGGAGTCATCCGCTATGAAAATACAAACCATACAGGGTGGTGGAGTTGTTCAATTGAAGGGATATTTGTTTATCCAAAGTAATAAACATTTCTCTCAATACAAACTAATGATTAGAATTAATTAACTTTCTTAAATTTAAAGAGTGATAATTATGAAAATAATTCCAATAATTTTATTGGCGTTAAGTTTTCTAGCGCCTGTTGTTAATGCAAAAGATATCGGTTTTGGTACGTTAAAAGGGGTCAAGGTTTACGATTTTAAAACAGACAAATCTCTTCGTATTTATTTCAATGATAGCGCTACCCACCTAAACAAAGATTGCAATGGCATTGCCCGCTTCACATTCAGCCGCCATAGCCCTGAGTTTATCGATAAAGTGTTAAGTGTTGCTATGGCTGCGCAGATTTCGGGTAAAAAGGTCCGAATTCACTCTGAAGATGGCAGTTGCGAAGGGGCATTTATTGCTCTTCAACAAACGTATTTTTAAATAGTAGGTAAATTATGAAGAAATGGATATTCATTGTATTGCAATCGGTATTATTGATATTTGCGAGCGGAACAGCTTTTGCGCATTATAACTCGAATATGACTGGTGTTCTTAAAGGTGTTTTTGTATATACGGATGGCGACTACATATATTTAACGTTAGAGAATCAACCTAAATCTCACCCAACTTGTAAACCTAACTATTTTGTTATTCCGGATACGGTACCGAGTGATAGAAGGCAAATGTTACTTTCTCGATTATTAACGGCTTATGCATCAAAAGAGAACGTGAATATAGGGTTTGATGCGAGGGGAGATTGTGCTCATGGGTATATTCGTGTTCATAGAGTTGGTTAAATATACTCAAACCACCTCAAGATGCTAGGTTCAGCGAGAGTTGCTTGGTTTTCAGGCAAGACACCAATTTGCAGGTCTAGTGGTTCTAAATCAAGAATTGGTAACGCAGTATGAAAACCAAGCAAACTCGCCCTTGGGAGCTCATCTTCTGTCCCATTTCATCGTCAAAGAACTTGGAAAGGACTCATCATTCCACTGCATTCTTCTCCTTGAACTGACACAGAAGATAGAGCTCTGAATCCTGCACCTTGAGGTGGTTTGAGTATGTATTACAAATTAATAAGGGTATTTATGAAAAAGTTGGCTTGGCTCGTTCTATTGATTCTACCGTTTGGCGTATTTGCTTCCGGTCATTACAAGTCGGGAAAAATCAGTAACCTTACCGCTGTGACTTCAGGCATTATGATTATGATGGATTCAGGGTTACCTTCGAAATGCGCGGGTTCCCCCTATGGCTGGATGAAGATAAAGCAGGAACATACGGCAATTACTTCTGTTGTGTTAACAGCATGGGCAGCAGGTAAAACATCAGGAACCGTTTATGTAGCAGGTCGGGAAAATGGGACAGGGTACTGCATAGTTACTCAGTTTGATCCAGCCGGTTAAAATTTACGTCAATTGGGAAAATGGAAATGAATAAATATTTATTAGTCTTGTTTGGTTTATTGTTTAGTTCTTCAGTGTTCGCGGTTGGAAACAGCCAAGGTGGAAAGATTGTTCATATTGCGTCGGTTAATGATGCAATCTTGTTTAATATCGCCGGTAACTCAGAATCTAATCGCCCTGCTTGCGCGACGACTGGCCGCTTTTCTGTTCACAAAGATAGCGTGCACGCCTCTCTTGTTCTAACTGCGTTTGCAGCCGATAAAACGCTGGCGAACGTAAGAGGGCTAGGAACCTGTCATCTATGGGGTAACTCTGAAGACTTACGCTGGATTGAAATCTGTCCACTAAGTGGTTGTCCTTAGAAACCTTTGAAAGAGAGGCTGGTGAAAATAGCCTCTCTTTTTATTTTTGTATTTTCATTCTAACAAGACGACTCAGTCTACTTAGCTTAGCCTGCTATTTAAGGTTCTCATTTTTCTTATACTCTACTGCCAATCCATCTTGTGAAAGAATAAAGTTTTCAAAATTATCTTGGCTTTTGATCGATATACCATGGTCGAACTCGATAAGTTCATTCTTGTCTGTTACCAATAGTAGCGCTGGCGGTTGTGCGCCGGCATCGTTAGACAACTCAATCCCTTTTTCTTTCGGCGCGAGTGAGATTTTGGATATTTGGTTCACCAACTCTTCACCAAGTAGGTCGACAATTTCTTGTGGCAAAGGTGATAGGGTATAACTCCCCTCAATGCTTTTAACTAGAGCGTCGCTCGGGGCGACAATAGTCGGTTCTTGCGCGGGTGGTACGCTTTCGCCCGTTAAACAGATTTCGGTCAAGTCTTTTGCTACTTTAGATGCACTAAAACGCTCGTTGTTTGAAAGAACAACCGCAATGCACTTTCCGCCTAAGTCAAACTGTAATCGGCTTGTAAATCCTTGGATTTTTCCGCCATGCCCTACAGTTTTGATTCCTGCAATGTCTTGAATGCTGAACCCAGCGCCGTGCTGAACTTCAGTAATACTGACGTGGTCCATCGTCAGGTACTCGAACTGTTGAGGCGTAACAATATCCGATTGAGTCAATTGGTATGCAAATTTCGTAAGGTCTGAACTGGATGAGCGTAATGCGCCTGCTGCTTGACCTATATCGACAGAGGGTTCACTCGCGGGCTTCAAGTGGTTGTCGAAGCGAGTCCAGCCCATAACAGAAGGTGAAGAGAAGCCGATAGAATCCAAACCAGCAGGGGTTAGGACGCTTTCAGCTATATATTCCAACCAAGGTTTACCCGATACTTCCTCAATGAACAGACCAAGTAAATAGTAAGCAGCATTAGAATACTGGTAATAACTGCCTGGTTCGAAATAAATAGGTGAAGCGGCAATTGATTTGAACACTTCTTGTGGTTCACTGCTTGCGTTTTCTTCATATAGGCTTGGGATATCACCCAGCCCTGAAGTGTGGCTGAGCAACTGAGTCACCGTTAAGGGTTTGAATTTTTCCGGTAACGTCGTCCAGTACTCACCAATGGGCGCATCAACATCAATTTGATATTCGTCCGCAAGCTTCAAAATGGTCACGGCAGTCAGTGATTTAGTTATTGATCCAATAAGATAATTTTCTGGCTTGTTTGATTCGGTATTTACATGAAATAAAGGTCGACCCTCTTTCAGAACATAGGCTTCCCCTTTAAAAGCCCACGCTTTTCCGAGCTTGGATCCGTAGCTGGAAATGTAGCTCTCCATAGCCAATTTTGAATGTTGGTTTTCTAAATTGAGAGTCGATGAACAGCCTGCGGTAATCGCTATTGTAGAAAATAGAGCAAAATGACGTTTTGATAAATGCATGTAATATCCTTTGTACCCCACAACACTAGGGGTGTTTCGGAAGGGATATTACAAAGGTGATGAGAAATTATAAACTACAAAATTTGATAGGTTATTGAAAGTTAGTCAATTATTGAAGATTGAAGAGTTACGTCGTTCGTTTTTACTTTGCTAGCCCCTTGTATCTATACCCAAGCATTTTGAGGTTACTTGGGTATAGGGGCTTAGGGTTTAGATTGATTTTTAATTGGGGTTCAATGGCACAAAACAGCCATTCAGTTTAGCCAGAGTTCCCCAAGGTCTGAGCAGCTATTTTGCACACACAGAAGGGTAACATTTATACACAGCTCGAATACCATGGAACAAGCTGTCGTATACTACCGACGGATGAGTTTCAGTGGTTTCGATTTGGTAGGTGGAATTGATAGTGAATTGGTTAGAAATAATCTTAGAAACCAAATCGATACCACCAATATGTTGTATGTACAGCTCCATAATGTCGGCTGGAATGTCCTCTTCCCAAGCAGCAGAAATGTAGACCATATGTTGGTTAGAAGGGAAATTTGCAGCGGCATCTGTAAACTGCTCTACCATGACTTGGTCATCCCACCATAAAGATGGATCTATTGCTACGTAGCCTTCAAAAATCGCTCGTGCATCAGGAGAAAGTAAGCTTGAAAGTGCGAAAAGCCCACCAAGAGAATGACCAGCCAGCACATCAAATCCATCGGTGCGATATTCTTGATTAACCCAAGGAACAAGTTCTTCGACAATAAATCGTTCAAATTGCTGACTTTGCCCTGTAACAATACCTGGAGGGACGTAGCCTCCGGTCACAACGGTAGGTGTTAAGTCTCTAGCGCGCGTGAGGTCAGGGTTTTCAACGCCAACTAAAATTGCGTCGGGTACATCTGCACGAGTTGTTAGCGCCCACATGGCTCCCTGTAGATTCTTTAGTAAGTATTTGCCATCGGTCGTATAGATCACAGGGTAGTGTTTGTTAGGGTTTTCACTGTAGCTGCTTGGAAGTGAAACCCATACGTTTCGCTCTTCACCCAATACTGACGAGGTCAATGTAAAAGGTTTTATTTCAGGCCATTGCAGCATGTCTGATGATTGGGCAGCGGATACCCAAAACAATAGAAGAAAACTTACCCACTTATTCATATTTACGCCTCTTATGTTAGAAGGAGTATCGATAGGAATTATCGATAAATAATATGAGATTATTTGGGTATATAAGCGTTTGTCTTGATGGTTTACATATTAGATAGAAAAAATGCGACGAGCGATCGAATAAAGAGATATACCCAAGTTACCTCAAGATGCAGGATTCAGAGCCTCATATTCTGTTCCAGTTCAAGGAAAAGAACGCAGTGGAATGATGAGTCCTTTCCAAGTTCTTTGACGACGAAATGGGACGGAATATGGGCTCCCATGGGCGAGTTTAACTGGCTTTCACACTGCGTTACTGATTCTTGATTTAGAATGGCTAGATCTTCATATCAGTGCCTTGTCTGAAAGCCAGTTAATTCTCGCTGAACTAAGCATCTTGAGGTTACTTGGGTATACAAAGATAACCCAAACAATTAACCAATGTTTGTTCGGGTTTGAGTATACGCCCTTAACAATCTAAGGGCTTGATTTTACTATCCGCTTCTCATCCATTTCGGTTTTGTAAGCCAGTTCCAGTTGCTTAAACGGTAGGGGCTTGTAGAAGTAGTAACCCTGAATGTAGTCGCAATTCACATTGGTGAGGCATTTGAGTTGCTTTAGCGTTTCAACGCCTTCTGCAATCACCTTAAGATTTAAGCTGTGCGCGAGTTCTATAAGAGACGTAGTGATCAGCATGCTTTGATTATTGGCTGGCAATTCATCAACAAATTCTTTGTCTATCTTAATAAAATCAACGGGCATTTGGCGTAAGTAGTTGAGCGAAGAAAAGCCAGTGCCGAAATCATCAAGCGCGACGGTAACCCCGAGTTGTCGGATTTGATGCAGCACATCAAGGATGGAGTCTATATCTGCAAGCAAACCACTCTCTGTTATTTCTAGCTCAAGATGCTCTGATGGTAATCCACTCTTCTCCAACGCCTTGACTACGTGATTAAAGAAGTCGGGGTGCTTGAGCTGTTTCGTTGATACATTCACTGCCATTCGAATGTTTATGCCTTTATCAAGCAGCGTTTTGGCATCATTGCAGGCTTGTTCTAGAACCCAACGACCTAAAGGAATGATTTGACCTGAATCTTCGGCAATGGGTATGAAGTCATTAGGGTAAATCGTGCCTTCGGTATTGTGTTCCCAGCGCACGAGTGCTTCAACGTTAAATTCATCACTCGCATTAACATTCGTTTTAGGTTGGTATAGCAAATGAAAGTCATCGTTTTTAATCGCATCATGAATATCATGTTCACGTTGTAGCCTCAGAGAAAACGTAAGGTCCAACTGCTCGGTGTAAATACGGCATTGGTTTCTTCCTAGCTCTTTCGCCGACGACATGGCTAAATCAGAATGTTTTACCACTTCCACAAGGCTGATTGAATCCTCGATGGTGGCAATACCGATACTGGCTGTAATACTGACGGAGGTTTCGTCGATCAATACGGGTTCGCTGATCGACCTACGGAGCCTGTCCGACATGGGTTTAAGCTGTTCGGCAGCACCAAACGCGATGATGGTAAATTCATCACCACCAAGGTGAGAAACAAAGTCTTTTTGTTTTACACATCTCGAAATACGCGAACCAATGAGCTTTAGAACATTGTCTCCTTGTTCAAACCCAAATTTGTCGTTGATGCGTTTAAAGTAATCTAAATCGATATACAAAACGGAGTAGGTTGTTTTGTTTTTCCGAGATGCCTTGTCCCTTTCTTGGATCTTCCGCCAAAAATACCGCCGATTGGGCAGCTGGGTAGTGTATTCAAACCCAGTGTAATTTGTGCTGTCGTGTTTTTCATCTAGGCGGAGATTTGAAATATCGTGGATGATACAAACAAAGTGTGTCACTTGCTGACGTTCGTTTTTAATCGGTGCAATGTTCAGCCGAACAAAGTGTTTTTGTTCTCTAATGGTTCGTGTGGAGAACTCGCCTTCCCAATAGGAGCCCGCGGTTAAAACACGATTCATTTCTGGATAAATGGGCTCTGCCTCTCCACACCATCTTTCAAGCAGTGCCAAAGGCTGAGAGCTGGCGATATCCTCTATTTGAAAAAGCTTTTTAAACTCATTATTGATGTTAAGCACTTTGCTCTTGGAGTTGAAAATGATCACCGCCGCGGGTTCAGATTTGATCGCATCGCCGATGATTTTCATACTGGCATTTTCATCAAATAATTGGGCAATGTCCGATTGAAGATTTCGCTGTCTATGGTTGAGTTCCGTGACCAGTTTTTCATTAAGTAATGCAATGTCCCGAGCCTTTTGCATCATGTCTTGCTCTACTTTGAAGTGCTCGGTTCGATTCTCGATAATGAGTAGATTGCAACTGTTATTGTTCGAAGCAATGGCAGTCAGTTGAATCTCTTCTCCTTCTGCATTGGATTCTGTCCAGACTCCAGAGCTGATGGATTCTTTTGATTTGGGCTTACACCAAACGGAATCGGCATCAATGATAAAATTTTCGATGAAGGGAAAAGCAAGGCACAGGTCAATGAGGTTAGCATCAAACTTAGTTTCGGTTTGATCATAGTAGAGTTCACTAAACCAATTAGCGCAAGGGTTCAATAACGTAAAGGTCTTGTCTTGGTTTCGCAATAGGACAACATAATTTAAAGACGTCAATACTGCTTCTAAGTGGTTCATGGTGTTGTCCTCGGCTTAATCTCGTTCCAGCATCAATTCGGCTAATGTTTGGAACGCTTCATCAACGTTTTTTCCATCTTTTGCGCTGGATTTAAACAAGGTAGAGACTTTTTGTTCTAGTGTGGCTATTTTGTCTGGTCCGATAACCCAATCGTCCTCCAAGTCGCATTTGTTCAGCATCAATACAACGGGAATATCATTGCAGTTGTCACTGATCAGTGTTCTTAGCTCGTTGGCTACTTCTAGGCTGTCTGGGCGGGTTCCATCGACAACCAACATTGCGCCAGATGCTCCCCTCAGATAGGAAACATTGATGTTGGTATACACGTCTTTTCCTTCGATATCCCAAACCAGCAGTTGCACCGGCTCGGGCGTTGAATCGATAAATTTCTTCGAAATTTTTACACCAATTGTCGTGTGATACTTTTCAGTGAAAATACTTTCGACAAAACGCCGAACTAAACTGGTTTTCCCTACGGCAAATGCGCCAATCATGCAGATCTTCTTTGCTTTCATGTGTGGCCTCTTATGCTCACAAATCCTTGTTTATCACATCTATGGTGACTCTTCTTAATGCAGATGAGATACTTTCCGTTGACTCTATATTGCTGATATTTAGGGTAATAATGTGGTTTTCATTGATGCCATTATCCACCATGATTTGTTTAACATTGGACGCCCTTTGTTTGCTTAGCTGAATGTTTCTTTCTTTTGAACCAATATCGTCGGAATACCCCGTCACTATAAATATAGGCGTAAGTGGTGGATTAAGTGTTTCCCCGAGCTGTATAAGTGATTTCGCTTGGCTCACAAACCTCACCATCTCTGATTTGTCATTTTTTGGGGTAACCACGTTGAGCTCGTATTGGAACCGAACTTGATTCAGTAATAGAGAGAGTTGGTCATATTGTTTTTGGAAATCGGGTGACTTTGTAAGCGTCGTTAGAGCCGACATTTCTACACCAAGGCTTAACTCCTTGCGGCTTAAATAGCGACGAATGTTGTCTAGTGTCTCTGGGTACACTTCACCTGATAGCGAAACCTTATCCTGCTCAAAAGCGAAAGCGATGGTTTCGCCATCACCAATCAAACTTGTGAGTTGCTGTCGGAGAAATTCCCTTTCCATTTGCTCTGAAGTAGTAGGCTCTGAAGGAAGTAGGGTTACACCTTGGACAGACAGCGTAAGGCTGTCGTCTATTTTTGTTATGTAGCGTTTGAGTTGTTCCAATGTGTTCGGCTTTAACTCACCAGAAACATTAACGGTGCGATCAGATAGCCAAATTCGAGCAGATTCTCCCTCGCTTAAAGAGGAAATGAGGTTATGCCTAACCACATCTATAACAGTGAGATTGTATTGAGGCAACTCACCCGATTCACTGAAATCAACGACTTTGTCGTCAACCACTTGGGTTGTGTGAAGGTAGTTAATGTTTTCTAAGATTTCATTAGGCGCTCGTGAACCTGGTTTACGAAGTACAGAAAGGGCGATGTTTTCGTCCTGAACGACGGATTCGACAATTAAATAATTCGGTTCATATTCAAAGACCTGACGAGTGATTTCATGTTCGTTACTGACGTTAATATGAACAAATAATTTGTATAACCCGACCACAATGAATACCAGCAACACTGCAAATAGCCGCCATGGAAAGCGTTCTTTTGCGTTATCTTCGAGCGTGTTTTTTAGTAAGCAGCTTTCCAATAGAGGAGCCGAAGAGACAAATTCTTCATTATCGCCACTGAAATGCACTAGCGTGTCAGAGAAATCTTGCTCGATTTTTTCGACAGTGGCGGAAATAGTGGTGTCGACCAGTTGATTTGGGATCCCTCTAACCGCAGAGGCCAATATGACATGAGGGGCGACCTCAATCTTGAGCAGCAAGTCGCCAAGCCTAACGCCTTCTAATGTGTCATTACTGTCGCTACTAAAGGAGTCGGATACAAAATCAGTAATGGCCGTGAGCATACTGGAAACGAGTTCGGGATCGCTGGTTTCCGTTCCTTCATTGGCTACGGAATTCAGAAGAAGCCCTGTTTCTCTGTGGATCAGGAGCACCTGTTCCACCTGAAAGACAGACGTTTTCATTAAGAGGAATTGGGCGTAACTGATGCCTTGTCGCCATGCTTGATAGCGCCATTTGATGGATTTTAAACTGAAGTTTTGAGTTAGAACTTGATTGAGAGAGTTGACCAATTGGTTGAAAGTGGCGCTGACCGATTTCCGCACAGCGGCACCGATGACAGGATAAAGAATATCCGCAAAGCGTTGCGTGTTGTTATTGATGGATACTTCGATGGCACTGTCGATGATGGGCGAAAGTTCTTCGGTGACCTTGTTATCTTTTTGATTTCTTTGCTTAATAGCTTCTACGATGACGTCCGCCACACGGCTGGTTTCGTCATTTTTATCTATGTATTCATTAAGAGCGTTTTCGTATTGCTCTCCAAGCACTAAGGAACGAAGTTCCTCAATTTTCGAATTGTCTCGATTGATCATTTAATTCCCATCGAGATCTTCGGCCATGGTAGAAAGCAATGTCGCCAATGTTTTTCTATCCGCTTTGTTGTTTTTCAGGTCTTCCGAAACACTGTCAATTTTGTTGAGGGCTTCTTCATGTTTGTCATGAAGCTGTTGAGATAGTTCTCCCACTTCCTGTGTAAAGTGCATCTCGAGGCTGCTGTTACTTTGCTGGCTTGTTTGCGCGAGCCCTTCTAAAGAGTCTGCCAGCTTAGAGATTTGCAGATTAATGGCATCCAATTTTTTTTCTATCTGTACAAAGGTTTGATTTGTTCGCTCAGAAAGATCCTCAATAGCGGTTTCAATGGATTCGGCTCGTTCACCAAATAGAAGGTGTTGAATTTGCGCTAATTGCTCGGAATCATTTTTCTTAGGCTCAACCTCTACATTTGAGCTCTTTGATTGCTTGGTCATACAATCTCCCTATTTAGATTAACCTTACTCTTAATCTGGAAAAAACATCATTTTTAAGCGTATGTGCTGATTAAGATTTAATCAAATAAGTGAGGCAACGAGTGCCATTTTATAGATAGAAATGTGAATATGAACGGGATGCTGGCGTAAAAGCGTTATTGGAGCGGACGTTTTTCTGTTAGCTCAATGCGTTAGAGTGCAATGAAATGCGTTGATTTCGAGTGCAAGTGAGCTGACCAACGACGAGCTTTGTTGACTACGATTTTTTAGCCGCGAACGTTATCAACTGCGAACTTTGTCGACAGAGTTTCTTCTCACTAAAGTGGGGGATAACATGACGGGTTCGGTATGTACGGCTTCGCCGTTAGCCAAATCAAGCGACAATCGTGCGGCTTGTTCTGCCATCATCTGGATAGGGTAGCGAATAGTGGTTAACTTCGGCGTTAAGTAACGAGCAATGGGGCCGTCATCAAACCCGATCACCGATACATTTTCAGGTACATCAAGTCCATTTTCATCCAAAATAGACATAGCGCCAGCCGCCATATAATCGTTATAGGCAAACACGGCTGTAATGGGTAAGGATTGAGTGAGCAGGTGCGTCATCGCTTCTTCACCTCCTTCACTATCGGGGTTGCAATGCACAATGTATTTATCGGAAAGTTCGATATTGTGATCGTTTAAAGCGGCAAGATAGCCTGAAATTCGTGCATCGACATCTTCAATGTGGTGAGAAGATGAAATACAAGCAATGTTGGTGTGCCCGTGTCGAATCAAATATTCAGTAGCGAGATAAGCACCTTTGTAATTATCTAAGGCAATGCAACGGTGCGATATTTCAGGGATTTGTCGGTTGATCAGAACCATTCCACGAACTTCTTGGGTGTAGCTTAACAATTCTTTGTCGGTTAAACCTTTCGAGTGAATCACAAGGCTTTCGCAGCGGCTGTTTACCAGCAATTCGATGGCTTCCCGTTCTTCATCAGCATTATGGTAACCATTACCAATGAGCAAATGCTTTCCTTGTGTATGAGCGACATCATCTACCGCTTTAATGAGTGTGCCAAAGAAAGGATCAGAGACGTCACTTACTAATACACCCATGGTATTAGTGGACTGGCTAACCAAAGCTCGGGCATTTGCGTTTGGTCGATACCCCAACTGAGCCATGGCGGCATTGACCGATTCAATCGCCTTGCTACTCGCCTTCGGTGAGCGATTGATCACCCGTGATACGGTGGCGACGGATACACCAGCTGTTTTCGCGACGTCTTTGATGGTTGCCATTTACTGAGCCCGAATAGAAAGAGAGTGGGTAATGTAACTAATCATGGAAACAAAAGACATTTTTTCACACCATTTTTCATTGCTGAAAATGTAATTCATTAAAATAGAAATAAAAAAACAATGTAAATCGTTTACATTATTTTTATAGAAAGGTGGCAAACAGGCTACCACCTATCCAATACGTTCCGTGATACTCGATCATTCAACGGTTCTAAATCGATGAACCAAAGTACTCAACGAAAACATTTTAGCCAGACTAAAACAACGAACCGTTGATCATGAGATGCAGAACAATACTCACCATGTAGCCCAAGCTGATGACTGGCGCCCATTTTAGGTGCCCAAAGAAGGTGTATTTTCCGTGTGCTGCGCCCATTAACGCCACGCCAGCTGCACTACCGATAGAAAGCAAGCTTCCGCCGACACCCGCAGTTAATGTAACAAGCAGCCAGTTGCCGAGTGTCATTTCTGGTTGCATTGTGAGTACAGCGAACATGACAGGAATGTTATCTACAATGGCAGAAAGTATGCCTACCATAATGTTTGCCCATACAGGATCCCATTGTGTGTACATAATTTCAGAGACCATGCCAAGGTAACCGATTAGGCTTAAACCACCTACACACATAACAACACCGTAGAAGAATAGAAGGGTATCCCACTCGGCATGCGATACACGTCGGAACACGTCAAACGGCACAACAGAACCTAACCGGCGCAGTGCTTCTTCATCGTGTGAGGCTTGAGCTTTGGCTCGTTTTTTCGCCAAGGACATCGGCAATGTTTTTCGAAGGAAAAATCCAAAGAACTGCAAATAGGCTAAACCCATCATCATCCCAATGACGGGAGGGAAGTGTAAGAAACCGTGGAATGCGACAGCCGTAGCAATGGTAAGCAAAAACAACACAACAATGCGCCTTGCTCCGCGTTTAAGTTCCACCACTTCTTTAATGGCGTCAGGCTGCTCTTTCGGAATAAAGAAAGCCATAATAACCGCAGGAACAACATAGTTAGCGACCGAAGGAATAAACAAGGTTAGGAATTGGCTGAAAGAAACGAGCCCAGCCTGCCAAACCATCAAGGTTGTGATGTCGCCAAATGGGCTGAATGCGCCCCCCGCATTTGCGGCAACAACGATGTTAATACAAGCGAGATTGATAAAGCGCGTATTATTCCCGCCAACTTTCATGACAACAGCACACATCAGAAGCGCGGTGGTTAAGTTATCAGCAATAGGGGAGATAAAGAATGAGAGTATACCGGTGATCCAGAAAAGCGTTCGTAAATTGAACCCTTTGTTCACCATCCATGCTTGCAGCGCATCAAACAGTCTTCGTTCTTCCATCGCACTGATGTAGGTCATCGCAACCAGTAGGAAAAGCAGTAATTGCGCGTATTCCAGCAAGTTATGTTCGAGGGCATGTTTAGCGGTTTCTATCTGACCGTCTGCTTGAAACGCAAACCCAATAATAATCCATATTAAACCTGCCGCTAGAAGTACAGGCTTAGACTTACGAAGCTGCAGGTACTCTTCTGCCATGACAAGGCAATAAGCAAACCCAAAAATAATCAATGCAGCATAGCCCACACCAGAAGAGGTATAGCTGGTGGAAGATTCGGCGGCAAAACTTGGAAAAGAAAATAAAGCAAAAAAAACAATCAACAGGCGTAAAAAAACACTCATCACTTACTCGACTCCTTGAGACTCAAAGATGGCTTGTTTGCAACCAACCCTAGACCGAAGGCGTTGGATTGGTCTGATAAAGCACATCTTATGGTTATTTTATGTCGTTTTTGTCACAGGTGTTTAAATCGAGAAACAATTGGTCGAAATCAGGAAAGGAAAGAAAAAGTTAGGTAACTCCGACAATCAATTAAGGATTTAAACAATGCACAATTGTGGATATTTTATACAACTTAAAGTTTGAGAAAAGTGATGTAGCTTGGGTATCACGTGCTGATTCCAATAAAGTCCGTCATTTGATGTTTTTGTTGCCGTTATTTGTTCTGAGAATTTTGTTATTTCTTATCGTTCCATCTGTAGTTATATGCATTTTTATGAAATTTAACAGACTTCATATGATCAAGGCTTTCCCCTAAGTTCCACCAAAGGATTCTGATTGGCGTCTTTGTAGATGACATTTCGGTTAAAATATTGCAATTAAGTCTTCTTTTTAACCGAATTCGAAACGAAGTAGAAAAATAATCTCAACTGCTTGTTGATACAAATTAGACTTAACGCCCGATTTGATGAACTTTTGTATCGGTGAGTGTGTATCTAGGCTAGCTTTGGTTTAGTCTATACGTCCCTTATACCCAAGTATCTTGCTAGATACATTGGCAGTGGCGTCTTTAAACAGGATTTTTGGGTATAAGCTTGTAAACATTTTGGGGAAAATACCATGTCCAACGAATGGGATGAATACGCAGAGAACTGGGAGCAAGATGCGGCAACTGCGAATTATGCGCAAAAAGCATTCGAACAGCTCGAAGAAAGAGTAAGCCTAGAAGGACTGAAAGTACTGGATTTTGGTTGTGGCACAGGGTTGCTCACTCAAAAGCTTTCACCTTTGGCTAAAGAAATTGTCGCTTTGGATTCGTCTGAGAAGATGATAGAGCAATTGGATGCGAAAGAATTGTTGAACGTAGAACCTGTCGTTGATGAGCTTACACGTGGTTTAGTGGCTTATCACCCAGCGTTCCGTGGTCAGTTTGATATCGTTGTGGCTTCTTCTGTATGTGGTTTTTTGGATGACTTCGAAGAATCTGCAAAGATAATTCATTCGTTGCTCAATGACGGTGGTTTGTTTATTCATTGGGATTGGTTAGTGGATAGCGACAGTGAAAGCTATGGCCTAACGCAGAGTCAAGCTAAGAAAGCGTTGACGAAAGCGAAGTTCAGTAGCGTTACTATTGATACACCTTTCCACGTAGATTCTGACAAAGGATCGTTGCCAGTATTGATGGGTGTCGCTCAGAAATAATGAGCTGAGTGATAAAGAAGAACTCGATTTAGGAATCTGTTAAGCTACTTACTGTAAGTATTTAAAATACAGAAAAAGCACAGATGGGACACAGTATTTCTAAACAATCCAGACAATATTACCGCTTAAGGTATCCGAAGTCGGAACGACCAAGAATCAAAGCTTGGAATAAACAGTTCCCAGTAACCGAGATATCTGAAAAGGGGCTGCGGTTACTATTTTCATCCGAAGTTGATGTGAAAAAGAGGATGGAAATAAAGGGAACCTTGATATTGAGTGGCGGCGAGTCTTTTGACGTCATTGGAGAAGTTTTGCGTTTAGACGGGGCCGAGCTCGTGATTAAACTAAACGAAGGCCCTAGCTTAAAGCATATGGCGGCAGAGCAAATTAGAATCCGAAAAAAATTCCCAGGCTTTTTCGACTCCATAAAAGCTCAGAATGAATCAAACAGGCAAACCAAATAGGTTTGCCTTTTTGCTTTTAATACCAATTCTTTGAATCGCTTTTCGAAAGATCAGCCATCATTAGCCATTTCATTGATCACTTCATCAAGAGAGCGGTATTTTACTTGATTATTCAGTGCGAGTTGAAGCTTTGTGTCGTTGAGTTTTAGAGGGTGTCGCCATAAGTATCTCATTTCCCTTACCGCCTTCATTTTAGTTGAAAACAGACCAATAATAGCCAGAGACCACCAAGGGAAAGACCTTGTCGAAACGGGTAATCCGCGTATTCTCAAAAGGCTGTTTTCAATGTCCTCAAAGCTGATATCCAGTCCTGCGTAGTGATAGATTTCTTCTCCACAGAGTCGGTGCTCTAATAAATCACTCACCACCCCGCCTAAATCAGGTAAATAAGCCCATGAATGCCTAATTTTCTTGTCAGTGGGCAGTTGCAGTACAGTTTTATTGGTTTTCATGTTGACTAGATAATTGAACCATGAGCTTTGTGCATGCTGACCAATAAAATCCCCTGCTCGAATAATGAGTGCAGCGCCACCTGATTGACAAAATACTTGGATTTGATTCTCCATATCGACTCGGATTCTCCCCTTGCTCGATACGGGCTCACTAGGAGTATGCTCAGAAATTTCCGCAAAACGCTGCGGATTGTAGTTGTACACGTTTGCAGGGAAGATGACTTCCATGTCATTAGACTTGGCAACGTTGAGAGTGGTTGTAAGCCATGTTTTTGCGTAGGATTTCCAAAGGTGGTATTCCGGATTCAAGCCATATACCAGTACCTGATGGTTCTTGGCTATTTCGGAAAGGTAGCGTTCGTTTGTCGCATCACCCTCTAAAATGTCGAATTGTCTTAGTTCAGGATCCAGCTTAGACAAAGAGCGAGTCACGCCTGTAACTTTCCAGCCTTTTTCTTTAAGCGCTAGCGCCACATAGCGACCAAATCCGCCGGTAATTCCTAAAATAAGTGCACTTTTCTCATCACTTTTCCTTTTCATTTGAGCCAAATTTTTGCTGATATTTGACGTAGCCATACCGTTTCCCTTATTGAAGTTCTGATCAATGAAGCGATTATTGCTATAGTTATTTGAATTTTGAATCGAACAAAACTTATAGGTGGTATTCATAAATGAATATCAACTGGCAATGGGTTCGCCATTTTTTGGTCGTTGCAGAGCAGGGGAGCCTATCAAAAGCAGCAGAAGCTTTGTCTTTATCGCAGCCTACGCTCACTCGTCAGATACAGCGACTTGAAAAGGAGCTCGGTTATGCGTTATTTGAACGCTCTACTCAAGGACTCGATTTAACCGAGAATGGTGTTGCGCTTTTGGCATCGGCGAAGCGTATGTCTGAATCTGCCGATCAGTTTTTACGCTCAGCACAAGGGAATAGTGGTGTACTCAAGGGAGCGATTCGTATCAGCGTGAATGAGCTTTTTGGGCACTTTCTACTCCCCAAAGCGCTGGTAGCTTTTCATGAATCGCATCCAGAGATAGAGTTTGAAGTCGTGATATCCAATGAAGCGACAAACTTGTCAAAAAGAGACGCAGATATTGCGGTGAGAATGTTTAACCATCGGCAACAAGATTTGGTTTCTAGAAGGCTCCCATCCATTCCACTTGGATTCTATGCGCATAGCGCCTACATTGAGCAGCATGGTCTGCCAATGGGCATAGTGGATCTTGCAAAGCACCGTTTGGTTGGCTTCGATAGAATGACAAGCTTTATTGATGAAGCTCGCCAGCATGGTGTGGAATTAAAACTCAACGATTTTTGCTATCGCACGGACAGTTTATTACAGCACTGGGCGTTGTTGAATCAAGGGGCGGGAATTGTCGCGACGCATAAAGGGTTGGCGAAAACATCCAGTGAACTGGTTCAAGTATTGGAAGCGCTTCCCATCTCCGAGTTACCCTGTCACTTGGTTGTGCATCAAGATATTCAAATTAACACCAAAGTAAGAACCTTGCTTAATTTTCTAGGGGACTGGTTTGAAAGCCGTGGGTATCAGTATGACCTGTAGAATGACTGCTACCTTACCGCTATAAATCAGACAAGCTTACCAATTGGCGAGTGTAGTCTTGCTGGGGTGAATGGAACAAGTCTTCTGTTACACCTTGCTCTACCACTTGACCATCCTTAAGCACCAAAGTGTAGTGGCAAAGTGATTTGACGACATTTAAGTCGTGGCTGATAAAAAGATAAGTGAGTTCGTATTTTTGCTGAAGTGATTTTAAGAGGTCGAGTACTTGTGCTTGAACGGTTCTGTCTAGCGATGACGTCGGTTCATCCAATAGAATAAACTCAGGTTTAAGAATGATTGCCCTCGCAATGGCGATACGCTGCCTTTGCCCGCCTGAAAACTCGTTTGGGTAACGGTGACGAGTTGCTGAATCTAATCCTACTTCTTCCATCGTTTCACAGATTTGCTTATCCATCTCTGATTCAGATAGGTCTTGATGAACTTTCAGCCCTTCACCAATGATTTGAGCGACGGACATTCTCGGGTTGAGTGCGGAAAATGGGTCTTGAAATACCACCTGCATTTTTTTTCGCAGCGGAAGCATTTGTTTTCGCCCGAAGCTTTCTATTGATTCACCATCATATTGAATTATCCCTTCGCTGTTTAAGAGTCTAAGTATCGCCATGCCTGTGGTGGACTTTCCTGAGCCGCTTTCACCGACTAACCCTATCGTTTGTCCTTTTCGCAAACTGAAATTGACGTCTGTGACAGCTTTGATATGAGATACGACACGTTTGAGAATTCCTCCTGTAATGGGAAACCAAATTCTTAAATTTTCAGCGTGGACTAACACCTCGGCGTTTACGTCAGCACTTACTGGAGAGCCTTTGGGATCGGACTCGATGAGCTGCTGGGTATAGACATGTTCAGGATGAACAAATATCTCCTTGGTTGCGCCCACCTCTACAAGGTTGCCATGTTGCATCACAGCAACGTTATCGGCGATTTGCCTTACGATACTTAAATCGTGAGTGATGAACAGCATTGCCATTCCTAGCTCGTCTTGCAAAGATTTGAGCAATTCCAGTATTTGGGCTTGAACAGATACATCCAGTGCCGTAGTCGGCTCGTCTGCTATTAGCAATTCAGGTTCATTGATGAGTGCTAATGCAATCATTACACGCTGACGTTCCCCGCCAGATAGCTCGTGAGGATAGGCATCTATCTTAATTTCTGGGTTACGTATGCCGACTTTGTTTAGCCATTTAAGTGCGAGTTCTCGCGCTTGATTTGTTCTAAGCCCTCTATGAATTTCTACCGTCTCGACCAATTGGCGTCCGACTTTGTGAAGAGGGTTGAGCGATACCATGGGTTCCTGAAAAATCATTCCAATTCTTCCGCCACGTATACCGCGAAGATGCCTTTCGCTGCAGGTAAGGAGATCTTTGTCGTCAAATAAGATACTGCCAGATAGGTATTGCGTGCTTCCTTTTGGTAGCAATCTCAAAATGGCGTTAGCAGTGACCGACTTCCCCGAACCACTTTCGCCGACCAAAGCGAGCGTTTCGCCTGCTTGAATAGAGAGGTTCACTCCGTGCGTGATGACATCCACATCATTTTTGCGTCCGAACCCAACGGATAGATTACGAATCTTCAATACGCTCTCAGACATGTTTACCTCTGTTGATGTGGATCGAATGCATCACGTACAGCTTCCCCAACAAACACGAGTAAGCTCAACATAATAGACAATATGACAAACGCTGAAAAACCTAGCCAAGGCGCTTGAAGGTTTGCTTTTCCTTGCGCCAGTAATTCACCAAGGGAAGGGGAGCCAACGGGTAATCCAAAGCCCAAGAAATCCAGCGAGGTAAGGGTGGTAACAGAGCCTGATAGAATGAATGGCATCATGGTAAGCGTGGCAACCATGGCGTTAGGCAACATATGTCGAAGAATGATTCTGCGGTCACTGACTCCAAGCGCGTGTGCCGCTTTAACGTAATCAAAATTTCGACCACGAAGGAATTCGGCTCTTACCACTCCGACCAAACCCATCCAACTGAATAACACCATTATGCCGAGTAGCCACCAGAAATTGGGTTCTACAAAGCTTGATAAGATAATGAGCAGAAAGAGCGTCGGCATATTAGACCAAACTTCAATGAATCGCTGACCAAATAAGTCTAACTTTCCACCGTAATAACCTTGAGATGCCCCAATCACTACTCCTATGACGCTGGAGACGATGGTTAAAGCGAATCCGAACAAAACAGAGATCCGAAAGCCATAGATAATTCTGGAGAGCACATCTCTGCCTTTATCATCAGTGCCTAGCCAATTCACGTCGTCTGGTGGCGAAGGTGCAGGCTGCGTTAGGTCAAAATTGATCGTGTCATAGTGAAAGCGTATCAGTGGCCAAATGATGTAACCCTTTTCTTCGATGAGATCGGTCACATAAGGGTCGGTATAGTCAGCTTCTGCTTCAAACTCACCACCAAAGTCGGTTTCTGCGTACTGAATGGCGACGGGGTAGTACCATTGATTATCAAAACTGATGAACAGCGGTTTGTCATTGGCGATAAGTTCGGCAAATAAACTCACGAAAAACAGCAAACTAAATAGCCATAGAGACACGTAACCTCGTTTATTTGCCTTGAATCGCTGCCATCGTATTTCGAATAGTGGGCTCATGTTTACCTCCCTTCAAAATCGATTCTTGGATCGACCCAAGAGTAGGTAAGGTCGGAGATAATCGCTAAGATCAGCCCTAATAGCGTCATGATGTACAAGGTACTGAATACGACAGGGTAATCACGTTGAATGGTCGATTCAAAGCCAAGCAGCCCAACACCTTCTAGTGAAAACATGACTTCGATTAGCATTGAGCCTGTAAAAAAGATGCTGATGAAGGCGCTAGGAAAGCCCGCGATTATGATCAGCATGGCATTGCGAAAAACGTGTTTATACAAAATGCTTTGTTCATCCAGCCCTTTTGCCCGAGCGGTAACCACATACTGTTTGTTGATTTCGTCTAAGAACGAGTTTTTGGTGAGCATACTGAGCGTCGCGAATCCACCAATTACCATGGCAAGTGTCGGAAGAGCAAGATGCCAGAAATAATCTATGATTTGTTGATACCACGTCAGTTGATCAAAATTCGAAGAAACCAAACCTCTGAGTGGGAACCAACTGAAGTAGTTACCACTGGCGAACAGAATGATGAGCATGATGGCGAACAAAAATCCTGGGATGGCGTAGCCGACAATAACTAGGGCGCTACTCCAAATATCAAAGCGTGAACCGTGATGAATGGCCTTTAGAATACCTAATGGGATGGAGATAAAGTAAATGATGATGGTGCTCCATAACCCAAGGGAAATGGAGACGGGAAGCCGTTCTACAATAAGGTCGATGACATTGCCGCCTTTGAAAAGGCTCTCACCAAAGTTAAATGTGGCGTAGTTGTAAAGCATAGTGAAATAGCGTTCGTGCAGTGGTTTATCGAACCCAAACTGTTTTCGGATTTCTTCAACCACTTCAGGATCTAACCCACGTGAACCGCGATAATTTCCGGATGCGTCATCCGCTGGTGTGCTTTGGGCTATTTCTTGGCCGCCGCCAGTAAAACGCTCCATTACGCCAGATTCCAGCCCCTCGATTTGGGCCAGAGCTTGTTCAACAGGACCACCAGGCGCAATCTGAATTACAAAGAAATTGATCGTAATGATGGCCCAGAGTGTTGGGATTACCAGCAATAACCTTCGAAATATATAGGCTGTCATAAATCCTTTTAAGCTTGTTATTTTCTATGCCGTTCTCTTGCTCTCGCTATTTGCGTTGAACCAGAGTTGAATATCGTTAGATAAGTGAAGTACCACCCCGTTAGAGGTGGCATCAAGAAT
The DNA here is from genome assembly GCF_030689305.1 of Vibrio penaeicida. Taxonomy (GTDB): domain Bacteria; phylum Pseudomonadota; class Gammaproteobacteria; order Enterobacterales; family Vibrionaceae; genus Vibrio; species Vibrio penaeicida_B. Next base: position 74,347 of record NZ_JAUYVM010000019.1, on the reverse strand, counting down.
ATTACCGACGTTTCTCTGGCAACTTTTGAGCCTTATCGGTATTGATCCACCAAGTATCCAGCCCTAAGTCATACGCGGGTCGTGTTGCTGGTCGGTCAAATTTGTCCCAAGAAGCCACGCGGAAAATACCAATATGCCAAGTCGGAATGGCAAGAAAGTTCCATTGCAAAACTCGGTCGAGTGCTCGACCCAAATAAATGAGCTTAGTAGGGTTGTCTTGATTATCTGCAATAGCTTCAGTCAGGCTATCAATAGTGGAATCAATCAAGCCTGGGCGGTTATAGGTGCTGTCTAGAAATTTACTGTGCCAGACTAGTTGAGTATTAGGGCTTGGATAGTTTCCAGAAGAGATTTGTGCGAACACCATATCGTAATCTCTGTCGCGGTAACGCTTCAAATATTGCGTGGTGTCGATGGTACGAATTTTCATTTCTATCCCCATTTGTTTCAGGTTTTTCTGAATAGGGATAGAGAGTCGCTCTGTACTGGGGCTATAGATAAGCAGTTCGAATGTCATGGCTTCACCCGTTTCGACATTTGTCATGACTTTGTTCTTTAATTCCCAGCCTGCTGATTTGAGCAATTTGAAAGCGGTACGCATTTGTGCGCGGATTCGACCACTTCCGTCGGTAGAAGGAGGCACGTACACATCAGTAAAGATTCGGTCGGGTACTTTACCTTTAAAGGGAGTTAGAATTTTCAGTTCTTGTTCGTCGGGAAGTGACTTCGCTTGATAATCGGTATTTTGAAAATAGCTGCTTGTTCGTGAGTATTGATTGTAGAACAAGTTCTTGTTCATCCACTCAAAATCCATCGCATACGTTAGAGCTTCTCGAACTCGAATATCTTGAAAAACAGGTCGTTGGACGTTAAACACAAAGCCTTGCATGGGTTGTGGAATGGAGTGAGGAATTTCTTCTTTTTTAATGTAGCCTTTGTCGAAGTTGGTTCCAGTGTAAGCGGTTGCCCAGTTTTTAGATATGTTCTCTCTTCGATAATCGTATTCACCAGCTTTAAATGCTTCCAGCATAACGGTGTCATCGCGATAATAGTCGTAAACAACCGTATCAAAGTTGTTTCTACCTATGTTGACAGGGAGCGACGCTCCCCAATAATCTTTTACGCGGCTATAAGTGACACTTTGCCCAGACTTATAACTGGTTATTTTGTATGGCCCGCTGCCTATCGGTGGCGTATCTAATGGTTCTGAGAAGTCTTTATCCTTCCAGTAATGAGAAGGTAGGACAGACATGTTACGAATCAGTGAGAAAAGGATTTCTTTATTACCAGTATTCAGCTCTACTCGCGCAGTAGTGTCGCTGATAGCTTTCACGGATTTGACGTCTTTGTAATACGTTCTGTATTGAACAACGCCCTGTGTCATGAACTTTTGAAAGGTAAATTCCACATCATGAGCTGTAATAGGTTTTCCGTCATGAAACTTTGCAGAGGGGCGAATATCGACTTCCATCCAGTCGTAGTCTTGGGTATAGCGAACTTTTTCTGCAATCAGAGCGTAGGAGGTGTCCAGCTCATCTGTCGATGAGTAAAACAAGGAATCGTAGAGCTCGCCACTTGCTGCCGCGGAATCACCCCTTGAGGCATAGCGGTTAAAACTGTCGTAAGTGCCAATTTGTGCGTAGGTGACTTTTCCGCCTTTGGGAGCGTTAGGGTTAACAAAGTCAAAGTGTTTAAATCCTACGGGGTACTTTGCTTCCCCAAAGCCAACAAGCCTATCTGATTCGATAACATTAGAAGCAAACACGACGCCGCATTGAAGTATCAACCCTAAAGCCATTACCGTCTTTCTTACCATGTACACTCTCCCTGTGAATCTGAGTTTTTGTGTTGCTTTAGTCTTTGTTTTGATTAAAAAACCATCGTCCTATATAAATTTCTAGCAGCAATATTGGAATTTTGAAAGAAGCGTTTTACTTGAATGTGAAGTGATGGATTCTTATTTCGTCGGGGTCTTATCCCTAAGGCATTTTGGGCTTGATATTCAAGGATAAGTATTTACAGCTAGGGCAATAATCTCTAGAACGCTCGTAATTTCTAGCGCAGATAAACCTAGCTGGGAAAAGAAGCTGAAAGGTAGGGCGGGGGAATAAAAGTATTGTGAGAGAAAAAACGCAGCGTCGGTGCGCTGCGTTTTGATTCGTTTTAGCTAATGGATCTTTCTTCTTTTTCCGGTCTAGAAACGAAGGTTAAGAAGAAATCCTTCACGCGGATAAATAGGTTTCCAATGTCTTGCAATATGAGATAGAGACATGGAACCAAAACCAACGTGAGTAAAGTAGCAAACAATACGGCAAAGCCAAGCGCTACCGCCATTGGGATAACAAATCGCGCTTGAAGGCTGGTTTCGAACATAATAGGAAGAACACCAGCAAATGTCGTAATAGAGGTCAGCAATATCGCCCTAAAGCGAGCACAACCCGCTTCAATAACCGCATCTTTCACCGATAGACCTTTTGCTCTGGCTTGGTTCACGTAGTCGGTCATCACTAGCGAATCATTTATCACAACACCCGCAGCGGCTATTAAACCGAACATGGACATCATGCTCATATCTAAACCAAACCAGTAATGCCCCCATATTGAACCCGTTAAACTAAACGGGATGACAGACATAATGATCAACGGCTGTGCGTAACTCTTCAAAGGTACAGCGAGCAGAATATAAACAATGATCATCCCCGCAATGAAAAAAGCCATTTGTTCATTTTGTTGCGCTTGCTGCTCTTCGATTGATCCGCCCAGCTGAGTTTTAACACCGGGGTATTTCGCGGTTATTTCTGGAAGCAACGTAGAGTCAACCAATTCGACGACTTCGTTTGGCTCGACCACCTCTTCATCTATCGAACCATAAACATAGACGGTGCGATAACCTTCTTCCCGACGGATGCTGCTGATCCCCGGTTTTTGGTCTATTTCAACCACATCACCCAACATGACTTTATTGCCAGATGGCGTAGTGATAACCGCATATCGTAATGAAGAAAATGCTTCACGCGTAAGCTTAGGGTAGCGAACCATTACTTTCACTTCTTCACCATCGCGTATGATTCGTTGCGCTTCCCCTCCATAGAAACTGCCACCAACTTGCTTAGCAATGTCGGAGAGATCCAAGCCTAAGTCGTAGGCAACTGGAGCAAGAGAAAGCAGGACTTCTTTACTGCCTGTGTCGATGGAAGATGAAATGTCATAAAGACCATTTTGTTCTTGCAGTTTCGCGATCAACTCGCGACCTGCATTGTTCAACGTTTCAATGTTTGGACCAAACAGTAAATAACCAAATTCATCACCGCCGTCTCCACCGTTAACATCATCAATGATTGTGATGGATTTAAGACCGGGGATAACGGGAATCCTCTCGCGCCAACGGCGGGAAAGTTCAAACGTGTTGAATGGGCGAAGATCTTCATCGACTAATGGAATAACGATACGTCCGCTTGTGCGGCCACGATTCATCGACAGCAGATCTTTAATCATTCCCTGTCCATGAGTATCAATGGTTTCATTTTCAACATCCCATATAACATCTTCAATAACACGCAATGCTTCAATGGTTTGCTCATCGGATACATTGTCGTTCATTGTTATCCTAACGCCCGGGAAGTCATGAGGAACTTTAGGGGAAGGAACGACACGAACATGATTAGCAGCAATCATCGCGTAACTGATGGCTAATATCGCGATAAAGGTAGCAAAGACTGTCCAGCGCCATTGCGTACAGCGCGTGACAAAATTGCGGTATGGACCATTAACAAAGCCAAAAAAACGCTTATTAAATCGGTCTCGCCAACTGCCTTCTTTAATTGGCGTAAACTTGGTATGTGCCAAGTGTGCAGGCAGAATGAGCTTTGACTCAATCAAACTAAAGATAAGACAGAGAATAACGACCGACGCGATTCCAAAAAAGAACGCTCGCTCAGGTCCTGTAGACATAATAAATGGGGCAAATACGGCTATAGTTGTCAAAACACCAAAAGTAGCAGGGGTTGCCACCTTTTTTACGCCTCGGACAACATTGTTAACGCCGCCCCCATGCTTCTCAATTTCTGAGTAGGCGCTTTCCCCCATAACAATGGCATCATCAACTACGATACCCAGCACCATGATGAAGGCGAACAAAGAAATAATATTAATGCTAACGCCAACAACGGGCATGAGCATCATGGCGCCTAAGAAGCAGACAGGAAGGCCAACCATTACCCAAAACGCCAGTTTTACACGCAGGAAAATACTGAGCATGATGGCAACAAGTACCGCACCTTGGAGTAGATTTTTAAGCATCATATCCAAGCGCGCATTCAAATAGTACGTCATGTCCACTAAAGTCTTGATTTTCATCCCTTCAGGTAACGTCTTATTTTTGTGTTCGATATACGCCTTTACTGACTCCGCGACGGGAATCATATTCTGATCTTTGGTTGCTTGCACGGAAAGGTAAATTGCGTTTTGTCCCGTGTATTTGAAGTGGCGCTCACCTTCGACAAACCCATCTTTAATCGTGGCGATATCCTGAAGATGAACTTTTGCACCATTTGCGCCAATTTTTACAGGAATGTGGCGAAACTCTTCACCGCGGTAGTATTGATTTTCAATTCGAACGGAAATCATACCCGTATTGGTGCTGACTTCTCCTGCTGAGTAATTCGCTGAATAACGCTGAATGGCATTGGTGATGTCGTTCAATGTTAGATCGTACTTTCTTAGCGTATCAGGGTGAACCTCGATGGCGATTTCATCTTCTGGTGCGCTTAAATCGACGAGTGCTACATTGCTGAGTTGAAGCAGTTCGTCTTCAATGACTTTCGCTAAAGGTTTTAGCTCTGTTAGCGGTTTGTCGCCAACCAGAGCCATTTCGATGACATCTTGCTGCCATTCGACTTGGTATACGTTGACGGGTTCCATTGACGCTGGGAAGGAGGCAATGGAATCGACTTTTTGCTTCACCTTATCCAATACATCACTGAGCTCAGCATCGACGTCAATTTCAAGTGACAGATGTGCACTACCACGTGAAGCCGTAGAAACCGCTTTTTTAATGTCTGTTACATCTTTCAGCGATTCTTCAATTTTTATCAAAATGCTTTCTTCAATCTCTTGAGGGGAAGCACCGGGATAGGAAGCACTGATGTTAACGTAGTTAACTTCGATGTTTGGGAACATCTGTCTTTGAATGAAGAAATAACTCACAGCGCCCATGATGATAATGAAAATCATCATTAAATTGGCAGCGACTGAGTTATTAGCGAAATAAGCAATCAACCCTTTTTCCGTTGGTTGAGTCGGTTTGTTTGTATCCATGTCCATGAATCAGTCCTTATTTCGCAACACTAGCGGATTCAGACCCTGATTGGGCGATTTCGACATTCATGCCTTTTTGTGGGTATTCAGGTAATGTCAGAACCACCTGATCTTTCTCTTCAATCCCGCTACCAATCAAGAAAAACTCACCTTCTTCACGTAAAACATTAACGGTTCTTGGCTCTAGTTGGTTCTCTTCATTCACGATCCAAACAGTTCGATTGTTCACAAGTTCTTGTGGAAGACGGTAGATGTGTTTGAGCTCTTTACCCGCAAATCGCACCTGCACGTAGGAGCCGAACTTTAAGATAGGTCTGTCCGAGTTTACGCCATAAGGATCTTCAATTTGGACCACAAGGTTAACCATTCGCGTGCTGCTGTCGACTATGCCGAGATCTCGAGAAATAAAGCCCTCACGCTCTATTGCGCGAACCCCTTTTTCAATAACGGTAGCTTTGATGCCTCTGAGAGTTTCAGGAAGGAATGAACTATCGAACCCAGCGATAGGGATGCTGACTTCCGCTGCTTCAATGTTGTTGAGTTGTGCGACTTCAGAGCCTGCCGAAACATACTGACCCACACCAATATTTCGTGATACAACGAGTGCATCATACGGTGCAAGTACTGTACAGTTTTCTAGGTCGCGTCTTGCGCGCTTTAAGCCGGCTTGGGCCGATTTTACTTGTGCTTGAGCACTCAATACTTGAGGCTTTCTTAAGTACAAGTCTGTCACTTGCTTTTTGTTTAGCGTTCTTGCTTGTTTTTGAGCGACCTTAGCTTTGGCTTGCTCTTCTATGAGTGAGGCTTTTGCACTAGCGAGTGATGCTTCTGCTTGTAAGACCGCTGCTTCGTAGTTATCTCGCTCTAATTGAAATAAAACCTCACCGCGTTTCACTATCCCACCAGCGACAAAATTGGGGTGCCAACTTGTCACTTCCCCTGATACTTGAGCGGAAAGTCGTGTCTGTTCTACGGGAGAAATTTCGCCAAAGCTTGAAATGATGACTTGGTGGTCACTTGGGAATATGTTTTCAGCTTGAACCAAAGGAATGGTGACAACCTCTTTCTTTTCCTCCGCTTCTGGTCCGTTTGCTGCGATTACATTGAAAGCGCCATAAGCGCCACCAAGAATTACTACTGGAGCCAACCAACGTAATAATTTTTTAGACATTTGCTTCCCTTTTCTTCTTTAAGTTCATCTCTAATACGGATAAAAATGAGATCCGGTTTCGTTGTGTTTTGAATGAACAGTTCAAAGATTGACGCACGTTAGAATGTTCAATCAACTCAGTTATGGGTACAACGTTTTTCGAGATTTTTGCAAACTAAGTGCCAATATTAAACTTGTGTAATAACAGTCGGTTATGACAATGCTATGTATTTATCGTTCCATTCGATTGGTTTGATTAGCTAAGTGTTAGTAAAAAACACCACGTTGAAGATTACTTGCAAGAACCCGTTCAGCACGTACAACCAAATCTTACGGATTGCCGATATCATGTCAGGCAACCATTAACGCAGGATTAATTGACCTGAATCGTTAGCATGAGTTCACCCGCCGACGTTAGAGACATTTTCTATGTCTGTATTATAAAGAGATGATGGATTCGATGAGTGACAGTTTGTGACAGTGGTTTGGTGATTGTGTCGTATTCGTGTGCGCTCCTGATTTTGAAGTAGAGAGGCTTGAATTGAAACAGAATATGAGGCCCTGAAACCTGCACTTTGAGGTCACTTGGGTATATACACAAAGTGACTTACACATTATATAAGTTATTTTAAGTGTAACGTTAGTAACAGCATTAAAATTAAGGATAAGCAAAATAACGATATATTTTCCAAAACAAAAAGGCTTTTATAACTTGTCATACTTAGGTTGTAACTGTTATATCCTTATCTATGATTTCTATTTTTCTCTATATAAAGTCTTTTTATTAAAAGCGATAAGTTTGAGTGTTTATTCATCAATAAAAATAAACATAAGTACAAGAAACGTCGATGTAACATTTCTCGACTATAAGACATTTGGAAGTGTGGATGGCTAGATGTTCTTGTAACTCATTGTTATGTAAATGATAACCTTTTTCATTGTGAAAGAGCTAATGTACGACTTATTAACCAACTGTAACAAATTTAAATAATTCTATTTATTTTATGTTTTTGACCTCTATTTGATATATATATCACTAACAAATAAAAAAACGCCATATTACTGACTGCATGTCAATTTAATGGCTTAAAATTTAACCAATTAAAATGGGTAAAGCTTGTTTTTATTGTGGACAAAAATAAGGTGCTGCTCTATATTCCTGCCTTCTATATATGACCAGCAGGGATGCAGTTAACAAACTGTATGAGGTACCTATGCCATTTTCTTTGAAAAATATATCAATTCGAGTTCAAGTCCTAATCCCGGTACTTATTCTTGTCATCGCTTTATTTGGTTCACTTTGGATAACAAAAATGAATCTGGAAGCTGAACAAAAAGACATGGCAGAAAATGTAAGTTCATTAGTTTTCTATAAAGATACCCTTGCCAAGCTAGACGATACTATATACCCGCTAAGAATCAGTGCCGTATACGCCATTTACGATCCTAGCCGCCGAGACGACTTTCAATTACATCTGCGTGAGAAAGGACAGTTTCTTACCCAGCAACTATCGCAGCTTGAAAAAACAACTGTTTTCCAACGCGAAGTCGATAAGGTGAAACAATCTATTTCAGCGTACGTAGATTACTCGCACCGAGCGGTGCCAATTCTTAATAAGCACGATAACGGCACACTATCAGATGCTAAGTTTGATGCGTTTATCTCTGAATACCGGAAGATTGGTAACGATATGGTGCAAGAGATCAACGCACTATCGAAGCAAGTCAATGAATACGCAATGGAGCACTTGGACGACAGCTTAAGACGCAACGAACAAGTTAAATCCAATGCAACTTACATACTGTTAGCGGTATTTGCGATTTCACTAACAGTGGCGTGGTGGTTATCTGGCTTGATTGTCACACCTATAACTAAGTTGCAAGACGTTATGCGCAAGCTGGCGGCTGGTCATCTAACGGTAAGAGCCGATCAAGACGGTGACAACGAGATCGCTAAGCTAAGTGCTGATGTAAACACTACGGTTTCTCAGTTGCACGAAACAGTAGGAGCGCTAACGCGCATTAGTGAAGATGTTGCCTCTGCATCAACCGAGTTGGCAGCGGTAATGACGCAAGCTGAACGAAATGCCCAGCAAGAACAAAATGAGTTGGAGCAAGTAGCATCCGCGGTAACTGAGCTCGCAAGTACTGCTGATAACGTATCCGACAATGCGACAGCGGCGGATTCTACGGCCAAGCAAGCTGACCAATTAGCAAAATCAAGCCTAGATGTATTTAAAGAAGCTGAAGATGCGAACGCGCAAATGTCTTCATCATTGAATGAGGCGGCAAGTGTCGTGACTCAGCTTCAAGAGCAATCCGAGCAAATCAACAATGTCATTGAAGTAATTCGTGGTGTATCTGAGCAAACCAACTTATTAGCGTTGAATGCAGCGATTGAAGCAGCACGCGCTGGAGAGTCGGGCAGAGGCTTCGCCGTTGTGGCAGATGAAGTGAGAATGCTGGCGGCACGTACGCAAGATTCAACTCAAGAAATCCAAGCCATTATTGAAGAGCTACAAGCTAAATCTGGTTTAGCTAACCAAAGTATGCAAACCAGTTTGGAGATGCTGAAGTTAAACGAATCGCTGAGCAATCAAGCAAATGATTCCGTTGTAGGGATTACTGAATCGGTGGCGGATATCAATGATATGAACGCTCAGGTCGCGACTGCAGCAGAACAGCAATCTCAGGTAACACAGGATATTAACCGTAACATCAACAACATGTCGGAGCTTGTTAACCAAAATGTTACGGGTATTAGCCAAAGTGCGACAGCAAGTGGTGAGTTATCTGAATTGGCAGAACAGCAAAAACATCAGCTTTCTTTCTTTAAGCTATAGAGTTGTATAGAGGCTTTAAGCAATAGTGTTTTGTCGGCTTAGTTCGCGACTCTCTATCCATTACCAACACTCTATCCATAATGATTAAATCCAACGGCCTGCTTTCAAGCAGGCCGTTTTTGTCTGACGCCGATCGCGCTTTTGTTTAATTTCTTTGGGTATAGTGAGAATTTGGTCGATGAGAACGTCAGATAAGGCAAGGAAAAAGAATGAAAAGAGTGGCAGTTATTTTAAGTGGTTGTGGTGTATATGACGGAGCAGAAATTCATGAAGCCGTATTGTCTATGTTCGCGATAGAGCAAAATGGAGCTTCTTGGCATTGTTTTGCTCCAAATATTGAACAGCATCATGTTGTTAATCATCTAAACGGGGAAGTAACGACTGAAACTCGAAATGTTCTTTCTGAATCTGCACGAATCGCACGAGGGAATATTCAAGATATCGACGAATTAAAGGTAAGCGAGTTTGACGCACTCCTTGTACCTGGCGGGTTTGGGGTAGCTAAAAACTTGTCTTCGTTCGCGTTTGATGGCAAGGAATGCCGTGTGCACAGTTCAGTACTTGACGTATGCAAGGCATTTGCTCATGAAGGCAAACCTGCGGGGTATATGTGTATTGCGCCAGCGCTATTGCCCAAAATTTACGGGGAAGGAGTTAAGTTGACGATCGGGAAAGATGCAGAAACCGCGTCGACGTTAGAGTCTATGGGGGCAAAGCACGTTAACTGCGATGTGACAGATATACTTGTTGATGAAGAACGAAAGCTCATTACCACGCCAGCTTATATGTTAGCTGAATCGATTTCTGAAGCGTCTGCTGGGATTAATAAGTTGGTTAAAGCACTACTCGATAGGTTGTAATGATTAAGGTTATTGACCGACCAGCCCCATATAAAAGGGGCTGGGTGAATTCTAAGGTCTTAGCCTGGTCTGCCATCGACTCTTGGTGACCAAAGCATAGGGGCAAACTTCCACACAAATAGCGCGAACGCGACAACCCACAACAATGCCGATGTGTGAATCAGTGGCATCATGGCTGATGGTGCTACAGAAACGCCAATACTACGCAGCACAGCCGCTAAGATTAATGCCGCAAAGGCAAATCTCATCTTCGGTCCTTTGTAAATCTCTCGACCAGTATGCCCCATCGTTACTCTCGATATCATAGAGAGAATTAAACCACCGAGAGCACCTAATGCGATGAGATGCAGCATAGTATGGCTTACAAAGCCATTAGAAGTTAGCCCGCGAACGGTTAATGTAATGGGAATGCAAAGGTACGCTAAGTGTAGAGACCAAACCAAAGGTTCAGAGAAGGTTTTCCATGTTTTCCAACGAGCCACTCTATAAAATTGACCTACCGCGGCAATGAGCATTAGCCACTGCCCAACTTGTTGATCTGTAAGAGGGAAAAAGCTCGTTATAAATAAAAGTACTAAAGGTAGTGTTGCCACCCACTCTAGCCAAACTATTGGTTGCGGTTTTTCGAACTGAAATCGTCTGGCGGTAAAAAACGGAATGACTCTTCCTCCCATGATGGAGAGCAACAACACAAACCACCACATCATCGATTGCCATACAGCACTTGCAGGAAATGGGGGCAAACCTTTAATGACCGCGTAGCTTGCGAAGTTAGCGCCTATGGCTAGCAAAAACATCGGCACAAAGAATAAGTTTTTCCAGCCTTTTGTTCTAAATACTCGATAACCAATTTCATAAGCTGTCGCGAGAAGAAACATGGCTTCGATGATAGAGATGAGCCAGAGGGGAGTGGGTGTCCAAAACAATACTCTAGGAAGGCACCACAGCAAGAAAATTGCCGCTAGCCGATATCCCTTCGTTCCATTGACACCCGTCCAGTTTTGTACCGCGGTGAGAACAAAGCCAGCCACAATCGCCATAGCGAAACCAAAAAACATCTCATGTACATGCCACCATAATGCAGGGACATTTAAGTCGCTAGGTTGACCGCTCTGAAAGGCGTATACCCAAACTACAATAGCGATAATTGCGTAGATCGGACCCGCTAGAAAGAATGGCCTAAAACCAAGACGTAAGATAGGGGGGATCTTGTTTTCGACTCTCATATCGGTGATGTTTAACATTGCTCATACCTTTAGACTTTAAAGATGTATTTATAATACAACTTTAAAGCTGTTTCGCTATAAAAACTTTGATTCATCTCAGTTCATCTAGAGAATTTGATAGCTCTATAACTAAGTAACATCATAGAGCTGGCAAGTTCATAATTCTAAGTGTTGCGATGTCTTCGTATATGAGAAGCAATGGGCATTCAGGTAGGAGAGGGCTTGGAGGTTGGTGTTATTACTTGGGTTATATCACCTATTAAAAAACGCGCTTTAATTAGCGCGTTTTGTGGGTCATTTGAGCTGTGGTTAACAGACGTTCAAATTGAGTTGCAGATCGTAGGGTAGGGCAGAAAGCCTGCGAGTGATCTTGGTTCTTGTGCGTTCTATATCACCTATCTCGATGGATTTCTTATTGGTATGAATATCAACATCCACTCTAAGTTCACGACCTATTTTAGTTACACCAGTAACATGAATGTCTTGTGGCATTTCTTGCTCTACCGCTGATATGCCTTTATCTACTTTCTGGCACAGTTCTTTATTGGGTGACATCATCAGCAATTCACGAAGTGCGTCTTTCAACATATCAAACGGTACTTTAATAAAATAGAAAGACATACACACCATCATAGCTGGATCGGCGTATACAGCATATTCACTATATGGGGAAATAGAAACCAACCACGCAACAACAAACCCTGCTGTGACGACGATACTCAGTAAGGTGTCCATTTGCCATTGTTTGGCTTCTGCTTCAATTAATCCAGAGGAATGTTGCTTACTTTTACGAGCAATGACCCACCATGCGTATCCGCAACCTAAAACATTCACCACACCAAATAGTGTTGCAATAGAAGCATCGACCTCACGTCCGCCCGTCAATAGGGCTTCAATTGCTGAATACAAGGCATACACCACAACACCGAGAATGGATGTTGCTTTGATAATAATGACAATGGGTTCGATAACCGCGCGACCGAAGGGGAATTGTGCATCAGACGGCTTTTGAATGTACCACGCGGCGGCTAGTGACAATAAAGTTAACAGCAGACTAATCAAGGAGTAGACACCATCAAAAACAATAACCAGCGAACCTACCCATAATCCAAGAATCAAACCACCGAATGCAAAGCCAGAGGCTAAAAGGGCTGAAAAGGTTAATACGCTGTTTTCGTTTTTGCTTGTCCTAGCACACATAAAATGTCTCGGTTATTAATACACTTTCATTCTTCGTGCTAGATGGACATTTTACAAACAAAAACTGACTGAGTAAAAGCCGGTTAAGTTACGATTGAAAATTTAATCATTTAAAATCAATACTTTGAGGTTTTATTATGGTGCCAGTATAATTGGCGGTCAGTGATGAGCTAGAAATCAAAAAGGTAGTCGCTGAGTTTGTCGGCCAGCCAAACCATAGCGGCATCCTCTGTCATTCCTGCTGCGGTGAACATGCAATAGTCTTCTTGAGTCAGACCATAGGTATGCTTAATTACCGCGATTTTTTCTTGACGAAGCAGAGGGCGAATCAAGGGTTCAGGTAACACGCCCCAAGCATCTTCTCCGAGAATGGTACTGAGCATGTAATCAAAGCTTGAAAAGCCAATGTAGCGAAGTGAGAAAGGCTGAAGTTCTGGGTTATCTTTTTCGTTCAGGTAGGCGATGGACGCTTGCATCGCATTTCGTAAATCTTCATCTGCGACACGGCGCATTTTTGTTAAAGGATGTCCGGTTCGACAAACGGACATCATTCGAATTTTACCTATCGGATGGTAAGTGACACGTGGATCATCCGTTCGCTCGTAATCGACACCGAATGCGAAATCCACTTGCTGCGTTTCGACCAGGTTAGCGAGGTCGCCGCTCGATGCGAGGACCATGTTAAAGGAGGTGGCAGGAAATTTTTTGTTTATCTGGTGCGCTAGATTTTGCCATAGTTCATCTGGAAGTGAGTCGTCTCGCGCAATCCATACTTCTGCATTAAATTCACCGGATACTTGGCGGCAAGTTTGCACGATCCTTTTTTGTGTCACCAGTAAACTTTCGCAATCTTTATAAATTGCTTTACCTGCTTCTGAGAGGGAAAGGTGGTTGCCTGAGCGCACAAACAATTCTGTATTCAGTTCCTTCTCTAACGCTTTTATCGCCATACTGAGTTTGGTTCTGTTGCATTCGAGTTGCCGAGCTGCTTCAGAAACCGAACCAACGTCAGCGACGGTGCAAAAGGCTTCAACTTGAGAAAGGTTCATAAAGTGCGTAATTCCAGATAGGTTTATGGGTAGACGTCATTAAAAAATAGCAAATAATGCAAGCATTTACGACAGTTCAATAAGGAGCTTGAGTATAGGGTTCATTTCGTAACGGATCGAGTAGAGACCAGCTTCACGTAAAGCTGGCCTGGATACTACTAGAACTAAGGTTGTTCTATTCGGTGTTAGATTCGGCCAAAGACGGAGGCGATTTCTCCGAGTACTTCAGGATTGGCAATGGCGCCAATGTTTTTGACTTCATTGCCATGTATGACTTCCTTTACCGCTACTTCAACGAGCTTGCCGGATTTCGTCCTTGGAATGTCACTTACCGCAAGGATTACAGCAGGGACATGTCGTGGTGAGCAGCGAGTTTTAAGCGTATTTTTAATCAAGACGATTAAATCATCGGAGAGTGAGTGTGTTTTTTCTAACTGGACAAACAATATGATGCGCTCGTCGCCATCCCATTGTTGTCCGACAGCAATGGAATCGGTCACCCCGACCAATTGATTGACTTGCTGATATATCTCAGCAGTACCAATACGCACGCCACCTGGATTGAGCACGGTATCACTACGACCATAGAAGATCATGCCATTGTTGCTTGTTAGTACAACGTCGTCTCCGTGATGCCACACGTTTTCGAGTTTATCCCAGTAAGCGTTGTGATAACGTTCACCGCTGTCATTCCAAAAACCAACTGGCTGATTAGGGAAACTGTTCAAGCAGACGAGTTCCCCTCGCTCTGAACGAAGGGGCAATCCACCTTCATCAACGACGTCGACATTGAGCCCGAGACCGCGCCCTTGGCACTCTCCCCTGTAAACGGGGGATATTGGATTTCCTAGCACAAAACAACCGCATATATCGGTGCCACCAGAAATAGAGGCGAGATGAATATCTTGCCCGATATGTTGATATACGTAGTCAAATTGCTCGGGGTAAAGCGCCGATCCTGTCGAGCAAAGCGTTCGAATTGTACTGAGGTCAAAGTTCTGTTTTGGTGAATAGGCGTTCTTCTCTAACGCTGCGAGATATTTTGCCGAAGTGCCAAACAGTGACACGCCAGCACGATGTGCAATATCCCATAGAACCCCCTCATTTGGGTACACAGGGCTGCCATCAAACACCACTAAAGTTGCACCACTGGCAAGCGCAGAAACGTGCCAATTCCACATCATCCAGCCGCATGTGGTGTAGTAAAATACCCGATCTTCTGCCTTGATGTCACAATGAAGTTGATGCTCTTTTTTGTGGTTAAGAAGCGTGCCACCAACAGAGTGGGTGATGCATTTTGGTTTTCCTGTGGTGCCAGAAGAGTAAAGAATAAATAAAGGGTCGTTAAAACCTACTTGGCAATATTCAACCTCTTTAGGGGAAAAGCGCATGTTCACCTCAGTCCAGCTTATACTGCCTATTAAGGGCGGTAGATTGAGGTATTCAATTTGGCATATCTGTTTTAAAGAATCGAGATGCTCGCCGAGTGCTTGGTTTTTGTTTCGCATATCATGGTACTTCCCTCCAAAGGAGTAGCCATCGCAACAAAACAACACCTTAGGTTTAACCTGTCCGAAACGTTCAAGAACACTGTCTATACCAAAGTCGGGTGAAGTAGAGGTCCAAATAGCCCCCAAGCTTGTTGTTGCAAGCATGGCGACGACCGTTTCAGTAAGGTAGGGGAGATAGCCTGCAATCACATCACCTTTTTTGACTCCACAATCTTGAAGCCATTGTTGAACTGTCGAGACCTGTTCTTCAAGTTGCTTCCAAGATAAGGTGCTCGAATCACCTCGTTCGTTGTAAAACTCTATCGCAGCGGATTGTGATGACACTGATGATCCAGTTAAAAGGTTTTCCGCATAATTTAGTGTCGCTTCCGGGAACCAAAGCGTATCTCTGCTAATGACACTTTCTTGCCATTTGGAAGGGCCAAGTTCATTGATGACTTCCCCTTTAACCCCGACAACATCAAGGTAACCCCACAAGAATTGCCAAAATTGGGAACTGGCATCCACCGACCACTGTTGAAGCTCGTCATAAGTAGAAATAGATAACGCATATCGAGTATTCAGTTGTTGAATGAAGTCTGTAATTAACGCGTTTTCTATTCTTTCTGAGGTCGGGACCCAGATGGGTTTACTGCCAGTCATAGCGTCTCCAAATTGTAAGCTCAGAGTACGAGCAATATTTTTATTGAAGAGCATTGGGTCGGAATTGTAAATAATTTGTTGATCATTCGGTTGTTTCTGTCACAAATCCTTACTTGAAATGGTGTTGAAAATACCCCCTTTTAAGAAGATGATTGTTAGGATATAGACCCAAGTAACCTCAAAATACTTGGGTCATCGAGAATTAATGAATTAGGGAAAAAAATGATAAAGCTGGCAGTAGTAGGGACAAATTGGATTACAGAGCATTTTGTAAAAGCCGCGTTGAGCTTTCAGCAGTACTCTTTGGCTGCGGTTTATTCCAGAAATCACGAGACAGGAGTGGCATTTGCTGAAAACTTCGGTTGTGAGACGATTATTACGGATTTTGACGCATTATGTGCAAACAAAGATATTGACGCCGTATACCTCGCAAGCCCGAACTCCTTTCACTGTGAACAAGCCATTGCATTGATGCGACATGGAAAGCACGTTATCTGTGAAAAACCATTGGCATCCAACTATGAAGAAGTTGAAAGG
The DNA here is from genome assembly GCF_030689305.1 of Vibrio penaeicida. GTDB lineage: Bacteria > Pseudomonadota > Gammaproteobacteria > Enterobacterales > Vibrionaceae > Vibrio > Vibrio penaeicida_B. Next base: position 58,013 of record NZ_JAUYVM010000019.1, on the reverse strand, counting down.
ATGTTCGCAGTGGCACACGAACACAATGTCGTTCTATTTGAAGCATTTAAAACAAATTATCTGCCCAATTTTGAGTTAATCAAAAACAAGCTTTCCGAAATTTCACCCGTTCGCAAAGCCATACTGAATTACTGCCAGTATTCTTCTCGTTACCAAAAATATCTGAATGGTGAAAACCCAAATACATTTAACCCCGAGTTTTCGAACGGTTCGACAATGGACATTGGTTACTATTGTATTGCCAGTGCAATCAGTCTGTTTGGCGAGCCAAAGAGCGTGCACGCAACAGCGACGATTTTAGAATCGGGCGTGGATGGTCAGGGTAGCGTGCTACTTGAATTTGAGGGTTTAGATGCCGTTATTACACATTCAAAAGTAGCGGATTCAGCGATACCAAGTGAGGTACAAGGTGAGAATGGCAACATTGTTATTCACCATTTGTCTGAAGCACAGAACATTGAGATCAGACCGAGAGGCGGCGTAACACAAAACATAACACTGCCTTCAAATGAAATGAGCATGGTGTATGAAGCACAACACTTTGCCAAACTTGTCAACGGTGACGTAACGGATTCAAATGCCGAGAAGCTTTCAAAATTAACGGCGAAAGTACTAACAGAAGTCAGAAAACAGATAGGTGTTGTTTATCCAGCGGATTAGTAACTTCTGATTCCAAGAACAGGTTAAGTAACCATCTTAGCGTCGGCTAAGCGTTTTCAGATTTCTTATGTTTTGACGCGATATTTGATAATTGCTTAGCTGCGTTTGAAGAGACAATAAAGCGTGACATTTCACATTTGGCAACAGGCTTTCCTTTCAAAAAACCCTGGATATAGTCGCATTGATAGCTTTTGAGCATATCAAATTGAGCCTGAGTTTCGACTCCCTCGGCGACCACCGTTAGGTTAATTGAATGAGACATCTTGATAATGGCTTCACAAAGCTGTGAGGATTTATCTCCCTTCTTATTCAGCTTCCAGATGAAGCTTCTATCCATTTTCAATACGTCAAACGGGTAGTCGTTAAGTACTGCCAAAGACGAGTAGCCCGTACCAAAATCATCAAGATACAGTGATACTCCTAGCGTTTTTATCTGCTTAAGCGTGTTACTGGCTGTTGAGTGGTTGAGTAGAGTGGATTCAGTGATCTCTATGCCCAGAAGGGAGTTAGGGAATCGATACTTCTTAAGAACGCTACGAAGTGTTTTGACGATATGCCCCGATTTAAGCTGCTTCACCGAAACGTTCACGTTGATTCGAGGGCATGTGCCGGAAGCGGACTTGTCCCAAATCTGCTGAATAGTGGCGCAGACTTCTTCCAATATCCAATCACCTATTTCGATAATCTGATCGGTCTCTTCAGCTACGGGGATAAAGACCGCAGGTGAGATCCACCCTTTGTCAGGGTGATTCCAGCGCAATAAGGCTTCAAACGCCGTAACCGTATCAGAGCTTACGGAGAAAACAGGTTGATAGTACAAAAGTAACTGTTTTTTGCTGTGTGCTTCACTCAATTCGTTTTCAACAGTAAAGCGTTGCTTGGCCTGATCAAACATGGTGTCATCGTAAAAAATAACATGATCCGACGAGGAATTTTTGGCTCGATACATGGCGGTATCAGCTTCGCGTAGGATGTTAGTTAACGTTTGAGTGGACGAATTTACCGTTGTAACACCGATACTTGCACCAATATTGTATGAGAGGCCATCGCAGTAGTAGGGTTCGGTCAGTGCGGTTAGATAGCGCTGACAAACATTACTTACGTCGTATCGATTAAGCTTGTTTCTGAGGCAAACGATAAATTCATCTCCACCAAACCGATAACAGATATCGTCATTGCGAACATTGTTGATCAATCGCTGAGCAACTTGTTGTAGTAGCAGGTCTCCGATCGTGTGACCCATTGAATCATTTACAATTTTGAATCGATTTAAATCGATAAACAGAATGGCAAAGCCATTGCCACCCGTTGGGGTTATTTGGCTGATAAAATCTTCTAACTGTTCTGCTAGCGCTTGCCGATTGAATAGCCCTGTTAGTGAGTCGTGTGTGGCTTGAACTCTAAGCCGTTGTGTTTTTTCAGCTACAAGTTTATTCGACACTTGTAAACGGCTAGCATAGCTTTTAACGCTAACGGAAACCGAGAGAGTTAACATAAAGATTAAGAAGCAGGAAGCGGCACCATAAATAAATGGGCGATAATCGGTATCCAAATAAATTGTTGTGATAACTAAAGACTTATCTAATGTAGGAAAATATAAACTTCTAGTTACTGATGGAAATTCTAGAAGACCAAAAAGATTGTCTTTTTGGTCTGGATGGCGCATTTGAAATAATTCTCTTTTATTCTCATCTTGTACAATGATTTCAATGTTTTTGGCTAAAAACTCATCTTGCCAAGTCAGCTCAAGGAACTCAAATAAAATGATGTTCATCACCAAGACACCCAGTGTTTGTCCTTGTGATGATTGTACGGGCAAATATATTTGCAGCCCTCTTTTTCCTTCATGGTAAAAAGTAGACGCCTTTGCCTCATTAATTTCAATGGCTCGTCTTAGCGCTTTATTATTTGGACAGTGGCTTTCCAACCTTTTACCTAAAAATTCACTTCCTTCAAACTGAGGGGATGCATACAGCACGGGGAATGCATGAAGCCCCAACCAATTGGAACATGCATAATTGGTTGAAATATTGGGGTGTATTGCATAGCCAAGTTGGTTGCTTTTTATTTTTAATATATCGCTTTCAGCAGGATGCCTGGTCGAAATGAGCGGTGCCCAAAAAATAGTATGTATACCTGAACCAATCCCTGTTCTATCGCGCAGTAATTTATGGAATTGCTCAGATGTTAGATCATTGCTGATTTGAAGAAAGTCTCGAGTAGAGTGAAGTACAGTTTTTAGAGCACTTATGGCGTTTTCTAGAGCTTCAATTTGTTCATTTGTTTTCAGCTCTAAGCTATATTGTGCTCTCTTGCCTTCATAGAAATTAATTGTATAAAAGCAAAGTAGCGCAACTAAAATGCCTGTTAACCAAATATAGGTGATGCGAGGGGAAATTAACTTATATTTCAATCTATACTCTACTGCGATTTTTAATGACTAAATAATGTTAGTCATAATTATCGTAACTGTAAATGATATTTGTTCTCACCATGAAAGCATTATCGCTTTATTTATAAGGTGAGTGAGTATAGTGAGGCTAAATATCCTTTGTGACACTTTTACTACAGTTTAAAAAGAGAGTTTACAAAGCTGGATCTAAATCGCAGTTACTTGTCTATCGGTTTGTATTTCAGGGTTCTTGTCTACCCAAATCAACCCTAACATCGCAAAAATTGCGCATATAAGCATGATGATGCCTAGAGGTAATTGATTGCTTGCAGGAAGCACAGATGCCGCCATCGTAGCGATCCCAGCACCAAAGTTTTGCATTCCACCAAGGAGCGCGCCCGCGGTGCCAGCATGAGAAGAGAATGGGGTTAATGCGCCTGTTGTCGCGGCAGGGAACAAAATGCCAGCGCCCAAAAAGTATACCGTTGCACCACCTACTAGTGTAACGGCAGTGGTTTTGTCGTTAAGCCCCGGAATCAAAACGATTGCCGAGCCAATGACCGCTGCAACCATCCCGTATATCAAGGCGTGTTTTTCAGAGCTTTTTCGTGCAATAACACTCGAAAGTCCTGCTCCTGCTAAGTATCCTGGAATGGGGGCGATAAATAGCAAGCTCACAACGGTAGCGGGCAGCTTTAACGTGCCACCCAACAATACACCTGCCGCCGCTTCAAATACCGCAACACCAGAGAACATCGCAACAAGACACACTAAGTAACCTTGAAAGCGACGGTTTACCAATACGTATCGATAGTTTTCCCAAACTGGTGCGGCATTTCTACGCTCTACAGGCAGTGTTTCTTTAAAACTCGTTATCATCGTTAGCAAAACAGCAGCTGCAAATAAGGCAAGAAATAAGTAGCTATTTCGCCAGCCCGTTGTTTCGGTTAAATACCCACCCAGCAATGGTGCAAGTAAAGGGCAAAATATTATACACATGCTGATTAGGCTATTTGCTCGGTGCAGATCTGTACCTTCAAAGCAATCTCTGGTTAGAGTACGAGCCATAGTGCCGCCACACCCAATCCCCGCTCCTTGAATAAAGCAGCCGAGTAAAAATAGCGAGTAATCTTGGGCAAACAACGTAACGAGCGTCCCCAACAAATAAATGATGAGACCCGATATAATAATAGGCTTTCTACCTAATCGGTCAGATAGGGGACCGTAGACAAATTGGGACAAACCATAAGGAATAAGAAAGCAAGCCATTACTGCTTGTAATGCCGCAGGATTCACAATGAACTCTGCTGCCATATGCCCAATGGATGGAACATACATCGTTTGAGTCATTTGACCCACTGCAGCAAGAATGGCGATTAAAAACGTCAATCGTACCAAGGGTACCGAAGAAGACATCTTTACTACTCCTAATGAGAAAGCGAAGAAAATCAGGATATAGCAGGAAAATAAGCGTCTTATTTTTTCTTATCCACTTAACCCTCAGGATCACAAAAAGACACATCCCGAAGTTGTCGAGATATTAAGAGTAAAGCGTGTCGTTAACAAGGGGGAATGCAGGGCAAATACACGATACTTTTCTATGAATTGGATTAGAAAATCTAATGGGTTGTAAGAGGGGTATTGTCGTAGGCTTCCAAGGGGTGTGGAAAGTTATAGTGAGCTGAGTATTTAATAAACTACTCTTCCCACGTAATTTCTATTGGAGTGCCAACTTGAACAAGATCCATGAACTCGTCCATTTCATTGTCTGTTATCGCGATACAACCTTCTGTCCAGTCAAATTGTAGAAGCCGATTTTTTGGGTTGTTTCCATGAACCATGATGAACCCTCCGGGATCGACACCGAGAGCTTTCGCTTTGGCTTTATCTTTTGCGTTTGGATAGCTGATATGCATCGAACGGTGAAAGGCTGAATCTTCTTTTTTGTAATCGAGTATATATCGTCCTTCAGGCGTTTTTTGATCCCCTTCTTGCTGTTTATGCCCTTTTGGCGAACCTCCCAGTGCTATTCGGTATTCTTTGACGATCTCCCCTTTACTTAGCAGTGTCATCGTACGCTCCGATTTTACAACCTTAACAAGGTCTACAGCAGAGAAAGCCATGAAAGGAAGCGTTAGGCTCAATAAGGAAAGACAGGTTAGGGCGTATCTTCTGATCATTACTACTAATGTGAGTTGTTGTATATAAAGGATAATTTACTCCAAGTTAATAAAGTCAGCGAGGAGTATTTTGTATTCCTCGCTGGAGTGCTACTCAATTCACATTACATTATCAATTTCTGAGCGAGTGCTTAAGCATGTCCGTTTAAGAGCGACCGAATGTACGGGAAGAGGTCGCTGGCGAGCATGCCGATTTGCCCCTCATTCTGTGCGCAGTTATCTGCAGCGTTACTGTGTAGCCAAACTCCCAAACAAGCTGCATCGATCATGCTCAGTTTTTGCCCTAGCAAACTTCCAATGATTCCGCTTAATACGTCTCCCATTCCGCCAGTTGCCATTCCGGGGTTTCCTTGGTTGCAAACCCAAAAAGTATCACCACCATAAACTACGGTTCCAGCCCCTTTTAAAACAATCACACCGCCATATTTTTCATGAAGATCTCTAGCTGCTTGGAATCGATTATCTTCAATGTCTTGTACAGAACAGTCTAAGAGTCGTGCTGCCTCACCTGGATGAGGGGTAATCACTCGCTGCTGATCCTTGTTGGGTTGAGTTGCCAAGAAATTTAATGCGTCAGCATCGAGTACTTTGGGAAGCGCTAAATTGTGGAAAAGGTGGAAAAGCTCATTACCCCAGACTAGCTGACCCAAACCCGGACCGAGTACCAAGGTATCGGCCCATTGCAGCGACTCATTAACAAGGTGCTTATTGCCCATATGTGGGTCGATCATTATTTCAGGATAAGCCGCTAAGAGAGAAGGGGCATTCTCTTTATAGGTGATGACTTTAGTGAGCCCAGCTCCCGTGCGAGCACAAGCGGCACTGGCTAGAGTAATTGCGCCACCCATGCCGTTTGCGCCTCCAACAAGAAGCACCCGACCAAAGTTGCCTTTGTGGCTATTAGGCTTACGGTGAGGCAATGTGTCTTTAAGGATCTGACCGCCAATCACTTTATATTGGGAAGAAACGTTTTGCTGAAAATATTCGTCGGTACCTAAACTGTCGTAAGACAAGATACCCGTATAGTTTTTCCCTTTTCCTGTGATTAACCCTTGTTTCAAACCAACGAACGTGACGGTATATGCTGCTTCAACGGCTGCCCCTAGTGCTTCGCCAGAGTCGGCACAAAGCCCGGAAGGCACATCGATAGAAATGACAGGTGCGGGGTGATGATTTATTTTATCGATGACTTCGGCGTATTGGCGTCGGACTATGCCAGATAGGCCCGTCCCAAGCATCCCATCTACGATAAGATCGAGTTCTTTGGGAAACGATGAGCTCGGTGACAATATTTCTCCCCCGACGCCTAGCCAACCTTGCTGAGCGGTGAGTGCATCTCCCGTCAATCTGTCCGAATCACCTACGTGCCACAGCATCACATCATGACCGAACAACTTAGCTAACTTTGCGACAACATAGCCATCGCCACCATTATTCCCTGTACCACATACAACCAGCAGTCTTTTTGCTGAAGTAAATTTGTCGTTTATTAAACGAAATACCGCTTTACCCGCACGTTCCATTAACTCGTACATTGGAATGCCAAGTTTTTGTGCAGCAAGCTTTTCCCCATCACGTATTTGAGTGGTGGAGTAAATAGATATGTGATTATTATTCATTGTCCTAGCCTGTACTTATAGCAGGGATATTGCCTGCTTTGTCGCCAGAGTGTAGGCAATTCCTTGGTATCTTATTATGCAAAATTGCTTTTATAGTGAGACACCTAAGGTATGCGATTAAAATTCCATCAAGAACTCTATACCCAAGTGACCTCAAGATGCAGGATTCAGAGCCTCATAGTCTGTTCCAGTTCAAGGAGAAGAGCGCAGCGGAATGATGAATCCTTTCCAAGCTCTTTGACGAGGAAATGGGAAAGACTATGGGCTCCCAAGGGCGAGTTTAACTGGTTTTCATACTTCGTTGCCGATGTTTGATTTAGAATGACTAGATCTACATATCGGCGCCTTGCCTGAAAGCCAGTTCCCTATTCTTTGGTAGAGAGGTCGCTGAACCAGGCACCTTGAGGTCACTTGGGTATAATACTATCATTAGAATAGTCTGTATTAGCCAGTTCTGCTGAAGCCAAGGTAATGTATTTGAGGTTTTTTCTTAGAATACCGAACGGTTAAAAATACAAAAGCCAGTCATTTATTACTACTGGCTTTTGAATCTTTTTTGTATCAACAGAGCTGGTTTTTGAACGGCTACTTCATATTCCAGCGGTCGTCTATCCAACCGCCAGCTTGTTCGTCAAAATGCGCGCCAACAAATCGATGTTGGGATTCCATGCGTTGTTCTTTCAGTGGCTCTTCCTCTAGAATCTGCCGTATGTAACTTGCCATAGGGTCATCATTAGGTTGCTCTTGGTTCCGTGTAGCGACTTCTTTGATCATTTGAAGGCGGTAGGCTGAACTGGCTCTTTTCATAATGATGGCTCCTATGTTTAGTGTTTGACGGACCGATTATTGTTAATCAGAACAACAACGGGTATAGCAAACTTTAGGAGCCACATTACGGAGCGTCAAACTTGTTTTTAGAACATTTAGGGTGACCAATATTCCAGTGAGATAACTCTCTGCAATTTGAGCTCATAACTTTATTTTTAAAGCGCAAAAAGATTTTTACATATTACATTTTTGGGTAGTACATCATGTTTAGTTGAGAGCGATGTGTAAAAAATAGTCTCAATGAGATTTTAGTAGATTACTGTACACCTAATAAAAACGACGTTATTAGAATAAAACTAGTTGCGCTTCGATTGACTGGGCGTGTCTTTGTCTAAATCGTAACCTAGGTTTCTTAAGTTTTCTGCGTGCGATGTGTTCTTCATACCCTCCCACAGAGACTTCAAAAATGCTTCTCGACCTTTCTCATCTTTCAGGTAGTTGAAGTGAATGTATATGCTGACCATGATAACGGCGGAATACAGCATTATTGTAGGTAACCAGTTCAAAACGGTATTCATATTCAATATTCCTTAGTGGGCGAGTTGATGGATCCATTTCTTGCTGCGAAAGCGATACAGGCATGCTACCCATTTGAAAAGTGTTTCCAAAAAGAACGTAGCGTAAATTGCTTCTGGTGGTAGACCGATGAATAAGGCGCAGAAAGCAGCGATAGGTATACCAAAAAACCATTGTGTAAATATGTCTTGATACAAACAGAATTTAACGTCTCCACCAGCCCTAAGAACGCCGACAACCATATTGGTCGGTAGTGACCTAAGCACAATCCCGAAGCATAAAATTGTATAAAACGTTTCTGCCAACAGTCGGGCTTCGGCTGAAAGGGAAGTAAATGTGTTGAGAATTGGAGTGCGTAATAAGTACAAAGCGACAGCAACGCACAAGGTAAGGACTATGGCTGCAACGGTGAAAAATACTGCTTGGTAATAAGCTGCATTATAGTCTTTTGCCCCAATTTGATTGCCTACGATAACCGACGATGCATTTGCTGTTCCCACGAGCAGCGCAAGAGCAACGGATTCAATCGGAGTCATAACGGCTAGAGCGACTAGCCCTATATCACTTGCTTGACCCATGATCGCGGTATAGGTGAATAGTCCGCCTGCCCAAACTAAGAAATTGAACGTAGTTGGGAGAGAAAGCGTCCAAAATTGACGGATATATTTTGGGCGGAGAGAAGCAAATAAATCACGTGCTTTGAAAGCAAGAAGGTGCTTAGAAGCATATAGATACACAAAGATACACAACGCTTCAAAACCAGCTGCAATTAATGTTGCAATGGCAGCCCCTTTTAAACCCATGCTTGGCGCACCCAAGTGACCAAATATAAGTACCCAGTTTAAAAACACATTAACAGTGATTCCAACGATGCTAAATAGGGTGCCTAATGTTGCCTGATGTGTTGATCGGAGAGCCGCGGCTATACTGGTGGAATAAGCGATAAAAAGTAGGCTTATTCCCGTAATTGTCAAATATTGATGACCAAGATGGCGCACATTATCATCACCAGATGATAACCCAACGATATCAGCGCCATAAGTAGCAAAAAGTAGTATAGGAGCGATTGCAAAAAGGCTGGTCATAAGCCAAGTGAGTGCTGTGCTTTGGCTTATTCGTTTTCCCTTACGCGCACCATGAAACTGCGCAACTAGCATTGCTCCGCCGGCCGTGACACCGGAAAGTAAAATGGTTGCAACGAAGAGTGCTCGGCTGCCCACTCCCATTGCAGCTATATTCTCTTCTGAAAGTTGACCGATCATCATTAGATCTATTAACCCTTTGCTCGAAAAGAATAAAGTTTGAAGCGTGACAGGTATGGCAATCATGAGGGCACTTTTTAGCAAAGCGATATTCATATATCCAGATTTACCTTTTTTGAGAGCTAAGTTCCGAGTGGTCATAGAAGTATTCGTTGGGTGTTTGGTTTAATATTAACGTGTTAACATCTCCATCTAATAACCAACCTTGATGGGGAAATCCCTTCAAATTGCAGGATGACTATGCATACTCTCGATCAGTTGAATGCCTTTGTTGAGGTATATGAAAATGGTTCGTACAGTGCGGCCGCAAAAAGACTTAAAAAAGACAGGACGACAATAAGAGAGCTGGTTAAAGCTTATGAAGATTGCTTAGGGCTGGAACTCTTTTCAATCATTGGACGGAAAGCGGTTCCTACTGAATATGCAGAAAAGTTGATCAATCAGGTTCGAATTGTAACGATTCAGAACCAATCATTAGTGCAGTACGGGCATTCTTTGTTTGAAAAGGGCATTGATGAACTGAAAATTGGCTATGAGTCCTGTTTTCCAGTGGATTTTATCGAAAAAATAGAAGCGCTATCTTTACTGCATTACCCCAATCTTCGCGTACATTGGATCGCCAGTAGTCGCGAAGAATGTTTGGACTTTCTGATGGCTGGTGAGATGGATTTTGCATTGTTATCGAGCAAAGGAATGGCTTATGCAGAAAAGCCAGTGCAGTTTACACATTTAGGTTATGTCCCATTTGGGCTATATGTGGGGAAAGACTCCGACTGGGCGTCAAAAAAGTTGATATCTATGGATGATATTCACAACAGTATTCAGTATCAGCTAGAAGAGCGAGGCAACGATAGCATCATTAAATCATTTGCTAACCACACAAGAAAAATTAATGATTTCAGCTTATTGCTTACTTTTCTACGCACAAATGGTTGGGCATATTTGCCACAACATAGAACTCGATATTGGGTTGAAAAGGGGGAACTAATCAAAAAAGAAAGCGCATTGCTTGCCAAAGACTACAAAATACCGTTCAGTGTTTTTAGTCGCGTGGGGAATGAAAACTTGCCTATACACTCTACGGTCAACCGCTGGTTTTGCGAATACGCCTCAATGTATCTCGATTAGATTATTTGGCAGCTTAAGTGTTACGAGAATTTGCCATAAAGTTCGCTGATGCTCGATTCACAATAAGCCTTTATGTTTTTGCTGAATTTTACAACGGAATGGTCATCAAACGTTCGAGATACTGCTTTCTTCCCAAAAAATCCGAGAACCCCTTTTTTAAGTATTACATCGACAAACAACATACAGCGACCTTCACCAATGGGGACTAATTGGAAAAGAGCAGTTTGCTTGTCACTATTTGTAAACTCAATAAAAACAGCTCCACCAGCGTGTTCTTCACTGGGTAGTTCACTTTCCGTATCCCACGGGTATTCAGTAATGATTGATGTGATATGCTCTACGGTCGCATTTTCAGAGGAAAAATGAGAAGGCTCTTTGCTATCGCCTTCTCGGTATGAATAGTGAACAGAAATCATTGCCGCTTCTACCTTGAGTGAATAGGGTATTCAAACTATTCCTATCGTTGCTTATTCTCAAGAAAAAGTAAGTGTTTTCGTGACGTTACACGTGTTGGTCTAAAAGAATCGGATTACCATCAGGATCTTCAAGCATGATACTAGCGGGTCCTGATGTCGATTCATCGGCGGTCATCGTTAATTCAATCCCCGCTTTTTTTAAGTGATTTTGAATGTCTCTCACGTCAGAGAATTCACTTAATGTACTGCAATCTTGCGTCCATCCTGGGTTGAATGTGAGCATGTTTTTCTCAAACATCCCCTGAAATAGCCCGATTTTATGATCGCCATTAGATAGAATTAACCAGTTTTCAGATTCATTTCCCGCAAAAACTGAAAAACCAAGTGCTTCGTAAAATTGCTTTGATGCTTGAAGGTCTTTTACGTTCAAGCTGACAGAAAAAGCGCCCAATTCCATGGTGAACTCCTTATTGAATAAGTGCCGTCGTGAAGTATCTGTTGTTACGTCACTCTAGCGTAGTGCTATTCCTGCTTTAATCCCAACTGGGTTTAACATTTCTATGGTTATCCTCAATTTTGCTACGCTTTCGACTTATCAATAGAAATACCACGATGTGATGATCTGGATGATTGCCATTTTTTCCTCAACTGCAATCCAGGTCTTTCAATTAAGTAGTAAGAAATCAGTGCAAAACCGAAGGCGAGAACAAGGTTGACTGGCCAAGTGGCATACCATGCTTGCGTCCAACTGTTGAGGAAAGGTTCTTGCCATAAGTAAAGTGAGTAACTGAGTGCACCAAGCCAAATTGCGGGTTTGCTATTTAATAGTTTGAAACTCAGACCTTGATTGAACTGGCTGTAGCGCAAAATCATCAATGCCGCACATACATTGATGAACGTTTGCCCACCAATATAAAACCAGTTGGGCTGGATTTTGTACATCACACTTGGAATCAGAATCATGCAGACGGGCACGACAACAAACCACGCTGATGCAAAGTAGTTGGGTAATTTAAATCCACTTTCTTTTAGATAGGCTAATGCGCACCCCATAGCCAGCGCGTCAGCGATAGCTTGAAATTCACGCGTTAAGGCTGAAGGTGAGCTTTCCAAACCAAAAAGCATCCAACCTCTTATGCATGGCACGATAATAATCGTGGCAACAAGAAGGTATTTGGCATGGTGACGACCAAGTAGCGTAAGGAGCAATGGCCACAGCAAATAAAATTGTTCTTCTACTGCGAGAGACCATGTGTGATTGAGCCACCATTCGCGTTCATGGTGGTAGTTCATCGTATACGTCACGGCATGGAACAGGTCACCAGACATGAGAGAAAGCCAGCCAAAATGCTCCGCTATTGCGATGCATAAAATATAGAAATAGAAAGCGGGGAACAGGCGAAATACACGTCTAATGAAGAACTGAGACAAGTTAATTCTGTTCGTTTTTTTAAGCTCATTTAAAAGTAAGGTAGTGATTAAAAAACCTGAAATTACAAAGAATACTTTTACCCCAAAGTTTCCCAAGCTTTGCAAAGGACCAAAAATAGTAGGGAAGTTAACTGTGCCAACCAAGTGACCCAAGCATACCAACCCAATGGACGCGGCTCTAAGTCCGTCGAGCGACGGTATTCTATTGTCCATTTTGTGTCTCCTTACTTTGATTTATGTAATTGAAATTGGCGACAGTGAGTGCAAGCAATATGTATATAGGCCAGGTGTATCCTTGAGTTAGGAAAGAGCCGGAAACACAAAATGCAATGAGCCCAGCGAGTGTCCCTTCACTCATTACGTAGGTGATTGGTGGGTAATTATCAGGGTTTTCGCTGACCGTTCTGACCGAAGAAATGGATGTTTTAAACATGGTGACGATCATGGCGATAAACAGTGCCAGACCTAAAAAACCAGATTCAGCAAGAACGCCAAACCAAGAGCTATGAACGGCATGATTCATCCCATCCCAGTAACTGCTGTAGAAAAAATAGTTGTAGAGGTAATTATCGATTCCCACGCCTGTTAACGGGTTATCTACCGCCATTTTAAACGCCGCTTCCCACGCATGAAGCCTGCCCATTGCGGATTCATCTATGCCTTCCTCAGCAGCGCCTCCAGACTTCCTTCCACTTATACCAGCTGCTAGGTACAACACCATCATGAGTAAGGTGCCTCCCATTATCAGAAGTGATTTGGATTTCACTCTACGGTAAGCGAAGATGCCCACAACACTGGCCATTCCCAGCAGACCGCCTCGGCTTTGTGTGGCAATAATTGCCCAAACAATGAACATTGCTGATGCAATACCTAGCAATCTTTCTAATCGCGTCATTCCTGGGGCAAGGATTTGCGCTATCGCAAATGAGAATGGGAATAAAAGTACGAGCGACAGGTCATTCGGATCGCCCAGTACGGATTGAAAACTCCGCCCTATTGTGACTCGGCTACCCTCTACAATTCCGATGCCTGCAAGCTTGTTCGAAATTGCCACGAAAGCAACAGCCAACCCAGCAAAACAAAACAGCCGGATGGCGAGCCTAAAGTGGCTAGGGTTGGTCAGGATCCACGTTAATACTGGCGTCATAATGGCGATTTTTACGTAAGTACTGGTGAAGTAGTTGATAGACGCCGTTTTATTACTCGCGAATACAATACCCATTGTGACAACCATGAAGAAGAGTGCTAGCCACATTAGTTCTTTGCACGGTTTGAATTGAATGCTTCTTGAAATGGCAATGTGCCAAAAAAAGGTAAACAACGTCCCAAGCGAAAGTAGAAGTGGGATTCTAAAAGGCATGAGAAATGGGAACGCTTCGTGAATACGAAAATACGAAAATACGATAAATAAAAGTGCCAGTAACACCGGATAGTGAATGGTGAGAAGCAGAGCAAACGGTGCCACCGCCAAAGCAACTGGAATTGCGGGGTGGGGGACAAAGTACCAAAGCACCCCAATAGCCGCACACAAGGTCGTCAGTGCAATTGCTGAGCCTCTGTGTGTTTCAATTTCAGATGTCGGGTTAATTGGTGGCATATGGTTTCCTTTGCGCTATATGCTTTAGATTGCAAAGGTGATGCCAATATATTGCTAACGTATTACTTTGTTTTTAAACAAGTTTATGTCATTGCTTTTTGATTTCCTATTTTGAGAATCAAACTAGTTATCAATTTATACGGTGTGTCTTCTTTTACATTCAATGTTCTGATGATGCTTTCGCATATTGGTAATTTTAGTTGCCACGCCTCATTTGGAGCTAGAACTTGGCGGGCTTGCGGTGCCCGCATTTTTACTATGTTCGCTACTTAAGGTTTTCCAGCGCCCAGCCCATAAAGCGTCTTTGCTCCATTTCATTAAGGGACAAAAAACCAGATTTTACACTTGAAATAGTGTGAGTATCTTTTGAGCTTGTGGAAGATCTTAAGGAGGCAATAGGTTCGGAGTGGCTAAGCACTGCTTCTCCTCGCCCATTCTCGTTGTATTTTTTGATTGAAGATTCGAAGTCTTGACGTGTTTGAAGTCCTCCAATATGAACAGAGTCTATTTTGAAGTTGACCTGCTTACCCGTAGAGTTGGTAAGTTCAAATTGCGGGTTTTTCTCAAATTGACGTGCATCTTCTATGGTGCGGAATGTTTCGTAGCTAAGGGAAAGTGAATCATTCGTTTCGAATAAAAGGATATAGGGTTGGGAGTAATATTTAGTTCGTCGTCCATCTTCCACAACAATCTGCCCAATTGTTACGACAAGCTGGTTAATGCCAGAACCCAGTTCGACAGATGAGTCTGACTTTATCCAGTTACTCTCTACTTTCTGCCCGTTTAAGGTTCTAGGAGTCATCTCCTTGCTGATTTCTATACGATGAGTAGAGGCGACTGTTGAGAAAGAGAAAAGCGCCAAGAGTAAGGTGAATGTATGTGTTATTCGCATAAGAAGCACCGGAAAAATAATATACAGAAACGGAGTAGGGCGAGTATAAACTCGCCCTGAAATTATGATTTAAATGAGTTAAAAGTAGTATTCAACTCCCACGGAAACCTCGTTGAAAGAATCAGACTTCCAGCGATCGTATGTCATACCTGTATTGCCAGAATCGACGGTATTACCGCCCATGGTGACATCGCGCGCACGTACATAAAGCACGGCAGATGGGTCAACAAAGTACATTGCCTGAGCAGAGATAACGTCGTCTGAGCTGTCCTCCACTTTTTCACCATTGACTTCAAGTTCGAAATTTTTGGTGTAGCCGACTTTAAACTGCCAGTCGCCCGTGTTGTACATTAGGCCCGACGTCATTGCGTTTTGTTTCTCTTCGCGACCAGAATCAATGCCTTCGGTGACTTCAGCATCTTGAATTCGATATTGTGCAAAGAAAGAAATACCGTTTTCAAACCAGCCTTGTACGCCGACTAAATAAGTATTGTTGTCCCAAATTCGGTTGAAGGTTTGTTTGGTACTTGGATCGTGTGCGCCAGTGTCTAACGTACCATCTTGGAAGCTTTCCGCTGTGTTTCGGTTTACTTCATATGCAGCATCAAATTGGAAAGGTCCGACCTTGTAATGCGCTGCTGCACCTTGCCACCAACCTTCATCGTTTCCAGTTGCGGCGGCTTTGGTTCTGCCGTATGCAACATCAAATGTCATTCCTCCCCATTCTGGTGAATCCCAACGAACGGTATTCGATGAGCGGTCTTGGAATTTTGCACCGCCGATTAAGCCACCCCAATCCCAAACATCACCCAAACCTGGGTTAGCACCTGGCCAGTCGACCACTTCGTAAAGCGGTGTTAATACACGACCAATTCGAACTTGACCAAACGACTCAAAATCTTCGAATCCGACAAAGGTATCCCTTTCACCAAAGCCACCGTTTGATGTGTGATCAGAATAAGAAGGGTCGACATAACCCCCTTCAATTTGCCAAATAAATTTTGGTCCAAGATTTTGGAATTGTTTAGAGCCCCTAAACCCAATTCGGCTCTCATTATTGGTTTGAAAACCTGTTAGGCTCGGGGAGTTTTCGTAGTCACGATAATGAGCTTGAACAGCAATAATGCCGTATACATCGTACTTAGCATCGGTTTCTTCAGCGATGGTTGGAAAAGCGGTAAATGCAACACTGCTAACTGCCATTGCGATAAGGCTGGGTTTAAAAATCTTATTCATGTTAACTCCTAAAATACATAGCTTTTTGGTGTGCCAGCATTGATAGGCCGCTGGATACTCGCACACCGAAATCTTGGTTCGATTGAGTACGTGAATAAGCTTAATGAGAAATTTATTGTCGCGAATTTTTAGCGGAAATCGTTTTGAAGAGCGTCAAAATTTAGATTTTGAGATAAATATAAATTCTTATTTAACAAAGAGATATGATGTTTCTAGGAAGAAATATAAAAAGAAAAAAAGTGATTATTGTTTGAGCGTAAGTTAACTAACCCCTGCTTGTGATGGGGCTAAACATTGGGAGAGTTTGTTGTGGATTTTTTAGAAATTTACGTGTTTTGAGGTATTTGATATAAAAAACATGATGTGCATCGCGTTGCTTTCATCGTATGGACGGAACTTTTCTTTTCTACATGTCGATTCTAGTACACAATAGGTTTGGTGTAAAACCTATTGTGTACGTATATTTAGGATTATTCAAACTTAATTAATGGGTATAAATTAGCTGCAACCTGCCTTGGAAACAGCTGCCCCCATCGCGGTTGATATATTTTGTTGTGTATCTTGCCCTATGTTGAGTAGCGTACCTGCTGCTTGTTCTCCGGATACATACTTAGCCCCACAGAGAAACGCGTTTACACCCATTGCGGCATCCACATTCGCTCGCTCTATTTGGAGATCCGATTCCTTTTCATTAAAATTCGCACCCATTGAAAATTCTGCATTTAAGTATTGGACTTTGCCCTCTATTTTTACATCTGCGCCCATGCTGGCGACGACATGAAGGTTTTTATCTGAGATTGCGCAGGGATGAGCTTGAAGTTGGCTACCCATTATCGCCTGAATATCATGAATTGGCTTATTGGTGATAACACTGATATCAAGATGTTTACTCGAAAATATACCGGGATCTTCACCATCATTAGAAATGGACAGTGTTCCGTTAGATTGGTCAATGTCCAGATCATCGAGTACATCTTTATGGCCTTTGGCGATAACCATTGGATCAGAGCCACAAATTACAGACACGCTGACATCTTTAGCGACAGAGAGAGAATGAAAATCGTTGACTGGAAAGGCGCGTTCTTCATCTGCTAGCGCAGAGTCGGCGACAATCAATGAAATGATTGCGATGGTGAACAGTAGTGCATTTATCCCTTTTACAGGAGAGAACACATTAGTAGAGGAAAGTACTTTGCTTAGAGAGAACCTTTTAGACACTGAAGACATAATCAAATCCATTCAAATCAAATTAAAAAGCACACATAATTGAATATACCTATTTCAATATGCGTGCCAGTTTTAACTTATTGATTTGTATAGACTGCCATGGTCAGTCAGGTGAAATTAACTAACATTAATAGTTAAATTCGCCATTATTTCCCAGCAAATTTGTACGTCAGACCCAGTTCAAAAGACCAGCCGAAGCTACGTTGAACAATTGGGCTATCATCATCGTGGCTTTCCATTCGAGCTTTACTGATGATCACCAGCTTTTTAGAAAAATCGTACAAGCCAATTACACCAGCCTGATACACATAGCTGCTTGAAGCGTCGTACTTCATCAAGCTTGAAGCACTTGATTCTGACGCGCTTACACCATATAGGTGCTGAGACAATTTTCTGTCTCTCCAATCCAATTCCACATAGGGTGTTAACGTGAAGCGGCGCATCGGGGTATCGAATGTTTTACCAAGGTGAACCTGAATCTCTTTTCCTCCGTGCACAGACATCACGTCTTGCAAGTAGGTGATCCGGGCACCCGGTGTGCCGAGTGTAATCCCCAGTTCTAAGTTACCATCTCGTTCATCGATTCCATTCGGAATTGTGTCGAATGTATTGGATACTTGCGCGAATCGCCAATTTCCTGAAATGCCTACGTACGGCAAGAGGTTATAATTTGCCAAGCTGCCATCAATAAACCCGCGATTACCGTAATAAAACAGATTGGGTGTTACACCAAACTGCGCTGAATCTTCTGTTGAATAGATCGACTGCCCAAACGTTCCGCTTGCGCCAATAATTCCATATTCCTCAACTGGTTCCATTGCTAATGCTGAACCAGATACCAATGCTAATGAGAGTGCGACAATATTTTTCATAATTTACATCCATGACCTTTTAACAGGCATATAGAACCGTTTTTTGCCCGTTTTCTTTCACAAGCGGCAAATAAATTGTGTGTCCGGTTAACGTTAAGCAAAAAAAATGCCTAGATTTCTAAAATTTACATAAATATTGAGTATAGGTAAAAAAACCGTTCACTCCGCATATCGACCGTTTGTCGCATTCAACAGAACCGAGCGTCCATGAGCAATAGAGTAGCTTTACCAACTACAGAATGGATATCGGTTATGAAAGTCTTAAAAAATGCACTCGTTATTTCGTCACTTCTTTTTGCTGGAATGTCGCAAGTTGTCGCTAACCCATCCAACGAGTTAATTAATGAATACAATCAAGCCGCGCAAGGCGATACGGACAAAGTCGAATTTGTTTATAAGCAGTTAAACCAATTGATCCAAAGCGAAGGTGCAAAACCTCTAAGTCTTGTTTACTTAGGCAGTACACAAACCTTGCAGGGGCGTGATGCCTGGATGCCTTGGAACAAAATGAAATATGTGGAGCAAGGGCTGGTTACGATAGACAAAGGATTAAGTTTAATCGCTTCGCAATCTATCCCGTTAGAATCCCAGCCGGTTATACAAGGTCTGCCAGACACGTATTTGGCACGAGCATTGTCTGCCGCAACCTATAGCCAACTCCCTGATATGTTTAATCACTTCGATCGTGGCTACGATTTGTTTATTGACTTACTTGGTGAATCGCAATTTCAGCAAGCCCCTTTTGAAGCCACGTCTTGGGTCTACACCTTTGCCATTGAGACCGCCATTCGCGCTGAAGATATCGACCGCGCCAATGCATGGTTGGCGCTGATGAAAAAGAAAAATGCTTCCCACCCCGAAACCCAAAAAGCCCAAGCTCTATTAGATAAAGCGTAAGGGGGAAACATGATTAGATTCAATCATATAAAGAAGAACTACCGACTTGGAATGATCGATGTTCCAGCGTTGAAAGGCGCGACGGGTAATATTCGCAAAGGTGAAATGCTCGCGCTTTGTGGTCCTTCTGGTTCTGGTAAAAGCACACTGCTCAATATTTTAGGATTGCTCGATACCGATTACTCCGGTGATATTGAATTTGGTGGTGAACCGCTGCCAAAAAAGATGCAAGAAGCGGCGCGTATTCGCCGCTTTGAAATGGGGTTTATATTTCAGCGCTTTAATTTGGTGCCAGTGATGACCGCACTAGAAAACGTCATGTACCCACTAAGGCTGGTGGGGTATTCCAAACGCGAACAACATGAACTTGCGGAAGGCATATTAGAAAAAGTTGGGTTGGCAGAGTTTATTCATCATAGACCCGATCATTTGTCGGGCGGACAACAACAGCGTGTCGCTATCGCCCGCGCGTTAGTGAACAAGCCCAAGCTCGTTATTGCGGACGAACCGACAGCCAGCTTAGACAGCGAAAGCGCAACGTTGGTGATTGATATCATGAAGTCTTTAGGTCAGGAATTTGGTACCACTTTTGTTATCGCGACGCACGATCAAAGAATGGCGGAACGTTGTGACAGAACGATTGCTCTGTTTGATGGGCATATCCAAGAGGAGGCGCTCAAATGGGTAAGCTAACCACATCCCTTTCAGCATGGAGTGTATTCGAAGGGCTCCGCCATGCGGTTTTAAATCTTCGTCGAAATGGTCGCCGAAGTGCACTGTCCGTTTTTATTGTGGCTATCGCGGTTTTCGCTATGGTGAGCGCAGGTGGGTTCGGTCTTTTTACTTATCAGTCACTCAAAGAGTCTACCGCTAGGGACACTGGGCATTTAACACTAAGCCAGCCAGGTTTCTTTGAAGAAGATGAAGAAATGCCGCTCTCTAATGGGCTATCCAATACTCAGGCGCTTGTTGGAAAAATAATGTCCTTGGATGACGTGCGCTCGGTGCAACCCCGAATTTACTTTACTGGTTTGATTTCTAATGGAAACAAATCAACCATCTTTGTTGGCAATGGTGTTAATGAGAAAGAATTCGATCTAAAAGGACCTTTTCTCGATGTTCGACAGGGGAGAACACTGTCTAGCCCTCGATCGAGTCGCTATAACCCTGAAGAACCTCAAATAATGTTGGCCTATGAATTGGCACGAAACCTAAAAGTAGAAGTTGGGGACTGGGTGACTCTTCTTGCTACCACAAGTGATGGCGCGCTTAACGCGTTGGACTTTATGGTTCGCGGTATTTACTCAACAGGTATACCAGAATTAGACAAGCGTCAGCTGTATCTTCATATCAATTCTGCTCAAGAGCTTTTGGTGTCTGAAAAGATAAGCACTTTATCGGTTTTTCTTTTTGAAACAGAGCAAACCTCATCGGTGCAAGCACAAGTGCAATCCTTGATAGATAACACGTCTTCCGAACAAGCTTACCAACTGACTCCTTGGCAAGAACGCGCTTTTTTCTACAAGAAAGTCAAAGACCTGTACGATCGTATTTTTGGCATCATGGGATTGGTGATGGGGCTGGTCGTGTTTGTTTCTCTGTTCAACACCATGACGATGTCGGTGACCGAAAGAACTCGCGAAATCGGCACGTTATCCGCGCTTGGAACGTATTCCAGCGAAATTATCTCTGGCTTCATAAAAGAAGCAGGGTTGTTGGCGCTCTTTGGAAGTATTTTAGGAGTGATTGGCAGTATTGGTATTTGGTTATTGCTGCTAGTTGTAGATATCGATATGCCGCCACCTCCAGGTCACAGTGAAGGTTATCCGCTGCAAATAAACTTCTCCCCAGAACTCGCTGCGTATTCGACACTTGGCGTCATGATCATTTGCATCATTGCCGCTTATCTTTCTGCCCGTAAGGGCGCAAACAAACCTATTACAGAGGCTTTGGCATATGTTTAAGTTTATTTCCAGAATCGTATTACTTGGCATGTTGAGTGGGGCTGGATTGGTGCTTACGACTGGTCAAGTAAATGCAACTTCCGACGTGGCAACGCTTGATGTAAATGCAATGCTCAAAAAAGCGGATGAATATCGCATGGAAGACGAGTCCTCTAAAGTCGTGTCTGTTGTTCATCTTTTCAAAAACAATGAAAGGGAAAAAACGCACCAATACCACGTTTATACGCGCCCTCAAAGGCAGTCTCTCGTGATTTTTAAATCTAAGGTAGAGGCAGGACAAAAAATGTTAATGCTGGAAGATAACTATTGGCTGGTGATGCCAAAGAGTCGCCGTCCTATTCGAATTACGCCTATGCAAAAGCTACTGGGAGAAGCGTCTGTTGGTGATATATCAACCCTAACATGGAGTGATGACTATCAAGGGGTGTTTAAGCAAATCGAAAGTGTGACCAAACCTGATGGCAGCGAAATAGAAAGCAATAAACTGCTTTTGACCGCAAAAACCAAAGGAGCGAGCTACCACACCATTGAACTTTGGCTTGCACCCGAAACAGACTTTCCAATTAAAGCCAATTTGATTTTGAAATCTGGAAAGCTCGCAAAAGAGGCTTGGTTTACTAAAGGTGAACGTAATGGGTCGAGAGCTGTTGTTGCGATGACGTTACTGGATAAGATTCAGCCGAACAAAAAAACCCAGATAGAATATAAAGAAATCTCACCATTTGAGCTGGAGGAAAAATATTATAACCCGTCGTATTTAGTGCGAAATAGCGTATCGGAGCTGTAACGTGACTCGTTTTAATCTCGTCTCGATCGCTTTTTTGCTATCCGGTTCTTTGAACGCGTCCGAGCTTAGTGCAAATTGGGATTGGACAGTGAGTGCGGACTCCATTTCACCAAGATCAAACTCTCCACTTTTTTCAAGCGGCGCAGTCAAAGAACAAAGTGTAGACGCCTTACTAGAATTGGAGTTAAGTGGCTTTTCAGCTTCAGGGACATTTGCTTTACTAGCCAATGATCTACATCAGTCAAAAAACGCTGCAAGCAATGAAAATCAAATCATTGTGCGTGAGCTTTTTTGGCAAGGAGAGTTAGAGCTAGGCAGTGAGTACTGGGATATTACAGTAGGAAAAATTCGCCAAGATTACGGTGTGGCCTATGGCTACCGTCCATTAGATGTATTTAATCCTTACCGACGAAACCCTGTTGGCATTCAGGTTGAGGAAGGTGTTGGGCTATTTAGTCTTTCTCACTATGGTGCGAAAGGAGAATGGACACTTCTTGCGACGACTTCCTCGATTACTCAGCAAGAAGGGAGTGAGTTACAAGAAGCGTCTGAACAAAATGGACTAGGAGTTCGCTATTACGGTTTGGAAGGTGATAGCGAGTATCAGTTACTCGCTTATTATGACAATGTGCGCCAAGGTCTGGTTGGTGGCAGTTGGGTGACGGTTTTTGGACACGAATGGGAATGGCATTCTTCAGCAGTTATTCAACGCAAACACATGACATACGTGCAGCCAGATACACACTTTTCACCCGTAGAAATTGGAAAGGAAGACAGTGCTTATCAAGCGTTAACGGGGGTTACCTGGAGTAGTTACTCAGGCCATAGCGTGATTGCAGAATACTGGTTTGATAACCGAGCATGGAGTGATGGTGAATGGAGAAATGCATTCGAAAGCGCCACCTCTTTGCGAAACGACTATCACCAAGATGGGTTAGCCAATTCCTATGCTTTTGGGCTTTCGGGTGCAAATTTGGTCCAACATAACATGATGCTTCACTGGGCATTGGATACTCAAAGCTGGCAGGGCACAAGTTGGGAAAGTGCGCCCTCGTGGTTTGAAAAAATCACACCTACGGTCGACGTTATTGTTGCACCGGAAGACGGAGGAGTAATAGCTACACCTAGAATTGGAATTGAGTGGTATGACGACGGTAATGCCCGTTTTGAAACAGAACTAGCTGCACGTTTTTACGGCGGAAAATCAGGCTCAGTCTATAAGAATTTACAAACTAGCCATATGATTTCATTAAATTTAAAGGGAAAATTTTAATGGTTACAGAATTCGGTGTGCTCCGAAATGAGTGGGTTAAGAGCATCACTTTTACATCGCTATTTTGTGTGATTATTGCGATCGTAACATCCTATGTTTGGGAAGCACCTTATTACAAACATTTACTGATAAGTTTTGGATATGGCTACAGCGCTATACTTGGTGAAAGAATAATCACTTTACTCACGCCAGAACTCTCACCTAGGATCGTGAATGTTTTGTCGTTAATACTGTCCGTGCTTGGTGGTAGTGTCAATGCACACTATTGGGTCAGTGAATACTCAAATTTTTCCACTTATGAAGACATGAAACCCATTGTGATATTGGGTTTTATTTTCAGCGCATTTTGTTTCTATTATTTCTACTCCTACGAGCAAAATATTCAAGCTAAACATGAACTTGAAAAATCTCGAAGAATTCAGGCTGATCAAGAGAAAGCACTTGTGTTAGGAGAGCTCAAGCAGCTTCAAAGCCAAATTGAGCCACACTTCCTATTCAACACGCTAGCAAACATCAACGTATTGATTGAGAGCGATCCTGAGCGTGCAAGAGAAATGCTTTCTCGTTTAACTGATTTGCTTCGTGCTACATTGCGAAAGAATCGAACGCAGTTCGTACCGCTAGAACATGAACTGGATTTGCTTTCGGCTTATCTAGGCATTCAGCAGATTAGGCTGGGTGAACTTATGAGTTACAATGTCACAAAAGGCGAGTCTGCTGAAGCGTTGATGGTGCCCCCATTTTTATTACAGCCATTAGTTGAGAACGCCGTTGTGCACGGGTTGGAACCCAGCATGAACCGCGGGCATATTAATGTGAGTGTTACACAAAGCCAGTTTGATATTATTCTTGAAGTCAGTGATAACGGAGTGGGGTTGGTGAGTAATAACGCATCTGGCGGGCATGGGATTGGATTGCAAAACATTCGGGCTCGTTTGAAAACGTTGTTTAGTGATGATGCAAAACTCGCCGTCATACAGAACGACAATCACGGCGTAACTTCTCGAATCACTATCAATAAACTAGCACTAGAAGTGCTCCTTAAATCGTAGTTTGGTGGACATAGAATGGTAAAACAAGTGAAAGCTCTAATTGCAGATGATGAACCTCTTTTACTTCATCACCTGCAAAAAATGTTGTCCGAAGTGTGGTTAGAGCTCGATGTCATCGCGAAAGTTCAGGATGGCAAAAGCGCACTTGACGCTATATTGAAACACGATCCAGATGTCGTCTTTTTGGATATTAGAATGCCCGAGCTTGATGGGATATCGCTAGCAAGCAAGCTGAATAAACTGCAACGACCTCCTCTTATAGTATTCACCACAGCGTACGATGAATATGCCGTTAAGGCGTTTGATTTAAGCGCTTCCGATTATTTGTTAAAACCCTTAAATGAAGAGCGATTGCTCAAAGCCTGCCAAAAAGTGCAAGCAAAACTTGAGGAAAGCCAGCCTTCACAACCTGATTTACAATCCTTGTTCGAACAACTAAAAGGGCAAACCAATACCACACAAAATTATCTTCATTGGATAAAAGCATCATTAGGAGATGAGATCCACCTCGTATCTATTGATGATGTTGCTTACTTTAAGTCGGAAGATAAATACGTTTCTGTATATTGTAGGAAGGAAGATGATGCGTTTGATGAATATGTCATTCGGATGTCGCTCAAGGAGTTACTCGATCAACTGGATCCTAATCGGTTTTGGCAAATACACCGTTCCACAATCATTTCAGTCTCAGCGATAGATAAAGTGAAGAAAGATCTGGCGGGGCGAATGTTTGCCAAAATCGGTTGTTGTGAACTTCCTGTAAGTCGCGCATCTCAGCACTTGTTTAAGGGAATGTAAACTTTTCTCCATATACAGCCGAGCCTGTAGTAGCAGACTTTAAGGCAAACAGAAATTGCGTCAACACGGCAATGTTCCCTCTATCCGATCTCTTTCCAAATGCATTAGTGGAGTAACACTTTAACCTGCGTGTTATTCCCTGCGTAAACATTCCTTCGTTATACATAGATATCGTAAATGGTTTTTTGTAATACAATTTTCATTGTTGTATTAATAATCATTGGCTTGTGGTGTTTTTAATTTGCAATAATTTGACACACTATTACGTGAAATATTTGAAGCAATCTAACAAAATAAGGTGTCATCATAGGGTGAGAATACGTGTTTTTGTGCCTGAAGGTGGGCAGTGAGAATCATAGAGCCAAATTGTTTATACCCAAGCATCTTGAGTTTACTTGGGTATCGTTTTAAAAATCATCTTGAAAGGTCAACAGACCCTAATAATCTGCATTTCAAAAATTGGTAAATACATGAAAAAGAAATTACTTAGCTTGGCAATAGTCAGCTCATTAATCTTGGTTGGATGTGGTGAAGCAGAAAATGGAAATCAACAAGCCGCTGCGCCAAATGTCGTCGCAGTGGAATCAACCACAATAATGCACCAGCAAAGTAAGACGTATGTAGGGAGAGTTGAAGCAGTAGAAGATGCGAGCATCAGCGCTCAAGTCTCCGGTTATCTAAAAGAACGTTTGTTTATTGAAGGGCAGTTTGTCGAAAAAGGGGACGTGCTGTACCAAATTGACCCTTTGTCGTTCGAAGCTCAGGTTGCGACAGCAAAAGCCTCTTTATCTCAGGCAAACGCAGCGCTTAAAAAAGCAGAATTGGACTTCAAGCGAGGCAAGAACCTTCTCCCTAAAGGGAATATTTCACAGTCAGAATTCGATTCATTGACCTCTTCAAAACTTGGCGCTCAGGCGCAAGTTGAGGCGGCAGAAGCACAATTAAAATTGGCTAACGTGAACTTATCTCACTCCCAAATTGTCGCGCCATTCTCGGGAAGAATCAGCAGCAGCAACGTTAGCATCGGTGACCTCGTGTCTCCATCTTCTGGTCCCCTTACCACAATTGTTAGCCTTGATCCTATTCATACCAGCTTTAACGTCAGTGAACGCGAACGTTTAGATTTTGGAATGGATAAAGTGAGCGGCGATGGGGCGGGCGCAGCCAATGCATTAGATGTTGTGATTGAACTTGAGAACGGTGATGTTTACGAACACAAAGGGAAGCTCGATTTTATCGGTAACCGCATCAACCTAAATACGGGAACTATTTCTCTCCGAGCGAGTGTCGATAACCCAGAGCACGCCTTGTTACCAGGTCAACACGTTCGGGTTGCGATTCAAGAACAAAGTGCTGAAGAAGTTATCGTTATCCCGAGAAAATCTGTGCAAACGGATCTAGAAGGTAACTTCATTATGATTATCACAGAAGGAAACATTGCCGAACGCCGAAATATTGAAATGGGTCGTCAGACGGCTGAAGGAGTCATTGTTACCAAAGGCTTATCGAAAGATGAGCGTGTGATAACACAAGGCTTACAACGTGTCAGAAATGGAATGCCTGTCAATGTAACAAACTCAGATACCGCTAACACTGGAGCCTAACTATGCTTAGTCGCTTTTTTATCCAGCGCCCGAAGTTTGCACTGGTTATTTCCATTATTCTGACACTGGCAGGGGCGATGTCTCTTCTGGTGCTGCCTGTTTCGGAATACCCTGAAATTAGCCCACCATCTGTGAATGTCACGGCTTATTACACAGGTGCCAGTGCTGAAGTAGTGGAGCAGGCTATCGCCGATCCAATAGAAACGTCGGTCAATGGTGTGGAAGATATGATTTACATGTCTTCCAAAAGTGCGAACGACGGTTCGTATTCTTTAAACGTGACTTTCGATATTGGTACTGACCCCGATATGGCACAGGTGAATGTGCAAAACCGAGTGACCCAAATCGAGTCAAAATTACCCCCAGAAGTACGAATGGTTGGGGTAACGGTGAAGAAAAATTCGCCTGATCTTCTCATGGTGCTGAATTTCTTTTCTCCTGACGATAAGTACGACGACCAATTTTTGATTAACTACATCAACCTGAATGTGAAAGACCAGCTTGCTCGAGTAAAAGGCATCAGTAATGTGAGCGTAATTGGCGGCGGTGAATACGCGATGCGCGTATGGCTCGACCCAGAAAAACTCGCAAGCTTAGGTATGACGACTTCGGATGTGCATGCCGCTTTAGCTGAACAGAACGTACAAGTTGCTGCTGGTAATATTGGTGCTGCGCCATACGCCAACCCTCAAGACGTTCAGTTTAACTTGGTTACTAAAGGGCGGTTGGAAACGGTAGAAGAGTTTGAAAGTGTCATGCTTCGCGCGAATCCTGATGGTTCCGCGGTGTACTTGAAAGATGTTGCAAGAGTGGAACTTGGCAAAAACTTCTACAATGGAACGGGGTTATTCCGCGGGCACGATGCATCAATCGTTGTCCTAAGCTTGCAATCGGGCGCTAATGCCTTGGAAAGCGGCGGTTTGGTCATGGATCGTTTAGGGGAGTTATCAGGAACCTTCCCAGAAGGTATGGCTTATGAAACCAGCTATGACACAACGCTGTTTGTTGAAGAGTCGATAAAAGGGGTCGTTAAAACCTTAATCGAAGCCATTCTACTGGTTATTGCCGTCACCTATCTGTTCCTTGGCAGTGCACGCGCGACGTTAATTCCGGTTATTGCGATTCCAGTATCACTTATCGGTACATTTGCCATTATGTTGGCGACAGGCTTCACGATTAATACCGTGACGTTATTCGGTTTGATTTTGGCTATCGGTATCGTGGTAGATGACGCCATTTTGGTTATCGAAAATGTCGATACAATCATGAAGCGCGATCCAAGCTTATCGCCGAAACAAGCAACCTTAAGAGCAATGAAAGAGGTAACAGGTCCAATCGTTACATCAACATTGGTTCTTTTAGCTGTATTTATCCCCGTAGCGATGCTTCCTGGTATCACTGGTATCATGTATCGTCAATTCGCTCTAACGATCTGTATTTCAGTTGTAATTTCGTCTATTAACGCACTGACGCTGTCACCAGCAGTGTGTTCGCTGGTATTGAAACAGGGAGGCGGTAATACGGCAAAATGGTTTGAAGCATTTAACCGCGGCTTAGACAAGATTACCCAGCAATACGGAAAAGCAGCGGGCTTTTTAGTTAAAAAAGCGATTCTAGCGTTGGTGTTCTTTGGTGTAGCGGTGGGGGCGGTTTCTTACCTCGCGAAAACAACGTCGACTGCGTTTGTTCCCCAAGAAGACAAAGGCATTATGTTGGTTAACGTTCAGCTCCCAGATTCTGCTTCATTATCGCGAACCGAAGCGGCAACAGAAAAACTGATGGACCTAATCAATCAAGAACCAAGTATTGAAGGGGTAACAGTAGCAAATGGCTATGCATTCCTGACGGGAGCTGCTGCTTCAAACGGCGCATCGTTGTTCGTTAAATTAAAAGATTGGAACCAAAGAAACAGTATGGAAGGTGATCATTCTTCCTTTGCTGTGACTGCGCGTATTAATGCTCGTGCCGCACAAGAAATCCCTGAAGCTGTCGTCTTTGCTATGGGTGCGCCTGCCGTACCGGGTATGGGAGCAGGATCGGGTTTCGAATTTGTGTTGGAAGATGCGCTAGGTCGAGATCGCAGTGACTTGGCTCAGGTTATGGGTGAGGTGATGGCAAAAGCCAACGCGCAGCCTGAAATTCTTTATACCTACAGTACATTCCGTGCAAACGTTCCGCACTACTATCTCGATATCGATCGTCAAAAAGCGAAGCAACTCGGAATCCCTTTAGGCGAGATTTTCCAAACATTGCAAGGGAACTTGGGTTCGATCTACGTCAATGATTTCACCATGTTTGGTAAAAACTTCCGCGTCACCATGCAAGCCGACGCGGAGCACCGTACTGACATGGAAGATCTCGGTCGTTTTCATGTTCGCAGCCAAAAAGGCGAAATGATTCCACTGAGCACTTTAGTCACCTATGAGCAAGTGTTTGAGCCAGATGTAGCATGGCGTTACAACATGTACCGTTCTGCGGTTATCCAAGGGGAAGCGGCACCAGGGTATTCAAGCGGTGACGCGATTGCGGCAATGGAGCGTGTTGCGGCTGAGGTGTTGCCTCATGGTTACCAATACGAATGGACAGGTTTGGCGTATCAAGAAAAGTTAGCGGGTAATCAGGCGATTTATGCTTTCGCCCTTGCGCTGATTTTTATCTACCTGTTTATGGTTGCTCAGTACGAAAGTTGGACGATCCCACTGGCGATTATTTTAGTGGTTCCGGTTGCAACCTTAGGTTCTTTCATTGCACTGAATCTAACGGGTATACCGCTTAACTTATACGCACAGATAGGTTTAGTTCTGCTTATTGCGCTCGCCGCCAAGAACGCCATTTTGATTGTGGAGTTCGCGAAATTAGAGCGGGAAAATAAAGAAGTCGCGATTGAAAAAGCAGCCGTTAAAGGCGGTGAGCTGCGTTTCCGCGCGGTTAACATGACGTCTTGGTCGTTCATACTGGGTATCACACCACTGATTTTTGCATCCGGAGCGGGCTACATCAGTCAAAACTCACTGGGTGTCTCTTTGGTGGGCGGTCTACTTTGTGTGCTTCTTGCGGGTACGTTCTTGATCCCAAGCTTCTACGCAATGGTGCAGAGAAAACGCGAGAAGTTCCACGGTGGCAGCACTAAGCTGGTGGAGCTAAAAGACGAGTAGCACGAAAAATTACTGATTCATAAAATCTAATACCCCAGACGTACTCTGGGGTATTTTTTTACCCATTGTTTTGCCAGCTCTATCCCCAACTAACGTAGAGATGTTTCGTTATGGGTTAATTGCTGCTGGCGATGGAAACGATGCGTGTAATGACAGTGTCTACCGAGATACTGGGGTCTTTGAAGAAGCGGAATAGTTCACTATTGATGGCGTGCTGCTCTATTGGATTGACCGCCATGGAATCCGTCATGCTGGGAACTGCGAGGTTATTGACGGTCGCGCGAATGAAATCGTGCCGAGATTGTTGCTGACAAGGATTAAAATTGCTGAGTGAAATGTCTTTTCGAACTGGAATCGAGCCCTTTAACCGATTGAAGGAAGACTGAAAGTCTTTGTTTGCCATTACGTTAGCGAGTTTGTTGGCTTGCTGCTGATCAAAAGATTTCCGCGACATAAAAATGAAGCTATCCATATTGTACAAAAACACCGATTGGGTCTGCGGTGCGGCATAACACCCGATGTCTTCTGGAACGTTTACACCACGTGCCATGAGATCACCCAGTATCCAGTCTCCCCCTAATTGAAAGAGCGCGCGATTCTCGGCAAGAGATTGCGTTGCGGTATCCCATTTTGAATCGGGCTGTGTTTTTTGAACAAACTGACTGAGCTTACGAAAATCACGCAAGATAGCTTGCATTGTGTCGGACTTTAAATTGGTGGAATCAAGCTGCACGAGCGTTTGGTAGTAAAAATCGACGCCTCCTTTTGCCAAAAGCAAATTTTCAAAGAGCTGAACGACTTGCCAAGGCTGCATGCCAATAGCAAGTGGGGTAATGCCCTGACGGTTTGCTTTGTCCATCGCATTGAATACCTCATCCCAATTTGAGGGCACTTCAAGGTTTAATGCGCGAAGGTTTTTATGATTAACCCAAAGCCAGTTCATTCTATGTAATGTAATAGGAAGTGCGACATACCCGTTATCGGTGTGGTTAATAGACTGTGCCAGCGGGTACAAGTGTTGATCCCACCCTTGAGCTTTGGCAGTGGTATTTAAGTTATGCAAAATCCCAATGGCATCCCATGAACGGATAGCAAGCCCTTCTATTTGCGCAAAGTGAGGTGTGTTTCCTGCTAATGCTCTTGCTTGCAGAACCGTCATCGCGCTGTCTCCACCGCCGCCAACAACGGAAGCACTATGCAGTTCAATATTATGTGAATGCAGCTGTTCATTGAGCACATTGAGTGCTTTTGTTTCGCCTTGTGATGTCCACCAATGTAGGAACTCCATTTCCGTAGCGGTTGTGGTCGTGGCTGAGACTGAAAATGAGGATAGCGTTGCCGCTAAAACCATACGAATCATCTTGTTAACCTCTTGGGAATGTCAGTATTGCGCATAAGCCACCGGTTGTTGCGGGTTTAAAAGAAAGATGACCGCCGTGCGCTTTAACGATGCTTTGCGTGATAGTGAGACCAAGACCATTTCCTTCTTTATCGGAGGTATTTTCGATACGAAAGTAAGGTTCACAGATCTTGTCAATGAGCGCGGGTTCTACTCCTTTTCCGTGGTCCCATATATTGATAACCAGTGATTCTTCTGAGTCGTTGATATCGATTTCAACTTTCTGACCGTATTTAATGCCGTTATCAATTAGATTTTGCAAGCAACGTTTCATGGCTAAAGGCTTGCCCGCGTAGGGCTGTGCATTGTGAGTGTGAACTAAGATCGTTGAAGTGCCGTTTTGCGTGGTGCTAATGATGTGTTCTAGCAGAGCAGGGATATTGATGAGTTCGATCTCTTCATGAATGTCCGTGGCTTTTATACATTGCAGCGCGCCTTTTACCATCAAGTCCAGATCATTGGCGATTCTGGAAAAACGCTCTCTGTCTTCAGCGTTGTCGAGCATTTCTGAGCGTAGCTTCAAACACGCAATAGGGGTTTTTAAATCATGAGAAATAGCGCTGAATAGCATTTCACGATCGTTTATGTGGCTATCAATTCTACGGTTCATCTTATTGAAGGCATGGATGGCGGCGCGAAACTCAGAGCTGCCTTCTTCGTTGACATTTGGAACCTTTAGCTTGCTAGACATCAAGGTAGCAGCCTTTGCCAGCGCTCGGATTGGACGTAATTCTTTTCGAACAACCAGCCAAGTACAACCGAGCAATAAAAATGCCGATAAAAACATGGTGAGCCATTCTCTGATGTCGAAAAAACTCGTTTCCAAATTGACATAAGGTGCAGGTAAGACAGCAGCGAGGTAGAACCATTCACTCGGCGCTACTTCAATTTGCATCACTAATATAGGCGGATTAATGTCTCCGTAAGACAGAGTGTAATGTGCCCACAATAAGGGAAGCTCATCAATAGGCAATTCGTTGTTAAAGACTTTTAGGTGTTCTCGCAAAGTGAAATCAATGCTCATACTTCGAATGTTATCCAGCTCGCTTCCGAGTACTGTTTTGACTTCATCAATAACCAGAGATTTTCTTTCACTTTCTGCAATCGGCGTAAGCGGGATTTGATGATTATTGAGTGAAACAAAAAAGCGTGTGCCGCCCATATTACGCAGTTGGTTGAGAACGAGATGGCGATATTCCGAAGGAAGTGTTTGAAAGAAAGACACCGTCGATGATGCACTAAGCGTTAAGCTTCTTATTGTATTGAGTAACCCTTGTTTGTCCTTGTTCGCAGATTGCTGATACCAAATCGCACCAGATAGCAATTGGGCGAGCACAATAACGATAAGAAGAAACAGAGAAGTCCGCGAAGCAAGGGAGCGTGGAATGAGGTTAATGTTCATAATTTACGCCTGACGTGAGCATATAACCTTTGCTGCGGACGGTCAGAATAAGTGAACGATCTTTATCGTCCAAATGGTGGCGAAGTCGGCTGATTTGAACATCAATACCTCTTTCTAGTGGGTCGGCATCTCTCCCCCAAATCTCCCGGGCAATGTCGTCTCTGGTCAAGATAGATTCGGGGTTTCTAATAAATAATGAGAGAAGAGAAAGATCCGCACCAGACATCTGTTTAGTGGCTTGAGTCGATAAATGGATCAATTGCCTTGTTACCGTGTTGAGCTCCCACTGAGCAAAGCGTATGCATTTAGGAATCGCATTGTCGGAGGAGATTTGGCTTCTACGGAGAATGGTTTTTATCCTTGCAAGCAATTCCCGCGGGCTAAATGATTTTGTAATGTAGTCATCCGCGCCCATCTCCAAACCAGCGACTCTGTCGGCTTCTTCTGCGACTGCAGTGAGCATAATGATGGGGATATCTGAGGTTCTTCTTAGCTTTTGACACAGCGTGAACCCATCTTCGCCGGGCATCATGATATCTAGGATGATTAAGTCTGGTGTGTGATCAGCTAAGAATTGCCACATCTGGGTGCCATTCTCGGCACTGACAACGGTAAATCCAGAGCGTCCTAAATAGTCTGTTAATGCCTCTCGGAGCTCCAAATTATCATCAACGACCAAAATTTGTTTGCTATCCATGCTGTGCTCCTTCCATTCCATGTTGAATATGATGCATGGATAACGGAGCCAAAACAATTCGTAGAAATCACATTTATATCATGTATTTGTAAGTGTTCTCTTACAATGCGCCAGTGCTATTTGGTTAGAGGGCAACGTCACCGCTAAGTCAGTGCATTTCGTTTGGATTCTAAGAACCGAATAGTGGGTGTATCGGTTGCAAGTGACATCGCTTTTTCGTAACTCACGAGGGCTTTTTCTTTATTACCTGTTTGAGCATGGAATTCTGCACGGGCTGCCCATAATGGTTGAAAGCCAGACCCAATGTGTACTTCAACTTTGTCCAGTTGTTCGAGGGCTTCTTTAAATCCTAATACATGAGCTAGCACCACAATGTTTGCAACAATGGCACCCGCTGATGGAGCGTATTTCAGTAACGCAGGGTAGAGCTGGCTTAATGCCTTCCAATCGGTTTTATTGGTCTGTTTTCTTGCCTGATGAATGGACTGAATAGCGGCTTCAATCTGGAAGCGTCCAACTTCATTCAGATGGTAGGCATCTTTCAGCTTTCGATGGGCGTATTGAGATAGTGTATCATCCCATAACGCCATATCTTGCTGATCAACAGGGACGAGAACGTTGTTTACAATTCTGGCTTTGCAACGCGATTGACTTAATGCGATGAGCGCCGCTAACCCCTTTGCTTCAGGGTTCTCTGGCATTAGCCCAGTTAACATATAGGCGAGGTAAAGAGCCTCTTCTCCAAAGTTGTCGTTAGGATCCAGCCAATCATAGGTGTGAAGTGCATAAATGGCTTCAAATATGGCGTTTTGACGCTCTTCCAAATGGGAGGGATCTGGGATCGCAAAAGGTATGCCTGAATGTCGGATTTTAGCTTTTGCGCGTACGAGCTTTTTGGTTAACGCAGCCGGTGAATACATAAACAGTCGGGCAATAACCTTCGCCTCAATCCCAAGTACCGTTTGCAGCATCAATGGTGTGTGCAGCTCTGATGAGATCGCAGGATGCGCGCACACCATCATTAACTCTAATCGTTTGTCGGGTAACGTGTTTTCATGTTGATCCATTTCGCATTCCTCCTGTATTTCCGATTCCTCAGGGAATTTAGCAAGTTGACGTTGCCTATCGGTAATGCGATTTTTTGCCACGGTCATTAGCCACGCTTCAGGGCTTTTGGGAATGCCATTCTCCACCCAATAAGTGAGCGCTTTCTCAAGCGCGCCTGCCAATGCATTTTCTGCTAAGGCAATATCTTGCGTTCTAGCGGAAAGAAAAGCCAAAAGCTTACCGTATGATTCACGTGCCGCCATTTCGACGGCACGGTATTCGTTATTCATAACACCTCATTCTTCTTAAAATACAGCGTTAATAGGTGCCCATAGCAGAAGCACGGATTTCGACTTTACCCACTTTGGCGGCTGGGCATTTTTCTGCCCAAGCTAACGCAGCATCTAGGTCCGCCACGTCAACAACGAAAAATCCACCTAATGTCTCTTTTGTTTCTGCAAATGGACCATCTTGCACATGTTTCTTCCCACCTTTCACGCTCAAGGTTGTGGCTGTCTCTACAGGTTGGAGCCAATCTGTATCAACAAATACACCTGCTTTTTGAAGCGATTCTATGTAGGCACCGTAAACCTCTTTTTCGGCCGCCCAGTCTTCAGGTGTCATGTGAGCAATATCAGCGGGATCGGTGTAGAGTAAAAATGTATAGCGCATAATGTTCTCCTTAGATGTTTTGTAATGAATATATTCTGGTTTTGAGTTAAACGACCCGAGCTAAATTGGTCAGCCCTTTTTCAAAGGTTTTGCCTACCATTTTGTCCATAAATAACCCGAACACTCGTGAAATGGGGTTCATCCCTAAATCCATGTTCATTTGCCATGTAACCAAAACGCCGTTTTTGTTTGGCTCTGCTTTAATCATTTGTGTAGGTTGTCCCATGGCTCCTAAGTCAATGTTGTACTGAACAGAGGTATCCGATATCGATGCCACGGTTTGGCTTCCCTTACCGTCTTTACCGTTAAAGTGAAAACCAGAACCAACACCGGTTTCAGGTCCAAAATGCGTGATTTTCAGATTGGGATCTTCTGACTTATAAGGGTTGAATTGTTGATAGCCACGATTGGAAGACGCCAATTCCAGTACTTTTTTTGCACCAGAAGGAAGAAGCGTGTTTCTTTCAACTTTAATGTGCCTTGGCAGTAAAAGCGCGCCGACAGACAACAAAATTAAAATGCCTACAATCGACATAAAAATAGTAGTAAACGTCATGTTGTTTCTCCTTTAATTAACAAACTGTGCGTTAGGTAAAGCAATATTGCTTTCACTCACATGACGAACCAGTTTTTCTTCAATGGACATTTTCAAAATAAAAAATGTTCAACATGCCGTTTATTTTTTCTCGATGATGGAAACCTCCGCGCGTTAAAGCGCGGATCATTTGAAGCAAACGTTTGTATTTAATAGTGAATCCTAAAAATGCTTAAGTATTGTTCGCGCGAACGTTTGCGTATAAAAATGTGATGAATATCTCAATTTATTCTCTATACTTCTCACTCGGTTATAAGCCGAGGCTGATAAATTCATCGCTTTTCGTTCAAAGCGATGAATCATAAATAACCAATACAAGCCGTCACAAGGAGTGCTCGATAGGGCAGGTGAATGACCCCAAGGACCGGACCAGCTATTTTTAACTGCTTGTAAAGGTGAACATTCAATGACTTTTATGTCCTATTCTCCCGTGGGTTGGTTTCATACCATGCCCAGTCAAACTTGTTTTCTGTATTCCGCTCTGCAATTTAATGCTTCCACTTTTTACTGCCGATAACAGGAAATCTGATGACGATTCTATTTAGCCTTTTGGGTGTCTTTACCCTGTTACTTTGTGCGTTTCTTTTTTCTGAAAATCGTAAAGCCATAAACTGGAAAACCGTGTCGCGTGCTTTGATGCTTCAAGTTGGGTTTGCTGCATTAGTGCTTTATTTCCCATGGGGGCAAGCTGCCTTAACAACTTTGAGTAGTGGAGTGTCGAGTTTGCTCGGTTTTGCCGATGAGGGGATTGCCTTTCTGTTCGGTGATCTTGCCAACACGGGTTTTATATTTGCGGTTCGAGTTCTGCCGATCATCATTTTCTTCAGTGCGTTAATCTCGGCGCTGTATTACCTTGACATTATGCAAAAAGTCATCGAATTTATAGGTGGCGGGATCCAAAAGTTTCTTGGAACGAGCAAAGCAGAATCCCTCGTTGCGACTGGTAATATCTTTTTGTCTCAAGGGGAATCTCCACTCCTAGTCCGTCCGTTTCTTTCAAAGATGACTCGATCAGAATTGTTCGCCGTAATGGCGGGTGGTATGGCTTCTGTTGCGGGCAGTGTTTTAGGTGGCTATGCAGGCTTGGGTGTGGAATTGAAATACCTGATCGCGGCGAGTTTCATGGCGGCACCGGGCAGCTTACTGATGGCAAAGATCTTGGTGCCAGAACAAGAAACACCTGCGCAGAACCATGATGTAGAAATGGACAAAGCTGAGCAAAGTAATGTGATTGATGCATTGGCGAGTGGCGCTATGAACGGAATGAAAGTCGCTGTTGCGGTTGGAACCATGCTTATCGCTTTTGTTAGTGTGATTGCTATGGTGAACACAGGTTTGGAATCGCTAGGGGATTTCGCCGGATTTGGAGGCATTACACTCCAAGCTATCTTTGGGTATATCTTTGCGCCATTAGCATGGGTAATAGGTGTTCCGGGAAGCGAAGTGCTTGCCGCTGGTTCATACATTGGTCAAAAGGTGGTCATGAATGAATTTGTCGCCTTTATCGACTTTGTGGCAAACAAAGATGCACTTTCAGAACATACACAAGTGATTGTCACTTTTGCTTTGTGTGGTTTTGCGAATATTGGTTCAATTGCCATTCAGCTGGGTTCTATTGGTGTTATTGCGCCAGAGAGACGTTCCGAAGTGGCGAATTTGGGCTTTAAAGCGGTATTGGCTGGTACGTTGGCAAACCTAATGAGTGCGTGTTTAGCGGGTCTCTTTATATTGCTTTAGTAGAACCAGAGGGATAAAGGGTACTTAAGTACTCAATTTGTTGATTTTTAAAGGGCTGGGGTTTTCTCAGCCCTTTTATTTTTGTACCTTTGGAAGTTATACCCAAGTAACCTTAAGATGCTTGGATCAGCGGCTTTGAACCCTGCATCTTAAGGTCACTTGGGTACATGAATAGCATTGTTAGCAGAATAAAGGACGAATATGAAAATACGGACATTTAAGGACTCAGATAAATCGCGAGTCATCGAATTATGGAACGCCTGTGGATTGGTTGTACCTTGGAACGATCCCAGTAAAGACATAGACATAAAAGTTGCTCATGACCGCGAGTTGTTTTTGGTGTTAGAGCAAGATGGCCAAATCACCGCAAGTGTGATGGGCGGGTATGAAGGGCATCGAGGTTGGGCTAATTACTTAGCGGTGGACCCAAATTTCCAGGGCAGTGGGGCAGGAAAAGCGCTAATG
The DNA here is from genome assembly GCF_030689305.1 of Vibrio penaeicida. Lineage (GTDB taxonomy): Bacteria > Pseudomonadota > Gammaproteobacteria > Enterobacterales > Vibrionaceae > Vibrio > Vibrio penaeicida_B. The sequence continues at coordinate 20,213 of NZ_JAUYVM010000019.1, read as the reverse complement.
GATGCGCTAGAAGAAAAGCTGTTAGCGAAAGGTTGTCCTAAAATTAACCTCCAAATCAGAAGCACCAATGAGAAGGTGATCGCCTTTTACAAACATTTGGGTTATGCAGTGGATGAGTCAGTGAGCATGGGTAAAAGATTGGATGGCGTTTTAAAAGATTAGGGTCTGAAGACCCTAAATTCAGGTTAATGAGGTGAAGGCGGTGTGTTAGCAAGGCTTTTCGGTTCAAGCCCATAGGGAAGTGAAGAGAAAACCGAACTGTGTTGCTGATATTTGGGGGCAGCGTTAGTGCCTTTCCAGTCTAGCAACATAATGGCTAGTACATTTCGATGTTCACCACCAGAAAGTGAAACGCTACCTGAAACCGATGGAACTAACCCGGCTTCCAAATTGATGGAAGCTTTGATGGCTTTCCTTGTCTTTTCAACAACGGGATCATTATCCAAACCTGCGAGTAAGAATGAAATCCCCACTTCGGCAATCACATCCTCTTTTGCTCTTTCAAGGATAAGCGAGATATTGCTTCTAAAGTAATCGTAGATCCACTGATGTTCTTTTTCTGAAACTGAATATTGGTAATAGCCTGAGTCTGCAAGGATAATATGGGTCATTCCATAAAGCTTGTTGCCAAATTGCTGCCGAGTGAGTTCGGCATCCTTTTCATCTGGATAGGTGGCACGGAAGCTCTCAATGAATTCTGTGACAACGTCCTGTTCACCCAACTGGCGAAGCCAATACACTTGATTCGCAAGTTGTGCTGCCCACGCTTCGATCATGGTCGAATTGGTCGCGTATTTTTTAAAATCAAAACGGCGAATAACGGATCTAAGCTTGGCGTCTGCTTTGTGTTGCAGCCCATATTCATTTGCCCGTGCCATCGAACCTAGAAGACCCACACCAAGGTACATATATTCAGGCATCATCTTGGTGGCGTTAAACCTACGTAAACTGCGTTCATCGCGATCGTCGAGGTAACGAGAAAGTCTCTGAATAGAGTACTTGTGAATTTGCTCTGGTGTATGTACTTCTTCACTAAACCGATTGAGTTTACTTGCTACGCGCGCGAGGTCGCTCCAAATGGCATATTTGTATTGTGGGTCCAATGTTTGGCGGTACATTCGTAACCCAAAATGCCCTTCTTTGAATGGCGACAAGGTATAGAGTTGTTTCTGGTAGGTTGTTTTAATTAATTCAGCTGATGCGTAATAGCTTAGGTCGTCGAGAGCGCTTTGCTCTGCGATATCGCTTTTAGCTTCAGTGTGATTAAGCAAATCTAATGCATCTGCTGAGTGAGTCTGAGTTGCGAAAATGAACGATGTTATCAAGAGGGTGGGAGCAAGTAATTTCATGTCGCATTTTTATAGTGTTATTTATATTGGAGCGAATATACCGCTGCTGTGATTGATATAAGTCCGGTGAATGTTAGTTTTATCTATTAGATTTCATTTCTATGCGGCTTGGAAATTACTCTTTTGGGCATAAAAGATATTGCGGTATTAACTTGGTGCTATTGCAAGGTTTGATAGCCTGAAAGCAGAGAGATTAGGAAGGAGTTTTCTATGACAAGTTTTCAGGTTCATCCGTCTTTACATGAAGTATTGGGAGAGGAGCAAACTTACTTTGAAGTGGTTTGTATCGCTTTGTTTGCCACGTTGGGGACTTGGCTAATTTACACGTCGTACTATTTTCCGAATATTGTCGAGGGTAGGGGGCTCATTGCGACTATTGTTGGCTTCATCATCGTTGCTGATGTTCTAGCTGGCTGTATTGCCAATTTTAGCCGAGGAACAAACAATTACTACGCGAGTAAACCCAAAGCGCGGATAGTTTTTATTATTAGCCACGTTCACATCCTACTAATTGCTTGGTTGTTGGAAGGTCCCCTTATAGAAGCAGGCATCGTCTGGGCATTTACTATCGGTTTCGCCACGGTCGTGAATCGCTATGCTGGAAGCTCATATCAAACATTTATTGGTGCCACTGTTATGTGTGTGGGGCTATTGTTACTTCCACTTCTTCAACTACCAAATTGGATGGAGATTGTCAGTGCTTTGTTTATGTTAAAAGTGGTGTATAGCTTTGGTGTGAACCATTACGCGAGATTGAATCAGAGCGCTTGATCTTAACTCTGTGACAACGATCTGAGAAAAAATAGGACGTTTGTCCTATTTTATTTCTTTGTGATTAGGTCAACTGTCCTATTTTGAGGAAGGTAGAGCGAGTTAAGGTGAAATATGAACCGCAGTAAACGAGAAAAAATAGTAGAAGCCGCGGATTTACTGTTTTATCAAAAGGGGTACGAGTTCACCTCTTTTGCAGATATCGCTTCTTCAGTAAGTATTTCGAGAGGGAATTTTTATTATCACTTTAAAACGAAGGACGACATTCTAACTGCCGTTATAAACCGCCGTTTAGTGATGACGGAAGACATGCTTAATGGTTGGGATATCAAAAGCCAAAATCCTAAAGAGAGGATCATGAGTTTTATTCACATCCTCATAAGCAACAAGTCTAAAATTGAGCGCTATGGATGCCCTGTAGGAACGCTCACGACAGAGTTAAGTAAGTTACGACACCCTGCTTTAGAGGACGCGACCCGTCTATTCTCTTTGTTTAAAACTTGGTTGATGCAGCAGTTTGTAGCGCTAGGTTTTGAAGAACAGTCCGAGCCAATGGCAATGCACATTTTGGGTCGCAGTCAAGGCGTAGCGACGCTATTAAATGCGTTTAAAGACGATGACTTTCTGCAGAATGAGATAAGTCAAATGCAGGATTGGCTAGAAGATCAAATAGAAAAACTACAGTAATCAGATAAAAAGAATCCAATAAGGAGAGTGGCATGTTTGTTGTTTCAATGACAATGACTGGGCAAATGGATAAAGCTAAGGCGCATATGGCAGGTCATAATGCGTGGGTGAAGCAAGGCGTTGACGATGGTGTATTTGTTTTAGTTGGTAATTTAAAGCCCGGTCCAGGTGGGTGTCTCTTCGCTGTAGACGTTGATAGAGAAGCACTGGACGCAAGAATTGCAACCGATCCCTTTGTTTCTGAGGGAATTGTGACTGTTGAAGTTACTGAAACAGTTATTCATACCGCAGACAAAAATTTGCAATTTTGGGAAGGGAAATAGTATGGCAGATACGGTAACGGGACCAGATGGATTACCTCGCTGCGGTTGGTGCAGTGCAGCGCCGGATTTTTTTGAGTATCACGATAAAGAATGGGGCTTTCCGGTTTCTGACGACAAAAGGTTGTTTGAAAAGCTTTGCTTAGAGAGTTTTCAATCGGGTTTAAGCTGGCGCACCATATTATCTAAAAGAGAGAATTTGAGAGCAGCCTTTGCGCAATTCGATTTTTACAAAGTCGCAGAGTTTGATGAAAAAGACGTTGAGCGCTTATTACAAGATGCAGGCATTATAAGGCATCGTGGAAAAATTGAAGCGGTGATCAATAACGCGAAACGAGCAAAAGAGTTGGTTGCAGAAGAGGGATCACTTGCAGCATTTTTGTGGCGATATGAAGCAAAACTGTCCGCTGATTTTAAACCGCAAACAGCATCTACGTCTTCGGAGTCGATCGCTCTATCGAAAGAACTAAAAAAGCGAGGGTGGAAGTTTGTAGGACCAACAACTGCCTACGCTTTTATGCAGGCGATGGGGTTAATTAATGATCACGCTTTAGAATGTTCGAAACGTCTAGAAGTCGACAAAGCGCGAGCGAGCTTTCAAGTTCCACAAAGCAAATAAAAGAAAGAGCGCTGTTGAGCGGTGATGGTTCAGGCATTGATTTGCCTTAATCAAACCAGTGCATAATTAAGCGGAGCCGCGACGCGTTTCTCAATTATGAGCCTATAACGGGTTACCATTATAGGTATAGTGAGTCCCTCAAATTGCAGAGGGATTCAATGGAATGAAAGTACTGGTGGCATTGGTTTTAACGTTAGTAATAGGGTGGTATGGCAACGATGTGTATTCCCAACTCGCAGTGAGAAATGTCGCCAACACAACCCCTCAAATATCGCAAGTACTCCAATTCGCTCAAGTGCCATTAAGACAAGATCAACGCAGTTGTTATTTGGATAGCAATACGGTTGGAGACGTGATTGCCAGTTTAGTCGGTAACAACATGCAAAATCATATAAACCGTTTAGATGCGGGCTGCTTTGAACAAACTTGTACTATTTCATTATCTAGCTGCTTACCATGGGAAAGCAGCGAATGCGATCAGACTTTTCTAAAATACGACACTTCTATAACTGGTGAAATCAAACCAGACTCTTTCGAGTGTATTTCCATTCCTTAGCCAAGTCAGGCGGCTACAAAGTTGTATGAAACTTTTGGTTTTAAAAGCCGAGAAGTGTACGGCGACTACAAACATGACCCAACTTCGGTTTACATGGAACTAAATTGCCGCTGACCTTATCGCTATTGCACCCTGTAAACTCGCCAAATATTTCATTTAATTATTTGATTGTACGGGCATATTCTTATTGATTGTTTGACGATTAGCTCCTTGCTTATTACCTTCTAGCTTTGCTAATAAGAGAAAGGATTCAGAATGAGCAAACAGCGCTACGGTGAAATTAATGATGGAGTGAGTTCAGTTTGGTATGTTGATCGGATTTGGGCTTTGGCTGAGTCTCTTCCGGTAGAAGAAATCGCCATCAGCGACATATGTGGCCCTGATGAGGTCACATGGTTTAGCCTAGAAGGTCCCTTACCAACTTGTCGAAATGTGGCGGAACACTGCAAAAGAATCCTGAATGCAGATTTGTCTTATCCTGTGATTCTAACTGAGGATTTTCGCGTATTTGATGGGATGCATCGAATAGCCAAGTGCATTATGGAAGGGAAGGATACGATTAAGGTCAGACGTTTTCTGAGTAACCCTGAACCAGACGAAGTGAATGGTGTTAAGACGGCTGTTTAGCGCCTTCAAAAGGAATGACGATGTACACACTTTACTATTACCCGAACAATGCCAGTTTAGCGCCGCACTTTTTACTGCATCACATGCAATTGCCTTATGAGCTGGTTTTGGTTGATAAAAAATCCAATTCTCAAAAGTCAGCGGACTATTTAAAGCTAAACCCTGCTGGGCGAATTCCAACCCTAATTGACGATGGACAACCGATTTTTGAAAGCCCAGCTATTTGCATGCATATAGCCGAGAGTCACCCAGAACATCAGTTAATTCCGCCGGTCGGAGATAAATCCCGCCCTGTTTTTCTTCAATGGCTTGCTTACTTGAACAACACGTTGCAAGCAGAGCTCATGGTTTACTATTACCCGCATCGCCACACAAATGATGAAAGCACAATCAAACATGTACGTGCTGCGCAAGAAGTTCAAATAGCGAATGCATTGTCGGTGATTAATGATCAATTATCGAAGCACGAATACCTGATTGGCGAGAACATATCGGTTTGTGATTACTTCTTGTTTATGCTGGCTGAGTGGTCGCTGCCAGTTGAGAAAAATCCGATGACATTTCCTCATCTCGCAGCGTACCTTCAAGCATTAAGCCACCACGCTACGATTAAAGCGGTGTGTGAGATTGAAGAGATAGACCTAACGCCTTTCCATCTAGTTAAAACTCAATAGTCATGTCGTACCACAGTGCGCCACCATGCGAGGAATCAGACTGACCTTGAGAAGTTAATCCATGGCTTTGGTAAAAAGGAATAAGGTGCTCCTTACAAGTCAGAACCATGCCAGTGAGGTTGCGCTGTTTACAAACCTCTATTAAATGCTTTGTGAGTTTGGACGCGTAGCCCTTACGCTGGTGGGAAGGAGCGACTGCCAAGCCAAAAACGGTTTGGTACATACCATTTGGATTGTGAAGATTGGCGTTTTCAAAAAGTTCGTCGGGCAATTCGGCTTTGTGGTAACGACATCCATTGATGTGCCCAACGATTTCTCCATTAACTTCTAATACAAAAAAGCATTCAGGAAAAACCTGGAATCGTTCGGTAAAGCTCTTGAGAGAAGCGGCTTCACTTTCTGGAAAGCAAAGGGATTCGATTTCAGCGATTTTCTTTATGTCTTCTGATTTTGCGGGTCTGATGTTGGGCATGAATGTTCCGTTATTCTATAAAATTTCAGTTACTTATATTGGGTAAGTTTTAAGGGAAAGCAATGAGTGCGAGTCATTATATTAAAGAAATTCGATCTCTTATAGGGAACAAGCCGCTGTTGATTCCTAGTGTCGCAGCTGTCATTTTAGATGAGCACAAACGCCTACTGCTTCAACAGAAACAAGATGGGTCTTGGAGCTTGCCAGCAGGGATGATAGAGCTAGGAGAGTCGCCAAGCGCAGCGATAAAGCGTGAAGTATTGGAAGAGACAGGGTATACGGTCTCGGCAATGAAAATCTTAGGTGCATTCGGTGGCGAAGGGTTCTCTTTTACCTACCCTAATGGAGACCGAGTCGATTACACCGTTATACTGTTTCGATGTCATGTAACTGGGTTACCCAGCAAAGAGTTGGACGAAGAAACAAAAGCACTGCAATATTTTAGTAAAGACAAAATGCCCGACTTGGCGTTACCTTACCCTAAAGATTGCTTGTTTGATGAACTAGACGAACCTTATATTGAATCAGCTTCTGAATGTTGGTTGTAAACTGGTTAAAAGGACTTTGATTGGAAACGGCTAAAATCTGGAAGAGTGATGACATTTCGGGAATTGAATTGTTATCCGCTAACTACAGTACATTTGAGTTTGCGAAGCATTGGCATGATGAATTGGCTATTGGGCTCATTGAAGATGGGGCAGAGGGCTTGCTTTATCGGGGGCAAAATATCGTTGTGCCCAAAAACCATATTGTTGCGATCAACCCATCTGAAATTCATACGGGCTACGCGAGTTGTGCTCAAGGTTGGCAATATCGAATGTTTTACTTCGATATCCCGCTCATTCAGCAACAATTTGAACAGTCTGGACTCCCTATCGACCCAGTAGTCGATTTTCCCGTGATTGATGATCCAGATCTTTTCCAAGAGCTTAGGCAGTTACACCTTGCCCTTGAACATACCAGTTTCGCGCTCACGCGTGAGTCGCTGTTGGTGACGACCTTAGAAAAACTGTTCAAACGCTATGGGTCTTTCACTGCTTCGGAAGGGAAGCGTCATGATAACAATGTCGCCTTTAAAGTTAGGGAGTACCTTCTGGATAATTGGTTCCAGAATGTTGCTCTAGAGGAGTTAGAAGAAGCGACGGGCAATTCGAAGTTTCAACTTATTCGCGCTTTTAAAGCAGCCTACGGTATTACCCCTCATCAATTTTTATTGTTGGTTAAAGCACATAAAGCGAAAAAGCTGCTTTTTGAAGGAAACAGCTGCGTAGAAACATCCCTCGCTTGCGGGTTTTACGATCAAAGCCATTTTAATCGTAATTTCAAGCGGGCCTTTGGTATCTCGCCTAAAAACTACCTTTTCCGCTAACTGCAATTTTGTACAAGAGAAGCCCTCACAGCTTGATTATGCTCCTCATTAAGATAAGAAAAGCAGAGGTATCTTAATGAGTTTATTTATTATTTGGTTAGGCGTGATGTTCCCATTGGTGTTTAGCCCTGGTCCCGCGAACATTATATTTGCTGCATCCGGTGCTCAAGTTGGCGTTAAACGGTCGATGCCACTTCTTATTGGTGTGGATTTGGTCTTTTTTGTTAAATCCATACTGATTGGTTTCGGGCTCGGGCAGGCAGTTCAAAGCTACCCCACAGTGATGAATGTCGTGCAATTGCTGGGTGCGTTCTATCTCATCTACTTGGCGATCTCATTCATTAAGAATGTCGGGAGCACCAGTACAGAAGGGCAAAAAGTTTTGGGTTTCGTGGATGGGTTATTGGTTCAGCTATTAAACAGTAAAGGCTGGTTGATGGTGTTCCTCATGTTTTCTCTGTTTGGTGAGCAAGCCCAGACCGCTTTTGGTGACCAAGGTATATGGGTATTGGTCATTTGGTTAGCGGTTCTGAATGTTTCAATGCATTTGGTATGGGTGAAAATGGGCTATTGGTTGTCAAAGGTATCCAGCAGCAGTGGGTATGCAAAAGGGTTAAATTGGTTCTATGCACTTTGCTTACTATTTGTCTCGTTATGGCTGATAGTAGATAACCCGATTTGGTGAGAGAAAAGCGCAGATTAGTCTGCGCTTTTCCTCTTGTGAGCCACCGTTAAGCCATCTTTTTATTAAGTGATTGGTCTAGCGCTAGTTTTCCTGATCCTGATATGGTCAAAGAAACAGAGGCAGCAAGTAGTGCTAAACCAAACTCATAACCATTGTTTGATAAGAACAAGCCGTTTTCAAAATGCACCGAGAATATCGCTATCACCATTGTAAACGTGGTAACCAATGCGGCGGGGCGTGTAAGCAAACCCAATACTAAAAATAACCCTCCGAAGAACTCCGCACTACCAGCAAGAAATGCCATTAAAACGCCGGGTGCCAAGCCTATTGAAGCCATCCATTGTCCAGTTCCTTCTAATCCATAACCGCCAAACCATCCAAACAGTTTTTGCGCACCATGAGCGATAAGAATGATTCCAATAGGGATACGTAATGCCAAAGTTGCGAAACCTGCGTTGCTAGCGGTGATCTTCTTTAGGATAATTTTCATGGTTACCTCAATATATTTGAATAAGTTATTTAGTGGCTAACTTCTTTTATTAGCTGTTGAAAGCGATCATATTGGGAAACAGATGAATGAAAAATACGTCTTTATTGACTATTTTGTTCGAAAAATTTGAATATATGTTAAATCCACATTACTGCATAAAGGATCGGTATTTATACACTCAAGTATCTTGTGGCTACTTGGGTATAAAGGGAGGAAGGAGTGGATATGGAAATCAGATATGTAAATTCACAAGATATTGAGGCAATAACAAACATCTACAATGACTTTGTTGTAAACAGCACCGCAACGTTTGAAGAAAAGCCAGTTTCAACTGAAGAAATGAACCAAAGAGTGGGTAAAATCCAAAGTTATTCTTTGCCTTGGATTGTGATGGTGGAGGGTGAAAAGGTGCTCGGGTATGCCTATGCAGGGCCATGGAACAACCGAAGTGCTTACCGGTATACAACTGAGGCTTCGGTTTATGTCTCTCCTAATGCTTTAGGAAAAGGCATCGGGAAAGCGCTCTATTCTCACTTAATCTCTATTCTCGCAAAGCGCCGTATCCGTAACGTGTTAGGTGTGGTGAGTTTGCCGAATGACGCGAGCATCACATTGCATCAATCTCTAGGATTTCAAAAAGTGGGGGAGTTTAAGAAGGTTGGATTGAAATTTGGTGAACTGATCGATGTGAGCTATTGGCAACTGGAGTTAACAGATTGATTTTAGATGAACAAGCCGAACTGGAAAGTCGCATTCTGAAAGTTTGCCCAGTGGTGGTTAGGCAAAAAGCAGGGAAAAGGGAGCTGCTAATGTTCAAGCATCCCCTTGCTGGGATACAGATTGTTAAAGGTACCGTTGAGCTCCAAGATACCTCCTATGAACAAGCGGCTATACGAGAACTGTCGGAAGAATCTGGTTTACGCCATGTTCTGGGTACTCAATATTTGGGGCGATGGGAATCTGGCTACAGAGACCATATTTGGCACTTTGTATATTGCGAGGTTAACCCGCAACCAGAACGATGGACATTCCACACCTTAGACGACGGCGGACACGATTTTCAATTTTTCTGGCAGGATTTGGAAAGAAAAACGTTAGCAGATTGTCATCCGGTTTTTTTGAGGGCGATGGAAAAAATCAAACGTCTATTGCCAATTAACACCGCATAAATAAACCCTTGATACGATATCTTAATTTTAATAGAAGGAACGCACTATGGCTTTTGAAATGTTAATAGGGATAGAGGTCTCTGACGAACAAGGTTACCGTCAATATAGGGAAGCGATGATGCCCATCTTAAAAAGCTACGGGGGCAAATTTGGCTATGACTTTGTAGTATCTGATGTACTAAAATCTCCAACACCAGAATCAATAAACCGAGTGTTTACTTTGATTTTTCCTGATGAGGAGACAAAGGAGGCGTTTTTCACCGATGCTGAGTACGCCAAAGTAAAAGAGCGCCATTTTAAACCTTCCGTCTCGTCTGTTACGCGCATATCCGAATTTACGTCTTGATACAGGTTAACTAGCAGCGCGAACTAGAAGGTTTAAAAACTGTTAAGAGTATCGCGTGTTTATGCAATTTTCCCTGACTATGTTTGAATTGCCGTTATATTGTTGTTCACGATACCCAAGTAACCTCAAAATGCTTGTTTCAGCGGCTTCCCAACCAAAGAATAGGGAACTGGCTTTCAGGCAAGGCATCGATTTGAAGATCTAGTGGTTCTAAATCAAGAATCGATAACGAAGTATGAAAGCCAGTTAAACTCGCCCTTGGGAGCCCATATTCTGCCTCACTTCCTCGTCAAAGAACTTGGAAAGGATTCGTCATTCCACTGCGTTCTTTTCCTTGAATTGAAACAGAATATGAGGCTCTGAACCCTGCATCTTGAGGTCACTTGGGTATATAAAAAGAAGCCTTGTCGGTCAGGGTGTTTTAACACTCTTTATTGGGTGCTGCTTTGTTTATAGGTTGAATAGTTATGCGTATTCACGGCTCAAATTAGGAGAGTCTTAACTGCTAAAGGCTTTAGTATATTGGTTAAAACGCTATTTACTTTTTTCTCTATATTTCAAACCGAATTTCCCATACCTGTACAAGAAAAGTTGGCTAGATAAAAACTAAAATCAGGATAAAAAATGACGGAATCAGAGTTACTTCGTTCCCCAGATATACCCCTAAAAGAAACCAAACCTCAGTTCTATCAGCTTAAAGGTCGGTTAAATCGAACAGAGTTTGCCTGCTGGGCTACCGCTTGTTTGCTATTACCCAATTTGTTGGGAGAGTTTGGGTTTCTTGCTATGCCCATCACCTTCTTTTTCTATGTTCTTTTCATTGTAAAAAGGTTAAGGGATATCGGCTTTTCCCCTTGGTTGGTATTGATCGCGTGGATACCGGTGCTCAATTTCCCTCTCTGTCTTGCACCCGGTGACACAGTCGATAATCGCTTTGGTGACACGCCATTTCCATCAAGCTCCGTAATTAAAGTGATGTCTGTGCTTCTACCTATTGTTTATGCCTTACTCATGTTTGTTTCTCTTATGTCCGCGTTACCAGAATTCACGCAAACGTATCAGCAATACGAAGCAAAGGCAGAGAGCAAACTTACCGACCCAAGTGCAAAGAAGGAGTAACTAATGGAATGGATCATTGGTGAAGAGTACATGCAGTATTGCGAATTTATGAACGACATGAAACCTTGCGTTCAACAAGCAGTCAGTGAAATCACTCGCCAAATTATGCAGCTCTACGCAATGTTGGGTTCTCTAGTTACGCTTTATGTGTTGGGATTTTTCATTGGTACAGGCGTCACCGTATTTGACGACGGCGTGAAGCAAGAGATGTCATGGCGATTAAAAATCAGCTACGTGATAGTGATGGTTTGCTTATTTCCAATCTTTTACGCACCATTTTTTAAAGATGTTCGTTTAATGAAAAGGCGCTATGCGGAAAAATTTACAGAGCGTACCGTTATTGTAGAAGGTAAGTATTAGCGGCTCAGATTCTAGAAATATAAACGTCAGTTAAATTGATGTTGAAGGAAAAAATGCCGATCTAAGTCGGCATTTTTAATGCAATCTATACCCAGTTCATAGCAAGAATTATAGGTATTTAGAATCTTAGTTGGAACTCAGCGTACATTGATGAAAGTTCTGATTTCGCATCAAAGATCTTGTAACCCGTATTCACGGCAATATTTTGCGTGAGTCGCAATCCAATTTCAGCTCCGTAAGAAATACCAAATTTGTTGTCTTTATCAGTACTGCTTTCTTGGAAATAGTAGTTAGTGCCAAAAACACCTGCGATGTGCATTGTTTCGCTAAGCGGTAATGACGGTTTTAAGTTCCATGCAATACTCGAAAGTTCGTAGTCATTGTGTTTGCCTAAATCGGTATAGAGCCATTCTGAAGACATCATGAAGGTGCTTCCAAGCGGAAATGTATGACCGAAGCTTGCACTTAACCCTGATTTACTGTCGTTTTGATCTGAAGTTGAAATGTTGTAGCCCAGGCCGAAGTAGTAACCTTCTTCTGCTTGAGAGGCACAAGAAATAGCCAGCAGAGCCAATGGTAATAGGGATTTTTTCATGAGTATTGATAATCTAGATGGTCAGGAGGGGCGTATTTTGGCGATGAATGAACAAAAAGGCGAGCAATTTTGTTAAATCCCTCGCACTTTTTATTTTAAGTGGCTATCTAAAATGCCTGCTTATTCAGGTCGACCAATAAGTCAGAGGAAATATCGGAGATGCTTTTTGCGCCTGTTAATGTCATAGCAACACGCATTTCTTTTTCATACAAATCGAGCAAGTTTTCTACGCCCGCACCGCCTTGTGCCGCCAACGCATACACAAAAGAACGACCGAGTAATGTAAAATCAGCACCGAGTGCCAGCATGCGAACAACGTCTAAGCCCGTTCGGATGCCAGAATCGACCATGATCTTTAAGTCTCCTTTTACTGCATCTGCAATATTAGGAAGGGCGCGAACCGTTGATAAAACACCGTCCAATTGTCGACCGCCGTGGTTAGAGACGACTATGCCATCCGCACCAAATCGAACGGCATCTTTGGCATCATCTTCATCCAGAATGCCTTTGATAACCATTGGACCATCCCAGAAATCTCGGATCCACTCTAAGTCCTTCCAGCTGATTGATGGGTCGAAGTTAGCGCCTAACCATCCAATGTAATCTTCAAGCTTGGTTGGCTCACCACGATAGGTCGAAATGTTACCCAAATCGTGTGGTTTTCCTAGAACACCCACGTCAAGCGCCCAACTCGGGTGAAGCATTGATTGGAATACTCTGCGCATCGAAGCATTAGGACCACTCATTCCAGAATGCATGTCGCGGTATCGAGCGCCAGGAACGGGCATGTCCACAGTAAAGACCAATGTCGTTACGCCCGCCGCTTTGGCTCGTTCAAGTACATTTTGCATAAAGCCACGATCTTTCAAGACATATAGCTGGAACCACATTGGTCGCTCTATGGCTGGAGCGACTTCTTCAATCGGGCAAACCGACACGGTAGACATGGTGAAAGGGATGCCTTTCTTATCAGCGGCTTTCGCGGCTTGAACCTCACCACGGCGCGCATACATGCCTGTTAAACCGACAGGAGCAAGCCCGATAGGAAGTGACATTTTCTCGCCAAACAATTCAGTGTCTAGACTGAGATCGGACATATCCCTTAGAACGCGTTGACGTAATGCGACGTCGGAAAGGTCATCAGTATTATGTCTTAAGGTATGCTCATTGTAAGAGCCGCCATCAATGTAATGAAACAAAAAGGGTGGCAGTTTTGCTTTTGCTGCAGCGCGATAATCAGTCGATGCGGAGATAATCATAATTTCTATCCTGATTTCTATATCTAACTCTTAGGTTCGTGGGCGTTGAGCAAGTTAAGAGTTAAAAAACAAATGGCATTAGCGCCGAATATTGGGCGTCTTTGCGCCCATTAATCTAACTTTTAGAACGATTTTATTTCACTATTTCATTAGGGCATCCGTAACTTGGAGGCCGTAAATCACCACCATGCCTATCACTCCGGTAACAACAAGGTAGTAGAAAGTTGGGATAACTGTTTTGCGAAGTGTCGCACCTTCACGACCGAGCAAGCCTACCGTAGCGGAAGCAGCGACAACGTTGTGGATGGCGATCATATTACCGGCAGCGGCACCCACAGCTTGAAGCGCGACTACAACCGCACTAGAAATAGAAAGTGTTTGCGCCACTTCATATTGGAATTGGCTGAACATCATGTTCGAAACTGTGTTGGACCCTGCAATGAACGCACCCAACGCTCCAACTGTAGCGCTTAATGCTGGGAAAGCATCACCAACCAGCCCAGCAGCAAAGTTTGCGGTGGTGACTGGCATACTCGCAAGGTCGGCACCATTAATACCTGAATTGATAAAGATGCGAACCATTGGAATGGTAAACACCAAGACAAAACCTGCGCCAATCAACGTTTTACTGGATTCGCCAAACGCTTTCACAAGAGGCGTGGCGCTGCGAGCCTGAATGAGCGTGGCAAGTAGTGCAACAAACACCAAGATCCCGCCAGGCAGGTAAAGAGGCTGAATAGCAGCGCTTATGCCTGTTTCGCCCAGAATATTGCCGAATGATAGGCTGACGCTCTTGAGCATATCTTTCAAATCAACACTTACACGGCTTGCAACGAGAATAACGGCAAGCAACACATACGGAAGCCACGCAATTGCAAGGCTCATTGGCTTACTCTTGCTATCTTCTAGATCAATTTTTAACGTACCAAGCCATTCAGCTTGCCATTTATCTTCTTTTTCAAAATCCCACTTGGACTTTGGAATGAGGAAGCCATTTTTTGCTGCGAGTACAACGATAGACAAGCCGACCAAGCCACCGATAAGTGACGGGAATTCAGCGCCTAGAAACACGCCTGTTAATGCGTAAGGAATGGTAAAAGAGAGACCAGCAAATAGCGCAAAAGGAAGAATATCCAACCCTTCAGTCCAGCTACGATTTTTTCCGAAGAATCGAGTTAACATCATTGCCATTAATACAGGCATTAATGTGCCGACAACTGCATGAATTAAGGAGACACTGGAGGTAATCTGTTGTAGGTACGCATCCCATGTTGAACCATTCGCAACCAGCGCTTCGCTGATATTATGTGTATCCAACCCTTTGTTCACGCCAACGATAATAGGTGTACCGACAGCGCCAAATGAAACAGGAGTTGATTGGATCATCATCCCCATCAAGACAGCGGCTAACGCTGGAAAGCCAATGGCAACCATAAGAGGGGCGGCAATGGCAGCAGGTGTACCAAACCCTGATGCGCCCTCGATAAACGATCCAAAACACCAAGCAATGATGATCGCTTGTACACGTCGGTCGGGGGAAATGTTGGTAAACCCATTGCGAATAACGGAAATAGCGCCGGTATGTTTTAAGGTATTAAGTAAGAAGATGGCACCAAACACTATCCACAGAACAGAAACGGTAATCCCTAACCCCTGGAATATCGAAGCAAGCACTCGGTTGGTAGACATATCCCAGAACAAAAGGGCAATAACGACGGTTAACCCAAAGGCAACGGGCATGGCTTTCTTTGCTGGCCAATTTAGACCAACCAGCAAAATCGCAGCCACCACAATGGGCGAGAATGCGATTAAGGCTAATAGTGTTTCACTCATATGTAGGACCTCTAAAAGGCTTTAAGCCATCCGATGTTTAGCGGAAAAAGCTAAAGCTAAGTAATTTTTATACTTGTGTTATTTATGTTAAATCGGCGTGAATGTAGCGCTTTCGTTTTTATTGATATAGGGAATAAATGAAAATAATTAATTCCAAAAGTGACATAATACTTCCGATTTACGCGAGAAGAAGTAGTAGCCACATGTGACAGAAAACTAAGAATGGCGTATTGTTATATTGTAATAATTTCATATATAACAATGATATAAAATGATGATTGATGCGTAAAATGAACAAAAACTTATCGATTTGATTGTTGCTTTGTATGCTGAAATTCTAGGTGTAGCAAGCTGATAACAACCCGTTACCTATCTTTCATAGTGTGAAGTTGGTCGATTCCGATTTCGATAATAAGTAATCTGTTTAATGTAGAAGTGAGTACATATCATTGCATTTGTAATGATAGATTTGTTAAAAGGGCGTTTTCGATACCAGCACGAACATAAAACTGGAGAGCCCATGTACACTTTGATTGAAGCAACCGAAAGATATTTGTCGCACTGCAAGGATATCAGAGGGCTATCGTCGTATACGATTAAAGCGTATCGCATCGACTTGCGTCAATTGATGGAATGCCTTGGTATAAATGCTTTGCTGAAGGATATCGATAAGCATTCCATTTCAAAGTTTCTTGATTACCTGACCCAAAATCAACTTAAACCTACTTCGATAAAGAGAAAGTTAGCATGCGCTAAGGCGATGTTTTCTTGGCTAGAAATTGAAGAACACATCGATACAAGCCCTTTCCACAAGTTTGTACTCAATTTAAAGCTACCAAAGCATCTACCCAGAAACATTGCAAAGTCCGATTTGAAATCTATTCTGAACCAAGCAAGATCTTCGACAAATACGGGTGAAGATAGAAAACAGCCATTTATAGATAAACATATTCAAAATGGGAAAGGTTTAAATCACTTCACCGCGCTTGTTGTAGTCGAGTTACTTGTTACGACAGGGGTCAGAGTAGGAGAGCTAGTAGGAATACAACTAGACGATGTCAGCTTGCCTGAGAAGAAGATTAAGATTATGGGTAAGGGCTCAAGAGAACGCTTTGTTTATATTTTAGATAATGAGTTGTGCACCTTAATTAGGCGTTACATTGAACTAAGACACATAGTTGAACCTCAGCACGACAATTTCTTGGTCAATAGCCGTGGAAAACCAGCTTCAACACAATTTATAAGAAAGTTAGTTCGAAACGTTTCCAATCAAACCAATTCCAATCTTAAAGCCACTCCTCATATGTTTCGTCATAGTGCTGCGTGTGAGTTTCTAGCAGCCGGTGTAGACATGAGATACGTACAAAAACTGTTGGGGCACAGCAGTATTTCAACAACCGAAATCTATACTCACGTATCCGACACTTTACTCCAACAGAAACTACAAAAATCAAACCTCAGGAGTGCCATAATGAAAAAGTAAGGATAACTAACAATTATGGATCATTTCGTTAGTATAAAAGACATATCTAAAGATCTGATAGAATCTACAGTTTTTGAATTATTGGATATTTGTAAAAATGAAGCAACAATTAAAGATTATTATCATGAAAATGCGTATTCACTACGTTCTAAAATTCTAGCAACTTTATTTGTGTCTGACAGCTTAAGAACTAGAGCTGGGTTTGTTTCCTCATTTTTAAGATTGGGAGGGTCTCATTTGAGTTTTGATATGTATGAAAAGTTAATAGAAAAAAATATGTCCAATGAGCCACTGTCTGATATAACTGGTTATATTAGCCAATATGTTGACCTAATAGCTATACGTTGCGATTCTAAATCTTACTTTGATGACCTTATTCAAGGTTCTAGTGTTCCAGTGATATCTGCCGGACATGGACAAAAATCTCATCCAACAACAGCTATTAATTATTTGTCTAGTATATATAAAAATACAAAAAAGCTAAATGACTTAAATGTACTAGTCGTAGCAGTTGAACCCAAAAGGTGTGTCAATTCACTTGTTGAAGGTTTAAAAAAGTGGAAAGGCAATAAAGTTGAAGTAAGGTCACCATTCTACATCGATAATTATGAATTATTTAGCTGCAATGAATTGAAAAAATTTGATGTTATATTTTTTGACGAAGATATCGTCGATTATGAAAGAAGCTCTCCATACTTCAAACTTAGTTTAGATATGTATAACAACATCAAATCATCCATTCATATAATACATGCTAAACCAGTTATAAATTTATTTGAACACTCGCTTAAGAATACTTTAAAAACTGATTTACAAAAGCAATCACGAAATAGCAGTATATTAAAATCATTGTTATATAAAAGATTAGTCAACATACAATGAATTAGTGTCGGGTCTATATATTTTTCTGTGTGGTATTGATAACACATCCTTAAAGTCGATCAAAGATACGTCACCTAAGTCTTCTGAGCTAAGAAAACCATCTTTGATCAAACATAGTTTCTCTAGTTTTGACTCAACAAAATTATACTCATTATTAAGAAATCTATATTTAAATTTTCTTGACTCTTTAAATTTCAATGCCGCCTCATGAAACTTGTTTTCTTTAAATAGAAAGTATCCATAGTTTACATTAGCAGTAGCAAGAATCATTGGGTCAGGAATGTTATTACTATTGATAACTTTTTCTATTTGATTAATTGCAAGATTTCTCTCATTAAGTTCCCAATAAATAATTGATTTGTTAATTGCAATTGAGTGCGTTTGATAAATAGGCTTGCAGATGTATTTTTCAGCCCTTTCAATAAAGTCCAAAGCTTTATTGTAATCTTTACTCAATATAAGAGCACAAGCGATGTTGTTTATAGGGGTTTCCAGATACAAAGACAAACTTTTTAGATGATTATGAGATTGGGCAAAAAAATCTATAGCTGTTTTCTGACTTCCTCGATAATAGTTGGCAAGCCCACAATGATTAGCTAATGCTGCTTTTAGCAGTGTAATTTCTCTATCCTTTGATGAAATACTTTCTAGCATTGAGTATGCGTCATGATATGTGTTGATAATATCACCATGAAACTCAGATAACCCTTTATTTCGTACTGCTATTGCATTGATTATAATGTCATTTTTGTTATTAAAATCTAGGTTTTTCGTTTTATTATCGATATCCTTATATATTTTTCTAATATAATCATATTTACCTAAGTGCTCAAGAATGGAACAGTAAAGGGTTTTTGCTTTCAAGTTTTCTGATAAATTTGTAGACATTTTTACCATCACTTGATAAATGGATTTTACTTCATTGTGGTTTTTAATTTGTCCAGACTCTCTCATTGACTTCATATAGTCATACAAAAAGCTATACGATAAATTTTTATTTGTATTTATTCTTATTAATTTCCGACCTAATTTATAAGCTAATAGGAATTCATTTTTCCTTGCCAAGGATGTCGTTAGTTTAGTTAAAAGAGAAAAATTCTCTATCACTTTGTCGTTGCTAAGTTCAAGTGCCGACATACCAATTGGTACGACTATTTCTCGCTGAAATAGGTAATCATATTTATTCAATAACAACTTTCCAAATTCAGAAATAACTAGATTTGGATTTACTTTCTTTAGGCTGGAAAATGCAACTGTTAATAATCCACTATCATTTTCTATAGCGTATTCTATAATGGTTTGGGATAAAATTATTATAGATTTCTCATACTTACCTCGAACTTTTAACATTCTAATTGCTAGCTCGCTTCTTTCTGTATGGCATTCGATTAAATCGTTTGATATTTTTAACTCAGATAATGATTCTAAATAACTTAAATCTAGCTTCAATTGGTTTGAATTATAATCAAAATTTAACCTAAGAGATAAAGAATCTAACAAGATATTTAAAGTCGTTGAAGTGCACTTGTTTTTGAATGATGATAAAATAAAGAAAATATATATTAGATAAGGTTTTTGTGCAGTGATATTTTGAAAAGAGTTATCATAATAGCTTCCTTTTGATTTTTTGGTTTCCAATTCTTCGTAAATCTCTTGAATTTCTTCCTTACTTTTTCTTAAAATCTTCCCTAACTTCTCAAAATTACCTTCTGTTTCTCTATATATCTTATCTATTAAATCAACTGGGAGCTCTTTGTTTGCTTCACCGAAAATCTCAGACATTTTACTTTTAGTTAAGTTATCTAGGCTAATCATTTGAGTACTATTATAGAAATAATCACTAACCAAATCCTTTATATACTTATCTCTTACAATAGAAGGGCATTGATCATGACTAGACATAAAAACATAGATACCATGATTCTTGTTAAATAATTCGTTAATAATTGGTAGCAGTATTTCTAATGATCTTTGGTCTATCCACTGAATGTCGTCAATGATAATAACAGTAAAGCTAGACTGCTTTACTTTTTCGGTAAAGAAATCCAAGATAAGTTCATAAACTGCTTCCTTCACAAGGTTTGGAGTTACAATATTTCTAAGTTTCGTTTCTAGTTCTTCTCCTTGCCGTGTTGCTCCATCAAATAGCCCATTAACTTGTTGCATCCCTGGTATCAGGCTAGTTACTTTGAAAACTATTTTCCATAGCGGCGGTAGAGCAGGTATATCATTTGAAATAGATAATGCCTTTTGGAACTTCATTGGATTACTTAGTGAAATATGGGTCACCAAAGTTGATAAAGTATGAAATTCTTTATTTTGTTCATTTTGATTGCATCTTAATAACCTGTTTTCTCCATTAAGGCATAGAACATTACTAGCGTAACGCTCTGCAATGTACCTCAGTAGGGTCGTTTTTCCTGAACCTATAGGACCATTAATCCAAAATAGCTGGCTATTTGAGGGAGAACTATTAAGAAAAGAATGAATATGACCGCGCTCGACTTTTCTATCTAACATTCCTTTCATAATTGTTAGTTATCCTTAC
>NZ_JAUYVM010000018.1 GCF_030689305.1 Vibrio penaeicida | reverse complement strand
GAAGCGTTCCCGTGTCAGCGAGGGGGCATTATAGAGATCGGAGTCTCTTTGACAACCCCTTTTTTCATTTTTTTTAGACTTTTTATCTGTTCGGGCAAAAAGCACTCAGATAAGATGATTTATGATGGTTATTTATTCAAATTCTTAATTGAATCTACAAAAAGAGACACCTTTTCCCAGTTGGTATATTCCACTTCTTTCGTTGTATCCTTTTCCCCGCCTGTCATCGACATAATAAAACGAATCATCACTCTGTCGAACCAACGGTATCGTGGGTAATACAGCGCGCCAGCAAAAACACCTATTAATTGCGGCTGCCAAGGCGATTTTATAAGAAACTTCTTTATATAAGCGCTGCCTTCAGGTGTATCTTTACCTTCGGCCTCTTTTCTTGCAGTTAAGTTCACACAGAAGAACGCTGCATTGGCTTTATTCAGCTGATCTAGATGCGCTTCGATAAACCGATACAATTTCTTATTAAGGTGACCGTAGCGAATTGACGCACCAATGATGACCTTATCGTAACCAGACAAATCCAGCGCATCGATTAAGTGTACGTCTTTTGTTTCACACTCAACGTTTCCAAGCTTCTCTTCTATATAGTGGAGAATTTTAACGGTTTGCCCTTCTCGGCTGGAGTGAAGTAGAAGTACTTTTTCCATCGAGCTTCCTTAATTAGTGAATTTAGCTGCGCCAGAATGTTGGGGTCAGCAGAATAAGTAGTGTGAATATTTCTAAACGACCAAATAGCATCGATACAACCAATACCCATTTGGCGGTATCGTTAATATCACCAAAATGCAATGCGACATCGCCCAGACCTGGGCCTAAATTATTGAGCGTAGCGGCTACAGCAGAAAACGCACTCAATTCATCCATACCTGTCGCAATCAATGCCAACATGCAAACCACAAAAACCAAAGCGTATGCAGAGAAGAATCCCCAAACCGCATCCACCACTCTCTGGGACAACGCTGTGCCCCCGACTTTGATGGTGTATACAGCCCTTGGGTGAACCAAGCGTTTTAGTTCACGTGCCCCTTGCAAGGTCAGCAACAAAATACGGATGACTTTCATACCACCACCCGTTGACCCTGCACATCCCCCTATAAAGGAGGAGAAAAGCAACAGCACTGGTAAAAAGAGAGGCCATTCCGAAAAGCCTGTTGTCGTAAAGCCAGCAGTCGTCGAAATAGAAACGGTTTGAAAGAGAGCTTGATCAAAAGCATCAAACACCGAGGTATAGGAGTGATGCTTAAGTAATAGCAAGAAGCAGATCAGGAATAAGATGCCTTGTATAAAGAAGAAGGCTCGAAATTCAGGATCTTTCCAATAATATTTAGGGTGAACACCGCCGGAAGCAAAAGCAGCAAAGTGCAATGAATAGTTGCACGCAGAAATAAGAAGAAACACCACCGTAATCATATTAATGGCAGAACTATCGAAGTACCCCATACTGGCATCGTGTGTTGAAAACCCACCAATGGCGATCGTCGAGAAACTGTGGCTGATGGCATCAAACAAACTCATTCCCGCTAACCAAAATGCACTCGCACATGCAATGGTTAGGCTGAGGTAGATGTACCAGAGCGCTTTAGCGGTTTCGGCAATACGTGGGGTCATCTTGCTGTCTTTTACAGGACCTGGAATTTCTGCTCGGTATAACTGCATTCCCCCGATACCTAAAACCGGAAGAATGGCGACCGCTAATACAATGATCCCCATACCACCAAACCATTGCAGAAGCTGTCGATAAAACAGTATCGCTTTGGGCAAGTCATCAAGCCCGACGATGACGGTTGCACCTGTAGTGGTCAAGGCTGAGAAAGATTCAAAAAACGCGTCCGTAACGGATATATCTGGGGTATCAGAAATTAAAAAGGGGAGAGCCCCTGCGCTGCCGATTACGGTCCAAAATAGAACCACAATCAAAAATCCATCACGAGCTTTTAATTCATGTCGATGATGGCGGTTAGGAAACCAAAAAAAACCGCCAGCGATAAGCAGTACGAAAAATGTGGTGACAAATGGCACACCAGCACCATCTCGGTAGATCAGTGCGACAAAAGCGGGCGCCAGCATAGACACGCTAAACAGAGCGAGTAACAAACCGACGATGCGGATAATTGAACGAAATTGCATGCTTGCTTCAGAAGCGTCGCTTCTTAATATTCCTAAATTCTATTTTAATGGCGTGACCGTTGCTTTAGCGCCACTCTTATTTATGATTGCCTGAGTAAACCCTTCCATTTGGCTTACTTCTATTTCTAAAATCACTTCAACGAATTCGCCGTAATCAGCATCAAGCTGATGAGCTTGGTATGTTTCCATTAAAGATTGAGCAATAGGCATGAACGAATAGTCTAACCTTAGCTTAAGGTTTGTGGTTATTTTTTTCTCTATTGTTTGAAGCAGCTTAAGTGCTTGCTGCACACCACCGCCATATGCTTTTACTAATCCCCCGGTTCCCAGTTTAATTCCACCTGAATATCGAGTAACCACGGCGCTAATTTCCCCTACACCCGACCCCGATAGTTGAGCCAGTATTGGCTTACCTGCAGTTCCTGATGGTTCACCGTCATCGCTGAATCCATACAAAAGAGAATCTTCTGGCCTCCCAGCAGCAAAACCCCAACAATTATGCCTTGCAGACGCGTGCTCAACTTTTACCGATTCTATAAATGCTTTGGCTGACTCTATCGACGGAGTATGCGCCAACTGAGTAATGAAAAGGCTTTTTTTGATCTCTTCTTCGAAGATTACCGGCTCTGCAGGAATTAAAAATGGGAGTAAATTCATAGCACATAGGTCAGTTTGACAAGAGAGAGCAGTGTATCACGTCCTTCTGCCTGTCGTGTACTGAACAGGATCAACCTAATAAAAATCAAACACGCGTTTGAAAATGTATTGAAATTAACCACAACTCAGCGCACACTTACAAAGTCGAACAATATGACAACATAACTATAACATTCACTCTCTCAAGCAATCTCGGATTGCATATCGCGGAGTTAGACATGATTTACCAATCAAATACTCTACAAGTAAAGGAAATAAAAAACGGCATTGCCGAGCTTAGCTTTTGCTCTCCAGGCTCAGTTAATAAGCTTGACCTTGCTACGTTAGAATCGCTCGATCAGGCGCTGGATGCACTTATAGATCATTCAGGCTTGAGAGGGCTTATTCTCACCTCAGATAAAGATGCCTTTATCGTAGGTGCCGATATCACCGAATTCCTCGGTTTGTTTGCAAAACCTGAAGATGAACTGGACCAATGGGTTCAGTTTGCCAATAGTATTTTCTGCAAACTAGAAGATTTACCCGTTCCAACACTCTCTGCCATGACAGGGCATGCTTTAGGTGGCGGTTGTGAGTGCGTACTCGCGACTGACTTTCGCATTGGTGATGCAACCACCAGCATCGGGTTACCTGAAACCAAGTTGGGTATCATGCCTGGATTTGGCGGATGTGTTCGCCTGCCACGCGTGATAGGTGCAGACAGTGCCATGGAAATCATTACGCAAGGGAAAGCTTGCCGAGCAGATGAAGCATTAAAGGTTGGGCTGCTGGATGCAGTCGTTGATACCGCAAGCCTTCGCCAATCGGCGATCCAGACTGTTGAGCAAGCCGCTGACGGTGTGATCGAATGGAAAGCGCGTCGAGAGCAGAAAATCTCCGCACTTACATTAAGTAAAACAGAAGCCATGATGAGTTTTACCATGGCAAAAGGCTTGGTCTTCCAAAAAGCGGGCCCACATTATCCTGCTCCAATGGCTGCGGTGACCGCCATTGAAGAAGCGGCTCACAGTGCTCGAAATGATGCATTGGACGTAGAGCGCAAGTATTTTGTTAAATTGGCAAAATCGGAAGAAGCCAAATCCTTGGTAGGACTGTTCTTAAACGATCAATACATAAAAGGGCTAGCGAAGAAATCTGCGAAATCCGCATCGAAAGACACCGCACGTGCAGCTGTACTTGGTGCGGGCATCATGGGTGGAGGCATTGCATATCAGTCCGCGCTTAAAGGCGTTCCAGTTATGATGAAAGACATTGCTCAGCCGTCATTAGATTTGGGTATGACCGAAGCATCCAAACTGTTGAACAAGCGCTTGTCTCGTGGTCGCATTGATGGCTTCAAAATGGCAGGAATTCTAGCTTCAATCACCCCAAGTTTGCATTACGCAGGTATTGAAAACTCAGATGTGATTGTCGAAGCTGTTGTCGAAAATCCAAAAATAAAAGCCGCCGTGCTTAGTGAGGTTGAAGAGCACGTTGGAGAAGATACGGTTATCACATCTAACACGTCTACCATTCCAATTAATTTATTGGCGAAGTCTCTCAAGCGCCCAGAAAACTTCTGCGGTATGCACTTTTTCAACCCAGTTCATCGCATGCCGTTGGTCGAGATCATCCGAGGCGAGCACACATCAGAAGAAACCATAAACCGAGTGGTCGCTTACGCGGCAAAAATGGGCAAGTCCCCTATCGTTGTAAACGACTGTCCAGGGTTCTTTGTGAATCGCGTTTTATTCCCGTATTTCGGCGGCTTCAGCATGTTGCTGCGTGACGGGGCAGACTTCACCAAAGTCGATAAAATAATGGAGCGTAAGTTTGGATGGCCAATGGGGCCGGCTTACCTTCTAGATGTTGTCGGTGTCGATACCGCCCATCACGCACAAGCCGTTATGGCGCAAGGCTTCCCTGAGCGTATGGGTAAAGATGGCAAAGATGTGATTGATGCGCTGTTTGAATCTGATCGCTATGGCCAGAAAAACGGCAGCGGGTTCTATCAATACAGCGTGGACAAGAAAGGCCGACCAAAGAAAGCCTTCAGTGATGACATTCTTTCTGTGATTGCGCCCGTCTGCGCTGAACCGCAAGATTTTGACGAGCAAACCATTATTCAACGCATGATGATTCCGATGATCAACGAAGTTGTCTTGTGCTTAGAAGAAGGCATTATCGCCTCTCCTCAAGAAGCAGATATGGCTCTGGTTTACGGCTTAGGTTTCCCTCCTTTCCGTGGTGGGGTATTCCGCTACCTAGACAGTGTGGGTATTGCCGAGTTTGTCGCGATGGCACAGCAATATGCTGAGCTTGGTGCCATGTATCTACCACCAAAAATGTTGGTTGATATGGCAGAAAAAGGCGACTCTTTTTACGGCGCTCAACAAGCAAGCACGTTATAACCCTCTTTGGAAAAGGAATCTTAAAATGAACAATGTAGTGATCGTTGATTGCCTTAGAACCCCGATGGGGCGCTCCAAAGGCGGCGCATTTCGCAATGTAAGAGCAGAAGATCTATCCGCACATTTGATGAAAGGTATCTTGGAACGTAACCCACAGGTTAACCCTTCCGAAATCGAAGACGTATACTGGGGCTGTGTGCAGCAAACTCTAGAACAAGGCTTCAATGTCGCAAGAAATGCGGCTTTGCTAGCAGGGTTACCGATTGAAGTCGGTGCCGTTACTGTCAACCGATTGTGTGGTTCTTCTATGCAGGCGCTTCATGATGCCTCTCGTGCCATCATGGTTGGCGATGCCGATATCTGCCTTATCGGTGGTGTTGAGCATATGGGTCACGTACCCATGACGCATGGCGTAGATTTTCACCCTGGCTTGTCAAAGAACGTAGCGAAAGCTGCAGGTATGATGGGTTTGACTGCGGAAATGCTAGGCAAAATCCATGGTATCAGCCGTGAACAACAAGATGAATTTGCAGCACGCTCGCACGCTCGTGCGTACGCTGCCTCTCAAGAAGGTAGATTCAAAAATGAAATTCTGCCCACCGAAGGGCACGCTCCTGACGGTTCGCTGATCACCTTAGATTATGACGAAGTCATTCGCCCTGAAACCACCGTGGAAGGGTTATCTCAGCTTCGACCTGTATTCGACCCTGCTAACGGAACGGTGACAGCGGGGACATCGTCAGCTTTATCAGATGGTGCATCCGCCATGCTGGTGATGAGTGAAAACAAAGCCAAAGAGCTTGGGCTGAAAATCCGTGCTCGTGTACGTTCAATGGCAGTGGCTGGCTGTGATCCTTCCATCATGGGATACGGACCGGTTCCTGCCACCAAAAAAGCACTTAAGCGTGCTGGTCTTTCTATCGAAGACATGGATGTAGTAGAACTAAACGAAGCCTTTGCCGCGCAATCCTTGCCATGTGCAAAAGATTTAGGGTTACTGGATGTGGTTGACGAAAAAGTGAACCTTAACGGAGGCGCTATCGCACTTGGTCACCCTCTCGGCTGTTCAGGATCGCGAATTTCCACCACCCTTATCAATTTAATGGAAGCTAACAATGCCAAGTACGGTTTAGCGACCATGTGTATTGGTTTAGGGCAGGGAATTGCAACCGTGTTCGAACGGGTAGACGTTTAAGCCACTTCCCTACAATATTAAAGGTCAGATTTCTGGCCTTTTTCTTATTTTACAAACAATTAATCTACCAAAAAATAAATTAGACGCACTTCACGTATTCATTATCCTTTCAGTTATGCACCTAGTCTCAAAGCTACCTAAACATTAGTATGGCTAAAAACGAGAATAGCTTTATAAATTCAAACTATTACGTAAAGCAATTTCGTTATCCCAAAAGATACCTTTGTCTAATTGGCTTTATCAGGCACTCATAAATAAAAATTTTCGGTATCTCTTCTGTTGGCATGGAACGCATCTCTCGCCCACACATTCACAATCTGGGCACGTCATCGTTCCGTATTTAAGAAAATACGAAAGTATTCAAAGGCTAGGTTCCATGAACTATATTAAAACCGCAACACTGATCTCGGCGCCATTGTTATTAGCAGCTTGTGGAGGCTCAAGCAATGACTCATCCCCCACACCCGAACCCAAAATAGCACCATCATTTGTACTGGTTGGTGATGGAATACGTTATGGTGGGGATAGCGTTAATCTTCATGCCAACATATCCTACCCTGAGGAGGATATTGAAGAATTACTAACGTACAAATACAAATGGGAACAGATTGATGGGGAACCCGTTTCTTTATCAGC
The DNA here is from genome assembly GCF_030689305.1 of Vibrio penaeicida. Lineage (GTDB taxonomy): Bacteria > Pseudomonadota > Gammaproteobacteria > Enterobacterales > Vibrionaceae > Vibrio > Vibrio penaeicida_B. The sequence continues at coordinate 99,919 of NZ_JAUYVM010000018.1, read as the reverse complement.
TCGCAATATAACTGGTGCATCTTTCGTCGCACCATTTTCCACAAAAGACCAAAATTTTGCATTCAGGTTTACAGCGACAAATAAACAAGGTACATCAAGTACCAAAACAATTACGGTGACTATTAAAGGTCGAACTTATGTGCCAACCATTTCTTTATTAACATCTCAAACAGCCCGCGTTGGTTCTACCGTAAATATTACTGCAAATGCAAAAGATCGAGATGGTCATATTGTTAAATATCTATGGGAACAAATGTCAGGTACTAATGTTGTGCTTAAAAGTAACGACACCGCGCAAACTTCCTTTACTGCCCCACCAGTAACCCAGAAAGCAAGCTTTTTATTCCGCTTAACTGTTACGGATAACGATGGTGCAACTACAAGCAAACAAACTCTAGTTCACATAAAACCTAACCGAAAGCCATTCATCCGCTTCATACGCAATGCCACTATAGATATTAACCTACCTGTCTCCATCACTGCGTCCGCAGACGATGTTGACGGTACCATTACTTCCTATCGCTGGGAGCAAACTGCAGGGACAAATGTCGCCATTGCGAGCCCTGATTCACAGGTTTTAAGTTTTACGTCTCCCACGATAGATCGTGAAGAAGTGCTGACGTTTAAAGTTACGGCGACAGACAATGAAGGGGCTACGGATACTGAAACTGTCGATGTTACGGTTCAGAACTTTGACAATTTAATAGAAAAACTCGACTTCAAAAGTGGGATCAATCAACGTTGTATGGAATCCTTGGCAACTAAAAATAACTGGAAATTCGTAGATGAAGTCACGGATTACGGGTGCAGCCGAAGTTCTTATGAACCCGAATTTGAAAAGCTTACAGAATTGGCATCTCTGCGCATTGACCCAAGATATATGGGTTCAGGAGAGTTAATAATTGGAACACACCCAAAATTAAATACATTGAGTTTACTTTCCGAGCGGTTTACCCCCCCAACCAGAGATGTCACTATTTCCAACCTTCCAGCATTAAGCACAGTAACTCTTGGTCGCGGTAAGGGAACGATAAAAATTACAGATAATCCACAGCTAACGCGCGTAAGTTCTACAAGCCTTGGTTATAATTTCGATAATGTAGATTTATCCAACAACCCTAAGCTTAAACATTTAGATTTAATGCAACGCAGTAACTACATAAAAAATATAGATATAACAAACAGCAATGCAATAGAAATCTTAAGGCTAAAACTATCATCCGAAATTTCTCAACTCGATGTTACTGTTCTCACAAGACTAAAGGAGTTGAATGTACTTGGTACTTCAATATCGTCACATGATCTGTCCAGAAGCCTTTCGTTAGAACTTATTAATATAAGTACGAAAACTATCAATGCCATTACGTTACCAAAAACCAATACGCTCACATCTGTGCGAGTTAATGGTCGGCTTCAGCACATTGACTTAGATGGAATCACATCGCTTACAAACCTACAGCTACCAAAGAGTAACCTGACGCAGATAGACCTCAGTAAACAAGCAAAACTTTCAACCTTAGATTTGCAGGGCAACGCTCTAACCCATTTAGATGTTTCTAACAGCCCTGAGCTGACATCATTAAATATTGGTCAAAATCAGATTACCAACCTAGACTTGTCAGCTAATACGGCACTTACATTCGCAAACGCGTCTGATAACCCACTGGTCTCGGCCGATTTAAGCCAAAATAATGCACTTACTGGGCTTTATATAAGCAACTCGGGTAATGCGAACATAGACTTTAGCCACCTAACCGAGCTGACTTCACTGTCTGCAGCTTCAAAAAACCTAAGCTCATTCAATGGACATAACCACACAAAATTGAAGTCGTTGGATTTATCCGATAACCCAATAACGTCTTTTGATTTGAGCGCCATGCCGGAACTGTCTACTTTGAAGCTAAACAGAACACAGCTCAGCTCACTGGATGTGACTAGCGCTTCAAGCCTAAGCTCACTGCACGCTACTAGTGCCGGTCAACTGAGTTCACTCACACTCCCAACTGAAAAAAGTGTACTGGGCGATCTGAGAGTCAGCTTTAATACGTTAACTGATTTGCCAGTCACACAATATCCATACTTGAGATACCTGTATGTAGCAGGTAATCAGCTTACTAATTTGGATATTGGTACTCTTGAGCGACTCCAGTACTTACATCTGGGTGACAACGCAATCAGCGGTCTTGATATTAGTAAAAATAAAGGGTTGAGGTGTGTGTCTGTTTACGACAACCCTCTCACCCAAAGTACGAAAGACACTTTGGATCAATACGCATCAGAATTTAATGGCTTACGCTCAATAACCTACACCCAAGCCACCAGCGAAGGGCAATGCGGCTACGACCCTTACACACCTACCCCATAAAGTAACTGCCACCTCCTATGCTGGAGGTGGCATTTTCAAAACCCACTTCACCTCAAGCTTTTCACACTACTTCATGAACTTTTGATGAAACACCTATCTAGACAACTGCCCACACTTGTCTAGACATCTCTTATCAAGCCTTTTAACAACAGACTTTTAAGCTAATTACCAATATTTCGCTGCATTTTTCTGACATTTCACTGCAATAAAACCGTCATTTCACCCGAGCAGGATAGAGCTGAACAAAACAGAAGGTTCACTCTATGGACAGCATCGTTAGCGTCGCGGATTTAAACAAAACTTTTGGCGAAAACCGCGCCTTAAATAACATTAACTTGGATCTCTCGCACCGTGGTATGACGGCGCTATTAGGTCCGTCTGGATCAGGAAAATCCACCTTACTGCGCCACTTAAATGGCTTAATGGCCGGAGACAAAAGCAATGGTACATCTGGCGAGATCCAAATTATGGGGCAGCCTGTGCAGCTCGGTGGCAAGGTGCACAAACAAATTCGGTCAACGCGCTCCCAAGCTGGCTTTATCTTCCAGCAATTTAACTTGGTTAACCGCTTATCGGTTCTCACCAACGTTTTGATTGGTGCGCTGAGTGAAACACCTTGGTGGCGCTCCCTCAGCGGGCAATTTACTCAAGCGCAGCAAAAGAAAGCGCTAGAAGCATTGGATAGAGTAGGAATGGCAGCTTTTGCCCACCAGCGCGTTTCAACACTGTCTGGGGGTCAACAACAACGGGTTGCGATTGCAAGAGCCTTAATACAAGACGCTAAAATCATCTTTGCTGATGAACCTATAGCGTCGCTTGATCCCGAATCATCACGCATCGTGATGGAGCTTCTGCAACAAATCAACCAACAAGAGAACATCCCCGTCATCGTCACGCTTCACCAAGTCGAGCATGCCTTAAATTACTGTGAGCATGTCATCGCACTGCGTGATGGGCACATCTTTTATCAGGGCAGCAGCAATGGGCTAACAACAACCCAACTTGAAGCTCTGTATCGCGGAAAAACGGAAGAAGCAGGCGTTATTGTGGAAGGACACTTTCCTAACACTCCAATCTCAGAAGCTTCGATAGAGACCAACCCAACAACAGTCAACATTCAGTAAAAAGGAATCTGAACAATGTTACGTGCAATCCGTAAGATCTCAGTTGCCATTGCAATGGCAGCAGCAACGCTCGCCCCAGCATGGGCAGAAGAAGCACCATTAAAAACGCTGAACTTCGGCGTTATTTCAACCGAATCGCAACAGAATCTAAAAACGTCATGGACGCCTTTTTTGGATGACATGAGCGAAAAGCTGGGCGTGAAAGTGAAAGCGTATTTTGCACCCGATTACGCAGGCATCATCCAAGGCATGCGTTTTGATAAAGTAGATATCGCTTGGTATGGCAACAAGTCGGCAATGGAAGCGGTCGACCGCGCAGGCGGTGAGATTTTTGCTCAAACAGTCGATGTCGAAGGCAACCCGGGGTATTGGAGCTTGCTGATTACGCACAAAGACAACCCTATCAACTCCGTTGAAGACATGTTGAAAGACCGCTCAAACCTAGCATTTGGTAACGGCGATCCAAATTCAACATCGGGCTTCTTGGTTCCGTCTTACTATGTGTTTGCGAAAAACAACGTACAGCCGAATGAATTCAAACGCACGTTGAATTCGAGCCACGAAGTAAACTTATTTGCCGTTGCCAACAAACAAGTAGACGTCGCCACCAACAACACAGAAAGCCTTCGTCGTTTCGCCAACAACAACCCCGATAAATTCAAAAACATCAAAATCATTTGGAAGTCCCCGCTGATTCCAGCCGATCCTATCGTATGGCGCAAGAACCTACCTGAAGAAACAAAAACAGCGGTGTACGACTTTTTCATGACGTATGGAAAAACGGGAAATGCAAAAGAAGTCGCCATTTTGAAAGAGCTTGATTGGGCACCATTCAAAGCCTCTTCCGACTTACAGCTACTCCCAATCCGTCAGCTAGCACTGTTTAAGAAACTGAATAAGTTCTCTACCGATAAGAAGCTTGACGAGTCTGAGCTCACAAAGGTCAGCAACGTTCAATCTGAACTTGCCGCGTTGAATCGCCAAATGGCAGCCCTTGAGGCAATGGAATAACACGTTCTAGCCTGATTAGGGTGGGGATCCCTCACCCTATTGAAACCATCATATGAGAATTGATATGAACACCAACCTTTCTGTGGACACCCTTCAAAGCAACCTGCATTGGAGCCAAAAACTTAAGCAGCTTGCGATGCTAATTCTGTTCGCAGTGATACTTGCCTGGGCATGGCAAGGTGCAGAAATGAACCCCGTTCAACTGGTGACGGATTCCGACAACATGGTGGAATTGGCGAGTGATTTCTTCCCGCCTGATTTCACTTATTGGGAACTCTATGTAGAAGAAACCCTAATCACGATTCAAATTGCCATTTGGGGCACAGTGCTTTCGGTTCTTGTGTCAATACCACTGGGGCTTATGTGCGCAGACAACATCGTACCAATGTGGGTCTATCAACCTACTCGCCGCCTAATGGATACCGCACGTGCCATCAATGAAATGGTGTTTGCCATGCTGTTTGTGGTGGCTGTTGGCTTAGGACCCTTTGCTGGCGTACTGGCACTGTTCATCCACACAACTGGGGTATTGGCGAAACTGTTTTCAGAAGCCGTAGAAGCAATAGACCTAGGCCCCGTCGAAGGCGTTCGCGCGACCGGAGCCAACAAATTGGAAGAGGTGATTTACGGTGTCATCCCCCAAGTGTTGCCACTTTGGATTTCTTTCACACTTTACCGATTTGAATCCAATGTTCGTTCCGCAACCGTGGTGGGCATGGTGGGTGCTGGTGGTATAGGGGTATTGTTGTGGGAAGCCATTCGTGGTTTTCAGTTCCAACAAACCGCCGCCATCATGCTGGTCATCATTGTAACCGTCAGCTTAATAGACTTTGCATCGCAACATATTCGCAAAGCCTACATTTAAAAAATTTGCCTGAACTTGTCTAGACAATTGAATGGAAGAATGTGATGCAACTGTATATGGACATCGCCAAACAACTCGAACAGGAAGTACAAAGCCAGTTCAAAGTTGGGGAATTTTTACCCTCGGAATCTCGACTGGCAGACCGATTTGACGTTAATCGTCACACCGTAAGACGTGCCATAGATGAATTGGTGTTTTGTGGGTTGATAGAGAGACAACAAGGCAGAGGCAATCAGGTCATACGTCAGCCTTATGCGTATCCACTCAATCAAGGCGCACATTTTACGCACAACCTCACCAAGCAAGGCTATATGCCAAGGTGTGAGGTGCTAAGCCGCCAGTTGATTTCCGCTAGTGAGCATCTAGCCAAGGTTCTAAACATCAAGCTGAACGCACAAGTCATCAAGCTCACCACACTCAGAGTCATTGACGGTTTGCCATGCAGTTTGATTGAACATTTTTTGCCAAACACAGAATGGTGGGGACCACTGCAACATTTCGAGAGCGGTTCCCTTCATCAGTATATTCACCAGCAACTCGATACAGATCTGACCCGACAGTCCACCAAGCTGCGTTCACGAATGCCTAACCGGCAAGAACGCAAACAACTGAAGTTATCGGAGAACATTCCGCTCATTATTTTCCGAACGGTAAACGTGGCAAGCCAGACCAACCAGGTCATGGAATATTCTTGCTCCTACACCCGCTCGGACATGATTGAAATCGTATTGGAGCATTAACCATGGTCACAACAACTAAGTCAGAGCGACAGGGCTGGATGTCCGTTCTCGCTCGGACCGACTTCTTGCACCTAAAAAACCTGTGGGAGCCGTTAAATTTGTCTCCACATTATCAGGTGATACGCCAACCAGAAACGGGGCTCATTCAGGTCCAGTCGCGTATGGGCGGCACAGGTAACCCATTCAATATTGGTGATATGACCGTCACGCGCAGTGTCATTAAATTGCCTGAAGGTGAAATGGGCTACAGCTACATAAAAGGACGCAACAAAGATCATGTACTCCTTGCGGCATTGATCGATGCTCTCATGCAAACCTCAACCTATTGCGCCCCCCTAATGCAGCAAGTGATAGAACCTTTGATGGCCACCATGCAAGAGCAAACACAAGCAAGACGCGAACAGGTCGCCACTAGCAAGGTGGAATTTTTCACTATGGTGAGAGGAGAGGACGAATGAAATTCGTAAAACAAGGTTTTAACGATCCGATTCACGATGCGCAGAATGTATTTCGCTTCATCCTGAACGCCATGTCGATGCCAAGCTCCCTGCAATCGATGTCCTCTGAATTGTCGTTTGGGCAGACCAATGCTGCCACCACTCAAATATTGCTGGCTCTGACCGATAGCACGACACCGGTTTGGTTAAGTGAAGCATTTAAAACCGATTCTGAACTCACACAAAATCTACAATTTCACGCCAATACGCCATTAGCCACACGCCAAGACAAAGCGAGCTTTGCGCTTCTGGGTGGTGACCAAAATGCCGACATCAACGAATTCTGCTGGGGGAACGCAGAGTACCCCGAAACCAGCACCACGTTGATTATTCAAGTTAATAGCCTATCGAAAGGGGTTGGATTAGAACTCAGCGGTCCGGGTATTGACGGTAAAGCATTGATCAATGTTGACGGCATTCATCAGTCACTACTTAACCAGATAATGGTCATCAACAAATCTCAACCTTTAGGGATTGATGTCTTGCTCACGTGCGAAAACCAATTAATGGCTCTCCCACGTACCACGCTCATCGCGCTGGCTAACAAGGAGGATTCATCATGTACGTTGCAGTAAAAGGCGGAGAAAAAGCCATTAAAGCAGCCCACCAGCTCCAAGACCAAAAACGCCGCGGCACTGGCAGTGAAATCCATACCAGCCAAATCGCAGGCCAGCTCAGCGGCGCGGTAGATAGAGTAATGACAGAAGGCGGGATTTACGACACAGAACTCGCCGCACTGGCCTTTAAGCAAGCCAGTGGTGACATGATTGAAGCCATCTTTCTGCTACGAGCTTACCGAACCACCCTCTCTCGCTTTGCCACTAGTGAGCCGTTAGACACCAGTGCCATGGAGATAGAGCGCCGCATATCCGCGACCTTTAAAGACTTACCCGGCGGTCAGGTACTTGGTCCCACATTGGACTACACCCATCGCCTGCTTGATTTCTCATTATTAGCGGAGGGAAGAGCTCCAACAAAGCCTGAACAGCAAGGCAATACAACACGTGATACAACGGTATTGGAAGCCTGCCCTCAGGTGATGACGATATTGGAAAACCAAGGGCTCGCAGCAAAGGAAGTCGATGAGGGTGATACCGCAGAAGATATTACGTTGCATCCACCAACATACCCTGCGACGCGAAGTGCTCGGCTACAGCAGCTCATGCGCAGCGATGAAGGTTTCCTTCTGTCAATGGGGTATTCCACCCAGCGAGGCTACGGTCGTAATCACCCGTTTGCGGCTGAAATTCGCACTGGAAACGTCACGGTTTCTCTCTGCCCTGAAGAGTTGGGGTTTGAGATAGATATTGGGGATATCGAGCTCACAGAATGCCAAATGATCAACGGCTTCTCAGGTTCTAAAACCATCAAGCCTCAATTTACCCGTGGTTATGGTGTTGCCTTTGGCGCGGCTGAGCGAAAAGCCATGTCTATGGCATTAGTTGACAGAGCCCTCCAAGCGGAAGAATTGGATGAACCCGTTCAAGGGCCCGCGCAAGATCAGGAATTTGTGTTGTCTCACGGTGATAACGTCGAAGCGGCAGGGTTTGTATCCCACCTAAAACTCCCCCACTACGTCGATTTTCAGTCGGAATTGGAACTGATTCGCAAGCTTCAAAAAGAGCACGAACAACGCCATGTACATAAAGAGGAGCCAGACCATGAACAGCTTAAGTAAGCACATCAACACGCAAGAAAACCAAGCGATTCAGGGATACAACTACGGCTTCTTAGATGAACAAACCAAGCGGATGATCCGCCGAGCGATTCTAAAAGCGGTGGCGATTCCTGGATACCAAGTGCCTTTTGGCGGAAGGGAAATGCCAATGCCTTATGGCTGGGGAACGGGTGGTATTCAAATCACCGCCTCTATTATTGGGCAACAAGACACGCTCAAGGTGATTGACCAAGGTGCAGACGAAACCACCAATGCGGTCTCTATTCGTCAATTTTTCGAAAAAGTGGCCGATGCAGATACGACAGAAGAAACCGAGCAGGCCAGCATCATTCAAACACGTCATCGCATCCCAGAAACACCGCTGACAGACGGGCAAATTCTGGTATACCAAGTGCCGATTCCCGAACCCTTGCGCTTTCTTGAGCCAAGAGAAACGGAAACTCGAAAAATGCACGCTTTGAGTGAATACGGGATCATGCACGTGAAGTTATATGAAGACATCGCACGTTATGGGCATATCTCGACCTCTTATGCGTACCCTGTGATGGTGAACCAACGCTACATTATGGACCCTTCCCCAATACCGAAATTCGACAACCCCAAAATGGACCGCATGCCTGCCCTCCAACTGTTTGGGGCAGGTAGAGAAAAGCGCATTTACGCTATTCCCCCATTCACCGATGTGAAAAGCCTCGATTTTGATGATCACCCATTCGAGGTTCAACGCTGGGAAGAGCCATGCGCCATCTGCGGATCAACACATACCTTTTTGGATGAAGTCGTCACCGACGACAAAGGGGGGCGGATGTTCGTCTGTTCAGATACGGATTATTGCGCCAAACAGCTGGAGAAATTGTCATGTTAAACCTTGCGGAAAAAGTGTCGCCAACGCCAGCGCTCGACTCCACTCATAATGAATCGCCTCTGCTTTCAGTATCAGAGTTGTCCAAACTGTACTCCCCCAATAAAGGTTGCCAAAACATCAACCTAGAGCTGTATCCGGGCGAAGTGTTGGGCATTGTCGGTGAATCTGGCTCAGGTAAAAGCACCTTGTTACGAGTGCTGTCCGGTCGGGAACGCCCAAACAGTGGCACGGTGGATTACAACAATGGGAATCAAACCATTGAACTGTACGAACAACCGGATAGAGAGCGTCGCCGCTTGCTTCGAACTGAATGGGGCGTGGTGCATCAACACCCAATGGATGGGCTTAGACCCCGTGTTTCTGCGGGTGGCAACATCGGAGAACGATTAATGGCCATTGGCGATAGGCATTACGGTCAAATTCGCTCACAAGCCGAGAAGTGGCTGCAAGATGTTGAAATTCCACTCGATCGCATTGACGACTGTCCCATAACGTTTTCCGGCGGTATGCAGCAACGCCTGCAAATCGCTCGCAACTTAGTAACACACCCAAAACTGGTGTTTATGGACGAACCAACCGGTGGGCTTGATGTATCGGTTCAAGCTCGCTTGCTTGATTTGATACGTAACCTCGTCACCAACCTCGGGCTATCGGTCATCATTGTCACTCACGATTTAGCGGTTGCTCGCCTACTGGCGGATCGCCTTATTGTGATGAAAGAGAGCCGCATTGTTGAAACGGGGATTACCGATCAAGTGCTCGACGATCCCCAACATCCGTACACCCAACTGTTGGTGTCTTCCGTATTGCAAGGATGATCTCATGTTAAGAATTGAAAACATCAGTAAGAGCTTCGTTCTCCATAATCAGCAAGGCATTACGCTCCCTGTCATGGATACCGTTAGCTTCGAAGTGAACCAAGGTGAATGCTTAGTGCTTCACGGTGAGTCTGGCTCTGGGAAATCGACACTGCTGCGCACTCTATACGCCAATTATAGGGTCAATAGCGGTTCGATTATGGTCTACAACGACAACCATTGGGTCGATATTGCGTCGGCGTCTCCACGAAAAATTTTGCAAGTGCGTCAGAACACCCTTGGCTGGGTCAGTCAGTTTTTACGCGTCATACCACGTATCTCCGCGCTCGAGGTTGTTATGCAGCCTTTGCTTGAGCGAGATATCCCCAAAGCCGTTGCTGAGGAAAAAGCCGCCGCCATGTTGCAGCGCTTGAATGTTCCCGAAACGCTCTGGCACCTCGCCCCCGCGACGTTTTCAGGCGGAGAGCAACAACGCGTGAATATTGCGCGTGGCTTTATTGTCGATGCCCCCATTTTACTGCTCGATGAGCCCACTGCGTCCTTGGATGAAAAAAATCGCGATGTGGTCATTAGTCTGATTCTCGAAGCCAAAGCGCGAGGCGCAACCATCGTCGGAATATTTCACGACGACTATGTTCGCCAGAAAGTAGCGGACAAATATTTTGATGTTAAGACAGCAACGACTCGTACCGTACCCACCCCAAACTCAACATTGCAATAGAAGGATGACGGCAATGAAAATCACCAACATTAATATGGTTCTGCCCGATTCCATTTTGTATGGAACCATAGAGATCGACAATCACACCATAGTGTCGATTTCTGAAGGCAAAGACAGCGACCCGAATTGCATTGATGGGCAAGGCGATTGGCTCCTGCCTGGCTTGATTGAACTGCATACCGACAATCTTGAAAAATACTTCACCCCTCGACCAAAAGTGAGTTGGCCACCATTTTCTGCCATGGCAGCGCACGATGCGCAATTAATCGGTTCGGGCATCACCACGGTGCTGGATGCGGTGGCGGTGGGCGATGTACGTGATGGCGGTACGCGTCAAGACTACCTAGACAAGATGATCGACACGCTGGTTGAATCGGAACGCCGCGGGGTCAATCGCTCACAGCATTTCCTGCATATTCGCTGTGAACTACCCCATTCTTCTACGTATGGATTAGTCGAGCGCTACCTTGGTTTACCGCAAGTTAAAATGGTATCCCTAATGGACCACTCCCCCGGTCAGCGCCAATTCATCAACCTAGAAAAATACTACGAGTATTATCAAGGTAAATACGGATTGAATGATGCGGAAATGCAAGCCTACGAACAAGAGCAACGCACCTTGTCTCAGCAATGGTCTGATCGCAATCGCAAAGCTATTTCACAGCTTTGCCATCAACGTGGTATTCCACTTGCCAGTCATGATGATGCGACTGTCGCCCATGTTGAAGAGTCTCATGAACTTGGATTGGTACTGGCAGAATTCCCTACCACGGTTGAAGCGGCAAAACGCTCGCACGAGTTGGGTTTGCATGTATTAATGGGCGCACCCAATGTCGTTAGAGGCGGCTCACATTCAGGTAATGTCGCAGCGCATGAACTCGCAAGTATGGGCGTGTTGGATGTGCTGTCTTCTGATTATTTCCCCCTAAGCTTGTTAGATGCCGTTTTCAAACTGGCTGAAGATGAAAACAATACACTAGATTTACCCAATGCAGTCAAATTGGCGACATCCAACCCAGCGCAAGCGCTTGGGCTTCACGACCGCGGAGAAATCAAAGAGGGCTTACTCGCCGATTTAATTTTGGTTAAGCAAGTCGAGGGGCAAGCCTACGTCAAGCGCGCTTGGCGACTCGGGCAATGTGTGTATTAAATTTGATAAGCACTTTTTGGGGTGGAGGGAAGATAATATGGCGAAACTCTTTTATGTGATGGGGGCATCTGGAAGCGGAAAAGACAGCGTGATGCAGGCGATTCGGCAAGACAGCCGCGTCTCTATTCAATTAGCGCATAGATACATTACGAGACCCGCCGACAGTGGCAATGAAAACCATATCGCACTCAATCATGAAGAGTTTCACCAGCGCATCACCTCAGGGTTATTTTCCATGCATTGGGAAGCCAACGGGTTGTGTTATGGCATCGGAAAAGAAATCGAGCTGTGGCTAAGCCAAGGACAACATGTTCTTTTGAATGGATCGCGCGCTTACTTCCCTCAAGCTCATGCGCTGTTCAAAGAACAAATAACCCCAGTTTGGATTCAAGTGGATGTTGATTGTCTACAGTCGAGATTAATGGCAAGGGGAAGGGAGACACATGAACAGATAGTCGCTCGTATTGAGCGAGCCAAGCAATACCAAAGAAACAAACCATCCGATGCTATGGTGATCGACAACAGTGGTAAACTTGAATCGAGTGTGGAGCAATTTATTCTGCAATTAAATCCGGAGGTACAAGCTTGCAACTGACGTTATTAGGAACCGGAAATGCAGGGCATGTTCCAACCTATGGTTGTGACTGTGCTGCATGTGAAAGGGCCATCGAAAACCCAATATTCCGACGAGGTAAAACCTCGGCATACATTGAGCGCAATGGGAAAAACCTCTTGTTGGATGCCAACTACCCTCAACTTCTTGAGCAGTTTCCCTCAGGCGCGATTGATACCATATTACTGACTCACTTTCATATGGATCATGTTCACTCTCTATTTGACCTGCGCTGGGGGAAAGGCAAATCGATACCTGTTTTTACTCCCCCCGACAAAGCTGGCTGCGACGACCTTTACAAACACCCAGGTCTGTTGAGTTTCCAACCATTGAGAGCATTTACTTCTTTTGACTGGGAAGGCATCACTATTACGCCTGTGCCTCTTACGCATTCTAAACCTTGCTTCGGCTACGTTTTTGAATGGGAAAACAAACGGCTTGCGTACCTAACTGATACGGTTGGCCTTCCTAAAAGCACACGCGAATTCCTTGAAAGTAAATCCATCGATCTCATGCTAATAGATTGCAACCATCCCCCCATGCCAGATTCCCCACCACGCAATCACAACGACATCTTGCTGGTTCAATCAATCCAACAACAACTGTCTATCAAAAGGTTGGGCTTGGTACACATAAGCCACGATCTAGACACTTGGGCAATGCAAAACCCTGATGTGTTCTCACCCTCTTTTTTTCTCGCTAAAGACCATCAAGTATTCAAACTGTGAGCTATGCAATATATGCATACCTATAATGCTAAAGTGTCATTTTTTTCATACGCCATATCGTTCTACACTAGTGTCGTTGACTAAAGCACACGAGTGATGTGCTTGCAGCCCTCATACTGTGGAGAAGACTATGTTCCAAGCTCTCGTTCTAAATCAAGAAGATAAAAAAACCATCGCATCCATTGAATCACTAGACGATTCTCATTTGCCTGAAGGTGATGTGGTTATCGATGTGGATTACACTTCTCTGAATTACAAAGACGGACTCGCCATTACTGGCAAAGGGAAAATCATCCGTCAGTTTCCAATGGTGCCAGGGATCGATTTAGCGGGAACCGTGGTGACGTCTTCTGACGAGCGCTACCAAACTGGTGACAAAGTGGTACTAACCGGTTGGGGCGTAGGGGAAAACCACTGGGGTGGTATGGCTCAACGCGCTAGCCTCAAAGCAGATTGGTTAGTTCCGTTACCTTCAGGGCTTGGCAGCAAGCAAGCGATGATGGTAGGTACCGCAGGATTAACAGCCATGCTGTGTGTACAAGCCATTATAGATGGCGATGTAAAACCAGAAGATGGCGAAATTCTCGTAACAGGGGCAAGTGGCGGCGTTGGTTCTGTTACTGTCACGCTACTGAGCACTCTGGGCTATAACGTAGTAGCCGTAAGCGGTCGAGTAGAAAAGAACGGTCCTTTACTTGAAAAATTAGGGGCGAGCCGAGTCATTGATCGCAGTGAGTTTGAAGAGCCCGCACGCGCACTCGAAAAACAAATCTGGGCAGGTGCCATTGACACTGTTGGTAGCAAAGTATTAGCCAAAGTGTTGGCGCAGATGGATTACAACAGTACCGTCGCTGCATGCGGTTTGGCAGGTGGATTCGATTTACCAACGACGGTTATGCCATTTATTCTGCGAAACGTCCGTTTGCAAGGGGTCGATTCCGTTTACTGCCCCTACGAGAAGCGCACAGCAGCATGGGAAAAGCTCACTGAACTGCTTCCAGCCAGTTACTTTGAACAAGCCTGCACAGAGATTCCTTTAATTGATGCGCCGAAATACGCGGAAGACATAACGAATGGTCAAGTGACGGGTCGCGTGGTCATTAAGCCTTAACACTTTCTCCCGTTAGCAAACAATGCCAAAGGCTCATTGGCAAAATTAAATCATGGGTCAGACACTGTCTGACCCACAAAAATAATTTAAACCAAGCTCCTTTCTAGTCAGGGTTTTCTTAATTATCTAACCCTAGATCTTCTACTCGCTTTGCAATTAACCGACTGCACTCCTCTTTTACCATCGTTCTCAACCATTCCTGAGCTGGAGAATGGTCACTTCTAGGATGCCAAATCATCGAGTACTCAAAGGGAGTGAATTCAAAAGGAAGCGGTTTCACCAATAGGTCGTAACGATCTGCGACCAAATAGGCTAAATCTGCAGGGACAGTGATGATCAGCGGCAAGGTGTCCACAATCGCTAAAGCCGCTTCTAAATGATAGGCACGGAGCACCATATTTCGAGCTGGCTGGTTACTCAGTGCCTGATCGAGCAGCGCTTTCACGCCATCGCTTATCGCGATCATAGCGTGTGGGTATTCAAGGTAATCATGCAGTCGCATATCGCTATTGGCAATCGGGTGTTGCTTAGAAATTAAGCAGGATACGCCAACACGCCCTAGCCGATCACTGTTCAATGGCTCTACCGAGCCCGTAGGACGGCAAATTGCCAAATCTGCACCTTGATGCGTCAACTGCTGTGGAAGTTGATCGTCAATCAATGGAATGAATTCAAATTTTACTTGGGGGGCTTCTTGATATATCCGAGGCAATGCAAACGGAAAAATGGTCTGCATGGCGTAATCTGTCGTCGCTATCGTGAACGTTTGATCGCAAGTTGTTGGGTCAAATCGTTCTGGCGTTAATAACGAACGTAACGATTCAAGTGGCTCACCCAGTGCTTGATTCAGTGCAATCGCTTTTTCTGTCGGAATTAAGTGCTGACCTTGTCGGACGAATAATGGATCGCCCACCAATTGGCGTAATCGCCCTAGCACACGACTCATTGCTGACTGACTCAGGTTCAACCGAGTCGCAGCTCGGCTCACACTGCCTTCTTCTATAATGATTCGCAACGCCACCAGCAAATTTAAATCTCGACGATAGATCTCTTCTAATTCCAAAGCACAGACTCGTTTGTGAAAACGTCATAATAACAAAATTAAGGCAAGAGACATTCGGTAGAGATCAAAGTAGAAGTGACGTAGAAATCGATAGATTTGTAAATAAAAAGTAAAAAAAATCCCGCCTTTCAGCGGGGAAGCCCAAGAAAAATGGGATAGTGTCGGAATGTGTAGTAGTGTCGTGTTAATTCTGTTTTTCGCTGTGTTTCTGCCAGCGATGCATTTCTACCCAAATGCCAAAAATTGTTGAAAATAAGCCAATTAGTGGTAAAAGAGAGACTTCAGATGAGCTTCTAAGTATCAGCGCGCAAAATGTAATAAAGCACAATACGCTGTAAATCGTAAGTCGGTCTAACTGAGTTAGCATCAACCCCCCTAGCTCAAATGTTATTTAATTGTTAAAAATTAAGTTACATGGATTTTTTGTATTTGCCAAGACTTTATTGAATATTTTTTCGACATCAGTATGATTTGCGCTCCAAAACCAAATTGAACGCACAACTATGACTTTTGATCCGACTCTTGCGACCAAAATTCTGGAGGCTGAAGGTCTTCGCTGCCCAGAACCGGTCATGATGGTAAGAAAAACCATTCGAAATATGGAAAATGGAGATGTATTGCTTGTGAAGGCAGATGACCCTTCAACAACGCGCGACATTCCGAGCTTTTGTCGTTTTATGGATCACCAGTTGATAGCAAGCCAGGTTGATTCCTTGCCTTACCAATATCTCATCAAAAAAGGAATGGACTAAGTCACTCTGCCGCCGCTCCCATCAAACCCAAAGTAATAAGATACAAAGACAAGGGCAGTAAAGCGTAGGCACAAAAAAGGGCGAACCTAAGTTTGCCCTTCATTTAACATTTCATTCTTCTGTTTTGGAACGAAGTTGATGCTGGATGTGTTCCATCTGATGATGCAGCTCTCGCAGTTCTTTTCTAATAGGAATCAAATGTTGTACCCGAATCCAAGATTCAACGGCCAACCCAGTCATGATGATGGCACCTACCACCATTGGCAGCCACATCTCGGTTAATACCATCCCCAGTAGCGTCAATCCTAATCCAAAAGTAAACAGATAACTTTGACTTTGCGGCGTCATACCCATATAGCGCGTTAACATGGTTTTACCCTCTTGCTCCACACTCTTCATAGGCAAAATACCATTTAGCAAAATCGAAATATGTGTCTGTTTTCACAAATACGATGGATTACTCGGTGCCAAAAATAAGCGCGCCTATCGCCAGCAGAACAAAGAGCACACATGTGGCTTTTCTTATCAAAGCTAGAGGTAATTTATCTCCACTGAATTTGCCAATCATAACAACAGGCACATTGGCGAGCATCATGCCAACGGTCGTACCGATAATCACCATAAGAAGATGTTCTGAAAATTGCGCCCCAAGAATAGACGTCGCTACCTGTGTTTTATCGCCTATTTCCGCGATAAAAAACGCAATAAAGCTGGCAACGAAAGGACCTCGGAATGAAGCATCCCCATCATTTTCATCCATTTTGTCTGGGATCAGTACCCATATAGCCATCGCTAGAAAGCTGAATACAACGACCCAGCGCAAAACGTCTTGAGTCAAATGATCCGCCACAACAACGCCAAGCCATGCGGCAAGGGTATGGTTCAATAACGTCGCCAAAAAGATAGCAAGTACGATAGGCACCGGCTTTCGATACCGGCTGGCAAGTATAAGGGAGAGTAATTGGGTTTTGTCCCCAATCTCTGCCAGCGTAACACTGGCAATGGATATAGCTAGAACGCTCACGACATGCTCAATGGGGTAGGGCATCTGAATAAAACCAAAGACAAGATCCACGCCCCACCCCTGGTTTGTGTACCTTGTCTATGGTCTCGCTAAACCCAACCTAATGTGATGATTTTTTAGGTGGTTGAGTCTCATACGCCATGATGTTTTCATCAATTATGTTGACGTACAATCCCGTCCCGCTTCCAAGAAGGACGGGGAAGCTACTCCCCAAAGACAATCTGATTGTAGAATTTGCTTCTAATAATGGCAAGTTACACATTTCATAGATCGTTCTGTTTGCTCATAAAATGTCAATTTTGCGAGAGTTCTGACGAGTTTGGTATGAAATGACCATTTTGAGCAGGGTTTAAGCGATATTTCCTCTACTCGACAAGCAAAGAACTGGGTATACTCAATGGTTATTTTCAATAAATCATACATAAGAATCGCGCGAACCTGACTATGCAAAATTACGATATCAAAACCTTCCAGGGAATGATCCTCGCGCTGCAGGATTATTGGGCTCAAAACGGCTGTACGATTGTACAACCTTTGGATATGGAAGTAGGTGCCGGCACCTCTCACCCAATGACATGTCTACGTGCAATTGGCCCTGAGCCAATGTCTACGGCATACGTTCAACCTTCACGTCGCCCGACCGATGGTCGCTACGGTGAAAACCCGAACCGTCTGCAGCACTACTATCAATTCCAAGTAGCGCTAAAACCTTCTCCAGATAACATTCAGGAGTTGTACCTAGGCTCGCTTGAAGTGCTTGGTGTCGATCCACTGGTTCACGATATTCGCTTCGTAGAAGATAACTGGGAAAACCCAACGCTAGGCGCATGGGGTTTGGGTTGGGAAGTATGGCTAAACGGCATGGAAGTCACTCAGTTTACTTACTTCCAGCAAGTTGGCGGTCTTGAGTGTAAGCCTGTTACTGGAGAAATCACTTACGGTATCGAGCGTTTAGCCATGTACATTCAAGAAGTAGATTCTGTTTACGACCTTGTATGGAACGTAGCACCAGACGGCTCTAATGTGACTTACGGTGACATCTTCCACCAAAATGAGGTTGAGCAATCAACTTACAACTTTGAGCACGCAGACGTCGATTTCCTATTCGGTTTCTTCGATCAGTGTGAAAAAGAGTGTAAAGAACTGCTTGAGCTTGAGAAGCCACTTCCGCTTCCAGCATACGAGCGCATTCTAAAAGCCGGTCACGCATTCAACATTCTTGATGCGCGTAAAGCTATCTCTGTAACAGAGCGCCAACGTTACATCCTTCGTATCCGCAACCTGACTAAATCTGTTGCGCAGGCGTACTACGCGTCACGTGAAGCACTTGGCTTCCCTATGTGTAAGAAGGAAGGTAAATAATCATGGCTAAAGAATTTTTAATTGAACTGGGTACGGAAGAGCTCCCACCAACGCAACTTCGTACTCTAGCAGAAGCATTCGCAGCAAACTTCGAAGCAGAGCTTAAAGGTGCGAGCCTAGCGCACGAAGACGTGAAATGGTACGCAGCGCCTCGCCGTCTTGCGCTTAAAGTGGCAGCACTGGCTGAAGGGCAAGAAGACAAAATCGTTGAAAAACGCGGCCCTGCAATTGCTGTTGCATTCGATGCTGAAGGCAACGCAACCAAGGCTGCACAAGGTTGGGCTCGTGGTAACGGCATCACAGTTGAACAAGCTGATCGCCTTAAAACAGATAAAGGTGAATGGCTGCTGTTCAAACAAGAAGTAAAAGGCCAAGCGACATCTGAAATCGTTGTTGAGCTAGCAGCTAAAGCACTAGCTAACCTACCTATCGCAAAACCAATGCGCTGGGGCAACAAAACGACTCAGTTCATTCGTCCAGTTAAAACACTCACTATGCTTATGGGCTCTGACCTAATTGAAGGAGAGATCCTAGGCGTAGCATCGGGTCGCACTATCCGTGGTCACCGCTTCATGGGTGAGCAAGAGTTCACTATCGATTCTGCAGAGCAATACCCGGCGATCCTAGAGGAGCGCGGTAAAGTCATGGCAGATTACGAAGCGCGTAAAGCCATCATCCTAGCTGACTCGAAAAAAGCAGCAGCAGCGGTTGGCGGTATTGCTGACCTAGAAGATGACCTTGTTGAAGAAGTAACGTCTCTGGTTGAATGGCCAGTTGTTCTTACAGCGAAGTTTGAAGAAGAGTTCCTAAAAGTCCCTTCTGAAGCGTTGGTTTACACCATGAAAGGTGACCAAAAATACTTCCCCGTCTATGACGAGAACAAGAAACTGCTGCCGAACTTTATCTTCGTATCGAACATCGAGTCTAAAGAGCCTCGCTACGTTATCGAAGGTAACGAAAAGGTTGTACGTCCACGTCTTGCCGATGCTGAATTCTTCTTCAACACAGACCGCAAGCGTCCGCTTATCGACCGTCTTCCTGAACTAGACCAAGCCATCTTCCAGAAGCAACTGGGTACGATCAAAGACAAAACAGACCGCATCACAGAACTTGCTGGCTACATTGCTGAGCAAATCGATGCTGACGTTGAAAAGTCTAAGCGTGCAGGTCTACTGGCTAAGTGTGACCTAATGACATCGATGGTATTCGAATTCACGGATACGCAAGGTGTAATGGGCATGCACTACGCCACACACGATGGCGAAGACGAGCAAGTTGCATTAGCGCTTTACGAGCAATACATGCCTCGTTTCGCTGGCGACGACCTACCAAGTACTGGTATTTCTTCTGCAGTTGCAATGGCAGACAAACTAGACACGATCGTTGGTATCTTCGGTATTGGTCAAGCACCAAAAGGTTCTGATCCATTTGCTCTACGCCGTGCATCACTGGGTGTGCTACGTATCATCGTTGAAAATGGCTACAACCTAGACCTAACGGATCTGATCGGTAAAGCGAAAGCGCTATTAGGCGACAAGCTGACTAATGAAAACGTAGAGGCTGACGTTATTGATTTCATGCTAGGTCGTTTCCGCGCATGGTACCAAGACGCAGGATTCAGCATTGATATCATTCAAGCGGTATTAGCACGTCGTCCAACGAAGCCAGCTGACTTTGACCAACGTGTTAAAGCCGTTTCTCACTTCCGTGAACTGGAAGCAGCAGAAGCACTAGCGGCAGCGAACAAGCGTGTTGGTAACATCCTTGCGAAATTCGATGGGGAACTTGCTTCAGATATCGATCTCGCATTGCTTCAGGAAGATGCCGAGAAAGCACTGGCTGAAAACGTCGAAGTGATGACGGAAGCACTAGAGCCAGCATTCGCGACGGGCAACTACCAAGAAGCCCTCAGCAAACTTGCTGATCTGCGTGAGCCAGTGGATGCGTTCTTCGACAACGTAATGGTAATGGTGGATGACGAAGCTCTGAAGAAGAACCGTCTAACGCTACTGAACAACCTACGCAACCTATTCCTACAAATTGCGGATATTTCTCTTCTGCAGAAATAACTCAGGTTTAAATGTCAAAAAGGAAGCCAGATAGACGGCTTCCTTTTTTGTTAATTAACAGGAGGAGATCAGTTTGTTTCTTCCGCATCACAGCGTGCTTTGTCAAAATGCTCTTCTCTGCCGCCTTCACCTTTAAAGCCAATTTTCACCACAAAGCCAAGCTCTAAGAAGTCATACAGATTTTCGCATGCTCCTTCTTGGCTCATCTGTTTAATAACCTGCGTGTCCCACATATAGCCATGAGGTACGGATTCAAAATACGTAATATAACCGTCATCCGTGACCTTCATATTGTCTATGCCACTAAGCTTAACTTGGGCTTCTATAATATCATGAGGTGCTGCGGTTGGTTCGACCGCTTGGTAGTTGGTTACGTTACAAGCAGACAATGCTAGTGCAGCAGGTGATGAGAGTAAAATCTTGTGTTTCATGACAATCCAAATCGTTGATAAGTATGTTGAAAATTATATTTCAGTACACATCAACACTCTTGCAGAACCATTAAATAAAACCCTTGAATTACACATATTCATTAGTTGTTTCGTACTTATTATCCCTCAAAAATCACGATTAATTGTGCGTGAATCGATACCTTATAGCGCTAATATATCTGTACTATTTAGCCTTACATTTCCTCCTTGAAAAACAAAGCTTCTTCCCCTCTTTTACTTCCTGTTTCGATAATGTATGTTGAGCAGTCTTGCACAACAAATTATCAACATAAGTATCAGCGCTGAATGGCAAGCAACAGCGATTCAGTCACTACACACGGCATATGACAGAAAATATAAAAAATATTTAGGAAAAGAAGTAATGCAGTTCTCTACATTTGGTGAAAAATTTAATCGATATTCAGGTATTACCCAGCTAATGGATGACTTAAACGATGGCCTCCGCACGCCAGGCGCCATCATGCTCGGAGGTGGTAACCCAGCCGCCATTCCTGCGATGCTCGAATATTTTCATCAAGCCAGTGCCAGCATGCTGGAAAGTGGAGAACTGGTTGCCTCAATGGCTAACTATGACGGTCCCCAAGGAAAAAATGCTTTCATTTCAGCATTAGCTTCTATGCTAAAAGAGACTTATGGGTGGGACGTTTCAGAAAAAAACATTAGCCTAACCAATGGCAGCCAAAGTGGCTTTTTCTATCTTTTTAACCTATTTGCTGGTCAACATGCCGACGGCTCGCACAAAAAGATATTACTTCCTCTTGCACCTGAGTACATCGGTTACGGTGATGCGGGCATTGATGATGATATTTTCGTGTCTTATCACCCCGAGATCGAAATGTTGGATAACCGCATGTTCAAATATCATGTGGATTTTGAACAGTTAAAAGTGGATGAATCTATCGCAGCGATTTGCGCATCAAGACCAACAAATCCAACAGGCAACGTGTTAACAGATGAAGAAGTACGCAAGCTGGATAAACTAGCACGTGACAACAATATTCCACTGATTATCGATAACGCTTATGGCACCCCTTTCCCAAACATCATTTTTGAAGACGTGACGCCATTTTGGAACGACAACACCATCCTTTGCATGAGTATGTCTAAGCTCGGATTGCCTGGGCTCCGTTGTGGCATTGTGATTGCGAATGAAGAGGTTACTCAAGCGCTTGCCAACATGAATGGCATAATTAGCTTGGCGCCGGGAAGTTTAGGTCCTGCGCTAGGCAAGCACATGATTGAATCCGGTGATTTACTTAACCTAAGCCAAAACACCATCAAACCTTTCTATCAACAGAAATCTCAGCGCGCCGTCCAGCTTCTTCAAGATGCTATCGATGACCCACGTTTTCGTATTCACAAACCAGAAGGCGCTATCTTCTTATGGTTGTGGTTTGATGAATTACCGATTACCACAATGGAATTATACCAACGACTGAAAGACCGAGGCGTTCTGATTGTCCCGGGTGAATATTTCTTTATAGGCCAGAAAGACGAATGGGATCATGCTCATCAATGTTTACGCATGAACTACGTGCAAGATGACGAAGCCATGCAAAAAGGCATTGCGGTGATTGCTGAAGAGATTCAAAGAGCTTATTCAGATATTTAAGCTTTCATTGAATATGATAAGCCAACAGTTAATTCTGTTGGCTTAAAATGCGAGGAAGAGCTTTAATATTTAAGGCTGCTGCTTGAATGCCATTCTAACTAAGATTATACCTATACCCACGAAAAGCCCCAGTATAATTCCAAGCAACACAATCAAAGTTCGTTTCGGTTCATCTCGAGAGTTGGGTTTTGTAATATCATCTAGCAGCCGAAAGTTATCAAACTGAATGTCATTGCTTATTTTTAGCTTACCTAACAAGTCAAGCTTAGCTTGTACCTGCTGAAGTCTAGGCTCTATTACACCCAAATTTTTAATAGAACGTAGAACCTCAACTTTTTCTTTCAAAGCATTAACACCTAAGTTGATATGAAAACGCTCTTTATCACTATTAGTTTGAATAGGAGAAGTCACGTTGGCAGCACTAGCCATTCTTAATGCGTATTCTGCACTTTCTATTTCAATTTCTAGGCGTGATTCCGCCTGAGCTACCAAGATTCTTTTTTGCAAATTAAGTTCGTCTTGTTTAGCCTCTACTATAGATTGCAAGTTTCTCAAAGCTGATTCGTGAGTTCTTCGCTTTATAAATTGAACGTAATCTCGCAAGTTAAGTGCACTGTTTTCCTGAGTTTTGGCAGTAAAGCTCAAATCATAAATATATTCATCATCTTTTTTACTCTCTTTGACGGCCGATATATTCTCAAACCACTGCAAGTAAAACCGCTCAAGGTACTCCTTATCTTTAACTTCATCATATTGTTTCAAGTAATTAACAAACTCTGGATTTGAGGAAAAAAATAGCTTTTTATTGTTTGAAGAATTAAATGCTTGTATGAATTGTGCAAATAAAATCTCTGGATCCCTCAAAGAGTCTAGCTTCTCGCTCACCAAAACGGTTCCATCTTCTTGGTAAATATCAAAAATGGGTTGAAATTGACTGACTTGCTTCTCGTATTCAGCTAGGTTATATAGCTGAGGAAGTGCCACTTTAGCTTTTGAAGTCCACCATTCTTGTGCAAACAACGCATACATTAATGCAATCACAGCAAAGCAAGCAGTTGATATTAAAACAACCCATTTCCCAGCCCATATAGACTGACACAACTCACGTAAGTCAATCTCGTCATTTTGTTGATAGTTGTTTGTCATCTGGGTATTTTGTTCACTCATTATTGAATTGTGCACTTGCCTTCCTTACACTTTGAGATTGAGACTACTAGTTCAAAGTTAGAGCAGGAGTTTACCATATACTAATAGTGAATTCTTAACGAAAATTCTGCTCAAAGCCTATACTGTTAAGTATTGACAAATTCCTTAGATTAGTAGAAATATTGAGCGCATATTTCCAATTTTCCTACGCAAAAACTAATCCAATTCTACATTTTAATATATTTCGATTCGATCGTTTGTATCTAAAACTAGAAACGCCCGCGGATGCGGGCGTTTTACTATTTAAAGTCTAATACCAATATCTTAGCTTTCGATGATATTTTTGCCATTGATGGCAATCTTGCGAGGCTTCATAGCTTCAGGGATTTCGCGTTCTAAGTCGACGTGCAGTAAACCATTTTCCATGGTTGCACCAACCACTTTTACATAATCAGCTAACTGGAATTTACGTTCAAAATCGCGCTCAGCAATGCCTTGGTAAACGTAATTCTTCCCTTCTTCGGCTTGACGCTCACCACGCACAATCAGCATGTTTTCTTTCTGAGTGATGTCTAAATGCTCATCAGAAAAACCCGCTACCGCCATAGTAATACGGTAGTTGTTTTCATCTTTTTGCTCAATGTTATATGGAGGGTAACCGCCAGAAGAGTTCTTGGCATTGTTGGCTTCCATTAGGTTCAACAAACGGTCAAAACCAATGGCGTTACGGTATAGGGGAGTGAAATCTACATTACGCATAATACTATCCTTATGATAAGCAATAGCCTTGGCAATTTTAATTTGGTGCCAAGGAGTCAGTCTTACCATTCCACTGGCAGTCGTTGCACGGGGACATGGTCGCTAACAAAAGTTAAATTGTGTGCTTTCCGTATATGTTTGCTCTCTTTAGCCCTCTTGGCGAGACGCAAACTGGACAAGCGTTTTAAGAGACCCTTACGGCGTTCTCTCAAAACTAGATATGTGGATAGTCGCCTAATCTTTCAAGAGAAAAAACAAAAATAATTTTAAAAACATTACTTTTCATATCGTTAAAAAAGAAAAAGACCACCCAAGAAGGCAGTCTTTTATCTATTAATTTAAATTTCGTGGGGCAACGCAATTTCTCTTCAGTTCAAGGAAGAGGCGCGGAGCATACAAGCGTATGTGAGTACCTCTGACGAAGAAATGAAGCGAAAGGGCTAAGCACCAAATAATTTAAACGTCTAGGTTGGCTACTTTTAGCGCATTCTCTTCAATGAAGTTACGACGCGGCTCAACCTGATCACCCATCAATGTGGTAAATAGCTGGTCTGCACCTACTGCATCTTCGATGGTCACTTGCATCATGCGACGTGTTTCTGGGTCCATCGTGGTTTCCCAAAGCTGATCTGGGTTCATCTCACCTAGACCTTTGTATCGCTGTAGACTTAGACCACGACGAGACTCTTTGATTAACCAATTAAGCGCTTCAACGAAGCTCACAACTGGTTGAGTACGTTCGCCACGCTTAATGTAAGCACCGTCTTCGATAAGCCCATCTAGCGCTTCAGAAAGCTCCGCTAACTTGCCGTATTCTTTCGAATTAAACAAATCGACACTGAGCACATGCTCGTGGGTAACACCATGAGTACGAACCACGATCTTTGGTAAGCTAATGCCTAACTCTTCGTGTTTTTCGATTTCCAAACTGTATTGGCTTGCGCCTACTTCTTTTTCGTTAAGCTGCTCTACGAGGCGTTTACCCCAAGCTTCTACCACCGCGGTGGCGTGGCATTGTTCGGCACTTAAACGAGGCACATAAACAAATTCATGCACCAACGCATGTGGGTAGCGACGGCTCATGCGATCCACTAATTTGATGCCCGCATTATACTGTTGAACCAGTTTCTCTAATGCTTCACCGGCTAGCGCTGGTGCTTCTGCATTCACGTGAAGTGACGCATTATCTAGAGCCAAAGAAACTTGATACTGACTCATCGCATCTTCATCTTTAATATACTGTTCTTGCTTGCCTTTCTTCACTTTGTAAAGTGGTGGCTGAGCAATGTATACATAGCCGCGCTCTATCAGTTCTGGCATTTGACGGTAGAAAAACGTGAGCAGAAGTGTACGGATGTGAGAACCATCGACATCAGCATCGGTCATGATGATGATGTTGTGGTAACGCAATTTATCTGGGTTGTATTCGTCACGACCAATACCACAGCCGAGAGCAGTAATAAGCGTTGCCACTTCTTGAGAAGACAGCATTTTGTCGAAGCGTGCTTTTTCAACGTTAAGGATTTTACCTTTAAGCGGCAAAATTGCTTGGTTCTTACGGTTACGTCCCTGCTTGGCACTACCGCCTGCAGAGTCACCCTCCACTATGTACAGTTCTGAGAGTGCAGGGTCTTTTTCCTGACAATCCGCCAATTTACCGGGCAGACCAGCTAAATCCAATGCACCTTTACGACGAGTCATTTCACGTGCTTTACGTGCCGCATCACGAGCTCGTGCTGCATCAATGATCTTGGTACATACAATCTTCGCTTCACCTGGGTTCTCAACAAGGAACTCAGACAGTTTCTCACCCATTGCAGATTCAACCGCAGACTTCACCTCAGAGGAAACCAGTTTATCTTTGGTTTGGCTTGAGAACTTCGGATCGGGCACTTTCACTGAAACGATAGCCGTTAGACCTTCACGAGCATCATCTCCAGAAGTCGAGGTTTTCGCCTTCTTCGAAAAGCCTTCTTTGTCCATGAAGCTATTTAGCGTACGCGTTAGAGCAGCGCGGAAGCCGGCTAAGTGAGTACCACCATCACGCTGAGGGATGTTATTGGTGAAACAGTAAATGTTTTCTTGGTAACCATCATTCCACTGCATGGCGACTTCGACCGTAATGCCATCTTCACGCTCAAAATCAAAGTGGAATATTTTTTGAATAATCGGTGTTTTATTGGTGTTCAGGTGCTCAACAAACGCTTGGATACCACCTTCAAACATGAAGTGATCCATTTTGTCTTCTTCTCGCTCATCAACCAGTTTGATTGATACACCAGAGTTTAGGAACGAAAGTTCACGTAGACGTTTTGCTAAAATATCGTAATGGAACTCAATATTCGTGAAGGTCTCTTCACTTGGCCAAAAACGGATTTCAGTACCCGTATTCTCTGTTTTACCAACCACTGTCAGTGGCGCTTGAGGGTCACCATGATGGTAAGTTTGAGCGTGGGTTTCACCACCTCGATGGATGGTTAGGGTTACCTGCTTAGACAGTGCATTTACTACCGAAACACCTACCCCGTGTAGACCACCCGATACTTTGTATGAGTTGTCATCGAATTTACCACCAGCGTGAAGTACCGTCATGATAACTTCGGCTGCTGATACGTTCTCTTCTGGGTGCATTTCCGTTGGGATACCACGGCCGTCATCACGTACCGAGACTGAGTTGTCCTCATGAATAGTCACAATGATGTCATTACAGTGACCTGCTAACGCTTCATCAATAGAGTTATCCACCACCTCAAAAACCATGTGGTGTAAACCGGTGCCATCGTCAGTGTCGCCGATGTACATACCCGGACGCTTACGAACCGCATCCAGACCCTTCAGTACTTTAATACTCGATGAATCGTAATTTTCTGACATGAGTTACTCTCTTTTTATCCTTGCTCTATTTTGCCATGTTCCACATGAAACATTTTGCCATTATCGTCGAGCATATCAACGACTTGGCTCTCAGTAATAGAGCTTACAAATACTTGTGCCCCCGTCGTTTTTAAGCAGTCTGCAAGACGCTGTCGACGTTGGCTATCTAATTCAGAAGCAAAATCATCTATCAGGTAGATACACTGCTTTCCTGTCATTTGAGTCAAATGCTGCCCTTGCGCGACTCTCAGCGCACAGACCATGAGTTTCAATTGACCGCGTGATAAAACGTCTTCAACGGGCGTTCCATTCACTTTGATTTTCAAATCAGCTTTATTGGGTCCACTGAATGTGTAGCCAAGTGACTGATCACGTTCGAAGTTGTTTTCGAGGATATCCTGATAAGGTGTATCTTTGTCCCACCCTCGATAATACTTCAATTGGATATCAAATTCTGGCAAAAATGTGCGACAGATTTCTTCCGCCACTTTCTTCATGTTTTCAACGTATTCTTGTCGCCATTGACTGATATTTTCAGCCAGCGTTGCCATTTGCTGATCCCAATAACTGAGCTCTTTATAATGGGTGGCGGTTTTCAGCAATGCATTTCGTTGCTTATTAAGCCGTTTGAATCTTCCCCATGCATCATAAAAATGTGATTCGGTATGGAAAACACCCCAGTCGATAAATGCTCGACGAAATTTTGGACCGTCTGTCAGTAATTCAAACCCTTCTGGATGAATCAATTGCAAAGGTAAAACCTGAGCTAACTGCGCTAATTTTTGTCCAGACTGACCGCCTATTTTAACCTCTGTTGAGCCGTCGCGCTGCTTATTAATGCCAATTGGCAGCTCAAATTGATCCTGGTTCAAAAAACGACCATGTACGAAGAGTTCATCACAGTCGTTTTGGATAACTCTTCCCGTCAAAGAGCTTTTAAATGAACGCCCATGCCCAAGCAAATAAATCGCTTCGATGATGCTAGTTTTCCCACTGCCATTAGGGCCAATAAGAAAATTAAAGCCTGGTGACAGTTCAACGTCACAGGCTTCAATATTACGAAATGTCTGAACAATCAGTCTGGTGAGTGGCATAAACCCAATCCACTACAAGCGAATTGGCATCACCACATACATGGCGCTGTCATCATCGGCATTCTCAATCAGTGCGCTGGCATTCGCATCAGACATTGAGATTCGCACTTTATCGCAGCGAAGGGTATTCAATACATCCAAAACATAGCTGACATTAAACCCGATTTCCAAGTCGTCGCCATCAAAAGAAACATCAAGCACTTCTTCCGCTTCTTCTTGTTCTGGGTTGTTGGCAGTAATGCGCATTTCATTGCCAATGAAGTTCACGCGTACACCACGGAACTTTTCGTTCGATAGAATTGCTGCGCGAGAAAACGCGTGTTTTAACTCATCACATGGCGCTTCTAATGTTTTGTTACTGCTTTGTGGCATGACTCGACGGTAGTCTGGGAATCGACCATCCACCAATTTAGAGGTGAAAGTAAAGTTATTCACAGCCGCACGTAAGTTGGCATTGCCTATTTGCAAAGTCACCTCGGCTTCTGGTGCATCCAGCAGCTTAACGAGCTCTTGAACACCTTTGCGAGGCAAGATAATTTGTTGATTCGGCAATTCTGATGCAAGCTGAGTTTGTGAAACTGCCATACGGTGGCCGTCTGTTGCCACAGAGCGAAGCGTCGTTCCTTCGATTTCAAACAGCATACCATTCAGATAGTAACGAACATCTTGGTTCGCCATTGAAAACTGCGTTTTTTCAATCAAGCTACGTAGGTCTTGCTGAGAAAGCGTAATGTCTGCTTCGCTTTGCCAGTCTTCAATGTTTGGGAAGTCACTCGCAGGCAGAGTCGAAAGAGAAAAACGGCTTCGACCAGAGCGCAATTGAACACGGTCCGCTTCCATCACTACAGTGATGATCGCGTCGTCTGGTAATCCTCGACAAATATCCAGAAATTTACGAGAAGGAACAGTTGTGCTGCCCGCTTCAAAATCGCCTTCCAACGCCACATTTGCCACCAGCTCGACTTCAAGGTCGGTCGCGGTCAATGAAAGCACGTTGTTTTCGACTTTCAGAAACAAATTACCCAGAATAGGTAACGTGGGGCGTCCACCCAGAGCGCCAGAAACTTGTTGTAACGGTTTGATCAGGTGGCTGCGTTCGATGGTAAATTTCATTGGTATCTCTTTGCCTTATGACGATAAGGTTCTAATTAGGTTCGAATAGTCCTCTTTTATATCATGACTCTCTTCACGAAGCTGCTCTATCTTGCGGCAAGCGTGCAGCACCGTGGTATGGTCACGACCACCAAAGGCATCACCAATTTCAGGCAAACTATGGTTGGTGAGCTCTTTGGAAAGCGCCATTGCTAATTGACGAGGACGAGCAACGGAGCGTGAGCGGCGCTTAGACAGCAAATCCGCTACTTTAATCTTGTAGTATTCGGCGACGGTTTTCTGGATGTTATCGATCGTCACCAGTTTTTCTTGCAATGCTAATAAATCGCGCAACGCTTCACGAACAAAATCGATAGTGATGGGGCGACCAGTAAAGTTCGCGTTGGCAATAACACGATTTAGCGCACCTTCCAGCTCACGAACATTAGAGCGCAAGCGTTTTGCAATGAAAAACGCGACTTCATCGGCAAGGTGAATTTGATGGTCTTCCGCTTTCTTCATCAAGATCGCTACGCGAGTTTCTAACTCCGGCGGCTCAATCGCAACGGTTAAACCCCAGCCAAAGCGAGATTTCAACCGATCCTCTACCCCATTAATTTCTTTAGGATAACGGTCAGAAGTCAGGATGATTTGTTGATTGCCTTCTAACAATGCGTTGAACGTATGAAAAAACTCTTCTTGAGAACGCTCTTTGTTAGCAAAAAACTGAATGTCATCGATTAACAATGCATCAACGCTGCGGTAATAACGCTTAAATTCTTCAATCGCATTGTTTTGCAGCGCTTTTACCATGTCTTGAACGAAACGCTCAGAGTGCATGTACACCACTTTCGCATTGGGCTTATTATCCACAATGGCGTTGCCCACGGCATGGAGCAAGTGAGTTTTACCTAAGCCCGTGCCGCCATAAAGAAACAGTGGGTTATACGCTGCACCAGGGTTATCCGCCACCTGACGCGCTGCTGCCAAGCCTAACTGGTTCGACTTACCTTCAACGAAGTTATTGAATTTATGCTTAATATTGACATTAGAGCGGTGATTGATGTCCACCACTTCATTTTCATTTTCCCAAGTTTTGTGCACGGGTCTGCGCGCGTGAAGCTGCGCTGGTGCAGACGATTCTGCAGCGACATCGGCTTTTGATCGAGCGGCAGGTGCAGGTGCAGAAACTGGGCGACTGCCGACTTCAAAACGAAGGCTAGGAATATCATTCCCACAAAATTGCAGAAGCAGGCGATTGATATTGTCGAAGTACTTATCGCGTACCCAATCAAGCACAAAACGGTTAGGGGCGAACAAAGTCAGGGTATTGTCATTGAGCTCCGCCTGAAGCGGTCTGACCCACATGCTAAATTCAGTCGCTGGAAGCTCTTCTTGTAGCTGTTGCAGACACTGCAACCAAAGCGAAGATGACACGTTGCCCTCACTCTTGTAATCGTTATTTGGAAAAGGTTGGTAATTCTAGCGCTCTGTTGCCCAGATCGCTAGTAAATGATCGCAGATCCAGTGAATAAGATCGAAGTTATTCACAATTTTTCATCCTCAATTCGAGTGATCCGCACACTTTTCCCCAATATTACCCACATGATCACCCACAATTTGTGGATCAATAGCGGTTTATCCCCAAGATCAAATGTTAACAAGTCGTTTCTTTTAAGATAGTTGGTTATTTGTAATAACAACTCGTTATTTTCACTAATATTACAATTAACAGTAATATTCCCCTCCATAATAATGAGGATATAACGAATGAAATACTGGATTAAGTCCGCTCTTGCTGCTCTCGCTCTAACTGCTTCTTTCGCACAAACTGTTCACGCTGCGACAGACGTGAAAGTTGGAATGTCTGGTCGCTACTTCCCATTCACGTTTGTGGAAAAAGATGTGCTTCAAGGTTTTGAAGTCGATCTTTGGGACGAAATCGGCAAACGTAATGATTACAACGTTGAATACGTAACAGCAAATTTCTCAGGTTTGTTTGGTCTTTTAGAAACGGGGCGTATCGATACCATTTCTAACCAAATAACCATGACAGATGTGCGTAAAGCAAAATACCTTTTTGCTGACCCATACGTTGTAGACGGTGCACAAATTACGATTCGTAAAGGCAACGATGAGATTAAAGGCATCGCTGATCTTGCGGGTAAAACGGTTGCAGTCAACCTAGGCTCAAACTTTGAGCAGCTGCTACGCGATTACGATAAAGACAACAAAATCAACATCAAGACCTACGACACAGGCATCGAGCACGATGTTGCACTTGGCCGCGCTGACGCGTTCATCATGGACCGTTTATCTGCACTAGAGCTTATCAAGAAGACGGGGCTTCCTCTTGAGCTTGCAGGTCAGCCATTCGAAACCATTCAAAATGCATGGCCATTCGTTGATAACGAAGCGGGTCGTAAGCTTCAAAAAGAAGTGAATGCGGCACTGAAATCGATGCGTGAAGATGGCACATTGAAAGAAATTTCGACTAAGTGGTTCGGCGACGACATCACTCAATAATCAAAAAGCACAATACACAAGGATAAAGGTGGAAACATGGTTCCGCCTTTTCTTGTCTCTGCTACATCCGAATTTTAAGTACAGGTAATCATATGGGTTTCGACTTTAACTACATGATGGAATTGATGCCGATACTGCTGAAGTATCTCGGTACCACCATGTCTATGGCCACCTGGGGACTGCTGTTTTCTTTGATACTGTCGGTTATTCTCGCCAATATCCGTGTGTTTAAAGTGCCAGTGCTGGATCAGCTTAGCCAGTTATACATCAGCTTTTTCCGAGGAACACCGCTGCTCGTTCAACTTTTCTTACTGTATTACGGGCTGCCTCAGATCTTTCCGTTTATGGTGGGGTTGGATGCGTTTAGTGCGGCAGTTATCGGCTTAACCCTGCATTTTGCCGCTTATATGGCGGAAAGCATTCGCGCAGCGATTATTGGCATCGACAGAAGCCAAATGGAAGCCAGTTTGTCTGTGGGCATGACCACCAGCCAAGCCATGAGACGCATTATTTTGCCTCAGGCAACCCGCGTAGCTCTTCCGTCTTTAATGAATTATTTCATCGATATGATCAAATCGACGTCGCTGGCCTTTACGTTAGGTGTCGCCGAAATCATGGCGAAAGCGCAAATGGAAGCGTCGTCCAGTTTCCGATTCTTTGAAGCGTTTTTAGCGGTTGCACTGATTTACTGGGGTGTGGTCTTAATTCTGACCCGTGTTCAAATTTGGGCAGAAGCGAAGCTCAATAAGGCATACGTACGATGATAAAACTCGACAATATTCATAAAAGCTTCGGCGATACTGAAGTATTGAAAGGCATTGATATCGAGATCCAGCAAGGCGAAATCATCGTTATCATTGGCTCAAGTGGTACAGGAAAATCCACACTACTGCGTTGTGTGAACTTTCTAGAACAAGCCAATAAAGGTGTGATCACCATTGATGACATCACTGTCGATGCAGAAAAGCACACCAAATCGGATGTTCTGGCACTGCGTCGCAAAACCGGTTTTGTTTTTCAAAGCTATGCACTCTTTGCCCATATGACAGCACGGCAAAATATTGCTGAAGGCTTGATCACCGTCCGTGGTTGGAAGAAAGATCAGGCATTAGAGCGCGCTCAAGCGATTCTAGACGACATTGGCTTGGGTGATAAAGGGGATAGCTACCCTGCCGCGCTTTCAGGCGGTCAGCAGCAACGAGTGGGTATTGGTCGCGCAATGGCATTTCAGCCAGAACTCCTGTTGTTTGATGAGCCAACCTCAGCACTGGATCCTGAATGGGTTGGTGAAGTGCTCAGCTTAATGAAATCGCTCGCCGCGAAAAAACAGACCATGCTTGTCGTGACACACGAGATGCAATTTGCCAGAGAAGTCGCCGACCGTGTGATCTTCATGGCAGATGGACACATAGTGGAGCAAGGTTCTCCACAAGATATTTTTGGTAATCCACAGGATCCAAAACTGCAAAAATTTCTTCGCCAGGTGGGGATCAAATAAGGATCCTTGAGATTTAACTGACAATCCGTATAATTCGTCGACCGGAATTTTCGTTAGACCAATGATTGACTCTTAATGAGTCAGTGATTACAATTCCGCCTCTTTGTTGAGAGGCGTCGGATTTTGCTCAGACTTTCTAATAAAGAGCCAGAGTGAAGTTAAGTCCCACGCCGGGTTTAACATAAACCTAAAAACTACTGATCAGTAAAGGTAATAACAATGTCTAAACGCACTTTTCAACCTTCAGTTCTGAAGCGCAAGCGTTCTCACGGTTTCCGTGCTCGCATGGCAACTAAGAACGGTCGTAAAGTAATTAATGCACGTCGTGCAAAAGGCCGTGCGCGCCTTTCAAAATAATATTTAATTATTTTGAGCAAGTACGCGTTTAATCGGGAGTTACGTTTGTTAACTCCCGAGCATTATCAAAATGTCTTCCAGCAAGCTCATCGAGCAGGCTCACCTCATTTCACCATCATTGCCCGAAAGAATTCTCTTTCACATCCTCGCTTAGGCTTAGCTGTCCCTAAAAAGCAGATTAAAACTGCCGTCGGTCGTAATCGTTTCAAACGTCTGGCTAGAGAAAGCTTCCGCCTGTCACAACATCAGCTACCAAACAAAGATTTTGTTGTGATTGCGAAGAAAAGCGCTCAAGATTTAAGCAATGAGGAAATATTCAAGCTCTTCGATAAGTTATGGCATCGCCTTTCTCGCCCCTCTCGTGGTTAGCCATTGGTCTGATAAAAATCTACCAGTGGGTGATTAGTCCGTTAATCGGACCACGTTGTCGTTTTACACCAACCTGTTCTCAATATGCGATTGAAGCGTTGAAAGCTCACGGTTTTGTAAAAGGGTGTTGGTTATCAGGCAAACGTCTATTAAAATGCCATCCTTTGAGCGATGGGGGATATGACCCCGTTCCACCACACCAAAAACAAGACAGAGATAAATAACGATGGATTCTCAACGTAATATCCTACTGCTCGCTTTGGCACTGGTTTCTTTCTTGCTGTACCAACAGTGGCAAGTAGAAAAGAATCCCGCGCCACAACAACAGGTTGAGCAGGCACAAAACAGCGGTACTCTTCCTGCCCCAGACTTTGCGGACCCACTAGCCGACCCTGCACCTCAAGCAGCGGCGCCTTCAGCGCAAATCGTAACCGTAAAAACAGATGTCTTGACGCTCTCTATCGATACATTCGGTGGTGACGTGGTTGAAGCAGATTTAAATCAATACGCAAAAGAATTCGACTCAGCAGACCCATTTGAACTGCTGAAAAATAGCCAAGGTCAAACATTTATCGCTCAAAGTGGTCTTGTAGGTCCTCAGGGTGTCGACTTAAGCAGCAAGAGCCGCCCTGTTTATCATGTGGCATCAAACAGCTTCGAGCTGGCTGATGGTGAAGATGAACTGAGCATTCCAATGACGTTTGAAGCGAATGGCTTACAGTACGTGAAAACGTTTGTACTTAAGCGCGGTCATTACGACCTTAAAGTGAAATACGATGTTGTGAACAACTCTGGTACCAACGCAACTTTCGGTATGTACGCGCACCTTCGCCAAGACCTAATGGACGACGGCGGCAGCATTACTATGCCAACGTACCGTGGTGGTGCTTACTCATCACAAGACGTTAACTACAAAAAATACAGCTTCGACGACATGCAAGACCGCAGCTTGGCCATTGAGCTAACAACAGGTCAAGGTTGGGCGGCTATGATCCAGCATTACTTCGCAGCTGCGTGGATCCCAGAGCAACAGCCTGGTACTCGACTGTATACGCGTGTTATCGGCAACAAAGGTGACATCGGTGTTCGTATTCCAGACATCACGATCGCTAATGGTGCAACGGGCTCAGTTGAATCAACACTTTGGGTTGGTCCAAAACTTCAAGACGACATGGCAGCTGTAGCGCCACACCTAGATTTGGTAGTGGATTACGGATGGCTATGGTTCATCGCGAAGCCTCTTCACTGGTTGCTCTCTGCCATTCAAGGCATTGTAGTTAACTGGGGTGTGGCTATCATGGTTCTGACGTTT
Source organism: Vibrio penaeicida (assembly GCF_030689305.1). GTDB lineage: Bacteria > Pseudomonadota > Gammaproteobacteria > Enterobacterales > Vibrionaceae > Vibrio > Vibrio penaeicida_B. The sequence goes on along the minus strand of NZ_JAUYVM010000018.1, from coordinate 64,272 downwards.
ATTGTTCGTGGTGCAATGTACCCGCTAACCAAAGCGCAATACACTTCCATGGCTAAAATGCGCATGCTACAGCCTAAGCTGCAAGCGATGCGTGAGCGTATTGGTGACGACCGCCAACGCATGAGCCAAGAAATGATGGAACTGTACAAGAAAGAGAAAGTAAACCCGTTAGGCGGTTGTTTACCAATCCTTCTTCAGATGCCTATCTTCATCGCACTATACTGGGCGCTGATGGAATCGGTAGAACTTCGTCACTCGCCATTCTTTGGTTGGATTACTGACTTGTCTGCACAAGACCCGTACTACATCCTTCCAGTTCTGATGGGTGCAAGTATGTTCCTAATCCAGAGAATGAGCCCATCAACCATTACGGATCCGATGCAGCAGAAAATCATGAACTTCATGCCATTGATGTTCACGTTCTTCTTCCTGTGGTTCCCGTCCGGTTTGGTTCTATACTGGTTGGTTTCCAACGTCGTGACAGTAATTCAGCAAACTCTGATTTACCGAGCGCTGGAAAAGAAAGGCTTACATACTAAGACAGCCAAATAAAGACTAAGACAGCCAAAATAATAGAAAGAAAGGCGACCAAATGGTCGCCTTTTTTAATAGTGCTGATTACAATTGCGCACAAAGAACTCAACACAGTAATGGGCGAAATGCCCCTTCAGGTAAATGCTATGACAACTGACACTATAGTCGCTCAGGCCACCGCTCCGGGACGAGGCGGTGTAGGTATAATTCGGGTATCAGGTCCACTCGCAGCGCAAGTTGCTTTAGAAGTGACAGGCAAAGTATTGAAGCCTCGATATGCTGAATACCTGCCGTTCAAAAACCAAGACGGCTTGGAACTGGATCAGGGCATAGCACTTTACTTCCCTAACCCACATTCATTCACGGGTGAGGATGTGTTAGAGCTTCAAGGGCACGGTGGTCCTGTTGTCATGGATATGTTGATAAAACGTATTTTGGGCATCTCCGGCTTGCGCCCTGCACGCCCAGGCGAGTTTTCGGAGCGTGCATTCCTAAACGACAAAATGGATTTAACTCAAGCAGAAGCTATTGCTGACTTAATCGATGCAAGCTCAGAAGAGGCGGCGAAATCCGCCCTGCAATCTCTGCAAGGTGAATTTTCCAAACGCATTCATACGCTGGTGGAGTCTTTAATTCACTTGCGCATTTATGTTGAAGCCGCCATTGATTTCCCAGAAGAAGAAATCGACTTTCTTGCCGATGGCAAAGTCGCCACCGATCTGCAAACCATCATCGATAATCTCGCCGCGGTCCGCCAAGAAGCCAATCAAGGTGCCATTATGCGAGAAGGCATGAAGGTGGTCATTGCTGGTCGACCAAATGCAGGGAAGTCCAGCTTACTTAATGCACTTTCTGGCAAAGAGTCTGCCATTGTTACCGATATAGCGGGCACCACGCGAGATGTGCTGCGTGAACACATTCATATTGATGGTATGCCGCTGCATATTATTGATACCGCGGGTTTACGTGAAGCATCCGATGAAGTAGAAAAAATCGGTATTGAGCGCGCTTGGGAAGAAATAGAGCAAGCCGACCGAGTCTTATTTATGGTGGATGGCACAACAACCAATGCCACCGACCCACGTGAAATCTGGCCCGATTTTGTGGATCGATTGCCTGAGAAAATCGGCATCACAGTGATCCGCAACAAAGCTGATCAAACCAGCGAAGATCTTGGGATCTGCCACGTCAACACACCAACACTTATCCGCCTATCGGCAAAAACAGGGGAAGGTGTGGATGCATTGCGTAATCATCTGAAAGAAATCATGGGGTTTTCTGGCAATCAAGAAGGCGGATTTATGGCGCGTTGCCGTCATTTGGATGCACTGGAACGTGCGGCTGAGCACTTGGATATAGGTCAACAGCAACTCGAAGGTTACATGGCAGGCGAAATTCTGGCAGAAGAACTTCGAATTTCTCAGCAACACCTCAATGAAATTACAGGTGAATTCAGTTCTGACGACTTACTCGGTCGAATTTTTTCTTCATTTTGTATCGGAAAATAGTACTTTCCATATTCAACCACCCTCATTTAATTTGGACGAAATGAGGATAAATACCCTTCAAAATACCGTATAGTGGTGCGAAAAGTTGTTAAGTTACGAAGCCTTTCGTTTTCAATTAGAAAGATTCGACTTTTCATTGCCACATATCTCATTTACACAATTTATTTCTTTTCTCAGTATTTATTGATCTAGATCTACCGCCAAATTCTGCTATATTTCGTTGCCTGTTATTAATATAAATGATAACCATTATCATTTAAGTAAGCCAAATCTAGGCGATAGGAGTAACAAGCGATGGTGGCAATTGACCCAGCTAATATGCAACGCATTGATAATATGTATCAAGAGCACCGCAGCTGGCTCTCGGTATTCGTTCAACGACGCCTTGGTTGCCCTGAAGTTACTGCTGATTTGGTTCAGGACACGTACCTAAGGTTGTTAACCAAAGGCAAGCTTCCCGAACAAAAAGATTCGCGCCGCTATCTGACAACCATTGCCAAGGGTTTGGTTATCGATCTCTATCGAAGACGTCGGATTGAAACCGCTTATCTTGAGCTATTAGAAAGTGAGCCGGCTGATGTGTCCTCCTCACCCGAATCCCATACTTTGGTGGTGGAAGCACTGGTCGAAATTGACACCCTATTGAATAAACTTCCACACAAAGCGAGACAAGCCTTGCTGATGCGCCAACTTGAAGGCAAAAGCTACAAACAAATCGCCCAAGAGTTGGATGTATCGGTCTCCTCAGTTGAAAAGTACGTCGCCAAAGCCTTGCAAGGCTGCATGATGGCAATGCTCGAGGTCTGATTTGTCGATGGATAGAATTTCTCGAGAATCCATAGAGCAAGCATCTCTATGGATGGCTCGCTTATGGGCAGATGACGTCACAGAGCAAGATAAAAAAGCATTCAACACCTGGCGTACCGCTCACCCAGACAATGAATTTGCTTGGCAGCAATTGGAAAATCTGCAAAAAAAGTTTGCCTCTGTTCCAAATCCTCAGCTCAGTGGAAAGGTACTCGGTCGCAATCGTCGTGGAACCACTCGTAGGCAAGTTCTCCTTTGGGGAGGTGTCTCTGTTAGTACGTTAGCCCTGATGATGTCTACACAAGATACCCAACCAACTGGCGCAGAATACGCTACAGCAACGGGCGAAGTGCGCTCGCTATCACTTTCTGATGGCACAGAATTAATCATGAATACCGCCACTCGTGTTTTTGTCGATTTCAATCAATCAGAAAGAATCTTGCACCTCGTTCAAGGGGAAATAATGATCACCAGCGGTCATCACTTAACCCCGTTTAAAGTGATAACAGGTCAAGGGAGAATCGTTCCAATTGGCACTCGTTATACTGTCCACCAGCAAGCGGAGCAAACTCAAGTCAGTGTGTACGAAGGAGAAGTGGCGGTTTATCCTGAGCAAAGCTTTGAGTCTACTCACATTCTTTCTGGTGAGAGCATTGTATTTAATGCTAATCGCACCGATACAAAATACGCCAATCGAGCGACTGACGCATTGTGGCTAAAGCAAAAAATCCTAGCTCAAGCAACACCACTGCCAGATTTCATTAACGATCTTGCCCGATATCGTCGTGGAGTGATCAAAGTCGACCCTAGCCTTCATCGCCTAAAACTTACTGGTGTTTTCTCTACCAAAGACACAGATAAAACCTTGTATAACGTCAGTCAAGTCCTCCCTATAGAGATCCGCTACCGCACCCCACTATGGGTGAATATCACCCCCAAACAAAACCGTTGAGGAATGTTTACGGATTTTGACGTCTCACTCGGTGTAATTACCAGTGAGTAAATCAACGAAAAGGATAGCAAGGTGTCGCTCCTGCCAAGGCTTACACGTCAAGCCGTATTAATACGTGTCAAACTGGGTCTTACCGCTCTTCTTGTTCCAGCAATAGCTTGGTCTGCACAAAGTTTTCAAATCCCTGCAGGCAGGTTGGATCAGGTTTTGAATCAATTCGCTTTGGAAGCAGATATCGAATTTTATCTGAATGCGTCGCTTTCTGAAGATATATACAGCCAAGGGATACAAGGTCATTTCGACCCAGCGCAAGCGTTGACTTTATTGTTAGAAAACACAGGGCTTGTCGCGGAGCCTCAGGAAGATGGCAGTTTTATTCTTACGCCACTCAACAGTGCCATGACGTTGGATGCTATTCAGGTTCGTACCCATTTCGATGATGAAATTGCTCGGGATGAAACTGGAGAATTGGATGTTTACGACGCTGACACATCCACCGCCTATATTAGCAAAGAAGAGATAGAGCGCTTCAAAGGTGCCAGTGGTGCCGACTTGTTCACTGGCATGGCCAATACGTTTAGTGGTGAGGCACGTAACGGTGGCAGCAGCATCGACGCCAATATCCGAGGCGTCCAAGGTCAGGGAAGAGTCCCCGTCGTGATTGATGGCACAGAGCAAGGCATCACAATTTGGAATGGATATCGTGGTGCTTCCAACCGAAACTACATCGACTCAAACTTGATCAGTGGCTTACAAGTTCACAAGGGCGCACAGCTCAATTCAGACGTAAATACGTCAGTAGGTGGAGCGGTAGAAGTCACCACACTTCAGCCTCAGGACATCATCGCAGAAGGTGAAACCTTTGGCATGGAAGTCGTCGTAGAAGGGAGCAGTAATTCAATCGCACCTTACCAAGCAAGAATGCACACTGGCAAACACTGGCAAGACGTTCCGATCTATAACGAACAAGGTGGGATAGATTGGTATAACGATCCAGAACTTCGTTTTGAAACCCGAGACAGCAAAAGTGATAACCCATTTGGCGGAGAAGATGTTGCCTTTCGATTTGCGGCTTCTGGAATTAATGATAAGTTCGAGTGGTTAGGTGCCATCGCTTATCGCAAACGCGGCAATTATTATTCGGGTACTAAAAAAGCCGATTTCTATAAACAGCCTTACAACCCAGATACCCTTGGCATTGAGTTCTTACAACCCAGACATGCAGCGCTCAACCACCTGCCGGGTCATGAAGTGTTTAATACTTCTTCGGAAATGCACTCCTACCTTCTAAAAACCACCTACAAGTTTTCAGATTTTGAAAAAGTGCAATTTAATGCCCGCTTCACCGAAAGCAAGCACGGTGAAATTATGGCGAGTCGCTCAGACTACCGTAACAATTATGGCATGGCTCAATGGCCATTGGGCAGCGCCAAACTTCAAGCTTACAGTGTCAAATACCGGGTAAACCCCAAGTCTCGTTTCCTCAACTTGAGTAGTGATCTCTGGACTACGCTGTCAGATACCGTGACCAATACCGCCGGAGGATTTCCAAATACAGTGGTGACCGAGCCGGAAGGGAACGGGATCATCTTCAACACCGCCACGGCATACAATAAAGAACGTCGTATCGGCGCGAATTTCAAAAACACCATGCTGCTATCTGACAACTGGGATATGACGGTATCTGGTCATTACCAACACCATACCGTTGAGCCGAAGCAAGGCATGAAATACCTGGTCGATAAGTACAATGCAACGGTTCGAGCTGGGGAGAGAACTGAGTTTAACGGCGCAGCCAAGGTTGAATGGCGAGCCAGCGACAGCTTAATTTTTAATGCTGGGCTGAGATACGGAAAATATGAATCCGAAGATCATTACCTGAAATACCGCATCGAAAACAAAAACGATAAACGCAAACTGGGCGAGTACATAACGGAAGGCTATCTCCTTAGTTACCAAACTCGTGAAGTGTACGAACCTGAAGAAATTGCTCAGAGAGTCGCAAACGCCGAGCACGATATTCGGATTACCTTTACACGTGACGCCCTAGACAAAGAAATCACCACCATGACTGGTTTGATTGCTACAGCCACGGCCCCCTCTCAGATAGCAGAATATCAATCCAGACTCTCCTCAGCACAAGCCAGCTTGGCGAATTTCGATTCATTGCTTAAGCAAAAAATCAAATTGGCTATCGCCAAAGTAGAGAATGAGAAAAACTACTTGCGTACTCACACGCAGGAATGGAGAAATGACAGTAACAATAAGTTAAGCATGAAAAGAAACGCTTGTGTCATTGCCATGAGCCAAACAAATTACGTTAAGAACAGTTGTAAGTTCACACGGCTGCCAGACATTCAGCGCTATAAGTCTAAATACGCAAATAGCGGCAGTGGATGGATGCCTTCACTCACCGCGACTTGGCTTATTTCAGACAACAAACGAGCTTATGTTCGTTATGCAGAAACACTCCGTTTTCCAAGTTTATTTGAAAGCACCAGCGGTTTCTCGGCAAGTCATTTAACGTCATCACCTTTGCAACCTGAACGCGCCACATTGTGGGAGTTAGGTTACGTTCACTATTTTGACAATGCCAATATTAAACTGGTGCATTTCGATCAGACAATCACCGACATCATAGACAGAGACATACGCACACGCGCCTTTGGTAACCTCGAATTTCAAAATACTAAGGGGCTAGAATTGCAAGCTTCCTATGACGATGAAACTTACTTTGGCGAATTTTCTGCAGCTTACAACTATCACAACGAAGTGTGTGACGATAACTCTGCATCCCAGAAGTTCATTAGTGGCATTGTAGATGAGAACAAAGAAATCATCGATCTTTGTACTCGTGGAGGCTTTTCTAACATCAGTTACCTTGGCAGCTACGCCAACCCAGAGTATTCCGCAAACCTTTTGGTCGGTTCTCGTTTTCTAAATCAGACCTTAGAAACGGGAGTTCGTGGCAACTACTTATCTGGCGGCCATCACGAGGATTTGATCGAACGTACTCACTCATTAACTTTTGATGCCTTTGCCAAATATCAAATCAATGAATCGGTCGATCTTGAGCTGGTCGGTACGAATCTGTTGGATTTGTACTATCTGGAATTGGGTTCGATTTCGGGCATCCCCGCACCGGGGCGTACATTCAGCATCAAATTAAAAGGAAAGTTCTAATTTTCCGCAAAAAATTTTCAAGAGCGTTACGGATTTTCACTCTTTACTCGGTGTAGAGGATGACCTTTTAGATTTCTTCAGCTTCATATTGGCTGACAGCACCATTTAGGACGAATCATGAACAACAAATATACATGGACGCTTCTGGCTTTAAGCCTACCAGCACTGGTCGCGTGCGGTGGTGGCTCTAGCTCAAACAGCTCTAACGACAACACAGTAAAACCACCTGTCGTTACGCCTGCACCAGCTAAAAAACCACAGATCAACGCCAAGATGAACGACACAGTTCGTTTAAATGGTTTGGATATCTTCGCCAAAAGTACGGCTCAAACAGCTCAGAAAAATGCACTGAACTCCACACTAGCTGACACTGCGAACACACAACCATTCACTTGGGTCATTAGCAAAAAGCCCGCAGGTAGCAACAGTGCAATTAAAAACGCCAATGCATTAGTGACGTCGTTCCAACCAGACCTAGCGGGTGATTACACCATTCAGCTTACCGCAACGAATCCTGCAGCGACGATAGAAAAACACTATCAAGTGACAGATGCCGCTGAGAACGCAGCACCAAATGTCTTCCCAACCGAGTCAGTAATGACGGGAATCGATACGAACATTACTCTGTCTGCAAACGCTGTGGATCCAGACAATAACGATTTGACTTACCAGTGGACTGTGGCAAACAAGCCTAGTAATGCAACGGTAACGCTAACCGATGAAACGACAGAAAATGCTTCATTCTCTGCCAACGCTGCGGGTGAGTATGAGTTAAGCATTGCGGTTTCAGATTCAAAAGAGACAGTAAAGCGTGTAGTTACTGTGAAGATTGATGAAAGTGTAGTGCCTTACACGCCTGAGACGTCTATTTATTTAGAAAGAACCAACGCCTTTACCCAAGAAAACGTAAAACCAATCAATAACCTGAACTTTGCGACGCTTGAGTTAAATAAGAAGGTAAAACTGGATGCCAGCTCAAACACAGATAGAGATGGCACAAATTTCCAATACCAATGGGCGGTTGTTTCTAAACCTATTGCAAGCTCAGGCACAATCACACTAGATTCGGCGCAAATTGCTGAATTTACTCCAGATGTAACTGGTGATTATGTCTTTTCTGTCACGGTAAGCGAAGGCAATAAGCAACGTGCCATTGAATATGTAGGTATTACTGCGGTAGAAGCGGATTTATCAATAACGGGTCCCATCAAGGCTGTAAATTCTACGGGAACCAATTACAACTACGAGAATTCTTTCTACTTGCCAATGAGTGATGAGAGAATTCAAACCATTAATGGTGTTCCGACTATCGCAGTTTCTAAAAATGGTGAATCTACAGGTTATATAAAAGTTGACACTATCACCATTACCCCTTCAGCGACAGATATTTTCGTTTACGATTTCACATCTCTGTTTTTCCCGCCACCAATCACAGGTATAAAAATTGAAGGGGTAAATAAAAATCAATTAATTTCTATGGGTGAATCAATAGAACTTGATATTTATATGGATATTTCTACTCCGTTAAATGATATCAAAGAAATAGCTATCGATTTTTCTGGAAATTCAACCAGTCTCTTCTCCGTTTATTATGCCTTCACGGAATAAATTAAATTAGGTGCACATTTTGTGCACCTCTTTCTGTTAACTAATAATGACATTACTCATTCTATGATGAAGCTGACCCAATTCCTGAGCTTAGTCTTTACAGTCGTCATTCTTGCCGGATGTAATGAAAGTCTGACACTCGATCTGGCACCGACCAAGTCGAATACCCCTCCTATTGCCATCGCGGGCACCAATCAATTGGTTTATGTAGGCGAGCCCGCTCAACTGAATGGGGAAAAAAGCTTCGACAAAGACCTTCAACCGCTGACCTTTGAATGGAAAGTGAGACCTGATCAATACACTAAGTTGGATCGTAACGCCGAACTCTTTCAATCAAACTCAATTAAACCGTCGTTCATTGCCCATGAAGCGGGAGAGTTCTACGTAGACCTGACGGTCAATGATGGCATTGAAAATAGTCGGGTTAACACCATTAAGCTCACGGCTGCAACTAAAGGGGAAAACAGCCCAACAGTTATTATATTAAATGAAACTATTGAAGGTTCTTTGCAACACGGAGCCTCCATTAGACCAAACTATGAAGACGCCGATAATGATGAGCTGTTTTATACATGGGAAATTTTAGAAAAACCCCTAAATAGCTCCCCAACCATTGAAAATACTAATTCCACGTACGGTTGGGGTAGTTTCAAAACAGATGTAGAAGGGGATTATTTGGTCAAACTTACCGTATTCGACGGGACACACTATTCATCCGTTACGACTACAGTTCAAATACGCTATGTAGATACAAACGCAAGACCCTATGCCAACCTAGATCCTGACGTCTGGATAAGTTTTGTAGGTAACTCAGTCACCCTTGATGGAACAACAAGCTCAGACGCAGATGGAGACCCATTAAACTACCACTGGACAATGACCCCACCAAATGGATCAAACGCGACCTTGGACGACCCTAGTTCAGCCACGCCAACTGTAACTGGTGACGTACCGGGCATTTACTTCTACGAATTGGTAGTTGACGATGGTGAATTGTTTAGCGTTCCTAATGAGCAAGCGCTGGAGTTTCTCGCACCAAGTTCACCAGGCTTGCGAATCTACCACAGCAACAGCTCTTCTCCGGTAGATATGCCGCATAGCCCAGATCAAATCATAGGCGAAACACAGAATAGCCAGACCAGTTATGTTCTTGATCGCTACCGTATTGAAGCCGTAGAGGCCGATGTATACATAAGAGACGTGGTTGCCAGTGACAGAGCCAATATTATCACCCCTTATTTTGATGGATTAGAGCAAACTCAATTATTCACTTTAAAAAAAGGTGAGAGCATATCTTTTAATTTGGTCGCCCCTGCCACTGGCGGAAAAACAAGCCAGCCCATATTCAGCTTTAACTGGATAATGGGGCGCGCTACGGACTACCACAATGCCTATCACTTTGACGCTAAATATACTTTCACTAGCAATTAAAAAGTGAAAATAAAATAAAAAACATCATTTACGTTTTTATTTTACGGATATTTAAAGTTCATCCGGTAATACATATAAGAACCACATCACGGTGTTGTCGTGCGCACCAATGTCTTGAATGGTTCTCTCAATAGTATAAATTCAATCTTTAAAGGAATAATTCATGAAACCAGTAAAACTGACTCTTATTTCTGCTGCACTACTTGGCTTAAGCTCTATGGCTCATGCAGGTTTTAACGGCGCAATCAGCGACAACACTCACCGTCAAGTTGGCGAATCTCAGGTCGATGCATCACTGTTCTTCGGCACTGTAATCATCCATGAAAGTGGTTACGCGGGTATCGGTGCGACAGGTAAAGAACGTGTTGATTTTAAAAACCTGGCGAAGCGCTCTTCATGGCCGTTTGGTGTAACACGTGAAGGTATACATACTCGCGGAAGCCGCCACTCTACAACTTCTCAATACAACTTTGCCAGCGTTGCAAATCAGGACGTTTGGTTTGGTGAGTGGTACGAAGGCAGCCGCGACTCAGGTTACGCGAACCGTGCGGTATTCTACGTGGGTGATAACACAGGTACTACCGTACCAACCAGCGGTGTCGCTACTTACACTGTGACAGGTGTGAATAAGTTTTCTGGTGGCAACAAGTTAACAGCGGTTGGCACAAATAACCAATTCACAGCAGACTTTGGCGCACAAACTCTAACTGGTACTTTGAGCAATAGCTCACTGACAGTTAGCGTAAACGCAAACATCAATGCTTCTACTGCTGCATTTAACGGTACAGCGACAGCAACAACTGGTGGTGCGTCTACTAACGGTACGTCTCAAGGTCACTTCTTTGGTGCAAACGCATCTGCTCTGGCAGGTATTGCGACCTTCACTAACAAAGATCTAGACACAGCATTTGGTGGCAGCAAAAACTAATTGTTGAACCTCCCTCATACAGAAGCAGCCTACGCTGCTTCTGTTTTTCTTTCTTTACCATTTGGTTATTCCCTTGCTTAAATCCCTTTTAACTCTTTCTCCTTTAGCGCTCACGTTTCTATTTAGTGCGCATACATTAGCCGATCAAGACAAAAACCAGCGTCTACAGCAGCGGGACGCCCTTTCTGCGCTAGAAAAGGAACAGGAACTGTTGAAAGAAGAACGGGAAAGAGAGCAATCGTTAACCGTGGATGGCGTCACCTATGAAGTGAGCGACACATTAGATGACCTCGGTCCTGCCCTGCATATCGCAGTGAAAACAAGGCAATGGGAACAGGCAAACGGATTTCTGACCCGATATAAAGGGTTGGAAGGATACGATCCCTTACTGGTGCACTACGCTCAAGGTGCATTTTTTAGAGTGGAAGGAAAGCTTGCAGAATCAGAAGCGGAATATCAGTCTCTTCTTACCCTCGCTCCGGAATTCATGCCAGCCAAACTAGAGCTGGCTCGGGTGCAGTTCGAAAATCAAAAAAACCGAGACTCTCTGGATCTGTTCAAAGAAATCAAACACAGTATTCCACAAGACAATCCACGAGCATCGGGGGTTATCAGAACGATCGATACGTTCAGCGAAGCACTCGAAGTTCGTGACAGCTGGCAAGGGGCTTTTAGCTTTGGCCCTTCATACAATGACAATCTGAACAGCTCATCCGAAAGCACGGTCTGCCTAGCGACACTGCCTAATGGGCAATGCTGGATAAGTCAGACGACACCAGACAAAGAATCTGGCTTTGGGATGGATTACGACGCCAGCCTTAACAAACGGTTCTCGCTGTCAGGTCACCATGGAGTAAAGTTCAATACACTAGCGTATGGGTTGCTGAATGACGGTAAAAAAAGGTACAACAAACATACCCTCATTACGGGTCTTAGCTACAGCTATCAAAGCGCCAAAGTTCAATTTTCTATCGGTCCGCAAGCTGAGTACAACAACTCTGGCGATCGCACACTTTACATCGCTCCTGGATTAAAACTGGATGGCTTTTACAGCATCAACAATAAAAGCGCCGCAAAAGTAGAATTGAAAGCCGAATATCAGGATTACAAAGATCCGGAGCTTGACCACAACAGCGACTGGCTATGGACCGCTTCTGGCACTTATTGGTATCAGTTACCCGAAAGGTGGCTGGTGTTTGGCGGTATCGACTGGAACAAGAAGCAAAGTGAAATAGAACTCTTTGCCTATCAATCCCTAGGTGGACGGCTGGGTGTAAACCGTACCTTCTTTGACGGCTGGGACATCAGCCTGTTTTCGTCGGTTAAAAAACGAAGGCACGACGGGTTCAACAAAATTCTCAACGGAAAAAGAGAAGATAAAGAGCAAAACCACACCTTACTGATTACCGCAAAACCATTAGAGTTTTGGAGTCTCACCCCCACATTTACTTGGCAATACCAAAAAGTCGACAGCACATTGGATGCGATATACAGCTACAGCCAAAACGAATATAGTATCAAGTTGGAAAAAAGATTTTAGAAAAAACATAAGCACAAGATACTGATTATTATAAATAAAAATATAAATCCAGTTTTTTATTCAGTTTTTATTACGGGTTTCTCTCTCTCATTCGGTATTCATATAAGGAATTAAGAAAAAACACTCGACAATAAAAGCGCGCAAGAACGCCCAACTAAGAGCAATCGAATGAGTAAATCACTTTATCTGAGCATGATCATCACCCTTTTTCTGTTCATGCCTTCCCTCGCCTTTGCTGAAAAAGCGCCAGCTCAAGATCTGGCAAGCCCCCTAGTATCAGAGACTCAGTTAACCCCACCGACGAACCCACTCAATGCGCACGATCTCTCACCTATGGGTATGTATCATGCTGCTGATTGGGTGGTAAAAGCGGTGATGATCAGTTTAGTCATCGCCTCTGTATTAACTTGGGGCGTATTGTTTGCAAAGCAGTGGCAACTTTCGTTGGCATCCAAAAAAGCCCATCGCCAACTTAATGCCCTAACCCAATCCGATAACCTAATTGAGGCAGAAACATTATGTGGAGACTTACAAGGTCCGGCTCAATTACTACTTTCTGCAACCCAGCATGAGCTGAAATTATCAGCTCAAGGATCGGCCAGCGAAGACGGAATAAAAGAACGTGTTCAACTTCGTCTAGAGCGAGTTGGAGTCTCAATGAGTTCAAACATGACAAAAGGCACAGGAATTCTCGCCACGGTTGGATCCGTCGGCCCCTTTGTTGGATTGTTTGGAACCGTTTGGGGAATAATGAATGCCTTCATTGGTATCGCTAAATCACAAAGTACTACACTAGCCGTGGTTGCACCGGGTATTGCAGAAGCGTTAATGGCGACAGCGATCGGCTTAGTTGCCGCCATTCCCGCGGTCATATTTTACAATCACTTCGTGCGGCAGATAGGATGCTACAAGAATCAATTGGCTGACCTTTCCGTCGCCATCATGATATTAGTTAGCCGCGACCTTGACCGCCGGACAATACAAACTGAACAACCCGACTCCAAAATACCGCTCAAAGAGGCGGTGTAAGTCATGGCATTTAAAACCAGTCAATCCGGCGAGGATATGGCAGAAAACCACGAAATTAATGTCACGCCTTTTGTTGATGTGATGTTGGTGCTTCTCATCATTGTGATGGTTGCCGCGCCGCTAGCAACCGTGAATGTTCCCGTAGACATACCCAATTCTTCTGCCAGCCCAACCCCAATGAAGGACGATCCTGTCTACCTGACGATTCAAAAAGATTTAACGATCGTGATCGGTGAAAGTAATACCGTGGATTTAGTGAACCTAACCACGGCTTTAAAGACAAGCCTGCCAGACAACGAGCAGAGGATTTATCTCAGAGCAGACAAAGCGCTGGTGTATCAAGATCTTCTTAAGGTAATGAACAAACTGGCAGCGGCAGGCTATACGCAAATTGCTTTAGTGGGGCTAGAGCAACCGAAACGGAACGACCCGTGAACCTGCTAGCCGGCGACAAAACGACAAACAGCCATGGTTCTTCTTGGTTAGTATGTGGCGTGATAGCAAGTATCGCACTTCATCTTGGTGCCGCTACAGCCTATTTATGGACACCGAGTTTTGACTTCACTCCGCCACCGGCTGCATCCCCCATTTCAGTATCTCTGGTCGCGCCCCTCGCCGCCCCTGCAGAACAAAACAATGACGCGCAGCAAGCTAGCACCCAGCAATCGGAGCACTCCTTAAAATCGACAACGAATCAACGCACTCCAAAACCCGTAGCACCGAAACCGCCTCTAATTGCAGAAAAAGCACCTGTTCCTTTGGATTTACCAGAATACAAAGAAACCGAAGACCCAAAGAAGATACCAGAAACACAAAAATCAGCGCTGCCTGACAAAACAGTGCCTTTAGAACCAGTGCCACTAAAAGCTGAGCAACCAAAACCAATGCCAAAAAAAGAGAAAGAAGAAGAAAGTGAGAAACCACAGACTTCGTCTCCATCACAAATGGCGTCAACACCAAGCATAGAAGCGCCAATAAAAGCAGCAAATGCTTCCGCCCCAAAACAAGGCAAAACCAGCCAACATGAGAAAGCAGCGAAGCTTCAGTGGCAACAATTGCTTCACGCTCACTTAGAAAGAGAAAAGCAATATCCAAGGAAAGCCAAGCGGTTACGCAAACAAGGTATGCCAGTGATCCGATTCACAATGGATCGAGAAGGAAACGTGCTGGATGTCATCCTAATAAGAAGCTCGGGAACCCAGTCACTGGATCAAGAAGCCATCGATCTTGTGTTTCGAGCCCAGCCGTTGATCAAACCACCCAGTTCGGTTTCAGGTCTTAAACTCTCTCTGACGGTCCCGATCAATTTTTCTTTCTAGTCGGATCCTATTATCAATAGGATCCATACACATGTAATGAACAAAACAATAAATACGTAACAACGGGCGTGGCTCCTAGGTTTAAAAGGCCTAGGCACCGCACAATTTCGTTTAACCACACATTATGTCATCTGTTTATCCACAACCGAATCCGATACCATGCCTCTGTTTATTAGCAGAAATTACACGTTAGCTTATTTCAAATAACCAATAGGGGGCAAAGAATGCCTCATAAGAAAAAGGATGCGTCCATGATCCACATTATGACCGGCAGTACTCTCGGTGGAGCTGAATATGTTGGTGACCACCTTAGCGATCTACTTAGAGAGAAAGGTCACGAAACGACCATTTATAATGAACCTAAGCTCGAAGAGATCCCCGCTAACGGGACTTGGCTTCTGATTACATCCACTCACGGTGCTGGTGAATACCCAGATAACATTCAACCGTTCATTGAAGCCCTTCAAAATACCCCACCTAAGATGGCAGAGGTTAAGTTTGCGGTGGTTGCGATTGGAGACTCTAGCTACGA
Organism: Vibrio penaeicida; assembly: GCF_030689305.1. GTDB lineage: Bacteria > Pseudomonadota > Gammaproteobacteria > Enterobacterales > Vibrionaceae > Vibrio > Vibrio penaeicida_B. The sequence continues at coordinate 48,901 of NZ_JAUYVM010000018.1, read as the reverse complement.
TACCTTCTGTGCAGCAGGGAAACATGCCTATGTACTTCTTGAAGACATCGGTGGTACTCCAATAACGGATTGCCTTACGATCAACATTCTAGAAACCCCTGTCCCCGAAGACGCAGCCGAAGAATGGCTGCAAGAACACATCACAAAATTCTAGTCAAAAGGCGGGAATCCCGCCTTTTTCTCTTCTTCTCCGTAAAAATTCACGGCCTGTGAATAACATTTAGACCTTTTACTTGTTTCAAGTGATGCTTTTTTAAACAAACCACCTGTGGATAAATGGTGATCTATCCCGTTATTAACCTATAGTTATCCAAAGAATAAGATCATACTATTTATCCCCCTGTGTATAACCATTGATTTTGATCCCAGCTAATCCTCGATCAGATCAAAGGTAGATCACAAGAAACGATCGTATAAAAAAGTATGATCTTGTTGATCATTTTTGACTTATCCACAAGATCGAGCTTCCTTAATAGTAGATCTAATAAAAGATCTATATAAAGATCTTATATATATTAAAGCCTCCGCTTTGATCCAAAATCGTTTCTCTCCTTGCCCTAAAGAGGGTAGAATATCGCTCCTTTTTACTAAGCTCTCTAAACTCATTGAATACCTGAGGTCGGTTCATGCTTTATCACGAAACTTTTGACGTCATTGTTGTTGGTGGCGGACATGCAGGAACGGAAGCCGCACTCGCATCAGCTCGTACGGGTCAGCGTACCCTGTTACTCACTCACAACATTGATACCCTAGGACAAATGTCTTGCAACCCCGCTATTGGTGGAATAGGCAAAGGGCATCTGGTCAAAGAAGTGGATGCTTTGGGTGGGTTAATGGCACAAGCCATTGATCATGCAGGTATTCAATTTCGTACCCTAAACGCGTCAAAAGGTCCGGCTGTTCGGGCGACTCGAGCGCAAGCGGATCGTGCTCTGTATAAAGCATTTGTTCGTCACGCACTTGAAAACCAACCCAACCTAACGCTCTTTCAACAATCGGTGGATGACATTATTGTTGAAAATGATCGAGTCACTGGCGTAGTGACTCAAATGGGGCTGAAATTCAAAGCTGATGCTGTTGTATTGACCGTAGGAACGTTTTTAGGGGGCAAGATACATATTGGTATGGAAAACTTCTCTGGAGGTCGTGCAGGCGATCCTCCTTCGATAGCATTGGCTGATCGTTTGAGAGAAATGCCTTTCCGTGTAGATCGCTTAAAAACGGGAACACCTCCTCGTATTGATGCTCGCACGGTCGATTTTAGTGAGCTTGATGTTCAGCATGGTGATGATCCAACCCCCGTATTTTCATTCATGGGTAATCGAACACAGCATCCAACACAGATTCCGTGCTTTATCACCCATACCAATGAGAAAACGCATGACGTGATCCGACAGAACCTTGATCGCAGCCCAATGTATGCTGGTGTTATTGAGGGGATCGGTCCTCGATACTGTCCATCGATCGAAGATAAAGTGATGCGGTTTGCTGACAAAAACAGCCACCAGATCTTTATTGAGCCCGAAGGGTTAACCACTCATGAATTGTACCCAAATGGGATCTCAACCAGTTTACCATTTGATGTTCAGATCGAGATTGTTCATTCAATGAAAGGGTTTGAAAATGCGCATATTGTTCGCCCTGGCTATGCCATTGAGTACGATTTCTTCGACCCGCGAGACTTAAAGCCGAACTACGAAACTAAATTTATCAATGGCTTGTTCTTTGCTGGACAAATTAACGGCACAACAGGCTACGAAGAAGCGGCAGCTCAAGGGTTAATGGCTGGATTGAATGCCAGCTTGCAAACCCAAGGAAAAGAGGGTTGGAACCCTCGTCGGGATCAGGCGTATGTTGGCGTGTTGATCGACGATCTTTCCACCATGGGCACTAAAGAACCTTATCGCATGTTTACATCTCGCGCGGAATATAGACTGTTACTTCGTGAAGACAATGCCGATCTTCGATTAACGGAAAAAGGTCGAGAGTTAGGGTTGGTTTGCGATGCTCGTTGGGCGCGTTTCAACGAGAAAGTGGATAACATGGAGCGTGAACGTCAACGTTTAAAAGATACGTGGATGAATCCTAAGTCCGCAGGAATTGATGCTCTTAATGCTCTGCTAAAAACACCTATGTCGCGTGAAGCCAGCGGGGAAGATTTACTTCGCCGTCCTGAATTGAATTACGAGCAATTAACGCAATTGGATGCGTTTTCTCCTGCGTTAGAAGATTCTCAAGCCGCAGAACAAGTTGAAATTCAGGTCAAATACGAAGGCTATATTCAACGTCAGAAAGACGAGATTGAAAAATCACTTCGTCATGAAAATACTGAGATCCCCTCTGATTTTGATTACTCAACTGTGAAAGGTCTCTCTAACGAAGTGGTCGCAAAACTGTCTGATGCTAAACCATTGACCATTGGGATCGCGTCTCGTATTTCAGGGATCACTCCAGCCGCTATTTCGATCTTACTGGTTTACTTAAAGAAAAGTGGACAATTGAAGAAAGGAGCAGCCTAGTGGAAGCGTTAAGAATCAAACTGGATGCGTTGTTAGAAGAAACCTCATTGGACGTTTCAGATACGCAAAAAGCACAGTTGGTTGGTTATGTCACACTGCTCGACAAATGGAATAAAGCGTACAATTTGACTTCAGTTCGAGATCCACTAGAAATGATCGTGAAACACATCATGGATAGTATCGTCGTGAGCACTCACCTTGAAGGTGAGCGTTTTATCGATGTTGGTACTGGGCCGGGTTTACCGGGCATTCCATTGGCCATCATGAATCCTGAAAAATCTTTTACACTGCTTGATAGCCTAGGTAAACGTATTAGGTTTATAAAACAGGTTCTTCATGAGCTAAAAATCGAAAATGTCACTCCTGTGCAAAGTCGAGTGGAAGAATTCCAGCCTGAAATTGGCTTCGATGGAGTACTAAGTCGTGCGTTTGCTTCGGTTTTAGACATGGTAGAGTGGTGTCAACATTTACCAAAACCAGAATCCGGCGTATTTTTAGCACTGAAAGGGGTAAAACCTGAATCAGAGCTTGCTCAGCTTCCGGACTGGTGTTCTGTGATCGACATCAAAGCTTTGAACGTTCCAGAGCTTGAAGGTGAGCGACATCTTGTAATCTTATCGCGCAAGGGATAATAGCGAGGTCATCCGTGGGAAGAATCATTTCAATTGCCAACCAGAAAGGTGGTGTGGGCAAAACCACAACGTGTGTCAATTTGGCTGCTTCTATGGCAGCGACAAAACGAAAAGTACTGGTAATTGATCTTGATCCACAAGGCAATGCGACTATGGCGAGCGGTGTAGACAAATACTCCGTTGATGCTTCTGCGTATGATTTGTTGGTCGAAGATACGCATTTTGACGATGTGGTGGTTAGCAAAACGACAGGTGGTTTTGATCTCATAGCTGCGAATGGTGATGTCACCGCCGCTGAAATTAAACTGATGGAAGTTTTTGCTCGTGAAATGCGTTTGAAGAATGCGTTGGCCACGGTCTGTGACAACTATGATTTCATCTTTATCGATTGCCCACCTTCATTAAACCTTCTTACAATCAATGCGATGGCTGCTTCTGATTCTGTCTTAGTACCGATGCAATGTGAGTATTTTGCGTTGGAAGGCTTAACGGCATTGATGGATACCATTAGCAAGTTGGCGGCTGTCGTTAACGAAGATTTGAAAATAGAAGGTTTGCTCCGAACGATGTATGACCCACGCAATCGTTTGTCAAATGAAGTATCGGATCAACTGAAAAAGCATTTTGGTGACAAGGTATATCGAACCGTCATCCCTAGAAATGTTCGATTGGCAGAAGCCCCAAGCCATGGTAAACCTGCAATGTATTACGATAAATATTCCGCTGGAGCCAAAGCTTACCTTGCTTTGGCTGGTGAGATGCTTCGTCGTGAAGAAATGCCTGCATAATCCAATTTAGAAGGAAAGCGTCATGTCCAAACGCGGCTTAGGAAAAGGCCTCGATGCGTTGCTTGCGACCAGCTCAATGGCGAGAGAAAAGCAACAGACAATCAACCACAGTCAGTCTTTGTCCTCGGAAGGGGAATTGAAAGACTTGTCAGTGGCACAATTGCAGGCAGGCGTATATCAGCCACGTAAAGAGATGGAACCAGAAGCGTTGAGCGAACTGGCGGCATCTATCCAATCTCAAGGCATCATCCAACCTATTGTTGTCAGACAAGTGGGTGAGCAGCAATACGAAATTATCGCAGGTGAACGTCGCTGGCGAGCAGCTAAACAAGCAGGTTTGAAACAAGTGCCTTGCTTAGTGAAAAAGGTGCAAGATCGCGCAGCCGTCGCCATGGCACTGATTGAAAATATCCAACGTGAAGATTTGAATGCGATTGAAGAAGCTCAAGCTCTAGAGCGATTACAAGACGAATTTGAACTCACACACCAGCAGGTCGCAGAGGTTATCGGCAAATCTCGCACTACCGTTTCTAACCTATTAAGGCTGAACCAGTTAAATGGGGATGTGAAACGGCTAGTCCAAACGGGGAAGCTTGAAATGGGGCACGCACGTGCTCTGCTCGCGGTTGAACAAGATGACCAATTTGATATCGCTGAAACGGTTATTGCGAAGAAACTTAATGTTCGCCAAACCGAGCAGTTAGTGAAAAAACACCTTTCACCACAAGTTGACAGCAAAAAAGCTAAAAATGACCCTGAAACGCAAGCTTTATCTGAAAGATTGAGTGAAAAATTGGGCTCTCAAGTGTCAATTGTTCGTTCTTCGAATGGCAAGGCAAAACTGACCATAAGTATTGATGAACCTCACAAATTGGAGCAACTCGTTGCAATATTGGAAGGTTAAGTGAGATAATTGATTTAGGTCAATTATAAAAAAATGTTTTTTTGAGCGAAAGTTGTCGGTTTGTAAACAAAAATGTAAGTTTTTGCTGCGTTTTAATTGCATTAAAAGCGTCTCACCGTATAATTTTCGGCAATTTCTCTTCGCTCGCAGTATAGAGTGATGCGAGCGTTTATTTAGAGGTACGAATACATGATAGCGGCGTTAGCTAGACCAGGACGAGAGCTTGCCAAGCAATTGTTATTGATCCAGGTTGGCGCGGTTATGTTTGTCGCAGCAGGAACAACGATTGCTGTAGATGTTGAATGGGGAATATCAGCGCTGATAGGTGGTAGCATCTTTGTTGTTGCCAATGCCGTTTTCGCAATGTGTGCATTCTTGTTTGTTGGAGCGCGAGCAGCTAAATTCGTCGCCGCTTCCTTCTACACGGGTGAAGCTCTGAAAATCCTCATTACAGTCGTGTTGTTCTCTGTTGCTTACATGTATATGCAGGTGGAACTCGTTCCCCTGAAACTAACCTATTTGCTGGTATTAGGGATTAACATCTTTGCGCCAGCGCTATTCATTAACAACAAAAAATAGGATGAGTTATGGCTGCGCCAGGTGAAGCGCTAACAGCTTCCGGTTACATCACTCACCACCTTACTCACCTTTCAACTTACAAGTTGGGGTTAGTGGCGGAAGAGACGAGTTTCTGGAACATACACATCGATAGCCTGTTGTTTTCTTGGATCACTGGTTTGATATTCTTAGGAGTATTTTACAAAGTAGCTAAGAAGTCGACAGTAGGTGTGCCGGGTAAGCTTCAATGTTTTGTTGAAATGATCGTAGAATTTGTCGCGGAAAACGTCAAAGATACGTTCCATGGACGCAACCCGTTGATAGCCCCTCTCGCACTGACTATCTTTTGTTGGGTATTTTTAATGAACTTGATGGACTTAGTTCCAATCGATTTCTTACCATATCCAGCAGAGCATTGGCTAGGTATTCCTTACCTTAAGATAGTACCGTCTGCTGATGCGAACATCACCATGGGGATGGCTATAGGCGTATTTGCTTTGATGATTTTTTACAGCATCAAAGTGAAAGGTCTAGGTGGGTTTGCTAAAGAATTGGCATTACATCCATTTAATCACTGGAGCATGATTCCATTTAACCTACTGATTGAAGTGGTATCGCTATTGGCGAAACCTCTATCTCTTGGTATGCGTTTGTTTGGTAACATGTTTGCAGGTGAGGTTGTATTCATTCTTTGTGCAGCAATGCTACCATGGTTCCTTCAATGGATGGGTTCACTGCCGTGGGCAATTTTCCATATTCTGGTAATCACGATTCAAGCATTCGTGTTCATGATGTTGACTATCGTCTACATGTCCATGGCACACGAAGACAATGATCATTAAAATTTTTTATTCTAAGTAGTTTTAGTTAATCGCTATATATTGGAGATAGTAATGGAAACTGTATTAAGCTTCTCAGCAATCGCAGTAGCAATCATCGTAGGTCTATGTGCAGTTGGTACTGCAATTGGCTTCGCAATTCTGGGTGGTAAATTCCTTGAAGGTGCAGCACGTCAACCTGAAATGGCGCCAATGCTTCAAGTTAAGATGTTCATCATCGCTGGTCTATTGGATGCGGTTCCAATGATCGGTATCGTAATCGCGCTGCTATTCACTTTCGCAAACCCGTTCGTTGGTCAATTAGCTGGTTAATCATTGGTTTTGAGCGGCAAGCACTAGCTTGTCACTGATTAACACTAAGTCTAATTAAGAGGGGTAGCTGTTGTGAATATGAACGCAACTCTGCTAGGTCAAGCAATCTCGTTCGCACTGTTTGTGTGGTTCTGCATGAAGTATGTATGGCCGCCAATTATGCAAGCGATCGAAGAACGTCAGAAGAAAATTGCTGACGGTCTACAAGCAGCTGAACGTGCTGCTAAAGACTTGGATCTAGCACAAGCCAATGCTTCTGATCAACTTAAAGAAGCGAAGCGCACAGCAACTGAGATCATCGACCAAGCGAACAAGCGTAAGTCTCAAATTCTGGATGAAGCTCGTGAAGATGCTTTGGCTGAACGCCATAAAATCTTGACTCAAGCAGAAGCAGAAGTTGAAGCAGAACGCAACCGCGCGCGCGATGACCTGCGCAAACAAGTTGCTACTCTGGCTGTAGCTGGTGCTGAGAAGATCCTAGAACGCTCTATCGATGATGCAGCGCACAAGGATATTCTTGACAACATTACTGCAAAACTTTAATGCAAGGGGCAGCATATGTCTGATTTGACTACAATCGCACGCCCCTATGCTAAAGCAGCTTTTGACTTTGCTGTTGAGAAAGATGCACTGGACCAATGGGGACAGATGCTGACTTTCGCAGCGGAAGTCGCAAAAAATGATGATGTTGCTGACTTGCTAGACGGGTCAATGACAGCTGAAAAGCTTTCTGAGCTTTTTATCGCGATTTGCGGCGAACAGTTTGATGAAAACGGCCAAAACCTAATTAAGGTATTGGCTCAGAATGGTCGCTTAAAGGCCCTTCCTGAAGTCTGCAGTGGTTACTTCGCTCTTAAACGAGAGCATGAGAAAGAAATCGAAGTTGATGTTATTTCAGCAACCGACCTTTCTGAAGAACAACAAGCAGAAATCAGCAGCAAACTTGAAAAACGCCTAGAGCGCAAAGTAAAGCTGAATTGCAGCATAGATGAGACCCTACTTGGTGGGGTTATAATTCGAGCCGGAGACCTAGTCATTGATAACTCAGCGCGTGGACGTTTGAACCGCCTGAGCGATGCATTGCAGTCTTGATGGGGATTGGAGCATGCAACTTAATTCCACGGAAATAAGCGAACTGATCAAACAGCGTATTGAATCTTTCAACGTTGTAAGTGAAGCTCGTAATGAAGGTACTATCGTATCGGTAAGCGACGGTATCATTCGCATTCACGGCCTAGCGGACGTGATGCAAGGTGAAATGATTGAATTACCGGGTGGTCGTTATGCACTCGCACTTAACCTTGAGCGTGACTCGGTTGGTGCAGTTGTAATGGGCCCATATGCCGACCTTAAGGAAGGCATGAAAGTAACTGGTACTGGTCGTATTCTTGAAGTACCAGTTGGTCCTGAACTATTAGGTCGTGTTGTAAACACACTTGGTGAGCCAATTGATGGCAAAGGTCCACTTGAAGCGAAACTTTCTTCTCCTGTAGAAGTTATCGCACCAGGTGTAATCGATCGTAAATCGGTTGATCAACCTGTACAAACTGGTTACAAATCTGTTGACTCAATGATCCCAATCGGTCGTGGTCAGCGTGAACTTGTGATCGGCGACCGCCAGACTGGTAAAACAGCGATGGCGATTGACTCGATCATTAACCAGAAAGATTCAGGTATTTTCTCTATCTACGTAGCTATCGGTCAAAAAGCATCGACTATCGCTAACGTAGTTCGCAAATTGGAAGAGCACGGCGCGCTAGCTAACACTATCGTTGTTGTTGCATCTGCTTCTGAATCAGCGGCGCTACAATACCTAGCACCATACGCTGGTTGTGCGATGGGCGAATACTTCCGCGATCGCGGTGAAGACGCACTGATTGTTTATGATGATCTATCTAAGCAAGCTGTCGCTTACCGTCAAATCTCTCTATTGCTTAAGCGTCCACCTGGTCGTGAAGCGTTCCCTGGTGATGTTTTCTACCTTCACTCACGTCTACTAGAGCGTGCAGCTCGTGTTAGCGAAGAGTACGTAGAGAAATTCACTAACGGTGAAGTGAAAGGCAAGACTGGTTCTTTGACTGCTCTACCTATCATCGAAACGCAAGCAGGTGACGTATCTGCCTTCGTACCGACGAACGTAATCTCGATTACTGATGGTCAGATCTTCCTACAAACTGAACTGTTCAACGCGGGCGTACGTCCAGCTGTTGACCCAGGTATTTCAGTATCTCGTGTAGGTGGTTCAGCGCAAACTAAAATCATCAAGAAGCTGTCTGGTGGTATTCGTACCGCTCTTGCACAGTATCGTGAACTTGCAGCGTTTGCTCAGTTCTCGTCTGACCTTGATGAAGCGACTAAGAAGCAGCTAGATCACGGTCAAAAAGTTACAGAACTGATGAAGCAGAAGCAATACGCTCCTATGTCTGTATTTGACCAAGCACTAGTTATCTTCGCGGCAGAGCGCGGTTATCTTGAAGATATAGATCTTGATAAGCTTGCTGATTTTGAATCAGCTCTACTGTCGTATGCTCGCAGTCAATACGCTGATCTTGTAAAAGAGATCGATGCAACGGGTGCTTACAACAATGACATCGAAGCGCAGCTTAAAAAGCTAGCTGACGATTTCAAGGCAACCCAGACTTGGTAATTGGTCGGTGGCCGTAAGGTCACCTATTACCATAAACGGAGAGTAATACGATGGCCGGCGCAAAAGAGATACGTAATAAAATCGGTAGTGTTAAAAGCACGCAGAAAATTACGAAAGCGATGGAAATGGTAGCGGCTTCTAAGATGCGACGTTCACAAGACGCGCGTCAAGCTTCTCGTCCATATGCTGAAACAATGCGTAAAGTGATCGGTCATGTGGCGAACGGTAGCCTTGAGTATAAGCATCCTTATCTTGAGGAACGTGAAGCCAAACGTGTTGGTTACATCATCGTTTCTACCGACCGTGGTCTGTGTGGTGGTTTGAACATTAACTTGTTCAAGAAAGCGACATTAGACATGAAAGAATGGTCGGATAAAGGCGCAGACGTTGAACTGGCTATTGTTGGTTCTAAAGCGACAGCGTTCTTTAACAACAGTGGCGCAAAAGTAGCAGCTCAAGTTTCTGGTCTGGGCGATAGCCCAAGTCTTGAAGACTTGATCGGTTCAGTAAGCGTGATGTTGAAGAAGTATGATGAAGGCGAGTTGGATCGTCTGTATGTAGTGTACAACCACTTTGTAAACACTATGGTACAAGAACCAACGATCGATCAATTACTGCCTCTGCCAAAATCGGACAGCGAAGAGATGCAGCGCGAACATGCTTGGGACTACATTTATGAGCCTGAGCCAAAACCACTTCTAGATACTCTACTGATTCGCTACGTTGAATCACAAGTGTACCAAGGCGTGGTCGAGAACCTTGCTTGTGAGCAAGCGGCTCGAATGATCGCAATGAAAGCTGCAACTGACAACGCAACCAACCTGATTGAAGACCTAGAGCTTGTGTACAACAAGGCGCGTCAAGCGGCTATCACACAAGAACTGTCGGAAATCGTTGGTGGTGCTGCCGCGGTTTAAGCATAGGTAAAACTAATAAGTTAGAGGATTAACGATGGCTACAGGTAAGATCGTACAGATCATCGGTGCGGTAGTCGACGTAGAGTTCCCACAGAGCGAAGTACCAAGTGTATATGATGCTCTGAACGTTGTTGAAGCAAAAGAGCGTCTCGTTCTTGAAGTTCAACAGCAGCTAGGCGGTGGCGTAATTCGCGCAATCGTTATGGGTAGCTCTGATGGTTTACGTCGTGGACTGACAGTGGAAAACACTGGCGCTCCAATCTCAGTACCAGTAGGTACTAAGACTCTTGGTCGTATCATGAACGTTCTAGGTGACGCGATTGATGAGTGTGGTGAAATCGGTGCAGAAGAGCACTATGCAATTCACCGCCAAGCACCAAGTTACGAAGAGCAATCTAACGAAACTGCTCTACTAGAGACAGGTGTTAAAGTAATCGACTTGGTTTGTCCATTCGCTAAGGGTGGTAAAATCGGTCTGTTTGGTGGTGCAGGTGTAGGTAAGACCGTTAACATGATGGAACTTATCAACAACATCGCACTTCAACACTCTGGTCTATCAGTATTTGCTGGTGTAGGTGAGCGTACTCGTGAAGGTAACGACTTCTACCACGAGATGCAGGAAGCGGGCGTTGTAAACGTTGAGAATCCTGAAGAATCTAAGGTAGCAATGGTTTACGGTCAGATGAACGAGCCACCAGGTAACCGTCTGCGTGTTGCACTGACTGGTCTAACAATGGCAGAGCGTTTCCGTGACGAAGGTCGTGACGTACTGTTGTTCGTTGATAACATCTACCGTTATACACTAGCAGGTACTGAAGTATCAGCACTTCTAGGTCGTATGCCATCTGCGGTAGGTTACCAGCCAACACTTGCAGAAGAAATGGGTGTTCTACAGGAGCGTATCACGTCAACGAAAGCAGGTTCTATCACCTCTGTTCAGGCGGTATACGTACCTGCGGATGACTTGACTGACCCATCTCCAGCAACAACGTTTGCTCACTTGGATGCAACGGTTGTACTTAACCGTAACATCGCAGCTATGGGTCTATACCCTGCGATCGACCCACTGGATTCGACGTCACGTCAGCTTGATCCATTGGTTGTTGGTCAAGAGCACTACGACATCGCTCGTGGCGTTCAGTCGACACTTCAGCGCTATAAAGAGCTGAAAGACATCATCGCTATCCTAGGTATGGATGAGCTTTCTGAACAAGATAAGCAAATCGTATCTCGTGCACGTAAGATTGAGCGTTTCCTAACTCAGCCTTACCACGTAGCTGAAGTATTTACAGGCGACCCAGGTGTATACGTACCTCTGAAAGAAACCCTACGTGGTTTCAAAGGTCTGCTATCTGGTGAATACGATGACATTCCAGAGCAATCGTTCATGTACTGCGGTACTATCGATGATGCTATCGAGAATGCGAAGAAGCTATAAGGCTATTTAGGAGGCGATATGGCAGCAATGACCTTTCACTTGGATGTTGTAAGTGCAGAGAAAAGACTTTTCTCAGGACTTGTTGAGACATTTCAGGTGACCGGTAGCGAAGGTGAGCTAGGAATTTATCCTGGGCATACACCGCTGCTGACCGCTATTACGCCTGGAATGGTGCGTATTGTGAAGCAACACGGTCACGAAGAGGTGATTTACATCTCTGGTGGCATGATGGAAGTTCAGCCTGGTACAGCGACTGTATTGGCTGACACAGCTATCCGTGGTGAAGATCTAGACGCAGCTAAGGCAGAAGAAGCCAAGCGCAAGGCTGAGGAGAATATCCATAATCAGCATGGCGACATGGACTTTGCACAAGCGGCCAGTGAGCTGGCTAAAGCCATTGCTCAGCTTCGAGTAATCGAACTGACCAAAAAAGTACGCTAATCATTAGCGCAGCGATTAAGGCGACCTTAGGGTCGCCTTTGTTTTTTTGCTTTAATTTCTGATTAGTTCAACCTATCTCATCATTACCTTCAGCCTGTTGTCCTATTTTTGTTAAACCAAGTCATCATTTGGCACGAAAACCACTCCGAATCTTTAACTCTTCGTGTAATTCAAGCTAAAATCTATCACTTAAACGACAACGTCTTTTAGGAACCACTATTTATGAAATTCAGCGCGGTTATCCTCGCTGCGGGTAAAGGCACCCGCATGTATTCTAATAAGCCTAAAGTGCTTCATACACTTGCAGGCAAGCCTATGGCAAAACACGTTATTGATACCTGTAATGGACTGGGTGCTCAAAATATTCACCTTGTTTATGGGCATGGTGGTGATCAAATGAAAGCGTCGTTGTCGCAAGAGCCAGTCAATTGGGTGCTACAAGCCGAGCAGCTAGGGACAGGGCATGCGGTCAATCAAGCGTCATCTGAGTTTGCCGATGACGAGAAAATACTGGTGTTGTACGGAGACGTTCCACTTATTTCTTCTCAAACGGTTGAAAACCTATTAGAAGCACAGCCTCACGGTGGTATTGCCTTGTTAACCGTGGTGCTAGACAACCCGATGGGCTACGGGCGTATTGTTCGTAAAAATGGTCCGGTTGTGGCGATTGTGGAGCAAAAGGACGCGACAGAAGAACAAAAGCTGATCAAAGAAATCAATACCGGCGTTATGGTGGCTACGGGCGGTGATCTGAAGCGCTGGTTAGCGAATCTTAAGAACGAAAATGCGCAAGGCGAGTATTACCTAACGGACGTAATTGCAGCAGCACATAGTGAAGGTCGTGCTGTAGAAGCGGTTCATCCCGCGAACCCTATTGAAGTAGAGGGTGTGAATGATCGCGCTCAATTAGCCAAGCTTGAGCGTGCATACCAGCGTATGAATGCGCAAACTTTGCTTGAGCAAGGCGTGATGTTACGTGACCCTGAGCGATTTGATCTTCGTGGAGCGCTCCAGTGTGGAATGGACGTCGAGATTGATACCAACGTGATTATCGAAGGTAATGTTAGCTTAGGTGACAATGTGGTCATCGGTACAGGTTGTGTGCTGAAAGACTGCGAGATCGATGACAACACTATCGTTCGCCCTTACAGCGTCATTGAAGGTGCGACTGTGGGCGAAGAGTGTACCGTCGGACCATTCACTCGCTTACGACCTGGCGCAGAGCTTCGTAACGACGCTCATGTTGGCAACTTTGTTGAAGTGAAAAATGCGCGCTTGGGTGAAGGTTCTAAAGCAAATCACCTTACGTATTTGGGTGATGCTGAAATTGGTCAACGTACCAATATTGGTGCTGGTGCGATTACTTGTAACTATGACGGTGCAAATAAATTCAAAACCATCATTGGTGATGACGTATTTGTTGGGTCAGACAGTCAGCTCATCGCACCTGTAACGGTGGCGAATGGTGCAACGATTGGTGCAGGAACAACATTAACGAAAGATGTCGATGAAGGTGAGTTAGTCATCACTCGCGCGAAAGAGCGCAAGATCGCTGACTGGCAGCGACCAGTTAAAATCAAATAAGCGTGATAGCGTTTTAATCGAATAGATCTTATGAAAAGGCTGATGGTGATGTCAGCCTTTTTTGTATCTGTATTAAGCCCTAAAAGAGCTAGTTGCTCGGAATGGCAATGCGTTTTTCTAGCCATCTAACACATTGAGAAACAAATAGGATGAGTATTAAGTACTCAAGTACTAAAAAGGTATAAATCTCTAATGGTAAGTATTCGTTGACGACCAGTTCGTTAGCTCGCCGAGTTAAGTCACTTAAACCAATGACACTGACCAAGGACGACATTTTCAAAATATAGACAAATTGGTTACCCAACGGAGGGAGTATTTGTCTTAAGGCTTGTGGCAATATGACCAGTCTCATTTTCTGCCAGTAATTTAGCCCCAGCGATTCTGCTGCTTCATGCTGACCTCGCGCAATGGCTTGAATACCACCACGAAATACCTCTGCCATAAAGGCACTTTCAGCGATAGTCAGTGCTATCACTCCTGCTGCAAAATAGTCGAGCGAGACATCCATAAGTGTCGGCAAACCGTAATAAACCCAGAGCAACAACACTAAAACAGGGATGGAACGGATACTTTCAACGTATATTCGATTCACTGCTCGAAGCGATTTACGTTCACTCAAAGCTGGCAACGCTACGATTAAACCCAATAACATCGCGAGCAGCATGCTGATTAAAGAGATGTATATCGTATCTTCAAAGCCGGCTATTAAGAATTTTAGATTGATAAGACCTTGCTCGGTCGTGGGATCTAATACGTACCAACCCCATTGATAATCGCTGCACCCTGATAGGAGGAATACAGACAAAGCAACAAAAAGCGAAGACAAACGCACAATATTTATAACCAAACGCTAAAATTTGTTTAAAGATATTGCTATGTTATCAGTGTTGTCGTGAGAAAACGTTGTTTTTTCGAACATTAAAAAGGAATTAAAATGAAAAAGTGGTTAATTGGTTTTAGTGTATTGCTGTTGGGATTGGCGCAAGCTCAGGCGGCTAGCCGCTTGCATGAAATACTGGATGCAGGCGTGCTTCGTGTGGGTACTACTGGAGATTGGAATCCCATGACGATGAAAAATCCAGCAGATAACAGTTACAGAGGCTTTGATATCGATGTCACTACAGAACTGGCGAAAGATCTGGGCGTGAAAGTGGAATACGTCGCAACCGATTGGAAAACATTGGTTAATGGTGTAACCGCGAATAAATACGATATTACAGGCAGTGCGTCACTTAATATGTCGCGTGCTAAAGTGGCTGGGTACAGTCAACCGTACTTTTATCTAGCTTTTGTCCCTGTGGTTCAGAAAAAAGATTTAGCTAAATTTTCTGATTGGAGCGATTTCAATCAATCGGATATCCGAGTTGCTGCGACACTAGGCACTGTTCAGGAAAAGATGGTGAAAGATTTCTTCCCTGATGCAAAGCATGTCGTCATCGAAGCACCCGCTCGTGATTTCCAAGAATTACTGGCTCGCCGTGCAGATGTGTCTGTTACTTCCAATGTAGAAGCGGCGACCCTGGTTGAGAAGTTTAAGCAGCTCGCGATAGTGCCCGTTGAAAAACCTCGCCGTCCAACTCCTATTTCTATGTTGCTACCGCAAGATGACCAAGTATGGATCAACTACGTGAATCACTGGGTAGAATTGAAGAAAACTCAGGGCTTCTTTAAGCAAACAGCTGAAAAATGGGGGCTGAAAAGCCTTTGATCGACGAACTCGATAATTAAAATGGAATGAAAGGAGCGCTATGCTCCTTTCTTTTTACCTTAATCTTCTCTCGCAACTCGCGAATTGTCAGGCAGTGTGAAATGCCTAGCGGCTTTTTCATGCGAGACAAAATAGCCTAACCAAAGTCCTACCAAACAAATGATGATGGCTATTCCCGTAACCTTTAACGCATCGCTTGCAAGCCATGCAACCAAGGCACTGGCTAATCCACTGATGCAAATTTGTAAGCTATTTTGTAACCCCGCAGCGGTTGCTGGGCTTTGTTTCGCACTTGATAACGCTCGGTTTACAACGATTGGGTAAAGAGCGCCATTCGCTACGGCGATAAAACAAAAGGGAATCAGTAGCGGGTAGATGGTCGTCAGAGCCCATTGTGTTGCGGCAAACACCAGCATGGAGGATACGCTGAACAAAGCCAGTAGCTGTTTTAACACTCGCTCATCACCATATAGACCCACAAAGCGTTTCCCCAAATACCCACCCAACATAAATGCGATGGTTTGAGGGATGAAACTCATGCCAATATCTTTCGCATCGTAGCCAAGTTTTGCCATTATTTCGGGCATGCCCGTTAGGTAGGCAAAAAAAGCCGCTGAAGCAGTGGCAAACATCATCACATTACCTAGGTAAACCCGAGAGTGCATGAGAGCAGAAATGTCGGCTTTTACGCTGGTGGACTTATGTGGGGCGTTAGACTCTTTTTGTGCGAGTGTCATGAATGCTAATACGACACCCATTAGCGTTAGTGCAACAAAGATACTGCGCCATCCTATGTTATTCAGTAGCAAGACACCAAGCTGTGGTGCTAAAGCCGGTGATAGCGCGACCAAGGGCATAATGGTTGAAAAAATTTGTTGGCTTACTTTCTTTGAATTTTGACTAATGACTATGGCTTGCCAAATGACCGCTGGCGCACAAACTCCAATCGCTTGAATAAATCTAAGGCATAGCAATTGCCAAATTTCTTTAGTAAAAACGAGTCCCATCGACGCGGCAGAAAAAATCAGTAGCCCGACAGCCAGTGTTTTCCTGTGGCCAAATTTATCGCTGGCTAATCCCCAAACTAGCTGACCGACAGCCAAGCCACCTAGGAATATAGATAAAGAAAGAGCGATGGATTCGGGACCTGTTGTTAGATCTTGCTCCATTGCCTTGAATGCGGGTAGGTACATATCGGTAGCAATAAAACCGAGCATCGATAAGCACGCAAGATAAAAGAGTTGATATTTAGTTATGTTCATCAATTTTCCGTTTAAATTTTTTGATGGTTTAAAAGCGATCTAATGGTCAGCTTCTTTGATGAAATCATTCTATTTTTGGATATAGGAAACGATAAGCGCTATATTTTGTGGTTATCAATCAAAAATTTTGAAAGCAAATGTTCTCAAAACAATCTTTAGAAATGTTGGATACGGTTGCAAGAATGGGCAGCTTTACCGCGGCGGCAGCGCGTCTACATAAAGTGCCATCTGCGGTGAGTTATGGCGTCAGGCAAATCGAGCAAGATTTGGGTGTGCTGCTGTTTCGTCGATTGCCCAGAAAAGTAGAACTGACCCCAGCAGGAGAAACGTTTATTCAGCACGCAAGGCAGATGCTACGAGAAATGGAAGAGGTCCGAGCCCAAACGCGTCGTGCGGCATTGGGGTGGCATCAAACATTGAAAGTTACCCTCGATAACGTGGTCAAACTCGACAAATTAAAGCCGATGATTGAAGACTTTTACCAGACTTTCGATTTTGCTGAATTACAAATCAACATGGAAGTGTTTAACGGATCTTGGGAAGCGATTTCGCAAGAGCGGACAGATATCGTACTTGGTGCTACGGCTGCGGTGCCCGTTGGAGGCGATTTTGGTATTCGCTCTATGGGGGATTTAGAGTGGGTCTTCGTTATGTCGCCAGCGCACCCTTGCGTTTTAGAACCCGTCCTAAATGAAGATACCGTAAGTCCATACCCTGCGATTTGTCTCGATGATACGTCCATAACACTACCTAAGCGGCACAACTGGCATTACAAAGAGCAACGGCGCATATTACTGCCTAATTGGTTCAGCGCCATAGAGTGTTTAAAAAATGGTGTTGGGGTAGGGTATATGCCTAAACACATCGCACAAGGGTACTTGGAGCGCGGGGAGCTTTACTCAAGAGAACTGCTGTCGGTAGAACACAGACCAATGAGTGCTTGTTGTATGGTTTGGCGTCAGGGTGAAGAGCACCGATTACGTGACTGGATGATTAATTATCTAGGTGCTTCAGAAAAACTGCACCAAGACTGGATTGCAAGCGGCTAGAAAAACGGGGCGAAAGCCCCGTTTGAATTACGATAAAAAGAACTGATACGACGGATTATCCGACTCATCCTTGCACTGATAACCCAATTCTCGAAGGTGAGCAGAGAAACGAGTCAGATCCGACTCCTCCAATTCAAACCCACAAAGTACGCGACCGTAATCCGCGCCTTGGTTTCGGTAATTGAATAGGCTGATGTTCCAGTGGGTGCCTAGCGTACTTAAGAATTTCACAAGTGCGCCCGGATATTCTGGGAACTCAAAACTGTACAATCGCTCTTTCAATGGTTTTGACGGCTTGCCACCAATCATATAGCGGACGTGCAATTTCGCCATTTCATCATCAGATAAATCGACAACAGGGTATCCGCCGTCGCGTAAATCTTGTATGACGCTATCCAACTCTTGCTGACCATCTTGTAAGCGCAAACCGACAAAGATATTGGCAAGTTGATCGTCGTTGTAACGGTAATTAAATTCGGTCACGGCTCTGCCGCCAATCAAGTTACAAAACTCGAAGAAAGCACCTTGGCGCTCAGGTATTGTCACCGCGAGTAAACCCTCTCGCTTTTCACCAAGTTCGCAACGCTCAGAGACATAACGCAAACCATGAAAGTTGGTGTTTGCGCCAGATAGCACGGTACCCAGTTGTTTGTCTTTCAACTCATTTTGTTCGGCAAACTTTTTCAACCCTGCCAGAGCCAAAGCACCTGAGGGTTCAGCGATAGCACGAGTATCTTCAAAAATGTCTTTCACGGCAGAACAGATTTCGTCACTGGAAACACTGATGTGACCGTCGATGTATTGTTGGCAAAGCCGGAAAGTTTCCTCGCCGATACGCTTCACCGCAACACCATCCGCAAACATACTCACCTGATCCAGAACCACAGGCTCACCCGCATCCAATGCTGCTTTTAGGCACGCCGATTCTTCAGGCTCGACAGCGATGACTTTGATTTCTGGCATCAATTGTTTGACCAATACCGCTACGCCAGCAGCTAAACCGCCTCCGCCAACAGGGACAAAGATGTAATCTAGGTGGCCATTTTGCTGCAGCATCTCCATACCAATCGTGCCTTGACCTGCAATCACCATAGGGTGATCAAAGGGTGGCACGAAGGTATAACCATGTTCAGCAGACAATCTTTCTGCTTCGGCTTTGGCTTCATCAAAGTTATTGCCGTGAAGTACCACATTTCCACCAAACCCTCGAACCGCATCGACTTTGATGTCTGGTGTGGTTTTGGGCATAACGATGGTAGTTTGAATGCCTAATTTGGAGCCTGACAGTGCCATGCCTTGAGCGTGATTCCCGGCAGAAGCCGCAATGACGCCCGATGCTTTTTGCTGATCAGTTAGGCTCGCGACCATGTTGTAAGCGCCGCGTAGCTTAAATGAATGAACAGGCTGGCGATCTTCTCGCTTTATTTGAATTTGATTACCAATGCGCGCAGAGAGCCGAGGCATCTCTTGAAAGGGAGACACCATTGCCACTTCATAAACAGGAGCGCGCAAGATTTGGCGCAGATATTCTGCGCCGGTTTGAGTGGTCAGTGTCATCGGCTAGTCCTCTAACATCGATTTGTCACGGACTGCACCTTTGTCTGCACTGGTCGCCATGCTGCCGTAAGCTTTAAGAGCGAAAGATACTTCACGTTGGCGGTTCGCCGGTTTCCAACCTAGTTCATCTTGTTTCGCACGGCGCGTAGCCAATTCGTCTTCAGATACGTCTAGGGTGATAGAGCGGCTTGGGATATCAATGGTAATGATGTCGCCATTTTGAACCAAACCAATGGTGCCGCCACTGGCTGCTTCTGGTGATGTGTGACCGATGGATAAACCAGACGTACCACCAGAGAAGCGACCATCCGTTAGAAGTGCACAAGATTTGCCTAAGCCCATCGACTTCAAGTAGGTAGTTGGGTAAAGCATTTCCTGCATACCAGGTCCGCCTTTTGGTCCTTCATAACGAATAACCACGACTTCACCTGCTTTTACTTTTCCACCCAAAATACCTTCTACTGCGGTATCTTGGCTTTCAAATACGACAGCTGGTCCTTGGAATTTCAGATTATCTTCGTCAACGCCCGCTGTTTTGACTATACAGCCATCTTCAGCGATATTGCCTGAAAGTACCGCCAATCCACCTTCTTGGCTAAAGGCATTTTCTTTAGTTCGGATACAGCCGTTTTCACGGTCATCATCCAAGCGATCCCAACGACAATCTTGAGAAAACGCTTTTGTGGTACGAATACCAGCAGGTCCAGCGCGGAAGAATTTTAGAACATCTTCATTGTCTGTTTGGATGATGTCGTATTCTGCAAGCTGTTCTTGCATAGATAAACCCAGAACGGTACGAGTATCGCTGTTTAGTAATCCTGCGCGATCGAGTTCACCAAGAATGGCCATCACACCACCAGCACGGTGAACATCTTCCATGTGATATTTTGGCGTGGATGGTGCCACTTTACATAGGTGTGGGACACGTCGAGACATTTCATCGATGTCTTTCATGTCAAAATCAATTTCGCCTTCTTGAGCCGCAGCCAATAGGTGCAATACAGTATTACTTGAACCACCCATCGCAATATCCAGTGCCATGGCATTTTCAAACGCGGCGCGGTTTGCGATGTTTCTCGGAAGCGCCGTCTCGTCGTCTTTTTCGTAGTAACGACGAGTAAGCTCAACAACTCGCTTTCCTGCATTGATGAACAGTTCCTCACGATCGGCGTGAGTGGCTAGCATGGAACCATTACCTGGTTGAGAAAGACCAAGTGCTTCTGTTAGACAGTTCATCGAGTTCGCGGTGAACATACCGGAACATGAACCGCAAGTTGGACACGCAGAACGCTCTACTTGCTGGCTTTGTTCATCGGATACCGTTGGATCGGCACCTTGGATCATCGCATCAACTAGGTCGAGTTTGATCAACTGATCTGAAAGCTTGGTTTTACCTGCTTCCATTGGTCCACCGGAAACGAAGATCACTGGAATGTTTAGACGCATGGACGCCATCAACATTCCCGGTGTGATTTTGTCACAGTTAGAGATACATACCATCGCATCCGCACAGTGCGCGTTTACCATGTACTCAACAGAATCGGCGATCAATTCACGAGAAGGCAGTGAATACAGCATGCCGCCGTGACCCATTGCGATACCATCATCAACGGCGATGGTGTTAAATTCCTTAGCGATACCGCCCGCTTTTTCGATTTCTCCAGCCACCAATTGACCCATGTCCTTTAGGTGAACGTGTCCAGGTACAAACTGTGTGAATGAGTTCACTACAGCAATAATTGGCTTACCGAAATCTTCTTCTTTTACGCCTGTTGCACGCCATAAAGCGCGAGCACCAGCCATGTTTCTACCGTGTGTTGTTGTTGCTGATCTGTATATTGGCATTGTTTTATTCCTTACTTCGCTGGTGCACTTTGTGTTGATTCTGCATCTTGAGGATACACGTAATCTAACCAGCCCCACTTGTCCTCTGTGGTGCCATTAAACAAGCCAAAATAGGCGTCTTGCAGTACTTTTGTGATAGGGCCGCGTTTGCCGTTGCCCACTTCAATTTTATCAATGGTTGCAACAGGAACGATTTCTGCTGCTGTGCCTGTCATGAAAACTTCATCGGCTAGATACAAGGCTTCACGGGCAATATTGGTTTCGCGTACTTCGTAGCCTCGGTCTCTGGCTAGAGTCATGATAGAGTCGCGAGTGATACCCGGTAGAATGGCGCTAGTGGCTGGTGGAGTTATTAGAACACCGTCTTTAATGACAAAGATATTTTCACCAGCACCTTCCGATAGATACCCGTCAACGCTTAGAGCAATACCTTCGTCGTAACCGTGGCGACGAGCTTCTCCGCCAACGAGGAGAGAAGATAAATAGTTGCCCCCAGCTTTAGCCGCTGTCGGAATTGTGTTTGGTGCAGCACGATTCCAGCTTGAAATCATCGCATCAACGCCACTTTCTAACGCTTCTTCACCTAAGTAAGAACCCCAAGGGAATGCTGCAATGATCACTTCCATTTCTGTCCCTTCAGGCGGACATACCCCTAAACCGACATTTCCAACAAAACCTAATGGGCGGATATACGCGTTGTCCAATTTGTTTTGACGTAATGTCTCTCGGGTGGCTTCCATGATTTCTTCGACAGTATATGGAATAGGGAAGCGATAGATTTTGGCAGAATCTTTTAAGCGTTTAGCGTGCTCTAAGTGACGGAATACGATAGGACCTTTCGGGGTGTTGTAGCAACGTACCCCTTCAAATACTGACGTACCGTAGTGCATAGCGTGGGTCAAAACGTGAACGTTCGCTTCACCCCATGGAACCATTTCACCATTAAACCAGATGTAATCGGCTGTTCTTGCTGTCATGTTCGCGTTCCTTCCTTATGCACACACTTTTTGTTGTAAGTTATTATTGGGGAGTTCGTTCGTTTCGATCTCAGTGACATCGACAGAGCGAATGTCCCACAATTTTTCGATCTGGCTGACCAACATAGAAATGGGGCGATCACTGTCAACGATGATCTCAACACTGGCCACTTTACTTTCATGGTTTTGAGTGGCGGCGACTTGGCGAATAATGAAACCACGATGGCGTACAACGCGAAGAACACGTTCCAGCAACACTGGTTTATCGTCGGCTTTGATATCTAATAAATAGCGTTGCATTAGGTGTTCTCCAGCATGTCATTGTTCGAAGCACCTGGTGGAACTAATGGCCACACGTTTTGCTCTTCATCAATCAATACATGAAGCAGGTACGACGTTTTGCTCTCTAGCATTTCTTTCAGCGCAGGCTCAACCTCTTCCTTACGCGTGATTTGTTTACCCGGAATACCAAACGCTTGTGCCAGCATAATGAAATCTGGGTTGTCATCTAAAATGGTTTCACTGTGCCTGCCGTCAAAGAACAAAGACTGCCATTGACGAACCATGCCCAAACGCTGGTTGTCGAGCAGAACCATTTTAACTGGAATCTGGCGGCGCTTTAGTGTCCCCAGTTCCTGTACATTCATCATGAACGAACCATCTCCTGATATAAGGATAGATTGGTCGTTAGGACGTGCAACCGCCGCGCCCATTGCCGCAGGTAAACCAAAGCCCATGGTGCCTAGACCAGCAGAACTGATGAAGTTCTGAGGTTCACGAGGTTGAATGTGCTGTGCCGCCCACATTTGGTGCTGACCGACATCCGTAGAAACAATCGATGAATCCGGCATCATGTCAGACAGTTGCTTCAGCAATAGCGGCGCAAAAATAGGGTCACCCGGATGGTCGTAACGCCACTTAAAGCCACTTCTTAGGCTTTCGCTGTGATGAACCCAAGGGGAAATATCTTGCGAAAGCTCTAATTGAGGAAGTATCACGTTGATGTCACAGCGTATTGAGGCGTTTGCCGTTCTCAGCTTATTGAACTCAGCGGCATCGATGTCAATGTGAATGACTTTGGCGTGCGGGGCAAAAGTATCGAGTTTTCCCGTCACACGGTCATCAAAGCGAGCACCTACAACGATCAGTAGGTCAGATTCTTGAACCACTAAATTTGCCGCTTTCGTACCGTGCATCCCTAGCATACCTAGGTAATGAGGGTCATGGCGATCAACGGTACCCAAACCTTTCAGTGTACTAACAGAAGGCATTGGGTTAATTCTTAAAAACTCACGTACCGATTCGGTAGCATTGGCAAGTTGAACACCGCCACCCACATACAACACTGGGCGCGTTGCTTGTGAAAGCAATTCTTGAGCTTGTGATATGGATTCTTTGCTGGCGACTGGAATGGCTGGTGGTTCAAAATGAGGCAGTATTTCTGTTGGTGCTTGAGCTAACTGCACATCTTTAGCTATGTCGACAATGACTGGACCCGGACGACCACTTTTCGCCACTTCAAAAGCTTCAGCAAGAGTGGGAGCGAGATCGTTGATGTCAGTAACGAGGTAGCTGTGCTTAGTACATGCTAAAGACATACCAATGACGTCCATTTCTTGGAAGGCATCAGTACCGATGTGAGAGCTGGCAACCTGACCTGTGATGGCAACCAATGGAACGGAATCTAGAAATGCATCTGCGAGTCCAGTGACTAGGTTGGTTGCGCCTGGTCCTGATGTTGCCATACAGACAGCGACATCTTGAGTTGAACGAGCCATACCAATGGCTGCCATCGCAGCGCCTTGTTCATGGCGACATAGGATGTGCTCCACACCACCATCATACAATGCATCATATATTGGCATGATTGCCCCACCAGGGTAGCCAAATATTGTCTTAATACCTTCTTGCTGCAAAGCCGCAACAACTAATTCAGCACCTGTCATAGTTGCTCTCCTGCGATTTGCGAGGGATGAAACGGCTTCATCCCCTTATTGCCATTGCACATCGTGTGCTCCCATTTCTTCCTGTATTAACCTAATTGTATTCGGTTAATCATGTCTTAAGTTATAAAAAAACCCCCGAGCTTCTCAGCGCGGGGGTTTTTGCTATTCTGTGGTTACTTCCTACCCACAATCCCCCGCGCGGTCCTAATAATGACCACGATAATCAGGGCAACGAGTGCGTTAATGCGAGTAGTTAAATTCATTAATTCTAATTATTCAAAAGTTGTGAAATTGTTTGCGTTTCTAGTGGTAACACACTCTTTGGTTACATGACAAGGGAAAAGTAAGACTTTTTTCACATTTATCGCGTACGGAAAAAAGCTATAAAGTGAATAATTATTTAAAAATTAGATAGTTATAAATCTATCATTGTGTGTAAATAATAGGCAAGGATGCAACATGGCTTTAGCAATTATTCACAGCCGCGCGTGTGTAGGAGTGGAAGCTCCAGAGGTGACGGTTGAAGTGCACATCAGCAATGGTATGCCCGGTTTTACTTTGGTGGGCTTGCCTGAAACAACGGTGAAAGAGTCGCGTGATAGAGTGCGCAGCGCCATTATCAACTCTGGCTTCGAATTTCCAGCCAAGCGTATAACGGTGAACTTAGCCCCTGCGGATTTGCCAAAAGAAGGTGGTCGCTTTGATTTGCCTATTGCGCTCGGGATATTGGCAGCATCAGAACAAATCGCCATCACTAAGCTGGGGCAAATAGAGTTTATTGGCGAACTTGCTCTATCTGGTGAATTGAGAGCAGTTAAAGGCGTGTTACCAGCAGCGCTAGCGGCTAATAAGAGTAACCGCTGTTTAGTCGTACCTGACACCAATGGCGATCAAGCCGCATTGGTTGGGGCAAATACACATAAATCGGCAGCCAACTTGCTGGACGTATGCGCCGATTTATGTGGTCAAAAACCCCTTTCTTTATTCCAGACTCCTGAACTCACGGTTACCCAAGAGTCATCTCGTTGTTTGCAAGACATTATTGGGCAGCAGCAAGGTAAGCGTGCGCTAGAGATAGCCGCTGCAGGTAATCATAACCTGTTGTTCCTTGGCCCTCCGGGAACAGGAAAAACCATGCTTGCGTCTCGATTGCGTGATTTGTTGCCCGATATGGATGAACAAGAAGCGATGGAAACGGCGTCGGTTGCATCCCTTACTCAGCAGGAAATCAATCAATACAACTGGAAAAAACGACCTTTTCGTTCTCCTCACCATTCGAGTTCTATGGCGGCTCTGGTTGGCGGAGGCTCGATTCCTAGACCTGGTGAGATCTCATTAGCGCATAATGGGCTCCTATTTCTTGATGAAATGCCAGAGTTTGAACGAAAGGTGCTGGATTCATTACGCGAACCTCTAGAGTCAGGAGAAATCATCATCTCGCGTGCAGCTGGTAAAACGCGTTTTCCTGCTCGCTTCCAGCTAGTTGGGGCACTTAATCCAAGTCCGACAGGGTATTACGAAGGAAACCAAGCTCGTGTGAATCCGCAAGCTATACTCCGGTATTTAGGTCGCCTATCTGGACCACTGCTCGATAGGTTCGATATGTCTTTAGAAATCCCTGCGCTGCCAAAAGGTACGCTTTCTGAAGGTGGTGATCGTGGCGAACCTACTCAGGTAGTAAAACAAAGAGTGAATTTTGCGCGTGAGAGGATGCAATCGCGCAATGGGAAAGTAAACGCATTGCTAGGGACGCGTGAAATCGATAAATATTGCCCATTGCAAAAACAAGATGCAGAGTTTCTTGAAAATGCGCTGCACCAGCTTGGTTTATCTATTCGAGCGTACCACCGGATTATCAAAGTGGCTCGTACCATTGCCGATTTGTCGGGGAGCCGGAGTATAGAGCGCCCTCATATTGCCGAAGCCTTGGGATATCGCGCCATGGATAGGCTTATGAAGCAGCTTACCGCGCAAGCGGTATAAAAAATGCCAGCGAAGAGCTGGCATTGATGGACGATATGTTATTGGGTTGCTTACGCTGTTTAAAAACTGTAGTTCAAGCCAGTAGCAACAATCCAGTTACTGCTGTCGTAGAAATCAATGTTTGAAGTGATGGAGTCGTAACCACCAAAAGCAACCAAAGACGTGTTTTCCCAACCCATGAAGTTCACGTATTCATAAGCTAAGAACAGCTTGAGTTGATTATCATCTCGGGTTTTATCGAAGACAGGGTTTGTGTCGTCAAAGCTGCGGTTGAGATAAGAAATGGTGGTGACGAATTGATGCTGACCGCGCACCATGATCACAGTTAAGTCTGCACCAATTCCAGTGTTTTGCATAGCAGAACCATCGGCGTCGCGTTGGATGTATTTGAGCGAAGGCAGTAAAAAGGTGGTGCGGCTTAATGGCACAAATTTTTTGACCTTGGAATACAGTACCTTGCCATTTCGATTCAGTTTATCGGCACCCGACGCCAATTCTGATCCCGATGTTTCTTTCTCAATATTAATTTGCCCATAGGCGAGATCAAAGTTGAGACCGAATAGCGGCGTCTTTTCCAATTGAAGACGATAAGCCGTACCAAATTCTTTGGTTTCTGCACGGTTACCATTGAGCTGATAAGGGTCTTGCCATACCTCGGATTGAAGGACACTCGGCAGTGCCGCAAGGCTCCAAGTCATGCCAGAAGACAACTCATTTTTGTAGCCTAACTCAAGCGCTAAAGTACCGATAGCAATATCGGCGCGAGACGTACCAAAAAATACCTGATGCTGTTTATTTGAGCCGAACGTGTATTGAAGATTCCCTAACGGCGCAATTAAGACATTACTTACAGTTGGGGTTTCCCCCTTTGTACGCTGAGCACTGGCTTCGGTATTCATATTTGATGTTTGACTGGTATAGCCAACGTTGATAGCGACTTCGCCACTGAATCCATTCTTATCGCTGAGCTCTGCCTGAGCACCATAGGAAGCAACCAAAGCAGACAGTAAAACACTTAACGATTTTCGTTCCATGATAATCCCTTTATCCGAATACTGATTTTGAGCGAGAGTACAGAATGTCATATTAAGTGGTACTTAATCCACTATTCCACGTGGTTATACGAAAAACTCGACAAATCAGACCATTAAATAAATGGATTACATTAAGATGACAGCGCAGTACAATAATGCACCATTTTTAACGTGGGCTTATCTTCAATATTTATAACGCTATGTTTGGTTATTTTCTTCTTATTCTCAACGTCACACTCGTCATCCTGACTTCTGCTTTGTGCTCCATTCCAATCGTCTTACTCGCATTGGTTAAGTTTCTTGTTCCGGGACAAAAACTAAAAACGCATGTTACTCGTGGTGCCAACTTTTTTATGTGGCTTTGGGCCACCCTTAATGGGCTCATTTTGGTTATCTCTAACCGAATAGAGTGGCGCATTGAAGGGGGAGAAGGGTTAAAAAAAGAGGGCTGGTACTTGATGATTAGTAATCATCTCAGTTGGACAGATATCGTTGTTCTTTGTTCTGTTTTTAAAGACCGTATACCCATGCCTAAATTTTTTCTAAAACAGCAACTTTTATACGTCCCTTTCGTTGGTATGGCTTGTTGGGCGCTGGATATGCCATTTATGCGTCGTTATTCAAGGGAGTACTTAATTAGGCACCCTGAAAAGCGTGGACAGGACTTGGCAACAACGCGCCGCTCATGCGAAAAATTCAGACACCTGCCCACCACAGTCGTAAATTATGTCGAAGGCACGCGTTATACTTCTGAGAAACAGAAAAAATCCAGCGCGCCTTATCAGCATTTATTATCCCCAAAATCGGGGGGGATTGCTTATACCCTAGCGGCGATGGGCGAACAATTTGATCATATAATTGATGTTACGTTGGCGTACCCAGACAATGTAGATACCCCGTTTAAAGATATGCTAATGGGAAAAATGAAGCGAATTGAGGTGCGTATTCGTTTGATACCGATGACAGAAGAGGTGAAAGGCGACTACTTTAACGACAAGCCTTATAAGAGGCAGTTCCAGCAATGGCTTGGGGATATTTGGCGAGATAAAGATGAAGTGCTGAAGAATATTTATCACGGTAAATAGGTTGAAGCTAGTTGGCTGAACTCTAACAAACGGATTAAGAACAAAAAAAGGAGCCAAAGGCTCCTTTTTTAATGATTGTTCATTGTGATTTACTTGAGCTTCAATAGGAAATTGACCAGCTCGAAGTACTCATCCATTGATTTAATTGATGGTGCTTGCACGAGGTATTTGTTGTTCACAACAATGGCTGGAACACCGCGTAGACCGCTGTTTTGGAATTGCTTATCGAATCGACGAACCATAGAGTCCACAGCAAAACCTTTGTAAGCAGAATCGAATGCCTTGGCATCAATGCCTTCATCTAGGAAGATTTGACGCAATTCTTCTTCGTTCTTTGGTGCCTTTTGCAGGTTGTGGATGCGATTGAACATAACCGGAACCATTTTATCTTCTGCTTTCAGTGCCACCATTGCCGCATAGGCTTTACTCATTGGCACGCCCATGTTACCGCCCATGAAAGAAACGTGCACTTTAACCAGTTTCGCGTTGTCTGGCAGTTGCTTTTTAAGTTGCTGAACAACGGGTTCGAATGAATTACAGTGCGGACAGTAGAACGAGAAAAACTCTGTTACTGTTGGGGAAGAAGACGCAGGAAGATCCAGTACTTTGTAGTGTTCACCTTCACTGAATTTTGCTGCATGGGCTGAAACGCTGATAAGCACAGTTGCAATCAGTGCAAAAAGTTTTTTCATGTAGTTATTCTCCGTGTAAAACCGTGTTGGACACAGCACAACTTACCATTGAGGCGTGAGTGTCAGCGGGGCTTCTTCTAAAGCCGCCAATTGTTCCTTGAATGCAAGCACTTGACCTTCCCAGTACTTTGCGTCGCTAAACCAAGGGAATGCAACGGGAAAGGCGGGATCTTGCCATCGCTTAGCTAACCAAGCCATGTAATGTACCATTCGTAGACCGCGCAATGGCTCAATTAGTTTCAATTCATTGTGATTAAAGTTACAGAATTCTTCATAACCCTCAAGAATGATATCCAATTGAGCCAATTTATCGTGGCGTTCACCATTGAGTAGCATCCATAAGTCCTGAACGGCAGGACCATTTCGCGCATCATCTAAGTCGACAAACATCGGCCCATCTCGCCAAAGAATGTTCCCTGGATGGCAGTCTCCATGCAACCGCTGTATGGCTGCACCAGAAACCCAATGCGACTCAATTCGCTCAATAAGCATGTCTAAGTCTTTGAAAAAACTCTTTTCCAAATGCATGGGTATCAGGTCGGATTGTTGCAATAGTGCACGAGGTTGATAGAGGTATTCTTCAAAGCCTAAAGTAGGACGATGTTGAAATGTCTTACTTTGAGCAACTTTGTGAATTCGACCCATAAAACGGCCCACCCACTCCAACTGTTCGTCGTTATCGACTTCGAATTGACGCCCGCCTACGCTATCAAAAAGCGTGAATAGATAGCCATTATACTCATGCAATGTTTGGCCATTGATCACCAAAGGAGGGGCAAGCGGTATGTCTTGTTCCAGTAATTCTAAAGCAAAATCATGTTCTTCTTGGATTTGAGCCTTGCTCCAGCGCGATGGTCTGTAGAACTTAACCACATAGCGTCGTTTGTCTTCGTCTGCGAATTGATAGACTCGGTTTTCATAGCTGTTTAGGGCAAGTAACCCCGATTCAGCGCGGACTCCAATGCTTTCCAGCGCGTACCACATGAAGTCGGGAGTCAGAGCTTCAAAGTTAAAGGCATTATCAGACATACATTAAAAAAGGCGCATTACTGCGCCTTATTCCATCTTGAGAAAAGTCTATAGCTTCTTAATAAATCGGCTTTCGACTTCGACAGTAAATTGGTCACTGTCGGTGAGTATAAACTGAATCTTTGAGATGGGAGAGCGAAGTTTGTCAGGATCAGCACCAAGGCTCAAAGGAAAGTTAAGCACTTCACCCGGGCTAACCTGCACGGTTTGAGCACCATACCAAGTAACATCACTAATCCCGCTCACGTTGAGGTGGTATTCCTGCCGCTCTTGAGTTTTGTTGATGATTTTAAGGGTGTATGTGTTTTCTACGAGCCCTTCATTATTCATTCTGAACAGCTGGTTTCTATCTCGTAGGACCGATAGCCCCATAGGCTCAACACTCACCACTTGGAATAGGAAAAGACCCGTCATGAGTAGCATGACTACGCCATAGCCCAGTAATTTCGGTCGCATGATGTTGGTGTGCTTGCCTGATAAGCGATGTTCGGTTGTGTAACTGATGAGCCCTTTGTCATACCCCATGCGGTCCATGGTTTTGTCGCACGCGTCAATACAAGCACCACAATTTATGCATTCGTATTGCAAGCCATCACGGATATCGATACCAGCCGGGCAAACCTGAACACACAAGTCGCAATCAATGCAATCCCCCAACCCCAGCTGTTTCGGGTCGGCTTTTCGAGAGCGACCGCCACGTGTTTCCCCTCTTTCGGTGTCGTAACCCACTATGTAGGTATCTTTATCGAACATGGCAGATTGGAAGCGAGAGTAAGGGCACATATGTATACACATGATTGAACGCATCCATCCTGCATTACCATAGGTACAAGCAGCGAAAAATACGACCCAAAACACAGGCCAAAAGCTGGCGTTAAAGGTGAAAAAGTCGATAACCAAATCTTTGACGGGCACAAAATACCCGACAAAGGTAAAGCCGGTAACGAGGGCAATAAACCACCACGCTATGTGCTTAAGGGTTTTGCGAAGCAGAAGGTTCGAGTTCATTTTTCCACTGTCTTGCTTTCGCCGCTTATTGGCGGCGCCTTCTAACTTCTCTTCAAACCATATGTACATGAATGTCCAAACGGTTTGAGGGCAAAGGTAACCACACCAAACTCGTCCTAAAAATGTGGTGAGGAAGAACAGCCCAAAGGCGGCGATCATAAACAGCAAGGCAAGGAGCGTGAGATCTTGTGGGAACAAGGTTGTGCCGAAGAAATTAAATTGCTGATTCCCTAAATCCAGCAGTATCGCCTGACGATCGCCGTAGGGTATCCAAGGTGTTAGACCAAATACCAACAATAAAAACCAACCACCATATCGACGGAGTTTTTGGTAGGTTCCTTTACTTTCTCGCACATAGATTTGGTTGTTCGGGTTAAAACGGTCTCCTTTACCCTTATGTGTTTTAGGGTTATAGGTTTTCGGAGTCACATCTTTAACTTCGATTTTGTCCTGACTCATACAGGTGTCCTTCTTGGGCGTTTTGAGGTGAAGGTTCTTTTGCCTTCACTCTTCGACATTGCTTTTTTTATTCTAGTTGTCTTGCCAGATCTCACACGAGGAAGTCGAACGTAAGAAGGTTTGCGTACGTGAAGAGAGCACGACACTCTGTTTAACTACACACACAAAGAGCAAGACACAGCTCGAATTGCCTAAGGATTATACTGTTTATAAAACATTTATTTTTTTATGGGTATCAAGGTTTAATAACTTTCTTAGTAACAGTTGAGCAAAAAAATAGGCATACACAAAAGCGGCAGAAACACCGCTTTAAGGAAAGAGAATTGAATTACGGTTGGAATTAAAGAATGCCGCGAGCTTTTAGAAGTGCTGTCTTGAAATCGTCTTCTTGATCTTTAGCCAACCCTGGAATCATGTCTTCTTTTTGACTGTTTCGCATTTTTAAATGGTAGATCAGCACATCATCGGTCAAATCTTCAAGTTTGCCTTCATATCCTGCTTCTTGAGATAACTTTTGGATGAATGCCATTAAGTTGAGGTCTGACTCTTTTTGCCATTCTGGATGCATGAGTTCGATTAACTCATTGATGCGATGACATTTCATATCTTTCTCCACAAATTTCATAGTGATATTTTTTGTACGTTAACAAAATCTGTTGAAATAAAAAAGCGCAGTCTGAGACCGCGCTTTTTATTAAGCCGCTTGGGTTACTTTCTTGTCTTTCTGGCTCTCAAGAGCCGTTTTAACAACTAAGTTTACCTGTGGAGCTGGTTTGCTGCAGACTGGAGCTGAAGCGAAACCTGAACGACGTCGAGACGCACTACGATGTGTGTGCGAAAACCTGACAGGTGTTGGGCGCATTCGTTTACCTAACAGTCAGGCACATCCTTTGCCAATCATATGGCCTGATTCACTATGAGAAAAATCTCTTCTGGCGAGCGCCAATCCTATAGAAAATCAGGAGTATAGATATGAAGTCATATCCGGCTCAAAGATTAGCATTTATTCAAAATATGTGCGAACAAAATGCTGGTTTTTTGCTCATTTTTTAGTGAGTCTCTCGTATGAATGTTGCACAAACCCGCCGTACAGGATATGTATAGAAAATAGTCGGAACTTTCTTCTGCTAATCATCACCTTATATACTCAAGTGACATCAAGGTGCTAGGTTCAGCGAGAATTAACTGGCTTTTAGACAAGGCACCGATTTGAAGATCTAGTGGTTCTAAATCGATAATCGGTAACGCAGGATGAAAGCCAGTTAAACTCGCCCTTGGGAGCTCATATACTGTCTCATTTCTTTGTCAAAGAATTTGGAAAGGACTCGTCATTCCACTGCATTCTTATCCTTGAACTGAAACAGTATATGAAGCTCTGAACCCTACATCTTGAGGTCACTTGAGTATAAAGCAAAGGAAGAACCTAACCAGAGGAGTTGTTCATGTCTTTTTTAAAGAAAACCTTAGCCAGCTTTGGTATCGGTAGTGCCAAAGTAGATTCTATTCTTCAGCAGGAAGTGCTGATTCCGGGGCAGAATGTCAGCATTAAAATCCACGTGTATGGTGGTTCTTCTGCGCAAGAGATCGATAACATCGATTTGAAGCTTTGTTGTCGATACGTACGTGAAGTACCCGCAGACAACGACAAAAGCCACGTGCAAGAAGGGATGCAAACCAAGAAGCAAAACGTGAAATACGCATTGGCTTCATGGCAGTTGCCTTATGCTTTTACTATTGAACCCGGTGAAGAACGCACGTTTGATGTGGAGCTGCCTATTCCATGGAATACTCCTGTAACCATCGGTGATGCCAAAGTGTGGTTGGAAACCGGATTGGATATATCTATGGCAATTGATCCAACAGACAAAGATGTATTGACCGTTCGCCCAGATCCATTAATGGATGGCATATTTACGGCATTAGAAGAACAGGGTTTGCGCATTCGTCAGGTTGAGTGTGAAGAAGCCAAAGGGTTTGACCTTCCATTTGTGCAAGAGTTTGAATTTGTTCCGACCACGGGACCTTACCATGGGCGCTGGCGAGAGCTGGAAATCGTAGCGTATCGTGACGAAGGTGAATTAAAGCTGTGGTTTGAAGTGGATCGCCGCAAGAAAGGCATCGGTGGCATGTTGGCTGGGTTACTTGGCGGTAACGAATTAAAACGTCATTTGGTTCTTCCATCCAGTACGTCCGGTGAAGATGCAGGGCAGCAAGTATTGGCGTTTCTGGAAAGTTCGACTTAGTCAGCCCAGTAAACCTAGTCAGTCCAGAAAACATAGTCATTTGACTCTAAACAGATCTGTTGATCTTAATCGGTCTGTCTAGCTAAAATTTAAGCTTACAAGTGTACGCTGAGTGTGTCATACTTCTCTTCTGTTGAGTATTCGCTCTAAATTGAAGGAGGGGCGTATGACACGTCCTACAACAACTGAGTACAGCGTAAGTGAAGAGATAGCCAATAGCATCACACATGCGCTAGGTATGATTTGTGGCATTGTAGGGTTAGTGTTCTTGCTGATCAAAGCGGTAGATAATCATGCAGATACGCTAACCATCACCAGTATGAGCGTATACGGCGGTAGCCTTATTCTGCTGTTTCTGGCTTCGACGGTTTATCACGCCGTGCCTTATCGCAAAGCGAAACGCTGGTTAAAAACGCTGGATCATTGCGCCATTTATCTGCTTATTGCGGGCAGTTATACACCTTTCTTATTGGTCAGCTTGCGAACCCCATTGGCCATTGGTTTGATGATCATTATTTGGTCGATCGCACTGATTGGCATCATTGCCAAAATAGCCTTCGTGTACCGATTTAAAAAACTGTCGCTGTATACGTATCTCGGCATGGGGTGGCTGTCACTTGTTGTGATTTACCAACTAGCTATTACGCTCGATGTGGGTGGTTTGGTTTTACTCGCTATTGGTGGAGTGGTGTATTCCTTGGGGGTTATTTTTTACGTGAGTAAACGTATTCCCTTTAACCACGCCATCTGGCACGGGTTTGTTCTGGGTGGGGCCGCGTGCCATTTCTTTGCGATCTATTTCTTTGTTGACCCAATCTGATTGGGTCGGCAAGTACGTTATGGTCAGACTGAATAGGGTTAACTTTAAATCTTAACGCTTCCAAAAAGCAGGGAAGAACAGCACCAGTAGTGTCAGTATTTCCAGCCTACCCATTAACATACCAATACTCAGTAACCATTTCGCAGCATCAGGAAGCGGGGCAAAATTCCCCGTCGGACCGATAACATGGCCCATGCCCGGACCAACATTCGCCACTGCGGTGACCGCTCCTGATATGGCGGTGACTGGGTCTAACCCCATAGCCCCTAACGCCGCGGCAATCACGATAATGGTGATAAAGAACATCAGCCCAAATGCGACCAACGAGCGAACGATGTCGTCGTTGACGGGGCGATGGTTGTACTTTTGGACAAAAACACCTGACGGGTGAATTAAGCGCATCATTTGCTTGTGCAGCAGGGTAAGCGCTATTTGGAATCGAAAGACTTTAATACCGCCTGATGTGGATCCAGAGCAAGCCCCTGCCATCATCATGAATGCAAAAATAACGGCAGGTAATGCGCCCCAAGCTGTAAAGTCTTCCAAACCAAATCCTGTCGTGGTTGTTACCGAGATGATATTAAACAGGGAAACACGAATGGCGTCGGACAACTGGTAGTGCTGATGGAGCCATAACCAACCAGCGACAACCAAAGAGGTAAACACGACCAAGTAGGCGAACCCTCTTACTTGCGCATCTTGCCAGAAGGAATTGAGTTCGCGCTTTTTCAGTGCAGTAACAAACAGCAAGAAGGGAAGCCCGCCAAGAAACATAAAAAGAATGCCCACCCAATGTGCTCCGTTGGAAAAGTGGTTCATGGAGCTATCTGATGTGGAGTAACCACCAGTAGAGAGGGTGGTGAATGCATGATTTATCGCATCAAAGCCTGACATTCCCGTGAGCAAATAGCCAATCACGCACAGCGCCGTCAATGTGAGGTACACGTACACGATATGAATCGCGACAATTTTTGTTCGCGGTGCACTTTTGTCGGACCAGTCAGAGCTTTCGGTTTGGAACAACCGCATGCCGCCAACATTCAGCATGGGTAAGATAGCTACCCCCATTACAATGAAACCGATTCCTCCTAACCATTGCAAGATAGAGCGCCAAAGGAGAATACTCGGTGCCATATCATCGAGTCCGCTGAGGACCGTTGAACCCGTGGTGGTAATCCCCGACATGGTTTCAAAATACGCGTCGGTAAAGCTGATGTGGTTAATGAATACGAAGGGCAGGGCGGCGAATGCGCTGGCGATAGTCCAAACAAGTGACGTTATCAAAAAGAGGTCTCGAACCCCAAGACGGAATTCTGCGGTTCGCCCAATGGTTAAACAAACGAATGCCACGCCGTGCAAAATCAGTACGGACTGACCAAATTCGATAAGCCCAGGTGTGCCAGTGAAAAAGGCAACGGCAGTAGGGGCGTACATAAATAGGGCTAGCTTAGAGAGCACCAGTCCAATGACAAATAAGATCGGGCGTAGATGGACCATATCGACTTATTACCACGGTTTGAGCGACGCCCCAAACACAGAGCGCCAACACTGACTCTATAGGAAAAATGGGCTTGGTTGGAACAAGCGCTCCACGTCGGGCACGTATTTTTTATCGACCAAGAACATCACCACATGGTCGTCTTGTTCAATCACCGTTCGGTCGTGAGCGATCAACACTTCTTCACCGCGAACAATGGCACCAATAGTGGTACCTGGTGGAAGTTTGATATCACCTACCGCACGACCAACAACTTTAGACGTGGTTTCATCCCCATGTGCAATGGCTTCGATGGCTTCAGCCGCCCCACGGCGTAAAGATGATACGTTGACGATATCTGCGCGTCGAACGTGTGTCAGGAGTGCAGAAATTGTGGCTTGCTGTGGTGATATCGCCACGTCAATGGTACCGCCTTGCACCAAATCGACGTAAGCACCGCGTTGAATCAGCACCATGACCTTTTTTGCGCCCATACGTTTTGCCAGCATGGCGGACATGATATTGGTTTCGTCTTCATTGGTTAGAGCGATGAAGACATCCACTTGGTCGATGTTTTCTTCTGCGAGCAGTTCCTGATCGGCCGCGTCGCCACAGAATACAATCGTATTTTCAAGCTGTTCAGACAGCCTTTCTGCTCGCTGATAACCGCGTTCAATCAGTTTGACGCTGTACTCTTTTTCCAAGCGTTTTGCCAAGCTTGCCCCAATGTTCCCTCCTCCGACTATCATGATGCGGCGGTAAGGTTTCTCAAGACGTTGGAGTTCACTCATGATAGAGCGAATGTGGTTACTCGCTGCGACGAAGAACACTTCATCATCCGCTTCAATGACGGTGGTACCTTGCGGGCGAATGGGCCTGCCTTGACGAAATATGGCTGCTACACGAGTGTCAATGTGAGGCATGTGATCACGCAGTGCAGAAAGCGCGTTCCCAACTAGTGGACCGCCATAGTAGGCCTTAACCGCAACCAAGCTGACTTTACGCTCAGCGAAACTGACCACTTGGAGTGCTCCAGGGTATTGGATCAAGCGTTCGATATAGCTGGTAACCAATTCTTCTGGTGCGATAAGGTGGTCGACGGGAATCGCACCAGATTGGAACAATGCGTCTTTTTCTGTCAAATACTCTGGCGAGCGAATACGGGCAATTCGGTTAGGGGTATTGAACAACGTAAAGGCAACCTGACATGCCGCCATATTGGTTTCATCGGTATTGGTCACCGCAACCAGCATGTCGGCATCTTGAGCACCTGCTTCACGTAAGGTGCCCGGGTGGCTGGCAAACCCATTGACCACCCGCAAGTCATACTTATCCTGCAATTCACGCAGTCGGTCTCCATTCCGGTCTACTACCGTGATGTCGTTGTTCTCACCCACTAAGTTTTCTGCAAGGGTGCCGCCTACTTGTCCGGCACCGAGTATGATGATTTTCATCGCCTACCTATTCTGCTTATCTATCCGCTTACTACTGTTGCGCCTTTTGGCGACACGTATTGAGTATGGTTGTTTTATTGCTTACGCCTGCTTTCTCAATACAGCGTAATAGAAGCCGTCCATGTCGTCTTCTCCCGGAAGAATTTGTCTGCCCGGGTTTTCGATGTCTGACCCATCTAACGTTGCATCCGATGTGCGATTCAGAAATTTAACCACTTGATCGCGATTTTCCTGCGGGGTGATCGAACATGTCGCGTAGACAAGCGTGCCACCCGGTTTAAGCTGTTGCCACATCGCATCGAGAATCTCACTTTGCAGTTCGGCTAAGGCTTCGATGTCATCGGCTCGGCGCAGCCATTTAATGTCTGGATGACGACGGATAACCCCTGTCGCAGAACATGGCGCATCAAGCAAAATGCGGTCAAATTGTTCACCTTGCCACCATTCTTGAGGATTCCTAGCATCACCGCAAATAACTTTCGCCTGAAGGTTGAGGCGCTTCAGGTTTTCATGAACTCGCTTGAGGCGGTTTTCGTCGCAATCTATTGCAACAACGTCGCTGTTTTGGGTGCGCTCAAGAATGTGCGCTGTTTTGCCACCTGGAGCTGCGCAGCAATCCAAAATCAATTCGCCATCTTGAGGGGTCAGGTAATTCAGCGACAGCTGAGCGGCGGCATCTTGTACCGATACCCAACCTTTTTCAAAACCAGGCAAGGCATGTACATCGATCGGCGCATCCAATTTTATGGCGTCTAGTGCTTCACTGTGTGCGCTGCTATCAATGTTTGCACTTTTGAGTAACTCAAGGTACTCGTCGCGACTGTGATGCTGGTGGTTCACGCGAAGCCACATCGGTGCTTTTTGGTTGTTTGCTTCAACAATACTTTCCCATTGCTCTGGGTAAGCAGCTTGCAACAATTTTAGTAGCCAACTTGGGTGGCCATATTTGCCCGCGTTGTGGCTAACGGCAACTTGATCCAATTCTTCTTGGTTTCTTTGGTAGTTACGAAGTACCGCATTGATCAAACCGCGAAGCCGAGGACCTTTGAGTGTTTTGGTGCCTTCAACCGTTTCCCCAACCGCTGCGTGTGCAGGAATTCGCATAAAACTCAGTTGGTAAATGCCCACCAGAATAAGATGATGAAACACGCGTTGCTTGCCCTTTAATGGTTTATCCATTAAATGATTGGCAATGGTTTCTAGGCGAGGGAGGTAGCGTAGTGCGCCGTAGCAAATTTCTTGCAATAGAGCGTGGTCTCGCGGGCGGATATTTTGTTGTGCGGCAGGAAGGGCGGTAGAAAGTGATTGCCCTTTATCGACAACGAGATACAAAACGTTGGCAGCTTCAGCGCGAACATTCATGATGAATACCTTAAAGCAAAGGAGGGCATCTCTGCCCTCAAAAAGTACGTATTGAAGTGAGTCTTCACTTCGTCAATATAGCAATTCAATCAATCATTGATATTGGCTATTTATCCTGAAATCAGGTTGTTTCTGATTTAAACGAGCTGCGTGCCCACTTCAAACCAAGATGCTCTTGAGTTCAATATGTCTTGAACTGGCATCGCTTTTTTACCCGGAACCTGCAGCTTTTCGAGTACAAGTACTCCGTCACCTGTCGCAACGTAGATACCGGTTTTGTCCGCTTGAAGAATGGTACCAGCCGCTTTGTCGGTGGTTTGGCTCTCTGTGCGACTCTGCCAAACTTTGATGGTGTTATCTGCAGCTTCAAAATGGCTGATGGGCCATGGATTGAAGGCGCGAACACTGCGCTCTAAGTGAGCGGCATCGTCATTCCAATTGATACGGGCTTCTTCTTTGCTGAGCTTCTTCGCGTAAGTGGCTTGCTCGTCATCTTGCTTGACGGGTTGCGCGTTGCCATTCGAAATATCCGCTAGGCAGTCGACAAGTGCTTCCGGGCCAAGAACGGCTAGTTTGTCGTACATCGACGCACTGGTGTCGGTTGCCTCAATTGGAAGAGAAGCAATTTTCAACATATCACCCGTATCCAAGCCAATGTCCATCTGCATGATGGTGACGCCAGCTTCAGCATCCCCCGCCCATACCGAACGTTGAATCGGTGCAGCACCACGCCAGCGCGGTAAAATCGAACCATGAACGTTGACGCACCCTAAACGAGGGGTATCCAATATGGCTTGTGGTAGTAACATGCCATACGCGACAACAATCATGATATCGGTATTTAGATCCACCAACGTTTGCTTCGCTTCATCAGATTTGAAGTTTTCGGGTTGGTAAACAGGAATATCGTGTTCCAGCGCCAAGCTTTTAACTGGGGTAGGGGTAAGTTTTTTACCACGGCCTGCTGGGCGGTCTGGATTGGTGTAAACCGCAATAACTTCGTGCTCCGAAGACAATAACGCCGCCAAGTGAAGGGCGGCGAAGTCCGGAGTACCTGCAAAGACAATTCTTAAAGACTGACTCAAGGTAAGGTTCCTTTATGGATGAAGGTGGTTTGGATTAGGCGTTTTTCGCTTGCTTCTCATTGAAACGCTTAAGCTTCAACATCTTGTCCTGAATGCGCTTACGCTTCAGTGGCGAAAGGTAATCAACAAACAACTTGCCTTCGAGGTGATCCAATTCATGTTGAACGCAAATGGCCAAAAGCTCATCGGCTTCAAATGAGTATTCCTCACCTTCGCGATTCTTCGCTGTAACAGAAACTTCTGCCGCACGAGGCACCAAAGCACGAGCACCTGGGATAGACAGACAACCTTCTTCGATGCCATCTTCACCGCGTTTTTCGGTGATCTCAGGGTTAATCAGTACCATTGGCTGATCGCGAGTATCAGAAACATCGATAACAACGATGCGCTGATGAATATCGACTTGCGTTGCAGCAAGGCCGATGCCTTCTTCGTCGTACATGGTTTCTAACATATCGTCGACGATTTTTTGAATCTCTGGTGTCACTGCTTCGACGGGCTTAGCCACTGTGCGAAGGCGATCATCAGGGAAAGTTAATACTTGTAATACAGACATATACACTCTAAATATTGAACTGTGCCGAAACAGCTAAAACCTAGCTGGCTCAATTCTAGACATTTTATAACCTAAATGACAGCATCCTAGCCAATATTGGATAGGGAAATTGAGGTTATGAAAGGAATAATAGCCAAGTTAGGTCGTACCTCTTTAGCTATAATAACATGTGTTGTCACACATAGTGTCCTTGCAAAAAGTGATGTTTTATCGGTTAAAGAAAACGCACCGAAAACGTACGAAGTGAAAAAAGGGGATACCCTATGGGATATTTCGGCGCTTTACCTCGACAGCCCATGGCTTTGGCCACGACTCTGGCAGATTAACCCAGACATCAATGATCCTCACCTTATCTACCCTGGCGACAAGCTGACTTTGGTATGGCGAAATGGGCAACCCATGTTGAGCCGAAAACCTCTTCTTACGCTTTCTCCCAAAGCTCGAATTCTGGATAAAGATGCGGTACCAACCTTGCCTGAAGGGCTGGTTTTGCCATACATCAATTCCGATCGGCTCGTCACTAAGGAGGCGTTAGATAGTGCAATGCGAGTGATCGGGACACAAGATGGAAGACGTTTCTTGAGCCAGCATGACCAATTGTTCATTGATGGCAAAACCACAGAGAAACATTGGGGTATCTACCGTTCTGTAGCCGAATATCAGCGCAGTGACAGTGGTGAAGAAGTCTTTTCTCTGAAAATGGTTGCGACGGCAACGTTAGTAAAATCAGAGGAAAAGCTGAGTTCTTTGAGAGTGGAATCCCAGAATCAAGAAATCCTATCCAATGACTTTGCGTTACCGCATCAGTATCATGAAGAGTTGTCATTCTCCAATACATTTTATCCAGAACCCGCGCCTAAACATGTCTCAGCGTCTATTCTTGGGTCTTTGGAAGGAAGTAAGTTTATTGGGCGTAATCAGGTCGTCATTATTGATCGTGGGCTTAACGATAAAGTGGAACAAGGCACCATGTTTGACCTTTGGGAAGAAGGGTTAGGTGTCTCTGGAAGCCGAGGCAACTACATTGTGGATGATGGGTGGCTTAGCGAAAATCTTCCGGATGTTTCTGTCGGGGAAATGATCGTTATTCGTCCGTACGCCTCTTTCAGCATTGCATTAATTACCCGAAGCAAAGCGCCGATTCACACCCAAACCATGGGGCTTTCTCCATTATTGAAAGAGCCACAAAATGACGCACTGGAAACTAAGGACGAAGACAGTTAAATGACAGAAAATGAGTTGAGAGCTTGGCTGACATTGAGTTTTACGCCTCAATTGGGTGGTCAGTCTCTGACTCGACTACTCACTATTGATTCTCCCGTCAATTTACTTTCGTCCAGTGAAGAGCGATGGCAAGCCATAGGGCTTAAGCCGAAACAAATTCAATTCCTTAAAGCCAGTTCACATCCAGAGGTCGATGAATGTCTAGAGTGGCAGCTGGCGTCAAACCACCATATTGTTACTCTACTCGATTGTGCGTACCCGCCATTACTCAAAGAAGTCTCTTCTCCACCAACTACATTGTTTGTTAAAGGGGACACTCGATCTTTGAGCGCCCCACAGATAGCCATGGTCGGCAGTCGAAACGCCAGTATAGAAGGGCTACAAACAGCAAGGGCGTTTGCCAAAGATTTATCCGCAAATGGGTTAGTGGTCACCAGTGGTTTGGCGCTGGGTGTGGATGGGCACGCTCACGATGGTGCGTTGGAGGGAGGCGGTCAAACTGTTGCTGTGTTGGGCTCGGGACTCGACTGCATTTATCCAGCTCGGCACAGAAAGCTAGCACAAAGGATTATAGAGCAAGGCGCGCTCGTTTCAGAATTTAGACCCAACACAAAACCCAGACCAGAGCACTTCCCGCGCCGCAATCGTATTATTAGTGGATTGTCGGTTGGCGTTTTTGTTGTCGAAGCTGCCGAACGCAGTGGGTCGTTGATAACGGCGCGATACGCGGCAGAGCAAGGTCGAGATGTTTTTGCTCTGCCCGGCTCAATTCACAACCCCAATTCCAGAGGGGGTAATGCACTCATTAAGTCTGGTGCCTGCCTGGTCCAATCGTCCGAAGATATTCTCCAAGAAGTAGAAAATTTAGTTTCTTGGTCGTTTTCCCAACAAACATCTATATTTAGTGAAGAAGCCTCGCAAGAAGAATTGCCATTTCCTGAACTAATGGCTAACGTAGGGTTAGAAGCAACACCCGTTGATATTCTTGCAGAGCGGACCCATATACCTGTGCATGAAGTCATGATGCAACTACTGGAGCTTGAGCTTTCAGGGTATGTTGTTGCAGTACCTGGTGGCTATATTCGAAAGGGGAGGGGCTAACTATGATGGACATACTGATGTATTTGTTCGAGACCTATATCCACAGTGATGCGGAATTGATGGTCGATCAAGATGAGTTGGAAGATGAGCTTCTCAGAGCTGGATTCCACCAAAAAGAAATTTACAAAGCCCTGAATTGGTTAGAGGACTTGGCAGCGCTACAACAAAGCGATGCACAATCCGCCATGAGAACCAGTGCAGCTACGTCGGTACGTATTTACACGCGCACTGAAATGACACGTTTAGATATAGAATGTCGTGGATTCTTGCTGTTTTTGGAGCAAGTTGAAGTGTT
The DNA here is from genome assembly GCF_030689305.1 of Vibrio penaeicida. GTDB lineage: Bacteria > Pseudomonadota > Gammaproteobacteria > Enterobacterales > Vibrionaceae > Vibrio > Vibrio penaeicida_B. The sequence continues at coordinate 6,071 of NZ_JAUYVM010000018.1, read as the reverse complement.
GACCGCCGAAACTCGTGAAATGATCATTGATCGAGTTATGGGCTTGGAAACCAGTGACTTTCAGCTGGACGATCTAAAGTGGATAGTATTGATGGTACTGTTTAATGTGCCGGGGAATGAAAACGCCTACACCCAAATGGAGGAGCTCTTGTATACTACCGAGAGTGGTATTCTTCATTAATGGTTTTGGGTGAATGAGCGGTAAAATTGATTCGCAATTATTCTCTGCCCATGAGCACGCACTGGAAAAAGAACCGTGCCCTCAATGCGGTGGAGAATTGTCTTTACGTCATGGTAAACATGGTCCTTTCCTAGGGTGCAATCAGTACCCATCTTGTGACTACATTCGTACGATTGGTCAAAACGATGGTCATATTGTTAAAGAGTTAGGTGTCCCTTGTCCCGAGTGTGCTAATGAATTGGTACTGAGGCAAGGTCGTTATGGCATGTTTATCGGTTGCAGTGCATACCCAGACTGCCATCATATTGAGTCCTTGGATGTCCCTAAAGAGGAGCAGAAAAAGGAAGAAGAGATTGCCTGTCCTGAGTGCAAAACGGGTCATTTGGTTGAAAGAAAATCCCGCTATGGCAAAACTTTTTATGCCTGCAATAGCTACCCGAAATGCAAGTTTGCGGTGAACCATAAACCCATCATCGGTTCGTGCACTGAGTGTGATTACTCACTACTGATTGAGAAGAAACTGGCATCTGGCGTTAAAGTATTGTGCGCTAATCGGAAGTGTCAGAAAGAACAAATCCAATAAAAAACGGCACTCACTAGAGTGCCGTTTTTACAGGTAATGCTGCTTTTTATAGGTAACTGCTTTTTACAGATAGGTGCGCCTTACAGCGCTTGGGCGCTTTCCTTTAATGCAGGAAAAGCATCTGCATCCAAAATATTTGCAAGTTTAACCAGAGCGGCTTTTAACGCCTCATCGTTGCTTGCACACACATTGATGTGACCCATTTTACGACCTGCACGCTTTTCCTTACCATACCAATGCACATGGCACTCTGGCATTGCCAAAACGCTCTCTGGCACTTGGTCTTCACCCAAGATATTTACCATAGAGGTTGGGCGCACCAGCTCAGTGCTGCCTAATGGTAACCCACATACAGCGCGTAAGTGGTTCTCGAATTGGCAAGTCTCAGCACCTTGTTGAGTCCAATGACCAGAATTATGGACGCGAGGCGCGATTTCGTTTACCAGTAACTCGCCATTCACATCAAAGAATTCGAGCGCCAAAACACCCACATAGTTCAAAGACTCCGCTACCGCCGTAAACGCGATATTGGCTTGTGCCTGAAGTGTTTCATCTGCAATGGCTGTCGATAGCGTTAAAACCCCATCAGTATGAACGTTCTCTGCTAGTGGGTAGATGGCGATTTCACCCGCTGCATTTCGAGCACCAACCAAAGACACTTCACGCTGAAACGGCACAAACTCTTCTGCCACAATCGCTTGGTTTGGTGTTTCAGCGATGCACTCAGACATTTCCTGCCAAATAGCATTGGCTTGTACTTTGTCTTTTAAACGCCACTGCCCTTTTCCATCGTAACCACCAAGAGTGCTTTTCAGCACCATCGGAATGCCAACATGCTGGATGGCATTCTCAAAATCTTCTTGTGTATTGATCACGAAGTACTTGGCATTTCTTACCTTGGCATTATCGAGTAGCGATTTCTCTATGCGACGATCACCGCCAGCTTTGATGGCGTCGGTAGTCGGAAAAAACTTACCGCTTTTTTCACACTCATCAAGCACATCGTGTGGAATGTGTTCGAACTCGGCCGTTATGACATCCGCTTGTTCAATAGCCGTAGCCAAGCCATTTCCAATCACTTGCTGGGTGAGTGGGTGAACAATGTTTTCTGTGCCTACATCGAAGGCAGAAATATGAATGTTCAATGGCGCACCAGCCAAAGACATCATTCGAGCCAGTTGACCTGCGCCTAAGACAAGAACGTGCATGGGGATCAATCCTCTGCTGGGTTCGGGTTAGCTAAAACCGTCTCAGTTTGTTCTTGGCGGAAAGCTTCAACTTTTGCCATTACTTCTTCATTGTGAGTACCAATGATCTGAGCGGCCAAAATACCGGAATTGGCTGCACCAGCTTCTCCAATAGCCAAAGTGCCCACGGCTATACCTTTAGGCATTTGTACAATTGAAAGTAGGGAGTCCATGCCTTTTAATGCACGAGATTGAACAGGAACGCCCAGAACCGGCAAGCTTGTAAAGGCCGCCGCCATACCAGGTAAGTGTGCGGCACCACCTGCGCCAGCAATGATTACCTTGATGCCGCGGTCTTTCGCGCTATTGGCGTAGTCTGCCAATAATTGTGGCGTACGGTGGGCAGAAACCACTTTCGTTTCATAGGACACACCAAAGCGATCCAGCATTTCTGCTGCTAGTTTCATGGTTGGCCAATCTGATTTAGAACCCATAATAATACCGACTTGCATCTCAAAACTCCTTCAGCGCTTTCATTGGGTGAGCGGATATTTTGCGCGCATTATACGTAGAATTTTCGGTAAGGAAAACGTTTGCGCGAAATCGTTTTAAGGTTTGATACAGTTTACTGATAAATTACTTTTGGGCTGAGGGGTAAACTCTTTGTACACTACTGCTCAAATGTTAAAGATAAGGGGTTCAAATTGACCAATTTTGAAAACACAGTTCAGGCGCTCCATGATGGGGAAGTCATTGCTTACCCAACGGAAGGTGTATTTGGAGTCGGCTGTGACCCTGATAACGCAGACGCTATTCAAAAGCTACTTGAACTTAAGAAAAGACCAGTAGAAAAAGGGTTAATTCTCATCGCCGCCAATTTTGAGCAACTCAAGCCATACATCGATGAATCTCAATTAACGGATGAAGCTCGCCAAGCGGTGTTCGACACTTGGCCTGGACCAGTTACCTGGGTAATGCCTGCAAAACCTGGGTTATCAAACCTACTTTCAGGTCAATTTGATTCCATTGCGGTAAGGGTGACTGATCATCCATTGGTACAAAAACTTTGCGAGTCGTTTGGTAAACCGCTAACCTCGACCAGCGCCAACCTTACGGGTGAGCCACCGTGTATGACTTTTCAGGAGGTACATGCGCAGCTAGGTGAGTACTTGGTCGCAATTTTAGAAGGTGAAACCGGTGGTCGCGATAAACCGAGTGAAATACGCGACGCTTTAACGTCTACCATATTAAGACAGGGATAACCTGCGAATATAGGAATAAGCAATGTCAGATATCGATAAAGATGCAGTAAAGTACTTTTTGTTAGAACTTCAGGACAGCATATGCCAGCAGCTTGAAGAGGTGGACGGTAAGGCTGTATTTGAAGAAGATATTTGGCATCGTGAATCGACGGAACGCCTAGGCGGCGGAGGTCGAACTCGAGTCATGAGTGGCGGCAATGTCTTTGAACAAGGCGGAGTGAACTTTTCACACGTTTCCGGTCGAGAGATGCCCGCATCAGCTACGGCTCATCGCCCTGAACTTGCTGGTCGAAAATTTGAGGCGATGGGCGTGTCGTTAGTGATGCACCCGCACAACCCTTATGTACCCACTTCTCATGCCAATGTGCGTTTCTTTATTGCCGAAAAAGAAGGGCATGATCCCATCTGGTGGTTTGGTGGTGGTTTCGATTTAACCCCGTTTTATCCTTTCGAAGAAGATTGCTTGTATTGGCACAATACGGCAAAAGAAGTCTGCGCACCGTTTGGTGATAATGTGTATTCAGAGCATAAAAAGTGGTGCGATGAATATTTCTTCCTTCCGCATCGTAATGAAACTCGTGGTGTCGGTGGTTTATTTTTTGATGACCTCAATGAATGGGGTTTCGAGAAAAGCTTTGAATACATTCAAGCTGTTGGGAAAGGCTATACCGATGCGCTTGTACCAATCATTGATCGAAGAAAAGAGACTGAATATGGTGAAAAAGAGCGCCAATTTCAGTTATACCGCCGTGGTCGCTACGTCGAATTCAACTTAGTCTACGACAGAGGCACTTTATTTGGGCTACAAAGTGGTGGGCGTACTGAATCAATCTTAATGTCGATGCCTCCTTTAGCACGATGGGAATACGACTATCAGGTTGAGCCTGGGACACCGGAAGATGACCTGTACCAAAATTACCTAAAACCTAGAGAATGGTGATTTCCAGCTATAACGCTCAGAATCCAGTCGCTTGAGGCAATTTGGGTATGATGATAGGGTCTGTACAAACGACCCTATTTAATTTTGCAGGCAAGGAAATGGCGCAACCTATCGATCAGTACGTCGTGTTTGGTAACCCTATCGGACACAGTAAATCCCCTTTTATACACACCCTCTTTGCTCGACAAACCAATCAGTCTTTATCCTATGTAACGCGCCAAGCGCCCATAGGTGGTTTCGTAGAATCGGCAACAGAGTTTTTCTCGCAAGGTGGGAAAGGCTGTAATGTGACTGTGCCATTTAAAGAAGACGCCTTTCAATTTGCTGATCGCCTGACCGAAAGAGCGCAATTGGCGGGGGCGGTGAATACACTAAAAAAACTCGATGATGGAGAAATCATTGGTGATAACACCGATGGCGAAGGTTTAGTTCAAGATTTATTGCAATACCAAGTACCGTTAGAAGGTGCCCGTATTTTGGTTATTGGTGCAGGTGGCGCAGCACGCGGCGTGATAAAACCACTTTTGGACCAATCCCCAAAAAGCATAGTGGTTACCAACCGTACATTTGCTAAAGCGAAAAAGCTTGAGGAGATGTTTAACGAATTTGGTGATATTCGTGCTGTTCCTATGGAAGACATCAATACTTCCTTTGATGTGGTGATCAATTCCACATCTGCTAGTTTGAGTGGTGACCTACCCACGATTAGCTCTTCGATATTCACTTCAACAACCGTTAGCTATGACATGATGTATGGGCAGGGTCTTACAGCATTTAATCAGTGGGCTAAAGATAACCAAGTTGTAAATGCTTACGATGGTCTAGGTATGTTGGTCGGGCAGGCAGCAGAAAGCTTCCTTGTATGGAGAGGGTTAAGGCCTGGCGCAAAGCAAGTTCTTCGAGAACTCAGAAAAAACTTGGAAGGGTAGCCTGACATGAATCAATCAATACTCTTTCCTGATATCCAAACTTGGGATGAAGAACATAACGCGGTACGTTTCCCAGCACAGCAATCAGGCATGTTGATCGAATGTCTTGCTTTAGTGGCTGCCATTGAACAAGTGAGCGGAGAGAAAATAGAGGAAGAGCAGCAAGCTCTCTCTTTATTCTCACAATACCGTTTTGATATGGAAGAGCTTGCTGAATCTTTGATAGAAGAGGAAGATTTCGACGACAACGGGCAAGTTGTTATTCGAAAGTAACTGGCTCTACTATAGTTCTGTACTCATTTTTAGTATTGACGTAGTTATCTGCGGACTTGCGTAAAAAAGCGATTTCTTTGTCACTTAATGGGCGAGCCTGTTTTACTGGGCTCCCTACATAGAGATAACCACTCTCCAATACTTTATTGGGAGGGACCAAACTGCCCGCACCAATCATAACTTCATCTTTTATGTGCGCTCCGTCTAAGACGATGGCACCCATACCTACTAATACACGATCGCCTACCGTACACCCATGAAGCATGACCTTATGACCGATAGTCACTTCATTACCAATGATAAGCGGGTAGCCTTCAGGGTTTTCCGCATTTTTATGAGTAACGTGCAAAACGGAACCGTCTTGAATATTGGTACGCTCGCCAATATGAATATGATTAACATCACCTCTGGCTGCAACAAGTGGCCAAACGCTAGAATCTTTACCTATTTTAATGTCACCCACTAAGATAGAGCTGCTATCTATATAGACACCTTCACCAATTTCAGGGCAAATACCTTTATAACTTCGAATTGAGCTCATGATTTCTCCTTAATTTAGGGCGATTAAAGGGTAAAAAGTGAAAGAAGAATAGTGAAAATACCACCTTTTGAATAAAAAACACGCAAACAACTTAGAAATTGAAAAAAACGTCAAAAAGGGCTTGCCAATGTGATGTCGATCTCTATAATGCCCCTCGCTGACACGGGAACGCTTT
>NZ_JAUYVM010000017.1 GCF_030689305.1 Vibrio penaeicida | reverse complement strand
CAACAAGAAGTTAGCCAAGTAAGTGGCGCAGGCGACAACGTATTAATCAAAATCGTAATCAACCTATAAGGAAACATGCAATGAAAGCACTAACACAACAAGAAGTTAGCCAAGTAAGTGGCGCAGGCGACAACGTATTAATCAAAATCGTAATCAATCTATAAGGATATAGACAATGAAAGAACTAAATACTCAAGACGTACAAGAAGTGAATGGCGCATGTTGCATCTGCTGCATTATCGAAAGAATTCTACGCTAATTAAAAGGACGAAATGATGAAAGAACTGAATACTCAAGATGTACAAGAAGTGAATGGTGCATGCCTCAACAATGTTTGTGTTTTCGACATTATTGACCGGTTGATTAACTAGTCACTTCAGTTAGAGATAAGCCTGGATCTTTCCCAGGCTCTCAATTCAACCAGACATCAGTGATTAAAACTACAGTTTATCTGGTGCAATAACACCACCAATGATGGCTTTAGCTATAGCATGATGTCGGTTGACCGCATCCAATTTATTGATGCAATTTTTGATATGGAAATTGATTGTACTTTCAGACACACCAATGATTTGAGAAGCTTCCCAAGAGGTTTTACCTTCGGCGGTCCAAGTCAGTACTTCTTTTTCTCTGTCTGTTAAGGTTTTTGGTTCACACACATTCACTCGGCTCATAGCAGAATGAAGGTAAGGCCAAATAGAAAGCATGTTCGCTTCAATTTCAAATGCTTTATCATCCGGTATGCGTTCACTGTTCGCGATAGAAAACACACCGATGGTGCCGCCTTTTCCATGGATAGGAATTGAAATTCCATCTTTTAGCCCATATTCGACGGCTTTTTCCATGACTTCTTGTTGGTCTGTTGGCATAGCATCAAAGTCGCGGTGCCACAATATCGGAGCAACTCCACTTTTGGCGTACTCCAATACAGGATCGCTTTGGCGGTAATTGTGTTCGAAGTACCACTCCATCCAATCTTCAGGATAGTTGTTTATCAAAAACACATCGTAATGCTGTGTGTTTAATGGGGTAAATAATGCGATTAGGTAGTAATCGACTCCGAGTGTTTCAGTAATGTCGGCACATAGCCGTTTTAACTGAGGTTGAGTGGTCACTCCGTGACTACTTGAAATTAACTGTTTAACCATTCACCAGTTCCCTCTCTAATGGTTATTTATTCCCTGAATTTGTAGCATTATTCAATGATTAAGCGGTCGATAAGTATAATCTTGTCAATCGTTTAGATATTTATGTCATGCTGGTAATAGTATTAAAGTGCGAGTGATCTCACTGCATTTCACTAAATTATTTGAAACGGGCTGATCAAAAACAAAGAAGTTGTCCAATATTCCACAGGATGAATTGGACTAAAGTTCGGGACTCAACGTGGTGAATGAGAGTTTACCCAGCTTTGCAAAAACTGAATAAAAGCTAAAAGTGCTTCACTGTGCTTGAGTTGTTGAGGGAAAACCAAGTAGATCTCTCTTTTTTGGCTATAGTAAGGCTCCAATATTGCTGATAATTGTCCTCGGTTAAGTGCTGGTTTAACAAGATAATCAGGAAGTTTAATGATGCCTTCACCCTCTATTGCGGCGTCATAAAGTAAAAAGTTGTCGTTGGCGTAAAACGTCCCTTTTGTTTCAGCTTCCTTTAACGTCCCTTGATCCGTGTATTGCCACGTCGTGAGGTGTGGGTCTGATAAACAGTTGTGTGAGCGCAAATCGTCAGGTGTTAATGGCGTGCCAAAGGCGTTGAGATAATCTGGCGAGGCACAACATACATGTCGGTAGTCCATTAAATGCTTGGCTATCATGTTTTCTGGCGGGGTACTTGTCGCTCTTATCGCTAGGTCAAAGGGCTGTTGAGTCAGATCTTGATTTGTGTAGCCAACATCAATATCAAAAGTGATGTCTGGGTGGAGTTTTCGAAAGGCTCGGCACGCAGGCACCAAGTAACGTTGCCCAAAAATAGCCGCACTGGTGATGTTTAACTTCCCTTCGATGGCAGAAGCAGACTGCCTAATTTCTCTCTCCATAAGATTAACGGAAGAGGTAACACCTTGCATTTGCAGCAATACTTTTTGTCCTGATTGAGTCAGCCTAACGCTTCGCGTTGTACGTATCAGTAAGGTGACATCAAGATCGCGCTCTAAGGCATTAATTTGGGTAGACAAATAGCTACGTGAAATCCCCAATTTATCGGCAGCTTGCCCAAAATTCAGGCATTCAGCCACAACACTGAATAAATAATAGCGTTCGAATCGTTTATGCAATCGCATTTCTTGTGGCAGTTTCATCTTTCACCCAAACCATGAAGTATCTATTGTTCCTTATAGTACATTTTATTGTTCTCTATAAAGAATAGTTAATTCTGAATGTGAGGTTTAATCGCAACAAAGCACCGTCTAATATTTAGGTATTACGTTTATGAGGTTTGAGGTGAAAATGTCTAATAATCAACAGAATAGTATGGGTGTATATCAAAACGACCCGTTAGCTGGTATTGAATTTATACAAGGGTATTGGCGAATGGGGGAGTGGGGGATGTCACCTGCTCAGAGGCTGGATTTTGTTAAGCAGCACATAGAGCTGGGAATAACCACCGTAGATCATGCTGCTATTTATGGCGGTGATGTCCCTTGCGAAACCTTGTTTGGTGAGGCACTAGCACTTGAGCCCTCCATCCGGGAGCAACTCCATATCATTACTAAGTTAGGCATTATCGCTCCTCAAACCGAAGGGGGAATTGCCTACTATGACAGCGGTCGTGGTGAGATAATCGGATCGGTAGAGCGCTCACTCAAGCAGCTGGGTGTAGAGCATGTCGATACATTGCTACTGCACCGACCTGATATTTTGCTTCAACCAGAAGAGGTCGCCGAAGCGTTTGAAGTGTTAAGACGCTCAGGTAAAGTGTTGAATTTCGGTGTTTCTAACTTCACAACACATGAATTTTCTTCTCTTCAATCCTATTTGGATGTCACGTTGGTGACCAACCAAGTAGAGATTAATCCCATCAATATGCAAAGCCTCGAAGACGGAACATTGCATCAGTTGCAAGCTCAACGTCGCCGCCCAATGGCTTGGTCATGTTTGGCTGGAGGCAACCTTTTCAACCCATCAACTGAGCAAGATAACCGCGTGTTAACTGTGCTGGAAGAGATAAAAGAAGAAGTGTCTGCCGATTCGATTGATCAAGTGGTGTTTGCTTGGGTGATGGCGCTACCCTCTCGCCCAATCCCTATCATTGGAAGTGGTAAAATAGAACGCGTAAAAACCGCAGTCGCAGCCAAAAATATCTCGTTAACCCGTGAACAATGGTATCGAGTATGGACAGCGTCAAAAGGGCACGGTGTGGCGTAGATTTCTAGCTCCATAACACTTTATAGGAAGGTGAAAGCCTTCCTTCGTCTTGGCCTTAAAAAAACTACTTCTCCTCTATCCTCAACGATAAGTAACTGTTGTATCAGTTACATTTCTAATCAAGATTAATGAGAACCCTGCTCAACTTTTTTTACTGGATAGCTTTCTTTAATTCATACACCTTAAGTTGAGATACGTGATGCATATATAATCGACAGAATTTTTCTTAGCACGCTAACAGGATGTTGCAATGGGAAAGCCAGCTGCAAGGGTAGGAGATTCTCACTCCTGCCCAGACAAAACAGGGAAAATACCGCATGTAGGTGGTCCCATTTCTTCAGGCTCCGGAAACGTTTTTATCGGTGGTATGCCCGCCGCCAGACAAGGTGATTCAATGGTGTGTGTCGGTCCTCCAGATTCTATATCCGGTGGCTCAGGCAGTGTTTTTATCAACGGAAAGCCAGCGGCTCGTATGGGGGATGGTTCATCCCACGGTGGCGTTATCATCTCGGGGTGTGGCACCGTTCTTATTGGCGATCAAGGCTCGCCCAGCTCAGGTGGTGGTAGCTCCTCATCTTCAGGCAAGAAAGGCTCGCCTCCCGAATCCAGTTCTAATGAAGCTCCAGCCCCATCGAATTGGGCTCCTGTTGCTACGCTGGTCACCCAAGGTGTCAATGAAAACCTAACATTAGACAGCATTCCCAAGTCGTCAACTTCCCCTGCGGACTTTGAAAACCAAGCCACTGTTGAAGAGGAAAAAGAGCCTGGAATTGGCTTAGCGATGAAAGATCAAAATGGCTATGTCTACGCCAATAAAAAAGTGGTTATCGAATCTGGCTCATCAACAGTTGATGCTCAAACCAACCACTCCGGGGTACTGGATTTAGAAGAATTCAAAGACGAGAAAGAAGTCACTATCAAATTCTGGCTAAACGAAGAAGATGAAGAGAATTTCGATGTCTACAAAGTCAGTATAAAAACGTTAAAACCACTTTCAGATACGGAAGGTGTACAGCAGCGTTTGGCTAACCAAGGCATGGCATCGGGTAACTCTGATGGTCAATTGGGACCTAAAACTCAAAGCGACATAAAGAACCTGCAATTTATCCAAGGTTTACCACTGACGGGGTCTATAGACGGCGATACCCAAGAGTGGCTAGAAAAGAACGAAAAACTTTCTTAGAGGCGACAATGTATAACCAGCTAAAAGACTACCAGTTAGACTATGACCATATGTTGTTCGACCTTGAATACTATCGGGCAATGCAGGAAAAAATAAACGAATACGCCGGAAGTATTAATGATAAGTATATAAAATACAAAGTAAGATACAGAATTCAAACACTCAATCTAAGCATTCAAGCGCTAGAAGAAGAAATTGATCGCCAAATAACTTTCCATGAAAATATTTCACCTTACCCCAGTTATTCTGAAGATTTAGCCGCGAATAAAGCGCGTTTAGAAGAGCGACAAGCTTTTTATCAGGATTTATTTTCAAAAGCGGAGCTTAAGGTTTCTGACGAGCAAGAAAGCGAACCGTTAGAACCCAATTTTTGGGTGCTAACGGGACACGAAAACACTGAAATACCTACTTTTGAACCTCAATTTACCCGAGATATCGCGACACACGATGAAGAAGACGGCGAGGTGCCCACCACACTGTTAGTTAGACCAAGAGAGTATGACTACAGCAATACCAAGTTCTACTACGCTGACGACGGCAGTGAGATTTATAACCGATTCATATTATGTTGGAACTATGACGATGATGAGCGCACAGCGGGTGAGTCTGATGATTCAGGCTATCATGCCGATAGACTCGAGGCGGTCTACACTAACACCAATGCTGTCGCAACAAAGCTGAGTTCAGAAAGCAGCAGCTTTACTATTGTAAGAAGTGAGGACGGGAAAAAACAATTTGAGTTGAAAAAGCCGGTATTACCACAGTTCTTAGGTGAGAAGTGGCGAACACATTTGCGTGACTCAGGCAGGTTTTCCTCCGAAATTGTAAACGAAAACCAATATTACGCTTATCAACTCACGAATTCGCGCATTAAGTATTTCAAACCAGGTGCGTTCTTTTTATATCCACTTGATCAAAATAAGTTTAAAACCAAACCATTAAGAGAAATAGCGGATTTAAAAGCGCCTGTTTACCCTACAAGGCATACGCTTAAACTGAACAAAGTCGTCTTTGATGTGGAAGAAGAAAGTGCCCCACCACGGATTTATTTGCATTGTACGTTACCGGAATGGAATCACAGGTTAAAAGACGCGCTTGGAATTCTAGAGACGCAAATCAACGAATACAAGCTGGCGTGTCTACCACATCATAAAAAGCTCTATGAGCTTTCTCAAATGTCTCATCTGATGGATATGCACGTACGTATGCCTTATCAAGGGCAAAGCGATATCCATACCACCATCAATCCATTTTTTAATATAGCGCAGCATCAGTTATCAAGTTATCTCGGGCAGTCAAAATTTACTGAGGAGTTGAAAGAGAGAGTTAAGCTCCAAGAGGCCATTTCGGATCTGGAAGAGGGGGTTTCCAATATTATTGAAAACCCAGTTGGGTTTGATATGAATACCCAAAAGCGTCATATTGACAAAGCTGCGAAAGAAGTTTGGAAGTTGCTCCATTCAAAAGCGCTTCTCGCTGAAATCAAACACTATACCGCTTATATCAAAGAAAAATACGAAGAAGGCTTTGATGGGGAAGGTCATCCCGCAGGTCCATATATGGATGAAGAAAATGATTGGGATGCCATTCTCTTTACTATATCAAGGTGTTATGAGGCTCTTTCCTATTCGGATGTGTACCGAGAAATGGTTTGGAACTACGACTTATCGCATGGTTTTGATGAGCTAGCTAAACTTTCTCCAGATGAAGACACTAACGATCTTAGTCTATTAGGAGTGTGGCAAGACGCAATACAGAAAAAAGACGATTCTGATGAATCTTTCCTAGTTAATCAACTAGATGCATTAAAAGAGTCTGTACCAACGTATGATGAAGACACCAAATCTCTATCTCAGTGGATATTATCGAACTATGAAACATATGCGAAACCTTACTTAGGTCACGTGGTTCCCGGTCCAGGCGCCCCTTGTACTCTCCAAGTTATGCTCAGTTGGTACCAAACTGACTGTGTGAAGAAGATTTATCAAAGCCTAAAAAGCGATGCGGCTTATCATGTTAAGTACTTTAATAGTGTACTTAAGATTTTTGGTATTTTGCGGGGCGATGGCAGTTCGGTTATAGATGCGTCTAGTGCTGATAAAGGTGCGGATATTATCAAAGCACTTATCGTTACCCAAAATCATTCAGCAAGTAAAAATAAGCTCCAGAAATCAAAAAATGCCATAAAATCATTTTTTGAAGAAATGAATATAAAATTAGAAGCTTTAGAAGGCAATGGCAAGGACAGAAAAAAAGCGAATTTTTACGGGCAGTTTCGTTTTGATAATGATGAAGCGTCGGCGCGCGCTGCGACTGCAGCGTATTCTCGAGTAGTATATTCAGCGCTGAATGTTTGCCTATCCGTACAAAATATGAATTTACTTGCTGAACAGGCAGAAAAATACAATTGGTCCGAACAAGAGCTATATATCAGATACATGAATTTGCATATTCAAGGAATCATGGATTTTGGAGGAGCAGCAAATAGCGTGCTAGGCGCACTCAGAGTAGCGCAAATTCGCTATGGTGCCGTTAACAATATTGATGTATCTCGCTCACGTTCGTTCAAAGCTATTTCATTTACTCAAGGTTTTATTGGGGACTTTCTGGATAGGTTGGCAATTCCGCTGGGAATTTATCAAGGTATCACTGCGTCTTATGATATACGAGGTCTGCTTGAAGACAGAAAGACCGAAGAAGCACTAGTGGCTGCGACTACCGCTGCGGCAGGTATTATGTTGACGGTTGGCTTCACCGTAAGAATGATCAATACCGTTAAATGGGGTTCGCGTATACCTCATCCAATGGTATCTGGTTTACTTATCTCCGCGGGCACGTTCTTTAACGTTATGATGCTTTTTTATGATCTGGCAAAATTGGCTAAACCTTTCTTCAGTAGTCAATCTCAGAATAACCTTGTTGGGTTATGGGGGGAGGTGAAAAAGCCTGTTCATATACCCAAAGAAACAGTGGAGGCATATGGCTTAAAAACGATGGGAAATAATTCTGTTTGGAATATTGCTGCAAATTTATCTTTCGATGGAGAGCATGATTTAAAAATGCTACTGAATGAAAATCCAATAGATACTTATCAGTTGTTTTATGGACAATCAGATAATACTCCTATCACTACGATAGAAGATTACCATCAAGACGGGGTCATTAGTAGTAAGGGTGTAAACCTTGGAAAATTATCATGGAGAGCAATTGTTCCTTTGTATTTGGAGAAAGATGGAGATGACAAGCCTCGCTATACCAAACAGCAAATTGTAGACCTGGTAGATTTTGATATCGATTGGCTCCATACACTATGGTTTGACGGTATACATAGCGTTGAACAAGTGATTGATTATTACGAAGAGGTCAAAGCACGAACTAAATACAATGAGGAGAAATTTGGTCTTCACGAGTTACCTCATAATTTGACGTTTAATGAGACGAACCTTGGTAATCAAAACCACCCTTCCTTACTGTACATGGGGTTGCAAGAAACCTGCTACTCCAATTTTGGATGCAAATTTATAGAGCATCAGCCCATCTATGTTCTTCTCGAAATGGGGCTATTTACTCCATCTAGCGATCAGCCATTCCACAAATCGCATCTTTGGCAACATCCACACTTTCATTTAAACCCTATATCGATTCCAAAGGATTGACTGTGTTAAAAAAACTACTGCTTATAACCTTTATCCTTTTTTCTTATCCTACTATTGGTTATGAAGAGAAAGATCGACAAAGAATCGCCAGCGAATCTGAAGAGATAAGAAGATTCCTTGAAGTTTACAAGGGAAACACTGGGTATGCCTATGTTTTTGAGGAAGGAGTAAACTTTAAATATTTAGCTGATTCAAAGGATTCAAAAGATAATAGTTCTGTTGTACGAAGGTTTCAGAAAACATCATTTAATGGTGGAAACTATAGAATTTTCTATACTCATAGTACATATCGAAATCATGCTGTTGTAAATTCTCAGGGAAATATAGTTCAACTCGTAGTAAGTGTTGAGCCTACAAGAAACTGGAATCATAAGGATCTTATTGATTTTATTTCGTCTTTGAAAAACCTAGAATACCTGTCAATAAGGTTTAATGATGAGGCTGTAGATAAGATAGATCTTTCAAAAAATAGTGAATTAAGACAAGTTAATTTAAACAAGCTTTCTTCTGGAACAGTAATACTCCCAAAAGTTAGTATGTTAGAAGTCTTAAACTCATATTCTAAAAAAGATGTTCTCTTTGAGAATATAATGTATCAAGAAAATGTCAAAGCAATGGGTATATCTGGCGGTGCTTTTGACCTATCAGAGATTTCAAATCTTAAGAAAATCGAAAATTTATATTTGTCTTATGCAAAGCATATTAATAGTGAGATTGAAGTAGAGATCTCATTTTCTGAGTTAGTTAATTTAGAAAGACTATATATCCCAAGTGGAACAAATATATCAGCAATCAATTTAGTAAAACTGGAAAACCTTAAGGTTTTAGGCCTTGGAGGTAATAATAGCTACGCACATTTAACAATTCCACGTAAAGTTGAATACCTCTCAAGTGGCGGGAAGGTAAATACAAATCTGCCTGATCTTTCAAAAAGTAAGAATCTAAAAACCTTCATATCTAAAAAAACATCGATTAAAGATTTGAATGGATTAAGTGACCTTCCTTACTTAGAAGAAGTGATTATAGAAAATAGCAAGCTACAAAGTCTTAATGGCTTGAACAACCTCCCTTCTTTGAAAACGCTTACGATACATTATGGAGAGTTAAAAACAATTGGTGATATTCATTCATTAAATGCTTTAGAGGAAATAGAGTTGGAATATCAGCAGTTTGAAGATTTAGATGGTTTGAAGAATCTCCCTTCCTTAAAATCACTAATTATTGATGGGGGAACTATCAAGAGTTTAGTTAAACTAGAAGGAATTGATAGCTTAGAAAAGTTAGGGGTTATGAACCAAGAGATTACAAAGGTAGAGAATATTGACCACTTTAAAAACCTAAAGTATGTGTCTTATCGAGGAAACCCAATTGAGGAACTGGATTTCAAAAATATTGAAAACTTAGCTTATTGTAAAGTTGACATATATGAAACAAAATTCTATGAATCAATGTCTGACGTAGATAAGAAAAAGTTAAAAAACTTACACAGAAAGGGCAACATTAATGGGAGGCAATGATCATGATTTATGTTCAAGTTATCGCCGTTATTACGCTTCTCATTAACTTTCTAATGAGTACTATCCATGAGTTTTCAAACGGCGAAGAAACGTTTATGGATTACGCGAGTATTTTGGTATTGAGCTACATTATTGTTCTAATAATTAATTTTTTCTTTCTTCGACGAAATAATGAGTAGTGAAGTTCTGTTCCATTTTCTGGAAATCTATTATTCGAAAATATAAGTCTAGTGCCTCATATACTATTAACTCCTAAATTTATAGAGTATCAGCCCATCTATGTTCTTTTAGAAATGGGGGTATTTACACCACCAGAGAATCAACCATTCTATAAATCACATTTATGGAATCACACACATTTTAATGTGAAGCCCATATTGATAAAAAGGGTTAATTTTGATTAGTAAGCTATTAATTTCAATATTTATTTTCTACTCATTTCCGTTGTTCGCTTATGAAATGACAGAGCGAAAAATGATACTAAGCTACTCACCTGAGGCTAAGAGCTTTGTTGAAATACATGATGGATATATAGGGTATTCATACGTTTTAGAAGCAGGAAAACGTATGAATTATTTACCTGAATCAGAATCTATAATTGATAATAGTTCTGTAGTTCGGATGTTTAAGAGAGCATCTTTTAATGGTGGTAAGTATATAAATTTTTATAATTATAAGAAATATAAAAATCATGTTGTAATTAATGAAAATGGACACATAATCCAACTAGTTCTTCATATATTATCTAATAAGCAACATAGTCATGGAGAATTAATGGATTTTATATCATCCCTTAAAAGCTTGGAATATTTGTCATTAGAATTTAATAATAGTAAAATAAAAGAATTAGATCTAACTACATTAAAAAATCTGAAACAAGTAAGAATAAATAAACTAAGCGATGGAATTATAAGTCTACCAATAGAAAGCAAACTTGAAGTTTTAGATTTATATTCAGAAAAAAAAATAAAAATAAATAATATAAAATATCAGAAATATATTAGAGCATCCTCTTTAGTTGGTGCTTATATGAGGCTTTCTGATTTTGAAGAGCTTAATAACCTTGAAGTATTAGACTTGTTTTACTCTAGAGATAATACTTTGGATACAGAGGTGATATTTAATTTATCAAATCTTGGTAAATTGGAATCATTATACTTGCCGACTGAGAAAAACGTAAAGTCCATTGGGTTGAAAGGTCTAGTTAATCTTAAGAAACTAAGTTTTGGTTCAGATAATGACTACTCGCATACCATTATTCCAGAGAATGTAGAGTATGTAATTGCTGGTGGTGAAATAAACAATAGTATTCCAGACTTTTCTAAAAATAATAAGTTAAAGAAACTTATCCTGAGGAATACTTCCATAAAAAACTTAAAAGGACTTAGTAATCTTCCTAAATTGGAGGAGATAATTATTGAACATAGTAAACTTGAAACTATGGATGGACTCAAAAACCTTCCTTCTCTCAAAAAATTAACAATTTACGGTGGAAACCTAACTGAAATCGGAAAAATGGAAGGTGTGGAAAATTTGGAGGAGTTGGTAATTACACGAAATAAAATTAAAGAAGTTAAAAATGTTAACCATCTTTCATCTTTAACATTTCTCCGTTTATTTAATAATCAAATTGATACGTTGGATTTTAATGAAGTAAAAGATCTTGCTTATTGTGGAATTGGTCTCCTATATAACCCTATTGAAAAAACCATGACAAAAGAAGACGAGGAAAAATTAGAGAATTTATATGAATACGGCAATATTAACGGGAAGCAATGATCATGATCTATATTCAAACTATTGCCGTTATTACACTTCTCATTAACTTCCTAATGAGTACTATCCATGAGTTTTCAGACGGCGAAGAAACGTTTATGGATTACGCGAGTATTTTGGTATTGAGCTACATTATTGTATTGGTAGTGAATAAGCTATTTTTCAGGCGTGATGATACATAGATAATTCAACTAGTGTTACTCAAAGCATGTTGAATCAAGTATATTTAAGCGGTTTGTTTACCGCTTAGAACAAAGGAGGCTTTCGCCTCCTTTGTTCTATACCTTTCTAACTATCAGCGATTTTTCGCCATTTCGCGTAGCGCTTCTTTCTCGGCGTCGGATAGGAAAGCGATGTCCAAACCGTTGATTTGAGCTTGGCGAATCTGCTCTTGGCTTAAGCCTGCTGCTGGAGCTGCCACTTCAAATTCATAAGGCTGCTCGATGCCTTCAACTGCTGGGTCATCGGTATTAATACACGCTTTCACGCCGTGCTCTAGGAACGTTTTCAGCGGGTGGTTAGCAAGAGAATCAACCGTGCTGGTTTGGAAGTTAGACGTTAGGCAAGATTCAATACCAATACCGTGTTCAGCAAGGTAATCCATCAACTTAGGATCGTGAATCGCTTTCACGCCGTGCCCGATACGGACAGCGCCAAGTTCTTGAATCGCTTGCCACATACTTTCTGCACCTGCTGCTTCACCTGCGTGAATTGTGACTTGTAAGCCTGCGTCTTGAACCTGCTTGAAGTGGTTAACAAAGCGATCGCCTGGTTGACCAAGTTCATCACCGGCTAGGTCAATAGCAACCAATTTGTCTTTGTGTGCAAGTAAACCGTCCAGTTCTTGTTGGCAAGCATCTTGGCCAAATGTACGGCTCATAATTCCGATAAGGTTGGTTTTTACACCGTAGTCGCGTGAACCAGCTTGTACCCCATCAATCACCGCTTCTACTACACCTTCAATAGGCAGTTTATGTTTCATTGCCATGTAGTAAGGCGAGAAACGAAGTTCAGCGTAATCGATTTGAGCATTCAATGCGTCTTCTACGTTTTCGTAAGCAATACGACGACATGCATCCAAGTCACCCAGTACGGCTACACCCCAGTCTAACTTGGACAGGAATGCAACGAGTGAAGGCTCAGCTTCAACAATTTGTACGTGCGGACGAAGCGCTTCCAAATCGTATGCGGGAAGTGCCACGCCAAATTTTTTGCCAAGATCAAGAATCGTCTGGCTACGGACGTTACCGTCAAGGTGGCGGTGAATATCAGTTAAAGGCAGGTTTTTGGTGATCATGTTTACTTCCTAAATGCGACGAGTTTCGGCTAATTCGCCTAAGTATAAAAATCATTTAGTAAACTGTCAGTACCATAAGAACAGATTATTGTTTGATCAGTGCTGCTTTTCTTTAATGTTCACTAAATCTGTTGGCCATTCTGAGAAAGGAACCGGTCGGCTAAACAAAAATCCTTGCGCTTGAGGGCAGTCGAGTAAGCGAAGCAGTTCGGCTTGCTCTGTGGTTTCGACCCCTTCTGCCACAAGATTCACCTTGAAGCCCTTTGTGATATTCACAATAGCGGCGACGACAGACGTTTCTATTTGCTCTCTTTCTAGTTGAACGATGAACGAGCGGTCTATTTTCAAGCAATCAAAGGGCAATTTGTGGAGATAAGCAAGCGATGAATAACCGGTTCCAAAGTCATCAATGGCAATCTTAATGTTTAAATCTTTAATGGCTTGCATGTTTTTCAAGATAATCGGGTCGTTATCGACGATTCTCGATTCTGTAATCTCAAGCGTTAAGTTTTGGGCGTTTAGCCGTGTGTACTTAAGCACCATTTCCAATTCTTCAGTAAACCCTGGCTGGGATAATTGATTCACGGAGAGGTTAACGTGCAAGCTGAATTCGGGGTGCCATTGCCCATTTTGAATAGCATTGGCGGTATCACTGCATGCTTTCAGTAAGATTTGCGAACCAATGTCGCCAATTAAGCCGCTTTCTTCTGCAATAGGAATGAAGTCGAGAGGTGGTACGACCCCATTTTCTTCCGAGACCCAACGTGCCAAGGCTTCAGCCCCTAGGATTTCTCCACTTTCTAAATCAATGATGGGTTGATAAAACGGGACAAATTCACTGTTGGCAATCGCTTCATTCAAGTTGGCGAGAGTTTGTGTTTTCTTACGAGAAACATCGGCCATTTCAGGTCGGTAGTACACAACGCGGAGCGCGTCCTGCTTGGCGTTGCTTAAGGCGATGCTGCTGTTACGTAGCCATGTGCTCATATCATTTTTATCGCACGATAAAACAATACCGATGGAGACGTTGACGACCACTGTCTCTGTACCCATATTGAATGGTGAGCTAAACGACTGTTTTATTCGAGTAACTAACTGCTCGACTGCCATTTCAGAGCCATTTCTAGGATCATAAATGGCGAATTCATCGCCTGCGACTCTGGCAAGTAATACACGTTCGTGGCAAATATTCTTTAGTCGCTGAGCAATAATGGTTAATAGTTGGTCGCCATTGTAATGACCTAAACTGTCGTTGATGTCTCGGAAGCGATCGATGCCAATGAGAATCAAGGATCCGGGTAGGGAAGATTTCAGATTACTGCTCGTTTCGATAAGACCTTGGCGGCTGTAGAGCTGAGTTAAAGAGTCGTAGACCAACTGAGTTCGTAGTGCTTCAAATGAAGCCTTTAAGTTTTGAGTCATGTTGTTGAATGCCGACACCAACATACTGGTTTCAAATACTTTGCCCGGTTCTGGCATCGGGCTGTCCCAATCACCTTTGGCTATTTCTCGTGCTGCGTTCGCTGTCGTTGTAATTGGGTGTGTAATGCGATTAAAAACCAATACACCGATCAAAAAGCCCAATAAGCTGAAGGTCATACCAATCAGCCAACCACGTTGTTGTTGCTCTGGTAAGTCACCTAACAAATCGTGCTCAGAAATGGTAACGACAATGTACCATTCCAGCCCGTATGGATTGGTGTAGCGAGACAGTTTATTGAAGTAGCGATCCCCACTGGTAACGTAGTCAAACATTACAGGTTGACTTTTGGCTTCCAAACGGTTGCTCGCGATGTACTTTGCACTGGTTTGTACAACAGGGTTCGTGCTTTCTGTCATTTGTAGCCGCTGCCCTTTTATGGTCATCGGCGTGCCTTTGGATACCACGCTAGAGTTATCCGAATGCGCTACCAAGCGGTTATCATGATCGAAGATAAAAATGGAGGCAGCCGTTCTCTTTTTTTGATCCACAAGGAAATTGTTGAACGTGTCGATTTTAATATCCGCGACCATGACGCCAATCAGCTCATCGCTCACAATTACAGGAGTGGTTGCGGATAATGTAATTTCTTGGCGTTCATCCGCATTGGTATAAATGTTAGACCACGATGGGGAGCGTGATTCTGCCGCAGGGACATACCATGGACGAATTCTAGGGTCATAACCTTGAAAGGTGGATTTAGCACCTGACTCGATATTTCTACCGGAGTAGATAACCAAATCATTTTCGGTGCGTTTGTCTTGGAGCATCAAGGTAAAATCAGAGGTGGATTCTCGCCTAAAGCCGACAAACTCGCCTTCTTTACCACCAAAACCGACCACATCTAAGTGGGGGATGTTTTTGTATAAATGATTAAAACTTAAGGAGAGGAAATTCTCGATTTGATTGAGATTACCGAGCTGATACAGCTCGTTAAATTCGACGGATTTACTCAACGTAATGTTGGCTTGATAGGGCTCATCTAAAAAGATCGACAAACGGCTTTTAACGTTCTCAGTAAATGCCATGAGCTGCTTATGGCTCAAATTAGACACCATATTCTCGAAGCTGCTCTTTTGTACGAATGCAATTACCCCAAATGTGAACATGAATACGATCACAAAGGGTAAAATGACAGCCATTCGTAAAGTAATCTTTTTATTCGCCATTGCCCTACATACAGTTAGTGAACGCCATCCTGTAATCAAGATAAGAGGCGCTATTGTAAAGGCTAGATATCAAGCTCGCGAGTCTTTTTTGAACAATTCGACTAAATGTTTAACTCTTTTAGCTTTCTGGTGAGCGTATTCCGTCCCCATCCTAGAACTTTAGCGGCATCCTGCTTATGACCATTAGTATGATTTAGCGCTGTTTTTAAAAGTATACGTTCAAATTCAGGGAGTGCATAAGAAAGGAGCTCAGTTTCGCCAGAAGTCAGAGCTTCTTTCGCCCATTCTTCTAGTTGAGACTGCCAACCGCCATTTTCATGAGAATTGGGCACGGATTTTGTCTCTTCGAACAGTTCTCGCGGTAAGTCAGAGGGCAAAACTTCATTCCCGCTGGCCATTACGGTTAGCCATCGGCAAATGTTTTCTAATTGACGAACGTTACCAGGCCAGGGCAGCTGGTTGAGGTTAAGAACCGTGTCTGGATGCAAGGTTTTCATTTCCACGCCCAGCTCTTCGGCGGCGAGGTTCAAAAAGTGTTGTGTGAGTTTTTCAATGTCTTGCTTACGTTCACGTAGAGCGGGAATGTGTACACGGATAACATTCAAGCGATGGAAGAGATCTTCACGAAAGTCACCATCATGAACCAGCTTTTCTAGGTTTTGGTGGGTGGCTGCAATGATGCGCACGTCCACATTGATGGGAGAGTGACCGCCAACACGGTAAAATTGCCCGTCTGCCAAAACTCGCAGTAAACGAGTTTGGATATCGAGTGGCATGTCGCCAATTTCATCTAGGAACAAAGTACCGCCATTGGCTTGTTCAAAGCGCCCTTGGCGAACGGTGTTTGCCCCCGTAAATGCGCCTTTTTCATGACCAAACAACTCAGACTCGATCAAATCTTTAGGGATAGCAGCCATGTTCAAGGCGATGAAAGGGCTCTTTGCCCTAGGGCTATGGCGGTGCAAAGCATGAGCGACCAGCTCTTTACCAGTGCCTGATTCGCCGTTTATTAAAACCGAAATGGAAGAACGAGATAAACGCCCAATAGCACGAAATACTTCCTGCATGGCTGGGGCTTCACCGATGATCTCTGGGGCATCGCTGGTAAGAGGATCGGTGCTTTCTTGATGCCTTTTTTGTTCATGGCTGTGCGCGATGGCACGCTCAACGAGTGTTAGGGTCTCATCGATATCGAAAGGCTTGGGCAGGTATTCAAATGCGCCTTTCTGATAGGCGTTCACCGCAGCGTCGAGATCCGAGTGCGCCGTCATGATAATGACAGGTAAGTCTGGGTACTGCTGATGAACTTCTTTAAGTAGGTCTAAACCATCGATGCCGGGCATACGTATGTCGGACACCAGTACATCAGGTACTTGCCGTTCTAACGCCATAAGCACGCTTTCAGCATCGGCAAACGTCTCACACTGAATTTGTGCCGAAGATAAGGTTTTTTCCATAACCCAGCGGATAGAACTGTCGTCATCAACGACCCATACAAAGCCTTTACTCATTGCGCTCTCTCCTAACAGCAATACCTGATCATTTGATTGGTAAAATTATGGTGAATGTGGTTTTTCCGGGCCAGCTTTCGACATCGATTTTTCCCTGATGCTGGTCGATTAAGTTTTGTGAGATCGATAGTCCGAGCCCTGTGCCACCCTCACGCCCACTCACCATGGGGTAAAATAGCGTGTCTTGAAGCTCCCCAGGAATACCTGGACCGTTATCGATAATGTCTAACTTGGCAGCCAGTTTGTAGCGCTGCCCATGAATGTTGGCTTGATGCACCGTTCTGGTGCGAAGCACAATTTCCCCGTGTTGTTGGTCGCCTAGAATTTGTGCGGCGTTACTGACAATATTCAGCAATGCCTGCTCAATTTGGTCAGAATCCATCATGAGTGGCGGTAAACTCGGATCGTAATCACGCTTGATAGAGAGCGATTTTGTTGAGTCTAATTCAACCAACTGACGGACTTTTTCTAGCGCGAGGTGAAGATTCGCTTCGCGTTTTTCACCTGGCTTTTGTGGGCCAAGTAAACGGTCGACCAGCGCGCGGAGCCTATCGGCCTGTTCGATAATGATTTGCGTATATTCCCCAAGGCTTGGATCCGGCAACATTTTGGATAAAAGCTGCGCCGCCCCGCGAAGCCCCCCTAAAGGGTTTTTGATTTCATGGGCTAACCCTCGAACCAGAACTTTTGCTGCTTGTTGCTGAGCGTGTTGATTCAACTCTTGGCTTAATCGGCGCTGCTGACCAATTTTCCTAAGCTCAACTAATAGGAGCAGTTGTTTTTCCCACGTGAAAGGGCTGACCGTGACTTCGACCATTGTCGGCTTTCCATCAATCACAAAGGTGACGTCGCTGTCTGTGATGCTTTGACCTGTCTGTAATGGTTGGGTCAGCATGCTTAAATCCATCGAAGCGTGTTGGATCAATTCTGCGAGCTTGCAGGTTTGAAGGCGTTTTGCACTTTGTGAGAAAAGCAGCTCTGCAGCAGGGTTAGCGTAGTGCACGGCGAGCTGCTCATCTAGCAGCATGGTGGCTGTGACGATGTTGTCGAGAATGGCGGTAGAGCGCAGATCGAGGGTGGTCATGTCCTTACCTTATAGTTTGCACCAAAATGGTGCGTCGCCTGTTTAGTATGGAGCATGAACCTTAAAAGAAAAAGTTAATAAACCGAAATTGGCTCGTTAATCCTTATTATCCCGTGGATTTCACCCTCGCTCGATGCAAATGCACCGTTACTGGAGAGGTTGATGCAATAAGCTTGCCGTCTCTAACTGCTTGTACAGCAAGTACATGAGTGCCTCTATCGACATTGATAAGCTGCCACAGTGGCTTGTTTTGTGGAGCGCCGTAAGGCTTCCCATCGAGCATCAATTGGAGTCGCTCACCAATGCCCAGTTTCCGGTTTTGGTCCACTTGAACATTGATGATGCCGCGATTGCTTCGGATGGTTTGATCTTGCTCTAGATTGCTAATAGAAAGAGACAGTGGTGCCGCCTTCTTTGGCTTTTTCTTTTCATCTGCCTCGGTCTTAGCTGTCTGTTTATTTTTCAGAGGTTTTGCTGGTGTAAAAACAGGGTCGGGAGTACTGGTTTTGGCGTTTGGTAAAACAAACGATTCTTTTTTATTGGCAGGACCATCGGGTGGCGTGTCGCTGATGTGAAGGATGCCGTCGTCATCGACCCATGAGTAGACCGTTTGGGCAATGGCGGCAGGAGCAATCATCAAACTAAGCACAGGAAGTAGGGTGATCAGTTTCATTGTAAGCACCAGTGTAGAGTACGTTAAAAGTTATTAGCTGCGCCTCTGATTATGTTTTTAAGTAAGGTTGGGCGTCACGCTAAAATGCTGGAGTTTTAACCTAATGCTAAGGGCTTGTTAATTAAAGTGAAATATAAAAAAGGCCCGCCTGCGAGGCGAGCCTAATAATTATGTAAATAATTACATCAATTTTACACTGAGTAGTAAAGTTCAAACTCAAGTGGGTGAGTCGTCATGTTGATTTGCTCAACTTCTTTAGACTTCAATGTGATGTAAGAATCGATGAAGTCATCAGAGAATACGCCACCTGCAGTTAGGAACTCACGATCTTCGTCTAGTGCTTGAAGCGCTTCTTGTAGAGATTCCGCTACTGTTGGGATCTCTGCCGCTTCTTCAGCTGGAAGGTCGTAAAGGTCTTTATCCATTGCTTCACCAGGGTGGATCTTGTTCTTAATACCGTCAAGACCAGCCATAAGCATACAAGCAAACGCTAGGTATGGGTTTCCTGTTGGATCTGGGAAACGTACTTCGATACGACGTGCTTTCGGGCTTGGTACCACTGGGATACGGATAGAAGCAGAACGGTTACGTGCAGAGTATGCAAGCATTACAGGTGCTTCGAAGCCAGGTACAAGACGCTTGTATGAGTTCGTAGAAGCGTTCGCAAATGCGTTGATTGCACGAGCGTGCTTGATGATACCGCCAATGTAGTGAAGCGCCATTTCAGATAGACCACCGTACTTGTCGCCAGCGAACAGGTTAACACCGTCTTTCGCTAGAGATTGGTGTACGTGCATGCCGCTACCGTTGTCACCAACAAGTGGCTTAGGCATGAATGTCGCTGTCTTACCAAATGCGTGTGCAACGTTGTGTACCACGTATTTGTAAATTTGGATTTCATCCGCTTTTTCAGTCAATGTGTTGAAACGTGTAGCGATTTCGTTTTGACCAGCAGTCGCAACTTCATGGTGGTGTGCTTCAACAACTAGACCCATTTCTTCCATGATCAAACACATAGCAGAACGGATATCTTGAGATGAATCAACTGGTGCTACTGGGAAGTAACCACCTTTAACGCCTGGACGGTGACCTTTGTTACCGCCTTCAATTTCAGAACCTGTGTTCCAAGCTGCTTCGATGTCGTCAATCTTAAAGAAAGAACCAGACATGTCAGTGTTGAATTTCACGTCGTCAAATAGGAAGAACTCTGGCTCAGGACCAACAAGAACAGTGTCCGCTACGCCAGATGAGCGCATGTATTCTTCAGCGCGCTTAGCGATAGAGCGAGGGTCACGGTCGTAGCCTTGCATAGTAGCAGGCTCTAGAATGTCACAACGTACGTTTAGCGTTGCATCTTCAGTGAATGGGTCAAGAACTGCGCTTGATGCATCCGGCATCATCACCATGTCTGACTCGTTGATGCCTTTCCAGCCAGCAACAGAAGAACCATCGAACATTTTACCTTCTTCGAAGAAGTCTGCATCGACTTGGTGAGCAGGGATAGAAATGTGCTGTTCTTTACCTTTAGTGTCGGTAAAGCGTAGGTCAACAAACTTAACTTCGTTTTCTTGGATTAACGATAGAACGTTTTCTACTGACATCTTGGATAACCTCCAGTGTTATTAAAGCGTTGGTGCACAAGTTTAGTTAAACCGGCATTGATTAATATAAATATTTAATAGCATTAATCGATGACAGTTCTGTGAAAGCTAAAAGTGTGCCAAAAAATAGATCCTTTAAATATCATGCAGTTATAACTTCATTTTCGATTT
Organism: Vibrio penaeicida; assembly: GCF_030689305.1. Classification (GTDB taxonomy): domain Bacteria; phylum Pseudomonadota; class Gammaproteobacteria; order Enterobacterales; family Vibrionaceae; genus Vibrio; species Vibrio penaeicida_B. Next base: position 118,890 of record NZ_JAUYVM010000017.1, on the reverse strand, counting down.
TGGTGCTTCATGTTGCACCATGATGATCTGCATTTGCACCAATATGGTGCAATCAAAATGAGCTGACTAGCACGATAGAGTCAGACCTATTCAGCGATCAATTGGCATGTTTGTCAATCGACTTTTTACGCCTCGAAAATCAAGTTTTCGGGTATCAAAATGGTTTAATTAACTCAAATGTTACAAATAGCGCCACTTTTCGCCGCTTGAGATCACATATTCCTAGGATTTTTCCTAAAATCTGGTACATTATTGACCGTTTTTTAAATCAAGTAAGCGGCTATTCGTCATGACACAAATGTGATGGGGGAGGCGGCTTCTTTTATAAGTGAATCTAGATCCATGGCTACCCCACAGATTGATAAATTGAGAAATATCGCGATCATCGCGCACGTTGACCACGGTAAAACGACTCTGGTTGATAAATTGCTACAACAATCAGGCACCCTTGAGTCTCGCGGCGAAGCGGAAGAGCGAGTCATGGACTCGAACGACATCGAGAAAGAGCGTGGCATTACCATTCTTGCTAAAAACACAGCAATTAACTGGAATGACTACCGCATCAACATCGTAGATACCCCAGGACACGCCGATTTCGGTGGTGAAGTTGAGCGTATTATGTCGATGGTTGATTCTGTTCTGCTTATCGTGGATGCGGTTGACGGCCCAATGCCTCAAACGCGTTTCGTAACGCAAAAAGCGTTTGCACACGGACTTAAGCCGATTGTTGTTATCAACAAGATTGACCGCCCAGGTGCTCGTCCTGATTGGGTTATGGATCAAGTATTCGACCTATTCGACAACCTAGGCGCGACTGACGAACAGCTCGACTTCCAAGTGGTTTACGCATCAGCACTTAACGGCTGGGCTACGCTAGAAGAAGGCGTAGAAGGCGAAAACATGGAACCACTGTTCCAAGCAGTTGTAGATACTGTTGAAGCGCCTACTGTTGATGTTGACGGTTCACTTCAAATGCAAATCTCTCAACTCGATTACAGCTCATACGTAGGTGTTATTGGTGTTGCTCGTGTTACTCGTGGTTCTGTTAAGCCAAACCAACAAGTCACTATCGTGAGTTCCGATGGCAAGCAGCGTAACGGTAAAGTGGGTACTGTACTGGGTTACCTAGGTCTAGAGCGCCATGAGGTTGAACAAGCAAACGCTGGTGACATCATTGCAATTACAGGTCTTGGTGAACTGAAAATCTCAGACACTATCTGTGATCAAAACAACGTTGAAGCAATGAAGCCGCTTTCTGTTGATGAGCCAACTGTAACGATGACGTTCCAGGTAAACACTTCTCCGTTCGCGGGTAAAGAAGGTAAGTTTGTGACGTCTCGTAACATTCTTGAGCGTCTAGAGAAAGAATTGGTTCACAACGTAGCACTACGTGTTGAAGAAACGGATAACCCAGATCGTTTCCGTGTATCTGGTCGTGGTGAGCTTCACCTATCTATCCTAATCGAAAACATGCGCCGTGAAGGCTTCGAGCTAGCGGTATCGCGCCCTGAAGTTATCATCAAAGAAGAAGATGGTCAGCTGATGGAACCGTATGAAACGGTAACCATCGACGTGCTAGAAGAGCACCAAGGTGGCATCATGGAGAACATCGGCTTACGTAAAGGTGAGCTAACAGACATGTCTCCAGATGGTAAAGGCCGTGTACGCATGGACTTTATGATGCCTTCTCGTGGTTTGATTGGTTTCCAAACGGAATTCCTAACGCTAACGTCTGGTTCTGGTCTTCTTTACCATACGTTCGATCACTACGGTCCTCACAAAGGTGGCGTAATTGGTCAGCGTAACAATGGTGTATTGGTTTCGAACGCAACAGGTAAGGCACTGACTTACGCACTGTTCAACCTACAAGATCGTGGTCGCCTATTTGCAGAGCACGCAGACGAAGTTTACGAAGGTCAAATCATCGGTATTCATAACCGTTCGAACGACCTAACAGTAAACTGTTTGAAAGGTAAGCAGCTAACTAACGTTCGTGCATCTGGTACAGATGAAGCACAGGTTCTGTCTCCACCAATCAAGTACACGCTAGAGCAAGCACTTGAGTTTATTGATGAAGATGAACTAGTAGAAGTCACGCCAGAAAGCATTCGTATCCGTAAGAAGCTACTTACTGAAAACGAACGTAAGCGCGCAGCACGTCCAGCGAAGTAATTCGTAACGCTGAAAAATAATGAAGCCCTGTCAGTTTTGCTGGCAGGGCTTTTTTATATTTATAAATCACATCTTTTGATCTCTTTACCAATATAACTCGTTCAAATATCGAAATTTTTGATTATCTATTCAGTCAATATCTTTGCTAGGAATTTGTCCTAAATTGGATGCGCCTCATGCTCAATAATCAATGATGGTTTTGTCATTTTCACATTCCTCACATCATCGACACATATTTCCTAAAAAGCTCTCAGTCAAATTTGTTGAATCAAAATTCTCCTTCTAAGTGTTAATAGCCTTTGGGCAGTAGGCAGATGCGTTGGGCATGGAAGTTTAGTCAGCAACGTGCCTTTAACATTAAAAATCAATGGAGTGTAGAATGAAACTCAACACCACTGGGCTATTTTTAGCCCTTTCAGTCACAAGTGCGTTAACGTCCCAGGCTATTGGAGCCAATCGAGTCAACTTGGATGAAGGTGCGGAAAGAAGCCAACTAATTTCCATTTCAGAGCTGGTTGAGCAACATCAGTTTGAAACAACGGCTTCAGTAAAACTCAATAATGACATCTCAAAAACCAAGCTACAGCAAATGTACAAAGGGATCCCTGTTTATGGTGAAAGCTTAGTTTCTACCGCGAGTGCACTTCGGTCGGCAAAGAGCTTTTCAGGCGATTTGATCACGGGGATTGAACAAGACCTTTCCGATGTGATGCCATCAATATCAGAAAATGAAAGTGTTTCCATATTGGCTCAGCATTGGAATCACGACCTGATAAAGGTGTCCCAACCTGAGAAGAACTTGGTGGTATGGCTAGACGAAAAAGACACGGCACATTTAGCGTGGCAAGTCTCTTATGTCGTCTATGCGAAAGATCCTTCTCGTCCTTATGCATTTATTGATGCGAAAAGTGGTGCCATTTTAGATACATGGGATGCGATCGCTTTTGCACAAGGAACCGGACCTGGGGGAAACGCTAAAACAGGGCGCTATCATTTTGGCACGGATTACCCTGCATTTGACGTGAAAGAGGTAAATGGCACTTGCAGCCTTGATTCTGCCAATGTTGAAACGCTGGATATGAAGCAACAGCAAGCGGGCGGTTCAATCCACTCCTTTAACTGTTATGAGAACACCAGTCGTGAAGTAAATGGCGCCTATTCACCATTGAATGATGCCCATGCTTTTGGGCAAGTGGTGTTCAAAATGTATAAAGACTGGTATCAAACGGCGCCGCTAACCCAAAAGCTTAGGCTGCGCGTTCATTACGGTAACAGTTACGAAAACGCATTTTGGGATGGTCGCCAGATGACCTTTGGTGATGGGGCGACGCGCTTTTACCCATTAGTCAGCCTCGATGTGGTCGCCCACGAAGTCAGCCATGGTTTTACTCAGCAAAATTCCAATCTTGAATATAAAAACCAGTCAGGCGGGATGAATGAAGCGTTTTCTGACATTTCTGCTGCTGCCGCTGTTTATTACCATACGGGAAGCTTTAACTGGAAAATTGGCGATCAGATATTCAAAGGCTCAGGTTCCATGCGCTACATGGATACGCCATCACGTGATGGTAAATCCATTGATCATGCCAAGGATTACCGCCAGGGGCTGAATGTGCACTACAGCTCTGGCGTATATAACCGTTCATTTTATCTGTTGGCTAATACCCAAGGTTGGGATATTCGCAAAGCCTTTGATGCATTTGTGTTAGCGAACCAGATGTATTGGACACCTCGCTCGACCTACGACCAAGGTGCCGTGGGTGTTGTGAAAGCGGCAGTAGATTTAGGGTACTGTGTCGATGATATCGTTTACGCCTTTAACAAAGTGGGAGTGAATGCTGGTGCACTGACAGGGCAAGGGTGTAAGGATATTCCTACAGATCGTCCTCCTTTAGCGGCTTTTGACGCCTCTGTATCGGGTAAGCAAGTTACGGTCACGGATCGTTCATCCGATGACAAAGGAATCGTTGGTCACCAGTGGTCGTTCGGTGATGGGGCGATGTCCACTCAACCTAATACCGCGCATACTTACAATGCTGCGGGTAGCTATACGGTCACCCTAACGGTCACTGATACCACTGGGCAAACCAATTCATCGAGCCAGTCCATAACCATTGTTGATAACGGGAATTGTACAACACCGTTGTGGGATGCTGGCACCATTTACCTGAAGGGCGACAAAGTTTCCCAAGCAGGTAAAAACTACGAAGCCAAATGGTGGACTCAAGGTGAAGATCCTACTCAAACTGGTACATGGGGAGTTTGGCGAGAGTTAGGAGCTTGCCAATAGAATAAGAGGACCAAAGCGTTAACAAGGGAGCTTCAACGCTCCCTTTAGCTATTTTAGGTTTCTGTTTAAAAGTAATACAAATCCATCATTGAGATTAGATACCGAGTTCTGATAGAGACTTTTGCTACATTTTTGAAACAAATTGAATCAATATATTCAAAATATTGTTGGTTGAATCGTAATTATTCGTAACGACACTTGATAAGATAGTGGAAAGTTCTTAACTTGAAGAGTTAATTTCGACCTGTTCGAATCGACTCTCAGTTGAGTCTGCTTGGCAGGAAGCCAAGTAAATCCGGTTTTCACTTATTTCATTTCGACGAGTTTTCAATGAGTTCCGATAAAAATACCAACGCATGGCAAGCACCTATGCCAGCTTCCCAGTTTGAATTTATGGCTGATATCTTAGACGCTCCATCTCCAATTGGATTTGAAGCAGCGATGAGCTACGGCGTAATCAAGCCTGAATTTGAATCTTTCATGCCGAAAGACTGGGGTATTCACCAATTCAAAGGCAATGCAGGATTAGTCTTCGATTCACACCCTGGACGTGATGATTTGGTCAGCGTAATGATCGTTGGTCACGCGGACAAAATTCGTATGCAAGTACGTAAAATCGATAGCGATGGCAAAGTTTGGATCAACACTGATTCTTTCTTACCAACCACGCTGATTGGTCACGAAGTGAAAGTCTTCTGTCAGAACCCTGAAAAAGCAGGCGAGTTCAAGACAATCGAAGGCTGTACGGTAGAAGCCTTGGGCGCTATCCACTTCTCAACGCCGGGTCAACGTTCAGGCGATCAAGGCATCAAGCCGGAATCTATCTACCTAGAACTTCACACGCACGGTGAAGATCGTAAAGCACAAGTTGAAGCACTAGGTCTACGCCCAGGTGACCCAATCCTGCTTGATCGCCGCATCAAGCGCGGCGTGTCTTCAGACACGTTCTATGGTGCATACCTAGATAACGGTTTGGGTTGTTTCTCTGTAACTGAAATCGCACGTCTATTGGCGAAAGAAGGTTTGGACAACGTTCGCGTTCTTTACACGATTGCAACGCACGAAGAAATTGGTCGTTTCGGTTCAACTGCTGTAGTTGGTGAACTAAGACCAGACGTGCTTATCGCGACAGACGTAAACCACGATTACGAAGCTGCACCTGGTATTGGCGCAAGAAAGATGAACCCGCTGAAAATGGGTAATGGCTTTACCATTGGTCGTGGTTCTGTTGTATCTGAGTTCCTAGTGCAATCACTAGAGAAAGTATGTAAAGACAACGACATCCCATACCAGCTAGACTTCAGTGGTCGTGATATGGGTACTGACGGCATGGCGGCAGTATTGGCGGGTGTTGATAGTGCAGCAATCACGGTAGGTTACCCTATTCGTAACATGCATACAGCATCTGAATCAGCACATACTGGCGACCTATTAGCTTCTATCCATGGTTTGACTGAATTGCTTCGCCACTTCAACAGCCTAAACGATGGCAAAGGCATCACGCGTGATGACCTACTAAACAGCCATATCCGTTTGGACTAAGTTCTACCTAGAGTAAGTAACACTTACATCAAAAGGGAAGCCGAGTGGCTAATGCCGGTTAGTTAAGATGTTAATCGGCAGGTCAATTGAATGATCCTACCAGTATGTAAAAAATCCGATGAACCTTGTTTATCGGATTTTTTTATACACGTTTCCAAGCTCTCGACATCATTAATCGTTACAAACCAAGTTGAGACACTCGCTGATCTCCTAGACATACAATTCTCCTAGAAAATCAATTCTTCTAGAAAAATAATGCCGCTCAACTAAGTGAACGGCATTAGAGCAGGATCTCTCTTTAGTGTTGGGTTGCTTACATCGGTTTAACGACCGTGATTAATCTTCTTGTCGTAGAACTTTTGCCAGTAAGGATAGCGCCGCCGCAAGCAATACAATGTCTTTTAAGAGGAATTGACCCGGTACGACAGAGATTGCTGGAAAGCCACCTAAGCTTGCTTCGGCGATTGGCGCGGTAAACAGAAAGCTTGTTGTAACGGCAAAGATAACCGTTGCACTAGCAGCACCGACGAGTGCAAACACGCGATGTACTGGCGCGAGCAACAAAGCAACCGCGGTTGCCACTTCAACCAAACCGATGAGGTTAGAAGCACCTTGTAAGCTGAAGATACTGTATAACCAACTGGTCAGTGGGCTTGATGCCACAAGACCTTGGATTGCATTTGCTTCGTAGCTAGTAAACTTCATTGCCCCAATCCATACCAGGACGATGATGATAGAAAAACGTACCGCTTGGTCAGAAATGCTGGTCAGTGACTGTGTACCTGCTACTCGATGATTGACGGTGTTATTGAAAGTTGTCATGGTCTTGTTCCTTATCATTTCTTTGATCTATTTGGCGTTATGTGTGATGCCTTGGCGCTCTAATATCTGTTCAAAATTGCCACTTCTGATGCTGGCGACTAAATCATCGTTTCCGCCAACATGGTGATCACCGACAAAAATCTGTGGAACAGTTCGGCGTTGGCTACGGTTCTTCATCTCGTTTAGTCGCGTTGGGTTATCACTGACTTCAATTTCTCGATACGTTAAACCTAAACGCTTTAAAGTGTGCTTTGCGGCTTTGCAATGAGGGCAGTAGTGTTTGGTATAAATTTCGATTTTTGCCATGGTGGCTCTCCGCTTGTTGTCTGTAGGGTTAATTTAGCTGTTGCGGTAAATACTATCTATGCATGATAATCTTGATTTAATACACAGATCGTCTAGCTAACCTCTTATCCCGAGTTCAGGTTAGTTAAGGGAGAGGCTAAATATGGAAGTGATGAGCGACATGCTGCGCACTATTCGTGTCGTCGGCAGCGTCTACTTTTGCAGTCAGGTGGAAGCGCCGTGGAGTAAAACCTTTAACGACCTAGAGCACGCCAGTTTTCATTTGATTAGACGCGGTGGTTGCTGGGCGATTATTGATGATCAAGTGGAACGATTGGAAGCGGGAGATTTGATCTTCTTAGGTCCAGGACAAGACCACGTATTGTCGAGTCAATCTCCGGACAGAGGCCAGCCAGACCTAGAAGAACCAACGCTGTTACTTTGTGGTTCTTTTAGCTATACGCGAACAGTGACGACGCCAATACTGGAGATCTTTCCTCGGGTGACGATAGTACGTGATAAAGACTTAGCGCAATATCCTTGGTTGCGAAGCACTTTTGACCAATTGAGTTCAGAATACCTATCTCAAGGACCAGGCTCGGAGCTGATCGTCAATAAGCTGACCGAAATTATCTTGGTCGAACTGATCCGAATTAACTTTGGGCGAGAGCAAAAAAGCCCGTTTTTAGAAGCGCTGAACGACAAACGTATTTCTCGCGCTCTGCAACTGTTGCATGACCATCCTGACAAGAGTTGGACGTTGGAGTTGGTTGCAGGCGAGATTGGTATGTCGCGCGCAGCGTTTGCTAGCCGCTTTTCTGCCTTGGTTGGACAACCGATGTTTGAATACTTAACCAATCTCAGGATGGGAAGGGCGCAGGAGCTATTGCGTGAATCGTTGTTGTCGATTGATGATGTAGCTGAGCAAGTTGGCTATGAATCGGAGCGCGCTTTTACGCTCACGTTTAAAAAGCATATAGGCACAACCCCCAAGCGCTTTAGAGCACAGCAATAACTCGATATTGCTTGATATACAGATAACAAAAAAGAGCCAAAGCTCTAATACTGATTCAGTTAAAATGTTAATCGGTAGATCAATTGAATGGTCCTACCAATATGTGAAAATCCGGTGGACCCTGTTTATTCTGTGGATACAGAATAAACAGGGTTTACCCGTGCATGCACTTGGGGTATCTACTGAGCATCGCTACGCTCGCACTTTGTCAGCATGCACTTTAACCCAGCGACCTGACATCAAACGCTGAATACACAAGCCAATTTTTATGACCTCTTCAACGATCATTAACAGTAGGATTTGCTTTGGTTCAATACCTGTCGTGATGAAGTAATAGGTAAGAGGCAGTAAAACGATCCACTGGCAGAAAACATCCACGCCCAGACAGTATTTTGCGTCTCCACCTGCACGTAAAATGCCGATCATAAACATGAGCGACAAGCCTTTTAGCGCCATTGCGGCTATCAATACTTGATAAGCAAATTGAGCGGTGTCATGCAACGTTGAATTGTCACTCGCGATAAAATCAAGTACCAACGGCTGACATGCGTAAAGTAGCAAAGAGAGCATCAAACCAGAGATTAAACTCAGCCCCAGATAACGCGGTAGTAAGTATTGAATTTCATCGGTCGCTTTTTGCCCTGAGTGGTTACCAATAACAACGGAGGCGGCGCTTGCAAAGCCAATTAGGAGAGCTGCTGCAATGGATTCTATCGGTGCTAACGCGCCCAGCGTGATGAGTAAATCATTACTTTGTTTCCCAATCAATGAATGGAAAACATACAAACCCAGCGACCAGATAACACTGTTAAGAGCGGCAACAGCCGAAAGCTGAATAACCACTACCGCATCGCTTAGATGAGTGGAAGCCAAAACCTGCTTGATTTGTGTGAGCGAGAACCAGCGCTTGAACATCACAAATCCAATCAGGAGTAAGGTTTCAACACAGGCTGCGATCAAAGAACCAATCGCGACACCAGCAATACCCCATTTAGGAATGAAGCTGATGTTGAGAGCAATGTTAAGTGCTACACCAACCAAGCTGACCACTGTCGCAGTCATCGGTTTAAACATGGTACGCAGCACCGTTGCCAATGAGAGGGTAATGGCGAATAACACAAAGGTCGGCGCGATGATTTTCAGATACAGGCTACCTTGCTCAATGATGGTGCTGTCACTGGTACCAAAAGCCATAATCGCATCACTGCCCATTAAAACGAATCCAGCACAACCAAGTGCAATGATCACGGCTAACACGAGCATAATTAAGCAAACGCGAACAAATTTGTCGTTGACCTTATCACCGTAACATTGCGCCGCAACTTGCCCACCGCCAATCGCGACACCAATAATGCAAAAGCTCAACACCATGTGTGCTTTGGTTGCCAATCCCATTGCGGCCATATCCAGCGGGTTGAGATTGCCGAGCATTACTGTATCAATCATGCTCTTACTGGAAAAAAGCGCGGTTTGAAAGGCGATAGGCAGCGCAAGGCTAAGCAGTGCAAGCAGCCAGTGCTTTTGCGTCTTCATTGTTGCTTCCTTGTTCAAGGTATTTCACGACTACGGCTGGGTTGCCGATGGCAATGGCGTTATCTGGAATGTCTTTGTACACCACACTGTTGGCACCAATGACAGCATTGCGGCCAATGGTCACGCCCTTCAAAATGGTGGCACCTACGCCAATCCATGCGCCAGAGCGAATGATTACCGGGGCTGTGCGAGTGCGTTCTACTTCATCCGCTTCACCTCTGCCTGTCACTGGGTGACCACTGCAATCCATTATGGTGACGCGCGGGCCAAAGCTGACATGGTCTTCAATGGTCACTTTTTCGTAACTGACGATATTGGTTCCCTGCATGATCACATGGTTGCCAATCTCTATTTTTCCTGCCGGACGGTGGTTGGCTTTGACCAGTGTTAAGCGGACAGGGGTATTTTCAAAGGCAATATCATTTTGCGAGTAGATAAGGTTGTGCTCGCCAATCGAGATGCGACCAATAAAATCATCACTGTTGATCAACCCAGTTTCTTGAGGTAATGCGCCATAACTTTCATCGCGAACGAAGGTGAACCCTACGTGTGGTTGGCCGACCAGTGAGCTCGTTTTTCCTATGGTGAGGTGCGGCTGATATTGGGGTAGAACCTGTGGTGTCGCGGAATCTTGATCCATAGGGTAAAGGTTTTCATAAAAGGTGGTCATGTATCTTCTCTTTGATAGTAACGACAGACCCTAGCGGATTGGAAAATCGTTAACGAATGTGAAATAGAATTGGGCATTAGGTGCCATTGCTTGTTTGTTCATTACGTGAGCAAGCACCTAGAAATTGAATTTGATTCGGTGGTCGTTGAAATTAACCAACGTCCATAAATTGGAATGCTTTGAAGGCTGGGCTTTCTTGTGGACGATGCAACTTAATGATGCGATTGAGTGGGACACCACCTTCGCGGTGATCAATGTTGTAGAAGCTGGTCTGCCAGATGTTGTATTTCTCGTGAATACGTTGTGCTGCGTTGTTGGAATGTTCATCGCTGTCTGCGACTTCTTTAGGGTGTGGCCAATGCAATGAGCAGATTGCCTTATTCATCACATATTTATTTTTATTGAGGAATAAACGGATACCTAAGTCGACATCTTCTCCACCCCAAGTGTTGAATGACTCATCAAACAAGCCTGCTTTTAGTAACTCATCTCTTTCTGCAGACACATGACAGGTCCAAAATAGATCGAACGGTGCTGGCCATTTACTCAAGTCTTCACCCATAATCTTGTATTGGTCGTGGCGAATATCGTAAGCACCATTTTTCTTTAGATGCATCAGCGTTTTATCTACATCTTTGCTATTGAGGTGGGGTTCAAGTGCTTCAAGTTCTTCGGCACCTACGTCAAAGCCATACACGTAGCCGACAATAGTAATGGGTGTATCTGCCTTTTCATGGGCTTTTAAGTGTTCTTCTAGCGTGATGCTTGAAAGTAATACGCCCGTATCGATATAAATAATGTATTTTCCATCGGCAATCATAGTGCCAACATTACGTGCTTTACCGGCTCGGAAACCTTTATCGGGTTGCCAAAAATATTGTAAATCCAATTCTGATTTATATTTCTCAATAACGCTCTCGGTATTATCTTGGCCACCATCATTAACAACAATGACTTCAAATTGATCTTTATCTAGTGTTTGTGAAACTAATGAGTCAAGTGTATAAGCCAATAAATCTTCTCGATTATAAGTCGGGATAACCACGCTGATCTTTTTCATTTTATTCCCTTCAATATTTAACGTTCTGTTTGATAACGTGTTTATATCGTTACAATAAAATATGTGCAAGGTCTCATATTTAATGTTTTTTCATTGAAAGCAACTTAATTGCTATTTTTTTGTTTGAAAAACAATCACTTGAATAAGGTGATTTTTATTCCAAAAAATTAATGTAATTATGGATTTTTTACACAAAAAAGAAATTTATAATCAATAATTTATATTATTTTAATGATATAAATCATTATATCGGGTTGGAAAATACTCAATATTTATTTTATAGATTTCCATTTAATTTAAATAATGATGGGTTTGTGAGGTGTATTTATATTTTTGGTGTTGTTTTTTGATGAGATTTTATTTTCAGTAAAGGCGAGGAGGTTATTTTTTTGAGCGGATTATAGGCTGTGTATGATGCTGTTTTTAGTAGAGATGTTATTTTCTTAATATTAATAAAATTCAACATACCTATTATCTACTATCATATTTTTCATATTAAGATACTTGGAAAATAAATAGCAGCCTTGTCACATTGAAGCACTAAACAACCTCATAAGTGGTTTCGGGCATACTTTTCTGAGTAACTTTACTTGGGAAAAATGAGAACACTTTTTCAGGTGCACTTTCATTCAAACGTTGAGTCACGTTGCCATGAAGGAAACCGGTTTCATCTTTTGCTACTCCAGCATCATCTAATGGCAGTTTCAATGCCAATTCATCCTTCCCACTTTCAGCAAATTCGATGTCGTTTAAATCTAGCCAAATCATATAGGGGCTATAAATCGACTGATAAAAATAAGTGTTGGAGATTTGGTTTGCCATATTGATGAACCAAGTCCTGCTCTCGTTTGGTTTATCTGACGTTGAGTCTGTATTAAGACCAATTGGTCGAGATACGTTGTGCATTACGCTAGCAACCCCAGCAATTGCGGTGTCATTGTCGCAGTCTCGCTGTAAATGGCGAGTGTAGTAGGACGCTCTAACAAACCGATCGATTGAGTTGCTTGTACCCGGTAGATTTATCGGCCACTTTTGCACAGATTTGTATTCATTGGTGAGTCGCCAATAGCTGTTGATTTCAATTTGCTTTGAAAAATCGGGCTCATTCGTCATCACACAAATTTCGCGAGTATCGTAGTAGTGAAAATTTGGAATATCACCGTCAGGAACGGCATTAGAACTGATATGCAGTTTGCCGTCTATATACTCAAAAATGGCCACTTTACCGCCTTTGTCTGCAACAGCTAGGTGGCATAGAGCTTCTTTGTTGGAAGAGGGCAACACGCCACCCTGAACATAAATGTGCTGCATCGCTTCAATGGCACTTTCAACCGAATCACAGATATCCAAAATGAACTGAGCCCAAATGCTCACGCAAATTGGCTTTTTGTTTATAGGTTGGGTTTCAAGTGTTGGGTATTGAGCGTCGGTAAACCAAAGCAAATTAGCGACTAACCCTTTTTCATTAATGCCATCATTTACTGTTCCCATAAGGACAGAATCTATTTCACCAACATAGGCAGAAGTCACAGCCGAACGATACTTCGATGTCCAACCCCACGTGTGGTTAGGGCAGGAATTGTTTCTTTTCAGTTCATTAGGAAACACCCATAGGTCAGGCTTTAGAGACTCATACCAATCCAGTGTTCTGCCAGAAAATACCCCATTTTCGGTGATATGGCTGATCCGTGTGCACATGACGGTTTCCTGTGTTTGCCTAAGTGAAAAGTTCTCTACTCACTTTAGAAAAGGTAAGAGAAAATGGCGATTACACGGGGTTACACGAAGGTTGGTTGAAGCAAGAACTCAAAGAGCAGACAAGGTATATGCCTACTCTTAGTTCTGGGTGAAAGTTATTGAGGATTGCTGACTATGTTGATCCTTACTTCACGAATTTCTTCTGGTTCTTGGCTACCTGGAGGGCAGTGTTGAAAGAGTATGGCTCCAGTGCCTTCGCGAAGTGTTTTAAATTCATAAATTGCTTTTCCGGGGGTGCCCAGCAAGCCAATCCTAGTCTCTAAGTTTAGTATCTCGACTAACTCATAAGTACCAGAATTGTCAGGTATTACTGACCAGTAGTATCCCGTAGAAGGATTGGTCTCGACAATAAATCTAGCGGACTGACCTAAATCGACTGTGTTGACCGCATCGGCAACGAGCAGTGTTTCGTTTTTCTCAATAACCATTTCTTTCCCCTAGATCCAGTTAAGATAATAGAGCTGGCACTGCTATCAGTGCCAGCGCTCAAATTAAGGTGCAATACGCTCAATTTGGGTAATGGAGTAATGTATTTTTCCTTCTGAATCAGGAAGGGATGCAAAGACAGTTGCTCGTGCTAAAAATGCCTCTGCTTCTGGGTAGACTGGCTGAGCCTTACAGAAGAAAGCATAGTTTAACCCCGCGACCACTTGCACTTGTACCGCAAGTGGGGTGTATTCAACACCTAAGATGGAATGCAAAGCTTCGGCAGCATTGATTGTTTGCTCATCAAAATCTTGCGCCAAAATAAGAGGGCCGTAGCCACCTACAAGAGTATCTTCGAATGACATGTGTATCTCCTTTTTATAATCACCATGACTGACGTAGTCAAAGCCAGTTTATCTACTGGGCAGTAAATGGCGATTACACGGTATTACACAGGCTCATGACTGATTTGCTTGCCTTATAGCAATGGTGTAGAGGTGATAACTTGAAAGGTTGATGACTTAGGGTGTATCAACCTTTTTAGTATTAGCGTCAGTTTTGAAGTGGCTTAAATTGCCTGAAGCTATGGTCTACCAATACTTCGTCGCTGAACCCTATATACTCGCAATACGCCAGCAAAAGAGCTTCTCTTTCCACCCATTGGTTGAATTGGGTTACCGTTGTTCCTAACGAGTGAAGAATTCGACTAACTTGTTCAAAGTTGGGTGCTCCTTGCTCATCAATACATTGCCATTCGGTGGCTATTTTTTTAAATGCGGGTTGAATCCATGGTTGGCTACTAAGCCCAAATTGTTTGGCTTGTGCTAGTGCGGCGGCTTTTAGTTTACAGCCTGTTTCCACCTCCTTTTCTAGGTGCGCTTGAACATCAAACTGAATTGCCGCTTTGGCTTGTTGCTCATTTTCCACATCGTTGATCAGGGTTTGCCATGCATCGTTTTCATTAAATGTGTATTCAACCTGCTTGGCTGGAAGTGTCGTTGTGTCTATGGCTTCCAGCTTTTTAACGAGACTGAGCGCATCTTGCTGTTTCAGCGAAATAACGTTATTTCCTAAAAAGTGCTTGAGAGCTTCGAGTTGTTTTTCAGTGAGTAGAGGTTGAGCAAATTGGTAAAGTGCCTCTGGTGTTCGATGGGGGTACCAGAGCGATTTCAGTTGCTTTTCGATCGCTTGAGCGTGCTCTTGTGAGAGCAAATCGTGCTTATGGGCGCGTTGTAAATCTTGTCGTAAGTCGACCATGGCTCTGGATATTGGTTGATACCCCAAATGAGCCGGTGCGTGGATGAGCGCGACTTCATCGTCGTCTTCTAGCTGACCGGAAGTAAACTGCTGATAGATTTCACCGACACCTATCATGCCGAAAGAATCCAATTCTGCTGCCCTTAATGCTCCCATACTTGAGCTGCCATAAACGTGAATACCTCGAGACATCGCATATAAAATTTCTTTGTGCCACACCGCAGGTACACGCTCAAAAAAACCATCGATCAAAGCGATAATCTTAGGTTCTTCCTGAACGGCGATATAAATATCCCCTTGTTTTGCTGGCGGTCTAATATCGGCATCTGGAAGGTGATGTTTGATGTCATCTATAGAGATGGAAGGTCCTGCAAATACAATGATGCTCATGGTGTTTGCCCTTTGAATTCTTGCATAACGCGTTGCCCCCGCAGACCAAATACATACCCTGGTACCTCGTGCAGCCCTTCAAGACCGGGGGCAATAACGCGAACCACTGGGATTTCAAATTCTGGTTTGGTGAGTTCGACAGTAATGGGATTAGGGAGGGCTTGTTGCTCCAACTGAGCACAGAGTAAAACCAAATCCTCTTCGAGCGTATCGTTGTCCCAGCTATCAATGGTGTCAAAGTTGATATATGAAGGCGCACTCATTATTTCGTCGCGAATATAGCGCTGTTTTTCGAGTTGTTGTCGAGACTCGTATTTGTTCAAGCTGATGTCATCGCGTGACCCTGAAATTAGGGTTAAACGAGATTGAATGGCTTCGGTTATGGCTCGCATGATGGCGACGTGTTTGTCAGGGTGTGTTCCTGAGCCTGATATGGCGTAAAGGGGACGATACTGATTTTCATGTTCGTTGATGATCATACAAAAGAAGGTGGGTGTGCCAATGTTGGACGTCACGTCCCAAACACCGATCATGACACCTGCTTGATCGACTTGCTCTAAAAGCGCTCGAATGGTTGGGTCATTAATGGTCGAGGTATCGACTTTCTTCTTTGCTTGATGCGTTTTGGGTAACAGAGACCATAAGGCGAGGGCATCACGCTCAATCACTTCACAAAGCGCGTGGCAGGTGGCTTCTTCAATGGTATTTCCAGATGCCAGCCCATTAGTACTGAGCTGAAAACAGCCACTTCCTTGCGGTAATGGGAGAGTAAAATCGCAGTGCACCAGATCGTAGGGCACAAATTGAGCTCGCTTTGATTGAATCTGTCTACCTTGAATCCAAACCCGCCTAGAATCTGGGCTAAACGAACTCACGTCCATTTTGGGTAGAGTGCGGATGTCCACCACTTCATTGTTCTTAGCCAATTCGTTATAGCTGGTAAAATGAACGGGAAGATTTATGTTTTCAGCGTGGTAAGTCTCTATCGCTTCCATCGCTGCAGACGCTTTTGCGGCTGCTAGTGAAACGCCTTTGCCTTGAGATACGGCGACGGCTTTTGCATTGGGTCGACAAGCGGTGACAACAGGAATACCGATGTCATCCAGCCCGGTGACATTCGCAAGTCGGGTAATGCCCATAGCAGAAAAGAGCGGACGAATCCGCTCCAATGTTTGCTCGGGACTGACGGTACGGTGGGTGCCAATCCGATATGTTTTCATGAATCAGCCACTCAATCAGGACTTGAATGTTCTAAGGTTTGCAACATAGCAAGCCGCAGCGGAACCACCTTGCAGGTGCTGACTACTTTCAAAATCGTCAGGGTTCATTGCGCCAGACTGGACACAAGTTTGCCCATAATAAAATTCTAAGAGCGACTTAGTGTCTTCTAAGCTGGCAATTTTGTTGTCAGAAATTTCATATTCATCTAAGACACTTGCTGGAATGTAACTGATGCAATAGCCGTAGGCATTATTAGGTGAGCGCACCTTGGCAGGGTGTTTATAAAATGCGATGTAAAGGTTGTCTTCATCAGGGTTTTGCCCTAATTGATACAGTCTGTTTTCTGGTACTTCTTGTAAACCGTCACGCGCGTCACTTGTTAGCGGCTTGTCTCGCTTTAATTTGCTATCGGGCTTTAAGTTTAACAAATCTAGACGATTCAGTGTGATACGGCGGAGGTCAATAAAGTACCCAGGTCTTTTTTGTGGGTGCGAGTTAGGTTGATTTTCTAAATTCCAATCAATGACTTTGGTCACGGTAGGACCAGCTAAATTGAGTGGAAAGCTGCCGTCTTTATTTGCAAAGAAGTACTTTCTTTTGTCTGCATTTCGAGTGATTGACTCAATGATCACGCTTTCATTGGCGTAATCCTCGTATTCAAGGTGCGCAATTTTTCCATTAGCGCGCAATATGAAAATATCATTCATGGACTCGATGGCGGTTTTTTCTGGTGTATCTGACATAGTGTTTCCTTTTACTACTTAAATAAATTGATGTGATTTAGACAGAACGGACAGCTCCATAAGGTATGTGCGTCGATTATCTCTACTGGAATGAGCGAGATCTTCGAGGCAGCTTTCAATGTCTCTTGGTAATTGTGCTTGGTGCTGGTTTAACAAGCAGGTTGCTAGCATTGATATATCTGGTGAGCATTCATTAGCAACACTGTCGTCGACTAGACAAATAGCCATTGCATGAAGGTGAGAAAGCCAAAGGAACGGGAATTGAGTTGAGGGGGTGTTCCATATATTTAAACACTGACCGATATAGGTCTTGGAAAGGCTAATATCTCCTTCTCTATAGCTGCACCATGATAGGTTTGCGAGAGCCGCGGCGACGTAGTCGTGCATTGATGCGCTCTCGGATAAGCTCAGCGAATGGGCAGCGAACTTGCGTGTTTTCTGAGTATTTCCCATCAACCGATAAGCAACGGCTAAATAGGTGTAACACCGAGTTTGAAGAACTTTATCGTGCAGGCGCTCTGCGTACTTTAATGCCTCTTCCAGATAGACCAAAGCAGGCTCAATGTCTTGAAGGTGGCACAAACAAAAACCACGGTTAAATAGAGCATTGGCAATAAGGGGTTCATGCCCACTCAGCTTGGCGGCTTCTAATCCTTTTTGTGCTACCTCCAATTGGTTGTTATCGAGAACGTATCGCTGTGTGCGTAGGTAAAAGAGAAGTAAGTTGTTGTAGTGCGCCGATATCTGCTCATGGTCCGACAACGCCAACACGATAGGCTCGACCTCTGAGTGGATAGTGTGCATGTTCTCGGTGTTTCCTAGCCAATACTGAACATATAATTCGGCATTTTTCAGATCCAGCCAGGTTTGCCACCATTCCGATTGAGTTGGTTCTGGAGAATGTTCGAGTTGCTGGAGTGTGATCTTTGCTTTCTGGTAGTAGTCCAATGCTTGCTGGTGTTCGTTGACGACTTCGTGGGTTTTCCCTTGCGCTAGCTGAGTTTTGGCTAGCGCTAAATGGTGACGATTGATCTGATAGATAACGGATAAATCGTCAAAAATCTCACGTGACTCTGTGTGCTGCCCATCGAGCACTAAGTTGGATGCATAACCTTCCAATATCCTGACTTTAAGCTGAGCTTGCTCCTGAGTTTCGTCGCATGAGAGACAGAGAGGCAGCGCTGCTTGGTACAACGTGATGGCATCTTCAACGGCGTAAATGGCGGAGGCGCCCTCAGCCGCTTTTTCGTACCACCAGCTTGCCTCAAAGTGTTTTTCGGCTCGATTAAAGTGCAGGGCAATTTGGTGGCTGACCAATCTGTCTGGTTTTTCGAATAATGAAGCCATGCCGCGTGCAACTTGTAAGTGCATATCGGGACGGGTTTGTGCTGGTATGGTGTCGTAACTCACTTCTTGAATTAAGGCGTGTTTAAAAAGGTATCGATCACCTTCTACATTCCTTTGTTGAATAATGATTTGATTTTCGAGAAGCGCTTCAAGATCGTTTTGGACTTGAAGGCGACTTAATAAAGACACCTCTGTGAGTATCTGATAATCAAACTCTCGCCCCAGTGTTGCGGCGAGTTGCAGTGTGTCTTTAGCGTAGGTCAGCCCATCAATTTTGTTTTGAATCGACTCTCGCAGTGTCAGCGGGATTTGGTGCGTTTTTTCTGTGTCTTTAAAAGAGACTTTTCCATCAATGACGTGAGTTAATTCGTGTTTCTTTAGCATTTGTACCAGCTCTTCGATAAAAAGCGGAACGCCATCCGTCCGAGTGAGAAGAACTTGGTTTACCTCTTCAGATACCAGCGCGCCATCAAAGAGGGTAGATATGAATTGGTGAGTATCCGATGATTGCAGAGGTGCTAATTGCATCGAAGTGATGTCGCCTTCCTCTAGACATTCTTGAAGTGGAGAACGCGATGTCATGAGCAATGTTTTATCTGTGCCAGCATTTTGTGCGATGAGGTAATGGATAAACTCTAACGTCATTGGATCTGCCCAATGCGTGTCCTCAACTACATAAAGGGTGGCCTCTGGATTTGACTGTTGCAGAAGACAGTTGAGACCTTCAAATAGCAGCGCTTTGTGTACGGATGGATCGATGTTTGAGAGCGTCTTTTTTTGAGAAGACTCTATGCTTAACCAAGCAAAAAGCAGCGTAGCAATTTCGTCTTTTTGTCCTGTTACTTTCCCTTTCTTAATCAACTCGGTCAGTCGCTCACCACTATCTCGGTTATGCCTGAACAATGTGTGCTTGAGAAAAGCCAAAATGGGAAACAGAGCATTGGATTGGTGTTCCGGCAAGCACTGAAAAATCAAGTGGGGTCGATTTTGGTGAAACTCATGAACTAACCTTGATTTCCCGATTCCCGCCTCTCCTTGAAGGTGAATAGCAGGTGTTGTTTGGTTTGTGGTGAGTGCGTTTAGCTGGCTCACTTCCAGTGATCGACCAACCATGGAACGTTGGTTGCGCGTACCCCGAAGGAACCCAAATGCCTCGAGAATCCGTTCAGATTTCAGTGCGACATACGCTATGTTTTCAGATGCTGTGGCCGTCTCTTCAAAATGATAAAAAGATTGCAGTAAGGTTTCGCTATCGCTAGAACAGAGAATACTTCTGTCTTCTGCTAATCGCGCCAAGTCAGTGACGATATGATTCGAGAGTCCATCAGGCACTTGATTATTTCTAACCAAATATTGATCGCTATGAATGGCTAGGTGAAACTGGAATCGATACCCGTATTGCTGCCGAATATAAGAATCTTGCTGATTGGCTAGGCTGATGATCTCCAGTGCGGTACGCGCCGCAAATCGCGTGTCATTGTCGCTGGCAACAGGGTAGCCAAAATAGAAAAGGGACAAATCGCTTAAGTTGCCAACGTGAAACCCACCGTATCGCTTGGCAATATCAATGCATTTATTGCGCGTCGATTGGAATACAGCCTCAATGATGTCGGCGTGTTCCGATTTATCCTCTATGCTTACAGCGCTAATACGCAATGCGAGTGACGCTATCTGTTTTTTGTGCGAAGAATCGACATGGACCGCTGGCAAGTGTGTCGAGTCATCTTGCCTTAGCGCAACGGTTATCTCTTCACTTGGCTCGCTATTTTGAATGGGGCTGCTTTGAATGAGATTGGTGTGAATTCGACCGACCAAATTGCTGACTATCATACTATCGAGTTGGCTGTAAGTTTCTTCAGCGCTTACGGTTCGTTCATTGACTCGTTTTTGTAAAACTTGCCGCAACAAACTCCCAAGAGGGTGAGACAACAATTCCTTGGGCACAGGAATAGGCGTATCGCTTAGGTGTTGGTGGTAAGTCTCGGCAATGCCTCCCCCTTTTACGGCTGGCGAGCCCGTCAGGCATTCAATGAAGACCAAACCCCACATATAGAGATCCGAACTAAAGGTAACGGCTTCTCCCCGTAATTGTTCCGGCGCACAATAGGTTGGTGTGCCCAGTGTTTCTTGGTCTAACGTGAGCGTTTGGTAACCGGATGCTCTATTTTCAAACGCTTGCGTACTGATACCAAAATCGAGCAATTTGGCATGAAGCTTGGCGCCATTGTGAGACAGCATGATGTTTGAAGGCTTGATGTCGCGATGGATAACGCCACATTGATGTGCATGAACAAGGGCATCTAAAACCTGAAGCATGATGGAGCGAGTGCTTTCGACATCAAGTGCACCGTAGGTATGAAGGTGCTCGTTCAGCGGTGTGCCTTCCACATATTCAAACACACTATAGATACAACTTGTCGCGACGCTTCCCTTATCCAAAAGCCGCACAATATTGGGGTGGCTAAATTGGCTAACAAACTGGCTCTCGCGATCAAAGCGCGCGATTTCTCGTTGTCTTTTTTGTTCGTCGATACCCGTGTCTAGTTGCAGAAACTTTATCGCAACGCTTTGTTCGGTATTCAAATATTTGGCTTTATAGACAGAGCCAAAACCGCCTTCGCCAATTTTATTTTCTAATTCGTACCCTTTTGCAGACAACGCCTGCCGGATTTCTAGATTAGGTAACATAGCGGGGCATATCGGCTTGGCTTTCGAGTTTGCGATTGTGGGTTAGCTTTCATTCTTTCCGCCTTTAACGATCTCAATATTGGCGGTATTTAAACGAACTTCGCCTCCTTGAAGCTGTAAGATTTGGCAAGCATCTATGCCGCTAAAGCTGGCTGTATCTCTTAAGCGAGTACGCAATCGATGAAGGCGTATGCGGGTATTTTCAGGCTCGATACCGAGTGAATTGGAGAGCTCATTCAAATTCACCCATCCGCAATGAGCAGGTTCATACCCTAGTGCGCGATCAGAATTAGATTGTCTAGCCAAACAAAGGAACAAATAGAGTTGGTTGTATAGACGGTGCCCGCCAATGGTTGCCGTGTGTTCAGAATCATTAATGGATAACTGGATTTCTTCTTCATCACTGGAAACATTTATGTGGAACGTCAAATCTTCAATGGTTCGCACCACCGGACGGTTCTGGCAGGTTTTTTCTTCTATGCGGTTGGTTTGAAGTGTGTATTCTCCACCATCAATGTGAATGGTGTCGCCATCATAAACTTTGGTGCTTTCCCAGTTGTCGTCAACCAATGTTTCTAGATACCAAATCCCATTTTCAAAGTAGAGGGAAAACTGTTTGGAGAGCTTGGTGAACGGCTTATTCAAGCAAATGGAAGGAAGAGACTTGGAATTAATCAGCATATCACTTGGTTCATCGCTCGATACCAATGTGAAAGTATCACCAGCCTTTGAAGATAAAGCGATCTGATCGTTTTTCTGTAGAGCGACGGTTTGGTCTTTCGTGATTCTTTTACGGTTTACCCAAACACCATTTGTGCTTTTATCTTGAATGTACCAACCGTTTTCTTGCCAAAACATGACGGCATGTATTCGAGATATATCGTTTCGTGATAATGGCGTATGGCAATCTTTTGAACGACCAATCGTGTGATACTGCCTTAAATAGATACTGTCACCCGAAGATGAATTCAGTATCCCCCCATGAAAATAGACGCTTTCTGATAATGGAGAGGCTGATGCACTATCGGATGTAGATGGTTTCTGATCGAATGATTGAGCTTTATGATTGATCGACATGAGTATGTATCCAGACAGTATCTTATGAATTTATATCGATTCAGTTTTATAAGGATAATACGCATATAGTTTTATTAATGACAACGGTTATTAGTACGTAGTGTAACCATTTGCAAAAATAATGAGTGCCGTTTCACGGTATTACAGATCAACACGAACGAGAGATCAGGAATAAAAAATAAGGCCAGTATAAAAATACTGACCTTATGAATAATGTTCTTTAACGCAGAAGCTAAGAAGCTTATCTCATGGTAACAAACTCTTCCGAGCCCGTTGGGTGGATAGCCACCACGCTGTCGAAGTCTTCTTTGGTTGCGCCCATCTTCATGGCGACGCCGAAGCCTTGAATCATTTCGTCTACTGCGAAACCAATACCGTGTAGGCCAACCACTTTTTCATCATCGCCTGCACAAACCAGCTTCATTTTGCAAGGTTGACGATGCTGAGTAACCGCGGTGTACATAGCCGTGAAGCCCGAAGTGTACACTTTAACGTTCTCTTCGCCGTATTGATCAATGGCTTCTTGCTCGGTTAAGCCAATGGTGCCAATTGGTGGATGGCTGAATACAACGGTAGGCACGAGGTTGTAATCCATTTTTGCGTTTGGCTTGTTGTTGAACAAACGCTCAGACAACTGGCGACCCGCTTTAACCGCTACAGGTGTTAGCTCGATACCGCCTTCCATGATGTCGCCTACACAGTAAATACCATCAACGTTGGTTTGCTGGTATTCGTCTACTTTGATGTAGCCGTAATCGGTGGTTTCAACACCTGTTGAAGCAAGGTTGATAGCATCAGTAGCAGGGTGACGACCGATCGCCCAGATTAGGGTATCGACATTTTGGCTACGACCGCTTTCGAAATGCAGCGTTAGGCTGCCATCGTCTTCTTTTACCACTTCTTTTGGAACTGAATTCGTATGAAGTGTTGGACCTTCTGCTTCCATCACTTCCATTAGCGTTTCAACGATAAGTGGGTCAAAGCTGCGAAGTGGTGATTCTTTACGCACAAACAGATGCGTTTCCGTGCCCAGTGCGTTCAGTACGCCTGCGATTTCAACGGCAATGTAGCCTGCACCCACAACCGCTACGCGTTTTGGCTGCTCTTCAAGGTCGAAAAAGCCATTGGAGTCGATGCCGTATTCAGCACCAGGAATGTTAGGGATAGTCGGGCGGCCGCCTACTGCAATCAGAATGTGGTCTGCGGTGTAATGCTCGCCGTTCACTTCTACTGTTTTCGCATCAACAAACTTAGCAAAGCCTTTAATCACATTGACTTTGTTGTTGCCCAATACGCGGTCGTAAGACTGATGAATTCGACCAATGTAAGCTTGACGGTTTTCAACCAGCTTACTCCAATTAAACCCTTTTACATCAACATCGAAGCCATAGTCTTCGGCATACAGATTCATTGCTTCTGCGACTTGAGCGCCATGCCACATCACTTTCTTTGGAACGCAACCTACGTTTACGCACGTACCGCCAAGATCTTGAGCTTCAATGAGCGCGACTTTGGCACCATACATCGATGCACGGTTTGCAGAGGCAATGCCGCCGCTGCCGCCGCCGATGCAAATATAATCAAAATGTGTTGCCATGACTTTCTCCGATTATTGTTTCATTTATTATTGGGTTGCGCTCTGAATGATTCGTTCAAGCTTATTCTGGAACGATCCATTCCACCTTAAAGTGACCCGTTACTGGCGCAATTACTTCCTTTAAATATGGAAGAATTTCTTTCATTTGGCTTTCTAGCTTCCATGGCGGGTTGATCACAATCATCCCAGAAGCGGTCATGCCGCGCTCATTCGTATCGGCAGAGACGCCCAGTTCTATTTGTAATATCTTTCTAATTCCGAGTTTTTCAAGCCCTGAGAGCATGTCATCGATATCGTGACGATTCACCACTGGGTACCAGATCGCATAAACACCAGTCGCCCAACGTTTATGAGATTGGGCAACGGCATTCACAACATCGCGGTATTCGTGTGCTAATTCATAAGGCGGATCAATCAAAACAAGGCCGCGTCGCTCTTTCGGTGGCAAGCTTGCTTTTAAACGTTGAAACCCGTCTTCTTTGTAAATGCTGACTTGGCGATCACGATGAAACTCTTGTTCCAAAAGAGGGTGATCGCTCGGATGAAGCTCGGTTAACACCATTCTGTCTTGCTTGCGAATATGAGCACGCGCGACACGAGGTGAACCAGGGTAGTAACGTAAACTGCTATCCTGATTCAAAGACTGGACGGCTTCAAGGTAAGTTTGTATTTCTTCCGGCAGGTTGTTTGCTTGCCATAAGCGAGCGATACCTTGTTTGTATTCGCCCGTTTTTTCGGACCATTCGTGCGTTAAGTCGTAGCGACCCACACCAGAATGCGTATCGTGATACACGTAAGGTTTTTCTTTTTGATTCAATGCGTTCAGTATTAAAGACTGAACAATATGTTTCAGTACATCGGCATGGTTGCCTGCATGGAAGCTGTGACGGTAACTTAACAAAATAGTCTCTTACAAGTTTGAATTGGCGAGCGCAAGAGGCTCATTATATCAAAGGCAGGGTTCACTGTGTGAGCCTTGCTGACGTTGGCTATTGAAAAATCCCGTCCCGACCTACATTTAGTAAAGGACAAAATGATAAAAGGAATGAAAAATGTCTAACCCATTACTGACGTTTACTGATCTTCCCCCGTTTTCCGACATTAAGCCAGAGCACGTAAAACCTGCCGTTGAGCAAGTGATTGATGTGTGTCGTGCCAAAGTGGATGAAGTGGTCGCAAACAATGCGGCACCAAGCTGGAACAGCGTATGTGCACCATTAGCGGAAGTGGACGATAAACTAAACCAGATTTGGTCTCCAGTGAGTCACTTGAACTCGGTAAAGAACAGCAACGAGTTGCGCGAAGCGTATGAAAGCTGCCTTCCATTGCTGTCTGAGTACGGCACTTGGGTTGGACAACACAAAGGCTTGTACGACGCGTACAAAGCAATAAAAGCTTCAGATGAATTTGGTACTTTGTCTCAGGCGCAGAAGAAAAGCATCATTGATGCGCTACGTGACTTTGATTTGTCGGGTATTGGCTTACCAGCAGACGAGCAGCATCGCTACGGTGAAATCAGCAAGCGCATGTCGGAATTGAGCTCTCAGTTTTCGAACAATGTGCTGGACGCTACCATGGGGTGGTCGAAGCAGGTTACTGATGAAAAAGATCTGGCTGGCATGCCCGAATCGGCATTGGCGGCAGCAAAAGCTGCAGCAGAAGCCAAAGAGCTGGATGGTTGGTTGCTGACACTGGATATCCCTTCTTACCTGCCAGTTCTGACTTACTGTGATAACCAAGCTCTGCGTAAAGAGCTGTACGAAGCCTACGTGACTCGCGCTTCTGATCGCGGTCCCAATGCGGGCAAGTGGGATAACACTGAACTGATCACAGAGCAGTTGAAACTGCGTCATGAAATTGCCCGTTTACTCGGCTTTAGTGCGTTCAGTGAAAAATCACTGGCGACAAAAATGGCGGAAAACCCGCAGCAAGTACTGGGCTTTTTGAACGAGTTGGCGGTGAAAGCCAAGCCACAAGGTGAGCGTGAAGTTCAAGAACTGCGTGATTTTGCAGAGCAAGAGTTTGGCGTTTCTGAGCTGAATCTTTGGGACATCGCTTACTACAGCGAGAAACAAAAGCAGCACCTATTCCAGATCTCTGACGAAGAGCTGCGCCCGTATTTCCCTGAAGACAAAGCGGTATCTGGTCTATTTGAAGTATTGGATCGTGTGTTTGGCATGAAAGTGACCGAGCGTGAAGGGGTAGACGTATGGCATGAGTCGGTGAAGTTTTACGACATCTTCGACAGCAATGGCACACTGCGTGGCAGTTTCTACCTAGACTTGTACGCTCGTGAGCACAAGCGTGGTGGCGCGTGGATGGACGAATGTCGTGTGCGTCGTACTAACGCTGATGGTGAATTGCAAACCCCAGTGGCTTACTTGGTGTGTAACTTCAACAAGCCAGTAGGCGATAAGCCAGCACTATTCACTCACGATGAAGTTGTTACCTTGTTCCACGAAACAGGTCACGGTATTCACCACATGCTGACGCAAATCGATGTATCGGCGGTATCGGGCATCAACGGTGTACCTTGGGATGCCGTCGAACTGCCAAGCCAGTTCCTAGAAAACTGGTGTTGGGAAGAAGAAGCGCTGGCGTTTATCTCGGGTCATTACGAAACGGGCGAACCGCTTCCAAAAGCCATGTTGGATAAAATGCTGGCAGCGAAAAACTTCCAATCCGCGATGTTTATTCTTCGCCAATTAGAGCTTGGTCTGTTCGATTTCACGCTTCACACCGAATACGATCCAGACATTGGTGCTCGTGTATTAGAAACGTTGGCGCAAGTGAAAGAGAAAGTCGCGGTATTGCCAAGCGTTGAGTGGAACCGTTTCTCTCATAGCTTCAGCCATATTTTCGCGGGTGGCTACAGTGCAGGTTACTACAGCTACTTATGGGCGGAAGTGTTGTCTTCAGATGCGTACTCACGTTTCGAAGATGAGGGTATTTTCAATGAAGATACTGGACGTTCATTCCTGAATAACATTCTGGAAATGGGTGGCAGTGAAGAGCCAATGGAATTGTTTAAGCGTTTCCGTGGTCGCGAGCCTGAAATCGATGCCTTGCTACGTCACTCTGGTATTACGGCGTAATTGCCCAGCTTGACTTAGATTTGCAAAAACCACCTTCGGGTGGTTTTTTTATGGGTTCACGTTTCTATTGATGGGGTTTTGTAGAGAAATCAGAGTCTCTGTGGACTGAACTTCATCGATGGCTTGAAGTTTGTCTATCAGTACAAATTGCAGCTCTTCGATCGATTTACACATCAGCTTTACAAAAATGTTGTACGCTCCCGTGGTGTAATAGGCTTCGACCACTTCATCTAAAGCATTCAGTTTTTCTAGAGCAGAATGGTAATCGCGCGCCGCATTGAGGTTGATTCCGATAAAACAGCAGACGTCGTACCCCAGTTTTTTGGTATTGACGATCACTTCCGTACCTTCAATCACATCCGCCGCTTTCATTTTTTCGATGCGCACGTGAATGGTGGCTGGGCTGACGTTGAACTGCTTTGCCATTTCTGCATAAGGGGTTCTGGCGTCTTCCATTAGCGCTTTAAGAATTTCGCGGTCCAGATCATCAAGACGTGCTGTGGCGGTTTGCATACTTGTTTCCTTTGAGCAATCCCGATAGGTGGAGGGTATAAGCCTCTGATTCATTGGCTACATCCTATCTTGCAAACTCATGCTTCACAACAGCTCTTGAGGTCATCATCTGATATACTCACTGAAATTGAATGGATATAGAGAGAGCGTACCGAGTGCGGATTGTTGGGGTAATATTAACGCTCATGTTGAGCTTTGCCTTACAGGCGAGCGAGAATGTATTGGTGGTGCATTCATACCATCAAGGCTTCTTCTGGACGGACAATTTTCAAGAAGGTCTGGCTCAGCGTCTCGACGCACACCAAATTCCAAATCGCGTGTTCTATCTCGATTCTAAGCGCTTACAAACGCCAGAATATTTTGCCCAATTAGAAAACTTGTTCAAAACCAAATTAGAACAAGAGTCTTTTAAAGCCATCATCGTGAGCGACAATAACGCGCTCAATATGATGCAAAATCTGCATGAATACGTCGGCGACACGCCCGTTGTCTTTGGCGGTATCAACAATTATTCACCTAAACTTCATAAAGACCTGAATGCCACGGGCATTTCCGAAAATATTGACCTTCACAACAACATTCGTTTGATCAAGAAGTTACAGCCGAATGTGGAGCGCGTTGTCGTACTCACTGATTATTCAGTAACAGGGGAGGCGGCCAGAGCTCAGATCGCCAAATACCTGAATGAGAACCCAGAAGACCGATCACTGGTGGAAAGTGTTGTTCCAGAGTCATTTGATAAACTGCTGGATGTTGCCTCTGGCTTGAATGCAGAAAACAGCATCCTATTCTGGATTTATTTTCGTGATAAACAGGGCAACGTGATTGAGGACGTGTCCTGGAAAACCCTCAATGAGCGAGCGAATGCTCCTGTATATATGGCTTACAACGCGGGTCTTGGGTTGGGCAGCGTCGGCGGTTTTATGCAAGATGGGTTTGCCAATGGCTCTGCGGTCGGAGAGCTGCTTGTTAAAGTCTTGAACCAGAAAGAAGGGGAGCCAATGCCTGCCCCTCGTCCTATTCGCACTCAGTTAAAATTGGATTATCAGGCTTTGCAAAAGTGGGGAATGAAAGATTCGGCAGTGCTCGCGGATACCATACTGAACAAACCTGAACCGTATTTTGTGCAGTACGCCCGCGAGATAAAAGTGCTCTCGATGGCTATCTTTATTCTACTTGTGGTTATTGGATCGCTGCTTTATTACATGAAGCGCCTTAAGCAGAGTGAAAAGCAAGCCAAGCAAAGCCAAGTTTTGCTGGAGTCGATTTTCGATCAAAGCTATCAATACATCGGCATTGTGGATCAGTTTGGTAAATTGGTGTCGAGCAACAATAAACTCCAAGATTTGTTGTACGTAAAAGGGGCGCAGTATGGTCGCCCCATTTGGCAATATCGCGGGTGGTGTGAAGAGTCAAAGAAAATCTTCAAAGAATACCTTGAGCAGATAGGACAAGAAGACTTTGTTCGATTTGAAGCAGAGCTGGTTCGCCAACATTACGGGTTAAGCGTTCTGGATGTTGCGATTAAGCCATTACCTCATGAGTTTGGTGAGCAATGCCATTTCCTTTTGGAAGCGCAAGACATAACGGCGCGTAAAGCGACCGAGCAAAAATTGCTCGCCAGTGAAGCCGATTTTCGTCATTACTACGAAAAGCAACCCGTGATGATGATGACACTGGATGAAAACAACCGAATTCAAGCGGTGAATCGATTCGCACAAGAGCTGTTGAGCTATTCCGCGCAGCAAATGCTGGGTCGGAAATTGGAAGATTTCTATGCCGGTTCGGTAGAACTGAATGCGCGACAAGTGTTGCTTCAGCCCAAACCCCACCATCTTTCTGTTTGGCGGCGCGAAATTGAATACACGACTGCGAGCGGCTTCACCATATGGGTCCGAGAAAATATCCGCCCATTAACCGAAACTCACCAATTACTGATTGTGGGTGAAGACATCAGTGAAACCCACGATTTATCACAGCAATTGGCGTATCAGGCCCAACACGATTTACTGACTGGCACTTACAACCGAAATTTCTTTGAGCAGCAATTGCAAAAAGCCATGGTGGAAGTGGAAGGGCATGTTCGCACTCACGCCATGCTGTTTCTCGATCTCGATCAGCTCAAGGTGATTAACGATACGGTAGGGCATGAAGCAGGTGACGAAGCCATTGCATTTTGTGCATTACTGATTCAACAGATATTGCCCAATAGCGCCATTTTATCGCGCATGGGAGGTGATGAGTTTGCTGTGTTATTGCGAGATTGCACCAAAAGTGAAGCGACCGATATTGCTCAGTCGATCATTGACCAATTGAACCAGCACCCATTTGTTCGTGATGATCTGACGTTGAACATCAGCTGTTCCATCGGCATTCGTCTTATCGACCATACAGCGGACTCGCCTCAGATGGTGCACGCCCACGCAGATACGGCGTGCCACGCCGCCAAGGAAGAAGGCAGAAACCGCTATCAGCTTTACTTACTTCACGATGAAGAGCTCAAACAGCGTGAACGCGAGATGGAAAGCGTGAACTTAGTGCATGAAGCGATTGCAAATGAGCGTTTACAGTTGTTTGCCCAGCAAATTCAGGGTTTAGACAAAGAGAATGCTCACCAATGCTACTTTGAAATATTGGTTCGGCTGGTGGACTCCAATGGAGACTACATTTCCCCAGGTGTCTTCATGCCTGCGACTGAGCGTTACAATATTGCGCATTTGGTTGATAAGTTTGTCGTCACTAGGACGTTGAGCTGGCTGGATGAACACCCAGAGCAAGCCGCGCATCTCGATCGAGTATCGATTAATGTTTCGGGTCAATCAGTGGGCAACCAAGACTTTATGACAACGTTGAAAGACGCGTTGCAGCAGAGCAATTTTCCTAATCACAAAATCTGCCTAGAGATAACCGAAACCGCGGCGATTCATAGCATCAAGCAAGCGAGCCAAGCATTTACCGAATTGAAATCTTTAGGTTGTTTGGTGGCGTTGGATGATTTTGGTTCTGGACTGTCTTCATTTGGTTACCTAAAAACCCTCCCTGTCGATATCGTGAAGATTGATGGCATTTTTGTGCGAGAGATAGACCAAAATGAGAGCGATTATGTCATGGTTCGCTCCATTAACGATCTCGCTCAGCAAATGGGCAAGGTCACCGTTGCTGAATTTGTGGAGTCGTCTGCTGTGATGGCTTGCTTGAGCAAATTAGGTGTGAATTACGGTCAGGGCTATCATATTGGTATGCCCAAACCTCTGTCAGAACTGGTGGACGAGCTCGTTCAGGAAAAGCGCACGTTACTTACGGAAAATGAATAGCGCTATTCACCAATCGGTTTGAGATTGCCATTCGTGATTATTGTGTGAATCTGAGGTTATTCAGGTAAACTGACGCAAAAATTTCCCCTTGGAGCCAACCGTGCAGCTGAACCTTATCTGCGAAGCCCCTCATCGGCAATCTGAACTCAACGCCATTGCTGAGCAATGGGGGCTGACTCATGATCCTAAATCTGAATTTGGTTTGGTGCTTACTCATGAACGCTTAGAGCTACGTAAGTTAGATGAAATAAAGCTTGGGGCGATCTACGTCGACTTAGTGGGTGGAGCCGTCGGTCACAGGCGCAAATTCGGTGGTGGTAAAGGGCAGGCAATCGCCAAAGCTGCGGGTTTAAATAAAGGAGCGACACCGACGATTCTGGATGGCACCGCAGGGTTAGGGCGAGATGCATTTGTATTGGCTTCTCTGGGGTGTAAAGTTCAAATGGTGGAGCGAAACCCAGTGGTAGCGGCACTGTTAGATGATGGTTTATCAAGAGCCAAAATCGACGCAGAAATTGGTGGCTGGGTGAGTGAAAGAATGTCTCTTCTTCATGCATCGAGTCTCGACGCGTTAAATGAATTGCGTAATAACGCAGAGTTTGAAGCCCCTGATGTGGTTTACCTCGACCCAATGTACCCTCACCCAGAGAACAAAAAGAAATCAGCGTTAGTGAAAAAAGAGATGCGCGTCTTTCAATCGTTAGTCGGCGCAGACCATGATGCTGATGGGTTATTAACGCCTGCTTTTGAACTGGCAACAAAACGCGTTGTGGTTAAACGCCCTGACTACGCTGACTGGTTAGATGGCGAAAAACCGTCCATGGCAATAGAGACCAAAAAAAATCGATTTGATGTATATGTAAAGGCATCAATGACATAACAATTCGACGCAAATTACCGCTTGCTTCGGCGCATTCCGATCTGTATATCTAAGTAAGAATGATTCTTATAGTTAATTGCTTCTGTAGTTAACCCTAGAGCCGGAGCAGTAAAATGGCAGAGCGTTTTTGCAAACTAAATCGTCGTGACATCAGTGCCAGTTTGGGTGAAATCCATGCTTTGGTGTCTTCCCCTAAGTATCTTTGCCGTTCTTGTGCGCGTTCATCTTCTGACAAAAAGAATCTGTGTAAACCTGCCGCTATCCCGCCAGCATCTTGCATGGAAAATGCCTCAGTGAAACAAGTCAAATGTGGTTTGGTTGCCGAATCTCTGGCTGCTGATCGCGTTTTGGATCAAGCCACCTCTTCTGCCGATGGTGTTGAAATCTCGATTGAACCAACTCAGCCTATACTGACCACAAGCAATGAATTGACGTTGTCGAAAAAAGCATTGAAAAAACAAAAGAAAGGTCAGAAAAAGCTGAAAGGCATATTGAAAAAACAGAAGAAAATACTTAAAAAGCAAAAGAAATTACTCAAGAAACACAAGAAATTAGAACGTCGCTTCAGTCGAATTAATCAGGGTGTTCTTGCGGCACAGGGGAGCTTACCTCAACACCAGCACATTCATTGATTCAACGCAGCGTGAAAAATACATAAAAATGGCGAGCTCAATGCTCGCCATTTTTGATTCTCTGTTCATTAGCTTTCGACTCTTTACTTACTCAACCTGAACTCGGGATAACAACTTGCTTTCTAATGGCTCTTTTCACTTATTACTGCGTTGAATCCTCTCCCAATAACCTGTTATTGGTTCGTGGCTTCGCCTTGTCTTAAGTGAAAATTTCTCATTAGAATGTCTCAATAGAAAATGTTTATTTTAATGGGTTAGCTAACCTCTTATCCCGATTTCAGGTTACTCACGTATTTTTCACTCTTAGTACGCCAGTTACCAAAAGCTTGGCAAGCTATTCGTCAAACAATGGGTTTAGTACAGATTTAAAATTCAGGGGTGGCAGAAAGGTCAGTGCCTCCAATTCAATCCGCATCTTGGCAGAAAGCCCCGCGTTTATTTCACCTACCAATACAACCCTAGAGCTAAAAAACACCCAGAGGATGGAGACCGTGTTCTAACGAAAAGCTCAATGGCGCTCTACAGTTTGATTTTATTGACGTATATGGAAAGCATATCTCATCCCGAAGGATGATTTTATAAAATTATGTTGTCTGATGTGATGGGCGCTCTCTTCTTGATTCGGAAACGTTGTTCAAAGAGTAATGAGCTGTCCTTTGATTCCGGCTAATGACAACATGAGGTCAATATGGATAAACAAAGCTATGGAATATCGCGCAGAAATGTCGTGAAGGGTTTAATGACAACAGGAGCGCTCATTGCATCGCCTTCCTTAAGGGCAGCGTCTTCTAGCCGAACGCCCTCGAATGCCTTTCCATTTTTGTCAGCAGATGACATCACCAACAACCAAAGTGCCCTGAGGCTTTCCCATGCCATCAAGCACAAAGAAGTATCCTGCGTAGAGGTCATGAACGCATATCTAAACCATATCGAAACGTACAATCCAGCTCTGAATGCTATTGTCGCATTACAGGATAGAGACCAGCTGATAGCACAAGCCAAAACCAAAGATTCAGAGTTAGCCAAAGGCATTTACCATGGTTGGATGCATGGCTTTCCGCATGCCGTGAAAGACTTAGCGGCGACCAAAGGCATTGTGACGTCAGTAGGTTCTCCCATACTGAAAAACTGGGTGCCCGATAGTGATGCCCTGTTTGTGGAGCGCATTAAAAAAGCTGGCGCCATTATTATTGGGAAAACCAACATCCCAGAATTTGCCTTGGGCTCCCAATCTTACAATCCCGTTTATGGCGTCACCGCTAGCGCTTATGCACCCGATAAAACGGCAGGTGGCAGTAGTGGAGGGGCTGCGGCGGCATTGGCGGCGAACTTTGTACCCGTAGCTGATGGTAGTGACATGATGGGATCGCTCAGAAACCCAGCTGCATTCAATAACGTCGTGGGATTTCGCCCTACTTCAGGTCGGATACCGGCGTTGCCAAACCAAGATGTATTTGTTCAGCAGTTAGGGTATGAAGGTCCAATGGGACGTAATGTGCGAGATACGGCAATGTTGCTTTCTACAATGGCTGGTTATGACTCTGGTGCGCCATTGTCGTTGTCGGATGACCCAGCTCAATTTGCGGGTTCATTGGATACGGAATTGAAAGGGAAGCGAGTCGCTTGGTTAGGCGATTTTAATGGCTATCTTGCGATGGAACCGGGTGTGATTGATGTGTGTGAGAAGGCGTTAAAAACATTCGATGCATTAGGGGTTACCGTTGAAGCCATCAAGGTAGATTTTCCAATGGAAACACTGTGGCAAACTTGGCTCACGCATCGGCATTGGCTGATGTCGGGTTTGATGGATGATCTTTACCAAGACCCAGCGAAACGTGCTCAGTTGAAACCCGAATTGATATGGGAAATTGAAGGTGGCCATAAGCTTTCTGCATTAGATGTGTTTAAGGCATCAAAGGCGCGTTCACAATGGTACCAGGTCGTAGACAAGCTTCTTACCGAATTTGATGCCTTAGTGCTGCCGTCGGCGCAGGTCTTCCCATTTGATAAGTCCATCCATTGGCCAAAACACATTGACGGAAAAGAGATGGACACTTATCACCGCTGGATGGAGGTGGTGATTGGCGGCACATTATCCGGATGCCCAGTTGTGAATGTACCAGCTGGTTTTAACGAGAAAGAGTTGCCAATGGGGGTTCAGATGATCGGCAAGAATCGACAAGATTTTGCTTTGTTGCAGCTAGCCCATGGTTATGAAAGCGCCTTTTCAGGTAAAGACGCATTCCTACCTAAGCTTGTGAGCTAGTTATTCGGGTGGTGTCAGCTGTCTTGCAGTGGCACCACCAACATATCGACCGGAGTGCAATTGATAAGCTGCCTAGTGGAAGAAAGCAACTTGCTCCAAAAATCTTGATGGTGCCCACATACCACCAAATCTATTTTAAGGTCATTAATGGCTTCGCATAGCTCGCCGCTCAAATCCCCTGTTCCAACTAAGGTGTGCTTAATCGGATAGTTAGCGTGGTCGGCCAATATTTGCAGCTGTTTTTGGGAGGCTTCCATATTGTGGTGTTGAGTATCGGCTAGGTTTATATCGATAAGCCCGGTATAGAGCTCGGCATAATTCACATCGATATGAATAAAGGAGACAGCGGCTTCAAGAGGGGAAGCAAGTTTGACGGCTTTCTCAATCAGAATTTTACTGTCGTCTGATAGGTCGACAGTGACCAATATATGTTGATAGCTCATAATCTATCCTCCTGCCCGTACTAGGACAATTCCCTTCAACAGTTCTGATTTAAGACTAGCATTTCATCTATCAATATTTTGCCAAAGAGATCCCATTGCTATCTTATACGTACCTACTCATATTAAATTAAGGTAGATTTTTGGTTCACGATAGGGTTTTTTGGGGCTAATTGTTCTTATTCTCAATGAGAAAATTGAAGCATCGACGCTCCCGTATATCGTGTTATAGTGACAACAATTACAAGTAGTTAACAGGAGCATTTCATGCTGTCTCAGACAATGGTCGAACAACTGAATGAGCAAATAAATCTCGAATTCTTTTCATCCAATCTATACTTACAAATGAGTGCTTGGTGTGAAGATAAAGGATTCGAAGGTGCGGCCGAGTTTTTGCGTGCTCACGCAGTAGAAGAAATGGAGCATATGCAACGTCTCTTTACTTACGTGAGTGAAACAGGGGCAATGCCTATCTTAGGTGCTATAGAAGCGCCAAAGCACGAATTTGGTAGCCTTGGTGATGTTTTCCGTGAAACGTTTGAACATGAGCAAATGATCACTCAAAAAATCAACAAACTGGCGCACGGTGCATTTACTAGCCAAGACTACTCAACCTTTAATTTTCTTCAGTGGTACGTTGCAGAGCAACATGAAGAAGAGAAATTGTTTAAAGGGATTTTAGATAAGCTGGAACTTGTAGGTGAAGACGGTAAAGCGCTGTTCTTTATCGACAAAGATCTAGCAGCCATGGCAAAAGAAGGTTCGTCTTCTATCATGGACGCTTCCGCTGCAGTCTAAGTAGCGAGTTAAAGTCAATTTGATTGTCTTTTCCTTTTGGCGTCTAAGAAGATGTAGGGAGGAAAAGATGATCAGTGTCGATACTATTCTATTCACGCTTATGCTCGTCAGCTGCGTTAATATGGCGAGATACCTTACCGCGCTACGCGCACTCATTTATATCATGCGCGAAGCCCATCCATTACTGTATCAGCAGGTAGATGGTGGTGGTTTTTTCACTACGCACGGTAACGTCACCAAACAAGTCCGACTTTTTCATTACTTGAAAAGCCGCGAGTATCTGCATCATCACGATCCTATTTTTACCGGGAAATGCAATAAAGTCAGAGAGTTGTTTGTACTCACGACAACATTACTTGGTGTGACTTTATTTGCTGCCATCATGCTGTAATTGAAGGCTCAACAAGACGAGGTAGAAACCCAGCGTAACTCTGGGTAAAATACCCATCAGATTTGCAAGGATGCGCGATAACTCGCGCATCCTTTTTATTTTTGATTGAGAGCAGTAAATCCAAAAGCTCAAGTCGTTGTGGAAGAAGTAATGAGTTCAGAATTTGATGTCGTAGTCGTTGGTGCCGGAGCGGCAGGCTTAATGTGTGCAGCCGAAGCGGGTAAGCGTGGTCGCCGAGTATTGGTGGTGGATCATGCCAAAAAACCGGGGCGAAAAATTCTGATCTCGGGTGGTGGTCGGTGTAACTTCACTAACTACGATGTGACGGCAAACAACTTCTTGTGTCAGAACCCCCATTTCGTGAAATCCGCCTTGTCGCAATACACCAATTGGGACTTCATCTCGCTGGTTTCGAAATATGGTGTCGACTTTGAAGAACGCGATCATGGGCAGCTGTTTTGTCTCGATTCAGCGAAAGACATTGTGAACGTTTTGCTAAAAGAGTGCGACCAACCGAGTATTACCCAACGCTATCGCGCTGATATCCACAACATTCACAAAACAGACAGCGGTTTCTCACTTCATATAGACACCGACGAAATCACCTGTGAGTCTTTGGTGATAGCAACGGGCGGCTTATCCATGCCTAAATTGGGTGCCACACCATTTGGTTATCAAGTCGCCGAGCAATTTGGGATAGAAGTGATTTCGACTACCGCTGGTTTGGTGCCTTTCACACTGCATAAAGAAGATAAGGAAGCATTTGAGCCGCTATCTGGCATTGCTATTCCTTCTGAAATCACCGCCGAAGACGGCACCGTTTTCAAAGAAGCACTGCTGTTTACCCATCGTGGTTTATCTGGTCCTGCGGTATTACAGATATCTTCATTTTGGCAAGCTGGTCAGAAGGTGACGATTAACTTAGTCCCTGAAGCAGATGTATTGGATCTGCTGACCGCTTCTCGCGAAAAACACCCAAATCAAAGCTTAAAGAATACGCTTTCCAAAGTACTTCCTAAGCGTTTGGTTGAGACGCTAATAGAGCGCAAAGAGCTGGTGGATAAACCCCTCAAGCAATTCAACGACAAAGAACTGCAAGCAATTGAAGCTTACTTAGGAAACTGGCAAATCCTACCTAATGGTACCGAAGGGTATCGCACCGCAGAGGTGACTTTGGGTGGCGTGAATACCGATCATCTATCTTCTAAAACCATGGAGTGCAAGGATATCCAAGGGCTGTACTTCGTTGGAGAAGTGATGGATGTGACTGGTTGGCTCGGTGGCTACAATTTCCAATGGGCATGGTCGAGCGGTTTTGTTGCTGGGCAGTGGGTGTAGGACAAGTTACTAGCTATAAACCTTGATTCAAGGTTCAGGCGAGACAATTCTATCTAAAAAGCCAGTCAGCTATTGCTGACTGGCTTTTTATTTTACTACCGTTATGGCTTTTTCCTTACCAAACGCATCATACTGTAATTTTGTGAATGGGCTCTCAGTGGTGAACTGTGACCATTAAATGGAACCGTATAAAAGAATAAGTATTCACCCGGTAGATTCGAGTCCGTACTTACTTGAAGTGAATGATAAGCCTGCCCTCTATATATTTTTTCAGACGCGATTGCTCTTTCATTCTCTGGCCAATCCCATTCAAAATCCGTATCTTTTAACGCAACGATCTCTTCCGTTGTGAGACCGATCTTATAGCTAAACATGGGATATGTTGCTGGAACACATCGATCATTATAAATAGTGAGCAGATCTTTCATATTTGGCAAATGCCATAAATGGTTAGATTCCCCTAATCGCTGATTTTCTGCTTCAACGATTTCTAGGGTTTTTTCTCTCACATTCGGATAGAACTTACGCTCTGGGAACAGATCCATAGCCACGGTAGGTACACCCTCGCAACTCATTTGATCGCTACTCAGTGTTTGCCCTATAAAGCAGTAACTCCACTGCAGACCCGTCGCTGCATCATTCACCACTTTGTAATCTCCTGCATCGGTGGTGATCACTTCATGAGTAAAGCGGTTGCTTGGGTTCATTTCCGTATCGGCTAAACATACGCGTAAGTCTTCGTTAGCCCATGCAGACGTGACCATCAGAGATAAACATGCTGTTAAATATTTCACTCGTTTGTTCCTTTTACTCTGCATAGTAACCATCACTGATTAGTACCAGCGGGTTATGATCCGAATTATTAAAGTACTTAGCTTCTAGCCAGAACGCCGTCAGTGCTCGATGTTTTAGACCATCCATACTTGGTGTATCTAACCAAAATCCATGGAATGTGCTGTCGTTCATTCTTGGGAAGTACAAATTAGGGAAATAACGAGTATCTAGGTTGGACGCACGGCTTCTACCAAAGTCGAACAAGGCGTAACCCTCTTCCAGCGTAGGAATACGCCAGTTGTTTAATCCACAACGTTTTTTGCTGTTTATCCAAGTAATCTGGTTCTCAACCGTACATTGCTTTGGATCCGTAGAAACGACGTTCAAGTTAGGTAACGCACAGGTGCCATCAAACACTTCGCCAGCGTTGGTTGCATCTTTAACAAACATATTGTCACCATCAAAAATGGTGTAAGGTTCATCATCTTGACGTCCATGTTTGGTTTCCCAAACCAGTCCAGTATGGGCATCAAGGACACAAGAAAATGGACTTTGTTTATACGTCAGGTCTTGTCGAATCAATGGTACGCCATCATTGTTCAACTTGACGTAGCGAGCACCCAACATGCCATCTTTATTGCTATTTCTGGCTTTACCACTTAGTGGATCACATGCGGTGTCGCTGTCTCTACCACGGTGGCTATCATCAGACTCAATACCCGCAGTTACACGTGAGTCAGCAATATGGATATGTTGAGGGGAATAGGTTAATAGAGCACTTGGCGTTCCAATATTACTCTGAACACGGATATGATAAGCCTGCTCATATGTCAGCCCTGTGATGGTTGCCCTTAACTTATTTGTCGGTTTTTGATGTTCTGCATCGACAACATTTTCAAATTGATTGCTGCCCCAACCTAATGTGTATCGAGTGGCGCCAGCTTGTTTATCCCATCCAATGGTCACCCAGTGGCCATCTTCATTTTTGCCTTTACCATCAATACGAACACCTAGCACTTGATCGTGATTAAGAACCACCTGACAGGTAGGATCCAACACGCTAACCGGGTAAACCGTTACCCAACTTCCTGGCCTTGAAAACTCGAAGTAGTATTTGTCTTCCTCTGAGTTGGCTAATAGCTGAGTCATATTTTGAGTAATGTGAGACACATTGACATCAAGGTTATCAATGAGCACTTCACCAATGGCATACTTAGCCGCAAATCTGTCTTGCAAGGTCTCCATATCTGGCAGCAGGTTATTACTGGATACCACGCCGTAGTCTCCTAACATGTCGATACCAAGAATATCCAGAACATCCATATAAATGTCCGCGCTTTCAACCAGATCGATCGCTCGACCAAACAACTTGCCTTCCACTTGCAGTGCAAATATTGCGGCCAAAAATTCAACTTGCTGACGGGGTAAAGCACTATATCGAGCGGCGATCTCATCAAGGGTAAGCGGGTAGAGGTAACCCGCGTATCCATGCTTTGATAACGAGGTTTTGTACATTAACGCCGCTTGCGCACTCGAGATATAGCCGACGCTTAATCGCTCTAGTTCGCTGATTTCTAAAGTGCCATTGCCATTGGTATCACGTTTCACTAATTCACAGAATGATCCCAATACCGACCTTAGCTGGACGCCAGTTTTGTTATCGCGGATATGAATAGTCAACGTGTCGTGCATTTCATCTTCCGTGTACTCGTAGTTGTGTTCAAACTTTCTGTTCGGAACTGGCGGTTTGCCTGGCTGACACCTTTCTAAATTATTATCGACATTGCGTAATGGAATGGTAAAAACGAAGCCATTTTTGCCTGCATAATCAATGCTTTTTCTGCGTTGACCATCAAGTTCAATCAGAGCAATCGGTTCATGGCGTCCAACAGGTTGACGACCTTTGATGTCGTCGCTTTTTGGCTTGTTTAGACGAGTACCCAATACCACTTCTACTGACGCTTCTTCTAACTCGACTGGGAAACGGCCACTGATACGAAGATGCTGTTCAGGCGCCAACCCCATTATCTGTTTTTTAAGCGGATGGTGGTAATTGGCATACTCTAATTTACCCCAAGATCTTAAATGACGCCTTTCTATCTGCTCATCAGCGGTAATGTTCATCTGAGGATAAGTAGGCACCGTTTTGCCAACTTGCGCTTTATAATGTTTCCAGATCGGCTCTTTAGGGCCAGCAGCGAGAGCAACCAGTATTTTTTTACCCAATGCTTGTAATCCCGTACCACTGCCTGGCCAAGTGGTATTGAGCAGAGTAAAGTACTTGCTAGGATTATTGTCTGGGTCGGCAGCAACATCCTGCTTATATTGTTCATAAATACGTTCAATATCAGCCGGACTCAATGTCCAAGTAATGGCAGCGCCTTTACCGGTTTCGATGTCGAGAACATCATAAAGCCCAAGCAAATCATACTGATTACCACGCCATGAATCGCTAAGAACTAGGTCAAATGGTGCATCAAACACCGTAGGTTCGCCGTCCCCCGGGTTCGCTATGGCGACATGTTCTTTGAGTTTCCTGTCCTGACTCCAACCAATAATCAGATCACGTTCTCCTTGGTCCGCCATCTGCTCATAAACCGCAGCCAGTTCAATCACTAGCTGTTGGGTATAAACCAGCTCTCCACGAGCCTTGGCAAGTTGCTGAGTCGTCAATCTAAACAGCCAATTTAACATTGCCCTGTCATGGTTAGATGGGTTAATGACTTTTAGCTGAGCGGTATTTATCTCAACCACCTGCTCGTCTACTGGTGTATCGGGATTACCTTTAATCAGTAACCATTGTTCGGGCGTGAGGCTTAGGGTGTAACTGCCATAATAAGAAGGACGCCAGCTACTGCTGCCCGTGGTCTTCATATGGTCATTGATAGCCGTTCTTTGATCTTGTGTTAAATGTACCCAAGTGTTGCTACTTTGCTCTGACAGGTAACGCCTAACTGCTTCATTTTTTTGCATAACGGGCAGATTGGCATACTGGGTTAAACTGGTAGAAAGCAGATGCTTAGCGACGGTATTAAATGCTTGAGTAATGGGATCTAACGACAGAGTCACTAACTCGGTTTCATCAATCACACCATCACCAGAACTATCCATTTGAATGATGCTCGCTAAGGTGTCTAACTTCGTCTTAAAGTACTTACTTTGCGCTGTGGTGGTGGCTGCGCCTGCATTACTGGCTCTAGTACTCACCGTTGATTGGCTTGCGATCCAGCCTTCCACAGAAATAGGTTGATTGTCAGGCCATTGTGAGACTTCAAAGGTGTATTCATAACTGCCTTCCGATACAGCACTCTGCCATGTGTCACAAGTGTTTCCTGCACACACTTTGAACTCAAAAATATCGGTAGCCGTCGCCAGAGGCACAGGTCCTGAGATAGTAATATCCCGAAGCTGAGTAGGTGGTTGAGGAGGAGTGACCACTCCCCCTGGGTTACCGGGCGTTGTTCCTGGGTTTCCGGGGGTCGGGGTTCCCGGATTTCCCGGTGTAGTGGTTCCACTACCCCCTCCTCCGGGGGTCGACGCTACTCCATCTGTTGGCCTTTCGCTACAACCTAAGGTAGCCAAACCAAGCAAACTGGTAACAACTATACGTTTAAAGAGCATGATTATTCCTTAAAAACACTATTCCAGCCAAATTAAAACGGTGTATCGTTCTGCAAGTGTGTCTCATAAATGATTATATATGACTGTCATTCTGTATAATTACAGGTCATTATTCTGTATATTAATGATTATTTAGTGTTTATTATAATATTGTTATTGATTTTCTCAATGATATTAATAATAATTCTCATAATCATTTGACTACCGAATACAATTAAAGGGATATTTCAATGAATGGTTTCACCAACCTTCTAAAACGCTACTTTAAAGATGAAAGTGGGGCTACAGCTATTGAATACGGGATTCTTGCGGCAGGTTTAGCAGCGGGGATCTTGGCGATTTTTGGTTCTGACGGTCTATTCATCACTGCACTAAAAGATAAATTTCAGGCCATTATTGACGGTATGAACATGGGTGCAAGTGGAGAGTAATTTCCTTTTATTACTTAAAGCCACCACTTTTGCTCTGTTATGCATAGTTTCACTGACTGACATAAAAAATCGAACAGTCCCAAACTGGGCGTTATT
This sequence comes from Vibrio penaeicida, assembly GCF_030689305.1. Classification (GTDB taxonomy): domain Bacteria; phylum Pseudomonadota; class Gammaproteobacteria; order Enterobacterales; family Vibrionaceae; genus Vibrio; species Vibrio penaeicida_B. The sequence goes on along the minus strand of NZ_JAUYVM010000017.1, from coordinate 76,408 downwards.
GATGCTGGCGATTGTGGTGTTCACTGCCGTCCCGCTTAGTGTTTATCACGCCATCATTAGTTTGATCATTTTGTTCCTAGGCATTGTTGCTTTCCACTATCGCTGGCTAGGGGCCGGTGACAGTAAGTTGCTGGCAATATGCGCCTATGGCTCCATCGAAAATTGGCAGTGGTTGTTACTGCAAACCGCTTTGGTAGGTGGAGGATTAAGTATAGCCATCCTCGTATACAACTATTTAGTTGGTTTGGGTTTGATAAAATACTCCCCTATAAAAACGGTGCCTTATGCCGTTGCTATTGCTGGCAGTGCCATAACAACCATTCACTACATTTAAAAAAGCAAACACCATGAAAAAGTTACTTTTTGTGCTCATTAGCATAGGTTTACTACTCGTTACGCTAATGTTTGTCTGGTCAAATACGGCGGCATCGCCAGTATCAAAAACAGAAGAACAGGTCAAAGTAGAAGAACCTAAAGCGATTGCTCCAAGGATTTTGGTTGCCAAATACCCTATTCAGGTTGGTTCTTTACTTCGCTCTCAGGATTTTATCTGGGCACCGTTCGATGATTCTGAACATCAATTGATTGATCTGTTTTTAAAAGATTTTGTCGAACTTAAATCATTAGAAGGCAGCTTGATCACTCAATCTCTTGTCACTGGTCAGCCTTTAACCTCTTCTGTCATTATCCGTCCGGAACAAAGTCATTATCTTTCTTCTATGCTTGCTCCTGGGATGAAAGGTGTCACCTTAGATATCACCTTTGCTGGCAGCAACTACGGATTAATTCGAGCTGGTAACTATGTCGATATTCTCTTAACCACTACCAAAAAACATCAAGATGATGAAGGGTTTGGGGAAGTCACTAAACACGCTAACAACTTAGTTTTAGAAAATGTTCGCTTGCTAGCAGTAGACAATGTTTTGACGGACATTCTTAGTGCTTCAGAGAAACAAGATCCATCAAGCTCACTCAATCAAAACGGGGAGCGCACCATCCCGGTCACTTTTGAAGTAACGGCCGATCAGGCGCAACGCTTGCTGCTGGCTCGTAAGCTTGGTGCTTTGTCTCTTTTACTTCGTAGTGCCTATCAAGACGCTAGCCTAGCTCAATCAGACAAAGTCACGCTATGGGATGAGGAAATTTCTGATAACCATAATCCGCGCATGCGACCACAGCACTCTATCCGAATTTTTGACGGTCAGGATGTCCGTAAACAAGAAAAACCGACAGCGAGATAACCCATGAACACTTTCAAAACACTCTGTATATGTGTGCTGACACTGCTTTGCTCTGCTCAGGCCTATGCAAAGGTTAACACGCTAGAAATCTCCGTTAACGAAAATCGTTTAATTGCTGTTTCCGGTGAGGTGCAAGACGTCTTTGTGTCTGATCCTGACTTACTTGTTGTACATGCCCCCTCCAGTCAACACGTTATGATTGCGGGTAAAAAGCTAGGGGATACAGACTTACTTGTCCTTGGTGCTAACGCTTCTACATTGGCCCATTATAAAATCGTGATCAGCGCTGATCTCTCTGATCTTGAGCAAAATGTCCGACATGCTTTCCCAGATGCTAGCGTTTCCTTCGCCTACAGTGGCGGGGCCATTATCGCGATGGGAGAAGTGTCGACACCACTGCAAGCTCATGAAATTCTCAGCATGGCTTCTGGTTATGCGAAATCTCTTCAAGAAGAAGATACACAAACCATGGGGGCGCCTTCTTCACAGGACGGGAACAGTGCTAGGGCAAACGGAGCAGCGAAGCCTGGCGGTGGTATGGGTACTTACCCATTAGTGGTTAATCAACTAAAAACCGCAGGAAGCACTCAGGTTAATATCTCCGTACGTATCGTCGAGATGGAACGGACCACCAGCGAACAACTGGGCCTTAGATGGAGCTCTGTTGGTAACATGCGTTGGGGCACTTGGGACAGTTTGCAAACTGCTCTTGGGGTATCGCCGGGTAATAAGTTTCCTACTAACAACTTGCCTAGTGGACCCGATCAGCATGGTTTAAATGTGATCATTGATGCCTTAGTCGAAAACAGTCTAGTGAATGTCCTTGCTGAGCCTAATCTAACGGCCAAGTCCGGAGAAGCTGCCACCTTTATGTCTGGAGGAGAATTTCCCTTCCCTGTCGACAATGGCGACGACGGTGTCAGCATTGAGTTTAAAAAGTTTGGTATCGCTTTGGAGTTGACGCCAACCGTACTGAGCAACAACCAGATCAGCTTAACGGTTGCGCCTGAAGTATCGACGTTAAGCCGTGAAAACAGCGTCTCCATTGCCGGTGTTGAAGTGCCGGGAATCGAAACCCGTCGAGCCACCACTACCATAGAACTGGCAGATGGACAAAGCTTTGCGCTAGCCGGTTTAGTTCGCACCTATCAAGATCATAAAGTGGAAGCTTTGCCTTTCCTTGGCGAAATCCCTGTACTGGCCCCTTTTTTTAGTAACAACAGCTTCAAAAACTCAGAAAGTGAGTTGGTTATTATTGCCACTGCCCGCTTAGTCGAACCCACAAGTGATCCCTCTCTTCTTACCACACCTCTGGATCGTTACAGACCAGCGAGTCGTTTTGAGCGCGTATTCCTGCATAAAACAGGGGAAACACACGATCAAAACAACAGATTGTTCGGCAACTACGGATACAACTATTAGGAATAATGATGAAACAATTAAAACTTTGTTCAGTGGCTTTGTTGTTGCCCGCATTGGTCGCTTGTGTAGCACCAAATCAAGTACTTCCGCATCGTAGTTACACCGACACGGCTGAATTTAACGCTAACTTGGAAACACTGCCTGTTGTATTAGATCAGTTAACCGCGCCCCTTATTCATCGAGAAGAGGTGGGAGTGATAAATATTACTCTGCAAGGCGGCTTGCTTAGTCAATCAGCAAAACAAGAGATTGAAAGCCATCTTTCAAACAAACTCTTAATGCAAGTCGAGCTGGATCATACCCCTGGCGTGGAGGAAACCATGCAGGGAGATATCGAAGTGATTTTTGCGCCGGATACGTGTCGATACAATAAATCCGCTGTTCCTGTGACTCGTCAAGCCTGTCAGCACTTTCGCAATCAGTACTTCAGTACCAGCAATAAAGTGGCATGGCATCAGGGGAATACCTACCAAGAGCATAACACTGCACTATCTGCCGGTGCTGTTCAAAGGCTTTACAACAACAAAATCAAATCTGCGGAAAAGCAGTCAGTAACCGGAGAGGATTAACCCGTGTCAGACAGTACGTTTAACGTCGTTGCTTTTGTATTAGACGACCACAGTCAACAAATCATCACTCAACTGGCTGCCGACATTGATAACCAGAATATTCAGGTACAAAAAGGCGACATTAACAAGGCGAGAGAGTGGTGTACAAAACATGGCGCCCCCGACCTTTTGTTGGTTGATGGAGGTGACTGTGTAAACTTAGATAGCGCCCTTAGTGAGCTATCACATCATTGCCCGCCTCAGATGAAGTTGATCGTTCTGGGGAAGAAGCAAGAAGTGACCCTTTATCGCCACTTAATGTTTGCCGGAGTGAACGACTACCACACAACTCCCCTTGATGCCGATGCATTAAGATTGAGTTTGCTTCATCTTCAAGGTTATCAGGTGAAAAAATCCCTACGTACGGGCAAAATTATCTGTGTTCTTGGTAGCTCTGGCGGCTGTGGTGTCAGTACTATTGCCAGCAACTTAGGCTACTATCTTGCAGAAAAGCAAAGTCAGCACGTTGCGCTTGTCGACCTTGATGTCTTCCATAGTCAGCACCCTATTTTACTTGGCACTGACTATGAACCCAATTTAGAAAATATTCTAAAAGATGCGGATCGTATTGACGAAACTCTGCTCGCTCACAGTAGCCATCAGTTTTCAAAAACACTGCACCTGTTTTATGGTCAAGATAGCCAGTTACCCTCCGACAACCATGGCTCGATAACTGAGACCATTCAGGCTCTGGCAGAGCACTATGGTACGGTGATTATTGATGTACCCAACCTCCATAACCCAGCCATGTTAGACGTCATTGAAAAAGCCGATAACTGTATTTACGTCACCGATTACAGCCTCAATAGTTACCGCTTCTTAGCCAAACTTAGAGCGCGCGTTCAATCGACACATCAAAGACAGATTTTGGTGGGTAATTTGTGCAGAAAAAGTAAAGGGCGAGTGCCTAAGACTGAACTGAGTAAGTCTCTAGGCTTAGATTTGTCCCTTGAGCTCCCTTTTGATGCCAAAGCGTTCGAAAAGTCAGAACTGGTAGGCAAACCTATTATGTCTCAAAGTACTCGATTCAGTAAAAAGCTTGCTCAGCTAGGCCAAATGGTCAGCTCTGCATCATCGGCAGCAAAAAGGTAATTGCTCATGTTTAGACAAAGCAGCCTTGCACCCAAGCAGAGAACTCATCAACTGTTAACCATGTCGGATGAGGCGAAAAGTGCCTTTTATGAACTGGTTGATCCATCGGTCGCCGCTAACCTAAGCAGAGATGAGTTGCTACCGAGAGTCCGAGAAGCTTTAGCTAATATTGCTTCAAAAAAAATGCTGCCATACAACAATCAGGAGTTGGCTGTTCTTGCGCTTCAACTGGTTGATGAAATGGTGGGCATTGGCCCGATTCAACCTTTGTTAGAAGATCCAAGTGTTTCAGATATTTTAGTGAATGGCCCTGATACTGTGTATGTGGAGCGTCAGGGTATTCTCCAAAAAACCGACATTCGTTTTAGGGACAGTAAGCATGTTTTGAACGTCGCTCAGCGTATTGTGAATGCAATAGGACGAAGAGTGGATGAGTCAAACCCTATGGTTGATGCAAGACTTAAAGATGGCAGCCGAGTAAACGTCATCGCTCCGCCACTTGCATTGCACGGTACCTGCATCTCTATCCGTAAATTTCCAGCTAGCAAAATGATGCTGGATAGCCTAGTGAGCAAACAGAGTTTATCTTCCCAAATGGCTGACTTTTTGGCCATCGCAACACACTGCCGCTGCAATATCCTTATTTCAGGAGGAACGGGCTCAGGTAAAACAACCCTGTTGAATGCGTTAAGTCGACATATCAGTGAAGACGAACGCATCATTACCATAGAAGACGCAGCAGAGCTTTCTTTAGCACAGCCGCACTGGGTTCCTTTGGAAACTCGCAACGCGAGTACGGAAGGGAACGGAGAGGTGAATGTTCGTGATTTGGTCAAAAACGCACTTCGTATGCGTCCAGATAGAATTGTTTTAGGTGAAGTTCGTGGGGCGGAAGCCTTTGATATGTTGCAGGCGATGAATACGGGACATGACGGCTCGCTTTGTACCCTTCACGCTAACAACCCCCAAGATGCCATTGTTCGTTTGACAAACATGTTGCAAATGGGTGGTGAGCGACTGTCTGATCAAATCATACGCAGTCAAATTGTCAGCGCTATCGATGTCGTTGTGCAACTGGAAAGAATGAGAGACGGGCATCGTCGTATTACCGCCATCAGTGAAGTCGTGGGGAGTCAGGGCGAACACATTGAGCTCAAGCCGATTTTCCGTTTCGATCTCAAACGCGCGGATAAACATCAGATCCACGGTGACTACAACGTATTCAATGTCTCTGAAGCCCTGCTAGAAAAAGCCTCTCACTTTGCTCTGGAAGAAGAGATGCAAACCAGCGTGGAGAAATCATAGTGGCTTTGCTGTTTGGAATCACCTTGGTGTGGCTAATTGCTGGTGCCTTTGCTTGGCATCATATAGAAAAGAAGGACGGTTGGAAAAAACAGCTCAGCCGATACACCCTAGTGGCGCTATCCCAAGAGCAGGAGAGCGTCGCTCCTTTCTGGGAGCGTTGGCAATGGTTCCAAAACTTGGTGACCTTTCTGGGGTATGAGAAGCTTCGTCAATGGGCGGCGGGTGGCATAATAGCACTGGTGGCTTTTTCGACTCTGCTGATCATCAACGGCATGGACTGGTACGTTTCAATCCCATTGAGTTCCGTCAGTATTGGCTTGGCCGTCTACTTTTTCTATCTTCAGCAACAACAAAAAGCCATGGACCATTTTCGTAATGAGCTGCCAGACATCATCGATGGTCTATTAAGAGCGTTACGTGTTGGCGCTCCAATGGCGGATACCTTTCTTGAAATATCTCACCAGCACGATGGCATCACTCGACGTTTGTTTGAACGAATGCACGATGAGCTCAGTGTCGGCCAGACTTTACCTGACGTAATGAAACATGCTGCGAAAAGAATGCCCATTGCTGAGTTTCGATTCTTAACCATAGTACTGAGTCTGCAACAAGAAACCGGTGGTCGCCTGACTGGCGTACTGGAAAGGCTCAGTCATACATTAAGAGCCCGAGCCGAACTTAATGCCAGCATTCTCAGCATTACATCGGAGTCCCGTAACTCAGCTAAAGTACTGGCGGCTCTACCTGTTCTGGTCAGTTTAGTGCTGTTTACCACAGGGAAAGAACACTTTGACTTTTTAATGGCTTCAACGGGAGGACAACTCGTTATGACATATGTTGTCACTAGCATTCTGTTTGGTCTGTTTCTCATTCGACGCATGACACAGTTAAAAGGATAAGTATCATGGAACTGACCGCTATCCCAAACTTTTGGATTGCCTCATTGGCATTGGTGATGATTTTCATCCTAGTGTTAGCGACTTTTTTCTTGTCTCAGCAAACCCTTGCACGTTGGCAGGAACAGTGTGCACGATACACAAAAATCAACGACGATGAAGACGTCGGTGTTGCCCAACACACTCCGTCATTCTGGAGCTCGTTAGGGGTGCTGTATCCTGTATCAGACAAAGAGAAAAAACGCCTTGTTCAAATGTTAGAACAAGCGGGGATACAATCACCAACCGCACTGAACTCAACACGTGGTGCCAAGCTGTTTCTTGGCTTGATGGCGGCCGTTATCGCCCTTTTTTGGCGTTGGTCTCAAGAAGAGCTTCTTGAAGCCATGACCGTCATGTTTATTTTAATTAGCTATGTACTTGGTTCAAACCTTCCGGAGTACTGGCTTAAACGTTTGGCCCGCCAAGCGATACAAAAACAACAACAAGTTGTTCCAGATGCCATCGATCTGATGGTCATTAGCGTAGAAGCCGGGTTATCTCTTGAACGTGCTTTGGAAAAAGTCGGTACATACCTACTTGATGTGGAACCCATGTTGGCCAACCAGTTTTTGCGTACCCACGCTGAGATTCAAGTGCGGGGAGAATCTTCTGAGTGTCTGAAAAAAATGGCATGGAGAACCGGATTAAAAGAACTTGAGCGTTTGGCAAGCACCATTTCTATGGCCGAGCGATATGGTTCTCCTCTTGCGGAAACCATGAGAACCATCAGTGATGATGCACGCCAAATGAGAAAAATGGCCCTTCAGGAACAAGCCGGTAAGCTGCCAAGTCGCATTACCTTGATTCAGATGGCACTTATTATGTTGCCTCTGCTTGTTCTTATCATTACTCCAACAATGAACCTATTACTAGAGAGCTTACGATGAGTTCATTTTTTACCTTTAAAGGCCTAACCTCCATTTTCCTTTGTCTTATGCTGCTAGGCTGCGCAACGCCGCAAAAAGTGAAAAAACAGACGGAAAATAACGAAAAAGTTCTGGCTGAAGCTTCCTTTAACTACGGTCAGTTTGCAAAGGCTGAAGAGCAGTACTTAAGGCTGCTTAGCGCTTCCCCAGACAAACTTGAATATCAGCTTATGCTTGCCCGTAGCCAGTATAACCAAGACAAAAAAGAAGCGGCTATCGCCAAACTAAAGCACGTCACCTTAGCTGAAGATCCTATGGCTGCCCAAGCAAGTATGTACTTAGGTCGCTATCTTCTGGCTGCTGCAAGAGTGCCAGAAGCCATCGCCGTTTATGAGTTGGGGGTCAGTAAAGCGAATAATAGTCGTATTAAGGCTCAACTTCATAACGGGCTAGGCATTGCTTTACTGGAGTTTGATTTAGAACGAGCTCGTTCAGAGCTCACTCAAGCCGTCGCTCTTGCGCCCGACAATCCTCATTATCGCTCCAATTTAGCGCTTAGCTATCTGCAGGACAATCAGTTGGCTAAGGCACGACAGACTTTTGAGCCTTTGTTGGCGTATCAGCAGTTGCCTATTCAGGTCGAGCTTAACTTTGCTCTATTGCTACTGGCAGAAGGCGATGAAGATCAAGCCAGGGCTCTGTTAACTCGTCATTTACCCGCCAGTGAAGTGGAAAGAGATCTGTCCATACTCAAAGGTCGTTTGATTGGCTCGGGAACCCTACTATGACAAGCTCGTCAAAACGGCAAAAAGGGGTGATCAGCCTTGAAACCGCTTTTTTGATGCCTGTTTTTCTCGCAATCACTTTGATGTTTTTTGATGTATCGCGGCTCCATCTTCAATACGGATTACTCGAACATGCCATGCGCCAATCTCTTCGCGAACTGCTTACAGAAAATTGGTACAACAACCCTTTAACCAGCGGGAAAGTAAAACGCATGGTTGAAGAGCACGGCTTTGGATTTCTCGACGCGGTCACCGTTGAACTGATCAAGTTTGATTCGATGGATGCACTGTTGCAAGTGGAAGATGAAGAAGAAGAGGTCGATCCTATTTATCGTCCTTCTGATCCCGTTTACCGAGTGACGGCCACCTTGACTACTGAGTTGAAATTCAGCCCACTGGGCTTTTTTGAGCCAGAAAAACTCAAACAAACCAGCACCGTCATTATTTCTCAGGACTTATTGTTTAACTAACTATGTGCATAAAAAAGCTACGTCAGTCAGCTCTCCCTTCCCGAGCCAAAGGAAGCATAAGTCTAGAGATGGCTATGATTGCTCCTATATTACTGACCATCATACTGGCTTCGTCGGAGCTACTCACCATCATGCGTGTTGAACAGAGACTCATCAACTTAAACTACAACATACTGACACTGGTCGGAAATCAGAGAACACTAACAAGAGAGAACAATATCGCTCAGCTTCCTTATTTCCGTGATTTTGCAGAAACCCAATTAGAGTTTATAGCCAAAGGACAAGCTGGCTTATCCATTGCAACTTATAACGCCGCAACCGATGAAACCACCGTTATTTTACTTGATGGTCGCTGCCCATTGACCAGGCGTTGGCCGGATTTTGCATTAGGGAGTTTGGTCGAAGTCACCCTATGTTTTGACCCTGAAGAGACCAATCCTATTTGGAACCTGTGGCCGAAAGGTCGTTTTTCCTCACACATGATCCGAGAGGTCAACTAAGATGGGTATCTCTCAAAGACAAAAACAACGGGGCGTTATCTCTGTATCAACCGCTCTGTTTCTGTCCGGCATGCTCACATTTTTTAGTTTTGTTCTTGTGGTCATTATTTCAAGTATCACCGATAGCCGACTCTCTATGCTGGCCGACTCCATCTTGTATTCAGCTTCAGACAGTCATACTTCCGATCTGGATGCCCAACAGCTTTTGGATGCGAACATAGAGTCAGATACTTCTGGATTAAAAGATCCTACGGCGTCACTGCATAAACAAGAAAGCGATGCCTCGGTTAGCGTAAAAGGGACGGTGGACCTAGATAAACTGGTATTCACGGACCAGCTTCAAACCGGCAATGTAGATATAAAACATCATGCAAAATCCCAACTTCATCAATTGACCCTAGAAATTGCCGTTATGCTGGATGTGTCCGGTTCCATGATGGACAAACCTATGGAGCAAGCGTTAAAAGGCTTACGAGATTTTGCTGATATTCTCTATGCACAAGAGAGACGTAACTTAAGTAAAACCGTTAGCATTGTTCCAGCGACTGGCTATGTCAATATTGGCCTTAGACCTGAGTTTTTTAAGCCTAGCGCCATCAAGATTCCCAGAGGTCTTAAGCCTTTATTTAAGGAAATGCGCTGGAGGGATCTGCTTAGCGATAAGATGCCAGATCGTTGGCGTGGAGCCATGTGTACCCAACTCGCGGAAGTTCAGGGTGGTTTATCTAACGCCAGCGCCATGACGCCAGCTTGGATTAGAAACTTAGAACGTGGTCCACAACATCAGGATCTCAAGTTTGTTCTGCAAACCGCTTTTCCACCTGGTGTACCGGAATTTCAAGATGGCACGCCACTGTTAAAGTTTTATCCAAAAGACAATGAAGATCCCTACCGTCCTAACTGGAAACATTTACTGGCTCTGTTTGACAATGCTGACTGTGGTGTCAGTAAGGTTCTCCCTTATCTATCCAACCATAAAGAACTCGTCAGAGGGCTTAAAACTCTGTACCCAGAGATGAACACCAATAACGCTGAAGGAATTGTTTGGGCTTGGCGTTTGCTCTCTCCAGAATGGAGAGGAAAGTGGGACAAGAAAAAATCCGAGTTGCCTAGAGATTATGGTGTGCCTAACAATAAAAAAGTGATGATCTTGTTTACCGATGGCGACCACTTAATCGACCCTAAAATGCGTGACCGGAAGCAGGTCTCCCTATGTCGAGAGATGAAAAAGAAAGGCATTGAGATCATTGCCATTGACTTCAATAATCGCTCTCAATCCATGAAGTCGTGCGCCAGTCCGAGTCGGTACTTCCCTGCCAACAACCGAACCATAAGAACAGTTCTTCAACAAGTAGCCACCACGCTTAACAAGATTGAACTGGTGAAATAAGCCACACAGCCTCTTAGTTCACTAAGGGGCTGACTTTATTATTCCTACACAAGGTACAATCTTTCATTCCTCAAGATCTCTCCATTATTGGGTACGACAATATTTATCAATCAGAATTGAGTTATCCCAAGCTTACAACCGTCGACATCCCACTAAACACCATTGCCACGCAGGCGCTGGATGGTATTCAAAATAAATTTGAAGAAAAAGATGCGCTGTGCGAAATCAAAATTAAGCCCCGCTTAGTGATTCGAGGATCGGTGTCCAACGTATAGCAGAAGGACGCTAGGGTCCTTTTACATCGCTCTATACACATTCAGCGTCTTTTCCCTTTCTATTGAGTTTTTTGTTATTTTACATTTTGAAATATATATAATTATCAAAATGTTAAAGTGCTTTGAACTTCATTTTAGCCGTTACTCTCGACACCTGACTGAATTTTCGTGCTTCTTGGAATTAATTCGCTTTAAGTAACCATTAAGTTGGTATTAACAGCTTAATATCTCTGTGTTTTCAATGTTTTAATCTTAAAAAACAACACTCTGTTGTTTCATATCGAAAAGTTGAGCTCTGCCGCATGCATTTATAAAACAAGTTGTTGTAAGTTTTGTTGTGTATAGCATCAATTCCGCGTAAGCACTGCCATATCGACGTGTTAAAAGCCCAATTATCCCTATTAAATTTATGTAATTTGTGGGGAAGTAGTTAATTGACTTTTCATTAAGGGACTATTTTGTTTAAAAATATTGATTTGCCTGGTTTATATAAGAATTCATCTTCTTTATTTATGAACAAACAGGTTCTGGCTATTTTTCTTCTTGCGAGTGCAAGTGCGGCAGTTAATCCCTATAAAAATATATTTGGTATTGACGTTGTTGGTGTATCCGAGCTTTCTTATAGCTTGGTGATGTTATTCTCTGGAATAGTCATAACGATATTCAGTATTTTCTTTGGGATGCGATCCGATATAAATGGTAGCTTTGTTAAGTACATTTATGTTTGTGCGTTCTGTGGTATTGTCGGTAACCTCAGCCTGTATTTTTGGCCTAATGAAATAGTCTATTTTGTTGCTAACTGCCTACTGCTGCCTGTCTTTTTTGTTATCAACTCACTGATATTTGGTTATGCGGCAGCAAAACGTCAAAATGTTGAAGGTAACGACCAACATAAAGAAAATGCGGCGTTGCGATCAGTGTACTCAATGGGCTATGTGGCAACGCTAGGTGTGATTGGCTCTTTAGCACTAGAAAAAAATCAACTTATTTATGTATGGCTGTACGCAGGTATCTTTGCTGCACTTATATTAGGGGTATTTTCTAATGAACCCTTAAAAAATGTCGAATATAAATCAGATAAAGCATCTGAATCATTATTAAAAGTGTTTAATAAAGAAAATGTCATTAAATTAATCAGTGTTTCTCTTGTCACCAATATGCTCTTCACATTAGATGCCACGGTACCACTTATTATTGTCAATCAAGTTCAAGGGGGATATTCAGGTATTGGTGCTTTTGAAGCCAGTATTGCTATTTTTGAAGTGTTCTTTATTTTTTATTGGTCGCGTTTAGCATCAAAAATGCAACCATCCAGTGTCATTATTATCGGTGCAGTGATATTCGCTATTTCTATTGCGCTACTTTCCTTCACACAAACCATGACGCATATATATTTACTCATTCCTATGCTTGCACTTGGTGCTGCGTGTTTAATCAGTATTCCTATTGGTTTCTTGCAATCGCTGGCAACAGGTCGTGCTGGTGTGGGTGGATCGTTACTTTCCATCTCTTTCTTTATTTCTTCGTCAGTGTCCTCTGTGGTCTATTTCGTGGGTATGTATTACTTCGAGACCAAAGGGGCTATTTGGTTATCGTCCATCGTTGGACTGGTTGGCTTGCTCGTACTGTATTTCATTGACAGAAAGAAACACCAATAAAAATAATACAAGGAGAAAGTATGAGTAACCTATGTGTAGTAGGTGGTGGCTTATCGGGGTTAGAGTTTGCCCTCTATGCCGCAGTAAGTGGAAAGCGTGTACATATTTATGAAGCGGGTCCAAGCCTTCGTCAAGAACACGTGCATTTCGATACCAGAGTACTAATGGGTGATGAAAAATTAAGACCTTGGACGGCCAACAACCATTGGGGACAAGGGGGAATCAGTGAGCGGCTTGGTGGACGGTCGCTTTGCTACCACGGAGTTATGTTACCTCTTGAAGAGGCTGCACTTGCCTCATGGCCTAAGAGCTGGCAACAGATCTTGGCGGGAAAGAATGGCCTATATCCAGAGTTAACCCAAGGCTTTTCTTCTCAATTCCCTGAGATGACACCTTCCAACCCAGTTGCGGATTTCTTAACACATGTGCCTCAGGCCGCACGATTTATGGAAGATGGCCGATTCACTTCCTACAGCCCAATGCACTCTCTAGAGAGCTTTATCCGAGACGGTGTAATTACCATCGAGCGGGCTAAAATTGCAAAGGTGGCAAAATCAAATGGTCAATTTTACCTAACAGACACCAGCGGTAAAACCGTGAATCAGACAGGGTTCTCAAAGTGTGTGCTGGCTGCTTCTGCGATGGTGAACACCGCCATAATCGCTAGCTCGCTTGGGCAAAGCTTTACGTCTGAACTGACGGATCATTACTGTTTGGGTATTGCGGTCAAAGTGAAAGAAGGAACCGAAATAGGTACCTACAGACACGAAATGCTGTGGCATGGCTACAGTAAGCACCACGACCTGAATGCCAATATTTTTGTGGTTGAGCGACCTAGAACGCCTGATGGCGACAGGTTGTTATTGCTGATGGCGGTAGTAGAACAAAATCCAGAAGATTCGCCGTTGAGCCAGCTGCGCTGTCAAGTCAGTGGTGGCAAAGCAGAGCTTGCGATCGACGCTCACCATTCTGAGTGTGATATCGATAACTACAACAAAGTTGCTAATAGATTAGTGGAATTTGCTCGCGAAAAGCTGAATGTAGATCTGCGTGCTTTATCCCCTACTGAAGATGAAAAACAAGGCAAACACTTCAAATCTTTTGCTGATTCATCCATTCAAGATGAATTCGACATTGCGCTCAATAGTTTAGATACCACTTCTCAAACCAATGTCTTTACTCGGTTCACCTTTCCTTATGGCGCTTACGAACATGAAAGTGCTTGCCACCCGCTGGCAGGAAAAGGCGTTAACGCATTAACCGAGGAACTTGAGTTAGCCGCGATGCCTGGGCTGTATGCCATTGGTCCTGGTGCGTTCCCAAGGCTAGGCATTGCAAACCCTGCACTGACGATTTGTGCTATGTCCCGTTGGCTAGCATCACATATTTAGGAATAGAAAATGAGTAATAAAACCTTAGCACTATTAGGTGGTGAGCCGATTGTTTCTGAGCCGCTTCCAGCGTGGCCGAGTTTGGATAAATCGGTACTGGGAGATATTGAGAACATTTTAGAAACTGGAGAAATTAACTACTGGACGGGAAACCGAGGTCGCCAGTTTGAGGCCGATCTTGAGTCTTACCTTGGTGATGGTCATGTGATTACGACCACCAATGGCACGTCGGCTTTGCAAACGGCATTCACCTCTTTAGGTATCAGTGACGGTGACGAAATTATCTGTCAGCCATACACGTTTATTGCCTCTGCTTTTTCCATCATGCAAGCCGGTGCTAAACCTGTTTTTGCCGATGTGGACGAAAGCCACACATTGGATGCCAGTAAGCTAGAGCGTCATATTACGCCAAAAACCAAAGCCATTCTTGTTGTCCATACTTTTGGTGTACCCAGCGATATGGACGCTATCAATGCCATTGCAAAAGCTCATAACTTGTTGGTGATAGAAGACTGTGCGCAGGCACTAGGGTCGCAATACGATGGTCAGTTATTGGGTACCGTGAGTGATGCAGGGTGTTTTAGTTTCTGTCAAAGCAAGCACATTACCACTGGTGGTGAAGGCGGTGCGATTTTTGTCGGTTCTGAAGATCTAGCGTGGAAATGTCGTTCGTTCCGAGATCACGGCTTTGATGTTGAAAAGCGACTGCACTTGTTTGAATTGGAGCAGAAGCTACCCTACATTCACGTGAGATTGGGTTTCAACTTCAGAATGACTGAGATTCAGTCGGCGATTGGTATCAAAGAATTAGCGAAGTTTAACAGTGGCAATTTAGAACAGCGCATCAAGAATGGTAAGCGTTTGACTGCTTTGTTGGAAGAGCATCCTTTAGTGTCACACCTGCCTATTGACGATGAAAAAAGAGTGAACTCTTACTGGTGGGCACCGTACATTTTGGATATGTCTCTGCTGGATTGCGACATCAAAACGTTTGCGAATGCGATGGCTGCTGAAGGGGTACCTGCTTACCCTGTTCCTTGGCCAGAGATCTATAAAGAGCAAGCGTTTGCCAATATGGAGGGGTCACCTTCATTAGAAGAATGGCAAGCGGATTGCCCGATGGCAAAAACGCTCGGTGAAACTACGTTGGTATTTCACACGCACCCAGTGTACGACGAACATTTGATGGAAGCCTTCTACGCCGCCTTTAACAAGGTGTACGAACATTATAAAAAATAAAATGTCTGGCTAAAGAGCAATGAGTCTAAAAGGAGCGCCTAATGAGGCGCTCCTTTTTTATGTTAGATAGGGCATATTGCTGAAGGTTGCTGGACGACTGGAAGCTAAAAGCTAAAAGCTAAACGCCCATTTCCCCTGCTTGTTGCAGGCTGAATGCGGTGAGTGGGTCGATGTCTTTTACCATGCCTTCGATACGCTGCACCGCTTCAATGGCCGACGTGTCCTTGCGATAACTCAGGTAAATAGGTCTATACCACGGCTCTATGTCTTTGATTTGATGAAGCTGACCAGAAGCTACGAAGGGTTCAACAATCGAAGCAGGCAAATAGGCAGCGCCACCTTTATCCAAGATAAAATCCAGAGCAATACGAGCAGTGGACGTTCTAAGTAATGGTGGAGCAAGCTTACGGTGCCGATCGGCGTGTTCCGAAGCAAATCGAGTCCCCCAGTCGACGTACACGTAGCGGTTGTTTAAAGCGCCATGAGCATCGGTTTTTTCCGTCGAAACCAAAAGCAGAACCAAGTCAGCCACTTTCTTACAAGCCAGTTCGTCTGATTTGAGGGGGTCAAAGGCAAACGCCATATCAAGCGTTTTTTCCAATAAGCGCCGGTTAAGGTTTTCTCTTGCTAATGCTTCTGCTTGAAAGGCATAGCCGCTAAACGTGTCTGCGATAACACTCAAACAGTTCTGCAAATACGCATCCCAGATGTTGGGCGTGCCAGCCAAAGTTAATTGGATTGATTTATCTTCTGCTAAAGAGAGTTCTGTTTTGGCCTGCTGAAGCGTGTTTACCATGATTTCCGCGTAGGAAATCAACTTCTCTCCGGCACTGGTAAGCTTAATGCTGTTCCGATCGCGAATGAATAAGCTGGTATCGAAATAGCTTTCTAACTGCTTGATCCGAGCACTGACTGCAGCTTGCGTGATATAGAGGTTTTCTGAAGCTCGTCCAAAGTGACGAACTCGGGCAACTTCGAGAAACGTACGGAATACTTTTACATCCATAATTTATCCAGAGTGGCTTAGCCGTTTTGATACCCAATTAACGCTCATTGGAATCGCCGTTTTGTTTATGCATTTTTAGATCTATGGGACTCACAAATCAATAATAGATTTTTGTGTTTACGATAAAAATAATTTGTTTTTCTTTTTTCAGTTTACGTCCTAATTTTCACCTCATACGACACCTTTTTATTTGTATCAATATTTGAGGCAACTATGTCAGACATCGAAGTTCGTGTTGGACAAAAACGTTTTTTCGATAATAAGAAGTTTCCACGTGGATTTGGAAAATCCGGCGACTTCACTCTTATGGAGTGCGATCTTCTCACCACCTACGGTGATACGCTAAATGCGTTACAACATGGTGAGTTAGAACCTGAAAACAGCGAAGAAAAACACTTTCTTAAAGTGCTGGAAAACCCCGGCAAAGCCAAGACAAAGCTTGAAAATGTGTGGTTAAAATATCACAAAATTTCTTATGGTCGACGTACTTTCCATACGCTTCATACGATAGGTAAACAGAGTGAAGAAGAATCGGAAGAGTTGATCGCAATCGACGACGAATAAAGTGAGTTAAGCAGGTTTAATTCCAAAACTGACGGCACCGATGAGGTGCCGTTTTATATTTAGGCTTCTGTGCTCGCTTTAGGTTTACGCTTGATTTGCTGAATGAGTAAGCCAACGACGATCATCACCAATCCAATGAAGGTAGAAGGGTGAATCTCTTCGCCAATAATGGTTGCGAGCAACATAAGCGAAATAAACGGTGACGTGAAAATGAGGTTGCTGATTCGTGCGGTATTTTCCGTTGCCTTAAGTGCGCTCAGCCATAAAACAAATGTTACACCCATCTCAAAGAGCCCGACATACGTTACGGCCACCCAGCCTTTCAGGCTAATGTGCTCCCAACTGGCTCCTTCATAAAAACTGATGGCAAAAGCAAACGGCAACGCGACGAGAAAACCAAGTAATACACCTAAAACAGGATCGGCTTTGTTTTTGGTGTTTAATATCCAATACCCTGCCCATAAAACAGTGGAAATCAGAGCTAATCCAACGCCCAATGGGTTTTCAAATTCCAGCGCTAGCACATTACCTTTGGTTGCAATGACGACAACGCCAGCATAACCAAGTAGGCATGCCGCCCAGTCTTGCTTACGAATCTTTTGCCCTAAAAACACCGCCGCCATTAATGTCAGTGTGATTGCCCAGCTGTAATTGAGGGGCTGAGCCTGTGAAGCCGGTAACAAGTCGTAAGCTTTGAAAAGAATCAAATAGTAGAAGAGTGGGTTGATGAGCCCAAGCAACAAATAAAACCAAGGGTTAGCGGCAAATGTACTTTTTAATTGGCTGAGTTTCCCCTGAACACCGCAAATCACAAACAACGCCATCGCAGAAACCAAACTGGCCACAGTAAGCATCTGGATTGGGGTAAATTCCGCCAGCGTCAATTTGAATGCGGTGGCAACCGTAGACCATAAAAGCACGGCACTTATGCCATAAATCAACGCCTGTCGCTCATTTTTCATTCTTCATTTTTCCTTACTTCTGGGCGCGAAAATGGATTGGACTGAAGCCAAAAACTGGACATTTATCCAGTGTAAAAATACTATCAAAGAGTTAAGTCAAAAACTTAGGCAAACATTATGCAGTGGATAGTGGAGAATCAGCAGCTTCTTTTAAGCGCTTTTGGCATTTTTGTCACTGGAATGATCATTTCAGGCTGGTGGGTGAAACAAAAAATGCGCTTGGAACTCCAGCGCCAAGAGCAAGAACTGGAGACAGAGAAACAACTCCACCAAAAAACCGCCGAGCAACTTGCTTCTGCACAGCAAGATCTTGATGAGCTTGATAATGCCCGAGACCAATCTGCCTTTGAGTTAAAACAGACTCATGGAAAAATGTTGGTCGCGATGGAAAAACTGAGGCAACTAGATTCACTTCGCCAAGAGAAACAAGCACTGGCTACAACCGTCGACCAACTCCGACGTGAACTGGCAGAAGCGCAAGCCAGCCAGCGTGAACAGGATGCACGCCATCATCAAGCCCAGCAAGCCAGTGAGGAAAAGTTAGCGTTGCTGGAGAACGCAGAGCAGCGCCTCAAACAACAATTTGAACACTTAGCCAATCAACTGTTTGAAAATAAAACTGCTAAAGTTGACCAACAAAATCGCCAAAGTTTAGAAGGGTTGCTCAACCCACTCAAAGATCAGATTGAAGGGTTTAAAAAACAAGTGTCGGACAGCTTTGGGCATGAAGCTAAAGAGCGCCATACTTTGGTACACGAACTTCGTAACTTACAAAAGCTCAATGAGCAAATGGCACAAGAAGCCCTGAATTTGACCCAAGCGCTGAAAGGGGACAACAAGCAGCAAGGGAATTGGGGCGAAGTTGTGCTGGCTCGTGTGTTGGCGGAATCTGGTCTTCGTGAAGGGCACGAATACCAAACTCAAGTCAGTTTGCAAGACGAAGCCGGCAAGCGTTATCAGCCCGATGTGATTGTTCACTTACCCCACGACAAGCAAGTGGTTGTGGATTCCAAAATGGCGTTAGTTGCCTACGAGCGCTATTTTCACGCCGACACCGATTCTGAACGCGATGCAGCATTAAGTGAGCACCTACTCGCGTTGCGTGCGCACATAAAAGGGCTCAGTCAAAAAGATTACCAGAAACTCAAAGGCATTCAGAGCTTGGATTACGTGCTGATGTTCGTGCCAGTTGAACCCGCATTTCAGGTTGCCATTCAAGCCGACCCAAGCTTGGTGAAAGATGCCATGAGGCACAACATCATCATAGTGAGCCCAACCACCTTGCTGGTGGCTCTGCGAACCATCGACAATTTGTGGCGTAATGACAGGCAAAATCAAAACGCGCAAATCATTGCTGAGCGAGCGGCCAAGCTGTACGACAAGCTCAGACTATTCCTAACAGACATGGAGAGTTTGGGCGGAGCACTGGATAAAGCCAATCAGAATTTTCAGGGAGCCATGAACAAATTGGCTACCGGAAGAGGCAATGTTGTGCGGCAAGCGGAGAGTTTCAAAGATCTTGGGGTCGAAGTTAAACGTAGTATTCCAGATACCCTATTGGAAATAGCGCAAAATGACACTTTAGTGGAAAGACAACCGCTTGAGGATAAAGTAGACTAAGCGCTCGCAATGCCCAAGGGATTGTTTACGAGGAAAAATGATGACAGAAACAAACGTTCAGAATACCCCTGCTTCACCCGTTGACGACACAACACATTTTGGCTTCACAACCGTAGCCAAGGAAGAAAAAGTGGAGAAAGTGGCCGAAGTATTCCACTCGGTTGCAGCGAAATACGACATCATGAATGATTTGATGTCTGGTGGTATTCATCGGTTGTGGAAACGTTTCACGATTGACTGCAGTGGCGTACGCCCTGGTCAGCGTGTTCTCGACTTGGGTGGTGGTACGGGCGATCTGACGGCGAAATTTTCTCGTATTGTCGGTGAAAAAGGGAACGTGATCCTTGCCGATATTAACAATTCCATGCTGAATGTTGGTCGCGATAAACTGCGCGATAAAGGCATCGTAGGTAACGTTAATTATGTTCAAGCCAATGCGGAAGAACTGCCTTTCCCAGACAATCACTTCGATTGTATTACCATCAGTTTCTGTTTGCGGAATGTAACGGATAAAGAAAAAGCGCTTCGTTCAATGTATCGCGTGCTTAAGCCTGGTGGTCGTCTGCTGGTTCTGGAGTTTTCTAAACCTGTATTCGAGCCGCTTTCTAAAGTCTACGACGCTTATTCGTTTCATTTATTGCCTAAAATGGGCGAGTTGATTGCCAACGATGCTGAAAGTTATCGCTATTTGGCGGAATCCATCCGAATGCACCCAGACCAAGAAACACTGAAAGGCATGATGGACGAAGCCGGCTTTGAGCAAACCAAATACTACAATTTAACAGGCGGTATTGTTGCATTACACCGTGGCTTTAAATACTGAGGTTACTATGCCATTTGAACCTTTGGTCACCGCTGTGGTGGAAACCACGCTTAATACCCTGATTCAGGATGACCCTGCCTTAGTGAAACGCATGACCCGTCTGAAAGGGCAGGTGATTCAGGTTCACGTAAAAGAAATCAACAAAACCCTCACCTTTATTTTTAGCCAGCAGATCGATGTGCTGGCACATTTTGAAGGGGAGGCAGACTGTTATCTGTCTTTGAGCCTAAGCGTTTTGCCCGAGTTACGTGAACAGGCGAATATTACGCAACTGATCAAACAAGACAAACTGGTGCTGGAAGGCGATATTCAACTGGCACAAAAGTTCTCTCAATTATTAACGGATGCCAAACCTGATCTCGAAGAGTGGCTTTCTCGTGTAACAGGGGATGTGATTGCCCATACTTTTGTCTCTGGCGCGAAGCAAAGCGTTGAGTGGGTCAAAAAAAATGCCGAAAAAAAGCAAGACCATATCGCTCAAGTTTTGACGGAAGAGTGGCGTATTGCGCCTCCTCCTCTTGAAGTCGCACATTTTTGTGACCAAGTGGACGATATTGCCAGTGCTGTGGCACGTACAGAATCTCGCCTTAATGCACTGCTGGAGAAAGCATGACACCAGCTGAATTACGCCGCCTATATCGAATTGTAAAAGTTCAGCTTGAATATGGGCTGGATGAATTATTACCCGAACATCACCTGACCCGTGCCCCACTTCTTGCTCGTAAGGGGCTGTTTTGGCTTAAAAATAAGCATCAAGACAAAGATCTCGGCAATCGCATTCGTTTGGCGCTGCAAGAGTTAGGTCCTGTTTGGATTAAGTTCGGTCAAATGATGTCGACTCGCCGCGACCTCTTTCCTCCTCACATCGCTGACCAATTGGCGTTGCTGCAAGATCAAGTTGCCCCTTTTGATGGTCAGCTAGCGAAAGATCAAATGGAGAAAGCACTTGGCGGCAGCCTAGATAATTGGTTTACGGATTTTGATATCAAACCGCTTGCCTCAGCTTCGATTGCGCAAGTCCATACAGCAAAGCTGAAAGACAGCGGACGCGAAGTGGTGCTGAAAATTATTCGTCCAGACATCAAGCCCGTGATCGACGCGGATTTGAAGTTAATGTATCGGATGGCGAAAATCGTTGCCAAAGCATTGCCAGAAACTAGGCGATTAAAACCTGTTGAAGTGGTTCGAGAATACGAAAAAACATTGCTGGACGAACTCGACCTTAGACGAGAAGCCGCCAATGCGATTCAGCTAAGACGCAACTTTGAAGGCAGTAAAGAGCTGTATGTACCCGAAGTGATTTCGGATTTAAGCAGCGAAACCTTGATGGTATCTGAACGGATTTATGGCATTCAGGTATCTGATATAGAAGCGCTTCACGCTAACGGCACGAACATGGGCCTGTTGTCTGAGCGCGCTGTTAGCGTTTTCTTTACTCAGGTATTTCGCGACAGCTTCTTTCACGCAGACATGCACCCAGGGAATGTCTTTGTGAAGCCTGAACATCCAGACGACCCAATGTGGATTGGCTTGGATTGTGGCATTGTTGGCACCTTGAACAGGGAAGACCAGCGCTACTTGGCTGAAAACCTGTTGGCGTTTTTCAACCGCGATTATCGTAAAGTTGCTGAGTTACATGTGGATTCTGGCTGGGTACCCGCCGACACCAATGTGCAGGAATTTGAATTTTCTATCCGCATGGTGTGTGAACCGATATTTGCCAAGCCACTGGGGGAGATCTCGTTTGGGCATGTACTGCTCAACCTTTTCAATACCGCCCGACGTTTTAACATGGAAGTGCAACCACAGTTGGTACTTTTGCAGAAAACGCTTCTTTATGTGGAAGGGTTGGGGCGTCAGCTCTACCCTCAGCTTGATTTGTGGAAAACCGCGAAGCCATTTCTAGAAACTTGGATGGCAAATCAAGTAGGTCCACAGGCTGTGATCAATGCAGTAAAAGATAAAGCGCCATTTTGGGCAGAAAAACTGCCAGAATTGCCTGAGCTGTTGTACGATAGCCTTAAGCAAGGTAGGGCTTTAGATCAGCGCATGGATAGGCTTTATCAAGGATACCGTCAATCCAAACGCCAACAAGGAACCGGAAGGTTTTTGTTTGGGATTGGGGCAACTTTAATTGTGTGCGGGGCTATCTTACTTGATAGTCAATATGAACCATTTGCTTTAAGCAGTAGCCTCGTTGGTGTCACATTTTGGTTGTTTAGTTGGCGTGCTTACCGTAAATAGGCGGTAGACTTTCTTTAAAAGATTATATTTTTACAAAAACTAACCCGAGGTGAGCGAAATGGGTATTAGTGTAACTCAACTAATTATTATAGCCGTTATTGTGCTATTGCTGTTTGGAACTAAGAAGCTTCGTAACATTGGTGGTGACTTAGGCGGTGCTGTTAAAGGCTTCAAAAAAGCGATGAGCGACGAAGACAAAGCATCGACTGAAAAGAAAGACGCTGACTTTGAGACGCAAAACATCGAACAGAAGAAAACAGACGCAACTTCTGATACTGATACCGCTAAAAACAAAGAGCAGGCGTAACACGTGTTTGATATCGGTTTTTGGGAACTGGTATTAATATCTGTCGTCGGGCTGGTGGTTTTAGGTCCGGAGCGGTTACCCGTTGCCATTCGTAGTGTTTCCCGATTCATCGGTGCAGCGAAGAGCATGGCAAATAACGTTAAAGACGAATTGTCGCACGAGCTGAAAGTGCAAGAGCTGCAAGATAACCTGCGTAAAGCGGAACAAATGGGGATGGAAGATCTCTCTCCCGATTTGAAAGCGTCTGTTGATGAACTCAAACAGGCAGCGCAGGATGTACAAAGGCCCTATGCAAACAAAGAAGATGCCCCGGCACCTTCAGATAAGAAAGCCGATGAGTAAAGTAAAGAGCTGCATCAGGCAGCTCTTTTTTGATCCCCGTTGTTGAGGTTCGATATGTCTTCTGTTGAGCAAACGCAACCATTGATCAGCCACTTAATTGAACTGCGCAACCGACTATTGAAAGCAATCGTGTCGGTGATGGTGGTTTTTTTAGGGTTGATCTGGTTTGCCAACGAAATCTATGAGTTTGTTTCCGCGCCTTTAATTGAAAGGTTGCCGGAAGGTGCGACGATGATCGCGACCGATGTGGCATCGCCATTCTTTACGCCTCTGAAGTTAACATTAGTGGCGTCGATTTTTGTTGCTGTTCCTTTGATTCTTTATCAGATCTGGGCTTTTGTTGCCCCTGGTCTTTACAAGCATGAACGCAAGTTGATCATGCCACTGCTGTTTTCGAGCTCAGTGTTGTTCTATTGCGGTGTCGCATTTGCGTACTTTGTGGTTTTCCCGCTGGTATTTGGTTTCTTTACTGCGATTTCCCTTGGTGGCGTAGAGTTTGCGACGGACATATCCAGTTATCTGGACTTTGTTTTGGCTCTGTTTATGGCGTTTGGCATAGCGTTTGAAGTGCCTGTTGCGATTATTTTATTATGCTGGACTGGTGCAACGGATGTAAAAACCCTCAGTGAAAAACGACCTTACATTGTTGTTGCAGCGTTTGTTGTCGGCATGATGCTGACGCCGCCTGATATGATCTCTCAAACTTTATTGGCGATTCCAATGTGTTTGCTATTTGAGGTGGGGCTGTTCTTTGCTCGCTTCTATGGACGACGAGAACCGCAAGAAATCGGCCAACCGGAAGAATAAAAAAACTGCGCCATTCGAGCGCAGTTTTTATTTTTAGAGGCGATGTTTTCACACCAAGTCTTACGATAAGCGGAACAGTTTTTTCGCATTCTGTGTCGTTAGTTGATCGACTTGGTCTAATGATAATTCTCTAAGATCGGCCACGCGCTGGGCAACAAGCTGAGTGTAAGCAGGCTCGTTTCGTTTTCCACGATGTGGGACTGGTGCTAGGTAAGGGCAGTCGGTTTCTACAATCACGTAATCCATATCTAAATGCGGGATCACTTTATCCATCCCACCATTTTTGAACGTAGACACACCACCCAAGCCAAGATGAAAACCTAAATCATTGATCGCTTTGGCTTCTTCTAAGCTTCCACCAAAACAGTGGAATACGCCCGAAAGGCGACCGTCTTGTTCTTTAGCAAGTAAAGGCAGAGTTTGCTCAATTGAGTCTCGAGTGTGGATCACAACCGGTAAATCTAACTCTTTTGCCCAATTGAGCTGAGTTGTGAAGGCTTTTTCTTGTTCGGTTCTAAAAGTTTTGTCCCAATACAGATCAATACCTATTTCACCGACGGCAATGAAATTATGCTTATCAAACCAAGAATAAATTTCAGCCAGAGTGCTCTCGACGTCGGCATTCACGTAGCAAGGATGCAGCCCCATCATAGAGTGGCAAACACCAGGGAATTGTTCCTGTGTTTTTAGCATGGGTGCAATCGAATCGAGATCGATATTCGGCATTAAAATTTGGTCTATATTTTGTTCTAAAGCACGAGTAATAACGGCTTCTCTGTCTTCATCAAATTCTGCGGCGTAAATGTGAGCGTGAGTATCTATCATGTTGGTATTTGAGTGTTAATGACAAAATTCTTGTCTCAGTATACCTGAGATTTTAAAACTCATGCGCGGAACGTTGAAACTCATACTCGGGATTTTAAAACTCTGCGTCTAAGGGCATTTTTGTGGATTCTTGCTGGCGTGATCAGGCGAGAGTGATATAGTTTCTGCCAGAATTTTTCCAGACAAGGAGAATAGCGTGTCTGTTTCCATCCAAGGTCAATTTCCAGGTCGCCGTATGCGACGTATGCGAAAGCATGATTTCAGCCGCCGTTTAATGGCGGAAAACCAAGTAACAGTTAACGATTTGATTTACCCAATCTTTATCTTGATGGGTAAGAACCGACGCGAGCCAGTAGAATCGATGCCGGGCATTGAGCGTTTATCGATCGACTTGATGCTAGAAGAAGCGGAATATTTGTCTAAATTGGGTGTTCCAGCGATTGCGCTTTTTCCTGTTGTCACTCAAGACGCTAAAAGCCTGTGTGCGACAGAAGCGTATAGCCCTGATGGGTTAGTGCAGCGTGCTGTTAAGCTGTTAAAAGAGCATATCCCAAATATTGGTGTGATCACGGACGTTGCGTTAGACCCGTTTACGACACATGGGCAAGACGGCATCATTGATGAAGATGGCTATGTATTGAATGACGAAACGACGGAAGTGCTCATCAAGCAAGCTATCTCTCATGCGGAAGCAGGCGCTGATGTTGTTGCCCCTTCCGATATGATGGATGGTCGAATTGGCAAAATTCGCGAGGCGTTAGAAGAGGCGGGTCATATTCATACTCAAATCATGGCCTATTCTGCGAAGTACGCTTCTCACTATTACGGACCTTTCCGTGATGCAGTCGGATCGGCATCTAACCTTAAAGGTGGCGATAAGAAAAATTACCAAATGGACCCTGCTAATAGTGATGAAGCATTGCAAGAAGTCGCAATGGACATCAACGAAGGTGCGGACATGGTAATGGTTAAACCAGGTATGCCATATCTGGACGTGGTTCGACGCGTGAAAAGCGAATTACAGGTTCCAACCTTTGCTTACCAAGTCTCTGGTGAATATGCGATGCACAAAGCCGCCATTCAGAATGGTTGGTTAAAGGAACGCGAGACAGTACTTGAATCTCTGTTGTGCTTTAAGCGTGCTGGTGCAGACGGTATTCTGACTTATTTTGCAAAAGACGTGGCTGAGTGGCTTGCGGAAGAAGGCGCTCAAGCGAAAGAGAATACCCAGCCAGAATAAATGTTGGCCGGTAGTTTTTATCATTTAAAAGCTGAGCCTGATGGTTCAGCTTTTTTGTTTGGAGTTATTATGAATTTCCTTCTATGCTTCGGATCTTAGTGTGTAACGGATATCTGGTTGATATAGTTGAAAAATATCCGAATATCCTAGAGTCTCGAATTCATTTTATAAAATAATTTAAAAAATAAATGAGAAAAATTCTCGTTTAGCTATTGACCTGCAAATGAGAATCATTATTATTGAACTCGTCTTAGGGAATAAGGAACAGTTCAAAAGGAATTGATTTCAGTTTCAAGCGAACTTGCACTGATTCTTGAATGACACGACATTGCTCACATTGCTTCCAGTGTAATTTAGCTTTAAGGCGAAGTGATATATTTCATCATTTCGGCCACTTCTGCTAGGCGACATCATTAGATGTCGCTTTCTTTTATCTAAAATTCACTTTTTCTCTCCCTTACGGCTTCGTTTTCCTTTACTTCATAATCACCTCGAAAGCTTAACAAACCACGAATAGTGGTATCGTATTTAGATGATATAAATGGTGGTAAATTCACCTCAAATGGTCCATAGATCGTTCGTTATCGACTACTCAACACCCAGTATGGTTCTTTCTTACGTTACTATCGAATGTCGTACTCTAAATACTGATTAAAATATCAAATATTTCTATTGATTTTTTAGATTATTTTCTCTTACTAAAACTATTTTCCACAAGGCATGATCATAATAAGATCAAAGATCTTAGGATCTCAGTTTGCTTAAGTTGTTGTATTTATTGGTTTTAAAAAGAAAACGAGAGTGTTTTTTTGACTGTTAATCATCTGTGGGTAACTTTTACCAACAGAGTTATCCACAGTTATGGCTATGATTTGTTGCGCAACAAACCTCTTTCTTAGAGGTGTTTTTCCGGACTCGCTTTTACAGTGGGCTGAGAAATGGCGCTCCAGCTTCATTTTGAGTTTGCGAACGTGGTATCCCAAGTCGAGTCATGGCATTCTAAGCCCATTATTTCTCGCACTGTATTTGGACAGACAGATTATGGCAACCATACCAGACAACCCTTTGATTCTCATTGATGGCTCATCGTATCTTTATCGGGCGTTTCACGCATACCCCGGTACCATGAGTAATGGCGACATACCGACCAATGCGGTTTATGGCGTGGTGAACATGCTACGCAGTATGATGCGCCAGTTTAGTTCAGAACGAATTGCGGTCATCTTTGATGCTAAGGGCAAAACATTCCGTGATGATATGTATCCGGAATACAAAGCTAATCGCCCACCAATGCCTGACGATTTGCGTTGTCAGATAGAACCTTTACACAATGTTATTAAAGCCATGGGGCTTCCACTTATCTGTGTGCCTGGCGTTGAAGCCGATGATGTGATTGGCACATTGGCCGCTCAGGCTTCAAAAGCGGGAATGCCGGTACTGATCAGTACTGGAGACAAAGACATGGCACAGCTTGTGGATGAAAACGTCACACTGATTAACACTATGACGAATGTCGTTATGGATCGTGAAGGCGTTGTGGACAAGTTTGGTATCCCTCCTGAATTGATTATCGACTACCTCGCATTGATGGGGGATAAAGTCGATAACATTCCGGGCGTTCCAGGTGTTGGTGATAAAACCGCAACGGCTTTGCTGCAAGGCATTGGCGGTCTGAGTAAGCTTTATGAAAACTTAGACGATATTGCACCTCTTGGCTTCCGTGGCTCAAAAACCATGGCGAAAAAGTTAACAGACAACAAAGAGAACGCATACCTGTCTTATGAGTTAGCGACCATTAAACTGGATGTTGAGCTAGAAGAGACACCTGAAACCCTTAAAAAAGAAACCCCCAACAAAGACGAGTTGATCAAGCTGTATGGGCAATTGGTTTTCAAATCTTGGCTAAATGAATTGCTTGAAGGCGGTACTGGCGAGGTAGAAGCCATTGGTAACAATTCGTCTGGGGCGAATTCTACTTCTTCTGCTTCTGTAGACAGTATGGATACCAGCGCTGTTTCGATTGATCGAAGTCAGTACGAAACGGTCTTAACACAAGAGAGCTTTAACGCTTGGTTAGAAAAGTTGAAAGCTACTCCGCTGATTGCATTTGATACCGAAACAGATAGTTTGGATTATATGGTAGCGAATCTTGTTGGCTTATCGTTCGCTATAGAAGAGGGTGTGGCTGCGTATGTACCCGTCGCACATGACTACTTGGATGCACCAGAGCAATTGGATCGGGACTGGGTACTGGAGCAGCTCAAACCTTTACTCGAAGACAGTAATGTTGCCAAAGTGGGGCAGAACTTGAAGTACGATGCCAGTGTATTGGCTCGCTATGACATCGAAATGCAGGGCATCAAGCACGACACCATGTTAGCGTCTTATGTGTATAACAGTGTCGGCGGTAAACACGATATGGACAGCTTAGCGCTTCGCTTCCTACAGCACAGCTGCATGTCTTTTGAATCGATCGCAGGTAAGGGAAAAAATCAGCTGACGTTTAATCAAATCGATTTAGAAGAAGCCTCACCCTACGCGGCGGAAGATGCGGATGTCACACTTCGTTTGCATAATCGTATTTACAGCAATTTAGAGCAAGATGAAAAGCTTAACTATATATACAAAGACATCGAAATACCTTTGGTTCCAGTGCTGTCACGTATAGAGCGAACGGGCGTTATTATTGACGACATGTTATTAGGTGCTCAATCGCAGGAAATTGCTGTACGGTTGGATGAACTGGAGCAAAAAGCGTATGAGCTTGCTGGCGATAAATTTAACCTAAGTTCTCCAAAACAGCTTCAAGCCATATTGTTTGAAAAAATGGGGTTACCCGTTTTAAAGAAAACACCATCGGGTGCGCCTTCTACGAATGAAGAAGTCCTGCAAGATTTAGCCTTAGATTATCCGTTGCCGAAAGTGATTCTTGAGTATCGCGGCTTAGCGAAACTGAAATCTACTTACACCGATAAACTTCCTAAGATGATCAACCCGACAACAGGTCGAGTACATACGTCGTATCATCAAGCGGTAACGGCAACGGGGCGTTTCTCTTCGACCGATCCTAATTTGCAGAATATCCCTATTCGAAATGAAGAAGGTCGACGAATTCGCCAAGCATTCGTTGCTCCTCATGGTTGGAAGATTCTCGCGGTCGATTACTCTCAAATCGAATTGAGAATCATGGCGCACTTATCGGGTGACCAAGCACTTCTAGATGCCTTTAGCCAAGGAAAGGACATTCACTCTGCAACAGCCGCAGAAGTCATGGGTGTCGATATTGAGCAGGTCAGCAGCGAGCAACGTCGCCGCGCTAAAGCCGTCAACTTTGGACTCATCTACGGTATGAGTGCGTTTGGTCTTGCTAAACAACTTGGTATTCCTCGCGGTGAAGCGCAGGGTTACATGGACAAATATTTTGAACGCTACCCTGGTGTGATGCAGTACATGGAAGACACGCGAAGTAATGCAGCAGAGCAAGGCTTTGTTGAAACACTTGAAGGTCGTCGATTACATCTACCAGAGATAAAGTCTCGTAACGGTATGCGTCGTAAAGCAGCAGAACGTGCGGCGATTAACGCACCGATGCAGGGAACCGCAGCAGACATTATTAAGAAAGCGATGCTATTGGTGGATGAGTGGATACAAGCTGAAGGCGACGGCAAAGTGAAGCTTCTAATGCAGGTACACGATGAATTGGTGTTTGAGGTAGAAGAGTCAGTTCTTTCCGAAGTTGAAAGTAAAGTACAAAAACTGATGGAATCTGCAGCAGATCTAAATGTTCCATTAGTGGCAGAAGCAGGGCATGGTGACAACTGGGATCAAGCCCACTAGCCAAATCTTGCTCTAATCTAGCAAATATATATGAGCCAGCGCACATGTTGGCTTTTTTATGAGCTAAAAAAAGTCGTGTAAAATAAAGTGTTAATGTACTTTTACAAATTATTGATGAAAAAAAACTACAAAAATAGTTTTCTTCCCTGAGTAAATGTTGTACATTATCTCTCGTAGGGTACAGAGGTAAGATGTTCTATCTTTCAGACCTTTTGTTTCACGTTATTGGATTAGGCTGATTCAGCCGCCCCAGTCAGTTTTTGACTGGGGCGTTTTTTATTGTAATAAAAACAACATATTATTGTAATGTCGAGCATTCAGTGCTTCTCTTTTCCACACAAACTCATTTCTCCATGAAATGCATTTCAAAACGTATTCGCTAGAATTTTGCAAACTAATCCTCTCATAGCCAAGTTAATAACTTCGATTTCATGTAAATAAATTTATTCGAATTTCTTCACTGAAGAGCTTTTTGTAGTAAAAAACCGCATTATCAACAAGATGTTTTTTGTTGAAAAATAAGCTTGATGTGAAATTTGGTTATGGAAGGCGTGAAACAAGAGGTTTATGCAAATAAGCCCTGATAGTAAAAGGTGTCAAGTGGCAAGTTTTTAAAAAAAAGTAGAGAAAGACCTTGAGTTTTGATGGGAGATCATGAATGCTTTTTACCTATAATAATAATACCTCCTATTTCTCTCCCGTTGCCCCACCAATACAGGTGGGGACTTTTGTCTCTAAGAGAAAAACGGCTTATTCTTCATTTGGTTGCGATGGGATTTCATCTTCTTCGCTCTCTTCTATTAGAGCTGGTGCAAACCATTCGTCCATCTTCGCTCTCAACTGGTCAACACCAATGCCCTTCAAAGAAGAAAACACGTCAACTTTTACTTCACCACCAAACGTCAGTGACGCTTCTCGGATTTTAAGGAGCGTGGCTTTTCTCACCCCGCTTTTCAGTTTGTCTGCTTTTGTCAGCAGCACTTGAACCGGAATACCTGAATCGACAGCCCAGTAAATAAGTTGCTGATCCAAATCTTTCATCGGATGGCGAATGTCCATCAGAACCACTAAGCCTTTAAGCGACTCGCGCTTTTGAAGGTATTCCCCTAACGATTGCTGCCACTTCTTCTTCATTTCTAAAGGAACTTGAGCAAATCCATAGCCAGGAAGATCAACAATGTGGCAGTTGTCGTATACTTTAAATAGGTTAATTAATTGAGTACGACCTGGAGTTTTACTGGTTTTTGCTAAACTTCTTTGGTTAGTTAGTCGATTTAGTGCACTGGACTTACCGGCGTTAGAGCGACCAGCAAACGCAACTTCTATTCCCTTGTCCTCTGGCAGGTGACGTATGTCAGGGGCGCTGGTAATAAAATGTGTGTTCTGGTAATGAATTTTTGCGCTCACTGTTAACTCCATCTCGTCTTTGTGTAGTCGATTGATTACTTTTTTGTGAATTTGTGTAAAATATCCCTGCTCGGCATAAGGTCGTTTTATTGTACCAATAGCCAACCACATCATGTGGTACTGGAAGCTTGATAATTATAATGGAATGTCATGAAAAAATTAGTGCTAATCTTGAGTTTATTAGCCAGCTGCTCTGTATGGGCCCAAGGTAGTATTGAAGCTGGTAAAGCAAAATCTCTTACATGTGCAGCCTGCCACGGTGCAGACGGTAACAGTTTGATTCCAATTAATCCAAAACTGGCTGGTCAGCATGCCAAATATCTTGAGAAGCAGTTACAAGATCTCAAGCTAGGCGGGCAGACAGGCGGAAAGCAAGGTCGATATGATCCTGCTATGAGCGCCATGGCCGTTCCACTGTCAGACGAAGACATCGCAGATCTTTCTGCTTATTATTCGTCACTGACAACCGCAGAAAGTACGACTCCTGATGAAGTAGTCGATCGCGGTAAAGTGCTGTACGCCGCTGGTGATATGCAACGTGGCGTTACAGCTTGTATTGCTTGTCATGGCCCTCGTGGTAACGGTACCGAGCTTTCAGGATTCCCTAAAGTGTCGGGTCAACATCCTGATTACATCAAAGCTCAATTGGTTAAATTCCGTTCTGGAGATCGCAACAACGATATGAACGCTATGATGCGTGATATCGCGAAAAAACTGACAGACGAAGACATTGACATATTGTCCAAATACATGGGCGGTTTGCACTAAACCTTCTAGAAGATAACCTCATATCGTCTTCATTGAGACTTAAAAGCGGCGATTTTATTGCCGCTTTTTACGTTTCAATCCCATCAACGGCTCTTTTTACCACGATTAAGCAGAAAGTGCTCAATAAAACTCCACTCTAACCTCACTTTCTGGTATGTTTCGCATCCCTAACTGAGGATGCCTACATGCATGTATGTCCGCTCTGCGACTCATCGCAGACTTCAGACTACTTTGAAGACCGTCGTCGACGTTATCATCAATGCCAGCAATGCGAATTGGTGTTTGTTGATCCAACTCAGCGCTTGACGGCTGAAGAAGAAAAGACCATGTATGATTGGCACGAAAATGACCCTTCTGATGAAGGATACCGTCGTTTTTTGAGCCGAATGTCCACACCTATAGTTGAGCGAGTCAAACCCCATTCACATGGGCTGGATTTTGGTTGTGGGCCCGGGCCAGCACTGTCTCTCATGTTAGAAGAGAGCGGGCATACCGTCTCTCTTTACGATCTCTACTATTATCCTGATAAGAGGGTACTTGAAAGAGCGTATGATTTTGTAACTGCCACCGAGGTAATAGAGCACCTCTATCAACCCGATGAAGTGTGGCAGCAATGGTTGAGTTTAGTCAAACCAGGCGGATGGCTAGGGATAATGACCAAAATGGTGATTAGTCTTGAAGCTTTTGCTGGATGGCATTATAAAAATGATCTTACACATGTGATCTTTTTTAGTCGTGCAACGTTTCAATACTTAGCACGACGGGACGGACTCCAACTCGAGTTTATTGGCAATGATGTAATTTTACTGAGGAAACCCAGTAATGAGTCGAAGTAAAAAATCTAGAAAACCAGGTGCCGTAATCGGCGAACCTGAAGTAATTGTAACGCGTAATCGCAGCGAATCTGACGTTGAAGGTCGTTTGCGTAAAAAGCTGAAAAAACGTAAAGGTTTGAAGTCGGGTAGCCGTCATTCTGAAGCCTCTGAATCGAAGCACTCTGGCAACGGTCAAAAACGTGACCCTCGCTTGGGCAGCAAGAAAAAGATTCCGTTGATTATTGAACCAACGAAAAAGCCAACGAAGCAAGAGCGCCGCCTTTCTGCTGAGCAAGAGCTTGAAATGTTGGAAAATGATGCACAGCTGGCTGTATTACTAGATCGAATCGACGCAGGTGAAAGCTTGGGTAAAGGTCTACAACAGTTCGTGGATGAAAAACTGGATCGTATCGAAGTTCTGATGAATCAACTTGGGTTGATGGAACCAGAAGTAGAAGAAGTTGAAGAAGCGTTTCAAGCACCCGCTAAAGCGAAATCTGACGATGATTTACTCTCTCAGTTCGAAGATCTAGATATAGATAACTTGAAAGAATAGGCGAGAAAGTAATGTCAGTAACCGTATTAGCTGTGATAGGTGGGCTCATCATTTTGGGGCTGGCCTCGTACGCAGGTTATCTTTTACTGCAACTGAAAAAGCAGAAGGAACTGCAAGCGAAACATAAAGCGCTGGCGATTGATAAGCGTAATGCCAACATTTTTGAAAACGTAGATACTCTGTGTGCGGCTGGTATTCAGGGGCAATGTGATTTGTCTGAAATCAGCATTCGTGTGTATTGCATCCTAGATTACGTGCAGGGTGAAGATCGAATTGACTTCGATAAAGAATACCCTGCAATTGCCGAGTTGTATCATGTTGTTAAGGATATGGCTCGCGGAGAAGATAGGCAAACACTGGCGAAGAAAGAACGCATGCAGCAGACTCTAGCTCGCCAGAAAGCAGAAGTCCGTTTAAATGATGCCATTGTCGAAGAGCTTAAAATACTCAAAGACAAAATCAAACCGCTGAACAACCAGATCAATATCAATGTGATCGCTTCCTGATTTACTTATCATTATGTGGATCGACCCAGATCGTGTTCTGGGATCGACCTCAGAGTGCGAGTGATCTCACTAGCACTTCTGAACATTTCTATTATTAAATCCGACAGCGTATACCGTCACTATCATTGTGATATGGCAAAATACGCCCCTAAGCACTAAACCGGAAGCACAAAGCGATGTCGAGTCACAAAACAATGTCGAGTGAGCAAATTGTTTGGGATCAAACTGTATTAGATAAATACAATTACTCAGGGCCGAGATACACCTCTTATCCAACTGCGTTGGAATTTCATGAAGCCTATACCATTGCTGAATTCGATATGGCCTGCGCGCAATACCCAGAGCGCCCATTGTCACTGTACGTGCATATTCCGTTTTGCCACAAGCTTTGCTATTACTGTGGCTGTAATAAAGTGATCACACGTCATCAGCACAAAGCGGATGAATACTTAGATGTACTAGAGCATGAAATTCGACAACGTGCTTCTTTGCTGCACCATCGTCATGTGACGCAATTGCATTTTGGAGGGGGAACACCAACCTTCCTTGATAAGGCTCAAATATCACGCTTGATGTCTCTACTTCGGGAAGAGTTTCAATTTGACGCAAGTGCTGAAATTAGTATCGAAGTTGACCCAAGAGAAATTGAGCTAAATATGCTTGATCATCTGCGTGCTGAAGGGTTTAACCGTTTAAGTATTGGTGTTCAAGATTTTGATAAAGAAGTACAAAAACTGGTTAACCGTGAGCAAGATGAGCAATTTATCATCGACATGGTTGAAAAAGCCAAACAGATCGGTTTTCGCTCTACCAATCTGGATTTGATTTACGGTTTACCCAAGCAAACCCAAGCTTCTTTTGCGAAAACGTTAGAGCAAGTGCTGAAAATGCAACCGGGTCGTTTATCGGTGTTTAACTATGCCCACATGCCTCAGTTATTCGCCGCACAGCGTAAAATCAAAGATGCTGATTTACCTGCGCCAAGTGAGAAGATGGCGATTCTTCAAGATACCATAGGCACGTTGACGGGCGTAGGTTACCAATTCATTGGAATGGATCACTTTGCACAACCTGACGACGAGCTTGCAGTCGCACAGCGCGAAGGCATTCTGCACCGTAATTTCCAAGGCTATACCACGCAAGGCGATTGCGATTTAGTGGGATTTGGAGTGTCTGCGATTTCTATGATTGGAGACAGCTACGCTCAGAATCAAAAAGAGCTGAAGAAATACTACGCCCAAGTTAATGAACTGCGTCATGCGCTTTGGAAGGGCGTATCGTTGGATTCCGATGACCTGCTGAGACGTGAAGTCATAAAACAGCTAATCTGCAACTTTAAGCTGGATAAAACGTTCATTGAAAATGAATTTGATGTTGAGTTTAACCGCTACTTCAAAGAAGACTTAGAACTGTTGCAAACTTTTGTGGATGACAGGTTGGTCGAAGTGGATGGCAGCGAAATTCGCGTCACGTTGCGCGGTCGCCTGTTGATTCGAAACATCTGTATGTGCTTCGATAAGTATCTGAGAGATAAAGCGCGACAACAGCAATTCTCGCGAGTGATCTAGATAAACTCAAATGCGTGAATAAACAAAAGGGGCTAGATACCCCTTTTTGGTGTTTTGAGTATATATGGCTTTTGCCTATATCGAACGAAGGCGATTTAAAACGAAAGCTGTTTGAAGTTCGGCTTATTTAAGCTTTGCCAAAAACTTATCCGATTCTGCTATGGCGGATTTCATCTCTTTGATCGCCGTTTCAATGTCTTTCTCTAAACTCATAAACTCGCCTTGCAGTGACCCAATGGCACTCGCATTTAAGTTATGCTTTAAATAGAGTGTGTTGTCTTGCAAGGTGTTGAGCACAGGCGTCATTTTTTTCTCCGCCCGTTTCATGGCACGTAGCATGGTATTGTATGACGCCTTGGTTTGCTTGAGTTTGGACTCACTATCGCGGCGAAGTTTACTGCTAGTGTATAGGGTGAGTTCTTCTTCCCATTCTTCAAAAAGGGCATCCGACACATCTTCAATGGAACTGATTCGGCTAGAAACCGTTTCAGCTGCATCTACGCTGTCTTCATACTTGGCGTTGATTTTCTTGTACATCGATTCCAAATCACCGCCATCAAATTGCGTTAGCGCAGACAGTGCTTCAAGTGCACTCGAAAATTCTTCTTGGGCTTCTTGTTGTGCGGTTCTGGCATCTTCAACCCTATCGACCATGATGTCGCGTTTGTGAACGCCCACTTTCTCCATCGCTGAATAATACGTTGATTGGCATCCAGTAATAAAAAATAAAGACATTGCCATAGCAAAAACAAAACGCATTTGGATTTCCTTTTCGTATAGAATTGAAAGAACTATGGACGACTTAACAAGGAGATACAAGTTGAAGTTCGAAGAGATCGCCGTACATTCTCAACAATTTTTCCGTTATCTACTTGGGCGCATGGGACATGACCGTTTAACCGTGAGTGCAGGGTACATGGCGTATATCACGCTATTGTCGCTTGTCCCTATGTTGACCGTATTGCTTTCGGTGCTTTCTAAATTTCCGGTGTTTGCCAATGCAGGGGACGTTCTTCAGGAGTTTGTGATTACTAACTTCGTGCCAGCAGCCGGAGCAGCAGTGAAGTCAGCACTGAATGACTTTGTTGCTAATACTGGAAAAATGACCGCGGTTGGTGGTGGTTTTCTGTTTGTGGCTGCCTTGATGCTGATTTCCAACATCGATAAAAACTTAAATTATATTTGGCGTGTAGAAAAAAAGCGTCGCCGTGTGTATTCGTTTTCAATGTACTGGATGGTGTTAACGCTAGGACCGATTCTTGTTGGGACTTCTATTGCCGCCACGTCTTATGTCATGTCTCTCAATTTAATTGAAAGTAAGACCATATCGACGGTGTACTCCGAATTATTGAGTGGGTTGCCTTTTATTTTATCTTTTTGTGCATTTATGGGGCTATACATGTTAGTGCCAAACAAAAAGGTAATGTTGAAAGACGCGGCGCTAGGCGCTCTCGTGGCTGCCATACTGTTTGAACTGAGTAAAAAGGGCTTTGCTATGTATATTACTCAGTTCCCGTCTTACCAGCTTATTTACGGTGCATTAGCAGCTATACCGATTCTTTTTGTTTGGGTTTACCTGAGTTGGCTGATTGTTCTGGTAGGAGCAGAAGTGACAGCAAGCCTTGGAGAGCGAGAAATGTGGTACAGTACCGAGCTCGAAAATAAAGAAGAACAACAAGGAAGCGACGGATGATCGCCTTAATTCAAAGAGTCAGTGAGGCTGCAGTCCATGTTGATGGCAATGCAGTTGGCGAGATCAATAAAGGGGTTCTTATCCTGCTTGGTGTTGAAAGAGAAGACGACGAAGCCAAGGCGAAACGCCTGATGGAACGTGTTCTGACCTACCGAATTTTTGAAGATGATCAGGGAAAAATGAATCTGAATGTCCAAGAAGTGAACGGAAGTGTTTTAGTCGTGTCTCAATTTACATTACCGGCGGACACGAAAAAGGGGACACGCCCGGGCTTCTCTAAAGGTGCTCATCCCGTCGAAGCGGAGCGTTTGTACGATTATTTCTCTGATCGATGCGCCGAAAAAATCAGTACAGAGAGAGGACGATTTGGTGCTGATATGAAAGTGTCCTTGGTCAATGATGGACCAGTGACTTTCTGGCTACAGGTTTAGTCAGAAAGACCAAGCTTCAAATCTCCGTATAAGCTTTCAATTTGCATGTAAGCTTTCAATCTGTATACAAGCTTTCGATCTCAGTAAAGAGTGCTAACGAGCAAAGGAATCTCATGTTTAAACTAGTCACCCCAAAAACAGCGAACCAGCTGAATAAGTACTACCACTTTCGCTGGCAAATGCTGCGCGAACCTTGGCGCTTGCCTGTCGGTTCGGAAAGGGATGAATACGATGAACTTAGCCACCACAGAATGATCGTGGACGGTAAAGGTCGTCCGATGGCTATTGGGCGTTTATATATCACACCTGATAACGAAGGTCAGATCCGCTACATGGCGGTGAAACCGAATCGTCGAAGTAAAGGCATTGGATCGTTAGTCTTGGTGGCGCTGGAGTCGTTTGCTCGCCAAGAAGGGGTTAAACGCTTGGTGTGTAATGCACGTGAAGACGCGATTGCCTTTTACGAGAAAAATGGTTTTGAAAGCCAAGGTGAACTCAATGACGAACGTGGTCCTATGCGTCACCAGCAAATGGTTAAATCGCTGGATCCATTGGCGAATGTATTACGACGCCCAGATTGGTGTGGAGAATTGCAAGATCGTTGGGAAAGCCAAATTCCTATTAGTGACAAGATGGGAATTAAAATCAATCAATATACGGGTTACCGTTTCGAGTGCAGTGCTCAGTTAAACCCTAATTTAAACCCTCACAATACCTTGTTTGCCGGTTCAGCGTTTACTTTAGCCACGTTAACGGGTTGGGGGATGACTTGGCTTTTGATGAAAGAGCGTGAGTTGGAAGCTGACATTGTGCTGGTGGATAGTCGCATACGTTACTGCCATGCGGTTGAGCAGAGCCCAATTGCGGCAACGTCGCTCGATGGGATCAGTGGTGACTTAGATAGGTTAGCTAACGGACGTAAAGCACGCGTGGTCATTAATGTGACCATTTACAGTGGTGAGTATGCTGCTGTGGAGTTCACCGGCACTTACATGCTTCTGCCTAATTATCAGGGAATGCTGGGGCGCTAGGAGTGCTAAGGTACAAGCTTTTCTAGTGTTTGGCAGTCTTCTCGTGTAATCGGAGCACTAGAGAGTGGCTGATACCTCCACTCTCCACATTCCCCTTTTAACATGAGCGTAATGCTCCCCTTTTCCGCATTCACCAAATCAACATTTCCATGTATCGATCCGGTAAAGTCACCTCCTCGAATGCGCGACTCTTGCATTGTGATTCTTCCTCGATCGACATCAATTATAAAGTCAGATACAGAGACGGGCTCAGACTCTTTCTTTGATAGCTCAAGAGGGATGCTGGGATCCATCAGTGCAGCAAAGTGAGAAGCGGTCGTTAGGTCACGAAATTGGGTTGAAATGAAGCCTGAAACGCTGTGATTGAACGAGGCCGCATCACCAGACAACCCCGAGAGCTCAAATTGGGTGTCAGTCAGACCCGACAAGTCGAGAGGTAGCGGGTGAACGTGCTGAAGTGTCTCAATCGGAATACCATCACCTTGGAATTTGAGCGCCCATGGGCGGCTGTGCTGACGATAATCCCACTGCCCTTGCGCGCGAATCAGTCCATCATTAACTGGGATGATGACTTTATCCAAATAACTGATTCCAGCATTGGCATGAGCTTCCACAAGTAATTGAGAGCCAATCAATTTTCCAAAGTTGGCACTGTTTGCCGTTAATGCTAGTCGCCCTTGCCATAAGCCGACTTGACCATTTCTAAGTACATCTAATTGATTGCCCTGAATATTTAAGCCGGAGATCTGGCGTTTTGGCTCTGACTCTAGGTCAATATACTGTGCACGTTTTACGGAAAGTTGGTCAATAGTTAGATTGGCGAGACGGTCGACTTGTTCTTTAAAAGGCGTCAGTGACAGCTCGCTGTCGGAATGCCATTCGATACCCGTTAAGTTAAGTTGCGCTAAATGCCAAGTATCTGGTGTAAACTCACCATTGACTTGGATATAGCCTTGATCCATTCCAAGATTGGCACTGTGCACGGTAATAAGCTCAGGTGAAAAACTGGCTTCAAGAGCGGGTTCTAGCCAAAGTTGATCGGCATAATCAATGCTTTCAGCATTGAGTGAAATCGAGCCAGAGGGCTGTTTCCATAATTCGAAAGGAAAGCGAATGTCTTCCAGTGTCATATCTGCCTGAACCATCGCGAAAGAAGGGAATTCAAGATCGCTACGCAGTACATCTAAGCGGTTTATGGCAATCTCTGAGCTGTCGGTACTTGCCCATTTGAATTTTTTGAGGGTTTTCCAATCGTTTTTCGTTACCGTCAGCTCATTCAGCGCAGCGTTAACGACGTTCCAGTGCCCATCTTTCCACTCAGCTTGTCCAGATAGCGTTCCTCCACGCCAGCTAAAGGAGAGCCCGTATATCTTCTTGCTGTCCGCAAAAATATCGGCGTCTAACAATGCATGATTGAAAGCTTCATTTTGCCAATAGATTTGATCGGCGCTCAATTGAATTTCGCCATACCAACGCCATACAGGATGATCGCTAACAACGGGCTGTTTTATCTGGAATTTAAGCCCTCTTACGATCCATTCTTGATTGGAGAAATCGAGGTTGTCCACGGCGATCTGGTGCACTTTAATGAAAGAGAGTGGGCTAATGTTGGGTACACCCTTTTGTAGTTGCAGCCCACTGAGCTGCAAACTCGCAATACTGATTTTTGTACCATCAAAGATTTCAGGGTCGAGCCAGATATTTGCCGTTTCGATGAACATGGGTTCAGGCTGCGTTGAAAGCTCAACACCATGAAGTGTTAATTGATATGGGGATTGATACTCCACGTTTTCTATTTGGATCGTGAGGTTACTCACTTGATTGGCAATGAAATTCACCACCGACGTAGCATAGCGGGTATGCAGGCTGCCAAATAATGCCAGCACTGAAACAACGATCAGCAGTAAGAATAAAACCACAACCGTGGAGGCTTTTCTCATCTTCCTTGTTCCATATTCCTCAATCCAGCTTTCAGATTGGCTCAATTATCGATTGGATTCAATAAAAAGCCCCTCGAAAGAGGGGCTTGGTAATGGATTTGCTACTTTAATCCACTTTCGTAAGCATTAACCGAGTTGAGGACCCGCCGCAACTAATGACTTACCTTCATCATTGTCTGTGTATTGGGCAAAGTTATTGATAAAGCGATTGGCTAAATCTTCGGCTTTGCTATCCCACTGAAGCGGATCGGTGTATGTGTCACGAGGATCAAGAATGCCTGTATCAACACCATGTAAAGCGGTTGGCACTTCAAGGTTGAAGACTGGAATGACTTTCGTATCTGCGTGGTCAATCGAGCCATCTAGAATCGCATCGATGATTCCGCGAGTGTCTTGAATCGAAATTCGTTCGCCTGTTCCATTCCAACCAGTGTTGACGAGATAAGCTTCCGCACCAGCGGCTTCCATACGTTTCACCAGCACTTCAGCGTACTGAGTTGGGTGCAATGTTAAGAATGCAGCGCCAAATGCAGCAGAGAATGTTGGCGTAGGTTCGGTGATACCGCGCTCTGTACCTGCCAGTTTTGCTGTGAATCCAGACAAGAAGTGGTACTTCGTTTGCTCTGGTGTCAGCTTCGATACTGGAGGAAGAACACCAAAAGCATCAGCAGTAAGGAAAATAACTTTCTGCGCGTGACCTGCTTTCGATACTGGTTTAACAATATTATCGATGTGGTGAATTGGGTAAGAAACTCGTGTGTTTTCAGTCTTGGAGCCATCATCAAAGTCGATAGATCCATCAGCGCGAACGGTCACGTTTTCCAACAAAGCATCACGGCGAATAGCATTGAAAATATCGGGCTCCGCTTCTTTGGATAGACGAATCGTTTTGGCGTAACAGCCTCCTTCGAAATTGAAGATACCGTCATCGTCCCAGCCGTGCTCATCGTCCCCAATAAGTTCGCGTTTAGGATCGGTTGATAAGGTCGTTTTACCCGTACCTGATAAACCGAAGAACACGGCGACATCTCCTTCTTTGCCAACGTTAGCACTGCAGTGCATAGACGCTATACCTTGCAAAGGAAGAAGGTAGTTCATTACGGCAAACATTCCTTTCTTCATTTCGCCGCCGTACCATGTGCCTCCGATGATTTGCACACGCTCTGTAAGGTTGAAAGCGACGAAGTTCTCGGAGTTCAGACCTTGGGCTTCCCAATTAGGATTGGTTGTCTTCGCTCCATTCATAACAACAAAATCTGGCTCGAACGAGGCAAGTTCTTCATCGGTAGGA
This sequence comes from Vibrio penaeicida, assembly GCF_030689305.1. GTDB lineage: Bacteria > Pseudomonadota > Gammaproteobacteria > Enterobacterales > Vibrionaceae > Vibrio > Vibrio penaeicida_B. The sequence continues at coordinate 34,645 of NZ_JAUYVM010000017.1, read as the reverse complement.
CGAATGAACATGTTTTTTACGAAGTGGGCCTGCCATGCAACTTCTGTAATGATTCGAACACTTAAGCGAGTATCAGGGTTGGCACCGCAAAAACCATCAATAACAAAAAGACGCTTACCTGAAAGCTGGTCTGTCACCAAATCTCTTAGCTCATTCCATGTTTCTTGGGTAATCGGCTTGTTGTCATTTTTCCCTTGATCTGACCACCATAGAGTGTCTTTGGTCGTCTCGTCTTTAACGATGTATTTATCTTTCGGTGAGCGACCAGTAAAAATACCAGTGTCGACAGCAACGGCACCAAGTTCTGTAACTGTACCTTTTTCGTAGCCTTCAAGCTCTGGGCGTGTTTCTTCTTCAAACAACTGCTCATAACTTGGGTTACGCAAAACCTCAGTCACGCCAGTGATTCCGTGTCGGGTAAGATCGATGTGTGCAGCCTTTGTATGTTCCATAACGGTCATAGGTGCTCCTTGTAGGGTATAAATTGTAGGGGTTTTGTAATTATTTATAGTTTTCTGCTCACCACTTTGGCAACTTTGAGCAACTCTCATCTCAGGTCTTGTTGAATATTTTATCCCTGAGGTGAGTGGGGTTTTTACACTCTTGTCACAGTTTGGCTTGCTCATTTTATCGCTCGCGCAATCCTTTGCGCTAGATCAAAAGTATTAATACTTTGACAAAAATAAGTATAGCGTACGGTGATATAAATGCGTGTTTTAGTAGCGAAAAGGCATTAAAAAAGCCAGCATTGAGCTGGCTTTTAGAAAGTATTCTAAGTGCTTATTAAAGCGTGAAAAATAATGGATTAATGAAGGGTATCGTTGCTGTCAGTGGCTTGCTCATAAAGCTCAGATACGTCATCTTCGTTAAACGAGTAATCCGTGCCGCAGTAATCACAATGTAAAGAAACGGATCCTTCAGTCGCTAAAATGTCATTAATTTCATCTCGTGAAACTGTGATAATGGCAGCGCCACTTCTTTCACGCGAACAACCACAGAAAAACTCGACTGGCTGCGCCTTGAATAGTTGTACCTTCTCTTGGTTATAAAGACGATAAAGTACATCGTTAGCTGGCAATCCAAACAACTCTTCATTTTTCACCGTGTCGGTGAGTTGCTCTAGGTGCTCAAAATCATTCGCCGAACCAGTGCCATCTGGTATGGTTTGCAACAACATACCTGCTGCATGTGCTTTACCTTCATGCTCACCAAGGCGGAACCATAGACGAGTTTGAAGCTGTTCAGAGCGTTGAAAATACACTTCAAGAACTTCCGACAACGTTTCCCCTTCTAGACCGACCACACCTTGGTAACGCTCGCCTTGCTTAGGAGCAATGGTGATCACGAGGTGACCTTTGCCTATCAATTGATGCAGCGTTGCGTCATCGGCGAGGTCGCCTTCCCAGCGAGCCACTCCACGAACTTTCTGGTCATGATCGCCATTGATCACGACTAACGGAACAGGACCATCACCCTGCAATTGAAGTGTGATAGACCCTTCGAATTTTAGAGTGGCAGTCAGTAGCGTTGTGGCAACGAGAAGCTCACCCAACAGGTTTTTAACCGGTACTGGGTATTCCTTGCTTGAAATGATTTCTTGGTACGTACTATCCAGTTGTACCAATTCGCCACGAACGGATAAATTTTCAAATAAGTAGCGATGCAATTGGTTGTTTGCCATGCGAGGAGCTCCAGCATTTATTGATTCTTGAACTTAATGATGTCTCGACGCTGTTTTTTATCCGGGCGTCTTTCCGGGCTTGGGCTGTACAGGGTATTCAGCTTTCTTTTTTGTGCATTGTCTTCACGTTTAAGAAGGCTGTCTTCGGTTTCTCGGTAAAGCAGTTGAGCTTCTGGAGCGCCGCGACGTTGATCGGATATCTTTTCAATGATCACCGTTTTTTCTTCATGCCCCTGTCTCAGCACTATAGTTGCACCAAGTTCGACAATTTTGCTCGGCTTGGAACGTTGACCATTATAATGGACTTTTCCTCCATCAACCATATTCCGTGCGATAGATCGCGTTTTGTAGAAACGAGCGGCCCAAAGCCATTTGTCGAGCCTAACCGTGGCAGTATTTGAACTCATAGTAAATTCGTGCCTCTAATGATTGACTTGCCTCATTATTTACACAATGGTGACGAGTATGGGGGTTTTCAACCTAAAATGGGATGAAACGTAATCAGTCTAAAGTCTGTTAATGTGAATTGTTGCTAATCTTTATAAGAACGATATTTGGTATCCATCAATTTATATGACAATGCGCAAGCCTTTGTGTAGGCTTTGACTTTTATTTATCAGACTGCCTTAACATATCTGAAGTTTTAATACAGGGAGCGCATGATACATGTCATCTTCGGTGGTGCAAAAATATCAATTAGATCAGAAGTTCACCGCTTTTCTGGCGTTCATCGTCAAACAACAAGGAAAGCTGAGTGCCTGGTTGACATTATTGCTGATTGCCATCTCTGCTTGGATTGTCGGGCAGCTTAGTTGGCAGTTAATCCCTCAAGACAGTGGTGTCACCCGCTGGTCACCAACAACCGTGGCTACACAGGCTGGTCCGGGCTCTAACGAAGCGGCGTCGGGTGATGCCATCGCTTCTTTGCTCGATGCTCATCTATTCGGTCGTTACTCTGATAAACCAGTGGCAAAACCTAAGCCAAAGCCTGTCGTGAAAGACGCACCCAAAACTCGTTTAAGTTTGGTTTTGGTTGGAGTGGTTGCAAGCTCCTCAATAGACAGCAGTTTGGCTGTCATCGCTAACCGAGGCCAGCAACAAACGTATGGTATTGGTGAGCAGATCGAAGGCACACGCGCTTCATTGAAAGGGGTATTGGTTGATCGTGTCATTATCGATAATCAGGGGCAGGATGAAACTTTGATGCTAGAAGGTGTCGAATACAGCAAACTGGCACAACAAAATGCATCAGAACCACCGCCACCATCCGATTCAGATGTCGGAAGCTTTCCAGGTGTTAACGAAATTGAGCAGATCAGACGCGAAATTTCTCAAAACCCTCAACAAATAATGCAATACATTCGTCTTTCTCAGGTCAGAAGAGAAGGCGATATTGTTGGGTATAGAGTGGGGCCTGGTAGCCAAAGAGATTTGTTTGATGCGGTAGGATTAAAAGAAGGCGATATAGCGACGCAACTTAATGGAGCGGATCTGAGTGACCCTTCTGCCATGGGAAAAGTATGGCAAAGTATATCTGATATGACGGAATTGAACCTGACAGTCGAGCGCGACGGTCAAAGGCACGAAATCTTTATTGAGTTTTAAAACCGACGCAGAACTGCGTTGGGGTATGAGTGGGAGTATCACGTGAAACAGTGGTTAAACAAAGGAACCTGGTTGCTTGCTGGTAGCCTTGCATGGTCACCAGTGTTGGTGGCAAGTGAGTTTAGTGCCAGTTTCAAGGGAACCGATATTAAAGAGTTCATCAATATTGTTGGACGTAACCTCGAAAAAACCATCATTGTCGATCCGGCAATTCGAGGAAAAATCGATGTTCGAAGTTATGACGTGTTGAATGAAGAGCAGTACTACCACTTTTTCCTAAATGTTTTGGAAGTATACGGCTTTGCAGCGGTTGAAATGGAAAATGGCGTACTCAAGATCGTACGTGATAAAGATGCCAAGACGGCTGCTATTCCCGTTGTTGGGGACGAGACTCGTGTACAAGGCGATGCCGTTATCACGCGAGTTGTGGCAGTGCGAAATGTATCCGTAAGAGAACTTTCTCCATTATTACGTCAGCTAAATGACAATGCAGGTGCGGGTAACGTCGTGCACTATGACCCTGCGAATATCATTTTGATCACAGGTCGTGCGGCTGTTGTTAACCGCCTTGCTGAAATTATCGAACGTGTTGACCGAGCCGGTGACAAAGAAATTGAAGTTGTAGAGCTTAGAAATGCATCTGCGGCTGAAATGGTTCGTATTGTTGAGGCATTGAACAAATCAACGGCTCAGAAAAATACCCCCGCTTTCCTAGAACCTAAACTAGTGGCGGATGAGCGCACTAACTCGATTCTTATATCGGGTGATCCGCAGGTTCGTAAACGCCTACGCAAGCTTATCATGCAGCTGGATGTTGAAATGGCAACCAAAGGCAATAACCGAGTTGTCTACCTTAAGTACGCCAAAGCGGAAGACCTCGTTGATGTACTTAAAGGTGTTTCCGACAATCTGCAAGCTGAAAAGCAAGGCGGAGCTCAAGGTGGCGGTGGCGCAAAAGCGCGTAACGAAGTCATGATCTCTGCTCACGTTGGTACCAATGCACTGGTCGTAACGGCTCCGCCAGATATTATGCGTGCCATCGAAGATGTGATTTCCCAATTGGACATTCGTCGTGCCCAAGTTCTTATCGAAGCCATGATCGTGGAGTTAGATGAAGGCGATGGCGCTAACCTTGGTGTTCAGTGGGGTAACTTAACTACTGGTGCTGCTGTACAGTTTGCGAATTCCGGAGCGTCTATTGGCAGTGTTATGGTTGGCTTAGAAGAAGCCAAAGATACTACTGAGACAAAAGCGGTGTATAACTCCGATGGGGAGTTTTTGCGAAATGAAACCACCACCACTAAAGGTAGCTACGATACCCTTGCTAAAGCGCTTGGTGGTGTGAATGGTGCCGCGCTTAGTTTTATCGCTGGTGATTGGACTGCGCTAGTGAGTGCTGTTTCAAGTGATTCCAATTCGAACATTCTTTCTTCCCCAAGCATTACAGTAATGGATAACGGTGAAGCGTCATTCGTTGTTGGTGAAGAAGTGCCTGTTTTGACTGGTTCTGCTACTGGATCTAACAATGACAACCCATTCAGTACGGTTGAACGAAAAGAAGTCGGTATCAAACTGAAAGTGGTTCCGCAAATCAACGAAGGCGATTCAGTTCAATTAACCATTGAACAAGAAGTGTCGAATGTATTGGGTGCAGATGGAGCGGTCGATGTACGATTCGCTAAGCGTCAACTTAACACGTCGGTAATGATTCAAGATGGTCAAATGTTGGTACTTGGTGGTTTGATCGACGAACGCGCTTTGGAGAGTGAAGCGAAAGTGCCATTACTTGGTGACATTCCGATACTTGGGCATTTGTTCAAATCAACCAGCACAAAAGTATCCAAGAAAAACCTGATGGTCTTTATCAAGCCAACCATTATTCGAGATGGCGTAACTGCCGATGGCATTAGCCAGCGCAAATACAACTACATTCGTGCCGAGCAACTTCTTAAAGCAGAAGAAGGTCTGAAATTACTGAGTGATGAATTTGTTCCTGTCCTTCCTAAGTATGGTGAAGATATTCGCCACCCTGAAGAATTGCGAGCATTCATTGAGCAGCTGGAGGCGAAATAATGGCGGATACGCTGGTCGTTTCTGAAGGCTTTGTTCGCTTACCTTTTGCTTTTGCTAACCGACATAAAGTGGCGATGGAAGTCGCCACTCAGCCGGGTGCTTTACCTAGCCTTTATTATGTAGAACCCTTAGCACTTGACGTACTCACTGAAGTACGTCGAGTGGTTAGAAAATCATTCATTCCTGTTGCTCTTGCCGCTCAAGATTTTGAAAGCAAATTGACCGAGTTGTATCAACGAGATTCTTCCGAAGCGCGTCAATTAATGGAAGATATTGGTGCCGACAACGACGATTTCTTCTCGTTGGCTGAAGAGCTGCCACAAAATGAAGACTTGTTGGAATCAGAAGATGATGCGCCAATCATCAAATTGATTAACGCCATGCTAGGCGAAGCGATCAAAGAAGGCGCGTCGGATATTCACATCGAAACCTTCGAAAAATCTCTTTCCATTCGCTTCCGTGTAGATGGTGTTTTGCGTGAAGTTCTTGCGCCAAGCCGAAAGCTAGCACCACTGCTGGTTTCTCGCGTTAAGGTTATGGCGAAATTGGATATTGCGGAGAAGCGGGTTCCTCAAGATGGTCGAATTTCACTGCGAATAGGTGGACGAGCTGTCGATGTTCGTGTGTCGACTATGCCATCATCACACGGTGAGCGAGTAGTTATGCGTCTTCTTGATAAAAACGCGACTCGCCTTGATTTACATAGCCTTGGCATGACGCCTCGCAACCATGATGGCTTCCAAACTCTGATCAAACGTCCTCACGGTATCATTTTGGTCACCGGTCCTACGGGTTCAGGTAAATCCACCACCTTGTATGCAGGTCTTCAAGAGCTGAACAGCACTGAGAGCAATATCTTGACGGTGGAAGATCCGATTGAATTTGACATCGACGGTATCGGTCAGACTCAGGTGAACCCGAAAGTAGACATGACGTTTGCCCGTGGCTTACGTGCAATTCTTCGTCAGGATCCCGATGTTGTGATGGTCGGGGAAATACGTGACTTAGAGACTGCCCAAATTGGTGTTCAAGCATCATTAACGGGTCACTTAGTGATGTCGACTTTACACACCAATACTGCTGTAGGTGCGATTACGCGATTGCGTGATATGGGCATCGAACCGTTCTTGATTTCGTCTTCTCTACTGGGTGTTCTAGCACAGAGACTGGTTCGTACACTTTGCCCTGATTGTAAGCAGCCATATGAAGCGGATAAAGAGCAGAAAAAGCTGTTTAGCCTGACCGAATCTGAGCCCCTCACGTTGTACAAAGCGTGCGGTTGTGAATCGTGTAACTTTAAAGGTTATCGTGGGCGTACTGGTATCCATGAATTATTGGTTATCGATGATGACGTTCAAGAGTTGATCCACAGTGAAGCCGGAGAACAAGCCATTGAGAAACATGTACGTGGTGCCACACCAAGTATTCGTGATGATGGTTTGAGTAAGGTCCGCCAAGGGAAAACGACCCTTGAAGAAGTCATGCGAGTGACCAAGGAAGTATAATGGCGGCATTTGAATACAAAGCTCTGGATGCTAAGGGAAAACAGAAAAAAGGTGTTATCGAAGGGGATAACGCACGCCAAGTTCGTCAAAAGTTAAAAGAACAAGGCTTGATTCCTGTTGAAGTTATTGAAACAAAAGCAAAAGAAGCGAAAGCCTCTTCGTCTGGTTTCTCTTTCAAGCGTGGGATCAGCACCAACGACTTAGCATTACTGACTCGTCAACTATCAACACTCGTTCAGGCAGGAATGCCTCTAGAAGAGTGTTTGAAAGCCGTCGCGGAACAAACCGAAAAAGCGCATATTCGCTCCATGATGGTGGCAGTTCGTTCTCGAGTTGTTGAAGGGTATACGCTTTCAGACAGTTTAGGTGATTACCCACATGTGTTTGATGACCTTTTCCGAGCGATGGTAGCTGCGGGTGAGAAATCAGGGCATTTAGATACGGTGTTAGACCGCCTTGCCGACTACGCAGAAAACCGTCAGAAGATGCGCTCTAAGCTTCAACAAGCCATGATTTACCCTGTCATGCTGACGTTGATCGCGGTGTCTGTTATCGCTTTTCTTCTCGCGACCGTGGTTCCTAAAATTGTCGACCAATTTGTCCAAATGGGACAAAAGCTGCCTGCATCCACTGAATTTCTATTACTGGCAAGTAACTTTGTTCTGAACTGGGGCGTGGTTTTGGTTGTGGTGACCCTGGTCAGCATTGTGTTGTTTCAAGCTGCACTGCGAAAACCGTCTATTCGCTTAAAGTGGGATCGTTGGATCCTCGGATTACCTGTTATTGGCAAAGTAGCACGTAGTCTTAATACCTCTCGTTTTGCACGCACACTGTCGATTTGTACTTCCAGCGCCATTCCTTTGTTGGATGGTATGAAAGTCGCAGTAGACGTAATGAGTAACCAGTTTGTAAAAGAACAAGTCTTGTTGGCTGCGGATAAAGTCCGTGAAGGGGCCAGTTTGAGAAAATCCTTGGAACAAACTCGTCTTTTTCCACCCATGATGTTGCATATGATCGCCAGTGGAGAGCAAAGTGGTGAGCTTGAGCAAATGTTGACACGTGCTGCGGACAATCAAGACCGAGATTTTGAATCTCAGGTCAACATGGCTTTAGGGGTATTTGAACCACTATTGATTGTTTGCATGGCCGGCATTGTTTTGTTCATTGTGGTGGCGACACTTATGCCACTGTTAGAGCTCAACAATTTGGTGTCAGGTAAATAAGAATCGAGTTAACGAAGACGTTTGTCTTAATTTATTTTATTTGTGCTTAAAGCGGCTCAATGAATTGAAATCGGCTTTAAGCAAATTGAATGTCGGAATGTAACGTGCGCGTAGAATGATTACAGCGCGCATTTTGGAGGAAACATGCATAACAGAAGTAATAAAAAGCAGTCTGGCTTTACGCTATTAGAAGTCATGGTTGTGGTTGTAATTTTGGGTATTCTGGCGAGTTTCGTTGTACCTAACCTATTAGGTAACAAAGAAACAGCAGACCAACAGAAAGCCATTACTGACATTGTCGCTCTAGAAAATGCTTTAGATATGTACAAGTTGGATAACAGTGTGTACCCATCAACGGATCAGGGATTGGAAGCGTTGGTTTCTAAACCATCGGCTTCGCCAGAGCCGCGTAACTACCGCGATGGCGGGTACATCCGACGCCTACCTAACGATCCTTGGGGTAATGAATATCAGTATTTGAGCCCAGGTGATAACGGCACAATCGACGTCTTTACGTTAGGTGCTGATGGTCAAGAGGGTGGTGAAGGTGTTCAAGCCGACATTGGTAACTGGAACATGCAGGACTACCAGTAATTTTACTGGCTTCCCATTTTTCATTTGGTAGTAAGCGAATACGCATGAATAAACAACGTGGCTTTACATTAATAGAAATCATGTTGGTTTTGGTGCTCTTGTCACTCAGTGCGGTAGCGGTTATTACGACGCTGCCGTCTTCAAGTGATGATCGGCTTGAGGAACATGCTCAGCGATTTTCTCAGCGCTTACAGCTTCTTAATGAAGATGCCATGTTGAATGGAAAGGATTTTGGTGTTTGGTTTGATGAAGACAAAGGGCAGTATCGATTTGTAACGCTCACCAATGAAGGTTGGGAAAAAATGGCGGAAAATCGGTACTACTCAGAGTCGGATTTAGAAGCTGAATTTGCGATATCTTTGCAATTGGGCAGTGATGAATGGGGCGACGATGATCGCTTGTTTGAGCCAGGAAGCCTGTTTGATGAGGAGATGTTCGCAGATGAAGAAAAGAAAAAACAATCACCTCCGCCTCAAGTAATGGTTCTTTCAAGTGGTGAGATAACCCCTTTTCAAGTTGCATTTTATCCCAACGTTGGGGATGAATTTCAAGATGGATGGCGTATTAAAGCCGCCGATAATGGGTTTATAAGTATATTCAGACCAGGAGAACGCGATGAAGATGAATAGGCCAAGCGCCCATCGCACTCGTGGTATGACCTTGATAGAAGTGCTGGTAGCACTCGCAATTTTTGCAACGGCTGCCATCAGTGTGGTGAGGGCGGTCACTCAGCATATCAATACGCTCGGCTATCTAGAGGAAAAAATGTTTGCTGCCATGGTAGCGGACAACCAAATGGCGAAAGTCCTGCTTGGTAAAGCGCCAAAAAAAGAAAACAAAGGCAAAGAAGAATTGGCAGGACAAACATGGTATTGGTTGGTTAAACCTGTACCAACGGATAATGGTGTAATCAGTGCTTTCGATGTGTCTGTTTCTAAAGAAGCAGATGGCAAAAGCGCCATAGTGACGGTGAGAAGTTATGCGTCACTATAAAGCATCAGGATTTACTCTCATTGAAGTGCTGGTGGCCATTGCAGTGTTTGCCAGCCTTAGCATGGCGGCGTATCAAGTTGTTAATCAGGTACAGCTGAGCAACGCGCAGTCGATTGAAAAAACAGAGCGTCTGCAAACTATGCAGAGAGCGCTTATCTGGATGGATAACGATTTCAGACAGATGGCGTTACGCCAAATGAGAACCAACGGAGAATCGCCGTCTGAAACCTTGTTAAGTTACGGAGACTACGTCTTAGAATCTGATGATAAAGGCATTATTTTTAACCGGTTAGGTTGGCAAAACCCGCAAAGTGTTTTCCCACGAGGGGAAGTCACCAAAGTAGGTTATCGGATTCGTGAAGAAAAGCTTGAAAGGGTATGGTGGCGATACTCAGACACCCCAGCAGGTCAATTACCGTTGTCTCGTCCAATTTTGGAAGATGTTGAAGCCTTTTCCGTAACGTTTTACGAAAATGGTGAATGGAAAGAGGAATGGACTAAGCCTAGAGCACTACCTGCTGCGATTGCGATAACACTAACATTGAAAGATTACGGCGAAATAGAGCGAGTGTATCTGACGCCTGGCGGTGAACTTTCTATTGTTACTCCCAAGCAGCAACAAGGGTCTGAGGGAGAAAATTCTAGCGGAGGAAATAATGGTTAAGCGTTCCTCCCAATCTGGCGTGGCTTTAATCGTAGTTTTGCTCTTGCTGGCTGTCATGACGGCAATAGCGGCATCGATGTCTGAGCGCCTGTTCATCAATTTTCATCGAGCGGGTAATCAGGTCAATCATCAGCAAGCGTATTGGTATAGCCTTGGTGTTGAAGCGTTAGCTAAAGTCGGTATAGAACAAAGTTACAAAGATAATGAAACAATCAACCTCAGCCAGCCGTGGGCGTTAAAAGAACAGACATACCCACTGGACTATGGCACTGCCAAGGGTAAGTTAGTTGATATGCAGGCGTGCTTTAACATCAACGTATTGACCAGTGTTAAAGCTCGGGTAGAAACTGCCCAGAAGCCGTTTCTTGTTAAGGTGTGGCAAAACATTATCGAGCAACAAGACGTTGAACCCTATACCGCAGAAGTGATCGCGGATTCCAGTTGGGATTTTGTCGATAATGACGCCAATGTGCTTACAAGTTATGGCGCAGAAGACAGTACTTATGAGGGGTTCCAGCCTCCTTATTTGACTGCGAATGGATTTTTGGCAGATCGCTCAGAGTTAAGGGCGATCCAGCAGGTAAGTGCGCCTATTATGGATAAATTGTCCCCTTTAGTATGCGCATTACCAACCAACGAGTGGAAACTCAACGTAAATACAATTTCCGAAGATCAGGCAGACATTTTGGCAGCCTTATTTCAGCCGCACTTAAGCAGCAGCAACGCCAAAGAGCTTATCGCCAATCGAAAGTTTGATGGGTGGGACAGCATAGACAGTTTTATGTCAGAGCCAGTCATTAACGGAATTGAAGAAAAAGTGCGTAAGGAAGCACAGGCGCATATTGCAGTAGACAGCCGATACTTTGAGCTGGATGCTCAAGTGATGGTCGATGAATCAAGGGTCAGGATACGTAGCCTGCTCTACAGTAAGGATAGAAAACAAGCGACGGTCGTCCGTCGTAGTTTTGGAGGAATCAGTGAGCGAGTTTCTGACCGTAAGAGTAAGTAGTCAGGTAGACGCCCCAATACAGTGGCTGGTTTGGTCTCCGAGTCAGCAAGAGGTGATCGCAAGTGGTGACCTGAGTCATCGCGATCAACTGGGTGACATAGCGAGTTATGCCACCCAACGCCCGACCATTGTGTTGTTGTCTAGTAGTGATGTATTGCTTAAAGAAGTAGATATACCTGCAGGTGGAGCGCGACAGCTAAACACCATGTTACCGTTTTTGGTCGAAGATGATGTTGCACAAGATGTTGATGAGTTGCACTTTTCTGTACTGGCTAAACGAGGTGCAAAAGCCGATGTTGCTGCTGTAGATCGTCAATTTTTAGATAACCTATTAAGTGATCTACGCGAGCACCATATTAACGTTAGGCAAATTATGCCTGACTGTCTTGCACTGCCTAGGCAAGACAGCGAGATAAGTGCACTCCAAATTAACAATGAGTGGCTATTCCGTAGCGGAGCTCATTCTGGGTTTACTCTTCAAAATGAGTGGCTTTCATTGCTGCCGCCGGAACCATTTAGTTTGGTTTCAAATCAAGATGACGATCCAGAAGAGCCGTCAGACGAAGAGACGCTTCAAGAAAAAGTTGTATCCAGTTATAGCCCCTTACCTGAAGGTCACGAACAACTTCCAGGTCACTGGAAAGCTGAAGACGCTGAACTAGCAATGTCGCTGCTGACGCAAGGCGCACTGGCATCGAAAGTAAACCTTCTTACAGGTAGCTTTAAGCCATCATCTTCTCTGACTAAACACTGGAAAGTGTGGCAGAAAGCCGCCATTGCAGCGGTGCTTTTATTAGGTGTACTGACCACACAAAATGTACTTCAAGTGAATGCATTTGAAGCACAAGCAGCAGAGTATCGAACGGAAAGCGAGCGAATTTTTCGTCAGGTATTTCCTAATAAGCGGAAAATTCCGACCGTCAGCTACCTAAAAAGACAAATGCGTGATGAGGAGTCTCGTTTGTCCGGTGGCGGAGGTGATGAATCCATGTTGGTATGGTTAGCTCAGCTACCACAAGCCTTGAAAAAAAATGGTGCTATTGACGTCTTAAGTGTGAAATACGACGGGGCTAGAAACGAAATTCGTATTCAAGCGAAAAGCAAAGACTTTCAAACCTTCGAAACAGCACGAGCGGATCTCGCACAGCAATTTGAGGTTGAGCAAGGTCAGTTGAATAGAAGTGGCAGTGAAGTGTTTGGCAGTTACGTGATTAGGAGAAAACCATGAATAAAGTCAATGCATGGTGGCAATCCATATCGCAAAGAGAGCAGCGTCTAATGGCTGGTTGCAGCTTTTTGGTGCTGGCATTTGCTATATATTGGGGCGGTATTGCGCCGCTAAATGAAAGAGCGGATGCAGCACAGACTAAAATCGCAAGTGAAAAGCAGCTTTTAGATTGGGTAACAAAAAGTGCGAACTCCATTACGACGCTCAGAGCAGCATCGGGTGGGAGCGTGAATGTATCTGGGCAGCCACTTAACCAAGTTGTTTCTTCGACCACGCGACGATATCAAATTGAACTTATCCGAATGCAGCCACGTAGCGAAAGCTTGCAAGTATGGATTCAACCAGTGCCATTTAATCAGTTAGTCTCTTGGCTTGCGGATTTACGTGAGCAACATGGTATCGAAGTGGAATTTCTTGATATCACTCGTACAGAAACCACTGGTCAAGTTGAAGTAAACCGATTACAGCTAAAAAGAGGCAGTTAACTTGAAGCGTATAATTGGGTATGTGTCCGTTTTTGTTTTAGTGCTTGTCGTAAGCCTTGTTGTACACATGCCAGTTGCATTTGTGTATCAATATGCCCCTAAAATTCAGGGGTTGAGCGTGGGAAGTTTGTCTGGGACGTTGTGGCGTGGACAAGCATCCAAGTTAACGTGGCAGGGGCAAAATTTTGGTCAGCTTAGCTGGGACTTTCAACCTTCAGCGCTAATGACTGGTAAAGCTGAATATCAAGTGCGCTTTGGTCGCGGCAGTGAGCTTCAATTACACGGTAAAGGAGCTCTGGGCATGGGATTTGGCGGGCTTTATGGTCACAGCATTTTTGCGTCTATGCCTGCTGAAAAAATATTGGGATTTGCGCAGATTCCCGCTCCGGTTCAGGTAGAGGGGCAATTTGAACTAGCGATTAAAGAGTTCCAATATGCTCAGCCATGGTGTGAAAGTGCAACGGGTAATTTGGCTTGGAATGGTGGCACGTTAGGCACACCATTAGGCAGCCTTATCTTAGGTGAAGTCACTTCTGACTTGGCATGCCAAGATAATAAATTGACTGCAAAAGGCGAGCAAAAACATGCTCAGGTGACGAGCGCGTTTGATGCAAACTTGACGCCTGATCAGCAATACAGTGTGAATGCATGGTTCAAGCCTGGAGCCGAATTCCCTCAATCGATGGGGAGCCAGCTGAATTGGCTGGGTAACCCGAATAACAAAGGTCAGTTTCCCTTTCAGTACTCTGGGCGTCTATAGAAGCGATTAGATGAATTAAAATGGCTCAGCATTGCTGGGCCATTTTGTTACTGATAACGTTATACTTAAACCACTTCAAGTTGTTAGCTCTGCGTCCTGTATTTGGAGATGGTTTGAGTGTAGATTGAGCTAATACGAACAAAAATCAATCTCGAAATGCCAACAGTTCATTATTTTTGATGATATATTGTTCCATGTTAATGATTGGGTCAGATTTTTAAGGAAAGGTTATGGCAAGTGAAAAAAAGCCACAAATTTTAGCTACAAAAACGGTCGCCCAATCTAAACTATTTACTATAGAGTCTCTCGATTTACGTTTTTCAAACGGAGAAGAGCGAATCTATGAGCGAATGAAGCCTAGTGGTCGTTCTGCGGTCATGATTGTGCCTGTCACGGAGCAAGGGGACTTACTCTTAATTCGTGAATACGCAGCAGGTACAGAGCGCTATGAGCTCGGGTTCCCTAAAGGTTTAGTGGATCCTGGTGAGTCGCCTATTGAGGCAGCAAACCGAGAATTAAAAGAAGAAATTGGGTACGGAGCGACAGAATTAACCCCTCTTAAAGAGGTGGTGCTGGCTCCATCTTACTTCTCAAGTAAGATGACGTTGTTTCTGGCACGCGACCTGTATTCAGAATCACTGGAAGGGGATGAGCCGGAGCCTCTAGAATTGGTACGTTGGCCATTACAGCAAGCTGATGAGCTGCTGACCCATCTGGATTTTTGTGAAGCCCGCAGTATTACTGCACTGATGTTAGCTCAGCGGTATTTAAACACGTCTGAGTAAGGAAATGCCCTATGGCGGAAGATCTTTCTCACCTTATCCCTTTAGTTATCACGGTTGCCCGCAGTGCTGGTCAGCTCATACATGATATCTACGAAAACAAACAATACGAAGAATACACCAAATCGGATGCTACGCCGGTTACGAGTGCAGATATTGCCGCGCACAAATTGATCGTCGAGCGGTTGACGGAATTGACCCCCGATATCCCTGTTTTGTCGGAAGAAGATTCGGATATCAGCCTTGAAAAACGGTGTCAATGGAGCCGTTACTGGCTCGTCGATCCTTTAGATGGGACTCAGGAATTCATTGCACGCAGTGGCGATTTTGCCACTATTATTGCTCTAGTTGAAGACAACGAGCCCGTTATGGGTGTGGTATATGCGCCAGTTTCGGGCGTCACTTATTATGCCTACAAAGGGAAAGGCGCTTGGAAAATCCCAGATATGGACGAAAGTGTGGCGATTGAAACGCATCGCCATCACAGCGAAAGCCAATCTTTAGCGATTGCCATTAGCCGCCGTCAAGACATCAATAGCATTACCAGTAAGTTGTGCCCGTCTTGGAATTTTGACTTGGTACCGTTAGGGTCAGCAGCGCTTAAAGCCTGCTTAGTCGCAGAAGGGGCAGTAGATTGCTACCTAAGACTAGGTCCAACTGGGGAATGGGATACTGCCGCGACACAGTGTATTGTCAGTGAAGCGGGTGGTCGTATTCTCAGCACTAAATTAGAACCACTTTCTTATAATGAAAGAGAAACATTAGAAAATCCTAATTTTATTGTTTTAGGTGATGAGGAACTGCCATGGAATTCGATTCTATTGGCTCACAAGTAGCTCAGCCATTCTTTTTTATACGCTCGTTATTTGAGCTAACCTCTCAAAACTCATGATTAAAATAGCTTTCAATTACAGTCTCCTATCCTGTAATTGAAAGCTATTCAACCAAGAAAAATATACTGATAAACAAGTTAGTTACCTGTTGGTGAAATTGTGGTCGCAGTATGGGTTTTTTCCTCTATTCATGCCTTGGATTTTTCAAGAAACGTGCTTGTGTATACAACGTCGCCAGATAACAAAGAGCGGCATTACACAAAAAATATGAGGATAATATTTTGAAAATAACAAGGAATATGGCCCTAGTCACAGCCATGCTTGCACCTATGGTATCCATAGGCGCAGAAGTACAAGGCGCCGGTTTTGAAATTTCACCACGCATTGTTGGTGGTGGTAACGCAAATACTGCTGACTGGGGATTTTATACCCAAATTGTTTCACGTTACGGAAACCGTTCTTACTGTGGTGCGAGCTACTTAGGTGATGGTTACGTGCTAACTGCTGCGCACTGTGTAGACGGGGATTCGCCATCTGGTATTGCTGTTAAAGTAGGTGGATTCATCTACAACGGAACGGATGGTCAGCGCGCTAATGTTAGCAAGATTTACATGCATCCTAACTACGACAAACGTACGTTTACAAACGATATCGCCGTTTTGAAATTGACCAATGATCTTCCGTCTGCTGTGAAGGTAGAGATAGCGGACGGTTCTTTGAGTCAGTATGCGGGCATTGGTGATACATTAAGTGTTGCAGGGCTTGGTCGTACCTCTGAAGGAGGCAGCTCACCTTATAAATTACAGTCTGTTGACGTTCCTTTGATTTCCGATGCGACGTGTCGAGCGGCAGGTGGAAGCTATACCAATGTAGGTAATGTTGCATTCTGTGCTGGTTTCTCTGCTGGCGGTAAGGATTCTTGTCAGGGCGATAGTGGTGGTCCAATTGTTGTCAATCGTTCTGGTGTGATTACTCAGTTGGGTATTGTAAGTTGGGGTATTGGTTGTGCGCGTCCAGGTAAGTATGGCGTTTATAGTGATATTGCTGCCTTACGCAGCTGGCTAGATACGGTAATTACCTCTAATCCTGGCGGCAGCTACGCTGTTGGATACACCAAGAACCAGACATTGTCTTCGTTCAAAGTCGGTGAAACGAAATCTCATACGTTTAGTATTAAAAATAACGGCACACAGTCGTTTACTTTGAATAACGTTCGCGCGGTAGCGTCCGGTGTCGCCACCTCAGCAGTAGTTGGTCGTGATACCTGTTCTCAAACAACGTTGACTGCGAACCAAAGCTGTCAGGTCGCTGTCGAATTTGGTGCAACTCAAGCGGGTCTAGCGAAGGCACAGCTTTCCTTCTCAACGGATCAAGGCACAAGTACGTACCAAGCAAATGTGAGTGCAGATGCTACAACGGCTGGTGGTGGCGGTGGTAATTATGATCACGTGTACCCACAAAATATTGGCAGCTACACATTTGGTACGGTGGTTCTGGCTGAAGATGGCAATCGTTACCAATGCCTAGGGTTCCCTGGCGGACTTTGGTGTTCGGCTGGTGGGGCATATGCACCAGGTACAGGATGGGCTTGGAATGATGCTTGGAGCAAGTTGTAATCGATGTTTAAGTTTGCGGTAAAGCAACGCTAAACCAAATAAAAAGCCGGGAATCATTATTCCCGGCTTTCGTCTGTTTGGTTCTTTCTACCTGCGGCTATTTAGTGCTTAGTAGTAAGAATGTTCTCCTCGGTCGTGCTCGGTAGAGTCACGTACCGCTGTCAATTCACCTTCGAATTGAGCCAAGAGTTCTTTCTCAATCCCTTCTTTCAATGTGACATCAACCATGGAGCAACCGTTACAGCCACCGCCAAATTGAACCAGTGCAACACCGCTTTCTGAAATTTCAATCAGACTAACGTGACCACCGTGCCCTGCCAGTTGAGGGTTAACCTGAGTTTGAATGGCGTATTCAACGCGTTCCATTAATGATGCGTCATCAGACACTTTACGCATTTTTGCATTAGGTGCTTTAAGCGTAAGCTGAGATCCCATCTTATCTGTGACGAAGTCGATCTCTGCATCCTCAAGGAAGGGTAGGCTGAGTTCGTCGACAAACGCAGAAAAGAGTTCAAATGTTAATTCAGTATCGCTGGCTTCCACAGCTTCCGGTGGGCAGTAAGACACGCCACACTCAGCGTTTTGCGTTCCTGGGTTTACCACAAAGACACGAATGTTTGTGCCTTCAGGTTGCTGCTCAAGCAATTTCCCAAAGTGCGATTGTGCGTTTTCCGTAATAGTAATTGTATTTGACACGACCAATACCCGAGTGATTTTGTAAAGTATTTAACCATTTTACCCCTGTCGATATTTCGATCCAGCTTTTTAAGTCATAACTTATTTACGTTAAGTCGGATCAGGGGTTCGGCATACGCAGTAAATATCGACCCTTTCTACACCAACATCAAGTAGTAATTGGCATAATTGTCGGATAGTGCTGCCTGTCGTCACGACGTCATCAACAATCGCCATGTGTTTTGCCACGCGAGACGAATCGAGAGTAAATGCATTTTTTAGGTTGAGAAGACGGGCTTTACGATTGAGCCCCTGTTGTGCGCGAGTGGGCTTTATGCGTCTGAATATTTGATGGTCAAAGCGCTCGGTGATACCAAGGTGCTGGCACAATGATTTCGCTAGGTAATCGCTTTGATTGTAGCCTCGCCAAAGTTGCCGACGCCAATGGAGTGGGACTGATGTAACAATCTCAGCGGGCTGAGAAATTTGCTCTGCAAGGAGATAGGTGAGATCTCCAGACAACCAGAATTGATGTTGATGTTTGAAGCTATGAATATAGTTCGATAATGGGGGCTGATAATCTCCCACACAATATAAGCGCTGCCATGGTGGAGGTGCTAAGAGGCATTGACCGCACTGCTCAACCGTATTGAGAGTGGGCAGCCCACATTGTAAACACCGGTGTTTTTCTCTCAGATCATCTAAACACGTGTCACACCATCTTGTTTCTGGTGTACTTTCCTCAATGTTCAGACCACATGAGGGGCATTGAAGTTTAAAATGGTGGTGAATTTGAATTTTCAGCCAGTGAGAAAAAGCCATATAAAGTCTTTTGTATTCATTAGGTTGAATATGTTACTAAATACATTTGCTGTACGAAATACGTTTTAAGGGAAAAAAGCATGACAACATCGTTGTATTGGCAATCATTCGGGCAAGGTCCAGATTTGATATTGCTTCATGGATGGGGAATGAATGGTGCGGTGTGGCAGCAAACGGCAGAGCGTCTGGCTCGCCACTTCTCTGTCCACGTTGTGGATTTACCCGGGTACGGTCATAGCCACCAAGCTCATGCAAAAAATCTTGAAACAATAGCGGAGAGCATTCTGCAAGATGCGCCTGAAAAAGCAATTTGGGTCGGGTGGTCATTGGGCGGCTTAGTGGCAACCCACATAGCACTAAAGCACAGCGAAAGAGTCGCTAAGTTGATCACGGTAGCCAGCTCGCCAAAATTTGCAGCCGAAAAGCCTTGGCGCGGTATTCAGCCTAATGTGCTGACCTTATTTACAGAGCAGCTGGTTGAGGATTTCCAGCAAACCGTTGAGCGTTTCATGGCACTCCAAGCCATGGGCAGCCCATCCGCTCGTCAAGATGTGAAGCATTTAAAACAAGCGGTGCTATCACGTCCACTGCCCGATCCTAAGGTGTTGCTAGCGGGGTTAGATATGTTAGCGAATATTGATCTCCGCTCGGATATGGCTGAGATTAAGATGCCTTATCTACGAGTATACGGGCGCTTGGATGGGCTGGTCCCCATTAAAGTTGCCAAAGACATGCAAACATGGGCGCCCAACAGTTATCAGCACACATTTGAACAATCATCACACGCCCCTTTTATGACAGAGCTCGAACTGTTTTGCGAAAAGATCACCGACTTCTGTAAATAAATTGAACAATCTGCCGTTATAAGTGTAAGCAGGCTAAACTGTAACCAGATTGGTTTTGCCATTGCCATCATTGGCAAGAGGTCGTGAGACTCCTTATATGTACCTGTTTCACGGCAAAGTTACCGTTGTGGGAGGTTTGTTATGTTAGTGAACCCGACCAGTGCCAGCGTTCCGCTGATTGCCCCGTCGGTCAATATACAAACCGAACAAGTCGCACGAGACAATAAAGTCAAAGAGCCTATAGCACCCGCTACAGAATTGACCAAGTCGAGTGCAGAGCGAAAGGCAACGCTAGAGGAAAGGCGTCGAAAACGTGCCGCTTGGAATGCAGAAGATCATCCCGACTACGAGTTGGATTCCGATGCCGAAACTGAGTATCACGAAGAGCCTATCGACAAGCTTGAACGGTTGTTTGATTTAATTGCACTGCAATCCTACAGTGCCCAGCAAGGAAAGGGGTATACCATCCGTTTCCGTTTGCCAGCCAGTGTGCTGAACGATGCGATTAATGAGGGGAAGATGGCAAAACGCCGCACCATTATTAAATACCATTATGGGCATTCTGTCGCGCCTCATACGCCATCAGAAGTGATTGCGATTACTTAAATCGCCAAATCAAAAAGACCACCTTTTAGGTGGTCTCTTTTTTTACTTTCTGATTGCTTTTTAACTTTCGAATTGCTTTTTAACTTTCCGATTGCCGGCTTTCTTGTATGGTCAATTTGACTTCCGTGGGCAGTAGCTTTGAAAGCGTTTCTGCCAGCTGCTTTGTCTTTTCCAAATCACATTGTCCGTCTATATCCAAGTAGCCTTGCTCTTTTAGAGTGCTAAATAGAGCGGCGAATACTCCTTTGTCAAAAAATTCTGGCGCGTTGATACCATGTAAACGACCAAGCCTTTGTGCCACTTGTTGGCTGTGTTGCTCGAGTTCTGTTCTGCCCAATTCAGGTGCCGCTACCAGTTGGGTAATGGCAATAGAATAACGCTGCAGCGTTTCTTGTATGGTCCTAGCGTATAAAATCAGAGACTGTATCCGGCATTGGCTTAAAGATATATCTCCATCATTCAAGGTAATCAGTTCTTGCCGAGCAAACTCTTCGATTGTATTGGTAACCACGTCTGAGATATCACTTTCGTCATAATGGATAAACAGCTCTTTCTTTAAGAAAGGGTACAAGGTCGTTACCGAATCAATGATTGAAGATAACTTGATATTTTCATGCTGAACAACCAGTTGAGCTATCAAAGAGGGGATAGCAAATAAGTGGATGATGTTATTCCGGTAGTACGTCATCAGAATGGACTGCTGGCGATCAAGGGAGATGATGTCGCCCATACTGTCGGGTTCAATGACAAATTTATCTAAGCTTATTGCATGATGAACCAAGTCTTCCGCATTGCTATCTGGTGTGGTGCTGGTGCAGGAATAAGGGACTTGGCGAAGTAACGCAAGATAGCTGTCTATCTGCTGAACCAAAGTTTCGCGAGACAAAGCGCGTTGCCTAGATGCCGATAAAGCGAGAGCACACAAGGTTAGTGCATTAGTGGCCGCTGCTTTGTTTATGTGCGTCATCATTTTCTCAGCCAAATGGTTAACCACGGGTGTCATCCACTGAGGTTTAGGGCTGTTAACGGCATCAATGTCGTTTGTCCAATCTGGTACATGTTCATTAAGGTATTGGTTCAGTGGAATAGGTTCACCAAAGTTCACATACCCTTGCCCGAAATTACGCAGTTTGCGCAACGTTTTCAGAACAAGCCCCGCATTTTCTTTTTCTTTGCGTTTGCCTCTGAGTTCTTTTGCGTAGGTGGATACTTCCATAACATGTTCATAGCCAATATAGACAGGCACTAGAGTCACGGGGCGATTTAACCCTCGCAGCATTGCTTGAATCGTCATGGCTAGCATGCCGGTTTTCGCTTGCAATAATCGCCCTGTTCTGGAGCGACCACCTTCACTGAAGTATTCAACGGAATACCCTTTGGCAAACAGTTCTGCAAGATATTCGCGGAAGATCGTGGAATACAGTTTATTGCCTTTAAAGCTGCGACGAATAAAGAACGCGCCTCCTCGGCGGAAGATAGGTCCTGCAGGGAAGAAGTTTAAATTGATTCCAGCGGCAATGTGTGGAGGAACCATCCCTTCTTGATACAACACATAGGACAAAAGCAAGTAATCCATATGGCTTCGATGACAAGGCACGTACACAATTTCGTGGCCATCCTGCGCCAGCTTTCGCACAGTGGAAGCGTTGTTGATACTTAGACCTTGGTAAAGTTTGTTCCACAACCAACCTAAGAAGCGATCGCCGCGTTTAACCAATGAATAAGAAAAATCGGCGGCGATTTCATCCATGATCGCTTTGGCTTCTTTTTCGGCTTTTTCTTGGCTAATGTTCTTGCTTTTGACTTCGTCTGCGACCGCTTTTTTAATGGCTTCAGATTTCAATAAGCGTTGAAACAAAACTTGGCGATTAGGAAGATTCGGACCCGACGCCGCCAATTTTTGGCGAGAAAAATGAATTCTAGCGACTCGTGTTAACTTGTGAGCGATTTCTTGGTCGGTGCCGTGGCTATCAGCCATTGAACGCAGTGAAACCACAGGGCTAAATCGCACTAGACAGTCTCGCCCTGAAAGCAGTAATGCTTTTGCTTTTTGAGGACCATTTAAACTTTCAAGGTATGGTTTTTGGTTCTCTTCTTTTCCTGGTTTTCGCCCCCAAAGTACACTTACAGGCAGTACTTGCACATCTAAGTCACTGTCACTGTTGTGCAATCCGAGCAGTTTCGTAAACAAATCAACGGACTCAGAGGGCGCATCGTGATCATTCTGAATCAACGTAGGTCGTGAAGAGGTAAACACAAAACGTCCAAACGGCTGACCATTAATTTCCAGTGGGGTCAACGGATCGGGTAACCCTTGCTCTAGGGCATACCTTTGGAATGTCAGTAGATCGACGTTAGAGCGAAACGGCAGTGCGTAAACGATGGGTTTGGAAACATCGATTCCCAAATCTTCCACCGGATTCGATGGGATAGTTGTCCCTTTTACCAATACCGACAAAGGTAACTTCATCAAAGTTCGAGAAAGAGATTGTCCAGAAGACATAGCGAATGTTTGCCTCAACATGTTTGTTTCGATGGCGAGTTGTATAGGGGCTGTTTATCTTTCGTGGTTAAATTTTGTTCGAGTTCTATGTCTTTTAATCGCGGCGCAAGGTGTGACGCCTAGTCATTCTAAGCAAATACCTTGCAACAAAGAGTAAAAGACATAGAAACGAACCCTTTGGGCAGCATTTGTGGCTTATTTCTACTGCGTTATCGCCCATTGATGTAGTGCGACTACACCGAATGAGCTCTGCCTTGTATAAATCACCCACAAATTGCTGCAAAAATCATCTCGAAAGATAAACAGCCCCTAAAACATCACCACTTGATTAATTGCGCTGCAAGGATAGCAGAAACTGGTCTAACCTTTTATTCAAATTTGCCACTATCTCTAAAGCGCTACATCGGCTCGCATCAATGAAACGGAGATGAATCGAGCTCTTATTTCGCAAAGCATATCGAAGGCAGATGGACGTAGCATGAACCCAAAACAACAAACCCGTTAAAAAATAGACAATTGTCTTTGATTTCGTCGATTTACTGGATATACTCACAGTTAACTGTATAAAAAGACAGGTGGACCATGAAGCCATTAACGCCGCGCCAACAACAAGTTTTCGATTTAATCAAAGATAAGATCGATGTATCCGGTATGCCACCCACTCGTGCAGAAATTGCCCGTGAGTTGGGTTTCCGTTCTGCCAATGCAGCAGAAGAACATTTAAAAGCTCTTGCCAGAAAAGAAGTGATCGAGATTATTCCCGGTGCTTCACGCGGTATCCGAATTCTTCTAGAAGATGAAGAAGAAGACGGTTTACCTTTGATTGGTCAGGTTGCAGCAGGTGAGCCTATTCTGGCTCAAGAACACGTTGAAACACATTACCAAGTTGATCCTGCCATGTTTAAACCGCAAGCCGATTTTTTGCTTCGTGTTAACGGTATGAGCATGAAAGATATTGGCATTATGGATGGCGATTTGTTGGCTGTTCATAAAACCTCAGATGTGCGTGATGGACAGGTTGTTGTTGCTAGAGTCGATGAGGACGTGACGGTTAAGC
Source organism: Vibrio penaeicida (assembly GCF_030689305.1). GTDB lineage: Bacteria > Pseudomonadota > Gammaproteobacteria > Enterobacterales > Vibrionaceae > Vibrio > Vibrio penaeicida_B. Next base: position 11,086 of record NZ_JAUYVM010000017.1, on the reverse strand, counting down.
GTCTTGAGCGTAAAGGCTCTACGGTTCTGCTTCATGCTGAAAACGAAGAGTTTGAACCGATCAAAGTCGATCTCATCTCACAGCACTTAGCGATTGAAGGTATTGCCGTTGGTGTGATCAGAAATGCAGATTGGATGTAATTAAATTTTGCATTATTAAATGATAGTCATTATCATCTAGCTATTATTGTAGGGAAGATGATAATGACACAACCTCACTTCAAGCGACCTAAATCTCACTACCAGATTCCAGCGAATCTGCTTCAGCCTATGTGGTTGCGAAGCAGAGAAAGCTTGGTTGACGATGGATTGGTTTACGATCCTATTGCTGCTAGTGCTTGTCAGCGTTGTGAGTTAGCACCTGAGTGTTTGTCTGGCGATGTTGATCAGAAGCAACTTCTGAATGCCACTCTAACCCAGCTGTGTGATGAAAGAGTGAAAAGCTTTTTGATGGATAACCCTGAAGCTTGGATCTTGAACGTTGGGGCTGGATTGGATACCCGTTTCTACCGCTTAGATAACGGTCGTTGTCATTGGCTAGAACTTGATATCAGCGAAAATTTACTCTGGCGACAAAAGCTTTTTCATCCAAGTGAGCGTTATCAACTTCGATGCGGCAGTGTGGTCGATACCGACTGGCTTGACGATTTTCCCGTTCCCGAATCTTCTCCTGTTCTTATTGTCTGTGAACACGCACTCCTTGATTGCAACGAATCTCAGGTTGCTCAGTTTATTAGAATATTGGGTCGCCGATTCATTCATGCTCAAGCGTGTTTTGTTTTGGCGGGGGATTTAGCGAATTCTCATTGGGGTAAAAAGCTTGGTGGGGGGGGGTACAAACACGCAATCAGCCGACCTAAAGAGAAATTGCTTAACTGGCTTCCTTGGTATCAATGGGTTACGGTCCATTCTCCTATGGATAAAAACTGCAGTCGATGGAAACGCTGGCAACGCTGGCTATCAAAAATGTCCTTCTTCAAGCACCGAATGACCCCCGTCCTTCTACACATGCGATGGTGATTGATTAATCAATCGCTAAACGCTAACCTCGACGCCATAATTGTCGAGGTTCCACGTGATTAAATCCCAATACCTATCCTTTCTTTCTAATTGGTCTTTGCACAAGCAAGTGCTTTGGCTCGCTATTCCTATGGTTTTGTCCAATATCACCATTCCTTTACTTGGGTTGGTGGATGCTGCGGTTATTGGACACCTAGATCATGCGTGGTATTTGGGGGGAGTTGCTTTGGGCGGCACGATGATAAGTGTGTCGTTTTGGCTACTGGGCTTCCTGCGTATGGCGACAACTGGCTTAACAGCACAAGCAACTGGAGCAAAAAGTGGGGAGCAGCTTTGTCTTGTTTTGCTTCAAGGCTTGATGATGGCTGGAATGTTCGCGCTGCTATTCCTTTCACTTCACCCATGGGTTTCAGAGTGGGTGTTTGCTCTGAGTGACGCCAGTGATCAGGTGAAATTCTATGGTCAACAATACTTTTCAATACGCGTATGGAGTGCGCCAGCCGCACTTGCTAATTTCGTTATTCTTGGGTGGCTATTAGGTACACAAAACGCGAAAGCCCCAATGTGGATCGTGATTGTGTCCAACCTTACAAATATTATGCTCGATCTTCTTTTCGTTATGGGTTTTGGCTGGAAAGTAGAAGGGGCAGCATTGGCATCTGTACTGGCCGACTACACGGGCATGTCTTTAGGTTTATTCTTTGTCTATCGCACATGGATTAAGCTCACTTTGCCATCTGTTTTCAGCCAACTCGGTGCGCTCACCAATGGAATAGGGCGGTTCGTTCGTCTTAACCGCGATATATTTTTGCGTTCATTGTGTTTACAGGCAGCGTTTACGTTTATGACTTTCCAAGGTGCTAGCTTTGGCGATGACGTGGTAGCAGCAAACGCAGTATTGATGAGCTTTCTGATGATGATCTCTTACGGCATGGACGGGTTTGCCTATGCGATGGAAGCAATGGTAGGGAAAGCCATTGGAGCCAAAGATGAGAAGCAGTTGAAACTGTCGCTGATAGGAACGTTTTTCTGGAGTTTAATTATTTGTGCACTGTTGACGCTGGTGTTCGCCTTGGGGGGATCGCTGCTGATCTCTATGATCACAGACATTCCTATTGTTCGAGAGCATGCCAACGTTTACTTACCATGGCTAATCGCAATGCCTTTGGTTTCTATGTGGTGTTTCCTATTCGACGGCATCTTTATTGGCGCCACAAAAGGCAAAGAAATGCGCAATAGCATGTTTGTTGCGACGTGCAGCTTCTTCCTTGTCTTTTTCACTTTTTCTGACTTCGGTAACCATGCTTTATGGTTGGCTATGTTGAGCTTTATGGGGGTGAGAGGGCTAGGGTTAGCGATTGTGTTTGTCTATCAATGGCGAAGAAATCAGTTTCTTGCTTAGTTTTTATGTGCAGTGTTGTTTTACAAAAAAAGGGTCAGCATATGCTGACCCTCTTACTTTGAAGCTGTGAAATCAGAACAAACGGTTTAAACCATTCAATGCCGCGACTCGGTACGCTTCTGCCATTGTCGGGTAGTTAAAGGTAGTGTTGACGAAGTACTCGATCGTGTTCGCCTCGCCTTTTTGTTCCATGATGGCTTGCCCGATATGGATAATTTCCGCTGCACGCTCACCAAAACAGTGAATGCCCAATATTTCTTTTGTCTCACGGTGGAAGAGTATTTTTAAAGAGCCAATATCTTTTCCTGCAATTTGCGCCCTTGCAAGATGTTTAAATGACGAACGACCCACTTCATACGGGATCTTCGCAGCTGTTAGTTCTTGCTCGGTTTTACCCACAGAGCTGATTTCAGGGATGGTGTAGATACCCGTCGGAATATCTTCAATCAGGTGATTATCGGCCTGACCTTTCGTGATGGCCTGAGCAACAAATCGACCCTGGTCGTATGCTGCACTAGCAAGACTTGGGTAACCAATTACATCACCAACAGCATAAATGTGTTCTACATCGGTTTGGTAATTGGTGTTCACGCTGAGCTGACCACGAGAGTCAGGGGTTAGACCCACATTCTCTAACTTCAACTTATCCGTATTACCTGTTCGTCCATTGGCGTACAGGATACAGTCTGCTCGCATTTTTTTACCCGATTCTAAATGAATCACAACACCTTCATCGGAGGCTTCAATTCGCTCATAAGTTTCATCATTGCGAATAATGACACCGCTATTCCAAAAGTGATAAGACAGTGCATCGGAGGTTTCGTTATCTAGGAAAGATAGCAGCCTGTCGCGTGTGTTGATGAGGTCGGTTTTTACACCGAGCCCACGGAAAATTGAAGCGTACTCACAGCCGATGACACCTGCACCATAAATAATGATGTGGCGTGGGTCGTGCTCTAGCGACAAAATTGAATCGCTGTCATATATACGGTCATGAGTGAAGTCAACATCGGCTGGCCTGTATGGGCGAGAGCCAGTTGCGATGACAAACTTATCTGCGGTGTATTGTTCCACAGTGCCATCAGGTTGAAGCACTTCTATCGTATTGCTGGCGATGAATCGAGCTTCACCAAAAATCAGAGAACACTCATTTCTATCGTAAAAGCCTTGTCTTAGGCGAGTTTGTTTGTCGATAACGCTTTTTGCGTGACCAAGAATATTGGAAAACGTAGAGTGGAGGCTGGAATTATTGTGGCAGAAGAGAGGATTATTATTGAATTCTATGATGCGGCTAACCGCATGTCTCAGTGCTTTAGAAGGTATGGTACCCCAATGAGTGCACCCCCCACCAACACTGCTCTCCCGCTCAATGATTGCAACGTTTAACCCCGATTTTGTTAAGCCCATTGCAGCCCCTTCACCACCAGGACCACTGCCTATTACTATTGCATCGAAGTGCGTTGAGGTCATATATTTGCCTTTTGTAATGATAGTTAACATTGCTGTAGCGATATTTTAACGACTTCATTTTACAGGTAAATGGTCTCACCAGTAGACAGTGGTGAGGATCACGTTGTGTTTCAATCAGAATTTGTGAAGTCATCAGTAACTTCAAGTAACAGGCGAGCATTTCCGCGAAAAATCCGTAAAGTATCCGCGGTTGTCTCATAGACTCTTACTGCATTCACGGTATAGTAAGGCTTGCCTGTTAGGTCAGTTTCTCTATAAAGCGTAGTTAAGAATGACAAACGAGAATATAAAAAAGAGTTTGGGTATCCGAGCTCAACAAAAGGAAAAAACCCGACGTTCAGTAATCGATGCCGCTTTTAGTCAGTTAAGTGCCGATCGCAGTTTTTCTAATCTAAGCTTACGTGAAGTGGCAAGAGAGGCGGGTATCGCTCCGACGTCTTTCTATCGTCACTTTAAAGACATGGATGAGCTTGGATTGACGATGGTCGACGAAGGCGGTTTACTGCTCCGTCAATTAATGCGCCAAGCTAGGCAGCGTATTGCCAAAGAAGGCAGTGTGATTAAAACATCGGTAGACACGTTTATGGAGTTTATCGAGAGCAGCCCAAACGTTTTTCGGTTGTTGTTACGAGAACGTTCGGGGACATCGTCTGAGTTTCGTGCAGCTGTTGCTCGAGAAATTCAGCACTTTGTTGCGGAACTTACTGAATATTTAGTAATCAATGGTGTATCTAGAGAAGGCGCTTTCACTCAGGCCGAAGCATCTGTCACACTGGTTTTTAGCTCTGGTGCAGAAGCTCTAGATTTAGAAAAAGATGAACGAACTGAACTGGCGAATCGCTTGATAACCCAGCTCAGAATGATTGCAAAAGGTGCCCATGTGTACCGAAAAGAAAATGAACTAAAGAAGAATAAGGCAGGACAAAGCAATGTCGAATGAAGCTCCTATCGCTGACCAAGGGTCAGAAAAGAAAACTCTCCTCTTAGCTCTAATCGCGGGTATGTGTGGTAATGCCCTGTTGTCAGCATTGACAGTCAGTGAAGTGGCTTTCTCAGTGTTTCCATTGATAGCATTGGTATTGGCAGTTCAGAATCTGTATCAAGAATATCTACGCCACCCTGTTTCTGAAGAAATCCCTATGGTTGCTTTAGCATGTTTCTTTGTTGGGGCGTTTGGTTATTCGGCGTTCTTAGGGGCGCAGCACCCAGAGTCAGGATCAAATTTCTTCTCGATTATAGTGACGCTGCTTCTCCTAGTTTGGGTCGGTAAGAAGCTTGGGTATATCGCGAAACCTCAGTAGAACACCAAATTCTAGCTAAAAAAACCGCTCATATGAGCGGTTTTTTTGTTTATGCTTTTTTTTCTAAGAAAACACCCGCTTCCATATGATGGGTATATGGGAATTGATCGAATAATGCAAAGCGAGTGATATGGTGAGTTTCACTCAAAATATCTAAGTTATCTTTCAATGTTTCTGGATTACAAGAAATGTACATAATGCGTTCGTACCCTTGAACCATTTTACATGTGTCGATATCCATGCCAGCACGAGGAGGGTCAACAAAGATGGTGTTGCAGTTATAGCTTGTCAGATCGACATTCTGTTGCTTCAGACGGCGAAACTCTCGCTTGCCTTCCATTGCTTCTGTAAATTCTTCCGCTGACATCCGGACAATTTGTACGTTGTTGATGTTGTTCACTTCAATATTAAATTGTGCAGAATCGACAGAAGGTTTAGCTAACTCTGTTGCCAAAACGCGCTCGAAATTCTGTGCCAGCGCCAACGAGAAGTTTCCGTTTCCGCAGTAAAGCTCTAGAAGATCCCCTGCACTCTCTTGGGTGCAATCAACTGCCCACTCCAACATTTTCTGAGCAACGATCCCATTAGGCTGCGTAAAGCTATTTTCTACCTGCTGATACACATAAGTATCGCCATTCACGTTCAGCTTCTCGATAACGTAATCTTTATCGAGCACGATTTTCATTTTTCGAGCTCGACCAATTAAGTTGAGATTGAACCCTTCATCATTGAGCCGTTGTTTTAGGGCTTTTGCCTGCGAAATCCAGTCTTCATCTAATTGACGGTGATAAAGCAAAGACACCAAGATTTCGCCGCTGAGTGTGGATAAAAAGTCCACCTGGAACAGCTTTCGGCGCAACGTATCGTTATCTTTCATCGCGTCGATCAATAAGGGCATAAGATCATTGATTAAACGACTTGCGGCAGGGAACGCATCCACACGGTATTTTTCACGTGTCTCTTGGTTGAACATGATGTAGTAGAGCTCTTCACCTTCGTGCCAAACTCGAAATTCCGCTCTCATGCGGTAGTGCTGCTCCGGAGACTCATGCACTTCCAGTTCTGGTGCATTGAAAGGAGCAAACATCTCAGTTAGGCGCTGGGTTTTCTCAGCAAGTTGTGCTTGATAATGCTCTGGGTTTACATCAAGTGATGCCATGGAGTCATGCCTTATTGCTTAGGTACAGGGAGCGCAGATTTTATTCAATCCACTTTATTTGTCCAGCTTTGTCTTTCTGGTTGGTCTGTGAGATTACCTCATTACTATTAACGCCATCAATTTGATGAATGTTTGTTCTATTGACGAGAGTGATAATAGGTTAGAAGAAATACGTCTAGACATCCATAAGAATGCGAACTAGTATCCTCGCCCAAGCTGGTGGTCAATTTTTGACTGAAAAGGGAATCTGGTGGAAATCCAGAACTGACGCGCAGCGGTAAAAGAGAACGAACACCTCGGAATAAATCCAAACACTGCTTACTGTCTGTAAGTGGGAAGTGAGGTGCTAGGTATCAGAATCTGTATGGAATTAGTGTTCCTATAGGTTTGGGTGAGCTCTTAAGTCCGAATACCTGCCAGCAATAAGAGCCAAGCGGATATTAGCAGTGTTGAAACGTACTGCTTGGTCTTAGAAGGATTCTCGCGATTTAGGAAATGACAATGAAAAAAACTCTTCTAGCGACCACAGTAGCGTCGCTGCTTACACACGCCTCCATTTCTGTAGCTCAAGAAGCGGCAGATACCGAAACTCTCGTAGTGACAGCGAACCGATTTGAGCAAAGTACTCAGAGTACAACGCTTCCGGTAGTGGTAATAACTAAAGCTGAAATAGAAGCAATTCAGGCAAATGACCTATTTGAAGTATTACGTAGATTACCTGGAGTACAGGTTTCTAGTAATGGTGGCTATGGTCAGACTCAAAGTATTTTTGTTCGTGGTACATCATCTGACCATGTTTTGGTATTAATTGATGGTGTCAAAACCGCAAGCGCTACTTCTGGTGGTGCTAATATATCGGCGATTCCTTTGGTTGGTGTGCAGCGTATTGAGTTTGTAAGAGGGCCTCGAGCAGCTCTTTACGGTTCAGATGCAATAGGTGGTGTAATTAACATTATTACCGATACATCAACTGCAGAAGCGAAAGCAAGCTTAGGTTTTGGATCAAATAATTACCAAAAAGCGAGCTTAGCAGTGGCTGGAGAGCTAAGCGAAAGTACAAGTGGCTCATTTGCGGTGAAGTTTGCTGAAACAGAAGGCTTTAGTGTTCAAAGTTCATCAGGTAATGAGGATGCTGATGGGCACAAAGTTGCCGAATTCGCAGCATCTATAAGCCATGAATTGAATGATGAAGTTGAATTTAAATTTAATTCTACCTATTCGGATGGAGAAGTAGAATATGACCCAGCAGATTCAGAAAAGAGTCAGCAGCTATATAGCCTTGTTGGTAGTGCTAACTACGATGGTGAAAACCTTTCAAGTAAACTAGCAGTGAGTAAAGCCCAAGACTCAAGCTATTTCCCTTCATCTAATGGTACGTACCAAACAGACAGCCAATCAGTTGCTTTCACAAACCTATATTTGGTTAATTCAGAGTTTTCAATTGGCGCTGGTGTAGATTGGTACAAAGATGATGTATCAGAAACTTCCACTGAATATGCGGAGACCTCTCGCACCAACAAGTCTGCATATGTGAGTGGTTTTTTTGACAATCAAGCGTTTCAAGCTGAGCTTGCGTTACGTGGAGATGATAACCAGCGTTATGGAAAAAACTCTACATGGCAGGTAGGTCTGGGCTATAAAGTTACAGATAACCACCGCGTAACTGCAAATGCAGGTACAGCTTTTAAAGCCCCAACATTTAATAACCTATATTGGCCAGGTTCAGGTAATCCTGACCTCAAACCCGAAAAATCAACAAATTACGAATTGGCATTAGAAGGTCGCCAAAGCTGGATTGACTGGCGTGTAGCTGCCTATCAAAACAAGATAAAAGATATGTTAATTGGTTGGCCAGCGAAAAATGTGGGTGAAGCTGAAATAAAAGGTGTTGAATTATCTGGTTTATTTGAAACTGGCGCATTCTCCCATGAAGTAAGCTTAGATTTCATGGATCCAAAAGATAAAGTCAATGATGTTCAATTGAGTCGCCGTGCAAAGCAAAGTGCAAAATGGAACGTAACGTATGTTGCTGACGAATGGCAAGCAGATATCAGTTACCTTTATCAGGGTAAACGCGTAGATAATGACGGTAAGACTGAATTAGGTGCTTACTCTTTAGTCGATGTGGCTGCAAGTTACTTTGTTACTGAACAGTTGACAGCTCGAGGCCGAATTGCAAACCTGTTCGACCAAAATTATGTTTTGGCAAAGGGCTACAATACTCAAGAGAGAAGCTTCTTTATTAACTTGGATTACAAATTCTAAAAATAAAAACCGCCTCCGGGCGGTTTTTTTACAATATACAACATGAAGAATCCCAAAAAAGTCATCATCAGTTGGTCATCAGGTAAAGATTCTACGCTAACGCTCATTCGTCTACTCGAAGACCCTCAATATGAAGTCGTCGGGTTGTACACGACTCACGTAGACGGCGAAGTCCCATTTCAAGTCACACCCATTTCGGTTGTAAAAATGCAAGCGGCACTCGCCAATTTGCAGTTAGTCACGATTCAACTTCCAGAAGTATTTCCACCCAACGAGGTGTATCAGAGTTCGATAGTTAAAGGGTTAAAAAACTCAAAGCTAGAGATAGATGCTGTTGCGTTTGGCGATATGTTTTGTAATGGCATCATTGAATATCGAAAAAGCTATATTGAAAAAGAGGGGTGGGAGTGTGTATTTCCGTTGATGGGGACACCCAGTACAGAATTAGCGAATGAAATACTGGATAGAGGCATTGAAACCATTGTAGTGACAGTGGATGGGAACAAATTGCCTTCCAGCCTATGTGGTGAGTGTTATAGCAAAGAGTTGATCGCTAACTTACCTAACGGAATAGATCCCTGCGGAGAGAATGGTGAATTTCACACTTTAGTGACATCAGCTCCTTGTTTTAGCCATAATTTATGCTTGCGGTCTATTTCCATCGAGTGCACCGAGCGATTTCACCACTTACGTTATGTGGCTAATATTGGCGAGGAGTCACTTTACCAGTAATATACGTCCAGCTTTTATTGGGGTATGAACGAACGTGGATAAAAAAACAGAAAAGAGAGTGCTCATTTTTGATTCTGGTGTTGGAGGTCTCTCCGTATACATAGAACTGAAAGCGTTGCTTCCGCAATTGGAGTACCTCTATCTTTTTGATAATGCGGCATACCCATATGGAGAGCTGGATGGCGATACGCTGGTGTATCGCGTTCAAACCTTGATCACTCAATATTGTCGAGAATACGATATCGACTTAGTGGTTATCGCCTGTAATACGGCCAGTACATTGGTCTTACCCCACTTAAGGGCTGCGTTATCCATTCCAATTGTGGGAGTGGTTCCCGCTATAAAACCAGCATCGTTGATCTCCAAAATAGGTGTCGGCCTTATTGCAACCCCAGCGACGATAACCCGTGACTATACACACGAACTCATCAAAGACTTTGCTAAAGACACAGAAGTAAAGCTATTAGGTTCAACAAAACTTGTGGAAATGGCCGAGCGAAAACTACGATCGGAAATGGTTTGTCCGAAAGAAATGACGGCTTTGCTCTCGCCTCTTATTAACCAAATAGATGTTGCGGTCTTAGGGTGTACACATTTCCCACTTCTGAAAGATGAAATTAGTCGAGTGTTGAAAGACGTTGTATTGATAGATTCTGGTAACGCTATTGCTCGCCGTGTCGCTTTTCTTTTGAAAGCAAACTCGGGGTTAGAGAGGAAACAGTTAAATCAGATTTTTTGTAGTGCACCACCACGAGGCGATGATGCACTTAATTTTACATTAAAAAAGATGGGTTTTTCCGAAACAGTTATTCAGCCGTTTCTGGATGTTTAGGGTCGTTGGCGACTCTAACTTTAAGCGTTCTCTCCATATAGTCCTGTTCATTTAATTCTTGAATGACTTTGTCTGTGTCTTCCCTTGATACAACAACAAAGCCGAATCCTCTTCGTTTACCTGTACGTTTGTCCTTCATTAACCTAACAGCGAATACTTGTCCGTGTTTCGAAAACAACTGCCGAACATGGGTCTCGTTAGCTTTATAAGGAAGATTCCCCACATAAAGAGTGGTCGTAGCTGATTTGTCGTTACTTGCTTGCTCTGAAGAAGGGTTAGAAAGGGATAAGATAAGCGCGCAAGTAAAAACGCCAATGATAAAAGCGGTAGCTGGTGGTACTGCAATTTGTGAAAAGGCTGCAGCGCCCAATACTGCCAGTGCGATAACTAATAAATAAGATTTTTTTGAGTTCATATCTGAATACTACATTGAAATTGTGAAGTAATAAGATGCAAAGCGCTATTAACATAATAGACACACAGATCTTACGTTTAAGCATGATGAAATTCCAACCAATTGCTGTGATACCCTTCAAATGTTGAAATTTTATTCGATAATTCGACTTTTGATTGAAAATTATTCACTTGGAAATTAATTTTGAAAAAAGACTTGTCATCCATTCTGATCTCCCTATAATGCCGCCTCACCGACACGGAGTGAGACGGAAGTCACACGACGAGTTGGTAAAGAGAGAAAAAGAAAGTTTGAAAAAATTCTTGACTCTCAAAAATGGGAGCGTATTATTCGCACCCCTAACGGCAAGACGCAGAGCGCCTAGTCAGTTAGAAAAAGCTCTTTAACAATATAGACCTATCAATCTGTGTGGGTACTCGTTGATGATAATCCAAATAGTTTCTTCGGAAACAATTTAGGTTTCAATGAACTGAGTGACCAATACGATGATG
>NZ_JAUYVM010000016.1 GCF_030689305.1 Vibrio penaeicida | reverse complement strand
GGTAGACGCACCAGATTTAGGTTCTGGCGCCGCAAGGTGTGAGAGTTCAAGTCTCTCCTTCCGCACCATTATTTAGAAACCCACCTTTTGGTGGGTTTTCTATTTTCTGCATGATCATTTCTGACTCACATCATCAAATCTTTGTTCTGATTCTCATTCTTTCTCTATGAATTCCGCTTTCAGTTGCGTTTCATCCCCAATCATACTGATCATGGCTGCATAAATTAAAGCAGCGAAGGCAACTCAAAATGGCAAATCATCAAAAGATTCTTATCGGTAGCTACACTCAATCCATTGGAGCCATGACGGGGGAAGGAAAAGGTATTTCCTCTGTCCATATGAATTTAGAAACAGGCGCTTTCGACAAACTTGCGCTGATATCTGATGAGCAAAATCCCGCTTATTTGACCTCTCAGGATGGGCGAGTTTTCGCAATTAATGAGTTTGCCAATGGAAAAGGGGCTGGCTTGTCAGTGCACAATATAAAAAACCACCAGCTGAGCCTACTCGATAGTAATCCGGTTGATGGTGATTACCCTTGCCACGTTGCAGTAAACTCAGATCAAACATTGGCGGTGACGTCTAATTATGGCACTGGCAATTTCAGTGTATTCTCGCTCAGCAGTGATCGGCTAGAACACATACACACCATCCAACATGCTGGGAATGGTCCAAATACTGATAGGCAGGAAGGACCTCACGCTCACTTTGCATGTTTTTTTAAACAAACCAATGAATTAGTCACGGTAGACCTCGGTACCGACCGAGTGAGCTTTTATCCTATATCCAATACCCTCATCAACGAATCTGAAGTTCAGCACGTTCAAACACTACCAGGTAGTGGCCCTCGCCACTTGGTTTTCTCACAAGATGAGCTCAAAGCTTATGTACTTTGCGAGTTGTCTGAAGAAGTTTTGGTTCTTAAAAAGAATGAAAACGACATTTGGGAAATAGCATCAACCATTTCCCCATTTGTAAAACACAATGAAGGTGGTGCTGCTGCAGCGATACGTTTATCTCCCGATGAGAAGTTTGTCTATGTTTCAGGCAGACAGCAATCTTCTATCGCCTGCTTAAAGGTGGAAGTCTCCGGTGATTTGACCGTTGTTCAAACCATATCATCAGGTGGGTTAAACCCTCGGGATTTTAACCTGACGCCAAACGGAAAATGGTTAGTTGTCGCAAACCAAGATACGAACAATTTGGTGTCTTATCGCCGCAATGAAGAAAACGGGACATTACAAGAAACGGGGTACAGCATCTCGACTGGTAACCCCGTATGTGTGCAGTTCTTTTAGCCTACGTTTAAGCGTGTGAACATTGCGCTATAAACCGAGTGCATAGCGCAGAACTTGTTGCTTAATAGGACCGGAGTGCTCTGCGAGTTTCAATGCTGCGTTTCGTGCAAATGCGATGGGGGGGAATGTGTCCTTAAAGACTTTGTAAAATACATCCATCCCCGTTTGCATTAGAAGGTTGTCGCGCTTGCGAATCGATTGGTATTGCTCCAAAGCTTGTTCCGTCAAGCCCATAGAATCACTTTGTTCTAGCAGCGCTTTTACATCTTTGAATCCTAAATTAACGCCCTGTCCCGCTAAAGGATTAATAGTGTGGGCAGCGTCTCCCACTAACACACAGCCTTTTTGATGGTAGCGCTGTGCATGACGTCTCGTAAGCGGAAAAGCGCCGGCTTGCCCTACCGTTATTTCGCCGAGTTCAGCTGGGAATTCATCCATGATGGTCGTTGCCAGCTGAGTATGATTCATCGCAAGTAGAGAGCGTATTTTTTGTGGTGAGTCATACCAAACGACCGAACCCTGATGCCCCGGTAGAGGCAAGAACGAACGAGGTCCAGACGAGGTAAATTGCTGCCAAGTAATATCTTGCTGAGGCTTATCTGTTGCGACATTAACCAACATGCAATGCTGGCGGTAATCCCAAGCGGTAACACCTATCTGAGCTATATCTCTCACCTTCGAATTCGCTCCATCGGCTCCAATCACCCATGTCGCTTGATACTCTTCCCCACTGGCTAAACGAATGAACCTAGAATCCAAATTATCTTCTATCGTCTCTAACGTATCTGGGCACTTTAACGTGATGTTACTTAGTTTAGCCATCGCATCCCACAACCCCAACTGCACCATACGGTTCTCTATAATGAAGCCCAGTTGCTCAAGGTTGAGTTCGTCGGAATGAAATCGTGTGCGGCATTCTGGCATATCCCATGTTTCAAGGCGTTTGTATGGGCATACACGTGTGCTTTCGATAGCATTCCAAGCACCAAGTTCTTCGAGAAAGTTCACTGAGGATTGAGAAATTGCAGATACGCGCAAATCCATTGGCTGGTTAGAGTCGTAAGCTTCGGGCTGATGATGTTCAACAACCAATACCTCTTTCCCTTGTTTGGCAAACCCCACCGCCACAGCAGCACCAACCATTCCCCCACCAATCACGGCAATATCAAACTTTTTCATACCTTTCCCAAATAGCCACTTTGTGCCAGAAGCGCTTAGTTTACTGCTCTATTGGACAAGCCGTCCACGATAAGAACAAGTATCAGGTCACTCTTTAAGATCAATTAAGAGCACAAATGATCATTTATGATAATTTTGTAATTTATAGGTGAATAATTTGATCATTTGGATTGATTTATACAGATAATGGTGAATATTGTTAATCCAGTGGATCACTCATTATGAACCAAAGGCTCCGTGAACAAGCTATATTGAACGTGCTAGAGAACCGTAGAAACGTCTCTATTGCGCAGCTTGCTCAGGAGTTTCCACAAGTAGCCAACGTCACTATTCGAAGAGACGTCGCACGGCTGGCAAAAAGTGGAAAACTGGAACGCTCTCATGGCGCTGTTCATGCCGTTAAAAACATAGCGCCTCCTCCACTCCCCCAAGAAAATATCGGGCTTGATGAAGTCGATGCACTGATCCTTCCTCCTATCCATGAACCATGGGGCGATTTGCTCAAGCAACGAGCATTAGCAAACGGGCTTCCTGTCTTGTCTGAATCGGCTCCCGATTCTCAATGCACTTATATTGGTCCGGATAATTTAGAAGCCGGTTATCAACTAGGAAAATTTGCCGCTAGTCAGCTCAATCGTGATGAGGTGAAGTGCGCAAATGTTCTACTCATTAATCATGCACAACTCCCTAACGCACAACAAAGAACAAAAGGGTTTTTACGGGGTTTTAACCAATTTTACTTAGGTGAACTCCAGATGCTATCGATTGATGGGTTTGGGCATTACAGAACCGCACTGCGACAAATACAAGATGCGCTCACAACGCATCCGGATATCAATGTTTTGTTCGGCGTGAATGACCACTCGATTCTTGCAGGGTTAGAAGCCACAAAAGGTCGGCATGATATTTACGCCTATTCGATCGGATTAGAAGGTGATGATTTACTGGACGAACTCACTTACGGCAACCGACTTCACGCATGTGTCGCTTTATATCCAGAATTGGTTGGCTACATGGCGGCACACACGGTTGCCAAGTTGGTTAGCGGCGTTGTTCCCCAGCCAGTATTGACCCCTTTTGATATTTTGACAAGGCAAGATGTGCATACTCATTTTACGCGGCAAAATGATCACTGGGTTTTAAAGCAAAGCCTATCCGAGTTGGCCGGTAGCGACTTTTCTGTAGACAAAAGCAGCTTAACCTCAGCAAGAATCATGTTTGTGCCGCACTTTATCGATCACAACTGGTACCGAAAGCTGGCGAAAAGCTTGGAATCAGAATGCCAATGCTTAGGGCTACAATGTGAAATCCAACCCCCTGAGATCCAATTTCACAAAGAAGTGAATCATGCTCGAGAACGCATTGCCCAAATGGCAGTGAAGGTACTCAAGCGTGAAAGCAAAATATTCATTAATCACGGTGTTTTCGCCATGCCTTTGGCTTCAGCTTTGATTGAGGCAGCTGGCAAACACACCATTGTGACCAACTCTCTGGATGCCTTTGAATTTTTCCAACAATACAAACACGACTTTCGGATCATCTTAACAGGTGGAGAGCTTTTGTCTGGTCAGCGCGCACTGACAGGCTCTGCTTGCTTTTCAACATTAGAACAAATTCGAGTCGACAAAACCTTTCTTTCCGTGGATGGCATTTCATCAAAGTTTGGCATCAGCATGAACGACGAAGCATGCTCAGTTGTAGCCAAAACCGCCATTGCCCGTTCGCATCAAACGCTGGTTTTAGGCGAAGCCAGCCAGATGGGTGCGGAAGAAAATTACCTGATTGCTCCATTGCATGACATTACTGATGTCATGACAGATTTAGGCACCATTCCCGCACAGCGGCTTGAGCTGTCGGCAAATGGTATACGCGTTCACCTTGCCGAAGACTACTTAAAGTCTGAAGACAAGACACAAGCAGTGATGCACAAAAATAAACAAGGAGATAGTTTATGAAGCGTCTCAGTACACGTTTGCGCCGTTTATGCGCCTCTATCAGCTTAGTGCTGATGGTGTCTGCACCCACAGTTCAAGCAGAAGACATAACCATCCGCTTTTGGGATAACCAACAGACTGAATCTGGTTTGAGTGACTACCAAAAAGCGTCTGTCGCTCTATTTGAAAAAGAAAACCCAGGGATCAAAGTGGATGTAACAACCGTGCCCTACCCTGAATATCAACAAAGGCTTCTGACTGCAGTAAGAAGCGGTAATGCCCCCGATATTTCAACGGTCGACCAGATCTGGCTGGCCGCATTTGCAGAAGCGGGAGCGATTATCCCACTCGATAAGAAAATGAATGTGGCTTCAATGAACGCGGGGCAATTCTTTCCTGGCGCTTGGTCTTCAGTTCGATACAAAGACAAAACTTGGGGTGTCCCGTTCAATGTAGACGTGTGGCAATTCAGTTACGTCAACAACGCTTTATTCAAAAAGGCAGGTATCGCGCCCAACTCAATCGTCACTTGGAGTGGGCTAAAGTCCGCCGCAAAAGCACTAACAGACACTTCCAAAGGACAATATGGCGTTGGTTTGTTTGGTCATAAAGGCGAAGATACCGTCGTAGTCGTCAACTCCTTTATCTTCTCCAATGGCGGTCAAGTCTTAGATAGCAGTGGGCAATGTAAGTTAAACGAAAAACCGGCGGTTGAAGCATTAGCGTATCTTCAAGATCTGTCGCAATACGCCCCTAAAGGCATTCTAAATGCTTCCAGTGGAGACATGCGAGAGCTATTCCTTAATGGGTCATTAGCCATTGAATTTTGGCCCGCTTTAGAACAGCCCACATTGAAGAAATCTAGTATTGATTGGGACTTTGTAAACGGTCACGCCCCTGCTGGTAAAACCCCGGTTGGTACTTACGGCGGCTGGAATTTAGTCGTGTACAAAGGTTCCAAACACCAAGAAGCGGCGTGGAAATTTGCCCAATTCCTCACAAGACAAGACATCAATGGAAAAGTCGTCGACCTTCTTCCTGCTAACGTTAACGCAGCGCAAGAGTTTGTTGATGCTAATCGCCACAAACCAGATGCAATCATTGAGCACTTGAATAACGCATCACCTCGACCGTTGTCTTCGCGGTATTTGGAAATTGCCGATATTCAAATGGCAATGATCCAAGATCTCTTTGATGGCTCAGATGCACAAAAAGCAGCGGATTCGGCTTGCATCAAGATCAATCAGTTGTAATTGGAAGTGCTGGTAGCCACATCAGGCTATCAGCGCGAACTAAGAATGGGGGTGGTAATGAAGTACCAGAATAATTTTGGATTTCCTCTGATGATGATCGCGCCTGCCGTCGCGCTTATCGGAATGTTGATGTATTACCCAATGTTTGGCACGTTCATCGAAAGTTTATACGCCACATCATTTATCAACCCCGAGCCAGAATTTGTGGGATTTCAGCTATACAGCAAACTGTTATCACAGGAGCAGTTCTGGCAAATCATTCAAAACTCCGTTGCATGGACGTTTGGTGTGATCGTTTTGCAAAACCTGTTTGGTTTTTTAACGGCACTTTTATTGAATGAGAAAATACCCGGACAAGGGTTAATGCGCTCTCTAGTGTTACTTCCTTGGGTGTTACCGGGAATAGTGGCAGCCATAGTATGGCGATTCATGTATGACCCTCAATTAGGGCTCATCAATTCTATGTTTCTGTCTGGCTCTTTGATTGACGAAGCCATTGCATGGTTGGCCACTCCCGACACCGCCATGTTTGCAGTTGTGATAGCCGCCGTTTGGAAGGGCTTCCCATTTTCAACGGTTGTGTATCTCGCCGCATTACAAAGTGTCGATAAGGAACAAATAGAGGCGGCCATCGTGGATGGGGCAGGGCCATTTCGTCGCCTGATAGAAATCATCATTCCAGCCGTTCGACATGTGGTGGCGATCAACTTACTGCTTACCGCTATTCTAACCTTCAACTACTTCGACATGGTTTGGGTACTTACCCGTGGTGGTCCTAAAGACAGCACTCATATTTTCCCCACAAAGATCTTTGAATTGGGTTTCGGTCAGTTTCGATTCGGAGAAGCGGCAACTTACGGCGTGATGTCGATTCTTATCTTAGTGGTTTTACTCTCGGTTTACTTCTGGTTACAAAAAAGGGAGAGCCGATGAGCCCCAATATGAAAATAAAGCTCAATATGAAGCAGCTAGCGCTACTGACAGGTCAATTACTGCTAGCGTTGATCATTTTGCTGCCAATTTTTTGGATGGTGTCAGTTTCTCTAAAACCGTCCACCGAAGCTTTCGCCATTCCGGCAAAGCTGTGGCCGGACAGCCCAACCTTTGAAAACTACAGTAACGCCTTCCGCCCTGAATTTAGGCAGTATTTCTTCAACAGCGTCATCGTTTCTTTAAGCACTTTGGTCATATCCACTAGCCTCGCTTTAATGGCTGCTTATGCCTTTACACGATTTCAGATAAAAATCATGGCGATTTTCCTTGGCCTGATTCTGGTGTCACAAATGTTTCCTTCCAGTGCCATCATCATTCCCATTTACAAAATGATGGACGACGCCGGTTTACTCAATACAAAGCTTTCTCTCATTATTGCTTACATCACCATAACCCTTCCCGTGGCAACTTGGATGCTTAAAGGGTTTATGGAAAATATCCCTGCCGTGCTCGACGAAGCTGCAGCGATGGATGGCGCCAAGCCAATGCGGATATTTTTCGAAATTGTGCTCCCACTCTGCCGCCCCGGTGTCATCGCCACCAGCGTGTACATTTTAATTGTCACATGGCAGGAGTTCCTATTTGCTCTGTCGTTTACTACCACTCAAGAGATGCGAACGTTGCCTGTCGGGATGAATGACTTTATTGGTCAGTATGGCATTCGATATGGTGAACTCATGGCGAGCTCCGTCATGATTTCATTACCTATTGTGGTGGTGTTTTTCTTCCTACAAAAACACTTTGTTGCAGGTCTCACTGCTGGCTCTGTAAAAGGATGATTCCATGAAACATGATCACTTTACTTTTATCCAACTGACCTACCCAGCCAAACACGTTGCGCTGATCACCTTTAACCGACCGGAAAAGCTCAACGCACTCTCTGAAGACATGCAAAACGAGTTGATTCTGGCGTTAGACAATGTCAATCAAGACGACAATGTTCGAGTTGTGATGTTTACAGGTAGCGACGACAAAGCCTTTGTCGCGGGGGCAGACATTAATGAATACCGCGGTTTGCAAATCAAAAAATTCAACGATTATCAAATCCAAGGAAGAAAAGCATTTGAAACTATAGAGCAATTGCCAAAACCGACCATTGCGCTGGTTAACGGCTATGCGATGGGCGGTGGATTCGAGATAGCCCTAGCCTGCGATTTGATGATAGTGGCGAGCAACGCCCAAATGGGATTACCCGAAGGTTTATTGGGATTGTGCCCCGGAGGTGGAGGCACGCAACGGCTATTAAGAGCGGTAGGAAAAGCCGTCACTCTTGATGTCCTCCTATCGGCTAAACGAATTAAAGCTGATGAAGCGTTGCGTCTTGGTCTCGCATCTCAAATTTGTTCTCTAAACAATCTCATGTCGGAAGGATTGAAAAAAGCCAGTTACTTACTGAAAGTCAGTCCTACGGCTCAGGCCGCGATGAAAAAGTTGGTTCGAAATGGGTTAGATACGCCGCTGGAATCAGGGTTAAGTTGGGAACAAGCCGAACTTTTACAGCTCTATTGCTCCGCCGATGGGCAAGAAGGGGTCTCCGCCTTTTTAGATAAACGAACAGCCTCTTTTGATATGAGCTCTAAAATCATCGCCTCAACAGGAGCTAACAATGAATAAAAACGAGCACATTGGGGGAAATCAGCTAGTGAACCAAGTTGCCGTGGTGACAGGCGGAGCAGAAGGTATTGGGTTAGCGTGCGTTGAAATTTTAGCGACGCATGGCGCAACGGTCATCATTGCAGACATCAATCAGACCCAAGGGGAAGAGATAGCTAATCAACTCAATTTGGATGGGTTGGATGTTCACTATTATTTTACCGATGTTTCCTCCCCTGATTCGGTAAACCAGTTATTCCAGTGGGTGCACCAACAAGATTGGCTGGTCAGTATCATGATCAACAATGCGGCGGTGGCGTTATCCGGTGACGCTGTTGAGATATCAGAAGAGCGGTGGAATCAGGTAATAAACACCAACTTATCTGGTGTATGGCGCGGCATAAAACATTCCGTACCGGACATGAAAAAGCTGGGGAAAGGAGCGATAGTCAATATCAGTTCAGCGCAGGCCTTTGCTGGGTTTCACGGCTGGAGTGCTTATGCTGCCGCAAAGGGAGGCATTAACGCTCTCACTCGTCAGAGCGCCATTGAGTTTGCACCAGATGGCATCCGAGTCAACGCTGTCGCGCCCGGCACCATAATGACCCCCATGAACGAGAAGATTTTTGATGAAGTCGATAATCCAGAAGAACTTCGCCAACGGTGGAATGACAACCACCCCATAGGTCGATTTGGTCAACCGAATGAAGTGGCGCAGGCCGTGCTCTTTCTTGCCACAGAGCAATCGAGCTTCATCACCGGGCAAATACTCATCACCGATGGCGGCATGCTGGTGAAAGGAGATTGAAATGGCAGTGTCACTTCGCAATGAAAATGTGAAATGTGAATTTAAAACCAAAGGTGGGCATTTAGATCACATTCGATTCACCGATGGCAATGCTCGGTTTTCGCCAATGCATCGTGCGCCTTGGGTCGATGAACACCACCCAGATTACCCTGTTATTTTGCAGCAATTGTCGGGGGACTTCTTCTGTGCACCATTCGGCGAAAGCGACATAGAACCCGCTCCACCTCATGGATGGAGTAGTAATGGAAACTGGTTGGTATTAGAGAGTAAAGAAAATCAGCTGGTTGCAGAATTAGATCGCCACATTTATGGAGCAAAACTCACCAAAACAATCACATTACAAAGCGGCTCACCCTTTATCTATCACCTACATGAATTCTCTGGAGGTATTGGGGCGATTCCGATCAGCTACCATGCGATGCTCAAATGCCAATCTCAAGTTCGGTTATCCTTTTCGCATAAAGCTTTCGGTTACACCACTAATGAAGCATTGGAACCAGACCCGACACGCGGACGCTCGCTTCTTGCCTACCCTCAACAGTTCACAAGTATCCAATCCGTCAGACTTGCAGACGGAAACCAAGCGGATCTTTCTGTTTACCCATGGAACGAACGTCATGAAGATATACTTCACCTCGTTTCTCCTACGCAACAAAAATGGGGCTGGACTGCCGCGCTGTGCAAAGAAGAGGGCTGGGTCTACCTTGCCATTAAACCTGAAAAGGTATTGCCACTCACAACGCTTTGGCAAAGTCATGGAGGTCGAAACTACGACCCATTTAACGGTTCACACACGCACGTGCTGGGACTGGAAGAAGGCTGCGCGTATTCCCACTTAGGGCACAAAGCATCAGCTTCCTGTAACCCTATCAATCAACAAGGATATCCCACCGCCCTAGACCTGAATACCAATGGGAAAACGCAAGTGGGGTATGCCTTTGCTGTATTTCGTGCCAACCCAAATTGGCAGAACATTCAACATATGGAAGTTGAACGGTACAAAATCCGCGTGACGGGAGACGATGGAACACATCGTGATATTGCCTTTGACTCCTCTCTTCTCAATTTCTCTGCTTCGAGTAGTGTATAAGGACGGTTTATGGCCTCTGTTGGACTAAAACAACTCTCCAAATCTTGGTCGACAGTGACCAGCGTTGATAACTTAAACTTGAATATTCGAGACCGAGAATTTCTGGTGTTGCTTGGCCCATCTGGTTGTGGAAAAAGCACCACAATGAGAATGATCGCTGGCTTAGAAAAACCCTCACAAGGCGATATCTTGATCGATGGAAAGCGCGTGAACGAATTGCCCCCAAACGAGCGAGATTTGGCCATGGTGTTTCAGAGCTATGCGCTTTATCCACATAAGACCGTGCGCAACAACATCGACTTTCCGCTGAAAGTACAAGGGCTAAGTAAGTCCCAACGCAATAAAATGATCGACGAAGTCGCCAAACGTGTTGAGCTCGACAGCTTACTTGACCGTAAACCAGCACAGTTGTCCGGTGGGCAAAGGCAGCGCGTCGCCTTAGCCCGTGCCATTGTAAGACAACCCAAGTTATTTCTTCTTGATGAACCCCTATCAAACTTAGACGCCAAGCTACGATCCAGTATGCGCGCGGAGTTGAAGAAACTGCAACATGAATTGGCAGTTACCACAATATACGTCACCCATGATCAGGTCGAAGCGATGACCCTTGCTGATCGTATCGTAGTGATCAATCAAGGAAGAATTCAGCAAGTCGGTACACCTGAAGAGATCTACGACAAACCTCAAAATACCTTCGTCGCGACGTTTTTAGGCAATCCACCCATGAATATCATCCCTTGCGACCACATCAATCTTTGCCGTTCACTCGCCGTGCCCGAGGGGGCGGTCACACTTGGAATACGACCTGAAAACATCCAGCTGGTTAACGATCCCAACTCCATCATCCAAGCCACCGTGACGCTAACGGAGTTATTGGGTGACAGCTACTTGTATACCTTATCGCTAAAAAATAGGGTATTGATGGTGAAAACATCGCGGCAAATGCAAGTTAATACTGGCGAAACAATTGGGCTGGGGTTTTCTTCCGAGCACACTCACTGGTTTGATAGTGCTGGAGAGCGCATAGAACCGATATCTATGCGGTTACAATGAGCAGAGGTTGCAATGAATTTGAAAGGGCTAACGTGGGATCACCCAAGAGGCTACCAAGCTCTACAAACCAGCTTAGCGTGGGAACATTGCCCCATAGAGAAATGGGATGTTCAGCCTTTATCTGGATTTGAGGAAACACCTCTGCATGAACTCGCCAGTCATTATGATTTGCTCGTTATAGACCATCCTCATTTAGGGCAAGCCATTGCCTCCGATTGTTTACAACCCCTTGACGCGCTGCTTTCACCCATGTGGCTGGAAGAGTTGAAAGCCCGTTGTATTGGTCAAGCTACCCACAGTTATTGGCTCGACAATCACTGCTGGGCACTGCCTTTGGACGCGTCTTCTCAAATCATGGCGTATCGCTCTGAGAAAAGAGACACCGCATTAGCCATTAATGGTTGGCTCGACCTTTTACGAACTCGATGTCGCTTTCAGCTTTGTTTAGCAGGTCCTCACTCCACATTACAGCTTCTAGCTCTTTCTCTTGCAGTAGGTTCAAGCGGTCCTAGTGAACATCAGTTCATGAGCGTTCATGATGGCGTTGAAGCAGTCGATTTATTGAAATCTTTGTACTTTGCGAGTGTCGCTCCATCTGCCTTCCTCAACCCTATTGAGATATTGGATACGCTGAATGACTCAAGCAAGTTTGACCTGTGCCCGTTTGTCTATGGGTACGTTAACTACAGTCAAGCACCCTCAAGGATCGAAGTATGTGCCCCACCAAGCAACATATCGATATTGGGCGGAACGGGCATAGCTATAACGAAAAAGTGTCCAGTCACCAATGAGTTGCTGCTGTATCTTAAAAAGCTGCTCAGTTCTGATATTCAGAACACCTTCATTCCTGCATACAACGGGCAGCCGAGTTTCAAATCTGCATGGAAAAACACCGATGTAAATCAACGTGTGAATCATTTTTATCACCACGCATATACCACTGTAGATAACGCTTATTTACGCCCTAGATATGCAGGTTACATAGATTTTCAAGATGAAGCCGCACAGCTCATTCGAGAGGGGCTCACTAACCGAACCTCCTCAAAACAATTGGTAAAAGAAATAAATCTTTTGTATTCAAAAACAAGGAGAAATGAGCATGGAACACGCTCTAAGTGATGTCACGATATTGGATTTTTCACAGCTTCTACAAGGACCTTTTGCTACTCAGTTGCTAGGCGATATGGGGGCTAATGTCATCAAGGTGGAAAGACCCGGTGCTGGGGATCTATTCCGCTCTCTCACCTTTAAAAATCAGTGGGTCGGCGGAAAAGAGAGCCCCAACTTCCTTGCGTGGAACCGAAACAAGCGCTCCATTGCTGCCAACCTAAAATCAGAAGAAGCCAAAGCCATTCTCTATCGATTGGTCGAAAGCGCTGATATCGTCATCGAAAATTTTCGACCAGGCGTCATGGATAGACTGGGTTATGGCTACGACGACCTTAAGGCTATCAACCCCAGAATCATTTACTGCTCGGGAACGGGCTACGGAGAATCAGGGCCCTACGTTTCTCGCCCCGGTCAAGATATGTTAGTTCAAGGGCTAACAGGGTTAATGGCCGCGACAGGGCAAGCCGACCACCCACCGACACCTGCGGGTTCTGGCTTTTCAGATCAAGTGGGTGCGATGAATATTGTCTACTCCGTCCTTTCTGCACTTTATTGGCGAGAGCGTTCAGGCAAGGGGCAAAAGATCGTCGTGAACTTACTGGCTGGTATGCTTGCACATCAGGGTCAAGAAATGCTGATGGCGATGAATTTCAATCAGGATTTCCAACGACCAAACTCCGGTATTGGCCATCCTGGGATGGATGCGCCCTTTGGTACTTATCCGAGCTCTGATGGCTGGGTCACTATTGCCATGAGCCCATTTAAGACTCTGGTAAAAGTACTTGGGGATGACAGCCTTTTGCAATTTGACGACCCCGCTATTTTGTTTGATGAACGAGATATGGTTTGGAATGAAATCGCCAAACGAACACAAGCCTTTGATACAAAAACTTTAATGCAAATGATGCTCGAAGAAGACATTTGGTGTGGTGAAGTTAAAACGCACTTAGAAGCTGCTGCTGACCCACAAGTTGAGCACCTTGGGTTAATCCAAAACTACGAACACCCACTCGCTGGGAATGTGAAATGTGTCGGACCTGCTGTCACTATGTCTGAAACACCGCCAAATATTCACAGACCGGCTCCGTTGGTGGGTCAGCACACTCGCGAAGTTTTGCTGGAATTTGGCTTTACAGATGAAGAAATATCCACCGCAATAGATTCTGGGCAAATAGCTTAAAGCTCAAGTGCTAAACGATCTCTGGTCAGTTGGTTTTTAAAGCAGTACAATACGCCGCTCACTACAACAGTGGTGGCTATAATTTGAACAAATACGAACAAAATGACGAGCGTGAGTGCGATGAGTAAGAAACTGCTAATTAAAACTTGGGGCTGCCAGATGAACGAATATGATTCGTCAAAAATGGCCGACCTGCTTAATGCCGCCAACGGATACGAGCTAACAGAGGAACCTGAAGAAGCAGACGTTCTATTACTTAACACCTGTTCAATCCGAGAAAAAGCGCAAGAGAAAGTCTTCCACCAGCTTGGTCGCTGGAAAACACTGAAAGACAAAAAACCCGGCGTAGTTATCGGTGTTGGCGGCTGTGTCGCCACGCAAGAAGGCGACCATATTCGACAACGTGCCCCGTTTGTTGACGTTATTTTTGGTCCACAAACCCTTCACCGTCTACCGGAGATGATCAAATCATCTCACGACAATTCAGCGCCCGTTATGGATATTTCTTTCCCAGAAATAGAGAAATTCGATAACTTACCGGAGCCTCGAGCTGAAGGAGCAACCGCTTTTGTTTCTATTATGGAAGGGTGCTCTAAATACTGTACTTTTTGTGTAGTACCGTATACCCGTGGTGAAGAAGTCAGCCGCCCAATGGACGATGTGTTATTTGAAATCGCCCAATTAGCCGAGCAAGGGGTACGTGAAGTTAACCTGCTGGGTCAAAACGTAAACGCCTACCGTGGTGCAACTTTTGATGATGATATCTGCAGCTTCGCGGAATTATTGCGCCTTGTTGCGTCTATCGATGGGATTGACCGAATTCGATTTACGACCAGCCACCCGCTTGAATTTACTGACGATATCATTGCCGTTTATGAAGATACGCCGGAGTTGGTGAGCTTCCTTCACCTGCCTGTACAAAGTGGTTCCGATCGCATATTGACGATGATGAAGCGTCCGCATACCGCTATCGAATACAAATCCATTATTCGTAAGCTGAGAAAAGCGCGTCCAGAAATTCAAATCAGCTCCGACTTTATCGTGGCGTTTCCTGGAGAATCGAACAAAGATTTCCAAGACACAATGAAGCTGATTAAGCAGGTCGACTTCGACATGAGCTTTAGCTTCATATACTCAGCTCGACCGGGAACACCAGCTGCAGACTATCCGTGTGACGTCAGCAAGCAAACTAAAAAAGAACGCCTTTACGAATTGCAGCAACAAATCAATACTCAAGCAATGCGATACTCTCGTTTGATGATGGGCACTGAACAGCGTATTCTTGTCGAAGGTGTATCTAAGAAAAACATGATGGAACTTCGTGGTCGTACGGAGAACAACCGAGTGGTTAACTTCGAAGGTCCTGCAGAACTCATCGGTCAGTTTGTCGACGTCAATATCGTCGATGTATTCGCGAATTCACTTCGCGGCGAACTGATTCGAACTGAAAAAGAAATGAACCTTCGCGTGGTGACCTCTCCATCGGCAATGATGGAAAAAACCCGCAAGGAAGATGAGCTAGGTGTAGCAACCTTTACACCATAAGCTTACAGATTAAATAACCATGTAGAGCCCGGTCGAAGTCGGGCTTTATTGTCATGGTTTAATGTGAGGCAGCATTGAGTAATAAAATCGTCACTCTAGAAATCGATCTAGAACCTTCAGACAACCGTCGCTTGTCCAGTCTTTGTGGTCCTTTCGACGACAATATCAAACATTTAGAACGCCGACTTGGCGTAGAAATAAACCATCGTAGCAACTTCTTTTCCGTTGTGGGTAAACCCCATACCGCCTCGGCTGCACTGGATATCATCAAATCTTTATATGTTGAGACCGCGCCAGTTAAAGGCCAAGTTACCGACATCGAACCTGAATTGATTCACCTTGCCATCAAAGAATCAGGCGTATTGGAGCAATCCACTGAATCCGCTATCGAGCATGGTAAAGAAGTCTTTATCAAAACCAAAAAAGGCGTGATCAAGCCGCGCACACCCAACCAAGGACAGTACTTGGTTAATATGGTGACTCACGACATCAGCTTCGGCATCGGACCAGCAGGTACGGGTAAAACCTATCTAGCCGTTGCAGCCGCTGTTGATGCTTTGGAGCGACAAGAGATTCGACGAATCCTCCTTACTCGCCCTGCGGTAGAAGCTGGTGAAAAGTTAGGATTTTTGCCCGGTGACTTGAGCCAAAAAGTCGACCCTTACTTACGCCCTCTATACGATGCTTTGTTTGAAATGCTTGGTTTTGAACGCGTTGAAAAACTCATAGAGCGTAACGTTATTGAAGTCGCACCACTTGCCTACATGCGTGGTCGCACACTCAATGATGCCTTTATCATTCTCGATGAAAGCCAAAATACGACTGTTGAACAGATGAAAATGTTCCTGACGCGTATCGGCTTTAACTCACGAGCGGTGATTACGGGTGACGTAACCCAAATTGATTTACCTCGTGGTGCAAAGTCCGGCCTTCGTCATGCTATCGAAGTATTGAGTGAAGTCGATGAAATAAGCTTCAACTTCTTCCTGTCTGATGATGTTGTGCGACACCCAGTTGTTGCTCGTATTGTTAACGCGTATGAGAAGTGGGAAGCCAAAGATCAAAAAGAACGAAAAGAATACGAAAAGCGCAAGCGTGAAGAGCGAGAAGCAAAATTGCTTGAAACCCAAAGCGCCGAGCTTTTGCCACAATCGATTAGCACAGCACAATCGGTAAGCAAATAATGACCATCGAACTTGATCTTCAACTCGCGGTCGAAAATGAAGGTGGACTTCCTTCACAAGAAGACTTTCAAATGTGGCTAGATAAGACCATCCCTCTTTTCCAGCCCCAAGCCGAAGTAACCATTCGCATTGTGGACGTAGAAGAAAGCCAACAGCTTAACCACGAATACCGAGGCAAAGATAAACCAACAAACGTACTTTCATTCCCATTTGAAGTTCCTCCGGGTATCGAGATGGATTTGCTTGGCGACTTGATAATATGCCGACAAGTGGTTGAACTGGAAGCAAAAGAACAAGATAAAAACGCGACCGCACACTGGGCGCATATGGTTGTACATGGTAGCTTGCATCTGTTAGGTTATGATCATATCGAAGACGAGGAAGCGGAAGAAATGGAAGCCCTCGAAACCGAAATTATGCAATCTATGGGCTTCGAAGACCCATATTTAGTAGAAAAGCAGTAGCCTTCAAACTGAACGACAAATAAGGCTGCTTTAAGTGTGCTATCACACATCTGATAGCGTTAACGATTGAGAAATCATGAACGAAGACAATTCGACCTCTTCTACGGAAGGGAAGAAAGAAAAAACTGAAGGTCCGAGTAGAAAGTCCTTCTTTGAACGCCTTGGTCAGCTATTTCAAGGTGAACCGAAAGATCGTCAGGAGCTAGTTGATGTCATTCGGGACTCTGAAATAAACGAACTGATTGACCATGACACGCGAGACATGCTCGAAGGTGTTATGGAAATCGCCGAAACGCGAGTGAGGGACATCATGCTCCCACGTTCGCAAATGGTTACTGTCGAGCGAACTCATGTACTCGATGATTTAGTCGCTCTGATCACTGATGCACAGCACTCCCGCTACCCAGTTATCAGTGAAGACAAAGACCATGTGGAAGGTATTCTGTTAGCGAAGGACTTATTAAAATACTTAGGTTCGGACAGTGCTCCATTCGATATAGAGCAGGTAATACGCCCTGCTGTCGTCGTTCCAGAAAGCAAACGCGTCGATCGACTGCTAAAAGAGTTCCGAGAGGAACGTTATCACATGGCAATTGTCGTAGATGAGTTCGGTGGGGTTTCTGGGCTGGTCACCATTGAAGATATCTTGGAAGAGATCGTTGGCGAAATCGAAGATGAATTCGATGACGAAGAAGAAACCGATATCAAGAAATTGAGTAAACACACCTACGCCGTTAAAGCTTTGACCACCATCGAAGACTTTAATGAAACGTTCGGCACCACCTTCAGCGATGAAGAAGTGGATACGGTCGGCGGCATGGTGATGACCAGCTTCGGACACCTACCTACACGCGGAGAAGTGGTCGAAATTGAGCATTATTTGTTTAAGGTTACCGCTGCAGACAACCGCCGCGTCGTTCAACTTCAGGTTACCGTCCCTGATGAGGAGCCTCTTCCTGCTGAAGAGGATTTAAGTAGCTAACCTGAATTTAGGTTAACCAAGTAGCCAAATGCTACAACGATAATAAGACGAAGATGATAACAATACTAAATCATCGCCTCGTGCGGCCGCTTGCGGCCGCTTTTGTTGGGGCACTGACTACGCTTGCTTTTGCACCTTACCAACTCTGGCCCTTGGCTATTCTTAGCCCACTCCTACTTCTTCTGCTTTTAGAAAAACAAACGACCAAACAAGCGTTAGCTATCGGATTTAGCTGGGGAATTGGGCAGTTTGCCATTGGCATTAGCTGGGTTCACATCAGTATCGATACATTTGGTGGGTTACCCAAATTCGCCAGTTTAGCGTTGATGTTTTTGCTGGTCAGTTACCTCTCGATTTACCCTGCTCTATTTGCTGCCGTACTCAACCGGTGGTTTCCAAACGCTAACCTCGTCCGCTTTTTACTCGCGGCTCCATCTCTATGGCTCATTAATGAATGGCTGAGAGGTTGGGTTATGACTGGTTTTCCGTGGCTATGGCTTGGGTACAGCCAAGTAGACTCCCCACTCAGTGTCTTTGCCCCTATAGGTGGCGTAGACAGCATAAGCTATATAATCTGGCTAATCGCAGGAGCTATCACTCTCGCGCTCACACAGAAACAATGGCATTTCTTAGCCCTTCCTGTTGGGATTTTTGCACTTGCTGGCGCTCTTAGCTTGGTTCAATGGGTGGAAGAAGACAAAGAAAGCACCACCAAGTTTGCATTGATACAAGGGAACATTTCTCAGGAACTCAAATGGCTGCCCAGTCAGCGCTGGCCCACCATTATGAAATACATGGATCTGACTCGTGAAAACTGGGATGCAGATGTCGTCATTTGGCCAGAAGCCGCTATACCCGCATTTGAAAATGAATTGCCTTCTTTCCTTAGCAATTTAGACAGCGCAGGGCGCTTAAACCAAAGTGGCATCATAACGGGTATCGTAACCTCAACCAGCCGAGAAAATTTCTACAATAGCGTGATAGCTATTGGGCAGAATGAGCAAGAACAATACAACCCTAAATCTCAGCCCAAATACCACAAACATCACCTACTTCCTTTTGGTGAATTTGTGCCTTTTGGTGACATTCTTCGCCCTATTGCACCATTTTTTAATTTACCAATGTCGTCATTCAGCCGAGGTGATTTCGTACAGGAAAACATCGAAGCCAATGGTCGTCACTTCGCGCCGGCGCTCTGTTATGAGATCATTTTCAACGAACAAGTTCGTCAGAACATCACGGAAGACACCGACTACATACTCACCCTTTCAAACGACGCTTGGTTTGGTGATTCTATTGGACCTCACCAACATATGGAAATCGCTCAGATGCGAGCGCTCGAACTAGGTCGACCTGTCGTCAGAGCAACCAACAACGGCGTAACAGCGATTACCGATTACAAAGGCAAGATCATTCACCAAGTGCCGCAATTTAAAACACAAGTGTTAACGGCGGAAGTGAGTTCAGCAACTGGCATGACTCCGTATAGAATATTGGGCATTTGGCCACTGTATTTAATTGTGTTGCTTTCTTTGTCAATACCGTACGTACATGCAAGACGTAGCATGAGACGAACATAATCTAGATTGTTGCGAGTACTAAGGCTTCAACGATTGTCGTGTGAAGCCTGTATTACCGCACTTCTTACAAGGTGGAATTAATGTGGCGTGATTAAAGTACGATTTATCACCGCATTCATCGCAAACAAGATACCCAAGCCCGATCACTTCACCTGTTTGATATAACCCTTTGTGGTCCAAATCTAAAAACAATTCTTGCCACTCGACTTTGGTTCTATCGGTAATGTCTAACAGCCCCTCCCAAACGGAATCGGCAATTAATCGGTAAAAAGGGCTTTCGGGGAAGGTTTCTCTACTTTGTTGATAATTTTGAGCAAATTCACTGAGATCCGAACGGACATAAGCGGAGACAAGAGAAAGTTCATCTTTAGTCATATCGCTAGCAGCAGCAACGACATGAGACGATGTTTCCAAGACACGTTCCAACTCATCAGGGCTATGTTTTAACGTATCAGTAACCTCTTCTAGGAACGCTTCATAACGGGCTTTACGCTCAGGCATAAACAACCTCCGTGCATTGACTATTGTTGACTGTCTTTCCTTTATGTATTCTATGCTGATCTATCACCGTCTGATCTAACCGATCTCACAAATTCCAAGATAACCGGATATCATCGATGCAAGAGCAATATAACCCGCAAGATATTGAACAGAAAGTTCAAAAGCACTGGGACGACAACAAGACGTTTGTTGTGAGCGAAGACCCGAATAAAGAAAAGTTTTACTGTCTCTCCATGTTCCCATACCCAAGTGGTCGTCTCCACATGGGTCACGTGCGTAACTACACCATCGGTGATGTGGTTTCTCGTTTTCAGCGCCTCCAAGGTAAAAACGTTATGCAACCAATTGGTTGGGATGCATTTGGTCTACCTGCTGAAAACGCTGCGGTTAAGAACAACACGGCTCCGGCTCCGTGGACATACGAAAACATCGAGTACATGAAAAACCAGCTTAAGCTATTGGGCTTTGGCTACGATTGGAATCGTGAATTCGCAACATGTACTCCTGAATACTACCGTTGGGAACAAGAGTTCTTCACTAAGCTTTACGAAAAAGGACTGGTTTACAAAAAGACCTCTTCTGTTAACTGGTGCCCTAACGACCAAACTGTTTTGGCAAATGAGCAAGTCGAAGACGGCTGTTGCTGGCGTTGTGACACACCTGTTGAGCAAAAAGAAATTCCTCAGTGGTTCATTAAGATCACTGAATACGCACAAGAGCTTCTCGACGACCTAGATAATTTAGACGGTTGGCCTGAAATGGTTAAGACCATGCAGCGTAACTGGATTGGTCGCTCTGAAGGTGTTGAACTTCGCTTCTCACTCAAAGGCAACGAAGATTTGGAAGTGTACACAACACGTCCAGATACGTTAATGGGTGTGACATACGTTGGTATTGCCGCTGGTCACCCTCTTGCCGCGAAAGCAGCAGAAAGCAACGCTGAGCTCGCTGCATTCATTGAAGAATGTAAAAACAACAAAGTTGCCGAAGCTGAAATGGCAACGATGGAAAAGAAAGGCATGGCGACAGGTCTCACCGCCATCCACCCACTGAACGGTCGTGAAGTGCCCATTTACGTCGCTAACTTCGTATTAATGGATTACGGTACAGGTGCCGTCATGGCGGTTCCAGCTCACGACCAACGTGATTATGAGTTCGCAACAAAATACGGTTTGGACATTGTTCCAGTCATTAAGCCCGCTGATGGCAGTGAACTGGATATCTCTGAAGAGGCCTACACAGAGAAAGGCATGCTGTTCGATTCAGGTGAATTTGACGGTCTCGAATTCCAAGCAGCATTCGATGCAATCGCTGCGAAGCTAGAAGCGGAAGGCAAAGGCAACAAAACCGTTAATTTCCGTTTGCGTGACTGGGGCGTATCTCGTCAACGTTACTGGGGAGCACCAATCCCGATGGTCACCACTGAAGACGGTGAAGTTCACCCAGTACCCGCAGACCAACTGCCCGTGATCCTTCCAGAAGAAGTGGTCATGGACGGCGTTACTAGCCCAATCAAAGCAGATAAAGAGTGGGCAAAAACCACGTTTAACGGTGAACCCGCTCTGCGCGAGACAGATACATTCGATACGTTTATGGAATCTTCTTGGTACTACGCACGGTACTGTTCTCCACAAGCTGACGATATCCTCGATCCAGAAAAAGCAAACTACTGGTTGCCTGTGGATCAATACGTCGGTGGTATTGAACATGCGTGTATGCACCTTCTTTACTCTCGTTTCTTCCACAAGTTGCTTCGTGATGCTGGTTATGTCACATCAGATGAACCATTCAAGCAGCTTCTTTGTCAGGGTATGGTACTAGCGGATGCGTTCTACCATACGAATGAGAAAGGCACGAAAGAATGGATTGCGCCGACGGAAGTGAAAGTTGAGCGTGACGGTAAAGGTCGAATCGACTCTGCAACCGATAGCCAAGGTCGTAACGTTGAGCACTCAGGCATGATCAAAATGTCCAAGTCGAAAAACAACGGTATCGATCCACAAGAAATGGTGGATAAATACGGCGCGGACACCGTTCGCTTGTTCATGATGTTCGCCTCTCCAGCCGACATGACTCTCGAATGGCAAGAGTCTGGCGTTGAAGGTGCAAACCGCTTCCTGAAGCGAGTTTGGAAGCTAGTAAACGAGCATACATCAAAAGGCGCTGCTGAAGCCGTTGATGTAAGTGCGTTCAACGCCGATCAAAAAGCACTTCGCCGTGACGTTCATAAAACGATTCAAAAAGTGACTGATGACGTATCTCGTCGCCAGACATTCAACACCGCAATCGCTGCAATCATGGAACTGATGAACAAGCTTGCGAAGGCTCCACAAGAGTCCGTACAAGATCGTGCTATTCTGGATGAAGCGTTGAAAGCAGTCGTTACAATGCTATACCCAATCACTCCACACATCAGTTATGAAATGTGGGAAGCGCTAGGGGAATCTGACGTTGATAGCGCGACTTGGCCGACTTTCGATGAAAAAGCACTGGTTGAAGACGAGAAACTTATCGTTGTTCAAGTTAACGGTAAACTGCGTGCGAAAATGACGGTTGCTGCTGACGCGTCGAAAGAGCAAGTGGAAGAGCTTGGTTTGAACGATGAGAACGTTACTAAGTTCACAGAAGGAAAAACGATCCGTAAAGTCATTTATGTACCGGGTAAACTTCTGAACATTGTGGCAAACTGATTGTCATAAAACCCAACCCATAAAAATACGTAAACAGGGTGAATCATCACCCTGTTTGTTTTTATCGGCGTATTTTGATGAGTACATTGTGCGCATACGCAAACAGTGTTGTCATCAAAGTTAATCCGAATACTAGGAAACGATTTGTGAAGCGTGTTTCTTTTTCTCGCACCTTGCGTGCCTCTATTGTTCTTGTTCTTGCATCGGTTTTGTCTGCTTGCGGTTTTCATTTCCGAGATACGTACTTTCTTCCAGAAGAACTTTCCGAAATATCATTTACCAGCTTTGATTCTTATGGCTCATTAACGCGGTACGTCCGTGCTGAGTTGGATTTGAACGGTGTACAAGCTGTCGCCCCCAGAGAAGACATCCCAAACCTGCATTTAACCAGCGAATCCAATGGTGAGCGTACTCTCTCTTTGTATCAGAACAGCCGTGCAGCAGAATATGAACTTACTTACGCGGCTTCGTACCGAGTGACAGTTCCGGGTGTTGGTAGCCAATCATTTACAACAACAGTCAACCGCAGCTTCTTGGATAACCCATTAACAGCCCTCGCTAAATCGACTGAAAAAGAAATGATCATTGATGAAATGCGTAAACAAGCCGCGAGACAAATCCTTCGTCAAATGGCGCGATTAAAAGCACAGCTTGATAAAAGCCAAAATGACATCAATAGCGAGAACCAAGAAGAAAGTGTGACATTAGATCTCGGTGTGACCCAAACCACGACTACAGAAAAAGCCTCGGCAGAGAACCAGTAATGCGTATTTTTGCCGACAAACTTGCGGACCACTTACCTCGATCTCAGCATGGTATTTTTTTGGTCTTTGGCAATGAACCATTGTTATTGCAAGAAAGCCGAGAAGCGATACAGCGACATGCGCAAAGCCAAGGATTTGAAGAACGCCACCGTTTTGCGGTCGATACTCAACTTGATTGGAACTTGGTGTACGACTGTTGTCAGGCATTGAGCCTCTTCTCAGCTCGTCAGATCATTGAATTAGAGATTCCTGAAACAGGTGTAAATGCGGCAATAGGGAAAGAGCTTATTGGTTTAGCTGATAGGCTTCACCCTGACATTATGCTGGTACTCATTGGGCACAAGCTGACCAAACAACAAGAAAATGCTAAATGGTTTAAAGCACTTTCTGCCAATGGTTGTGTTGTGACCTGCCTAACCCCAGACACCCAACGACTACCTCAATTTGTGCAACAACGCTGTCGTAAACTGAACCTCGTTCCTGATAGCCAAGCGATACAAATGTTGGCACAGTGGCACGAAGGCAATCTATTGGCCCTTTCACAAAGTTTGGAAAAGTTAGCACTTCTCTATCCTGATGGTCAGTTAACGTTGCTGAGAGTCGAAGAAGCATTGAGTCGGCACAATCACTTTACGCCATTCCAATGGAGTGATGCATTGCTTGCCGGTCAGAGTAAACGAGCACAACGGATATTAAGGCAGCTTGAAGCGGAAGGTACCGAAGCCATCATTTTACTTCGTACTCTTCAGAAAGAATTGCTACTGATATTGGAAATGCATAAAGAATCCGCCTCTTTACCATTGGGGAAAGTCTTCGATGCCCGTAGAATTTGGCAAACTAAGCGCCCAATGTATTCCGCCGCACTGCAAAGGCTAGCGCCAACTGATATTCAAAAATTGCTCTCTTTGACAGCTCAAGCCGAGATAAATGCAAAAACACGCTATGACCGCCCAGTTTGGCTACTTCTGGCTCAAATTTCACTTCAATTTTGTGAGCCAAAGGCTACATTCAATATAGCGCTTTAACAACTCAATACCCTAGTTCCACAACACCAAGAACTATTTCATTCAGATGCGAGCATCTTGGAATAACTTGAGTATAATGACGGTTAAATTTTTTCTAAGGTAAAAGACATTGCAAGTACAAGATCTACGTGATTTTTTAGCGGATAAAGCAGACGATATGAAAGCAGAAGACATCGTTACCATTGATGTTCAAGGCAAATCCAGTGTTACAGACTTTATGGTTATCTGCACAGGAAACTCTAAGCGTCACGTAGCCTCTATAGCCGATCACGTCGCCAGTGAAGCTAAAAAAGCAGGGCTAGAACCGTTAGGTGTCGATGGCGAGCAAGAAGGTGAATGGGTCGTTGTCGATATGGGCTCTACAATGGTTCACGTAATGCAAGAAGACCAGCGAGAGCTGTACCAGCTTGAGAAACTCTGGAGCTAATCGTTGAAGATTCAACTTATTGCCGTTGGCACGAAAATGCCAAAGTGGGTGGAAGAAGGGTTTAAAGAATATAAACGTAGATTCCCCCACGACATGCCTTTGGAATTGATTGAAATCTCAGCAGGTAAGCGTGGGAAAAATGCTGATATTGCAAGAATTCTGCAAAAAGAAGGCGAAGCGATGTTGGCGGCAGTGCCAAAAGGCAATCGAATTGTTACTCTGGATATTCCGGGTAAGCGCTGGGATACAGAGCAACTTGCAGGACAATTGGAAGCCTGGAAACTTGATGCACGAGATGTATCGATTCTAATTGGAGGTCCTGAAGGTTTAGCGCCAGCTTGCAAAGCGGCAGCCGAACAAAGCTGGTCTTTATCTCCTCTTACGCTGCCTCACCCATTGGTTCGTGTTGTTATGGCAGAAAGCCTATACCGAGCTTGGAGCATTACCGCTAACCACCCATATCATCGAGAATAACGCTAGATGAGACGTCAGCGCACCCAAATCCGAGATTACACCGCCGAGTCCGCCCTATTCTCGCGACGCGCCTTAGTCGCCTTTATGGGCATTGTGGCGCTTATGGGTGTGCTTCTCGTCAACTTATACAACATTCAAGTCAATCAGTTTCAAGACTACAAAACCCGCTCTAATGACAACCGTATAAAAGTGGTGCCTATCGCCCCTAACCGCGGATTGATCTACGATCGAAACGGTATTCTACTCGCTGAAAACCGCCCCATCTTTAGCCTTGAACTTACGCCTGAAAAAATCAAAGACATTGATGAAACCATTATTCAGTTGAGTACTTTTCTAGAGATCTCTGACGAGCGTATTACTCGCTTCCACAAGGAACGTAAGCGTACTAGGCGCTTTAAATCCGTCCCACTGTTAAACCAGTTAACGGAAGAACAAGTCGCTCTATTTTCTGTGAATCAGCATCGCTTTCCCGGTGTCGAAGTGAACGCTACGCTAAAACGCTATTATCCATACGGAAAGGTACTGACTCATGTATTGGGCTATGTATCTCGAATTAATGACCGTGATTTACAACGCTTAGAGCGCGAAGATAAAGTAGCCAATTATCAAGCAACCCGAGATATTGGTAAGCTTGGTATCGAACGTTTTTATGAAGATTTACTTCACGGTACGGCTGGTTACCAAGAAGTTGAAGTGAACAACCGTGGTCGTATCATTCGCACTTTAAAATACGTACCACCTATTCCCGGGCAAGACATTGTCCTCAACTTAGACATTAAACTTCAGCAGTACTTATATGATTTGCTGGATGGTCGAAGAGGTTCGGCCATTTTGCTCGACCCAACAGATAACGGTGTTTTAGCTATGCTTTCTAGCCCAAGCTACGATCCGAATTCTTTCGTACACGGGATTTCCGGCAAAGACTATCGCGCCTTGCTAGAAGACAAAGACAGGCCTTTAGTTAACCGCGCAACGCTTGGAATTTATCCACCTGCATCTACGGTGAAGCCATTTATCGCCGTCGCAGCACTTCAAGAAAAAGTTATTACGACAAAAACCACACGTAATGATCCGGGGTACTGGCGTATTCCTAACTCGAAAACTCGCCCATTTCGAGATTGGTTACGTTGGGGGCATGGGCGTGTCGATATACTGAAATCTATCGAAGAGTCAGTCGATACTTTTTATTATCAAATTGCCTACGACATGGGTATTGATCGCATCTCCACTTGGATGATGCTATTTGGATTTGGCGACTTTACGGGTATCGATATTCATGAAGAAAGTAAAGCCAACATGCCAACCCGAGAATGGAAAATGGCGCGTCATCGCCAACCTTGGTACCAAGGTGATACGATCCCTGTGGGCATCGGACAAGGCTACTGGACAGCAACCCCCATGCAATTAGCAAAAGCTACCTCAGTATTGGTGAATAAAGGTGAAGTCATCGCTCCTCACTTGCTTAGAGCGACCATTGATAAAACTCAAGAGCCTCATGTGACAACAGCTGCGCCTATTGAATCCTACCCGCCAGTTGAAGGCGTATCTAAACGCTATTGGACTGTTGCCTTAGAAGGAATGCGCTTAGCAAACCACGGTAAAAAAGGAACGGCTCGACGAGCCTTCGCAAAAGCAGAATACATGACTGGTGGTAAATCCGGAACAGCACAGGTGTTTGGGCTCAAAGAAGATGAAGAATACAACGCCGACGAACTCGCTGAACACTTGAGAGACCACGCTTTGTATACGGGTTTTGCTCCGTTCGACGATCCAGAAGTGATTGTGACCGTTGTATTAGAAAACGCCGGGGGCGGCTCTTCAAACGGTGCACCTGTTGCACGAGAGATCTTCGACCACGTTTTAATTGACAGCAAAGATGGGAATAAATAATGCGGTTTGACCCTTCTACCGGAAGAAATCGTTCCTTTTTCGATAAACTCCATATCGACTTACCCATGTTGCTTGGGTTGCTGCTGCTTATGTGCTTTGGGCTAGTGGTTATGTACAGTGCCAGTGGACAAAGCCTCGCGATGATGGACAGGCAAGCGATGAGAATGGGGCTATCTCTTGTCGTAATGTTACTTCTCGCACAGATCCCCCCACGCACCTATGAAACTGCGGCACCATTGCTGTTTGTTGTTGGGATATTTTTATTGTTAGGGGTTTTATTCTTCGGTGAGGCCTCCAAAGGGGCCCAGCGATGGTTAAATCTTGGCTTTGTGCGCTTCCAGCCTTCTGAGTTATTGAAGCTCGCCGTACCACTCATGGTGGCTAGGTATATTGGTAAACGCTCGCTCCCCCCTACATTTAAAACACTGATCGCCTCACTATTGATGGTTTTCATTCCAACAATACTTATTGCCAAGCAACCCGACTTAGGAACTTCTATCCTCATCGCTGCGTCAGGGATTTTTGTTATTTTCCTTGCAGGAATAAGCTGGAAGATCATCACGGCTGCCGCCGTTGCACTCGGTGCGTTCATCCCAATTCTTTGGTTCTTCTTGATGAGAGAGTATCAAAAGGTTCGCGTAAGAACCTTATTTGACCCTGAATCCGATCCATTGGGTGCAGGCTATCACATTATTCAAAGTAAGATTGCCATTGGTTCTGGCGGTTTATCCGGAAAAGGCTGGTTGCAAGGCACTCAGTCGCAACTTGAATTCTTACCAGAGCGTCATACTGACTTCATCTTTGCCGTTGTTGCGGAAGAATGGGGCATGATTGGTGTGGTCGCGCTACTTTGCATCTACCTGTTTATTATTGGGCGAGGTTTGTTTTTAGCTAGTAAAGCGCAAACCGCTTTTGGTCGAATGATGGCAGGCAGCGTTGTTCTTAGCTTTTTTGTTTACGTTTTTGTAAACATAGGTATGGTGAGTGGCATTCTTCCCGTTGTAGGCGTACCACTGCCTTTGATTAGCTATGGAGGCACATCCATGGTAACGCTAATGGCCGGGTTTGGCATTCTGATGTCGATTCACACTCACCGTAAAATGCTCTCTAAGGCGAACTGATGGCTTTTAGAATTTACTCTCTTATCATGATTTTAATACTGGCTTTAACCGGCTGTACAAGCCCAGACAAAGGCAGATACACCATAGATGACGATGTCGCCCCTGAAGTGCCTCTTTCTGTTGAACATATTGAAGATGCTCATCCTGTTTATGAACCCATCAGTTTGGGCGGCAACAAAGACTACAGCTTACTGGGCGGCTCATACAAAATTGTTAAAGAGCCTGAAGGATTTATTCAAGAAGGTAAAGCATCTTGGTATGGTAAAAAGTTTCATGGTCACCTAACGTCTAACGGTGAAATATACGACATGTACTCTATGTCGGCAGCGCATAAAACTTTACCTCTTCCTAGTTACGTCAAGGTACTGAACAAAGACAACGGAAAAACGGCAATTGTCCGCATTAACGACCGAGGCCCATTTCATGAAGGGCGTATTATTGATTTAAGCTACGCAGCGGCATACAAATTAGGCGTCGTTCAGACGGGTACCGCGAATGTAAAAATTGAGTACATATCTGTAAGCCGCGAAAACACATCGCTCGTTGCGCAGAAGAAATTGCCAAGGTTTGTTATTCAAGTTGCCGCGTCAAAAGATGAAGACAAAGCCCGAACTTTAGCGAAATCTTTGGGTCAAAGCCTATCAGTACGCAGTTATACAGAAGGGTCAAAAAAGCTACATCGTATTTTTTTAGGCCCATTTAATGACCAAGAATTAACGCAAAAAACGTTATCTCAAGTACACTCACAAGGCTACCCCACTGCGTTCATTAAACAAGTGAAACAGAATCCTTAGGGACAAACGGGTTAATTTGTGCAACAGTAAGCTTCTGACTTATCAGAATGATTCTGCTAAGATACGAACGTTCAGCATTAAACATTCAGACTAACAACTAATACCAATGAAAAAATCTGTGAAATCTATTAAATCTTTGTTTGTCACTTCAGCAATCGTGTCAGCAACTTTCGCTTCTCCAGCATTCTCGGCTCCTATTGTTGTCCCAGATGCACCTGAAATCGCCGCTAAAGGTTTCGTGCTCATGGACTACCATTCCGGTAAAGTTCTGGCAGAAAAAGAGGCGAACACGCGTTTGTCCCCAGCAAGTCTTACCAAGATGATGACCAGCTATGTCATTGGTCAAGAGCTTGAACGCGGTAACATTTCGCTGTCTGACAAAGTGGTCATTAGTAAGAATGCGTGGGCGAAAAATTTCCCTGATTCTTCAAAAATGTTCATTGAGGTAGGCACTACGGTAACTGTTGATGACCTAAACCGAGGCATCATCATTCAGTCAGGTAACGACGCCTGTGTCGCCATGGCTGAGCATGTTGCAGGGTCTGAAGACGCATTTGTAGACCTTATGAATGCGTGGGCGAAGTCGATTGGTATGGAGAATACCAACTTTGCCAATGTACATGGTTTGGATAACCCAGACCTTTTCTCAACGCCTTACGATATGGCGCTGCTTGGTCAGGCTCTTATTCGTGATGTGCCAGATGAATACCGCATCTACGCCGAAAAGCAATTTACTTACAATGGTATAACCCAATACAACCGTAACGGTTTGCTTTGGGATAAAAGCATGAACGTTGACGGCATCAAAACCGGACACACAAGCAAAGCTGGCTACAGCTTGGTGAGCTCTGCAACCGAAGGCAAAATGCGCCTAGTCGCCGTTGTAATGGGAACGAAAAGTGCTAACGCTCGTAAGGCGGAAAGCAAGAAGCTGCTTAACTACGGATTCCGTTTTTTTGAAACGGT
Organism: Vibrio penaeicida; assembly: GCF_030689305.1. GTDB lineage: Bacteria > Pseudomonadota > Gammaproteobacteria > Enterobacterales > Vibrionaceae > Vibrio > Vibrio penaeicida_B. The sequence continues at coordinate 115,422 of NZ_JAUYVM010000016.1, read as the reverse complement.
TTCCCCACACAAATCAGGTGAAACTTTCGTTAGCGAAAAAATCTGGATGGGTGACAAAGACTCAGTTGCTCTCGGTGTTGCCGAAGACACCTATGTTACCCTTCCTCGTGGTCAGGCGAAAAACATGACTGCCAACTTTGTATTAGAAAAAGAACTTCAAGCACCAATTCGCAAAGGCGATGTGGTTGGGCGTTTGTTCTACCAAGTTGAAGGCGACGACATTGCTGAATACCCACTTCTAGCGCTAGAAGATGTAGAAGAAGGCGGCTTATTTAGCCGACTAATTGATTACATTGTCTTACTGTTCAAGAGCTGGTTTAGCTAAACTCAGCGTATCTTAGACTTAATTATTGAAAGCCGCGTTAGCGGCTTTTTTGCATCATAATGTGAGGGAGCGCTGATGTAACTTGAGATCCGTTACATTTGGCAGTACTATTTCGCACCGCAATATCGAATACTAAATCGGAGTTCTCGCAATGTTGAATATCAACTCAGACGCAAAACTAAAAGACCTGCTTGAGTTCCCTTGTCAGTTTACTTACAAGGTAATGGGCTATGCAAAACCAGAACTGCCAGAGCTTGTGTTAGAAGTCATTCAACGTCACGCTCCTGGCGACTACAGCCCTACCGTTAAGCCGAGTGGAAAAGGGACATATAACTCCGTCTCTATTACCATCACAGCGACTTCTATCGAGCAAGTAGAGTCACTCTACAAAGAGCTAGGCGATATCGACATCGTACGCATGGTACTTTAGGTAAGCATAGTACTTTAGCCTCTAACTATTTAGCTCGAATTGAAACAGCGACTTATTAGTCGCTGTTTTTCTAGGGCTTATTGCCCTATCCATAGCACCAACTCTCTAATTTCCAGCATGGAATTCTAGCTGAGATGTAAAATCCATGTCGCTTATGTGTAGTTAGATTGGTTAAAGAAGTTTATAATCCGTTTACTTTTATCGTTCTTATTTCAAAGGATCTTTTAGTTTGCTTGAAGTCAAAGACCAGTTAGTCGTTAAAAAGCTAGGTCGACAAGATTACCTACCCGTTTGGCAAGCCATGCATGATTTTACGGATACTCGTGATGAAGAAACGGGCGACCAAGTTTGGCTTGTAGAACACAACCCAGTTTTTACCCAAGGTCAAGCAGGCAAAACAGAGCATCTAATTGATACTGGCGATATCCCAGTGGTACAGAGCGATCGTGGTGGTCAAGTTACCTATCATGGTCCTGGTCAGGTTGTGGCTTATTTCCTATTAAACCTGCGCCGGCGCTCATTGGGAGTAAGAGACTTAGTCACTCATATCGAAAATCTGGTTATAAATACACTGAAGCAATATGATATAGAGTCCGAAGCAAAACCAGATGCTCCGGGCGTTTATGTGAGTGATAAAAAGATTTGTTCGCTGGGGCTACGCATTCGAAAAGGTTGTTCTTTTCACGGACTCGCCTTAAATGTAAATATGGATCTCTCGCCATTTCTGCGTATTAACCCATGTGGCTACCAGGGAATGGAAATGGTCCAAATCAGCGATTTTAACAGTGATACTGAAGTGAGCAGCGTTGAAACAACGCTTATTGAAGAGCTTGTTGCACTGCTGGGCTACAAGCAAGTCGAAATTATTACAGAAAGCAAATCATCATGAGTAAACCAATCCAGATGGAAAAAGGCGTTAAATACCGCGACGCTGACAAAATGGCACTGATTCCAGTTAAGAACATGCCAATTGAACAGAAAGAAGTGTTACGCAAACCTGATTGGATGAAAATCAAGTTACCTTCTGATAGCAAACGTATCCAAGAAATCAAATCCGCTATGCGTAAGAATAATCTTCACTCTGTATGTGAAGAAGCCTCTTGCCCTAACTTAGCGGAATGCTTTAACCACGGTACGGCTACATTCATGATTTTAGGTGCAATCTGTACCCGTCGCTGTCCTTTCTGTGACGTAGCCCATGGTCGTCCAATTACACCGGACAACAACGAGCCACAGCATCTTGCTCAAACAATTAAAGACATGAAGCTCAAGTATGTCGTTATTACTTCTGTTGACCGAGATGATTTACGCGACGGTGGAGCACAGCATTTTGCCGACTGTAACCGTGAAATTCGCGCCATGAACCCAAACATACGCATTGAAACATTGGTTCCTGATTTCCGTGGTCGTATGGATACAGCGTTAGAGCTGCTAAAAGATAACCCGCCAGATGTGTTCAACCATAACCTAGAAACAGCGCCTCGCCTCTACCGTAAGGTTAGACCAGGTGCAAACTACAAGTGGTCACTTGATTTGCTTCGCAAGTTTAAAGAACAACACCCTGATGTTCCAACCAAGTCTGGTGTGATGATGGGCTTAGGCGAAACAAAAGAAGAAATTGTAGAAGTTCTGAAAGATTTACGTGCTCACGGTGTAACAATGCTAACGCTTGGTCAGTACTTAGCACCAAGTCGTCACCACTTAGCGGTTGAACGCTATGTGCCACCTTCAGAGTTTGATGAGCTAAAAGAGATCGCACTAGAGCTGGGGTTCACCCACGCAGCATGTGGTCCATTTGTACGTTCTTCTTACCATGCTGATCTTCAAGCTAAAGGGGTTGAGATTAAGTAGAACTAACTCTTAACCTTCTATTACTATTAAGTTTTTTATAATTCGCCCCGATTTCGAGAAATCGGGGCGTTTTTTATACCGGAATTTTACTCACATCTGGCTTTACGCTAAGATGCTTAAATATTTTTACTTTAAAATCTGTTGTATAGCAGCTAAGCGATTAAATGGCGACGAGCCCAAACACTTCAGCTTGTTATTCAGCATAAAATTAACATCAACCAGTTGGAAACTTCAGATGAAATTATTTGCAGTAGCAGGTCTAATGGCTTTGACGCTGGTAGGTTGTAGCTCTACACCTACCCAACAAGATAACTACATGGACGCATCGTTCGAGCTTTGTAATACCGAAGTAAAAGTATACTCAGTCAGCGATGATGGTCGTGTTCGCATTGTATGTGCAGATGGCTCCAAGTTTGCACTTCGCTCTGAAGTGACACTAGAGACAATGCGCAACATTAACGCTGATTACTGCAGCGGTGAAGGCTTGTCTAAATTTAACGAAAGCCAGCGTTACTACCAGTTCCGTTGTAAGTCTGGTGAAACCATCAGTATCAACAAGTAATCACTCATTTGTTTCAGATATAAAAAAACGACAGCACTGGCTGTCGTTTTTTATGTATCGATTTTACGTTGTTAGCTTGTTAGGTCATCAAAGAACTTCTTAACGCCGTTAAAGAAACCTTCTGACTTAGGGCTATGCTTATTCGCCGCATCTCCGCCACACGTTTCTTCGAAATCACGCAGCAGTTCTTTTTGACGGGAACTCAATTTAACAGGTGTTTCAACAACCAATTTCACGATTAAATCGCCAACACCGCCACCGCGAACACCTTTCACACCTTTACCGCGCATACGGAACATACGACCCGTTTGTGTTTCTTCTGGCACTTTCAGGTTTACACGACCGTCAAGAGTTGGAACTTCAACTTCACCACCCAGCGCAGCCATTGCAAAGCTTACCGGTACTTCACAGTACAAGTTGTTTCCGTCACGCTCGAAGATATTGTGTTCACGAACATGTACTTGTACATACAAATCGCCAGCAGGTGCGCCCATTTCTCCAGCTTCACCTTCACCAGAAAGACGAATGCGATCGCCCGTATCTACACCAGCAGGGATCTTAACATTCAGTGTTTTCGTTTTCTGCTTACGACCCTGACCATGACAAGAGTTACATGGGTCTTTAATGATCTTACCTTTACCGTGACAGGTAGGACATGTTTGCTGAACAGCAAAGAAGCCTTGTCGCATTTGAACTTGGCCATGACCATGACATGTTCCACATGTTTGAGCACCAGAACCTTTCTTAGCACCGCTGCCATCACAGACATCACATTCAACTAGAGTAGGAACTTCAATTTCTTTTTCAACACCGCGAACAGCCTCTTCTAGAGAAAGCTCCATGTTGTAGCGAAGGTCTGCACCGCGTTGGGCACGTGACTGACCACCGCCGCCACGGCGACCACCGCCAAAGATGTCGCCAAAAACGTCACCAAAGATATCGCCAAAGTCAGCGCCGCCTCCACCGAAGCCACCGCCGCCGCCCATTCCACCTTGTTCAAAGGCTGCGTGACCGTATTGGTCATACGCGGCTTTCTTCTGTGGGTCTAAAAGAATTTCGTACGCTTCTTTTACTTCTTTAAACTTTTCCGCAGCCGATTCGTCACCCTGATTCCGATCTGGGTGAAATTTCATAGCAAGGCGCTTATACGCCTTTTTTACATCGCGTTCTGATGCATCACGGCCAACGCCTAATACTTCGTAAAAATCACGTTTTGACATGTTCTTCGTCACCAATTATTTACTGCAAACGGATGGTTCCGCTTGGTGGTTTGTATCAATCTAGATAAGGAGGCTGATCCTAAGGTTATGAAAAAAGCATATGTATGAATAGCGCCACAAGCCAGTGTGCTGAACACCTTAACTATCACAAACTCTTTATCTGGATTGATTCCTTACTTACAAACTTGCGGGCGTAAGAGATAACTCGAACGCCCGCAGCATAGAAGATTTAGACGCTATATCACCCGAAACATTAAGATTTCGAGTGATAACAGCTTAGAGATTATTTCTTCTCGTCTTTCACTTCTTCGAACTCAGCATCAACAACATCGTCGTCTTGCTTAGGTTGTTCGCCAGCTTCCGCGCCTGCTGCTTGTTCAGCTTGAGCTTTCTGCTGTGCAATTTCCATTAGCTTTTGAGATGCCGCCATTAGAGCCTGAACTTTCGCGTCGATAGCTTCTTTATCTTCGCCTTTCTTCGCTTCTTCTAGCTCAGCAATTGCTGCTTCGATCTTTTCTTTGTCTTCAGCAGGAAGAGCGTCACCCGCTTCTTCAATTTGCTTCTGAGTACCGTGGATCATTTGGTCAGCTTGGTTACGAACAGAGGCCAATTCTTCGAACTTCTTGTCCGCTTCTTTGTTTGCTTCTGCTTCTTGTACCATTTTCTCAATTTCGTCGTCGCTTAGACCACCAGATGCTTGGATGGTGATCTTCTGCTCTTTACCTGTCGACTTGTCTTTCGCAGATACGTGCAAGATACCATCCGCATCAAGGTCGAAAGTTACTTCGATTTGAGGCATACCACGAGGTGCAGGCTGAATGCCTTCTAGGTTAAATTGACCTAGAGATTTGTTATGCATCGCTTGCTTGCGCTCACCCTGAAGAACGTGGATAGTTACCGCGTTTTGGTTGTCTTCAGCTGTAGAGAATACTTGGTTTGCTTTCGTCGGTACTGTTGTGTTTTTCTCAACTAGAGCAGTCATTACACCACCCATCGTTTCGATACCTAGAGAAAGAGGCGTTACGTCTAAAAGCAGTACGTCTTTCACTTCACCAGCAAGTACGCCACCTTGAACTGCAGCACCCATTGCTACTGCTTCATCAGGGTTCACGTCTTTACGAGCTTCTTTACCGAAGAACTCAGCAACTTTCGCCTGAACCATAGGCATACGCGTTTGACCACCAACAAGAATTACGTCTGTAATTTCGCTTACTGATAGATCTGAATCTGCTAGAGCAACTTTAAGTGGCTCAAGAGAACGTTGAACTAGGTCTTCAACTAGCGCTTCTAGTTTCGCACGAGTCACTTTAACGTTCATGTGCTTAGGACCAGTTGCATCAGCGGTAACGTAAGGTAGGTTCACGTCAGTTTGTTGTGCAGAAGACAGTTCAATTTTCGCTTTTTCTGCCGCTTCTTTAACACGCTGCATTGCTAGAGGATCAACTTTAAGGTCGATGCCTTGCTCTTTCTTAAACTCGTCTACTAGGTAGTTGATTAGACGGTTATCGAAATCTTCACCACCAAGGTGTGTGTCACCGTTAGTTGCTAGTACTTCGAAAGTTTGCTCGCCATCAACGTTGTCGATTTCGATGATAGAGATATCGAACGTACCACCACCAAGGTCGTATACCGCAATAGTGCGATCGCCTTCTTGCTTGTCTAGACCGTATGCTAGAGCAGCGGCTGTTGGTTCGTTGATAATACGCTTAACATCAAGACCAGCGATACGGCCAGCATCTTTAGTTGCTTGACGCTGAGCATCGTTGAAGTATGCAGGAACAGTCACTACAGCGCCTGTTACTTCTTCACCTAGGAAGTCTTCTGCCGTTTTCTTCATTTTCTTTAGAACTTCAGCAGAAACCTGAGGAGCAGCCATTTTTTGGCCTTTCGCTTCTACCCACGCATCGCCGTTGTCAGCCTTAACAATTTTGTAAGGCATGATTTCGATGTCGCGTTGAACTTCATCATCTTCGAAACGACGACCGATCAAACGCTTGATTGCAAATAGCGTGTTTTCCGGGTTTGTAACTGCTTGACGTTTCGCAGGTTGACCTACCAGCGTTTCACCGTCTGTATAAGCAATAACAGATGCAGTTGTGCGCTCACCCTCAGCGTTCTCGATTACGCGTGGTGCATCGCCGTCCAACACAGCAACACAAGAGTTAGTAGTACCTAAGTCAATACCAATGATTTTACCCATCAGGCTATCTCCGATTAAATCAATTATCTTTTTGCTATATCCCCATAAGTGGGGATGAGGAATGGGGATTCAACCCCTACTCACAAAATATGTGTGCGAACTACTTTGCTTTGTCTATGCCCAATAGATAAGGGCATGGAATACCTTTTCAAGGGGATTCATTAAAAAAAGTAACGTTTTTTTTCTTTTTTCGCTGAACCCTTGTCGTTACAACAAAAAACGGAGCCAAAAGGCTCCGCTTATATAAGCCAATTTTCGTCGTAATTAGCTCACTTGAACAGGTTCAGATTTTTCTTCAACACCTATTTCGTTTTCAGATTTAGCTACGATGGTGTTCACCGCAGTATCACCTACAACGTTTGAAGAGGTACAGAACATATCATTGATACGGTCTACAGCCGCAATAATAGCCAAACCTTCAGGTGGAAGCCCCAATTGGTGCAGTAATACACCAACCATAACTACGCCGCCACCAGGAACACCACCCGCACCGATAGATAGAAGCAGAATCGTTAGGCCAAGAGTAAAGATATCTGCAGAGTTGATCGGCTGACCAAACGCATTGGCTACAAAGATTGTCGCAAGGGCAATATAGATGGATACACCAGACATGTTCATTGTCGCACCAAGTGGTACACCAAAACCGGCAACAGATCGAGAGACGTTTAACTTCTCGGTAAGTGTGCGCATGGTAACTGGGATGGTCGCATTAGAGCTTGCCGTCGAAAGCGAGAACAGAACTTGCTCACGCGTTGCACGCATAAACTGTTTTGGAGAAATACCTGTCGCCAGACCCACCACGGTTGGGTAGAAGAAGAAAATCCAGAACACCAACATAGCGACAACAAGGGCAACATATCCAGCCACTGACGCCAGTGTATTTCCATCTAGAGTCGCGCCGAGTTGAATCATCAACGCGAATACACCGTATGGTGCAAGGCTCATGACCAAACCCACCAACTTCATCATGATCTCGTTTGCCATTTTGAAGGTGCGAATTGCAGGACCACCACGTGAATCCAGAGCTTGAATAGCAAGACCTGTTAGGATTGCCATAAAGATGATTTGTAGCATGTCACCGTTTGCAAACGCCTGTACAGGGTTGCTTGGCACGATGTTCACAACCAGAGAAAAGATGTCTGGCGTTTCTGTTGTCGTTAATTTCACCGCTTCAGAAACCGTACCAGCCAAATTGGCGTCAGCACCCGGCTGAACAATCATTCCGATAGTCAGTGCCGCAGTAATCGCAATGATGGTATTGAAAATGTACAAGGCAAAAGTTTTACCACCAAGACGTCCAAAAGAAGTAATGTCTTTTAACTCAACAATACCGCAGACGATCGACACGTAGACCAATGGCACGACCAAAAGCTTGATAAGTGAAACGAACATTCCACCTGCGCCCTCAGCCGCTCCCAAAACATAAGTATCCATAATGGTGATGCCATTGAATAAGTACTGAATGGCGGTACCTATCATTAGGCCGGCAAATAGACCTATAAAAATTTTTGTTGAAAGCGATTTATTCATCGTTTCACTCCAGTTGTTTATGCTTGCATATAGTATTTTGATAGTTATTTACTGCACTAATAAATGCAGAGGGCAGGAATAATACACACTGAATTCACAAATAAAAGGCACTATTAACAAAAATATCACAATGAACCTCACAAAATTTAATCTGATATTTTCCTTAAAAACCGAAACAAAAAACCAAATACAAACCAGGTCAGTAGGTTAACCCTATTCTCGCTCAAGAAACAAACAACCTGTTTTTCAATAGAAATAAAGTCAATTAACCTTACGATGGAAAGGTCTTTTATATCTTTTCAGGATGAAACACCGAATCATAACTAAAGCCAACCAGAACAATTCACAGCAGAATATAAAATTCGCAAAAATAGATAACTGGCGAGAGTTAAGTTGTTCAAGCATTCTTTGATTTCAAAAAAAAAGCGCAGCCTAATGGCTGCGCTTTTCTATTTCTATGTCTATCGATTAGAGACACACTATGGATATATCTCTGAAAACCAATAGAACGAATTAAAGGGTACTATGCGTAAACAGGTAGACGCTTACAAATCTCAAGCACCTTCGCTTTAGTCGCTTCAACTACGGCTTCATCACCCATGTTGTCTAAGATGTCACACATCCAGCCAGCTAGGTTTTTCGCGTCTTCTTCAGTAAAGCCACGACGAGTAATTGAAGGCGTACCTACACGAACACCAGACGTAACGAACGGGCTACGTGGATCGTTTGGTACTGAGTTTTTATTTACTGTAATGTTTGCCGCGCCAAGTGCAGCATCGGCATCTTTACCCGTGATGTCTTTGTTGATGAGATCAACTAGGAACAAATGGTTTTCTGTTGAGCCCGAAACGATGTCGTAACCGCGCTCTAGAAATTCTGCCACCATTGCTTTTGCATTCGCAACAACGCGTGCTTGGTACTCTTTGAACTCTGGCTCTAGTGCTTCTTTGAACGCTACCGCTTTACCCGCAATAACGTGCATTAGAGGACCACCTTGACCACCAGGGAATACTGCTGAGTTCAGCTTCTTGTAGAAATCTTCACCTTCATTAGAAAGGATAAGACCACCACGTGGACCAGCCAATGTTTTGTGCGTTGTTGTAGTAACAACGTGAGCGTGTGGCACCGGGTTAGGGTAAACACCCGCTGCAATTAGACCAGCAACGTGAGCCATATCAACAAAGAAGTAAGCACCTACTTTGTCTGCGATTTCACGCATTCGCGCCCAATCACAAACTTGGGAATAAGCAGAGAAGCCACCGATGATCATTTTCGGTTTGTGCTCTACTGCTAATGCTTCCATTTCGTCGTAGTTTATCTGACCAGCTTCATCGATACCGTAAGGGATAACGTTGTAGTGTTTACCTGAGAAGTTAACTGGAGATCCGTGAGTTAGGTGACCACCGTGCGCCAGGCTCATACCTAGAACCGTATCGCCTGGGTTAAGAAGCGCCATGTACACAGCACTGTTTGCTTGAGAACCTGAGTGAGGCTGTACATTTGCGTAATCAGCACCAAATAGTTCGCATGCGCGATCAATAGCTAATGCTTCAACTTTGTCTACGAACTCACAACCACCATAGTAACGCTTGCCTGGGTAGCCTTCAGCGTACTTGTTTGTTAGCTGAGAACCTTGCGCTTCCATTACACGTGGGCTGGTGTAGTTTTCTGAAGCGATAAGCTCGATGTGCTCTTCCTGGCGAAGAGTCTCTTCTTGGATTGCTGTAAAAAGGTCCGCATCGTAATCAGCGATGTTCATATCACGCTTAAGCATCTGTATCTCCTGACTCAGATTTACTGAAAGTTTCAAAAAAACCACACAACGACCAAAAGCAAACGTTTTCGTCACCGTATTTGATGGGGTGCATTCTACATAATTTGATCTGCGTCATAAAGTGACTTTTGCAACTTTCTTTATGTAGATATTTCATGTTCCGTTTGAGTGTTCATCATAGTGGTGGTCTATATCGTTTCCCTAAACTATATCACTGTCAACTTAAAGGTTTACACCCTGTAAAATCAAAGATACATAAGTTAGAGGTAGAATTACCATTCAAGCTATCGAAAGTAGCAGTTTTTCACTAGTATTCCGCTCAATTTCGGTAAGTTAACATGTAATTTAATGGAAAAACACACAAGAAAAGAAGATTGGATCGCAATACTGACAGGCACATTTTTAGTCGCGCAGGGCGTATTCTTCTTACAGAATGCGACTTTACTGACGGGTGGAACCACAGGGTTAGCGCTTTTAATTAGCCAATTTGTGCCTTTTAGTTTCGGCGTTCTCTATTTCGCATCAAATATCCCATTCTATATTTTAGGCTGGAAACGCTTTGGCAAAAGATTCGCGCTGACCAGTTTAATTTCTGGTGCGCTTGTGTCTATATTCGCAGATAACCTGCACTGGCTGATTCAGATTGATAGCATTAACCCACTTTACTGCGCGATATCGGGCGGATTATTGATGGGACTGGGCATGCTGATCTTATTCCGACATCACACCAGCCTTGGTGGTTTTAATGTGCTTTGCTTGATTATTCAAGATAAGACTGGGTTCTCAGTTGGAAAAAGCCAGATGATCATTGATTGTGCGATTCTAATTGCATCATTCTTTTTCGTTTCGCTTGAAGTCATCGGCTTGTCTATTCTAGGGGCAATCGCGCTGAACTTAGTATTGGCTATGAACCATAAACCAACGCGATACAGTGTAAGTAAGCGATCAGTTCAACACTAATAAAAAAAACAACGTCAGCAACAAAAAACCGGGCAATCCAATTGCCCGGCTTTTTTTATGCCTTTACTTTAGTGCGAAACACTCTCAATAATAAAAACACGGCTTTCATAGGGTTCAAGAGATTGATTCGAACTCTGAACCAAACTCAACTGCTCAACGGTTTGATAGTTTCCAAGAACACCTTTTGCTTCTTTCATGTTGTACCGACTCGGTAAGCTGATTTCGACCTGTTCTGCGTAGAAGTTATTAATACAAATCAGTGTCTGATAGCCGTTGCTACGAGCGTAGGCAAAAACAGACGGATGATCTGGCATTAAATCTTGGTAATCCCCATCCGTTATCACGGGTAGTTCTTTGCGTAGATGAATGAGTGACTGATAAAAATAGAAGACTGAGCCTTTATCTTCGAACGCTGTCATTGCATTCACATCACGGTAATTTCTAGCAACATCAATCCAAGGAGTCCCTTGTGTAAACCCCGCATTTTCAGAATCATCCCACTGCATAGGCGTTCTAGAGTTATCACGTGACTTGCTCGCTAAAATACGAAGCATGTCGTCGGAGCTCCCCCCTTTCTGATTCACCATGATGTCATACATATTCGTGCTTTCGACATCTCGGTATTGGTCTATTGAATCAAAATGAGGGTTTGTCATACCGATTTCTTCACCTTGATAAATATATGGCGTGCCTTGCATGAAGTGTACGGAAGCGGCGAGCATTTTGGCTGACTCGACTCGGTATTGCTCATCATTACCCAACCGACTCACTATGCGGGGTTGATCGTGATTACACCAAAATAGAGCGCCCCACCCCTTTCCGTTTAGGCCTTGCTGCCAGTGGTTAAATATGGATTTCAATTGAAGAAAATCAAACGGAGCAAGCCCCCACTTCTCACCGTTCGGATAATCCACCTTAAGGTGATGGAAGTTAAACACCATGGATAATTCTTTTCCATCCATCGAAGAGTATTTCTGGCAATGCTCTAGCGTAGTTGAAGACATTTCCCCTACGGTGACGCTGCCATATTTTTGAAATACCGTCTGGCTGATTTCTTGTAGGTATTCATGTACGCGAGGTCCGTCAGTGTAAAATCGACGACCATCTCCCACATCATCAGATGGGAAATCTTGCTGTTTAGAAATGAGATTAATGACATCCAAACGGAACCCATCAACGCCTTTTTCTGCCCAATACTCAATCACCGCGTTGACTTCTTCACGGACTTGAGGGTTTTCCCAATTCAGATCAGCCTGCTCTTTAGCAAATAAATGCAGATAATATTGGTTGGTGGATTCATCAAGCTCCCACGCTGAACCACCAAATTTAGATTCCCAGTTATTAGGAACATCACCATTGAGCGGATCTCGCCAAATATAGTAGTCGCGGTATGGGCTATTATTGTCACCCAAAGCCGATTGGAACCAAGCATGCTCTGTCGACGTATGGTTAACGACGATATCCATGATAAGACGAATCCCTTGGCGATGTGCCGCGGCAATCAATTCATCAAAATCAGTCATAGTGCCGAAATCAGGGTTAATGGCAAAGTAATCCGAAATGTCATAACCATTGTCGACCATCGGAGAACAGTAAACAGGGGTTAACCAGATAGCGTCAATGCCCAGAGCTTTCAAATACTCTAACTTTGAAATAATCCCCTGAATGTCTCCAGTGCCAGAACTTCCACTGTCACAAAAACTTTTAGGATAGATTTGGTAAATAGACGCTTTGCGCCACCAGTCGTTATGAATAGTCATTATTTCGATCTCAGAGTAAAGCGCAGGCAGCCAACAAGGGGGAAGAGAGCAGGCTGCCTGCTGTATGTTATGCGGCTGCTGTTTCTAAATTGCCTTTATGTTGAGCGCGCTTATAGAAGAAGAGAGTCAACATCGCAGGTACAAAAATCGCAACTAGCATGGCGATGCTGAATATAGTCCAGTATTGAGGCTGGATAGAGAGAATACCTGGCAGACCACCGACACCAATACCGTTTGCCATCACCCCCGCACTACCACATATTGCCGCCGCAATAGCGGAACCAGCCATAGCACTTAGCATTGGGAATTTGTATTTGAGGTTGATACCGTACATCGCTGGCTCCGTTACACCAAGGTAGGCGGAAATGGCAGCAGGAACAGAGACATCTCGCTCACCTTCTTTACGGCTGATAATGATGATACCGACGACAGCAGAAGCCTGTGCAATATTAGACAATGCGATTAGTGGCCAAATTGGCGTACCACCCAACTCTTGCATTAACTGTAAATCAACAGCATTGGTTGTGTGGTGAACACCGGTGATCACTAACGGTGCGTAAAGGAATCCAAACACGGTGGCACCAATAATGGCGAAGTCACCCGTCATTGCTGCTTTAGCAGCAAACGCAACACCGTCGCCCAGTAAACGCCCGAAAGGACCGATCAACGAATGGGCAAGGATCACAGACAACAGAATAGACACAAATGGCACCACAACGAGGTACAGGTATCCCGGTACAATTCGCTTGAGGTTTGTCTCTATAAATGCCAGTGCTACACCCGCCAACATTGCAGGTATCACTTGTGCCTGATAACCCACTTTTTCAATCACAAACAATCCAAAGTCCCACACTTCGGGCACTTCTTTACCAATTAAATAAGCGTTCATAAGTTGGGGTGAAACTAATGTCACACCTAATGTAATACCCAGTATTGGCGTACCACCCAGCTTCTTCACCGTAGCCCAACATACGCCGACGGGTAGGAAGAAGAAAATCGCTTCACCAATTAGCCATAGAAACGAATGGACGGTCGCCCAAAACTGACTGATTTGCGTCAGTGTTTGACCATCAAACATCTTGATATCGCCAATAACGTTGCGAAAGCCAAGAATCAAACCACCCGTAATGATCGCCGGTAGAAGGGGAACAAAAATTTCGGCTAGGTGGGAGATGCTGCGCTCTAAAATATTCATGTTCTGACGAGCCGCCAATTTCGAATCGTCTTTGCTAGCGCTGCTTTTCCCTGAAAGTTCAAGTAAAAGCTTATAGACATCGTCCACTTCATTGCCAATCACAACTTGAAATTGACCAGCATTTGTAAAACAACCACGAACAATAGAAATGCTCTCTAGCCCTTTCACATCCGCTGCATCGGTATCATTTAGTACAAAGCGCAATCGAGTTAAACAATGGCTTACACTCGCAATGTTATCGCTTCCCCCTACAAGTTCGAGGATTTTGGCGACATCTTTCTTCGCTACCTTACTCATAACTGTTCACCCTATTTGAATTCACGTTCTATTTTATTTTTTATGGGACCGTTCCCAATTATTATCATTCATATTGACATCACTAATAATAAATCAAAATGGGAACAGTCCCATTAATTGAACATGATCACATTAAAAATGTAGTGATAAATAGAAAAAGAAGTACTGAATTTTTATTCTTATAAAATTACAACGAGTTGGAAAATTGTACGCTAACTGGGAAGAGAAGGGGTTAGAGTGACGTGAGTCACCTCCGATTGATTCTGCAGTTGGTCGACGAGCAGGTTAGCGGCTTTTCTTCCAGCTTCCGCATACCCCGGGTCAATACTCTGTGTGTTTGGAAACAAAAACGAAAGTAAAGCGTTCCCACCGACACCAAATACAGTTACGTCGGTTTTACCGAGCTCTTGAAGCCTTTTATTGACGCCTAATGCAATTGAATCACTGGCACACACAATGGCATCCGTTTTTGTACCCAATACCGTATCGACTAAGTGATAACCGCTTTCATGACTCAGTGCACCCGTCGTGTAATTAGGCGTTAACGCATGGCTTTCACACCACCGAATGTAAGCTTGCGTACGCAAACGGCCCGTTGTCACATCCGTATCATCCACACCAATAAAGGCAATGTGTGTTTTGTTCTGTTGGCTAAGTTGATTCAAGGCCATCTCGATGACGGATTGATTGTTGTAATTCACGGAAGATATTTCAGAAGAATCCGACGCAATGACTACCGCTCTGTGCCCCCAAGATTCCAGCTCGTACATATCGCAATCTGAAAAACCAAACACAATTACACCATCAACATTTCGACGCTTTAAAACAGCAAGGTGCTCATTGGTCTTTTCGCAGTCGAATTGGCTTTCCATGATCACGACATCGTACCCAGCGGCATACAACGTTTTTAAAAGCGGGCTGACGACAAGGTTCTCTGAGGGAGAATCCAAACGAGAAATAATCACTCCGATGACTTTCTGACTGCCTCCTCTCATTGATTGAGCGGACTTAGACGGGACATAACCAGATTCAGAAATGATTTGCTCTACCTTTTTACGGGTATCTGGTTTTACTTTTGGATCGTTCGTTAAAACACGAGAAACCGTCGATTTACCGACCCCTGCTAATCGAGCGATATCCAAAATAGTGAGCTTCTTACTCATAGGGTTTCAAATTTACTTGTCGTAGTGATAAAGGAATATTGCCGAAGTTTGGCATCGAATTGCAATATTCCCTCAAAGAAAGAGTGAGATAAATACTTAAAACAAGGTATTTTTAGACGATAGCGATGTCTTTTTAGGCGTAATTTGATTGCACATTTGCATCGGAACATTAGGCAAAGACAGACTGGCTTGGGTCCCTTTCATCCAGAAAACATACCCCATACGACGATTCTCAAATTTCTCACCAGAAGCACTCGGCACGCGATCCATTAGAAAGCGCTCATTGTTTATTTCCAATTGCAACTCATACTCATTAATGTGGTGTGTCCATATTTCTAAGTCTTCACCACATATATATGCGTTATTAACCGGAGTGCTTGAACTGCAGCCAGTGACCATAAACCCCGTGCTCACCAACAGTGCGCTAACCATTATTAATGTTTTCAACATGGAACAGGCTAGCTCTTAAGGTAGGCAGGGACATCTTTGATACTGTCTAATACGACTGACGCCAAAGATTCTCCTTTCTCGGTTACAGGTTTCCCAGTACGGACAAGCACTCGTGTTCCAACACCCGCTGATTGAGCGGCCATCATATCTTCCGCTTTGTCACCCACCATAACGGAATTTTTCATGTCTATTTTTAAGAAATCACGGGCAGAAATAAACATACCGGGCTTGGGTTTTCGGCATTCACAATCTTGCTTGTAATCCCCGACACCATGTTCAGAGTGATGCGGACAATAATAAAAACCATCAAAATCAACACCATTGTCAACGAAGTTCCAATCCATCCACTGAGTAAGAGAAAGAAAGCGATCTTCGCTAAACATCCCTCGCGCTATTCCAGATTGATTCGTAACAAGTACCAGTAGGTACCCCATGTCTTGAAGTTGCTTTGTTGCTTCAAATACACCATCTATGTATTCAAAACTATGTTCATCATGCACGTAACCGTGGTCTACGTTGATCACACCATCACGGTCAAGAAAAACGGCAGGTTTAGCCAAAATTGAATCCTCAATACACCCTTAATCAGAACAAATTATTACATGCTTTATAGCACTTCGCACTATGCAATTACTTTTTAGCCTCGATGGGGGAATAAGCGGCAAAAATGCTCGCGAGCGTATGCATATCCTTGCTTTAAGTAAAAATCACCCATTATTTGCAAAGCTATATAGACGTCTAGACGTAAAAATATCTATTGACTTAAAAAACAGAAAGCCATAGCATCGACTGAAAATTTAGAGCAAGTTCAAAATATTATTCTGTTCACTCTATTCGCTTTTCAGTTTATTCCGCACGGTTGTTTATATGATTGAAATTAATCAAGTAAATAAGGTTTTCTATCAAGGCAGTAAAGAGATTAACGCCTTAATAGACATCAACCTATCTATTCCCCAAGGCGCAATCTTTGGCGTCATTGGATCTTCCGGTGCAGGGAAAAGCACACTGATTCGTTGCGTTAACATGTTAGAAGCACCAACGTCTGGCGAAGTTATCGTAGATGGTGTCGACTTAACAAAGCTTTCTAAGTCCGAGCTTGGAAAAGCGCGCCGTAACATCGGCATGATATTTCAGCACTTTAATCTACTATCTTCACGTACGGTATTTGAAAATGTCGCTCTTCCACTAGAGCTTGCGAACGCAGACAAATCAAAAATCGAAAGTAAGATAACCGAACTTTTGGCGCTGGTTGGGCTAAGCGACAAACGTGACACCTACCCAGCGAACCTAAGCGGTGGACAAAAGCAGCGTGTTGCGATTGCTCGTGCATTGGCATCGGATCCAAAGGTTTTATTATGTGATGAGGCGACCAGCGCACTAGACCCAGCGACAACTCAGTCGATTCTTGAGCTGCTGAAAAAAATCAACCGACAGCTCAATATCACCATTCTACTGATTACGCATGAAATGGATGTGGTTAAAAGCATCTGTCATGAAGTTGCCATCATTGGAGATGGAAAACTGGTTGAGAAAGGCACCGTTGGCGAAATATTTGCTCACCCTAAAACTGAACTAGCACACAATTTCATTCGCTCCACTTTGGATCTTTCCATTCCTGAAGATTACCAAGTTCGTTTGCAGTCAGAACGTGTTGAAGGTAGCTACCCGTTGGTTCGCTTAGAGTTTACGGGCGCGAGCACCGACGCACCACTGATGACGCAAATCGCTCGAAACTACGGTATTGATGTGAGCATTTTAAGCTCCGACTTGGATTACGCTGGCGGCGTGAAATTCGGAATGATGGTCGCAGAGCTCTTTGGCGACGAAGAAAGCGAAAAAGCAGCGCTCGATTTTATCCGCGAACACAAAGTAAAAGTAGAGGTACTTGGTTATGTCCTTTAAGTCAGTAACAGAGTGGCTAAGCCTAAATGGCGATCTTTTGCTGGGTGCAACGTGGGAAACCCTATACATGGTAGCGGTTGCAGGCATCGTTGGGTTCGCTGTGGGTATCCCCTTAGGTGTTATTTTACACACCACTAAGAAAGGTGGCTTACTGGAAAATATCGCTTTAAATAATGTTCTAGGTGCGATTGTGAACATCGGGCGCTCTGTACCATTTTTGGTTCTAATGGTTGCCATTATCCCTGTCACCAAATTACTTGTTGGCACATTTATCGGCACCACGGCAGCAATTGTGCCGTTAACCATTGGTGCTATCCCATTTGTTGCTCGCCTGATTGAAGGTGCGCTACTCGAAGTACCAAATGGGCTTGTTGAAGCCGCGCAATCTATGGGCGCAACGCCAACTCAAATCATTACGAAAGTACTGCTTCCTGAAGCACTACCTACCATCGTGAACTCTGTAACCATCACTATGGTTACATTAGTGAGCTATTCGGCAATGGCTGGCACAGTTGGAGGCGGCGGTTTAGGGGATGTCGCGATTCGCTACGGCTTCCACCGATACGATGTTGTGATTATGGCCGTTACCGTGGTGATGCTTATCGTACTGGTACAAATCATTCAATCAATCGGTGACGCGCTTGTACGTCGCGTTGACCACAGATAACTCAAGTTTTAACGTTAATAGTTAATAAATAAAGAATTTTTGGATTTAGAATTAAGGAGAATACAATGAAATATAACCTTAAAAGCCTTTTGGCAATCGCAGCAGCAGCGTCTGCATTAGTACTGACTGGCTGTGGCGAGAAAGAAGTCGACACAAGCAAAATCAAAGTTGGCGTAATGGCAGGTGCAGAAGCACAAGTTGCTGAAGTGGCTGCAAAAGTAGCGAAAGAGAAATACAACCTAGATGTAGAGTTAGTGACGTTTACCGATTACGTAACACCAAACGCAGCACTCGATGACCAATCTATCGACATTAACGCATTCCAGCACAAGCCATATCTTGATCAGCAAGTAACGGATCGTGGTTACAAACTGACTATCGCTGGTAACACGTTTGTTTACCCTATCGCAGGTTACTCTAAGCAAGTGACGTCGGTTGATCAGATTCAAGAAGGCGCTCGTATTGCTGTTCCTAATGACCCAACAAACCTTGGTCGCTCTCTACTTCTTCTAGAGCAACAAGGTCTTCTTACTCTACGTGAGGGTGTTGGTCTACTAGCAACTGTACGCGATATCGTTGCTAACCCGAAAAACATCACTATCGTTGAACTGGATGCCGCTCAACTTCCACGCTCTTTGGACGACGTAGCGCTGTCTATCATCAACACAACTTACGCAAGCAGCATCGACCTAACGCCTGAAAAAGACGGTGTATTCGTTGAAGACAAAGACTCTCCATACGTAAACCTGATTGTTGCACGCGAAGAAAACCTAGCTGCAGAAAACGTACAAAACTTTGTTAAAGCATACCAAACAGACGAAGTTTACAACGCGGCAATGGACATCTTCAAAGGTGGTGTAGTGAAAGGCTGGTAATTATACCGTTTCACACATTTCTTTAGATTTATCTCGTTCATTAAAAAGGCTAACTTCGGTTAGCCTTTTTTATTTCCTGATTTTCAGAACATCCAGTTCTTAACCTTAGATACTATCGGACCATAAGTGAACCGGACTATAAGAGAATCAGATCATCAGAGGCATCACCACCTCGGCTGTATCAACAACCGATTCCGCGTATTCTGGGTATTGTTCCAGCAAGGTGTTAACCAAAACATCAACCAACAATAACGCCCCTACTTTAGAAGCAAAGGCTCCACCCGTTAGCGGCCCTTCTGGTCTTGCTGCAATAAGCGATTCTGTCGATATAGATGACAGCGCACTATGCGTAATGTTGGTAAGAGAAATAACGGGCGTATCACGTTGATGTGCTTGCCTAACCGCATGGACAACTTCTTTGGTTGATCCCGAACTCGAAATCGCAAACCAGAGATCGCCTTGAGTACTTCGAACAGCGTTCATTGCCGCTAAATGTGTATCTTCAAACATGGTGACTTTCTTGCCAATTCGCAATAATCTGAACGCCAAATAGCGCCCCACAATGCTTGATGCTCCAACCCCAACGCAACTGATGTATTGGGATTCATGAACCAGATTACACACTCTTTTTAGCGCTTTTCGGTCAATAATTTGGGCGGTATCTTGCAAGCTTGCCACTGCGCTTTGGGCTGAGATATGGCAAATATCGCCTTCCATCTCAACCTGTTTTTCTCGCGGGTTTTGGCTAAGATCGACCGCCAACGCCATCCTAAAGTCTGAATAGCCTTTGTAACCCATATCACGACATAACCTCACCACTGTCGCTTCACTGGTTTGAGAATTACGCGCTAAATCTGTGATGGTTTGAAACTGGACATCATGAGCATTATCCAAAACATAATCGGCTACTAAACGTAGTTTCTTACTCAATGGTTCAGTGTTCGCTCGAAGACGAACGAGTAAATTTTTGGGTAGGCTCACAATACTCTCTTTTTCGTTGGTAACGGCGTGGATAAAGGTATCAGACTCATCTCGTCAAATACAGTAATAGCAGGTCTATACTCGAACAACCTCAATACGAACGCGCCAAACATTCCATAACTCGCGTTTTACGCGCTTTGGATAGAGGTAAAAATGGTTCTCGACACTGACCATAGTCGATTCCCAACTCTCCCATAGCAAACTTGACACTCTGATATAACCCAGCCTCTAACAGCACTTCAGTAACCCGATTAACTTGATGCTGTAAATCCATGGCTTTTTCCGTGTCTCCTTGCTTCATCGCTTCAAAAATCGCCACATACTTCGCGACCATCAAATTATACGTCGTTCCTATGCCACCACTAGCCCCCATTTGTAGACCATTAACCAACATAGAATCTTCACCATGAAAGATGAGGCTATTCGGCTGAAGTTGCCTTAGCCTTTCGATGAAAAACATATCGTGCGTGGTGTGCTTTATGCCAATCACGTTATCCATTGCCGATAGATTCAAAAGCGTCTGATGGGTAAATGTTACCCCAGTGGTTCCCGGGATGTTGTACAGCAATAACGGGACATCTGTGTAATCGAGAATAGATTGATAGTAATAGGTCACTTCTTGGGGGGTGAAGCCGTAATAAAAAGGCGGCGTTGCTGAGATCACTTGATACCCTTCATTTTGCGCGGTATCGATCAGTAAACGTACATCGATTAACGCAATCGCCCCAACATGAGCAATCAACGGCACTCGATTATTGACAATATGTGCTACCGTTTTCAACACTCTTTGTCGTTCTAAAATACTCATCATAAAACACTCAGAAGAACTGCCACCAATGTAAAAACCGTGTACCCCCTGCGAGATATGATGCTCAACCATGCCTTCAAGCTTGTCGTATTCCAATTCCCCTATTGGGCTAAAGGGTGTCATGAGTGGAATAAAGATGCCTTCCATACGTTTGTCCTTCGTCATCTGTTCGCCGTCATTCATACCGCATCCAAAAAGCCAGCATGGCGTAGCTTGAATAGCACATCCTGCTTCTGTGCTTCCGTTAGCGCTCTGATCGGCGAGCGCGGGTTCCCAACATCAATCCCGTGCAGTTGCATGGCAACTTTTCCTGCCGCTACGCCCCCGTATTCCACCAGAACACGAATAACCGCAATCACAGCATCCATTAACCGAGCCACCTCTTGATGATCGCCTTTGTGGAAGGATTCAATGATCTTCAGGTATAACGGCGCCGCATAGTTGTAGGTGCTGCCGACCGCTCCCACCGCACCGACTGCCAACCCCGCCGGTAAAAATTCATCGATGCAAAAAGGCACATCAAACTTCCCATCCGCAACCCGAATGCATCTCTGGTAGTCATAGAGATCGGAATGATTGAATTTTGCACCGGATAGATTGGGGATTCGCTTATTCCCTTCAATGAGAAACTGCTCTAAGTCGACATTCACACCGGACATTCCCGAATGGTAATAATAAAACCCTTTTGATGGTGAAGCGCTCGCCACTTGAGCGCAGTAGTCAACCAACTCATCAACGTTGGCTGGCTTGAAAAAACACGGACCAATCGCAGAAGTGGCGAGCACATCTAACGTGTCGGCATGACGAGTTAGATCAAGTGTATCGACGATGCTCAGCGCACCTGTATGGACAATAATGTCCAATTTGCCGCGGCAAGCCTCAACCCAGCGCTCAGCAATTAGCTTGCGTTCTTCTACTGAACAATGAACCCCTTCTCCTGTTGTGCCGCAGATATATGCCCCTGACACACCTTGCTCTATAAGCAGTTCAGCAATTTGATCGATAACCTCTAGGTTCACCTGATTGTTTAGGTCGAAAGGTGTATGGGGTGCAGCAATCAACCCTGTTAATTTTTTCATTTTGAATGTGTCCTAATTATTGTCCGTAGTTGAGAAACAGTTCTGGAAGGAACAGAGTGATTTGAGGAAAGACCGCCACGAGAATCAGCACAATAAAGAGCGGTACCAGCAAGGGAATAACCCCTCGGGTTAAGGTGTGGAATGGGATATCTCCCACTCGAGATACAACATAAAGCGCCATTCCCATTGGTGGCGTTAATATCCCGATCATCAAATTGAGGATCGCCATTACGCCAAAATGAACGGGATCAATTCCTACCGCACTGGCCACAGGTACCAAAAACGGAACCAGTAGCAGAAGAAGGGCTAACGATTCAATAAACGTACCGAGGAAAAGCAGAAGCAGATTAATCAGAAGCAGCAGAACCAAAGGATTTTCGCTGATGGTAAGGAAGTATTCAGCCAGCATTTGAGGCAATTGCTCCCGCGCCACAATCCAACCAAATACCGTTACCCCCATGACCATCAAAGCAACCACCGCCGTTGTGTTTATGGTGTCTTTTAGTACATCAATAAACCCACTAATGGTGAGCTGCTTGTACACAACCGTACCTAAAAACAGAGCGTATAACGACGAAACAACAGCCGCTTCTGTTGGCGTGAACTTACCGGAAAAAATGCCCCCAATGATGATCACTGGCGTCAGCAAAGACAAAAATGCCTCTTTGAATGAGGTGAGCTGAGCTTTGCGCGAGGCTTTGGGTAACGTCATGTAACCACGCTTTTTACAGATGAAGTAGCTCATCACCATCAGCGCGATACAGCAAAGAAGGCCTGGAATGGCACCAGCCAAAAACAGCGCACCAATTGACGTGTTAGAGACGACACCGTAAATCACTAATGGGATAGAAGGAGGAACTAAAGGACCAATAATGCACGAAGCCGCCGTTAACCCACCAGCAAAGTCATCATCATACTTGGCGTCTCGCATTGACTTTATCTCGAGCTGACCAAGCCCTCCGGCATCAGCAAGCGCAGAACCCGACATGCCTGAGAACAACAAGCTCGCCATAATATTCACATGCCCAAGACTACCCGTTACGTGCCCGACCATGGATTTTGCAAAGTTAAAAATGCGTTCGGTAATGCCTGCGCTGTTCATTAAATGCCCTGTTAGAACAAAAAAAGGCACCGCTAAAAGTGTGAAATTATTAATGCCACCCAGCATTTGCTGCGCCGCAAAATTGATACCTGGGCTACTGGTGACAACCAGAAAAACCAAAGCAACAAAAATGAGTGAAAAACCCACTGGCATCCCTGCAAATAACAGCGCTAACCAGCCAAAAATTGAAGTTGCCATGCTATCTCCTTATATGCTTTCAGTGCTTGCTGAACGGTGAGTGTGGCGAAAATCCGCCACTAGACAGACCATCTTTTGCAGTTGGCGAACGACCATAAACAGTCCCCCTAGGGGCAAGCTGTAATTCATCCATTTGCTTGAGATCTCCAGCGTGATCAATTCAAAAAACGCCGTTCGCTGAACGTGTTGATAACCAAGGTAGATGATGGCAAAAATGGAAAGGAGTACCGCCAACTCAAGAGAAAGCACCAAAATCAAGCGAACCTTCTCGGGCAGTTTGTCTGAAAAGAACGTGATGTTAACGTGGGTGCTGCTTTTAATGGCGATGGCGCAACCAATCAGCGCCATGTACATAAACAGCACTCTCGCCAGTTCTTCGCTCCACAAAGAAGGATCATCCAATAACCAACGCGTCCCGATTTGCCAAGTGAGCACAACCAGTAAAACGAGCATCAGTGGTACCGTGATGATTTCTTCAATATTTCTTGTGATCTTTTGTAGCATTTGAGGCTCCATGGCTGGCAGATACAACGTGCCAGCCAGACTGTCTAAAAACACTTACATCGCAGCAAGTTGCTTCACAATAGGTTGACCTACTTTCTCTTCAAACTCGGCGTACAAAGGTTGCATCGCCTCGCGGAACGGTGAAAGCTCAGGGTAAGTCACGTTCACGCCTTTTGATTCAAAGAAAGAAACCAATTCAGACTCTTGCTTTTTCACGGAAGCGGTATGCGCTTCTCCAGCTTTAGCAACGGCATCCGAAACGATTTTTTGCTGATCGCTAGACAGCTTCTGCCACGTATTTTCAGAAATGATGACCATTTGGTCGTTCACGATATGGTTAGTGAGGGCTAAATTTTCTTGTACCTCATAAAACTTCATCGTCTTAATGGTTGGTAACGGGTTTTCTTGCCCGTCTACTGCGTTGGTTTGCAACGCAAGGTACACTTCGGAAAACGCCATTGGTGTTGGGGAAGCGCCAGACAACTTAGCGTAATTCAGGTTAGGTTTGGCATTCGGCACACGCAGCTTTAAACCTTTGAAATCACTGATCGATTTTAGCGGTCGATTAGAGGTTGTTTGTCGAGTGCCGTTGTACCATGTATCCAGCGCTCGCCATTGGAACTTCGTCAGCATTTCTTGTCGAATTCCCTGACCAAACTCCGAATCAAACATACGACGAAGGTGCTCATAATCTTTTGCTACGTACGGGAGTGTTACTGCTTCCGCTCTTGGTATCCAAAGCCCCATACGGCCAAATTCTGCATAGGTGATGTCCAAGTCACCGAGTGACAATTGCTGTAACATCGCGCGGTCGTCGCCAAGTTGTGCACTTGGGTACAACGTAATCTTCAACTCGCCTTTACTCATTTCTTCGACTGTATCGGCTAAAAGCTTGGCCGATGTGTATTCAACAGACCCAACAGATGCCTGCATTCCCATTTTCAATGTAGTCGCCGCTTGGGCTGATAGAGCACATCCAAGTGCCAGCATTGCCAATGTCAATTTATTGATGGCTTTCATCGCTTTTCCCTTTTGTTTGTGCCGCTGCATTTTCATGCTCACGACATTTTGAAAAAAATCTCTTTTTTAGTTGAAAAAAATATTCACCAAGAATTATTATAACAATGAAGATTATTTTCAAAATGTCATTTATCAAAATGTGAGAGCGAGCAAAATTTCATCAAATCTACTCGTTTCTAACCAAGTTGAATGAATAAGCAACAAGTCACGTTTGAGTATCGCTTCTCAGTTTCATAGCGGCTTTTAACTTGATTTCATGGCAAATTTTATTGAGGTCATTGTGAAGAACATTGAAAAAAGCAATCGCATTCGAGCGCTACTGCAAGGGCAAACCGTCGTCTCTATACAACCTGTGGTGGGAAGCCCAATGGACAATTCCCACATTATTTCCACTATGGCTTTGTCTGTACAACAAGCTGGAGCTAAAGCGCTTCGCATCGAAGGGATAGAGAACGTTGAAGCCGTATCCAAAGTTGTGAGCATTCCTATAATTGGAATAGTGAAAAGAGATTTAACGGATAGCCAGGTGCGTATTACACCATTTTTGTCAGACGTAGAATCATTAGCAGATGCAGGCGCTACCGTCATTGCATTCGATGCGACAAACCGACCTCGCCCCGAAAGCCGGGAAAAGATCTTCGAAGCCATAAAAAATGCGGGCTGTATTGCCATGGCAGATTGCTCATGCTTTGAGGATGGTCTTTGGGCACACAACCACCATGTTGATATCGTGGGAACCACCTTATCGGGGTACGTAGAAGGCGAAGTGCCTAATGAGCCAGATTTGCAACTCGTAAAACAGTTTTCGAAAGCGGGATTCTTTACGATGGCAGAAGGGCGCTATAACACTCCCGAACTTGCCGCAAAGGCGATAGAACACGGTGCAGTCGCCGTAACAGTGGGATCCGCTTTAACCCGATTAGAGGTAGTGACGGGCTGGTTTAATTCCGCCACTCAAGCAGTAGGAGCACAATCATGAAAGTACTGGCCATCGATATTGGAGGAACAAAGATAGCGCTCGGATTGGTCGACCTTTCTACGTCATCCCTGATTGAACGGATACAGATTCCAACACCAGAAGCACAATCCGCAGAACAGTTTGCCCAACATATTCTTCAGCACTGTCAGGGTTGGCTTCCTCAAGTAAAGAAAATAGGTATTTCAACAACAGGGTGGGTAAGCCATGCGGGGATAACCTCAATCAATCCAGATACCCTATCTTTTCCTGCTCCATTTCCTTTGCATCGCGCTCTAGAAGCTTTATGCAATAAACCTGTCTCGATGCTAAATGATGCTCAGGCAGCAGCATGGTACGAGTACTTGCAGTTGGATACTCCCATTCAGAATATTGCTTACGTTACCGTTTCAACAGGGGTGGGCGGAGGCTTGGTCTTGAATGGTAAGCTCCATAAAGGTGCCAACAACTTTGCAGGGCATATCGGTCACACCGTGGTCGACATCAATGGTGCACCTTGCGGGTGTGGTCAAACCGGGTGTGTCGAAGCCATCGCCTCAGGAAAAGCGATTCAGCGCCAAGTAAAAAAAAGCATTCAGCCAGAGCTGGGCAAAGACATCAGTAACGTTGAACTCTTCGAAATCGCACCACAGAACCCACATGCACAAGCCATCATTAACAAAAGTGCGAAAGCAGTGGCGGCTTTGTGTCTCAATCTAAAAGCAAGCTTGGATTTGGATGCCATTGTTATTGGCGGCGGTATTGGGCTCGCGAGTGGTTATCTCGCTGCCGTTGAAAAATATGTTCAACAATCCCCTCCTCCATTTCACGTTCCCCTTTATAGCGCCAAGGGTGATTACGATGCTTGTTTACTGGGTGCTGCATTTCAATTTATGAAGTAAGGATACTTTATGACTCTACAAGCCATTTCAGCAAAACGGATTTTTGATGGTGAACGCTTCCATTTGAACTCAGCCATCCTTTGGCAAAACAATGAAATATTAGGTGTTGTCTCCCAAGAATTCATTCCTAAAGATGCTCAAATCCATGACTATCACAATTGTACACTCACCCCAGGTTTTGTAGATATACAAGTCAATGGTGGGGGTGGTGTCATGTTCAACCAAGATACCGATATAGAAGGCATACAAACCATTTGCCGGGCACACCGAAAACACGGTACCGCCTATCTTCTCCCTACTTTGATCAGTGATAGCAAGGAGAAAATGGAACACGCTCTTATTGCAGCCGAAGCCGCGATTCGAGACAAAATTGCAGGCGTTCTGGGGGTTCACTTAGAGGGTCCTTGGCTCAACCCAGAAAAAAAAGGCGCACACGACGACAAACACTTTTATGCTCCATCGGTCACGGAGCTTGAAGCCATGCCTTGGCTCAGCTCTGGTGCTACCTTGGTTACGCTCGCCCCTGAGATGGTGACCACTGAAGTATTGAGTTGGCTCTCTGAAAAGAAAGTCATCGTTTCTTGTGGTCATAGCAATGCTATTCAAGCCCAGCTACATAGTGAAAAAATTCGCTACGTAAATGGGTTTACGCATTTGTACAACGCCATGTCCCCATTGGAAGGTAGAGAGCCTGGTGTTGTTGGAACGGCACTTCTTAATGACGACACTTGGTGCTCTATTATCACTGATGGTATCCATGTTTCAGAAAACAGCGCGCTATTGGCTCACCGTAGTAAACCAGCTGGAAAGCTCTTTATCGTTACAGATGCCATGGCAACAGTAGGCAGCCAAAAGGACACCTTTGTTCTAAATGATGAAACAGTACGAGTCGTTGATGGAAAACTGGTGAATACTCAAGGCAGTTTAGCGGGCGCGCACATTGGCATGGATCAGTCGGTCGCCAATGTCATCCAATGGGGAATTCAGGAAGAAGAAGCGCTAAAAATGGCATCGACATACCCAGCCAAAGCGATGCATCAAGATACACTTGGATATCTTGCAAAAGGGTTTCGTGCCGCCATCACTATTTTGGATGATGAGTATGCTTGCCAAGGGGTCGTCGTTGACGGAAAACTGTATCCAAAGTAAACCTTGTGTTTCATTAAGCCCCACTATTCCCGAAGACTCTCAAAGGCGCGAATATTGTACTTTTCGCGCCTTTTATATTCGAAATCACGCCATATCGCTACTTAGTGATTACCTTCTTTATAAAAAAGCGATACTATTCTCCTGCGTTGAAACACAAAGACGCATCCCCAAGTAATCTCCAGATTCGACTATCTGTGAGGAAACTAGGGCGTAACAACATTATTCTCAGGGCGGGGCGAAATTCCCCACCGGCGGTATACCAGACATTCTGGTGAGCCCGCGAGCGCTTGCAGTCGCTTGATTGCAAGGTCAGCAGATCTGGTGAAAACCCAGAGCCGACGGTCATAGTCCGGATGGGAGAGGATGATAAAAGCACAGTGAAACCACTTCCTATTGGAGCTGGTGAATACTCTGTGGGTTTTACTTTGGCTTGCATTTAGATCATGGGTAGCTTTTTGCCTACCATGATCCACAAGCCCCCTTCATATATGCCCTGATTCTGGTAAATTTTTTACGGAGTACTACCATGAATCAGAACCAAACTTCATTGCTAGAACAATTTGGCACACCCATTGAGCGTGTAGAAAACGCCCTTGAAGCATTGCGACAAGGACGCGGCATTCTGTTGCTTGATGACGAAGATCGTGAAAACGAAGGCGATCTCATCTATTCAACCGATCATTTAACAAATGAACAAATGGCGCTCATGATTCGCGAATGCAGCGGAATCGTTTGTTTGTGTGTGTCAGATGAACATGCCAATCAATTAGAACTGCCTCCAATGGTGGAAGCTAACGACAGCAAAAACCAAACAGCCTTTACGGTCTCTATTGAAGCAAAAGAAGGCGTAACCACTGGCGTCTCTGCTGCCGACCGCGTCACCACCATAAAAACCGCCGCTCGTTTAAATGCAAAAGCCAGCGATCTTGCAAGACCTGGGCATGTTTTTCCATTACGTGCACGTCAAGGTGGTGTTATGACTCGTCGCGGTCATACAGAAGGTACGATCGATCTGATGCAAATGGCGGGGCTTTCCCCTTTTGGAATTTTGTGTGAAGTCGCAAACCCTGATGGCTCAATGGCAAAAACACCTGAAATCGTGGCGTTTGGTAAATTGCACAATATGCCTGTCCTGACTATTGAAGATATGGTCAGCTATCGCATTATGATGGAAGAAAAATCCGCATAAGAGCTTTTTTTTATAAAAACCTCAATCACAAAAGCTTTGGTTATAAAACCCATAATCATAAGAGCTGTGGTCATAAACCTATGATCTTAAAAAAGGAGCCGAGGCTCCTTTTTCATTTGATCGATGACGAATTAACCTTCAGCCGATTGCTGCGCTTTCATCTCATTCAGCTGCTTTTCAAGCTCAATAATACTTAATTCTGCTTCCAGCTCTGCCGCCCTTCTTTCAGCGTCAGAACGCGTGTCTTGCGATACACCATCTGCCATTACTTGGTTGCGATCAGCACTGCGTGAGTCTTCTAAATCTTTCATCGAACCACTTACACCACCCGCAACGCCACCCGCAATTGCACCTTTTGCCGCTAACTCAGGCGATCCAAGAAGTAAACCGGCCGTTGCACCAAGTAACGCACCGCCAACGGTACCGCGATTACGTGCTGCATTTTCATCGTCGGCACTAAATTCTGGTGACGCACATCCTGTAAGACCAACCAATGTTATTCCGATCAACACAGTTTTTAACGCTTTGATAGATTTCAGTGATGTTTTCATAGGTAAGGCTCTGTAATAACTAAGTCTGGAGACATGATACCTTTACGTTATATTTATGACCTAATACAAGGTTCTTATTTTGTTCATAAGCAATAATTATTATCAGAATTGTTTGCAAATTGAACAAGATCACAAATTCAGCGATTGAAGAAAATCACAGAACAATAACTAATCATTTGATTTTATTTATCTAAATGTAAATCCCCTCGTTTCTCATCTTATCCATGTTTCTTTTTTGTTAATTTTAATCTTGTCAATTACTGGTCTAGTGGTAATGTTTCCATACCAGTAGACCAAGAATTATACAGAACCTAACCGTAAGGAAACTTTATGCCTAGCTCTTTGCCCACTGTTGCTATTTCTTTAGGCGATCCCTCTGGCATTGGTGCTGAACTGATTGCCAAATTATTCAGCCAAAGTGGTGTTACATCACAAGCCAATATCGTACTCATTGGCGATCAATGGCTATGGGATCATGGACAAGAGATCGCTCAAACCGATATCGAGCTAAAAACGATTGAGTCTCTATCAGACGCTCGTCAGTACAGTGGATCAGGTGAGATTCTTTTCGTTCCGGTGCATTCCGTCAGTCAGCAAGAAGTGAAGGTAGGCTTTGCAAGTGCCGCAGGAGGCAGTTCGGTATTAAACATATTAGATCAATGCCTAGAAGCGGTGGTCGCACACCATATTGATGCTATTTGTTTTGCGCCCCTGAATAAACAAGCGATGATTCTCTCTGGAATGCCTTTTGAAGATGAACTCCACTACTTTGCCGACAAGCTAGGTGTCGATTCCTTTTTCTGTGAATTCAATACGCTTGGAAATCTGTGGACTTCAAGAATCTCATCTCATGTGCCACTGAAAGACGTGGTCAGCATTCTGAGTGAAGAACGAATCATCGAGGCCAGCAAGCTCATCTATAAGGCATTAAAAGCCGCAGATATTGAATCCCCCAGAGTCGCGGTTGCAGCACTTAACCCACATGCTGGTGATGGTGGCGTTTGCGGTACAGAAGAAATCGACATCATTCAACCGGCCGTAAACAAACTCAACAGCTTAGGTTACCCCGTTTTAGGTCCTTACCCTGCCGACACCATTTTTCTCAAAGCTCGAGATGGCGAACTTGATGCCATTGTCACCATGTATCACGACCAAGGGCAGATCGCCATCAAGCTTCTCGGGTTTGAAAAAGGCGTAACGGTTCAAGGAGGTTTACCAGTCCCGATCACTACTCCTGCTCATGGCACTGCTTATGACATTGCAGGATCTAACCAAGCCAATGTGAGCGCCACGATTCAAGCCTTCAATATTGCTTGCCGTATGGGCACCAACTATCGCAAACAAGCTCAATAACAGGAGACGTTTCAATGAAAATAACCAAAGTTCAAGCCCGTGTATTTGAGTGGAATGGACACACCGTAGAGCCCCAAAACAACTTTTGCTCCAATGCAATGGGTGAGTTATGGAATCGCGGCGATTCGATGGGGACATTTCGCTTTCACGGATGGACTGTCGTTGAAGTGTTTACTGATGATGGATTGGTAGGTATTGGAAACGTTGCGTTAGCACCAAGAATTGCCAAGCAAATCATCGACCAATATTTAGCACCACTCGTGATAGGGCAAGACCCATTTGATTATGAATATCTCTGGCAAAGAATGTATCGCTCGACACTGGCATGGGGACGTAAAGGCATTGGCATGGCGGCGATTTCAGCCATTGATATCGCGCTTTGGGATTTGATGGGAAAAGCCACAAACAAGCCTGTATTCAAACTGCTTGGTGGGCGCACAAAAGAAACGATCCCTTGTTATGCCTCTAAGCTTTATCGCACGGATCTGGATGAAATGCAGCGCGAAGCGCAATCCTATCTAGACCAAGGATTTTCAGCCATGAAAATGCGATTTGGTTATGGTCCTAAAGATGGACCACAGGGCGTAAGAAAAAACCTCGACAGTGTCGCGGCAATCAGAGAAGTCATCGGTGAAGACATCGACTTAATGCTGGAATGCTACATGGGTTGGAACTTGGAATACGCCAAGCGTATTTTACCTAAATTGGAACAGTACCAGCCACGTTGGCTAGAAGAACCGGTAATCGCCGACGATATTGATGGCTATGCTGAACTCAATCAACTCACCAGTATTCCTATCTCCGGTGGCGAGCACGAGTTTACCAGTTACGGCTTTCGTCAATTACTCGAGAAACGCGCGGTGTCAGTCATTCAATATGATACCAACCGAGTGGGTGGCATCACCGCGGCTCATAAAATCAACGCAATAGCAGAGTCTTTTGGTGTTCCAGTGATCCCTCATGCTGGGCAAATGCATAACTACCACCTCACGATGTCAACCCTTGCCTCTCCAATGTCGGAGTATTTCCCCGTTCATGACGTAGAGATAGGTAACGAGTTGTTTTACTACATCTTTGAAGGGGACCCGTCACCCGTTAATGGTCATATCGATCTTGATGAAAACACACCGGGGTTAGGGCTGAGTATCAGCGAAAAACACCTCAAACAATTCAACGTGATTGAGTGAGGACGCCATGAGAATCATACAGTTTGTACAAAATAGCCAGCTAAAAGTGGCACTCGTCGAATCCTACGATCAGGTTCGTGTATTAAATGTGACCGGCGGTACATACCAACTGGCGATGGAAGCGATTAACACAGGGAAATCTTTAGCTCAGGTTATCGGTGAAAAATACACCAGTGAACAGTTGGAATACCAAACCATCATTGATAACCAAATGCTGCTTCCTCCGATTACCCACGATGATCCTTCTCGTTGGTTAGTCACAGGAACGGGGTTAACCCATCTCGGCAGTGCAGATGCTAGAGCGGAAATGCACGCCAAACTCGCGGGTGACGAAGAGCTCTCAGATTCAATGAAAATGTTTCAACTGGGCGTAGAAGGCGGGAAACCAAACATTGGTGAAGTAGGTGCGCAACCGGAATGGTTTTATAAAGGTGACGGCCAATGTGTCGTTGCCCCTGAACAGCCTATCTCTATGCCGAATTTTGCTGAAGATGGCGGGGAAGAACCAGAGCTCACGGCGTTATATGTCATAGGCAGCGATGGCACCCCTTATCGCGTGGGTTTTGCTATCGGTAACGAGTTTTCTGACCACGTAACCGAGCACTTCAATTATTTATGGCTGGCGCATTCCAAATTGCGTTCGTGCAGTTATGGACCAGAGCTTCTGATAGGCGACTTACCGGAGCACTTAGAAGGCACGAGCGCTATTCGACGTGAAGACAAATTACTGTGGAGTAAGTCTTTCTTAACGGGCGAAGCCAACATGGCACATACCATCAGTAACTTAGAGCACCATCACTTCAAATATGACCAATTCAGGCGTCCTGGAGATTTGCACGTGCACTACATGGGCACAGCCACACTCAGTTTTGCGGATAAGGTGAAAACACAAGTAGGCGATCGATTTGACATAACGATCCCCGCCTTTGGTCGCTCCCTGCGAAATACGTTGGTTCAAGCCTCTCCAGAATCGGTTCAAGTTAAAGCGCTATAGGAATAAATATCATGATATTGACGGGTAAAATGACTATTGGGAGTAAAAAGATCATGGGTGACCAAAAAGTCATTCATGGCATCAACCCAAACACAAACGAAGCGTTAGAACCGCCTTATTTAGGTGCGAACGAAACCCAACTGTCTCAAGCGTGTGAACTCGCAAATCATGCGTTTGCTATTTATCGAAAAACCAGCGCCGAGCGTAAAGCCGATTTTCTGCAGACCATCGGTGAAGAAGTCATGGCGCTGGAACACAGTTTGATTGAACGCGCAATGCAAGAGACCGGGCTACCTCAAGCAAGAATTGAAGGTGAAAGAGGAAGAACAGTCGGTCAATTAAATTTATTTGCTGACAACCTCAGAAAGGGGCTCACTTTCGTACCGAAAATTGACTCAGCTATCCCAGACAGAGCCCCGCTGCCTCGCCCAGATATGCGATTGACGTATTTGCCACTGGGTCCTGTCGCGGTATTTGGCGCTAGCAACTTTCCTCTCGCATTTTCAGTGGTCGGCGGTGATACCGCTTCCGCCTTAGCGGCAGGCTGTCCGGTGATAGTCAAAGCGCATTCAGCTCACCCCGGTACATCCGAGTTGGTCGCCAGCGCGGTGACTCGCGCAGCCAAACGCTGTGATATGCCTGAAGGTGTGTTCTCTATGTTGTTCGGATCCGGTCATTTAATCGGTCAAGGGTTAGTCTCTCACCCTGCAATAAAAGCAGTGGGATTTACTGGCTCAAGAACGGGGGGAATGGCGCTAATGGCTACTGCTCAACAGCGCCCAGAGCCGATTCCTGTGTACGCCGAAATGAGCAGTATTAACCCCGTTATTCTGATGCCAAGTGCACTTCAAAGTAGTAGCGATGCACTCGCCCAAGGTTTTTGCGCCTCTTTGCAAATGGGCGCTGGTCAGTTTTGTACCAACCCCGGTTTAATCCTTGCGATTGATGGTCCTGAACTGGATCAATTCATCGCCAAAAGCGCGGAAATCATCAATAACGCCATCAGCCAAACCATGCTGACTCTAGGAATTCACGCTGCGTATCAGAACGGTGTGGGAACGCTGGTTGAAAACGCGACCATCACTATGGTGAGTGAAGGAGATGTGTCGGGTAATCACAATCAATGCGTTCCATATTTATTCAGTACGCGTGCAGAAGCCTTTCTTCAGCAAGAACAAGCACGAGACGAAGTCTTTGGCAGCAGTTCATTGGTTGTTCGCTGCAAAAGCCTTGATCAACTCCTTGCGGTCATTGATGCACTTGAAGGTCAGCTAACTGGCACCATCCACACGGGTTCCAACGATTCAAACCAAGACCTTCAAGAGGTATTGGATCATCTAGAGCTCAAAGTGGGTCGAGTACTTTTCAATGGATTTCCAACGGGGGTTGAAGTCTCTCATGCCATGGTACACGGCGGTCCTTTCCCCGCAACTTCAGATTCAAGAAGCACGTCGGTGGGTTCCAACGCTATTGAGCGATTCCTTCGTCCTGTTTGCTATCAAAATGTGCCGGAGCCTTTGCTGCCTGAGCCCATTAATGGAGATTGCGCTGGATTAGCGCTAATCGACGGGCACTACCAAAGCAATTGAATGGAATATCAATAAGTTAACTGAAATACCAATAAGTTAACGGGAACGTCGTTAAGTAAACATGGCTCGATGAGGGAATATCATGGCAGCGAATGTATTTGCGTTTGAAAAGCAGCTAAAAAATCAAACTAAGAAAGACATCCTTGCAAGCAAGTTACTGGAAATGATTTTTTCCGGCTTGCTAAGAGATGGCGACACGTTGCCGAGCGAGCGAGAGCTGTGTGCCATGTTTGGCGTAAGCCGAGAAACCGTTAGGGGCGCAATCGGGATGATCGCCGCTTATGGACTGATTAGTGTTTCACACGGCGCAAAAAGCCGAGTCAATCGTAATGATGAGTTGTTGAAACGTTGTATCGAGCTTCTTCCTCAGCTCTCCAATCTCACCATCAACAATTACGACATTGAAGCCGTTTTTCAAAGCAGAAAAGTGGTCGAAGCCGCTATTGCACACGGCGTTGCTATTCACATTGACCAACAAGGCTTGAGTGAACTCAAGGCATTATTAGAACAACAAGAATCGCTTTTTGAAAAGCCAGCTCATTTCCAGATATCGGATCAACGCTTTCACAAGCTGATTTCTGACTACAGCGACAACGCGATTCTGGCGGGCTATGCCGACGAACTCTACGCCTATGGGCTTAACTTTCGACGCAGCGTTTTGGAGCAAGACGGTGCCATTCAAAAAAGTTTTATTGAGCACTACGAAATATACAAAGCACTAGAACAAGGCAATCCAAAATTAGCAGAAAAAGCCATGCTGGATCACCTCAACAGCGTGTACTACACCACGATCTCTGCCATGAGGAATTAGCCAATTAATCAAATAACCATACACGTGCAAACCACAGATTGGTGGGCATGAATTTAGGACACCAACGGTCATTGACGACCATTGAAATTAACGGAGAAACGCAGAAATGAACATCACGACCATGCGCAAAATGTTAATTAGTACCACTGTAGCATCACTGGCATTTGTCGCTCCACACACCTTAGCGAAAGAGCTGATATTTGCCATTGGTGCCGCACAGGGATCGTTACAGTACAAAACCGCAGAAAAATTTGCGAACAATGCAAATGCCGCGTTGAAATCCGCCGGTTCCGACTACTCGATAAGCCTTTTTGGTGATGGACAGTTGGGCAAAGATAAGGAATTGATGCAAAAGCTAAAGCTTGGAACGGTTCATCTTAGCCAACCCTCTTCCATCATGGCGAAAGTCACACCACAGTTTGCTCTCTTTGATATGCCGTTTTTGGTGAAAGACCGAGCGCACCTAGCAAAAATCGAATCCGAAGTTTTCTGGCCAAGCATTGCACCAACAGCCGATAAGAAAGGCTACAAGGTACTCAGCATGTGGGAAAACGGGTTCCGCCATATCACAAACAACGTCAAACCCATCAATACACCAGCTGATTTGAAAGGCATTAAACTGCGAACGCCGAATAGCACGTGGCGTGTGAGTATGTTCCGTAACTGGGGAGGCAATCCAACACCGATGTCTTTCTCTGAAGTGTTTGTTGCATTGCAAACCGGCGTCATCGATGGACAGGAAAACCCGCTCACCAATATTTATGCGGCGAAGTTCAATGAAGTACAGAAATACTTGTCTTTAACCAATCACGTTTACAGTCCTTCCTACCTTGTTGCTGGCAAACGAACTTGGGACAAAATTCCTGCTGATGTTCAAACGATCATCAAAGATTCTGCCAACGCAATCAAACCTTGGATGTATGAACTGTCAGACAGCCAAGAACAAGAACTGCTAGGGAAATTAAAAGAAGGCGGAATACAGGTAAACAAAGCCAGCTATCAAGCTTTTGTCGATGCCAGTAAGCCGATTTATGAACAATTTGCTAAGAAAGTAGATGGCGGTAAAGGCATGCTGGATAAAGTGTTGTCGCTCGCGAACTAACCAACACTGGATATCAATGAGGGCAGTCATGCCCTCTCTCAGGAGGAATCATGATTGCAAGATTGGCATATAGATTAGAGAAAGTACTCGAAGGAATGTCTGTATTTCTCGTGCTGTCGATGACGTTTGTAATTGTGTTTGGCGTCATTATGCGTAAAACCGGTTCATCTCTAATCTGGTATGACGAAGTCGCCTCTTTGCTGCTGGTATGGATAACCTATTACGGTGCCGCGACCGCAGCAATTAAACGAAGTCATCTAGGGTTTAGTGGCTTGTTATACAGTGCAAAAGGCACGCTTCAATCCACCCTATTTTGGGTATCCGAAATCATCGTGATCGGGTTCTTTGCCCTAGTCGCTTTTTATGGCTGGACGGTACTTGAGTATTTTGAAGGTGAGACCCTAATCAGCCTACCTTGGGTTTCGGTACCTTTCGTGCAGTCCGTTATTCCTATTGGTGCCATTTTGTTTATTTTTGCCGAGCTTCTTTCTATTCCACAAGCATTGCAAGACATGTGTGAAGGTCGAGATCACGACCGCGCCGAACTCGAAGAGTACGCAGAGGAATGTGGCATCGATACAGAAGATCTATTCCCCAGCGGTGAGAAAACACATGCACACAAAAAGATGGAGGCTAAATCATGATCTACCTGCTGTTGTTTGGTGGTTTACTTGCATTGGTAATGATCAATGTGCCTATCGCTGTTTCCATTGGCGTGGTTGCCATTAGTGGCATGTTGCTTACCTCTGGTTCTGACGCCATGCTCAATGTGCCACTTACCTTGTATGAAGGTGCGACCAAATTCCCGCTACTCGCCATTCCTTTGTTTGTTCTGGCAGGTGAGTTGATGAATACCTCAAGTATCTCTCGTCGCTTGATTGATCTTGTGTCCGCCATGATTGGCTTTGTGCGTGGTGGCTTAGCGATGGTCAATATTGGGGTTTCCATGTTCTTTGCTGAGATATCAGGATCGGCGGTGGCGGATGTTGCTGCGACCGGAAGCGTGTTGATGCCAGCAATGAAAAAGCGCGGCTACAAGCCAACTTTTGTTGCCGCCATCACTTCGTCTTCCGCCTCTTTAGCCATCATCATTCCCCCCTCTATTTCGATGATCCTATACGGCGCTATTGCGGATACCTCCATCGTAAAGTTGTTCTTAGCCGGTGTTGTACCCGGTGTACTTGGCGGCGTATTAATGATGGCGCTCTCGTATTACTTTGCTATCCGCTACAACCTTCCGCGTGAAGATGCATTTAGCTGGAAAAACTTAAAGCAGAAGTTTAAAGAAGCGATTTGGGCTTTATTTCTTCCCGTCATTATCTTAGGTGGTATTTTTGGTGGTGTGGTTACCGCTACCGAAGGTGCGGGGCTTGCCGTTATCGCAGCGCTTGTCATCGGTTTTATCATCTATCGTGAGCTAACCCTAGCCCACTTATACAAATGTATGGTCCGAGCAAGCGTTCAAACGGCAGCAGTGATGCTCTTGGTGGCGACATCGGCTTTACTTGGCTTGTTTCTGACTGAGGTTCGACTTCCTCAGGAAATGGCCCAAGCGATTCTGGACTTCACAGAAAGCAAGATCGTGGTGCTCATGCTACTGAACGTCTTGTTCTTTATTTTAGGTATGTTTTTGCATGGTGCTGCAGCCATAATTTTAGTCGTCCCTATGGTTTTACCATTGGTGCTTCAGTTTGGCATAGACCCTATTCACTTCGGGCTGATTGTGACCCTTAACCTGGCTATAGGGCAACAAACCCCACCTGTTGCCAGTGTACTCGCGACCGCTTGTTCCATAGCTAAAGTGGATATTTGGTCCACAACCCGTGCAAACTTGCCCTTTATTGGTGTGTTGATTGCACTTCTTCTCCTTGTGACTTACGTACCATTTATCACACTCGGCTTGGTTGATTTGGTGTATGGAAAGTAACCCCGCTTAGGGGAGTAGAAAGATGAGCTTCCACAATACGGCGGACAAGCCTCCCCTCTATCAGCCTAGGCTGAACAAGGCATGTCAGCCATTTGATTCACATAACGTGCCTGTAAAGTTCCACGCCGACACGTTGTTTATGCGAATCCGTCCTTCTACTTCCCGTTTTTCTTACGCTTGCTCTTAAACCGCACCATCTCCATAATCGTGAAAGAATTGTACGCAATGGTATTTCCTTATGACTCGCTCAGCTTTTGCCTTTGAGCAAACCCTGAAAAACAAAACCAAAAAAGACATTCTGGCGGAAAAGATTCTGGAAATGATCGTAACGGGATTATTGCGGGATGGAGACGAGTTACCTAGCGAGCGAGAACTCAGCAGCATGTTTGGGGTGAGCAGAGAAACCGTACGTGGCGCTTTGGGAATTATTCAAGCGTATGGCATGATCCATGTTTCTCATGGTTCCAAAACACGCGTTAATCGAGATGAGCAATTGCTCAAACGCAACGACTGGTTACCGGAGTCTTCCAGTTTACAAATCAACAACCATTCCGTAGATACTGTTTTTGAAAGCCGAAAAGTGATCGAAGCAGCCATCGCTCGTCAAGCTGCGAAAAACATTACTCAATCGCAACTCAACGAGTTAAAAGCGTTGCTGAAACAGCAATCCAAAATGTTCTCAGATCCTGTCCGCTTTCAACTATCCGATCACCAGTTTCATTTGAGCATTGCTGAAATTGCAGCAAACCCAATTTTCATCAATTATTCTGACGAACTCTATTCCTTTGGTTTGAAATTTCGACGCCAAGTCATGAGTAAAAAAGGTTCCATAGAACAAAGCTATTTAGAGCACATGGCTATTTACGAAGCGTTGAGCCAACACGACGCAGATGCCGCTGAACAAGCCATGCTCAATCACCTCACCAGCGTACATCAAACAACCGTTGAAGAAATGGAAGACGCTTGAATTCGAGAAACCATTTCAGCCGTTTGCTTAGACAGCTTTTCGGCTATGCCTTTGTCAAACCTTCCTTCTTGCAGTGACAAGTCCAACGATAACGCCATGTCTTGTAATTCTGTCGCCCCTATCGCCCCTGCGGTTCCCGCAAAATCGTGATAAATACGTTGAAGGTCGAGTGTATTGTCAGGCGACACTTCTGATACATCGTTCAAAAATGACGTGGCCATATTGAAGAAAATCGTCAGCCTATTTTTCACTTTTAGATCGCAATGAGCACATTGATTCAATAAAAATGACATATCAATGCCTTCAATCAACAGTGTCGGTTCCTCAGATGGCCAACGTATCTCTCCCTTGGTGTTGCGTTTCTTATCGCTAGAAATATCAAGGCAATAAGGAGAGAGTAGCTCCAGTAACTGGTCTGCCAGAATCGGTTTTGCAATGCAATCATCGAACACATCAACATGGTAAGACGCCGCTCCAGGACTCGCGCTGGTACAAATGATGGTTAAATCCGATAACTTAGGGTTCTTTCGGATTTCCATTGCGCATTCAATGCCGTCCACTTCTGGCATATGCAGGTCTAGCAACAACACGTGATAATGAAACTTCGACAACGCATCCAGCGCTAGCTGACCATTTTCAACCACATCTACATCCGCGCCAAACATGGCCAGCATATCGCTGATGAACTCCTGATTTAATTTGTTATCGTCAGCCACCAGCACTTTTAGCCCACTGAGTGCGTAGTCCGTATCGGACAGAGTACTTTGTTCATCAACCTCATCCCCGTTCATTTTCCCCACCAGATGAAGAACATCCGACACACGAATAGGCTTACTCAATCGGTGTATATTGCCCTCCACCCCATTCACTTCGTCAATGTTACAAAGCATCGCTACCGGAATTTCCGAAAGGTCGGTGGTTTGAAGAATATCGATGAAAGTTTCTCCCGATATGCCTTCCAATGCTTGGTCCACAAGAATGAGGTCGTAATTACACGTCATCTCTAACGCTTGTGAAGCCGATACCAGATCGCACTCCATGCCTAACCACTTTAACGTAAGCTCCGTGTTTTCTCCGAATAAGGTATTTTCACAGACCAACAAAACATGTGCAGATTCGGATGGTCGTTCGGGTGTGTTAATTAATGGGAAAGACAATTCAAAAGAAAAGAGAGAACCTCGCCCCACTTGACTAAAGCATTCTATTTTCCCGCCCATCAGATGGACGATTTTTTGGCTAATCGATAAGCCAAGCCCCGTACCTTTATGGTGTTCGTCCAACTGTGAGTATGGCTTGAAAAGGCGATCGCGAGATTGCTGGGATATCCCTTGCCCGGAATCCGAGATGTTAAAGGCTAGCACCACTTCATGGCCGGCTTTGCACACAACCGATATTCCCACTCCGACGTAACCGCGATCCGTGTGTTTAATCGCATTGTTGGTCAGGTTGATAATGACTTGTTCTAATCGAACACTGTCACCCATTAAATGAGCAGGAACATCAGGCGAGACTTGAATGTGCATTTGTACTGGTTTTCCAGCCAGAGCGGGGGTGGATACAGAAGTGACGTGATCAACCACGTCGACCAAACTGAAAGGCTCGCATTTCAAGCTCAGTTTTTTCTGTTCGAGCTTAGAAAAATCAAGACTATCGTTTATGATTTTCACCAAATTTGATGACGCTTGCTCAATTTTCTCCAAATAGTCTTGCGTACTCAGCTGCCCTTTCCCCTGTTTAGCCAAATACACAAAACCCAACACCGCATTCATCGGCGTCCGGAGCTCATGACTAATGATCGCTAACGTATTGGCTTTATCTTGAGCAATTTGTCTTTCAATGGACATTCGGGTTTCCGCATCCTGCTTATCTTGTTTCAGCAGTTTAATGCGATTTGCCAAAGCCACGGAGAATAAACAAACCTCAACCACGCCCCCCAAATGCATTAGATAATTGGTGAGAACACTGTCGTGTATTAACCCGATGTTTGCCATAGAATTCATGCTAACACCAGCAAACAAGAGCGACCACGCCACCAAATATAACCCAGAACCTTCAATTCTTTTGTAGAGCGCTGCTACCCCTACCAGCATACCGATAACGCCAGAACCAATGGCAACTGCAAAGCTTAATTGACCCACGGTAGAGTAAGACACAATATAGGTCATCACGATCAAGAGTACTGAGACCGCCTTAGTGATCTCAACAATGATGTTCACCCAGGGCATATTCTTACGAATTTGCAGTAGTTCTTGGCTGAACAGCAACGTACAAAACGTGAGTAGTCCTGTAGTTATAGGTATCGAACGACTTGCCCAATCTGGTGCATTTGGCCACAAATAGTGAAAAGCCAAACCATCCCAACATGCCGCGCTCAATGCGGCACTTATAACAAAGAATAAGTAATAAGCGTATACCTTGTCTCTTAGACGAAAAAAGACAAAAGCGTTGTATACCGCGATTAAAAGCAACCCTCCGTAAAAGAGCCCTAGAAAGAAGTTTTCCTGCCCCAGTGTTTGGGCAAACTCAATATCGGTATAGTACTCCAATGGAAGCTGAAGAATACTTTCACTCTGTACTCTTAGATAAAAAACCGTTGGTTCATTGGAGGAAAAGGTAACGCGAAACGTATTATGCCTGTCGTGGAAGGGACGAACATCAAACGCATAACGATCCCCAGACTGTTGGTGCACAAGGCGCGTACCGTCTATCACTTGGTAAAAATCGAGGTAGTCCAACGGCGTGTAAGAAACCGTCAAGATACAACAATCTTCTTGAGGTTTCATGAAGATCACTTTTAACCAAAAAGCCGATTTGCTGTAGCCAAAGTTATTCACTTCATTTGTAGAGATAGCTTCCCAATCCGATTGCTCTAATGCCAAAACATCATTAATTCTCATGTTCGCACTTTTATCTTCAAATTTGCTCATACTGGCAATTGGAATAGATGTTTTCTTTACATGAGCTGAGCTTTCAAAACTCAACATTGAGCTGAGAATGAATAGAATGGCTACAAAGCTATATTTCATAAATGGGACATTAAAGTGCGACATGGAACATTACAATTGATAGTTTTTAAATTGAGCGAAATATTATAAACTATTTCAATATTTGATGGGTTGTTTCATTTTTTTAGCTGATACTCGTTGTAAATAATTAACAAACAATTTCCAAAACTGCATACCAATCTAGGGTCAGATTAGCTCTCATGCCTCATCGTCGTATTTTAGTAGTTGAAGATCACGCGCCTACGCGTGAATCACTTGTAAAAGCATTACAGTCTCAAGGCTATGATGTCCTCATCAACATTACTGGTGAAGGCGTCTTTCAGCAGGCTGCTAATAGCCACCCGCCCATAGACTTGGTGCTTTGTGATGTTGTGCTGCCTCATGCTGATGGCACCGAGATTGCACATTGTCTTTCTAAGGAAAAATTATGCAAAGTTATATTGGTATCCAGCCGAAAATCGGATGAAGATCGTATCAAGGGGCTGGCTCGTGGTGCGGATGATTATGTTGTGAAGCCACTGAATATGGTGGAAGTGCTACTTAGAGTCCAAGCCGTATTGCGCCGCAATGATGTGCCCTCACACGAGCACGATCAAGAGTCTATCTACATTCATGTTTACCCTGGCATTCGCCTGCATAAAGAAAATAAGTTATTGCTTCATAAAGACGGAACCGAGTTTCGTTTAACGGATGCGGAAAATGAAGCGCTGCTTTTCCTTATTGGCAACGCCGGAAAGGTATGCACCCGCCCTCAATTAGTGAAGATAACGAAAAGCCAGAATTGGTCGCCAACCGACCGCTCCATTGACATGTTAATAAGCCGCTTACGTAAAAAACTCGAAGCAAACAGCTCACATGCCGAGTTGCTGGTAACGAT
Organism: Vibrio penaeicida; assembly: GCF_030689305.1. Lineage (GTDB taxonomy): Bacteria > Pseudomonadota > Gammaproteobacteria > Enterobacterales > Vibrionaceae > Vibrio > Vibrio penaeicida_B. The sequence continues at coordinate 72,011 of NZ_JAUYVM010000016.1, read as the reverse complement.
TCGTGGCAAAGGTTACATGCTTGCTACTCAGTAATACTGTCACTTTTTGAACAATACAATTTCGGTTCTGAGCTTTGTAATTTCCACGTTATTTGGGTTATCGACATAGCGTTCGATTCCCATTGGCTTTCGAGTCACTTTTACTTTGTTGTGTCTGGCTGCCATCATGGCCATGGACCATGCGTTGCCAAGAAATTGGTATGCACCAGTGTGTTCCACTACATACGTTTCACTTGCTTTTAGGTAACCACAAATAAACGGTTCAGGGACATTCACAGGCTCGGATATTGGATAACATGTGTGAAAATCAAAGTGCATGGTTGCCATATCCATCCGGTCATACAAGGCAAACATTTCCCCCGATGACTCAATATTTTTTTCCACTAAAAATTCATCCAGTTTAACAATATCCCCTTGCATGGTCGGTCCCATGTCTTGGATGCCTGCACCATTCTTTAGTGCAATGTAATGGGTTGCTGGCAACATGCTATTTCCAACCAGTGTTAACTCCGAATGCACTTCTCCTGTTTCAACCAAGCTTTTGAGCATGAGTAAACCACGATCATAATCCATCCCGATCATCGATTTGAACATGCCTTTAAGAAAAAACAAAAACCACGGGACGCGGCTTTCCATTACCCAACTCAACCGAGTTCCCGAAGCGGTAGGCGACGCCTTGAATTTAACGATAGCGGAGGACTTAAACGGACGTAAAAATGTAAGCGACATTTCCAACTGATCATCCGTTTTGCTCGTTAGCACCATACTTCCCGCTCCGACCAAATTTCCGCTCCATTCATACCCTGACTGAATATTTCCTAGGTCACCGTTGTAGGTCAAAGTGCAATTCCTTTCCATAATTAACCATGGAGACCAATCTGGCCAATGTTTAAAATTGCTAATAAACCCAATGATAAATTCTGGCGTCTTTTCAATTTCAATGTCCCGGCATACTTGATAACTCAGCATGTTCACCTCGCGTCCTTTCTAGCCTTTATTTATATTGGACAATTCACAGTCGCACTTCAACGCCATTTCTTATCATCTACTGGTTTGTGTTAAACCTAATACCCCTATACTCAAGCTTAAGAGAAAACTCAATTAGCTTGATATATCCGATCCTTCTACTAGTTTTTAATATATGGAACATAAAAGTTTCAATTTACTCATTGGCGCACACAAAAATACAGATAAGCCAGTGATGAAAAAGGTAAGTTGGTTATAGGTGTAAGTAGGTATGAAACATAAACAAATCGTCGTCATTGACGACTCACAAGCTATTCTAATGGTCATGAAAACCATGCTTCTCGAGCTCGGCTATACCAACGTAGTGACCTCTTCTAACCCTAAAAAAGCGCTGGAATCAATTCGTAACCAACCTCATAAATACAGTGCGGTTTTTACCGATCTCAACATGCCTGAAATTGATGGTATGGAGGTTATTAAGCAGTTAGGCGCAATGCAGTTTGAAGGTGGGGTCTGTATTATCTCCGATATGGAAAGGCGAATAATAGAACTAGCCGCAGATATCTCTAAACAACACCAAGTTTGCTTACTGGGAAATATTTCTAAGCCAATCGACCTAAACAGCCTGAAAAGAGCACTCGATAAACTAAAACAAATGGAAGAGCGTAACTTTGTACATTACGAGAAAATGTCAAAGGAAGAGCTCATTGAGTGTATCGAAAACCGCTACATTACCCCCTATTACCAACCCAAAGTTGGTGCGCAATCTCATAAGGTTAACGGTGTCGAAGTACTTGCTAGGATTTGTAAACCCGGGATACCTGAAGCGATTCTTCCTGGCCAGTTTATTCCTACCGCAATGCGTTACGAATTGCTTAATGACATTACTCAGCAGATATTAGAAAAATCTCTCGATGATCTACCAACACTTTGCAAAGAGTTTGGTCAAGAATTAAAAGTTAGCGTCAACCTTTCTCCCAGCCAATTGGTCGACCCGACATATCCTGATGTCTTGAATGAAATTGTCACATCTAAGGGAGTCAATAAATCACAAGTTATCTTAGAAATCACCGAAGAATTTGCCTTAAAAAGTACTGAACAATTGGAGTCTTTGAATCGATTTCGTATCCGTGGCTTTGGTTTGTCACTGGATGACTTTGGGACTGGGTTTACCAACTTACATCAGCTTCGCAGCCTTCCGTTTACCGAGGTAAAAATTGACCGTAGCTTAATCACTGACATTCACTGCGATCAATTTAACCAAGTTGTCGTGAATTCTCTCGCCGACATATCTTCAAGGCTGAATGTCACGCTGATTGCTGAAGGGATGGAGACAATTGAAGACTTAAACTACCTCGAAAGTAATTACAAAAGAATGCACATTCAAGGCTTTTTGATTTGCACTCCAAGACCCATCGATAATTTATTGCGCTGGTACCATAGCTGGATAAAAGCCCCAAATTAACGGTGTTAATAAATTATCTTAAAAAACAGTATCTAGAGTATGTGAAATGCGTTAGCGCGCATTCCTCTCATGTCGCATCCATCCTCCATATAGGCAGGCGTAAATACCTCAAAACCTTGCTTTTGATAATAGGGAACAAGATACGACTGAGCAGAGATAAACACTGGTGCAGAAAATTCATGACGCTGCATCGCCGCTATGGAAACTCTCAGCAATTCGTCACCAAGCCCTCTCCCTCGATAAGCCTGATTCACTACAACTCGTCCTATCGCGGTATCGTATTTATTCTCACCTAAATATGGCTTAACTTCTTCTGGATACCCCATTCCTTGTGGTAACAAACGTGAATATGCCACAACCTCATCACCATCTAACCCAAGCACATGCATAACACCTTCAGCACAATCTTTCTCATCCAAGTCGGAATAGGGCGAATTTTGTTCAACAATAAAAACATCCACTCTGAGCTTAAGTAATTGATAAAGTTCAATTTGCGTCAATTTTTCGAACGTGCAAATTTTCCAGCGCATAGATCCTCCTTTAGAAACAGAGGAAATATAAGTCCTACTACGCTTTGGAGCATTAACAAAGGTTAATTAGAGATAACAAACACATACTGGTATTGCTAACGTGTCATTTTCTTAACGAAAACAACAACAAACAGAGCCATAGTAAAACTCCCCAAGAAGGCTTCAAAAGCGGCAATAAACCGCGCTAACCCAATGGGCGATATATCTCCATACCCGAGTGTCGTAAAGGTAACAACGCTAAAATAAAGTGCATTTAGGAACTCTAAAAAGGCCGCCATAGAACCATGCATATTAGGGTAAATAGGATTGGATGCAGTTGTTCCAAGAAAAAAGTAGGCAATTGCGCACATCATGATCAAACACACAGAAAACATAACCACTCGAATTGGGGATTCTCCGTAACCACAGAACAAATCGACGCCTTTTGAAATGATACGTTTGGAACTAAAACGAGGCATCTGATAACGCCTAAAAATCATCTCCTTTTTGAAAAAATGACCAGCAATTTCAAAAAGCCCTTCTTTCTCACACTGCTTTCGAATGCATCGGGCAACTTCTTCAGCCTCTTGGCATAGCTCAACGGATTTCTTTGTCTCTCCTTGTCGAATGGCGTCCATAGCTTTTCTTTCTTGTTGGAGTTCTTCCCCCCATTCAACATTTTCAAGGCGAGCTCTACTCAAATCAGCGCCAAGCAGATTGCAATTTTCAAGATGTGCGCAATGCAGGTTTGACCCAGCCAACGTGCTTTTCATTAAAGAGGAGCCCCTGAGGTCGAGACCAAAGAAATGCGCGTTACGCAAATCTGCTCGATAGAAATCCGCATCACGGCACTTGTACCCTTCTCTGCTTCCTCTATTCACGAGGTTAATGTCTTCCAGTTTGGCTCTAGAAAGTTGGAATCCGTCCAGTGGCTTCCCATCTTTTGCCCATTGCTCAACTTTTGCTTTTACATCATCGTTACTCTTATCCACTTTAGGATCATGCCAATAGCACAACCCCGATTCGCCAGCTGGTTCATTACACTGCCAACCATCGGGATTGCAATATTTACATGTTTTTTTTGTTGTCATAAACACTCGCCCTAAAAAGCTCAGAAAAGGCATCAAACCAATGGCGCCAGATGCAAAATACTTTTTAAGTGTAGGTTGGGATTAAAGCAGTCACAAAACGAGACGTTGATATTTATTCGTTTCCTACTTCTTGTCTTAACCAGTAAACAAATTTATCTATATTCTCACTCTTTTGATGCTGAATAAAAAAATACCCAGCTTCAACTGGTGTTGCCGAAAATGGACTACATAGCCTTTGTGTTTTTATGTCTTCTTCTAGTAAAGATAGCCTTCCCATCGCAACACCAACACCCGCCTCTGCCGCCGCCATGGCCATATCCGCTCGGTTAAAGAAATGCCCTTTTAGCTCACTGGGAAAAATATTATTGAGCTTCATCCACATCTGCCATTCCACGTCCTTTGAGGCGTGTCGCCAAGCCATTCCATCGTGCAGCAATAAGACTTTCTCCCATACGTTGGGATCGTTTTCCCAATCGTACTGCGCCATCACGGAAGGCGACATAACAGGAAGAAGAGATTCTTTAAAAAGTAAACTGGCGCGAGAATCCCGGTATGGAACCACACCGTAATCAATCGCCAAATCAAAGTCGCCACTGTACGCATCGACTATTGCGGCTTCAGCGTAGCTCTGGATTTGAATATCAGGATAAAGGCTATAGAAATTCTGCAACCTAGGAATTAACCATTTATAGGCAAACGATGGGGTGAGCTTAAGGCGAATTTCTTGGTCTGTGTTCGCAGCACTACGTATACCCTCGATGGCATTATGTATAACCGTTAACCCTTGTTGGGTCGATTCAAAAAGAATCCGACCGTTTTCATTAAGCTGAACACCACGGGAATGTCTCTCAAATAAAGGGAAGCCAAGTTGTTTTTCAAGCAGTGATATTTGCTGACTGATTGCCCCCGTTGTTTTGTGAAGAATACGAGAGGCGCCAGTAAAACTGCCTACCCGCGCAGCGACTTCGAATGTCGATAGGTGGCTAACAATGCTGCTTTTCACAATTTCCATTCTCTCACCCAACCTTTGTGTTTAATTTTTCTAAAAGCTAGATGCAATTTTTATCGATTGTTAAACATTTGTAAACACCAGACACTACATACAGATTACCGCTATCGAAATAGACGAATTAAAACGGACAAGTAAAAAATGAAAGCCTTAGTGATTGGAAGTGGTGTTATTGGTTTAACCAGCGCGTGGTATTTAAGACAAGCAGGATTTGATGTCGATGTGATCGATAGGCAAGAATGTAGTGCATTGGAGACCAGCTTTGCCAATGCCGGGCAACTTTCTTATGGCTACTCTGCTCCATGGGCTGCGCCTGGAGTTCCATTCAAAGCCATGAAATGGCTATCTCAAACACATGCGCCACTTAAAATATCTCCACCGTTAGATTCAAACATGATGGGATGGAGCCTAAAAATGCTGGCAAATTGCACTGAGGAAAAATACCAACAAAACAAATCGAGAATGCTTCGATTGGCAAATTACAGCAAATTGAGCATGGCTGAATTACGGCGATCTCTCGACTTAGAATTTGAAGGAAAAGAGCTCGGTACATTGCAGGTATTTCGCAGTGCAGCACAAATAGACGCTGTCGGAAAAGACATGTATCTATTAGAAAAAAGTGGTATTCAACATCACCTGCTCAATGTCGAACAATGTATTGAAAAAGAACCGGGGTTAGCAGCAGTAAAGCATAAACTCACAGGCGGGCTGTATCTGCCTAATGATGAAACTGGCGACTGCTTTTTATTTTGCCAGCAGTTGGAACAGCACTGTAAGAATGCAGGCGTTCAATTTCACTACAATCAAGAAGTAAAAGCGATTCAGCATAACCAAAAAGTGATTACCGGAGTCACAACCACTCAACAAGAATTTCAAGCCGATAAATACATCGTAGCCATGGGTAGTCACTCTGCGCAATGGCTAAAACCTTTAGGAGTAAGTTTACCGGTTTACCCAGTTAAGGGGTATTCCTTAACGGTTCCGGTAGAAAACATAGAGTGCGCACCAAATTCAACCATCATGGATGAAACGTATAAAGTTGCCATTACTCGATTTAAGAACCGGATTCGAGTGGCAGGTACTGCAGAATTGGCTGGGTTCAACCAAACCCTTCCGGCCAAGCGCACTCAAACAATTAATAAAGTGCTCACAGACCTTTTCCCCAAGGCAAGTAGATTATCGGATGCCGAATACTGGACTGGGCTACGCCCTATGACCCCAGACGGAACACCGATCATTGGGCGAACGCCCTTGTCTAATATGTTCACCAATACTGGTCACGGCACACTTGGGTGGACACTCGCTTGCGGGTCCGGGCGATTACTGGCCGATATTGTAGCCAATCAAACACCGGATATTGAGCACGAGGACTTATCCTACTCTCGCTATGCGCGTAAATAACTAAAAAATACGTAACAACAGACCCGCTAATTTTACCATTCAGGGCATAAGATAACTTCAAACAACAGTAGTCATGAAATTTAATTCCAAATAAATCAGTTTTTACGGAATGAAAATTACAGCCAAATGGAAAAATACACAGAATCATAGTCGATATCTTTATTCATTTTGAAAAATAATAATTATACAAACCACCTATACGCACAATTTATAGCCACTATATTGCAAAATATTAGCGATACGTGCTCTAAATCACGATAGCAACAACAGTTAGATAAAAATATTAACAACTTAGTCACATTCAAGATTAATATATCGTTCGATTTTCACACAAATACAACATCAATATAGGGAAAGAGTCATGCAGTCACTCGTCGACTTTCTTAATGGAATAATATGGAGCCCAGTACTTATTTACTTATGCTTGGGCGCTGGCTTGTTCTATTCCATTACCACTCGCTTTGTTCAGGTTCGCCATTTTTCAGAAATGTGGCGTTTGCTTTTATCGGGCAAAAGCTCCTCTAAAGGCATATCTTCATTTCAGGCTCTCGCAGTTTCGCTTTCAGGACGCGTAGGTACGGGTAACATTGCCGGTGTCGCTGCGGCAATCGGATTTGGTGGTCCTGGAGCGGTATTCTGGATGTGGGTAGTGGCTTTCTTAGGTGCCGCAACAGCCTACGCTGAATCAACGTTAGCGCAAATTTACAAAGAAGAAGATGAAGGTCAGTTCCGTGGTGGTCCAGCTTACTACATTGAAAAAGCCATGGGTCAAAAATGGTATGCATGGATTTTTGCTATAGCCACTATATTTGCGTGTGGTGTTCTTCTTCCGGGCGTTCAATCAAACAGTATTGGTAATGCCGTTGAAGCTGCATTTGGTACGGGCATGATGATAGATACAGGTCTAGGTACTTACAGTTTTGCTAAAATCTTTACTGGCACCTTTATTTCCATCATTTTGGCTTTCATCATTTTTGGTGGTGTTAAACGTATTGCTAACTTCACGCAATTCGTCGTTCCTTTCATGGCATTAGCCTACATCGTCATTGCGTTTGTCATCATCCTTCTTAATATTGGTGAAGTTCCACGCATCTTCTCAATGATTATTGGTGATGCCTTCACTCCAATGGCAGGCTTTGGTGCAGCCATCGGTTGGGGCGTTAAACGTGGTGTTTACTCCAACGAAGCGGGTCAAGGTACCGGTCCTCACGCAGCTGCAGCAGCAAGTGTCGACCACCCAGCGCAACAAGGGTTGGTTCAGTCTTTCTCAATCTACATTGATACACTACTCGTTTGTTCCGCTACGGCATTTATGATTCTTATCACTGGTGCTTATAACGTACATGGTGGGGCTGAAGGGCAATTCCTCATTCAAAACCTACCTGCAACAATCGGCGCTAACGGTCCAGTCTTCACCCAAATGGCGATAGAAAGTACGCTACCAGGTGTTGGGAAATTGTTTATTGCGTTTGCTTTATTCTTCTTCTCATTCACCACTATTTTGGCTTACTACTACATTGCCGAAACCAACATCGCTTACATTCGACGTACGTTCAAATTGAGCGGAATGATGTTTGCGCTTAAATTGGTCATTCTGTCTGCAGTATTCTACGGAACAGTAAAAACAGCGAACCTAGCTTGGGCAATGGGTGACGTGGGCGTAGGCGCAATGGCTTGGCTCAACATTATCGGCATTCTGATCATCTTCTTTATGGCAAAACCGGCACTTAAAGCCTTAAAAGATTATGAGCAGCAGCAGAAAGCAGGCGTAACAGAATATACGTTTAACCCAGTAAAGCTTGGTATTAAGGGAGCAACTTACTGGGAAGAAAAATACAAACGAAAAACAGGTAAATCGCCGTCAACCGAAGAATCGGCAGATGGCGTAGAACAACCTTCGGTATAAGCGTTCGTTTTACCCTGACAATACCCAATAGGTAAACAACATAAGGGATAGCGCTTGCTATCCCTTTTTATTACCAATCCGATTTCCGTAACCTTGCGACCATTTTTAAGCAGCAATTTGTTCGGTATTGATTTTTGGTGAAGGCTTTTTCTCACCAATTGGCAAAATGGTTCTGCCATATTCGTTGTTGAGTACTTGAGCCATCGCAAAATAGATGGCACTCGCTCCGCAGAATATCCCCTCAAAACCAGCAATCGAGCCGATAAACTCACTTCCAGTAAAATCTCGAATTGCCAGTAACGCAAAAAGAATGGTCAGCGAGCCAAACACCACTTGCTTTGCGATTGGGTAACACAGTGAACCAATAAACATAAATGCAGTAAAGATTCCCCATAAAGTGAGGTACCACCCCATAAAATGATCAGGGCTTTTTGGTAGCCCTAGATAAGGTAGAACGATACAACCAACTAACGTTAACCAAAACAAGCCATAAGATGTAAACGCAGTGGTACCAAACGTATCCCCACGCTTAAAGCACATCATGCCGACAATCACTTGGCTTAACCCACCATAGAAAATCCCCATTGCAAGAATCATAGAATCAATTGGGAAAAAGCCTGCATTGTGGATATTCAGCAAAATAGTGGTCATTCCAAATCCCATTAATCCCAAAGGGGCGGGGTTGGCTAGCTTAGTCGACATATCTCATAACCTTCAAATTTATTAATAAAAAATACAGGAAAATTTTATAGGGTTTTGAAGCTTATTGTGACACTAGCTTGTGCAAACTAAGTTTGTGGCAATGATCAGATAAAAACTTGGAGAGTCGGAAGCTTGGTGAGCAGAGGTTTGGGTGAACAGAGATTTGAATGAAAAAAAGCTAAAAAAATGCCAGCGCGAAGGCTGGCATTGATATCTAGCGAGAGGAAATTATTCCCACTCAATTGTCGCTGGTGGCTTACCTGAAATATCGTAAACCACGCGGGAGATGCCATCGACTTCGTTAATGATACGGTTAGAAACCTTACCAAGAAAATCGTATGGTAGATGCGCCCAGTGAGCGGTCATGAAGTCGATGGTTTCTACTGCACGTAGTGAAACAACCCAATCGTACTTACGACCATCGCCCATTACACCAACAGAGCGTACTGGTAAGAATACCGTAAACGCCTGAGAAACTTTATGGTACAAGTCTGCAGAATGCAGCTCTTCAATGAAGATAGCGTCAGCACGGCGCAGCAAGTCACAGTATTCTTTCTTGATTTCACCAAGAACGCGAACACCTAAACCCGGACCAGGGAATGGGTGGCGGTAAAGCATGTTGTATGGAAGACCCAGCTCAAGACCAATCTTGCGAACTTCATCTTTGAATAGCTCACGCAATGGCTCAACTAAGCCCATCTCCATGTCATCTGGTAATCCACCAACATTGTGGTGAGATTTGATAACGTGTGCTTTACCGGTCTTAGATGCAGCAGATTCGATAACGTCTGGGTAGATAGTTCCCTGAGCAAGCCACTTCGCATTCTTCAGTTTCTTAGATTCTTCATCGAAGATGTCTACAAATACGTGACCAATGATCTTACGCTTCGCTTCTGGATCAGCTTCGCCTTCAAGTGCATTTAGGAAACGGTCTTCGGCATTCACATGGATGATGTTAAGACCAAACTTGTTGCCGAACATGTCCATAACTTGCTCAGCTTCGTTCAAGCGCAATAAGCCGTTATCAACAAATACACAAGTCAGCTTGTCGCCAATTGCGCGGTGAGCAAGCATTGCCACAACCGAAGAATCAACGCCACCCGACAAGCCGAGGATAACTTCATCGTCTCCTACTTGCTCTTTAATTCGAGCAACGGCATCTTCAATAATGGATTCAGACGTCCATAAACGCTCACAGCCACACACGCCAAGAACGAAATTCTCTAGCATCTGCAGTCCGTTTTTCGTATGTGTTACTTCTGGGTGGAACTGAACGCCGTAGTACTTCTTATCTTCGTTTGCCATAGCAGCATAAGGGCAAGTCTCTGTCTCACCCGCTTTTACGAAGCCTTGTGGGATTTCTACAACTTTATCACCATGACTCATCCAAACGTCTTGAGTAGCTTCAAGATCTTTAAAGATTGAGAATTCACCAGAAACTTCAACAGCAGCGTAACCAAACTCACGCTCGTCAGAAGTTGATACTTTACCACCAAGCTGTTCCGCCATGGTCTGCATGCCGTAGCAAACACCCAATACAGGTACGCCAGAATCGAATACGTATTGCGGAGCTCGAGGAGAATTATCTTCTGTTACGCTTTCAGGGCCACCAGAAAGAATAATGCCGTCTGGGTTGAATTCACGAATGTCCGCTTCTTCAACATCCCAGCTCCACAGCTCACAATAAACACCAATTTCACGGATGCGTCGAGCAACAAGCTGAGTGTATTGAGAACCAAAATCAAGGATCAAAATACGTTGGTCATGAATGTTCTTAGTCATTTTCGTCTCTTAAGATCAAATAGGTTAAGCGATGAAGATGCGCATTGGCACGCATCTTCAAGGTTAATTCTTTAAGGGTAATTACTGGCCAGTACGGTAGTTAGGCGCTTCTTTCGTCATCTGCACATCGTGAACGTGAGATTCTTTCATGCCCGCACCAGAAATACGTACGAATTCAGCTTTAGTGCGCATATCGTTGATTGTTGCGCTGCCAGTTAGGCCCATGCTTGAACGCAAACCACCCATTTGCTGATGAACAATTTCTTTCAAGCGACCTTTATAAGCGATACGACCTTCGATGCCTTCAGGAACAAGCTTGTCGGCAGCGTTATCAGATTGGAAGTAACGGTCAGAAGAACCTTTAGACATAGCACCAAGAGAACCCATACCACGGTATGACTTGTATGCACGACCTTGGTAAAGCTCAACTTCACCCGGTGCTTCTTCTGTACCCGCAAACATAGAACCAACCATCACACAAGATGCGCCAGCAGCAATCGCTTTACAGATGTCACCAGAGTAACGGATACCACCGTCTGCGATTACAGGAATACCGTATTCAGCGGCTGCGTCTGCTGCATCTGAAATCGCTGTGATCTGTGGTACACCAACACCTGTAACAATACGAGTTGTACAGATTGAACCTGGGCCGATACCCACTTTAACCGCGCTAACACCCGCTTCGATTAGGGCTTTCGCACCCGTTGCTGTTGCAACGTTACCGCCGATGATGTCGAGGTCAGGGAACGCAGCGCGAGTTTCGCGGATACGGTTCAATACACCCTCAGAGTGGCCGTGAGATGAGTCGATAAGTAAAATATCTACACCTGCATCAACAAGTGCTTTCACGCGCTCTTCATTACCTGCGCCTGCACCTACTGCAGCACCAACGCGTAAGCGACCTTGCACATCTTTACACGCGTTAGGCTTACGCTCTGCTTTGTGAAAATCTTTTGCGGTGATCATGCCTTTTAGTTGGAACTCTTCGTTCACTACCAAGACTTTCTCTACACGGTGCTCTTGCATCAGCTTTTGTACTTCTTCACGAGAAGCACCTTCTTTCACTGTCGCTAGACGTGCTTTTGGTGTCATGACATCTTCAACTTTCTTGGTCAGGTCAGTAACAAAACGTACATCGCGACCAGTGATGATGCCCACTAATTCATTGTTATCTGCAACAACAGGGTAACCAGCAAAACCGTTTTCTTCAGTTAACGCTTTTACATCTTCAATCGTTGCTGTTGGCTCAACAGTCACAGGAGCAGTAACCACACCTGCTTCGAAGATCTTAACAAGATGCACTTGATGAGCTTGTTGCTCAATCGACATGTTTTTGTGGATAAAGCCAATACCACCTTCTTGCGCCAGCGCAATGGCTAGGCGAGCTTCCGTTACGGTATCCATAGATGCAGAGATCATTGGAATATTCAAAGTGATGTTTTTAGTCAGCTGAGTGCGAAGATCAGCAGTGTTCGGAAGAACAGTGGAGTGTGCCGGGACGAGTAAAACGTCGTCAAAAGTTAAAGCTTCTTTTGCGATTCGTAGCATTTGCAATATCTCACAACAAGGTGTTAATAGGAATAAACCCAAGCTTTATCGTTTCGCATAATAAAGTGATTTGGATTTGATATTGCAGACGGATTATACGCACAGGGCAATCGCTTGACCACACATTTTTTTATTTTTTATTTGCAATCACCCCCTTGATATGTATTATATTGCCGCTAATTTCCATATTCACGCCTTAGAGATTATTTGTGTCTTCTCTGACCAATAATAATATTTTCACTGTATCTCGCTTAAACTCGGAAGTCCGTTTACTGCTCGAAAATGAAATGGGCATTGTATGGCTAGTGGGTGAAATTTCTAATTTCTCAGCCCCCGTTTCCGGCCATTGGTACTTCACACTGAAAGACTCCCGTGCCCAAGTGAAATGTGCGATGTTTCGAGGCAACAACCGCCGAGTAACATTCAAGCCACAAAATGGAAATCAAGTTTTAGTTAAAGCCCGCTTGTCGCTCTATGAACCAAGGGGCGACTACCAACTTATCATTGAAAATATGCAGCCCGAAGGCGACGGACGACTTCAGCAAGAGTTTGATGAGCTGAAAATGAAACTTGCCGCTGAAGGTCTGTTTGCTCAAAGTTCAAAGCAACCTTTACCTGAAAACCCAACTCGTGTTGGTGTTATCACATCCAAGACGGGTGCAGCTCTGCACGATATTCTAGATGTATTGAAACGCCGAGATCACACACTTCCTATCGTTATCTACCCTTCGATCGTTCAAGGAGACACTGCCGCTATCTCAATTGCTCAAGCGATTGGTAGAGCGAACGAACGCAATGAGTGTGACGTGCTTATTGTTGGCCGGGGCGGAGGTTCGTTAGAAGATTTATGGTGTTTTAACAATGAAATCTTGGCACGCACAATTGCCGCAAGCCAGATCCCTATTGTTTCTGCTGTAGGCCATGAGGTAGATGTCACCATTGCTGATTTTGTGGCAGACATGAGAGCACCAACACCTTCAGCAGCAGCAGAGTTAGTCAGTCGAGACAATAATCACAAAGTATTGTCACTGAAACAAAAGCGCCAATACTTACGTCAGGCAATGTTGCAGTACCTTACCGACCACAAATCTTCGCTCAATATGCTGGAAAGAAAGTTGGAAAGAAAGCACCCAAGCTACCAACTTCAGCAGCAAAGCCAGAGATTGGATGATTTAGAACAGCGGCTGCGCGTTGCAATGAACCAAAGGTTATCGGGAAATAGCCGAACAATGGTGAATTTGGATCACCGGCTCGCATTACACAATCCTCAGCGAAAACTCAATCAGCTCCAGAGCGAGCTCTCTAGCAGTAAAGCTAAACTCTTAGATGCCATGGATAGGCAGTTGTTACTGTCTCGACATCAATTGGCTCTAGCCGCCGAGAAACTGGACACCGTAAGCCCACTAGCCACACTAAAACGTGGTTATAGTATTACACAGCTAGAAAATGGCGATGTGGTCACCGATGCTAACGAAATTAAAACGGGTGACGTACTTATCACCCGCCTTGCTGATGGGAATATTCGCTCAACCGTTTCTGACTAGTGCTAGCACACTTCTATTTCTGATTACTAACAAGGTTAGACCTTGGTTTTTCATTTACTTACGGCTTAGGTTTTCTTAAACAAAGAATTTTTTAAGCCACATTCGATTGTTTTTTATAGATAAAAGTAACTCGAGACTTGGATTTTAGTTCATTACAGCTTGGGCAAAAATAACTCGCTGCTCCGCATGCTTGAAGCTTTTCTAGAGATTGCTCGCAGTCTGGGCAGAACGCAAGCTTCTGATAATCTTCGGAGCAGAAATCGCAGTGATATAACCCACCATTCCATCTCAACTCGCTGTCACAGTGTTTGCATACATTATCATTCATATCTTTACCCTCTTTACCACGAAGTACATCCTGATAATGAAGTCATAACTTAATACGTGCTTTGATCTGTATCAGATGTTAATCCGAACAAGGGCTTTGGGAACATTTGATCTTTCACGATTAGATTTCCTTTTAGATATATACGTTCTAATCACATTGTAAGGTACGTATTCATGCTATTTTTCAATCATCAAACGGTGTTGATTGGGGTCAAGTTGCGAATACAGATCTTTTCCGATCTTCCGCACTAGGACACCTGATCAGCGATCAGCATCAAAAAGAACATTTATATAACCACACCCCGAAAGCATAAGTTACATATGCTGTATTTGAATTTTAAATAGTCATAAAAACCACAACAAGGAAATAAGCTAGCGATTTTTAGAATTTAATATTCGATCAAAATTCAATTGTCATTCGAATGTAAGTGAACATTACAATGTTTGGAATTACACTTAAGATATTGTTTTTAAATGAATATATCTTAATAGATATCTATTTATTGGCAGATCCGTCAGATAAAAATACCGTAATTGCCTTCGAATACAAAAAAGCGCCTTTCGGCGCTTTTTAGTTATTTGTTTCGATTTTTCATCATCGACATAAGTCGTTTGCGTTTTCGCTCTTGCGACAACGTAAGTTTGTTGGACTTACCTTCAAATGGGTTGTCGCTGCTCTGGAATTGAATTCGGATAGGTGTACCCATAATTTCCAAAGAACGACGGTAGTAGTTCATTAAGTAACGCTTATAGGAGTCTGGCAATTCATGTACTTGGTTGCCGTGAACAACAATGATTGGAGGGTTGTATCCACCAGCGTGCGCATATTTCAATTTCACTCGGCGACCACGTACCATCGGTGGTTGGTGATCATCTTGCGCCATTTTCATGATTCGAGTTAGAACAGATGTACCAACACGAGTCGTTGCAGATTTATACGCTTCCTGAACCGATTCAAACAAGTGTCCTACACCAGTACCGTGCAACGCTGAGATAAAGTGGATTCGTGCAAAATCGACAAAACCTAGACGGCGATCAAGCTCTTTCTTCACATGCTCTTTTACATCAGTATCTAAACCATCCCACTTATTCACCGCAATCACAATGGAGCGACCAGAATTCAGCGCAAAGCCTAATAGACTTAAATCTTGATCAGATATGTTTTCTCGAGCATCAATAACCAGCAACACTACGTTAGCGTCTTCGACAGCTTTCAACGTCTTAACAACTGAAAACTTTTCTACCGTCTCATTGATACGTGTACGGCGACGTACACCTGCTGTATCAATCAGGACATATTCACGTTCATCACGCTGCATTGGAATATAAATAGAGTCACGAGTAGTGCCTGGGGCATCAAATACTACGACTCGCTCTTCACCAAGAATACGGTTTGTAAGCGTCGACTTCCCTACATTAGGACGACCAATGATAGCCAGCTTTATTGGTTGATCTTGTAAGCGTTTGAATTCAGCTTCCGCTTCTTCTTCGGTGTAATCCAGTTTTTCTTCTGGGTCTTCAAAATCCGTGAGGTCTTCTAACTCACCTTCAGCATTTGCAATGAGTTCTTCTGCAAATGGATTAAGTGCACGGTCAATCAATGCTGCTACACCGCGACCATGAGATGCCGCAATTTGATACATGTTTTCGACACCAAGCTTCCAGAAATCGGCGCACGCTGCATCGGCATCAATACCGTCTACTTTGTTCACCACCAGCATAGCTGGCTTCTCTATTTTTCGAAGGTGCATCGCAATGGCTTCATCCGCTGGTGTTAAACCAGCACGACCATCAACCATAAAGAGAACCACATCGGCTTCATCAATCGCTGCCAGCGACTGCTGTGCCATCTTTGTTTCTACGCCCTCTTCCGTTCCATCAATACCACCAGTATCGATAACGATGAAATCATGTTCACCCAGTTTTGCTTGACCGTATTTACGATCCCGAGTTAATCCAGGGAAGTCGGCCACTAACGCGTCACGCGTTCTAGTCAGACGGTTAAAAAGCGTCGACTTACCAACATTAGGACGCCCTACAAGAGCAACTACAGGAATCATATGTACCTCTACAATCTCATTTCTTAATGTAGCTATAGGTAAATCATTAGCACTAAAGCTTAGAACTTAGAACTTACCTATAACCACACTTGTTTAATTATCAATAAAACGGCTCTTGACTGAGAACAGCCAAGAGCCGATTGTGAATTATATCACGTTATTTACTGGATCTGCAGTTTCTTTACAGCACCAGAACGCGTCACTACAACGTAACCTTCGTCAACAACAATAGGTCCTACAGCAAAGCCACTGTCGTCTATAAGTTGCTGAGCCACAAACTTGCCAGAGTCCTTCTCCAGCCAATGTAGATAGCCTTCAGTATCGCCAACGACTAACTTGCCGTCGATAATTGAAGGAGCCGTTAATAAACGGTGCTCTAACTGTTTGTTGCTCCAGATTTCTGTACCACTACGCGCATCAACCGCGACGAGATGATCTTTATCTGTAACTAAGTAAAGGTTACTGCCATCCGTCACCATATCGGTTGCAGATGAATAAGTACGCTTCCAAGACGGCGCACCAGAACGTAAGTCAATCGCGACAAGCTGACCGTTTACACCGACAATGTATAACGTGCTACCAATAATGATAGGCGATGCATCGGCATCAACTAAACGATCAATTTCAGTGGAACCTTTAGGCGTCCCCACTGGCTGTTGCCAAATCAGTTGCCCACGAGCCACAATCGCGGCCGCAATTCGACCGTTCGCTGTCCCCCAGAACACACCGCCAGAAATGGTGACCGGAGAACTGTCTCCACGAAGCGTTAAGCTGGGGACTTCTGAACTCACCGTCCACTCTTGGGAGCCGTCTTCTTGGTTTAAGGCGACCAATATGCCGCGAGAAGTATGGACCATCACAAGGTTAGCGTCGGTAGCAGGTGCTGCAAGTACCTCACCCTCTACTGAAGTACGCCAAAGTAGCTCACCGTTTTCTGCAGAAAGCGCTATCAATTCGCCATTTTCGCTACCGATAAACAACTTACCAAACGCCGCCGCAATTCCACCAGACAAGCGAGCCGTGTTTTCTGACTCAACAGTGGTAGACCAGTTTGCTTTACCCGTATTAGGATCCAGCGCTTTTACTTGCCCATCACGACTGGCAACAAATACGTTGTCGTATGCATAGACAGGTTTCAGTTTGGAAAAATAATGCCCAACACCATCACCAACCGAAGTAGACCAGTTACTTGCTGGTGTAAATTGGCTTTCAACAATAGGCAAAGGTGCCATTATGATGGTGTCTTCTTCGCCCGCGCATCCAGCTAAGCCGGCTACAGCCAAGGCGCACATCACAGCTCGGTTGAGCATTTTCTTCATTCGATACAACCCTTACTTCGCCAGATCGTCCAGCTTCATTTGCAGAGCTTGGCTCGCATCTGACTGCTGTTGTGCTTCTGAGTAGGCAGCATACGCACCTTCAGAGTTACCCTGACGAAGCAAGATGTCGCCTTTAAGCTCAGCAACACGACCAGCCCAACCCGCTTCTTTAATCGAATCGAGCTGAGTAAGCGCTTCATCGTACTTTTCTTGCTCTGCAAGCACGCGAGAAGTACGTACTGTTAGCAAAGAAACGATAGCTGTATCTTTTGTGTTTGCTTTAGCCCAATTTAACTGCTCTAGAGCCTTATCCAGCTCTCCTGCTTCAACAAATGCTTTTGCTAATTGCAGCGCAGCTAATACTGAATATTGAGATTCTTTATTCGCTTCGATAAACGCCAGTGCATCAGATGATGACTCTGCACCAGAGTTCTGTATTTGAGTCAGTACTTTATCGTACGCTTGAGAAGCTGCACCTTGCGCTTCTGCTTGCGAGTCCTGATAAAAACGCCAGCCAAAGATACCGCCTAAGCCAACCACCGCACCTACGATGACCGCTTTACCATTCTCTTTCCACCATTCTTTAATGGCTTCTACCTGTTGTTCTTCAGTATCGTAGAGTTCCACGTCCTGTCCTCTTTAGATCAAATGCTTAAGTTGCGCGGCAACGTCTGCCTGTGCAACTGTTGTTTGTTCGCCGCCTGTTAAGTCTTTGACGACTACAGTACCTTCCGCTACTTCGTTTTCACCAAGTACCAAGGCTACGACCGCGCCAACTTTGTCAGCACGCTTAAATTGTTTCTTGAAGTTACCGCCACCGAAGTGCGTCATCACACGTATACCAGGCAATGACTCTCGAATTTGTTCTGCCAGCTTCATGTTCGCCATTAGTGTGCCTTCACCAGCGCTTACCATATACACATCGACTGCACGACGTGTGTCTGCCAGGTCTAGTTCTTCTAACATAAGAACTAAGCGCTCTAGCCCCATAGCAAAACCTACTGCTGGGGTAGACTTACCGCCCAGCTGCTCGACAAGCCCATCATAACGACCGCCACCACACACTGTGCCTTGAGCACCTAAGCTTTCAGTAATCCATTCAAAAACGGTACGATTGTAATAATCCAGACCACGCACAAGACGCTGGTTAACTTGGTATTCGATACCAGCGACGTCAAGAAGTTCACACAATCCTGCAAAATGTGCTTTAGATTCTTCGTCAAGGTAATCGGACAACTGAGGAGCATCAACTAGAATCGCTTGAATATCTGCATTTTTGGTATCCAGAACACGCAGAGGGTTCGTATGCATACGACGTTTACAGTCCTCATCGAGAATATCGATGTGCTGTTCAAGGAATTCAATCAACGCCGTGCGATAGTTAGCACGAGCTTCTAATGAACCAATTGAGTTTAACTCTAGACGCACATGTTTTTCGATACCGAGTTCTCGCCATAGACGAGCTGTCAGCATGATCAGTTCAGCATCGACATCGGGACCATTCAGACCGAATACTTCCACACCACACTGGTGGAATTGACGATATCGACCTTTTTGAGGACGCTCGTGACGGAACATCGGTCCCATGTACCACAGACGTTGCTCTTGATTATAAAGCAAACCATTTTCAATACCTGAACGAACACAACCGGCTGTCCCTTCAGGGCGCAAAGTCAGGCTATCGCCATTGCGGTCTTCAAAGGTGTACATCTCTTTTTCAACAACGTCGGTCACTTCACCGATGGCGCGGCTAAATAGATGAGTCATCTCAACGATAGGCATGCGAACTTCACTGTATCCGTACGCACTGATTACATGTTTAACCGCGCTCTCCACTTTTTGCCAAAGAGGAGATTGTGTAGGGAGGCAGTCATTCATGCCTCTGATTGCTTGTATCGTTTTTGCCACAGTTATTACCGTCGAGATTATTGTTTATCGATTAAATTGATGTCGATGCGATTGCTTTCATCAAGCACCGACGCTTTTGCACGAATTTTGGCTTCGAGCTTGCTAACCAAATCTTCATTATCAAAGCGCTCTTTTTGACGTTTACCGTCTTCATAAAAAGCGCTTTTCTTGTGACTTCCTGCTAACCCTAAGTGAGAAACTTCTGCTTCACCTGGACCATTTACCACACAGCCAATGATAGAGACATCCATCGGCGTAATAATGTCTTCTAAACGTTCTTCCAAAGCATTAACAGTATTGATCACATCGAACTCTTGACGAGAACAGCTTGGGCAAGCGATAAAATTAATACCGCGGGAACGAATTCGAAGGGACTTTAGAATATCGAAACCAACTTTAATTTCTTCTACAGGATCGGCTGCCAAAGAGATTCGAAGTGTATCTCCGATGCCTTCAGTCAGAAGCATACCAAGACCCACCGCGGATTTAACTGATCCGGCACGCGCGCCACCTGCTTCGGTGATACCGAGATGAAGAGGTTGGTCAATCTCTTTCGCTAGAAGACGATAAGAATCAACGGCTAAAAAGACATCAGATGCTTTTACACTGACTTTAAATTGGTCGAAATTCAAACGATCGAGGTAATCAACATGGCGCATTGCTGATTCTACCAGTGCTTCAGGTGTAGGTTCACCGTACTTCACTTGCAGATCTTTTTCCAAAGAACCGCCATTAACACCGATTCGAATAGGGATATTTTTATCACGAGCACAATCGACAACCGATTTTACTCGTGCTTCATTACCAATATTCCCGGGGTTTATTCTTAAACAGTCAACACCGTACTCCGCTACTTTCAAAGCGATTCGATAGTCGAAATGAATATCGGCAACCAAAGGAACATTGACTTGCTGCTTTATCAGTTTAAAGGCTTCTGCTGCTTCCATAGTAGGAACAGAAACGCGAACAATGTCAGCACCAACGGTTTCCAGTGACTTAATTTGAGCCACTGTTGCTTCAACATCCGTTGTTCTGGTGTTGGTCATGGACTGTACCGCGATAGGGGCACCGTCACCGATCGGCACATCACCCACATATATGCGGGTCGATGCACGACGTTTAATAGGGGATTCGTGTTGCATAATGGCTTTTAGACTTACTCAGCTTCTAGGGTAATTTGAATCTTGCTACTTTGCCTGCAGTATACCCAGAAAGGTCTACAGCTTCACCAGCAAATGTCATTGAAACACCTTCAGGTGCACCTAATATTACGCTATATGGAGCCTTGCCACTTAAAGAAAGTTGGTGACCCGCTTTTTTTACACCCGTAGCAAGCACTTTGCCTTCTGCGTCTTTAACCTGAATCCAGCAATCAGCCGAAAACGACATTGAAACTGGGTTAGCAGATGCCGTAGAATCTGAAAAAGCGACGTTAGTACTCTCAGGCGATTCAGCATTAGATGATTCGCTTGATAAAGAAGACGAAACATCACTTGTTGCTGTGTCAGTAATTGAGCTATCAGTGTCTGAAGATTCGGTATTTGAAGGGTTGTTAACTTCTTCGTTGGCAGATGTAGTGTCTTCTGTTGAAACAGCTGCATTGGCAGTTGGCTCAACCTCTTCATTCTGTTGAACTGGTTGAGCTGAAGCGATATTGAGCTCTCTTTGGGCTTCAAGTACCGCCAAATCAGCTTCTGACTCTTGAGAAAGGGAATCTGAAGAAGAAGTCAGCTCCGAAACTGAAAGTGTGTCTAGGCTCTGATTTTGCCACCACCACACAGAAGATATGCCAACCAACACCGCCAGTACACCCCATGTAATTAACATGATTCGACTGTCGTGTTTTTCTCGATTGGTTTTTCTGGAAAAGCTCTGCATGGACTGTTCTTTATGGTTCACCTCTTCTTCCAAAAGTGGCAAAACATCATCATCACTCAGTCCAACAGCCTTGGCGTAAGATCGCAAATAGCCACGGGTAAAAGTGGCTACTTGATCTGACTTGAAGTTGTTATCTTCAATGTTTTGTATCACCGCCAAGCGGAGACGAAGACGGTCAGCAATGTCTTTTTGCGTTAACCCCAGCTTCTCTCGCTGTTGGCGCAGTACATCACCAGGAAGCGGCAATGTAGAAATAGTCATATTTTCTGCAGTTTGTTCAATACTCATTCGCTACGTACTTCTGATATTGAATCGAGTCTGGGTATTTGTCTTTTAATACGCTCGCGTATTTACTTGCAAGAGTGTTATTGCCTGCTTGTTTTTCTAATTCAATTAGCAAGCCCAAACTCGAAGCTTTATACCCATATCTATTATGAAATTTTAAAAGTCTAACCCTAGCTTCCCGATACTTTGCTTTTTGAATTTCTATTTGTGTTAGCTGAAGTATAGAAACAACTCGGTTTGGGTCATGATCCAAAGAACGGGCAAAATAATACTCAGCTTTATCCTGATCGCCGCTTTTTAGCGCGCACATTGCCGCATTTTGATAGCTGGCTGCAATCAGGTAGTAATATGGCTGTTCAATAGCACGGTTAAAGAATACATCGGCTTCATCGTATCGACCGATTTTACAAAGAAACGTACCGTAGTTATTGAGTACATCGCCGTTCTTAGGCGACTCCCTAAGTGCCTTTTTATAGGCTTGCTCTGCCTGACCGATCTCGCCAACTTCTTGATAAAAGTGAGCCATTGCGATCAGTGAACGATAATAATCTGGTGCGTAGCTTACTGCGGTTTCAAGGTTTTCTCTCGCCCGAACCATATCTTTGGACTCAAGATAACTTAAACCTAAGCTTATACGCGCTTCTGCCGCCTTTATCTTATCAAACTGATTATTAGCGGATTGTTCAGTAACTGTAACACAACCTACTAACAAACTAACCAGAAATATGTTCGCAATTCTCACTAACATCACACTCCCTTACTATCTGGGGAGTCTTTCTGGTCAATTATCAACTCAGATTGACTTGACCTCGATTGGTTCCCCGTGCTGTTTAAGTTTTGTCCGTTTTGTTCGATCGATCACATCTCCAACTAGCTGACCACAAGCTGCATCAATGTCATCACCACGAGTTTTACGCACAGTTACCGTGTAATCATATTTCATCAACGTTTTCATAAAACGATCGATGCGCGAGTTACTCGGCTTGCGGTATGGTGAACCAGGATAAGGGTTAAAAGGAATCAAATTTATCTTCGACGGAGTATCTTTTAACAATTCTGCGAGTTGTCTTGCATGTTCCATATCATCATTCACATGATCAAGCAGAACATACTCAATCGTAACTTTGCCACGGTTGGCATTGGATGACGCAATATAGCGCCTAACGGAATTGAGAAAATCCTCGATGTCCCAGCGATCATTAATAGGCATGATCTCACTTCGAAGCTCATCATTTGGTGCGTGTAAAGAAATGGCCAGTGCAACATCGATGTTACCTGTCATTTGATCGAGGCCAGAAACCACCCCTGAAGTTGAAACAGTCACGCGTCGCTTTGATAGGCCAAAACCTAAGTCATCAAGCATGATCTCCAAAGAAGGGATCAGGTTTTTCATGTTCAGTAGCGGTTCGCCCATTCCCATCATCACGACATTAGTAATCGGGCGGCGACCCGTTTCTTTCTGCAAGCCAATTTCTCGTGCTGCACGCCAAACTTGGCCAATGATTTCCGACACTTTTAAGTTGCGGTTGAATCCTTGCTGAGCGGTAGAGCAAAATTTGCACTCAAGTGCACAACCCACTTGGGAGGACACGCAAAGTGTCGCTCTATCGGCATCAGGGATGTATACCGTTTCGACATCTTGATCACCAACGCGCATAGCCCATTTGATGGTTCCATCAGTAGAGTGCTGAGCTTCAGAGACATAAGGCGCACGAATTTCTGAAACACGCATAAGCTTCTCTCGAAGCTTCTTATTGAGATTGGTCATGTTCTCAAAATCGTCGACACCAAAATGGTAGATCCACTTCATGACCTGATCAGCACGAAATGCTTTCTCACCTAATTCATCGGCGAAGTATTTTCGTAGCCCTTTACGGTCAAAATCCAGTAGATTTACTTTTTCGGTGCTCATGTTGTCTCTCGCAGGTGTAACTGTATTTAAGGGCGCGAATTGTACAGCCTTTACCCAGTGACAACAAGGGGGTGAAAGTAAGGTTATTTATAAAGGATTAATTTCAAATTGATTAATTTTCAAACAGAAGAAAAATAACAAGTATGAGGCTTTACATTGAGGGAGAAAAGTTAAGGAATTTAGAAGCATTGCACCTATGAACAACCATAAGTGCAATGATGAGTTCACACTCTAGAAAGCATTAATCTTCTCGAGGGCAAATTTCAGATGCAGGGAAGAAAAACTCTATTTCTCGCGCTGCGGATTCAGGGCTATCACTTCCATGAACGGAATTGTAACGCATGCTTACCGCGTAATCGGCACGAATGGTTCCACATGCAGCTTCTTCTGGGTTTGTTTTACCCATTAACTCACGGTATCGAGCAATTGCATTTTCACCTTCAAGAACCTGAACCATAATCGGTCCAGATGTCATGAACTCTTTCAAACCTTCAAAGAAAGGCTTACCTTCATGCTCAGCATAAAATCCACTTGCTTGGTCATCTGATAGATGAACCATTTTAGCAGCGATAATTCTTAAGCCTGCTTTTTCAAATCGATGGTAGATTTCACCGACAAGATTTCTTTTCACAGCATCGGGCTTAATGATGGAAAACGTTCTTTCTAGAGCCATAAGATGTCCTTCGTTCTTTCGTTATAGTATCCGAGGGTTACATTTAATTTGCTTCCCTCGGATTTTTTAAGTTGAATTCAGTTTATTTCGCTTGTTCTGTCAAAATTCGAGCGAGTGTACGTACACCCATACCCGTTGCGCCAGCCGACCATTTGTCACTCGCACTCTTACGATACGTGCCAGCACAGTCGAAATGCAACCAACCTTTCTTGTAGTCATTCACAAAATACGACAAAAAGGCTGCAGCAGTACTCGCACCAGGAGAATAGTGACCGCTACTGATGTTTGACAAATCAGCAAAGTTTGAAGGCAACATTGAACGGTGGAAATCCGCCAGAGGCAGAGGCCATAATCCCTCACGCTCTTCAACAGCATAACCTACTGCCTTGGATGACAGATGCTGGTCAAATGACAACAGAGCATGGTAATCATTACCCAATGCATTTTTTGCTGCACCAGTCAAAGTCGCGCAGTCGATGATCAGTTCTGGGTTTTGTTCACTAGCAAACAGAAGACCGTCAGCAAGAACCAAACGTCCTTCCGCATCCGTATTCATGATTTCGACAGTCTTGCCATTTTTGTAAGTGATGATGTCACCTAGCTTGAAAGCTCGACCCGAAATCATGTTTTCCGCACAACAAAGGATTAATTTCACACGCTTATTAAGCCCGCGAAGGATAGCCAAACCAAGACCACCTGTAATTGTACCCGACCCACCCATGTCAGCTTTCATAGCATCCATAAACCCAGAAGGCTTAATGCTGTAACCACCTGAATCAAATGTAATACCTTTACCAACTAAACAAGCAAAAACAGGCGCATTTTCGTCACCCGTTGGGTTGAAGTCCAATTGAAGCATTGCAGATGTGCGCTCTGAACCACGACCAACTGCATAAATGCCTTCCCAGCCTTCTGTTAGTAAGTCTTTGTCCTTCACAATTCGGTAAGTCACGTGCTCTGGCGCGAGAGATTTAATAAACTCACCAGCCATAGTTGCAAGTTGACGAGGGGCAACTTCTTCAGCACTTTTGTTGATGATATCTCGGACCCAGTTTCCTGCCTTAATACGAGAATTCAATTCGTGTTGAGCACTCTCTTCTAGATCAACCCACTCAACAGAATTGGTATTTTTAGGTCCGCGGTAGCCTTGGTAGAACGCCCAAATGCTTTCTACATCCCAGCCTTCGCCTTGCAAAAATACGGATTTAATTCCCTGACCGTCCAGCTTACGCCCTGCGCGCTGAATCACATCGACTAACTCACCATCGGTGTGGTGAATCGTTGTACCTTGTTCTGTAAAAGATAAAATTGCGTTTTCGCCCCATTGAGGGAGTGCCGCTTGTGATGAAATGAATACCGGCATTTGTGTAGACATGATTTCTCCTTGTCTTGTCGTCGTAATCTTCGCTGATTTCTATTACGACTTTGTTTCTTTTCACGAGTTGCGGAATGTTAGCATTATGTTCGTAGAAAATGTCATTTGCATAAAAAAAACGGGCTATCTAGCCCGCTTTTTTCAGTAAATAATGTTAAGTCGAATAAACAACCCAACATATAACACAAGTTCTTAGATCTTAAAGATCTGTGTTGACCGAGCCATTTACGTCTTCGATTCAATTAATCAGCTTCATCCATCCAACAGAGGATAATGGCTTCCAGAATTTTTTCATTTGATCGGCTTGGATCATCTTCAAACTCTTCAAGCTCACATATCCAGCGATGCAAATCTGTAAAACGTACGGTTGTAGGATCGGTGTCAGGAAAAAGATCGCATAACTCAATTGCGATATCTCTCGAGTCTGTCCATTTTAAGCTCATTTCGCTTCCTTATTAATGATCTTCAGCAGCGTGATTCAGCGTGTACTTCGGGATTTCGACGACTAAGTCTTCATCGGTGATCACCGCTTGGCAACCTAAGCGGGACTCAGGCTCTAAACCCCATGCTTTATCCAGCATGTCATCTTCAAGCTCTTCACTCTCATCTAATGAATCGAATCCTTCACGTACAACGATATGACAAGTAGTACAGGCACAGGATTTCTCACAAGCATGTTCGATTCCGATGCCATTTTTCAATGCAACATCAAGAACAGTCTGACCAGTTTGTCCTTCTAATACCGCGCCTTCTGGGCAAAAGTCTTCATGGGGTAATACAATAATCTTTGGCATTTTAAATTCTCAAACTTTTAACTGTTATATGTCATCAACTGATTGACCAGATAACGCTGATCGAATCGATTTGTCCATGCGACGAGACGCAAAATCTTGACTGGCTTTGTCTGTCTCTTTGATACCTTGCTCAATTACATCGGCATTGTCTTGGTTACGCAAAGCAACCAAAGCTTCTATCGATGTCAGCAACACCTGCCTTTCTTCCTCAGAAAGCAACTCATCGCCATCAGCTTGCAATGCAGAAACGAGGCCTTCGATTACACGATCCGCTTCTACCCTTTGCTCCGCAATTGCTCTAGCGTGCATGTCGATTTTTGCGTGAGTCATGGACTCTTTTAGCATGTTAGCGACTTCATCATCACTCAAACCATACGATGGCTTCACTTGAATTTCAGCCTGTACTCCAGTGCTCTTTTCCATTGCAGTTACTGACAGCAAGCCATCCGCATCAACCTGATAAGTCACACGTATATGTGCCGCACCTGCAGCCATAGGTGGTATGCCTTTTAGTGAGAACTTAGCTAATGAGCGACAATCATCAATCATTTCGCGCTCACCTTGTGCAACGTGAACGAGCATGCCCGTTTGCCCGTCTTTAAACGTAGTAAATTCTTGAGCTTTAGCGACTGGAATTGTGGTGTTTCTTGGGATGATTTTTTCAACCAAGCCACCCATGGTTTCAATCCCCAATGATAAAGGGATCACATCAAGTAGTAGCATCTCGGAATCTGGCTTATTGCCCGCTAAGATATCCGCTTGAATTGCAGCCCCAATAGCAACAACCTCATCCGGATTGATGCTTGTGAGTGGTGTTTGTCCAAAGAATTCACCAACCATGTCACGAATATGGAGCGTACGCGTTGAACCACCTACCATCACGACTTCTTGTATTTCATCTGTTGAAACACCTGCATCTTTAAGCGCACGACGGCAAGAAAGCAGTGTTTTCTTAACAAGTGGTTGAATAAGTTCATTGAACGTTTCACGAGACAGCGAACCAGACCATGACCCAAATGTCACGTCTGTAAATTCAGTGTTCGACAGCTCGATTTTCGCTTGAGTCGCAACGTCCAGTAACACACGTTGCTGTTCATTAGAAAGCGCACCTAAAGTGTTTGACTGCTCTTTAATGTAGTCCGCCACTATGTGGTCAAAGTCATCACCACCTAAGGCAGAATCACCACCAGTAGCAAGGACTTCAAAAACACCTTTGGATAAACGAAGAATGGAAATATCAAACGTTCCTCCACCCAAATCGTAAACGGCGATCACGCCTTCTTGCGCGGAATCGAGTCCATAAGCGATGGCAGCGGCTGTTGGCTCGTTCAGCAATCGAAGAACATTCAACCCCGCAAGTGTCGCGGCATCTTTCGTACCTGCCCGCTGCGCATCGTCAAAGTATGCAGGAACCGTAATCACTACGCCTGTCAATTCTCCACCGAGCGCTTCCTCCGCACGTTTACCCAATGTTTGCAAAATTTCAGAAGAAACCTGGATTGGATTAACGTTACCTTTTGATGTCTCAATTAATGGCAGACCACTTTCACTGTCAATAAAAGTATAAGGAAGAAAGGGATAGCGTGTTTGAATATCATCTAAAGAACGACCAATAAGCCGTTTTGCAGAAATAATCGTTTGCTTGGGATCGGACTGAGCGTGCTCACGCGCTTTTTCTCCGACTAATGTAGTATCAGAACCATAATAGACAACCGATGGCAAAATGCTTTCATTCTGCTCATCGACTAGTGGTTTTGCCGTTCCGCTAAGAACAGATGCCACCAGTGAGTTCGTCGTCCCCAAATCAATACCAGCCGCCAAACGATGCTCGTGTGGTGCTGAACTTTGACCCGGTTCTGCAATTTGAAGTAATGCCATTGAATGTCCTTTATTATCCGAGCAGTTTGTCTTCTAACTGCTCTATTTCATTTTGTAATTTGGCAATAAATTTTAGCTTACGAATACCATTCGCAGCGTTTTCCAGTGTGTTATCAGTTAATGCCTGAACCATCTCACTCAAAAGCGATTGATACAGTTTACTGACCTTTTTCTCAAAATCGAATAATTCAGATTCAGGATCTGATGATGACTCAATATCCTCTAACGCTTCCCTTAGCTCCATCTGTTCCATTAAAAACATAGGATCTTGCATCGTATTTTGCTCATTCCGAATATCTACCCCTTTAAGAGAAAGAAGGTATTCAGCACGAGAAATCGGTTGTTTTAGCACTTGGAAAGCATCATTGATTTGCGCCGCTTTTTGCACAGCAAGAAGGCGATCTCGCTCGGATGCAGTAGCGAATTTATCTGGATGGAATTGGCGTTGAAGCTCTCTGAACTGAGTGGATAACGCAGTAACATCAAGATCAAACTGGCGAGAAATACCGAACAATTCAAAATGATCCATTTTCTGACTCTCAGTGAAATCTGGGCAAAAAATAAAGATAAGTGGAAAGCACAAAACGCAGCGTTCACTGCGTTTTAAATCGATGTATTTGTTGAGCTTATTTATCAGACATTAAAGCTTTCACCACAACCACACTCACCTTTAACGTTGGGGTTGTTAAACTGAAAACCTTCATTCAAGCCTTCTTTTACGAAGTCCAACTCAGTCCCGTCTAGGTATACTAAGCTTTTAGGATCAATGATTATTTTCACACTGTCCTGCTCAAAAATTTCATCTTCTTCATTAAGAACATCAACAAATTCGAGAACATAAGCCATTCCGGAGCAACCTGTGGTTTTCACCCCAAGTCTTAAACCGATGCCTTTGCCTCGATTATCTAGAAATGATCTGACACGGCTTGTCGCCGCTTCTGTCATGGTAATGGCCATACTGCAACCTGCTAATCTTTAGTGAAATTAAAATGGAAGAAGCGCTAACTCCTTCCATTTACAATTATGACTCGTGTTTCTTTTTGTAATCAGAAACAGCAGCTTTAATTGCATCCTCAGCAAGGATAGAACAGTGAACTTTTACCGGTGGCAATTCAAGTTCTTCAGCAATTTCTGCATTTTTGATAGCCGCTGCTTCATCAATACTCTTACCTTTCACCCACTCGGTGATTAGAGAGCTAGAAGCAATGGCACTACCGCAGCCATAAGTTTTAAATTTCGCGTCTTCAATGATGCCTTCAGAAGACACTTTGATTTGCAGTTTCATAACGTCGCCACATGCTGGCGCGCCAACCATACCACTACCAATGGATGGGTCTTCTTTATCGAATGAACCAACGTTACGTGGGTTTTCGTAATGGTCTATAACTTTTTCGCTGTATGCCATAATTTTTACCTCGAATCCTCTATATCCTTGAGACTAGTGGTGAGCCCATTCAACTGTGCTCAAATCTACACCTTCTTTGTACATATCCCATAGAGGAGACATGTCGCGCAGTTTGTCCACTGCAACACGAATCTTTTCAACGGCGTAATCAATGTCTTCTTCTGTCGTCATACGGCCAAAAGAAAAACGAATGGAGCTATGCGCTAGCTCGTCATCCAACCCTAGAGCACGCAGAACATACGAAGGCTCAAGGCTTGCTGATGTACATGCAGAGCCAGAAGAAACAGCTAGGTCTTTCAGTGCCATAAGCAGAGATTCACCCTCTACAAATGCAAAACTGATATTGAGGTTGTGTGGAACGCGTTGCTCTAGATCACCATTGATCGTCAATGCTTCCATTCCATCAAGACCTTTCAACATACGATCACGCAATGACTTTGCATGGTCGAAATCTTTTTGCATTTCTTCTTTTGCAATACGGAAGGCTTCACCCATACCAACAATTTGGTGAGTCGCCAAGGTACCAGAACGGAAACCACGCTCGTGACCGCCACCATGAATTTGCGCTTCTAGGCGAATACGTGGTTTGCGACGAACGTACAGTGCACCAATACCCTTAGGACCGTATGCTTTATGCGCAGACATAGAAATAAGATCGACTTTCATTTCCTGAACATCTAGTGGCACTTTGCCAGCAGATTGTGCAGCATCAACATGAAAGATAATCTTACGCTCACGGCAAAGTTCGCCGATAGCAGAAATGTCCTGAATGACACCAATTTCGTTGTTAACATGCATGATAGATACCAAAACGGTATCCTCTCGTATTGCCGCTTGAAGTTTATTCAGATCAATAATGCCATTGGATTCTGGCTCAATGTATGTCACTTCATAACCTTCACGCTCTAGCTGACGGCACGGATCAAGAACCGCTTTATGTTCGGTTTTACACGTAATAACGTGCTTACCTTTTTTGCCGTAAAAGTGTGCCGCACCTTTAATTGCTAGGTTGTCAGATTCTGTTGCGCCCGAGGTGAAAATTATTTCTCTTGGGTCAGCGTTTAATAGTTCAGCGATTTGCTCACGAGCAGTGTCTACTGCTTCTTCTGCCTGCCAGCCATAACGATGAGAACGAGAAGCAGGGTTACCAAACGTCCCATCCATCGTCATGTACTGAACCATTTTTTCAGCAACGCGCACATCAACTGGGCATGTTGCTGAGTAATCAAAATAAATGGGCAGTTTCATTTGTTACTCCAATGTAATATTGTCCGCTTAAGCGGTTATATAGACGCTATCTATGAGCGTACATTTACACCGATGGGAGCGGTGCTTGTATTTTTTTGTCCAAACCCATGATTGATCACCAAGTCGATACCCTGACGATCAGATATTTCTAATACTTCATTGTCCAACATCAGCTCGCCTAGAGTGATATTGTTTAAAAACTCACTAATTCTAGCACTCAAGTCACGCCATAGTGTGTGAGTTAGGCAGCGGGAGCCACCTTGACAGTCTGCTTTGCCATTACATTTAGTTGCATCGACAGATTCATCTACGGCAGCGATCACCATACCGACAGCAATATCATTTGCATCAGTACCAAGACGGTAGCCACCACCAGGTCCGCGTACACTTGCAACTAAACCAGCTTTACGTAACTTAGAAAATAATTGTTCTAAGTAAGATAAAGAAATACCCTGACGCTCTGAAATATCAGCCAGCGGCACTGGGCTTTCTTGTGAATGCAGAGCAACATCTAACATTGCCGTTACTGCATATCTTCCTTTAGATGTAAGTCTCATATCACACCGTATCCACAGTAAGTTTGTGGATAGAATTTTTCCATACCCGACTAAATTGGTCAAGTATTTATTTGACTGTTTTAGTCAGGTATTTAACCACATAGCTTAAGTGGTCATTTTTTATTCAACAGATTCTTTTGTACAGACGTTAAAATCCCTCTAAGAATGTTGATTTCTTGGGCTTCAGGGCGTGCTCTAGAAAATAAACGTCGTAATTTATTCATCACCTGACCAGGGTTTCTGTCATCTAGAAACTGAGTTTGAGTGATTACCTTTTCAAGGTGCTCATAGAACATCTCAAGCTCTTTGTGCCTAGGATAATCGTTTTCTTGTTGGTTTGGGTGCTCACTTGCAACGTCATTGAGATGGGCTACTCGCACCTCATATGCCAAGGTTTGAACGGCCATAGCAAGATTCAAAGAACTGTATTCTGGGTTAGCGGGGATGCAAACATGGAAATGACAACGTTGTAATTCGTCATTGGTTAATCCCGTTCTTTCTCGTCCAAACACAAGAGCAACAGGGTGGTTTTTACCTTCCAAAGAGAATAGCTCTCCACACTCTCTGGGCTCTAACATAGGCCATTCTAATGTTCTAGAACGCGCACTAGAACCAACAACAAGACCGCAGTCTTCAACGGCCTCTTCTAGCGTATTCACTACTTTTGCGTTAAGAGCAATTTCACTAGCACCGGCTGCTAACGCAACAGATTGGGAGTCGACTTCACATTGAGGATCAACCAAGACCATGTTGGACAGCCCCATCACTTTCATTGCACGCGCTGCGCTGCCAATATTTCCTGAGTGTGACGTACCAACGAGAACAACTTTTACTTGGTCTAACATGGTGTAATTTACCGACTATTTAAAAACCGCGAAATAGTATCACAACACTTTAAAAAAGGTTATCCCTCTCCCTCAGACAGCCGTAGATTCCTTCACATTACTGAAAAAATAGCTACCAAGTTTATTGTTCAAAATAAGTTGCAAGCTCAAAAAATAACCACTTCCTTTTTACCGATACTCTGATATACTCCCCGCCGCTTTATCGTTCTTTAACATCCGTTGGGAAAAACTGTATGCATCCAATGCTTAACATTGCTATTCGCGCTGCGCGAAAAGCAGGCAATCATATTGCTAAATCACTAGAAAACGTTGACAAAATTGAATCTATTCAAAAGGGCAGTAATGACTTTGTTACTAACGTAGACAAAGAAGCAGAAGCTCTGATCATCGATACTATTAAAACCTCTTACCCAGAGCACTGTATCGTTGCTGAAGAAAACGGTCTTATCGAAGGTAAAGATAAAGACGTACAATGGATCATCGACCCACTGGATGGCACTACAAATTTCTTAAAAGGTCTACCTCACTTCTCTGTATCTATTGCTGTTCGAATGAAGGGCAAAACAGAAGTGGCTTGCGTATATGACCCAATGCAAAATGAGTTGTTCACAGCTCAGCGCGGTTCTGGCGCTCAACTAAACAATGCTCGTATCCGAGTAACGCCACTTAAAGATCTTCAAGGTACTGTTTTAGCAACAGGCTTCCCATTCAAGCAAAAGCAGCATTCAGAATCTTACATGAAGATTGTTTCTGGTCTGTTCACTGAATGTGCCGATTTCCGACGTACTGGCAGCGCAGCACTTGATTTGTGTTACCTAGCGGCAGGCCGTGTAGACGGTTTCTTTGAGCTTGGCTTAAAACCTTGGGACATGGCTGCTGGTGAGCTTATTGCTCGTGAAGCGGGTGCTATCCTAACTGACTTTGCAGGCGGCACGAACTACATGCAGTCTGGTAACATTGTTGGCTCTAGCCCACGTGGTGTAAAATCAATTCTAAAACACATCCGCGAAAACGGGAATGAAGCTATCCTGAAGTAAATCTTCACTGTCACAAGCTGAATTTCTAAAACACCCAGTAACTTTATGCTCTCAAGCAGCAAAGTTACTGGGTGTTTTTTATTGTCACTTGCAAAGTGTCTAACCTTAAAATATCAACCCACAACTCCAGAATACAAAAAAGCCACCTGAGTTAGGTGGCTTTAAGGTAAGACTTAGTTGTCTGTGGACTAAGGTAACTCTTCGAGTTCTTCGCCTTCTTTCTCGATCTGTGGAGGCATAAGGTGCTCGCGCGTAATGCCAAGCTTCAATGCTAATGCAGATGCTACGTAAATAGAAGAATACGTACCCACTGTAATACCAAGAAGTAACGCTGTCGCGAAGCCATGAATCATCGCTCCACCTTGAGTAAACAACGCGATAACCACAAACAAAGTGGTACCAGATGTAATCAAGGTACGACTTAGAGTTTGGGTAACAGAGCTGTTCATTACCTCAGCAGATTCACCTTTACGCATCTTACGGAAGTTTTCTCGGATACGGTCAAAGACAACGATGGTATCGTTGAGTGAGTACCCGACAACCGTTAGCAAAGCGGCTACGATGGTTAAATCGACCTCGATTTGCAGTAAGGAGAACACCCCTAAAGTGATGATAACATCGTGCGCCAATGCCAATACGGCACCTGCTGCTAAACGCCATTCGAAGCGAATTGATACATAGATCAAAATACAGATAAGTGCTGTCAGAATTGCCAGACCACCCGCTTCTGTTAACTCATCGCCAACGTTCGGACCAACAAACTCAATACGACGCATTTCTAGGTTTTCACCAGTGCCCTCTTTTATTGCATCAAGAATTTGATTACCAAGAGTTTCACCTTTAACTCCGTCACGCGGACGAAGACGAACCATCACCTCACGAGATGAACCGAAATTTTGAACGGTCGCATCACCAAAGCCTTTCGCTTCAAGTGCCGCACGTACATCTTCCAAGTTTGCCGGTTGCTCAAAGCCGACTTCAATCAGTGTACCACCAGTGAAGTCTAGCCCCCAGTTCAACCCTTTACCCACTAGTGTGCCTATTGCACCCACGATAAGTAAAACAGAAAGAACAAAGGCACCTTTCGACCAACGCATGAAGTCGATCATTTTGTCTGTTTTCAATATCTGAAACATGATAATTCCTTAGATCGACAACTTGTTGATGCGCTTGCCACCATAAAGCAGGTTCACGACACAACGTGTACCGATAATGGCAGTAAACATGGAGGTCAAAATACCGATAGACAGTGTGACAGCGAAGCCTTTAATCGCACCCGTACCTACTGCGAATAGGATGATTGCAGTAATTAGAGTGGTGATGTTGGCATCGGCAATAGTACTGAATGCGTTAGCATAACCTTGATGAATCGCTTGCTGAGGGTTTCGTCCATCACGAAGTTCCTCTCGTATACGCTCAAAGATGAGAACATTCGCATCTACAGCCATACCAACGGTCAATACAATACCTGCAATCCCTGGAAGCGTCATTGTCGCACCAGGAATCATCGACATCACACCAATGATCAAAATGATGTTAGCGATAAGCGCTAGGTTGGCAAAGATACCAAACTTACGGTAGTAAACCAGGCAGAACAACATCACAGCAACCAAACCAAAGATACACGCTTGAATACCCATATCGATGTTTTGCTGCCCCATAGAAGGACCGATTGTACGCTCTTCAACAATGGAGATTGGCGCGATTAGTGCACCAGCACGAAGCAGCAACGCAAGGTTGTGAGCTTCTGCGGCAGAATCAATACCAGTAATTCGGAAGCTTCGACCAAGTGCCGTTTGAATGGTCGCTTGGTTAATAACTTCTTCATGCTTGTTGAGAATAACTTTGCCTTCAGGTGTACGGCGACCACTGTCTTTGTATTCAGCAAACACGGTAGCCATCAACTTGCCAACATTCTTTTTAGAGAAGCTGGACATCTTACTGCCACCTTCACTATCTAAGTTAATGTTAACTTGCGGACGACCGTATTCATCAGCACTCGAACTTGCATCAGTGATGCTTGAGCCACCAAGAATAATGCGCTTTTTCAGAACGACAGGGCGACCATCACGATCAAACTTGATTTCACTGCCTGCAGGAGCACGACCACGCGCCGCCGCTGCCAAGTCAGCTTTATCATCCACTTCACGGAATTCAAGTGTTGCAGTTGCACCTAAAATTTCTTTCGCACGAGCAGTATCTTGAACACCAGGAAGCTCAACAACGATTCGGCTGGCACCTTGACGTTGAACTAATGGTTCAGCAACACCAAGCTCGTTCACACGATTACGCAAAATAGTAATATTTTGCTCAACCGCATAGTTACGAATTTCTTGCAAGCGCTGCTCGGTGAATGTGGCTTTAAGGGAAAAGCGGCTGCTTGTGCTGTTGTCGACAAAAATCATGTCTTGATGCGTTCTTTCAAGCAAGCTTTCAGCTTGTTCAAGCTGCTCTGCGTCTCTTAAAACAATTTCAACGGCATCTTTACCTGATTTGCGAATAGCACGATAGCGAATACGTTGCTCACGTAATTCACTACGAAACGCTTCTTCTTGCTGACCAACAAGCTTTTCCATCGCAGCGTCCATGTCTACTTCCATAAGGAAGTGAACACCACCACGAAGATCCAGACCCAGCTTCATCGGCGTAGCGCCAATGGCATCTAGCCACTCTGGTGTAGCAGGTGCAAGGTTAAGAGCAACAATGGCTTCTTTTCCTAATGCTGTATTGATAGCATCACGCGCACTGATTTGAGTATCGGTATCTAAAAAGCGAACAAGAATGGAGCCATTTTCTAGTGCGATGGACTTTTTAGGGAGGTTTTCTTTTTCAAGAACTTCGGTAACAGCATCCAGCGTTGACATATCCACTGAGGCACCACGTGCCCCAGTAACTTGAATAGCCGGATCTTCACCATAAATATTCGGAAGTGCATACAATGCGCTGACAAGGATGAGAGTCATCACCATCAGGTACTTCCACAAAGGATAACGGTTTAACACAGCGAGGATCCTTTAGCTGTTTTACAGAGATTTCAGTGTACCCTTTGGCAGCACTGCAGTAACAAAGTCTTTCTTAATAGTCACTTCGTTGTTGTCGTTCAATGCAATTGCAATGTAGTCGTTGTCTTCAGAGATTTTTGCAATCTTACCAACTAGACCACCATTGGTTAGCACTTCATCACCTTTCTGCATTCCTGCCATTAGGTTTTTGTGCTCTTTTGAGCGCTTAGCTTGTGGGCGGTAAATCATGAAGTAAAAAATAACCGCAAACATACCCAACATGATGATCATTTCAAAACCACCACCTTGTGGAGCACCTTCACCCGCGGCGTGTGCAACAGAAATCAAACTCATTGAGAAACATCCTCTATATTATTTTATTTAGTAGTCAATAAATTGGGACGTATTGCCCGACTTTCAAGAGCCGGGCAATAACGCACAACTATTTATTCAACGGTGGCACTTCGCGGTTGCGACGTGCGTAAAAATCTTCAACAAATTGGTCGAAGCGATCTTCATCGATGGCAGTACGGATACTTTCCATAACACGTTGGTAGTAACGTAGGTTGTGAATAGTATTCAATCTAGAACCAAGGATTTCATTACAACGGTCTAGATGATGCAAATACGCCTTTGAATAGTTTTGGCAAGTGTAACAGTCACACTCAGGATCCAAAGGGGTTGTATCGGTTTTATGTGTCGCATTGCGGATCTTGATCACACCGCCAGTCACAAACAAGTGTCCGTTGCGTGCATTTCGTGTAGGCATCACACAATCGAACATGTCGATACCACGGCGCACACCTTCCACTAAGTCTTCTGGTTTACCAACACCCATAAGGTATCTAGGCTTGTCTTCAGGTAACTGAGGACAGGTATGCTCAAGCACTCTATGCATGTCTTCTTTCGGTTCACCAACCGCCAATCCACCAACAGCATATCCATCAAAACCTATGTCTGTGAGGCCTTTAACCGACACGTCTCGCAAATCTTCATAGACACCACCTTGGACAATACCAAACAATGAGTTTTGGTTATCTAACTTGTCAAAGTGGTCACGGCTGCGTTGTGCCCAACGAAGTGACATTTCCATGGATTTTTTAGCTTCGTCGTGCGTCGCAGGGTATGGCGTACATTCGTCGAAAATCATGACAACATCAGAACCTAAATCTTTCTGAATTTCCATCGACTTTTCGGCATCCATGAATATTCTGTCACCATTTACAGGGTTGCGAAAATGCACGCCCTCTTCGGTAATTTTTCGGATATCACCAAGGCTGAATACTTGAAAACCGCCTGAATCCGTAAGAATAGGACCGTGCCAATTCATGAAATCGTGCAAATCGCCATGCATTTTCATCACTTCTTGCCCTGGGCGTAGCCACAGGTGGAACGTATTGCCTAACAGAATTTCAGCGCCTGTCCCCTTCACTTCTTCAGGAGTCATCCCTTTTACGGTACCGTAAGTACCTACAGGCATAAATGCAGGGGTTTGAACAGTTCCACGTTCAAAAGTAAGCTGCCCACGGCGAGCATTACCATTTGTCTTTTTTAATTCGTATGTAAGTTTCACGAAGCCTCCAATACGCCAGAGAAACAATCTGACTATTTACGTACTTTGCGCCAACCAGCTTTAGCTCATCGCGCTCCTTCACACTCTGTTTAAGAGATGTGACAGGATTATCCTTTCCTAAAACCCCTAAGTGACCCCGTGATGCTTTATTCAGCATAGTGACATCACTTTGAGATAAGCTTCACTGGCTCCTTGAGTGAAACAAACGGGAGTATATCGAAATACGCCCGTTGATTGTCTGATTAGCCCCACTTTTTGGTGATAAACATGGCATCACCATAACTAAAGAAGCGGTACTGTTCTTGAACAGCATGTTCGTATGCTCTCATCACATTATCGTAACCCGCAAATGCGCTGACTAACATGATGAGTGTTGATTCAGGTAGATGGAAATTGGTAATCAAGCAGTCAACCAATTGATATTCGTAACCTGGATAGATGAAGATTTCGGTGTCACCAAAAAATGGTTCGAACTCAACACCTTTCTTTTTTGCTTCTTGAGCCGCGCTCTCTAATGAACGTACCGACGTCGTACCAACAGCAATAACCCGACCACCGCGTTTTTTAGTTGCTGCGATTGCGTCAACCACATCTTGAGGAACTTCGACATATTCCGCATGCATGTGGTGATCGTTGATATTATCAACCCGCACTGGCTGAAAAGTACCCGCTCCTACATGCAAAGTAACGTAAGCAAATTCGACACCTTTACTTTTTATTTGTTCCAACAGTGCTTCATCAAAATGTAAGCCTGCCGTAGGCGCCGCTACCGCTCCTGGTTTTTCGTTATATACCGTTTGATAACGCTCTTTGTCGGTGTCTTCATCAGGGCGATCAATATAAGGCGGAAGTGGCATGTGCCCAATATCATTAAGAATATCTAAGACGTTCTTATCTGACTTAAATTGAATCTCAAATAGTGCATCGTGGCGCGCAACCATTTCAGCAAGATATTCATCATTTTCACCGAGGAAAAGCTCTGTTCCCGGCTTGGGTGGCTTCGAACAGCGAACATGAGCCAGAATAGTATGCTCATCTAACACTCGCTCAACTAACGCTTCTAACTTGCCTCCAGAAGCTTTGCGACCAAACATACGAGCAGGAATAACGCGTGTGTTATTAAATACCAGTAGATCGCCAGGTTGTACCTGTTCTAGAACATCTTTGAAGGTACCATCGATTAACGCTCCGCTGTCGCCTTCAAGTTGAAGTAGTCTGCTAGCAGTACGTTCAGGTTGTGGGTAACGAGCGATCAGCTCATCAGGAAGCTCAAAATGAAAATCGGATACTTGCATTGCTATTGGTCTTTATAAAAATGACTGAGAATTACGCAGGGGAAGTAGTATAGGCGTCACATAGTCAATAGCAAGTATTGATGATGGCTTTATTGTAAACGGGCGTATCGACTTGGTTGTTGAAAATATCTCGAACACTTGAGCATTGTGATGATAAAGAGCACTATTCCTGAAAACAGTGCCCTTTAATACCTATTTTCGCCTTAGCCAACCCAACATTCCCAACAGAAATAGGAAGAATAGACTTGGAGATGAGGCACCGTCGGGTGCAACGAAATTACAGTTAGCCGTAGATATACTGTTATTACACTGCGCGTCTTTTTTTGCTTGCTCTTCCGCTTCAATCACGATATTCGGCTTAGTGACAGCACTACTAGGCAGTGTTGTGGAGCTGACATAATCATAAATCCAAGAGTAATAAGTACTGACTTTTGAATAGAAGGCGGGCTTGGTTAATGAACCACAGGTGGGCGAAACTAAAGGACCACCACTCACAATCCCTACTTGAACATCGGTAGCGTCTGCGGCTTTTGCCATCAACGGACCACCACTATCACCTTTACAAGTATCATTACCGTAAACGGTTCCTGCCGCCTCATCGAGTACATATTTTTCGGTCGGTAATGTGCAAATTTTAGATTGATTAGCCCCCGACTCTAGAAGGACAGGTAGCCCTTCAATGGAATTTAATCGAATAAAGCAATCAGCAGTTGGGTAGAAAGCAAGTTGAGTAGTAAGCAGTTCGTCTGTTTTCTTGGTAGCCGCTGGATCAGTAAATCCCCAGCCAAAGGCATCCACATTACTCGGTCTATTGTTATTCCCAACATTACCCGTATCTGCCTGGGCTTCATACCATTCGGTATTGAGTCGATTTTCGATCTCCGACATCACCCCCGGAGAAGCAAGTGTTACTGGTGTCACGTCAGTTACGGGAAGTTGTAAGCGAATCAAAGCCACATCGTTATCAAGAGCCAGACGCTCCACAATTGATGAACCATCAGCTTTAACAATGATTTTGGCTCTATCGCTATAGCTTGGGTGCACAACAACATGGCTTGCCATGTAGAAGTCGCGAGTGGCCGCACCTTTAAGGGATTTAGATCGCGTGGTTATGGTTAAATTACTTGGGTGAGTAACCTTGTACAGCCCATTGTCTAGTGGAAAAACAACGCAGTGCGCTGCCGTAAGTACCCAGTGCGGGGATAAAAGTGTCCCCCCACAAAATGGAAACTCGGCCATATCACTCGAGCGAATAGCAACCCGGTTTCCAGACGTAAGATCAGTAACCGCTTTTCCTTCTACAATCGCTGATGCATTGGTACTACAAAGCCCAATCGCAATTGCCATACCCGCCAGTATTTTCTTCATAATCTTGCCTTGAGATATCAAACTGCGAACAGTGTGAAAGAATCAAAAAGCACAAAGAACCGACAACCTAGACTTATGCGAGATAGCACATATAAATATTTGTTTCTGAAACGAAATCCTTTCATTAAAAAACAATTCGACTCGCAAAACAGATAAAAATGCCCTCATACTATGAGGGCTTAAAGTTGAAACCTAAGGTACGCTTAGCTATTTGAGCCATTCAATCATATCTTTGAGCACTCGTTGAGTCGCGACTATCCCTACTTCGCCACCCACATCACAAAGACCGCTACCACACGTATCGAAGTGATGTCCGGCATTTTCAAGTAAGTGAAGTTCACTTCCATTGGCACATTGCGTCACACTTCTTTGGTCAATAAAGTCAATCTGAGATTTTTGCGCCGGACCATTCTCGATATCGCCACTTAACGCATTACATAAACGTAGTGCCTGACTGACCGAAACTATTTCATCACTCATCCCGTGTGTAATAAACATGGCTGGAGCATGAGTGGGGTTTTGTTCTACAGATTGAAGTAAGCTATTTTTCTGGATGATCGCCTCATCGCCAGTAAGTTCGTTCCAGTGACTTTTTCCTGTTAACGTCGTTATCATCCAACCTATATAGTTACAGTCCAATGTATTAACTTCGGCTGTTTCACAGCGAGATAAATATTCATTGTTTTGTACTTCTTTCAATTGGTGAGCAAAATCAGGTACAGGGAACATCGGAGCGATTTTATCAATAACGCTAGGGAACTGTTGAGACAACCACACCGACATATGACCACCAGCCGATTGCCCCATAACGCGAACCGATTTTTGACTATCCGTAAATTTAGCATTGTTGCTCTGCACCCATTGGAAAGCATCTTTCACGTCTTGCTTGCTATCTTCGATAGTAACGTTGTTACACGCAGGTCCAGCATCGCCAAGCTGACCTGCAAGTCGATAGAAAGGCATGTATACGACAAACCCAGCATTTGTGAAGTGAGCGATTTGTGTTTCTGCGCTGCGCCCAGTATCCAACCTTTGCAACCAGCCGCCACCATGGATCATCATTAACGGCGTACCACTTGTTAAATCTGCATTTCTATAAACTCGCATTTCTAAGTGACAAGCACCCGTATCAGAATAGGTTGTTTTATAAGTATTTCGTTGGACCAAAGGCAACTCAGAAATATCATGCTCTAACGTCGAGATGGGTAATGCAGCATGGTGACCTGGCATCCATGCATCTTGCACATAATTTAAATCCTCGCTATTACCGTAGTTTTCTCCACGATGATCGAAATCACGCAAGCAATATTCCAAGCCTGATTCCTTCTTGAACTCTAAACTATTCAAACACTGGTTATCAGAGTAATACCAATCTCTACCTGCGGTTGCAGGCTCAACAGCCTGGCATTGACCATGGCGTTGATACAAATTAGGTAAAAATTCATTTCCTTTCCGGCTGGATAGAGCACGCAAGCAATAGGCTGCATGTTCTTTCAAGGAATCTAATTCAGGATTATCGTTCGGCTGCTCCAAAAGTTCTTTCAAGCGAGTATCATGATGTTTGAAATACCCCAT
Source organism: Vibrio penaeicida (assembly GCF_030689305.1). Lineage (GTDB taxonomy): Bacteria > Pseudomonadota > Gammaproteobacteria > Enterobacterales > Vibrionaceae > Vibrio > Vibrio penaeicida_B. The sequence continues at coordinate 29,774 of NZ_JAUYVM010000016.1, read as the reverse complement.
ACTGGCTTCCATAGGAGAGCCAGGCTCACTCGGTTGATTGGTTAAATAGAGGTTCAACAAAATATCTGGTAATGCTGGAGTAGCGTAAGCAGGCAAGCTACTAGAAGCGCATAATGCCGCAAGTGTAAGTACCTTTTTCATAATCATCCTTTTGGTATTTGGGGCACACTGACAAATTGAATCCCATTTTTTGTCAGATATTTAAGCCAACTACCCAAATCGAGATAAATTGTTGTGCTCGCAAGGAGTGAGCGATTTGAGCAATTGACCGACCGTTCGAAGTGTGAAGTATCTCGAATTATCCCCTGAACCATTGATACAAATTTATGCGATCAGCTGCATGAAATTAATCCCGCTTATTGATATTTTCATCCAAAGAATTCATCACCTTAATTCCTCACTAATACTTTTCGTGAATTAAGCCAAAATAGCGATTTACGTCCCAGTTAATATGCAGATAACTACCTATATTGAATGTAGGATGACAATAAGCAGGAGGTCGAGATGATCAAGATTGAAGATATGATGACTCGCAACCCTCATACTCTTTTGCGGTCTCATTCACTACAAGACGCCAAGAACCTTATGGCCGAGCATGACATTCGTCATGTCCCTATCATTGACACCGATTCAAAACTTCTTGGTGTTGTTTCTCAACGAGATGTATTAGCAACTCAAGAATCGGTGCTCACCAAAGAGGCACAAGCAGGCTCCTTCACTCTCACCACGCCAATAGACAAAATAATGGTTTCAAAAGTTATTGCTGTGTCACCAAAAGCGGGGCTAAGAGAAAGTGCGATATATATGCAAAAGCATAAAATTGGGTGCCTGCCTGTTGTTGAGCATAGTAAGTTAGTTGGCATTATTACGGATACAGATTTTGTTGGTATCGCCATTAACCTACTTGAAATAGAAGAAGATACAGAACCCGCAAAGGCTGATTTTTGATTTCATTTTCAACACAAGCTAAGGTCCGAGGTTAGGTCCGTAGTTGAATTGAAAGCGTAATAAGCGCGCTGCCTTTTAAAAGAAGTGCGCGCCCTTTTCGTCTTAGTATTAAGATAAACCACTAAATTCACGCTCACAGTTCTATATTAATATTTCACTAGTGTTATATTTAATTAATGATTTATAGATTCAAAATACGATGCTATCAAATACTGAATTAATGCTACTTCACCTCCTCCATCAAGATGGAAACATGTCGGGCTACGACATTAATCGTTTGGTTGAACAACGGGGTTTTCGAGAATGGGCTGAGATTGGCATGACATCCATTTACGTCAGCCTAAACAAACTCGCCAAAAAAGAGCTCGTTAGAGCAGAGCTGGATACAACAAAGAAAGGAAAAGGTCCTACACCTAAGAAATATTTTTTGCTTCCTGCGGGAACAAACCACCTTAAACAAGAAGTAAAAAATGGGATTCAGGCACTCCGGTTAAAGGACTCTCGATTTCGCCTGTGTATTTCAGCTCTTTCGATTCTTAACAGGGAAGAACAAAAGATGTTGTTTAAAGAAAGGGCTATCGCACTTAAAAATCGAAGACATGAACTAGAACACACGACATACATAAATCAAGGAGGGGAAAAGCTCCCCCAAAACGTGCGCTGGCTGTTCCAATATTCATTCGACGCCCTTCAAATGGAAGTCAACTTTGCAAATAGCGTACTGAAGGATTTATCAGCAGACAGTTAAAGGATCGCTTATGACTCACGTAATTCAGCCTTTTGATACTTTCAACGGCGTACACTGCGAAACAAACACCACTGGATGTTTGCTCAAACAAGCAGGTATAGAACTTTCTGAGCCCATGCTTTTTGGCTTAGGAGAGGGACTAGGGTTTGTTTATTGGAATATGAAAAGCATGGGATTCCCCTTTATTGGGGGACGGCTAAAACCAGGAGAAATAACCCGCAACCTCGCAAAAAATTTATCGTTAGAGGTTGAATTCAAAGAGACAAGTTCAGTCAAAAAGGCGTGGAGCAACGTAAAAGAAGCCTTAGACAATGATATCGCCGTTGGCTTGCAACTGGACTGTTACCATCTAGAATATTTTGGTGCGAAGGTACATTTTGCCGGGCACTTTGCTGCGATGTATGGCTATGACGATGAATTTGCTTACTTGGTTGATACCTCCCCTTCACATGGCTTGGTCAAATCTAAGCTAAACAATCTCGCTATGGCTAGAAATGAAAAAGGTCCGATGGCAGCCAAAAATTTGATGTACACCATTCAACCTCCCAAAAAACCGTTTGATTTGAATCACGCCCTAAAAACATCCATCACAAATAACGCACGTCAGCACATAAACCCACCCATAAAGAATCTTGGCTATAAAGGGATTTTAAAAACCAGCCAAGAGCTGAAATCATGGTTCAAACAGAGCAAGAACTTAGAATATGAATTCACAACCACAGCGATGATTATGGAAAAAGCGGGAACAGGCGGTGCTCTATTTCGCAATATATATCGAGACTTTTTGGAAGAAGCTTATTCAAGCTTGGGAGCACCAGAGCTTAATCAAGCACAGAAGATATTCGAAGGGGTTGCGAAAGATTGGACTCAAGTTGCCCAATGTATTCATGAAGCAGGGGAAAACTTCGATGAAATACGCTTACTAGAAGCTTGTGAACTTTTAGAAAGCTTATCAGAAAAAGAATTCAACGCGATGAGTCTACTGGCTGACCAAAAATAAACAAAACTATATACCCAAGTAATCTCAAAGAATATGTGCAGCAAACAAACCATGCTGCACAGTCAGTCACAAGAGCTCTGAAACCAAATCGGCTAATTTATGGAAGCTTTCAAGCCGTGAGGAGCTCGGTCGCCAAACTAAACCGATATCACGATATGCATGCTGACCTGGCGGTTCAATCACTACCAAGTTTTGGTTTTCCAGCAGCCCATGCTCTATCGCCATCTGAGGAATAAAAGTCGTCCCAAGTCCATTTGCCACCATTTGAACGAGCGTATGGAGGCTAGTAGCAGTAAATGGGTTAATTTTTTCTTTTTTAGTTAGCTTACAAGCGGAAACAGCGTGTTCGGTTAAACAGTGCTCATTCTCTAAAAGAAAAACAAACTCATCGGGTAAGTCGTCGTAGCGAATCGGCACTCGAATCGTGCTGGCATGATTTGCACTAATCACCATCCTAAAGGGATCCTGCCCAACAATTTTGCTGTCCATACCGCCAATGTCGACAGGCAAAGCTAGGATCAGTACATCTAGCTCACCGTGGCGAAGTGCTGCCAACAAATTCGTGGTGGTATCTTCTCTTAGTAACAAATTGAGGTTTGGAAAGCGCTGATTCACCTCTTGAACTAGGTCGCTCAGTAGAAATGGAGCGATCGTCGGGATGCAACCAACCCTAAGCTGCCCTTGCATTGACTCCCCTTGGCATAGGCTTCCTAATTCAACAAGATCTTGCCCTTTAGCCAGAAGCTCTCTTCCTTGCTGCACAACCTTGTCCCCGACAGGGGTAAAGACTAACGGGCTCTTCTTGTCTTTTTTCTCATACAAAGGGCATCCTATCAGTTCTTCTAGATTTTGGATGCCTTTACTCAGCGTTGATTGGCTAACAAAACATTTCTCTGCCGCATCACCGAAATGGCGGGTTTCAAATAGAGTAATGAGGTAATGTAGCTGCTTTAAACTTGGCCACTTATTCATATGATATTTTTACAATTTTGTGAGACTTTTTATGAATTGATTACAGAATAAGCTCATCGCTTTTTTCGATTAACTTAATCTATTAATTTCGCTTTTTTCTATCCTACTTTATGTACTATAGTTTGTCTCGTTGAAACAGGAAGCCAATTCACAATGGTTGGCAATAACTCTATTTTAGGAGCAAAAAAATGGTACTAGTAGGTCGTCAAGCCCCTGACTTTACTGCTGCAGCAGTTCTAGGCAACGGTGAGATCGTTGATAACTTCAACTTTGCAGAATTCACTAAAGGTAAGAAAGCGGTAATTTTCTTCTACCCTCTAGACTTCACATTCGTTTGTCCTTCTGAGCTAATCGCTTTTGATAACCGCCTGGAAGATTTCCAAGCGAAAGGCGTTGAAGTAATCGGTGTTTCTATCGATTCTCAGTTCTCTCACAACGCATGGCGTAACACTGCTATCGAAGATGGCGGTATCGGTCAAGTAAAATACCCTTTAGTTGCTGACGTTAAGCACGAGATCTGCAAAGCATACGACGTTGAGCACCCAGAAGCTGGTGTTGCTTTCCGTGGTTCATTCCTAATCGATGCTGACGGTCTTGTACGTCACCAAGTAGTTAACGATCTTCCACTAGGTCGTAACATCGACGAAATGCTACGCATGGTAGACGCACTAAACTTCCACGAGAAGAATGGTGAAGTTTGTCCTGCACAATGGGAAGAAGGTAAATCAGGTATGGACGCATCTCCAAAAGGTGTTGCAGCATTCCTATCTGAGCACGCTGACGACCTAAGCAAGTAATAACCACTTAACTCTCACCAAGCTCAACGGTGAGTGTGGCTGAATTAGATAGCAAATAGCACGCAGCCAAGATTAAGTCGTAGTTAGCCTTAGAAAGCCCGAAGATGATTCTTCGGGCTTTTCTTTTTTACTTACATGAGTATTACCTCACATACTGAAATAGTTAACTTGTCTATTCTGAATAGACTATTTCTGACGTGGAAAGCCAAACAGTCAATGAGTTATCAACTTGAAGTGTGTGTCGACAACCTAGAATCCTTACTTAATGCCATCGAAGGTGGAGCGACACGAATAGAGCTATGCTCGTCACTCTCTTTAGGTGGGCTAACTCCCAGCCTAGGCTTAATGAAGCAAGCCTCTCGTCTATCCAGTATTCCTATCTATGCCATGATCCGCCCAAGACAGGGGGACTTTCTCTTCAACGAAAGTGATGTTGAATGCATGGTTGAAGACATCGAAGCGGCAAAAGAAGCTGGGTTAGATGGTATTGTGATCGGTGCGTTAACCCCCGATGGGCAAGTTGATAAGAATATCTGCAAACAACTCATTGCTGCCGCAGATCGAATGGGCGTAACTTTTCATCGAGCCATTGATCAATGCTGCGATGTTATTCAAGCGCTTGAGGATATTCAGGAATTGGGGTGTGAGCGCATATTAACATCAGGTCAAGCAAGTAATGCACTTTCAGGTGTCAGCACGATCAAGCTAATGAAAGAACATGTTGGGGATTCAATAAGTATCATTGTCGGTGCTGGCGTAACACCTTCAAACGTAAAACAGATTGTGGCAGAAACAGGGGTCACTGAAGTTCACCTTTCCGGTAAAACAACTCGTTCAAGCCACATGCTTTATGTGTCTGAACAAGCAAAAATGGGCAGTACCGATATCGACGATTTTTCAATTCCAGTGACAAATACAGATACTATTCGCTCTGTCGCTCAGCAACTGAAATAACTCTGAACTTCCGAAAACTCACTTCTCTGGTAATATTGCCCCTTAAGACGTTTTCGGAAAGTTATACTGCTCATGGCAAAGGATTTGTTTGCAACACTGGATTTAAATCTCTTGAGGACTTTTTTAGTTCTTTCTCAAGAATTGAATATGCGTAAAGCTTCTGAGCGCCTGTTCGTTTCTCAGCCTGCTATCAGCCAAGCTTTACAAAGACTTAGAAACCATTTTGGCGATGAGTTATTCGTAAAAAGCCGAAATGGTATGAAAGCCACAAGTTTTGCAGAAGAATTGGCTGAACGAATCGTTCCGCACCTCGATGGGCTCGCCAGTGCTCTTAATCATTCGAGCACCTTTAATCCTGCCGAGATAACTCACACCATAAAAATTGCCATTTCTTCACAAATCATGTTTTCCGTGGCAGGTAAGCTATTTCGAAAGCTCAATGAGGAAGCCCCTAATGCAAAGCTCGAGATCGTCAGTTGGACTAAAACCACCTCTCAAGACATAGAGAAAGGTGAGATAGCCTTTGGCATCAACTACGCTGATATTCGAACATCAAAAGCTGTTCAGAGTCGACACTTAGCCGATACGAAAGGCGTTCTATTGGTCAGAAAAGAACACCCTATACGATCAGAAGTTATTACCCCCAAAGAAGCCGTACAATATGCTATCGCTTCACTCATCATTCCAGAAATTAGTGAGCAAGAGGCACTTTCGATAAGCGTACTAAAGGAGCTGGGATTAAAAGCAGAAATAGGGTTTCGAAGTGAGTTCCTTTTCGCGCTGGTTGATGTCGTAAGAAACAGCGACATGATATTCCCGTCACTGTCTATATTTCCTGTTGAAGAATACCCATACCTTCGCCGAGTCGAAATCGACATTCAGGATGAATACAAATACGGCTATCCCCTCTATGCCTATTTCCACTTAAAAAACCGCAATAGTCCCACAATAGATTGGCTTCATTTATCTCTTACAGAGTTATTAGTCGAGAAATAAATACATTTAGATAATAATCAATACTTATAACCAAAATAATAGGAACTGTTTAGAACCCAATCAAATAACTCCTTAATATTCAGCTCATAGGAAAGACAACGGCAAAAGAAAAAGCCGATTAAGCAGGATGCTGATTACTTTTCACATGAATTTTAAGAGAGTTACATTATGAAAAAGACGGTATTAGCACTTTCAGTTTTACTTCTTCCCGCAACAGTTATGGCAAATGCTGATCGCCCAATTAAAGTGGACCCTGACTTCGGCGTGCCTGCTGCACCTGTTCAACCTCCAATTGTGACGCCTGAGCATCCAATTCAACCAGATTTCGGTAATACACCAGATTGGGGACACGTTGACCCAGACTACGGTGTTCCAGCGGCTCCTGTTCAGCCTCCAATTGCAACACCAGAGCATCCAATTGAAGAAATTGACCCTGATTTTGGTGTTCCAGCAAAACCGGTTCAACCACCTGTAGACAATAGCCCTGAACGCCCGCAACCTGACTTTGGAGACACGCCTGATTGGGGCTTAGATCTTGGTGATACACCAGACTGGGGCGTACCTGCAACTGGCGTGGGTGACCTAGAGATTGCTTTCGATAAATTAGAACAAGAAATGAATGAAAGATTTGATGAGCAATCTGAACAAATTCACGGTATCCGAGCTGGATTACACGCGGTCACGAACGCACGTCCATTTGTGACGACTGGTGAATTCGCTATGGGTGCTGGTGTTGGATTCTCGGGAAGCAAAGAAGCGTTAGCTTTAGGCGGTGCCTACGGGGTATCGGATAGAGTAAGCGTATCGGGGACTTTCCACTACGAATCTTCTGGAAAGTACTCTTCCTCTGAAGTCGCTGGCGGTGTTGGCGTTCAATTCAAGTTTAAATAACGAGACCAACGGAGCCTGATTTGAAGGGAGATCAGGCTTTTATTTTTGAACTTAACCTTTCTAATTTCTCAAATTAACCTTTCTGTGATTAATTTGCATGTTTTGAGTCATTTACCTTTGGTAGCTCTCGCCTCTGCCCTTCCAGAGGTTCTTTTTATTTAACCTCTGATTTTAATAACATTGCGATACGGCAAGACATTACTTGATGATATCGTCGATATCCTGCTCACTAAGATGGCGAACGTCTTTGCCTTTTACAAAGTAGATAATGTACTCACAAATGTTCTGGCAACGGTCGCCTATTCGTTCAATCGCCCTTGCTGACCACATAACCTGCAATACGGCGGGTATACAGCGCGGATCTTCCATCATATAAGTCATTAACTGACGGATAACCGCTTCATACTCCGCATCCAGCTTATCATCTTGCTTGTACACTTCAGCGGCTGCATCTACATCCATGCGAGCAAAAGCGTCCAACACTTGGTGTAACATGTTGATGGCCTGACGGCTCAAAGGCTCAAGCGAGACTTGCCAAGTTCGTACTTTTACCGATTCTGACTCTATAGCCACACGTGCAATTCGCGTGGCGACATCTCCAATTCGCTCCAAGTCAGTGATCGTTTTGATGATCGCCATTATCAGCCGAAGATCTTTCGCCGTCGGCTGGCGTTTAGCAATAATACGCGTACAGGCCTCATCAATCGCCACTTCCATCGAATTGACCTTATGATCGTCTTTGACCACTTTCTTTGCGAGTTCTATGTCTTGTTTGTGCAAAGCTTGCATGGCAAACGTGAGTTGCTGTTCTACAAGACCTCCCATGGTTAAAACATGGGTACGAATAGACTCAAGCTCCACATTAAACTGACCAGAGATATGGCGACCAAACTGCATAAACTGTAGAACCCCTTGTACGTATATTAAATAAATGTATTCATTGGTGACGCTTCCAACAAATTACCCATAGCGACCCGTAATGTAATCTTCGGTTTGCTTTTTCTTTGGCGAAGTGAAAATCGAGTCTGTATCCCCATATTCGACCAACTTACCTTGATGGATAAACGCAGTATGATCACTTACTCTCGCCGCTTGTTGCATGTTATGAGTCACAATGACAACGGTATATTTGGTTTTCAACTCGTTAATGAGTTCTTCAATCGTCAGTGTAGAGATAGGGTCGAGTGCCGAGGTTGGCTCGTCTAGCAGTAACACCTCTGGTTCAATGGCAATAGCCCTTGCTATCACCAACCTTTGTTGTTGTCCGCCGGATAAACCAAACGCATTTTCGTGTAGCCTATCTTTTACTTCTTCCCACAAGGCAGCCGCCGTTAGCGCTTGTTCCGCTGCGTCATCCAGTGCTCGACTATTGCTTATCCCTTGTAATCTCAACCCATAGACAACATTTTCATAAATGGATTTTGGAAACGGATTAGGCCTTTGGAACACCATACCTACACGGCGGCGTAATGTAGGTACATCTACTTGTGGGTGATACACATTTTTACCGTGTAATTTCACTTTGCCGCTAACCACACACCCTTCAACCAAGTCATTCATACGGTTAATACAGCGCAATAATGTCGACTTACCGCAACCAGATGGTCCTATAAACGCGGTTACCTGTCCTTTGGGAATATTCATTGTAACGTCGTGCAAAGCTTGCTGCGTGCCTTGATAGAACAAATTCAGAGACTCGATCGAAATGGCAATCTGCTCAGGAGTCAGATTGTTTACGTCTATGAGGTTCTCATAACCAAAAGTCGAGTTAATTGAAAACATGGTTAGTCTTGTCCTAAGGTGCGATATTTTTCGCGTAAGTTGTTGCGAATACTAATGGCGGTCAGGTTAAGCGCAACAATTACCGTCACGAGCAAAAATGATGTGGCATAAACCAATGGTCTTGCCGCTTCAATATTGGGCGACTGAAAGCCCACATCATAAATATGAAATCCGAGATGCATGAATTTTCGATCTAAATGGATAAACGGAAAATCACCATCGATTGGCAAACTAGGCGCAAGCTTAACTACCCCTACCAGCATCAAAGGCGCAACCTCACCTGCAGCCCGTGCAACCGCAAGTATCAGCCCGGTCATAATTGCTGGGCTGGCCATCGGTAACACGATGCGCCATAACGTTTCAAATTGAGTTGCCCCTAAAGCCAAAGAGCCTTGCCTAACAGAACCTGGAATTCGGGCTAAGCCTTCTTCAGTCGCAACAATCACTACAGGAAGTGTAAGCAGAGCTAATGTTAAAGCCGACCACAATAAGCCTGGCGTTCCAAACGTCGGAGAAGGCAAGTTATCTGAGTAAAAGAGGCTATCAATTGAGCCGCCAATACTATAGACAAAAAAGCCAAGCCCGAAGACTCCATAAACAATAGAGGGTACTCCTGCTAAGTTTATCACGGCAATTCGAATGGTTCTGGTTAGCGCATTATTTTTGGCGTATTCGTTCAAATAGATAGCGGCGATAACACCAAGCGGCATCACGACAATAGACATCACCATCACTAAGAATACCGTACCAAAAATAGCTGGGAACACGCCTCCCTCTGAATTACCTTCACGTGGGTCATCACTCAAAAACTTTTTAACTTGTTTCAACCAATGCAAAAATTTTTCAGAAACCGACATGTCGTTGGGGTACCAGATATCTAAAATGCTGGTAAGAGGAACATACACTCTCTCACCATTCATATCTTCAACGATAAGCGCTTCATCGATGTGAAGTTGCCTTAATTCGGTTAAACGACTTTCTACTTGGAACAGGTAATTCTCGACACTCTCTTTTCGCTTAGTTAACTCATTGAGTTTTTTTTCATCCAGAGTACCGTTCAACTCATGCTTTTTCTGCTCTAAACGTATAATCCCAAGTAAGGCATTGTAATGTTTGAGTTGAGAGTGCGTGATGGAAGCGATGTGTTCACGCGCTTGTTCCACACTTTCAATCCCTTGTACTAGGAATGCATTAATGGATACGTCTTGTGTGGCAACATTACTTCGAAAGCCAACTGGCTTACCAAAGAAATCCCCTTGTTGGGTTCTTTCTATCACTGCCCAAATACTTGGAGTTGTCGGTTCACTTAATTCAAAATCGAATACAGTAATAAAATCGAGCTGGTTTCTATCTCGGTTAGCAATCTTGATACTTAATCTATCGACACTCTCTGCCGTAATATCTAGAGCTGGTGTATTGGTAGCTTGCTGATTCAATCGCTCGATCGGAACTGTTTTGCGTTGATACAGTTGACCGACAACTTTACCGCCGTTTGGAGATTGCCATTCATACAGAGGCGCAGGCCAGAAATAACTGAGCCCTTTCCAACCAATCAAAAGCAACACCGCTAATACAGATATCAAACTAACACTTACCGCGCCAGCCGTTAACCATATCCAAGGTGCACCCGATTTAAACCAATTCGACACAAAAACTCTCACTTAACATACGCCATCAAAGTGCGCGATATTTGTCTCTCAAGCGCTGCCTTACCCACTCAGCCACGGAGTTAACAAAAAAGGTGAATACAAACAGAATCAAGGCAGCGAGAAACAGCAAACGATAATGGGAGCTACCCACATCAGATTCTGGCATTTCAATCGCAATGGTGGCAGACAAGCTGCGCATTCCTTCAAAAATATTCCAGTCCATGATCGGTGTATTGCCTGTCGCCATCAAAACAATCATGGTTTCCCCCACCGCTCGACCAAGCCCCATCATCACAGCCGAAAATATACCGGGGCTAGCGGTGAGTAACACAACGTATATCAAGGTTTGCCACTTAGTCGCCCCTAACGCTAATGAGCCATCAGATAGATGTTTAGGCACAGAGAAAATCGCATCCTCTGAGATAGTAAATATCGTTGGAATCACCGCAAACCCCATCGCTAAGCCGACCACAAGCGCGTTTCTTTGGTCATAGTCGATCCCGATATCAGCCAAATAGACTCGTACATCGCCACCAAACAGAAAAAGCTCAACTTCATGACTAAACGAAATAATGCCAAACGTCACCAACAACAATGTCGGCACAAGAATCAAACCATGCAATCCATTCGGAACTTCAGACAACCACTTCGATGGCAGAAGGTGCCACAGCCACCCAATGATAATGGTCGATAAAGGCAATAAGATGACCAGCGCCAAAGTTGAAGGCAAATGCGTCTCGACAACGGGAGCCAGCCAGAGCCCAGCCAAAAAACCGATAATAACCGTTGGCAAAGCCTCCATTATCTCAATGGCTGGTTTTACCACTTTTCGCATAGGGGTAGACATAAAGTAAGCGGTATAAACTGCACCTAGCACGGCGATAGGTACGGCGAAAATCATGGCAAAAAACGCCGCTTTCAACGTCCCAAAAGCAATCGGCACTAGGCTAAATTTTGCTTCAAAGTCATCACTTCCCGAAGTGGACTGCCAGACATATTGCGGCTCTGGATAACCTTCGTACCAAACTGATTGCCACAATGCAGAAAGTGAAATTTCAGGATATTCGTTATCGACCGAATAAACATCGATACGGCTATGACTTACCACCAGCAAGCTATCTTCATTGCTTGATACAGCTGCAATTTGCACATCTTCTTGCAATAGTGGAGCAGAGAACGTTTTTTCTTCGCTGGTAGTATAAAAACTCTCTATTCGACCTTTATTATCAAAGATATAAAAACCTTTACGGTAAAATTCTGGCAATAGTAATTCCGCAGTACCCGACAACTCAAAATCTCGGATAAAGGTCAGCGTCCGGATTCGCTCTTTTAATACATCAAACCATTGAGCGACGGTATTATCCGTATATTGGATGAGTACCGATTGCGCCCCTGCGAGCAACGACATGGATAAAGCACGTTTATCCCCGCCTTGTGTTAGATCCACTACTTCTCGCACGGAGAAGCCTTGCCCCTGAATCCACGCCATAATCATCATTTCTTGCGGAGTTAATATGAATAGCTGCTGCCCGTCCGGTGTCATCTTAATATCAATGATATTTTCAACCGTTCCGAAAGAAGTCGATTGAGAAGATTCTCCTTCGTTTTCTCGCCAGCTGAATAGCTGATTGCTTTCATTCAATATGGCAAAGGTGGCATTTTCATCACCAATAGCAAACGTAAAATGAGAAACTACTTGTGATTGATTAACGATGTCCTCGGGTATCTCATAATTTGTAGTATCCACTCTCGGCGTAATGACTCGACCTTGCTCATTGAACTGCACCGAGAAGCTCGGTTTTACGGCACTAATACCCTCATTTCCAGAAACGAATGCATGCCAGCCCAAACTTGCTGGCATACCTGAGTATGAAAGTGCATTTGTAGAAATGGATTGAGACTGCATGATACGACCATCAGTGAGGTCAATAAACGCGAGATCCCCTGATTCCATAAGGAAATAACCTAGCTGACCGTAATCATCTACGCCAGCTGCAATAGGCTTATTTGAATGAGAAGTTGTGGTGTTAGAAAATTGGGCTGGTACGCTAGAAACACGCTCAATGTTCGCTGAAGAAAAGACAGGCAGCACCATGAGCAATAAATAGAAAAATATCAATAGCAATGCGACTAATACACTGATGCCACCAGCTTTCACTACGTACCTCATAAACCGGTCTTTTATCAACCGCTTACGATCGCGTTCTTTTAATGAAAATTCTGTGTGGAGCATCTCTTATGGTCTACCTTTTTATAGTCACTGTCATAATATGTCGATTGGATGACAAAAATATTACAGACTTCCGATAAATCCTTGAAATTTGCGTACTCCTGCCTAATGCAATTGTATGCTGAAATAAAAACGTCACAAAAACAATCTAATTTCATTGAGTCAATTCTCAACAAACCTCTCAGTCTGGAATCATTTATGAGCGCGGAAAAGTTTTATGTAGAAAAGGAACTTAGTTGGCTTTCATTCAATGAGCGAGTGCTGCAGGAAGCAGCAGACAAATCCGTCCCCCTCATAGAGCGAGTGCGCTTTCTCGGGATATTCTCCAATAACCTAGACGAGTTCTACAAAGTAAGATTTGCCGATGTAAAACGCCGTATTCTCATCAATCAAGAGCGGGGAGGAAATGACAATTCCAAACGCTTACTCAGCAAGATGCAATCTAAGGCACTAAAACTCAACCAAGATTTTGACGAACTCTACAACGAATTGATTCTGGAAATGGCGAGACACCGAATATTTCTTGTCAATGAAACTCAGTTAAATGAGCATCAGGAAAAGTGGATTAGAAAATACTTCCAGAAAGAAGTTCTTCCACATATAACGCCACTTCTCATGACAGATGAGATCGACGTACTTCAATTCCTCAAAGACGAATACTCATACTTAAGTGTAGAAATGCTTGGCAATGATGCTCCTTTGTACTCCTTGGTGGAGATTCCTACCGAGAACCTGCCCCGCTTTATCATGGTGCCAGAACAAAAAGGAAAGAGACGCAAAACCATTATTTTGCTCGATAACATTATCCGGTTTTGTTTAGACGACATTTTCCGAGGCTTCTTTGAGTACGAAGAACTTAAATGCTACGCAATGAAAATGACACGAGATGCCGAATACGATTTAAGCCATGAGCTCGAGCATAGCTTGTTGGAACAAATGTCTGAAGGCTTGAGTCAGCGCTTAACCGCCATGCCTGTTCGTTTTATTTATCAGCGAGATATGCCGGAGCAAATGCTCACGTTTTTATGCCAAAAACTGCAAATGTCCAATTTCGACAGCCTCATTCCTGGCGGTCGATATCATAACTTCAAAGACTTTATTGGCTTCCCAAACGTGGGACGAGATTACTTAGAAAACAAACCGTTGCAGCCAATTCGTTCGACGGATTTCGACCGATATACAAATGCATTTGAAGCTCTGCGCGCGCAAGATATTTTGCTCTACTACCCATATCATACATTTGACCATATCAATGAATTTGTGAGACAAGCCTCTTTCGATCCAAAAGTACTGGCCATTAAGATCAATATCTATCGGGTAGCGAAAAATTCCCGATTGCTCAACTCTTTGATTGACGCGGTACACAATGGTAAGCAAGTCACGGTAGTTATTGAGCTGCAAGCCAGATTTGATGAAGAAGCGAATATCGAATGGTCTCGTGTATTAACGGAAGCAGGAGTGCAGGTTATTTTTGGTGCTCCGGGGCTAAAAATTCACTCCAAGTTGTTACTGATCAGCCGCAGGGAAGGGGAAGAAATTACTCGATACGCCCATATAGGGACCGGTAATTTCCACGAAAAAACAGCTCGGACTTACACTGATTTTTCTTTGCTCACATCCAAAAGAGAAATTACCAATGAAGTACGTAATGTATTTGGTTACATAGAAAACCCGTACCGTCCGGTAAAATTTAACGAGCTGATCGTCTCGCCACGTAACTCTAGAGAAACGCTGTATCAGCTTATCGATAATGAAATTGCACAAGCTAAAACAGGAAACGCAGCAAGCATAACCCTAAAAGTCAACAACTTGGTGGATAAAGGACTCGTCAATAGGTTGTACAGCGCAAACAATGCTGGCGTGAAAATTCGGATGGTGATCCGTGGTATGTGTGCGTTAGTTCCCGGTGTTGAAGGCGTCAGCGATAACATTCAAATCATAAGTATTGTCGACCGATTCTTAGAGCACCCTCGCGTGTTAATTACTGAAAATGGTGGTGATCCTCTCGTTTATATTTCTTCTGCTGATTGGATGACCAGAAACATTGATCACCGAATTGAGGTTGCCGTCCCAATAAGTGATCCAAAACTTAAGCGTAGGATTATTGATATCGTCAATATTCATTTTACCGATACCGTAAAAGCTCGCCGTATTGATAAAGAAATGAGTAATACATATGTACCACGCGGAAATAAAAGAAAAGTTCGTTCACAAATTGCTATTTATGACTATTTGAAGCACATTGAAAAACAGGAAAAGAAAAAAATGGCATCATCAATAAGTCATGACAAACATTGAATCGAGAGAGATTGCGGCTATCGACTTGGGCTCAAATAGCTTCCATATGGTCGTTGCAAAAGTCCTAGAACAAGATCTTCAAATAGTAAGCCGTCATAAGCAGCGTGTCCGGTTAGCATCGGGGTTAGATCACTTAAACAACATCGACAATGCCGCAATACAGCGTGGATTAGATTGCTTAACGATATTTGCAGAACGCTTGCAGGGCTTTGCCCCTGAAAATGTACGTATTGCTGCAACCCATACGCTCAGACAAGCCAATAACGCTCATATCTTTATTCAACGAGCCGCCAGTATTTTACCTTTTCCCATTGAAATCATATCCGGTCTTGAAGAAGGTCGATTAATCTACACCGGTGTAGCCCACACTCAACCAGAATCCGAAACTAAGTTGGTGATCGATATTGGTGGAGGCAGTACTGAAATGATCATTGGTACTGGTTTTGAACCCACTATGATCAACAGTAAGCGCATGGGTTGTGTCAGCTTTACCGAGAAGTATTTTACTAACGGTAAACTCAACCGTAAGAACTTCACTAAGGCTGAAATTGCTGTTGAGCAACGTTTAGAGTCTCTTACAAATAAGTATATAAAGCATGGTTGGGATGTCGCCATAGGTTCATCAGGAACGACAAAAGCGGTACGCGAAGTCCTCATCAATATGGGGTACGAAGACGGCATCATTACCCTTAAAAGACTTCAACATTTGATTGATGAACTGCTGCAGTTTGACTCTATCGATGATATTTCTTTACCGGGTCTCGCGGAAGAAAGGCAACCCGTATTTGCTGCGGGAGTGGTGATCCTAGAAGGCATATTTAAAGCCCTCTCGATTGAGAAACTGCATTTTTCTCCTGGTGCATTACGTGAAGGTTTGCTCTACGAAATGGAAGAGCGATTTGAACGAAGTGACATTCGCATGCGGACAACGGAAAACCTCGCGAGAAAGCATTTAGTCGATTTAGAACATGCCGATAAGGTTCGCAAGCAAGCCAATGTATTTCTTAAACAATTAGCCCCCCAAATCGGCATCAAAAAGTCCAGTGAATTGTTTGATTTACTCGGATGGAGTGCTTTATTGCACGAAGTGGGTCTGAGTATCAGCTATCAGGGTTTTCATCGCCATTCTGAGTACATTCTAAGAAACACGAATATGCCAGGGTTTAATCAGGAGCAGCAACTTGTATTAGCTACACTGGCGCGCTTTCAACGCAAGGCTCTAAAGCTGCGCGATCTTCCCGAGTTTGCCTTATTTAAAACAAAGCATATCGTTCCTTTAATCCGTATTATGCGTCTTGCAGTGTTGATTAACGGGCAAAGGAATGACTCACCGACACCTAACATTCATATCGAACTTGAAGAGCAAACGTGGCGCTTGAAGTGTACCGATGAAAACTGGCTGGAAGACAATAAACTTCTGGAAGCCGATTTAGCCCTTGAAAAAGAAATCTGGAAGGCTGCTGACTGGGTTCTGGACTACTAAAAGCATCGTCCTGTTAAGACTTATATGCGCTAAAAGCCTAATATGCTAGAAGTCTAATTCGCAATAAGTTAAGCGCGTTAAAGCCCGACTTTTTCAAGCTCTGCTTGCGCCATTTTATATGAAATTGGCGCGTAGCCATCCTTCGATACAAGAGCCTGACCCTGCTCAGAAAATATGTAGCGGACAAATTCTGCCTCTAGATGACCTAACGGCTTTGTGGGATGTTTATTTACATAAACGTACAGGAAGCGTGAAAGCGGGTAATCACCAGAAAGAATATTACCTCGACTAGCCTCTATAAAATCGTCACCTTGATTGGCAATAGGCAAGAGCCGCACCCCCGATACCAAGTAGCCAACCCCGGAATAACCAATAGAATTAATGGATGAAGCGACGGATTGAACGACGGAAGCACTTCCTGGCTGCTCATTCACGTTTCGTTTGAAATCACCACCACACAATGCATTTGTCTTAAAGTAACCGTATGTGCCCGACACTGAGTTACGACCAAACAATTGCAAGCGCCTTTTCGCCCACTCTTGCTTGATACCCAATTGTTGCCAGTTTTGAATGGGTTCTTTTGCTCCACAACGCAATGTTGACGAGAAAATGCTGTCGATCTGGGTAAAGTTAAGCCCCTGTATGGCGTTATCACGGTGCACAAAAATTCCAATGGCGTCTATAGCCACTCTTAAAGCTGTCGGCTTGTAACCGTGTTGACGCTCAAATGCTTCAACCTCACGAGCACGCATTGGTCGGCTCATTGGTCCAAATTGAGCGGTTTCTTCAACTAAAGCAGGAGTTGCCGTTGATGAGCCTGACGCTTGGACTTGCACATTTATATTGGGATAAATATCGTTAAACTCTTCTACCCAAGATGTCATCATGCTTGCTAACGTATCGGAGCCAACAGAAGATAGGTTTCCTGATATTCCATTCACTTTTTGGTACGGATCCAAAGCCTCTTCAGCATGGATAAGCTGAGGTAAAAGTAATATGGTTAATAGAAGAGCGAAACTTCTCATCGTAAGGACTCTACCGACAATTTTTTAGGAAGCACAAAAGAGAAACAGCTCCCTTTACCCACTTCACTTTGAATATCGAGATGTGAGTCATGATGGCTAAGCGCATGCTTCACAATGGCCAATCCTAGCCCACTTCCTCCCGTCTCTCTCGAACGAGCCTTATCGATTCGATAAAAACGCTCTGTTAGACGATGAATGTGTTGAGGCTCAATACCATCCCCTGTATCTGAAACTTTTAACTCAGGTCCATCTGGGGTATCTCGCCATTGGACAGCAACTTCTGCACCTGGAGGCGTGTACTTCACCGCATTGTAGACCAAGTTGGAAATGGCGCTTCGAAGCTGATCTTCGTCTCCCAAGACTCTCAGTTTTGGATCCACATTAAATTTAAGTACATGCTGATTATCCCCACTCAATGTTGATGCCTCTTTTTCTAGTACCTCCAGCATCGCAGGGACATTGACCACCTCATCCAATTCATGCATTGGTGCTGCTTCAATTTTAGAGAGCGTGAGAAGTTGGTTGACCAAACTGTTCATGCGGTTAAGCTGCTCTGTCATCACCCCATGAGCTTTGTCCCACATTGGGCCAACTAGCATTTCAGGATCTTGAGTCATCTCTAAATAGCCTTGAAGTACGGTCATCGGAGTGCGTAATTCATGAGAGACATTTGCAAAGAAATTGCGTCGCATACCTTCCAACTGTTTCACCTGAGACACATCACGCACGACCATTAAGTGTTCACCTTCGGTATAAGGCACAATACGAAGTTCAAGAATACGTTCCACGTTTAAAGGTGAACGCATTTCCAAAGGCTCAGAAAAGTCCTGCTTGTTTAAGTACTTAATAAAATCAGGAGTGCGAATGAGATTAGAAATAGGCTGGCCTGAATCGTCTGGCCATCGAAACCCTAATAGATGCTGAGCAAGCTTGTTGCACCATACGATATTGCCTTCCCCTCGAAATACCACTACTGCATCGGGAAGGGATTCTGCGCCATTGCGGAAACGGCGAATAAGGTTCGTTAGCTCTTTACGCTTCTTTCTTTGTCTTTGCTGAATGCGGTAAATCCCATTAAATAGAGATTCCCACATTCCTGTTCCAGCAGGAGGGGTTAAGCGCTTGTCATCCCAAAGCCATGTAGATAGGCGAACTTGGTTATGTAACTGCCACCCAAGCTGAATAGCCGTAGCTGCAAGAAGCAACCACGGCATATATCCAAATATCCAACCTACCACAACCCAAGGTAGGTAAAAAAAAGCCAGCGACCAAACTAGCTTTTTCCAAGTTAACCTTTCTACCATTCGCTCTCCGCTTTGTTCTTAAGCTCGTGTAGAAAAGCGGTAGCCTGCACCACGCACAGTTTGAACCAGCTTATCATGACCAGCACCTTCAAGTGCTTTTCGAAGACGTCGAATGTGTACATCTACTGTACGATCTTCTACATAAACGTTTGTACCCCAAACATTGTTAAGCAATTGCTCACGGCTATATACACGCTCTTGGTGAGTCATGAAGAAATGCAGCATTTTAAATTCAGTCGGCCCCATATCCAGAGCTTCTTCATTGGCCGTCACTCGGTGAGATACAGGGTCGAGTTTTAACCCTTGAACGTCAATGATGTCTTCTAATGCGGTAGGTGTCACACGACGAATAACAGCTTTGAGTCGAGCTATCAGTTCTTTAGGTGAGAATGGTTTGGTGATGTAGTCATCCGCTCCAACCTCAAGCCCACGAACTTTGTCTTCTTCCTCACCGCGTGCTGTCAGCATGACGACAGGAATATTTTTTGTCAGTTCTTCGCGCTTTAAATGCTTAATAAAATTAATGCCAGAGCCACCTGGTAGCATCCAATCCAACAAAATCAGGTCTGGGTATGGTTCACATAGTTTGCTGATGGCAGTATCGTAATCTTCCGCTTCAACAGCTTGGTAACCTTTTTGTTCAAGCACAAAACACAGCATCTCTCTGATCGGTGCTTCATCTTCAACCACCAGAATCCTTCTAGACATAATTGAATTACCTTTAAATTTAATCAACGTCATGCATTATCATGATTAATTATGACACTTTTGTGACCCTTGAAAACAAATTTTCATATAACTTTCATTATGATTTTTCCTCGGTCTAATAAGACAACTGAGAAAAAATCCCCTATCATCAGTTCCCTAAATAGAAAGAGATGAGATCAGATATGTGGTTTAAAAACTGCCTTGTATATCGCTTCAATCGTGGTATCGAATTTAACGCCGACAAACTGGAAGAACAGCTGCAAGAATTCCGTTTCACTCCTTGTGGCAGCCAAGATAAACAAAAGTTTGGCTGGACGACTGCAATGGGTAGACATGGAGACATGATGACTCATGTTTCTGATAACCAAATTCTTATCTGCGCCAAGAAAGAAGAAAAAATGCTTCCTGCGTCCGTGATTAAAGAATCTCTAAACGCAAAAGTAGAGGCGATGGAATCAGAAGAAGGTCGCCCACTGAAGAAAAAAGAAAAAGACACGCTAAAAGAAGACATCATTATTGATTTACTACCGCGTGCGTTCAGTAAAAGCAATGTTACCTATGTCCTTATCTTACCGAAAGAAGGCTTCATTCTGGTTGATGCCAGCAGCTATAAAAAAGCAGAAGACGTATTGGCGCTTTTGCGTAAAACCATGGGTAGCCTACCTGTTGTTCCAGCCATTCCAGAACAAGCGGTTGAATCGACAATGACTGATTGGGTGAAATCATCAAATGCGGCATCAGGCTTTACTATTTTGGATGAGGCAGAATTGAAATCTGTTTTAGAAGATGGCGGTGTTATCCGCTGCAAAAAACAGGAGCTTTCTGCTGATGAGATCTTATCCCACATTGAAGCAGACAAACTTGTTACCAAACTCGCGCTAAACTGGGAAGACCGAATTGAATTTGTTCTCGCAGAAGACAGTAGCATTAAACGCTTAAAGTTCAGTGATGAACTAAAAGATCAAAATAAAGACATTCCTCGAGACGATCAAGCCGCAAGATTTGATGCCGATTTCTCCCTGATGTGCGGCGAATTCAGCGCCTTTCTCCCTTCGCTATTCGAAGCGCTGGGTGGATTGCCACATAGCGAGTGATAAATAGACTCTCCCAATATTAGGTGCTCGTAAGTACTTGCACCTAACCTTCAAATGTGAATCAAGTCGAACAATTATGTAACTCTACTAGAACAGGTATTCTATTACATGTAGCTTTCGCGCCTTCTAACTTTCACAGATTTAAAAAGGAATGAATGTGAAGACAAAAGTCGCATTGGCATGTATTACCACTCTAGTACTATCTGGTTGTGGTGGCGGTAGTAGTGAAGGTAATGAAGGTAATAATGTTACAGCAGTAATTTCCGAACCCATTCCAACACGCATATCCAAAAAGTTCATAGATTTTGACAACGATGGCGTACCAGAGTTTGAAACTCTATACACATACAATAGCGACGGCTACGTTACTTCAGAGCTAACTAGACGACTCACATCTGATAAAAACCTAAAATATGGCAATTTATTACCAACACATAAATCTTCAGAGTTAATCATTAACTTCGATGACAAAAACTTTCCCGTATACATAGAAGAACTCTTCAATGGAGTAAGCAGTTCGAAAACGCAATTTACATTCGATGGTTCAAAAAAAATCAGTAATATCGTCAAGGGAAATAGTACATATCACTTTTCTTACAATTCAGGTGGTAATACACAAAAAATTGACGTTTACAATTCTGAAAACACTATTATAGATACGTATACGTACACCTATAATCAACGTAACCAGTTAACGGAAGTTCAATCCCAAAGGCTTAACTTTAATTTTGGCTGGAACAAAGACGACCTTATAAGAACCTTAGATGTATCCGGTGCTCAAAGAAATAGTCAATTTTTACAAAACAGGCAGTACACATACGAATCCGGAAAGCTGAAAAGGGAAAATATCAGTTCCACCATTCCACTCGACAATAGCACCTCCATAAAATATTTTGCTCTTTTTGAGTACATACATGATGAGAAAACTGGCAAACCCATTGGAGAAAAACGAATATTTAATGAAACTGCAGGCAATATGGACAATTTGTTTTCATATGAAGCATTATATGAAGTAGAAGAAGGGGTCTGCGTCGAAGTAGGAAACATGTATGCAATGACATATAAGACTCCTCGAAAAAGTGGGAAAACAACGCAGCTACTTAACAATTGTAACCTTTAAGGTCCATGGTAATAACCCTTACAAATTTACTGGTAAGAAGCTTCCAGAAAGCGTAAAATTTGCGCCCTCCGATGCCACTGGGTGGCATCGGTCTGACTTGAAATCAGAAATAGAGAAGAAGAAGCAATGTTCAAACCAGAATTACTGTCGCCGGCCGGAAGCCTTAAAAATATGCGCTACGCATTTGCCTATGGCGCCGATGCGGTCTACGCAGGTCAACCTCGCTATAGCCTTCGCGTTCGCAATAACGAATTCAATCATGAAAACCTAAAAATAGGTATCGATGAAGCTCATGCTCAAGGTAAAAAGCTTTATGTGGTTTGTAATATTCAACCGCATAACTCAAAGCTAAAAACCTTTATCCGCGATCTCAAACCTGTTGTAGAAATGGGTCCAGATGCGCTGATTATGTCTGATCCTGGACTTATCATGATGGTTCGTGAAGCGTTTCCAGACATGCCAATCCATCTTTCCGTTCAAGCTAATGCTGTTAACTGGGCAACGGTTAAGTTTTGGGCAGCCAATGGCATTGAGCGCGTGATCGTATCCCGTGAGTTGTCGTTAGAAGAGATTGAAGAGATTCGTGAACATTGCCCGGAAACAGAATTAGAAGTATTCGTACATGGTGCCTTATGTATGGCATATTCTGGTCGCTGCCTTCTTTCTGGGTACATGAATAAACGCGACCCAAACCAAGGCACGTGCACAAATGCATGCCGCTGGGAATACAATGTAGAAAAGGGCAAAGAAGACGAATCCGGTCAGATTGTAGAGAAATTTGACCCTGCTGAAGTTCAATCCATCGAAGTTAAAGACGAGCGACCAGACAACACGCTTGGTCTTGGTAAGCCGACCGATGAAGTTGTTTTACTCTCTGAGAGCCACCGTCCAGAAGAAAAAATGGCTGCGTTTGAAGATGAGCACGGTACTTACATCATGAACTCGAAAGATCTTCGAGCTATTCAGCATGTTGATCGCCTCACGAAAATGGGGGTTCACTCTCTTAAAATTGAAGGGCGTACCAAATCATTTTACTACTGCGCTCGTACTGCGCAGGTGTATCGTAAAGCCATCGATGATGCCGTCGCAGGCAAGCCATTTGATGAGTCTTTAATGGGGACATTGGAAAGCCTCGCTCACAGAGGTTACACCGAAGGGTTCCTTCGCCGTCATACTCATGATGCTTACCAAAACTACGATTATGGCTACTCTATATCCGATTCACAGCAGTTTGTAGGTGAATTTACGGGTAAGAGACGTGGCGATCTTGCTGAAGTTGAGGTGAAAAATAAGTTTCTTTTAGGTGATAGCCTTGAACTTATGACACCAAATGGCAATGTAATATTTACGCTTGAAGCGATGGAGAATAGAAAATCTCAGCCAGTAGACGATGCAAAAGGCAACGGTCACTTTGTATTTATCCCAGTGCCTGAAGATATGGATCTTAGTTATGGTCTACTTATGCGTAACCTAAACCCAGGGCAGGATACACGTAACGCTACAGGTAAGTAAGAAATGGCACTGCTGATTAAAGACAGCTGCATCAATTGCGACATGTGCGATCCCGAGTGCCCAAATGGAGCAATTACAATGGGAGACAGCATTTACGAAATTGACCCAAATTTATGCACTGAGTGCAAAGGTCATTATGAGAAGCCGACTTGTCAGTCGGTATGTCCAATAACAAAATGTATCATCACGGATCCCAATAATATTGAGACTGATGAACAGCTGTTAGAAAAGTTTGTCATTATTCAAGGTCTAGCATAAAAAAAGTCCTGGGAATTCCCAGGACTTTTTCAATTCGTTCGAGCATTAATAATGCTTACCATTGTCATAGTATTGAGTCGCAGACAGTGCTGTAAATATGACAGCAACGTCCACTTCCTTCCCTACAACCTTACGGACTTCATCTGTTAATAACATAGCCACCTTATCTTGAATGTCCTGACCTCGGTCAAACCACAATACCTCCACAAATGGATAGGCTGGGTCGACATTCCCACTGTGGAAAAATGTGGTATAGATGTACTCAAATGTGAAGTCTTCTTTTGGGCAATCCATTAAAGGCTGAAGATCTTCTATCAGTGTTTCTGACAAAGATTGGACTGTTTGAGGCTCTACAGCCCTAAAACGCAGATGTGGCATGACATGCTTCCTTTTGTAATTTGAGCGAAAGCATATCACGCTTAGTAAAGTTTGTTAGGAAGAAACCTTATTGCTTAGGTAGCTTACCCACCCCTTAGCGGCACTGGATGGAACCTTTTCATCCAGCCTTTTAGCTTCAGCTAACGCATCTTGATATCGATTCAGTTTGTACAACAGCCGTATCTTTGCCATAGAGAAATCATTTCGATTTGCGTAGGGTTTAGCTTTATCAATTATTCCCAACGCTTGTTTGTAGCGGGATTGTTGAATCAAAAGTTGTGCAAGGCGCCAATGGTATTTAGGATTTATACTGGCTACTCGATGCCATCCACTAATCGCTTTATTCCATTCTTTCGCTATTTGCCAATAATTTGCCTGCAGCTTCAAATGTTTTTCGCTTTGGGATTTAGGATATTGATTAAACATCTCTTTAAGTATGCGTGCAGCTTTCTCTGGCATTCTATGCTGCCCATAAAGCTGCGCCAAAACAACATACTCGCTCTGCGTTAGTTGTATTCCTTGAAGTTTACTTAACGCATAACTTTCCAAAGCACTGCGTTGTTTTCCTTGCTGAAGTTGGGTAGAAATAAGTTGCTGCCACCACGATTTTTGATTGGGTTCGAATCGAATTATCCTACCAACGGTTTTTTCAGCATCTTTCCATTTTTCTAGCTGAAGTTCAGATATAACTCGAATTTTAAGTGCTTGTAGCGTTTCCTTAGTATCACGAGGTTGATAGCGCTTTATTCGGCTTAGTGATGACGTCCAATTTTGCTGCTGATAATAAGCCATAGACATACGAAGCTGAATATCGTTTTTATCTTTAGCTAACTGATTTTTCTCGTTACTGTCAGAGGTAGGATAATCATTTTTTAAAAGTATTAGATAGTTTCTATTAGCGTCATTAAATTTCTGCTCGGAGAACTGTATGTCGGCGAGCATTTGCCTTGTTTTCCATTGTTCTTTAGGTTGCAGTGCTTTTACATCAACGGACTTATTCAGGGCTACGATTGCTTTGCTTGCCTTTTCAGACTGCCAGTAATAAACACCTAAAATTCTATTGGCGAATGCTTTGTCATAGTCAGACTTCAAATCCATGTTTTCCATCAGAGAGATGGCTTCATCTAGCTTATCTTCCTGCTGTAACTGACTGGCTTTGTGCAGTTTTTTCCCCGCGTAGCTAGATAACTTGTTCGCGTGAACATTCATGTTCGTAACAATTAGCAGAACACCTAACAGTATTGAAAAAATTCGATTCATAGTTATTTGCTCATTTTAAATTCTATCTTCACTCTTTGGTTCAACTGCTTAACCGCTTTGCCACCCTCAAGTTTTGGCTGATACTTCCAACGCTTAAGTGCATTCATAGCTTCACGAACAAAAATTTTGTTTGGATGAACTTCTAATAAATTAATATCTTCTGGACGGCCTTGTTCATCAATTGTGAAGCTCAATATGACATACCCTTCCATACGACGTTTTTGAGCTCTAGGCGGGTATCTAGGTTCAACACGATAGAGAGGTAAAGCTTGTTGGTCTTGACCAATCCCATCGAGAGAAGGCATAGAAATCGCAACGCCTAAGCTAGCCAAAGCCAATTTAGGTGCCGACAACATTTGAGGCATCTGCGTTTGAGTTACATTAGGGGTTGAAGTTGGCAATGGTTTCGGTTGATCCGGCAACTTCGGTGGATCTGGTAATTGCCTCTGTCGGCGCTGAACATTTGCTTCAGGTTCT
The DNA here is from genome assembly GCF_030689305.1 of Vibrio penaeicida. Lineage (GTDB taxonomy): Bacteria > Pseudomonadota > Gammaproteobacteria > Enterobacterales > Vibrionaceae > Vibrio > Vibrio penaeicida_B. The sequence goes on along the minus strand of NZ_JAUYVM010000016.1, from coordinate 3,890 downwards.
TGCATTACCAAATCAAACATTACCGCTGGTTTTGACTCTTCAATCTTCCCTTTTTGGCTACTGACCATCCAAGCCATGAAATAGAATAACGAAGAAGCAATAACAAGCGCTAACGGTAAGGCAAGTAACAATCTTTTCATGAAACATACTTACCTTTTGTCTTCGGTAGCCAGCGCGATCTTATCGACACCAGCCCCCTTCGCAGCATCCATCACTTCAACAACTGTGCCATTGTATGAATGCTTATCTGCCTGAATAACTAAGCTGGCATCTGGCTTATCAAGTAGAACTGTTTCCAAAACAGCTTGAACTCGTTCAACGTCCACTCTTCGCTTATCGATGTAAACATCATTAGAAGCCGTAATAGCGATAAATATCCCAGCGTCTTTCTGGCTACTTGCGTGAGCCGCTTGCGGGCGATTAACTTCAACACCAGACTCTTTCACAAACGAACTAGTCACGATGAAAAATATAAGCATGATAAATACAATATCCAGCATGGACGTCAAGTCGACCGTTGCGTCTTCCTTTGCTTTTGTTGGACGAACTAACCTCATTCGCCACTCCTTAACTGTTGTTCGAGTTTCAGTGCTTTTTTATTTGCCATTTTTACAAGCCTTGAGTGGGCAAACATACCCGCTAATGCTGCGACCATACCTGCCATAGTTGGCAGGGTAGCCATCGATATACCGGATGCCATTAATTTTGGTTCACTGCTACCAGCCAGTGCCATTAAATCAAAGACAGCGATCATTCCTGTTACGGTGCCGAGTAATCCCAACATAGGGCATAAACTAACAAGAGCCTTAATAAAATCTAAATGCTGATTCAGCTGTAAATTGGCTTTCTGCATCACACCATTTTTTTGTGCTAATGCATACCACGACTGATGGTCTTCACGCCTTTTCCACGCTTCAATCCAGCTTCTCTTTTGCTTCCCAAAACTAAAGCTAAAGAAAATAATACGTTCAACAATCAACAACCAGCATAAAAAAACTACGCCAGCCAACCACCAGAGTACTTGTCCACCTTTCGCCATAAACTCAGCCAATGTATTGATTTCTGTTTGCTGGTAAACCAGTGCTAAGTTTTCGATCATTTTAAGCAGCCTCAGCCATTTGCTCAGACTCTGCTCGTTGAGCAACGATACTCACGCCTTGCTTTTCGAGAGTACCTTTGATTGCTTCCGCTCTGCTTGAAAGGAAATTATGAGCAAGTAGTAGAGGCATCGCTGCAACGAGTCCCATCACAGTGGTAACCAGTGCCATAGAGATCCCGCCCGCCATAACTTTCGGATCACTATTGCCAAACTGTGTTATCACTTGGAATGTTTCAATCATACCCGTTACTGTACCAAGTAAACCTAGCATTGGAGCTAGTGCGGCCATCAACTTAAGCATTGAAAGCCCTTTCTCTAGACCATGCTGCTCATCAAGTATTCTTTCGAGTAATCGAAGCTCTATAGCATCGATTGACTGCTGTTTTTCGTTATCGAATGCCTGAAGAATTCTCCCCATAGGGTTATTTCCTGGCTGTTCTGGATTTTTAAGCTGTTGAGAAATCCGTGCTTGAGTTATCAGTAAAACAGTCCCTCGGAACAAAGCTATCAATAAACCAGAAGCTAAAAGCGCGATGATTATTTTTCCTACCACACCACCTTGTTCAATTCGTTGTATTAAATTCGGTTGGTTTGCATATTGTTCAAGCAACAAACCACGAGTTGGGTCTAAAAGAATATCGTTACCAGCAATTACATCTGAACTCGTTGAGGTATTTTTGGGAAGTGCTTGATACGCTGTTGAAAACTTGTTTTTTGAATCCCACTTCAAGTAACCCAGTTCTGAAATCAAAGCCATATCACCTAACCTAATAGCGGCTTGATCTGAATGTGTGCCGTCTCCGTTAACAAACGGAACCGTAACCTTGCTTAATTGTCCACTCGCCTGAATTTTAAATGATGCTGATAACCAAAAGTCTTCCAGCATTTTTAACGAAGGTAGTGTATCTGTACTGATCACTCTTTCCACAAGAATCAACTGTTCGTCGGCGTCTGTAATAAGTGAATTTTGGTAGTCTTGTTTTACTTCTTTAGCAGACTGTCTTACAACACCAAATAATTCACCTAAGCTACCTGTTTCAATTTGCAGCTGTTTCTCTTTTTCAGAAAGCAATTGTTCATTAACACTAAACTGCTCACTAAGTTGAGTATTTTCTTTTTCTAGCTCGGCTAACGCTTTTTCTAATTTCGCTTTCTTGTTCGCCAATTCTATTTTTTGCTCTTTTGTTAACTGAACACGCGTTGCATTGTGTACACGTTCAACTTGATAAACCTTATTCGCACTATTGTCGATTTGGGAAAGGCTTTGTTCAGCGAATGAAGAGAACGTAACAATGGCAGCAATAAAACCTAATGTATTTAAAGCATATTTCATACTACAGTCCCTTCTCTATAGAGCTAATTGAAAGCGGTAATGTGACCACTGAAGGAGCCTGCTGTTTTGCAGCCATGGCAAAAGCTTTGTTTACTTCCAACCCTTTGTCTTTAGATAGCTCATTCCAAGTTTTACTTTCTTGGCGCCATACCCAAAATTGCTTATGATCTAGACTCCTTGCAACAAGACTCACTCGACCGAAATACAGTTGCTCAACTTGACGAGTGTTGCCTTCGAATTGAATTTCGGCTGGATACGCCCCTAACTTGGTCCCATAATCTATTTCTATCTGGTAGGCTTCAAGAATTCTTCTGTATTTCTCAGCTTCGGCTATATCGGCCCGTCCCATCAGGAGTTTAATATCTTCCAATCTTTTCTGACGTGTTACTTTTCGCAAAGGAACATCCTGACTAACAATGGAATCTAACCCATCAATCATTCGATACATGAGAGGAACAATACCTTGGCGAGTATCTTCAATATCATTTAGCTGTTGTTCCAAGCTAACTAATTCAGAGTTTTGACTAGAGACCAATTTAGTTAAATGATCCCTATAAAGAGTTAAGTTATCTATTTGAGTTTCTAGTTGCTCTATCTCGGATTGAAGAGTAAATGACGCCTCGACATTTGCATCTACATTCGATTGAGCGTTTTGAATAACCTTATTGGTTTTCTTTTCAATTGCTCTGGCTATATCCAAGTCATCAGCATACAAAGAATTAGGAATTCCCATAGCTGCTAGTATCACAACTAGAGTTTTTGCCCTTTTAGAAACTATCTCTTTCATTAGTAATTCTCAGGCGAATCCGTATCGCCAAGCACATGTGGTATGAATGAACAACGTTTTGAAACTCAGACGCTATCTAATAAGGTCGCCTAGATTCAAAATCGATGTATAGCAGTTAAGGCGAATATTAAATCAAAGATGGGAATAATTTTCATTAACTTTCTTATCTTTTACATTTGATAAGATTCTAAATGTAAATTATCTAGATTCTTAACATTTTTAGTTCAAACGGATTACTACTTAACAGCACAATCGTCTAATGAACAAGATGTCTAAGTATATGGGTTTAACTCGATTGGCAATTCAGATAAATAAAGCAGTAGACAAAAAAACTCTGCCATCGACTCATGTTTATGTATACAGCATAGAGAATGAAGTAGGTATGCGAGAAAGCTGATTGGATTGAGCTATGCCCCAGCTAGCAATTTCCAAAATTGAGAAATCAATAGATACAAAAAAGCCTCGTCTTTCGACGAGGCTTTCAAATATGGCAGGGGTGGAGAGATTCGAACTCCCAACACGCGGATTTGGAATCCGCTGCTCTGCCAATTGGAGCTACACCCCTGTAGTTCGTATTTTATGAGTCGACACTCGAATAAATGGCGGAGTGGACGGGACTCGAACCCGCGACCCCCGGCGTGACAGGCCGGTATTCTAACCAACTGAACTAC
>NZ_JAUYVM010000015.1 GCF_030689305.1 Vibrio penaeicida | reverse complement strand
CAGCGTTGGGGCATGTCAGTCCGGTTGAGTACGAAAGTATGTAGTTATGTGGTGTCTACTTTTTATGGGGTACACCAGAGGCAAAAACCGCTGACTCTTATAAAGACTGTTTATTCAAAGTACAGTTTTGTTGTAAAAATGCCTGTGATTCCAATGTGCTATATAAAGATTGGAACGAAGAAGATCATTTTATGATCTACTGCTTGCCTGAACGGAAAAACGACGCAATAGCCCTTATCCAATCACCTAGCCTTAAATGTTACGTGCAACACATCTTCCCAATAAAAGAACATAGCAATAGACAAAAATACGAAACCTTGTGTCGACTTCAATACGGCACCCACAGTCCACGCGTTATAACTGCACCTCAATTGTTGAAGGTGGTGCATTTTCACGGCATTGAATCGGTTTTAGACGCAGCAATGCTAATGAAAGCGACTGACGTTCTCACTAAATTTAAAGAGGTCGAATTGTCCGTCAACATCACGCCTAGTTCTCTTCTGAAAACCGATATCCTTACATACTTACACTCCCTGCCCCATGACGTGCGCACAAGATTGTGCTTAGAGCTGACGGAACAAGCATTCTATTCCATGGATGATGATTTCTCTTCAGCGTTACAAAACCTCAGAAAAACAGGGGTAAAGATAGCATTGGACGATTTCGGTTCGGGGTTTTCTAGCTACGCCACACTTTCAAAAGAGGTTTTTGATTTCATTAAGATTGACGGCTCATTAGTCCAAAACATTGAACAGTCTAAGTTTAAACAAAAAATGATCGCATCCATTGTCGAACTGGCCGAGCTTAACGGTTCTCAAATTGTGGCTGAATTTATCGAAACGGAAACAGAGCGTTCCATTCTAAAACGATTGGGGGTGCAGTTCGGACAGGGATACCTCATTCATAAGCCTCAGCCTATTGAATTTGCGTTAGAAAACGGAGAATACGCCGATGAGTCAGCATAAAGACATCGAAAACTTTCGTGAACGAGTTTTCATTCGGTTATCGATGGTTTTAGGAATGCTTTGCATCCCTTTAGCCATTCTAAATTACGTTTTGAAAGATTACGCGCTCGCCACTTTTCAGGCGACATACAGCATGATCGCTCTTATTACGCGATTTACGTTCGACGTCTCACCAAACAAAAAGAACATCATTCGCGCCCATACACTCATGTTTAGTGTCGTGATTCTCTACGCGGTTGTTACAAAACCGGTAGAAGAAGGTGTTTTTCAATGGTCCATATGTTTACCGCCTATCTACTATTTCCTATTAGGTAAAAAAGAAGGCAGTTTCAGCTCTATTTTCTACTTAGTGATAGCGATTGCAGCGTTGTTATTTTGTTGGGATAACACACTAAGCATTACCACGGTTAACTTTGTTTTTGCTTATGCCCTTGCGGCATCCATTTGTTTTACCTACGAATGCAAACGAAACACTCACCAAGTCCATTGGGAGAAATTGGCTCACTTTGACTTTTTAACAGGCGCGTTGAACCGTCGAGCGTTGGATTGCTACATGATAGGCAATAAGAACACCAATACACAGGCACCCGCGATTGTTTGCTTTGACATCGACAATTTCAAACACATTAATGACAATTTCGGACACGATGGAGGCGATAAGGTTTTGATTGATATCACTAAACGCCTACAACGGTTTTGCGGTACGGACTCGGTATACCGTATAGGCGGTGAAGAATTTGTGATTACGCTTTCAAAAGAGCTGGTGGACTATTCTGGCTCAGTGAAAACGGCGATCGAATCCATAATGCGTTGCATTTCTGTTAACCCGATTTTGCATAACCATGAGCATATATACACAACTGTGAGCGGCGGTGTCGTTACGTCACAAACTTATGATGCCCTAATGTGGGCAGAGCTGGATGAAAACCTTTACCTAGCAAAAAACGAAGGAAAGAGTCGTATCTATAAAGATAAGTCACTTTTCTGTCATTTTAAGTGAGAACAAGAAAAGCTGCCTATTGAGGCAGCTTTGGCGTAGTGCAATGTGACTATTGCTTTTGCTCTCTTAATTGTTGAGAGCTTGAATATAGTTTCAAATAGAATTAGACGTTTTGAAGAACACCACGTCTGATTTGGTCTTCTTCTATCGATTCAAACAGCGCTTTAAAGTTACCCTCTCCAAACCCTTCATTACCTTTACGTTGAATGATTTCGAAGAACACTGGACCAATAACGGTTTGTGTGAATATTTGTAGGAGGATGCCATCTTTCAACGGGGCACCATCAATAAGAACTTGCAATTCTTTAAGTCGATTCACGTCTTCTCCATGCCCTTCTACGCGTTGATCAATTTTTTCATAATACGTATCTGGAGTTGGCATGAAATCCATGCCGCGGTCACGAAGAGTCTTCACGGTTTCGTAAATATCGTCTGTCGTCAGAGCAATATGCTGAATCCCCTCTCCGTTGTACTCTTTTAAAAACTCTTCGATTTGCGATTTGTCATCTGAGGATTCATTGATTGGAATACGAATTTTGCCACAAGGTGCTGTCATTGCACGGCTAACAAGCCCTGTTAGCTTTCCTTCAATGTCAAAATAACGGATCTCTCGAAAATTTCCGATGCGCTCATAAAATCCAGACCAAACGTCCATATTTCCTTGATGCACGTTGTGGGTTAGATGATCGATAACATTGAGCCCAACATCTTTTACTTTTAAGCGCTCATCTGCATCTTCATAAAAGGTAAAATCAACATCATAAATTTCATTTGTGCCATAGCGGTCTACAAAATATAAGATGCTTTCACCAATACCATAAATACCAGGGATGCTTAGTTCCATTGGTCCAATTTCAGTTACGTACTTTTCACCGCCATTTTCTAAAGCATGAGCAAGCGCTTTTGCCGCGTCCTGAACTCTAAACGCCATACCACAAACCGATGGTCCATGTTCTGCTGCAAACTTTTCTGCTTGGCTGTTAGGTTGGCCATTTACGATAAAGTTGATGTCTCCTTGGCGATATAGCCATGCTTCTTTGGAGCGGTGTTTTGCAATTTCCGCAAAACCAAGTGAAGAAAACAAAGATTTTAAATCGTTAATGCCTTTTTCATTTGCTGCTGTGTATTCAACAAATTCAAATCCGTCAGTGCCAAGTGGGTTGTATGAAGTATTCACTGCCCTTTTCCTCCATGAGCTGAGTATTCGCTGAATCGCGAAGTTATTAACAACATGGATGAAAAAGCACTAATTGAAAATAGATGTTAACAAAATGATAAATTCATTAAATAAAATCGCGAGTGTACAACAATATTTACACTTAAGGTGAGTGGGCTAGATTTATCTTAAAAACAAACAAATAGAATACATTTCAGGTCGTAAATTAAAGTGGTCATGCTCTAAATTCTCGTTACATCTAGTTAACATTCAACAGTTCACCATTTTCTGCATCAAGATAAATTTTGTGCTCTCTTTCTATGCCACCGCAATAGGTGTAATACACATCACGTGGGCGATAATCTACCGACTTTAGCCATCCACCAATCTCTTTGAAATCGGTATTCGTACATATTCCATCGTTTATGAGAAGTTGCGATACTGAAAGGAACAAATCTCGGTGATTCAAAAAATTGTCGGACCCTTTAATCGCAATTTCCAAGCGACCAGAGCGAACTTCCGCTAGATTTTCTGGGACAGAAGAAGAGAGAAATTGTTCAGAAACCCATTGAGCAAATTCACCATCACCATACTTATGATATTCAGAGATTCGAGCCCACCCTTGATTCGACTCTAAAACCTCCACTTTATCGCCAATGTCCAGAACGCGAGAAATCGACGCGTTTGTGCCTGGTTCCCGTCTAACATTTAAGCTACTCGACGAAACGTAGTATTCGCCAAGTTCGATTGTGGCAAGGTTCTCTTTGTTTTCAAGATCCATAATGGCGCCATCGGGATCGGGGTCTTGCTCAACCATTGTTGTTTCGGTGTTTGCTGCCATCATGGCTTGAGGCATCATGACAAAATAGTAGTATGCCCCACCACCACCTAGGCCCAGTAAAACCAATAACAACAACAGTTTTTTCATTTTTCTATCCTTTCACTACTTCTTTAAAGAATAGCAGCGTTTGTTTGATGTTTACTATCGAGACCAACTTTGATCTAAGGCATCCTTATAATAATGAGATTTAATGTAATGTTCTGATTTAAACGTGACTTTGGAAGGCAAGCGGTTATTTTGCGAAAAAATCAAAAGAAGGCACGCTTCTAATACCAAATCACTCATCCAATTACACTCTTATCCATATACAGAGGTCTCATGCCACAAGTGAACCAACAAAGACTTGTCGAACATTTCATGTCATTAGTCAAAATCGATAGCGAATCTAGAAACGAAAAACAAATGGCTGAAACAATTTCTGAACAACTCGGTCAATTGGGATTTGAAGTTAGAAAACAACCCGTTACCGAAGATATCTCTAACGGATTTAATGTGTATGGAAAACTAAAAGGAACACTCGATGGCAGTGTTCTTGTGAGTTCGCATTTAGATACCGTTACTCCTGGCAATGGAATTGTGCCTATTGAAGAGAATGGCGTTATACGAAGCGCGGGAGACACTATCTTAGGTGGGGATGATAAATCTGGAATCGCGGCATTATTTGAAGCAGTTCGAACACTTCAAGAAAATGACCTCCCTCATCAAACTATAGAAGTCGCTTTTACCGTTCACGAAGAAGGTGGGCTTCATGGTTCAAGGCAGTTTGAACTTGATTGTGTCGAGTCTGAGTACGCCATTGTATTAGATTCTGGTGGTCCCATTGGCACCATCATTACAACGGCACCCGGTCAGCAAAATTTAAAAGTAACCATTAAAGGAAAACCTGCACATGCTGGTCTAGCACCGGAAGAAGGGATTAATGCAATGGTGGTAGCTTCAGAAGCCATAGCCAACATGACATTATCTCGAATTGATTTTGAAACGACAGCAAACATCGGCGTCGTCTCTGGAGGTCAAGCAACCAACATTGTGATGCCTGAGATCTACATCGAGGCTGAAGCAAGATCACTTGATGATGTAAAGCTCGCCAAGCAAGTTAAGCACATGGAAGATACCTTTAAGCAAGCAGCAGAAAAACATGGTGCTTCAGTAAACATCGAGTCTACCCGCGCTTATAACGCATACAACATAAGCGACGATGATGAACATGTCTCTTCTATTAAGGCGAACTTTGAATTAGTTGGGATTACAGCAGCAACAAAATCTACCGGTGGCGGCAGTGATGCAAACATTTTTAACAGCAGAGGTTTAAAAACCGTAAACCTGTCGACTGGTATGGCAAAAGTTCACACTACTGAAGAATATATTAAGGTCGCAGATATGGTTGATATCACGCGCTTTCTGGTAAAACACCTATCGTCGTAAAAGCCTGATTCGTAAGTAATGTAATACATTACGCGTCAAGCGATGAATAATCGACAACAGCACTTTTACAGTGCTGTTGTCCTATGTATAGACGTGTCATTTTTTTGAGGTATGTGTTTAACCTTAATGAATACCGTTAATCCTGCCATTTGAATTTCATTTTCTTAATGGTACTTTTTGGCACATCATGTATCGAGGTGAAGTTTCCGGTACAAACAACCACTTCGATATCCACATTGAATTGCGTAGCCATTTCCAAGTAGGGTTCCATTTCCCAGTGCTCTACAAACGTATTAGAAACAACAACGTCCTGACCATTTTTTAGCAAATGTTCAGTTTGGCCTTGGCACCATTTGTGGGCTTGATGGAGCTTGTGAGGGTTAAATTGATAAGTACCGTGTTTATTTACAAAATACATGTCTGCTTCGACATGGTGGATAGATAAAGATTTTGCGTAAGTTGATTTCCCAGAACCAGGTAAACCACGAACTAAAACTAATCGAGGCACAGAAATCCTAATACACGTTAAGAGTTGATAATGATATCTCTGTAAGGTCGGAAGCAGAGAACAAATTTCATTTGGGGATTTTACTGCCCAAAATAGGAATCCTCAATAGGTAACAAAGGGATCTCAATAATTGAGCCAAGAGGCTTACGGCGTGTTATTGAGAGTACACGCGGTCACGACCCGACATCTTTCCTTTATAGAGTAAATCATCGGCACGAAGCATGAGCGTATCTATTGAGTCTCTATTTTCAATAGCTTCAACTAAACCGATGGTAATCGTAATTGAGGTTTCATCCCCTTCATGGTGAATCACGGTGGTACTTACTTTTTGCCGAATACCCTCTGCCAGTTGCACTGCGCCAGTAATATCGGTATCAGGTAATATGACACTGAATTCTTCTCCCCCAATTCGAGCTAGCACATCATTGTGACGAAGTCGGCTTTTAATAATAGATACAACTTGCCTTAGTACTTCATCCCCAAACAAATGACCAAAATTGTCATTCACTTCCTTGAATTCATCAAAATCGATCATCATCAAGCAAAATGAACGCCCATTCCGACAAAATCGCTCAAACTCTGCATCTAGCCTCTCAATGTAAAATCGACGGTTATAGGCACCGGTTAAAGGGTCAGTTATGGCTTGCTCGCGAAGCTGAAGCTCTAGGATTTTCTGTTCGGTAATATCACGGATGGTCCCAATTAACGTATTGGTTCCTATTTGAAAGTCGGCCATTTCATGAACCCAAATGAAGGTTCCATTGGAGTGCTTGATCATGTGCTGAACATCGTACTTACCGCTTATCTGAGCAGCTTTTTCACTTTCATTCACACGACGCTGATGTTCTTCTGCGATTAAGCTTTTGAAAAATTTAAGACTTGGCTGCACTTGACCTCGCTCATAACCAAGAATGGTATAAACCATGTCCGACCAATAAACGTCACCCGTATCTAGGTTGCACTCCCAATGCCCTAACCTGCCGATTTGATGTGCCGTTTTAAGCCTGTTCTGGCTACTCTGCAATTTGAGCTCTAGTTCTTTTTGAGAAGTGATATCAGAAATTGATCCAATATAGCCATTTGTCTTAAAAACTGGGCTTTTGAATTTTCTAATAGAATCCAATAGCCAGATGTCATGCCCATCTTTATGCCGGAATCGATATTGCCGTTTCAGAACGTCTCCTCGGCTGAAACTTTGCCATTTTACAAACTGCTCACTTTCTGTTTTACAGACACTCAAAGGAAGCCGCTTTCCCCAAAATCCGTCTGAATTTACGATTTCAGATTTTTTGTATCCTGTCATTTCTTCAACGTCTTTGGATATGAATTGAATTTTCTTTAGCGGGTCTCCTTGACATCGATAAATGACATTGGGACTGATATCTATCATGGCATCAAGCTCAGTGTTCATCGATGCAAGGTTTTGAGTTATCGTTTTATTTGTAGTGATATCAATATGCGTACCTGCCACCCATTCAGGGTCTCCATGTTCATTGCGCGTCATTAACTTTCCGAAATCTCTAACCCAGATCTCTCGGCCATTTTTGTGGGTCATACGAACTTCACATTCATAATAAGGAAGTTCACCGGAAAAATGACGCATAAGGACTTTCTCCGATTCTACTAAGTCATCTTCATTGCAATGCGCTATCCACGTATCAATACTGATGGGCTTTAATTCTTCTAATTCATACCCAATGATCTGCGCCCATCTTTCGTTAAATATGACCTCTCCAGTTTGTATGTTCCACTCCCATGTTCCAGCTCGAGAACCCTCAAGCATGGTTCGAAACTTAAATACGTCGGACGATTCCTGATATAAGGACTGATCACCTATTTGAGCAAACCTTACCTGCCACAAGGTGTTGTTCCCTATTTGAATAACGTCAATTCTACCTTCGCTTGTCCCTTCCGGACTTTCAACCATGACTCGTCCATCACGAAGAAAGCTCTCTACTGTTAGGTGAGTTGGGTGAATGTCTTGACCAGATAGAAGCCATGTGATTTTAAGTTTGGAATCGGCAATGGTTCCTGGAGTTGGGCTTAGCAACCCACTTCGCTCCAATTGCTCATTTTTCCCTAAGATGTTCAGCTCGCTGTCGAAAATAACGGCGTATTCACTGTACGGCATGCCCTACCTCGCGAAGGTATTTTGTTTTGCATCTATACCCAAGTAACCCACCCTGTTATACCAAACATTTAACAAAAGATTTGTTGGAATTGGTTTGTGTCCGCACGTTCTTGTTCTCAGATTGAAACAGAATGTGAGGTTACAAATCCTGTATCTTGCGGTCGCTTTGGGTATAAATGTAGACCGTCTTTGAAGTATTCCCATTAAACTCATGAACCTAACTCAGATTTATTCCAAAACAGAGAAGCTAAACACAATTTCCAATTAAAGGCCGAAATATATTTACAAATTTCATGAATAAAATCGGACGTGTAATATTGTTTATGCAGCTCATTGCTGTTATTTCTATGTTGTTTTGATTTAACCAAGGAATGGATACCTGTGAACGCAAACAAAAAATGGCTAGCAACTGGGTTAAGTGTATTGTTTTGTTCGACTGCACAAGCAGGAAATGTGAGTGTGACTGCTGGCGGTTTTTACTCTAGCGCAGATACTTCGATGGGTGCCTACTCCCCCAATCTGCGCAAAAGTTTTGACCTCGACTTTGAGTCCGACTTACGTCTGAAAGAGCGTGAAATGCTTCCTTACCTTCAAATTGAATATGCATTTAACTCAAAACACAGTGTTTATTTGGATTGGAGAAGCCTCCATCGAAACTCATCCGTTTCTGCCGCTCGCTCTTTTGCCGTTTCAATAGACGAAAAATTGTATGAAGCAGAAGTTGGCGCAACGGTTCAATCTACTCTGAATATCGATTTAGCACGGCTTGGTTATTCGTATTCTTTCTATGAAAGCGATAAATGGGATCTAGACGTAACGGCAGGTATCCATATTATGCAGCTACAAATCGGTATTGGTGGAGAGCTATACCTACAAGGTGGAAATACCAATAATGTACTTGGTCTCGGAAATTATGCTTTTACTGACGTAACGGCACCTTTACCCGATATAGGGCTAGAGGCCGAATATTCAATAAATGACGATTGGAAAGCGATTTCACACGCTCAGTTTTTCTACATTGAATTCGATGGCATTAGAGGGCTTTTGGTTGATGCCAATTTAGGGCTTCAATACAGTTTCAGTGATAGCTGGCATGCCGCTGCTACTTATAGCTACTATGAAGTGAATGTCGATTATGGTGCGGATTTGGCTGATTTGAATGTCAACTTTCAATTTTACGGACCGATGTTCACATTGGAATATCAATTCTAGCGAATACAATAAAAAACCCAGGTGCCAATGCCTGGGTTATTTTTGACTAAGACTAACTTGCTCTAACTGGCGACCGCTATCCGACCCACCAACATGTCATGAATGTATTGCTCTATAAAATCATCCAACGCTTCTAGCTTTGAACCAACCACCCAAAAGCTTTCATATTCAGCAACCAGGTACTCATTCCCTTTAGTTGTTAACTGATAATCTGAGAGAGCCGTGTTATCGGGTGTTTCTTTCCTTTCAATGATCCCAGCTTCAATTAAGTCTTCAAAGCGAATACCAAAATCTAAGCAAAAATCAAAAAGTGGCTTACTTCCTCGTTTTAGTTGTTTGTTTTTCCACAGATCACGCTTTTCAAAAAAGCACGCTGAAATGTTCACCTGTTCGATGTCGATTGTTTCTACGTTAGATACAGACATAATATGTGTTCAAACCTGATAATGAGTTATGTCATACCCGAAGTAGAAATGTGGCTACTTGATCGCAACACCTACATCGAGCTTATCCAGCCACATGAGAAAACGTTTCACGTCGTCTCCTTTGAATATGCCACCATGCTGAGGGCAAAGCATATCAATTTCCAGCTTACTGACCTTCTCTATCCATGCAGTCTTAGCTCTATTTGAGGGCATCCACCTTTGGTGAAAATACTCCATTTTTGGTATATGAGCATCAAAATCTTGAACAAACATGGGGGCATCGACAGCATCCAATGCTGCACCGATGTCTCCTGACATTAATATTTTAGCTTGTGGATCGTAAACTGAGAAATTTCCGGACGAATGCATGTAATGTGCGGGTATAAATTGGATCTCCATTCCAGAAATATTGAGATTACGCCCCTCATCAGGAATTGGTGCATATTCCACTTTTTCCATACCAAAATGGCGAATAAAACCCTCCCAAAGCCATGGAGAGTGTAATTTGGCTTTAGTTAGCGCCTGATCCCATAAACCTAGCGAAGAAATAATATCTGGATCTTGGTGTGATGCGAAAAGATGAGTAATGTTTTCTATGGGTACTTCTTTAACAACGCAGCCTAGCATGGCTGAAAAAAGCTCAATGCCTCCCGGATCAAGCAGTATGGCTTCATCTCGATTTGTTATCATGTACTGATTGGTGTCCACGATACCATCTGGTTTCTCTGGATCACGACCAAAAACAACCCAACGATGTGAACCTTGATTAAAGAGAACTTTTGCTTGCATAAACTACCCTAGTCAGTTCAGAAAATAGATTTAAAGATTGAAGAACATGGCTTTGAATGGAATTAGCAGACTGCGATACGCTAGTCGCGATACTGTTCAGTTGGTCTTGATAAACTTCACCTGCTTGTGAAGCTTCTACGCTGAGCATGGTTGAAATAATTTGCGCTGTTCTTAGTTCACTGTGTAACACCCTCAACATGTCATTTAACCCCTTGGCTTCGCGTTTAAATTCAGCCATGAGCTCATTGTGATGTGTATGCGTTTCAGCAATAGCAGGTTCCAAGCTACAGATAAATTGTGCATTCGTTGCGGTTTTATAGACGTCTTCAAACTTGATTAACGCCGACGCCGCGCGCGTTTCTGCCGTTGCGATTCGGCTTAGCTTTTGTGCTTTTTTATTGATGACTTTAGAAGATTGAAGTGTGGTTCGAACTAATTCATCGATGGAATCGGTAATTGGTCTAAACCCCGCGGCACTTACTCCAGCTCTTAGCGCTAAAGCCCTTGCGTTACTTGCTATCAGCAAAAGCCGTTTCGCAATAACCATGCCTTTATTGAGCTCCGCTGCTACTTCCGCGGCAATAACAAAAACGCGTTTTTCTGACATATTTTTTCTTATATAAGCCAATCTTAATATTAATATAGTTCAATATTGCTCATTACATGCAACGTTAGTGTGGTTATTGAATCCACAGTGTTCTTTTTCTTGAATTGAAACAGAATATGAGGCTCTGAATCCTGCATCTTGAGGTCACTTGGGTATACAATAGTTGAACTTTCATGAACTTCCCGATAAACAAAAATGATTTCAACCAGTAAACTCGCTGAAAAATTGAATGTTAAATCAGGTGCTTTGTTTCAAGCGCTAGAGAAATACGAGTTCGTCTTCAAAGAAGAAGAGCATTGGACGTTAACAGAAATAGGCTTGGCTCAAGGCGGGCGCTATAAAGAGTCAAAGCAATACGGGCGTTACATCGTTTGGCCTCAGGACTTATATGTTCCTTTATATGACCCCAAAGAAGACAAACTGACCGCAGCTCAAGTGGGTGAACGACTTAAGTTAACTTCCCAGCAATCGAATCAACTGCTTGGTGAGTTGGGGTGGATTATCAAGTCGGATGGAGGCTGGGTAGCAAGTACACTGGGCAAAAGAATGGGTGCGGAGCAAAGGCATAACAAAGCTTCTAACATTGATTACGTTGTTTGGGATAAAAGTATCATCGTGAATGCTCGGTTACTCTCTTCTGCAGAAGAATTATTAGGGTGCCACGTTAGCCAACGATCCACAGATAAATCTTACTCTAATTTCCGACAAAAATTTGAAGCCAAATTTCACTGTGCAGATGGTCATTACGTGCGAACAACCGAAGAAATGCATTTAGATAATTGGTTGTATCTCACTGGTATTACACATGCGTACGCCAGAACGTTACCGATCGACATCAACATTCAGTCCTCATTCTATTTACCTAGGGTGAACCTCTATTTAGAAATACGTCCGAATAAAACGGATACAGAATTGGAAGCCGAATTTGAGCTTAAAATCCAAACGTACAAACGTTACGGTCTTGCTGTTGTCATTATCTCTGCCGAAGACTTAGAGAACTTGGATAAGTCTATGCCAGCGCTGTTTATCAGCAATAACGTGACAATGTCACAAGTAAAGGGTAAAAAATAACCCAAGTTAGAAATCTTCAACTCGGGTTACCTTCTTATCGCCCTACAGTTTAGGACCAATTGATTTCTTCAATAAAATCTTCTGTATGGCGGCAATTCGGATAGCGGCTGCATGCATAGTACCGTTTTCCCTTGTGTGGGCCTTGCATCCCTACTTTCACCACCATTGGAGATTGGCATTCTTTACAAAATCTCACCTCGGGTTCGATATCGATAGTATCCACATATTCAGCTAATACCTTTCTTAATCTTCCTACTTGGTAGGCGTACTTTTCGTTAGCACCGATTAAAGGAATGCCCGACGTTTTACAAACGTGCATCAGTAACTTTTCTCTTTCTGCCTTGGTTTTGTTCAGTTCTTTACCGTTATCAAACTCAATAATGCATAACACTTCAAGCGTACCAGGACGGCAGATCACAAAATCGAGGTGTTTTCTCGCAATACGATTAAATGCCGCTAACCACTTTTTCTTATCCTTGTTGGGTGCAGGCATTAATACGTCTGCCATGTGCACTTTTGCAAACACTAAAGCGCGATTATCAACAGCAGTGATCAGTGCATTATAAAATGCCACCTCAGGACCGCTCATTAAGTTTCCGACCTTCTTATAAGGATAAGTGATAGGTGCATAGCGTTTCGCAAAGTATTTTTGATATACAAGAAATACGGTTACCAAGACAAAGAGCAAAATCGCAACGCTCTGCATATTTAATCCTTTTAGCTGATCTAGTTCATCGTTATACCCATTAACACGATCTGATTATACCCGAGTCATCGTAAGTCGCTAGGAAGGATTGGGGGTTTACGGTTGTTTTTGCTGTACTTTGTTACGCGAGTATTTATATACTCCACCGCATGAACGCAGAATTTATCTTCCAAGTTATACTTTTTTTGGGGCTTGTATCAGCGGGGTTAGCGATATGTGTCTCGGATGCCTGTCACAGAATCATCCCGAACAAGTACGTCCTCATCATCGCGGCAATATCCATTACTTTAGCACTAATGAGTGGGTTTATTCTTGAGTCATTACCCTATGCGGCGTTGGTTTTCATTGTAGGGTTTATCGCCACAATCATAGGTATTTGGGGTGGCGGTGACACCAAACTTCTAACGGCTTATACAATCGCTATCAAACCAGAATTTCTTACCCTCGCTCTTATCTTGATGTGTTTGATTGGAGGGTTGCAAATTGTCGTCATGTTAATTAAATATAGGGGTTTTCAGGCAATTCGAGAAAAAGGCATAGCCTATGGCATTCCGATAGTATTGAGTTTTACTTTTTTTGCGTTCGTCAGTTTATAGTCACTTCGCTCGAAAAGAAGGATCTTTGACTTTATCTTCTGATAGAGTTCAAGCCAAAAAAAGAAGGAAATAAGCAAAACGCCCTTTCCTTCTTTTTTGGCTCACATTATGGGAAAAATGTGAAAGTAGTCAGACCCTAACGACAAATTCGCTGAAGCATATCCAAAAAATACGCTCAGTCGCTTGCGAAATGCAAGCTCATGTATGCCGCCATTATCTTGTCGATATCGATTTTTGTAAGACCACGGTTAAAGATGTCTAACCATTTTTCACCTTGTTCACCTCGGTTAAACGCAATGTACAAATGTTTGTTCACTAGGGGTTTTTTATTCATTTGCACTTTGTCTTTCACTTTAGAAACACTTTCATCATGCAGCTTCAGAAACTTCAAAACATTTTCATCGATGACTGCGACATCTAACCGAGCATCAGCCACTTTGAGCACATTTTGTTTATCAGTGAGAACAGAAACAGCCGACAATTGACCACTTTGCACCATATCATCAAATTCAATGGTATTTCGGTACCCATTTACAACGCCTATCTTATAAGGAACCAAATCTGTCAAAGCACGCCATTTAATTGGATCACTTTTCTGCTCAACAAATCCGAGCATGCCGCTCCCCATAGTGTCGGAAAACAGCAGCTTATTGGTTCTAAAATAGTAAGCAGGGAAATAGCCGGCATACCGCTCGTTATTTTTCGCAAGGGATACAGCGCGATTCCAAGGATAAAACTCAACTTCAAGCTGGTGCCCCATAGCGGCAAAAGCAGCTCGAGCTACAGCCACACTGGCACCTTGTTCGGCAAGATTTTCTCCCGTATAGGGAGGCCAATACAATGATGTAAGCCGTACAGTGTCCGCCACTGTGTAGCATGACAAAACTGAGGCAGCACTATACATGCAGCCCAGCCAAAGCCTTTTAAATTTTAGGTTCATTTTTCTAGCAACTAACTTTTATGGTGAGGTCAAATCAATAATCGTTCGACCTTCGGGTTTTATAATTTTTAAGGTATTTTTCCAATGCTTATCTATAAGCCTCTGCATTAAACCACTGTCTTTTGCATGGTTCAATGCCCTTTCGATAAGCACTTGATGTTCTAACGACAATTCACTCATGTAGAACACCATACTGCGGTCATACTTTAGAATCAGGCTCTCTTCGATATCTAATTGATGTTGAACTTCAGCTTCTGCAACAACCTCATGCATGCCTCTGGGGAAATAGTTTACCCCGCCGTCTACACTGAGCATCTCGTACAATTGTCTCCACTCACCATCTTTAACATGGTAAGGAAGCTTGTTAGCATTCCAGACATCAATATCGTACCAATTAGCCCCTAAACCTGCGACAAAACCCAATTTGCGAAACTGTTCCAGAGTCGATATTTCATCGTATCGAGCTTGAGCGCCTTTAGGGATAAGTAACACTCTCTGCCCAATCATGCCTTCAGTGAGTGGAACATCGATTATGTGGTATTTAGCATCACGTTCTGGCGTTTTAACTAACCAATACATAGAGAGCTGGTTTTTATTCAGCATATGCACGGCACGTTTCTGAGGTGTATGCCTAGAAGGTGTGACAATTTTGAGTTGTACTCCTTGAGCTTTTAATGATTCCACTAAAAGCTCGTGAAAGTAGGATTGACCATTATCACTAAATGCTGGTAGCGTCAGAGTGACTTTGTTGATAGCCATAGCGTTGGTTGAAACACTGCATGAAAATAAGATGCTTACCACCCAGTGAAAACGGTTCATTCTACCTTCCTTATTCAATCCCTTATTGTTTACTATATACCTTAATAAGCTCTATGCTTACCCGCTGGAAACTTTTAGAGCCTAAAATTATTAACGTTGAGTGCTTTTCAGTTTTATTGCAGGATCTTGTGGCGAAAGTGGCGCAGGCTTTCCAAGGTAGAACCCTTGAAACATATCAATGTCGAGATGAGCCAGCTTATCTAGTTGCTTTCTTGTCTCTAACCCCTCCAGTATGACTTGTGCACCAATGCTTTTTGCTAATTCAATGGAATCAACTAGGTCTAGATCATCGCGATTAATAAAGTTATCAAGCAAAGATTTATCCAGCTTGATGATGGAAGGAAGCAAAATTTTTGCACGAGAAGCATTCGAAGCGCACTGTCCAAAGTCATCCATCGCAACGGTAATTCCGTATTCACTTAATACATTAGCTCCATTAAGAATCTCTTGTATGTTTCCTTCATCAAACTCCATGATTTCATAAACCAACTGAGATGGGTGCAGAGAGAACATTTCCAAAAAACTCAATAGGATTTGAATAGACCTCGCATCATGTGACAGCACCTGGAAAACAAGCGGTGACGCATTGATAAAGATTTTTTTATCGCTCTTCCCTGATTGAGCAAAATTTCTAAGATGAATACTGGCACATAGAAGCGAGGTATTAATAATATCGATGAAGCTTAATGAGGGGTCTCTGAAAAAAAGGTCTGGTCTTATTGTGTTTGAAGTTTCATCTTTAATTCGCACCAACCCCTCATAACCAAACACATCACCTTTTGCTGTTTTAATGGGCTGAAATACACTAGAAAAGGTATACCCTTGATATTCGGCGCATAGAAATCCGTCTTCATTCCTAAACAAGTGTTTTTGAAAGTCTTCGGGATTTGAGAGGTACATGCAATCAGTCCAACAGATAGGGTTTAGTATCAAAACATTATGCGTCTGCGTTTTTGCAAAATCAAATACCCAAATCTCAATTTTTGCATACGGTAACTCTTTGTTTTTCTTATTTTGAAATTAAATTAGTATTTAATCAATAATAGAGGATGCTTGATCAAGATCAACCATGACTTCCACAGAGAAATTACTATCAAAGTCGCGTAATCTCCTTTATCCCATATAACACCACACTCTATCGTTGAATTTATAAACAATCCGGTTTTGTCATTATAAAAGACAAATTTTTAGGTAATGCTATTTTTATTAATGAGCTTATAAGTAAATTAATTGAATCCCATAACGCAATAGAAACATCTTGCAATACTTTATTGCTCATTTTTTGTTAACTTACTTCCATTTATTATTTACAGAAAATGTCGTTATCCCTATCCTTTCGGATTAGTTTCCTCATTTAATTTCCGATATTGAGCTTTGTCTTTATGAAAAATTCTAAGACTTCTTTTTTAGCTTCAAAAGTACTACTTGTACTAGCTAGTTTAGTTTCAATGACTGCATCCTCTTCAGAGATCGATGATATAGCATTGAATAGTAAACCTTTTATAGTTGGGGCAGTATCTGAAAAAGTAAAATCTCGGATTAAATGGAGCCTCCCTTTAGCTGAATACCTTGCAAATTCCTTAAAAGAACATGGCTATACCCATGGGGAAGTTGTCGTTGTTCCTACACTAGAAGAAATGTCTCAGCAGCTTAAGAGCGGGCATGTTCACCTCGTGCCAGCAACAGTTTACAGCGCGCTAATTTATGAGAATAGAATTGATGCAAATATACTTGTAAGGCGTTGGAAAAAAGGCAGATCGACCTATCACTCTATAATATTTGGTAGAAATGAAGGACAGAATCTAAATTTCAGTGAGCTGAATGGTAAAACCATTCTTTTTGAAAAGCCAAGTTCAAACAGTTCGTTTTTTATACCTGCCGTAGCACTTATTGGGCAAGGATATGAGTTGCAATATCTTGAGAGCCATACAGAGAGACCAGATTCAGACAAAATTGGCTACATGTTTATGAATCAACAGCTTAAACAATCCAATGAAATAAACATATCGTCTTGGGTTTACCAGCAACGTGCCGATCTTGGTGCTTTTAGTGACAGAAACTGGAATTCAACAGAAGATCTTCCAAATAGAATTAAACAATCTGTCGAAATTGTATACGAATCATCCCTTTATCCTCGAGACCTTATGATATCGTCACCTTCTTTATCAACAGAAGTGAATTTAGCGATTAAAAATACATTAAAAACAATGCATTTAGACCCCAGTGCTAAAGCAACGCTTTTGCGATTTCAGAAAACATCGCAATTCGATGAGTTAAACCAAGACATGTTAAATGTCATTGATGAAGCTCGTCGGCACCTTCCCAAAATTGAAGCGTTGCAAAAATGAGTCGGTTTTCTTCGATAAGACTGAGCACAAGATACATTATCGCAACTGCGAGTATTATCGCTGCGCTCTCTCTTAGCCACTTTGTACTTCAACAAAAATTATATACCCAGCACACAGAGAGTATTATCGAAGAACTCAACAACCATACTCGCACGAGTTTGAGTCAGCAGCTTGAACTTAGGGGTAAGTCCATTGCTCACTATCTTGCGGAGCATCTGTTTGATCCTCTGTATAATTTTAATTTAGAAGCAACCTACTTAGCCATTCAACCTGCAATTTCACAGCAAGAAGTGAAGATAGTTCATGTCATCGATCAAAATGGCAAGATCTTCCACGACGGAACGGAATCAATGCTTCTTTTTGGTGCCACACCGCCCAATGAGTCGTCAATTAAATTGTCGATGGAAAAGAATACCGCTTTCATTAAACAAACTAATTCCGAATTAATCTACATTCAGCCGATCTCACAATCAGGTGTATCAATGGGGGCTGTCTACATAGAATTAAGTTTAGACAAGTTACTCACCGACATTTCCGCGAACCAAGTCGTCATTGGCGATGTGTATGAAAAGAATATACACAGTTTATATCGAAGCCATTTTTGGGTTACGACGGTCAGTTTCATCGTAAGCCTTTTTCTTGCTGCATTGATGGCGCGATCACTTACGCAGCCCATTAGAAAGCTCACTGCTCACATACAAGAAACAGGTCAAGGGAACTTTCGCTCGATGCCAACACTACGTCGTTCTGATGAGATTGGGAAACTTGTGACCGCCTATAATGACATGGGTATGCGTATCGAAAAGCATACCGAAGACATCCGGTTCATGGCCTATCACGATGCCTTAACAGGGTTACCTAATCGTTCCTGCTTTATTCAGCATGTAAACCAACTTATCGCATCTGAAAGTCATGACAATATTGATCTTTTCTTTATTGATTTAGATGAGTTTAAGCAAGTTAACGACCATTTTGGTCATGCATCTGGCGACCATTTGCTCGAAATCGTTTCATCTCGGCTAGCCCGCGAAGTGGGGTTCAGTTTTGTAGAGACAACATCGAATATGGTTGCTCGTCTTGGTGGTGACGAATTCCTAATTTGTTGCACAGGCTTGAGTGGTGATCAACGTGAGCATATGGCTAACAATATTCTGGATACTTTGCAAAAAGGGATATTAATTGAAAGCGACTCTATCGTTGCTGGAGGAAGTATTGGACTCGCTTCTTTCCCTCAACACGGGCTCGACGCAGACACTTTAATTAAAAATGCCGACATTGCGATGTACCACGCTAAAGATAAGGGTAAAAATACCTACAGTTTATTCACTCATGCCATGAACAAAAAAATTGAACAACGGATAGACATAGAGCAAGAGCTACGAAAAGCACTGGCTGATCCAAGTCAATTTGAGCTGTGGTATCAACCAAAAATTGATATGAGCACGGGGAAAATCATTGGTGCTGAAGCATTGGTGCGCTGGCGTCACCCAACTCGCGGCATCATTATGCCCGACCAATTTATCTCAATTGCTGAAAACACGGATATGATTCTGCCTTTAGGATCACATTTAATAGACCTTGCCTGCAATCAATTGGTGCAATGGGAAGACTACCAGGTTACCCCTGACTTTTATCTAACGATTAACCTCTCTGCCAAACAACTTTACCGGCAAGACATTGGAGCGATTTTAGCAAAAAGCATGATGAAGGCAGGATGCAAGCCAAACCAGCTTCAACTCGAAGTAACCGAGAGTCAGCTATTGCATGACATTGATGCTGCAAGGGATATCATTCGAGGTCTAAGAGAACATGGTATTCAAGTTCTTCTCGATGACTTTGGAACAGGTTACGCTTCGCTGAGTTATCTGCAGAAACTCCAATTTGATGGCGTGAAAATCGATCGGTCATTTGTGTCAAACATGCACACTAATGCAAATAACCGCTCGTTAGTGAAAGCCATTGTGTCGATGGCACGCAGTTTAGGTATGAAAACCGTCGCTGAAGGCATAGAGACTCAAGAGCAAGCAGCGTATATAAGAAAAATCAATTGCGATATTGGGCAAGGGTTTTATTACTCAAAAGCGCTCCCACCATCAGAGTTCACTCAAGAATGGTTACTTCCATCTTTGGACTCCAGTGAACAAAGCTAAGCTTGCGCTGACAACTCTAACTCTATTGCGATTAACGCTATTGCAATTGTTTGCACGCTGGTAAGCCACCATCTTAATTGCGAAGATTTGACAGAATGGTAGTAATAATTTTGCCATTTTGTCTTTTGATATTTTTCACAATGAGTTTTGAACGTTAACGTATTCATATCATTTTTGTTAATCAATGCGTCTCTATGTTCAAAAGGCTTTTGGTGATCTGTCTGGTCCCGTATTCAAACTTGATACTCAGCGATACGCTTTCCCTTTCTGAAAACCCAAATAAACTTGCACCACCAGCGTCAGGGAAGATCTTTCTAGAAGGTAAACCGTTATCGGGAATTACCGTTATCAGGGAAGTCCAAACGTTAGGAAAGATTGTCGATATTGTAAAAACCGATGAAAACGGTGCTTTTTATTTTCGTGCTTTTCACTACGACTTTCTGATACCGACTAAAAATGAAAGTACGCTCAAGGCCATTATTACCATTACAGCAGAAAGAGGTACTAGCAAAAAAGCACTCTGGTCTTCAGAACACACTGGCATTAACTACCTACCCTTTATGAAACCAGCCATGTCCACGATGACGTGTGACTTTAACAATGGTGTCAGCCAAATAGAGTTTCAATCGCACTTTGAACAAGCAAAACGTACGCAAGTTAAGAGTATTTGCCAATTCCAAAACAACAAAAGCCCTACTATGTAGGGCTTTGAACCAGATACTAGGGTCTGTTTATATTCTACGAAATTGCTTAACCAATTGTCCTTGAGAGCCGAGGTTACTGACTAGACCTTCACATTCATCGCGTGTATCACTCGCCAGTATATTTGTCGCAGAGCACACTTCACTAATTGACTGAACACTTGAATTCATGTCTTCCGTCACTCTCGCCATTTCCTCTACTGCCGTAGCAATTTGACTATTTCTATCCGAGATATCTGAAACCTGTCCCATCAGCGTATCAAGTTTGTTTCCTGATACTTCTGCGCTTTCAACACACTGTTTGGATAATCCATTACCTTCTTGCATAGCATTAACGGCACTTTGGGTGCTGGTTTGAATTTGAGTAATAACAGACTGAATTTCTTCTGTCGACTCGTGGCTTCGTTGAGCCAAGGTTCGTACTTCGTCCGCAACGACTGCAAACCCCCGACCTTGCTCACCTGCACGCGCCGCCTCAATAGCTGCGTTTAATGCAAGCAGGTTAGTTTGCTCTGCGATACCTTGAATAACAGTAAGCACATCCCCGATGGTTTTTCCGTGCGCTTCAAGCTCGCTAAACAGCCCTGAAGCTTCATCTAACTGAGCGGATAACTGATGGATTGCGCCTTTAGTTTGGCTGACAGCCTCTAACCCTTCAGATGCCGCCGTGCTGGCATTCGTGGTTGCTTCACTAGCGCTTTGCGCATTTTCAGCAATTTCGTTCGCTGTCGCATGCATCTGGTTAACCGCGGCGGCGACTTGCTCTGTCTCAGCCGTTTGCCCTTCCAAATTGGACGCAGTTGTATCACAGTTATTGGATGAGGATTGCGCCGCTTCTCCGATCTGTTCGTTCGAATCTTGAATTCGTCCCACCACAGCATTCAGTTCTGACTGTCTCATTTTGAGAGCCAGCTGTATTTCAGAAATGTCATCAACATGGTCGTTATATACCAGCTCCATTAAAGGGTTATCGAACACTTTTCTAGACTCTTCACTGAGTGTCTCTAAACGTCTTGATACTCGGTATACCGCAATAATGGACAACAATAGTAATGCCCATACCCCAACACCAGACATGAATGTATCGGCAACAGCGGAGATAATGGCTGCCGGCACGAATAGCATAGCAGCGCGCTGCCAAAGCCTTGTTCGTGGCAACTTCAGTTTAAACGGCGTCTTGCCATTTCGAATTTGTGTGTAAACTTTCTCTGCATTGTCGACATGCTTTCTATCGGGGCAAAGTCGAACGGATTGATACTCGACGACTTGACCATTTTCTTTGATTGGCGATGCAAATGCGTCCACCCAATAGTGATCACCGTTACTGCATCGATTTTTAACGATTCCCATCCACGACTTGCCCGATTTTAAATGCTCCCACATGTCTTTAAAAGCTTCCGGCGGCATGTCTGGGTGCCTAACCATGTTATGCGGTTCGCCAACCATTTCATCTAACGAATACCCCGCCACCTCGCAAAATTCTTTACTGGCGTATTTGATGTGACTGCTTGTTGATGTCACCGATAATAAATTGTAACTCTTGGGGTACGTTGCTTCTTTCTGTGTCACGGGTTGATTTACACGCATATAAACCTCAGTTTTAAGTCATACTTTCCAATTGAAACTTTCAATAACACTTTGTTTAGCAAAATCTAATTTCATTATTATTAATAGCTCTACTATTTCTATAGACGCAAAATCTATTAAACTCAAATTACCGCATGGCTATTTCTTAAAATCAGTTCAATTTAGCTCGATTCACTCAAATAGGAGCCAATTAAACGCCTTATTTAAGTAAGGGTATTATAATTAAGTGTTTACTAATTAAAGAGGTTGAGTAGTCAACAACCAGAACCTCTCTTTACTAAAGAGCTCTCGCCAAAAACCCAAGCTTTGCAACAAAACGTCATAGTGATCGTCAATTTTTAACTTCCTATCGTAGCCTTACACACACTTACAATTCAGACATACCAACATTACGCATAGTCAAAGAAATAAAAAAAGAATTATGTATTCATGATCGCTATTTTTTCGAAATTAAAGTCCGCTAATTATATTTTATAAAAATATCACTCTAATAAACGTCACTTAAACTACTTAGAAGAAAAACCTTTCATTAATACCAAATATGTTTGATATGGATCATTTATTCGAATACGTACAATATTAAAAAACGTTTCTAAAACGTTTCGTGATAATGGCAAAAGGCGTCTAGTATGCGAGCATATGAAGCTTTCGAATTACTTCATAACCCAATTTGGATTTTTGACCTCGACAGTAAACAAGTTGTTTGGGCTAACAAACCGGCTCTTCTTCTTTGGGAAAGCGGATCTTTACAAGAGCTCGTCAATAGAGATTTACACGCTTCAATGTCGATGGCAGTTGAAGCAACACTAGAACAATACCGGAAGAAATTTCAAAAGAACGAAAAGATTCGTACATGGTGGAGCTTCACTCCAAAACACAAGCTAAAGTGTGCTTTGTGCGTTTTTTCCGGTATTGAAATCGAGCCAAACCGTACAGCAATGTTGGTAGAAGTTGTTGCTGAGCAAAATAGCTTAAAACGCGATATCGCCTTTTCCGGAGGTGGACGTCTATCTCTACTTTTTGATGACAAAGGCGAGCTGATAAGTGCGAATGAAGCCTTTCGGCTTACTTTTAATTCTAATTTTCACAGCTTAGGTGACTTCCTTTCGAGTCAATCTAGAGCAAAACAATGGATTCAAACTGCCTCTTCAAAGCAAGAATTAAAAGATGAAATCTCTTTCAATTTGGATGGAAAGCCTCATCATTTCGAAATTTCAGCGCAGTGGTTGGCCGATAACAATCAGCTTTTGCTTAATCTGACTGATATCACCGAAAAAAAGCAGCGTTTGGAAGAAGCGCGCTTCAATGCTCATCACGATTATCTCACTGGCCTTTTTAACCGCCGAGGTATGTTGGATGTTATCTCCGAATATGTGATTCAAAAAGTCCCATTCGTTCTTGCCTTCCTTGATCTAGATGGCTTTAAGCTAGTTAATGACACCTATGGACATGGCGTTGGTGATGAACTTTTAAAATCGGTAACGAAAAGGCTTAAAGAGATTGTCGACCCGTCTTGCTCATTGGGGCGATTTGGGGGAGACGAGTTTGTTGTTCTTTTTCCTGAACAAAGCAAACACCAAGTGGATAATAAACTTCATCAAATTATACAAATGGCGAGTATTGACTACCCTATCTCCAATATAGGCGAACTTTCGATAACCTCGAGCATCGGAGCAAGCCATTTTCCTACAGATTCGCAAAACGTCGAAGAGTTGATTAAGCAAGCCGGTATGGCGATGCATTATGCTAAAAGTGAAGGTCGAAATAGGTTTGAACTGTTTTCCTCTGAACTTTCCTACTCTTTAAATAGAAAAGTACTCATCAGAAACCGTTTGACGAAAGCATTCGATAAGCGCGCATTTAAATTGGTCTTTCAGCCAATAGTTCAAACTGAAAATACAAACATTAAAGGGGTTGAAGTACTTCTGCGTTGGGATGACAGCAAATTGGGCTCTGTCTCCCCAGAAGAGTTCATTCCTATTGCAGAGGAAACAGGGCAAATCGTTGAGATAGCCGATTGGGTATTCGACGAGGTAGGAAGAACGCTGTCAGAATGGAAGCCAACTCTTCCTGACGAGTTCGTTATGAGTATCAATGTCTCGCAAATTCAGCTTAATTCTTCTTTGCACGCTAGGCTCAAAGCCTTACTTCATCAATATGGTTTATCAGGAAAGAATTTAGCGCTAGAGATTGCTGAACCTTCTATGGCGCTTAAACATGCCGATTGCGTAAAGTGGCTCGACGATATCAAAGAGTTAGGTGTTAACGTTTTCCTAGATAATTTTGGGACAGGTTACTCCTCTCTTGCGTCATTGGATTCACTTCCTATCAAAGCAATAAAGCTCGACAAACGCTTTATTAGCCAGAAGGGTGCCCTAAGTAAAGATGAAGTTACCAATAAAACCGTCCTCAAAGCCACTGCAGCATTATGTGATGCATTAAAGCTGGACCTTATAGCGGTAGGAGTCGAAACAAATGAACAAAAACAACTTCTTTCGGAGCTAGGTTGTCGATACTACCAAGGCTACTTAGTGAGCAAGCCTCTACACAAATCCACGATAGAGCAACGATTTCTAAATGTTATTGATGCCGAGGCTTAATGATCCTTTGCGGGCATTAGCCCTTAGTCTAAGAATAAGGGATGCCTTTTCCGCGATAGCTCTTAAGTTCTAAACTGAATTAAAAGAAAACCTCCTATTTCCTTAGACTTATGTCTAATAAATCGCTCAACAAGACATTGATTTAGATCATGAATCTTCACCTGCCAATTGGGATAAGGTAGCTGCCAGTCCCACACGTTGTGTGTAGGTTTCCTAAAGCACCTGTAGGTGTTTATTTTTAAGCTCAGGTCTATGCGGGCTCCTGAGCTTTCTTTTTTCCTCTATCCTCTATCCAGCCTAAATTTCACGAGATAGGAAATAAGAGTCAAAGAGCATCCACTCCAAATACTCATACCCAAGTAACTGTTCTAACTCCTTCTGTGTTAACTTGCTTATTCTTTTCGAAATCACTTCAAACTGAAAAGGACAGCAATGTTTGAACAGGTCGTCAGTATAATATTTCCGGTATTTGCACTTGTTTTAGTCGGGTTTATCGTCGCTAAATGGCAGAAGCCCGACTTCAAACCTATTAACCGTATAAACATGGATGTGTTTACACCCGCACTCGTTTTTTCATCGCTTTCTGCGATGCCTTTGGATGAGCAACAATTCCCTTTAATTGGGGCGGCACTGATTGCGATATTGGTTCCCGGTATTCTTATGGTTCCAATATGCAAATTAGCTGGGTTGAATTTCAAAGCTTGGGCGCCGCCGCATATGTTTAGAAATAGCGGTAATCTTGCTATCCCTCTATTCACTTACACTTTTGGAGATACAGCTTTAGCGCCCGCGGTTTTGCTGTTTGTTATGTCGGCGTGCACACACATCAGCGTTGGATTAGCGTTATTAAGTAATGGAAACCCGTTCAAACAGGTTATTAAGATGCCTGTCTTTCTGGCTGCGGCTCTCGCAATGTTCGTGAACCTTGCCGACATTCAGGTTTGGCAACCTTTTCACAACGCCACCACTTTGCTTGGGCAGGCTGCTATTCCAGTCATGCTACTATCACTAGGCTCTCAAATGTGCTTTATGCGTTTCTCAGGCTTAAGAGCTGGGGTAATTTGTACGATTCAATCATTGGGAACAGGCGCCATTGCTCTTCTATTGATTTATTGGCTTGTGCCATTACCCACCATGCAACTTCAAATGATGGTGCTTTTTAGCATGCTTCCACCTGCCGTAATGAACTACCTGTTTGCAGAGCGGTTTGATGTAGAACCTAAAAACGTTGCGTCGATGGTATTGTTCGCAAACTTTTTCAGTTTGATTACTCTCCCGTTGCTTCTTATGTTTGCTCTATCTATTGGTTCACCCTAAGGTGAACCATTGAGCTTGTTGTTGTTCGGTATGGTACGTCCAAGCAACAAAACGAGTAATCTTTTGCCCGTGAGTCATTTCTATAATTCTCACTTCACAAGCGCCGAGTTTTTCTAACGTTTTTCTTAACGGTCTTACGTTTTCTTTTTTGGACACTAGCGTCGTAAACCACAGGCATTGGCGAGCGAACTTTTTACTTTCGTAAGCCATATTTTTAACAAACAAAACTTCTCCACCTGGACACCATAGCTCGGCTTTTTGACCGCCGAAATTAAGCTTAGAGTGAACATCTTTTTTAGTAACACCGCGCTTTTTACGATTCTCTGCCAAGTTTTTTAGCTTCCTCTCACTGCCTTTATTCGCTTCTTCTAGCGATTTGTGAAATGGAGGGTTACACATGGTGAAATCGACACGCTCTTCAACATCAATGATGTTTTCAAAATATTTCTTAGGATCTTTCTGTAATTTAACTGAAAGCTTTCCTTTCAAAATGGCGTTATTTTTAGCAATTTTTTTAACGTTAGAGATGGATATCGGATCTATGTCGCTCGCGCGCATTACCCAGTTGTATTGGCTTATTGCAACAATGGGATAAACAGCATTTGCTCCAGTTCCGATATCGAGCCCATTAATTTGATAGCCTTTCGTCTTATCAGTAAACAAATCGGCAATGTGATGAAGATAATCCGCTCTTCCAGGAAGCGGTGGACAAAGAAACCCGTCCGGTATACTCCAATTTGTGACACTGTAATGGTGAGCAAGCAGCGCCCTGTTTAACATGATGACGGCTTTGTCATCGGAAAAATCGATGGATAACTCACCCTTTATGTTTTTGATAACATACGGTTTCAATTCTGGAAGGGTTTTAACAAGCGCAGAGAAGTTATATTTACCTTTGTGCGAATTACGTTTGTGTAATGCACCAAAGCGCTTCTTTACAACTTTTGTTTCTAGGGTTCTGTTTGTGTTTGATGTTCTATTTGGTTTTGAAGACACAAATTAACCTTTTTTGTTTGTTTGAAATTTTTGTGGAAGTTGTTCCTGAGCAGTAGGCTCTTGCTGATTGAGCCCTTGCTGATTGAGCTCTTGGTGGATGAGATACAAACGCGCATCTAGTTCCAGCTGATGATATTCCGGCTCCATATGGCAACATAACTGATAGAAAGCCTTGTTGTGCTCTTTCTCTTTTATATGAGCCAACTCGTGCACCACCAGCATTCTTAAAAATGGTTCTGGTGCCTGCCGGAATAGACTGGCAATTCGAATTTCATTCTTAGATTTAATTTTGCCGCCGTGCACTTTAGATACATAGGTATGAAGGCCGAGCGCATTGTTAACCATATGGATCTTTTTGTCATAAACCACCTTGCTCAAGGGCGACGACTTTTTGAGATACCTATTTTTAAAGTCCATTGTGTATTCAAAAAGCGCTTTGTCAGACGTAATGGAATGATTACTCGGGTAGCGTTGCTTCAACCATACACCAAGCTTTCCTTGCTGAATAAGTTGCTCTACTTGATCAAGAATAGGCTCTGGATAACCTTGGATATAGCGAAGGTGCGTACTCATAATCTCCTTTACCGTGCATTTTATTTTCGAGGGAATTATCGAAGTAAATTTGAGTGCGCGACATTTTATACTTTTAGCAACACTTACCCAAGCAAGAAGTTAACAGATGCGATTCCGTAGAGAAGTTCTTGCAGATAAGTTCCGACAGAAATAGGGGCTAAGAGTCTACTTACCATCAAAGAGGAATTCGCTACAAATAAAAAACCCCAGCAAGAGTGCTGAGGTTACTTCTGTATTGCACCTATTTGGTGTTGTTGAATTTACGCCTGAAATGAAGGGCGAGAAGATATCTTATCAAACCATGACTTAATGGACGGATATTCATCAAAAACATCCAGCTCTAAACCATTTGCTGCAAAGCTAATAAAAATATGCCCTGTGATGTCTACGATCGTAAAGCGGTCACCCGCAATGTATTCCGATTCACTGAGCCGTTTCTCAAGCTTTGGTAGGAAATTGGCCACACGGCTTTTCGACTCTGCACCCCATGCTTCTATGCACGTTTCGCGATCACTATAAATCCCAGTTAGGTTTCTGAATGCTTGAAATCCTGCGTATAGCCCTTCGAATTCAACCACTCGGTGCCACATCTCGATTTGAGCTTCTTCTAAGGCATCTTTTCCAAAAAGTGCAAACTCATTGTCGTTAACGCCATCTAAATAGCGACAGATAGCAACACTTTCACTAATTGAGTCGCCAGAATCCAGTTCCAATAATGGCACCTTTCCGTTTAAAGATTTCGCCAGATATTCAGATGTTAGGTTATCGCCAGCTTTGACATTAAGTTGCTGTTTTTCGATATCAATCCCTAATTCTTTCATAAAGATAGAGACACGACGGCTACTCGGTGTCATGGCTGTTTCATAAAGTTTCATTTTTTTACCTTTAATTACTAAACGTTCGTTTAGATATAAAATACATAATACCTAAACGATCGGTCAAGTATTAATTTTCTGTTCTAAAGATGTTATACTCACGGAACGCAAAGTGAGAGTGCCCATGCCTAGAAAGAGTAATTTTGATAAACAAGAGAAATTGATCGATGCTATGAACCTTTTTTGGCAAAAAGGTTATGCAAACACCTCGATTGCTGATTTAGTCGAGACGCTTGGTATCAATCGCTTCAGTCTTTACAACACCTATGGTGACAAACAAGCACTGTATTACTCAGCTCTTGATTTTTATCTCCAGAACATTTCGTTTCCTTCAATGAAGAATCTCATTGAAGACGATGCAGACCTTGTAACTATAGAAGAATTTTTAACGCGCTTTGCTCGAATCCAAAAAGATCAAAAAAGCGGATGCTTTATGCAAAACGCTCTGATGGAGCATGGCGGTAATGACAATACGGTGAAAAACCGAGGTGAAGGTGTTTTTGATTTACTTCTTAGTAATTTCAAACGTGCGCTGGATAACGCTCAAATGAAACGTCAAATTGCTGAAAGCTGCGACACAGAAGCACTTGCATCTCTTTTACTCACACAAGTTCAGGGAGTGAGGGTTTTGGGCAAAGCAAGAGCGTATGCAGAGTTAGAGCAGGCTGTTGATGCACTCTTTGTTCTCATAAAAGCCTACACTCCAAAGTAAAATCGGCGTACGCGCCAAAGTGGAATTGCGTTCTCTAGATATTTAAGTACCGTTTTGTTTTTCTGGGTTGTCTGCCAATTCGTCGGAGAATTGTGACGCTATATCAGCGAAGCGGTCTTCTACTTTTTTAAATGCTTCTATTACCTCTGGATCAAAATGGCTGCCAGCAGACGACTCAATGATTTCTACTGCTTTACTATGGGGAAAAGGTGGCTTATAAACTCTCGATGAAATAAGCGCATCATAGACGTCTGCCACTGCCATGAGCCTTGCGCTCAATGGTATTTGTTCTCCCACAAGATGTTCTGGGTAGCCCGAACCGTCCCATTTTTCTTGATGGTAGTATGCGATATCTTTGGCATGCTCTAAGAATGCGCAAGTAACACCCAGCGTTTTTTCAACGGTGTCGATGGTGTCCCCCCCTAACCTTGCATGATCCTTCATGATCTCAAATTCTTCATCAGTCAGTTTGCCTGGCTTCAGTAAGATGTTATCCGGAATCCCCACTTTACCGATATCGTGTAACGGTGCGGACTTATAAAAGGCTTCGATGGTTTCTGGCGTCAATTCTTCAGTGTACTTGGAATTTTGGGCCATGGTTTCGGCAAGGATTTTTACATACTTCTGAGTTCGGCGGATGTGATTACCCGTATCGTTATCCCGTGTTTCTGCTAATGAAGCCATAGCGAGAATAGTCGCATCCTGCAGCATTTCCAGTTCTTCTGTTCGCTCTTTTACTCGTCTTTCCAACTCATCATTGTGGTCTTTTAAGCTATCTAAAACAAATTGAAGCTTGAGATGCGTTTGAACTCGCGCTAACAGTATTGGAGGACTGATGGGTTTCAATATGTAGTCTACCGCTCCAACATCAAACCCTTTTTGTTCGTCTTCAATCTGTGATTTAGCGGTTAGGAAAATGACAGGAATTGAATCTGTCTTCGGGTTTTTCTTAAGTTGGTAGCAGACTTCGTATCCATCCATAACAGGCATCATAATGTCTAACAAAACCATGTCTGGCTTAAAACGCTCGCACAGTTCTAGCGCTTGCATACCACTTACAGCGGCCAACACTCTATATTCATCTTTAAGTAAGCCTGTAATCAACGTTCGGTTTTCTGCCGTATCGTCAACGATTAAGATGGTCTTTTTATCACCTTGCTGAGACACTGTTAAGCTCCTTGCACTTTTCCCATATCCAGTGGATATAAGTTCACTAAGCTTCTTAAAATGGATGCCGCTTGATCAAAATCACAGTCATGAATCAATTGGCAGCATCGAGCAAATTCTTCGCCGCCTAATACGGCTTCAAAATCTTGGTGGTGTTCTTCAAGGAAGTCGATCGCGCTCGCATCGAAGTTTTGCAGTAGCTCGTCTAGCTGGTGGGCTCTTCCAAGAATATCTCCGTTCACTTCTTGTTTCTGTGTCGGAAGTGCGTGACCAATCACTCCAGATATGTCTGCAAATAAGACATGTATGTATTCTTCTATTTCATCGAGAAGAGTCGACGTCTCATCTTGCTTCTCACCATCTATCAATATTTCAAGCCGGGATGCCATATCTGACAGCCGCATCAACCCCATGTTGGCTCCCGAGCCTTTTAAGGTATGTGCAGCCATTGAAGCGCCTCCTTTGTCTTGCTTCTCGATCATAATGTCGATGCGCTTGCGAAAATCGATCTCTTTGTTAATCAACTGCCCAAGGAGTTTTTTAAATAACGTTTCATTTCCACCGACTCTAAGTAAAGCATTTTTATAATCAATTGCGTCCAAGTCATAGAGTGTTCGATTTTCTCTTTTAACCGGCTTTTCTTTTTCTTCACGTTCAACATTGACTGCTTTAGGCAATTCCTCGTTATTTGAAGCTGTTTGTTCAACCTCTTCTTGCTCGGTATCAGGTTTTGGTAGCGCCATTTGCAGCGCCTTAAGCTTCTCTCCTGCCCACTTACGAATCAATTGGTATAACGTTTCAGGGTCTATGGGTTTGGATATGTGATCATTCATTCCTAGGTTTAAGCATCGTTCGCGTTCTTCGACCATGGCGTGAGCTGTCATAGCGACTAAAGGGGTATTTGCGTATCGGCTGTTAGAACGAATACGCTTACTGGCTTCATACCCATCCATCACTGGCATTTGCAAATCCATAAAAATAATATCGAAAGGCACTTCGCCATCGCCACTAGCGGATAAGTTATCCAGTGCTTCTTTACCGTTATTGGCTATCGTGACCTCCATACCTTTACCTGACATCAGCTCAAACGCAATCTGCTGATTGATCTCGTTGTCTTCGGTTAACAGTACTCGCAGCCCTTTAAATTCGTCGTTATCTTCTGTGCGAGACGCTTCCGATAGTTCCGAGAACCGATCTTCATTAGAAAACAAGTCAATTAAACAGTCATATAAGGACGACTGGCTAACAGGCTTGGTTAGGTAATGGGCGATGTCTATGCTGTTTGAGGCCTTTTTAACATCATCTTTGTCGTATGCGGTAACCATCACAACTTTCGGCTGTTTTTCACTTTCTAGTTTTTCTCGCATGAGTGTTACAGCTTCTATGCCGTTTAGCTGAGGCATATTCCAATCCATCAACACCAACGAATATGGGTTATCCTGGTCGATATGTTTTTCAATCATTTCAAACGCTTCCTGCCCACTGCTCGCTGTTTCCGGCTGAATAGGCAAGGTTTCCAGCATTTCAGACATGATTTCAAGCGCGTGGCGGTTGTCGTCGACAATAAGTACTTTAAGCTCATCTAGCATGTCTGGACGAAGTGACGTCCATTTGTCTTTTGAATTTTGAATTTGGTCAGCTAAATCAAACCAAACATTAAAGACAAATGAACTTCCAACATCAGGCTCACTGTCTACGCGGATATTACCGCCCATTAACTCGATCAGCCGACGACATATTGATAGCCCAAGCCCAGTACCACCGTATTTCCTTGTAGTACTTCCATCCGCTTGAGTAAACGCAGTAAACAGCCTACTCGACTGTTCAGGTGTCATTCCGATACCTGTGTCTGCGACAGTAAACTCAAGCTCAATTCGGTCACCAATTTGTTCAAGGAGTTCGACAGATAACGTAATTTCTCCTGAATCAGTGAATTTCACAGAGTTATTGACCAAATTAATGATCACTTGACCGATTCGAAGTGGGTCACCAATAAGTTGTTGCGGAATAGTTCTAGGAATGTGGAAAAGAAGTTCAAGATTTTTCTCAAAAGCTTTTTGACCCGTTACTGTAGAAACGTTTCTGAATACGTCATCGAGCGTAAACTCGATATTCTCCATTTCCAGCTTACCCGCTTCAATTTTGGAAAAATCGAGAATGTCGTTAATGATTCCAAGCAGCAACGTACCGGAGCTGTGAATTTTCGAAACGTAGTCGCGTTGCTTGGGTGACATATCCGTTTTCAATGCGAGGTGCGCCATGCCTATTATGGCGTTCATTGGTGTGCGTATTTCGTGGCTCATGTTCGCTAAGAACATGGATTTTACTTCTACCGCTTCTTCGGCTTTTGCCATCGCTACATTGAGCTCTTGTTCTGCCAATTTTCTTTCAGATATATCTCGAATAAACAATGTTGCCTGACATAAGTCTCCGAGCTGAAAGATGGTCATACCGATTTCTGCAGGGATTGTGCGATCAAATTTGTCTTTTGTACTCACTTCAAAGAACTGGCCGGCGAGGCTTTGCTGGACTTGTAAATCCAAGGCATGTCCAAGTACTCCCTCTAGGCGAGACTCCCCTTTCATTTGCAACAACATTTTTATCGGATGGCTGACCGCCTCTTCATCAGAGTAGCCGTAGAGCTCCTCCGCGTTTTTATTCCAACTGATGATCTTGCAATCTTTGTCCAACAGAATCACCCCAATAGGAGCACTATCAACGATAGTTCGAGATAACTCTTCGGACTTTTGCAAGTCGACAGTTTGGCTTTCAATTTCCTTCTCTAACCCTTCTTGGTGACGTGCTAAAGCCGAATTTTTGGCTTGCAAGTCAATCATTAATTCTTCAACCGTCTTAACAGCTAATTCTCGCTCTAAAAGGTCTAGCTCAAATAAGTCAAATGGGATTTTTGCCTTAATATCCACTTCAAGAGTTTTATTGGAATAACGAAATGAAACACGGGATTGGTTGAGCAACACGGTATCGATCTCTTGCTCGATTGGGAGGCTAGCAAACCTGATAAGATCCTCATCCGCGAGGATTGCAAAACTAATGGGTGAATACTGTTTATTTAGGACAGTCAAAAACTGAGCAAACTTAAGCCCCCACTTATCGGTTTCGACACTCGTATACCCGCTACTACGTAAAACGCTGAGTACCTTCTTACGCGCCAATAGTAAGCTTGGCTCGCTACCGTCTATCGTCAGTATTCCAATTTCATTCATCATCACACCTAACTACAATTACCGTGGCATCATCATGTCTTTTACTAAATCTCTCCATGATAATGTCCGTGGCGGTTTCGGCGGTTTCATATTTTAGCGTCGGGCAATCGCTTAAGCTGAAATGTTCTTTGATTCCATCGGTTGTTAGAACAAACATATCTCCAACTTCATAGTTGTCGGAGGTCGGTATTAATGAAGGTATTCTTTCTCCAACAATGCCGGGCTGCGCATTCAAACTGGTTGATGTGTGAGAAATTACCCTTACGCAGTTATTACCAACATTTAAGCATTCGAATTTCTTCTTTTTTCGGTCAAGCGTAAACAGTGTAACGGCTGCACCAATACTTCCTCTAAACTCTTCATCTAGCTTCTTAAGCAACCATTGCAAATCAAATGAGTTTTCTCTATTGATGGATAGCTCCATCTCTCGGGATAATTTTGCCGCGCTCTGCCCGTGACCAAGTGAATCAATAATGGCGATGAATAGCCCTTTGTCACTTTCCAAAATAACTGAGCCATCTCCACAGACAACTTCACCGAAGTAGGGACGGCTTCTAACACCGTATGTGAACGCGTTCATTCCACCCATTTTCTCGCCACTACTTGAGTGCCTGTTTGAGACGATTCGATATGAAATTCATCCATCATGCGCTTGACTCCCGGTAAGCCTAAACCAAGAGTGCCAGACGTACTTTCGCTGTCCTGCAGAGCTTTCTCGATATCGTCTATCCCATTTCCTTGATCCTCTGCACGTATCTCAAGCCCTTTTTTGGTGCTTGTTACCAACTCATGCAAAAAAACATTCCCCGACTTGGCATATTTAACAATATTCATCGCCAATTCGGACACGCTGGTTGAAATTTCATTCACTTCAACTGAGCTAAAACCGATCCCTTTTGCTAAAACAAATGCAGCCATCACAACGGTCATAACTTCGGATTCCGATGACACAAAGAACATTTCTTCTCTATGACGGCTTTGATCAAGAAACCCTTCCATTAGCACGCTCCAGATCGAGTTTTGGCTATAAGTTCAACACCTTGCTCTAAACTCGCGACCGTTTTTAGCCCCTCAATTTCTACCCCTAACTCAACAAGTGCACAAACAATCCCGGGTCGAAGCCCAACTAACACACACTGGGTTCCCATCATTCCGGCGGAGTCAATGATTCTTCTTAACTGCTCGAAGTTGTCAGTATCCAATGTCCCGACACCGGAAAGGTCAAGAAGCACACCATCAACCGCCTTGCTGTGGATTTCATCTAGTAATTGTTTCTGAAAGCCTTGCAAAACTGTGCCAGTTAAATTCACTTGAATCGATGCTATTAAGGTCGAATCTAAGCTGTTAATGGTGATTGCAGATTCCATAAATCCCCTTACCTAACGTTTAGCATTGACGTCTAAACCCACGATGTTAAATGCCTCTTCCAGCGCATCTCTTAGTGTGGCATTAGTTTTTACTTCACCGACATTAATACCAAGCTGAACCATGGTTTGCGCGATAGCAGGAGAAACTCCTGACACTAAACATTCACAGCCCATTAGCCGCGTTGCCTTGGTAATTTTTATGAAGTGATTGGCAACAGCGGTATCTACAACGGCTACGCCTGAAATATCCATAATGAAAATTTTTGCCCGAGCATCTGCGATTTTTCCGAGCACTGCACTCATGATGTCCTGAGCACGCTTGGAATCAATAATCCCAACAATAGGTAACATCAAAATGTCTTGCCAAATCATGGTGACGGGTGTCGACATCGCAAGCAGAGCTTCGCTCTGTTCTGAAATACGTCGGTTTATTAGGTTGGAATAAGTTTCCACCACGATGGTGGTGTCCATATGTAAGAGCTTGGTAAATGCGGTGACTAAAGAGCTGTATTCATCGCTGTATAAGCTTCCGTCGTACATCCGCTTTGTAAAAATCACCATCGACATGTTCATTCCGGCGAAATACGTCGGCAACGAAAGACCGACACGGGCGTGAACTTCACCAATTGCGACTCTTTCGGCTATATATTTTCCATCAATTTCCGCTTCGAAGAAGGTTTCCCAATAACGAACTTGCGCGCTTTGCACTCTTCCAAGACGATTGCTGTCTACAAAAAACTGCTTGTACTCTGGAAGAGACTCTAGCCACACGTAAAAATGGCGCACGTATTCATCAAGTTTAGGAACCATCAGTTTCCCAAACTTTCGAATAAGGGCCAAATCAGTTTCCGTTAGATCGTGTAACGCCATCAGCGAAGTCGGGTCGTTTGCAGTACCATTGCCTGAATTCATATGCTGCTCCAGAAACACAAGTTCATAATAACCCCGTCAATATTGTTGTTTTATAATGGTGATAGGATTCACACTACTTTTTTTAATAGTAGTCAAGGATCTTATAGATGAGAGATTTTTGTAGACATTTGATCAATTCATTCTGAGCTGAATACGCATGATGAATGGCTTTTTCAAACAAACCTTTTCCGTTAGAATGCTTTCTTTTCTTAGCTCAGAGGCTGTTATGAAACGCGTTGTCCTGTACGTGAAAGACAAATGCCCACACTGTAAATCTGCGCAACAGTATCTTGATTCAAAAGGAATTAAATACAGATTGTGTAATGCAAAAATGCAACGTGGCAGAAAAGAACTGGATGCAATCGGAGCACGTTCTGTGCCTGTGTTAAAGGTAGGCGATCAACTTTTAATTGGTTGGAACCCAAGCAATTTCGAAAAAGTCTATAAGTCATAAATTCGTGGGTCGAAGTGCAACAGTACGCTTTCCAATTCGCGATCAAAATCTCCCGAAAAGCGTCAGCTCATTCATGCTGACGTTTTACATAATCGATAAACGTTCGATTTGCGAGTGAGAGATATCCCCTTTTACGCCATGCGATCGCCAGATCAAGGTAAACTGGCTTATCAAATGGTATCGCTTTCAAACCCAGCTCATTTTCCGTAACCAATTCAAGCAATGCTGTCACAGCAAATTCTTGCCGTACAATTTTTAATATCATTGTTAATAGGTTTGTTTCGAAAGAAAACGACGCCTTGAATCCATGAGTTACGCATACATCGTCGATAAAATCCCGATGGAAGTATCCTTTTTTGAACATAACAAGTTCTTGTTTGAAAAAGGACTCGTAAGAAATCGATAGTTCGCTGGCTAAAGGATGGTGTTCCCCGACGACGGCAACCATTTGAGAGCGGAATATAGGGTCGACTTCAAGAGAACAAGGAACATCTTCATTTAGAATCACCCCAATATCCAATTCCCCGCCAAGCAACATTTCTCTTATCGATTGCGTACCTGCCTCGACCATAGTCAGCTTTAAGTTTGGATAAGTGGCTTTGAATCCCATCAAAATTTCAGGGAAGTAGTACGACCCCATCATACTGGGTACTCCAAGCCTAACCTCACCTTTTTCAAGCCCTTTGAGTTCATTCATCGCCGTTTTGGCATCGTTGAGTTGCTGAATAACGTTCTTGGCAAAAGGCAATAAAACTTTGCCTTCGTCTGTTAACGTTAAGCGTCTTTCATCACGATGGAACAGTGAAATCTCAAGCTCTGTTTCCAGCTTTTTAATTGCAATGCTAAGTGCTGGTTGAGCAATATTCAAAGCGGCGGCGGCTTTTGTAACATTGCCCATTTCTGCAACAGTGGCGAAATATCTAAGAGGTTTACTTTCCATATTTAAATTATATCAAACATATATAGTTAATATATTTTAACTATAACCTATATATCGCTAGCCTGTTGGTAGAATTTTTAGCCTATATATCATAATGATCAGCACCGATAGCCCTTCATACCGTTCTGTCAGTTTTGCTTTAGCTTTTGGCTCCTTCATCGTTTTTGCCAATCTCTATTTGTTTCAACCCATGCTGCCTCTAATGGCTTCACATTTCGACGTATCTTCCACCCAAATCAACTGGATCCTGGCGGCTGGCACTATTGCCCTCGCACTGTCTCTTATCCCTTGGGCGGTATGTTCAGAAACGGTTGGTCGACGAAAAATCATGTTAATCAGCCTATTTTTGCTCCCATTTGTTGGTTTGACTCTTTTAGCATCGGAAAGCTTGATCGGATTAATTCTTTCAAGAGCGGCTATGGGGGTTTCTTTAGCCGGATTCGCTGCTGTTGCGGTCGGCTACATGGCCGAAGAGTTTTCCCCTAATGCTTTGGCTTTATCTGTTGGGACTTACGTAAGTGCAAATTCTCTAGGTGGTATTGCCGGAAGGATTTATGGCGGTATGATAACGCAGTATTTCAACTGGCAAGTCGCCGTATTGGGGATGGCAGCGTTCAGCTTGTTTGGTGCGATTTTAGTCATGAGATTACTCCCTACCCAGCGTAACTTTAAGCCTCAAACCGGTCTATTTTTTTATCACAATCGAAATGTTCTTCGGCATTTGAAAGAGCCTAAGTTACGTTATACCATGCTATTAGGCGGTGTTAACTTTGCCATTTTTGTGAACTTGTATTCTGTTGCGGCGTTCCGCTTAGTTGAACCTCCCTACGAACTTCCGGTAGGCATCGCTTCCATGATTTTCTTGTGCTATTTGGCTGGTACCATTAGTGCGAGATTAAGTGGCGTATGGAGAAAACAGTATTCTGTGGTATCAGGAATGATTGCAGGAACGATTATAAGCGCGACGGGAATGGTTTTAGCTTATATAGAGTCATTATCTGCCATCATTGGCGGATTACTGCTCATTGGGTTTGGGGCTTTTTTTGTCCATTCACTTGCATACGGCTGGGTCAGCCAACATGCTAAGCTCGCAAAAGCCACTGCGACTGCGCTTTATCTCGTACATTATTACATCGGAGGAAGCCTCGGAGGGTTCTTACTTATTTACTGCTGGCAACATGGTAACTGGGGAGGTGTAATGCTAGGAGGAAGCGGGCTTTATATCGCAATGTTTTTGCTGTGCTACAAGTTAAGAAAATACGAACTTCCAAAATCAGATTTTTGTTCGCATAGCTTGAAAAAAAGAAAGTCCGGAACCTAATTCTATACCTATTCAAACTTAAACAACTTGGTCGGGTTGTTGATCAAAATATCGTCGAGGTAATTTCCTTCTGTCCACTCTTTCAGAAGATCCAAGCAGCCATGATAGCTTTTTCCTTCTGAATGCTGAGTCCATGGGTAGTCGCTGCCCCATACTAAACGCTGCGGTTGGGCTCTAAGAAGCGCGCATGTGAGTTTTTTCGCATCCGCATTGAAGCGATACGAACCAGAAAGTTTTACCCATACTTGCCCCGTGTTTAAGTTGTCCACTATTGACTTAAATCCAACACAATTCTCGGATTCCGGTCTGCCAAAATGATCGACCACAACATCGATATCTTTTTCTAACAACTTGGGTAAAAGACTGGTCCAGTACTCACCTAATGCTTGAATTTCCACATGACAGTGATGCTGTTTTAATAATTCAAACAGTCGCTCATATCGAGTCATCACATCTCTAGCTTGTAAGCATGAGTCGATTAGATTCAGGCGAATTCCTACTATTCCTTGTTTCACCATTTGTTCAAAAACATCCGACGCGATATCCGCTTCGACCACTGCGACACCTCTTAAATTCGAACGGTTAGCCGCAAGTTGATTTAAGAGATAAGTGTTATCGCTTCCGAGGAAACGTCAGAGGCGTATCTGATCTTTTAATCGCTATCTATCTGTCCGTTTTACTGTACCAAACAATACGCATGATCTACGTCGATGGCGACACCGAGATTGAAACCGCCGAGATTGCTCAGGGTTGGTTTATGTCAGTACTGGTTACCTTTTCTGTACTGATGCTTATTGCGTTAGTTGAAGCGTATGTCCGTCGTTTTAAGGAGGCTAAATAATGGTTTGGCTGGTACTTATTATTCTAGGTCTCTTAATTGCTGCCGGTGTACCCATAGGGTTTACCTTAATGATTACTGCAGCGATAAGCATGCTGATCGCTGATATCGACCTCATTATGGTTCCGATTCAGATGTATTCTGGAACAAACAGTGTCGTTTTACTGGCGATTCCCCTATTCATATTTATGGGCGCGACTTCTATTTCAGAACGGATAATCAACCTAGCTTCAGCGATGGTGGGATGGATGCGAGGCGGGTTAGGGCACATCAACGTACTCACCTCAATGTTTATGGCCGAAATGAGTGGTTCTGCTGTGGCTGATGCTGCTGTGATGAGTAAAGTATTTGTTCCTCAAATGGAGCGCAAGGGATACCCAAAAGAATTTGCCGCCGCGGTGACTGCAACCAGTGCTACTCTTGGAATCATCATCCCTCCCTCTATCCCTATGGTGCTTTACGGTGTCACCACGAATCAATCCATAAAAGATCTGTTCGTCGCTGGGATTATCCCGGGTGTCTTACTGGGCGCTGCCTTTATGTTAGTAATTTCGATATTCGCTCGTCAAGAAAAACACCCTGTCGACGCTAAGTTTCGTTTATCGTATCT
This sequence comes from Vibrio penaeicida, assembly GCF_030689305.1. Lineage (GTDB taxonomy): Bacteria > Pseudomonadota > Gammaproteobacteria > Enterobacterales > Vibrionaceae > Vibrio > Vibrio penaeicida_B. The sequence goes on along the minus strand of NZ_JAUYVM010000015.1, from coordinate 109,973 downwards.
ATTTTCTGCTTTTGTTGCATCAGCCATTCCGCTCATGATTCCAGTGATTGTGGTAGGCGGATTGATTGTTGGTCTGGTAACTCCCACTGAAGCCGCAGCTATTGGCGTGATTGCAGCCTTACTCTTCGGAAGTATTTTGAAAAACGATCTAACTTGGAAGAAACTAGGCGAGATCATTTCAACGACCACCAAACAAACTTCCGTTGTTATGATGATCATTGCGGGCTCGGCAGTTCTCGGTCAATATCTGGCTAACGAACAATTACCACAATTAATCGCGTCTTCAATCAGTTCCGTCAGTGACGAACCGTGGATACTCATGCTGATCATTAACCTGTTCTTGCTGGTGTTGGGCATGGTATTGCATGCTTCAGCTGCGATTATCGTAGTCGTCCCTATGCTTTTACCTTTGGCGCAGCAGATCGGAATCGACCCAATTCATTTTGGAGTTATTGTGTGTCTCAATTTGGGTATTGGACAGCAAACACCACCTGTTGCGTCAGTTTTGCTTACTGTGTGTTCAACCACTGGTGTAAAAGTCAACGAAGTAATGCGATATGGGAAATGGTTTATTTTGGCGATGTTTGTGACTCTGATGGTCGTGTCTTTTGTTCCACAAACTGCGTTATGGTTTAGGTAGTTACGTAGACTCTACATTCCATTCCTAGCTTCTGCATCGGGCAGTTAGATCTATAAAAAAAGGTATTTCGCTGATTTCGGCGAAATACCTCTTTTTAAATTCCATGTGTTTCAGTTTTTAAAGAGCGTGAAACGGTCTTGATCATTGTGTTACTCTTCGCTCAAATTTCTATACTGAGTGAAGTAATGTCACATCCATCTGATAAAAATATCCACCAGCAGGTCACTCAATGGCTAGAGGATGTCGTTATTGGTCTCAATTTGTGTCCTTTCGCTGCCAAACCCAACAGAAATAATCAAATAAAGATTGCGATCAGCCACGCTGAAAAAGAAGAGCTTTTGCTAGAAGACATTCTTAACGAGCTCAACGAACTTAATGGCTGCGAACTAGAGAAGCTCGAAACCACACTGGTTGTTGTGCCAGACATGCTCGATGATTTCATGGACTATAACTTCTTTATTGATTGGGTCGAAGCGCTCATCAAACAACAAAACTGGGAAGGCATCTATCAAGTTGCTACTTTCCATCCAGACTACTGTTTTGGTGGTGCAGAGCCGGAAGATGATGAAAATCTAACAAACCGCGCTCCTTTTCCCATATTTCACTTAATTCGTGAAGAAAGTATGGAAAGAGTACTTAAACACTACCCAGATCCAGAATCGATTCCAGATACTAATATTGAAAGAGTTTCTAACCTTTCAGAAGCGGAAAGAAAGAAGCTCTTTCCTTACTTGTTTGTTTAACCCTATTTTAGGATATTCACTTGTCTCAATCATCATTTTCATCCATCGGTCTCAAGCCTGAACTTCTCACTAACCTTGATTCGATGGGTTATACAGAAATGACACCAATTCAGGCGAAAAGCCTACCTCAAGTCCTTTTAGGAAAAGACGTTGTTGGCCAAGGTAAAACCGGTTCGGGTAAAACAGCCACGTTTGGTTTAGGGTTACTGCAAAACCTAGATGTCAAAAAGTTCAGAGTGCAATCTTTGGTCCTTTGCCCTACTCGCGAATTGGCTGACCAAGTCGCGAAAGAAATTCGCAAATTGGCGCGTGCTATTCATAACATTAAAGTGCTGACTCTGTGTGGCGGTACGCCAATGGGCCCACAGATTGGTTCGCTAGAGCATGGCGCGCATATTTTGGTTGGTACTCCAGGTCGGATCCTTGACCACTTGGAGAGAGGCCGCATCAATCTCGATCATCTGAATACATTGGTCTTGGATGAAGCTGACCGTATGTTAGATATGGGCTTCCAAGATGCGTTAGATGCGATTATCGAACAAACGCCTGAAAACCGACAAACCTTGCTATTCAGTGCCACGTTCCCAGAGTCCATTGAAGCCATTTCAAAGCGAATTCTTCGTAACCCAACCATTATTAAGGTGGAGTCCACTCACGACACCGTAAGTATTCGACAACATTTTTACAAAGTAGACAGCTTTGAAGAAAGGCTGGAAGCGACACGCCTGTTGCTTATGAATGACCAACCCGAATCCACCGTAATTTTCTGTAACACCAAGCGGGATGTAGACGAAGTCGCAGATGAACTTCGCTACCGTGGGTTTAGTGTTATTGCGCTACACGGCGATATGGAACAAAGACAGCGAGACCAAGCACTGGTTCAATTTGCAAATAAGAGTGTTTCGATTTTGGTTGCAACGGATGTCGCGGCCAGAGGGCTTGATGTCGACAACCTAGACGCGGTGATCAACTTTCATTTGGCTCGTGATCCTGAGGTACATGTTCATCGAATTGGTCGAACAGGTCGGGCAGGCGCGAAAGGCTGTGCGCACTCCTTCATTAGTGAAAAAGAATCGTACAAAGTTGCACAAATCGAAGAGTATTTCGATTTTGAAATATCGCCTAAATCGCTGCCAAGTGATGATGTGCTTGATGCCCCTACTTTTTACGCCAAGATGGTGACGCTTCAGATAGATGGCGGAAAAAAGCAAAAAGTAAGACCGGGCGATATTCTAGGTGCACTGACTGGCGATAAAGGCATTTCTAGTGATCACGTAGGTAAGATCAACGTATTTCCGATGAGTGCTTATGTCGCTGTAAATACGTTAAGTGTGAAAAAGGCATTTAAGAAACTCGAAAGTGGAAAGCTTAAAGGCAAACAATTTCGAGTACGCTACGTGAAAAATTGATTCGCTAGACTTTATCTTTACTTAGAATCAAATCTTTATTTAAGACCATATCATCACGTAGAGCTTCATCTACGTTGATGATATTTAATCAACCTCGAATGAGCTGAATACAACCCTATTTCTTCCATTTTCTTTGGCTTCATACAGTGCCGTATCTGCGGAAAAAATAAAGTCATCCAATAGAGATTTAGGGTCTTCAATATACGGTGTGTTGAATTTAAAGTGACAGACACCAATCGACACCGTAACTGGTTTGTCATCCACCAAGGTTCGAGAAACACCAGACATAATTCGATCGCAAATCTTTGATATATCAGATCGGTTGGTTCTTGGTAACCAAATCACAAACTCCTCTCCCCCAAACCTGGCGATTAAATCCACATCTCTTATTGCATCTGCGATACCCGACGCTGTTTGGGCAAGAATCTTATCGCCGAACAGGTGACCGTGGTTATCATTCACTTTTTTGAAGTGATCAATATCGATCAGCGCAACCGCGCCTTCTGCTCGGTCGTAGGCAAGGCGACCAATAGAGCGAGGAATCACACTTAACATAGAATGACGATTAGGTAATTCCGTTAATGGGTCAAATAATGCCAGTCTTTCTAGCTCCCCATTCAGCTTTTTCAATTCTTGCTCTTGCTTGTTGCGGACAAGCTCTACTGAAATCCAAGAAGCCATTAACTGGAGTGCATCAATATCAACTTGGTTAAATTCTCTTTCATGGGGCTTGGGGCTTGAAAAGTTAAGTGTGCCGAACAGTTTATTCCCCACGTACACCGGTATACCTATATAGGACTCTAGAGCGAATGCTTCATATGCAGGATGAACAGAAAACTCATCATGCTCACCAACGTGCTCTATCGCTACTGGCTTATTGGAAAAACAAGTGACTTCACAGTATGTATTGAGAAACGGGAAAGTATCACCAGGATTGAGCTCGATACTACTTGGACAATACACATTGACGATGGTGTAATTTTCGCCCCGAATTCTGGACAAAATACCGATATCCAATTGAAAGCGCTCACAACCTAATTGGAGTAACTCTTGGATTTGGACATCTATCCCTTTCGAAAAACTATTCGTAATTTGGTATAGACGACGTATAACCTTTTCACTTGAGCTCTGGTCATTCATACTTCTGCCTTAGATTCCCTCTCATAGCCTGCAGTAACATTTTTATTTTTAAGGAACTATTTTCACTGACCTAGCAGACTAAGTTTAGCTATAAAGCTCACTAATTAAAGCAAATGAAGAAAATTAGTTTTTCTGGTAACATTTCGAAAAATTCAAACGAGAAGCATAAAATGCAACTGACAAAGCTGACTCAAGACCTATACGATCACCTATATCAAGACATTACTGAATTCCGCTCTACTTTTGACTTACCTGTCGCTCAGCCTGATTCACTGGATGAAAAAGCCGACCAGCTTCATTCTTCTTTAGCCATTGAAGAGCTCACAGAGCTCGCAGAAGCCGACTGCAAGACTGAACAAGCCGATGCTATTGTAGATACGGTATACGTCCTTATGGGCCGTTTAGTGCACCTTGGGCACAGTAAAATGGAAGACAACATTGCAATCAGTTACCTGATTGACCTGCTTCTTCACGTCGCTGCAAACCGCGAGATTGATTTTGTGCCATGTTGGGATGAAGTGCATTCCAGCAATATGAGCAAAGTGTGCCGAAACGAAAATGAATACAACGAAACCGAAGCGCATTACGCAAAACAAGGCGTGAAGCTTGTAGCCGTAACTAAAGGCGAATACATCATTGCTAAGTGTGCAGAAGATGTAACACTTGAAGGCAAAACTATTCGCCAAGGAAAGGTTCTTAAGTCGGTTTACTACCGCCCTGCTGATCTGGCAAAGCTAACGGCTTAAGCGGACGTTTACTAGTGACAAGCCCGAGTTTCAATACTCGGGCTTTTTGTTTCTACGAGCTTTAATTGCTTAATTCTAAATACCCACAATTTTGGATAAGAAACAGCATAACTCGTTAAATTCAATCAAAATTGTACTTTATGGACGATGGGGGATTACAGAGGAGTTATACCCACGCCGAACATTGAACTTGCAACAAAGATCATAGCCACTCGTAACTTAGCAGTGTTCAATTATTATTTGTTCGGTTTACTACCAAAAAGCATCGCTACCCCCAACCAAGCAAACCATACTATTTGAGTTATGCCGAAAATGGCTGTGAGTACTTCAGCGGGATAAATCGTCAGAATACCAACAACGCCAACGAAAAAGCCCAAGCAGTTAAAAGCTTTAGAAAATTCATTGCACCTATAAGCAGCGATGCTTAACAATAAAACCCATAAGCCTCCAACAACCTCGTTCCCACCACCGATACCTTCAACTATGGTGGAGATAATAGACCAAACTAAAATGGCTTGTTCTGAGTTCGTCGTCGATAATTCAAGAGCAGCAGCTAAACCTATATTTGAAATCATTCCGCTGGCAATGACCAAGCCCACCCATATCACCCCATAAATTGAAGCCACTTTCGATAGATTTGGAGCGCTGATTTTCAAACGTTCATGAACTGCCAGTACGAGCACAGCCAAAAGAATACCAAACAGCACATACATAACGAGGTTTACAACGGAAAAAATGGTTTGATTTTCAGAAAGAAAAGCCAATTTTCGAATCGAGTCGGCATCAACAGGAAAATCCCAATAAACGCCAAAAAATACGAAGGCTGATACATAAATAACAGCCTCAGATAATGCCGCTATTCCACCTATCTTTTGTAAGTGACTCATTATTTTATCCTTTATCGGGATCAGTGTGATTAGGATAAAATAGTAGCTGATAGTCGATTAATTACACGCTAAAAGGGAATTAATGAATCTCGATCCTGCCTTGTTCCAATATGGAGATCTGCACTATAGAGCAAGCCTCCAGGCTTAAGGAAAGCTGCAATGTCCTGAAAAAAACTCTGTGCTTTAAAATCTAGGCTAAGATGTTGAGACACTAAGATAGCTGTAGCGGCATCAAACTTGAGTGGCGACGAAAATTCGTCAAGCGTTGAATTGTATAGTTTAATGCGTCCAGACACCCCTTCGTCTACTAGCCGCTTCCTACAAAGTTCGAGCATTGGCTCGGCGGGGTCAATTGCCACAAACGAAGCCAAAGGCAAAGCTTTCGCTAATGTAATCAACTCTTCACCGGTACCACAACCAATAACAAGTATTTTTGCGCCGTTAGTCAGATTTCTAAAATACGCGGTACACAAGCGATAAAGCCCTTCGCGTCCAGCGATTGAAATTGTTGCTAATCGATTGTAATTTTCGGCCCATTGTTCGTCGTAAATTTCCATAAAACCCCTATCGCTGTTTAACGCTTCACTAAATGGCGTTGGAGACCAACTTTACCAAACGCGCACTATTCCAAACCAAAAATGCCGAAGAGTGATATTCAATCGAATCGTACATAAAGACAGTATTAATACCCCCTAAAAGACCAAAATATCTGCACAATAAAAACAAAAAAACGCCAACCTTTTAAAAGGTTAGCGTTCCCTAATTAATCCGCTTTTTTAAGCGAATTGATTCATGGTGTTGTTTTCACCAGAGGCTTTCAGCGCTTGCTCTCCAGAGAAGTACTCTTTGTGATCATCCCCAATGTTAGAACCCGACATATCTTGGTGTTTAACCGATGCCAAGCCTTGACGGATTTCTTTGCGCTGTACTTCTTTCACGTACGCTAACATACCTTTCTCGCCAAAGTATTCCTTCGCGAGGTTGTCGGTAGACAATGCCGCTGTGTGGTAAGTCGGTAAAGTAATCAAGTGGTGGAAAATACCCGCCTCTCTTGCAGCGTCTCGTTGGAAGCTTTGGATTTTTTCATCCGCAGATACTGCGAGTTCTGAATCGTCGTACACACTGCTCATCAATTTATCACGTTCGTAGCTTGACACGTCTTTACCTTCTGCTGCCCATGCATCAAATGTTTGCTGACGGAAGCTTAATGTCCAGTTGAATGAAGGGCTGTTGTTGTATACCAACTTCGCATTTGGAATCACTTCACGGATGCGGTTTACCATACTCGCGATTTGCTGAACGTGTGGTTTCTCGGTTTCAATCCAAAGAAGGTCAGCACCATTTTGCAAAGAAGTTATGCAGTCTAACACCACACGATCTTCACCCGTATTCGGTTTGAAACGTACCAAACCATTTGGCAAACGAGTCGGCTTAATGTACTTCTCGCCCTGCTTCAATACCATGTCGCCACTGTCTAAATCGCTGAGTGAGCTGATTTCTTCCCCATCAATGAACTCATTGTATTGGTCCGCCAAATCGCCCGCGGTTTGCGATACTGGGATTTTCTGAGTAAGGCCAGCACCTAATGAATCCGTACGCGCCACAATCACACCGTCGTCGACACCCAACTCCAAGAATGCGTAGCGAACGGCATTAATTTTCGCTAAGAAGTCTTCGTGTGGAACCGTTACTTTGCCATCTTGGTGACCACATTGCTTCGCATCCGATACTTGGTTTTCAATTTGGATACAGCACGCCCCAGCTTCAATCATTTTTTTCGCCAGTAAGTACGTTGCTTCTTCATTACCAAAACCGGCATCGATGTCAGCGACGATCGGCACGATGTGGGTTTCAAAATTATCGATTTGATTTTGAACCGCTTGTGCTTTCACTGTATCACCGGAGTTACGCGCACCATCTAATTCTTTGTACAGGTGGTTAAGCTCGCGAGCATCCGCTTGTTTTAAAAAGGTGTATAGCTCTTCAATTAGCATCGGAACCGTGGTTTTTTCATGCATTGACTGATCTGGCAGAGGACCGAACTCAGAACGAAGCGCTGCGACCATCCAGCCAGAAAGGTACAGGTAACGGCCACGAGTGGTTTCAAAATGCTTTTTAATGGAAATCATTTTCTGCTGGCCGACAAACCCATGCCAACAACCGAGAGACTGCGTGTAATTCTCGCTGTTGTTATCATACGCTTCCATATCTTCACGCATGATTTTTGCTGTATAGCGAGCAATGTCTAAACCAGATTGAAATCGGTTTTGAAGACGCATACGTGCCACATATTCAGGGTTAATTGCCGCCCAAGTTTGTCCTTGTTGCTGGATAAGTTCGTCTGCCTTTTGGGTTTCCGTTCTGTAATTTTCCATGGTATCTCTCTTTTAATATTTTATTGTGTTCACGTTATTGGATGTTTCTAATCATTTTCTTGAATATACAACTGCTAATTTATCGATACTTTGCTTGCTTTCGGTATTCATGAAGTACCGGTTCTGTGTAGCCGCTTGGCTGCGCTGCGCCTTTAAATATCAATGCTCTGGCAGCTTGATACGCAGTGCTCGATTCAATGTCTGGCGTCATAGGTGTGTAGCCACTTTCGCCTTCGTTTTGGTCGTCGACCACTTTAGCCATTCTCGCTAAAATGCTCTCAACTTGTTCCTTTTTGCACACTTTATGTGCTAGCCAGTTCGCAATGTGTTGGCTGGAAATACGTAATGTCGCTCTGTCTTCCATCAAGCCTACATTGTTGATGTCTGGCACTTTCGAACACCCCACTCCCATTTCGACCCAACGAACCACATAGCCCAGAATCCCTTGAATGTTATTCTCCAGCTCTTGCTCAATATCCTGTGCTGTTAAATTGGTTTCTTGTGGCATTAAGGCTATTTTCAACATGTTATTTTTGAGTGAATCTGCGTCTATTTCTAATGCCTTTTGGCATTCAAAAACATTCACTCGGTGATAATGCAAAGCATGCAAAGTGGCTGCTGTTGGTGATGGCACCCAAGCTGTGGTTGCCCCAGATAATGGGTGGGCCACTTTTTGTTTCATCATCTCTGCCATTTCATCTGGCATCGCCCACATTCCTTTACCAATTTGGGCTTTTCCAGAGAAACCGCAGGCAAGACCAACCGCGACATTGTTTTGCTCATAAGCAGCAATCCATGGCTGATTTTTGATCTCACCTTTTGGAAGAAAGGGACCGGCTTCCATACTGGTATGAATTTCGTCACCAGTTCGGTCCAAAAATCCCGTGTTGATGAACACCACTCTGTTTTTCGCTTGGCGAATACACTCTTTAAGGTTTAATGAAGTGCGGCGTTCTTCGTCCATAATCCCGATTTTTAAAGTATTGGGAGCGAGACCTAACATGGACTCAACACGGCTAAACAGTTCACAGGAAAACGTAACCTCTTCAGGTCCGTGCATCTTGGGCTTCACTATGTAGATACTTCCTGTTCTACTGTTCGAGACGCGACATGCGCTTGAATTCTTGATGGCAATACTGCCAATGAGAGACGTAACGATGGCATCCATGATGCCTTCTGGCACCTCGTTTCCTTCTTGGTCTGTCATTAAGTCGATCCCCATAAGGTGACCAACGTTTCGAATCATGAGAAGCGAACGACCATGTAGGGTGTAGTCGTCGCCATTTCGTCCGGTGTACACTTTGTCGTCATTTAACTTACGCGTTAGGGTTTTGCCATTTTTGGTAAACTCAGACTTTAGTGACCCCGTTACTAATCCTAACCAGTTGGTGTAAGCCTCTACTTTGTCGTCGCCGTCGACTGCGGCTATGGAATCTTCAAAGTCCATAATGGTCGACATTGCCGATTCAATTTGAATGTCATCAATGCCTGCTAAGTCTTGACTACCAATGGTCCCGCAGCTGTTGATGATCATTTCAATATGAAGACCGTTGTTTCTTAAAATGATCGATGTCGGCTCTCTATCGAGATCGCTTGCTGCCACAAATTGCCCAGGGTGTTTCAAGCCCGCTTGAGTACCATCAGGGAAAAAAGCCAGCAGGTTTTTGAAGTAAACGGTGTAACTTTCAACGTCGTGGTGCGAACCTTCGTTAAGCGGGAAAACTTCGTCCAAAAAGTCTTTTGCAAACGCAATCACTTTTTTGCCACGTGCTTGATTGTATTTTTTACCTACGTTCATACCCGCGCCGTTTTGGCTAATCACGTCGGTGCCGTAAAGCGCATCGTACAAACTTCCCCATCTCGCGTTAGCAGCATTCAAAGCAAATCGAGCGTTGCGAATCGGAACAACAAGTTGTGGTCCTGCAATTGAAGCGATTTCTTCATCTACGTTTCGCGTTTCGATTTGAAAGTCCGGTCCCTCTTCTTCTAAGTAGCCAATTTCTTCTAAAAACGATTGATATTGGTTTTGAGAGAAGGAGCGATTTTCACGGTGAAATTGGTCAATCTGAGTTTGTAATTGATGTCTCTTCGCCAGTAAAGCTTGATTACGAGGCGTGAGATCGCTGACTAAACGTGCCACGTTTTCCCAAAACTCGTTGGGTTCCAAATCGGTTAATGGCAGTACTTCTTGATTGATGAACTCATAGAAGCCTTGATGAAAATGACATTCCTTTGTTTTCGGTAGACTCATCGCTTCATTCCTCGTGAAATTCTTGGTCTGTATATTCATTTATTCCCTTAGGGAAAGTGTTGATTAAGTGAGCAGCTTCTCCTTTTGAATCATTTCTGCTCGCTTATTGTTCGCTACACATTCACTTTAACTAAATATTTACTAAAATTTCACAAAGAAAATTTCACAATGTAAATTTTACAACTATGAAAAATACAAAAAGTCTATTTAGACAATCCCATTTTTTGGGCACAAAAATCCGTAACCTACGGAAAAGAAACAATTTAACGCTGGAAGATCTGTCGTCACGCTGTGTAAAACTGGACCCTGAATCCGCACCTTCTGTCTCGTATTTGTCGATGATAGAGCGAGGAAAACGGGTGCCGAGTGAAGATATGCTGGAAGTAATCGCGTCTGTTTTTCAGAAAAATGTGCAGTGGTTTCTAGATGATGCGCACGATCAGAAAGAGATTGTGCCAGAGAAAGGAAGCCGTGGTGGTATTCGGGGAATGGCGCTGGAGCCCAGTTTTCTTTTCTCTAATGAGATTCTACAAATCGCTATTCCTGAAATGCTCTCTCAGACCGGAACAACAGGCCGGCAGTTTGCGCATTTGCTGATACGTGCTCACCAAGAGCATCACCAAAACCACTTCCCTGATCTGGAACGTGCAGCAGAAGAAATCGGTAAAAAGCGAATGCCACTGAGTGTGGAAGATTTGCTCGAAATCTGTGAAAACGTAGGTTTGAAGATCAAATGGTTTGAAAAATCAACGCAAAGCAGTATGAGCTCTAATGGTATAGAAGTTCATCGTGTTCTTCGCTCTTACTTTGAAGCGCCAGCTACCTTACATTTGAATAAGTCTTTGAAGAAAGATTCTATTCGCCTTAAATACGATTTAGCGGTCAACATCGGGCATATGGTTCTGCATGATGGAGATGGTGAGAAAAGTATGGTCGTTGCCGACAGTAACCCAAGCTATGAGGTTCGTGATGAATCTAAGTCTGGCGGATCTGTTGAATTGGATTCCACCAAGATTCTCCATGCTTGGCGAGACTTCGAGTGCTCTTTCTTTGCTGGTGCTCTACTCTGCCCACGGGTTCCTTTCCGTCAGTTACTCGATAGAAATGGCTATGAGATCGACGTTTGTAAACAAGCTGGCGTATCTGAATCCATTGCAATGCGGCGTATGACAGCGGTTTCTCCCTACCCTCACTGGCACTATTTCGATGCCTATAACCCAGGAAAACTCAAAGCGGTCTACCGCGGAAACGGCATCCCCCTTCCATGGGGAAATATGCGGATGGTGGAAGATCCTTGCCAGCACTGGTCGGTATTTCGAATGGTGTCTAATGATGACAAGCTGAATGATGATAAAACCGTTGCGCAAATTTCCATTCTTTACCAAAACGACGTCCCTCACATTTACTGCTGTGAGTCGAAGAAAGTCATGGATTTGGCGGGGAATCCGCACGTTTTATGTACCGGTGTGGATCTCAACCCTGCAATTGATGCGCAGGGACATGATTCTGTTGCCGTCGCTAATCTCTTAAAGGACGCATGCGTTCAAAATGGGGGTACGGCAATCATTCCGCTTAAAGTTCGAAAATTGCTAATGACCGTCGCGCGAATTCTTAACATCAATTGGGTAGAGCGTGGGATTGATAATCGGGCTCGCTTGATTTGTTCACGCGGTGCTGTTTGCCCTCGCGTGCCTAAGTGCTACAGTGACATAGAACTATAAAGGGAACATAGAACTATAAAGGGAACATCGCGTTTTAGCAGTCAGCGAAACGTGATGTTTTCTTGTTTCTAAATCCAGCTAATCAAATCAGCATGATATGGCGCAACGGTAGCGTTCATCAGTACATAAAGAGTATAAATGTTATCAATACACAGAGCACCGCTGCTGTTTCAATGTGAGGTATCCATATTTTTAATTTGTCATTAAATGTGCTCGTATTTGTGTGAATAGAAATATCCTGCCTAGTCCATTTCTGTATATTTGGATGGAAAAGAAGGTATATTTTTAGCAAGGAACCAACCAGCTGCTCATACCATAAAAGGGCAACAAATAGAGGGTGGATCTTACCACTTGATATAGCTATTAATAAGACATGTGCCGATCGAGTTAGAATCACCCATAATAAATAAGACACCAGTATTGAGACTCCAAGATATGCCGACATAGTGAGCGCTAATATGGGTCCAATTAATGTTGTAAGCATGCTAACTCTCTGATCTAATAGACAGAACCATAGAAACCATCCAGTAGTATTCGGAGAAATCGCCATTGACCGAATGTTTCCTCTTAGCATATTGCCGTACCACCGTGTCATTAACGAAATACTGGAACGGAAGAAATTCGAGGAGGGCGCATCTTCCAAGCAACCAACGATAACATCTGGTAGGTATAACATTTTCCAACGGTTCTTTAGAATGTAGTGCCAAGTACTTTTATCATCTCCGGTTAACATACGTATCTTTCCATATCTCCAATGTTTGAGATAATCGTTTCTTAAAGATTCGATGAACTCATGTGAAAGAGCAACAGAAGATCGAAATGCCGAGAACCTCCCTGTAAGCACCAAGACTTTCGAATCAAGACTAAGTGAACACATATAGAAATGTCGAAGTGCCATTCTCTGCCTATACCACTGCCGGCTAACAGATCCTCCCCTAACAAAGGGTTCGTTATTTGTTGTTAATGCCCCAAGATCATGGTATTTCATAAAAAATCGAGACACTGTTTGTAGCGTACCTGTTGGTATAACAGTATCCCCATCCATAAGGATCATAACTCCTGCTTTTGGTACATTCGCTTTTTCTACCAGTAGTGTTAAAGCGTCGGCCATTGTACTGCGTTTACCTGTCCCATCTTGATAAATGATGTGCAGGTTGATAGGCACCTGACCTCTTAGTTTCTCGAACTGCCTCTCAATAAGGTTCATGTCTGCTTCATCTGTGATGCATGCAACCACATGCGCAGACACACCAAAGTCTTCTATCTCATCTAACAATGCTTTAAATACTGGAGAAATGATCTCTGGGTTGGTTCTAAAACAAGGAATTACGACACAAACAGCAGGTGGTCGCAGCTGAATGTCGGCTAACGACTTTAAAACAGGATAACGGACATGCTCATAATACACGCCTCGTATTAGGTGTAACGCTTTCCAACTGTACCTCCAAAGACCTATTACACCGATAACCCAAAGAGTTGTCTCGTCTACTTCAATGTTGTATGTGAATGAAAGAGCTGTCGCCAAAATGATAATGCTCGTAATGAACGCTAACCACCAAAGTTCACTGACGTAAGCTGGATCATTTTTGTAAAACCCCTTTACGAAGAGTTTGTCAATATCCATAACTTAAAACCAGTAAGACAAGTATTCAGACCAACTAAGCCGCACGCTTGCTCTCGCTGGTTCATTGGGTGTGAATTTGTCGTTTTCGTCATCTAGTGAAACCATAATTAAAGCGTACTGATTTAATCTCGGTAGTGTTTCAGGTAACCCTCCTAACAGTTGTCCATATTCATCAAATATCTGGGGATTCGCGGCACTATAAAACTGGACATGGGAAATATTCCCTTTATGAACATCTTTACTGCTTGTTACTGTGTACTCGACAACCATCCCTTCCTTCAGCATATGAGCTTTATCAAGTGGCATTAATGCGAGAAGAGAACTTTGCTGAATTTCTTCAAGCGGAATAGGTGAGAGAGCCAATATAGATGCTCCAGATTCTACAGATTGACCACTTATCGCATTAACTCTTGCCACATAACAATCACAAGGAGATTGTGTCGATCCTCTTCTGAGAATCTGCTGGTTTCTTTCCTCTAGAATATTAATATGTGATTCGATTTTGGACTGTTGAACCGAAAGTTCAAAAGGTGATTTCATATTAGTAAAACCACTTTCAGTTAAAAAATTAAAATCCAGCATTTGTAGCTGATTTTCCAATTCCTTTTGCTGTGAGCGAAGTTCTAATAGTTGCTTTCTGTTCTCTAAAAGATCAATTTTTCGCTCGTCATGAGTCACCGTATCTACCCAGCCACCATCTCTTCCATTCAGGTGCAAATTTAGAAGGTGTTCTTTGTTGTCGAGTATTTCACTTAAAAGGCTTTGCTTCTCCGCATTTAACAATAATTCACGATTTAAATACTCTCTGTATTTATCTAGTGCTTTACTCGTTTGCGCTTTCATAGCTGAATAAAAAGAAACATCTGTCTGTAGGGATTTAATTTTGCTCTCATTCTCAGCCAGAAGGTCACCCGTGGTTTCGGAATATATTTGAAATAACGGCTCACCCGATTTAATTTTATCTCCTAGCTTTAATCGAGCTAAATACAGAATTCCATGCTCAGTTGCTCGGAAGTTTATAACAGGTTGATTAATTGCAGCATGCTGAGAGTTGATAGTAAGTATGCGAGCTTGTATTACTGTGACTGCAAATCCAATAATTAGTATTGAAGCAAAAGCAACAATACCAAAGCGCCACCAATTTTGTTTAACTCGTTTTTCTTCTTCTTCATGTAATTGAGCTTTTACACCAAAAGTTGCGATGTTATCTAACGAAATAGCTTCACCAGTAAGGTATGTATCAACAATACTTTGTAATGCCTTTTGGTGGTTAGAATCCACCGAGAAGAAACGACACCCTAGTACAAATCCATCTTCATTAACACGCATGACCTCAAAGTGTACATCGGTTGAAAAAGTTCCTACTGGCAGATCAAAACACAGCTTTCCTTCGTGCTTTTGCCCTTTCTCTTCGCGATACTTTCCCTCATCTAGTGAGAATCCACCGACACTCCACTCTTCTGTTGGGAATCGTTCCCCTTCAATTTCAATAATAGCCGGAAAGTCGATTCGTGGATATTTCCTAGCACCTGCTCTTGACTTAAACGTATGTACAGAGTTTTGAGAAATGTCTGCTTTCATTCATCAGTCCTGTTCTCTACTCATATGCAGGAAAAGCGATAGCAATGAGATTAGATAAAATCATTTACATATAGTATAGAAACAGTATTTATGGCTGTCATTGTGTCAACGTATATAATTAAATGCTATACATACTCAAACAACTTTTAAAGGCAAAATCAAAAGACACTAATGTGTCTATTGATTTCGTTGTCGCTAGGCGTTAAATCTGGGGGACTTTGGAAGGCTTCCGTTAAGTGAATATTATTACTCTAACTGCTAGCCTTAGGCTTGCGTCTACTCTGCGGTTTTCTTGTTGGCTTCTCTGAAGTGCCTTTATTTTCGTTCGAATTGCGATTACTTCTGCCTTGCCTAGGCTTTTGTTCGTCAGAGTTAAAACGTCTTTTCTGGTTACCTTGCTTCTGGTTCTTGTTGGAAGAATTAGAGTTGGATTTGCCTTCTTCATTCTGACCACCAAAGCTTTTATTTTTCTTTGGCTTCTTCGGTTTGTTCGGGCGAGTATCAAGTTTAGAGGCAGGGAGCGGATGAACAGGTACATAACCTTCTAGCGTTTCTCTCGGAATCAGCTTTTGGATTAATCGTTCAATGGCAAACAGCTCTTTGGCTTCATCGGCACAAACGAGTGAATACGCTTTACCCGACTCACCTGCACGACCAGTACGACCGATTCGGTGTACGTAATCTTCTGGAACATGAGGCAGATCGAAATTTACAACTTGTGGCAGTTGAGGAATATCCAAGCCACGCGCAGCAATATCCGTCGCAACAAGCACTTTTATTTGACCTGTTTTGAAATGCTCTAACGCTTTGATACGAGCACCTTGGCTTTTATTACCATGAATAGCCGAAGAAGAGATTTTCTCTGCTTCTAGAAAACGACTGAGCCTATTCGCACCGTGTTTTGTTTTTGAAAACACAAGCACCTGCTTCCAATCGTTATCTTTAATCAACTGAGCAAGAACTGATGGCTTCTTCTTTTTGTCTACAGAGTACAGGTACTGTTCTACCGTTTTGGCGGTCGCATTAGGAGGGCTTACAGAAATTTGTTCTGGGTTCTTAACTAAACCTTTTGCTAACTGGCGAATATCGTCAGAAAACGTTGCTGAAAACAGTAAGTTCTGGCGCTGAGTAGGCAGGAAGGACAAGATTTTTTTGATATCTCGAATAAAGCCCATATCCAGCATACGGTCAGCTTCATCTAAAACTAACACTTCCAACTGAGAAAACTTAACCGCATTTTGTTGATAAAGATCCAACAACCTTCCCGGTGTTGCCACCAAAACATCGGAACCTTTACGCAACTTCATCATTTGAGGGTTAATTTTCACGCCGCCAAAAACAACATTAGAGGTTAAAGGCAGGTACTTACCGTATTTTACGACGCTACCATTTACCTGTGCAGCCAACTCACGAGTCGGAGTCAACACAAGTGCACGTACATTGTTTGCTTTAACTTTAGGTCCTTTTGCAAGGCGTTCTAGGATTGGAAGTGTGAAACCAGCAGTTTTTCCCGTTCCCGTTTGGGCAGCAGCCATAACATCTTTTCCTTTGATGACTGCTGGTATCGCTTTAGCTTGAATTGGTGAGGGAGTTTCGTACCCCTGCTCTTCAATTGCTTTCATGATTTCAGCAGATAAACCCAAAGAGGAAAAACTCATATTAAACATCTCATTTTATGAAGTAGCGCACAGGCGCTAAAAAGGGCGCCATTCTCCTTGTTTTCAACGGGTAAAGCAACTAACGATTGTATGAATCATACATTCATCTTCTATTCATAGATCTTTCCTTAATATGAATTCACTCATTAAGGGGCATAAGGAACACCATGAAACGAATTTTACTATCCATCGCATCAGTTATTGTTGGGCTTGTTACGTTGTTTACTGGTCTGTTCATGGCGGTTTTCATCGGCATTGCAGCAGTAATTATGGGAAAAAGATTAGAACGCAAAATGGAAAAAGACGGCTTTCATACATACGGTTCAAATACTCGCAGCAGTGCCACTATAGAAGGAGATTACGATGACATTACAAGTAAGTAAAAGAGAGCGCTTTAAGCAAGCTTTAAGAAAGCGCAGCGTGTTTGCTTTTTATTTGGCAGCGTTCGCGACAGCTTTGGTATTAACTTACCCTGAAGCAGATCACAAAAAACAAGATCCTAATATGGCAACACAGCAACAAATCCAGCTTCAACCCGTAAATTTTGAGTTCGACGAATTCATTGTCCGCAATGAAGGTCAGATTTTCTCCATCTAAGGCGGCAAGGCGTAATTGCCGCCAATTAGATCACACTTTTCCATGTAACTAACACCAAAGCACCACACCTTCCGTGATACTAAACGTTTACGTCGCGAATTAAGCGAATCATAAGTAAACAAATTGTTTCAAAATCCACTCATAGCATTTGTCTTTTTAGGTGTTTTAAACCATTAAGCATCAGTTATAGGGTACTTAGCACCATCATTAATTTTACTAGCAGAATAAGCATCTCAACTTTACAATCCTCACGCATAAATATAACAAACACCCTACATAAAAATATTATCCCTAACCCAGCTTATGATTGAGCCGTGAGGCTGTATCTAAGCTATAAAACGTGAAAAGGTCTAAAGTAAAGATGAGTCCAGAAAAACACCTTCTAGACTGGCAAACAAGCCAAACCAATGCTGAATCCATATTCCCTATTCTTGGTCAGCTTTACCGACAA
This sequence comes from Vibrio penaeicida, assembly GCF_030689305.1. Lineage (GTDB taxonomy): Bacteria > Pseudomonadota > Gammaproteobacteria > Enterobacterales > Vibrionaceae > Vibrio > Vibrio penaeicida_B. The sequence continues at coordinate 92,150 of NZ_JAUYVM010000015.1, read as the reverse complement.
AAAGGCGTAGAAGTTTTGCTTTTTGGTCGCCCTCTCGTTAACGCATCGACTATTGATATTGTTAAAGCACACCGACTCGCTCGACGTTATGTCGGTAACGACCTTTCTCCGTCGCAAACTCTACCTGTTTTGCAACGTCTAAATGAAATGTCACTATCCCCTTGCCGTATTGACGTTGGGCAACTTGCTCATGGTTACTGGCAAAACAATGAAGATGAAACAAATCTACGTGACTACTTATCAACAGCTCTTGTCGAGCCATTAAATGGCGAACCAATGACAGAGCCTCGCGATGTCGTACTTTATGGCTTTGGTCGTATTGGTCGTCTGCTTACGCGACTTTTGGTTGAGAAAAGCGGCCCGGGTTACCCACTTAGGCTTCGTGCTGTTGTTGTACGTGGTGGTAAGAAGGGTGATCTTGAAAAGCGTGCTAGCTTGCTTCGTCGTGATTCCGTTCACGGTCAGTTTAATGGCAGCATCATTATTGATGAAGAGCGTAAAGCCATCATCGCAAATGGCAATTACATTCAGTTCATCTATGCAAACAAACCTGAAGAGGTTGATTACAGTAAATATGGTATTCAAAACTCTCTTGTTGTCGATAATACGGGTGTATGGCGTGATACTGATGGGCTTGGCCAACACGTATCTTGCAACGGTGCCTCTAAGGTACTGCTAACTGCACCTGGTAAAGGTGATATTAAGAACATCGTATTTGGTGTTAACGAAAACATGATCTTGCCAGAGGACACCATTGTTTCTGCGGCAAGTTGTACAACTAACGCCATTACGCCAGTATTAAAAGCCATTAACGATAAATATGGCGTCCACTCTGGTCATATTGAAACCGTACATTCTTATACGAATGACCAAAATCTAATTGATAATTTCCACAACGGCGAACGCCGAGGTCGAAGTGCTTCACTGAATATGGTTCTTACCTCAACTGGCGCTGCAAGTGCTGTTGCAAAAGCACTCCCTGAGCTCGCTGGAAAACTTTCAGGTAACTCTATTCGAGTCCCAACGCCAAACGTTTCAATGGCCGTTGCTAATTTGAACTTGGAATCGGAAGTCGACAAAGAGTCGCTGAACCAATACCTCAGAGAAATGGCACTGAATTCCGCGTTGGCTGGGCAAATTGATTACACGGAGTCAACCGAAGTGGTGTCTACTGATATCGTAGGGTCACGTCACCCAAGTGTTGTTGATGGTGCAGCAACGATTGCTCAAGACAACCGCTGCGTACTTTACATTTGGTACGACAACGAGTTTGGATACAGCTGCCAAGTTGTTCACTGTATGGAACAAATGATGGGCGTTCATTACAAAACCTACCCGAGTGTTTCGTAACTTTTAGAATCTGCCTGCGTAGCGCTGGTCTGTATAGACTGGCGCTATGTTTGGGTAATCACATTATTTCAATAATAATAGTCCCACTTTTCCGCCCACGCTCCACTGGGCGGTTTTTTGGCTCCAAATCACTGGCCTCATGATTATACTTAAACTCACCTGAAAATTAGGTGTGGTTCCCCTTCTAGCTCTACTCGCCTAATCTTCGTTTTGTACACTTTTTCCAGCAGTTCAGGATTCATGATTTCCTGTACATCTCCGAACCCTTTAGACGTACCATTTTCAAGCAACAGCACTTTATCTGCATATTGTAGGGTTCTATTTAAATCATGATTTGCCATTACAACCGTGATACCGAGCTTTGAAATTTGTTCGATCAATTCATACAACAGAGACTCTTGCCCTATATCTAATGGAGCTGCGGGCTCATCTAGAATCAATAACTTCCCGTAAGGGTTCCATTGAGGCATCACTTGAATGCACATTGCAGCCAATCTCACACGCTGCCACTCTCCTCCGGACAAGGTGGTGGTATCTCGCACCAATTTGTCATCAATCTGTAGCTGAGAACAAAGTGTTTCCAATGGCTCACCTAAATCGGCAAGTGTGTGACTATTAGGCACGGAAAGAGACAAGAATTGAAGCACTGTCATGGTAAAAGCTGGACGTTCTTGTTGAACAAGATAGGCACGAACGGTGGCTAATTCTTCAAGTGAAAGCTGCTCAATGTTGCGGTCGCCATAATGAATCTCGCCTTTATACCCAAGTAAACCTGACAAGGCAGAAAGCAATGTGCTTTTTCCGCTACCATTCGGACCAATCACATGAAGCACCTCCCCCTCTTCCACTTTGAATGAAAGAGGCAGAAGTCGATTTCCTGCAGACAAAGCATCAACGCAAATCATGGTTTCTTAAAAGCATCCAAATAAAGAAAGGTGCGCCAATTGTTGTGGTGACAACACCAAGAGGTAATTCTGCAGAATCGAGTGAGATTCGAGCCAGTATGTCTGCAAAAACCAGTAAACCGGCACCAGCGATGGCGGACATGGGTAAAAGGTATTTGTTTTCTGTACCAAAGGCTAAACGCAGCAAATGTGGAATCACTAAACCAACGAAACTGATGATTCCCCCTAAAGCGACAGACATCCCGACCAACAACGATACGGCGAGAATCAAGCGCCAGCGTAATTGGTCTACATCGACTCCAAGCTGTTTAGCGTGTGTTTCCCCAACCATAAGTTTGTCGAGTTTACTGCCTTGTAAGCACAACCACACGATAACGGGAACCATAAGCAATGTGAGTGTATGTTGATGCCAGCTGGTGCCCCCTATACTGCCCATCAACCAGTACATGAGCACGCGCATGCTCATATCGTCACTGAAATAGAATGCCCAAGTCACCACAGCACCCGATAAAATACCAAGCGCAACACCGACCAATAGTAGCCTTGGTGTACTTAACTTTAGGCTTCTCGCCATACCCACAATTAATAGAGTAAAGAGCAATGACCCTGCAATTGCAGCAAGCATCGACACTTCAGGGCTTGGCATCACGGGGAGCAGAAACAATACGACAACCATTGCCAAACTGGCGCCACCGGAAATGCCGAGTACGCCTGGTTCCGCAAGCGAATTCCCCAGCAGTACCTGAAGGCTCGCACCTGAAATCGCAAGTGCAGACCCTATCGCTAAAGCGGCAAGTAACCTTGGCAGTCTTAGCTCCATAAGCAGCATTTGATTGAGTGGTTCGGAATAGTTAAAGGGTGAAATGAATACTTCACCGATAGAAAGGTAGCTAAAGCAGAGAACGAGCAGCAAGATCGAACTTGCAATGAAGCAATTTTTCCATCTGCGCTGCTTGTTTAGAATAAGTTGGTTAAAGTTCATATCGGTATGGTTCGTAAGCATCTCGCTACCATACCGATAACAAACCATATTAAGCAAGTATCAATCTATATTAACCGCTACTAACTGGTCGTTTTCAAAGCAAGTTTCAGATTCAACAACCATCACAACGGCTCGTTGACCCAACGCTACTTTTGGGTTTGGAAACACGATGGCTTCACCTTGTTTCTCAGCGTAGAGCAATGTATCTCCATCGAACCCCAAGAGCTCCCCTTTATCAAAACGCGTAAAGTTTGCTACGTCGTTAGAAAAAGTAAAACTAAAATCGAGGTGGTTCTTAATGATGGTGCGGCTAACTGCATACACTTTTAAAGCGTCTTTCTTTGCTGGCATCGAATCGTTTGAAAGTAATGCGCGAAGTGAAAGACCAAAAGCCGAAATTAAGCCCAGGTCATTACTGCCGAGCTTTGAAACTCTACCAAGCTCCATTGTTAACGCTTGTGCACCATAAAAGTGTGCTGAGTGCCAACTAAAGGTACTGGTCGGGGAATTCGAAAGCAACAGTGCTTCTATTTGCCCTGCCTCTAGAAACTCAACGACGTCTTTAGAGCGAACAGGTTGTTCGACGTAAGGGCTGACAGCAAAGGTAAAGTGCTCTGATGCGCGGATCGCACAATGCAAATCTAGATGCCAACGAGTGGCTAGTTCGGTGCCTTCAAAAAACGATTTAACGTGTGTCTTTAGCTTTCCCGCAATGTCTGTTTCGATGGTTTCTGGTCGTTCGCTTTCATCAAACAATCGATTTAAGTTTTCAGTAACAAAACGCGTGTGTTGGTTTGTCGCTTGAGGGTGCCCCAAAATGAGCAAACATCTTGAAGTAGGTTCAAAGCTGCCATCCACGATATCGTTCACCAATTGGTCAACTAACTCCATTGGCGCGGTTTCATCGCCATGGATACCAGCGGAAACGATGACATTCTTACTACCTTGAGAAAGTTGCTTGGGCTCCCAAAGAAGGACACCACGATCAACCCAATTTAAAAGACCTGACGATAATGAAAGGGATTGAGGGGAAAAACCTCCATCAAAATCCAATGTATCGTAAAGAAAAGACTGTTTGAAAAGTGAACCCTGCATTGTACAACTCCCTGTCCGGCTCAACATCTGTTGCAACAATGTTACATCTGGGGAAAGTGGAAGTACATACAATATGGAATGTATTTAGACTTAATAACCAACTAATCAAAATGAAAGCGTCATAATCTCTAACAACCTTTGATATACCAAAATGACTTACTATTCGTCCTGAAAGAATATTTATTTCTTAAAATATATAAACTAAGAGTAAGATTTGACACAGTGAGGGTTTAACTAAAAAAACTGAAGCGCATTATTCAATGGCACTTCAGTAATTTAAGTGAACAATTTCGGTAATGTAAAAAGGCGAACTAGATTTGCATCAGTCGGATTTTTTATTCTCTATTTTTACAATCGAATCCGCGGTTAGTTCGTAGTAATAGGCATCTTTGTCGATGTCGTGCCCAATTCCCTTTTCATCAAGCCAGTAATGAGGACCAGTAAAACTAATTTCTACTCTTTCACCCAAGTCTGTGAACTGGATAATATCCACTACGTCTGTTGAGTCATACGTATAATCGTCGCCTGGATATATGTCGAGTGTGCCTAGATACTGGACATTCCCATTCTTCAGATTATATATGCGCACGCCCCATGATAAATCAGCGCCAATCTCAGCAACCAGCAAGTCGTAATTGCGCGTCTTAACGAAGTACGGGTAGTAGAAATCAGCATCCCCAAAACGTGACTCTGCTAATAACACTTTTCCATTACGCTCAAACGTAGTAGTCATTCCCCAGCCAGCACAAACAGAAAGCTTAATCGCCGAACCAGGAGGGATGTACATGCTTTTACATTTTGGCTTTTCAGATGACCAGGGTCCCTTCTGTTCTAGTACGTTTTGAAGGGCGACTATTGGAACCAAGTCTTTAGATTTAGAATACCCAGTAAAGCTAAGGCAAATAAAGACCAAACATATTATGTATTTCATACTAAATTAACTACCGTCAAAAATTTTGCTGAAGTTTACATTCGCATCCACTTTGCATTGAGGAATAGTAAACGACTGAATATGGGGAGCTCTTAATGGGCACTTTTTGTACACTTTGAATGGGGATATTCGCCCTGCTAAGCTTCGACCACTATAGGCAGATGTTCTTATCTCAAAATGTAGGTGCTCATCTCTAACATCGTCACACTTAGCATTGCCACTATCACCTGTATAACCAATATGTTGACCGGCGAAGACTATGTCACCTTTAGACACGTTAACACTCTTAAGGTGGGCGTAAAATGCATAATGAATCTTCTCGTTAAAAGCAAAAGATATACACAGTTGCTTTCCGTATAATCCATGGTCACGAAAATACTCGACTTTACCTGTTGCGATTGAATAGATTGGCGTGCCGACTCTAGCCTCAAAATCCCAACCTTGGTGAGCTCGAACACTCCCATCATCATTCCGCCTCACGTTTCCAAATGTATGGTTGACTAATCCTCTCCTAATTTTATTCTTCTTTAGTGGCCATATGATTGAGAAAGGAACAACTCTAATTGAAGGGAGGCTTGAGGTTATACTTTTTGTTTTACCAAGCGCATTTGATAGGGTTTTGTGCGAACGTCCGTTTACATCAATTCGCCCGTCGGGTTTTGCCATTCCAACCATTACAGCCTGAAAAGACTTTATCGCCCCCACTGTTTTTGATTTAGCTGGATTTGAACCTAAAGAACCGTCCTCTGCCAGAGGTTCTTTAAGATTGATTAAACGAGTCAGTTTATTAAGAGAGATTTGAATTCGTTTTATATCAGAATAGGCGTTTTTACCTTTAAGCCCAACTGACCCACTTAACGTTATTCTTGTCATTTTTGTTCCTAGCAATATATGCAACTTAACACTGCATGCAAACTATTCGATTTTCTAGAACAAACCAATATCACACTGCATACTTAGTGCTGTTCATACAGATTACTGCGAAGGACATCGCAATATAGAAGAATGAACCCCAAAGTATTTTCTTTGGGGTTAACAAAAGGTTAACTATTAATCTTCGCCAACAATGCTTCAAATTCAGAAATTTTCTGCTCAACTTGATCAATGCTCTGTTGCCAGAAGGCTTTTTCTTCCAAGTTCATGCCTAAGTGTTTTTCTACGACTTCTTCTGCTTTCATTCGCCCCGTATCACGAAGTAACGCTACGTAATCTGGGTAGAAGTGCTCGCCTTTAGATTCACGCTGTGCATAAACGTCTTTACTGAATAGGTAGCCAAATAGGTATGGGTAGTTGTAAAAGTTGACTTCAGGGATACTGAAGTGGAGCTTACTTGCCCAGAAATAGGTGTCTGACTCTGGCATAACGCTGCCGTACCAATCTTGCCAAGTGCTAGCCATTAACGTACACAACTCTTCTGACGACAGCTCCGCGTTTTTACGTTTTTCGTAAAACTCACGTTCGAACTCAAAACGCACTGGAATGTTGAGCATAAAGGCAACGCAAGCAAACAACTCTTCCCACAGCATTTCCAGTTTATCTAGATCGCTTTCGGCTTGTTCTAACAACGCATCACGGACAATGTTCTCGGCGAAGACAGATGCCGTTTCGGCAAGCGTCATTGGGTACGACGTTTCCGCAAGAGGCATATCCGTCATTACCCAGTTATGGAATGCGTGGCCCAGCTCGTGGGCAAGAGTAATCAAATCTTTTTGACTGCCGCTCCACGTCATAAAGACAAGTGGAGTACGTGTACTTGCAAGCTTGGTGCAGTAAGCGCCTTGCCTCTTATTAGGCTGAGGTGCTGCATCAATCCAGCCGTTTTTCACCATAAGGTCAACAAAATCGGCCATTTCCTGAGACACGGAAGCAAACGCGTTCTTAATAATTTCAATCGCTTCATCAAATTCGTAAACCTTGGTTACTCCGTCTGTTAAAGACGGCATTGCTGCGTGCATATTCCAAGGTGTGAGGGACTCAGATCCTCTTACAATCGCCATTAAACGAGCGGCTTTTTGCGAAATTTCTTTATTGTCTCGTGCACTACCAATCAATGCTTCGAGCGTTTTTTCTGATATGCGGCTGTCGTTCAAACTAGGCTCTAGGAAATTGGCGATTCCACGCTTCTGCGCTTCTGTATGTCTCCAACCCGCTAAAGCATTGACGATAGAAGCGAACGTTTCTTGGTGCGTTCCCATTGCAGCCTGAATGCCACGCCATGTGGGCTCATGTTTATCAACATTACCGCTAAATAGCTCACTCGCGGCTTGCGACAAAGCCATTGTTTCTGATGAGCCATCTTTATAAGAAACATCCACTTTCAGCGTGCCGGTTAGGTTATCGTACAAACGACCCCAAGCTGTTTTTCCATCCACTTGTAGTGCTGATAACAATTGCTCTTGTTCAACAGATAATCTTTGCGACGCTTTTTCTCGCAGGCAGCGAATGGCAAAGCGCTGCGCTTTTACATCGTCACACTCATGATTGAGCACTTTTTCAACAATACTTTCTTCTGCCGTTGCCAGCTTATCTTGGTATGGGCTATATGCTTGTTGAAGGTTAGCACCGAGTTTAGTTGTACGACCGACCAATTGCTTGGCTCTACTCAGCGTTGAATCCACCGAGGCGTAGCAATTGGCGAAACTTGAAATAGTTCGGAGGGTTTTCAATACATTGGAGTAGGTAACAATGCCTTTTTGGATTTGGTTAACGAGTTGGTCACCCTCTGCAAAACCTTGTTTGGCGTGATAGTTGAGCTGGTCGATACCTTGCTCAATGGTGTGAATGTCCTTTTCAATTCTGGCGTCATTGAGATTTTGATATGCGACACTGAGATCCCAGCTTGGAGCTGTCATTTTTTATTTCCTTATAGTAACGCCAACGCTCCTCACTTTTACGAAAACTTGCTCTGCTTTGCAAAGCTCTATATGGGTAACAGAGGCATTAGCGATTGATAATGTAGAGTAAAGTGCAGGGTTGCGCCAATCTAAACCCAGAACGCTGGCTAGTATAATTCTGATTACACCACCATGCGTAACAACAAGGGTATCTTGCTGACAAGTTTGAGTTAATGATCGCCATTTAGATTCAACTCGTTGATGAAATTCTTCTAATGTTTCGGCGTTAGGTAATGGATGACCAGCAGGATCACGCCAAAAATCATCGAGAAGATGCCATTTAGATTCTATTGCATTAAATGGTTTGCCATCTAAATCGCCAAAAAACATTTCTTTGAAGGCTTCTGAAATTTCAACACTTGCTGACGGTTGAGCGCTATCTTTGACCGTCGAGTCTTTCCCTGACGATATGAGTTTAGCTAAATTCAAACAACGAGATAATGGTGATGAAATGATAGAATTAAAAGTACCGATTTCCGATACCAAATCTGAAGCTATTTGAGACTGTGTTGTTGCTGGCACTTTTGCATCGGTCCAGCCATTCAAAGCAGGTTCACCTGTCACTTTTCCATGTCTCACTAAATAGATGTTGTAATTGGCAGGGGTTTTCATTTCTTATCAGCCTTTAAGATTTTAAAGACAAGGGCAAACCGGCAGCAATAAACGTGACATTACTGCATACAGACGCGACCTTCCGATTCATCCAACCAGCATGATCAACAAACAAACGGCTAACTTTACCCAGTGGGACAATCCCCATTCCGACTTCGTTAGACACGACAACAATACGACAACGAGAAGTTGTAATGGCGTGAACAAGCTCTTCCACTTTCTCGTGTACTTGGCTATCCATCACATCGTCACCTAATTCAAATAAAACATTATTTAGCCATAACGTTAGGCAATCCAGTAAGACGACACAGCCTTCATCTAATGTTTGGATAACTTCGGCAAGATATAGAGGTTCTTCAATGAGATTCCAGCTCTCCCCTCTTCTTTGCTGATGTATATCGATCCGCTGTGACATTTCTCCGTCAAAAGATATCGCGGTCGCGATGTAGATTTTCTTTAAGGTAGAGCTACTTGCTATTTCTTGTACACACCCTTCAGCGTAAGTCGATTTCCCGCTTCGTGCGCCACCTAAAACCAAGTGATGATTTTTCATACGCTTATTCCCATCGCCCCTAATACAACCAAATAGAAAAGGAGCTCTACAAGTTGTTGAGCGGCACCTAAACAATCACCAGTAAAGCCACCTATTCGTGCCATTAGCCAGCGCTTAAATGTGATGCGAAAAGCGATTCCAATTGCAATAACCATAACAGCAGTGTTTAGAGGCATCCAAAGTATTGAAGCCACAGCACAAACTAGTATAAATATCAGTTCAGAAAGAGATTGTTTTTGTGCAAGAGGCTTACTTTTACTGGTATCAGAGTCCGAGACATAGGGTGTATCGTAGATAAAGCTGGCTGCAATTGCGCGGCTAAACGTGTACCCCGCAACCCAAACGAGAAAGATATTTTCATGATTTGCTAATTCTGAAAGCAATAAGAATTTCCCTAAAAGCGCCATGACTAGAGCACTGGCGCCATAGGTTCCTATTCGGCTATCCTTCATAATCGACAATCGGCGATCTCGAGTCATGCCACCACCAATCCCATCCGCCATATCGGTAAGACCGTCTTCATGGAAAGCGCCAGTCAACATAAGGCTAAATACCATTGCGATAAAGACTGAAATCTGGGGTGAGAATATGAGGTTTGACGCCTCGTAAACCGAGGCGCATAGCAGACCGAGTAATGCGCCAACAACCGCAAAATATCGACCAGCCCTATTCATACGTTCGTCTGAATAGGGAGTAGAAGACGGAACTGGAATTCTAGAGAAGAAACTCAGCGCAAGATAGAACAATTCTAGCTGAGTTTTCAGCCAACTCACACAGTCACTCCTGCGCTATCAAAGCTTGCCATGTCGTTGTAAAAAGCTGCAGCGGCCAGTACAAGTGGATAGGCTAATGCAGCGCCAGTGCCTTCGCCAAGCCTTAAACCAAGATCGATCATGGGTTTGGCTCTTAACGCCTCCAGCACAAGTTTGTGTGCATGTTCTTCCGAACAGTGAGCGAAAAGCATGTAATCACGGACTTCAGGTTGAATTCTCATTGCAACAAATCCAGCTACAGAAACAATGAACCCATCAACCAACACCGGAATTTTCTTGTCACAAGCCTCTAAAAACGCACCAACCATTTGAACGATTTCATAACCACCTACTTCGCTCAGTATCACTAAAGGATCTAATCCTAAATGTGATTTATTGCTGCGTTCTATTGCCTGCTGAACAAGCTCTACTTTGCGAGAACGCTGTTCTTGATTAATCCCCGTTCCAGCCCCGACAGACTCCTCAGCTTCAATGCCGAGCGCTAAGCTTAATAAAGCCGATGCACTACTTGTGTTCCCGATCCCCATTTCGCCAAACATAAGAATGTCGGTACCTTGCTGGCTAAGATCTGAAATCAAAGTTCGCCCGAGCGAGATCCCCTTATTAACTTGCTCTAAAGACATAGCTGAGCTTTTCACAAAGTTTTTCGTTCCAGCACCGAGGCGCTGCACAAAATAGTTACTCTGATTCGACTCCACTGGTCGCAAGATGCCAGCATCGACGATCGACAAGTCAATATTATTGAGTGTACAAAAACAGTTTATTGCAGCCCCACCTGCAAGAAAGTTTTGTACCATTTGTTGAGTTACCGCACTTGGCGCAATACTCACGCCCTCTTCCGCAATTCCATGATCGCCAGCAAATACGATCATCCTTGGCTTATTTAATACGATTTTGTTGATAGGATTCGATTTATTTTGGCTTTGAATCAAAGCCAGTTGATGTGCAGTATCTTCCAACAAACCAAGCGCGCCTGGTGGCTTAGTTTTTTGATTGATGACATTTTGAATGTGACTGGAATGTGTTTGGTCTAGCATTTTTCTTCTTATTTTTACTACTTATGAGATTCAGTCTACCTGCTCAGGCCACCGCAGGCTATGCTGAATATCAAAATACTCGCACACATCATACCAGAACATTTAGTGAACAAATCGCCCGCGATAGTTAATTAATTCACTCCGTTAGCACCACATTCGCGTTATTTACTGAATTATCGTTAAAAGGCTTATTTAAAGCACTGAATTAATTATAGAGTTGGCGGTCACAAAATTTGTGAAGCCATTTGATTGTATGCCAGCGGGAAGATCACGCACGCTATAACTCTTTTTGAAGCCCATATTTAACCAGTATTTTCCAATAAGTACCGTTTTTCTTGATTTCTCTTAAGCCTAGATTGAAATCATGGATCAATTGGCGCGCGTTGGGATGGCTCTTACTCACCGTAATGTGTAGCGCATTTACTGAGAGTGCGTTTTCTGTAACCTCAAACAAATCGGGATCCAATCCGTTATCAGTCATTAGAAATGACGCAACAATGGGTTCTTCTAGCGTTAAGTCTATCCTGCCAGCTATGAGCTTTTTGAGGTTGCTCAATGTGTCTGAAACGGGATCACGTCTAAACAGTAAAGAACTCAAAAATTCATCACCGTACCCATAGCTTCTAACAATACCAATATTTCGTCCTCGTAAGCTTTCCATCCCAAAATATTCAAACGGATCGCCTTTGAGCTTAATGAATTTCACTTTATTGTAAAAATACGGGTTGCTAAACTCTAGATATGAAGCCCTTTCTTCGGTATACCAAGTCGCCACTAACACATCCACGCGGCTTTTCTTGACTTCGTGTATGGCTCTAGCAAATGGCATAAGTTTAAAATGAAGGTCATAACCTTGAGTTTCAAAAGCTGCTGTCACGATATCAACAGCGATACCTTGCTCTTCACCTTGCATAGAAAACGGTGCCCAGCTGTCTTGAACACCTGTGATGGTTTTCGCAGATAAAACCCCAACATTGATAAGGTTAACAGCGATGAGAATAAAGGAGAGAAAAAGCGATTTACAAACCATACTCCACCTCAATTTATGATGACATCTACCAATTTAGGGTGCATTTTTCAGCTCTTCACCTGCTCAAAAATCACTCACCCCTATACATTAGTAACACGTCAATCACGTATCAACACACCAACAGCACAACTTCGGTAATTATCACTTCTAAGACATCGGTTCAGTCCTTCAACTCGATTTGAGAGCGTAAAACACAACTAACCGTCTCAATATTCAACTATTCTCATTTTGAGAATTCGCACAAATGCAACCTGTATTCTATTGTCAAATTGAAAGAAGCTACGCATTTCAAATTGCGAAACCCTTAGTAAATATCACTATGTAACTGTAATTTAAAGAATTAATTATTGGCACATATTGTGCTAATTCTTTAAGCATAACGTTTCCGATAACTGGAGAGACCTATGGAAATGCAAAGATCAGAACAAAGCCCTCAACTACTTACTCTGTCTGTATTAGGCGATATGGATGCAATGGGATGTAAGTCGTTACAGCCTCAAATAGATAAAGTCATTTTCGAAGATACACATAAAGAAGTCGAAATAGACTTATCTCAAGTTTCATTTTTAGACTCCTCTGGCGTTGGTGCGATTGTTTATCTCTACAAACGCTTAATCGAGAAGAAACGAGTAATGCGAATCGAAAATGCGCATGGACAACCTCTTGAACTTATTACTTTACTCAGAATTAGTAACGCCATTCCAGTTAACAATAACAGCCACTAGTTACACCATTTTAAGTCGCACTGTTTAACGTTGGTTTCACGTTAGAAATGTTCGGAGGTTGGTATGAGATTCATCTTTTTACTGTCATTGTTTGCTTCAATATCGGGCTGCACCAGCTTTGCACCTGAAGGCAATGGTGGCCTTGCAGAGCATTATCCTCAAGCAAGCTTCTCAGCCGTAATGCCTGACGAACCTCTAGGCCCTGAACACGGGCTCAGATTTGAATGGGAACTGGCGGCAAGGCACTTAGATGTGCTGATTTTGGAACAAGCTGAATGGTGTTTCCCTGCAACCGTTTATCACGCAAAAAATAATGAAGCGCGAATCGCACGCGAGCTTGAGGGCGGTTTAGAGTACGACGCAGCGAACGATTTAATCATCCAAAGAAAGCTTCTCAGAAGACTTGAAAACCAGTTGGATTATGTCCTCTCGAAAGAAGATTGTGTGCCACCAGGAAGCAATCAGAAAAGCAAAAAAGAGGTGGATTTAGCCACACGCCTATACGACTTACTTAATGCAGACAACCAGTTCGCTTTCAATAGTTATGAACTGAGCCCTAAATATATCGGGCGTCTTGCGGAAGCCTCTCACCTGCTAAAACAAAATCCTGAGTTCAAACTGCTTATTACTGGTCATGCTGATTCTGTAGGTAAAGAGAGTTACAACACCGACTTGGCGATGGAACGCGCTAAACAAGTGAAAAGATATTTGAGCATTTTTGGCTTAGAACCGCAGCGCATTCATGTCGATTCAGTGGGAACAACAGACCCGTTATTTGAAGGCAGTGAACCACATGTTCGGCTAACAAATAGACGTGTCACCATTGAATTGCTTCAAGCAGAACAAATACTGCCAGCGGAGATGAACAATGAATAGATTCTATCGTGTCATACTTTGCTTAGTGGTGGGTTTAATACCTTTAAATGTACACGCCAAACAAGAAACAGTGAATGTTGGCGATTTAGTCAGTGTTATGTTGCCAGGGGAACCCACCTTAAATAAGGATTTCCAAGTCGACAAACGTGGCAGGCTCATTCTTCCTGAAGTGGGTCCAATTCATGTTGCAGGTAAAACGGAAGATCAAATGATCGCAACGATTACGATCAGTTTAAAAACCGTGCTTCAAGATCTCTCCAACCTAAAAGTTTTTATCAGTAAAAAGCAGTTGCTTGTTAGTATCCAAGGCTATGTTGAAAACCCGGGTGAGTATACCCTTCAAAAAGGTGACAGTGTTCAGTTGGCACTCCATGCGGCTGGTGGATTACGCTCTGGTGCGCAGCTCGACCAAATACAACTTCGCCGTGGAGATGATGTTCAAACGTTCAATTACAAAGCGTTTTTAGATACAGGTAACAAGAACCTGCTACCTGATATGAGATCTCTAGACACCTTATTCATTCCTGCTTCTCCTATGGTTGGTAACATCGAACAAGAATTCGACCCAGCCAAATTGGCGGATGCCGGTGACGCCGCCGACGGACGAAACGCCATCAAGGTATTTGGCGAAGTTAACGCCCCGGGTACCTTTTCTTTCAAAAAAAACAATACGCTTGTCGATCTTCTCATGCGTGCAGGTGGTGTAACTCGCTACGCTGCCGTAGACCAGATCCGCGTTATTGCTCATAACGAACCTACTCTTTTCAGCCTTAAGAAATACCTTGATACAGGTAACAGCAATCTTTTGCCTGAACTTGTGGCTGGTGCAACCATATTCGTCCCTAAGCAAGAAGACGAAATCAAATCCGGTTCTAATACCGTTTATGTCATGGGCGAAGTGGCCAAACCGGGCGCATTCGAAGGGAAAGAAGGTGCGACCTTTATGGACATTTTGGCTAACGCTGGTGGTCCGACTCGTTTTGCTGAATCTCGCCAAATTCGAGTCATTAAAAGTAATGGTCGAGTCATCAACTTTGATTTGTCGGGTTATACAGAAGGTACGCAACGCATGACGCCACCCGAAATCGCGCCTGGTGACGCCATTTTCGTTCCTGAAAAGACCGACATGAATGAGAAATCATGGTTAAAAATCGCGCCTAGCCGAGCAGTACGTGTGATTGGAGAAGTAAAGCGACCAGGGCGAATTGAATGGTCTGACGAAATGAACCTGATGGATTTGTTAGCTCATGTTGGAGGACCGATTGGCAGAGCGGACACAAGTCGAATTGAGGTCGTCACTCCCACCCCTCAAGGTATACCAGAAATGACCGTGTTCGATTTGGATAGCTTTATAAAGAACGGGTCGAGCGATGCTGAGCTGCCGTTAATTCGAGCAGGTAGCACGGTTCGTGTCCACGATTTGCCGCAAGACCCTTCTGACAACAAAGCACAATGGGTTCGCCAAGCTTCTGATGTTTCCATCTATGTATTTGGTCAGCTTTCTGCACCTGGAAGATATCGATTTACCGAAGACATGCATTTCCTCGACATTCTAGCTGCGGCTGATGGTCCTACCCAAAGTGCCGATATTCACAATATTCGTGTCACCCACCGCAATGGGAAATATGCACGAGTCAGTAAGCTTAACTTGGCGCTTTACTTCGAAACAGGTGATGAATCCTTACTGCCGAAAGTAAAACCTGGCGATACCATTTACGTGCCAGAGAAAGACAAGAATTGGTTAGACGAAAGCAAAGAATCCACGATTCGCGTATTAGGAGCCGTCAACAACCCCGGTAGATATCGATTCAACGATACCATGACTATTTTGGATCTTTTGGCAGAAGCTGGAGGACCCAATAGCAATGCGTACCTAGAAAAAATCAGTGTAGTGAACATGTCTTGCTGTAGCGGTCAAGCTCGTACATTTGACCTTATTGAGTTCAGCCGTACCGCCAACTTTAGAAACCTGCCAGTACTCAGAGCGGGAGATACCGTTTATGTCCCCAGAATGGATGAAAGTATGTTAGAAAAAGTCCGAACGGGCTTAGATGATGTGTTTCGTATCTTGGCTACCGTCGCATTGATAGGAGCACTGTAATGTCTATTCCTGCTTGTAACATGGAAATTGAACAAATTTTCCTTCAGCTAGAGAAACACCATTGCCGCTCTTTCTGTATTACCTCGACAAATTGCGGTGAAGGCAGCAGTTCAATTGCACTGGCTCTAACCGAGCGACACCTGCTTGCTGGGTATAGAACTTTGTTCGTTGACTTAAACTTAAAGCACCCAAGTCTTATGTCGATTGATTTACCTAGTATGCTTCCCGACGCTTCTGGCAGCCCTGCTTTCACTACTGATATACATACGGCTAACAACATAGACGTTTTTGAGGATATAGAAGATATTGAGAACATCGAGACCTTTGAAAGCCAAGATAGCTTTGACAGCCAAGATACCTTTAACAACCAAGAAACAATTGAAAATTTTGAAAGAAAAAGCGATAAAAACGCGATAGTCAGTAACCAACACGAGCCCGAACCAACGGGCTGCCAGCACCTCGCGATCGTTGAAGGTACTCACGAGGTCATTACTGGCGTCAACGCACCATCGGAAAAAGCTGAAATTATGGGCTTTCGCCAACCTCACATGCTCAAGCAAAAGATAGAACTTTGGCTCAAGGACTACGATAGAGTCATCATCGACACCAGCCCGATCTCGCAGTTAAATGCCAACAATATCCCAGCAGAAACAATCGCTGGATGCTGCGATGGCACCGTTCTTATGCTGATGGCAGGGAAAACCAATCACGCTGAGTTGTCGTCAGCTATGCATCACTTAAACGACAACAACGCCAATCTGCTTGGCACAGTAATCAACGATTTACATCACCCTAGCCTTTCAGATGAACTTTGCCGTCAACTTAAGCGCTTTACATTTCTTCCCAAATCTTTGGTGTCCAAGCTATCTATGTCGATTCGACGAGCTAGGTTTCTTCAGGTGACCATATGACCACAGATCAATTGAGTCATCATCACAGCACACTGCTATTTGCGCATCGCCGCAAAGCGAATTTAGAGTCGGTGACAATGTTGCGTCAGTGCTTATCTAAAGCGCTGGATACCACCATGAAAGCCACAGCGCAGAAAAACAACATCTTGCTGTGTTTCTCGGAATGGGCAACTAACCTTATTCAGCATGCCTCACCGATGACTGAAGACATTGATATCTCGATTGAAAAGCAATCTGATGTTCTCGTTCTAAAAGTCTTGGACACCGGGCAAAGCTGGAACCCGACATTAACTGACGAAAAATCCATCATCACTGAGTTTAGTGATGCTGAAGAAGGACGAGGTATCGCACTGATACAAACGTACTGTGATGACCTGCATTATGAAACGGTCGATGGTGTCAACAAGCTCACTATGAGCTGGAAAATAGTGAAAACCGTCAGTAAATCTCGAGTACTCATTGTTGATGATGACCCGTTACTGCTTAAAGTGTATGACGCTTACCTAAATAAAGATCTCGATATAACGTGTGCGCGAAGCGGCGATCAGGCTCTTGAGCTTATCGAAAATAACAAATTCGACCTGATCATTTCAGATATTCAAATGCCAAACATGGGCGGGATGGAGCTTCGAAAAGCGATACAAGAGGCACATGATGGTCGAAGCATTCCATTCATTTTCCTAACCGCCCTATCAGAAGAAAACGTCCAAGCGAACGCCAATCACTTAGGGATAGATGATTACCTTATTAAACCTGTCGATAAAAAATCGTTACTGTTTTCAGCTCAACGCGTATTAGCCAGATCCAATCAGGTATACAACCAACTGTCGCACAGGCTCGATGAAAAAATCACGAACAGCTTACTCCCCAAAATTAGTAAACCCAAGTCAGGGTGGAACATTGAGATTCGGCAAAGAACCACAGGGTGTGGCGGTGGAGATTTCTTACTTTCCAAACGTTTTGAAAAAGAAAACTTATATGTGTTGGCAGACGTTATGGGGCACGATGTGAGTGCCAAATTCTTCGCTTATGCTTACGCAGGCTATTTACGTGGGCTGTTACATTCCACTACAACTGCAAGCCCAACGGATACGTTAAACAATTTGTCTAACAGCGCTTTTGAAGATCAGCTTCTATCACAAATCACCTTAACCAGCTGTGCTTTTTCATTACTCGATAACGACCAAATAGAGATGGCATCAGCAGGTCACCCCTGCCCATTATTGATAACAGATAAAGGGATAGAAAGTGTTCCTGTTCAAGGGATGCTACCCGGATTACTCCATCACAGTGGCTACTCTTCTACCCAAATTCAATTAGGCGAAGGAAAACGCATTGCTGTATTTACGGATGGATTATTTGAATCTGGTGACAGCGTCACAGAAAGAGAGCAACTGACCATAGAAATAGAGAAAACGCTCTTAGAAACTTTACGCAAACCAATCGACGTTGCTATTGATGAAGTAATGCGCGTTTTTGATGTTCTAGCGGGAACACCAGCTAAAGACGATACCTTATTGATTCTTATCGAATCCAAATGTGGTTAGGAGAAAGAGATGAGTCTTAGATTGAAAACCATTTTAGGCATAGCTGGCATTGAAATCGTGATGCTGATGACACTTGTTTTAAGTTCAGTAAAGTTCTTATCCGATTCCAATGAGCAACAACTGTTGCAGCGTGCCGACACCATGCTATCCATGTTCGCAGGTGCAACAAAAGAAGCCGTCATCTCCTCAGATCTACAAACGCTGAATGTTTTGGTCAAAGACATCTTAGAAGTAAAAGACCTTTGTTACGTTCGGATATATAACGCTCAAGGTCGTCTACTTGTAGAGGGAGGGGAAGAAAACTTATTAGGGCATTTTGCTGCAATGGATACAGGGTTATCCTCCTCGAAAGATGGGGTCTTTGACAGAGCCACGTCTATTACCACTGGGGCAATGCGCCATGGTCATATCGAAATGGGGTTCGCAACAAAAGACATTAATGGGATGCTCTCAAAAGCCAAACGCTGGATACTGAGTATCGCGACAATTGAAGTCGCATTAGTCACCTTGTTTTCCCTTATTTTGGGCTCCTACCTCACTCGTAATTTGTACAAAATAAAACAAGCCGCTCTTTTAGTAACGCAAGAAGGTCCGGGCGTTCAAGTGGCCATCGCAGAGGGAGACGAAATAGGCGACTTAGCAAAAGCGTTCAACTCCATGTCACAGAAACTGGCTGATAAACAAAAAGAATTAGAGGTTGCGCGTAAACAAGCCGAAACTGCGAGTGAAGCAAAAAGTCGCTTTCTTGCTTCAATGAGCCATGAAATTCGCACACCCATGAACGGGGTTTTAGGCTTACTAGGAATATTGGAACAAACCCCTCTACAAAACGATCAAAAGGAACTGGTTCATACAGCTTCCGATTCTGGTCAGCTCTTGCTCTCCATTATCAACGATATTCTCGATTTCTCTAAAATGGAAACCAGTACACTTCTTCTTGAACCTGTTGGGTTCAACCTAAACGAAAGCCTTCATCAATCGATAGATTTCTTTAAACCTCAAGCACACAAAAAAGGCATCTACTTAGAGTTGTCGGTTAGCCCCAATGTTCCCGACTTTGTATACGGCGACGTATATCGGTTTAAACAAGTTTTGCTCAACCTTATTGGAAACGCAGTCAAATTTACTGAGCATGGCGGAGTTGACGTACAGGTTTACTCAGAGCGGCATGAAGGGAGAATCGAGCTTAAATGCTCTGTTAAAGACAGCGGAATAGGCATTGCTGAACAGCACATGCCTCATCTTTTTGATGAGTTTACCATGGTCGATCAAACCTTTGCCCGTCACTATGAAGGTTCAGGGCTTGGATTAGCGATAACCCAACGACTTCTGCATTTAATGGAGGGAAAAATTGAAGTACAAAGCGTTGACGGAATCGGTAGCGAATTTCGCTTCAATGCTTGGTTTGACCAATCCAATCAAAACGAAGTAGAGCAACACTATCACCAGCAGCCAGACACTGATACAGACCTTTCCAATGCTCACTTACTGGTGGTTGAAGACAACAGCGCAAACCAAATGGTGATCAAGAATACATTGCAGTACGCTGGCATCACACCTGATATTGCGAATAACGGGCGTGAAGCGATCGAGGCTGTAAAGCAGGCGCACTACGATCTCATCTTAATGGACATATCAATGCCAGAGATGGACGGCATGACGGCCACAAAGCACATACGCGCTCTCTCTGAAGAGTATTCCAATATTCCTATTATTGCCCTAACGGCTCATGCCCTGTCGGGGGACCGAGAACGATTTATTGAATCCGGGATGTCGGACTATCTTCCGAAACCTTTTAATCGCTCAACTTTATTATCTTGTCTAAGCTTACATTTAAGTAAAAAAAAGTCAGAGGGCACTATGGAAAACGGCTCACAAGAAAGAAAACAAGATATCGAGCAGATTACCGCATTTGAACATGATAGTGATCACATCACGTTAGTCGATGAGTCGGTTATTCAACAGATAATCTACGATACCGATAGCAGTGTATTACCAGAACTCATCGAGTTCTATTTACAAGAGTCTGAAGAACGAGTGGCAAACCTAATGGAAGCGGCTAACTCGAAAGATCAGAAAGCGCTGGAATTCGAATCCCACACCCTTGGGAGCAGTTCAGTTACATTAGGAAATCTAAGACTTTCAAAACACGCGCGGAAAATCGAATTGCTGTGTGTGCAAAATAAAATGGAAGAAGCACTAGAATGCGCCGCCGCATTACCTGATGTGGCAGAGCTTTCTTTTGCGGCATTACGCGAAAGGAATTCTCGCGGTTTTGAATAGCGTATTGAACTATCGAACTTATTGAAAAGCATAGGGTTAACTTTGCAGAATCATGCAATGTCTGCTTAACTCAATATTAAACAAATATAACAACGTTCAATTGCTTACTTGGATTTGTTAACTCTAAGTATTCGACGTCCTTGGAATTAGAACCATGTAAACGCATGGGAGATGTAAGACTATGAATCAACCAAACGTTCTTTTAGTCGAAGATTCAACTTCTTTAGCTATCCTTTACAAACAATACGTAAAGAGCGAGCCCTATGATTTCTTTCACGTCGCTACAGGTGCTGAAGCTAAAGAGTTTATTGAGAAAACCCCACCTCAATTAGTAATCTTGGATCTTAAGTTACCAGATATGACAGGGCAAGATGTTCTGGCGTGGATACGTGAGAACCAAATATCCACCTCGGTCATCATTGCCACGGCTCATGGTTCCGTTAATGTTGCTGTGGATTTGATGAGAATTGGCGCTGATGATTTTTTGGAAAAACCCATTAACGCTGATCGCCTTAAAGCCTCGATTAAAAACCATTTAAAACGTAATAAGCTCGAAAACTTGGTGGAAGATTTGCAATCCACTCTCGATAGAAAACGCTATCAAGGCTTTATCGGCTCATCATTGCCAATGCAAGCGGTGTATAAAATCATTGATTCTGTTGCCCCTACCACAGCAAGTGTATTTGTTTGTGGAGAGAGTGGCACTGGTAAAGAAGTATGCGCAGAGGCGATTCATAATCAGAGCAATCGAAAAGACAAACCATTCATTGCGCTGAATTGCGGTGCCATACCTCGCGATTTGGTTGAAAGCGAAATTTTTGGGCACATGAAAGGCGCATTTACTGGGGCAGCCACAGATCGAAAAGGAGCCGCTTCCCTCGCAAGCGGTGGTACGTTGTTTCTTGATGAGCTTTGTGAAATGGAATTGGACATGCAGAAAAAGCTGCTGCGATTTCTGCAAACAGGTCGCTTCACTCCCCTTGGAGGAACCAAAGAGATCCAAGTTGATGTGCGCATCATTTGCGCGACCAACCGTGATCCGCTGAAAGAAGTGTACGAGGGGCGGTTCAGGGAAGATTTGTATTATCGAGTAAACGTGGTCCCAATCAACCTTCCTCCCCTTAGAGATCGAGATACGGACATCATCGACATTGCAAAATTCTTTTTGCGTAAGTACGCCCGGCAAGACAAGAAAAAATTCACCAGCTTTAAACGAGATACGGAACTCATGCTGTGCAATTACGACTGGCCAGGTAATGTTAGGCAGCTGCAAAATATTATTCGCAATATTGTGGTTCTTAACGACGATGTACAAGTTTCGGTGGATCATCTCCCGCCACCATTGAATTCATCGCCGTCAGGTCTTGGTAAAGCTCAGAGCATGAATATGTCGGCAACCATCGCGAAAAAGCCAATTCCGGCTACACCAGAGCCGATTTATACCCCAACTGCGGCGCACACATCGCATTCACAATCCGAGCCTAATGACAATGAGACTGCAGCGCTAAGCTCTCCGTCCCATCAAGCCATAGAAAAAGACAATATGAAAATACGCCCAATGGCAGAAATTGAACGTGAGGTTATCCAAAATGCCATCGAATACTGTGATGGCAATGTGTTAAATGCAGCGGTCTTGCTCGAGCTGAGCCCATCAACCCTATACCGAAAAAAACAAGCATGGGAAACCCATGAAGAAGAGGAATGATACGCTTCGTGTATGGCTTGTTCTAGATTCACAGAGCTTCGGGGGCATTGAATCTCATATTGTCCAATTAGCACTTGGTCTGATCTCTTTGGGGTGTAAGGCTGAAGTTGTTTTCGTAAAACAATACAACTCAGCCCACCCAATGCTTCCTAAACTGAACGCTCTCAGTATCCCCTACCGCTTCTTGTCCGGAAGCCCGATAGATTTGTTCAAACAAATTAAAATAGAGAACCCTGATGCCATTCATACACACGGCTACAAGGCATCACTCTATGCTCGGTTAGTTCGTCCTTTCATTTCACCTGCAATTATTAGCACAATGCACGCTGGCGAAATAGGTTCAGGAAAACTTAAGTTGTATTTATGGTTAGAACGCAATACCCATCTATTAAGCCACCATTGTTTCGCCGTAAGTTCGAAAATAGCGGATCGAGTGAAAACTCCGATCCCCATCATCAAAAACTTCATCAACATTGAACAATCCAATTTCAGCAACGGTGAACAAATCGCTTTTGTCGGAAGGTTGAGCGAAGAAAAAGCACCAGATAGGTTCCTAGAAATGGCATCTAATGACCTCAATCATCAGTATCACGTTTATGGTGATGGCCCTATGATGCAATTACTCAGTGCAACCGCCACAGAGAATGTGGTTTTTCATGGTCAGCAAGCGGATATGTCTGGCGTGTGGCAAAATATTGGCTTATTGGTCATTCCTTCGCACTACGAAGGCTTACCAATGGTTGCGCTAGAAGCGATGTCTCGAGGCATCCCTGTTGTGTCAACGCCTGTCGGAGACCTCCCTAAGCTTATCCAAAACGGTGTAAATGGATGGGTAAATGACTATACGCTGTTGCCAGCGGCAATCGCACAATGGCAATCAATGCCACAGGTCAAAAAAATGGCGTTCAAAAAAATGGCGCGACGAGCCATAGAAAATAGCTATTCGGCTCAGGCAGTTATCCCCTCTTTGTTGAAAGTTTATCACCGGAGCATTCAGGATTAGCATTTTGAGAATCGATTTTCAAAATGCTAATGCACCTTTGCAATAATAGGAAACAAAGAGCACATCAACTTTTCACATCACTATAAATCAATAAGATACATAAAAAACCCAAACTGGCACATCTATTGCTGTTACTCATTACAAGCCATTTAAGAAATGGATCGTAGGGAGGCAATATGATGGCAACAACAAATATTTTGCTTGTTCAGCATGACAATGAAAGCCCAAATGAGATCGCTAATCGTCTTAGGGTGATATTTTCTGGTCTGAATACCAAAGCATTTACCATCACATTGTGGCATCGCCTAAATGCAGATTTAGAAAACAGATTACAGAGCGATTTTCCTGCGGTTAAGTTTTACTCTTCTGCGACCCGCAGCACTGAATCTTTGGCGGGTTGGTATCAAAAATACCAGGTTGGAAAAAGAATTGTACGCAGTGAAGAAATCTCGTTAATTCACTGCCTCGATATTCAATGCTGTCAGTGGATGAACTGGGTTTCTAATCATTGCGATGTGCCCATAATAGCGGACATAGGTTTTGAGTTCGCAGACGCGCACTCGTTACCTTTGGGTATTAGATTAATGCCCAAACTTATTACACCTAGCAATAACATTTCCAATGCCCTCAAAGCATTTGGGTATCCGAGCGAACAGCTGGAGGTTATCCCAAGTCCTGTTGCGCTTACTAATGTTAAATCGAGTACAGCAAGAGTACTTAATTTAAAAGACCATTTTGATATCGGTGAAGATGACTACATTTTGATCAATTCAGAGCCGTTAGAGGTTTCAAGCGGAATTGATTCACTGATACAAGCACTCTCTATCGTTCGCGTAGACCAACCCAATATTCACTTAGTTTTATTGGGGCAAGGGGAAGATAGGTGCGAGCTAGAACAGCAAGCCATGCTTTTGAACATTAAAGAATTTGTTCACTTTGTCTATAGCCCCGACAACCATACCCCTTATTTACAGCAAGCTGATGTTTACATTAGTGGCGCGCGAAAAGAAGGCGCAAGAACTCATATCCTTGCAGCTGGCCAAAACCGATTACCGACAATTGCTCCTATGCTAGGCAGTAACCCAGAATTGATTCGCCAAGGTATGACAGGCTTTCTGGCCCTCGCCCATTCGCATGTTTCACTCAGCGAAGCCATCGAAATGATCACAGCTGATTCAGACCGCTTATCTTGCTTTTCAGAACAAGCTCACTTTTTAGCACAAAGATTATCCGATCCAAAACGCTACTGTGCATCACTTGTATCGGTATACGTGCAAGAAATCGAAACACACTACGAAAATAATGATTCTGCCCATTTATCTCCTCTTCTAAATAATTTGGGCTACATAACTAAGTTGCTAACGGGTGGTAAAGCAACGGGAGGTTCACTATGAACAACACATCTCACATACTGGTTGTCTCTCCTAACGAGCAAGGTCTAAGTGCAAAAAATCTTACCCAAGATGTACTTGGACAGCTGAAAGGAGACGATACAAAGATTACCGTTATGGCACCCGAACATTCCAAGATCGAAGGCTACAATACGGTCTCGATGGGCAAAGAAAACATGTCTGCCAATGCTCATGCGATTGCTCGTTGGTACCGTGCCTTTTTGTTTTGTTGTTATGTACTTTACGCTAGATTAAAGTTTGGTGAGATCTCGGGTGTTTTACTGACTGCTCAACCGAGCCACAGCTCCCCTGTTTATTGGCTTCGTAACTTGCTCAAATATCAAGTTGTTCAGATTGTGTGCCAACCCGTCAGTTGGACGCCTAAAAATGGTGCCAGTCTCGTCAAAGCAGACCGAGTGTTTTATTTACAAAGCATGCGAGAATCCATGTTTGAAGCCATTGCATGTCAATGGCAGCATTGCCCAAATACAACTGCCCACCAGCAGGCACAAGATGTTATCCATAGTGAAAGGTTTACGCCCTTCAAACTTGGTTACGCTCATGTTGAGCAAGCGGTAGAAAGCGACGCTGAACATTCTCAAGTCTATTGCGAAACGCAGACTAAAAATTTGTCTCATTTGCTTGATGCGTTAGCACATACCGAGCAAAGTGCTCGCCCAACTATTCAACTCAGACAGTCCGGTGCGAATGAAAACCGAAACACTGACCTAAAACATCAATCCGATCATTTGGGTTGCTATAAAATCGAAGGCTCGATTCCTTGGTCACCTGGGCATGTTTATCTCGCATTACCAGAAAACCCAGACAACGAAAGGCAGATTTTAAAAGCGTTAAGTTCAGGAATGTGTGTGATTTTACCGGCAGATGGGTCTTTTTGGGACTTGGCGTTATCTAACCAAGTGAACTGCTTAAAGTACAAGCCTTACGACACGTCATCGTTAAAAGAAAAGTTAGAACTGATTGTTAATGCACCGTCTTCTTTGCTTCAAATATCCAAAGCTGGCGCGCACATCGCGAATGGATACCGCGCAGACCAGTGCTATAACAGCATTATTTCGGCTCTAACTAACCGTTCAATTACTGAGCAGCACGACTAGGGTCTGTTGATCTTTCGAGATGACTTTTGCAGCAATTTGTGGGTTATTTATACAAGGCAGAGCTTATTCGGTGTAGTCGCTCTACATCAATAGGCGATAACGCAGTAGAAATAGGTCACAAATGCTGCCCGAAGGGTTCGCTTCTATGCACTTTACTCTTTGTTGCAAGGTATTTGCTTAGAATGACTAGGCTACACACCTTGCGCCGCGATTAAAATGCATAGAAGTCGAAGAAAATTTAACCGCGAAAGATCAACAGACCCTAATCTCTCTTCTGTCCAAGTCACATAATCAATAAAAAAGCACTATCGAACATCAATCGATAGTGCTTTTTCCGTTCAATGAATCCACCCGTAACTTGCTGGAATCATACTGCGTTTAGGAACCATTTCGTCACTGCTGAAAAAGGCGAATAGCGACATGTGAATGAGCATGAAATTTTATCTAGATAGGTATGGTCTATACTTATAAGCAAAGTGTATACAAAAGTGATATTTATAGTACACAAACAAAGAGGCTTTTAACCCTAGGCATGTAAAATGCAGACATAACTAAATTGGCTCTTCGTTATCTCATATAGAGAAAATAGACACATCGAAGAGGTGAATTGTTAGGCAAATTGAATATTGAAGCCATTTTCTTTCTCAATTTGCATAAAGCCAAGATTTAGGAGGCGTTATGTTACCTAATCAACAACCGAAAAAACCGACAAAACAGAAACCCACAACAAGAAAAGACTCATCTAAAACGCGTGTCAAATTGAGAATCCCAATGTCATTGACATAAATACATACTTAAATCACTGTATTTTAAATAAAATAATTCTGGCACAATCATTGAAAGAGCATAGTCATCGCTTCTGCATAAACAGGACAGACTATGCTCTCATTAAAACTACAGACTCTAAAAAATTGGCTAAAGCATAGCAATACACCTACCGCACGTTTTCTATTTCGCGTCATCAAGCGAGTAATTCACTTCGAGCTTTCCTTCCCAAAAGTGGTAAACAGCGGGATCTATTTTTCTTATCAATTATTCTCCTCAACATTCTCCGCTATCACACGAGTCGTTTTTAATACTCCGGCATTCAAAGGTCGCTTGAGTCAATGTGGTAAAAACCTATATTTGTACGGCGGTATTCCATTTGTTTCTGGACCTATATCGATTTCTATCGGCGACAATACGAGAGTATCGGGGCATACCACATTTTCGGGACGCACTCTTAGCGAAAACCCGACGTTGCTTATTGGCAATAATGTTGACGTTGGTTGGCAAACCACAATAGCCGTCGGTACGACTATAATATTAGGAAACAATGTTCGAATTGCAGGGAGAGCATTTCTATGTGGCTATCCGGGTCACCCAATAGAAGCGAGCGCAAGAGCTAAAGGGCTACCCTGCCTAGATGAGCAATGTGGCGACATTATATTAGAAGACGACGTTTGGTTGGCGACCGGAGTATCCATAATGAAAGGTGTCACAATAGGGAAAAGAACCATTGTTGCAGCGAATAGTGTTGTAACCCATGACTTACCATCGGATGTGTTAGCGGCAGGCAACCCTGCAAAAATCATCCGACATTTAACCCCTGAATGCCTACAGGAGGTACGTGATGCCTCGTGATTTAATTGTATTCGGAGAAGATTGGGGCGGGCTACCCTCCAGTACCCAACATTTGGTTAATCGCCTTAGTAAAAACCGTAAAGTGCTGTGGGTAAACTCTATTGGGCTACGTAAACCTCGCCTTACCGCGCACGACGTTAAGCGAGCGTGGAACAAAATTAGTGCTTCAAAAACCAAGCTCCCTAAGCAACTTCAAAACCAAGCGGAGTTTCCAGTGATCACATTGAAAACCCTTCCCGCCCCTAGCTCGCGTCTTGGTCGACACCTTGCACAAAAATGGATGCGTTCACAATTGCTTCCTATTCTCGATCATTACGGAATGAAAAATCCGATTCTTTGGACTTCCCTACCTACGGCAGCGGACCTTTGCGGCACTTTGGGTGAATCTTCCGTTGTGTACTACTGCGGCGATGATTTTGGAGCCCTATCAGGCGTCGATCACGAATGCATTTTGCAACACGAGTCTAAGTTGGTGGAGAAAGCCGACCTCATATTAACGGTAAGCCATCACTTAATGCACAAATTTCCCCATGAAAAAACACAATACCTGCCACACGGTGTCGATTTCACTTTGTTTTCGAATCACGCAGAACGCGCTGCAGATCTCCCTAAAGATGGCAAACCCATTGCTGGCTTTTACGGCAGCCTTTCGAAATGGCTAGATTACGACATGCTAAGTCAAACCATGCGTTCTCTGCCAGAGTGGAACTTTGTGTTCATTGGCCAATTGGAGTTACCAACTAACCCATTACCTAACCTGCCCAATGTTCATTGGCTCGGTCCAAGACCTCATCATACCTTGCCTTCATATAGCCAACATTGGCAAGCGAGCCTTCTGCCTTTTATTGATAACGAGCAGATTCGGGCGTGTAATCCACTAAAGTTGCTGGAATACATCGCAGCTGGGACACCAATCGTCACAACAGACTTTCCTGCATTAGAACCCTTTAAACAATTTGTTCAATGCGTGAGCAATACCCATGAGCTGAGCTCTGCGATAGAAAACAGCCAATTTGCGGTAAATACATCTCAGGTTCAAGCAGCAGCAAGGCATTCATGGGATAGCCGAGCAAAAGACTTAGAAAGCTGGCTGGAGGCTTTATGATGACAATTGGTCAGCGTGTATTGATTATTTTGATGGGCGCTTGGCGCAGGCGCTACGTAATCGCCGTCCCTATCGTACTTTTCCCCATTATTGGTTTTATCATCGGTAAAACCACACCGAGGTATTATGATTCGCACACCAGTATGTTGATTCAAGAAACCGCCAAAATGAATCCATTCTTGGAGGATCTCGCGGTTTCTACCATGCTAAAAGACCGATTGGATGCGCTAAAAACACTTCTGCACAGCCGCCACATTCTTGCATCTGTCGCGAAAGAGCGAGGTCTACTTCCTGAAAACCCGACCCCAGCCGAATTGGATTATGTTATTGGTGAACTATCTTCAAGTTTAAAGGTAACCAAGCTAGGGCGTGATTTACTAAGAATTGAATACCGATCCTCTACTGCTGAAGGCATGGCAGAAACGTTAGAGGCTGTTAGCTTGCACTTTGTAGAGCAACTATTGGCACCAGAACGTTCATCTATGGTCGACTCGCAAAATTTCCTGTCCACTAACATTAAATATCGCCAAGAGGAATTGGACAAAGCCGAGGCCAACCTCGCCGATTTCAAAAGTAAAAATGGCTCCTTACTACCAGAAATGCAGCTAGAAGCGTTAGGCAGGCTCGCGAAACTTAAGCAAAGATTGTTTGAACGACAAGCTGAATACGCAGGTGCAAAAAAAACACTCGGTAGTTTGGATATTCAGTTGTCCAAAACCAACCCTGTTGTAGGGAAAATTGAAGAACAGATCATTCGTATTCGAAGTGACCTAACGTTACTAAGAGCCAAATACACCGATTCTCATAGTAAAGTTCAAGCAAAGATTCGTAATCTAAGACGATTAGAAGCCGAGCGAAATATTCTTCTAGATCAAACCCAACCCACCTTAGATAGCGCTCAACTCTGGGATATCGCGAGCTCTTCATCACTAGATAATTATGGGGAGAGTCAACCTGTCCTAATTTCCCAGCTCGAAGATTTACAAAAAGCGCGTTCCAACGTAGACAGCTTAAGCGAAGAAATCAAAACAATTCAGATCATGATTTCAGAGCTAGAAGTATTGACGTCAAGCTTTGGCGAAAATGAAAAACAACTTTTAAATTTGCAGCGCGATCTTTCTCTAAAAAGGCAACTCTACGAGAACCTATTGGAGCGATTCGAAATGGCTCGTCTCACCAGTTCACTTGGCGTCTTTGAGCAAGAAAAGCGTGTAAAAGTCATTGATAGACCATACACCCCAAGTGCGCCTTCCAACTTGCCGCCTATTGTATTTCTCATTGCAGGAATAATTGGAGGGTTTGGTATGGGCGCAGGTATTGCATTGATATTGGAGCTCACCGACACCGCGATCCGACGCCGAGATGAAGTCGAAGAAATAACGGGAAAACCAGTATTAACAAGAGTGCCAAAAATGAAAAACATGAATGACGACGTGTTGAATTTAGGAGCTGAGACCCAAGAAATGCCTTTCATTGATATTAAGCCTACACGGTGATTCAACACAAACTTAAACCGAAAGTACACTGACCCAAAAACAACCTAAGCTAGCCCGTTTCCAAACGGGCTTTTTCTCGCACTTTCTTGAATGCCTCTTTCAAATACCAAAATACAAATTTTCTAATACGTCTCTCAAACCGACTATCAAAATGAGAAACCTTAATAACATAAAAGATAAAAACACATATCTCCTTGTATTTAAATGATTTTATTCTTGGCATGAGTTTCGCTAAGTAATAAATAAGATACATGGAATTGTGAGTGGATAGATGAAAACAATCGTACACGTTGTTCAGCATTTAAGACCTGGGGGAATCGAAGTCATGGTTCTTGATATGCTGCGATTTGCGGATAAAGCCAACAAAGTGTTTGTCGTTAGCCTTGAGGGTTCAAAAGAAAATTCACTCCGAGCATGGCCTCGGTTAAAAGACCACGAAAGTCAGCTTTTTTTCCTCAACAAACACCCCGGCTTGAAGCCAAAACTATTGATGACAATGAGGAACTTACTTTCCACGCTCAAAGCTGATGTTGTCCATAGCCATCACATTGGCCCTTTACTCTACGGTAATATCGCAGCACGAATAGCAAACGTACCAGTCCGAATTCATACCGAGCATGATGCGTGGCACTTAGACAATGACGCAGATGTCCGCCTAGAAAAACTGGCATGTTACTTATCTCAGCCTAAATTGGTGGCGGATGCGGACTTTGTAAAAGAAAAGCTTGCGAACGTACTTGAAGATATTCCCGTCGAAACAATTCATAACGGAATCGACTGCGAGCGCTTCATGCCTGGTGATACTAACATTGCCCGCAAACGTTTGAACTTACCTATTGATAAAAAAATTATTGGTTGTTCAGGTCGGATGGAATGGGTAAAAGGTCACGACACATTACTTTATGCCTTGAAATATTTGCCATCGAATGTCGTATTGGCTATCGCTGGTCACGGTACACAGCGATCTTCACTTGAAGCACTGACTAAGAAACTGAATTTAAAGGAACGAGTATTTTTCCTTGGTTTCACCGACGATATGGTGAGCTTCTATCAATCACTTGATTTGTATTGCCTACCGTCACGCAATGAGGGTTTTCCCCTTTCCACCCTAGAAGCTCAAGCGTGTAACGTACAATGCGTTGCAACCGACGTGGGTGGTGTTAAAGAAGCCATTTGCCCAGAGTCTGGGATATTAGTGACATCAGACAACTCTTCCTTAATGAATGAAGCATTGAGCAGCGTGCTGAATGGTGAAAATTCGTGCACACCGAGAAATTACATCGTTAAAAACTACGACATTAGAAATATGACTTCTGCCTATGAAAAGCTTTGTAATAAAGGAGAAAAGTAATGGAGTTATTCCTAATCTCTACAACGGTTATTTGCATATTTTTGGTGGTCTATCATCACGTAGGATACCCGCTATTTTTAAGCATAGTTGCCAAGCGAGTGAAACCAACAGAGCTCTTATCCCAACAACGCTGTTTTCGTGCTGAAAATACGGACATAGAGCTCCCAACCGTGACTCTGATCATTCCTGCCTACAACGAACAAGATTGGATTGCCGAGAAAATTAGAAATGTGTGCTGTTTAGACTACCCACCAAGCCAATTAAAAGTTTGGATTGCGTGTGATGGCTGTACAGACCAAACAGCTGAAATCGCATTCAACACAATTCAAGAAGCGATATGCGAAGAGGTACACATTGAAATCTTTGATTTTCAAATTAACCAGGGCAAAGTCGCCATGGTTAACAAGATGGTGGAAAAAGCCGACAGTGACATTGTCGCTTTAAGCGATGTATCCAGCTTGATTTCATGTGATGCCCTACTGATTGCCGCTAAACATTTTGAGTCTCCTTCCGTTGGCGTAGTGAACCCCAAATATCAAATTATTTCTGGTGACCATGCCGAACAACAATATTGGCAATACCAAGGTGCAATAAAGCAAAGTGAATGTTTATTAGGCTCAGTTCTTGGAGCGCACGGTGCCTTTTATATGTTTAGGAGAGCATTATTTGAGGAGCTAGAATTCGATACCATCAATGATGATTTTATTATACCAATGCGTATTGTTAAGCGAGGTTATAAGGGCGTTTACGAACCTCAGATGTTGGCACTGGAGCTCGAACAAGTCTCTATGCAACAAGATTTTAAACGCCGCTTAAGAATATCTGCTGGTAATCTACAACAAACACTTCGCTTGTTTGCCATGTTAAACCCAAAGCACAAAGGCGTGGCTTTTGCCTTCTTTTCCGGAAAAGGGCTGCGTGTCACCATGCCATATTTGATGATGTTTGCTCTAGCAGGTTCCATTTTACTGAGTGAACACCCCTTATTTATGACCGCTGCTGCTTTACAGATTGCTGGTTACTCTATCGCTCTTTTTACTTACCTGCTACCAAGAGTGTTCACCTATAAACATTTCAAAACCCTTGCTTACGTCATTTCAGGGCATGTCGCCAGCTTCATTGGTGGGATGCGGTATCTACTTGGGTTAGAAAAAGGTCAATGGGAACGAATTTAGGAGACGGATGATGGATATTATGACTTTTAATTCAACACTTTCAAATACAAGAGCAAAACGTATATTTCTCGCAAAACGTTTGTTTGATCTGGCGTGTGCATTTCTGGGCGCATGTGCGACCCTACCTTTGTATCCTATTATCGCTATTGCAATAAAATTGGATTCAAAAGGACCGATATTTTACGGGCAAGAGCGTGTTGGAAAGATCACGAAATCGGGAATTTCTAAATTTATGATGATCAAGTTTCGCACCATGTACACAGATGCAGAATCCAAAACAGGAGCGACTTGGGCAAAAGACAACGACCCGCGAATCACTCGAGTTGGTCTATTCTTAAGGAAAACGAGATTGGATGAAATTCCCCAGTTCTGGAATGTCTTAAAGGGGGATATGTCGTTGATCGGTCCTCGCCCTGAGCGCCCTTGCTTCTACGGTAAATTAGAATCTCAAATCCCGTTTTTCTCGGATCGAACATATGGCGTTCTACCTGGAATTACCGGGCTTGCACAAGTTAACCAAGGTTACGATACCTGTATAGAGGACGTACGTTCGAAGGTGGGGTACGATCACAGCTACGCATTAGCGCTCATGTCCTTTTCAAGCTGGATTAAAATGGACTGGGAAATTATCAAGAAAACCATTTTGGTTGTGGTATACGCTCGTGGTCGCTAATCTTGTTGTTTTATCCCCGTTCATATCAGAAAAAGCTCAATTTACCCTAGGTACCTTGAGCTTTTCTATAAATGGCGTTTGCACGCTGGATTAGTTTGTCATAGTGACGTGTTGTGCTGACACTTGCGCTGAAGCTTCTTCATCAGAAAAGTAGAGCTCCAACTCTTCGATATTAATCGCGCGTGAGAAATAATATCCTTGTAAAACATCAACATTACAGCTTCGAACAAAATCCAGTTCTTCGTCTGTTTCTATACCTTCTGATACCACGGTAAAACCCAGACGCTTTAAGGTAGATACGACAGACCGGTAAAGTTCTTTTCCTTTAACATTATTAGCCTGTTTTAAGAATATACGATCCAACTTAATCACATCGGCATCTAATGCCCCAAGCATCGATAGGCTTGAATACCCAGTGCCAAAATCATCAATGGCGACCTTAAAACCAGCTTCACGCAATATTCCAACGCTCTCACTGACTAATTCCACATGCTGGGAATAAATGGATTCGGTAATTTCAAACAAAACAGGGTAGCCAGACAGCTGCTTAATGACTTCCGAGATGAATTTCTTATCACTCAGAGAATCGACATTGAGGTTCAAACTGATCTTCAAGCCAAAATTTTTGAACAAAGGTTGGCTCTTTACGTCATTTTCAACCGCATCTACCACCCACTTATCAATGTATTCTCCAATTTTTGCATTTTCGAAATGCTGAATAAAATCAGGAGAATTGGGTCTGTGCTCGCTTTCCAATCGAAGTAGAGACTCTACGCCAACCATCTTAAGTGTTTTGGAATCAAACTGAGGCTGGTAATACATTTTCAGTTCACCCGCCAATATTTCCTTTAAGCTTTGATTCAACTTATCTTGTTGAGCCACTAACTCATCATGCATCCCCATAAAGGTGACCTCTTTTTGAACGGGAACGGCGTAACTGAATCGAAGCTTTCTAATTAGCGTATTAAGCAAACTATCATTACTGGTGTTGGTGTATTTTCTCACAAATGGCATGTAAATAAGCACACCCATACCGACTGTTACGAACTGCAATATTATTGCCTTCACGCTACCGCCTGTGACCAGATACGAATCGAGCAGTGATGGTGTTACCCATTCAATACTGTCTCGGACGACCGTAATATCCAACGCAGATATCCACATTTGAGCAAACAGATGGTTAGCAAGTGGCACTAATACAAATGGTACAGCTAAAATTGGGTTGAAAATAATTGGTAATCCGAAAACCAATAATTCGTTCACATTGATTATTGCAAAAGGTATGGAAAGCTTAGCGAGCGTTCTTGCGTATTTCATGTTAGAAAATAGCAATATAGAGATAATTAACGACCACGTACTACCAGCACCGCCATAAATAACAAACACATCGAAAAACATACTAAACGACATATTTGTCACATAGACGTCTGAAACAAAAGAAGAATCAAAAAAGGTGTAATAAGCGGCTGCACCGTGTATTCCTGACAGCCAGGTGATGTGGATGATGAGCGTATGCAAATAAGCTTGAATACCAGCAGGCCATTGGGCAATCACGTCCACAAGAGTCTGGAACGTATATTGACCAAATAGATAGTACAGGGCTCCCATTCCCATAAAGACAACGAGGTGAGGCATCATCCCGTTTATCGCACCTTCTAAAACAGGGTTAACGACCCTAGTGTGTATCAGCTTGTATTTCACGTAGCGATTCACAAGGAAATACCCTAAGCAAACCATAACAGGCACAAATACCGCATCATCGAGAACAAACGCGTCCGAGAGAATCAGCCCGTTTTCGGTCTTCGTAATGTAGCCTGAAAAGATGAGAAACATTGTTAAAGCAAGGGAAGTGACCAGCAACCGCTCATCAAAGAAATGAAAAGAAAGGTGATAGGCGAGTGTACATGTAAGTAAAACTGGGAATATTTTTCCGAGCAAAATATCTATAGTTGCAATATCTTCATAGGGAATCAGCTCATAATTATTGTTTACAACAATAAATACAATCCAAGCCGAACGGAAAAATAAATAAGGGATCAGTGAGACCATCGCCGCTCTAAATGAGCTTAAAATGATTTGAAATATGGCTTTCATTTCAATATTCGCCTGATTTATACATAATCTGTATGCATATACGCAAGTTCATTAACCACAATATAAAAGTGGCTACCACAACGCTATGTGCAGATTATAGAGTAAAGCGTGCGCAATACTGTTCTTAATTTAGAGAATAAAAAAAGAAATTAAAAACCAAGTTGAATAAACACAAACAATGACTGGAATTAGCCTGATTTATGAAACTTTTGTGACATCTTCTTCTGGCAGTTCCACTTTAAGCTGATCTATATTGATGATGCCGCTGAGTTCATGAATTCGATTGATGAGCCTTTCGTTCAATACCACTCCATCCGCTATTAAACGGGAGCCGTTTGCAGCACAGATATCTTGCTTTAAACGCATACCCACTTCCAGATCACTCAATTTGGAAATCAACCTTTCATTAAGGCCTAACGTTGGTTTTTCAGGCGCATTGTTCACTGGCTTAATTTCATGCTGAACAGCAGGGTCTTCAGTCATGCAATCAAAATCGGATTCAACTTGATGGTATTCATGTTCATGGAAGAGTTGGGCAGATTCGCTAAACGCAGCCACTATCTTTTCTTTCGCCATGTCGAGGGTGATTGGCTTTACAAGGAACGAGTTGATGTCTAGGTTCATACAAGCACGTAATACTTCCGTATTTGAATAGGACGTCACCGCAATTATTCTCGTGGATTTATCGTTGCTAGTATTGCCCGTTCGAACTTCTTTCAACAATTCAATTCCGTTCATTTCAGGCATGTTGATATCGGTAATAATGATATCGACTTTATGCATATCCAGTTTTTGAATCGCGATTTTACCATTTGGGGCAGTGAGGATATTTTCTACTCCGAGCCTAAGCAGCATAGAAAGAGTCGCCTTTCGGGAGAAATCATGATCTTCGACGATCATGACCGTTATTTTGGAGAATATTTCTGACGCCTTCATAGTGTTTTCCTTCCCAGCTTTTTAACGTTGTTTTTCAATCTTCAATCCCTAGTTTTAGTAACCTATTCAAGCTATATAATTTTTTCTTTTTCTAAGTATTTTTGAATGTCTGTTACTTTTGTAACACTTTGTTGATAAACGTTTTCTAAGTGCCCCCAATCCTGTTTCAATGCTTCATTTTGCATGGTCATAAATGATTCTGCCAACCGTTCTGCGCCTGCTGAATTCGCCGCACCTTTTGCGGCATGAGCGATACTTTGAATCTGGCTTTCGTCTTTATTGGTTAGCGCACTTTCCAATGCGTTCATGTCTTCTTGCAGTGAATCCCAGTAACCTTGTAAAAGCGGAGCAACGACGTCCAATTCAGCAGTGCCGAGAATGGCTTCAAGCCGTTCAAGATTGATGGCGTTCGACTCTTCTAGCTCTGATATTTGCAAATCGTGCTTAAACGGCGCATCAACATTAACCTGGTGGTCGGCATGCTCGCTCTCATCGTTTTCACTGCTTGATTCGACTGACGCGTCCAGCCACTTATCTAATATTTTCCCTAATGTATTCAATTCCACGGGTTTAGAAAGGTAATCGTCCATTCCTGCTTGGATGCAATGCTCTGCCGAACCAACTAACGCG
The DNA here is from genome assembly GCF_030689305.1 of Vibrio penaeicida. GTDB lineage: Bacteria > Pseudomonadota > Gammaproteobacteria > Enterobacterales > Vibrionaceae > Vibrio > Vibrio penaeicida_B. The sequence goes on along the minus strand of NZ_JAUYVM010000015.1, from coordinate 55,245 downwards.
TTAGCGGTAATCGCAATGACCGGCGTTCTCTGCGCTGCATCTTGTTCGATCTCTATTTTTCGTATTTCTTTCGTGAGTTCAAAGCCATCCATTATCGGCATATGGCAGTCTGTTAGTACGAGCCCGTAGCGCCCCTTATTCCACATATTCAAGCCCGCTAGACCGTCCTCTGCCATGTCACACACATAACCTAACCGATTTAATTGCCTTTCTATCACATCACGATTGGTGGGCTGATCTTCCGCCACCAATATAAGCCTGCCTTCTTTCTCAGCCTGCTCTTTTGTAGGCAAATCTTTAGTAGCCCTTAGTTTTTGTTTGTTTTCAACGATAGGGCTGCGTTTGCCCATTAAGATCGCAATACCCATTTCAAGTTCACTCGGTTTTAAAGGGTGCGCGCCAGATACCATCGTATTGGAAGAGACAAACCCTTTACTTGAAGAGGAATCCTCGGACAACAGCAATGTTTTCGCTTTACCATCAAGCAACTTCCCTATGTTCCCTTCATACACTATATCGATGTCTTTCGAGGAATATTCAGGGCCTGCAATCATGATATTGAAGCCTTTTTCTTCATGAGTAAGCACCATTTCGGCTTTCGCAAATGAAGAAACAGAAACCACCTCACAACCCACCGATTCGAGATTGTATTTCACTACTTCACTAAGCTCTGGAGAACGTAAGACCGACAGAATTCTCGCTTCTGAGTAAGGGATGTCATCCTGCTCCATTCGGAAATTGAGGTCATAAACGCAGGGTATTGTCATGATGAAACAACTGCCCTCACCCACCTGACTTTCTACCCGAATACGCCCGCCCATCATTTCAATCAGTGATTTTGTGATAGACAAGCCTAGCCCGGTGCCTCCGTATACTCGGGTAGTCGATGTGTCTGCTTGTGTGAATGCGGAAAACAACTTATCCATTTGTGATTGCGACATACCAATGCCGTTGTCTTGTACACGGATTTCGATTTCGTCTCGACCATCATTAGAAACGAGCTCTGACATTATCCAAACTTGACCTTGGTAATGTTCGTCTCCACTTGTGAACTTCACTGCGTTGCCAACAACATTGAGCAACACCTGCCCTAATCGAACTCCGTCGCTCATTATGTATTGAGGAATACGGGAATCGTGTTTTAACAATAGGGAGATATTCTTCTTCTGAGCTTGTAAGAACAACACATCTGCCGTGCGCTCCATGACTACGTGGAATTCAACGGGTATGTTTTCCACTTGCATTTGCCCTGCTTCAATTTTAGAGAAATCTAAAATGTCATTAATAATGTTTAAAAGTGTCATTGAAGAATCGCGAATTGTCGTTGCCATTGTACTTTGCTCGGGGGTTAACTCCGTTTCGCTCAACAGATTGATCATCCCGACTACACCATTCATTGGCGTTCTAATTTCATGGCTCATATTGGCAAGAAACATCGATTTGGCTTCATTAGCGGCAGTGGCGATTTCACTCTCACGCCTTAGAACATCTTGTGCAGTTTTCTCTTTGGTAATGTCTATATTAACCCCACCCATCCCAATGGCTTCGCCCGTGCTTTCATCAAACACAACGTCCGCAGCGGCTTTGATCCATCTAACGTCACCATTCCCCCATTGAATCCGAAACTCAGAACTGAAACGCGATAACGTATCTTTTGCTGTCATCAACTCTTCTTCTGCACGAGAGGCATCCTCTTCCAGCACTCGTGCTTTCCACATGTCGTAAGTATCCGTGGCGTTTTCTCTGTCCACGTCGTACATAAGAAACATACGGTCATCCCATTCAAGCTCGCCGCTTCTAAAGTCCCAATTCCATATACCAATTTCCCCAGCTTCGGTGGCAAGGTTCAAACGTCTGACCAAATCTTGTAGGCTTATTTTGCTTAACTTAAGCTCCGACTCCGCGTGTTTACGGTCGCTAATGTCTCGTAACGTACCCAAGTAGTAAGCTTCACCATTAACCGCGACTTGTGTAATTGACATCTCCAATGGAACGAGCGTTCCTTCTTTGGTTTGCCCTATCACTTCATCGCTTTCATTCGCTCTGTCAGGCGATTCCACTGATATCGAGTGGGTCAGAAAGTTGATGCCTTTTTGTTCAAAATCATCTGCCAGTAAGGTATCAAATGGCTTGCCTAACAGCTCCTCTCTCGTCCAACCAAACAATTTTCTAGCGGAGTCGTTTATGTCTAGGATGGTTTCATCTAATTTGAAGATGATTAAGCTATCGATGGCTGATTTGAATACCGCCTTCATACGACTTTCACTGTCTTCCAATTCCAGCGTCGTTTGTGCAATCAGATCTTGCAGCATTCTATTAGCTTCTTGAGCTTCCTCTTTAGCCTGATGCAACTCAGTCACATCGGTTTGAATACCAATGAAGTGCGTTAATTCACCTTCATCGGAGTAAACAGGGTCAACATGTAAGTGACATTGAAATATTGATTCATCTTTGCGCTGATTTTGAATGTAGACATTACAAGACCTTCCTACTGATAAAGCACTCCTTAGCTCAATTAGCCCGGGTTGGTCTGGATCAGGACCATGAAGGAATCGAGGATTACGACCAATAACTTCCTCACTGGTATACCCCGTCATTGCCAAGAACGCATGATTGACATAAACAATAGGCAGTTCTTGGTCCTCAGCATCACACACCATCATTCCAGATTTTGCGGCTCGAATTGCTCGGCGCTGTAAATCCAGCTCTTGCTGTTGGTCTAGCGTTTTCTTAAGCAGCTTTTCACGTTCTTGAAGCCGGCTTTTAAATATGTCGACCGCCTTAATGATTTCCCCGACTTCGTCGTTTCGGCGATATTTAGGTAACGGCGTAGAAAAGTCGTTACGTGACAGCTGCGAGAATATATTCGCCAACTGTTTAAGTGGGGAGCTCACACGGTAGAACATGTACAAGCCCGTTGCTGTCAATACAGCGATAATCATAATAGATAGCAGCCACAGCTTTGTTTTGAGTTGGGCCGCTTCCACGAACGCCGATTCGGGTGGGACTTGGATGTAGACCTGCCAGTTTAAACCTGGAAAGTCATAAGCACCTAAGCTACTCGCGCGTAATCTTAACAGTACTTCGCCACCCTTTTGGTTCACCAATGAAATGCCTGACGTAGAGTCTCGATAAACCGTGGATTGAGTGCGATAGTGATCGTCGATATTTTGCCCTTTCAATTCCGAGTTTTCTCGAAAGTAATTCATCGATTGATTGTCTTTTGCTCGCATGTCGATAAGGACATCATCCTTTTGATCGACAAGCAGTAGTTGAACATTGTTGTAGCCTTTCATTAGCAACGATAAGTGGTATTCGAGAAAAATCTCTTCTAGGAACTTAAAATCCAATACGTTTACCCATACCCCCATCACCTCGCCAATATCGTTCTTTATTGCCGTTGCAAACATCATATCGAATTGCTCATCACGTACGTTCTGTTGACCAAAAAGAGACGGGTGGGGGCCATAAACCACGGTGCCTAATTCCGGAAATGCTGGGTTTGGTGACAACGGTTTTAAGTAGGATTCATTCAACACATTGTTGAACCACTGCTTTAGCAGTACTTTTTCCGCTTTCGATTCTATTGGCTTTATTTCCTCTCCGAAGACATCCATTCGGTTTTGCGCAACGAGATCACCTTGGTTGGTAAAAACCAAAATGTGACTGTAAACCTTATATTCGGTAATGAGCTTATCGAGGTATTCTTCTAGGTTTTGGTTTGGAGGGCTGTTTTCGCTAGGAAAGCTGGAGGAAAGCCTTGCATTTAAGGCAAAAGCTCGGGCATCGTGAAACCGTTCAAATAAGTTACGATCGATCTTTTCTATCAGTTCTTTTGCAACGTCCTGCATTTCATCTTGAACTTTATTTTCAAGTTCATGTGTTGCATTCCACGTAACGTAATAGAGAACTGAAAACAGTAATGTTGTAACAGCGATAAGTAGTGTTATATTTTTAACTTTGATTTTCATACCTAGCCTAAACCCATTTGGTTAATTGGCTACAATACGCAAACTTCTCTTTTTAACTGCACCGCGATCGTTTTATCTTTTTGTTATTACAATATTATTTAAGATTCAATTCTCGCTATTGCGTATTAAGCGCCCACTCTAACACTTACAATTATAGCTCACCTTGTTGATTCGCCACCCAATCTTCGGTTTTAGTGTCAGCTGGTTACAATCAAGTTTCTAAATACGTGTTTATCGAACACCCTTCTTGGCAAAAGCTCATTTTTATTTATATAAAGCTCAATTTTGAGTCTTTGTTGCGTATTGATTGCACATTGGCAGCGCTCTGCTTAACATGTGGCGCGTATCATTAGCTCCTCGCTATGTGGTTGCTTTCTTCAGTACACTTTTAGGGATGTAAAGTGCATGAAAAACCTATCTTTTAAAAACAAGATCATCGCTCTAATTACCATCATTGTTTCTATTACCATTCTGACTTCTTACGTCAGTGTTAATTACTTCATTAGCCAATACATTAATGATTCGGATACACGAAACATCAGCCACAACATCGAATTGGTTAAGAAGAAACTGAGTACCGATCTGCAACGACAAGTGAATTTGGCGAAAAGCCTAAACTTCAGCATGATGGATATTGCAGAGACCAAGGAAAACTCCGGTTTCTATAAAGTCGTTAAAATCGTAAACGACTACGCATTTGATGACTCCGGCATAATGGAAGAAGACGCTTCTCAAGCTTTTATTAACGCCGCATCTTCGCAAACAGAAATACCGGCCATCAGTGATGTGACAGTCACAAATGGCAAACCCCTTCTGACCATTTCAATGCGTCGTTCAGACGACTCTGTCGACTTCTTTGTTATCGACTTAAGTGAAATGTCATCCATTGTTGCCGACTACGCAATTAGCGGTAGTTACATCGAACTGATTTCTCAAAATGGCACTGTTATCTACTCAAATAAGCAAGGTGACAATCTAATGCCGTTTAACAAGCGAGTATCTTTGGGTGAAAAGAGCTGGCAGCTAAATGGTTACATCGACCTGGATTTAATCGAGAAAAATACGTCTTCGTTGAATTGGTTGATCACGATGGCTTTGATCGTCTGTGCCGTTGTTATTATCGGGATAAGTGTTGCTCTGCTGCATATCGCATTTAAACCTTTGCAAAACTTGAAAAGCGTTGTTGCCGATTTATCTAAAGGAAGTGGCGATTTAACTCAACGTTTGGATGTGGTTTCTCAAGACGAGATCGGCCAAATATCTCATTCGATTAACCTATTCATTGAAAAGCTTCAGAAGATGTTTGTCGAAGTTTCTCAATCCAGCCACAGTATTGATACTGCTGTCTCTCAAATAAACAGCCAAACAGAATCGAACTTAAACACGCTGAACAACCACAATATTGAAACCGAACAAGCGATCACGGCAATAAATGAAATGAGCGCTACCGCTGAATCCATTGCACAAAATGCATCTGATGCGGCGAAGTTAACCGAGCACACCTCTGCAAATGCTGAGGAATCAAAAGAAATTGTTTCTCAGGCGGTAAACAGTGTTTCAGCCTTGGTTGATGAAGTAAGCAGCATGTCTCAGTCTATCGGGACGATGAGTGCGGACACAAAACAGATCAGCACCGTACTGCAAGTGATTGGTGAAATTGCTGAACAAACGAATTTGCTTGCACTTAATGCGGCAATAGAAGCAGCCCGTGCAGGTGAGCAAGGCAGAGGATTTGCAGTCGTAGCCGACGAAGTAAGAGCCCTAGCCGCGCGAACGCAAGACAGTACCTCTCAAATAAACGAAATGCTGAGTAAGTTACGAAATGCCACCGACAATGTGGTTTCAGCAATGGAGTCTACGCGCAATAGTTGTGAGAACACCGCTGAGAATACCAATAAGGTCATGGATTCCCTAAACCAAGTCACCGATTCTGTCATTGAAATAAACGAATTGAATGCACTAATGGCAACCTCTGCGGATCAGCAAAGTCAGGTTACAGAAGAAGTGAATAGAAATATGGTCGCTATTCAGCAGATCGTACATCAACTGAACGACAACGCTTCGCAGGCCAATACCGTGAACCAAGCCCTTGATTCGACATCAAGCGGTTTAAATAAGGTTGTCGGACGCTTTAAAGTTCAGTAATTTAAGCAAAGTATCAACGTAGGCAGCGATCCAGTGATATCGCTGCCTTTTTTTGTGGCGCATTTTTCATAAGGATAGAGAAATGGATTGGAATACATGGATGATCTATGTCGCGGCGATATGCATACTCACCGCATCACCGGGTCCCAGTGTTTTGCTTTGTTTAAGTAAATCGGTAACACAAGGTTTTCGCTCGTCAGTATTTACCGCTCTTGGCAGCTTAACCGCCATTATGGGCATCCTAACGCTCTCTTTTACCGGGTTAGGCATGATCATCGCAACGTCCGAGTGGGTATTTAATATCATTAAGTGGACGGGTGCAGCCTATCTGATTTACCTTGGCGTACAGGCATTACTTTCTAAACAGGAAAGTTATGAAGTTGCTGAAGGAAAAAGCCAACAACAATCACCTCGCAGTTTGTTTTTAAGTGGTTTTATCGTGGGCTCCAGTAACCCAAAGGCCATCATCTTCTTTACGGCACTTTTTCCACAGTTTATTGACCCTCAACTCTCTTTACTCACTCAATATTCCATATTGGCCAGTACGTTTGCAGTGATGGAACTGTCTTGGCTTTTGATCTATGCCTATTTAGGTGCGAAATCTTCAAATTGGTTATTGCAAAGTGGTCGTGCCAAACTGTTTAATAAGCTGACTGGTGGCGTGTTTGTGGGTTCAGGTATTTTGTTGTCCACAACCTCACGCTAATAAATTCTCGAGAGGTGTTATGAGCATTCCAGAAAGTAAGGTGGCAATTGTTGCGGGCGGCAGTGGTTTAGTCGGTCATGAGTTAATGATGTTACTTCTCAAAGAAGACGCCATTGCAAAAGTCCATGCCATTGGAAGAAGGCCTACGCACCTCTCTCATTCAAAGCTTAAAGAGCATATCCACGTTGACCTGTCGGTAACGCAGTGGGATGAAAACTCCCCCTCTCCAGAAATTGGTTTTATTTGCCTAGGTACAACACTCAAGCAAGCGGGCTCAAAGGAAAAGCTGGCTAAAGTGGACGTTGACTTGGTGTGCAATGTTGCTCAGGAAATGAAATTGCTCGGCGTAACACGCATTGCTGTTGTTTCTAGCTATGGTGCAGACCCTGAATCTTACTCTCATTACTTGAAGTGCAAAGGACGCATGGAGTCAGCCTTATCAAAAATGGGGTTTGAAAGGGTCGTATTTGTCAGACCCGGTCCTTTAAGCGGCGAGCGTGATAAACCGCGAAAAAGCGAAATAATAACTGAATATGTTCTTAAACTCCTTTCGCCTCTTCTCATTGGCAAACTTGCTAATTTCAAACCTATCTCCGGAAAAGACGTGGCGCAGTGTATGCTCTATTCGTTATTTGAAACTCAAACATCTCAAACGTACCCCACCATTTTTGATACTCGTTCAATGTACGAGATGCTGGATAAATTTAAATAACCGACGTTTTAAATTCAAACTGATGAAATAAGGATCCGCTTTTACTTAATTACGACTCCTGCTTAATTCCCGCTCTGACTTGATTAAAACCTTTCACATGATGCTTTTACAGTGCCAAATCCAATTCACATACTGAAATCAAGCGTCTAAGCTCGTACTATTTTTAATGATAGAAGTAGTGGGTTGACCTATTCAGATTGGGTCATAGCTCCTCCGTTAAGTTGGAAGAACTATGACCAAAGTAGGTGGGATTTCTAACGGGAGCCAATCACATCAAATTCCGCTGCGGAAACAAAATCTCCTCGTCCGGATAGCGCCTCGAATTTGATATAGTTTGCTTTCATTGGCGTAAATAATAAGGTGTGCTCTCTGGTGTTTAGATCAAAATTACCGCTACTAGATTCCTGCCACTGGGTGCCATCCAATGAAAGCGAAATTCGATATTGCCCAATGGCGCCATTTCCTAAGTTTTCACGTGCAAGGTATCTAAACCCTGATACATCGAGCGTATCTCCAAACTTGATAACAAAACTCTGAGGCGCCCTTTGGCTTGCGTCACTAGGAAACCAAGGCGAGTGATACATGGTGTCAGGGTTATTATCAAAAGCTTTTTCAATTTCTGAACCCGGCTGAAAAAGAGGCTTTGAAATGAATGTCATGTTCTCTGGCAAAAAATCGTGCCGAGTACCAATCACATCAAATTCCGCTGCTGATACAAAATCACCTCGTCCAGATAAGGCTTCGAATCTGACATAGTTAGCTTTAATTGGCGTAAACGATAAAATGTGATCCCTAGTATTTGGGTCAAAAATACCAGCACTTACTTCTCGCCATTGCGTGCCATCCATTGATAAAGAGATTCGGTATTGCCCAATCGTACCATTCCCTAAATCTTCACGTGCAAGGTAACCAAATCCTGATACATCTAGTGTTTCTCCAAGTTTGATAACAAAGCTTTGAGGCGCCTTTTGACTTTCGTCGTTAGGGAACCAAGGTGAGTGGTACATGGTGGTTGGGTCGTTATCAAATGCTTTCGCCAGATCATAGCTAGATTGAAAATCAGGCGCTTGAACAATCGTTATTGTGCTCTTATCAAAATCGTTGGTGTTCCGAGTTCCAAACACATCAAACTCCGCCGCCGACACAAAATCCCCCACACCGGACAACGCTTCAAACTTCAAGTAACTTGCCTTAGTGGCATTGAATGTGATTTTTTGAACTTCCGATACACGTTCGAATTGACCACTGCTTATTTCGGTCCATTGGTTACCATCAAGTGAGAGTGAAAGCCTATATTGCCCAATAGCGCCATTTCCAGCACCTTCACGTGCAAGATAACTGAAACTATGGACATCAAACGTCCCACCTAGGTTAACAACAAATTGTTGAGGTGCTCTTTCACTGTCGTTAACTGGGTTCCAAGGTGAGTGATACATCGTTTTTGGGTCATTATCAAACGCATTCTCTATCGCATGCCCTTGCTGGTGTCTGGGTCGCTCAATAAAGACAAAATCGGACTTATTGATCTCGTTAAATGTAGCGGATTCAGGTCCACTTATTCTCAAGTTTGCCCAATTAATGCAATCACCAGCGGTACTGTTGTCAACATCTTCAACGGTTAACTCAACGCTACGTATTCCGGTTAACGCTAAATTAGGTTTGACGACGGTAGGACCTTCTATATCGTACTCCCAGGCTTTAAACCCATTCAAATAGATAGAAGCTTTAACGGTATTCCCGTCTACTTTGCAACTGTCGTCAATGCCCACATCCGCATTGAGTTCAGACCAGGTTCCATCAAGGAAGAACGTTAGAGACGACGGCGCAGAAACCCCAATCCCTCCAGAGAAAGACAAGCCATTCATTTGCATTGCGTCCCCTGTCACTGCCTTATCTTGCTGAGCGTTACCAACAGCAGTACCGTTAGAGAGGGTTAAATCAACCGTTTTAAGTGGGACTTCGATTTGTTCGGTGATCACATCAAACTCTCTCGCGGAAAAGAATTGACCAACACCCGCTAATGCTTCAAATTTTAGATATCGAGCATTCTGTGCCGTGAATCTCGCAATTTTCAGTTCGTTGCTTACCTCCCAATCACCTTCGCTAACGGGTTCCCCCCAGTTGCTCGTATCGTTAGATAAGAAAAGTCTATATTGCGTAACCGTGCCATTTCCAGCGTCCTCTCTCGGAAGATACGTGAAACCAGAGACTATGTAGTCCTCACCTAGGTCGATAGTGAATGACTGAGGTAGTCGATCGCCGTCGTTTTCTGGCCACCATGGTGAATGATAAATGGTACTGACGTCTCCATCTAGCGCATGGCTAAACGGCTGAAAATCTTGCTCTTTAGCACTTTGAATAATGGTGATCTTACTTTTGTCAAAATCTGTCTCGTAGAGTGGGCTCGGATAAGGTGGAGTCGCCGGTAATGTGGCTAATTCATCAATGTCTATATTAAATTCGATGCCTTGGTAAACTGATAGGTTTGGCACTTTGATATGGATGGTGCCAAATTTCTCATCTGCGGCGTAGTACCACCCCTGCTCAATAGCATTGAACTCGTCTAGCGTGCTCGCAGACGTCATTTCTAAATTGCCAAACCGTACACTTAACGGTTCCAGTAAAGAGTTCACTTTAAGGTGGTAACTGCGACTGGTCACTTGATCGGTATAGCTATTGTGCACGGTTGTCGCGTCAACATTGATCGTGATGTCTCCTGCCACATTTTCCGGCGCAGACACGCGGATGCTTGTATCTGCAAATGCATTTTGATCTTTGTATTGACGTGTTTCGCCATCGTCTTCAAACAACGTAAATTGGCTGTTACCATGGGGGTAGATATCTAGAATCAGGTGCGTTTTATCCTGCAACTGGTCAGATCGGGCGCCTTCATACATTGGAATAATCGCACCTGCGCGGACAAGTACAGGCATTGTGTCGATAGAAATCGGATAATGTGAGAGCAGTGTCCCGCCCGATGGCGATTGAGTACGGGTTCCGTCCCAGTAATCGATCCATAGCCCTTCTGGCAAATAAACGTCTTTGTGCCATCCGCCGTTTTTAAGCATAGGTTCATACACAGGGGCAACCAACAAAGATTCTCCATACATGTATTGATATTTGTAGGTTTCATCTTTAAGTACAGGATCGTCCGGAAACTCCCAAGTCATCGCTCTGACAATTGGAAAACCGATTCTGTCCGCCTCGTAAGCATAGTTATACAAGTAAGGGGTAAGAGCGGACTTCAACTTCAAATATTGGCGATTAATATCACGATAGGATTTACCACTTTGCTCTCCATCGTGCCACCAAGCGTGTTTCCTTTCTTTGTTGTCCCAGCCAGACATCGCTATTAACACTGGGGTGAAAGTTTTGAACTGAATATCGCGAGTGTATTTTTCAGCTCCGTTACCAAATATGCCGTTGACATCTGAAGAAGCGTACGCTTGACCTGAAAGACCGGAACCAATGAACGTTGGTATGTGCCAACGGATATAGTCCCAGCTAGAGTATTGGTCGCCCGTCCACGCAATCGAGTATCGCTGCGTGCCTGCCCAGCCCATTACCGTCCAAATCATTCCCCTTGTGTCGGAATTACTGATCAACCCCTGGTGAGCATCGTTATTCGCGGATAAAGAGTACAGCTTTCCTGGTCCTGTCCATGCTACGTCCAATTTGTAAACGCTGATGCCATCCGCGACTTCTTGCGCAATAGAATCTAACGAGCGTTGTGTCCATAAACCAGTTTTTATTCCCAGATCGTCTAGCGCATTGATGGTGCCTGATAGGTTTTCATATTCACAACCATACCCATCGTTAGGCAAAATCCACCCTATTGGCATATCGTAATTCTTATAAGGAATGCCCACTTGTTCAACAACATCCATCGTCGTTCCTGGTTCGGAAGGCCAGCCTTGTGGGTAATAGCCGTTCTTGTTGTTGTAACAATCCGCATCACCGAGATAGTACGCCCATCGAGGCATCAAATGAGGGCGACCCGTTAACGCGGTATATTGCTCGACAACGTCTTTAATAGAGTCCCCAGTAAAATAATAAGCGTCAAACCTATTTTCGTTGTAGCTGGATGTATATTTATCAATGATTCTAAAATCTTGTCCCCCATTTCGCCAAGTATTTCTAAGTACTCCGTAACCTTTGTCTGACATAAAAAACGGGGCAGGGTTAGGTCGGTCGTACTCGTCCCAACCGCCAGAATACGACGCTTCCATGATTTTGCCATTGAACTCAAACTCACCATTTTGCTGACCGCCGCCGTAGAAATGTTCCTCTAAGCCACTGGAAAGCGTTTGAGTAGTTTTCCCACTCGGCTTGTCCATCTTAAGCGATTCAATATCAAAGTTTGTTTTAGCTTGCCCAATGCTGATAGGAACAATTTCAGACCATAACGCGGTTGGGTCACCTTGCTTGTATAAAGAAAAGGTCAGTGGCGACTTCTGAATTCTTAATGATATTTCATTCGTATTAAGAGCGTAAAAATTGGAATTCGTCGTCAATTGAACATTCACATTGTCTACGTTGTTGTCGACGACAATGGTAGGAAGTGCGTTGACATCAAAGTCACTCGCATTACAGTTAAAATTATTGCATTGGTCGAGTAGCGCATCGACTGTCTCATTGACAAACGTCGCCGTTTGACTCGCCTGTATCCGAAATGTGTTCTCACTGAGGATAGAGATTTTAAGATGCTCGTTATCCGTTGTTTTTAGCGTGAGAGTCTGTCCGGTAAGTTGAATTGAATTTGCATCAATATCGCCGAGTTCCTTGGCATCGACAGCGGTTATCGTTGCAAAAACCAACGCCGTTGCGCTGATATATGATTTGGTACATTTCATGAATATTTTCCCTAATATCAGAAAGTGAACATCAAATATTGAGTGTCTCTTTTTCTTGATTCCTTTCGTTTTCTTTCGCTTTGTTTTCTATGCTTTTTATTTGTTTCTATTTATTTCCATTCACAGAAAATAGCGCTATTTTTTAATTTTTAAAGTGATGGTGTTCAAAAGAAATTCTCTGAAATCTTTGTTTTTTGTGACATGTGTATGCAAAAACCATGAATAGTTTGTCAATTTTTTACCCTTACCTCAACAGGTGAAGTTTGTCGGTAATCTTCTTTTTATTTCGTTCTCAAAAATAATAGGGAGATGACACGTTAGCGTTTACCTCAAAATGGTGATGCGGGACAGGCTGGCTTAAAGATGGCGCTAGTCAAAAAATATAAGCAAGTCGTTGCTCTGCTTTGATAAGACATCAAAATATGAAAAGCGCATAGGAGTGATAGAAGCTGTGTAAAATTTCACAGGCTTTTTTGTAAAATTTACACTGTGAAATTTTTATTGTGAAATTTTGATGTGAATGACGCTAATCTAAAGTTGAAGCAAGGGCAAAAGAACAGTCACCTCTTTTACCTAAGCTGGCAAAAAGATAAATGATGAGGACATCACTATGACTATATCAACTGCTTCGAACAATCAAAATACAGAAACCGAACAACAGTTTGATGCGACTTCTGTCCTCGCTGCTGAAAAATCAAATGCGCAACGAGTGACAGAAAAGCAACAACGAGCAAAAGAAATATTGGATTCATCCTTCCCGCTAGAGCATGGTTCACACCAAGACGTGGTGAACTATATGGTGTACTACTGCAACTTGGTTGCCTGCTTTGCAGATGGGAAATTAGTGGGGTTAGATAACCCTTCACAGTTTGTCGCTTTATCAGGTCACAAACGCGAACCGGAAGCTATTTTACTTAAAGATGCTCAAGGTTCGCACCTAGAGATTACGCTAGGGACACACGTAGGCAGTATTGATAATTTGGCAAACATCCAAGATATTCAGCTGGAATCTCGTACCTCGTTGTGCATGGAAACCCAATCTAACCACCGTTACTGGATCAGCCTTCTAGAAACGGGAGCGAAGGGCGACCCCATTGCGCACAGCGTCGACAAAGAGTACACCTCTCGCAGTGGTGAAGAGTATACGCTCACACGCTTTTGTAAGAGTTAAGATACACAAAAATATCCACATAATTAATTCATAAAAACCTTAACCTTAGTCTATGTCAATCTGACTGACCCCTTAATTGGGGTCTTTTTTTTGGTTTAATTCTATAAGCAATGCTTTAAGTTCAACGACTTCTGATCTGAGTTCCGTTACTTCGTCTTTGAGGTTTGCCATTATGTGCTTACCTTGATCCTCTTTGTCTTCTTCTAGAAACCAAGAAGCCACAAAGCCGGTAAAAGTACCAAATAAGCCAACACCCGTTGTCATCAACACAGAGGCAACAAACCTACCCTCAGCTGTGACGGGATAGAAATCCCCGTAACCTACAGTAGTTATCGTTACAAACGCCCACCAAAATGCGTCTGCTGCATTATGAATGTTGGCACCTTCAACCCCTTGCTCTAACAAAAGTAATGCGATTGCACCAACGGTCAGCATAAGAATCGAAACAAAAACAACGAATGAGAACGAGCTTTTTACTTTGTTCCTTAAAAAGACATTGGCTAATGTACGAACAGAACGAATAACACGAATGAGACGAATAACACGAACGACACGTGCAAACTGCGGATAAAAGCCAAATGGGACAGAGGAAAGCAAATCTATCCACCCCCACGTGCGAAAATACCGCCAGCGATCGGGGGCATGCTTCAATTGAATAATGAAGTCAATAAAGAAGAAAACACAGATAAATTGATCCGACCATCTGAGCATAGTGTTGATGTCATCGGGTAGTTTTGTTGTCAATTGCAATACAACGGATATCAAAACAAAGACAGACAAAAACAAAATAAAGACCTGAAATGGGCCTAGATACTCACGCTGCTCAGTAGTGGTCATGGAATGTTCTCTAAAATCAATCTAAAAAGAGGAGGCAATACCCGGTAACATTAAGTGACTAGGTGATCGTTCGTCAATCCGGAATGCAAAGTTGTTTTGGCTTGGGGTTAGATTTTAACGTTTGCGGCGGGATTTCTTTTTGTTGGGCTTTGGCTTAGACGTATTCTGCATTGAAGAATATTCATTCTTCAAGATGAAAGCAAAGCGTATCAACCCGATGACAAACACAATGCCAAAGACAGTAAGTATTGTCTGGCAAAGCCACTCTGGATCGCAGGGTAAATAGATTTCTATGGGCATAGGTTTCGCCATATACACAGTACGCTTGTAACAATACTGACCGCCCACTCTGCAAAAAACTTCTATCCCCTATTCACCTAAAACAAAAAAGGCTGTTATGAGCCCCTAACAGCCGATACTTTTGCCATACGGCTATGTAGCTATTGAGTTGAAAGATATCGTCCCAAACTATCCAAGCCAGTTCCCCAACCCGCACCGTGTTGGCTGCGCGATGCGTCAAATGCGGCTATTTCTTCTGGTGTCGCGTTAACGGGCTCCCAAATCAGTTGTAATTTAGTTTGGCTGCCATTTTCTTCAAGCTTAACCGTTGTTTTCATTTCTTTCGGCCAATTAGGCATTTGTGGGCTCGGCATGATCTCGCCCTGCTCATTCGATACCGATTGAATGAACACAACCGTGTGCGGTTCTACAATTTCAATGTATTGAGATAAAAGCCACATCTCGAAACCATTTGGCATCACCATCTTGTGAAGAGACGATCCACCAGCCTGAATATCAGCTCGGGTAAATTCGCAGGTTACGCCAGGAATAGGAACCATCCACTTTGTCATGTGCTCTACTTTAGTCCATGCCTCAAATACCAAAGCGATAGGCGCATCGTATTCTCTTGTTAGAATGGTGGGTTCTACGTGTTGATTACTCATCCTTGTCCCCTTTTTGTTGAATCTCTTGTAGGTATTCACCCAAACTATCTAAAGTATGGGTCCAATATTGCTCGAATTGAACAACCCAGTCTTGAATAGACTTAAGTTGCTCACCATTTACGTGATAAGCGCGAAACCTTCCTTCTCTACGCTCTCTAACCAAATCGACGGCTTTTAGCACCCCCAAATGTTTGGATACCATTGGCTGACTCCACCCAAGTGATGCAACTAGCTGATTAACCGTCATTTCTTTGCCAGCTAATTTTTCCAGTAGCTCTCTTCTTTTAGGTTCAGCTATCGCGTTAAATGGATCAAATGTGGTTTTTGTTCTAGCCATAAACTTCAATATATTCCTATATGGGAATATTACAACATGATCAAAGCCAAGTTCTTATCATTGAGACATTGAGGTTTCTCGTCTTGGTAAGCTTAGGTCTTATACTGGTTGCAAAGAAATATTGAAAAGGAAACCATGGTGGAAAGTCGGTTCTTTAGGGCACTTGATAAGCCAACGCAAAATAGACTTACTCTTTCAGCGCAATCCTTCCGATTCGAACCACAAGAGTTTCTTCTCGATTCACAGTCAAAATGGAATACAGTTTTTCTATTGAACTCAGGCTCAGTGAGGATGTACTACCTCGATAGGGACGGAAAAGAACACAACAAAGCCTTTTTTGTTGATCATGCTTTCTTCTGGCCGGTGACAGAATCGCTAAGGAATGAGCCCGCAGGTTTTTTTATTGAATCCATTGAAAGTGGAAGCGGATGGCGTTGGGATTTTGATGTTTTCAAACAAACTTTTGCCAACGAAAACGACTGGATGACGTTTTCTCACCTTTGGATGGAAAATGTATTAGCAGAAAAGTTCAATAGAGAGAAAGATTGGCTACAACTTACCGCAGCGCAGCGCTACATTAAACTTATCACCCTAAGACCAGAGCTCAAGCGTTTACCCAACATGCACCTCGCAAGCTATATCGGCGTAACCCCTGAATCCTTTTCTCGATTAAAAAAATCCATCTCACTTACCAAATGATAAGTACAACCCTCCGACATTTCGCCAAACTTTCCGTTAACGCAAAAAAAGGAAAGCAAAATGGAAAAGGGACTAGAAGCGACATCTACTTTACTGCTTGGACTTATGGCTGGTTTTTTTGCCACCTACAGTTTTAATGTGAACTACGCCATGCTCGAAGTCGATGGCAGCACCTACGCTACGGTACAATCGCTGTTTAACATCAATGTGAGACACGCTGGCTTTTTTGTGTGCTTTTCTGGTGCCGCTCTGTTGCCTGCGATAACCGGAGTGGTGTGGCTGAGAAAGGACAAACGACAAGCACTGGTTTGGTTAGCCATCGCCTTGAGTTACTTTATTGGGATAGTTATTTTTACTCGGTTTGTTAATTTACCGCTTAACTATTACACCGAGTCATGGAATCCAGCCGCTTTACCCGATGATTGGGAAGACATTCGAGATCAGTGGAATACCGCGAATTTACTGCGTGTTATTGTCAGTATGATTACCTTTTCGATTGCATTGGTAATCCCTCACTTACGAACACGCAGTATCACCCGTTAGCTTTGTTCTTTCTATACGGAAACACCTAAGCTACGCAAATCTTCTCGCGCTTTCTTAGCCGTTGAAAACTGGAAAGCGTGAAAGCCCTGTGTTTTTGCCCCTTCTACGTTAGCGGGCATGTCATCCAAAAATACGGATTCACTGGCTTCCACGTTACATTGCTCCACCACCAACTGGTATATTCTAGGATTAGGTTTCAGTACATCCCATTCCGCAGACACAATGGTATTGTCGAATAGCGACCAAAAGCTGTACTTATCTTTAAGAAACGCAACAATTTCATGCACATTATCAGTGAGTGCGTAAATGCCATAGCCTGATTCTTTTAAATCATTCATCATGTCTTCTGTGCCTTCTAATAAGGACAGTGACGCTTTCACGTTATCAAAGAGTCGGTCAGTTTCGGTTGCACTTAGCTGCAGTTGAGTTTGATAAGCCAGCTTCGCTTCACTTTCAGAATACCGACCTTTATTTAGATCAAGCCAAATTTGATGGGAGAAAATGTCTTGAGCCAGTTTTTGGGCGGCTTCCCCTTCCACATCAAACGTTGCGGAAACGATCTCAAGAGGAGACCATTTTACGATCACATTACCTACGTCAAAAACGATATTTTTTATTGTCATATCCTAGCCTTTGATAATTGATGCACAAGTGCGCGCTGGGGTTATAAAGCCTTTAAATACACCGCGGCGTTTTCCTTAGAAGGAGAAAAACCAACGTTCAAAAGATACTCTTCGTGCTCTCTCGTTTTCGCGATGGCTTTAAGCATGTTTACACCGCGTTGCTTCATCACTTCTGGGTGCAATTGGTAATAATACTGCGCGACCTTCA
This sequence comes from Vibrio penaeicida, assembly GCF_030689305.1. GTDB lineage: Bacteria > Pseudomonadota > Gammaproteobacteria > Enterobacterales > Vibrionaceae > Vibrio > Vibrio penaeicida_B. The sequence goes on along the minus strand of NZ_JAUYVM010000015.1, from coordinate 37,496 downwards.
TGTCTCGATACTCTGGCGTCACAAAATCAAGCACAAGAGATAACGTGCCGTCCTTATCCATATTCCCCACCAGCACGCCCGCAATACTGTTGTTTCGAAGTGTATAAAATGCCGTATCCGATTTTTTTATCGATTCTACAGAGGTTTGCTGCTCAATGTCTGTTAAATTAGTGGCAACAAAATGATCAAAATACTCAGAATCGACAGAAGCCGAGATCAATTTGAATCTCTCTTTGGTGGTATAAATACCCCACAAATAATAGACATTGATTCCTGCAATACCTAAGTTCATCAACATAGTGGGATAAGAATCAATAAAATAGGCAAACGCTGCAAAAAGTAAGCAGCCGATAAAGTTAATCACTCTTAACTTTAAGATGGACGTCATTGTTAGCGATACAAGTACGACCAAAGATGCGAGATAGCCAAACCACTCTATCCAATCAAAATCCATTTTGATGCTCCTTCTCGTTTGTGTAATCAAAAAGATAGCATTGGAACAATACTCAAACCACCTCAAGATGCTAAGTATAAAAAGAAAGCCACCGAATAAGGTGGCTTTGAAAACAGAGTGCATATTTATCTGTACGAGATGATAAATACTATTCAATAAGATCTATCATAAAACGACCAATATCCGTGTGATGCAAAAGTTTGCTTGTGAAAGGCGCAACCGCTTCATCTTCACCTTGAGCAAATAAGAATACTGGCGTGCTGGTGTGGCTTCCTGTGCTCCATACCACACCCTGTTGTTCTGCCAATTCCCGAGCCAGCAAGTTTTGTCGGTTATCGTCTGTTTGGTACACGAAGAATGCACCATACCCTTCCAGTTTTGGCACGGTCTTACTGCTTAGGTATTTGTGATCCCGAACGTAATAGGTGTTAGGCTGAGTGTCGAGTATCTTTGTCGCCTGGGCTACACTGATTTCAAAATCGCTGTTCTCAGCGACTAATTTCGCTAGATTCTCGGGGGTTTGCTGCGCTTTATCTAATCCATCAAATTCAGAGTAAAACAGGTCAGCGTGGCTGATTTTTTGGTTGTAAATCTTATCCAAGACATTAGGAGAAATGAAATTGAAGTTGGGTTTATAGTCTCTTCCTTCAAATGCATCTCCAGGCAACTCTTGAGGATCGGGTAAGTCCACCGCCGAATAACTGAAGCCAAAACCGCCAGTTTCATGATCTGCGGTCACCAATACTAGGGTGTCGTTTCTGTTATCAGCCCAGTCTAGAATACTGGTGACAGCATCGTTCATTTTTAGCATCTCGTGCAGCATACTGCCCGTATCGTTGTAATGCCCTGCCCAGTCGATTTGACCTGCTTCGACCATTAGGAAAAACCCGTTCTCGTTTTTTTCTAACACGCTGATCGCATGTTTAGCCATCTCTTCGAGTGTCGGTTGTGCACGCTGTTCATCATCTTCGAGCTTGCTGTTAGTAATGCCATCGTACATCCCAGAATAAGAGAATAACCCAAGCACTTTATCACCTTTCGAGTTGCTTAATTGCTCTTTAGTAAATACGGTTTCGTATCCCGATCCCTCAGCCTCTGTAATGAGATTGCGTTCATCTTTCCGCTTCGATTTAATACGTACTTTTCCATCGGTTTTCGTAGTGAGCACTTTGTGCGCTTCCGAGGTTTTGTCACTCGCGCTTTTGGGTATCCAATACCTCAAACCACCAGAGAGCAACACATCAGCATCGCTTGCGAGCATTTGCTCTGCTATTTTATTTTCCAAACTTCTATGCGCTACATGTGCAGCAAACGACCCTGGCGTTGCGTGGGTAATGCGCGTATCGGAAACCAACCCTACCGACATGCCTTTCTGTTTCGCTACTTCGAGAACGGTGCGCGCCGAATACCCTTTCGCATTTAGCCCGATCATCTCGGACCCCGACATTTGTCCTGTTGCAAGTTGGCTAGCAGACGCAGCGGAATCGACCACAATCGCTTTATCAGGGTGTGTCATCGACATGTTCATTTGGCCGCCTTTGATCATGCGCTCAAACACCGTACCTTTCCCTTTTAGCACCGATTTAGGGGCAAGATCTGAATACGTTTGCAACAAGCCCACCTGTTGTGGTCCCATTCCATCGCCTATGACCAAAATGATGTTTTTTTTTGCGATTCAGCAAGCGCCATATTGGTACTTAAACCAATAGCGGCTACTGCTAAGGACATGAGCGATAATCTTCTTCCATGTAGTTTCATCGTTTCTGTTCCATTGATTGAAAATTTTGGCGCTACTCGAAAGCATCACCTTGTTCTTTAAAACGAAAAAAGGAACCCCAGTAGAGAGGTTCCTTTGGTTTCATCACCTAAGAAAAAGAGAACAACCTAAAATGTTCATCTTTTTTTAAAAAGGCGGTCAACAAATAGAGTCGCATTATTCATTGCCCACCATGCCGCTATCAAGGTTAGCGAGCATTTTGTCGGCATACCAATTGATAAAATTGATCACACCAAATTCATAGGTCTCGGAGTATGGACCCGGTTCATAAGCCATCGAGTTAATACCCAGTTGGTTGGTTTCCCCAAGAATACGGTCTTGGTCGTTCGTTGCATCCCAGACCTTACGTAGGTTATCTACATCGTAATCGATACCTTCTACCGCATCTTTATGGACAACCCACTTGGTAATCACTTTGCTTAACTGGGGCGCAACAGGAATAACTTGGAAAGCGATCAAGTGGTCACCTTGGGCATGGTTCCATGAGTTAGGCAAATGCAGAATTCGCATTGAACCCAAATCAGGAGTATTGATACGCCCCATTAATTTCTTACAGCCCACTTCACCATTCATCGTCATTGCGCTCACGCCATCTTTTAAGGGCATGCGCACAATTCGATTTTGATCCCCATAAGCACTTTTGTGAGCGTGTGGAATGCCATTTTCATCCCATATCTTTTGCTTTTCGGCAACAAGCGCTTTGAACTCGTCAGACGCCCGTGGATCGTTAGTGTCATCCCACTCTAAAAGGGAGCCTAACAGTTCTGGGTGTGAACCTTCACAGTGGTAACACTCTCGGTTATTTTCGATAACGAGCTTCCAATTCGCCTCTTCCATCATGACACTTTGAATGGCGACTTTGGCATTCTCCAAGTCATAGGGTTCTAGGTAGTGCTCTAAATCATTGAGGAACTCGTCAATTTCAGGCGGATTCTCAGCGAGAGAAATGAAGATGTATCCCCCTGCCGTTTTACAGTGTATAGGCTTTAAACTGAATTTCTTTTTATCAAAATCCGACCCCATCTCCTGACCGGCGTAAATCAACTCACCATCCATGTTGTATGTCCATTGATGGTATGGGCAAACTAACTTAGCGGATTTACCGCGATGCTTTGTACAAATTTTCGAACCACGGTGACGACATACGTTATGCAAGGCATAAACTTCGCCGTTATCACCCCGTGTGATCATGACTGGATTGTTCCCAACCTCAAACGCGATGTAGTTTCCTTTATCAGGAATTTCACACGTTAATCCTGCAAAAAGCCATTCACGTTCGAATATAGATTTCATATCGATATCAAACAGCTCTTGGTTGTTGTAAAACTCTTGTTCCAACGAGTATCGAGGGTTTCGCTCTCGCAACATGTCCAACACTTTTTGCTCGTCTACAAGTCCTTTTTGAGGCCTTTTTTTGATATTTGCTTCCATGGGTCTATCTCTTATAGCGCTAACTATCCCACACACTTTTCACCAACACTGTTGAGAAAAGCTCTGATTCCCTAAAAAGCAGCGGAGTGAATGGGTGATGACAAACACGCCGATGTTAAAGGGTTGCCAACAACCCACTTTACAAAAGCCCGCAATCATAAAGTGGTTGTTGTGGGATATCTTGAGCAATACCCAAAGTTCACACTTAGTTATTTGAGACACGAATTTGCTCAAAAAAGACAAGTTGAAGGAACAAACCTTCACAATGTGTTAGCGATCAATAAAATACGAAAAGCACACACAACCCTCGATAAAATTTACTTTTTTATATTTAATTGAATGATCAATTAAATATAAATTATAGATCACAAACAAAGACAATCTGTCTTTACAGGTATACCATTGACTGATTAATTATTAACCAAATGATAACAAAAAGATCACATGAGCAATCTTGAAGATCAGTTTACTCACACACGGAAGCAAAAGGAGGATCACTATGACCTCATCAATACGAACAGGGACAAAAATCAGCTTTGTACTGGTTGAAAATTTCACCATGATCGCATTTGCTTCAGCCATTGAAGTGCTAAGAATGGCGAATCAATTGTCGGGAGAGCAGTTGTATGAATGGAATACGGTGAGCCTAGATGGTCAGTCAGTTCGGGCTAGTGATGCGCTTAGTATTAATGTTGATGGGTCGATGGAGCTCGCTTCCGAAGCGGAAACCGTTATCGTATGCGGAGGGGTTGGAGTACAGCAGCAATGCCAGCCTAAAATGCTCAATTGGCTTTTACATTTGGACAGGCAGCACATTACCTTGGGCAGCTTATGTACGGGAAGCTATATTCTTGCGAAAGCCGGTTTACTGGATGGGCACCCTTGCGCCATCCATTGGGAATATATGGCTGGTATGCAGGAAGAATTTTCCGCCATCCACGTGAGTAATAAGATTTTCACCATATCAGAGAAACGCATGACCTGTACGGGTGGAACTGCGCCGATGGATATGATGCTCCAAATGATTAATCGCCAACATGGCGAAAAACTCAGTGCTGCGATTTCGCAAATGTTCATTTGTGACCGTATTCGCGACAGCGAGGAAATGCAAACACTGCCACTAAAAAGTTTGGTCGGCGCTTCTCAGCCCAAACTTCGCGAAATCATTATGCTGATGGAAGCTAACCTTGAGGAAACCATCAGTATGGACGAAATGGCGGGATATGTTGATCTTTCAAGAAGGCAGCTAGAACGTCTGTTCCAGAAATACTTAAACTACTCCCCTTCTCGTTACTACCTGCACCTTCGGCTAAACCGTGCAAAGCAACTTCTTAAGCAGACAAATCTGTCCATTATTGAAGTGTCTATCGCGTGCGGGTTCGTTTCGACGTCTCATTTCAGTAAGTGTTATCGCGACTACTTTGGCTCTCCTCCTAAATCTGAGCGTTCTGCTAAGTTCTCTGCAAGTAGTCATGCGCCTTCTCCATCGAATGAGCCGACTTATGCATCGGTATCCCTTCATGAAGAGGTGATGGTGAAAAGCGTGATTTAGCTTTCGGTCTTTCGACCCTCATATCTGATTCACGAAATCATAAAAAATCCGATAAACAATGCTTATCGGATTTTTATTTGTTGGGAGGTGAGTTAAACGGATCAAAAGAAATAGAGGCTATCCACGCTTTTTTAGTAGCCCTTCCGCTTTTAATACTTTCAGAATCTCCTCTGCAGCCTCATTTGGATCTGGCTCGTGCATTACTTGGCTCGATGTCGTTTCCGATTTCGCAGTTGCGGCTTTAAATCGGTCTTTTGCCGATGTTGCTTTCACTTTTTTCAAACGTTTCGGTCGTTTGGCTGCCGGCTCAAATTCCCAGTTCTCCAGCGCCGTATCTTTAATAAATGGTGCTCCCAAATAATAGACGTTCCCAGAAACCGACTTTAAATAAGAAATTTGCCTAGGCTCTGCTGCTGCCGAATCAACGAGACCGACAAACGGCAAATTCACTTCTACCTTTCGTCTTTGTCCCCTTGGTAGTGCTTGCAACAACGTAGCACTGTGTTTATCGAGTCGAAGCACTTCAACGATTTTAGGTACCAATGTGAAACCCAGTAAATTGGCTACGGTATAAGGCAGATACCCAGAACATTCACCTATCTCCGCTTCAGTCCCTGTCAGTATTACATCAGCATTCGTAGAGCGTATGTAATCCACCAGCGCCGGAATAACATCCGCATTGGCTGGCTGTGAAAGCACGGTTAGCTCTGGAATACCCATTCCTAGGTAATCTCTTAAGGAAGGTTCATCAGGATCGCCAGCGTGCAATAGCTCCAAACTCACGGCTTCCAAACCCAGTGCTAATTCCACCATTTTAGCGTCTTGATCTGCTCGCCTTGCGCGTTTGGTATAAGGGTGCTCCCCCACTGAAACTAATCCTATCGCTTTAAGCATGTTCAACCTCCTTGTGCTCAAGGTTGTTCGAGTCGGAATGGGAAATCAAAGTGTCTCCGATGGCAATTTCATCTGAATCTTTGCGTAGCAGTGCACTCATCGCTTTCATGATCTCGCTGCTATCAGCGATCACACTTAACTCAGAGCGCTTAATCATGTCGCACCCCAAATCTGTATTGATTGCGATGACCTTTTCACACTTCTCAATCCCTTGTAGGTGCTGAACGGCTCCAGAAATACCCACAGCGATGTAAACTCTGGCCGTAACCCAAGTGCCCGTCGCACCTACCTGAGTACTTCTTGGCATAAATCCATCGTCTACCGCAACTCGACTCGCGCCCATCGTGGCACCCAATTCCGATGCCAATTGTTTGAATAACGCCCAGTCATTCACACCATTCCCCCCCGACAAAATGAATTCTGCTTCGCCAAGTGAAATAGTTGCAGGGTCGACATCAACCGAACCTTTGTCTGAAACACCTATAGGCACGTATAGGTCCGAGTTGAACTCTGATCCAATATCAATACAGGCATGGCTCGTTTCCGTTACTGGTTCTTCGCATTCGGGTAGTAGTAGCATCACTCTTGATGCCTTCTGAACGTATTGCCGCGTTCCTTTGGAGGACAAACAATGGCATTGGTCGTTCTGCCATTTGTACACGTTCGTACTTGGTCTCACATTAAGCGAGGCAGCCAACCTGCGAGCTAGCTCTCCACTGCCGTCATCACTCTCCGCGATAAGAATGTTTTTAGGATTGAGCCTCATCACTTGTTCATGAGCAAATTTGGCTTTTCCTTCGGGGTTGTAGCCCAAAAATACGTTTTCTTTGGCGTAAACCACTCTATCCACGCCCAAACTTCCCAGCTCCTCCTTTAGCTCCCCGAACAAGACGAGATCGACAGGCTGAGTGGGTGAAGAAGACGCCAGTTTATGAGCTAGCCCCAAAATGTCTTTTCCGTGTTCAGAAATTTTTCCAGACGTAGTTTCAAGTACAACCATGATTGGGGCATCGGTGCTCTCTGGGATGTAGTCTTTCCGTTTCGGTTCTTGAGAGGCTCCGCGAACACTGACAACCGAACTTGTCGAGGCACTGCTCAAATTGAGGCGATCAATGCGTTTCAAGCCACTCGGTCCGATAAAACCAATGCCATGCACCTTTTTACGAATTAAACCTGTCGGTCCGTATTGAGGAGCACCAAGGTTAAAGTGTTCAGGGTGAAGTCTATTCCGTGCGATATGCTCTCTGCGTGGATCTCGCCTTACGATGATTTCACTCATGCAACCTCCTTAACGGTGCCAGCCGCTGAAGGTTCTGCTTCTTCTGCTGGCAAGGCCTCTAGTAGAAGCTCCGCAATATCTTTCACGTCGGGTCTTGGTTCTACGACACCTTCAAGCATTAATGTACACTGGGGACACCCAACTGCAACCACATCTGCCTGCGTTTCTTTGATGTCTTCCATACGTATGTCGGGGATACGTTTTTCTCCCGGTATGTCTGTGACCGGAGCCCCTCCACCGCCGCCACAACATCGAGACCGATAGCCAGAACGCTCCATCTCTTTCAATTCAAACCCAAGCTGTTTAAGTAGGAAACGGGGGGCTTCATATTCCCCGTTGTAGCGCCCCAGGTAACATGGATCATGATAAGTCACGGTGCCTTTAGATGCGTCGCTATCCAAGTGCAGCGCCCCGCCCTCAACCAACCTTGCAAGTAGCTGAGTATGGTGCTCAACTTCAAAACTACCGCCAAAATCTGGGTACTCGTTTTTTAGAACATGAAACGCGTGCGGATCGGCAGTGACGATTGTCTTAAAGCGATATTTGTTCAGTACGCCAATATTGGCTTTCGCTAAGCGCTGGAAAGTGGCTTCGTCACCCAGCCGGCGCGCGAGATCCCCGCTATCCAACTCTTCGTTCCCCAAAACGGCGAAAGATACCCCAGCACGACGCAGCAACTTGACCAGCGCGCGTAGGGTGCGCTGATTCCTCATATCAAAGGCTGCGTCGCCCACCCAAAACAGCACGTCGCACTCTTTAACATCTTTGAGTACTGGCAACTTTAGATCGATACCCCAGTTATGGCGCTGAACCGGAGGCAAACCCTTCGGGTTATCTGTCGCGATCAAGTTTTCCAATACTTCCCGACCTTTACCGGGGGTTTGACCAAGATCGAGCGTTAAGTGCCTTCTCATATCGACCATGGCGTCAACGTGTTCAATCATCATGGGACACTCTTCCACACACGCCCGACAAGTTGTGCAAGACCAAACAGTCTCCGGATCCAAGAGCTTTTCAAATAGAGGTTGGTCTTTACCGCCTTCACCAATGTCACCCTCTTTTCCGGGGTAACCCTGACCGGCATAGCGTGAAGTATCTCCACCCGCCATCCCAACAACCAGATCTTGGATCATTTTCTTCGGGTTAAGAGGCTGACCAGCCGCAAACGCAGGGCACATTTTTTCACATCGACCACATTGGACACACGCATCAAAACTCAGCAACTGTTTCCATGAAAAATCTTCGGGTTTGGCTACCCCAAAACCTGGAGTGGGCTCCTTGATGTCTATTGGTTTTAATCCTGTAGAACGAATGCCGGAAAAGCGTTCTGCTCTGCGGTGAAACGCGAGATGCAATGCGCCAGAAAAAGCATGCTTTAACGGCCCACCCCACGTCATACCTACCACTAGCTCTAGCAAACCTAATGCAATGCCTAACAGTAACACCACGGCTAACACGGTGTTCCCAACAACGGAGTCATGAGAGGCAAGAGTGAACACGCAGATTGCCAGACCGGATGCAGAAAACATCAACAAGCTTTTAGGAAGGCGCATCCATGCCCCTTTGGATAGGTTTGGCGGAGGGTTCACTCGCCTGCGATAAACAAATATCGCCCCTACGAACATCGCGAGAAAAGGTAAAATAAGCACAGCCCATGCTACGGGTTGATAGTCGAGGTCAAATAAATAGATGACCATCAGCCCGAGCAACGACGCAACAAAGCCTCCTGCGGTTGCCACGTGCGTGTTCGACATGTATTTGTCTCGGGCGACGACGTGGTGCAAGTCGACAAGGTAACGCTTAGGAATGGATAGCAGGCCAGCAACAACATTGACCGGCTCCTTTCTTCCTCTACGCCACATCAAAATACGCTTTAACGCTCCAAGAACCCAAACTAGGATCACTGTTACCAGCAACCAAGGTAAGATCTGATTAATCATCGCTTCTACTCCCTAATTCTGCGTCTGTTATCAGAAGTCCTTACACAGTCTGAGCGCATCGTATATTGCTGCGTGTGTGTTTCTTTGCGCGGTACAGTCACCGATACGGAACAAAAGCATGCCTTCGCTTTGTTTTTCCAATGATGGCTGTGGCTTCGCATCGTAGAGCGCTTGAATATCCATTTGCCCTTTATTAACCGATTGCGCTTTCAAGGCGTAGTAGAGTTCTTCGGACGGTCTGATCCCGTTTTCGACCACAATCTGGTCGACGACGCGCTCTTCTTTTTGCCCCGTGTACTCGTTCTCTAGCACGGCGATGAGCTTATCGTTTTCTTTGTAGACTTCTTCGAGTATGAAATCCGGTGTCATGATGACTTCTTTTTCATACAAGCTTCGGTAATAGGTAGGGAACGTGGTTCCACCGACCGCTGCTCCCGGCTTGATGTCGTCAGTGACTAACTCAACAAGCGATCCTTTAGATGAAAGGTAATCAGCAACAGACATACCTGAAAATTCGCAAATCGTATCGTAAACCAACACATTTTTACCTGGCTCGACTTCTCCGCTCAGTACGTCCCAACTGCTGATGACTAACCCGTCTTTCGCGCCCCATTTAGGGTTTTGCTCAACGAAGGGAGTACCACCAACGGCAAGGATAGCGACATCCGGATCGTGGCTTAAAATGATCTCTTCTGTTGCTTCAGTGTCGAAGTGCATTTCGACACTGAGCCTCGCCAACTCTAATGCATACCAACGCGTTATACCTGCAATTTGGTCGCGCTGGGGTGCTTTCGCTGCCAGTGTAATTTGCCCGCCCAACTCTGGTGCTTTTTCGATTAACACAACATTGTGTCCGCGCTCGGCACAGACTCGTGCGGCTTCCATTCCTGCTGGGCCGCCACCCACAACCACCACTTTTCGAATCACATCGTCTGTTTTCGAAATAATATGGGGCATGGTGGACTCGCGAGAAGTCGCCGCATTTTGAATACAAAGCACGTCCAGCCCTTGATACTGACGGTCGATACAATAGTTTGCTCCGACACATTGGCGAATCTGATCCACTTGGTTCATTTTTATTTTCGCAATAAGGTGTGGGTCGGCAATGTGCGCGCGTGTCATGCCCACAAAGTCCACGTATCCTGCTTCAAGTATTCGCTGCGCTTGGTTTGGATCTTTTATGTTTTGAGCATGAATAACTGGAACGTTCACCACCTCTTTAATTCCCGCAGCTAAGTGCAGAAATGGTTCTGGTGGGTAACTCATGTTCGGAATCACATTTGCTAATGTGTTGTGCGTGTCGCAACCCGAACCAATAACGCCAAAGAAATCGACCAAGCCCGTTTTGTCGTAGTAAGTCGCGATTTTTTTCATGTCATCGTGCGTTAAGCCGTCGGGGTGAAACTCATCCCCACAGATTCTTAAGCCAACAGCAAAGTCTCGCCCTACCTCTTCTCGAATAGCCTCCAGAACACGAATCCCGAAGCGCATTCGGTTTTCAAAACTGCCACCCCACTCGTCTTCTCGCTTATTCACGCGAGGGCTCCAAAATTGATCGATTAGGTGTTGGTGTACGGCTGAGAGTTCGACACCATCAAGACCACCTTCTTTTGCTCGCCTCGCGGCTTGAGCGTAGTCTCCAATGATGCGTTCAATTTCTTCAGGTTCGATGGTTTTGCACGTTGCGCGGTGAACGGGTTCTCGAATACCACTTGGGCTCACCAAAGTGGTCCAGTCACCGCCATCCCATCGAGAACGACGCCCCATATGGGTGATTTGAATCATGATATGACCACCGTGCTTGTGCACCGCGTCAGCAAGATTCTGAAAGTGGGGAATGATTCGGTCGGTTGATAAATTAACGGATTTCCACCAGCTTTGTGGGCTATCTATGGAGACAACACTTGAGCCTCCACAAATACTAAGACCGACGCCACCTTTGGCTTTTTCTTCGTAATACTTAACGTAACGTTCTGTGGTCATACCGCCTTCAGTGGCGTACACCTCAGCGTGAGCCGTGCTCACAACACGGTTTCTTATTGTTAAGTTATTGATATTCAATGGCTGAAATAGTGCATCAAACTGAGACATCGCTGCTTCCTTACTGTTTACATCCGACCGCTTTTATTTTTTTAGTGCTTTCACTTCTTTTTTACCGATTTCACTTACTTTTCTACCGCTTCCACTTAACTTCCCAGCGGCTCAACGACAAAGACTCCGTAATCAACGCCTTCTTCGGACGCGCTTTGAATCTGTGTAGCTTTGGTTTTGACGTTGTAGCCCAAGCTCTCTGCGATTTGATCGATCGCGCCAGCAAACCAGCCCGTAAACATGTAATCCACTTTGCGATTAACTTTTCCGTAGTGGTAAACAAAAGCCGAGTGATCCAATCGAACTCGCGCCGTTCCATTCTCGATATCCAAACTTTCAATTCGGAATACCCCCCAACCACGTTGGGAAAGACGCTTCATGTAGTGTTCAAATACGGCGTCACCAGAAAGCCCATGTTTTTCGGCTTCCTTTTCACACCAATAGTGCGCCGATTGGTAACCGGCTTTGTATAAGATCTCCGCGTACAATTCGTCGCCTAGTGACTCCGCGATCGCCGTGTGGTTGTTGATGAAAAAGTGTCGTGGTACGTACAGCATCGGAAGTGCGTCTGTTACCCAAACGCCTGTTTCGCTGTCTACTTTGATTTCCATTTCAGGTGCATGTGCGCTCATTTTTATTCTCCTTATTCGCCCCAAACTTCTTTGAGGGTGTTTACCCAGTTCTCACCCATCACTTTCTGTACTTTTCTTGGTGTCCAACCTCGATTGAGTAACGCCTCGGTAAGGTTTGGGAATTCTCCGATCGTTCTAATGCCTTTCGGGTTGATAATTTCGCCAAATCGAGTGAGACGGCGAGCGTAGCCCTTGTCGTGAGTAAGCCATTCGAAAAACGGTTCGTCATGCCCTTGCGTAAAGTCCGTTCCAATCCCGACGTGGTCTTCCCCCACGATGTTGACGATGTACTCAATGGCTTCGACGTAATCTTCAATCGTGGACTTGATGCCGTTTTTGAGAAACGGAGCAAACATGGTTACGCCGACAAAACCACCGTGATCGGCGATGAATTTCAGTTCCTCATCCGACTTGTTCCGAGGATGGTCCTTAAGACCAAGGGGCAAGCAATGTGAATAACAGACGGGTTTTTCAGACGCGAGAATGACCTCTTTTGATGTTTGGCTTCCCACGTGAGATAAATCGCACATCATGCCAACGCGGTTCATTTCACGAACGATTTCATGCCCAAAGCCAGATAGCCCGCCGTCGCGCTCATAGCACCCCGTTCCAACAAGGTTTTGCGTGTTGTATGCCATTTGGGCAATACCGACACCCAGTTGCTTAAACACTTCGACATAACCAATTTGATCTTCAAAAGCGTGGACGTTTTGGAAACCCAATATGATACCTGTCCGCCCTTCTTGTTTTGCTTTGTGAATATCCTGAGTTGTTCTTACGGGTCGAATTAAGTCAGAGTGCTCTTGAAAGAAGGTGTTAAATTCCGCAATGTTGTTCACGGTATCTTGAAACCCTTCCCATACTGAAACCGTGCAATTGGCGGCGGTTAATCCCCCTTTCGCCATGTCTTCAAAAAGTGCTCTGTCCCATTTGGCTATCACAAGTCCATCTAAAATGATGGATGCTTCATGTAGCTTTTCTGCATCTGACATATTCGACTCCAAAGTTTTGTTAAGCTCGTGCTCGTATTAGGTGCTGCACGCACAAAGCATTCTGGTTTTGGGGAATGCTGGTAAAGGTGTTGCTCTTAGGTTTTGAGTCTAACGTGTCAATTTGCGCAAAAACGGCTTGAAAGCGACAAGAACATTAGGAATGCCGTCATCTTTTGCTCTGGAAAAAAAATAGCGACCCAATAGGTCGCTATTCTTCGCTTATGTTGTGGCTTTAGGTTGATTTTCTACGCAACCATTCCATGTGGGTCGATAACAAACTTCTTCGCGACACCGCCATCGAACTCGCTGTACCCATCGGGTGCTTCATCCAAAGAAATAACTTGAACGTTAACGGCTTTGGCTATATCGATTTTGTCCCATAGAATCGCTTGTCCTAATTGCCTGTGGTATTTCATGACGGGGCATTGACCCGTGACAAAATAATGCGATTTCGCCCAGCCTAGCCCGATCCTTACACCGAGTTGTCCCATCTTCGCAGCTTCATCGACCGCCCCCGGATCGCCCGTCACGTACAAGCCCGGTATACCGATGCCGCCACCCGCACGACATACGTCCATCATAGTATTAAGAACCGTTGCAGGTTGCTCTTTGTGATGCGAACAACCGTGGCTTCTCGCTTCAAAGCCAACGCAATCAATTGCTGCATCCACTTCTGGCACACCTAGGATCTGCTCTATCATTTCTGGAACGGTAGATTCCTCTCGCAGATCAATCGTTTCACAACCAAAGCTTCTTGCTTGCTCCAATCGTGCGGGAATCATATCCCCCACAATCACACACGCTGCCCCAAGTAAATGAGCAGAAGCGGCACACGCCAATCCAACAGGTCCGGCTCCGGCGATGTATACCGTTGAACCCGGTTGAACCCCTGCCGTCACGGCTCCGTGATAGCCAGTTGGGAAAATATCCGACAGTAGTGTGAGATCTTTGATTTTCTCTAACGCACCTTCACGGTCATCAAACTTAAGTAAGTTGAAGTCGGCATAAGGCACCATAACGTATTCCGATTGTCCGCCAACCCAGCCACCCATATCCACATAACCGTATGCAGCGCCGGGGCGCGCAGGATTTACGTTTAAGCAAATACCCGTATTGCCTTCTTTGCAGTTTCGGCATCGGCCACAGGCAATGTTAAAGGGAACAGAGACAATGTCGCCCACTTCAAGAAACTCGACATCTCGTCCACACTCAATGATTTGCCCCGTAATTTCGTGCCCAAGAACAAGCCCTGCTTCTGCCGTCGTTCGCCCGCGAACCATGTGTTGATCGCTTCCACATATATTGGTTGTGATCACCTTTAAAATAACGCCGTGTTGGCACGCTCGTTTACCCATCATAAGTTCTGGGTAAGCAATGGGCTGAACTTCTACACTGTTCTCCCCCATGTACACCACACCGCGGTTTCCATGATTTCCACACATAAATTCCGTATCCCTATTCAATTTGATTTGATGCTCAATTCGCTTCTCATCGACAGGTACAAGAAAGTCGGTACGAGAAAACCAGTGAGCCCCTTTCCAGTTAATCGGTTTATGTGTGAGTAAACATGTCCATATAAGACGTAAAATCGACTGTTTGAGACATTTGAAGAAGCTGAAAAATTTAGACTACTTAAAGTTGACGACCTCGCTTTAGGTTTGCCAAATAAACAGAAAGCCCCTATTCAATAGGGGCTAATTCTACTGCTCAAAGATAAGAACTGTTACTTTAACAAACGAACTACTACTCGAACACGATGGTTTTATTACTGTAAAGGAACACGCGCTTTTGAATATGCAGTTGAACTGCTCTGGCGAGCGTGAGTGATTCAACGTCCATCCCTTTCTTGGCTAAATCCTCGGGATAGAAACTGTGATTCACCACCTCCATTCCTTGAGTAATGATCGGACCTTCATCCAATTCATCACTCACATAATGAGCGGTCGCCCCTAACAATTTCACCCCTTTCTCATAAGCCTGATGATAGGGCCTTGCCCCTTTAAATCCAGGCAAAATGGAGTGGTGAATGTTGATGGCTTTACCTTCTAAACGTTTACAAAACCCGTTCGACAAAACTTGCATGTAGCGCGCCAAAACCAATAGCTCGCATCCATATTCCTCCATGATTTGCTCCACTTTAGCTTCTTGATCCAATTTGGTTTCTTTAGAAATTGGGAAATGGTAATACGGTATACCATGCCACTCGGCTAGCGGTTTTAAATCCGGGTGATTAGAGACAATAGCCCCCACTTCTACATTTAGGTTTCCAGTGCGGTAGCGATAGAGCAAGTCATTCAAACAATGGTCGTACTTGGACACCATAATCACCACTTTGGTTTTGTGATTGGCGTTAGAGACTTCCCACTCTAAGTCGAACTTGTTCCCTCTAATATTGAGTTCTTTTGTGAATTGTTCTGAATCGAAGCTTGCGCCTTCCATCATCCGAAAATCCACACGAATGAAAAACCGTCCTGACACCTCATCATCAAATGAGCTCAATTCGCTGATGTAAGCTTTCCACTCATACAAGAACCGAGTGACTACATCAACCGTTCCTGGTCGGCTTGGGCAGCTCGCAGTAAGGATATAGTGCTGTGTCATGCCATTCTCCTTAGGAATGTCAGCGGTTAGATTCTGTCGGCGACTAAACACCGACGTTTAAAGAAAACCCGTATTCTTTAGAGGCATCTTGCAACCATAAACACAGATAGTCTGCAAAGCTTCTGCGTACGATTAAATCGACTTGGTGCTCGTCGCGTCGAATCATGTGCACAGAGCTTTTCGCAAACACGGTGCCGACGACTTTGCCAATAGGAAACGATTCTAAATCGGTGTCGTAAGGACACGACTTTTTAATAACATCTAGAGTGTGCTTCCCACTCAGGCGTATCACCGTTTGTGCGCCACTCACATCAACCACGGAAAAGTGCCCGTTCAATTCGTTTCTCAGATCCGCCTCTAAAACGATGTGTGATTTCTCCTTAGAGACAATAAGCCACTCATCAGGCGACATCCAATAAATACTGGTCTCACTACCTGTTTTTGATTGGCAAGCTGTACGAGGTAATGTCAATCCAACCGCATTTTGAATGCCTAATGCAAATTCAGGATCATTGCCGTTTCCCCGAACAAGGATATGAGTCAGGCCAGCTAGCTCCCGAATTTCGACGCCATTCCCTTCATTCAAATTCGCCCCTTCTGAAAGCGCGACGTGTTGCAACGGAGAATCCATCCTAGGGGCAAATTTCGTTTCATTATTCGACATTTTGGCGCTCTCCCTTTGGATCATAAAATACAGAACTGGTGATCTCAGCCTCTAAAACCCTGCCATCGGCTAACGGAAAATAAACCGACTCGCCTAACATGGCTAATCCATTTTTGATCATCCCCAGAGCAATGGAGTGCCCTAAACATGCGCTGTAGTAACTTGACGTCACGTGACCGATCATCGTCATCGGAACTGGTTCTTTAGGGTCAAGCACCGCTTGTGCACCCTCAGGTATAACGGCTTGGCTATCTTTACAGCGAAGACCGACAAATTGCTTCCTATCGGTGCGAGACGTATCTTCCCGCTCCCATGAACGCTTGCCAATGTAACTGAATGTCTTTTTCTTACCGACAATCCAATTCATGTCCATATCTTGTGGCGTCACTGAACCATCCGTATCTTGCCCTGCAATGATGAAACCCTTTTCGGCACGCAGAATATGCATGGTTTCCGTTCCGTACGGAGTGATATCGAACTCTCTCCCCGCTTCCATAATCGTTTCCCAAACGTAAGATCCGTAATTGGCTTGCACGTTAATTTCGAAAGAGAGCTCCCCAGTAAAACTGATTCGGAAAATACGCGCTTTCACGCCGGCAACTTCGCCACTCTGCCACGTCATGTATGGGAAAGATTCGTTCGACACATCCCAATCTGGCGCTATTTTTTCGAGCAATTTTCGGCTATTCGGCCCAGATATCGTCATCGTCGACCATTGATCTGTAACGCTGGTGAAATACACATTAAGCTCTGGCCATTCGGTTTGTTGCCACAACTCTAACCATTGCAGAACGGCCGCAGCGCCCCCCGAGGTAGTGGTCATAATGAAGTGATTATCGTTGATGCAAGACGTTACACCGTCGTCGAAAATCATCCCATCTTCTTTACACATCACGCCATATCGACACTTTCCAGGCGCAAGTTGGCTCCACGGGTTGGTGTAAATTCGATTGAGAAACTCACGCGCATCGGCACCCTGAATGTCGATTTTACCCAGCGTTGATGCATCCAAGATCCCGACACTGTTTCGCGTAGCTAAGCATTCTCGGTTCAGGGATTCCTGCATGGTTTCATTACCTTTTGGGTAATACCAAGGGCGCTTCCATTGACCAACATTTTCAAAGAGCGCACCATGTTCAATGTGCCATTTATGCATGGAAGTAAAACGAGCAGGGTCAAACAAATGTCCCGCATCCCGACCCGCTAACGCACCGAAAGTGACAGGTGTGTACATAGGTCGGAAAATAGTGGTGCCTGTTTCTGCGATGGTTTTACCCATGGCTTTCGCGGCGATCGCCATACCATTGATGTTACCTGTTTTACCTTGATCGGTTCCAAACCCCATAGCGGTATAGCGTTTGATGTGCTCAATACTTTCAAATCCTTCTCGAGTCGCCAGCACAATACCAGCCGCCGTTACATCGTTTTGGAAATCGACAAACTGCTTAGGCGCTCGGCTAATAGGGCGTTCATGAGGACACAAGTAGAGTTCCATTGAATCGCTCATAATGGGCTCGTCTATTGTTGGAAACTCTCCTAAATCTTGACTTGGTTTAACGCCAAGAGAACTAAGAAGGCTTTGAACTTCAGCAATCGCCTGATCGGCAATGGCGTTTAGGCTGTATACCCCATTAACACCGCCAATACAGGTTTGGTCTTGAACCGTTTTACCCGGAACAAAACCCAAGCTGTCTTCACACCAAACGGGTTTAGAGCCTGTGTGACAAGACAAATGAACTGCTGGGCTCCATCCCCCCGAGCTGGCAATGGTATCGCAGCTCACTTCAACCACGTTACCTATCACCGTATCGCCAGCTTCGTTAATCGGCGCGACTTTGGCACTTTTTACTCGTTTGTTCCCACATGCCTGAATCACACACGAGCCTTCAAAAACAGAAATGCCCTGATCAATCGCCCAATCCATGAGATGTGCAGCGACTTGTTTGCGTGAATCAACAATGGCAGCGACCTGCTTACCGGCTTCTACCCACGCTTTTGCTGTTTCGTATGCGCCATCATTAGTTGTCATTAGCAAAAGTGCATCACCCGGTACGACCCCATACTGACGCACATAGGTTGCTACAGCACCGGCAAGCATGTTACCCGGCAGGTCATTGTTGCCATACACTAACGGGCGCTCAATCGCACCGGTAGCCAAAACGACCTTTTTTGCACGTATACGATGAAGTCGTTGACGTGGACCATCGACATTTTCGCCGAGATGATCGGTGCGTCTTTCCACTACCCCAACAAAATTCTGGTCGTAGTACCCAAATGCCGTGCTGCGGCTTAGGATCATGCACTGACTGTCTTTACTGAGCTCGATTATTGTCTCATCAATCCAGTCTGACGACGTTAGTCCATTGATTTTGGTATTGGATGACAACAGTGCCCCACCGAGTTGATGCTGTTCGTCTACCAATATGATTCTGAGCCCTTGCCCGATCAGTTTTTTGGCTGCGGTCAAACCCGCAAAACCACCACCTACAATCAAGACATCGCAATGGTGGTTCATCTTGTCGTATTCGTCGACATCTGGTGCTGTTGGCGTGCTGCCTAAACCCGCGGCTTTACGGATGTATTTTTCATACGTTGGCCACAGAGATTGAGGGTACATAAAGGTTTTGTAGTAAAAACCCGGGGGCATCATGCCACCGGCCAACTTTCCGAGCCCAGCTTTAAAATCGATATCGATATTTGGCCAACCAGAAACACTGCTGCAAACTAAACCTTCATAAAGCTCTGTTTGCGTTGCTCTTAAGTTTGGAATAGTCGTACTGGCTGAACTGCCAACTTGTAAGATGGCATTCGGCTCTTCTGCGCCACTACCCAAAATGCCGCGAACACGACCGTATTTGAAGCTTCGCCCGACGATATCGATGCCATTTGCCAACAAGGCTGATGCGACGGTATCACCCGCGTAACCAGTAAGATGCTTGCCGTTGAAGGTAAAATTGATTGGTTCGTGTCTGTCTATCAATCCGCCAGATTGTGTGCGATTAAGCTGTGTCATTCCTGTGCCTCCGACGCAGATTGCTTAGGCGACTGCCCCATTTCGTAGACTTCAACAATCTCGTATGAGACCGTGTCTCGCGTTACGTTAAAGAACTTTCTACACCCTGTGGCATGGAACCACATTTCATGATGCAACCCTTTCGGATTTTTTCGATGGAATAAGTATTCACCCCATTCTTTATCACTTAGCGACGCAGGATCGAGTGGGCGCTCGATGTGCGCCTCTCCAGCATAAGAAAACTCTTCTTCTTCACGATGTTCCTGACAGTAAGGACAATACAAGTGCAACATAATTAACTCCTAGTGCGCGACACCTGCAGCGCCATGTTCATCAATCAAATACCCTGATACAAAACGATCCATCGCGAACGGTTTTGCTAATGGATGTGGGTCGTCATACGCGATTGTATGAGCAAAAACATGCCCTGATCCTGGCGTTGCTTTAAAGCCACCGGTTCCCCAACCGCAGTTAAAATACAGACCTTTGATCGGTGTTTTACTGATAATGGGGCAGGCATCTGGACAGGTATCAACGATCCCTCCCCAGTGACGGTTTAGCCTCACTCGGCTAACAATTGGGAACATTTCCTTAATGGCAGAAATAGTGTGTTCGATTACCGAAAATGATCCTCTTTGCCCGTAGCCTAAGTAGCTGTCTATACCCGCACCGATGACCAAATCACCTTTATCCGATTGGCTCATGTAGCCGTGCACATGATTAGACATCACAACGGTGTCGAGCACTGGTTTCAATGGCTCAGAAACCATCGCCTGCAGAGGGTGAGATTCCAGAGGAAGAGACAAACCCACCATATTGGCTAACACACCAGAATTCCCAGATGCCACGCAACCAACCTTGTTTGCACCAATAAATCCGTTTGATGTTTCCACCCCAACAACACGACCGTCTTGAACCCGGATGTCGGTGACTTCCGTTTGCTGGATAAGATCGACACCCAGCTTGTCGGCGGCGCGAGCGAATCCCCATGCAACGGCATCGTGACGCGCCGTACCACCTCTCGGTTGCCAGCTTGCACCCAATACGGGATACCTAGCGTTGTCTGAACAATCCAGAATGGGCACCATTTCTTGTACTTGCTCTCGGTTGAGAACCTCGCCATCTATTCCGTTTAGGCGGTTGGCGTTCACCCTTCTCTCAATGTCTCTCATGTCTTGAAGGGTATGTCCCAAGTTCAGTACGCCTCGTTGGCTGAACATAAGGTTGTAATTCAAATCGACTGACAAACCTTCCCATAACTTCATGGCATGTTCATACAACCTTGCCGCTTCGTCCCAAAGGTAATTTGAACGTACAATCGTGGTGTTTCGTGCTGTGTTACCACCACCTAAATATCCTTTTTCAACCACAGCGATATTTTTTACTCCGTGATTTTTTGCCAGATAATAGGCTGTTGCTAAACCATGACCACCACCGCCTACGATGATCACATCGTAAGCCTTTTTAGGCTTTGGGTTACGCCATACACGCTGCCAGTTTTCATGGTAAGAAAGAGCATGTTTGAATAGACCGAACCCTGAATATTTGCTCATTGTTGATTCCTTTCTACTACGCAGTCACAACTGTGTCTGACTAACATTCAATGACGTTGACGGCTAAGCCACCACGTGACGTTTCTTTGTACTTATCCAACATGTCTTTTCCAGTATCTCTCATGGTTTTAATCGCGGTATCGAGAGAGACAAAATGGCTACCATCACCTTTCAACGCCATGGATACGGCGTTAATCGCTTTTACGGCTGCCATGGCGTTGCGTTCAATACACGGTACTTGAACGAGCCCGCCAACTGGGTCGCACGTTAAGCCTAGGTTATGTTCCATTCCAATTTCCGCCGCATTTTCAACTTGCTCGGGGGTTGCCCCAACAGCTTCTGCCAAGCCTGCAGCAGCCATCGCACATGCCGAACCCACTTCGCCTTGGCAGCCAACTTCTGCACCTGAAATAGACGCGTTGGTTTTGCACAGCATGCCAATAGCTGCAGCACTCAAAAGAAACCGAATAACACCTGCTTCGTTACCGTTGCAAAACTCTAGGTAATATTTAATCACTGCGGGAATTATGCCTGCTGCCCCGTTAGTGGGTGCTGTTACCACTTTGCCACCGGCTGCGTTTTCTTCGTTAACCGATATGGCGTACAGGTTTACCCACGCCATGGAGTCTAGATGCCGAATTCCGGTTTCTTGATTCATGTCGCACAAGTCACGATGCATTTGAGGTGCGCGCCGCTTAACCGATAACCCACCAGGAAGAATCCCATCCTTGGTTAACCCTCTATCGATGCAACTTGCCATGACACCCCAGATGTCATTGATACCATCCAATACGCTCACTTCATCACGAAACGCACACTCGTTTGCGAGCATAATTTTATGTATCGGGTGCCCAGTTTTATTGCAGATGGCAAGCAACTGTTCTGCTGTATTAAACGGGTATGGAATAGGTGCAGCTTGAATATTGAAAACCGAGTTTTCTTTCCCTTGCTCAACAACAAACCCACCGCCCACGGAATAATAGGTTTTGCTGTTAATAACGGCGCCTTCCGCATTGCGGGCTGTCAGCGTCATTGCGTTAGGGTGCCCGGGCAAGATCTCCTCACCTTTGAAAAGCATGTGTTTGTCTTCAAAAAAACGAATCCACTTTTCTTGGTTCAAAAAAATCATCTCGGTTGCATTGATAGAGCGAATACGAGTCTCAATTTCTTCCGACTGAACCAGTTCTGGTGTGTAGCCCTCTAAACCAATTTTCACCGCGGTATCGGTACTGTGCCCTTTCCCTGTTGCACCTAAAGATCCAAACAACTCACATTGGATCTCTTCCACTGAATCGATGACGTTTTGCTGCGCGAGTTCCTCCACAAACATGTTGGCCGCTTTCATCGGTCCCACGGTATGGGAGCTGGACGGCCCCACACCTATCTTAAACATGTCGAATATACTGATTGCCATAATGCCGTACCTATTGAATCGCCTTTGCTAGCGATAAACCGGATGCTCAGAACAAAGCTTTTCGACCTGTTCTTTCACTTCCTGGACGACAACATCGGACTCGATATTATCGAGAATGTCGCATATCCAGTTTGCCAGTAGTGCCACTTCTTGCTCTTTAAAGCCTCGCGTTGTAACCGCTGGGGTTCCAATTCTCAGGCCGCTCGTCACGAATGGGGATTGAGGGTCATTCGGTACTGCATTTTTGTTCACGGTGATATTGGCTCGGCTTAGTGCTTCATCTGCCGCTTTCCCCGTTAAGCCTTTGCTTACTAGGCTTAATAAAAACAAATGGTTGTCTGTTCCGCCTGAAATCACTTCGTAATCTCGTTGCTGAAAAACCTCTGCCATTACCTGAGCGTTTTTCACAACTTGGCGTTGGTAGCTAGCAAATTCCTCCGACATCGCTTCTTTGAAGGCGACGGCTTTAGCCGCAATCACGTGCATTAACGGGCCACCTTGCCCACCGGGAAAAACCGCTGAATTCAATTTCTTTTCAAGCGCTTCGTTTTTACTGCATAGGATCAACCCGCCTCGCGGTCCACGTAATGTTTTGTGCGTTGTCGTTGTTACAACATCGGCAAATGGTATGGGATTAGGGTATGCACCAGCGACGATCAGCCCTGCTACATGAGCCATGTCTACCATCAAATATGCACCTACCGAATCGGCTATTTTGCGGAACCTTTCCCAATCCACCACTCGTGAATAAGCGGAAAAGCCTGCAACGATCATTTTTGGTTGATGCTCAGAAGCCAATGCTTGAACTTGGTCGTAGTCAATTTCACCTGTTTCTTCGTTTAAGCCATATTGAACGGAGTTATATTGCTTACCAGAAAAACTGACTTTTGCGCCATGCGTTAAATGCCCACCGTGAGCTAGGCTCATTCCCAATACAGTGTCACCTGGGTTCAATAGAGCCATGTAAACAGCTGAGTTCGCTTGAGAGCCTGAGTGTGGCTGTACGTTCGCGTAGTCCGCTCCAAAGAGCTGCTTTGCTCGTTCAATAGCAATGGATTCCACAACGTCTACATGTTCACAGCCACCGTAATAGCGTTTTGCAGGGTAACCCTCGGCGTATTTATTAGTGAGCTGTGTGCCTTGCGCTTCCATCACCCTTTGACTGGTGTAGTTTTCTGATGCGATCAATTCCACGTGGTGCTGCTGACGGTCTGTTTCGGCTTCTATCGCGTTCCAAATCTCGTCGTCAAACCCTTTCACTGTATCCTTACGTTTGAACATGTTTTCTCTCCATTCAAATCATTCATCGCACTCAGGGAAATTCTAATTTATCAAGCTGAGGCTTTTTTCCACACGGGATTTGCGCGGATTGTTTGTATGGGTTGATACTAGCGAGCACAGGGTTAGGGATGATGCTTTTTTACGTCGGCAATTATTCTATTTACGACGCCAAAAACGACTTAATGACTGCGTACTAAAAGTCTTAACTGGTGGGCATAAAAAAAGGTTAGCGCAAGCTAACCTAATGACCAATGGCTTCCCGACAAAGCGTAGCTTAATGAACATCCCTGTAATTTCGCGTGTCAACGAAGTTAGTTTATACAAGTGTCGATTAATGCTCGGTCAAACAAATACTCGGTCAAACAAATTATGTTTTGATAACGACATGGCTCTTCGGTGTGGAGCAACAACTCAGAATGTATCCATCATTCTCGTCATCTTCAGTAATCCCACCGTTGTGGCTCATTTCGACTTCACCTGAAACCAATTTGACTTTACATGTACCGCAGATCCCCATCCCACAGGCTTTTGGGATATGTAACCCTGCTTTCGAGGCTGCGGATAACAAAGTATCTTCTGCGGTAATCTTGGCGCTTCTATCTGCATCCTCAAACAAGACTTCAAATAGATTGGTATCATCCGGTTGAAGCAAAGCATGTTCTGCCGATTCTAATGCTTCTTCTTTGGCTTCTTCCGGTGGCGCACCAAAGCTCTCTTCGAAATAGTTTTCCATTGGAAAATTCAATGCTTGAAGAATCTTTTTCACCGCATTCATGTAAGGTGTCGGCCCACAGCAGAACACGTACCTATCCTGAAAATCAGGGGCAATCAATTGGAGGGTTTCCTTGGATAAATAGCCACGAAACCCCATCCAGCTATCGCCAATGTTTTGTCTCTCACAAATTATCGCCAATTCAAAATTATCGATCCGTGAATCCATAAATTCCAGTTCGCGGTGATAAATGATGTCTTTCGGAGTCTGCGCACTGTGGACAAACTTCATATCTACATTGCCGTTAGTATCAAACCACCAACGCGCCATCGACATTAAGGGAGTCACACCAACGCCACCTGACAATAGCAGCACCTTGTCTGCGGTTTGATCAATACAGTTAAAGTTACCTACCGGTCCGTGAACCGCTAGCTCGCTTTCCACCATCATATTATCGTGCAGCCAATTAGAAACCTGCCCACCTTTCACTCGTTTTACGGTTATTGAAAAGCTATAAGGCACAGACGGAGATGACGAGATCGTATAGCTTCTCATCACTTGCTCTTCGTCTATTTCAAGCTCTAGCGTGACAAATTGGCCCGGTTTGAAAAAGAACATAATGGGGCTCTGACTCATGAAACAAAATGTTTTCACATCATGCGTTTCTTGAATTACTTTTACACAACGAACCATATGACGGCCATTAACCCAAGTTTGAGTGTTGATCGGGCTAAGGTTAACTGGATTTTCATCAATCACGGTCATGGTGCGACTCCTTCCTATTCATTCTGTGTTTTACGTTGGCGGTTGTATTGCCTTATTATCCTTCGGACACTTGGCTGAAATGTTTTCCTAGCAAAGCGTGATAGAAGTCTTTATCTGACAGCACGCCACAAATACGTCCATTCTCTTCAATAACGATTGGACGACCCGTTCGATAACGTATTTCTAGTGCTTCTCTCATTGTGATACTTGGACTTGCAACAACGAGACTCTCGACAGACAACGCTTCGATATCGACTTCTTGATTCCACTTCAGTAGATGAATATCCCCCGCATGTTGGCTACCGGCGGACATAACCTCTCCTTTTAGTGACACCGTAACCCAACTTATTTTCTCTTGGTCGAGGTAATACCGATCATCATTAACTGCGAGCTCTTTTGCCGGCGTCATTAACGACTCACCACAAAGAACATTTAAAGGGTTAGTATGAGCAACAAACTCACGGACATATTCGGTGGAAGGGCGTAGAACGATATCTTCTGGTTTGCCTTGTTGAATAATACGAGCTGATTCCATAATGGCGATGTTAGTACCCAGCTTTAGCGCTTCGTCTAAATCATGGCTGACAAAAATGATGGTTTTCTTTAGGCGCGTTTGGAGTTCTAACAATTCATCTTGGAGTTGGTTCCGAATAAGAGGATCGAGCGCAGAGAAAGGTTCGTCCATCAGCAGGACATCAGCGTCCATTGAGAAAGCGCGAGCTAAACCTACTCGCTGCTGCATTCCACCGGATAACTCATGCGGATATTTCTCGGACCACTCTGCCAACCCAACCATTTCGAGTTGTTCCATCGCTTTAGAGATACGAACCCCTTTAGCGATGCCTTTCATTTCTAGTCCAAATGCCACGTTTTCAACAACCGTTAACCAAGGCATTAATGCAAATTTTTGGAAAACCATGGATACACAGTTAGCACGAATGGTTCTTAGCGTGTCTCTGTCGCAGGTAGCAATATCGGTTTGTTCACCGTCGTACTCTATAACCAGTTCGCCACGAGTCGTTGTATTCAGACCATTTATTGCTCGCAGTAAACTTGACTTCCCAGACCCTGAAAGCCCCATAAGAACGCAGATTTCACCTTCTTTAACTTCCAAACTGGCATTGTGTACGCCAACAATATCCCCAGTTTCGTTTGAGATTTCTTGTCGCGTTTTTCCTTGGTCTAGCATTTCTAAGGTTCTATCGAGATCGTTTTGACCAAAAACGATGTCCAGATTTTTAATAGTGACTGATGCCATTGTTTATCCCTCTTCTCTGCCGCCAGTAACGCTTTTTGGCTGCTTGCACAGACGGTCTAAAATAATCGCGACCAAAACAATGGCTAACCCAGCCTCAAACCCTTGAGAAATGTTTACTGTATTTAGCGCCCGAATAACGGGCTTTCCTAATCCGTCAGCGCCAACTAGCGCGGCAATAACCACCATAGAGAGTGACAACATTATGCATTGAGTAATGCCTGCCATGATCGTCGGTAACGCCGCCGGTAATTCAACTTTGAATAGTAGCTGCCTACGATTCGCACCAAATGCTTTACCCGCTTCTAACAATTCTTCAGGGACACGAATGATACCGAGATAAGTCAGTCGAATAGGTGCGGCGATAGCAAAGATAATGGTTGAAATAAGCCCAGGAACAACGCCTAAGCCAAACAATATGAGCGTAGGTATTAGGTAAACAAAGGTGGGAATGGTCTGCATTAGGTCCAGTATTGGTCGCAGACCTACATATAGCCAAGGTTTGTGGGCAGCAAGGATTCCAATCGGCACCCCGACGACAACACATAAAGCCGTTGCCGAGAAAACCAATACGAACGTTTCTATCATTTCGGTCCAATAACCCAAGTTCAATATGAGCAGAAGCGCGAAAATGATAAAAACAGACATACCGATGCTTCTATGTAATGCAAACGCTAAACCAGCGGTAAAAGCAATTAAGAACCACGGCGGAAACCACTGGAAAAGTTCGACAACAAGCAAAATCATCCATTCTAGACTGAATGCAATCGCATCAAAAAATCCTGATGCATGACCGATTAACCAATCAACAAATGCTTCAATCCAAGACCCTAACGGTATTTTATTTTCGATAAACCAATTCATTACACTACATCGCTATCCATCGACAGATGGAAGGAAGATAAAACTAAACGCCTGCCTTCCTACCATGCTGTTCATTGTTATTTGTTATATATTCAGATGTGCTTTAACGGCGGCTAACCCGACGGTCCCATCTTTGGTGGAGACACCTTTTAGCCACGTATCCAATACACTCGGATTTGCCTGTAACCATTCACGAGCCGCTTTTCTAGGGTCTTCTCCCTTATCGAGTATCGCGCCCATGACTTCATTTTCCATGTCCAAGCTAAATTCAATATTGGTCAGGAGGGTTCCGACATTTGGGCACTCTCGAATGTACCCATGGCGTACATTGGTGTGGACTACTGCTCCGCCAAAATTAGGGCCAAAGTAATCATCACCACCATCTAGATAGTCGATTTCAAAGTTGCTGTTCATTGGGTGAGGAGCCCAGCCAAGGAACACAATCCATTGATCTCTTCGGATGCTACGAGCAACTTGAGAAAGCATACCTGCTTCGCTCGATTCAACTAGGCTGAACCCTTTCAATCCAAACGCATCGGTATCGATCATTTTTTGAATCAGGCGGTTTCCATCATTCCCCGGCTCTATGCCGTAGATTTTGCCTTTGAGTTCTCGCTTGTATTTGGCAATGTCTGAGAAGTTCTTGATGCCCGCATCAAACGCAGCCTTATTAACCGCAAGGGTATATTTTGCGCCCGTTAAGTTAACCTTTACCATGTCCACACTGCCTTCAGACATGTACTTTTCAACATCTGACGCCATGGTTGGCATCCAGTTACCCAAAAAGACGTCAATGTCGTTATTGGCTAACGAGTTATATGTAACGGGGACCGATAGAAGCTGCGTGCTTGTTTCGTAACCTAAGCCCTCTAGTACTTCTGAGGTAATCGCTGTGGTCGAAGTGATATCTGTCCACCCGACATCTGCAAAGCGAACGAGATGGCATTGGTTGGCCATCGCTGAAGAGCTCCACAATGCCGTCAATGCCAGTGCATATTTCCCTATTTGCATACCAATAGTTGCCTTCATAACTTTCTCCTTGTTGTTATGACTTTCTTCCACCCAACGCGGTATTAACGCCCCAAACGTTGAATCTATAAATCCTATCTTTGTTTCACTTGATACTCCGGATGAACCCAAACATCGATATTTGAACTTGGAGAGATAAACCCTTTGCCTAAGATGGAATCGGACAGTTTCTCTGCCATCATGATGGTCGGTGCGTTCAAATTTCCGCTGATGATGCTCGGCATGATAGAGGCGTCGACCACTCTGAGATTGTCCGCGCCATATACTCGTCCGTGCTCGTCAACAACTGCCATCGGATCATCCTCTGTCCCCATTTTGCAGGTGCAAGAGGGATGGTAGGCGCTGTCTCCTTTTTCACGAATGAAGGCGTCTATCTCTGCATCGGTTCTAACGTTTAAACCTGGTTTAATTTCCTTTCCTCGAAAGGAAGCGAATGCGTCTTGGGCAAAAATTTCTCGCGTGAGCGTAATGCATTGGCGCATTTCCCATACGTCTCTATCCGTGGCTAAGTAATTAGGTTGAATGATGGGATACTCAAATGGGTCGGGCGATCTAAGTGTGATTTCGCCACGGCTTTCAGGTCTCATGGTTCCAACATGTGCTTGAAAGGCATGTCGGTCACCCTGATCTCTGCCATGATCGTTTACTAACCCGGGCAAAAAGTGATACTGAATATCAGGGTGCTTCACGCCAGCCTCTGTTCGAATAAATCCACCGGACTCCAAATGAGCCGTTGAGCACCACCCT
The DNA here is from genome assembly GCF_030689305.1 of Vibrio penaeicida. Classification (GTDB taxonomy): domain Bacteria; phylum Pseudomonadota; class Gammaproteobacteria; order Enterobacterales; family Vibrionaceae; genus Vibrio; species Vibrio penaeicida_B. The sequence continues at coordinate 8,556 of NZ_JAUYVM010000015.1, read as the reverse complement.
GTTTTATTAAGAAACCATTCGGCTCCCCACATCACTTGATTTACTGGATTGGTGGATTTATAGAGCGTGATCGGTTGAACGCATTCTTGCTGAACGTAAACTTCTAGATGATCTTGCAAGTTCTTTCCCACACCGGGGCTGTGCACAACCGAATCGATACCGTGTCTGGCCAATTCTTTTTCATCACCAATACCCGATAAAATAAGCAGTTGCGGCGAATTTATAGCGCCACCTGAGAGAATCACTTCTTTGTCTGCATAGGCTCTTTTGGTCTTGCCATCTTGCACATATTCAACACCAATCGCTTTCGTTCCATCGAATAGGATTCGTGTCGTCATCGCCCCCACTTCAGTCTGCAAATTTTCTCGCTGTAATACGGGTCTTAAGTATGCTTGCGCTGTACTTTCACGCTTTCCGTTATGAATCGTCATATCCATAACGCCAAAACCTTCTTGCTGATAACCGTTCATGTCAGCTGTTTTGGGGTAACCAGCTTGGGCACCTGCTTCAATAAAAACGTCAAACAATGGATTTGGAAAGTCACCCGTGTGCACTTTTAGTGGACCTTTATGTCCTCGATATGCGTCTCCACCGGATTTCCGATTTTCAGCCCTTTTGAAGTAAGGTAATACATCCTCATATGACCACCCTTTCGCCCCTTCACTTTCCCAGCGGTCGTAATCTAAGGCGTGACCTCTAATGTAGACCATTGCATTAAGCGCGGAGCCTCCACCCCAACATTTCCCTCTCGGCCAGTACATTTGTCTGTTGTTCATATGCGCTTGAGGTTCAGTTTTGTAAAACCAATTGTATTTGTCATCTTCCAAATTGTAGACGAGCCCTGCGGGCATATGAATTTTCCATGTATCGTCCTTTCTTCCTGCTTCAAAAAGCAATACGCTGAAATCGCCATCTTCAGTTAATCTATTCGCTAATACGCATCCTGCTGAACCTGCGCCTACAACAATGTAATCGGTGCGATGATCCATAGTTATTCCCTTACTATTCCCTGTCTCATTGAGACTTATTAACCCTTTAATACGGGCTTTCTATATCGCCAAGCTCTACATACACGCTTTTCACTTGCGTATATTGGTTTAATGTTTCAGGTCCGTTTTCCCGACCAATTCCTGACTGCTTGTAACCGCCAACAGGCATTTCCGCTGGTGATGCTCCCCACGTATTTATCCAACAAATACCCGCATCTATTGTTGCGATCACTCGGTGAGCTCTGGATACGTCTTTAGTAAATACCCCTGCTGCCAATCCAAATTCAGTACAGTTAGCGCGCTCAATAACCTCACTCTCAGAGTCAAACTTTAAGACAGACATGACTGGACCAAATATCTCATCAACGACATTTGGCATATCGTCAGTGCAATCAAAGAAAACCGTTGGCTCGACAAAGTATCCGTTCTCTGTTTCTAGGGAGACATGTCGCCGTCCACCACAAAGCAATTTCGCGCCTGATTGACTGGCAAGGTCGATATACCGCAGCACCTTATTAAGGTGGTTTTCATTGATCAAAGCCCCAACTTGTGTGCTCAGTAATCTTGGCTCGCCAACAACCAGCTGTTCCGTTTTTAGTTTCACTTTGCGCAGAAACTCGTCATATACGCCTGACTGAACAAAGACGCGTGTACCGTTAGTGCAAACTTCTCCCTGAGTGTAAAAGTTCGCTAACAACGCACCAATCACCGCATTATCAATATCTGCGTCATCAAAAATCATGAGTGGAGACTTGCCCCCAAGCTCCATCGTGACTTCTTTTAACGTGCTGGCCGCATCTTGCATAACTTTACGACCAGTTCCGCACTCTCCGGTAAACGATACTTTTTCGATTCCAGAATGACGTGTGAGATATTGCCCAACTCGATAATCACCCTGCACAATGTTGAAGACACCATCAGGTAAACCAGCTTTTTTAAGTGCTTCTGCCAAGTAGTAGATTGACAACGGTGTCTCTTCAGAAGGTTTAAAAATCATTGAGTTACCAGCAGCTAAGGCGGGTCCAGTCTTCCAACAGGCGATTTGAATGGGATAATTCCATGCACCAATGCCAGCACAAACACCCAATGGCTCACGTCGCGTGTAGAAAAACTGGCTATCAGACAGTGGTTGCTGAGTCCCTTGAAGGCCAAGGACTAACCCAGCATAATATTCAATAACGTCCGCACCAGTCTGAATATCAACTTCCAGCGCTTCTTGTATAGGTTTTCCTGTATCGATTACCTCAATTAACGCAATGTCGTCGTTCCATTCACGTAAGTATTCTGCCGCCTGCCGGAGAATCCGGCTTCGTTCTACTGCTGAATACTTTGCCCAAACCTTCCCTCCTTTTTTTGCAGCAGAAACGGCACTGTCTACATCTTCACTGGACGCTTGCTGTATTTCACAGACGATTTCTCCATTCGCTGGATTAATGGATGTAAAGCATTCTTCAGACGTCGCATCAACATACTCTCCACCTATAAAAAGTTGTTTTAAATCGCCACTTATTTCACTCATTGAAGTGTTCCTTTCTTGGTATGCGCAAAATACTGTTTGTCTGCTAATAACGCCTCAGGTAATTGGCTAAATAAATACTCTTCGATTAATTGTTGCGCAAATTCAGCATCGATACCTTTTGGGTTTAATGCCCCCCTAAGCCAAATTCCGTCAATTAATGAAGCGGTAGTCATAGCAACCATTTTTGCTTTTTCTTTTGGTAGCACTTTTTTAAGCTCATAAACTAAATGAGAAACCAATCGTTGCTCGTTTACTCTTTGCAAACGGAAAAGCATGGGGTTATGCATTGCATGAGGCCAGAAAGCTAACCACGTTTTCACTATTCGCTTCTCGACCTGCCTATTGTCGAAATTTCCACCCACAATCGCCATAACTCTTCCCAAAACATCACTTCCATGAATATCCGAAAGGCGTTCTTTAACTCCTTCTGCTAACAGCTGAAGTACTTGGCGCATGGTGGCTTCAAGCAGACCATTTTTGCCACCAAAGTAGTGATTTATTATTGCTGGGGATACGCCTGCCGCTTCACTAATTAAGGCAATGCTAGCACTTTGCATTCCTACGCGGTCTATAACCGTCATAGTCGCTTCTATTAGCTGTGGCTTCCTTATTTCTGGCATTCCTATTTTTGGCATAACACCCTCCGAATATGCGATTGGGGTTTTTATTAAATGACCATTTAACAAAACAATGCGACCTATTAAGAATATTGTCAACGCAGCGAAATCGGCGTAAAAAGTCAAAAAAACAAATAGAAATCCAAAGAAAAATATTTATATCCATTTGTTTTTAAAGGTTTAAATTCTATCCGACATTGAAGGTTGAAAAGAGAGAGAATGGAAAAGCGGGGGATTCTGATAGCGCAATTAAGAATAATGGTGTCGTCTTTAGGATAAGAGAAAATGAAAATATATTTATATAAATCGCTTTTATTAAAGCACCCAAAATTAACTAAATCACATGGTTGATGAGAAATAACGCTTACGTATATTTATCTAATTAAATTAAGTCACTTAGTTGTTGTCGGTTTATAAATAACAATGCCGAGGCTTTAGCCCCGGCATTTCAAAGTACATACAAAGATTTTACTTATTGATTAGTCATCTTTAATAAGAAGTATCGTGCTCAAGTTGTTAGTAAGATCCGTTGCTGATACGCCTTCAAAGTCAATCGTCACCGAGCTTCCGTCTTTATCAACGGTTATGCTTGAGTGATCATCATCGCCATTCACTGTACCTTTTATTTGGTCCAGCATAGATGTCACTTCATTTTCAGATAAGTCCGTGAACAAATCACTCAAATCAAGCTTGTCACCTTCATTAATGTGGAAATCGGTAATGCTGTCTGTACTGCCATCTAAATCGGAGTTAACCCATTTAAAGACATCTGCATCGTCACCACCAGTCAGAATATCACTTCCTAGTCCACCAATTAATGTATCGTTGTCGTCGCCACCATATAGGTAATCATTGCCACCTTGACCAAAGATTATGTCATCACCTTCATTCCCATGTAGGTGATCAGCTTTATCTTTATCCGTTGACTGATTGAACTCTTCAATGTTTTCGGTGATGTAATTATGCACTTGCGCATCAGATACTTCCGCTACATTGAGTTTACCTGCCACATACTCTTTGATTCCTTCGTAACCCTGTGCAGATACACCAGACATGTGCATAGAATCACCAAATAGAATGTCGTCACCTCTACCCGCAGAGATGGTATCGGCACCTGGAAGCTTATCTTCTGAAGTACCAAGGATGGCTTCAGCTAAATCATCTGCATCTACATTGGTTTGCACGTTACCATCTGAATCAAAATCTTTTAACTGATCTTCATTCAAGCCGCTGCCAATACCAATTGCTTCCACCGTTACGCCGTTACTTTCGAGCATTTCGAACCCAAGCTCAGCTTGTGAAAGGGTAGCACTGTCTGCGTAGGATCCGCGACCAGCTATCTGCACAAACTCATGCTCTCCCGTTCCATCAGGTCTCATGAACCCTTGGAACGTTCCATAGTGGTAGCCCGACGTATAACTGTATACTTTTCCATGCGTATCGATAATTGTCTTGCCTGCGTAGCTATAGGTTTGACCCGGTACGTAATCAGCATTGTTTAAAATATCATCTAACGTACGATCATTAGAGTTCCCTGGTCTATTGTATACAACAGGGTTAGTAACATCCGTGTTGTAATAAGTTGGGCGACCATCGGTAATGAAATACGCCATGTTATTGGCTTCTGGATGTGTTGTTTTCACCGTTTCAAACCAGTTATTGGTAACAGTGAATGCATCTTCATAATTCGTGCCGCCGCCAGACTTCAAGCTATCTAAAACAGTTTCAAGCTTGTCTTTAGCCCCTTCATCAGCAAGATCCACACTCACACTTGTATGCGCCAATGTATCGAAATCTACCAACATCACATTAACCGTACCGGAGTGCTCACCTTTTGCACTGTTGATCAAGCTATCAAAGACTTCCTCTAGCTGGTCTTCGATATCTTCAACATTGCTACTTCCAACACTACCTGAAGTATCAACCATGAATGCAATATTATAATCTTGCCCATGAGTAACAACGGTGCCAGTAGTATCGCCGACAATGGTGTCATGCGTGTCGCCAGTCGTGTTGCTTTGCCCATCACCACTCATTGTTACGCCAGCAAAATCACTAAGGACGATAGAGTCATCCCCTGAGGCTGTATTTGCTGTATCACTTCCTTCCTGAGACGTTGCAGTTACAGAAATTTCCGCTGCGTTAGTTGCAGTAGTTACTAGAGTCAAACCAGATAAGGTCACCGATGTTGCATCGGAAGACCAAAGACCAGAAAGCGTGATAGTGCCATCACTTGAAGCAGTGCCGATGACTGCTCCGCTGGTGTCTTTCAACACATCGCCTTGAGCAAGGCCAGAAATCTCTATCTCCGTTAACGTCTCACTTTCATCAACATCTGTTAAGGATGCTTCAATATTCAGTGGATATTCAGATGATGTAGGCTCAACTTTTGTCAACGAACCTGTGTCTGGGTCGAGCTCAAAAATACCATCTTCAAACTGAACATACTTAATGTTGTGCAAATGCAATGAATTAACTTCGTTCGCTCCATCTTCAGAGAAGTTGAACCAACGGTCATTACTGGTAAAGCCAGAGCCTTTGCTGATTTCGTAATCCGTGCTGCTACCTTTTAGGATTGCAACATCTTTGGCATTAGGATCGTAATGATTTGAACCATACAACGCATCAGTGCCGTTACCCGCTACGAGAATGTCATCACCTAAGTCGCCTCTGATGTCATTTTTAGAGTTCTTGGCGCCGACTAGAATATCGTTGCCGTCACCACCTGATATTGAATAACTAGCGCCATTGTCAAATTCACCAAATACGTAATCACGCTCTGATGTACCTGACCGTTCGCCCCACACATCAATAATTTGAGTGTTCTCAATACCAAACTCTGTTCCATCGAAGTTTTCAGGTAAGAAGTCGTCGTAGGTCATTCCAAATGTAGGGAACTCAGAGTAGACGTGAGTAGGGCTACCTGTGAGCGATACATTAACCTCTGGCGCATCAGCTACTGGGGTAACATCCAGGTAAGCGCTCCCCGTATCTGTTAACTTACCGTCGCTAACAGTGAAATCAAACTTAATATCGTCCGCAGACATATCCTCGTTAGGGTGGAACACCGCACCTGTCACTTGACCGTGAGAGTTAGTTGTAACAACAAGCTCTCCTTTTGATTCATCGACAGAAAGAGCGGAAATAAACAAGTCGTCTTGATTTTCGTCCGTCGCCGTATTCAACAGTAGCTGTAATTTAGCCGCATCAATAACAAACGCGTTATCTTCTGCAGAGTTACCTAAGTCTGCATCGCCGTTAACAACAGGCGCTCTCTCTAGTGCAGTCTCGGAGCTTGGAATGGTAATGTCTACAACTGCCGTGTCATCACTTTCCTGCCCATCAGAATCGACTGCTTTATACTCGATTTCGTCATTAATTTCTGAATCAACCACTTCGATATTCGATAAAGTGAAGTTTGAATTCTGACCTGCTGTTGTCGTCAAACGAATTTCATCAAAGCCACTGTCTAATTGAAGGTTGGCAACATATTGAGAGTTCTCAATATCACTGGACGAATCAACTATAACGGTTTTCTGTAAAACGCCATCTTTGTAGAGTTCGATATGAACCTTGGCGTCAATCCCAAGATCAGTATCGGTATAATGGTCATGTAAACTGCCAAGCGAGATATTTGCTTCAGTTACATTCGTACCATCACCAAAATCAATAGAAATATATTCTTTGCTGTCACTTTCAACTTCATTGCCGTTAACACCAATTCCATTTTCATTAACTGCGCTATGATAATTCAGTGTTCCCTGAACCAAAGAACCATCATCTGCGATGCTTCCTCCAGTAATCACCAAACCACTTTCTAAAGCGATTTCTGTTAAGTCATTAATTGGGGTATCGCTATGGTAATCAGTCGCATCAAAACTGAAATCAGCATTAACATTCCCGTCTAACTCATACTTAATGTTAGAGGTATCATCGACTTTTGAACCAACTGCTAAATCTGTTCTCGAACCATCGTCATTTACCACATATAGCGTTCCAAACTCCGGAAGTCTTGTAATCACAACACTCGTTGTTTTACTTGAATCCGCATCATCTTCTGTATCGGTCGCATGACTAGAGAATGGTACGTCAAAGACGCTAGACGTTGACGATACAGAGAAATCGTTAACTTCAGGTCCTTCGTTTACGTGAACGGTATCTGTAGACCCATATTGAGAACCATCTGGGTACGTTATAGACACGCTCACTTCAAAATCACTGCCCTCTGCAGGAGTTACATAGGAACCTTCTACTTTCCCACTAGTAATTTGCTGCTCAGACAATGTAATTGACTGAACTCCAGAAGGTAAAGTAACGAGTAAGACAGTTCCAACTGTCGCCCCTTTCGGAAGATCTATCTGGTAAGCAATATTTTGACCAATCTCAGAGCCTGCCAATACTTCATCATTATTTGCATCACTGGTAATAGTCACCTCTGGTTTAAGCAGGTCTTCAACTGTGTAAACTTCTTCATCAAACTTAAATGACTCAAATTCTCTAAAGATATTTTTGTCATTCTCAGTCGGCTCAAATATCACAATCTCACCATCGCTATTGATACTAATATCGTAATCTTCAATAGAACCAGTAAACACGGCACGATCATGATGGGCACCGCCATCAGCAACAAAGTAGTCATTGTCGTCATCCGACACCATTCTAAGCTCGTCATTACCACCGCCAAGAAGTACGTAGTCATCAGACGCCTCTGTAACGGCAGGGTCAAAGGTACCGTGATAATAATGAACCGTATCAGATGCCTCACTAACATTGCCTGCAGGATCCGTTTCCTTCGCAAACATAAACTCATTGTCATTCGTAGGCGTTACACTGATATCAGAGATATCAAGCGTCCAACTTAAGTCATCTTGAACAATCGCCGTTCCGATTAGGACGTCTTTTCCGTCTTCATCTTTAGCAAACACTTCAATAGTGTTACCAGCCTCACTACCCGTACCATGCAAAGTCACTTCAGAGTAATCACTGTTTTCTGAGTCGTCTGTAATGTTTGTGATGGTTGGTTTATTAGGTGCTATGTTATCAAACACGGTCACTTTCACGTTCGCGCTGTCTACATCGCCGTCCGCGTCTTTCACCTGGTAGCCGAAGTTGATCTCACCATTGAAGTCATCCGCTGGCTCGAACGTCATCGCGCCATCCGCCGCGATTACCACGGTGCCATTGTCCACCGCGATGTTTTGTGCCAAGCCTGTTAACGCCACGCCGTTGATATGCGTGATTTCAAGACCGCCGTCTGGCGCCTCGTCGTTGCCCGTTAGGTTCAGCGTGATGCTGCCGTCTTCGGCAACCGTCACTTCGTCATTCACCGCGTCTACCGCATCGTCTTCCGACGTCACGGTCACTTTCACGTTCGCGCTGTCTACATCGCCGTCCGCGTCTTTCACCTGGTAGCCGAAGTTGATCTCACCAT
>NZ_JAUYVM010000014.1 GCF_030689305.1 Vibrio penaeicida | reverse complement strand
ATTCTTGGTTCGATTTTTCACAATCCCTCGCCAAGCATTACCCTTCTTTAGGTGCGACCACATATCAGCAAACGCCGCTTTTGGCATGTCGGTGTGGCGAACAAGGTTATGGTTCTGCCCTAAAAGCTCACTCTCTTCAAAACCAGCGACTCTACAAAAGGCAGGGTTACAATATGTGATAACGCCCTTTAAGTCGGTTGTAGAAACAAGCTGTTCATTTTCACCTACTAGAACTTCTTGAGCTGATTTTGAAAGGGTTTGAGGCATGTGATTTTTATTCCATATGAGCAATTTGTTGGGCCCAATATAATCACAACAATTGTGAGGAATACAAAATAAAATTCTACAAAAGTAAATTTATATGATCAGTAGCTCATAAAATCCCCACATTGATTTTAATTTGAGCTTTAAAAAAAATAATCTTACATTTGATTCTTATCTCGTTTAGTTATTTCTCATAGCGGAAGCCATCTTAGAATGACCTATTATATAGACTTAGGTCTCACTTGGAGTGTTGGAATGGCACGTCTAACTGTTTGGTGTTCATTACTTTTTATTTGTTTTCCTTCCTTTGCCGTTTTAAAAGCGGATTCTGTTGTGCGTAACGCCAATATTTATACAGGGAAAGGCTTTCGTGTCTCTGCGATGGCGATCCGAGAAGGAAAAATTGACTATCTTGGAAGTGAAGCCAGTGTAGAAGATTATATTGACGTTGAAACCAAAATCATAAACGCCAACGGTGCGTTAGTTTTACCGGGGTTTATTGATAACCATAACCACGTTTTTGAATCGGCATCCGAAGTGGGCGGCGACTGTTATGTGGATCCAGACGTTTTTCTTGAAGAACAAATCCCCTATTTACGCTATTGCAAAGAATATGGAGAGAAGCAAAAGTGGATCATTGGGTACGGCTTTCAACTCGATCATATTCTGCATAAATCGAACAAACGCACTCCGTTAGAGGTACTTGATAGTGTGTTTCCAGATAAGCCAGTGGTTCTCATGGAGCAAACGTCACACTCTATGTGGGTTAATTCCGCAGCCCTTGCTGCTGCCAATTTTACTGCGAAAACACCCCATCCTGCTGGCGGGCGTATTCTGAAAGACAAACGCACAGGTAAGCTCAACGGCATTTTATTGGATAACGCTGGAGACGTGATCATGGAGCTTGCTTGGAACAGCTCCGATAACCTTTTCGAAGCCAGTTACAGAGGGCTTATAAATGGGTTAAACGAGACCGCACAGCATGGTATTACCACCATTGGTGATGGACGGATGTATTGGAAGCGAGGCTGGCTAGAAGTTTGGCAGCAGGCGGAAATCAATGGTGCTTTAACCGCTAGAGTATCTCTTCGTCCGTGGATCTATCCTCAAGATGACATGCTTAAGCAAATGAAATACTTAGAGCGCATTTATCGGAACGATGATCAAGGCTGGTTACGCATTGATCAGGTAAAAATGTACAGTGACGGAATATTGATTAATGGCACGGCGAAAACGTTGGCACCGTATTTGTTTTCTTACATGCCTAAAAGTAAAGATGGGTTGTACTACATTCCACCGGGCGAAATGGAAGAGTGGCTACATTTGTTAAATGGCATTGGTTATGGCGCTCACATCCACGCGATTGGCGACAAAGCCGTCCGAGCGTCGCTAGATGCGATTGAAAGCCTAGATAATCGAGCCAGAACCGCTTCCTACACGCTAACGCACGTTGAGATGATAAATAAAAAAGACATACCGAGATTTGCGAGGCTGGGTGTGACAGCAGACATGCAAGTTGGGTCTGACTACATTGCACAACAAGACCATGATTGGGCGAAGCCATTTATTGGAAAGAAACGTATCCACGATCTGATGCCTTTGAACAAGCTATATCGTTCAGGGGCGAATGTTAGCTTGAGCAGTGATTGGAATGTCCATCCGATCAGCCCATTAGCGGGTATTGCCAATAGCCTAAAAATGGGGGAGCAGGGGCTTCCCGATATCGATGCTGCGATAAAAGCGTACACTCAAAACCCTGCGATAAGCTTAGGGATAGAGCATTTAACGGGCACACTCGAAGTAGGCAAATCCGCTGACCTAGTCATACTCGGAGACGACATTACAAAAATGTCTCCTGAAGATATCCCTTACGCACCTATTTGGCTCACCATGGTGATGGGGAATATTGTTTTCTTACTTGAGTGATTATTTACTTGAGTATTTGTTTACAAGAGTAATTTTTATGTGAGTGGTTCTTTCTCCTGCGAATTAACCTCAAGCTTTGCTGAACCTATGCCTTGTTAAACTTATGCTTTGTCGAACCTATGCTTTATTAAACCATGGTCGGTTTGAAAGACGCGCTTTAATAAAGTCTAAGAATAAGTTCACTTTCAATGGACGTTGTTGTCTGTCATCAGACACTAGCGCCACCACATCGGCTCTTGGAATAGGGAAGTCTGGTAAGAGTGAAACCAGCTCACCGGATTTGAGTTCTTTGGTCACATCCCACTCTGAACGTTGGATGATTCCTTTTCCATCCACAGCCCAATCTTTAATAACTTGCCCTACATTACTGGATAATTTGGGGTGAATTCTTACCCCTGTGAGTGGCTGATTGCTGGTGGCTTCAAACTTCCACATGGTCACATCTTCATCATTTTCTCGCAATGCGATACATTGATGCTTGTGCAAATCTTGCGGACAGAGCAAAGGTGGCGAATTTCTCAAGTATTGAGGAGATGCGAGCAAAAGGCGTCGATTTTCTGCAAGATGTATGCATTTGAGTGAAGAGTTCTTAAGTTCACCAATGTAAACCATTACATCCGGATGTTGCCGGTCTGTCCAGCGCGGTATGTCTGAAAGAGTCAGGTCGATATCAATATTTGTGTATCGTTCTTGAAACTCTGTGACAAGAGGAGCAATGTAATCGATGCCAAATCCTAATGGGGACAATACCCTCAATTCTCCCTCAATGACTTGTTTGTCAGCGAGTATTTCATTCTGTAATGATTCAATGTCTACAAGTAGCTTGCGCCCCCGTTTGGCCAGCTTTTCCCCTTCTTCAGTGAGTGTTGTAGAACGAACGCTTCTTTCAACTAATTTTACATTTAATTTTTTTTCCAGTGCCTGCAACCTTTGCGAAATACTTGGGGGGGTTACGTTGAGCGTTCTGGCAGCCGCAGCCAATGAAGGGCTGTTGGCGATCGTATCGAAAAATTCAAGGTCCTGTGAAGTAAGCATTAAGTTCAACCTTAATATTGGAGTTAGATATGATTAATTTAACTACATGTTGAAAATTGATACTAATAATGGCGTCGCATAATTAAACAAAAAGACGGACTTAACGATCATGGACAAGGTTGCAACACCACAATTTAAGATAGAAACGCGTGTCAGGCGATTGGCACCTCATATGGGCTTAGAAGTTGAAGGGTTGAAATTAGCAGAGCTGGATGAAGATGGGCTTATCTTCGTTAAAGAGCTGATGCTAGAAAACAAAGTATTGGTTTTTAGAGATCAATTTATTTCATCTGAAGACTTGATGGCATTTTCAAACAAATTAGGTGAAGTTCAAAAGTACCCATTCTCAAGCGGAATTGAAGGGCACCCAAATATCGTAGAAATACGAAAAGAACCTCACCAGCAAGAAAACTTTAGCGGGATGTGGCATGTGGATTCCACTTATTTGGATAGCCCACCCGATTTTACCATTTTGACCGCTCGAGCTACGCCTGAAGTAGGCGGTGATACGGTTTTCTCTGACAGCCAAACGGCGTTCAGTCGATTATCGAGTGGGATGAAGGAGTTCTTGTTGAACAATGATGCTGTGTATATTTCGAACAAGCATCAGTCAGCAAAACAAAAGACTCCACATTTAACCAATTTTAGTGAGATTGCTACAGCGAATGCGTCGTTTGAAGCAATCCACCCAGCAGCAAAAATTAACGAAGATACAGGCAATCCCTCTATATACGTTAATAAGGAGCACACACACAAATTTGCCAACATGACTGTAGAAGAAAGTACCCCAATACTAGAGTACCTCTACGAATATGTTGCAAGACCCGAGTTCACCACCCGCATTAAGTGGGAAAATGGCACGGTTGTTATGTGGGACAACCGGTCGGTGCAACACCATGCGGTAAACGATTACTATGGTTCATTACGTGTAATGCACCGTGTAATTGTGAATCGCAGAACGTCCTAAATCCATGTTTTACCGAGCCTTGGTCAATGGTACAAGGCTCGGCTTTTTTTTGCCCTGTACGGAGTTTTGACAAATGGAGCTGTCGCTTTTTAGTGTATCTGAAAGTGTTTTAATTTGGCTGTTTTGCGCTGCATTGATTGCTGGCATCGTGGATGCGATTGCTGGTGGTGGTGGGCTAATAACAGTGCCAAGTATGATGCTAGCAGGTATACCACCACTGGTTGTATTAGGAACCAACAGATTACAGGCAGTCATAGGTGAAACCACAGCGTTGATTACCTATTGGCTAAATAAAGAGATAAAACTCAAAGGATTTGGATTTGGCATTTTAACCACGGCAATAGGGGCAGTTTTAGGCTCTTATTCGGTGAGTTTGTTTTCAAAAGAAGTACTGCAACTTCTTCTGCCAGTTCTAATGGTGTGCATTACATTTTATTCGATTTTATCGAAAAGAATTAAAAACAACGTAGCGGCTGAAGCCAAGATTTCCAATCGTCGATTCATGTTGATTTGTGGATTAGCGATTGGGTTCTATAACGGTTTTTTTGGTCCAGGTACTGGTTCGATCTGGATGGTGGCTTTCGTGATCCTTTTAGGTGTCACGATCAAGCAAGCAACCATCGCTACAAAACCGCTGAACCTCATGGGTAACTTGGTCTCTTTACTGTTTTTTATAGGGCTAGGTTCCGTGGACTACACACTAGGACTTGTAATGGGCGCTGGACAGATTTTAGGTTCAGTCGTCGGAAGCAAAATCGTAATCCATAACGGCGATAAAGTGGTTCGCCCAGTCTTTATCACCGTTACATTACTCATGACAGTCAAATTGATTGTCGACAGTGACCATCACATGTTCGTATCTGAAACGATGGCACTGATATCCAAGCTATAAATGGCTTGAAACGTAAGGAAACATCACACATTTGTGAAGCCAGTATGAGGGTGCTGGCGTTTCCTGAGGCATAACGCCAAGGATGTAATAAAAGGGGGAAAGGGTATGAACGTAAATGTTGATTCAACCATACTCATCGCGCAGCGATTTGGACGCGTAAGCTCTCGTGCAATGTTTGGAGGCACAGGGATTTTCTGTAACGATGTCATTTTCGCGGTGGCCCGTGATGAACATGTTTTTCTAAGGGCAGGAGACCAACTCAAAGGCCAATTGGTTGCAATGGGTTGTGGTGAATGCCAACCAGAGCCACAAATGAAGGGCGATTTTAAAATTGCCGCACATTATTTTTCATTATTCTCTGAGCTTGATGAGGTCACATTTATCGAGGCGGTTCATTTGTCTATCGAAGCCGCTAACCGTGATCATCGAGCCAACCAACCTCTGCGGTTGTTGCCAAATGTTCGTCGTCTGCATCTTAAGTTGTTCCGCAGAATTGGCATAGGTTCTATGACGGAACTTCAACAAGATTCTACCGCAGATATCGTGAGCAAAATCGTAAAGCTCGGGCTTGATTTGGATGTGTCGCCTAAGCTGCTTTACGAAATTGAAGGGGCGAGAACAGGTCAACATTGGACGGTTCTACCCGAAGAAGAAAAGCGCAGGTTAGATGCCGATTATCAAATGATCGTAGGCAAGCAAGCGTCTTGACTGAGACTTTTCAATGCATCGTATGATGTAGTACTGAGTAAGTGATAGTCATTGTGCCTATTGCGATGGCAGCACGTAATAATCTACTCGTTTGGCAGATCTTCGGATCTGCTTTTTTTATTTTCATTTTTACAAATAGGTATGACGTAAAAACCGCAGACTATACTGAATCTGAAGGAATCAGTGGAAATTATGATGTGCGGCAGACTTAATGTTATGGACGATCCATTTGCTCAGCAGGTTTGTGAGCAGCTTGGTATTCGATTTTTGACACAACCCAACTCCGATGTCAGACCAACAGATACGCTTGCTGTGGTAGGCGCAGCCTCATTTGGTTTACAACAATACGACCTTAGCTGGGGTATCAAGCCCCATTGGGCTAAAAAAGTCATCATTAATGCGCAAGCAGAAACGGTTGCTTCCAAGCCGACGTTTCGAAGCGCTTATGAATCGTCACGCGTGGTAGTGCCCTGCAGTGGTTGGTATGAATGGGTATCACGTGAAGGTTTAAAGCAAAAGTACCTTTTCGAACCACCAAAAGATGAACCGCTTTATATGGCTGCGATTGGGTTAGAGTCCATGAACAATGTTGTTACATTAACGACTAAACCCGATAAAGTTTACGAACCTTACCACCATCGAATGCCGCTTCTCATCCCACCTAGCGAAGTAGACCGGTGGCTATGTGCGCCTTCAGTCGACACCACCGATTTACTTGAACATTCCGGTGACTTGCTTTTGAAAGTCACAAAGTGTTGATTTATCCCTGCTAATTTTGCTAAGTAACCCGAACTCGGGATAAGAGGTTAGTAGCCTACTAGTCTTTTATCACGTTGCAGCACCCGCTATAGGCTTCCTGACCGTGTACAAGGAGTATCGTCTCGTATTGATATACTTTATCGCTCATGTCATCAGAGCAGGTATGAGTGTCGGCTAACGCTATAACAATCTGTTGGTGAAACTGGTCGTCCTCAGCGGTAATGACCCATTTATTGGTGTGATTATCGGTCTCTATAGCTTGTGTAACGCTGACCGAGAATGCGTCGGTAGAGAGCGATTTGAATGATGCTTTTTTCGGCGTGACTTCTAGGTACCAATCGGGCTCACTGCCTACGCAGTTCAATACGTCACTGGGGATAGACATCTCTTCAGCTGCAACATGGACGTTAAACATCATTAGGCTTAAAAGAAGTGTTCGCATCACCTTTTCCTTCCCATATTCTATAGAATCGATAGTAGATTCGACTCTATATCGAACTACTTTTCATATGCAACTGTGTGTTTTTGGTGTGCGAGCTAGGTAATAAAAAAGGATTGATAAAGCTTAGGGGTGATCGCCAAACGTTTTTTGAAATGACGTTGAAAATGCGCCTGATCAGAAAACCCAGTTTCAGAGGCGGTATCGGCTAAAGATAACCCACGTTTAAGTAGAGATTTTGCTTTGATTATCCGTTGGTCTAATTGGTAGGCATGAGGAGAAACGCCATACCGCCGATTGAATGCTCGAATCAGCTGGTATCGACTCATGTCTACTTCGCTTGCAAGCTTATCCAGTGCGACATTGACTTCCAATTGGTCACACAGCATCTCTGCTGCCCGATTCAATTTTGATTCCGTTTTCAGGGGCTTATTGAGGCTTGGGCTAACAGGATGTTCAAAGATACTTGCCAAATATTCAACCATCAGTGTTTCAGTCACCAACGCGTTTTTCTCTGATAAAAGCGATTGATAGAGCTGATGAAATAACCGATACAAATCAGAGCGTTGTTCGTATTGATGGAAGAAAGGTTGGTAATCCACACCGCTTTTTTTGGTCCACTCTTGCTGTAATTTGCCAATCCACTGGGTATCGACAAATAGCATTCGATAAGACCACTGCGTTTTGTCTGGATTGCAAGAATGCATGTCTCCGGGGTTAATCGTCACAGTGTGACCTTGATGCACCTGATGGGTGTGATTCAGGTTGCGATAGCTTGCACATCCACCATCGATAACACCAAAAGAAAACTCATCGTGGGAGTGAGCTTGATAGCATGCGAATGAATCAGACGCTGTGCGTATTTCGACAAATGGTAGGCTTTGAGATTGGGTCAAAAATACTGAATCATCTTGCTTCATGTTTTAACTCCACCACATCCCTATCACCGTTACCGTTAATAGCAAACCCATTGTCCAATTGAATGCTCTTTGACGCTGAGCGCTATTGAGCCATTGACCGATAGCTTGCCCAAAACATGCCCAAATACCGACACCAAAAAGGCAAACTACTAAAGAGATAGTGACGAATAGCGGTAAATGCAAGTCTTGGGTACTGCTACCTGCAACAAACAAAGACACGCCAGACGAGGCGTAAAGCCATGCTTTAGGGTTCAATACTTGAGTTAATGCACCCTTGCCAAACCCTGGCGCATGCTGCCCGATATTCGTCGCCTTCAGCGGTTCAGGGGAAGCGGTAGCGATTTTATACGCTAAATAGATCAAGAAAGCCGACCCGACCAATTTAAGGTAGAAAGTAAATGCAGGCAGGGTTAGTAAAAGTGAACCAATCGTTAGCCCACTGAGCAGCACAACAATTGCGTAAGAAACAGATGCGCCAACGACATAAACCGAAGCCTTGCGTAAGCCGTATTGAGCGCCAGATGCCGCAGCAATAATATTCACCGGACCAGGTGTCGCCGCGCCAGCAAACGCGAAGACAATCATAGACAAGACTAAAGACTCCATTCTGTATTTCCTTGAGTGACGTGGAAAGACAAACGTATCGAGATTGCTGACTGAAGTATTGAACGAAATTGCGGGGCACATCTAATAGAACCTTCGCTCAGCCGTTTCATTTCACCAATGAAACCGCTAGATTTTTTCGTTCACGTTTAATTTTTAATAGAGTAAATGGATACGGTTAAATGAAAATCGAACCGACAGTCGGTGATGTAAAAGCTGTAGAGATGGCGGATACCAATCCAGAACAAATTCGACAGGGAAAACGGGGAGAGGATATGGAAGATACGCGTATTCTAGCGAGCCCCGGTAGGCGATATGTTGGGCAAATAATAGATGGTGCTATTTCTTGGGCGATTTTTCTCACGGTAATGGCCGTAACGGACTATTTGCAGGTTGGAAGCGATGTTGAAGTCCTGACTTCCATTGCTGCTGCCGCCACCTATTTTATATTCTCGGATGCCCTACCACGGGGTAAAAGCATCGGGAAATTGGTATTGGGTATGTCGACCATCAACAAATCTACGGGTAAAAGCTGTACCTTGTGGCGCGCATTTTTACGCAATATTTTATCGCCCATAATTGGCACTATCGACGCTCTCTTTATATTGGGTAAAGGTCGGCAAAGAATAGGGGATAAATTAGCGAATGCGATTGTAGTGTTAGATAAATAAAGTTTTTGTAATCAACAAGTTGTTTTCATAAACTCTGAACACGACAATGTCGGAATAATTGGCTTAATTAAAGAACGGATTTTTATATGGATATAATTAAAGCAAGTGCAGAAAATGTCGCTATGGTAGCGGACCTATTTAACCAATATCGAGTCTTTTATGGTCATGAAAGTGATATCGGTGTCGCGACGGCGTTTATTCAAGAGAGGCTCGAAAACAACGAATCTGTCGTCTTTCTTGCATTGAATGAGCAAGGTGAAGGTATCGGGTTTACCCAGCTTTACCCGACGTTTTCATCAGTTTCCGCGCAGCGCTCTTGGATTTTAAATGATCTGTTTGTTACAGGGGATGCGAGAGGTCAAGGCGCAGGAAAAGCACTAATGAACGCTGCAAAAGAGCTAGCAATCAGTACCAATGCCAAAGGTCTAGCCCTTGAAACCGCACACGATAATCTCACAGCGCAAAAGCTATATGAATCTTTAGGGTATGAACGAGATACGGCCTACTATAGCTACTTTTTGAGTGTATAAAATTCAGAGATATTAAAAAGTTAAGAGACATTATCTCAGTGACCTGATACGTTAAGTTCATGCGTAAAACTCTCTATCTAATCCCTGGCACGATGTGCAATGAAAAACTATGGTCTGAGTTATCGAACTACCTAGTCGATGACTTTGACCTAGTTCATTTGCCAATTCCCAATGACAAAAGCTTTGATGAAATTACCGAGTATTATAGTGAAACCTTAAAAGGCGACGAACTTAACCTCATCGGTTTTTCATTGGGTGGCTACAGTGCAGGGCATTTCACCCATCAATACCCAGACCGCGTTTCTAACCTTATAGTAATATCGAACGGCTTAACCGAATTGCCATCCGCTGAGGTAAAACAAAGAAACCATGTACTTCAGTATGTTAAAGCAAAAGGGTATTCAGGTATTAGCCGCACGAAAGTCTCCGCTCTATTGGATGAAAGTAAGCGGACTGATTCACTTATTGAGCAAATACAGGAAATGGATCGCGAGTTGGGTATCGACACCTTTTTAAGTCAATACCACCATACGACTCATCGGAAAGATTTGTATCAAGAACTTGCTTGCGCACCCTGCAACACGTTCATTTTTTGCAGCGAGAAAGACAAACTGGTCGACTTAAGCTGGTATAACGAAGCGACATTTCTGGCGTCGAGTATTTCAGTCACTAGAATCTCAGGAAGTGGTCATATGCTGCCATTAGAAAACCCTGAACAGCTGGCAAAATACATCCAGCATTGCCTAGCCTGAAAACCAAGTGATGTCTGCTGACACAAAAAGCTTTACGTGACCGAGTATCGATCTTTAATATCCTATTATCGCTCACGATGGTTGAATACGAACAAGTTGCTTGCCCTTTCCTTGCTGCTTTGGGAGTAAATCGATATGTCTACCTTTCAGCGCCATCATATTCCTTTTGTCTACTTTCTTACTATTTCGCTGTTTTGGGCGATGTTTTACCAATCTACACCGATCCACTCATCGATAGATAAGTTGTTCAATATTGCTGGCGACAAACCAGAGTGGTTTTTGTTGCTCGATGGCATTATCGTGTTGCCGATTCTCTGTTTTATGTGCATCAAAGATAAAAAAGAAGCGGGAACCAAAGCAGCCGTGTATGTAGGTGTACTCGTTGTTTTGGGTAGCTTTATTATTCCCGAAGACTCAAAAGTTTTATGGTCGCACCTTGAATTTGCTCGTTACTTGATTGCTCCGTTACTGCTTGCGGTAGAAGTTTTCGCAATGTTGATGGTTTTTCTTACCATCAAATCGTTACTTAAGAAGAATTCCGACCCCGATGAAGCAATATCAACCTCCGTCGAGGGTGTATTTGGGCACGGCATATTTAGTAAATGGGTATGTTTCGAAATTCGCGTGTGGTCATACGCATTATTCTCTAGCAAAATGAAAACGGAGGATTTCCAAGGTAATTCACATTTTCATGGGCACCTGAAAGATGGTACAAAAAGTAATCTTCTTGGGTTTATTTTTATCATTTTATTTGAAGTCCCGATTACCCACGTTCTTGTGCACTTCTGGATATCTCCTTTTGCCGCTAATGCTTTGACCATACTGACATTACTTGGCATGCACTTTTTCATTGCGGAATACAAAGCGCTATCTATACGACCTATTTCTTTAGACAAAAATCAGATTTATGTCCGCTACGGAGTATGGCATCCGAGAGTGATCCAATACGCTGACATCTGTGAGGTTAATGTATGGGACCAAGCTGTAAAACGCGCTAAAGAAGTGAAGGTTTATAACGTAATGGGTGTTCCTAACGTAGAAATTAAACTAAAGTCGGGCGAGCGTGTTTATTTAGGGGTGAATGAACCTAGCAGCTTTATCAAAGAAGTTAATTTTGCGGTATTATGTTTTCATAATAATCAATAAAACGAGAGATGGCGATGAATGCATTGGAGCACAAATTTAAGCGTTGGAAACTAAAGCGTGAAGCGGGAAAAGTTCGGTACATTTTCAATTGGACCATTTTCTCTGGTTTCATTGCCTTACTGGCAGCGTACTCGATACCAGCATTATCGAAGCACGATGTTTCGGCCTTAGTGAGTTTGTCGCAAGCGGCTGGGATTGGCTTAGGTGGCGGCTTTGTTTTCGGTGCTCTGAGTTGGTTTATCAATGAAACTTGGTACCAAAACGAGCTGAAAAAACGAGAAGAAGACGAAAATAATTGAAAGTAGAGTAAGGCTAATCTTCTAGAGGAGAATGTCCGGATTTGAAAGTTCATAGAACTGCCTCAGATATCAATGTTAGGTCTGTTCGAAAGTCAGATACGACTTCTCTTTTTAAAAATTATTTGGGAAGGGAAGAAACAACCCAATACCTTGCTCGAAAAGCGTTTGCTAATGAAGATGAGGTGTCAGTGGCTCTCAAAAAATGGTCCCAATCCAACCTGAAAACCTCTTCAAAAATTAAAGTATCTGTCGCGGAATGTAATCAAACGTCCGAAGTGATAGGTATGCTTGTCTTTATCTTTAACGGTACACATGCTGAAATTCATTTTGGTATTTCGCCTGATCATCAAAATAGAGGTCTGGCGACTCAATTATGCTTGGTTGGAATCGAAATACTAAAAGGAAGCGGTATTAGCGAGATTCGAACTCACCCATATGTAAATCACGTTGCGAGTATCCGAGTCTTAGAAAAATGTGGCTTCGTTAAAGCAGGCGTTTTGAGGGAATACGTCGTGTTCCCTGCTATGGGAAATGTGTATCAGGATTGCGCAGATATGAGGTTACACCTCAAGGGGGATATGCCTAACGCAGTTTCAAATAATTGAACTGAGGACACAACATAAAAAGAGGCGTGGAAGGAAAGTGGAAGCACCACGCCTAAAGGTTTGGATCGGATGACTCATGTGGAATATTGCATCATATCGACTAGTTTGTTGAGCATTTTTCTTCGTCGCAGCTCAAGCCTTTGTTTTTATCTCCAGACAATGAATGATCCGCCTCTATGTACTGTTCATGCAGCAATGAAGTGATCATTTTCCCAACCATCATATCTTCGATGATCCCATGATGCGTAAACCGGATCTGACCCGATTTATCGATCAACACCAATGTAGGTGTGCCGGGTAATCCGTACTCTGCCATTGTGAGCGGGATATCACCGCCAGAAGGCGCATCAATTCCGATCGGAAACGTTAACCGATATTCGTGGACGAAGGCTTTTAGTGACTCTAGCTGCATACCTTGATGATGCTCAAATACGGTATGTAACCCAATCACTTGTACATCATCATCTTTAAAAAACTGATGGATTTTAGAAGCCTGAGGCAAGCCGTGGCTGACACATCCAGGGCAAAGCATTTGGAATGTATGCAGTACAACTACTTTTCCTCGCAAATCTCTTAGCTCAATCGGGATATCAGAATTAAGCCAGCCCGCCGTTTTTAGTTCAGGTGCTAGTGGTAATGATTTCATTGTTTTTCCTTATTTAGGTTACTTGGGTATAACAACGCCCGGCAGGCTTAGATCACCAGAGGCGACATCAAACACATCAACAATGCAAAGAAGCGGTGAATGCGCGCTTGCATTGACTCTTAAACCAGACGTAACCCCATCAAATTTGGCCAATTTGACGGCATCGATATCATCGAATTGAACCTGCACGTTCAGCGTATTGCCGTCAAAGTTAGGGGTGTAATCGGGGCTATCAATCAGTAACGGCAAGCCTGGCCATGTGTCTGGTACTTTGGGCTTACTTCCCTCTGGAATATCAACGACTCCGAGAGCGCCTGGTCCACATTGTTCATTAGGCTGCAATACCACCCAGTGACTGTGCCAAACGTCCCCGTCGTTTGCTTTGTCGCCATCGCCGTTTTCATCGTAAAGAGGGGTATCGTCAAAATCGGGGTGGGATGTGACTGCGAAAGCCAAAATGCCCGCATCATCTTCAAACCCGATTTGCCCGCTGTTCATGGTGGTCGGCCAAACGTAAGAAAAAACGTCGCTCCCTGCTAGCTTTCCTGTTGGGGTCGGTTTAACGCTCCCCGCTTTGTCGGATACGGCAATATGAAATGTTGCCGTGTTGCCCTCCGTCGTGATTTTGGTGTGGATAATGTCAAATGCAGAGAGTACGGAATCACTGGTGCCCGATTGGATCCCACCCGTATGTTTTGAATGGGCAACCGTATGGGCGGAGGTGACC
Organism: Vibrio penaeicida; assembly: GCF_030689305.1. GTDB lineage: Bacteria > Pseudomonadota > Gammaproteobacteria > Enterobacterales > Vibrionaceae > Vibrio > Vibrio penaeicida_B. The sequence continues at coordinate 150,642 of NZ_JAUYVM010000014.1, read as the reverse complement.
AGCAATGCAGATGCAATCAGTATCGACGACGTCTTTTTGACTAAGTTTAATTTGCTCATGCTACTTCCTTCGATATAGCTACTTTTGGTTTAGGTTCTTGGGTTATAGTGTTTGTTTGGTATCGACTCGATACAAATAGATCTAACAGTAAATAAATAAACTTGTCAATAAGGTTTTGAGTCGATACTATTTAGGTATGAATACTTATCTTGTTCATCAGTTGCTTGATCGAATCGGCAACCTCGTTAGAAATGAAACCCGTGCTGGTTTAACCGAGCATGGGTTACAGCCCGTCCAGCTAGATGCGCTCCACTATTTGGCTATTTGTAATCGGTTTTCCGATACACCCAAAGCGGTGACGGAGTATTTAGGGTTGACGAAAGGAACCGTATCTCAAAGCCTTAAAGTATTGGAAAACAAGGGTTATATAGAAAAACTTGCCGACGCAGATGACAAAAGAGTTACGCATTTAGTGGTATCCCAAAAAGGACGAGATCTGGTTGATGGTTGTTTTCCTTCCCAAGCCCTAACGCGTGCATTAGCGGCCGATGGCGATTCGGTTTCAGATTTGCGCCCAGACCTCTTACAGGAGCAACTGCAATTGCTCCTGTCGTCAATTCAAAAACAGAACCACTTCCGCACATTTGGCGTTTGCGCTAGCTGTACCCATAACTACCCCCTTTCTGATGGCTCTCATCTCTGTGGACTTACCCAGGCTCCATTAAGCAAAGTGGACATTAATTTGATCTGCATTGAGCACTGTGCGTAAACCTAATCTCACCTGAAAATATGGCGCTCACGACGCTCGTCGCACTAAGTCAAATGAACTCAATATCTTGAGGATGTTTGGATTCAAATATGTGATATGTTTCATTTGGATTCACTATCGGTAGAAGTGACTTGGATATAAATTTAGGCGAGGTGACATAGTGCAAAAGTTTTTCATTGTTTTGGCTACGACGGGGTTGCTTTCAGGCTGTGTATTTATGACGCCAACAGAGGCGGAGCCCACCTTTCTGAAAAACAGCCAACGCTTTGAAGTGAAGGGGCGAGAAGGGTGGATGCCAGGAAAGAATATTCATTTTGGCGAATACTCCAGTGACGTCAGTAAAAGCAAAATTACGGGGCAGAGAGACGTGTATTTTAGCGGCCCGTACTTGGAAGAAGATGATTCTCGCACGGTCAGTATTAAGCAATTTGGTCCAAACAATACGTCGGCTTCTTTGGAGTACAAGCAATACTGCATTGTGAAGGGGTATCGTCCTCCTTACGATGAAAAACCTGAATATGAAAGCATCAAGGTCACTCACGATCCCAATATCGGCGTATTAACATTCAATAATAAGCAATGGACGTTGAATGCTATGAAGCTGACAGATGATGCTGGAAATACATTTAGCATTTCATCAGGTGCGATATCATTGAACAGTAAAATAGTCTCGGAATACACCTTAGGGCATTGGACTGGCGGTTTGAACAACGCAGACTACATTTGGCTAGATGAGACAGCCGCGAAAGAGACAAAAATGATCGCTGCAACCTTGATGACCTACCTCTCCACTGTGGAGCCACTGCCTTGTGAAATGCGACTTAAACCGGACAACGGCGAATGAATCTAGCACTGTTTGATTTTGATGGCACCATCACCAGCGAAGACACCTACACAAAATTTATTTTTTATTCTACGCCCAAGGTCAGAATGGGGATCGGCTTACTGCTGGTATGGCCGATCATTTTTCTTTATAAGCTTGGATGGCTGCAAGCCTCTATAACGCGCCCTATTTTGTCTAAGGTGGCATTTTGGCATCGAAAAGAAAAGGATGTCACGCTAATCGCTAACCAGTATGCGAGCGAATATCTGACTACGATTATCCGACCGGAAGCAGCAGAAAAGCTCCGCTGGCACCAAGCACAAGGAGACAAAATAGTCTTGGTTTCGGCATCGCTTGATGTGTACTTAAAAATTTGGTGCCAATCCTATGGCATCTCACTTGTGTGTAGCGAACTAGAAGTCAAAAATGGTCGCTATACTGGGCGGTACAGTCAAGGGGACTGCAGTAAAGAAAACAAAGTCACATTGCTAAAACGCACAGTCGCGCTGGAAGAGTTCGATAAAATATACGCGTATGGTGATACCTATGAAGATTTGCCAATGCTCGCGCTTGCGGACGAAAAATGGTACCAGTGGGAAATCGTGAACGAGTAAGTTTTGTTTTGGGTATACATATGGGAGCGCTGGGCTCCCATTTTTCGATCTAGCCTAAGGATTAAAGCATTTCTTCCAGCAGCTTTTCTGGCTCGGCTAAGTATTGCTGCAGTTTTTTGTAGTACATGGAAATATGCCAACCGTCCATAAGTGCGTGGTTCGCTTGTACCGACACAGGCATATCGACGTAACCGTCCTTATCGATGATCTTCCCCCATGAAACCAGAGGAATAGTCGAGGGAATATTTAAATTAACTGGGTGAACAAAGGAGGTAAACCGCAACCAAGGCAAGCACGATGTGTAGATAACATCATCACTTTCCAGTTTGGTTTCCAACATGATTTCTTGTGAAATTCGAGATTTCTCGGATTCGATCAAATCATTAAACTCGTTAAAAGATTCGCCTTTTTCGACCTCCCCAAAGCTAAAAAGCGGCGGTTTTTTTGTCATTGCGATAAATCCAAACCGCAAAGACTCGTATTCTACTATTTCTTCACCATGTGCCCTCAATCTAAACTCCCTAATGTCATTAGCCGCTGCCAATACCGCGTAAGAAACCAAATTGAAGATCGAAATCGAGTGTGTTTTGGCATAGTAAAATGAGTTGGTAAGTTCTACCTCTGCACAAAACCCAACATAGGGAAAATCCCTTTGGCTGAAATGATCATAATGCGGGGCTCGCCCCCACGTACTTTTATCTATAACTCTTGCTGACGTTGTCATACTCAATTCCTAGCGTGTGTTTTTGTGTGATCGTTATGAGCTTAATTGCATTTAATGACGATACCTTCAGATAAACCCGAAAATCAAATTTTCTTCGTGGTGCCTCTAAACATAAGTACTTGCTGACAAAATCTGACACATAAGTCGAATAGGATATCGACATTCCAATAGAATCAGAGGCTTTTATGTACCAGAGAAAAGGGATTATCGAGATAGATAATGCAAATATTTACTACGAAGTCAGTGGCAATCCCAATGGCAAACCCTTGCTGATGATTCATGGCGGGTTAGGGTGCATGTACGACTTGATGCCACTGCTGGATTATGTTCCCGAAGACTACAAAGTGATATTGGTCGATTTACGTGGGCATGGTCAATCCACGTTAGGGGAAGCGGCATTAAGTTATGAACGTTATCAACAAGACGTAGAGCAGTTGCTGATGTTGTTGAACATATCGACGTATTCCGTTTTTGGATTCAGCGACGGCGGAACAGTAGCGTATCGCCTTGCCGCAAGTCAGCCGGAATTAGTGGAACAAATAGTAACGTTAGGCTCGCATTGGCGGTTGCCACAAAACGATTCATCGGAAGAGATATTGGGTTCGGTTTCGGAGATGATGTGGCGAGAGCAATTTCCCGAAGATGTCGCGAGATATGAAGAAATCAACCCAAGCCCAGATTTCGGTGCACTGATAGAAAAAGTAAAAGCAGTATGGTTAGATAAAACCTCGACTGGTTACCCAAGTGAGTCAATTCAGCGGATTGGTTGCCCATCACTGGTTATACGCGGTAATAATGATTTTTTATTGTCGGCGAACGAGGCACTCTTAGCTGTTAATCAATTGCCAGACGCAGAGTTTATGAATGTACCTTTTTCTGCCCACGCAACACACCAAGAATTCCCTGAAGTGGTCGGTCTTGCATTGAACCGTTTCTTATCATTTACATTGTAAATTTGAAGAGATTAGAGAATGGATGTCATCTTACTGAATGGTCCGAGTAGCAGCGGAAAAAGCAGTATCGCAAAGGCTTTGCAAGAAACGTTAGATGCGCCATATCTAATCATTGGCATCGATACGTTCATCTCTATGATGCCAGAAAGGACCAATATGCTCGGTGATACTACCGAAACCGCAGAAGGTTTTTACTGGGAAACGCAAAAGACCAGTGGAGAGCCAATTTACCGAGTCCGGAAAGGGGCATATGGCTCACAGGTGAACGATGCATACAGAACAACGGTTAAGCACCTAGCGGAGAGTGGGTTAAAGGTGATTGTGGATGAGGTGGCGGATGGAAACCAAGAGATTGAAATATGGCGGAATTTATTGGAAGAACACCACTGCTTTTATGTCGGAATCAAATGCAGTGAAGCGGTTTTAGAGCAGAGAGAATTGGCTCGCGGCGACCGAAAAGTCGGGTCTGCACTAGAGCAGATGCAGCGAGTGCATCGTGGAGTGAACTACGATCTGGTTATCGATACAACATCAGCATCGCCTCAAGAATGTGCATTGATGATTACAGCGGCAATCAAGCCTTAGTCTAAAAACTTTTAATGCGGTCGGTATTATATACAAGCATCAAGATCACTGTAAGCATAAAAAATAAAAAGCCGTGAAGTTGAGTGCCTCACGGCTCAGGTGCCTTCGTTAGGACCGTTGAAAGAGCAAGCGCTTTCTTATCTTACGAATCGAGCATTTGCCCAGTCTGCATGGTCAAATCCACCGCCATCCTGTGCATTTTCAACCTCCAATATGATTTCTTCAGAGTCTGATGAAAGTGGAACAGTAATCGGTATGCCTTGATGGGTGCCACGCAGTACCTGACTGCGATAGAGCCGGGTCCCATCTACGACAACGTTGAAAATCACAGACCCGCGGTTGCCAGCACTGTCATCTATACCTACCACGGCCTTAAATTGTCTGAAGTTAAGACCTCGTATGTCATAGGAGATAGAAGATACTGAGTGGGTACCAAGCCCTTTTACATCCCCCACATTGCCGATACGGATTTGGCTGCCATCTCCTTGCTGTTGTTGACCGACGCTTTGGTCTTTCTCTATTGGTCCCCATCCATTGATAGAAGAGGTTTCTTGCATATCACTGGCGTATACGTACGATTTCTGGCGAAGCTTAGCATCTGCCCAGTCAGCGTGGTCAAAACCGCCGCCATCCGAAGTAGGTAAAACCTTCAACGTAAGTTCAGTGTTTGCATCCGTGAGTGGAATGTGTATCGGTATTCCATCATCTCTGCCCGTTATTACCGGGCTTTGATAGACAAGCTGGTTGTCCACGTAGACTTCGAAAACCACAGTTCCCCTGTTTGCAGCACTGTCATCGATACCAATTACCGCAGAGAAAGCACTGTAATATTTACCCGCAAGATCATAAGTAATCTCAGAGGTAGAGTGCGTTCCCAGACCTTTCGTATACTGGGTGCCATTGATAGTTATGATGGCGCCATCATTGGGTTGCCGTTGTCCGACGTTTTGATCTTTTTCAACTGGTCCCCAACCATTAGTGGATGACACCTCAGACAGGTCACTCAGATAGATATGGCGCTGTATCCTGAGTTTTGCATCGCCCCAGTTGGTATGATCGAAACTCTTTCCATCAGATGTTGGCAAAGTGACCAGCTTCAACTGTGAGTGTTGTGGGGAGATAGGAACGGTAATATGTTGTAAAACACTCGAACCTTTGATGACAGGGCTGACATAAACGCGTTGTCCATCCAGATATACCTCATAGATTGACGATCCCCTGTTTCCGGCCCCATCATCCAACCCAATGTAGGAACTGAATTGGTCGACATTAAGATTTGTCAGGTCAAACGTCACTTCAGAGTTGGCATGAGCGCCGATCCCTTTGGTGAATGTTTGACCGTCGATGGTGAGAGTTTGGCCATCATTGCTCTCCCGTCCACCGATACTTTGGTCAAACTCAATAGGTCCATAACCGTTGCTGCTGGAAACTGGTGTGATATCGCTGACGAAGATGAACTCATTACCTGAGGTTTCAGGTAGAGGGTCACCTTCATACTCGATCTGCTGAAGGTAAGACTCGACATCCAACCGCTCTGCATTGTCCGAAATGTAGTGAACTCCTCCGGTTTGAAGGACTGCATCCAATGTTGCTGCCTGACCGTTATGGAAATAAGGTGCAGAATCCATAAGACCAATCAGTGTTGGTGTTTTAAAGCCTTTACCTGACAAAGATTGACCAATTCCCAAGCCCGAAGACGGTTGGATAGTACCTACGTCATGACGTTTCATATCGGTAAAGGCCGGTCCACTGTGGCAACTGCCGCAGCCCTTGGACTCGAACAGTGCTTTACCGCGACGAGCATAGGAGCCAAGTGAGCCATTCTGACGTCTTTTGTAACTACCAGGGTATTCATTTAGGCTGGAAACGTACAATGCCAGATTATCCAAGTCTGAACTCAAACCTGACTTGGGCGACCCTAATGGGTCCTCTGTGCTTGAAAATATCTGGTCGGGTAAAAATCCCCTTCCCCCGAAGCCATATCGAATGTCGTTTTCGAAGTCTTGGATTTCGTCGAAATTGGCTGTCCAGTGGACATTTCCGTTCCCGGTGCCTGAGCGACCGAGCAGCGACAACGTGTTCCGCAATCCCTCGCCCCGATCAGTAAAGTCCCATACTCGACCATCGGAATCACCATCTGCATGGCAACTGGCACATGAGAGGTAACCATCTGTTGCCATTCGGGCGTCATCAGCGTTATGGAAGATTTTTTTACCAGCAAGTATTGCGGTATTCATACCCTCATTTTCGACTGTTTTCAGAACAGCAACTTCTGTGACTTCACCTTTACTGGGTAGTTCAAACTGGCTGACATCAAGTACTTTCACGCTACGTGACAGGAAAGCATGCACAAACAAGAAGTTCCCTGAACGGACTAAACCGATTGGCGCATCACCTATACGATTGAGCTGTAAGGCGATGTTTCCGTTGTAGGCATCTCTTACTTCGATCCTGTTGCTTCCTTCCAGTGCAGTATATATATAGTCACCAGCAGGGCTAAATACGGTAGCTTTGGGTTGCGAAGCGTTATCGAAGTCAATCTGCATGTTGAAGGCTTCTTGCCTTGTTTGGAGGTTGATTGGTGTAAGGATGGCGCGGACTGTACTGTCAAATGTCAGTTTATTATCCGGATTATTCTCGTTAAATGGACCGCGATCTACATTTACTTTGTTAGAAGGAACCCATGCCCAATTACCATCTGGTGAGATGGTAATGCTGTTGAGATAGTTTGGAAGCCCCCTAGAGCGATCCGGACCATCGGCGGTAGTGGTGTCTTTGTTGAGTCGAATGACTTGAGTATTGAAACTGTCGATATCGACAGCAATAACTCTAGCGTGATCCTGAGGGGATTTAAACAAGGTGACAAAAACCGTATCAGAATTGCTGTCAACAGCGACTCCTCTTGCAGAATGACCAACATTGCGAGTTTGCAGGATGTCCCCATTAAGTGGATCCAGCTTAAGGAGCTGACCCGAAGATTGCAGTGTAATAAATGCATTGCGCTCATCAGGGCTGAATACTAGACCATAAGGTTGAGAGGCTCGTGGCAATGAAACTGTCTGTACGATAAGTCCGTTATTAGGGTTGAGGATGCTGATGGAATCCGAACCTTGGTTTACCACCCAAATCCTACCATCAGGCGCTTGCGCTAGTGTCCGTGGTCGTTTACCGACCGGCGACTCCCAAATCTTATTGAATGGGGCGAAAGCGGAAAACGCGGTAATTGAACCGTTGTCTTCATTTGCTGTGTAGATGCGATTTCCGGTTGAAATAATAGATGACGCGGTGGTCGGTTGAGTCGATGTTAACGGGGTCACGACAGTGACAGCCATTGAATCAGTGGATGTTAACAGGTTTTCTCTGACAGACACGATAGGTTGCCAATGACCGGAGTTGGAGTAGGAATGTTGAATCTGTCCATTAGGAGAAAACGGCGTTGAAGGGGTACCATCACCAAAATCCCATGAATATTCAACTGTACCACTCAAAATAGGTTGTGCAGAAGCGTTAAAAACCAAGGGCTGTCCCACCTCAATCATGGTGTTTTGAGTGAGTGTTATATCATGACTTGCTACTGAGCCGGTTGCAAAGTTAAAGCGGTATTCCGGCATCGGGTTTCCAGAAAAATCCTCTATACCCGAGACGGTGACCTGGTATATAGAATTTCTCTTCAACGGTTGGTCTGGGCTGAAATGTACAAATGCCCGGTTCACACTGTATGTTCCACTGAGGGGCTGTCCTCCTGGAAATTCTGTAACGACAAAGGTTTGGTCATTCACCGATTCCAGCAGGATACTATCGGACATCGCAAGACCGATTCGTGCGGTTACGGGTACGAGTGTGCTGTCTTGTTCTGGGTAGGTATAAAATACAGACGGTGGATTTGTATCCGGTTGCGCTTCATGAGCCATAAAACCACTTCCGGAACCGTGGTCATTCCCCACCCAAATCAGATTACCAAAGGGAAACGATTGCCCATGATCTGGTATGATAGAAGGGTCTAGCCTTAACACACCCCTACCGATTTCACGGATATCTGATTTATCAGAAACATCCAGCGTTCCTACGTCAAACCGATTACCCATGATGAGTTTTTCATCCTGGTGCGAGCAGTAGGTGTTGAGAAACCCTGTTACGTTGTCGCTGACCAATGACATTGGTGTGGTGGTTGTGTCATAGATAATGAGGCTGTCAGATGAAGCGCGCGCACCGAAATAGGAGTATTTTCCATCCCAGCAAGAGGTGTAGTACACAAAGGGAAGATTCGGAATGGTTTTCTCTAGCACGGGGTTCAGAGGATCATCAATGTTAAGAATGGAAAATCCACCGCGATTGTTACGGCTTGAAATATGGAGTTTGTTCCCGAAAGCGCGGACTTTACCAACCAAGAATCCGCCCAGTTGGCTGGTGGGTATGGTTTTGACGTGCACAGGGTTGGTTATGTCTGATGTATCGACAATAGAAATGCCTGATGTCCCTCGAGCAACATAGAGGTAGGGCGCTTGCCAAGATACGTGCCAAGGAATATTGCCATATCCAGCCTGAACAATATTGTCTAATGCAAGTTTACTAACTTGAACGGGGTTGAATGTGTCTGACCAATCCCAGATCTCAATGCCTCTGACATTGTGAATGGCAACCAAGGAGTCTCCACTGAGGCCGTAAGAATGAATTTCAGAAAAATCACTTGTACGTAAACCGTCGCTGGATCGGTCTGCAGTGTATAGGTCTGGTTCATAAATCCGGTTAACTAAAGATAAATTACGTGGATTAGATGCATCCAATACAAACCAGCCCCCCGGAGTTTGCCCGCTGTCAGGGGCAAAAACACCGAGAATATAGCCGTTCAACATTGTTACACCGTTCGTACCATATCTTAGACGTCCCGGATAATCCTGAGGAAGAAACTCGTATTCATTATTATCAACGAGTTGTGATATTTGTGTGAATACTTCATTTTGTGAATATTGTAGTTGTCCCAGCCCCGGTCCTTGTCCAGAGTAAGAGACGCTCGAAAATAGGAAAAAAGTTAATATAAAGTAAATTTTTTTCCATCCTCTTTCATTCGCAGCAGAATTTATCATATTAGCCTCCGTGGCGCTTTGAGATAAAGGGCTTCTAAGCAATTAAGAAGGGTGTAATTTAATGTGAAATCATAAATGGTTAATTCTATAACTTTTCACATCTATTTATAATTAAGTCTTTCATTAGCCCATTTTGTTGAGCTTCATTTAGAAAAACCTTTACATGTTCAGATGCGACGTGGCTATCAATTGCTTCTTGTGATGCCCAGATTTCATACATAATATATTTACCATCATATTCAACATCTTTATGAAGGTCATATTGAATGCAGCCAGCTTCTTTTCTGGTGGGTATCATCACTTTAAATATACTGCTCTCCAGTTCTTTCTCTTTTCCTGGATTGGCTATAATGTCTGCAATAAGATAAATCATAATTATTCCTTCTTGTTATACATTTTCTAATACAATTTTTCCTATATGGGTGTTTTGTTCGAATAATTTATGGGCTTCATTAACTTTATTAAAAGGAAATACATCATGAATGAGCGGTTTCAATTCACCTTGATCAAAATATCGAGAAATTTCAGAAAGAAGTTGTCCGTGATGGGCTCGTCTATTGCCTGTTAACAAAGGAAGCAGCATTAATACGAAATGAAGAGTCAGAGATTTAGCATGCATAAGCTGTAGGTTCTGCATGCGAGGATTAACGGCGACAACCTCTCCCCACATTTTTACAGCTTCAAGGGATCGGTCAATATTGTCATCGCCCACTGTATCAAAAACAACATCGAAGCCCTTACCATCAGTTAGCCTAGCAACATATTTCTCTACCTCTTCTGACTTGTAGTTAATTATGTTGTCTGCTCCCAACCGCGTGGCAATACTTGCTTTATTGTTGTCAGATATTGTTGTCGAGACCAAGGCACCACGCCGTTTAGCGAGTTGTACTGCCATATGACCAACCCCGCCTGTACCAGCATGGATAAGGATATGTTCACCTTTCTGGATATTGGCTTTGTCGTAAATACATTCCCAAGCGGTAATGGTGACCAAAGGTAAGGCTGCTGCCTGCACAAAGCTTGCTGTGACGGGCATATGGGCTAGAAGGTCGGCATCTGCAACCATTAAGTCTGCCAGAGCCCCTTGAATAGGTCCTTCAGGTCCCATTAAACCACCAGCGCAACCATATACCTTGTCGCCTTCCCTGAATTTGGTGACTCCCCGACCTACTTCTACAACAATTCCTGAAACGTCCATGTGCATGACAGCAGGAGTCGGGGTGTTGATACCGAGGTCCGCTCTAAGCATTTTGTTATCAACTGGGTTTAAGCTGGTCGCTTTAACCTTTATTAATACATGTCCCGGTTTGATTTCAGGTTCTGAAACAGTGGTTTCTTTAAATACAGCGGTGTTACAATATTCATCGACAATATAGGCTTTCATAGTTTACTCTTGTTATTTGTTGGATTTCATTTCCATAATAATCATTACCTACATTGAAAGGAAGTACGCACTAATAAGTGCTATGGTATTAAAAAATATACTATTGGAGTTAAATTAATGAAAAATAAAGAAAAAGATTTTTATTGTCGTCCTTATGGATGTTCAGTGCAAGCAACACTATCTGTAATTGGTGGTCGATGGAAACCTGTAATACTATTTCATTTAATGGAAGGAAGTGTATTGAGGTTCGGTGAGCTGAAGTTAAAAATTAATACAATTACGCAGCGAATGTTAACCAGTCAATTAAGAGAACTTGAAGCGGATGGGATTATAGCGAGAAAAGTCTATCCAGAAGTTCCGCCAAAAGTTGAATATAAATTGACTGAATATGGGCTTTCATTAAAGCCTATTTTGAATGGTATGAGAGAGTGGGGTGCAAATCATATTAAACATGTTGGATTAGCTGAGGAGAAATAATTCATAATGTGGATGTTTCGTCTTGTTATTTTTAGCAACGATAATTTCTTTAAAGATAGTATTTGTTGAAAGTAGGGTTGGATAAATATTATTAGTTAACCTCAAATTTCGATAATAGAAAACTGTTCTCGCCGTTGTTTTACCGCATGCCGTGTTTAGTTAGCCAGTGCTTAAGTTGGTTTAGAAGGTATCAAGGAAACTATGATACTCCTTTGGTTGCTTATAAGTGTCACCTTACCTAACATGTTGAGTGTTCGTAACTTTAGGCAATGGAGAGCCCATGAACTACTTGGATGGAATACTACACGTCGAATCTTTTCTCGCAGTCACACTTGGCATCGTCGTGCTGTTTTTGGGTCGTCGATTAACACAAGCGAGCAAATGGCTGAGAGAGTTCAGCATTCCAGAACCCGTATCCGGCGGGATTTTAGTGTCCATCCTATTTGCTGCTCTGCACTACCTATCCGGAATTGATGTTGAATTTGATTTGGCGGCGCGTGACCTTCTGCTTGTTTACTTCTTCACGACCATCGGCATCAACGCCAGCTTGAAAGATCTCTTCAAAGGTGGGAAACCACTTATCATCTTGCTCACCATCACTATAGGGTACATGTTTATCCAGAACCTAACGGGGATTGGCATTGCAACCATGTTAGGGCAGCCAGATATCGTGGGCTTGTTGAGTGGTTCGGTTTCGCTGATAGGTGGGCATGGTACTGCCATTGCGTGGTCACCAAAAATAGGTGAGAGCTTCGGTTTGGAAACGGCAATGGAGATCGGCATCGCTAGTGCCACCTTTGGGCTTATTTTAGCCAGTGTGATGGGCGGGCCGATTGCCAAGTTTCTCATTAATCGTCATAACCTTAGCCCTGCGAAAGTTGAAAAAATGGATGTGGGTACTTCACCCAATAACCCTAAACCCAGTATCAATGCGTACGATTTTTTAGATGCCGTGCTGGCTATTCATATCTGTGTGATATTAGGGGCATTTCTCAATGAAGCGGTGTCAGAATTCGGACTGGACTTGCCATTGTTCGTGACCTGTCTGTTCGCGGGTATTCTTATTTCTAACCTGATTCCAGATTCTTACCCTCGCTTAACCGGAACACGTTGGCCAAAACGTACACCTGCCATTGCATTAATTGCCGATATTGCATTAGGTGCATTCCTTGCCATGTCACTTATGAGCATGCAGTTGTGGGCGCTCGTTGATCTAGCTGGTCCTATTTTCGCTATTCTTGGCGTGCAATTTATTGTGGCAATTTGTGTCGCTATTTTTGTTGTTTTTCCGTTGATGGGAAAAACATACGATGCCGCTGTTGTGTGTGCTGGGTTTGGTGGTATTTCTTTGGGGTCTACACCCACGGCGATGGCTAATATGTCGGCGGTCGCGCAAAAGTACGGGAATAGCCATCAAGCGTTCATTATTGTTCCACTTGTATGCGCGTTTTTTATTGATTTAGCTAATGCGCTAATCATTCCATATTTTGTTGGTTTACTAAATTAAATTATTTCACTATAAGCTCATTTTATGATTGAGCAGCAACCTGATTAATACTTATTTTATGAGTGTTATTGAGTAATGTTACAATTAAATACAATATAGACACATTTAAATACATGATATTTTATTTTTATAAAACAGTGAGATAATTGATAAATACTAATCGGAATACCCATCCGTTTGTGTGATATCACTCCCATTTTTATTTCAAATCTGTACACTTCTTGCCCTGTAGCTATCGGCTCACTAAGAGTTGATGAATGATTAGACAGGTAAAAGAATGATTAAATTTGGATTTAAGCAACGAGTGATTACGGTTGCAGCCTTGCTGCTTGTTATCTCACTGAGTGTGTCGCTTTGTATTTCCTATTATTTTCTAGCTCAAGATAAGCAAAACAGCATTGACTACAGTGCCTCTCTTAAAACAGATGCAGTGAGTGATTCCATTGAAACTTGGGTGCGCAGTGTTTCTCAAACACTCGTAAAATCAGCTCCAATATTTGCTCAGCCTTTCTCTGAAGAAGACACTGAGTTGCTTATATCGCAGGTGGCCAATGCGTCACAGGTTTTTGCCATTGTTATCGGTTTTGAAGATGGGCGAGCGTTCAGCTCACGAACCGGTAAATACGATTCAAACAAGTACGATCCACGTGTTCGTGGGTGGTACAAGCAAGCAAAAGCCAAACGATCTACAATCATCACTGGTATCTATCGCGGTTCATCCACCAACAAATTGATGGTGAGTATTGCCGAACCTTTTTACGACGGAACTAAATTGAAAGGCGTGTTACTAGCCGATCTTACGTTGGACATTGTTGGTGAGTACATCAACGACAATTTGCCCGCTGGCGCTATTGCGAGTTTATTTGATGCAAAAGGAACGGTGATTGCGTCATCCTCATCAAAAAGTATCGCGGGTGAAACGAACCTTAGCGATATTCAAGTACTCGCCCCATCTAAGCCAATCATTCTCAGCGCGGGATACGGTTCCTTTACCTTCGATAGTTCTGGTTTGACACGCATCGGTTACCACAACGAGGTAAAACTGGGTTCGAACACATCTTGGTATTACCTTGTAAGTGTTGACCAAAAGAACGCGTACAAGAGTTTAAGCGATTTATTCAGCACCATGTCTTGGATTGCGTTTGGTTTAATTATTCTGGCCAGCTTAACGTTAATGGGCACGCTTCAACTTCTGTTTAAACCTATGCAGCGTTTGCAGGCAAAAGTAGACGATCTGACAAAAGGCGATGGCGATCTCACCAAAAGTATCGCGGTGCATAATGAAGATGAAATCGGCAAAGTCGCACTTAGCATCAACGCATTAATGAGTCAGCTACAGAGCCTGATTTCAGACACCAAATCGTTGGGTGACGATATCTCTGTCAGCATGAAGTCTTCTACCGAAGGCACAGCGAAAGCACAAAACTACATTTCAGAACAAATGCGCGAAGTTGACCAATTGGCAGCGGCTATTAATGAAATGTCGGTGAGCGCAAGAGAAGTGGCAAACCACTCTCAGCAAGCGTCTACTGCGGTGCAAAGCGCGAATGGCAATATCGAGAAAAGTGCCGTGCTGGTGGAAGATTCAGCTCAATCAACGGAAGTTTTGTCTAAAAAAGTCATGGAGGCAGTATCCGTTGTTTCCGACCTCAATCAGGCAACCAACCGAATTGAGTCGGTCCTTGGGGTAATTAACGACATCGCTGATCAAACCAACTTACTGGCATTGAATGCAGCTATCGAAGCGGCACGTGCAGGTGAGTCGGGTCGTGGTTTTGCGGTTGTGGCGGATGAAGTGCGTACGTTAGCGCAGAAAACTCAAGCGTCAACAGAAGAGATTGGCAACATGATCGATGAACTGCAAATGGGTTCTAAGTCAGCGCTAGAAGTGATGGAATCCAGCCAGAAAGAAGTGACTAAAACGTTAGATCATTCTCAAGAAGCTGATACGGCACTGCAAGCCATTCGCCATGCAATGGGTCAAATTACAGATATGATTCATCAGATTGCGTCAGCAGCGGAGCAACAAAGCATCGTGAGTGAAGAAGTGAATCGCAATGCGCAGGCTACCAAAGATATTTCTGTTGAAGTGTCTGACTTTATGGGCAACCTAACGGAGTCGATTGGTGAACAGCAAAAAGTGGTGGAAAAACAAAACCAGCTACTGAGCCAGTTCAAAGTGTAAATTTCGTTTTAAATACGAACTTTAACCATCAAAGGCATGCTAAAGGGCATGCCTTTTAAAATTCTGTAATGAACGATTCTGCCTTATTCATCACCACTTTGCTTTCTGGTGGTTCAGACACCGTAGCTACAAAACGAGCCAATAGTGTCTTTCCATCTTTCGTTTGATACGCCACGTCGTAAAATACCTCTGAAAGCAGCAATTCTCCTTTTCCGGGGCTAAGGTTACTGTTCCCCTTTGGTGGATGGCTGACCGCTTTACATTTACACAGCACCTTTTTTCCTTCGCGTTGAGCCAGCATTTGGACATCTCGAATGAACTTTTCAAACCCGTTATTCTGTATCACTTGATTGAGCGCTTTAGGGGCATACATCAACCCCATTCTGGCCTCATCGCCAAACCCATGCCCCCAGAGGTGTGCGCGTTCGTATCCTTTTAATGAATGCCCGTTAAAACGTCTGGTTGAAGGGGAAGGAAGGTCATCTTTAAAATCCATTCCTTTGTCGGAGCGCAAAGGGGAAATAGAGGGTTTCACTTCGCCTGCAATATCAAACTGGACGCGTTTATCCGGGAAGATTAACGCCCTCATCTCTTGTATTGCCCCAGTATTTCGAGTCTGATGCCATTTTTTTTGATTCAGTTTAAATGGCAGCCAAATTTTGGAGCCTTTTGGGGCTTTGCTGAAAAGTGTGCCAACGTCGCTTTTGTCTAAAATCACTTTCACTGGTCGAGTCGCACTGTTTAACATGGATTTTGCTCTTAGATATGCCCCTCGCTTTTTGGCGGCTTGGAGCTGCTTGGCGTACGCTTTGACGGTATCACTCAACCCTTTTTTGGAACCTTTTGATGACTTGAATAAGCGCTTTCTTAGCGATGTGGTGAGGACGTCTACAACGCTAATGATTTTGGTTATTTTAAGGGGAGGGCTTAAATCGAGGGCGTTTGCCGCTTTACGCGCTCCCACCTTTTTTGAAAGTTTGGTCGCCATCTAATTTGCCATTCGTTTAAAGAACTTACTGGTGAGGCTGGCTGCGTCGTTGGCGACACCAGAAATTTTGGAAAACTTCATTGGTGGGAAAAACATCTCCACCAAGTTGTACACGAGGTAACCAAAATAATACCCCGAGGCAGCTGGAGTTCTGGAAATAGCATCACCAATCGAGAACATCAGCTCATCGGTCGACTCAATAAAGAAATCGCGAACTTCAGGGTAGAGCTCCTCGGTGATGATCTGCCAAAGTGAGCCCCAAGGGACTTTTTCTAATACCGCGAGAAACTCGTCGATGATCTCCAGCATTAATTCGAACACATCATGTAATTTCCCACCATGTTTGAACAGGGCAATAATGATGTGGAAAACCAGTGATATCGTATCTATAAATCCTAAAATGGCATCCACTATGCCATCCCAAAGCCCGCTAAAGTACCCCACCAAGGTATCGATACTTTCGCTGAAATCGGGTCTGTTGGTATCTAGCCAATTGATCGCGCTGGATGCTAACGCAAGAAAGGATGATATGCCGTTACGAAATCGGGTGATCAGCTCAGTTAGAGAGTGCATAAGGGCTTTTGCCGCTTTAATACGCTCATCAACCGCGTCGAAAAATCCATTAAATAAGTCAGCAATGGTTTCTATTGCATCGTTGGCCCAGATTTCGAATTCAGTCAATGCCGAGCTGACAGACTGGTTTACGTCAATAATGACGTGTTGCAGTTCGGCGATAAGCTGCGTAATGCCATTGTTGATAGACTCTCCAGCGTTTTTTACCGTTTGATTGAAATCGGCAGGGCGCTCCGACGGATGCCAGAGTTCTTTTGGTGCATGCAAATCCGAGGCGAGATCTTTGCTGACACTATCCAGTGCTTTTACAAGGCTTTCCATGGATTCAACAATGAAATCAGAAAAGTCACTGTCTTCGTTTTCTTTTGGCTCAGGAGGCTGACCGATTAGGGAAAGCAACGAGGAAGCGGACTTTCCATTAAACATCCGGACAAAAATAGGCAGTAAGTGTGCGAGCTTAGAACTCATGAACAATTGTTGAGCGCGATTGTTACCCGGTATGGCGCTAATGAATAAGGCATCGGAGAACCGGTCGCCCTCGTTTATCTCGACGTACAGCGTACCATCTTGTGCGGAATTCCCGTTTTTGTAGTAGGTCTTCAGTAACTCAACAGCGCTAAAGCCAATGTAAAGATGGAACACACTGGTTGTTGTTTCTTGGCTTTCAAATACGTCCGGAATGATGGGCAGATCCGTTGCGCTCGATTCACAGGTGATCGCCATTTTGATCAAATTGGTTTGACCGGGGCTAATGATTTGGTAATCGCAGCGACCAGTGATGGGCTGCTCTGCCATAATTTCATCAGCCCATCTATGCAGGCGTTGGTGGCTCATTGGTTAGCCGCCGTTTGGGGTATCAGGTTCGGGTGGTAAAGGCGTTAACTGGCTGTTCCCTTGTCCTACCCCTTCATTGTCTAAACATGGCATACCATTCCCGACAAGCGCAGCCGCTTGATCTTGCACAATGGTTAGATTGGTGGGTACTTTCGTTTGCCATGTATCGTTTAGGACTGTGCCTTCTTCTTGAATCGATTCCTGAGCTATCGATAAATATAAGTCGTTCTCCGAATCCATGACGAGCCCTTTACCAAACCATATTTTACCGGTTTGTAGGTAATAGCTTACGGCGTCTTCAAACCCCAGACGGATAGGCACAACCAGCCTTGCCATGCCTGAGTTGATAAAGGCATCAAAGGTGCGGTTGCGTGAGACTTGCGTGCTGAGTTTGGCGCTCCAACTTCGGTTTTTCGCATAGTAATAAGGGTATAAGTGGTAAGCCATCAGATCCCAATCGAACGCTTGCTCGAAGAAGCGGACTTGATCGCTATGCTCATCCAGTTTATCGGTCAATTTGAGTTTAGGAAGCTTGTCGTTTCTCTCACGGTAGTGGTTCTTTGCCACCTTGATGTTGAAAGGCTTTTGAATCATATAAAGGGCGAGCTGGCGAAGCTCTCGCTGAATAATGTCTTTTTTGAATCTAGGGTTTAAGTCGCTGCTGGCAAGCTTAGATTGGTGGCGCTCTTTTTCTCCATCGTACTGCGCTTTTTGCTCTCGGTAGGCGTCCATAACATCATTAAAGGCGCGCAGTTGCCACTCGCGGAATATACGCGCGCGGAGACGACATCGAATTTCCACTTGGCAACTGAAGGTGCGGTGATACCAAGGCACAATGATTGATACCGGAAAAACCGTGCTGACAGAAGGATTCAAATGTCGCTCGACTTGTATTTCGCTGAAGGGCGCTTGGTGATCTGGGATGGCTTCTGTGCCTAAAATGGCGTAAAAACCGGGTTGCAAAGGAATGGCTTCTTGATCCGAAGGTTCATGCCGGATTGCGTCATGGTAGCTAGGCGCAGCACGACAAGACAATTTGGCAAAATGCGCCGTATAGTTTTCGGGGATTTCTATATCGTAAGTGCTGGACAACACATCTTCATGCGGTATGTCATTGAGGTCGATAGGTTCTGCTAATGGTGGTTTGCTTTCAGAATACCCTCGTACCAAAACAATCCTATGCGCTGGTGGCGCTTCAATGTTTACGCCATATTTGGCGGCAAGCTTGCGGTAATTATTACGAGTAACATCATTGGGTACACGGACACCAAATCGCTTAGGTTTTTTAGGGGCTCTTTTAGAAAAATCGTCTTCAGGAACGGCCAGTTCTTGCGCTTGAATGAAACGCCTAGCCGGTTCTGGGATACTGAATTCGAGTAACGTTCGTTGCCCCATGTGAACCACATAATGGTTGTAGATTTTATCTAGCCATCGATAAATACCGAAAACATGTTCAGCGCCGCCGCGATTGTCCATACCGTGTTTGTTGATTTCTTCATATTCTTGCTGATGGCGTTCTCGCCGTTTGGTACTGGTTTTACTGCTGATTTTCCGCTGTACTTTTTCAGTCACGCTTTTTGCGTATTGAATGGCGTTAGATCGGCTTTCTTGGCGCGATTGAGAATTTGAAAATGTCATTGCCGTGTTGGCGTAAAACTTCATGAAACTCGGACCGCCAGAAACCCCTGCATTCACATTAATATTACGCGATGAATCTTGCTGTAGAACTTCTTCAACCGCCGCTTGGACTTCATTGCGCGTGGTGGTTTCCAAATCCGATTTTTGCTCAAACGCCGACTCGTTCACCTGTTCGGTTTCACTTTCGGTCACATCTAGTCTGCGAGTGGTGCGTTCTTTGTACTCACGTGCAAGCAGGTTTTCGGTGCGTGAAGGTTCGCCCGCTTCGAAACAGGCTAATTCCTGTTCAACCTGATAGAAATCGACCATACCGATTTTGTTTACACCAAATAGAGGCGGTGGAGGGGTGCCTATTTCATCTAAATCTTCCGGTTGCCACGGCAGAATAGCGCTTGCCGTTTGAAGATGAGTGACCACCATGGGTTCAGGCTCTATGACTTGATTGGCGTTAATGGATAAATGAAGTTGCAGGCTAACGGGATTCTGAGTGGGTTCGGGCAATGGAAATCGAAAAGTTTGAAACCCTTTTACTCGTTCTGGAAGTAATTCACCAGACATTCGGCGACCATTAATACTGGCGTCAGCGCCAGCGAGAATGGGTTCGGCATGTTCACGGAAATACGTCACATCCACATACTGCTGTTCTTCCTCTTCATTTAGACCCGCTAACAGGGACATTCCGGGGATTTTCTCTTCCACGGAAATTTCACTGCCCATCACCAATAATGTACTTTCTTCTTCGATATCGTCATCGAGGCTGTCGTCTTGATCCAACTCCGTACTTTCAAACTCTTCTTGCGCCAAACTCAACAATTCGCGTGCGTCAAATACCCCTTTTCTCATGCGTCCGAAAGTGCGGTTTGCGTCATCCGATAAATCGAGATTCAATGCATCCAAGCTAATGGTAGACGCAATACGCTGGGTGGTGGCTACGGTAGTGAAAGAGGTGGTTGCAGCGGCAGTTGCTGTAGGTTGGGAAGGGCTGGTTATTGCTTGATGATCCAAGCGTCGAATTTCATTGTTTACTTTGTCTTTTAATTCTCGAACGCGGCTCAGTTTTTGCGCTCGAATGTTTCTTTGGTGAATGTTTTCGAGCAATTGATGCTGTCTGGCGGTTAATCCAAAGGTGGTTTCAGGTTCGGTTCGGTTATCCACTCTGGCTGAAATAACCACTCGCGCCTGCAATGCCATTTTAAGGCGGGTATCTTTTTGAGCTTGTTCAAGTTCATCGTCTGCTTCTACGACTCGGTGGATCCTTAAGAAATGATCCGTCACTAGAATCTCAACGATGTGCTCAATGGTTGTTTGGTTGTATTCCACCCAGAGGTGATGAATCAGGTTGTCCCAAAGCGATGTTCTATCGTCTGGCGAGAGCATTGCTGGGCTGAAGTTCACGATAAATTCATTGATACCTTCAAACGTTTTCCGATGTTCTTCACCGGTAATATGACGATGAAAACGCAGTAAACTCTCATGCTGGCTTTGCAACTGGCTAATGGACAACCGGCCTCGGAATGTTTCAGAAAGAGTTCTTGCCGCTGCCCGCATTCGGCGCGCACTGAGTTGCTGTGGGAGCTGAGATAAATAATGCGTTGATGCTAATGCATTTTGTGAAAGACGAATGGCAAAGTCGTGTTCGTCTTCATGGCTGATGGATTGAACAGTTCTCGGCGCCGAGAAGGTAAAGATTGGGTCTCTCATACCTTTATACCTGACATTATTAGTTAATATTTTATAAATATCACGGTAGCAAGGTGGTTAAAAAATAACCGTATCGACTATGAGAATGTAAGCATGTTCATCTTAGTTAATAATGTAGTCGTCGTATTCGATGGGTTCGTAAGTGCCTGAATCTATTTTGATCGTGTGGAATTCAGCTTGCCCAGCGTCGTTTATAAAATTTACAGCAACCCAAACCTGCTCATATTCATCTATGGAATCAACCTCCCATAAATGGTCGGTATTGATGAGCTTGGTGTAGATCACTGAGGTTTTGTACAAATCGTGGTTTGTATCCCTAGAAGCTTCTTTTAAGTCTTCTGGTAACGCGTGAACGCGAACTAAGTAGTTTACCGTTTTCATGAGCTCTTCTGGTCAACAGATTTTAGTAGTAACGAAAATCAACGAGTTCTTCGTGTTCAGGGAAATCACCTTTACCCCACACCATCTCTGTTTTGCACATGAGGGTTGCGATTTCAGACTCGTCTTTTTCAACGATGATTCCAGCTTCACTGATGTGCTCAAAGCTGCCGTCCTCTTGGCGTTCGCCACGCATTATTCGACTGAAAACAATGTAGTTGTAGCGTCCGTTTTCAAATAGGACAAAACCCGCGCCACCACCACTGTAGCTTGAGCGAGCCATTTTTACTGGCGACTCAATTTCCATTTCAATTTTTTCAGCGGTGCCATATCGATACAAAATGGTGTTTTCACTGGCGGTACAAACCGAGACACTTTTCTTACCAAAATTGCACCCTTCTATGAGAAGTTGATCGTCGGGGCAAAGGTCTGTGGCATGCGTCGTCGCAGAAGCAAAAGGGAGAACGAGCAGTAGAGGCAAGATAGATTTTGTCATAATGGTTCATAAGGCAATGTTAGGCCTCTGCATTTTAGATCATTTACTCTGTTTTACACGTGCAAATTTAAATAAAAATGGAAATACATTCAGGCAAAACTTTTGATGTTTGCGGGTCGTCTTGCAGGTTTAGGATGTCAATTCTGGCGGTGAAATTTTCTCACGGTTACTATGCACCGCCAAAAGAATTGAAGAGTGAAAATATGAAACTTCTAGTGGCACAGATCCGTATGGAGCTTGGGGCTGAAAAGCAAATTCAGACCATTCAACAGGTGGTTAAAAAAGGCGTAGAAACGGGGCAAAGAGTGTTCGTTTTTCCAGAACTGGCTTTGCCAGGTTTCAATCGGGAAGTCGTTAATATTTCGAGCAAAGAAAATCATATGATTTGGACTCAGACTCTCTCTGAACTGGCGAGTAGCCATCAAGTCTATGTGTTTGCGGGTTTGCCAAGAGTCGACTCTTCTTCGGTTTACAACAGTTTTTATTGTTTCAAGCCAGATGGTGAAACGGCTTGCTGGTGGGACAAAATTGGGCTGACAGAGAGTGAGCAGCGCTTTTTTCAACATGGGGACAGCCGCCCTACGGTTGAGATAGAAGGTATGACATTGTCGGTTGTATTGTGCCGAGAAATACTGGATGTTCATGACGTCACGAAATTGATTTCAGGAAAGGGTGTCGAGTTGGTACTTTGGCCCAGTTACATCGGGTGGAACTTGGGTGAAGCTGAACAACTCAGATCCGATGCCGCTTATTACCATGAAGCGAAAGAACTAGCAAAAACGTTAGGTGCAGCGGTAGTACAGTGCAATTGGGCAAATGGCACAAACGTACCGGAAGAAACAGGGTTGGGGGGAAGCATAGTCATTTCAAAAGAGGGCGATGAAATCTACCACGCTCCATATGACCAACCCGCGGTCTTTGAGGTAACACTGTCAAAGACCGAGGAATTGATGGTGACGCCTTTCCCGTTTTAATCTGAGCTCGGGTCTTTTATTCGGTCGCTATTTAGTTTGCATGACGCGATTGAAGATGACGCGCTGCGCCTCTGCTTCTCCAACGTCCATTTGGTAAAAACTAATTTGGCTACCAGGGGCGCACTGCGCGAGCTGACCAGCCCCTAATGCGCTTAAACACCCTATTTTGGGGTAGCCCCCGATAGTTTGCCTGTCTCTCATGAGCACGATGGGTTGCCCATCTTTAGGAATCTGTATTGCACCGTAGGCAATGCCTTCTGAAATAATGCCATCTCGATTGCAGCGAATGGCTTGACCAGAAAGCCGGTAGCCCATTCGATCAATGTTGGATGAGACTTCATAAGCGCTGGAAAATAGAGTCATGATGTCGTTATTGGGAAAATCTCGGTACTGGTATCCGAGCATCACGCCCAATTCCAGTGGCGCTGTGTAGTCGGGGATCGCCCATTTTGGTGCTCGAGTTTTGATGTCGTCTTTACATGGGGTAAACCGGAGAACATCCCCTTGCTTTAACGCGCGCCCATTTTCAATACCACCGATTTTCTCTCGTGAGACTGTCGATGCGCTATCGAGTTGCAGGTCGACTGTAAAGCCACCCTTAACCGCTAAATAAGCGCGTAAGCCGTTTTTAGGAGAGTCAAAATTCAGGGTATCACCTTTTCGAATTCGATACGTATTCCAAGGCTGAATTTTTTTATCGCCGATTCTGGCGTTTAAGTCTGCGCCTGTTATCGCAATACAAGTATCTGCGAGTGCCTTTAAAGTAAGCTTTCCAAACGTTATTTCAACCTGCGGCACATTTTGAGGGTTATCAAGTATTCGATTTGCCCAACAAAATGCATGTTCATCCATAGGGCCGCCCGTGGTAATACCCATGTGTTGGTACCCGAAACGACCGAGATCTTGAATCAATGCAAGCAGCCCCGGATTAATAACTTCAAAGCTCATCGAACTGCCCTCCTAAATCCAAAAATTCTTCGCGAGTTATGGGGCGAAATTGCACTTGATTACCAACGGCAACACGAGCCAGAGAGTCGCTTTCCCAATCGAGCATCTTGAGCGGTGTTCTACCTACTATTTGCCAACCACCGGGTGTGGAGCTTGGGTAAATCGCTGTTTGGTTATCCGCCACGCCAACGCTGCCCGTGGGGACTTTTAAACGAGGTGTGGATTTGCGTGGCATGGTGATGCGTTCATCCGTTGTTCCCAAATAGGCAAAGCCGGGGCTAAATCCAATTGCGTAAACTTGATAGATCTTATCGCTATGGATTTGGATGACTTCACTTTTACTCAACTTATGGTGATCGCAAATATCTTGTAAATCCAGAGCGACTTCATCGCCATAGTAAACGGGTAGGTCTACAACGTGTGAAGACTGAGTTTTTGTATGGGCCGAACTCGATCCACGAAGCGCACTTTTTAGTTTGGCAATGATGTTGAATCGATCGGTTTTATTGACGTCATAACACACCAAAATGGAGGTGTAAGACGGAATAATGTCGATCACAATGTCGCCAAGGCTTTCATGTATCCGGTTGATCGCCCGGCTTATTTTCTGTGCGATTTGTTCGTTAATTTGGTCGCCAAAATACACGATACAGGTCATCTCATTGACCGGCTCTATGCGCATCAGTTGGCTCTCCTCATTACTGCCGCCGCTTCACTCACGCTGGCAGCGTGCTCGCCGTCTCCGTGAATGCAGATGGTATCTACATCTATAGAGAGCTTTTTGCCGGTAATCGTCGTCACGCAGCCTTCTTCGATGATTTGGCAGATTTGATTTTTGATGCTGGTGAAATCGGTGTAAACCGAGCCCGCTTCATTGCGCGAAACGAGGTAGCCTTGATCGTCGTATGCTCGATCAGAAAATGCTTCAAACCACACCTCAATACCGTGCTCTTGAGCCATGGCTCGAATAATGTCGTTATTTGGGGTTGCCATCACTACTAGCGGGCAAAGAGGACGAACTTTACGAACCGTTTTCATGATAGTCGACAGAATGGTTTTGTCTTTCATCATCTGGTTGTACATTGCACCGTGAGGTTTGATGTAGCTGACTTCAGTGCCGTGTTTTTGGCAAATCGCATCCAGAGCGCCAATTTGGTAAATCAATATGGCTTCAAGCTCTTGCGGTGCAATATCCATGTTGCGACGCCCAAACCCAATCAGATCGGGGTAGCCAGGGTGCGCACCAATTTTTACGTTGTTCTCGACGGCCATGCGAACAGTTTTGTCCATGGTCAGTGGGTCTGAAGCGTGAAAACCACACGCAATGTTTGCCATGTCGATAAAAGGCATGACGTGAGAATCCTGTCCTTTGGCCCAACCGCCAAAGGACTCACCCATATCGCAATTCAGTTTCATGTTTTGTCTCTTAAACGATGTCTTTTAAAAACGCAGATTCGATTATCTTTGTGTCATGGTGGTGGGTAAGTAAGTCACGATTTCTGGGAATACGGTGATCATTACCAAACCAACTAAAATCAATAGGAAAAAGGGCAGCGCAGCGCGAGCCACATAGAGTATGTCTTTACCTGTGAGTGCCTGAATGACAAATAAGTTAAACCCAACTGGCGGGGTAATTTGTGACATTTCGACAACCAATACAATGAATATACCAAACCACAACAAGTCGATGCCAGCTTGTTGCACCATTGGCATGACAACTGCGACGGTTAACACAACAACAGAGATGCCATCCAAAAAACACCCTAGAATAACGAACAGCACCGTTAGGTAGATTAGTAATTCAAACGGAGACAGAGTAAACGTCGCTATCCATTCAGCCAGTGCGCGAGGAATACCCAAAAAGCCCATTGCCAGTGTCAGAAAGTGCGCGCCAACCAGAATCAGCCCAATCATACAGGAACTTTTTACCGCACCGAGCAAGCTATCAAGGAAGTTGTTCAGCGATAAAGAACCCGTCGTCCACGCCAGAATGAGTGCGCCGAAGACACCCAGTGCAGCCGCTTCGGTTGGTGTCGTTAGTCCACCGTATATTGAGCCGAGCACGAACAAGATAAGGCTCACGATAGGCAGGAGCTTTTTCAGCGCCGCCAATTTAACGGTGAAAGACACGCTTTCTTTGCTGTGTGTAGGGAGCCCGTCTTTATTGAGTAGCGCCCATACTGCGGTGTAACCCATAAACATCAACACCAGCATAAGTCCGGGTAGGGCTCCAGCGATGAAAAGCCGACCAATAGACACTTCTGCGGCCACACCATAAACGATCAAAATGATAGAAGGTGGGATAAGTAAGCCCAAAGTGCCAGAACCCGCAAGCGTGCCAATGGCCATTTTTTCGCTGTAACCTTGGGCTTTGAGTTCCGGCAGTGTCATACGCCCAATGGTTGCCGCTGTCGCGGCTGATGACCCCGATACCGCAGCAAAAATACCACAGCTCAGTACGTTAACGTGTAAGAGCTTACCTGGAAAACCACTTAACCACGGGGCAAGCCCTTTAAAGAGATCTTCAGACAGGCGAGTTCTAAACAGCAGCTCCCCCATCCAAATAAACATCGGCAATGCCGTGAGTGACCAACTGGTGCTTCCACCCCAACTTGAGGTAGCGAACAACAAGCCGATTTGTTCATTCCCCGTCATGTACAAACCGAGAACACCAACGCCAATTAAGGCAAGCGACACCCATATCCCAGCCGCGAGCATTAGGATCATGGTGAGCGCTAAGATAATAGAAATAACAGAAATATCCATGAGTGCTTTTCCTTACTCCGTCTCGCCTTCGTGGGCTTTGTAAGTTGGCGCTTGCCCTTTCAATGTCAAAATGAGGTTATCGAGAACAGCCAAATTAAGACCAAACATGCCAAGTGCAACAGGCACTTGCGGTATCCACAACGGAATCGGAATGTAGCCATGGGTGACTTCTTCAAAATCGTAGGATTCCCACACCATATGGGCGCAGTAAAAGCTCATAAAAGTCACCAAGAGAAAAGCAAAAATAAGGATGAACGTTTCTTGATAGTGTTGAACGCGTTCAGGTAAACGTTGAATCACCAACGTAACGCGAATGTGTCCACCTTCCCGAAATGCGTATGCAAGCCCAAAAAAAGTGGATGCCGCCAAAGCGTAGCCGGAAAAATCTTCGGCTGACGGCACAATAAACCCAAAAAAGCGACCCACAACCTGAGCCAAAATGATTAGCATCATTAGAACGATGCACAACCCAGATGAGTAGCCAGACAGCATATAAAGAGTGTGTTTAAACGTATTCACTGAAAAACCCCACAGCAATACTTCGAAGTATTAGGTCTACAGACCCTAGTTCAAAGAAAGGCCCTGAAAACAGAGCCTTAAGGTAATGTATTATTGGTTATATCTGTCTAGCACCGTTTTTACTTCTGAAGGCGCTTCTTGCTGCCATTCTTTCGTCATGGTGACGCCAATCTCTTTCAGCTCAGACAGCAATTTCTCTGATGGTTGCGTTACTTTGATACCGTTGTCTGCAAGGATGGCTGTATCACGAGCTTCTCGCTCTACAACGAGATCCCATGCAGATGTTTCTGCTTTTTCAGCCGCCGTCAGAATGCTCTTCTGGGTGTCTTTATCTAGGCGTTTGAACGCACGCTTGTTTACAACAACGAAGTTTTTAGGAATCCATGCTTTTACTTCTGTGAAGTGGCTTAGATAATCCCATGCTTGCCCATTTGCGCCTGTTGATGGAGAGGTGATCATCGCATCAATAATACCGGTGCTGAATGCTTGCGGAATGTCCGGTAACTGAACAGTAGTCGGTGTGGTATTCATTAAATCAGCAAGGCGCGATGTGGATGGGCTGTAGGCGCGCATCTTACTGCCTTGTAGATCGGCTAACGATTGAACGGGTTTCTTCGTGTAAAGGCTTTGTGCTGGCCACGGCACGGTGTACAGAAGCATCAACCCTTCTTTGCTGAGTTGCTTTTCAACTTCTGGTTTAGCGGCTAACCATAGCTTCTTGGCTTGGTCGTAATTGGTCGCAAGGAAAGGAATGTTGTCGTGTTTAAAGATTGGGTGCGTGTTTCCCATGATTCCGATGAACACTTCCCCAAGCTGAACTTGGCCAGTGCGCACTGCGCGTGGAATCTCAGGGTGTTTCATCAAAGAGGCACCAGAATACACCGTGATATCGACGTCACCATCGGTATAGCTTTTGATGTCTTTCGCAAACTGATAAGCGATTTGAGTAGGTAAGTGACCATCCCCGTAAGGTGTTGGCATGTGCCACTTAGCGGCAATCGCATTGTGAGCGGCTAATCCACTGATAAGTAACGTGGCTGCGGTTTTTGCTATCCATTTCATGATGTTAATCTCCATTTATATCGCTTAATTAGTAGCTTAAGTAATAGCTGATCAGCTACAGCACTGCCAGTTCATCGTTTAGGCAATCTGTGATGAGCATTTTTCCGGGTACATGGGTGATCGCAATGGGGGGTTTTGCATTGGCGATCGCCACTTGCGGTGTTACGCCACAGGCCCAAAAAATAGGAAGTTCGTGTTGGTGTACGTCAACGGCATCGCCAAAGTCAGGTTGCGATAGGTCTTCGATCCCTATGAGGGCTGGGTCGCCAATGTGAACAGGGGCGCCGTGTGCTTTAGGCAAGCGAGAGGTGACTTGGATAGCGCGGATCGCATCTGATGCCACAAATGGGCGCATGGACACCACCATATTGCCGTGAAACCGACCACTTGGCGTGGTTTGAATATTGGTTTTGTACATAGAAACATTGGTTTGGGATTCGATGTTTCTCACTGTAAGCCCAGCGCGCTCAAGTGCATCTTCGAATGAAAATGAGCATCCGAGTACAAACGTGACAAAATCTGACTGCCAAAGGCTGTTAATGTCGGTAACGGTTTCTGCGTGTTCCCCGTGTCGAAATACCTTGAACTCTGGCACATCCGTTCTTATGTCGATGTCTTCACCAAGATCGGACAACAGAGGATGCCCGGGCTGAGAAACGGCAATTAACGGGCAAGCAGCAGGATTGTTTTGGCAAAACCGTAAAAAGTCGTTTGCCCACTCTTGCGGCAGTATCACGATATTGCCTTGAACCAGCCCAGAGGCGACACCACTGGTTGGCTGGTTGAATTTTCCAAGTCGGATTTTTTTTCTTACTTCAGAGGCTTGAGTAAGTAACTGAGTCTTATAGGCTGAAGGCTTAGAATATGTGTTTGGCATTTCGCAAAGCAGTCCATTGTTAAAGAAATGTAACGCAAGTGTTGCTTTGTAAGTGCATAAAGTCCAATTATGGTTTTTTACTTACTGGTATAAATTTTATTTATCGCCCTGTTCAAAGTTCTCTGCCACTTTCACCGCAATCTCTGCGGCAAGTTCAGCCGCACTGTTAAATGCAACCGAAGGATACGAAGCGGTAAAGGCTAAAGCAGAGGGTTCCCAGTGAGCATCCAGTTTTTTGAGTATCCCGCGTTTAATATCGGACGAGACTGTCGCCAGTGGCAAAGTGGAAATGCCAATTTGATCTTGGGTGAGCTTCAGGCAGGCAGACAGTGAACTGGACGAGAAAAAACGCGCGGGGAGCCCATCTATCTGCATGAACTTTTCACTGATCTCGGAAAAGGGTTGCGTGTTGCGAGCGTATGTAATGATCGGGTATTGAACCATTTCTTCCAGCGATAAAGTTTTATCTGGCAAAGGTAGGTCGGTGCTCGCCACCCATACCAATGGAAATTGGCAAAGGTCGTGATTTGTGATCCCAGGTTCGGGAACCGGCCCCATTAAAAAAGCCAAATCCAGTGACCGATCAAGTAAGCTATTCTTCAAGTTTCCCGTGACATCAACCGTCATATCGACATCAAGGTTAGGCAGCTCATGATGAAGTACTTTGAGAAAATCGGTTAGCCAAGTATGCGCAATGGTTTCAGAAACTCCCAAACGCAGTGTCCCTGAAAGTAATCGGCTGATGTCGGCACGTTTGTGCATTTGTTCCGCCATATACAGCATTTTTTCAGCATAAGGTAATAGGTCTTTACCTTGGGCTGTGAGAACAACGGGAGAAGCGTCTCTGTCGAACAGCTTTACGCCCAACTCTTCTTCCAGTCCCGCAATTCGGGTCGAAATTGCTGGTTGGGTGGTGAACTGTTGTTCCGCTGCTTTACGAAAACTACCGAGAGTTGCCACCAACACAAATGTCTCAATACGCTTGAAATTCATTACGCGTTCCTTGCCCGTTTTTTGCTGCATTAATGCCCTTAAGATATATCCCTAGTGACCCAGAGATGCAAGGTTGGTGAGCGTTATTTGTAAGTGTCTATTTACAAAGTACTAACAATTCTCTACTTCAATAATTCTTCAGATTCGTAAAGTAGCTCTTGAACATTATCTCCAATAACCAATAACCAATAACCAATAACCAATATCTATCGATAACCCGTTTTATCGGTCAGAACTATAAGGAACAACCATGACAACTGAAGCTGCGATGAAGCCTAATAAAGGCTCATCCCCCTTTGCGTATCTCATGAAGGGTGTATCAAAACTTTCTACTGTTGGGCGCGCGTTGATGCTCCCAATTTCTATTTTGCCAGCCGCAGGTTTATTGCTTGCATTCGGTGACAAGCTTGGCATTCCACTCATGGTTGGCGCTGGGGATGTCATTTTCAGCAACTTGCCATTGTTGTTTGCCGTTGGGGCCGCGGTTGGGCTTTCAAAAGAGTCGGGTATTGCGGGTCTGGCGGCAGTTGTCGCGATGCTGGTGATGAACATGACTATTGGTGTGAGTGCGGGCGTGACCCAAGAAATGGCACTCGAAGGCGGAGCGTACGCTCTGGTATTGGGCATCCCTAGCTTACAAATGGGGGTATTCGGCGGTTTGATAGCGGGTATTCTCGCTGCGTCCATGTATAACCGATTCCATGCAATTCAATTACCCGCATTTTTAGGCTTCTTTTCTGGTAAGCGATTTGTCCCTATTGTGACGGCTTTGGCAGCGTTTGTACTTGGGCTATTGCTGCCTAACGTGTGGATGCATGTTCAAAGTGGGATTGACGGTTTGTCGAGTGTTGTTAACGGTGATAACCAAGCGCTTTCTACCTTCATTTTTGGATTCACAGAGCGCGCGCTGATCCCATTAGGCTTACACCACATTTGGTATCCGTCTTTCTGGTTTACGTTTGGTGAATTCACAACGGAAGCTGGGCAAATCGTCAATGGTGATCAGGCTATCTGGTTTAAAATGCTGGCGGATGGTGTGAAGGATTTTGATTCTGCCACGTATCAAGGCGCAGGCAAATTCATGCAGGGTGAATTCCCACTTATGCTTTTTGCATTGCCCGCTGCCTGTTTAGCCATGTACCACGAAGCCAAAACCAGCCAGAGAAAATACGCTGCAGGTATCCTATTTTCAGCAGCCCTTACTTGTTTCCTAACCGGAATTACAGAGCCGGTTGAGTTTGCGTTTATCTTTATTTCGCCGTTGCTGTATTTGTTCAACGCACTTTGTACGGGCTTCGCGTACATGTTTATGTACTTGCTGGATGCTCACTTAGCCAAGTCTTTCTCGGCTGGATTTATTGATTACATTACACTTGGCATTATGCCTGCCATGAACGGGTTCGAGACGAACTACTTTGCGGCGGTGTTGGTTGGTGTGCCAATGGCCGCGCTTTATTACGTGGTTTTCCGATTCACTATTCGCAAATTCAATCTGCAAACTCCGGGCAGAAGCGAAGAGGCGAAAGAAGAATTAGATTTAACCGACGAACAGCTGACTAAGCTGACATTGGACTTCCTTGGTGGCAAAGAAAACCTGACGTCTGTAAGTGCGTGTATTACCCGTCTTCGTCTTGAAGTGGTGGATACCAAACTTGTAAACGCCAAAGGCTTGGAAGACATTGGTGCAATGGGTGTGATTAACGTTGGTTCCAATGGTGTACAAGTTATATTTGGGGCAAAAGCCCAGTTTATTGCTGAACGAATCAATCGAGTGAATTGAGCCAGTCACTCTCCCCCTCCCTTTAAATTGTTCAGTGCCCCGTTTGCCACGGGGCATTTTTTGTTAGAAAGCCTTTATTCTTTAGAACCCTTTTATTAAAAAGCGTTTACCATAAAGAGCAAATTAAACAGACTCTTAAGGGTTGGTATCCATCTCTGCCGGAATGTAATGCTTGGCTTTTAACTCGCACATTTCCGGAAACACAGTGGCGATGGAAATGGACGACCAAGTGCCCGATACAATACCGATGAACATGGCGCTGGCGAATCCTTGAAGTGGGGAACCGCCCATCAGCCAAAGTGACCCAACTGTCACAAGCGTTGTGCCAGACGTTACCATAGTACGCGAGAAGGTGCTGGCTACGGCGGAGTTGATAACGTCGCTGGTGGACCAATTTGTTTTCACGAGTATTTGTTCGCGAATGCGGTCGGCGATGATGATCGAATCATTCAATGAATACCCCAAAATCGCTAAAATTGCTGCGAAAACCGTGAGGTTGAATTCCTGCTGTGTCAGTGCAAAGAAGCCTAAAACCACAATCACATCGTGAAATAGAGCGAAGAGCGCCCCGCTGGCTAAACGCCATTCAAATCGAAAACACAGATACGCCATAATGCACAGCATGCTGATGAAAATCGCCATGCCACCTTGATCGAACAATTCATCTCCAACCTGTGCACCTATCATGCTACTGCTGATGATCTCAGCGTGGTTGTCGAGTTGAACCAGCGATTGATTCACTTGCTCAATAGACGCTTGGCTCTCTGCCGAGTAGCGCAAGGTCCATCGACCTTCTTCTCCACTTTTGACCATCGAGAGCGTGTCACCCACCACAGGGCTAAGTGCGTTGTTTAAGTCTTGTTGGCTAAGGGTAGGGGATACTCTAAATTCGCTCACCATACCGCCAGTAAAATCCAAACCTAAGTTCAAACCGCGAGCGGCAATGAGCCCCACCGATAGAATGACCAATACCAATGAAAATAGCCCCGTCCAGCGACGAATGTTTGTCATGTTTTTATTCAGATTCATGATGCGCTC
Organism: Vibrio penaeicida; assembly: GCF_030689305.1. Taxonomy (GTDB): domain Bacteria; phylum Pseudomonadota; class Gammaproteobacteria; order Enterobacterales; family Vibrionaceae; genus Vibrio; species Vibrio penaeicida_B. Next base: position 117,972 of record NZ_JAUYVM010000014.1, on the reverse strand, counting down.
CTAAACTCTGACGTTTTGGCGGGCATCTTGCCCCCAAATCATATTGATGATGGAACGAGACAAAAAGATGCCGGTAAACATACTGGTTAGAATGCCTAAACCAAGTGTTAACGCGAAACCTTGAACCGGACCATTACCTATTGAGTACAAAACGACTGCTGTGATTAACGTGGTAATGTTGGCATCCATTATCGTGCTAACGGCACTGTTGAACCCAAGATGGATAGATTGAGCAAAGCTTCTTCCTTCACTGAGTTTGTCTTTTATGCGTTCGAAGATTAGTACGTTTGTATCTACTGCCATACCGACCGTTAACACTAGCCCAGCAATGCCCGGTAACGTTAAAACGGCACCCGGAATCAGAGCAATCAGACCAAGTAAACACACCATATTGCAGAGCAACGCAACGTTGGCTACCCAGCCAAGCCGCCGGTACCAGAACGCCATGAACGCCAAGGTTAAACTCATACCCAGTGCAAGAGCGGCAAATCCGTTCTCGATATTTTCAGCGCCTAATGTCGCGCCAATGGATTGCTCTTCCACAATTGTGACAGGCGCGGTTAAAGAACCTGCCCTCAAAAGTAAGGCTAATTCCTGTGCTTCTTGTGTGGTGCCCGCACCGGTTATTTGAAAACGAGTACCAAGCTGGCTTTGAATCGTCGCGATGCTGATGACGGTATCTTTCTTAGTTAAATTGCCTTGTTTGTCTGTGATGTATTCGCTAAACAGCGTTGCCATCGGTTTACCCACGTGAGTGGCAGAAAAATCGCTGATTTGGTTCCCGCCAGCAAGATCGAGCGAAATGTTCACTACTGAGCGGCCCATTTCATCGAGCCCTGCGCGCGCATCCGTGATGTGTTCCCCTTGCACAACTGGCTTCGCGACCAGCCTTACGTTGTTACCATTTTCTTCCTTAGCGTTAATGATTCTTCCAACGGACGTTTCGGATTGCACTTCGTGGAATGCCAAACTCGCCGTTGCGCCAATCACGCTTTTGGCTTGAGAAGGATCTTGAATTCCAGGCAGTTCAATTCGAATATAATTATCCCCTTGGCGCTGAACCGACGCTTCCGTTATACCCAATTCCTCGATACGAGATCGTAGAATCGTTAAGTTTTGTTTTAGGGTTATCTCTTTGAAATCGAGCCATTCTTTTTTCGGAAGAGATAAGGTGACACTGTTTAAGTCGTGGTTTTGCTGCCACTGAGGAAAAGCATCGCGAAGCTGTTCACTGAGCTGGGTTGTCGCGTTATCGTTGCGAGTTTTGAATGTGACACCTTTTTCACTCGACGCGTGAACTTGAATGCCTCGAATGTGCAGCTTTCTTGCCGTGGTTTTTATTTCATCGACCAGCGCTTGCTGCTTTTCAGCTAGGGCAGTATCAACATCGACTTTAAGCAAGAATTGAACACCACCTCGCAGATCTAATCCAAGGTCGACGGGCGCAAATCCAAGTTCAGAAAGCCAAGCAGGTGCAACCGACTGGTACGCCAATGTGAGTTGAGATTCTTTACTCAATAAGGGCTTTAATAAATTCTTTGCTTGGGTTTGGTCATGTTCGTTTTCAAATAAAATAGTTAACTGAGTGTCACGTTGCGTGACTTCTCTTACATCAATATTGTGCTGCTTAAGCTGCCGAGCAACTGTATCAAGAGACAGCTCGTTATGGGTTTGCTCAATCAATAGAGCAGGCTTGTCGCCGTACCATGATGGGAGTGCGCTTAACGCAAGTAAGACAATGGCAGTGAAAAGCACCACGTATTTCCAGACGGAATAGTGGTTTAAACGCTCTGGCGCTTTTGCGCGAGTACGTGAAGATGACATAGCGATTCCTCAATAACCTGAGTTCAGGTTCATGAATGCTGAACGAAAAGATCGATCAGCGACGCCAATAGATTTAAAAATCTAAGGTTGGCGCAAAACTAAAATAGCGGTGTGCGACGCAGAAACGTCGAGACTTTACTTGGACAGTATTGAGGTTAGCTGTCGCGGCTTAACCGGACATACAGTAGGTTTGAATCTTTCCAGCCCGATATTCTGTGCGGGCTCGTGCCTGATGCTTTTTCCGACCAGAGTACTGAAGGAATAACAGGAGAGAAATACAGATAACTTGGTGGTAGATCTTCGCCACCGAGTTGGGCAAGAAGTTCGTAATCTGGAGTTGGGAATACTCTTTCTTGATTCCACGAAACAAATCGAGACGATGTTAAAAGCCCATCAGGAATATGCTGAGTATGGGAATCAGCGGTGCCTTTTTCTAACTCGATTTGCAAGTTGGCTTCGGTTTGAAAATCAGTAGAAGGGTGAGATGGAGTCTCAACAGAGGATTGCGCCGCATATTCAGCGTTTTGCGATAGCCAGCCACCGTTCTCCGTTTGAGCAAACACGGTATGGCTGAAAGTAACCAGCAGAGAAAACAGCAAGATTGCCCAGGTTCTCATTGATGATTATCACTCTATTGATTCAATTCGCCGATAGTATGCCTGTTTAGCGAATGTCACAACTAAAAAGATCTAAATTAAACACCCAGTCAGGTTGGATAAATGACGTTACGGCTGTGTGGTCATGTTCAATGATTCGGTTTAGCGATTCGCAGTAGCAGCCAGTGTGATACCTGCCCCTATGAATGTGGTACCAAAAATTCTAGAAAGTTTTCGCGCTGGCAGTGTTTTGGTCGAACGGCGAATCAATTTGGTACCCCAATAGCCATATACCGTCAAACACACCATGGAACAGCCAATCAGTGTGCCGACCAACAATGAAAACTGAGCGATAAGAGGTTCGCTAGGAACGATAAACTGCGGGAACAATGCGGTCGTAAACACGATGGCTTTAGGGTTAGTGAGCGCCACCATAATACCTTGAAAATACAAATTGGTTTTGCGAATACGAGAAGGGTCATCAGACAGCTCAAACTCGAACTGAATACCTTTCTTCCACATTTTCCAACCCATATAGATAAGGTATAACGCGCCGATGAATTTAATGGTTAGGAAAGCGGTGGTCGAGCTGAGAACTAATGCACTTAATCCAAGCACGGAGCAAAGCGACATGATGAACAAACCAGTAACGTTTCCTGCCAGTGCAAGTAAGGCGTGCTTAAACCCTTTGCCGAGTGAATGCGTCATGATGAGTAAAATCGCAGGGCCAGGTGTTACTGCGGCGAGAAAGGCAATCGATAAAAATGCGAGCCATTTTTCTATTGGCATAATGCCCATAAATAGAAAATCCATTTTCTTTCTCCCTGATCATCCTATGCGCTTACTTAATGGTTGATACTACCTCAATTCAGTTTAAATATGTCACCAGTTATTAAGCCGATGCCTAATAGGCAACTGTTTAATTCGAAACGGTAAAAGAAAAGAAGCTGTAGCGGATCGCCATTATCGGAACCGCAATTTGATTTGTAATTGTGTTTTTTATCAACCTAATACACAGTGGCACTTCATCATAAGAAGGATACAGAAATGACCGCAGCCAGCTTTTTACGATTACTATGCCTTGCCGCAGTTTGGGGGGCGTCTTTTCTTTTCATGAGAATTGCCGCAAATAGCTTTGGCCCTGCTTATTTAATCGAATTTAGAGTGCTGTTTGCCGCGATGAGCTTGCTGCTGGTGTCTGTTTTTCTTAAACGTCGGTTGATACTTTTTCAATACCCTAAGCATTTTCTGATCATTGCGTCTTTTAATACGGCTATGCCGTTTATGCTTTTCGCCTATGCGGCCCAAACATTGAATGCATCTACCTTGTCTATTTTAAATTCTACAGCGGTCATTTGGGGCGCGGTGATTGCGTATTTTTGGCACAAAACGCCTTTGTCACTCAAAGGGGGATTTGGCTTAGTGTTAGGTGTGTTGGGCGTCGCCGTGTTGGTAGGTTGGGATGCCGTCAATATTGGCGAGGAAGCGACGTTGCCGATTATTGCTGGAGTCATGGCCGCATCTTGTTATGGGGTAGCGACTAACTACGCCAAGAATGCGCCTAAAATTTCATCGTTCGATAATGCGCACGGAAGTATGTGGGGTGCCGTGATATTGGTGCTGCCTTTATTGCCTTGGCTGCCGATGCCTGAGACACCTACGGTATTTGAATGGTCGTCGGTCGCGGTACTGGGTGTGTTGTGTACAGGTTTGGCGTATCTGCTGTACTTTCGTTTGGTCACGGATATAGGGCCCGCTTCTACACTTTCTGTGACTTTTTTGATTCCGTTTTTTGGCATCTTATGGGGATATTTAGTGCTGGGTGAGCCGATCGGTTTTAATACAGTGATTGGCACCATACTGGTGGTCAGCGGCACGATGTTGGTAACAAGCTTCTCACCGAAAAGCCTGTTACGTCGTCAAAGAGGTTAGATAGCTCTAAAGAGGCTAAATAGAACTAAAGTTCACTGATGTTGACCACTCTGTCTGCACTTTTGATGGTTTCTGGGCGGTGGGCGATCATCACGCGAGTAAACGGCAGCCCTTTGATGTGCTCATTGATTCGGCCTTCGTTTTCAACATCCAAATGGCTGGTGGCTTCATCTAAAAACAAAATCGACGGGCGATGGTAAAGAGCCCTAGCCAGTAATAGCCGCTGAGTTTGACCGCCAGAAAAATTGGAGCCCATATCCGACACTAAACTTTGGTAGTTCATTGGCAGTTTGATGATGTCTTCATGGATGCCAGCCATATGAGCGCATTGCATCATCATTTGGTGGTTGGGTTCAGGTGTAAAAAAGGTAATGTTTTCCTCAACCGATCCGGTAAGCAGTGTGTCGTCTTGCATCACCGAGGCAATCCTGTCTCGGTAGCTAGAAAGCCCTAAATCTCGGATATCTTCCCCATCAACCAGTATTTTCCCTGATGTGGGCTGAAGCAAGCCAAGCATTAACTTCATTAATGTTGATTTACCACACCCAGAAGGGCCCACCAAAGCAATGGATTCACCGGCAGGTATCGTTAGATTCAGATTTTGGATTATATAGTCGTCATTTTCAGAATATTTGAACGACAGATCGACCAGTTCAACATTGCCACGCATTTGAGTTAAATTTCGCCCTTTCTCGCGGTGAGGCTCTTGTTCATGTAGAGCAATATCGGCAATACGGTCGAGGTGCAAGCGAAGCATTTTAAATTGAATGACTTGTTCTATCAGCATTGACATGCGAGAGGTTAATTGCTCTTTGTACGCCAAGAACGCAAACAGCATGCCAATGGTCATATCCCCACTCATTACCGCCATCGCCGCAAGGAAAATGATGAAGATATTTTCTAAGCCAAACAGCAATTGGTTTACAGATTCAAAGCCAATACTCAGCTTGCCCAGTTTGATGTCTGCATTAATGACAGAGCTATAGCGATTCTGCCAAGTACTTTGACGCATGGATTCGGCATTGAAAAGGCGGATGGTTTGAATGCCACGCGCCGTTTCTAAAAATTGGCTTTGCTCTTTGGCTTTCGCTTCAATGGATGTTTCCGTCGCCTGTTGCAGTTTACTGTATAACGCGAGGCGAACCGTGAGGTAGGCAAGAACCACACACAAGACAACAGCGGTCAGAAATGGGCTATAGGCGAGCATGACTGCCAGAATAGCGATAGACATGATGCCATCCACAATGGTTTCGACTAAGCCAGTTGTCATCCTCTCGCGCACTTGATTGAGGGAACCGAAGCGAGAAACCAAGTCTCCAATGTGGCGCGTTTCAAAATAGCTCATGGGTAAACGCAGCAAATGGCGAAGTAGGTTAGCACCCATTTGTAAGTTTAACTGGCTGGATAATCGAAGGATCAACCAACTTCGAATCGCTTTGGTGATGATGTTAAACAGCAAGAGTAAGCTAAACCCCGCCGCCAGAACGATCAGCAATGTATCATCGAAACTGACCAGTACCTCGTCCACAACCAGCTGAATGTAGTAGGGACTAAGCAACATTAAAAATTGTAGAAGAATCGACAAAAATACCAGCGTGGATAATGCTTTTCCAAGCCCTGAAACCCTCGTCCATAATTGGCTGATGCCCATTTTTTGGCGTGCGTCTTTCTTCTCAAACTCTTTTGTTGGGATCAGCTCAATGGCGATGCCCGTGTAATGTTCGCTGAATTCCGTTAGAGATAAAACACGGGTACCCGACGCTGGGTCATTAATGGTGATGGTATTCTTTTTAACGCCAGTGACCACCACAAAGTGGTTGAGATCCCAATGCACAACGCACGGTAAAGTCAGCTTTCCGACGTGCTCCAGTGGGCATTTTAGTGCTCTTGCAGCTAACTGCATTTTGTCGGCAGTTTGAATCAGCTGTTGGACGTTGATCCCTTTCATTCCGGGCGAATAAAATCGGCGCGCGGCTGGCATATCAAGTTTATACCCATAATAGGAAGAGACCATCGCTAGGCAAGCTAAGCCACATTCCGCGGCTTCAGTTTGCGAAATCATGGCGACTTTTCGGTTGCCGGAATACTCCAGTAGCTCAGTAATATGAGGCTCTTTCTCGGCGTGATCCATATTAAATCTTTCCTAATAATCCGTAGACAGGTTCAAGTATCCAGCCCATGATGCTGCGGCTTTCCAATAAAATATCCGCTTCCAAAAGCATCCCGTTTTTGAGGGGAATGGATGTACCTTCAAAATCGACGTGCTCTTTTTCAAGTGCGACTCGAATTCGGTAAACAGGCTCGCTGATGGGTAAAGGGGTTTCCCCGCTTTGCAAGAGTACTGTGTCTATATGTGAAACCTTGCCACCAAGGTAGCCAAAGCGTTGATAGGGGAAGGCGTCTAACCGAAGTTTGACCTCGTCGCCTTTCTTGACGAATCCAGCCGACCGCGTGGGAAGAAAAAGCTCCGCGACTAATTTCGCGTTTTCAGGAATAAGGCTCAGCATTAATTGGTTGTCGTGGACGGTTTCACCCGTTACTACGTTTATGCCTGTTGCTTTGCCTTTTTCATTGGCCGCCAATACGTGAATGGCGTTACCTTGTGCTTGGCTGAGCTGTTGCCGAATCGAGGATTTTTGTTGTTCTAAATCCAATACGTTCAGTTCGTGCTGTTTGGGCAGAATCGCCAAGTCTGACTGCAAGGTGTTTCGAGTCTTTCGCAAATCCAGTTCATTGGCGATCACTCGTTCTTGCTGGGCTTTGATCTCTATCAGCGCTTCTTTTTGTGATTGAAGATCCAGAGCGGAAAGGTGCCCTTCTCGGAACAGTTTTTGGTGCTGCTTTTCACGCTCAGTTTGAAGTTGGTATTTCTCTCGTATGAGTGCTTTTTGGGTTTCAATGGCGGCAAGTTGGCGGTCTATGTCCGTAACAAGCACTTTCTGCTTATTGATTTGTTGAGCATGAAGGTTGTTTTGATACTGGATTTCTTGATTGATGTACTGATATTGCTTTTCAAATTCTTGAACAACGGTTTGGTTAAGGTCGAGCCCGTTGGCCAGTTTGTTTTTGGAGCTAATGGTGATCAGAGGTTCGCCTTTCTCAACTTGCTGACCTTCTTGGATATGAACCGTTTCGACGATGCCTTCGCGTTGCGAAAAGGATTTGATAATGCCTTTATCTGGCAAAATATAGCCTTGTACCGTCTCTTTTCGACTGTATTCGGCGTAATTCAGATATAAGCCCAGCAAGGTGACGGAAACGAAAAGAATGGTCACAATGAGATAGATAGACAAAGGCTGCGCGAGCAACACATCGCCGTGGAGTCGTTGTTTTTGGGCGTCAATGACAGATTGACGATACAGCTGGCTCAAAAAATCTCTCCGGTATTAAGAATGCCCGAGCACGGTGATGTTCGGGCAGAATAAGGCAAAATTATGGTTATCGGCCACCGGATACCAAGTTTTGAGCAATGGCTTCACAAATGCCTAGCTTTTGGTATATGTCCATCCAGTAGAATTCACCGCATGGGTTGATTTCTAGGAATTTGTATTGGCCATCTGGCGTTAAAATAAGATCTGCCGCGCCATAGTTTAGCTTGAGCTCTGTCGCGAGACGGATCAGCTTATCGGCTTCTTCTTGCGGCAACTCAAATGGCTGCCATTTATCGAGCGTGTAGACACCGCGCTTACGCCAATCGGTTTCCATTCCTTTCATAATATCGGGGTCAATGGATGCACAGTAAACCTGATTGCCAACAACGGTCGCACGCAACTCAACATCTTTAATGACATGTTCTTGGAACACCATTGGGCACAGGTTTAATTCTTCCAGTTTTTCTAAGTGTTCTTCTTCTACTTTGTTGGTAAAAACCACTTGCTCTACATCATCATTCCAAACCGAAAAGGCGGTTTGCATCTTCGTGATAATTTTACCGTTGTTATCAGCGAAGAAATCGCGCACTGCTTCTGGCGAGTTACTGGTGAGTGTATTGGGTAGGTTCAACCCCACTTTTCTTGCCAGCATCAATTGGTATTCTTTATTGGATGCGTGTCGTATGTCCCAGTAATCATCAAGTTTGTAGCACTCTAGACTGTCGAGATAACCTAAAATGGTTCGCTTGCTTTCTTCAGCTGAAGGTTGCTTGAGCTGCATGTCCATGTCGGCAGGTAAGCCTTTCGCTGGATAGAATCGGCGATACCAAACGGCCAATATCTCGTCACCTTTGACGACATCGCCATTTTCCGTAATGAGCGTACTCTCATTGCCTTTATTATTCTGATGGGTGGCAATTTGCACCTTAGTTGGAAAGAGATCCGTATTAAAACGCACTGGTACTACACCAGCTTGTTTCAGCAGTTCGGAAACGGTATCAATACTTTGATTGTCTTTCGAATGAGTAATGATGAGAACTTTATTTTTAGTCATACTTGTACCAGCTGTTCCTTGCTATTGACTGTATTTAATAAGTGTTTGGGCGATCTGTTTAGAAATAGGCAGGTCTAATTCTGCCTCTAACATTCCCCATTCACCCGCAGGGTTCACTTCTAAGAACTGATATTTGCGAGTCGTATCTAATATGATGTCAATAGCGCCAAATTTTAGATTCATAGAGTCCATGAAAACGCGCAACTTTTGTACGAGAGATTCAGGGATATCAGTGTGTTGCCAATTGGATTGCGTTGGCGTCGCTTTTCGCCAGTCGAGCAGTTCTTTTTCATCATTACTGCTCAAATTCACTTTAGCTGGGAAGCAATGTCCATCGACATAGGCTATGCGTAACTCCGCTTGTTTTTTCACTTGTTGCTGAAAAATCATGGGAGAAAAGCGCAGCGAGTCGAGATCCGCTAAGTGAGCTTCGGTTACTTTCGATGTGTATACAAACGCAGGGGGTTTACCCATGGAAACGGTTAATGGCGTGTGCATTTTTGCGACAATGTCGCCATTGCACTGTTTATAGAATGTTTTTACTTGGTCTGGAATATTGGTAAATAGCGTTGCAGGAACGTCGAGTCCCGCTTTTTTTGCCATTCTAAGCTGTAGCCATTTATTTTCTCCAGCCAGTTGCGTGTTTGGGTGATCAAGCCAGAAAACATCTTCAAAACTGTAAAGTAAAGACTGCTTAATGCACTCAGACTCACGTGTTGCTTGGGCTAATACGTCTCCCTCTAGCGCGGAAGATAAATCGCTGACTCTGTTTTTTCTATGCCATATCGCGCCAATATTTGACTCGTTAATAGACCAGCCTTCCGTTGAAATCAGTGTATCAACGTGTGTCTTTTCCAAATGCTGCTCTTCTGAACTCGGAGAGTCAAAAGGGAGGGTTTGTAAGCTCCCACCGATTTGAATATTCAAGGGGAATTGATCGCTGTTTAAGCGAACAGCCTCTACACCCGCTGTCATTAGGTGTTCTGTTACCCAATCTACGGGAAAGGTGTCCTCAGAATGAGTGATGCATAGGATACTTTTGTTTATTTTCTGCATAATCGTTCTTTCAATATCACCCCCAAATTTTTGGGGGTGAGAGCTTAGAGGTCATGTCTAGGAACTGGATAGATGTTCTATCGAGTATTACCTAAACCCGATTTGGTATTTACCAAGTCGGAAATACAATCGCTGTACCTTCGTCATCATCAGATGGCGCTTTACGAGTTGCGATTTCAAATCCTTCATCGTCATCTGAAGGGGCTTTACGAGTTGCAATTGCAAAACCTTCATCATCATCAGATGGTGCTTTTCTTGTTGAAATACCACCAAAGTTAATAGTACCACCAGAAATTTGGTTCGCTTCTTCTTCAGTTAGTGTGTCTGCTTCGATAAAATTATTAAAAAATGGAGTGTTCTTACTCATTTGTATGTTCCTTTTTAATTTAATTTAGTGCCGTTAATTGGCGTTTTTATGTGAACACTATTACGTCGACGAATTAGCAGTATCTGCCGTTCACCTTTTAAAACATACATAAAAGCAATTACTTATAAAATAATAATATTTCTATTAGTTAAATAAATTCTCATAAATGAGACTAAAGTTAACTAGAATTAAAATTATATTTCACCCCTGAATTTTGACCGTGATTAAACTTATTTTATTTCATGTAATAACTGATTTAATTTGAATTAAGATCTATTTTTAATCCGTATGATTATTATTTATACACTGTTTTATTGTAAATTACCGATTGCTAAAATATTCACCTTACATAAAGCAAGGTGAATATTGATTATAAAAATGGCCTAATTTAACGGTCGAATTTGATTTCGACACCTTCATCATCGTCAGAAGGGTATTTCATCGTCACATCAATTGGTCGAATACCAATATCAATTGGCTGCCCTTCATCGTTATCCGAAGGGTGCTTCATTGAAACATTGATACCTGCAAAACCACCCGAGCACTGAGTCGTTTCAGTGTCGTTTAACTCTTCAATTTGTGACTCGATAAAATGATTAAAGAAAGGAGTGTTCTTACTCATGTCTTCTTCCTTTAGCTTATTAGAACGATGGGAAGTCGTTGCCTTCATCGCTGTCGGATGGGTGTTTCATTGTTACTAGGTCGCCTGGCTTAAGAACGAACTCTAGGCCTTCATCATCATCAGATGGTGCTTTCATTGTTACGACTTCAAAATCGCCAATGAAACCACCCGCACATTGCTTAGTTTCTTGAGCGCTTAGCTCTTCGATTTGAGATTCAATAAAGTTGCTGAAAAAAGGTGTGTTCTTATTCACTTTTCATTCCTTGTTAAAGTTTGTTTACAATTTAAGTTTTTAATTATCAATGAGATAATCGTTGATATAAGTATCAAGGTGAGTTTTTTAAAACAAACATTTAACAAGGCTTGGTGAGGAATATCAGTGAGAATACGAGTCATTTCACGAACGACACTGATAAATCAAAGAATAAGCCTGGGTTCAAGATCTAAGACCGTTGGTTCGATTTGTGAACCTGAAGTGAGGGAGGATTGACCGTTTTAAAGAAAATAAATAATAAAATGCATAGAGTGCATAAAAATTCACGTGAAAAATGGGGCGTATCATTGTGTGAATTTAAAATATGCAACTGGTTTTTTATCTATAAAGATAGCAGTTAAGTGCGGTGTTACTTGGGGATAGAGTCAGCCGTGAATGGCTGACTCTATTTTTTTTAGAAATCGTAACGTAGACCCATTTGAAGCTCGTTATCTGCATCTTTTATCTGGTTGATACGATAACCGGCATAAGTCCTCAGGTGTTCGTTAAAGGTATAAACCGCTTCCAGAGCAAATTCATCCACAGTGTCGGTTTTTGAGGAGTCATTTTTCTGGGCATTGTACGCGCCTACAAAGGCAACTTTCTCGAGTTCGTATTTAGCCATCAGTTCATAACCAATAATGTCATTAAGCTGGCTGCCAACAACACTTTTACTCATGGTGTAAAGACCCGCAAAACTAAGATTGTCGAACTGCACTTCACCAACAAAGTTGAATTGATTTTCGGTTTCATCGCCTTGCTTTTGGTTTACATAACCGGCACCGATTCTAAACCGTTCCAAACTGTAAACCGCAGAGATACCATAGCTGTTTGTACTGTCGTTATTATCTTTATCGGCGAATATGTAGTCACCAGATACAATAAGCTGATCGAACGTGGTTTTGTAGACTAGCGTATTTTCTCTCTTGTCTTTATTACCATCCACAATGTCGGCTGCTTTTGCTCCAAATGTGGCTAAGGTATCGGTGAAGTTGCTTAACATGACTTGAGATGAATCTTGTTTTCCGTAAGACACAGAACCAAACTCGCCCTTAACACCAGCAAAGTAGTAGCGATTTGTTAAGTCTTCTTCACCAGAGAGTTCGGCTTCGTATTTTCCAAAGCCTGAAAATTGGTCGGTAACAGCGGATTCACCGGATAAAGATATCCGCGCGCGGCTGATGTCTTTAAACGCGCCTTTATTACCCGTTTTATTGGCGTCTGAAATATTAAAACGTCCTTCAGCGCGTCCTCCTAAATCTAATACCGTCCCATCTTTTTCATAAATCGTTACCGCGGAAGCAGAAGATAGAGTCATAGCCGAAAGAATTGCTGTTGCTAGAATAGCTTTGTTCATGTCCTAGTCCTTTTAATCTCTTTTATAAGAGGTAATGGGTAAGCTCACTTTCCCTTGTGAACAGTCAAAGGAAGTTTCCAATAAGTTGCCACCGTTCGTGCTAGATCCGCACTGTGCTTAATATTGCTTGGGTGCATCTGGAATATTTTGAAGCGTCTCTACACATTGATTGCGTGAATAAAGAATGAAAGTGCAATGAGGTTTTTGTAGATAGTGTGATTTTTGATGGTAAAAAACAGGAAATGCTAATGTACGTAGTAAAATATACACCCATATACCATATGAGTTAGGGTGAAATGTGAAGTTAACGTTAGAGATGATGTTGGAAATATATGTTTTTACAATTAATATTGTCTCAAAAGTGCGAATTACGTCTGTTAGGTCGCATATAAACTGGATTTGAGGCAAAACGGTTTGCTTCGCGACTCCACACTGCTTATGTTAATAAGCAAGAGTTCTAGGGTGAACTCATCAGAGCAGTAGCTCTTTAAAGATGTGGTAGTCCAAGCTATAGGGTAGTCGCTAAATGGGCATAGATGTAAAACAATCTGCTGTTGAAATGCGTTTCCAGAACGGAAAAAGTTCTGCGACCCCGCTACCGCAAGACTTTGTTGAACCAGACACTCCTCGTTTTCAATTTAAAAACGAAATCATTGTTAGTGAAAGCAAGAAGTTACTGGCCAGTGAGTTGCTTCTTTCTCAGGAAGATGCCTCTATCCACACCACATTCATGAAAGGTGAGCTAGGCAAACGTCTTGCCAAAGATATTCTTGAACAACAACTTCATTTCCTGATATCTGTTAATCCTGCTTCTTTCCCATTCGAGTGTTTGTTCCTGAATGTGGAAAGACATGCCCTAAGTAATAGAAAAACCATTAACCTTCTTATCGCCGTCCACTCTCATCTAAAGTGCTATGGAAAAGCGTTAGTTGTTGAAACAACCGAGCGCCAATATTCGATAGAAGGAAAAGACTACCTCAAAGGTGTGGCCAAACTGAAAGAAGTCGGGGTGAAAATCGCCTTGGATGACTATCAAGTTGGAGAAGATTTTAGAGATGACGAATTGAGCGCGGGTCTTTATGACTACGTGAAAGTCGACAATCCATTTTTTGATCTCAAATCAGGTATGAGCCATTCTTGCAAAAAACTAGACATCATCCTTCAGCAAAAATCCTCTAGTGATGCGAAATGGATTGTGGAAAGAGTAGAAGATCAGAACTCACTTAATCATCTTCTACCTTTTGCTTTTTGGGGTTATCAAGGCTACCTGTTCAATCCGATACAGGCACACTATCCTGAGTATTCTCTGTTCTAGTTTCCTGTTTGTTAACGCGTCTTTTGGTTCGCCATAAATTCAAGAAGTTCGGAAGAAGTGAAGCCAGTATCATCCCCAACATTAAGCCTATTTGTGTATGGCTATAGGTTTCATTCATCAATAAAACACCACCAGTAATTCCGGCAATAGGGTTGGCGATACCACTGAATGTGAACTCGACGATGGTCATTTTTCGGATTAACCAAACATACATCCCGTAAGCGACAGCCGTATTCAGAATAATTATCCAAGCGATTCCAAACCAATTGGTTGCGCTGATGTCTTGATTGGTAACCGTTTCAAAAGCAGAGGGTTCGAACAACCACTGAGCACCTGCGACAACCCCAAGTGCTGCGCCACCTATAATAAGCTGCCAACTTAACACTCCCCACCAGTGCATATCTTTTGACAGTTGTTGAGTCAGTGTACTGCCAATAATGATGCACCAAATCGCACAAAACATAGCAATCAAGCCGGTTGTACCCAGTTCGATCTGGCTTGGATCGAAAAGAAACCAAGCGAAACCCACCAAAGTAAAACCAGAAACGATTTGAATGCCTGAAGGCTTATTCTTAAACCACAACCATTGAAAAATCATGGCGAAAATTGGGACAGAGACCATTCCTACGCCAGATATCGCCGCTGGTAACGTGGCAGCCATAAGGAAAATCATGGCGAAAAATGCGCTTATATTCACTAAGGAAAGAATGACTAAAGGCTGCCACTGATTTCTTTTAGGCATGATGGGGCGAAGTGCCAATAAAAGAAGCCCAGCAGGAAGAGCACGAATAAAGCCCAGCAGTAATGGCGGCCATTCAGACAGAGTAAACTGTGTTACAGCATATGTGGTTCCCCAAAAAAAAGCAGGGATCATGGCGAGAAATATATTCATGCTAACTATGTCTATGTGAAGGTATGTGGGCAATGTACTCCAATTATAACTTAGTGTAAAGTATCTTTACATGAAGATAGTGTTTGTAAGTGAGCTTCTTACTGGCGCCTAGTTGTTCGATAGGGATTAGACGTATGAATAAAGAGAGAAAACTGTTCAGATGTTAGGTATTGGTTAGAAAGAGTGGGCAGTCAATCAAGGCTGCCCAATTTTCTGTAAAGAGCTGAACTTATACAGAGCTGAGTTTATACAGAACTGAATTTATGTGGAGCTGAGGTTATATAGAAATAACCACTAAAGAAGTAAATTTGGGCTTCTCAATCCTAGTTCAATTCTTTTTGGACGGCTTTTTTAAGTTCACCGTAAGGCAGGAACCCTGGGATAATCTCATCGTTAATGATAAGTGCAGGGGTTCCACGTAAACCCAGCTGACCAAATGCTTGCATATTTCGAGATACGATGGATTGTTCTCGCTCACCCGTTTCTAAGTACTTTTCAGTACCTGTTTCTTTAGCGATACGGTTGAGTGATTCTGCATCGTGACGTGTCGGATGTGCAACTAAGAGCCTGTGAACTTCTGAAAACTTCTCGGGCTCTTTCTCCCAAACTTTTAACGCATAAAACGCAGAGTTTGTGTTGGTGCCACTGGCAATCTGCTGTTGTAGCGGCACATAGATGTTAACAACTTTTACGTTATCCATCTCTGTGAGTAACTTCGCCAAGCCAATTTCCAAGCGCTTACAATATGGGCAGTTATAGTCAGTAAAGTTAATGATGGTCAGAGCAGGGTTTTCTGCACCAGATTTGCTGTGTTCTGGTGCCTGCGTCAACCAATTTCTTTGTTCTTTCAGGGCGATTTCGACTTGCTTTAACTGGGTAACATAGGCTTCTAAGCTTTTGCTTAAGTCACCAATGATTTGAGGGTGTCCTTTCAATATGGCGTTGATTTGTGCCAATTGATTCGTTTGCTCTGGAGTTAATGAAACCGCCGCCTTACCTTCTTCTGCATAGCTTGGCATCGCCAAGCCAAACGCTAGCCCTAATCCACTAAGCCATTTTGTAACGTATGTCATTTTCTGGATCCTTATGCCAGCAGTAAACGTAGCCATAACCCCCAAGGAGTAGAAAATCCTGTGGTCATAGACTGAATTTCACCATCTTTGACGATGGCGATTGTAGGAGTGACTTGGGCTCGCCAGTACTGATTAATACTGCCCTCCAAATCATTAATTACTGTGAAGCTGTAATCGTTGTTCTTCATGTATTCGAGCAAGCGATCATCTTCGCCAGATGCCAAAGCAATAGAAACCACTTCGTAGTGATTGGACAAAATATCAATGCTCGGTGTTGTTAGGCTGCATACACCACACCAAGTAGCCCAGAAATAGACTAAGACAGGCTTATCGCGGCTTAACTCAGCCACATTGACGAAAGTACCATCAATGGCTTTTCCTTGAGTCATCGGCATGTCGTAGAAATCAACATGCTTGGTTCGCCACCAATCGAGTAGCCCAGTAATCAGAATAATAAGCAAGAGATAGCCCGTGAGGTTTCTTACTATTTTGAACATCAGTTTATTTTCCTCTTGCCAGATCGAGAGATTGTGAAATGGAATCTTGAGTCAGCAGTACCGGAAGGGCATTCCCCAGAGGTGCGTTGGGTCCGTATACCACATTAAGTGGTACGCCATATCGGCCGTGACTCATCAAAAATTCAGTAATAGCATTACTTGGTGTCGTCCAATCCCCTCGCATTAAAACGACGTCAGACGCTTGCATCAGCTCATACGCTGGGGGTTGCAGTATTGTTCCAATCTTGTTGGCTTTGCAGGTAATACACCAATCTGCGGTGACATCTACAAATACAAGCTTACCTTCCGCCACATGCTGCGCGATGGCTTGCGTATCTAATTCTTGCCATTGCAAATCATCGATAACGGGGGTTGCCCAATGCGATGAAAGTGACCCCGCTATCGCCATGCCTAATCCGGCCACTAGTAATGCCGAGCTACCGTAAATCGTGACGCTTCTGGCGCCATATTTTGAAACTAATACGATCAGCAAAAACACAAATGTAACGACACTGACCATTATGGTTGCAAATTGACCTAGGTGCGTAGAAAGCAGCGAAATTAGCCAGAAGGATGTTAAAGACATCATTAGAGCAAAAAGGATTTTTACGCGACTCATCCAAGCGCCGGGTTTTGGCAGTAACCCAATGGTTTTGGGGAATAAAGCGAACATAAACCAAGGAAAGGCTAAGCCGATACCCAAAAATGTAAATATGAGCAGAATGTCAAAAATATGGCTTCCTAACGCGAAAGCGACTGCGGTACCGAGGAACGGAGCACTACAAGGCGTGGCAAGTAATGTAGCGAAAGCACCTTGGAAAAATGGCTTCGACAGCCCTTTCCCCCTGTCACTAGCCAAAGTACTGGACCATCGGCTAGGGAGCTTGAACTCAAAAACGCCAAACAAATTCAAGCTAAAGCCCAAGGTGACAACAACTAGAAAGACCAAAAACCAAGGCTGCTGGAATTGGATCCCCCAGCCAATGGTATTACCTGTCCATTTAAGTGCTATAAGAGCGACCGCAAGTACCCAAAATGAAGAAATGATGCCGGCGGCTGAGGCGAGAAAGTGTGCTCTGTGCGACGCTGGTTTGTCGCCAGAAAGCAATACGCTATTTACCTTGATTCCAAGAACGGGGAGCACACATGGCATAACATTTAATATCAGCCCCCCTAAGAAAGCGAACCATAACATCAGTACTGTGTTCGGATTTTCAGCCTTAACATGCCCGATTGAATATGGTGCGGTTAATTCTTGCAGAAGTAAGTCGTCTCTTACCGTAATGCGTAGATTTTGATTGTTTAAATCAGGTTTCCCAAGCGTGTTCGAGACCGGAAAAATGGCGGTTAACTGGTTGTCGCGGATTGAAATAGTGGGTGCTTGAAAATGGTTATCTCCTGATTTCAATGTTTCTATAAATAGATTTGGACTATTCCAGCCTGTTTCGTTTTCCAAAGTCACATTGAGTCGCTGATTGGCTTCATCCCAAATGATGAGTGACACCTTCGCGCTGCCATAAGTAAGCGGAATTAACGACATTGCCTGATTGTGAAGCATCATGGTATCGCTGTTTGGCTGCAGCAATTCAGGATCAAAAGACAACTGGATAGGATAGTCGGTGAGAACGCAAATGTCGGTGCAACTGGGTAAAGTAAGCGTAGCGTTAATATCTGTAGCAGTTTGTGGGTTACTCAAAACGATATCTAAAGGAAATGCCACGTAGTCTTGATAACCCAAAACAGTTAAACCAAACTGCTGGTAGTAATTTGGGATTGGCCAATGCCATTGGATGTTTTCAATATTGGAGGCCGTCGAGTAATCGAGTGAGGGAGAAACACCACCTTCGCCAGGAGTGCGCCAGTAAGTTTTCCAGCTATCAGCCAACCTCACTTCCAACAATGCATGAACTGTCTTTGCGTTTACGTCTTGCGTACCAGTTAGTGATAATTTTACCGATACGGGTGGGTGCCTGTCATTTTGAAGCCAAGATGTTGTATGTGCCTCGCCATAAGAAGAAAGCGACACAATACAAATAATGAAAGCAAAAACGTATCGGAGTACAGGTAGTATTTTCAAAGCATGCCTTTTGGGGCTCATAGTAGTTGAGAATCTATAAGTCATTGAGATTCTATACCCAGTTAAAATATAAACAGGTTTCACCCGTTTACCCAATGCGAGATAACTATACTCAAGCCACCTCAAGATGCTAGGTTCAGCGAGAATTGCTTGGTTTTCAGGCAAGGTACCAATTTGCAGATCTAGTGGCTCTAAATCAAGAATTGGTTACGCAGCATGAAAACCAAGCAAACTCGCCCTTGGGAGCTCATCTTCTGTCCCATTTCATCGTCAAAGAACTTGGAAAGGACCCGTCATTCCACTTCGTTCTTTTCCTTGAACTGACACAGAAGATAGAGCTCTGAATCCTGCACCTTGAGGTGGTTTGAGTATATAATGTCGATTCGAAACCTACAGCAGCTGTTCTATTACCGACTTTTTGTGGCGAGAAAACACAGTCAGCTAAGTGGGCTATTCAGATATAAGACCTACTTGTTGTCAAAAATATTCCCAAAAATAAGAAAAAAATTTGAGTAAACAGTTAGTTCGGTAGAATGAGAATTGAGATCCTGCAACAATATTTTTATGAATCATGTGTGAATCTTGTCATTTTTGCTTACACATATCACAATCAAGGCGATTTTTTCCTGCTATCGGAAGAAAATCGTATACACCAGCAGGAAACTCGCGTAACTTGGTAGTTGGCCTGTATGCAGACCTATTTATTTGTTGTTCCTGACTCAAGAAGTCTTCTTAAACCTACTGTCTGACAGTCTGTTGTTGAAGTGTTTTCTTTTCGATGTTTAGACTCTTATAAGTAACTCTATCCGGCTGACTAACAATTATGGCGCGAAGGTCGCGCTGTGAGATACAAAGATACAATTTAGGAAATACCCATGTCTAAGACAACTGGCACAGTTAAGTGGTTTAACGAAGAAAAAGGTTTTGGCTTTATTACTCAAGAAGACGGTGGTGCAGACGTATTTGTTCACTTCCGTGCTATCACTGGTGACGGATTCAAAACACTTGCTGAAGGCCAAAAAGTATCGTTTGAAGTTGAGCAAGGCCAAAAAGGTCCTCAAGCTGCAAACGTTGAAAAAATCTAATTGAGTTTAGATTGATAGAATGCATCGCCCCGCTCTCTCACCCGAGGTAGCGGGGCGAATTCGTTTTATCGCTAGTAATAATTCGTAGAATTGTTCGTAATACAGGCTTAGGGTCTAGCTAGAACCTAAGCTTTTTCTGTTTTTTTAATCAGTAGAGATTGGTTGGAAAATACGGTTAACAACTGAACGCTAAAAACCAAGCACTAACGCTATTTTTGCCATCAACGTGTATGTGTACACGTTCTAAAAAACTAAGCTTTCAGAGCAAGCTTTGAGCCATCAAACTTCAAATGGCTTAGCAAAAGCTGCACACTCTTCTTACCTTTGTCATCAAACATCATTCCGTAGCGCGCGTAATGATGGGACTTCTGCATGTTACATATCTTGCCAGTAAGCTGAGGAAGGTCTACTTTCCCACGCGTCCGTTCCACTATGCTGATTTGTACAGGTTCTTCTATCTGGAATGTGCGTATCAAAGGGCTTGTGATGATACGGCATCCTCCTTTAGAAATATCCCTTACTTCACATTCCAAGCGCTGACCATTATAAAAAACAACAGCGGCGAGAGATACGTCATATCTGGGCTCTTTACGAAGTTGAAGTACTTTCATATTAGCTGGAATGGACAACATGATCATGCGAACGGGTTCGTTAACCATGTGCATGATTTGGCATCGGAAATAAATAAGCGCACCTTCACCACGTGGTGAAATCGCGCGAACATTTACCCAGAAACCTTCCTGAAAAAAGTATTCGTAATCTTCATCTGAGATATCAGGCGCGCCCAGCAATATATAATCTGTCCCGATGGTTCCTATGAAAGGTGTAATGCCTTTATAGTTGATACCTACGGGAGTAGAGATGTTAATGGTCACATCACTGCTGTGTTCAATCATTGCTAAAGCATCTGAGCTTTTAAGCGTTGTTTCAGCACCTTTGAAATTATCCGAATTGGTATTAACCTGTAGGTTTGCTGCCGCCGAGTTTTCCGCCATTGTAGTCCTTTTGACCTTCATTTGCCTCGTACTAAGTCATTGTAAGGCGATGATATATATACACACGACAGTCATTTAGTTTTTATGTGCTTTGATGCATTTAAAGTCGTGATTATTGCTCTGACATTATAAATTAACTTTTATAAATCGATTGTAATCGACGTTTCTGAATGTGAGCTGTGCGAATAAATATTCGCGTGATTGGAGCATACATTGATGTAAGGCTCAATAAATTGCATTAAACAGAATATGCTATATGAATCTAGTTTAGTAATGGCTTTCTCAATTGGCGAATTAAGCGTATTTAGGAGACAATAATAAGAACATTACATGCATTGAGTGGACTTAATGTTGGGAATAAGAAAATGAGTAAAGGGTATTTGGCACATGAACCCTCAAAAAAGCAGCTTATTCAGAAACTTTGGGGTGATTTCGGACGACTCGAACGTTGGTTTCTGAGCCCAAATGGCAACAGTGATGATGTTGGGCAGAGTGAAAATGCTAAAAGTGTTATTGCTAAATGGATAGAATTGCCCGAAACACTCGCACATCCAAAAGGCTGGAATACAGAACGATCTACCGATAGAAAGCTAAAATCTTACATTGTAGAAGCCAATTGGTATTTGAAGTTCTCCACTCAACAAGATCCAAGATGCCTCATGCCTATTGGGTTGGAAGTCAATCCCACTCCCACACAATACGTGATTGTTATGTCCGACTTGCGTGATTACGGGCTAACCGAGGTTGTTAAGCAGTCAGATATTAGGCACTGGAAGCTTTGCCTCAAGTGGTTAGCGAATTTTCATGCGAAGTATTTGAGCGTAAGCCACCTCAATTCCGGTCAGGACGAAGCCTTATGGGCGCAAGGGACCTACTGGCATTTGGACACCCGCCCTGATGAATTTCAAGCAATGGCGACAAGTGAATTTAAAACACACGCGAAAGCATTCGATTCGGCATTGAAATCGGCACCTTTTCCGACATTGGTTCATGGTGATGCCAAGCTGGCGAACTTCTGTTTTTCAGCCAATATGGATTCTGTTGGTGCCGTAGACTTTCAATATGTAGGGGAAGGGTGTGCAATGAAAGATGTCATGCTTTTCATTAGTAGTTGTGTGCCTATTGAAGAAGCCCAAAATGCTGAAAAGCTGTTGTTAGATTACTACTTTTCCCAATTCGAAGAAGCCATGTCGTTTTATCGTCCAGAACAAAATGCAAAGTTGATCATTGAAAGCTGGGAACCCTTTTATTATGTGGCTTGGGCAGATTTTCTAAGGTTTCTCTATGGTTGGAGTCCAGAACACTGGAAGATCAATGAATATTCACTTTCATGTGCTACAAAAGGGCTTGAATACATCGTGAAGTAACGAATATTAAGGAATACCTTATTTCTAATCGATCCCTCTGTTTTTGTTGTTAATGATAATTATTATTGTTTGTGATGTTGTAAACGTTACAGAAATTTTGTAGTTTTTCTCAACAAATTTGAAATAGGTAAGTTTTTGGGATGCGCATCGTAGTTAGCTGATGTAAAGTAGCACGCTGTTTTAGCTCAGTTGAACACTAAGTAGCCCATAGCTCTTACCTCTCGGACTGATAGTTAACACCTATTGTTAATTTACCTGAGACATTGATAGGGTCTGTTAACTCTAGTTATGTCTCAATGAAAACCCCTCTTTAAGGAAAGATGATGGTAATACCTGAAAACAGCTGCATCGTTATCTTCGGTGCCTCTGGCGATTTGACTTACCGCAAGCTGATCCCCGCGCTATACCATTTATACGCGAGCAAACAGCTTCCAGAATCCTTTGCGATTTTAGGCGTCAGCCGCACTGAATACAGTGATGAATCTTATCGCGACAAGTTGAAACGCTCACTTCAGGAAATGGAAAAAACGGAACCTGAAACGTTAGATGCGTTTATTAACTACCTACATTACCAAGCGATAAACACTTCCGACACCGCCGATTACGCCAAACTGGTTACCCGCTTAGATGAACTCTCTGAAAGCTATCAGTTTGAACAAAGCAATACACTCTTCTATTTAGCAACGCCACCAAGCCTTTACAGCGTGATTCCAGCCAGTCTAGCGGCACATGGCTTGAACGATGAAAGCGAAGGCTGGAAACGTCTGATCATCGAAAAGCCATTTGGTTATGATTTAGAATCTGCGCAGAAGCTAGATAAAGAAATTCATGAGCATTTTCAGGAACATCAGATTTACCGTATCGACCATTACTTAGGTAAAGAAACGGTGCAAAACTTGTTAGTGTTCCGCTTTTCTAACGCCATGTTTGAGCCATTGTGGAACCGTAACTTTATTGATTACGTGGAAATCACAGGTGCTGAATTCTTGGGTGTGGAAGAACGTGGTGGCTACTACGACGGATCAGGTGCTGTACGTGATATGTTCCAAAACCACTTGCTACAAGTATTGGCAATGGTTGGTATGGAGCCCCCAGCTCAAATCAATGCAGACTCAATGCGTGATGAAGTAGTGAAAGTTCTTCAGTGCTTGAAACCGTTAGAAGAAAATGATCTTCGCAACAATCTAGTAATGGGTCAGTACACAGGTTCTGATGTGCGTGGTGAATTCCTTCCTGGGTATCGTGAAGAGACAGGTGTTGCAGAAGAGTCACGCACTGAAACTTACGTAGGATTGAAAGCATACATCAACAACTGGCGTTGGAATGGTGTGCCGTTTTACGTTCGTACAGGTAAGCGCTTACCAACACGTGTAACCGAAGTAGTCATTCACTTCAAACGCACACCGCACCCAGTATTTGGTTTGGATGCCCCAGAAAACAAGCTGATCATTCGTATTCAGCCTGATGAAGGCATTCAAATGAGCTTCGGCCTAAAAGAGCCGGGTGCTGGCTTCCATGCGAAAGAAGTGAAAATGAACTTCCACTACGCTTCTCTTGAAGAAACTCAGATGCTAACTGCTTATGAACGTTTACTTCTGGACTCGCTTAATGGCGACGCGACGCTATTTGCTCGTAGTGATGCAGTAGAAGCGTGTTGGAAGTACGTACAGCCGATTCTGGACTTCAAGCAAGATCCTCAATCACTGTTTGGCTACGCCTGTGGAACATGGGGACCTATTGAGTCTGATAAGCTACTTCAGCGTGATGGACGTGCATGGCGTTTCCCTTGTAAGAACCTTACTGACACGGATTACTGCGAATTATGATCAATCATAAGATCTTTCAAACTGCGGATCAGGTAGTAGAAAGCCTAGCGAACGACCTGAAAAGGTATAGCGAGCAAGGTAAGCCTGTTCACATTTCTTTGTCTGGTGGTAGCACCCCAAAAATGTTGTTCAAGCTCCTGGCTACAGAGGCTTACGCAACCGCTATTCAATGGAAAAACCTGCATTTTTGGTGGGGAGATGAGCGTTGTGTTGCTCCTGAAGATGCGGAAAGCAATTACGGTGAAGCGAACACGTTATTGTTTAGCCAAATTGAAATTCCAGCAGAAAATATTCACCGTATCCGCGGTGAAAACGAACCAAAAGCAGAAGCTGAGCGCTTTGCCAATGAAATGGCTGAAGTGATCCCAACTGAAAACGGCACGCCAGTTTTTGATTGGATCCTGCTTGGTGTGGGCGCTGATGGCCATACGGCCTCGTTGTTCCCAGAGAAAACAAATTACAACGATGAGAACCTATCTGTTTTGGCTTCTCATCCAGAATCCGGTCAAATCCGCGTGTCGAAAACAGCCAAAGTGCTGGAAGCGGCAAGACGCATCAGCTACCTAGTATTGGGTGCTGGTAAGATCGAGATTGTACACGAAATTCACACTACTCCTGCGGAAGCATTGCCTTATCCGGCAGCGAAAATCCAGTCCAAAATGGGCGAAACGGAGTGGTACTTAGATTCAGACGCAGCAAGTAAAATTGCCTGATCGATTAATGGAGATGAATAATGAAAGGTGATATCGGTGTTATTGGCCTAGCAGTAATGGGCCAGAACCTTATCCTAAACATGAACGACCACGGTTTTAAAGTGGTTGCTCACAACCGTACTGCTGCGAAGGTAGACGAGTTCCTAGAAGGCCCGGCGAAAGGCACAAATATTGTTGGTGCATACTCTCTAGAAGAGCTAGTAGAAAAGCTAGAAGCACCACGTAAAGTGATGCTAATGGTTCGTGCTGGTGACGTTGTAGACACGTTCATCGAAAACCTAATCCCACTTTTAGACGAAGGCGACATCATCATCGATGGTGGTAATACTAACTACCCAGATACAAACCGTCGTGTAGCGCATTGTCGCGAGAAAGGCATCCACTTCATCGGTACTGGTGTATCTGGTGGTGAAGAAGGTGCACGCTTTGGTCCTTCAATCATGCCAGGCGGTGCGCCTGAAGCTTGGGAAGCGGTTAAGCCAATCTTCCAAGGTATCTCTGCAAAAACTGACGCTGGTGAGCCTTGCTGTGACTGGGTTGGTAACGATGGTGCGGGTCACTTCGTTAAGATGGTACACAACGGTATCGAATACGGTGACATGCAGCTTATCACTGAAGCATACCAGTTCATGAAAGACGGTCTTGGTCTTTCAGCTGACGAAATGCAAGCCGTATTTGCTGATTGGAACAAGACTGAGCTAGACAGCTACCTAGTTGAAATCACAGCTGACATCCTTGGCTACAAAGATGAAGACGGTGAAGCTCTTGTTGAGAAGATCCTAGACACAGCCGGTCAGAAAGGTACTGGTAAGTGGACGGGTATCAACGCACTAGACTTAGGTATTCCTCTAACGCTTATCTCTGAGTCTGTATTCTCTCGTTGCCTGTCTGCACTGAAAGACCAACGTGTTGAAGCTGAAAAACTGTTCGGTAAGACTATCGCTCCAGTTGAAGGCGACAAGAAAGAGTGGGTTGACGCACTTCGTCAAGCTCTACTGGCTTCAAAGATCATCTCTTACGCTCAAGGTTTCATGCTAATGCGTGAAGCGTCGGACGAAAACGGTTGGGATCTAAACTACGGTAACGTAGCACTAATGTGGCGTGGTGGTTGTATCATCCGCAGCGCATTCCTAGGCAACATCCGTGATGCGTACGAAGCAAACCCAGACATCGCGTTCCTAGGTTCTGACGAGTACTTCAAAAACATCCTACAAAACAGCCTAGCAGCATGGCGTAAAGTAGCAGCGAAATCTCTAGAGTCTGGTATCCCAATGCCATGTACGATTTCTGCGCTATCTTTCCTAGACGGTTACACAACTGCACGTCTACCAGCTAACCTGCTTCAAGCTCAACGTGACTACTTCGGTGCTCACACTTACGAGCGTATCGACCGTGAGCGTGGTGAATTCTTCCACACGAACTGGACAGGTACAGGCGGCGACACTGCTTCTACAACTTACGACGTTTAATTACCTCGTAATCCAAATACAAAGGGTGCCAATTGGCACCCTTTTTTGTCGCTCAGAGAAATTGGAGTACAGTATCGTTACCAGCTAATATGAAAACGAGCAATTTTGTTCAATCTCAATGCTCATTGATGCCCTATTCTTAACTCATTCAGGACGAATCGGAAATTGACCATGCAGGATAAAAATCAATTCCATTACCAAGGGAATCAGAGCATTGAGGGGTTATTGCTACTCACAGCAAACATGA
This sequence comes from Vibrio penaeicida, assembly GCF_030689305.1. Lineage (GTDB taxonomy): Bacteria > Pseudomonadota > Gammaproteobacteria > Enterobacterales > Vibrionaceae > Vibrio > Vibrio penaeicida_B. Next base: position 91,984 of record NZ_JAUYVM010000014.1, on the reverse strand, counting down.
GTGATTTTACCTACGACAAACATGCTCACGAAGAATACTCGTTTGGTGTGACCTTAAAAGGGCGACAAGACTTTTTCTGCCGAACTCAATTCCACCAAAGCCCAGCGGGTGGAGTGATTGTATTCAACCCAGAAGACGTACACGATGGGCGATCTGGCGGCTCGGACGATCTCGAATACATCATGTTGTATGTTCACCCGAACCAATTGGAACCCTATTTCCGAACCGTTGGGGTGAGCCAACCTTCAAATGTGAGAGTCGAAAAAACGCTCATGGACGACGGTGTATTTCGCCAGCAAGTGATCACAATGTCACAATGGATTCATTCAGAATCCGTATCCAAAGTCGAATATGATGCCGGTCTATTGGAAATGGCACATTCCATTGCTCGCTTGAGTGGCAATTCTCCAATACTGACTAGTGATGGCAACCGAAAAGAGTCGCTCGTAAAGCGTGCAAAAGACTTTATACATGAGCATGCTGCGTTAGACATTTCTGTTGATGACATCAGCGTTGCTGCCAGCATGTCTAAATATCATTTGATAAGAGCATTTAAAGCACAATACGGCATCACGCCACATCAATATGTTTTAAGTTGCCGCGTGAATCTCGCTCGAAAATCGCTGGAATTAGGGCAAACCGCAACCGATATTGCCCATATCGCTGGGTTTTCTGACAGCAGTCATTTTAATCGCAGGTTTAAACGAGTCTATGGGATGACTCCCGCGCAATACCAAAAGCAGCGCCTCTCCTAATTAAACGCATTCGCTTTTAATCAATAAAATCACTCAAGAGTATAATTTGATGCTAGAAATCTTCGCCTACGCCATAGGGGTCATGTACACGCCTGGACCGGTTAATTTACTGGGCTTAAACGGTGGTCTGCAAAGCAATACAAAACGATACCTTAGCTTTTTTGCCGGAGTCGGCATGGCTATGTTTATCTTATTTGTATCAATCAGCTGGGCTGGAAAAGCGTTAATTCCTACTCACTGGTTGCCTTACATTGCCTTGATAGGGTGCAGCTATATTTTATACATTGCGTGGAAGCTACACACCAGCGATGTCAACTCACTTGATGTCGGTGATAAAACCGAGAAGATACTTAGCTTTAAGGATGGGGTACTCATTCAGCTGCTCAACCCTAAGGGGCCAGCAGTGGTGTTGCCTGTTGCGGCGGTGCAATTTCCGGCGAACGGTATTGTAGGCATGGAAGCGGTGCTTTGGTCGGGTATTCTCGCTGTTTTGGCATTTGGCGCCCCAACATCTTATTCCCTACTCGGAGAAGTGTTAGGGCACAAGCTCAAGAACCCTAAAGTTTTTTCAGCGTTCAACCGAATCTTGGCGTGGTTGCTTGTTGCAGTGGCTTTCAGTTTAGGATTTGAAACTATCTATATACCCAAGTAACCCCAAGATGCTAGGTTCAGCGAGAGTTAACTGGCTTTCAGGCAAGGCATCGATTGGTAGATCTAGTGGTTCTAAATCAAGAATCGATAACGCAGTATGGAAGTCAGTTAAACTCGCCCTTGGGAGCCCATATTCTGCCCCACTTCATCGTCTAAGAACTTGGAAAGGACTCGTTATTCCGCTGCGTTCCTGATATTGACGTAGAAAGGCTTGAATTGAAACAGAATATGAGGCTCTGAATCCTGCACCTTGAGGTCACTTGGGTATCCCCCCATTTTTGGATCTACTTCATGAAGCTCTTCTCGAACACGATTTCTAACAAAGGATTACATAAATTTGATTGAATATTGAGCATAAAGTCATTAATATCTGCGGCTTGATTACGCTAGGTGAATAATTTCGAGCGTAATGATTCATGCAGTTTGAGGTTCAAGATGTTCAATAAGTACTATGTATTCGTTCCAAGTGAATTGGAAAATGAAAGCAAAAACAATAATAACGCGTCATGCGAAAAAGAAGCTCAACGTCAGGCATTAGTGAAGCAAGCTCAAGAAGAAGCGATCTAACCCGATACGGTTTTAGACTCGCCAATCCATTGCGACACATTTATTTAAAAAGCCTCGAAGACCATATTGATCTTCGAGGCTTTTTTGTGTGTCCATAATGCGTTTTGATGAATTAGATTAGCGAACAGGCTCATTCCCTTTTACACTGAAATCAAAGCACTTTTGATGATCTCGGTATTACGTAATACAGTATAACTGTGTTCGGCTAAACCCAATTTGAGAGTATTTGATGGATCCTTTAACACAGGGCTTACTAGGCGCTTCCTTGCCTCAGTCGGTGAGCAAAAAACAAAATGTGGTTGTCGCTGGGGTTTTAGGGCTGCTTGCAGGAATGGCTCCCGATTTGGATGTGCTCATTCGTTCATCGACCGACCCACTGTTGTATTTGGAATTCCATCGGCAGTTCACTCATTCCCTCCTGTTTATCCCAATTGGAAGCTTAATCTGTGCCTTGGTTTTGCATCCGCTTATCTCAAAAAGGCGCGGGCTTTCTTTTAAACAAAGTTGGCTTTTTTGTGCATTAGGTTATGGCACTCATGCGCTGCTGGATTCCTGTACCAGTTATGGCACTCAGCTGTTTTGGCCACTCAGCAATGCACGTTTTGCGTGGAATACGGTATCTATTATTGATCCTGCCTTCACTCTTCCAATATTGGTGTTGCTTGTATTTGCGGCGTTGAAACGAAACCCAATGTTCGCTCGTATCGCGTTTCTTTGGGCGCTTACCTATCTCACATTAGGAATGATTCAAAGAGACAGAGCTGAAGAAGCCGGGTGGCAATTGGCGAAAGAGAGGCAGCATTCGCCGATTAAGCTGGAAGCCAAACCGAGCTTCGCGAATCTTTTACTTTGGAAGGTGGTCTATGAGACCGAGGACCATTTCTACGTAGATGCTGTAAGGGTGGGAACATCGGTGAAAACCTATCCCGGCGAATTCACTAAAAAGTTAAATGTAAGCCGAGATTTTCCTTGGCTCGCCCCCGATTCGCAGCAAGCCAAAGACATCGAACGTTTTCGCTGGTTTTCTAATGGGTATATCGCTCAAGACCCTACCGATGAGCTGCGCATTATTGATGTACGTTATTCCGTAGTACCAAACCAACTTAACGCACTTTGGAGTATCAAACTATCACCCACCGCGCCCGTGGAGGCTCACGTAGAGTACGCCACACACCGAGACAACTCACCGGCTTCAAGAGACAAGTATTTTAATATGCTTTTTGATTATTGATTGGGTCTTGAGAAAGCCTCACTAGATTCAACTAAGTTGGGCGTATTTATCTACTTAACAGCGAGATTTTTGATAAGGAAAACCCCTGTTCTGAACTAGCCAGAGCAGGGGCGAATGAGAGAGTGTTAAAAATCAGGTCTTAGTTTGCTGGTTCCCAGTTACCCCACTTATCTTTTTGATATGACGCTTTCGGGTTTTCACCACCTTGAGTCCAGTATCGCGCTCTCCATTTTTCATTTTCGAACGTTACGATATCGCCAGTTTGGTAAATTTTTGTCGTGTCCCATAAGTCAGCAGGCGGCTCTGTTGGTTTTGTTGGTGGCTCAGTTGGCTTTGTAGGCGGTTCAATCGGACCGATGGAACCATCTTTAACGCCAGTTAATATTTTACAGTCTTCATCAGACAGTTTATTGCCGTTTACATCAATAAGCCCACACGTATTCACTACGTTAGCCATGTCCAATTTAGTTTGAGTAACTTTGTAGCCTAGGCCTTCACGTGCCGCATTGATGTGGTAACCAGGATCGTGATCGACCATCCAGTTAAAGATACCACCCAGATTACGTTTTTTCGCGTACGCAGCTTTCGCGTAAACAGTTCGAGGCGTATCGATACTGACGTACTGTTTTGTGCTCTTGTTGAACAGGAAGTCTGCATTTGCGTCTATGTCGGTATAAATCTCATAGCCTTGCATGCCAGCGGCACCTGTGCTCTTAAAGCTCACCAGTTTATTCGCGTAATCAAAAAGCTCTGAAGAGCCAGTATCATAAGATTTGTTTGTTGAATTACCCGGTGTAAACGAACCAACTAGAGGAGAAACGCTTTGAAGGTTCACTTGGCCTGCGTTACGGCTGTAGTTTGCGTAACCAATCTGAATCGCTGTTGATGGAATGCCAAGCACGTCAATCATGTAGTCGATTGATTTTTCAGCGGAGTGGAAAGTTTCGTCAGTTTTTAACAACTCGCCCGACAAGTTTGTGTGATGTGCAAGCTTATCTTGCCATTCACCCATGAAGTCGTATGTCATTAAGTGGACGTAATCCAAACCGTTGTCTATCAAAGCTTTGATGTTTGATGCGTCTAGTTTTGTCGCAGGAGCGCCCGCAGCGATAGCAATTTTCTTGTTTTGCATGCCAGCAGCATCTAGAGCAGTACGAAGCTCTTTGATAAGAAGTGCGTAGTTTTTACCATCGTCTGGTGACCATGAGTTTTCGCTCGCACCCGCACCACCTGGGTATTCCCAGTCAATATCGAGCTGATCAAACATAGGGTACAAGGTGAACCACTTAACAGCACTGTCGATAAACACTTTACGAGATTCAAACGTACTTGCCATACGAGAGAATGGTTCAGACAGAGACCACCCACCCACGCTGAAAGCAAGCTCTAAGCCCGGGTCGCGCTTCTTCATTTCACGTAAAACCGCAACTAGACCGCCCGCGTACTTCTGACCGGACTCAAAGGTAGCAGGACCGTTGAGGTCGTTGTGCCAATTACCGCTACCAGCACCAAGATCTTTCTGAAGATCTGCGTATAGGTCGGTAAAGACAATCGTGAAGTCTGGGTATCCACCATCGGCACAGATTTTCTTCGCGGATTTAACCGCAGAAGTAATCGTTGGGTCCCCTATTTCTGTCCCACAAAGCGCCATGAAAGAATAAACTAACTTGTCGTATTTCCCTTCAATGTCATTGATATTAAAACTGCGCTCATACCCTCCCCAGTTAGAAACATATCCCGCTACTGGTAGTAGTGATGCATTGTCTTCGTAAGTATTAAATACTTGCTCAGCTTGGGTCCATTTTGGAGCACTGTGTGCTGTGGCACTGCACGCCGCTAATATAGCTAAACTAACTATTTTCATAGATGGTTTCATTTAATCTACCTTCAATAATATTCAAGTTATTAATGTTTTTGTTTTACCAACATTATGTTTGTTGTTGCTGATAATTACGTTATGTTTTTTACAAAATATGGTCTATATGCAAATGAGCGCATAAATATCTTTTTAAGAATATTATTTGTAATGTGTGAGAAATTTAATTATTTAAAATCAATGGGTTATTTTTTAATGTCAATTTATTGTTATTATAATGTTCCGTTATTAATGTTTATTTTGTGATTTTTATTCGAGTTATTTTTTGTTGAAAAAATACTGTCTCAATAAAGAGAATGGCTTGTTTTTTAAATATTTAAAAGAATAAAAATTCAACGAGAATGAAGGTTTTTAATGAAGATATCGATATTTTTGATAGTAAATCATCGATTTTAATTAATTTGTTGAATATTAATTTAAGGAAAAAACACCTTTTTGGTTAAATGTTATTCCGTGTTCAGTACTGTTATTATTTGGAGTGTAATACTGTATTTTTTTGCATCCGATAATATTATTTTCGATCGTGATTCAGAATATTAGAGAGCGCTATAAATACGCATTTCATGTCGATATGAGATACCAAACGGTTAAAGCCATTGTTCTCTCAAATAGAATGCTATATTGCGGGGGTGCGGTACACGTTGTCGAGGTAGGGTAGTAGTTGAAAGCAGTTGGTGGCTGAGTATTTGAAATGCGAGATACAGCATTGCGATAGGCTGTTCTCGTGTATTCGGCGGTGTAGCTTTGAGGAGCATCGCTAGAATGTTAGAAAATCCTCCTCTTCTAACGTCTATTAACAGCTTATATCTTCACCATTTTCATGAATTTTTCTGATTAACTTAGCAGGTGTTCCACCATACAGTGAATCTGGCGGTACATCGCTATTCACGACTGAATTGGCTGCGATTACAGATCGCGCACCTATTGTCACACCTTGGTTGATCACAACATTACCGCCAATCCATACGTCGTCTTCAATGTTTATGGGAGCACAGGAGGTTTCCCAGTTATGACGCGCAAGGTAATTCAGGTCATGGCTAGCACAGTAAAGCTGCGTATTCGGACCAATCAATACATTATTACCAATGGTAATTTTCGCGCCGTCCAGCATGGTCACATTCATATTAATGAAGGTCTTTTCGCCAATCGAGATTGTTTTACCGAATTCACAATAGAAAGGAGAGCGGATTAAACTCGAATCTGGGATACCGCCTATTAGTTGTTGAAACAACTCACTGCGCTGAACGCCATCCGTATTCTGGTTAATGGCTTGCACCAATTCAGACGCATTCTGGCGAATACGTTCGATACTGTCTGAGCTACCGTCAAAGTCTTTGCCTGCGAGCATCTTTTCAAATTCAGTCATCTTGCCCTCTACTTGTTACCTATCGGTTTACAAGGTAATAGTGTATACCCAAGTGACCTCAAGGTGCAGGATTCAGAGCCTCATATTCTGTTTCAATTCAAGGAAAAGAACGCAGCGGAATGACGAGTCCTTTCCAAGTTCTTAGACGATGAAGTGGGGCAGAATATGGGCTCCCAAGGGCGAGTTTAACTGGCTTTCATACTGCGTTATCGATTCTTGATTTAGAATAACTAGATCTTCAAATCGATGCCTTGCCTGAAAGCCAGTTAACTCTCGCTGAACCTAGCATCTTGAGGTTACTTGGGTATATCACTGGCAGTGCTATCTATTCATCGGGTTGTTTGAGGCAGTTAACTTCGCGCAGTTCCTCGGTAAGAGGCAACCTTCACGCGTCTGAATTCCATTTTTAAACTATCCACATTTTCTAAATATTCGAATGCTAGTTTATTCAATTATTACGACGAATATTTTTAACATTTTAATATCAAAATATATCGATGTGTTATTTTTTAATTTAAGTTTTATTAAGGATTATTTAGTTTCAATTTATTATCAATAAATATTGAGTGAGATACCTTATAAAAATACTTTTTTTTATGAGTGTGAGCACATAATGAATAACGACTGAGATATAGAATACAAAAAGCCATGTAAGATGGTGGTTCGTGTTTTAAATAATAAAAATTAATTATAACAGTATGTTAAGTGGTGTTAGTGTGCTGCTTGATATTACTTTTCCTATCTGAGGTTTGCCCCCTAGCTATAAGCGATGAGCGAGTAGTATTACGCTGGAATTGAAAGATTTTTATTTGACTTTATGGACAATTAAATATGAAGACAAGATTTTACGAAATAGATTTGCTCAGGTTTTTGTCAGCCATTTTTGTTGTGATTTTTCACTATACCTATTCTGCGCATATGGCGGGTCATGCCCCTGTTATTGATCTAGAAAATACTCGTATTTGGAGCCGTTATGCCTATATGGGCATCAATTTCTTTTTTGTGATTAGTGGCTTTGTTATTTTTATGAGCGTAGAAGGGGGCAGTGCTCGAAAGTTTGTGGCATCCCGTTTTTCTCGCCTTTTTCCTGCCTACTGGGTCGCATTAATTCTGACCAGTATTGTTACTGTGTATTTTGGTGCTCCCAAATTCACGGTCGACGGTGCACAGTTCCTTGCCAATTTAACTATGGTGAATTACTGGTTCGGGCATATGCCTGTCGATGGGGCATATTGGACTCTGTTTCTTGAAGTGAAATTTTACTTACTCGTCTTTGGTATGCTGCTTTTTAGAATGATGAAGTATTTCCTGCATGTGATTGCCTTAGTGCTCATTGTATCAACCGCCACACTGTTCCACCCTTGGGCTAAAGAAATGAACATGTGGGTGTCTATATTTCCTCATTGGAGCGGGTATTTTGCCGCTGGAGGCGTCTTTTACTACATTCGCCGTGATGGTGCGTCTGCCTTTAAAATGTTACTTCTGGCACTGTCGTTCGTTTATATGGTTAAGCAATCGACATTGTTTGGTGAGTTAATGTCTGGCTGGTTCTCTATCACTTTCAACACCACGGTCATTGCCATTCTCAACATCGCCTTCTTTTTGTTGTTCTGCGTTACCGCCTTCTGTAAAGAAAACATACTCAGACAAAAGTGGCTGTACTACCTAGGCGTGCTGACTTACCCGATTTACCTAGTACACCAAAACATCGGCTACATCATCTTCAATCATTTTGGTGATTCGGTTGATCCTGTTGTTTTAGTCACTTCGACCATTGCCCTCATGTTGGTGGCAGCCTATGTCATTCATACACAAGTAGAACGTAGACTGGCTCCGGTATTTAAAATGGCAATGCTAAAAATTTTACGCATTCCAGATGAAGGTAAAAGTAGAAAAGTAGCCGAGACAGTGCAGTAAGGGGGCTAGGCTGGTTTTCAACTGTGAGAGGGCATTTGGTAGTAAGTCACTAGTTAGCGGCTTACTATCTGCGATGCCTAAATAGGGCAATCAGAGGCTGCCTTCTGTGTTTGTGTTGATGAAGGATTAGGAGACAGGGTTTTGGAGTACGTGGTTTAGATTTGGTAACTTGTTTTTGCCCCAAAGTGAGTCAGATAGGGATTGAAGTCAGTTTCAAACCCAGCAACTTGCCTTACTTTTCCTCATGCCTAAATCTCTAATTATGTCGCCAAAACTTCTAACCCACTACAGACTGACCTTCAATCACAGTTACGTACGAATATGCTATTCAAGTATTTCTAAGCGATTGAATATTATAGAACAAAATGGAAGTTCTTGATTGATAACGTGCCTCGAATAGGAAGCACTGTATGTTTGCACGGTTTTCAACTAGAAAATCAGAACAATATCATACTACATGCATATTATTGTTGGTTAGGTACAATACTTGAGATATTCTGAATGTATGAACTCGTGCTGGCACGATATTAAAATGTTATGGGTTAAAGCAGCCTACAAAGTAAACTTAGGGCATTACACAATGTGGATTTGAATCCTAGCATATTTTTCAATCTAAACGAGCTTAACCATTTACTTAGAGAGGAGGTTGCTATGGTTAAACAGGTGCTTAACAAAGTCGGTGTCACAACCGCCCTAGTCACGTAGGGTGGCTATCGTTTTTTTCTTCGTTCCTAACCGAAGAATTAACATGGGTAGTATGTCTAAAAACGATTGCTAGGCTTCTGCCCTAAGTTTATTTGGCGCTTTAAGTGTATGGATTAATTAAATAAATTAGAACCCTAAAGATGTGCAGGATGAAAACTAGAATAAGACTGAATAATGGTGAAGTGTTAAAACGAATTTCATCCCGAACGAAAGGGTTTATGGGAGAAACGGATATTACTGACTACCAGATTATAGGCAGCGAAGGCAATGTTGTTGGTAGTGTTGTTTATACCGATCATACGGCAGTCCGAGGGTTAACTCGAACTCAAACTATCGAGCAAAGAGACCAAGCTGGTAATACAGTAGTTTCAGAGTCTTGGTAGTCCCAACACATAACTATCTATCTAAGGAATTTTCATGAAAACAAAATTATTTATAACGCTAACGTTGGTAACGTTACTTTCTGGGTGTCCTTTAGAAGGTGATAACGGAAATACTGGAGCTACAGGGCAACAAGGTGTAAAAGGAGTTGCTGGCATTAATTGCTGGGATCTAGATGGTGATCGAGTTGACGATACCGATGAAGACATCAATAAAGATGGTGTGTGGGATGCATATGATTGCGCTACCGCATCTAGTTCTGCGCAAAACCAGACTGTAGAACTGAATCATCAGCATGTGTGCGTGGCTTTAGCAAACTTAGGTCAATATCCAGAAGGCTGCCCGTCAGCTATTCATACAGTCCCCACTGGTACATTAACTGATATGACAATTAATACCTTTTTTGATGATGGAACAGGTAATAGACTTCAAAGTTGCAGTGGAAGCCCGAGCAAACTGAGCATAAGCCTTCGAGATTTCGTAAACTCAGATGGTAATACCGTTAAGCAAGGTTGGTTTGAGGTAGAGGGTGGCTACATCGTTAGTGATGGTGTTATGACAAGAAATGCTGCAATTCTCGATAAGCAATGCTTTAAGGACTGTGAGGCTGATTCAAACTGCATCGCTTCTGAAGGTGTTTATAAAACATCAGAATCCGTATCCTGCCGTTTATTTTACCATTCAGATACCGCCGGAAAATATGAGCGAGCTTGCGGTATTGATGTCCCCGGCCTTACCGCAAAAGAGCAATGTCTGTTAACTCTAGGTGGCAACACTCTCTGGGCTGCTAGGTGTCCATAATAACGAACAATTCAACAATGATGTGCACCATTAATACTGGACAGGGAGCTTAGTGACTTTCCATACTTATGCTAATTCGTGATTTGCTAATACTTGGTTCTCCGAAACTCATTTCTGTCCAAAAACGCGCTAGAAAGATTAATCACTTTCCCAGACCTCAAAAAATCCCAACCCTCCTACTCTTAAAGTAAAACCACCCACTAATCACAACAAACCAGAAAGCGAAGTAGTAGCAGAATGAAGAGAGGGACGCTAAGAAATCTAGGTGTTGTTCAATCTCTTGCTCTGTGTAGCTCTGGGATACGAGTTTGTAATAGTAGGCGTAAAGAATACCTATCGATCCATACCCTAGATTGAACATCAATCCCTTAAAACTCAGAACCGTGGCTCGGTTGTGTGATTCGGTCTTTTTATTAAGGTGGTAGCTAATGAAAATGTTCATCGTCATGTTGATGAAAATCAGCACCAGAACGGGGATGACTCCGTAAATCGACCACCCGAGGCTGATCAAATAATAAGTTATGGCAGTGGCGATACCCATCACCAATAGAAAGGTTCTCGGCGCTATGCTTTCTGCTAAACGTCGGCTTTGCCCTGCCAGCAGAATTTGCAGCAAACTTATCCCTGCGCCGATAAATCCGAAATAGATAATCGGGATATCGATGGCGCGATAATATTGACTGTTCATGGTTAAAAACATGCGTGAGATATGCTCGAACAAGCTGTAATAGAGCAATATAAACAGCACGTAAGGGGTGGCAATGACCCATTTACCGGTATCTATTGTCAATTTAAGGCTTGCGGCTGTCGTTGCCCATTTACTGCTGTGAGATGGTAATGCGTTGTTGTCTTCTTCCATGTTTATCGCGGCATAAATGGCGATGATCGCGACAAATAAAGTAGCAAATACGGGAATACGCATGATGTCTTGGGTATTCTCTGGCGCGGTGAATCCAAGAGATTGGTAAACGGTCGCCATAAAATTCACGTCGTACATGGCAGCGCCCAGCAAGGTGACAAAAATACCCACACCAGATGAGATACGAAGCTGGATTTGTAACACCTGCGGCCACACTTCTTCTTTGCCTTGCGCTTTTAAGGTGTCGTAAGCCAGAGCTTCATCCGCACCACTCGCCAAAGACATGGCTAAACCACTCAATACTCGGTTGATCATAAACACAACAAAGACCAACGTGGGGTTGCCCGTCGGCACAAGGGCGATCATGGCAATTTCAACGAACATCACCACAGAAGACAAGACGACGAGTTTTTTGCGCCCTAAAGTATCGGCAAACGCACCTGATGGGACCTCAGAAATAACAATGGTCGCTGCCCAAATCACGTTCAGTATCGCGAATTGAGAGAGCGTTAAGCCGTAATCTAAATAGAGTAGGGTGAATACTGGGTAGTAAAAGCGTGCAAAGTAGCTGATTCGAAACACTAAGAAGTAGCGTACGTTACGGATATCTAAGATTTCTTTGAGTGTCATGAGGTTTTCTGCACGTTGAGCAACATTACATTAGGTATACACCCAAGTAAGCTCTAGATGCTAGGTTGCACTATTGAAATGATGGGGTTGTTGCAAAAATCTATCCATTTCTTGTTCAACACATCTTTTTAACCATGAGATAAAAAAGCATGTTTGTGGTGCTATTTCTTGTAGTTTCAAAGAAAAAAGCCTCATAAGAGGCTTTTGATTGGGCGCTAACCCAAGACAGGGAATAAAAAGATCCCTTGCAAAGAATTGGATAGAGGGAGAGAACTCAATGCAAGGGAGGGGAAACTTATAACTTATCAGCGCTTACGGTTTTGATTTCAGGCCAGTTTCCATTCGCGGTTTTAACAAACCCGGTCACATCTTCTAACCAGCGTTGCTGTACTGATTTATCTAGGTTTAGGTAAAGCTTGCCTTCATCTACTTTCCACGCGAGTGGGTCGGTATCAAACTTCTTACCCATTGCAACACCAAATGCACAGTAACCACCGTATTGTGGTGCGTATGCCGCTGGATCTGCTCGGAACGTATCGCGGTTTTCAGCAGAAGCAAAATGGTAAATCGCATTTTTGTAAGTTGCTGAAAATTCTGGATTACCGACAGTCGGCTCACTTGCCGTAAAGTACGCTACTGGGTCGTACCCCTTAATCGCTAGGTCATTGGCATCAGCGCTTACGTCGATATCGGCAGCCATCACAGAGAAAGGAAGCATTGCAATACCGCCTAAACTAATAAGACGCTTAAGAGATTTATTTGAAACAGACATAGGAAAACTCCTTTTTATTATCTTCTTAATGTCAGGTTTCCGTAATTTCTGCGGCTTGCCCTGACCGTGTGTGAAGTAATTTAAGGCAGATGTCCGGTCTATTTGGGTACAGAAATGCGTAAAAGTGTGCCAATAGTCCGAGGTTTTCATGGATGCTTTATCTAAACTGATACAACAACTCTCAATGCGGTCTGAAGTTTTCTACACGGGGCAGCTCTGCGGTACCTCGTCATTTGGGGATGATGAAAAGAATCAAGGGCACCTTCACATTGTGCGTGAGGGAAAATTGATACTGCGAGATCATAAAGGGAAGGAAATGAAGGTCGATGAGCCTTCTATTGTGTATTTTCCGCAAACGGTACCTCATGTTATTGAAGGGCTATCGGATGGGGCTCAGTTGGTGTGTTCTACAATTGAATACAGTGAAGGGAAGTGGGAGCTGCTTTTTTCCGCACTTCCAGACAAAATTGTGATTCCGTTCAGAACATTGCCTGCGTTGTCGCCGATAATGGAAGGATTGTTTCTGGAAGCGGAAAGTGCAGAGCTTGGGCAGCAGGTGATTCTCGACAAGTTGAGTGATGTCATGATGATCATGCTTTTTCGCCACATAGTAGATAGCAATTTAGTGAAACAAGGTGTACTGGCTGGGCTGTCGCACCCTAGATTATCGGAAGTACTGAATATGATTCACCAACTTCCTTATAAAGCTTTCACCATGGAAGACATGGCAGAGAAAGGGGCGATGTCTAGAACGGTATTCATCGATACCTTTAAAAAAGTGGTAGGAATGACCCCCGGCAATTACGTCGCACATTGGCGTATTGGGGCTGCGCAATCGCTCATTTTACAAGGAAAGCCGATGCATTGGGTGCTGGATCACGTGGGGTACGAGAGTTACTCCGGATTCAGTAAGGTGTTTCGGAAAATTACAGGCGTGTCTCCACGCCAATGGATGGCATTAAAAAAAGAGGCTGACGAAAGAGAGTTATGAACGGAATTGTCGTGTTAGGGAGCATCAACGCTGATCACGTGTTACAAGTTCCTACGTTTCCACGCCCCGGTGAAACCTTAAAAGGTCGAAATTATCGGGTAATTGCTGGTGGAAAAGGGGCGAATCAAGCGGTGGCGTCTACACGGCTGGGTGCAGAGACTCACTTTATTGGGTGCGTTGGGGACGACCCCTTTGGGTTAGGCATTCGAAAGCAGTATCAGTCGGATGGGATTGATGTCTCTGGGATCAAGGTAGAGCCCGATAGTGCAACGGGTATTGCGATGGTTCAAGTGGCAGAAAGTGGGGAAAACAACATTTGCATTTCAGCCGAGGCAAATGATCACCTCACGGCGAAAGTGGTGTCGGGTTTTGCGGATATTATAGAACAGGGCGACTATTTATTGGTTCAGCTGGAAACCCCCATTTCAGGAGTTGAGAAGGCGATAGATATTGCGTACAGCGCTAACAAAAAAGTTGTGCTTAACCCTGCGCCAGCCTGTGTACTCCCAGATAGCCTACTTTCGAAAGTTGACATACTCACCCCTAATGAGACGGAAGCGCAGATTCTAACGGGAATCGAAGTGACGGACCATTTATCTGCATCGAAAGCGGCACAATACCTTCATCAGAAAGGCGTGCTTATGGTACTCATTACTCTGGGTTCAAAAGGGGTATGGGTCAGTCAGGATGGGATCGGCTATTTGATTCCTGCTTTTACAGTCGAAGCCGTGGACACGACAGCCGCTGGCGATACGTTTAATGGGGCGTTAATTGCGGGGCTGACTAAAGGACAATCTCTTGAAGAGGCGGTGGTGTTTGCACACGCTGCTGCCGCCATTTCAGTGACACGCTTTGGCGCGCAAACGTCCATTCCATTTATTGCTGAAGTGGAAGCCTTCCTAAAGAATCAGGGAAAATAAGTGAGGGCTAAGGTTTCCCCTCAAGGTGGTCAGCACACTACCAATTCAACGTCGTGTTGCTTGATAACATCAACTAAGTTCGATGCTGGCACTTCATCAGTAAAAAGCGAATCTACCTGAGAAATATGACCAAGGTTCACCATCGCACCACGGTTGAATTTACTGCTGTCGGCAGCCAGTAGTGTTTGGCGTGAGCTGGCAATGATGGCTTGCGCAATCTTCACTTCAGAATAATCAAAATCGAGCATACTGCCATCGGAATCAATGCCCGAGATGCCTATTATGCCGAAATCCATTCGAAACTGTTCGATAAACTCTCGTGTGGCTTCCCCGATAATACCGCCGTCTTTATTGCGGATCTGACCGCCCGCGATGATGACGGTAAAATCCTCTTTCGGCATCAAAATACTGGCAACATTGATGTTATTGGTGACAACCTTAAGGTCTTTATGGTTAAGCAACGCGGTCGCTACGGCTTCTGTCGTTGTCCCAATATCAATAAACATGGATGCGCCATTAGGAATTTTTTTGACCAGCTCGGTCGCGATTCGGGCTTTTTCTTCCTGATGGCTGATTTTTCGGGTGGAATAGGCTTCATTTTCCGTACTAGAGTAGAGGGATGCTCCACCATGATGGCGGCTGATAAGCCCTTGCTGAGCGAGTTCATTTAGGTCGCGTCGAATCGTTTGGGGGCTGACGTTAAACGTATCAACAAAAGCTTCAGTGGAAAGGAATCCTTGCTCGTCCAGTAAAGCGAGTATTTCATGATGACGTTGCGTTTGTTTCACGGTTAACTCCAGATGTTCATAGAGGTTACTTCAGGTGATCTCCTCAGGATACTAGGGGAGATCACCTTGGGTTTCCGTCCATCATATCAAAGTCTTCCGATAAAATATTTTATCTGTGCCATCTTGAGGGTAACCCACATAGCGACCCACTTCGTGAAAGCCATGTTTTAGGTAAAAATCTGGTGCTTGAAAATTGTAAGTGTCCAAAAAAACTTTCTTAACTTGCATTTTCCGAGCTTCTTTTTCAGCCGTTTTCAGCAGTTTTGTGCCTACCCCTTTTCGACGATAGGCTTCGTTAACCCAAATTCGATGGATGTGGAGGGAATCATAGAATAAGTGTGCCGCAATACCACCGATGATTTGATGGTGCTGATCCCGAATAAACAGAGCCAGAACCTTCTCATCTAACCCTGGAAAAAAGGGTTCATTAAACTCTTTTAAAGCCTGATAAATCGATTCCAAATCGTGCTTACTAGGATGATAAGTCACTTCAATGATCATGTAGCCTACCTGAATATAAAAACGGTGATCTCAAGGTGAGGTTACTTGGGTATAACGGTATCAACTTGAGTTATTAGGGTTTTTAAAAAGTATATACCAGCTCATAGAAGATGCTGTGTTCGAAACCAAATTTTTTGATGCATATTGAAAGAGTTAAATAAACACTATCGCAATTAGAGTGTACGCTCGACCGAAGATGCAAGGCTTGCCCATTAGCTTTTTGAAAGGGCGTCAATCAGCGAGTGTGCGTTTTTAACAAGGGTGACGTCGCTGGAGAATTTGTGTCGATTCTCCTCTATCGGAACGCCAATGACTTGCATTCCTGCAAGCAGCCCCGCTTCTGCTCCTAATACGCTGTCTTCGATCACCGCAAGCTTACTCGGCTCAACATCAATAAGGTAAGCGGCGCGCAAGTATCCTTCAGGTGAAGGTTTTCCTAGTCTAACGTCGTTTCGGGCAACAACCGTCAAACCCGGTATTTCAAGTTGGAGAGCGGCGAGGCTCGCATTGACTAATATGCGGTCGGAATTTGTGACAATAGCTTGCGGTACACCGAGTGCACTAAGGGTTTTGAAAACGTCACACCCATAAAGTGGGGTCACTTCGTTACTGCGGGCGCAAAAGTATTGGTAATTGGACGCTCGATAATCGTCAAACGATACGGTGAGATCGTACGTTGTTTGAAAGTACTCGAAGGTTTTGCTCCCCTCTGTTCCGAGTACGCTTTGGATGTCGTCGTGTGTTGGGTCTACCCCATACTTGTTAAGTGTATGGCGAATGGCTCGTTCGTGAATTGGTTCGCTATCGGCAATGGTACCGTCCATGTCCCAGAGTACACCATCAAACTTTAGCTGTTCTTTATCTATTTTTAACATGAATATACCTTTCTGAGTCGACCTAATATTTGAAGAATAGAACCTTGGTTGGAATAGGAGCTTCTTTCCCGTTTTAAACGAAAAAGGGTCAAATGAGCCAAGATCTAAATGGATAAGTGTTGTCCAATATATACTCAAATATGTTTCAATTTTAGGGCTCAGCGTCTTAACTTTGCTTATGATCAAATAAAATACAGGCTGGAGATGACTGAATTAGAAGCGCTAATTGACCTTCAATTTTTGTACAGCCTTCAGTACTTTATTTTCAGGGGAAACCTATTCTTTCTCAGGCAAACCCATCGCACTGCGATAGGCTTTAAGCTGAGATTCACGTCCGAAGTCATCCGTTAATTGGTTCCATTGTTTAGCAATGCTGTCCAATGCTTCTTGTTCGGTCACTTTCCCTGCCAAGGCGCGAGAAAGTTCTATTTCAAGAATTTCTGTGTAAGCGAAGAAACCCGGAATACGTAAATCCAGTGCCACATTGGGCGCGTCTAGTGATGCGCGTTGCGCTGCTAGGTAAGATTCCGCCTCGGGTTTGGAGAAAATCGCCAACCAGTTGTCGATGTTGTCATAGTGGCTTAATCGATATGGGTTGACCCCAGTATTCGCTGTGACAATGGCTTTCGATGAATATTCCTGGCTGGTAACGGTTTGAACAAAGCTCCACGCGGCAACCTTGTTTCTGGAAGACTGAGGAACCGCAAGCTGCCAGCCACCAAAGGCTAGGAAAGGTGACGCGACCACTTCATTGTATTCATTCCATTTGCCTTCTTTGGCGTTCCACATGGATTTAGACCCAGGTAACATCGCAGTACGAACATTGCCTACAATGCGCGATTCTTTCGGGTTTGCTCCTAATACGCCGGAGTCTGCCCAGTCGATATTCATCGCGACTTTACCCCCTGCGTATAAAGGTCTTACGTCACCAGAACCATTGTTTAATGCGCCTGGTGGGTTGTAGTCCAAGCCTCGTTTGTAGTCTTTCAGCGCTTTTAACCAGCCTGCGTTGTTAATTTGTGCATTCATGGTGTCGGGGTCAAAGAACATTGAGCCTGGGTTTTTCGGATCGTTGGTGTAACTGGCCGCGTGAGAGAAGAAGTACCAGAATTGTTGCCCGCCGCGTTTATAGGCTTCCGCTGTTCCGTATAACCCTTGATCTGGGCGATGGAAGAATTCGGCAATATCGTAGTACTGATCCCATGTAACAGGAGCTGCCAAAGCATAGCCATACTTCGCTTTGAAGGCCGCTTGCTCTTTCGGGTCATTGAAGAGGTCGGCACGGTAATTTAGCATGTGCATGTCGCCATCCATGGTAGCGGATTTCACCTTGCCATCCCATAACATCAAGCGTTCGCGGTATACGGGGTGAATGTCGTTCCAGTATTCTCCTTCCTGCATGCTTTGAGGCATTTCCGACAAGAAGATATTAAAGTCGGGTAACCACGCAGGGATGTAAGAAATAACATCGATTTCACTTGATCCTGTTTGCATCCCCGTCAAAAACTTAGGGAAAAGTTCTCCAAATGGGAATTCCACAATCTTTACTTTACCGCAAGTCTGAGCTTCCCAAGCAGTGCCAGCAGTGCGAAGCGCCGAAGCAATAAAAGGGCCGTTTTGCGAGCCGACGGTCACGGTGACACCGGAGTAATCGGGCTCGCATGCTGCCAGAGCATTGGTCGACGTCGCGGTTGTGCCTAAACAAAGTGCGACAGCCAGCGCGGAGGTGCGTATTTTCGTTTCCATGTTTAATTCCTTCTAATTTTGCCCTAGCACACAGGCTGGGCATCCATGGGAAGAGTCAAAAGGTCTTAAATTTCGTTAGGACCTAAAGTTTGGTCAACGATTTTGAGTTTGGTCAAAGATCTTTGGTCAAATTGTCACATTGGCACTACTTTATTGATCCAAACAGCAGACCAGAACTCATCAGCTGCCCAAGTAATTTGAAAACCATGATCACTGGTATTCTGATGATTATGTTCCTGTTAGGGGTATTGGATACCTTAAAAACGCACCGAGATCGGATAACGTCAATGAAGGAACGTTTGTCTCGCTTCCGTTCTAACCATTTTGATAATGGCTAATTGAACACGCTGGATCCTCTGCTCTAAACCAGATTGCCTTTTAAAGTATCAAGATCTGGTAGAGACAGGTCTATAAGATGAGCATTGTGTAACTAAACTTCTTACTTAATGAATTTGTGCGATGATACCTCTGCCCAATTGGCTTCAAACCGAAGGCAATTGTGGGCAAACGTACAATTTAAGTAAGGAGTGCAAAGTGCATAAATACCCAGAAACAAAACAATCGGATGTTGTTGATACCTACTTTTCTACGGAAGTGTCCGATCCGTATCGCTGGTTAGAAGACGATCGCAGCGAAGAAACCGCGGACTGGGTAACTCGCCAGAACGACGTAACCTTTGCACACCTCAATCAAATCGCTTTTCGTGACGCCATTCGAAAGAAACTCGAAACTGCCAATAATTTCGAAAAAGTCTCTCTGCCTTTTAAGCATGGCGAATACACGTATTTCTACAAAAATGATGGTATTCAAAACCAAGCGGTTCTCTATCGTCAGAAAGAAAACGACCAAAAAGAACTAGGCGAAGCGCAAATTTTCCTTGATCCGAATATGTTTAGTGAAGAAGGCACTACCTCGCTAGACAGTGTGTCTTTTTCTAAATCAGATACGGTTATTGCGTATTCTGTATCGGAAGGAGGCAGCGACTGGCGCACTATTTATGTGATTGATGCTGAAACAGGTGAAGAGCTTGAAGCCCCAATTCTAAACGCCAAATTTACCGGGATTTCGTGGTTTGGCGACGAAGGCTTCTATTACGCCAGTTACGACAAACCTGAAGGCAGCGAGCTATCGGCTCGTACTGAACAACACAAGTTGTACTTCCACCGCTTGAACACACCACAAAGCGAAGATGTGTTGGTATTTGGTGGTTCAGATTCGGAAAAATACCGATATGTATCAGGTTATACAACGGAAGACGATGCTTTCCTTGTCGTATCTGGTGCTCAATCCACATCGGGTAATGAGCTTTATGTACGTGATTTACGCCAACAAGACGCGCCGTTAACGCTTGTAACGGATAAAAGCCAAGCCGACAGCTACGTTGTCGAGCACAGTGAAGGCGATTTGCTGATTTACACCAACTTGGACGCGCCATTAGGTCGTGTAGTAAAAGTGAATGCGCAGCAGCCGTCGGATGATAATTGGGTCGATCTGATTCCAGAGCAGGAACAGCAGTTAGACATTGAAACAGGTGCAGGCTATTTGTTCGCCTCTTACCTAGTGGATGTGAATACCAAAGTGGTTCAGTACCGCTATAACGGTGAAAAAGTGCGTGATGTCGAGCTTCCGGGGTTAGGCTGTGTGTCTGGTTTTGGCGGGCGTTTCGACTCAAAAGAACTTTATTACAGCTTCACTAACCTTATCGTGGCGTCTTCAGGGTATCGATTCGATCCAGAGACGGGTGTCACTGAATTGCATCACCGCTCTCAATGCCAGATCGACAGCGATCTATTGGAATCTAAGCAGGTCTTTTACACCTCGAAAGATGGCACGCGCGTTCCTGTAACGATCTGCTACCGCAAGGGCTTGGCGCTGAATGGGAACAACCCAACTATGCTGTATGGCTACGGTGGTTTTAACGTTAGCCTAGAACCAAGATTCAGCCCACTTGTTGCTACGTGGATTGAAATGGGGGGTGTTTATGCCGTTGCGAACTTACGTGGTGGTGGTGAATACGGTAAAGCGTGGCACATTGCCGGAACCAAACTGCAAAAGCAAAATGTGTTCGATGACTTTATTTCAGCGGCAGAATACCTGATTGAAGAAGGGTACACATCACCAGAAAAGCTCGCGATTAATGGCGGCTCAAACGGTGGCTTGTTGGTTGGCGCGTGCATGACACAACGCCCAGAACTGTTTAAAGTGGCGATTCCTGCGGTTGGCGTATTGGATATGTTGCGTTACCACACGTTTACCTCTGGTGAAGGTTGGGCTTACGATTACGGCACGTCTGAACAAAATGAAGAAATGTTCAGCTACTTGAAACAATACTCCCCTGTTCACAATGTAACGAAAGGGACACACTACCCAGCAACACTTGTGACTACAGCTGACCATGATGACCGTGTTGTACCCGCGCACTCCTTTAAGTTTATTGCCGAGCTTCAAGCAAAGCATGAAGGCGAGAACCCTGTGCTAATCCGAGTGGATACCAATGCAGGTCATGGTGCTGGTATGCCTATGAGCAAGGTATTGGATTTGTATGCTGATATGTATGCATTTAGTTTCCACCATATGGCATTTGAGCCGAATATCTAACCATCCCGTTACTGTCTTAAGTTTGAACTCTAAAGCCTCCTAGTGAGGCTTTTGTCATATTAGAGACTGCATGTAACACTCTCACTATTTCGAGATGTTTGTTCATTCTTAAATTTTTGTTCATTGAAACGCATCATTCCCACCGCATACTCCGCGATACGGTCTATCGACTGTAACCACCATGAAATACATCACCATCCCAAAAGAAGTGCTTTGGTATCATAATGAACTTAAAACTCACTCAAATGTTGTATGCAGGTTTTTCCTTCATACTCCTCACAACTCTAGTGCTTACCTATATCGTTTGGTCGGCAGTCCAAGACTCAGCGAAACTCGCAGAAAAAATAGAATCTGATAATGTGCCTGGCGTACTCGCGTATTTGAACGTCAACGACAAAGTGGCAGATATGCAGACTTATGCGTTGGAATACTTAAATGGAGAGCAAAACGAAGCTAATAGCTTTAGGAAGAGCGTGAAGAATTTTGAGAATAATTACAGAATACTCTATTCGCTAGAATCAACCACTCAAGCTGAAAAAGACAAAATGGCGAAGATCAGAAAATTAGCTGATCAATACATTCGTTCAATTGAGAGCGAGGTCTTTGCTAAATACTCGCCAGCGACGGAGCAGGAAGCGAGGCTTTGGGCACAAAATTTAACGCGAAATGTCGGTAACCCGCTTGAAGATCTTCTCGATAAAATGAAAGAGGAAGAATACGCTGATGCATTCAACACGACGAACCTCAATGAGTCTTTGAATGATGATCTCCCAGGCGTTCGATACTATCTTGAAATGATCGATGCATCGGGAGATATGGTCGCTTCTCTCAATGCGTATATCATGGGAGACCTTTCAGCACGGGAGTCATTTGAAGGGGGCTCAAAATCGTTCAATAGTTACCTCGATAAACTGAAGCCTTTGGAGAGGCGTGCTGAAGAGGTAAAAGCCATATCGCAAATTGAAACCTACTACGATGAGATTCTAAAAACAGCCAACAAAGTATTTTCAAGCTATGATCCTGCCGCTAAAAAGGCTGCAATTGCGCTTGTCGACGAGCTTGAAGATTCCGTGGTACTGCCATTAGAAGAAATCTTGGATCGCTCTTCGAAAGAAGAAAAAAGTGATGTAACCCAAGATATTGCTTCGGTTAATGACAAGATGAACCAGATTGTGATGTGGCTTTCGGTTAACGCACTCGTTGTGATTAGCGTAGGCACGGCGGTTGCAGTTATGATTACCCGTGTTATTAACCGACGCATTCACGCTATCTCCGAAAAAGCGAATCAAATTGCCGACGGGAATCTCACCTCTCCAGCGATCAACGAAACCATCGAAGATGAAATCGGCTTACTCGCAAAATCGATTGATGGCATGCAAGCCTCGCTAAAGGACTTAGTTTCAGGCATTTCGGGTGTGGCAAGCGAAGTAACATCCAACACCAAACAAGTGGATAGCATCAGCAACCAGGTAGCCAGCGATATCCAATTGCAAGCGGATAAAGCCGCATTGATTGCCAGTGCCGTTGAACAAATGAGCGGAACAGTGCGTGAAGTCGCCATGCAGTCATCTGACGCAGCACAAAGCTCTCAAGAAGCAGGCAATGTTGCCAGCGAAGGGGGCAAGTTAATGCAGGAGACGGTGCATGGAATGCAAAGAATAGCAGATGTCGTTAACGAATCCGCTGCCACGGTTGATAGCCTAGGCAGGAAAGGGGAAGAGATTGGTGATGTGATTAAAGTCATTAATGATATTGCAGAGCAAACCAACCTCCTAGCACTGAATGCTGCGATTGAAGCGGCGCGCGCCGGAGAGCTTGGTAGAGGTTTTGCTGTGGTCGCGGATGAAGTTCGAGGCTTGGCAGAGCGCACCTCTAAAGCCACAGAGGAAGTCAGTAGCCTTATAACCTCAATTCAAAGTGAAACTCGTACTGCGGTAGAAAGAATGGGCGAGGGTACTCAACTGGTTACGGAAGGGGTGCAATTGTCGAATTCAGCCGGTGATGCGCTGGAACAAATTGTTGAACGCGCCAATGACGTGAACAATATGATTCATTCGATTGCCACCGCAGGAGAAGAGCAATCGACAGCCACTCAAGAGATGGCACACGACATCGCACAAGTTAGCCAAATTGCTTACTCTTCAGTGGAGAAAACGCAACAAAGCTCTGAATCAACAAGAAATCTTTACAATAAAGTGAAAGAGCTAGAAGGCATGGTCGCCCAGTTCCGAGTATAACCTCCCATGTTTCAGCCACCTCAAAAAACGAGGTGGCTTTTTTGTATTTAGAACGGTGTTTAAGTATTCATCTGAGACTAAACTGACACTGTTTACTTTTCACTGAACCGATACCCTATTGATGAAACGCTAACAGCGAAAATTGGCTTCGAATCGATAATAGGGAAAGTTAACCATGCAACATGAATGCGGAAACGTTACAAATATCGCAGTAGTCGGTGGTGGGACATCGGGCCTCGCGACATGTTATTACCTGCTTCAAAAATTGGGTCAAAAGAATTCAGATAATCACCAAGGTCAGTACCACGTCCATTTGATTGAAAAAGCCGCTGAGCTGGGTGGTAACGCGCACACGGTCGTTTTGGATCTTGGTGAGACGAGCAGTGTAGACAGCGAAGGAAACAAAATAGAACCAAAAACGTTGGCTCGCTGGGCAGACATGGGTGTTAACGACATCAACCTAAGTATGTACAGCACATTAAAAGAAGTAATGGAAAAAACCGGCTATTACAGTGATGAAAACCTGAAGCCTATTGAAGATACGGCGTGTTTTTTCTCGGAAGACAATCGCTACGTCTATACTGACGATGAACACTTACCTATCAACCGTCCGATGGAACGTCGGTTCAGCCTGACCGACACTGATCTTGGTACCGTTTTCACCGCATTAGTGGCATACGGCACTGAAATGAGTGAGGACCCCGCCAAGCAAAGTACCGCTTGGAATATCGAACTGCATACTTTCTTTACTGCGTTGATTGCGTTGGCTGAAGGGTATCCTGAGGCTTTAAAAGCCTCACCTGAATTTGAAATATGTGTCGAGGCTTACAATGCCATTCGTCAACAGCCGTCGCTAGCTGATTTATCGGGTGCCGAGTTGGCCAAGCTTATTGTTGAAATGCGTGACAACCTGTTTTATCCAAGAGTGGCGGCGATGTTCTTTACGACAGACAAAGGACCGCAGCACCTTCCATTGGCGTCACCATTTGGTTATTTCCGCTATCAAGAAGGCAAAAAGAAGGGCGAGAAATTCCCAGACAGACGCTACTTTGTTGGTGGAACAAAGAAATGGATTGAGCACCTAACGTCTTATTTAATTAATGGTTACAACAACGATTCAGAAAATCTTAAGTTGTCTATTCACACCAATGTAGATGCAAAATTCCGCACGACGGACACTGGGTTTACTATTGAAAGTGTGGTCTCGCCGCTCGTTGATAAGAGAGAAGAGCACAACAAACTTTCACAAATTAACTTCGACGCCATGGTCAGTACTATTCACGCTAACCACGCGCTTATGCAGGTTGCTTTTAATGCCAAGCATTCTGAGCAAGGTAATACGCTTGAACCTATTCTAGGTCGGGTGAAATACACGCAAAGCATTGGCATTGTTCATACAGACAATAGTGTGATTTCTTCGAATGTGAACAGCTGGCGCACGTTTAACGTGTCCATTAGACATGGTGAAACGATGCTGCCTTACAGCATTACCTTCCAAGAGAATAGACATCAAAATGATTGGTGTAACCCGAAAGTCAAACACGCACCAGAGTTGAGCTATTTCGTTACTCTGAATCCGACTCACCCAGTTAACGACAAGTTTGTATTGCGTACCGTGGATTCAAACAAGAATTTGGAATTCTTATGTGGCACTGAACTAACCGAGCTGCCTAAGTCGACTCAGGATCACCTCGCTCAAACAAACACAAAGAACCTACTTGGGCGTGAAGACAACAAAGCGATTTTCTATTTTGCGCATAACGTCTACGACCGCGATGCTCACACAAGTCAGACTGAAATCAACAAGTATCATGAAAATCTTCCGACTAACGTTCGCGAAAATGGATTTGCACCCATTGTTTACGCGGGCTCATGGTGTGCTGAAGTAGGGTTGCAGGAAACGTGTTGGAAACAAGCTCGCAATGCGGTGGATAGCTTGCTTAAGACAATCTAAGCCAAAGTGAGATACCTCTATACCTGTTAACGCATATACCCGTTAAGCGTATATGCTCGCAGATGCAATTCAATACATTGATTTTCCATTACCACCCTTTGTTCTTTGTTGGAGCAGTGGGTGGTTTTTTTGTTAAGTGATACCAAAGTGAACCAGACTAGATTCGCTATTTTCCTTAACCTGTTGCTGTTGGTTGAGTTCATGCAATGCGTTAAGGAAAACATGAGTGCGCCAATAAACAACTGCGAAAGGTCAGTAGACCCTAATTTCAATCAATCCATGTAAAAGGAAATACTCATGTCTCAGTTTGGTTCTACGCTCGGTGGCTGGTCCAATTTTCGTAAGCTCAACTTAGAAGATAAAGCGGTTTTTAATTCTGCTCTTGAAGGTTTTGTCGGTGTGAATTACGAACCTATGGAAGTGCAATCGCAAGTTGTAGCTGGCGTAAATTATCGGTACCTATGTAAAGCAAACTTGATCGATGAGCCAACACTTCATTACTTTTCTTGGGTTTCGATGTTTGCGCCTTTAGATGGAAAGCCTTACATCACTAACATCCAGCGTATTGAAGAACCGAAAATGGTTGAAAGCCAAAAGGTGGATCAATTTGAATTAGTCAGCCTGAAAGCAAGCCTTCGCAATAATGCAGGGGAATCAGCTGAGGATGTATTAGGGTTTGAGCGATTAGTACGCGATGGAAATGAGTGTTACCAATACTATCAAGCGGAAAGAGGCGTAGGGCTGACGCACGCCACTCAAGTTATCTGCCCACTCGGTCTTGCGATTATCGAAGGGTATAAGTTTGATTACAAGCAAGCGATAGAAGTGTTTTACACAGGGAATTGGGGAAGTAAGTTCATCAAGCTCTCGCTGAGTAAAGTGCTAACACCGGAAGTAAAAGAACCTGTTTGGACCTTTGTTTCCGATTTAGGTACTCAAGTACAAATTGGCGCAGACACAGGTGAGATCTTAAAAGCCGTATTATTGGAAAAGGTTTAGTATATTTCTCCCGGTTCTTTGAGTGCGATGGGGGATGCTCAAAGAATCGGGAGATCTTATTGCGAATTTGAGTCTGTTACCTACCTAGAATGAAGGTATTGCATCGTATTCATTTAGAGATATTTGAGCCTGGAGCATATGTAATTCTCTTGCTTTTGAATTAAACGCTTCAAGTTCTGTTTTCGTTCTCTCTTGTGTTAACACACCAAGCATAACGTCTGCTTGCTCAATGTAAAACTCACGCCATGGTGAAGGCTCGCAACACTGACACAGTTGATCTCGGTATTTTTCAAGGAGAGCACGGTCTTTCAAATTCCATGCGGTGCGAATGCTTTGTTGGTAGAACCTTAAAGAGTTGTGACCAGCACAAGGCTGTTTTAGCCACTTTTCACCTTGCTCCAACGCATTTCTACTCTCTTGCCAGAATGTGCTGACCATGGCTTTAGTTGCACTTAGCCAAGGGCCAATAAAGGCGTGTAAGTTGTTTTCTTCAACCAAATTGAGCCCAACTTCTATGTACTCACGAGCTTTAATTGCATCATTCTGATACCACTTAAGGCGCGCCTTGGTTTCCATTAAACATGCGATGAAGCGGACAGCGTTAAACTCTTTTGCGATGGCGAGTGCCATATTGATTTCATTCTCTGCCTGGTCCAGTGCGTTGTAATCAAGCAGTACCCAAGCGGCCGTTAGTCGGGAAACAATCTCTGCACGACGATTTCCTGTTAAGTAGGCAAGCGTGGCAGATTGCTGAGATTGAGCAAGCGCTTGTGATGTGTCCAGTTGGTAGATCAAGGTTGTCGCAAGCATGTATCGATTGGATGCTTCGATTTCTAAATATTGGTTTTCTTCACATATCTTCAAGCTTTCTTTGAAGTTGTTGTGGGCGTTAATCATGTTGCCTTTTAGGTATTCACAATCTCCCAACCCACTTAAGGCTTTTGCTTTTGCTTTAGGGCTATTTGCTTTAATGCTGTAGTGGAGTGCTTTTTGATGCTCTTGCTCACAGGATTCAATATTTCCTGTTGGGAATAGAATATTCCCTCTCATTGAATGCACTTCAGACAATTGAGCGTATTGCTGTGTTGGCTCCGAAATGTTCTGTGCGGTTTGCAGTATGGACAAAGCTTTGTCGATGGCGTCAACCACCTGATATGGGTTAGCCAAATCAATGAAATATTGGCTGGAAGCATTGGAGTCGGTGTTTTGATTAACGGCCAGTTCCAGAAAATGAATGCACTCTTTCACTTTCCCCATTGAATACAGGCAATTTCCTTTTAAGTTTAGTGCGTACGCTGTTTCACTTTTGGGAACAATTTCAATGGCTTCTTCAATCAGTTCCAAAGCTTGCTCAAACTGAAAACTGCCGATGTATTCTTTGGCACTTTTAATCAGGATCGTAAAGGCATCTTTGCACTGCGCTCTTTTTGAGTGGAGTGCAAACTGCTTTTTATCCCTTTCTTCAAACCACTTAGCACAGTGCTCGTTCAGCAACCGCCTTTCACTATCGGAAAGTTGGCTTTGTACCGCTGAACAAATGAGATCGTGATGGAACATAAAGCCTTGGTCAGAATGCTTAATTAAACCGTGCTCTAACAAGGTTCTTGGGTAGTAATGCTCATCATCTAAAACAAACTGAAGTTGTTCCAAGTTGAAGCACTGTCCGAATACGGAAGCCGCTTTTATCGCAGAAAGGTTATTGGCATCGAGTTTGTATAGTTGAACCACGACAAGGTGTTCTAAAGATTCAGGTACATCGCTACCTAAGCGTGAGCAGAGTAAGGACTGCCTTAAGAAGAGCGGGTGCCCGCTCGCTTTCTCTACACAGCGTTGGATGGCCTCTTGGTTTCCTGGTGCCATCCAGTTTGCCAATTGTATCGATTCATCCATGTTGAGTGGCTTGAGTGCAATTGTTGTCGCTGATTGGAACCAATCTGGAGCGTTAACCAAATGATGCTCAGAACGAAATGTCAGAATGAGTATTAACGGGAACCTGTTCGTTAATGAGGATAAAATTTGAATAATGGACAGAAGAAGATCATTTGCCCAATGTAAATCCTCAACGGTAATCACGAGTTGGGTAAGATGAGCTGGTCGGTGTGAAAGGAGCTGATTAATGCTTTCTGTGATTGCTCTGTTACGAGCGGAATGTTCCATTACATCTAAAAGACGTTGTTCCGACTCATACAGTTTTAGGCCCATCAGCCAGTAAATGAAAAGGTGATGAGAAGATGCAATCGGTGAAATAGCGATGGATTGTCTTATGTAGTTACCGTCATCTTCTGGTGTGAAGCCAAATAATGAACGAATCAAATTAACCGTAGGGATAAGGGAGTTCACCACACCAAAATTTAATATTTGAACCCGTACCGGAGCGCAATTTTTATGTTCAAGTATTTCGATGAATTTGTGAAGGAGTCTCGTTTTACCGATTCCAGCCATACCCGTTAAGCAGACGGTACTGCCTGTGTGGTTATCGTATAAGTGGGAAAGGGTAGAGCTTAGCTGAGTTAACTCATATTGACGCCCTACAAAATAGTCTGTTTGTACCTGGCACATTGACACAATACGCCAATCTTTAAATTCTGGCTGTTCGGGTAAGAATACATTCCGTGGTCTTGCACAATTGGACGACACAAAGCATGGGCATGCAACGATATCTCCCCAAGTGATTTGGGAAAGCAATTGCTTAGCACGCTGGCTAACCCGAGTGTTCTGGGCAGTGAACTGTTCATTAGTTGGGCTGCTTTCAACAAACATACGAACGTGACTTTTTAGCGTAAATTGCAGCATCGCGCATAGTCGACGAATACGCTCGAATACAAATTCATCACTAGAACGTGAATACCAACCAAACTCAAGAAGCCCTTCCTCTGCTATGTAATAGCAATTGGATCGATCATTTAGCTTTTCTACTTCGGATTTTAGAGACTCATTATCAACCTCTATCGAAAGCCGTAAAACTTGATGAGTGTGTTCCGGTATGGTCGACAATTTTTTTTGTAGTATCGGGGCTGAGTTTTGGATGAGGTCTTCTACTTCCACCGAGTAAAACGTAGCCAGTTCTTTCGCGGTTCGATACAAAATACTGTTGCCAGATTCGGCACGTTTTATTGAAGATAAAGAGACATACAATCGGCTTTCTGCGCATTGCTCGGCTAGCCTTTCTTGGCTCAGCCCTTTTTGCTTCCTTAATTGCTTAAGCAAGTCACCATTTAATGGCAAACGACCATCTTTTGAACCCATTATTTAATTCCATTTTGTTAACAGGAAGCGTACGTCGTACATTCTGAAAAGTACTAGGCTTAACAGGTTATTTATTGATAAATAACGCAATAATGGTAAGTCCATATACTTTAGAGATAACTAATAGCAAAAATAAAGTGACTTTCAATTGGTTGATACGTTTATATCAATGCGTTGTCACAGTTTATGTTTGCTCGCATTTTAATTTGAGCATTTTGAAAAACAAACAAGAGAAGGCAATAGAGCGGAGTTCGGTAAAGTTAATGATAATAAAATCACTAATACTGGTGCGTAACCAAATGAATAATAGTGATTTTATGCCATTTTTCAGTAGTCGTATTGAAGACAAGAAAAAGTGTAAGAGAGTATTGGATTTTACAAAATACCCCCTGAAATATCAGGGGGTATTAGGGGCGTTTTATTATCTGTACTGAGAAAGCCTGTACTTAGAAAGTCTGTACATAGGAAATCAGTACTTAGAAAACTTTCACTTAAAAAGTCTGTATTTAAAAAATTAGATGCGCGATACCCGCAATAACTGGAAGCGTAATGAGTGTGCGCAAAATAAAGATGATGAACAACTCTGCGATGTTAACTGGGATACGGCTTCCCAATAGCAAAGCGCCCACTTCAGACATGTAGATAAGCTGAGTAACAGACATAGCAGCGATAACGAAGCGAGTTAGGTCGCTTTCAATAGAAGCCGCCAAAATGGCTGGAATAAACATGTCTGCAAACCCGACCACAATAGTTTCAGATGCTTTTGCCGCTTCAGGGATGTTCAGCAGTTCTAAAAATGGCACGAATGGTTGGCCAAGAATAGAAAATATCGGCGTGTATTCTGCGATAACCAGTGCAATTGTACCTAACGCCATTACAACAGGCAGTACACCAAACACCATGTCGGCAGCATTTTTTAGCCCTTCAACACACACCTCTTTCGCCGACTTCACTTTGCTTGCTTTTGTTAGAGCAAGGTTAAGACCCCAAGACCAGCTATTGTGACCTTCAGGAATGGCGTTGTCTGACGCTTTTGGAGCGCTGCCATCAATGTACAGGTCTTTCTTATAGCTCAAAGGAGGCAGACGCGGAATGATCACCGCTGCAACTAAGCCAGCTAAACAAATGGCACCGTAAAAAGGGAGGAACATATGCTCCAGGTTAACCTGAGCCAGTACCACGAGACTGAACGTGATAGAAACGGCTGAGAAAGTCGTACCAACTACTGCGGCTTCGCGCTGTGTGTAGAATTTTTTCTCGTACTGTTTGCTGGTTAGAAGGATACCCACACTGCCATCACCAAGCCACGAAGCCATACAGTCGATCGCGCTACGACCCGGAAGGTTAAATAGTGGACGCATGATTTTGCTCAGCAACGTACCAAACAGCTCTAGTAGACCAAAATTCAGAAGTAATGGAAGCAGTAAGCCAGCAAAAATGAAGACAGCAAAAAGTGTTGGCATCAAGCCTTCTAGTACAAGACCCCCCGTATTTTCTTCCCAAATGGATTTTGGACCGAATTGGAAATACGTCATCAAGACCGCGATACCACCAATGGTGCGTACAGCAAACCAAAGGAGGGAAGGATCAAATAGCCCAGTTAAAAAGGCGTTGTTCGCGACAAATGCAGGCTTAGCAACTTTATTCAATATAGTTGCTACAGACATAAAGCCAATCACAAAGGTAATGATAGGAACAATCAAATCGCCCAGTAAGTCCTTTAATACACCAGCCAAAATAGCGACGGGAATGGTGAGTTCACCTTGAAAACTGACAGGTGCCATGAAAAGGAAAAGGCCGAGCAAGGAGGGGATCAAGAAGACCCAAAAGTTCTTTTTGCTCTTAGAAGAGCTAACCGTGTTTACGTTATCCATCTTTTTATACTCTTGTTACCGCTAGTAAATAATTATTCACTAAACATTAGTATTCATTCAATGTTGCGAAGAATAACTGCTTTCAGTTATTCCTGCAATACTATTCAATGTTTATTCTTAATTATTCAGTTTAAATGGCGGTAAATAGGTTTCAGGGTGGAGTATTGTAACAACAATGTTGCATGCAAGTAGCGAGATATACAAAATTGATAACTAGGTCAAAGTTTATTGGATTACGGTGTACTCAGATCAGGGAAGCCGACACTGATCGCAATCGTTGCGTCGCTTACCTGTAAGCAACCACGAAATGGTGTAGCGATGCTTGGCAAACCTAAGGTAAACCCAATCTGCAACTGGACGGATATACGGTTTTCTTAACCAATTCACCCATGGCTTTTTGCCTACGGCGTTCCATGCAGCTTGAGTGACATCAAGCCCCAATAGCAGTTGGTTATTATCGTCTAGTGCGTGAAGAATCCGATTTGCATCCGTGACACTGATATTTGGGTATTTATGTGAAAAGTCGGGTTGATAAAGATCTTCTAAAACGAGACGTTGATGGGTATCAAAACGCTTGAGCTGAACCATTTCAGCTTTGCATAAAGGGCATGTTCCATCATAGAAAATAGTGAGTGCCATAATATTCTCATTGCCAATTTTTTATAATTGTACGAAAGAATTTGGCGGATGATCAATTGTATCCAAGTACCATGTGGTCACTTGGGTATAGGTAGCTTGAGTATAAAAAAGCTCCGAGAATATCGGAGCTTTGGGTGTCAGGCTTAAACCTCAGTGAATAAGAGGTTCTAGAAGCGGTTTGAAAACAGAAGTTCTACCGAGCTGTTGTCGTAGCCCACTTCGTCAAATTCGACACTTGCTGGAAGGTTGGTGGATGAAGCTAAGTAGTTCAGACCCACATCCCATGCACGATTGATTTGATAGTTAACCCCCAGTTTTGCCGTGTTGTGGCTATTCTTTTCCCAGCTTTGGAAGCGATATTCACCCGTTACAGCAACACTTTCCCATAGTGTGTAGGTTGCTCTGGCTGTCATTGCTGGAAGAATACGAAGGTACTCACGCTTTGCGTGTTGCCCTAGGCTATCTGCGTTGGCGACTTGGTATCCAAATTGGTGAGCATAAACGCCTAAACCAAATTTCACATCAAAGTTTTCTAGGGGCGTATACCCTTTGTATACATTGCCACCAAGCATGTAGTGTCGGTATTCACTCACCAAAGACTCGCCTTTCGCATAGTCTTTATCTTGATAACTGAAGTCTTGTTTCGCTTTGCCTGTAACGCGCAGTTCTGTTGGAATGAATTCGAAATCCAGCGCGTTGCTATTAGCCAATTCTCGAGAATAGGTAATGCGGGTATAAGGTTGAAGCTTATCGACTTGAGTCGCATCGCTAAAGTTCTGGTTCATGACCAAGTCTTCAGTGAAGAAATTCAGATGAGAACCCAACCCTACTTCAATTTTGTTCTTGAGTGGCGTCGCAACGGTTTGAATGCGATCTTTTGAACTGCGTTCTTGATTAAATGCCGCTTCTGTAACCGTAACGTTCAGTGACATGCCGTCTTCGGTTTGTTGAGCATTGAGGTAAACCCCGTCATTGGTATATGGGGAAACAAAGTATTGGTTAACTAAGAAGGAAATACCCGCGCTTGCCGTTACATCACTCACGAAATGACGCTTACCATGAACTCGGCTGTACGCAACATAAGAAGCAGCTGCGTAAGCAGGAACCCCCCATTCTGCGCCGTATCGCATTTGCAAGAAGTGCGCACCAGAGAAACCTGCAGCCGCGTGACCAGAAGGATAAGAACGAGGGCTAGTACCACTTGGGCGCTGTCTGCCAACGATTTTCTTAGTGGTGTCTACAATGATTTGCGACGCCAAAACGGAATAGGTCAATTGTTTTGCCCCTTCCCAATCGTCGTGCATCCATGCAGCCATATAGCCGCTAAGAGGGATCACAAGTTGCAGCATATCGCCGGTTTCCACTGTGGAATCTGAACGAATATCCGTTATTTCGGACGCTGCGATAGCCGGTGTCGCTGTACCTAGTGCGCCAATTACAAACGCGGCGCAAGCACGTAACTTCATTGTGTATCCTTCTATTGGTTTTCTTGTGGGGCTAAAATTTAGCCGCGCATTATAAGGGGTAAAATCAGTTCTTTAAATATTTTACAGCGTTAATGTTTAAAAGAAGAATCAATCGTTAAACCCGAACGCGAGTCTATTTAACCTCCTATTCCGATAACAGGTTGATTAGCCTTACCTTTAGATAACCAGTTACCTGATGGATGGGTGATTGAAATGGGACGAGAATACGGGGCTAAGGTTGAGAAAGTTAAGCCATCAAAAGATATGATGGCTTACTAATAACATGCTTATAGTGCGCTTACACCCATGTTAAACAACGTAAAGCTGTAAACATCGGCATATTGCTCAATGACTTTACTCGTAGGTGTGCCTGCACCATGACCTGCGTTTGTCTCTACTCGGATTAACGTAGGATTGTTACCTGCTTGCTTAGACTGAAGTTCTGCAGCGAACTTATAGGAATGTGCAGGTACTACGCGGTCGTCGTGATCACCTGTTGTTACCATAGTTGCTGGGTACTCAGTACCGGGTTTCACATTGTGAACAGGGGAGTATGCTTCCAAATACTGGAACATTTCTTCACTTTGGTCTGCTGTGCCGTAGTCGTATGCCCAGCCAGCTCCTGCGGTGAAGGTGTGGTAACGCAACATATCTAAAACCCCAACGGCAGGCAGTGCGACTTGGAATAGCTCTGGGCGTTGTGTCATCACCGCACCCACTAACAGGCCGCCATTTGAGCCACCGTTTACCGCCAGTTTGTTGCTTGAAGTGTAGTCTTTATCAACGAGGTACTCGGCTGCTGCAATAAAGTCGTCAAATACATTTTGCTTTTGCAATTGCGTTCCGGCTTTGTGCCACTCTTTCCCGTATTCGCCGCCGCCACGAATATTAGCGACTGCGTACACACCTCCCATCTCTAGCCAAGCGGCACGAGCAGGGCTGAACCTAGGCGTTAAACTCACGTTAAAACCACCATAGCCATAAAGGATAGTCGGAGCTGTGCCATCCATTGGCGTGTCTTTTTTGTAAGTGATGATCATTGGAACCTGAGTTCCGTCTTTCGATGAATAAAAAACCTGACGCGATTCGTATTCTTCCGATTTGAACGGAGCGGTAGAGCGACGATAAAGTGTGCTTTCGCCGGATTCAATGTTCAACGAGTAAATGGATCCTGGTGTTTTGTAGTTGGTGAAGGTGTAGTACACCTCAGTCGAATCTTTGTCACCAGAAAATCCACTTGCGCTACCGACGCCTGGCAGCTCTATCTCGCGAATGAGTTTGCCCTGCATATCGTATTGCTTCACTTTAGATACGGCATCTGCAATGTAGCTCGCGAATAAAGCATCACCAGCGGTTGAAACACGAAGGACATGCTCCGTTTCTGGGATCACATCCTGCCAATTCTGTGGTTGAGGGGCTTCGGCATTGACGGTTACAACACGCTTGTTAGGTGCACTGAGGTTCGTGGCCAAATACAGCTTGTTGCCTTTGCTATGAATCACGTAGGTATCCGACTCCGCTGTCTCTGTGATAGCCGTCAGAGGGGCATTTGGTTTAGACAGATCCTTTAGGAACAATTTATTGCCAGAGGTTGAGACACTGGCCGAAACAACAAGATAACGATCATCTTGCGTTGTGTAGCCGTAGACATAGCGATGCTTTTCAGCGTCGGTGCCACCAAAGATCAGAGAGTCTTCACTCTGTTTGGTGCCAAGCTTATGGAAATAAAGCTTATGTTGGTCAGTCTTAGCAGAAAGCTCACTGCCTTTTGGTTTGTCGTAGCTAGAGTAATAGAACCCTTCATTGCCCAACCAAGATACACCACTGAATTTCACATCAATGAGTGTGTCACCCACTTTCTCTTTGGTTTCGGTATTCAGTACGATCACTTTGCGCCAGTCGCTGCCACCCTCTGAAATTTGGTAGGCAACAAGGGAGCCATCTTCAGAGAAGCTGATACCTGCCATTGATGTGGTGCCGTCGTCACTGAATGTGTTCGGGTCAATGAAGACTTCTGGTTCGTTATCGTCTACCTGTCGATAGAGAACAAATTGATTTTGCAGACCATCGTTTTTATAGAAATACGTGTATTTCCCTTCTTTAAATGGTTTGCCGACTTTCTCATAGTCCATCAGCTCCGTGAGGCGGTCTTCAATTTTTTGCCGATATGGAATTTGCTTTAGATAGTCGAACGTTAATTCATTTTGAGATTTTACCCATTCAGCGGTGTCATTGCTTTGGTCATCTTCCAGCCAGCGATATGGGTCGCTTATCTTTACGCCAAAATACTCATCTACCACGTTCACTTTCTTGGTGACAGGGTATTCTATAGCGATGTTTTTGATGTGTTGAGCAAACTGTTTTGGAGTGTCATTCTCTGGTTCAGTAGGCAAACTACAGCCGGTGATAGCGACAGCTGCCGCAATTGCGAACGCCTTATTTTTCATGGGATTCCTTGAAGAAAATCTCTGAGGGAAAGGCGGAATGTACTACAAAATTCAGACCGTACGGCGTTTGAGTTTGTGTGGGTTCATTTTATTTGCGACAGGGCTCGCTGGTTGATACTGAGCTTAGTGCTGGCTTGGTGTGGAGATACCTCTTTGATTGAGTAAACGAAGGAGAGTGTTTGCATAATGGGTTGGTGTGATAGTATCTCGTCGGTGAAATTCATAAGCGTAAGGTACTATGAAAGACTCAATTTCTAAGCGCGAGCAACAGTCTATTAAAGTGGGAATAGCGGCGAATCTCGTGATGGCGTTCAGCGGTTGGTGGACTTACTATTTATCAGGATCCGAAGCACTTTTACTTGATGGAAATATGTCTTTTATTTTGTTTGTTTCGTCCATTTTCGCACTCAAAATATCTCGGATAAAAAGTGTTCGTTCAGAGGTTTTCC
Organism: Vibrio penaeicida; assembly: GCF_030689305.1. Taxonomy (GTDB): domain Bacteria; phylum Pseudomonadota; class Gammaproteobacteria; order Enterobacterales; family Vibrionaceae; genus Vibrio; species Vibrio penaeicida_B. The sequence continues at coordinate 55,743 of NZ_JAUYVM010000014.1, read as the reverse complement.
CATTTGGTTTGTACGTTACCGAAGCGCTGTATTCCATGATGAAAGGCTTACTTCTCATTGGCGTAATCATATCGGCCATTTCTGGCAATGGGACAAAAATCATCGCTTACCTTCAGGGGGCTGATATTACACCCATAAAAACGGGTCCCATTGTTTACTACGCAATTGCAATGGTATGTATTTGCTGGGGCTTATCCTTGCTTTACCATGTGCAAAATAAACGGATTGGCAATGCCAGTTCCATGCTTAAAGTGGATAAGAAAGCATCGTTTATTGATGGGGTTTTATCGGCATCGACTGGCGCGGTCTTGATCGTTATTGGCTATATCCCCGCGGGCAGCGATTGGGATTTCTTACTCTATATTGGTGATGCATTGTTGGTCGTCGTATTGGCGACACTGATGATTAAGCAGCCCATCGGTATCATTAAGGAAGCCTTTATCGAGTTAGCCGGAGGAAAGCTACAAGATCAGGTTCAACATGAACGAATCGAATCATTGGTTAACGAAAAACTGACCTCGCAGGGAATATCAGCAAAGAGTCTGAATATTAGCAAAACAGGTAGCAGTTACTTAGTTATTATCGGTTTAGCGTTAGAGGAGCTTTCAGCGCAGCCATCGGGTTCTGTAACGGATACTAAGATGCAGTTGAAAACGACACTGGATGCCGAATTTAATTTTGTTGATGTAGAAATGGTACTGGTTTAAAACACTGCTCGGGGCGCGGTGATCATTCGACAAAAAGGGAAATCCGATGATTTCCCTTTTTTATGCCTTAAATGACTCGACTGAACGCAACATCCCCAGATTGGAGTAATAAAAGCCCAAACAAACCGAGGATGATGCCACCGGCTAAGGCTAGGTAATGGGGGGATTTGGAATGGTTATGGTGATGGTGTTTATCACCAAATAAACGCCCACTTAGCTTCTTCCCGCCTAAAGTCATCATTGCTATCGTTGAGGTGGTTAAGCAGGTACCGAATGCCATTAAAAGGGCACTTAGCACTCCAACCCAATAAACACCCACCATATTTGCAAACAATAAAATCATGATAGCCCCAGTGCAGGGGCGAATACCTATTGTAAAGATTAAGCTGATGATCTCTTTCCAGTTGTCTGCAAATTTTGGGGCGTGATGGTGACAGCACTGATGAGGCTTTCTTAGCTTCTTGACTGAACGATAAATCATAACAACGCCGAACAATAATACGCAGAAGTAGCTCACCATCATCGCAGATTCAGCTTTGGCATGAACATCACGCATAGAGGCTTTGTATAACCACAGCAAGACTGAAACCATTGCAATCGCCACCAAAGCTTGCAGTAACGAAGACAATATTGTGATGATTAAGCTTGTTTTTGCTTGTGTGGGCTTAGCGACAAGGTAAGTTGTTACAATGACTTTTCCGTGCCCCGGTCCTAAAGAGTGAAGAATGCCATACACCAAACTGACGACAGAAAAAGTCCACAAAGCGCCTTCTCGTTTTTCTTGAATATCATAAAGAAGATCGCTGAGTTGACCGTTGAAATCTCTTTGAATTTGGATGCTTTTGAGTACTAGGGTTGGCCAGCTTAACCACAGTTGATAACCCGCGATAAGTATCAAGCCAAGTACGGCCCACTTCGAATACGGCTTTATGGCGAGCGCGTAAGGTTTGAGAGACGATAGAGAAGACTTAAAAAGAGAATGCATCATCGAATTAGCCCTCGCAACGAATGTAAGTGTGCTGGGTAAACAGTTGCCCTAGCGTGTTATCGGGGTCAGCATCGGCGGGGAGCGAAAGTGCATACGCCATTTGTTCCGATGTAGGGGAGGGCTCAACGAGTTCAACCGAGCATTGCTGTTCTAAATTTGCACTTAGCTGAATGGCGCTTTTTTTCTTCCAACTCATGTCAACGTAATAACTGGGCTCAAAAATCATGAGCTTTAATGACTTACCTAACGTGTCTTTTTCCCGAGTTAATGGCAGCTTAAAGTGAAGAGTCAGCTTGCCTCTATGGTGAGTGAATTGTGCGTCCAATACTTCTTTGTAGCGAATGGGTTCGTCGGCTTCAAAGAAGTAGGTGAAGTAATGTTCATAGAGCATGTTATCGATAACAGACATGGCTAATTGCTTAAGTGTCTGTTCACGAACCGGATCTGACATGTCCTCACCATCTAACATATACGCGGTGGTCATGGCATCAAAAGTCCACTCCATGGAGAATCCGGAAATTTTGGTGCCCTCGCCAAGTATGGTCGTTTTCATATCGACCCAAGAATGAGGGTGAGCGTGCGAGATTGACGTGGAGAGAAAAATCAGGAATAGGCAGCAAGCATATTTACACGCTTGCTGCGCGATGTTCATCATTAGCATGAGACTTGGTTTTATCTTAAATTTCAGCCAAGACTATGACAATTGTTATAAAATAACAATAGAGGAGTTATACACAAACCACTGAACCTAGCATCTTGAGGTGGTTTGAGTATGATGAGCTACACCAACTCTTTTTTTGCTACGATATTTGAGAAAAGCGTCATTCTTTCACCGTTGTTTAGGTGAGTGGTGCAGGCTACACGGAGCAAAGATGCAAAATTCTTAATTTCGCCGCGTTTTTCTAACACTTCTTTGTAAATCTGCGTAACGAAAGCCCCGATAGATAATTCGGATTTCTTAGCGATATCTTCAATGATTTGCCAAAAAATAGCTTCAAGCCTAATACTGGTTACTACGCCATCAATTCGGATTGAGCGAGTTTTTAATTCAAAAAGTTCTTCTTCCGCTCCGGAGTATATTTCACACATGATCGTCTCCCGTCTGTGAGATGGTTATCTAGCTAGAATCTTTAAGATTCCCAAAGCAAGCCGGTTCCTAAGCTTCCTGCAAAGGTGACCTTCTGCCAATTTCTGTCGTTGTGTGTCCGATGATAAAGCAAAAACAGCCAGAAAAAAGCCTGGCTGTAGATTTGAAGTGTTAAGTACGCCGCGTAATCAACGCATAACCCACCTTTTTGATGATTATTTTTGTGATATAACAACGCTTTATTAATTACAGCACTTGTTTACACGCTATTTATATCTGTGATCAATTGGATTTATATTGTCGACTAAAGATCAACAGACCCTAATCAGTAACAATCATCAAAGGTCGGTAGCTCCTAATTATAGAAGCTCCGAATTACAGAAGCTTGTTTAACTGTGCTAGCCATGCAGGGTGCGCTGGCCATGCTGGTGCAGTGACCAATTTGCCATCGGTGTAGGCTTCGTCCATACCGATATCTTGATATTGACCGCCTGCAGCCGTTACTTCAGGTGCACATGCTGGGTAAGCCGATACGCCTTTACCTTCAATAACATTAGCGGCAGTAAGAAGTTGTGCACCGTGGCAGATTGCGGCAATCGGCTTGTCTTGCTGGTGGAAATCTTGAATGAGAGAGAGCACTGCTGGGTTCAGTCTTAGGTATTCAGGCGCTCTACCACCTGGAATAACAAGGGCGTCATAGTCGGCAGCATCGGAAGCGGCAAAAGACGCGTTTAGCGCAAAATTGTGGCCAGGTTTTTCAGTGTATGTTTGGTCGCCTTCAAAATCGTGAATGGCGGTTTTGATGGTTTCGCCCGCTTCTTTATCCGGACAAACGGCATCAACTGTGTGCCCAACCATTTGTAGAGCTTGAAAAGGGACCATGATTTCATAGTCTTCAACGAAATCACCTGCAAGTAGAAGTATCTTAGCCATGTTATTTTCCTCGTAATTGGTAGGAGCTATTCTCACAAAATCTATGCTGATAAAAGACGGATCGATTAAACGTAAGAGGTCTTTAGTTCAGCTTGTGTATTCAGGATTGCTGATGAAAGAGATGGATGGGTAATAGCTGGATACTACAGGCGAGATGTCACTCACAATGTCGTTTTCTTGTTGCGGATTTGTTATTTCAAAAGTATGGGTTTTAAACTAAGTCGTCCCCGAGGTTCATAAGATAAGCGCCGCAGGTCTATCGAATTTTTCGCATACATAATCGCCTTTCTCTGAGCTAGAGCAGCCTGTCGTTAATCTTGGACAGCTCATCACTCACCTTCGCAGTTACTCATCTTCGTTGTCGCAATGAATCGTTGCTTGGTCTTTTCCTTGATGCTTTGAGGCATAAAGAGAGCGGTCTGCATGGCGAACCATTGTATTGAAATTGGATTGCGTTTGCCCGAAGTAGCCGCCAATACTAACGGTAATAGGAAGTGAAAGATCACTGTGTGGCATGGCTTTAATTTGATGGCGTATTTTTTCGGCCAGTTCTTCGAGTTCTTCGACCGAACACGATGGATGAAAAATCATGAACTCCTCTCCCCCCCATCGACACAGGGATGAAATATTAGGCAGTACATTACTGATTCGATTCACTATGGAGATCAACACATCATCGCCAACCAAGTGTCCATAGGTATCGTTAACAGGCTTAAAATTATCTATGTCCAAGATCAGTAATCCAACGTCACATTTACTGTTCACATATCCTGGATAGGCGCTGTTCAACTCATCGAAAAAACCGCGTCTGTTCTGGATTTTTGTGAGTGGGTCAATACGCATGAGTCGCTGATTTCTGCGAAAGGCAACATAAAGGAAGTAAGCACTAAAACTGAGAACCATCCCCATGAGTAAAAGCGTCCACACCGTCATAGAGTGTTTGATGCCCTTGTCTCGAAGTTGATCTCTACTGACGAAATGCACGAGATCAAGTTCATTTGGAACCACCGTACGCCACAAATAAAAACCATTTTTATCTTCGATCCAATTCATGCCATCAGAAGGGGAGGGAAAGTCGATCTTGTCGCCCACGGAAAAGTCAGTCATCGATGAAACAATGTGGCGATTTTCGTCAATCAAAAAGGATTGCCCCACCGAGCTGCTGACTTGCAGTAAATCAACCAAGCTACTTATCCCAACGTCTATGGCGACGACACCAATAAATTCATCGTGTACCCAGATTGGATCGGTGATGGTCACCATGAGCCCCTGACCGCCGCCATCATTGTACAAATCAGACACAAACTGCTTACCATATGGGTTCACAGAAGGCAGGGCTTGTAACCAAAATGGGCGTTCAAAATCGGCTTCGCTGACTTGGAATTCTGCCACCGGAAGCTCTGGAGAAAGGAACAGGTATTTGTTTGCAGAAATGTAATAAGACCAAATAGCGACGCCCAATTCACGGACCAACGTGCTGATTTGTTCATTCAAAGACAATACTGCTGTCATTTCAAAGCGTTGTTTGTCGTTATTTGGATTGAAAGGCTCCAACATTGTCAGCGTCCCTTTAAGTTTTGACGCTTGGTTGGGGTGATCAAAAGCTGACAGACCATAGATATCGAATTCGGGGAAATATTCAATACTGTTGATCCACTGAGGCAGGTTTATCTTCCCTTCTTCCGCAAAATGGTAAGAATGGATCATGGTATTTCTAAGACCAGTATTGTGAGCGGAAATAAGTTTAAAGTATTGTTCGAAAAGCCCCGCACGAACATTTACCGTGTTAACAGAGTCACGCCTAAGCTCATCTATTTCAGATTCGTAGTAAATATAACCGACTACAGCGAGCAGTGCTGAAAAAAGAGCAGGAATGTATAAGCTTTTCTTCATTAAACTGATGTCCGCTGATGGTTTAATATTGGGTGTAGGTTTCTGCTAAATTTAGCCGAAACCAGCAAGCTTCTCCATCTTAGTCTCTGATTTCTTACAAAATGAGTGTGCTCTATGCGATAACTGTTTGGTTACGGCCCATTTTCTTCGCTTCATAGAGTGCCATGTCGGCATTTTTCATAATATCGTCGACTTGAACATCTGGCGAACTAACGGTTAAACCAATGCTGACTGTTACCGTGAGGGATTTCATGCTGTGTTGATTTTTAGCAATAGCGAGATGAATTTTTTCAGCAACCCAGTGCGCGCGGTCGAGGCTAGTGTCCTGTATAAGCACCACAAATTCTTCACCACCCCAGCGACAGGTCACAGACGATTGGCTCGCGACTTTTTTAATGGCAGCGGCAATAGAACGGAGTACTTCATCGCCGACACTGTGGCCGAAGTTATCATTGATCTTCTTGAAATGGTCAATGTCGATCACCAATAATCCACATTTCTGTTGGTTGCGTAGAGATTGCTGGAATATAGGCTGAATGAAAGAGTAAAAACCACGTCGGTTATAGAGACCCGTTAAAGGGTCAACCAGCATAAGTTGCTTGTTTTTCTTCGCGGAGACATAGGTAAAGAAAGACAAAATACTCAGTACACAACCCACCATCAGTAAAGACCAAACTGTCGATGACGCTTTCATTGCTTCTAGCAGCAACGTGGTCTTTTTCAAACGGTGAACTAAAAAGAGTTCTTTACTAATGGTTGGTGTGCAGTAAAACCAACCTTCATTCGATTCTTTCCAGCCCTGTCCAGTATCTGTAACCAAAATGGGCAGTTTGTCTCCCAGAGAAAATGCGCTCAAGCTTGCAGTCAATTGTAGGTTTTCATCAACTAAATAGGATTCACCCGGTGCTTTGCCCACTTTTAGCAAGGAAGTCATGAGATCCATTCCAATATCTATCGCTACAATGCCAAGGAACTCGTCTCCGCGATACACAGGATCGGAAATGGTGATCATCAAACCTTGTCCAGCGGCATCATCATACAACTCAGTGACAACCTGCTTTCTTTCGGGGTTAGTTTTGGGCAACAAGCTTGTCCAAAAAGGCTTTTCATACAAAATATCACTGAACTGGAAGGATTCGACGGGGAGTTTCGGTGAAAGAAACAGAAAACGATTCTTTGATAAGTAATAAGCCCATACCGTCATTTTTAGATCATCGATAACGGTACCCGCTTGCTCATTGATGGACAAAACGGCGGCAATCTCTTCAGCAATGGGGTCTGTAGACGATTGGATAGGGACATCCATCGTTAAAGTACCTTTAAGCCAATCCCCTAACTTTGGTTGATCAAACGCAGAGAGAGCATAGGTGTTGTATTCAGGGTAGTAAGTGATTTCTTTAATCAGGTCCGCTCGAGCTTTTAGAATCGATTTTTGTTGAACATCTAATTCAATCGAGTTTTTCATGGCTGTGTTTTTCGCAGACATCAATCGAACATACAGACGCAGCAAATTCGAGCGTACTTCCAAAGCGGACAACGTTGATTGGCGAATATTTTCAGCCTGATAGTGAAAGTGTGACAGACCAAGGGCCAGAAATACCACTATAAGAGCAATGGGGTAAAGGGTAAGTTTCGACATCTGAGTTTCTTGTTCTATTGCCCTTAGGTTTGATGAGAGAATTAGGGTGGAAAGCGATCTGGATTCAAGCATTTAGGCTGAACGTTAGTCATTCACCAAATTACTGATAGATCATACCGAACCTAAGTACTATACGAGTTTGATTTTTAACTGATAGTTTTGCTACTACATGGAGGGGTTGAGCCATAAATACAAATTTTTGGGGTTTGGTTAAGCAGTGGTATCTAAGGGAGTTTGGGTTTTAATACTGCAAACCTAAGGTATATTGATATTTAGAGCTACTTGTTTGTATTCTATCGGATTTATCGATCTGTGGTACTTATTGTATATGTCCTTAGGATATATGTGTTTTGATTCACTTGGTAAAGCCTGACTCAGACCTGAGACGAAATTGTTATGCTTTGCAATAAAAGAGGAAATGAATCTCATGGTTTATTACTGTTTTTACGTTCTAGCTATTGTTGTAACTTGTAAATAAACCTGGCCAATTCCTGTTTGGTTTAATTTCAAATTAAAGGCAGTGAGGATTGGTTCCCCCTCTTAGGTTAACCCCATATCATACTTCGATATGGGGTCTATTTTCTCTTTCTTCTTTTCTGTGGGCTTTGTTTTGATGACCGCTCGATTAGTGATCCAGATATAAGTAATTTTGCCAGCTCTTCATTCGGATAAGAACTTTGCGCATCACTGAAACATGAGTAAAGCTGTCTGAGTAAACGGCTATCTCTGCATTACTTCCCATTGGGAGGTGATAGGCAGAAAGATCGTCTGTGATTTTGAGTTTCACTAACGCTCGTCCGTTGTTTTTCAGCGCGCTTGAATTAAGCAGCGAACCCGATGCTTGTACCTGCCCTTCACCAATCGCTGGGATCACTTCGACTACCTCACCTCGAAAAACCTTTCCTGGTAATGCACGGAATAAAAATTCCGCTTCGAAGCCAGCTTGTAAGCGTTGTAAGGAATTTTGTCTGAACGCACCTACGTAAAACTCATCTTCAGTGTGAACAAATGTCATGACTGGTCGCAAGGGTAACGGTACCGCCATCATGCCAGGGCGAAGAGCTAACTGCGTGACATAGCCGTCAGTTGGAGCTCGGACAATGGTTTCATCCAAATTGAACTGTGCTTGAGCTAACTCGGCTTTCACACGAGCAATGAGGGTGTTCTCGCCATCTATCTCCGATTTGTAGGCTAATTCTGCCTGTTTTACTTTTGCAAGAGAGGCTTCATAACTGGCTGTTGCCGCTTTAAAGGACTGACGACGCGTATCGAGTTGTTGCTCAGTAAATGCGCCTTTTTTGAACCCTTTGTTGTATCTTTGGAATTCTCTTTCTGCTTTATCTTTGTCGGCCAGTGCTTTTATCGAAGCGGCTTGAGACTCTTTGAAAACAGAGGCTAATTGCAAAACGGTTTGTTCTGCTTCCGCAAGAGCAGATTGCCGCCGCACGACTTCTGCTTCGAACAACGTCGGGTCAATCTTAAACAGCGGGTCACCCTTTTTCAGTGGTGTATTTGCCTTGGCAGACACTTCCACTACTTTTCCTTGAACACTAGGAACGACCGGTGTGGTGGTGTAGTACTGACCGCCGTATTGAGTGAATGGGTGATTGTAATTCATGAGGAGAATCAAGGTGCCAATGAGTAATACGCCACCGAGAACAGCCGTTGGAACCGTCCACTTGTTTAATGGAATCTTGAAAATTTTAAAGATGGCGATACACAGAGCGGCGTATGTCACTATCAGTAGTAAATCCATTACGCGTCTCCCTTCTGTGCTTCTTGATTTTGGGGAGCAGCCTTCGTCATCTTGAGCTCTGCGAGTTCTTTTTGCAGTTCCGCTACCTGATAGATAAGAACATCGACTCTGTGGTGGATATCCTGTTGCTCCTCCTCAAGTTTATGGAATCCCCAACCTCGTTCTTTACGCCAAAGCGTTGCCCAGATCCATAAGAAAGGCCAAATCGCATGTAATGTAAATAAACTGACCCAACCAGAAACATGAATGGCATCTTGGTGAGGGTGGTCTCGCTCCTTGGCGATTTCGTAAGGAATGTCGTGAATGACAATGATCCCGTAAAAAATGACTAGGGCGACAAATATAAGCAATCCTAAGGCGAAATAATCAAGAAACATAAAACCTTGTCCTTCTGGTTTCTTTAATAAGAGAGAAGTGAATAGTGATGTGAGCGCAGCATAATGATATGACGTAACAGACTCTAATATATCGCTAGATTCATATGCAGACCAAGTTTTATTCGAAGCGCATCAAGAGAGGTGTGAGCCAAATGGTGTTAGCGCGTGGAATGTGCGACCATTTTGTTTGAACGTCATAAATAAGGATGTGAAGTGGACTACATTGGTGAGGCTTCAGCGATTGGAGCTGCAATTGTTTGGGCAATAGCAACATGGATATACGGTCAGTTCAGCCACCAGTTTTCTGCCATGCAATTGAATATTGTTAAAGGTGTGATTGCGTCTGCCATGATGTTGGTGGTGATCCCGTTTATGCCGATGCCTGATGATGGATGGGTAATGGAAACGGGACACTTTGTTATCTTGGCGGTATCCGGTGTTGTGGGTATTGCAATAGGTGACAGTGCTTATTTTGCTGCACTTAAACGCATCGGTGCAAACAAGACTCTACTGTTAGAGTCGCTTGCTCCACCGTTGTCGGGTGTTCTTGCGTTAGTGGCTCTCGGATCAGAGCTGAGTATGCAAAGTTGGCTAGGCGTGGTTGTGACCACGGCTGCGGTCACTTTTGTTGTCATTACCCCTTCTAGTACAGACCAAAAAGCATCAATGGTCGGGATTGGCTTTGGGCTTTTGGCGAGTGTGTGCCAAGCAAGTGGCGTGGTTATTTCCCACTACGCCTTAGTCGCAGGGGATATCCCCCCACTATGGGGAGCCCTTATCCGATTGAGCATTGGTGTTGCTGCCGTCGCTATGGTGATTCGACTATTGGAACCTCAACCTTTCTCTGGTATTAAACGTCATTGGAAAGGGATGAATGGTAAGCAGCACATAAAGTTACTCCTTGCCATTTTTGTTGGAACATTCTTAGCACTTTGGCTTCAACAAATTGCACTGAAGAACGCTAACCCAGCCATTGCCCAAACACTGATTGCAACCAGCCCGCTGTTTATATTGTTTATTTATGGATGGAATGGCGAGCGTGTATCCTCTACCAGCGTGATAGGTACATTGGCAGCCGTCGGCGGAATTTCATTGTTTTTCCTATAATTCTTTTTAATGGTTCAATGAGCTAGGGTAAACGATTTTACGCTGATAGGGTCATGTAAAAAAGCCATCCTAAACAACAGAGGATGGCTTTTCAGTGACTGAGATTGATTGGGAAATTAAACCTCGTAGCAGACTTGGTTTCGACCTTTCGCTTTGGCTCGATACAGCGCTTTGTCCGCGCGGTAGAAGGTACGTTGTGTGTTTTCACCTTCCCTGTGATTGGTGACGCCTACGCTCACTGTTAGCCCACGTTCACCCAATATATCGTGCCAGCCGAACTGGAAAATACGCTCTCGATAGTGCTCGGCATGCAACACGGCTTGGTCGACATTGGTATTTTCAAGGATAACCAAGAATTCTTCTCCCCCAAATCGTACACAAGATGCGCCGCGGAATCGGAAGTGCGCCGCCAGCTCATGTGACACATTCACAATGGCTTTGTCGCCGACTAAGTGGCTGAGCTCATCATTGATCGATTTGAAGTGATCAATATCGATGACCATCAATGTGAAAGGGGTTTCATGCAGCAGGAGATCTTTGAGTTTCACATCGAGCCAGCGTCGGTTGTGCAAGCTGGTTAATGGATCGGTAAAGACGTCTTGCTGCAATTGCGCCACTTTGTCTTTCTGAGTTTCGGTGGTCTCTTTTAATTCTTTGTTTTCTTGCTCTGAAAGAATCAATTTAAGCTGGAGTTCAAAGCGAGATAAGCGACGAAGCTGGAAACCTGCCAAGTCACTGATTGGGATATTTTTGACCAAATCCGTACCAATTCTGAACGCTTTCTTTTCGAAGGCGAGGGCTTGCTTGAAATCTTTTTGCGAGGCAAACACATCGCTGAGTGATTCATACAAGCTTTTCAGCAATACGGGGGAGTTATTCAGTTTGATGCGCTTGACCGCAGAATTGAGCGTGTATTCTGCAAGATCGGTTCTCCCGATAGCGTTCAAGCTTCTGGCCAGCTCTAGACGCATCATATTTGAAAGCCAGTAAGCACTAACGTTGTTTAACGAATAACGCGCTTTTGCCAAAACTTCTAACGCTTCGTGGTACAGCTTCTGTTTCCGAAGAATTCGTGCTTGGTAAAGAATGATTTGCCCGGCCAGTACCTTGTCAGAAACCAGAATACTGAGTTCTTCACATTCTTTAAGCAGTTCGTTGGCATTCGCAACACGACCTAACGAGATTAGGCAAGACACCGTATACAGCTTGCATCTTAAACGCAGCGAACGGCTACTGATGGCGTGGTCTATACCATTGATTTTTTGGTAATACTTGAGCGCCCGAGCGTGGTCGCCGTAAGCGTCACACAAATTACCCATGCCAAGTACAGCAATTACATAGTAATCAATATGACCAAACTCGACGGAAATATTCGATAATTCTACGCACTCTTTCAAAGAGAGGGCGTAGTCCCCATTTTCATAAAGGCGATCAGACAAAGCGGCTTTAATGGTGAGAATGTCTTCAACATCTCGAGGAAGTGAAAGTAAGGCAACTGCCTCGCGGAGTTCATCCAAACTGGCTTTGGGTTGGTTTAGCTTCGCTCTATACTCGGAGCTGATCAAAAAGCAATGCGAGCGTTCAAGGTTTGTTGTCGCGATGTGCTGACGAACGTGATCCCAAAAAATGATGGCATCTTCACCCGTAACGGAAGCCGGATCCAACCCAGCCTCAGAGACTTTGCTTAGTAACGCTTCCATTAGCATGCTCCGTTTCAGTGGATTTTTCGACCAGTTGATCGAGCGTGAATGGGAACGTCAAAATATCATGCAGTGACGTTTTTGGTGCTTCGCCTTTTAATCCTCGACGATCCCATGGGTACATAGAAATCATCTGGCTGACGACATCAAACAGCTTATTGGCTTCATCACCTTTCTCAGAAATTAGCATGCCAACACGAGATTCATCGAGTTGAGAAATCAAGTCGCTCCTTCCACATAAACAGTGGGCAAGCTCGATACAGATTTCTAAATAATTGCTGTCTTCGTGCTGAATCATAATGACCGCGTGATTGGACTTTTTCAGCTCTGACTTAAACAGAACCATTTGTTCCCACCAGTAGGTTTCGGATACGACATTAGAAAAGCGTTTTTCGCGGTTAAATTCGATTTGCCCACGAATGCGATTAATTAATTTACGAGCACGTTGTTCGAGCTGTCGTTTCGAGCCTCGTGCTTTATCCATGCCCAGTCGATTCGTTTGCTCTTTCAGCATATGAATGGAATAGCGACGGTACTTTTTAAATGCTTGAAGTGCTTGCTCATAATCGGCGCTTTCTTCAGCGACGACCGATTGCTGAAAACATATTTGAGACAGCAATTCGCCATTATCGAACGGTTTCGCGGCATCTTCAGCTTGCTGTAAGAGCTCGCCCGCAATTTTGAAGTCTTTACGTATCAGCTCTAACCTTGCTCGGCTAATAAATGAGTGCGCTTTCATCCAAGTTAAGTCGTGCTTCACGGCAAGCGTGTGTGCTTCCATTGTGGAGCTTTCAGCATCTTCTAAGCGTTCTAAACCAATCAGCGCCAACCCACGGAAATCGCATATTTCTGCACGCCAGGTTGGGTCTTGGTGATATTTCAACGCTTCTTCTGCGCCGTCCAATACCGAGAGCATTTCAACGTAATTGTTCAGTAGGTAGTAATCCCACGCCAGCAAGATTCTCGCTTTGCCTTCCAGCCAGTCAATACGAGCGTTGTTCGCCACTTTAACGGCCAGCTCGTGAGTCGATTTTGCAAGATGAATATCTTCGGTAATTCGCCAGACATTACCCAACCCGATAAGAGATTCGATTTCAATTGCGGATTCGCCAACTAATGCCGATTGTTCTAAGGCATTGATCCAATATTGCTGGGCGGAATAGTATTTGGCTTGACCCCAGAATTGAAGGGCATGAATGTGAAGAATTTCAGGGAGATAGTTATCGTTGTCTAATCGGTTTTGACCCGTTAGCGCTTCTTTGATTGCCTTCATGCCTTTCTGGTAGCTCATTAAACTCCAGTGGCAACGTGAAATCACGATGTACGCTTGGATAACCCCTTCGTGATAGAGGATTTGCTCGGCACGAGCTAAACATTGCTTCGCTTGGAGCAATACCCCTTCGGGTTCACTTTCAATTCGAGCACGTAGTTGCTCTAGCTCATTCTCAATTAATATCTGGGCTTTATCCAATGTTTAGTCCAAGCAGTTACGTATCTTAGTTTCAACTTTGTTATTATATTGTGCGCTCAATAAGAATGGCACTACCAATACAATGATAATAGCCACATTTTCTCAATGAAGTACAACATTTGTGGCAGTTTACCGTTTATCTCACTGATAAATGTGTCAGATTTTCACTGATTATCCAAATCAGGACAACAAAGTTCGTAATGTAAGAGGTTTGTCTGCCAGTCTAAGAAGCTGTGCTGGCGTCATACCGTTCTTATCTTGGTAGCACAAATTGTGCCAAGCTCGGAAAATGTCCAACAAAGGAAGCAAACCACCTGGGCGTAATTTGCGGCGAGGTTCGTTAATGAAGCTTTCAAATAATAGTTGAAAACGTTGCTGGTAATATTGCGTTTGCGTAGTGGTAGCAAGGTTTAGCCAGTGTTGGTGATCGGCATTATCGCCGGCTAGATAACAAATGCCTTTTGCGCGACTGTCGTTATTTTGAATTGCCCACCGATCGCGCCACCATCCCATATGGACGATGTCAATTTTTTGAGCAATCGTGCCTTCTTGTTCGCTGCTGTCTTCTTCTACGTACATCAAGTCAATATTATGGCGCTGTATTCTCGGTAGACAAACCGACAACGCTGCTGAACGCAAAATTGGGTCTTGCGGCATAAATATCGACACGCGTTTTTCATCCTCACACATATTTAAAACGTGGAGGTAGTGCGCATACGAGGTGTAAGGAGGACGAATCAATGCACCTTTCGACGGATAATTGAATTTCAGCAGATTTCCCATCGGGTCTTCTACGTTACCGCGCGCTAAAATTTCTTGGTACTTGTTGTCGATTTTCTCACGTAGTGAGCTTGCGGGGCGAGTAACAGCCTCAAAAGACTCTGGTTGGTATTCCTTAGAAACAAACCTAGCAGGGACTTGATATGGGTTGTGATCAACATTGCCTTGCGGCTCTTCATCAAACGAGTAGTTGACGTGTTGTGACAACACATAGCCTGAGTCAGCATCGGTGGTGACTATCCAAAATACACCATTTTGGCTGTGCGGCTGCAGTACTGTGTAATGCGAAGATAGATGGTATTGCTCGGCATGATTCATCCAGCGAGCATCAAACATCGCTAACTTACGTCGGCATCGGCTTGCGATTTGATCAACGTGATCGTAGAACGTTTTAGGATTGATTTCGAGCTTACGGCAGATTTCACGTACCGAATAGCCAGTGAACAAATACCCGAGTAAATGTTCTTGGAATTCTATTTTGGCATTACTGCCAGACCATTTATCCACGAATGTCGATTGACAACATTTGCAACGGTAGCGTTGCCTATCACCACTGTAACCAAAGGCATGGTAAAGATGTTTGTGGGTATGGACGGTTTTGCCGGCATTTTCACAATTGGGGTTACGACACGCCGGCAAACCGTCACTATGCACGGCTCTAAGCCTGCTCAGTTCGTTAAGAACCTCGCGATTATTAAGTAAGGGGGGGAAAGCACCACACTCACGGCACACCATCGCTGGACGTTTAGGGTTTGCATGCTGCAAAACATACCGATTTGCATCACTCAATCCAAAGTTGTCACACGCCAATGTTTTACAAAAGTTGAGTTGCAACCCATCTGCATCCTTTGGCAGTTTGCCGTCTGACACGATCGCCCCCTCGGGAATAAACTGGGCTGCCAGCAAAACTGGCAGCAATAAATTACAGGTTAATTGCGGTTTCTAGCGCAACGGTCATCATGTCATTGAACGACTTCTGACGATCTTCTGCTGAAAGCTTCTCACCGCGAATGATGTGGTCAGATACGGTTAATATAGTTAGCGCTTTAGCACCAAGCTCCGCCGCGACACCATAAATTCCCGCCGCTTCCATATCCACGCCTAAGATGCCTAGCTTTTCCATTTTTTCGAAAATATCGGCTTCTGGTGTGTAGAAAAGGTCGGCAGAAAATACGTTACCCACTTTTACTGGAACATTGTTCGCGCGCGCTTGTTTAACCGCTTCTTCCAATAGCCCGTAGTCAGCAACGGCTGCAAAGTCGTGGTTGGCAAAACGAATGCGGTTTACTTTTGAGTCGGTAGAAGCGCCCATACCGATAACCACGTCCATTAGGTTCACATCATCTTTTACTGCACCGCAGCTACCGATACGGATAATGTTTTTCACACCGTATTCAGAAATCAACTCGTGGGTGTAGATACAAGCAGAAGGAATACCCATTCCATGGCCCATTACCGATACTTTTTTACCTTTATAAGTACCAGTAAAACCAAACATGTTTCTTACATCACAAACTTGCTTTGCATCTTCTAGGAAGTTTTCAGCAATGAACTTAGCGCGTAACGGGTCGCCCGGCATTAGAACCGTTTCTGCGAAATCGCCTGCTTGTGCGTTGATGTGTGGGGTTGCCATAGTGATACTCTCCAAAGTGAGTTTTGGTAATTCGCAGGAATTGATGCGACAACAATTACCAAATCTGTTGAACAGGGGTTACTTCTTGACAGCAATACTAGCCCTGCGAGTAGTCATCCCTTGAGAGCTTTGTCACAAAAAATCCTAAATTTTCTCGAAAATGGAATGTTGATAACGAAATCTGTTGAAAGCGGGAATGCAATCGATTTGCTGGTGGGCAAAGTAAGTGTTTTCTTTCTTTTGAGCTCAAGGCTTGAGTACGTCATGTCTCTTTTAACAATCCTTTAAATCTTACTGAACAAATTATCAACAACGCGCTTGATTATTGACCATTTATTCAGTAACGTAATTTGAGTTAAACGTTTTACAGTAGATAAATAAAGGCTTCGATTAGTAAATAAGGGCTGTAGTTGCATGAAGAAACCTTCAATTCGAGAAGTGGCAAAACTGGCGGGAGTCTCTACAGCGACAGTCTCTAACGTGTTTTCTGGAAAGAAACCCGTTAACAAGGATCTTAAAGAGCGTGTTCAAAACGCTGCGGAGTCGCTTGGGTATCAAGTAAACCGAGTGGCATCTCAGTTACGCTCCCAGCACAACAAAGTGGTTACTGTACTGGTTCCGAATATTACCGATACATTTTTTGCCACCATAGTGACCTTATTGGAAAGTTTCGCTTACGAGCAAGGCTACGACGTGATTGTCGCAAGTGCTCATGACCAAACGGATATTGAACAATCGCGTATTCGGACATTGTTGAGCTGGCACCCTGCGGGGATGATTGTGGTCCCATGCTCGGGGAACCTTCCACAAATATTGATCGATAAAGCCGATGCTTGCCCCGTTGTGCTGGTAGACCGTGTCGCAGTCGATGAATCGGCACTCGATTCCATCACCATTAATAATCGAGACTCTGGTGAAATGGCGTGTCGTTACTTAATTGAGGCAGGGCATGAGAAAATTCTGACCATCGCATCCGATCTGTCTTTTCCTCCAATAAATGAACGTGTTGAAGGTGGAAAACAAGCTGTTGCGGCTCTGCTAGAAAATACAAATAGCGCGACTCATGATGTGATTGAAATTGGCGCCGACCTTGATGCCGGAGCCGTAAAAGTCGGGGAGTGGTTAGACGCAAACTCTCACCCAACTGCCATTTTTTCTCTCACCAACGTGACTACCCTCAGTACGCTAACTGCCTTGGCAGAACGCAACATCAAGGTAGGAGAGGATATTTCGCTACTGGTATTCGATGATTATGCTTGGATGTCGGCAAGAAGCGTAAGTTTAACGGCGGTGCGTCAGCCTGTTGAAGCAATCGCCAAACACGCGTGGGATAGGTTGATGTTGAGAATCAACAGAGATGCCGAGCAAAACGTGAAGCTATCGACGGTATTGGAAGCTGAATTGATAGAGCGAGCGTCGGTTTTGAATTTTGCGACAAAAAAATGATCGGATATACCACCTAAATACACTGGTATTTAAAGTGAATCTGAGTAATTTAAATGAGTAGTAATGATCAAATAAAAGCAGAAAGAAGGAACGAAAATGTAGAACAAACTTACATGGAAATAGACTTTACCAAAGAAAATCGACCCTACACTTTCGCTGGTTGTTAGAACTTAGGACAGTTCTAAAGTCTTTGTTTGTTGCAGCAAACAGAAGACTTTTGCACTTTAGTATACCCAAGTTTTAAAAGCAATACGGTGGAGGGATAAAGGAACAGCGGCTGTCGGACAGCTGCTGAGGGTACAGCTGTACCTGACATATCTTAAATGGAGTATTAACTATGAAATCCTTAGCCACGAAACTGTTGGCGAGCAAGCTGAAATCGGCAAGCAAACTGAGTGTTTCTGCCGCGTTGTTTGTCTCTTTAGGCGCGGTATCTGCGCAAAGTATTGCTGCCCCTCTGGTTGCATTTCTTATGCCCGACCAAGCCTCAACTCGCTATGAAGAACATGATTATCCCGGCTTTAAGGCGGCGATGAGCGAGCTCTGTTCAGATTGTAAAGTGATCTACCAAAATGCGAATGCGGATGTCGCGTTGCAACAGCAGCAGTTCAACTCCGTGATTACTCAAGGTGCAAAAGTGATTGTATTGGATCCGGTGGACTCAAGCGCCGCTGCATCATTAGTTGGGTTAGCGCAAAGCCAAGGAATAAAGGTCATTACGTATGATAGACCAATCCCAGATAGAGCCGCGGACTACTATGTTTCGTTCGACAATCAAGGCATAGGTAAAGCCATTGCCGATAGCTTGGTTGTGCATTTACGAATCAATAAAGTGTCGAAAGATTCAGGCGGCATATTGCAAATTAATGGCTCACCGACGGATGCTGCAGCGGGTCTTATACGAGATGGGATCGATCAAGGGCTAGACGGCAGTGAATACAGCACGTTAGCTGAATACGCGACACCAAATTGGGCACCACCAAAAGCGCAGTCTTGGGCAAGTGGTCAAATTAACCGTTTTGGTTCGAAAATCATTGGTGTTGTTGCGGCGAATGACGGCACCGGAGGCGGTGCGATAGCCGCGTTTAAAGCAGCGGGGGTCGATCCTGTACCACCTGTTACGGGGAACGACGCGACATTGGCTGCGCTTCAATTGATCATTTCTGGCGATCAATACAACACCATCTCCAAACCTTCTGAAATTGTGGCGGCAGCGGCAGCAAAAGTCGCGGTATCCATGTTGAACGGCGAAACACCGAAAGCCAAAACAACACTCTACAACACGCCATCTGAGTTATTTGTCCCTGAAGTGGTCACACGCGGCAACATCAAAAAGATCATTTTTGATTCCGGTATTGCCTCTGCTGATGACGTTTGTACTGGTCGCTACCTAGCGGGCTGTAAAGAATTGGGAATTAAGTAACGCTTTGTCCTCAAACTGGTCTCTTTAACCAGTTTGAACATGAGTGCCACCAGCCTTTGGTGGCGTGGCACTCTTTCATCAGACTTTTTATTATCTTTTTAGGTCTGAACTCAAAACGTTAATGGCGAGCGCTTTACTGCCTATTGCCCAAGATAAGAATCTGCGTATAGGTGGAAAGCGATAAACGAACAACGTTAAACGAAAAGTGTTGAATAAAAAACGCTTTGACTGGAGTGAGTTTTATGGCGTCGGATGGTTCATCTCAAGAACAAGCCCAAAAGCAATCAAACCAAACAGAATTGGATTCCAAAGAAGGCATTCAGCCTATTTTAAGCCTGCGTAATGTATCCAAGAATTTTGGTGCGGTCGCCGCATTAACCAACATCGACCTTGATGTTTACCCTGGTGAAGTGGTGGCGCTGGTTGGGGATAACGGGGCGGGAAAATCGACTCTGATTAAGATCCTTGCCGGTGCGCATGCACTAAGCTCAGGCGCGATTGCGTTTGAAGGTAAAGAAGTGGAATTCAAGAAACCAAGTGATGCGCTAGAGCTTGGAATTGCGACTGTTTTCCAAGATTTAGCCTTGTGTGAAAACCTCGATGTGGTCGCCAATATATTTTTGGGACAAGAGAGAAACAGCTTGAGTCTTGATGAGACGGAAATGGAAGTCAGGTCTTGGCAATTACTCAATGAATTGGCCGCTCGAATACCCAGCGTGAGAGACGTGGTTGCCTCTTTGTCTGGTGGACAGCGTCAAACTGTAGCGATTGCTCGTTCGCTACTTCTCGACCCTAAAATTGTGATGTTGGATGAGCCCACGGCTGCATTGGGAGTGGCGCAAACGGCTGAGGTTTTGAACTTGGTCGAGCGAATAAAAGCCAAAGGGCTAGGAGTAATCATGATTTCCCACAACATGCAGGATGTGCGTGCCGTAGCCGATAGGGTTGTGGTGCTACGGTTAGGGCAGAACAATGGGGTATTTAGAGCAGATGCATCCAATGAAGAGTTGATAGGAGCAATAACGGGCGCGACCGATAACGCAGCGATGGAGCGCGCGAACCGAATGGATAACGCGTCAACCGCAGTGGAGGAAAAGGTATGAATCATTCCTCTAATGTTACGCCGACTCCAAACCAATTACTGGATAGAAGCGATACCCGCGTTACTCACGCGGCTGGCTTGAGCGGATACATTCGCAAATTCATCGACCAGATAAAATCTGGAGATTTAGGCTCGTTACCCGTGGTGGTGGGGTTAATCCTTATTTGGGGGATCTTTACCTTCATCAATCCGATATTTTTATCGCCCAATAACCTCGTTAACTTACTTTTCGACAGTTCGACGGTCGGAATTATCGCACTTGGTATTGTTTGCGTTTTGATGCTCGGTGAAATCGACCTATCCGTTGGCTCCATGAGTGGTGTCGGATCAGCGATTTTGGGTGTGCTTTGGGTAAACCAAGGTGTGCCTTTGGGCATCGCGATCGGAATAAGCTTATGTTTTGGTGCCATGGTGGGCTTTGCATACGCTTCTTTAAGAAACAGTTTCGGTATGCCGAGTTTTGTTTCAACCCTTGCAGGGTTGCTCGCGTTGCTTGGTTTACAACTCTATTTGCTGGGTTCCACTGGCTCTATCAACTTGCCTTACGGTTCTTCAATGGTGAATTTTGGGCAATTAATGGTGATGCCAGATTGGGTTTCCTACTCACTGTCTGTATTCGCTGGTGGCGTTATTGCTGTTTCTGAATGGACACTTAGGCGCAAACGCAAGTCGGCAAACCTTTCAGCCAAAAGCGCCAAGTTCATTTGGGTGAAAGCGTTGGTGGTCACGGTATTGTTACTCGCAGTCAGTGCCTACTTAAATCAGGGGCGCGGCATTCCTTGGATGTTTGGTTTGTTTATTTTTCTCGTAGTCGCACTTAACTACGCGCTTACTCGCACCAAATGGGGGCGATACATGCTGGCGGTTGGCGGAAACGCAGAAGCCGCTCGCCGTGCTGGTATCAACGTGAAAGCCATCTACATTAGCGCCTTTGTAACCTGTTCTACGTTAGCGACTTTAGGGGGTGTACTTGCGGCTGCACGTTTGGCCTCTTCAAGCCAACAGGCAGGGACGGGCGATGTGAATCTCAATGCCATTGCTGCTGCGGTGATTGGCGGAACCAGCCTATTTGGTGGCCGTGGTTCGGCGTGGTCGGCGCTGCTTGGCATTATCGTCATTCAATCTATCGCGAGCGGTTTAACGCTGCTTAATCTCTCATCGGCGCATCGCTACATGATCACCGGTGCCGTTCTCGCTATCGCAGTGATTATCGATAGCCTTGCCCGCCGAAGCCGTGTTTCTCACGGTAAAGCGTAACGCCTCCAAACCGGTATTCATGAAAACCGGTAACGATGAATAAGGAATAGAACCTATGAAAATGAACATTGAAGGAAAGGTTTACGCGATTACAGGTGCGGCATCAGGGATTGGATTAGCCTGCGCAAAAGCGTTGATTGACGAGGGGGCAACCGTTGTTCTGATTGATAGAAGCAAAGATGGTTTAGAAAAAGCCTGCGAAGATTTGGGTCCATTGGCTCTGTCATTGGAGGTGGATCTGATGGATTCGCATCAAGTTTCGGGCATGCTCGACGGCATTTTAGCGCTGACCAATGGAAAGCTCGATGGGTTTCATGCCAATGCGGGTTCGTATGTTGGGGGAATCTTTGCCGAAGGGGATCCAGATGAATGGGATCGCATGTTGAATCTCAATATCAACGCAGTATTTCGATCTGTTAAAGCGGTGCTGCCGCATTTAATCGAGCAAAAATGTGGTGATATTGTTGTGACCAGTTCGATAGCTGGGTTTATTCCTGTGGTTTACGAGCCTATTTACACCGCGTCGAAACACGCCATTCAGGCTTTTGTACATTCGCTACGACGCCAACTGATCCCTCACTCTATACGTGTAGGAGCGGTTGCTCCAGGACCCGTTGTAACGGCCCTTCTGGATGACTGGCCAAAAGACAAGATGGAAGAAGCGTTAGCAAACGGCAGTTTAATGCAAGCCGAGGAGGTGGCGGACTCCATTGTCTTTATGCTGACGCGGTCGTCTGGGGTGACGGTTCGAGATTTGGTCATTCTACCCAATAGCGTAGAGCTCTAAGCGGATCGTACCGAGCGGTGAGTGATAAACGGTGATCGATAAACGGAGAGTAGTAAATAGGAGCAAGCAAAGTGCAAAGTACCGATAAATACGTGATTGGCGTGGACGTAGGAACAGGAAGCGCTCGTGCAGGTGTGTATGATCTCCAAGGAAAAGAGATCAGTACAGCAAAGTGCGATGTGCTGATGTTCAGCGATGAAAACGCAAGATACGAGCAATCATCCGATCAAATTTGGGATGCCGTGGGCAATTGTGTTCGCGCAGCGGTGAGTAAGGCGCGCATTGATAAACACCACGTGATTGGAATTTCATTTGATGCGACATGTTCTTTGGTTGTGATTGGCGATTACGACCAGCCCCTGCCTGTTGGTGTTCACAATCATGCAGACCGAAACGTGATTGTCTGGATGGATCAACGAGCGACGCCGCAAGCCAAGCGCATCAATGAAGAAGGGCACTCGGTTCTTAGCTATGTCGGCAACCGAATTTCGCCAGAAATGGAAACACCAAAGTTGTTGTGGCTGAAAGAAAACCTGCCAGATACGTATTTAAACGCAAAGCACTTCTTTGACCTGACGGACTTTCTGACATGGAAGTCTAGCGGGTCGCTCTCACGCTCTATATGCACCACAGTGTGCAAATGGACTTACCTAGCGCACGAAAACCGCTGGGACGAGACGTATTTCAACCAATTCGGGTTAAATGAACTCACCAGTGACAACTTCGCTAAAATAGGGACCACTGTTGTTGCTCCAGGGACTTCGCTTGCACAAGGTTTAACGCAAGATGCTGCCGCGCACTTGGGGTTACCCGTCGGGGTGTCCGTTGCGGCAGGGTTGATTGATGCCCACGCTGGTGGCGTTGGTTCGGTCGGTGCGGTTAATGAACACGGTATTTCTGATCCAACGGCTAGCCTTGCGTATGTTTTTGGCACATCGGCTTGCACCATGACCACGTCTACAACCAAAACCTTGGTATCAGGTGTTTGGGGACCGTATTTTTCTGCGATGATCCCCGGAATGTGGCTGAATGAGGCAGGGCAGTCTGCTGCAGGTGCCGCGATGGATCATTTGATTCAGTCGCATCCAGCGTTCACAGAACTTAAAGCCATGGCGCAAATACAAAGTTGTACGCCAGTTCAATACTTATCCTCGCAGGTAAAAGCGCTTTGCCCATCACTCAGCGATGCTGTTTTTCTCGCCAAAGGGCTGCATGTTCTTCCTGAATTTCTTGGGAATAGAGCGCCTCACGCCGATCCAGATGCTCGAGGGGCGATATTAGGGCTTGATATGGACGATTCGATCGAGAGCTTAGTTAAATTGTATGTGGCGGGGCTATGCGGTTTAGCGTATGGGTTGAAACAGATCATTGATGCACAGTCGGCAGAAGGCATTCAGGTTAGGCAGGTAGTAGTGAGCGGCGGTGCGGGGCAAGATCCACTTATTCGCCAAATTTTGGCAGACGCAACAGAGCTGCCAGTGGTTGCACCAGTCGCAAGTGAGCCTGTGATACTCGGTAGTGCCATTATGGCCGCGGTTGCGGCTGGCGCATTTAATGATGTGTTTGAAGCAATGAAAACCATGTCGCACTTCGGCGAGCAATACTCCACTGCGACAGAAGAAGTGGTGAATATACATCGTCAGCGTTATGCGGCTTTCATTGAAATTCAAGAAGTGAACAAAAAATTTAGAGAAATTTAAAGCGTTATAAATACATCATATTCATGCCATTTACATTTTTAATATCAATGAATTAAGTGAAAATATTTAGAGCGGTTTTACAACTAAGTAATAAACGATACAAAATTATTTTTTGTATCGATGTGATCGAAATGCTATAGATTCTTGTACAAGAAAAATAATTGTACAAAACATCCACCCAACCTGATTAACCAACTCAGTCTTACAACTGATATGGTTAGGGAGAAAACTATGGCAGCGAATGAAATTAAAATTGGTGTAAGTTCGTGTGTAATCGGAGAGAAAGTACGTTTCGACTCTGGACACAAAATTAATAACTTTTTAACGAAAGACTTTTCGGAGTACGTCAGTTTTGTTCCCGTCTGCCCTGAGGTTGGAATAGGGCTACCAGTGCCGCGCCCTACCATTCGTCTCATTAGTAATGAAGAACGAGTTGCTCTTGTCGAAACAAAGAACCCCGACCAAGAGTACACGGATCGCATGATGGATTTTTCAAAAAGCAAAGTTGAAGAATTGATCCCTGAGAACCTATGCGGCTATGTCGTTTGTGCAAAATCTCCAACTTGTGGGATGGAGCGAGTTAAGGTGTACAAGAAAAACAGCGCCGACAAAAATGGCGTTGGGCTTTACACCAAAGTACTAATGGAAAAAATGCCGTGGCTCCCTGTTGAAGAAGATGGGCGCTTGCACGATCAGTTCTTAAAAGAAAATTTCATTGCGCGAGTTTATGCTCTGCATGATTTTTACCAATCTATGGATGGAAAACCGACGCCTGGGAAAATCGTTAAGTTTCATTCACGCTACAAACTCAGCTTAATGGCGCATCACCCTGAATCTTATCGCTCTATTGGTCGTCTGGTTGCCAACATTAAGCATTACGATTCCGAAGCGTTTTATATTCAATATCGTAACGAATTCATGAATGCGCTTAAGCACCGCGCAAGTCGAAAAAACACAACCAATGTCTTGATGCATCTTCAGGGCTATTTCAAACGTGATCTGAATGGAAACCAAAAGAAAGAATTGGCGGACACTATTCATGAATATCGCCAAGGTTTGTTACCTTTGCTGGCTCCGTTAACACTGATCAAACACTACTTGAATTCGTACCCAGACCAATACTTAGAAACCCAACGATTTTTAGACCCATACCCACAAGAACTGAGATTAAGATATGGGCTGTGAGAACCTAAATTATGAAAACCTTTAACTATGAAAGATCTTAATCAGGAAAACCCTCGATTTGCCATTCGAGAGGTCTCTGAGATGACTGGAATCAAACCCGTTACGCTGCGCGCATGGCAAAGGCGTTACGGTTTGATTCAACCCAAACGAACTCAAAAGGGTCACCGTCTTTTTTCCGAAAAGGATATTAATGACATCCGTGAAATTCAGGGGTGGCTTAATAAAGGTGTCCCTATTGGGAAGGTGAAAGAGTTAATCCGCGGCGGTTCGAAATCGAATCTCGCTGAACCGAGTGAAGAATCATTGAGAGAAGTAGATTCTCTGCTCGATTCCATTGCCAAAATGGATGCTCAGAAGGGCGATAAAATTCTCTCCGCTTTGTTTAAGGAGTACCCAACTCAGCACATTGTGAACAAGGTGATTTACCCTGTTCAAGAAGCCTTGGATTCCGTAAAAGGGACGCAGCGTTCCCTTCAAACCTCTCTGTTTCGCTCTCTAGTTATGGTGGTATCAAACCGGATCATTGAATCGGAAAACAAAGTATCTCAGAACAAAAAAGCGTTACTTGTGAGCTTTGATACCCCCGGAAGTGTGGACACTCGAATTCATGCACTTTTGCTTTCAGACAGCGGAAACCGCGTCACTATGCTGGAAGGTGTGGAAGACGTGAGTGGGCTACCTGAAATGGTGGACTCAGAATCTGTTTCTCAAGTTTACTTTCATTGCAGTAAAAACATCAGCAGTAAGACGGCTGGAGACATTAAGTCCTTCGCAGCATTAGATGCGTATGAAGTGGGGTATTCTCCGCTTATCCAGCAAGTGTATTTCAATCAGATAGAAGAATAACAATAGTATGCAATTGGTTTGGTTTCGTCGTGATTTAAGAACATTGGATAACACCGCACTCTCACAAGCAATAGCAACCGGACAGCCTGTCATTGCACTGTATATCGCGACACCGCAGCAATGGGAATCCCACCATATGGCTCCCATTCAAGCGGATCTGATTTATCGGCGTTTGTATGAATTGCAGCGAGAATTACACGAGTTAAATGTCCCCTTGGTTTATGCCGAGGTGTCGACCTTTGCGGAGCAAGCCGATTTAATATCTAAGCTACTTACTTACGACAAAATTCAAGGCTTACACGCCAATATTGAATATGAATGGAACGAAAAGCAGCGAGATTCGTCCATCGAAAGCCTGTGTCCACCATCAAAAAACGTTCATCTCTATCACGACAAATGTGTCCTACCTCCGCGAAGTGTTCTCAACAAAAAAGGTGAGTATTTCAAAGTCTTCACGCCATTTAAGCGAGCGTGGCTAAATCAGGTTTCTCTGGCTGGTGTTTCTGTCTTTCCACGTTTAAAAAAGGGCAACGATGAGGTGCCGGAAGTGACGTTTCTTCAGCCACTGGTTAGCCAATTCAATTCTAAGTGCCATTTCAGCTATCCTCGGACGGACAGCAATCAATATGATGTTTGTACGGAAGCACTGATTCATCAGCTTCGTGATTTTTGCGCAGAGAGTCCTCTTAGCTCTCACAATGCCCTCAGTTCAGAAAAAAACGCGCTTCGTCATACGAAAAGCGTTGATCGCTATAAAGAAGATCGAGACTTTCCTTTTATAGAAGGGACAAGCAAGTTGTCACCCTATCTGGCGCTCGGCTTTCTTTCTGTTAGGCAGTGCGTCGCTCGTTTGACTTACCAGCAAAGTATGGACGACCTCAATGAAGGTGAACAAATTTGGCTGAGTGAATTAGTGTGGCGAGAGTTTTATCAACATTTGCTCGATTTTGAACCAAAATTGAGCAAAGGCTTACCGTTTATTGACTGGGCGATCGATCTTGAGTGGCACAATAACAAGGATTGGTTTGAACATTGGAAAAATGGCACAACAGGGTATCCGATTGTCGATGCAGCAATGAGGCAGCTCAATTCTACTGGTTGGATGCATAATCGGCTAAGAATGATTGTGGCGAGCTTTCTAACCAAAGACTTGTTGATTGATTGGCGCTGGGGTGAAGACTATTTTCTGTCAAAACTTGCAGACGGAGACTACGCGGCAAACAACGGGGGCTGGCAATGGTCGGCTTCAACAGGGTGTGATGGGCAGCCGTACTTTCGAATTTTTAACCCGATATCTCAGGGAGAAAAGTTTGATACTCAAGGCGAATTTGTGCGCCAGTGGATTCCGGAGTTAAAACAGGTACCATCGAAATACATACATCAACCTTGGATGTGGTCAGAAAGCCACACGCTAAATTATCCTGAGCGTGTTGTTGACCATAAAACTCAGCGCGAGCTGGCATTGAGTATGTATAAGAAAGCAAAAGGTTAAGTAATTTGAATTCGGGTTCAATCATAAGAACCCGAGGTAATGGTGTTGACGATGCGCAAGCGTTGCTGACATGATCTTGCTTAGCTGAAGAACTAGGCTGATCGAAAGCAATGTTGAACGAAAGAACTAGAGGCAAAAGTAGGGATGAAGAAAGCGGTCGTTGGTGTTTGGTTGGTATCCTTGGTTGCATCGTCGGTTTCGGCAGCAACATTTCCGTTGCCTATTGAAGGCAGCAATATCGCAGGGACCGTGCAGCGACATGTGGTTCAAGAGGGAGAAACCTTCGCCCTAATCGCTAAACAATACGATGTTGGTTTTCCTTCACTCATGGCTGCCAATAAAGGGTACGACCCCTTCCTTCCTTCTGAAGGCTCCGTGTTAACTATTCCTACTCACTTTATTCTTCCGGATACGCCCAGAAAGGGCATTGTTATCAATTTGCCAGAGCTGCGGTTGTATTATTACCCCAAAGGCGAAGACATTGTTCACGTGTTCCCTGTAGGCATTGGCCGGGTTGGGCGAGATACGCCTGAGATGGTTACGCGAATTTCAAGCAAAATTCCAAACCCGACATGGACTCCCCCTAAATCGATCCGCAAAGAATACGCAGAAAAAGGCATCAGTTTGCCAAGAGTGGTTCCCGCAGGGCCAGAAAACCCTTTGGGTGACTATGCCATGCGTTTAGCGTATGGATCTGGAGAATATCTGATTCACGGAACCAACAAAGACTTTGGTATTGGGCTGCGTGTCAGCGCGGGCTGTATCCGAATGGAGCCTAAAGACATCGAATGGCTGTTTAAACAGGCGAACAAAGGTGAACAGGTAAGGATCATTAATCAACCAATCAAAATGTCGCTAGAACCGGACAGAAGTGTGTTTATTGAAGTGCATGAGCCACTAACCAACAGCAAAGGCGTTCAAGCAAGGCTAGAGTTGCCAATGGAACTTGGCTGGTGGATGGATGAGTTTAATATTTCAGATGCGAAAGCGAAGGCCGCGGTTCAAGTACAAAACGGCGTGCCAATCGAAATTGCCACGCCATAAATAACCTAATCTCTTAATAACCCAAGTTCAGGTTACATAATTTGATATCAGCCGTTTAAATCCGGCTGCAAGCGAAAATATCTGGGTGACCAAGGCACCCATTTTTTACATAATCTCTGAGCTTACTTAGTATAAGACTGCGCGATGTTATCGATACGGCTGTTTGCACGTGCCGCTTCTTGTTGAGCCGACATCGCAGCGCTCTTAGCACCATTCGCCGCTGAAGCTGCTTCTTCTGCTTTCATGCTCGCTTTTTCTTGAGAAGATTGAAGCGAAGAAACTTGCTGACTGAGCTGCTGAACCTGATTAGTTAGCTCATCCAGTTTGCTGGAAGCTGTGTCTGGCGCGCCAGAACAACCTGCCAAAAACAGAACTGAAGAAATACCCGCTGCTAAAAGTAATTTGCTGTTCATAAGAACTCCTTGTTGGACATTTTTTTATAGCTTGTTTTATTCCCTAATTTCCCGCACATAAAGCTTTTTGTTAAATGGCTTTGATTGTTTAGGTATGAAAGGTTGCTACTCAATCATAGTGCCGCTTGTGAGAAAACGTAAATCAGTACCACTCACATGTGGTCACCAGTCTCTAATATGGCACAAAAATCCGCCATCTGATGGCATCGTTCTAAAATCTAACATGAAAATGACAAATTTGTAGATAGCGTGACAAAACGATACACATGAGGGCTAGTAAGAATAGCGACTATTTTTTGTGATCTGGTCCTTAAAAAGAGTTATCATACGGCGCTGATAAAACACCTTGTACCACCTTATTGGAGAATCCTTTGCAATTTAAAGACTTAGGGCTAGATAACCGCTTATTGAAAAACCTGAAGCATTACGACTTCAAGCAAGCAACTGATATTCAACGTCAATCCATTCCCGTTGTTATTGCAGGTAAAGACCTGTTGGCATCGTCTAAAACCGGATCGGGTAAGACGTTAGCATTCGTATTACCGTTGCTTCATAAAGCGCTTAAAACCAAAGCTTTCTCTGCGAAAGATCCAAGAGGGGTCATTTTGGCGCCGACTCGTGAGCTTGCAAAGCAGGTGTACGGTGAACTTCGCGCCATGTTAGGTGGTTTATCTTACGATGCGACCCTTATTTTGGGTGGTGAAAACTTTAACGATCAGGTTAAAGCGCTTCGTAAATACCCTAAATTCATTGTCGCGACGCCAGGACGTTTGGCCGACCACCTTGAGCATCGTTCTATGTTTCTCGATGGCGTGGATACGCTGATTCTTGATGAAGCAGACAGAATGCTGGATTTGGGTTTTGCTCCAGAGCTTCGCCGAATTCACAATGCAGCGAAGCATCGCCGTCGTCAGACACTCATGTTTTCAGCGACGCTGGATCATGCGGAAGTGAACGACATTGCTTCTGAAATGCTGAATGCACCAAAACGCATTTCTGTTGGCAGCGCGAACGAAGAACACAAAGACATTACGCAAACTTTCTATCTTTGTGATCACCTTGATCACAAAGAAGCGATCATGAATCGCATCTTGGAAGAGTCTGAGTACCGCCAGGTCATTATCTTCACAGCAACTCGTGCGGATACTGAGCGATTAACCAAAGAGTTAAACGAAAAGAGCCTGAAGGCCATGGCGTTGAGCGGCAATTTAAACCAGACGCAGCGCAACAACATCATGAGCCAGTTTGAGCGCCATGTTTTTAAAATATTGGTGACCACCGATGTTGCCTCTCGCGGGCTCGACATTGCGAGCGTGACTCACGTGATTAACTTCGATATGCCAAAGCATACTGAAGAATACGTGCATC
The DNA here is from genome assembly GCF_030689305.1 of Vibrio penaeicida. GTDB lineage: Bacteria > Pseudomonadota > Gammaproteobacteria > Enterobacterales > Vibrionaceae > Vibrio > Vibrio penaeicida_B. The sequence goes on along the minus strand of NZ_JAUYVM010000014.1, from coordinate 25,609 downwards.
GTGTGGGTCGTACTGGACGTGCGGGTAACAAAGGAAATGCCGTGTCGCTTGTTGGTCCTAAAGATTGGGATAGCTTTAAGCGAGTCGAGAATTTCTTACAACAAGACCTTTCTTTCTCTGTGTTGGAAGGCCTTGAAGGTAAATTCAAAGGTATCAAACCACGTAAGCCTGATTATCGCAAAAACGCGGGTGATGCTAAGAAGAAACGCAAGCCACAAGCGAAGAAAGGCGCTAAGAAGCCAGCCAAGCGTGATAAAACTTTCCTCACAAATGTGGCGGTTGGTGATCAGGTATTTATGCCGAAGAAGAAAAAGCCACAGCCGCCTAGCGACGATTAAAATGGCGAGTTAATGAAAAACATGCTCCGTCAATGAATACGAAAGCCCAGCTAACTAAGCTGGGCTTTTTGCCAAAATAAAACTTTTGTCTCAAGTAAAACTACCGCCACAAATAAAACTATCGCCACAAATAAATCTATTGGCAAAGGCTTAACCAACTGCCTTGCGTTAAAGACTGAAGCTGTTCAGATTGGAGCTTGAATACGGAATTTGGTGAACCCGCGGCTGCCCATATTTCAGAGTATTGTTTTAAGTCTTCGTCCAGCACAGTGATAATGGGTTGAGTATGGGCGATGGGGGAAACGCCACCAATAGAAAAGCCAGTAAAGGTCTTAACCTGTTTTGCCGTGGCTTTGCCAAGAACAAATCCAGTTGCTTCTTCCACTTTGTCTAAGCTGACAGTATTCGTACCCGATGCGATGATCATTATGGGTTGTTCTGAAATCTTATCGACAAACACCAACGACTTGGCTATTTGTTCAACGTTGCAGCCGATGGCATTGGCTGCATCTTTTGCCGTGTGGGTATAGTCGGGGAGGGTTAACACATCGAAATGCCCTCCGTGGTTTTCCAAATGCTGTTTGACTCTTTCTATACCTGAGCTTATCGGCTTGTTTTCCATCTGCGTTTTCTCGCTGGGTTATTTTGGTTTATCAGACTCCAACCACTGTTGAACATCTTTAATGACCGTTGGCACTTGGCTTTGCCCATCCTGATCATTAAAAGCATGGTCCAGTCCTGCAAGCGAAAGGTATTCAATATTAGATTTTCCTTCCTTTTTAAGAAGGTTAAATTGTTCCAATGCCGATTTCACGGAGACGCTGCTGTCTTTTTCGGCTTGAACAAGCAAAACAGGCACCTGCGTTTTTCTTAATACGTCCGTTTGGTTTAGCTCTAATATTTCCCGCCACCATGCAAAGCCATGACCACTTACATTAAACTCAACAGGTTCGCTGTTAAGTACGTATTGAGTGAACTCTTGGACTTCTTGCATCACTTCAGTATAGGTTTTTTTATCCGTTATCTCCGATTTTATTGCATGTTCAAGATCGTCGATAAAACGCGCGCCACCGCCATTAAATGCCACTACTTTGGAAACGGTTTCTGGGTATTGCGCAAGGAAGTTCGCGACAAGCGCTCCTTCACTGCCACCGACGGCATAAACGTTTTTATAGCGATGTTGAGAACGGACATGAGAGATAACTTTGAGGTGGTCATCAACCCGCTGGCTAATGCTGTCTTTTTGAACAAAACTTTCTGGGCAATCTGCTCGTTCAGGATCTTCGTCGTAGGAAAGCGACTGAGTAATACCGTATTTCTCTACCGTTAAAAGATCGGCATTGGGTGCAACTGTCGGCAGACCCTCTTTGATCATTTCAACTTTGGTGACGCTATTACAATCAGAACCTTGTATAAGAACCAGCAAGGTGTCGGAGGGTTTTTCATTTTCAATGGATAAATAGTAATGAATATTACTGCTATCGGAACGAGGCAAAGTTTGGGCTTGTTCCGCTTGCGCAGTCATTGAAAACATGACTGCTAACAGGCTAAGAAAAACGGGTTTAAGTTCGCTCATCATTATGCTCCACGCGTCAGACTAGTTATGGACGAAGGTCGTTAAGGACGACGATGAGTGTAGGATGAGAACAGTTAATTTTATCGAAATGGAGATTTGGTGGATTGGCGAACAATCAATTCAATAGGGGGCATTCGTGTTTGATGGTTTTCACCAGACATCAACTTGAGTAATGCGTCGGCGCATACGGCACCCAGCTCTTCGATGGGTTGACGAAGCGTGGTTAATGCTGGCGTGAAAAAAAGTGACGTTGGAAGATCGTCAAAACCTATAACAGAGACATCTTCTGGCACTTTCATGTTTCGATCATGCAGCGCTTTTATTGCACCGTATGCAGTTTGGTCATTGGCTGCAAACAGCGCAGTAAAGTGTGTATTTGAGTCGATTAATTCCAGTGTTTTTTCATACCCCGACTCTGAACTGAAGTCGCCTTGTTTTACCAATGATTTCCCTGCCTTGATACCGGCTTCATCCAGAGCCTTTTTATACCCTAAAAAGCGCGAACGAGAGTCTGGTTGATTGGAATGCCCCTTGATGTGCGCTATTGCGACATGTCCTTGTTGCAGAAGATGTAACGTTGCCATGTATCCGCCAAGCTCATTGTCGATCGATAAAGAAAGGACGTTGTTCCCGTTGACGTGATAGCCCACCGCAACGACAGGCGTAGCATCGCTGAACTCAAGAATCTGCATCTCGGTTAAGCTACCCGTAAATATGATGACGCCATCAACATGGCTTTGAGCGAGGTAATCCAGCGCGTGCAGTTCTTGGCTGTTATTCCAATGACCGGAAGCAATGACCAATGAATAGCCATGTGCCATCAACGTGCTTTCCATGTTGATCAACATTCGGTTGGTATGGGGGCTTTCTGGGTTTTGGACCAGAACCCCAATGGTCATCGAGCGCTTTCCAGAGCCAAGCGTCATTTGAACGTTAGGCTTGTAGCCCGTCGCTTTCAGTGCTGCTTCGATATTGGCGCTTTTTTGTTCTGAAACATAACTGCTTCGGTTTAAAAAACGCGACACGGTACTAACTGAAACCCCTGCGTGGCGGGCGACATCATATACGGTGGATTCTTTTTTCTTTCTCGTCATGATTCCTCAGAAGATGGAGAATTCAGTCAGCCAAGGACTGTTCACTTTCAATATCAAAAAGGTGGATAGCATCCATATCTAAGTATACTGATAAGATGTCGACGTCAACTTCTGCCGCTTGGGTTTCAATTGTGAGCGATTGCCCATCCAACATGCCTTTCACTAATATGCTCGCACCAAGTAGCTCTTTATCGATGACTTTAATCGGTAAAGGGTAGTAGCGTGAATGACTTATTTGCTCGGCGCGTAAATAGAGATCGGTGGGGCGAATGCCAAAATGTACAGAGGCTTCATTTCTGGCTTTTGCAATGAAGCGTTCAGGCATAGGGATAAGAAGCGATCCCAATCTAATACTCCAGTTGCCTTCGTGTTGTACCTGTTGCGCATCCAGCATATTCATTGAAGGATTACCAATAAACTGCGCGACAAACTTGTTGGCAGGACGCTGGAATACGTCTATTGGCGTTCCGACCTGCGCAACATAACCGTCTTTTAGAATCACTATTCTGTCGGCCAGCGTCATGGCTTCGATTTGGTCGTGAGTGACGTAAATGGTCGTGGTCTTTAATTCTCTATGCAGGTGCTTTATCTCTTCACGCATGGTTCCGCGAAGTTTTGCGTCTAGATTGGATAGAGGTTCATCAAACAAAAAGACTTTTGGGGTTCGAACCATGGCTCGTCCCATCGCAACGCGCTGTCTTTGTCCGCCAGATAATGCCTTTGGTTTTCGATCTAAAAGTGGTGCCAATTCCAGCATTTCAGCGGCCTTTCGAACTTCTGTGTCGATGTCACTTTTAGGCATGCCTTTCAATTTAAGCGCAAAGGCGATGTTTTCATAAACCGTCATATGTGGGTAAAGGGCGTAACTCTGAAACACCATTGCCAGATTTCGGTCTTTGGCATCGACAGAATTCATCAATTTGTCGCCTACGTAGATTTCCCCTGAAGAGATCGATTCCAACCCAGCTAACATCCTTAAAGTCGTCGACTTTCCGCAGCCTGATGGTCCGAGAAAAACCACAAACTCACCGTCGTCTACCGTGAAATCAAACTGTTTTACAACCGCTACGTCACCGTAGGATTTCTTTAAATTTTTAAATTCAACCTTGGCCATTAGTTGCCTCCTTTAGAGCGGTCTTCCAACATGTTTCGATACGCAATGGCACTGTGTTTTAGAGTACGCTTTTGCGTGGCATAATCGACATAGACCAAGCCGAACCTTTGTTGATACCCAAATGCCCACTCAAAGTTGTCCATTAGGCTCCATGCAAAGTAACCACTTACTTTAACGCCTGATTTAATCGCGTTGTCTACCGCATTGAGGTGAGCTTGAAAGTAACGAATACGCTGCTCGTCGTGGACTTCTCCATCCACGAGTTTGTCGTTCACTGCTGCGCCATTTTCAGTAATAAATATTGGTGGCAGCTCCTTGTAGTAATCATGGATACGCAGAAGCACATCAGTCAGTGCTTGAGGGTAAACTTCCCAACCAATATGGGTGTGCTCGGCGTCGTTTTGGCTGACGCTTTGAATCTGACGGTTGGAACCGTATCGCACTACAGAACGGGTATAAAAATTGATGCCCAGATAATCGATGGGTGCACTGATTATTTGTAGGTCTTTTTCCAAAATAACGGGCAGATTTTCCTTTTGTTTCTCCAGTACCAAATCAGGGTAGTTGCCGTGCAAAATGGGCTCCATAAACCAATGGCAGCTTTCTGCATCTTCGTATATTGCGGCATTTTCATCCGCTTTAGTTTCTGGATAAGCAGGAGTCACATTGAGCACAATGCCGTGTTTCGAAGCCGGTGCATTTTGACGCATAAGTGGCATCGCTAAACCATGTGCTAGCAGAAGGTGATGAGATGCCTGAAAACCTTCTTTCTCTCCCTTTATTCCAGGTGCGTGAATGCCCCAACGATAGCCAAGAAAAGCGGACACAAAGGGTTCGTTCAGCGTGGTGTAACAATCAATTTTATTTCCGAAGTATTGGCTAACAATATTGGCGTATTCGGCAAATTTGTAAGCTGTTTCGCGGTTCAGCCAACCACCACGATCTTCCAAATACTGAGGTAAATCCCAATGGTATAAGGTGACGTAAACTTTGAGCCCTTGCTGGCGGCATTCATCAATAATGCGTTCATAAAATGCCAAGCCAGCGGTATTAACGATGCCGTCTTTGTCGATAATACGTGGCCACGCTATCGAGAATCGGTAAGCATCGACTCCCAATTCTTTAATCATGGAGATGTCTTGTTTCCATAAATGGTAATGATCACAAGCAATATCACCATTGTCGTTATTATCGACAGTGTTCGGACGAAGGCAGAACGTATCCCAAATGGAAGGGCATCGACCGTCTGCGGTGACTCCCCCTTCGATTTGGTAAGAAGAGGTCGCAACCCCAAATACAAAGTCTTTTGAGAGCATGGATGAGTCGTGTGGAAGCTGGTATTTGTTCATAAAACGTTATCCTTTTACGGCTCCAGAGGTTAAGCCGCTGATCATTTGCCGCGAAGCAAATAGGTAGGCTGTTACCAAAGGAAGAATGGAAATTGTGGTGCCAAGCATGACGGCTCCCCAAGGTGTGTTGGGAATACCTTGTACGCTGCGTAATGCTTGAGTAATGACATAGTTTTCTGGTGAAGTGAGTACCACGAGTGGGTTCATAAAACTGTTCCAGAAAAACACAAATTGAACGATGGCTAATGTGGCGAGTGCAGGTTTCATAAGAGGAAGAACCACACTCCAGTACGTACGAAACTCTCCAGCGCCGTCTAGCTTGGCTGCTTCGAGCAATTCTTTTGGGATAGAGGCAACCACATGTTGGCGCATTAGGAATATGCCAAACGGCGTTGTCGTAAAGGGTAACCACACTGCCATATGGTTATCGATAAGCCCTAAAAACTTCACGATCATGAAATAGGGTATTAGGCTCAAAACTGGCGGTATCATCATGGATCCAACCAACATGCCAAATAGGACGTTTTTCCCTCTGAATTGATAAACCGCGAAGGCATACCCTCCCATCGAGCAAAACAAAAGCGAAATTGTGGTACCCAAAAAGGCCACGTAAATGGAGTTAAACATCGCTTGCCAAAAAGGCATGATTTCAAGCAATTTTGCGTAATTAATCGCGAGGCTATCACCAATAGCAAAGCTGATGCCTGAGCCGAATATTTCCGTTCGATCACGAGTTGAAAGCAGTGCAGACCAAATAAATGGAAATACAGTCATCAAGGCGGAGATGATTAATACACTTGCTAGAGCAACCAGTGCGACCTTAACGATGACTTCCGTCACGCGTGTGTTCTGAGGGGCGATAGAATGATTCATATTATTGTTCCCCTAATCCTTTCTTCCCGAAGAAGAAAAATTGAATGCAGGTGAAAAAGGCGATAAGCGCAAAGAGCAGCCATGAAATTGCCGAAGCCGTCCCCATCTCTAGCCATTCCCAGCCGACTTTGTATAAGTACATGGAGATGGTTAACGCAGATTGACCAGTTCCCCCCGTCCCCCTTGTCAATACGAATGGTTCTTCAAACAACTGTAGGTTACCGATGATGGTCATGGTGACAGCAAAGAAAACAAACGGTCGAATCATTGGAAGTGAGATACTCCAAAACCGACGAAACGCGTTGGCTCCGTCCATTCTGGCGGCTTCTAAAATGTCTTTTGGAATGGTCATTAAGCCAGTGGTGTAAAGGACAATGTTAAAACCGGTGTATTTCCAAAATACCATGATTGCGATTGCAGGCTTTACCATGGTTGAATCGTCGAGCCACCGTATGGGTTGATAGTCGTTTACCCAGCTAAATGCCCACCCAAATAGTGTGCTGTCGGATAGCATGATGAGCGTTTGGTTGATGATTCCGCTGTTAGGGGAATACATATTGAAAAAGATAAGAGACGCCGCGACGGTCGATGTAATGAACGGCAAAAAATAAGCCGATGTGAGCCAATGCCTGAGACGATCGCTTAACGAGACTAAAATGTAAGCGACAGGTATGGCGACTAGGTGCTGAGCTACGCCTGACGTGATGGCCAACCACAGGGTATTCTTAAGCGAACGCCATAACCAAGGGTCGGTGAGCGCAATTTCGTAGTTCTCCACTCCCACATATTTCATTGCGGCCAACCCTTCAACAGGGTTCCACGCATGAAATGACAGGTAGACCGAAAACAGCAGGGGAAAGACACCGAAAACGGAAAAAATAATTATGAATGGCAACAAAAATCCATAAGGTGTTAGCGCATTCATCTGAAAGCGCTTTTCCTGAGTATTCGTTGGAATTTCGGTTGCTTTACTGTTTGCAGTATCCATATCCTGCTGGCTCCGTATTGCTTCAAATCTGAGTGACGCCTTAAATCCAAGCTATGTCTTAAATTCAAGTTACGTTCTCAATTCCAGTAACTTTTATTACAGGTTACGTGTTCTGCGTTTTATTAGACGCTCTGCTTCTTTGAGCGCAGTTTCGATGTCTTTACCTTCATCGAGCACTTCCATTAATGCATTTTCTAGAATGATGGCTCGGGCAACGTGATCGCCTTTACTCGGCTGTACGGGTTTTATATTTTTCGCCACATCTGCAAACAGTAATCGCGCTTTCTGCCCGCCTAAGAATTCAACTTCTTGTTCGAACAAAGGATCGTTGTAGGTCGTCGTGTTAGCTGGGAACGCCGCGATAGTTTCAAAGTGCTTAAGTTGAACTGCACGGTTTGTTGTCATGTATTCAATCAGCTTCCACGCTTCATCTGGATGATCTGATTGTTTTGGAATAGAGAGAAAAGACCCACCCCAGCTGCCGTAAATACCATCAGGTAAGTGAGAAACGGCCCATTTCCCCTTGGTATCTGGGGCAATCCAATTGTTTAGGTGACCCAAAAGCCAAGCACCAGAAAGTTGGGTTGCAAATGTGCCTTTGCGAAAACCTTCATACCATTCATTCGACCAAGCTAAGATTCGAGCGTCTAATCCGTTGTCTCGGATCTTTTTCGCTACTTCAAACGCGTGAACAAAGCGTCGCGAAGTGACAACGGAATTACCCTGTTTATCAAAATACAGGCCTTCACCTTCTGGGACTGTCGTGAAAATAATGGCTTGCGCGACATCTGCAGCTGAGGCAATAAGCTGGACATTCTGTTGCTTTAATTTGACCCCAGCAGCGATGTAAGCATCCCAATCTTTAATGGCTTCTTTTACATCAATACCCGCTTTTTCAAAGATGTCGGTTCGGTAATACATTACGCCAGGTCCCAAATCGACGGGCATGCCGTACATGCTTCCATCGCCTCCTTTGCCTTGCGCCCATGCATAAGGCGCAAATTGCGCTTGAAACTTATCCGCACCGTATTGTTTTGAAAGGTTAACTAAGCCACCTGATGCGACAAAGGGACCAATTTTTTCAACATCGACAACGATCACGTCACCAGCGCCAGATCCGGTCGCCAGGTTAGTCGTGAGCTTGGTGTGGTGGTCACCGTGATTGTTCATCAGGTAATCAACGTTGATTCCAGACTCTTTCGTAAACTCCGGCAATATGACCTTTAAACTGCTGTCAAAATCGGGGAAACCATCAAATCGGATTTTGTTTTCTTCGGCATGAACGGTGGAAGCGACGCCTAATGCAAGCGCGCAACATGCGGCAATTTGAAACACTTTCATATCATATCCTTATGGGTTTTATTGGATGCAGGCAACAGAGTGCGTGGGCAGTATCAATAAACTCTGGTCGATATAGTGTGAACTTCGTCTCATCAGGCGAGAGGGGAGAAATAGGAATTTCAGGAAAATTGAAAGGCTGGGCAAATTCAATACATGCCATGAAACTGTTTCATGGCATCAAAAAAAGCAATAAATCATGAATGGAACGTTATGTGTTTTTATTGTGATGCTTGTCACAATGGTTATCTGCAATTTGAAATCATGAAAATACATTTCAAATTGTTAAATGGCAGGGTTTTAGTTGAAGTATGGGTTCATAACAGGGTTTTTCATCGATTTTTATTTATTTTGTGAATTATTATTCGAATTCATTCCTAGTGATTGGTTGAGCTTGCTCTTGTGGAGATTGTTTACCTTGGGTTGTTTTGTGAGCGTTTGGGTGCTCAATATGTGATTTAAGTCAGATATCAATGTAAATGATAATTGATATCATTATTGTTTGGGTGCACCATGCGCGACCTTTTATAAGTTCTCTCTATATTTCTAAGGTTGCTCATGCTTTGGCGTTCTTCACTGATTTTATTCACTGGTCTCACATGCTTTCATGTTCTGGCTCAAGACGAGTTTCAATGGCTCAGAGATGACAGCCGAAGCGACGCGAGCGTTAAGCAGTTTTTAGTTGATCAAAATACCAAAACCGACAAAACCTTATCAGACATAAAGCCGCTTAAGGACTCGCTACTCGATAAATGGCAACGTGATGATGTCGAAAAAGCCCCTCAACCTTGGTTGGTGATAAAAGGGGAGCAGTACAAACTTAGCGTTCAAGATGGTCGACAAGTTTTGCTGCGAAAAAATCGCTTAAATGCGATGGCTGAAGTTGTATTGGATATCAGTACTCGGCAAGAGAAGCACGCTTATTACCGCCTTGCTAATTGGACGCTAAGCCACGATTTAAGCGCGATAGCTTTGGCGGAAGATGTTACTGGGACTGGGCAGCATCAGATTTCGGTGATTGAACTTGAAACCGGTTCAGAAACATGGGTTACCAGTGGTTCTGAATCCACAGTGCTGTGGTCGAGAGACGATCGTTCTCTGTATGCAGTCGGTCAAGAAAGCACGACTCAGCGCCCCTACCAATTGGTTCGATTTGACCTCAATTCAAAAAGTAAGATAACCGTATTTAGTGAAGCCGATCCAGCGTGGCTGGTGTCTGTCTATCCGGCTAGCGATGACAATTGGGCGATTGTTCAATCTAATAATGAATCCAGCGTAGAACAACTTCTTCTTAATCTAAACACTGGGGCATTGTCGAAAACCATTTTCCCTAGAAAGGATGGGTTGGAGTATTTTGCAGACATCGCCAACGAGCAGTTGTTTGTGAATTCCAACCATCAAGGCGAATTTGCTATTTGGCAAAAGCCCCTTAAAGCCGACATTTCTGAGCTTAGCCTTGCGTTCCAACCTACTGAAAATGAATCCATCGATAATTTTTATCTTTTCGAATCTGCGTTAGTGGTTTCGACGGTGGCTCATCAAAACCGCAAGCTAACGGCTGTAAAAGACGGAAAAACCGCGTGGCAGAAGTCATTGAGCGAGAATGGTGCTGTCACTTGGGTGAAAAGAAACGGCGACTATGGCAGTAATCGAATTCGTTTGCGCAGCATGTCATTGATTCAACCGCCTAAATGGTCGGAATTGGATGTGAATACTGGACAGGTTTCTGCTCTTTCTCAAGATGTCTATCCAAGCCACGATACCAAAAATTATGCCTCAAAACAGGTCTGGGTTAAGCAAGGTGGAGTGCGTGTTCCTATCACCTTGGCTTATCGCAAGGACAAGCTAACCAAGGATTCACCGGTCATTTTGTATGGTTACGGTGCCTATGGTGTCGCCATGCGCCCTTACTTTATGCCTCAAATAGTTAGCTTGTTAAATCAAGGCGCAATTTACGCTATCGCGCACGTTCGCGGTGGTGGTTTCCTTGGAAATGACTGGCATGTATCAGGTCGTGGCATCAACAAGCAAAACGGTATCAATGACTTTCATACGGCATCTCAGTATCTAAAAAACTATGAGGACGGTGACCGCCCTATTCTCGCAATAGGAGGCAGTGCTGGCGGTACGTTAGTCGCAGCGGCGATCAATCAAAAGCCAGAACTGTATCAGGGCGCGGTATTACAAGTGCCATTTTTGGATGTTGTAAACAGCATGTCCGACAGCTCTATCCCATTGAGCGATCAACAGCATTTGGAATGGGGGAACCCAAGTGACGCCAAACAGCGTGAAGTGATGCAGAACTTCGACCCGTATCAAAACCTTAAAAAACAAAATTACCCGCCTGTGCTAGTGCGCGTGGGTTATCAGGATCGTCGAGTACCTTTTTGGGAAGGTGCTAAGTATGTCGCTCGCCTAAATATGCTGAGTACCGCAGACCACCCTTACATGTTGCGCACCGATTTCGTATCTGGTCACCGACCAGACCGCCGACACGCTCTGAATTTTCAGGCGGAAGAGTACGCCTTTCTCCTTTCACTTGTTCAACACTCATCAGCGGAGTAATTGATGAAACTTTCTCCTTTATCTGTCGCAGTATCGGCTGCGTTGTTTTCTCATATCTGCTTCGCTGAAAGCGGCACAGTTTCTACTCAAAATGAACAGGAGTTTGTCGAAACCGTCGTTGTTACGGCAAACAAAATCGACACTCCTCTGTTTGAAGTACCGGGATCCATCTCTGTGGTTGATCTGGACAAGGCGGAAAAGGAAGGGGCAACAGAACTCTATGATGCGCTAGACACCGAACCGGGCGTTTCTGTTACTGGCGGAGCGGGCCGACCTCAGAACATCGTAATCCGAGGGATGACAGGAAACCGAATCGCCATTGTGAAAGATGGTGTAAAAATGTCGGACGGCTACGGTGCTCTGGATCTCAATGATGGCGCGGGTCGTGACACTTTTGATATCAACAGCCTCAAGCAAATCGAAGTGGTGAAAGGGGCGAGCTCCAACATTCACGGCTCCGGTGCTATTGGCGGTGTTGTGGTACTGGTTTCCAAGAAGCCAGAGGACTATTTGCAGGGGAAAGATTTCCATTCCGAGGTAGGCACGACCTACACCCAGATCAGTAACAAAACCAAAAGCTATGCTCTTTCCGCATTTCGTTTTCAAGATACTGAAGCCTTAATTCGCGCCAGCTACTGGTTGGGCGAGGAGACCCGAAACTACAAGCAGGATCTCTATAATCGTGATATCGACGGCTACAATCTGGATGCGGTGGTTGACCATTATCTGCACGACGATTTTATTATTAAAGCCAAAGCAAATTACTACCTTAACCGTGTTAATCGCGATGAAGGCACGCATATTGTTCAGCCGGATGGAAAATGGGACGTTAGTCACTACAACGACAAAGTCTTTACTCAGACGATCGGTTTTGAACTTGGGACACAGCATACCGTCTCAAATGCATTTTACGATGAGCTGAATACCAAGGGCTATCTACGTGATTCCACCTCCCAGCGTGATCGCAATTACTCAATATACCGTGACAACAGAGGCATCACTGAGTACCGCAACGAAGATGATCATCGTGAGTTTAACGACAGTGCGATGGGCATCAATCTGGACGCCAATAAACTAACTGACTTCGCCGATATGCAGCATCAGATCGTTTACGGTGTAGAGGTGGACCGTCGTTCGTACAACCGCCCAGTTAGCCGAAAGACATTCGACACGAATGGTTTGGACGAGCAAGATAAGTCGCCGTTTGCCGGAGTGGTTACTCACAGATTCAGTTCGTACATAAAAGACAGAGCAACTCACGGCAACTGGATATTCGATCTTGGTGCGCGTTTTGATTTTCACCATCTGGAACCGGAAACAAAAAGTGAGATTGGTGGCTACGAAATCAGCAATGCCCACAGCTCAGAATGGTCACCAAGTTTGTCTGTTACCCACAAGTTCACGCCTTCTCTGAATGGTTATATCAGCTACAACCATGGCTATCGTGCTCCAAGCTACGACAAGGTCTACGGCTTTGTACCTCACCTGTTTAACCTATTCGACCCGTTTTACATTATTCCGAATTTAGAGTTGGAAAAAGAGACCAGCGATTCCTACGAACTGGGTGCTAAATATCAGGACGGTCAATGGTCTTGGTCGACGGCGGTTTTCCACACCCAATACAAAAACTTCATCAATGTTAAGCGAATAGGTCGGGATCCAAACGGCAATTCGCTGTACCAGTATGTAAACAAGAAAAATGTGTTTACGCAGGGGATGGAATTCTCTGTGGCATATCAGATTGACGAACAATGGGCAGTGTCGACCAAAGCAGGCGTCGTCGATGGAAAAGATGGCGATGGCAATTACATCCGTACTCTGACTCCATGGGAAGGCAATGTTCAGCTCGACTACGAACAAAATACATTGAGCGGTTACCTTCGAATGAACTGGGCTGCAGAAATGACCAGAACACCTGTTTGCAACAATCAACTGCAAGTGGAAGTGCCGTGTGACCAGACTCAGGCTTGGCATTCACTGGATGCAGGGGCAAGCGTCGTGCTTTGGGACGACCTGACGTTGAGTGCTAACGTGATCAACCTACTGGACAATCAGTTTACACGTTATCAGGACATCGCCGGATTGGGTAAGCATCAGACCTCTTTCTCAACCGAGCCAGGACGGTATTTCACACTTAACGCGAAATACGAGTTCTAGGGAGGCATGATGAAAAAGTACCTATTGCCGACCCTACTTTGCGCCAGCATCTCATCTGCTATGGCAGGGGAGTGGGACTACCCGAGCGATGCAGCCACAGTGACCAGTGATGGCGAAGCACTGAACTACGTGAGCCAGCGCTATGCTGATGTTGGTTCATTCCGGTTGCGTTACGTTACCGAAAGTAAGCTTGGCAAGCACTATAACTTTGATGTGCTGGTGGATGGTGAATACAAACATCAGAGAACGGTCGTTCTGAATACGGACAACGATCAACGCGTTGCCCGTATTTTCAAAAGCTTAGAAGATACTGTGATTCGAAACGGGTTAGTCACCACGGCGGTTGAACTGGAAAATCCGAGGCGTCTTGAAGCACTGGAGCCGCCACAGCTGGCAACCGGTTCTATCAAGTCGGTGAACGTCAATGTGTTCAACCCAGATCTTCGTACCATGGATAAGGTTCCGGAGCCCGATACTTTGTGGAAAAACCTAGAAGATTACCCTCACTCGATTCGGTATGTGAGTAAGCCCGTATCTGTTCTTGAATCTGGTGGCAAGTTGTATCTGGCTAATGAGCGTGTGCGTCAGGTGGATGCGAAGGAGCTGCAACAGAAAAACGCGGACACTGGAGTTTGGGAAACCAGCCCCACCAGCTCGTTTCTGGCTCAGGAAGGTATTGTTGAATTTGCTTCTGAAGCCGCACTGAGTTCAGTCACCTATAACATGCCGGAATTTGCGCAGGTTATGGCGTTTTATCATCTTGATCATTCGCTGCAATACTTGTCTTCACTGGGTTCTGACTTGTTTTCTGAACCTGTTCGCTTTGATGGAAGGGGGCTGTCGCAGGATAACTCTGCGTATTATCTCGGTCCTAAAGCGACCATGTTTGGTATTGCAGGCTCGCCAGATGCACTAGATGCCGATGTGGTTATCCATGAGCTGGGGCACGGGATCCACTATCAGATTGTACCGGACTGGGGCTATGGTCATACCGGAGCTATCGGAGAAGGTTTTGGCGACTACTGGGCAGGATCATACAGCTACCGTATTCAGTATGTTCAGGGCGAATCTTTTGAATTGGATACCTTCGCTAACTGGGATGGGGTGTTTGGTTTCAAGAAAAATACTCGAAGCTTGTGGAATCAGCGTGCTCGCTACTTTGAAAGAAGTGAATACCGACCACACGAATATGTGGGCGGAGAACTGGGTGACGAGCTTTGGTCAACCCCTTTGTTCCAGTCGCTGAAACAATCGGTCGCCAAATACGGACAGGTCGCTTTCTCGGAGTTTGACACCATTGTGCTGCAATCCATGTATGGCTTAGGTCGCGGTATGAAAATGCACGATCTGGCAGAAAGCATGATTTTTGTTGCCAACAAACTGTATTCGGGTAAGGAATACGCTCAGATCCTAAAAGCGAATTTCGATATTCACGGGCTGATTAAAGAACCGTTTCGCGTAGTCAATACACCTAAATTTATCGATCCAGAGCATGGTATTGACCTGCAGATTCTGCGTAACTTATCACTAAGCCGTGTCGACGGTGTAGCCCGTACCGATTTGGCGAAAGAGGTCAGTTTTTCTGATGCCAGTTCAGCCATACAAACGATTCATGTTTCCGGTCTGTCGGATGGTGTTTGTGCGAAGCCTTTTGAATTGGCTTTAGACGTTCAATATTTGGTAACGAGTAACCAATCGGTTCGTCGCTGGCAGCATACAGAGCAGCTTGTTTACGGACAGCCGAACTTTGTCACACCAGTCACTTCCGTCAACGCTTCTATTCCTGATGCGGACCAGAACAATAATTTAGGCGTTAAGTCGTTCAGCTATGACGTATACGCTCAAAAAAACATTTCAGACAACCTTGGGATTTATTTCGAATTGGAGCACGCAAAGCTTACCGATATCGAACTCAAGCTGACCAGCCCAGATAACGTTGTTATCCGAATTAAGCCGCATGAATACAGCAGCGGTAACACGTTCAAACGCTACTTTGCTGCGGGCAACTCTAAAGAGTTAGATGCCCTGAAAGGAACCAGTATGTATGGCATCTGGCGACTGGAGATCACCGACTTTGCACACCAGGACACAGGCACCTTATTAAAATGGGGTGTCAGCGAACTGAGTGGGTATCAATGTGAGAACAAGGCGACAGACAACAATAAAAAGCCGTCGACGACGCATTCTTCAAGCGGGGCGTCCATTGCCTGGCTAAGTTTGCTCATTCTATTTACCGGAGCCTGGCTTCGGAACCGCAAGTACTACTAAGAGTTCATTATGAAAACAAAACTGACCCTGCTTTCGGCAGCTCTCCTGCTCGCCGGTTGTGGTGGTTCGGGCGGCGATTCTGCCAGCTCAACCAGCCTTCCGACTTATAATTTGTCTGGCAACATTACGACAGCCAATGTCCCTGCCAGCGCAAAAGTATGTGTGGATGCAAACCAAAACTACCGTTGTGATGCGTCCGAGGCGAGCACAACTGCAAGTAATGGCGCTTTTACCATCACCAGTACCAGCCTGAGTATTTATGATTTTCCCATTTTGGCGGTGATGGACACAGGTGTGGCGCAAGCTTCTGCATTAAGCATTGTTAGCCCTGCCTCAGCGGGAAGCCAGACTGTTTTGGCTGCACCGAATCGTCGATTGAAAAGCGACAACGTTATCAATGGCATCACGACGCTGATCTCGGGTGCAATGGATAATGGTTTAACACTGACTCAGGCAGTTTCTCAGGTAGAAACCGAAATTAAGCGTGCAAACATCACTCTTTCAGGTTCTTTGCTGGATAACCTAAACGCCAACGATCTAAGCGTACTTGAAGCGAATGTAGTAAAACTGTCTCAAGCAGCAGGTGATGAGAACCGTTCCAGCGTTCTGGCATCCGCTGGACTTTCGCTAGCAGACCATAAAGCGTTGACGGAAGCTAACGCATCGGCTGAAGAGCTAGCTAAAGCAGTAACTGAACTGTCAAAAGCCAAATTCACTTTGCAGCCATTGAATGATACGGGTCTGACTAAGTTTTTCTCGGACGCTTCAAACACTGAAAACCAGACCGAAAACCCGTCGGATTACCCAGGTCAGGATGCTATGTATGGTCTTGATGTCACCGATAAGCAGGCTAACACTGGTAACGGTTTTAAATTCACAAAATTGGATGCTCAGGGTAACGAGCTGGCGGATGACGCCACTGAATGGTCTTGCGTATCCGATGAACGCACCGGATTGATTTGGGAAGTGAAATCTAATGATACCTCCTCTATCCAGCATTTAGATCGCCTGTTTGCTTTGGAAATCAAAGATCGTATTTCTTCTAATAAAGGCGACGTTTTGACGGCTACTTGTCAGACTACTGGCGACGGAATTTGTACGACTCAGCAGTACGCTGATGAGTTAAGTAAACGAAATATCTGCGGTTTATCTACTTGGCGTTTGCCTACGGGAGATGAGCTGTATGGAATCATAGATTTTAGCAGTACTAGCCCTCTTCCGAATAAAGCGCCGAGTGATCCAGGTGAGGTGATTGCGGGTCTGAATATGAAGTACTTCCCTAACCAAACTATTGGCTCAGAAGATGAGGCACCTTACCTAAAACACGGCATTGTTTGGTCTGACAGCTTCTACGCAAACAGTTACCGTGAGGAGGAAGATGGGGTGGTTTACTTTAGCTATGTTCACCTAGTGAGCCCAACACATGCGGCTTCTTACACTGGAAAAATAAGAAAACTTGCTTGGAGCTTGGGCACAATAGCATTCGATGAATATGGGATTTTTACAGGTTCTTATTCAGATGACACATCCGAATCTTGGATTTTCCCAACTCGTTTGGTTGCGAATAAGGAGACTAAATAATGAAAAAGTGGTTGATTTTATCAGTTTTATTACTGACTTCCGTAAGTGCGTTCGCTCAAATTTGTAGCCCAAACATCAGTCGTTCAGCTCCGAATTCCAGGTTTGTTGTTCAGGATTCCGGCATTGTAAAGGATTTGAAGACAGGTCTAACTTGGATGAGGTGTCCTGTAGGCAAAACATGGGATGCTTCGCAATCTTCTTGTAGCGGAAAGTCAGCAGAGTTCTTATGGCAACCAGCACTTCAAAGAGCTAATGACATCGCTAATTCGCCTTTAGATTCACTCTATCAATTTGCGGGTGTGACAAACTGGGGTTTACCTAATATCAAAGAGCTACAATCACTGATTGAAAAAGGTTGCCATACACCAATGTTAAATTCTAAGGCATTTCCTAATTTCATTGATAAAGATGTTGTCACAACAAGAACGATTTGGAGTTCAACACCTGTTGGTTCGGGTGACGCAGTACTTGTTTTGAATACTGTACATGGCGAAATATACTCTCAAGAACCCAATAAAGCTGGTGCAAACTACGCGATTATGATGGTTTCAGACAGCAACTAACCTCTAAAAGCTTCGGAATGATAAAAAGTCAGTCTTTGTTTTAAAGGCTGGCTTTTTTGTTTGTGGCAAATGAAAAGGGTTCGCTACGAAAAGGGCGATGTCGATGTCGATGTAGAGCGACGACACCGAATAAGCGCTGCCCCGTATAAATAACCCACAAATTGCTGCAAAAATCAGCTCGAAAGGTCAACAGACCCTAGCAATGCCTGTAAGAACAAATCTTTCGAGAAATTCCTACTCGATTAAGCTCATCACATTAGTCTGAAAGGCTCAATTAATTATCTCTAATACAGGTCTCTGTGTTGAACTTTGGTCGGTCTTATTCTAAACCTAGATAATAAGTTAATAAATAATAAGAACAACATATTTAACATTAAATTAAATTGGCTTTCCTTACAAAATTCAACCTTGTGACTGTTATGAGTGATGATAATTTTTGTTTTGCCCAGCCCGAAGAAGTTGAGAAACCTAGTAATGCAGACTACTGGGATATCCTTGTTGTTGATGATGAACAGGATATCCATGATGTGACTAAAATGGTTTTTAACGACAGTGAGTTCTTAGATCATAAGTTCAGGTTTTCTCACGCCTACTCCGCCAAGGAAGCGAAAGAGCAATTACTGGATAATGAGAACTTTGCTGTGCTGCTGCTTGATGTTGTCATGGAAACGCGGCAAGCAGGGTTGGATCTTGCTAAATGGGTGCGTGAGGATCTTGGGAATAGGCATAGCCGTATTATTCTAAGAACAGGGCAACCAGGCGATGCGCCGGAAGAGTCAGTAATCCATAACTACGATATTAACGATTATAAAAATAAGACGGAGCTGAGTTCGACTCGCCTAACGACAACGGTTTTTTCTGCTGTACGCTCCTACAACGATATTCTGACGACTGAACATTCAGAGAAAGCGTTAAAAGTCATATCAAATTTAACATCAAATGTTTTTGAAGAAAATACTGCTGAAACATGGTTGGAAGGCATACTTGCACAGCTGGTTTCTGTCCTTAGGTTAGAAAGCGCCAACGGTTTTGGATTTTGTGCCTCTCCTGTTGATGGAGATTGGACTGTAGTTTCATCTACGGATAAAAAGAGTGCTGAAATTGGCGATCCACTTACTCGCTATTTGGATAACCGGGATGTGGACAGTTTCCAATTCAACGGTCAAATAGTAGAGGTTTCACCTTCTCAGTTTGTCATACCGTTGGGTGTTCGAAATTCGTTAGGCATTATTTCAATCAACTTGCCGCGGCATAATATTGAAAGCCATAGAAAGCTAATAGAAATACTAATTAGAAGTGCGTCTATTGCATACGATAAGTTCTTTTTATTAGAGGAAATGATAGCGACACAAAGAGAGGCTGCTTATCGGTTTGGTGAAGTGATTACTGAACGCTGCAAAGAACCCAAAAACCATATACAACGGCTTTCTTTGGTGTCTTACATTCTGGCACTTCACTCCGGCTTAACAGAAGAACATGCCCACAGAATCAAATCAGCTATACCGCTGTACCATGCAGGTACTATTGCCATCCCTGATGAGGTTCTCTTTAAATCCGATACGTTGACGAATGAAGAATGGGAAGTCATGAAATCTCATACTTCTATAGGTGGGGAAATATTGTCGGGCTCTCCTCTTGAAGTGCTGCAAACTGCTTCTGTTATTGCTTCAACGCACCACGAAAAATGGGACGGTTCAGGTTACCCCTCCGGATTGAAAGGGAGCGATATCCCAATTGAGGGAAGAATCATTGCCATCGCCGCTGCTTTCGAATCCATGATGATGGAAAGGTCTAGCCCCGACCCTAAATCGAAAGACGACATTACCCACTATTTTCATCAAGAAAAATCTAAGCACTTCGATCCAACGTTATGTGACGTTTTTATTGGAATTTATGATGAATGCGTTTCGCTAATGAACAAATATCCAAGTTGAAAGGCTGTTATATGAATTTTATTAGATGCTTAACCAAGTTATCGACCGTTACATTATGTGTTGTGATTTCCATTACCTCGCCCACAAGCGAGGCAAAACAGCAGTTTAGAAAAGACACCAGTGTAGACTCTATTACAAACAGTTTCCGAGCGGGCTCGCACGCCAAAGTTTATTTACCCAACCTTCCTTATATTGCCAGCTCTCACTCGATTAACGCCGGTTTGGTAAGACCTGCCAATAACCAGCAAGGCTGGGAATATGACATGGCCGTAAGCCATAACATTTTGTCGCCACGTCTTTATGAGTTCGAACTAAGAAAAGGGGTTAAGTTTCAGGATGGAACGCCTTTTGATGCTGATTCGGTTCTGATGAACATCGACTATTTTATGAAGAAGCCGTATACGTTTACCAAGCTCCATAAAATATTAGAAAAAGTTGAAAAGGTTTCGCAGCATAAGATTCGTTTCCATCTAAGCGAGGACTACGGTCTGCTAATGTACGACGCCATATGGCTTCATTTTTATACCGAGCCATATCTTAAGAAATTTGGTTGGAACGGTAAGCCTTTTTGTCCCAACTTGGCGGAAGCCGGACCTTATGGTTTAGGCCCGTATATTTTGAAGGAAGGGTATATAGAAGGGGATCGAAGAACCGATACCGCAACACTAGTCGCTAATCCACATTACTGGGATGAAAACTCACCTAAAGTCGAAAAAATCACACTCTTTATGAGCATGTCGCAAGAAGAAGCGAAACAAAAAACACTGCAATCTGAAGGTGAAATCGACATAACTCCCGTCTTGTTTTCTGATGAAGTAGAAACCATTTTCGCTCCATATTCTAAGCTGAGCCGTCTCCAATCTACCAATACCTATATTTCGAGATTTAACCTCTTCAACGGGCACCCTATATTCCGCGAAAGAGAAATTCGCGAAGTGATCAATGAAATTATTGATCAAGAGTCGCTGGTTTCTCTCTCTATGAACGGTGAGGGAGTGAGCACTTACGTATCTGTTGCAGAACAACTCTTTGGAATGGAAGAGGCGCTCGATAAAATAGAAGATGGAAACCGCCCGATGAGAAGTAAAACAGATCTGCAGAACATCATCAGCCAATACAAAAAGAAACATGGGTTTAAAGAAGATCAAAAGATCCCAATTCGCTTCTTAGCTCAGCGAAGCATGCAATACATCTTGAAGGATATAAAATTCTTTATTGAAAAGTATGACTTTGAAGTGACGTTCATCATCGCCAAATCTGAATCGGAAATGTTCGGCAATGCCATCGGTGCGCATAACAATACCAATTCCATTCAATTCGACATTGTCTTGTGGCCCAATTTTGATTGGTTCAGAAGTCCTTGGGTCTCATTCTTTATTTTTGATACGGCTTCAAGTTGGTCCACTACCCCGCCCGAGGAAGAGTTGGAAGCGCATGTCTCTAAGTTTATTTCTACGCCTTATAGCTCAACAGAGTACACGACGGTTTTATCCAATCTTCTGCAATACATAAGGCATATGAACTATCAACTCAGTTTGCCGAGTCCATACAACACCATTGCTATCAACAAGGAAGTGGTATTTAAACCAAGAACCTCCGCTATTTTCCCGTTGTGGGAAATACAGGTGAGCGATTTTCATTGGTCGGTTCGAGGCGACACCCCGTATCCGGAAGAACTCAAAACCCCGATAGAGATTACGGCGACAGAGGGCAAGTAATATGGGCGCGTTTGCGGGAGACAGCTTATCAAAGAAAATTCTAGTGTTGTTTCTGGCAACAACCAGTGTCTTGATTTTGCAAGGGATATATAACGTCTACAGTATGAATGGCGTGAATAACTCCATCAAACAAGTTCATGATTCTGTTGCTCAGGTGAGCCGAAACAACGCGGAATTGACGCAGCCTTTAGCCGAGCTTAGGCAGCTAACCATGAACCTTGTAATGGCCCCCAATCGTAATGCGAAATCAGAGATCATTGAGAAAATTAAAGTAGAGACAAAAGCGATAAACGTGACGATAGAAAACTATCGAGCGGAACAAAATTCACATCAAGAGTTACTGGCTGTCACTGAAGAAATACGTTCATCTTGGGCGGAGTACAAAGAAGCGGTGTTACTGACTATCAACTATTCCGACGACAACATTCGTATTGCGGAATTTATGCATATTACGACGGATGCAAAAAACGCTTACGACAAATTAATAGCGGACGTAGCCGCCTACAATAACCACCTCGTGGATATCAGTGAGGTGATATACGATAAAGCGGGTGAAGATTCGAAATGGGCATTTTGGGCGGTGATTCTCACCACGGTCACCGAGGCCGTCATTCTAAAAGTTATCCTGTTCTATGTATTGAATTTAGTGAAGAAAAGGCTTGATGAACGGAAAGCACACATTCAAGAGGTCACAGAGAAAAACAGTGAGTTGGAAGACAACATTTCCAAGTTAAAAACGGTGCAAGGGAAGCTGATTGAAGCAGAGAAGCAGGCCTCATTGAGTAAGCTAGTGGCCGGTGTAGCGCATGAAATTAACACGCCTATTGGAATAGGTATTACGTCATCTACGCTCATAGAAAATAGTACAAGTAAGCTAGGAGAGCGTGTTGAAAGTGGTCAACTGACCAAAAATCATCTGACTGATTTTGTCTCCTCTTCAATTGAAACAACACAAGTTCTTATCAAAAACCTCCATCGCGCCGCCGAAATTATTCAACGCTTTAAACGACTTTCATCCGACAATATACAACCATTGATAGAGAGCTTGAATATCGGAGACAAAACCAAAGATACCATTTTGGCAATTAGCCCTAATATGAAGGGCGTGGATGTTAATTTGGAAAATATTCAAAATATTGAAGTGGAAACAGATTCTGGCGCGATATATCACACAATTTCGAACTTAGTGCTTAACGCTAAAAACCATGCTTTTGAAAACATTGAAAGCCCAAAAGTTGTGATACGCATGGGCGATTATCAAGAAGATAAAGTGACCATCATGGTTCAAGACAATGGGAACGGTATAGATGAAGAGACGTTGCCTAAGATTTTCGACCCATTTTTCAGTACCGCCAAAAACAACGGTGGGACGGGCCTAGGGCTTTCCATTGTGTTCAATGTGTTGGCAAGGATAAACGGCTCGATAAGGTGTGAGAGTGAAAAAGGGCAAGGGACGACTTTTTTCATTGAAATCCCAGGCCCAGCAAAATTAGTATCTCACTGAGGGGGAACACCCTACACTCTTGTTTTGAGATCACTTCTATGACTTGAATAAATACACAGCTATGAGCTTGAGTTCATAACGTTCCTTTCCTACGCTCAGTTGAAATCCAATGTAAACAACGCAATCAGAGAGCTAGTGATGGGAAATCAAAAAGACATAAAATTCCAAACTGCGAATACTCCAACGTATGGTCGCAGCCTTTTCCGTGAAGAGACACCCAATAACAAAATGCCTGAAATGGAGCATGATCCACAAGTGGTGTATCGCTTTATCCGAGATGAACTTCAATTGGATGGAAACCCAACATTGAACATGGCTTCTTTCGTGACAACAGTGATGGATGAAGAAGCCAACCAACTCATTAAAGACAACTTGGGTAAGAACTATATTGATGGTGAGGTGTACAACCGAACGTTGGAAATTGAACAGCGTTGTGTGCGAATGTTGCTTGATTTGTTTAACGCACCCAACGACATGAAAACAGCGGAAGAACTGGCACATAACAAAGACATTCCAAGTGGGTGGGGAACGGTGGCTATTGGTTCTTCAGAAGCACTAATGCTGTGCGCCCTTTCCCATAAAGAACAATGGAAAAAGAACCGCAAAGCGAAGGGGCTTTCCTACGATAGACCCAACATTGTAATAGGCTCGGATGTACATATTACGTGGGTAAAATACGCACAATACTTTGATGTGGACATCAAGTGGATTCCGATCACGGAAGAAACCAACTACGTTATTACCGCAGAAGAAGTCAGAAAAGCAGTGGATGAAAACACCACTTGCGTTGTTGCGGTGATGGGCACTTCCTACACAGGGCAAAACGATCCGGTTGAAGCCATCAATAACGTGTTGGTCGAACTTAAAAATCACCCTGATCCAGATTGTCGTTTGGATGTTCCTTTACACGTTGACGGAGCCAGTGGCGGTTTTATCGAACCTTTCCGTGATCACAGCGAAACACCCGAATTAAAATGGGACTTCAAACTAGAGCAGGTAAAAACCATGAATGTTTCTGGGCATAAGTTTGGTTTAGTTTATCCAGGGGTAGGGTGGGCGCTTTGGAAAGACTTCCACGAGATCCCAGAAAAACTGTTCGTTACAACGAATGTGCTTGGATTTGATGAATCCACCTACAGCTTAAACTTCTCCCGTGGCAGTTCGATGGTGCTGGCTCAATACTATAACTTCTTACGTTTAGGTAAGCATGGTTACAGCGCCGTGGTTCAAAACTTAATGTCTCTTGCTCAGGATCTATCAGCAGGGTTAGGATCTTTGAGGTTAACGGTTACAGAGCAAGATAAAGAAGCCGGTGACGACGCACCAATGACGACAATATTCGAAAACAAACCGATATTTGAAGTGGTTAATCACGCAGAATATTTCCCAGCATCAGCTGTTAGATTGAATCTAACTTATGATGATCAGCCGTTAACGAATGACGATACCAAAAACTATATTTACTCCGTCCATGATGTTTCAGACAAGCTGAAACAGTTTGGCTGGGTGGTACCTGCATTTTCAATGCCTCTTGAAAAGCGCCCACCAACGCAAGAGCAAATAGTAGAAACACCGCAAATTGCTGTTATGCGTATGGTGGTGAAAGAAGGTATTAGCCGCGATATGGTCGGTATCCTTATCCAAAACTATATCGATTCGGTGATTAAGCTTGAAGAACAGGTAAGAGCGATTCAGGATTCGACTAAGACGTACAAAGCTACCGTTACATTCGATGCAGACAGTGCCAAGTCGGCTTCCGATTTGGTAGAGAAAGCCAGCGTTAAAGTCACCTACTTACATCGTTCTGAATCCCGCGAACGCAGTGTAATTGCAGGTGCGAAGTAGTTTTAATTTAAACGAATCGTGGCAATATTAAGACACTTAAGCCCCAAACATGTTTTTGGGGCTTTGTTCATTATTTTGATATTCAATCAGCCACTTCTTCAGCAATGGTATTGTCCTTTAAACGAGGACCATACGCTGATAGTGGAGAGAGCGAACTAGTTTAGATACAAATCCTTTATTTTGAACCAGCCACCCTCACAGCCTTGTATTGTTACTGTCAGCTTATGCCCAGATGCTTTTGCAGTAAGGATCATAGATTTAATGACATCGTCAGACTTAGCGACACCTGCCCATCCATTGTTTCCAGGGCATTGATTGGAGCGAATTGCGTTGGGAAACCCTCCATTTAGTTGCAGCGCAATAGCACCATTGGGGTTAGCGAAGATCTTTCCCACTGTGTTGGTGTCTTGGGAATAAGGTGTTGCGTTCGCACTTCCAAAAAACAGTATTGTGGAAATACATAAAGCCTTTTTAAACATAGATCCTTCCGTAATTGATTGATTCACGAGTTTTTGAATGGTTTACCGTGAGTAAACGACGCTATACAGCTCGCATACTGAACTGCCTGAGCCATTCCACTTCTTCTCTGGGTTGGCGTAAAGTGTGACAGGTGTGTTTGCCTGATACGCTGCTAAAAGCATGCTCAATGTTGATTCATATCCCGCGCTCGATTTGTCAATGAAGTAACCGTGCGAACAAGAGGTGCTATTTGTGTTTAGTTGAACGTGGCGTTGTTGCCTAAATCAGTTGAACCTTTTTCGAGTCTTGCGATCTGATCCTTTATGATGGTTAGAGCGGTGGTGA
>NZ_JAUYVM010000013.1 GCF_030689305.1 Vibrio penaeicida | reverse complement strand
CCGGTCCATCTACATCCGTGCTAGTCAGTGTTCCTGAAGAAGTAA
This sequence comes from Vibrio penaeicida, assembly GCF_030689305.1. Classification (GTDB taxonomy): domain Bacteria; phylum Pseudomonadota; class Gammaproteobacteria; order Enterobacterales; family Vibrionaceae; genus Vibrio; species Vibrio penaeicida_B. The sequence continues at coordinate 169,542 of NZ_JAUYVM010000013.1, read as the reverse complement.
GAACACTGTCGGTTTCAACGAGCGTGACCGAATCTGACGACACAACCGACGCATCGTTGGTGCCCTTAATACCAATTAAGACCTCTACTGTTGTTTCGCCGCCATCTTCATCCGTCACTTTGACTTGATAGGTTTCAAACAGTTTCTGACCTTCTTTCAGGTAGTCCGCTTTGCCGGGGATCAATTCAAACGTCCAAACCCCTTCGGCATTTATTTTGAAGATACCTACGCTGTCTGCCGGTGCGGTCCCGCCCGCTACGGCAAACGTATGATTGTCGTTATCCAAATCCTGAACAACTAGATTTTTAACAATACGAGTGGTGCTATCTTCTTGGGTCCAACCGCCTAAACGTTCTTCTACAACAGGTAAGTCATTCGTACCTTGAATGGTGATTTCAACCGAGCTGGCTGTGCCATCGGCTGTTGTGACGGGGTAGGTAAAACTGGCCTCTTCTCCAACACGAAGGTGATCAAATGCACCATTGGATGAAAACGTCCAGTTTCCATCTACATCAATGACAAACGTGCCAAAGTCGTTAGTTATGGTATTGGCGGTAAAACTGTTATCCGGTCCATCGACATCTGTGCTAGTCAGTGTTCCTGAAGAAGTAAGAACACTGTTTGTTTCTGTCAGAGTTCTGGTATCTGCCGACACAACAGACGCATCATTGGTACCCACAATAGTAATGGTCAGCGTTGTTGTATCAGTCCCTCCCGCTTCATCGGTTACGGTTACTACAACTGGTATTTGTAGTATTTTCCCTTCCTGCAGGTAATCGTAGCTGCTGGCATCAAAAGTATAAGACCCATCATTATTGAAGGTCAGCCCTTCAATTGTGTCGGTAATAGAGAAGTCTAAAACGCTACCCGCTGGCAGGTCGATATCGGTGGCGTCCATTTGCCCCGAGAAGGTCTCGTCTTCATTTACTGAGAAAGATTCAGCCTTAGCAACAGGTGCATCATTTGTGCCCGTAATTGTGATCGTTAATATACCGGAGCCAGAACCACCTAAATTATCTGTCGCAGTGTAAGGAATAGTAATAACCAGTTCTTCACCTTCAGACAGTGAATCATAACTTGATGCATCAAACGTATAGCCGCCATCCGTGTTGAAAGTTAAACCAATAGCCGTCGACGTTGTTGAGTAAGTCAGGCTTGCTCCAGATGGAAGGTCTGCGTCTGTCGCCAATACTTGGCCAACAATAGACGTATCTTCATCCAAAGCGGCATTAAAGTTTTGAGCAGAAGGTAACTGATTGATCGCGGCGATTTGCAAAAGGTTGAGCAAAGAAAGGCTCTGTGTTTCAGATAAACCCTGGCTTTGTATTCCAGACGTATCGAAAGATGTTGATGCTAAAACCTGTGCATCTGTTCGTTCAATTTCACCTGACAAGCCTATTGACGACCCACCAGCCCCACCACCAGCTGCAGGAGCAAGTTCTTCAATTTGAGTCGGATCCTCTCCGGCCTCTAACGCAGCAAATATTTGGTCAATCTCTGGGTCGGTATCGAGACTAATCAGTTCACCATCATCACCAACAATAGAAGTCGTCGGCAGATCGCTTTCTGAGAATAGCAACAATCCGCTTTCATCTTGTAGAACAACCTCACCTGCAACCAGTATCGTATTTGCAGGTACAATTTTGATGTTACCCGCAATATCGATAATTAGAATTTTTTCTTGTGATGGTGGTTCAACCCCTGCAGCGGAGGCGAAATCCACAAGTAAGGTAGGGTCTTGACCTGATTCAATTGTCGCCAATATTTGGTCAATATCCGTTGAAAGCTCCGGCTCAGCCTCTTTCACAGGAAGCTCAGCCAAAACGACCTCATCATCTATAGCGACAAAGACTTCCCCAGGTAGGAGTGCATAATCCTCAGAGACAATTTTTAAGTCACCTCGAGTGTCTATTACGATAACTTTACCCAGTGCAGACAAGCCTGCAGAAAATAAAGGAGAAAAAGCGGCCATATTTACAACTCCCAGAGAAGCAAACCATCACGTACTTATGACTAAATTACGCAACTTAAAATGAACGGATAAACGCTGAGATAATAAGCAGCTATAATTTATTTAAAAGCTTACAGAACCGATGCTTATAATTGGATTCTATTTATCTCAACCGATATTATTTGACCATTTTAAGTATATGTATTTATTAACACTTATCAGTTTCAAAAGTGAGAATGACACTATTTAACTTATTGTCTTCAAAAACATTCAATAGCTTATAGAAGACAAATGCCGCAATATGTAGCTCGCTCATTTATTTGTATTTTGCATGCATCTCATAAATGAGATTATAATTACGATAAAATACATATAGATAAAAAAATAACTTAACTGGAGAGGTAAAGTGAAAGGACGTTATATAGGTGCCATTGGCTACTTACTTGCTGGCTCGATCGCCACAAGTGTTTCTGCTCAAACTTTGGAGCAAGCCGTGGCCATTACGCTCGCCACCAACCCAGAACTTAAGAGTGCATTTAGTGACTACATGAGTTATCGAAAAGATAACGAGGCGGCTTCTGGTGCATACCTTCCTAAATTGGATTTGGATGCAGGTATCGGATTTGAGCACGTAAACCCTGCTCCCGAAAACAGCGAAACAACAGACTTAACCAGAAAAGAAGCAACACTAACATTTACTCAATTAATTTGGGACGGTTCATCCACACTAAACAACATTGATAGAACAGCCGCTGAAGCTGAATCAATGAGGCTTCAACTCCTTGCAAATGCACAAGATAAAGCACTTGAAGTTGCACAGATTTATCTTGAAGCAGTAAAGTCTGAAGAAATATTGGCACTATCAGAAAGCAACTTGGCAGTGCATAAGAAGATATATAAAGATATTAAACGCAGAGCAGAATCAGGTATTGGTTCTGTTGCCGATGTGTCTCAAGTTGAAGCGCGTATTGCAAAAGCACATGGTAATTTGCTTGCCGCTCAAAACAATATCTTCGATGCACACACTCAGTTCACACGTTTAGTAGGTCAAACACCACAGGGTTTGATTTTCCCTCGTGCTGATGAAACTTCTATACCTCTTACTTTCGAAGACGCCATAAATCACGCATATCAAAGTCATCCTGTAATAAAGATTGCCATTTCAGATGTCGATGCTGCACGCTTCCAATACGACCAATCTAAAGGCGTAAACTACCCCACGTTTTCATTTGAAGCTTCAGGCACTTGGCGTGAAGATGCAGGCGGTGTACGTGGTCAAGCAGATGAAGCCAGCGCTATGCTTCGTATGAGATATAACCTATATAATGGTGGTTCTGATACTGCAAACTCTGAGCGCGCCGCATACCAGTTGAATAAATCGAAAGATTTACGAGACAGAACCTACCGTACTATAAAAGAGAGCTTGCAGCTGTCTTGGAGTGCACTGGATCTGACTTTACAACAAAAAGAGTTTTTGGCTGACCATGTTGATTCTGCTGCTGAAACCGTGATTGCTTACGAAAAGCAATATCGAATCGGTAAGCGTACTCTTCTCGATTTGCTGAATACTGAGAATGAATTGTTTGAAGCCCGTAAAGCGTACATTGATGCTCATTATGCCGAACAGTCAGCTAAATATCGTGTCATGAATGCCTCTGGCGTATTACTTGACTCTCTTCTGGTTGAGATTCCAGACGAGTGGAAAGAATCTGTAGAATATTAAGGTTGAAGTTAATGAAGTTTCTAGCAATAGCGTGTTCTGCTCTGCTTGCATTATCTTGGCAAGCTCATGCTAATCAAAACGATGAATACGACTACATCGAAATGCCTAAGTCAGATCAGGTCGCCGATCTCAGTGATGACGATTATGATGGTGTGGTTAATGCTCGTGACCTATGTACAGGCACTCCACGGGGTTCTCAAGTCGATAATGATGGGTGTGAGACATACATAGAGGCACAAGAAAAAAAGCAGCTTAAAGTATTGTTTGCAAATGATTCCGATGTCATTACACCTGCTTTCATTACCCAAATTAGAACCATGGCTGAGTTTCTAGATGCGTACCCAGAAACCTCAATCGAATTACAAGGCTTTGCAAGCAAAACGGGTAACGCAGAACACAACTTAGACTTGTCGAAAAGGCGCGCTAAGGCTGTACGAGAATCTTTGGTTAGCTATGGTGTTAGCCATACTCGAATCAAAACAATCGGTTTTGGCGATTCTGTATTGGATGATTTGGGTGAAAGCCAAGTCAGCCATGCACTGAACCGTCGAGTAGTCGCTACTGTAGTGGGTTACAAAGGTTCTGTTATCAGCGAGTGGAACATATTTACCACTAAGAAAAAATAACGGTCTCCGTTCAAACAGAAGCCAGGTTTTAATAAACCTGGCTTTTTTATTTTTCTATCTTTACCGTGTCAAAATACACGGAAAGTGCTACCCTTTCGGCGAATTTATTAATCTTATTGGATACCCCGATGACAAAACTAACTTCAGACATCGAATCTAACCTAAAACTATTCGTTGAAGAAACCAAGCAAACCAAATTGGTTTGGGGCTTGCGAAATGAAGAGGGTTGGCTAGCTTGCGATTCAACAGAGTTTGAAAGCAGTGAAGTAATGCCATTTTGGTCTTCTCGTGAAGATGCAGAATTACACAATGTTGAAGAATGGGCCGATTTTGAAGTATTAGAAATCCCATTAGATATTTTTGTCGAAGACTGGTTAATCACGTTAGCTGAAGATGGCGTTCTAATTGGAACAAATTGGAATGCAACTTTGGAAGGTAAAGAATTGGAGCCTTCCGATCTAGCGAAACTCTACCTTTAAAAGATATTCAAATTTCAGAAATCTAAAGCCTAGAGATTAAATATCTCTAGGCTTTTTTATTTCAAATAACGTCTAATTTCTATCGCAGAGATAATGATTTAAGATAGGGCAATTCCTATTATTTTCGGCTCACTTCACTAATTCAGTTTTTCTTTTGCACAAATCTCATTTTCTGTTTCAAAAGGTGACATTTGTACTATTTTCATATGTCTGCACACGTACAATAACTCCCTTATCCAATATTCACTCGGGAGCATAAGTGAGAAAGAGTAATCTACTCGCTAGTATTATCACCGCATTTGTCACCTTTACTGCTTCAGCGTTTGATCGCGAGAGCTGGAATGAGCTGTATGCTAATCAATTAAAAAACAATGAACATGCCGCGTTAATGATGCTTCAAGAACGTCATATCATACTTCCGGACAATGCAGAAAAGCTCTATATCTCGACGCAGATCTTCCGATTTTATTCCATTCGTAAGCAGCCTTATTACAGCCAATTACCCGATGTTCCAACCAGTTTCGACAAATTTCAACATACGCTAATTGAAGCACTTAACGACGAAGCAAGTGGTAACAATCAAGCTTCTTATGCAAAACTTAAAAATTTAATAAACCAAACAAAGGTCACTCACGACTATCAAAGTAGAACATTAATTGAATATCAGTTGTGCCTGCTGCTTAGCCGAATGGGTGAACACCACAGCGCGAAGTTTTATTGTGCATCAGTCGTCAGCCACTTAGAGCAAATGGAAGACCCATTCATACCGCTAAGAGTCGCTTATCGTCTACTTGCTAATAACTATTCATACCTTGGAGACTACAAAACGGCGTTAGTTAAGTACTTCGAAATCATTTCAAACTCCAAGCCTTACCATGATAATTCTGGCAATTACAACGACATAGGTAATCTTCTTGTTGATATGGGGAGATACGACGAAGCCGAAACTTACCTTTTAAAATCGCTAGAATTGCGAAGTGAGCCAAGCACCTTACCGCTAGCGAAAGCTCAAATAATGCACAACCTCGGCAATTTCTATCTCACTACAGATCAATTTGATAAATCACAGCAGTTTTTTCAAAAATCGCTAGAAATATTGAAGGAACTCGATCACCAGTACGGAATCGCCCTTTCCTACATAAGCTTAGGAAAACTCAATACAAAACTAGGTCATCATGATTTAAGTAATGCTTACCTTCATCAGGCAATGGATATGGCTGCCGAGCAAAACAACCGTGAAATGAAGATAAAAATAGCGTTAAGCCTCAGCGAGGAGTACCTAGCCAGAAAGGTTTACAACGTAGCCATTGAATATGCTGAAACCGCAGTAAGAATTGCTCAAAATGACGAATTGCCTTTGTTTGAAGCTTCAGCGCACTCCCTACTATCACAAATACATGAACAGACAGGCGATTTCGAGAAAGCGTTAGAGCACTACAAACAGTTTCACACACTCGAAATCAATAAGCGTGATATCGAAAATCAAAACGCTTTTGAAGCCTTAGATTTGAGTAAAAGCAAATTAGAAGAGGAACTTCAAAATTCGAAGTTGGTTTTGAAAAATACCGAACAAAAACACCAGCTCGATAACCTAACACAACGCGATATGATGAACAGAATGTTTATGGTTGTCCTGTTTTTTATTATTGGAGGCATCTTGTATGCCAATAAAAAGACAAGACAAACCGCCGAAAAAGATTCGCTTACGCAAACATTCAATCGATTAACTATTTTGGACAAAATCCGCAGGCATCCACAATCCTCTTCTAGTAGCCACAAGCACGTGTTAGTTCTTTTTGATCTAGATAATTTTAAGGACATCAATGACAGCTATGGCCATCCAACTGGGGACATTGCGCTGAAGCACGTTGCTAAAACAATTAAGGAACAGCTCGAAGAAAAGGACTGTATAGGAAGAATTGGGGGCGAAGAGTTTTTAGTCTTACTGAGCGACGTTTCGGAAGAACAAATTTGGCACCGCGTAGAAAAAATGCGAGAGACGATTGAAATCAGCCACTTTATGTCGGAAGACCATCAATCACTGAATTTAACCGCGAGCTTTTCTTATCTTGCGACATCAGAAAAGCTCAGTGATTTTGATATTTTGTATTCGATCCTCGATCAAGCGTTATATCAGGCGAAAACAAATGGCAGAAACTGTATTGTCGATGCGTATACCGACCCTATTGACAACGTTCCTCACCCTGCTTCGAAACCAATGACTGCATAACTGATTCTTGATTATCTAAATACTCGTTAAGCCCTGCAGAGCGCAGATCACAAGAAGGACAATCACCGCAACCATCGCCAATGATCCCGTTGTAACACGTCAGCGTGTGAGAACGTACCAATTCCAGTGCTTTATATTGATCGGCCATTGCCCACGTTTCTGCCTTATTCAGCCACATCAACGGGGTTTTAATCTCTAACGTTTTATCCATGCCGGAAACAAGCGCTTTGTTCATTGATTTTACAAACTCATCGCGGCAATCAGGGTAACCAGAAAAATCGGTTTCACACACGCCTGTAATGACAGTCTCTGCGCCAATTTGATAAGCGTAAATTCCAGCTAGAGTCAGGAAAAGGATGTTTCGACCGGGAACAAACGAATTAGGTAATCCATTGTCTTGCAGTTCATGTGAGACAGGAATGTCATCACGCGTTAACGAACTGATTGCTAGCTCGTTCAGTAAGCCAACATCCATCACTTTATGAGCGGCAATATTGAGATCACTGGCTAGTTTTTCAGCCACTTCAATTTCAAGCTTATGACGCTGACCATAATCAAACGTAATCGCGTGTACTTCATCAAATTCTTCTATCGCTTGAACAAGACAAGTTGTGGAGTCTTGACCACCACTAAAAACGACAACGGCTTTTTTCATATTACGGCCCTATGCAATGTTTAAGTACTTATGAGTTTGAACAGAGAGACGCCAGTTTCGTTCAATACAGGTATCGATACACAGTTTTGTTGCTCTTGGCTTCTGGCTGATTGGCTGAAGGGCTATCGTCGTCTTTTCAGACACGTTAGCGCTGGTTATCAGTTCATCTAGCTGGTCTATGTCTTTTTGCGTTCCAACCGGGTGCTTTATTTCGTCGGCTCGTTCCAATGCGGACTTGAGAACAGGTAGCTTTCCTTTCATCGCAATTTTTGGAGAAACCGTTACCCAAGTTGAATCCGTTGCTTTTACTTCAAAAGTTCCACTGGTTTCGATCTGACATTGGCAACCAATTGTCTCGAAAGCTTCTGTTAGGTTCACCAAGTCGTATACACACGGTTCGCCACCCGTTATCACGATATTCTTAGCGCTAAATCCGTGTAACTTGTACTGCTCGACAATTTGCTCAGCTGAAACAAAACACCATGTAGGAGAGTCTTCTGTTTTCACCATGATATCGCCAATTGGCGCCAAATCTTTTTCTTCGGCTTCCCACGTTTGTTTTGTATCACACCAAGCACACCCTACAGGGCATTCTTGCAGACGAACAAACACCGAAGGCACCCCTGTAAAAGTACCTTCACCTTGGATGGTTTCAAACATTTCGTTGATTTTGTACTGGCTACTCAAAACGTGAACACTTCTTAATCCGGATTTTTAATAGGGTTTACTGCTGGACAAATACCGCCTAGCGAACAGCAAACTGCCGGATTATACGCACTTCTGTAGAACATACCAGTGTTTGTAAAAGGCACAAAAAATAGGACCTCGAAAGATCCTATCCTAATGCCATGAATGGCCTACATTCTTTGGTCTTTGCCCGTACGAAGCTGAGTGATTGCAAATATCAATACGAGGATTGGGTATCTAAGCGCTTCTAGAGCCAACGCAATGATAGAACTGTAATTCAAAATCCCCTGCACGACCCCAAACAATAAATTGGTTAGCACTAACACAGCTATCACACTCACGATATGTTTGACGCTGCGATGACGAGATTCCACTTTCGGTTTCAAGAAGGTAAAAACTGCTGCAATAGCAATCGAAGTAGCAAACCAATTCGCAAAGTCAGGTCGTGGCCATAATGTCGCCAACCCTGCGATAATAACGACCACTACCCACCAAACAGACGCACTGCTTAGTATTTGTCCCGTATGAACTTCGTCTTTTTTGTCTAGGCGATTAAAATGCCAAACAGCCATTGCCCCAAGAGCAATACCAACCAAAACGTCTGAGAAGTATTGCGCCCCGAGATAAACACTAGACACGCCATGGAAGAGCACAATAGTTATAATCGACGGCAGGTAACGTCGCACGACTTCAATCGGATATTCACGGGTAGCGTGCAAATAAAATAGACCTAACACCGTCACCATGAGTGCGCTCGTCATGCTCGGCATTCCAAACCCAAACGTGTCACCAAGCATCAATTCAGGCATAAAGGCGTGAGGGCGAGCAAACCCTACTCCAACTTGCGCAACTAAAGCCAAAATCGCCACACTGACCACAGCGAAGAGTAATTCCGCACCGAAGTAACGTCCAAACACCATAAATGCTGTTGGTATTAATAAAATCAGCATCCAAGGACTTGCTAGCGTGTCTCCAACATAGAGAAAGGCATGGATATACGGAACCAATGCTGGTGGAGCACTTAAAACACCATCTTGAAGCGCTTTAATGTACTTAATTTCCGCTTGGTGCATCGGAGGCGCCGCTTCGACGATATCATCGATGTACGCTACTTTTTGTCTTGTCGCTTTTCCGGAGTAGTATTGCAAAGCTTCTATTTGAGACGGGTATCTGTACGTCGCCTTATTTACTTCGCCCACTTTCGCAAGCACCACTTGTTTGGTTTCAATACCATAATGTGGCGCAAACCAAGCCGGAACGATGTGATGACCTGCTTCATCAGTATGATTGAACGCGACGATGGGAGAATCTGATACGCAATCGTATAAAGCGGCATTACCTAAAACGCCTAACTTCCCAAGAGCAGTAACAACCAAACCAGACTCTTCCCAAGCTTCTCGCTCTGCCGCTTTCGCTGGGTCTTCCCCTTCTTCGACATGACCTCCTGGGATTGAAATCTGCCCAGTGATGGCCTCTCGCACCATGACAATGCGCCCATCATGGCTTGCAATCAAACATAGTGCGCCTTTGTATTTCTGAGGAGATTCCGTGCTAGCAGAGGCAGTGGCGGATACGGACAAACTGGTAAAAGAGATGAATACTAGAAAAATGAAACATGAAAACAGACGACGAAATGTCACAATGTGTAATCCCTAAAATTAAGAATCGATTAGATCAGACCCTAGTTGAGAGGCTTTCGCATCCAATGGATATGATGCTCTAATCCCAAGTTGTTATAAAAGTTTAAGGCAGCTTCATTAAACTGCCACACTTCTACAAACATTTGTTTCACTCCACAGTCTTTAAAAGAGCGCTCCAAGCGTAAGAACAGTAGCCTCGCTATGCCTTGTTTACGAAAATCTGGTTCAACATACATTTCATCAATGCTGCCCATTTGCACAGGTTTCATAATGGAAGATTGTAGTTCGCAGAAGTGACCTGAGATAAACCCAATAGCTCCATGTTCTGGATGCTCGGCGACATAAACAAAACATTCAGGGTTATCGAGATAACGAGCAATGCTTTTTTCTTGCTCAACATCTTCAGCCGTTTTAAACAGCTCTGGGGTGACTTTGTGATGAAAGTCGTGAAGTTCATACATAAAATCGTTGAGTGCTTCCAAATCGGATGATTGGGCAGCACGAATCTTAATGAGGCTCATAAGTCTATGGGAATAAAAGCTTATACTCTAAGTATATACTCAATCTACTTCAATGTGCAGGGTTCGAAGCCCTATCTGCTACTTCCATTCAAAGAGAAAAACTACCAAAAACAAACCTCATCAGTTGTGACTAAAAAGCGCACCCAATGGATGCGCTCAAATAGCAACCGTTTATTTGGGTAGATTAAGTACGTCTTCCAATTCATTTAAGCTGGTGGGATCGTCTATCGTCGATGGCACGGTGTATTGTTCTCCATCTGCAATTTGGCGAATGACTCTTCGAAGGATTTTTCCTGACCTCGTCTTTGGCAAACGGTCTACAACCAACGCGTGCTTGAAGCAAGCTACGGCACCAATCTCATCCCTAACTTTACCAACCAGTTCTTCTTCAATGCTATCGTCGGTTATCGACACCCCATCTTTTAGAACCACAAAACCAAGCGGCGTTTGACCTTTGAGATCATCGTGTATCCCAACAACAGCACATTCAGCAACGGCAGGATGACCTCCAACAATCTCTTCCATCTCCCCTGTTGATAAACGATGCCCTGCAACATTAATGACATCATCCACTCGTCCCATAATGAACAAGTAACCATCTTCATCCAAATACCCGCCATCCCCTGAAACATAGTACTCAGGAAACTGAGACAAATAACCTGACTCAAATCGGTCGTGATTACGCCATATCGTAGGCAAACAACTTGGGGGGAGCGGGCGCTTTATCGCAACGTAGCCTTGTTGCCCAGATGCTTTAGCATGACCAAACTCATCAAGTATGGCGACTTCAAAGCCTGGCATGGGCTTTGTTGCGCTGCCGTGTTTAACCGGTAACACTTCCACGCCTAATGGGTTTCCCGCAATCGCCCAGCCCGTTTCCGTTTGCCACCAGTGATCAATCACAGGTTTGCGAGTACAGGTTTCCACCCATTCTTGAGTTGGCGGATCCAACCTTTCTCCTGCCATAAAGATACTGTTTAGATTTGATAAGTCATATTTCTCTAACTGTTTACCTTCTGCATCTTCTTTTTTAATCGCTCGGAATGCCGTGGGGGCAGAAAAGAGTACATTCACATTGTATTCTTCGCAGACTCTCCAAAATGCGCCGGGATCCGGTGTTTTTATAGGCTTGCCTTCAAAAAGTATGGTTGTGCAACCATGAATCAAGGGCGCGTATACAATGTAAGAATGCCCCACTACCCACCCAACATCTGATGCCGCCCAAAACACGCCATTTTGTGGAAGGTTATACAAACAAGACATGGAATATTTCATCGCAACCGCGTGTCCACCGTTGTCACGCACAACGCCTTTGGGTTTTCCAGTTGTTCCCGATGTATAAAGAATATAAAGAGGGTCTGTCGATTTTACAGGTACGCAGTCCGCAATAGGTGCTGAGCTCTGTGCGGATTGCCATTCAATATCACGCGGTTGGTTCAACGCAGCAATACACTCAAGTCGCTGAAAAACAATCACAGAGGAAGGCTTCCAACGGCTATCCATAACGGCTTGGTCGACGATGGGTTTGTACGGCAGTATTTTGTTTACTTCAATACCACAGGAAGCCGTCATCACCACTTTCGGTTCCGCATCCTCAATCCGCACTGCAAGCTCATTTGGCGCAAAGCCGCCAAAAACTACAGAGTGAATTGCCCCTATTCTGGCGCAAGCTAACATCGCCATAACGGCTTGGGGGATCATGGGCATGTAGATAACGACTCGGTCGCCTTTACCGACCCCTTGCACCACAAGCATACCCGCAATTTTAGCTACTTCTTTTTGCAGCTGAGCGTAAGTGTAACTGCGCTTTACTCCAGTAACCGGTGAATCGTAGATCAACGCGGCTTTGTCGCCATTACCTTGCTCAATGTGGTAATCAAGCGCAAGCCAACAGGTATTCAAAACTCCGTCGGCGAACCATCGGTCTATGCCATTTTCGTCTTTGCTTAAAATCGTTTTAGGGAACTGAAACCAATCTAGGTTTTGGGCTTGTTTTTTCCAAAACGCTTCGGGTTCATTACAAGAAAACTGATACTCTTTTTCGTAGGTAGGCATCCGTTCTTCCTCCGATACAAAAACGGAGCCGATCACGACTCCATTTTCAGTTAATTGATAGTAAACAAACTCATGAACTCATGAACAGGTGTGCTTTCAAGTGCTTGTTGGTCTTTACATAAATCAAAGATTTGCTGAGAACGCATCACAGGGAAACGGGTTTGTAGATTTCGAAGGAATTTTTGCTCCAGTACTGGAATACCTTCTTCACGTCGGCGGCGATGACCAATCGGGTATTCAATTTCGATCTTCTCAGTCGACGAACCATCATCAAAAAAGACTTGGATCGCATTGGCAATTGAACGCTTATCCGACTCCAAATACTCTCGGCTATACCGTGAGTCTTCAATGATCATCATTTTCTCTCTCAGTGCATCGATACGCGGATCGCCATTGTGGAAACCATCTTCATAATACTCTGCAACCAAATCTCCGTAAATCAATGGAACAGCAATCATGTACTGTAGGCAATGATCCCTATCCGCAGGGTTCGCCAACTTACCGGATTTAGAAATAATACGAATCGCAGATTCATGGGTCGTCACTTCAATTCTGGTGATCTGGTCGATTCTATCTTTAACTTCATTGTGAAGCGCCACGGCGCATTCCACAGCGGTTTGAGAATGGAATTCTGCAGGGAAAGAAATCTTAAATAAAACATTTTCCATCACGTAGCTTTCAAATGGCTGATTCACTTTAAATTGTTCACCATTGAAAAGTACGTCGTAGTATCCCCACTTCGGAGCCGTTAACACAGACGGCAAGCCCATTTCACCTTTCATCGTGATCATTGCGAGTCGAACCGCACGTGAAGTTGCATCCCCAGCCGCCCACGATTTTCGTGAACCTGCATTAGGGGCATGCCGATACGTTCTAAGCGCGCAGCCATCGACCCAAGCTTGGGAGACCGCATCTATAATTTGCTCTTTGTTGCCTCCAAGCATTTTGGTGACAATCGCAGTGGATGCAACTCGCACCAACAAGACATGATCCAACCCAACTCGGTTGTATGAGTTTTCAAGCGCTAGCACACCTTGAATCTCGTGGGCTTTGATCATGGCAGTCAGAACATCTTTCATAGTGAGAGGCGCTTTCCCCTCAGCAACAGCAACTTGGCTTAGATAATCGGCGGTAGCCAAGATCCCACCTAGATTATCTGACGGGTGCCCCCACTCCGCTGCCAACCATGTGTCATTAAAGTCCAACCAACGAATCACACAACCAATATTAAAAGCAGCAGTGATTGGATCTAACTCATGGCTAGTACCTGGAACTCTCGCACCATGCCTGACGGTTGTACCTGGCACGATTGGACCAAGATGTTTAGTACACTCCGGGAATCTAAGCGCCAATAACCCACAACCTAGCGTATCCATTAAACAATTTCGGGCTGTGTTATACGCTTCTTCCGACTGAATATTGGTATTGCTGACGTATTCCGCTATTTGGACAAGCAGGTCGTCAGGTGCTGGGCGTTCATTTACTTCTACATTTTGTGTCATTTCTTGTTCCTTAAATTCTACGGACGTTTGTCGATTGGCAGCCAGTCTTGGTGTTCTGGACCTGTATAGTCGGCACTGGGTCGAATAATTCGATTGTTTTCTCTTTGCTCAAAAATATGAGCACACCAGCCAGTTAAGCGACTCATCACAAAAATAGGCGTAAATAATTTGGTGGGAATATTCATAAAGTGGTATGCCGAAGCGTGGAAGAAATCTGCGTTACAGAACAAATCTTTCTCACGCTTCATGACCGATTCGACTCGCTCGCTTACCGCATAAAGATGGGTATCACCAACAGAATCCGATAACGTCTTTGACCATGTTTTTATCAGCGCATTGCGAGGGTCACTTTCACGATAGATAGCATGACCAAAGCCCATGATCTTCTCTTTACGCTCTAACATGCCCATTGTCTCGCGTTCCGCTTCCTCTACTGATGTCCAATTCTCAATCATCGCCATCGCCGCTTCATTTGCACCGCCATGCAACGGGCCACGCAGAGTTCCAATTGCGCCAGTCACACAGGAATGAATATCTGAAAGTGTGGAGGCACATACGCGAGCGGTAAATGTGGAGGCATTAAATTCATGTTCAGCATATAAAATCAAAGAACAGTGCATCACCTTTTTATGGAGTTCAGAAACGGGTTCGTCCGATAACATTTTTAGGAAGTAACCGCCAATGCTGTCTTCACCCTCATCATCTGTATCAATTCGAACGCCATCGTGCGAGAAGCGATACCAATAGCAAATAATCGCAGGAAACAAAGCCAGCATACGTTCTGTAGCAGCAAGTTGATCCTCAAAGGACTCTTCTGTTTCTAAGTTCCCAAGAACTGAACAACCTGTTCTCATTACGTCCATTGGGTGCGCCGTTGAAGGTAGCAATTCCAGAGCGTGCTTTAACGGTTCCGGCAACCCTCTTAAACGCTTTAAGGTTAACTTGTATTCATCAAGCTCTCGTTGGTTTGGCAGTTTTCCCCGCAGCAGCAAATAAGCGACTTCTTCAAACTCAGCATGGTTAGCTAAATCCGTAATGTCGTATCCACGATAGGTCAGCCCCGTTCCGCTTTTTCCTACGGTACATAGTGCTGTTGAACCTGCGCTTTGCCCACGCAGCCCTGCACCACCAAGTGGTTTATCTGTCATGACAGACTCCTTGTCATTGTGCTTTTGCCTGTTCGTTATTTTTATGAGTTGAACAGTACGCCAGCAGCTTCACGTTATTGGATTGTGTACGACTATGTTTTGTCGGCGAACAACTCGTCGAGTTTGTCCTCATAGTCGTGGTAATTTAGGTGTTGATATAACTCTTTTCGTGTTTGCATTTGGTCAACCAATGCTTCTTGGTTGCCTTCATGTAATAGATGGGAATAGACCATTTCTGCTGCTTTATTCATGGCGCGGAAGGCGCTGAGAGGGTAAAGCACCATATCCACAGAATACTCCGCAAGCTCTTCTCCCTTATAAAGCGGTGTTTGTCCAAATTCGGTTATATTGGCCAGTATTGGCACCTTGTAGCCAAAATGGTGCGTTAGTGCATCAGACAGCATTTGGTATTGATTCAGTTCGACAAAAGCTTCCGGGAACAACATGTCAGCACCCGACTCAACGTACGCAATACAGCGTTCTATGGCACTCTCCATACCTTGTACAGCCAACGCGTCCGTTCTCGCCATCAATACAAAATCACCGTCGTTTTTTGCATCCACAGCCGCTTTAATTCGATCGGTCATTTCTTGTATGGATACGATGGCTTTATTTGGTCGGTGACCGCATCGTTTTTGAGCGACTTGATCTTCCATATGCACCGCTGCTGCGCCGGCTTTCTCTATCGATTTAACCGTACGAGCTATATTAAATGCGCCACCAAAACCGGTATCGATATCCACCAACAAAGGCAAATCGCAAGCATTAGTGACTCTCTCCACATCCACCAGCACATCATTGAGTGTGGTGATACCAAGATCGGGTAAACCATAAGAAGCATTTGCAATACCACCGCCAGACAAATAAATCGCCTGATGCCCAGTGTTTTTTGCCATCATGGCGCAATACGCATTGATGGTACCGACAATTTGCAGTGGATGATGATTTTCTACCGCTAAGCGAAACTTCTTCCCTGGTGAGGCTTTCTCTGCCGTCATGCGTCACTCTCCTGTTGAATTTGTTGTTCGATAAGCTGGCGGCTGCACGAAATGTGTCTTCTCATTAGAATTTCCGCTAACTCTTCGTCTCGGTTTTGAATGGCTTTGAGTATGAATTTATGTTCTTCCAGCGCTTGCTCGGGACGAGAATGCGAGCGTGGAGACTGATATCGATACATTCGAAGCAAGTGATACAGCTCATCGCATAATAAGGTGACAAGCTTGCTGTTTCGGCTGGCTTTAATAATTCGGTAATGGAAGTCGAAATCACCGTGTTGGTGGAAGTAAGAAGAACCCTCTACCTGTTCAATATGATCGGAATGTGTCGACAATAGCTGACTCAAACCTTCGATTTCTTCATCGGTGATGTATCTCGCCGCTAACCTCGCTGCCATACCTTCTAAAGCTTCACGCACGGCATATAACTCAGATAGGTGAGTTAACGATATTTCGATAACGCGGGCACCAACATGCGGGATCCGTTCAATTAGCCCAAGCCCTTCAAGGCGCATTATCGCTTCTCTTAGTGGACCTCGGCTTACATTAAATCGCTTTGCTAACTCTGGTTCAGAGATTTTGCTTCCGGGAATGATGTGCCCTTCCACAATCGCTTCTACCAAGCTGCTGGTGAGGTTTTCTGATTTTGTCGCTTCTTTCTCAGGTGTGACTACAGACATCGACTCGCTCTACATTGTCAACAATATTTAAGGTTTGATCATAACTTAGCCACTAAAACCTAGTATATCAATATAATTGTCGACAATTTAGACTAACGTCTAGCTTTTTCACCTTCCATGAACAATATGAACTTAATTCACTTTTTGTTTTTTATTCTTTTTAAGTCCTCTATCTAGGCTTTCACACCTCAGCACACTAACTTAACAACCAGCACCAAATGGCAACATAAACATAACAAATGAGCTCATCTATGAATAAGCTCAACGACATAAGGAACGTGACATGATTAAGGTACTGAAACCCACATTAGCGGCTGCGGTAATTGCTGCTAGTTTTTCTTTCAGCGCATTTGCCGCTGACATGGAAAAGATTCACTTTTTGATCCCCGGCGGCGCTGGTGGCGGTTGGGATATGACCGCTCGTGGTACTGGTGATGCGTTAGTTAAATCTGACATTGTCGACAAAGTTTCATTCCAAAACCTTTCTGGTGGCGGTGGTGGTAAAGCAATCGCGCATCTTATCGAAACAGCAAAGCGCCAAGAAGACACACTCATGGTGAATTCAACGCCTATCGTTGTCCGTTCACTAACGGGTATTTTCCCTCAATCTTTCCGTGACTTAACGCCAGTTGCAGCGACCATTGCTGATTACGGCGCGATCGTTACATCAGTCGATTCTAAGTACAACACATGGCAAGAAGTGGTTGCGGATTTCAAAGAAAACCCACGTAAAGTAAAAATTGCAGGTGGATCGGCTCGTGGCAGCATGGACCACTTAGTCGTAGCAGCCGCGTTTAAAGGTGAAGGTTTCGATGCCAAAGCCGTACGCTACATCGCTTACGATGCAGGCGGTAAAGCAATGGCTGCCTTACTTTCTGGTGAAACGCCGCTTCTTTCTACTGGTCTTGGCGAAGTGTTAGAGATGTCTAGAAGTGGTCAAGTAAAAATATTAGCTGTGACGGCACCTAAGCGCCTTCCTGCTGCTCCTGAAATTCCGACACTCGTTGAAACAGGAAATAACACAGTATTCGCTAACTGGCGTGGCTTCTTCGCGGCACCTGATACCCCACAGGCGAAAATTGATGAATACAACAATGCGTTATCCAAGATGTACACCACTAAAGAGTGGGCAACGGTTCGAAACCGTAACGGTTGGATTGACAACTACAAGCCAGACCAAGATTTCTACAAGTTCCTTGAGGAACAAGAAGAAACAATGGGTGCACTAATGCGCGAGCTTGGTTTCCTTAAGTAAAAGATTGACCAATTCTGTGTGTTTGATCTGCTCGACTCACTAGAATTGGTCTGCCCCTTTGCTGTGTGCGCTGTAAAACGCCAAACTCCTTTGTTTATTTAGTTATCCCTCAGTGACGCTGCCTTAAACGGCATCTTCACAACTAAATTGATTAACTGAGCGTACACGGCTTTTTTCCTTCCATTTAGAACAAAGGAATGAAGATATGTCTGTTAAGCCCACCAACTTATTTTGTCGTGACCGCGTGGGCGCGATGATATTTCTCGTCGTCTGCTTATGTTACGGCTATCAAACCACGCAAATCCCTCTATTCCCTGGGGATGAATACGAACCCTTTACTGCTCGAACGCTCCCAACATTACTTACCGTCGTCGGCGTTATTCTTTCTTTAATGCTGCTTGTAACTGCTCGCCCTGATGAAGAAAACGGTTCGCTGCTGGGTTTCGACTGGAAATTGCTCATCGGCTTTTTGATATTAATGGCAATGTACGGCGTTGGGCTCACTTACGTTGGCTTTGTATTAGCAACGGGGTTCTTCTTAATGATCGGGTTCTACATGCTTGGAGAGCGTAAGAAATCTATCTTATTTGGCGCTTCTTTCCCGTTTGTTATCGCTTTCTATTTACTACTGACTCAGGGTTTAGACATCTATCTAGAACCCGGTGTTTTGTTCTCTATCTGGTAGGAGATTGACATGTTAGATGGAATATTAGCGGGTCTTTCTACCGCCGTAATGCCGATGAATATCATGATGGTGATCGTCGGTTGTTTTGTAGGAACCTTTATTGGCATGTTGCCGGGATTAGGTCCCATTTCTGCAATCGCATTGATGATCCCCATCAGCTATGGTTTAGACCCAGCTTCTGGTCTTATTCTTATGGCTGGAGTTTATTATGGTGCCGTTTTTGGTGGCTCCACATCCTCTATTTTAATCAATGCTCCGGGCTGTTCTTCAACGGTTGTAACCGCATTTGATGGCTACCCAATGGCACAAAAAGGTCAGGCTGGTAAGGCTCTGGCACTCGCCGCTTACTCATCGTTTACTGGTGGTACGCTTTCAGCAATCATGCTTTTGGTTGCCGCTCCTGCTCTAGCAAGCGTGTCTTTGAGCTTTCAGTCTTCAGACTATTTCGCTTTAATGCTTCTTGGTTTGTCTGCGGTAGCTGCCTTTGCAGGTAAAGGCCAAGTATTGAAAGCTTGGATGATGACGATTCTGGGATTAATGCTATCTACAGTTGGTATCGATAAAGGTGTTGGTGTAGAACGCTTTACGTTTGGTTTGACGGATCTCATGGACGGCTTTAGCTTCCTACTGCTTGCTATGGCGACGTTCGCCCTAGGTGAAACCTTAATGGGGATTTTGAAACCGCAACAAGATACCCGAGGCGATGAAAGCAACAAGCTCAATAATTTAGGTAGCATGAAGGTAACAAAAGAAGAAGTGAAAGAGGTCGCTCCTGTTTCTCTACGTTCTTCTGTCCTTGGCTTCTTTACTGGCGTGCTTCCAGGCGCGGGCGCAACCATTGCTGCATTCCTAAGTTATGGTATGGAACGTAACTTGGCACCAAAAGAGAAACGCGAAGAATTTGGTAAAGGCAGCATCCGAGGTTTGGTTGCACCTGAATCGGCGAATAATGCAGCATCTAGCGGCTCGTTTGTTCCCCTTCTTACTTTGGGTATTCCAGGCTCAGGAACCACCGCCATCATGCTTGGTGCCCTGATTGCTTACGGCATTCAGCCAGGTCCTCGCCTGTTTGTTGATCACCCAGACGTATTCTGGTCGGTTATCATCTCCATGTACTTTGGTAACATTGTATTGGTTATCTTAAACCTACCGCTGATCCCATACATCTCGAAGCTACTTATGGTGCCTCGCACCGTACTTCTTCCAATGATTTTGTTCTTCTCAATCACTGGGGTGTACTTGGTATCGTTCAATACGATGGATGTGTTCATCATGTTGCTTGTCGCCATGGCAGCGATTGCGCTTAGGTTGGCTAACTTCCCCCTCGCCCCATTATTACTCGGATTTATTCTGGGCGGGCTGATGGAAGAGAACCTTCGCCGAGCCTTAATGATCAGCGACGGTGAACTGAGCTTTTTATGGGAAAGACCTATAACAGGAGTATTCGGTGCGCTGGCTGTTGCTGTCCTTCTAAGCCCTATAATTGCTAAGCTTTTTGGGTATTTAAAGCAACGCAATTCAGCAAACCCGAGTCACCAAGATTAGATTTAGCAATCGAAAGTTATTCGAAATAAATACAAACCAAAAGGCTTCTGGAAAACCAGAAGCCTTTTTATTTTTGAAGGAGTTAGGTTATTTAATTTTTCCGAAATCGACCTTCAAGTAACGAGTAAAATCGCTATGACGAACTTCACGGCCTAAAGAAGGAAATTCTGATCTTGTCCACCAGAAAGCTTCCATGCCCATGTCGTAATCGAGCGCATTAGAGTGGAAACGAACGGTAACGGGCTTGTTGAAGTTTTTGTCGATTTCCCAGAAAACATATCCCGGTATCGCCGTATCTCCACCCCATGCTGGTGGGAATGGCTCGTCAGTGCGATAAATACGCCAATCGGCACCCGCGTAAAACCAGTTGTACCAATTTCTCTTCCATAGTGTGTACAGCTGCCATTTATTACCTGCATTACCACCACTACGAGTGATACCAGAATGCCCGTAAGACACAGATTGCTGTGGCGGTGTAATGGAAATACTAGGGGCACCGGCAGTACCTGAAACAGAGAACGACGGCCCAATCGGAACTGAGACACTGGTAGCTGCCGACACAGCTTCAGGTCCTGAACGTCTTAAGAAGAAAGCGTTATCTGGGTTGTAGCTCAATTCACACGCTCGCCCAGACTCTGGAACCAAGCAGATTTCAAAATTCAGCTTATCAAGTAAGCGATAAGCCTTGGATTGAATACCGCCCGTTTGTTCGTGGTAAGGTTTTTGATTGTTGTTTCGGGTTAAACCTTGCCCTGCCCACTGGGTGGCTAAATACTTGTGACCAGAAGCATCGCGATACGCGACTACTTCAACTTTGGTATTGATGGTTCGGCGACCATTAACTGAGTAGATAATTTCTTCGCTATTCAAACAAGTACCGTCTTCTACCTGCCAACGTGTTTTCAGCACTGAACACAAATTAGACGGCGTAAAAAACTCAGCATGTACTGGCGCAGAAGTAAACGTAGATGCCCCGACCATCCCAAGCATTGAAACAGTGATTAAAGAGCGAAGATTGATTGTCTTTGTCATTATTTATCTCCTCTGCTTGATTGATCTTTAAAAAACTCGCTTAGCTGTTCTTGAATGATGTTATTAGACGTATTTGCAAAGCTTAAGCTGTTAGAAGACTCTTCGTTTCTAAGTGTCATGCGCTTTGCAAAATTGCCATCGATAGGGAAAAGTACAACGACATCACCTTCCGATCCAATTCCGGTTAACTCTAAAGACAATTCTTCAACGTTGTTTTGTATAACAATGGGAAGATTTTTCTCTTTTGCCATTTTTATCAAAGGGCTAGATACCACGTGGCTAGAGTCGACATGGTTACCATTGATCATAAGCAAGACGTTATCTGCATTAAAATCGACGGCTGAAAGACCTTCAACTACTGTGTATTCACTGCTTAGTAAATTCAGAAGTGCTGCGTCGCTCGAATTAACGTCACCAAGAGATAAACTGGTGTTTGCAGCGGACGCAAATCCACTCATGATGGCCAGGCAGGCACCTAGATATTTCACGTTTATATTTTTCATTATTTTTCCTTGTAGGGTTGGAAACTGACAACCCATACAGCGTTATTTATAGGGTCATCATTAACTCCTTTGTAACCTCAAGAAAGAACGCTAAACAAGTAAAATAGCCTGCATTTTATAAAATATTGGAATTGTATTATCAGATTTAGTAATTAGGAATTTTTGCTGATTGACACATGGCTACTTTTACCTTTAGAAATAAATGTTTATGTCATGTAGCACGTATGTGATGTTGCTTCTAAATACAGTGAGATTGAAAGCGATATACGTAGTATGGAGTGAATAAAACGACAAAAAGCCTCGTGATAATAACGAGGCTTCCTGATTCAAATAATAATCAAGTTTTAAAGGCTAGATTTATTCAATACGCGCGCATCAATCACGCATTTCAGCCTTTTTTTCAATATCGCTAGGCACACTTAATTCCCAACGTTTCAACTCTTTCTTACTGAATATAAATGACCCTTTTTTCGGTGTCGTTATCGTAGGCATTTCTCCCGAAGCAACAAACTGATTAATAAGTTTTGCTACTTCTATTCCTTGTTCAAGAGCACTGATACTTAGCCCCCCTATTGCCTTTCCTTTACCGACGGAATATGACCAAAAAGCAAACACGGGAATGGGAGAATTTTCACTTGTCCAAGAGCTTACTTCATCCAATGAGTAGTGTTTGCCAGATTTATCTTTAAGAGCAGCATAATTGGCAATGATAATGGCATCGTAACCTTGTTGTTTGGTTTCTAAAATATTACTTTCCCAGCTTTCGTAATTCTGAATCAAGCTAGTATGAACGGTAATACCATTGATGCTTTGAGAAAGTTTATTATTGAAAGACGTTTCGAGAATGGCATGAGACGTAGCAGCGCCATCCATTAATACACGAATTTTAGCGACGTCGGGTAACACTTTACTGATCATATATACGGAGCGCTTCATCAGCGGTCGCTCTAACACGCCAGAAATACTTGGAGTAATTGGAACATAATTCCGAGGGTTGGCATTGATGCCTAAAAAGAAAGTGGGAATATTGTTTTCTATTAAACGAGGACCTAGGTATTTGAGGGCATTATCGTCAGAAACCACTACAATATCTGGGTCGTGCTGTTGGATAAACTCCCAGGCTTCATCGGCTATTGCTGGGAACTGGCTCGCAGGCTTACGTTTGGTATCCATTTGGAAATTATGAATATTCATATCCCCAATTGCACTCTGAAACCCTTCTCGATACTCCGCAACCCACGGATATTCAAAATGATAGCTATGAATAAAAACAAGTTCTTTAGCAATGCTATTACTTGCAAATAGCATGGTCATCAGCAGCAAAAAAATTTTTCTCATAAGAAAGCCCTAACACATTGTCTTATCCAAGTTTAGACAATTTGTTAGGACCTGCTCATTTTCGTTTAAAGCTCTTATCAAAATAAGGTTAACGGAAGATTCTGCGATAGGTACGTTCAGGTCTCCCCACAGACCCATAATGAACATCCGCTTCAATTTCGCCAG
Source organism: Vibrio penaeicida (assembly GCF_030689305.1). Lineage (GTDB taxonomy): Bacteria > Pseudomonadota > Gammaproteobacteria > Enterobacterales > Vibrionaceae > Vibrio > Vibrio penaeicida_B. The sequence goes on along the minus strand of NZ_JAUYVM010000013.1, from coordinate 146,127 downwards.
AACTAATTAAATACTCAAGGTAACGCCTCGCCGTTGTTCGGCTTGCACCAATTTTAATGCCGGCTTCGTCGGCGGTGAATTGTGCATCCCCCCCAAAAAGCTGGCGGATCTTGTCCAGTGTTACACCGTCAATACCTTTAGGTAATCGGTTTGTTGAAGGCTCTTGCGACGTTGATGCTTGCAACATTTTATCGACCAGTTTCTGGTCCAAATCCGATACCGTTTCCAGCTCTTGTTTCTGCGCTTGATATTTTTTTAACGCCGCTTCAAGTCGTGAGAAAATGACAGGCTTCAGTAAGTAATCCACCACCCCACCTCGCATGGCTTCTTGCAGCGTATCAACATCACGTGCTGCGGTCACCAAAATCACATCGCAGTGCTGTTTTTGTTGCCGTACTTGGCTGAGGATTTCAAGCCCACTTCCATCTGGTAGGTAGACATCAAGTATCACAAGATCCGGTTGAAGCAGATCCAACTGCATTTCCGCTTCAGATTGGGAGGTGGCGATCGCGACCACATCAAACCCACCAATCTGATTAAGATATCTGTGATGTACCTCAGCGATACCTTCATCGTCCTCGATGATCATCACTTTTGTACTTGCCACCATTATTTCTTTTCCTTTGGTATATACACCGTTGCTCTTACTCCTTGAGTCGGTCCGTTTCCAATATCCAGCTGACCGCCATATTGCTTCACCAAATTGTCAACAAGGTATAGCCCAACACCTCGATTGTTTTTCGCCTTACTTGAAACACCTTTGTCTACAAGTTTGGCTACATCAATGTCACTTGGCAAACCGCAACCGCTGTCTTCTACTTCTAAAATAATTTCTGTACCGTAATCGCTGATCGAAACAAAAATGTGGTTATTGGGCATTTTCCCGCGCTCTACGATCATTGCGTCGAATGCGTTATCAATTAAGTTGCCCAAAATTGTCACCAGGTCTTCAGCATTCACGTTGGTGGGTAATGGTTCTAGTCGTGTACCGTTATCAATTTCCAAAACTAACCCGATCTCACGTGCACGTTCAGTTTTTCCTAGCAATAAACCGGCGACTAATGGGTCTTTCACTGTCTCCCGGATAAAACCGATCAGCGCTTGATAGTGCGCGGTCTCTTGCCCTATCAGCTTCTGCACTTCTTCCGATTCACCCAGTTGCACCAGGCCGCTTATCGTATTGAGCTTGTTCCGGTGTTCATGGGTTTGAGAACGAAGCATATCGGCGTATTCGCGCGTTTGTGAAAGCTGTTTTGTCAGTTCGGTTATTTCATCACGACGACGAAAGCTCGACACCGCCCCAACCACTTCTCCTTTTACGATAATTGGATTGCGGTTGGCGACTATTCGCTGATCATTCAAATAAAGATCAATATCATGCTGAGGCTCTTTAGTGGAAAGAATACCAATCAAATCACTGTCTGGCAGAACCTCTTTCATTGGCATGTTCATCACACTGCCGCGCTTAATTTTAAGAATGTCACATGCACTACGATTGATTGATCGGATCAGCCCTTTGTTGTCTATGCTGATAACCCCCTCTTTTATCGTGCTCATCGTGACATCAAGCTCGACATATAACCGAGCGATTTCTTCTGGCTCGAAGCCTAAAATTGCTTTCTGAAAACGCCTTGATGCGTAATTAGACAAAACGGCGTTGGCAATCACCACCAGCAGCGCCATCGCAATGAGAAAGGCAAGATATGGCTCAATTCTATCTTGCAGGCTATCCAATAAATAACCCACTGAAACAACACCAATAATATTGCCATCGCGATCAAATATCGGGGTTTTACCGCGGACCGACTTGCCCAGCGAGCCCTCAGCATAGGAAACGTAAGATTGCCCTAATTCCAGCGCCCTAACATTATCTCCCCCTTTCATTGGCTGCCCGACGCGCTCGCTCACGGGGTGAATCAATCGAATGCCTTCTTTATTGCCTATCACAATAAAAGTTGCCCCGATCAAATCCGTCAATTCTTTAAATTCTTGTGGGAGCAGCCCCACCTCTTCCGTGGTTACCATATCGACAACCGATTGGGACTGAGCCAAAAACTGGGCGATTCCGAGTGCTTTATAACCCATTTCTTCTTGCTGGGAATGTTTAATGTAAGCAAATCCGGCTGCCGTCAAAATCAGCAGCTCGATCAAGCCAGACAATGTCATAATTATCAATAGCCTGCGGCGAAAACTCAGATTCTTCCAACTTAACAATGTCATTCCCCTTTATTCTGAGCTCGGAACATAACAAAAAAGAAACATTTCTTCCGTTAGGCGTCGCAAAAAATTGACTCCTTTATCAAAAAGACTTGGTTGCACAGCTATTTTTTAGAGTATAAACTCTATTTTAAATTTTCAGCGGTCAGTTAATGATGAAAAAGAGACCTTTTGCCTTTCTTTTAGGGACACTGATTACCCTACCCTTTTCCTCGCAATCTCAGCCAGTTAGCTTTGATCAAGCGTGGCAAATCGTGCAACAACAAAGCGACGCCTTATCTGCTTCTCGAGCTAATCTTCAGCGTTACCAGCACCTTCAAGCATCGAAAGACAGTTTAAACTTACCCAAAGTCACCCTTTCTGCTAACTACACTCGCTTAGATGACGATGTCACATTATCAGCCGGGCAAGTTGCAGAGAGTTCTAATGTCGACCTATCGGGCTTGGGTCATATGTTGCCCCCAAGTGTTATTCAAAGCCTAGCAGGTGCGAGTTCCACTATTACCGAGAAAGACATTTTTTCGTCGTCTATCCGCGCCATTTGGCCGATATTCACAGGCGGAAGAATTACAGCGGCTCAAGAAATAGCGAAAGGTCAAACTGAAGAAGCGCGCAGCCAACTTGAAATGGAAAGGCAGGCAAAATTTGAGGACCTGACCAAGTTTTATTTCAGTGTCGTCCTCGCCAAAAAAGTGGTTGAAACAAGACACGCCGTTGAGGGTGGATTAGAAAAACACCGCAACTTCGCGTTGAAAATGGAAAAACAAGGGCAAATCGCTAAGGTAGAACGCTTACAAGCCGAAGCCTCGTTAGACAAAGCCAAAGTCGATCGGAAAAAAGCAGAGCGTGATTTGGACATCGCAAAAACCGCGTTAGCCAAAATGCTAAATGTAAAAGACGTTCAGTTGCAAAGCGCTTTATTCATTAACGATAGCCTACCGCCAATGTCGGTTTTTGTTGATCAAACCTTAAATACCTACCCAGGTTTACAATTGCTCGACGCCAAGGAGCAACAAGCCAGCAATTTGGTGAAAGCAGAAGACGGGAAATACTTCCCGAATGTTTACCTATATGGCGATTACACCGTATATGAACACGACAGCTTGGCAAGCCAAATGAAGCCAGACTGGCTTGTGGGTGTCGGTGTCAGTATTCCACTTATCGACTCTTCAGGTCGCTCTGACCGCTCTCAGGCTGCTCATAGCGCCGTTCAGCAAGTTCAACATTTAAAGGCACAAGCGCAAAAAGACTTACAAGTGTTAGTGGAGAAAACCTATTTAGAAGCCGAGCAAGCCAAGGAAGAAGTCAATGGGCTCACCTCTAGCTTAAACCTAGCTACAGAAAACCTTAAGCTTCGCCAACGTGCGTTTTCGCAAGGCTTATCTAACTCATTAGAAGTCGTCGATGCTCAGCTTTATTTAGCCAGCATAAAAACGCAGCAACATGCCGCACGTTTCAACTACCTTATCGCACTGAATAAACTGCTCGCACTGAGCAATGAAATGACCACTTTCCATCAATACGAACATAGAGCCAATTTGGAGACTCAATCATGAAATCAAACCTATTAAAACCTGTTTTCGCTGGCGTCATCGCCTTAGGTTTAGGTGGATGGCTGATTCACAGTTTCAACGCGGCCTATGAAGAGCAGCCCCTGCGCCTTCAAGGGCAAATCGAAGCGCAGCAATACAATATTTCATCCAAAGTCGCTGGTCGTATCGACAAAGTATTGGTTCGAAAAGGCGATGAGATTCAAAATGGTGATCTTATCTTCACCATCTACAGCCCAGAGCTAGACGCCAAGTTAGAGCAAGCGGTGGCGAGCAAAGAAGCGGCTGGTGCACTGGCTCAAGAAGCAGAAAAAGGCGCACGCGATCAGCAAATTCAAGCATCCAAAGATCAGTGGCAAAAAGCCAAAGCCGCATCAGACTTGATGGAAAAAACCTATAACCGTATTAACAACCTATACAAAGATGGTGTTGTCGCGGAACAAAAACGTGACGAGGCGTTAACTCAGTGGCAAGCCGCTAAATACACGGAAAGTGCCGCGTACCAAATGTATGAGATGGCGAACGAGGGCGCACGCGATGAAACCAAACGCGCTGCTGCAGAGAAAGCCAGAATGGCCGCCGGTGCCGTTGCTGAAGTCGAAGCCTTTACCGCCGATACTAAAATCCGAAGCTGGTTTAAAGGTGAGGTATCACAAGTTCTACTAAGCCCAGGTGAATTAGCACCTCAAGGGTTCCCTGTTGTGACCGTATTGGATATGGAAGATGCTTGGGCTGTGTTCAATGTTCGTGAAGATTTACTGAGTAAGTTTTCTAAAGGCAGTGAGTTTTCGGCGTGGGTTCCAGCGATCGAACAGCACGTTACCTTCAAAGTTTCTCACGTATCCGTAATGGGTGATTTCGCAACGTGGCGCTCTACCGATTCTTCTCAGGGTTTTGATATGAGAACATTTGAAGTTGAAGCGCGCCCAACCAAGCCAACAGAAGGGCTTCGTATGGGCATGAGTGTCGTCATAGAGAGTTTATAATCCATGATTCAACCTTCATCGGATTCAGGGCAGCACTTCTCAGGGAAGCACTTAGTTTCTGGACAGTACTTAGTTTCTGAGCAACGCTTGGGCTCTGGACAGCGCCTAATAGTTAAAGCAGACAAATGGCTTTTGTCTGCTTTAACGTGGATTCCTATTCTTGTTGCGGTGATCATTTGGGGTGTGTTCAATCAAGGGCTCGCAAGAGATATGGCGATTGGTATTGTCGATCACGACCACACTCAGTTTTCACGCGAGCTTGTGCGTCATTACGATGCCTCCCCAAGCCTTGATGTACAAAACCATTACACCGATACACTGTCGGCTAAAGAGGCACTTCAGTCTGGCGAGATCTATGCCTACATAGTGATACCATCAAACAGCTTCAAGCATGTTTTGCAAGGCAAGCCACCGCAAATTTCGGCATTTACGAACACGCAATACATACTTATCGGTCGATTAATCAATTCCGCATTGTTGCAAGCTCAAGGGACGTTTAATGCAAAACTTGAAGCTGGAAAAGTGCTGTTAGGAGGCGATACAACGCCTGTGCAAGCTCTAGGGCAAGCGGTACCAGTGCGAAGCCAAATCACGCCTCTGTTTAACAGCAATACCAACTATTCGCAGTTTCTTCTTGGCGCTGTGGTACCTGCCATATGGCAAATTGCCATTGTGGTTGGCACCGTGATGACATTAGCCGCGAACTTGCGTTTGAGAGGCAAAGAGCAGTGGTTCAAGGACGCACCTATCTTAAACGTGTTTCGAACACTTGCGCCCTACTCTTTAGTGTTTGTCGCCCAAGGCTTTTTGATGCTTTTCTGGTTTTACATTGGACTGGGCTGGCCATTTCATGGCGACATCGCCATTTTATTGCTTGCACAGATATTGATGGTTATTGCCTGTATGATCATGGGAAGCGTATTTTTCTTTTTGAGTCTGGATGCCACGCGAGCCATGAGTTTCGCTGGCGCATTCACCGCCCCTAGCTTCGCCTTTATGGGGATCACTTTTCCCGTTACAGAAATGAATGGTATAGCACAAGCTTGGCGCTCTATGTTGCCTGTTAGCCACTACATTGAAGCGCAAGTTTATCAATCTAACTACGGGGCAACTTGGGCAGACACGTTGAACACACTTATACCAATGGCGGGCTACATTGTGCCTTTCATACTGATGTTATTGCTAATTCGTAAGAACAGTGTTTCGGCTAAGGCGGTAACCTCATGAGCACTCAATGGTTATTTCCTCAGTCTCTTTGGCAAGAATTACGCGCTATTGTGAAGCATCCAGCGATTGTTTTAACGGTGTTTGGTGGCACTCTGTTTTACTCTTTCCTATATCCACTTCCCTATGCAAACCAAGTGGCTCAGGAACAAACCGTCGCGGTTGTTAACTTAGACAAAAGCCAAACCAGTTATCAGCTCGAACGCATGGTCGATGCGACACCCCAAGTCGCCATTACCCATCGAGTACACGCCATAGAAGACGCAAAATCGTTGTTTTTGTCGCATCAGGTAAGCGGTATTCTGGTGATCCCAGAGCACTTTTATCGGGATCTCATGCTAGGCAAAAGCCCCGTGCTGTCTTACGCTGGCGACGCATCATACTTTTTGGTTTATGGTGCGGTTGTTGAAGGTCTGGCGCAGGCATCGGGCACTTTGGCGGCGAACGCAAAAGTGGTAAAACTGCTTGCCGATGGCATGCCACTAGCGAAAGCCAGTGAACTGTATTCTCCAGTGCACTTAAACATTAAACCCACGTTTAATCCCGAAATGGGTTACGTCGACTATGTCGTCCCCGCTGTCTTTGTACTCATACTTCATCAAACATTGATCATGGGTGCAGGTCTTCTGACTGCGCACCAGAAGAACACAAATACCCCATCAGCATACTGGCATAAAATGTCGTCATTGAGCCTCGTAAGCCATCGCGTTTTTGTGTTCGGCGTTTTATATCTTGCTCTCAGTTTGTATTACTTCGGATTCAGTTTTGATTTCTACGAGATCAATAGGCTAGCCAGCATAGCCAACTTGTTCGTTTTGCTTATCCCCTTCTTAATAAGCACGGGCGCAGTTGGTATTGTATTGGGCAGCCTATTGCCGAGAACGGAGCTGGTTACGTTAATTGTGCTGGTGAGTTCAATGCCACTGATTTTCACCGCTGGGTTTATATGGCAAGTTGAAAGCTTGCCACAACCTCTGATTTGGATAGCAAATGCACTGCCGAGTACCCCAGCTATTCAAGGCTTCTTAAAACTCAATCAAATGGGCGCACAGCTTTGGCAAATTAAAGACGTGGTCACACAGCTTTGGGGGCTTGCGTTTATCTGGTTTGGTATCGCTTGGATTCGGATGCGTAATTCGGATGCGTAAAGTCTAGCCGGATAAAAATGCCTATAAAAAAACAAACCCCGCCAACAACATTGGCAGGGTTTGTTTTCGAATCAGTTTTCTTTTCAAATCAAACTAACTTTGCGCGAGAAAGATCAGTTACCTAACCCCAGCCCTTCAGACAGCGCTTTGATTTGTTCAAGATCCAGTTTATGAACCTCAATCATTTGTGCGATTTGGCTGAGTTTGGAATTCACGTCGTCACTCTTATCACACGAATCTGAAGACGCATCCCAAGATGTACCTGCCAAAAACTCGTCACATTCTTTACTGAGTTTTTCCTTCTGAGGCAGCAGCTCTTTCTGTTCTTTAAGCAACCCGTCTAACTCTTGTCGGATAGCCATTTCGCGCTGAAATACTTCTCTTGAACGTTCAAACACAGAGGCTTGTAAATCGGCTTGTCGATTGAGTCTTTGGTTTGATATACCCAAATCTTCAAGTTGCGAGCCTTGTTGGGCAATCAACGCTTCTTGCTCTAGATTCACCTTTTCAAGCTCTGTCACCGTCGTCTGTAGCTGTTGAAGTTGTGCTTGGAACTTCGCATTCAGTTCATCTGCTTGCTGAACCAATGCCGACTCAATCGCTTTAGCCGAATCGACTTCATAAGCACTTAATGTTTGTTGAAGCTGTACATTTTCACCAGCCAACGTTTGAGTTTCTTTATCTTGAGATAGGTAGGCATCCTGCCAACTGCTTTGCGTAACTACGACACCAACCAGTCCACCAATCGCTAACCCTAATATGGCCGCGACGGTGATGTAGATGTAAGAGGATTTGTTACGCTCTTCAATAATGACGACTTCTTCCTGATCGTCATCGCGTTCGTCTTGGATATTATTGTCTACCATTCTTTAGCTCCAACGTCAGTTGATCAATTCCATGGTCATAACCGACACAACGTAGATTACAAACCCAATTATTGATGCAAGAATGACGCCTTTTTGCAGTTTTTCGTTGGTTCGATAACGAAAAAGTAGCACGGCGATGGCAATAAGCACCCCAATTGCAATTAGTCTGGTCATAACTTCCTCCTGTTCAGTTAGTTATACCACTTTTTTGAGCTTAGAGCGTAAACACAATGTCCGAAATATCACCGTCTGAAAGCAGAGTAAGGTGTGATCGTTTGAAATGTAATCGAAAAGGCAAAAGTGAAGCGGGCATATCAAGTCCCACCTCACTTTAAATGACTAGGTGAAAGCGTTAAATCACTAGCCCCCCATCAATTTTTAACACCTGCCCCGTAATAAAGCTGGCTTTATCGCTGGCTAGAAATTCCACCCCATTGGTAATGTCTTCTGGTTTACCCATTCGGCCTAATGGTGTTTTTGCTTTCATCATATCCAATACTTTTTCTGGTAAATCCGCCGTCATTGGCGTTTCTACAAAGCCCGGTGCGACGCAGTTTGCTCTCACCTGTGCACCTTTGCGTGCAAACTCTTTCGCCCAACCTTTCGTCATAGCTATCACGCCACCTTTGGTTGCGGCATAGTTGGTTTGACCAATATTGCCATCTGTTCCGACAACTGATGACATTGTCACAATGGATCCGTAGTCATTTTCAATCATTATTGGTGCAATCGCTTGGGTGAGGTTGAATACCCCTTTTAAATTTACATCAATGACTTGATCCCAATCTTGCTCTGTCATTCTGTCTATCAAGCCATCCCGCGTGATACCGGCATTATTCACAAGTACGTCGATTCGACCAAACTCTGATTTAATGTCGTTCACCAGTGCTGCTATTGCTTCGCGGTCGCATATATTGACCGTAACGGCTTGTACATTTTCATGACTTGAAAAGGCTTCGCTCAGCACTTGTTCGTTCATATCAAGGGCATAAACTTTTGTTGCACCTTGTTCAGAAAACCGTTCGACAACCGCCTTACCAATACCTTGGGCGGCACCGGTTACAACACATATTTTATTGTTAAACATTGAGTGTCCTCTAGTGGGCTATTTAATACGCATTTCACCGCCTGGCAATGGTTTGGGCTTAAAGTCCGACGTGAAAACAGCGCGTTCCATGTTTTTACTGCTGAATTAATAATAGGTTTAATCCACATTAGTGCTAGTCGGCTTCGGTCAAGATTTCATTACAACTTGATTTCCATCATTTCTTTCCTCACTAATCGTTTACTTTGGCTGCTGAAATAGCAAAAAGAGTCTCTAACGTAAAACAACTGAGATAGGTTCAAGGTAAACGCAAGTTATCAATTACATTCAAACCGAATTTCGATCGAAAAACTAAAGTAATTTTCCTGATATTAATTGCACTCTATTTAGTCTATTTGCAATATCTCACCATTAATATGGGTAGAGATAGAATGTATGAGATTAAAAAAATTCAAACCATCTGAGCTAAACTTCAATGACGCTGAGACGAAGGAAATATTGATTTTTTTCTTTCCATCCAGCCAATCAAAAATAAAGCAAGCACCTATGGATTTAAAACTAAAAGAGTTCGCTCAAGGATTACTTTTAGAAGCAATAGATGCTTCATATAAGATAGGATTTGTCCAGGGATTGTGGGAAGCAACTATAAATCCACGTGAACCTCTTCGAAAGGTCATTTCAAAATTAATACAAAATACAGCGTCTCATATGTTTCATCATGCTACTACAAAAGATCTTCGTGATGTTAAGGTATATGATTTTGTTGTAAAAACTCTTAGTTTAAAATTTAAATCCACACTAGAGCTTCATTTAAATGGAATTGCTAAAAATCAACCGCTATTGGTTCCAACCTATAGAATACCAGCAGGTAGATTAAAGGTGTGGGCATAACATGATAAAAAAAATAACAGGCGCAACTCTAGTATGTTTACTAACCGTGACCTTAATCTTTAAGATTTCAGTTTCAGAAGAAAGATTAATGCTATGCACCTTAGGATCGGATATTGCACTGCTAGACGCGAATCATTGTTACAAGTATTTCTCAACCTTTGGAATATCACCTGAATTAGTAGAAGTCGTGCAAGATGAATACGGTATTAGCGCAATATTAAGCGCCGAAACAGAATTTAGATTCTTAATGGCAGGACAATTAATCGAAGCTGGTGTCAATGTAAACACACCCAACACTACTGATAGTCTTAACATCCCTCCAATTCATAGCACAATATTACAAGACGACCTTAGGGGTTTTAACTGGCTACTAGACAACGGGGCTAACCTTCAAGCTACCTATACAAGAACTGGTGAAAATGCTTATGTATTTTTGAACAGTATTTACACAAAAAACCCTACCGACAATAGAAAGAAAATGATTGAGCTTATTTCAAACTAAATCAGTACGTGTTGGGCTCAACCGCTGTGTATTAGCATTCCCTCTAAAATCTAAGCTCTCTGGGGAATGCTTTTATTAAAGTGGACTTCTTTAATACCGGCATTAATCGTTTGCTTTGCTCGTTAATTGCGCAAACAGACTTTTCGCTACTGACATCGTCTTTTTCTTTTTGTACGATGCGCAGCTTAAAGTCGAAAGACTTTTGTTCCAGTGAAGACAGCAGGAGAGAGGTTTTACTCTGACTTTTTAATTTAAGTGAGTATAACCCGCCGAAGAAGTAAATCTTTCAGGTGCTAAATTCCAGATTTTCAATCTTGAATTGGCGAGGACTGTTGTTGGAGGAACCTCTGGAGAGAACCGTTAAATCGGTCGCCGAAGGAGCAAACTTCTCTATCAAGTGATCTAAAGGTTACCTGGTTATATAGAAGTGAAACTCTCAGGCAAAAGGACAGAGGAGTGAAAGGCAACCATTTCAACCAAACCTTTTGGTGAATAACCCATTTTGGGATCTGCTCTTTTGAGTAGACGCCCCCTTTCTCTCTTCTCCTTATGTTTTATTAATTAAGGGGAAACCATGCAAGAACTGCATTCCATTTTACTGACCATCGATAATTTGGTCTGGGGACCACCGCTACTGATCCTGCTAGTAGGAACAGGCGTGTATTTCACATTCAAACTGAACATTCTTCAATTTCGCTATTTACCCAAGGCGTTAAAAATGGTGTTTAGCAAAGATACGGGCTCTGGTGACGTATCTAGCTTTGCTGCGCTGTGTACCGCTTTATCGGCCACCATCGGCACCGGTAATATTGTGGGTGTCGCAACAGCCATAAAATTAGGCGGGCCGGGCGCGCTGTTTTGGATGTGGTTGGCTGCTGTGTTTGGAATGGCAACAAAATACGCAGAGTGTTTACTCGCCGTAAAATACCGTCAAAAAGACAGTAACGGCCAGATGGTTGGCGGTCCTATGTATTATTTGCGTGATGGCGTGGGATCTAAGTTTTTAGCGACAATGTTCGCCATCTTTGCGCTGGGTGTTGCCTGTTTTGGAATCGGCACATTCCCACAAGTGAATGCGATTTTAGACGCTTCTCAGCTTTCATTTGGCTTGCCACGAGAAATCGCAGCCGTTGTACTTACCCTACTCGTTGCGTTTGTGACTTTGGGCGGTATTCAATCCATTGCTCGCGTAGCGGGTAAAGTCGTTCCTTCCATGGCATTACTCTACATTGGCGCTTGTGTCAGCGTATTACTGATGAATGCAAACCAAGTAATACCGGCTATTCAGCTTGTTCTAGAATCAGCGTTTACAAATACGGCAGCAACTGGCGGCTTTTTAGGTGCAAGCATCATGTTGGCTATTCAATCTGGTATCGCTCGCGGTGTCTTTTCAAACGAATCGGGGTTAGGAAGTGCACCAATTGCAGCGGCAGCAGCCAAAACAGATTCCTGTGTTAAGCAAGGTTTGATCTCAATGACAGGCACCTTCTTCGACACGATCATCATCTGCACAATGACAGGGTTAACGCTTATTTTGACGGGTGCTTGGCAAGGTGATCTCGCTGGCGCAGAGATGACAACATCGGCATTCGCCATGGGGCTTAACTCCGACACTTTCGGACCAATGTTGGTGTCGATTGGGCTTATCTTTTTTGCTTTCACCACGATTTTAGGCTGGAACTATTATGGCGAGCGCTGTGTGGTGTACCTAATGGGCACTAAAGCCGTATTGCCCTACAAAATAGTATTTGTTGTGTTGGTAGCTTCTGGTGCCTTCTTAAAGCTGGATATGATTTGGCTGATTGCCGATATTGTGAACGGGCTGATGGCAATACCTAACCTAATAGGGCTCATCGCTTTAAGGCATGTGGTTGTGGAAGAAACCAAACTCTTCTTTGAAAAAATATCTGATTCCCCCAATTTGATTACAGAACATCAAAACTAAACTCTAGCCCGGATTGAATCCGGGCTTATTTTTTCCGGAATAATAATTCTTGAATAAATAATTTTAAAATTTAGTTAGATCTTATAAAAATTTATCATTATCTTATTCTCTATACCGAATGGGGAATAAATTATGAATACGCATCCATTTAGAAATGAACAAGTAAAGTCAGAATACTTACAGCATTACCAATCAGTATTAGATTTATGGCCAACACCATATGAAGAAAAGGATATTAATACCTCTTACGGTACCACTCATGTTCGTATTAATGGTCCTGTTGATGCGCCACCCTTGTTTTTATTCCATGGTGCTGGAACATGCTCTCTTCAATGGCTGTTAAATATCGAAGAGTTATCTAAACACTTTAGAACCTACGCCATGGATGGCGTGATCAACCTTGGTTGTGTGGGTAGAAGCGTACCAAGCCAACCAATTCTTGATGAAAGTAATGCTGCTCAATGGGTAGATGAGTTACTGGATGGGCTCAATGTTCATACTGCAATTAATCTTGTAGGGTCCAGCTACGGTGGATGGCTTGCCAGTCACTACACATTAAAAAGGCAAGAAAAAATCAAGAAATTACTTTTGATCGCGCCTGCTGGTACTTTGAGCCCTTTCAATGGCAGTTACTCGTTTAAAAGCCTGCTTATTCACTTCTTTCCATTTCATCGGGTATACCAATGGTATTTTAAATGGGTATTTAAGAACTTATACAACAACGATATTGATTTTTTTGACAAAGTTATTAAAGACTTTATTCTTTCATCAAAAAGCTTTATTCCAATAAACCCAAATCAACTACCTAAAATAAAACCCTTAACTGATAATGAATTAATATCACTCACAAAACCGGTAAAAATCATTATGGGAGATTCCGATGTTGTGTATTCTCCAATGGATACATCAAAACGAGTGAGAACATTAAATAACACCATTGAAATAGAAGAATTAGAAAACACAGGGCATGATTTATTGCTCACTCACACTGATTATATCAATGCTTCGATGGTTAGCTATTTTCAAAACGATTAACGGAAAAATCGACGAGAGCCTTAACTCTCGTCGACAAGCAACTTCACGCCTAAGCCGATTAAGACAGCGCCAGTTGCGCCTTCCACCACTTTTAAAAACGTATCGCTGCTCAAAAGTTCCTTGGCTTTATTGACCATAACCACTAAGCCACCCTGCCAAACCATGGCAATAACAAAGTGTATTCCTGCCATAAACATGGATTGAGCGACGGCGCTGCCTTGCGGGTCGATAAATTGTGGTAAGAATGCTAAATAAAAAACTGCGGTTTTAGGGTTCAGTACGTTAGAAAGAAAGCCTTCTCGTAACACTGCAAAACGGGTGATACCCGACACGTTTTCTATTTCGCTGGGCAAGGAAGTGCGAGCTTGAAACAAAGAGCGAATTGAACCAATTCCCAACCAAATAAGATAGCCTGCCCCTACAAGCTTGAGTGCCATAAACCACTCAGCGGATTGCAATAAAATCGCAGAAATACCGATCGCTGAAAACGTCGCATGAACAAACAAACCACAACAAATCCCAACACTGGTTAACAGCCCATGTTGCGTACCCGAGCGGCTTGTGTTTCTGACTATAACAGCAGTATCCAGACCCGGTGTTAATGTAAGAATCGTAATCGCAACTAAAAAGGCTTCAATGTTCAGTATTTGCATGACTTTTCCATAAAAATTCAACGACATTGAATTTATACCGCAAATCGCGCTCAGTCCCAAATTTTGAGCATTTTGGCTCAGCTCACAGGACAATAATTATTTACCATTTCGCACGATGATTTGAGGCTAAAGCCTTGCTATAGTTGGCGTCAACAATAACAAGCCCCTATGTAACAAGGACAACCATGAGTTACTACGACAAGTTGGTAAAACACAATAAAAAAATTTCTCGCTTTGAGCACCTAGAGGCAATCTGTGGCTGGGACGCAGCAGCCGTTATGCCCGCTGGTGGCAGTGAAGCACGCTCTGAAGCACTAGCCGAGCTTTCGGTACACTTGCATCAGCTTTCCAATAAGCCAGAATTAGCGGAGTGGTTTGATAAAGCAGAATCTGAGCCCTTATCTGCGGACGAAACAGCCAGCCTAGCTGAAATGAAGCGCGTTTGGCAGCAAGAAACCGTCTTACCTGAAGAACTGGTAGAAGCCAAATCATTAGCGGGTTCAAAGTGTGAGCACGCATGGCGTACGCAACGTGGCGAAAACGACTGGAACGGCTTTGAAAAAAATTGGGCTGAAGTGGTTAAACTTTCTCAGGAAGAAGCGCAGATCCGTGCTGAAGCGACAGGGAAAACACCTTACGATGCCATGCTAGACCTCTACGAGCCGGGTGTATCAACGGAATCACTGGAGTCCGTGTTCAGCAACGTAAAAACATGGCTTCCAGACTTGATCAATCAAGTCATCGACAAGCAAGCTAAAGAAGACATCATCATGCCAACTGGCACATACAGCGCAGCAGACCAAAAAGCACTTGGGCTTGATGTAATGAAGCTTCTGCAATTTGACTTTAACCATGGTCGTTTAGATGAAAGTACCCACCCATTTTGTGGCGGTGTACCAACGGATGTTCGCCTTACAACTCGTTACGATGAAAACGACTTTATCCAATCTATGATGGGCACCGTGCACGAAACGGGTCATGCACGCTACGAGCAAGGCCTGCCTAAGAAATTTGCAGGTTTACCAGTAGGTGAAGCTCGATCAATGGGAATCCACGAGTCGCAGTCTCTCTTTTTTGAAATGCAGATTGGTCGCAGCACGCCATTCATTCAAATTTTGGCGGACAAAGCTCGTAAGCAGTTCCAACGTAACGACGATCCTACTTTCTCTGCAGAGAACTTCCACAAGCTGTACACCCGTGTTGAAAAAGGGTTTATTCGCGTAGATGCCGATGAACTGACCTACCCTGCACACGTGATTCTTCGCTACGAAATCGAACGTGATTTAATGAATGGCAAAATCAAACACACCGACGTGCCAGAGCTTTGGGCAGAGAAAATGCAAGCTTACCTAGGCTTGGATACTCGCGGTAACTTCACCAATGGCTGTATGCAAGACATTCACTGGACAGATGGTGCTTTTGGCTACTTCCCAAGTTACACATTAGGTGCCATGTACGCGGCTCAAATGATGGCAAGCATGAAGCAAAATGTCGATGTAGAAGGCGCTATTGCTAGCGAAGACCTATCGCCAATCTTCACGTGGCTGGAAGAAAAAGTATGGAGCCAAGGCTGCTTGCACACCACCGACGATTTGGTGAAACGTGCAACAGGTGAAGTGCTGAATGCTGATCACTTCAGAGCACACCTAGAAGGGCGTTATTTGTAATTTCAAAGGTTAGAAAAGATTAAAGAGCCGCAATCGCGGCTCTTACATTTTCTATAATCAATTAACTTGAAGATACAGGTTTGAGCACATAAAAATTGTTATTTATTCGAGACGTCAGAGTACTTGCGATCTCTGGTAGAATCACATTGAAAAATGATCCGTACCAGCAGTTTTGGACACCGAGTTAGATGTATATAGCGAGTACAATCACTACAAAATGAACAATAGCAACTAAGAAATCTAGAATTAAACACTCCCCTGAATTTAGAGCAGAAGCCCTGAAGCCAGCAGAATCTCTGCTGGCTTTCATATATGCTTCGCTTTAAGGCACAATAACCGCAATATATTTAGAAAGTTATCGCCCTAACGCATTGCTCTTTACTCACAAAAGTTCTTTGAGAGTTACCGATCAATGGAGCCCAGTAATCTTGGTAGTATTTCACAGCTTCTGTTTCACTCGCAATAATATACATCATTTCAATCAACGAAGCGGGTCTTTGTTCATAAACATTATGCGATCCAATCGAAAAGAGTTTCTTGTCAATCATTATCGCCTTAGAGTGGTTCGCAAAAGAGTAGTTTGTGTTGGGATACGTTTCACTTTGACGGTCGATCCTGAGATTCCCTAGCTTAAAGTGCGAGCAAAATTTTTGTCGACTGTCTGCATCATTTGTAACGCCGGAGTCGATTGCCGCTGTCCAAAGGGCTCCAATAATATCAGTATTCGAAGCATTAGATGTGGTATCAAAGGGGGCAACCAAGTTCGATATCACTACTTTCACGTCGACCCCTTCAATCGATTTTTTGGCTAACATGTAGGCTAACTCTTCGTCGATATCTCTTAACAATGCACCGAACCAACTTTTACTGTATGGATTGACGAGAGACTGCTGTGAAAGAAGGATCTCTTGTTGAGCCGCTGATATCATCGCTAAAACTCCTACTTTCATATCAAATCGATCAGCGCCATCGATAGTCATTGGATTTCCTTGATCCAAAATCAACACATCAATATCACCAGAAATAACAGGTGGGAGGGGCAAAATTTGCTCAACGTATGGAACAGTATCAGTTAACGCTATCGCTCCGTGTTGCCATTTCAACATGTGCCTAAAGTCCCCTGTTCGCCACATCTTGTCGACGACTTTGTGCGTAAAATACGCAGCCGTACCTTGTACCTTAACGGATGTATCAATGACTGGTGTTTCTGCGAAATATTCCTCCCATAAATTGTGCCCTCCAGTAATAGCCTCTATCCCGTCAACCGCCACAATCTTGCTGTGATTCCATGTGAGATCAAAGAGCCCTGTATCTGGCACCAAAAAGCTCTTTCTCCCCCCACTAATGAACACCTGCATGTTGGTTTTACCTGTTAAACTCGAAACCAATTGAGTTAATATGCCCTGCAGATGAGTATTCCACTGTGTTTCGGGGATCCCGGATTCAGAAACAAAGCCTTGACCGATGAGCTTCCGTTTTACAATATCAATCACATAATCTGGCCACCCCGTCGCCAAACCACCTAGCCCCACATAGATCCGAACAACAGGCGATGTTCCATTTCGTTGTGCATTTATCTCAATCGTTCTTAGTGCATCTTGCAGCCTCGTGATCCAAGAATCGTCGATTCTCGCTAGTACTGTCAGATCAATAATATGTTGACCATTCTTAATGGTGTTGATCACTTTGTCCCGAAAGACTTCGTTGTTTCTGTGAACATCCGCTACGCTGCTCTCTCTGCCTGAAAGAGAAGACATCACCTCAATCGACGTCACTGGAAAAAGGTGCCATGTATGAGCGTAGCCAACACGACTCAACCGCTTTGATACCTGTCTCAGCAAACATTGTGCATTACAGTCACCAATAATGTCCTCAAGGAAATACTGTTTAACATCGTGGATTATCTTAGCGTTTGCCGCTTCCTGAGCAGGAATGTCGCCAATCTCGACACCAACTTTGTCGTAGTATTTAGCTACGAGCTCACCCGGTGAGCTAATGTAAAACTCCTCGACTTTATATGGGTTGGAATACCTTGAACCTGAAACATAACCAGAGTTTGCGTATGTACCCGAGTTTTGCATAACCAGCCTACCCGAAAAGCGAGAAGGCTCGATGTGGTAAAGTGGTGTTGAGCCACTTGTATTCGGATCGGGACGAAATGCCCAGCGTAAATTGTCGCTGATTGGTTCATCAATCGAGCATTCCCCCGCCTTAGCCCACGCCCATGACGTAATATCTGTCAATGGATTGATGTAACAAACTGTATACCGTACGGTACCTCCCCAATTGGAAAAAAGTGTATTTTTATGGACATTATAGAAATTTTTATACGTCCTCAATTCGCTGTCTTTGCCAAAATAGACATTGCCTGCAGAGGTTGGATAAAGACTGTGATTCTCAGGGATGGGTTTATTGGCATAGATATCTAATGAAAACTGAGTATAGCCTGGTGATTGCTTGGTGATCATTTCTTGCATATTTTGTACTACGACCAAAGGGTAGCTCGGGTTTATCGAAACCAGCCCTTCCGGAGTTACCGATATCGATTGATTTCTCAATGTTACGTTGCCTGTTTTTAGGCGTATACCAACCCGAGAATAATCGGTGTACCAATTTTGACGCGTATTGTTGATGTCACATGTATCCGTGTACAACACCCCACCTCCTTCTGGCACTGTCAAGCATTCGTACCCAAACTGCCATTCATGCGCTAAATTCCTTCTTGTAATAAGCTGACCATATTCTGTGTAGGTCCAATATGTGTCTAACCGACCGCAGTCAGATATACCAGCCTTGTCGACTGGCCATGCACTCGGAATTAAACAACCATTGTTTAAGCCAATTTTTATCTTGTGCTGTTCTAAGAATACTTCTGGGGGGACTAACGCTTGGGGGGCAGCACTAAGTGCTGATGTGACTAAACTACTTGCCACAATGATAGGAAAAGAAAAACTGAGCTTGATAAAAATGTTCATGACAACCTCCCGTTGCCTATAGCTGGTTTACTAAACGAGCATTCAGAAACGAGCAAGATCCTAACTCACTGCAACAAGTTGTGCCAATAACTTAATAATCTATAAAAATAATTGTAATGACCGGTTATTATATAAAATAATTGAAGTGACCGATTATTATATAAAATAATTTTATTTACCAAACATTATATCTAATAGAGCCAAGAAGAAATGGATGTATAAAAAACACTACCTATACCCAAGTGACCTCAAGATGTTCGGTTCAGCGAGAATTAACTGGCTTTCAGACAAGACACCGATTTGATGACCTAGTGGTTCTAAATTAAGAATCGGTAACGCAGTATGAAAACCCGTTAAACTCGCCCTTGGGAGCCCATATTCTGTCCCATTTCATCGTCAAAGAACTTGGAAAGGACTCGTCATTCCACTGCGTTCTTTTTCTTGAACTGAAACAGAATATGAGGCTCTGAATCCTGCATCTTGAGGTCACTTGGGTATATAAGTATTAGAAACATAAAATGGCATTTTAATAACTTTAGCTAAGGATTTAGCTTATTAAGATAACCTGACCTTCGCATAAGGACCTAGGCATGAATAATTTAGACACTGTTTTCGTGGATGTCGACGACTTTTATCAGACTTTCCTCCCTGCATGGCAAAAGCTCCTCATATCCTCTGGAGATAAACAAAGAAACAAACCCTCCCGTCTTTCTATTAGTGAAGTGATGATGTTAGTTATCTCGTTTCATCAATCCGGCTTCTGGGATTTCAAGACTTAATACACAGGGTTTGCCTATCGCTTTCTCACCCGTGGGTTCCCTAAAATTGGTCAGCTAAACCAGAATGTTCTAGCTCGTGCAAAAGCATTCTCGTGCCTCTTTTCTCCTATCTTTCCCATCGTCAGGCTAAGCCTACGGGCATCACTTTTGCTGATTCAACCAAACTGCAACTCTGTCACAGCCTGAGTATCCTCAGACATCAAGTCTTTGTGGGCGTTGCCAAGAGAAGGAAGGAAACAATGGGCTGGTTCTACGAGGTTAAGCTTCATCTCAATATCAATGACCAAGTCGGTATCATTTAAGTCAAGGTAACGACTGCCAATGTGGATGACAGAGAACCCGTTTCAGATATGGCAGATAGCCTATGGGCAGTTTGTACGGAGATAAGGGCTATATATCGCAAGAGTGGGAGGAGAGATGCGTGACGCTCATCGCAGGTATAAAAAAGAACATGAAACCCAAGGTAATGAAGCTGCGTTAGTTTTATAGTAAATCTGCTCAATGGTCTAATTGCCTATTCCTTCCAGCCGAGAAATGGGTGAACAACCAACTCGTCTTTGCATCTGTGTCACTGATCGGGAAGTGGATCTATCCAATACATAGAAGAGCCGCAATCGCAGCTCTTTTCTTATAATAAGCCCCATTAACCATCTCATACCGCCTTACCTAAACCTCTGCCGATATTGAGTTGGCGACATCCCTTTGTATTTCTTAAACAGTCGATTGAAGTTGGAGCGGTTGGTATAACCCACATTTTCTGCAATTAAGCTTATTGGCTGTGACGTGGTGGTGAGTAATTGGGAGGCGTGATTTAACCGGAGTTTCATCAAGTATGAGGTGTAACTTTCATTAAAGTGTTGAATAAACCAACGATGAATGGTGTTTTCACTTACGTACATGTAGTCCGCAAGGTTTTTAAGCGTAATATCTGATGCGTAATGATTGTCGATGTATTTGCACACTTGCTCAATTTTACTGTAGTTGGCGTTCGTTTTTTCCTTTTCCCCTTCTGACAAATACGAAAGCAAAGTGGTATGGGATTGATCTGCGCACAACTCACCCAGAACCTGCATCAATACGGCAAGCTGCCCGATAGGGGTCAGGTGATTAAAATTATCGAGATGCTGAAAAACCTTTTCAGCGGTGTCGATGGAAAACCGAACCCCCTTACTGGCACTCTTAATCACTGGTCCTAACTGCCTAAGTTCGACGCAGCTGTACATCAGTTTGGCAATCCATTCTTCTCGAAACCAGATAACGTGAGTTTCACACGGGTTTTGTTCATTAGAGTTTATCGATTCAAAGCTGTGCGCAATACCCGGACCAATCAACAACAGTTCGTTGTACTCTATCTCGCCTTCAAAGTGCCCAACTCTCGATTTCCCCTGAAAGTTTCTGTGTAAAACGAGTTCAAACTCCTGATGTGCATGCCAATATTCTGGCTTCGTCACCTCTTCAAACATCTTATAGCGCCAAGACCACCCGACGCGTTGAGGGACTTTTTGCATCGTTGCTTTCATCAAAAATCGTCTCCCTGTTTACTTACTATGGTCGTGAATTTGCACATGTCGTGACTGTGCAGTGATAACACGCACAATCGATATTAATCAAGAAAAGTATCAATAGTCGATAGCTTAGTATCAATTACGCCATTTTGCGGTGATACGGTAGTTAAGTCAGCACAGTTAAGGAGGCGACACATTATGTCCGAATATTTTCATTGCTTACTGCCCAAATTGACTTCAGTTATCGAATCAAACCAAGAGGCGCTGTCTCAAGCGACGGCGTTGTTTGCTCAAGCCATTGTGAAAGACAACATGATACAAGTCTTAGGAACAGGTCATTCTCATATGATTGGTTTGGAAGGATTCATTCGTGCGGGCGGCCTTGGCAACATCAACGCCATTTTGGATTCTGTGTTACTCACAAACGATGGCGCACTTCGTGGCTCTGCCATGGAGAAACTGCCGGGGCTGGCGGAGGTTATTTGGAACAGCCAAAACATCTCCCCCAACGATGTGGTCATGGTTATCTCCAACTCAGGGCGAAACGCTCTGCCAGTTGAATTTGCTCAACTGGCAAAAAGTAAAGGTCACCCTGTTATCGCGATAACCTCGGTAGAACAATCATCTAAATACGAAAGCCGCCATAGTTCTGGATTGAAATTAATGGACATCGCAGACATCGTAATTGATAACCAAGTACCTCCTGGTGATGGGCTTTGCAATATAAATGGCAAAGTGACTGGTGCTTTTTCTAGTATATCTGGGATGCTCATTATGAATACGCTTGTGGTGGAAGCACAAAAAGAAGCGCTTAAACAAGGTGTCACCCCACTTATATTCTCAAGTCAGAATGTGGATGGCTTCGACAACGATTATGTGTATCGGCATTTTGGCTCTCGACTGAAATCGATGTAAATAGAAACTCATAACTGTCATACATATTAAACACAGAAAATATCGTTGTAGACCGAGGAATATTAGTATGGAAATAGAAGCATCCATCGGAAATATAGAATCTCTTTATAGTGCCATTGCGGGTGGTGCCACTCGAATTGAACTTTGTTCGGCATTAGCGCTTGGGGGATTAACACCTAGTTATGGATTTATGCAGCAAGCAGGGAAAATATCCACCGTACCTGTCTATGCCATTATTCGCCCTCGACAAGGGGACTTCTTTTATAGCGAAGAAGAAATAGACATTATGATGTTCGATATTAAGTGTGCCAAACAAGCAGGCTTGCAAGGTGTGGTGCTTGGCGCATTAACATCTACAGGGCATATTCATACGCAGCATGCGAGAAAGCTTTGTGATTACGCTCATAAACTGAAGCTTGGCGTTACCTTTCATCGCGCATTTGATCAGTGCAATAGTGCAGAAAAAGGGTTAGAAGACATTATTGACCTAGGCTGTGAACGCGTTTTAACGTCTGGGCTCGCCGCTGCCGCACCGCTGGGCATAATCACGCTAGCGAAACTCGTTCAACAAGCGGGAACACGTATCTCAATCATGGCAGGAGCTGGGGTAAACGCAGGTAATGCAAGAGCACTTGTAGACAAAACCAAAGTGCAAGAACTGCATCTTTCGGGTAAAACGACTCGACCAACTAAAATGGCGTATACCTCGCAGTACAGCAAAATGGGGGCAGATGATATTGATGACTATCAAATCCCTGTCACCGACAAAGATGCTATTGCTGAACTGGTGAATATGTTCAGACCGTAATATTCGCTAGCCGTGCAGTTTTAACTTGGTTCTTGTAAAAATCCTAAGCACGGTTAGACAAAACAACCCCTGTTACCGTTAGGCAAATTCCACCAATAATCGCAATGGTCAACGCCTCACCAAACACTGGTACAGCCGCAAGTGCTGTTATACCAGGTGATAAAGAACCAATGGTTGACGACTGCGCAGATCCAAGTTGCCTAACTGCGTAGCTATAGCCAACCGTTGACAAAAGGCCAACGCAAAAACCCTGTACCAGAATAAATGGCAGCGCATCTTGAAAGGTATATGAACCAAAATTGCTTGTGACTAACCCGCTTAGTATTAGTGCTACCGTAATCACCAGTGAGCACCACGAGATCAATATCGTCACAGCAATTGGGCTTAACCCAGATTGTTTCAAACTTATGGTGTATATCGCCCAAATCGTACTCGCACTCAATAAAACAGCCACACCTTGCAAAAACGCACCAGACACAATATCAAGTTGCCCAACGATCATCGTGACAACGCCCATCATAATCATGGACAAAGCCACAACGCGCTTAGTATTAAAACGACCCGCCATAGCTGTGTATCGATAAAACATCCAACCTAAAACCGCGACGAAAAACGGTGGTGTACCCGCCAAAACAGTTCCTACATAAGCAGCAGGGACCAAGCTTGCTCCATGCGATGCGACAAAGAAAAACGGAACGCCACCCAGCAAAATTAACAAAACGTCTCGCACTTTCGCACGTCTTATTTCATGGAGATATCGGTAAGTAAAAGGAAGTAAAAGAATGACAGGAATAAGAAAACGCATTAACGCAACATCTGCCGTCGCCAATGGAGAAGAACCTATGGCGCGAATGGAAAGTGCGAAGCCCGTCCAAATCATCAAAACAAACGTAATGACCACGTAACCCTTCACCATTGGGGAGGCTGGCAATGAGTTAATCCCGCTGGATTGAGCGTAGATCGTTTTTTCCATGATAGTTATTCCTGAACACCAATAAGATACAGGAGAATTATTCATCAAATTGCTCGCATTTATTCAGCGAATATCGTACCAATAGATGATATTGTTAGTGGAATAAATCAAATATATCCAATTTAATAACGGAAACCGGCAGAGAATAATGGATAGAATCGATCGACACATACTTTCAGTACTTCAAAAAGAAGGCCGCTTATCTACCGCCGATTTATCTGAACGCGTTGGGCTTTCTCCCTCCCCTTGCGCAAGGCGATTAAAAAGACTAGAAGATGAAGGCTATATTGAAGATTATCAAGCGAACTTAAGCCGTGAAAAAGTCGGTATTGCGATGAGCTTTTTTGTAGAGGTTAGCTTAAACAACCACCAAGCTGACTCGATAGAAAAGTTTGAGCAAGAATTGGCAAATATGGAAGAAGTGGTCAACGCCCATATTGTGTCGGGTGGCTACGATTACCTTCTTGAAGTCGTCAGCCCCAATTTGGCTGGCTATGAAGCCTTCACCAAAAAGCTTCATCGAATCACCAGCGTTAAAGACATTCATACCCACCTTTCTGTTAGGCAGGTGATCAATAAAAGCCCGTTACCCATTTTTGTTTGACTCTTTAATAGTGGAGCTGTTTATCTCGGGTGTGTCGGATATTTACTATTCATCGTTTAAGGTCAGGGAAGAATCTGATAATCGTAGATAAAAGCTCATCTTCCGATTCAAAAAACAAATCCGTCACAGGCAAACCATGTTTTACAGTGTAATCCTTGATATTTTCAATAATACGAGTGCCTTCAATACCTTCATTATTGAGTGTAACACTGATAACAGGAGACGAGGAGAAAAGCTCTACAAGAGTAATTTCTTCGGCCAAATTTGGCATAACAACTTGCTTCGTGCCGCTTCTATAAACCCGACTTGGAACATGCTGCATTATAATCGCATTAGGGCACGATCCTCGTATGATAGACGCACTCGTACAAAACAAAGGATGACTTAACGCTCCCTGACCTTCAATGACAATAACATCAGGATTCTCAATTTCATACGCATCAATGATTACTGCTTCTAACTCTCCCGCACAAAACTGTGATGGGACAGAATCTAATGCAGCACCATACACTGAACCTTGCATTAAACTTGTTTGACCCGTGGCAATCATAACTGCATTTAGCCCATAACCTTGCAGTGCAGCTGTTAAAATGTGGGCAGTTGTTCGCTTACCTACCGCACAATCTGTTCCCATCACAAGGATTCGCGGGCAATCCACCTCAGTAACTCTTCCTGTAAACATCTGTAATTCAGAAATATCCCTAGGCCGCCGAACATCTTCAATGTGAACTTCATAAAGCCGACTCGCTCTTACAAACTGAGGATCATCACTCAAAAACTCATGCAGCCCATTAAGTATATTCATCCCATAACTCATTGCTTCGATTAGCAAATTGCGTTCGTTGAGGCTTAACTTTCCATTAGATGGTGCCAATCCAAAGATGAAGTAGTCTGGTAATTGATCTGAAAGCATTACTGCTTTTTCGAGATTCTTAGCTATCGGGATCCCGTTTTCTATACCTTCAAGAACTGACCCACTGTCTTGACCTACAAGTGTACTGTCAATTACGCAAAGTATATCGAATCGACTGGATATTCGGACAAGACCATTTGCCGTTTTCCCGTTATTTTTCCCAAAATACCCTTCACAATAAATGATCGCTGTTTCACGAGGGTAACTAAAAAGTTCGGGTGTAAAGTTGTAGCGAGTACCTGCTTTTTTTACTCTTCGACGAGGTATGTTTGGATTTAGACGTGTTACATTTGATTGAGTTACACACATAAGTTGACCTAGCTGATACTGGGCTCAGGGGGCAAAGTGTGTGTATCGAACGCTAAATTCGAATTTAGGCAAAATGTCCCCACTAAGCGATGGGGGAAATGACACCCTAACACAAATCAATCAGATTGATTAAAATTTAACCGCCCCTCAATCTAAACTTTACCTGTCAATCGTCCTAGCTGGACGAGAATCTCTTAGCCCAACGAATCGATTCCTCGTTTATGAAACTATGAGTTATTTATACAAAGGCGAGCTTAGATGACGGTTTCCCAAACCCAATATGCATTACCTAGGCAATTCGAAGACAAATCAAGTCTACGTTTTTTATAAATCAAATGAGGTAGAGAAAAATAAATATAGCTATTTTATAAACTAGGAGTAGTGTACACAAGGAACTCCTAACCTAACTGAGTTGTTAGTGACACCTACAGTGTAAGTTCTTCACAGAAGATTTACGAACTGTCTCTAATTCGTTTATGTCCCTGCGTGAGATTTATTCTCTTCGGTCACTCAATGACTCGAATTATCAGCCAAAACAACCAATGCGTTCGTTTTCTAATTCGAGGTCTATCATGTCTATCCAATACACAGGCTCCGTCAAGTGGTTCAGTACAACTAAAGGCTTCGGCTTTATTACCCAAGATAATGGAGAGAAAGATGTCTTTGTTCGTACCGACTCTATTCGAGCTGACGAAAATGATAATTTGATGCAAGGTCAAAAAGTTAGCTTTCACATTAAACATGGGAAAATAGGTATGCAAGCTACGCAGGTTGTCATCCTGAGACCATATCAGAGTCGTTGCTAACACATATTACAAGCCAACCCCGTCCCCTAAGAAAGGTCTAAAACAACCTAACACTCGTATGGGAGTTTTTTTGGGGTATTTCAACTCAACCATATAATGCAAAACCTGTTCTCGTTGTACTTTGAGCCTAAAGCGAACTGCTTGTCTACCCCATTTCAAGCTCATGTTTGCCTAGGCTCTTTTTTTCTTGTCTCTATACCTCAGAATCACTGGCGTTAAAGACCAAGCCGATTATGCTCACGTTCCTTTTTTAGGATGCTTTCGGCTTTATGTCGAATTTATTCAATCAATCAAATTCTCCGTTCTTTAAGCTAAGTGCATCTACTAAAGGAGAAACTCTAATGACGACTAGATTGGACTATTTCAACGCAACGCCTGAAGGTATTCAAATTCTATTGGAGCAGGAAAACTACCTTCGAGCTCAGTTTGAACAACAGCAAACCCTGTCAATTCCTTTGTGGGAACTTGTAAAGTTGCGTGTTTCACAAATCAACCAATGTGCATTTTGTATCGACATGCACAGTAAGGATGCTTTAAAAAACAGCGAGTCTGAACATCGTTTAATTGGTTTAAGCGCATGGAGAGACATGCCCCTCTACAGCGAGGAAGAAAGAGCAGCGTTACATTGGGCAGAGGTTGTCACTGAAGGAAAAGCGATATCAGAGCAAGATTACACCTCAACGTTAAACACGTTTGGAGAGCAAGGTATCGTTACATTGACGCTTGCCATTAACGCAATCAATAGCTGGAATCGCATCGCCAAAACATTCAAACCTGAGATAGGAAGCTTATCTAGCTAGATTTTAGTTAAGAATCGAGCAAAAATAAGAAATGGATTTCGAAATTGTAAAACCCAAACACAAGCTTGCCGACCATGTTCAAGGGATATGGTCGGCTGCCATTGTGAAAGGAAAACATCAAACGACGCTTAAACCATTGCATAGCGACGGTGGCTCGGGAGTGATGTTTGTTTTGCAAGGAAACGTGCGGCTATCTGATTCAGAGATATCACACCCTATTTATCTTCAGCAATACAGTAAAAAAACGCAATTCATAGAGTTCGACGAAGGAACTCAGTTATGTGGTATTCGATTCCACCCCGGTATGATGCCAACCTCACTTCTTACTCGTTCCGATACCACGTACCCTCATTCCCCACCTTCAACTTTGTCCAGCCTGTATTCTTTGCTGTTGAAGAAAACAAGCCACAGTAGTCGGTTAGCCACAATGTACCGATGGTGTAATGAGAACATCGATCTAAACAACCCGGTAATGAAGAAACGAGCATCGCTAATTAGCCAAGCCATAAGCGGGAAAATAGGTGAACAATTCCAGCATAACCAAAGGCAGGTGGAACGAAACTTTCGTGAGTGGGTAGGTATGAGCCCGAAATACTTCCAACGCTTGCGCCGAGTTTACTCCAGTGTAGCCACATTAAGGGAAAACCCCGACGTTTCACTCAGTGATTTTGCCTACGCACAAGGCTTTTCAGATCAAGCACATATGACAAGAGAGTTTAAAGCGTTCGTGCTAACAACACCGGGGGAGTTGAGTTCACGATTGAAAGGGAGATAATGCTTTCTTAGTACTCTCTTCTTTGTACCTATGTATCACTTGAGTGTAAACAGCGGCTATAACGGTGTTTTGTTATCCGGAATTGTAGTTACTTACAAATACCTAACGTCACCAAGTAAAGTATGTTAGTGTGTTAACTCTCCCTACAGCTTAGTAGGGGGCTTCTTTTCTTTTCCGAACTCGTCAATTCGGCATCCCTTAGCGGTCTCCCTAAGCCTAATCTACTAGGCTCTAATTATGTCAATTCCAACTAAGAAATTAAGAAACATTTTTCACTTAACCAGTTCTGGCTTAAATGAGACAGATGTACAAATTGCTTCAATGCCTCTCGAAAAAAATCCTCCCGAGCCATGGACTCCACTTTGTCATGATGTCAGCCCAGTCTTACCTACCGCTATCATTTATTGTGAAGGTAACTTCGGAAAGGTAGATGGAAAGACGGCTAACGGGTTGGTAAGACACTCCAACAACTACCGAATCTTATCGGTTTTAGATAGCGAAAATGCTGGTTTAGATTCTGGTGTGATTCTTGATGGGAAAGCAAACGCCATTCCTATTGTTGCAAACATTGAAGATGCCTTGCTTCACGCGAAAACAACTCCTGACTACTTTATTTTCGGAATCGCACCATCAAGTGGTTTGCTCTCTGATTCAGAGAAGGCAATTATTATAAACGCGATGTCACTAAACATGAGCATCGTTAATGGCTTGCATGAATTCCTCAGTGATGACCCTATTTTTCTTGAATCCAGTATAAAGAACAACGTCCATATCCTAGATATTCGAAAACCCAAAAAAAAAGAGGAATTACGAACATTTAGTGGCGAAATACACGATGTTAAGTGCCCGAGAGTTGCTGTTATGGGAACCGATTGTGCATTAGGAAAACGGACAACGGCAACAATACTCACAAGTGAGTTGAGACAAAAAGGGCTTAACGTCGTCATGATTGCAACGGGTCAAACCGGAATAATGCAAGGTGTTCCTTACTGTGTGGCATTAGATGCTGTTCCTTCTCAATTTTGTGCCGGCGAATTAGAAGCCGTTATTGTGAAAGCGTACGAAGTAGAAAAGCCCGATATCATCGTTATTGAAGGACAAGGTGCATTGAGCCATCCTGCATTTTCTACCAGCTCTTTTATATTGCGTGGCAGTTGTCCAACTGGTGTTATTTTGCAACATGCCCCTAAACGTATGTACCGTGTCGATTTTACCAACATGCCAATGCCTTCAGTAGCATCTGAAATCAATCTCATTGAGACTTTTTCTAATACCTCAGTTATAGGACTAACTTTGAATCACGAAGGGATGTCTTTAGATGAGATGCTTACTGCTGTTAGTGCCTACTCTGCTGAGTTTGATCTACCTGTTACAGCCCCTTTGCTACAACCCAAAGAACAACTTTTGAACATAGTGCTGTCAGCCTACCCTCTTCTGACAAGCAAAATAGAAAAAAAGGGGTGAATTATCCAAGGCTAGACATCAACTGTTGTAAAATTCGCCACAATGCTCAGTTTCTTATTAAACAGCTCTCTTTAAGAAATGTTTCTGTCACACCAGTAACGAAAGTGTGTTTAGGTCACCCTATTATTGCCCAAGTTCTGATTGATGCTGGTGCAAGTATGCTTGCAGATTCTAGAATCGCAAATATACAAAGAATGACGCAATCCGGAATTACGGTACCAACGATGTTGATACGTACTCCAATGCTTAGCCAAGTTGCACGTGTTGTTAAGTATTGTGATATCAGCCTTAATAGTGAAGTAGAGGTTATTCAAAGACTTTCACGCGCAGCAAAGCAGCTAAACACTAAACACGGCGTGATTATTATGGTCGAGCTTGGGGATCTGAGAGAAGGCGTTATGCCTAATCGTCTCATTGGCTTCATCCGAAAGATTGTTTCCTTACCCAATATCATAATAAAGGGAATTGGAACCAATCTAGCGTGCCGTTACGGCATCGCACCCGATGATGAAAAAATGGCACTTCTCTCGGATCTTGCCAATGAAATTGAAGACAAGTTTGGGATCTGTCTTGATATTATTTCAGGTGGAAATTCCGCTTCAATCAATTGGGTTTTAGATCATGCAGGTCAATCTCGAGTTAATAACCTTCGTATAGGGGAAGCTATTTTCTTAGGTTGCGTACCTATGGAGCAAGTACAAGTCCAAGGGTTACATACAGACGCAATTACATTGACCGCCGAAGTCATCGAATCTAAGATTAAGCCTTCTTTACCATGGGGGAATCGTGGTTCAAACGCTTTTGGCGAAAAAGAAAGTATTCAAGACAGGGGGGCCGTGTCTCAAGCCATTCTCGCATTAGGTCGTCAAGACGTCTGTGTCACCGGACTAAATGCTCCCAACAATATAAGAATTATTTCATCCAGCAGCGACCACTTAATTATTGAAACTTCGGAAAATTCTTTAGCTGTGGGAGACAAAGTTCAATTTGGCGTCGATTACAGTGCGCTCTTGTCGTCCATGTCTTCTAGCTCGGTCCACAAAGTATTCTACCAACCATACTCTTTTCGAAATCAAAGAGGGGATAATGACCCTGAACCAACAACGAAATACATTCGTACTATCCTTCATCATATTGCTTAGTGGCTGCTTATCAAGCCATATGTCAGTGAGTGCGTTATCAGACTTTAGGGCGACGATTATTTCAAGCCAGTTACCACTCAAGATTGGACCATTAACGTTAGTTAAAGCTCAATCAGACGGTCAATACGTCACTCTCCATTTTAATAAGGAAGGTATTCTAGATATGGATAAATTAATCAAACGTGTTGCTATACACTTCTGTGGTAGCCTTGAAACAAGAGACCTAATGAACCGCGGGGTGTCTTATCGAATCAGTACATATGACTCAACCAAGCTGGAAACGCAAATTCATATCATATCTGAAGAAAAATGCCTCTATTAACGCTAGGCAATAAATGAATGTATGAGCCTGTGTTCTTGCTTGGCTAAATTTTCGGGCTCAATACGATATCAATCGTTTACTAATACAGAGCGACGACACGATCAAACTCTGAACGATTAAATTCTGTTTGGCATAAAGAACCCGTAAATCACAGCAAAAACTTTTTGAAAGCTCAATAACTCCTAGTTGGTGTCTCTTAACTCAACGTCTTTTTTTCATTGTCCAGCAATACTTTTTCGCTTTCCTTCGATACCATTGAGGAACTTAAACAAATCACTGTCAGTAGACAAAACAAGCGTTGTGTTTTCTGCAATTATGGTCGAATAGGATTGCATCGTTCGTGTAAACTCATAAAGATGCACAGCCTCAGGGGTTTGATTGTACGCTAGGGCATAAATTTCGGCTGCTTTTGCATCAGCTTCACCGCGAATCTGCTCTACTTCACGATATGCTTCAGATTGGATTTTATTTAAGTCTCTGACTCGGTCACCTCGGATTCTTGCCGCTTCACCGTTCCCCTCAGATAGAAAACGCTCTGCAATTTGGCGACGTTCACTAATCATCCGCTCGTAAATTTTGGGGCGAACACTTTCATTGTAGTTAATTCGTTTAAAACGAATATCGAGCAATTCAATGCCAAAAATTTTTATTTTTTCTGATGCAGCAGAAAATATTTCTTGCTCTACGAATTGGCGTCCTTTTTGAATAGGAACAAGTGCTCCGATCTTTAATTCTGCTTCCTCATCACTTAATAAAGTGTCTCTTAGTGGATCTCGATTCTTATTAGTACGAATAATTTCGATCAATTTGTGTTTTGCCACTGCATTGCGAGTCTCACTTCCCAAAATATCATCAAGTCGAGATTGCGCACTGCGCTCATCTTTTAGGCGTAAAAAATACTGGAGAGGATCGGTAATTCGCCACCGAGCAAACAAATCTACAGAAATATACAACTTGTCTTTTGTTGGCATGTCAGAAGGGTTGCCATCCCATTCCAACACTCTTTTGTCGATGGTATTAATCTCTTGAATATACGGTATTTTTATATTCAGCCCTGCATCAATAACAGGCTCTCCAACTGGTTTCCCAAATTGAGTAATGATGACCTGTTGTACCTCGCTAACAATGTAGAGTGCGTTGTACAGGCTAAGAGAACTCCCTAAGAATAATGCTATTGCGACTCCTACTTTAATCGGTTTCATTGGGCTTCTCCTTGTGTTCTGTTTAGGTTGAGCAAAGGTAGAATATGATTGGCTTGTTCATCGATGATAATTTTGGAACGAATATTAGGTAATACAGCCTGCATTGTTTCAAGATAGATTCGTCTCTTAGTCACCTCCGGTGCTTTAGCGTATTCCGATAACAACGCATTGAACCGAGCCGTATCGCCTTCCGCTTCATTAATCCGTTTTAGGCGATAGCCATCAGCCTCTCTAATCCGCTGATCTTTTTCTCCTAAAGCCAAAGGGATGACTTTATTGTAATCTCGACGTGCTTCGTTAATGAGCTTTTCTTTTTCCTGTTGAGCCTGATTGACCTCATTAAACGAACTTTGGACAGGTTTCGGCGGATTGATGTTTTTTAACTGCACCTGATCAATACTGATCCCTAATGCATATTTGGTTGTTAACACTTGCATTTTAGCAAGTGCTTCTGACTCGATTTCTTGTCGACCAATCGTAATAACCTCATCCACTGTCCGATCTCCCACCACTTCACGCATGACAGATTCTGAGACATACCGGAGTGTTTCACTAGGCTCGCGGACTTCGAACAGAAATTTAATGGGCTCTGAGATTCGATATTGCACCACCCACTCGACAAGGGCTGCATTTAAATCACCAGTGACCATTTGCGTTTCTTGACGCCCAGAATTGGCTCGCGGACTTTGATTAGGATTACTTGCGCCAGGTGTTATAAACCCAAACTCCTGTTTAAGCTGCCGTTTCACAGGCACTATTTTCACTGTATCTATTCCAAGTGGCATCTTAATATGAAGCCCGGCTGGAACATTGTATACATATTTGCCAAACCGCTGTATCACAGCAACAGAATCACTCGGCACGGTATAGAAAGCTGTCCATAAGATAGGCGCTAATAAGAAGATAATTAGAGGAGTAAAAAAGCTTGAAGGTTTTCCTCCTGGTAGATTTTTTTTAAAGTATTGAATGATAGAAGTGAAAAATTCACCCAAATTTGGAGGATCTTGTTTTCCTCCTCCCCAGGGGTTGGGGTTTTCTGAAGACTGGTTACTCTGGAGCATGAGAATGCCCTCCAGTTATAGGTGAACAATTTTTCACCTATCTCATACATTGGGGGGAAGTAATAATTAACAAGAGTACTGCAACCTTTAATTATGCTTTTGAGTCTTCGTAACATGGATATATTGCCATTTCGAGTTTACTTTCATGAATGCTCTAATCTTTTTAAAGTCCGAGTTCTCGCATAGATGAATATGGGTTAGAGGCAAGCGATTCAACTGACCTTTTATGGCTTTTATCACTTCACTAGATGACACACTTGGCTAATTTCCCGTCGCCACCAAAACCATGCTCAAGATCACTTTCTCTTCACATAAAATCTAACATTTAGCCTCTCTTGATTATGTCATTTATGGAAAAATACAATGTTATTTATTCCAATAATGCAATAATAAAAAATCATTAACCTATTGATTTAAAATACATCCATAGCTTTAAGATAGACATTTAAATCGCATTTTTGGAAATTATACGACGCTCGCTTCTGGTTCGTATTGGGATTCGAATTTAAGATGAATGCATAACAATGATTAACAAGCCGATCACAAGGACGCTATGAGTACCCAAGAGCTAATTAACACATTCACCGAAATTGTCGGGCACGAACACGTTTTAACTCAGGAAAAGAAAACGGAGTATTACCGCTCTGGTTTTCGCTCGGGTAAAGGCAAAGCGCTAGCGGTGCTTTTTCCGGGTACGCTAGTAGAGCAATGGCGTTTGTTAAAAGCGGCAGTGGCAGCGAACTGTATCGTCATTATGCAAGCTGCAAAGACTGGTCTGACTGAAGGTTCCGCCCCCAGCGGTGAAGACTACGATCGTGAAGTGGTGATCATCAATATCATGCGCATGAACGCTTTGCACTTAATAGACAATGGCAAGCAAGTGGTGAGTTTGCCCGGTGTTAGTTTGCATCAGTTGGACAAAACACTGAAAACGGTTAACCGAGCCCCCCACTCTGTGATTGGTTCCTCCTCTATTGGTGCGACAGTGGTCGGGGGTATTGCGAATAATTCAGGGGGTGCACTCGTTAAGCGAGGCCCTGCGTACACAGAGCTCTCTTTGTTTGGGCAAGTGACCAAAGACGGTGAACTCGTATTGGTTAATCACTTGGGCATAGAGGGGCTTGGCGATACGCCGGAGGAAATCCTGACCAATGTCGAACAAGGCAACTTTGACCCAAGCAAGATTACCCATAATGATGCAATGGCATCAGACAGAGAATACGACGAGCGAGTGCGAGATGTAGACGCAGAAACCCCTTCTCGCTTTAATGCAGATTCTCGTCGCCTGTACGAAGCGAGTGGTTGTGCGGGCAAACTGGCGGTGTTTGCCGTGCGTGTAGACAGCTACCCTGTGCCAGAAAAAGAGCAAATTTTTTACATCGGTTGTAACGATCCTGCCAAGCTCACTATGTTGCGCCGAGAGATGCTAAGTAACTTTAAGCATCTGCCGGAAATGGGCGAATACATGCACCGCGATATCTTTAACCTATCCGAAACGTATGGCAAAGATGTGTTCTTTTCTATCCATCACTTAGGAACAGATAAGTTACCCAAATTTTTTGCTTTGAAAGCGAAAGTCGAAGCAACGTTAAAACGCATTCCTTTTGTTTCAAAAGATTTACCCGATATTTTGATGTACTGGGCAACCAAATTATTCCCACAACACCTCCCTAAACGCATGCTGCAATTTAGGGACAGGTATGAGCATCATTTGATTTTAAAAATGAGTGATGGCGGCATTGAAGAAGCCAAACAGTATCTTGAAAACGTTTGGTCGAAACAAGAGGAGTGTGAGCACTTTGAATGTACACCGGATGAAGGCAAAAAAGCTCTGTTAAACCGGTTTGCGGCAGCAGGCGCTGCCATTCGATATGAAACCATCCATTCTAAAGAAGTAGAAGACATCTTGGCTTTGGATATCGCATTGCGCCGCAACGATATTGATTGGGTTGAGCAACTGCCAGAAGAAATCACCAAAGATATGGTTATAGCGCTCTATTACGGTCATTTCATGTGTCATGTATTCCACCAAGATTACGTCTTCAAGAAAGGGGCAGACACGAAGAAAATCAAAGCCAAAATGTTAGAGCTTCTGACCCAAAAAGGGGCGAAATACCCTGCCGAACACAATGTTGGGCATTTGTATGAAGCTGAGCAACAACTCCAAGCCTTTTACCACTCATTGGATCCCACCAATACGTTCAATCCAGGTATTGGCAAAATGAGTAAGTACAAACGCAATTGCAGTTGTTGTGGGTGATTCACTCAACTCAGATATGCAACAAAAACCAACATGCAAATCAGCCAGAAATTAGAGTCTGGCTGATTTATTTTCAAACAAGTCATATTGACTTAAATGCTTATAAATAAATAAGTTACGAACAAAATTCAATCACACAAAAACAGGAGTTAAGTACTAACTGCGACAATCAAAAAGTTATATAGATTTTTAAACGCCGCGAATTTAAAAAACAATCCACCACATATCCAGCGCCATACTGTTTAAATCCCTACAAAAGCAGAATTATGCAGCAAAAAAGCGTTTTTAAATGACACCTTCCAGTAAATAGCAGAAGTGTTTGACAGCTCATACTTTCCGACAGACATGTTGCGAACATGTTACAGGGGTGAATAATACGCTCCTGACTACGCCTATAAAAACACAACATAAAAAAACACAACATATAAAAACTCTAAATCTCAATAAGTCTTTTTGACAGGAAGGAAACTTATGGACAAACGAATTCCACTTGCCTTATTGGCAAGTACCACAGCATGCAATGCTGCCGCCTCAAACCTTGATGACAAAATCAATGAAATCGTCGCACCGATCGTTAACCCTTTTGTAGGAATGATCTTTTCGAGCATTCCTTTCCCTTTTACTGACGTACAGGTGCCGTGGATTGTTCTTTGGTTAGTTGTTGCAGCGATCTTTTTTACCGTCTACCTTGGTTTCATCAACGTCCGTGGATTCAAACACGCGTTGCAGTTGGTTTCGGGCAAATTCTCCGATCCAAAAGCCAAAGAGGAAGGTGAGGTTTCCCACTTTCAGGCACTAACCACAGCGCTTTCTGGTACGGTTGGCTTGGGTAACATCGCGGGTGTTGCTGTTGCCGTCTCTATTGGTGGTGCGGGTGCAACCTTCTGGATGATTCTTGCAGGCTTACTTGGTATGTCGAGTAAGTTTGTGGAATGTTCTTTAGGTGTGAAATACAGAAACACCAACCCAGATGGGTCGGTTTCTGGTGGTCCGATGTACTACCTCAGCAAAGGTCTAACAAAACGCGGCAATGCGGCTCTTGGTCGCACGCTGGCAGTGTTGTTCTCTATCTTCGCAATCGGTGGTGCGCTGGGCGGCGGTAACATGTTCCAAGCGAACCAAGCATTTAAACAAGTTGTTGGCGTAACAGGCGGCGACGCTTCGTTCCTAGCAGATAAAGGCTGGTTGTTTGGTCTTATTCTGGCAGTGATCGTAGGTATCGTGATCATCGGTGGTATCAAATCTATCGCCAAAGTGACCGAGAAAGTGGTTCCGTTCATGGCGGCTATCTACGTTGGTGCGGCGCTTATCATCATCCTACTTAACTTCGACCGTATCGACGATGCATTTGGTGCCATCTTCAATGGCGCATTTACTGGCGAAGGCGTTACTGGTGGTGTCATTGGCGTTCTAATTCAGGGCTTCAAGCGTGCGGCGTTTTCAAACGAAGCAGGTGTGGGTTCTGCCGCTATTGCTCACGCAGCAGTTAAAACGAAAGAACCTATGTCTGAAGGTTTTGTATCGCTTCTAGAACCGTTCATCGATACCGTAGTGATTTGTACAATGACAGCGTTGGTTATCATTATCACAGGTTATCTAGACACAGATACTGGTTTAGCCGGCGTTGAGCTGACTTCTGCTGCGTTTGGTAGCGCCATTGGTTGGTTCCCGTACATTCTTGCCATTGCCGTTGTTCTGTTCGCATTCTCAACCATGATTTCTTGGTCTTACTACGGATTGAAAGCATGGACTTACCTATTTGGTGAAAGCAAAGCAGCAGAACTTATCTTTAAATTTATTTTCTGTACCTTTGTTGTCATTGGCGCAGCAATGAACCTAGGCCCTGTTATCGACTTCTCTGATGCAATGATCTTCGCAATGGCATTGGTGAACATTGTTGGTCTATACATTCTGGTTCCTGAAGTGAAACGCGACCTAGCGGATTACCTAGAGCGCTTCCAAGCAGGGAAAGTGTACAAAGTGCAAGACAACGCTGCTCAAGACTAAGCAGCCTTAGGCTAGTCAATTCAAAACAGCAGGCTTCGGTCTGCTGTTTTTCGTTTCTATACCGCTGTTTTTTATTTCTATACCAAAGCGCCTCAAGATGTTCGGGTATTATGTGTATCCATCTCATCACGATCCCTGTTAGGATAAAACGTGCCACAGTATTCCCATTCAAGGATTGATAGGAGATAAGGGTATGATCGAAAAAGGAAGGATGCCTAAGTTTGCCGCAAATTTAACCCTACTCTTTACAGAAGAATCCTTTCTCGACAGATTTGCACAAGCTCAAGCGTCTGGATTTCACGCTGTCGAGTGTTTATTCCCGTATGCTCACCCACCACAAGACATCGCAGAAAAGCTTGAAAAGCACCAACTTGAGCTGGCTCTGTTTAACCTGCCGCCCGGAAACTGGTCACACGGAGAAAGAGGATTAGCCGCTCTGCCAGACCGTGAAGAAGAGTTTCGAAATAGTGTTGAACTGGCTCTGAAGTATGCTTTGGAGCTTCGATGTAAGAAAGTACACGTTATGGCAGGCATTGTTGAATCGTGTTTTTCTCGCCAACAACATATCGCTACTTTCATCAAAAACCTTCGATACGCTGCCGACGCTTTTTCGCCATACGGCATTGACGTTATGATTGAGCCTTTGAACTGCCGCGATATGCTGGGCTACCTCATATCGCATCAAAAAGAAGCCGTTGAACTCATCAATCAAATTGACCGCCAAAACGTTAAGCTGCAATTCGATATTTACCACGCTCAAATCATGGATGGCGACATCACCACCCTACTTCGTCAATGCGCGCGCCATATTGGGCACGTTCAAATCGCCTCCGTGCCCGACCGCAACGAGCCCAACTTAGGCGAGCTTAATTTGCCTTACCTGCTCGATATATTAAACGAGGTTGGCTACCACGGCTGGATAGGCTGCGAATATCGCCCCAAAACCAATACCTATGACGGGTTGGATTGGTTGAAGCGATATCATCGCCCTATATAAGTTCACGCTTGATTGGTGTGTTTACCGCTTTCACCTTTGAGATAACCTAACCAATCATCAACAGGTAGTGGTTTGGCGAAGTAATAACCTTGAGCACAACGGCAACCTATTTTCACCAATGCGTCGACGTGGCTTTCGGTTTCTACCCCTTCTGCAATCACCGTTAAATCGAGCGCTTGTGCCATTTTCAGTACTGCGCTGGTGATCTCGTAATCGAGTTTGGATGAATTCACATCTTGAATGAAGCCTCTATCGAGCTTAATACAGTCTGCAGATAG
Organism: Vibrio penaeicida; assembly: GCF_030689305.1. Taxonomy (GTDB): domain Bacteria; phylum Pseudomonadota; class Gammaproteobacteria; order Enterobacterales; family Vibrionaceae; genus Vibrio; species Vibrio penaeicida_B. The sequence goes on along the minus strand of NZ_JAUYVM010000013.1, from coordinate 107,503 downwards.
GTTTTTGAGTACGGATAGCGAAGAGTAACCCGTTCCGAAATCGTCAATCGCAATCTTAAAGCCTTTTAAGCGAAGTGATTCTATGGTCCGGTCACAGGTTTCAAAATCACGCATCATGTCTCGTTCGGTTATTTCAAGCAGCAATTGATGCGGCTTGCAGTCCGTTTCGTCGAGAATACTTTGTAACTGTTCAGCTAAGTCCGTCATGTAGAACATTCTCGCTGAGAAGTTTACTGAGAATATGATGCCGTCTAAATTCGTTCCTTCGTTTTGCCATTCAGATATCAAACTGGCTACTTCCCTGAATACCCACTTGTCGATATCAATAATCAGGTCCGTTTTCTCTGCCACTTCGAGGAAATCAATAGGAGGAAGTAATCCCAGCCTTGGATGTTGCCAGCGCACCAAGGCTTCCGCTCCGATGACTTTTTGAGAATATAAGTCAATCTTGGGTTGGAAATAAACAACCAGCTCATCATTCTTAATCGCTTGGTGTAAACCGACATTGGTTTCAATCAAGTCGGTTACTTCTAAGGTCATCTTATCCGCATATACTCGGTACTGATCCCGACCGTTTCGTTTGGCGTGGTACATAGCCGTGTCTGCATTTCGAATGAGTGTTTCACCATCGGCACCATGGTTAGGGAATTGACAAACCCCAATACTGGCCGAAACAAACACCGTTTTATCTTGGATGTAATAGGGTTTTCTTAATGCTTTGTTGATGCGATCGGCCAGGACTTCACCACTCGATAAACTGTCTACTTTGGTCAGAACCACCATGAATTCATCCCCTCCCATTCGAGCGACAAATCCAATTTCCGAAATCAACTGGTCAAGAATTTCAGCAATGCTCGCTAACAAGTTATCACCCGAAGCGTGACCTAATGAGTCATTGATCGTTTTAAATTCATCAACATCTAAGTAAAGCAGTAGAAATGATGTTTCTTCTTCGGTCGCTTTAGCAATTTCCTCATCCAGCCTTTTGGTTGCCAGTAGCCTGTTTGCCAAACCTGTAAGGGGATCGTGATGAGCCAAGAAGTCGAAATTTTTCTTCTCTTCATTCAAATCAGAATACGCTTGAGACAGACGAACAGCCATCTTGTTAAACGCGTTCTCTATGTGGCTCCATTCATCTGTTCTTCCTAGGTTGATCGGTTTATTTGCGCCTTGAGACTCAAGACCTTCAAACCCTTCTTTTAAGTCATCAAGCGGTTTTCGAATGTGTCGTTTCACAACTTGGCTGATCAGTAGCAAGGAGGTAAGAAACGCAAGAATACTGATGATGATGGCATTAAATCTGGATTGGCTAATTTCTTGCTCTAGCTGCTGGGTAAGTTGCAGAGCTTGCTTTTGAACGCGCGCTTCTGTTCTTTCCACCATATCAAGCAATTCATTTTGCGCGCTCACCAACGCTTGCATGACCACCCAGCGTTGTTCTAAATTCGCGCTAATGCGCCGCAATGCTGCGTTGTAACGTCTTACCGTGCGCTTCATTCGTTTTTTTTGCGCTTTTACTTCATTGGTGTCGATGTCGACGTTTTCCAAATGCAGTAAAAAGATATCGAGTTCTTTTTGAATCTCGATTATTAGCACTTTCTCTGTTTCTGGTGTGATACGGCTGTGAATGCTACCAACCATTTTACCAACGGTGAGAAACACTTCGCGCAGCATGTTCACCAAATCGAGTTCATTGTTGTAACGAATATAGTTTGGCTCGCGAATGTGAGTGAGTTTGCTGTCGGCAACAACTAATTCAAGTTGATCAAGCTGTTCGGCTAAAGAGTCGTCAATTTCTTGGGTCTGTTTCAGGATTCGATTCAGCGCCAATGAACTCCCCAAAAAACGGTGAAAGTTATCGATAAATGAGTCCATTTTTTTCGAGAAATCTCGGTTAGTCGATAGATCTCTCAAACGCTGCAATTGAAGATCGATATTGAATGCTTCCTCGGACAACGTAGTTTCACTGAACAGAAACGTTTGCTCTAGCAATTTCACTCTTGAAGTCAGGGCGAAAACTCGGCGGCTGATTTCCGAGTTCACAGTCAGCACAGAAACGTGTTCGGAGGCTTCCGTTTTTAGTGTGGATTCAACGTAATATAACGAACGAATAACGGTGAACAAGGCGATACTAAGAATGGCCAATAGTAATAGATTGGAGAATATAATGCGCTGAGTAATACTGGCTTGATTTAATTTCATCGACCCTTCCATATTTTTAGGTAGGCGTCACGGTAACCATTTTGGGGGTCATAAATACCCGTATCTTCCTGATTGATAAGTTCCGCTACGTTTTCCGGTGTCACTAAGTGTACAGGTGCCGAATACCCACTTGGTGGCATACCATGAAAAGCTCGGTTTAGCTCATCGACTGTCTGCCAACCTTGCAGGTAAAGAGGCTCAGGAACGGTGGCTAACTGGAAATAATCTTGGTCTATGCGCTTATACGCCGCTTTACTTCCATCACCCGCAGAAATATTGTCTGAAACGGGCTTCCCTTTCTCTATATTGGACTCTAGTGATGGGATTGCGTAGTCGATGTATAAGTCATTAATAGCCAAAATGTGAGTGATCTGTTCTTCATGTTTATCCCAAAGGTACTCGAAGGTTTCTGGCATCTCCTCGGCTATTTTATCCAACGGTAGCGGTTGTACTTCCAATAGATTACAAGTTTGACAGCGCTTGATGGTATCTGCCATCACGTTGGCTTTTATGGTGGCAATCTCGTAGTTAGGGTCCGTGAATACCACAGCATTAACATTGCCGTTAGAATTCACAATTGCCAGTAGCGCCGCCACTTCAGCCACATCGATCGGGTCGGTCGTGATGTTCATGTACAACCCAAGCTCTTCATTTCCACCAGCCTGCTCGGTTGCATGCCAACCAATTACCACAATGCCTAGGCTTTCAGCAAGCTTCAGAGTTTCTCGGTGACGTTGCGCATCTATTCCTCCAAGAACGATAGCATCCGGTTCAAACCCAATGGCTTTTCGCAATGCTGCTCCCTGCCTTACTTCAGATCCCAATCCATCGATGAAGCGGAGATGCCAATCTAAGTTGGAAATGGCTTGTGACATTCCCCTTGCCACGCCATAAACGCCTCCATTTCTTAGATCGGAAGCAATAAAGATAATGTTTTTCTCGTGGACCATTTTCGGTCCGTCTGTAGGACCATCCCAATTCAGGTCACTTGCCACTGCTTTTGCAACTTTTTCGCGCGCATAAGCGAGAAAATCCCCATCAAAAGTATTGGCTATACTGTATGAGCTATAAGCAACTATGAACCAAGAAACGGACCAGCGTATGATTTTCTTCATATATTTGTATATTTAATTATTTTTTTGTAAGCATTTTTGTATAGATTAACAATAATGTTAATACATAATTAAACAATTGGTAACAGTGATGGGTGACCAGATTTATAAATATTTTCTTGCTGCAATATTCATAGCTCTAGCTACGACGCCAATGGAAGGCTTAACCAAGGACAACAAGGGCGAGAACTCCTATACACATCAAGTAGATGCAAACAAACTAGACAGTTTTCAAGTTACGGTAAGCGCCAACCCTGAACCGCTAACTAAAAAACTTAACAAGCCCGTTCGCATTGCAATTATTTATCCAAGCGCCGATATCTCTGATTTTTGGGTACGTAACTTCATAGCAATGACAAAACGTTTGGAGGCGCTAAACCTCCCTTTTGAAATCGATGAGTTTGCCTCAAAGCAGATAGAGCACTCGTTGCAAACACAATATACTGAAACGGTTCTCAATTCAGACATTCCATACGATTTTGTCATTTTCGGACCATCTGAGCTTGGTATACAAGCCGGGAATATTCAAAAATTATCTGCGGCTAGAGATTTTCAAACCTTCATTTGGGCGTTCCATACACCCAATCCCGAATGGAGTCATCAACCAGATGCTTGGTTTGATTTTTCCAGCGCAATGGGAGCAGAAGTACTTTGTGACTATGTAATCAAGGAGTTAGGGAAAGGAGTGGAATTTGCCGCTAACCGTGGTATTCCCGGAATCACCGATACTCAACGTTCACAAGGTTTTATCGACTGTGTGGAAGAGAAAGGCGATTGGCTTAGCCTTTACGAACATTTCGGACAGTATCAGAAGCTCGGGGGAGCTGATGGCGTTCGTTTAGTGTTAGATAATTTTCCTGAAGTTTCCATGCTTCATAATGCCAATACTGCCATGACCATTGGCGCTGTAGACGCCTTAATTGAAGCCAATAAGCATGAAGATATTTTTGTGACTGGTTGGGGTGGAACGGCAAAAGAGATAGAGAAAATAAAGCGCGATGAATTGGATGCCACCCCCATGCGCATGAGCGATGATTTGGGCGTAGCGACGGCTGAAGCAATTAAATTTTATGTTGAAAAGCGCGCAGCAGAAGTCCCGCATATCTATCTCGGGCGTATTACTGTGGCTCACAGTGGCATGAGTGATGTAGAGCTGAATACCCTCACTCGCGAGGCTTTTCGTTACTCCGGCCAATAAGCAACTTACATAATTCGCTATTTAAATTGCGGGTTGCTGTTCATTTAAACCTAAACGCCCTCTCACTGAGCAGGGCGTTTTCATTTAGGCTTCTCCTAATGTGGTGCGCTTTCCCCTATCATGGTCAACATATTACGCGATCCCGTTTCACACAAAATCGAGTAATGATCTCCATTTACCTCATGAATGTTGATGTCAGGAAGAATGGTTAACCACGATTTTGTGACATCGATTTTTTCAGATTGAGAATGCTCCGACGCTACAAACAACCAAGCTTGCTTAACGTGAATTTTGCTAGGTTTGTATTGCCTCAACGCATTGGCATTCTTCTGGCAAGCAGAAACAACGCGCTCCAAATACTGGCGTGCTTCACTACCATTTGTATGCATGGCATCGACAATGTCATTCACTGAACTGTGCTCGTTCAATCGCCCTTTAAGTTCAGGGTATTGTTGCAATACTTCTTTAACAAAAACCGAGTTGGCAAGCTCTGGAAGATGTTGTGCAGAATGGTTAAGTGCAGGAGGGTCTATCAAAACCAGCTCCACATCGTCACCTAATTGCTTCACCATTTCCTGCGCCACTACTGCACCAAAAGACCAACCAATCACGCGTTTGACTCGATGAGGAGAAAGTTGAGCGCAATACTCTTGAGCGCACATTTGAATCGTGTTCAATGACGCCCCTCCTTCCAATAATGGATCTCGAATAGCGATCAGTTCTCTGCTTTTCGGGTAACACTCTCGCCACTTTCGGTAACCCGACACATCACCGCCTACCGGATGAATCAGTACGTCTACGTGCCGGACTTTTTCTGACTCACCGCTATTTTCTAACTCATCGCTACTTTCTAAATGGGTGTTCTTTTCTAAATGCCCGTTTTTCTCTAGATGGAGACCAGCTTCCAAATGAAGAGTAAGCGAATCAATAGAGACATTCTGATTCAGTTGCACCAGGGTAAAAGCATCAGGGAATAATTCGTTTAGTACATCCAACAAATCGAGCACAGTTAACGAATCACCACCTAAATCGTAAAAGCAAACATCGGGGTCGATATCGCTCTCTTCCATCCCCAACATTTCTGCAAATAACGCTGTTAGCTTAAGGCGAATGTCTAGATTATTGTTCGTATCCTCGACAATCGAATTCTTTGAATATCCGCTTTGTTCGGCGCTGTTTTTATCATTACGAGTACGGACGTCTCGATGATTGAGCGAGTGAAAGAAATTGCGCGCATCGACCTGATTTAAAGGCGACACATACAAACAGCCTTCGAAAAGACTATGTATCACCCTATCAAAAACCATTAGCCCCTCTTGTGGCGTTATCGCAAAATCTGTTTTATTGACGTCTTTTGCCATGCCCGTTTGCAGCCATGTCGGGAAATTAACCGAAATCATCCGTGTTGTTGAATCTCTTCGACAAAAAGACATCTGATTCAGAAACGCATTTGCTGCGTTGTAATCGGTTTGCCCAGCCACAGGATAAATGGAAGACATCGACGAGCAATACAAAACAAACTCCGGCTTCAACGTATCGATCGAATGAGCCAGTTGAATAGCACCTAGCACTTTAGCGCCCACGTTTTGTTGGAGGGTATCGGCATTGAGCGTGTGTATCATCGCACCGCCAGCTAGCCCAGCGGCGTGAATAATGCCTTTTACACAGCCAAAAGTTTGGTGAATTTGTTCCACCAGCGATTGCCATTGCGCACCATTTGAGATGTCGCACTGGATGTGTTGTTCCCTCACACCTTGCTGGATATGTTCTTGCTTTGCTGAGCGAGATAGTCCTATCACCACGTTTTGGCTATCTTGCGCTAAAAGGTGCTGGGTTAAATGCCGTCCAATGCCTCCTTTCGAACCCGTAACAATAAACACGTTGGATTCGCTGCTCTGTTTAGACAGATCTTGCTCTGTTAGGGGATCTAACTCTGTTGATTCAATAAGCGATTCTACAAAAGCTTGCTGCCATAAATAGCCGTGTCGTAAGGCGAAAAAGGGCTCATTAGGCTGACTTAAACTGGCGCACGATGAACTGAATAGATGGGTCAAAGAAGCCGCTAAATCAGATGACGACTCACTTTCACTCACATCCAAACAATAGCCATTCATACTTGGGTTTTCTATGGTCATGGTTTTAACCAAACCATTCATTAAAGCGCTATCAGGGTTAACCAGCTCGTTTCCCAACACCTCTGCTGAGTTTGAGTTTAAGAAAATCACTTGGATGTCAGTGGTTGAACTGCAAGATTGCAAGGCTTGAACCAGCTCAACTCGTTGCCACAGGGGTTGTATAGAACCACTCCCTGAATGATCACTTTGGCTAAATACGACTACATTTAGCTGCGCAACCTCGTTGGATTCAATGTTCAACCATGCTGGCAAGTTTGCGGAGTTAGAAACGTAAGTGACTTGATTACCTTGCTGCTGATAATGGGCTATGACCTCATCACGATACTCACTTTTTTTGCCAATAAAGAGGGTTTGATTGTTTACCCCTTTAACCGGTTTTACTCGAAGAACCCGCTGCCAGCTTTCTTCCAAAAACCACTGTTCAAATGGCACTCGAATTCGTTCTACCGTGTGCTGGAGTTCACTGGTTTGAATGGGGTTTGCGTAATATGGACTCAAGTACGATTTAGTATTGAATGTGGTTGGTAGCTTATCCCATTTGAGATCACCATTAATGACGTCATCGAAAGCTCCAAGAATCACATGCGCGTTTGTGCCTCCCATACCAAAGCTGCTAACACCAGCGAATCTATTCCGACCTTCCCAGGTGTAGGCTTGCGTACTCAAGGCAAAACCAGCCGCTTTAAAATCAATGGCTTCATTTAGGCTGTCCGACCAAAGTGTTGCCGGGTAATGTTGGTGATATAGGCACAAAGCCGTACGAATGAACCCAGCCACTCCAGCCGCACTGCCTAAATGTCCCATCTGACTTTTAAGGGATCCTAGCTGACATAACCCATTGGTGTCTGGTGACTTTCGGTTTGCTTCAAACGCGGCGGATAAAGCTTCCACTTCAATGGGATCACCCAACGGAGTACCAGTACCGTGCGCTTCTACATACTGTACTTGCTCGGAAAATACTTGGGCATTTCGCTGGGCTTGAACGATGACATCGCGCTGACCATGAACAGAGGGAGCATAAAAGCTGACTTTGTTTCCACCGTCGTTGTTTACGGCACTGCCTTTCACCACACAGTAAATACGGTCGCCATCTTGCTTTGCTAAGTCCAGCCTTTTGAGTACAACCGCTCCTGTGCCATTGGCTGGAACCGTACCGCTCGCATGATTAGAAAAAGGTTTGCAATGCCCATCTTCCGATAAAATCATCCCTTTCCTGAATGGGTAGCCATCTAAAGTCTCAAGATCAGCATTCACACCGCCAGCCAACGCGATATCGCAATCCCCCAATTGAATTTGCTGACAAGCCTGATGAATCGCTACCAAAGAACTAGAGCAAGCCGTTTGAGCCGTAATAGCTGGGCCAGAAAGATTAAGGTGGTACGCAATACGTGTGGCAATGAAATCTTTCTCGTTCAATAGTGATAAATGGTATGGGTCGATTTTTTCTTCACCATGTTTAGCAATGGCTGGACCATAAGTATTGTCACTCGCACTCATGAAAACGCCGATCTTTCGAGCATCTTTTGATAGAGAAGAATGGGGTTCCATATCGGAACCATTCGAACCAACCTTTTCCTCTATTCCTGCATTCTCTAAAGCATGAACGGCAGTCATTAATGCATGCCGCTGCTGGGGGTCCATCAACTTTGCGTCGTGCTCGGAAATACCAAAGTAAGCAGGGTCGAAATCTGTTACACCTAACATACTGGAACGGACGGAGACCCAATTTTCCTCATCAAACTTTTCGCGGTTTTTATCTAATGGAATACGCTCAATACACTCTTTGCCATTTTTTATGACTTCCCAAAATTCCGATAAATCACTCGCCGCTGGCAAGTTCACAGCCATACCGATAACCGCAATATCGTGGCTTTTCTCTATCTCGCTGTTAACGGCTTTTCTCTTTTCTTTGGTTTGAGCACTTCCTTTACGCTCATTGCTTTCATTACTTTCGAACTCACCGCAAGAAGCCTCTTCTTGCATTAGAAATTCTGCCAATTTACGGATACTTGGATAAGCAAAAAGATCGACCAGATTAATCGGAGGGAATTGAGAACAAAGCCATTCATCTTGCAACAATTGGCTATGCATTTTCATAAGATTTAAAGAGTTAAAACCGGATTCAAAAAATGGGGTATTGGGATGAACTTGAGCACCATTTTGTTGGCTGAACATCGAAATCAAATGATTTACTAGTGGCGATTCTGAATGTGCTTTTTCTTGTTCACCGTTATTGATTTTTGTTGCCAAATCGGGAGTTGGAAGCGCATCGCGATCCAGCTTGCCATTCGGCGTTTCAGGCAAAGTATCCACCGAACAAAAGTGGCTTGGTATCATGTGGCTTGGTAGCTGTTTAGCCAACGCATCCATTACAACTTGCTGCTTGTTCGCAAGCTGCTTTACACAGAGTTCGACATACGCCACCAGCATTGCGTTTTCGCTTTGTTTTAACGCTACAGCACTGCGCACATTAGGCAAAGCGAACGCTAATGCGGCTTCGATGTCACCTAATTCAATTCGATAGCCATTAAGCTTAATTTGATCGTCTTCTCGCCCGCAGAATATAAGTTCTCCATTTGTGTTCCAGTAACCAAAATCACCCGTTTTATAACAACGCTGAATAGCACCATTGATATCCAAATGAACGAAACGCTCTCGGGTCTTTTCACCTTGATTCAAGTACCCCAATGCGACGCCACTTCCACTGATGTGTATTTCACCAATCACGTTCTGGGCACAGAGCTGTGCGTGTCGATTTAGGACATGAAGATTTACCCCACAAATAGGATGACCGATTGGCAAAGCCGCATCATCATATTGATTCATTTGAGGCGGATATACATAGGTGGAACAACCGACCGTCGCTTCAGTTGGACCATATTCATTGATCAATTTCGCCGAAGGAAGCCACCGCTGACATTGCTTTGCAGTAGCGGTATCAAATGCTTCACCGCCGACTACGAAGCGATGTGCCAGTTCTATTTGCTCATTTCTCAAGTAATGATTCAGGGCTTTTAGGTGGGTTGGCGTTAATTTGAATACCATCGGCTCCGTAGCATTTTTGATGGTACTGGCTAGCGAGTGAACATCATTCCCATCTTGCGGTATCAGCTTCACCGTTTTTCCTGCCACTAAAGGCGCAAGTAACGTGGTTACTGTTGCATCAAAATTTACCGAAGAAGACACCACGCCAGCGCTCACTTGCGCGTCTTCGAAATAATGATTTACGCAATGGTCAAGGTAATTCAGTAATGCATCGTGTGGTATCTCTACCCCTTTCGGGACACCGGTAGAACCCGAAGTGTAAATAACATAGGCTCTGTCGCTGCCTTGTTTTTCAATCACCTCTGGCGGTGCAGTAGCATCTATATGTTCTGAGCTTTGCTGGGACTCTTTGTGCGATTCTTTGTTAGTGACTGGCTTCAACTCAAAACTCGAATTCAGACAATATACAGGGCTAGAAATCGAATCGGCTTCGCTTTTATTAGAGGTGCTATTGCGAACAAAGCTATGTAAATTGCCCTCTTCCGTTAACAGCAAATCGAGGTTTGCTAACTCACACATAGTGTTTAAACGCTGCTTCGGGTAATCAGGGTCGAGGGGAAGATACGCCGCGCCCGACTTTAAAATAGCCATGACCGCCACTACCAGCTCAATACCCCGATAAAAGCTCAGCCCGACAATCGTCTCACTTGGAGCTCGTTGATATTGGGCACGCAAGGCAACAGCAAGCTTTTCACTTTTCGCATCCAGTGCTTGATAACTGAGCTGCTGCCCTTCCATCTCCACTGCAATATTGTGTGGCGAAACAGAAGCTTGGTAAGCAAACCAATCCTCGACGCGGTGCCAAGGTAGAGAAGGCGAGCTCGATTGATACTCCTGTAATTGAGGTTCCGAGAATACAGCAACTTGTGCCAACTGAGATGGCGACAAATAGGGTACCTGTTGAATCGCTCGATCTAATGATTGGAATAAATGGGTTGATAGGGTCATAAATGAAGCCACCATGGCATTGGCTGCCCCATTCGATATCTTTTTACCCTGATATTCCAACACCAATTCCGTATTGTCACCGCAGTCATTCACGAACAACGTAATGGGAAATTTTGCTTCACCACTAAACAACGTTTGTGCGTTTATCTCCGCCCCTTTGATGGTGAGAACACTAGGGTCGGTATTTTCCAAAACCAGCATACTTTCAATAACATCATCGCTTACCCCACTTACTGAGCGCTGCTGCACTATGCTCGCGACATCCGCAAAATCCACCTGCTGATGCTTCTGAACTTGCGTAACGTTATAATGCGTTTTGTTTAAAAACTTGCTGACTTCTAACCCTATTGGCATCTCAATGTTAAAAAGGCAGGTATTCGCACACATACCAACCAAGTTTTCAAAATTGCCACCTTCTCGATTTGCCACAGGGGACGCTATCGCGACGCGATCTTGATGAAAATATCGATTTAGCGTTAAGCCCCAAACGCCAAGTAATGCACTAAACAGCGACATACCTCTATTTTGGGCGTTGCTTTTTAGTGCACTCCACTCTTTTGGCGTGAACGTCTTTTTCACCACACCATCAGGTTCAACTTGCTTGTGCACCAAAGATAGTGACGAAAATAAACTCGGCACCGCGTTCAACGGCTGACTTCGCCAAAATTCCATATGCTTTTGATAAGAACTTGCAGTAATAGCCGCTTGTCTTTGCTGGCTAAAATGAAGGTATTTTGAAACTTTTCTATCTACTTTAAGCGCCTGATTCGATGTGAATGCTTCATACGCACGGCTTAAATCATTCAGTAGAACATTGATGCTCCACCCATCAACAATTAAATGATGAAAACAAAGAACGAGATGATAAGTAGCTTGCTGCTGACTCCCATCTACTTTGATTAAATCGGACGTAAACAGCGGGGCAGCTTCAATGTTAAAGCGTTGAGTCACACGAGCATTAATGGCTTTATTGACGCGGTGTTCTGGCAGCAGTTGGTATCGCAAAGAACCCATCTCATCTTGGAATTCGCATTCCTCGACCTTGACACCTGTACTCGATGTTGAAAATTGACTTCTCAATGCACCGTGTTGTTTTACAACACCTATCCACGCCTTCTGTAATGCTTCAACATCCACATTTCCAGTGAGCGTGAAAACAAAAGGGGCATTGTAAGCTGTTGAATCGGTATTTAAATATTGCAGTAACGCCAAGCGGCTTTGTTCTGGTGATGCTGAATAGACATTCGAGTGAGTTTCCGCTCTCGACTCATCCCAATTTTCTGAGTTCTTTTCAGATTCCGATTCAGATAACGCAGCATATTGCTGTTCTATATCGGTCGCCAGATGAATCAAGCTTGTACTCGCCATAAAGTCGCCGACACTGAGCTCTAGGCTCCCCGATAATTGCTTTCTCAAACGAGCAATAATTCGCATGGCTTTCAGCGAATCTCCACCATTCTCGACCAAGCTGTTTTCTAAAAAGCGGCTATTTTGGTTGGGGCTGCTTTCTAACTTCAACATCTCACGAACGACGGAAACAAATTGCTTACCGACCGTCGGGGCAAGCACATCAATCTGATCGCTAAATTGTACAGTGCTTTGCTCACTAACGAGTTCAACGTGCTCCATATCTCTGAGCCGACGTTTGTCTAACTTGCCGTTTTTATTGAGAGGCGCTTGAGAGATAGTAAAAAAACGATGCGGCACCATGTAACTCGGTAAATACTGGCGGATGTGTTGCCTCAACGTCTCTTTAGACACTTGTGAATGCAGAGATAAATACGCGTAAATATCCGTTTCTTGCTCCTTTACAGAAACACAAGAAGCATGCAGCACATCCGGATGAGACTGAATACATTGCTCGATTTCAGATAATTCAATCCGATGCCCTCGAACTTTGACTTGTTGATCCGCCCGACCCAAAAACTCGATGTCGCCTTGCTCGTTTTGCATACCCAGATCGCCACTGAGGTAAACGTGTTCCTTTAACCAAGGCAAATACACAAACCGTTCTGCGCTTCGGGTTTCATCGCCGTAATATCCTCGCGCCAGCGCAGGGCCCGAAATAGCGATCTCACCCACCTCACCAGACAGAGCTAACCTGTTTTGTTCCACCACAACATAGACTTGAGTACGATTAATGCCCTTACCTATTGGCACTCTCGCATCACGAATGTACTGTTCGACACTTTCGGGTTGCAGGCGATGGCATGCGCTAAACGTCGTGCATTCAGTAGGGCCATAAACGTTGTATAACGCGGGATAATCGCTACCTTCAAACCCAGCACTCGTCGCTGCATCGAAAAACGGGGCGGCATTACTGGCGACAAACGCTTCACCACCAACCAATAGATGCTTGATGTGCACAAGGCTTTGTGGGAACTCCAACACCATAAGATTGAACAGCCCCGTCGTCATAAAAGCGACATCCAACGCAGACTGTTCTATTTTGCGTGCCAAGGCTTGAGGATCGTTGATCTCTTCTTGCGTGAATACCACGGTCGTAGCACCGTTTAGCAAAGCACCCCAAACTTCAAACGTTAACGCATCAAATGAAGGATTCGCGAAATTACCGACGCGTTTTCCAGATGTCAGCGGCACGTAATTGGGTTGATGAACCACACTTTTAATACCGGAGTTTAGAACGGAAACACCTTTCGGCAACCCCGTTGAACCTGATGTAAAAAACAGGCAAGCCAGCGTATCGGGCGAAGCTGTAAACGTCTCGAATTCAACTAGTTCCCCACTTTTAGCTTGCGATAAGGCGTGGCTAAACTCAGCCTTAAAGTCGAACAATTCTGCGACACTGATCTCCGCTTCTTCATAACGCCATATTTCTATTTGCTCGCTATAACTCAACACAGTTCGAATATCGCATTGCTCAAACAGTGCTTGTCTGCGGCTAACGGGCATACTCGGTTCAATAGGAACATAGCAAGCACCTAGTTTGATCACCGCGACCATAGTAGCGATCAGTTCTGCGGAGCGAGGCAAACACAAGCCTACATGTGCCCCTTCATGAACGCCTATGTTCGCCAAAGATGACGCTAACGCATTTGAAATCGAGTCCAGTTCTGAATAACTAAGGCTCAGGCTCCCATCTTCAACCGCGATTTGATTACCCTGTTCTTTCACCACCTGCATGAATTGCTCAATCATGTGAAAGCTCCTTCTCGATCATACGGGCGACGGAATTAATATAAGGTGGCTCCAGCAACGTCGAGTGATCACCCTGAATGGTTTCCACTTGGATGGTCACGGCGACTTTAGCGGACCAAAAATCTCGCATCAGCTGCAGGTGCTCCTCGTCTTTATCATCGGTTGCCAATACTAGGATCGTTGGGGCGCTAGACACGTCGAGAGTCAGTTTTTTTAATGTATCCAGGTGGTGGTTATACAGGCGGTGATAGCGTTCAATTTGTTGGTCTTTAATGCCAGGATACATGCCGTTGTAAGTAACGAGTTTCTGACGAAACACTTCATTCGAAACGGGTTGAATTTTGGCAAGCGCCGCTCTATTTTCAGTAGCTTCGCTGTCGAGAACCACCGCCGTCGAGAACGAACATCCTCGCGCTTTCATTACCCTCGCCATCTCAAAAGACACGATTCCACCATAGGAAGCGCCAACAAACACATGGGGCTTATCCAACAGCGATTTAACTTGATCTAAATAGTAGTGAGCCATGGCTTGTACATCAGATAAAAAATCTTCATCCGTATCAACACCCTTCGCTTGAATACCGTAGACACCATATTCTTCAGGCATGGCTTTGGCGAATGAAAGGTAACCAAATGCTGTACCACCCGCAGGGTGAATACAGATAACATTCTTACCATTTTGACTAGGTCGAAACTCGATCACACCGTGGGGCCAATTCGACGACGGCTGCCGTTGATTGGATAACTGACGCTGATTGGACGCCTCAGCACGAACCAATCCGCCTAATGCCTCAATGGTTGGGTGATTCATAAGTTCCGACACTCGGATACGTACTGCGAACTGCTTATCAATAAAGTGCATCACTTTGATCGCAGCGATTGAAGAGCCCCCGACATCGAAAAAGTTATCGCGTATTCCGATTTCTTTCTCTAACAGAATCTCGCGCCATATCCGGTATAGCGTCATTTCCACATCGTCTCTTGGCGCACCGGTATTCACTTGTTTTTGATTGCAGTTTTCGGCCAGTGTTGCCAACGATTTAGCGTCTATTTTTCCATTGGGTGTTAGCGGTATTTCTTCCACGGTAACCCAAAGTGTAGGCACCATAAAATTGGGTAATATGGATCCTAAAATCTCTTTAAGTTGCGCTAGTTTAGTTTCTGAATCTTCAGCTTTTGCAAATTGAACCGCTGCATAAAGTTGTTTTTCTGCACCTTGATTTAGGGTGCCAACGTAAGCAGCCTCTACGCTATCGCTCGCTAATATTCGCAGTTGAACCTCTGAAAGTTCGAGTCTTTGCCCCCGAATTTTGACCTGATGATCGACGCGCGAAATAAATTCAAGTTGACCTTCTTGGTTGTAACGCACCAAATCGCCTGTTCTGTATAGGCGTTCTATGTGGTTGGCACCAAGCTCTTGATAAACAAAACGTTCAGCAGTTAAATCACTTCGACCAAAATAGCCTTTTGCCAATCCTTTCCCACCTACGTACAGCTCCCCCATTTGCCCTAATGGAACCAACTGTTGACGATGATTTAAAACATACGCAGTGGAATTCGCCGTTGCGCGACCCATAGGGTAATCAGAACGAAGCTCGGTGATCTCGTAGGTGGAACATATCGTGGAGTTTTCCGCGGGTCCGTAAACGTTTACAAGGTGCTTAGGTTTTCCGTATTCAAATATCGATTCAATAGTTTTCCCGTTAACGGCTTCACCACCAAAAAGAAGATACTCTACGTTCGCAAACAAATTCGGTTTGAGCTCTACTAATTGATTCATCAACGCGGTTGCCATGCAGAATACCTTGATGTTGTGCGTTGATATCTGCTCGGATAATCGGTTTACGTCCTGTACTTCGTCGTCTTTTAACACCACGACGGTTGCACCATTGATGAGCGCCCCCCAGATATCAAAACTAGAAGCATCGAAAGAGAAGTTACTCACTTGCCCCACTGTGGTTTCAGGAGTAATCGACACGAAATTGGTGTTTTTCAATAAGCGAACCACGCCACTATGTGGCACTTCCACGCCCTTTGGTTGCCCTGTCGAACCCGACGTAAAGATCACCATCGCACTGGCATCGAGATCGCGTTTAACACTACAAAAACTGCTTGGCTGTTCCCATTCATTCATGTGTTGTGGGGAAATATCGATTACGTGGTAGCGCGAATTGCTTGAGAGAAATTCCGTATTTCCATCCGTTAGAATGCATTGTGTTTCCGACAACGAAACCAATAATTCAATGCGTTCTCTTGGGTATTTTGCGTCCATCGGCACATACAAAGCCCCGAGTTTTAATACCGCCAGTACCGCCAAAACCATCTCTGCCGAGCGTTCAACGCATACACCAACGCGATCGTTTTCTTGAATACCTTTGGATTGCAAATGATGGGCAATCCTATCCGCAGCCAGACTTAGCTCGTGATATGTCCAGCGCCTGTCGCCTTCAATTAATGCGGTTTTATTGGGCGTGCTCGCCGCAAAATGTTCCACCCATTCATGAATCGATTGCGTTGGGATCTCAGTTTGCGTGTTATTCAACTCGCGTAAAAGGTAATGCTGTTCTTGTTCACCCAACATTGGAATGTCTCGCAATGCGGAGTGCGAATTACCTGAAAAGGCGTGCAGCACGTTTTCTAAATGTGTAACCAACTGCCGCATCTGCCAATCGGTAAATTTGCTGCAATCGTAAGTTGCAGACAATTCCAGCAGAGAGGTTTTGTTGTTTACGTTATCTGTAGACGTAGATTTGTACGCTTGAAGCGAAATGCCATAATTGGTGTGTTCTACCGATCCAACTGCGGAAATTTGCCAACTTCCATCATGCTGGGCATTCCTTGCTTCATCGCTCACAGGGTAATTTTCAACCACCAAAATGTTGTCAAATAAGGCTTGAGAAGCACTGCCTGCTTGCGCTTGAATCTCGAACAAAGGCAAGAAACTGAACTCTTCAGACTGTGCATTTTGAACGTGCAACTTTTGTAGCCAGAGGTTTAATGAAGCTGAGAGTTCAACATCAACCACTACAGGCACCGTGTTGATAAATAGCCCTACCATGGTTTCAGAACCAGCCAGTGATGCCGGTCGACCAGAAACCGTCGAGCCAAATACCACCTGTTCGCACCCAGAATAGGTCGACAGCAATAATGCCCACGCACCTTGAAGTACGGTATTTAAAGTGCATCCCGATTCTCTTGCTAGTTGTTCTAACCCTTGGGTTTGTTGTGAAGACAACGACAACGGCAATGTTTTGAATCTTTGGTCGCCCTTGTTAGCGCCTAAAGACTCACTAGCGTGTTCCGAGAACGACTTTAAAGGCAGCGGTGTAGGTTCTTCAAAACGGGAGAGTTGATCTCGCCAATACTGCCGAGCAAGTTGATGATCTTGATTTTGTAACCAATCAATATAGCGGCGATAGGGCTTGGCAGACGGCAATACCAGCGTAGAAGCGTTCTCGCTAGCCGTATAGCAAGCTCGAAGCTCGCTCACGATTATAGGGAGACACCAACCATCCAACAGGGCATGGTGGGTGGACCAAATCAGTTTTCCCTGACCCTTTGAAAGTTGTACCCAATGAAACTTAGTGAGCGTTGGTGACGACACATCAAAACCTTCCCACTTTTCTTGATGTTCAATGGCGTCCACTTTGTCTTTTAATTCACCGGTGCTGTTTTGCGCATCACAACCGTTCCCTGCACCAAGACTGGTTAGATTCGTATGCTGCCAGCGCAGTATCCCCTCTTTTGCAACACGCTGATATCGCGTTCCTTCTTCTGAAAGCGCGAACGACGTTTTTAAAATATCGTGTCGATTGATAACAGCCTGCCATGCCAATTTGAGAATATCGGGATCAACGTTATCCAATGTGAGAGTAAGCTGGGTAACATACGCATCTTTTTCCAGCTCACTATGGAACAGCAAGCCTTGCTGCATACCCGTTGCCGGATATACATCATTCAAAGGAAGGGATACGTTTTTATGTGCCGTTTCCCAAGTGTCGATGTCTACTTGGTGTAAATCAGGTGCGCGGAAATCGGAAGGAGTGCGGCGAGTCGTTTCTTGCTCTACACAGTGATCAATAACCTGCGCGAGTCGTTTTTGAAATTGAACGGAAAACGCGCTGACCTGTTCGTAAGAAAGACAGCCCGTGTCGTAGTCCAAATCGAACGACAGAACCCCGTTCCTTACTCGGAGGTTAAACGCCATCGCACGTGGCGTCATGTGCCCTTTCGAGCCGTCTTCGACTCTAAATCCCGATACGACTGAAAAGGCTGTCTGAGTTTTTCCAATCGAATCTGATGCTGTATCGCCACCAAACTGACCAAGAAAGTTAAACAATATGTCTGGCTGAGCAGCGTTCTTATCGAGCGAGTTCGTGTACGATTTTAGCAAACTGTGCCCCACACCTTTGTCTGGCACACTGCGAACTTGCTCTTTTATCGAGCAAATCAGATCGGATATTTGGGTACTATTCCCTGACAAGTTCATCGGGTAAATGGACGTAAACCAACCGACTGTTTCACTTAAATCGGCATTTTTCCCATTTAGGCAAAGGTGCTCGGCATGTCGTCCGTGCGTCTCTAAGGCAATAGAAAGGGACGTATTTTCTCTCTTGCCTACATTGCCTCCTTCTTCAATCTTATCTTCTCCAAATTCCGTATCGCTGCCCAAACTGAGAAGTAACGCAACCAAAAGAATATCTTGAGTATTGGTTCCGTAAGCACGATGGGCAGATTGAGTCAGTTTTAGCGTTTGGCTCGCCTCAATATCGAATTCAATGTGCGCCATCACTGGAGCTTGTGAAGAACTGAAACGCGGCTTAATCGAGGCTTCTACCTTTCTCCAATATGGGATTGCTTTCGCCCCTGTATCACCAGTAATCCATTCGAGATTACGCTGCGACCAAGCAGAAAACGACAAGGTTTTAGCAGGCCGGAAATCATCAGGATGGAGCAGCAACGCTTGCAAGTCATCCAACAGAATTCGCCAAGATACCCCATCAATAACCAAGTGGTGGGCGACCACAAACAGCTTGTTGGTTTTCGTGGGTCGGTCGGCAATTTTTACAAATCGGAACAACGGACCTTGTGTGATATCCAGCTCATCAATGACACGATCGCACACAGCGGCAAGTTCGCTTTGGCTCTGAACCGCGATATCGCTTAACGCCTGTTGTAACCACTCATCGGTTATTTCTTGGTGGGTAGCCCGCCATACTTCTGCGTTTTCACTCTTCGAATTGTCATCATCCAAATGAAAAGAAAGCCTAAGCGCATCGTGTTTGTTGACTAACGATTCCACCACCGAAACGTAATGTTCATCGGTTATCACTTGATGTAACTCAAGCAGAACAGACTGGTTGAATCGATGAGGGCTCTCTGCATTCTTGGCGTGGAAAAAGAATTCTTTTTGAACGGGTAGTAGCGGCATTTCACCGCTAACAGATAGAGACGGGGTTAAATATGAAAATTCACCTTCTAACGCTTTATCATCATGGATAGAAACAATATCCGCCAATGCAACGACCGTCGGCGCTTCAAATAACTGACGCACTGTGTAGCGAACTCCCTTCGAAGAACAGCGCGACACACTTTGCATAGCAACGATAGAATCGCCCCCGAGTGCAAAAAAGTTGTCATTCACATCGATGTTTTCCAACCCAAGCAGCCTTTGCCATACTTGGGCTATGACTTGTTCCACCCGTGTTTTAGGGGAGGAACTTTGAGCAGCATCATTTGACGATAAAGAGTGAGAAGCCCGTTGAATGGGTCTGGCGCTTGGCAACGCGGTTTGATCGATTTTCCCATTAGGAGTAAGAGGCCAAACATCCACGAAAGCCCAAGCACTGGGCATCATATAGTCTGGTAATGTATGTTCTAACTGGTTTCTTACCGAGAATAAGAACTCTGCGCTTACATCTTGTGTTGACTCCATCTCAGAGTTCATCGTATTTAAGCTCGTATCCCACTGAATGTAAGCGTTTAAAACCAGCGCGCCTCTGTCATTTTTTTCTGCCAGCACTTTGGCCGATTTCACGCCTGAAACTCGTGAGATACAATGCTCGATTTCACCCAGCTCTACGCGGTGCCCACGAATTTTCACTTGATTGTCAGATCGCCCAAAGAATTCGAGCTCTCCCCGAGCATTCAACCGAACCACGTCGCCACTGTCGTAATAAACGGTATCGCTGTTTTCCAATTTCCTGAACTTATCTTTTGTCAGCTCAGCCTTACCTACATACCCTCGCGCAACACCGGCTCCACTCAAATACAAGCGCCCTTTTGCACCTTGCGGTACAGGGAGATAAGAATCATCCAATAGTGCGTAGCCAACGCCTGCGATCGGTTTCCCTATCACATTTGCGGCATCGCCTTTTTCATACCGATGAACAGTAGAACATACGCTGTTTTCCGTCGGTCCGTATTCATTGAAAAGCTGTGTTCGATTAACTAATGAATGAATCAGATCGGTATCTGTTGCCTCCCCCGACACCACCATTCGTGGAATCAATTGCCCCTGCGCAGACACATCCAGCTCTTTTAGCAACGCTGGAGGAATGTACACCACGGCATAACGATCTGGTTGATAGAGTTTGGCTTGCAACTTATCGATATCAAAGCGCTCCGCTTCCGAAACGATATGCAGCGGACGACCACTGGCTAGGGCTCCCCAAATACTGGCTACCGATGTATCGAACGCAAAATTGGTTAAGTAAAGAAAACCAGCGGAGTCGCTTATCTCCGATGCGCTCAGGTTTAAGTACTCATTTTGGTTTTGAATGTAATTCGCCACACCTTGGTGCTCGACCATCACCCCTTTCGGTTGTCCTGTCGACCCTGAGGTATAAATGATGTACGCCAGCTGTTTGGGGGACAATTGTTTATGAGGTAATTGTTTAGAAGATAAACGACTAATCCGCTCGCCTGTCTGCTCATTAAAGCTCTGTCCACTAGGATTTTGCTCATTAGATCGCTCGCCCAAAAGCGATTCTGACTCGATGGGTATCAACCTTTCATCCGACAGTTCAGACAAGGTGGTTTTCGCAAGCTTTATCGACGTCAGAACAAATTGTGCTCCGCTGTCTTCAATAATTTGGTTCAGTCTTTGACTCGGTTGGTTGCTGTCCAGCGGCACATACGCGCCACCTGCTTTTACAACACCAAGCATGGCAATGATCATCTCTGGCGAGCGGTCCAGCACAATGGCTATCGGATCTTCCGGCTTCACACCTTTGCTAGCGAGCATATTCGCTACCCGATTTGCCAGTGCATCCAAACGCTCAAAACTGATCTCACGCTCTTCACACACAAGCGCGATACTCTTTGGATGACGCGCTACTTGTTTGTCGAACAATGCCAATAACGTCGTAGATTGGTCGTCTGATTTTACGTTATCGGCTTCTATGTCGAACACGCTCCAATCAGCAAGGGCGTGTGTTTTCACCTCGGATTTAGGTTCTGCAACGAGCTTGGAAATCAATGTTTCAAAACTCACGGCCATTGACTCTATCGTCACCTGCTCAAAAATATCACTGGAGAAGTTCCAAGAGAGTGCAATCCCATCTGAGGACTGTCTAACGCCCAACGTTAAATCAAACCTAGCCTCAGTAGAATTTGGGGATACTGCCGCTGCCTGAGTGAAACCAAAATCAATGGTCTCATGGCTTTCTTGCTCCATGGAAAGCATAACTTGGAAGATTGGAGGACAATTGAGCTGACGGCGATGATTAACTAGCGAGATCATGTGTTCAAATGGCAAAGATTGATGCTCAAAATCTTGCAAAATGTGTTGATGATTTCGCTTGAGTAAGGACTCAAAACTATCGGATGGTTCCACCTTTGCGCGAAGCGGCAGGTTATTCACAAAAAAGCCGATCAAGTCGTCTAACTCTTTTCGCTCACGGTTTGCAACGGGCGTCCCTATAACGATCTCTTCAACTCCAGAGTAGCGTGTCAGAAAAACAGAGAAAGCACTATAAATAACGTTAAACAACGTCGTGCAGTGTTGCTTAGCCGTGGAAGTAAGATTCGCTGACAATTCCTCCCCCAAGGAACGTTTGAACGCTTTACCTTGGTAAGTTGGTGTTTCTGGGCGCGCAAAATCGAGTGGCAGAGCGTGCTGTTCTGGGGAGTCTTTTAGCCGTTGTTCCCAATAGGCTTCTAAACGATGTTGAAGACAGCTTTCATGACCGTATTGTTCCCGTTGCCAAGCCGCATAATCGCGGTATTGCAATGGTAACGGCTTCAAATCTTCGCTCGAATGGTTAGAACAAAATGAGAGATAATAGTGCTGAAGTTCGTTGAGCAGTATCGATAAAGATAAGCCGTCTGTCGCGATATGGTGAACCACTATAAATAAGCGACTTTTACGCTCTCCTAGCTTAGCTAACCCAACTCTGAATACTTCGCCTTTAGCCAATTCAAAAGGCGTATCAACCATCTTCCTTTCGAACTCACCTAGCGCTTGCTCTTTTTTCTGCTCGGTTTGCTCAGTAACATCTTCAGTAAAAAACTGGAATGCGTCTTCGCCCATCGTGATTTGTTCAGCACTCGAAGCTCCGTTTGAACCTTCGACCACTTGATACCCCGTTTGGAGTATTTGATGGCGTTGAATCAAAGCCAGACAGGCTTGATAAAGTGCCTGATGATTTATGTTTTCGTCCACATCATAAATTAAAGGTACCGCGTAAAATCGCCCTTTTGCTTCAAGTAAATCTAACGCCCATAAGCGTTGCTGAGAGTATGACAGTGGTGCAACACTCTTGGTCGCAGCTATCGGAATAATGGGTATATGACCATTACTCTCTTGCTCTGACGAGTTGATAAGTTGCTCATCGAGAACCTCTGCCATTTGTTCAATTGTGGGGGCGTCAAACAACACTTTAAGTGACAAGCGAACACCAAAATGCTCCTGAATTTGGCTGATCATTTTGATCGCGAGAAGAGAGTGCCCTCCTAATGAAAAGAAGCTTGCCTCTATATTCTGAATATCTTGTTCGAGTAATTCCGACCATATCGCACAAAGCGAACGCTCGGTTTCCGATGTGGGTACCTTGCTTTCGGATTGAAGGTGAAACGTTGGAAGAGGTAGCGCGCGCCGATCTACTTTACGGTTGTCCGTTAGTGGGAATTCAGGCAATACCATAATGAAATTCGGCATCATGTACCTTGGAAGCGCCCGTTCCAACCTTGATTTCAACGCTTCTTCTAGCTTAAGACTATCGGCTTGGCTTTTGATGTAGGCAACCAATATCTGCGGCTCGCCTATTGACGGTTCAGTGCCCGTTATCCGGCTTTTAGGTATCGCAGTCACTAGGCTTTGTTCAACGTCTGAGTGCTGCCTTATTTGATGCTCAATATCACCCAGCTCAATTCGAAATCCATTCACTTTTACTTGGAAATCTTTACGCCCAACGATTTCGATGGTCCCGTCTGGCAACCATCTTCCTAAATCACCCGTTTGGTATAAGCGATGCTTTTCTTTTAGAAAAGGATCAATGCGGTATTTTTCAGTCGTGAGTTCTGGCTGCCCGAGATACCCTCTTGTGACGTTGTCACCAGAAAGATACACTTCGCCAATGCAACCAATAGGGCGGTGTTGATGAAAATCATCTAGAACATAGTAATGGTTGTTCGGAAATGCGCGCCCAACGTGGATGCGTGGGTTATCAAGAAACGCTTCGTTGCCGGAACAATAGACCGTGGTTTCCGTTGGTCCGTACAAGTTGTAAAATCGAGCCGTGCTTCCACTGCTCAATAGCTTATCGTGAAGCTGCCTGCCAAGTGCATCACCACCCGTCAGCATTTTCAAGCCATCGTATGGCTTCCAACCGTCGTCGATCAGCATTTGCCATGTTGAAGGTGTCCCCTGCATCATACTTATGCTGTGTTGCTGCTGGCATTGTGCGATAGAAGAAGGAGCGCGCGTTTGCTCCCAATTCAGCAGCACAACTTTTGCGCCCAACATTAGCGGTAAATACATTTCCGTTACGTGGATATCAAACGCGGGTGGCGCAATGGACGCGACGACATCCGTTGATTCCAACTCGACTGTGTCCTGCAATGAAAACAGAAAGTTCGAAACGTTTTTGTGTTCAACCATCACGCCTTTTGGAACACCTGTGGAGCCGGACGTATAAATCACATACGCAAGATGGTCTGGCTGCGACGCGATTCCCCGTTCACTAGGGTTTGTGTGAACAAACGGGTCTGACTGTGAAGTTGTGGAAAGCTCGGCCCAAAAATCGGGGTCACTTAAATCCACCACTGTATGAACGGATTGAGCTGTTGCTCTATCTAATTCAAAGGAGCCTGCCACCAGCAGCACTTCGACAGACGCCAAAGACAATATTTGATTCAAGCGCTGCTCTGGGTGATTAGGATCCAGCGGTAAATACGCGGCACCACTTTTTAATATTCCCAAAATACCAACCAAAGACGTATGGGACCAAGCATCAATCAGGCCGACACATTGATCGTATTTCACACCTTTATCAATCAAGTAGCTTGCAAGGCGGTTGGCTTTTTCGTTTAACGCGTGATAGCTGAGGCTTTCAACGCCTCCATTGGCATTAGACCATTCGCACGCAACGCTATCGGGAGTTTTGGCGACTTGTTCTTCAAACAGCGTGACAAACGTTTTGTCTAGCGGGTAGTCCCTATCAGTTTGATTCCAAGACGCGATGGTTTGCTCGGCTTTCAGCGAAATCAACGGTAATCGATAAATATCGGATTCAGGGTAAGCCAATACGCCTTGAATCAGTGCATTCAACGCTTCTTGCAGCGATGTGATGGTAGTTTCATGGAAAAGGTTATCAGCAAACACCCACGTCGCCTCCAACACCTCCCCTTTGTCCATGATGTGAAGTTCAAGTTCGAAGTTGATGTTGCTGCGCTCTACCACCACGTTTTCACACGGAATACCATCGATATCGAGTTGAAACTCTCCTTCCTCGTGCAACGCAAACAGCACTTGTAAAATGGGTGAAAAGCCGCTTCTTCTCTCATGCCCTAGCTGTTGAACAATGCGCTCGAATGGCACATCTTGATGGCGAAACGCTTCCGCTATTTTGGTTTTTGAATGCTTGAGTAAACTCAGAAAGGTATGATCATCGTCGAGATTAAAACGAAGGGCTAAGGTGTTAACAAAAAAGCCAATAAGTTGTTCTGAACCGGACACTTGACGACCAGCGACTGGCGTACCCGTTACAACATCGGATCGCTCTGTCAAGCGCCCTATCAACAGTGAGAAAAACGTTTGAAGTAACGTAAATAACGAAGCTCCTTGTTGCTGGGCAAAGGCTCTGAGTGTCGCGGTTAAATGTTTATCCAGAATTTGCCGGCTAATCGTGCCCGAAAATTCAGGCGTATCGGGGCGCGGAAAATCAGGGGTTAAACTGTTGAGCTCTTCAACACCTTTCATTTGCTTAAACCAATACGCTTCTCCGGCTTTTAAAGCCGTATTACCCTCAGTTTGTTGCCATGCAGCATAATCGCCGTATTGATAATCTACAACTTGTTCAATCTTCCCTGTAGACAAATACTCATTAAGAGCATTGAAAAAAAGCCGGTAAGACAAACCGTCAAACACAATATGATGGAATACAAACAGGATCAGAGTGCAATTCGAGTTTGAACTGGCTTTTGTGCTCACTCTGAATAAAGGGGCTTCAGATAAGATAAATGGTCGGCTTGCCTCTTCCGCCATCCATTCCTCATCTGTTACAGCATTGGAAATGCTTGGTGTATCAGGACATTCAGAAATAGTGAATAGAACGTCAGGCGATATCACCTGTTCAGGGATGCCATCCGTAATCTGGAATTGCGCTTTGAGCACCTGATGCTTTTCGATAATGGCATTAATAGCGTTTTCCAGCTTCTCAATGCTTGGCTTACCACTCATTCGAAACGCTGTCGCCATATTGTAAGGTGCTTTATCTCCGTATAACGTTTCTAAGTAAAATAGCCGTTGCTGCGCAGACGTTAAAGGGAATCGCAACCTGTTGGCTTCTTTCTTTGGGATACTGGTGCTTTGCTTTGTGTGTTGCTGCAAAAACGCAATCACTTCGGATTTACTGCTGCGCAATGCCGTCGCTAATTCTTTGCTCAAACCATTTTTGGCTTTGTATTTTAAGGCGCCGTTATCCAGATAAAGGTGTACACCCTGCGATTTCGCTAGCCGAATCAATTCGTGAGCCATTAGATTTCGCCCTCTTCCAAGAATTCGGAATCGGATCCTTCGCCTTCAATGTCAACCCCACTTCCAGAGATGCTAGAGAACCCGTGGTCTTGAACCGCGAGAATGCTCTCAATGTAACTCGCCAATTCACGTACCGTGCTGAATTCAAAAAAGTCACTCATTTGAAGCTCGACCCCTTGCTCCATTCGGATACGAGCAATAATCCGCATGGCCAAAAGCGAATGCCCTCCAATCGAGAAAAAGTTGTCGGTAACACTGAGCGAAGGCAGCTCTAAACATTCCAGCCAGATAGCGAGAATGGCCTCTTCCATAGCGCCGCTGGCACTCTCAAAGGTGGTTTCTTCTTCAAACGGTGAAGGCAAACGACGTTTATCAAGCTTGCCTTGTTCAGTAAGTGGAAGGGAATCTAAGATCAGAGTGGCACCGGGGCGCATGTATTCAGGTAGGGTCTTTTTAAGAGACACGCGCACTTTTCTTGCTAGCTGGCGTTCATACTTGGTGCTGTTACTTTTCCATGCAATCGCATCATGATCCGTTAAGGTTACATAAGCGTATATTGCACCTTGCCTAACAACCACAGCAGCTTGCGCCACCTCTTCAAGTTGCAAAAGTTGAGCGCTAATTTCCCCTAAAGAAACACGATAACCCCGAACTTTAACTTCATCATTCAACCGCCCGAGATATTCAAGTTCACCGCTAGGTAACCAGCGAACCAAATCCCCTGTTTTGTACCAACGAATATCCGAAGCAAACAACGAAACATCCCCTAGGGAAAAGCGTTCTTGGGTTAATTCCGCTTGATTAAGATAACCATTGGCTATGCCAGCGCCCCCCATGAACAATTCTCCGGGAACGCCAATAGGTGCTATATCGCCATCGATAATCACTGCCGCAAAAGCATTGGCGATAGGGCGCCCTATCGGCGGTGCTAACGACTCCAATTCATCATCGCCCCCTGTTTTAGGAGTAAGCTTGGCGAACGTCGCGTCGATGGTCGTTTCTGTAGGGCCATACAGATTATAAAAGCTGGCATCAAACCCTTCTGGAAACACAACATTACCAAGTACGTCCCCACCAACCAGTAGATTTTTAAGCGAGCTTGGCCATTTAAACTGGCTGGCACAAGCAGCTTCAAGTAACCCTGTCGGTAAACAGCTATGAGTGACGTTGTGGCTGTTCATGCAATCGGATAACGCTGTGAGGTTATCTCGATCTTTATCTTCAATCAAAACCACGTGCCCAGCGGACATAAGCAGTGGAAAAACCTCGGCTAAAAAGGCATCAAACCCAGCAAAAGCAAGGCTCGTTCCGATACTATCTTCGTTCAATTTGAATTGGTCAATGTGCCAGCAACATTCATTGTGAAGCGATGATTGCGTCACCTCGACGCCTTTTGGAACGCCAGTAGAGCCAGATGTGTACAACACGTAAGCACTGAGAATGTCTTCAAAAATAGGGGTTCGCCAAACACGGCTGGTACTATCAATGCCAAAGCACTGGGCAATGTCCAGCGTGAGTGGTGCTAACGATCCAACGGCTTCATTGTTGTCTTGATGAACCGAACCACGTCCATCAAAAAGCAGTATCGAAATATTGGCATCTTGCGCCATAAATGCCTGACGCTGACGCGGTAAACTCGGGTCTATAACCACCGCACAACCGCCTAACTTAAACACCGCAAGCATGGATGCCACCAGCTCAATGGATCGACCTGCTGAAATACCAACTCGTTCACCAGGTACAATACCCAGAGCATCCATATCAATGGCAATTTGGCTTGCCGTTCTATCCAGTTCAGCGTAGGTAATTTTTTGATTATTCGTACTCAGTGCCACTTTTTGTGGGAAGTTCTGCCCCCCCTTTTCAATCAAAGCGGCGATGCTCGATTTGGCGTATTTGTGTCGAACAGGGTGAGATAGCGCACCGCCAACACCCCAGCCCTCAACCAAGCACTTAGATTGATTAGGTGTTATCGCCGATACAGAAGATAAGAGCTGTGATGCCATGGATTCATAGCTTTCACTCAGCTGTAAAAACAAGCCATGGAAGCTTTCCAAAAATACGGCGATTTCTTCGGGTGAATACACATCGCTCCGATATTCCCACAAAAAATGAACCTCACCGTCTTGATTGAACGACTCGCCACGCGGCACAACCAAACAATCTAAGTCGAACTTAGAGGTTTCCGAAATCATGGTTTCATCTTTGTACCAGTCCAGATCAGGTATGGTATCAACATCGATAGGCGTATCGTGAAAGCCCAAAAGAACATTAAAAAACGGATTACTGACGGAAGATCTATCTGGGTTTAACGCTTCCACTATTTTTGTGAACGGCAGCTCTTGGTTGTCTTGCGCCTCATCAATCACACGTTGGGTCTCGGCAAGAAAGTCAGAAACGCACTGCGTCGAATCCATAGCCTGTCGAAGCACCAATGTGTTCACCAACATGCCGAGGGTACCGTGAGAATCTCGCCAATTTCGGTTAGCAAAAGCAGAGCCAAATGTGAGGTCTTGTTGACCTGAATATCGCCACATACAGAGATAAAGCACAGCGGAAGTAAAAGCGAATGGCGTCATGCCGAGCTGCTGACATCGATGTTCCATTGATGCCCACTGGGCTTTGGTAAACATCATTTTTTGATGACCACCAGAAAAACCGAGGGAATGGGATTGCTTGCCAAATAGCGCGACCCCTTGAGGGCTGCCTTCTAGCTTACCTTTCCAGTAATCCAGCTGCTCGGTTGCTTCTTTCGACTCTAACCATGCCTGTTGCGCCACATGAAAATCATAATATTGCGCGACAGGTTCTGGCGTCCATTTTGCATCGCTAGATTCCTCACCATATGAGTAAGCGCGGTACGCTTCCATCATTTCCCGAGTAAATTCACTGCCGCTCCAACCGTCGTGAATAATATGATGCTCTTGGTGCAACAGCACGTGATCGATAGGGCTAAATCGGATTAATACGAACTCGGCAAGAGGTAGCGTTGAAAGATCGGAAATACATGGCAGTTCTTGAGTCAACACACTGTCAATAACGGCTTTTTTATCTAGGACTATGCTGCCATTTGAGCCAGCTTCAGCGTGCTCTATGACCGATTCGGCTTCAATTACCTTGAGCTTCATTTCGAAACTGGGCAGCACAGTTTGCATAGGTTCACCAGATTCATCGTTGAAAATGGTTCGATAGATGTCATGACGAGCAAACAAGGCGTTGAGCGATTTTTCCAACGCATGAATGTTCAATTCACCCGAAAAATGAATCGCCGCTTCCGCGAGGTAGGCTTTACTCTCCGGTTGCTGCTTGGACATATACCAAGCCACTAACTGTTGGCTTGATAAATCGAACATTTCTGGTCTGTTTTGGTGTTGAACTAAAGCTTTTGAAATAGCTTCGGTTTTTGAATTAGCACTGGTTTTTGAATTGGCACTGGCTTTAGGGGTAAAACCCTTCGCAGAGATAAGATTCTCAATCCCTGAAATGGTTGGGTTTTCCCTAAACTCACGCATGCTCAGGTTACAATTGAAAACTCGGTTTATTTGGTTGATCAACCGAATGGATGCAATCGAGTCGCCCCCTTTCTGATAGAAATGATCATCATCGGCTAAATCTACCCCCCCAAGTTCTGATACAAACAATGCTTTCAGAACATTATCATTCTGCGTGACAACCTCTTTTGAATCAGCAAGATGAATGTTATGAATAGCCAAGCGGTCGACTTTCAAGTTTGCCGTTAGTGGCATGGAGTCCAACCATTGAATCAATCTTGGTAAATGGCTTTCAGGCAACATGTCGGTTAGTTGCTGGCGCACATGATAGGTTTCATCACCTGTGACTTTTTCGTTTCCGGAGATAAACGCCGCCAGATACTTATTGCCACCTGCGTCTTGCTTGACCACAACACACGCGTTTTCTACCGTTTGAAGCGACTTGAGGCTTTGCTCGATCTCTTCCAGTTCCACTCTATTACCACGAATTTTAACTTGATGATCTTTTCGCCCAACGAAATGCAGCTCCCCCTTCGAGTCCAACTTCACTAAGTCGCCGGTTTTATACCAAGTCCTTCCATCTTGACGTTGTTCAAACGACTTGGCGGTCTGACTCGGGTTGTTTATATAGCCTAAAGATAACCCCACCCCAGTTGCCCAGAGCTCACCTAATTTACCCGTATCAACGGGAGCGCCACTATCCCCAACAACCAAAACTTCGGTTCGGTCAATTGGCTTGCCCAAGGTGATTGGCTCGGCATCCTGCACGGAATGTAACGAGGTACAAATCGACATTTCCATCGGACCATAGCCATTAAATACGCTGCACTTTTGGGTCCATTGCCACAACAAGCTTGGGTCGGCAACATCTCCAACAGATGCCATGGCTTTTAATGCGTATGAACGGTTGATGTCCAAGTATGGCAACATAGTTGAAGGAAAAATTGCGTGCGTAACATGCTTTCGAGCTACAAATTCTGCCAACGCATCCGGTGCTGTGCGGTCATCATCTGGAATGATCACTAATTGAGCGCCGTTAGTCAGAGCCAGCAGCCATTCAAGTGTCGCAGAATCAAACCCTAACGATGCGTAATGGAGGACAGTGGAAGTGGCATCAAGCCTCATCTTTTCGCTGAGTGAAAAACTGGTATTGAGTAAACCAAGATGCGTTAATGCCGCGCCTTTTGGTACTCCTGTTGATCCAGAAGTATGAAGAATGCACGCCACATCATGAACTTTTGGAGAACGAGCATCTGCAGACGAAGGGGCTTCTGTCACTCTTAAGTTTTTAATTAATCCTCTTTTCACATATGGGTCATCGCAGTGATTGGAGAGGTCACTAAATGTATTGTCTTCATCGCAAATCAGATAGTCGCAGTTCGCGTTTTCATACATATAGCGCTTTCTGTCTGCTGGCTGGTTGGGGTCGATAGGTACATAGATTGCCCCAGCTTTAAGGACACCGAGCATGGCAATGATCATGTCATTTCCACGCTCAATTGAAACACCAACAGACAACACAGAACCCGACGATTCGTTTTGTATCAAGCTAATGTGATAGGCAACATTGTTGCTAAGAACATCAACCTGTGCATAGGTTAAAAATTCAACATTATCATCTAAGGCAGGGGAATCAGGAGAAAGACGTACGTTATCTTTAAATTTACTTACAATTGAGTCAGTTATGGATTTTTTGTTTTTTTTATCGTTTGAAGTCATCTGCCACTGCCTATCTTTTTGATACAAAAATTTACATATTCTTATACAATATCCCGAAGTTTGTAAACGACTTGTTAAAGTTTATAATGGTTTGCTCATAAAACTAATTTTTGTCTTACATCACCTGATTCATTTCAATATAAAACAATAAGTTAAATGAATTTCTTGGAGTAATAATATGCAATCAAGCACATTCTGGTTTGACTATTTTGAAGAGAATCCTTTGGCAGATGACTTGGCGGATGACATCAGACATAACGGGGCAAGCAGCCGATTTTCTCGTCCTGATTGGCATTTGCTGATGACACCTATCGTATATCCCAACGATGTGATTAAAAAACAGACAAATATGCTAAGCCAATTGTTCGGCATTATAGAGAGCCTTCCTAAGATTGCTTTTGACGGTAATGTGCGAGATTTTTTAGCCACTGCAGGGTTTCGTGGCGAAACAGTCATTTCCTTGGCAGAGCGGTTATCCTCTCGAACTGGTTTGATTCCTTGCCGATGGGATATTTTAGACAATGGAACCGATTGGAAAGTCATGGAAGTGAACGTAGGCGGAGCCATCGGTGGTTTTGCTTATGATGGCATTCAAACACTATACGATGAGGCATTAGCTCAAGAAAAACAGGACACACCTTCTGTGGTTATTGAAGAGTATTGGCGATCGCCCTACTCCCACATTACACCCAAAATTGAAGACAAACTGGCAGAGCTCGAAAAGCCAATGCTAATAGTTGTCGACGATGCGCTTCAGTTTCAAGAAAGCCCTCTAGTGGCAAACAGTGCGTCTGGAGCATTAAGTGCACGGCTCAACCAAGACATCATCGCCATCCCCCATACAAAACTTAGTGATGTCATCGATTCGCATGATGGCTGCGTATTGGTCTTCGAAGTGTTTACGTTAAGTGATATTGCACGTTCATCCGACGACAGCTATGTGCCGTATTTGGACGGATTAGATAGTGGGAAAGTTCATTCCGTTATTCACCCTTTAAGCGAAGTCTTCATGAGTAAAGCCATTCTAGGGTTACTTAGGGAAGAGCGCGTTCAGTCAAAGCTCACTAAGGATCAAAACAACACAGTTGAAACCTTGATCCCCAATACGTTTATTGTATCTGAGGAAAATCTCAACCACCTTCTCGACTTGAACCAGAATGACTGGGTAATTAAAGACGCCATTGGCTACGGTGGACACGGCGTCTTTTGCGGTTGGGAGTGTAACAGTGAAGAGTGGGTCGCATTGCTAAATAAAGCGACGCTGGCAGAATCACCGACAGCCATTATGCAGCAAAGAATACAAGGCAAACGCGAAGCTGCCATTTCAATGACCCCCAAAGGTGTTTTTGTTGAATCGGACGAAGCTTCGGTGTTAGGTGTATTTATGTTAGGGGAAGAATTTGGCGGGGGTTGTGTACGCCAATCTTTATCTGGAAAAGGCGTAGTATGCACCGCCAATCAAGCTGCGCTCGGTGTTATGAGAGTTCAGAAATGATGCTGGTCGGCAACGTTCTTACGTTGCCGCGTTTGCTGGTTCAGAAGCTTGGTTAAGCATAGGGCTTTTGTAAAAGAACAATGCCCCGATGGCAAGCACAATGCAAATAAGCCATATATTCACTAATCCGATGTAAGCCGCACCAAAACCACACATAAGTGACCCGATGACCCCTCCGATTCTCATCACCAAAGAATTGAGCGAGTCTACCGTGGAGCGCACACTGTCATTTATGGAGTGATGCAACAGCTGGTTGTATGCAGACTTGCCGAGATGATTGGTAAAGTCGTAACAGACAAAAAGAAGTACAAACATCACAACGTTGCCAGACAACGCAAAAATAGTGGCCGCGATAAGACGAATAGCGACACTGACCATAAGCACCTTACCCATTTGCTGATCAAACTTATCGGATAACCAATTCGTCATTACAGCCGCTAGACTTCCTAAGTAAAAAGTGACGGCATACGTTAATCCATATACCCATTCTAATGGCTGTCCATCTGACAAATCTTCAAACCTAACTGGCCAAAACTTCTCGATGGCACTGGCGATGGGAATGGTAAGAAACATGGCGAACAATATTCGCCAAAGCACTGGGTGTTTCGCCGCGTCAATCCCACTTTTCATTTGAGTCGGCACACTTGTAAGTAATGCAAATGAAAAAGGCTTAAACTCTCGCTGCTCTTTAATCCAAAGCAATGCGATAATGAACACCAATGCCAAACATGCCAATCCAGCCCACAAAGACACATCGTAAAGTTGCCGCGCCTCAAAGCCGAATTCAACCCCACCGTACATAATGCCAGCACCGATTAAAGCGCCAGTAGCTGCAAAAAAACTGCTTCTAGCACTCACTCTCGCAAACCCCGCTTGCAAGGTAATATCCCCTTCACTTTCGTTAAAGGATTCAACAAACCAGGCTGTAAGTGTACCAGAGCTAATGGCGATACTGGCTCCCCACAAAAACATCGAAACAACACCACCAATAAAGCTTGGGATAAACAGCAGCACAAGATAAGACAGCATGCTAAACAAAATTGAGATCAGGAATACTTTCTTACGCCCAACTTGATCGGCCAAACCGCCCGTTGGCAATTCAAGCACCATGACTGTAATCCCCATGGTCGCCATGATCATTCCTATTTGAGGGATACTCATCCCAAACCCCAAAAGCAGCGGTGTCATTATTGGAATCACTAAAAACTGGGAGATAAAAAATAGCCCCATAAAGAGACCATATCGATGACTAAGCTGAATTCGATTCATCCACGTATCCGTAAATTATTGGCATTTTCCGCTCACTTTGCCCTATTGGGAATTGGAGAAAAGTGGCATTTAAAGTTTTGATGATGAAGGTAATTACGATTAAAGATACAAAGTAACACCACTAGAGAATAACGCTTTGATCACAGTTAAAACAACACCAATTATCATTTCATTAAAAAAGGTATAACATTTCCGGCGATTAAAATTGAACCGTTTTCGGTCAAATGAGACGAATTCCTCACCTTATTGGAGCCAGTATTTATGGATACAGCAGAGAAAATAGCGGAAGAACACGTTTTCAAACACGTTCCAGGTATGGACTCGGCTCAGAATATTGAAACGGTTTATGCAGACAGTCTGACTCCTAAAGCGTTTTACTCTCAATACGTTGCCCGAAACCGACCTTGCCTAATCAAGGGAGCAATAAAGCATTGGCCGGCGATGAAGAAATGGCGCTGCCCCGAGTACTTACTTGAAAAATGTCACGATGTCCCTACTCCTCACTATCCTCATATGAACTACGAAAGCCCAGAGCGAATGGGGGAAGGGCGAGAAGTAAAGCCTTTCCATGAAGTGCTAGAAATGCTGCAATCAAGTGATATAGGGATTCTGAGTGCTCCTTCGGTCGTATTGAGCGAAAAACCCTTTGATGTATTGTCTACCGACACCGATGGCTACCCTTTTCTACCCAACCCAAAGCCTCCCATTGCTTACCCAAAATCGAGAGCATTCATGTATAAGGGTGCGGGAACGGGCTGGCATTTTCATGTAACGGATGAAACCCTCATGAGCCAAGTGGTTGGTACTAAGAAGGTCGGCTTGCTACCGCCAGATAAACTCACCGATGACCTTGTGTTTGATGCATTTAAAGCCGATGCCTACCTTGAAAATGGTTCCTGTTTTGATGCCAGCCGATCTTCTCAATTGAAACCGTATACCGCAATGGTAGAGCCTGGTGATGCTATGTATATTCCACCCTTTTGGTGGCATGGTATTGAACCAACTGACGATAATTTTGGCATTACCGTTGCGCAATGCTGGCGCTCACCACTGCATGTGATGGGCGATCTGTCTTACCCAACGGTGAGAAAAATATGGAAGAAGGGTTACACCGAATTAGGAAAAGTGACCTTTCTTATTACGGGGTTAGGCATCGCCAGCTTGTTTGCCCAAGCGTGGCGATTCATCAGTAAACCTTTTCGAACTTAGATATTTGGTTCTGTTGATTTACACAGTGACGGGTTCTTCAATCTTAGGTTGGTTAAGCACCCTACTTTTGTAGATCAACAGCGCACCTGCTGAAATAACGACACAAGCAAGCCACACGTTTGTTAAACCAATATGTTCTGAAGCAAAGCCACAAAGCAAAGACCCAACAACGCCACCAAATCTCGTTGTCAGTGAAGAGACCGAATCGATAGTAGATCGGATTTCGTCGTCGGCTGATTGATGCAATAGCTCGCTGTATGCCGAACCACCCAATTGATGAAACAACTCGTAGCACATAAGAAAAGCGATAAACAGGTAGAGGTTCCCGCTTAAAGCAAACGCCGATGCAGCGATCATCCTTAGCAAAACACTCACAAATAGTACTTTACCCAATTGATGGCTAAGTTTCTCTGACAACCAATTAGTCATCATCGCCGCCAAGCTTCCTAAGCACAATATGGCGGTATAGGTTAAGCCATACGCCCACTCTAACGGGTTGTTACCTGACAGCGCTTCAAATTGAATAGGCCAGAATTTTTCGATTCCACTCGCAACAGGAACCGTAAGAAAGAGTGCCAATAGAATTCGCCAAAGTACTGGGTGCTTTACGGCTTTCACACCACTGGTAATCTGGTTAGGTAACTGGGCAAAAACTTTTATAGAAAGAGAATCGAAGTTTCGATCTTCTTTAATCCAAATTTGAGTAATCACGATGACAGCAAAAATAATGATCATCGCCAGCATGATCAAAAAGTTGTAAAGCGTGATAGCACTGTATCCAAGCTTCTCACCCACGAACATAACGGTCGAACCCGATAACGCCCCTAATGCACCTAGCAAGCTTGAATGGAAACTCACACGCGCAAAGCCTTTTTGCAGAGTCATCGTCCCTTCCGCTTTGTTAAATTGTTCGACAAACCATGCGTTTAAAGTGCCTGAATTAAGTGCAATGCTCGTTCCCCAGAGAAACATGCCTATCACTCCGCCAATAAAACCCTGAAACATCAGCAAGCAAAGATAAGCAAGAACACAAAACCACATCGAAAACGTGAACACTTTACGCCGTCCAATTTGATCGGCTAAACCACCTGTCGGTAATTCAAGCAGAATAACGGTCATGCCCATGGTCGCCATGATAATACCGATTTCCGGCAGGCTCATGCCAAAAGCCATTAACAAAGGGGTGAGTATCGGGATAAAAAGAAACAGTGAAAACAGGAAAAGCCCGGTAAACAACCCCATAAAGTGGCTCAGTTGCGATTTATTCATTGAGATTCCATTCTGAGAGAGGAAGACATCCACAAATCTCCCTCTGAACGAGGTAATTTATGAGATAGAACACATAACAGTGAGGCAATTTTATACCCCCACCTCTTAATATCCAACCGATTTTATAAAGAACTTTCTTATTTGATTTAGTACGTAAGCGAGTGAAGTTTTTCACCAAAAATCCGCCAGTTAGGAGAGGTAATGGTGGGTTATACCCTAGTGGTCTTTAGATAAGGATTGCAGAAAAAAACAAAAGCCCTCTGACCTCTCAGAGGGCTTCAAATATGATTGATTAACTTACAGGAAGTGAATCGTAGCGTTCAGCGTAAATGAACCGATTGAATCAATGTTGTTCTCATCGAATTTGAACTGCTGGTATGAACCACCTACAGACAGCATATCGATAACAAAATACTCAACACCAACACCGTACATCAACTTTGTGCCGTCGCCAGCTTTGGTGCCGTTGTTGTCCAGTTTGAAGTTGTGCAAACCGCCTTTCGCGTAGACATGCAAAGGACCAAAATCGATGCTTGGTTTTAGAGCGGCGTAAACAGAATTTGCTTCTGTACCACCATCAAATTTACCGTGGTTCCAAAAACCAGCTTCTACGCCAATAATTGGAAGAATACCCGTACCTACATGGGCACTTACCGCGGTTGCTGTGTTGCCATCGAGATCAGATTGACCAGCGTTAATGCCGCCGTACAACCATGAATCCGCGTTTGCAGTCGTTGCTGCGCCCATTAGTGCTAAAGCTAAAAGTGTTTTTTTCATTTCGTACAACTTTAATTAAGATCGTGCAAGCCTTCCCGCTACACACGCTTTTGATTACAACCATGATTCATCATGAACCACAAAAACATACCCAAAAAACCTATAAAAAGTCGTTTGAATATAGTTCTTCGTTAAGAAGATACTCAATAGTACCTGAGGCGGGCTTATTCTAAGATTAACAACAGGATTTCGCCATACTAAGATGTAAAACTTTTTAAATAATCTCTGTATTTTACATAGATATATACCCTTCTTAGTGAACATATAGAGGGCTAAATAAAAATGCCAACCTAAGGCTGGCATTTTACATAATTGCGTTACTTTCCTGTGCGGCTTAAGCGTCTTTTACAGGAAGTGGAACGTTGCTGTAACAGTAAACGAAGTAATGTCGTTAAAGTTGTCGCCACGGTTGAATGATTGCCATGAACCACCAAGAGACAAATTGTCGACGAGGAAATATTCTGCCCCCACTCCGTACATCAACCCAGTACCATCTCCGCCATTATCGCGGTCCCATGAATGCAGGCCACCTTTGGCGTAAACATGAAGAGGACCAAAATCGATACTTGGTTTTGCTGCAACAAATAGTGAGCGAGTATCGTTTCCGTGGCTCCAGTATCCGCCTTCCAGACCTAAGATCGGCAATATGCCGGTACCCACGTGGAAACCATATGCCGTTTCTTTGTCGGTGCCGCTGCCGAAATCAGACTGACCGAAATTACCACCAGCATAGAAAAAAGAATCCGCGCTGGCTGTTGCCGCAATGCTCGCTAAACCTAGAGCCAACAATGTTTTTTTCATTTCCATTCCCTCAAATACATGATCAGAGAATAACGATTTATCCCCGGTGAATTGACGCAACACATTAAAACAACAGTCGTATTTACGTCAGCTTAATCATTGTCCTGCAAATAATAGACCAGAAATAGAATTCCTGGTCAAAATTAATACGCTTCGGTCGAACATTGCCCTCACACGAGATCAGCAATCTGAACGAGGTCAACATTCGGAAATTGCGTTTTTCACTCGCTTGTCTGATACCGGGTATGGCGTACCCAGTTGCTGCGCAAAGAAGCTTACTCGCAATTCTTCAATCATCCAGCGGACTTCTTTAACGTTATCTGGAACCGCAACCCCCTTAGGGATCTTGTTCAGCAGTTCTTTGTAGTCGTTCGTTACCGACTCAATCTTCAACATGTGCAGTCGATCCTTATTCGGATCTATCGGCAACTTCTCCATTCTGCGTTCTATCGCTTTCATGTAACGCAAAATATCGGGAAGCTTTTTCCAACCACACTCAGTTGCAAAGCCCTTAAATATCAAACCTTCTACTTGAGCTTTAATATCTGAAAGCGCAAAGGCCATCGTAAAATCAATTTTGCCTTTTAACTTCTTGTTGATATTGAACGCCGTGGTAAGAATCGTTTCAACCTGCTGAGCAATATCCACCACTGTATCGTCTAGCTCTGCTCTTACGTGCTCCTTAAGTGCATCGAACTTATCAGATTCCCAAACCAAGCCGCCCTGCTCTTCAATCAGCTTATCAACACCACAGGCAATGCAATCATCAATCAGGTCTAACACCTTGCCATACGGGTTGAAGTACAGACCAAGCTTTGACTTGTTCGGTAGATTGCTGTGCAAGTATTTAATCGGAGAAGGCACGTTGAGCAAGACCAAACGGCGCTGACCTGCGCGCATCGCCGAGATTTGTTCTTGCTCGGTTTCAAACAGTTTGATTTCAACGCTGTCCTTAGAGTCCACAATAGCGGGGAAGGCTTTCACATCGTAACCGCCTCGCTTCTGCTGGTAGACTTTTGGCAACTCGCCAAAGCTCCACGTATGCAGACCTTGTTGCTCAATATCGTCATCAGCAACTTTGGAAAGGGTTTCTTGAACTTTGTCCTTCAAACTTTCTTTCAGCTCGTGAAGATCGCGGTTCTCTTTTAACTTGCGATTTCGATGGTCGACCGCTCGGAATGTCACTTTTAGGTGGTCTGGCACCTGCTCCAAGTTCCAATCATCGCGTAATACTTCAACGCCCGTCATCCGTCTCAGCTCTTTTTCTAACGAGTCGAGCAATGGCGCTTCCATTGCGGTAGAACGCGCTAAGAATGCGTCGGCATAGTTAGGAGCAGGTACGAAGTTTTTACGCAACGTTTTCGGCAACGCTTTAATTAGGCTAACAATCAATTCGTGTCTTAAACCGGGGATCTGCCAATCAAAGCCTGCAGGCTCAATTTGGTTAAGAATCGGCAGTGGAACATGCACGGTTACCCCGTCGCTGTCTTCGCCCGGCTCAAACTGGTAGCTCAACTTGAGCTTAAGCCCATTTTGGTGCCAGAAGTTTGGGTAATCCAAATCGGTGATGTGGCTTGCATCGCCTTTGAACAACATCTCTTTTTCAAAGTTGAGCAGCTCTTTATTTTCAGCCGACGCTTTTTTCCACCACGTATCGAAATGACGTCCCGACACAACCTCTGTTCCAACACGCTGATCGTAAAAATCAAACAGCTCATCGTCATCGACCAATATATCTCGACGGCGCGATTTGTGTTCCAACTCTTCCACTTCTTGAAGCAGTTTTCGGTTTTGCTTGAAGAATGCGTGTTTGGTTTCCCACTCACCTTCTACAAGTGCGCTTCGAATAA
This sequence comes from Vibrio penaeicida, assembly GCF_030689305.1. Taxonomy (GTDB): domain Bacteria; phylum Pseudomonadota; class Gammaproteobacteria; order Enterobacterales; family Vibrionaceae; genus Vibrio; species Vibrio penaeicida_B. The sequence continues at coordinate 67,625 of NZ_JAUYVM010000013.1, read as the reverse complement.
AGATCTCGCGGCTAATCACGCTGTCTATATTGCTGTAGTTCACCAAACGTTTAGGCACGATAGGCACGCCGTAAAGCATGACTTTTTCATGAGCCATTACCGCAGCACGTTTCTTCGACCAGTGCGGTTCACTATAGCTGCGCTTGATCAGGTGTTTGGCTAATGGTTCAATCCATTCGGGCTGAATCTTGGCAATAATACGCCCCCAGAGTTTGGAGGTTTCAACCAGCTCTGCCGACATGATCCACTTCGGTTGCTTTTTAAATAGACCCGATGCAGGGAAAATGTGGAATCGGGCGTTGCGCGCGCCTTGGTATTCGCTCTTTTCCTGATCTTTTACGCCAATATGAGAAAGCAAACCGACCAAAATGGCGCTGTGAACCGATTGGTAATTTCCAGGTTCGTCATTCAGTTTGAAATCCATTTCGCGCATGGCTTGATGGATTTGGAAGTACACATCCTGCCACTCACGCACCCGTAAGTAATTCAGGAAGTCTTGCTTACACTGTTTACGGAATTGATTGCCTGTTAAAGCCTTCTGTTGCTTTTGGATGTAATCCCAAAGATTCACAAACGTCAAAAAGTCCGACTCTTCATGGAAGAAGCGACGATGTTTGTCATCAGACGACTGCTGTTTTTCCGACGGGCGTTCACGCGGGTCTTGAATCGATAAGGCAGAAGCAATGACCATCACTTCTTTCAAACAGCCATACTTAGGTGCTTCTAGGACCATTCGAGCCAAACGTGGATCGATCGGCAACCGAGCAAGCTGACGACCAGACGCCGTTAAACGCTTCTTGGGATCGTTCGCTTTATCGTTTATCGCACCCAGTTCTTCAAGTAGCCTTACACCGTCTTGAATGTTGCGTTTGTCTGGCGCTTCTACGAACGGGAATGCTTGAATATCACCTAACCCCAGCGCTGTCATTTGAAGGATAACAGACGCTAGATTCGTTCTTAGGATTTCCGGATCGGTAAATTCAGGACGAGATTCAAAATCCTCTTCCGAATACAGGCGAATACAGATACCTTCTTCAACACGACCACATCGACCTTTACGTTGGTTTGCACTTGCTTGCGAAACCGGTTCGATAGGAAGCCTCTGTACCTTCGTTCGGTAACTGTATCGGCTAATACGCGCAGTGCCCGGGTCGATAACGTATTTTATGCCCGGCACGGTTAATGATGTTTCTGCTACGTTGGTTGCCAACACAATTCTGCGACCGGCATGAGGTTGAAATATCTTGTTCTGCTCACCGGCCGACAATCGCGCATACAAAGGAACAATTTCTGTATCACGTAAATTACGCTTACCTAACGCATCAGCCGTATCGCGAATTTCGCGCTCGCCGTTCATGAAGATCAGGATATCGCCCAATCCCTCATCGCAGAGCTCGTCTACAGCTTCAAATATGCCTTCAAGTTGGTCGCGATCGTTTTCATCATCACCTGAAAGTGGACGATAACGCGTATCTACCGGATACGTTCGTCCAGACACCTCAACAATAGGCGCACCATTGAAGTGGTTAGAAAAACGTTCGGGATCGATGGTCGCAGACGTAATAATTACTTTCAGATCAGGGCGACGTGGAAGCAATTCCTTAAGATAACCCAAGATAAAATCGATATTCAGGCTTCGCTCGTGCGCTTCATCGATAATGATGGTGTCATATTGATTCAAGAATCGGTCGTGCTGAATCTCTGCCAGCAAGATACCGTCTGTCATCAGCTTAACTTGTGTATTCTCGGAAATTTGATCGTTAAAGCGAACCTTATACCCGACAAACTCTCCCAGCTTGGTTTCCATTTCTTCCGCGATTCGGTTTGCCACTGAACGCGCAGCTAATCGCCTTGGCTGAGTGTGACCAATCAAACCGTATTTGCCACGACCAAGCTCTGCACAAATTTTGGGAAGCTGAGTGGTTTTGCCCGATCCCGTTTCACCCGCCACGATCACCACTTGGTTTTCTGCAATCGCTTTAGCAATCACATCTTTCTTTTGGCTGACTGGGAGGATTTCTGGGTATTCGATTGTCGGTTGTTGCGAACATCTTTGCTGCACCGTCATCATGGACTTCGCAATGTTAAGTGCGATGTCGTCTAACGCAGCGTTTCGTGATTCTTCTTTTTTGATTTTGCTGGCACCCTGAATTCGTCGGCTAAAACGAAAACGGTCTTTAATCATGCATTCTTTTAATGCAGCTCTTAACTTAGATGGGCTGTTAGGCGCATGATTTTCGGCAGCATTTTGCTGTGACGAGGTCAAAGCGATACCTTCTTTATTTATTGTCTTTCAAAACTGGCGCGATTGTATCACATGAGTAAGACAATGCTCCAAATCCAAAAGCGCTACAGAAATAACTGCGTAACAATCTAAGAAATATGCGATTGACCAATCAATCATTAAGCTGATAGTTTTGCTAACAAATTACGCAAAAGGACTGCTCATGTCTGCTTTCATGTTGTCTCAGGTATTGGTGGGTTTTGCCATTGTTTTTGACCTGATGTCATTTCAATTCAAAGAGCGAAAAAAAATTGTTGGCTGCCTGTTCTGCGCTGGAGTTTTGATTTCCAGCCATTTCATACTGCTAGAACAGTGGACAGCCGCAAGCTTGATGCTTATTGCCACCATTCGGTATCTCACCAGTATTTTCTCAACGTCTCCAAAATTGATGACCCTTTTCTGCGGCACATCCGCTATTGCTACTGTCGTCACTTTCTCAGGGATAACAAGTGTTCTTAGCTGTTTAGGCTCTATGTTTCAAACCGTTGCTGCATTCAATAAAGACGATAAGAAGCTAAGAGAATTGATGCTCATTGGTACCAGTTTTTGGCTGATACATAACTACGTTGTTGGTTCTCCAACCGCTGTTTTGATGGAAGTGCTTTTTATCAGCAGTAATCTTATTGGTTATTATCGTCACTACTATAAAAACAGCGCCACTACGTAACTAATTCCTTGGAATCGGTAACAAATCGGGTTCAATAAATTCCGCCCTTGCGCGAGCGGAAAATAGCGTCTCTTTTTTGTAATGCGTCATCATAATTGCGGTGTCCAAAAGCGCCGGATTATGTTTGATAAATTCATCCGCCGTCGTGCATTTCTCCGTTTTATTCATGAAATGTTTAACCGCTAAAAGCCACGCTTTGGTTAGCGTCTCGTGATATTTCCCTAGTGGCTCAATATCATTGTATTTCAATAAGTTGAATAATACTTCTCGTACTTTAATTACCGCGTCTTCTACACCGTATTGAGTTAAATATAGGTACGCCAACCTTATATGTGATTTATGGTCAAAATCTGAAATTGGAAATAGGCATTGCTCTACATGTTCGCAAAAAATCCTATCTTCGTTGGAAATGCCTAATCTAAACATCATTTCTTCTTGAGCTGTTCGCTTAGTCGTACTCTTATCCATCGTTAACCCCTTATATTTTTCAGCAGCATCAGCCACTCGAAATGCAAGTATGAACCCTAAACCTATAGTCGGGTCAAATGCGATTTGAGCAATGGAACGTCTCGCTCAAACTCCTTCAAAAAAATTGAACGACTTCATCGTTAGCGCAGCATTATCTTAGCCTTAGCAATCTCCTAAAGTGAGCTTATTCCCGTTACCTAAAACGAAAATAGATAAATAAAGGACAAAAAATGGCTCAAGTACTGATTCTTAAATCAAGCATTCTAGGCGCTTACTCTCAATCAAATGCGCTGATTGACGTTATCGCAAAAAACGCAACTGAAACAAATGTGGTTATTCGCGATTTAGCGGAAAACCCGTTACCTATTCTCGATCACAATGTATTAGCGGCATTTGGTGGAGGCGAAGACTTAACGGAAGAACAACAAAACATCTTGGCGACCTCAAACCAATTAATTGAAGAGATTAAACAAGCAGACAAATTGATCATCGCTGCGCCAATGTACAACTTTACTGTACCGACCCAGCTTAAAAACTGGATTGACCTGATTGCTCGCGCTGGTGTGACGTTCCAATATTCTGAAAATGGACCGGAAGGTTTGCTGACCAACGTAAAAGAAACCACGGTTATTACGACTCGCGGTGGTGTGCACAAAGACACAAAAAACGACATCGTCACCAGCTATTTAAAAACGACGCTCGGATTTGTCGGCATCCACAACGTCAACTTTGTGTATGCCGAAGCGCTAAGCATGGGTGAGGAACTCGCCAGCCAAGAGTTAACCAACGCAAAAGAACAGCTTCCAACATTGTAATCCCCTATTTCCACCAACATAAAAACCTTGTCTTTGCCCACTTTTAAGTGGGCTTTTTTTTGTGTCTCTTAACTCACCATTAACCCTCCCCGATGTACCTTCACATCCAAACAAGACAAAATACACTGCACACCTAAGTCGCTACTTCTGTTCTTTTCTCGTTTCACTGCTTAGGGTCATGAATATGAGCTTCACCAAACAAGACATAGAAACTATCGAGAGCACTCTCTCCCCATTTAACGACAACAACGAATTGGCGATCGCGAAAGTAGCGCATGGTCACGTCGATTTTTATGGTGCTAAGAAGCAAAATGGAACGGTAGTACCCGCCATAAATCAGAATTCCGTCTTTGAGATTGGGTCTATCACGAAAGTTTTCACCAGCTACTTACTCTGCGACATGATACTAAGAGGTGATGTTCAGATTGATGATGCGATCAACTCAGCGATACCTGTTCCATTTAAAAACGGTGCCACGATTACCTATAAAGCACTCGCATCACACACATCTGGGCTACCAAGATTGCCACCTGGGTTAATTTGGAGCGCTCTATTTAAAAATCCTCAAGACCCTTACAAAGAGTATCAAGAACCTCAGCTACTGAATTACCTAGAAAATAGACTTAAGCTCAGCGCTAAAAGAAAGCATGTGTATTCCAATCTCGGGGCAGGTCTTTTGGGGTATACCTTGTCTCGTGTGGCGGAAACATCTTATGAAGATCTGCTTCAAAGAGCGTTGTTTGAACCACTCAAAATGACGCGATCTACCACTAATTTGGCTGCTTTGAAGCCATGGCTTGTTCAGGGATTAGATGGAAAGGGTCGACCCGTTTCAAACTGGGATCTTGGTATTCTGTCTGGTGCTGGAGCGGTTCTTTCTACCGTAGAAGACCTTTCTGCATTCGTGCTTTCTTGCTTTGATTCGAGCAACTCGGTGTTTCAGTTCCAAAAACAGCCGGTTTTTAAAGATGCCAACGCGTCCCATGCATTAGGTTGGGTTGTATTGAATTTGAAAGATAAAGGCGAACATTTCTACTTTCATAACGGTGGCACCGGAGGATACAGCTCGTGTATGTTGCTGGACACTCAAAACCAAGTCGGCTTCGTGGCGCTATCTAACACTACAGGTATGTCGAAATTCAAGGAACCCGCTATGGATAAGCTGGTCTTTGATTTGATGGAAGACACGATTTCTAAGTAGCAATTTTGTGAAAAGGTAAGGGAAAATAAATTCAACTTACCTTTTTGCCTAAGTGAAAGTCACTTTAGCGTATTAGTCTTCACTTCGAGGATTGCCCATAGTAGGCATTTTTTCCATGTTTTCTTAAATAGTGTTTGTCTAACAGTGGTTTCTGCATCGAACTGAGTTGAGGCGTTAGCTGACGAGAAAATAACCCCATGTATGCGACTTCTTCTAACACAACCGCATTATGAACGGCACTGTTTGCGTCTTTCCCCCAAACGAAAGGCGCGTGAGCATTCACCAATACCGCTGGCATTTGGTTCGGATTCAGTTGACGGTTTTTAAACGTTTCAATGATGACTTCCCCTGTCTCCCACTCATAATCTCGCTTTATTTCTTCTTCAGACATCTTACGCGTGCAAGGGATTGAGCCATAAAAGTAATCCGCATGAGTCGTGCCCCAGGCCGGAATATCAAGACCTGCTTGAGACCAAATGGTGGCATGACGCGAATGAGTATGTACGACTCCACCAATATCAGAAAAAGCGCGGTACAAGCACAGGTGCGTAGGCGTATCCGATGATGGATTCTTGTCACCTTCAACCACAGATCCCGTTTCCAAATCGACAATCACCATGTCATTGGCTTTCATCACATCATACTCAACCCCTGAAGGTTTAATCGCAATGACACCAAGCTGGCGGTCAATGGCACTCACGTTTCCCCATGTAAACGTCACGAGTCCGTGCTTCGGGAGTGCTAGATTAGCTTCAAGGACTTCCTCTTTTAATGCTTTATACATTCCATCCTCCTTGCACCATTTTGTCTTCCATCCAGCGTCGAGCATTAATCAACTCACTCACTGGCTCATCGGCTTTTTCTGTCCACATTTCGATTAAGAAGCTGCCGCGATAATTCAAGCGTTTTAGTGTCTTGAACACCCCGACAAAATCAACGCAGCCCTCTCCGAAAGGAATATCCCTAAATTGACCCACGCATGTATCGGTCACCGCAAGTGTATCTTTAAGGTGTAACGCGGCTATCTGATTCATGCCCAATTCCAGTTCCGCCTCCACATCGTTCCCCCAAGCAGAGAGATTTCCAACATCGGGATAAACCGTAAACCACGGGGAGTCGATTTTCTGTTGCCATGCTTTCCACTTAGTGATTGAACTCATGAAAGGGGTATCCATAATTTCAACCGAAAGCATCACTTGGGATTTGGCGGCTAAATCAACCGCCCACTTTAACCCTTCTTCAAAATGAGCGAGCGTACTTTCATCTTGTGTTTCATAGTAAACATCGTAACCCGCCAGCTGTATGGTTCTTATCCCCAAATCTTGGGCAAGCACAATGGCTTTTTCCATGATGGAATAAGCTTGCTGTCGAACGTCTGAGTCGTGGCTTCCAAATGGAAACCGACGGTGCCCTGATAAGCACATAGACGGGATACGAATACCGCTTTCAATAATCGCACTCGCCAGCGCTTTGCGTTCTTCCTTTGTCCAGTCTAGGCGAGCAAGCCTTTCATCCGTTTCATCAACCGACATTTCGACAAAATCAAAACCACAGGCTTTGGCTAAAGCCAGTCTTTCCGGCCAAGTTAATTGCGCAGGTAAAGCCTTCTCGTAAATACCGATTGGGTGGGTGCGTGAGGAGTCAACGTACGTCATGCTATTTTCTCCAAAGTGAATTCAGTGTTTCTTTGAATGAGATGGCGGCTTTTTGCGGATCAGGTGCAGACAAAAGTGCTCGGCCCGCAATAAAGGTATCAATGGGTAGATGTTCGAATATGGGTAATAGCTTTGGAGTAATACCTCCCGTCACAGACATGTTAAATCCCATATCGCACATTCGCTGTAACCAATCTAAATCTTCTTGAAGCCAAGTTTGCCCCTTAGCTTGAGCATCTCTTCCGCGGTGATAAATAGCCTGGGAAATGCCCAGTTTTCGCCATTCATGAGCTTGCTCAAAGGTCCAATCTCCAAACAGTTCAATTTGGATGTCTCCGCCATACTCTTTTGCGACTTCTAATGCGCTTTCCATCGTGGCTAAAGGAGCCGCGCATATCACCGTTAGTAACGTTCCGCCCGACTTAAACGCCATCTCGCCTAAATCTCGCCCTGCGTCGGCAAGCTTCATATCGACTACCAATGGTTTGTCTGGGTGTTGCGATCGCAGCGAACGAACGACAGACATTCCTTCGGCAAAACAAATCAGGGTTCCTGCCTCTAGCACATCTACCACAGGTGCCAACGCTTTGGCTGCACTCAACGCTTCGGCTTCGGTTGTCACATCGAGTGCGACTTGTAATTTAGGGATCACGACAACTCTCCTTGGTTGGATTTGTCTGATGAAATATTGATTGAAGTAACCTGACTCGAAGACACTTGGCTCGGAGAATCTAAGTGGGAAGAAACTTGGCGCGAAGAACCTAAGTGAGAAGAAACTAGACTCGAAGAAGCCTGCCCCGAAGAAATATGGCTTAAGTCGTTCTCAAGCTGCGCTAACGATTTGACATAAACGCGATACTTTTTCTTTTTTACTTGATAACTCTCAAAGGCTGCGTCGTCTGGCAAAACCGTTTCTTCTTCAATGTTCATGGCGTCCATCGCTTCACTGGTCGAAGAATAAGTTTGGCTTCCTACCATCGCGACGATAGCCGCGCCTAAACAGCCGGTTTCTTCAATTTTTGGCAGTAAAACAGGTAAGCCGCTCGCGTCTGCCAATATCTGCATCCACTCTTTAGAGCGAGCAGGACCGCCACACACAACTAGATGTTTGAGATCAGGATACAGAAGCCTGACATGGTCAAGATGCGAAAGGTGGCTGAACACGACCCCTTCATAAATGGCTTGGTATAGGTGTGGTTTGGTATGGAGTGATTGAATACCATAAAAACCACTTTTAACCCCCAACCCTGCATTTGATCCGTAGATAAAGGGCGCGAACAGAAGCTCTGAGCTCAACTTAGGCAACTCACGTATGGAGTGATTTATCTCACCAAAATTTTCATCCGCGAATAGTTCAGTAAACCATTCCAAATTGCCTGCCGACGTCGGGCTGGCATCGTGAGTAATGTATTCATCTTTTTGCGCATGATGCCCGATAACATGCGGTTTTTGATTGGCATCGCGAACCTCAAACAGGCTATCGGTTACACCCGTTGTTACAGACCACGTCCCCATTGTTAGGTTTAAAGCGCTATTATCCCTAACGCCGGAACAAATGGTGGTGGCAACAACATCAAACACACCACCCACAATCGGAGTGCCTTCTTTAAGCCCTGTCATGATGGATGCCGATTTCGTGACGGTTCCGGCTATATCCGTTGCTCCAATAATCGGTGGTAACGCCTCTATAATTTCTGGAATCCCAAGGATGTCCGCCAGTTCTGCATCGTAAGCTTGAGTATCAAAATTGTATAAGTTGGATTCAGAAATATTGGTGATCTCACAATACTTTTCACCTGTGAGGCACCATCTCAGATAATCGTGACTCATGAACACGGTGCCGATTTGGCCGTACTGTGTTGGGCGTTGTTCTTTAAGCCAACGAGCGATAGATACAGGATGCCCTGTCCACAGGGTTTGCCTTGTTCTCGGGTGGATAGCTTGAGGTATCCCTTCGCTCTGCCACCTTTTTACGACGTCTATCGACCGCTGGTCGGCCGATAAGATCGCTCGCTCCATTGGTCGATCATTTTTGTCCAACAAAAATAACCCTTTCCCTTGAGCAGAGATACCAACGCTTTGAATGAGGTCCGAGTTTATCTGAGTGTCGGCAAGCACCTTTTTGATCACCGAGCAGGTCGAAGACCATAACTGTGAAGTACTTCTTTCAACCCAACCAGATTGATCAGAAATAAGTTCAAGGGATTCACGTGCGACACCCATTTCTTTCCCATATTTATCGTAGATACCCGCTTTTAGGTAAGTACCGCCGCAATCCACACCTAACCAATAGCTCATGACGCACCTTCCGATTCTTTTGCAACCAATAAGTTCGAAGACAACAAAAATGTTGGCAACGGTAAGTGTGTTTCTAAAGCGAAACTTGGCTCTAAAACTGTATTTATCTCTAAAGCTGAACTGACTTCTAAAGCTAAATGTGGATCTAAAACAGAGGGTTTAAGTTTGGTATACATAATTGTCTCTATATCTTAGCGACGATTCTTGGCTATATTCGATGTTTGATTTACAGCGCCAAGAAGCGAATATAATTGGGAGCTGGTACCTCGATGATTTCATCTGTCTTCTTGATTAGACCGGTTTCGATATCTCTCGAAAAGACAATCACATTCCCTGAATCTTGGTTTGAAATAATCGCAGCGTGCCCGCAAGGAGAAATGGCAAAGTGTCGCGGGAATTTTCCATACGTCGAAGTGATATCGACTCGCTCTAACTTTCCGCCTTCTTGAACTTTAAACACAGCAATGGAGTTATCGCCTCGGTTTGAAACGTAAAGAAATTTCGCATCTGGTGACAACTTAATCTCTGATACGTAACTAATTTGATCGTGATTATCCAGAGTCGACTCGTACTGAATCGGTATTAGACGCGGTTTGACTTCAGCAGGCTCCGACTTGTCTAACTCAGCAACACACACGGTGTTAAACAGCTCATTTGATACGTAGCAAATGTCTAAGTCTGGGTGCATAGCCATGTGGCGAGGGCCTGAACCCGGTTCGAACTCTATCCATGTTTCACGAGTTAACTGGCGACTTTCAGCATCCCAGCGGTATTGAAATACAGCGTTCTCACCAAGATCAGGAATGAAAACCCAGTCGTGCCAAAAGTGCGCGCAATGTGCATGAGGGCCGACCTGACGGTTACCCCAATGGTCTTCGCGGTTTTCCACTTGTCGCCATTCGGTTTCAGGGCGGTAAAACTGTTTGAAGGTTTGAATAACCTCACCTAGCTGCCCATTCTCATCTACGTCGACAACATCAATAATGGCGTCCCAGTAGTTGATGACGATAGCCGCATCTTTATTGGGTGAAAAAGACAAATAGCATGTCGACTTTCCATTTGCTTCGAAGCTAGAAAGCTCTTTTAGCGAACCATCTTCTTGAACTTCATATTGAACGATTGTGCCGTTTTCACGGATTGTTTCTAAAATAGCGTACAGGTATTTTTTGTCTGTTCCTGGGATAAGAACCGCTGGGTTTAACGACTCTACTGAACCATTAACCACTAGTTTTCCTTGCTTCGTCAACGTCGCGCAATAGATACCTTCACCCGGTTTTGGTGAGTAAGGCTGATGGGCTAGCGCGTTAATATCGCTGTATGTTCCAATAACCAGCTGATAATCTTTCTCTAAATTCATATTAATACCTAAATAACTTATTGAAATAAATGTAAATTAACCTTTCACAGCGCCAGCAGTCATACCTGTAATAATTTGCTTGGATGCAACAAAGGTGAATATGATTGGCGGTACCGCAAGCAACATTCCTGTCGCCATAATCACACCCCAATCGATGTCGTATTCCGTTAATGAATTAACGATGGTAACGGGCACGGTACGGGTATCACGTTGCAACAGAGCGTTGGCCAACAAGAACTCATTCCATGCAATTCGAAACGTAAAGATGGCTGCCGCCGCTAGACCCGGCTTGATAATAGGCAATACCACCAAAAAGAATATTTGCAGCGGTCTCGCCCCATCCACTTTGGCCGCTTCCTCGAGAGGTAAAGGCACCTGCACAATAAAACTCTGTAAAATCCAAATCACGAACGGTAAATTCATCGCAACGTAAAGAAGTATGATTCCGGTAAATGTACCGTCTAACCCATAATCAAACGTCCAGATCCCAAACACAGGAACCAATAGAACAGCAGGCGGAACCATACGCATCATCAGCGTTGTTAAAGAAACCACACCACGTCCCATGAATCTGAAACGAACCAACGCATACGCAGCCATACAACCGATGGTCAGCGTAATCACCGTCGAAACTAGCGCGATGAAAATTGAGTTCCCGAGCGAACGTGTGAACGTTGGGCTACAAAAATCAACATGATCGGGCGTATACCACAGCACATCACACAGTACTGTTTCATAATTTTTCAGTGTGGGAGTAAAAAACAACCCACTGCTGTCATTCATGATGTCGACATTCAGTTTGAACGACGTCATCACCATCAGCATGATTGGACCAAGTGACATCACTATCAAAGCAACCAACAAGGCATAAAATGCTGGGTTTTGCTTACTTTCGTTTAGTTTGCTCATTACTCTTCATCCTTATTCGCAAACGCCTGTTTCTCGATTCTTTTTTCGTTAATTTTGTTGTAGATAAACATGGCCAGTGTTAGGAAAAGGAGCACAGCCAACAGAAGGTTCGACATCGCTGCTGCCACACCTAGCTCCCTAAACTCAGACGCCGTTCGAGAGATTCTCAGCGCGAGAATTTCGGTTGATAATCCAGGACCACCATTTGTCATGACTAAAACAACTTCGAGGACTTTAAATGCGTCTATCAACCTAAGCAGTAAAGTCACAATTAGCACCGGCAGCATTAGAGGTATCTTGATGTATAAAATTTGCTGCCATTGCGTTGCGCCATCAATTTTGGATGCTTCTAATGTCGACTTCGGCAGTGATTGCAATGCAGCAAGAGACAAAATAAAAATAAAAGGAGTCCACTGCCAAATATCGGCGATTACAATTGAATAAAGTGCCCAACTCGAATCAGATAACCAAGGGACAGATTCAAATCCAAGTGCATTTAATGTTCTGTTAAATACCCCAATCGTTGGGTGATACATATAACGCCACATTAACCCAACAACGATAGGTGCAATCATCATTGGTAATATAAAAATCGTTCTTAATAGAGACATTCCGCGAATATTTCTATCAAGCAATAATGCAAGACCAACACCAATAAACATTTCTAAAACGACGACAATAAAAGCAAACTTTAAAGTTACGCCGAGAGATTCACGAAAAGATTCATCTTGGAATAAATTGATATAATTTTTAAAACCAACCCAATCTGCCTCGCTAATTAATTGGCTTGGGTTCCATTCTAAAAAACTCGCATACATCATATATATTATTGGGTAAAGAAGCCCAAACAATAGAACAATACCCGCAGGAGCCAAAAATAAATAAGGGGTCATGCGATTTAGATTAATAGATTTCATTTAAAACACACCAAGGTTGTACAGATTTAGGTGCATCTCGCCATTGAATTACTGCGACGAGATGCAGCCCTATTCACTATTTATTTCTCATTCCAAGAATAATAGTTGGCATCAGCCATTATTTTTTCTGCTCGTTCAGCAACGCCGTCTAACGCTTTTTGAATATCCAGATCTTCAGTCAGTACTTTCGATAAAGCTGTACCTAAATCTGAGTTAATTTTTCCCCACACTGGAATAATTGGACGCCAATCCGGATCGGCATTTTTAAGTGCTTCACCAAACGTAGCCATGTGAGGGAATTTCTTGTTCACTTCCTCATCAAAGTGAGTTGAGTAACGAGAAGGGTTTCCGCCCGCTAGCGCAATCAGCTTGTCGACTTTCTTAGAAGTCAGCCACTGCATCAATAGGAAGGCCGCTTCCTTATTTTGTGCGTTTTTAGGAATACCGATACCAAAGCCACCGGTTTGAGAGCCTTTGCGAACACCCATAGGGTGCGGTGCCCAGCCAATTTTACCTACCACCTTCGACTTCGTCGGATCATTCACTTGTCCAGCGAATACAGTAGAGTCAAGGAACATTGCAGAATTGCCCTGTAAGAAAGAGGTTCCAGCTTCAGCAAAACCAAATGTTTTAGAGCCTTCTGCGCCACATTCAACAATCGTTTTCAGTGCTTGCGCTGCTTCAACGCCTTGCGCGTTGTTTACAATTGGCTTCCATTGGTCATCAAAGATACGACCACCAAGCGGCGCTAAGTGCAAAAGAAACGCATGCGATGCATGGTGACCAGAAGCAGCGCGAGACGCTAGGCCACCCATTCCAGGTTCTAATTTTGGAATTTCACACGCCAAAGACAGCAGTTCTTTATAGTTTTGAGGCACCTTAAGATTGTGTTTATCAAAGATATCTTTTCGGTAACCCAAGATAGAGGTTTCAGCACCAAACGGTAAACCAAACAGTGAACCAGTAGGCCCTTTTAGATAGCCTTTCTTACCCCCTGCTACGCCAATATTGGACACATAGCCATCGACTAAATCTTCTGCGTCAAAGTTAGGGTCAGCAAGCGATGGATTCATGAAATATCTTGCTAAGTTTTCAAGTTGATCGGCATAAACATAGTCCGCTTTTGAAAAAACAACGTACGCGATGAGATCGTAATCGCCTTTTCTTTTTGTTAATTCCAGCGTTTGCTTTTCACGCATACGAAGATATTGAAGTTGGTCTACTTCAACTTTTATACCTGTTTCTTTCGTGAATTCAGGTAATACCTTCATTACCGCATTGTAATGTGGGTGTGCTGGAAAATTCACAACCAACGTCGTATCTTTATATTCGTCGTATGGACTCGCATAAGAGAATGTTGTGATTGTACTAACAGCTATTGCTGTCAGTGTTTTTTTTCCAAAAATCCTTTTTAGATACGTAATCATTTTGCCTCCTAAGAGCAAGAGAATTAAATTTATGTTCCAATTTACGTTATATGATTATTTCTGTAGTTATTATTATTAGTAAATAGCTTCTTCTGATTGCTTATCAAATATATATATATCTTCAGGCTTTACTTTAAATCTTACGGTTTCACCGGCATTGAATTCATTTAATGAATCCACTTCAACCATGAATCGCTTTTCTTGGACATCAGAAATCAAAACCGTTTGATTTCCAATATATTCATTAACATTAATAGTAAATGTAATGATATTTTCTAATTCATCAGAATCGGTCGTGAATAAAGCAGAAGGTCGAATACCGACAATAATCTCTCCAGACCTTGGTAATTCTGCACCCGGGCTTAATTGAGGTAGCTCAAGTTTAAAATCCGAACCGAGTGCGTATAGTTTCCCGTCAATTTCTTCAACGGTCATATTTAAGAAGTTCATGGGTGGCATTCCCATAAAGCCCGCAACGAATTTATTACTTGGCTTTTCAAAAAGTTCTCTGGGGGTTCCATGCTGTTGAATATAACCATCTTTCATCACAACAATGCGATCAGCGAGAGTCATCGCTTCGATCTGATCATGCGTAACGTAGATAATGTTCTTCTTTATATTTTTGCTCATCATTGCCAATTCTGCACGCATTTGCCCCCGAAGCTTTGCGTCCAAATTTGACAGAGGCTCATCCATCAATAGTGTCGATGAGTTTCTAACCAAGGCTCTTCCCATTGCGACACGCTGCCTTTGCCCACCAGATAACTCGGCAGGTTTTCGGTACAAATACTCAGTAAGCCCGAGCATTTCTGCCGCTTCCGTTACGCGTTTTTTAATGTCACTTTTCGGATGCTTAGCTAACCTCAATGCGAAAGACATGTTTTTATAGACATCCATGTGCGGATACAGTGCATAATCTTGGAATACCATTGCAATGTCTCGATCAATGGGTTCAAGGTTCGATATCTCTCGCTCATCCATTGTTATCTCACCATCACTTACCGTTTCTAGACCTGCGATCATTCTTAGCGTGGTCGATTTACCACAACCAGATGGACCAACGAATACGGTAAACTCATTGTCTTCCATCACTAAGTCGATCTGATGGATCACTTCAGTAGACTGATATCTTTTTGTTAGTTTATTCAAAGTTATTACAGGCATAATCCGTTACTCGTTGTCCTTATTTTGCATAATAAGTGTTGATTTGAAGATGCTATCAACATGCCCCAATATGGAACGTTCTGCGGCGTCTGGGTCGTGGCTTTTCAATGATCTTAGAATTTGGTGGTGTTCTCGAAGGCTTCTCACCGTCGACTTTTCCTCTGCCAGTGCTGCCGTTCGGTGCTCAAGCGCATAGGAATAGACATCGATTGCTATTTTCGACAACAAAGTATTTCGGCAAGCCTGATAGATAACTGTGTGAAATTCTTTATCCGATACTTGGAAAGCGATGTGATCATCTAAAACCGTTTCTTGGTATTCAATAAGAGAAGACAGTTTCTCGATATCTTCATCTTTAATGTTTATTGCCGCAGAGCGCAGAATCGCCGACTCTATTACTTTCCTTGTTTCTACTACGGTAAAAGCATCATAATTCTGGATGTCTTCCACTATGTTGGAAGATTGAATTATTTCTGTGGATCCCTTGGTCACAATGCTTTTTCGTCCACGAGAAACCGTGATCAACCCGCGTTCACTAAGAATCCCCAATGCACCACGTATTGTTTCTCTACTCACGTCATACGATTTGGCAAGTTCTCGCTCAGAAGGTAACGCCTCTCCTTCTTCAATCATTTTTGACGCAATTAAAGCGCTCAGTTTGTCTGCTATTTGTGACTTAAGCGTAAGCCTAGAGACGTCCGAGCTGTAATTGGGCGTATCATTAAAGTCATCGGACATAATTTATTGATCCTTCATCGCTTACTACGTTCATTTTCAATTTTGGTATTTATTCAGTACCAGTTTTTTTATTACCATAGTTAACGGATGTTTGAATTTTGTGACCAAATCGTTAACTACACTTAGATTAATCGACAAACTGGTCTTTATTCAACCAGACCAGTTTGTTTTTTGCTCACTTTGTTGACGAAGTTATCAAAAACAGATGCATTATTGTCACTCAATCTCATTATTTTGGTCTGGTTTTAATACCAAAAAAGCAACCAGTTGCACCACCCATATGGACTTGGTTGCATTTAATATGGACGAATTCCAATGGGTTCAGATAGGAGGTTATGGAAATCCAAGATGAGATCAGACAATTTCGAAAGAGAAATGATACTAGTAAGCGTTTGATATAAATCACTTAATAAAGAAAGTAACACTATTAATGATTAGAGTTTTGCGTGGTTCCCTCTTGAATGCGAGGAATTTGAAACTGGTATGGTCAATCTGAATAAAAAGAAAAACGAGGCAATAATTCGCCTCGTTTTTTACTTTTCAAACACGTTTTTGTGATTCAAACACGTTTTTATCTTGCGAAAACGAGCTTATCTAGAAATCGTATTGCAGATACACCGTGTTGTAATTACTGCCGCCTTTAATCCGACCGAACTGCGAGGCCTTTTCAAATATTGAAGAACGGTGGTGTAAACCATACCCAATCCAAAGATGGCCCCATTCAGGTTTACCGACCATATCACCAACATTGAAGTCGAATGAGATATCCAAATAGTTCATCAAATTACTCATGTTCTCGTATTTACCTTCTAGCTCACTGCTTTCAATGTAGGTAATATTTTGAACATAAGAAATCCCTTCCGCCGCTCCAAATTTCCAACGAAATGGCCATTCAAAGGTGTAATACGCTTTCACCGCAATGACGTACTCAGGGCTAGCACTTTGAGTAGAGCTGCTCCAGTGCCAAGCAGCGCCTGGAGTTAAGTAAATATCAATGGGGGCACCAAAGAGTTCATCGGTTAATGGATGACCGTAGAAAAACGAGGTCATCTTGTTGCCGTTTTCATCTGGTTCACCCTTAAACTTGAATATGTCACCCATATCTGAAGGTGTGGCAAACCCTTGTGCGACACGAAGATACGGGCGCGTGGTAATGTCAGATCGAGAGGTGGTATTCTTGTCGTTAAAGAAACCGAATCCGACAAAGTACTCCTGACCCCATCGCTCTTTTACTGCGATGTTGTCGTAGGCGTTGTCGTCAAGCATCGTTGCATAAGCACTGCCTAATAAGTACAAGTTAGATGCAACACGATAACGAGTTTCGAAACCCACTTTAAACTCAACACCACCGCCAATCTGCTTACCAAAACCGGGGGAACCTTCTAAACCACTGGCTCCGTAGTAATAGGAGTTATAGCTGTCTGATTTGATTCTTAGCTCTGCGCTGGGTTTGAAATCCCAATTTTCGGTCGAGCTTTTCGCCGTCGCACGCACATTACCGAACAAGCGTGCGTCATCGTCGCTCATCAGTTCAGCATCAACATACCAATCAGAGTCTTGGAAGAAATGACGATACTGGACACCCAAATCAAACGAATGACCACCATAACGGTTTTGTTGCGAGGCGGGTAAGTCGACAAATCGAAGGCGAGAGAACAGATTGACTTGATAATCATCCTGCTTGTAGAGGTGCACACCACCTTCTAAGCCATCTAAGTAGGCACTTTCGCCGTTGTAATAGAAAAGAGGAACAAATGTCGATACTGAAGAATCAGATTCACCGGGAAGGTTGTAAACAATGGATGCACCTCGGTAGGCCATCGCTACGCCCCATTCTTGTTCTTTTACCTTTTCTTCTGAAGCTATCGAAGGGAAAGTCATCGCACCCAAAAGCAAAACAGTTGGAGTCAGGTGGGTTGAAGCATGCATAGAAATCGAGCACCTCAATTTATTAAAACATTGAACATTTGTACCTGGGTAACCTTAAGATGCTAGATCCAGCGTTTAATCACTCTGACTTAGAGTTTTATTGAGTTACTGGTCAACAATCGTAGTAAAATCAGAGAAATTACTTTAAGATTCACGCAAAATTGCCGCTACACTTAGTAGAGGCGTACAGTATAACGAATCATTGTGAAAGTATCTGAATTATTGCAAATATTAAGTAAATTCTCCGATAACAACGATCCCCAAGTTGTGACGGGAGAAGAGTGGTTACCAGAACGTTTACTCACAACCAAGCTTGATGACGATCTTCTGTTCTTACATTTCGACCATCAGCCTGCTGACCAAGGCGGCGATGAAGAAGGTCGCGGTTTTGTCGAGCATGAGATCTCAATGCTACGAGATAAGATTCGTACCATTGTTGAGGAAGAAGGTGACTCGAATATGAAAACAGAAGCGTTCCTTGCTCTGTTTCTTATTGGGCATGAACGCTCTTCATCTGAAGTGATCGAAATTCTAGAAGAAGACGTTGATTGATGCGTTAACTGCGCATCTGAAATGTTCGAAGCTCAAATTTGGGGTTCATCCTAGTTCAAGTCTGAACGGTTAATACGACACGACGGTTGCACCCTTTCACTTTGTTCTCTATTTGTTCACATATTGGCGCTGTTTCGCCGTAAGCACGCAAATCTACCTGCTTTTCTTTTCCGAAGGTTTTCTTTAAGAAAGTCGCAACGTTTCGCGCGCGTCGTTGTGATAACCCTTTGTTGTATTCGTCCGTGCCGACTTCATCAGCGTGTCCTTCTACAGCAATGGAAACACTGCTATCCAACAAATTGATGTAGTCCAATAATATGTGTTTATGTTCGTCACTGAGTTTGTCTTTGTCGAAGGCGTAATTCAAAACCAATGTCTGGGAAATGCGGTCATAAATACACTCATCGCTCACCGAAAATTGTTCCGTAACGCTATCTTCACTCACGAACACCGGTTTTTCTGGTTGCGTAACGTGATGACTAAGTAATTGACCCGATTGCTGCGTGCCCAAGTGATTGTTCGCTAGCACACGAGTCGTTTTTAAATATACATTTTCTTCCGCCAAACAATTCGCTGCGGCTTGCCCTGATAACAGCAAAAGTACGCCAAACGCCATTACTCTCATAGTGAGCCCTCATTTCCTTTCAGTCGCCCTGTCTCTTCATTCAACAGGTTTAAAATATGCTTATAAACATCGCTACCATTTTTGGCATGAAGGACGTTGTCTTCCCCCACGCAATCAAAAAAGCCATTCACAGCTTGGTTCATTTCAAAATCGATACCTATCACACCAAAGGTGACAGAAATAGGTTCCCCAAAGCGGTCTGTCTTGCTTTCTAAATCCGACACCATGTTTCTGCAGAGCCCATATTTTGTGAACTCTTTGAGTATCCGTGTTTTCCGCCAGCTGCCATCTGGGCTATGAATTGCCCAAGGCCTCTCGGTATCCTCACCATCGGATAGGACGATGATAACTTGTTGAGGGTTGTACTCTTCTTGGCTATTCGAGAGTTCGGCCACACGGAGTAAACCCTGCCATGAATGAGTAAAGCCACCCGCTTTAAACGCTTTAAACTCATTGCTGAACCCGCTGTAATCGTCGGTTAGATCAATATCGTGGAACAGTCGCCTCGGGCGATAGTTATGTCGTTCAAGCTCGGGACTGATAATTAGGGGATTTTTTTTGTCGTTACGATGGACAATTGAATCGTTCACTCTTTGTAAAACCACATGTTCGAACACTTCGCGTCTACCATTGATTTTTTGATAGTTGAAGTGGTTGTACCCCACAAGAGCAACGCGGCTTTTATGGCTATTGAATCGGTTGAAGTTTTCAAGGTCATCCAATATTAAATTAATGGTATTTTTCACTGTGGCGAGTTTACTGCCTCGCCCTGGGCTTGCTGAAAAGCGTTCATTCATTGACCCACTAAAATCGACAACAAAATAGATATCTACCGGCTTAGGTAGGTACTTTCGGCTTGTCGACGCACCAGAAATCTTAAATTTTGGTTTTAGGCCCAAACTGCTGTAGCTGATCCAAGAGTTGTGTTCGGTTGTCGCCGTCACGACAAAATCGGCAAAAGGAGAAATCTCCCCAGCGTCCTGCACACACCCTGTATCGTAATCGCAGCGCGTATCGACAATCGATACTGCTACGTCACCGTCGTTAAACGGCATATAATGATTGACGATTCGAGACGCCAGCTCCGTGTCCGGGGCATTATTTCCGGTAGAAGATGAAATTAACCCAAGGCTTGCCACTTCTGTCGCCTCACTTAACTTGGCGTGCGCGTGCAACTGTTGCGTGGTTTGCATTGCCAATGCCAACATGCCAAACATAAACGGCAGACAGCACATGAAAATCAAAAACGCTGCCCCTTTTTGCTTATTCATCGTTCCCCTTTTCATTGAGCGCTGGCTCTTTGAACGCTGATTCGTTGAACATATGTTCTGTATAGACATAGCTAAATCCTCGCAAACGAAAAGGCAGACGTAACAACATTAAGCAGCTCGCCTTTACTCGCACCCAAGAGGTTAAAGGGCGTGCGGTAACAGAGTGACACTTTGTAAACGGGCAACTTACGGTTTCGAGACGTGGTTGGGATAATCTTGTCCACTTCTCTTAGCGGAGTAAAACTGCACCCTGTTACCCACCCTACTTCACGCATCGCGTAAACTTGTCGGTCGGGATAAACCACCAGCTCCTCAATTCGAATGCCAAATTTATTCGAGTCAAACTGATTCGACATCCGATTCATTGCCGAAATGCCCACGGCGTATAATTCTGCCGCCAGCAGCTCGCATTCCCCTGCATACCGACATATGTCGCCTTCGTCACGGAACAGCTCTCGTCGCTCAGACATCACTGACACGAGTGAATACGCGAGCCGATCCATTTGCCCTTTTTTGGCAGTGGCAACGAGAAAGTTCACCTGCATAACAAAAAAGCCCGTCACAAACACCAACACCAAAGCAAGCTCGATGGTAAAAGCGCCGCGCTGCACATTTGAATTGGAAGAACGTCTAAGCACACGAGCCTCCTTGACCTAACTTAAAGGTACATCGCTCATATTCCTGAATTGCCATTACTTCACGGCGCATTTCAATGGATGGCAGTAGCAAGTTAAAAACAGGTGAATACTCAAAGGCGACTTCGTAAAGTGCTAACGCTTTGTTTTTGGGTTCAGAGGACACCCCCGAGCAAGATGAAATCTCTCTAACGGATGTACTGCAACGGACGAGCGTTTGATAGCCATCGATGTAGTGAATACGAGACCGAATCGATTGGCTATCAATGACCGCGGGAAGAAAAATACCCCCACTTCGACGAATCGCAGACCGAATGGCTCTGTCATAGTTGATCGTGCTAATGGCATCTGCCCTACCCAATTTTTTAGTATCAGATACTGCTCGCGTGATGGCGTGATCAGTCACCGCAATGGCGTAAACCATCAAACACAGTTCAAACCATGTCAGCACCATTAAAAGTAAAATCGGTAAACCAAAGGCAGCCTCTACACTGATGACCCCTTTTTGCTTCCTAAGTTGTGATTTTCCAATCGACATAGTTAAGATTACCTACAGCTCTATGTGTCGATTTTTTGTGTAATCCACAACAAACGCCCCTTTCACCTTCATTCGGTTTAGGTACGCTTTCGCTTCTTCAATGGAGCTAAACTCACCAATGCAGTAGCGTTTCCAAAGGTTATGGGAATACGCGTAAACTGTTCCATAATTCGTACGCAGATAATTCAGGTATTCACTCGAAATCGCTTTATACGTCGCCAATACTTGGATTCGGTAAATCGACGGTGCTTTAGGTTTGAGGTTTTGCGGGTTGAATACCATCTTGCTAGCGACTGGTTGATGGTTTCCAGCGTGGTCGACCGCCATAGCGGCAGTTTGTAGTTGGGTTTGTGGTTTATACACCGCACTTTCCTCCGCATAACGCGATTGATTGACAGGCCGAGTTGCGGCGCTGGTTGAACGAGTTTGAGTCTTGGCGGAAGACGAGCGAACCATTTTGGGCGCAGGTTTCTTTTTCACCGATTTCATCAATTTGGTCAGTTGCGTTCTTGCCTCTTCTTCAGGGTATTTTTCTCGAAGTGCATCTAAGGCAATATCCGGTCGGTTCGCATTCACAGATGCCAAGATTAAATTTGAACGCACTTTTTCATCGTTTGGTTGATCGAGATATAAGTCGTAAAGCATGGTCATCGCATCTTCGTATTGCCCCTGCATGAGGTTCACAACGGCAATGCTATTTTTCGCTTCTCTATCCGACGCTCCGAGCTTTCTACTCTGTTCAAAATACTCAATTGCCGCCCCGTATTGCCTCTGTTGAGCTTTGATTTTTCCCATAAGAATGTGATGCTGATATTTGTCACCACCTTCATCCAGATAACGCTCTAGCCACTGTTCACTTTCTGCGAAACCACGCTTCAGGTAAGCAATTTCAGCTTTGGCTAGCATCACTTCAGGCTCGTCTTTTTCAGACTCATCGAACGTATTGAGATAAAGCTCCGCTGAAGACGTGTCTTTCAAGTCGATATACACATTCACTAGCTTGATTTTGAATTCGTCATTTTCTTTAATATTGGCTTTATAAAACTCCACCAGTTGCGTCTTGTCGTTGGTTCTCAACAACAAGTCCTCTTTGGTATCCAACTCACCGTTGGTGGACGCACAGCCAGTTAAAGCAAGTGAGAGTAATAAAGCGCACTTTACATTGGTCCAAAATTTGATAGCCCGTCTTTCATTAGCCATTTGAAAACATCCTTAAAATTCCAGGGGCAGCAATCAGCACAACAATGGGAACCATGATGAACGTGATAAGTGGTATGGACATTTTGGCACCCATTTTTCCTATCTTTTCTTCGAGATCCATCATGTTGATTTCACGTATGTCTGTTGCCAATGTCGCGAGTACCGGTCCGACAGACGAGCCATACTGCAAACTCTGAGTCAGTGTCATTACAAAACTCTGCGCTTCGGTTGTAGGAACAATGTCATAAAACTCCGCCAACGCCTTTTCCAGCCCTACCACCCTTGCTCGCTCGGTGGTACGCCTTAACACAAAAGCCAAATTTTCATCCACCGTTGCGATTTCGTTACTCAGGAATTCCAAGGTAGACTCGATGGTCATGCCGGTGTGAACACAGACATTCATCAGATCAAGTAAAAACGGCAATCGTGAACTAATGTGCTTGACGTTTTTTTTCGCTCGTGCCGCCACATAGGTATCCGGTCCAATCAAAAATAGAACTAAAGCCACCCCCGCTATCATGAAGAATTCAGCAAAATCGAGGTCCCCAATAAAGAACCCGTAAAGCGTGCTTAAAAACACCAATAGAAACGGAATGAACTTAAACAGGTAGTAACTTTTGGCGACAAACTCATTGTAAATCCCTGCGGCAATCAGTTTTTGTCGGTTTTCTTCATGGTTGAAACTGAATGCTTCCACCAACCGATTCATGATCGCCAATTGCCGTTTTTCTTCTTTGGTCGAACCGATGATTTGACTGGTATAGAACTTAGCAACCAACGAATCCCACATCTTGATAAGAAACCAAGCAAAGATAAGGGAGACAGCAAGCGCGAAAGCTAAGAAAATAGTGGTGCGTAGATCCATCAGTTCACTCCACGCAAAATCATGGAGATACAGAAAAAGCCAATAAACTCACTGATCAGAACGTAATAAAAAATGGGTTTTCCACCTTCTTCAAACATTACGAAGTTATAGTTTTCTGGGCTGGTGAATCTCAGAATGAGAAGAAAAATGATCGGCAAGCACGCCACTATTTTTGCTGAAGATCGCGCTTCAGACGTTAAAGCATTTTTCTTTTTTTCCATCGCTCGTGATTCAAACATGATTCGGTTGATTTTGTTGATCACGTTTTTAAGCTGACCGCCTCGGCTCAGGTTGATTCGAATGGTCGAAATAAAAAAGAAGTACTCCACGTATGGGAAGGTGGTCGCGCTGCGTGACAATACATCGTCTGGGTCTTCACCAATCAGTAAGCGTTCTGCCATGAATTTGAATTCACGCCCTACTTCGTTATCCAGCTTTTCGCCCACGTACTCAAATGCGTGAATGATACTTTGCCCAGCAGCGATGGCACCCGACAAAATATTCAGCGCGTCTGGAAAGTCACTTTTGAATTTTTCTTCTTTAATGTCACTGAGTTTGAACAGAAATACGATGAACAAAATAGGCTGCCCTATCGCTAAACAGACCAGAAAATCTTGGCTGAATAAGAACAAGTTAACCGCATAAATAAGTGCTCCACTGATCAGCAAAAACAGCACTATTTTTTTAGGTATATTGGGTTCCAACAGTTTTTTCAGCTTCTTGAAGATGAACTTCACTTGGATCCAAACACTGGTTTCAAACCGATCCATATCGATGACCGTTTTGACACCTTCTATCCCATCGAACTCTGTTTCTTGATCGATAAGTGCGGTCACTTTTCGGCTGGTTTTCTTATGTTGGAACCAAAACACAATGGCAACCACGCACCAAATGGCGAACAACCACATCATGAGAACAGCTCCTCTAATGCGCCCTCTAAGCCGAAAAACTGCGCTCGTTCGTACACAATAGAACGTTTAGATAAACCTGGAGAGCGGAACTCACCATCGATTTTTCCATCTTCCAATGTGCCTTTGTTCTCGAACCGGAAGATGTCTTCCATCACCACGCTATCGCCTTCCAACCCAACCACTTCGGAGATGTAGAGCACTTTTCTGCTGCCATCGTGCAAGCGCTTAACCTGCACAATCAAATCCACCGCGCTCACAATGGTGCGTCGGATCGCCTGAATAGGTAAACTTGCCGTTGCCATCATCACCATGCTTTCTGTTCGAGCAACCGCATCCCTTGGCGTGTTGGCGTGAAGCGTCGACATCGATCCATCGTGACCCGTGTTCATCGCTTGAAGCATTTCAAACGCCTCACCGCCACGGCATTCACCTACAATGATCCTGTCTGGTCGCATACGCAGGGAGTTAATCACCAAGTCGCGAGCGGTGATTTCACCCGTTCCTTCAACACTGGCTTGGCGAGTTTCTAGACGAACGATATGCGGCTGCTGCAATTGCAGTTCCGCCGCATCCTCAATGGTGACGATACGTTCTGTTTCACCGATGTAGCCCGATAGTGCGTTGAGCAATGTGGTTTTACCCGAACCCGTACCACCAGAAATCAACACATTGCATTTGCAATGGCTGGCAATGGACAAAAGCTTTGCCATTTCGATGGAGAGAGCGCCGAATTCCACCAAGTTTTCGAGTTTTATTTTATGCTGTTTGAATTTACGGATAGAAATGGAGGTGCCGTCTATCGCAAGTGGGGGAATGACGATATTGACACGGCTGCCGTCTTCTAAACGCGCATCACAAAGCGGCTTGGATTCATCGATTCGACGCCCTACATTTGAGGCAATTCGTTTTGCAATGGTGCTGAGTTGTTTTTCGTTAACGAACTGAATCGGCGACTTCTGAACTTTGCCGCCAATCTCGATAAAGATATTGTGCGGCCCGTTGATCATAATGTCTGAAATGTCATCGTTATCGAGCAAGGTTTGCAGTGGTCCCAGCCCTTTTAGCTCTGCAAGTAACGCTTTCACTAACTCAATGCGCTGAGAATTGGACACCTGCAACCCTCGCCTGTCGATAAGCAGGTTAACGGTTTCTTTAAGCTGGGCTTCCAGCTCTTCGTTACTTATTTCCACTAAGGTTGACGCGTCTAACGCATCAAAGATTTCGTCTCTTAGCTCTATGTAGATTTTATTAAACTGGCTCATCTACCCCTCGCTTATTTCTTGAACAAAGAAAATTTGGATTTAGGGCGGATGTTTTTTCCGGTGAGTTCTTTCACCATTTCAACGACTGGCAAAGAGAATTTACTTTTCATCACTGCTTTCATTCCCTGCTGAATCAATAACTTTTCCAAGCCCGATTCGTAGGCAAAAGAAAGCGCTTCTTTCCGCTTAACCCGTTCTTTCGCGTTCTCTAGAGGCACCATGTAGTCTTTCGCAGGGCGATTTTGAATGAACAACACTTGGTGAGCCGATTTGCCCATCTTTTTCTTAATAATGTTATAGGCGCGCAATGCCGCCACAGACGGATCGCAGATCAGGTAAATACGGTGATATTTTTCACTCAAGTCTTGATCGTGCACTTCTTCAAAAGACGTCAGTGGCACAGAATCCACAATAAAGTTGTAATTGCTTTCAAGCTGATAGGAAAGGTTATGCAGTGTAGAGGCATGGTCTCCGACACAAGCGGTGGTTTTTTCGAGAATCAGGTAGTCGAGCTTATCGTCTACCTTCGAGACATAGGTTTGAGCGATGGCACTGTCTATGTCTCTCTGGTTCAATTCGATGCTGTTGTGCCTTGGCTTTACCCCTTTCATACCGAGAAAGATATCCGAGGTAAACGCACCAGAGTCGTGATCCACCAGCAGCGTTTTTAATTGCGCTTCGGAAGATAATCCGTACGCCACCAATGAAGATATGGTCGAGAGCCCAATTCCGCCTTTGCAAGAAAGCAGAAGAACGCGTTTTGCAACACGGGTTTTATTCACCAATGATCCGGTTGCAGATTCAGATACGCTCACGGCATTCAGCAGATCTTGGAGGTTTTCATCCCACAAAACGTAGTCTGCCCCTAGAGCCTGCACACGGTTTTTTAAACGAATGGAATCCGAATTGCTGATGGCAATAATGCGAATACCAACATCCAACTTAGTAGTAATGTCGCTGATTTCTTCAACGACATTGGTCGACTGACGAAAATCCAACACCACGTGTTTGATTTTCTGCTTACCTAAATTCATGTTGGATTGGCTGGTCAATTCCGGCATTTCAATTGGCGGTGGAAACCCTTCTATCGCATACAAGTCCCTTACCGACTGAACAAACTCTGCGTCGTCGGAAACCAGTAAATCGGAAAACTCGGATACGGCTTTTTTTGGGGACGCCGAGGTTTTAAATAAGTTATTTAAATCCATCGCTTACTTAACACCTTTTAGAGGCTGACTCAGGCTGATCACACGGTTGTATTCAACCGCGCACCCGAAATGGAAATTTTGCGCATTCCCCATATGAAGAGATTCGCACTGTTTCTCGTTAACCAAGGTGTACCGAGAAACAATTGAAACGGCTTTGTCGGACAGCGGGCGTGACTCACTATCTGTGTCGCTTGATTCTTTTAACTTCGCGCTGATTCGATGGCGATCAATGCCTTTTGTTTTCGCCGACTCCAGCAATTCCGCAACGAATTCACTTTCGTTAGGGTGATAGAAGACTTCAAACTCCGACTTTTTGTGGTGCTTATTCACGTCGCCGATAAACCCCATGCTGCGTTTCAACGCGATGTGTTTATCAACAACATTAAATTCGTATATCTGCTCTAACTCATCGACTTGGGTTAGGTTCGTAGACATTGGAGAACTGCAACCGATAAGCAAAAGGGGCGCTGAAATCGTCAGAATTTTTGTGACGAATGAGTGTCTTAAGAGCATTAAAAACCTCCTGCTTTTATGGTTTGTTCTACGTCTGGATCCGATAAATTGATTCTGAATAGCCGCTCTAAATCGCTGCTCGCTTTGAATTTTGGCAACTTGATGTCTTTGCTTTTTACCGGATCAACTAAGTTAACGGTGGCTACTATGATCAATTCAGTTTTCGTACGGTTGGATTTGGTGTGGCTAAACAGCGCGCCAAGAATTGGGATGTCACCCAAGACAGGAATACGGCTTAATGTTTCACGCTCTTCCGTTGTTAATAACCCTGCAAGAACAAAGCTTTGTCCATCTTTAAGTTGCACTGTGGTTTGTGCTTTTCGAGTACGCAGAGAAGGCATGTTGTAGAACGCGTTGCTTTGGCTATTCGACGCGTCAATCGAACTCACTTCGGGCAGAAGTGTTAGTCGAATGTTTTCTGTGTCCGTTACTTTGCCGACCATCGATAGTTTAATGCCGTACTCTTTGTATGAGATGGACACACCATCGCCATCTCGCACCACCATAGGTAATTCGCCACCAACTAAAAAGCTCGCGGTTTCACCAGAAATAACCGACAGATTTGGCTCTGCGAGCACTTGTCCGATGGAGTCGTCCTTACTGGCGGCAATCACCGCGACGATGTCCTCAGCCGAAAATTCTAAGATTTGTTTAACGTATTTACCGGGTTGACCAATGTTGCTGTACGAAACACCCAGTTCCGACAAAAAGTTGCTAGAGACTTCAGCGACAGTCAGCTTTACATTAATTTGTTCGGTGGACAGAACCTTGAGGTGATTGATAATCCCTTCGAAAACGAAACTTTCGGTGTAATCCAACTCGTTATCGGACCCACTGTCTTCCAACTTATAGGTATTTCTCGTGGATTTTTTCTTCAGCATTTCACCAACTAAGCGATAGATTTTCTTTTTTACTTCTTCGCTTTGAACGGTGCCGTCTAAAACCACCTGCTCACCGACATTAGTCACGTTGACTTCTTGATCCGGAAAATGAGCAACAAGCATCTGCTTAACCAAACGCAAGCTCTTGTTCACTACGATTTCTGAGTTATAGATTTCATTGCCACCGCGATCAAAAACGATCAAACTCGCCGTGCCCACACTGACTCCATGGATTACGATTTTGGTTTCATCTATTACTTTGTAGTCGGCGATGTTTTGGTCGGACACAAAAACGGTATCTATCGTTCGATTGGTTTTCACCGTTTTTGCCGCGCCCTGATCTATCGACACCAGTTCAGCTGCGCCAATATTGAGGTGCGTAAATAAAGCAAAAATGAGAACGGCTACTTTTGTATTTTTCATTATTCACTGCCTGCTCTGAGTTCTCTGACCCCATGTTGTTTTTCAAGTAGGTCAACGCTACGTACGGAAAGAAACTGATTGGTCATGTTGGAGGGCACAATACTGATCTGCCCGATTTGCTTAGCGATATCCAATTTCATTACCTGACGAATACTCAACTCAATCACCAAGCGTTTTGCTTTAACTTGACGCCCCTGCTCGCTGCTGGACTCACCTGTATCGGTGACTTGGATAACCTTAGCGTCATGAATCAGAACTTCAGAAATCAGGTTGCCCACATCTTTAAATTCCGCTTCATGAATATTCGAATAGGAATTGGTGGTGGAGATGAAGCTGACTTTGTCCCCCGCATAGGTGCCAATGGCATCTAACACACTTTTCCCATCGGTTTCGTAGTAGTAAGGCACGTGATCTTTCGCCAAGGTAAAGCTGATGTAATCGTCGTCACCTGGGAACGATAGCTGGGATCTTTTAAGCAGTGTTCCTTTGCTAAGTTGAGCTCTAAAAAGACTACTTTTTGGAATCTTGCTGCCTTGAACCAGCAAGCCATTTTGCTGCGCTTTTGTTTCTGTCATCTCAACCCATTCCACATTGGCCAAGCTGTATTGAACCCCTTTTTCTACAGGCTCAACTAAAGTCAGAACGTTAACCGTCGCTTCTTGTGTTGAAACGGGTATTACCGGGGCTTCACTAGCAAATAAAATATCTTTGGAATAAAACAGCCCTAGAAATAACAACGCAGAAAGTAAGATAAAGAGAACAGGTTTACTCATGAAGCGTAACTCTTATGATTGTGGGTAGGAAAAGCCTACCCATATGGTGATGACTAAAAATTACGGAGTGACGGCTGCATCAGTAGTAGCGGTTGTTAGTTGACTGGAAATTTGAGCAATAGCACCTGAAATTGCATCACCTAAACCACTGTTAAATGCCGCCAAAATAATGCCAGAAATAACAACAGCAATGATTGCATATTCAACTGCAGTTACACCGCGCTCGTCTTTTTGGAATTTAGCCAATAGGTTTGTAATTGTGTTTAACATTGTCATTTAATCCTTCTTTGAATGAACCGAAGCGAATATAGCAACGAAAGGAAAAACGACAATTAATACTTATTTATACAACTATTAATTATGCTTATAGTTGTATGTAATAAGCCGTATCCATTAGGAATTTAGCCACTGATTATAAATTTTGTTTCTAGGTGTATTAGATCATTTTATTGAAATCAAAATAGATAGAAGCAATAAAAAAGGCGAGCATTGATTTGCTCGCCTTATTTGTACTTTTAAAGTTTTAATAACCCACTTTAATTACCACTAATTTTTGGGCTGAATATCACATTGTGACGAGTTTGGGTTCTGACTGAATAAAAAGCTCTTTGATTTGGTTCGTCAACCCGACTTGGCTTAATTCTTTAAATGTCGACTCACTGCACCATGCAAAACAGTTCACGATATTAGACGTTTTATGCACTCTAAGATTATTTGATTGAATACTCCAACTTGGGCAAACTAATACCGTACCTGGCTCTTCCATTTCACCTTTCATAAGCCTTGAAGAACTTGTGTTAAACCAGCTTTGTATATTTGCCGTTCCTATGCCCACCTCCTGCAGTAGGCTTGAAACTTGCTCTCTCTCTATAGAGCTGCAGTGTACAATGCGAACAGGGTTGTTCTGGATAATGGGCTGATCCGTTAGTCGCTGACACACTACGTATTGCGTCCTCTTCACTTTCACCATTTGTCCTGTGCGCGAGGGCTCTGAATTTACTCCTAGAATAATGTCATATTTACTGGCATCTAAATCTCTCGGATTGCGAAAATTGACCAAACTAAGATCGAGATGGCTTAATATACGAAATGCCTTTACCACCTCATCGACTAATTCAGTTGAAAAAGAATCTGATACCGCAATCTTATAATGTTCTTTATTTTTAGTTTTCCCTAACTCTTCGAAAAGCTGATCGTAAAGCTCTAAACTTAGTTCAGTATACTTTAGTAAGATCTTGCCCTCCGTCGTTAACTCAAAACCTTCTTCCCTGTCGAAAATACTTGCACCTATATGAGCTTCAACCTTTTTAATATGTTGTGAAACGGCAGGCTGAGTGATAAACAAAGACTCAGCTGCAGCCGAAAAGCTCTTACATTTTGCGACACATGAGAATGTTTTTAAGTATTTAATTTCTATCACATTTCTCAGCATTTGATTTTACTCTTACTATTTAGTGCCATTATAAACCTAGCCTGTACTACTACTCATTCAATTAGGGGTCATATAAATGGGGGCAAAGAAATATTGTCTATACCCAACTTACAATACGCAAAACCGAATCTATCAGACTAAGTCAATATCTTTCGTTTGAATGTGAACGACGTATGTAACCAATTATAACAACCTTTCTATTTAACTGATTAAATTTCAAACGACAAAGATTACTTCCATAAGATTTATAAAAAGCATGATAACAAACATTCTTATTTTATAATCTAATTTCACATCACATATATATGATTTTCTTATAAATTTTTGTAATGGCGTGATAACGCTTTGTAATACCTAGCTGTTAATGGGTTGACAAACGGTTAAAAATGCTTAGTTTTCATTAGATTACAAATTGTATATTGCTTCGTCCATTTTTTTGAACAAATGTATCATTTCTAATGTAACAATATCTTTTACCACACAGTGGGCACTAATTATTTTTTCTAACTTATTTCTTTACTCTGTAATAATGTGAAATACATTTATTAATATAATTGTAAACCCTTGTGGAATAATAGGACGTCACAACATGTAAATGATTCGTTAAATTAATTGCTATTTTTGCGTTAAAAATAGTAGTTGTTTCACTTTCAATCAATGATATAAAACACTTCCCCGCTCACCGTATGCCTAACTCTATAGCGTATTCATTGCCTTACAAGCTCAAGAGGTATTACAACAAACCAATTCTCATTCATTCAGATCGAACAGTGAAAATTGAAGTAATAAGGGAAGCGGAACACCAAGGTGTGTATCCAAACATCATCTAGATAATGAGCTTTAGGCGTATCGCTAGAATAAAGGGAAAAATGAAAGGAGTAGCGTCTTGCCTGAAAGCCAGTTAACTCTTATTTGGTTGAGAAGTCGTTGGTAGACACACCACTGAACCAAGCATCTTGATGTTACTTGGGCATAGGAACAGAGGTGCTTTCTCTTACAACCAGTTGAGTTGGAACCTCAATATGCATCGCAGATTCTCGACCTGCAATTTGGTCCAAAATAAAATCGGCGGCTCTTTCACCCATCATTCGAGACGGGACGCGAATAGTGGTTAAGCTTGGTGAAAGGTGCTCGCACAAGGGCAAATCATCAAAGCCGGTTATCGAGACTTGAGTTGGCACAGAAATGCCCAATTTATCGCATTCGGTTAAACAGCCGAAAGCCAACACATCGTTACCACAAATTAAGGCAGTCGGTCTCTCTCGCTCCGGTTTACCCAGTAGGTGTCGACATGCATTTCTGCCTTCCCATATATCGTATCGGCATTCAACAACGTCTTGAGGCTGCAGGAAGATACCCGCTTTTTTAAGCGATTCTTTTGCGCCTTCTAAGCGCGCTGTGGCTCTGTCGTTCCCTTTTGTTATTCCGGAAATAAACCCAAAGCGAGTATGCCCCTGATTAAGGAGATACTCAGTCACTTGCTGCGCCGCGGTGAAATTGTCGAACCCAACACAGGGGTACGGGCTTGTCCGGTCCAACGCCCAAAGATTGGCAAATATCTGGTTATGTTGCTTTAAGATAGAATACGTTTCTGGCGCATGATCATTTCCAACCAGTAGTAACCCATCAACCCCCTGCTCCATAATATCTCGAACCTGTTTGAGCTCGTGCTTGGGATCGTAGTTACTGACCGCCAACATAAGGGTGTATCCCTCTTCATATAAGCGGCGTTCAAGTGCGTTAATACCCGAAGCAAAGATTGCGTTATCGATGGTTGGAATTATTGCGCCTATCATGCGCTTTTTGTTGGAGGCAAGTGCCCTTGCAGCGCCATCACGCACATAGCCCAGCCTGTTAATTTCGTCTTCAATGCGAGCCCGCAAAGTTTCCTTAACTTGATGAGGTTGATTAAGTGCACGTGAAACCGTAGCGGTGGAAACCCCTGCCGCTTTGGCTACATCGCCCAACGTTGGCTTGTCTGAAGATTTGCGTAAGCGCTTACCTTTTACCATGTTTTTCCAACAGTTAACCAAGACGTTTGTCAGTATAAACTTTATACACACTTATATCAGATTGACTATAACGAACTGTGACTAAGCTTAAATTCAAGCGGCATTTTAATCGCAAGAGAAATAAATAAATCCTTATTATTCAAAACTTTAAATGGAAGACACTAAAAGAGAGCCTGATTGAAAATGAAACCAATTGACTATAAAACCATCAATTTCCGTGATCAACATTGAAAATATTGATTAACTTTTACTCTAATTGAAAAAATGTAAGCGCTTACAGTTGACTATTATTTGGTCGATAAATAAGGTGGTGTTAATTAGTTGTTAATCAAACCACGCAAGGATGATAACCATGCCTACTTCGATATCAGAAAAGTCATCTGGTGCATCACAAAAATCTTCAGGATCTCATCCCGTGCCTATTACCGCTGGAAGTCGTAAGTATTTGGTATTCAGTATTGCTTCTTTTGTACTTTACCTCTCTAACATTCTTGTTGGATGGGCTTCCATTCGGCACGACTTTCCTATTCCACCTTTAGACGTAGTACCAGAAGCACTGCTGCTTGCCGCAGGCGCTGCATTTGGTGTCATTTTTATTTTGCAGCAAGAAAAACAAACAACCTAAGAACTCAGTTTTGAGTAGATGGTCGATGCACTGCCCATCAGCAGTAATGCGTTGCCAATGTTAGACGCTAAAACAGGTTCGTAGACAACAATCCAACGTCATTTCAATCACGTGAAAATGGAGTCAAAAAATGAAAGGAATCAACGAAAGCGACCAAATCGAGTCTATCGAGCGTCGGAAATTCTTTGAAGTTGCAGGTAAAACCGGTGTCACTGCCGCGATAATGGTGGGTGCTGCGGGCGCTTTAATGAGCCCAACAGCCGCTGCCGCTATCTCAAAAGAAGAGCGTGAACGTCAAAAAGCAGCCAAATACACCATGACCATTGCAACCGCTTACATTCTCGGTGCATCTCGTGGTTACCCTATTATGCAATTGGATTTCAAAGAGAATATCCAAAATATGACCAACGGTCAGGTCTACGTGAAATTAGCGCCAGGTGGTCAACTTGGTGCTGGGGGCGCACTGGCTCAGAAAGTACAGCAAGGCACCATTCAGGCTGCACAGCACTCGCTTTCTAATTTCTCTTCTTTCGCACCTGTTGTGGACTTAATCAATATCCCTTATTGGTGTGGTGAAAACCAAAAGTTTGTCAACTTGGTGAATTCAGCGGCGTGGAAAGCAGAAGTGGACCCTAAGCTTGAAGAACGTAACTTTAAAGCATTGTGGTACGTCACCATCGATCCACGTGTGGTTGCCCTTCGTAAAGGCAGAGACGAAATCATTAAAACCCCAGATCAAATGGAAGGCATTAAGTTCCGAGTTCCGGGTTCTAAAATCCTTCAACAGTTTTACCACTTGCTCGGTGCGAACCCTACGCCAATCGCTTGGGGGGAAACTCCTTCCGCTATTAAACAGGGTGTCGCCGATGCACTGGATCCGAGTGTAGAAGCGTTAAACATTTTCGGGTTTAAAGACGTGCTTTCTTCTGTGACTTTCATCCGTTCAGTACCGGATGCTCAAGTGTTCTCATGTAACTTGCAGTGGTTTAACAAGCTACCAAAAGACGTGCAAGAAGCAATTGAAGCCGCAAGCGAAGTAACAGCGCATCAAAACCTCGCTAAAGTTCCCGCTGCAAGGGCATATGCGATGTCTGAACTTGCTAAGAATAACGTTCAATTCTACTCCCCTACGCCTTCAGAGCTTGCTCAATGGCAAGAAAAAGCAGGGCATCAACTGGCGGTTTGGGATTCAACGAAGAAGTCACTGGCGGGATCTCTGGACACTTTCGACAAGTTGCTTGAAGCAGCGAACACTAAAGGACGTTACTACGTCCATGACGTGTAGGCCGTTGGCAGCCGTAGTTTACTTTGCGGCTGCCCTTTTTCTCTTTTGTTTCCCTTATCAAGGTGTAAAACATGCAACAAAGTCGGTTTTCAACCATAGAGCAAAATTTAGAACGATGGCTCTGCCTAATGTTCTATTCAATGATCGTACTGACGATCATCTCTGAAGTCACCAGACGATTTGTGCTCAGTTATTCCTCCATTTGGGGAGAAGAAGTCGCTCGATACTGCTTTATCTACCTAGCTTGGATAGGCGCTTCACTTGCGGTTAAAAACCGCGCTCACATACGCATAGATGTTTTGCTTGGGTTCTTACCAAATCGCGCACAAATTGCCGTGTACTTGTTCAGCGACTTTCTTACTTTGGGGCTTGCAGTGATTTCATTGATCGTCTCTATCGGACCCGTACTAACGTCTCTCGAATACGGCTCCGTGACCCATGGATTACGCATCAGCCAAGTTTGGTTTTTATTCGCTGTGCCCTTTGGTTTCACCTTAATTGTTTTGCGCTTGCTTCAATCCATTAGAAGGGATGTGAAAGCACTGCTCAACAATGGACAGGTATACCAAGGCGAACGCTTGATCGATTAGGAGGAAAAATGAATAACTACTATTTGCTCGACCAAGCCTCCGCAGCTTCTTATGGCATTGCCGTTTACGGTCCTGTTATTGCCATGGTGGTCATGATTTTCTTAGCCGTACCAATTTGGGTGGTTTTGGGTTTAGGCTCTATTGCGATGTTGGTCTTTACTGATGTGCTGCCACTTTCTCTAGTGGGTGAGTCGTTATTTGACGGTATTGATGCCTTCGCGCTTATCGCAATACCATTGTTTATTTTAACGGGCGACGTACTGGTAAGAACGGGGCTTTCCAATAAACTGCTGGATGTTGCAGAAGCCTCAACGGGCAGTGCGAAATCAGGCTTAGGGACATCAACCGTTTTGGGGTGTGGTTTTTTCGCTTGTATATCAGGATCCGATGCCGCTGGTGCGGCCGCCGTAGGCCGAATGACGATTGATCGCTTAGTCGACAGAGGTTACCCAAAAGCGTATGCATGTGCTCTTGTCGCTGCTGGTGCCTGTACAGGTATTCTTATCCCACCGTCTATCGCTTACATCATT
Organism: Vibrio penaeicida; assembly: GCF_030689305.1. Lineage (GTDB taxonomy): Bacteria > Pseudomonadota > Gammaproteobacteria > Enterobacterales > Vibrionaceae > Vibrio > Vibrio penaeicida_B. Next base: position 31,665 of record NZ_JAUYVM010000013.1, on the reverse strand, counting down.
ATTGGTTTGATTTTGGGTATTTCAGCCTCAACGCTGTTTTTGGCTGCTGCTATCCCAGGCTTGCTCATCATGATTTCTATTATGGCGACCAATGTTGTGCTTAATGCCATTAATGGGTACGAAAATTCGAAGACGGGATTCTCACTAAAGCACTGGTTTACGACTATTTATAACTCACGCGATGCATTAATGATCCCTTTCATTATTCTTGGCGGTATCTATTCCGGTATTTTCACGCCAACTGAAGCGGCAGCGGTTGCAGTACTCGTAGGATTGAGCATCGGTTTATACCAACGAACCATTACTTGGCGTGATTTCCCTAAAATGCTTTACAGTTCAGCGAAAATTAATGGAATCATTCTGCCTATCATTGCGATGTCACTTCCTTTGGCACAAACCTTGGCGGTATTGGAAATTCCGCAAAGCTTCGTGACTCAGATGACCAACATCACGGAAGATCCGGTGTACCTAACGCTGATTATGATTGGAATCCTAATTCTGGCTGGGTGCGTCATGGAAACCACACCCAATATTGTGGTGCTTTCCCCTATCTTGTTGCCTTTGGCTCAATCGATCGGCATGGATGAAATTCACTTTTGTATCATGATGGTGACCGCGCTGGGCGTCGGATTCATCACTCCACCATTAGGGTTGAATCTGTTTGTTGTTTCAGGCGTGACCCAGACACCGGTTTTGCAAGTGGCTAAATACGCAGCGCCATACGTACTGTCGATGCTACTAGTGGTTTTACTCTTGGCATTTGTTCCAGAGATTTCACTATGGGCACTCCAATTTAACTGATTCGCATAACGCATTAATTCATGTAACTGAACTAGTCATGTAACCGAACTAGTCACTTAACAGAACTACTCATGTAACAAATAGCTTTAAACGTGCAGCGATTGCTGTAGGGGTTTCTGCACGCCAAATTTTTGAAAGAAGCACATTTCCAAGGAGATAATAATGGCAATTCAATATAAGAAAAAGGCGATAAAAACAGCTTCAACTGGCGAACAAGATACAAGCCGAATCGTCAGCGACATGCTCGCTAAAATTGCAGAAGGCGGCGAACAACAAGTCGTCGAATTCACAAAATCGTTTGATAAATGGGATGGCGATATCCTTGTTGGTGAAGAAGCGATTCAAGCGGCCGAAGAGCAACTCACCGATCAGATGAAGGCGGATATCAAATTTGCTTACGATCGAGTAAAACGATTTGCAGAGGCTCAACTGGATTCTTTAAAAGAGTTCGAAGTGGAGCTATCTCCTGGCCTGTACGCAGGGCAAAAGCTTATCCCAATGAACACTGCGGGTTGTTATGTACCGGGAGGACGATACTCTCACATTGCATCAGCCATCATGAGTATCACCACCGCCAAAGTAGCGGGTGTAAAGAATGTTGTGGCTTGCTCTCCAGCTCGACCAGAGGTTGGCATTAACCCAGCGGTGCTCTACACCATGAAACTGTGTGGCGCAGATTATATGTTAGCGCTAGGCGGCGTCCAGGGTATCGCGTCTATGGCGAATGGTTTATTTACCGGAAACAAAGCCGACATATTGGTGGGACCAGGTAATCGGTTTGTCGCGGAATCTAAGCGTCAACTGTACGGTCAAGTCGGTATCGACATGTTTGCCGGTCCGTCTGAAATTGCAGTGATTGCGGATGAAACAGCAGACCCTGAAATCGTCGCGGTTGACTTGGTAGGTCAAGCCGAACATGGCTTCGATAGCCCTGCTTGGTTATTTACAACGTCTGATTCGCTTGCAGAACAAGTTATGAAGCGAGTCCCTGAGCTGATCGCCGATCTGCCAGACACAGCCAAACAAGCTGCGACTGCCGCTTGGGATGATTATGGTGAAGTCATTGTGTGTGATACGCGCGAAGAAGTGGTTCAAATCAGTGACGAATACGCCTCGGAACATTTGGAAGTTCAAACTGCCGATCTTGATTGGTGGCTAGAAAACTTATCGAACTACGGCTCACTTTTCTTAGGAGAGGAATCCACTGTCGCATTTGGTGATAAGTGCTCAGGGCCTAACCACATTCTTCCGACCAAAGGCGCGGCGAAGTACACCGGTGGATTGTCGGTCAGCAAGTTCATTAAGATCTGTTCGTTCCAACGCTTGAGCGAAGAAGCGAACCGAGAGGTTGCCGCCGTTACTGCGCGTATTTCTCGTCTTGAAGGTATGGAAGCACATGCCAGAACAGGCGATGCTCGGTTAGCAAAATACTTCCCAGAAGAACAGTTTGAGTTGGGATACAAATAATGAGCACATTGGCGAATTTCTCTATTGAAGGGCAAGTCGCACTGGTCACTGGCGGCGGTTCCGGTATCGGTCGCCAGTTTGCCAAAACGCTTGCGGCCGCTGGCGCCAAAGTTGTCATTATGGGCAGACGTGATTCTCCCCTCAAAGACACGGTGGCAGAGATCGAGATGGAGGGAGGAACAGCGAGTTACATTCGTTGCGATTTAACACGCTTTGACCAGTTAGAACAACATATTGCGCAGTGCAAATCCATCTATGGTGCGCCGGATATTTTGGCGAATGTTGCAGGTCAGAACTTGCGCCAACCCGTTGATGAAGTTGATGAGACGAGCTGGGATAGCACTCTCAACATCAACCTAAAATTGCCCTTCTTTCTTGCCAAAGCCTTGGTACCAGACATGAAAGAAAAGGGATACGGAAAAATCATCAATATCGCCTCACTACAAAGTGAGCGTGCGTTTGCCAACAGTGCGCCTTACGGCGCATCTAAAGGCGGCGTATGTCAGCTGACTCGTGCCATGGCAGAAGCTTGGTCTAGTGACGGCATCACATGCAACGCCATTGCTCCTGGCTTCTTCCCAAGTGAATTGACACAACCTTTGTTTGAAGATGCAGACAAACTGCAAGTACTCGCCAATCAAACGGCGATAGGCAGAAACGGTGAAATGGAAGATTTAAATGGTCCAATACTGTTTTTTGCTTCACACGCTTCGGACTACGTAACGGGTCAAACCTTGTTTGTGGATGGCGGGTTCACGGCTAAGTGACGGTGAATTTAAAAAGGATAGAATCATGAAAGCACTCGTTTATACCAATAAAAACGAAGTCACCTTTGAAATGCAAAACACGCCTACCCCGCAGGAAGGCGAGGTATTGGTGAAAATAGAGAAAGCGGGTATTTGCGGTTCAGATATGCACGCTTATCACGGACACGACCCAAGACGCGTACCCCCTTTGATTCTTGGGCATGAAGCCTGTGGTATTGCCATGAATGGTAAGTACTTGAACAAGCGAGTTGTCCTTAACCCTTTGATTACATGCATGGAGTGCGCCGACTGCTTAAGCGGCAGAACCAATTTGTGTGAAAATCGAACGGCCATTGGGTTAAAAATGCCAGGTGCGTTTGCAGAATATACGGTGATACCGGAAACCAATCTTATTCCAGTACCTGAGGGTATGAAACCAGAACATGCCGCCTTAGCCGAACCCGCAGCGACGGCTTTACACGCCATAGCGCTGGTGGAAAAACACATGCACCGGACGTTAAGTGAAAGCACAGCAATGGTCATTGGTGGCGGATCCATCGGATTGCTTTGCGCTCTTTTTCTCAAACTAAAAGGTGCAAGACACATTGTTCTGAGTGATACGAATGCGCAAAGGCTCAACACCGCTAGGGTTTCTGGAATTACTGACTTGCACAACCCAGCTAAAGACGAACCCGTTGATGAATCTAGTATTGATGTGGTTGTCGATGCAGTAGGCTCTAGCCATACACGCAATGCGGGGATGAAAGCAGTTAAACAGGGTGGTGTCTTCATGCATGTGGGGTTACAAGATTCCTTTGGTGAATTCGATGTACGGAAGATGACCCTTCAAGAAGTCGCTGTTTTGGGTTCATTTTCTTACACTCAACTGGATATGATTTCAGCCGTAGATGCTTTACACCGTGGCGCATTGGGTGAGTTATCGTGGATTGAGGAGCGTCCTTTAAGTTTGGGAAGTCAGGCTTTTGATGACCTTGATAACAACCGAACCGCAGCAGCCAAAATCATTCTCGATGTAAGCGCCTAACGCAACAAACCGCTCCTAAAAAATCCCTAGAAAACCACTAGGGATTTTTCTAACTGGTATCACGCCTAAATTAGCCCAAAACACTGTATTTATTCCATTCCACTACAGACAGCTTACCTCTTGATTGTTAATATGAAGCTTAAGAAACGAACGAGTAAAGAGCACACATCTCATGAATAAACCCACCCACTTTCTTCCTTTGTACATGCAAGTAAAAGAGCTTTTGATACAAAGATTGATCGATAAAGTGTGGTTACCGGGTAGTCCTTTACCCAGTGAATTTCAGTTAGCGGATGAATTGCAAGTCAGCCAAGGTACGGTAAGGAAGGCCCTCGATGAATTGGCAGCTGAAAAGTTGGTGGTTCGTCGGCAAGGTAAAGGCACTTACGTAGCCGAACACACACAAGAACAACCGCTCTATCACTTCTTTCGATTGGTTGATTTACAAGGGAAACGTCACCTTCCTGAAAGTACAATACTCGACTTTAATCGCTACCCTGCCACTCTTCTCGAAAGTGAATCGTTGGATTTATCCGATGAAGAACAAGTTATTCGAATTACTCGAACTCGCGCACTTGAAGGTGTGCCTGTCATATACGAGACCATCTCTCTGCCAGAAAAGCTGTTCGCTAACATGCCGCTAACCGATGAACTTCCCAATACGCTATATAGCTTTTACCAGCGTGAATTTGGGTTGTCTGTGGTTAAAGTGATCGAAAAGCTGAGGGCCGTTTTGTCAAACGAAATAGAAGAAACTCACCTAGAGATAAAGACTGGAACGCCACTGCTAGAAGCCAAGCGCGTGGCATACGCTTTGAATGGAGAAGCGGTGGAACTTAGGGTCACGCGCTGCCATACCGATCAGCATAGTTACTTGAACGAACTGAGCTAGAAGAACTCCTGATAAAATTACGTCGCTATCCCTCTGCCAATTCTGTAGTTTCTGTAGAGCGCTTGCTCCCTCAACCAAGCACTCCCAAGCCTTTCTGAAACGAAAGGCTTGGGAGTGAGTAACAGTGGATTCGAAAATCGCTATGCGCTTCGGTACAACTTCGTGAGTGAAAACTCAACATGACCAAGAACTTCAGCACAGGTATTACGACCGTTTGCTGTGTCTATGACCATTTCGATCAATTCATCTCCAGCTTCATCCAACGTCATCTCGTGGCGCAAAATTGCAGACACATCGTGATCAATATGTTCGCTCATTGTACGCACTGTTCTTGGGTTTCCGGTGATCTTAAGCACGGGCATAATTGGGTTGCCAATAACGTTACCTTGCCCCGTTGGGAATAGGTGAACCGCATAACCACCAGCGGCTTGTAGCGTATTACATTCTGCGGCGGCAGAAGAGGTATCCATAAAGTACAAACCAGGACCTTTCGCTGGTGTTTCCGCTGGCTCTAACACGTCTACATACTGTGTTTTCTTACCGATTTTTTGCACGTTACCGAGCGCTTTCTCTTCAATCGTGGTTAAGCCACCTTCGATGTTCCCTTTCGTCGGTTGCGAATCAGAAAGGTCGTTTGTTTTCTCTGCCAGAATAAACTCGTTATAGGATGACCAAGTTTTCATAAACTTCTCACCGGCCTCTGGCGTAGCCGCACGACCTTTAACAATCTGCTCGGCACCCGTGATTTCCGACGTTTCTCCAAAGCATGTTGTCGCACCCGCTTCGTTCATCTTGTCGATGAAGTTACCCACAGTTGGGTTAGCAGATAAACCAGACGTCGTATCCGATTCACCACATTTCACAGCGACCCATAAGTCACTAATTGGGCACTCCTCTCGGCTTAATGCTGTCGCGTAGTGGACAAACTCTTTTGCCGTACGAGACGCCGCAGCCACAGTGTTAATGTCGCCGTTTTGCTCAATCGAAAACCCTTTTACTGGTTTGCCCGTTTCAGCAATGCCATCCACTACCTTCTGTGTCCAACCTGGCTCGATACCAATGACCACTACTGCGGCAACGTTTGGATTCGCACCCGTTCCAATAATGGTTCTAAAATGCAAATCAAGATCGGCACCGAATTGCAAACGACCATATGCGTGTGGAATCGCGATGGTGCCTTTAATGTTATTGGCAACGGATTCACACGCTGCGTTTGAAATGTCATCCAACGGAAGAATCAGTACATGGTTGCGTACGCCCACTCGACCGTTTTCGCGACGATAACCCATAAATGTATTACGTTTCATTTTTATCACTCCTTTGATTACCAGCGCTTGGTTTTAATATTGTGAACGTGAGCGTGACCGCCTGCAGAGATAGATTCCACGACTTTGCCCATGTCTTCGTTGTACTTGATAATGGTGTCGCCCACATCAAGATCCCTCAAAGCAATTTTATGACCAAGGGGAATGTCATTCAGTGCAGTCAAAACGATCTCTTCATCGGTATCCATCATGTATCCGGTGACTTGCATGCCTTTCACAACATTCTCAACCACCATTACGCCCACGCTATCGTTTACGTCGTGAACTAGGAAGTGTGTTTCGCTCATATCTCTGTCCTTAGTTGCGTTATTTAGACCACCTGAAAACCCTCTCTCAGGCATATGTTCTTGTGACTTGTTGATGTTGAGATCCAAAGTACCAATCGATTAATTTGCAATCAATAGGATTTTATATCTTATGTCTTATATAAGACATAAGATATGTGAGTGAACTTAATTTTAAATCTTTATCATTCAACAACCTATTGACAAAAAATCTTAGAAATACGTCATTTACCCAATTTCAATAATCGTGATTTACTTCAAATTATCATTTTCATCCAAATCAGTATGAGAAGATCAACACTTGGATCATTTACTATCGCAACTTGCAATTGACGGTCTTTGCCCCAAAGTTAATCAGAGCTTCAAGTTTAAATAATGCCAATCGTTAGGAGATAAAGATGATCTCTACTCTATCTAAAATTTTTAAGCAGCTTACTGAAGGCAGCGATCTGAATTCAGGCGAATCGACCCACCCCAATTTGGCCATTGCCTCACTGTTTTTTGAAGTGTCTGGAGCTGATCACTACATTGATGAATCGGAAGAAAAAGCCACTTTGTCCATGCTAAAGAAAGTGCTCGAAGTGGATGAAGCAGAAGCGAAAGCCTTATTGGAACAAGCTAAGAATCAATCAAAAGATGTCTCTTCTCTCTATGAGTTTACTTCTCAACTCAGACACCTTGATCAACCAGAACGCATTGCTGTCATCAAAGCTTTGTGGGAGGTCGCCTACGCCGACAAGCATTTGGATCCTTTAGAGGAATCCGTCATCCGCAAAGCGGCTGAATTGCTCTATGTTGACCATAAAGATTTCATCAAGACTAAATTGGAAGTGACGGGAGATAGGTGATAAGTGATAGATCCCCCTCGACTACGACGGGTTACCTAGAGGAACTTTTCAATCAATATTTCATCTATCAGCTTGCCACGCATTTTTGCATGGCTTTTTGCTGTCCCGATGATTTCAAACCCGTGATTTAGATACGTTGACAGCGCCCTGTCGTTGTCTCCTCTCACGTACGCAAACAACTTCTCGTACCCTTTATCTTTCGCTGAATTGAACGTTGATTGAAACAATTGCTTTGCGATACCTTGCCTTCGAAATTGGCTATCCACGAAAGTACCGATAACACCAACATGATCGAATGCGCTAGTATACGTTGCAAAGGGCTCTACATTTTGAAAACCGACCACAGTATTGCACTGTTCTAATACCGCGACCTGAAACACACCGCGCGTTGGGAATTGTCGAATAAACGCTTCTTCTTCCTTCAGAGAAAAGGGTTTATCCAATATGGTAAAACGCCCCTCTTCAATGATCGGATTCAGTATGTTGATGATGCCCAATGCGTCCGACACCTCTGCTTCCCTAATAACAATATTCAACGTTTCGTCACCTGCCAACTCACAACTCATGTTAAATCCATTACTTTGTATTTATAAGCCAATGGAAATAAGGTCTCTCCCCTTCCCATCGCTCAATGGTTGCACCCAGCCCTACATAAAATTGATGAGCACGTTTATTCAGCGGACTTGCCGTCCACGAAATATGGGATACGGAGTGTTCTTCGGCGATTTCAAATAGGGTTTTCAGAATATGACGACCATATCCTTTAGACCGATACTCTCCCACAACCAATAAATCGTCGAGCCAAACAGAAGGTGTGCCGCTAAATGACGAATACCGGTAATGGTACAAAGCAAAACCCTGTACACGATTTTCTACCTCAAGCAAAATGGCATGAGCAAAAGGCTGGGGACCAAATAGTGTTGATTCAATTTTGTCTACGGTTGTCGTAACTTCACCAGAGAATCCTTTCATTTGGCGATCAAATTCTGCTTTTTCCTTAATCAAATCAAGTAAGAGGCTGGCATCTTCTACTGTGGCTTTCCTTATCCGCACTGCGTTTATCCTTCAATTTAATTGAATGTTTGGATATAAAGAGACTCGACTTTGTCGCGGGCCCATTGGGTCTTTCTTAGAAATTTGAGTGACGACTTTATCGATGGGTCATTGTAAAAGCAGTTCACATTAATCTCGTTATATAACCCATCCCAGCCGTAGTGCTCAACAAGCCGCGTGAGTATTTTTTCTAACGTGAGTCCGTGAAGTGGGTTATTTGGTTGAGATTGAGTCATGGAGCGTTATTCCTATCAACATGCAGTCTGAAATGGCACAAAGAACGCATCATATCAGGCATTGAGTGGCTACCCACGCGTTTTGTTCAGCGCTCCAAGCTTTTATTTAACGCTCAGAGTTTTTATTTAACGCTCCAAGTTTATATTTAACGCTCCAAGCTTTTGTTTCGCCTTCGAAGCAATCGAACGAGAGCGTCATTGAGGAAAAAAAGCATCCGCGGGTAAACTCAGTGCGATTTCTTCGGTGATACCGTGCTCTTCTATGTATTGCGCAATTAAGTTGAAACCAACCCAATACCCAGCGTATTTAGGAAATCTTCCGTTATCGGTACCAAAGAAATATTCAGCAAAATTAAAGTCTTTGCTAGCCAGATTGGGCTCCATTTCTTCAAGTAGATTGCGCCAACATACGTCTTCCATGCCAGTAAACAGTGATGGAATCACACCACCATTAAACCTTTGTTCGAAGTGACACGCTAACCCCTCGTAAACCAAGTTTTCAGCTAACGTATCTCCAGGAAGCCCCAACTTCATACGTTCGATATGGTTTACTTCGTGTGCCAGAACTGCCCCAAACTCTTTCGCAATGATGCTTTTGACGTCATCTCTGTCTGTATCCAACATGATTTCGATACGATAACGATTGATCGCCCATCCACCAATACCTGAGTTCGGTGCTTCCCCTTTTTCATAGGGGCTTAGCGTAACGTCGACATCATCCAAATCGAAATATTTGCATAATGGTTTAGACGCAAGGTGAAAGTAGAATTCTAATTCTGTATCCAGACCATCAAGCTTTCCCGATGAATTTAAAATCGTTAGTTTCATCTAACACCCCCTTCCACTTTGCTTTGACTTTCGCTAATCAAGTTTGAATCCAAAAAGACTTGCTTAAGCCTTGATTTTGCTTTGTTGAAAATGGCTTGGTTGATATCGGGAACCGTTTTGCTCTCCCACCCTTCACTCGGTAAATAGTTGGTGTAACGCAACTCAACTTGAATGGCTTCAACATTTGGGTTATTGCAGTATTTTGCAGTGATATACCCTCCAGTGAATACATTGTTTAACTCGGTTTCAAAGCCATTACGTTCAAATGAGGTGTTTAGTTTCTCTAAAAATTCCGGCGAAGAACTTTTTCCATAAACATTGCCTAGGCAAATATCACAGCTCATAGGTCCCATAAAACTGTGTAAGTCAATTAGGTAGGCAACGCCGAATCGCTGTATAGCGCTTTTTATCAGTTCATCCAGTGCGGAGTGATAAGGAAGATAAAAGGATTCGATTCTCTTAGAAATTTCAGAGGTAGAAGGCTTTGTAAGGTATATCTCCTCCCCCCAAGTATTTCGCTCGTAAACGATGGCTTGTTTAAACTCGCCAAACGGATCTTTTTTTAGCTCTCTATTTAGGTCGACCACATATCGACTCATGCTCGTGGAAATGATGTTTACGTTATATTCATCGAGAAAATCATAAAGCTCATTTAAGTGCCAATCCATATTGGGTAGAGAGCGTCGACCTAAGTCAGATAAATTGTTGAATGCCTCTTCACACAGCTCGACACCGCTGTGAGGAAAGCTAAATATATAAGGTGTTGAAGGATCTTTCTTTACTTTCAGCCAATGCAATTATTCACTCCTTGATGGTCATCCATCGAATAACTTGGTTGTATTGGGATGAGAGGAGACGCGGAGAAACCAGCCACCTCAAAACTCATAGGTATTTAATGGCGGCAATCATACTCACACTCTGTATACACAGCTAATCACATCAAAAAGATTTATAGAAGTTTTGAGAAGCACATCGAAGAACTAAGAAAGAGCGATTTCTAGCTAAGCTCAGAAAACAAAAAGCTTCTGCGCTGGAATAACGCAGAAGCTCTGAAGTACTGTTGCGATTGGGCAAATCACCCAGTCAGCTATATAAAGCATCGGTATGTCGAGTCTTAAATGTTAAGAGCCTGTCGATTTAATCAGAGAAAACCAGTTTATTCTTATCGAGATCTCTAACATACGCAGAAAAGCGAGGGCCACGTTGGTTTGGCTCTCCTTCACAAGTACCACCTAACTCAATGGCTTTTTCATAGAGCCTTTTTACTTCATTGGTGGACCCAACACTAAAACCAACCATTGTTCCATTTCCATTTGTGGCGGCTTCCTTATCAAAAGGGATAGCCACTGCAAACGCAAAGTCTTGGTTTTCATCTTGCCAGTAGGTCATTCTATCTGTCGCCAATACTTGGCTTAGTCCTGTATTTTCGAATAGCGAATCATAGAATGTGTTCGCGGCTTCAATGTTATTGGTTCCTACAACGAAATAGTTCATTTTCATAGCTTGATACTCTCCACTAATTTGAAAACCGATAGTGAACTGTTTCCCTGACAGAGGGTGTCAGTAGTGGTTTAGGAACCTTGCTAGAGCGTATGTTGATATTTTCTCTTTCACTACAAACATCGCGGTGGAGATCGATATGAACCTGATGATTTGGAAGCCAAATTCAATGCAAAGAATCGGTATATTGGAGAGCAAAAGACAGCAGCCAATATTAGCGTGTAAAGCAATGGTTAATTGTTAAAAGTATGAAGGTATTGGACCTTCAAAATAAGATGGGTCGTTAGAAATACACATACAATCGGTACCTTGAACGCTCGTAAAACCGAGCTTAGCGTAATATCTACGATCGATATCGCTATGAAGATAAATTGCTTTGGCATGGTGAACACTTAACAGATTCTCTTTCACCAAACTGACGAGTTTTGTACCGTGGCCTTTTCGCCGAAATTTAGGAGAGGTGGCAACTGAGCCTATACCAAAGCAACCCTTTTTTAGCCCAAAATGATTTGAATACACGAGTAGGGAAGAAACAGGATTACCATTCAATATAAACACGTACCAAGTGCCCGATTGGTACTTTTTGCTGAGTCGACAACTATCGAGATAGTCTGCCATAGAAATTCCATTGCCCCATACGTCGAATCCCATCATGTAGATTAATTCTAGTTCATCGACCGTTGCTTTTCTCGCATACACCCTTGTAACCTTCTTATCCAAATCAACCCTATACAACAAACTTTCGCAGCGAAAATTCGCATTGAATTTTAAAGTTAAAGCAAGCCAATCATGCCACATATTCGCAGCGAGTCTTGAGCAATCACGATGTCTGTTTCAACATAACGTGTACCGGTAACTTTTCAATTACAGCATCAATCAACTTTGTTCCTATGCCTCTTTTTTAAAATTTTGAGAATCAGAGACCAGTTGAATTTGAGCTCTAGAGCCGTCATAAAAGCCTTTTGCAAATCCGCAGACAACCCCTTCGATTTCAGCGACTAAAAAAACCGCACCATCACACTGAGATACCCTTCTCATTGAGCTTTTTCCCTCAACCTCTGGGTAGTCAAATTGACCATTTTCAATAAGAATGCGTTCTAATACATCACCGTCAGACTCAGTAAAGCCTCTAAATTTCACTTCCAATGCAGTTGTCTCTCCATACTTATACAACGCCTAAATAAGAGGCATTGAGTTATTTAACTTGAACTCGGGATAAGATGCTAGCGAATCCATTCAAATATATATAAATGTTACTTGTCCCAAGCCGACACTCTAAAAAGCCAACACAGAAAATTGCCGTTTGCTGTAAACCTCCTCAAACAAAAAACTCAATGCAATCTAAAAGTGCTCCTCAAATCCCTAACTGGTCATAACATTCGGTCATTTTCTGAATCTGTCGAAGACATGATCGCATCTGTATAGCGTTGACCGACTACGACTTGTTCGTTGATCATTTGATCCAACACAACGAGCGTTTGTTCATCCAATACCAAATCGGAAGCGCCGATATTTTCTTCCATATATTGAATAGTTTTAGTGCCCGGAATGGGAACTAACGTTTTATTGCCATTCGAATCGGCTTGATTCGTCAGCCATGCTAACGACAACTGTGCCATAGAGCACCCAAGTTGTTCCGCAAGCTTTTTAAAAGGGACCAACAGCTGCTTATTTTGTTGAAAAGCAAGCGGTTCAAAACGCGGTCTGGCGTTTGTACACCGAATATCATTGTCAGGTAATTGGGTGACATCCAATGCCTTACCCGTGAAGAATTGACGCCCCAAGGGAGAAAAAGGAACAAACGTAACACCTAAATCGGTGCAGGTTTGTAACAGGCGAAATTCCGGAGTGCGAGACCATAACGAGTATTCAGATTGAACTACTGCAACGGCGTACTCCTTATGAGCTCGACTTAACGTACTACTGGATATTTCAGACAACCCTATTTCTCGGATTTTCCCTTCGCGAACTAAATCGCCTAAAGCACCAACGCTTTCTTCGATGGGCACATTGGGATCCAAACGATGAAGGTAATAAAGATCGATAACCTCCGTTTTCAATCGTTTCAGGCTGGCTTCACATTGCGCCTTTAACGTTTCAGGACGTCCGTCAATAATGGCTTTGCCTTGAGAGTCTTTAACAAACCCACATTTACTCGCCAGCACATATTCATCGCGTCGCGACCTAAGCGTTTCTCCAATCAAAGATTCGTTGTGACCTCCGCCATACATCGAAGCGGTATCCAAAAATCGATACCCCACATCGAGGGCTCGATTCAATAACTTTGCCGAGGTCGCGTCGTCTGCAGGACCATATCCCATAGACATGCTCATACACCCTAACCCAATAGGTGACACATTCAATGATCCTATACGTCGCGTTTTCATACTCATCCTTGATTGATATTGCTGTTTATTTATTCGAGAGATTCAATACTTTTTCAATTTGATCAAGTACCTTCATCGCAGACAACGCTTGATGAACGCTGGCATTGGGCTCTCTTTTTTCACGAATTGCCGCAAAGAACTCCCTGTCTTGCAATTCGATTCCATTCATTGATACATCGACATTTGAAACGTCGATCGGGTTTTCTTTGCCATCAACAAGATCGTCGTAACGTGCGATGTAAGTGCCATTATCACAAATATAACGAAAGAATGTGCCAAGAGGACCGTCATTATTGAACGAAAGCGACAGTGTACAAATCGCGCCAGATTCTGTTTTTAGTCCAATGCTCATGTCCATCGCAATACCCAACTCTGGGTGTTTAGGCCCTTCCATCGCTTGAACTTGAACGATTTCTTCACCCGTTTGATAAGAAAATAGATCCACAGTATGGCAGGCATGGTGCCACAATAAGTGATCTGTCCAACTTCTTGGTTGCCCCAACGCATTCAAATTTTTCCTACGGAAAAAGTAGGTTTGTACATCCATTTGCTGAATGCTCATTTCACCCTGTTTGATTTTGTTGTGGACGTATTGGTGGCTAGGATTAAAACGGCGTGTATGCCCTGCCATCGCGATCAAACCTGTCTCGTTTTGCATTTGGCAGATGGATTCCGCATCCGCCAATGAATCCGCCATCGGGATTTCTATCATCACGTGCTTGCCCGCTTTCATTACTTGCAAAGCTTGCTTAGCGTGAATTGGTGTTGGCGAAGTAATGATGGCCGCTTCTACACCCGGTTGCACTAGTGCCTCTTCTAGATCCAGTGTCCAATGCGCAATTCCGTATTTTTTTGCCGTTAATTCAGTACTTTCTTGTACGCCACCAGCAATACTTACGACTTCAACATCGTCTATGTTTTTTATGGCGTCAAGGTGTTTATGACCAAACGCGCCTTCTCCAACTAGGCAAATTTTCATTCTAACGTCCTTTTTTTGTTACGCGCTCAGCGGTATTTTCTAACAGCGTCATGGCATAGTGTGTGTTTGATATTGGGGCATGAGTAAATCGGTGAACTTCATCCACATTAGATTGCAGAGCACCACGCATCACCAGCCACATAATAGCTTCTATGCCTTCAGAGCCAGTCTCTCGAATATACTCGGTATGCGGAGTGTCTTTAATAGACTCCGGATCGTTCACAAATTGGTTTAACCAATTGATGTCGTAATCAACGTTAATTAACCCTGCGCGCTCTCCTTGCAATTGGTGTGACAACCCACCCGTACCAAACACCACAACGTTCAGATCTTTAGGGAAAGATTCCACCGCTTTTCGGATTGCTTTGCCTAAGTTGTAGCAACGGTTGCCCGTAGGTTGTGGGTACTGCACAACATTCACAGCCAAAGGAATGACTTGGCACGGCCACGACTCGGGTTTTCCGTACATGATGGACAAAGGAACCGTCAAACCGTGGTCCACTGGCATTTCGTTAACAATGGTCATGTCGAATTCGTCGAGGATCAAAGACTCGGCTATGTGCCACGCCAATTCAGAGTTTCCCTTACACGCCGGTACCTTACGGGGCCCGTACCCTTCGTCGGCAGGTTGAAATTCGGGCGCGACCCCAATAGAGAACGTAGAGATAGACTCAAGCGAGAACGCGGACGCGTGATCGTTATAGACGATAATGCACACATCTGGTTTTACTTGTTCCATCCATTCGCGAGCCGGTTGAATACCTTCAATAAAGGGCTGCCAATAGTCGCCAGCCATTGTGTTGTTGTCCATTGTGGCGCCCACTAATGGGATATGAGAAGTGCCTACCCCTGCAATAACTTTAGCCATTTTGATTCCCCTGTTCTTTTTTACTGCGGTTCCCCTTTACTGAGCGTCCACCGTCCAGCATCATTTGCCTAAACTCGTCTACCGTCATCTCGGTTCCCGACATCGCGGCACCGGCATGTTGCATGGTCAGTCCATCGAAAATAGCCAGTTTAAAGGTGTAATATATGTTGCCTCCTAGCTTCAGCATTTCTAGCCATTCTCGGTTCAGTACGGCTTGCTTTTGTTCTTCCGTCAAAGCGTATTTATTGACGTAAGCTTGCTCATCCTTTTCAAATTCATCGCGATTTTCTTGCTTGTTCAAAGACATACAAAACATGTTCAAATGGTAGCCTTTTCGCGATTGTTCACCATCAAATACATAAGTACCTGGAATATCGTCGTAATCACGCTCGTCTCTCATAACAAACCCACCTCTTTTAATCGATTGTCCAGTCGAGAAAAAACCTGCCGAACATTCCCGGACAGTATTTTTTGTTTGTTTTCTTGCGATAAATTTAAGCCATCAATGTAGCGCTTCGTATCATCAAAATAGTGACCCGTTTTAGGATCAATACCTCTGACCGCCCCCAACATTTCTGAAGCAAACAGTATGTTTTCTATTGGTACCACCTCATTGAGTAAGTCGATGCCTTCCTGATGGTAAACACACGTATCAAAGTAAATATTATCTTTGATGAACTCCTCTAATGGTTGAAGCCCAAGCATATCGGACAGGCCTCTGAAACGTCCCCAATGGTAGGGAACGGCGCCTCCCCCATGGGGAATAATAAATTTCAAATCGGGGAAATCTTTAAACAGTGTTTTTGATTTCATCAACTGTTCAAAAGCTACCGTATCTGCGCCCAAGTAATGCGAGCCTGTTGTATGGAAGCAAGGGTGACAACAACCACTCACATGGATCATGACAGGCACACCCAACTCCGACATTTTCTCGTAGATTGGGTAGTAATAGCGGTCATCCAGCGGCGGAGCGGTCCAATGCCCTCCCGAAGGATCTGGGCTTAAGTTACAGCCCACAAACCCCAATTCAGTTACGCAGCGTTCTAGCTCTGCTGCACTGGCTTTTAAATCGGAGTTAGGCGATTGCGGCAATTGCGCTGCACCAATAAAGTTCTTGGGATAGAGCTGCGTAATCCGATAAATCAGATCGTTACAATGCTCACTCCAATATTTACTGGTCGTCTGGTTCCCAATGTGGTGCCCCATCCAGCTAGCGCGAGGCGAGAATATCGTAACGTGGGAACCGCGTTCAGTTTGAAGCTTTAACTGAGCCCCTTCTAAGCTTTCGCGTATTTGATCATCACTGATTTCTACTATGCCTTTTACATGTTCAAAAAGAGGATCTTCCGCGAGCTCTTTTTTCTGCTGCTCTCGGTAATCGCCGAGCTCACTCGGTGCCGTGGTGTAATGCCCATGGCAATCAATCACTAACGCATTTTCATTCATTTCAGATCCTCCAATGAATCTAAGTATTGGAATCCAGCCGCTTCTAATTTGGGACGCATGTTATACATATCCAAACCCAGTACGCCGCTCGCCAATTTTTGACGTTTTTCTTCTTCGTTTGCCTCACGCTGTTGGGCGGCTTCTAACGTGGTTTCTGCCAACTGTTGAGGAACGACACAAACCCCATCGTCATCAGCGACCACCACATCACCGGGCATCACCATTTGACCACCGCACACAATCGGAACGTTGACCGAACCGAGAGTATTTTTGACCGTTCCTTTAATCGATACCGCCCTTGACCAAACTGGAAAATCCATTTCTTCAAGGTCTCGCACATCGCGTACACCAGCATCGATAATCAATCCCTTCACTCCTCTAGCTTGCGCCGAGGTCGCTAATAAATCGCCAAAGTAGCCATCATCGGAAGACGATGTCGTACCGATCACCAAAATATCGCCCGGTTCACAGAGCTCTATCGCAACGTGAACCATCCAATTGTCACCGGGCTGAGCCAAAATGGTTACTGCACTGCCTGAAATCCTTGCGCCTCTGTATATGGGCCTTAATTCCGAACTGAGGTGTCCGATACGTTCCTGCGCTTCATGGACTGTTGCTGCTCCGCACTGCCCTAACGCTTCAATAGTTTTTCTATTCGCTCTGTTGATATTTCTTACTGCGACGCCTTGTATTAAATGGGTCATCGTTTCAATCCTCAAATCCGTAGAGTCGCGCGGGGTTATCCACTAAGATTTTCTTTTGAGTGGCTTCATCTCTCGCGATCAGTGGCACTAAATCCAATAAATCGGCGTCATTAGGCATGTGTTTTTTGATGTTTGGGTGCGGGTAATCCGTTCCCCACAGAATGCGGTCAGGCGCTAGATCAACTAAGCCTTGGGCATACGGAATGGCATCGTAAAAAGGAGGAGAAACTGCAATTCTTTCTGAACCACACACCTTTACCCACCAATTATCTCGCTGCATGAAATCCAGCAAAATTTGATACGCCTTCTGCCCTACTCCTCCACCGGTTGGAACTCGCCCCATGTGGTCAACAACAATTTCCATGTCCATCTGATTGAAAAAAGACTCGTATTGGATCATGTCTTCTGCATTAACATGAATCACCAAATGCCAGCCAAGTGGCTTAACCCTATCTAGGACGGTTTGCATTTTTGCTAAATCCGGTGCTCCACCTAAGTGCCGAACAAAGTTAAACCGCACTCCTCGAACTCCACCGTCATGTAAGTCTTGGAAATCATTTTCGGAAAAGGTGTCATCTGCAATGCAAACTCCTCGATAGGCACCGTCACTGCTTTTAATGGCATCCAACATGGCTCGGTTATCTGTTCCGTGACAACTTGCTTGAACCAGCACGGCTCGTTCCACTCCCAGAGTGTCATGAACCCGTTTAAGGGCATGCTTGTCGGCATCGGGTGGCCAATACGTTGATGTCATCGCATAGGGAAAAACATCATGTGGACCAAATACATGGCAATGGGCATCACACGATTTAGGAGGCGCTTTAAACCTCGGCACACGTGTATTGTTGTCTGGTGCCATACAACTGGGTTTATTCATGCTCAATTCTCCTTTTCATGCCAAGATCTCCTTCTCACGCCAATGCGTTCTTTTCCAATTATCCATTTGATTCCCTTTGGTTTTTCTCAATATGGCGCTGGATAAGCAATGCCTTTGCTCAACACCCTTGCAGTCCGAACTAAACCCACTTGATTGATGCGGCCATCTTCATCGGTACTCAGTTCGACTGAGAATTCTCCTGTCGGGTGCTCAACCGAAATGGTATTAACAGATTGAGGTAAACTGAGCGGTGTCACAGGTTGAGCAACCGAAGACGACAGCATGCATGCCGTGGCGACAGATACCGCCCCCAATACGCCAATGGCGGTATGGCACGTATGAGGGATAAAGGTCCTCGTGTGAATGTGCCCACCCGAAATCGGCTTTGAGACTAAGCTCATTTTGGGTACCACTTTGTTTGTGACATCCCCAAGGTTCATTGCTTTGCCGGCCAGTAGACGAATGGCTTCGAGTTTTGATTTCAACTCTGAATCCTGATTCAAAGCCTCCACACTTTCATAACCTGTACACCCGACATCTTTTGCTTGAATGACCACCACTGGCATTCCATTGTCAATGCACGTTGTGGGCACGCCATTAAACACATCGACTGTATTTCCCGTTGGGAGAAGCGCGCCACACACCGAACCAGCCACATCTTTGTACTGGCAAATAACTGGAGAAGCCGTTCCTGGAACGCCATCGATTTTGGTGTCCCCTTGGTAGGTCAAGGTGGCGCTCGGCGTCTCTAAAATAAGGTCGCAGTAATGGTGGCTGTTGAGCATTTTTACGCGAACCGTCGTTGTTTCTTCCGCTGCGCTAATCAATCCGCTTTCGAGAGCAAATGCCCCAACACCAGACAATATATTTCCGCAATTTGGGGACGTATCTACTCGGTTTTCTCCCACCACAACCTGAGCAAAGAGGTAGTCGACATCTGCGAGCGGATCATCCGACAAACAAACAATCGCAACCTTGCTAGTCAGTGGGTGCGCGCCGCCAAGACCATCGATTTGGCGGTGATCTCGACCCACAATATCGAGTAAGAGTTGGTCTCGTTCTTGTTCATTTTCGGGCAGATCTTTGGCAAGAAAATACAGCCCTTTCGAACTGCCACCACGTATCTGCATATAAGGGATCCCGTGCACTCTATTTCTACCTTGTACTCTGAATGAGTATTTAGATTAATCGCCATCACATCAGGAATAAATTCAACTTTTTCACAATTTATTGTACATTTGTAACGTTTTGACCATTTAATCAACAATTTTTTCACAGAGGCACCATGTCCGATATCCCCCACTATTTTCTTTACGGTGAAGCCGTCCCCTCTAACGCTTTAGCCTATTTTGATATCGCGAGGCTGGAGCAGTCTTTGCCGAAACATAATTGGGAAATTCACCCCCACCGCCATGACAATTTGCATCAGTTGCTGATTTTAGAAAAAGGCAAAATGCTGGCCCAAGTCAGGGACTTGTCAGTAGAAAGAGAAGAGCACTGTCTGTTATCGATCCCCCCCAAAGAAGTGCATGGATTTGTGCACCAACCTAACGTCGAAGGTTACATTGTCACGATTTCTCAACCCTTTCTTATGCAGCTATTCAATGAAAAAGAGCGGGAACTCTTTCCTCAGTTGTTCCGCGAATCATTAGTGGTTCAACTGGAGCCTGGTAGCCAGCATTCAAAAGAAGCGATGTATCTCACTCAGCAATTAATCAAGGAATATCATTCGTCGGATGCAGCCCAAGAATCCATGATTGGGGGCTATCTAAAAATATTGCTGTTATTGATACATCGTTCTCTCAAACCCAACCAAATTTCTGACGTGGGTCTCGATTCTAAAATTGTCGCTTACGAGGCATTTATGGCACTGGTAGACGAACATTATTTAGAGCATTGGAGTGTTGCCCAGTACGCAGATGAACTTGGTTTAAGCTCCGGCAGACTCAATCGACTGTGTCAACGATTCGCCGATCAGCATGCGTTGCAGTTGATTCACGAACGCCTTATCACCGAAGCCAAAAGACAACTTATCTACACTCAGCTTTCTGCGAAAGAGATCGGCTATAAACTCGGCTTTGAAGATCCCGGTTACTTCTCGCGCTTTTTCCGTCGAGTCAGTGGAATGCCACCAAAACAATTTCAGAAAAAAGCGCGAGAGCAGAGAGACATTACGGAATAAATGCTTATGCCCAAGTGACTTCAAATTGAAAGAGTATAGTCATCCTTGGTAACCGAATAGACGCGGTAAAAATAGAATTAAGTCCGGGAAGAAAATCATTACGGACAAAGCGCCTAACAACATAATAATAAAAGGGACGACTTGTCTAATAATGCCGGCTAATGGAATGTCGGTTGTGCCGTTAATCACAAACAGCAATATCCCATAAGGAGGCGTAATCAAACCAATCATCAAATTTACTATCGTCACAACCCCAAAGTGAACGAGATCGATTCCTAATTCACGGCAGGCAGGGATAAACAGAGGAACAATCACCAATATGACGGTCGTGGCATCCAATAAGAATCCCAGTAATAAGTAGATGAGGTTAACCAACAACAAGAATGCAATTGGAGATAAATCCAATGCTGAAATCACACCAGCAATCTGAGTCGGTACGTTTTCAGTGGCAATAATATAGTTAAAAATCAATGCCGACCCTATGACCAACCCCACCGACGCAGACGAATAAGCACTCTCTTTAATCGCATGGTAAAGCTCTTTAAAACTTATCGATCTGTACACTACAGCAGCCAATATTAGTGCATAAGCGGCTGCAACAGCGGCTGCTTCCGTGGGCGTGGTAACACCCCCATAAATGCCGTATAACAGGATCGCTGGCATCATCAAAGTCGGCAATGCTCGCCAAGTGATCTTGGGTAAATCCTTAGTGGGGGTTTTGGGCTCCATCGGAATATTCAAACGCTTCGCTTGAACGGTATTCATGATCATAAGCGCTACCCCCATCATCAGACCCGGTACCAAACCCGCGATAAATAGGAAACCAATAGAGGTATCTGACACCAAGGCATAAATGACCATGGGAATCGATGGAGGAATGATAGGACCGATAGTCGCCGAAGCAGCCGTAATCGCAGCGGCGTAACTCGGCGGGTAACGCCCATCTTTGGTCATCATATTGATGATTACGCGCCCTATGCCGGCAGCATCTGCAACCGCTGAACCTGACATGCCAGAAAAGATAAGGCTAGACACAATATTAACGTGACCAAGCCCCCCTCTGAAATGCCCAACAATGGCGACACAAAATTGAAGCAGTCGGTCTGAAATACTGCCTGCATTCATGATATTCGCAGCACAAATAAATAGCGGAACAGCCAATAAGATGTAGCTACTGTAAAACCCTTGAATAATTTGCTCGCCCGCTAAAGCGAGGTCTTGCCCACTAATAAAAAGATAAACGATAGCGCCAATCAGCATGGAATAAGATACAGGGGCGCCAAAAGCGGCCAGTAACAAAACCGTTACTAGGCATAAGCTCAACGAGATACTCATGATTACAACCTACTTTTCTCTTGTTCTTCTTTGCGCTTGGGGTTAATTAGCGTATATACCGCCCAAGAGTATCGAATAATTATCACGGCTAGGAATACGCCATAAATACTAAACACGTAATCCAATCTAATTTTCAAAATGGCGCTCTTTTTAATCTTATAAAAAGTAATGTAATCCCAAGTAGGTGCTAAGCTGATTCCAAAACCTACAATGATCCCAAGAGCGGCCAAAAAGAACATTGCTCTTTGTATTTTTTTGGGGGCGCTGAGATACAAAATATCGAAACGAATGTGGTCGCTGCTTTTTAGACAAAATGCCCCTGTCCAAAAAATGAGCCAGAGCCAAAGAGTGAGACAGAGTTCTTCTGACCACCCTAATGGTTCGTTCAACGCATATCGCGAAAATATCTGAGCGCAAAATATGATGAACATAGCGGCTAACATTGTAACCGCGATGCCATCAGCTGCTTTTTTCAGCCAATTCCAGATAGTCATAAATTCAAAGCTTTATAGTGCGTTGATCTTTTCAAGAAGACCTTCAGGCCAGGTTTTTGAAAAGTCGGAGTTTAAATAAGTACTTTGAACTTGTTTACGAAACGCATCCACATTGGGCGTGTACACTTTCAAACCCTGATCTCGGAAAAAGTCTGCTAATTCATTTTCCAATTGCAATTGCTTTTGGCGTCCGAACTCTGCAGTGGTTTCTGCAGCCATTAGCAGTTTCGCTTGCTCCTCTTTCGAGAATTTATTGAACACTTTATTGGAAATGGCTAAGTAGTTCAGATCCACTAGGTGACTGGTTAGTACGATTTGCTTTGTCACTTCATAGAATTTAGCGTCTTTCGTGGTTGGTAACGGATTGTCCTGACCGTCAACGGCTCCCGTTTGAAGCGCGGTATAAACTTCAGTAAACGACATTGGCGTTGGGTTGGCACCCAATGCTTTGCCTAAAAATTGCCATGCATCGGATCCTGGCATGCGCAGTTTCACCCCTTTCAGGTCGTCTGGCGTTTGGATTTCAGTATCGGTACGCAGATTCAATTGACGTCGCCCCATATACATAACCGTCAAGAGCTTAACGTTTAGTACGTCTTCCACTTTCTCTTTGAATTCATCCATGAAGTCAGCATTGAATACCGCCACTTGGTGAGCGGCATCTCTGTGCATGTAACCCGCAGAAAAGATAGAAAACTCAGGAATAAACTCAGCCAGTTCTTGCGCTGACGTGATGGTCATGTCCAAGTTTCCTCGCGCAATTGCTTCTAACTCTGTGCCTTGTTTAAACAATGAGGCATTCCAATGCGGTTCAAACGTCGCAAAATCAGAAACTCCAGGACCAAACTTTTCTAACAAAGCCACAGCACGTTGATCCGTTTCTGAGCTCGTCGCCGATAAGCGCAATTTAACATCAGACGCATTTGCAATACTGGTTGCGGACAACGCAACAGTCATCGCAACTGTCGTAAAGGCTTTTTTAAACTGGCTTGCAACATTGTTCATTTTCATTATGACACACTCCTTTGTGTAAAAAGACCAAACCAAATGGTCGGCCTCAAAGTGGGCATTAACAGGTTTACACACATTAACACCTTAATCTCTGATCAATAATTGCACGATTTTTTCACCTCGTACAACCCTTAATGTTAATTTTGTAGATTATTTGTTAAAACATCACTCATTTTTAAAAATAGGTGACAAAAATGATTTGACATCGATAAATGAAAAACTCATAAATATAAGCAGTCACCCCAAAAATCGATCTTAATCGTGTGTTACTGTAAAAATAGTAGATAGCAATAGCGCGCTTTGATAGGAAACCGAATGAATCTTTATGAAACCTTGCGTAACGATATTTTGATGGGTGCTTTCGAGCCCGGTAGCAAACTTAAAATGGATACGTTGAAAGGCCGTTATAACAGTGGTGTGAACGTGTTAAGAGAAAGCTTAGCAAGGCTATCAAGCGAGGGGCTTGTTGAGGCAGAAGGCCAAAAGGGGTTCAGTATTGCCAGCGCTTCGAACGAGCGAATGAACGAGTTGACTCGCCTTAGAGTCTTGCTTGAAAGCGATGGGGCAAAGCAGTCTTTCTCTAATGGTGGAATGGAGTGGGAAAGTAATCTGGTTGCCGCTCACCATAAGCTTTTGCACGTTGAACGAAAGATGCGAGAGGATATCGAAGAACATTTTGGAATGTGGCATCAATGCGATTACGAATTTCATGCGGCATTGATTGCGGCTTGCGGATCTGAGTTACACATCCACTACCACAAACAGATTTATGACCAATTTCGTCAATTTGTGGTTGTTGAATTAAAGACCAATGGTTTCCGCGGTACCGATATAGTAGATGAGCATGAATCCATTATGGAAGCAGCGCTCAAAAGAGATTTCAACGCATGCCAGGAAGCCATTGAATCGCACTTATTTGGTTTCGTTAATCGCTTAAAAGTGTCTGAATAACACGTTCAAAACGGGGACTAACGCCAAATACAGAGTCATGAAAGCATTAATAATACCGAAGGGGGTGAGCAACCCTAAGTAGGACGAACGTTCTTCCCCTTCAAATTCAAGATTGGTTCTTTGACTATTCCCGAAAAGAACCAACCTACCCTCTAATAAAATGTATCACTCTACGTGAGGGTTTCGCTCATCTAAAGAAATTGCCAATACAAGGATGGCCTGTTTGCCCATGGAAAAAATTAATATTACTGTTGTCGGAGCCGGGCTCATTGGAAAGAGTCATATTAAGTTATTAACATCTGACAATTCGAATTACGCTTTGTTTGCGATTGTTGACCCGACCGATGACGGACGAGAGCTTGCAAAAAATCTCGGTGTCCCTTGGTACAGTGAGCTTGAGACAATGTTCAGTGACTCGGATTCCAATTCCTCCGAACGTTCTAAAAAACCTGATGGTGTTATTCTGGCTACGCCAAATCACCTTCATGTAGAACAAGCTATCGCCTGCTTAGAAGCGGGGATACCTGCCATCATCGAAAAGCCGGTGGCTCACTCTCTTTCAGAGGGAGAACGCTTGTATCGCATTGCTCAAGATTACTCTACCCCCCTGCTTGTCGGTCACCACCGTATGCATAGCCCTATTATGCGTAAAGCAAAAGAGCTCATAGATTCTGGTTCATTGGGGGCGACTGTTGCCGTGACAGGCAGTGCTCTTTTCTACAAGCCCGACGATTATTTTGAACTAGGGACTTGGCGAACCAAAATCGGAGGGGGTCCTATTCTCATCAACATGATCCATGAAATAGGCAATCTTCGATATTTATGTGGGGAAATTTCTTCAGTACAAGCTACGGCATCTAATACACACCGTGGATTTGAAGTTGAAGACACCGTTGCTATCGTATTTTCTTTTTCCAACGGTACGCTGGGCACATTTATTCTTTCGGACACGGCGGGATCGGCTCGAAGCTGGGAGCAAACCACACAAGAGAACAAATCTTACGCTACCTACCCCGATGAAGATTGTTACCACATCGCTGGAACTCACGGTTCGCTTTCCGTTCCCACCCTCAAGCTAAAACGTTACTTGAAGGATGAAGATCGATCTTGGTGGAAACCTTTCGAATGTAGTGATGTGGAATTAGAAAGAAAAGATCCCTTGGAAGCTCAGCTCCACCACTTTTGTAACGTGATTAGGGGCCAAGCTGAACCTTTGGTGAGTGTCCATGATGGTGTTCAAAATTTACGTGTCACCGAAGCCATTGTTGAGGCGGTGAAGAGTGGAGAGAAAGTGTTTATACAAACACCGCCTTTTCAAGACCTAGAATCTGCTCAAGGAAGAAAATAATGTCCTCTATATTCGTAATCAATGGCCCTAACCTCAATCTTCTCGGTCAACGGGAACCTGAACAATACGGTAATTCTACGTTAGATGATGTAGAGGCACTTTGTCATCAAACCGCTAAAGAGCATGGTGTGACCATCAAATTCATGCAAAGCAATCATGAAGGTGTGCTTATTGACTGGTTTCATGAGGCGGGCATTGGTGTAAAGAACGGTTCAATTCTGGGCGTTGTCTTTAACCCCGGCGCTTTTACTCATACCTCGGTGGCGTTGCATGATGCTATTAAAGGCACTCAAGTACCCACCATTGAAACCCATATTTCTAATGTCCACGCTCGAGAAGCTTTCAGAAACCATTCATATATCTCCCCTGTAGCAAATGGAATTATCGTAGGGTTTGGCATTCAGGGATACGCATTAGCCATCAAAGGGTTAATTCACCAAACAAGGGGGTAATGGTAATGCTCTATTCTATTGCGACGATTTGTCTTTCAGGATCATTAAGACAAAAAATTGAAGCCAGCGCCAAAGCGGGTTTTCGTGGAATTGAAATTTTTGAAGCCGACTTGATCAACCATAACGGTTCAATAAAAGAAATTCGCTCAATGCTTGATGATAACGGGTTAAGTGTCGTTGCTTATCAACCATTGAGAGATTTTGAAGGCTTGCCCGCACCGTATCGTGATCGTATCTTTCAGCGAGCCAATCAAAAGTTCGACATTATGGATGAGCTTGGAACCGATCTTCTTATGGTTTGCAGCAGTTGTTCGCCGCATGCCTTGGGCGGAATTCAAAGAGCTGCCGACGACTTTAGTGAACTTGGATCTATCGCGGAGAAAAGAGAGAAGCGAGTCGCCTATGAAGCTCTCGCGTGGGGTAAGCATGTATTTGATTACAGAGACTCCTGGGAAATTGTTCGCCGAGCTAATCACGAGAAAATAGGCGTTTGTTTAGATACGTTCCATATTTTCTCTAGAGGTACCGAAATTGATTCTATGCTGAACATTCCGGGGGAAAAGATTTTCCTAGTACAAGCCGCCGATGCTCCACGCCTGTCTATGGACCACCTGAGTTGGAGTCGACATTTTCGCTGCTTCCCCGGTCAAGGAGAGCTTCCCCTAGACCAATTTATGAAAAATCTTCACGCTACAGGATATGACGGTCCATTTTCTCTCGAAATTTTTAACGACCAATTTCGATCAAGTTCTCCAGAAAAAACCGCTATTGATGGATACCGCTCCTTAGTTTTTGCCAACAATAGAAGTGAAGATATTAAGGCATCTAAGCCAGCCAATAGACAAGATCATGTAGCCGGAACTAATGTGCTTCCATCAAGTTCATTATTGCCCAAAACATTTCCGCCTTCTGAAGTCCAATTTATAGAGTTCGCCCTTAATATCAAAGAGCGAGAGGCGCTTACGTTACTGCTCGGTAACCTAGGGTTTTACCACGCTGGAACTCACAAGAAGAAGAACGTAGAACTATGGCGTCAGGGAAGTATTAACCTAGTCATGAACCTTGAACCTGATAGCTTCGCGCAACAATACCACCAAAAACATGGCGCCTCTGTTTGTGCTGTTGGGTTAACTTGTACCGACGTTCCTAAATTGCTCGACCGCGCCAATAAGCTCTGTTACCAAGTTCACGGTAACACAAGCTCTGACACGCACGGGATACCAGCCATTCAAGGCCCCGGAGAAAGCTTAATTTATCTGGTTGATGAATCTGACCAACCCGCTCATTGGGAGCGAGAGTTTGAATGGAATGAGCCTGCCGAGCTACAAGCGTATCTAACGGCAATTGATCACATCGCCACCACCATGCCCTATGAAGAAATGTTGCATTCTATTCTGCTGTACCGCGCAATGTTTAACATGGTCGGCTCCCCTAGCGTCAGCCTGACAGACCCGAGCGGGTTAGTGAAAAGCCAGGCAATGCAAACACCGGATAATCGAGTTGCCTTCACACTCAATAGCTCTCAAGCCTCACGTACCGTCTCTAATAAAATTTTGGATACGTACGCCGGAACAGGGGTAAACCATATCGCATTCAGCACCCGAGATATTTTTGCAATGGCTGAAAAGTTAGCGTCTCTCAATGTAAAAACGATGCCGGTTACTGATAACTATTATGACGATCTCGCCACGAGATTCGGTCTGTCTTCGGAACAATTGTCGCTTATGAGGCGCTTTAATATCCTTTACGATGAAGACGAGCACGGTGTGTTCTATCAACTGTACTCGGAGCTCTTTGAAGGGCGATTCTGTTTCGAAATTGTTCAGAGAGATGGGTACCGGGGTTTTGGTGCGCCTAACTCGCAAATCAGAATGACCATGCAGGCGAAAGAACTAGAGTCTCTGTAACTCTATCGGTATTCCTTTCTTTGTCTTTTACACGCTGTGTATATAAAACGGCTTATTCACAAATAAGCCGTTAATCTCACCCAAAAAGAGCAAACTTCACCTCTGATATTCCCTAATTCAAACGAAGTGATCTTTTGATTGGAAACGAGAATATGCCCAAACCACCGATTTATCCCCTTAGTGTTGACCGTCGGCTAGAAGTGTTTATTAAGTACGTGCTGAAACCAACGTTTCTACAGCCAACCTTCCAAGGGCATCAGCGGCCAATGGACTTGCTCCTGTAATTAACAAGCGATCACGACAAACTGTATTGTCAGCTTTACTATTCGCTAACTCCACGCCTAAATCTTTTAACTTCTCACTCAATCCCCAAGGCATCTTACCCGGTAAGTAGCCGATCATCGGTGTTTGAGCATCAACTGAATCAGGGAAAACTGCCATTTTATACCCCTGATATAAAAACTCAGAACCATTCATATGAGTAGATAAGAAAGCAGCTGGACCATGACAAATAGAAATTGTAAAAACATCGTTGTCGTGTGCCCAATTTAGAACAGTGCCAACACTTTTATCTTCTGGGAGCCCCAACATTGCACCATGACCGCCAGGAATAAATACGGCTGCATAATCTTCAACGTTCAATCCACCGTTGACTAATTCAGCCAGACTAATGGGGTTTTCCAATTGTTCTTTGTATTCACTGTAAATAGAATTTACGTGCTCATCTTTATGGGGAAATGCCCACATTTCTATGATCGCGGGCTTACCATTAGGCGTAGATATTTCAAACTCATAGCCTGCATTTCTAAGATGCAGCATGGGTACTAGAGTTTCAACAGGGTGATTACCAGTCGAAAAAAGCTTCCCGTTTTTCATTTCCATATTTTTTTGCTCGGTCGCCAAGACTAAGATTTTTCGCCTTGATCCGTCTACAGGGCTGTATTCAACTTCTTTGTAATCGGTCTTGTCAGCAGTTGCAATTTTCAAAGCAACCTTTGAAGGTGAATATGAACCATCCGATTCTAATTTTGGTGCTAACCCTAATAACTTCTTAAACACAATTCGCATCCTTTCATTATGTTGATAGCTAGATATTAGCCCAGTAAATTCAACCGACAAAGCTAAGCTTTAGAAATCTGATTGACTGTTTTTTTAGACTACTTGCTGAGAGAGCCTTAGAGTGAACTATTCCTCTTAGCTGGACGTATAGAAAAAACTAAACATTAACGGAGTTATTCATGTTTTCTTTTTTTAAGAGCAACCCAGCTAAGAAACTCAAAAAAAGACACTCAATGCTGCTTGAACAAGCTATGCACACCCAAAGAAACGGTGATATTAGAACTTACTCGCAACTAACAGCTGAGGCAGAAGAAGTTTTTCAAGAAATTAAGAGTTTGAGTCCTTCAAAAACCTAACGCCAATATAAGGTGCCAGCCACCCTTTAACCACGTGAAATTTTGAATTCTATTACGGACATTTCGGTTTGATGAAACACAAAACGCTTTACTGGTTTACTCATGATTTGAGACTTCAGGACAACGATTTATTACAACTTGCCCTACACACTTCTGAACAAATTACTTTCATATACATTTTTGATGAGCATTTGGGTAATTGCGTACAATTTAATTCGCGAAAAAATGGTAAAGAGAGTGGGCAAACGTCATTTACTGTTCAAAAAAATGTGCGGGTCAACGTAGGTAAATTAAAGACTGATTATGAATCCGTACTACGATGCGTTAACACTAACTCATTGTTCGATTAACGATTTTGTTAGAAATGATAAAGATGAATCTATTGGGTAATTTTCCAGCACCATCTGACACTTGTACCCATACCTTTCATAAAAGGGCTTCGCTTGAAAGCTGAGAGTATCAACCAGTACCGATTGGCAGCCTTGGGATTTCGCATAGTTTTCAATGTGATGAAGAAGCTGACTACCAACTCGTTTCCCCCTCATAGAATCATCAACCCAAAGAAATTTGATAAGTAACCAATTACCCCAAATATCAGCGATAATACCTCCAATTTTATTTTCTCCATCGACTGCATAGTACCCAACTTGCGACTTAGGTATCCCCTCCAGAAATGGAGTGTTGTGCTTGATTAACCCACCACGAATTTCACTGATATCACTATCCGATGGCTCTATATCTAATTTGTATTCCATACATTTCCTAAATTTGGAGTTACTAGGGCAACTAACGCCAGCTTAAAGTATCAAGCACCAAACCATACCACCCCAAAACAGAATATTCATTGTCCAAACTACTGCGCTCTGAACTGGGAGCATATGGAAAACTAATTGTGGACATGTTTTGAGTTCGCTTAGGGTGAATAGCATTTGCGGTTGATAATCCCAACTCGTAGCAAAACGCAAAGCTCTTTTGGATCTAGGGTGATTCGCCAAATATTTAGCGTAAGACGTATAAATTGTCCACGCACCTAAAATGCCGTAAATCTCTATTAAAGAAATAATTTCCAAAGTAACAGGAAGCAGCGAGGGGCCTCCGATAAATAAAATGACTGCAAATACCCACTTTTTGTTTCCCATGAGACTTCCTTACTTTGGTTTAAGCTAACGCCTAGTTAAGTAGCCAAAAACGCCAATTGCCGTTTCCGTAAGCCACCGTAATTAACAAATCCACCGCAAACAAAAATGCCACGTGTTGTTTGTCAGTTTGTTGTTTTTGTTATGCGTGCAGCTCAATTTTTTGATCTAAAAATTACAACGAATGATAATTATGAAAATCAATAACGGATATTGATCACACTTTAACTCTTTGCTATAGTTCTCGCAGATATATTTGGTAATTTAATTACACAAAGGAGCCCATTATGCTATCTGTAATTAAGAACATTTTCGTACCGACTAAAGACTACGCTGGACGCAGTGTTAATGCCGTTATCGCTAGACTTGCAGCGCAAACAAACACTCACGTACACGCTTGGTCATATCTAAAAGAATTAGAAGTTTACGAGAATACTGAAACTGGCACACGCGTTTACCGCCATGAAACCAGCCAGCGCGCAGCGTAAAAAACCTCTCCCTTCTCTAAAGACTAGGGTCGACTCACTCACGACCCTTTCTACTCCCCTAAGCACACTGCTATACCCACCAAAAAGTAGACAACGCACAAAACAAGTCGCTGTACTACGCCCCAAACACTAAAATTACTGCAAACCAGAAATGCCACGCGTTGGCTGCCGATTTGAAGCTTCTGTTCGAGCGATACAAGCAAACAGGCTCGCTTGGCACTGAAGCACTTAGCTTGTATTTGATGGATAGCATCTTAGTCAACAAAGCTTTCCGCAACCAGACCACAAAACTTAAAACACCAACTAACTCGAGAATTTGGAAAAAGGAACCGAGAGAAGAGCTTAAAAATCAGACAAGTCTATTAAATTTTTAGCCCCACAGAGGCTTAGCTTACATAGAACTCACAATTTTGAAGTAGGCTTAGGATTTGAACCCAAGAATAATAATGCCGGCAAGGTACGAGAACCTTGTAACCCTTGAGTCATCAAAGCGCTATAACGCCCGATACTAAGCGCTGGTTAAGTACTCAATGTATATAACCTTATGTTTAAATATTTGATTAATTAAAATATTTAATAATAGTGTAGTGGCATAGTGAATTTGGCCACCTGATTAGAGGTGTTAAGATGCACCTCGTACACAACAGGTGGAACTATGAC
>NZ_JAUYVM010000012.1 GCF_030689305.1 Vibrio penaeicida | reverse complement strand
GGTTACGCCCCAGGCATCGAGACCACGACAGGTCCGCTTGGTCAGGGCATCACTAACGCCGTGGGCATGGCACTGGCTGAGAAATCGCTTGCCGCGCAGTTCAACAAAGACGGTCACGACATCGTGGACCACTTTACCTATGCTTTCATGGGTGATGGTTGTCTGATGGAAGGTATCTCGCACGAGGCATGTTCTCTTGCAGGCACGCTAGGTCTGGGCAAGTTGATTGCGTTCTGGGACGACAACGGCATTTCTATCGACGGTGAAGTGGAAGGCTGGTTCTCTGACGACACCCCTAAGCGTTTTGAAGCGTACGGCTGGCATGTCATTCCTGCGGTAGACGGTCACGATTCCGACGCCATCAACTCAGCGATTGAAGCCGCGAAAGCGGACCCACGTCCAACCCTTATCTGTACCAAAACCATCATCGGTTTCGGTTCGCCAAACAAGTCGGGGTCACACGACTGTCACGGCGCGCCATTGGGTCATGAAGAAATTGCAGCAGCACGTGAGTTTTTAGGTTGGGAGCACGGTCCTTTTGAAATTCCGCAGGAAGTTTACGCAGAGTGGTCTGCGAAAGAAGCAGGCGCAGCTAAGGAAGCAGCGTGGAACGAGAAATTTGCAGCTTATGAAGCAGCATATCCAGAGCTTGCCGCCGAGTTCAAACGTCGAGTAAACAACGAACTGCCTGCAGAGTGGGAAGCGAAAGCAAGCCAAATCATTGCAGACCTTCAAGCTAACCCTGCTAACATTGCGTCACGTAAAGCGTCGCAAAATGCGTTGGAAGCGTTTGGGGCTATCTTGCCGGAATTCATGGGCGGCTCGGCTGACCTTGCGCCTTCAAACCTGACTATGTGGTCGGGCTCTCAATCACTGACGGCGGAAGACGCATCGGGCAACTACATCCACTACGGTGTACGTGAGTTCGGTATGACAGCCATCATGAACGGTATAGCTCTGCACGGTGGTTTCGTACCATACGGCGCGACTTTCCTTATGTTCATGGAATACGCACGTAACGCGATGCGCATGGCGGCACTGATGAAAGTGCAGAACATTCAAGTGTACACGCACGACTCTATCGGTCTGGGTGAAGACGGTCCGACTCACCAACCGGTTGAGCAAATCGCCTCTCTACGCCTAACGCCAAATATGAGCACATGGCGTCCATGTGACCAAGTGGAATCAGCAGTCGCTTGGAAACTGGCGATTGAGCGCAGAGACGGTCCAACATCGCTTATCTTCTCTCGTCAGAACCTAGCACAGCAAGAGCGTGATGCCGCACAAGTGGCTGATATCGCGAAAGGTGGTTACATCCTGAAAGACAGCGATGGCAAGCCAGAGCTTATCTTGATTGCAACGGGCTCTGAAGTTGAGTTAACCATCGAAGCCGCAGCGCAACTGACAGCAGCAGGCAAGAAAGTACGTGTCGTTTCTATGCCTTCAACCGATGCGTTCGACAAGCAAGACGCCGCTTACCGCGAATCAGTATTGCCTTCAGACGTAACCGCTCGTATTGCAGTGGAAGCCGGTATTGCAGACTTCTGGTACAAGTACGTGGGCTTCGACGGTCGTATCATCGGTATGACAACATTCGGCGAATCTGCACCAGCGGGCGAGCTGTTCAAGATGTTCGGCTTCACGGTTGAAAACGTAGTCGAGACCGCTAACGAACTGTTGGCTTAATTCGTCAGGCTTACGCCAGATTCTGTTATCGATTCAATGTCCTGCTCTTGTGAGTGGGGCATTTTTACTTTTGACCTACCGATCCCATAGGTTCATCAATATTGTCTAAATCAACCAAGTTCCAAGGCATCCCTTTGTTGCGATATATTCGCTTTTTCATCCATGTATAGTCCGCAACGTCGTGATCGAGCCGCTGCCCAACAACGATACAACGTAACGTTATGTCGCTTTCGTTGATAATAGAATGCGCTTCTCCACCAGCGGGGTGCCCAATAAAATCGCCTTCTTCAATTGAGAACTTTTCATCCCCTATCCGTGCTGTTCCCTTTCCTTCAAGTACATAAACACATTCATCCTCAAAATAATGAACATGATGTTCCGTGGATTCAAAGCCGGGTTCAATTTCAACAATGTCAAATCCAAAGCCTTTTATTCCAACCAAGTCCCCAAGTGACTTATTGGTTCTTTGAGCATTTTTATTTAAAAAATGCGTTTTATCTGTTCCTTCAAATTCGTCTATTTCTTGTTTTTTTATCAAACCATTTTTCATACATGCTTCCCTTGTGCATATTTCTTTGAATCATATCCAAACATACAGAATATACAGAACACCAAACCCTAAAGTGACGTGTATCACATTCTTCAAAACACTTTACAGAATGAAAGACCTTAAACCAACACACCAAACAGAATGTAATCCAGTTTAATTGGAAGTACTCTACTCCTTTGTATAGAAAGGTATTTTTAACAGGATGCCATCCCATTAGTTTAAGGTGCAATCTATCCGCTCCATCATTCATGCGCTCAATACTTCAGCATATAGAACGCTTGACCTTATAATGTTTTGGTTTCAGTATGTCGTTCGAATTGAGGGGAAGTCATTTTTTATCAGGCAATTAGCATGGGTAATAGACCTTTCCTCTCCGAATTCTTTTGAACATAAATGGATTAATTATGAAAAAAACTCTTTTGGCAGTGGCTGTAATGGCAGCGGCAGGTTCTGTAAACGCAGCAGAAGTTTACAACAATGATGGTTCTACTCTTGAAGTTAACGGTCGTGCATTTGCCGTTATGCAAGTTGAAGATAACGGCACTGGCTCTGAATCTTCTATCAACGATGGTGGTTCTCGCCTTGGCTTTACTGCTAAGCATCAAGCAACTGAAGGTGTCGCAGCCATCGGTCGCTTCGAAGTTCAATACGGTGACGCAGGCACAGCATTCACTTCTCGTGATTTCTACGCAGGTCTTGAGTTCACCAACATTGGTACGCTGACATTTGGTCGTCAAACTACCATTTTTGATGACGTGTCTTTCCGTGGCGGATTCGATGAGTGGTATGGCTACTCTCAAAGCCTTGAAGATCGTGGTCGTGATAACGGTATAGTAAAATTCACAGCATCTAACTTAGTTGAAAACTTAACGGCAGGTGTGACTTACCAATTCGCACAAGCAGACAACAACAAGCGCAGTGGTTTTACTATCGCAGGTGCTTATGACCTTCCTATGGGTCTTGGTCTTTCCGCTGGTTTTTACGACTATCAAGATGAAAAAGTGAATGCTGACAACGTCAACTTCTCTGGGTTCAACTTAGGCGCGAGCTACAAATTCAAAGCGTTTAAAGTGGGTGCAGACTTCTCTATGGAAGATCAAGCAGGCACAGACGTAATGGCTTGGCGCTTAGGCGGTGAGTACAACATCGATGCAACACGCATCTATGGCGGTTACGGCCAAGTTGATGAAGATAACGCACCAACAGACTCAGGTTTTTACGCGGGTGTTGGTTACGCACTAGGTTCGAAAACAACGGTATTTGTTGAGTACTCTCAGCTAGATACTGAAGCGAAAGGTGATTTCGAGTCAGGCGCGACTGCAGGTATCGTTGTTAACTTTTAATGCGTAGTAGGTTCTCTGTAGTAATGCATTGAATCTATGCGATGCGCATAACCAAAGTTAACGAAAACCTTTCCATGGTTTTAAATTTCTAAATTTCATTTTGAAGAGCAATTAATCCACTGCCTTCTGACCGGATAGAGCCTTTGTCTATCCGGTTTTTTTCTGCTTGTAAACATCCCTTTTTTGGTGGTCTTCTAAATTAAATGAAATATCTGATATGGAATGATGAGATACAGTTAGAGTCAGGTAAGTTACTTTACTAATACATATCGCTAGTAGGAGGCAAGATTATTTCGAATAAACAGCCCGACGACTCTTTATTTAATAGTGTGATGGACGCACCTAATAATTCCTCCAACATAGTTTTACAAATAGCCAGACCCAAACCATGATGCTCTCGGCACAATTCTCCAGAAAAAAATGGGTCAAATATTTGGTTACTTTGTGTTTCAGGTATACCTACCCCGAAATCTTCTATTTGAATGGCAAATTCTCCATTTGCACGGCTTTGTATAGAAATAGAAATACTGACTTCGCGCTGATCCGTAAAGGCATGATCTATCACATTTTCAAATAAAATGCTCAAGGCAGTTGCTAAAATGTATGGAGAGGTAAGTAAACTTATATCACTTTTATAATTTTTAATTAAATTTATAGGTGAAACGCGATGTTGTCGTAGGTAAGCCAAGGAAAACTTTACAACTTCTTCAAACTTTATGTTATCAGCAACGATCGAAAGTTCCTGAGGGTTGAGAAACTTAGTACGATCTATAATTGCCCTAATTTGTTCTTCTGCTCGACTTGATATTTCCATTGATCCATTTAACGCATCATGATCGCTTTTACGAAATGCGACCTTACCCTCTCTAACGCTTGTATTATTCATTAATTTGTTAGTATTTTCGCGCGTTAACTCTAAAGATAAGGAAAGGTTACTTAAAGGAGTGTTGATGTGATGGCAAATGCCTGTGATCATTGAGTTTAATGCAGATTTTTTTTCTTCTCGTACCAACGCTATTTGAGATTCGTTTAATTTATTCTGCGAAGATATTTTTTCTTTATGCTCTTTTTCTTTTTCATGCGTCTCATGCATTAATTCTTGGTGTAGGTCAGAAATTTTTCGACTAGCCAACCTGAGCTCCATTTGATCCATCACTAATTTGGCCATTTTTTCCAATAAGTCAATCTCTTCTTGTGTGATTTCTCTTGGTTCAAAATCGATAACACATAGCGTTCCCAAATTGCAGTTTGTAGACGTTTTAAGTGGCACGCCAGCGTAGAATTGTAAGCCAAACTCACCAGCCACTAGAGAGTTCGACAGTGTACGTGGGTCAACCTTGGCATCACGGACAATATAGGCACTATCATCCATGATAGCTGAGGAACAGAGACCTGGCTCTCTGTCAATTTGATTAACCTCTAAACCATGGTGAGACTTAAACCAAATTCGATTTTTGTCTACTAGGCTGACAATAGCTATAGGTGTTTTTAGAATATAGGCTGCAAGTGCTGATATATTGTCAAATGCGCCATCAGATGGCGTATCCAGTATCTCAAACCGTTCTAATTCAGCTAAACGTTTATTCTCTAGTATCTTATCCATATTAAATACTCAATATTTAATTAATTGCCTTTACTTTTAAAATTAGCTCAATTGTGAATATTTTCAACGACCGATTATTGACCCGCCAACCTGCTTTCTATTGGGTTTATAACAATCACAGTAAGTGTTCATAAATAGCGAAGGAAAAACGCTTGAGAACAAGGCAAAAAATTTCGATAAGTAGTTATTCTACAATAAAATTTTTTAATGCAGTTATCGAGTGTTTTAACATGCTAGAATGAGTAATTACTTACTACAATTGGTATTAGTTTCAATCCTACCTCAACGGTGTTCAATGCATTGGTTATGCTCTGACAGGAATGAGCGTCGAACGTAACAATTTCAGTAGGACACTTTAGTAGAGAGAAAATCACTCTTTATTAATGACGATGTAGCTTTTTATGGGGAGTTACCGGATATAACCCTTTTGTTTGTCTATCCGGCTTTTCTTGTTATCAAAAACAAAAAATGGAACTTATTTTTCTGCTAAGGCTTGGCCTTCAAAGCGGATACCTTCCCATCCGAATTTAATAAAGTTCCGAATGTTCTGATGATCATCGCCTTCTGGATTCTCTAGTACATCTTTACGGTAAAAATCGCCAAAGCAAGAAAGTGTGCTCTTCGGGTCTAAATCTTGAATCTTCGCAAACGCAAAGATCTTGCACGAACCGTTGT
Source organism: Vibrio penaeicida (assembly GCF_030689305.1). Lineage (GTDB taxonomy): Bacteria > Pseudomonadota > Gammaproteobacteria > Enterobacterales > Vibrionaceae > Vibrio > Vibrio penaeicida_B. The sequence goes on along the minus strand of NZ_JAUYVM010000012.1, from coordinate 171,090 downwards.
TTTGCCCCACTTCATTCAGTGTCTCGCCATTTTGAAATTCGGTTGGCGTGAATTCGTAGTTTGATTCAATCACTGAAATAACATCTGCAAATTGAACAGAGTTTGGAGACTCAGATAACGTAGTAAGAAGATCCTGTAAATCCATGGATAAAATTCCTTTTGTAGCTAGCTAAATTTGATAAGGTTTAGTTGGCTGAGCAGTATACCCAGCCAGCCCAAATACTCAAACCTTTGTCCCCTATCCACTTAGCGCCTTATTGGATTTGTGAACTTTCCTTGCATTAAAGATAAACACTATCAACACTGCCACGACGAATGGCGCCACATAGAGATTAAGTTTCTGCCAACCTATCGTTGCTTCTAGCCAGCCAGACAACATTGCCGTTATCGCAACACACCCAAATACAAAAAATTCATTAAATGCCTGTGCTTTTGAGCGATTTTTATTGGCGTAAGACTGGCTAAACAGCCCCGTTGCCGAAATAAACATGAAATTCCACCCAACACCCAGCAAAATTAACGCGGTGGTAAAGTGCCAAATGGATTGCCCGTGGACATTAATAGCAATACACGCAATAAAGATAAATCCACCCGTCACAATCATCGCGCGAGCACCGAATTTCTCGATCAAGCGCCCTGTGAAAAATGCAGGAACGAACATACCTAATACATGCCATTCGATGACTCCAGCCGCTCGGGTGAAATCAAATCCACACCCAAGCATAGCAAGTGGCGTTGCTGTCATTAATAGATTCATCACAGCGTAAGACACCATTGCAGCAAATACAGCGGTCATAAAGTTTGGCTGTTTAATGATCGTGTGAATGGAATCGCTCACTTCATTGCTCTTGTGTTCTTGAGGAGCAGGAAAACCTATCGTCTGTAATACTATCAAAGCAATGATATTGAGTAGCAAGACGGCGCCAAATGCCCCTATATATAGCCCCTCGGGAAACATGGTGTGAGACATTACCGCCAAATTCGGGCCCAGCACAGCCGCCAAAACACCACCAGCCATCGAAATAGATATTGCTCTGTGGCGGGCATTTTCATCACTGACTTCAATAGCCGCAAATCGATAGAGTGTCCCGAACCCGATGCCGATACCTAGCAAAGTAGTCGCGACGCAAAATAGCCAAAAATTGGTTTGGTTTAACGCGAACGTAGCCAATAGCGCGCCAGAAATCCCAATAATATTCCCTAAACTGAAACCTTTTCTTCGTCCCAATTTTCCCATGATCAAAGAAGCAGGGATCGTCGCAGCCATGAGCCCTAGGAACTGCAGACCGACAGGTAAAGTAATCAAACTTGAACTCGGCGCAATCTCTTTTCCGATAAGACCAACAACAGAAATCAATACTATGTTGCCCGTCATGAGCAATGCCTGACACAAAGATAAAAGCCAAACATTCTTATTCATTTATATTCCTTTTAAATCGCTGACGGTATGCCATTGGGCTTATACCATATTGACGTTGAAAAACATTTCTCAAGTTATCGCCACTGACTAACCCAGCGGCTGTAGCAATTCGATCCAGTGTTAAATCGCTGTTCTTTAATAGGTCACAAGCTAGAGTTAAACGCTCTTTAACCACATATTGGTTTGGGCTTAATTTAATATCTGACTGGAAAATACGGTTGAGTTGACGGCTACTTAATCCCACATGGGAAGCAACATCCTCAACTCGAATATCCACTTTTAAATGCTGATGAATATAGCGAATCGCACTGGCGACGCGTGTATCACCTGAGCTTTGAGCCATTTGCAACGAGACAAATTGAGACTGACCTCCTGGTCTTCGATAGAAAACCACAAGCTCCTGCGCAACTGCAACGGAAGTCGCATAGCCCAAATCTTGTTCGACAAGAGAAAGGCAAAGATCAATGCCAGCTGTAATACCGGCAGAGGTTGATACCTTACCTTGATGAAGGTAAATCGCATTCGAATCTACACGAATAAGTGGATAACGCTCTTGAAGAGCATCGCAGTGTCGCCAGTGGGTTGTCGCGCTTTTATTGTTGAGAATACCTGCTTCAGCTAACCAAAACGCACCAGTACAAACTGAAGTAACACGTCGGCTATTTTCCGCTCTAGCGAGAAGCCATTCACAAATATCCTCACGCCCCAAATACGTTCGAGATTGATTCCCACCTGGAATGATAAGCGTGTCTAGCTCATCCAGATCATCCCAGCTTTTTTCAGCGTAAAGCGTTAAACCACCATCCGACTTCAATTTTCCTTCTTCGAATGAAAAAATGATGACTTCATAAGCAGGATGTTCATTGAACTTATTGGCAGAGGAAAATACTTCCGCAGGACCGATTACATCAAGGCTTTGGCAACCAGGGTAAGCAAAAATCCCTATTTTTTTCATTCATACCTCATGTGCTCGATTTCTCTCTAACACTTAGAAGTATGAATTGAATCATGGTTGTCCACAACGACGAATATCAGATCATTTCGGACATAAGATTATGACGAGTGTTATGTTTCCTGTACACACCCTTCATCGAAAATCCTAAACCCATTTTTGCCCGCGGCTTTCGCTTTGTACATAGCAATATCCGCTTGCTTAATCAGCGCTTCTGCCCCGAGTTTACTTTCTGATTGTGGGTAAAATGTGATTCCAATACTCGCTGACACATGCAAAGTGTGACCTTCGTGAACCATAGGGACGGCGACCGCTTCCAGTATCCGACTGATAGGAATGTCATAGGCACACGGTTTAGATACGTTTCGAATAACAAAAACAAACTCGTCTCCACCAAACCTAGCAACGGTATCACCAGCGCGAATGCTTTTTTGGAACTGTTCTGCAACGTGTTCTAACATCATGTCACCGACAAGATGACCATAGCCATCATTGATTTTTTTGAATCCATCTAAATCCAAAAAGAGAATGGCAATGTGTTTCTTCGAACGTTCCGTTTGAAGCATAGCTTGGCTTAACCGGTCGGTGAGCAGAATTCGGTTTGGCAAGCCAGTCAACGAGTCAAAGTGCGCGATATAATTTAAGCGCTCTTCGTGCCGTTTTTTTATTGTGATATCAGAAAAAATGCCGACGTAGTGGGTAACTTGACCATGTTCATTTCGAATCGAGCTGATGTTCAAGTCCAGCGCGACTTCTTCGCCGCTGGAGCGCTTAACCCAAATTTCATCATTCCAATGCCCTTCCTTTCGCAAAGCTTGGGTCATTTCAGTAAATTGCTTGGCTTGCATGAACCTATTTTGGAATTCCAACAGATTCGCGTTTTTTGACTCGTCAATACTTGAGCCTGCAAACATAAGGCAGGCATCATTGACTTCAATAATGTCCAACTTTGCATTGCTGATGAAAATGCCTTCATTGACATGCTTAAATACGCTCGCTGCCAACTTTTCTTTTTCTTGAGCGACATAGGTGTCGGTAATATCCCTAACAGCACCTACAGTAACGTCAGGCCGACCATTAGCAGAGAACAGCGTTTTACCTTCTTGGATCACGTGCTTGATTCGCCCATCGGACATAAGCAAACGGTGACTGACATAAAAAGGCGTTTTGTTTTCTAAAGACTCTCGAAAAGCGCGATCTACTTTTACTCTGTCTTCCGGATGAATAACATCAAGGAAAAGCTGATAGGATGGCTCGTGTTCATCCTCTTCAAGCTCAAAAATATGGTAGATTTGCTCCGACCAATAGAGCGATTCGGTTTCCAAGTTAAGTGTCCAACTTCCTATATTCGCGATACGTTGCGCTTGAATTAGGTTACTTTGGCTATCTTCCAGATTTTCAGTGTGCCCACGAATAACCGTTTCAAGGTTCTTTATACTCGCCACGAACGCCCACAAAATGATGATTTCTGCCAAAACGTAACCAAGTACCCCCCACATCATGGCTTGGTTAACCGTTTTAGAAAACTGTTCGTATAGCGGCGAGGCGTCTTTCCAGAAAAATACTTTGCCTACTTCTTCATTACTACCTTTTAAGGTGTCGGCATAGCTAATGATAGGAAGCTGAATCACGTTAAGCGGTTTACCATCAAACTCAACAACGTTTTGTTTGTAACCTTGTTTGATTAAAGATGAATCCGTCAACTGCCGAATTAAGTCTGAGAAAATAGGAGTGGACTGGTGTTTGATGATACAAAGGCAGCCTTCAATGTATTGCAAACGATGGTAGTCTTCCTGATAGTCTAACCACATGGATTTCGCGAGAGATGAGGTTCGCAGTGTCACTCCCGCCTCTACATCGATATGATCTCCTATACGTTTAAGCATATTGCTTAAAGGTACCCCGACATCAATAGCAGCTATAACAGAACTATTTTCTTTTACGTCCTTATGAGCTTGCGCTTCATTGTAATCTCCAAGAACTGGGGCAACAGCCCTAAGTGCAGCAATCGTTCTACCCACTTCGTATCCAGCTTGCACATCTGCATTGGCTATTGCATTGGTTACCGTCTCCCGAACTCCATCAACCGAGTCACCATAAAGACTGGGTTGATCCAACCTCAAAAAAGCTTTTGCATCTGGAGATAAAAATATTTGCAACGTTTTAATGTAGTACTGCTCTTGAATCATTTGCCAAGCAGGTTTGAGCTGGTTGGTAAGTTTTTGCCGAAGCAAGTCATTGAGAATCTCATTGCCATTCTCTTTTTGCTGCGGATTGTTCACTCTTTCGCGGATTAAGCTTTTTACGTTGGGATCATTGGCGATGACTGTTGCCAATAAACTCATGTCGACTTTAGATTGATCCAAGACGGTTTGATAGCTCTGAGTAATTTGCTGAGCTTGCTCTTCGATAGAGACTGAAAGGGACTGTTTTGACGAGTTAATGCTAATGAAAACAAAAATCACATCGATCAAAGCAATGATCACACTGAGTATGATGAAATTATTTCGATGGTATTTTGACAGGTACTTCATAGCGTACCAACCCTCGCTCAATCGGAACTACTTACTCCGTATGCAAACATCCATATTTGCAACAGAACCATCCAACCCAACCTTCATACGCACAAAATGGGTTCACACTGACAAGGGGTTTGCGCAGAAGAAAAGGTTTGCACTGAAAAAGTTGCGCCATTAGCGCACACTTTGTTCGGGTTAATGCATCCAGTGTCCAATTTTTATTGGACGAATTCGACCCTTACGAGTACCTACTTGCAGCAAGTATCAAAAATGAGCCATAGAATGAATAGAGTTGTTAATAATTTGAAGGGTAACTGATAACAGGATTAGAGAACCTATGAGGAAGTAAGCGCCTGTAAACCTTTTCTAGAGCAACATAGCCAACATAGGGCAACAGATGATACTCAAAATAAAGGAAGTATTTGAGTATCATGACCTTGCTGCTCTAAACAATAATGACTTTTATATTTTGTTCAATAAGCGCTTGTTTGTGTTCTTCAGATATCCCACTGTCAGTAATAAGAACATCAACGGTACTGCACGGTATCACTTTGTACACACTGACTTTTCCAAATTTGCTGGAATCGGTCACCACCACAGTTTTCTTGATGGATTCACACATAACACGATACAAACGAGCCTCGTGCTCACTGTGTGTCGTAATACCGTAATCCAAGTGAATACCATCCACACCCATAAAAATCTTATCGAAGTGGTAATCTTTCAAGCTTGACTCAGCTTGGGGACCATAAAATGATTGGCTGTCACAACGTAACGTTCCACCTGTTATCATGACATCCAAACCAGACGAATTAGACAAAGTCGAAACAATATTCAAACCATTTGTCATCACGACTAAATCAGATTTATCCGCAATGAGTTTGGCTATGTATTCTGTCGTTGTCCCTGCCCCAAGAATAATCGCATCTTTGGGCTGAATGTGTTTCACCGCCTCTTTTGCTATAGCAAGCTTTTCTGGCGTGTGGTGTGTCAATTTAATTTTGTTCGATGATTCAGCCAAAGAAGACTGATTGCGAATAGCCCCACCATGAGAACGTATTAGCAAACCTTTCTCGTCAAGGTAGTCGAGGTCATTCCGTATTGTTACTAGGCTGACATCGTGTAATTCGGATAGCTCGTTTACTGAAACACTGCCGTTTAAATTCAGCCTATTCAGTATACTTTCCCTTCTTTTACTCGTTTGACTCATCTTGAGAAGCTACCCTCTTCGCAGTAAAAATTCGCGCTAACAACCAAAGCGAGGATTGTACATGAGGATAATTTTTATAACAATTACCCACTGTTAAGCCGAGAAGTAACGCAGAGTTATGCTGTCCTCCAATCGAAAAAATCGAGTACTCTAGAGCCCGTTTAGTTCTTCCAGCCGCGATGTGCCTTCCATCGGTCCGGTCACCGTTACAGAGCGCGAACCACACTTTGCCGCAATACGTAGGGCTTCCTCTATGTTTTGTCCTCTTACTCGACACGCAATATACGCGCCGCCAAAACAATCTCCGGCGCCTGTAGGGTCAACTTCGTCCACTGCGAAAGGCGGTTGAACGTACTTTTTGCTTTGAGTGAATACAGTCGCACCTTTTGAACCGCACTTTAAAACCACTTCCTTCACGTTAAAGTGTTCGAAGTAATCGTTAATTGCAGTACTCTGATCTTCAAACTTAGATAACGTCGTGATTTCCGCTTCACTTGGCAAATAGGTGTCGGTATTTTCAAGGATCTGGAGAAGTGAACGAGCCATTTTGTCATCTAACAATTCTTTACGAATATTAGGGTCAAAAGACACCGTTCCACCGTTTTCTTTGACTCGTCTTATAGCCTCAAGAGTAAGCTGTACGATGTCTTCGCTGATCAAAGAAGAACCCATGACATGAAGGTGCGTGCAATCTTTAAATACCTCTAGGTTCGCGTTGTCTAGACTCAGCTTTCCACACGCCGCATTTTTAATGTTGAAGATAAAATCACGATTACCATCCGAGTGATAAGTTACAAAGGCACTTCCGGTGGTTTCCTTCTCTAAAACGGTTATCCCACTCACATCGACGCCATCATTGCGAAGTCGATTGATGTTCAATTCCCCAAACCCGTCATTTCCAACGGCAGACACAATGGCGCATTCCACTCCTAGCTTAGCAACTTGGTCAATAAATATCGCAGGAGCGCCACTTGGAAACGGGCCAGAAAAAAGTCCGGTTTGTGATAATTGCTGGTTACGCTCTGTCGCCATTATCTCAACGACGATTTCGCCTATGGTTACAATTTTCATCATTTACCTTTCTTGTTTTTGTATACGTCTATTCCTACCGCGATGAGAATCACGATTCCTTTCACGATGAGAGAAACAAAGAAATCGACATTCATCAGGCTCATAACATTACTTAAAACAGCGATAATGAGCGCACCTATTAGGGTACCAATGATGGTCCCTCTGCCGCCGGTTAGAGATGTCCCTCCGAGAACACAGGCTGCAATGGCGTCAAGCTCCATTCCATTTGCTGATGTAGGTTGAGCCGAGAACATTCGGGACGCCAACATGACGCCGCCTATCCCGGCCATTAGCCCTGTAAGCATGTAGGAGTAGACCGTCGTTTTCGATACATTTATTCCTGAATAAGCGGCTGCTTCAGGGTTCCCACCAACGATATATATCTTTCTTCCAAATGTTGTTTTGGATAATAGAAAATGGTTGAGCGCAATCATCACAATTAGAATGATGATAGGAAATGGTATTCCAAGGAAATAGCCATTAAATACAAACTCAAAGGGCGCATTGTCATAGAGAGAAATGGCTTTACCATCACTGGTCAGCATTGCCGCACCACGCCAAATCCCCATAAAACTCATTGTTACGATAAAAGGGTGTACACCTAACCATGTAGTAATAAAGCCATTTGCAAACCCACAAAATACGGAAACCCCAAGAGCGATGGGCAACATGAGTGAGAAAGGCAATCCATTCGTTAGCCCCACAACCAATACCAGCCCAGTCAAAGCGACAATAGAACCAACAGACAAGTCTATTCCAGCCAGTAAAATGGCGTAAGTCATCCCGAATGCGACAATTGCGACAATCGATGTTTGAAGCAATATGTTGGTAAAATTATTCATCGATAAAAAGTATTCAGATAGAAATGAAGACACGACGATAAGTAGAATGAGCCCACCTAAAATCCCACCATACTCCTTTACGATCATCCTAATCATTTGAATCCACTCCTGTCGCGTATACCATAACTTTGTCCTGAGATAGTCCTTGGGTACTCAATTCTTTAACAATTCGTTTATTGCGCATGACAAACAATCGGTCACTCATATTCAGCGCTTCTGGCAATTCTGAAGAAACCAAAATCACCGCTGTCCCTGTCGCCGTCAAATCTCGAATGATGCTGTAGATTTCAAATTTTGCGCCTACATCCACCCCTCGTGTCGGTTCGTCCAAAATCAGAATGTCTGGCTTTTTTTCTAGCCATTTAGCTAGCACGACCTTCTGTTGATTTCCTCCACTCAATGACCCAACAGATTGGTTTTCATCGTGAACCTTAATGTTCATTTTTTTGATGCTGCCTTTTGTAATTCGAAGCTCTTCGCTGGGGTTTCTGATGCCTACGGTTGCCACATCTTCAAAAGAAGCAAGATTGCAATTGATATGCACACTGTGATCCAGCACCAAGCCTTCTTCTTTTCTGTTTTCCGTCACGAACGCAATCCCATATTTTATCGCGACGCTAGGGCTAGATATGTTCAGCGACTTTCCTTTCACTTCGATACTTCCTTGATACGGCAACATGCCGAAAAGCGCATTCATAACATCAGATCGACCAGAACCAACAAGCCCGAAAAAACCGACAACCTCACCAGCATGAAGATCAAAGCTGACTTCTTGGAAATAGGCCGGATTCGTTAGCGTCCGGACCTTAAGAACAGGTTCGCCCAGCGGTTGTAGCTCATCAATTTTGTCGGGATAAATATCATCCATTTCTCGACCAACCATCATGGTGATCAATGAATCTATGTCCGTTTGTTCTTTTTCTACCGTGTCGATGTACTGTCCATCACGCATCACGGTGATGTCGTCTGAAATTCTCATGATTTCAGCCATTTTATGACTGACATAAACAACGGCTTTACCGTCGGACTTAAGTTCAGCAATGATGCGAAATAAAATTTCCACTTCTGAATCAGAAAGTGAAGAAGAAGGCTCGTCAAAAATAACGACTTCAGAAAAGTAGCTTAACCCTTTGGCTATTTCGACCAGCTGTCGCTGTGCCATAGACAGTGCGCTGACTTTTATCGTTGGGGAAATGGGTATCTTGTACTTTTCAAGAAGCGCTTTGGCGTTTTCTATCATTTTTGAGTCGTCAATAATTCCTCTCGTTTGAGGTTCATTATTGGCATAAATATTTTCGGCAACGGTCAAGTTGTTACACAGAGAAAGCTCTTGGAAAATAATCGCAATTCCGCTCTCTCTAGAATCCATTGGTGATTTAAAATTTGCCTCGCGACCATTACGTGAGATCTGGCCTCGTGTGGGTGAATGGACACCAGCTAGCATTTTAAGTGTCGTGGACTTTCCACAACCATTTTCTCCCAAAATCGTGTGTACTCGGCCCGATGACAACTGAATAGTAAGACCATCCACGGCTTTTACCGCACCAAAATGCTTGCTTAGATCTTTTGTTTCTAAAAGAATTTTTTGCATAAAGACGTCCTGAATGGAATAGAGCTTTTCAGCTCTATTCCATTCCGATAGCTACATTCCAGTATAAAGAACAGGCACAATTGGGTATTCAGAATCGACTTTCTTACCATTTAAGTGATCAACAGCTGCTTTAACCGCTGTTTTACCCATAGTATCGGCATCTTGTTTAACCACGCCTATCAAATGCGCATTGTCGTCCACCGCTTTGATCCCTTCTGGCATACCATCAAAGCCAATAACAACAGCTTTTGAAGATTGTTTGGTTACCGCTAAGCCTGCGCCTATCATCATGTCGTCGCCAAACGCAAAAATCAGATCAGTCTCGGGGTTGGCTTGAAGCATGTTAATGGTTGAGGTCAAAGACTCCTCACGAGTTTTCCCAGGTTGGACAGCAACAATTTCAATGTCTGTATTGGCTACTGCATCGCGGAAACCACGTAGTCGGTCTTCTACTGAAGAAATGCCAGGGTAAGACAGCATCACAACTGTCCCCTTTCCTTTTAAATGCTTCTTAGCCAGTTTTCCAGCTTCCACACCACCACCATAATTATCGGTCGCGATATGCGAAACCACTTTACTTTTCTCTGCACCTATATCCACGGTGAGTACAGGAATATTGGCACGCTCAGCTTTTTTCAAAGGTCCTCGGATACCTTTAGAATCGACAGGTGAAATAATAATCGCGTCTACATTCTTTATAATGCAGTCTTCGATATCACTGATTTGTTTTGCCAAATCTTGGTTAGCGATAGACACTTTCAAATCTGCTTTGTTTTCTTTCGCTCCTGCTTTTAAACCTTCACCTAATGCGATGTAAAATGGGTGTGATTGAGTAAGTAGGGAGGCACAAATGGTGTGTTCATTGGCAGCGTGAACATTCATTGAGAACGCTGTCAAAATTGATAACGAAGTAAATAAGTACTTAATATTTTTCATCTTACTTTCCTTGTATTCCACGTTTGATTAGGACGTTATTCGTCCATTTATCTATTAGCGGCCTGCCCGTATATGTAACTGATACCTCATCTATTTTAGATTACCCAGTTAGGTGTACGTTTTATGACCACAAATTCAGCAAGTACAAAAATGATACAACAAGATATAAAAAGCAAAGGAAAGCTAACACAAGTTAGATATCGATCAATTTTTATCGATATCTAAGTCAATAACAAATAAAAAATGCGATTTCAGACTCGAAATTACCAATAAAAGCGATTGAAATCACATTAAATTGCATTTTCAGACTATTTTTCAATCTACGTGATCAATCTTTTGTTTTTTTTGAACACTTTCTTTTAAATTCCAGCAACAACAGAAAAGAAAGCATTCGAAAGGATTTATAGTGAAAGAGTTGCTTAATTTGGTTACGCAGCATAAATCAGGGAAAAGAGTCGGTATCTATTCTGTCTGCTCTGCTCACCCTTTGGTGTTAGAAGCGGCGCTAAAGCAGTGTTTACAAGATGGACAGCCCGTTCTCATAGAATCCACTTCCAACCAAGTAAACCAATTTGGTGGTTATACAGGGATGACCCCAATTCAATTTAGGGAATTGGTCTTTTCTATCGCAGAATCAATATCGATGCCTTTGGATAAAATTCTACTGGGCGGTGATCACCTTGGTCCTAACTGTTGGCAATCGGAACCAGCAGCGTCGGCAATGAGTAAATCTGAAGACTTGATACAAAGTTATGTAGAAGCAGGGTTTCGGAAAATTCACCTAGATTGTTCAATGCCTTGTTCAGACGACCACACACCACTTAGTGATGAAACAATCGCGCATCGAGCGGCTGTTCTTTGCTTGGTTGCAGAAGAAACCTGGAAAACCGTCGGCGGACCAGCACCTGTTTATATCATAGGCACCGAAGTTCCTACGCCGGGTGGTGCACTAGAGCCACTTGAAAGCACCCTAGAAGTTACCGACGACAAAGCGGCAGAACAAACGATCACGGTGCATAAAGAAACCTTTTCCAGCAAGGGTTTAGAAGAGGTTTGGCAACGGGTTATCGGTCTCGTTGTTCAACCCGGTGTCGAGTTCGATCACCACAATGTCGCGCATTACAAAACCGAAAAAGCAAAACCTTTAAGTAGAATGATAGAAGGTCACCAAAATCTGCTGTTTGAAGCGCATTCCACCGATTACCAAAGCCAAAGCGCATACAGACAACTCGTTGAGGATCATTTTGCGATTCTTAAGGTAGGGCCAGCCTTAACGTTTGCTTTGCGCGAGGCACTTTTTGCATTAGCCGATGTGGAAGAAGAATGGATAGACAAGAAAGAGAGCTCAAATCTTAAGAGAGTGATCGAAGAGGTTATGACAAACGAACCGATTTATTGGCAGCGCTACTACGAGACATCAGGTAAGCAGCAGTATATCGACAGGCACTACAGTTTGAGCGACCGCATTCGGTATTACTGGCCAGATAAGAAGGTAAATCAGGCCGTAGAACAATTATTCGAAAATTTGGTTCACTCTCCTCCTCCAATAACCTTGTTAAGCCAGTACTTACCTAATCAATCAAAAAAAATAGGCAATGGGGATATCTCAAACCACCCGAAAGAAATCGTTTTAGACAAGATCATGGAAGTCACCAATACCTATAGCCAAGCGTGCCACTCAAACACGTAAGCACGAGTCATCACATTTAACTTTACGGCTTGCTCTCACCGTTGGTCTCTTTAGATAGCGCGGGCATTCATTAAAAGGGAAAATTTATGAACAACATCATAAATAGCAATTACTGGTTAAACAAAGCAAGGCATGAAGGTTACGCCGTTCCCGCGTTTAATTTTCACAACCTAGAAACAGTGCAAGTCATCTTAGATACTGCCAAAGCAATGGAATCCCCTGTTATCTTGGCTGGCACGCCGGGCACCTACCAATACGGGGGTGCGAGAGAGCTGATCCATATGGTGAATGCCGCCGCATACGAAAGGAGTATTCAAGTCGTAATCCACCTTGATCATCACCATGAGATTGCTGATATAGAGCAAAAAGTGAAGCTTGGTGTTCGCTCTGCCATGGTCGATGGTAGCGCTTTGCCATTAGAAGACAATATCAAGCTCACAAAAGCGACCGTTAACCTTTGTCACTCTTATGGCTGCTGTGTGGAAGCTGAAATTGGTCAGCTTGTAGGCCAAGAGGATGACTTGATTGTCGAATCGGTCGCGGATCCCTATACCAACCCCGACGACGCGGTAAAACTAGTAGAACAAACCAATATAGACTCACTTGCTGTAGCGATAGGCACGGCTCATGGGCTCTACAAAGACGAACCGAGACTAGATTTTGACCGCCTAGAGCGAATAGCAAAACTCATTGATATCCCTTTGGTATTGCATGGTGCATCGGGCGTCAGTGTTGCGGATGTTCAGCGCTGCATTTCTCATGGCGTTGCTAAAGTCAACGTGGCTACTGAGTTAAAAATCGCCTTTGCTGATTCCTTAAAACATGCGTTTAATGAGGACCCGACAGTCAACGATCCAAGAATTTACAACGAAGCACCAAAAGCGGCCATGGCAAAGTTGGTAAAAGAAAAAATCTTGATGTGTAAAAGCGAAGGAAAACTTTAGGTTACTTGGAAAAATTAAGAACAGAATATGCGGCTCTGAATCCAGCATCTTAAGATTATTTGGATACAAAGCGCCTGTTTTTATTGAAAAACATAGGCGCTTTTTCTTTCTAATGTCTTTCGACTCAAACCTGAATGGGCTATTTTACGACGATGCGTCCATTAATAGGCTGTACCGGACGAGCGTTCATCCCCGTCGATTGAGCAAACGTATCGATTTGATCTTTGCTCGCACTCAATGGCTCTTTCATTAATACCCAACGCACACCTTCGCTGCATGGTGGTGTGGTGAGTGAGCCATTAAAGCGGTAATAATCTTGCTCCTCAGGTAGCAACTGAGCAAGATCGAAACCCGCATCTAACGGTTTTTTCTCTTTAGATTTCAGCGTGTCGCTCAATAACGCTTTCAGATACTTATTCGGCTTAGATTCCAGTTCATACATAATGCCAACGACCGCCAACTCCCCTTTCGTATTCGCGTGTACAAAGTGAACTTCTAGTGGGAACTGTTTACCTAGAATGGTGTTCTCAGACGGCGTATGGAAATGAAATTGCTTCAATTCATATTCTCCGCCTTCTAATGTGAGCGTATTATGCCCTTCAACGTTCACTTGAATGGCGTGCCCATTATTCACAACTTCGGTCGCAGAGCCGTGATAAGTCAGCGTTACTGGCTGCTTTTTTGCTTTTAGTGCATCAGATATATTCACTGGTGACTGATTTTTACCTTCCCCACACGTTGCAAACAGTTTTGCCCACTCGTCAACGCCATGCTTACCTTCGTACGACCAATCTGCCGCCATCGAAGGCATGGCAATTGATGAAGCCAAAACGCCTGCGACCAGTGTCAATTTTACATTTTTCATATAGTTGCCTCTTTCAATTAACAATTCTCACGCATTAACCAATTAAAGGTGAGGTATGAAAACCATGGAAACACTATATTGCGGAATGCCCTTAACTATTTTTATGCAATTAATGATTTCATTTCTCACATATTGCACCGCTGTAACACAATGCATATCTCCTTACCTTTCCCATGGCAAAAAGAGACACGTATCTGTCCTTGATATTAACACTAAATTATTAATATCTTTGTTATTAACTATTCCCTGCATTCCCAACTTTGTTACTGAATTTCGCGGATTACTTCTATGCTCTGCGTAGGCATTTCTTTATCATGTTTTCATCGAAATTGAGTAATCTCATGCTCAAGCAATGGAGTACAAGTGCAAACCTATAAAGATGAAATATCACGTCTCGTTAAACTGGCTACCCCCATTCTTCTCGCTTCTGTTGCACAAACGGGTATTGGATTCGTAGATACCGTAATGGCTGGTGGAGTAAGCGCAACCGATCTCGCTGGAGTCGCAATTGCCACCAGCATTTGGTTACCAACCATTTTGTTCGGAATCGGCATATTGATGGCGTTAGTGCCAATCGTTGCTCAGTTAAATGGGGCGAATCGTAAAAGCGAAATAGCAAATGAAGTGCAACAAGCCATCGCAATGAGCTTGTTTGTCAGTGTGCCTATCATCGCTGTTTTCTTCCAAGTGCAGTGGATCTTAGGGTTAATGAATGTCGAGCCTAAACTGGAAGAGATTTCAATAGGCTATATGAACATGGTGATGCCTGCTGTGCCTGCCGTGATGCTTTTTCAGGCATTTAGAAGTTTTACCGATGGTATGTCATTAACCAAACCCGCCATGGTCATTAGTTTTATCGGTCTTTTTGCGAACATTCCTTTGAACTGGATGTTTGTTTATGGGGAGTTTGGAGCTCCAGCAATGGGTGGCGTTGGCTGTGGTGTGGCAACAACCATTGTTCAATGGCTAATGCTTTCTGCCATGGTGTTTTATGTAGTGACCGCACGAAAGCTCAAACCTATCGGCACTTTTTCTAAATTGTATTTGCCCAAATTCAGTGCTCAGCGCAGGCTATTTAAATTGGGATTCCCGATTGCGGCGTCTATTTTCTTCGAGGTCACGCTCTTTTCCGTTGTTGCCATCATTATTGCACCTCTCGGTTCGGTTGTGGTTGCCGCGCATCAGATAGCGCTTAATTATTCCTCGCTTATCTTTATGCTTCCTCTCAGTTTAGGGGCTGCAGTGAGTATTCGAGTTGGGCACCAACTTGGAGAAAGTAACGCAAACGGTGCCAAAGTTTCTGCCAATGTTGGGTTTATTGTTGGATGCTCACTTGCGGTGTTAACCGGTATTTTAACAGTGGTGTTTCGCGAGGCCATTACTGAACTCTACACAGACAATGCTTCTGTTATTACCTTTGCCATGCATTTACTTTTGTTTTCTGCCGCTTACCAAATGGCAGACACCATCCAAGTTATCGCCGCTGGTGCACTTCGTGGCTATAAGGACATGAGAGCCATATTCTATTGCACCTTTGTGTCTTATTGGCTACTTGGTTTACCCGCCGGGTACGCGTTCGGGATGACGGATATCTTCGGCGAACCCATGGGGGCTGCAGGCTTTTGGGTAGGGTTTATTGTCGGGCTATCGGCAGCCGCTTTACTGCTGTCGCTCAGGTTAAAATGGATACACAAACAAGACGAATCCGTTCGTTATAGCTATATGGCTAAGTAATCGCTGAATGCTTTGCGATTGATACCTCTACTTTTTGGAAAATTCATAGACTGACCCAATAAAAAAAGAAGCTCCGACCTAAAAGTCGGAGCTTCTTTTTTGGGTTTCAGTTACGCTGTTCTTTCTTTGGTGAATTATACCTCAGTTTCTTTTAAAGCAGTAAGAAAATACGCCACGCCATTTTCATCGTTTGACCGCGTCCTTGTGCACTGAGGAATCGCTTCAACTAACTCATGCATCGCATTACCCATAACGACACCTTCGCCAGCTTGTTGCAGCATTTCTAAGTCATTCATTGCATCACCAAAGGCAACAACATCGTTCATGGTTATGCCTTTCTTCGATAAAAAATGCTTTATCGCTTCTGCTTTAGAAAGCCCTTTCATCACTATGTCGATGGTGTTTGGAGAGGACTTGCAAATATTGGTATGTTCACCAAATTCCTCTTTTAAGATCATGCAGTAATGGTTCACTTTTTCTTCACTTCCTTGAAGCAAAATTTTCAGTGCTTCGATACTCTTTATCTCTTCTTCCGTGATGTAATCACAGGTTAGCCCCGACTGGGTTATGTACTCTTCAAAGAAAGAATTCTCTTCGATCATGTGCCAACCTTTTTCCGAAAACACCGTAATATGAAATGGAAGATCTATCACCCGGTTCAATAGGGACTCACTCAATGTTATGGGTAAACACTGCGTAAATTGCGCGTAAGATTCGGACCCTTTAATCATCGCCCCGTTGCAAGAAACAATAACCGGATTAAACGAAAGCCCAGTGAGTGCACGCCTAGCGTCTGTGTCAAAACGCCCAGTTGCCACCATTACCACAACGCCATCCTGATAGAAATCTTCCAGTACCTGAATCGTTTCAAGTGATAGCTCCCCTTGGCTATTCAATAGAGTTCCATCGAGATCCGATACAATTGCTTGAAACATATAATATTCCTTTAGAGAAAGCCGCTACAAAGCGGCTTAAGTCAACCAATAAATTAGAGCATTACAAAGCGATAGCTTTTGTTCCTTCAACGACATGTTTCAAGCTTTTTGATAACACGTCTTGTGAAGCCGTAAGCTGATCTACGTTCATAATGAATCGATCGAACACCTCTTGAACGTTTTGCTTAGAAAGCTCGTTAGAATCGAAAAACAGCTTTAACATCAAGTTGTCTGGCGTTGGAACCAAGCACAAAACCGTTTGGTGGTTACTTCCACTCACGACGTCAACCACTTCATATAAAAAAGGTGGTTTTTCCGCTGTTTCACCATCCGGCATGTTTTCAAACACAAATAAGCTGCCAAATGGTGAGGTCGGTATCCATTGCTCATCGTAGTGATTAAGCTCATGGAAAGCGTATTGCTGTCTATCAAGCTGGCTTAGCGCAATGTCCTCCAAATGTTTCCCTACGGATTTGTTCTTTATTCCTTTTACTCGTAACACTGGGCTGGCAACAAATAAACCAAATAGAGACTCAACATTGTCGATTTCCGCTGGTCTGTCACTCATGGTGGTACCAATACAGATATCTTCGGTGTCCAAAACCTCTGCCAAGGTTGCGCACCAAGCCAATTGTGTTATCTGATTCGGTGTGTAGCCACTGGTTTCCGCAAACTGATAAAGCTTCTTTGTTTGGGCTTGTGTGAGCTGACCACCAATACCCTTCATCCGCTTTTCTACAAACGTATCTATGGGTTTCTCGTTAGAGAATGGTAAGCGCTGATTCAAAGATGCCCCTTCTAGATAGCCTCCCCAAAATGCGTTCGCTCCTTCACGATCAAACGTGTTCAGTAAGTACTCTGGGAAAGGCTCAAAGCTTAACGGTGTGACCGAAACAGGTTTACCTGACATCAATGTTCGATAGTCCTTCATCAACTCGGCATTTAAAATTCCAACCGACCATCCATCAAACAAAATATGATTGAAGGTTTGAATCAAATAGTGCCTGCCTTGTGATGCGCGAATACACACGAGTTTTATCAGTGGTGCATGTTCGATGTTGAACGGCGTATTTCGCTCTAACAACGTTTTGTCACGTATTTTTTGTTCTAACAGTTCGTTATCAACTTCTGTCCAATCCATCATTTCAAAGGGGATAGTCACCTTCTTTTTAATAAACAGATTAGGGTAGCCTGCAAACGCTTTGTCGGTAAATCCGGCTCTTAACACATCGTATCGTTGAGCCGCTAAATTCCACGCTTGTTCAAGTATTTCTGGATCAAAATCCCCTTTTATTTCCGTGACATTTTGGTCTATCTGAAAATCTGGGTTTATCCGATTAAAGTACATTAGCTCACGTTGAACGCCTGTTGCTTGATACACGGATTCAATCTCAAACTGGTTTTGAATTCGATCAAGCTCTTCCATACTGATTTTTGAATTAGGAAAGTCGCTTGGCGTAAAGGTTTCACGCAAGTTTTCTTGTGTGCAGTGATCAATAATGGCTTCTAGGCTTTCAATAAAATCGTGGGCAATTTTAGCCACTTTTTCTCGCTTGAAGCTGCCTAACACGTCCATGTGCAATTGGTTATCTTGAACTCGACCTGCCACAGTAAGAACATTGTCACTCTTATTCGTAGCGGCTATTTCCTCGCCAGAATATTGGTTTGCCAATGTCCACGAATTCGCTTCTTGGCTCGCGCTAAATTGACCGAGGTAATTAAAGCTCACCTTTGGCAACACCTGCTGTTTTAGGCGATTTGTTTCCGAGGGTAAGAAACTTCTCAACGCGCCATAACCCAACCCTTTTTGCGGAATTTGGCGCAAGGTTTCTTTGTTTGTTCGAATACTAGCAGCAAGGCTGTTTTCGCTGAGGATCTTGACTGGGAACGCCGTCGTGAACCAACCGACAGTTTGGTTAATGTCGTATTGTTCTCCAATGTTTTCTCGACCGTGTCCTTCCAGCGTTATGTATGAATCGTCATTACCATGCCATCCCTTAAGGCTCATGCCTAAAGCCGTTAAGAGCAAATCATTGATTTCCGTTTTGTAAGCGTGGTTCGCCTCGGTCAGTAATTTCGATGTTCTGACAGGATCCAGCGTGACCTTTGCCACCGTCGTTTCCGGCGTTACGTCTGGGTGCTGCTGATAATCGGGCTGATCTTTCGTTTGATCGAGCCAGTATTCTTGCTCGTCTGAATGATGTTTCGCGTAGTCCTTAACCGCTAACACCCATTGGCGATAACTTGTGCCTTTATCTTGTGGTTGCTCACCTTCATAGAACCTTTCTAAGTCATCGACGATGATACGCCAAGACACAGAATCCATGACCAAGTGATGGAACGCACAGTAAATCATCGACCCTGTGCTCTCCCCTCCCTTGCTTTCACTGCTCTTACTATCGCCACCGTCCAAGTACACAAACTTCCAAAACGGTCCGTTTTCGATATCGAAGTCGCTCTGCCATTGTGTCATTAAGTTATGGATTTGGTTTTGAGTATCCCTTAAATCGCAACACAACACCGCTGGCACATGAACTTTATCGATATATTCTTGTGCAACAACACGGCTATTTTGGTGTGTGAAACGTAATCTCAGCGCATCGTGCTGGTCCACCAACTTTTGAAGTGCGGCATTCAAGCGGCTTTCGTCTAAGTTGGGAACTTGAATCAGAAAAGACTGATTAAAGTGATTAGGGTTTGCCAATTTCAGTTCATCAAACCATTGCTGAATGGGCAATAAATCGAACTCACCAGCGAGGTTACCCTGCTCCGATACAATGTCATTTTGTGTGTCATTTTCGGCAATGTACTTAGCTAGCAATTCGATGGTCTTATTCTCAAAAATGGCGCGAGTAGTACACACATGCCCAAGCTTTCTGAGTTCCGTTGTCACAAGGATACTCTGGATGGAATCGCCACCAATTCGGAAGAAATTATCCCTAACACCTATCTTTTTGAGTTCCAATACCTGCATCCAAACAGCACAAAGATCTCGCTCTATCTGTGTTCTCGGCGCAAGGTAATTGTCATCGTCTATCATGGTAGGCTCTGGTAACGCTCGTTTATCGAGTTTCCCGTTCACCGTTAGAGGAATACTCTCTAGCACCGTAAAGCTGGAAGGCACCATGTAATCCGGAAGCTGGTTTTCTAATCTCTGGCGTACTTCTTCAATTTGGCAAGCCTCGTTTGTCGGGACGATATAGGCAGCCAGAGACTTATTGCCATCTTCTTCGATATCAATCACGACAGCCTGTTTAACCCCTGAAACCTGGTTTAACCTACTTTCGATTTCACCCAGTTCAATTCGGAAACCCCGTATTTTAACTTGGCAATCATTACGACCGAGATACTCTAAATTTCCACATGGTAGCCAACGTACGAGATCGCCTGTTTTGTATAGCCTACTCTCTTGATTATCCATCTCGCTATTTTGCGTAAATGGGCTCGGCAGGAATGCCTTCTCCGTTAAGTCTGGTCGATTTAAATAGCCACGAGCTAACCCACTTCCTCCAATATACAGCTCACCAATGGCACCTTTAGGGAGTGGCTGTAGTTGCGAATCCAACACATGCAACTCACGATGAGACACAGCCGCACCAATGGGTATGGTTTTGTCTGTAAGACCGGATTCTATTTCATAGGTCGTCGTAAATGTTGTGCATTCCGTCGGACCGTAACCATTAAGAATATGCTCGGGCTTGTGTGGAGATTCCGCTAACTCCTTCATAATTTCTGGTGTTAACGCTTCGCCACCAACGAGTAAGCACTTCAAGTTAGCAAAAAGGGTTTTGTCAGCAATATAGAGGTAATCAAACAGGCTGCGTGTCACCCACAGAATGGATACGTCTTCTATTACACTCCTAAAACGTTCAATGTTACTTGCCAGCTCTTTGGTGTCGGCAGGAATGATGAGTCTGCCACCGTTTAGCAACGCCCCCCAAATTTCCAGCGTCGCCGCATCAAACACTGGGCTGGATAGGAACAGGAAGGTGTCTCGGCTATCAATGTCGATGTAGTTCGCGTGAACAACAAGATCGACCATGGAATGCTGCTCAATCATGACGCCTTTCGGGTTACCCGTGGTTCCGGAGGTATAGATGATCGCGCCTAAGCTGTCACTGCTGGATTGACATGTCACATTACTTCTCGAATTCATGTGCGCGCTTAGTTCCAAGCTATCGACAGCAACCCAGCTTGCATTTGTGTGCCTTGCTTGAAGCGCTTCACTATCAACTAAAGATTGCCTGTCTGCCAGCACCAAGCTAACACCTGTATCCGCGAGGATAAATGAAGCCCTCTCTACTGGGTAGGTGGTGGATACTGGTACATATGCGCCACCCGCCTTGAGTATCGCCAGCATACTGATCACTAGATCGATGGATTTATCTTGATACAGGGCGATGCAAGTATCCGGTTCCAAGTCGGTTTGATACGCTTCTCGGTGCCAATTTTGAATATAGTGCGCCAGCGCATTGGCTTTACTATTTACTTGCTCATACGTGAGCTGCTGCTGTTCGGACTCTAGCGCAATAGCGTTTGGTGTCTGATTAGCATGATTCTCAAACCAATGCTGTAGAGTATGAGTGGATCGTTGGCTTTGGCTGGAGCGGTTCACTGAGTATGTGGGCTCTGCTACGATATTTTTCTGTAGCAACGTAGTATCGCCCAGCGATGAATTGAGGATGCTTACCAGTAAGTTAAGCAGCCGCTGGGAAGACACTTCACCTAACCAATCCTGACCGTACTTAAGAACAAGGCTCATCGATTCATCGTGTTCATACGCCATCAGTACAAGCGGGTAATCCAGCTTTTCGACAGAAGAACGGAATTCGACATGGGCGCCAATGCCCTCCGTAACCTTCTCCGGCATTGGGTAGTTTTCAAATACCATAATGCTGTGGAACAAACGTTCGCCATCGGATTGCAGATCCGACAATGCGATATTACTGTGACTGTTCAGCTCCGAGATAGATTCTTGGATACCATTTAGCACTTGCTGAACCGATTGTTCCGCGCACCAATTAACGGTAATTGGCAAGGTATTGATGTATAAGCCAACACTCTTTTCTATTCCTTCTACCGGAATGGCTCGTCCTGAAACGATGGTGCCGACGTTGGTTTGTTCATCTTGAGTGAAAACTTGAATCAATTTATGCCACGCAAACTGAAGCGCCACGTTTGCAGTAACACCCGAAGACACACATTGTCTTTTCAGCTCGTGGTACGCATCTCCATCAATGCGTAGCGACGATTCTGATGGGTTGGATATTTCATCGATATCAGTCAGTGGCACTTTTTTATCAAACATGACACTTATGTCGTTTGCTTGTTCAAATAACGCCTTCTTGTCTTGCCAAAACGCATCTGTTTCTTTTTGCTGGCTAGACAAGAATGCTTGCGCGTCGAGGTAAGTGTTCTCTGGGTTTACTCGTATCTCGCCCCCGTTCTCACTCGCATCATAATACTCATGCACTGCGCCTAACAGGAGTGGGATACTCCAACCATCACAAATGGAGTGGTGCTCTGTTTTCAATAAGGTATAACGCTGTTCTGCGAGTTTAATAACAACAAATCGAATCAGTTTTGGCTGGGACAAATCAAACGCTTTGTTTCGATCCAAACGCTGAATGTTACCAATTTCAATTTCTTGCTGATCTGGCGAAAGTGAGGTTAAGTCAACGCACTCGAAATCCTCTTCGGTTAGCTTCGCATTGCGGTGAACAATTTGGATGATTTCACCGTCTTCCCAATCGAAGCTGGTACGAAGAATAGGAAACGTCTCTGCTGCTAACGTCCAAGCTTTAACGTACGTTTTTATGTCAAGCGCACACGCATAGTCCAGTAGTAATTGAACTCGGTAGGCATCGTCGTTTGGGTGATTAAGGCTGTGGAATACCAAGCCGCGCTGCAAATGCGTTGCAGGGTGAATAGCCTCAATATCGGCAAAGCGGTTTTGTAATCGCCTTAGTCGACTAATCGAAAGCGACGGCACTGCGTAGTCACTTGGCGTTTTAATTCCGCCTTTATTCCCCAGCATATCTGTATGCTCGATAACGTTTATCAGCGAATCTTTTAGCGCTTTTTCAAAAGCAAAGGTCGATTCAGAGTTAAGACGCGAGTCGATATAGATAACAAGTTCGTCGTTCGTTACAACACAATTGAGTGCTAGCGCAGTTTTATCGTGGTTTCCTTCACCAATAGTTTGCCCGACGTTCTCTGGCCGAATTGCCCAATACTCATCTTCCCCTTTGGTACTCAGCTGCCCAAGGTAGTTGAAACTGACATTTGGCAGTGCGTAGTCGCCAAAATCGGGGGAATGATAGAAGGTGCCAAAGACCGCGCCTTTATTTGGAATGCTTCGCACGGTTTCTTTGATTGAAATTACGGTGTCTTCAATGCCAGTTCCGGTACTCAACGCTATCGGGCTGATACTGGTAAACCAACCTACTGTTTGTGTGACATCGGCTCGTTCATTAATCGCTTCTCGACCATGTCCTTCCAGCAGTACGTGTTGTGTTGACGAACCGGTCACTGTTTTTAAGGCGATTGCTAACGCACTGAGTAACAGGTCATTAATTTCCGTATGGTAGCCGTGGTTCGAGCTGCGCAAGAGCTTGGAAGTTAACGCGCTATCCAAAGAAAGCGTTGATTGAGTCGATTCTATTTTCGCTGCAGGCAAGCACTCAACGTTTTCTAATGTCGAACGCCAATACTCTTTTTCGTTCGGGTGCGCTTGTGCGTAGTCGAGAAGCAGTTGAGACCATTGGCGGTAACTGGTGCCTTTCTGAGTAAACTCACCGCCTTCAATGAGATGCTTTATGTCATTCACTAGAATACGCCATGAAACCGCATCCATGATTAGGTGGTGAAATGCGAAGAATACATGGCTCGTCCTCGCCAGTGCGTTTTTCAATAACGCGACGTTCCAAAGTGGTCCTTCAAACACATCAAAATTTGATTGAAGCTGGGTTAACGCAATTTGATCTTTGGCGTGGTCTTCCCCTATTTCTAACACTTGAATATTAGGGGCAGCCATGTGTGATCCATAGGTTTGAATCACTTCCCCATCATCCAAACTAAAGCGCGCACGCAATATGTCGTGATGCTCCGCCACCTTTGTCAAAACATCATTGAGATTTTCAACACCTAAGTCGTTTGGTATCGAGAAGGTAAACGCTTGGTTCCAGTGGTTTTGGTTGGTGAAAGATTGGTTGAAAAACCACTTCTGGATGGCATTGAGTGATAGGCGCCCTTTTAGGCTGCCTTGCTCACTGAACGGTTGTAGTGATGCTCCTCTATCTTGCATCAATTCGTTATTGTTTTTGATTCTCTTGGCAAGCTGCGCAATGGTTGGCTGGCTGATGATGTCTTTTACATCCAACGCATAGCCTATTTTTCTAAGCTCCGTTGTGACCAAAATAGCCAGTATCGATTCGCCGCCAATGCGGAAGAAATTATCGGTTACACCCACAGACTCAACCGCGAGTGTTTTCTTCCATATATCGCAAAGATCGCGCTCGATTTGATTACTAGGAGCAACATACAAATCCGACGAATCAATAGCGGGCTCAGGCAGTGCCGATTTATCCAGCTTTCCATTCATCGTGATGGGTAAGCTATCGAGCGAGGTAAAGCTCGACGGCACCATATACTCAGGCAACTTGGATTCTAATGTTTCCCGAATGGTCTCAGTGTCTACGCCTGTTCCTTCAAACTCAGCTTCTTCAAACGTAGCTTCTTCAAATGTATAGTACGCAGCGAGTACTTTTATGCCTTCATTTTCCCTGTCTACTACCGCCGCTTGAGCAATACCTTCAATGTCAGCAATGGCAGCTTCAATTTCACCCAATTCAATTCTAAATCCTCGAATTTTCACTTGGCTGTCGTTACGACCGAAGTATTCAAGATTTCCGCATGGTAGCCAACGCACTAAGTCACCCGTTTTGTACATCTTGTCAAAACCAAGCTCTATGTCTTCTGCGGTAGCATATGGGTTTTCTACAAAACTGGACTGCGTTAAGTCATCTCGATTTAAGTAGCCACGAGCCAAACCCGCACCGCCAATGTATAGCTCCCCAACCACACCTTCAGGCACTAACGTGCGTTGCTTGTTCAACACATACAATTTTCGATTGAGTATCGCTCGGCCAATTGGCAGTGTTTTGTGTGTTTCATTACGCTGAATGCGATAGGCGGTAGACACCGTCGTTGCTTCTGTCGGACCATAACCATTCACAATAATGTCTGGCCGAGACGTTTGATTGGCTATTTGATTCATGAGAGATGGCGTTAGAGCCTCTCCCCCAATCATAAGGAATTTTAGAGAGTTAAATACGTCATTATCGGAGACATAAAGGTGATCAAACAAAGCTGTCGTTGTGGCTATCATGTTGACGTTGTATTGCTGCAACATGGCTTTAAAACCTGCAACGTCACTGGCCATTTCTCTAGTATTACCCGGAACAACCAATGTCGCCCCGTTCAACAACGCTCCCCATATTTCAAAGCTTGAGACGTCAAACACTGGGCTAGATAAGAAAATGAACACATCCGTTGCTTCAATTTCTACGATACTCGGCTGCGCAACCAACGAGGTTATCGAATGTTGCTCAACCATTACCCCTTTTGGGTTTCCGGTGGTACCAGACGTATAGATGATGGCACCCAGATCGCGTGCTCCTGCGACAGGTTTCAAATTTGCTTTGCTGCGTGAATTGCCCAGATCTGTGTTATCTGTAGCTAGTAAATAAGGCGAAACTTCTAGGTTCTGACACGCTTCGCTGAGTGCAACCAGTGACTCGCTGTCGGTCAAGACCATACTTGCATGCGTATCTTGAAGAATGTACTGAATTCGCTCCGACGGATAACCAACCGCCATAGGAACGTAGGCAGCCCCCGCCTTAAGAATTGCAATGGCATCAATGAGGAATTGAACCGATTTTTCTTTAAAAATAGCAATCTTGCTATCCGGTTCAATAGCCTTGCCATGGCTAGAAAAATACAGCGACCGTATCTCCGAAGCTAACTGATTCGCGCGTTCATTCACTTCTTTATAAGTTAAAGAAATATCATGATCTTTGAGTGCGACATTATTTGGATGGCTTTCCGCCATCTGTTCAAAGCGTTGGCTGATTGAAGATAACTCGGCTGAGGTCTCGTCGTGAGTTGAACCGAACTGGCTCAGCCGTTGAATTTCATTTTTTGGAGACAGCACTAGCGAGTTTAATGGCGCTTCAGGATTCAACATGGCTTGTTCGAGCAATGCCGTAAAGTACGCAGGGATGGATTGCGCACGTACAGGGTCAATAAGAGAACTGCGGAACCGAATCGCGAAGTCAAAGTGCGTTTCACTCTCCATATACTCTACAATCATTTTGGCAGAGCCAATATCCGCATGCACATCCTCCATTTCTTGCACTTCGCAATGTTCAATGGATAGCCCAATATCTCGCCTTACGGCTTGTGAGATTGCGATATCCACATTTCGAATACCACTCGCCTTGGCAAGTAAAAGCGTCGGCAGTTCGTTGTATCGACGTTTGCCTTTTTGGTAGGTTTTCCCGAAGGAAGCGACGTTTTCATTGTAAAGTTCTTTAAACGAGCGTTCTTGGCTAATGTCTATCGGCAAAACCGCAGAGTTCACATTGGATCCAAGTGATATCGTTCGCCCTTCTTTTATAGCAACGGGATACCCTAGACCAAAACTCTCTACGCCACTGCATATGGCGATCAACGAACCCCAAACCTGTGAAAAAACATAGAAAGGAGAAATACGGCGAAGTGAAGATCGCTGTTTTAAGGACTCCCACTCTGTTTTCGCAAGGGTAAAGTTAACAGCCTGTACATCTACCTGAACCTCGCGTGCGCTCTCAAATGGAATTGCGCTACTCAAGTCAAGGTTGCGTACCCTCTCTTTCCAGTACTCTTCTCCCCCTCCAGCAATGAGCTCATCCACACTCTCCTGCATGGCAACATTCGCATGGTGAACCTCCGATTCAGATAACCATACATGGCTATAATCGCCTTTATAGTATTGGCTGATGACGTTTCCAAACTCTTCTAATGAAGCTCCACCTAACAGAAGATGGCTTATGACGATAACAAAGTCGTGCGTGTTTTCGTCGATTTTGAAAAGCCCAACGCGATACAACGGTCCCTTGTCTAATCGGATTGGTTCTTGGATAAATTGCGAATAACCATTCCGCCCTTCGAAATGTTGAAAGCTTGATATCGTTGTATTCTTAACCCAGTACAAAGCTCCATCTTCCTCACTGATGTGCCTTCCAAACAACACATGGTCTTCAAACAATTTGATACAAGCAGTCTCTAACTGGTTGATGTTGAGATCACCTGAAATTCGCTGACCATATACCATGTTGTAGTCATAGCTATCCGGATTAAGTTTGTATTCGTTCCAGAACAAATAAGAGTATGGAGATGCGGTAATTTTTTTCATTTTTTTGTCTCTTATCGTCTGTCGATTCTGCAAACCCATGTATTGTCAGGGTCGAAAGTTGGAATGGTGGTGTTGTGAAAAGCAATCAGCATATTGATAGGTTTTTCTGATTTCACGTCACTTTTCGTAAGGTCAATAACCTTAGAAATTCGTTGCTTAGGCGTGAGGATTTTGCAACGGCTGTGGAAGTTCATCGCAACGTTTATCGACCATTCAAAATGTCGGTGGCTTGTGCCAGACATGTCCAAAATTTCAGCGCATTCATCGTTTACGCCAACAATGGCGTACATGCCGTCTTTTTCCACGTAATGAATCTCGTCGTAAAGAGGGTGAAGTTTCGTATATTGAATGGCTTGTCGGTTTTTCTCTCTACCTAAGTTGTTACTAAGAGAATATGTAGAAATGTCATAGGGGTCGAAGAACTGATAGCTCTCAATATGACTACTGGTTAACACTAATTCAACGAATGGAATTACTTGCGTTGAATCTGTGAAATATTTCTCGAAGATCTTTTTATAGGTTTTGATTTTTCGATCATCGGAATAGCATATTTCTAAATCCACACCGTCTAAATGAGCGTGTTGGAAAAAATCGATTAACACACGTGAGGATTTCACGGATTTAGAGATACCTAAGTCACCCATTAGGTTAATTACGAAATGGCGTTCATTAAATTGATATTCGTAAACCTTAGACATAAATATGCCCAAGCAACTTGAAAGAGATTTATAGTAGATCCCTTTTCGGTTACGTTCCTTTTGGTAATTGGGGTCTAAGAAGTGCTTCCACTTAAAAAACGCCTCTCCTCCAAGATCTCGACCATAAAAATCCGCAAGCAGTTTGTAATGCTCTTCTTTGATGTCCGATATTTCAAATTCCAACATATTTAGTCCCCCGACGATAATATAAAATGCGCGCAGCTACTCTCTGGACACGAAGAAACAGAGCGAGCCCCTTATTAAGCTGAGTAGAAGCCATGAATAACAAGAAGCGCCACAATAGATGAGACGCCAATAATTAATGGTCATTTTCAAACAAATACAAAAAGTAACCCTACCATCGTTAGACGGTGAGCAAATATTTCATATCATTCATTAGAATTTTTATTATTTATTTTCAATAATCAGTAAAAATACAGAAAGAACGGCATAAAAATCAAAGACCCACTATCAAACCGCCAATCAAAACCAGATTAAACCATTGTATTTTATGTGTTTTATGTATTCTTGTAAGTGTCACTAGGTTTTCTTATTATATAGCTTTAAAAAGCCATCAAACTTAATGATATATAAGGTAAACACATATATTTTAAATTCATGAGCCTTGTAAAGCTGTCTCCATCCATTAACTAGCATTTAAGAACACTCAACCAAAGCAACTTTAAATAAATATTTTTACCAAACAAATAAGAAAAAATTACAATTCAAATTTACAAAGCGTTGATGACACAAGTTTCACTGAAATCCATGACGGAAGAGTTTCTCATACTAAACAATGTAATTTCTCTTACAACTAAGATCGTGAAAATAATTTTGTTCAAGTGATTTGTATCATATGTAAGAGTCTCAAACATGCAGCATTCATTTACATACTATCTTATTGTTTACAAAAGTATTAACACTGCGAGAATCAATTATTAGAATTAAGAAACTGGGGGTAGAACCCATTAATAAATGTTATTTTATTCGTGAGATTGATTCTAAAAAACAACCGTCTTTGTTTTATAATATTTTCAAATATTGGGTTATTGCAAATTATCGTGATATTCATCCAGAATGTTTAATCACTCTATTTAATTATGATATCTACCTGGTTTCGTCGGGAAATTAGACTTTTTAACGGACTATTTTTTCTTAAAAAATTTACACTCAGACAACAGAAAGTTGTTGGGCTTATGCTTAAGAGCTATCTGGTTGTAGGGTTCTGAGTACTTCTGTACGTATGTTATAAAGCGAGGTTGTTTTAGTTGATGATTCAAAATCCACAATCGTAAAACTTGTGTACGATATAGGAATCGTTTAAGCCGAATGGCTATTTGATTATGTCGTGATATGACAATTGGAACCGTATCAAAATTTTTTTGTATTCTATGAAGGTGTGCCTATCAGGACTTTCGCTGATGGAAACTATTCTCTTTTAAAGTCAACTCTCTTATAAAACCACTCCCCTTATAAAATGCAGTTCTACAAAAAAAAAGCAGAAAGGCTCTCCCCTTTCTGCTTTACCATTGAGTCACAATTAATATAGATATTACTTAATTGCGGCTTTGATTAACGCTTTTGCTGTTTCTGCATCACTCGCTGTATCTACCTTGGTAAAATAGGTCAGTGCCATATTTTTAGGCTCATCAACATTCGTAATAACAATGTAATCATCCTCGATACCATAACCAAGCAGAGTTTGTGATACCTGCATATTGTCTTTTGGCGAGCCAACAATCACGATGGCTTTCGCTCCGCTGAAACGTTCTTTTTCTAAGGAAGAACCCTGCTGCAGAACAATACTTGAATCAAGTACCGCCACCTGATGATTTTCCGAAGCATAGAGTGCTCGTTCACCCGATGTTGCCTCAACAGGTCCTTCCAAGTTGACCATTTCCGTTATCAAATCCAGCGGCGAGTTTGTGACATTCTCGACTAAAACATGAACGGGCTTCGCCAATACCGAGACAGAAAGAAACGTTGAAACAGTTAAAGCCAATATTGATTTCATTTTCATAATTTTTTTCCTGTAATAATTTATCTATTTAGCGTTCCAGTTTCATGTACTCGATACAGTTTTCCTGACGTACCCTGTTCACACTTGGTCCTCACAGAAAAGTTCTGTGCTGCGGAGTAAGTTGCGAAGCTGTCTTCAACAGTCGTAAAAACATTGCTATTGTAATCTGCATCATACTGACCACGGTCCATACTTAATGTATGTCGGAATATTTGGTTTCGTATGCCTCCATTAGGATCACAGTTTTCTGAATTAACTCTTTCGCGCCACATGGTAAATGCAGGAATATTAATATCCCTCCAAGCCGATACACCGATTCGATTATCAGCGACGTTACTCGCCCCTTCATGAGCGCCCGTATTAAAGGATGCTATCGGCCATATAGCCTCTACGTTCAGTTTATATTCTGAACTTGAACCCGTATCTGACGTTAATTCTGTACCATGCACGGTCATGACAGTTTCATTGGTTGAATACGAACGTTCATTAGTAACACCTAGGTTCAAAGACGTTCCATCCCCTGTACCACTGTCGAAACCAAAAGAAATAGTTGTCGATTTATAAATATCCAGTGTTTTATTTCTTGTGCTAGTTGCAGGGCTGAAGTCATCTAAACTCCAATAGGGTGAATTAGCATCCCCACCGGGCACCGAAGGATTATTTCTTGCGTCAACCGTTTGTATCTGTGTTTTGACGTTATTAAACACATTAGTGAGTTGATTTGCCCCCCAAGCATTCCAGCTTGCTACAAGATCTGGTGTACCAGGCAAATCGCTGTTGTTATATCTAGGCGCTCTATCGCATGCTCTTGGCAATGGTCCACCTAAACAAGAAAAACTTTGGTTCCTTAATTGGGCACCGATATCAGCGTAAATTATATATTGCGTTTGGTTCCCTCCAGATAGCATGATCAGCTCTAACTCATTGGTTATGTCAACTTGCTCGTTCATCTGAGCGTAGAAATTTCCACTCGCTGGATAAATAGTGTACTTAAACTGTGCTAATGAAACTTCGTTTTGCCCTCCTCCGATAGTCCCTTTGGTCAAAGGAATATACGTACATGTATTTTGAGACTCGACACCACTCACCTTTAATTGTTTTAACTGAGCATTAGCTACTTTGATTCGTGAATTGTACGACTCACAAATCTCCCGTACTGTTTGATTAAAGGGATTGACAACGATAGGGCTTACCGAGACCGTACTTACATTTGCATTAACGCCGAATGATACAAACGAAGCCAAAATGGCACTCGCCAATGCCCCAAGCCTAGCTGGATTGTTATGTTGATTAACTATCATAAAATTTCCTAAATAGTACTTATTGGATTAAAAATAACTCTACTAACGACGAATCAGCCGAAATGTAGAGCTGCAAAATAAGTAACACAAAAAATATTTAACACCATATATACAATTATATTATTAGGGGAAAGATCACATTTTATATATTGCACGTCATTTTATAAATTATATTTATAGGAAAACACAACATAGATATTAATCTTTGATATCAAGCAATTAGAGGTAACTACATTTCGAAGGGATCCAGTAAGGACCAATTCAACAACACATTTATCTCATTGATATTATTGTAATATTTAAGTTACTCATGTGATTTATAGTTTATATTCATCGGAATTAATAAATTTAAACTTCAGGAACAGTGTGTTCATAAAATAAGAACAGTGAATTAAAAATAAAAAATTTTTCTATTAGATTATTTAGTTACTGTATTTTTTAGGTGTTAATTGTAATTTCTAAAAAATGAGAAAATGTAGACGAAGAATTATTCGGACAGTAATACGGATTAATTTAATTTTGTAGGAAATAATTTTGATCGGAAGGTTGTTTTTTTTGATACGTTCTTTATTTTATGTATTATTTATTTGATTAAATACTAGGTGATTTCTGCCACAAAAAACTTTCTTTTATTGTTATGGGGATCTTTATTTAACTTATAAATACAGCTCAAAAACAATAAACTCTAACTATCTTAAGATGCTTGGGTATATACCGAAATGGTCTCAAGGCACTGAGTATAGAATGTAGGGTCTCGACTTATCTTTGGCGTAAAAAAATGGACGCCTCAGCGTCCACTTTTTGCCAATATCTTATGTAATTACTGCGCAATACCACCTTTCGTTAACTTCGCTGGGTCGAGCAGCTTTTGAAGTTCTTCACGTGTTAGATCCGTTTCTTCTTCCGCCACGTCGATAATAGCGCGTTGCTCTTTGTAGGCTTTCTTAGCGACTTCTGCAGCTTTCAAGTAACCGATAACTGGGTTTAGCGCTGTTACTAGAATCGGGTTCTTAGCGAGCGCCACTTGCAAGTTATCCTCACGTACATTGAAGGTCGAGATTGCTTTATCGGCTAATTGAGTAGATGCATTCGCCAATAGCTCGATACTTTGGATAATATTCAACGCGATAACAGGCAACATAACGTTCAACTGGAAGTTACCAGACTGACCACCCACGGTGATGGTTGCATCGTTACCAATCACTTGTGCTGCTACCATTGCAGCTGCCTCAGGAATAACAGGGTTCACTTTACCCGGCATGATGGAAGACCCAGGCTGAAGGGCTTGCAGTTCAATTTCACCCAGACCAGCTAATGGACCAGAGTTCATCCAACGAAGATCGTTCGCGATTTTCATGATGGCAACAGCGCCTGTTTTTAGCTGGCCAGACAATCCAACAATCGCATCTTGGCTAGACATGTTGTAGAAGAAGTTTTCACTCGAAACGAACTCTACGCCTGTTGCTGCCGAAATATTCTTCGCAAACAGACCAGCAAATTCCGGAACCGCATTGATGCCAGTACCGACTGCTGTACCGCCCTGAGCTAATGCTTTAACGCGAGGTAATGTTTCTTCAATGCCACGCTGTGCTGAGTCAATTTGGAATTTCCAACCGCGCAGTTCTTGCGACAAAGTCACTGGCATTGCATCCATTAGGTGGGTACGACCCGTTTTAACGACATGTTCAACGGCGACGGCTTTCTCTTCCGTTTTATCACTCAAATACTTAAGCGCGGGTAGAAGTTGCTTTTCTGCGGCTAGTGCAGCGCTAACAGCAATAGCGGTAGGAATAACATCGTTGCTGCTTTGCCCCATGTTCACGTGATCATTTGGGTTTACGTCTTTGCCTACTTTTTGAGAAGCCAGCGTCGAGATAACCTCGTTGGCATTCATGTTTGAACTGGTGCCAGAACCCGTTTGGAACACGTCTACAGGAAACTGTTCTAAGTGCTGACCATCAATGATTTCCTGACAAGCGGATGAAATCGCGTCGGCAACGTCTTGCTCTAACAGATTAAGCTCGGCGTTGCTTTTTGCCGCTGCTTGTTTCACAAACGCTAAAGCCTGAATGAATTTGGCTGGCATGGTGATGCCACTAATTGGAAAGTTGTCTACCGCGCGTTGAGTTTGTGCTTGATACAATGCTGCTTCTGGCACTTGCACTTCGCCCATGCTGTCTTTTTCGATACGGTAAGTGGTCATTCTATTTCCTTTATAGATCGGTAGTGTATTGGATGTTTTGCAGGTCTTTTTGTAGCGAAAGAAAACGCTCGTAGCCCGCTGATGAATGGCAGTAATGCCGCTTTAGCGCAATAAGAGGACCGTGAATTTGATCTAAACAGATTTGCCGTAATATCCGACAATTGGTGGCGTCATTGATGGTTTCTAGAAGGTTGTAATACACTCTGCGAAGAAACAGTTCTTCCAATAGTGGATTAGCGTAGTCTGTCCCCTTTCCATACCATGAAGCCAAATTAAGAGTAGCTTGGATATAGCTAAAAACCACTTCGTGCTCAAACCCGTTTTCTTCGGTATGAAACAGAAAGCGATCTTCAGCTTGATAGAACGTTTGATATAAAAAGGTAGACTCTTTCATGATCGACTCAATTAAACTAAATCTTATTGATAACCATTATCATTCTAATTGAGTCGATGTTTCAATGTTTTTGTCGTTAACTAATCAAATATTGCTGTATGAACGACATATCAGGCTCGATACACAAGCCATGCCCTTTGGGTAAACCGATCATGCCGTCTTTATCTTTAACCTGAGACAACACATCTAGCGAATGAACAAGTAGGTCTTCTCTGAATCGGTTTGGGGTTGTGTCGTATTCCAACATCGGTTGAACGGGATGTGCGCCACCAGGTAAATCGGGCATCGAAGCAAGAAGGTGAATATTAGTTGCTACAGCAATGGCGGAGCCCCAAACATGGTTAACAACAGGAACAAAATGGCTATGAGCCATGGACAAGACTTTTTGATACTCCGTTATACCACCGAGCGCACAGGTTTCTGGTTGCAACAAATCCACGCATTTGTGCTCAATCAAATCACGGAATCCCCACCTCGAAAACTCCGCTTCACCACCAGCAATACACATGTCCAAATGGGTACATAAGTCCCGATAGCCTTGTTTGTCTTCTGGCGCGACGGGTTCTTCAAACCAACTCACACCAAGCCGCTCTAGTTCTCGTCCTAAAGGCAAAGCTTCACGCGTGGTATAAGCGTGGTTGGCATCCACCATGATTTCGATGTCCTTTCCGACAGAACTTCTCACCGCTTCAACTAACTCAACATCTTTTGTCACGCCCATACCGATTTTCATCTTCATGGCTTTGAATCCCATTGAAGCAATCTTCGCGCTTTCTTTTTCGAACCTTTCTTTTAAGTCCGGAACGCGTTGCAACATCATCCCGTAGCCGTATACCGGAATTTCATCTCGAAATGCACCACCGAGTAATTGATACAACGGTTGCTCATAGAATTTGCCTTTAATGTCCCAAAGTGCGATATCAACACCCGAAAGAGACTGCAAAGGCATGCCTTTTTGTCCATGGTCGCGCAGCAAGTTGTACACTTTATGCCAAATCACTTCGTTGTCTAACGGGTTCATCCCTATTATCAATGGCGCAATCACTTGTTCCACAATGGTTTGATTCGCCAGTGCTACTCCACCGCCACCGAATGCTTCGCCGTAGCCCACTAGCCCGTTGTCCGTTGTGATCTCGATAATATGAGCCGTTCTTTTGGCGTAGTATTGCTGCGAATAACCCAACTCTTCTTCTAGGTCATATTGCAGTACATAACTCTTCACCTTTGTTATTTTCATGGTGACCTCTTTACTTCCCTGTTGTACTGACTCAAATTGCGACAAACATCATCTCGAAAGATCAGTCTTCCGAACCAAGCGATGCCACTCAGCGACAAATTCTTTAGCATTCTTTGCAAATTCACTATGCGGTATACCTACTCGATAGAGAGCACTGCCTAACCCAAAGCCACTCGCACCAGATTGTCGATATTCCGACATGTTTGAAGGGGTAATTCCACCGACTGGCAACACCTTTACATGCTTAGGTAGTATGGCTTTCCACGCCTTTAAACCTGTCGCTAAAACTTGTTCAGCGGGAAACAATTTGAGCGCAGTAGCACCAACCTTGAGTGCACCGAAGGCTTCACTTGGCGTCGCGACTCCGGGAATCACCACAAGGTTTTTGTTCGCAGCGTACTCGATGAGCTCGGTGTCCATGTGCGGCATTACGATCAATCTACCCCCTACACTCTCCACTTCGTCAATATCAGTTGTGGTTAACACCGTGCCAGCGCCAATAAGACAATCATTTCCTAAACCGCTCGCCAATATCGAGATGCTTTTAATCGCGTCTGGTGAATTTAAAGGCACTTCGATAATGGAGATGCCTTCATCAACTAATATCTTTGCGTATTGCAAAATATCGGTTGGGGTGATGCCTCTTAAAATCGCTACCAAGCCGCATTGACTTAGGTGCCGAGTTAACTCTGTTGCTTGTTGTTCTGAATCCATGAATGCATCTCCCAAATCCCTTGTGCAGCCGTATTGCTGTATTGCTTAATGTTCATTTCCGACTTGAAAAACCTCAGCGCCATTCGGTATAGGTCGCACAAGTGCTCATCACCTATCAGAGATATTTCAGCTGGCAAACCGCCCAATGCCGTTTTTGCTTCCTTGATTTCCGCACCTATCAACAAACCAGAGAGATAAGAGAACCGATGGGCGCTTTCGACTTCTTCGAACAAAACGGCACTTCGACAAGAAAACAACTCGGACATGATCCCTGCTGCATTCAAGCTTGCATTCACGCCTTTGAGAAACGAGTCGATGTCGAGCGGTTGTTCCTCTTCACTGTATCCAGCCGCAAGTATCGAGTGCTTTCTTAGGAGCGAGTACAACTCTCCCGTCATGTACGTTTGAAATTCTGCAATCTGAAGGTTTTGAACCAACACCCACTTGCAATGAGTGCCGGGGAGAACGATCCATCCATCGTAAGTTCGTTCCCAGCTATTCAGGAAAGGCAGTAACTGCGTTTCTTCACCACGCATTAGGTCGATTTGACGCCCTTGATAACTCACACCAGGAATCAAATTCACCAATTGGCAATCTTTGGTGAGGAGCGAATGTCCTCCAGCGTGCAGGTCTTCAATGGCACAAGGCGCTTCAACATACGGTACTTCTACCCAACCTATTTTGCTTGTTACCATTCCTGTCAGATAGACATGTAAGGCAGGAAAAGCCATCAACCAGTCGTCGACGGCGGCATAAAACACTTGTTCGTAAGTCAGCGTTTTTCCGCCACTTTCTGGTAATTGAAGTACCCCCCATGGAAAGCTTTTCTCTGCCATAAGATCGCCCTTATCACTGAGTAGGTAAGCTCGCAGCATGGTTGAACCCCAATCCATCGCTATAACACTGGCTGTGTGCGTTTTCATTCCGATCTGTCCTTAATCCAGCGCTCGCGTAATTCTTTTCACTGCTAAGTAATCGTGCAGAGCTAAGTGCGAGCAATCGCATCCGATACCCGACTGCTTGATCCCTCCATGGGGCAAGTCGATACCATATTTCACACCATTGATTTGGATTTCGCCAAATCTAAGCTGTGTTGCACAACGCTGGGCTTTCGCTAGATCTTGCGTAAACACATAAGCGGTGAGCCCTGCATCTGTGTCATTAGCATGATCCAGTACTTCCGCTTCATTTTCAAACTCATAGATTGAGACAACAGGGCCAAAAATTTCTTCTTGGTACATTCGCATCTCACTATTCAAATTGGTTAACACGGTTGGCATATAGAAGTGACCCGTGTGTATCGAATCAGGCTTATTTCCACCATATAACAGTGCCGCGCCTTTAATGACGGCATCTTGTACCAGCTCATCCACCCTTTTTAGAGCTTGCGTATCAATTAGAGGACCCATTTCATTGTCACTTTGAAGCCCGTAACCGACCTTAACCGCTTTCGCTCTTTCGACGACTTTAGAGGCAAATTCACTCGCGACACTTTTTTGTACAAATACACGGTTTGGGGTGACACAGATTTGCCCGCAATTACCAAACTTTACCGCACACACAATATCGGCAGCGAGATCCAAATCGGAATCGGCAAACACTAGCACAGGCGCATTCCCTCCTAATTCCATTGAATACCGCTTAATGGAGGTAGAACCTGTTTTCATAATGTGTCTGCCCGTTGCTATCGAACCTATCAGCGTTAGCATGGACGGAATGGTCGAAGCTGAAAGCGCATCGCCGACTTCTGCGTCATCGCCACACACAACGTTTACAACCCCAGCAGGAAGGCCAATATCGTGGCACAGCTTTCCAACTAAATACGCTGACATGGGTGACTTTAACGAAGGCTTGATGACAATAGGACAACCCGACGCCATAGCTGGACCAATCTTGAACGCGAAGTTCAGCAGTGGGAAGTTCCATGCAAGAAATGCCGCTACAACACCGACAGGTTCATGAACCAATTCGTGGCTGTGTGTTCCCTCTTTATCGAGAAGAGAATCGGGGCGAAATCTTGATATTTCTTCTGCATAGAAAGCGAGGCTGTTTACTAAAGACTCAAAATCTTCTTGCGTCCCCGCCCAGTTTTTCCCCATTTCTAATTGAATGGCTTCACGAAGTGCTGTTTCATTTTCAATCACCGCATCTCGCAATTTGTTCATCCACTGAACGCGCTCTGAAATGGTGGTGTTCGACCATGTAGCAAAGGCTTTTTCCGCCGCTTCAAGTGCGCGATTCGCATCGGATGCATTAGCCTTTGTTATCGAGCCTGTCACTTCTAGAGTCGCTGGGTTCACAACGTCGTAAACGGATTCGGTTGTGACCAGATCGCCACCAATGTACATAGGTAAAGTGTTCATGCTTTTCTCCTAAAACGGTTTGGTGTCTAAAAACAGATCTAGCCAGTCAACTTCAGCCTGAGACAGTGTCAGAGACGCGGCGTGCAAAGAGGTTTTCACTTGTTCGGGTGTTTCTGCACCATTAAGTGCAATCACCGGAAATGGCTGATTGAGCACATAAGCCAATGCCATTTCAAACATGTTGAGACCTCTAATTGAAGCCAGCTCTGTCGCGCGTTTTTTCCTTTCGAAATTGGCATCGGAATAGAAAACACGTACTAAATCTTCATCACTGGTATCGTTAACGTCACCTTTAGCAAAGAACCCTCTCCCCAATGCAGACCAAGCAACGAGTGGGAAGTCATGTCGAGTAAACCACTGTTTGTCGCTTTCTGAAGTCACAACCGTATCTGGCCAAAATGGCTCGTTGGCTTTTGCTAGGGAGAAATGAGGGCTTGAACTCATCATTTCAGCTTTGCCATTGACCCGTGCATAATCAATAGCTTCTTGGATCCTTTCTGTACTCCAATTCGATGCGCCATAAGCACGGATACGCCCTTTTCTTACTTCCGCATCGAGCGCATCCACTAGCGGTCCAACGGGTTGAGTAAGGTCATCTCGATGGAACATCCAAATATCAAGATAATCGGTTTTTAACCTCGCTAAGGATCCATCAATGGCACGGTGAACCGATTCTGGGTTCACTTTTGCCCCTCCCGGATGAAGAGGCGCACAGTAGCCAGTTATCAAACCCTTAGTCGCAAGCACGATTTTTTCACGTTTATCTGGGTTGGCTTCTAACCAATCCCCAATCACCATTTCTGAATAGCCGTGTTCTTCAACTGCGCCGTATACTTCCGCTGTGTCTACGTATGTGCCGCCATATTCAACAAATGCATCCAACAAACTGAAATCGCGATCCTTCGAATCAGGGTGGAAAATCATTGTTCCTAGCCCGATAGCCGAAACAGGCTTATTGATGGATTGTAATGAGTACGTTTTCATCGTCATTATTCCTTATGAACAGTTGAGATCGTTAAGAGCAGCAAACACCTCTTAAGACCTATAAACGAATGAGAAAATTAGGTTTTTCCTGTCTTCCTTGAAAGTGCATCAATCGACACAGCAATTAATAAAATTGCGCCGGAGAACATTAATTTATCCGCTGCACTGGCACCTGAGAGGTCGAGTCCATTCCCTAAAGACCCAATCACCAGCGCACCTAGAATGGCATTCCACACACTGCCTCGACCACCAAAAAGTGAAGTACCACCAATAACCGCTGCGCCTATTGCATCTAACAAAAGTGGCCCACCTGCGAAAGCATTAAACGATACAGAGGCATAACGAGAAGCCCCGACAATTCCAGCCAGTGCCGCCATTAAACCGGTAATAGCAAATGCGGCGATTTTGATTTGGTTTAGCGATATGCCGACTCGTCTTGCTGATTCCGGATTGCCACCAACCGCAAATAATGCTCGACCAAATGGGGTGGATGTTGTGATCCACGCGAATAATAAGCTGATGCCAAACAGGATGAGCACTACCAGCGGAACACCTTTGTAGCTATTGAGTGTCATAACCGCAGCCCCGGCTAGCACCGCAAAGAATAGGATTTTTCCGGCGATACCCGAGACAGCATCTTGCTCCAGCCCCATTTTCTCTCGCTGGTGATATTCACGAGTGGCGAACAAAATCATTAGGAGAATACCTGATGCAACAATCGCCCACCCGAGCCAATCTGGAAGGCTTGTTGTGGTAATACCGCGGATAAAT
The DNA here is from genome assembly GCF_030689305.1 of Vibrio penaeicida. Classification (GTDB taxonomy): domain Bacteria; phylum Pseudomonadota; class Gammaproteobacteria; order Enterobacterales; family Vibrionaceae; genus Vibrio; species Vibrio penaeicida_B. Next base: position 131,240 of record NZ_JAUYVM010000012.1, on the reverse strand, counting down.
GGGTCGCGTACGTTTATTGCCCCATGAATGCCCAAAATTTTAAGCATCAAGCCCTGAAAGCCCAATAAACCAGCCAGTGTCACCACAAAGGAAGGAATTCCAATATAGGCAACCAAGCTGCCTTGAAACATACTTAAGACAACCCCCGCTCCAATAGCAGCTATGCATGCCAGCGGCGCAGGTATACCTAAATTGGTCGTCAATACTGCTAAAATTGCCGCACAAACACCTGCGGTAGCCGCAACCGATAAATCAATATCGCCCAATAGCAAAAGTATCGTGATGCCCACAGCCAAAATGCCGACTACGGAACTTTGCATGAAGAGAAAATAAAAGTTTCGAGCACTTAAGAAAGCCGGTTCCGTGATACCGAAATACGTCCAAATGGCGAATAAGGCAAATAATACGGGCACAAAGTTGCCAAATTTGGAGCTTCTGAGCTTGGTAAATAGGCTCATATTTTGAGAAGGTTTAGCCGACATGCTTCACCTCCTCTTCATGACCGCGAGTCATCGCGACAACTATTTCATCAGGGTTGGCTTCATGAGTGTTGTAGACGCCAATATTCTCTCCGTGGCGCATGACCGTGATTCGATCGCACACTTCAAAAATATCGGATAAGTTATGTGAGATATACACAACAGCATGATTGGTTTCACGCAGTCTTTTCACTACATCGAGCACTTGCCTGGTTTGAGCAACGCCCAACGCGGCAGTGGGTTCATCCAATAGCACCACACTCGAATCTGCTCCGACTGCACGTGCAATTGCGATTGCCTGCCTTTGCCCGCCAGACAATACTTCTACTTTTGCCCTAACCGATTTCAGTGTTTTTACTTGAAGCTGACCTACCGCTTTAAGTGCTTTTTTCTCCATTTGGAGGTGATCCAATGGTTTTAGCGCTCTTGGTAGCCAATTTAACCAACCACTATCGATAACGGGTTCGCTACCGAGTGACAAGTTTGCGGCCACATCTAAATTTTCACACAAAGCCAAATCTTGATAGACAATCTGTATCCCGAGTTGATTCGCACTTTGGGGCGAATCAACGGCGACATTTTTGCCATCGACAAAGAACTCACCGTGGTCGGCAATATAAGCACCAGCAAGGGTTTTCATTAATGTCGATTTACCCGCACCGTTGTCGCCAACCAGTGCCATGACTTCCCCTCGCTGAACTTCAAAATGCACATCTTTAAGTGCTTCCACACTGCCAAATGATTTCCGAATTCCGGAAACTTTCAAATGAGGGACAACTGAGTCTTGTTCCATTGGCACTCCTTGCCTTTCTTCGTCCATGTTTTCATTCGCTGTGCCGACAACTAGATGACGTCGGCACAGTATTTACGCGTCATAACCTTGTCTGCACGTAATGACCTTATCGACACGTAATAAACTTATTTACAATTCAAAAACTTATTCACATGTCACCAGTCTATCTGTGCATCACAAATCTACTGACAGAAACGTGTTTTAGCGGCTTCACCCTGACACACATCCGATTTTTCAATTGAAGGATCGTTATCAATAACGTATGCCACGCCGTTTTCACCCACTACGGAATAGTGTTCAACAGGAACGAAGGATACATCCGCGTCTACGCCATTTTTAACCGTGCCTGATGTCAGTGAATCCACGCTTTGACCATTCAGAAGTTTGTCGACAACCTGTGCCGTCACACCCGCCATTTTGTCGAACGGTCGCCATACTGATTGCGTTTGCTGCCCAAGCAAAATTAGCTGAAGTGCTTGCACTGTCGCATCCAAACCACTGACAGGAACATTTCCCGACATGCCTTGTTCTTCAAGTGAAGCGATCGCTGCAGCAGCATTACCATCGTTCGAAGAGACAATACCCTGAACGTTGTTATCCAACTTGGTCAGTGCTTGGTCCATTGAGCGACGAGCAATCGCGGGGTCCCAACCTTGTGTCCAGTTTTCATACCCCAGCTTTCTTTCGCCAGAATCAAACAAAGGTTGAAGCACATTCATTTGCCCTTTAAAGATCACCGCTGCATTCGGATCAGTCGGTGAACCTTTCAACATGACTAAGGTGTCACCTTTACTGGTGTTATCGACGATATGTTGAGCTTGTGATTCACCCGTTTTTTCCATAGAGGCTTGAATCCAAAAGCTGGTGTTTTCTGAATGAATCATTCGGTCGTACGCGATAGTAGGTACGGACGATTCCGCAGCAGAGTCGGCAATGATCGCTGCTGATTCTCCGTCGATTGGAATAACGACCAATACTTTCGCGCCACGCGTTAAAGCTTGCTCCGCTTGGCGCTGCTGGGTGGCTGTATCGTTATTAGCGTTAAACACTTCTACTTTTGTATCTGGCGAAATGTTTTTCATCGCTTCCACAAAAAAGTGGGCGTCTTGGCTTTCCCAACGGGGATTCACGTTTTCTGGTAGTAGCATTGCGACAAAATCTTCTGCCAGTACAGGTGTGCTGGTCATCGCAACGGCAGACGCAAAGGTCGCCATTGTTAACATCGCTTTTGTTTTCACGTTCCTAATCATGTTTTACTCCTGCTGTTCATTTCCCTTTGTTACAGCCCAATCGCTCTAGATTTGAAGAGCGAACCGTTTCTATTTCCTAGTCGATCATTGAGATTTCCCGTCTAACCTTTCTTTAAGCCGATCACTGGCATCCACCAGCAAGTTCAGCATTCGGTTTTTCGCTTCTTCCCCTTCACCTTTCGCGATCAGTTCGTATACTTCACGGTGAAAGGGAATGGACGATTCGTTTTCTCTTGGGTCGGTATTGGTCATTCGAATACTGCTAAGGAGTGCAGAAAAAATGATGCCTTCTAAAGCACCTAAAAATTCATTGTGTGTGGCTCTTAATATTGAGCGATGAAATTGTGCGTCAGCGAATACGAAATCTTCCGTAGAGCTGGTTTCTTTTTCCATCGCTTCTATGGCGTGTTTAATGTTTTGCAAATCTTCTTCTGTCGCACGTTGGGCTGCCCAAAATGCGGCTTGAGGTTCGAATATCACCCGCACTTCCATTAACTGTGCGAGAAATTCGTCGGTCGGTGGTGTGGCTTGGTACCATGCCAATACATCATCATCTAACAGCCCCCAATCGTTTCGTGATCGTACTTTTGTGCCGATCCCCCTTCTTACCTCTAATAGCCCTTTGCCGACTAAAATCTTAATCGCGTCACGCACGCTAGAACGGCTGACCTGATACCTCTCAGCCAATGCGCCTTCTTCTTCTAATAGATCGCCTGGCTTATATAGCCCTGAAACCACTCTGCGCCCTATCTCTCGCGCCACTTGACTGGCTAGACTTGGGGTTAAGCCTGCTATTTGTTTCAAATTGTAGTAAGAAAGCTCATTCATAGGATGACCTTAAACATCTGATGTTTACGTTGATATTATTAATGCATCTGTTTATTTTTTAATCGAGTGAATTTTATACGCGGAATGGCCGCTTCTTAATCTTGAAACGCCATTCTCAAGATTGAAGCAAAAAGAATAAGGGATTTGATGAGTAACCAAGATCCGCATTATGGAGGTGATACAACGAGAGAGTATTGAATAAAAAAAGCACAGCCAAGATAAGCTGCGCAAAGGTTTGGAGAAATTTTATGATACTTTGAATAAGAAGTGAGGAGGGACGAGATCACCCAACAGAAAGCAATCTGTTACCTCGACTTCAGGAAACTTACTGCTCCCATAACAGAAACCACAATCAGTCCAGCTACGAACCCAGCCAGACCGTTAAGTAAAGTCGGCAGAAAACCGTTTATAAACGGGATAGACGGGATGGAGGAAATGATGGTTTCAATTAAGTGATGGATCACAGGAACACCATGAACCACTATACCTCCGCCCACCAAAAACATTGCCAGTGTGCCAACGATTGTAAGCGTGTGCATGAGTTTTGGTGCAAACGCGACTAGACCGTCACCAAGTGCAATAATAACCCCATCACCCTGCCCTTTTTCTTGCAGATAGAAGCCAAGATCATCAAGTTTTACGATACCAGCAACCAAACCATAAACACCGATTGTCATCAGTAAGGCAATCACACTCACAACCAATACCTGAGTGGTAAATACTTGGTTTTGTACGGTTCCTAACGCAATCACAATGATTTCTGCCGACAAAATAAAATCGGTACGAATGGCACCAGCAATTTTCTTTTTCTCGTACTCTTCTATGTTTTCAACATGCTCTGAGACAGAAACAGGCTCCTCTTCTTCCTCTTGTACGTGAAACATTTTCTCTAACACTTTTTCTGTACCTTCAAAGCAAAGAAAAAGCCCGCCCACCAATAAAAGAGGCGTAATCAACCATGGAGCAATAGAACTAATTAGCAGCGCTGATGGCACCAATATGAGCTTATTTTTGAACGAACCTTTAGCAACAGACCACACTACAGGGATTTCTCGGTCAGCACGAACGCCCGAAACTTGCTGAGCATTCAGGGCGAGATCGTCCCCTAAAACTCCAGCTGTTTTCTTTGCAGCGACTTTTGACATCACAGCGACGTCATCTAAAACCGTAGCAATATCATCCAACAACGTTAAAAGACTTAATCCAGCCATATAATCCTTCTGAATAGCAACGACATCTAATAGAATACGCGGCGATCCAACTTTGAGCCTTCTCTACCACGTCAAAACAAAGTTCAAATTGAAACTTTAAGAAACACATAATAACACTTTGTTACACTTCAAAATATCAGTTTTTGAATCTATTTTTCTATTGCGTTTTCTTAATTAACAAACAGTTACCGTACTATTACCGTTTTATTTTGGACCAACTTTGTGTTTTTTGCCGTGTTAGACACGGTGAAATCCCGAAATTGAAACATTTTCTCGTCATTCTCAAAATCGGTGTAAATTCGATCTTGCACATATATATAGTACGATATACTATATATGCAATTTTGATTCGATAGGTAACGTCATGAAAAATATAGCTGTACTGCTCATCTCACTTACTTTATCCACCGCTGCCTATGCAGATGTAACGATTCAGAAAAACAGAGTTGTGTGCGAAACCAACGCTTCAATGCAAAAATTCGTGAAAAGAAAAGCGGTAAAGAAGAACGCGCAATTGCCCGATGGCTGTCGTGTTCTTGAGCGGAAAAGAAAAGTGGAGGTTTTGAAAAACTTCACAAGTAAAGGCTATGTACTGGTAGAAACTAAGTTGGGCGACAAACTATTTGTCAGTAAAGAAGCGCTCTCTCGGTAAGGTCTGTTGCACTTAGATTGCAGGCTTGTACGGGAACGTAACCTCAAAAGTTGTGCCTTCTCCAGGTCGACTTTTGCAGTTTATTTTCCCGTCGAGTAAATGAGTCACAAGGTTATAAACAACGGCAAGACCTAAACCATTTCTTCCTTGCCCTCTTTGGGTTGTAAAGAAAGGATCAAAGATTTTGGCTAAGTTTTCTTCATCGATTCCTTTTCCTTTATCTTTAATCACAATACTTATGTCGGTGCCAACGACTTGAGTTTCGATTTCAATGACTTTTTTGGTCGTTTCATCAGAGTGATGGACCGCGTTTTCAATTAGGTTATTCATGACATCTAGGAGCGCTTCTTTAAAAACAAACGCCGATATGCCCGACTGCCCTTCAAGTTCAATTTCTACGTTGTCTTCAGACGTAAGATCGTGATTCGTGACGATGTCTTCGATAAGCTCCGACACCATAACTGCATCTTCATGGACACTTTCATGTTCAATCGCAATTTTCTTAAAGCATTGAATCAACTCTGACGATTTTTCTAGGTTGTCTTGCACCATCTCCAAACAAGATTGGGAATCGGCAATAAATTGTTCGCAGCTTTTCTTCGACAATTTTCCACTGGAAAGCAGCTTTTCAAAGCTCATGACTTTCTCTTTCATATGGGATGCAGAGGTGATACCAATACCAATCGGCGTATTCAGCTCGTGTGCAACGCCCTTTACAAGTACGCCTAACGACGCCATTTTCTCTGATTCCACTAGCTTTGCTTGTGCTTGTTCTAGCGCAAACACATTTTCTGTTAGATCATCAAACGATTCTTCCAATTGCTTGGTTCGCTGATCAACCTGCTCCTCTAATTGCAAATTTAAACGATCTAACTTCTTAGACGCTTTTCTTAAGCGAGTAATGAGTGAGACAAGAATCGCTATACCCGCAATAACGGCCAATGCAGTAATAGCCAACGTCGTGTATTCGCGATTTCGGTAGTCTCGTAGCAATCCATTGATGTGTTTCTGATCTTGCTGAATAAGCACTGCGAGTATTTCACTTACTTCCGTTATTTTGGGTGACAAATACTCGATGAGGTCAAACGCGATGGCATCTGAATTACGTTTGGCCAGTGCAATAATTTCGTTTCTTTCCGGTACCATTTCCTTCGTCAAAATGGCTAACCACTTCACATCGTCGTTGTTTGGTAACTGATCTCTTAAATTACTAATCGATTCTTCTAGAAGCTCATTTGTTTCTATAGAAGAAGACACACCGAGTTCGATCAAACCTGGTTCATTCTCAATCACCAATCGAACCAGCTCCGTTTCCAGTGAATTCACTGCCGATGTAGCAGTAAGAATCGCGTTGGACCGTCTTTCTGACAAGTCTATGGTTCGTTCTATTTTATTGTTGATTTGTAACAGCGAACTCGCCGCCCAAATACCCAACACAACAAGCATTGCAAGCACGAATATTGATGCTGCTAACATTCTGTCTTTACGATTGCGTAACATACTCATAGTTGGTCTCAAGTCACTCGCTTAACTCTATTTAATAACCCGTTTACGTCACGATCTATTCTGAAATCCAGCATATTCCCTTAGCAGCTCAGCGCTATTCATTCATTTGAGTATAGGCTAACAATAGGTTTGAGCTAAATTTTAACCAATGTGATCGACTTCAAAGACAATCACTCTAAGTTACCGGTAACATTTCCATCACAACGTTACCGGTAACATTACAACAATAAACCGGAGTTGATGTGAAACTTAACAGGGATAACCTCAATGAAAACTGTATCGAAAACACTTGTACCTTCGCTAATTGCTGCTGTTTTGTCGTCTTCCGCATTTGCTGCAGACTTCAAATTAAAAATCCAATCTTCCGATCCTTCAGGAGATAAAAACTTTCAGGTTCAACAAGAATGGGTTGAACGCGTAGAAAAAATGTCTAACGGGCGGATCGACATCGATCTTCTTCCTGTTGGTTCGGTGGTGAAACACACCGAAACCCTGAATGCGATCAAAATAGGCATCCTAGATGGCCATATCACCGCGACTGGGTATTTCTCGGGTAAAGATCCTGCGTTTGGTTTGATTGGTAACATGGTCGGTGCGTGGTCTGATACCACTCAACTGCTCCAATACATGAACTACGGCGGCGGCAATGAATTAATGACAGAGCTGTATGCCCCTTATGGCGTTCAGTTTGTCGGTGCCTCTACGACTGGCGTTGAAGCGTTTGTATCTAAGGTTCCCCTAGATGGTGTCGATGATTTGAAAGGGCTAAAGCTGCGCGCGCCTGAAGGGCTCGTCCAACAAGTGTTTGCTGCTGCGGGCGCAACACCGGTTAACCTACCTGGCTCGGAAGTATTTACTGGCTTGAGCAAAGGCGTTATTGATGCTGCCGATTACACGGTATTTTCAACGAACCAAAAAGCAGGCATGAACGATGTCGCTACCCACCCCGTTCAACCTGGCTTCCACTCACTGCCACTTATCGACGTTTCGGTAAGCCAAAAAGCGTGGAAAAAAATGCCAGAAGACTTGCAAACTATCCTTAAAACATCGGTACGCGATCTTTCATACGACATAACGACACAGCTTAAAATTGCTGATCAAGCTGCACTGAAAGAAGCATCTGCCAATCCTAAAATCACAATTCACGACTGGTCTGCGGATGAACGTAAGAAATTCCGTGAAATTGCGAAAAGCCAATGGAAAGTATTCGCTGAGCGCTCGCCTAACGCTCAAAAAGTCTATGACTCTGTTACCAGCTTCTTAGAAAACAACGGCCTACTTTAAGGCATCGATTTCTGGTAGTTGCACTGCATTATTACCAGCGCAGCTGCCAGAGTCTCAAGGATAAATAGTTGTATGAAACATTCTTCTACCGACACTCAAAGTGACGACGCTCCTAAAAATGCACTTGATCGCTTTATTGTTAAACTCGGTAATTTACTTAGCCTTTTGTTTATCTTTACCGTCGCAATTTCATTTTATGAAGTGTTGATGCGTTATGTGTTTAACGCTCCGACAACATGGGTACACGAGACGGCATCTTTTATTGGTGGTTCACTATTTGTGATAGGTGGTTTGTACGCGTTCGCACTGGATAAGCATGTTCGAGTCGTTCTTATTTATGATCATGTTTCACCCAAAACCCGAAAGTATTTAAACCTTGTCCACCATATTGTTGGATTAACGTTTGCAGCGATGATGGCTTACGCAGCCTACATAATGGCGGCAGAAGCTTGGTTTACGCCATGGGGTGAATTTCGTTTGGAAACTTCAGGTTCGTCTTTGAACCCTCCTTACCCTGCCTTGCTGAAAGGAACAATTTTTGTTGCGCTGAGCGTACTGACTTTGCAATTTTTACTTCACTTGATTGCCGAAATTCGCAACCTAAGGAAGAAAACGGATGTTTGATTTATCTTCAATAGGCATTGGCTGGGGCAGCCTACTCATGCTTGCGTTAATGATCGGCTTGCTGCTCACTGGTATGCAGCTTGCGTTTGTTACCGGCTTTGTTGCGTTGTTTTTCACCCTTGGTTGGTTTGGGGTAGATGCACTGCCTTTAGTTACGAGCAGAATGTACGGCTTCGTCGACGGCTACATCTTCCTTGCCGTCCCTATGTTTGTGTTAATGGCGGCATTACTTGATCGCTCGGGCATTGCTAGAGATCTCTTTGATGCCATGAAATCCGTTGGGCGCAAAGTTCGCGGCGGTGTTGCTGTTCAAACACTATTTGTTGCGGTTCTGTTGGCATCTATGTCGGGCGTTATTGGCGGTGAAACCGTCCTTCTTGGTATCCTCGCATTGCCTCAAATGCTGCGCCTAGGCTACGACCGAAAACTCGCTATCGGCACAACCTGTGCAGGTGGTGCCCTGGGTACGATGCTGCCTCCTAGTATCGTCCTTATCATTTACGGTTTAACCGCTAGCGTATCAATTGGAGACTTATTTAAAGCGTCTTTTCTGCCCGCATTCATGCTCGCAACGTTTTACATTCTGTATGTGTTAATTAGATGTAAACTCAACCCCAGCCTAGCTCCATTGCCTAGCGAGGAAGAACTTGCGCAAGACCAAGCAGAGTCGCCCAACTATTTTAAAGCGCTGTTCTTTCCATTGTTGTCTGTTGCTACTGTACTGGGCAGTATCTACACGGGCGTTGCTTCAGTTACAGAAGCCTCTGCTCTTGGTGTCGTCGGTATCATGCTGAGTGCTGTCATTCGCAAAGAAATGAACGCGACCATGCTAAAAGAAAGTGCCATCGCAACAATGCGAACCTGTGGCATGATCATGTGGATCGGCATCGGCGCATCTGCCCTAGTTGGTGTTTATAACTTGATGGGTGGTATTGATTTCGTAGAAGAAACTATTTTATCACTCAGTGGCGGTAGCCCAACGGCAACACTCATCATTATGATGATCATTTTGTTGGTTCTTGGCATGTTTCTCGACTGGGTTGGCGTCGCGCTGCTTACAATGCCAATCTTTGTACCTATCATTATAAGCCTTGGTTACGACCCAATTTGGTTTGGCGTGGTCTTCTGTCTGAATATGCAAGTATCGTTTCTTTCTCCACCCTTCGGTCCTGCTGCATTTTATCTTAAGTCGGTGGCACCAAAAGACATTAGCTTGGGAGAAATATTCACCTCCCTATTGCCCTTTATTGCTCTGCAAATACTCGCGCTGACTCTAGTGATCGTATTTCCTCAATTGGCGTTGTGGTGGCAGTAGCAAATTGATTTTAGGTAAGGTTGCCCTTTGGGTTGATCTAGTAAAGATTTTTACGTGCTGACGACATCCGTCAGCACAAAGGAAATAGTGCTCCATGAATAATAAGAAAATTTTGGTAATGGGTGTTTCAGGTTGTGGTAAGAGCCTTATCGGAAGCAAGCTCGCCCTAGCGCTCAAGTATCCGTTTTTCGATGGCGACGATTACCATTCCGCCCAGAATATCGAAAAAATGCAGCATGGCGTTCCGCTGTCTGATCAAGACAGGTTGGGTTGGCTGCATAGGCTGAATTCGCTGTTTATTGATAACGACCGAATTGTGATTGCATGTTCTGCACTCAAGCCAGAGTACCGCGACATATTGAGAGAAAATGCTCAAGACATCACTATTGTCTACCTAAAAGGCGATTTCGACACTATATGGTCTCGACACCGTTCTCGCCCTAATCACTACTTTAACGGCAAACAAATGCTAGAAAGCCAGTTCAACACGTTGGTTGAACCTTTGTCATCTGAAGCCATTACGGTCGATGTCACTGCCAACGTTGAAGACGTTCTCGCCTCCGCTCTGTGCAGTATCCGAGCTATGGAGAATCAAGCGTGATGGATGAAATCAAAACGGTGTCTGTTGTCGGTTTAGGTGTTATGGGGAAAAGCCTTGCGCTAAACCTGTTAGAGAATGATTACTCGGTCATTGGATTCGACCTCAATACCAACTTAGTTCAGCGCGCTCATAGCGAAGCCGAGAACCTAGCGACCTCTGCAAAGTTTTTTCCGGCATCGATAATGTCAGCGATCATTTCAGGTTCACAGAGGCCGAGAATCGTTATCTTATCGGTTCCCGCTGGTGATGTGGTTGATCACGCTATCGAAGACTTGTTAGAAGCAGGGCTATCCGAACAAGATATTGTTATCGACACTGGAAACAGTTTATGGACCGATTCAATTAGCCGAGAAGACAAATACAATGGGCGAGTTCGATTTTTCACAACGGCTGTTTCTGGTGGTGAAATGGGTGCTCGATTTGGTCCCTCACTAATGCCAAGTGGGAATGTTGAAGACTGGAAAAAGGTACAACCGATACTTGAAGCCATTTCTGCCAAATACAGTGACAGCGTAACCAAAGAGAATACAACGTCTAGCCCTTGCTGCGCATACATTGGTCCTGCTGGATCTGGGCACTACGTCAAAATGGTACATAACGGCATTGAATACGCCGATATGCAGCTTATCTGCGAAGCGTACCATTTGCTGCGTGATGCTTTGGATTTAAACGCAAGCGAAATTGGCAAAGTGTTTGAACGTTGGAATCAAGGTGTTTTAAGCAGCTACCTTTTAGAAGTAAGTGCGGAGGTTTTGCAACACCAAGATGACAAAAGCGGTAAACCTTTTGTTGATATCGTCCTCGATAAAGCGGAGCAAAAGGGAACAGGGCTTTGGACAGCGTTAAACAGCCTTCAAGTTGGGTGCCCTGCACCTTCTTTAACCGAAGCCGTTTATGCCCGCACACTTAGTGTCCAAAAAACGCTTCGTCAGTCCATCTCTACGCAGCCCACCCCTAAAATTCTTAGTCAGCCTTCCGCTCATGAAAGCTGTTCTGTAAAGCGTGAAACGTTCATCAATAACCTTCACGACGCCATGTACTGCGCAAAAATCAGTATCTACGCACAGGGCTTTGATTTGATGCGCGTGACGGCTTTAGAACAAAACTGGGATCTAAATTTTACCGAGATTGCTCAAATTTGGCGCGCTGGCTGTATTATTCGAGCGGACTTGTTAAACCCTATCGCTGCTGCATTTGCTGAGGGAGGTCTTGATCAATCTAAGCTGGAACACCTGTTCTTAAATCGCTCGATACACAAGATTTTGCAAGACAATCAAGAAGGTTGGCGAAAATCCGTGATGAGTGCTGTTTCATTAGGGGTTCCTATTCCGGTGATCGCATCTTGTTTAAATTATTTCGATTCACTTCAATGCGATACGTTACCTGCAAATTTGCTGCAAGCTCAGCGTGACTACTTTGGTTCTCATGGTTATTCACGTACCGATGAACCCGAGGATAAGAAATATCACACCACGTGGCACAGCCACTCCAAAGAAGAAGTCCGAATCTCCTAAAACATTTCTTTCTATCACCGATATTTCTCACATAATTTACGATTATTCGCTGCTTTTTTAAGATGCTTTCCATAGAATGTTACCAGTAACAATTCTATGGAAAGCCGTATAGTGAAGAAAAAGCGCCCTACGCTACAAGATGTCGCCGACCTCGTTGGAGTGACTAAGATGACGGTAAGCCGTTGCCTTCGTGACCCTTCACAGGTATCCGAAAATTTGAGTGTAAAAATTCAGAAAGCCGTTGAAGATCTGGGGTACATTCCTAACCGGGCTCCTGACATTTTGTCTAACGCAAAGAGCAAAGCCATTGGCGTCCTCGTACCTTCATTAACCAACCAAGTCTTTGCAGAAGTGATTAGAGGCATCGAGCAAGTCACTGCACCAGCAGGCTACCAGACCATGATTGCTCACTATGGCTACAGTTCCGATATCGAAGAGAAGAATATTGCGTCCCTTCTCTCGTACAATGTGGATGCCATGATCTTATCGGAAAGTGTCCACACTCCAAGGGCAAAAAAGATGCTTGAAGTGGCTGCTATTCCTGTCATCGAAATCATGGACAGCACCTCTGAACCACTTCACCAAGCCGTTGGATTCGATAATCACGCCGCTGCAAAATCAATGACTGAAGCCATGATCCAATCTGGCAGAAAAAACATCGCTTACTTTGCGGCGCGTATGGATTTACGTACTCGATTGAAAATGGCAGGCTATCGCGAAGCCATGACTAACGCAGGGCTCCCCCCTCTCGAACTGCAAACAGAAAGTGCTTCTTCATTTACGTTAGGTGCAGAATTGCTCCAAAAAGCCATTGCGGATAATCCAGATATTGATGGCATTTTTTGTACCAATGACGATTTAGCCATTGGTGCATTTTATGAATGCCTTCGATTGGGTATACGAGTACCGGAACAAATGGGCATTGCAGGTTTTCATGGCCACGACATAAGCCAAGTTATGACCCCAAGGTTAGCCACTGTTATTACCCCTCGTGAAGAAATTGGCGTGACCGCCGCAACGGAACTGTTAAAACGACTTAATGGAGAACCCATTACTGATGAAGTTATTGATCTGAAATACTCGGTGGATACGGGGGAAAGCTTGTAGAGCGCATTAGCTGAGTAAAATACGCAATCTAAAAAACTTAAAATAAACGAAATGGAATGAGAAAAGGAGCCGGAGCTCCTTTTGTGCTTTATTGCTTTATTGCTTTATTGCTTTATTGCTTTATTGCTATCCATTATACCCAGTATCTCGATTACGACACTGTTATCCGAAGCGACCACCAATGTAATCTTGCGTTAAAATATGCTCTGGCTGCTCAAAAACACGCGCTGTTGTGTTCACTTCTACTAAGTTTCCAAGATGGAAATACGCCGTTCTATCAGACACACGCGACGCTTGTTGCATCGAGTGAGTCACAATAACAATACTGAAGTTGGTTTTTAGCTCTTCGATAAGCTCTTCAATAATGCCTGTCGCGATAGGATCGAGTGCAGAACATGGCTCATCCATTAAAATCACTTCAGGTGCTATCGCAATAGTTCTCGCAATACACAGCCTTTGTTGCTGACCTCCCGAGAGCCCTGTGGCTGGTTGATCTAAGCGATCTTTAATTTCTGTCCACAACCCTGCACGTTCTAGCGACTGCTGAACCAATTCGTCCAATTGATCTTTGTCGTCGACTAACCCGTGAATTTTTAGCCCATAAGCGACATTGTCGTAGATAGACTTAGGAAATGGGTTAGGACGCTGAAACACCATCCCAACCTGAGAACGTAACTCTACCGTTTCGACACTTTTGTCGTAAATGTTGCTTCCATCAAGCGTTATCGACCCTTTCACCATGCAACCAGGAACCGTATCGTTCATACGATTCAAACAACGCAGAAAGGTCGACTTACCGCAACCTGATGGTCCTATCATCGCCAATACTTCACGCTCAGCAATATCAATATTCACATCTCTTATCGCAGGCTTAGCACCGAATTCATAATCTACATGAACATCTCTTGCTGCCATTCTTGGATTATCGACCAGTGGAATACCTATTGTTTTGTCGGGCGCTGCAGCGTGTTCTGGTGGTGTCGCCTTTTCCATGTGCGAACCGTTCATTGCGCCTGATGTTGTATCTAGTGTTGTTGAAACCATCGTCTTTTCTCCTACCAACGACGCTCTAGGCGTTTACGCATGATAACTGCGCATGCATTCATGAATGCCAGAAACGCCAGCAGCACCATAATTGCGCCAGAGGTGTTTTCGACAAATCCTTTTTCGGGGTTTTCCGCCCATAAATATATTTGTACTGGTAAAGCGGTTGCCGCATCCAGCGGTCCTGATGGGACGTCCACAATAAACGCGACCATACCAATCATCAGCAACGGCGCGGTTTCGCCGAGGGCTTGCGCCATGCCTATAATGGTTCCTGTTAACATCCCAGGCATCGCTAAGGGCAAAACGTGGTGCAATACCATTTGCATTTTTGATGCTCCTACACCTAACGCGGCATCGCGAATAGAAGGAGGCACGGCTTTTATTGCGGCACGGCTAGAGATAATAATCGTGGGTAATGTCATCAGCGTGAGAACTAACCCTCCGACCAAAGGGGCAGACCGCGGTAAATCGGCAAAATTGAGGAAGATAGCCAATCCGAGTAAGCCAAACACAATCGAAGGCACAGCCGCTAAGTTATTGATGTTGACTTCAATCAGTTCAGTGATTCTGTTTTTTGGAGCAAACTCTTCTAAGTAAATCGCTGCTGATATCCCTATAGGAAAACTCAGCGAAAGCGTAATAAGTAGAGTAAAGAACGAGCCAACTGTCGCACCCCATATCCCAGCCAGTTCTGGATCGCGGCTATCGCCATTCGTGAAAAAGTTGGTGTTAAACGTCGTGTTGATGCGACCTTGACCTTTGAGTTCACTAAACCATTCAATGTCTTTGTTTTTAAATTGACGTTCGTCTTCTGGCAACATTGCATCAATGTTGCCCTTATTAAACTGGTTAACGTTGTCGCCAGCGAGTGCGTAATATGTAATGGTTTGACCGACTAAAGAAGAATCCGCCAACACTTTGTCTCTCAAGTCGTATTCTGCGCCGTTAGAAAGAAATCGGTATAACTGCCTTCTCTCTTTTCTCGACTCAACGTCTGGCAGCGCGACTTTTATCGCGTCTCGCAAAACATTCCTATAGCTGGCGTTGAACAGCGTGTCTTCAGACAAGTCACCATCTTCAATGCGTAACCTATCATGTGACAATGTCACTTCCAATTTAATTTCTGTTGTATAAAACGCGGTATACCCTTCGCCAACAATGGAAAATATCAGCACGAATAGAAAACTGAACGCTAACAGAATGGACGTAATTCCATACGCTTTAAAACGACGCTCTTTGCCCATTCGGCTAGCAAGCCCAGACTTAATTCGCTCTTTCTTTATGCTGGCGAGTCGTTGCAGTTGATCAGTCATATTGTTCCCTATACTTCTTCACGATTCTTAACGCCACAAAGTTCAGCGCCAGCGTGACCACAAATAAGGTTAAACCCAGCGCAAATGCTGCCAATGTTTTAGGGCTGTCGAATTCCTGATCGCCAACCAATAACGTGACAATTTGAACCGTAACAGTCGTGACAGAATCCAGTGGATTAGCGGTTAAATTTGCAGACAATCCTGCCGCCATAACAACAATCATGGTTTCGCCAATTGCCCGAGATACCGCTAACAGTAATCCACCAACAACCCCTGGAAGAGCCGCAGGGACGACCACATGTTTAATGGTTTCAGATTTTGTTGCACCTAAACCCAGTGATCCATCACGAAGGGATTGCGGAACCGCAGTAATGACATCATCCGATAATGAAGACACAAATGGGATGATCATGACTCCCATAACAACACCAGCGGCCAGTGCACTTTCGGAAGACGAACTATCGATGCCAATACCTTGCGCTATATCGCGAATGAAAGGAGCAGCCGTCAGTGCAGCGAAAAAGCCATAAACAACAGTAGGAATACCAGCTAAGATTTCTAATACAGGCTTCACAATGTTCCGGACGCGCGCATCGGCGTATTCCGCAAGATATATCGCACTCATTAACCCAACGGGCGCAGCAATACACATCGCGATAAGCGATATCATTAGCGTCCCTGTAAATAAGGGAATGGCACCAAATGCCCCGCTTGCCCCTTGTTGATCTTCACGTAATGCTATTTGCGGTGACCACTCCAAACCAAACAGAAAATCGGTTGCAGGAATAATTTGGAAGAAGCGAATGGCTTCAAAAAGAACCGATAAGACGATGCCCGCCGTTGTTAGAATTGCCAGAGTTGAGCAAAACAGCAGGAACATCTGCAATATTTTTTCTACATGATTCCTAGCTTTAAGCTTTGGTCTTACAGCACGCCAGCCATAAGCTAGCCCTAATAACGTGACCGACAACACCGCCACAACACGCAACGTATTCCCTATTGAATTTAAGCGTTGATAATATTCTGCAGCGCTTAGTAACACATTATCTTCAGTGGATGTTATTCCAATGGCGATATTCACAACTTGGCTAAATGCCAAGTTTTCTGAACCTATTTTTGCTACCAATTCAGATGGCACTTGTGCCATAACTAATGTGGAGATGAGCGTCGGTTCAAGTGTTTGCCACAGAACCAAAAGAATAAGTGCAGGTACGGCAGCTAAAGTTGCTGCGTAGGACCCATAATAAGCAGGTCTTGAGTGAAGGCTATTCAACCCACCAGATTGAGATGCTACCGCCAAAGAACGATGTCTGGCTAAGTAAAACGCGACTGCGGTCAGTGCGAGTAGCACAATAACCAGTGTCGATGTGTCCATACTACGACTCCCAGAAAAAGGAGGAAGGAATCGCTCCTTCCTCATGCATGGGGTTACTACAGGTTAGGAGTCAATTCCATGGCTCCGTTGCGTACCACTTTCCAATCTCTTGCAGACAAAGGAATCAAACCACGATCCGCTAGATAACCTTCATCACCAATGGCATCTTCTGAAGTAAACGCGCGAACGTATTCTTTTAGCCCAGGAATGACATTCTGATGCGCTTTCTTAACATAGAAGAATAGAGAGCGAGACACAGGGTAAGAACCGTCACCGATGGCATTAAACGTCGGGGATACGCCAGCAATCTTCGACCCTTGAACCTTGTCTGAGTTTTGATCTAGAAAACTGAAACCGAAAATGCCAAACGCCGCTGGATTTGCTTCCAGTTTTTGAACGATCAAGTTGTCGTTCTCACCCGCTTCAATGAAGACACCGTCTTCACGTATACCGTGACAAATCGCTTTGTATTTACTCTTGTCTGATTTTTTAAGTGCTTTAATATCGGCAAATTTCTTACAGCCACCTTCCATAGCGAGTTCAACAAAAGCGTCGCGCGTACCGGATGTTGGTGGAGGACCAAGCACTTCAATTTTCCTATTCGGAAGCGCTGGGTTAACTTGGCTCCACGTTGTATAAGGGTTATCGATGTAATTGCCTTTGCCGTCTGGAACAACTTTCGCTAGCGCTAGGTAGATATCTTTTAACGTGAGATCCAATTGCTGAGATTTCTTCGAGTTCGCAAATGCGATGCCATCGTAGCCAATTTTGATCTCAACAATCTCACTCACACCATTTTTTGAACATAGCTTGATTTCAGAGCTCTTGATCTTACGTGATGCATTCGTAATGTCTGGTGTATTCTCTCCTACTCCAGCACAAAACAACTTCAAACCACCACCTGAACCAGTTGATTCAATTTTTGGCACAGAAAATTTACTGGTGCGTCCAAAACGTTCAGCAACCACCGTTGCAAACGGGTATACAGTGGACGAACCAACGATGCTGATGTAGTCGCGCGAAGCTGCAGCTGCGTGACTTGCACCAAATACTGCTGCTGCGGCACAGCTCGCCGCGATCAAAGCTTTCAATTTCACAATCAACCTCCAAGTCGATTTAAACGTTGCGATCCAAATCTGGATTTAAAGTGTTTTGCTCTAACGAGCACATTTAACGTATACCCACTTACCCCGCTCTGCGTTACTTCCTGTGCAGCTGCAAAATTCGCGGTCATGCCTAAGACGTTAGGATTGCTATATGACAACTTATTGACACTTTAATTAATTAGATTTGACAGAAAAAAGAAGTGAATGATCGGTCAATAATTGGTCATTATTTTTTAGGGATCTCGATATTTTACGTCTAGGGTTGTGAGATTCAAAAAGGGAATGGCTTAGAGAAATGAGGTGGAGATTTGCTATGGAAAGGCCAAACCGTCGGTTAGAACTTGATGTTATGAACCCACAGAAAGACGTGACGCCGGGCGTTAACAAAAACGTGCGTAAACCTCGTATTCTATTTCTGTGCGATGGTAAAAACGCTTGGTCTGGATTGGCAGCTTCTATCCTTCACGAAAAAGCTGGGAGCTTTTTTGATGTGTATGCGGCGTCATATTGTGAACCAAAACATTCCACCAAAACCATTCTTAATGAATTAGATATGGAGAGCCTCACTCGAATAGAAACCCGCAAACTTGAGCAGTGTAACCACTTAGACTACGAGTATCTGATCGCTCTTTCACCCAGCGCACTCGTTAACACAAAAGCACTACCAAGACATCGAAAATTCATACCTTGGAACATTGAGGATGAAGCATATCCAGAGAACCAAATTAACGAGCAGCTGAACTATTTACTCTCTCTGTACCTTTATCAGTAAGAAGCAATATACCCCACTACTTACTGCATTCGTTCGATTCTAGCCAATCCTCTAAGAAGACTTCTATTTGCTCGTACTGACGAATGTTGTAGTTACTGACATAATAATTGGCGTAGATGTCATTGATTTTCACACTACGCAAACAGGTATAATCGTTGCCAGCATCGGAATCACATGTCCCCCAGAATTCGTAGTTTCCACCTTTCTTTTTAAAAGCAAGCCAATCATAAGGGCTAGTGCCTTCATAGAAGTACAGAGACTTTACCTCTTTAGATTTCGTTAGTGGATTATTACCAAGCTTGGGCACTTCTAAACTACTCTGTGTGAGGTTAATCATGAGGTTTTCGAACACAGCACTACCATTTGGACGGATAACTTGATGCTGAAATTTTGGCACATGTTTCGCTATTTCATCGCCATCGAAATATAGCGAAGGACCATAGCCATCACTGGAATCGAAATTTTTGTCGCTGGTATTTAAATTCATAACAGTCCCAGGTGAGAGGTGGCTTTCAGGTAAACACATTCCCCCCCACTCAAGCATGCTAGCCTTAGAACTACTGCATATAAACAACGTGATACATAATAAGTATTTGATCATCTTGCCGTTGCTCCTTGATAACCAGTGGCGGAATCACAACTGTAGATCTTGCCATAATTTCCTAAAAGGCAAAGCCGTTGTTGTAACCAATACCCAGTTCTTCGATACAAATCGACATTTAAACAAAGCATCATCAATCATTAACTAGACTGTCATTTGTACCTCCTAAGTTATTACCTAGAAACGTTGTAACGACTTCAAGCAGGTTAATATGAAGCAAAAACTTGATGTTAGAAGCATGTTTATCTCAGACCTTCATTTAGGGTTTAAAGATTGCAAAGCGGATTACCTCCTCGACCTCCTTCGAAATTGCCAAGCCGATACCCTCTACCTTGTTGGAGACATCATTGACCTACAATCCCTTCGAAAACGTATGTTTTGGCCTTCCAGCCACCATAGAGTGATCCATAGGCTCATTAAGCTTCAACAAAGTGGGACTCGTGTTGTCTATATTCCGGGTAACCATGATGCCGCGATGAGGCGTTACTTAAAGCAATTTTTCGCAGGTGTCGAGATTCTGCCTTACGCTGAATACGTGACATTAACTGGAAAACGTTACTTGGTTTGTCATGGCGATCAATTTGATTCAGAGGTGTGCCTTGGTAAATGGCAAGCGACTTTAGGCGATGTGCTTTATGATCTCTTGCTGTTTATCAATCGCTGGTACAACACATTTCGAACCATGGGCGGCATGGAGTATTTCTCGCTTTCTAATTACATCAAAAAGAAGATACCTAAAGCCAACCAAGCCATTGCACGTTATCAGCAAGCGGGTTTGAACTACGCAGAAAAGAATGGGTACAACGGCATTATATGTGGCCATATCCACTACCCTGAAATCGCCTACCGTGGCGACATGACATACATTAACGACGGCGATTGGATTGAGAACTGCACGGTATTTGTAGAACATCACGATGCCAGCATGGAGCTGATCTACTGGACAAAGCAACAAGCCAGTGTTTCCAAAATACCAAAAGCAGCGTAGAACGGGTCTCATTCATGGCACTAAGGCTCTGATAAACTAGACTAATAGTTAATCCAATATGCTTGAGCTTAGAGAATGAACGTAGAGAGCACCCTATCCTCACTTTATCGCGCTGAGTCGCCCAAGATACTGGCTTCGTTGATCCGTATTTTCGGTAATCACAATATTGATCTTGCAGAAGATATGATGCACGAAGCGTTCAATACGGCACTTCTTAAATGGCACGAAAAAGGGCTGCCAGACAACCCGAAAGCTTGGCTCATTCAAACCGCTCGGAATCGCGCCATTGACGTTATTCGATCTCAAAAGAATAAACTCAAGCTTTCAGAGCAGCTTTCTGATTTACTTGAGAGTGAATGGACCATGAGCCACTCGGTAGATGAGTCATTTAACGAACCATACATTCGTGATGAACAACTACGAATGATCTTTCTCTGCTGCACCACTGACATTAAGCCACAAAATCAAATTCCATTTATATTAAAAGCACTCTGTGGCTTTAATAACCGTTCTATAGCCAGCGCTTTGTTGTTGCCTGAAGAAACCGTTAAGAAACGCTTACTGAGAACCAAACAACAACTAAAAGCCTTACCGGATCAACTGCCCAATGAAGAAGACTACCAACGGGTTATCGAGCGCGTTCATACCGTTCTTTATTTGTTGTTTAACGAAGGTTTTCATTGCTCCGACCATAAATCAGCGATTCGCAAAGAATTGTGTCAGGATGCTATTGCGCTGATGAAGTTGGTGATAGAGCACCCCACTCTTCCTAATAAAGAAACCCTTTCACTGTTTGCACTGATGCATTTTCATATAGCGCGAATAGATACACGGCTAGATGAGCACGATGCCCTGATCCCTTTAAACCTACAAAACCGTCAACTATGGAACGCTAAGTACATAGACGCAGGCTGCAAAATGCTATCCATCGCAAAAGCAGCCCAAACTTCTTTAGAAGGGCGCTTTTTTCTGGAAGCGGCGATAGCCGAGAAACATTGCACCAGCCAGACATTTGAGGATACGTGCTGGAAGGATATTGTTGGCCTTTACAAATCCTTGGTCGAACAAACCGATTCAGATGTGGCTAGGCTCAATTTAGCCGTTGCCCTTGGATACGCAGGTTTTTCAGAGCAAGCCATTGCAGTGGTGACACAACTTGGGAGTTCACCCCTCCTGTCCAAGACACATATGTTAGACGCCACCATGGCGCACTTACATGCAATGACGGGTGATGAAGAAAAAGCCTTCGCGTATGCAAAAGCATCGGGTGAAAAAGGAGGTACACCTCATGAGCAAAAATTGATGCACCAACAACTCACTCACCTTTTACGCGGTTAACTTAATTCAGAGATAACATTCGTTTGAAGTGATATATGCAATCACCTAATCCCAATACTCAGTCGCCATACCGAACCCAATTGCCAATACATCATCAATTCACAAATACAAAAAAAGCCTAGGTTGGCAGTTAACCTAGGCTGCTGTTCGATACCAATTTGGGTACTGTCTCTGAGCTCAAAGAGACAGCTCTTTATCCACCCATTTCCATGATTTCTCGCACTTCGACCGAGCAACCAGGGTGATTGAAAATCGGACACGTCTTGGTGATTTCAACCGCTTCATCAAAGCTTTCCGCTTTAACAATAGAGTAACCAGAAACCAGTTCTTTAAACTCACTCGCCGCGATGTCGGTGACAACGCCTGCTGAATCAACGCGTTTTCCACCATAGTTAAGCGGGTCCCCCCCTTCGACTAACTGACCTTTTGCACCGAGGTTTTCCATCCAATCAGTCCATGCCTGCATAGCGGTTTCCATGTCTGCTGGTGTTGTATTTTGTGCCCACTCCGGATCGCCACCTACGTAAATCAACATGTAATTGCTCATTCTATTTCTCCTTGTTAAAAAACTTGTTGTTTGAACTAACTCATAATTGGTTAGTTACTACCTAGACGAACTGCTTTTGAGTTGAGGGACACTTTTTTCGAACTATTTTTATCTTTTTAAAAAGGTTCGACTTTTCATAAGGTTAAATTGATAACAATTTCGGACATGACTTTTTAACCTAAATCCGTAAAATTCACCGCTCCCTTACTACTTGAGTATATAAGCCAATATGTCGAAGGCGCCGCGTTGTTTCACTTCTTTTGAATCGTCTACCGAGGCTTACTCGCTTCCAGAGCGTTTTACGTTTCCGTTTTACTACGAGCCCCACCCGCTTTGCGTCTTGGCCGCGGAACAGCTTCAACGACACTTGCAAACTCAAAGCGAATGGCAACATAACTTTGGTTTAGAAGGAGATGAAGCCCCCGGAAAAGGGAAAATGTTTGGTGTGCTTCTGGTAGAAACAGAGCAGTCGGAGATCGGCTTTCTATCTGCCTTTTCTGGCAAAATTGCGGATCAAAATCTATTAACGGGGTTTGTACCTCCGGTATTCGATATGCTCTCTGAAGACAGCTTCTACCAAGATGAATTGGAAGAAGTCACGCAGATCAATAGTCAAGTAACAGAACTAAAGTCGAACCCTGATATTACTTCACTTAAAGCATCCATCAACGTATTACAAAGCCAGCGAGATGAGGAAATAGAGGCGCATCGCCAACTCATGATTGCAGGTAGAGCGAGTAGAAAAATACAGCGAAAAGAAGCAGAGTTAGCCGCTTCAGAAAACACGTTAGATCAAAGTGCATTTTCCATATTGATTGAAGAATTAGGCAAACAAAGCGTTGCAGAGAAGAACAAACAAAAATACTTGAAGCTGGAATGGCAACAACGCATCTACCAAGTTCAAGCGAAACTCGATGGCTTCACCCTTCAGCTTGAGTCTCTGATGGAAAAACGCAAAGTGTTGTCTGCCAAGTTGCAAAACAAACTGTTCGACCAGTATCGATTTTTGAATCAATCCGGAGACATGAAATCGCTGCTGGATATCTTTGCCGCAACCAGTAACCCAATCCCACCAGCTGGCTCCGGTGAATGTGCTGCTCCTAAACTCTTGCACTACGCGTTTGCCCATGGCTTAAAGCCGCTCGCTATGGCGGAATTTTGGTGGGGCGTATCGCCTAAATCTGAAGTGCGCCAGCACAAAAAATATTACCCAGCTTGCCAGAACAAATGCCATCCCATTCTAGGGCATATGCTGGAAGGCATGGAATTAGACGATAACCCATTACTTGAAAACCCAGCAGAAGGTAAAGAGATTGATATTCTCTATCAAGACGAAGCCATCGTTGTGGTGCACAAACCGGCTGAATTTCTTTCCGTACCCGGGCGCTTTATTCAAGATTCGGTTTACCATAGGCTTCAACAGCAATTCCCTGACGCAGAAGGGCCTTTTGTTATCCATAGGCTTGATATGTCGACCTCGGGTATTTTGGTGTTTGCCCTTACCAGACGCGCCAATAAGAGCCTTCAAAAGCAGTTTATTACCCGCCACGTACAAAAACGTTATGTCGCCATGATTGAAGGCGAGCTTACTCCTCCCGCTGGCGATATTCACCTGCCGCTGAGAGGCGATCCAGACGACAGACCAAGACAGCTCGTGTGCTACGAACACGGAAAAGCGGCAGAAACGAAATGGGAAGTGGTTTCGGTAAACTCGGGTAAAACCAAAGTGCGGCTTTATCCCAAAACAGGCAGGACCCATCAATTGAGAGTGCATTGTGCCCACCATCTTGGCTTGGCTATGCCGATTGTTGGCGACGATTTGTATGGCACAAAAGCCAACCGTTTACACCTGCATGCAGAGTGGCTGTCGTTTGATCACCCGTACACGAAAGAGCCGATGACATTTCAAGTCGATGCCGATTTTTGATTCTGTAAAAAAACAGATCCTATTGATTTAAAGGAATGGCATTCTCAACTTTGTAAAAAATTAGGTATTTGAGATCAAGGCGCTACGTGATTGTGCAATGAAGTGATTATAATTCCTTTCACTTTAAAGACCTAAATCCATTACAGGGAAGATCACGTGTCGTCAAACGAAGAAGTTGAAGGTCGTCGCCCATTGAAGGTGCGCCAAGCCGGATTCAGTAAAAGAATTGCCGCTTGGTTAGCTGGGAAATCCATTACTCCGAACCAAATCTCCATAGGCAGTGTCGTTTTTTCCGCATTATCCGCCATCTGCTTAAGTGCCTACCCGTTCGCTTACGAATACGCAGAAACGGCTAGTGCATTCATCCCAAATACATTGCTTGTTTTAACCGCTCTGTTTATTCAATGTCGACTGCTTTGTAATTTGTTTGATGGCATGGTTGCGGTAGAAGGTGGAAAAAGTACGCCTTCTGGTGAACTGTTCAATGACATTCCAGACCGCGTTGCGGATTCCTTTATCTTTATCGCGCTTGGATTCCACCTAAGCGCCTTCTTTCCTTATGCTATGCATTTAGGCTGGGCAGCGGCGTTACTGGCTGTCTTTACTGCTTACGTTCGAACACTCGCCACCAGTATTGGCAGCAAAAGTGATTTTCGCGGACCAATGGCAAAGCAGCACCGCATGGCGTTAGTGACTCTGGCTTCAATCGCGACGATCTGGGAGCACCTTTGGTTCCCACAAGGCAGCATTCTACTCGCCACACTCATTGTGATTGTTTTAGGCTGCGTGATTACCATTGTTAGACGAGCACGCGCGGCTTATGTTTTCTTAGAATCAGGTACAGAGAGCTAATATGTTCGGAGTTCCGCAATATTCGTTTTATGTCATGGTTCTGGTTTTGGCATTATTGTGCTTGGGCAGTGCCGTATGCTGGTTCAAAAAACTCAAACACCCAGAAAAAGACTACACCGAACTGAGCCAAAGAATTACCTCTTGGTGGTGGATCATAGGCTTGGTCTTTTTCGTTTTAATACTCAGCAAAAACGCCGCTATCGCCTTTTTTGGGTTTGTGAGCTTTCTCGCCTTGAAAGAGTTCCTTTCCATCATCCCTACCCGTCTAACCGATAGACGCGTCATTTTGTGGGCGTACATTGCGATTCCACTGCAATACTTGTGGGTCGGGTATGAATGGTATGGAATGTTCCTCATCTTTATCCCCGTCTACGTATTTTTGTTCTTACCGATGCGCATGGTGTTACTGGGCGAAACCAAAGGGTTTATCCATTCTGCTGGCGTTATTCACTGGGCAATGATGTTAACCGTGCTGTGTATCAGCCACATCGCTTACTTGTTGGTGCTGCCGGTTAAGAATGTAGACGCTGGTCATATTGGTCCGATTCTGTTTTTGCTGTTTATGACGCAGTTAAATGACGTATCGCAATACGTTTGGGGTAAGTCGTTTGGCAAACGAAAAATTGTGCCGAAAGTCAGCCCAAATAAAACATGGGAAGGGTTTATTGGTGGGGTTGCAACCATTTCATTAATGAGTGCCGCTATCGCGCCTTTTCTTACCCCGTTCTCACATGCACAAGGCTTATTAGCTGGTGCATTGATTGCGTTTTCGGGTTTTGTTGGCGATCTGGTTATCTCCTCGGTAAAACGTGATCTACAGATCAAAGACAGTGGCACCCTTATTCCAGGACACGGCGGTATTCTTGATAGGCTAGATAGCCTTACTTTTACCTCGCCGCTCTTTTTCCATTTACTGTATTACTTGCACTATTAAGAGGGCACACACATGAATCGATTCGTTAAAGTGCTCTTTTTTGCCTTGGTCGTAAAGCCCTTTGTTCTCATTGTGATCGGGCTAAACGTACGTGGGCGTGATAATTTTCCTAAAACCGAAGGCTGTGTTGTTATCGCCAATCACAACAGCCATCTCGATACACTCGTATTGATGAGCCTATTCCCTCTCAATCGAATACATAAAATTCGCCCTGTCGCTGCCGCCGATTATTTCTTGGAGCAAGGCGGATTCAAAGCTTGGTTTGCCAGTGTATGTATCGGAATTTTAGCGTTAGATAGAAAAGGCAATACCGATAAAAATGCCCTTTTTGATGAATGCCATAAAGCACTCGACAATGGTGACACCTTAATTCTTTTTCCTGAAGGCAGCCGCGGGAGCCCTGAAGAATTCAGTGAATTGAAGAAAGGCATATACTATTTGGTTGAGCAACATGCCCATATAAAGGTGATACCGGTTTTGATGCACGGGCTAGGAAAAGCCATGCCGAAAGGCAGCAAAATCCCTGTTCCATTTAATTGCGATTGCATAATTGGAGAAGCTTTACCTACCAGTCATTCCGCAGATGAGTTTCTTGATAATGTCATTGTGTCTTTCACCGACCTTTCTGAGCATTGCTTAACTCGCGACAAATCCAAAGATCTTGAATTCAATCAGCCGGACATAAAGCTCAACACCGAAAGGTTAACCATTCGTCGAATCAAGCTTGCTGATAAACAAGATGTATCGCACTACGTAACCAACCCAGACGTTGCGCGCTACCTTCCTGAAGGTGCGTTGGACGCACAAAAAATGGATGAATGGCTAGAACAAGAAATCAACGGCACGCCCACAACCTATGCGGTTGAATTAAAAGGAAGTGGTAAGGTGGTTGGGCACATGATCTTTCACCCATGTTTTAACGAATACACCTTTGAGATTGGCTGGGTTATCCATTGCGACCACCAACGAAACGGATACGCCTTTGAAGCTGCTCAAGCGCTGATCGACTATGGGTTTTCTAAAGGGAACGTACACAGAGTGATCGCAACGTGTCAGCCACAGAATACCTCCTCTTATCGATTAATGGAGAAACTGGGCATGCGACGCGAAGGTCACTTTAAAGAGTGTGTTCACCGAGAAGACGGCGAGTGGTGGGATGAATACCTGTACGCGATTTTAAAAACTGAGCTTTAATCTCAAAAAGAACGTTAATCATAAAAAATCTGAGGCGGCTGTTAAAGCCGCCTCAGATTCATCTTGGCTTGGTTTACTTAACGCTTGGTTTACTTAAAGCTTAGTTTACTTAACAATACCAATCTTCTTGCGATCCAATGAAATAGCAATTGCGACAATCAGCAGCGCACCACGAGCCACCTCGCTCCATGAAGGAGGCACGCCCGCAATGGTCAGCCCGTTTGAAACGACCGTAAGTATGAGAGCGCCAATGATTGTTTTTACAACGCTGCCATGGCCCCCAGTTAACAAGGTTCCGCCCAAAGCAACCGCAGCAATGGCATCGAGCTCCATCATCATTCCTGCTTGGGGCGTTGCAGCACCAGAACGCGCTAGGTTAATAACCGCTGCAAGACCTACCATGAAACCGGCTGCCGCAAAGACTTTGACTTTCACAACATTAACGGAGACACCAGCCAAAGATAACACTTCCTCATTCCCCCCCAATGCCTTGAGTTGCTGACCAAACGCCGTTTTACGGTAAAAAATCCACATCAATACCGCGATAACCGCCGACACAATGAAAATCGTAGGATATTGCCCTAGCTCTAATAGCCACGGAGCAAAAACCGAACGAATACCACTGCTGCCTTGAACCTCATTTTCAGTAATGTAGATTGAGCTTCCATCTGAAATAATGATCAGAAGCGCTCGCAATATAATCAGCATGGCTAAAGTCGTCACAAAAGACGGAATTTTGAGCACAGAAATGATCAAACCATTGATAGCACCTACAAACATACCGGCCACAACACCAAGGACTAAACCAACGTCACCGAAGTACATCATGCCCATTGCACCAATAAAGGCACTGAAACCAAGGCTCGAACCAACAGAAATGTCGATTGAACCCGTCGTTACAATAATCAATTGAGCAAACGCCAACAGCATTAACACAGGTAACTGCTGCGCAATAAACGTCCAGTTACGTTCAGAAAGAAATCGGTCACCACTGATGATTCCAAACAGTACAATGACCAAAACAATGGAGATAAAAGGGACATTTGAACGCAGCAGCTCCATTCTCGCTGCATTCCTTGTGGATACATCTACGCTCATGCCTGTTGATCTCCTAATAACTTAAGCATTCCTAATTCCTTTTATTCCCCAACGGTTATTGCTTTAATCAACCGTTCTAGTGTTATCTCTGATTTATCAAACTCTTTCGATGTCACCCCGTGATGGGTCACAATGATTCTGTCGGCTAAACGAAGCACTTGATCCAAATTGTGGCTAATCAAGATCACTGCTGTTCCATTGTCTCTCACTTGCTCAATGAGCCGCTCGACCTCTTCCGTCTCATTGGGCCCCAACGCCGCTGTCGGCTCATCAAGAATGATGATGTCTTTTCCCCATGCGATAGCGCGCCCTATTGCAATGCTTTGTTGTTGCCCACCGGACATCTCTGATATCGGTTGAGTCAGGCTTTGAACCGTTGTCACGTTAAGCATTTTCAGCGCTTCACGTGTTTTCTTTTTCATTGCCTCTTCATCGACAAACAAGCCAAACTTGGTTGGGATTCTTCCTAAAAACATGTTGTAGGGGGCGCTCATATTCGGCACTAATGCCAAATCTTGATACACCACTTCAATGCCTAACTCGCGCATTGTTTTCACAGAATGCTCTGCCCTTGGTACGGGAACCCCTTTTATAGATATGGTTCCCGTATCCGGAGTGTGAACGCCCGAAATCATTTTAATCAGAGTTGATTTTCCTGCTCCATTTGCGCCAACAACAGCCAGAACTTCGCCACTGTTTAAAGCAAAAGATCCGTCACGAAACGCGTGAACACCACCAAAGGATTTTGCCACGTGGGATACTTCTAATATCGGTTTACTCGTTGAATCCATTCATTTGTCTCCTTGTTGGTCGAGCACTTTGCCTAAAGGGTCTATCACTATGTCAGCGGCAGATGAGCTGGATGAGATAAGTGAAGCGTTAGGTAGGTCTGTTTTGTTCACTTTGTTTTGCGCTTCTTGCTCACTCTTCCCACCAGTTAAGTGACGCTCGATCAGTCTTCTTTTCAAAACATCTCTTGGAACGTCAATAAATATCTTTAAATCAAGCGCATCACGAATGCATCGCCACTCACCTACATTGAAAAAAATATAGTTACCTTCCACGATAAAGACACGGGTCTCCCTACGGATTTCAACGCCCTCTTTTATCGGGTTGTGCAGCTCTCGGCTATACGTCGGCCAGTAAAACGGCTTATCTTCACTTCGCAGCCGGTCGATATCTTTTTTCATGCTTTGAGCATCAAAGGTATCGATTCGTCCTTTATGTTTCGTTAGCTGTTTCTCATGCAATTGCTGATTCGTGAAGTGATAGCCGTCCATAGGGCAGTATTGTGCACTTATCGCATGCTCATGATTTAGCGCGTCCACCAGTGCTAACGCTAACGTAGACTTTCCGGCTCCAGGTGCACCACTAATGCCAACTAGGATGACATCCCTATTTCTTTTCGCTTTTTCACAGATGGTTCGGATAATCGCATGGTTCATTTCATCCAGCTCCTTGTCCCCATCTGAGTACATGCTCTCGCAGCAATCACCTTTGCTTGCTCTAATGCGTTTAGAAAGTCGTGATTTTCTGCGTAGAAATAGCAAAATGCCCCGTGAAAAATGTCACCTGCGCCCAGCGTGTCTACCGCATCAACATCGCAAGCGGGCAACTCATGGATCTTGCCATCGCTAGAATACCTCACACCTTTTTGCCCTAACGTTACCGCCCAATTTTCAAACCCATTTCTATGGCTATCTGGAGCGTTAAAAGCGTTCAAGTACGACTCCACACCCAACGGCTTAAACTTTTCAGAAACAATAGGGATATCCGCTAAGTTGAGAAAAAACTCGCTCCACGGCTTCTCACTGCCCCCGTCTAACACAATTGGGCAACCTAACCCTTTTATTTCTTCTTGATACTTTTCAACAAAGTGGCGTTCATATTGATCGATCAAGACCAAATCAAATTGCTGTTCAAATACAGATAGATTATGGCTGACATCCCTACATTCTTCTTGCGCGGCATTCACTACGAGCCTTGCCGCATCATCGGCAGATGAAATGATGGAAGAAACCGGAATTTGATAGGCCTCTTCTTCACAAATATCGATGTACTTAACCTTGTGTTCTTTGAGGTCGGCTTCCACAATCTCTTTCGCTGCGCAATCTCGACCTAGCGAAGTCAACAGTGTCACATTCGCTCCTAACCAAGAGCACGTTACCGCCGCATTCAACGCAGATCCGCCAGCTCCCATGAAATTACTGATTGCTTTTGCTTTTGAATCTGGCTTAGGGAAAGACGATACCAAGCTGATCACGTCGAGGGTGGAACGGCCAATAAATAAAACGTTACTCAATTCGATTCCTCCGAGTGTGGTTTTAGTCTTCAGAGGAGAAGGCGTGATGCCTTCATCCCATGAAACGACTGACTAAAACTACGACTTGAACTCTAGGGTCTGTTGACCTTAGTTACTTAACAAATTGCTCCCAACTTTTTGAGAAGCTGTCGATAAATCCTGGGAGATTTGCGTCAGGGTTATAAACCCTAGATAAACTGCGAATGTCTTCAGGGCTTAAAATACAGCCATTGAGTAACCCGTTAGAGTAAGTATCTACGTTGGCTTTTGTTACCGGAATCAAACTGAAAAGGGGTTGTGTATCTTCAACAGGGAATCCGTGAAGGTAATCGTACAGTTGGATTAATCCAAAACCGCCAACCATCCAGTGACCACCGATACTGAACTCAAGACGATCATTTTTGATGTGTTGAGCCACTTGTTCATCTATATCGGTTGTAATCACCGAGACGTCCGTTCGTTTCGCTTGTTCGATAGCGAATTGACTGCCGAGACCGGCAACCGCGCCAAGAACAATGATGGCGTCTAACTCACCTTCTTGAAAACGCGCTAAATACTGCTCGGCGTACTTAATGCCGTTTTCACGGGTAAGTCGATCCCATGATTCTGCAATCACTTCTACATCCGAATGATTTTCAAATACACTTTCAGCGCCTTTCCAAATTTCCTCAGCCGACGTTACGCCTTTTTGGTTCCAAATCATGGCAACTTTTTTATGACCAGCGATCACCGCGGCTTGTGCAATAGCTTCACCCCATGTGGTGTTATTTTGAGTCACTTGCCCAATAAAGTACTTCCCATTGGGGTAATCTCTATCGTAGTCACTGACAACCAAACGACCTACAGCGACGCCAGGGGTTTTATTTCGCTCGAGTAAACGTGCAACTTGCAGACCCGCGGGGGATGTTAATGGGTTGAATACAACGCCATCTGGTTGCGAAGCGATAATCGACTCAGCTTGGCTAATGTGCTTTTCTTCCGAGTTTTGGTCATCGAATTCGTTTAATTTCACTCCCAGCGCATCCGCGACGCATCGCTCGAATCGATGGCGATTGATCACCCAAGGATTGGTTTCAGGTTGTCCTAAATCTGCAATTTGTAATCCCTTTTTGGGTTCTACCGCAGAGCTAGGTAATGACAATGTTGATGAAATAGCAGCGACGACTGCCATGTTCAGTAACGTTCCTTTTTTCATGTCCTCGTTCCTTCTACGTATCGATGCTTAGGCATCCAATAAACTTGGTGGATGATTACCACCCATTTTCAAGCATTCATGAGTACAACGGTTAAACACAAATGCGAGTTCTCTGATGTTCTATGCTGTTTTATGAATGTTTTCTGCTGTTAACTAATCGATAGATAACTAGCGAGAAAGGTCGCCATGCGCATATCGGCTCGCCATGTCATCCAGCGAAATTGGCGTAATCTTTGAACCATGCCCCGCGCACCCAAAACGTTCAAAACGGTTGAGGCAAAGGGTTGTTAATTCTTCCATGGCTGCCAGCAAGAATTTTCTGGGGTCAAACTCTAGTGGTTCTTGCATAGCGAGTTTTCTAAACCGACCTGACATTGCCATGCGGCAGTCGGTATCGATGTTTATCTTACGCACTCCCAGTTTGATCCCACGCTCAATCTCCTCTACCGGCACCCCATAGGTTTGAGGCATTTCTCCGCCAAATTCGTTAATGAGATCCTGTAGATATTGTGGTACAGACGACGCGCCGTGCATCACTAAATGCGTGTTGGGGAGCTTATTATGAATGGCTTCAATCACATTCATCGCGAGTATTTCACCATCGGGTTTACGGCTGAATTTGTAAGCACCGTGGCTGGTACCACACGCAATGGCAAGCGCATCGACACGCGTTTTTCCAACGAAATCTACGGCTTGGTCGGGATCCGTCAGAAGTTGGCTTAACTCTAGTTTGCCTACTGCCCCAGCCCCGTCTTCTGCCTCTGCTTCGCCGGTTTCTAGCGAGCCAATACAACCCAGCTCACCTTCAACAGAAGCCCCAACCCAGTGTGCCATTTGGGAAACGCGTTGGGTGATATCAACGTTGTACTGATATTCACTAGGAGTCGAAGCATCGCGCTCAAGTGACCCATCCATCATGACGGATGTAAACCCATGTCGAATGGCAGACAAGCATGTTTCCTCACTGTTGCCGTGATCCTGATGAAGCACGATGGGTGTTTTGGGAAACATTTCTGACAAGGCGGTCACCATTTTGTAAAGCATGATGTCACCTGCGTAGCTTTTCCGAGCATTGATACTGGCTTGTAAAATCACACCAGAATCGCATTTCGCTGCCGCTCTCACTATCGCTAGCCCTTGCTCCATGTTGCTGATATTAAATGCGGGCACGCCATAATCGTGTTCTGCTGCGTGGTCCAAGAGTTGTCTTAACGTCACTATAGCCATAATTTCCGTATATACCTTACATTTAATTGTTACCTGCAATTAAATGTAAGGTATATAATTGCACCAAACAATTAATGAGTTATCAAATTGTGAAATAGATCGTTTTTTAATCAAGAGAGATCGTAAAGGGAGATACAGATATCAAAGAAAAAGCCCTCTCCAATCAATGGAAAGGGCTTTCTACAAGGTATTTAATACGTTATTCGATTTTCTATTCTGAAACCTTCTTCATTCCAAATGTTTTGAGTGAACGAATCGTTGCGTTGCCTTTTTTAGCGTAGACATAAAGCCCATCGCTCGTTTCATCTGAAAAAATGTTGTTGGTCATTGTCGTTCTGCCATGATCAGTAAAGATTTCTACCGAAATACTGTCCATGAAAATTCGTATGTTTAACTGATCGTCTCTCGTTGATTCTAAGGCGCAGGTTCTGCGCAGTGCAGAAATATTGCCAGACTGAGAACGATCAAACGCCAACTCTCCTCGCTTGAAGTCAAGTTCAATCAACGTTTTTTGCTCCCCTTTACTGCGGATTTCAAAGACAATGCTTTCACACTCACTCGCGGATACATCAATGTCGGCAAGAATTTCACAATGAATGTTGTCTCCTGCAGTGAAAGCAAACTTTTCGCCATCACTCAATTCAATTTGGCTATACCGCTTAGGTGAAAGGCGCAACATTTCCACTTCAGAAACCGGTCTAAATGACAATTTTCCATCTTGGCAAAGTGACACTTCTCTTGGTAGGGAAATACTCCCATACCAGCCGAGATCACTAGTGTCATAGGTCCCATCACACCAAGGCATAAACGGCCAAGATCCGATCCACGCTTGAATCAAAGTTCGTCCTTGTTCATCATCGAATACTTGAGGTGCGTAATAATCAAAGCCCCAGTCAACCGATCCCATAACAGACCAGTGGAATTTGCCCGTTTTGTAATCCAAATCCCCAACCAAATATATGGCTTGTCGCTGTTGAAGTCCCATAGGTGAATACATTAAGACGTGTTTTCCACCTAATTTGAACATGTTCGGGCACTCAAGCATGGTACCTAACTCACCAAGACTCTCGACACAATACCCAACAAACTCCCATTTTTTCAGATCGTCAGATCGGTGCATGCACACTTTACCAAACCCGTTGGTCTCGTAGTTAGAGGCGTTAATTAAGTCGCTAACCCCATCAGTAACACCGGTAACCATGTACCACTTACCTTCGTGTTTCCATACTTTGGGATCACGGAAATCATGGAGGTTAATACCTTCTGGTGGGTCGGTAATAATTGGATTTCCATCGTATTTGTCAAAGTTGACACCGTCTTTCGAGGTCGCCATACATTGCACTTGTCTGTCCTGAGCGCAGCCCGTATAAAATAGAGTGAGCTCTCCATCATTGTTCACGGCACTTCCGGTAAAGATGCCACCGCCACCCCAACCATCATAATCTTCACTTGGTGCTAAAGCTTCTGGCAGCGTTTCCCAATGAATTAGGTCATTACTGGTTGCGTGCCCCCAATGCATGGTTCCCCACTTTCCACTAAACGGGTGATGCTGATAAAACAGGTGATAAACCCCATCTATTTGAACCAAACCATGAGGATCATTGATCCAACCTACAGGTGCTTGATAATGGTAATGTTCACGCCAATGATGCTGCTTTATGTCGGCACTATGTTTCCTAATATACTGTTCTACTTGATTTATTTTATCTTGATGCTTCTTTTTGTCGAATGTCATATACGTCCCTGTGCGATTCACACTTCATTTAATTGTTAGGTGCAATTAAATTAGGCTATTTAATTGTAGAGAACAAATATAGTATGGTTAACTTGAGATTGCGCTCACACTCTCTCTGTTAGATACTTAAAAGAATACGGATAACCCGTTGATTTAAATGGGTTTACAGCTCAATTGGTCATGTACTTATTAATCCATTGATATCCATAACAATAGAAGCAGATTAAGGTTTTAAACGATGAAAAGATCTCTACGCGGTGGTGTTGGTGTGTCCATGGACGACGTTCAAAGCCACAACAAACGCGTTATCCTTACCGCCCTGCACCAAAACGGAAGCTGCTCGCGCAAGGAAATAAGTCAATCCGTTGGATTAGATCAGGCAACCGTAACCCGCGCAATCAAACCTCTTATTGAGGAAGGCATAATTGTTGAAATCGGAACCCAAAAAGCGGCGCGAGGTCGGCGTTCAATCGATTTAGGCTTCAATGAACAGTACCTAAAAATCTTATCGATTAGGTTGCAACGCCTGAACTTCTCGATTTCTATTTTTGATTTATCTGGAAAACTTATCCATACGCAAACTCATCCTATCGACCACGATTTAAACTTTAGCGTGGTTGCCAACGACATCATTTCACTCGTCAAAGAGATCAAAGTAGCGCACCAAATAGAATTATTGGGGATTGGCGTCGCCATGCCTGGTCCTTTTTTAGAGTCGGATCATCGAATGATGCTCATGACAGACACAAAAAATTGGCAAGACTTCGACTTTATTGCCTATTTGGAAGAGACTTTTGAAGACTGCCCTATTTACGCCAGCCACGATGCGAAAGCTGCGTCATTGTCGGTATGGAAAGAACTGCGTGCACAATATTCACCAACAGCCTTGCTCTATGTTTCTCTGGGTCAGGGGGTGGGTTCTGGTCTTGTTATTGATGGTCAGGTGTATCACGGTAGTCTTGGTTCTGCTGGGGAAATTGGTCACACTTCGATTAACTTTCAGGGAGAGGAATGTAAGTGCGGGAACATTGGTTGCTTAGAACTGTATTGTTCAAGCAAGGCACTGATTCAACACTACGAAGATTTAACCCAAAGCCAATCGGTCACACTAGAATCTGTGATATCAAAATTTCATGAAGGCGATGTCGATGCGAAAAGTGCCGTTCATCACCTCGCAGTCTGTTTATCGCATGGACTAATCAATATTGTGAATCAGCTCAACCCAGACTTCATCGTTATTGGCGACGAACTTGCGGCACTCGGTCAAGGTTTCTTAGATGATGTTACGCTCAACACAACGAAAAGGCTTCTGCCAGATTTGGCCCATCACTTAACGATTTTGCTTGATGCAGGCTCTGAAGATATTGTTCACAAAGGTAATTACCACTTGGTTATGTCTAACGAGCTGCTGATCCCAACAACCCATCTTGGTTTTACAGGCTAACTGGTAGAATTAGGGTTAAATTAATTCGCACAAAATTTAACTGAAAAAGGGCAACACCCTCTAAAGTTTATAACATTGATTTAAATATGTTGGGCGTGAAATTAAACTTCGCCTCTTTCTTTTTTTAAATAGACTGCGATCTCTGATCGTGTTCTTTCCCTTTGTTTTTCGATTTCTCGCAGACATATTGACGCAGACTCAAATTCTCGGTTTTTTATCTTTCGTTCTGCGTCTTTGCATAATTGCGATAGACCGTCAGCACCGGCCGTGGCACTGGTGCCAGCTAAATCATGTAACAAATCCACCATGAGGTCTGGTTGTTCTTCCACTTGTTTTATTTCAATAGATACTTCATTAAGATCCAATAGGTACTGCTGCATTAGTTTTAGATAAACACGCTTGTTGCCCCCCATACGCGCAATAGCAAGGTCAGGGGAAAATAGCTGACCTTTATGCGGCACATCTTGCCATTCTTGGCTATGTCTAACTGTTCTTCTTTGAGATAACCCCTTAGATAGGGCACTGGTCAAATGTGTAAGATCAATTGGTTTAGGGACGAAGTCATTCATTCCTGCGGCGCGGCATTGTTTCTGTATTTCAATGGTGGTATTTGCCGATAATCCAACAATATAAAGCTCGTTTCCATACGGGAGGCTCCGGAGTTTTCGGGTCGTTTCCAACCCATTCAGACCTTCCATTCTGATGTCCATCAGGATTACGTCAAAACGTTCTTTATACACTTTGTCTAACGCTTCTTCACCACTTCGGACGATGCTGACAATCATTTCGAAACTTTCAAGCAATGCTGAAATCATGTCGAGGTTCATGTTGTTGTCATCAACCGCCAATACCTTTCTACCACGCAATGCTTGATTACGCTCCTGAGCTTTTTCACTATCTAAAGCTGTTTCGTTCGGATATTGACACTTCTCGACTTCTAATATCGCGGTAAATCGACATTGGGTTCCCTTACCAAATTCACTGCTAATTTCTATCTGCCCTTGCATCAATTTTGCAAGTTGTTGGCTAATCACTAATCCTAATCCCGTCCCACCATATTTTCGAGTTGTAGCGATGTCGGCCTGCTGGTATTGGTTAAAGAGCGTCGATAGTTGTTCCTCTGTCATACCAATGCCAGTGTCGTTGATAATGAAATTCAGGTTAGCTATCGCATCCGAATGATTGGTTGCAATCACATCTAAACTCACTTCACCGCGATTCGTAAACTTTACAGCGTTCCCTACTAAATTGACTAACACTTGCTGCAGCCGCAATGCATCTCCGATCAGAAAGGGCGGAACATTACCATCAATATGAATGCGAAAAGCAATTTGACGTTGAGCAACTTCTAAATTGAGCACGTGACTGACGTTATCGACCACTTGCTTTAAGTTAAAGGATGTTTTTTCAAGCTCCAGTTTCCCCGCTTCTATCTTAGATAGATCGAGAACGTCACTAATGAGGTGAGCTAATGAATGAGATGCGACATCCACTTTATAAAGGTAGTCCCTCTGTTCTTCACTGAGGTTATCCCTCAAGCAGAGAGTGGTAAAACCGATGATGGCATTGAGTGGTGTGCGAATTTCGTGGCTCATATTCGCTAGAAACTGTCCTTTAGCTTGGTTGGCTGCTTCAGCCTCTTGTTTGGCATGTTGTAACGCTTCTTCACTTTTCTGAAGTGCCACTTCGCGTTGGCGCAATTCAGAAACATCCGTTGCTGTCAGGAGTACACCTTGCAACTTCCCTTGGTGGCTGTAGAACTGCTCTCCCTTAATTAGATAGACCGCGACAGTTAACGTTCCATCACTGCGATATAACCGACTTTCTATCTCTAAATGGCTGAGACGATTAATGGTGTATACGAGATTAGAGATGCTAGTGCTATTCGGCTCTATTTGTCCGATATTCTCAAACGCGTCGGTGGGTACAATCTCATCAACATTCAATGTCCCTAAACTTATTTCCCCCCAACCAAGGTGCTCCGAAAATACACGATTAATTTGAGTAACAATGCCATTTCGATCCGCAACAATTAACAAGCTGTCCATCGTATCATTGATGCTGCGAATGTAAGCATTCAACTCCAAGAGTTGTTTGTTTTTCTTTTTCAGTGCATTCTGCTGGTATTCCATTTCCAGCAGAATTTCATCCATCGCTTTTGTTACAGCCAGTAACTGCTGCTCTTTGGCTGTCCCGGCAGCGTAAAGTGCATCAATTTCTTGCTTTAACTGCTTCAGCTCCTGTTCAGCATCTTTATTCACACCAATACTCACGTTGCCCTGAGAGTCATTCATGATTTCTTGCTGTTTGTGATCTACAATGCGCTACCCG
Source organism: Vibrio penaeicida (assembly GCF_030689305.1). GTDB lineage: Bacteria > Pseudomonadota > Gammaproteobacteria > Enterobacterales > Vibrionaceae > Vibrio > Vibrio penaeicida_B. The sequence continues at coordinate 92,750 of NZ_JAUYVM010000012.1, read as the reverse complement.
AAGTACCTCTTTTTTCACTGTGTCGATTGCACTTTCAACGGAGGCAGATAGCTCAAGGTGAAAACTTCTGACACTTTCTATTTGCACTCCTATTAGCGCCAACTCAGGACAGGGGTCAACTAGTACTTTCACAGCATTTAATAAATAACTCAGCCCACCATTATGGTCTTCAACTTGGTTGTCTATATTGATGACTTCATTGACGTCAAGGTATCTCCAGCTACCAGCAGCATCTCCTAAATCATAAGCATCTATCATGAGTACATAGCTACAACCTGAAAAAAATGGGAGGGCATTTAAACCTACCACTCCACAATCAAATACTTTCATCTGAGTAGGCAGATTTTCGTCTAGTAGATGAGAAGCCACCATTGGTCCGACACCATCATCACCATGTAATCGATTTCCAAAACAAAGAACATGCAACATATTGCTCCTCACATCCCAAAGTGAATCTTACGTCTATCTGGTAACATATGAACCGTACACACCAAACACGGGTCATGAGATCGAATAACATGCCCAATCAATACGGGTGATTTGGTATCCTCAACTGGTAATCCAAGCAAGCTTTGTTCCCAATGTCCATGCTGACCCTGAGTATCTTTAGGGGACGCATTCCATGCAGTGGGGGTGATAATTTGATATCGATTAACAACGCCATCCTTGATGCTTACCCAATGACCTAACCCACCTCTGGCGGCCTGAACTAGACCATAGCCCTGACCATCCGTTTCTGATTGCGGATTGGGTGGAATGAAATGATCGCCTGCAAGGTTATCAATCAGAGAGTCAACTAGCCGCAGCATTTGATTGAGGCTGTGCCCTATACGACGTAGGCGCGAAAACTGACGTAACCAAGTGGATGCCCCTTCCTCTTGGAAGAGCGATTGAATGAGCTTATCTTCACCAATGAAAAGTTCTGCCATTGGACCAGTTTGCACAACTTCGTTTCCATACCGAGGAGCTTTTGCCCAGGTATATCGGTCGCTGTCTGGCTGGAAGTCAGGAAGAGTCTCCCCATTTGATGGATGCTTACCGTTTTTATAGGGTTTGAACCAAGAATGACGAACATGCTCGTTAATCAGGCTCTGATCAAAGTCGCGAATTTCGCCATTTGTCGTACTATAATACCCGGGAGGAAATACCACATCTTGAGGGCTATCAGCGTCACAAACCGCACCATAACTCAGCATATTCTCCACTCCTATACCTAACTGGTGCAAGTTCAGCTCTCTGGCGAAGCGAGTAAACAACCCCGTCGCTGATTGACGAAAATTGTTTGATTCATCTAACAACTGAAACAGTCCTTGACGATCCGTTAGCGTAAGCCACTTATCCAACGCCAACCCTGTTACACTGCGTTCGTACCAACGAACAAGATTAACAACGGTGTCTTTTGCCTCAATCAGTTTACGTATAGTAGGCTTACTGACCACGCCCCCGGGTAAAATAAATGAAGAGTGCGGCCATTGTCCCCCAAACAGTGCGACGACACCGATAATGTCGCGAGAATAGGCCAATGCCTCTAAGTGGTGCTCCCCTTTAAACGGTTCGAATTTAGACATAATATCTGCGTACAGCGCATGATGCTGATATGACGGATGACAAAAATCGACTAAAAACATAAGAAAAGACTGGCGAATATCATTTTGAACACTTTCAGCCAGTAAACATAAGCTACGAATGCGCATAGCATTATCTGGCACTGGGGTTTGCCAAATTTGTTCTAGTGCTAATGTGGCGGCATAAAGATGTGCGGTACCGCAAATACCGCAAACTCTTGGAGTGATCACCGCAGCATCACGAGGCGTCCTGCCTATCATAATTTGCTCGAACCCCCGATACATCACGCCAACGCATCTAGCATCGACCACCACGTTATCTTCAATATCCAACTCAAGCTCCAAATCGCCTTCGACTCTGTTGAGATCAATATTCAATGTGCGTCTGACCATCATGGCTCCATTTCTCTTTTTTTGACGCGCGTCGGCGCAGCCGCTTTGGCTAAATTCTTATATGCCATGTAATTAGCTCGCTCTACACCAACGGGTAACTTAACAGGGATCGGCCCCAGCTTTTCAGTATGAAACATATCTTCGTCGCTAGGAAATTGAGGAGAAGTACAACCAAAACAAGGCACGCCAGCTCTAGTTTTGCTGCTTTTGCCATTCCAAAGGTCAGTATTGCAAGTGGCTTGCGTATACGGTCCCTTGCAACCAAGATTAAAATACATACAACCATTTGACCCGAGTTCTTCTTCCTCTACATCATATTCGTGATACTCATTTCTAGTGCATCCTTGATGTACAAGAGTGCTGAAAAACTCTCGGGGCCGATTCAGCTCATCAAGCTGAAGTACGATACCACTAGCAATCATCGCCAGCGTTTTCGTGATCGTATTAGGATGCGCTGGGCAACCTGCAATGTTAATTACCGGGAAATAGGCTCCTGAACGCCACTCTGGTGGTAACAGTCCTCCCATACTATCTTTAGTAAATTGTAAACCAACACAGTCTGAGGGGTTAGGGGGAGCGGCATGTACACCTCCAAACGCTGCGCACGTTCCCATTGCAACAACATATCTTGCTTTATCGGCCAGACGAGTCACCCACTCTTTTTTGGACTTTTTACGGTATTGATCAAACATTCCGGTCCCATCAGGTGCCGTAATGATGCTACCTTCAACACACAAAATATCTAGAGCTTGTTTACCACTCAAAATATCTTCAATCACTTCATCCAGATCTTGTTCTATAGAAAGAGAGAGTGAAGGTTGCCAGAGCAAGCGCAGTCGATACGTTTCCAAGAGATTGACGAAAGAGGGGCGATCAGCGTTTAACAACGCCATAGTATCTCCACCACAACTTCCTGTTTGAAACCACAGAATGGTCATTTCCTTATTTTCCATGCTGTTTCTCCTTACTCATTTTCTTGAGTTTATCCCAAGACTTTTTTATCCCATTTAATCCATGAAGTAGTTAATAGAAATGCGTTATTCTCAGCCATTTCTTAATTTATGAGCAGCAGCAACGAATGCCTGACCTAAAGCTAAGCCGCCATCATTAGCTGGCACGTACTGGTGGGTGAGTACCGTGAATCCATGAGTTGTAAGCAAAGTATAGGTGCATTCAAGCAAGAGATTATTCTGAAACACGCCACCAGTAAGAACAATGCATGGAGTTTGGTCAAATTGCTCACAAAGTTTGAGCACCGTTGCTAGCACCGCGTGGGCTAATCCAATATGAAATCGTTTTGCGATATCCGCTTTGCTTGTGCCGGAATGCAAATCATCAATCAATGCTCTCCACATTGGCTCCGAGCTAACGATCAGGTTGTTATCAATTCGCCATTCAAACGGATACGCAATATCCTCAGGTTGACCTTGTAAGGCACAGGCTTCCAGTAGCATTGCCGCTTCACCTTCGTAGCTTGTTGATGTCGGAGTGAGTGACAACGCAGCAGCAACAGCATCAAACAAACGCCCTACAGAGCTGGTTTTCGGGCAGTTGAGTTGGTTAGTGACCATACTCCGTAGTGTTTCGAGTGGTTGCTCATTGAGCGACGCGGCCGCTTCCCAATCATTGATATAGGAAAAGTCTATCGAGTATCGGTCAAGCCACGCCAACAAATTTCGCCATGGTTGGGTGACCGCCTGAGCACCACCAATTAAAGGGATAGTGTCTAAGTGTGCTAAGCGCGAATATCCAGCGTAATCTGCCTTAAAAAATTCCCCTCCCCAAAGCGTGCTGTCATCTCCGTAACCTATCCCATCAAATACCACACCCAGCACTTCAGGGTGTTGCAATGGAATTCGATTTTCCGCTAAGCAACTCACAATGTGGGCATGATGGTGCTGTACCGAAACAACGTTGACCGGTTTCAGACCGCTGGCGATATTCTCGTTTAGGCTATTGGCATATTTTGATGCTATATATTCCGGATGTGAATCATGAGCCAGAATCGTCGGCGAAAACTGAAACAACGCTTTATAATGCTCAATCATGGAAAGAAAATCCTGCCAAACGCGATGACTTTCTAAATCGCCAATGTACTGACTTAGTACTGCCCCCTTTGACGTCAGCATACAGAAAGTATTTTTTACTTGCCCGCCAACGGCCAACACTGAACCAGTGTTTTCGAATCCTTCAGGAACTTGGATTGGTAATGGAGCGTACCCCCTTGCACGGCGTAAGAGCTGTACTCCTAAATGGGTTTGACGTGCAACGGAATCATCCACACGAGTAACGATGTCTCGATCATGCATCAACCACACATCCGCAATATCCGAGAGGTCACTCAACGCCTGCGCGTTATCTGTACACTGAGGATTTCCGCTGATATTGGCAGATGTCATGATTAAAGGGCGTTCAACGTGGCGCATCAACATTAAGTGCAACGGAGTATTAGGTAACATAACTCCAATTTCATTCAAGTTAGGAGCAACGTGCTCACTAATTTTCTTTAACCCTGCCCTCTCGTATGAAAGAGAATGTTTTTGAGGAAGTAAAACAATCGGAGCGGCACTGCTTTTCACAAGACGTTCACTTTCTGGCGTAATGTGACAATAGTGACGAACCATATTCAGCTCACTCATCATGATCGCAAAAGGTTTAGCTGGTCTAAGTTTGCGAACTCTTAATGTCTCAACCACAGTGTTGTTGGTTGCATCGCAGACCAGGTGAAACCCGCCTACCCCTTTTACAGCAGCAATTTGACCTTCAATGATCCTCTTGCCCAATTCTTCAATACCATCACTGTTTTCGAATACCAAGGAATCTCCCGACTGATCGCATAACCACACGCTCGGACCACACTCTGGACAGGCGACAGGCTGAGCATGAAAGCGTCGATCTACGGGATCCGTGTATTCGTGATTGCAAGCTTCACAAAGCGGAAAGACCGCCATGCTTGTCAGCGGACGGTCATACGGCATGGATTTGATAATAGAGAGGCGAGGACCGCAATGGGTGCAGTTGGTAAAGGGATAACGATATCGTCGTTGGCTTGGGTCTGATATTTCTTTGGCACAGGCTTCACACATGGCCGCATCAGCAGGGACTCCAGCGGTGATGTTGGCGCTAGACTGGCTCGTAGAGATACTAAAACCGACGGGACAGTTTTCCTGTTCGATGATAATACGGTCTATGCTTTCTATGTTTGCCAAAGGGGGGCATTGACGATGAAGTTCAGCAATAAACGTATCGTGGCTAGCTTTACTATTCCACAATTCAATAAGCACACCTTCACCGTCATTAAACACTTGTCCGTTAAGCCGCATATTGTTAGCAATACGCCAGACAGTAGGACGAAACCCCACTCCTTGCACTACACCAATCACTCGCAAGCGTTCACCTTTCATGCACTCCCCTCTCCGTTATGTCGTGAGAATACAACGCACATCGACACGTCCGGCACAGTAAATGAATACATACCACTTACTACACTGAGAGTGAATAAACACCACTTAATGATATAGCCACGCCAATAATCTTGGTAAAATGCCCTACATGACGGTTTTTGTCTTGTCTCGGAAGCATGAAACTAAACAAAATAGCCCCGATTGCATGCAATAGTGCCGTTGAAAAAATAAAGCCTAAGCAATAACCTATTACCCCTGCTTCAAACGGAATTTCCGCACCATGAGCAAGACCATGAAAAACCGCAAAACCCGCAACGATAAGTGCTCCAAATCTAGCACTGACATTGAGACCAGCAGTCAACAATAACCCAATCAGTACAGCTGATAATCCAATTCCGGGTTCAACAATGCTTGCTGAGATCCCAACACCCACCATAGCAAGCAGTGCTGAAACGGTCATTGCCAGTACAAAGGCCACTGGTACCTTCCAGAGTACGCTGGTATTGTGCTGCTGATAAGCGAGTTGAGCCGCCCACCCACCAACCGCTATCATCACGAGTGCGTGATCGAGTCCGGTTAAGGGGTGAAGTACTCCTGCAGCAATACTGCCCATATTACCCGTCGCATCGTGTGCAAAGACCATTCCCGAGAAAAAAACGGTAAACACCGCGCCTAATTTAACTGCCAGTTGATTCCACTTCATTGTGATAACTCCTTGTTAGGTATATATATTGATGTTTATATCCTGCGTTCAACAAATCCGTGGGAGCTGATCGCCAACCAGCATATCAAGCAGACGCTCACTGCCCAGTGGTGTTATCGTTGTCACCGCAGGTTTAGGTTGATGTTGAGCAACTGCTTCGATTTTGCCAATAATGGCCGTTTGCTCTGCACCTTCTATTCGTCTCAACACCGCTACACAGTCGTCGGCATAAGCTTGGGGAACAACAGCCACAAACTTGCCTTCATTGGCGAGGTACAAAGGATCAAGACCAAGTAATTCACACAACCCTCTGACTTCTGGGCGAACCGGAATAGCGGATTGTTCAAGTACAATTCGCACCTGACTACTGTGAGCAAATTCATTAAGGACCGTCGCCAAACCTCCCCTTGTCGCATCCCGTAGACAATGAATATCCGGACATGCTTTGTGAAGCGCTTGAACTTCCCGAGTGAGTGGACGGCAATCAGAAGTAATGGAGGCTTTGATCGCTAGATCATTTCTTTTTGTCATAATGGCGGCAGCATGATCACCGACCCAACCATTGACGATGACCACATCCCCTGGTTTCGCCCGATCAGCTCGAATGTCTATATCAGGTGCAATGACACCTACACCACTAGTATTAATAAAAATTTTATCTGCTGTTCCGCGATGCACTACTTTGGTGTCACCGCTGACAATGGCGACGTTTGCCTTATCTGCCGCTCTGCGCATACTTGCAACAATCTGGCGAAATGTTTCGAGAGGTAGACCCTCTTCAATGATAAAACCGCAGGTAAGATAGAGGGGCTGAGCACCTCCCATAGCCAGATCATTGACCGTACCATTCACCGCCAGAGAGCCTATATCACCGCCAGGGAAAAAGATTGGATCAACGACGAAAGAGTCTGTCGTAAACGCAAGCCTGTCGCCATACTCTGCTAACTGGCTCAACGAAATACGAGCTTGATCTTCCAGAGGCGCCAATATTGGGTTTTCAAAAGCAGCAACGATCTCTTTTTCAACTAGGTCCCGCATCGCTTTACCACCACTACCATGAGACAGCGTGATCGCTTCCAGAAATGGCGTGCTATCCATTGAACTTTGTTGCTGCTTCATACTTACCTCACATACCCGCTATACCGTTCGTTCGACACTGCCACATTACTCTGCGCTAATTTTTTGTTTGGGACTCTACTCTGGCACCATAACTACGCAAGTGCTGGGGCTCTGATACCATGGTTATAATAAGCCGCGCATGCACCTTCCGATGAAACCATCAACGCGCCTGTTGGGTGCTGTGGCGTACAGCTTTTTCCGTAAAGCTCGCACTGCCAAGGCTTTATCAGCCCCTTTATGACTTCCCCACATTGGCAAGCTTCCGGATCGGCGATCTTTGTTTGAACGAGCGCAAATTTACGTTCCGCATCCCACAAAGCGTACTTATCACTTAATTTGACGCCCGCTTCACCAATATCACCTAGGCCTCTCAACTCCGTGACATTATGTGCTTGATAGACTTCTGCCATCGCTGCTAGCCCTGAATAGTTTCCACTGTCGTGGACAACGCGGCTGTATTGGTTTTCGACCTCACATCGCCCTTCTGAAATTTGTGTTATTACCATGAGCAGTGATTGGAGAACATCAAGCGGTTCAAACCCAGTGATAACGATAGGCTTCGAGTAATCCTGTGCAATGAATTGAAATGGTTCAGTGCCCACTACCATGCTGACATGACCTGGGGCTAGAAAACCATCCAGATGTAAGTCTGGTTCTCTCAATACTGCTTCTATCGTTGGTGCCGTTGTAATGTGATTACAAAACAAGGAGAAATTAGTGACCCCTTCACGTTCAGCCTGCTTTACTGTCAGTGCGGTACTAGGCATTGTCGTTTCAAACCCAAGTGCAAAAAAAACCACTTCACGAGTCGGGTTTTGCTTGGCAAGTGTCAGCGCATCTAACGGCGAGTAAACCATTCGGATATCATACCCAGCCGATTTTGCGTCAAGTAGGCTTCCTTTTGAGCCCGGCACACGCATCGCATCACCGAAGGTCGTAAATATAACGTTTGGCAAGCTGGCAATATTTATGCAGTCATCAACACGCCCCATCGGCAAGACGCATACAGGACATCCGGGACCATGCACCATTTCTACCCCTTCAGGTAGCAACGATTCGATACCATATTTAAACAGGGTATGAGTATGCCCTCCACAAAACTCCATCAGTTGTAAAGGTTTAAACACGTCCCCTCTGGAAAGGGTATGACGCTCAATATCGGCAACTTTTGTATGAATCGCTTTAATGATCGCTTTTGCCTTATCTGGATCTCGGAACTCATCGACATATTTCATCTCACTTCTCCACAGGTAATCAATTTTGCTGCATTACCTTCATTTCTTCTTCCAGTTCGCCAAGTTCGGTAAGCAACGATAATGTTTTCTGCGCTTCTAACTCATCGATGATGCTCATCGCAAACCCCACGTGAACTAAGACCCAACTTCCTACATAGTTTGATAAAGCGTGAGAGTTTGATAAGGCGTGAGAATTTTCGACAATACATGCGATATTTACCGAGCGTTCAATACCTGATATATCAACGGTAGCAATGCAATTTTTCTCGTCCACGATAGCGACAATTTGACCCGGAATTCCAAGGCACATATTCATTTCTCCTCAACACGCTTGGCTTGTGACGACTAGGATCTGGTAATTTACGTATCACAACCAAAGTATGGTTAACTACTGAGTTTATTTGGCTCCAGACCGTAGCGGTCTAGTTTGGCTCTCAGACCAACCCGCGATAAACCAAGCTCTAACGCAGCCTGACTTTTATTCCATTTAAGTCTTATCAATGTTTCACGTAAGATTTTTGCTTCCAACATTTCAACTCTGTCTTTCAGATTACCTTCCATCCCTAGTAGAGATCCTTCATCGGTTTCAATGTGCCGGGTGCCTTGAATAACATGAGGAGACAATAAATCGGCGTCCAACCAGTCATTTTTTGCTAACACCAAAATACGTCGCACCTCATTTTCCAGCTCACGCACATTCCCAGGCCAGTGATAATCCGTCATGCACTCTATCGTCTGTTTAGTAAATCCTTTTACCTGTTTGTTATATGTTTTCATGGTGTTGCGTAACACGGCATCTGCGATAACAGCAATATCCATTGGTCTGTCCCGCAACGATGGGATATGAATTGGCATAGCAGACAATCGGTAGTAGAGGTCTTCTCTAAAGCGCCCTTCTTTGACGTCTTTTTTGAGATTCCGATTGGTCGCCGAAATAACACGCACATTCACGTGTCTACTACGATTACTTCCAAGAGGTCTCAACTCACCCTCCTGTAAAAAGCGCAGTAATTTAACTTGAAACTCCAGAGACGTATCCGCAATTTCATCCAACAGCACAGAACCTCCATTCGCCTGCTCAAGTAATCCAGTACGTTCTGATGCCGCTCCTGTAAATGCCCCCTTGGTGTGACCAAAAAGCTCACTTTCTAGCAATTGAACAGGCAACGCCCCGCAGTTTTCCGTAAGAAACGGGCGATCAGAACGATGGCTAGCATAATGAAGGCAGCGCGTGATCAGCTCCTTGCCCGTTCCCGACTCCCCAGTAATGAGCACAGGGATATCAAATGGTGCAACTTGTTCTACCTGGTCGAAAATAGCCATCATAGGGCTTTCAGGTGAACAGACAATTTGTTCAAAACTATGATGTCGTTTGAGTCGTTGGCGCTTTTCTCGATTAATTTTATGAACCGAATCAATCGAACGACGCAATTCCAGATTCAATAATCCATTTTCTTTTTCCAGTGCATACAGCCAGCAAGCATTTCTCACGGTAAGTAGCAACTGCTCTGGTTGCCAAGGCTTGGGAATAAACTGGTAAATCCCTGCTTCGTTAATACTTTGAATGAGCTCATTGGGCTCAGTGTAAGCAGATATCATCATACGTACGACATCTGGCCATTTTTCTCTTACCTGTGTGAGAAACTCACTACCACTAGTATTGGGCATTCTCTGATCGGCTAAGACGACTTGCACAGGCATCTCCAATAATGCCTTTTCCGCTTCTTCAACGCTTTCTGCAGTGATCACGGCAAACTCGTCCTGAAGATTTCGCCTTAGCGCTTGTAGTGACAGACGTTCATCATCCACCACCAACACCACTGGGCGTTCTGTCTGAATAAAATGTTCACTGTCACGCGGCTCGTTTAAGTCGTCCATGTATGCCTTGCTTACTGAATCTTCGGTACGGTGCCCAATTGACACTCGAGTTCCTCGAGTTGTTTACTGAGCACATCTTTACGCTCCATTAATAGAGTGTTTCGACGCTGATGAATCCAATTCAACCAGCGATCCATTCCTACTCCTGATGTGGCAGACACTTGAATAATGTCTGCGCTGGGATTAACTCTGTTGATGCACTGTATACATTCATCCAGATCAAAATTAAGGTGCGGTAGAAGATCAATCTTATTAATCAGTATTAGGTCAGAAGCCGCAAACATATCGGGGTATTTCAGCGGTTTGTCCTCACCTTCCGTAATAGAGAGAATCGCGACTTTGTGAGCCTCCCCTAAATCGAATGAAGCTGGACAAACTAGGTTTCCCACGTTTTCAATAAAGAGTACGCCGTAATCCGGTAGCTTTAACGTTTCCAATGCGTGACCCACCATATGCGCATCCAGGTGGCAACCTTTCCCGGTATTGACTTGAACCGCTTTGACGCCAGTTGATCGAATACGCTCTGCGTCATTTGTCGTTTGCTGATCGCCTTCAATAACCGCTGTAGGAATAAGAGAGGCGATACTTTCTAACGTTGCTGTGAGTAAGCTGGTTTTACCTGAACCAGGACTGGATACCAGATTTAGAACAAACTGGCTTTTCTGAGTAAAAAGGCGGCGATTTAACGAAGCATATCGGTTATTTTTTCCCAGAATATCCTGCTCGATTTGCACCATTCTAGACTGGCTTAGCTCAGGTACATGCGCGCCTGCCGGTCCATGACCAAAATGAATGTCGCCCTCATGCGTTTGATCATCATGTGAATGATGATGTTCATGTGAGTGTGTGGACTGATGTTGAATATCATCGTCCGTAGATTTCTCAATCGACACTTCACCGTCGGAGCATCCGCATACAGTACACATTAGTTCACCTCCACTTCTTTTATTCGCATCTCATCGCCTCCGGTAAGCAGCAAACCAAAGGAGCCGCAATATTGACAAGGCGAATAACGAGCTTCCAGCTCTACTGTCCTCTGGCAGGGCTCACACCAAGCACTTCCCGCAACCCGCTCGATAATTAATTCCGCACCATGCGCGATAGTGTCGTTGGCAACAACGTCAAAGCAAAACCTTAATGCGTCGATCTCCACACTGGCTAACTGACCAATTTCTAAGCAAACGGTTTTCACTCTCGAAAATGATTGCTGTTGAGCCTGCTGATCCAATGTCTGAACAATGCTTTCACAAATGGACATCTCATGCATAGACACACCTTCCAGAGTTGCAGGACCGTGGATGATGTCGTTAAAGCCCTTTTGTCGACAAATCTTCCTTGACCTGCAAGATAGTTATTTCCAAAGAATAGTTATTACTAGGAATCGTTATTACCAAGGGACCAATACAAAGATCATGCCATTTCCAGTAAATACATAGTACACATCTCTTTAACCAATAAATAACACCCACTTAACAATTGTGGGATTTATTGATCCGTTTACCCATCGAAAATATTACTTACTCCGAGTGAACAGCCTCTTTCCAGTTTGGACGAAAACTGGAAAGAGGCTGTTCACTTGACATATTCAATCTAACGCCGAGATTTATGGAAGGAACATAAGAAAAGAGCCCAAACATCAGTACAAGGGCTCGGTTGGCGAATTCTATATATCGGAAAATCATCACTTTCATAAACAGTGAATATCGCTACCTACCTTTGTATAACGTTGGATAGCTAGACTGGATTTACGAACGACCTCTGCCACCGGTGGCAATATAGTGTGTTAGCTCAGATTGCTGCTGACCGATAGCTGACACCGTGTGATGGACCCGTTTCACAATCGCTCGCATAAAGTTAAAGATAACTTTCGGGTACTCATCAACTAATGAGTCAATATCCTGCCGATCAAAGCACAGGACAGATGCATCGCCGAGCGCCTGCACAGACACGCTTCTTGGTTCACCATCAATAAAACTCAGTTCACCAATCAAGTCGCCTTCTTCAAGTACATGCAGTAGCGTAATTTTATCTGTTTTCTGGTTCTCCCTGACTAAACCAAGGCGTCCGGTTACGACCATATAGAAACTGCTTGCTGAGTCTCCCTGATGATATAAAAATGCTCTATCTTTGAGCTGTTCAATTCGAGCTGCTCGCTGAGCGAGTACCTGTGCTCCCTCCTCTCCAATGTAGGAGCCTATCGGTGCCTGAATTATCTGCTTCACTACTTGCTCTATTTGGGGTTTGTTCATTACTTCACTCCTTAATTTAATAAGACTTAAACGTTCGCCATTGCCAACCCGCACGGATAAACACCCACGGTCATCACTTCATTGATAGCGCGATTTAACCTTTTCCGTGCGCGCTCAGTAAGACCGAGTTTAAGCTCCCATTCATCACCTTTTATCGCTAACAGCCAAACATCCGGATACGACTGATACACGTTGTGGCACAGAGCTAAAATGGTCTGCACCGTAATGGCATGTGAAGTAAATGAATCATCCAGTCTTGGCTCGACTCTTGATAGGGAAAAACTCTTGGTATCAGAGCTTTTTGTGGCATCAACAAACAACACTCTTTTGTGGCGACGCAATAAATCCACGTCTTCAAAAAAGAGCTGATAGTGTCGAACCAATACGCCATTGATATCGGGCTTCTCCTCAATGTCATCAATAAAAGCCCATCCCAAACCATCATCTTGCCTACCGATATTGCCAATTCCATAGATCAGGTCAAACGAGTTAAGTGGTATCGGACTATCTGTATTTTTCATCCAATAGCCTCCCTGATTTATCAATAAGGGAGACTTTCAACGGCATTTGCCCCATTGCATGAGTCGCACAACTTAAACAAGGATCGTATGCTCTAATCCCCACTTCAATTGCATTCATCATGCCTTCAGTGATCTCTGGTTTGCCCGAAATCCAGTCCTGTGCCACCGACTGCACCGTTCGGTTCATCACTTGATTATTTTGAGTGGTAGAGACGATCAAGTTGGCAAACGTCATGTTACCGGCTTCATCAGCACGATAATGGTGAAGTAGCGTTCCACGAGGTGCTTCAACAACTCCGATTCCCTCTCCCGTCCAAGCTCCTTTTTCTGGGGTGATGATCAGTTGCTCGCCTTGTAAGTCTGGATCAACCAACAGCTCTTTAATCAGTTCTGCAGAATGAAGAATTTCAATCGCTCTCGCCCAGTTGGTATGTAACGTCATATTATTCGCTTTACCGTGTGTGTAACTATGAAAGCTTTCCAGTGCTTCTTGAGCTAATGGCGTGTTGTAACGGCGCGTTACGTTAACCCGTGCAAGCGGACCAACCCGAACAGAACCCGATTCTCTACCCAAAGACTTAAGATAAGGGAACTTCATATAGCTCCATGGCTCAGTCGCTTCAGAGAAGTAATTAAGATAATTATGATAATCCGTTTCTAGAACCGTATTCTTGTCTTTGTCGATAACTTTCAATGTACCGTGGTAGTAGTCAACGTCTCCGTTTTCGTCAACAAGACACATATCCAAGGCTTCCACGACACCAAAGCTATCAATTTCTTTTCTATGCTTTTCATGGTAATCATAGAAAAGATCTAGGGCATCTTGAGCATAATCAATGACTTGATCGATAGAAAGAATGTCTTTGTCACCGCTTAGAAAACGATCCCTTTGTTCCTCAGACATATTGCTATTTACGCCTCCTGGAATGGAGCTGATCCCGTGCATCCGTTTACCCAATACCGCCTGAATAAGCTCTTGCCCCCAACGTCGAAGCTCAATCACTCTTTTAACTAAATCGGGATTTGCTTCAGCAAGCCCTAAGATATTCCGTTTTTCTGGTGCCTCTTCAATTCCAAACACCATCTCCGGAGCAATCAGATAGAAATACGCCGTAACATGTGACTGCAACTGTTGAGCGTAATGCCCTAAACGACGCATTTTTTCTGGCGTAGGCAGCATTTGGATGCCATCACTCAATCCTACACCGACCATGTCATCAAGTGCTTTCGCGCCACACAAATGGTGGCTCACAAAACAAATACCACAAATGCGTTGTAACAACATTGGGGCTTCCCAATATGGGTGCCCCTGAATAAATCGCTCAAATCCCCTAAACTCGACAACCTGCAGTTTAGCGTCTGTTACTTTATTACTGTCATCAAGTTGCAGTGTTACTTTCCCGTGCCCTTCTATTCGGGTAACCGGATCAATCACCAATGTTCTGCTCATGAGAATCCCCTTCCATTGTGTTAGTCATACCGATTTATCGATGATGGTAAGTCGATCTCACGACCATTCACGAAATCATCTAAAACTTTAAAAATGGCGTCCCCATCAGGTGGGCAGCCGGGTATGAAGTAATCCATTTTTACAACTTGATGCGCGGGGTATACTTTGGTTGTGATACGCGGAACATCAATATGAGGGATGACGTTGTCCGAACCAGGTGGACGTGTCGTTGAAGAAATGTACGCTTCCTCTAAACATTCGGTTAAACTGACTTGATTGCGCATAGCCGGAACACCGCCCCATACAGCGCAAGCACCGACAGATATAAGGACATCGCAGTTTTCGCGAAAATGCTCAAGCGTTTCGATGTTCTCTTCGTTAGCGACGCCTCCTTCAACAAACCCGATCACACATCGCTCTGGTATACGCTTCACATCAGTAATGGATGAACGAGTAATCGTTACTTTTCCCAGTAAACCGAGGATGCGTTCATCCATATCGAGGAAAGACAAAGTACAGCCCCAACAACCGCATAACCCGATCATGGCCACTTTAATTTTTTCTTCACGAAGTGCCTTCGTTTCCGCATCCAGCGGAGTTTTCGGTAGTTCGTGAGAGTAAATCACGTTGGTATTACTAGTACTCATTTGTGCTCTCCTCTTAAAGCGCGTTCACGAACGGTTTCGATCTCGAATTTCCGCTTACCTATCGGGGCATCAAATCCCACCGCCTTTTTGAGGATGCAGCCTACCGGGCAGATATCCATCGCGGATTTCGTCTGCTCGTCGCTCATTTTATTCGCCAGTTCAACGTCTATCTCTATCCGAGCTTTTGCTCCTCGATGACTGATGTTGAAAATTTTCTGCCCAGTTTCTTCATCACGAATAAACTCGACACAGCGTTGGCAAAAAATACAACGATCACGCTCTAACCAAATGTTATCGGCGCGGAAATCATTTTCGGTGATGGGAAAACGATATGGAAAGCGAGACACCATCATGCCGACTTCGTAACCGACAGCCTGAAGATCACACCTACCACTCTTTTCACAACTTGGACAATTGTGTTTGCCTTCTACAAACAATAATTCAATCAATGCCTTACGCATATCTTGAACTTCGGGTTCTTCCACTTCTACAACCATCCCATCTTGAACGGGAACCGTACATGACGCGACCGCATTGCCGTTCACCTTACAAGTACAGACCCTACACGTTCCCAAACAAGGTTTTCCCCGTTGGTAGCATAATGATGGGATGTATACTCCAGCGTCATTGGCTACATCAATCAACCCCTGTCCTTCTTCCGCGGTTACGGTCTTTCCATCAATTGTGAGTTTAATTGTCATTTGACTGCCTCCGATGCTTCCACAGTGCCTTTCCTTGTCTTCGGCATCAGGATGTCAGATGCCACCGCATATCCTTCCATCGCTTCATTGAGATCAAAGGATGCCAATAAAGGGCCTTGTTGCAGAGTGAGCTTTTCTTGGTAGATTTCCGGAAACTGGTTCAGGGTTGTCAGAATGGGTTTAGGAGATGTCGTACCCAGACCACAACGGCTTGTACTGCGTATGATGTTTGACCAAGCAATAATTTCATCCAGATCTTCCTCAATGGCATGACCTGCAATGACTAAATTAAGTTTGTCGTAAAGCGCCACGTTACCAGCACGGCAAGGAACGCAAATCCCACATGACTCTTCCACAAAGAAGTGGATAAACTCACGTACAATGGTCAACAAATCCCGCTGGTGATTGAATACCATCACCGAGCCATTACACGACAAATCGTTGTAGTCAAACGTTCTTTGCGCGCCTTTAGACACAGAAACACATTCACCGGAAGGGCCACTGACTTGTACCGCGCGGGCATTTTGTGCACCGACTAATGACAACACGTCAGAGAGCGTCGAACCCCATTCGATTTCATAGATACCCGGTTTATCTACATCTCCAGCCACACTGATTAATCGAGTGCCCGCTGAAGAGTTTGTTCCCATCGCCTCATACCACTTCGCCCCTTTTTGCATAATGCTTGCAACGGTGGCAAAGGTTTCTACATTATTTACTGCGGTGGGTTGACCAAGATACCCTTGCTGAACTGGAAAAGGCGGTTTAACTCGAGGTGTTCCTCGTTTTCCCTCACAAGATTCAATGAGTGCAGACTCATCGCCACATATGTAGGCTCCAGCCCCCAATTGAATGCGAATGTCAAAACTGAAGTCCGTTCTACCCTGTATTTGATCGCCCAATAAATTCTGGCTTCTCAAAGCACTCAATTTTTTCTCAAGGTATGGCACCAGATAGCTATACTCTGAACGAAGATAAAGTATCCCCTCTTTAGCTCCAATGGCATACGCCGCTACAATCATACCTGCAAGCACTTGTTCCGGACTTTTTGTTAATATCACTCGGTCTTTATAGGTACCGGGCTCCCCTTCATCCGCATTACATATTAGGTACTTTTCCTTCCCTGGCGCGTCACGACAAAGCTGCCATTTCAATCCGGCAGAGAAACCAGCACCACCACGACCACGTAGCTTTGAGGCACTAGTGGAGTAAACCACCTCTTCAGGACGCTTAGCGAGAATATCAGTCACAATGGCTTTTATATCAAAATCATCTTGAAAGAAGATCGGACCCGATTGATGGATCTGACTCCCCGCTAGTGCTTCAATATATTCAATCGTATCATCCGGTAACTGTTGCGGATTTGCCAAAGCTTGAGCAGTAGTGCCGTTTTGCAAGGCCGTGATAACGGATCGGACTTTTTCAGGATCAAGGTTCGTAAAGGGAATGCCATCAACCAGCATCGCAGGCTCTTGATCAGATAATCCAATACAGTGGGTATCGAAGAGTCCAAAACGACCATCTACTGAAACCTCTCCAAACTGACACCCAACCACTTCTTCCAGCGCTTTTCGAACCGATTCGTAGCCATTCATACGTGCGATCACGGTATCGGCAAGATAGATCTTGTGCTCACCAGATGGTCTGTCATGAAAAAAGTGGTAAAACGACAGTGTTTCCTGTACATCCAGAAAAGACAGATTTAGACCAGTGGCTAACTCTTCTACGGCTGACGGGGAGATAAATCCGTCTTGGTTTTGAACTTGCCATAACATATCAATTAGCCTTTCTCGGCGATGTTGATAATGGTTTAAAATTGAAGATACGTCATTGCTCATATGTGCACTCCTTGTCACGTAATACCGGCTACCGGCTCATCCACGTTACTTCCCAGTAATTCAATTTATTTAATTTTTATTTGCTGTTACTAATTCGAGTATCTGACGAAACTCAATCAGTATGGCTAGAGGAAAAACAACAGTGTGGCTAGAGGAAAGCTATAAACGTGTTTTTCCCTTAGGTTATGTGGTTATGCAAAGGGTAAGCCAATGGTTAATAAAATGTTAAAACTCTATTTATTCAGTTAGATATGACCACACACTCGCCATCTAGGATTATCTAAACACTCAATTCCCTTCCACTTTTTGCTTAGACTGGTTACTCAACTTCCAGTTATTAAACGCAACCCAATTCATGCCTAACTGACACCTTTACTGCTTATTTCCAAGTTCACTCAGTGATGTCATAAGGAGCAAAATCAACTGCTTCACGAAATTCTGTGAGTGTTTCCTCGTAATCTGATGTTCGGAAAATGGCGGAACCAGCGACAAAGCAATCCGCGCCTGCGTTGGCCAGTAGAGCGACATTATCTAAGTTAACTCCGCCATCAACCTGCAAACGGATTTCACGACCTGACGCTTCGATCATTTTTTTGACTTCCGCTATTTTGTCGAGCGCTGAGTCAATAAACACTTGTCCCCCAAACCCAGGATTAACTGACATCACCAAAATGAGGTCAATTTTATCCATCACATATTTGAGCGTTTCAGGTGAAGTTGCAGGGTTAAGCGCGACACCCGCTTTGCAACCACAGCTATTGATTAGCTGTAAAGTACGATCGAGGTGCGAACACGCTTCTTGATGGACGGTAATCCATTCCGCACCCACTTTGGAAAAGCTCTCAACCAGTTGGTCAACAGGCTCTACCATCAGATGAACATCTAGCGGAGTGGTGATACCACGCTGGCGTAGATGTGTGTGTAAGGCTCGACATACATCCGGACCAAAAGTCAAATTTGGTACAAAATGGTTGTCCATGACATCGAAATGGATAAGGTCAGCGCCAGCATCAATCACTTTTTCGACCTCTTGACCAAGACAAGCAAAATCGGCGGCTAAAATCGAAGGGGCTATCCATGGTTTCATTGTTCTCTTCCTACTTTGTTTGATCTTCCAGGTTCAACTTGTTTGCTTTTTCAAGTTCAATTGGTTTGAGTCATCCGTTTCTTTGTAATAGCGTGTCAACCGTTCTACTTCTTCTTTGGCACCAAGAATCACCGGCACACGCTGGTGTAGTGACTCAGGTACAACAGAAAGTAAGCGCTTGTGACCGGTTGTCGCCGCTCCACCAGCCTGCTCAATAATAAAACTCATCGGATTTGCTTCGTACAACAGCCTCAAACGACCATTTTTTACATTTTCTCGACTGTCTGCGGGATAGAGGTAGATACCTCCTCGCATCAGAATACGATGAACCTCAGCCACCATTGATGCGATCCAACGGGTATTGAAGTTGCGCCCCCTTGGTCCGTCCTCGCCTTCAATCAGTTCATCGATGTAGCGACGAATGACATTGTCCCAATAACGATGGTTAGAAACATTGACGGCAAATTCGCTGGTTTTTGGGGCGATAGTCATTGCTGGGTGAGTAAGAATGAACTCTCCAATATCATGATCGAGCGTAAATCCATTCACGCCATGCCCTGATGTAAGAACCAGTGTTGTCGACGGTCCATAAAGCACATAACCTGCACAAACCTGACGTACTCCGGATTGTAGGAAATCCTGTTCCGCTGGTTCACTCACGCCTTCAGGGCAACGTAAGATAGAGAAAATCGTCCCGATTGAGACATTGACATCGGTATTTGATGAACCGTCTAGAGGATCAAATACCAACAAATACTTTCCTTTAGGGTATCGCCCTGGGATCTGATAAACGTCTTCCATCTCTTCAGACGCCATCCCCGCAAGATGACCAGACCACTCAAGTGTTCGCAACAAGATCTCGTTAGTGATTACATCCAATTTCTTCTGCGTTTCCCCTTGAATATTTTCACTTTCTGCACTGCCTAATACATCGATAAGTTGACCACGGTTAACGTCGTCTGCGATCTCCTTGCACGCAGTGATAATGGCGTTCAAGAGCAATGTAAACTCACCAGTGGACTCCGGAATGCGGCGCTGCTCTTCCATGATAAATCGAGTAAATGTAATTCCTTTGCTCATAACAACCTCCTTATGCTCTTATTTCGTTTTTGGAGAAACGATCATGAGTGGTTTCGACACTGACTCGGTTTGAGCCATGAAATACTAAATCTTCAATCAAAGGCTGCATAATCAGCTCCATCGCGAGCCCCATTTTCCCTCCGGGAACAACGATATTATTACGTCGGGACATAAATGAGCCGTGAATCATGTTCAACAAGTATTGGAAATCAACACCCGTTTTCTTTGGATCCTGGAACCGAATCACGACCATACTTTCATCCAGTGTAGGAATAGCACGTGCAATAAACGGATTCGAGGTATCGACCATGGGTACGCGTTGAAAATTAATATCAGTGCAGGAAAATTGAGGTGTGATGTAATGTACATAGTCATGCATACGGCGCAAAATGATGTCAGTAACCGCTTCACGGCTGTACCCACGTACGCTGGTATCACGGTGAATTTTCTGAATCCATTCCAAATTCACTATCGGGACAACACCAATAAGCAAATCCACATAACGAGCAACGTTACAAAATTCGGTCACCACACCGCCATGCAGACCTTCGTAAAACAGCAGATCAGTCCCTTCCTGAATAGACTCCCACGGCGTAAAGGTACCAACCCGATGATTAAACTGTTGTGCTTCCTCTTCATTGTGAACGTAATGTCGAAATTTCGCTGTTCCTGTTTCGCCATAGGTTTTAAGTGTTTTTTCAAGATCCTTAAAGAGATTCCCTTCCGGACCAAAGTGACTGAGGTTCCTTCCATCTTTCTGAGCCTTTTCAAGGCGTGCTCGCATCTCTGCACGGTCATATCGGTGATAACTGTCACCTTCAACGATCGCCGCTTTATAGCTGTTTCGCCGAAAAATCTGCTCCATAGCATTTTTTACCGTTGACGTTCCGGCACCAGAAGATCCAGTAACGGCAATAATGGGGTGTTTAATAGACATAATGGGTACTCCTTAGCTTGTGACAGCGGCTAAGTCTCCAGATTGGTAACGGGACGCCATTGATTCCAGGCTGATTGGCGTTATCTTCGAAGCCATACCTGCACAACCAAAAGCCTCGTAGCGCTCTAGACACAGCGCTTGCATTGCATCCGTAGCCGCTTGTAGAAACTTGCGTGGATCAAACTGTTCTCTGTTCAAACACAAGTACTTTCTGACTGCTCCGGTGCTTGCCATGCGTAAGTCGGTATCAATATTCACCTTTCTCACACCATGCTTTATCCCTTCAACAATTTCTTCAACCGGGACTCCATAGGCTTGCCCCATGTCACCTCCGAAATCATTAATAATGGCGAGCCAATCCTGTGGTACGGAAGAAGAGCCGTGCATGACAAGATGGGTATTAGGTATACGTGTATGGATGGCCTTAACCCTATCTATCGCGAGAATGTCTCCGGTCGGTTCTCGAGTAAATTTATACGCTCCGTGGCTAGTACCGATGGCAATCGCCAACGCATCTACATCGGTCATCGAAACAAATTCGGCTGCCTGCTCTGGGTCGGTTAACAGCTGATCTGGTTGCAATATTCCTTCAGCACCAGAGCCGTCTTCCTCTCCTGCCATACCGCTTTCGAGCGAACCCAAGCAGCCGAGTTCACCTTCAACAGAAACGCCTCCCGCATGGGCGATCTCTACAACTTGTCGGGTAACTTCACAGTTATATTCGTAGCTGGCTGGCGTTTTCATGTCATCCCGTAACGAACCGTCCATCATCACGGACGTAAATCCGTTCTGAATCGCTTGTAAACACACACTTGGTGACGCACCATGATCTTGATGGACAACAATGGGTATCTGTGGCCACTGTTCGGCAGCTGCTAACATCAAGTGACGAAGAAATGTACTGCCTGCATACGTCCGCGCACCGGCAGACGCTTGCAAAATAACAGGTGCATTACAGGTTGCTGCTGCACGCATAATGGCATGGACTTGTTCCATGTTATTCACATTAAAAGCAGGTACGCCATAACTGTATTCCGCCGCATGATCGAGCATTTGTCTAAGACTGATTAACGCCATAATAGTTATCTCCTTGTCCTAAGACAGAATAATTTAAATTGGACCTATTCAATACTTGGTTATTTTTATTACTCAATGATTCATTGGTGTAAATAAATTTTCATATAAATAACTTCGCAATTTATATAGGTGTAAATTCTGATGTAAAATCGCTTATATTCATTATTGACTTAAAAAATAATCATCTAACAACATTAATTCACAGCATGACAATACAAACCAATAAGAATTAATTAGCCAGATGATAAACATAGCTTATACGATACAAAGTTACTTTAAATATCATATAGATACAGATTAAATCACGTTGAAGCAAAAATAATAAAGCCTGTTTATCCCAATTCAAACAAACAGTTAATAATTAGTCATGAGAAAATATAAAAGCCATAAGTTAACTTTTACTTATGGAAACCATAATTATTTCCAATTTTCATAAATAAAATTGTCCTATAACAATATATATACATCGCGCTCATACCTTAGAGCTGATGAACCACCATCTGAAGAAGGAAATGATTATGGCTAAAAATTACCAAGCGGGGGTTAAGGAATATCGTGAAACCTATTGGGATCCGACTTACCTACCTGCGAACACCGATCTATTAGCTTGTTTTAAAATAGACCCTCAACCAGGTGTTCCGAGAGAAGAGGCAGCAGCAGCCGTTGCAGCCGAGTCTTCAACCGGAACATGGACAACTGTCTGGACTGACTTGTTAACCGATTTGGACTACTACAAAGGTCGCGCTTATGCCATTGAGGACGTGCCTGGGGATGATACCGCCTTCTATGCATTTGTTGCCTATCCTATTGACTTATTTGAGGAAGGATCGGTAGTCAATGTACTAACATCGCTGGTGGGAAACGTGTTTGGTTTTAAAGCGATACGTGGATTACGGTTAGAAGATGTCCGTTTCCCGATCGCTTATGTCAAAACGTGTGGTGGTCCACCAAATGGCATTTTTGTCGAACGTGATCGTCTGAATAAATACGGTCGAGCTTTGCTAGGTTGTACCATCAAACCTAAATTAGGTTTGTCTGCCAAAAACTATGGTCGTGCCTGCTACGAAGGGTTAAGAGGCGGCCTGGATTTCACAAAAGATGATGAAAACGTTAATTCGCAGCCTTTTATGCGGTGGCGTGACAGATTTGGTTACGTCGCCGAAGCTATACACCGCGCGGAAAGCGAAACCGGAGAGCGCAAAGGTCATTACCTTAATGTGACCGCAGCGACGCCGGAAGAGATGTACCGCCGCGCAGAATATGCAAAAGAGCTAGATATGCCAATTATTATGCATGACTTCTTTACTGCCGGATTTACCGCCAATACAGGATTAGCAAACTGGTGCCGAGAGAACGGCATGTTACTGCATATTCACCGTGCCATGCATGCGGTAGTAGACCGCAACCCTCGCCATGGTATTCACTTTCGCGTACTAACAAAGTGTCTTCGTTTGTCAGGGGGGGATCATCTCCACTCAGGAACAGTCGTGGGCAAACTGGAGGGGGATCGCAACGCCACACTCGGATGGATAGATATTATGCGTGAACGGACCATTAAAAAAGATCGCTCACGTGGCATTTTCTTTGACCAAGATTTTGGCTCCATGCCCGGTGTATTCCCTGTCGCATCTGGTGGTATCCACGTTTGGCACATGCCAGCATTGGTTTCCATTTTTGGAGACAACGCGATATTCCAGTTTGGTGGCGGCACACTGGGCCACCCTTGGGGAAATGCGGCAGGTGCAGCTGCAAACCGTGTTGCTCTTGAAGCTTGTACTTTAGCTCGCAATGAAGGCAAAGATCTTGAACGGGAAGGTAAAGAAATACTGAAAGCTGCTGCGAAGCACAGCCCCGAACTCAAAGTCGCAATGGAAACATGGAAAGAGGTTAAATTTGAGTTTGATACGGTAGACAAGCTAGATACCGCTCACGCTTAATAAATCCACAGTTACATCAGATTCACAACCACCTCATTAAGGAGAATGACGATGAGTGAAGTTAGAGATTACCCATCAAGGCTAACCGACCCGCACAGCCGAAAATTTGAAACCTTTTCTTACTTACCGCGTTTAACGGCAGAGCAAATTCGTAAACAGGTAAACTATATAGTGAAACAGGGCTGGAACCCTGCCATCGAGCACACAGAGTCGGAAGAAGCGAGTTCCTCCTTTTGGTATATGTGGAAACTCCCCATGTTTGGTGAGACAGATGTAGACCAGATTCTGTCGGAAGCTCAGCTCTGTCACAACAGTAATCCAAATCACCACGTTCGTATTATCGGCTATGACAACCTAAGCCAAACTCAGGGAATGGCAACCGTTATCTACCGTGCGCCTGGCTTCGAATAACATAGGCTTCGAATAACATAGGCGATACACCAGAGCGTCCGTTATTTTGGAACAAAAAGCCATGTCAGCAGACGACGTCAAGTAAGTAAGCTGGTAAAGGTGGTGAAACACCCCATATCCGGCTCTTTTCTCCACACATAGGATGGAGCTTAAACGATGAATCAAGCAATCAAAGCGTTACCCACCCTTAATCAATACATGATTGAAACAGAGCCTTATTATCAAGAAACAGGCGATGAACTTGCTGCATACCTTGCCGCGTATGATGCACGTATCCCAATGATGCTAAAGGGGCCAACCGGTTGCGGAAAAACCCGTTTTGTTGAACATATTGCCTGGAAGTTAAAACGACCGCTGATCACCATATCGTGCCATGAGGATATGACTGCATCCGATCTGGTTGGTCGGTATCTTCTCGACCAAAACGGTACTTACTGGCAAGACGGTCCATTGACTACGGCCGCGAGAGTAGGAGCAATTTGTTATCTTGATGAAATCGTTGAAGCACGTCAGGACACCACTGTTGCCATTCACTCGCTGACGGATCACCGCCGCACCCTATCACTCGAAAAAAAAGGAGAACTCATCTCCGCTCATCCTGATTTCCAGTTAGTGATTTCATATAACCCAGGTTATCAAACTCTGATGAAGGATCTGAAAACATCGACCAAGCAACGTTTTGCCTCGCTGGTCTTCGATTATCCCGAGCCGATGGTTGAAGCCGCCATTATTTGCCACGAAGCCGATGTGGACAGTGACACAGCAGAACGGCTGATCCGTATTGCTGGTCATGCTAGAAATCTGGTTGGGCATGGGCTGAATGAAGGGATATCTACCCGTTTGCTGGTGTACACAGGTCAGTTAATTAAAAAGGGAATCACCCCCATTGCTGCCTGTAAAATGGCGCTGGTTCATCCTCTTAGTGATGACCCCGACATCTGTGAAGTCATAGAAACGGCGGTTAGAGGCTGTTTTTAGAATCTGTTATTGGCGAAGATATGAGGATTGGAGCATGGAAGCGACTGAGGCACTGACAAGTCAATTACTTGAATCGATTCGAGCTGGCTCTCCGTCTATCAATGTTAAAGGAGAAAAAAGTCTAGACGATGACCTTACCCAGCTTGAGGAAGCCATCATTCAGACGACCGCAACACTCCCACAACCTGTGGTTTGGTATTGTGTTCGCGCAGCTTGCTCTATTTACCAACGAAACCCTAATCGAACTCTATTGTATTGCTGGTTTCACAACGTCACAGAAATGGTAAATACCTGCCACGGTGATACGCCTTACCGGGACAATGTTGAAGTACTATGTGCACTGGTTCAACAAACAGAGTCAACACTATTTGTACTAAGTGAATTGATGGGGACAGAGCGCCTTATACAATTTTTAGACTCACTTCTAATCGCATCCACTCGATTAAAATCGGCTGCCGCATTGAAGCAATATCTCTCTTTAACGGAGTCTCTCGCCACACAAGCGCCCCGATGTTTAGCGCCTTTTTTAAATTATTTAGATAAATACCTTCGCCAGTTATCGATATCCGGCTTAGAACATTGGGCAATGTGGGGTGTACGCGCGTTTGCTCACCAAAATGAATCATTACATAGCTATTTTTCTTTACAAACCAGTGACAGCCTTTCTGTATTTCAGCAACAGAAAAATGGTCTTTTGTTCGTCGATACTCAACGTCAGTTGCAATATTTTTTATGCGCTATTTGGGGAGAGGATTTTTTGCTCCGCCCTGTTAGTGTTCAATTTAATGACGAGAGCGCTGCTACCTCCAATATGCGGCCTTCAATATTGCACCAGATGATTCTGTTACCAGATGCTATCGATGATTACTCCAGCTCTCTCCCAGACTGCGACCACCAAGCGGATCAGGTAGGTATTCCTGCTAAACTGATGTATCGAGCTGCCGCCGCTCATTGCGCTGCCCATATTCGGTTTTCTACACCCCGTCGCCGTTGTGATTTCACACCGCTTCAGCAATTTTTTATTGGTGTCATTGAGGATGCTCGTGTTGAAGCGCTTGCCATCGAGGTGTTTCCAGGGCTCAAAACGCTTTGGCACTCAATTCTCTCTCTTCCCCGTCATCAAGTCTGTTTGCCTGAGTCAGGGTTAACCTTGGTCGAACGCGTAGTCGTTGCATTATTGAACCAAGATTCCCGTGATCCTCATCCACTGGTCGTAAAAACGTGCCAACGCTTTGCGAAACTGTTAGCGCAGCCCAATCCCACACATGCAGCCGCCGTTAATCAACTAGGGGTATGGTTAGCCGAAGCACTACCATCACATTGTCGTCATACGTCGGTTGCTCAGTATTCTCGGGAAGTCATCCCTTATCGCGACGATAACCAGTCTCTTTGGCAAGACAAAGATGAATTGGATAAATGGGCATCACTCAACCCTCCTCAGGTGAAAAAAACCGTCAGTGTTATGGAAATGGTTAATGAACTGGATTGTGAGCTTGCCGATGATGATGCTCAGGAAATATGGGTTCTTGAATCAGAATTTTTCCGTGATGGTGATCCTGAGGACGTCAGTATCAATACGCTCGAAGGAACAACGCAAGTGTCTTCCCCTTTTTATTATCCGGAATGGGATTATCGGTCAGCAAGTTCGAGAGCAAACTGGACAACGGTTACGGAACACACGGGTAAGATGGGATCATCGGCTAACATTGAACAACTGCTTGATATTCATCGCCCCTTAGTTAAACAGCTCCGACAATTAGTGGAAACAGTTCAGCCCAAAGGATTACAAAGGCTTAGAAAACAGAACGATGGTGATGATTTTGATCTGGATGCTTTGATCGAAGTTTATAAAGAAATCAAGCGTGGTAGCTTACCCGATTTAAACGTTGATCAGCGTTTAAAAAGACATCAACGCGACCTGACGGTCGTCCTATTGTTAGACTTGTCTGAGTCAACAAACGATTCCATTGACGATCATGGTACAACGGTCATCGATATGACCAAAGAAGCAACGACTTTATTAGCAAGCGCAATTGAACAAATTGGCGACCCTTTCGCCATTCACGGCTTTTCTTCTAATGGACGTCATGATGTCCAATACCAATGTATTAAAGCGTTTAAGCAGGCTTTTGATGATAATGCAAAAGCAAAATTGGCGGGGATAAGAGGAGCATTGTCCACTCGTATAGGCGCAGCCATGCGCCATGCTGGCCATTACCTTATGAAACAACCCCAAAGTAAAAAGCTGATCTTGTTACTCAGTGATGGAGAACCATCAGATATTGATGTACGTGACCCTGAGTACTTAAAATCCGACACACACAAAGCGGTTGATGAATTACTTTGTCAAGGTATTACACCTTATTGCCTAACCATCGACAAAAACGCAGAAACATACATCGATGCGATTTTTGGGCAAGGACGCTACACCATTTTGAATGATGTAACTCGATTGCCACCTTTGCTGCCGCACCTTTTTGCGAGCTTAACGAAAAAGACAGATTAGAGAACGGGTTAGCGGAATGTACCTAACCATTGAATGGATAGATAGTTTCCAATGGATAGGTATTATCGCATTCCATTGATGACGTAATTTATGCGTTCTGGATTAAAAGCAAAACGTTAAGTAAATATATTTCTATAGGCACAAATTATGCAGAACCAGTAAGCTATCTAATCGTTGTTCAGGACTGTACATGCATTTAACTCTTCGCCAACTGAATATTTTCTATGCCGTTGCGAGCCAACTCAGTTATACAAGAGCGTCAGAAACTCTTCACCTAACACAACCTGCCGTTTCTATGCAGGTAAGACAACTTGAAGAAAATATCGGACTTCCCTTATTCGAACAACTGGGTAAATCACTTTTTCTTACCTCCGCGGGTGAGGAGTTGGTGGGGTACTGCGAGCGCATAAATTATATCGTTAGTGATGCCGAAAATACGTTCAACAGCATGAAATCACTGTCTAGAGGGAAGTTAAAAATTACCGTTGCAAGTACAGCCAATTACTTTGCGGCGAGTTTACTTTCTGCTTTTTCTCAACAGCACGAACACGTACAGCTAGTGTTGAATGTGACGAATCGAGATCACTTACTAAAAGATCTAAAAAACAACCTCTGTGATTTAGCAATAATGGGTAAACCACCTTCAGAGTTGGACGCTGAGAGTACAGTGTTAATGGAGAATCCCTTAGTCGTTATTGCGCCCCCAAATCATCCGTTTTCCAAGAGAAAAGCGATTCCTCTTACCACCTTAACGCAGGAATCGATCGTGGTACGAGAAAAAGGTTCGGGTACGCGTAGCGCGATTGAGCGTTTTTTCGATTTACACGGTCTTTCATTTAACGTGTCCGCAGAAATGAGCGCCAGTGAAGCGATTAAACAAGCCGTGTCTGCCGGATTATCGTTAGGGATTGTCTCTTTACATACCATTCAACTTGAGTTGGAAGCAAACAAACTGGTCGTTCTTGATGTAGAAAATATGCCTATAATTAGGCATTGGTACTTAGTCCGCCACAAAGAAAAAAGGTTGTCACCTATCGCAGAGGCTTTTCAGCAATTCTTACTGAATCAAGTACAGAATATGTCACCAACTGATTTCCTAAACGTGGAAAATATGGTGGATGAATAGAGTCTGTTTATCATACAAGAAAATTGACAACGAGAAGTCAACACGCTCTAGTCATACCAAGGTAGTGTCAACGTAAAACATACCCCTTTGTCAGGGTTATTTTCTGCGGTAAGAACCCCCTTATGTTCAACCACTAAACCGTAACTGATCGATAAACCTAGTCCGGTTCCTTCTCCGACTTTCTTAGTGGTAAAAAAAGGATCAAATAGATGCTCTAAATGACACGGTTTAACACCAGTACCATTATCTTTAATTTTTAGAACTACACTGTCCCCACAACGTTCACCCGTTATCGTGACTTTCGGCTTGGCTTCTTCTTTCAAAGCGTCTAACGCATTGGTAAGCAAGTTCAGTATCACCTGCGTTAGTTGACCTTCATTTCCTTGTACTGGCAAATTCTTTGGCAGTAACAGCACAATATCTGCCATGGACTGGTTACTTTTTGTAATCCAATTCACTGCTTTTTTAACCAATGCGGAAAAATTAATGGCTAATTTATCTGTGGCTCCCTTAGCACTGAACGACTGCAGATCTTTAACGATATTATTGATTCTTAGCGATGCTTCAAGAACGTCATCAGCAGCAGGGACCAGCTCCGTCAATGTATCTTCAAGACAATTATCTTTATTGGAATCTCTTTCGCAAGAGAACTCATTATTACGGTGTAACTCAAGAAGTTTAGTGAGATCACGTTGAATGATATGAGCATTACCAATAATAAAACTGACAGGATTATTAATTTCGTGTGCGACCCCAGCGACTAATTTTCCTAGCGAAGCTAGCTTGCCAGTCTGGATCAGTTGTCGCTGAGCGTTTTTCAACTCTTCGAGAGTTTGAGTCAATTGGGTATTCTTCTCCTCTAGGGCTGAATGATAACGACGCAAAGACAAATGAGTTTCTATCCTCGCCTGCACCTCCGCCATTTGGATTGGTTTGGTTACATAATCCACAGCACCGACCTCAAACGCTTTCAGTTTTTCATCGATATTACTGTAACTGCTTATTACAAGCACAGGAATCTCTGACAATGCTTCATTGGACTGCATCCGTCGACATACCTCGTAGCCATCCATATCCGGCATATTCAAGTCAAGTAACAGAAGATCTGGGATATCCTTTTGCATGCCTTCTAAGGCAGCAATACCCGAATAATAGCCTTCAGTGCGAAACCCTAAATCTACAAGTAACTCACAAAACGTGTCACACAAAGTTTTGGAGTCATCAATGACTACAATTTTTTCCCGTTTTTCTTGACGTGTATCTTCTGTTTTTTTAGCCACAAACGTCAGCAACCCTATCCCAATAAATTATTTCTCACTCGTGCTTTAGCATATACCCAAACGCCCCCAAGGTACTAGGTTCAGCGAATTTTTGATTGGAAAATAAGATGATGACCAGTTTAGTTTATAGGTCATAAATCAATTCAATTACGACATTTTTGAATATGAACTTACGTTACAATTCATAATATTCTTTACTCAGCCGTCTAAAGAATCCCTTCCAACTTCAATAACGCTTCTTTGCGTTCTAACCCACCAGCGTATCCGGTTAACTTACCGCTTTTGCCTATCACGCGGTGGCACGGCACAATCACAGATATAGGGTTTTTGCCGTTGGCAAGCCCGACTGCTCGCACCGCTTTCGGGTTGCCAATAGTGTTTGCGAGATCTTGATAACTCCAAGTTTCTCCAAAAGGAATTTGCGTTAACGCTTGCCACACCTGTTTTTGGAAATCGGTGCCTTTTGCTGCAAGAGGTACATCAAAGGTTTTTCGACCTCCATCGAAGTATTCCGTAAGCTGCTTGCAAGCTTCAGCTAACACATTGTGCTTGCGATCTTCACGTCCAAGTTCTTGTGGTTTTGTCGTATACGTTTCAAACCAAATACCTAGCAAACCGTCATCATTCGCTTGGATCGTGACATCCCCCAGTTTGCTGGACAAAATGGTATAAACGTTTTCAGATAAATTTTTCATAGCGGTAAATTCCAACAATGTAAGGTGGCGTAACTGCCCCAAGGGGCGACATTTTCAGGTGACATTTCTGGATAGTGGACCATCGCCTTCTTAACGACGAGATCGCCACTTAAAAAGCAATTGGCTATGGACTGACCACGAAGCTGAGCGTAATTAATGGTCCACGGTCCAACCCCTTTTATTTCTATCCATTCAGATGGATCGGCATCGGGATTGTTCAAACAATAATCTGCAAATCGAGCCAGCGTTTCTTTTCGACTGTTGGGCATTCTAAGGAAGGTTAATTCCGCACTTGCCACTTTCTCTGGCGTAGGGAAATAACGGATACCCGAACCGTCTTTTGAGTTATCTGTCGAATTCAGTTTCTCAGTCAACAAATTAAGCTGACCTATCGCCGCTTTAACCGATACTTGCTGACCTAAGATGGCTCTTACCCCTGCTTCCCAAGGGCTCCAAACGCCGGGGATTCTGATCCCACTTTCTCGGATTAGATCTGTCGCTATCGCTGTTAGGTGATGCTCAACTTCGGTAATACTCACATCAAGATCAAACATTCGACGTAACTTGACCACGAGTGCTTTCAATTGGGTTATATCATCAAGTTCGAATTCAACCTGCATGTGCTGATTAGAAATCACAGAAGCCCGAAACCACCCTTTTGATCCATTTAAACTAAAGTGCCGCTCGTAAAAATCATCTCCAATGGTTTCGACCCCTTCAATGGAGCGCATCCGATAGAAATTCAGCATATGCTGCCAGTGCAAAGGCGATTTGAAGCCTAAACGTATATGGTTGGTTTTCGATGCATCACCCTCAGATTTTCTTACTTGGGTCGGTGTTAGCTTTAGCAAGCTTTTAAATGCATCATTGAACCGCCTTACACTGTTAAAGCCACTGGCAAACGCAATGTCACTAATGCTTATTGAGCTTTCATGCAAAAGCTGTTTTGCGAACATCAGCTTGTGATATTGGGCGTATTGCTTGGGAGACATGCCGAGGTACTTATCAAAGAGTTTTCTTAGGTAGCGATCAGATATACCCAATCGATCAGACAAATCAGAAATACCACCAGATTGCAGAGCCCCTTGCTCTATCAGTTTGATCGCACGCTGGAACGACGTTTCTGCCCCTTTCCAAGCCCACGAGCTGGGTGCGCTGTCTGGTCGACAACGCAAACACGGACGAAACCCAGCCTGCAAAGCTTGTGCTTGGTCGAAATAGTAAGTCACGTTCTTTTCCTGCGGTAAATTTGCAGGGCAAATAGGACGGCAGAAAATACCGGTTGTTTTTACGGCTACATAGAAACGACCATCAAACCGCTGATCTCGTGCCATTCTTGCTCGCTGACATTCCTCAATTGAAAGTGGTTGATTACTCATTGGCGTCGCATCCTTAGCTGAAAACTCTGATTTCATATGTGAAGCTGATGTTATCCAGTCTACTCAATTTTGAAACGCAAACTAGCCATTTTCGGAACCAAATGAGAATTCACCGAATAGTGAGATTTATAGACGTGAGGTCAGCCCAAAAACAATAAACTTTCTTAGTGACAAGCTCATATTCAACTAGTGGATATAAAACGTGAGTGATAGATTCCAATCAATCCTAACTCAATAGTTTTTAAGGAATTTTCCATGTTTAAAAAAGCATCAGCTTTAGCACTGACCATTAGCAGTGCGTTGGCGTTTTCTGCTCAGGCAACCAGCCTTTCTGTTTCTGAGCCTCTTTTAAATACCACTTTCCCTTCTGCTTCCGGCGTGGTGATAGACGGTACAACATTGTATGCAGTTGGTGATGACTCGCCTTGGCTTTACAACATGGACTTGGATTTCAATATCCTTAGCCAAGACCTGATTAAGCATTACCCAGTTGGCGACAATGGTCGAATTCTTAAAAAAGTAAAACCAGACTTTGAAGCCATGGAGTCGTTCACCGTAAACGGCCGCCCAGCTTTGGTTCTACTCGGATCGGGAAGCAAACAAGACATTCGCGAATGGGCATACGTCATCAGCAAAGATAAGGGCGTCAAGATTGAACGTTCACTGGTCGCGCTTTATGAGCAGTTATAACGCGCAAGTAAATTCAGCGGTAAGCAAGAGCTAAACATCGAAGGACTGGCTATTTCAGAAGACACGGTTTACATCTTCAACCGTGGAAATGGCGGTTCAAACATTATCTTTTCCTTAACGGCTGCTGAGTTTGAGGACTACCTTTTAGGTAAGCAAGACAAAATCAACTCTTTACGTACGTATCATGTTTCGCTTCCTAACGTTCAAGGATTTGAAGCGGGTCTTTCTGGCGGCACCTATTGGGAAGAAACGGATAGCTTAGTATTTACCGCTTCGGTAGAAGCAACAGGAGATGCCTACAACGATGGAGAGATCTTAGGCAGCTTTGTCGGCCATTTCGAAGTAGGACAGCTCAGCGAAACAAAGACATTGGATCTTAGCCCATACGCTCAATCGATCGACAAGAATGGTAAACCAGTAATTACCAAGGTTGAATCCGTTTCGATTAAGGTCAGTACCCCAGAATCCATTGAAGGCGCATTAGCCAGCGATAACGATGACGGTACGAGCGAGTTTTTCTCGTTTAGTTTACACAAGTAGGACTTAGCCCATTCGCTGCCATATATAAAACCACGCCTATTCTCACTGTAGAAATAGGCTTGGTTTGCAGAAAATATGGCAGTTTATTTTTATTCCCCCACAGATCTCATTTCAGCTATTGACTTTTAAGCCACAAAAAAAAGCTCACATCATTTCTTTTTAAGCTCATTGGTATTGAAGGAGCTTACCATCCAAAACCTGATTGTGCCGAATGTATGAATTCATAAGAGAGGCACAATGAGTGTGACTTCACTCATATTTCCGTTTAACCGCCTCATTTATTGGAATGAATATCTGGTTTACAGTATAAGTAGATGCTAATTTTCGAGATATGCATCGCAACACATTAGGGTCTGATGACCTTTCGCGGTTAAATTTTGTTCGAGTTCAATGCGTTTTAATCGCGGCTCAAGGTATGCAGCCTAGTCACTCTACGTAAATACCTTGTAACAAAGAGTAAAGCGTATTGAAACGAACCCTTTGGGCAGTATTTGTGTGCTATTTCTACTGCGTTATCGCCTATTGATGTAGAGCGACTACACCGAATAAGCTCTGCCTTGCATAAACAGCACACAAATTTCTGCAAAAATCATCTCGAAAGGTCATCAGACCCTAAGGACTATCAGTGAAAAAAGGAATTTTATTTACGGCTCTCGCTATCGGATTACCATTTTCCGCTTCCTCAGCAGATTTAACCGTTACGACACCAAAACAAAACACTGCCTTTCCGTCCGCCTCTGGAATTGTTTACACCGAAGACATGGTTTATGCCGTAGGTGACGATTCTCCATGGCTATACAAGATTGGTTTGAACTTTCGAATCGCAGACAAAGATCTCATCAAACACTACCCAGTCGAAGAAAATGGGCGCATCCTTAAAAAAGTAAAACCTGACTTCGAAGCGATGGAGTTGTTGAAGGTCAACGGTAAGCCTTCCTTTGTTATGCTTGGCTCTGGAAGCAAATCCGGCATTCGTGAATGGGCATTTGTTGTTAGCCAAGATAAGCAGATCCGTATCGAGCGTTCACTCATTCCTTTATACGAACAACTTTACCGAGAAAGCCGTGAATACGGTGTAGAAGAGTTAAATATTGAAGGCTTAGCCGCTTCAGAAGGAACTGTTTTCATCCTAAATCGCGGAAATGGTGGCTCAAACGTAATATTCACTGCCCCTGTACAGCAGTTTGAAGATTACCTCACGGGTAAAACAGACACGATCGCTAACTTAGGCAGCAACAAAATCACGTTGCCAGAAGTGGGTGGATTTGAAGCGGGTCTTTCTGGCGCAACCTATTGGAAACAAGCGAAACGATTGGTGTTTACAGCTTCAGTTGAGGCAACAGGCGACGCTTATAACGATGGCAAAATCCTTGGCAGCTTTGTTGGGTCATTCCCCGTTTCTCAACTTGAGTCTGGTAAAGAACTCGATCTCACTAACGTAGCCAAACCCGTCTCTATTAAAGGTAAGCAAGTTATCACTAAAGTTGAATCGGTATCCGTTACCCAAGACGGTTCGCAGGCAATCAAAGGCGTTCTTGCCAGTGATAACGATGATGGAACCAGCGAGTTTTTCAAATTCCGCCTTACTCAGTAGCGCTACGAAACAATAAAAACGTTATTCCAAACGCTTTCAAGAATACAACCAAAAAGAGCATCCAAATGGATGCTCTTTTTTATGTTCTTACGTTATCTAAATAGAGATTATCGACTATTTACCGCGACGCGCTTTAATTCGGTTCATCATAGAGAGTCTGCGTTCAGCAGAAGCCTGATCTTTCGGTGCGTCTGGGTTATTGGTGCGACCACGACGTTTCTTAAACGCATCTTTGCTGTTGAGTTTTTCAACATAAGCTTCACGGCGTTTTGGCTCATACCCAGGTTGCTCTACACGGCGAATACGCTGCTTGATGAGGTTTTCTACCTGAACCAACGTCAACTCTTCTTCACGGCTAACAAAAGAAACCGCATGGCCTTGTTTACCTGCACGACCCGTGCGGCCAATACGGTGAACGTAGTCTTCCGCAAGGAAAGGCATGTCGTAGTTGATTACGTGAGGCAGACTTTCAATGTCCAGACCTCGAGCAGCAACGTCTGTTGCAACCATCACTCGTGCTTTGCCTTCTTTAAAATCATCCAATGCGCGTCGGCGAGCACTTTGTGCTTTATCACCATGGCAAAGTACCGCTTTTATGCCATCTAATTTAAGCTCTTTAACAATCTCGTTAGCCGTTTCTTTGTAGTTCACAAACACGAGAACTTGTTGCCAGTTTTTACGACCAATCAGCTCAGAAAGCAGTTCGGTTTTACGCTCTTGGTCTACCGGATAAACAACATGGGCAACGGTCGCTGCTGTAGAGTTTTCATGGTCAACGCTAATGCGTTTAGGTTTGCGCAAAATATCCGCAGAAAGCTGGTTAAGCTGGCTAGATGTTGTCGCAGAAAACATCATGATCTGAGGTGCTGTTTCAACTTCCATCATGATTTCGCGTACCGCGTTGATGAAGCCCATATCGAGGATTCGGTCGGCTTCATCAAATACAAGAAATTCAAGGTTAGCTATTGAAACGTTGCCTTCTTGCATGTGTTCACTCAAGCGACCAGGTGTTGCAACAAGAATATCAACACCACTTTCCAACTGGCGAACCTGAGATGACATCTTATTGCCACCGTAAACGGCTGCCACACTGAGAGAGGTGTATTTGGTGTAAGCTTTTATATTGTCTGAAATTTGTGCAACCAATTCACGAGTCGGAGCCAAAATCAGAGCACGTGCAGTTCGGCGCGAAGGCTGCTTGCCCGAATCCAATAAGTGTTGGATCACTGGTAACGAGAACGCCGCCGTTTTACCTGTACCCGTTTGCGCGGTGGCAAAAATATCGTGCCCTTTACGCGCCATAGGGATGGCTTTTTGCTGGATCGGCGTAAGTTTTTCGTAACCGATTTCGGTCAGTGCTTTCGCTACATCAGGAGCGAAACCTTGAGAAGAAAATGACATTGAAGCAAGGTCCTTTATCAGACAACCTTTAATGGCTGAAACGCAAGCCTATACTTCGCTTGCCAGCCAAACTGGTACATGAATTTCAATTAGCGGCATAGTATACCCAACTGTACTGAATATGCGAGTACCGACACAAAAATAGCAAAAAACCAACCTTACCCTGACATTCAAAACCGTAACGTGACTTTAACCATTTTTATACTCGCTTAGGTTTTATAAACTCGAAAGCAGCGTATTCACATGCATATTAAGATCTTAGTGCGCTTCAAATTAACCGCATTAGGCACTTTTAATCACACTATGCGTTTTTCCATGTAATGGATTACTTACCCCAAAGGTTAAACGAACTTCAGTAGGATGCACAAACATGTCAGTTGCCACTCAACCCACCGAAAAGCTTTACTTAAAAGTAGAAGCCGTCAACATCTATGCCACTATTCTCGATACGTCTCAGCTAAGTGTTATTAGAGGCAGCTCGAATATCATAAAAAATGCCATAGAAGAGCTCAGTAACATAGAAGATCTTCGTGAAAAGAAAAGCGACATCGAAGGAAAGCTCATACCTATTACTACTGGGGGGTCAATTGGTATTTTCAAAATGGAAAACGCTGTTGATCAGGACAAATTGATTTGTACGGTGAGAGAATTTCTCACAAAATCAGTTGGCGGGTTGGGCAAATATTTTACCTTTGTGGTCAATACCGTCACTGCCAGCACTTACCTAGAAGCCAAAGAAGCGCTCATTGCATTGGGTAGGCACAGCCAGCTCAATCAACTCTCCTTACCTGCGCCAGGCGTTATAGACAACCCAAACGGTATATGTGCGTACAACGGTTTTCTTCCCACTGTTCAAAAATCGCAACTTCCCAATACAGCCAATGAAAATGCATCAGAAAGCGTTAACCAGCGTTTTCAAAAAGGTCGAAAACTGCGCACAAGTATTTATTTTGAAGGTAAAGACAAATCCTCTAACGAAGCACAGTACCAACTTAGCCAAGACTTACATCAACTTGCCGGAACCCACCCCACACTTTCACTAAATGGAAAAATCGCCGTTATATACGCCGACGGGAACAGCTTCGGGAAAATTCAGCGAGAGGCGATTGAAAACGCATGCAAACAAGGTAGTGAATCCAGCCAAGAAGATGCTCAAAAAAGTTACGATGACGAACTCAAAAAAATTCGGCAAGACTATCAGAAGCGACTTATCGACTTATTTGTAACCCGACAACCAGAATTGAAAGGCAACGA
Source organism: Vibrio penaeicida (assembly GCF_030689305.1). GTDB lineage: Bacteria > Pseudomonadota > Gammaproteobacteria > Enterobacterales > Vibrionaceae > Vibrio > Vibrio penaeicida_B. The sequence continues at coordinate 55,075 of NZ_JAUYVM010000012.1, read as the reverse complement.
AAAAACTACCCCAATCCAAGTCGAAACCTTATTGTGGGGTGGCGATGAAAGCACCATTGTGGTCCCTGCTTGGTTAGGGTTTGACGTGCTGCAACATTTCTTCGAGCACCACAAAAACAAAACATTAAATGGTCACCCCATCACCTTTTCGGCTGGCATGGTGCTTTGTAGTGCGAAAACACCTATTCAGAAAGCACAACAGCTCGCAATAGAGCTTGCAGACAACATCAAAGAACAACCGAATGGTCGGCAATTCAATTTGTTCGATTACGCCGTATTGGAATCTATCGATTATTTTGTCGAAGACAGTATAGAAGACTTTTGGAAAAAACAATTCCACACTCAAGCTAAATGTCGCCGTCCTATTGGATACCAAGAAAGTGCTTCGCTGGATGAAGCCCTAAAAGCCGCTCTAGACGCCTTGCCCCGCCATCGAGTTTATTACTTTGTGAAAACCTTCCTACCCCTTCCGGTAGAAGCATTTGAGCTACAGGAAAACCTCACACCGGAACGAGTGCAAGAGCAAAAAATGCTCGCGCAGAAAGAACACGAAGCCCAACAACTGGAAAATACAACTAAGTTCCAACACCGCACTCAATTAGTGAACAACATATACACCGATTTGGTCAACGGGTTGAATGCCGAAAGCAAAGACATACTCGAAAAGCTCGGTTCGATTTTCCAATACCTACCTAAAGAAAAGAAGAAAGAAAAGAAAAACAAAGAAGAAGAAAAATTGGCACACCTCACGCACGAAAACCCTTACTTCTGGATACATCTACTGGAGCTATACGACTACTTAGCCCCAGAAGCACCAAATAACTCGAACACCCAACACCAGAGTGAGGAACAATAACATGACAGAACTACACTCATACAAATGCAAGTTAACCCTCATCCTTCGTGCGCCATTTATTACTAAGACCACAGGTGCGATTGCGTTTGGGCTTGACACCGAAACGCTAACACACAACGGGCAAATGGTGATCCCCGGTAGGCTGGTAAAAGGCAATATCAGAGACAAAGTCAGCAGATTTTATAGTGCGCTCAAAGAAGCTCAACTCCCGCTAGCGCCAGAGCTTAAAAGCCTTACAGACAAGCTATTTGGTAAGGAAGGGGATGAAGGGAATTTAAAAGAAACCGCGTTACTCACCTTCCCATGGCGTTTTATTGAAACGTCAAACAGTGAAACTCAAACGCAATCTCACATCGCATGGGAAGACACCCAACGTTTCCGTATAAAAATAAATGAAAGTACTCAAGCTGTAGAAAAGGGGCACTTGCAAATCATTGAATCCAAATACGCCACAGGGCAAAGCATCACCTTTGAAGGGGAAATTTGGCTAAATAACGCAACAGAAACCGATAGAATTAACGCTGAAAAATGGTTGAACAAAGCTTGCGAACAGCTAACAGAAGGCGCGCTTGGCGCGTTTAAAACCGTCGGATTCGGACAAGTGCAAAGCGCTACCCTAACACCATTTGCAAAACATCAGGCACGACAAAACCAAAACTGTCATCTACCCGCATTCGACGCAAACGAAAACACATTCCCAATTCGATTAAAGTTTGACCACCCTATTTGCTTTCCAAGCAAAAAAAGCAAACTCGATAACCACCTAGAATCCAGCTCAAAGCTCGCAGGCAACATCATCAAAGCCGGGTTTGCCAACGCCAAAAAGCACCTGAAAAATTCAGTGCAGCTTAACGAACACTTTGACAACGTCGTCTTTCGACACGCCAAACCAGTTAGCCCATCCATGCACAACCGGCCAAAACAACGCCCACTCTCGCTTGCCAAAATCAACGACAATCGTGAGCCGATTTTTGTCAACCTTGCAACGCTTACTAAGCCAAGCCTGTTTAAAAATGCGGAGGGAGCCTTCGTTGCCCCTACATTTTCTACCGACTGGAAGTACTCCGACTGGAACTCTCCTGCAAAAAGCTCAGAAATAGAAAAAGACAAGGAAAAACTGGTCAAGCTTTTCGAACTGGGTGATCACTTCCCAACTTCCACCTACAGCGTTCACACTGCCATTGATGAGAAAACAGGAGCCGCCAAAGAAAGCAATCTTTACAGTATGACGGTCATTGAAGTCGACAACACTGAATGGCTATCCGAAGTAGTACTTCCCAACGGGTTGTCACCGAAAATCAAACAAGAAATCTACACCAGTATTCAAGATATTCTCGCTTACGGCATACCTGAAATGGGCAAAACTAAAGCCAGAATGACAGGAATCGTAGAAGCTCCTATTGCAAGCAGCTTATTTACCAGCAAAAACGAAACAAAAGAGATTAACCTATGTGAAGAAAGCTTGATAAGTATCAAGCTCGAATCGGATGCGCTTTTGTTCTCTACTCAATCACTCCAAACACAGCAAAACCTTCACCCTTTGTATTCTGATTACTTTGATAATGCCGTAAACAAACAAAATGAAGGAAACAATGGTAATAAACAAAACGAAGTTAGTGGAGAAAGTACAGGGTTAGAACTCATCGTATTTTATGCATCACAAACCTTGGGTGGCGGCGACTATTATTACCACCGATTCTCAAAAGATCTCGCCAAAACTCAGGGCATTGAACAATACATCAACTATTTAACCTCGGCCGGATCCGTGTTCACGTTCAAAGTCATCAACGCAGAAAAAGCCAAGCAAACCCTAGAACATTGGAAAGCTTACGGATTACCACTGCCTAAAGATTTGCAAAGCCTAACATTCAACCACACCCCTTACCTCCCGCAAAATGGATTTGGTGAAATCAGCGTCATGACCAGTATGCAAGCCCCTGATTTAAAGAAACAAAATAAAATGGTGATAAAAAGTATTAACACAGCAGGAGGCAACCATGAGTAGCAACGACTTGTATTACAACGTAAAAATCCATGCAGAGCTCGAAACTACCAGCCCACTGCTGATTGGTAATGGCGTTTCCGGATCCGACAATGAACTGCAAAGCTGTACCGATCACGAAGGAAATTACTACATTCCAGGCGCAAGCATTAAAGGCTCTCTCCTGAATTTGTCCAGTAACCAAGTAGATGACAAAGCCCAAAGAATCGACATGTCCTCATTGTTTGGTGAAGAAATTTCAAATGAAAGTGATGGCACCAAAAGCCACTGTGCTGGGAAAGTTCGATTTTTAGATGCCACATCACTCAATGCCCAAATTGGCACCAGTATGCACAACAGCCTAAACCCAGTTACCCGCACCACCAAAGACGGCCACCTTTACGAACGCCACTACATAAAAGCAGGGGCAACGTTCAACGTAATCATGCAAATGGACTTCGCAACAAAAGATCAGCTTGCACCGTTGCTTGGTTTAATTGATGCTTGGAAAGCACAAAATCTTGGTGGGCATAAAAACAGCAACTTTGGCCGGTTTAAAATCCGCAGCCGCTCCGCAACGGGCGTGATTGAAAGTGATCACCTACTTTGGCTAACGGAAGACAAACCCACCCAAGCGCAACCTATAACGGTAGAACCCGAAACCATTGACGTTAAGCAAAACTCGCTTCGCCTTGAAATTTGCCTAACCCCCTACTCTCCGGTGTTTACCGCAGGTGAAGTCATAGAGAAAACAAACAAAGAATCAAAAGAAAGCGAAGAAGACAACCCTCAGGTGATCCGCGCCAAACTCAACGACAACGGCACACCCATTTTACCTTCCACCAGCGTAAGAGGCTCGCTTAGGGCGCAATCCGCCAAAATTTACCACACTATCACCCAAACCTATGGTACAGAAGCCATTAAAGAGAGTGATGAATGCCTTACCCCCATTTACGGCAGTGAAAAGCAAGGTTCTCGCTTACAAATCAGCGAGTTTGCCGCTCTTGGTGCCAAAGCATTCGAGCAAAACTTTATTGGTATTGATCGGTTTACCGGAGGGGTAAAAGCTGGAGCCAACTACAACATTGAGCGTTATGATGTGGTCAGCTACCAAGGTTCTATCAACATTTCATCACAGGCATTAGATGAAGAAGGCGTATCACTCGCCCTATTGTTGCTCACGCTGCGCGATCTCATCGAAGGACAAATCCGCTTTGGAGGCTATCAAGCCAAAGGGTTTGGATGTGTGTTCGCAACCATTACGTTCCCCGACGGCAAAACCATTGAAGACTGGGACGGTTTCCTTAAAGCGTGGGACACAAGCAAACTAACCAAAATTAAGTCGCAGCAAATCGAATCCGCACTGAAAACCTTGGTGGAAGGCAAGGAGAAAAATCATGGCTAATCAATTCTATAACCCATATCACTTTGTACCGTTAAACAACAAAGCACCAGAAAACACCGAAAGCTTTGAAGACATCAAACAAGGCAACACCCACGTTACCCATCAGCTGTGGAAAAAGGATTTACTAAGCGGTTCAATTTTTGTTGCGCTGACTAATACCAGCCCTTTGATTGTTGGTGGCGAAAGGAATCCTAGAGATGACGGTGGCTCGAATGTAAACTTTTTTAGGCAAAAAAATGGTGGTGGAAGCGACGGTTCAGCCAAGCTTTCCATACCCGGATCCACTATGAGAGGCATGATTTCTAACGTACTAGAATCGATCAGTGATGCCCCAATGAGAGTGCTGGAAGATACCAGTTTATCAGTCAGAATGCCTGCCACAGAGCAGACTTACTCTGCAATGGGGATAGTAAGGGTAGACGACGGGAAATATTATATTGAGCCGCTGACTTATCGCTCTACAAATAAAGCTAGGTATAACAACGGGCAACTAAAATTTAGCCAATGGGATGCCGAAGACGAAGAGTGTATCCACAAGGATTACCTGATTTCTGAAGGTGAGTTAAATTGGGAAGACTACTTAAAGTGGCACATCCCCGCCTACAAAAAGAAATTTGGCAGTTTAGAGCTAGATACCACCTATCTTTTCAAAGGCACCTCACCCATACCTAGTTTTCACGGCAAAACCGAAAACTACGTTTATGTTTACGAGGCCTTCAGCAACCCGACAGCTGAAGAGGATGATTTGAGTGTCGACGAATCAGAGCTTTATCATAAATCATCTTACAAGATGCTAAATGGGCTAGAGTTCAACTCCGAAAATAATCACATTCTCACCGAAGAAGAATTTATAGAGCGGTCAAAAGAGCAAAGCTTTAATCAAGAAAAATACACCAGAGCGATACTCCACTGGGTGGGAAAAACCGAAGGTCTAATGGATTCAAAAAAATACGCGTACGCCATCCCTTACCGAAGTGAAAAAGAAGAATTGAAACAAAGAGTTGAACTCCCTGAAAAAGTAATTACAAACTTCGAGAGGATATTGGAAAAGAACGGAAATTCGAATTTGTATCCACTTGGGTGGACAGATGTTAAAGGAGAGAATATTAACAAAGTAATGGAAGGTGACATCTATTACTTCGACTACAATTTTCACCCAGACGACCCAGAAGGAATTAAACAAATCGTCACCGAGCTAAGCCTATCCGCAATTTGGCACAAACAATTTGCAGGTGACACGACCTATGGTGCACTAAAGCAAAACGGATACGATCAGTATCTTCCATTTGGTGTGAGTAAATCTCGAAATGACCTATCACCTGCGGAATCACTGCTCGGGGTAGTGGAGCAAATGGATAACGAATCAGGTAAGAACGTCCAAGATGCGCGGAGCTTAGCGTCCCGAGTGACATTCCACGATGCCATATGCCTTAAAGACGACATAAAAATTCACACTTACACTAGGCTACCTGTACTGGACTCACCGAAAACACCGTCACCTAGCCTATACTTGCACGATCCACGAAGTGGCAAGCCAATTAACAAAAATGACTTAAGTGACCAAAGCCTTAAACCCATGCTAAATGGCAGAAAGCAGTATCTTATTCAGCCTGATGTAAAGGCAGTCAAACTTGAAGGTTCTGAAGGAACAGACAGCATGGCGATACACGCAGAATGGCTACCACCCAGTGATAACCCCGTTTTCGGAACTTGGATTGACTTTAATAACCTGAGTGCCCCAGAGCTTGACCTTCTACTTACCAGTTTGGGGGCTGAAAACTTCAGACCTGATGAAGTCTTCTCCCATCAGCTTGGATTAGGAAAACCTTGCGGGTATGGGCAAGTTAAACTCGATATTTTAAGTGTTATGCTTGAAGACAAACAAGTAAGATACAGAAACATTTCTGGCAAAGCTAAAGTCCATCAATTACAAGAGAGAAAAAGCTCTTCCAATGCAGTAGAACTTCTCGACAAGTTAAGTAAAGATGTGTCGCACCCGTTATTGTCCATTTGGCAAGATTCAGAACAAAAGCTTGAGATAAAAAGCCTTGGGATAGCAAGCCAAGACAGACTGATTGGAAACGGTGAAAGCTTAAAAGCGCTTAGGTATATACGAAGCCAAGAAAGCCAAATAGAGAATACCAGTATTCATTACCCAATGGCGGAAAACTCAGAAAACATCTTCGACTGGTTTGTCAACAATGACGATCACCGAAACGAAAAGCAAGGCTTAGGAAAGCTGAACACCACAAAAGCTCAGCTAGATCCTCTACAAAAAAATAGAAAGGTCAAAAAAAGGTAACCATGCGACTCTACCTAGACACCGAATTCACCGAACTAAGCCAAGCAGCGTCGCTGCTTAGCTTAGCACTGGTGGATGAACAAAACCGCAGCCTCTACCTAGAAGTAAAAAACAGCCCGATTCCGCAAGATGAATGGCTACAAAACAACGTAATTCGCCACCTTAAGTGGCGAAATACACATCAAGAATCTTTTATCAACCTCGCTCAAACACACTCAGAAGCTTACGTAACGTTCAACGAATGTGCAGAGGTGATAACCCAATGGCTCTCCCCATACTCGCAGGGAGAAGTATGGACCGATTGCGCCGTGTGGGATTGGCTATTCTTTTGTGAACTCTTTGGTGGTGCTTTCCATATTCCGAAAAGCATCAACTATCTACCACTCGACTTAGTGACATTGCTTAAAACAAAGCAATTCAACCCACAAGAAAAAAGGGATTCACTCATCAAAACATTGGGGCTGGAAAAGCAATTACTGAAACGCACACAACAAATTACCCCTCACCATGCCTTGTTTGATGCCTTTCAAACCCAAGTGTTATGCGAACACCTACTAAAGGAAGCCCCGTGACCAATCCGCCGCTCGATTCCATGGAACCTTTTGCTCATTTACTGCCTTTGCGCTCAGTTATTGTTACCCTGCAATTCACACAAGAAGTCCAAATGGGCATACTGCACCACGTTGCATTGCAAGGTTGGGTAAGAAACCTATGTGGCAGCCCAGCCGATTTTGGGCTTGGTATTGTGGTGGAACCACTCGAAAACCAACACCATCACTATTTTCCCCAATACCTTTACCGTTTTAAAGTTACCGCTACCACACTGGGTTTGCCCATATTGGAACACCTAATAACCCAGCTGCAACGGTTGCCAGAATCCGCCAAGCACATAAAAAAAAGTGGGCTATTGCACCAAAACGTTACACTGTGCGCAATACACGATGCTTACAACGGCGCGCCCTATGAAGCCATTACCGAACTTACCCTGTTTGGCTTGCCACAACTGGCTCAGCAAATAGAACAAGTCGAAAACACGCATACCCTCTCGGTGCAGTTTATTACCCCTGCTCAGTTTAAACTAAGAAAAGACGCCAAAGGCACGCAGCGCTTTTGCAGAAACAAACAAGACATCAGCTGGGCGCTGTTTAGCCAAAGAGCCTCCGACGCTTGCATTCAGCTTATTCAAAACCATACTCAAATTCGCCACGCCCGCCCAATCTGGCCCGAAGCAGAACTCAGCCAAATCAAAGCCATTTGGCTTGAAAACCGCTACGGCGGTAACGGGAAAAGCACCAAGTTCGCAGGTGGGCTGCTTACCCAGTTTACCGTAACTTTAGACTCGCCACTCACCCGCATGCAATGGGCGCAACTGCTGCTAGGGCAGCACTTAGGCATAGGCCAAAGCCGCGCATTTGGGTGCGGCATATATAACGTGTGTGCTTCCAGTGATAACGACAGCCTTCACCCATTAGCGCCGCCGCGCCCCAGTGCAGGGCACAGTTTGCTCGACCTCTCGTTTACCGAAGATAACCTAAACGCCGCCCTCCACCACAATCAGAAAAAGCACGGCATTCCACAACCCACCATCGGTGAGATAAGGGAAAAGGCAGGGTTTGATTTACTCAACATTAAGCAAGGCAACTACACGCCACCGCCGTTAACTCCTGTCGATATTGCCAAACCCAATGGCGAAATAAGAAAACTCTCGGTGCCGCCGCTGCAAGACAGAATATTACAGCGCTGCGCCGCTAAAACCTTAAGCGATATATACGAAAGCCACTGGATAAAAAACAGCTATGGTTACCGGCCCGGGCGCTCGCGCCTGAACGCCAAAGAAGAAATCAACCACCTAGTCCAAGAAGGCTATGAATGGATAGTAGAAGCCGACGTAAAAGCCTTTTTCGATTCCGTAAGTTGGGAAGAACTCACCAAGCGGCTAGAACTGCTGTTCCCGAATGAACCGCTGGATGCCATGATCATGAAATGGATCACAGCAGGGAAAGAAACACCAGAGGGCACAGTTGAGCCCAGATCCTCCGGCTTACCACAGGGAGCGCCCATTTCCCCGCTTATTGCCAACCTAATACTGGACGATTTTGATGCCGACATGCACGAACTCGGCTACAAACTGGTGCGCTTCGCTGACGATTTTATCCTGTTGTTCAAAAAAGAGGCACACGCCCACGAGGCACTTGAACACATTCATCAATCACTCAACGAACATAACCTCTACCTGCACCCCACCAAAACCAAAGTGGTGCATAAATCGAAAGGGTTTCATTTTCTTGGTTACCTGTTTATAGATGGCTACGCCATCGAAACCAGCAAAGCAGCAGAACATGAAAAAACGCTGGAGCTTCGTCCAAATATCCCCGACACGCCGCCACATACACTTCCAAACAACATCATAGGAGAAAGGCAACACCAAGGCACAATATTGATCATATGCGGTGAAACCACCGTGCTCAACTGCCACCAAAACAAGCTGCAAACCACACAAGAAGAAACCCAACACACCTACAGCTGGCAAAGCCTAGAAGCCATTGTATTGCTGGGGAATCACCCAATCACCACCCCTGCTCTTGTCAAAGCCATGGAAAATCAGGTCCCGATTTATTTTTTAAGCCAGCAAGGCGAATATCAGGGCGTTGCGACCGATGCCCTCCCCCGTGAAGGTGCGGCACTGTGGTTACTGCAAGCCCAGCGATGCCAGAACCAACATTTTGCCTTACAAAACAGTAAAGAACTGGTACAAAGCCGAATGACGGGGATCCACTCCGTTATCTACCGGCGCGACAAGCAGTGGCACGGGCTTATTCAAATAGACAAATACAAACAAAAAGCCCACAACGCCGAGGATGTAAAAACCTTACGCGGGTATGAAGGGCAAGCCGCCAAATTACTGTGGCAGTTTTTAAAAGAAACCCTAGGCAAAGAATGGGTGTTTACAGGCAGGAACCGACGCCCCCCAAAAGACCCAGTGAACGCCATGCTCTCTTTAGGCTACACTTTCTTGTACAATCTCTGTGACGCCGCAGTAAGGGTTGCGGGGTTGTGCCCAACCCACGGCGTATACCACCAACCCAGAGGAAAGCATTCAGCGCTGGCTTCCGACATGCAAGAGCCTTTTCGCATGGTAGTAGAGCGCACCGTGTTAACCCTGATTAACCGCCGGCAAATCAAACCCGACGATTTTCAAATCACCCCCGAGTTCTGCAACATGAGCAGCGAAGCAAGGAAAGTACTGCTTACCGCGCTCATGCAAGAACTCACCCAGCCCAGAAACAACCACCAAACCCGCCTGTTGGATGACATATTCAGCCAGCCCATTCGGCTAAACCAATCCATTAGACAGCAAACGGATTTTCGGGCATGGAGACCATAATGGACATCTATTTAGCTTGCTTCGATATAGAAGACGACAAAGCCCGCCGAAAGGTGGGCAACATTCTGCTCGAACACGGGGAACGTGTGCAATATTCGGTATTTGAAATCAGTGTAAAAAACGTGACAGCGCTAGATAAAATCAAGCGTAAGTGCCTGTATTATCTAGAGGATACGGATAAACTGTTTTTTTATTATTTACCCCTATCAGCAAGGAAAAAGTCCAGCGACGTGAACGGAGACCCCATCGCACGTTATCCACAAGCGGTGATCATTTAGCCTGTTATTTGGTGGAAAAACAGAAAAGCTCTTTAACAATCAGCCGCATAGTCGATTCAAGGTAAACCAAGAAAAACACCTAGGTCGTCAAGACATTGTTTTCATAGTGAAAAACAGTGTTTTATGGTGTATTTTTAAGCCCATTTTAGACATTTCGCTGTGGATAACTTTAGGGCGTCAAAAACCGTGATTTAACTCACTGAATAGACTTAAGAATTTTAGGATACTGTCGCAGAACCTCAGGCCGCATAGGCCGTTGAGACCAAAAGTTGTGGCATAATGCCCCAACCCTATTATTAGTCGCAGAACCTCAGGCCGCATAGGCCGTTGAGACTTCTGCTGTAATAGACATAATGTTCTCCTTATGTCGCAGAACCTCAGGCCGCATAGGCCGTTGAGACTCAAATTGCTTATGAAATGTATTAAATTTTAAGTCGCAGAACCTCAGGCCGCATAGGCCGTTGAGACTTCTCATTATATCCGCTTAATGATCTAGAAAAACTGTCGCAGAACCTCAGGCCGCATAGGCCGTTGAGACTTATAATTTTCATAAACGGAACCTTAGCCATTTTAGTCGCAGAACCTCAGGCCGCATAGGCCGTTGAGACTACATGGTCTGGGTGAATTAAACGCCCTTAGTGTCGCAGAACCTCAGGCCGCATAGGCCGTTGAGACCCTGGAAAGGTGTAAACAAAACCAGCCCAATAGTCGCAGAACCTCAGGCCGCATAGGCCGTTGAGACAGATACCTGAACCTCTACACCCTTAGCTTTAAAAGTCGCAGAACCTCAGGCCGCATAGGCCGTTGAGACACAAGGCTAATACAGATTGCGATTATTCCTATGGTGTCGCAGAACCTCAGGCCGCATAGGCCGTTGAGACACTTCACCTAGTGTTTCGCCTAACTCACCGAACAAGTCGCAGAACCTCAGGCCGCATAGGCCGTTGAGACTCTACGTATGACCACACTGCCAGTTCGACCTTACGTCGCAGAACCTCAGGCCGCATAGGCCGTTGAGACTCACTTCTTTTTCAATTAATACTACCGCTATTGCTGTCGCAGAACCTCAGGCCGCATAGGCCGTTGAGACGTACGTAGAAAAATACGAAAAACACGCTCCCAACGTCGCAGAACCTCAGGCCGCATAGGCCGTTGAGACATGCATAATTATACGAAGTTACGAAATCGTATATGTCGCAGAACCTCAGGCCGCATAGGCCGTTGAGACTTAATGACTGAGCCTTTTTGACAACAGCAACCAAAGTCGCAGAACCTCAGGCCGCATAGGCCGTTGAGACTTAATTAACGCGACTTGATTTTCATCTTTAAGTACTTCTAGTCACAGAACCTCAGGCCGCATAGGCCGTTGAGACCCAAAAGTTGCACCCGACTGTATAGTCAACCAAGTCGCAGAACCTCAGGTCGCATAGGCCGTTGAGACGGTGGTACGTTGTCTATAATCCAGTTCATATAAAGTCACAGCCCCCCAGGTCGCATAGGCCGTTAATACTGGAATTTGAAAACGCATCCACACATTGTGTCGCAATCCGTTGGCCGTATAGGCCGTTGAGACATTGCTATGATCGAAATGATTAAGCTAAACGTTTGAGAATGCGAGACTTTATTTGGAAATGGAAATAAAAAAACGCCGTAAAGCTTAGGCTTTACGGCGTTTTTTCTATTTAAGGGAAGCGTTTTTCAATCCTAAAATCAAAAAATTAAAATATTGCTTCTACCCATTTTCCAATCGCTTCGAATAACCAGCCAATCGATGCAAATGAAATTAGAATGGCGACTACTGCGAGTATTCGGTTCCTTTTACCATCAGCGTAATCATTGGCAGCATCCAGTTCGGACTTGATTTGCTCAAACTGGCGTTCGCTTTCCAGTGGCTTAAGCATTAGCTGAAACATCTCTTTGCCTTGGATTTGCTGAGTTAACTCAACAAACCAATATTGATTGACAAACTGAATAAACTCTTCTTTCAAAGAAGAAAATGGTCGTTTTTTTATGTGCTTATACACACCATCTGAATCTCTCCTAATAAAGAACCAAGCTAACTTGATGAGTCTCTTGATAAACCCAAATGGCACTTTTAATGGATGCTTCAAGAACCGTTCAAGCAATTTTTTATTTATTAGAGCATTGGTTTGTAACGTTATTTCACGGTTATAGTGTTCAAAAGACAGCCTGTAAAACAAGGTGGAAAGGAGCATTCGGTTGTAAATATAAGGCACGTGTATTGGAGCGATATTTGTTGAAAAGAACCCTTGCTGCCCTATGTATGTGTGGTTGTAGTCGTTAAAACTCATTAACAGCCCAGCCCCATTCCACCGCGTGTAGCTGTTGGCTTTCAGGTGCGTTTTTACAAATTCTGGATTGTAGGCGAATTCACTAAAGCACCCCCACGTCATAGAGGAGTCATCCACGTAGTGAGCATAGCTATGGAACCTTTGAATTTGCTCCTCACTCTGAGGAAAGTTTCCCGCGTAGCTGTATACCGCGGAGGTAAACATTCGGTCGTCTGGCAGAGTTTTTATGTAGCTGTCGAGGATATTCGCACAATGCGTTCTTTCTATCTCGCCTTCTTTGTTTTTTTCATTCAAATGTCCGCTAGAGGAAAGAAACTCACAAAGTAAGTGGCGCACGGGGCGCGATAGCATTTCGCTGGCTTGGAAACGTTTTTGCGATCCTACAATAAACGTTAAATCCTCTTGCTTGTCTTCTGCTAACGTTTTTCCATTTTGGGTAAGGGCTTTTGCGAAATGTTTGCCTTCTTTTTCTGCATCTACAAAGGCGGGGTACAACACCCGTGCGTTTTTTGTAAACTTTAAACAGTTTTCATACTGGTAGGTGGCTAAGTTTTCCCTTAATGTATGACTGCCCGAGAGCAAGCCTTCAACCCAGCTGGTTTCACACTTAAATTGGTGTTCAACGTGAATGGCGAGGTACATCAATCCGTTAAAATAACGGTAAAGGTAAACCTGTTTAATGGGCATTTTTACGGTTAGGTTGTCTCTTACCTTTAGCTCCCACAGCAGTGTTTCTGTGCGTGCGGCGTTCAGTAGGTCTTTTTTGTGTTCGCCAATTAAGCGGTACTCCTGAATCGGTTTAATTTTGTTTTTATCTGTACCCCTGCCCTTGCTTGAGTCCTCAACTTTTTCATTAAACAGGTAGCTTCTCTGGTGGGGTAGAAAATACATCCACGCTTCTTGTTCCGCGATGTATTGATCTTGTCGTTCTTTTTCAATTTTTTGTCTGTCTTTCTCTTTTTGGGAAGCGTCTTTTGGTAGATCCCTAAATTCTTGTGGATGGAAATGTTCTTTTAGTTCGTAGTGGTATTGTGGGGTAACTATTGGGAATTTCGCCTCTCCCTCTGCGCTGGTGGGCTTATCCAGCGGCATAAAGAAGGTATTGTTGTAGTAGGTAATGGGTTTGCCCAACACCACGACTTGATCGAGCCACCATTCTAAAAAGTAGAGCCACAACGTTTTTTTGGGTTGGCTGAGTTCAACAATTAATTGGTAAACGCCGTTTTCCGAATAAGGGGTGATGTGAAAGCCGAGTTTAGTGAGTTCCGCCTGCTTTTCTGCGCTCAATGTGGCAATGTGCTCAATACCTGAATACACAATTTTATTGAGCTTTTCATAATCGAAGGTTTCGTCGAGCGTTTGGTTTTCACCCAGTAAAAGTAAATAAGGGCTACCCACCCACTTCAGTTCCGTTTTTTGTATTTCCCGTTCTGTTTCGTGTTCTTTCGGTTCTGTTTTGTATTTTTTCAGTTTTTTCAAAAGTTCTGACGCGAACTCATCTGGAAAAGTGTAATCTTCAAACTTCTTTATTGGCTGGTTATTTTCCTTCGCTTCGTATTTCTCCTCATCATATTTTTGGTGTTCACCTGCGAGTTCTAAATAAGCACAGGCGCTGGCTAGCGCTTCGTCGGTGGTGTTCATCACGGCGATGTGTAGATCAGCCAGCTTAAGCCGATGTTGCATGGCCTTGAGTAGGGGGAGCGCCAATGTGTCATCGTTGTTTGGGGTTATAGCTGCCAAGGTATTTTTGAAGAGTGTGGTTGTATCTACGATTTTATCATTCAGTTGGCTGATTTCTTTTAGCCGTTGGATGTCTTTTCGAGGTTGAGTATCTTTTCGAGATTGGGAGCCTTGCCACTGCGCGTTCATATTGGTGCCTGAGTTATCGTGTTTATATACCAACAGTATCTATTTTTTTGAACACTTAAACAGTGAGACTGCGCTATTTTTCATGGCATTGCGACACAATGCATGGGCTTTCGCCCATGCGGATTTATTGATACTTTCGCTTAAACGCTTGCTGAGCGTGCTCTAGATCTACCATGCTTTTTATGTAATTAAATTGTGTTCCATGAAAAGCGGTAATGGCTTGATTACTTCGCCAATATAAGTAACTGGTTTTTGCTAGCAAAAACGCTTTTGTTGCTTTTTCCATTTCCAATTTGTTGGCTGGGACAAGTGCGAGTGTGGAACCATTGATACAAGCGATCTGTATTGTGATTTCTGTTTGGTTAATGGTGAGTGGGTCTTCTTCATCAAACAGTTGCCCTTCAGGTGTTAATGGGCAATCGGAGTAACTGAGTATGAACATGAGCCTAGGGTAATCCAGCTTTGTCACCTCATACATAGCGCGGCTGCCATTGCCTAAAAAACTGGTTATGCTGCCGTGCTCTTTACTTTGCATCTGCCACTTGAGTACGTCGCTACTAAGCACATTCGCGTGTCCCATCGATGTATGCAGGGCAAATAGCCCTGCAACACAAAAGAAAATCCAATTTTTCATTGTTGACCTGCCTTTTTGTTCTTTCTATTTACAGCAAAGAAGCTCAACACCATCAGCCCAAGGATCCCTGCGCTACCACCAGATGAGCCTGCCGATCCACCAACGTTAGTGGTGTTGTCGGTTTCACCATCAGGTGTATCGGGGTTTTCATTGTTGGTGCTATCAATCGGCGTAAATTCGATGTGATAGCTGTTGATGATTTCTGGGTTGTTGGTATTGAGGTAATCGAGATCGTCGTATCGGCCTGTTTGGATTCGAGCATCTGACCTTTTGTACAGGGAATTGACCTCGGAGTAGTAGTAGCTCCCCTTGGGGTGTAACCCTTTGCTGGTTGGGCGTATAGAGTCGAACCGCTCTACGATGTTGCCTTGCCAGTCTACAAAGTAGGTTTCTCGCTCCCAGTTATCGTGTAATACGATGATATTTTCATTGATAGCCTGAAAAAACACGCCAAAGGCTGGCATAACGGCACGGTTAAACAGCTCATTTCCGTTGTTATCGGTAACAATGAAATTGTCGTTGTGGTCTATCCGGTAGCGATATTCTAGGTTTCTTGTAGGTAGTGGGTCTTTGGTAGCATGCGAAACCCATGTTTGAGCATCGATGTAACTGACTGTGCCGTCTGTGGAGCACGTAAAATACCCTTGGTTAACGCTGCAACTGTCTGCTTCGATAAAATCGCTAATGTTCAGTTTGCTATCGTAAACGTTTAATCGCTTGTTTCCTTGGTCAAACAGCACCAATTTGCTGTCGGTTCGAACAATGCCCTCTGAAGTATTAAATGGCAGTGATGTTTTACGGAATGTTTTGGTTGCGGAATCCCAACTGCCCAGCTCGCCTTTAGAAAGCACCCAGAAATCTCGGTTTGGTGCCACTTGAAGCCAGTCGTAATCGTAGTGAATATCGAGTTTGTGCTCTTGCAATAAGTTGTCTTCGTGGTCGTAGTGACGGAAGTACGCTTCATCATTCCCGAATAGAATGATTTGTGTTTCCACTTCGACTCGCGACCCATCTGGCAACAGCCGTAAATCGGTTTCCATAACAGTGTTAGACCATGCCGACGCTGTGACCGTTGAAAGAAGCAATGTTGCTGCTGAAAGTCCCTTATTCATTATATATCTCTCTTCAGTTGATTTTATTTTGAGGCTTTATCGCCTTTCAATATTTTTGTTTGTCGGGAATTTGAACAATTTTTCTTTTTTTCAAAATTTTTTTTTGTTTTTTTGAAAAGTTTTCTGATTTCCGCCAAACGGAAGAGATGAGCACCTTCAAGAATGAGCGTGTCGTGTGCTTAAGGGATTTTCGCTTTATAAAGTTATAAGGCGGTCACATCTAAGCACTTAATGGCTTATCTGTATGATTCAAATTGTTAACCTATTTGTTCAACTGCGAAGGTTACCTTGAAAAACACCGGTTAAGTGCTCTCTAAAAAATCAAACGTCTGGAGCCTAGGTTTATAAATGGATAAAAAGTACACCAATTTTGTAAGAGAATGGAAACACTTGTGCAGTCTTTACCAAAGGCTACTTTGGGATTGCAAACCCTCTTTGTTGGTTGAAGACATGCGAATGGCGGGTTTGCCTGAAGATGCCGAGTTAACGGCAATACTGAATCACTGGCTTTTGGAATTTGATCAAGCATTTGAACACTTTGTCGCGGTAGAGGTTCAAAGTAAACAAGATCCGAACTCCAACCTTTCTGAACTCGCTGCCGATTGTTGGACGCTTCATTGCCACTCTAAAATTGATTTCGTTAAGGTGATGAACAAAGCTTTGAGCGAACCGGATGCGCGTTTATTGCGCTCTCACTTTGTAAACCATTGTAAAACTATTGCAGGTAAAGGGCGGGAACATTTTTTGTACGCGGATGGCGTTCACCCAAAATGTATTTTGATGATCAAGCGCTGGAGCTCGCTATACAAAAGTATTCGTGCCGCTAGGCAAGAGCTTCAAGCGGACGTTGATATACTGAGTGACGAATTTATATCTCGGGTTGCTAAAAAACAGCATGATAGCCAACAACATGCGAAACATGATGATATTCGAGAGGCGATTTGTTTTCTGTACATGGGGGAGGAGTCTCTTTACACAGAGCTGGATGAAACTGATCAACATGTTGTTTCTTCGTTTCATTCAACCAAACAAGAAACCACCCTGTTTGATAGCCCTCATTCGGTGAGCTTTGAGCAAGTGGATTACCTTGAGGCGGTGGAGGAACAAAGCCTGCGGTTAGAAGGTTGTATGAAAAAACTTGAGACTGAGAGTGTAGAACAATTTCAGGCCATTCAAATTGGTCATTTTGAGTCGGAATCCCATTGGGGCGTGAGTACCAAAATCGCGAACGCGCTAAAATGCTCTCACAAAAAAGCAACGCGCATGTTGATGAAAGGCATTGATGCTTTGAGGCAGTGCATGAAGCTGTCTTCGTTAACTAGTATTTCAAAAAATGGGAGCCAGTAATGAACAAAGGCGATACAAAGAAATTATTGGCTAGCGTGATTAACTCACAAAAAGAGGATTTGAAACACTACGTTTCCTATTCTCGCTTAAAGGAAGCGTTGGAACTTGGTCCGATTCTTACTGAAGAGGAAAAAGAGGTTATTTGGCTTTCCCCGGCCGTTCGCACCATGTATTTGCACATTAAGCAAGATTTGTCTAAGCAGGTCGATTTGCTTTGGCAGCAAGGAAACTGGGGCGCTTTGCAGCATCAACTTGCGGCATCTTCCACCAAACAAACTTCGTACAAACGGGATTTTGGTCATTTTAGCATTGCCTTTCATCAACACAGCTTAGGGTGGGATGTGGTGTTAACGGTGTCCCCCGATGTAAAACACAGCTTATTTCATTCCACCGAGGTGGCAGTGAAAGATTCATTGGGCAATATCTGGGTGAAAGGCATTCCCGATTCTCGCAATCAAGTATTTGGTGAATGGCTTAGCGAAGATGCTGGTGATGTCAACGTACAAGAAACGCTGAAACGTACTATTCGGCTCATTCACTATTAAAGTTACCCAGATTCTCAACATTCATAGGAAGAATGCATTGAATACCAGAAAGTATAGTGTTGCACCCAAAAACCCAAGCCCACACGCAGACTTGCCCATGACGGAGGTCTTCTTCCCTACCATTTCGGAAGACCATTGTGTGTTAAACCACGTGGGTATTGTTGCTTATAAATCGAACGATCGGCTCAATCAAATTAATAGCAAAATTAGACACAGTTCTTACACTAATGTCAGCAATGCTACCATTGATTCTTTCCTGAGTTGTGGGCGGTTTTGTGAATCTACGAACGAGCGGTTAGGTATTGAAATTTCTATGGGCAGCTCGGATTTTTTTGATAAGAGTTACGCGCTTGCCTTAGTGATAGCGGATCATTTGGCAAGAAAAACCACCGAAGCATCAAAACGCTATATCATCGCCGCGACTGGCGAGCTGCTCAACGAAGCGGGGCAAGTTTCAAAGGTAGAAGGCATTCAAGAAAAGGTGGATACCTTACTTGCGATAGGCAAGGATGTGGGCGTGAATGTTTTTATTTTCCCAAAGGCAAATGAACACGATGTCCCTATATCCCAACTTGAGAACGCAGGTATTCAGTGCCTAGCCATTTCAAAAGTATCTGAAGCCCTAAATGCGCTGAACATTCCAATTAATGAAGCCCCTACAACTGAAAAAGCGCCTTTCCGTTTATCTGTATCAAAACGTGCTGTTCCTATTGCCTTAGCCGCTTTCTTGGGGCTAGGAGGAGGTATCTATTTGTTGAGCGGCTCTGAATATCGACAAAATCCCGTCGATAGCTCTGAGTTCATGAGAACCGAATTGGTCAACGCATTAAACGACTTCATTCGATACCCACATCAGTGGGGGCGCGTGGAAGAAGTTGTGAGGCTATCCAGCTCTCTTTCACTCAGTGATTTGGAACGGTTAAATACCGAGCAAAGATCACTTGTTCGAAAAATTACTCAGCTTTCCAATGAAAGCGACAAGTTCCTCCAAAAGGTAAAGACAGCGTTGTTGAAAGCTGAAGGGGACGAAAGCATTGAACACTTGCAGTCAGTCCATCTGCTGTTTTCTAACATTTCGCCGCTTGATCGCGATAGGTTACGGCTGTACGACGCCAACACGCTCACGATACTTTCTTCTGTGAGTGAAAAGTATTTATTTCAGAGTTTATCCGCAGTGCTTGATCTCCCCCACTCCGCACAGCAATGGGAGCGGGTCTCTACCCATTGGACAGCGCTTTCAGACGAGCAACGTACTCGTTTTTCACAACGCTTTCCCGATAAAGCGCTAAAAGCGAGAAAGACACTGTCAGAGCGCGATAAAAGTAACACAAGAATTCATCAGTTCGCGTCTTGGGGAAACACCCTTGAAAGAGACGATGATCAATCCGTTGACCGTTTTTTAGATAGCTACACGGCATTGACTGCCGCAGATAAAAGCAGGCTTACCAACGAGCAAAGCAAACTGGTTAAATTGGCGAATGAACTTTCCGTTGCTGAACTTAGTAAAGCCGATGAGCTAAATGATAGCGCTGGGTTACTGATGGATCTGTATTTGTTGCCTCACAACTCGACCAAACCGCCTGTCGCACCTGAAGGTAATGCGATCGGCTCTTACGTCCGTTCATCTGGAAATCAGTTTTCGTTTGCTGATATTTATAATGACAAGAATATCGCTACCACCCTCAAGGATAGAGACCGTGGTATGCACTATTACGGTTTTTACCAGTTTCCTACATCTGGCCAGTATTTATTTTCATTTAATTTTCAGTCTGGGGAACATAAGGGAAAGCAATGGACAAGGGAATGCCGAATCGTGGTCTCGATTGGAGGCGCGCCCATTTTTGATAAGATACAATCTTTTGGTGAAGGGCAAAGCTTTAGCAAACAAGTTTCTTTGAATATAAACAAAGGAAAGGAACCTTTTGATCTCTGGTTTGCATGCGAGAATTTAAATAACATGCTCTTACTTGGTCCTAAATGGGATGTCGATGCATACAAGAATACGTTTCTAGAGATCCTTGTTCGATCCCCATTGGACAACAAGCTCACCGCCCTGCCATTAAGCGCATTTAGCCACTAGTAATTGCTGCCTGTTTGAAACGAAAACAACCGATCAAGTGATCGGTTGTTTAATAAAAAGGGAGCGAAGATAACTCAATGAGTCGACGAGAGATAAGAACCGTTATCAATGCTGTTAAACCATACTAAATCGCGTAAGTCCGAAATATCTTGGCTAGAGCGTACCCGAACACTTTTTCCAACCAGTTCTTGAGCCTTCGAATACACTCGCTCTGCACTTTCTTTATAACTGACGATACTCATTTTCAGTTGGCACCCTTCCTCATTAGATACCCAAACAAATTTTTCGTCTTTTGAGACGCTTTTCAGCACCCCAAAATCATTCCAACTGTTGTTACTCATAACCTCTCCTTTTTTCTTTTAGTTCTTTGTCAAACCTTCTTTTCTTAGTATTGCTAGCCTATGCAACACCGAAGACTGAACAATTAATATGCAACTAAAGTTTAAAAATGACAAGGCAAAGTTCTTATCTCTTATATCAAATGATGATAACCCCTATTATTTACCTTATAGCCATAAGGTTATTGAGATTCCACTCAAATACAATCCTACCCCGTAAGTGATATGTGCGAGCATACTCTTTGCCCTTACCACGCTTGGATTAGGTGTTTTCGCTGCTGCAATACCCAACCCAAAGGCAGGTTGCAGAATAAGAAATGGGGCGAGAACACTGATTACACCCACAGATAGTGCGACAACTAAGCTTGGCGATCTTAACCAATCTGGAAAGGCAAGGAGCAAAGCAGTGGCAAACACAATGCCTATCAGGTAATGCGCACCCCACCCTATGACGATCTCTCCGTGCACTTTGGGTGATTTGAATATGGGTTTGTGAAAATATTTCCCTTTCCTTAGTGCCAATAGCCATCGACCAACTAAGGCATAATCCAGCGATGTCACGCCGAAAAACCGATTTTGTACCCACGCGCAGGTATCCATGAACAATGTGGCACCGATGCCCAAGACTACTGCATTTACTGCTGTTTCCACCACGACCTCTCCTTATCTTATTTTCAACGCCTTGAATTTGGCGGGTTTTCGATGTTTAAATGTTACTACTTGAAGTTAACTTGAGGTCAAGATGAAAACACTCGATATCGGCGTCGTGGCAAAGCGAAGCGGTTTGAATTCTTCGGCGCTCCGTTATTACGAAAGCATTGGTCTGATTCATTCCATTGGGCGAAATGGCTTAAGGCGGCAATATTCCGAAGATGTTTTGCAAAAATTGGCTTTGATTCATTTGGGAAGAAAGGCAGGATTATCGCTCGAAGAGATAAAAGCAATGTTTAATCAAGACGGTAACTTGGATATCAATCGTGACGCTTTACTTGAGAAAGTGTCTGAAATAGAAAAGTCCATCCGACAACTGATATGTGTTAAAGAGAGCCTATTACATGTCGCTAACTGCCCGGCAGACGATCACCTTAGTTGCCCTTCCTTTCAAAAAATGCTCAATGAGCTGTAAGCCCTTTGGTATCGAATAGCTTTTGGTATCGACTCGCTTTGGCATCAATGAGTATTCGGTAGATAGCCGAACACAGAGGTTCGGCTTTAAGTTTGTTTGCCATGCGTTTGTTAGTTTACCAAACGTTAGTTAGTGGAAGTGCACCAACATCTCAACTTCATCCCCTTGTTGCGGTGCGTTCAGCGAGAAGTGCAAATAGCCCGCTTCCGTTACTGGGATTTGCAGATATTCATTGCTGCCCGAATAATTAGACACGTATTCGTGCTGCTCTGCTGTTGGCCAGTACGCTTGGCTCGCGTACAGGTCCACGTTGCCATTGTTTGGCTTGTTAGCATTTTCGGTTTCGCTAATTTTACCCGTTAGCCACACACGCACCTCTTGAACACCTTGCGGGACATAAACCGCAGCATAACGTTGTTGATGTACCGTTAAGGTCTGTGCTTGCCCCGATTCCAATACCACTGGCGCTAAGTCATCTTGCTCCGGTTTTTGTGGAGTTGGCGCTTTGGTTTCTAATGAAGCAGTGAGCGTCACTGTATCAAATGCAGTTCGACCCGCGATGCTCATGTAGTAGCGACCTGGTTTGATGTAACCCGATGGCTCTGGCTCAAACGTTACGATCTCATTGCTGCCCGTGTCATATTGGCTGAACTCAAAATCGTAGTAATGTGCGACTTTCTCATAGCTCATGTACAGATCCGCATCGCCTTGGCTGCCACCTTGGATCTCAACTTCAAAGTGAGTGGCGTTCTCTGGCACATCAACGTAGAACAACTGTTCGCTGTAAGCCGCACCGCTTAACACCACGCTTTGGTTTACCGCTAACGGTGTTACTTGATCAGAAGGCTCTGTTGGCTCACCCGGATTTGGGTCTGGGTTCGGATCAGGCTGTTCTGGTTCACTAGAGATAGAATCCAACCAACGGTCAAACTCACCATTGTATTGCTCACCGAATAATTGAACCTGTTTTGCCCATTCAGCAAACTGACCAGAACGAGAAAGCGCCAGTAAACTGTCTGCCTCTTGCGGGTGCTCTTCCAACATAAAGCGTACCGCTAAGTAACTCCAACGGTACACGCGATTCGAATCATGAGAATAAGTCGTCGCAAACACATCCGATAGGCTCATCTTTCCATTAGCAATTACACTAATCGCCGCGTCGTAGCCTTGTTTATAATGCATGTACTCAGCAAAGCCCTCTAGCCACCACACAATGTAGCTATGAGCCAAGTTATCGCTGAATGAGCCATATTGGTTGAAGCGTGCATCTAGATAGTGAACGTATTCATGTTCTAGATTGAGAACTGATAGCTCGTCACCATTTGCGAAACGATAAGCGACAAAACGCGCCACGTTGCCTTCCTTTGCCGGATCCCCTTCAAGATACTGACCGCCGTTATCCGTCGAGTTACCAAACAAGAAAGACGAGTAATCCTCGTAGCTTCCATTATTCGCAAACACCGCGACTTCAACTCGCTCGTTGTTGTCGTCTGCCACTGGCTGATTGCCCGTGTTCGCCACTTGATGGAGGTCCGCCTCTGTTGCCGCTAAAACCTCACACGCTTCAACCGCTTGGGTTTGCGTTAAATCTTGAGAGCGAATGATTGCCGGACCATCACATTCATGACGGTTAGGCAGCACGCGAGCCGCCAAATCACGTTTCGCTTGGTCTAAATCTAGACCGTTCAAATGCTCTGGTGCGAAGTAGTTCATCATCTCAACCGCCGCTAACCAAAGCTTGTCGTGTTCGCTACCAAGTGGGTTTTGTTCCATCACTTGCTGCATCACACGCAGTGCCTTTTCTTTGGTTTTTTGGTTTGGGCTTGCTAACAAACGTCCGGTTTCGCGCACTGCGTTGTAAACCAAGAAGCTCGCGTCCGTATCCAGAGCCCACGCGTTATCACGAGCAAACACCGCCAGCGTGTCGATGTGTTGCGTATTGCTCGCCATATAGTTGTAGAAGTCATCTCGCGCAGAGTGACCGGCCATTGCACGAAAGAGATTGTTAAGCCCATCCACCCACTGTGTATCTTTCGCTGTTTCACGATTGAACTGGCGCAGTGCCGTAAGTTGTGCGCTCATCGTCAAAGGAAGCTGTTTTACGTTATCGACCATCAAAGTCAGGCTTTTCATTGCCCCCACTTGTTCGCGACCTTGTTCTAAAGCGTGTGGGTTAGCTAAAAACGCATTAATCGACTGAGCAAAGCGTTGGCCTAATGCCTGTGAAAAGTCCGGCTGCTGGGCGTTATAGCGAACGTAATAAGCCGCGCGTACAAATTCACCAAGGTTTTCTAGTTTGCGTGCTTGCTCTGCCTCACCTTTGTAAGTAGCAATGGCTTGGTTTAACGCGATTTGAATATGGCTTAGGCTCGCTTCACTGTATATGTCGCTAAGGGAATCAGCAGGTGCAGAGAACCAAGCACTATAGCAATTATGATTTGCGTCAGAGACGGCTAAAACAAGATCAGGTGCCTGTTGGAGATCAGGAATATCACACTGCTCTTGAGCAAAGGAAAAACTGGAAACACTGGCAAGCATACAAGCTAGCGCCAAGCGATGACGTGGAAATAAACGGGGATGGGACATAGCTACACTCATTAATTAGTTATATGTTTGAGGGCGCTGTTATATTCTTTATACTCAATAAGATGAATTCAGTTGCATAAAATTTATGAACTCAGTTCAGGAATTAGAATATATGATCTAATTTTAAAATTGTTCACTAAATGTGTTGATCACCTCTCTCCGAAAACTTCACGCAATGTTGAATTATCAATATAAATCAAAAGATTAGAAACAGAAAAAACTGAAATGCACCTGTCTTTTTGGTTAGCAGCGTTTACCACCGAGATTCCATTCACTCAGATTTGTCGGTACAGTACGCCCATACATAGGGTGCCTCGACAGCGCGCAATAGAAATACGAAGTACAGGAAAAGAAAATGAATAACGATCTCCCGATAATTGAAACCTTAGATGAACTAGAACTGTTTTTAACCGCAGTTGAAAGTGGCGGTTTGGGGCTAGAAGGAGTAACGGGCATTGCGATGGCAACAAGTAACTCTGATGGGCGCCCTTTCGTTGCAGTACTAGGTGAGAAACATCAATTGTTGCTTGGTCGTTGGGTATCCCAAGATGTCTACGAAAATGGCAAAGATCGTGTGCGAAACGGCCCGAGCAAAAAACACTAATCCAGCTTCAATATAAATGGAACTAGGAAAAAGCTCAGAACATCATGTGATGGTCTGAGCTTTTTTGTTTCTGTTATTTGCACCTAAGCCCTTATATTTGAACCAGAACTTAAGCACCCTTCAAGTATTGAGTGATCTTTTCTCTTAACCACACATGGGATGGGTTTGTCTGCGTGCGATTGTGCCAAATCATGTGCTGCTCTATCGGAGTTACTTTGAATGGCTGCTCTATGATCTGCAAACCAAACAACTCGGCATATTGTGTCGCTACGGTGCGAGACGCACTACCAATAGAATCACTGTTCGACACCAACGCCATCATTGTGATCAGAGAATCACACTCTGCACTGATGTTGCGCTTCTCTAAAGACTCACTGGTAAAATAGTCCACTGCATATAAATTTCCCCTTCTAAGCCTCAAGGTTATGTGTTTCTCGGCGTAAAATTGCTCCATCGTTATAGAGCCCTGTACTCTTGGGTGAGAATGACGCGCCACTAAAACAAGTTCATCCGTCTTAATCGGTGTTGATTTAAACCCAGAGTCATGAGGCCTAAAAACATCGATAGCCAAATCGGCTTTTTGCAGGCTCAGCGCTTGCAACATCATCTCTTCATTGCTGGAAACCATATTGAATATGATCGAGACATTGGCGAGATCTTTATCTGACTCGACAAGGGGCTGAAGTGCCAGCAGCGCCATCTCATTTACCAACACGTTGAATTGCCTTGGCTGATCGGGTGTAAACTGCTTAATACTCCCAATCGCTCTTGAAACGTTTTGCAACGCCGGTTCAAGTTGGTCAGCCAACTGCACAGCGGCATGAGTAGGAGAAATACCGCGACCCTCCCGAACAAACAACTTCGTTCCGATCTGATCTTGTAGCCTTTTTAGCGAACCACTCACGCCCGGCTGAGTCATGTCTAAAGACTCGCTTGCCAAAGTAATCGAGTTAAGTCGGTACACCTCCAAAAATACGCCTAACAGGTTTAAATCAAGCTGTTCAGATAAATACTTCGCCATTACATAACCAATTGTGATGTTTTAAATAAACTTTACTTTATTTTTAGTTATGTTTCACGTCGATACACTGATTTCGAAATCTAAAAAATAGTCTTTTAAGAGGTCAGTATGAAAGCGCAAACAACAAATAAAATCATTAGCAAAAAAGCCACACTAACCCTCGCCATCATGTTCGCCATGCCTGTAATGGCATCAAACCATGACCACGACCATGTTCACGGCGATCTGCAAGTGCAAGGCAAAAACGCAACAGCTCATACCATTCAAGCAAACAACGACTTCTCGAAAACACTCAACTGGGACGACAGAGATGCCTTCGAGCGCAATACTAAAGGGCTCATCGTCCCTTTAGATCAGCACAGTGCAAACATCATGAGGAACAATTTTGACTTTATTTCTCAAGATGAGATATCCGACTCCGTTAACCCATCTCTATATAGACAAGCGCAAGTCAACAACACCGCGGCAGGGCTTTATGAGGTTACCGATGGGATCTACCAGGTTAGGGGCACCGACCTTTCAAACATAACCTTCATACGCGGTAAGACCGGTTGGATTGTTTATGATGTGCTGCTAACAAAACAAGCAGCAGAAATTTCCACAAAATTCTTCCTAGAGAATGTGCCAACGGGAGGCGACCTTCCCATTACTGCGATGATTTATTCTCACAGCCATGCCGACCACTTTGGCGGTTCCCGTGCTATTCAGGAGATGTTCCCTAACGTAAAAGTGTACGCCCCCGTGAATATGACCAAAGAAGTGGTTGATGAAAACGTGCTGGCTGGTAATGCGATGTCGAGACGTGCTGCCTACCAATATGGCGCAACATTGGGCACACACGAACACGGCATTGTCGATGCTGGGCTAGGCAAGTCCATGTCCACCAGCTCTCCGGAATACGGAAAAGGGGAAATCACCTACGTCAAACCGGACTACAACTTCAACCAAGATGGGAAATTTGAAACCTATAGCATCGATGGCGTAGAGATGATTTTCATTGATACGGCTGGCACAGAAGCGCCTTCTGGAATGGCAACCTACATCCCTTCTAAAAAGGCATTGTGGTCGGGTGAAATGATGTATCACGGCATGCACAACATCTACACATTACGCGGAGCCAAGGTTCGGGATGCATTGAAGTGGTCGAAAGACATTAACGAAATGATCAATGCATGGGGTGAAGACATTCAAGTGCTGTTCGGCTCTCACTCCTCCCCTGTTTGGGGGCAAGATGAGGTCCTCGATTTTATGAAATTACAACGCGATAACTACGGCTTTGTTCATAACCAAACCCTAAGGCTGGCAAACAATGGCGTCGTTTTACAGGACATCGGAGACGCGATTTTAGAAGAACTGCCAGAATCGATTCGCAAGTCTTGGCACACCAACGGCTACCACGGCTCATACAGCCACAACGCCAAAGCTGTCTACAACATGTATTTGGGTTACTTTGACATGAACCCAGCCAACTTAAACCCACTTCCAGTGCAAAAAGAATCGCTCAAATTTGTTGAATACATGGGAGGCTCAGACGTTATTGTGAAGAAAGCCCATAGCGATTTTGAAAAAGGAGAATATCGCTTTGTCGCCACAGTGCTAGATAAAGTGGTTCGCGCGGAACCAGACAACAATGAAGCGCGAAAACTCTTGGCCGACACCTATGAACAATTGGGCTACCAATCGGAAACCATGGGCTGGAGAAATACCTACTTAACGGGCGCACAAGAACTTCGAGTCGGCACCTTACCAGGCACACCG
Source organism: Vibrio penaeicida (assembly GCF_030689305.1). GTDB lineage: Bacteria > Pseudomonadota > Gammaproteobacteria > Enterobacterales > Vibrionaceae > Vibrio > Vibrio penaeicida_B. Next base: position 27,536 of record NZ_JAUYVM010000012.1, on the reverse strand, counting down.
AAAACGGCATCACCGGACGTTTTGTCTGAAATGACGGTAGAGAACTTGTTGGACTACATCGCTGTGCGAGTGGATTCTAAGAAAGCGCAATTTACGCCATTCTCGATGAACGTGGTTGTGCCCGACACTGGCGAGATCTATTTTGTAGAGATGTCGAATGGCAACCTAAGCAACGGTAAGGTAGACAGCGAAAAAGAAGCCGATGCCACGCTTTACCTAAACAAAGCCGACATTACTCAAATGCTACTGGGTAACACCGACTTAACGGCACTTTTAAAGCTCAAACAAGCAGGCATTAAAGGGAAAACAGAGGTTCTGACTACACTACAGGACACGCTCGTAGACTTCGATACCAGTTTTGAAATTGTCCCTCGCCCAGCGAAAGGCAAAGAAGTGGATGCCAACCTGTACCAGCACAGCCACTAAACACCAGTAAACACCAGTAAACAGACTGAGTGTGTAACGAAAAATGGGACGTAAAAGCCCCATTTTTTTATGGCGAGCGAAGCTAATCCAATTTGCCTTTTGACCAACTCTTTTAGTTAAACCACTAAAGAACAGCTTTCTAAGGGTATATTAGTTTGTTCTGTAACTTGGAATTGGGTAGCCCCATGTTAGGCTCTTAACTAAATTAATGTTTAATTGGTTAGTTATTGTGTTGCACATATCGAGACAAAGGACAACATTCATTCATCTAAGACAAAGCATCTAAACAAAAAAAGTTGATGACAACGCTTCCTTCAGAACAGTAGCACCCTATGTAAGCACTTGTAAATAATGAGTAAAATCAGTCTTCCACTATCTCATACTTCACTGCTTAATCCGTAACCCTATCAAAATTTTGTGTTTGCATTTTTAGTTTGATACAAGATCAATTGCCAAAGTAATTTGATTAAGGTAATTTGAGAGCCCTAAAACCCTAAGCTATTGATAATAATAGCAATAAGGGTAGTTATTGATTACTAGCTAAGGCTTATAATGGCAAACAAACTTTTTCTAATTGGAATAAACTCATACAAACATCATGATAATCTAGCCGGTTGTGTAAGAGATATAACAGATTTTAAGAATGTATTATTGGAGAAGTATGATTTCAAATCTGAAGATGTCTATGAAATCATAGATGAAAATGCCAACTCAAAAAACATCCAAGATGCTCTAAAAGGTTATGGTAAGAGTTTAAGCTCAGATGATAACTTAATAATATACTATTCTGGGCATGGTGAATATGACGAGGAATTAGATATAGGATACTGGGTTCCTCATGAAGCTGACGTATATACTCAGTACATCCAGAACTCTAACATTATTACCTTTTTATCTCGCATAAACTGTAAGCACATAATATTAATTTCAGATAGCTGTTTCTCTAATAGTATATTTAGAGAAGGAAGATTTAAGAAGGTTGACGAATACTTTGAAAAAAGTTCCAGATGGGCATTAACATCAGCTTTTTATGAAGCTAAGGATTCTGATGAAATATCCAACACTTTATTTGCCGAATGTATTATTGATTGCTTAAAAGAGACAGAAAAAGATATAAGATTTTCTGAAATAATAGAAAAAGTTAAAGCTAGATTTGAAATAAACTTGTTTCAATCGCCTCAAGGCGCTCCATTAAATCTCGAAGATCATCATGGAGGAGAGTTTATTTTCAAAATAACTAAGACCTATGATTCTAGAAATTTGAAAGGATATGTAGACTTTATAAAAATATTAAATTTTTATAAAAGAAATTCCATTTTTAAAGAAGTGGCAATATTTGAAGATAAGTCAAAAAAAATAGGCTATCAACTATTTAGTGAATTTGATTCTGTTCTAGATACATCAACGTATTACTTATATTTATACGAAGGTATTAATCAGACACAAACATATTCAGACTTAAAAAATAAACACGGTGAAATTTTCTCTGGTAAAACAGTGATATTCATCCCTATTGAAAAAGATCAAAAAAATATTGAACTTCGAAAGAATAATATAAAAGAAAAATTTAAGCCTATAAGTTTATTTTATATCGATGAATTTATTAGAGAGCACTGTACTCCAAAAGTAATACAGGATGAGAGTGAGAAGTATTTAAATATTAAGAATTTTATAACTCCTGAAATTCATATTGGCGATGAAACCACTAGCTTGAAGTTATATTTTGAGAAATGGCATAAACAAATAGACGAGCCAATTTTGGTCGTAAAAGGTAGTGGCGGTATAGGGAAAACGACACTAGCATACTATTTTGCTGATAGATTAATTGAGTTTACACCATCAAATTATGTGTTATTTATTGATTCATCCCTCATTAAAGATAGCCTAATAAAGAACAAAAATAGAGAAAACCTCAACTTATATAACTTCTATGAAGCCCTTTTTGATATTACGGATAATATCCATGAAAAGCTGTCAGAAGATTTATTTCAGTTAAATGTTGATGCTGGAAACATCTTAATTATAATCGACGGTTTGGATGAGATAATATCAAAAGTTCCAAACTTTGACACAACAAAATTTCTAGAGTCAATAAAATTATCATCAAGTGATCTTGGTAATGGAAAAGTAATTATAACTTGTAGAAGTTATTTTTGGGATAGTTCAGGTTTTTCTGGCAAGACCTTTCCTGTCATTGAATTGGAACCATTTACAGAAAGCCAAAGCAAAGAGTTTTTCAAAAAGAGTTTTGAAAATGACACAATAAAGCTTGGTAACGCGGTAAGGTTAGCTAACGGTTTTAAGTTTCCCGAGGGTGAAAACAAAAACATCTACCATCCGTATGTTTTAGATATAATTCGTTCTATTATTGAAAGTGATAATAACCTGGTTGATTTTGACCTTTCTGAAGTTGAATCATCGTATTTGTGTAAAGGCATTAGTAATGATTATATCACTTATCGTATTTGTGATCGTGAAATAAAGAGAGTCGGTCAGGTTTCTGTTGATGACCAGATTAATATTTTTATTTATATGTCTGTCAATCGTGGTGGTCTAATTATGGCTGACAACCTCCACAGTGAGGTAACAAAGGCTTTAGGAAGAACTGTAGATAATACAAATGTAGAAGCATTTAAATCACATCCTTTCTTAATGTGTAAAGATAATGTTATTAAGTTCAAATATGATTTTCTACTAGATTTGTTCAAGGCTATATATGTTTCTATCTTTTTAAAATATGATAATGATTCCGAAACAATAACAGATGAGCTTTTAGAAATAATAAATGATAGTTGTTGGTATGGTGCGCCAATAAACTCAGATATACCTAAAAGAATAGCGAGTTGGAATGAAGATAATTTTCTGCTTGTTTCTGACTTCATCACTCAGATAAAGAACAAGCTTAATACTATCAAATCACGAAAGACTATCGCAAATATATTTAATTTATGCTTACAGATTAATCACAAATTTTATCCCAACGATATAGAAAACAACACTAATTTAATTAGAAGTTTATTTGAGATCAAAAATGGTCAACTTGATGGTGTATCTATAATTGATCTTAATGGTGATAAAAGCATCAAGTTCAATTTTGAGAGTGTAACAATATCTAATAGCAACATAGATAACTTTGGTAACTTTTGGAAGTGTAAATTTGATACTTCTACTAGGTTTATCAAATCAGAACTTGTCAACTTAAATGAGAAAGTATCTAGTTCGATATTAGGTAAGGATAACTTTATTGATTGTATATTTGACTCAGGTCTGACTTCTGCAATTGAGACGATAGACAGAAACAAAGGGAATCGTAAAGCAAAGATTAGAATATTTGTACATGATTTTTTCCATTTATTTGTTAGTAATGGCAAATTAGGTCGACAATGGGAGCATAAGGTAATAGCTCCTAGATTCAATGGCATAAACAAGTGTAACCTTAACTATAAAAAGGTAGTTAATATATTTAAGTCAAATGGAGTACTTGTTATCACCGATGAGCTAGGTAAGCGCAAGTTTACTATTAACGATGATAGTAAAGCTGATGTTAATAATTATTTAAACGATGGAACTCCATCAAATTCAATAACTAGGATTATAAAAGATCTTTTATGATGTTAACGGTGAGGGTTTAAGGTATACAAAGCTCTTAAACTCTCATTTAATATTATTTGATCCTTTTTAAAGTTATTAAAATAATGCAAAATAACGGGGACACTCACTCTAAGAAAATACGAAACCCATCAATTACAGTGAGTTGCGCCTAAGTCCACAAAGGCTGCACTCGCCCGTTTTCCGCTATGAACCTTTCGCGCTCGTTAGCAGTTTTCTATCATATTGGGAAAGGGCGCAGTTCAGCGTAGTCTGTAGTAATTTTTATACCTTTGTCGACGTTGATGATCACACCATCACCCACCACTATTGTCGCCTCATCTAGTATTGCGCAAGCTTGTAGCTAGAGAATGGTTAACTTTTAGAAGGGCAAAAGCTCGTGAACAGGGTATGAATGAGTATTTACTCTGGTAGATAATAGGACAAAAAAGAGCCAACCAAACGGTCTGACTCTTTTGAATAGGAACAGATTTCTTTTGAGAGAGTTTAAGAAGGATGTCGCAGTTCAAAACCGCTTATTACTTAGGCTGATACCCCGTCTTATTCGCGAACTTTTGCATCGCCTCGGTAAACGTTGTTGTTCCGCCTTTGGCTTTAACCTGTACTACCTTGTATCCCATTTTTTCTAGCGCTTGGCGCTCTGCCAAAACGGCTTTGTCGTCTTGCTGGCTGCCTTGGGCAGGCTGATGAATGTAACACCCTTCTAGTTGACCAACTTCGACCAGTTGATGGTGTCAAAGCAGACCAGACCAATCTATTGATTTAATCTTGGTTTAGAGGGGCTTGGTTGCTTGATAATAAATAGCGGTGAGTGACACGAATGATTCTGAAATAGATTAAATTGTTTTAATTAACAACTCTGCAATGCGCTTAAAAGACGCAAAACAGGTATCAAAATCATGAGGTTCGGTGCTAAACACCATTGGCGTAACAAAGTCTAGAAAGCGTTTGCGGAAGGCTGGGTTTTCTTCAATTTCTTGCAATCCGAGTTGGAGCTCTTGTTTTGGGTTGGCGACAAACTCTGCATGTTGACTGCCAAAACGCTCAATATCTTCTTCTAACACTGTTTTAAATATCGGTGTTAGCGCCTCAAGGTCTAGGCTTTCTGTCTGTTCTTCTGCCTTTAAAATGCAGTAAACATCATAGATATGGCGTACTAGTGTGGCATCATCCTTACGCTGTGCATCGCGCTTCACCGACATGGTACGGCGCAACATTGAAATTACTTTTTCGACTAATGTAGCGTGGATAGAAATGCAATCGAAAGCGCTCACTTCTTGTGGTTGTTTATACAGCTCTGCAACCAGTGATTGAATGCTACGAGGTTCTACATCGAGTAATGGGATTGTTTCCATCAGCTCCAGTTTAATAATGGGGCGAAGGCACGGTGACTGGCTAAATTGCTGTGGGTATCTGAATTCGAATTCAACATAACGATATTCATCCTTTACAGTACGCTCTTCAATCGTAAATAGCTTTGATTGAGTGATGGCCTGTTCAACTTCATTAATGCATATTTTACGAACCGCTTTCTTTTTAGCGCGGCTTAGCTCATTAAACGCTGGATTGGGGATTAACTTAATGTCTACATCTTCTGACATTCTAAGAATTTTAACGTTTGATTTTGCAAGGGCTGTACCGCCAGAAAAGACCATTTGATGGGAGGCTGCTTTCACTTTAGCTAGCTCAGACAATAGCGCAACAACCCAATAATCTTTTTCAATAATGGCAGGGTTTCCGAGCTCAAGCGCATCGGAAACTTCAAGGAATTGTTGTTTTAGTTTTTCCATATTAACTTGGCGAATTTAATACTCGGTTACCGACAACCAATTTGCGATTAAACTGTTTGGGGTTCCACGAGTATTGAACAGATGATGGAATTTGGGTGCTTTCACCGGACAGGCTTTGCAAAGATAGGCTGTCTATCTCAAAATCGACGCCTTTCATCTTTAATATCTCACGCATCAGAGCATCGCTTCCACCGGGGTTAGTGGGCATAGGTTTGCCTGTTAAACTGTTAATCCTTGCCTTGGTGTAAAGACCATAGCCAAGCTTTATTAACTCACCTTGTTTGACCAACTGCCTTAGCGCTCGACCAATTTGGTCGTAGCTGGCAAAACCATCAAAGTCTTTGCGCTCAAAAACATAGCGCCTGGAACGCTTTATCTTTTGATAAACACGATCAACTGCTGTCATTTGAACCCCCTAACTTTCGTACGTTTTCGAAGTATAACGCAAGGTTGTAATTATAGGAATAAATACGGCATATATAGAAGTATAAATACGTCTTGATAGTTGACAATTAACCACATAAAACATTGTATTTATGAATATTTAATGAGAAAAAATGTCAACGACCTTATTCTATCCCACTACCTGACCTTGCTATGAGCCGCCCTCCTTTCAAGATATTCAGCGCATCCTCAATTTCAACGCCAAAATAGCGAATGCCATTATCCAGTTCCGTGATGTTTCCTTCAATTTCGAGCCTAGTGCAAATTCACCAAATACCCCAAAGCTTGGAGGGCTTTTCTTTTGAGAGAGTTTAAGATGGATGTCGCAGTTCAAAACCGCTTATTACTTAGGCTTATACCCCGTCTTCTTAGCAAACTTTTGCATCGCTTCGGCAAACGTTGTTGATCCGCCTTTGGCTTTAACCTGTATTACCTTGTATCCCATTTTTTCTAGCGCTTGGCGCTCTGCCAAAACAGCTTTGTCGTCTTGCTGGCTGCCTTGGGCTGGCTGGTGAATGTAACACCCTTCTAGTTGGCCATCTTCGACCAATTGGTGGTGTCTCAGTGCATTGATATCGAAATTCATAGTATGTCTTTTATTTTTAATGAGATGTGCTGTGGTGGGTTACATTCGCTTTAAAGGCTTAACCACGCTATCAAGCCCTTCTATTTTCAGTGCTAGGCAAAGCTTCAAAAGCTCACCTAGTTCGCCTTGTGGCCAGCCTTTCTTGTCGAACCAGAGCAAGTATTCTTCTGGCAAATCGATTAGTACCCTGCCTGCGTATTTTCCAAATGGCATTTGCATTCGAGCGAGTTTGATTAAATTTTCTTTTTCCAACATATACCCAAATCACCCAAAAAATTATTTCGCAGCAGAATACCAAATCTTTTAAACAAAAGCTGATTCTATCTCAACCTTAATTGTGATAATGATTATCATTTGTGATATAAGGGACGCAATTAAATAATAATCATATTAAGGATTTAAATATGTTTAAAAAATGGTTAATGCCCACCCTTTTGCTCCTCACCTTTCAGGCGTTTGCATCCATTGAAGTTAAAGACGAACTGAGCACATTAAAACTAGAAAAAGCGCCTGTTCGAGTTGTGGCGCTGGAATTCAGCTTTGTTGATGCGTTAGCTAACCTTGGTGTTTCTCCTGTTGGTGTTGCCGACGATGGCGACGTTAACCGAGTTATAGAGCCAATACGCAATAAGATCTCAGATTGGACATCGGTAGGATCTCGCTCTCAACCGAGCTTAGAAGTTATCTCGTCACTAAAGCCCGATTTGATCATCGCCGATATCGAACGTCATGAAGCGATCTATGAAGATCTTAAACGTATTGCGCCAACGCTTATTCTTAAAAGCCGTGGCGAAACCTACAAAGATAACCTCGCAGCAGGTGTAAAAATCGCCGCTGCATTTGATCGCGAAAAAGAAATGAAGTCGCTGGTTGCCGCGCACAGTAAGCGCATGGATGAGGTTGCGAATCGCGTGAACAAAAAAGCGACGGTTATGTTTGCTGTCTCGACATCGAAGGGGGTTTGGATGCACGGCCCTAAAGCTTACGCTGGCGGTGTCGTTTCTCGTTTAGGTCTTAGCTCTCCGATTACAGAAGATGGTGGCAAAGCTTACATCGGCACGACATTAGAAAACCTGGTTAAGCTGAACCCAGACTATTTCCTTGTGGGCGAGTACGGCTCAGAAACCACCGTCGATAAATACAAGCAAAACCCACTTTGGCCATTAATGACATCGGTTAAGAACGATCAATACGTAGAAACAGATGCAAGATTGTGGTCTCTAAACCGTGGAATGATTGCTGCGGAAATCATGGCTTCAGAAATTGAGCACTTGCTAAGACAGTAATGGACACAACATTTTCAATTACAAAACGTCAGCCCTACCGCTTTCCGGCGATGATCTTAGGGCTGATGTTTTTTCTTATTTTGGGTATGGGCTGGTCGCTGATTAATGCGGCCAGTTTTCCTATGAACTGGGCTGATGTCGCGGATCTCCTACTGGGCAGAGAAGGCAATGTTATCCACCAACACATTATCTATTCCATCCGTTTACCACGCACTTTAACCGCGACCTTTGTGGGCGTTGGGCTTGGTGTCGCGGGTTTATTGATGCAGTCGATCACGCGAAACCCACTCGCCTCCCCCTCTATCTTAGGGGTAAGTGCAGGTGCCGCTTTTGCGTTTGCCTTCGCATCTACGGGTTTACTTCCGTGGCTTGAGTCTGTCCCTGTTCTGGTTGTTACGTTTGCAGGTGCTGCATTTGCAGGCACGTTGGTGTTCTTCCTTGCTGGGCTTCATACAGCTAGACCGCACCCACTTCGTATTATTCTTGCCGGTATCGCACTGAACTTTTTGTTTATCTCTCTTACGCGTGCTGCCGTTATCTTTGCCGACGAAAATGCCTATGGTGTGCTGCATTGGCTGACGGGTTCCGTCGCGAATACGGATTGGGACGACGCATTATTAGTGATACCGAGTGTAACTATTGGCTTTTTGGTCTCGGTCTATCTGGCGTTTCAGCTCAACCTGCTCAAACTGGGAGAAGAATTGATGCGCTCGGTTGGCGGCAATCTTTTCCGTGTTCGAACGATAAGCAGCATTGTTGTTGTATTGCTTATTGCATCTAGCGTTAGTGTCGCAGGGCCAATCGCCTTTGTTGGTTTGATAGCTCCGCATCTTGCTCGCTTTTTGGTGGGTTCCGATATTCGATCTCAACTGCCTGTAACGGCGCTTCTTGGTGCAAATCTCGTTATGTATTCTGATATTGCCAGTCGATACCTTTCGCAAGGGCAAGAAACGCCCGTCGGCATTATTACCACAATGATTGGTGCATTGTTCTTCCTTGGTTTCGTTCGTTTGAAAATGGGAGAGATCCGATGATTCGTTGGTATCACTGGACTGCGTTGCTCGGTTTTATTTGGGTAGGATTCGCGACATGGCACGTTAGCGCAGGCGCGGTTGTTATTCCATGGGATCAAATATTCTCGACATTATTTGGGCAGTCCACGGAGCATGAGTTTGTGTTGTACGGATACAGAATGCCGAGAATGTTGGTGGCAAGCTTAGTTGGTGGAGCGTTAGCGCTCTCTGGATTACTGGTTCAAGGCGTCGTGAGAAACCCATTAGCTTCGCCCGATATTCTTGGTGTAACGTCTGGAGCCAGTTTCGCGGTTGTTGTTGCCAATATATTTTTTAACGACATGCCCATCCATTGGTTGCCTGTTGTCGCGCTCACGGGCGGAGCTGTATCTACGCTTATTTTGTTGTTACTCGCGAAAGGCTTGTTAGATAGACCCGCCTCTTTTGCCTTGGTCGGCATTGCGCTTGCCGCTGTTTTTTCTGCTGGTATCGATTTTCTTTTGGTGAGTTTCCCATTGGAAATCAATACTTCAATGGTTTGGCTAACTGGATCGGTCTGGGGCCGAAATTGGACACACGTGCCGACATTGGTTCTTTGGTTACTTTGTTTAGTGCCTTTTGCTGTATACCTCGCTTATAAGCTGGATCTCCTCAGCCTAGGCGACGATACGGCCCACAGTTTGGGTGTGGCGGTGCCATTCACTCGGTTATTTGCTTTGGTGGTCTCCATTGCGCTGGCGTGTGTGGCAGTGTCTATTTGTGGCAACATTGGTTTTATCGGTTTGGTTGCACCACACGCGGCACGAATGATGGTAAGAGGGAGCCACCTTGTACTCATTCCGGCAACCATTCTCATTGGGGCGGTTTTGCTACTCAGCGCCGACCTGTTTGCTCGAATATTAATGCCACCTATCGAGCTTCCTGCTGGTGTGCTCACTGCCTTCATTGGTGCACCCTACTTCATCTATTTACTCAGCCGTTACAAACATTGGTAATTTATGAATCAATCTACTGCATTCCGCGTGAACAACCTGGAATTAAAATACCAACAAAACATCATTATCGAGTCACTCAGCACCTCTATTCAAAAAGGAAAAATGACGGCGCTGATTGGCCCTAATGGCTGTGGTAAATCGACCTTTTTAAAATCACTTGTCCGGTTACTTAAGCCTTCTAAAGGGGATGTTTTTCTTTATGATGACAAACCTGTTCAGGGTTTTAAAGATAAAGAATACGCCGCTCAGGTTTCTCTCCTACCCCAAACTCCAATTATTCCTGAAGGCATTACAGTAAAAGAGTTAGTGGGATATGGCCGCGCACCTTATCTCAACGCCATGGGGAGGCTTTCAGTCGCAGACAAGCAAGCCGTAGACGAGGCAATGGAAACCACAGGCGTGACCGAATTGGCAACCAGAAGGGTTGATGAACTTTCAGGAGGTCAACGACAGCGTGTTTGGATTGCCATGGTATTGGCACAAAATACGGATATCATTTTGCTTGATGAACCGACGACGTATCTGGACTTATCACACCAATACGAGCTGCTCGACTTGATGGAAAAGCTTGTGAAACAAGGAAAAACCGTCGTTGTGGTGCTTCACGATCTTAGCCAAGCGTGCCGTTATGCCGATGAACTCATCATTCTAAAAGCTGGCGATTTGTACGCCCAAGGCTCACCAAACACCGTGTTTACTGAAAATATGCTTGGCGAGGTATTCAACCTAAACGCGCGCATTATTCTAGACCCAGAAACACAAACGCCAATGGCGATTCCAAGAGCGACTAAGCCAATAGAATGCCTTGCCTAATCGCGTTATGAATTCAACAGCCCACCAAATGTGGGCTGTTCTGTCTTCTAGAGGTTTAATATTACTACTTATTTATAACCCAGATTCAAGCTTACTTTTTGTAGATGCTCACGCCATCTTTTAGCGTTTCTAACACTTGTACATCTTTAATTGACATGGGATCTACTTCCAGCGGATCTTTGTCTAACAATACTAAGTCTGCCCTTTTGCCAAACTCGATTGTGCCTTTTTCGTTTTCTTCAAAATTTTGATACGCGCTGTTTATTGTTATGGCTTCAAGTGCTTGATACGCGCTAATTTTATGATGCTCACCGAGTATTTTCCCTGTGCGTGTCACGCGGTTAACCGCCGTCCACATGTTCGTCATCATATCTGGAAATAGAACGGGAGCATCCATGTGAATGGTAAACATGAGGTCGTTTGAGTTTGCCCAACCCATTGGTGATATGTTCGAGGCTCGCCAAGGACCTAAAACCGAATCACGATGCCAGTCTCCCCAAAAATACGTATGAGCAGGAAAAAATGACGGAATCATTCTGTTTTGTTTCATCCGCTTGATTTGATCAAGTCGCGTGGTTTGAGCATGTATAACCACTGTTCTGCGATCTTTCAAACCGTAGATTGAATCGGCCCTTTCAACCGCGTTGAGTAGCAAGTCTGCAGAGGCATCTCCATTGCTGTGGCTAAGGATCTGCGCATCCATTTTGTATGCCGTTTCAACCCACTGGTTCATCTCTTCTTGAGATAAAACTGGATAGCCGTGGTAATCGTAAGCATGGCTGTGTGGCGGAACATAGTAAGGGGTGGAAAGATACGCGGTTTTGCCTTGAGGTGAACCATCCCCTACGAGTTTTACTCCCGCTAACGTAAAGCCATTTATGTTGGTCTTCATTGGAATAAGCTTTGAGGCGGCGTCTAAATCCACCCACTTGGCGTACGCGAGTAAATCAATTTTCATTAGATTTTGTTCCGCCATCGATTTCATCGCAGAGATAGTAGGAAGCGTCGCCAACCCCTCTTGTGCCGTTGTAATACCATAACTGGCAAAGAGGTCTTGCACCTTGGTAAATTTTCTTATCGCGTCTTCTTTCGTGGTTTCTGGCAGGCTATTGAGAATTGCATAAACGGCAGATTCCTCTAGAACGCCCGTCATTTCCCCATCTTCGCTACGGCGTATTACCCCACCTGCGGGATCGGGAGTGGTATTGTCATAACCAATCAATGCTAACCCTTTCGTGTTACACGTGGCTAAGTGCCCCGAAATATGGACGGCACAAAATGCGAACCCGTAGCTTATTGCATCGAGTTCTTCTTTGGTTGGGTGTCGGTTTTCTTCTAGTTCTGCATCATCGTAACCAAAGGCAACATGCAATATGTTCTGGTTGGGGCTTTGTGCGTCAAAATATGGTTTCATCGTTGTGCCGATGTCGGTCAATGAATTTACATTGCCCATCGGCGCTGGGTAGAGAAACTGGCTTTCGATTAAGGGAATGTATTGTGCGAAATGGCCATGCGAGTCAATAAATCCAGGAACAACGGTCTTCCCTTCGAGGCTACGCACAACTGTGTTCTCACCTTTCAGTTGAAGCATCTCGATATTGCTCCCGACTGCTATTACGTTCCCATCTTTTATGGCAATAGACTGGGCACGATCTTGTTCTCCCGTCATTGGGATAACATTACCGTGCGACAAAATTAAATCAGGGCTCGCAAAACAGAAAGAAGAAACAAGGGCTAAGCTCGCGGCGACTGGCGCATATAATTTCATATTTAACTCACGAAGGTTGAATCAACCATTGGTTACGTTAAATCAATAATACGACCTTTAATCACCCACTAAAAACCACTTTTGAACGTAACTTCCCATCACAAACACTCATTGATGCAGCTATTGAAGAATTTAATCACGAGATAAGGTCATCGAATCGAGGGTTACCGCGTAAAGGTTCGAAATCTTTTTCTTCATAGATATGGTCCCGAACAGATGGGCTAGATTGGATGGCTTTTTCCAAATCCTCGATTGCTTGATCTTCTGCGCCTAAACGAGAATACGCACAGGCTCTCTGATACAGGGCTGGACCATTCAATTCGTCCAGATCCAAAACGCGATTACACAAGCTTAATGCCCAGTGATATTCACGGATTTCCATTGCAGCATCGGCTTTGTATGTCATCGCTTCTAAATCGCCGGGGCGAATACGCAGTATTTCATCGTAAACTTCCATTCTTTGTTCTGGCGTCGGCATGCTTTGCGCTCTTAACCACAAGTTGTGGATCTCGTTAATTACTTCTATATCTTTGTTATTTTGGCTAATAATACGAGTTTTACGTTTTAAATCTCTTTCTAATTCAAGAAATTTTTTCTCGTATTCCAGCGCAATCTCATCTAAACGCTTATCAGCCATCTCTTGGGTATTGTTTTTAAATTCTCTGAGCGATTGCCAGCCCACCAGCGCAATAAGCGACGCAACACCCGCAATGATGTAGAAGAAATACGTTACGGTGACATTCGCATAATTCAATGACTTGTCGGCGACTTGCAGCTCTCTTTCGGTAAACTGCACCGTGAGCCGTTTTTCTAACGTTTGCTGTTCCGATCTTAGCGCTTTCAGTTCATCCAGTATGTAGCGCTCCATTAATGGTCTATCCAACATTTCAGTATCAGAGTACTTCTGAGGAGTTTCTGCACTGACAAAACCTGACAACATAACAGTGAGCAGGAGCAAAAAACGTATTTGCATGGCTGGCCTATTGATAAAATAAATATGTATTTAATTAACTCTAGCAATACCAGTAACTGATTCAAAGAATGGAAATAACGTGTGTGTTTAATGATGTGAGCTAACGCTACAAAAATAACGGTTAATCAATAAGGTCTGAGTTTTTAAGGAGGAAGGTTCTTTAGGGGATTACTACAAAGTAAGGGAATTCAAGAAAATGGAGGCGCCTCCCGGAGTCGAACCGAGGTCCACGGATTTGCAATCCGCTGCATAGCCACTCTGCCAAGGCGCCATTTTCTAATTTGAAGAACGTGTTCTGAATGAACAAGTCAACAGGGTAAAACGAAATATTTATGGTGTCCCGGGCCGGAATTGATGGTCCGACTTTTCGGCCGGTCAGTTCGAGCGCTGAGATTATGAATCTCAATAACAGTTCACTAAAAATATCATATTGATGGTGCCCCGGGCCGGACTTGAACCGGCACAGCGCGAACGCCGAGGGATTTTAAATCCCTTGTGTCTACCAATTCCACCACCAGGGCAACGCAATATTCTTGCGATGCTGTTTACTGAAGAAGTAAGACACCATCATAGAAACGATTTAACTGTTTCTATTTTTCAGCACCTTAAGCGCTGAAGACGAGGTGTACTTTATCGTAATTCTGTTTTCAGTCAACGGTAAATTTGAAATTCCTGTTTGTTCGGTCAGATTCTATCCAAGTCGCACACAGAAAAACCGAAAAGGCCAATTAAAAAGAGCTATTTTCAATTTGGTACAGGAAACTCTTCAGTATTTTCTGGCTTTCAGCCAACTCCACCGCTTTCTTATCCGAAATTCGAATTTGTTCTCGCAACAATAACCTAAGTTCGTCACAAGGTTCAAAAACGGGTTCATCACCTCGGATACAAGGCAAAAATTGCAGAATGGTATTCAAATTCATACCTGCACTGCTTAGAAGTTTGATCCTTTCAATCGTACGGATTTCTTTCGAGTCAAAGTCACGATACCCAGCATGAGTGCGATGAGGTTTAAGCAATCCATGTTCTTCGTAATAACGCAGCATCCGAATACTTACTCCTGTTTGCTTGGATAATTCACCAATCTTCACATTTCCTCCTTGACCCTCACAGTACTGTGAGGGTTTATGCTAATCGCTCTAAAACATTAGTTCAATTAGGATCTTACATCATGACAAAACACATAATCGCTGAACAAACTCTAATGAATGAGCAATCGATACCAAGTTCTGAAATAACAAGGCTCGCATTTTCTGGCTTTGCACATTTTACAGCACTTCAAGTCCGTAACAGAATGGTTAAAGCGTTGGACTTGCATTTGAACCGATTGCATAAGGCTTCAATTGAACTTTTTGGTAAAACAATATCAGACGGGGTTATACGATCTTATGTTCGAACTGCGATAGAGAATGGACCTGCGGATCAATCACTCACCATCACGGTGTATTCAGTGGAAGGAGAATTTACAACAGACAGTATGGATGTCCTACCTAAGGTGCTCATTCGTACGGGTTCACCTTCAAACGGTCCCAATGGTCCACTCCGATTGGCAACGGTGAATTATGAAAGACCGCTCGCTGAAATTAAACATGTGGGAGAAATAGCAAAAACGTATTATTTGCACCAAGCGACACGGCGCGGTTTTGATGATGCCATTTTTATAAACAAGTATGGTCATTTGAGTGAAGGGACCATTTGGAATCTCGTTTTTTGGGATGGCGAAACCGTTATTTGGCCACAAGCCAGTATGTTAAAAGGGACGATGATGCAGATGATTCAAAGGCAACTCGAACTGCTTGAAATTCCACAACGTAGCGAAACGATAACGCTTGAACGCTTACAACAACTCGATGGTGCCGCAGTGATGAACTCTTGGACTTCAGGTATCGCAGTTTCTATGATTGAAACCAAAAGGTTCAGTCAATCAGAACCACTCATTTCACTTCTACAAAAAGCCTACAACGCTGAGCCCAGTGAAACGTGTTAACGCCACTTTAGCTTGTGGTGAAGTTGGGTGACTTCCCCAACAACGATCAACGATGGGCTTTCCGCTTGCTCCGCGACGATAGGGAGTTCTTTTAATGAGCATACCCACACTTTTTGATCTCTCGTGGTGCCTTTTTGGATGATAGCGCACGACGTATCTTCTGAAAGCCCATGAGTGATCAGGTTGTTCGCGATATTGCCGCTTTGCTTTAAGCCCATATAAAACACCAACGTATTGTTGGATTGAGTGAGTGAATCCCACTGAATTTCTTGGCCGTTTTTTTGAATGTGACCCGTAATAAACTGAACGCTCTGAGCGTAGTCTCGATGAGTGAGTGGTATGCCAGCGTAGCTGGTTGCACCAGCAGCAGCTGTAATACCCGGAACCACTTCAAAATAAACGTTATTTTCTGCCAGTGTTTCTAGCTCTTCTCCACCGCGACCAAAAATGAACGAGTCGCCGCCTTTTAAGCGAACCACGCGTTTTCCTTCATTCGCTTTATCCACTAGGATTTGGTTGATTTGATCCTGAGGCACGCAGTGATAATCCAGCTTTTTACCTACGTAAATCATTTCTGCATTTTCATTTGCTAACGCTAATATCTCCTTTGATACCAAGCGGTCATACACAACCACTTCCGCTTTCTGAATAACACGATACCCCTTCATTGTGAGTAAATCTGGATCGCCGGGACCTGCACCAACCAACGAAACAAATCCGTTTTCTGCAGAAACACGTTTTTTATCAGACAACTCAGCTGTTTTTTCAGCGATAGCCGTTTTTTCAGCAATAGCAATTGGAG
Organism: Vibrio penaeicida; assembly: GCF_030689305.1. Taxonomy (GTDB): domain Bacteria; phylum Pseudomonadota; class Gammaproteobacteria; order Enterobacterales; family Vibrionaceae; genus Vibrio; species Vibrio penaeicida_B. The sequence continues at coordinate 11,047 of NZ_JAUYVM010000012.1, read as the reverse complement.
AAGAAGACATAGGCAGCTCCATTGGTGACATCAGAAAAAGAAAAAAGAAAAAAGAAAAAAGAGAAAAGAAAAAGAGCCCCTCGTAAGGGGCTCAATGATGGTTTATTTAGCGTTGCGAGCTGGAAGTGTTTTCGCGTGAGTCACGTAAAGGCTCATACCCGTGATAAGAAGACCACCGACTAAGTTACCCAAAGTCACTGGAATTTGGTTCCATACTAACCAATCCGTAATGGTGAACTCCGCACCAAGCATCATGCCAAGTGGGAATAGGTACATATTTACTACAGCGTGTTCGAATACTAGGCCAAAGAAAATGAAAATTGGGAACCACATTGCCAGAACTTTACCGCTTACGGATTTAGAAACCATTGCCCCAACAACGCCTAGCGATACCATCCAGTTACACAGAATGCCTTTAACAAAAACAGTAATCCAGCCATCCATACCATGTTCTGCAAAGCCAAGAGTACGAGAGGTCGACGCTTTAATAAACGCTTGCCCCACTGCTCCTGGGTCCATGCTGAAGTTCATTGTGAAGGTAAGCGCAACAAGGAAAGCAACAGACAAAGCGCCAATTAGGTTGCCTAAGCCGACAAGCAACCAATTACGCAGTATGCCCGCTTTGGTTACACCTGGACGTTTCTCGAATAATGCTAACGGCGCCAAAGCAAATACGCCCGTCAACAAATCAAAACCCATTAAGTTTAAGATACAAAAACCGACGGGAAACACTAACGCGCCGACAATTGGAATGCCCGTTTGTACTGCAGCGGTAATCGCTACGGCAACGGCAATCGCTAATACAGCGCCAGCCATTATCCCGCGAATAAGCGTATCACGCGTAGACATGAACACTTTGCTTTCGCCAGCATCAATCATAGTTTGAACGAATTCAGCAGGTTTTACGTAAGACATACTCGACCTTATTCCCTAAGAAAGTTAAAAATTAAAATTGAATAGACAAAGGCTCCCCGCACTTCCTCGCTCACTTACCTTGCTGAAGAGCGGGAAACCTTTTTGCTATTAAATTTCTGTAGGCTTGAATCCCGTTTGGATTTTAGAAACGCGACGCAGTTTAAGCGGAAATTTCAACAATGCCACTATTAACTCGCGCTTGATAAGATTTCACGTTAAAACGCTCATCTTCCATACAAACACCTGTCGCAAGGTTGAAGTGTTGCTTCTTGAGAGGGCTTGCTACCCATAACTCCCCTTTATGCTCCCCTATCAAACCACGTGACAACACATTGGATTGAGCGAAAGGGTCGGTATTGCTGATGGCAAATACTGCCTCTTCTTCTGTAGGGCGAAATACCGCTACTTGCTGCCCGTTCACTAATGCACAAACGCCGGTGCCGGGTACGATGTCGTTGATATCGCAAATTTGTTCAAACATTTGAGCTTTACCTTTCGTCATGATTACCCCTCCAGTTCCACATGCAAGATGTCGCCTTTCGCATCGGGATGTTTTTCAGTAAACGTTGCAGGGCGATGTTGCTCTCGCTCTGGGACAAACAATACGTTGTCATCTCGCTTATCGGAGTTAATGAAATGAGAGAAACGCTTAAGTTGGTTTTCGTCATTAATCGTATCCGTCCATTCGCAACGGAATTCCGAAACCAACTTGGCAATGTCAGCTTCTAACTGGTCGTTAAGACCTAGCTTGTCATCGACAATAACTTCTCTTAGGTAATCCACACCACCTTCTAGATTGTCTAACCACACAGAGGTGCGCTGAAGCGGCGCAGACGTTCGAATGTAGAACATCATGAATCGGTCGATGTAACGGATCAGCGTCTCTTCATCTAAGTCCATGGCGAGTAGGTCTGCGTGTCTTGGCTTCATACCGCCATTACCACAGACATACATGTTCCAACCGGCATCCGTCGCGATGATACCCAAGTCCTTACCTTGCGCCTCTGCACATTCACGGGTACACCCTGACACACCAAACTTCATTTTGTGTGGAGTACGAATGCCTTTGTAGCGATTTTCGATGCGAGAACCTAAACCGACAGAATCCTGTACACCATAACGACACCATGTCGAACCCACACACGTTTTCGCCATGCGGAGTGCTTTCGCGTACGCCTGACCTGTTTCAAAACCGGCGTTAATCAGCTTGCGCCAGATCTCTGGAAGATCGTCTTTTTGTGCACCAAACAAACCGATACGCTGTGCACCCGTCACTTTGGTGTATAAGTTGTATTCTTCACCTACCTGAGCCAACGCTGCTAGTGCTTTTGGTGTGACTTCACCACCCGCCATTCTAGGAATAACCGAGTAAGTGCCGTCCTTTTGGATGTTTCCAAGGAAGTTGTCGTTGGTATCGTGCAATTTGACCAATTGCGGTTTAAGAATGTGTTCGCCCCAGCACGATGCCAAGATAGAACCCACCGCAGGTTTACAAACTTCACAGCCGTACCCTTTACCGTGCTTCTCTAATAATTCGTCGTACGTTTTGATTTCTTCAATGCGAATCAAGTGGAAGAGTTCTTGGCGTGAATAAGCAAAGTGTTCACAAATATCACTTTTCACTTCAATGCCAGATTTCGCCAGTTCCGCGTTTAGAACAGAAGTAACCAGCGGAATACAACCCCCACATCCTGTTCCAGCACCCGTAACAGCTTTGATGTCTGCCAGAGTGTGATGCCCTTCTGCAACTGCTGTGGCAATTTTGCCTTTGGTTACATCGAAACAAGAACAGATAACCGCGGTTTCAGGCAATGAATCTGCGCCTAAAGAGGGTTTTTCTGCCCCTGCATGAGCAGGAAGAATTAACGTATCTGGGTGTTCAGGTAAGTCAATTTCATTCAGTTTCAGCTGAAGTAAATCGCCGTAGTCAGACGTGTCGCCAACGAGCACAGCACCTAGCAGCTTTTTGCCGTCTTCTGAAACGGTAATGCGCTTGTATACTTCGTCTTCTTCGTTTTGATAAACGTAGCTTTTTGAACCCGGAGTGCGACCGTTGGCATCGCCAATGGAGCCCACTTTCACGCCCAGCAATTTAAGCTTGGCGCTCATGTCAGCACCTTCAAACTGGCTTTCGTTGCCCAACAAGTGATCGACAGCGACCGTTGCCATTTTGTAACCCGGAGCCACTAGACCGTAGAAAGTTTGATTCCAAGAAGCACATTCGCCTATGGCGTAAATGTTTTGGTCGGTTGTTTGGCAGTGATCATTAATTTCGATACCACCACGAGGCGCTACGCCTAACCCCATTTGACGGGCAAGTTTGTCTTGCGGGCGGATACCTGCGGAGAACACAATAAAATCGGTTTCCAGTTCAGTATCGTCTGCAAAACGCATTACGTTGCGAGCTTCGACGCCTTCTGGTGCAATTTCTTGGGTATTTTTACTGGTATGTACTCGAACGCCCATCCGTTCGATTTTGTTACGCAGCTGCAATCCACCTTGTAAATCAAGTTGCTCCGCCATTAGAACAGGGGCAAATTCCACAACATGCGTTTCAACGCCCAGTGCTTTTAGCGCGCCTGCCGCTTCTAAGCCAAGTAAACCACCACCGATGACCACACCACTTTTGCTTTTCTTAGCGCAAGTTTCGATTTCTTTTAGATCTTCAATGGTGCGGTACACGAAGCAATCTTTGCTTTCGTTACCTTTTATCGGTGGGACAAACGGAAAAGAGCCTGTTGCAAGCACCAACTTGTCGTATTGGATTTCGCGACCGGTACTTGAATACACCATTTGTTTTTCACGGTTAACGTTGATAGCTCGCTCACCGATTAGCATGTTGATGCCGTGTTTTTCGTAGAAGCCTTCTTTTACTAACGAAAGCTCGTCAGCAGTATGGTGAGAGAAATAAGACGATAAGTGGACTCGGTCGTAAGCGACGCGTGGTTCTTCACAAAACACAGTAATGTCTAATTCAGACACGTCCGTTTTGTCGACTAAATCTTCGATATAGCGATGGCCGACCATGCCATTCCCTATTACGACTAGCTTCAACTTGCTCATAAGACTTCCTGACGGTTTTTATTCTTAACTGAGCTTATTCTTAATTGTGAACGAATATGAAGACATGATGTAAATCAATTACGTTTTCAAACTACCCTAAAGTGGTAGATCAAACGGATAAAGATCCATCAATCTAATTGCAATATCATCATCAAACCTTTAACAACAATGTGTTAAGACCAACATTTAACCAATCATCAATGTGTAAAAATATTTCATTTAAATAACTAATTTACGTATATATCAATTAATAACCTGACAATTAGTGTAATTATGCAAGACCATTTACTAAGGCTTGTTGATCTTTTATCGAATACGCAGACCTATGCGAGTCAATTTGAGCGCCTCGATAAACCTCCAATTGTGATGGTTGAGCTCGTGTATTTCTTCCCAAATAAACTCGATACCATAAGGTTTAAATATTGAATTAGAAGCCCAGTATGTGTCTTATTAGTCGAGCAACACACTACTGGGCTAAATTTTGAAGGCGTTAGGTTCTACGCGTTCTAGTCGTGAATGTCAGAATCCATTGAATCGGAGTATTCAAGCCAAAGTGCGTTAATAATGCCAAACGCTGCCGCAAGCAGTAGCCCCAAAATCCATACGAAATACCACATACTTTCTCTCCTAGTACAACGACCGACTGTTATTTTCGACAAATTGGGTATCCAATCGACCAAACATTTTGTAGTAACTCCATGCTGTATAACAAAGAATGGTAGGCACCATAACAAACGCCACAATGGTCATCGCATTCAATGTAAGTTCGCTTGATGTTGAATCCCATAACGTTAAGCTGTGATTAGGGCTGTGGCTGGAAGGAATGATAAAGGGAAACATCGTACAGCCTGCTGTTGCAATGATGGCGGCATTGGCAAGGCTGCTAAACAAAAACGCCCAGCCATTTTTAGAAAAGCCAGACATAATGCTCGCAAATAAGGGTAAAGCAATACCTAAGATAGGCGCTATCCAAAACGCTGGGTACAAAACATAATTTTTAAACCATAACCCTTCGCCTTGAACCACTGATTTTATCAGTGGATTTGAATCTGCATTTACACCTAGCTGCCCCACTAATTCGTAACCGTTAACCTTGGTTAACATCCAGCCTCCGGCAATAAAACACAGCGCCAAAACGACGCCAACCCATTTGGAGATCTTGTTGGCTCGTGCATACACTTCCCCAGAGGTTTTCATCGATAACCACGCGGAGCCTTGCATCAGAGCCATTAAGAAGCCAACAACACCGCATAATAAGGCAAACGGGTTAAGCAATTCGAAAAAAGTCCCGTGATAACTCGGCATAAGAAGGGCGTTCAATTGAAATGGAATACCTTGGATAAGGTTGCCAAACGCGACACCAAACATAATGGGAGGGACAGTGCCCGAGAAACAAATGGCGATATCGCAGTTACGACGCCAAGTTTCACTTTCAATTTTTGCGCGATACTCCAATGCTAAAGGGCGAAACCACAGTGCAATTAATGTGATGTACATCGCTACGTAAAAGCTCGAAAAGGACGTGGCGTAAACCAAAGGCCAAGCCGCAAATAGCGCGCCACCTGCGGTAATAAGCCACACTTGGTTACCGTCCCAATGTGGGGCAATAGAATTAATCATTACTCGGCGTTCAGTATTCGTGCGCCCAACAAATGGCAGCAGTGCTCCTACGCCCATATCAAAGCCGTCGGTGATCATAAAACCGATGAGTAAAACACCAATCAATACCCACCAGATGAGTCGAAGCGTATCGTAATCAAACATCTTTATTCTCCTTTACGCCATCACTTGCTTAGAAATGTGGGCGTGAACATCTTCTTGCTGATTTTCATAGTGATATCGCCCTGTCTTTAAGCTACTTGGTCCTTTTCGTGCCACCTTCACCATCAAATAGGCTTCAACAATCATAAATACGGTATACAGCGCGAGTATCACAGCTAAAGAGAAGATCAAATCCGAAATAGGTAAGGCAGAGGCCGCCACATCAACAGGAAGAATCTCGCCAACCGCCCAAGGTTGTCGGCCATATTCCGCAACAAACCAGCCTGCTTCAATTGCTACCCATGGCAGTGGAATACTGAACAACGCCGCTTTCAATACCCAAGGCTTTTGAGTGATTTTTTGACGGCAGGTTTGCAAGAAAGCCATGCCAAAAACAAACAACATAATGAATCCACACCCAACCATAATTCTGAATGACCAAAACAGTGGCCAAACCGTTGGAATCGAGTCGTCGGCTGCAAGTTGTATCTGCTCTTCACTGGCATCGGACACCTTGTCGGTGTAGCGCTTAAGGAGTAGCCCATACCCTAAATCTTGTTTCAGCGCATCAAACTGTTGTAGGGAATGATCTGTTTGATCGCCTGCCCTGAGTTTTTCGAGTAACTCATAAGCCAGCATGCCATTGCGGATACGTTCGATATGCTCTTCACGCAAATCAATGAGTCCCGTCACTTGCTCTGTCAGTGAACGCGTCGTGATTATCCCCATAACGTAGGGTATTTTAATCGCGTAGTCGTTACGCATGTTTTCTTGATCCGGAATACCAACTAAAGTAAACGCAGCGGGTGCAGGTTCGGTGTGCCATTCCGCTTCTATCGCGGCAAGCTTTACTTTCTGAACACCACCCAGCTCATATCCAGATTCATCACCCAAAATGATCACTGAAACAATAGAAGCCATACCAAATGAGGCAGCGATGGCAAAAGAGCGACGCGCAAACGCCACATCCCTGCCCTTTAACAAGTAATACGCGCTGATGCCGAGAATAAACATTGCGCCGCAGGTGTAGGAGGAAGCGACGGTGTGTACGAATTTCACTTGCGCTACCGGATTCAGTACCACTTCCGCAAAACTCACCATTTCCATTCTCATGGTGGTGTAGTTAAATTCGGAGCCAACGGGATTTTGCATCCACCCGTTTGCAACCAATATCCAGAGTGCAGAAAAGCTCGACCCCAATGCCACCAACCACGTTGCCAAAAGGTGCTGACGTTTGGTTAACCTATCCCAACCGAAAAAGAACAACCCAACAAAAGTGGATTCGAGAAAAAAGGCGACTAAAGCTTCAATCGCCAGAGGTGCGCCAAATATGTCGCCCACATAGTGTGAGTAATAAGACCAGTTAGTACCAAATTGAAACTCCATGGTTAGCCCCGTTGAAACACCCAGCGCAAAGTTGATTCCAAAGAGTTTTCCCCAGAACTGAGTCATGTCTTTGTAGATAACTTTTCCGGTCATCACATAGACAGATTCCATAATGGCGAGTAGGCAAGACATACCAACGGTAAGCGGCACAAATAGGAAGTGAAACATCGCAGTTAAGGCGAACTGCAAACGCGATAGCTCTATAACATCAAACATTAAAGCTCCAAAACATCAGCTAACATTTTTACCGAGCCAACTTGTTTGCTTTAAAAGACGATTAGAATTGGAAAGCTCGCAAATCGAAGCTCGATTTCGCGGGCTATTCCAACATAAGGGAGGATTTTCTAACTAGAACAGATTATGGAACAAAAAATAGAACAGTTTGTTGAACAAAAAAAGGGAACGATAACATTTTCTCACTGACTCGCTATCCACTTTCAGAGTCAGATAACGCCTGAATTAAATTACCCAGTTGCGTGATTGCCGCCAGAATTCGATCGTCACATGGATACGATGTGTTGATTCTTAGGTGATGACAAAACAGCTTATCGCTACTGAAAATGATCCCGGGAGCGATCGAAATATTGGCTTTCAACGCTGCTTCGTACAATGTTTCTACATTCACTTTCGGCTCTAGTTCAACCCAAACAAAATACCCACCATCGGTCGCTTTAACCGTCGTACTCTTGGGAAGCTTTTCATTCAAGCATTCAATGTAAGCCTGTTTCCGCTCGTTGAGTATTTTTCTCAACTTTTTTAAGTGATTGTCGTAGTTGTAAAAGGTCAAATAATGAGAGAGTGCCAATTGAATAGGAATGCTGGTAGATAAAGTAGAAAGATGCTGCAAGCGCTGGATAGATAGTGCCCGATCCCCAGCGACCACCCAACCGATTCTAAACCCCGGAGAAAGGGATTTGGAAAACGAGCCACACAGCAATATTTGATTCGATTCATCATACGCTTTGGCGGGTAATGGCGCGATTGCCCCAGTATAAAGTTCGCCGTACACATCGTCTTCAATCATTGGGACGTTGTATCGAGAAACGAGAGTAGCGAGATCTCTCTTTTTTTCTTCAGAAAGGCTGTAACCGACGGGGTTTTGGGCGTGTGTCATAAACCAGCACGCTTTAATATCCATCGTAGCAAGCGCAGATTCCAAAGCCCCAAAATCAAGACCATTCACCGCATCTGTAGGGATTTCAACGGCGGTTAAATTTAACCTTTCAATGGCTTGTAACGCACCATAAAACGCTGGATATTCGATGGCAACCAGATCGCCTGGCTCAGTGCACGACTGCAAACTTAAACTCAGTGCTTCCATCGCACCCGAGGTGATCACAATGTCGTCGGGTAATACATTCACCCCACGGTGCTGATATCGCTGGGCAATCTGCCTACGCAGAGAATCGCTCCCCGGCGGTAAGTTGGTTAGCATACTGTTACTTGGCATTTGCCTGCTAGCATTGGCAAGGCTTCTGGATAATGCTTGGTGTGGGAACAGCGCGGGATCGGGAAAGGCTGAACTGAGCGGGATGATGCTTGGGTCTTTTGCCCTTTGCACCACATCGTACAAAAGATCACTGATTTTGACAGGAAAAGGCTGAAGCTTTTTACGTTCATTTTGGCTTTGAACTTCTGCTGTTCTTCTTGGCAAAACGAAGTAACCAGATTTGGGTTTCGATTTTACATAACCTTGATTTTCCAGCAACTGATAGGCCTGCAAAACCGTTTCAATACTCAAACCATAACGCTTACACGTTTCTCGTATTGAAGGGATTTTTTCACCGCTCTGCCAGATTTTATGCTCTATTTGCTTCTTCAATTCACGAGCCAGTTTTTGCGGTTTCTTCATGCCGTTAATTCCTTACAATACTCAAATAACGTCAAAGCGAAGAAAATATAATAGTCTCATAGGGTTAATACAAGCCGATTGACCAACTACTGTCCATATGTGCCAAAATCGCGGGATAACTGGAGCGCCGATTAACTTAAGTTCCGATACAACTTTCACGACCACGATATGTGACAACGTCACTATTTAATTGATTTTTTGCTTCATCCAATACTGGAAGCAAAACTTTAACAAGCACACAATTTGGCACTTTTTACCCATACAGATGTTGATGGTCTTTCAGGTATAAATCTCAGCCATCTTTACTTATAAATCTATAAATATATTTTTTGCATTCACCAACAATAAAAGACAAACCCTATGCAAAAAATAACGAAAATGACCATCGCGGCTTTGGCTAGCCTCGCCGTACCTCAATTCGCTTCCGCAGAAGCTATTCTCCATGCATTTAACTGGAAATACTCCGATGTAACCGCAAAGGCAGAACAAATTGCCCAAGCGGGTTACAAGAAGGTTTTAATCTCTCCGGCTATGAAATCGCGTGGCGATCAGTGGTGGGCTCGCTACCAACCACTCGATTTTCGAGTGATTGACTCACCTATTGGAAACAAACAAGATCTTCAAGCAATGATTGATGCTCTTAACCGCCATCAGGTGGCTGTTTACGCCGATGTTGTTATGAATCACATGGCCAATGAGTCATTAAAAACCGACGGGCTGAACTATCCCGGTAGTGACGTTTTGCAAGACTATGCATCACGAGCCGCCTACTATCAAAACCAAACCTTGTTTGGCGATATAAGCGATAACCAGTACTCCTCCTCCGACTTTCACCCAGCTGGGTGTATCACCGATTGGAATAACCCAGGTCACGTTCAGTACTGGCGATTGTGTGGTGGGAATGGTGACACAGGCTTACCCGATTTGACACCTAATCACTGGGTTGTGAATCAACAGCGCCAGTACTTACAAGCTTTGAAAAATATGGGGATCAAAGGCTTTAGGGTTGATGCAGTTAAGCACATGAGTCCACTCCACATAAACCAAATATTCACCCCTGAAATTACGGCAAACATGCACATTTTCGGCGAAGTCATAACCGATGGCGGCAGAGGAAATGCGGGTTACGATGGCTTTTTAGCCCCCTACCTGAACGATACCAATCATTCGGCATATGATTTCCCCCTATTTGCTTCGATACGCAGAGCGTTTTCGTTTAACGGCAGCATGAACTTGCTGCACGATCCGCTCGCATACGGACAAGCGTTGGAAGGGACACGAGCCATCACCTTTACCGTTACTCACGATATTCCGAACAACGACGGATTTCGCCATCAAATAATGGATCCGAAGGATGAAGAACTCGCGTATGCCTACGTATTAGGAAGAGACGGTGGAACACCACTTATCTACAGTGATGAGTTACCTGACCATGAGGACAGAGACAATGGTCGTTGGGCGAACGTGTGGAACGATAACACCATGAAGAACATGCTGCGTTTTCATAACGTAATGCAAGGACAACCAATGACCATGCTGCATAGCGATGCGTGCTCGTTACTGTTTAAACGTGGAAAAGTGGGTGTGGTAGGCATTAATAAATGTGGCGAGTCTCGCAATGTGACTGTCGATACATACCAGTATGAATTTAATTGGTACATGCCCTACACCGATACGTTATCGGGTGCTCAGACGACGGTAGATTCCCGTTACCACACATTTGAGCTGCCTGCTCGCAGTGCGAGAATGTATAAGCTTTAGATCGGGGTAGTAACGTAGATAGGAGCAATAGAATAGATAATGGAGGCGCCTCCCGGAGTCGAACCGAGGTCCACGGATTTGCAATCCGCTGCATAGCCACTCTGCCAAGGCGCCATTTTCTATTTTTTAATGCGGTTTTTTTGAATGATGGTGCCCGGGCTGAACTTGATGGTCCGACATTTCGGCCGGTCAGCTCGAGAGCGAGATGTTGAATCTCAATACCATTTTGCTATCAAAATTAAATGATGGTGCCCCGGGCCGGAATTGATGGTCCGACATTTCGGCCGGTCAGCTCGAGAGCGAGATGTT
>NZ_JAUYVM010000011.1 GCF_030689305.1 Vibrio penaeicida | reverse complement strand
AGGAGAGACTTGAACTCTCACACCTTGCGGCGCCAGAACCTAAATCTGGTGCGTCTACCAATTCCGCCACTTCCGCATTATTTCCTAAAAGCTTTCAAAAAAGCGCTTAGGAAATGGTGGCTACGACGGGATTCGAACCTGTGACCCCATCATTATGAGTGATGTGCTCTAACCAACTGAGCTACGTAGCCATTTTCAAACTTTCGATCTCTTTTATAAGTCGCCTTATTGTCGAGAACGGAGCGCATTATGCGGATATGACCCAAAACCGTCAACAGTTTTTTTTAATAAATTGCGATTTTAGAATTGTTCGCCCTTTTTTTAAGCAAAGAGACGTGTTTCTGATCTAAAAGTGTTGTGATTGCAACACGGACATAGCTTGGAGAGGCATTTAAATCGGAATTATGAGTATCGTTAAATAAAAAAAGCCAACAAATTTGTTGGCTTTTTGAACACTTTTAAGTGAAAACGTGAAGAATAACGCTTAAACGTTGAAGCGGAAGTGAACGACGTCACCATCTTTCACAATGTAGTCTTTACCTTCTAGACGCCATTTACCAGCTTCTTTTGCACCGCTTTCTCCGTTGAATTGGATGAAATCATCATATCCAACGACTTCTGCACGGATGAAACCTTTCTCAAAATCAGTGTGGATTTTACCAGCAGATTGAGGGGCTGTTGCACCAATTGGAATTGTCCATGCACGCACTTCTTTCACACCTGCGGTGAAGTAAGTTTGTAGCGTTAACAATTCGTAGCCAGAACGAATTACACGGTTCAACCCTGGTTCTTCAATGCCCATATCGGCAAGGAATTCTTCACGGTCTTCATCGTCTAGTTCCGACAGTTCTGATTCGATAGATGCACAAACAGCGACAACAACGTTGTTTTCATTCTCGGCGTACTCACGTACTGCATCCAGGTATGGGTTGTTTTCAAAACCATCTTCATTCACATTGGCAATGTACATGGTTGGCTTAAGTGTTAGGAAGTTCAAGTAGCCTACAGCTGCCAGTTCTTCTTTTGCAAGATCAACTGTACGAGCCATTCCACCTTCTGTTAGAACAGGAAGCAGTTTTTCAAGAACAGTCAGTTCAAACTTCGCGTCTTTGTCGCCGCCTTTGGCTTTCTTAGTGTTGCGGTGTATAGCGCGCTCACAAGAATCCAAATCAGCCAATGCAAGCTCTAGATTGATGACCTCAATGTCTTCAATTGGAGAAACTTTACCCGCTACGTGAACAATGTTTTCGTTCTCGAAACAGCGAACAACATGACCAATCGCATCTGTTTCACGAATGTTTGCAAGGAATTTGTTACCGAGCCCTTCACCTTTGGATGCGCCCGCAACCAAACCTGCGATGTCGACAAATTCCATTGTTGTTGGCAAGATTTTTTTCGGATTAACAATTTTCGCTAATGCGTCTAAACGCAAATCTGGAACAGGTACTACGCCTGTGTTTGGCTCGATAGTACAGAAAGGAAAGTTTGCTGCCTCGATGCCTGCTTTAGTCAGTGCGTTAAACAGAGTTGATTTACCAACATTTGGCAAACCAACGATGCCACATTTAAAACCCATGATAGTAACCTTATTCAGCTTTGAACGTGTGTAAGCGGTTTTGCGCTTTCGTAAGTCCGTCTTTTAACAAGATGTCGAGGCTGCGTACAGATTCATCTACTGCAGCATCAATGCATTCTTGCTCTTTGGCTGGTGCTTTGCCCAATACATAGCCCGCCACTTTGTCTTTATGCCCAGGATGACCGATGCCAATCCTAAGGCGATAGAAATCTTTGTTATTGCCTTGTTTACTGATGATGTCTTTTAGACCGTTATGCCCACCATGACCACCGCCTTTTTTAAATTTGGCGACACCTGGAGGCATGTCGAGTTCATCATGTGCCACCATTATTTCTTCTGGGGTAATCTGATAGAACTTTGCAAGTGCTGCGACTGCCTTACCAGACAGGTTCATATAGGTGGTTGGAATCAGTAAACGCAAATCCTGACCATCGACCAAGATACGACCCGTTAACCCGAAAAATTTAGCTTCATTTTTTAAGGTTACATTATGAACCCTCGCTAATTCTTCAACTGCCCAAGCCCCAGCATTGTGGCGGGTTCTTGCGTATTCCGGTCCGGGATTTGCCAATCCAACCAGAAGTTTAATGGTCTGACTCAAGGTTATGGTCTCTCTGCGTAATCAAAAAGCGCGATATGATAGCACACTTCAAACTTATTAATCGACAGGATGTCTACGGACATTCTACGGATAAAAAAATGCCCCGCATTGCGAGGCATCTTTTAAATTAGGGTCATTCTTAGCTCAGCCTAAATCTTGGTTGGGCTTTGAACTTAAGTCTTAGTTGAACATTGCTGAGATAGACTCTTCATTGCTGATACGACGAATCGCTTCAGCCAACATGCTAGACAGAGTAAGCTGAGTTACTTTGCCTGTTGCTGCCATCTCTTGAGGTAGTTCGATTGAGTCAGTAATAATGACTTGGTCAAGTACCGAGTTAGCAATGTTTTCAGCAGCGTTACCAGAGAACACAGCGTGAGTTGCGTAAGCGAATACACGCTTTGCGCCACGTTGTTTTAGTGCTTCTGCTGCTTTACAAAGTGTGCCACCTGTATCGATCATGTCATCAACGATCACGCAATCGCGACCTTCAACATCACCAATAAGGTTCATCACTTCTGAAACGTTAGCACGTGGGCGACGCTTGTCTACGATAGCGATATCAGTATCGTCGAGAGCCTTTGCAGTCGCACGAGCACGTACAACACCGCCAAGGTCAGGAGATACAACAACCGGATCCTCAAGACCACGAGCACGCATATCTTCAAGCAGTACTGGAGTACCGAAGATATTATCTACAGGAACATCGAAGAAGCCCTGAATTTGTTCTGCGTGAAGGTCGATAGTAAGAACGCGGTCAACACCAACGTTAGAAAGGAAATCGGCAACCACTTTAGCAGTGATTGGCACACGAGCTGAACGTACACGACGATCTTGACGAGCGTATCCGAAGTAAGGGATTACTGCTGTAATACGGCCAGCTGAAGCACGGCGCATTGCATCAATCATTACCACCAACTCCATTAGGTTGTCGTTGGTTGGTGCACAAGTAGATTGGATGATGAATACATCACTACCACGCACGTTCTCGTTGATTTGAACAGCGACTTCGCCGTCAGAGAAACGGGAAACAGTAGCGTCACCTAGGGAGATGTATAGACGATCAGCAATACGTTGGGCTAGTTCAGGTGTAGCGTTACCAGCAAATAGCTTCATATCAGGCACGGTAGAAACCTCGGGGTTGCGTCCAGTTTTTAGATAGATTGTGAGTCGGCCGATTTGTACTCGGCCAATCTTTCTTTTAGAGGCGAAAGATTTACGCCTGCAGCTACAAATGCATGTACATCATCTGAAAGCTGAGAGAGTACTGAATTTGCTTCACTTTTGCTCGAAAACTCGCCAAAAATGCAAGATCCAGTACCCGTCAATCTTGACGGCGCGTATTGTAGCAGCCATGAAAGTTGCTTATCAACCTCAGGATAGAGTATTCGGACGATTTTTTCGCAATCGTTTTCGTACTCAGTGTCAAGAAGTGTTGCCAGATCTCGTTTTGGTGTGTTTCTTGTCAATTGAGGATGAGAAAAAATGTCGGCTGTCGCGATGCTGACATTAGGGCGAACAACGAGATAGACTTTTTCTTCTGGCTCTGCTGAGTAAATTTCTTCACCAACGCCTTCTGCAAACGCGGCGTGACCTCGTACAAAAACAGGTACATCGGCACCCAAAGCCAAGCCTATTTCCGCCAGCTCATTGTCGGACAGGTTGGTTTGCCACAAATAATTCAACGCAACTAACGTTGTTGCGGCGTTTGAAGAGCCGCCACCTATTCCGCCACCCATTGGAAGAATCTTTTTTAACTCAATGTGCGCACCTAAGGGGCATCCGGTTTTTTGTTGCAGTGCACGGGCGGCCTTCCAAATTAAGTTATCTTCTAGGGCAACCCCTGTAATTTCTGGCGACAGCGTCACGTTACCGGTTGCATTGGCTTTTATGCCCAGTTCGTCGCCGTAATCGATGAACTGGAATAGCGTTTGGAGCTCATGGTAACCATTAGCTCTTTGACCCGTTATGTACAAAAATAGGTTGAGTTTTGCTGGCGAAGGCCAAGTGGTATGGGTTGGAATCATTGAGAGACTATCCATTTTGAAACGGCAATTTTTAACTTTGTTTTGTCCTGTACTAACGTCAGGCTAGACGGTAATACGAATTCATTTTGTTGGGTGTACTTATTAAAGTTTAATTCCCAAGCTTGACCATCTATCTGCTTTGTTAGGTCACTTAACGTATTTTCCTCGTTAAGTTGGTAGTAGTCCGCATCGATAGGTAAACCTTTTATCCACTCACTTAACTGATCAATCGGGATACTGAGACCTGTAAGACGCTTAATCAGAATATTGCCGCTAACATGTCGATAGGTGTCCCCTTCATGGGTGACGACGGTTGCACCATTTTCATCAATGTTAAGCAGTAAAGCTGTCTGACCAAGTGAAGTAGTTAGACGAAGTTCTTCTGAGTTATGAGTTTTTTTCCAGTAGAAATTCAGGCTCTGGCGCTTACTTTCACTGATGTAAGCCATTTTCCCTGTGAGGGCATACTCTTGGAGTGATTCTAATTGATTTTGATGTGAAACCCAGTCGACAGGTTGATTGGTCGCCTCTGGAAGAGTGGTACAAGCAGAAAGTAAAAGTGCTATTGAAGCGACAAACAATGCAGAAGAGCTTCTCAAAGAACGAACAAATTGGGTGATAGGTGAAATGAGTAGAATAGTCAATCTTTGCTCCACATAACGCTAATTCGGCGCTCACTATATCACTTAAATGACATCGTGTTTAAATCCCCCCTTTAAATAGGTGCTTCCATAAAGTAAAATTCAAGCTCTTACAGTATTTTCGGACAGAGATCTCTCACTACATGTCTTTGCTTGTCATTGGTATCAATCACAATACGGCGTCGGTCGAATTGCGAGAAAAAATCGCATTTTCTCCAGACAAGCTGACCCAAGCACTATCTGATATTGCCAATAATTCAAGTATTAACGGTGGAGTGATCCTTTCAACCTGCAATCGCACAGAAATATATTGTGACGTCAAAAATGCAGGAAAAGGTCAGATAATCGATTGGTTAACTGATTTTCATGGTATTCATTCAACCGATTTAATGCCCAGCCTGTATATCCATGAAGAACAATCTGCCATCAAGCATTTGATGAGAGTGGCTTGTGGGTTAGATTCCTTGGTGTTGGGTGAACCCCAAATTTTAGGTCAGGTTAAGCAGGCGTTTTCGGATGCTCGTGATAGTAAGGCCGTTGACGCTACAATGGAGAAGCTTTTTCAGAAAGCGTTTTCTGTTGCTAAGCGTGTTCGAACTGAAACCGAGATTGGTGGTAATGCGGTGTCTGTAGCTTACGCTGCATGCACACTAGCGAAACACATTTTCGAATCGATTGAAGAGACAACGGTATTGTTGGTCGGTGCAGGTGAAACCATAGAGTTGGTTGCCAAACACCTTGATGGTCATGGTTGTAAAAAAATGATTGTCGCGAATCGAACCCGTGAAAGAGCACAAACACTGGCGGAAGATTTTGGTGCGTCAGTGATTAGTTTGCCGGAAATACCTGAACATTTGCCAAAAGCTGATATTGTTATCAGTTCCACGGCAAGTCCTCTGCCGATCATAGGGAAAGGGATGGTAGAAACGGCTTTAAAAGCCCGCAGACATCAACCGATATTAATCGTTGATATTGCGGTGCCTAGAGATGTAGAAGCACAAGTTTCTGAACTGGACGATGCCTATTTATATACAGTGGATGATCTTCAATCCATCGTTGATAAGAATATAGAGCAAAGAAAAGTCGAAGCCATCCAAGCGGAAGCCATTGTGGCAGAAGAAAGTGCTGGGTTTATGACTTGGCTTCGTTCTCTGCAAGCGGTAGATAGTATTAGAGACTACCGCGAATCTGCAAATGGTATCCGTGAAGAGCTGCTTTCTAGAAGTTTGCAATCGCTGTCTTCGGGCGGTGATCCGGAAAAAATTCTTATCGAGCTTAGCAATAAGTTAACCAACAAGTTGATTCACGCTCCCACGCGTGCGCTGCAAAGTGCAGCAGAGCAGGGTGAACCCGCCAAATTAACTGTTATACGTCAGAGTCTCGGACTCGAAGACTCCTAAACTGATTTTAAGAACATTATGAAACCTTCTATTTTGACCAAGCTTCAAACGCTGGTAGAGCGTTATGAAGAAGTCCAGCATTTGCTTGGCGATCCAGACATCATTGGCGACCAAAACAAGTTCCGCGCCCTTTCGAAAGAATACTCTCAGTTGGAAGAAGTCACGAAATGCTTCCAATCTTATCAGCTAGCGCAAGAAGATCTTGAAGCTGCAGAAGAGATGGCGAAAGAAGACGACGCAGAAATGCGTGAAATGGCTCAAGAAGAAATCAAAGAAGCAAAAGCGTCCATTGAAAACTTAGCGGACGAGCTTCAGATTCTTTTACTGCCTAAAGATCCTAATGATGACCGTAACTGCTTCCTAGAAATCCGAGCGGGTGCAGGTGGCGATGAAGCGGGAATTTTTGCGGGTGATTTGTTCCGCATGTACAGCAAATATGCCGAGAAACGTGGTTGGCGAGTTGAAGTTGTGAACTCCAATGAATCGGAACACGGCGGTTACAAAGAGATGATCGCGAAAGTGGTTGGTGAAGGGGTTTATGGCGTATTGAAATTTGAATCTGGTGGTCACCGTGTTCAGCGCGTACCAGAAACAGAATCTCAAGGTCGCGTACACACTTCAGCTTGTACTGTTGCCATTATGGCGGAGATCCCAGAAGCGGAAATTCCAGAAATCAAAGCATCGGATCTGAAAATCGATACCTTCCGAGCTTCGGGTGCGGGTGGTCAGCACGTTAACACCACTGACTCAGCCATCCGAATTACTCACTTGCCTACGGGTACAGTGGTTGAGTGTCAAGATGAGCGCTCACAGCATAAGAATAAAGCGAAAGCGATGTCGGTTCTTGCTGCGCGAATTACCCAAGCTGAAGAAGCCAAGCGAGCTGAAGAAGTGTCAACAACTCGACGCAATCTATTAGGTTCTGGCGACCGAAGTGATCGAATTCGCACCTACAATTACCCTCAAGGTCGTGTTTCTGACCATCGTATCAATCTAACGGTGTACCGTTTGAACGAGGTGATGGAAGGTGATCTACAAAGCTTGGTTGATCCTGTGATTCAAGAGCATCAAGCGGATCAACTAGCGGCATTGGCAGATCAAAACTAACAGCATGTTGAACGCTAATGACAAGTGAGCTAGGTATGCCTGCAAGTATTGAAGCCACTTTAAAAGCGGCAATAGAACAATTGATAGCCAGCGGCAGCGATTCGCCGTCGCTGGACGCTGCTGTATTGCTTTGCCACGCACTGGATAAACCGAGAAGCTACCTGCTGACTTGGCCCGAGCGAGCATTGACGAGCGAACAGGACACAACGTTTCTCTCTCTATTAGAAAGACGTTTGACCGGAGAACCCGTAGCCTACATTGTAGGTGAAAGAGAATTCTGGTCGTTGCCGTTAAAGGTGTCGCCATCAACATTGATACCTCGACCCGACACTGAGCGCTTAGTTGAACTGGCGTTGGATAAGATGTCTGATGCCACGGGAGAAGTGCTTGATTTGGGAACTGGGACGGGTGCCATTGCATTGGCGATAGCCAGTGAATTGCCCTCGGTACAGGTCACGGGAGTAGACATTCGCGTTGAAGCCCAAAAACTGGCGACAGAGAACGCAACGCGTTTAACTATCCGAAATACTTCATTTTTACAAGGAAGTTGGTTTTCCCCTATTAGTGAGGGAACGAAATTTGCTTGTATCGTAAGTAATCCACCCTATATTGACGCTTGCGATCCACACCTTGAGAAAGGTGATGTTCGATTTGAGCCAATGAGTGCTCTTGTTGCAGAAGAGAAAGGAATGGCGGACCTGAGCTACATAGCTGATAACGCACGTTCTTATCTTTCTGAAGACGGTTGGCTTTTAATGGAGCATGGCTTTGAGCAAGGCTTGCTAGTACGAGATGTTTTAACGTCACTAGGGTATGTCGATGTAGTGACAGAACAAGATTACACCGGAAACGACAGAGTTACATTGGGTCGCTTTCGATCTTGATAAAGGGCGATATTGTCCTTATTGATGAGCAATGTACTGAGTACATATAAAAAAGATAATTATTATGTATATAGCGCTAAAACATTTCCACATGCTTACGATAGCAATCAGTGTATTACTGTTTGTTCTTCGGTACGCATTGATGGTGGCTAAATCGCCAGTATTAGAAAATAAATTTCTCAAAATATCACCTCATATTAACGACACACTTTTGCTGTTGTCTGGTGTGGGATTGGTTGCAATCACGGGCTTTGTACCGTTTACACCAGCAGGGCTTTGGTTAACTGAAAAGATAACTTGTGTGCTGGCTTACATTGCCCTTGGATTTTTTGCATTAAAATTAGGTAAGAACCAATTGTTACGAGCGTTTGCCTTTTTTGGTGCGCTAGGATGGTTGGCTATGGCAGGGAAACTTGCTGTTACGAAAGTACCGGTATTTTTAGGTTAAATCATGTTTGATCTGTTCGACGAAGACTTAGACGACATGACATTGGTTGAAGGGGCTTTGGCGCTAAATGAGGCGATTGATCCTGATACGAATGTACATTGGGCGAATGCAGAGCTTGAGCGTCTGTTAAAAGAAGCCGAGCTAGAATTGAGCCACGAAGTGAATGAGCAAGCAAGGTTTGAGGCTTTCTTGCGCCTTTTTTATTGCCAGTGGCAATTTAAAGGCGACAGTGAAGCTTATTTTGCTAGTGAAAACGCTTTTATGGACAAAGTGCTCGAGCGACGCAAAGGTATCCCTGTTAGCTTGGGTTCGCTTTTGCTCTACTTTGGCCAAAAGTTGGGCTTTCCTGTAGAAGGGGTGACCTTTCCAACTCAGTTTCTTGTCAAGGTGATGTGGTCTGATGAAACAGCGGCATACATCAACCCATTCAATGGGGAGTACGTGAGTGCGCAAACACTGCGTGCATGGCTAATTGGTCATGATGGACCATTGGCTAAATTGAAGCCAGAGCATTTGGCTTCAGCGGACAATCCGACTGTTATTGGGCGTTGGCTAGCGTTAATTAAATCTGCGATGTTGCGTGAAGAGCGATACACTTTAGCGCTGAATTGCACGGATTTAGCATTGATGTTTGTTCCTGATGACCCTTATGAAATCCGTGATCGTGGGTTTATATATCAGCAACTCGATTGCCACCAAATTGCAGCAACGGATTATCAATTTTTTATTGATCAATGCCCTGACGATCCGGGTGCAGAACTCCTTAAAGCTCAGGTGAGTACCATGAGCGAAACTCAAATTACTATTCATTAGGCGAGACCTTCATATGGAACAGAAAACCGTCAAAATTGGCGAACTGGATGTCGCTAACGACAAGCCATTTACACTTTTTGCGGGCATGAATGTCCTTGAATCACGAGATCTTGCTATGCAGATCTGTGAACATTACGTAAAGGTGACAGAGAAGCTGGGTATCCCTTATGTATTCAAAGCGTCTTTTGATAAAGCAAACCGCTCCTCAATCAATTCATACCGTGGTCCTGGTATGGAGGAAGGTTTAAAAATTTTCCAAGAGTTGAAAGAGACTTTTGGTGTCAAAATCATTACCGATATCCACACAGAAGCACAGGCACAACCCGTTTCTGAAGTCGTGGATGTTATCCAACTTCCTGCTTTCTTGGCGCGTCAAACCGATTTGGTTGAAGCAATGGCCAAGACAGGCGCTGTTATTAACGTGAAAAAGCCTCAATTTATGAGCCCAGCTCAGGTGGGGAACATCGTTGATAAGTTTGCGGAATGTGGTAACGAACAAATCATTTTATGTGAGCGCGGTGCTTGCCACGGTTACGATAACCTTGTGGTAGACATGCTTGGCTTTGGGGTGATGAAGAAGGCTTCTAATGGTAGCCCTATCATCTTTGATGTAACCCATGCTCTGCAAATGCGTGATCCATCTGGAGCTGCTTCTGGTGGACGCCGTGAGCAAACAGTAGAACTTGCAAAATCGGGTCTAGCAACTGGCATTGCAGGTTTGTTTATTGAAGCGCACCCTAATCCAGAGAAAGCACTGTGTGATGGTCCATCTGCGTTGCCTCTTGATAAGTTGGAACCTTTCTTAGCTCAGATGAAATCTTTGGATGATTTGATTAAAAGCTTCGAACCTATTGAGATTAACTAGGCTGGCTGGTATCAGATAAATATCAGCATAGTCGTACTAGCTACTTGAAGTAAAAAACGGGCTTTTAGAGCCCGTTTTTTTATGACTTAAGTTATTCAGTGTGCCGCTTTAATTCCGCTACGCAGCCGCCTTGTGGATGGTTGGCGATAGAAAATGACCACTGATAGCTTTCACAAAGGCGACGCACAATCAAAAGCCCTAAGCCATGTTCTGATATGGTTTTACCTTCTAATCCACTACCTGTATCTTGAACTCGAATTGTCTCTGCTTGAATTAAAACACCA
Source organism: Vibrio penaeicida (assembly GCF_030689305.1). Lineage (GTDB taxonomy): Bacteria > Pseudomonadota > Gammaproteobacteria > Enterobacterales > Vibrionaceae > Vibrio > Vibrio penaeicida_B. The sequence goes on along the minus strand of NZ_JAUYVM010000011.1, from coordinate 208,084 downwards.
ATTTTGCCTTTGTCTGTGTGCCTGATGGAATTGTCTAACAGGTTTTTCAAAATCATCGATAGCACTGTAGGGGGAAGGTTAGTTTGCGTATTTGGGTCTAAATCCAGATCAAATTGAATGTCAGGGTGAGCCCGCTGGTAACTGACAATATCAATGGCATCTAATTGAACTGAATAGGGTTGGGCTACATTACCTACGTTTTCTTGCTTAACGATATTGAGCAGTACTTCCACCGTTGCTTGCATTTGTTTTGCGGCACTGAGAATGCGTACTCGCTGTTTCTCATGAAAATCTGGTTCTTGCTTCATGCCTTGTAAATTAGCAGCACCAAGGATGATGGCAATTGGGGTTTTAAGTTCATGGCTGGCGTACTTCGCAAACATCATCTCTTGCTTGGCTATTCTTTCTTTCATGTCAGAAAATTGGTTAAGCCTTTCTGTTAAGTGTTGCAGTTCAACAATGGCATCGTTTTCGACTTGAAATTTATGAGTGCCTTCTAACGTTAGTTGCGTGCTTAGTTGGGATACCGGGCTCATGATCATACTGAATACCCGTTTCAGTGAGAATCGAAGCACTAGGATAAGGCAGCTGGTAAATGCCATAGAAATCAAAATGATGAAATCCCAGGACTCATCACCAAAATCTTTTGCACTGGCATCAATGGTCAGATACAAAGCAGTATCTTTGCCATTGCTATCAAGAAATCTTGTATAGAAAACAAAATAGCCTTCATTAAAGAAGTTACGCTTATTGCTGACTTCATTGATAGGGAAAGGGCTCAGTTTTTTAACGTTGTCTGGAAGCGTATCTGCATCGTAATACGCGGTAATAAATGGGCTAACTTTTTCAAATGGTAAGTCTGAATTTAGGTAACGCTCTATCGCAATATTTTTGAACGATTGAAGGTGGATTGCGGTATTTCGATCTTCGCTGATGACTAGGTACAGGGCAAACGAAAGATAAATAAGCGCAGCTAAACTGAATGCTATCAAGCTATAAAATCGCAGTAAGTCCCGCTTTACATCGTTGATTGAACGGCTTTTCATTTTCTAGTCTCTACTTTTCTAACCGAAGACCAATTTTAGGTACGGTAATGAGTATTGAGCGCTCAAACGGCTTATCCACGATGTTCCTTAGTAGGTATAGGTGGCTTCTGAGTACGTCGTTGTCGGGGATATCTTCCCCCCAAATCTCATGAATTAGGCTTTCACGTGTGACTATATCTGGGGCGGCTTTGACGAGTTTGACCAAAATTTGGTACATAACGGGAGTGAGAGAGAGCAGGGTACCTGCACGGTAAGCTTGATGAGAAGACTGCTCAATGATGATGTCTCCATATTCCAATCTACTTTTGGCCACGTCGCCACGATAACGTTTTATTAAAGCACTTAGCCTGACTTCGAGTTCATCAAAATCGAAGGGCTTGGTAATAAAATCGTCTATGCCGCTTTGATAACCACGCAATAAATCTTCTTTGCTATTTAAAGCGGTAAGCATTAACACGGGTAATGTCTTACCATTACGTCGCAGCTGATTCATCACTTGAATGCCATCTTTCTTAGGCATCATGACATCCAAAATGACTGCATCGAAATCGTATTGGTGAATAAGCGCAAGACCTTCTTCTCCATCGCTAGCGAAATCTACCTCAGCGCCTTTCATTTCAAGAAAATCTGCCAGTATGCCTTGCAGTTCAATGTTGTCTTCAACTACCAGTAATTTCTTGCTTTTCAACATACTATCTCACCCTCTTTTCAAGGCATTTAGTTTAGCAGCTTGCTGTCGAATTTTTGTCGAATTATCCGCCTCCATTTTCACAAAACTTCGACATGACTATCTGCAAACTAATGTTATTAACTCGAAGAGGCACGTTATGAATATTCATAGATCATTTTCTGTTATCGCTCTTTTAGGGGCTCTCCCATTTTACACTCAAGCGGTTCAACTTTTAGGACAAGCACAGGTTATTGAACCTATCAATGTTGTGGCTGAAGTCAGTGGTGTTCTGGATCAAGTTGAAGGGGATGTCGGGGAGGCGGTATCCAAAGGAATGAAACTCGCTGCTATCCAAACATTCGACTACGAATTGGCGGTGCGTCAACAAATGGCAAACCTTGAATTGGCGAAATCGGATTTAACCATTAAGCAGTCATTATATGAGCGATACCGCGCGTTGAAACAAAAGAACAGCTTATCTCAAAATGAATTAGATGTTGCCAAAGCCGATTTTGATGCCTCTAAGGCAAGCCTAGATTTGGCAAATTTAAACCTTGATGAAGCAAAGAGAAACCTCAACGAAACACAGGTCCAATCTGAAATACGAGGGATTATTACTCAGCGTAAGGTCAATAAAGGCGCATGGGTCGAAAGAGGTGAGTTGCTGTACCAAATCGTCAACATTGATCAGATAAACGTACGATTTCTTGCAAGCCAATACGACCTGCAATCGCTCTCTGTCGGTATGCCTATAACACTCTGGAGTGAAAGGGCGGTGAATCAAAAAATCAACGCTCAGATTACGCGCATTGGTGTGCAGCCAGATGAGAATACTCAAACTTATCCCGTTTTTGTGACGATCAAGAACACCGCACATGTCTATAAGCCAGGTATGACAGTGTATGGCTCTACTGAGCGCCTTGAGTCTTCAGAATTATTCAAGAAACCAGAATAATAAGGTCAGTCATGAATTCTATTATTAGCTATTTTGCTTCTCGACCAATGGTCGCGAGAGTGTTAACCATTATGGTTCTGTTGGTGGGTATTGGCTCCGCCAGTATTGTTAAGCTTCAGGAGTTACCTGATGTAGCTTTTGCTGAGGTAAGTATAACAACACAATACCCAGGGGCGTCTGCACAAGATGTTGAGTTGAACATCACTAATCGAATCGAGAAAGAGTTGAGAACGGTGCAAGGCGTTCGAAAATTTACTTCTTCATCCGTTGAAGGGACATCGCTTATTACTCTAGAACTCGATGACAGTGGTAAGGATTTGAGTAAGGTTGTGAACGATATCCAACAAGCGGTGGATCGCACCAGCGGGTTGCCTAAAGACATTTCCAATCCGCCTCTGGTGGAGCAAGACAGCACTTCCTCTTTTGAAGTACTTCGATTCGGCGTAGTAACAGATAGGCCATATCACGAGTTACAGCCTTATGTCAGAAGTTTAGAAAAACATCTTCGTACTCTTCCGGGTATTGGCTCCATTAGTATGACCAGCTTTAGAGAACGTGAATTTTGGATTGAGATAGATCCGATAAAAGCCGACAGGTACAAACTGAGCTTTGAACAAGTGATTGCCGCTGTGAAAAATCGGAATTTATCTCAGTCTGGTGGAGTCGTGGAGTCTTGGAACAGTGAGCAGCGCATCGTAACGCTTACGCAAATTCAATCTGTACAGGAGTTGGAGCAGACTATTGTGGCTACATTACCTGCTGGCGAGATTGTTCGGGTAAAAGATGTCGCCAACGTTAAAGATGATTTCGAAAGAAGCACGCAAACCAGCGTGATCAATGGTCAAGAAGGTGTTTTGTTTGCCGTAACCAAGAGTGCGCATGCCGATATCCGTTCGACGATATCCAATGTCTTATCACATTTAGAGAAAGAACAAATCCGAACTGATGGAGCGTTTCAGTTCCCTGTCGCGCTAAACTTGGCTGACGATATGGCCACTAAGTTTTCTATCGTATCTGTTAATGGTGGCATCGGACTGGTTCTGGTGCTCATAGTACTAAGCCTGTTGTTAAGGCGTCAGGTAGCATTTTGGGTGTCTGTTTCCATCCCATTTTGTGTTCTTGGGGTTGTCGTCATGCTGCCTGCCTTTGGTATGAACTTAGACAGCATTACGTTAGCAGCAATGTTGCTGGTGATCGGTATCATAGTCGACGATTCAGTCATTGTTGCTGAGAGCATATACAGCGAAAAACAGAAAGGAAAAAGCGGGTTTAAAGCCGCTGTATCGGGCACTCAGAAAGTCATTAAGCCCATTATTGCGAGCTTAACCACGACGGCACTGGTTTTTATCCCTATGTTCTTTATTCCGGGGACTCTGGGTAAAGCGGTTGTCGTTATCCCTATTACGGTTATAACTGCGCTTATATTTTCATTGGCTGAATGCACCTTTACTTTGCCTGCGCATTTGTCGTCTGCTTTGGATAAAAATGATTTCAACAAAAACGAGAAAGACACATTTAATGCGGTTATATCTAAGTACCAACAAGCGTTGATATATAGCCTTTCTCATAAAAAAGTGGTCCTAGGTTTAGCGCTGATTGCGTTAGCTGGCGGGAGTTTCTTGGTGACAACGATGAAGTTGGATTTCTTTCCTTCTCAAGCCGCAAAATACATTGAGGTCTATACTGAAGTTGCCCCAGGAACGCCTAGCGATAAGGTGCGTGAAAGTCATCTAGCGCTAGAGAAAGCCATTCAAAACTTGCCTGCAACGGAACTGAAAAGCTATCAACTTACCTTTGGATCACCTGTGAGCTCAGGTCAGATTAATTTGACTGACTTTGAAAACAGAGAGAGAACTGCGAATGAAATCAGTGATGCGCTTCAACTTGCCGTTTCCAACGACAGCCATCTGAGATTTGTAAAATTCAAAGTTGATGCGGGCGGACCGCCTCCCGGGGAGCCTGTTGAAATTCGAATCATAGGTAATAACCATGAAGAAAGAGATCGCGCGGTTAAGCTTGTCCAAGACTGGATGGATCAGCATCAAGGATTAGGAAGTGTCGTAAACAGTGAAGGTTTGAAAGACATCCAATTGAAAATAGTACCTCAACACGAGTGGCTAGCAAGATACGATCTAACGGTCGCTGATTTGGCGAGGGCGTTACGAATTGCCTTCGACGGTGAACAAGTCACATCGACTTGGTTAGGCGATGAGGAAGTAAACCTTCGAGTGATTTTGATTAAAGAGTATCGAAATCTAGAAAAACTCAGCACAACAAAAATTTATACTTCGGCAGGTGAACAAGTGCCATTAACCCGTTTAGCCAGTGTTGTTCAGGTACAAGCACCAAGAGAGATCCTTCATTATAATGGCGACAGGCAAGTCGTGGTTACAGCACAAATCATCGACGAAAACTTAACGCCTGACGCGATTTCCTCAAGTATTTCTGAAGCATTGTCGGAAAAAGTTGGGGCATCAATAAAGTTAGATATTGGGGGAGAAGCGGAATCTACCGGTGAAACTTTTGATGGGATCTTGATTGCGTTTCCAGCGGCGCTCTTAGGTATTTATTTTGTCTTGGTTATCATGTTTGGTTCGATGCTCCAACCATTGTTGGTCATGTCGGTTATACCGTTTGCATTGGTTGCGTCTCTTATGGCGTTGCTGGTTCATTTTCAAGATATCTCGCTCTTTGCGTTAATAGGAGCATTGGGAATGATGGGGGTTGTAGTGAACAACACCTTAGTTCTGATAAATCAGATTAACGTGCTGCGTAACCAAGGGTATTCAAGTCGAGAGGCGGTGCTTGAAGGCGCGAGTAGCCGACTAAGACCGATATTACTTACGTCAATCACGACGGTTGCTGGTCTTATCCCGCTTGCATACGGGCTCGGTGGAACAGACGTTTATATGGGGCCAATGTCGTTAACATTGGGGTATGGGTTACTGTTTTCCCTTCCTGTTGTTTTGTTTGTTGTACCTTGTTTGTATATGGCATGTTTTGGTAGAAAACAGCTATTGGATGCAAAGAAGCCATCGTATGCAAAGGATCCATCGGACGCAAAGCAGCTTCTAGATGTCGAGAAAATAACATCGCAGTAATCCCCAAACGATGAGACATAGAAAAAACGGGCTTTTAAAGCCCGTTTTTGTATTTACTGTACTTTCACAGATCTAAAGCTTGAATCGAGACACTTCTTGGTAGAGTTCACCAGAAATACTGTTCAGCTCTGAAGCTTGTGCACTTGCATCTTGCGCTTGCTCTGCAAGAGCCTGAGAAACGTCTTTTACTTCGTTGGTGTTACGAGTAATTTCTTCTGTCACCAAAGATTGCTCTTCTGCTGCTGCCGCAATTTGGCTTGCCATGTCGTTGATCATATTGGCGGACTGAGTAATACGTTGAAGGCTTTCCGATGCAATACGAGCATCAGTGACGGCTTTCTCGGCATTATTCTGACTGGTTTGCATAGAGGACACTGCACGCTGAGTCGTACTTTGAAGTGTATCAATGTTGCGGTTGATTTCTCCTGTCGCATCGTGAGTTCGCTGGCTTAAGACTCGAACTTCGTCGGCAACTACCGCAAAACCGCGACCTTGCTCACCGGCACGCGCCGCCTCGATAGCAGCATTCAATGCCAATAGATTGGTTTGCTCTGCGATTTCCTGAATCGTCGACAAAATGCCGCTAATTTCCTGAGCATGCATTTCAAGCTCTTGGATAACAGAAGTGGCATCGCTGATATCTGAGGCAAGAGAAAGAATCGACTCTTGGCTGTTGAGTACCTCACGTTCACCTTGATTAGAGATCTCAACCGTTGCAGCCCCTTCTCTGGCTGTGTTTTCTGCATTACTGGCAATTTCTTGTGTAGCGCTCGACATCTCGGTTACTGCCGTTGCCACCATATTGATTTCTTGTTGCTGGTGGTCGATGCGGTGGGCATTCTCATCGGCGTGTCGAGAAGTGATATCGGCTTGGCTCGATAATTGAGTTGAATAGTTGTGAATGTTCGATACGAGCAAATGCATTTTTTCTGTAAATCGATTGAAATTCGCAGCAAGCTGACCAACTTCGTCATTCGATTGGATTGTAATTCGTTGCGTTAGATCGCCATCACCTTCCGATATTTCTTCCAGCGCTTTACTGACTTGAGTAAGCCCTTTCAACTGGAAAGAAACCATCCACCAGATAACGAAAAGCACGATCAACGCGACTATGATGCCAGTAAAAATCAATTGTTTAAGAAGAGCGTCGTGGTTTGCTTCTTCCGTTGAACGATCCATTTCTAATGCAAAAATCCAGTCGCTGTTCGGCACTGAAGCAAAGTAAAGAAGCTTCTCTTGACCGCCGCGAATCGATATCTCAATTCGATTCTCATCTGATGCAGAACGAATCGCAGTGTTAGAGAGTTTTGGGGCGTAGCGGTTAAAAGGCGTCATCAATAATGACTCTTGAGGGTGAGATAAGATTGTTCCCTCTTTATTAAGCATCATAGCGAACGCATTATCGCCTACTTGGTAGCTGTTGAGGTTCTTTTGAATCGACCCCAGTTTAAGGTCCGCACCCAAGATACCTATCATTTGACCGTTAGCGTACACCGGAGTCGATATCGTTAACATGGTGTGACCTTGTTGGGCACCAACATACGGTTTTGATACTACGGTTTTACGTTGGTTAGAAGCTTGTTTAAACCAATCGCGACCACGAGCATCAAACTCAGGGTAGGGGGTAGATGTACCTGCAAGATAAACGTCGCCGTTCACTTGCGCGAAAAATACTTCATCGAATCTGCCTGCTTTTTTCGCTTGAGGTAATGCCACAATGGCTTCTTCTAGCGAATTAACAGTAGCGGCGGCATCCACTACATCCTTGTGAGACACCAGCCAGTATTCCAGAGATTCGACAGCGGTATTCGATAGGCTTATCGCGCGGTTGTAAACACCGTGACGCGTTTGCTCAAAAAGGATAGATGAAGCTCGCCAAGTCAGTATTGAAGTGATTATCGAAATACAAACGAGTACGGAAAGTGTGATCTTGACTTTAAGAGATAAGTTTCTAGCTGAAGTAATCATAACTGCCTAGTTTTGAACATAAGATTTACTTTATGGGATGATGTGCGGAAGTTATCCTAGTTACTCGATGAATACAAGATAAAAGGATGAAAATTACACGCTAATTGATTATCTCACAGGTAATCGTTTGCTTGTGATCTTGATAAGTAATGACGTGTAAGCACGGTGCTTTGTTACACTTTTGAATTTCAATTAAGGTGATCGAATCGTCATAAACATGAAATGAATGTGGTGGTTTACTTAGGTTAATTTAAACTTGTTCATGTTTTTAGAAGATCTTGCAGTAATATTGCTTGATTTTGCATCAGATTCTGATGCCGGTGGAACCCTACTAAATTAGATTAAGGTTGTAATAATGAAGGAACGCCTAAGTTTGAAAGCTGCGATAGGTGCAGCGTTACTTGCGACTCTAACTGGTTGTGCGACAGCACCAGCTTGGGAAGAAGATACAACGTACAAGCTTACAGTTTTGCATACCAATGACCATCACGGTCGTTTTTGGCAGAACAAATACGGTGAGTACGGTATGGCTGCGCGTAAGACGCTGATCGACGAGCTGCGTACAGAGATTCGCGCTGAAGGTGGAAGCGTACTGCTGCTTTCGGGCGGTGACATCAACACTGGTGTTCCTGAATCTGACCTTCAAGATGCTGAACCAGATTTCAAAGGCATGAAAATGCTTGGTTACGATGCAATGGCATTGGGTAACCACGAATTCGACAACTCACTTGATGTATTAGAAAAGCAGATCAAATGGGGTGGGTTCCCTATGCTTTCTGCCAATATTTACGACAAAGCAACGGGCGAACGTAAATATCAGGCTTATCATATTTTTGAAAAGCAAGGCATCAAGATAGCGGTTATCGGTCTAACGACAGAAGATACGGCGAAAATTGGTAACCCAGAGTTCATCAGTAGCCTAGATTTCCGTGATCCAAAAGTAGAAGCGAAAAAGCTAATTGCTGAACTAGAGAAGTCTGAAAAGCCTGATCTTATCTTCGCGGTTACACACATGGGTCACTATGAAGACGGTAAGCGTGGCATTAACGCTCCTGGTGATGTTGCGTTGGCTCGTTACTTAGATGAAGGTTCTTTGGACATGATCGTAGGTGGTCACTCTCAAGAACCTGTTTGTATGGAAGGTCCAAACGTTGCGAAGAAGAAGTTCAAACCTTCTGACGAATGTAAGCCAGATCAGCAAAACGGCACTTGGATTGTTCAAGCTCACGAGTGGGGCAAATACGTAGGTCGCGCTGATTTTGAATTCACGAACGGTGAACTTCAAATGGTCAGCTACGATTTGATTCCAGTGAACTTGAAGAAGAAAATCAAAGTTGACGGCAAGAAAAAGCGTGTCCTAATTGAAGATGAAATCGCTCAAGATCCAGCGGTACTTTCATTCCTTAAGCCATACCAAGAAAAAGGTCAGGCAGAGCTGAATGTTAAGATTGCTGAAACCAACGGCAAGCTGGAAGGCGACCGTAATGTTGTGCGCTTCAACCAGACTAACCTTGGTCGTCTGATTGCGACAGCACACATGCAGCGTGCTAAAGCTGACTTTGCGGTAATGAACTCTGGTGGCGTTCGTGATTCAATTGAGGAAGGTGCGGTCACGTACAAAGATGTACTAACCGTTCAGCCGTTTGCCAATATTCTAACTTACACCGACATGTCTGGTGCTGAAGTATTGGATTACCTTAACGTTGTAGCAACTAAGCCTGTTGATTCTGGTGCTTATGCACAGTTCGCCGGTATCTCTATGACCGTTGCTAACGGCAAAGTAAGCAATGTAAAAGTTGGTGGGAAAGCGCTGGATAAAGCGAAAACTTACCGCTTTACCGTTCCTAGCTACAATGCAGCAGGCGGCGACGGCTATCCTAAGCTGTCTGGTCACCCTGGCCACGTAAACACGGGTTTTGTTGATGCTGAAGTTCTGAAGGACTACCTAGAAAGCAACAGCCCAATCAACGTGAATACGTATGAGCCAAAAGGCGAAATGGTATACAAGTAATTGACCCATAGCGGAAATTACGATTTGATAAAGGCGAAGCGAATGCTTCGCCTTTTTTTATGGAAATCATACGCATGACACCAGCCATCAGTTTAGCGAAAAAGAAAAACGTCCCCCATAAGGTCCATCAGTACAAACACGATCAAAGCAACCAGAACTATGGGCTTGAAGCCGTTGAGGCTTTGGGGCAGAACCCAGAGTGTGTTTTCAAAACGTTATTGTTTAGCCTCGATGGACAAGATAAAAACTTGGCGGTTGCCGTTATACCTGTTGCAAGTAAATTGAATCTTAAACTCGCAGCCAAAGCGGCGAAGAGTAAAAAAGCGGATATGGCGGATCCGGGTATTGCTCAGAAGACAACAGGTTACATTGTGGGAGGCATTAGCCCAATAGGACAAAAGAAGGCACTACCAACCTTTATTCATTCCTCTGCACTCGCTTTAGAGTTGATGTGCGTGAGTGCAGGAAAACGTGGATTGGAAATAGAGCTTACGCCTGAAGACCTAGCCAAACTAACACGCGCTCAATTCGTCGACCTTTGCATTTAAATACGATTCTTACGGTGTTTGACGTAGCTGGTCTTCCAGCCCCGTTCCACATGCGACGCAGATATATAGGTTATTTAAACGAAAAAACCTCGTCCGAAGACGAGGTTTTAAAATGTGGTCGGTGAAGAGGGATTCGAACCCCCGACCCTCTGGTCCCAAACCAGATGCGCTACCAAGCTGCGCTATTCACCGATTCTTTATATCTCAAGGCTTTGCCTCAAGACGGATGCGTATAATACGGTTTCTGACGACAGACGCAAGCACTTTTATCAATAAATTTTAACTTATTGACTGTGTGGTTAGATGGTGAACGATTATAAGTTAAGTGTGATTAAAAACACATCAAAAGAAACAAAATCGTCACGTCGGTATTACTGTTGATCTAGATCAGTACTGAGTAATCCATCGAGTATTAACGTTAACCTTGTCTTTCAGCACTGACGGAGGAAATATGGACTTTTGGCTAGATCTCCTATTTGGTAATGCTATAGGGCTGTCTTCAATGATAGTTATATTCGGCGCAATTGGACTGATGCTGTTTTTCGGCACCTACTTCGTCTATAAAGTATTGAATGACAAATCTCCTCACTAGATCGCTTAGCAATTAACTAAATTGCACCGAAGGGAGTGGACTGCTTTCTTCGGTTTTTCTTTTTCTAACACTCCATATTCCCATCACTTGGGTATATAATCCGTTCATCTGTTGATGATGCATTCGAGATGAACTTATGTCTCAAGATGATGAGCTGGACCTCTTTCAGCAAATGATGAGTGATGTCACTCCTATCAAAAACGACACGGCCATTCACGAGAAAAAACACCAAGTGACCGATGCGCAACTTGCAAAGCGCGAAGCTGCGATGTCTCTATCAGAAGATGACCCTGAATATTTGTCTTTAGATCATGCGCCTATGCTAAAGCCAGATGATATGGTCGAATACCAAAAACCGGGTGTTCAGGATGGGGTTTATCGAAAGTTAAGGCTTGGGAAATACCCAATTCAAGCACGACTAGACTTGCACAAGAAATCGCTGAAAGATGCGCGAGATGAAGTGGTTAAGTTTCTTAAACAGTGTCAGCGATTGGATATTAGAACACTTGTGATTGTTCATGGGAAAGGTGAGCGATCTAATCCTCCGGCATTGATGAAAAGCTATGTGGTGAGTTGGTTATCCCAAATCCAAGAAGTAATGTGTTTTCATAGCGCGCAACGATTCCATGGCGGAACAGGCGCCGTGTATGTCATGTTGAAAAAAAGTGCAGAAAAAAAGCTCGAAAATCGAGAGCGTCATCAGAAACGAATGAGCTAATTTTTAAGGCGGAAATCCCGCTGGTTCACACCGATTGTCATCCGTTGTGAAACGTTAACAAAAGAGAAAATATCAATATGTCTCAGACATCTGAAGCCAAAAGGCTAAACAAATTCATTAGTGAAACTGGGTATTGCTCGCGCCGTGAAGCCGACAAATTAATCGAGCAGGGTAGAGTGACCATTAATGGTGATCTGCCTGAAATGGGTGTAAAGGTATTGCCAACAGACGACGTGCTGATCGACGGAAATCCTCTTAGGCAAAAAGAAAAGCCAATCTACATTGCGCTTAACAAACCCACTGGGATCACCTGCACAACAGAACGTCACGTTGAAGGCAACATTGTTGACTTTGTTGGTCATAGAAAACGCATATTCCCAATTGGTCGTTTAGACAAACCTTCCGATGGGCTGATTTTCCTAACCAACGATGGCGATATTGTTAATAAGATTTTACGTGCAGGAAATTCCCACGAGAAAGAATACGTTGTACGAGTGGACAAACCGATCACTCAAGAGTTTCTCGACAAAATGGGCAGTGGCGTTGAAATTTTAGATACAGTTACGCTTCCTTGCAAAATCTCTAAGGAAACAAAATTCTCCTTTAGAATTGTTCTAACTCAAGGGCTTAACCGCCAAATTCGACGTATGTGTGAAGCGTTGGGCTTTGAAGTATTTAAACTGCGCCGTGTTCGAATTATGAACATTTCGCTTGATGGTATCCCTAATGGTAAGTGGCGTTACTTAACCGACGAAGAAGTAGCAGACATTCATCGTTTGTGTGAATCATCGGTTGGAACAGAAGAAGCATCTCGCGCAGACAGTAGCGGTAAAAAGATTGAGAAAGCGACGGATGCGAAGTTGTTCGATCATCGCCAAAAAGAACAAGCAGAACCTAAAAAGTTCAAGACCTTTAAAGGCAAAGGTACCGACTTTAATCGCCGACCAAGTAAAGGTGGAGAAGGAAACACTGCTAGGCATAACAACGGTACTGGTAGTAAGAGCGGGAATAATAAAGGCGGCAGTAATAGCGGCAGCCATGGTCAGAAGAACCGAAGACCTGAATCCAACGCTGGTGGTAAAAGCCGTCCGTTTAAAGTCAGAAAACCGAGTGGAAAAACTCTTGGCTAAGTTAACCTGAATTTAGAATGAGTTAGGGTTAACGATTCAGATTCTGATACAACAAAGGAAGACACTGTCTTCCTTTGTTTGTTTATGCGCTAAACGTTTTATCATTGATTTCTAATAGGTTTATTCCGTTTCTTTAGCACTTTACCTTTGATGAATCGGAAAGCTGATGCACTTTCCACCCTTTCTGCTCAAGGAGCTCAAGTACATTGTATTTCCCAAGTAAATGTAACGTACCCACCACTACCGTATAATTACCTGTCGCTGGTAACCATTCTGGATTATTAAATCTCTCTACCCAGTCTCGGTTGCGTTGATACAGCAAGGTTTCCAGTGCCTCTTCTTCAAAATCCCCTTCTTCGAGCAGTTGAAGGAGCTTACTTTTATCCCCTGACTTCCAAGCTGAGATTTGACAATGGAATTCGTCGTTATACTTATCCCAATGCAGTAATGTTTCTACGAGCAACTGTGATCCGTTACGAGGGAGTGCATTGAGAAATCCAAGTTGCTGATTTGCTGTTTCTAGTGCTTTAACAGGAACGTTGTATTCTAACGCTTGGTTGGTCAGAACATGATCAACACCATCATTTGCGGCGTAACCTAAGCGTTGGAAATTAGCCATTTGAAGGGTTAAAGCGGCCAGCCAAGGTGGAGAATTCTGCAATCGAGAATCGGGTAAGCCAAGTTCTTTGGCGATGGCAGTGAGTTTTGATAATTGTTCTTTGCTCAGAATGTCGTTGGTCGAAAGTTCAGACGTCGGGAAACTGAGTGATTCTGGCGGGTGGCTTAAATCAATTTCAACAATCAAAGCTTTGCTGTCACTCAAAAAGCGATTCACCATCTTAGGCAGCGGATACATGCTTTTATCGCCAACATGGATAGAACCCAGTATTAACAGAGTTTGCTCACCTTTTTGTGCTTTCCAATAAAGCGGCTCTTGAGCTATTGATGTTAACGGGAAAACAAAAAGCAAAGCCAATGCAATACGCAAGGCAGAAGACAAAGACATAGAAAGTTCCTGACGTTGATTATCGATTTATACAGAAAATTAGGGATGGCGTGTTTCGATATATGCTCGTCTTTACTAGGGGTATGTATCTTATGAAGTTTTGTTGTGCCCCATAGTAAAACCCCATCGGACATCGTATTCCAATGGGGGGAGAAATGACAGAAGCGCTGTCACTAAATTAGGGATTACTTAGAATTTGTAGCCGATACCCGCGTAGAAAGATGAGTATTGAAGAGTGGTAAATTTAGCGCCACCTTTCACCACAAATTGATCCATGATGTCAAAACCGATCTCTGCGCCATAGTTGAAGCTTAATCCGCTTTGAGGACCTGTGCTTGCTGAAATATTCGTCCCTAAAATGTTCATTTTGGACTCACCAGAAACCATAGCATAGCCAAGTCCTAATGGTGCACCGACATAGAAATTACCAATATAAATCTTCGGCTTAACATTCAAAGACACGGTAGAAGATTTTACGGTTGATTTAGCACTGGCTAAATTGGCAATGTTAAATGCTAATGTCGCATCGGAATATTTTGTATATTCCACTTCTGTAGCGAGTGCAAAAATGTCGCTCGCCCTTGACTCATAACCACCTTGGACGGCAAACCCCATGCCACTAGACTTTACATCGTCCCGTGTACTGGTCTTTAGCTAAGTCTGCACCAACGTAAAATCTGCCTTCTGCCATCGCCATAGTTGAAACGGACGTCAGTAGCAGAGAAATCGCAATCTTTTTCATAGTTTTCCTCTGTCACTCTTATGTTTTGTAACTTGTGTATTTTTAGACGCGAGTAAGCTTAATTTCGGTAAGCATATTCTGCTAATGAACCCGTTAAACGAACAGTGTTTTTTATTCAGTTAAATCGATTCTTTCGTTCTCCTTTGGTGTTTAAAATTCAGCCGTTAAATCTTTGATGACTGAGTACCGATATGTTGAGTGATACCGTGAGAACTTTTTGGAAATGGCTATTCTGCTTAATGGGGGCGTTGAGCCTTTTAGCTTGTGGTGGAGGAGCGTCCAATAGCAAGACCCCCACTACTGTTGCTAAGAGCCTAACGAAGTTAGAGCTTTCCGCTGCTTCTACCTCGAATGGAAATGCAGCTTCACTTGTGCCCCTTGGAGAGGAAGTGAAGTTTACATTACTCGCTCGATATAGTGATGCTTCCACAAGTGTCCTGTCTTCAGGTGTTTCTTGGGGGCTGTCTGACTCATCGGTAGTCGAAACCCCGAGCGGTTCTAGCTTTACGTCTAAAACGAAAGGGCTTGGTAAAACAGTATTGACTGCGTATTACAAAGGGGTTGCGAGTAACGGTGTTGTGATTCAAGTGACAGACACGGTTTTAAAACGTCTTGAAGTTGCGAGCATGAAGAAGCTCTACACTGGAAGCCTCTACAATTTGGTGGCTTATGGTGATTACAGCGATGGTCAAAGACGAGATGTCAGCCAATGGGTCTCGTTTTCTACTGGTGATACATCGACCGCGTCCGTCACTAACCGAGTTTTAGCCGCGCAATCAGAGGGAAAAACTCAAGTTAATGCTCGCTGGAAAAACATATTGTCAGCACCTGTAGAAGTGACGGTAAAAGACCCTCAGATTCGTCATATTCAACTGTTGAAAGACTCAAGCCGTGCAGTGGCAGGTTCAAAGATCTCTTTACCACTAGGCATGCAAGAGACATTCATCGTAAATGGCGTTTATGAAGATGGACGTATTGAAAACATTACGTCGAAAGTTCAGTGGCATTCTGGAAATCAGGAGTTATTAGAATTTGCTCTGAGCGGGACTGTTAAAGCTAAGAAGGTGGGGAACACTTCTATTTCAGTGTCTTACTCGGACAAGGGAAAGGTTTTTAATAGTAATAGTTTAGAGGTTGAAGTGATCACTGCTAGCTTAACTAAGCTGAGATTTGTTCCAGTGAATCAAAACCTTCCTATTGGCACTTCGTTGCAATTGAAGGCTTTGGGTGAATTTAGCGATGCTTCCAAAAAAGATCTGACTAACAGCGTGACGTGGTCATCCAGTAGCGTTGAAATAGCGACTGTAGCTCGGGGTCTTGTTAAAGGAAATAAGAAAGGGAAAGCGCATGTCACAGCAAGTATGAATGGCGTTTCTATAACGGTGGACGTTTCTGTCAGCTCTGCAGTCCTACAGTCTATTGAAATCTTGCCTATTCAACGCCAAGTTCCTGCTGGTTTGGTATTGAGCTTCAAGGCCCAAGGACAATTTTCTGACGGGTTACGTGTAGATGTGTCGAATAAGGTTGTATGGGAATCTTCCAATCCAACGGTCGCGACGTTTAGCGGGAATTCGCTGACTGGGAAAAAACCTGGCTCGGTCGATGTCACTGCTTCGATGCAGTTAATAAGTAGTGATGCTCTCACCATTACTGTTACCCCAGCCACTTTTCAGAGCTTGGTTATCCGAGCGGAGCACAAATCAATAGCCAAAGGACACAGCTTACAGATAAAAGCAGAAGCTCAATACAGTGACAATAATAAGGTCAATGTGACGAAGCAAGTGAGCTGGAGTTCAGAAGATACACAAATCGCCACGGTTTCTTCGGCTGGCGTTGTCAATGCGCTAAAGGAAGGGCGTGTTAGCATCAACGCGATGTATCAGGGGCGTTCGACAAAATATGCATTAGAAGTAACGTCGGCTGTGCTCACTCGGATTGAAATTCAACAAAAAAATGTCGAGCTATACCGCGCGATTCAACAAAAGATCCACCTTCGCGCTAAAGGATTTTATAGTGATGGTACAACAAACGACATTTCCCGAGCTGTCACTTGGTCGTCTCTCTCACAAGACATTATGGTAACGGTGAGCGGCGCTGTATGGCCTGTTTCCGCCGGCAAAGCTCAAGTCATAGCTTCTATTGGTCGCATGAAAAGTGATCCACTTATGGTCACGGTGAACGACTCTGAAGTGAGGAGCATTCACGTTACACCTGACTCGCTGTCTATCGTTGAACGTGACTGGCGTCGTTTAGGCGTAGAGGTGTCTATGGTTGACGGGGGGAAAGTGGATGTCTCTTTGTCTCCAGAGTTTTTTGCCAACAGTAAATGGATAGTTGCAGACACCGATATCCTATCTATTTATCGTGTGATTTTATCAGCCAAAAGTACTGGAACCACGTCGATACAAGCGGATTTTAAATCTAAGGTAAGTGGAAAAACCTTCTCTAGTAATTCAGTCTACATCACCGTGAAACCTATGCGGATTTGTGGCGGTAAAGTTAACGATACCCATATTGGGAACGCAGCTGGTGAGTGTCTCAAAGTCGTAGAACATTCAGGTAAACTCTTTACGGGGACACCAAGCAAAGCACTGATCGACTATATTGGTGGTTTTACAAAAGGTACGGACACGTCAAAATATCTAAGCCGTCACTACCACTCCATTCATACCGAAGATGGAAAGTGGGGACCAAAAGGAGAATTTGTATATTTCAGAAACAATCCCTCATCAACGGGACAAGGTGAACTTAGTGAGTTTTGTAGTGTACTAGCAAATATGAACTTCAATCGTCGCTCTGATTGGAGACCCGCATCATTAGGTGAATTGTCCGATCTAAGAAAACAAGGTGACATGCATAAACTATACGGCTGGCCAACCTCCTCATATTACTGGACCAGGACTCCTTACAGCAGTGGTGATGGTCAAACTGACCAACATCATGCATTAGAGTTAATGCTGAATGCTCTCCAGATCTATCAATCTAATACAAGTGGTAGTTACATTAGCTGCGCTTCTACCGATTAGATCCGTAAAATTTGCAATCTATTTATGGAAAACAGCGATTTGCATGTGTTGTTTTCCATTCTTTTTCTCTGCGTAACTTAAATTTTTGCTTCTATTAGTGAGTTGTTTTGTGTGATCTAGATCTTTTTTATTACCTAAAAATACCTGATTCTGTTGATGTGTTCCTTGTGCTTATGTGACCAGGATCAGTATTGGTTGCTGCTATGCCGCATGGAACGTGATGTGGCACAAAACACATGTTATAAATGAGCTTGATAAGTTTTTATTTTTAGTGTTTAACATAATGAATAATAATGTTTTTTAGGTTTTTATAACCTTTGATTTTGATGGTGATCACTATTTAATTGGTTTTGTTTTGCGCTCCGAAAAATATCTGTAATGATTTGAATCGAGCCAGGGAGGCACTAAAAAGAATTCAACTGGATTACGTATTCTTCGACCAAAACGGATTCAGTGCAGATTAACAAAGATAGGTAATTAAAATGAAAAAAGTATTCACTCTTTCGGCTCTAGCAGCGGTCATGTCTACCAGCGCTTTCGCAGGTTCTTCTTATGTAACAGGTAACGCTCAATTCCACAGCGACGACATCCATGGCTCAAAAGCAACTTCAACGTTAGAAGCGGGTCATACGTTCGATTCTGGTACCACGCTTTTGGTTGAGTACGATGGCATCCCTGTTGGTAAGTTGACTGGCGATGCTGCTCCAACGCCTTACATCACACTTGGTGCAGAGCAAATGTTTAGCATCAACGATAACCTTTGGGTTGCTGCGGGATACCATCACTTGCTTAATAATGGCGAAACGGTTCAGTACCGTCCGTTAGTTAAAATTGGCTACAACTTCGATAACGGTCTTTCTTTGAGCAACCGTACTCGTTACCACTCAGTAAAAGATGGCGACAATCAAACACGTTTCGACAACCGTATTGGTTACACGTTGAATGAAGATGTTGCACTGTCTTACAACAATGTATACGTGGTTAACTCTGCAGAAGGTGCAGACAACTCAATGGATCACGAGCTTCGTGCGACATGGACTCGTAAAGGTGTACAACCTTACTTTGAATTCCGCAACCAAGGCGACAATGCTAACAACGCATTCGTATTTGGTGCGTCTTACGGTTTCTAATTATCCGTAACCTTTTCTAAGTCCGAAATTGCCCGCTGTCCTAGCGGGCTTTTTTTTGCTCATTTTTTTTAATACAAGATCTTCTCATATCAACTTAATCAGTATAGAAGTGATGAACAGGTCCCGAGCCCGTACCTACTTCTAACTCATCTGAATGAGCGATTGCTTTTGTAATGTAATGCTTTGCCATGCTAACGGATTTTTCTAGGGCGTGCCCTTGCGCTAGGTAAGATGCGATAGCCGATGATAATGTGCAGCCTGTACCGTGCGTATTGTTAGTTGAATGGCGTTTAGCACTGTATCGAAACACTCTTTCGGGCGTTATCAATAAATCTGTGCTGCTTTCATCCTCTTTTAAGTGACCTCCTTTCAATAACGCATTACGCGCACCAGATAGTTTTAAAGCATCGGCTAAGGTCAGCATTTCGTCTTCATTTGAAGGGAGTTTGGTATTCGTTAAGACCATGGCTTCAGGAAGGTTTGGGGTAATCAAGGTGGCTAATGGGAACAGCTCTTTCTTAAGTGCATCAACCGCTTTGCTTTCCAATAACGTATCGCCACTGGTGGCGACCATGACAGGATCAACGACGAGAAATTTAGGGTTGTACGCTCTAAGTTGATCAGCAACGGCATAAATGATGTCTTCGTTGCAGAGCATCCCTACTTTTATCGCAACGATGTTTAGGTCGGAAAAAACGGCATCCAACTGCTGCGCAACAAATTCAGCAGGCACAGAATGCACACTTGCCACACCATGTGTATTTTGTGCCGTCAGCGCAGTGACCACTGAACATGCATAGCTTCCGGTTACCGAGATGGTTTTGATGTCGGCTTGAATCCCTGCGCCCCCACTGCTGTCTGAACCGGCAATGGTGAGCACGATGGGTGTGGCTGATTTGAACATGGTGACTCCTATAAAGAGATCAATGCGCACGTTAACTGACGAATTTAGTGCATTCACCAATATAAATCGGAAGGGTTAAAAGTGAATAGGGGGTTGACTCACAAGTTGGATAAATGGCGTTGTCTTTTTAATGCCGGTTACGCTAGCTAGCTACAAGCGATATTTTTGCAATAAAGGCTTGTAGAAAGTTTGCGTTAAAACGGACAGCAACCGCCAAATACCACGTTGAAACCATGTTAGATGCTTGGTGTAAACGTAGCTGTATTCAATTTCTGGTTTTGCTCCTCGATGTGTTTTAAAGCGCGGTGCGCCAGAACTCATATTGAAGTTAAGGTTATGCGACTTGGCGTATTCTATGGTGAAAATGGACAAACGGCGATACAAGGCTAATTTAGTGGGGAGTGATGTGTCGTACCCAAAAATAGGGCAAGTCATGTCTCCATCAATAATAACCATCCCAAGCGCTGCAACCATTCTTCCTTGGTAAAAAAGCCCTTGTAGCTGAACTAGATCTTCTTGACTCATTCGGTACAGATATTGGGCAGTAAATTTGATATTGTGCTCGCTGTACTTATCTAAATATAAGGCATCATAAAGGGTTTTAGCCCGTTCACATTCTTGCTTAGATTCAAGTGCTCTAAATTCCCAACCAGCCTCTATAAGTAACTTTTTGTCTCTTTTTATGTCGGGTGTAAGTTTGAAATTATCCCAATCGCAGTGCAAATAAACTTGCCTAGTGGCGATTGGTACCCAACCGTCGTTCTTTGCATTCTCAATAATACTGAGATGTTGAAATGGATTGAGTGATCGCAGTAAAAGGGCTTGTCTCGGCGCAAGCTTTAACGCAGCATCACGAATTTTTTGAAGCGATATGGTGCGCCAAGATGAACTGTACATATTGGTCGATAAGCACTGGTTGTTTAGCGTTTGAACTTCATCTAATTTGGCAAGCTTTAAGGGCATAACCACGGCTTTGATCATGAACCGACATAGTATTTGAGCAAACGCGTTTTTTACTTTTGGAAGCTCATCTTCCGCATAACCAGAAATAAGCGATAAAGGGGATACGGCATAGCAGTTATTCGCGATAGGTTGGCTAACTGTACTCGGAATGACGACGCCGTCTATTTCTAAACATGCGAATTTAGCCCAACACTTGTCTATTGGCGCTTCATTGGGGAGCAGGTTTGAAAACTTTCTATGCCAGTCATTTGAGCTATTCATTCAGATTCGCCATTCCACTCTATGTCGAAGGTTGTCGCTGCTGATAGGCTTAGATCCTGCTTTTTTGCGTTGTAGAGAAGCTCCATGAATCCAAGTGCTGTACCATATACAGTGATGGGCACTTGAGAAACAGGAATGGCTGAGGGGGTGTTTAGGAAATCACTCCAGCTTTTTTTGTTGAACAATGATTTCAACCCATCACAAATCAACATTACCCCACCTAAATGTTTTGCACTCACTTGAGGGGAATTCAACGCTGATGTTCTCTTTGAGATGAATTCGTCTTTGTTCCACAAAAGAAGATCCCCAACAAGGTGTAAACCGCTGGTTGCTCTTGGGTTGCACTCAATCACATAGATATCACCGTTATGTTCCATGAAATCAAACGAGGCTTGTCCATGGTAGTTGTGCTGAATGCCAAACGCTTCGATAAACTGAGAAATTCTGGCGTCTTCCGTGGGCTCGAAATAGGTCGCGGCGGAATGATTTAAGCAATATTTGGGTAAGTAACATTGATGTTCGATGAGTTTTCCATGCTCAAAAATAGCGTAAAGGCACAGAGGTGATCCCGACAGTTTTTGCTGCTGTATCCAAGGATATTGCTTGGATACCTCAATCGAAGAGATCGCTTCAATACTAATGTCACGGATGATGTCCGTGCCAAAGCGCGAATAAATCGGTTTAAGAATTGAATTAGAATCGATATCGATTTGCTTTTTGTCGGTGATCAATTGGGTTGTAGGGAGCTTTACACTAGGCAGATTTTCTAGCAAACCAAAAACGTCTTTTTTGTTGTGCAGTGCATAAAGCAAGTCGGGCGGAGGTATAAAACCATTCACATTTGGTCGCTCATTGATGAATTTGGCTAAGTAAAACACTTCTTCACAAGTTGGGATCACCACTTGAATATCAAAGTGGTCAATGGCTTCCAAAATAGCCGCGCGATACCCACTAAAATCGGTTTTTGGGGCAGGGGTTTTAATGTAACCGGATACGCCTTTAGTGTATCGAGCTAGCGGAAATCGTGTGCAATCCGAAAGGTAAACTTGGTGTCCTTGTTTTAGTAATGTTTGAGCCCATTCAAAGGCGACGGGGGCGCGTGCTCCTGTAACAAGAAAACGCATTGGATTATTTTGCATATAGGTTGACCACACGTCTTTGCTTATTGGAAGGGGTCCACTCTGGTGCGTGACCAAATTCAATGGTTACGTCATCTAACTGCAGTGATTTAAATAGCTCCACTAATGCCGCTTTTATTTTGTGATGCCATTGAGGCAGTGCTTCGACTGTTAACTCATTGAGATCGGTTTGAACAATTCGGTAGTCGACCCGATCTGCGATGGTTAATGTGATGGCCCGATAGATAAGATCTGGCAGAACATGTGCTGGAAATTGGTTTCGAGTAAGCAAAAGTTTATCGCCGCACCGCCCAGCTATTGATCCAATCGGTTCGAATACACCACCATCTTCTTTTACTTCAATAATATCGTCCAGTTGGTAGCGAATAATAGGCTGAGTTCGTCGCCTAAAATCGGTAATGATAGGGCTATAGTGGGTTCTTTCTTGGTTCAGCCAATGCTTTTCGATATGAACAATGTCTTGATTCCAGCGCATTTGTCCATGGCTATCGGTGCAAGCCAGAAACCCTTCTGTGCACTGATACACTTCATGAAGCTCACCTTTGAATCTCTCTTGAATGAAATGTCTATCAGCTGGGGTTAACACCTCTGCACCTGAAATAATGCGTTGCGGTGAGATTGCAGGAGATCCAAAACTGCCGCTGAATTCGGCACAAAGCTGCAAGGCTTGGGCACTTCCAATGAGCAACGTGGGCTGGAAATCATCCAATGCTTTCATCCACTCGTGAGTGGGCTTCATCAGGTCCGCAAAAAAGAACTGGATAGGTCCCCGGTTAACGGTGGTATAAAGTGGGCTATTTGCTCGCAGCGCTAAGGCAACTCGATGTTTTTGCCAAACATTGGGTAAAAGCTTACCAAGGATATTGCCCGCCCACATTTGCCTTTCTTTGCTGTCGGCAAGAAAGAGCCCACGCTGTCCTGAAGTGCCAGAAGACAGCCCAACCGTCACATCTCCAACACGAGATTCACTAAATTGGCGTGTAGATTCGCAAGTGAGCGCTCGCTCCATCAATTCCTCACCATCCAACCCTCGGGTGTTAATTCGTGAAAGATTTTCCATCATGAAGGATTTATTGATAATGGGAAACGCTTCCAACGGGAGCCCTTTAAGCCCACGGTATAATGGGGAATGCTCACATACCCAGTCTAAGTGCGCCTGAATTTGTTGCTGTTGCCACGCATTCACTTGCTCGCGAGATTGAAAGCGTGAATAGCGCGCTTTGATAAAATTATTCAACAAGGTGATCATGACATCCACCCCTTTTCTTTTAATCGGTCAATGGTGTCGGAGCAATGTGAAGGCACAAATTCAACTATGTGATTTAGTTGTTGGTAACACTTACGGAGCTCGTTCAGCGTTCGTTTATACGCGCCAACATCGTCGCATAGCATATTGGCTAGCCAGTGTTGATCGACATTCTCAGACAAACTTTCAATAAGCCAGCAAGCATCTGCCAACAAGAAAACCCAGTTATTGCAGAGTTTTGTCAATAAACCGACTTGCCCAGCAGCATGCCCAGGAAGATAAACTAAGAATAACAACCCATCGCCAAATAAATCTTGGCATTGAAGGTCAATGTCGTTTGCTTCTGGTAACACATTGCCTATTGGTTGTGTGATGTTTGAATGGGTACGAATGTTATTTTTTACCGAATCAGGAAGAAGCTTTTTTAAATAGCCCTTTCGGACGCCGCCAACTCGGCTTGACTGAGTCAGCGCGTTTAAACCATCGGGGTGGCAATGAATATCGGCAGAGGCGAACTCGCAAATTGCAGCAATGTGGTCGGCATGAAAATGCGACAACACTACATGCTTGATGTCGGTCTTACTTATGCCTTCCTTGTTTAGTTGCTCCAAAATACCGTCACCTTGATGAAAATGACAAGGCGTCGTCCACGCGTAAAAACGTTCTGGGAATGGGCGAGTTCGTTCAAAAAACGCCTCGTGGTAACCCGTATCAAAGAGCATGTAGCCGTGCGTAGGGTGATGGATAGCGGCAACTGCAGCAGGAAAGGCTCTGGGTTTAATGCCACTACCGGGTTTAACAACAAAACCTGGGTGAACGCAGTGCCCACCTTCAAACAGTTTGATTTTTAGACCAGATGACATAACGCTGAATCCCTTCTTCTATTGATACGTGTGGTTTATAGCCAAGCAATTCTTTCGCTCGGCTAATATCCAAGGTTTGGTGGTAGTGGAATAACCCGGCAGAATAACGCGTTATTTTTGGTTCTGGTCTATTAGGTAATTTTGCTCTTATCCACTCATTGGCGGTCAAAATAGGTAAAAGCCATGAATACGGAAGACCTTTTATGTTGATGCTGTTATTGCTTCCTTGGTGACTTGAGCTTTGTTGAAATAGGCTATGTAGAATATCCAAAACGGGTTTAGGTTCGTCGTTACTGATATTCAAAATGGAACCTGATTCAACATTCTTGGCATGCTCGCAAGCCAGAATGGCGGCATCAGCGACGTTATCTACATAAGTAAGATCCAAAATAGGGTTCCGGCTAGAAGGCATGAGCAGTGTATTTCCTCGAATTGCCTTCATGATTCTAGGCACAATGGCTCGGTCGTTGGGGCCAAAAATCCCACGTGGTCTTAAGATGATACTTTTCATGTCGGTAGGCGCTGATTGAACTAATTGCTCGGCTTGATATTTTGTTTTGGCGTAGTCGTTGCAAAACGGATTGGCGACAGGGTCTGATTCTTTTATTGCCCAGCGATCGCTTTCATCAAAATACACGCTGGTGGTGGAAATATGAATGAAGGTTTTTACCTTTTCTTTTAAAGCCGCATCAAGCAAGTTTTGAGTGCCCAAAACGTTGGCTTGGTAAAAATCATCATAGGTGCCCCATGGGCTTGAAAGGGCGGCACAATGAATGATGGCATCGACGCCATGACAGGCTTGGCGCAACATTTCTTTATCCGACAAATCGCCGAGGTAAGCCGACGCGTTGTAATTCTCTTCGAGTGAAGCGGCAATATTCGGGTTTCTTCCTAAAAATCGTAGGGCGTGTTTTTTGTGGTACAAACGAATAATGGCGTTTCCAAGCATACCCGTCCCACCCGTGACTAAAATCTTCATAGTGTGATGACCCCCATTCCAAGAGACAAACCAGCCGCCGATCCAGCCATGAGCACCTTTTTATCACTACCCGCGTGTTTGTTTCGCAATAGGTGAAGGTTAATAGGAAGTGACGCGGCCACTTGGTTTCCTAGCTCATGGAAATTATTAACGATTTTTTCAGCGTCGAATCCCGTTAATTTGGGCAGTTTTACCATCCCATGGTAGCTGGCTTGATGCGGAAGGAAGAAGGCAATATCGCTTTTGGTTAACTCTGCCCGAGCCAAGCCGCGTTGCAGAAATTTAGGCATGACATTCACAATATGGCGAAACAGAGATTTACCATCCATTTCAAACTGGCAAGCAGCTAGGTAATCCTCGTAAGGGGTTTTATGCGGGTTCACGTTACTGCCGCCACCTTTAATTTGACAGCATTGATAACCTTCATGATGAGTTTCAAACAGCGCTCCGTGAAAACCATAGGCGTCAGGCTTGGCTTCTAACAAATAAGCCGCCGCGCCATCGGAAAACAAAGTTGCTACCTCTGGCCTTGGCTTTTTGAATTTATTCAAAGTAATACCAGAACCCAACTCGCTTGAAACAATCAAAATTCGCTGGTGGCGATTGGCTTTAAATAAGCAATTTGCCAGATCAAGTGCAGATAAAAACGACAAACACGTGCTGTTTACATCGAAACTGGCTAGGGAAGAGGGTGCTTGCAATTGCGACAGTACCGCGGCGGCATCGTAAGGGAGTGATTGGTGGTGGGTACCGCTGGCATAAATAAGAAGGTCAATATCGTTAAGCGAAATATCGGCCTCTTCTAAGCAACCTTTTACGGCTTTCGTTGCCATGAAAAGAGCACTTTCTTCACCTGAGGCAATGTAACGTTTACCGACAGCGAATTTACTTCTACAAGTTCCTTTTTCTAATCCAAGGTAGAGGTCAAAATCATCTCCACTCCAAGGGTATTGGGGGAGATACACATCACTAGAGAGAATCCTAAAAGCCATTTTGTCGTCCAACTATCCGTTTGTAGATTTTTTAATACTAATAAAACAGTGTTCAAAATAAAAGTAATTAAAAGACTTAAATTATCATTAGAGATAACAGTTATCAGTAACTTGTTGTTATTTATTCCACTTTTTAGAGGAACTTAATAGATTTGTTCAGAATGATGTTTTTAAATGCGATTAAAAAACTTAACGGCAGTAAAACCGTTTTTAACAAGAACAGAGCGATAAGCTCCATTAAGCTGATAATGGAATCTTCCACGCTGTTTTGTATCAAGTCAAGCCGTTCGGTTTGAGAGCGTAGCTTACCGGTTAGGCTTTCCCATTCTTGTTTTACTGAACCAAGGAAGCTGGTATCTTCCGTTGGTTTTTCTAGTGCAGAAGGGTCAGAAGCTTGTTGAACAAGTGTGGTGACTTCTTCGATATAAGTGGCTCTGGATTCAATTTGCTGGTCCAAAAATAACGTGTCCACCATGATGTTCAAGCCAAGGGAAATCACCACAGCAAACCGGATCAGCACCATAAACTTAAACACCGAGAACCATTGTTTCTTGTAGCTCTTCATTATGGGTGACCAAATGGACAACAATAACCCCAAAGCACAAAAGGCGAGTAGTGCGTTGGCGAGCTGGGAAGACATCATGATCAACAGGACTTTTTGCAAAGCCAAAGAGCCGACAGCAAGTGTCATTACCCAAGCAAATTTGTCGATTAAATCACTTACAGGGTTCAGTACCTGACCCAGCGTAACGGAAGCCACACCCACGGAAACTTCAGCACTTTTAACAAGCGATATTGCCGCATCTAACGTACGGGCGGTAGCAAAACTTGCCCCTGCCACCAACATACTTTCGTTCACCATCTCATGAGCTTTCTCGTCTGTAACACGCACAAACCCAAGTACCGTGAGAGCAACAACCAATAGCGTTATCCATATCTTTTTGGAAGACGAAAGTTGCGCAGAAGATGAAGTTAGAGGGATTGGGCTTTTTGGATCCGAGCCAGCAGAGTTTTCCATTTAAGTGTTACCGAAGACATGGGAGATAGGTAGGTATTATAACCAGCGTTAGGGTACTCGAATGTTAATAAATTAGAAAAAATGAGCTATTTGGGTTCTAGTTTTTTCCTAAACTCAGATCCTCTTTCATCATACATCTATCAATAAGATCTTTCGAATTAAAGAGTTATAGCCTTCTGTGTAAAAATGCGGCAGAAATCAATCTACTGCCATATGGAACGGTGTATCTAATTGAGAGATTTGTACCTCTATGCTATTTTCGCGCGCTAAATAAGTGGTTAGTTTCATATTGAGTCTATTAACATTAAAAGGTTAATGGCTCTCCGGTAGGCTGCGCGAAGGAAAAATAATGGGAAAACCAGCTGCACATGTAGGATCGGCTCATACTTGCCCTGCTGTAACGGGGAAAGTTCCACATGTAGGGGGACCAGTTGCCGCTGGATCACCTAACGTATTTGTTGGTGGTATGCCAGCAGCGAGACAAGGAGATATGTGTGTCTGCGTTGGTCCTCCCGACAGCATAGCCGCAGGCTCTTCTGGCGTATTTATCAATGGTAAACCAGCAGCCCGTCAGGGCGATGGCACATCACATGGTGGCTCCGTAGCTTCTGGTAACCCGACGGTTTTGATTGGGGAAAAAGCCAGTGGTCCAATGGGGGGCGGTGGGGCTTCTGGAGCCTCAAAAACCAATAGTAGTCCTGAGGAAGATAACCGAGAGTTGCCTAGTGCAGGAGAGTGGGTAAGTGTACAAACGCTCGTTGAACTCGCAGTGGCTGACCAACTGACCGCTGTTTTCTGCAACCGTTCTTCCGGCGGGCATTGCCCATATTGCGGCAATGGCTGTTAGTTTGGAGGAAGTAAGTGAATAAACTCAACGCACTGATGGCAAACGATGCCCTTAATCACTGGATAGTTGTCGACGTAATTCGAGTTCCTGATATTGAGGAACAAATTTATCTCCATGAATCCACTTCAGAAGCCTTTAAGCTCTACGATGAAAGTCCTCTTCAAGAATTTCGCGAACAAAGCCCTGTCATATTCCAATACTTTGGTGCAGAAGGAATTTCTGAGCAGCTTTTTAACGACTTTGCATTTTGCACCAGTAGCGTCATATTTTCTGCAAATGTTGAAGTTGAACCATATCGTATTTTTAAACACCTCCAGTCATTGATGGTTGTGAATATCGACAGCAAGAAAACGTTGCTTCGGTTCTATTCAAGTAAGTTCTGGAATTCTTCATTGGGAAAAATGGCCCAAAGTGATATCGATATGCTTTTAGGACCTTGTCGATACATAAGTTGGGTCAATGAGGATAAAGAGCTTAAGGTTTATCAGGGGACTGAGGTCGACAAACCCAATTCAAATGACGAAATATTGAACTTAAATTCTAGCTACTTTTTGGAATTGATATAAATGGAAATCACAAAAGACATTTGCGTAATTGAAAATAACGATCCAGTTTCATTAATTTCTCGAAAGTTTGGCTTAAGTGTCGATATTGTAAAAGAGCTTAACAGCAACCAACTCAAGTACTCAGATTTTTATTCACTTACAAAAGAAGCCGTAGAAGCGGGTAATGCTGGTGAAGCGGAGAAACGTATTCCCCTTCCAGGTGAACCAGAAGAGCGCGCATGTGGTAATGAAATATGTTCTGAAAAAACGGCAGACTTTGTCGATATCCTCTATGTACCTGCCCACCCGAGTAACGGAAACCCATATTGGTATGCGATTACCCAAAAAGCACAAGATGCCATAAAAAAAGAACAAGATCTGCTTAGTAAATCGGTATCTAAAGACTCTAAAGCAACACTCTCAAAAATGAATGAGCTTGGTCTTCTATCAAAATTTCAAACCGCACCTCATGAAGCTTTTTTGGAAAGCGCTAACGACAAAGAAAGATATAGAGATGTACTTCGAAAGCTGGTTGCATTGCGTTCAGGGGCGGCGGAGTACGCTAAAAATGGTGAAGCGGGTTATGTTATTTATATTGCTGAAGAAGAAGGGTTGGATTACGACAGCTTTTTAGACAGAAGCATTACGTGGGAAAATGTAAAGCAGTATTTTCTTAAAGCACTTCCTTACATTTCGCCACCAGTGGGTCAAATATTAGACTGGATTGCTGAGGACGAGAAAAAAATCAGCCTAATTGAAAAAGCTCGTTGGCGTGTACAAGCAAAATTGGTTGATCACTTAGAAGATGAAATAGATAGGTTGGAATACCTAGCTGAAAGAAGCGCCAAAACCAAAAAAAGTGATGATGGAACTGCATTTGTCTACGACACAAACCTAAAATACTTTACCAGTGAAAGACAAAAGGACATCGCAGCCAGAGTAAAACAACTGTTTCGAGGAAGGCCTTACAAAGACCAAGATATGTCTTTAAATTCTCACGCTACTGCGTTGATAAAATACAAAAAGTTCTGGAATGAAGACGCGAAAGAAACCGCCGATTTTATTTTTAGTGAAACACCTATCACTCGTGGAATGCCTCAAAAAGTAAGAGCGTATCATTCATTTATTAAGTCACTGAATAAGCTCAATATTTATGGCTATCTTATCAAAGAGCAAATTCTTACCAAAGATGAACTGTTTGGAGGGAGTGGCACTCAGTTTGGACCCAATTTCCTCAACAACTCTTCTTACTACAAACATTATAGAGAAAACGCTTGGTTTTCAGACAAAGCCGTCCCGATTGAGATCGAAAATGAACAACATGTTCGCGAGGCGCTAACTCAGGAGTTGGGCTTACAAAGCCTAAGAGGTGTCGACTCGCAAGTACGCTCGAACCTAATTGAAGAGAAATCGAAACAAGTTAACTGGTCTTATTATCCGACATTAGCGGTTATCGAAACCATTGATGCAACATTGGCTGAGTGGCTTGGTGATTTAAGATCGGTCCTTGCTAATCAAGGGGGAAGTACTGCTTCCACAATTCCAGATATATTCAGTGAATTTGTTTGGGTGAAAGCAATTGCAAAAGCTCGCCTAGAAAACTTGAAGAATATGGCGAAAGAGCGAGCAGGAAAGGAGGGCTGTGAGCTAAGTAATCATTACTTGGATAGAATGAACCGAGATACCGTACCAA
Organism: Vibrio penaeicida; assembly: GCF_030689305.1. GTDB lineage: Bacteria > Pseudomonadota > Gammaproteobacteria > Enterobacterales > Vibrionaceae > Vibrio > Vibrio penaeicida_B. The sequence continues at coordinate 177,991 of NZ_JAUYVM010000011.1, read as the reverse complement.
AAACATTCCAGGTTTTATGGGATGAAACAAAATTTGTCGCAAGTAGAAAGAGTATAGGTTTATTTCGGACTGATTCTGGGGCAGCAGATTTACAAGTCGTGGAATGTTCTCTACTTTCAGACGGCAACGTATATTGGGTAAGAGGACCGAGCTGGTTTATTCCTTCTTCGCAAAGTGAAATAGCGAGAGCAAAAGGGCACGTAAAAGATGTAACAGAAAAGGTCGGGCTTGTAGACCCTATACTCGCTCCGGAGCTCACGCTTGGAGATGCCTTAAAGGCAATAAAAAATGGAGCTTTGTCATCGCTATCCGGACCCAAACTGAACTTAAAATTAGAAATTGACAAGTTTGAGTCAAAAGCGTTCTGGCAGGATTCTTATCATTGGCAAGGCGGTATGCATGAAGAGAAATCAGCCTACATCGCCAATGCGCAAGCACAGTTTTTTCGATTTACTTCTAGCACTGAAGCTACGTTGAACTTGCCTACAACGCAGGTGACAGGGGTTAATGTAAACCGAGACCTCACTGGTGGAGCCTCAATAGGTATGCGTCTCAATTTATTGAGCGGTCAGTTACATTTTGCTACTTGGTTTCCTTTAAATAACAATGCTAAACAGCCCGCCAAAGATGTTGAAGGTATTCGATTAAGTATTCCATACATCGCCAAATTGCCTAAGCAAGATGCTGTAGAAGAAAGGATTTTCGATGGCGGTGAGTTGTTTATGAAGGTTTCTGCCACTGTGTATGGGACAATAGGTGCAAGTTGTAATCTGTCTGCTCAGCTATCCTATGGTCCTTCAACGACGGAGCAAGGAAATATTGGCGTTCGAGGACAAGCGTTTAATGTCGCGAGCTACAACGAGCAAGTAAATGCCCATGCTTCAGCAAGAGTGCATGATACCAATATGAAAATCCCGAAAGGTGTTGCACAGGCTGCTGCCAAGGTTGATCTTTTTGCAGGCGTTGAAGCTGGGGGGAAAATAAATGCCGACGTTTATTGGCGACCACCAACAGTGACTATTTCAGGAGTCGCACACAAAGGGAGTACATTAAAGCTCGGCAGTGTAGGCACACAGTTAGCAGGTAATTACGGAATCGGTTTTTCAGGTGAATTTCGTTTGGTGCTGGATAACGGCGTGCTTACCATCATTGCTGCGGCAAAAGTGGTCTGTGGTCCCGGTGTTTCAGGAAAGTTCTCGTTCGCACTTAACGCCATTAATGCCGACCGATTTATCGCACACTTGCTGAGTATTTTGAAAGAATCAGGTTTCCGATACATTCGATTCTTTGGTGAAAAGGACGAACACGGTAAAAATGAGGCATTTGAGGAGCTGAACCAACAACTAACTCTAGCGGTTTGCCTCGGGCTCACATTAGGTGAAGTACTTTTACTCCCTGCCACATCCTATAACTCTTACAAATTCGATATTCTACAAGAAGATTATGCGCCCACCATCGCTCGCCATATTTTGGATAAGTCTCAAAAAGGTACACAGGCTTGGGTGAAAAATTTACCCCCAGAGACGCTAAGTAACCTGTTTTCTTGCTTAATTAACGCAAAAGAAAAGGGGTGGTTTGAATCCGTTGAAGAGGAAAAGAAAAGATTTTTAGAAAAACTAAATATGGCGAAAGCGTTGGCTCAATTATTTGACTGGATTAAACCTTCGGTACCAAACAAAGAGAATAACCACAAAGTATGTCGGCAATTAGAAGAAGCGCTTATAAGGATGGACTCCAATTTGGAAGAAAATGAAGCGCCTTTACTTCAATGGAAAAAGTTGGCCGACAGTTGGCAGAGAATTGATAGATTTATATCTCCAATAGAGGTTGAAAAAAATATTCTCAATGATGAAGGTGAAAATGTAATAATTGTAGCTGAGGAAGATGCTAAATTTATTAAAAAAAATATGGCTAACGCGATGAAAGTTATAGGCTCAGGCTTTTCATTGTTTAGATACGTAGACGCAAATGGAAATATTCATTACAGAGCTGTAAAGAAATCAACTGAAGATGGCAAGCAGAGTGTTAAAGAAAAGAGTAATACACTTCGGAGTATATATAGAGAGGATAAGTCTTGGGAGGAAATCACGTGAAGTACAATATAAAAAAAATAGTAATGAATACAATCATTACAACTATTGTATTTGTTTTTCTATTTTTAGCTTTCATGTATGGTAGGAAATATTATAGGGATTTGCCAACTGAATTTAAAATAAATCAGTTAGAGAACTCACATGTCTACTCAAGGCTTCTAAATAGTCGAGAATATGTTGGAGTTACAAATAAAGACCCATATATTTCTAGTGCCTACCGACCAGGGGACAAATTATACAAGCCATTACTGGCAGTACAGCAAGGGCGGTGGGATGAAGCGCAAGAACTTCTAGAGCCATTGGTTATGGCTGGTGACACCACCGCCATGTTTTGGTTGGCAGAGATCAATTATTCCACCGGTGCTTTTTCAGGAACCTATGGGGCGACCTTATTTAAAAAGGCAGCCAAACTAGGTAACCCTTATGCAGCTCTAAAATTAGACAGCAACAATGAAGAGTGCCAACGTTTTATGGGCAGGCATTGCAGTAAAGAGTGGGGCGATCTTGCTGAAAAACTGCTAGAAGAACGAGCAGCCAATGGAGACTACAAAGCGCGTTTTGCATTGAGCCGATATCGAGGTTGGAACTCTAAGGAAGACTTTAACGAAGCCGTTGAAGCGGTTATAGAAAGTGCAAAAAATCACTATTTCAGGCCATTAATGGAAGTGGCCTTTCCTTATTATGATGCAAGTGATATAGAGCGGACAAAAATTGAGAGTGATTTGATTAGGTTTATGTTGCATCATAACTATCCTCGTGCAATTTTAATGCTTCACTATGGTGAACGAGAGTTTTCTGATGAGTATAAGAAAGAGATCTATGAAAAGTATATGTTACTCGTTGGGCATAAGGACTTAGCTATCTTAGATTATTATGGCGAAAATTATAGAAATGACAGAGATAAACTCATTTATAGTCTGGCTTTTTCTATGCTTTCAAATACCTATAAAAATGAGTATGGCGGTAAAGTAAGAATTTGGGAATTTGAACACAGATATCTTGAGTCTGGTGATAAATTCACTGAAGAAGAGATTAATAAAGCTAAAAGTTTATTTGAAGAAATGAAAAGCAAGTCTACACCTGTGATTTATATTGATGAAATTGAACCTAGAAGATATCTTTAAATAAAGCACCCGCAATGAAAATAAAACTTTTAAAAGCTGTTCTAGTTCTTACTTTATCTCTCGTAGTTCTATTATTTCTTTTTGTAATTGGAAGGAAAGTATATGAAAGTATACCAACAGGATTCGAAAAGAGAGCAGCTGAAGGTCCTCATGTTTTTCTAAGCCTATTGGAGGATGGGAAATATACGAAAGGGTTAAATAGTGATCCATATATTTCAAGCGCCTACCGACCAGAGGACAAATTATACGAGCCATTACTGGCAGTACAGCAAGGGCGGTGGGATGATGCGCAAGAACTTCTTGAACCTTTAGTTATGGCAGGAGATACCACTGCCATGTTTTGGTTGGCAGAGATTAATTACTCCACTGGTGCTTTCTCAGGAACCCATGGTGCAACCTTATTTAAAAAGGCAGCTAAATTGGGAAATCCCTATGCAGCCCTAAAATTAGACAGTGACAACAAAGAGTGCCAACGCTTTATGGGCAGGCATTGCAGCAAAGAGTGGGGAAACCTCGCTGAAAAACTGCTAGAAGAAAGAGCAGCCAATGGGGACTACAAAGCACGTTATGCATTAAGCCGATACCGAGGATGGGAAACAAAAAAAGACTACGAAGAGGCTGTCAATGTAGCAATTGAAAGCGCTCAAAACAACTACTTTGAACCTTTGAAGTCTATAGCATTTTCTTATTATGATAGGAGTATTAAGGAAAATAGAGAGCTTAGAGAGGAGCTCCTAAAGCTCTTGTTATATAACAACTATCCCCCAGCTTTGGTTAGCTTGTATTTTGGTGATTATAGTTACTCAAAGGTTTATCTTGATGTGATATACAGCCACTATCAATTAATAGTAGGTCATAAGGCTAGAACGATAATGGATTTCTATAGGGACTACTATAAAAATGATAGGGAAAAGATGACATTGAGTTTGGCAGTATCTATGTTGTCCGATAGTTACAAGTCAGAGTTTGGTGGTAAGTATGGCATATCAAAATTTGAATTTGTTTATCTTGAACCTGGTGATTCTTTCTCAGAGGAGGAAATAAAGAATGCTAGAGAAATTTATGAAAAATTAAAAGAAAAATCTACCCCTGTGATTTATATTGATGAGATTGAACCAAGAAAATATCTTTAGTTATAACGCCCTAATTAGGCGCTTGATTTTTATTATGAGATCATTGTTTTCTATATTATTACTGATCATTCCACTGTGCTCTTGGGCTACAGATTCACTAGAGCAAGGAATTCGCTTTTTTAATCAAAAAGAGTACGATAAAGCGCAAAAAATACTTGTTAAAGAGTCCCAAAAAGGAAGCGCTTATGCTACTTATTGGCTCGGAGTGGTTCAATATAAAAATGGCAAACACTTTGAGGCAGGGAATACTTTCTTAAAAGCAGCGGAAATGGGTAGCCCGTGGGCGATGGCAATCTTAGCTGGCGAGGAGTTAAACATCGATAGTCCATGTGATTATTTGGGGTGGTCTTGCGATGAAAAGTGGGCAGACAAGGCATTCGAAGGATGGAAAACTCAAGCCGAAAATGGGAACGGCAAAGCCATGTATGCTATGAGGGTAAAGAAGCCTTATTGGTGGGAGCTTGTTCCTTACTACCGATCTTATAAATCAGAAGAAATCTATAGCCAAGCCTTTGAAAAAGGTTCCAATAGGGCGGCAATGCGAATAGGCAGTTGGATCTCGGAAGAAAATGCATTCGAATATATAAAAGCTGCAGCAAACAAAGGTTACGCACCAGCTATGGTCTCTCTTTATTATCAACTAGAAGAAACCAACTCAGTCGAAGCAGAAAAATGGTTAAATAGAGCTCTAAGATTAGGGTATCCGGAGGCGGCAGAAGCACTTTATCTTAACTATTCTGTTGATGTGAAAGATAACAAAAAAGCGTATTACTATAACCGGTTGTCTGGTTCTCTAGGTGGCCATGAAAGAAATAATAATCGCTTTTTGATAGAAGGTGTTAGAGTTGATGGTATGCCATTATTTGATGAAAATGGAAAGCGAGTTACTAGAAGAATCATTTCTCAAGAAGAACAAGATGAATTAGACCGTCAAATAGAAGAATTTGTCAAAGACATTAAAATTAACTTATTCCTAGATGAAACTTCCATAGAATTATTCTAGTTGAAAGCGCCTGACTCAGGCGCTTACTTTTTATTATGAAATTATTATTGTCTATATTATTACTGATCATTCCACTGTGTTCATGGGCTACAGATTCAATAGAACAAGGAATTCGCCTTTTTAATCAAAAAGAGTACACGCAAGCACAAGAAATACTCTTAGAGGAATCTCGACAAGGCAGCGCTTACGCCACCTATTGGCTCGGGGTGGTTCAATACAAAAATGGTGAGCACTTTGAGGCGGGAGATTCGTTTTTAAAAGCAGCAGAAATGGGTAGCCCATGGGCAATGGCGATTCTGGCTGGCAAGGAGTTGAATTCAAACAGTCCATGTGATTATTTAGGTTGGCCATGCAATGAAGAATGGAAAGACAAAGCATTTGAAGGTTGGAAAGTTCAGGCTGAAAACGGAAATGGAAAAGCCATGTACGCGATGAGGGTAAAGAAACCTTATTGGTGGGAGCTAGTTCCTTTCTATCGTTCTTATAAGTCAGAAGCCATTTACAAAGAAGCATTTGAAAAAGGTGCTAACATAGCGGCATTAAGAGTAAGCAGTTGGGTCTCAGAAGATAAAGCTCTAGAGTATATTGAATCGGCAGCAATTAATGGCTATGCGCCTGCAATGGTCTCAATATACTATTATACAAAGGATACCGACCCACTTGGAGCAGAAGAATGGTTAAATAGAGCTTTAAATCTTGGATACAAAAATGCCGCTGAAGCATTTTTAAATAAGTACTTTATCAAAAAAAATGGGGTTAGAAATATAAGTAAGTCTTATTATTATAATAGAGTATTGGAACAGTTAGGGGGAGATGAAATGAAAAGTGAGGTTTTTATCACTCAAGTTGTTGAAAAGGATGGCGTAGCTACTTTTGATGAAAATGGTAAAATGGTTGTGCGTCGACTTATTTCTCAAGAAGAACAAGATGAATTAGACCGCCAAGTAGAAAAATTTGTCAAAGACATTAAAATCAACCTATTCCTAGATGAAACTTCCATCGAATTATTCTAGTTGAAAGCGCCTTACTAAGGCGCTTACTTTTCATTATGAAACTATTATTTTCTATATTATTACTGTTCACTCCACTGTGTTCTTGGGCTACAGATTCAATAGAACAAGGTATTCGGCTTTTTAATCAAAAAGAGTACACCCAAGCACAAGAAATACTCTTAGAGGAATCTCGAAAAGGCAGCGCTTACGCCACCTATTGGTTAGGGGTGGTTCAATACAAAAATGGCAAACATTTTGAAGCGGGCGACACGTTTTTAAAAGCGGCAGAAATGGGCAGCCCGTGGGCGATGGCTATGCTATTTGAAAATAATATGTATGTAAATTCACCATGCTCCTATCTAGGCTGGGGGTGTGATGATGCATGGAAAGACAAGGCAATTAAAGCATGGGAAGAACAAGCCAAGAACGGTAACGGAAAGGCGTTGTATGCAATTAATGCCAATCGCAGGGATTGGTGGGAGTATATACCATTTTACCGTAGCGGGATTTATAAAGAAATAGCACGAGAAGCGATAAAAAATGGTGGTTATCGGTACTTTAATTACAGTCGCTACTGGGATTCAAATGAAGAGAAGATTAGTTATTTAAAGCTAGCAGCAGATAAAGGTTATGCACCTGCGATGGTATCCCTTTATTATTACGTAAGGGATACTAATCCTGTAGAAGCAGAAAAGTGGCTATATAAAGCATTAAAATTGGGCTATTCAAAGGCTGTTGATGCACTATTTAATAAGTATTTTCTCAAAAAAAATGGTTATAAGGATTATAAAAAGTCTTATTATTACAATAAGCTATCTGAGAAACTTGGTGGACGTAAAGAAAACGATAATCTATTTTTAATAGAAGGCGTTGAAGTTGACGGTATGCCTATATTTGATGATGAGGGAAAGCGAGTTACTAGAAGAATTATTTCTCAAGAAGAACAAGATGAGTTGGATCGTCAAGTAGAAGAGTTTGTAAAAGACATTAAAATTAACCTCTTCCTAGACGAAACTTCCATCGAATTATTCTAGTTGAAAGCGCCTGACTCAGGCGCTTACTTTTTATTATGAAATTATTATTTTCTACATTATTACTGATCATTCCACTGTGTTCTTGGGCAACCGATTCAATTGAGCAAGGTATTCGATTATTTAACCAAAAAGAATATGACCAAGCGCAAGAGATACTTTATAAAGAGTCCCAAAAAGGCAGTGCTTACGCCACATATTGGTTAGGAGTGGCTCAATACAAAAGTGGCAAACACTTTGAAGCAGGTGATACGTTTTTGAAAGCAGCAGAAATAGGTAGCCCATGGGCAATGGCAATTCTCGCTGGTAAAGAGTTAAACATAGATAGTCCATGTGACTATTTGGGTTGGCCTTGTGATAAGGAATGGGCAGACAAGGCATTCGAAGGATGGAAAATTCAAGCCGAAAATGGAAACGGTAAAGCCATGTTTGCTATGAGAGTAAAGAAGCCTTATTGGTGGGAACTTGTGCCTTTTTACCGTTCTTACAAGTCCGAAGAAATTTACAAAGAAGCATTTGAAAAAGGCGCAAACAGAGCCGCAATAAGAGTGGGTAGCTGGGTAGCTGGGTAGCTGGGTAGCTGGGTAGCTGGGTATCGGAAGAGAGTACGCTAGAATATATCAAGGCAGCAGCAGACAAAGGCTATGCACCCGCAATGGTGTCCTTATATTACTATATGAGAGATACTAATCCTATTGAAGCGGAAAAGTGGCTATTTAAAGCATTAAAGCTTGGCTACCCAAAGGCAGCTAAATCTTTTTTAAATAGGCATTATTTAACTGAAGGTAGTTCCAGGGATATAAAAAAGACTTATTACTACAATAGAATTTTAGGGCAATTAGGTGGTGATGAGAAAAGCGATGAAATGATTATAGAAGAACGAGTAGAAGTTGATGGTAGTGTCATGTTTGATGAGAATGGATATATGGTAACCCGAAAGTTAATCTCTCAAGAAGAACAAGATGAATTAGATCGTCAAGTAGAAGAGTTTGTCAAAGATATTAAAATTAACCTCTTCCTAGACGAAACTTCCATCGAATTATTCTAATTGAACGCGCCTAATTTAGGCGCTTTTTCTTCTTTTCTAATCACAAAATAATATGCGGAACATATCGAGCGTAATCTTGGGTGATGAGTGAATCATCCTCTCGGATCGACATGCCTGCTGCTCGGTCGTTGACGAGCCAACTGCCGACAAGGGTGTGACAGTTATTGAATACGGGGAGCGGGTGGTATGCCTGAATAATTGCCCCCTCTTCGCCATACGGTCCATCTGCTGTCGCCACCTCTTTTCCGTCTTTGAAGATTGAGATATTCGCCCCTTCGCGCGAGAAGATCGGTTTTACAACGTAGTCTTTCAATGTATTGGCTTGAGGATCATCCGAGAAGTATGAGGGCAGTAGGTTAGGGTGGTTTGGGAACATTTTCCATAACATGGGAAGTAATGCTTTGTTAGACAAAACAGATTTCCACATAGGTTCCAACCAGTTTACTTTCGCTTCCGTAAGGTGTTGTGCATACTCCTCATTGAACATGAATTCCCATGGGTAGAGTTTGAACATCCAACGGATCGGGCTGTTTTTCAGATCCGTGAACTCGTGGTGTTGGTTCAAGCCAATGTCTTCAATGAACACAAACGCCGTCGAGAGCCCAGCTTCTTTGGCGCAATCCTCTAAATATTGAACCGTTCCTCTGTCCTCTTCTGTGTCTTTACAGCACGAGAAATGCAGCGTTTGACCTGGCTGAGATTTGGCGAGCTGATGGAATCGGTCTATCAGGTAATCTTGCAGAATATTAAATTGGTCGGAGCGCCTGTCCAATTCGCCTGCGTTAACTTTTTCTTCTAACCAAACCCATTGCCAAAACCCTGTCTCGTATAAGCTGGTTGGTGTATCGGCGTTGTTTTCCAGAAGCTTTGCGTGCCCCTTCCCTGAATAAGCAAAGTCGAGCCTCGAATATAAGGAAGGCTCATTGGCTCGCCACGACGTTCGAACGTTTTCCCACATTTCGCTTGGGATCTGAAATTTCGCGAGCAGTTCTTCGTCGTTCACCACTTTGTCGACGACTTGCAAACACATTTGGTGAATTTCTTCGGTAGGCTCTTCGATGTCTTGTTCGATCTGCTCGAGTGTAAACTGGTAATACGCTCGCTCATCCCAATACGGGTCGTCGTACATACTGTGAAAGCCAAAGCCGTATTTCTTTGCAAGTGCGCGCCAGTTTGCGCGCTCTTTGGTATCGATTCTTAGCATCAGGGGTATCGCGCCAGATTTTTTGTGGAAGGTCTATCGACCTTAATGATATTAATTGTGAACAAAAGCAAAAAAGAAGTAGGGGACGGTTTGCCCCCTATTTGATGGTATGAAGTTATCCGCCCCATCCTGACTTCTTGCCACTTGAGCGAGAAGAAGATTTAGAGCCAGAGGATTTGCTCCAACTGGATTTGGCTTCTACGGTAGAACCAAAACCGCCGCGCGACATCGTTTTAGACACGGTTGGCGGCTTTTTGAAGTCGTTTGTTTTGACTTTGATTTTTTTGTGTTTTTTGTAACTACTGCTGCTTGAGCCATACCAAATGCCATCGTCGCTGTACCAGCCACTTCGGTAGATGTACATGGGGCGAGAATAGTAGTGTGAGTCGGTAAGGCGAGCGAACATAAACCCACTTAAAGCTGGGATAAACCAATTTTGATACTCTGGCTTAAAACACCCACGTGTAAAGTCGAATTCGCAGTCGTCCTGAGAGTTAAACCTAGGTGAAGACAGCAACGCGAGCTCCGCCGCATCTTGGTATGCGGCTTGGCATTGCTGGGTGTACCCTGGGTGGGCATCGCTACACTCTTCAACGGTTCTAAAAATTTCTGCTTCCGTTGAATCGTCGGAACAACCTGTAACGGTGGCTAACCCCATGAACGCTACTAAAGGCCTCACATCAGCTTGTCGCCAATCCTTTTTCATGGATGGCAATATGACTTTTCTACTCCGTTTCATCCGGTGCTCCTTAGTAAGTCATACACGCAGCGTTAAGCATACCTACTGCGATTGAAACACTTGCCAACACAATACCGGCAGAGATTTCGTTGTCTTCAATACGCTGGGAAATTTTAGGCAAGAACATAAATCGAACGAGCATAAAAGCAAGTAACTGAGCGATAAATGCGACTACTCCCCAGATAACAAAGTCGACTAAGTTAACTGAGTTAGATGCTGCTCCCGCTATTGAAATACTGTAACCCACAAACGAGCCCGAAAGTGCTACTGCGGCAGCGATATTATTTTCTTTGACCAGTTTCCATTCGTCATAAGGGGTAAAGCGGATATAGACCAGCTTAAACAGGATCAAGAAGGCGATACAAATCGCAAAGTATGTTACGAAATCCACTAAACCCGCTAGGGATTGAGCCACTAATTCCATGAATGAAATTCCTTGTAAATGTGTTATCCAATGACAGTAAAGTCAGTGGGTGACAGGTCGACGCCTGTAATATAAGTAACGCAGCGCTCAGCCGAACCGCTTTCGAAACTTTCTTCGCATGAGATCACAAGCGATTCTGCCAAATCGGGGGTTGCGTCGCGCTCATAAAGCATAATGAATTGGTCGGTTTCCGATACCTTCCCGTTGCTGTGGTAGGTTTTTTCCGTCATCGCTACTGGGCGGTCGTTATCCCATACCTTACTGAACTCATGATCGTCAAGTTGCTGAGATGGCTGAACCAAATCTGTCTCTATCCAGCGATTCCAAGTGGTTTCTAGGTCGATAGACTTGGTCTCATAGAAGTAAAAGAGCTTCACTTCTAGTACTCCACTGTCGCCTTCGCCATTCAGCAATACTTGTATGTATCCATCGTCGTCGGTGTAGTATCGAAGCAGTGTTGTTTGACTATCGAGCTTCACTTCTCCGACTGCTTGAATCAACTGGGTACGAGATGCGCCGTCAATGGTGAGTTCAGGTTCGAGCATGCGAAATTTTAAGTCGTCCAACTCGAAAGCTCCGCCAAGTCTAAGCCCTAAAACTTCAGGTGCATTGGGCTTTTCTTCGGCTTTTTCTGTTTTTTTCTTAAACCAGTCAAACATGGTTATTTCCAACTGAAGTTATCAATTCGCTCATCGGCAATATAGAAAAGCGTGTTACCAGCAGATACCACACAATCTAAGCTGGGGTTCAGCTCAATACCTGTTCCTTTATCAATACCAATCAGGGTTGCTTGATAGTCCTTTTTAAAGGAATCGAATAACTCGCTGATTTGGGTTTCAGAAGCATTGGCAGGGAATGCCACAGAATATTGAGTCATGCCTTGTGTTGAATTCAGCAGCTCTTGATGAAGGGCACTCGAGCCAGGGTCGACAGCGGCTTTGGCCAGCATTTCGGTGGCTACCGATGGAATGCATTCGGCATTCGGGCAGTGCTGCTTAAGCAATCGACTTAATGCTTCGTCTTTGAAATAAGCCAGCAAGTGAGCTTTCGGGTTTTCGTTTGCGCAGTAGAGGGCGGCTGATAAGGTGACGTCGTCTTCTGGGTTATCGATGATGATACAGCTTGCGGCTGGCAAGTTGGTTTTCACCATATCGTTACAGTCTGTGAAGGCACTGACTTTAACGAAGTCGATTTCAGATGGAAGCGGGTTTTCTATGTCGGCTTTTACACAAAGTACGATGCGTCTTCTGCCCGTTTCTTCATGTTGTAACATACGAATTAAGTGCAACGTCCGTTGCTCATTCCAACCCAGCAACAGAATATGATTTTCCACGTTTACTCTCCGTTTTCCTAATACGCCTGCACGCCACATTGTGACGACCAAAACCCCAATTTGACTCACTGATATTGCAAATAAACCCAATCCAAACGGGATGACAAACAATGCCACAATCCAACGACCTATTGGCGTGGTTGGTGACATATCACCGTAACCAACGGTAGATGAGGTCACAACAATGTAGTACAAAAAGTCGGTGACATTCGATGTAAGGTCAGATTCGCCCGCAAATGCGAGTAATGCCCATGAAATGACCACATAGCCCGCGGCCAAACCGAGCAAGCTTTTGGTTCTTAATGAAAACAGGTGGGCATACACCCACCTTCTTAATGTAAACCACACAGTCATGTGAGGAATGTACCTTTATTTGCCTAAGATACGAGCGAGCTCGTCTTCTGCGGAAGATTTACCCCCCGCGGTAATACCTGCATTAGCCAGTTTTTTATCTAAGCTACTGCCCGATTGCGCTTCGTGCAATTCTTCAGCGGCTTCTAACTGAGCTTGTTTCTCTGCTTGGCGATTTTTAATGCGTTCCAAAGATTCCACAGCGGTGGTCATTTTGCTGTTCGCACCAACGTTGGTCGACGAGACTGAAGCTTGTGCTTTTTGCACGGCTTCGTTGGCTTTTATCACGTCTACTTGCTGTTCTAGCTGACGCAATTTGTCTTTCGCTTGGGCAATGTTCTCACGTAACTTTTGCTCAGACGCTTTGAACTGCTCGGCGTAGTTTTGCTCGGTAGTACGTTGATTGGTTAGCTCCGCTACACGTCCTGCACACTCAAGAGCTAAGTCTTGCTCACCCTTTGTCATGGCGTTACGGGCGTGTTCTTCGTATTCTGCAATACTGCCGTCTAAACCGACTACTTTGTTGTCAGCAAGTTTTCTTTTCGCTACTAGAGAAACCAACGCTTCGTCTGATTTTCTGAGCTCTTCTTTCGCTTCACGGATCTCTTGATCCAAGATACGAAGTGCTTGGCTATCTGCAACCTCTTCTGCAGCTTCGTTTACGCCACCTTTAATCGCAGTAAATAGCTTTTTCCATACACCCATTATGCTTCTCCTAAGAATTCTTCATACAAGTCGATGAACGCTTCCACATTACGGTACAGTGTCGCTATCTCAATCAGTACGCTCTCTTCCTTTGATTGAGAAGAAAGGGAACCGAACGCCACATAGTAGTCGTCACCGGCAATGTTGTTAATGCCGATAGTAGAAAGCGGGAACATTTTGTGGGTTCTTAAGATTTCATCATTCAAGGCGTTTACATCATGCACTGACGATTTTGCAAAAAGCAGAACTTCAGCAATGATTTGTTCGCCAGCAACAGCGAGGTAAGCCTCTACACCATCTTCATTTCGAATAAGAAGAGATTGAGAGGAAGTGTTGTTTTCGACTGTCCAGCCTTCGTGGTTAGAAAGTACAGGCACTAAGTCGTTGAGTGTCCAAGCCATGTAGATATTCCTTATTTATTATGGAATTACCATCTAAACGTTGTATGCAACACCGAAGATGTACGTGTGTTACACAAATCCAAGATTAGATACTAACCGTATCATATTGTTTCAATATGAAAATTCATAGCCATAAATAAATCGAGCTATTCTACAAATTTAGACTTTTGTTAAACATGAAACCTAATAGCTTTAGGCGTGTGTTAAGAAAGCTTCCGTTAACTGTTGGTAGAGAGCGTCTATGCTTGGTCGCTCTTTTATATGCTCAAACAGTGATGTGTGGACACCGTCTTCGATGTGATCGCTGTGCCCACACAGTTTGTTGCAAAGGTTAACGGGGGCGACGATGTTTTCCAGAATGGCATCAACGAGAATACATGCCTGAGAGAGTACGACTCTTCCACCGTCTTTTTTGAGTAATACTCGCTGCGCCGTGCCGACGATCTTTTTTCCATTAATGTTTAGGTTGTAGTCGCCATCACAATAGGAGTGGGGCGTGGCGTGTATATCGGTTCTAACGCCCAGAGCTTTAAAAAACTGGGTGAGGACAAAGCACAAATCTTGATACGACTTTTGAATGTCATAGGGAACGCCTTCTTCCCAATGATAGATGTGTGAAAGGTTAATAATCCCTGGAACTTGTGGAACAGGAGCGCCACCTGTTTTCCGTGACATGAGAAGCCAACCTAAGTTATCTAACCCCGACGTTAATTCCTCAGATACTTTCCACTTCTTACCAGAAGGCAAAACTAATGTGGCCGTTTTGGCTTGCCAAAGCATCAATACCTGAGAAAGCTCTCCAGATTGAACTTGTTTTAGTAACGCGCTCTCTTTTTCAAAAATATCTTCTACTTCAATACTCTTAAAACGAACCAGTTTATTTTTGGATGCCATAGATATATTCACTTTCGGGGGCGACTAATCTCATTCTAAGCGGATGCCACAGGATAGGTAAACCATACAAATTAGTCAGACTTTCCCTATTTGGTAGCCGAATTTAGGGTTGTTTCGTTAATGCTAGCCACCAATGATATAAATTTCGATATAAAGATAAACCAGACGGATACAGGGTGATTAATGATAATTCTGTAGATTTCTTTTTTCATAGATTGCTGATAATTATCAAAAAAATACAAACCTATCGGCTTTATTAGGTATTGCTGAACTAACCTTTGATAAATTAATGACGAATCGTCCAAAAAAATAATGAGGTTGGTTATGGATAACAAAATAAATAGATTGCATAGAAAGGGAAGGTTTAAGCGCTCTCGTTTGGCTATAGCGTGTTTGGGAAGTACAGTGCTGCTAACAGGGTGCATCTTCGATGATGATGCAAGTTCAACAGCCGGTGGTGAGTCGAATGTTTCTACCCCTGTTCAAACCAGCTTGCCAATAACCAGTGGTCTGCCTGTTCATCTTGTTGTGAACAATGGTGCAAACCAAGATTCTGTAGGTGGGCTAGATGTCAGTGCACAATTCCAGATGGAAGGACAAGATGCCAATGTAGATATTTCAATTATCGATTCTGACGGGATAGTTGTCGCTGGTTATAAGGATGGCGCTAGCTTTGTTTCTGGTGATATAAAAATTCCATCTTCAGGCTTTTTACCCCTAACGTTAAAATCCGATAATTTAAAGAAAGAACACAATTCATCTGCCACTTTGAGCATTGTCGTTTCGGGTGATGGTTTTTTCTCCAATGCGGCAACGTACGATCTTTTGTCTTCAGATACTTCCCTACAAAACCGAGTAGAAGTCCTTCCTAAATCGATTTCTTCTGACTTCGCAGGTTCGTTTGCTGAAGAAACCGTGTTACTAAGCGGAAATGTAGTCACTCAGCAAGTTGTGATCAATACGCCTATAAAACCAACATCCAGTTTGTCTGGTCAAATTCTTGATAATGCACAAATTTCAATTGATATTCCCGCAAACACGGAGTTTTTTGATAGTAATGGGAATCCATTTGAACCGACTGGAGCAGTAAAAGCATCTGCTGTTCTGGTCTCTGCCGATCCTAAAAATCTTTCGAATAGCACGAACAACCCTTTATTTGCTTTCCCAGGTGGGCTCGAGGTTAGTGGTCTTGAAGGGGCGACACCGTCAGATTTAAATAACGATTCTGAATTCAGCTTTATCAGTGCAGGGTTTGTCGCCATCGAAATCAAAGACAGCTTAGGAAATCAAGTTTCTCAGTTTGGTGGGGACGGAATAAGCCTAAACTTTGAAGTGCCGAAAAGTACGGTTCATCCGAACACATCCCAACCTCTAAAGCTGGAAGATGGATCCATCCCACTATGGAGCTACAACGAAAATACAGCTAAATGGTCTTATGAAGGTGAAGCGCTGATTACAGCTGAAAACGCCAATACATTTAGTGTGGTGAAAAAGATAACGCACTTGTCTTATTACAACCTTGATTGGTATGGAACAAACAGATGTAAGCTCGATGTCGATGTTTTAGACAAAGACGGACAACCCAATAATCAGAGGTTGCGTCTGTCTTATGCTCGTAAGGATGGCGGTTGGGCCTACAAACCATCAGGATGGGGAAATGATTTAGACAAACTGAATATTCAGAGAGTCCCTGCCTTTGCTGGTACCTTCGATTTGTTGGACAGCAGCGGAAACAGTCTTTTGGCATCCATAGAAGTGGATGGGCAAAGTATCGCAGTTGGAAGTGGAGAAAAAGGCGTTAAGCTCGACGATTTCTGCTTTGGTAAAACGAACGATGCATCCAAGTCATTCACTGCGCACTTAAACATCAAGAACCCCCCAAGAATAAACCTCAAGCCAAGTGTGGCGCTGGTTTGCCCGACGGACACAACCAAGACAGCAAGCGCAAACAGTGGGCGTTACTATTTGTATGAAGGCTACTCATATATTCAGCGCGGACAGGTAACGAATGGCGAGTTAGATTTGCAGAATTTAACTGAAAACGCACAATATAAGTTGTACTACTACGGCAGCAATACTCGAGGTAGATTAGAGTTTACAGCGTCTGATTCGCTCACCTCACTTCAAATTAATGACCTATCACTTTGCCCGACAGTGAATCAAACTTTGCATACACGACTCGTCTGTTTGGACAGCAATCAAACGGTTATCAAACAGAAACCCGCCCCTCTAAGCCGCTATTGGGCATACGATGAAAGCTATTCGCAGTATATGAGTGGTAACAGCAATGATAGTGGTAATGCGACGCTAGATAAGGTTGTTGAAGGGGTAAACTACTATGCGAGTGCTTATCTAAGAGAAAATAACCGATGGTACTACGGTCGCTTATCTACTCCGTTTGTCGGTAGTAGCTCGCAAACGGCGACAGTGGATATGAAGCTTAGAAGCACCGATTCCTTCTGTACAACTGACGAGCCCGTAGATTATGCACAGACAGAATTGTCTGGTTCTGCGACATCGGCAAGCGCTAATGGCACAGAAAAAGTCACCATTACGGTTCAAGAAAAAGACCAATATGGGAATTCACGAGGAAGTAACACCGGAACTCTAACTATCAGTGCTTCTCCTTCAAATGGAGTGACGATTGAAAATATTCAATCCAATGGTGACGGTACGTATACAGCAGATGTATCTTCATCGGTTGCAAGTAATATCGTGATATCTGGAAGCATTGACGGTAATGCGATTACAGACACGACCTCGATTAATTTCGTACAAGCTATCGATGTGAGCCAAACGGTTTATACATTAAGCACTAACAGCGTGAGTGCAAATGGAACGGATGAAGTGACTGCCACGGTAACTCTAAAAGATTTTGAAGGGCAGGCTTTTGTACCGGCAAGCGGAACGGTGAGTTTTGCGACGACCGGAAGCGTGACGTCTTCAGCCGTAACAGCACAAGGTGATGGTGTGTATGTTGTGACTTTAACGTCAACGAGCGCTGGCTCCGTCACGATAACACCTCGATTGGACAGCACTGACCTAAGCTCTGCTCAAACCGTTACCTTTACAGCAGCGTTAGATGTTAGCCAAACAACCCTTGCACTAAGCACTGACAGTGTGGATGCAGATGGCACAAGCACCGTTACTGCAACGGTTACATTAAAGGATTACGCAGGGCAAGCTTTTGTTCCAGCGAGCGGAACCGTGAGCTTTGCTACTACAGGCACAGCGAATGGTTCTGGCGCAACGCATCAAGGTGGCGGGGTTTATACTGAAGCATTTACATCGACAACTGCAGGTACAGTAACAATCACGCCAAAGCTGGATAGCACCGATTTGGCAGCTGCACAGTCCGTGACCTTTAACTCCACAGGACCCGATTTGGCGCAGTCGACCATTACAGCAAACAGTGCTGCGACCAAACTGGGCAATACTTTGCAGTTAACGGTGACGTTGAAAAAGGCAGATGGTTCAGATTACGGTCAAAGTGGTGGTACGTTAGCTCTCTCGTCTTCACCTTCTGGAATCACTGAAAGTGTAGTGGATAATGGAGATGGTACTTACACCGCCACTATTAACAGTTCAACAGCGACTGATTACGTCATTACCGCAAACGTAGGGGGTAATAACTTAACGAATACCGTGAGTGTTGCCTTTACTCAAGTCGATGTAGGGAATGTGGAAATGACCTCTAACGTCACCATACCGAATGGAGGTTCAGGTCAAATATCGGTTGTGCTGAAGCAGTCTGATGGCAGCGATGTAGGGCACGGTGGGCACACGGTTGCGATTGCGGCAGCCAGCTCAGTGTTCGCCTCTGCAACAACTACGGATAATGGTGATGGGTCTTATGTGTTAAACGTGACATGTAACTTAACGGGCTTTACTGCACCAATTACTGTTGAAGTCGATAACAGCAGCATAGGTACGTTCATGCTGACTTGTAACCCTTAACTTTTTAATCAAATAGCTATAGAGCCAACATCATGTTGGCTCTATTTTTTGTAACCGTAATAACTCGTCAAAAAATATCACCAGTAAGTTCATTCTTCAGTACCCCTCATATATTCAGGTAAATATTCCGTATAGTACAAAGGCAGAACGATGTGTACTCTTTCAGCTGCAGGAGAACCTTGAGTACCAGTAAGCTTAATGGTTTTGTGGGGGCTGCACTTCTCAATATAGGATTGCAGCGATTTCACTCGGGTGCGCTTCCCAGCAATTTTGGTAGCAAGAACGTTTCATCGAGTCACCTTATTCAAAGCTCTAATCTGACTACCTTTGTATTACATTATAGTGTGCGATTAAATGCAGTAATTTACATTTTTACGCGCATAAAAGTGTAGTGATTAACTTTGTATGCGCATCAAAGTGTTCGTGAGTGATTACTAATGAGTGATTACTGGTAGAAGGCTAGATAGTATACTGCGTAAGTACTGACATCATTGAGGATAAGCCTATGGTTTGTTGTGAACCCACCTTTCACATCAAACGCTTAAAATTCTTTAATAACCTACTACCGTGTTCCTCCCATAGAACTCGCATAATGTAGAACAACTCGTTTCCCGTTGGAGTATCGGAACTCTATGAACAGAAAAATCGCCAACTCAATTGAACTGTCTGACCTGATTCCCCTGTGTGAAACCAGCACATTGCAGAAGGGCATAAAGTTGTCGCAAAAGGGAGCAGTACGCAAAATCAAGGTGACTGGCGATAAGGCAAGTGCGATGGTGAAAGGCACGTACGATTATCACGTAAGCCTCGATGTGAGTGATTCGATTTGGGCAGGTTGCGATTGCCCAGCGGCGCAATATCAAAGGTTATGCAAACACGCGGTTGCTCTCGCCATTAGCCTGCAAGATCATGAAGAAGCACAGAGCGCCGTGAGTGAACGCTCCTTAATAAAAGCGCACCTTCAAAGCTTGGGTGAGGAAGCGGTATTAGAACAATTGCTCGATTATCTTGAAGAAGACGAAAGGGCGTGGCAAACATTGCTGACGAGAATCAGCCTCCACCAGAGCCCAGCCAGTTATGGCGAGTTAAAAAAGCGGATCACTCAAGCATTGCCTCGCGAGCAAATATGGGATTGGCGAGCGAGCAGTGGCTATTTCATGGCGGCTGAAGAATCATTGTCGATTCCATGCAAACGTTAAACGCAGAGCAACAATGGAAGTTGATTTCTTACCTCGTGGAACGGCTAAATAGTGTGCTCGGACACATCGACGATTCGAATGGCGACCGCTTTGGAATCGAAGCGCTTATCAACTCACACATGTCTCGTATATTCTCCGAACTCAATTGGAGCGAACAAGACAAAGCGCAATGGATGTTTGAACGTTTAACGAGTTACGAATTTGATGTGTTCCCTAGCATAGAAGAGCACTTCAAAAGCGTTTGGCAGCACAATACTCATTTTTTGGATTTGTGCCGCGAAGCCATAGAGAAAGCATCAAAGACAGATGACGAGGCATGGAACCTTAGACGTTATGCCAAGCCATTAATCGAACAATCGTTCGATTGGCGAGAAGTGGTGGAAATTAAACAAAAAATAGCGCGAACATGCCGCGATTACCTTGAAATAGTGGATACCTTTATAGAGCATAAAGAACCATTAGAAGGCGAGTTTTGGTTAGCCAAAGCAAAGAACATAGCCACGAATTATGAGCAAGAAGCGTGTCATCAAATGCAATTCAAGCTTTATATCGAACAAGGGGAAATCGCCTCCGCGTGGGCATTAGGAAACCGCCTATTCGAGCAGAGTGCTGCGTTCTCGCGCTACCAGCAACTGGCTCTGTTCAAAAAAAATTACGCCATAGAGGATTCTGGCTTTCTCGCTCGGGTAGAGCAAACCCTAAAAGCGGCCTACCCAGCCTCTCAAGGAGGAAGAGTGGTGTTTAAAGGGCTCGACGACTTGTTAGAGTTCTATATGGAGCAAGAGGAATGGCACAAAGCGTGCGATTGGGTGGCAACGCGCCGAGTTTCATCGGATGTGTTATTGAAACTGGCTGACAGCATAGTCGACGACATGCCAACCCAAACATTGAGTTACTACTTGCGTGCTGTGGTAGTTCAGATTGAACAGACCAATAACGACGGGTACGCCGCCGCCATTCGCTTACTCAATCACGTTGAATCCTTGCTTAAACCGCACCCAGAAACATTGTCGGCTTTCTATGCCAAGGTATCGTCACTAGCAAATACCTATAAACGCAAGCGCAATATGCTCAAGCTATTCCAGCAACATTATGGTGCGTATTTGTAGCTTGACGACCTTTCAAGTGTTCAGAAAATCACTTTTTTGTAGTGGTACGGCGGTTGAGAGAATGATCTCTTTATCCCCACAAGGGTATAGATGAAGTAATATCCTCATGTGGGGATATTTTGATTGGTACCAATATTCAAATACTTGAGAGACCAAATACAAAAAGCCCGCTAACTCTAGGAGCTAGCGGGCTTTCCAAACGTTTGGTGGAGCTGGCGGGAGTTGAACCCGCGTCCGAAAATCATTCATCATTGGTACTACATGCTTAGTCGATCTTTAAATTCACCATCCACCTGCGAACCGACACGCTAGTAAATGACTATCCTGAATTAGAATTCGCGCTTTTCCTCTCAGGCGGGAGAAGCCACGCTAGCTAGTTTGGGTTTGACTCTTTGTAATTCCCCGTCTTACAAGCGGAAGCTAGGGCAAAGAGGCTCTGAGCAGGTTATTAAGCTGCTAGTGCGTAGTTTTCGTCGTTTGCGACTATTTTTTTGCGGCTTTTTACGTGGCCAACCGCCCCACGGCATGCACCTCAGACTGCAGTATTCCCGTCGAATCCTGAATCAGCCCCAAAGTGTAGGTTGCATAGTACCAGAAAACCTTAGGCTGTCTAGCACTGCGCAACTCAAGTGGTCAAGATTAGCGCAAATTGCTCTTCATAACGCGAGCTTTATCGCGAGCCCAATCTTTTTCTTTCATATCAGTACGTTTATCGTGCAGTTTTTTACCCTTCGCGACACCCACTTTCATTTTGACCCAAGAACGGGACCAATACATAGCGGTGGCAACTAAGGTCATACCTTCGCGGTTTATTCTGCCAAAGAGGTTGTCGATCTCACGACGCGACATCAGCAGTTTACGCACGCGGGTAGGGTTTGCAACGGTATGAGTACATGCTTGTTGTAGCGGGGTGATTGTCACTCCACTAATAAATGCCTCACCATCGCGGATATATACATAGCTTTCGGCGATATTGGCTTTGCCTTGACGCAGAGATTTGACTTCCCATCCCTGAAGTTCTAGGCCAGCTTCGATTTCGTCGTCGATGAAATATTCGTGGCGAGCTCGTTTGTTTTGAGCAATGGTATTGCTACCTGCTTTTGGTTTTGAATTTTTCTTTGCCATAAGAACGGCATTATATACCCAAGTCCCCTAAAGATGCTAGGTGCATACGTCATTGTGTGTTTCTTTTTAAACGAATACTTCATGAAGAAAATGAAGCGGATAATGTATTCAAACGCGTTTGTTTTTGTCGTTTATTCGATGAGAAGCCAGCGAGTTTTCTAGGGCTAGCTCTAGAAAACTTTCATAGGAGGATTACGTGAAGTAACATAAGAGAACGTTTTCCCCGTTTCAATGTTTGTTTAAGTGAATCCGATATGCCGCAAGTAACCCGCAGCGCCCTAGTGCCATTTAGCGCTGAGCAGATGTATAGCCTTGTAAATGATGTAGCCAGTTACCCAAGCTTTTTGCCAGGTTGCTCCGGTTCTCGAATTATTGAAAACTCTGAATCGAGCATGGTGGCATCTGTGGATGTGTCGAAAGCAGGCATCAGTAAAACGTTTACAACATCGAATCAGTTAGAAGCTGGACGAAAAATTTTGATGCAGCTGGTGGATGGTCCTTTTAAGCAGCTTCATGGTGGTTGGGAATTTACTCCGCTGGATGAAACAGCATGCAAGGTTGAGTTGAAACTAGAATTTGAATTCACTAGCAAACTGGTTGAAATGGCATTTGGTAAGATTTTCAATGAGCTGACTAGTAATATGGTGAACGCGTTTACACAACGTGCAAAGCAGGTATATGTGTAATGAGCAGAGTACCAAACATGATTCACGTTGAAGTGGTTTATGCGTTGCCGCAAGAGCAGCGAGTGATAACCTTAGCCGTAGAGGCAGAAATGACGGTTCAAGAAATCATTGAGCAATCTGGCGTGTTGGAGATTTACCCTGAAATCGATCTCGCAAAAAACAAAGTGGGTATTTTTAGTCGCAACATAAAGCTAAATTCTACGGTGTTAGACAGAGATCGCATTGAAATCTACCGACCGCTATTAGCCGATCCCAAAGAGATTCGTCGGAAAAGGGCAGAGCAAGCGAAGAAACAAGCGGAAGCTGAAAAGTCCAAATAAACCTTAAGACAAGAACGGTATGAGATTGGTTGATTACCGAAAGTAGATATAACGCAAAAACAGCAAAGGCTCGCAATTAGCGAGCCTTTTCAATATCTGGTGAACTTAAATGGGGTTAGTAAACACCTTCGAAAAAGTTTTCACTGGCTGGGAAATCACCTTCCACTTTGACCAATCTTTCGTTGTCATCGAAACGAACAAAGAGGTTTTTCTGTATGGAGTCGCTGTGCCCTTTTGTGTGGTGGTAAATGTAATACCACGTATTTGGGTAGCCGTTTTCGACAAGCATTGGCGAACCTAAAACAAAGCGAACCTGTTCTTTAGACATACCAAATTTTAGTCGGTCTACCGAGTTCTGCTCAATGTAATTTCCCTGATTGATGTCGATACGATAAACCAGTTTTTCTGCAACCGAGCAGCCCGTTAACATCACGAGCGCTAATGGTACTGCAACAATCCACTTCTTAAATTGCATATGCTTTCTGTTCTTTATTACTAAGTTCAAGTTCTCGGGCGAGATGATAATCACTCTGGGCCGAGAAGTAAAAAGTTTCTCATGCCATCCATTGGCATTCTCGAGTTTCTAACACCATTAAATAGCGACGGTGAAATCATATGACCATAGTTATAGCGATAAGTTGCATTGTTACAAAGACAAACAGCGCAGGGGTGAGCTGCGCTGTGAGGTGAATAACATTTTGTGAGTGGATCTTTGCTGTGGAATTGAAGATTCTATCAAGCCGCAAATAAAAGTTCTTTCGCATTTGCCAGCGTACTGTCGGTTATCTGGCTACCACCTAATAAACGCGCTAATTCAGCAACTCGCTGGTTTTGATCCAAACAGTTCATTTGTGTTTCTGTTTTGCCGCCTTTGGTGTTTTTGGCGACGAATAACTGTTGGTGCCCACATCCGGCGACTTGTGGTAGGTGAGTCACACAAAGAACTTGCGTGGATTCACCAAGCTTACGAAGCATTTTGCCGACGACTGCTGCAGTAGGACCGCTGATGCCCACATCGACTTCATCGAAAATTAGGCTAGGGGTGTCCACTTTTTGAGCTGTGATAACTTGAATGGCCAAGGAAATACGTGAAAGTTCACCACCAGAGGCAACTTTTGCTATTGGCTGCATCGGCTGACCTGGGTTGGTTGACACTAAGAACGTTGCTTGGTCGATACCAAGTGGCGACGCATTATTTTCATCACGTACGACATCAATACAGAACTTGGCTTTTTCCATACTGAGTTCATGCATACTTTGGGAAATAAGTTTATTGAGTTCTTTCGCATAGCGCTGTCGAGATTTGTTCAGCTTTTCAGCGGTGGCTAAGAACTTCAGACGTTTCTCTTCAACTTCCGCTGCCAATGCGTCCATTTTTTCGTCTGAACAATCCAAGGCTTCAACTTGTTTGAGCAATTCTTGGTGGTGCTGATACAACTCATTTGGCATTACATGATGTTTACGTGCCGTAGACATCACTTTGGAGAAACGTTCTTCAACATAAACCATGCGAGCAGGATCGACATCGATACCATCTAGGTAATGACGTAACTCACTGTTTGCCTCTTCCAATTGAATAATGGCTTCAGAAATCATATCGGGTAAGCCTGAAAGCTTTGAGTCTAATTCAGCAAGCTGAATCAACGAGTGATTGGCTGTTTGAAGAATACCTAGAGCATTAACGTCCTCACCTTCATAAATCAGCTCTATTGCTTGTTGGCAAGTGGATGCTAATTCACCACTATTAGCCAAGCGTTTATGTTCTTGTTCTAGCTCCGAAAACTCTTCCTCGCCAATGGCGAGATCGTTGAGTTCTTTGATTTGGTATTCAAGAAGCTGCTTCTGAGCAAGGTTTTCTTGGCTGTTTTGTGTAAGTTGCTTTAGGTGGTTATCTGATTGACGCCAAGTTTGGTAGTAGTTTTTGGTCTTGTTAAGTAAGTTCACGTGACCAGCGTACTGGTCCAACATAGAAAGTTGGTAGTCACTCTTCATCAGTTGATGGTGGGCGTGCTGTCCGTGAATATTAATGAGGAGCTGCCCAAGCGCTTTAAGCTGTGAAGCCGGCACTGGGCTGCCGTTAATGAAGGCTCTTGAACGACCTTCTTTAGTGATAACTCGTCTTAGGATGCATTCACAGCCATCCATCAGATCGTTATCTTCTAGCCAACGCGTTGCATTGATATTGTTGTCCAGTAAGAACGAGGCAGAGATGTCGGTTTTTTCTTCACCTTGACGAACAGAGCTTGCTTCGGCGCGATCGCCTAAACATAAGCCTAGAGCATCAATAGCAATGGATTTACCTGCGCCTGTCTCGCCGGTAATGGTTGTCATGCCTTTGGCAAGTTCTAGCTGTAAAGACTTCACAATTGCAAAATTATTAACACTTAGATGAGCCAGCATTTTATTTACCTGTATAACTGAACAATACTGTATATAAATGCAGTATATACTGTTTCTTTATACAGTAAAGTTGTACAGGTGATTTTTTTCGTTTTGTCGATTTTTTGTGAGCGAAACCTTGGTCAGAAAAGCTTGCTAGACCAACCCAATTTATTCCTTAGCACGTGATAGTAACTGTAGTCTTCAGGGTGAATGAGTTTGAGTACATTTGGGCTTTGATAAATGTGGATCTCATCTCCAGGGGAGACGGGTAGTGAAATTTGCCCATCACAGCTTATCTCCTGCGTGCCACGATTATCTGGGGAAACAAGCAATTTAATACGTCGATTGCCATCCACAACTAACGGGCGGCTAGAGAGTGTGTGAGGGAACATTGGCACAAGGGAAATAGCGTTCAGGCTTGGCGATAAAATAGGACCGCCGCCAGAAAGTGAATACGCAGTAGAGCCAGTTGGAGTGGAAATTATCAATCCGTCGGAGCGTTGCGAGAAAGCGAATCGATCATCGATGTACACTTCAAATTCGATCATGTGAGCGATTTGCCCAGGGTGGAGTACCGCTTCATTAAGCGCCGCATTGTGACTTTTTACTTGCCCGTGCCTATGCACTTCAGCTTCCAGTAGAAAGCGGTCTTCCTCTAAGTATTCACCAATCAGGACTTTGGATAGCGCCTTTTCAAAGTCTTCAGGGTCGAGATCGGTTAGAAAACCGAGGTTTCCACGGTTTACACCAATCACCGAAATATCAAATCGAGACAGTACTCTGGCCGCACCAAGCATATTGCCATCGCCACCCACAACAATGGCAAGATCCGCTTGTTTTCCAATGTTCACTAGACTGGTGAAACAAGAGCGGTCTATGTCTGTTAGGATTTCTTGTAATCGATCGTCAATGACGACGGAGTAGCCTTCTTTAATGAGCCAGTGGTACAACTCTTTATGAGTTTGAATGGCTTTACTGTCACGGGGTTTGCCTATAATTGCGATCACTTCAAAAGGCTTTGGCATAGAGAAAATCCGTTGTCTGAGGTTATTGTGCTTGAAACGCAAATCTTCATCCCCATAATAAAGGCAAGTTGAAGAACTATGCGAGGTTTTTTATCTCAATTTTTTGAGCATATTATCGCATAAGTAGTTGAATTCTGAATTCTGGAGATATCATGAGCAACGAAGAAAACAAGATTAATGAAGAAGAGCTAAAGCAACAGGAAACTGCAGAAGAAGTAGATGCAGTAGGCTCTGATGCCGATATCGATTGGAACGAAGAATCGGTTCAAGATGAAACTGATGCAAAAATCGCTCAACTTGAAGCAGCATTGCTTTCAAGTGAAGCTAAAGTGAAAGAGCAGCAAGAATCGGTACTTCGTGCAAAGGCAGAAGTTGAAAACATGCGTCGTCGCAGTGAACAGGAAATCGATAAAGCCCGTAAGTATGCGCTGAATAAATTTTCTGAAGAACTGCTTCCAGTTATCGATAACTTGGAGCGCGCTATTCAAGCAGCAGATGCAGAAAACGAAGTGATTAAGCCATTCCTTGAAGGTGTAGAGCTAACACACAAAACATTTGTGGATGTTGTATCTAAGTTTGGTCTTAAAGAGATCAACCCTGAAGGTGAGGCGTTCAACCCTGAATTCCATCAAGCTATGTCGATTCAGGAAAGCCCAGATCACGAATCTAACATGGTGATGTTAGTCATGCAGAAAGGTTACGAGTTGAATGGTCGAGTCATTCGCCCTGCTATGGTGATGGTTGCGAAGTAATTCGTTGCTGCTAATACCGCCACTGCTACGGCTTTAATTAAACGAGATTTAAAGTTGAACTGTGGCTAAAGCGATAAGCCTTATACAAGAAGCCCGCCTATTTCAGGTGGGCTTCTTATTACCTAAAAAAATGCTCATTGCCGTCAGAATTTATTGTCAGCAAACTTGAGCTACCAGCGAATTTAACTTTCAGCGAGTTTTAATTATCAGCGAGTTTTAACTACCAACAAACTTTAGGCGTATTGGTACCATCGGCTTTGACCGTGAGTGTGCCGCAAGAATCACTGTTTTGCCCTTTATCTGATTTTGGGGTGGCGGTGATTGTGTAACCACCCGCGGATGTTACCGCAAAGGCGTACCTGTCGTCTGAGGTATCGCATATGATGCAAGTGGAGCCAGATAAGATGTTGCTCCATGAGTAGCCATTGTTATATGCCTGCTCCATTGTTAGTTGAATACGGATCATATCCGCCATGGCTTGTTTACGGTGCCCTTTGTATACGTAGTCGTTCAAGGAGGGGTAAACAACCGCCGCGAAAATGGCAATGATAGAAACCGCAACCAGAATTTCGAGCAAGGTCATTCCTTTGGGTGGGCTGTTGCGCTTCTTGCATCTATTTTTTCGAATCATTTCCATATCTTCCTTCATTTTCGCAGCGCTATTCTTCGTTGGTGCTAGCATCTCCGCAAGCGAAATTAGGTGCATAAATGAAGTTTCAGAGGAATTTGGAATATGGCTCGCGGCTTTACACTCATTGAGCTTTTGATCACTCTGGCTTTGCTGTCCATTCTGCTTGGTGCGTTTGCTCCAAACTATAAATCAGTGACTGATGGCAACCGTATAACTCGTTTATCCAATGAGCTTCAGGCTTTTTTGGTTGAAGCGCGGTCGGAAGCGGTGATGAAAAATAAAGACCTTTGGGTTCATGTCACTATTTCAGGTGCTTCCAAAAATGGAGACTGGTCCGTTGAGCTACGTGAAACGAATACAGCTTCAGGTGCTTTAGTTCAATCTGTATCTGGCTCACCTTTCAAAAGTATCCACTTCAATAGTAACCATGGCTCTCCGTTTAAAGTGGAAGGCGTGAACGGTCGAATTCAAGGTGGCACTTTTCAATTCAGTTACAAAGAAAATATGTCAGATAGTGGTTCGGTGATTACTCACTTTACCAATGGTCGAGTCAAAGTGTGTGGCAGTAGAGGGAATACTCATGGCTTCAAAGAGTGTTAGCTCATCGCGCCAGTTAGGCGCGTCATTGGTTGAGTTAATGATCGCTTCAGGGCTAAGTATGCTCGCGATCATTTCAATTGGGTCTGTATATCTGACGGCACAAAAGTCGGCAACTCAACGTTCTCTTGACCTTCTGGTTTTGCAAAGCATGTCGGATACCCTTAAGTACATAAAAGAAGATGCGCTCAGGGCTGGATACAATGGCAGTGAAAATGCCGCGGCTATCGTGTCTGGGGCGGGCGATGTGTATGTAACCACACCAACTTCCTTGGGATATGTGTATTTGAACAAAAGCGATAAGTACGAGCATGTATTCTTCAAGCATGATGATAACAACATTAAAATATGCACAAAGCAGTCTGCTGCGATTGGCACTCAAGCATCTTGTAATCGGTATTTCAAAATGCTGGATGAAAACCAAGTAAAAATTACCGGATTTACGGTGACATCGACACCACTCGGTTCATCGGTAAGTTCAGCATTTATAACCCTCTCTATGACTGGATCCCTTAAGAGCTCGGCGGACTCAGTCACTCTTAATACATCTTTTAAACAAAGGAACTGGAAATGATCCGACGTTCTGAAGGCTATATTACGCTGACGATAACAAGCTTTATCTTGTTAGCTGCGCTGATTTTAGTTATGGGGTCATATAAACAGGTTTTCTTTCAAATTAAACGTGCGCAGAACGAAGTGAAAAGTCGCCAAGACCATTGGACCGCAGAGGGGGGGCTAGAGTGTATTTATGCTCGAGCCCACGTAGACAAAGTGTCTTCTGGTAACGTGAATGCATGCTCGAATCAACCAGAATTGACGATGTCTTTGGTGACATCACCTAATGGAAAAATGGCTACCGCACTGGTTGGTAGCACCATCCTTGAAAAAGAGATCCAATATGGTGGTTCGTTGGGCTCAGGTGCTTTGCAGTCGAGTGCAGACTTGTTTCTTCGCGGTGCCAATGCTTTTGATACCCCTGACCCAGGTACCTTAACGAGTGATGGTTGGAAATGTGTAGCAGCTCGATACAAAAGTACTTTCAAAGTACTTGGGACAATACAGAATAAAGGCGTCGTTCACGGTGATCCTCCGTGGGCTGGCTTTGACGGGCAAGGTAAAGACTGCAAAGCGGCGAATAAGACGACGACCAATGGTAATGGAACGACGAGTTTATCAACAGGCGATTTTGTCAAAGATTCGTCAGTCGCACCTTTTGAGAATTTTTACGGTATTCCTGTAAGCAAAGCGGAAAAAGTAAGAGATAACGGAAATTTCCATATTTTAACGGGCTCAACAATTACCTCAGGAACTAAGATTCTTAGCAATTGTGGCACCAAAATAAAAAATGCTATCCATGCAGGGAATGAATTTATATGGGTTGAAGGAGGGTGTGAAATATCAAAAGATGAATACCCCAGTTTGGTAGCCAAGTCAGCCGCGACACCTAATGGGGTAACGTTAGTGGTCAATAATGGTCCTATTTCTTTGATATCGGATACTACTTCTGGAGAATTTAAAGGGGTACTTTTCCATATAAATTCAAGTTATTCCCCTGATTTAAGCGATTGGAACTCTCTGCCTGGCGCCAATCCATTTCTCAACCCAGTTGGCGCTTCAGATATACCTTCGGCAGTTCGAGCAAATGCATCCTATTACCAAAGTGGTTCGTTTACTTTTTCGGGTGGCCAGTATTTAGATTCTAGTGGTCACTCAGCAATATTTAATAATGCCGTTAGCCTAAGCTTTAACAAAGACGTAATTGATTATTCTCGAAGCAAAAACTCCCCACCAAAATGGGTAAAAGGATCTTGGAATGATTTCTAAAAAACACCAAGGTTTTAGCCTGATTGAAGTGATGATCGCTTTTCTAATATTTGGTGTTGGCGTACTTGGGCTTGTGAAGTTACAAACTTTTATGGAGCACAAATCTGAACATGCGATACGTAGCTTAGAAGCGTTGTATTTAGCCGAGTCAAAGTTGGAGTATTTTCGCCAGCGATCGGTGAGCGGCGCTAATGGCACCATAACTTTTGATAGCATCCAGTCGGGTACGGAAGTAAAAAGCGGAGGCTACACACTGACATGGACGGTATCACAGCCTACCGGTTCCATTTCGTCTGCGGTGAAAATCATCACAGTTGAAGGTGAGTGGAAAAATCGGTTCAATGCGAATCAAAAAGTGTCGATTAAAACCATGGTGTCCAGCTACAACGAGTTTGATTAGAGCTTTTAGACCGCTGTACAAAAATTCATCATATAAATAATCCACTCTTAAACATAACGGCGCTACAGGAGAATTAACTTTCCTGTAGCGCTTTTATTTTGTGCTAGTTGCAAGATTGATTATGGTTTGTTGTTTGTTTGTAAATAAATTAAAAATAATTGTCTGAGATTATGAAATGGTCTGGTTTTTTGTGCTTTTATATTGGTGTTCCAATAGAATAGTCAGTCGAGAAATGAGCGATATATAACTAAATGAATAGCTCGTTGAAAACAACATCTGACATATGGAGTTACCTATGAGTAACCAAGCTGTTAAGCAGGCTCCACCATCCCAACCGTCGGGAATGGACCGATTTTTAAATTTTATCGAACGCGCTGGTAACAAGATCCCTGATCCAGCAATCTTGTTTTTTTGGGCACTAGTGATTGTTTGGGTATCGTCAGCATTACTTTCTAATGTTTCCTTTGATCTGATGAACCCGCGTACTGGTGAAGCACTGGAAATAAACAACCTACTTACTGGTGAAGCACTCGCGAGTTTCCTTGCGAATATGGTGACAACTTTTACTAGCTTTGCACCTTTGGGGATTGTGTTAGTGGCAATGCTAGGGGTAGGTGTTGCTGACTCATCTGGTTTCATCACCACTGGCTTGAAGAAAATGCTGAACTTCACGCCAGCGAAACTTTTAACGCCAATGCTTATTTTGGTGGCGATTGTGTCACATACTGCTGCCGATGCGGGTTACGTACTCGTTATTCCGTTGGGGGGTATTATCTTCCATGCTGCTGGTCGTCATCCTCTTGCCGGTATTGCGGCGGCATTTGCGGGCGTTTCTGGTGGCTTCTCGGCTAACTTTATTCCATCTGGCATCGATCCTCTCTTGGCTGGCTTCACCCAAACGGCAGCACAGGTATTGGATGAAAGTTATGTTGTGAACCCGCTGGCGAATATCTTCTTCACTGGAATCTCCTCTGTCATCATTGTTGCGATTGGCTGGTATGTGACCGAGAAAATCATTGAACCTCGTCTAGCCAATACTCCTGTTGATGAAGATGCGGAAGAAGCCCCCGATTTAGGATCGTTTTCGGCTATTGAATCCAAGGCGTTTCGTTATGCTGGTTGGGCGATGTTGGCAGGTATTGCTTTGCTGGTTGTCGCACTTATTCCGGAAGACTCAGCACTGCGCTCACCTGATGGAGAGTTAACAGCATTCTCCGCACCAGTAATGAAATCTATCGTACCGCTGATTTTCATTCTATTTATCATTCCCGGTATTGTTTATGGCCGTGTGGCTGGCACGTTCAAAAGCAGTAACGACGTGATTAAAGCCATGTCCGATACTATGGCGACGATGGGTGCTTACATTGTCATGTCATTCTTTTGTGCGCAATTCCTGTCGGCGTTTGGTCAATCAAACATTGGTACTATGCTTGCGCTTTACGGTGCTGAAGGGCTTAAGGCTCTTGAACTACCAGGGCAAGCTACCATCGTAGGTATGATTCTCCTTACGGCATTTGTAAACTTGCTGGTTGGGTCTGCATCTGCGAAATGGGCGTTAATCGGTCCAATTCTAGTGCCGATGCTAATGGCAGTCGGAATTTCTCCTGAGCTATCTCAAGCGGCGTATCGTGTCGGTGATTCCGTATCCAACATCATTTCACCGCTTATGGTGTTCTTCCCACTCGTCGTGGTTTATTGCCAGCGTTACGTGAAATCAACGGGTATTGGCACTTTGGCTTCTCTCATGATGCCGTTTTCGATCGCGATGCTGATTGGTTGGACGATCTTCTTACTGGCGTATTGGGCCTTAGGAATACCTCTAGGTATTCAAGCGCCTTACACCTATACGATGTAAATTTAGAAGCGACACTTTGTAATTTGATACAACGCTTTAAACAAAAGAAACCCAGCAATTATGCTAGGTTTCTTGTTTTTTTATGAACACTATTTGAGGTAGCGTGCATGAAACGCTAAGTGATCCTCGATGAAGCTTTGTATAAAGAAATAACTGTGGTCGTAGCCATCTTGTATTCTAAAAACAATATTGTCGTGCTGTTTAGCGATGCTTTGAAACATGTCTGGTTTTAGCTGTTCTTCAAGGAAAGAATCAGCACTCCCTTGATCAACCAATATTGGCGGCACGCTATCCGTTGCTTTTAGTAATTCACAGCTGTCGTAGCGCGACCAGTTGGCTTTATCTTCTCCTAAATACAGGCTGAATGCTTTAATACCCCAAGGACAATTCATGGGCTTGGTAATTGGGCTGAATGCAGAAACAGAACGGTATAGGTCTGGGTGCTTTAAGCCAATGCTGAGTGCACCGTGTCCACCCATGCTGTGTCCTGAAATGGACTTTTTGGTGTTGACTGGGAAATTGGCTTCAATGAGTGCTGGAAGTTCTTTCACCACATAATCGTACATATGGTAGTGAGTGCTCCAGGGTTCTTGTGTCGCATTAAGGTAAAAGCCTGCGCCTAAACCAAAATCGTATGCCCCTTCCGAGTCGTCGGGTACGCTTTCGCCTCTCGGGCTGGTATCTGGCGCGACAATAGCAACACCAAGTTCGGCAGCTTTACGAAATGCCGCGGCTTTTTGCATGAAATTTTCGTCAGTGCATGTCAGCCCAGATAACCAGTAGATTACAGGTACTGGCTCAGATTCGGCTTGTGAGGGTAAAAAAATGGCGAATCGCATTTCACACTGCACAGTGTTGGACTGATGAGTAAATTGTTTGTGCCAGCCGCCATGGACTTTTGCGGCACTGATTTCAGTAATAGCCATGTATAGGAGCTTCCCCAATAGGAAACAGAGCGGAAAACCGCTCTGTTTAGTTGAAGGTCGACAGACCCTATTTATCGAAATGGACAACAGAGCGTATGCTTTCGCCTTTATGCATGAGATCAAAAGCGTCGTTGATGCCATCTAGCCCCATAGTGTGAGTGATGAACTCTTGTAGACCAAACTCACCATCCATGTATCGCTCTACAATGCCCGGTAATTCGGAGCGACCTTTCACGCCACCAAATGCGCTACCACGCCAAACTCGACCTGTCACCAACTGGAATGGGCGAGTTGAGATCTCTTGCCCTGCGCCTGCCACACCAATAATGACAGATTCTCCCCAACCTTTATGACAACATTCAAGTGCAGAGCGCATAACATTGACGTTCCCGATACATTCGAATGAGAAATCGACGCCACCGTCGGTCATGTCCACAATGACTTCTTGAATGGGTTTGTCATAATGTTGTGGGTTAATGCAATCTGTCGCGCCAAGCTGCTTGGCGAGGTCAAATTTACTTTCGTTGATATCGACACCAATGATGCGGCTTGCTCCGGCCATTGTGGCACCAATGATCGCGGATAAACCGATTCCGCCTAGCCCAAAAATCGCAACGGTATCGCCTTTTTGTACTTTAGCGGTGTTGAGTACCGCCCCCATACCTGTGGTTACGCCACATCCAAGTAAACACACTTCTTCTAGTGGGGCATCTGCGTTTACTTTCGCTAACGAGATTTCAGGCAATACTGTGTATTCTGAAAATGTCGAACACCCCATGTAATGATATATAGGCTCACCGTCTTTATAAAAACGAGTGGTGCCATCAGGCATCAAACCTTTGCCCTGAGTTTCTCGAACTGCTTGGCATAAGTTTGTTTTTCCTGAGGTACAGAACTTACACTCGCCACACTCTGCCGTGTAAAGAGGAATGACATGGTCACCGACCTCAACGCTGGTGACACCTTCCCCAACCATTTCAACAATACCGCCACCTTCGTGACCCAAAATAGAGGGGAAGATACCTTCAGGATCGTCGCCCGATAAAGTAAATGCATCGGTGTGGCAAACACCAGAAGCAACAATCTTAACCAGAACTTCACCCGCTTTCGGAAGCATGACATCAACTTCTTCAATAGAGAGTGGTTGATTTGGTCCCCACGCTACCGCTGCGCGAGATTTAATGAATTGTTCAGACATGTTTGTACCCTTAAGTAATCACGATGGTCGCCAATAGGTTGACTCGAGAATATCCCAACTAAGAGAACATCCTAACGTATAGAGTGAGTTGGCGAGGTATGGGAGACATTTTAATTAATTTATTTGAATTGATAATCTGGGTAAAATGAAATTTACTATTACATATTTGTAATAATAAAATTTGTGTTGAGGCACTAAAAATGGACCAATGGGAAGGGGTCACAGAGTTTGTCGCTGTGGCGGAACAAGAGAGTTTTACACTTTCAGCTCAAAAATTATCAACCTCAGTCGCACAAGTGAGCCGCAAAATTGCACGTTTAGAACAACGTTTGTCGGTAAAACTGTTCCTAAGAACCACACGTAGGGTGACGTTGACCGATGCTGGCAAAGTGTATTATCAGCATTGCCGGCACTTAGTGGATGGCCTTGAGTTTGCGGAAGAGGCGGTAACAGAGCTTCAAACGACCCTTAAAGGAAAGATCAAGCTAACGGCACCGGTAACATACGGGGAACAAATGCTTGCCCCTTTGCTGAATGAATTTTTAGTCGAGTACCCTGAAGTCGAATTAGACTTCCACCTTTCTAACCAGAAGTTGGACATGCTAGAGCATGGTTTTGATTTGGCTATTCGCCTCGGGCACTTAGGCGATTCCACATACATCGCCAAGCGGTTAGGTGCTCGTCAAATGCATGTGTGTGCGAGCCCAGCCTACTTAGAACAATTTGGCGAACCTCGATCTTTATTGGAGCTCTCCCAGCACCAATGCTTAATAGGAAACCATCCCTACTGGCGATTTATTGAAAATGGTCATAAGAGGCAGCTTTCCGTTGAAGGACGGATGAAATGCGACAGCGGGCGTGTGTTGATTGATTCCGCGCTCAAAGGTATTGGCATCGTTCAATTGCCCGATTATTACGTTCACCCCTATATGGCAACCGGAGAATTGGTAGAATTGCTTACCGATTTTCGTGATACCAAAGAAGGGATCTGGGCGCTGTATCCTAACAATCGGTATTTATCCTCTAAGGTTCGTTTGCTGATTGATTTTCTGGCTGACCGTATGTCTATTTATTAAACTCGCATGCGAACATCCAAGCTTGAGTATATAATCCGCGCATTCCATTTGAAGAATCATTGCAATTTAAACGAGCCTAGAGAGAAAACGTGTCATTTAGTGAACAAGATGAACATTTCATGCGACGAGCTATCGAGCTTGCTCACCAAGCCGAATTGGAAGGTGAAGTGCCCGTCGGTGCAGTATTAGTAAAAGATGGTAATGTGATTGCAGAAGGCTGGAACCGTTCAATAGGGCAACATGACGCAACGGCACACGCTGAAGTACAAGCGCTGCGCAAAGCGGGCAGTGAGCTGGAAAACTACCGGTTGCTTGATACCACCTTGTACGTCACGTTAGAGCCATGCCCCATGTGTGCAGGTGCGCTGCTTCATAGCCGAGTAAAGAGAGTGGTTTATGGTGCGCCAGATTTAAAAGCGGGGGCGGCAGGCACAGTATTGAACCTGTTTGAAAGCCAAGCGTCGTATCACTACGCGACAATAGAATCAGGGTTACTTGAGCAAGAGTGTAGGGAGCAATTACAAAGCTTTTTTAAACGTCGACGGAAAGAAAAAAAAGCGTTAAAAGAAGGGAAGTCTGATGGCAAACATCAGGATTGATGTTTGCCGTTTAGAAACAACTGTATCTTCCGTATCAAGGCTCTAAGCAAAGAGCAAAAGCTTTGCTACGCCAAATAACTTTTTTCTTGTTATTGGCAAGCATACGCTTACGACGATTGGACGAAACAGCCTTTTGTAGCAGTCGCTTAGACGACTTTCTTTTGGAGAACATATCTTCTCTCCTCTACCAAGCTAACAATAACGGTGCTGTTATTTTTTTCTGGCACCGCCCAACACTCCCTTCACCGGTACTAGCTTTTCTTTTGACTAGTCATGCTTCTATTATCTTTGTTAAAAGCGACATCTTTGGTGAACAGCGAGTTTTCTTTTACAGCGAAACTAAGGTTTCATTTGTACAGCAAAACTAGGGTTTCTTTGTACAGTAGAAACAAGTTATAAGCTTCGATTGTTACGAGTTGATGACGTGACAGCAAAGATTGTCATCACTGTTTAATGTAAGGGCGATTGATAGGTTTTTCAAGTACTGTGACACTTAACCAAAATAACTCCATAGAAAAGGGTAACGGGCTCTAATCGTTTAGAAAAGACACATTGCCCCTAAGAATGCATTTTCATCTTAGAGAACTTTTGAATTGAGTGAGTACGTTTGAAATAGAGTGGGGGCTCAATAGTTAATTGAGCCCCCACTGGGTATCCAATAAATCGAATTGCTTTAAAGATATTACTTCTTGTCTTCTTTAGGCTTTTCGCTCTGTTTTTCACCTTCAGCCGGTTTATCTTGTTGCTTTGTATCCTTACTTGATGTTGCCTCAGCTCCCGAAGTCGTAGGCAGAGCGGCAGACAGTGGAACATCAATGACTTGAAGATCGTCAATGTTGATCTCTTCGTTTGCGATACGCTGCTTATCGATATGCCCAATGATCGATTGGTAGTAACGGCGAATGTTCTCTACGTAGTTTCTCGCTTCATCTCCGCGTGCGTAGCCATAGCGAGTTTTGCTATAAAACTCTTTTTTCCGCAGTAGTGGCAATCTGTCTTTTACATCTGCCCAAGAATCTGGATCGCCGCCTTGGCGTTTTGTGAGTCTTCTCGCATCCATCATGTGACCGTAACCCACATTATACGAAGCGAGGGCAAACCAAATCTTCTCGTGTTCAGAAATTGAGTCGGGCACGCGATCGACGATGCGTCTTAGGTATTCCACGCCACCTCGCACGGATTGTTCAGGATCGAGACGATTCTTCACGCCAACGCTTTTTGCCGTTGGCAAGGTAAGCATCATCATTCCTCTTACCCCGGTAGGTGATTTAGCGAGTGGATTCCAATGTGATTCTTGATAGCCCAGCGCTGCAATTAAGCGCCAGTCGAATTCGTTAGAGTGCTTCTTGAATAGCGCCTCCCATTTAGGCAGTTTGCTGTCTAATGCGCGAATGAATGCTCTCGTATCCACGTAATCGAAGCTTTCAACGTGACCGAAGTATTTTTCTTCCAATCGAGCCAAATCGCCAGATTGTTTAAGAAGCCCGAAGAATTCGATGAGCAGTGCGTAGAGGCTTTCATCGTCGCTGCGACGCATATACCAAGAGATGGGCTGATCTTCTGTTAGCTCAAATGCTAAAGCCAGTGAAGGGTACAAACGCTGAGATAAAGAAAGTTCAACCGAATCGGCCATGGTGAGCGCCAATTCTCCCTTTGATACTTTCTGCAGTAGATCGTTGACGTCAGCGTCTTCTTCATCGCGATAAACGAGCCCCGGTTTTTCTTGTTGGAGCGTTTTTAATGTGCGTTCAAAGTGTGAATCTTTTACAACGATGATAGGGATTTGCTTTTTAACCAGCTGATCGACGTTTCGTGGTCGCCATGAGCCTTTTTTATACACCACCTGTTGAGATACATAATAGTAAGCTGGTCCGGCGCGAAAATGCTTAAGGCGATCGGGGGTCTGACTTAATCCAGCCGCAATCATATCAATTTCGCCACGATCGAGCGCTGGGAACAATTCCGATAAGCGGTAGGCTGGTTTCATTTCCAAATTGACTCCAAGCTCGTCAGCAAATCGCTTGGCGAGCTCAAAATCTAAGCCAGTAGGACCATCAGGTCCAATATAGTAAGAAAGCTGATTATTCAGTGTTCCGACTCTTAGCGTGCCTCTTTCCTTAATCTTTTCGAGTTCACTTTTTGGGTTGGATTCTATCTGACAGCCAGATAACACAACGCTTATCATAGAGATAAAAGCGAACCTTCTTAGCCAGACTAGTGGGGAAATAATGCTCAAAACAGTTTACTCACACTGAAATTCAGCTCTCTTTATATCAAAGCAGGTCACTAGGGCAAAG
This sequence comes from Vibrio penaeicida, assembly GCF_030689305.1. Lineage (GTDB taxonomy): Bacteria > Pseudomonadota > Gammaproteobacteria > Enterobacterales > Vibrionaceae > Vibrio > Vibrio penaeicida_B. Next base: position 139,558 of record NZ_JAUYVM010000011.1, on the reverse strand, counting down.
CAGCAATAAAAAAAAGAATAAAAAAGCGCGAGATGGCAGACGGAGAAATGCAACAGGTCTTGTCTTTAATTGGTCTCAAGACACTCTGTTTCTAGCACGTAGCTTCCTTTGATAGCGGCGCAATTAATTGAAGTGTTAAAAAAAGGCGCAAACGGTTGCTATTTGTGGTTACGTCACAGATTTTTTCCTCTATAATACGCCCGCAAATGCGAGGTGAAATTGGTATAGGTTTCAGGGTGGATAGTAACCCTTTGAATTTATTGCAATATCATCTTAACTAACTGCATAAGAGACCTAAGCACATGAGAATTTTGCGTGGCTCCCCAGCTCTTTCTGAGTTTCGTGTTAACAAATTACTTGAACTTTGTCGTGAGCAAAGCCTGCCAGTAACAGGTATTTACGCTGAGTTTATGCACTTTGCTGACCTAACAGCAGATCTAGATGCGTCTGAATTGGGCAAACTAGAAAAACTGCTGACTTACGGTCCAACGATCGAAGAGCACGAGCCTGAAGGTCTTCTACTTCTCGCGACTCCACGTCCGGGTACTATTTCTCCGTGGTCTTCTAAATCCACTGACATCGCTGTTAACTGTGGTCTAGACAAAGTAAAACGTCTGGAGCGCGGTACGGCTTACTACATTGAATCATCAGAAACTCTATCTGAAGAGCAAACTCAAGCCGTTAAAGCACTGATCCACGATCGTATGATGGAATCAGTGTTCACGGATCTGGATGCTGCATCTGCATTGTTTACAGTGGCAGAGCCGGCACCAGTAGCAGACGTTGATATCTTAGCGGGCGGTCGCGCTGCGCTTGAAGAAGCAAACGTTTCACTGGGTCTTGCTCTTGCTGAAGACGAAATTGACTACTTAGTAGAAAACTTCACCGAGCTTGGCCGTAACCCGAATGACATCGAACTGATGATGTTTGCTCAAGCGAACTCTGAACACTGTCGTCACAAGATTTTTAATGCAGACTGGACTATCGATGGCGTTGACCAAGATAAGTCTCTGTTCAAAATGATCAAAAATACATTTGAAACGACGCCTGACCACGTTTTGTCTGCATACAAAGATAACGCAGCAGTAATGACGGGTTCTAAAGTGGGTCGTTTCTTCCCAGATCCAGAGTCTCGCCAGTACAACTACCACCACGAAGATGCGCACATCTTGATGAAGGTTGAAACGCATAACCACCCAACGGCAATTTCACCTTGGCCTGGTGCTTCTACCGGTTCTGGTGGTGAAATCCGTGACGAAGGCGCAACCGGTATCGGTGGCAAGCCAAAAGCGGGTTTGGTTGGTTTTACAACATCTAACCTTCGCATCCCTGGTTACGAGCAACCTTGGGAAACTGATTTTGGTAAACCAGGTCGCATCGTTAACGCACTAGACATTATGCTAGAAGGTCCACTTGGTGGCGCGGCGTTTAACAACGAATTTGGTCGTCCAAACCTACTGGGTTACTTCCGTACTTACGAAGAAAAAGTGACCTCTCACGCGGGTGAAGAGGTTCGTGGTTACCATAAGCCAATCATGATTGCTGGTGGTATGGGTAACATTCGTGACGAGCATGTTCAGAAAAAAGAAATTCCTGTTGGTGCTAGCCTGATTGTACTTGGCGGTCCGGCTATGAACATCGGTCTTGGTGGTGGAGCAGCCTCTTCAATGGCTTCTGGTCAATCGGCTGAAGACCTTGACTTTGCTTCTGTTCAGCGTGAAAACCCTGAAATGGAACGTCGTTGTCAGGAAGTGATCGACCGTTGCTGGCAGTTGGGTGACGACAACCCAATCGCATTCATCCACGATGTTGGTGCGGGTGGCATTTCAAATGCGCTTCCTGAACTTTGTGATGATGGTGAGCGTGGCGGTAAATTCCAGTTACGTGACGTACCAAATGATGAGTTGAGCATGAGCCCACTTGAGATCTGGTGTAACGAATCTCAAGAGCGTTATGTTATGGCGGTTGCGCCAGAAAACATGGCAACATTCGAAGCAATTTGTAAGCGTGAGCGTGCGCCATACGCTGTCGTGGGCGTGGCAACAGAAGAACGCCACTTAACACTTGAAGATTCGCACTTCGATAACACGCCAATCGATATGCCAATGGATATTCTGCTTGGCAAAACACCGAAGATGCACCGTGATGCAAAAACGCTGAAAGTGGAAAGCTCCGCTATTAGCCGTGACGGTATCGAGCTAAATGAAGCGGCGGATCGCGTTCTTCGTTTACCAACCGTTGCAGAGAAAACATTCCTTATTACCATTGGTGACCGCTCAGTAACCGGTTTGGTTGCTCGTGACCAAATGGTAGGACCTTGGCAGGTTCCTGTGGCAAACTGCGCTGTTACGGCAGCGAGCTATGATTCTTACCACGGTGAAGCGATGTCGATGGGTGAGCGTACACCAGTTGCATTGCTAGACTTCGGTGCATCGGCTCGCTTGGCAGTAGGTGAGTCTTTGACGAACATCGCTGCGACAGATATCGGCGACATTAAACACATTAAGCTATCGGCAAACTGGATGTCTCCAGCGGGTCACCCAGGTGAAGATGCAGGTTTGTACGAAGCCGTTAAGGCGGTGGGCGAGGAACTTTGTCCGGCACTGGGTCTAACCATTCCTGTTGGTAAAGACTCCATGTCTATGAAAACCAAGTGGAACGAAAATGGTGAAGACAAAGAAGTCACTTCTCCATTGTCTTTGGTTATCACGGCATTTGGTCGAGTGGAAGACGTTCGCAAAACCGTAACCCCTCAGCTATTAACAGACAAAGGCGAATCCTCACTGGTATTGATAGACCTAGGTAACGGCAAGAACCGTTTAGGTGCGACGGCGCTAGCGCAGGTATACAAGCAGCTAGGCGACAAGCCAGCTGACGTAGATAACGCAGAGCAGCTAAAAGGCTTCTTCGATGCCATGCAAACATTGGTTCGTGAAGACAAACTGCTGGCTTACCACGATAAAGGCGATGGTGGTTTGTTTGTAACCCTAGCGGAAATGGCATTCGCAGGTCACTGTGGTGTTCGCTCGAATATCGCAGAGCTGGGTGAAGATGCGCTGGCGACGTTATTCAACGAAGAGTTGGGTGCTGTGGTTCAGGTTAAGAACGACGATTTGGATGCGGTACTTTCTACTCTGGCTGCAAATGGCTTGGAAACATGTTCCCACGTTATCGGTAGCGTTGAAGATTCAGACAACTTCGTTATCACTTCTGGCGATGCGATTGTGCTTGAGCGTTCACGTACAGAACTACGTACCATCTGGGCAGAGACAACGCACAAGATGCAAGGTTTACGTGATAACCCAGCGTGTGCTGACCAAGAATTTGAAGCGAAGAAAGACAATTCAGACCCAGGTCTGAACGTCAAATTAAGCTACGATGTGAACGAAGACATTGCGGCGCCATACATTGCTCGCTCTTCTATGATAAACACAGGCGCTAAACCTAAAATGGCAATTCTACGTGAGCAGGGCGTGAACTCTCACGTTGAAATGGCTGCCGCGTTCGATCGTGCTGGCTTTGAAGCGACCGATATCCACATGAGTGATATCTTAACAGGGCAAGCCGTACTGGAAGAGTACAACGGCTTAGTCGCTTGTGGCGGTTTCTCATACGGTGACGTATTGGGTGCAGGTGAAGGCTGGGCTAAGTCCATCTTGTTCAATGAAGAGGCTCGCAGCCAATTCGAAGGTTTCTTTAAGCGCGAAGATACGTTCTCTTTAGGTGTGTGTAACGGTTGTCAGATGCTTTCAAACTTGAAAGAACTGATTCCAGGTGCAGACTTATGGCCTCGCTTTGTTCGTAACGAATCTGAGCGTTTTGAAGCGCGCTTTAGCCTGGTTGAAGTACAGAAATCCGATTCTGTGTTCTTCGATGGTATGGAAGGCTCGCGTATGCCAATCGCGGTTTCTCATGGCGAAGGTCGTGTTGAAGTTCGCGGCGGTGAACACCTAAATGCCATTGAAAATTCAGGTACGGTCGCGTTGCGTTACGTTGATAACAACGGAAACCAAACGCAGCAATACCCGAACAACCCGAATGGTTCGCCAAACGCGATTACGGGTCTAACAACATCGGATGGTCGTGTAACGATCATGATGCCTCACCCAGAGCGTGTATTCCGCACGGTAGCAAACTCTTGGTCTCCAGAGGGTTGGGGTGAGAATGGTGCTTGGATGCGTATGTTCCAAAATGCACGTAAGAATGTCGGTTAATTGAGTTTTCGCTAGCAACTGATTCTCAGTTTACCGAAACCGCCAGAGTGAAAGCTCTGGCGGTTTTTTTCGAAGTGTTGATGCTGAAAAACTAGAGCAATTTGTGTGACTTTGTGCTCTAATACCGCGCTTGCCAAGGGATGGCTATATCCCTTTACAAATCCCTTAGGAATATAGAAATGTCGAAAAACAGAAAATTTGCTATCCGTGTGACTGAGAAGCGCAATGGCTGGACAGCAGAAATCACTCGCCAAGTTACATCGCGTCGTACTGTTGTGTCGAAACGCGAAACTGGTTTTGAGTCTGAAGTTTTAGCAAACGAGTGGGCAGAAAAAACGCTGGCTGAGTTTGTAGAAAATCAAGCTAAGCGCAATGATCGTAAAGCTGAAAAGCGAAGCGAGCGCGAAGCTGCTGCATTGGCTTTGGCTGAAAAAGTGGCCGCAGAAAAAGCGAAAAAAGCAGCGGAAGAAAAGAAAAGTATCGCTGACGAAGAGTAATTTACTTTTCGATTATGAATAAAAAAGGCTGGCACATCGCCAGCCTTTACTTTTTCTAGAGGTTATTTTTTTTCTGGAATGGCTTCCAGTAGTGCAACCATTTGCTCCCAGTACAAAGCGACAGTATCAATTTTCACTTTCTCATCTGGAGAGTGAGGGAATTTGATTGTTGGCCCGAAAGAAACCATATCCATTTCAGGGTAAGGTTCTTTGAACAACCCACATTCTAACCCAGCGTGAATCACCATGATATTAGGTTTATGCCCGTAGATGCCTTCATACATTTCACGGAAGATCGCCATGATTTCTGAATCTGCGTCTGGCTTCCAACCAGGGTAAGCGCCAGAGAAAGATAATTCTGCCCCAGCCAACTCTGCAATAGAGCGAAGCGTGCTTTCAACTTGCTCTCGACCCGAGTCAATCAAAGAGCGAATCAAACACAGTACAGTGACCTTGTCATCTTCTGTTGTGATAACACCAACATTCAAAGATGTTTCTACCACACCCTCGATTTCATCACTCATACGAATAACACCGTTTGGCGCGGCGTTTAAAGCGGAAACAAAACGGAATTGATCGGCCTGAGCAAATACTTTTCCAGTATTCTCTGCTTCTTCATTGAAAGAGACGATACTGGTTTCAATTTTGCCTAATTCAGCAGAGAGCAGGTTTGTGTAAGTATTGAAAAGTTCTGCTAGTTTTTCTTGATTTTCAGCAGGGACGGCAACGGTCGCAAACGCTTCTCTTGGAATGGCGTTACGAAGGCTACCACCACGGAAATCAATAAGTCGAAGATCAAGTTCTTGAGCATGGCCGGCAAGGAAGCGAGCAAATAATTTGTTCGCGTTGCCACGACCTGTGTGAATATCACAACCGGAATGCCCACCTTTTAAGCCTTTTAGAGTGAGCACGCGAGTCACGTAACCTTCTGGTACTTCTTCGCGTTGGATATCAAATGTCATTGCACCATCAATACCGCCAGCACAACCCATGTATACTTCACCTTCCTGCTCAGAATCTGTATTGAGAAGAATGTCCCCTTCCAGCCATCCAGCTTCCAAACCGAATGCGCCGGTCATGCCTGCTTCTTCATCAACCGTCAGTAAAACTTGAACGGGACCATGTTTAATGTCGTCAGAAGCTAGTACAGCTAAGCAAGAAGCCATACCAATACCGTTGTCTGAACCTAGAGTCGTGCCCTTTGCAGTAACCCATTCACCATCAATGTAAGGTTGGATAGGATCTTTTGTGAAGTCATGGTCCGTGTCTTCATTTTTTTGAGGAACCATATCGATGTGCGCTTGAAGCACTACGCCTTTCTTATTTTCCATTCCTGGTGTGGCTGGCTTTTTGATAAACACGTTGCCAGTAGGATCGCGGCGTACATCCAAGCCTTGCTCTGTGGCCCAATTTATAATGTATTGAGCAAGCTCTTCCTCATGCTTTGAAGGGTGAGGAATAGAACAAATTTTATCGAAGAACTGCCAAAGTTTCGCTGGGGACAACTGGCTGATTTCAGAATGGAACTCAGACACGGAAAACTCCTTTATTGTTTTGTTAGGCTGACAGGATGATGTTTCTTGAGGATTTAAGATAACTAACCAGATATCGCATCAGTTACGGTAATGACCGTATTTCATCCTGAACAACGCTGTGACGATGCGCCTAGAATACCATTTCCAATTCAGATTTACGTAGCAATTCTCAATTCAATCTTTAGCGATCGCGTAACAAATAGTTGGCGGTGTAAAAAACAGAATCGTAATACTTCTGCTAGCCTTAAAGAGTATGGATGGCAACTATTAGATCTGTTTCATTTGCCTATTGTCATTATTTGATATTTTTGTAATTAAATTACATTATTTTTTTTGATTAGGCGCAATTTAAGCAGGTTTGTGTGATATGGATCATTTTAAATGTTGTAATTATTTTTCTTGATGGTATATTAGCAACCAACTTCAGCAATGAAGAGAAAATGCTCAAAGGATGAGTCCGTTTATCGCCTCCAAGGAACTGAGAATCAAATTGTGTTTAATTGATTTAAAGGTGATAGCTATGAAAGGTTTACCGTCTGCGATGTTCTGGAATGTACCATCTATATACACTGGTAACTTCGCATACCCAACCAGCTTTGGTTACTAGTCATAACCAAGTGTAAGACTGAACAAATTGTTCACCCCTAAAATTGGAATTAATTTACCATCCCTGTTTTTGCTGTCGGGATAACAAGATTCTACCGCCACTCAAGTTGAGTGGCGTTTTTTTATGTTCAAAATATATTCACTCTGTGACTTTTACCCAACATAAGCCTGTAATTTCATAATCCTTCCATTTTTAAACACTACCAAACGCAAATTTCTGGGAAATGTGTTCCTTGTCTAACTATGTGCTCAATTTTCAACCTACAATGAGGAGCTCTATGCCAATATGGCATAGAAACGTTTATAAGGATTAAGTGATTGATATGCATGAGAAAGGTAGCGCCGCTAGCCTTCAATAATTGTACGGATAATCGAGAGTTTTAATTCTAACTAGAATTTGATATTTGATATCTTTATAATTCGCGCCAATCGATTACGCAAACGTTTATTTTACACAATTTTAGGGATTCGATTATGCTCGAAAGGCTATTTAAACTGAGTGAACACAATACCAGTGTGCGCACCGAAATCATTGCCGGGTTGACGACTTTTCTCACCATGGCTTATATCATTTTTGTTAACCCAGCGATTTTGTCTGATACCGGAATGGATCGTGATGCTGTGTTTGTCGCAACATGTTTAGCGGCCGCGGTTGGGTGTTTCATTATGGGCTTAGTGGCAAACTACCCAATCGCTCAAGCACCAGGTATGGGGTTAAATGCCTTCTTTACTTATTCCGTTGTATTGGGGATGGGGCATACATGGCAGGTGGCATTAGCGGCGGTTTTTGTTTCTGGTGTTCTATTTATTTTACTGAGCATTTTTAAAATCCGTGAATGGATCATTCACTCTATACCTATGTCACTGCGAACAGGTATTTCGGCAGGTATTGGTTTGTTCTTGGCTTTCATCGGACTGAAAAATGCCGGTATTGTTGTTGATAATCCAGCGACATTTGTCTCTTTGGGTCAAATCACTTCTCTTCCAGCTGTACTCGCTTCACTTGGTTTCTTTTTGACCATTGCACTGGTTCATAAAGGTGTAAAAGGCGCAGTCATGATTGCTATTCTAGCAGTGACAGGTCTTGGCTTAGCATTCGGTGATGTAACTTGGGGTGGTGTGGCTTCATGGCCGCCAAGCATTGCACCAACCTTTATGCAATTGGATTTCTCTGCTGTATTTGAAATCGGCATGATTTCCGTCGTGTTTGCTTTCCTATTTGTCGATTTGTTTGATACTGCAGGTACCTTAGTAGGGGTAGCGCAAAAAGCCGACCTTATTCAAAAAGATGGCAAGATTCCTCGCTTGAACCGAGCGCTTCTCGCGGATTCAACAGCAACATCTGTTGGTGCTGTTCTAGGTACATCGAACACTACGTCTTACATCGAAAGTGTTTCTGGCGTTGCTGCTGGTGGTCGAACTGGCCTAACAGCGGTTGTGGTTGGCATTTTATTCCTACTTGCTTTATTCTTCTCGCCACTAGCTGGAATGATCCCCGCTTACGCAACAGCAGGCGCACTATTTTATGTTGCGATCCTGATGCTCTCTGGTTTGGTTAGTATTGACTGGCGCGATCTAACCGAAGCGGCTCCTGTTGTTGTGACGTGTCTTCTGATGCCGCTAACATTTTCTATCGCTGATGGTATTGCTTTAGGTTTTATTGCCTATGCAGCTATCAAAGCGTTGAGCGGTAAAGCGCAAGATGTGTCCCTAAGTGTTTGGGTTATGGCAGCCATTTTCACCATTAAATTCGTTCTTAGCGCAGGCTAAGACAAAGCCGATACAGGTTATAACAACTATGAATAATAAATTTATCATCACCTGGGACAACATGCAGATGTACTGCCGTCAGCTTGCTGAGCGTCAAATGCCGGCAGAGCAATGGAAAGGCATCATTGGCGTGAGCCGTGGTGGTTTGGTTCCTGCCGCTATTCTGGCTCGTGAACTGGGTATTCGCTATGTGGACACGGTTTGTATTTCTAGTTATGACCACGATCACCAGCGCGATATGTCGGTTTTAAAAGCACCAGAAGGTGATGGTGAAGGCTTCTTGATTGTTGACGATTTGGCAGACAGTGGTGACACAGCTCGTCAGATCCGCGAAATGTACCCAAAGGCGAAGTTGATTACTGTTTGTGCTAAACCTGCTGGTATCGATTTGGTTGATGATTATATTGTTGATATTCAACAAGATACTTGGATAGAGCAACCATGGGATATGGCGTTGACATTCGTTGATCCAATCAACAAATAAAGGCTTTATCTAGAGTAAATACTTAGGTAAACACTCAAATTTTCAAAATGACCCTGTATAGGGTCATTTTTTTTATTACTATTAGGGGCAGAAACCCCTTATACAACACTGAATAAGATCCTTGCCTTATGTCCATGCCTGAAGAGCAAATCAGCAAAAACCTTTCAGAAGAACTGTTTCAAAATCATCGCCAAGCGAGAGAAACGTCTGCACTTGTTCGCTATATGCCAAGTAACGAGAGCTACTTGGATAAGCAGCGAGAAGAACAAGGCGAATCTTGGTATCGAACGCTAAGGCGTATGCAGTGGATATGGCAGGGGATTGAGCCGTTAGAGATGGAGGAAGTGCTTTCAAGAATTGCTTCTTCCACTCATTCCCGTACCCATGACGAATGGCTAGATACAGTAATGGGGTACCACTCTGGTAATTGGACGTACGAATGGATTCATCAAGGGATGCTGAATCAAAAGAAAGCAGCGGAACTGAAAGGCGATGAAGCGAGTGACGCCTACTTTAGAGCCAGCCTGTGTTTTAGCATTGCGGGCTACCCGCACATAAAGGGGGATAGCCTTTCTATTCAGGCTCAGGTGTTGGTGCACAAAGCCTATGATATGGCGATGGAACACAGTTCACTTGTTACCAAGAAGATCGAAGTACCTTTTGGCAAGAAAAAGATAAAAGCGAATCTGCACCTTCCTCACACCGAAAGACAATTACCGGTTGTGATTGTTAGTGCCGGGCTTGATAGTTTGCAATCGGACATGTGGCGATTGTTCAAAGACTATTTGGCGCCCAATGATATTGCCATGCTCACCTTAGATATGCCCTCTATCGGTCACAGCAGCCATTGGGATCTCACGGAAGATTCAAGCTGCCTACACAAAGCGATTCTCGATGAGCTTCCTCGGATTCCTTGGGTTGATCACTTTAAAGTGGGGATGCTTGGTTTCCGCTTTGGTGGAAATGCGGCGATTCGTTTGAGCTTTTTAGAACAAGATAGAATAAAAGCGTGCGTTGCTCTGGGCGCACCTATCCACGATGTTTTGTCTTCGACAGACAAGCTACTACAAATGCCGAAGATGTACTTGGATATGCTTTCATCTCGTTTGGGTAAAGAAGTCGTCGATGTACACAGTTTGGCAGGTCAAATGCGCGCTTGGTCACTTAAAACACAAGGGTTTTTAACGAATCGAAGAACTCAGGTGCCTATCCTCGCTCTTGGATTGGAAGGGGATCCCATTTCTCCCTATTCAGACAACAAATTGGTCTCAATTTTTAGCCATGGTGGTCAAGCAAAGAAAGTGTCATCTAAGTCAATTTCGAAAGGATATGAGGAATCTCTCTCATTAGCACTTCAATGGCTAAAATATGAACTAAAATAATGACTTTTGGTCAGTTTTAGTCAATGATTAATAAGTTCGACAGTCGTAATCCTGCGCTTTAGGTCTGTCGGGTATAGGTGCCTAAACTGAATATCTTAAGGCACGTATCTTATAAATCTAAGTTCTTATAAATCTAATAATTGAAATGGAGATTCAATATGACTGAAAACACTGCGAATCCCACACACTTTCGTTTGTTGTCGGCATTAAAAGCCGTTGGTCCTTACTTGCGAGAGAAGGAGTCACAGGAAGGTCATTACTTGTTTGATTGCTTATCTGTTTGCGTTAGTGACAAAAAGTCACCGGAAGAAAGGGAGTTTTGGGGGTGGTGGTTAGAGTTCGATAAGCAAGATGAAGGTTATGTCGCTAACTACAGTTTAGGGCTTTACAATGTTGAAGGGAATTGGGAATCAAAGGCAATTCCTAAGAAAGCTCAAGATGAAGTTGCCAGAACGATGGAAGACTTTGATAAAAAACTAAAAAAAGCACTTTCAGAGCGATTTGAAATTGATTACGAGTTGCATAAAGAGTCAGTAGAAGTCACTTAATTCTCGTGTTTCAACACCGCACCTTGCCGTGACTCAGGTATAAGTGCATAAAAAGGCGCATTTTTGCGCCTTTTCTTCTTGTTAAAACCTCACTTCATTGTTACAACATCTGTTCTTAGTTTGTTTTTAACCATATTGACAATGACAATGAATCAAAAAAACGGGATAGCCTCCCAAACTCAAACCATCGTTGTAAAGTTAGGAACCAGTGTGCTCACAGGCGGCACTTTGGAGATCAACCGACCCCACATGGTTGAGCTTGTAAGGCAGTGTGCAGAGCTTAAAAAGCAAGGTCATGCTGTTGTTTTAGTTTCTTCTGGTGCTATTGCAGCAGGCAGACAACATTTAGGCTACCCGACCTTGCCCAACAACATGTCTAGTAAACAACTGCTCGCGGCGGTTGGGCAAAGCAGATTAATCCAAATCTGGGAATCGTTGTTCGATCTATTTGGTTTGAAAATAGGTCAAATGCTCCTTACTCGCGCCGACCTTGAAGACAGAGAGCGCTTTCTTAACGCGAGAGATACCGTGAATGCACTTGTCGCAAACGACATCATTCCCATTGTGAATGAAAATGATGCAGTGGCGACGTCAGAGATAAAAGTGGGTGATAACGACAACCTATCAGCACTTGTTGGTATTTTATGCAGCGCCGATAAATTACTGCTTTTAACCGATCAGCCGGGGTTATTTACCGCAGACCCTCGTAAAGACCCGAACGCTGAATTAATAAAAGAAGTGAAAACCATCGATGACACTCTGCGAAAAATCGCGGGTGGTAGTGGAACCACGTTAGGTACTGGCGGTATGGCAACCAAACTGCAAGCTGCCGATATTGCAAGAAGAGCAGGTATAGAAGTGATTATTGCAGCAGGGAGCGGGCAAAATGTCATTTTCGATGCTTTAAGCGACAATCCGCAAGGCACTCGTTTCTTGCCGTTAGAAGAGTCACTCGAAAATCGCAAGCGGTGGATCCTAGCTGGGCCAGCGGCATCTGGCGATATTGTTATCGATGAAGGTGCAGTAAACGCAGTGATTGCTAGAGGAAGCAGCTTATTGGCTAAAGGTGTCGTGCAGGTGAGCGGATCGTTTGCCCGCGGAGAAGTTGCACGTATTACCACTTCCAAAGGTCAGCTCATTGCGAAAGGCATTACCAGTTACTCAAGTGGTGACTTAGAAAAAATTATAGGAAAACACAGCAAAGATATCAGCGCGATTCTTGGTTATGAGTACGGTGCAGAAGTCATACACCGTGACGATCTTGTTGTGATTCAAGAGTAGAATTGAGGAGAAAAGTCATGGATTTAACTAACATGGGGAAAGCGGCAAAAGACGCAGCTTTTTACCTTGCAACAGCATCAACCGCTCAGAAGAATCAAGCGTTAGCCATTATTGCTGATGAGCTTGAAGCGAATGAAGAAGTCATTCTTGAAGCGAATGCCAAAGATATAGAGCTAGGTCGCGAAGCGGGTTTAACAGAAGCGTTGCTCGATCGTCTATTGCTGACGAAAGAAAGGTTGGCAGGAATTGCTGGTGATGTGCGAAACGTCATTGGCTTGACTGATCCAGTCGGAAGCGAGCTAGACAGCAAAATGCTTGAAAATGGCATGTTTCTGACCAAACGCCGTGTACCACTAGGCGTTGTCGGAGTGATCTATGAAGCACGCCCGAATGTCACGATTGATATCGCAGCGCTATGTGTGAAAACGGGTAATGCCAGTATTTTACGCGGTGGTAAAGAAACTTTCTTCTCTAACATGGAGTTGGTCAAGGTCATTCAATCTGCGTTAGAAAAAGCGAAGTTACCGGCAGCATCGGTCCAATACATTGAAAAGCCCGATCGTGAATTAGTGTCTCAGTTGCTCAAACTCGATCAATATGTCGATATGATCATTCCTCGTGGTGGCGCTGGGCTACATAAAATGTGTAAAGAAAACAGCAATATTCCTGTGATTATTGGTGGGTTTGGTATTAGCCATATATTCGTGGATGAAAGTGCCGATTTGGATCGCTCACTGGACGTTGTTGAAAATGCAAAAATTCAGCGCCCTTCAGCATGTAATGCTCTGGACACTTTGCTAGTACATGAAGCGGTTGCTGCGGAATTCTTACCTAAATTGGTAGGGAAAATGACGGGAAAAGTCGCATTTGTTGCTGAACCAAAAGCCAAAGCATTTCTGAACGATGCGAAAAATCTAAGAGATGCGAAAGAGGGAGACTTTGATACTGAATGGCTGAGTTTTACTCTTGGCGTGAAAGTGGTCAGCGATCTGGATGAAGCCGTACATCATATGCGTGTTCACAACGCGAGTCACTCCGATGCCATCATGTCAAATGACTTGGTGAATACCGAGCGCTTTATTAACTCAGTTGATTCCGCGGCGGTATACGTTAACGCATCGACACGATTTACCGATGGCGCCGAATTTGGTTTAGGCGCGGAAGTGGCGGTTTCGACCCAAAAACTCCATGCTCGAGGTCCTATGGGGTTAGAAGAATTAACCAGTTACAAGTGGGTGGGTAAAGCCAATTATCTGCCGCGTAGTTAACAAATTGCTGGGCAGTTAACAAAAAAATGCTGCTAAAGTGTTGATAAGGGCTCCTTGTGAGCCCTTTTTTCTTTTCTCAACCCCTTATATTCCGGTAGACTAAGACAAATTTTTGGAGGTGATATGCATTGTCCATTTTGTTCAGAAAATGACACCAAAGTCATTGATTCTCGTCTGGTCGCAGATGGGCATCAAGTTCGTCGTCGCCGTCAATGCTTGGCGTGCAGTGAGCGATTCACGACATTTGAAAGCGCAGAGCTTGTCATGCCGAAAGTCATTAAATCCAACGGAAATCGTGAACCGTTTAATGAAGATAAAATGGTCGGTGGATTTCAAAGAGCGCTTGAGAAACGCCCTGTGGCAGCTGATGCCATTGAGCTTGCGATAAGTACAATTAAGTCTCAACTTCGTGCAACGGGTGAGCGAGAGGTACCCAGTGAAATGATCGGTAACCTTGTTATGGACCAGCTCAAAGACCTCGACAAAGTGGCGTACATTCGTTTCGCATCGGTTTACCGCAGTTTTGAAGACATTAGAGAGTTTGGCGAAGAAATCGCTAAGCTAGAAGATTAATGCCATTACCCCTTCAAGACGCCCACTATATGGCATTGGCAATCGCTTTGGCCAAGAAGGGGCGTTTTACAACGTCACCTAATCCAAATGTGGGCTGTGTGATTGTCAAAAACGATCAAATTGTGGGGCAAGGCTACCACCAGAAAGCAGGTGAAGCCCATGCTGAAGTCATTGCGCTAAAAGACGCAGGAAAAGATGCCAACGGGGCGACAGCCTATGTGACTCTTGAACCTTGCTCGCATCAAGGTAAAACACCACCATGTGCTGATGCTTTGATCAAAGTGGGTATTGCTCGCGTGGTCTGCGCGACACAAGATCCAAATCCATTGGTCTCAGGAAGGGGTCTCCAAAAACTAAGAGATGCAGGCATCGAAGTCGAAGTCGGTGTACTAGAGTCCGAAGCTAACTCCCTAAATACCGATTTCAATCAGCGTATGCAAAAAGGTAAACCTTATGTGCAGTTAAAGTTAGCTGCAAGTTTGGACGGGCAAACAGCGCTGAGTAATGGCGAAAGTAAGTGGATAACCTCCACTAAGGCCAGGAAAGACGTGCAATTTTATCGCGCGCAGGCATGTGCAGTGTTATCGACCAGCAAAACCGTTATTGATGATAATGCATCATTAAACGTTCGTTGGTCTGAGCTTCCCTCATCCATCCAGTCTGTTTACCCAGAAAGTGAGCTTCGGCAACCCTTGCGTGTCATTCTTGATCGTCAGAAGAAGCTCCATTCTGACCTTGCGTTGTTCAAAACTGGCGGTAAAGTCGAAATCGTTTCGCCAGATTCTGAGCTTTATGCGCTGGACAAGAAAAACAACATTGATCTATCGGCTGTACTGAAACAACTGTCTGCTATCCATCAAGTGCAAAAAGTATGGGTTGAAGCAGGGGCGACATTGGCCGCCAGTTTGATTCAGCTAGAATTAGTCGACGAGTTAATTGTTTATCTAGCCCCTAAATTGATGGGGAGTGATGGTCGAGGCTTGGTGCATATTTTGGGTCTGAACACCATGGCAGAAGCAATAGAACTCGATATAAAAGACGTACGCATGGTGGGGCCAGATATTCGTATCACGGCTAAAATTCTAAAAAACACGTAGAAGAAATTATGTTCACAGGAATTATAGAAGCGGTGGGAACCCTAACCGCGATTACGCCCAAAGGTGAAGATGTTAGCGTTACAGTTGATGCTAGCAAGTTAGACATGTCTGACGTTCACTTAGGGGACAGCATCGCCACCAATGGTGTATGTCTGACGGTTATTGAATTTAACGATCACAGCTATACAGCCGACCTTTCACTGGAAACGTTGAACAAAACGGGATTCACTCAATATCAAGTGGGTGACAAAGTGAATTTGGAAAAAGCCATGTTACCAACTACTCGTTTTGGCGGGCACATTGTGTCTGGGCATGTAGATGGTGTTGGTGAGATTGTTGAGCGCAATCAGGTTGGAAGATCGGTTGAATTCTGGGCTCAGATGCCTCAAGAGATAGGTAAGTATGTTGCGGAAAAAGGGTCGGTTACCGTTGATGGCATTAGCCTCACTGTTAATGCGCTCCGCAAAAATGCTTTCAAACTGACGATTGTGCCGCACACATCTTCTGAAACGACGATTAACGATTTTCAAGTTGGTCGAAAAGTAAATTTGGAAGTTGATGTTTTAGCCAGGTACATGGAACGCTTACTTCAAGGTTCTGCCCAGAATGGTTCTTCTCACGAAACACCTGAATCCAGCATGACAATGGAATTTTTACAACAAAACGGTTTTGCCTAACTAACGGGAACAGCATTATGTCTATTAGTACGCCTCAAGAAATCATTGAAGATATTCGTTTGGGTAAAATGGTTATCCTTATGGATGACGAGGATCGCGAAAACGAAGGCGATGTCATCATGGCAGCCGAGCACGTAACACCTGAAGCCATTAACTTCATGGCAACGCACGGCCGTGGTCTTATTTGTTTAACCATGACAAAAGAGCGTTGTGAGCATCTTGGCTTACCACCAATGGTTCAAGACAATAATGCGCAGTATTCCACCGCATTTACCGTCTCTATCGAAGCCGCAGAAGGCGTGACAACGGGTATCTCTGCAGCCGATAGAGCGCTGACAGTACAAGCGGCTGTGGCGAAAGATGCCAAAGCGGCGGATCTCGTTCAACCGGGTCATATTTTCCCTTTGACTGCCCAAGACGGCGGAGTCCTAACAAGAGCTGGGCACACCGAAGCGGGTTGTGATTTAGCGCGTTTGGCGGGGTTAGAACCCGCTGGCGTTATTGTCGAGATTTTGAATGACGATGGCACAATGGCTCGTCGTCCGGATTTGGAAGTGTTCGCCGAAAAGCACGATATTAAGCTTGGCACGATTTCAGATTTAATCGAATTTAGAAACAATACTGAAACGACGATTGAACGCGTGGCTCAATGCCACTTGCCTACCGAGTTTGGTGATTTTGAACTGGTCACTTACCGCGACACCATCGATAACCAAATACACTATGCGCTGAAAAAGGGCGATTTAGATGGTGCTGGTGTAAGTAATGGTAAAGCGCCGTTGGTGCGTGTTCACTTGCAAGACACATTTACCGATGTCCTTCGAAGTGATCGCAGTGCCGAGCGAAGCTGGACATTAGACAAGGCTATGAAGCGTATTGGCGATGAAGACGGTGTTTTGGTGATTTTAGGTAACGAAGAAACATCAGACTATATCGTCCACAAAGTAAAAACCTTTGAGCAGCAAGACAAAGGTGACGCGCCAACCATGGCGAAAAAACAAGGCACATCACGCCGTGTAGGTGTGGGGTCTCAAATTCTATCCGATCTGGGCATCAGTGATATGCGCTTGCTCTCATCTAGCTCTAAGCGTTACCACTCATTGTCTGGATTTGGATTGAACGTTGTTGAGTACGTTTGCGATTAGTGTCTGTTTGAACTGATTTTTGCCGAGGTTAGAGCATTTCATTTATAGCGAACAGAAATGGCTATTTGCTTTTGAATAGCAGGTTTGGAAGCGTTTGCTTTAAGGTGATAGAGCTCAATTTCCATTAGATATCTCTCACACTTTTGTGCTAGAATCCGGCGATTCTCACTTGATGAACATAGTTAAAGGAAAGCTTTATGAAAGTGATCGAGGGCGTTCTCCCTGCGCCAAATGCAAAAATTGCTATCGTTATTTCTCGTTTTAACAGTTTTATTAACGAAAGCCTGTTATCTGGTGCAATCGATACTTTAAAGCGTTATGGACAAGTCAGCGAAGACAACATTACTGTTGTTCGTTGTCCTGGTGCAGTTGAGCTGCCTCTAGTGGCTCAGCGTGTTGCAAAAACTGGAAAATTCGATGCAATTGTGTCGTTAGGTTCAGTTATTCGTGGCGGTACACCTCACTTTGACTATGTTTGTAGTGAATGCAACAAAGGGTTGGCTCAAGTGTCTCTGGAATACAGTCTTCCAGTTGCGTTTGGCGTACTTACTGTTGACACCATCGATCAAGCTATCGAGCGCGCAGGAACCAAGGCTGGTAATAAAGGTGCAGAGGCTGCACTAAGCGCGCTAGAAATGATCAACGTTCTTTCAGAAATTGATTCCTAATGGGGGCCAGTGTGAAACCAGCCGCACGTCGTAACGCACGTCAATTTGCATTACAAGCCATATATTCGTGGCAGATTACCAAAGAGAATGTTGCTACCGTTGAAGAGCAATTCCTGTCTGGAGGCAAATATGATGAAGAAGAGCATCATGCAAATGAGCCTTCTCTGTCTGCACCAGAAACTGACGTCGCTTACTTCCGTGACCTGCTAACAGGCGTTGTGCTTAGCCACACGGAGTTAGACAGCAAACTGCGTCCTTACTTGTCTCGCCCTATGCAAGACTTGGACATGATGGAACTGGCTTTGCTTCGTCTTGCGATGTATGAAATGACGCGTCGCGAAGATGTTCCTTACAAAGTAGTGATTAACGAAGCTATTGAGCTGGCAAAGGTGTTTGCAGCGGAAGATAGCCACAAGTTTGTGAATGGTGTGCTTGATAAAGCCGCACCGCATGTTCGCAAAAAGTAATCGTGAATAAATACAAAAAGGTCAGCTAATTAGCTGACCTTTTTCTTTTCGTGCTCTAGGTCTTAAACTGCTTCGAGCAAGTCAAGCAAACTTGGGTATAATTAACATAAATAACAACATGCAAGAGTCAGCTATGGCAGGTGAATTTAACCTAATTACCACCTATTTCGTAAACCGACAAACCCAGCGCAAAGATGTTCAGCTTTCCCTTGGCGATGACAGCGCCTTGGTTACCTCTCCTGAAAATGTTCAAATAGCAATCAGTACTGATACGCTCGTGGCGGGTACGCATTTTCTAGAGCACGCTAACCCAGCGTGGGTTGCTCACAAAGCATTGGCTTCAA
The DNA here is from genome assembly GCF_030689305.1 of Vibrio penaeicida. Taxonomy (GTDB): domain Bacteria; phylum Pseudomonadota; class Gammaproteobacteria; order Enterobacterales; family Vibrionaceae; genus Vibrio; species Vibrio penaeicida_B. Next base: position 121,002 of record NZ_JAUYVM010000011.1, on the reverse strand, counting down.
ATTTGAGTGATTTAGCTGCTATGGGTGCTTCGCCAGCATGGGTATCCCTTGCGCTCACTTTACCTGAGCCCGATGAAATGTGGCTGGCCCCATTTAGCGAGTCATTTTTTGAGTTAGCTAACTATTTCAATATCCAGCTCATTGGTGGTGATACCACTAAAGGTCCTTTGAGTATTACCCTGACCGTTCAAGGTTTTGTTCCCGAGGGTAAAGCGATGCGACGCGATGGTGCAAAAGTAGGTGATTGGATTTACGTGACGGGCACGTTAGGTGATAGTGCGGCTGGGCTCGAAGTTGTTCTCGATGAATCAAAGCGAAGTAAACCTTACGCAGAAGAACTCGAAAGAAGGCACTATCTCGCAACTCCACGCTTGGTCGTTGGGCAGGCTTTGCGAAATGTAGCGTCTTCCTGTTTAGATGTCTCTGATGGGTTAATCTCGGACTTAAAACACATTATGGACGCTTCTAACGTCGGGGCGGTTATTAATGTGGATGCCATTCCTCTGTCTGATGAATTACTAGCGTATTGCGATGATAAAGATGAGGCTCTGAAGATGGCGCTGATCAGCGGTGAAGAGTATGAGCTTTGTTTTTGTGTCCCAGAAGAACATAAAGGTCAAATGGATACCTTGCTTGCGTATTCGGGTACAACCGCTACGTGTATTGGGCAAATTCGCAGTGGTGGCGAATTGGTACTGGAAAAAGAAGGTCAGAAACTGGATTGGCAGTTGTCTGGCTATGATCATTTTAAGGTTAACTCGTAATGCCGTCTCCTCTATCCCTGATTTCGCTTAAAAACCCTTGGCACTTGCTTGCAACAGGTTTTGGTAGTGGATTAGCTCCCATTATCCCAGGCACCATGGGAACACTCGCCGCGGTTCCTTTCTATCTTCTATTGGTGCAGTTACCGTTGCCTCTATACATTATTGCCGTCATTGGCTCGTGCATTATCGGCATCAAGATTTGTCAGGTGACTTCTGATGATATGGGGGTGCACGACCATGGCTCCATTGTGTGGGATGAATTTGCCGGCTTCTGGATCACCATGGCTATTGTCCCACTGTTTAAAGTACCTGTTTTCGATTGGAAATGGATTCTTACTGGGTTCGTCCTTTTTCGCTTTTTTGACATGGTAAAACCATGGCCAATAGGATGGCTTGATAAGCGAGTCCACGGTGGGTTAGGTATTATGCTGGACGATATTGTCGCAGGCATCATGGCGGCTATTTCATTATGGCTTGTTGGCAGGTATGCTGGCTGGCTTATATAATGGAGTCGTTAAAAAAGGATACTTAACATGTCTAAAAAGGTGTATTGCATTGCTCAATTTTTACCGAAGGAAGGTAAGCTGGATGAATTGTTCGATGTTCTGTCATCATTGGAGTCTAATACATTAAGAGAGGATGGATGCTTACAGTATATCGTAACGCGCCATATCCCTAGCCCATTCGCAGAAGGTGAATCTTATCCCATTGCATTTAACGAAATCTGGGAAAGTAATGAAGCGTTTGAAGCACATTGCCAGCGTTTTGAAATACAAGAGTTTTTTGAAACACACTGTATGGCTGAGAGTGGCTTGGTAGAGAAATATAATGTATGTATATATAGTGATGAACCAAACGGATACGATGCACCAAAATTGAAATAACGACAAGTTTGTAAGCATAAAAAAGCCGAACTGAGTTCGGCTTTTTTGATCGTTACTTTAGGGTAATAGCGGTTATTTACTTAAGTAATCTTTTATCGCTAACTCAACGCCCGCAGCATCTAAGCCAAGCTCGGCGTGCATTTCTTCTTGCGTGCCTTGCGCGACAAATTGGTCAGGTAAACCAAGGTTTAACACTGGCACAATTTGTTTACTGCTCATGAGGTATTCAACAACACCCGCACCCGCACCGCCGGCGATAACGTTTTCTTCTAGCGTAACCAGCACGTCGTGCGTGGATACTAATTCTGAAATCAAAGTTTCGTCTAGTGGTTTCACAAATCGCATATCAGCCACTGTGGCGTTTAACGCTTCTGCTGCAGAAAGAGCACTAGGCAAGAATGTACCGAAGCTTAATATGGCAACTTTTGGCTGACTTTCTTGATCGTCAGTTTGGCGCTGTCGGACAATGCGCCCTTTACCAATCTCAAGTGCAACCATCTCTTGTTGAATAGCCGTGCCACAACCACTACCACGAGGGTAACGAACAGCAGATGGACCTGTGTGTTTGTGTCCGGTGTACAACATCTGGCGGCATTCATTTTCGTCACTAGGCGCCATAATAACCATGTTAGGGATACAGCGCATAAAGCTGAGATCAAACGCACCTTGGTGAGTCTGACCATCTGCACCGACGAGTCCAGCGCGGTCAATGGCGAACAATACCGGCAAATCCATGATAGCGACATCATGAATCAATTGGTCGTAACCACGTTGCAAAAACGTTGAGTAAATCGCTACGATTGGGTTCTGACCTGCGATGGCCATGCCACTTGCCAGCGTTACTGCGTGTTGTTCAGCAATCGCGACATCAAAATATTGTTTAGGGAATTCCTTCGAGAATCGAACCATACCAGAGCCTTCACGCATTGCTGGTGTGATTGCCATTAGTTTTGGATCTTGAGCTGCCATGTCACAAAGGAAGTTGCCAAAAATATTGGAAAATGTTGGCTTTGAAGCTTTGGTCTTTGGCTTGTTGTCTGGGTTTAGGAATTGTTTCTGTACCGCGTGGTATCCAATAGGATCTTTCTCGGCAGGTGCGTGTCCTTTACCTTTTTTGGTCATAATGTGTAGGAACTGAGGTCCTTTCAGGCTACGCATGTTTTTCAGCGTCTTAACCAGTTCGTTCACATCGTGCCCATCGACAGGACCAATGTAGTTAAAGCCAAGCTCCTCAAACAAGGTCCCTGGAACAACCATTCCTTTGAGGTGTTCTTCCGTTCTGCGAACCAATTCTTTAATTGGAGGCAAGCCAGACAATACTTTTTTACCGCCTTCGCGAATAGACGTATAAAGGTTACCCGATAGCAGCTGAGCTAAATGGTTGTTCAGTGCGCCGACGTTCTCTGAAATGGACATTTCGTTGTCGTTCAGAATGACCAGCATATCAGTATGTACATCGCCAGCATGATTCATTGCTTCAAATGCCATGCCTGCTGTAATCGCACCATCACCGATAACGCTAACCACTCGTCTGTCTTTGCCTTCTTTTTCTGCGGAGATAGACATTCCCAGTGCTGCACTGATGGACGTTGAGGAGTGACCGACAGACAAGACATCGTATTCACTTTCACCTCGCCAAGGGAAAGGATGAAGCCCACCTTTTTGGCGAATGGTAGGAAGTTTCTCACGGCGACCAGTTAGGATCTTATGGGGGTATGCCTGATGACCAACATCCCAGATCAACTGATCAAACGGAGTGTTATAGACATAATGCAAAGCAACCGTTAGTTCCACTGTTCCTAAACCGGATGCTAAGTGCCCACTTGATTGGCTGACGGAATTAAGAAGGTACGTTCTCAATTCATCACATAGTGTCGGTAGGCTCTCCTTTGGAAGGAGGCGCAACTCATCAGGTGTATCTGCCAGTGCTAAAGTAGGATATTTTGAAATATCGAGAGTCATAAAATTCAGCGCTTATAGTTTAGTTTTTGCGCTCGACCACATAACGGGCGAACTCTTCAAGTAACTGCGTATTGTAAGGGATGGCTTCTAATGTGCCTAATGCCTCTGTGAGCAGCTCTTGAGCTTTCTTTTGAGCACCTTCCAAACCCAATAGGGAAGGGTAAGTACTCTTGTTTAATTCTTGATCTGAACCTTGGGGTTTCCCCAATGTTTCAGTATCGCTGATGATATCTAAAATATCGTCTTGTACTTGGAAAGCCAGACCGACTAGGTCAGCGTATCTTTCCAATTGAGGAAGGACAGTCAGCCCTTTCTCTCCAGCAGCCATCGCACCCATCTTAATGGCACTTTTTATAAGTGCTGCTGTTTTATTTAAGTGGATGGTTTCAAGTTCTTCGAGTGACACGCTGCGGTTTTCCGCGGCGAGGTCGAGCGCTTGTCCCATACACATCCCGCTCACGCCAGAGGCATTAGCAAGTGTTTGAACCATTTTTATACGGTTAAGCTCTCCGTCGGAACTCAGCTTACCTTCAGCAAGAATAGTAAATGCCAATGTCTGTAGTGCATCGCCTGTCAATATGGCGGTGGCTTCATCAAATTTGATATGACAAGTTGGCTGACCACGACGAAGCTCGTCATCGTCCATTGCGGGTAAGTCATCATGAATCAAAGAGTAGGCATGAATGCACTCGACTGCGCTGGCAGGTGTATCCAAATCTTCTAGCTTACATCCCAGCATTTCACCGGTAATGTATACGAGATAAGGGCGAGCACGCTTGCCACCCAGAGTTAATCCGTGGCGCATAGCCTGAATTAGAGGTAACTCTTGATAAGGAAGAGTATCAAGCCATGCATTCAATTGCGCGTTACTGCGGGTTTGATAAGGCGTTAAAGGTGCGGACATAAATTAATCTTCAGAATTTGATTCAAATGGCGAAAGTTCAGCCTGATCGTCTTCTTGAATCAGAATGGCAACACGTTGTTCAGCTTCAGATAATTTACCTTGACCTGATCGAGCAAGGAGGATTCCACGTTCAAATTTTTTCAAAGCATCTTCTAGTGCGAGATCGCCGCTTTCTAATTGCTCAACAATAGAATCCAATTCTGTTAGAGACTCTTCAAAAGTCATATTTTCTGGTTTTTTGCTTGCCATACGGTTTCTGCTATTAAAACGTTGCACGCAAGTTACCCCAGCGACTGCTGCTGGTCAAACTCACGCAAGAGAAAATTTAACAAAAGTGCAGTATATCAGTTTTTATCCTCTATTCGTTATTAACAAATAGTCTCAAATTATGATGGAGATTCTTTTTTGCTCAATTCAGACGTGATCACAACACAAAACGAGAGATTGCCTACAATGTGAATGGACAGCGAGCGTAGGTAACTCGGTTATACTCTGTTAAAGTTAAAGGAAAATTTGCGCTTGGTATCGGGAAAAGTCCTAAATAATACTCAGATTCTGCCGATAGTTGGTGTTAAGCGCACAGTAGAATTTTTAGCATGAGGGGTGCTTTGTGGATTTAGCAACGTTAATTGGATTAATTGGCGGTTTTGCATTCGTCATCATGGCGATGGTGTTGGGGGGAGGCATCGGTATTTTTATCGATACCACGTCTATCTTGATCGTAGTCGGTGGCTCAACCTTCGTTGTATTAATGAAATTTACCATGGGACAGTTTTTTGGCGCGGCCAAAATCGCAGGTAAAGCCTTCATGTTCAAAGCGGACGAGCCAGAAGATTTGATCGCTAAGGTTGTTGAAATGGCGGATGCCGCTCGTAAAGGTGGTTTTCTTGCGTTAGAAGAAATGGAAATCACCAGCTCCTTTATGCAAAAAGGTATCGATTTACTGGTCGATGGGCATGATGCGGATGTTGTCCGAGCGACACTTCAAAAAGACATTTCGCTCACCGATGAGCGTCATGAGCAAGGAAGAGCTGTGTTTACGGCTTTTGGTGATGTTGCACCGGCCATGGGAATGATTGGTACATTGGTTGGTTTGGTAGCGATGCTTTCCAACATGGATGATCCTAAATCTATCGGTCCTGCGATGGCGGTAGCACTTCTTACAACGCTATACGGTGCTATTCTTTCTAACATGGTGTTTTTCCCTATTGCCGACAAGCTATCCCTTCGTCGTGAGCAAGAAAAACTGAACCGCCGATTGATTATGGATGGCGTATTAGCCATTCAAGACGGTCAAAACCCTCGTGTTATCGACAGCTATTTGAAGAACTACCTTAATGAAAGTAAGCGTGTTCTTGATGTGGATGGCGAGTAAGGTGAACTGAGATGGAAGAAGAAGAGTGCAAATGTCCCCCCCCGGGGCTCCCATTATGGATGGGTACATTCGCTGATTTGATGTCGCTATTGATGTGCTTCTTCGTACTCCTGCTTTCGTTTTCTGAAATGGATGTACTGAAGTTCAAACAGATTGCAGGTTCAATGAAATTTGCGTTTGGTGTTCAAAATCAGTTGGAAGTGAAAGATATCCCCAAAGGGACCAGTGTGATCGCGCAAGAGTTCCGCCCTGGTCGCCCAGAGCCGACACCGATTGATGTGATCATGCAGCAAACCATCGATATGACGCAAAAGACGTTAGAGTTTCATGATGGAGAGTCTGATCGCGCAGGTGGTACAAAACGAGAAGTTGGTAAGCTGACAGGTGGTAAATCGCCAGATACATCCACAAAGATGAATCAAAATAACGAGTCAGAGCAACAACAGCAACAAGCCGAATCTCAATCTGAAGAAACGGAAACCATTGTTGAGAGCATCAAAAAAGCGCTGGAAAAAGAAATCGATGAAGGTGCGGTTGAAGTAGAGAATCTCGGACAACAAATCGTTATTCGTATTCGTGAAAAAGGTGCGTTCCCCGAAGGCTCTGCTTTCTTACAACCTAAGTTCCGTCCTTTGGTGCGCCAAGTGGCTGAATTGGTAAAAGATGTGCCGGGGATTGTTCGAGTTTCAGGTCACACGGATAACCAACCATTAGATTCTGAACTGTATCGCTCAAATTGGGATTTATCTTCTCAAAGAGCTGTATCCGTTGCTCATGAGATGGAAAAAGTGAAAGGGTTTGAACATGCTCGTTTACGTGTCCGGGGTATGGCAGACACAGAGCCACTCGTAAGCAATGACACGCGAGAGGGCAGAATTGAGAACCGTCGTGTTGAAATCAATATCATGCAAGGTAAACCGCACTTTAGTGACGAAGTTTCTGCTCAGCAGTAAATGATAGTTCTAAAATGATAAAGGTGAGTTCGATAAGAGCTCACCTTTTTTTGTGGGGTTATCTCGGTTATAATCGCGCGCCTCAGAATTGCCTAAGGCAATCCTTTTTCTAATACAGTGAAGAAAGTCATGAAGTTTATTGTTAAACCCCATCCAGAAATTTTTGTTAAAAGTGATTCTGTTCGAAAGCGCTTCACTCGTATTCTGGAATGTAATATTCGCATTGTTATTCAAAGGCACACTGAAAATGTGGCGGTGTTTAATCGTCGAGATCACATTGAAGTGAAAGCAAACAGTGACGAGTACTACGAAAAGGTATTAGCAATCCTGACTCAGACTCCGGGTATTCATCACGTTCTGGAAGTACTGCAATCAGACTTTGAAGACATGCACGATATCTATGAGCAAGTGCTCGAACTTAACCGCGACAAGCTAGAAGGAAAAACCTTTGCGGTTCGCGCTAAGCGCCGCGGTAAGCATGACTTTACTTCTATCGAACTTGAACGCTATGTTGGTGGCGGATTGAACCAAGCCATCGAAAGTGCTCGCGTTAAACTCAGTAAACCCGACGTTACTGTAAATATAGAAGTGGCGAACGAAAATCTTTATCAAGTACTGGCTCGTCATAAAGGGTTGGGCGGTTTCCCGCTAGGAACACAAGAAGATGTGCTCAGCCTCATTTCTGGTGGATTTGATTCTGGTGTTTCAAGCTACTTGCATATAAAGCGTGGTTCGAAAACGCATTACTGTTTCTTCAATCTTGGTGGTCCAGCACACGAGATCGGTGTTAAGCAAGTCGCTCACTATTTGTGGGAAAAATACGGTTCATCGGCCAAAGTAAAATTCATATCAGTGGATTTTGAACCCGTTGTTGCTGAGATTCTAGAAAAAGTAGATGACGGTCAAATGGGCGTAGTCTTGAAGCGTATGTTTATGCGTGCGGGTGGAATGATTGCCGATAAGTTCGGTATTCAAGCATTGGTCACTGGGGAAGCATTGGGTCAAGTATCTAGCCAAACCCTGACCAACCTAAGGCATATCGATATCGTGACAGACACATTGATTCTTCGCCCTCTTATCAACTGGGATAAGGAAGATATCATCAATCTTGCTCGTGATATTGGTACGGAAGACTTTGCGAAAACCATGCCTGAATATTGTGGTGTGATTTCGAAAAAGCCGACGGTTAAAGCAATTAAAGAAAAGCTTGAAACGGAAGAAGAGAAGTTTGATTTCTCTATTCTAGAAAAAGTCGTTTACGATTCCCGTGTAATGGATATTCGTGACATTGCGAAAGAAAGCCTCGAACAAGCACCAGAAGTTGAACAAGTAGAAGCTGTAGAGCAAGATGCGGTCGTGCTGGATATTCGTAGTGCAGAAGAAGAGGACGAAAACCCACTAGAGATAGAGGGGGTTGAGGTCGTTCACATTCCTTTCTTTAAGCTGAGCACTAAATTTGGCGACTTAGATCATACTAAATCGTACTTGCTGTACTGTGATAGAGGTGTCATGAGCCGCTTGCAAGCTCTTTATCTTAAGGAGCAAGGTTATCAGAATGTTAAGGTATACCGTCCTTAATCTATAATTCTGTTAACCCCAACAAAAAAACCACTCTTCAGAGTGGTTTTTTTATGCAACATAATTACTATTTGTAACCTTCTTAAAATAAATATATCAATATTATGAGGTTGGTTATGAACGAATTTTTAAAAGCTTGGAAAAACCCTTTCGACTTCTCAAGTCGATCGCGTCGTAAAGATTATTGGATGTTTGCACTGATAAACTTTCTGGTCAGCCTTTTAGTGGCATTCATCCCACTTGTTAATGTCATTTACCCATTAGCGGTACTCGTGCCCCAGCTTGCGTTGGCTGTTCGCCGTTTGCATGATGTTGGTAAAAGTGGCTGGTGGTTATTGTGTCCATTACCGGGTGCTATTATTGCTGGTTTTGCCGCTTTCAATCAGTCTTACGAGTTGGCCTTCGTAGGCGCTGGTCTCGCGGCTATTGGTGGTATCGCTCTGCTTGTATTCAGCGTAATAGACAGCCAACCTGGTTCAAATCAGTATGGTGACAACCCTAAAGGGAATTCTGGTGATGGCAATGCAAATCAAGAAACAGTGATTGCATAACTACCATACTACTTACCGCGCGTTTAATGACTTCAAGCCCTGTACCGTCAGGGCTTTTTAGGCTTTGAAGGGTTAGTTTTATGAAATAGCATATTAAATATAGATATTTATATGAGCCAGTAGGAATGATAGATTCCTTTCTCATTAATGAGAAAGGTGTACATTATGAAGTGGTTTATCTCAGGGATAGCTGTTGTGGGCTTATGTTTTAATGTTAGTGCGAGTGAGATTGAAAATAGCGATACATTGAATATCGAATCTTCTCCCTCTCTATTTGGGCTCGGTGGGTTTTGGGGAGCAAACTCCTCCAGCTATGAGCAGGGGGTCAGAGCTGGATTAGAAGCTAGCGTATCTTCAATTCCTAATGATGAAGTCCCATTCTTTATCAAAAAGAGTTTTTTGCTTGCGGCAGACTATCGTAATGGTATTTCTGCAGGTATCAGCTATTCAGGCTTTTGGGAACCCATTAGATATACATCTGGTTCGTTTGAGATAGCAACCAATATAGGAGCGGGCGTCTATATTGGTTCAACGCCTGACTGTTGGTTCAATGATGAAGACGAAAATCAGCCTACAAATGAAGCTATGTACGAGGAAGACTCTGGTGATAGCTGTACATTGAATAAACTTGCTTTTGGCGCATACCCAGAGCTAGGTGCGAGGATATCTTATGGAGCAATACACCTTTCACCCTTCGTTCGCTATTACATAGGAGATTCTGGTTTTTTAACGAGTGGTGTTAATGTTTCTTTGGCGTTCTGACTATCAGCGTATAGCTAGGTGTTGTTCTGTCTCTACTTTGTTAAATAGCTTTGTTTACCAAAGTAGAGACATAAAAAAACACCGCCATATAGGCGGTGCTGAAAAATTGACAGACAGGTCAAAATAATACAGGAAGTATGGTCTTTGCGCTGAGCGCTAAGACACTATGGTAGATAACTCTACCAACTCGAAATTCGAGTTTATGCAAACACAACATCGTAACAACCAAACCAATTGATTATCATAGATAATCAAGCCGTTCAGGCTTAGCGCTACGAGACGAAATATAGATTTTCTCTGGCTCATCGGCAATCGACAATTTATAATGTTTCGGATAAAAAAAACTAATGCTAAGTCTAAATTGGTGAATCATGTCCAGACGCCTTCCCCCATTAAATTCTCTACGTGTCTTTGAAGCTGCAGCCAGACACCTGAGTTTTACACGAGCTGCTGAAGAATTGTTTGTTACACAGGCAGCCGTGAGTCATCAGATCAAAACCCTAGAAGATTATCTTGGGTTGAAATTGTTCCGTCGTCGTAACCGGTCTTTGCTCTTAACTGAAGAGGGGCAAAGCTACTTCCTCGATATCAAAGACGTTTTTACTTCGCTTGCTGAAGCGACCGATAAAGTGCTTGAACGCAGTGAGAAAGGGGCGTTAACCATTAGCCTACCACCAAGTTTTGCCATTCAATGGCTCGTTCCAAGACTTGCGGATTTTAATGCACAAGAACCCGACATTGATGTTCGCATTAAAGCTGTGGACATGGATGAGGGCTCTCTCACTGATGATGTGGATGTTGCCATCTATTATGGGCGAGGCAATTGGTCGGGTCTTCGAGCGGACAAACTGTATCAAGAATGTTTGGTTCCTGTGTGCTCACCTCAGTTATTGCTCGGTACGAAACCATTAGAATCTCTTGGGGATTTAAAACAGCATACGTTATTGCACGATACATCCAGAAAAGATTGGAAACAATTTACTCGCGTTCATGAAATCGAGGGGGTAAATGTTAATCATGGTCCGATCTTTAGCCATTCAACCATGGTATTGCAGGCAGCAGTCCACGGACAGGGTGTCGCGTTGGGAAACAATGTTCTTGCTCAACCAGAAATTGATGCAGGACGATTAGTCTGCCCATTTGATGAGGTATTGATCAGCAAAAACGCTTTTTATGTAGTGTGCCATGAGCAACAGGCGGATACAGGCCGAATAGCCACCTTCAGAGATTGGATGCTGGCTAAAGCAGCAAAAGAGCAAGAGGATTTTATTTAATGAGCCAAGTAATTGTAAATGGTGAAGGTGCGCAGACGTTTCTTTTTGCCCATGGTGCCGGTGCAGGAATGGATCATGATTTCATGACTCAGGTAGCGGAAGGTATTGCAGAACATGGTATTCGTGTTGTTCGTTTCAATTTTCCTTACATGGTAAAGCGCTCGGAAGATGGAAAAAAGCGTCCACCCGATCGCGCGCCAAAGTTGCTCGAAGCCTTTGAAGAAATGATTGAGCGATACAGTGATGGGAGTCTTGTAATAGGCGGAAAGTCGATGGGGGGACGCATGGCGAGCTTGTTATCCGAATCCCCACACATTCAAGGTATCGCGTGCCTTGGTTTCCCTTTTCATCCACCAGGAAAACCAGAGAAATTCAAAGGTGATCACCTCGCTCAAATCAATAAACCATGCCTTATCCTTCAGGGTGAAAGAGACACGTTTGGGAAAAAAGAAGAATGCGCCGAATTTCACTTTTCTGATGCAGTAGAGCTTCAGTTTATTCCCGACGGCGACCACAGCTTCAAACCCAGAAAAAGCTCTGGCCATACACAAGAAGGTAATATCGATTTAGCCATTGAACATTTAGTGAGTTTTATAAGAGGCTGTTGTGACGTTAAGGGGGAGCAGTGAAAAGTAAGCAAGTTTTAATGATCGCTGGTGTCTTTGGCGCGACTGCCGTGATGTTGGGTGCATTCGCAGCACATGGCTTGAAGGCGATGCTGTCTGAATATCTGATTGGGGTATTTGATACTGGAGTGCAATACCAATTCATCCACACATTGGCGTTGGTCTTGATTGGCATTTTGATGCAGATAAAAGTCGGTGAGAAAGTAGAAAAAGGACTGCGAAACGCAGCGATTTGCTTTATTATCGGCATCCTTTGCTTTAGTGGCAGCCTTTATGCGCTTGCATTAACGGAAATCAAATGGTTTGGACCTATTACTCCATTTGGTGGCTTAATGTTTATTGTAGGTTGGGTTTGCTTCACTATTGCTGCGTTTAGAATGAAAGAGGTGAAGTCGTGAAACACTTAATGCTCTACTGCCGCCAAGGTTTCGAAAAAGAGTGTGCAGGTGAGATTCAGGATCGTGCTACTCAATTAGAAGTGTACGGTTTCCCGAGAGTACAAAAAAACACAGGGTATGTGTTGTTCGAGTGCTACCAGGAAGGCGATGGTGCGAAACTGGCTCAGGAGCTGGACTTTAACTCATTGATTTTTGCCCGCCAGATTTTTGCCGTGGCAGCAGAATGTAAAGAGTTGCCACAGGATGATCGAATTTCGCCCATTCTTGAAGGGCTATCTGAGATAGAGGCATTTCCACGTTGTGGCGATCTTCGTGTGGAAACACCAGACACCAATGAAGCGAAAGAGCTTCTGAAGTTTTGCCGCAAGTTTACCGTGCCATTAAGGCAAGCCTTACGTGGAAAAGGGGTGCTTTACAGCAAAGACAACCCTAAAAAGCCGGTATTGCATGCGTGTTTTGTCGCACCGGGGCACTGTTTTGTTGGCTATTCCGTATCCGACAATAACTCAAAATTCTTTATGGGGATTCCTCGTCTTAAATTCCCATCCGATGCACCGAGCCGTTCTACATTAAAATTGGAAGAAGCATTCCATGTTTTCATTCCTAAAGAGGAATGGGAGACACGTTTAGCTTCTGGCATGTGGGCGACCGATTTGGGAGCGTGTCCCGGTGGTTGGACATACCAGCTAGTAAAGCGTTCTATGTTTGTTCATGCGATTGATAATGGCATGATGGCGCAAAGCTTGATGGATACGGGTCAGGTTAAACACCATATGGAAGATGGGTTTAAATTTGAACCACCACGTAAGAACGTGACGTGGTTAGTGTGTGACATGATTGAAAAACCATCGCGCGTTGCTCAACTGATGGGTGAGTGGCTAATAAAAGGTTGGGCAAAAGAAACCATCTTTAACCTCAAGCTGCCAATGAAAGGTCGATACGATGAGGTTCTTCAAGATATCGAGAACTTAAAAGTTTTTCTAATCGACAATAAAGTGAAATTCAAGCTTCAAGCTAAGCATCTCTACCATGATAGAGAGGAGATCACTGTTCACATTCAATGCTTGTCGAACATATCGCCTCACTAGGTTATGTAAGTTAACTAAGCTATCGCCTCACTTAGTTAAAGAAGCGGAAAGACATTAAAAGGCTTATTAGTCAAAAAACGCTCCAATCGGAGCGTTTTTTTATTGCTTCTTTCTGGGGACAATAGAACCCAATTATTACTGGCTAGTTGGCCACATATCCGGCCAATCTACTGACTCCATTTCATTTTCGGTAGCGTGTGGAGTGGCAGAGAAAAAATCCAATCCGGTTTGTTGTTCTACATCGTCAATCGTTGTAATGAAATTGACAAGTTCATCCCCTGAAACTTTTCTGTGTGGGACGATGAATGCGATGGCTTCGTTAAATTGCGGATCCAGAATTACTTTATAAAAAGCACTAGGTATCGTTACACCATCTCCAATACTGTTTTCATTTCCTTGATAGATTGGCCCCGTTACCACGTACAGTTCATTGTACTCATTCGCCAAATCCCGCACGTGTTCTTCCAGTATTCGCCAACCCGCGCGATTAAATGTGGGAAGCTGGGGAGACATGTTACTCATATAAAAGCTTTGTTTAATGGATTGAAGCGTAAAGTCCATGGTTGCTGAAGGGGCGAGGTGACCTCGGTCGTACCCAGTACCACGGTAATCTGCGAGAGTTGAGCGTGCATGCTGTGGCAAATCGGGGTCTTCTTTGAAGAAACTACTTTTTCGCTTGAACTTTAAGTTCACGCTGTCTGCAGTGATGTGATAGGCAACCCAATCTGCATTTTTTGTCGTGTAGTTATACCCTACGGCGTAGCCATCTCGACACAATACTTGGTCGGATTGACTTGAAGGAACTCCTATATCCAGATTTTTGGCACAGGTTGCAGAGAGAGCTGGGAGCGACATTAACGTCGTTAAGGTAAGTAAGATGATTCTTTTCATTATTTTTCTCCTTATTGGGAGATATAAAAATAATGATATTTATCAATAACGTTGTGAACCTGATTCTAGAATAATCAGCATCTTGTAAGGTAAGCCCAATATTGTATTGGTGTTGTGAGTGCAAAGCATTTCACAACACGTTTATTGAACATTGAGGATTAGCGTGGATTTTGAGTGCAAATATTACGGTTGGTTAGGTCCTGCATATCGGATATCTTGCAAGTTGAAGCCGAGCTCCATATCTATTTTTAATGCTGAAATCTTTTTGCACGCTCGTGCAGACTCGATGTGTTCGTCAAATTTTTTACGGTACTTAGCTGGTAAATCGTCAGACGCATAGGCGCTTTCGATATCAGCATAAGCGGTAAGTATTTCTTTCGCCGCTTTAGGTCCAACCCCCGGGATACCGGGAACTTGGCTAGAGCTCACTCCTGCCAACCCCCAATAATCAGCGAGTTGTTCTGGTTTTACACCAAACTCTTTTTCTATAAACGGAGCATCAAGCCAGCGGTGCTGAAAATAATCTCGAATTTGAAGGGTAGGTGAGAGTAGTTGGCAGTAGCCTTTGTCTGTCGACACTATAGTTACTTTTTCACCATGGCTCGCGACTTTACAGGCTAATGTTGCGACTAAGTCGTCCGCTTCATCGCCATCAGATAATAGTGAATCGATACCGAGTTTCCACCATGCATCTTGGATTGCATCTAAACCCTTCAGTAGTGGTTCAGGCATGGGCTTTCGGTTTTCTTTATATGTGGGAAGTACTTCAGCTCGCCACCCCCTATCTTGTTCATGATGATCGAAGACTGCAATGAGATGCGTAGGAGTAGATTCCGATAAGATTCGATTCAATGTTCGACCAGTAGTTTCTATGGTCCGTGAGATGTCTGTGGGATCAGGTTGCGCCGAATGCACGCGACGAATGAGGTTCAGAGCATCAATGATGACTAGATGAATCGACATTTTTGAATTCTAAAGAAAAAGGGGGCGTAATGCCCCTTAGTGTATGTAAATAAAAACCGTATGTGAATAAAAAGAGTATACAAATCAAAACGTGATGACCAGAATGGGGATTTCCTGACTGATTAAGCAATCCCTATTGAGCTGACAGCCCTATTTATTCGTTATTAACTATTGTTCTGACAGAGCAATCTTGTAGCAAGGAATGTATTCCGAACCCGGTAGTTTCATTCTTTGTTGTTCAACAAAATCGCTGAGTAGTCGATCCATTTTTTTCATTAGCGCGGGGTCGCCATCGATAATGAAAGGCCCTTTTCGCTTGATTTCCCTAATGCCTTCCGCTTTTACGTTACCAGCAACAATTCCTGAGAAAGCTTGACGCAATTTAGCGGCTAATACTTCAGGTTTTTGGTTTAGGTGAAGATCCAAGTTGGCCATGTTGTCGTGTGTTGGCTCAAATGGGAGCTGGAATTCAGGCTCAATCTTTAAAGACCAATTGTAACTGTACGCATCACCTGTTTCTTTGCGATGCTCGCGAACCGTTGGCATGGTTTCCTTGATGATTTTTGCCGCTTTTTCAGGATCGCCAATCACAATGTTGTAGCGGCTTTGCGCTTCTTCTCCCAGCGTATCCCCGATGAACTTATCGATAGAGCGGAAGTAAGCCTCACTTTCTTTCGGTCCAGTTAATACAATCGGCATCGGCTGGTCGACATTGTCTGGGTGAAGCATAATGCCAAGGATGTACAGAAGCTCTTCTGCGGTACCAGCACCACCAGGGAAAATAACAATGCCGTGTGCCATTCGAACAAACGCTTCTAACCGCTTTTCGATGTCAGGCATGATGATGAGTTCATTCACAATTGGGTTAGGTGGCTCTGCCGCAATAATGGAGGGTTCGGTTAGCCCAATGTAGCGTTGTTCGT
Source organism: Vibrio penaeicida (assembly GCF_030689305.1). Classification (GTDB taxonomy): domain Bacteria; phylum Pseudomonadota; class Gammaproteobacteria; order Enterobacterales; family Vibrionaceae; genus Vibrio; species Vibrio penaeicida_B. Next base: position 105,106 of record NZ_JAUYVM010000011.1, on the reverse strand, counting down.
CGTAACGCTGTTTTGCGTGCCCTATGGCAGCCCCTTTCATCGGACCTTCCATTGCACCTGGACCACAACCCGTACAGATGTTCAGCTCTCTTAACCCAAGCTCATGCCCAACCTCTCGGGTGTATTGATATTCGATAGGGTTTATGGAGTGGCCACCCCAGCAAACCACAAGATTTGGGTCTATTCCTGGGTGAAGTGCACCCGCGTTACGCAATATACCGAACACTAGGTTAGTGATGTGGGTAGCATTGGTTAGGTTGAGTCTTTGGTTGTCGGCTAGGTGCATGTTGACGTAAACAATGTCTCTCAACACCGAGAAAAGATGCTCTTGAATACCGGTAATAATAGTGCCGTCAACGAATGCATGATCGGGTGGGTTGTTGAGCTCTAGCTTAATACCACGTTCGCGACGCATCACGCTTACGTCGAAAGCTTTATATTTATTAAGTAGTTCTTCAGAGTTATCGGTATGGCTGCCGGAGTTGAGAACCGCAAGGCTGCAGTTCCTATAGAGCTGGTAAAGCTCACTAGAGGCGGTTTTTTTTAGACGTTCTACTTCAATCTGAGACAGCAAGTCCATGCTGCCTGCAGGGCTGATATGAGTAATCATAGGCTCCTCCTTGGGATAGAAAGTCATTGTTTTTGTTAATTTCTCTACCCTGTCATTTCACCTTACACAGGAATTTGGGGTTTCGCCACTCACTTTTAACGGATAAATCAATAAATTGAGGTGTCCACCGAGACAAAACCTGTTTAAACGGTCGAAAAATCCATTGCGGTCATTGAGCGTTAAGTATACAACTCATTCCCATGTTGATGAGCTTAAGTAGTCGTTGTGAAGGTGTTATACCCAAGTGACTTCAAGATGCAGGGTTCAGAGCCTCATAGTCTGTTCCAGTTCAAGGAGAAGGACGCAGTGGAATGACGAGTCCTTTCCAAGTTCTTTGACGATGAAATGGGACAGAATATGGGCTCCCAAGGGCGAGTTTAACTGGCTTTCATACAGCGTTATCGATTCTTGATTTAGAATGACTAGATCTTCATATCGATGCCTTGTCTAAAAGCCAGTTAATTCTCGCTGAACCAAGCATCTTGAGGTTACTTGGGTATATAGGAATGAAAATTCAGAACGGTTATCGGAAGGGATATCAGATGATTTTTTCTAATGAAGAGACAAAAGCGAGGAGCTATAGCCAGATCAGTTGATTAGGACCTGTTCTCTTGGCGTTTTTGAGACCGAGTTGCAGCCTTTCAAGCACTTCTTCTGGGGTATCAGTATCACCGAAGACAGCACAAACCGCAGAGGCAGTGATGGTGATGCTTTGGTCTCTAAATTTAAATGGCAGCTTGGATATTTGCGTTTGAATCTTTTGTGTAACGACGTGAGTTTCTGAGTCCACTTGATCAGGAAGCAGAACTAAGAATTCTTCACCAGAGAATCGCGCCACAATATCGGTATCTTTCACTGCCTTTTTTATAGTGCGAGCGATGATCTTTAATGCTTTATCACCTGCGCTATACCCAAAGCTATCGTTCAACGTTTTAAAGTTGTCGATATCAAGCAACAAAATTCGGAAAGAGTGTTGTGCTCGAATCCAACGACGGTACTCAAGCTCTAGTTTATCCGCGAGTGCTGCTCTGTTATACACTTTAGTGAGAGGGTCAAGGAGAAGCCTTTGTGCCTGATCTTGTAATCGGCGGCGATAGTCTTGAGTCACTTCTTGAAGCGCTTCCAGCTGATTATGACTGTAGCTGAGCCTTTCGGTCAGAGTTTGCTCTCGTTTTTCGATGTGCTGCAAGCGTTCTGTTAGCGAACCTATCTTATCCAAAAGAGGCGCGATGGCGAGTTTAAGTGCCTCGGCATCTAAATCGGATTCCAAATTGCTTTTACCCTGAGAGACCAAATCGTTGATCTCGAAGTGCATCATCTTACGATGTTCAGAGTAAGAGAGGCTTTGCTCGATGTTCTGCGATGTGTTTTTTATTGCGGTGTTAAGAGAGGTGTTGACCTGATCTAAAAACTGCTCAGAGGTTTTGCGTTCAAAATGGGTGCCTTGAATAACAAGTTTTAAAATCTGAAGAATTAATTCAAACAATTCATTCGGTGGTACACCAATGAGAAGCTTAGCTCTAATGTCGGTTAATAATTCACCAGACTCGCCATCAAAATCCAATTCAGTGATCAGATTTTGTAGTTCTTCAGAGAGGCGATCAAAAATTTCCTGATCAACGGCTTTTTCTAAATTGAGGTTATTACGAGAATTAGACGCCATGATTTTTGTGGCGCGCTCGTATATACCCAAAAGACGAATCGCTTGGTCAATTTCTTGAGTCAGCTTTCGACTTGGGAAATGAAGCAGGTTTCGGAGATCACGTTTTAATTGCGCAGGCAGACCTGGGATGCGCTGCAACGTTTCTCCGCTATGTTTAATTCGCTCGTCTAAGTGAATTGTCTTTTTTTCCATGGTCACCGTGTTTTGCTTCAGCATTCTTTCTATGACGACCAGCTTAGGTATTAACTTTGTGACATCTTGTTGGTGTTCTAGGTCTTGCTTTAATAGCGACAAACCTTTATCAAGATCTTGGTTATTACCTTTGCATGCATCACTAAGATTAGCAACTATACGCTTAAGAACGTTTTGCTCTCTTTTAAATTTAAAAAGAGAATCTCGATGCGAAAGACGTGCGTGATCTAATTTACACTTTAAATCATGTAATTCGTCTTTCAACTCTTGCTCAAGAGTATCCAAATCATTCATAAAAAGCAGATGCCAATAAACCGCGATGGCGAAAACAGTTTAATGATAATAACAAAAAACAAAATAAGGTCACTTTAATCAGGAGTTAAGTGCTCACTTATCACTCGGATAGTGTCAATTTTTTGATGTCATCCTCATTTTGGCATGATGATTGGACTTTTATTAACCCTTGGTTTAATGCTTGCTTACATGCAAGTCGAATATTATCGGTCGCAAAACTTGCCGCTGGAGCATTTTCAATTGCTCGTAAATAGACCCATTGGCTTTCATCGCTATTTTTTTCTATTCCACGAGCAAGGTTTGTCGACAGCAGTAATATATCTATTAATTCTTGATCGTTAATCGCTGTATATGCTCTGGGCAAGAAAGGATAATCTGCCATACCTACGTGAACTTTGCGCGATATTTTTCTTTCTGGCTCAAATTCTGAGATCCAGCTGCAAATCTTATCGAACATTTGTTGCGGTTCGGTTGCAGTCTTAGTATTGGGCTCAACATACAGAAACATTGCATCTGAAAAGTGATAAAGGCGAGCAGGTCTGCTGACTTTTGATTTTATAAACTCTCCGAACGATCTCTCTAGCTCGAGCCCTGCTTGATAGCCCAGCTCAAGGTATGTGTTACGCAAAAAGGGTAAGTCAAACATTACAAAGCGCAGTCGGTCACTGAATGGTTCACTAATTAGCTCACCAAGCTGCCATTGTTCGAATGTTGCACTACTGCGTGCTAATGAATTCTGAAGTTTTTTATTGAGCAACCGCAAATTTTGAAGACCAGAACGAGCATGAGTATACAAATCGAGTCTAAGTGCTTTAACTTCACCTTTTAATTTGTCTATTACATAGCCACGTCTTAAAACAAATAGCACCAGTATCACGGTGATGATAAATAAACCAAACGCTGTATTTTGGAATTTTCTAAATTCCTGTTGCGCTATTTTTAGCTCTTCTTCCAGCCCTTTGTAATGTAAAGATTGCTCGATAATGTCCTTTTGCTGCTTTAGCACATCCTCATTGATTTCATTCAGCCTTCTTTGCTGGCTGGCGTTGAGAATAGAAAACTTCTTGAGTGCATTTAATGATTCTATGAAGTCGCCATTTTGTTCATATGCAGCAGATAGCACTCGATAGGATTGCAATAAAATAAAGTTATCGGATAAATCTTGACCTATTGCGAGTGCCTTTCTTGCATTATTTAGCGCATTTGAAGTTTGTTCTTGTTGCAGTGCCAAGCTGGCAGTGAGTAATAACGTACGTGCTTTCAGCGGTTTTATTTGTGTGTAATTGACTAAGTTTTTTGCTTGATCTAAATATCGCTCTGCTAGCGTAAAGTTAAATAACTGTAAATAAGTGTCAGCAATGCTCAATCTTAATTCAATCGCATCGTGAATATCTCGCGCTAAGTATTCATGATCGAGTACGTTAAAATAACGCACTAATGCCAAATTATACTTTCCTTGTAAGAAATATATATCCGCCATTTGTTTAATTACATCGCCTAAAATCTGCGATTGTTCGTAATTTCGGTAGAAATCTGCAGAGCGAGCTAGGTGTTCTAGAGCTTTGTCAAGAACTTGACGCTGTCTAAATAACTGGGCAAGTTGATAGTTCGCTTTTGCTAATTCTTGGCTACTGTCTTTTTCTATTGCCATCCAGTATCCGGTAAGCAATTCCGTTAACGCTAAATCGTAGGACTTGTAGCGTAAATAGTGTTTACCTAACTCGATATGGTAATTAATCACCGTATCGATTCGTGTAATTTTGGCTAGTATTTCGAATGCAGTTTTATATTCCAACTCGGCATTAACACGATCACCTTCAAAGGATGCGATTTCACCCTTGAGCATCGCCAATCTAAATTGAAGGTCGGTAATAAGGCTCGAAGCGGTATGTGGCTGGAGTAGCTCTTGCTCAACTTTCTTAATGATGGGCTGAGCCTTTTTAATGTCTCCCGTTTGCAGCCAGAGCAATTCTGCTCTTAGCTGCAGAGTTTCAAGCGCGATTAATGGTAAGTCGTGGTTATTGGCGAGCCTTTCTGCATTTTCTAAATGTAAAAAGGCATTGCGAGGGTCACCAAGCGCAATTTCCACTTGTGCCAAAATCTGCAGAGCATCAATGCTACTGCTTGGAGTACGTAAAGAATTGTCTGTATCTTCCCTAGGGATTGCTGACGGTCCTTTAGGCGAAGCGTCGGTCAACTTTCGCTGACGGAGAAATTTGGTGGCTATTTTCTTAGATTTTTTCGGGTCGACTTCAACCAAACTTGCGGCTTCATTGAGAACCGGCGATGTATAGAGCTTTGCCATTGCGGTCTGGCTTTGCAGCAAAATGGCAAAAAGCAGCCCCGACCAACCAAAAAATTTCATTCCTTTGTACTCCAGGCGTAAGTCGCTTCTATTGTCTTGCTAGGCGCAGGTTGTTGTCCGGTCTTGATTGTTCTGTCGAACGGTAAGGGTTGATATCTAATCCGCCACGTCTCGTGTATCTCGCAAATACTGTTAACGAGGTCGGTGCACAGTATTTTTGAATATCTGTAAAAATGCGCTCCACACACTGCTCGTGAAATTCATTATGTTCTCGGAAAGAGACAAGGTAGCGTAAAAGAGATTCGCGGTTAATTTTCTTCCCTGTGTATTGAATGGATACACTGCCCCAATCGGGTTGATTGGTGATTAAGCAGTTTGATTTGAGAAGATTGCTGACTAAAGTTTCAGAGACAAGTTCATCAGAGGTCGAGTTTTGAAGCAGTACTGCATCAAATTCATAGTGTTCAATCTTTATGTCCTGATTGTCGATGCATTCTCCCTTGAAGCTGACAATCGGCTGATTATCATAAAACGTGACAGGGTTGATGACGACATCCACAGCTTCGCCTGCACATTCAGACAAGTCTTTAACTAAGGCCTTTTTGACCTCGTCCCAATGACTGAATCGAGTTTGATTAAAGCTGTTCAAATACAGTTTGAACGATTTGGATTCGACTAAGTTTGGACTGGTGGCTGGAAGTGTTACTTCACCTACTGCAACCTGTGGAAGCCCATTTTCGTTTAGCCAAGAGAGCTCATATAACGTCCATATATCGACCCCAATAAAAGGCAGTTCGTCTGTTAGTTGGATATCATTACGGTTTAGGCTGCGAGGAACTCCTTGCAAAAGAGAAGAGTCATATTGGCTGCTGTATTCCGTTTTTTGTCCAAGAGTTAAACCAGCCAGTTCTTCGGCGTTCGAATATTTGCTCATACTTGCTTTAAAAGATCGATTAGAATACCTCAGAGTTTACTTAATCCCTTTAATTCTGTCATCAATCTATGATGAGTATCTAGGAGCAATCAATGTCTCAAAATGTTGCACATGCCTTAAAGTCGTTCAGCGAATCCTTCGTATCTTCATGGCAAGAGACGCACTCCAGTTTTCCAAAAAGCGAAGAGCTGGCGGGTATCCCTTCTCCTTGTATTGAGCAACAAGGCGATGATTTTGTTGAGTGGCAACCTGTATACCGAGATGAGTGGGCAGACTTTAGTAATGTGGAGAATGGCATTGAGCTGGCAATTCATGAAGACATAAAAGCGTTCTATAGCTGCCAATTCTGTGGCGACATGGAAGCGCTCTGGGATGGTAAACCCTTAACTTTGCTTCAAGTGTGGAGTGAAGATGATTTCCTTAGATTACAAGAGAATATTCTTGGTCATTTGGTGATGCAGCGCAGGCTAAAGCTCAAGCCTACGGTATTCATTGGCTCGACCGATGCTGAAATGGATGTTATTTCAATCTGTAACTTAACAGGTGAAGTCATTTTTGAGCGTTTAGGAACGGATAAGAGAGACGTGTTGGCACCGTCTGTCGAAGAATTCTTGGCACAACTGACGCCTGACGTGCAGTAAGGTGAGATAGATGTACATTACTGAGCTCTCTTTTGAAGTGTACCGCAATACGTCCATGGGCGATGTAGAGAAAGCGGTGAATTATGTGCTTGATTGTCTGAGATACAACGGACAAGTCTTAGGTCGGGAACTGCCTGTTTCGATGGACGGCGCAATTTTTACCGCGCGTGTTGTTTGTCCCGAATCCAATAGCTTGCATCCAGACTTCCACAGCCCTCAAGTTAAGCATGCGATAAATGTATTGGCAGAGTCGGGGTTACTTCAGCCAAAAATTAAAGTGATCGGTGAAGATATGAATTCCGACCCCAGTGATGGGTGCAGTGAACGAGATTGGCAAATCCTCTATACCAGTTATCTGCATACTTGTTCGCCGATTCGATGCGGTGAACACTTCCAGCCCGTTCCACTGTACCGCTTACCTGTTGTCGCAAATGGTGATCAAAAGCAAATCATAAAGTGGCAGGAAGACTGGAGTGCGTGCGATCAACTTCAGATGAATGGCTCGGTGGTTGAGCACCCATCACTTTACGAAATTTCTTCGAGTAAGAGTTTGTTGTTTCGTCGAGGGTGGGATTTATGTCGTCGAATTAAAGTCGTGAGTGGGATTCCTACTTATCTATATATCTACCGAGTGGGTGGTAAAAGCAAAGAAGAGGAGCTGTCTAGAAAGTGCCCAAAATGCGAAGGGGATTGGAAGTTAGATGAGCCAGTTCATGGCGTTTTCGACTTTAAATGTGACGATTGCTTACTCGTGAGTAATTTATCTTGGGACTTCAAAGACTAATCGACCCATCTATTTAAGAATCTGCCACGCACTCGCGTGGCGTTTTTTATCTGTCTACACTTTATAGGTCTGTTCATTTTCGAAACAAACAGACCCCAATACACAGGGCAGGGAAAAGAGGGTGATTATGTCAGTAACACAGCGTCAAATATCTTTGGTTCAACAGTCATTCAAGCAAGTTGAACCCATTTCAGAGCAAGCGGCAGAGATTTTTTACAACAAGCTATTTGAATATGAACCCGAGCTTCGCTCCCTTTTTAAGGGCGATTTAAAGATACAAGGCAGAAAGCTTATGATGATGCTTAAAGCCGCGGTCGAAGGTTTACAAGATGTGAAAGCCCTTGTCCCTGTTCTGATCCAGCTCGCGCAACGTCACAATAAATACGGGGTTAAACGTGCACACTTCAGCCCAGTTGGTAACGCGTTGTTATACACATTAAAAACGGGGCTTGGGGCGTCTTATACTGAAGAGCATCGCGAAGCGTGGATTGCGGTTATACACGTGGTGTCCGACACCATGAAACCTGAAATAAACCAACGGTAGCTTTGTACTTACCCTATTCGGGCTTAAAGTTAGCGGTGTTTGGCCAAAAACCGATCCAGCTGGTTGGCAAATTCTCTTCTTTCTGTTTGGGAAAGTGCGGCTGGACCACCAGTTTGTACTCCGCTAGAACGCATTGTGTCCATAAAATCACGAATATTAAGTCGAGCTTTTATCGTGTCTTTAGTGAACAACTCTCCTCTTGGGCTTAAAGCTAAGGCATTTTTACTGATGACTTCATCGGCAAGAGGGATATCAGATGTGATAACGAGATCTTGCGCTTCGACCCTTTTCACAATCTCATCGTCTGCGATGTCAAAACCACTAGGTACTTGTAGTGCATGAATATTATTCCGCTTTGGTAATGGTATCGCGTGGTTAGCGACGAAAGTGGTGGTAATTCCTGTTCTTTCTGCGGCGCGTATTAGTGTTTCTCGGATGACTTTGGGACATGCATCGGCGTCTACCCAGATTTTCATGATGATTGGTTCTCTAGTTTTTCAATTCGTTTAGTCAGGTCTTCAATTTGCTTAGAAAAAGTAGCGATCTGTGCTTCCAGCAAAGCAACACGTTCGTTGCTAGACGGTTCACTGATCCCAACTTCAACTTTTGGGACATGAGATGAAGATTTCCAGCTTTTTATCGCAGCAATGATAGCAGGCATTGGCGCCGGTGTTTTCATTCTTGTTTTCACTAAGGCGACAGTAGGCTCTTTGCCTTGGTCGGCCAGAGACTGAATTGCTGCTTCCAATTCTGCTGTAATGTCCTGAGTTTTCATTTTGAGATCCTTAAATTCTACTGATCACCAAGGTCTACCGACCTGAATGAATATGCGCTAATAGTATCGGTTCCAAGAAGTGTGCGCCAGCACTGGTTATTTATGGTGAGTTTAACGAGGGGCTCGAGTTATTTGCTCATTAGCTTGTAAGAGATCTCTTACAAGAGGTGTAGGAAATGTTTGCTATTTATATTGGGGTATTATTGCTATTTGCGATTAAACCATTGTTATTTAAATTAAAATTATTTGATGATATTTCTTCTCATAAAGAAATGTGAGATGGCTAAGTTGTTCTAAAAAGAGATAAACGTAATCTGTTCTCTGTCGGAAGGATTCCGACACGGAACAGGAAACAACCAAGGAATGGTTATCTTCAGGAAGAAGATTTGGTTATTCAGGATGAATGATCAGCATGGAGCGAAAGGACATTGAATGGACTCAATCGTTATCAGGAAGATGACGACAAAGGATAGACAATGGATACCTCTAGGAAGAGGCAAGGAACGAGCATCAGGATGATGTAAGGGACACCGCTCAAGGAACAAGTGAGTGCGCTAATCAGGAAGGTTAGCAGATCAGGATAGGATCATGGACACCGCTAGGATGGCGACGAAAGGACTAAGCTGAAGGAACACAGCATACTATCAAGGATTTGATGCATGGAGCACTTTTAGTAGCCGGATTGCTGCGAGTAAGACTACAGCCCCGATACGCGAGTATCGGGGCTTTTCTTTTCTATAGACTTTATGAAGTTGAGTGTGTTTCCGGGAAAATTACATCGCTAGTTATTTACTCAACAAAAAGCTATTCGCTTAACCAAGAGCTATTTGCATAAACAATAGCTTATTTACGTTATACAGGCTACATTCGATAAGGTGGGATCTCGAAGTGGCTGGCATGAAAGCCCACCATAGTAAGCTCTCCGATGTAGTAATCATCCCCAAGCGCCGAGAATTCAAACTGGTAAATGGTGTGCCAGCCTAATTTGCCTGTTTTATGGCGAATTTTGTGCCCCTTGAAAGAGACAGACAACATTTGTATCTCAAGCTGCTTACAACGGTGCGCAACCATCTGCTTTGCTAGCTCAGATTGTCTGCGTTGTTGCCAGAACAACAAACAAAACAGGGTGACCAGTATGATTGTGAAAAGATTCCCTATCATTATTCCATCCTTTGGCGCTGTTTATTGAGAACGTGTGTTTTGCTGAAGTTTCAGCAAGGCAGTGGCCAATTCTTGCGATGGCGCGTTATGAAGTAATGGCAGCAAAACCATTCGAAGTTCAGGCAACATAACGAGATCAGCAAATAGCTGGTTGAACAGGTTTTGATTTCCTGTCTGTGCGAGCCTCAATAAAAATTGCTCAGCTCTTTTTGTGTCCGCTAATGAGGACCAACTTCTACCAGCAATCCCCACCAATACTTCCTGATGGCTCAATCTCGGGCTCTGTAATATATGGTCGACGACTAAGTTAAGAGAGTTTGGAGACCCTGCCAATGATCTGACTAATGCCGATGCGAGGAACAAGTCTGGCGTGTCGGAATTGCATTCAGAGAGCGCTTTTTCTTGCAAGGCTTTCCCAAGGTTATCAGGGAGTTCACAGTGTTCTAGCACACCCAATAAGGCATAAAGTGGTTCGTTAGGCAGTTGGTGAAGCGCTTTTTTTAGCATCACGCCATTTTGATCAATGCCAAAACGTGCACAGATGTCTGCAATACCTTGTAATCCAATTGTCTGCCAGTTGTTCCAGCCTAAACCACCTGAGAAATAGTGCTGTGCATATTCATAGTATTGGCTTGTTGGCATCGACAGCTTTGCTCGAACTTGGCTGTGGAACACGGCCATTTTGTCTTCTGCTGGCTTGAAGGTATAGGGGTTGTTAGAGAGCTTCTCTTGTTGCTCTTCACTCAGGCTACCTCCCAGTCGCGTACCCATGGCTTCGATGATGTATTTAATAAAGTTACCCACGTCAGCCTGTTTGAGTAGCCCACGCTCATCCAATTCAAACTTCAAAAACCAGATCCAAGGCTGTTTCGATTCGTTCCAGTAGGCAATAGCAATGTGTGCCTTGCGCTGCATTGGGAAGGGGTAAGCTTGTTGCCCCAATTCTACTTTTTCAAATGTACTGGGCTCGATCTTCGTAATACGACGACCCAAATCGAAAACTTGGTACTCGCAATGACTGTCACTTAGAAGCTGGGTAAGGGTATGAATGGTGTCCATGGACTGACTTGTTATCCTATATGTCTTTAGCCAATAGATGGTACTCTATGGTCAATTTTCAAGGCCATTTGAAACGAAATAGATGAATACTGCTCGAATATCGATCCTTATCGAGAATCTTAAAACCGCTTTGCAGGAACAAAACCTCTGGGAATCTTCGCCTCCTTCTCCTGAGGCGTTGGCTAGCCAACAACCCTTTTCCTACGACACACTCGAGCCACAGCAGTGGTTGCAGTGGATATTCATTATCCGATTAGAAGCGATGATAAGTGCAAGCCAATCTTTACCTTCTGCGTTGCAGCTTTTGCCATACTTTGAAGAGGTTTGGAAAGAGGACGCATCGAAGATAAAAGTGTTAGCAGCTATTTCTGACATCGATGAGGCATTTGCGTCGTGCTAGACATTTTATTTCAAGATGAGTATTTGGTCGCTGTAAACAAACCTGCTGGAATGTTGGTTCATCGATCTTGGTTAGACAAACACGAAACGCAGTTTGTGATGCAAACATTACGTGATCAAATTGGGCAACATGTGTTTCCGTTGCACCGACTCGATAGACCGACTTCCGGTGTGTTGGTGTTTGCACTCTCTAGCGAGGTGGCATCTGAAGTGATGCCTATGTTTGCAAATCATGAAATGCAAAAAACCTATCACGCGATAGTGCGAGGATGGATAGAACAGGGTGATACGCTGGATTATCCTCTGAAAGAAGAGTTGGATAAAATTGCAGATAAGTTTGCAGATAAAGACAAAGAAGCCAAAGAGGCGATCACAGTTTATCAGCCACTAGGAAAAGTAGAAGTCCCACTGTCAACAGGGCGATTCCCAACCACACGTTATGGCTTAGTTGAGATGAAACCCAAGACGGGTCGAAAACATCAGTTACGTCGGCATATGGCGCATTTAAGGCATCCGATTGTCGGAGATACTTCTCATGGTGATGGCAAGCATAACCGCTTGTTTAGAGAGCACTATGACGCACATCGCCTGCTCCTTCATGCATCAGAATTGTCCTTTGTTCACCCCTATACCAAGGAAAAGCTGATGCTAAAGGCGAAGTTTGATGATGTTTGGGAAAGGCTATTGGCGGAGTTTGGTTGGACGGAGTTGTTCTCTTAATCTGTATTGACGCGTTTAACTAGCTGCTCTGAACTTTACTAGCAGGGAATTCGTTATGATAAGAGGGCAGGACACCCTCTTACTGATTGATTTCTATCGAGTATATTCGCCGCTTACTTTAACTTGTCGAGATCAGCTTCGATTTCAGCTATTTTGCTGGATACTACTCTTTCTAAGTGACGAAGATCAGACAAGATTTTCTCTTTCACATCAACTTCAACCAATTTTTCAGGCTTCGTAATGGTGTTTAACTCATCAATCACGAGCGTTAAGTTACGGTTTATTTCAGTCACTTCTTTGTACTGATGGCTTCCGCTGTCGACCAAAACATTTTTGCGCTGTCTTGGGTATTTGAACTTGACGCTTTTAGCAAAAAGCTCACCCTTTTGCTTTTTAAAATAGATCTTAAGTACGTCTTTTTGAGATTCTTGTCGAAGGGAATAGCGTTCGATCTGTTTTGGGTCTTGAATACCTAATCCAGTGAGGTTTGGATACATAGAGCACCTCGTGTTAGCCAATGAATAGTAAATCAGTTCAATATCCATCAGGCTATAGGATGAACAAACTGATTGAGTACTGTTCAACTTTAGCAGCTATTGATAGGTCAGACAGGCGTTTGAGCAGAGAGTGTGGACGAGATCGCGATAAACCGAATCTCGTCCATTTGCTTGTTTCGTTAGTGATGCTGGAGCTCACTAACGCTTTCTTTCAGCTTGGTTTTTAGCTCGTCTTGCTCTTCTTCACTTAAAGGACCGCCATTGGGTGAGGTAAGAATAAATAGGTCTTCTGCTCGCTCGCCTATGGTGATGATTTTCGCCGCATGAAGGTGAATACCTAACTCGGCAAAAGTCGCGCCTATGTTTGCCAATAAGCCCGGAGTATCTAAGGCAACGAACTCCATTAGCGTGCGCTTTCGTGTTTTGGTTGGAATAAAATCGACACGTGTTTTGACGTTGAAATGCATCAGTTGTCGCGGAGTTCGGCGTGCTTTTGAATTCGCTACGTCGTCTTCACTGAGGATACCTTCTATATGACGAACCATATTAGCGTGTCGGTTTTCATCGATGGGTTCACCATGATGGTCTAACACAATGAATGTATCGAGGGCATAACCATCTTTGCTCGTCATTACTTGTGCGTCATGGACGCTAAAGTTACGTCTGTCGAGCTCACCAACAACGTTGGCAAATAGGTTGGGCAGGTCTTTTGAGTAAATGAACACTTCTGTACCACCACGAGTTGCTTCTTTACTCAGTAAAACCAGAGGTTGCTCTTTGGATTCTAATCTAAGGAGATGTTCTCCGTGCCAAGCAATTTGTTTGTGGGTGTGGCGAAGGAAATAGTCGGCTTTGAAACGTTGCCATAACACTTCTATTTCTCGGGCGGTGAAGCCTTCTTTTCTCAACATAGCTGAGGCTAAGTGTTGGTTATGACGGATTCTGTCGCGAACATCGACAGGGTTTTCTAAGCCACGGCGTAGAGCTCGCTGGGAAGAGTAAAAAAGTTCAGCGAGCAGTGTGCGCTTCCAACTGTTCCAGAGTTCAGGGTTGGTTGCACAAATATCGGCTACCGTCAGGCAAACTAGGAATTCGAGGTACTCTTCGTCACGAACTTTCTTTGCAAACCCTGTGACGACTTCTGGGTCATAAATATCACGTCTTTGAGCGGTGACAGACATCAACAGGTGGTGTTTGACCAACCAAGAAACCAGCTTAGATTCAGGTTTGGATAAACCGTGCTCTATGCAAAAGTCGTACGCTTCGACTGCTCCAATCTCTGAGTGATCTCCTCCGCGCCCTTTTCCAATGTCGTGGAAAATAGCCGCTATGATCAGCAATTCCTTTTTTTGAATCCGAGGGTAGACTTCGCAACAAATGGGGTGTTTCGCATGGTTTTTGGCAAAGCTAAATGTGTGGATATGCTTGAGCAAACGCATACTGTGCTCGTCTACGGTATACACGTGGAATAAGTCGAACTGCATTTGCCCAACAATTTGGCTCCACTGTGGCAGGTAAGCCGACATCACGCCCAGGCGATGCATCAAACTGAACGCTTTATGCAAAGCATTAGGATGACGAACTAAGTCCATGAATTTTTCACGGGCTTCTGGAATAGTATGCAAAAATTTGTTCAATCGACGGCGAGCGGTTCGCAGTTGTCGCATGGTCGCGGGTGCCACGCCTTCAATAGAGGAGTCATTTGCAATGTGTAAAAACATATCCAAAATAGTTTCAGGGCGGGCCTGAAACAATGCTGGTTTTCGGGCTTCGATGAGCGGTCCTCGTCGCTGAAAATCGGCATCCAGAATTTCTGCTGGTAGCTGTTCACCTTTATTGATGATGGCTTGGTCGAATAATTTGAGTAGCATTTTATTGAGTTCCGCCACACGTCTTAATGTGCGGTAAAACTCTTTCATCATCATTTCGATAGGCTTATTGCCTTCACCAGTAAATCCAAGATGCTGCGCAACTTGAAGCTGGTGGGCAAACGTCAAACGATTATCGTAACGTTTCAGCTCTATATGTAAGGCAAAGCGCACTCGCCATAGGTAGTCTTGACACTCTAATAGTTCGCGGTATTCAGCATCGGTGAGAAATCCATAGCGGCTCATTTCAAATAACGAAGTCGCACCAAAGTGGCGTCTAGCAACCCAGCTTAGAGTATGGATATCACGAAGCCCGCCTGGGCTAGATTTGATGTCGGGTTCTAGATTATAAGTGGTATCGTGGAACCGCGCGTGCCGCTGTTTTTGTTCTTGGATTTTCGCTTGATAGAAGACCTCGCTCGGCCAGAAACTTTCTGAGTGGATAAGCATTTTTAGACTGTGAAAGGTTTCTTCACAACCACAGATTAACCTTGCCTCTTGGAGGTTTGTTGCGACGGTCAGATCGTCTTTTCCTACTTCTTCACACTCCGCTACGGTTCTGACACTGTGTCCGACTTCTAATCTTAAGTCCCAAAGCAATGTAATGAATTCACTGACCTTGGTTTTGACTTCGCTCTGAAGTGGTGAGCTGTTAAGAATCAGGATATCGATATCAGATAGAGGGTGTAGCTCGCCACGTCCATAGCCACCAACTGCGACTAGGCTGAGTTCCTCTATGTGCTCAAATCCATAGTATTCCCAAAGGCGTGTAAGCAGCATGTCCATATATTCGCTGCGGCCAAGAACCAAGTCGGTTACCGGGTGGTGCGAGAGAAACTCTTCTTTTTGGTCATTGGAGAAACTCTCCAACTCATGACGTAAATTTTCGAGATTCATAGCAGAATCTTTAAGCGTAAAAGGGGATTGAAAAGTCATCCATGCGTTCCGTGCTAGCTGTTATGTTTTAACTTTAACAATTGATACTCAAGTTTTCGAACTCTACAAAAGAAAAATCCCAGCGATGCTGGGATTTGAGTTATTTGTTAACCATGTTTCGAGGAATGCTTTCATCACCTCGTAAGGTAAGAACTTCGCAGCCATCTCTTGTGACTAGTATCGTGTGTTCCCACTGCGCGGAGTTTTTCCCATCGCCAGTGTACACCGTCCAATCATCTTCTGAGTCGACGCTGCATCCAAATTTACCTGCGTTAATCATTGGCTCGATAGTAAAACACATGCCTTCTTTTAGCTTGCGTTTGTCGGAGTTCTTATAGTGAACCACTTGAGGTTCTTCATGGAACTCGCTACCAATACCGTGACCACAAAAATCCTTCACAATGGAGTATTTCATGCGAGGATTTTTCTTGTTGTTGTCTTTTATGAATTTATCGATGGCTGTACCCAGCTCGCCAACCGTAACGCCTGGCTTCACTTTACGCATGGCTACGTATAGTGCTTCTTGTGTTACCGTACATAAACGCTTATCGGCTGGTGAAACCTCGCCTACGTAGAACATTCTTGAAGTATCGCCATGATACCCCTTTGGTCTGACGCTCAAGTCGGCATTTTTATCTTCTGGGATAATAACAGTGACGTCGATATTGATGACATCACCGTCTTTTAAAATCGCTGGTTTTCCCTTACCGGTAGAACCGATTTCATCTTTGGATGCAGGGATCCCGTGGCAGACAATGTGATTAATTGAAGTACAGATAGATTTTGGGAAACCGTGGTAATCCAATGGTGCCGGATACGCATTGTTTTCCAGAATGTAATCGTGACAAATGCGGTCAATTTCTTCGGTGGTGACACCCGGTTTGACGTGCGGCTCTATCATTTCTAAAACGCTCGAAGCCAATTTGCAGGCTACACGCATTTTCTCGATTTCTTCTGTGGTTTTAATTTTAATAGACATCGTCTTTCTCGAACTCATTAATGCAATCGCTGCATTCTATCAGTGGGTTGCTCCACACGCAAAGGCCGTGGCAACGGGTTTGTAACAGCAGCAGTGGTGTTAGTTATGTTTCATTTAACGTTCAATTTCAGCTCAGGGTAAGGCAAGCATAGACCTCATGGTGACTTTCAATAGAAGAGATATTCAAATTTATGCTAGCCAAAATGGCGAATTTTATGGTATAAAGCGCGCCGGAATTAAGAACAGTTATCTCCACTTGGCGAAGCTGTTTTTGAGTCCAAATATATTTTCTTTAAATCACACACATACCGACACATGATCCGGGGTGCTCACTTACTTATATTTAAGAAGTCGAGTCGGACGCATGGGGTATGTGGAGGCCTAACCCCATAGAGGAATTTAAAATGGCAACTGTATCAATGCGCGATATGCTTAAAGCTGGTGTTCACTTCGGTCACCAAACTCGTTACTGGAACCCAAAGATGAAGCCATTCATCTTCGGTGCTCGTAACAAAGTTCATATCATCAACCTAGAAAAAACTGTACCAATGTTCAACGACGCTCTAGCTGAGCTAGGCAAAGTTGGCGAGAAGAAAGGTAAAGTTCTTTTCGTAGGTACTAAGCGCGCTGCATCTGAAGCTGTAAAAGAAGCTGCTATCGCTAGCAACCAGTACTACGTAAACAACCGTTGGTTGGGTGGTATGCTTACGAACTACAAAACTGTTCGTCAGTCAATCAAGCGTTTGAAAGATCTTGAAGCACAAGCTCAAGACGGTACTTTCGACAAGCTAACTAAGAAAGAAGCTCTAATGCGTACTCGTGAAATGGAGAAGCTAGAGAAATCTCTTGGTGGTATTAAAGATATGGGCGGCCTACCTGACGCACTATTCGTTATCGACGCTGATCACGAGCACATTGCAGTTCGCGAAGCAAACAACCTAGGTATCCCAGTATACGCGGTTGTTGATACTAACTCTGACCCAGACGGCGTTGACTTCGTTATTCCAGGTAACGATGACGCAATCCGCGCAGTACAACTTTACCTTAACGCTGCAGCTTCTGCTGTAAGCGAAGGTCGTAACCAAGACGTTGTTGCTGCAGCTGCTGAAAAAGACGGTTTCGTAGAAGAAGCTGAATAATAGCGGCTCTGAGTCTCGCTTAGTCTTATAGATAACAAGCCTTATCAGCAATCAAAGTTAAATATAAGCTAAGTTATAGTTACAATCAGGGGCCGAAATCGAGCCCCTGATTTTTACCATATCCAGAATTAACTGAGGAATAGAGAATGGCTGTTACTGCTGCTCTAGTAAAAGAACTGCGCGACCGTACTGGCGCAGGCATGATGGACTGTAAGAAAGCGCTGAACGAAACTGACGGCGATATCGAACTAGCAATCGAAAATATGCGTAAATCAGGTGCTGCAAAAGCTGCTAAGAAAGCAGGTAACGTAGCGGCTGAAGGTACAATCGTCATCAAAGATGCTGACGGTGTAGCGGTACTTCTAGAAGTGAACTGCCAGACTGACTTTGTTGCTAAAGATGCTAGCTTCACAGCGTTTGCAAACGAAGTTGCTGAGGCGGCTCTTTCTTCTAAAGCTACTGCAGAAGAACTACAAGCTCAATTCGAGGAAACTCGTATTGCTCTAGTTGCTAAAATCGGCGAAAACATCAACATCCGTCGCGTTCAATACGTTGAAGGTGTTGCACT
Source organism: Vibrio penaeicida (assembly GCF_030689305.1). Classification (GTDB taxonomy): domain Bacteria; phylum Pseudomonadota; class Gammaproteobacteria; order Enterobacterales; family Vibrionaceae; genus Vibrio; species Vibrio penaeicida_B. The sequence continues at coordinate 87,038 of NZ_JAUYVM010000011.1, read as the reverse complement.
AGCTTCTTACCGTCACGGTGAGAAAATTGGTGTTGTTGTTGCTGGTGAAGGCGAAGCTGAAACTCTTAAGCACGTTGCAATGCACGTTGCTGCTTCTCGTCCAGAATTCGTTAACCCAGAAGATGTACCTGCAGACGTAGTAGAAAAAGAGAAAGCAGTTCAAGTTGAAATCGCAATGAACGAAGGCAAGCCAGCTGAAATCGCTGAGAAGATGGTTGTTGGCCGTATGAAGAAGTTCACTGGTGAAATCTCTTTGACTGGTCAAGCTTTCGTTATGGAACCTAAGAAATCTGTAGGCGACGTTCTTAAAGAGAAGGGCGCTTCAGTAACTAACTTCGTACGTCTAGAAGTTGGTGAAGGTATCGAGAAAGCGGAAGAAATGAGCTTCGCTGACGAAGTAGCAGCGGTACAAAAAGGTTAATCCTTAGCGTATTGTTGAAAAAAAGACCGTAGCCAAGGCTGCGGTCTTTTTACGAACAAAATACATAAACTTACAAACAAAGACCTAAGTGGCTAATCGTCATAAATGCATGTTGGCATTAACGTAAAAATGCAATTTGTATTCATGACTGTTAATCAACAACTCTCATTTGGAAGGTAGACTCCATGACAACTAACCCTAAGCCAGCGTATCAACGTATCCTGTTAAAACTGAGTGGTGAAGCTCTTCAAGGTGAAGAAGGTTTTGGTATTGACCCTGCGGTACTAGACCGTATGGCTCAAGAAGTAAAAGAACTGGTTGAACTGGGTGTTCAAGTGGGTGTGGTTATCGGTGGTGGTAACTTGTTCCGTGGTGCTGGTTTGGCTGAAGCGGGCATGAACCGCGTTGTCGGCGACCACATGGGTATGCTAGCAACGGTAATGAACGGTCTTGCTTTACGCGATGCCCTTCACCGTGCATACGTCAATGCGCGTGTAATGTCGGCGATTCCATTGAAAGGTGTGTGTGACGATTACAACTGGGCTGATGCAATTCGCGAGCTTCGTCAAGGTCGCGTAGTGATCTTCTCGGCAGGTACAGGTAACCCATTCTTTACTACAGATTCTGCTGCATGTTTGCGCGGTATTGAGATTGAAGCGGATGTTGTTCTTAAAGCGACAAAAGTTGATGGCGTATTTACTGCGGATCCAGTAGCAAACCCTGAAGCAGAGCTGTATGATAACCTATCGTTTAGTGAAGTTCTTGATAAAGAACTGAAAGTAATGGACTTAGCGGCATTTACACTGGCACGTGACCACAAAATGCCGATCCGTGTATTCAATATGAACAAGCCAGGCGCTCTACGTCGCGTGGTAATGGGTGAAGCCGAAGGTACGCTAATCAGCGAAAACCAATAATTGGCAGCCAAAAACACTCTTATTAAAAAAATATTAAGGTGAAATTGTGATTAACGAAATCAAACAAGATGCACAAGAGCGCATGGATAAAAGCGTTGAAGCGCTAAAGAACAACCTATCTAAAGTACGTACAGGTCGTGCTCACCCAAGCCTTCTGTCGAATATTAACGTTGAATACTACGGCGCGCCAACGCCTCTAAATCAAGTTGCAAACGTAATTGCTGAAGATTCTCGTACCCTTGCTATTACCGTTTTTGACAAAGAGCTAACGCCAAAAGTAGAAAAAGCGATCATGCAATCGGATCTTGGTCTGAACCCAATGTCTGCAGGTACTGTAATCCGTGTTCCTCTTCCACCGTTAACAGAAGAACGTCGTAAAGATTTGGTAAAAATCGTTCGTGGTGAAGCAGAAGGTGGTCGTGTTGCTATTCGTAACATCCGTCGCGATGCAAACAGTGAACTTAAAGCGCTTCTGAAAGACAAAGAAATCTCAGAAGATGAAGATCATAAAGCGCAAGATGAAATTCAAAAGCTAACTGACGCTGCTGTTAAGAATGTTGATGACGTTCTTGCTGCAAAAGAAAAAGAGTTGATGGAAGTGTAATATAACTTACACTTTTCTTTTTCGAAGCGCTGTGCCCACAGCACAGCGCTTTTTTTATGCTATTATCTCAACCCCATTAGATTCAATGAACTTCCTATGCTGAACACTCAAGTCTATCCAGACGCATTCCCTAAACATATCGCTATCATTATGGACGGTAACGGCCGTTGGGCAAAAAAGCAGGGTAAGCCTCGCGTTTTTGGTCATAAAGCAGGGGTAGATTCAGTTAGAAAAACCATTTCAGCCGCTTCTCGACTCGGTATTCAAGCTGTTACTCTTTTTGCATTCAGTAGTGAAAACTGGCGCCGCCCGGAAGAGGAAGTTAGCTTGTTGATGGAGCTGTTTATTACCGTTCTATCCAAAGAGGTTAAACGCCTTCACAAAAATAATCTTAGGTTAAGAGTCATAGGCGACATCAGCCGTTTTAATCAACGATTGCAAAAAAAAATTGCTGAAGCGGAAAGCCTAACCAAAGACAACGAAGGCATGGTTGTTAACGTGGCGGCTAACTATGGTGGAAAATGGGATATCACCCAAGCTATTCAAAAAATCGCGACTGAAGCTAAAGAGGGTGTACTAGACCCAGCAGAAATCAATGAAGATTTGGTAACATCTCATTTGACGATGTCTGATTTGCCTGAAGTTGACTTACTCATCCGAACCAGTGGTGAATGCCGGATCAGTAATTTTGTTTTGTGGCAGATGGCATACGCTGAAATGTATTTTGTTGATCAACACTGGCCTGATTTTAATGAGCAAAGCCTAGCAGATGCTGTGGCATGGTTTGTTAATCGCGAGCGCCGTTTTGGTTGCACAGGCGAGCAGATTCAAGAAATTATGAATGGCTAACAAAGGATCATCAGCTTGAAACAAAGAATTATAACCGCGCTGATTCTGGCTCCATTAGTTGTATTAGGGATTTTTAAGCTCTCTATACCCCTATTTATTGCTGCGATTGCTGCAATTGTAGTAATTGGCTTTTGGGAATGGACTCAATTCGTTGAAACACCGAACCGCTCTATAGCAATAATCCCCGCTTTAGCTGTGCTTGTGGGTTTATTTTACTTTTTGCCGTTTGAAATCTCTGCTTTGCAGCAGGTATCGGGCGGACATATCTTAATCTTAGCCGCAGCAGGAATATGGTGGTTAGTATCCAGTGGAATGGCAATGACATTCCCGAAGTCTTCTGCCTTGTGGCAAGGCTCTAAGGTTCTGAAGCATGTATTTGGCTTGCTGACACTTATTCCATTCTTAACTTCCGTTATACTTTTACGAAGTGTTGGCTATGATTCAGATCCATACTACGGTGCTAAGCTTGTACTGTTTGTTTGCTTTTTGGTTTGGGCTGCTGACAGCGGTGCTTACTTCGCAGGTAAAACGTTCGGAAAGCGTAAAATGGCCCCAAATGTGAGCCCAAATAAAACCATTGAAGGTTTGGTTGGTGGAATCATTACCGCACTAGTCATTGGATGGGGTGCCGCAAATTGGTTTGAACTCACCTTCCCAAGTCATGTCATAATGATATTCATCACTTTCACTACTGTCGTTATTTCAGTATTAGGTGATCTGGTAGAAAGCATGTTTAAGCGAGTTTCGGGTATTAAAGATAGCGGAAACATTATCCCGGGACACGGTGGTGTGCTAGACAGAATTGACAGCCTGACCGCCGCCTTTCCTGTTTTTGCCTTACTCTATTTCACGCTTTAGCATAGTAAAAAGGCAAGGAAACTTGCCTTTTCATGTTCTGTATAACGGTTTTCTATAATGCAAAATATAACCATTCTTGGAGCAACAGGTTCAATTGGTGATAGCACTTTAAAGGTTGTCGCCCAAAACTCCGAGAAGTTCAACGTCTTCGCGTTGGCTGCTGGCACAAACGTTTCAAAAATGCATGATTTATGCGTTGTCTGGAACCCATCGTATGCTGTTATGGCGGACGAAAATGCAGCGAATTCGCTCCGAGAAAAACTGTCAGCCTCCGGTAAAAAAGTGACCGTCTTAAGTGGAAATGAAGGACTTTGCGCCGTTTCTTCAATGGATGAAGTTGATATGGTTATGGCAGCAATCGTTGGAGCTGCTGGGTTAATACCGACTATGTCAGCGATTCAAGCGGGTAAAAAGGTGTTACTCGCTAACAAAGAAGCCTTGGTTATGTCTGGTCAGCTTTTTGTTGATGCTGTAGAGAAATACGGGGCGCAGCTGTTACCAGTAGACAGTGAGCACAACGCGATATTCCAGTGTCTCCCTGAAGAAGTTCAGGTTCGACCGGGTAAATGCAATCTTACAGATTCAGGCATCACGTCTATTTTACTCACTGGTTCTGGTGGTCCCTTTCGTTATTCAGATGTTGCAACTTTGGCTAACGTCACGCCGAAAGAAGCCATTGCACACCCTAACTGGTCTATGGGGCCAAAAATCTCGGTTGACTCTGCCACCATGATGAACAAGGGGCTTGAATACATTGAAGCCAAATGGTTATTTAATGCAGCGCGAGACCAGCTTAAAGTGGTCATACACCCTCAGTCGGTTATTCACTCAATGGTTCAGTATTGCGATGGCTCTGTATTGGCTCAGATGGGTGAACCAGACATGGCAACGCCGATTGCTTACTCGATGTCTTATCCTGAGCGCATTTCAGCGGGTGTTAAGCCTCTCGATTTTACCAAAGTAGGTGAGCTGACATTTCTTGAGCCAGACTTTGAGCGTTATCCTTGCCTTAAGCTAGCAATAGAGGCTTGCTATACAGGGCAACATGCCACTACTGGTTTAAATGCGGCTAACGAAATTGCGGTAGATGCATTTTTGAATCAAAAAATTAAATTTACAGATATAGCTGCAATCAACGAGCAGGTTTTATCTAAGCTGTGTGGTCTACAGCAAAACCTTGAAGTAGATTGCTTGGAAAGCTTATTAGAGCTGGATAGAATGGCGCGTACTTTTGCGCATGAATATGTAGGTAAGCGAGCAATATGACGGGTATTTTGTGGAATTTAGTATCGTTTATCGTCGCCCTTGGGGTGTTGGTTGCCGTGCACGAATATGGGCATTTTTGGGTGGCGCGACGCTGCGGAGTAAAAGTTCATAAGTTTTCGATAGGGTTTGGTAAGTCTATCTGGAGCAAAATTGGTAAGGACGGAACAGAATACAGCCTATCGATTATCCCGCTAGGTGGGTATGTCAAAATGCTTGATGGGCGAGTTGATTCGCTCAAAGAAGAAGAGAAAGAGCAAGCATTCGATCGAAAATCGTTGTGGCAAAGAAGCGCAATTGTAGGCGCTGGCCCTGCATTTAACTTTATTTTCGCACTGTTTGCCTATTGGGTTGTTTTCATTATTGGTGTTCCAGCAATAAAACCCGTGATAGGAGAGATAACCCCCAATTCCATCGTTGCACAAGCCGGAATTCAAGATGGGATGGAACTAAAGTCCGTCGCAGGAATCAAAACCGCAGATTGGGAATCCGTTAATATGCAGTTAATTGCTCATATTGGCGATGATGAAATGACGATGACGGTTACACCGGAAGGTGGTGTTGGGTTCGAAGAAACATATACGCTTGATTTGCGTGAATGGCGCTTCAACCCAGAAACCGAATCGCCAATGAGAACATTAGGCTTTACACCATTTCGCCCAGATACAACCACTAAAATCGCGCATGTAGGTAATGGCGGAGCCGCTTATAAAGCCGGATTTGAAGTGGGTGATCAGCTTCTGGAAATTGATGGTCAGCCCGTGTCGGAATGGCAGCAAATGGTTGACGCTATCCAGACGAACCCAAATAGATCAATTGATGTGTTGGTTGAGCGGAATGGTGTTGAAGTTCAGTTGGCGCTGATTCCTGAAGCTAAAGAAGCGAAAAACGGAACAACCAAAGGGTTTGCAGGTATTGCTCCTGAAATCGGTGAGTGGCCGGCAGACTATCGCTTCGACTTACAATATGGTGTGGTTGAATCCGTTGGTAAAGCTGTTGAGAAAACAGGGCAAGTTATTTCTTTGACCTTCAGTTTATTGAAAAAACTGGTTGTTGGAGATGTGGGAATAGAGAACTTAAGTGGTCCTATATCCATTGCTAAAGGCGCAGGTACAACCGCTGATTATGGTTTAGTGTACTTCCTAGGTTTTCTTGCACTAATCAGTATCAACCTAGGAATTATTAACCTAATGCCATTACCTATTTTGGATGGTGGTCATTTGTTATTTTTTGCGGTGGAAGCAATTATCCGCCGCCCTGTGCCAGAAAAGATTCAAGAAGTCGGCTATCGTCTGGGAGGCGCGATTATATTCTCTCTCATGGTAGTTGCATTGTTTAATGATTTTACTCGCCTTTGATATCACCTGATTGGTAGAAGATGGCAAAGAATAAGAAGTTGCAAGGAATAATCAGAATAGATATGGCGATCAAGCATTTATTGCTCACCTCTCTGTTGCTATCGAGCACAGTGGTGAATGGTGCAGAAAAATTTGTCGTAGAAGACATCAAAATTGAAGGTCTACAACGCGTAGCGTTGGGGGCAGCACTCCTCAAAATGCCTATTCGTATTGGTGATACTGTTGATCAGCAAGATGTGGCGAAGATCATCAAATCCTTATACGACTCTGGTAATTACGAAGATGTCAGGATTCTCAAAGACAACAATGTGTTGGTTATCGAGGTGAAAGAGCGTCCAACCATTGCGAACATCTCGTTCTCTGGTAACAAAGCCATTAAAGAAGAGCAGCTGAAAGAAAACCTAGATGCTTCTGGGATTCGTATTGGTGAAGCACTCGATCGAACAACTTTAAGCAATATAGAAAAAGGTTTAGAAGACTTTTACTACAGCGTCGGTAAGTACAACGCCGAAGTAAAAGCGGTTGTAACGCCGTTACCGCGGAATCGTTCTGACTTAAAATTTGTTTTTACTGAAGGTGTTTCAGCGAAAATTCAGCAAATTAACTTTATCGGAAACTCGGTATTTAATGACGAAGATCTCCGCTCCCGCTTTAACCTACGAGTTGACGTGCCATGGTGGAATTTCTTAGCCGATGAGAAATACCAGAAGCAAGTACTGGCAGGTGACTTAGAAGCTTTACGTACATTTTATCTCAACCAGGGTTACTTAAAGTTCCAAGTTTCCGACACTCAGGTTTCTATTTCTCCGGATAAAAAAGGCGTGTATATCACCCTAACACTGGATGAAGGCGAACCTTATGCTGTCGAATCTGTAAAGTTCCGAGGTGAGCTCATCGATAAGGAAGCAGAATTCGACAAGATGGTTCCTTTCGCTGCTGGTGATATTTATGATGGCAGCGCGGTCACATCACTCGAAGAAAACGTTAAGCGCGTATTGGGTGAGTCCGGCTATGCGTATCCTCAAGTTAGGACCATTCCAGAATTTGATGACGAAAATAAGCAAGTTTCACTTGTTGTGAATGTAGAGGCTGGCAAACGAATTTATGTTCGTGATATTCGATTTACGGGTAACAATGCAACACGTGATGAAGTACTTCGCCGCGAAATGCGTCAAATGGAAGGCAGCTGGTTAAACTCGAAAGCCATTGATACTGGTAAAAGCCGTTTGAATCGCTTGGGCTTCTTTGAAACAGTCGATGTTCAAACGGTACGAGTGCCTGGCACGGAAGATCAAGTAGATTTGGTCTATAACGTGAAAGAAGCAAACTCCGGAAGCATTAATTTCGGGGTAGGCTACGGTACGGAGTCGGGAATCAGTTTCCAACTTGGTCTACAGCAAGATAACTTTATTGGTAGCGGTAACCGAGTCGGTATTAATGCTTCTACCAACAAATTCCGTAAGAACGTTAGCCTTGAATACCGAGACCCATACTGGAACCTTGATGGGGTCAGCCTGGGTGGTAAGATTTTCTACAATCAGTTCGAAGCATCTGAAGCGGGCATTGTAGACTATACCAACGAAAGCTACGGTACGCGGCTAACTTGGGGTTTCCCATTCGACGAACTTAACTTCTTTGAGATTGGTGCGGGCTATACGCACAACCGAATTTCCAATTTGGATGAGTACGTACAAATTGAAAAGTTCTTGCAAGCGCAAGAAGACAATTTGGATAAAAACGATCGAAGCCTAAATGTAAACGACTTTGATTTTTCTCTGTCTTGGACACGAAATAACCTAAACCGAGGATTTTTCCCGACAGCGGGTAACCATCAGCGCGCATTCTACAAAATGACGGTGCCAGGTTCTGATGTTCAGTACTTCAAGCTTCAATACGATGTGAGACAGTACGTCCCTCTGACAAAAAAGCATGAGTTTACTCTATTATTGCGTGGGCGGTTAGGTTACGGAAATGGTTATGGCAAGAATGGCGACAACGATAACTTGTTCCCATTCTACGAAAACTTCTACGCGGGCGGTTTTAGTTCGTTACGTGGATTCCGCTCCAACAGCGCAGGTCCGAAGGCTGTGTACAATGAAAACCACACGGGTGGTAACAACTCTCAGTATACAGTGACGGACGACGCCGTTGGGGGTAATGCTATTGCACTTGCAAGCATGGAATTGATCTTCCCAACCCCATTCGCATCAGATGAAGCACGCAGCCAAATACGCACCAGTGCGTTTATTGATGCGGCAAGTGTGTGGGATACAGAATTTAACTATCTTGATCCAGACACTGGTGTAAGTGCTGGTGATTCTTATTACTATGATTACTCCGATCCGACAAATTATCGAATGTCTGCAGGTGTCGCCTTACAATGGATGTCACCTATGGGACCGTTGGTTTTCTCTCTTGCGAAGCCAATCAAAAAATTCGAAGGGGATAAAGATGAAGTCTTTACCTTTACAATCGGTCGAACTTTCTAATACTTAGGAGAGAATTTTGAAAACAACGTTAAAAGCAGCTGCACTTAGCCTAGCCTTACTGGGCACATCTTTTTTTGCTAATGCTGCAGAAGCGGCTCAAAAAGTGGGTTATGTAAATACTGCACAGATTTTCCAGGCTCTCCCTCAGCGTGAATCTGTTTTACAAAAGCTTCAGGCTGAATTTAAAGACCAAAATGCAGAGCTACAATCACTTGAAGCAAAGCTGAAAACGAAAATCGAACAAGGTCGCCGTGATGGTGAATTACTTGGTGAAGATGGTCTTCGTAAACTGCAGATTGAAATTGGTCAACTTCAGGCTGAATACAAAATTAAAGCGCAATCTCTAGAGCAAAATGGTCAAAAGCGCGAAGCGCAAGAAAGACAAAAACTGCTTAAGCTGATTCAAGATACAATTGCAAAAGTAGCCGAAAAAGAAGGTTTTGATGTAGTGATTGATGCTACTTCACTCCAATACGCAAAACCAGAATTGAACCTGTCTAAAAAAGTAATTGAACAACTTAAATAAGAATATATGACAACATTAACCCTTGCAGAAATCGCGAAAATTGCAGGTGGTGAGTTACACGGAGACGGCAGCATTGCCGTTTCCGAGTTTGCTGCCATGGACAAAGCTGGTCAAGGTCAGCTTTCTTTCCTTTCTAGTCCCAAATTCAGAAAATCACTCGATCTGTGTAAAGCGGATGCTATTTTACTGCGTGAGTCCGATCTGGAGCATTACTCTGGTAACTCGATCGTTGTTGAAGATCCGTACGTAGCGTACGCCCGTATCGCCCAAGCTCTTGATACAACCCCTTTACCAGCTACCAATATTCATAAAACAGCGGTTATTGATGAATCGGCATCACTAGGTGAAAATGTATCTGTTGGAGCCAATGCGGTGATTGAGTCTGGCGTTAGCCTAGGCGATAACGCTGTGATTGGAGCGGGATGTTTCGTTGGTAAAAATACCTCGATTGGTTCAAATACCAAACTTTGGTCGAATGTTAGCGTTTATCATGGCGTAACGATCGGATCCGATTGTTTAATTCAAGCAAATGCTGTGATTGGCTCGGATGGATTTGGCAATGCCAACGAAAAAGGCGAGTGGATAAAGATCCCTCAAGTTGGCGGCGTTCGTATCGGAGACCGCGTAGAGATCGGAGCATGCACCACCATTGACCGTGGTACACTGGACGATACGGTAATAGAAGACAACGTTGTTTTAGATAATCAGATCCAAATTGCACATAATGTCCAGGTTGGATATGGCACTGCAATGGCCGGTGCCGTGATCGTTGCTGGCAGCACGCAAATTGGTAAGTATTGCCAATTTGGTGGTGGTGCAGTGATCAATGGTCATATTACGATTGTCGACCAAGTTGTTGTTACTGGTATGTCTATGGTGATGCGTGACATTGAAGAAAAAGGTGTTTTCTCTTCAGGTGTCCCGGTGCAACCTAATAAAGAATGGCGTAAAATGGTGCCACGTGTTCACAAGATTGCGGAACTAGACAGAAGGCTGAAATCTGTCGAGAAAGAGCTAAAATCCTGACACGAAACGTTTAACTTAAAGCCTGCGCACTGCGGGCTTTCATTCGTTTATCTAACGATGAATTGAATTTGAAAATTGATAGGAATATGACTTTGACTACTGAAAAGAAAACGATGGACATCACGGAGATTCAAACACTTCTTCCACATCGCTACCCTTTCCTGATGATTGATCGTGTTACTGACTACGAAGAAGGTAAGTACCTAGTAGGCTTGAAAAATGTGTCAGTGAACGAACCTCAGTTCACCGGTCATTTCCCACAATTGCCTGTATTTCCAGGCGTATTAATTCTTGAAGCAATGGCCCAAGCAACGGGGCTACTCGCATTTAAAACATTTGGTGCACCTGCGGAAAACGAGCTGTACTACTTTGCAAGTGTGGATGGCGCTAAATTCCGCGCACCTGTGATGCCGGGCGATCAGATGCTGATTGAAGTTGAATTTTTGAAAGAACGTCGCGGTATTGCTGCGTTTAATGGTAAAGCGACGGTGGACGGCAAGGTAGTGTGTTCTGCTGAGCTGAAATGTGCTCGTAGAGAGTTTTAATATGATTCATGAATCTGCCTCTATTCATCCTAGTGCGGTTATTGAAGGTAATGTTCGCATTGGTGCTGGCACAACGGTAGGACCATTCACTTATATTTCGGGTGATATCGAAATTGGTGAAAACAACGAGATTATGTCTCATGTTGTGATTAAAGGTCCGACAATCATTGGTAATGAAAACCGAATATTCCCCTACGCGATAGTAGGAGAAGAATGTCAGGATAAAAAATACAGCGGCGAAGATACTCGTTTGATTGTTGGCGATCGCAACGTTATTCGAGAAAGTGTACAAATGCACCGTGGTACAGTTCAGGATAAGGGCGAAACCCGTGTTGGTAGCGATAACCTATTCTGTGTTAACGCCCATATTGCTCATGATTGTATTGTGGGTGATAACGTTATTCTTGGTAACAATGCGACATTAGCGGGTCATGTAACAGTCGAAGACTACGTGATTCTAACGGCCCTTTCTCCGGTTCACCAATTCTGTACGTTGGGTGCTCACTGCTTTGTTGGCGGCGGATCCATTGTTGTACAAGACGTACCACCTTTTGTTATGGCGCAAGGGAATCACTGTAAACCTTTTGGTATCAATATCGAAGGGCTGAAACGCCGAGGGTTCGAGAAAAAAGAAATCCACGCTATTCGCCGGGCTTATAAATCCCTTTACCGTAATGGACTGACGCTTGAAGAAGCGAAAACAGAGATTGCAAAAGAAGCGAATGAGTTTAAAGCGGTACAGCAATTTTTGGATTTCTTAGGTAACTCACAACGCGGGATAATTCGATAGGGTCAACCCGATCGGCTTTATAGTTGCGTTGATTGAACTAACCATTGAAAAGATCGCTGTTTTTAGCGATCTTTTTGTATTTTTAAGTTAAAAAATTTGGCTTTGGGTGAAAGATGACTTCAGGTACTGGTCCGTTAAGAATTGGCATCGTTGCCGGTGAATTATCTGGTGATACGTTAGGCGCTGGTCTTATTGAAGCGATAAAAAGACAATACCCTGATGCCGAGTTTGTCGGTATTGGCGGACCCAAAATGAAGGTGTTGGGCTGCGAATCTCTGTTTGAAATGGAAGAGTTAGCCGTGATGGGGCTTGTCGAAGTTTTGGGGCGCTTGCCTCGGCTTTTGAAAGTAAAAGCGGAACTAGTGAAGCACTTTACGCAAAACCCACCTGACGTATTTATTGGTATAGATGCGCCCGATTTTAACTTGAGATTAGAGTTAAGCCTCAAGAAAGCAGGGATTAAGACTGTCCATTATGTCAGTCCATCTGTATGGGCTTGGCGTCCAAAGCGAATTTTTAAAATTGATGCGGCAACGGATTTGGTTTTGGCTTTCCTGCCATTCGAGAAAGCTTTTTACGACAAATACAACGTAGCCTGCGAATTTGTCGGCCATACACTCGCAGATGCGATCCCCCTTCAGCCTGATAAAAAAGATGCAAGAGCGCATCTCGACCTTGAACAAGATAAAACTTGGTTAGCCGTATTGCCTGGTAGCCGAGGAGGGGAAGTAGGTTTGATTGCTAAGCCGTTTATCGAAACGTGTAAACGCCTTAATCAAAAACACCCCAATGTTGGTTTTGTTGTTGCCGCGGTAAACGAAAAGCGAAAAGCGCAATTTGAACAGATCTGGAAAGACATCGCTCCCGAACTCAACTTTGTGATTGTTCAAGATACAGCTCGAAATGTGATTACGGCGTCTGATGCGGTATTACTTGCGTCCGGCACAGTAAGTTTAGAGTGCATGCTACTTAAGCGCCCTATGGTTGTCGGCTACAAAGTAAATAGACTGACAGGTTGGATAGTTCAGAAGTTGGCGATTACAGAATTTGTTTCTCTACCCAATATACTGGCGGGTAAAGAATTGGTGAAAGAATTCATTCTTGATGAGTGTCGCCCAGACTTTTTGCATCCTGAAATTGAAAAAGCCTTGTTTGGTGACAACCAAGCTTTAATCAGCGAATTTACTGAGATGCACCAGTGGATTAAAAAAGGCGCTGACCAACAAGCCGCAACTGCCGTTCTTAATTTAATTGGAAAATAATCATGCCTAAGAAAGCAACACAAGACTTTCCTCCATTTGAATACCCTACGGGTTATCAGCTTTTTGCTGGTGTAGATGAAGTTGGTCGTGGTCCATTGGTTGGTGACGTAGTGACTGCTGCAGTCATTTTAGACCCGAATAATCCCATTGAAGGGCTGACCGATTCAAAGAAATTGTCTGAGAAAAAACGCCAAGCGCTTTTCCCTGAAATCAAAGAAAAAGCATTGGCTTGGGCAGTAGGTCGTTGTTCGCCAGAAGAAATAGATGAACTTAATATTTTGCAAGCCACGATGGTAGCCATGCAACGAGCCATTGCTGGGTTGGATCCGCAGCCGGGTTTTGCGCTTATCGACGGTAATCGTGTCCCTGAATTATCTATGGCGGGCTTAGCCGTAGTAAAAGGGGATTTAAGAGTAGCGGAAATCAGTGCCGCATCCATTATCGCAAAAGTGGTACGAGACAGTGAAATGGAAGAGCTAGACAAAAGGTACCCAGAATTTGGTTTTGCAAATCACAAAGGGTATCCGACGAAGGCGCACTTTGAAGCAATCGAAAAATACGGTGTTATAGCTGAGCACAGAAAGAGCTTTAAGCCTGTAAAACGCGCACTTGGGATCGAATAGCTTCTCTTGTTTTTGGATTCAAGTATCATGTACGCAAGTGGGTTTAACCCTCACGAAATATCTAAGTAATCTGAGCATCAGGATCTGATTAATGTCTGACCCGAAATTTGTACACCTACGTATTCACAGTGACTTCTCCATGGTCGATGGTCTTTCTAAAGTTCCACCCATAGTCAAAAAAGTGGCTGAATACGGGATGCCTGCGATGGCGCTGACAGATTTTACAAACCTTTGTGGTTTAGTGAAGTTTTATAATACGGCGCATGGCAATGGTATCAAGCCTATCATCGGGGCAGATTTCACAATGCAGTCGGATGAGTTTGGTGATGAACTTACAAAGATGACGGTATTGGCAACGGATAACACAGGTTATAAAAACCTGACTTTGTTGATTTCAGATGCGTACCAACGTGGTCATGTACAACACCAACCGGTTATAGAGAAAGAATGGTTGGTGAAATACAGCGAAGGTCTTATTGTGCTTTCGGGTGGGCGCGTTGGTGAAATTGGTCGTGCCTTACTTAAAGGTAACGCTGCTCTTGCGTCTGAATGTGTTGAATTTTATCAAACTCACTTTCCAGAGCGCTTCTATTTAGAACTCACCCGTACAGGTCGACCTGACGAAGAAAGTTACCTGCATTTTGCTTTAGAACTTGCTGAGCAAGCGGAACTGCCTGTTGTCGCGACCAACGAAGTGGTATTCATTACTGAAGATCAGTTTGATGCACACGAAATTCGCGTCGCCATTCACGATGGTTTTACGCTTGAAGATCCTCGAAGACCGAAAAACTACAGCCCACAGCAGTACCTTCGTAGTGAAGAGGAAATGTGTGAGCTGTTTTCAGACATACCCGAAGCGTTAGAAAACAGCGTAGAAATTGCCAAACGTTGTAACGTGACGGTGCGTTTAGGCGAATATTTCCTGCCAAACTTCCCTACTGAAGGTATGGCGATCGAAGACTTTTTGGTTAAGAAATCGCAAGAAGGCTTAGAGCGGCGACTGGCTTTTCTCTTCCCCGATGAAGATGAGCGTTTAAAACGTCGTCCAGAATACGACGAACGTTTGGAGATTGAGCTCGACGTTGTTAACAAAATGGGTTTCCCTGGTTACTTCCTTATTGTTATGGAATTCATCCAATGGTCGAAAGACAATGATGTACCCGTTGGACCTGGGCGAGGCTCCGGTGCTGGGTCGCTCGTTGCCTATGCGCTAGATATTACCGATCTCGACCCATTGGCGTACGACCTCCTATTCGAACGTTTCCTTAACCCCGAACGAGTATCCATGCCCGATTTCGATATTGATTTCTGTATGGATAAGCGTGATCAAGTAATTGACCACGTTGCAGAAATGTACGGTCGTGATGCGGTTTCACAGATCATTACATTCGGTACCATGGCTGCAAAAGCGGTTATTCGAGATGTGGGGCGTGTACTGGGGCACCCATATGGGTTTGTTGACCGTATCTCAAAACTTGTTCCACCTGACCCAGGGATGACGCTAGAGAAAGCGTTTGTTGCAGAACCGCAACTTCCCGAGATTTATGAAGCTGATGAGGAAGTAAAAGAACTCATCGACATGTGTCGAATTTTAGAAGGCTGTACTCGAAACGCGGGTAAGCATGCCGGCGGCGTTGTTATTTCACCGACGACCATTACCGACTTTGCTCCTATCTACTGCGATGCAGAGGGTAACTTCCCCGTAACTCAATTTGATAAGAATGACGTAGAAACAGCGGGTCTGGTTAAATTTGACTTCTTGGGGTTACGAACGCTGACCATTATTGATTGGGCGCTTGGCCTAATTAACCCTCGATTGGAGCGTGAAGGCAAAGAAAAAGTCCGTATAGAATCGATTCCGCTTGATGATCAACCGTCATTTAAATTACTGCAAAATTCTGAGACTACCGCGGTATTTCAGCTTGAATCTCGCGGTATGAAAGATCTGATCAAACGGCTTCAACCGGACTGTTTTGAAGACATTATCGCATTGGTAGCCTTGTTCCGACCGGGACCGCTTCAATCGGGCATGGTAGATAACTTCATCGACCGTAAACACGGTCGTGAAGCCATCTCTTACCCAGATGAAACGTGGCAGCACGAAACGCTGAAAGAGACACTGGAACCAACCTACGGCATTATCCTGTATCAAGAGCAGGTGATGCAGATTGCCCAGATCTTAGCGGGTTATACGCTGGGTGGCGCCGACATGCTTCGTCGAGCGATGGGTAAGAAAAAACCAGAAGAAATGGCCAAACAGCGCGCCATTTTTGAAGATGGTGCTATCAAGAATGGGGTTGATGGCGAATTGGCCATGAAGATCTTTGACTTGGTAGAGAAATTTGCAGGCTATGGTTTTAACAAATCTCACTCAGCGGCTTATGCCTTGGTTTCTTACCAGACGCTTTGGTTGAAAAAACATTATCCTGCGGAATTCATGGCGGCAGTAATGACCGCGGAT
Organism: Vibrio penaeicida; assembly: GCF_030689305.1. Classification (GTDB taxonomy): domain Bacteria; phylum Pseudomonadota; class Gammaproteobacteria; order Enterobacterales; family Vibrionaceae; genus Vibrio; species Vibrio penaeicida_B. Next base: position 71,046 of record NZ_JAUYVM010000011.1, on the reverse strand, counting down.
ATGGATAACACCGAAAAAGTAGTCGGCTTGGTAGATGAATGCATAAGAATGAAGCTGACTCTATTACCACCAGACATCAATGCGGGTCTATACCGGTTTAATGTCGATGAAACGGGTGCCATCGTATATGGTATTGGTGCGATTAAAGGTGTGGGTGAAGGGCCAATTGATAACATTATCGAGGCACGTGAAAAGGGCGGTTATTTTAAAGACCTTTTTGATTTTTGTGCTCGAATCGACCTTAAAAAAGTCAATAAACGTGTTATCGAAAAACTGATTTATGCAGGCGCATTGGATAGACTCGGTCCACACAGAGCAGCCATGATGGCATCGCTCAATGATGCAGTGAAAGCCGCTAGCCAGCATCACCAAGCTGAATCGTTTGGTCAGGTGGATATGTTTGGTGTTCTAACGGATGCACCGGAAGATGTTGAAACGAAATATACCCAAGTCCCCCCATGGCCGGAAAAAGTCTGGCTAGAGGGCGAACGCGAAACCTTGGGCCTGTATTTGACCGGACACCCAATTAATGCCTATCTAAAGGAACTCGGTAAGTACACCAGTTGTCGACTTAAAGATGCGCAACCGACTCGCCGTGACCAATCTTTAACCATTTCAGGGCTAGTGATTGCCGCACGTGTTATGACAACCAAACGCGGCACGCGCATCGGGCTTATGACACTGGATGATCGTTCTGGGCGCATGGAAGTGATGTTGTTCTCAGATGCGCTCGAAAGATATGCAGAACTGCTTGAAAAAGATAAAATTTTGGTCGTTTCCGGACAGGTCAGCTTTGATGACTTTAACGGTGGGCTTAAAATGTCCGCGCGCGAGGTTATGGATCTCGGAAATGCGCGTGAAAAATACGCTCGTGGTTTGTCTGTTTCTATACAAGAGCAACAAATTGATGAACATTTCTTTGAACGCTTCAATCAAATATTGGAGCCGCACCGAGCGGGAACAGTGCCAGTTAATGTATATTATCAGCGCAGCGATGCGCGAGCGCGTCTAGCACTGGGCGTGGAATGGCGAGTAACGCCAGCAGATACATTACTAGACGATTTAAAGGAGCTGCTTGGTCAAAGCCAGGTAGAACTCGAATTTAACTAATTCAGCTGCGAAATGGTACGCAGTTGACCAATAAGGATTCATAGATGAGCCTAAACTTTCTTGAATTTGAAAAGCCTATCGCTGAACTGGAAGCAAAAATTGAAGCATTACGTGACGTATCTCGTCATGGCGGGGATGCTTCAGTTGATCTAGATAAAGAAATCAAACAACTTGAAGACAAAAGTTTAGAACTGAAAAAGAAAATCTTCAGTGATCTAGGTGCATGGCAGGTAGCTCAGCTAGCTCGTCACCCTCAGCGCCCTTATACACTGGATTACGTGGAAAACGTATTTACAGAGTTTGATGAGCTTGCTGGTGACCGCGCTTATGCAGATGATAAAGCCATCGTTGGTGGTATCGCTCGTTTAGAAGGACGTCCAGTGATGATCATTGGTCATCAAAAAGGGCGTGAGACCAAAGAAAAGGTGATCCGTAACTTTGGTATGCCAAAGCCTGAAGGTTACCGTAAGGCACTTCGCCTTATGGAAACAGCAGAGCGCTTCAAAATGCCAATCATCACGTTTATCGATACCGCGGGTGCATACCCAGGTGTTGGCGCTGAAGAGCGCGGGCAATCAGAAGCTATCGCTAAAAACCTAAAAGTGATGTCCGGTCTTAAAGTACCCGTCATTTGTAACGTTGTGGGTGAAGGCGGTTCTGGTGGTGCATTGGCTATTGGTGTTGGTGACTATGTGAACATGCTTCAATACTCAACATACGCTGTTATTTCTCCAGAAGGCTGTGCTTCTATCTTATGGCGTGATTCAGATAAAGCGCCTCAGGCAGCAGAAGCAATGGGTCTTGTTGCACCTCGTCTGAAGGAATTGAAGTTGATCGATGAGATCATCGAAGAGCCTTTAGGTGGCGCACACCGCGATAAATTAAAAATGGCTGAAAACATGAAGGCGATGCTTGTTAAGCAACTTGATGAGCTTGACCACCTTGATGAAGAAACGCTACTTGAGCGTCGTTACCAACGCTTAATGAGCTATGGTTATTGTTAAGAGCTACGGTTACTGGTTAATAACCCATAATTACTGCTAGTTAGCAGATTAAGGTAGAATAAAGCGAGCATTAGGCTCGCTTTTTTATTGGGACAAACGTGTTACAAAACGAATTCAACCATCAAATACTGAAACATACCTCACCTGAGACAACGATTGTCCTCGCCTTAAGCGGTGGTATGGACTCACGCGTGCTGCTGTATCTACTGAGCCATATGGCTGAATCTCATCACATCAAAACCAAAGCTGTTCATATCCATCATGGCTTGAGCAGCAACGCTGATGATTGGCAAAAAAATTGTCAGGCTTGGTGTGAAAAAGCCAACGTTCCATTTTTTTCTGAAAGAGTTGTGTTAGATATTGAATCAGGAAGGAGTGTTGAGGAGCTGGCACGCGAAGCAAGGTATGACGTTCTTCGTCGATACGTCGGTCCTGATGATGTTCTGTTAACGGGGCAGCATATGAGCGATCAAACGGAAACGTTTCTGCTGGCCTTAAAACGAGGAAGTGGTCCCAAAGGTTTATCAGGTATGCCGCGCATTGCTTCATTTGGAGAAGGGGAGATTTTACGTCCTCTACTCAGTGTTTCTCGCCAAGATATCGAACAGTATGCCCTCGAACACAAGCTGAGTTGGAATCATGATGAAAGCAACGATGACACTCAATTTGATCGCAACTTCTTACGCCACCGAGTTGTCCCTGAGCTTGCTAACCGCTGGTCTGGTTTTGAAAAATCTGTTCAGCGAAGTGCTCAATTATGCGCCGATCAACAAAATCTCATTGAAGAGCTCTTGAGCCAGAATCTATCGGATGCTCTGTTTCATGACGGTAGCTTAAGCATTTCCATGCTTTCTGAACAGAGTGAGCTCGCCAGAGCGCAATTGATCCGAATGTGGCTTGAGTATTCCGGCGCCAAAATGCCATCAAGAAAGCAATTGCAGGTCATCTGGGAAAATGTGGCGTGCAGTCAAAGAGATGCTAACCCAAGCTTGTCTTTGCCATCTGGAGAAATACGCCGATATGACCATCGCCTTTATCTAGTGTCTCCCGAGCAAGATCTCTCTGATTGGTGTGAAGAACTAATCGTTGGGAAGACGTTGCTTCTCCCCTATGCCCTTGGTGAATTAACATTGGGTACGAGCGGTCTGAATACATCACTGAGCAACTCAGTTTCAGTACACTCGCTATTACTGCGCCTTCCTCTTTCATCAGAAAAAGTGACAGTACACTTCTGTCCTCAAGGGCTCAGCGCCAAGCCTGTGGGTCGAAATGGCAGCCGAAAACTTAAAAAGCTCTTTCAGGAGTATGGCGTGCCTAGTTGGAAGCGCAGGCAGATACCTATTGTAATGTACGATGATAAAGTTGCTGCTGTTGCCAATCTATTTGTTACTCAAGGATTTAATGCTTCGGATTGTGAACTTGTTTGGATCAGTTGATCTAAAAATGTGCCACAATTAACGGAAATTATAACCCTAATAAATACATGGTGAAGCAATGAGAAAAGTAACAATAGGATGTGCAATGGCATTCGCAATGGTGTTTAGTGGTGCCAGTGTCGCAGGAGATGCGAATGCTGGGAAAGCTAAAGCGGCGGTGTGTGCTGCTTGTCATGGTGCGGATGGTATTGCAGCAATTGATGGTTATCCGAATTTGAAAGGTCAGAACGAGAAATATTTAGTCAGTTCTCTAAAAGCGTATAAAGCAAATCAACGCACTGGCGGCTTGGCGGCAGTAATGTCTGCGCAAGCAATGGGGCTTAGTGATCAGGATATTGATAACTTGGCTGCTTACTTTTCGAGCCTTAAATGAAACTCGAACACGATAATGTGATCTTATGCCCAGTACTGACTTCAATACTGGGCATTTTTATTTTTATTAATAAAAGAAAAGGTATAAATAAAGGTAAGCAATAGAAAGTCACTATATTTTCTCAATCTATTGTAAGGAGCTCATTTCCAACTACACTGAAATGAGATGGTATCAAACTATACGGACATAAAGGTTACTATCGAAAGACAATAACGGACAACAAGGAGTGTTGCCATGAATGTGAATTCGTCAGGACAAAAGCGCATTTCGACAGAACGCATTATCGCGCTGATTCTTATTGGCTATTTAGCTTTTCATTCACCTATCCTAACTCAAGCTCTTTCCCAAACTGTACTCAAGCTGATTCCAGCGACCATAATGGCACTAACCTATATTAGCGGGCTGCTTGCTGTTGTTGGGTTATGGCGTCAAAGAACTTGGGGTTATCTGCCTGTTCTCTTCTTTATTCCCTCGCTAACACTGTTTTCGGGTGTGCTGTCGTTTGATGGTAGTGGGCTGTTATTCCAAGATTTTGTTCTCATGTTGGTAAACATAGGCGTATTCTTATTTGCTGCTTGGGGATTAATGCAGAAAATGGACGCTGCTTAGACTTTTGCTTACAGCTAAATTTTAGTGGCATAGAGCTAAGCGTGGGTGGCAGAACGTAGCATCTTGAAATCACTTGGGTATAATGATCTGTAAACGAATACGTGAAGGGAAGACAATGAAAAAAATAGAAGCAATCATTAAGCCATTCAAGTTGGATGACGTTCGTGAAGCTCTGGCTGAAGTCGGTATCACAGGTATGACTGTATCTGAAGTAAAAGGATTTGGTCGTCAAAAAGGTCACACCGAGCTGTACCGAGGCGCGGAATATATGGTTGATTTTCTGCCTAAAGTAAAGCTAGAAATAGTTGTCTCAGAAGACGTTGCAGATCAGTGTGTTGATACCATTATCGAAACGGCGCAGACGGGTAAAATCGGTGACGGTAAAATTTTCATCACGGATATTGAGCGTATTGTACGTATTCGTACTGGTGAAGAAGACGAAGACGCTATCTAAACCAAAATTAGTATTAAAGAAATGGAGCTTCGGCTCCATTTTTGTTTGAAGCTTAGTCGCGTTAGGTTTTAGGAGAATACATGAGGAAGTGGTTACTCAGTGTGGTTGCGGGCTGCTTTTGCTTAGTGGGCACTTATGCCATTTTGTTCACTGTTCCGGAAAAGCCCATACTCATTTCCCTCGATGCGACCAGCCAGCGTACCGACCAATATTGCTATACCAATGTGAACACTACACCTTTAGATTCCGATGAGAGAATTCGATTATTGGTGTGGAATGTCTATAAACAAAATCGAGAAGGGTGGTCTGAAGCACTCGACCGCTTTTCGGAAAATGTGAATCTAGTGCTATTGCAAGAAGCCAACCTGAATGCTGAATTTATTCAATGGCTGTCGAAACATAGCTGGGCGAGTAGCCACGTGAGCGCTTTTAAGCTTTTTGATAGCAGTGCAGGTGTTTTGAATCTCGCCCCTAACTTTCCCATAAAAGCGTGTGCTTATACCCAAATAGAGCCATGGCTCAGATTGCCTAAATCAGCCTTATATTCCACTTATCCTTTGTCTAACGGTCAAACACTTGCGGTCGTGAACATTCATGCGGTTAATTTCACAATTGGTACAACGGAGTTTGAAGCGCAGATAGACGCTTTGAAAGCGGCAGTTGAATCACACGAGGGGCCGATGATCATTGCTGGTGATTTCAATACTTGGAGCGAAGAACGAACCTTGGAGCTGAAAGAAAGAATGGCAGCATTGGAAATGGTTGAAGCAAAGTTCTCACCAGATGCAAGGTTAGCGTTTATTACGGGGTGGGCATTGGATCATGTGTATTACCGTGGATTAACGCTAGAAACAGCAGAGGCGCCCATTTCAGGCGCCTCTGACCACAATCCTATGTTGGTCACGTTTAAGTTAGTTAAACGCAGCGATACCGACGAGCATAGAAAAGAATAATAACCACGGAAGGATAGCAATCGCTAGTGCCTGTCCTTTATCAAACTCTGTCCAAGCTCCTAGAGCGGCATAGCCCAGTACAATGTACCAAGGTAGTAATAATGGGAAGGTGCTGGTAAAGATATACCAGTTATGATCAGGTGATAACTTGATCAGCCCATTCAAACTGTTCAGATCTGCAGCGTAACTCACTATGTGCCCGTGATTAACTAAAAGGCTAATGTAGCTTGCTAGATCCCCTAAAACCGCGGGGAAAAGCATCACACAGCTTGCGGCTACCCACTTCCAATAACCCATTTTGTATTGGCTTTGCCTAGTTGCTAATGAAAACCAAAAACCTAAAAGCAAAACCGCAAAAATACGACCCATGACATCGAGCAACACCTCACCCGCTAAAAGCGTGTCGCTGTTTAGCAAATCTTGCTGGTCTAGTGGAATGGTCATGGTGGCGATGAGCTCGGACTTTAGCCATTCAAAATCGACGATATCGAAGTAGGCACCCCAAAACAGAAACGGTGTAATCAGCAGAACGATGAAAGGTTGCCATCCCCAGATCCCTTTTTGATAAAGAGCAGCAAAGCACTGAGTTGGTGAACGGAAGATGTCGACCAACATCACCAATGAATTTTTAGAGGGTGTCATGCACTTACCTTCGTTACGTCAACATACAACTTTAACTTCTGACCAGGCTGTAAGTATTTGGATTTATTCAAGTCGTTCCACTTCATGATATCGCCTGTTTTTACTTTGAACTTGGACGCAATGCCGCTGATGGTGTCGCCAGAGCGTACCTTATAGAAAACTGGGCGGATGATTGCGCCTTCATTGGAGTTTTTCCAAACAACCAGTTTCTGACCGATACGCAATGTATCGCGTGGCCCCATACCATTCCACTTTGCGAGAGATTGATGTGAAACCTTGTGTTTTTTGGCAATAGACCAAAGGTTGTCGCCTGATATGACTGTGTGGCTAAATTTGTATTTTCCACGAGCTTTGGACTGTGTTTTTGCTAATCGGTTGTCAGCACTGAGCGCGTAAATGGTGTCGTTTTTTGTCGACGTAGGAATCATCAGGTTCTGACCAACCCAAATGCTCGTGCTTGAAAGCTCGTTCGCCGCTTGAATGACTTTTGTTGTCGTGCTGTATTTTTTAGCGAGCACGCTTAAAGTGTCACCCGATTTCACTTGGTGGCGAACCAATTTCATACCTTTACCGCGATTTTGCGATATTTTTTGGTTGAACTGCTCAACTTTCTCAATGGGAATCAATAAATGGTGCGGTCCTGATGGTGCCGTTGCCCACTGGTTGTAAGCAGGGTTATAGCCTTGTAGTTCAGCCACACTCAAGCCTGCATAATTTGCTGCAATGGCTAAATCCAATTGTTCTTTTGGGTTCACTTGCGCCAGTACCGGTTGGTTCGCAATAGCCGGGATATTGATGCCGTATTTTTCTTGGTTGGCGACAATGTCTGCTAGGGCAAGCAGTTTAGGTACGTATCCACTAGTTTCTTTCGGTAGAGACAGTGAAAAGAAATCGATAGGTTTGTTGGCTTTCTTGTTCTTTCGAATGGCACTCGATACTCTACCACCACCACTATTGTATGCGGCAATGGCGTGATTCCAGTTACCCTCAAAGCGTCGATTTAAGTTTTCGAGGTAATTCAGAGCGGCATCGGTAGCCTCAGTAACATCACGTCTACCATCGTACCAATAGTTTTGCTCTAGTCCGTACATTTTTCCGGTAGCTGGAACAAACTGCCATAAACCCGCAGCACTGCCATGAGAGTAGGCAAATGGGTCAAATGAGCTTTCGACTACGGGCAACAGAGCGAGCTCCAAAGGTAAGCCGCGTTCTTCAATTTTTTCTGTAATTAGAAATAGAAAAGGTTCTGCTCTTTGTGCGACCGTTTGTAAATGTCGAGGGTGTTTTAGGTACCATGTCCGATAGTAATCGACAGTTTTATGGTCTGGAATAGGCATTTCAAGCTGCATGGCGATTCGTTGCCAAACATCAAGCTGACTTTGAGGAGTGACTACCGGTGTTTCTTTTGCCGTGGTGTTACTAGCAGGTTTGCTTGCCGACGGTGTAGAAGTAGAAGTAACCTTAGTTTCCTTTTGGTTACTTTCCGGTGATGTTTGATTGGGTGTTTCCGACGACGTTAGCTGACAACCTGTCAAAAATAACGCCAACACCCAACTGTACTGTACTCTCATTGATGCAGCCTTTTAATTAAATGGCTGCTGATAATACTTGTCTCCCTATCTAGGTGACAAGCATCAAATCGTTAAAATTCGTTCTTCCACTCACGAAGTGCCGAAAAGACTGCAAGTGGTGACGTATCTTGAGTGCGATGAGACACTGCCTTGATCACACTTTCCTCTTGAAAGCGAAGAAATGGGTTTGTCCGCATTTCTTGGCTTATCGTGGTCGGGATAGTTGGTAAATTTTGTGCTCTTAGACGATTGACTTCATCGCGATAGATATGGAGCTCAGGGCTATCAGGTTCGACAGCGAGCGCAAAAGAAACATTCGATGAAGTGTATTCGTGGGCACAATACACTTTGGTTTCTTGAGCCAGAGCAGACAGTTTATTAAGTGATTCAAACATTTGAGCAAAGGTGCCTTCAAAGATTCGACCACAACCCGCGGCGAACAAAACGTCACCACAGAACAATTTACCGTCGCCGACGTAACCAATATGACCTAAAGTGTGTCCAGGTAGATCTAAAACGAGAAACCTTTCTCCAAATAGTTCGATTTGGTCGCCTTCTTTAACTGGTGTCGTCAGGGTAGGGATGGGTTCATCGGCTGGACCGACGACTTTACAATTTGGAAAAGCTCTTATGAGGTCTGATACACCACCAATGTGATCGCCATGATGGTGTGTAATTAGAATGGCTTCCAGTTCAAGCTCATGAGTTTTTAGGTGCTCCAATACTGGAGACGCATCGCCTGGGTCGACAACCGCACAACGCTGATCGTTATTTTGGATGAGCCAGATGTAATTGTCGCTAAATGCAGGTATGCTTTTGATGGTTAACATATTTGGAACTCCAGTCCCCAGATATTTAGACGGATTATTATGAAGCCAGCTCGCACATCACGCAAATTAGAACAGCCACATTCTTGGGAACAGCTCAAAAATGGTCAGTGGGTATCAGAAACTATCCAAATGAGGCTAGATGAATGGTGCCCCAAATTGTTTGGCTACCATATGTTAAAGCTCGGTGGTTTAAGTTGTGAACTAACGAGCTCAAACTGCAACATACAACACCAAGTTCTACTGGATATCGAAAACCCACTCCATAACGTTATAGCTGATGCGTATGATCTGCCTTTTCTCGAGAAGAGTTTTGACGCAGTGCTGATGGCGCACCAACTTGATTACTGTAATGACCCACACCGATTACTGCGTGAAATAGACAGGGTAATGATTGACGATGGTTACTTAATCATAACGGGGTTTAATCCTATCAGCGTGACAGGATTATCGAGTTTGATGCCATGGCGAAAGAACAACCTGCCTTGGAGTGGGAGAATGTTCACCCCCAACCGAATCCGAGACTGGCTAGGGCTATTGAACTATCAGGTCGTCCATTTGGACTGTTACGCACTATTGCCATTTGGTCGCTATCAACCTTTATGGACTTGGACAGAGAACGCACTGGGTAATTTAGCGAACCCATTTGGGAGCCTCTATTTTATCGTCGCTCGAAAACGCACTTATCCTCTTAAACCCATTAAGCCCCATTGGCGATTCAAACGTAATTTATCGCCAATAGGAGTGAATTATCGAGTGTCTTCTCGGGAAACAAAGTCGTCTTAGGCTACGGGTGTCTAATTAACCTGAGCTTGGGTAGGAGGTTAGCTAGCTTGGTAACCGGTATCTTCTTCGGTAGGAGATTCTGCAGCGGTGCGGGCGAGTTCATCGCATATTTCGTTTTCTCTATGACCAGCGTGACCTTTTACCCAACGCCAATCCACATCATGGCGAGCGGTTTCTTTGTCGAGTTCTTGCCATAAGTCGGCGTTTTTCACGGGCTTTTTGTCAGCCGTTTTCCACCCTCGCTTTTTCCAATTATGGATCCACTGTGTAATGCCTTGTCTGACATACTGGCTGTCGGTAGTCAAAATTACATTACAGGGTTCTTTAAGCGACTTCAGCGCAACAACCGCTGCCATCATTTCCATGCGGTTATTTGTGGTGAGTTGGTACCCTTTAGAAAGGTTTTTTTCAGTTTGCTTGTATCTGAGTACAATGCCATAACCGCCTGGTCCGGGATTGCCTAGGCAGGAGCCATCTGTGAAAACTTCAACTTGTTTCGCCATGATTTGATACTATTACTTGATATTGCGAAATGAATTCATTGAACATAGTCTGACACATATCCTTATGAATACCAGCAACAATTCTGCGCACCAGAGAATCGTGGTGCTCGATACCGAAACAACCGGTATGAACCGAGAAACCGGTCCCCACTACATGGGGCATCGCATCATTGAAATCGGTGCGGTAGAGATCATGAACCGTAAGCTCACTGGTCGACATTTTCATGTTTACTTGAAACCAGACATGTTAATCCAGCCGGATGCCATATTGGTCCATGGTATTACAGATGAGTTTTTGATTGATAAACCTGAATATCGAGACGTACATAAAGAATTTTTAGAATTCATTGATGGTGCAGAGCTGGTGGCTCATAACGCGCCCTTCGATGTCGGCTTTATGGATCATGAATTTAAGATGCTCGACCCATCTATCGGGAAAACGGAGCAATACTGTAAAGTAACCGATACCCTTGCTATGGCGAAGAAAATCTTCCCGGGCAAGCGAAACAACCTCGATATCTTGTGTGAACGATACGGAATAGATAACTCTCACCGTACACTCCACGGGGCATTGCTCGATGCCGAAATCCTAGCGGACGTATACCTGTTAATGACAGGTGGTCAAACAACACTTAAGTTTAATAGTGGAGACCAGAACAGCGACGGCACGGGAGAAGCGATCAAGCGGGTAGCGACTGGCAGAAAGTCACTTAAAGTTATTCGCGCATCAGCCGATGAAGTAGAAGCGCATGGTGCGCGTCTTGATATTGTAGAAAAAGCTGGCGCTTGCCTCTGGCGTCAATAGGAGAGTGTATGTGGCGGATTTTGATTCCCTTATTATTGGTGTTTGCAGCTGGTGTAAGCAGCGAAGAATCAGAATCCTCAATTCGACTCTTAGACAATCGCTTTAGGGTCGATCCCTCTATTTCTCAAGCCTCTTTTATTGTTTATCGCAAGCGAAACAGTCAATCTGTGGTGCTTGTAAGACCAGACGGTAAGAAGTACTACGCTTGGAGCCATCCAGAAAATGTGCGTTGGTACGAAGAGTCAGGTATGGACATCATTTCAATTGATGATCCAATGCCAGGGCCGTGGCAAGCTGTCGGTAAAGTACACCCCAGCAACAACATCAAAATTCTTTCAAACCTCAAGCTCAGTGTGGATCGTTTCCCACAGCGCCTTTATATGGGCGAAAGCACGAAGTTTACTGCACAGTTAAGACACGATGATAAGCCTCTGGTACTAAGAGATTTTTTGGACAGAGTGAACCTTAAAGTTACCTTTACTAAGTATGTTGAAAATGAAGCTTCGCTAAGCTCAGATGCCAGACCAAAACCTCAAGTTATGGGTGAATTTGAAGATGATGGGCAAGGGCTGGATGAATACCCTGGAGACGGTGTGTTTACCGTGGAGTTGCCCATTCAAATTGAACCCGGAAAATATCGAGCGCGTATCACATCTGGGAACGGAATATTTCTTCGGTCGATTGAGCAGACTATTTTGGTGTATCCGACCCCATTGTCAGCGGAATTTATGCAAGCGCGAAGTGAAACAATGAACCATTCCATTACCGTGACAGGTGAAGAAGGGGCTATCAAGCCTGGTTCTATTGCCGTCAGCATCGAACAAACGACACCTGAAGGCAAAGAAATGGTCACCCAAGGGCAATCGGATGAAGATGGCCTCAAAGCGTATTTTGGTTTGCCTAACGCTGCTATGCCCGGTAAACACACTTGGTCGGGAATTGCTTTCGCCACAGAGGCGACAACAGAGCGAGAACTCGTTTTTCGTTTTGCAGAACAGTCTTTCAGTGTGGTGGAAAAGGTTGATGTGGAAGCTTCCATGCAAGCATTCAAGCAAGCTCAAGACGAGAAACGCATGCTTGAAGAACAAGCCATTCGTGAGCAAGAGAGAGAAGATGAACGCTTCAAAGGAATGATGATCATTATGATCGGAAACATTATTGCGATTATTCTGGGAATTGTTGTTTGGTTTGTTGTTCGCAAGATTAAGATGAAGAAAGCACAAGTACCAGAGATGCAGCTTTCAATGCCACCTAAAGGTTAGCCGTAAGACGGTGAGAAAATTATTAGGAATAAAAAAACGGGCTCGATTGAGCCCGTTTTTCGTTGAAGTGTTTAGATTAGTTCAGTTTTAGATTACGAATATCGAAGCCGTCACTGATTGCGCTATAACCCTGTTGGTAAGACGGAATCTTATGCGTTCTGTCTACAAAGCGGATTGCACGAAGCTTACAGCTTGAGTATTTGTCATCGTTAAACGTTTTGTTGATCTTATGATTTGTGATCAGCAAGTTATCTGGGAACGTAGTCTCTAATGTTTCCCAGTTAAGTACGGTTTCATTATCCTGCTCACATGCAAGAAGGACTTTCGTCAAGCCTTGCTCTGCGAATCGTTGGAAGTCCCAGTTGTTACCTGTGAACTCATCCAGTGACAATGTTCTGTTCTGAACATCACAACCAGAGTAAATACCATTGTATGCAAGGTTCAGTGTTACGACACCACCTTTACCCACAGAGTAGTAATTCTTGTTATGGAAGATATTTTGAGGAACATAACGGAATGGTTCGCTTTCCGCACGGTAACCTGGTTTGTTAACCACAAAGTTACCTAAGCTTTCATCAATACTTAGGTCACATGATTCTGGTGTAACTGTTGGTTTGCCCGTTGATGTTAAACACTCTTTCTGAAGTTCAGGATCGTTCGGGTGGAACATCTGACATGCCACTTCAAATGGGTTTGCCATCGTTTCATCAGAGACCACTTTTGTTAACAAGATACCGTAAGAGTCGGCGTGACCCGTATCTTTCAAACTGATAGGTGTGTAGAAGCGATCAGCTTTAAACGTCACTTTAGCTTGAGCAAATCCACCATCTAGGTCAGACGCGTTGAACGGTTTATTTATTGGCAAATAACCAGTGTGACTGTCTGTTTCAATATCGGTTAAACCTTGTACAGCGACGTCTTCGATATCTGAAGACACTTGTACAACTAACTCACGGAATGCTTGATCAGGGTTAACGCTAGTGCTGTAGTTACGTTTTTGGTAATCCACATCCAACTCGTAGGTCGCACCAGGAACGGTAGGTAAGAAGCTTTCAATGATGACGGTAGACGCATTGCCGCTAAAGTTCAGAGCGTAGCTATTACCATCAGCGTAGATGGATGAACCACGTTGACAGTGGTACGTATCTGAATCGAGCTCAGATGTGTAGCCAGCGTTGAAGTTGCGACCGTAAGTCCCGTGCGTGCCCACTTCCAATTTTGCTGGGCAGTAGTCTTCAACTAGGTTACGAATTTCATCAACACCGATATTGGTTTTTAATGATTCGAAGTTATCATCACCCAAGAAACCACGGAGCGTGCGTTCTGTCCATTTTACTTGGAACAAGATTTCACGATCTTCTACAAAAGAATCTTTGTCATCTTCAGTAACAGGTTGACCATTGTTGTCGAAATCAACCAAACCCCAAGAGCCACGAGAAAGTTGGTTGGTAAAGTCGTTGAAATCTTGAATCAATTGCTTATTCGTTGGAACGGTAGCACGAGACAAAACACGCATTGAACGTGGGTGAGAGAAATCAATATCACGACCGTTGTACGCACGAACATTCTTCATATCTTCGTTGTTCGTGTCTTTTGTGAATACCGCTAAACGGTTGTAAGACAAGTTATCCCAGTCACTCAGCATAACTGCCAAGCCTTCTGGGGCGATAACGTCCACTTGATGTCCGCGAATGTAGTAGGGCAGTGAGTAACCCGAACGCTGACCTGCTTTCAAGCAGTATTCAGCACCTGTTTGACGGCTAACGATACAAGCTTCATCCGGTTTCGTGGTGCTGACTACTCTCATTGAACGAGGGTTAGAAAAGTCTAGGTAACGCCCATTACGAGCTAAAACGTGTTCCATCGCTTCGTTGTGAGTATGGCGTTCAAATACCGCCAATCGGTTGTAGGAAAGGTTATCCCAGTCGCTGAGCATTACTCCTAAACCTTCAGGTGCAATAACATCAACATCATGACCACGAATGTAAGATGGCAAAGAGTAGCCTGAACGCTGGCCAGCTTCTAAACAGTATTTTGCGCCTGTATCACGGCTAACAATACAGGCTTTTGCTGGTGCAGCTGCGCCTGCTGTTGCGATCATTGGCGTTTGGATGCCTACACCTAATATTATGGTGGATAGCACTAATGGAGTTCTTAGCATTATTCTCTTCCCTCTGAGAGCTAAAGAAATGATTAAACAACTTTCGTTTTATTTAGATTTAAATTTAGTTCTTACTTACTTAGATGTTGCTTTAAGTTGAATTAAGAAAGACAAAAAGTCGTAATCCAACAACAAAAAAGACAGTGAATATAAGTTCAGATAAATTTATTTTTTATTCATCTCAGTACTTCGCGACCCAATCCAATAACTTAGGATTCACACTGGGATGTAATTATTTGTCGGAGGGATTGTTAATTACTTGGAGGAAGATCTCAATTGCCCGTTTGTACTATTTTTGAGACTAGAGCGTTTGTCTTAAGTTTGAGAGGGTTTGTGGAAAGGCTAAGTAATTGTTTGGCTAAGTATTAGATGAGTCTTAGTTCACCTAATACTTAGCTGAGGGAAAGAAACTATGCGACTTCATCCATTTTTGAAGGCATATGAGGGTTTGCTGCAAGAGCGTTGAAGTCGAAATCATCGACGTTGATGGTTTCTAACCTTAGCTTCTCGGCCAATACCAATAAATTAGCCTCTTCTTGAGAAAGAATATTATTTTCAATTCCTATATTTGCTACTTTATCTAGTTGCGTAAATGGTATTCTTTTCTCAATTTCTTTGCATACTTTATTAAATAAAGGCTCTGCTTCCAAAATTATTTCCAACGCATATTCTAACTTACCCGCAGGGTTATTTTCCGTTGGAATTAAATATTGGTTACGACCTATTCTAGAACGTGTTTCACTTGGCACTTGAAGGATTGCCGCTACTTTATGATCTAAGTTATCTGAAGGTGATTTTCTGATTCGACCAAAAGGTAGAATGATGACTCGGAGCATTTTTCCTAGCCAAGGGCTTGGGAAGTTCGCGAGGAACTCATCAATTGCGATTTCTGTTTGGATCAAACTGTCTTGCATTCCCCATTCCAGCAATGGCAAATCTTCTGTTTTATTTCCTTCATTTTCGAAACGCTTTAAGGTTGCGCTTGCCAAATAGAGTTGACTCAGAATATCACCTAAACGTGCACTTAAGCGCTCTTTTCGTTTTAGTGAACCACCCAGAACTGCCATGGAAATATCGGATAACAATGCCATATTCGCACTGTAGCGATTAAGCTGTTGGTAGTAACGACGAGTCTTGTCGCTGGTTGGGCTGTCTGAGCCTCTGCCATCCGTAACACCAAGCCAGAAGCTACGTACCAAGTTACTCATGGTAAAGCCTATGTGTCCCATCAGTGCCTTATCAAATTTAGCTAACGCGTCTGGCTTATCTGAATGAGCGGCATTCATCTCTTCTAAAACATAAGGGTGACAACGAATCGCTCCCTGACCATAAATGATCATCGAACGTGTCAGAATGTTTGCGCCTTCAACCGTAACGGCGATGGGCGAACCTTGATAACCACGAGCCAAAAAGTTAGATGGACCTAGGCAGATTCCTTTACCACCGACAATGTCCATGGCGTCGATGATGCTTTGCTGTCCTCTGTGAGTACAGTGGTATTTAACGATAGCGGAAATAACCGATGGTTTTTGCCCCATGTCGATCCCAGCTACTGTAAGGCTGCTCGCGGCATCCATAACGTAAGCATTACCTGCAAGGCGCGCTAAAGGCTCTTCTATTCCTTCCATATGACCAATTGGTTGCTTGAATTGGCGACGAATTCGAGCGTACGCCCCAGTTGCTAACGCTGCCGTTTTGATGCCACCAGTTGAATTCGAAGGTAACGTAATACCGCGACCTACACTTAAGCATTCAACCAGCATACGCCAGCCTTGCCCTGCCATTTTAGGACCGCCGATAATGAAATCGAGTGGCACAAAGACATCGTTACCTTTGGTCGGGCCGTTCTGGAATGGAACATTCAATGGGAAATGCCTACGACCTATCTCAACACCATCAATATTGGTTGGGATCAACGCACAAGTAATACCAAGATCTTGCTTTTCACCTAATAGCCCATCTGGGTCTTGTAGCTTGAATGCTAAACCCAAAACGGTCGCGACAGGCGCTAAAGTAATATATCGCTTGTTCCATGTTAGGCGCATTCCCAACACTTCTTTTCCTTCCCATTCACCCTTGCAAACCACACCATAGTCAGGGATAGATCCCGCATCCGAGCCAGCTTCTGGGCTCGTTAAAGCAAAGCAAGGGATCTCTTTACCGACAGCGAGTCTTGGCAAGTAATGGTTTTTTTGTTCTTCGGTCCCATAGTGCTGAAGTAGCTCACCAGGACCTAAAGAGTTAGGTACGCCAACCGTGGAAGAAAGTACACCCGAGACGCCAGTGAGCTTCTGCAATACCAAAGATTGAGCATAGGCAGAAAACTCCAAGCCGCCATATTGCTTCTTAATGATCATAGCGAAGAATTTGTGGTCTTTAAGGTATTGCCAAACTTCTTGAGGAAGATCGGCAAGTTCGTGAGTGACCTGATGATCACTTGTCATCGCACACACTTCATTCACCGGGCCATCAAGGAATTCTTGTTCTTCTTTTGTCAGAGTGGGTTTTTTAATGGATTGAAGTTGACGCCAATTTGGCTTGCCTTTAAATAGCTCCGCTTCCCACCATACTGTACCTGCATCCAATGCTTCTTTTTCTGTTTGAGACATGGCAGGAAGAACTTTTTTAAAGAACTTAAGCGCTTTGGCACTGAACAGGGACTGTCTTACTGCTGGAATCGCTACGATGGCACTCAACACGATAAATACAATCCAACTTGTTCCTCCGGTCCAGCCTAGAACAGTTGTCCCGATTAGTGCGGCACCAATGATAAGCAGAGAAACAGCGAGCGACGTTCGATGATAGAGCACTAGCCCGACGGCTAGCACCAGCGTAATTGTAGAGAGCAAGATATCCATAATTATTATCCTTTTAATTGGCAGTCTACTGCCTTATTCAGGTAAGAGGTCATACCAGTTAATGTGGATTGTAACTTAGATGTTACTGACTTGTAAAACTGTTATTTGTTCAAGATTTGATCGCGATCTGATGTGCGAGCAACCAGTTTTATTTCAAGCAACAAATTCTCACTACAATTGAGAGGATTCTGCTCTCTGCTATCGACACGAAATTAATAATCGGTAAAATTTAGGGGGAAGGTAATCGGAACTCCCATTCCTCAATTTTTTGGGGATATATACTCAAACTGTTTGAGTTTAGGAAAGGGTTGGCTCTCCACATTGGAAGGCTGAAAGCAAACAACTATTCAGAGAAAACCATGTACCAAGACCTAATAAAAAATGAACTGCAAGAAGCTGCCGACGTACTGAACGCATTTTTAAGTGATGATGCAAACATCAAACAGATAGAAAGTGCTGCTAAATTAATCGCCGACTCTTTCAAACAAGGTGGAAAAGTCCTGTCATGTGGAAATGGGGGCTCGCATTGTGATGCAATGCATTTTGCTGAAGAATTAACAGGGCGATATCGTGAAAACCGCCCAGGCTACCCTGGGATCGCGATTTCAGATCCAAGCCACCTTTCTTGTGTGAGCAACGATTTCGGTTATGAATCGGTATTTTCGCGTTATGTAGAAGCGGTAGGTTCAAAAGGCGACGTGTTGTTTGGTCTTTCAACGTCTGGTAATTCGGGCAATATTTTGAAAGCCATTGATGCTGCAAAAGCAAAAGGAATGAAAACCATCGCCTTAACGGGTAAAGATGGCGGAAAGATGGCTGGTTTGGCTGATATAGAAATCAGAGTACCTCATTTTGGTTACGCTGATCGAATTCAAGAAATTCATATAAAAATTATTCATATCGTTATTCAGCTTATCGAAAAAGAAATGGAATAAAGGAGTACCAGTACTTATGTGCGAATTGCTCGGAATGAGCGCCAATGTGCCAACAGACATTTGTTTCAGTTTTACAGGGCTGATGCAAAGAGGCGGAAATACGGGACCACACCGTGATGGGTGGGGAATCACGTTTTATGAAGGGAAAGGGTTTAGGACGTTTAAGGACCCAAACCCGAGCTGCAAGTCTAAAATTGCTGAACTGGTGCAGAATTATCCGATCAAAAGTAAAGCCGTCATTAGCCATATTCGGCAAGCCAATCGAGGGGGAGTGAATTTAGAAAACACTCACCCTTTTACTCGAGAGCTTTGGGGGCGTTACTGGACTTTTGCACACAATGGGCAGTTGAGTGGGTACGACAAATTAAAAACAGGATTCATTCGACCTGTTGGTCAAACAGACAGTGAATTGTCATTTTGTTGGCTACTCAATCGCTTGCAAGACCGTTATCCAGAGCCGCCACAAGACATGGTTGGCATGTTTAAGTTTGTTGCCGAGTGCTGCGATGAACTGAGAGAGCTCGGCGTGTTTAACATGTTGCTCAGTGATGGTGAGTATGTGATGACCTATTGCACGAATCACCTGTATTGGATAACAAGACGCGCACCGTTTGGTAAAGCAAGCCTTATCGATGAAGATGTCACCATTGATTTTCAGAAAGAAACGACACCAAATGATGTTGTTTCTGTCATCGCAACTCAGCCGTTAACCGACAATGAGGCTTGGCACCGTATGAAGCCAGGGGAATTTAATATTTTCCATTTTGGTGAAAGTATTGACGGAAATCACGGTGAGCTTGAGCACGTTCCTTTCGCGGAAGCGAAACCAAAATCGCAGGCTCCGACAGAACCATTAGAATAATCTATTTCAAATCCCACTTACTTCGGTGGGATTTTTTATCACATCTCTTCATCTTCATTCTTCTCTTTTTCATTCTTCTCCAAAATCAAATCCAAACAATCAAAGAAGGTTTGCGTAGACTCGGAATAGAACTCATCAACGGCAGAGAAGTGATTTTTATTCGGTAGCACTACCTTGCTGCCAAGCATGCCGTTTGAATGTATGTATTCCAGAAAAATATCGGTTTGTCTTTGAAACTCATCACTTTCATTTTTTCCTACA
Source organism: Vibrio penaeicida (assembly GCF_030689305.1). Classification (GTDB taxonomy): domain Bacteria; phylum Pseudomonadota; class Gammaproteobacteria; order Enterobacterales; family Vibrionaceae; genus Vibrio; species Vibrio penaeicida_B. Next base: position 51,634 of record NZ_JAUYVM010000011.1, on the reverse strand, counting down.
TAAAGGTGGAAGTCGACGGGCTCAACAGCGCCGCAATGGATAGGGCTTGTGTCTTTTAGCTGTGTTAAATCGAGCTTCAACCGATCGCGCATCACGATAGATAATGGCTCCAAATCGTAGAGACCTGAAAAGCCAATAACGGTTTGAAAAATATTGCGAGGCATCGCGGGGTCGAGCATCGACCAATTAGTCAGCCCCATCATTGCAGCAAGGTGCGCACCTGCGGAATGACCTACTACGGTTATCGCGTTTGAGTCTATACCGTATTCTTCCGCTGCGAGAAACAAAGCACGAATACCTTTGCGACAAGAATCGATGATTTCACTCATCGGGACATCTGGGGCTTGAGGGTAGTTTAAGTTAGCCACCGCAACACCGGATTGAGTAAAAGAGTTGGCGATTTTGATGTAGATTTCTTTATCCGTGTACTGCCAATAGCCCCCGTGAATATGGATAAGCAAGGGCAATTTCTTATTTCGTTGTTTTGGGGTAAACAGATCCAATGAGTGGTGATAGGCAGAGTCGCCGAACACCATTTCTGTTTTGTCACAATCAGGCGAGGGCTGGGTATTGACCCAATTACGAATAATTTGTGGCGCATCTGGGGCAGTCAAAAACGTGTAATATTGATCAAAGAGCGCTGTTTTTGTGTAACCGCGAAAGATAACCTCATTCGATAGAGGCTCACGTACAATTGCCGCTTCTAGTGCTACCGTTTCGCTTTCAACTAATGCCACCTCACCAATATTTCCTGCTAGCTTGAATCTGAGTAACTTATCTATTTCGTCCGCATTGTTATAAAAATCTTCGAGTGATTTTACAAAAATCGTTAGCGTTTTGATGGATGATCGGTTCACGCCATAGGAATGAAATTTTGCGTTAATTTTAGTAGCAAGGACGTCAAGGGATTCGATTATATTTTTAGAATTTTTATCTGACTCGTTTTCTATGAAAATTTCATTATTTTCAATGCTTTCTATCGGTATTTTGCGATTTATAGATGTGATTTTCATGGCTGCTCTCCTTGCACTTTAGTATGGCAAACTATCAAGCGATTAGGCAAAAAAGCCCAAGTTTTCTGTTGTAGTGAGATGCGTCTCTTATGCACTGAAAATCTCCATATGCACACAAGATTCCTGCGATTTTTTCTAGAATTCCCCCAAACCTTCAAAGTCCTTGATTAAAAATATAATTCTTCAAATTCTATAAAAACAGCATAACAATACAGATCACATTTGTTTTAAGTATATATATTTTAAGCTTGAAGTAATTTCTTTAATTGTATACTTTTTGATCAATTCATCAAGGCAAGGAGCACGAAAATGAGAGTCGCTTGTATCGGAGGTGGACCTGGAGGTCTGTATTTCGCAATATCAATGAAACTGCGCAACCCTGAATCAGAAGTGGTCATTTTTGAACGGCATCGTGCTGATGATACGTTTGGTTGGGGCGTCGTATTTTCAGCGGAAACACTAGACAACTTTGCACAAAATGATCCGTCAAGCGCAGAAGCGATAAGAGAAAACTTTGCTTATTGGGATGACATTGCTTTGGTCCGAAACGACGAAAAAATTGTTTCCACTGGCCATGGTTTTTGTGGAATAGGGCGTTTAAGACTACTGAACATTTTGCAAAAGCGCGCGGAAGAACTTGGTATTGAAATTCGTTACGCCACCGAATCACGTCCTGCCGAGGAATTAGCGAAGGAGTACGATCTTGTTGTGGCTTCTGATGGCTTGAACTCCAAAACTAGGCAAGCGCACGAAGCTGAATTCAAACCCAATGTGGAAATGAGACCCTGCAAATTTGTTTGGCTAGGGACCCCACAAAAGTTTGATGATGCGTTCACATTCATTTTTGTGGAAACCGATAAAGGCTGGGTTTGGGCACACGCCTATCAGTTTGACGATGAGATGGCGACGTTCATTGTTGAGTGCGATGAAGAGACATGGCAAAACTATGGATTTGGGGAGTTGAGCCAACAAGAATCTATCGAAGTTTGTCAGGAAATTTTCAAAGACCACCTGTCCGGTCAGCCTCTCATTACCAACGCTAATCACATTCGTGGTTCCGCCTGGATCAACTTCCCACGCTTACTGTGCGAAAAGTGGAGTTTCAAGAATATTGTCTTAATGGGTGACGCCTCAGCGTCGGCGCATTTCTCCATTGGCTCTGGCACGAAATTGGCGATGGAAAGCGCCATTGCCCTAGCTACTTATTTGAATCAAGAAGAATCCATCCAAGATGCGTTCCAGCTGTATGAAAGTGAACGTCGAGAGCAGGTACTGCGGATTCAATCGGCCGCCATCAATTCTTTAGAGTGGTTTGAACACGTTCATCGTTACTTAGGATTTGATTTAGAGCAGCTGAACTACGCCATGCTGACCCGATCACAGCGAATCGGGCATGAAAACCTGAGAATGAGAGATCCCAATTGGCTAGCGGATGCGGAAGCTTGGTTTTGCAAACAGGCTGGTGGCACTGACTCAGATCGCGTTCGCTCCCCTATGTTTACCCCGTTTTCTCTGCGTGACTTGGAATTGGTGAACCGCGTAGTAGTTTCCCCTATTGCTCAATACAAAAGCAGCGAAGGGCATATTAGCGACTGGCACTTAATTCATTATGGTGAGAGAGCAAAAGGCGGTGCGGGTTTGGTGTGCACAGAAATGGTGTCGGTGTCTGAAGAGGGACGCCCCACACTAGGCTGTGCAGGGCTTTATCACGACTCCCAAATAGAAGGTTGGAGCAGAGTTAACCGATTTGTTCATAAAGAAACTCAAGCGGCAACCTGTTGTCAGCTAGGTCATGCAGGCGCACGCGCGGCGACTCAGTTGCCTTGGGAAGCGGAAAATCAACCATTGAACAAAGGTGGGTGGCCACTGAAATCTGCTTCTAACGTACCTTGGTCTCCTAGCAGTGAAACGCCAGAACCGCTTTCCGTACATGACATGGACACCGTGTGTGAGCAGTTTGTTCTCGCCGCAAGAAGGGCGGAACGTGCTGGGTTCGATATGCTGGAAATTCACGCGGGTCATGGTGGGCTATTAGCGTCATTCATATCGCCGCTCACCAACCTACGGGATGATCAATTCGGTAGCCAATCACTTGAAAATCGAATGAGGTTTCCGCTTCGAGTGGTCACAGCAGTTAGACAAGCGTGGCCAAGGCAAAAACCGATATCTGTTCGTATTTCTGCCAGTGACTGGTCTGGCGACAAGGGGGTAACGCCTGATGAAGCCGTGGACATTTCCGCCATGTTTAAACAAGTCGGCATCGATATCATTGTGGTTTCATCCGGTGAAACCACGTCTTCGGTTAAGCCAAGGTACGGTCGCCTATACCAAACGCCTTTTGCCGATCAAATACGCAATGAAGCGGATATCAGTACCATGGCCGTCGGGAATATCTACGAAGCTGACCATGTGAATTCCATCTTGCTCGCAGGTCGAGCCGATCTCGTGGCGATAGGTCGTCCCCATTTGTCGGATCCTTATTGGACGAATAGGCAAGCCGCGCTCATACAAGATAAAGAGCAGGCATGGTCGAGCCCATATCAAACAGGTAAAGAACAGCTCCAGCATTTAGTAAACAGAGAACTAGCAAACACAGATTTGCCCAAATAGAGAGTCTTAAACGCATGAGTGAATTGAAGAGATCAATAATGAATACCGATGAGCAAAAATCGAAATCGCGTCTTCGGTTATGGCTTAGGATCCTCGGCGTCAGCCAGTCCGTTCAGTCGGAGCTTCGCCAGAATTTTCGAGTTGAATTCAATTCGACCCTTCCTCGTTTTGATGTGTTAGCCACGCTGGCACGTTACGAAGAAGGGATGAAAATGAGCGACTTGTCTAAAGCGTTACGCGTTTCGGGCGGCAATGTAACGGGCATTATCGATAGGCTCATAGAAGACGAGTTCGTTGAAAGAGCTGTAATGCCTAACGATCGCAGAGCTTCTTGTGTGTCGCTAACGGAGTTGGGTCGTAAAGAATTTGAAGTTCAAGCGAAAGCCCATGAAACGTGGGTGAATGATCTTTTGATTTCATTGGATGACGAGTCGCTCGACACTCTGTGCCAGCAACTCGACGATATTATTCATCATACCGTCAAAGATTAGGGCAATAGAACCCTATTATCTGTCGATCACTGACAGAGCGATTGATGCAATGTCTATACATAAGCGTAGTGAGGGAAAACTATGTTAGGACCAACCGCACATGTCGATCCGTTTACACGGAACAACCTGCCACCTGCTGAGACGTGGCCAGAATTGCTGTATACGGAATCGCGCTACCCCGAATATCTCAATGTCGCCGAAGAATTGACCGACAAAATGGTCGCAATCGGGTTCGGCGACCATACTGCTCTTATTGGAAATGGACGCAGACGAACCTACAAAGAGCTATTGGATTGGAGTAACCGAATTGCCAATGTTCTGGTTGAGGATTTGGGGCTCGTCCCTGGAAACAGAGTGCTCATTCGTTCCTCAAATAACCCAGCGTTTGTCGCATGTTGGTTAGCCGTAACGAAAGCGGGTGGTGTTGCGGTCAATACAATGCCGATGCTAAGAGCATCCGAGTTGGCTCAAATCGTTGAAAAAGCAGAAATAAAGTATTCATTATGCGATTCTCGGTTAATAGATGAACTTGAAAAGTGCCAAGAATCTAGCCCATGTTTAGAGCATGTTGTTGGGTTTGATGGCAGTTCAAACTTCGATGCCCCACTCGACAGAATGGCATTGGAAAAGTCGGTGAAGTTTAGCCCAGTCAAAACAGGGCGAGACGATGTGGCCTTACTCGCGTTTACATCTGGCACTACAGGTAAGCCGAAAGCAACAATGCACTTCCACAGAGACTTGCTACTGATAGCGGATGGATACGCAAAAGAAGTGTTGCAAGTATCGCCCGACGATATTGTCGTAGGTTCTCCTCCGCTAGCCTTCACTTTTGGGCTCGGTGGATTGGCGATATTTCCCTTACGTTTCGGTGCATCAAGCATCCTGTTAGAAAATGCGTCCCCAACCAATATCATTGAAATTATTGATAAGTACAAAGCAACGATTTGCTTTACTGCACCAACGGCGTATCGAGTAATGCTGAAAGGCATGGAAGAAGACGCGGATCTGTCTTCGCTAAGAGTGGCTGTGTCTGCAGGTGAAACGCTTCCCGCGCCGATTTATAAAGAGTGGTTTGAGAAAACCAAAAAGCCGCTGCTCGACGGGATAGGGGCTACCGAAATGCTGCACATCTTTATTTCCAATCGCCTTGACGATCATGCTCCAGGTTCAACAGGGAAACCCATTTCAGGATACGAAGCCAAAATCGTCAACGAGCATGGTGAAGAGTCCACGGTGGACGAAGTTGGGAGGCTGATGGTTCGCGGTCCAACAGGATGTCGATACCTCAACGATCCTCGCCAACATGATTACGTCTCTTCTGGTTGGAATATCACGGGAGATGCCTTTTACAAAGACGAACAAGGCTTCTTTCATTTTGTTTCTCGCAACGACGAAATGATTGTGTCTTCTGGCTATAACATTGCTGGACCCGAAGTGGAATCGGCGCTGCTAAGTCATCGATATGTAAAAGAATGCGCGGTGATTGGAACCAAAGACGAAGCGCGAGGCATGATTGTTCAAGCCCATATTGTATTAACAGAAAATACCGCGCCGTCAGAACAGATCGTTAAAGAACTTCAAGACTACGTCAAAAATACCATCGCCCCATTTAAATACCCAAGGTCGATAAAATTTATTGAAGCGTTACCAAAGACAAAAACAGGGAAAGTGCAAAAACACAAGCTAACCAGAGTTTAAGTTAGCTTAACCATTTAATTAAGTAGGCAAATACCATCTCGTATGGTGGATAAGGACAATGCTATGAAATTAAAGATATATTTATCAATAGTGGTTTCGTTATTTTTTTCAATCTCATCGTCGTATGCGAATGAGCTCAAAGTGGGCTTGATTACTACGCTTTCGGGAGGTGGCGCAGCGCTTGGTATTGATATTCGCGATGGGTTTCTATTAGGGATTGAACAAGCGGGCAAGGGTAATATTTCTGTTGTGGTCGAGGATGATCAGCGCAAGCCGGACATTGCCATCAAAGTCGCCGACAAAATGATTCAGTCCCATAAAGTGGATGTCTTAACAGGGATCGTTTTTTCCAACATCGCGATGGCGGTGATTCCGAGTAGCCTTTCTCAGAAGAAATTTTATATCTCTTCCAATGCGGGGCCTTCGTTACTGGCGGGTAAACGCTGCCACAAAAACTATTTTAATGTCGCTTGGCAGAACGACAATTTACATGAAGCCGCGGGCGCATTTGCGAATTCTAAACAGTACAAGAAAAGCTTCATTATGGCGCCAAACTACCCTGCCGGTAGAGATGCATTGAACGGATACAAAAGATTGTACCGTGGTGAATTGGCGGGTGAGATAAAGACCAAGCTAGGACAAACCGATTACGCCTCTGAAATTGCTCAAATTCGCGCATCGGGTGCAGACAGTGTGTATTTTTTCCTGCCGGGCGGAATGGGGGTTTCTTTTCTTAAACAATATGCCGACAGCGGTGTCGGTATTCCTTTGATTGGTCCAGCGTTCAGTTTCGACCAAACCATTTTAGCGGCAGTAGGTAAGGCAGCGGTAGGAGTGAACAATACTTCTCAGTGGAACAAAGATCTTGATAACGAAGCGAACAAAGCATTTGTTTCTTCATTTAAGGAAAAGTACGGTCGATTGCCGTCCCTTTATGCAAGCCAAGGTTTTGATGCGGCAGTGCTTTTATCCAATGTGAATGCTAAGGCGTCTATTTCAAATCCAGATCTGTTCCGAGCGGAACTAGAACAAGCGGACTTTTCTTCGGTACGAGGTGCATTCAAATTTGGGCGTAACCATCACCCGATTCAAAACTACTTTGTGAGAGAAGTCGTGAAAGAAGGCGACGTCTACACAAACAAGACGGTGGCAACGGTCCTGACCGATCACGGAGACGCGTACTCTCCTGAGTGCAAGTTTTAGCCCAAGGTGTAGGTGAGAAGATGTCGTTACTCCTCATTATTGAGCAATTGTTAAATGGGATACAGCTCGGTGTCATGCTGTTTCTTGTCTCGTCAGGGCTGACTTTAGTGTTTGGCGTGATGGGTCTCATTAACTTGGCTCACGGTTCCCTTTATATGGTTGGCGCATTTGCTGCGGCATATGTCGCCAGCATCACTGGGTCCTTTCTTGCTGGTATCGCCGCTAGTGTGGTTGTTTCGGGGCTTGTTGGGGTTCTGGTGGAATTTACCGTCATGCGAAAACTGTATGCGCGCGACCACCTAGATCAAGTGCTTGCTACGTTTGCCCTGATCCTCATTTTCTCTGAAGGAACACGGCTGATATTTGGGTCGTTTCCCCTGTATCTATCGATACCTGATTATCTGTCGGGGCCGGTAACCCTTCCCGGTGGGATTAACTACTCGCTTTATCGTTTGGTGCTGATTGTTATTGGGTTGTGCATTGCCATTGGTATGCATCTTTTGATCAGTAAAACCAAACTGGGTATTCAAATTCGAGCGGGGGAAAGTGACCGGGAAATGATCGCGTCTTTAGGGGTGAATATTTCCAAGTTATACACCGTGATATTTGCTATTGGTGCCGCTTTGGCTGGGCTTTCGGGCGCATTAGTTGGGGCGATACAGTCGGTGCAAGTAGGCATGGGTGAACCTGTCTTGATTACTGCCTTTGTGGTAGTGGTGATCGGGGGTATCGGCTCCATAAAAGGGACGTTCTATGCCGCTATTTTAGTCGGTTTAGTGGATACCCTTGGGGGGTACTTATTGCCCATCTTGTTCATTTCACTTTTTGGTTCGGAAGCGCACGAAACGGGTGCCACCATCGCCTCGATGCTGGTGTATATCTTAATGGCGTTGGTATTGCTATTTAAGCCAACGGGTCTTTATGGAGCATCGCAATGATACGTTCTAATCCGTTGACATGGGTTAGCCCATTGTCTTCAACCTCTTTGAATGCGCTGCTCTATCTGAGCCTCATTTGCATTGCCGTTGTCGCGCATTTGGTGGGGGAAGTGTTTCTTATCACGCTGTCTACGCGAGTAGTTATCTTTGCTTTGGCAGGCATTGGTTTGAATATCGCTTTAGGGTATGGCGGGTTAGTCAGCCTTGGTCACGCGGCTTTCTTTGGGCTGGGTGGATACTCCATGGGTATCCTTGCCAGTCACGCACAAGATTATATGCCTTTGTATGAAGGGGTGATAACCGTTTCAGGCACGCAGTCCATGCCGATTACCTGGCTTGTTGCTCTAGTAAGCAGCGGGATTGCGGCGTTCTTTATTGGGCTCTTATCTCTTAGAACCTCGGGCGTTTACTTCATTATGGTGACCCTAGCCTTTGGTCAGATGCTTTACCATTTTGCTATCAGCTGGTCTCGCTATGGTGGTGAAGATGGGCTGGTTATCTATACGAGGAACACCTTCCCAGGGCTGGATACACTCGACCCTCTGCAATTTTTCCTCATTACTTTTGCCTTGCTTTCAGTCGTGCTGTATTTCACTGCTCGCCTAAGGTACTCACCATTTGGCATGGTGTTAAAAGCGGTGCGACAAGCCCCCGGTAGGGTGGAAGCGGTCGGTGTTCACCCTTTTAAAATTCGACTTATCGCGTTTGTGATTTCAGGGATGATCACGGGCTTAGCTGGGGCGTTGTACGCCGATCTCAACCGATTCGTTAGCCCTGAAATGTTTAGCTGGCAGCTGAGCGGTGAAATTATGATCTTTGTGATTTTAGGCGGTGTTGGGCGGTTATTTGGACCCGTAGCGGGCGCTGGAGTGTTTGTTTTCCTTGAATACTTACTCGGTGGCTTAAGCGATTTTTGGCACATCTACTTGGGCGCGATTTTGCTGTTTGTCGTCTTGTTTGCTAAGGGCGGTATTGTGTCGATTCTGTCTAAGAAGGAGTCGGTTCATGAGTAACTCTGTTTTGTCTTTAACAGGACTATCTAAATCATTTGGAGCGCTTAAGGCGACGCAAAACGTGTCTTTAGATTTGGCTCCAAATGAGATACACGCCTTGATTGGTCCGAATGGTGCCGGAAAGTCCACCTTGATTAAACAAATCGCGGGTGAGCTTCAACCCGACGAAGGGACAATTCACTTTTTAGAGCAGGACATCACTGCATTGGGCGTGGTAGAGAGAGCGCGAATGGGCTTAGGAAGAAGCTTTCAAATCTCCTCAATTGTGCCGGAGTTTACGGTGATGGAAAACATTCTATTGGCGCTAAAAGGGCGCGAACATGTTTGTTTTCAATTTTTTACTCATTGGAAATCGGATCGTCAACTGAATGAGCAAGCCGTGGAGTTCGCCGAGAAAACCAAGCTTCATCACCGCTTGTCGGTACCCGCAGCCGAACTGGCACATGGAGAACGTCGCCGTTTGGAGTTGTCCATGGCGCTCGCCTTGAAACCCAAAGTCTTTCTGCTGGACGAACCCATGGCAGGGCTAGGGAGCGAAGGCGCATCGGAAATGACGGAGTTGCTGTCGGAGTTGAAATTCGATGCTCCGATTTTGCTTGTCGAACACGATATGGACGCCGTATTTGCGTTGGCAGATTCCATCAGCGTGCTGGTGTATGGCGAAGTCATCGCTAGAGGCACTGTGGATGAAATTCGATCACACCCTGATGTTCGCCGAGCTTATCTGGGCGAAGAATCTGCAGAGGAAGGAGCATGATATGAATTTACTCACGGTCTCTGGGTTACAAGCCTCTTATGGTCCGTCCAAAGCTTTGTTTGGTGTCGATTTAACCGTTGATAAAGGAGAAGTCGTGGCATTGATGGGGCGTAACGGTATGGGGAAAAGCACAACCGTTAAATCCATTTGCCGAATGCTGACGGAGACCCAAGGCGAAATACGCTTTCTCGATCGCTCTTTGCATTCGATGGCGTCTTTTGAAGCCGTTCGGTTAGGCATTGGATTAGTACCAGAAGGGCGACGCTGCTTTCCCAGTTTAACGGTGCATGAAAACCTCATAGTTGCCTCTCGTGCCGGGTACTGGGACTTCAACAAAGTGGGCGAGTTGTTTCCACGTCTTTTAGAGCGAGAACACCAGCCTTGCAAAACACTGTCGGGTGGGGAGCAGCAAATGGTCGCGATAGGCCGAGCGCTTATGACCAACCCAAAATTGTTGATTTTGGATGAGGCAACAGAAGGTCTTGCCCCCATTGTTCGGCAAGAAATATGGGGAGCGATTAAAGCGCTCAAAGACAAGTCCGACATGGCCATCCTCATCATAGATAAATCGATAAAAGAGCTATCGACCATCACTGATCGTGCTGTGATTTTAGAGCGAGGAAAGAGCGTGTGGGAAGGTCGTTTAGACAGGCTCGATGACGAAACCTTAAATGAACGCTTAGGGGTATAACGATGACTTATATTGTGAAACAGAAAGTCCTTTTCAAGCACTGCGATCCCGCTGGCATTGTCTTTTATCCTCGGTACTTTGAGATGATCAATGATGTCGTTGAGATGTTTTTCGCTGAAGCGTTATTGATGCCATTTGAAGAATTGCTCAAAACGGGTGGGTTGCCTACCGTCGAAATCTGTACTCGTTTTCATTCGCCGAGTAGGCACGGAGAACACTTACATATTTCTCTAGAGCCCAAGCGGCTTGGGCACTCCAGTATGGATGTGGATGTGAAAGCAATTTGTGAAGGCGAAGAACGATTTTCGTCATCACTCACATTGGTCAATGTCGATTCAAACGGAAAGTCCTGTGAATGGAGTGGAGCGATACGAGAAAAAATCGTGTCGCTGATGTCGACAGAAATGGAGGAGGCATGATGAAAGAGTTTCCAAAATTTAGAGCCGCAGCCGTGCAAACAAGCCCCGTTTTTCTTGATGCTGAAGGCACGGTAGAAAAAGCCGCTCAGCTGATCGCCGAAGCGTCAGACAATGGCGCAAAGCTTATCGTGTTTCCCGAATCATTTGTGCCGGGATACCCATATTGGAATTGGATTACTGATCCGGTTTCTGGCAGTGAGTGGTTCGAAAAGCTCATCAAAGCGTCCATTTTTGTTCCCGGACCTGAAATCGATGTGGTTTGCGCCGCTGCTGCCGCTGCTAATGCTTATGTGGTGATTGGCGTCAACGAGCGAGCGAAAACATCGCTAGGTACTTTATACAACACATTGGTGTTTATTGACCCTCAAGGTCAGATCATGGGGAAACATCGCAAGCTGGTTCCTACATGGGCTGAAAAGCTCACTTGGACGGGCGGTGACGGTTCTAGCTTAACGATTTACGACACCGACATTGGTCCCTTAGGTGGCCTTGCTTGCGGTGAAAACACCAATACGTTAGCGCGTTACAGTTTATTGGCTCAAGGTGAATTGGTGCATACCGCCAGCTACATATCACTTCCGGTCGCTCCCCCTGATTACGACATGGCGGAAGCCATCAAGCTCAGAGCGATGTCGCATTCCTTCGAAGGCAAGGTGTTTACCGTTGTTTCAACCTCCACCATTTCAGAAGAAATCATCAATGAGATGGAGAAAGTTCGTCCCGATTCCCGCCATCTAATGGAACGGAAATCCAGTTGTTATTCCGGTGTCATTGGACCTGATGGTAGAGCGGTAGGCGATGAATTGATTGATGAAGAAGGCATTGCTTATGCCGACATCGACTTAGCACGCTGCATTCAGCCCAAGCAAATGCACGACATTGTTGGGCACTATAACCGGTTCGATATTTTTCAACTGACGATCAATCAAGCAAAGCAGCAACCGATTTTTCAATCTGATATTCAAGATTTAGCCAAAGATGATCCTACTGAAACACCGACCTCTCAGGGTTCTTAGTTGATACGAGGTAGGGCACAGCATAAAGGGTGATAGATATGAATAACTTTAAAGAAAGCTTAGACGGTAACCAAGATAGGACGGATGACCAACTTGGTCGGTCGAGAGTGACAGATAGCGATGCACTAGAGGCTTACTACTCGGAATTAGATGGACAGAACACCGGTGCGTTTTGGAAAGTCGCCAACAATATTGAGCCTTGGGAACCCAAAGCGTTATCTGAACCTGTGGTTTGGAAAAGTGAAGAACTGCGAAAATTGGTGTTGAAATCAATTGACTTGGTCAGCCCAGAAGATGCTGGAAGACGCGTGGTTTATTTGAAAAACCCTAAGCGTACCGAAGTGAGTGCGGCTTGCGGTTGGTTGTTTTCTGGCTTGCAAGTGATGCAACCGGGAGAAAGAGCCGGAGCGCATAAGCACGCGGCATCGGCCTTAAGGTTCATCATGGAAGGAAAGGGGGCTTACACCATTGTTGATGGTCACAAAATTGATCTTGGGGCGCGTGATTTTGTCATTACTCCGAATGGAACGTGGCATGAACATGGTGTCGCTGAAGATGGCGAAACCAGCATGTGGCAAGACGGGTTGGATATCCCGTTAACCAATGTACTGGAATCGAACTTTTATGCCGTTCACCCTGAAGGCTATCAAACGGTCGAACTGCCGAAAAATGACAGCCCGCTCACCTATGGAGCACCGGGGTTACTACCCGAGTTGGACAAGTGGGATAAACCCTATTCGCCACTCATGAAATATTCATGGGACCAAAGCTACGAAGCACTGTTGAACTACTCAAAAGTGACCGATGGCTCACCATACGATGGGGTCATCATGCGTTACATGAACCCTCAAAATGGCGATGACCCGATGCTTACCATGGGGGCGAGCCTACAATTGCTTCGCCCATCGGAGCGCACCAAAGCGCATCGCCATACCGGTAACATTATCTACCAAGTGGCGAAAGGTTCAGGGTATTCGATCATTAATGGGCAACGATTTGATTGGAAAGAGAAAGATATTTTCTGTGTTCCAACATGGATGTGGCATGAGCACGTTAATACATCGTCATCTGATGATGCTTGTTTGTTTTCTTTCAATGATTTACCGACGATCAAGAAACTAGGGTTTTATGTCGAGCAAGGCTTGGTCGACAACAATGGGCATCAGGTTGTGGTTGCCTAAATTCCGTTTTTTGTCAGTTCAAATAACTAAAGGATGAGTAAATGAAACTTATAACGTACAGAAATGGGCAACAAGGTGAAGCCCGATTGGGTGTGGTTTTAGACAATATGGTGGTGGATGTCGAAAAGTTGGGAAGCGCAGTCGGTCAAACCTTCCCCAACTCTATGCTTGAATTGATCGACCAAGGTCTAGATGGCTTAGCGGCGATAACCCGAGCATTAGAAGAAACACAGGCAAACCGACCGAATGGAATCGCAACCGCGGAAGAGAATGTTACGTTGATGGCACCCATCCCCAAGCCTAGAAAAAACATTTTTGGTATCGGGTTAAATTACGTGGAGCATGTTGCTGAATCGGCAAAGTCTCTGGACACATCAAAAGATCTACCCGACAAGCCAGTTGTGTTTTCTAAGCCACCGACCAGCGTGATCGCCACTGGTGAATCCATTCAACATAACGCAGCAATGACTCAGCAATTGGATTGGGAAGTGGAATTAGCGGTCATTATCGGTAAGCGTGCCACGCGAATTAATAAAGAAGATGCCATGGATCACGTATTTGGTTACACCGTAATCAATGATGTTTCTGCTCGTGATAATCGCAGAGCTGGTCAATGGATCTTCTCCAAAGGTCAGGATTCTTATGCGCCGATGGGACCGTGTATTGTGACGGCGGATTCGGTCGAAGACCCGCATAATCTCGACTTATGGCTAACCAAAAACGGCGAGGAAAAGCAGCGCTCGAACACCCAGCATTTGCTGTTTGATATCCCCACACTCATTTCCGATATCTCAACGGGCATCACCCTAGAACCCGGGGACATTATCGCAACGGGAACACCTTCAGGAGTAGGGGCTGGTCGTGAACCTCAAGAGTGGATGTGGCCAGGTGATGTAATAGAGTGTGGTGTCGAAGGGATTGGAATTATTAGGAATCCTGTCGTTAACATTGGGGCGCAGTCATGAGTCAAACATTCAAAATTGGGCAAATTGTGCCCAGTTCTAACCTCACAATGGAGCGTGAAATCCCAGCAATGCTAAGTGCAAGAGAAGCGGTTTACCCAGAGCGATTTTCGTTTCACTCCAGCCGGATGAGGATGAAGCATGTTACGCCGGAAGAGCTGAAGTCCATGGACAGCGACAGCGATCGATGTGCATTGGAGCTGTCGGACGCGGATGTGGATGTTATGGGTTACGCTTGCCTTGTTGCCATTATGGCGCAAGGCAATGGCTACCATAGGGAAAGCCAGAAAAGGTTGCATGAAGTGACCCAATCTAACGGTTACCCGACACCAGTGGTGAGCTCCGCTGGAGCGCTGGTGGATTGTTTGAAATTAATGAATGCCAAACGGATTTCGTTGATTACCCCATACATGAAACCGCTTACTCAATTGGTCTGTGATTACATCGAGTACGAAGGCATCGAAGTGCACGATTCTGTGTCGCTCGAAATCCCCAACAATTTAGAAGTTGCAGCGCAAGACCCTATGAATCTGGTCGAGATATATAAGCGGTTAGATCTCACTGGCATCGATGTATTGGTTTTGTCTGCCTGTGTTCAAATGCCTTCATTGGCAGCAATACAAGCCGTGGAAGATGAATGTGGGATACCTGTCATCTCTGCCGCGGTGGCGACAACGCATCAAATTCTGACTACTTTAGGGTTGGAGGCTAAGGTGCCCAACTGCGGAAAGCTACTGTCTTGAGGGTTAGTTGTATTCAAGGTGTCGCTATTACGGATAACAGATAGGAGAAAATCCCATGTTAACGTCAATTATTTTTTTCAATGTTGAGCGAGATAAAATAAACGCCGTCGCGGAGCAGCTAGCGGGTTTAAAAGAAATGTCGGAAGTCTTTTCTGTGAGTGGTGCTTTTGATTTGATTGCGATTGTTCGAGTAGATAAAGCGGATGATCTGTCTCGGCTTGTAACAGAAGAGATGATCAAAATAGAAGGCATCACCAAAACCGATACGATGTTGGCCTTCAAAGCGTATTCTCGACACGATCTTGAAAGCATGTTCAGCTTTGATTGAGCTTATGTTAGAGCGTTGTCGAACATATAGACCAAAAATAAAAAAGGTGACCGAGCGGTCACCTTTTTTCTATCAAGTATTTTCTAACAAACACTTTCGAACAAATATCGTTTAAAGAAGCATCGCCTAGCAAGCATGTAAGCAATTTATTCTTCAGCGTAGCCATTCTCGCCTAGGATATGACCATCCAAAACCGCTTTACCGTCTTGCATGGCTAGCCTGTTGGTCACAAACCACTGCGCAACTAAAGGGTAGATGCGGTGTTCCTGAGTTTGGATACGCTCTGCTAAAGCTTCCGCTGAATCATTTTCGAACACAGGGACTTTTGCTTGCAAAATAACCGGTCCACCATCAAGCTCTTCTGTAACGAAGTGAACACTGGTTCCATGTTCCTTATCGCCAGCATCTATTGCACGTTGATGAGTGTTTAAACCAGGGTACTTCGGAAGAAGAGATGGGTGAATGTTGATCATCTTACCCATATAGTGACGAACAAATCCTTCACTCAGAATACGCATGTAGCCTGCAAGAATAATTAAGTCGGGTTGGTATTGGTCGATTTCGCCCATTAGCGCTAAATCGAATGCCTCACGCGACTCAAAATCTTTGTGGCTGACAGCGCGGGCATCAATCCCGCTGCGTTTTGCTCGTTCCAATCCGTAAGCGTCAGCTTTGTTAGAAAAAACGGCGCTGACTTTTCCTTCAATGCTTCCATTTTCACAGGCGTCAATGACTGCCTGTAAGTTACTGCCATTTCCGGAAATTAAGACAACGATATTTTTCATGGCTTAGCGAATCTCTACTTGCTCTTCACCAGCTGCTGCTGATGCGATTTCACCGATAACCCAAGCGTTTTCGCCTTCTGCTTTAAGCAGTTCAACTGCCGCTGATGCTTGCTCTTTTGGTAGAGCAACAATCAGGCCAACACCACAGTTGAAGGTACGGTACATTTCATGAGTTTCAACGTTGCCTTTCTCTTGTAGCCAAGAGAAAATTGCCGGCCATTCCCAGCTGTTGCCATCGACAACCGCTTTTGTGCCTTCAGGAAGAACGCGTGGGATGTTTTCCCAGAAACCACCACCTGTGATGTGCGAGATCGCGTGAATATCGTGCTCTGCAATCATCTTAAGTGCTGATTTAATGTAAATTTTCGTTGGTTCAAGCAGTTGCTCACCAATAGTACGTCCGTTTAGCTCTTCGCTTAAATCTGCTTCAGAAACTTCAAGAATCTTACGAACTAGAGAGTAGCCGTTTGAGTGAGGACCACTAGAGCCTACCGCGATAAGTGCATCGCCAGCCGCAACTTTGGTACCGTCGATCACTTCAGACTTTTCTACAACACCGACACAGAAGCCAGCAACGTCGTAGTCTTCGCCTTCGTACATGCCCGGCATTTCAGCGGTTTCGCCACCGATTAGTGCACAGCCTGCTTGAATACAGCCTTCGCCAATACCCGCAACTACATCTGCTGCAGTATCAACATCTAGCTTGCCTGTTGCGTAGTAATCAAGGAAGAAAAGAGGTTCTGCACCTTGAACGATAAGATCGTTCACACACATTGCAACCAAGTCGATACCAATGGTGTCGTGTTTTTTCATATCCAATGCTAGGCGAAGTTTCGTGCCTACGCCGTCTGTTCCAGACACTAGCAGTGGTTCATTGTATTTAGTTGGTAATTCGCATAGTGCGCCAAAGCCACCAATACCGCCCATTACTTCAGGACGACGAGTGCGCTTTACCACACCTTTAATTCGGTCTACCAGAGCATTACCAGCATCAATATCTACACCAGCGTCTTTATAACTTAGAGAAGAGTTGTTACCACTCACGGGGATGTCCTCGTCATAGGTTGGATGTGAAAAACGGCGCTATTCTAACAGGGGTTGAAAAGAAAAGGAAAACGTTTGCGCAGTTTTTTTTCTTCGCGTTTTTGTCTCTCAAATCAAGCCACGTAAAGGCTGGGTACTTATTGTTTTTACAGTCAGTTAGCTAGGCAAGTAAAAGGTCTGCAACTCTGTAACTATTCCGACCAGTTAGGTATAATCTGAAAGTTTATTAAAATTTGCTGGAGTTGGAAATGAAAGTTGTTGAAGTAAAGCACCCATTAGTTAAACACAAACTGGGCTTAATGCGAGAAGGTGACATCAGCACTAAACGTTTTCGTGAGCTTGCGACTGAGGTAGGTAGCCTACTTACTTATGAAGCCACCGCGGATTTCGAAATGGAACGTGTGACGATCGAAGGTTGGAACGGTCCAGTAGAAGTGGAACAAATCAAAGGCAAAAAAGTAACGGTTGTGCCAATCCTTCGTGCTGGTTTAGGCATGATGGACGGTGTACTCGAACATATGCCTAGTGCGCGAATCAGTGTGGTGGGTATCTACCGTGACGAAGAAACACTTGAGCCAGTACCGTACTTCAATAAACTGGCGTCAAATATTGATGAGCGTATTGCCTTAGTAGTCGATCCAATGCTGGCGACTGGCGGCTCGATGATTGCGACCATTGATCTTTTAAAAGAGAAAGGCTGTAAGTCGATCAAGGTACTTGTGCTGGTTGCTGCGCCTGAAGGTGTAGAAGCATTGAAAAAAGCACATCCAGAAGTGGAGCTTTACACGGCTGCGATTGATGAAAAACTTAACGACAAAGGCTACATCGTTCCTGGGCTTGGTGATGCAGGCGATAAGATTTTCGGCACTAAGTAACCGTACCGTTTATTAACTCTTTTCTAGAGAAAAAATACCCAGGCTAAATGGTTAGCCTGGGTTTCCTACAAAGCGCACTAATCAACGCAGTGCCAATCGGAGCTTCGAGCCGAAGAAGTCCCCCTTCTTTCTAGTTATATCAAGCAAATATTCCGTTTAGTTATAAGCGATAGACGGTAACCACAGCGCGATACTCGGCCAGAATAAAATCAGTAACAACGCTAAAAGCTGCAACAGAATAAATGGTATTACCCCTTTATATATATCCGACAGTTGTATCTCTGGTGGGCACACCCCCTTCAAGTAAAACAGTGCGAATCCAACCGGTGGTGTTAGGAAACTGGTTTGTAACGTCATGGCGACAAGCATGACAAACCAAACCGTTGTTGGGTCATCGATACCAGCAAATTGACCAATGTTCAGATCCAATCCCGCTACAACCGGCGCTAACAACGGCAATATGATCAGCGTGATTTCAATCCAATCGAGAAAAAAGCCCAGTAGAAACACCATCAAAAGGATGAAAGCGATAATGCCGTAGGGACCGAAAGGGAGCTGTTGAAAGATGCTTTCAATGAATTCATCCCCCCCTAATTCTCGCAAGACCAGTGAAAAGCAGGT
The DNA here is from genome assembly GCF_030689305.1 of Vibrio penaeicida. Classification (GTDB taxonomy): domain Bacteria; phylum Pseudomonadota; class Gammaproteobacteria; order Enterobacterales; family Vibrionaceae; genus Vibrio; species Vibrio penaeicida_B. Next base: position 33,246 of record NZ_JAUYVM010000011.1, on the reverse strand, counting down.
TGCCCCAATGAAAATGGCAAAGATGTAAGCCGTGGTTTTATAGCTTTCAATGGTGACTTCTTTCAGAATTTTGAGGGAAAACCGTTTGTAGTATATAGCTAGTAAGGTTGCTCCAGCCGCACCAACACCGGATGCTTCTGTCGGCGTGGCAATACCGGCAAATATGGACCCTAACACTGCAAGAATGAGCAGCAACGTGGGTATGATTGCTTTGACGACTTGCCAGATAATTTTGAAGGATACTTTTTCAGCAGTATCCGGTAACGGCAGTGCATTAGGTTTTAGTACCCCCGAAATGAGGAGATAGAATATGTACATTGCCCCAAGTGCAAGCCCCGGAAAAACCGCCGCCATGAACAAATCACCAACCGATAATCCCAGTTGATCCGCCATGATGACCAACATGATGGATGGGGGAAGTAATATTCCAAGGCAACCAGAAGACGCAATGGTTCCGAGCGCTAAAGGTTTACTGTAGCCTTGTTTGAGCATGGAAGGCAGGGCCATCATTGCGAGTAGCACCACGGAAGCGCCAATGATTCCGGTTGATGCGGCTAAGATGATGCCAATAGAAACAACGGTAATTGCTAAGCCACCATGTACTTTTCCAAACATCGCTTGCATAGAGAACATCAGCCGATCAGCTACCCCAGACTTGTCCAACATATTTCCCATGAAGATGAACATCGGCAAGGCAACTAGGATCCAGTTATCCATTATCTTATATAGGCGGTTCACCAATAGTCCGAGTGTTTGAAAGTCGAGTCCTGTGATGGTATCTAGGTACAGATCTGAGAAATATGCCAGACCGCCAAATATAATGCCAATTCCCCCCAGTACCCACGCCACAGGAATACCTAAAAAAAGCAAAAGGATAAAGCTGCCAAACATGCTTATGATGAGAATTTCATTGATTTCCACGGTTGGCTCCTTTTCGTATTGTGGCAAACGAGCGAATAACCTTAGAAAGCCCCGCAAGTGCGAGTAATGAGAAGGCTAGCGGGATGGTCGATTTGATGAGCCAACGGAAAGGCAGCCCAGATGGGGCATTAGAGCGTTCGCTGACCCTCCATGACTCATAAACAAAATCGATAGAATGAAGGAATACAACCAGAATAAATGGCATAAGAAACAAAACGATGCTAACGATCTCTATCCAAGCTTTAGCCTTGGCGCTGAAGCGATGATAAAAAATGTCAACGCGCACATGTGAATTGGTGATTTCAGCGTATGCGAGACCAAACAACACGCCAATGGCGTACAAATGCCACTGAAATTCTTCTAGTGCAATCAAGCCATGGGAGAACCCTTTTCGAAGAATAACCTGAGTTAAAATGACCAAGACTAAACCTACGTAAACCCAAGCAATGCCATGGCTTACTTTTTTTATGAACGCATCCATTCTGTCGGCCATTGGAGCTGGTGCGTTAATATGAGTACGATTCAAAACGACGAACCTTTCTGAAAAACGGTAGAAATTACCCAAGCCACAAGGGTGCGGCTTGAGTGTACTTTTCGCTGGGGATTACTCTCCCGTTCTTGGTAAAAACGCTTTGTCAGACCAGACTTTGTAATTCGCACGGAACTGAGTCAGATCCGTCCACACTTTGTTGAAGAAGGCGTCTTTCTTCTGTTCTTCAACCACTTCGAGCCATGTGCTTTCGAACAGATTCAACATGTCGTCGTTCCAATAAAGTTGTTTAACGCCGTTTTCCTGAGCTTTTATCATTGCGTCATATTGCAGCGACTCACCTTCAGCCATGGAGTAGGTCATGGATGCCATACATACGGTTTCAACAGACGATTGTTGATCGCTGTCCATTTTGTTCCATGTGTCTTTGTTGATCAGAAGTTCCCATACCGTCGACTGTTGGTGCCAACCAGGGAAGTAGTTGTATTTCACGATTTTATGGAAGCCCAATCGGTGGTCGATGGCAGGCTGTGAAAACTCGGTAGCATCAATGGCCCCCTTCTCAAGTGCCCCGAAAATCTCACCGCCTGGCAGTTGAACGGTGCTGACACCTAGCTTCTCCATGATCTGCGCACCCAGCCCAAAGAAGCGCATGTTGAGACCTTTCAGATCTTCTGGTTTATTGATGGGCTTGGCGAACCAACCAGAAGTTTCTGGTGAGTTGATTGCACAAGGCAACACTTTGACGTTGTAGCCAGCTTGGTCATACATTTCTTGGTAAAGCTTATTGCCGTTACCGAAATACAGCCACGCCATATATTCTGGGGCTTCTGGACCAAAAGGTACGGCAGAAAACAATGGAGCAGCTGGAATTTTTCCTTTCCAGTAACCCGCGGTGGTGTAGCCTGCATTTACTTTACCGGAAGAAACCGCATCTAAGATTTCATTGGCGGCAACCAATTTTCCAGGTTCATAAATCTTCATTTTTACGGTACCACCTGATGCAATGGGCAATTGCTTGGATACCCATTTCATGGGGGTTCCGAGTGCTGGCAAGTGAGTACCAATAGCCAGTGGGGTCTTCAGTAGAACTTTATCTGCGTGGGCAGGTAATGCCATAAAGGTGGCTGTCACTGCCAATGTAATGGCCGATTTTCCGATGTGCTTTTTCATTCTTCACTCCTTGAATTAGGCGATTTTTTCGCCTTGCATGCCATGTCTTGGTTTTTATGTTACGAATATGTAAATATTTATTAAATTCGTAAGACAGCGTAATTTGTAGACGTACATTCATGGATGAAATGTACGCAGTACTACGTACAGGACGTGAAAAATGACAGAAGAAGAAAATCGATTTAAGCAGAGAACGATCGTTCTTTCTCAGATACCGATATTGCTGATGTTGATTTACATTTTGGCGCACATCTACACCGAAACCGATCCGCTGTTCACTCAAGAGTATTCGGATAAAGTGGCCAGAGCCGTTCAAGAGGAAATGGCTGAAGACACTTATATAAACAATGAATTCAAATCCATTTCACCAGTTCAAAAACACGAGTTGGATTCCTTTCTATTGGAACTGTCCATCTTCATCTTTTTAGCCTGCGTCTTGGTTGCTGGGTGGGTCAGTGTGGTACACATCAATCGCAGTGAATTGGCCAATAAACAGCTTGTTCTGCTCAACAAACAGCTCATCGACATGCAGGAAGAGGAGCGAGCCAGAGTCTCTCGTGAGCTACACGATGGAATCAATCAGATTTTAGTGTCCACCAAGATGCGGTTTGAAAATATAGAAAACGCTAACCCAAATGACCAAATCTTAATGCAAACGGACTTGGGTCGGAAAAGTGTCGATCTCGCGATGGACGAAATTCGTCGTATTTCGAAAGCGCTTCGCCCTGCTGTATTAGACGATTTTGGGCTGGTGGTCGCCATCGAGAATTTAGCAAAGGAATGCCGAACACGTTCTGGTATTGATGTGGTTTTCGAACACCAGATAGATGAAAGCCTTTGTTCTCGTAATGTCGAACACGCGCTCTACCGAGTGGCTCAAGAAGCCATTCACAATGCGGAGAAGTACTCAAAATCGAACGCGATTGATATCGTCCTTCAAGAAGAGAAATCTCAAATTATCTTCACAGTAGCGGATGACGGTAGAGGGTTTGACCTATCGGATGTAGAAAATCGAAATAAGACCATTGAATCAGGTATGGGGCTGACCAACATCCGTAAACGAATAGAATTGATAGGTGGGCAACTAGAAGTGAACAGCGACCCGGATGACGGAACGGAAATTCGGGTGATCTTTGCGATTTCAATGGACGATGAAAGGAACGAAGTATGACTACGATTGTATTAGCTGATGATCATACGTTGCTCCAAGATGCATTAGTCGAGCGTTTACGTCGTGAGGAACAATTTTCAATTGTCGGCACCGCTGAGAATGGGGTGGAAGCCGTTGAAGTGACATTGGAAAAAGAGCCAGATATTTTGATTACCGACATTTCAATGGAAAAAATGACGGGCATCGAAGTGCTCGAAACCCTGAATAAGCAGGGTGCAAACTCAAAAGTGGTCATTTTGAGCATGCACAAAGAAGAAGAATACGTCATGTCAGCCATTAAATGTGGAGCGAGTGGCTACATTTGCAAAGACATTTCTTCGAATGAACTGATTAAAGCACTGGAGGTGATTGCGAGTGGCGGGACCTTCTTTAGCAAAGGCATTTCAGCGCAATTATTTCAAGCATTCAGTCAACATGATGACCACGACGTAAATACACAACTAACCCCGCGAGAAAAGGACGTTTTGCTGTTGATTGCGGAAGGGGAGTGCAACAAATCTGTCGCCAATACCTTGTGCATTAGCGTCCGAACGGTTGAGACACATCGATTGCGAGTGAAAAAGAAACTGAACATCAAAACAACGGCGGGATTAGTGAAATACTGTTTAAGTCAGGGGTGGCTATAGAGTTTCTACCTTTGCCAGCACTAAGAAGGAAATAGAGGCAGTCATTCATTGCTGCCTCTATTTGCTATCAGATGTTTGGCTATTTACTTCTTTCCTCTTCCATCTGAGCGTTATCCACGACATGAGATTCACCCATGTCTTTAGGTAAAATTAGGTTTAACGCAATGGCCACGATACCGCACAAGCTCACGCCTTGAAGGCTGAACTCACCAACCCCAAAAGCCATTCCGCCAATACCAAAGACTAACGTCACCGCGACAATCACTAGGTTTCGGGATTTGTGGAGATCAACGTGATTTTTAATCAGCGTATTCAAACCGACAGTGGCGATGGAGCCGAACAGTAGAATCATAATGCCACCCATCACAGGAACAGGGATGGTTTGTAGCAGCGCGCCTAGCTTTCCTACCAGCGCAAGCACAATGGCGGTTACCGCTGCCCAAGTCATGATGACTGGATTGTATGCTTTAGTCAGCATCACTGCGCCAGTCACTTCACTGTATGTTGTGTTCGGTGGCGCGCCTACCATAGAAGCCGCCATTGTAGCAACACCGTCCCCTGTAATGGTGCGGTGAAGCCCTGGTTTTTTGAGGTAGTCTTTTCCGGTTACATTAGAAATGGCGAGCATGTCACCAACGTGCTCAACCGCCGGCGCAATGGCAACAGGGATCATGAAAAGAATCGCGTTAATGTTGAATTCTGGCGTTGTGAAGTTAGGAAGAGACAGCCAGCTTGCTTGAGCAACGGGTGTAAAGTCGACGATTCCGTACAGTAAGCTGAGCGAGTACCCGACAGCGATGCCTCCAAAAATAGGCAGCAACTTTAAGAAGCCCTTGGCAAAAACACTGATAGCAATGGTGGTGGCTAGAGACGCAGAAGCGATAATAAGGGCGGTATTCCCATCGATAAGCTGAACCGCTCCATCGCCCGTTTTCCCTAAAGCCATGTTGACCGCGACTGGTGCAAGCCCCAACCCAATCACCATTATAACCGGACCAACAACGACGGGGGGTAACAGCTTATGGACGATTCCAACGCCCCGCAGTTTGATCACCGCCCCTAATGCGACGTAAACCAAACCTGCACACATAAGCCCACCCATGGTGGATGCAATGCCCCACGTTTGTACGCCGTACATGATTGGTGCAATGAACGCGAAAGAGGATGCAAGGAAAATAGGAACGGTGCGACGAGTGATAAATTGGAATAAAAGGGTGCCTACGCCAGCGCCGAATAGAGCCACACTAGGGTCGAGTCCTGTGAGTAAGGGGACGAGGACGAGTGCGCCAAATGCGACAAAGAGCATTTGGGTACCTTGAAGTATTTGAGTCATGATTCTCTTCCATTTTTAAAATTTGCAGGATTTTATCACTAAGAAAACGATTGCATTGATAAACAGGTCAAAAAATATCTATAGATCTTGTATACAGGAGTAATTATTCCAGTGAAGGGGGATGTCACTGTATTCGCGATGTTTCCTTGCTCCGGCATTGAGAGTTGCTTATCATTTGAGGTTCATTCACGTTGTGACAGAGAATTTATGAATCGGATAGCTTGTTTGTTGTTGAGTTTGCTGGCTTTTCCTGGCTTTGCTTTAACTAAAGTAGACGTATTCCAATCTGAAATTGTATTGACTGAAGAAGAAAATTCAGAGGATCTTGCGAAAGCTCAAGGGTTAGAGCAGGTTCTTATTAAGGCATCTGGACAAAAAACCGTTGCCAGTAATCCGGTTATCGAAAAAGCGAAAAAGAGCACGGGTCCTTATCTTTCTCAAATCAGCTTCGGGCAATTAGATGGGCAAGAAACGTTAAAAGTCGCTTTTAATCCAAGACAAATTCAGGGGTTATTGACTCAGGCGGGCTTGCCATATTGGTCTGAAAATCGCGCTTCCATTTTAATGTGGATTATTGAAGAAGATCGCTATGAACGCCAAATAGTGTGGGAGCAAAGTGGATCTAACGTTACCAAACTGTTGAACCAGTATGCCAATTCTCGAGGCTTGCCCATTACCGTACCAGTTGGTGACTTTGATGATGTTACAGGAATCTCTGCACCGGAGATCTGGGGAGCTTTTGTTGAACCAATCAGTAGAGCCAGTTCACGTTATCCTGCGGATGCGGTATTGGTTCTGCGGGTACAACACTTAAGCTCAGGCAGAGCATCTGTGCGTTGGACTTTGTTTGACCAATCGCCGGAGCAAATGCTTGGTTCTCAGCAATCTCCTATGTCGGGGCAGGAGCGAGGTGAATTTAACTCTACACTGCAAACTGTGGTAGATAGCATCAGCGATTACTTTGCGAGTAAAAGTGCGGTTCAGGTTTCGGATGTATCGACAGAAAGCGTGACAGTTCAATTTTTGGACGTTAAAAGTTCACGCGATTTCTTCCAATTAGAGTCTTTGTTTGAAGGCTTGAACTCGGTTGCATCGACAGAGATTTTAAAAATCAAAGGTAACGATGTCACTTTTAAAGTCAATTTGCTTGCTCCAGTTATGGATTTTCAGCGTGAATTAGAAAACTTTAAACAAGTGAGAGCGTTCACTTTGGATGCTTATGTTGAGAATGAAGAAGAGCAACTTGTTGAAAGTACGCCAGTAGAATCTACCGACCCTCAAACAGCCGAACCTGAACTTGTCGCACCCGAAATCGTCGATGAGGGCGCGGTGGAAACAGACGTAGCTACAAGTGAAACGACAGATCAGCTAGTCAGCGATGAGCTTTCAGTAGAAGGGGAGACTTCAGAAGCCCCTGTACAAACAAGTGATACAGCAATCGATGAGTCGTCCACTGTTGATGGCGTTTCAAGCATTAACGCTGAAATAATCGAAGAAGCGGCTCCTGAAGAAAAAGCGGACTTGGTTTATGAATGGCTTGGTCTTTAAGCGCTAGTCGTTTTTAAAAGAAGTTCGTACACAATAGAATTACATGCATAAAAAAGAAGAGCTGCCGATGGGGAGCTCTTCTTTTTTTGATGCTTGATTGACTACTCAAGCATTAACTCTTCAAATTTCTACTGCTCAAAACGTGCTTTTTCTTGTTTCTCTACTTCAGAAAGCTTCGTGAGTTTTAGGCCTAATTCTTTTCCTCTTTGCCGCGCATAAAGGGTGTTTCCTACAAAGGCAATAGTGGTCAATAAAAGCTCCACTACCGCAAGCCATCGCTCGCCTTCATTGACATACAAAATGGTCAGCGCATGCAGAAAATACAACATCAAAACAAAATTAGCCCAAGCGTGTGTGTAGGGTTTACCCGCTAAAATGCCCGGTAAGGGCAGCAGCAGCGGGACACACCACGCAAGTGCTAGTGTAACGCTATTGATATGAGGGTGAGGAGATAGGCTGATCTGCCATAAAGCCACCCAGCCTAAAAGACCAATGTTTCCAGCTAACGCTAAGTATCGATACTTAATGGATTGAGATTCCGTCATACAGAGTCCTTAGGGCGGTTACCCCTAGCTTTTCAGTTTTTTTGCACACTCTGCCAGACGCTTTCCAAGAGCAAAAGCTAACTGCCCTTCATCTGACTGGTTTGATTGTATCTGACTACCAATAGTGGATGCACCATATGGCGTGCCACCTTGTGATGTCGTGTGCAAAGCGGGTTCAGAATAAGGAATACCCAATAGCATCATGCCGTGATGAAACAACGGAAGCATCATACTTTGAAGTGTGGTTTCTTGACCGCCGTGCATGGAAGAGGAAGACGTAAATACGCAAGCTGGCTTATCGATGAGATCACCACCTACCCAAAGAGGGGTTGATGTGTCCCAGAAGTGTTTGAGTGGTGCCGCCATGTTTCCAAACCAAACTGGGCTTCCCATAGCAAGACCATCGCAGGCTTTTAACTCGTCTAGCGTGAGAATAGGATCGTCTAGTTCAGCGAGCTTACCTGAATTAACGGAATTGTCTGAAATTTCGTTGACCGTTCGGAGCAGCGCTTGGCACTGTTCAACAGAGGCAATGCCACGGGCAATCTGGCGAGCCAGCTTTTTGGTGCTTCCGTGGCGGCTGTAATAAAGGACAACAACCTTTATGCTCATAAAATTTCCAGAACCTGTTCTGGTGGTCGTCCAAGACGAGCAGCGTCGCCTTTAATAACAATAGGGCGCTCAATCAATTTAGGGTTGGCGACCATAGCTTCAAAGAGCTGCTCATCAGTGACGGATTCATCGCCTAAACTTAATTCTTTGTATATCGACTCTTTGGTTCGCATCATATCTCGTACGGAACTCAAACCCAGCTGTGTGTAAACGGTTTTCAGTTGATCAACACTTAACGGGCTTTCCAAATACTTGATGACTTCTGGTGCAATGCCTTTTTCTTCAAGCAAAGCAAGTGTTTGTCGGCTTTTTGAGCAGCGAGGGTTGTGACAAATCGATACTGACATGGTGATTCCTTATTAACTTTTTACCTTGCACACAGTTTGAATTCACAGACGGTGAGTTCTCAGGCTGTGGTGCTTGTGTTTTCTAAGTGCCTATGTTTTCTAAGTGATTATGTTTTCTAATTTTGAAGGGCGTAAAAGCGGTCGCGTTGCAGCCCTAGCTGGTCAATTCTCGCGTCATATCGCGCCTGTTTTAGGCTTCCAAGTTCTACCAGCTTACTGGCTTCGGCATAGAAACTGATGGCTTGCTTCCAATCCGCTTTGAGAGCAAAAATCTCGCCTCGCGCTGCTGCCTCTTCGTCTCGTTTGCCTTGCTGACCGGTAGAATCCGCAAGCATTGCCCAGCCGTTAACGTCTTCTGGGTGAGAATGTGTGTAACGTTGTAAAAGCCGAGTCGCTTCATCGTATCTTTCGCTTTCAACTAATAAGTTAGCGTAGTTGATTTCAAGTACGGGGTTATTCGGCTTTTTATCCAACGCTCTTTTTAGCATAGCCAGCCCTTTATCGTATTCTTTTTTATATAAATACAAGTCTGAAAGCGCGTCTAAGTAAAAATTGTTGTTTGGGTCTTGTTTGTCTAACTGGACTAACAGCGTTTCTGCTTCATCCAGTTTTTTCATATCGAGCAATGCGAGGGCTTTACCGTATTTTAATGTCGGTACGATATCTCTATGGGCTTTCTTAAGCCTTCTGTCCATCCAATCAATGGCTGCTTCACTCTCGATACCCGCGTGCCGTGCAATAATCCTTGCTCTGGCTAAGTTGTATTCAATAGATGGACCTAACCGTTTTGGAGGCATGCTCTGTGCTCTTGCGCGCGAATCCGTAATTCGGTCTTCAGGCAATGGGTGCGTCAGTAGCATTGGAGGTGGCTTACTCACGTAACGAAATTCATCCGCCAATCGACCAAAAAATTGCGGCATGGCTTGAGGATCGAAACCAGCTTTAGATAGGGTGACAATACCAAAGCGATCGGCTTCTTTTTCATTAGATCGAGTGTAGTTAATTTGGCTTTGAATCATCCCTGCTTGAGTGGCAGCAATGGCAGCAATGCCCGCTTGAGGTGCGGCAACGGCAAGCAATAAAGAACCTACCAATGCAGCGATGGTAGCAGGAGAACGACGAGCTTGATCTTCCATCGCTCTCGCTAGGTGGCGCTGAGTGATGTGTGCGATTTCATGAGCAAGCACTGAAGCTAATTCGCTTTCTGTTTGTGCATGTAGGAACAGACCAGAATGGAGTGCAACGTATCCACCAAAAAAGGCAAAGGCGTTGATATCTCTATCTTGAATAAGGAAGAAGTTAAACGGTGTTTTTACGTCGTTGGCATTAGCAACGAGTTGATGACCAATGGTACTAATGTATTCGTTTAATACTGGGTCATTAACGATAGGTTGGCTTCTGCGCAACATGCGCATGTAAGCATCGCCATACAATGATTCCTGATCGATCGTCAGTGTAGAGGCAGCAGCCGTTCCTATATCTGGCAATTCATACCCCGAATTCTGCGCCAGAGTTGGCTGACTCAGGAGAGCGGCCATGCTGAGGTACAGGGTTGAACGAGTAAATTTAAACATTCTGCTCCATTACATTGTCATTTTTATGTCGTATCGTGTAATTGGACTGTTGAACACAGATATGGTTCGCCTATCAATTTTTGATTGCTATTTATTTCATCAATGGGCGCAGTTTAAAACATAAAGAGCTCAAACATTTCGACATGATCATCTTCACTTCTGCGAATGAAGTGGGAGACCATAGGTCCAAATGCTATTACAATACAGGCACAATAGTAAGTATTGGTGCTAAGAATGAACAGCTACACGCTTGATTTATGTGAAGAACGCTGCCCAATGGCGTTGCTTCTAGCGAAGCGTCGCGCAGCAAGCTTAAAAGAGAAAGAGACCTTAGTCATTCAAGTGCATGATAAAAGCTCAATACAAGATATGATACGATACTTTTCTTCATCCCTCTTTTCGGTCCATTTGGAAGAGAATGAGTGTGTGTCCACTTTAACCGTAGTAAGAGAGAGCGATTCATAATGTTCGATATGGTCAGCCGCTGGTATAAGCGACGTTTTTCCGACCCTCACGCAGTCAGCTTGGTTGCTATTCTTCTGTTTGGCTTTGCCACTATCTACTTTTTCGGACACTTAATTGCGCCGCTGTTAGTCGCAATAGTGATCGCTTACTTGCTTGAATGGCCGGTAATGCAAATGATCCGTTTGGGGCTGCCTCGTGCGGCGGCAGTGCCTATTGTGGTGTTGGCTTTTCTAGGTCTTATGCTAATGGCTGTTTTTGGTTTAATGCCAACCATATGGAGCCAAGTAGGTAACTTGATCAACGATATTCCCAACATGTATAACGGGCTTCAAGGGTTTATCGCTTCCATTCCGGAAAATTACCCAGAGTTAGCTAACCTTCAAATTGTTGAATCGATTGTTTCAAATGCTAAGAACAAAGTTCTTGGCTTAGGTGAAAGCGTAGTGAAAGGGTCACTGGCTTCACTCGTTAGCATTGCAACACTTGCTGTTTACCTAATCTTAGTGCCCTTATTGGTGTTCTTTTTGTTGAAAGACAAAGCAGAAATGATGTCGATGTTGAGTGGCTTTCTACCTGAAAATAGACGTTTAGCGACCAAAGTTTGGCGCGAGATGAACCAACAAATTTCGAATTACATTCGCGGAAAAGTGATGGAAATCTTAATTGTGGGTGGTGTCAGTTATGTGACATTTGCCATTCTCGATTTGAGATATTCCGTTTTGCTAGCGGTTGCGGTGGGTTTGTCCGTTCTGATTCCTTATATTGGTGCGGCGGCAGTTACTGTGCCAGTTGCCATTGTCGGGTTATTCCAGTGGGGGTTAACACCGCAGTTTTACTGGCTTCTTGTCGCGTATGGCATCATTCAAGCGCTTGATGGTAACGTACTGGTTCCTGTGCTGTTTTCTGAAGCAGTGAATTTGCACCCAGTCGCCATCATTGTTTCAGTTCTGGTGTTTGGAGGGCTGTGGGGCTTTTGGGGAGTATTCTTCGCCATTCCTTTAGCGACGTTGGTGAAAGCCGTCATTAACGCGCTGCCCAATACGGAATCAAAAGCCCCAATACCTAAATCCGATTAGCTTTGAATGCAGATATAAAAAAGGCCTCTGATATCAGAGGCCTTTTTGGTTTTGCAGTTAATTCTTACGCAGATTGATTGAAATAATCCAACACAACCTCATGGTGCGTCTTAGTTTTGAACTTGTTGAACACATGTTCAATCACACCTTCTTCATTAATCAGGAAGCTGATGCGGTGCAGACCGTCGTACACTTTTCCCATGAATTTTTTTTCGCCCCAAACACCGAACTGTTCAGCAACGGCATGATCTTCATCAGAAAGTAGGGTGAAGTTGAGTTCATCTCGTTCGATGAATTTACCCAAGCGTTTCACTGGGTCGATGCTAACACCAAGAACCGTAACATTGTGTGCATCCAGTTCGGCTTTGACATCTCTAAGACCTTTAGCTTGCACCGTGCAACCCGGAGTCATGGCTTTAGGGTAAAAGTAGAACAATACCTTTTTGCCTTCAAAGTCAGATAATGTCACGGTGTTACCGTCTTGATCTAATAGTGAAAAGGCTGGAGCAGGCGCGCCAGCAGTTAAAGTTTCCATTGAGCGATCCTTTATTTTTTATTGGCTGTTTTTTATGAAATTTAGTGAGCCTTGAACCGATAGCTGTGAACACAGTATTTGGAAGTCTTCTTCCAACTGCATCAGGTTACACTCGCCATCGACGTGGGCTGTCAACGCAATATGAAATTGATTCTGTTCTTTTTCGACCTTGGATTTATCGATAGTTTGCGCACTAAGTGAAGACATACCGATTTGTCGGTCAGCAAAAAACTGAGTGAATTTCTCAGTCAACCCTAGTTTGTCTTCGGATTCAACAAAGACTTCTATCCGATAGACATGATCGGGGTGCTGATGAGGAGAGGTACGTTTCATGATCGTAATTAGATCATGTTCTTGACCTAAAAGAGGAAGGCGAGTTTCTACTCGGGCTAAGCTATTGCTGTTTCCAGACAACAACATAATCAACGTAAATTCGCTGCCGAAGAGTGCAATGCGGCTGTCGATAATATTGCATCCCGATTCGGTAACCAAATGGGTAATTTGGTTACTGATACCCGGGCGATCCGTACCAACAGCGGTAATCACTAAATGTTGTAACATGAGGAGGCAATTTTTCAATAACTGTTAATTTGCATGTTAGCACAGTTCCAACTATTCGCTCGGATACCCACTGAGAATTTCAGTGTGTAAACCTGAAAATTTACCCAATTCGATAAATTTTCGACCAATCCATGCTTAACCTCCAATTATTAACGTGAGATTGTCATCTAAGGCGCTCTGAACCCTTGTTTTATTCAAGGGTGTTACAGTACCATGCTAGAAGCCCATTTGAGCTGAGGTAGACCTGCTGGGGGTCGTTGAAGTGACGCCATTTGGTATAAGAATTTATTAAGGAGATGGACATGTTTTCTGGAAGCTGGGTTGCGCTTTTGACACCGTTTAATAATGAAGGTGAAGTGGATTTCGAAAGCCTGAAGCAACTTGTTGAATACCACGTAGAAGCGGGCACCGATGGAATCGTCGCTGTTGGCACTACGGGTGAGTCGGCCACTCTAACAATCGAAGAGCATGTCAAGGTGGTGAGCAAAGCAGTCGAGTACGCTGATGGTCGTATTCCTGTTGTTGCGGGAACGGGAGCAAACGCTACTCACGAATCAGTGACGTTTAGCCGCTTGCTTCAAGGCTCTGGTATTGTAGGTGTGCTAAGTGTTACGCCTTACTATAACAAACCGACCCAAGAAGGTTTATACCAGCACTACAAAGCCATTTCTGAAGCCAGTGATGTGCCAATCATTCTTTACAACGTACCAGGTCGCACAGCGGTTGATCTTCAACCTGCCACCGTGGCTCGTTTAGCCAACATTGAAAACATTGTTGCTTTGAAAGATGCGACAGGCGATTTAGAAAGAGTTGCAATTCACCGTGAACTTTGTGGCGAAGATTTTATCTTACTAAGTGGCGATGACTCTACAGGGCTCGAATTCTGTAAGTTAGGTGGTCATGGTGTAATCTCTGTAACGAACAATATTGCAGCAGCAGATATGGCGAAAATCATGCACTTAGCTCAAGATGGAGAGTTCAAAAAAGCGGAATCCATCAATGCGCGCTTGATGACATTGCACAAAAACCTGTTTATTGAAGCTAGCCCTATTCCAGTTAAGTGGGCTGCGCATAAACTTGGTTTGATCGCAAATGGTAGCCTAAGGCTTCCAATGACAGAGCTTTCTGAAGAGGCTCAGCCAGTCATTGAAAAGTCTCTAGCAGAAGCTGGGATCAGCTAGGGTCAAACCAACGAACCCAATAAAGTTAACCCCGAAGCCAAGAGCTTCGGGTTGTATTTAGGAGTTTTAATGAAGTTTTCACGTCAGCTAGTGATCGGTTCACTGGCTGTTTTTGTTCTCGCTGCTTGTTCAAGTGATCCTTCATCTCGCCGTCAGGCTAAAGATGATTTTTCGTACCTTGATTCAACGCCGCTAAAAGAGTGGTCGCTTCCACAAGGTGCCACACCGCAGTTCTATCCTAACTACGATATTCCAGCGGGTGAGTACACAGGTGGAATTGGTAAAAACGTTGATATTCGTCCGCCTCAACAAATTTTGGACTTAATTCCTGGTGCACGTTCAGAAGTGAAAGACGGCGAAGCAACCTTGTGGTTGGTTCGAGAAACGGAACAAGAGAAAGTATGGCGAACTGCTTTACAGATGCTTTCAAACCAAGGCATTAGGTTGAGAGAAAACACAAATACTCGTATCGAAACGGAATGGGTAACGTGGAAATCGGAAGATGAAGACTCTGAGATTGGCAGCCGTTATTCAATAGAAAAGTTGGAATCGAACCGTCGCTACGGCTTCAAAATTTCACTTATCGATTGGCGTGAAGGCAATCAAGTTAAGCCTGTTAAAGCGACTGACAAAGAGCGTTACAACATTCTGATGACTAACTTAGTTACGTCAACTTATGATCAGAATTTGCGTGCTGAAGCGGCGTTGAAAGCTCAGGAGCTAGTGAAGCGTATTCCTATCAGTCTTGGTAAAGACCGTAGTGGATTGCCTGTTATTATAGCTCGAGCGCCATACTCCACATTGTGGCAACACATGCCAACTATTTTGCCGCAAATTGGTTTTAATATTGAAGAACGAAACCAGTCCCAAGGTATTATTAAGGTGAAGTACGCCAAACCAGACGATGAATTCTGGCAAGAAATTGGTGTTAAGCCGTTAGACTTGAGTGGCAGTTCCTTTACGTTCTTGATGGGTGACTTGGACAACAGAACATCTATCAACGTAACAGACAGTTCTGATAAGCCAATTAGTGAACAGTTGCTTACTGATTTGGTGCCGATCTTAGCGAAAGTCGCTGAGAAATCACTAAAATAGCAAAACGAAAATCTATAGAAAGCCCATTTTTCGAAGTGGGTTTTTTTATATCCAATGACCTGAAAGGTTACAACACCCAGACCATGTTTCTTTTCCTTCCAGATCTGCTCGATATTTAAGAGGGTTGGGTAAGTTGACAGATTGGCACATCTTATCGATATCCAATAAAACGACTACGCCTCCTTTTCCACTGATACATTCTTCATTTTTCAGCTTTTTAAAGAGTCGAGATAACGTTTCTGGTGCAATATTTAGCTGCCCTGCGAGTACGCTATGAGCGACGGGCAGTTTTAGCCAATCGGTTCCTTGCTGTTCATGCAGTTCCAAAAGATACGAAACGAGTCGTTGATTGGCACCCTTCAACGTTAACTGATCAACGCGATTCACCGCTTGGTTTAATTTTGAAGCCATAGCTCCAAGCAGTTGAAACGAGAAGGCTGAATTACTTTCACAAAAGGTCAGCAAGACTTCCCTAGAAAAAGAGAGCAATTGACAGTCCACTTTTGCTTTTGCACTTACAGGATAAAGGCTTGGCTGCATAAACATGGCGGCTTCCGCAATGGCATCTCCATGAGATAGCTGCTGAAATATTTTTTCATCACCTTCTGGAGAGAAACGGTACAACGCAATCTCGCCCGATTTCACGATATAAAATCGTTTAGCTTCGTCTCCGGCGTGGAAGACGTGCTTTCCTTGAGAAATATTCACCAGTTGCATGCCTTTACACAAAGCGACTTTAGTTTCCAATGAAACGCCACTAAAGATAAATGAGTTCTCAATCAAGCTTGTGGTTAAGTTGTCCATGCGGTGTCCCTGTTGACAAATGTCATTTGCATATTTTAGGAGAATGTTAATCTAATTAATAACAATTATCACTACTATCCATTCTGATAGATTTAATATTTAGGAATTCAGTCATGCATTACGGCGTATTAGTAGGTTTACACTTACTTTGTGCGGCTATTTTTATTGGTATTGTGGCGTTCGAAGTGTTGATCTTAGAGGGTATTCGACCCCACTTGCCACCGAAAACCATGTCACTAGTAGAGCAGGGTATTCATCTTCGCGGGCGTAAGATCATGCCTTTTGTTGTTGCTACCTTGTTTATTACGGGGGCGATGATGGGATATCAACACCTTAGCCCATTACCTTCATTGTTTGCGACATCATTTTCAACACTGCTAACCATAAAAATTACATTGGCCATCAGCGTGCTGATTCATTTTTTGGTAGCGATGAAATATTCCATCTGCGGCAACATGTCTTCAAAGCGTTTTAAATACACACATCTCAGTGTTTTCTTCCATATGTTAGCCATCATTTTTCTAGCGAAAGGGATGTACTACATCCATTGGTAATAGAAATTTTCACAAATTGACAAATGTCATTTGGAATTAAGTCTGACGATATCAGAATTAAACACGAATAATAATCATTATCAATACAGTATGGAGAACGTAATGAAAACTCAACTTGCCGCACTAGCCCTATCGCTTGTTTCTGCATCAGTGTTTGCAGGCACTGCCAATATCTCAGGAAACTATTCTGGTACATACAACTTAGAAGTAAGAACAACAAGTAACGCTCTAATGGCGAAAAGTTCTCAGGCTTACAATTGGAAGTGGGATTTTGATAAGAAAACAGTTTCGATCAATAACGGTTTTATTAGAAGTAAGTTCGCACCTTTCCCAGTGGGTTATGCAGTACATAAGCCAGTTTCATTTAAAGACAACGGTAACGGTACTTACACGCTAGATTACACCTTCCAAGCTTACAATCCACTTTATGGCTTCCCTAAAGCGAAAACAAAAACGGTATTTGAAATTACAGACACAGGTTTTGGTTTGGAATTCAAAACGCTAGACAGCGATGGCAATGGCGTAATCGGCGAGCCAATCTACGGCCTGTTCCCTTGGGATATTGAATTGAACTGGACTGGTTCAGCGAACTAACTACCCGTATTTGCTAGGTTGGTGACCTCCAGGTCACCATTTTCTTAATGGAATAACAAAATGAAACTCAAAAATATTGCCTGCCTTGCAGGGGCACTGGCTTGCTCATTGACCTCAGCTTATGCATTCGCTGAGAAGCTTACAGGGACTTATGTTGGCGGATATCATTTGAAGATGAACGTCCATGCAGCTCATGGTATTGGGAAGGATTCAGATGGAAATCGAACCCCATGGCCTGAATCAGAATTAAATGCTGAGATGAATGGTCAAAAATACAAAGTGTTAGGAGATACAACAACGCTAGGCACTTGGATTTGGGATTTTGATAACGAAGTTGTAACGATTAACGGCTCGACCCTACTAGCCTTGGGATTTGAAGTAGTTCCCTTTCAAGCTTTCAATATTAATGAGCTGGAAAATAAGCGACCAAATACAACCAGAGAGGTGTTTAGTTTAGCGGAAGTACAATTACCATTTCAGTATGACGAGCTATCAGATACCTATACCGTGGAGTATGCGCATAAAAAATATTTTGAGAAAGAAACTCCGGATTATAAAGTTTCATACCCGATAGGGCACACGTCTACAACTTTTAAGGTCAATGCCGTTGAAGATGGAAGTATCGCCATAAATACGCTTGATGTTGATAAAGATAATGTTCCAGGTACTAGATTGGAAAATGTATTTCCAACAATTGTACAAATTGAGTACAACTCAGAAAACATGTACTTAGATAGTGGGGCCGATGGAAACAATGATGGTATTTCTGATGTCATTTCTAGTGTATTGAATCTGAGTGATAAGACAGTTGATTTTGATAATGATGGTTTAGACGATGCAACCGAAATTCGCTGGGGATTCATAACTTTTGATTCAGATGCTGATGGTGTACCAAACCATATTGAAAGAGGGGATACAGCAACAGAAGCACAAGTACTCGATTCAATTCTGTTGGCTGGGAATACAAAACTATCAATCCGAGCGAATACAACTTACTCGTTGAACTTACCCCGTGTAGAAAAATTTGATTTTGAACTAGAGCAGTCGGAGGACATCTATCCTTTTGATGGTTCTTTACCCTTAACGGAAACTAACCAAGGCGTTGCTTTGAATTATGATCTAGGAAAGCTAAGGATATTTCATAGTTCAGCGTCTGAATTTCCAATGCCAGGTTCAAGAGAAAACTTAGCTTTAGAATTCAATCAGATTCCAGAAGATTTAGTTATCTACCAGTATGTTGCAGGAATGAAACCAGATTTTTCGTTTGGGCAGGGTTTTGAAAGGCTGGAGTATATTAAAAGTGGCAATAATCTAAATCTAAGTGTTAATAAATCGCATGTATTACCGCAAGAGATCATCTTGATATTTGGTACATCAGAGACCATTCCTGATAAGACTACCGAGCCAAAACCAGAAGTTAAACCGGACGTAAAACCTGATAACAAGCCAAACGCAGATTCGAACAACGCGACTTCTGGGGCAAGCTTTGGTTTATGGTCCTTACTCCTTCTTAGTACTGGTGTGTTTGTTCGTCGCCGAACCCTAAAATCCTAGATTTATGAAGGTATTTCAATTATCTACCGTGGCAATGATGTCCGCGGTAAGTTTCGTTTCACTGGCTGACGAAGTAATGACTGTTGAATCTCAGATTCAAGCAGAAATGGACAAGTCTGTGATTGATAGCTCGTTAGAGCAAGTCGCAGGCGGTACAAACCTTATCGATACTTCGGAGCTAAGAGGCAGTCAGTCTTCGTTAGCAAAAGTATTGAGCCAACAAACCGGAATCGTTGTTCAAGAATTTTTTGGCGGTAATGACCAGCCTAGAATCAATATTCGAGGTTCGGGTATTCAAGACAACCCAGTTAACCGAGGCATACAGTTACTGCACGACGGGCTTGCACTAAACCAGGCCGACGGCTCATTTGTGATAGGCATTATTGATCCAGAACAAGCGAGACTGATCAGTGCGTATCGTGGCGCGAATGGAATGCGTTACGGGGCAACCACATTGGGTGGGGCGATCAACTTTCATAGTAAAACAGGTTTGAACAGCCCAAGTGAAATTCAACTAGAAGGCGGGTCTTTTGGGTTTTACAAGGGCAGTGCAACGTTATCAGAACGCAAAGACGCTTGGGATTTTTGGCTAAACGCAGCATCCAGCCAAAGAGACGGCTACAGAACAAACAGCAGCGCCAGCAGAAAAAGCGTGGCTTTGAATTTGGGTTACACAGCAGCGTCGTGGCAAAACAGAAGTTACATCACTTATAGTAATAATGATTTTCAAATTCCGTTCTTGTTAACCAAGCAAAGAGCGGTTGAGAGTTCGAGCGAAGTGATGGGTGAAAGCAGTGACCCTATGGATGAGTTACTCAATATTCCAATCCGAGAGCCTTTCCGGCGCACAGAACAAATCCGGTTGGCCAATAAAACGCATTGGTATGGTGATGATAGCGAGTTTCAAGCGGGTTTTTATTTTGAAAAACTGGATGACCAATTTCGAAACCCACTGACTCAAGCAAATACTCTAAATCAAAATATAGGGCTGGATGCGAGCGCCAAATTGGACTTTTATTCCGATGATTACTTGCTTAGAGAGCTTCTGTTTTTTACTTCTGTGAATATCGGTGAAATGCCAAGAGACATCGCTTCTGTGCACCCTTCTAAGGGGACACTTATGCCTACCTTCGCGTCTATGGATTTGTCTGCAAGCAATATTGTTCTTGGTGCTCAGCTGCAATACGAAGTGATTCAGGATTTGAGTGCGATCGCATCCATTCAATGGGTGAATAATCAACGTACGATCAAAGACAAGCTCAACTTGGGCGTACTAGATAGCCAGTTCAGCTATACCGTTGTTAATCCAAAGGTTGGGTTCAATTACCGTCTAAATGAGAACAAAAGGGTATACGCAAACGTAAGTGCAAGCTCAGAAGCCCCCAATTTTTGGCAACTGGCGACGGTTTCGGCTAACCCAACCGATCCCCTCAATAACCATGTCTACATTAATGATCTTTCCATGCAAACAGCACTGACCGGAGAAGTGGGAGCAGACGTTGAAATCGACGAGTGGATTGTGAATGCCTCTTGGTACTATTCGCAAGTGAGCGATGAATTGATATCGGTCGTAGGGGATTTTGCCGTGAATGGGAAAACCATCAACTACGACGGCGATACCATCCACCATGGTGTAGAAACGGCGATCAGTCACCAAACACACGATGCATTGCAAACGGGCGATGTCGTGTCGTCGCGGCTGCTCTACAATTGGAGCCATTTCTATTTTAAAGACGGTCTATATAAAGGTAACCGTATCGCGGGCGTACCCGTGCACCTTATCCAAGGTCAGGTCGATTATTTGATGGCGAGTGGTCTGCGTGTTATCCCTAACTTTAGCTGGCAACCGACAGAAAATTACACCGACCATTTGAACAGTGGAAACACTCAAGATCCCTATTTCTTACTTGGGTTCAAAGTGGGTTATGAAGCGTCCAATGGTGTTGAGGTGTTTGTGGACATCAACAACCTAACCAATACCACCTATCAAACGGCTTACGCCATTCGCGGTCAAGGAGCCGCTGAGCTGCCAACCTTTATTCCCGGTCCCGGAATTAACGGCATAATAGGAGTGAAATACCAATGGTAAATAAAATGGTATGGGCGTGTTTCGTTTGGGTTGTTTCTTGCAATGCTTCTTGGGCGAGTTTGCCAGCATCGGGCAAGTTTACAGGTGAATACCAAATTATTATGAGAGCCGCACCTTCAGGAAGTATCTTGGGCAAGGGCGTGAACAAAGCACAGTGGACGTGGGATTTTGACAATGATACAGCCACTTTACAAGGTACAACGCTCTCTGTCGGGTTTAATTACGGCATTCACGATATCGACGATAAAGACAAATCCTCCGATGTGGTGCACTTCTCAAGAAATAGTGATAATACGATAACGTTGGCGTACGCCTTGCGGATTTATCACCCCGGTTTGGGGTTTCCAATGGCCAACGCAACCACAACATTTCGTGTTGAACAAAATGGGGCGCAGTGGAAAATTCAGACGATAGATCGTGAAGCCGGAGAGCCGGATGGCATCATTGGTACTCAGATTCCCGGAGTCTTTCCTTTGACTATTGAGCCTGACCTACACGGCAGTGTCGTGGCCTTTGGAGAGGACTCGAATCTGGATGGAATTGATGACTACACGGCATTAAAGCTTGGGCTGGATCCCAATTCCCTTGACAGTGATAACGATGGGTATCACGACAGATATGAAATCGGCGCAGATATAGACAACCCAAGAGACAGCGATGGCGATTCCGTCATTGACGCTCTTGAACCGAATGAAGACGCTAACGATTCCACTACTGCCTCCGGGCTTAAAACCGTTAATGAACAGCCGCTGAACGTGAAAGTGAATGGTGCTTCCACCATTGTGCAAGTGCATGCGGGCTCGATGGAACGAGAAGTCACGACACCAAAAGACAGTGATGACTTCGCTTCTTTGGATTCAACATTAGGTCAACCCGGATTGAAATATGAAAGAGGAAATATCGCATTAACGCTATATGGTTCGGAGGCGGAGATTCGTGCTTCAGAAATAACACTGATTTTTGGACAGGCGTTGCCTGATAAATTATTAGTCTATGCAGAAGGAGCGGCAGAAAACTCACCTTACCTTCTAATTCCTAAAAACGAATGGCGAAAAGTGACCTCTAATGCCATCGCTATCTCACTAGACAACAGTATGAAATGGGCAGAGGCGCGTTCACCAGATTCTGGATATCATTTCGTATTTGCAGTCACAGAAAATACATTGGGTGGGAAAAATGTAGAGGAAAGTAAGGGTGTAGTGGCGGGCAGTAATTCACTTCATGTCTTTATCATATTGCTGTTTGCTGGCTTACTTCGTCTTGGTAGAAATCATAAAACAGAGCCAGCTTAATGCTGGCTGCCATCGTCTTTTCTTTTTTGGTTTTCTTTATCCAGTTCGCTTAGCCTGTCTAGGTCGCTTTTTTCTTTGTTAGAAGGTGTAAACTTCATTTTTGCAGTGTACTTTAGCGCCGCAATGTTGCCGATAACGACAGCCAAAACAATGGTGATAATGACCCAAGGGTTGGTTAGAAATTCCATCTTAGTCCCTCACATTTATTATGAAGCGATTGTACAGGGTATCCAGTAAAGGTAGCACCGCTGTTTGCCCTTCAATAGGGGAAAGGTGCAATGCCTCACGAATTATTTCAGTCGTTAATGAAGCGAGATTTTTACTCGCAACACTAAGGTAGCTTATGTGCCAAGGCTCAATTGCGACGCCGCCCAAATCTTCACGATAAGGGAGGAAAAAACCGAACTCTGGCATCGCTTCTTGTAACCATTCTGAAAAATCTCGCTGATGACCCGTTTGGTATTCCCAAGGCTCAAGTTGCAGCTGTGTATTTTCAGGTAAACAGTTCTTAGCATATACATCGAAATCCGTCCCCCAATGATGGCGGCTTGCACCTGGTAATGCCGACCAGCGCAAAATGGCAACGGTCTTCTCTTCGTCAGATAACGTAGAGATATCTATGGGGTTAGATTGACTGTCTAAGATAGCCCTTTGACCGGAGTACTTTGCATTCCAAATGGATTTTTGACGTTCATAGTCTCGAAATCCACTGGCGATTGCCAGTTCAAACCCTTTGTTTTTGGCTTCCTTGTACAGGGCAATTAGTGCTTTTCCTGCTGCTGGGGAAGCTTGGATCTTTTGAGCACCAACGAAGTGCTCAATAAGATGCGATTGGGTTTGTCCGGTCAGTTGGGCTGGAGTCATTTGTTTGCCAATAGCTCTTCTAATGTCGCTTCGTACATGTCAGTCAGAAGCTCTAAATCTGCTACGCTTACACATTCGTTCACTTTGTGAATGGTTGCGTTAACTGGACCAAGCTCGATAACTTGCGCGCCCATAGTCGCAATGAAGCGACCGTCTGAAGTGCCACCCGTTGTTAGCAATTCTGGTTTCTTGTGATTCACTCTTTCGACAGCACGTACAATGGCTTCTTTAAGCTCACCTGTATCGGTTAGGAATGGGTGACCACTTAACGTCCAGTTAAGGTCGTAATCTAACCCGTAAGAGTCTAGTGTGGAATGTACGCGGCGTTTGATTTCTTCATCGGTCAATTCAGTGCTGAAGCGGAAATTGAATTGAACATTGAACTCGCCAGGAATGACATTCGAGGCACCTGTACCAGAATGCAAATTTGGAATTTGGAAACTGGTTGGTGGGAAATATTCATTTCCCTCATCCCATTTCGTGGACGCCAATTCCGCTAATGCAGGCAATGCATGGTGTACTGGGTTATTCGCCAAGTGAGGGTAAGCGACATGACCTTGTATGCCTTTAACGACAAGATCGCCAGTAATTGAACCGCGACGACCATTTTTAACGATATCACCGACGTGCAGCGTACTTGAAGGTTCACCGACGATACACATGTCGATGATTTCATTTCTCTCTACAAGGGTATCTACAACGCGAGTTGTACCATTGATGAATGGACCTTCTTCATCCGATGTAATCAAAAATGCAATAGAGCCTTTGTGGTCAGGGTTTTCAGCAATGAAACGTTCCACCGCCACTACCATACAGGCTAGTGAGCCTTTCATATCAGCGGCACCACGACCATGTAAATGCCCATCAATGACCGTTGGTTCAAAAGGTGGAGTGTGCCATTGTTCTAGAGGACCAGCTGGCACAACATCGGTATGCCCGGCAAATGCAAACAAGGGGGCTTCTGAGCCACGGCGAGCCCAAAAGTTGGTGGTGTCTTCAAACACCATGATTTCAATTTCAAACCCTAGCGCTTTTAAGCGGTTGATCATGAGTTCTTGGCAGCCTTCATCCAACGGAGTGACCGATGGGCGGCTAATGAGATCTTTGGCAAGCGCCAATACAGGGCTATCTGTCATCCTTGAAAATCCTTACTTACTTAAAAATAGTTTGGTACTGATCGGCTTTGAAGCCAATGTGGTATGTATTTTCTACCACTAAAATAGGGCGCTTGATCATGGCTGGGTGCTCTACCAGCAATTCAACCGCAGTTTGTTCATTGAGCGAATCTTTCTGCTCTTGAGATAGCTGACGGAATGTTGTCCCGCGTTTGTTTAAAACTTGCTCCCACCCCAATTGCTCGCAGAAAATTTCAACCATGGATTTATCGATACCTTGCTTACGGTAATCGTGAAAGTCGTATGCGATGCTTTCAGCTTCTAACCACTTTTTTGCTTTCTTAATTGTGTCGCAGTTAGGAATGCCATACATAGTGTTTGCCATAGCGTTTTCTTATCCTTTTTTCTTTCGAAGCCCAAATCCTATCAGGTTGAAAAAGTGGAGCAAGAGGAAACCGCGTGTGGGAGCAAAATTGACGTTCCATATTGAGCTTTTAGTAAGTAATTGGTGTTTATTAGTGAAATCGACTATTCCCAATAGAAACAAATCGGTTCACGTACGATAAACGAGAAGTTAATCACCTCCAATCTCATCAAATTTGATCACGCGCAACATTCCGCGTGCCAGAAAACCAATAATGTGAATAGACCCAGTTGGTGTGGGGAAATAATCAAGACCTCAGTAGCAGGTCTCTAGGGCGACGAGCTCTAGTAAAAAAATACAGCGGTAGGAGGCATCAATGGAATTGAATCCTGTATTTGCGAGACGACTATATTTGGCTTTGTTGGTTGAAAGTCTAGAAAGACCCAATGTACCTAAGCTGATTGAAATTACAGGTTGGCCTAGACGAACCATTCAAGATGTATTGAAAGCCTTACCAGGCTTGGGTATTGAACTAATGTTTGTGCAGGATGGACGTCGCCATAACGACGGGTATTATCAGTTATCTGATTGGGGACCGTTTGATAGCCAATGGGTTTTAGATCGACAAAAAGACATTGCATCGACCCTAGGTTACTAGGGGCAAAGAAGGTTATTAGGGGTAAAGAAGGTTATTAAGAGAAAAGAAAGGGGCTAGGAGCAAATAAGGCGACTAGAAACCCAGATCCAGAAGTAAGATGATTCGGAACCACAAATCTTAAGATAGAACAGAGCTTAAGACAGATTGCGTTTGGTCGCTAAAAATCCGTAAGCCAGCCCACAACGTTGTAGGCTGGTTTTTTGGTATTCGCAATTCAATCAATACTCAAGCTACAGGATTCAAAGCTTATCTTCTGTCCCATTTCATCATTAAAGAAGTATAGAAATAATAAGTTACTGGCAAAGGTAAGCGTTGCCTAGAAAAGTAACAGATGTTTTAAAGTGAATAGGGCTGTTCAGGTAAACCCGGTTCGCACCTAGGCGTGCTGCCTGATTTTTTATGTCATTTACCGCACCTTGAATCATGACGTCATTGTTGTAGAACAAAAATGAGTACCAATGACCCTCGCTGCCAGTAACTTCACCTTTCCATACACAGCCTGAAG
The DNA here is from genome assembly GCF_030689305.1 of Vibrio penaeicida. Lineage (GTDB taxonomy): Bacteria > Pseudomonadota > Gammaproteobacteria > Enterobacterales > Vibrionaceae > Vibrio > Vibrio penaeicida_B. The sequence continues at coordinate 7,600 of NZ_JAUYVM010000011.1, read as the reverse complement.
CGACAATGGCTGAATCAGCATACACAGAGACGCTTTGAGCGTCGGAAATCAATTTCTGCGATGGTGTGGCGCACGCCGTTATTAAAGGAGTGATGGCAAAAGCAAGACAGCGCCAACTTAGCTTATACATATTGGTTGCCCATTACATACGCAATAAAGCCAATCCAACTCACGATAAGAAGAATCCAAGGTAATAGATTGGATGATTTATCTGTTGTCGTTGGCTCAGTCGGTTGATGTTCTTCTACCGAATCTGTCTGCAGTTTGCTTCTTTGCGCTTTTTTCTTTGCTTTGTCGGCTTCACGTTGCCTTTCTTTCTGCTGTTTTTTGTACAGCGCAATGCCTTTTTCGATACCTTGCGCAATTAGCTTGGTCTGTTCCTTTGTTTGACCAGGCTTTTGCGTAGCTTTAGCAATTTTTTGCGCATCAGATTGTGTTTCTGCAGATGGAGTGTTTTTTTTCTGTTTCATTGCTAACCGGGGATTGATATGTTTGGCCTATAGGGTGAAACCCTAGTCTACCATTATGAAATGCAGAGGTGATAGTGCGCTATCCAATTGAAGACTACGACAAACATGGTTATCTAAAAGCTCCGATCTGGCTTTGGCTCGGTTGGATATTTCTAGCTAAGGCATGGGTAGTATTTGTTGTAGCTGGGGTCAGCCGAGAGTCTGGCAGTAAGCTTCTTGAAATCATCTACCCAGTAAAAGACACACTGTACCTTGGGTTGGTCATTGGTCTTCCTTCAATCTTATTGATGTGGCTAATTGGCTTTCGAAACCCAGATAGAACATGGATAAATCGCTTCATTAGCTGGGGGAGAGGGCTCACTTTGCTATTGATTGGTGGGCATTTTGGCTTGGTTATCTATCAAATCACACTCGACAATGGGGTGTTTAGCTGGTCGCATTCTATAACGGCTGTTTTACTCGTTTGGTTTTTTTTGTTTGTTTGGAAAAGCCGTCGATTGAAAGAATGTTTGAAAATAACGAAATAAAGATCACACTTATTTGATATTGCTTGCACTCTTGTGACTCACGTTTATGGCACTATATTTTTATATACATATACCCAAGTGACCTCAAGATGCTGGATTCAGCGAGCATCTTGAGGTTACTTGGGTATATCCGTTCATCAAGAAACGGAACAATAAAGCTAACTAAATGTGAGAATAAATATGTCGAATCCGCAAACTGCGATTGTACCGGAAGGAAGCCCTTTCGCGCTTTACTCTTTATTTAAAATCACGAGCGAACCTCAAACGGTATTGTCTTCGCTTCAAATGCTGCCCGCCTTAGTGGAAGAGATTAATCAGCAGCAAGGTGCCAATGTTAAACTGACGGTGTCTTTCACGCATCAATTCTGGTCGAAGCTGAATCAACCTATGCCTAGCGAGTTAGAACCCTTTCGCGAACTGGGCAAAGACAAGGTGATTGCACCGTCAACAGATGTTGATTTTCTGATTCATTGCCATTCCGATCGTCACGACTTACACTTTTTTGCTCTACGTAAGTTCTTAACACCGATTGCTGAATACGTAGAACTCGTCGATGAAACTTACGGTTATCGCTATCTCGACTCGCGTGATATGACGGATTTTGTTGATGGCACAGAAAACCCAGAAGGTGAGCAACGCCATGAGGTTGCCATTATCCCTGAAGGGGAGTTTTCCGGTGGCAGCTACGTGATGCTTCAGCGCTTCGTGCATAACTTGCCTGCTTGGAGCCGACTCAATGTCTCAGCGCAAGAAAAGGTGGTAGGAAGAACTAAGCCAGATTCAATTGAATTGGATGACGTCCCTGCGGCATCTCACGTTGGACGTGTTGATATAAAAGAAGAAGGGAAAGGGCTTAAGATTGTTCGCCACAGTTTGCCTTATGGCAGTGTGTCTGGCGATCACGGTTTGTTGTTTATTGCCTACTGCCATACGCTCCATAACTTTAAAGCCATGCTTGAGAGTATGTACGGTGAAACAGATGGAAAAACAGACCAACTCCTGCGTTTCACAACAGCGGTGACTGGGGCGTATTTCTTTGCGCCTTCGCAATCCATGTTGTCTTCTCTAGAATTGTCGTGATGATATGTCATCAAAATGCAGGTCGGCATAATGCTTGTTTAGCATAAGACCGTCTAGCCCAAGCGATGTTAGTTGCACCGATCTTCTAACGTTTGCTTGGGTCTACCAATCCTATTAGTGAATCAACCAGATAACTGGAATTTCCCTCCGTATAAAAAATATTCAAATTTTTGCTAAAGGTTTCTTTTCTACTGCCGCTATAAAGCTGAATACCCTTATTTTGAGTGTGAAGGTTTATGGCCGTTACGGTTAATACAAATGTTTCAGCGATGGTCGCCCAGAGAAATCTTGGGGTGGCGACTCAGGCGTTGAACCAATCTTTGGAGCGGCTTGCTTCAGGGAGTCGTATTAACAGCGCAAAAGACGATGCTGCGGGTCTGCAAATTTCCAATCGATTGGAAACACAAATGCGTGGTTTGGATGTCGCGGTGCGCAATGCTAACGATGGCATCTCCATCATGCAAACCGCCGAAGGGGCGATGAAAGAAACCACGAATATTCTGCAACGAATGCGTGATTTGTCGTTACAGTCTTCAAATGGTTCAAACAGCCGAGCAGAACGAATCGCTCTTCAAGAAGAAATGAGTGCGCTCAATGATGAGCTTAATCGGATAGCAGAAACCACATCGTTTGGCGGCAAAAAACTCCTTAATGGAACCTATGGCACTTCCGCTTTCCAAATCGGAGCCAGTGCTGGTGAAGCTGTCAACGTGTCACTTAGTAATATGCGTTCGGATACCCTTGCCATGGGGGGAGCAAGTTACATGGCAGCAGGAAAAGCGGACTCAAGCTGGACGGTTAGTGCAGGGCAAAACGAGTTTAATCTTAGTTTTACCGACAAGGCAGGGGACCTCGTTAATATCAATGTTCAGGCAAAAGTTGGCGATGATATTGAAGAGTTGGCAACTTACATTAACGGGCAAACCGATCAAGTTTCGGCATCTGTTAACGAAGACGGGCAACTGCAAATTTTTGCCTCGGCAGATGTGGTTGCAAGCCCGATTACATTCAGTGGCAGCTTGGCATCTCAGTTAGCAATGTCGGGACCTGCTCTAGAAACGGTTGATGACCTCGATATTACAAACGTTGGCGGTGCTCAACGTGCGGTTTCAGTGATTGATACGGCATTGGAATATGTGGATAGCCACCGTGCGCAATTGGGGGCTTTTCAAAACCGATTTGACCATGCCATCAGTAACTTAGATAACATTAATGAAAACCTAGCGTCTTCCAACAGCCGAATCAAAGATACCGACTTTGCTAAAGAGTCTGTCGAAATGATAAAGCAGCAAATGCTGCAACAAGTCAGTACCACCATTCTTGCTCAAGCCAAACAAGCACCAAATATTGCTTTGACTCTTTTGGGGTAGTCCCAGTACCAAACGATAAATAGGCTCTAGATTACAATTGAGAAAACTTCACCTCAAGAAAGTGCAGCAACGCTTGCGTTTTCTGAGACAAGTATTTCTTAGATGGATACACACCATAAATCGGTCCAGGGGTTTCCACTTGGTAGTCCGGAAGCAACTTAACCAATTGACCTTTCTTCACAAATTCTTCGCCAAACGTTGTCGGCAAAACGCCCAGTCGATCTCCGTGAATTAGAGCTTCAGACAGCGGTCCAAAATCATTACTGAAAACACGATATCGCGTTGCGATGACTTCACTATGATTACCCTTAAAAACACGCCAATCTTTGGCTAGATAGGGGATGGTGAGTGATTCCATTTGGTTTAATTGGGATGGGTGTTTAGGCAGTTTATGTTTTTTAAGCCATGCAGGGCTCGCAAATATACTCATTCTGGTTTGGTAAAGTTTACGTGCAACCAAACTAGAATCTTTCAGTGGTCCGGGGCGGATTGCGACGTCAATTTGATCGCTGAGTAAATCATCAAGTTTATTGCTGATACGATATTCAATATCAAGCTTTGGATGCAAAGCCTGAAATTCGGCAATCCATGATGAAAGGCGAAAATAGGACATGAAAATAGGCGAAACTACGGTGAGTTTTCCACTTATCGAACTACTTTGTTCCTGCAAAAAAGAGACGCTATCAATTAACCCTTGTATATGAGGGCTCGCTTGCTGATTCAATATACTACCAGCTTCTGTTAAGGTCGCGGAACGTGAGGTACGTTGAACCAAAGCGACACCTAATTCTTTTTCCAGTTCCGAAAGCCTTCGGCTAACTGTGCTGGTGGGCATGTTGAGTACTTGTGCCGCCGCACTAAAACTGCCTTTATCGGCGATAGCTTTGAGTACTTGTAAATCATTGAAATTAATCATTGTGGGTGTTTTAAAGGTAATTAGAATTATTATCCCAAATTTGGGATTTTGATTTCAATATATCGTATTTAATTATCATTTTTGGGTCTATAACATGACGGGAAATTCATGAGAGGATTCAAACAATGACAATACGTTGCATTCTGATTGGTCTATTAAGTGCTTCATTTTTTCCAGTACAAGCCAGTGTGATAAATCAAACTTCTAACCCCGCGCCAAACCCTGTCAGCTTTTCCCAATTTTCGACTAAGGGTAACGTGAACGTTGCTATCAGCATTATTGATTGTGGTCGAATTGAGGCGCGAAAGCCCACCATGTTTAACCCGAAAGCATCCAACGATAACCCTATAGAAATGGTGAACAGTTGCTATGTTATCTCTCACCCGAAAGGCAAGCTGTTTTGGGATGCGGGTATTAACGACAAATTTGTCGCACAAAAGGATGGCATTGAAGTGATGGATGGCGCATTTCATTTTTCTGTGCAGAAAACCCTCTCATCTCAATTGGAATTGTTAAACCTCGATGCTAATGACATCGAACATCTCGCGTTGTCGCATCTTCATTGGGATCATTCCGGTAATGCTTATAAATTTTCAAATGCGCAATGGTTAATCCAAAAGCCAGAGTATGACATCGCTTTCGATCAAGAAAAATTTAAAAGCTACGGCTTCAATCAGGATGATTACGCCAGCCTAAAACCCAATGCAAAAGTGATAGAGGGTGATCATCAAGTGTTTGGTGACGGGTCTGTCGTTCTTATCTCTGCATACGGGCATTCGCCAGGTCATCAAGTTTTGTACGTTGATCTGCCTGAATACGGTCCCATCATTTTATCTGGTGACCTGTACCATACTCGTGAAAACCGTAGGTTACGCGCCATCCCTATTTTTAATCAGGTAAACCAAAGCAAACTTGCCTTTGAAAAGGTGGATAAAATTTTAGAAAGAACAGGCGCAGAGCTTTGGATTGGGCATGATGCAGAGGAGTTTTACGAGAAAAAACACGCTCCGCATTGGTACAAATAGCCGCATATACCTAGTTAAATTGAGGTTACTTGGGTTTGTAATCTAGAACGTCGTTTTTTACGGGGTTAATAAGGCTACTTAGTGAGTACACTGCAAAGTTGTCTTGAATTTGAGAGGCTGGTTTTTATTGAATCTTCACTTGGTAAAAATAATAACCTCCTTTTCAAGCCTTTCTATATAAGGGCTACAAGAGAAAAAAGAAAGTTGTATCGGCAAGGGAAATGTTAACTTTAGAAGGAAATGACAAAATATATCGCGTTTGGTCTATTTGTAACCACTTAAGCTGTAAAATCCATTTTTTCTTAAAAAACACCTCAAGGAAAAATACTTCGTGTCGTTAACTGTTTCATCTTGAAAATACCCAAGTGACTTTTGATTCTGATTTCTTAGGTCACTTAGGTCACTTAGGTCACTTAGGTCACTTAGGTCACTTAGGTATCAATCAACTTGGTTTTCCGAAGCTTAGGCTCGGAAAGCGTAGTATCGGAAAATCATTTGGAGCAGTAATCATGAGCATGACAGTAAACACCAACGTATCGGCGATGACAGCACAGCGCCATCTTAATAACGCGGCAAGCGATCTAACGACATCTATGGAGCGCCTGTCTTCAGGCTTCAAAATCAACAGTGCAAAAGATGACGCTGCTGGTTTGCAAATCTCCAACCGTTTGAACGTTCAAAGCCGTGGTTTGGATGTCGCAGTTCGAAACGCTAATGATGGTATTTCTATTGCTCAAACTGCCGAAGGTGCGATGAATGAAACCACCAACATTCTGCAACGTATGCGTGATTTGTCTTTGCAATCAGCGAACGGCTCTAACTCTAAATCTGAGCGCGTTGCCATTCAGGAAGAAGTAACGGCATTAAATGACGAACTGAACCGAATTGCTGAGACAACATCTTTTGGTGGTAACAAGTTACTAAATGGTACTTACGGCACTAAATCGTTCCAAATCGGTGCAGATAACGGTGAAGCCGTAATGTTGACGCTGAAAGACATGCGCAGCGATAACTCGTTGATGGGGGGGCAGAGCTATCAAGCGGCTAACGGCAAAGACAAAGACTGGACAGTACCCGCTGCTGCATCAGATTTAACGATTAACCTGACGGACAGCTTTGGACAAGCACAGGCGTTGACCATTAACGCAAAAGATGGCGATGATATTGAAGAGTTGGCAACGTACATTAATGGTCAAACGGATTTAGTGAAAGCATCGGTTGGCGAAGAAGGTAATCTGCAAATTTTTGCTGGCAATAACAAAGTATCCAGCGACCTAACATTTGGTGGTGGGCTTGCTGGTGAACTTGCAATGGGACCGAAGCAAGATGTTACTGTTGATAGCATTGATGTGACCACTGTTTCTGGGTCACAAGAATCTGTTGCCATCATTGATGCTGCGCTTAAGTATGTGGATAGCCACCGCGCAGAATTAGGGGCATTCCAGAACCGCTTTGATCACGCAATCAGCAACTTAGATAACATCAATGAGAATGTGAACGCGTCGAAGAGCCGAATTAAAGATACGGATTTCGCATCAGAAACCACTAAGATGACGAAGTCACAGATCTTACAACAGGCTTCAACTTCTATTCTTGCACAAGCCAAGCAAGCACCTAACGCTGCGATGAGCCTATTAGGTTAATTAGATACCTGGCTAACAAACCCTAAAGATCAGAGCGTGCTCTGATCTTTTTTATTACCTCAACCTCAATAATTGGCTGATGCGCAGGCTATTCGATGGATTTGTCTTTAAAGAAACGAACCTTGAGAGCGTTTACGAATAGAAGCTGAGCTGATTTCGATATGATTCTTTGTCTACTTCATTTGATTAGTGCAAATAGCGACTCTATTGCCCTTGGTGTATACACCATCCAATGTGATTTCTAGCTCTCAATGTATTGATTTTATTTCAGTTTGAAAATTCATCTATTAACAGATGAATTTTTGCTAAAGATCTTTTCAGCTGAGCCGTTATAAAAAGCACGAGAGAGAAATACGCTTGGTTTTCCGCGACGGCGGAGACCGTAATATCGGAAAATCAATTGGAGAATACATCATGGGCATGACTGTAAACACCAACGTATCAGCAATGACAGCGCAGCGTCACTTAAACAACGCAACAGGTGACCTAAACCTATCCATGGAGCGCTTGTCTTCAGGTTTCAAAATCAACAGTGCAAAAGACGACGCAGCAGGTCTACAGATCTCAAA
>NZ_JAUYVM010000010.1 GCF_030689305.1 Vibrio penaeicida | reverse complement strand
GAAGAAACTATTTGGATTATCATCAACGAGTGCCCACACAGATTGATAGGTCTATATTGTTAAAGAGCGTTGCTTTTTCGAAGGTTCTTCTCAAAGCGGACGGACATTTTAGCTACTTAAGTTGTTGTGTCAAACACTTTTTTCAACTCAGTTGTTCCGTCTTGTTGTCACTCTTAACATCTCGATTAATCCGTGACAACGAGGCGGCATTATAGGGACTTCCTTTCAAGGCGCAAGTGCAAAATCAAAAAAAAATGATGTTAACCGTTTGATTGCTCAGAATTACACCATGATGGGCTATATATAAGCAAAAAGAGGGAAAACCCCTCTTTTATTGACTAGCTTATTTTTAGCTTATGCTTGATGGGCAATGATTCTATCTTTGTTTACAAGCAACTGTACCTTCTTATCGGGATTCACTTTCCCTGCAAGAATGGCTTTTGCTAATGGGTTTTCGACGCTTTGCTGAATCGCGCGTTTAAGTGGTCTTGCGCCAAAGACTGGATCAAAACCTACCTCAGAAATCAGATCTAGCGCTTTATCTGATACTTCCAACTCATAACCTTTTTCCGCCATACGATTACCAAGCCTCAACAACTGTATAGATGCGATAGACTTTATGTGTGCTTTTCCTAAAGGATGGAACACGACACTTTCATCCACTCTGTTTAAAAACTCAGGACGGAAGTGCTTGCCTACAACTTCCATCACTTCATTTTTGATTCCTTCATAATCTAAAGTGGCAAAGTTTTCCTGAATACGAGATGACCCAAGGTTCGACGTCATGATCACCACGGTATTACGAAAATCAACCGTTCGACCCTGTCCATCTGTTAATCGCCCATCGTCTAAAACTTGCAAAAGGATGTTGAAAACATCAGGGTGCGCTTTTTCCACTTCATCAAGCAAAATGACCGAGTAAGGTTTACGACGCACAGCTTCCGTTAAATAGCCACCTTCTTCATACCCAACGTAACCAGGAGGGGCTCCGACTAAACGTGCAACAGAGTGCTTCTCCATAAACTCGGACATATCGATACGTACCATGGCATCTTCACTATCGAACATAAAGCTCGCTAATGTTTTACAAAGTTCAGTTTTACCGACTCCTGTTGGCCCTAGAAATAGGAAAGAACCGATCGGTTTATTGGGATCAGAAAGCCCTGCTCGGCTTCTTCTTATCGCATTCGATACAACTTCAACTGCTTCTTGCTGACCAATAACGCGCTTATGCAGTACCTCTTCCATTCGGAGCAGCTTTTCTTTTTCCGCTTCAAGCATTTTGGAGACGGGTATACCCGTTTGTTTCGAAAGCACTTCTGCTATTTCAGCATCTGTCACTTTGTTTTTAAGCAAAGTCATCTCTTGCATTTCAGCTTGAGTCGCGAGATCTAACTGCTTTTCTAATTCAGGAATACGCCCATATTGCAGTTCAGACATGCGATTTAAATCGCCAGCTCTTCTTGCAAAATCCATATCCATCCGAGCTTGTTCGAGTTCACTTTTGATATGCTGTGTACCAGAAAGTGCTGCTTTTTCTGCTTTCCAAATTTCTTCTAGTTCAGCGTAATCACGCTCTTTTACTTCCAATTCACTGTTCAGTGCTTTTAGGCGTTTAGAACTCGCATCATCATGTTCATTCACTAGAGCTTGTTGCTCGATTTTTAGCTGGATGATCTTGCGTTCAAGTTTATCTAGAGATTCCGGCTTCGAGTCTATTTGCATTCTGATACTTGAAGCTGCTTCGTCGATCAAGTCAATGGCTTTATCTGGTAATTGGCGGTCTGATACGTATCGGTGTGATAAACCCGCTGCAGCAACAATTGCTGGATCTGTAATTTCGACGTGATGGTGTAGTTCATAGCGCTCTTTAAGACCACGTAATATCGCCACAGTATCTTCAACAGACGGTTCGTCTACCAACACTTTTTGAAAGCGACGTTCTAAGGCAGGATCTTTTTCGATGTACTGGCGGTATTCATCTAGAGTTGTCGCACCGACGCAATGAAGCTCTCCCCTCGCCAATGCGGGTTTTAGCATGTTTCCGGCATCCATGGAGCCTTCACCTTTACCCGCTCCAACCATCGTATGAAGTTCATCTATAAATAGAATGACATTACCTTCTTCTTTCGATAATTCATTCAAAACAGATTTCAAACGCTCTTCGAATTCCCCTCGATATTTTGCGCCCGCGACCAATGAACCCATATCCAAGGATAAAACTCGACGACCTCGAAGCCCCTCTGGTACTTCATTGTTGATAATACGTTGAGCCAAACCTTCGACAATGGCTGTTTTACCTACGCCAGGCTCACCGATAATGACCGGATTATTTTTTGTGCGCCGTTGTAAGACTTGAATGGTACGACGGATTTCATCATCACGACCAATCACAGGGTCTAATTTTCCCTGTTCTGCTCGCTCGGTTAAATCTATGGTAAATTTTTCGAGCGCTTGACGTTTGTCTTCAGCATTAGGATCATCCACTTTCTGCCCGCCACGTACTTTTTCAATGGCTTCTGAAATCTTAGTTTCTGTTAACCCCAACTCTTTAAGCAATATGCCAAGTGGACCTTTATCTTCAATGGCAGCCAATAAGAAGATTTCAGATGAGATATAAACATCTTGACGCTTCTGAGCTACCTTGTCGCACATGTTGAATAACGTGCCCATGGCAGAAGACAGTTGGACATCGCCACCAATACCACTGACTTTTGGCAAACGATCCATCATCTCGCTCAATTTTGAACGCAACTGTACAACATCTACATTCAGCATGGTCAGTAAAGGTCTTATGGTGCTGCCTTCTTGATTTAGAAGCGAGACTAAAAGATGAACTGGCTCTATATATTGATGATCACGCCCTAGCGCTAAGGATTGTGCGTCAGATATAGCAACCTGAAATTTGCTGGTGAATCGATCAAGACGCATAACAACCTCCAACCTTTTTAATGTTCTTTAACTAGGTTAGGAGATAGGTACGCCATACTACAATTTCAAGGGGAAGAACTAAGTATATATTCCTACAGAACCTACAGAATTCACTAAAAAGAACAGATATAGATGAGCCTATTCACAATATACATAGCTTTGTATAGAAGGAGAGCTATTCCAACCAAATAAAACTGGATTGACGGCCTGTGACGCCATCACGTCGATAAGAATAAAATAAATGAGGGTCACTGAATGTACACTGCCCACTATCGTAAACCAGTGACACCCCTTCTGAATTGAGACGCTGAGTGGCAAGCATACTCATGTTTGCAAACCATTTCCCTGAATTTTGACCTTGTTCGAAAGCTTGAATAGCTCGGTCGTTTACAGAAGTAAACGCTTCAACAACATCCTCTCCAACTTCGAATGCGGCCTGACCTATAGCCGGTCCTAACCAAGCCATTACGTCTCCAGAAAAATTTTGTAGTGCTTGTTCTAAGATCCCACCAGCCAAACCGCGCCATCCTGCGTGAACAGCCGCGACCTGTGTACCCTTCGTGTCCGTTAGCAATACAGGCAAGCAATCCGCTGTCATGGCGGAACAAACAATATTAGGCTGAGTGGTAAATGTTCCATCCGCACTAATGACTTCCTCTGAAGGGGAAACCATTGACACGACATGGGTAGAATGAGTTTGATTTAACCAAATTGGAGCTGAAGGCATACTGGATGCCGTCATTAAGCGAGAGCGGTTTTCAGCAACAAGGTCACTAGCATCACCCACGTGTGTCCCAAGATTCAAACCAGCGTAAGAACCTTGAGATACACCTCCCAAGCGCGTGGAGCTAATCGCTTTCACATTTTTGGGTGCATCCCAATTCGGATAAATCCACTTCATATCAATAATCGTCTAGTGGGTTTTCTTTTGCATCCAAGCGCAAGGCTTCTGCCATTTTAACCATGTCATCAGGAACAGGAGCATGAAACTCCATTTCTTCTTTGGTTGTAGGGTGAGCAAATCGAAGCATCACAGCGTGAAGGGCTTGTCGATCAAATCCACGGATCATATCCGTCAGTTCATCTGATGCACCTTTTGGAATTCTAGCCCGACCACCATACGCAATATCACCCAGCAAAGGATGTTGTAAGTAAGACATATGAACACGAATCTGGTGTGTACGGCCCGTTTCCAAACGCAGTCGGATACGAGTGTGTTCACGGAAATGCTCTGCCACACGGTAATGTGTAACCGCAGGTTTTCCTAGTTCACTCACGGCCATCAATGTTCTCTTAGTAGAGTGACGACCAATGCCTTTTTCAATCATACCACCCGCCGTCATTCGACCAATTGCAATGGCTTCATATTCACGAGTAATATTTCTTTTCTGCAAAGCACGGACCAAACGCGTTTGAGCAGGTACCGTTTTCGCAACGACCATTAGACCTGTTGTATCTTTATCTAGACGATGAACAATGCCTGCACGCGGTACTTCTGCGATGTCAGGGTAATGATGCAAAAGCGCATTCAAAACCGTTCCGTCAGGTGTACCAGCACCAGGGTGAACAACAAAATCTCTAGGCTTATTGATAACGATGATGTCATCGTCCTCATAGACAATGTCTAGAGGAATATCTTGAGCTTCCCAACGCTCCTCATCTTCCAGTTCTGCCTGAAGGACAATTTCTTCGCCCCCCATGACTTTTACGCGAGGCTTCGTTATAACCTCACCATTGACTTGGATTTTGCCTCCCAAAAGCCACTCTTTTAAGCGTGAGCGAGAAAAATCGGTGAATAATTCGGCGACAGCCTGATCTAGGCGTTGACCCAATTGGCTGTCTTTTACTGTACTTGTTAATTCAATCTGCTGAGCCATATCGAACTTTTTTAAAAACCGTGAGACTAATACCCACTAGTATGGATAAAATAATAGAATTGCGTCATTGTATCCGTTAACCGAACGAAAGTAACGGACACCAAGAAATATTTAATGCAAGGAACAAAGTGCGGACATGAAAAAGCATACATTATCGGGCTTATTGGCTTTGGGGCTTCTGGTTGGATGCTCTAGCAGCAAAGAGGTTGTGCCTGATGTGCCACCAGCAGAATTGTACTCTGATGCGAAGATATCGCTTCAGACAGGTAACTGGCGTACCGCAATTGATAAATTGGAAGCATTAGATTCACGCTATCCTTTTGGTCCTTATTCTGAACAAGTACAACTGGACTTGATCTACGCGTACTACAAGAATAATGATTTGGCACTTGGCTTAGCCACAATATCTCGATTCACTCGACTGAACCCAACACATGAAAAGTCTGACTGGGTCCTCTATATGCGCGGTTTGACGCACATGGCTCAAGATAGAAACTTTATGCACGATTTATTTAATGTTGACCGTTCAGATAGAGACCCAGAGCCAGTGAAGTCAGCATTCAATGATTTCAAACGTCTACTTCAACGATACCCAAGTAGCCCTTACGCCGAAGATGCGCAGCAACGCATGTTCTCCCTTAAGAATCGCTTGGCTGAGTATGATTTAGCAACCGCCGATTTTTATCTAAGACGCGAAGCTTGGATTGCCGCCATTAATCGATGTCAGGAACTCCAAAAGACTTTTCCAGACACAGAAGCAGCGCGCAAATCTCTCGCCATCCAGTTAGAAGCATACAAAATGCTCGGTTTGGAAGATGCGATAGAGCGAACTGAGAAATTGATGAGTCTTAACCCTGTTTAGGTTTTCCTAAATGCAGACATAAAAGCAGCTACGGCTGCTTTTTTATTTTCAAATAAATCAATTGGAGGAAATGGGATATATTGATGTGACTAGCATCACAAATACCTAGCGAACAAACTTTAGACGGTCGTCTTTATTGAATCGTATTCGCCCCCCTAAAAATAGAGTATTTCTAGCGTGCTTGTTCTTACCAATTTAAACATTTTTCCCCGTTCAACAAGTCTTTTTTTCAAAATTCAATCTAGGCTTTGTCTGAGATCACATTCGTATCCAAATCGAATTACTCCATTTAAAATATTGATTTAGATCACATTCTTTTCGAGCCGGATAAGTAATCTGGAGTTAACCCAATGAGGGGCGAAACAGAGGAAACACAATATGAAAGTAAACATCACTGGTAAAAACATCGACATCACCTCTGCCATCCGCAATCACATTGAAGGTAAATTCAAAAAGCTAGAAAAGTGGCAAGTTGAGTTTATTGGTTGCCAGGCAACCATCAGTGAAGAGCCGAACAAAAAAATGAAGATTGAAGCGATCATCTCTGTACCAAAAGGACAACTCATCGCTTCAGCCACAAATGAAGACTTATACATTGCAGTCAATGAAGCCGAACAAAAATTAGAACGTCAGCTCAACAAACTGCGCCATAAGCCAGAAGCTCGTAGAGCTAGCCATTCCAACAAACCTGAGTTGGAAGAAACCGAATAACACTATCTTTTTTATAGTCTTACTTAATGGCGCCAAACGGCGCCATTTTTTTACTTGACGATATATAGCTGCATTGCTTATTGTGTATAAACACCCACCAAACAACAGTAAATATGCAAACAATCACCCTGTTCTTTTTTGACTTCTTTTTTATCTCCTGAATTGGGGGCAGAAGTCGTTTACTGAAAGAAAAGTCAAAAACGAACAGAAAGCCTCCCAAAATTGGGGGGCTTTTTTTATAAGGATAATAACAAAATGACAGACAGACTGGACGGTATAAGATCGCGCCTCAACGAGCTGGATGATCAGCTTCTGAAATTGCTATCGGAAAGGCGTGAACTCAGTATCGAAGTAGCAAAAAGCAAAGTTGAAACATCAAAGCCTGTACGCGATGCCAAACGCGAGCAACAACTACTCGTAAAGCTGATTAATAATGGTAAAGATAAGTATCAATTAGATGCCCCATACATCACTAAGATTTTTCATACCATTATTGAAGACTCAGTGTTATTGCAACAGGCATACCTACAAAACCTAGTCAATCCAGGTGAGAGCAGGAAACCATTAGCTCGCGTAGCGTTTCTTGGTGCAAGAGGCTCATATTCGCATTTAGCAAGCCACCAGTATTTTAGCCGTAAAAATACTGAACTCATTGAGCTGAATTGCGAACATTTCAAAGAAATCGCTTCTACCGTTGAGTCTGGTCATGCTGACTACGGTGTTCTCCCAATTGAAAACACAAGCTCAGGTTCAATAAACGAAGTCTACGATCTCCTTCAGCACACTACGCTGTATATCGTCGGTGAACTGACTCTTCCAATTGAGCATTGCCTTGTCGCTACCTCTGACGTTCGAATCGAAGATATAAAAACGCTTTACTCACACCCACAACCTCATCAGCAATGCAGTGAGTTTCTCTCTCACTTAAATGGTGTCACCTTGGAGTCTTGTGTCAGCACTGCGGATGCAATGCAGAAAGTGAAAGATTTAGACAGAAAAGATGTCGCGGCTATTGGTAATGCTTCTAGTGGGAAACTGTATGGCTTGCAGTCCATTCAAGGCAATATTGCCAATCAAACCGAAAACCACACGCGTTTTATTGTGGTTGCGCGTAAACCGGTAGAAGTGTCTACCCAAATCCCAGCAAAGACAACGTTGATCATGTCAACATCGCAGCAAGCAGGTTCGCTTGTCGAGACTCTCTTAGTTTTGCAGCGATATGGCATCAATATGACCAAATTGGAGTCGCGCCCTATAATGGGTAACCCTTGGGAAGAAATGTTCTATATCGATCTAGAAGCGCATCTCGACTCGGAAGAAATGAATAATGCTATTTCAGAAGTTATAAAGCTGACCACTCATTTAAAAGTACTTGGCTGCTACCCGATCGAAAATGTAGAAGCAACACAAGTCTCCTTGGGTTAACAGGTAATCCTCCTCTGGTTATACATAGCTCACTCTCACACAAAGGGTGAGCTTACTCCCATTTTCCACCCTATTCAGCGCAGAAGAGCGCTCAATTCTTAAAGTTAAGTCATTTCTCACACTACAACGATCCTATTTTAAGGTAACTTGCACCTATTCGCGTTGCGTGAAAACCCAATCTCCAGATCCTTGTTTTCCCTCAGTTTGGGTAAGTCGTATTCATTGATGGAACGTATGTATATAGAATGAAGCTCAGCAAACGAACCCTACTTCTCATAATCCCAGTCGTTGTACTCAGTGCCGCTATTTCAAGTTACATCATTTACTTAGGGCAACATAAAGCTCTAATCAAATTAGAAAAAAGCTCGATACAACTCAATATGGAAAAGCTCGCCAGTCATTATGGACAAGCCGCGAACTTCCTTAATAGTTACACCTATACCTTAAGCCACAGTAACGTACTCGAACGCTTTTTCAATGACACCAACAACCCTTATCGAGAATTTGAACTCAGCCGAAGCCTCCACCAAACATTAACCGATCTCACCGTCCACAATCGTGATTTTGCTGCTCTGGGGTTACTCGATAAGCAATTCAATACGCTCTTTTATGTAGAAAATCAGGTTGATCCCTATTCTTGGCTAGATAAGAAAATCACACAATTTGTAAAAGAAGGCGTCACTGCGGGTCGCTGGTCACAAACAGAATACTTATTTAATAAGGAAGCTGGCGGCGTATTAGTAAAGTATGATGTATACAATAAGGTGACATTCTCGTCGCCACAACAAAGCATTCTTCCGGAAGATTACTTCATTGTTGTCGCGATGATTGAAACGACGGAATACGACAACTTAAGGCACATTTTGGAGCGAGAGCATTTAACCGTTCTCACGTACGCCTTAGAACCACCAACACAAACTCGCGAGTTAACTCATAGCGTACAGCTCTCTCCTACCCGTTGGGCTACACTAGACCCCTCTAGCTTCGTGGTTGAAAACAAACTCAGTGAAATTTTATTTAAGTTATTAATTTCTTTTGGTTTATCGTCATTGATAACCGTATCTCTGCTTATTTTGCTTTTCTATCGATACGTTATATTCCCAATTACCCGACTAGCGAAGCAACTACGAGAGGTCGAAAGCCACAAACGAACGAACATTCAGCGCCTAGACAGCGACGATGAAATCGGTCACCTCTCGCACAAATTTTACGAAATGTACCAGAGCTTGGCTGACAACTACCAAAAAACAAAGCAGCTGGCTGAGATGGATCAATTAACCAAATTGGCCAACCGTCGCTACTTTCAATCTCATGTGGCGAAAGCACTCACTCTAGTTCATACAACAGACCAGAAAGAACAGCACTGTATTCTTTACATCGATCTCGATAACTTTAAGTTTGTAAACGATAAGTATGGACATAAGATTGGAGATGCTCTTTTAGTCCAGTTTGCAAAAAACCTTACCCAGATAGAAGAACGCTTGTCGTTGAAGCACAGCGTGAAAGTCATGTCTTCGCGGTTATCAGGAGATGAGTTTGCTGTGTATCTTTGTGGGGCTGATCTGGATGTCACTTTAATTCATCATTTCTGCCAAAATATTCTTCAGCCCTTGCAGGCAGGTTTTGTTTCCCCAGTTGGCACATTCCCCATCACAGTCAGTATTGGCGTTGCGACCTACCCGACAGACGGTGACAATATAGAACATTTACTCTCAAACGCTGATACGGCAATGTATCAGGCTAAGCGAGCAGGAAAAAACCAATATACGTTTTACTCAAAAGCACTGGATAAAGAAGTCCAGCGTATTAGCAGCATAGAACGAGCATTACGTCGTGCCGATTATCAAGATGAGTTTTCTTTGGTGTACATGCCCTATATGAATGCTGAAGGGACAGACGTAGTTGGAGTCGAAGCACTACTAAGATGGCATTCCAGTACGCTTGGTGAAGTCTCCCCATCTGAATTTATACCCTTGGCAGAACAGACTGGCTTGTTTGAAGTAATTGATAGATGGGTAATTGAAAAAGCATTTTCTGGCTATCATCAAATGCAGAGTTTGTTTGAAAACCAAGTTCAACTGTCTATTAACCTTTCTTCGGCTGAGCTCGACTCCTGTCAGCTAGCTACATTTATAGAACAAAAAGCGCAACAATATCGCATCCCTTATGAACAAGTCGATTTTGAAATTACAGAAACATTCGCAGCAGGAAGTCAGGGGTATCCTTTGTTGCACGAACTGTCTTCTCAAGGGTTTCAATTAGCTATTGACGATTTTGGCTCGGGATACACATCGTTCACTCAATTGGTTCAGTACCCAGTTCAAAAAATAAAGTTTGATCGTGAGTTTTTACTCGCCATGCTGAAGTCTAATAAGCAACACATCATTAAACCACTGATAGAACTGTGCCATTCGCAAGACATTTCCGTAACAGCCGAAGGCGTCGAAAATCGTGATATGCACCAATGGTTGCACTCAAGCGGTTGTGATTACAT
Source organism: Vibrio penaeicida (assembly GCF_030689305.1). GTDB lineage: Bacteria > Pseudomonadota > Gammaproteobacteria > Enterobacterales > Vibrionaceae > Vibrio > Vibrio penaeicida_B. The sequence continues at coordinate 221,523 of NZ_JAUYVM010000010.1, read as the reverse complement.
GCAGGGCTTTTACTTTGGCCAGCCAATGTCCATTGAGCGACTGAAAGACTGGACAGCGGCGCTAAACTCTCGCTAATTACTATTTTGGTGAAGGTCTAACATACATGTATACCAACGTAGAATCAGCTTAAAAATCATGCACATGCCATAATACAGAAAAACACTCAGTCCTTTTCAAGCTCGATGACTCTATGACGGTGAAATGAAGTAGAATACAAGCGCCCGAGATCAGAGCTTGGGTACATATTTAAAGGAATGCAGCCCAATGAAAAAAGTAATAATCGCGTCATTAAACCCTGCCAAAATTAATGCGGTTAAGAGCGCTTTCAAAGAAGCGCTTCCAAATGAAGATTTTGAATATGAAGGCATCTCAGTTCCAAGTGAAGTGGCAGACCAGCCCATGTCCAATAGAGAAACGAAATCTGGTGCTATCAACCGTGTTAAGAATGCGCGTGCTGAAAAGCCACAGGCTGAATTTTATGTCGGCTTAGAAGCAGGTAACGAAGGCAATGACACATTCGCGTGGATGATCATAGAATCGGGAAACAAAAGAGGCGAGTCTCGCTCATCAAGCTTGCCTCTCCCCCCTACGGTTGTGAAGCAGTTACATCAAGGTATCGAATTAGGTGACGTTATGGATAAAACATTCGGTACAGACAACATCAAGCAAAAAGGTGGCGCTATTGCTCTGCTTACGGGAAATACACTCACCAGGAGCTCGGTGTATCACCAAGCATTAATTCTGGCTCTTATCCCGTTTATCAACCCCGACCTGTTTCCCGACAACCTATAAAAAAAGCAGCAATCTAGGTTGCTGCTTTTTCACATTCTAGAGTACCCCTTACTCGCGGGTATTCTTGAGTAACTGTTCTAGCACGGCTTTATCGTTATCTGACTTGTTTTTTAGCTCATTAGAACCGCGCGTAATTGTCGCTATCCCTACGCCCAACATCTGGCTGATTTGGCGCTGGGATAAGTTACCTTTGAGCAATTCATTAAAAATGTTCACTCGGGCTTGAATCGCATCTCTTTCATCCGGCGTCATTAACATGGTTAAAAGCATACCATGCTTATCATGTTCGGCAGCTTCGGCGACCAAGTCCATAACATCTTGCCACTTTTGAAACTCTGGCTTTGGTGACATAAGACTCTCTCTGTTACTCAATCCCAGATATTGTATACCTTACATCGCTTATACCCAAGTGTCCTCAAAGATGAAGTACTGAGGGCATAGCTCTAATATAAGCGATTTAATTATCGGACAAATTAGTACTTTTCTTCCTGCTCATTTTTCGTCAAAAAATCCCCTTTCGTTCCGCTCAAGAAACGGTAGTAAGATTCAAACATCAAAATGTTTTGCACATAACCGCGAGTTTCTCTAAATGGAATAGCTTCGATAAACGCGAACACATCCAGCTTTTGATCGCTGTTCTTACGCCACCTTTTCACTCTATGAGGGCCAGCATTGTATGCCGCTAGTGCGTATATGCGATTTCCATCGTATTGATCGAGAAGGTAGCTAAGATACTGACTACCAATTTCAATGTTCTTTTTCACATCATGGAGTTCACTTGGCACTTTATAGGGGATACCGAATTTTCGAGCCGTATATTTTGCGGTTGCTGGCATAATTTGCATGATACCGCGCGCGCCGACAGGAGAACGAGCTTGAACATCCAGGGCACTTTCCTGACGAGCAAGAGACATTAACGTTATTGGCTCGATATTGTATTTGTCCCCATAAAATTCGAACCACCATCGGTGAGCAATTGGGAAACGCAAATGTATTTCGTCCCATGCTTTAGCGGCAATAGATGCTTTCACTGTTAAATGTGACCATTTCTGCATCGCAGCATAATGTGCAAGTGCTTGCTTTTCTTCCTTAGAGCTTCGTTGTAACAGCCATTGCCATTCGCTTTTGGCCGCTGAAATTTTATCGAGCACAATCAATTCATGGACACGATCCAGAGTCTTTTGATACTTCTTAGTTAAGTTGGCATCCGGTTCGCTTTTACTTACTTCGTAATTGATAGGTGTGCCTAACGTTTGAGCCGCTACAACACTATAAAAATGGCGTTGACCTAATATCGACTCTAATCGTTGTTCACCAGCTTGATTTCGTCCCTGCGCCAATTCTGCTCTTGCTAACCAATACTGCCAGCGAAGATCTTCTTTCTTTGCTGATGGGAGCTTTTCAATCCACTTTTCAACGCCTTTCCAATCGGCGTGTTGGAGCGCTAAGCGAATCCTTCTTTCCAACAAGTCACTGTTTTTCGTTGTTGAGATAGCTTTGTCACGCCACGCAATCAACTCGCTAGAGTCAGTATTGATGAGGCGAAACGCCGTATAATCTGACAGTTGCTGTCTTTGTTCTGACGTTAGTTTCTGACCAGATACGACAAGATCTAACTGCTTAACCGCCTCTTCTGTATCCGTCCGAACAAGCTTTCTATAGCCATGCCAAGACAACTTGCGATTCCTTGGTGTAACGTAGGATCTTTTGGCAAACTTCCCAATGCCATCAGGGTTTTGATAAAGCTTGGCAATTTTTTCAGCTTCAGCCTTCGCTTTCTTATCATCCGGAAGTTTTTTCAGGTATGTGACCATTCGACTCTGCCTAGCTTCATAGGCAAGCACCATACGATCGAGGATTTTGTCGTCAGTTCTGTTACCCGCCTTTTCCCAAGCATCAAATAAATCATCACATGCTGAGACAACACTCTTTCCACTCAGCCATAATTTTTCAGCCCCAGCGAATGCTGCCGCTTTATCGCCGTGCTTTAACTGAGAATAATAGTAGTAGCATCGATATGTTTCACCACGAGGCTCGGTAAGTTGATAACGGTAAATGGTTTTCCAATCGTTTTCCTTAGCCAAACCATCCAAATACGCCGCGCGGATTCTTTTCGAAAATGGAAGAGTGTAGAACTGCTTTTGAAAATAGCTGACTTCATCAATACTGCGTTCACCAATATTGACAAGAAAGGCTCGATAATCGGTATACGGAGTTAACACATAGTCGGCAATATCCGAGCGCATGGCATGATAGTCATCCACTTTTCTTGCATCGAGCAAGTTCTGAGCTAGTTCGTATTTCAGCCTTTGTTGTACGAGTGCACTTCCTTCTTCTGCTACGGTCGAGAACGTAGCTAATAAACCGAAAGTTGCCATACAAATCCGCTGGGAAATGTTTCGCATGAATACCTGTCCTTTTGAAAGCTTTGCCTTTATGAATGCTTATCCATGGCAATTTTAATACAACTATAAGAGCACAATTTTATGAATAACGTTTTATAGTGATACTTTAAATTCAGGCTAGAGACAACCTGACTATCAAGAATAATTCTAGATTCGATTTCGCCCTTAAGGTAACTCATCCAATTGATTATCGCGGGAGCATGGATAAACAAGGACATAAAGCTAGACTCTTATCTAATCAAGCAGTTCCAGAAAAGTCTCATCTATTCTGTAAAATTTCTTTTCCCATCCCAGTTAGTAGACGGTTTGTTATCGAAAACCGCAATCTAACGCTCAATTCTACGTATCCTTTTCTATCGCGCCTGCCATGAAAAAACAGAAGTATCTTGAATGTACTGAGTAAAATGCAAAAAATGGCTCTTTCCCAACTCTAAACGCGCTGAACCTAGCATCTTTGAGTGACTTGGGTATAAAATACAGCCCTAATTTTTCGAATAACAGGAAAGGTCGGTAATGGCTGAATACGTATACACCATGTCGCGGGTGAGCAAAACGGTGCCACCTAAACGTCAAATTCTTAAAGACATTTCGCTTAGCTTTTTTCCAGGCGCTAAAATCGGTGTCTTAGGTTTAAATGGTTCTGGTAAATCGACCTTATTACGTATCATGGCTGGTATTGATACTGATATTGATGGTGAAGCCCGTGCACAGCAAGGTCTTAATGTCGGTTATCTTCCTCAAGAACCAGTACTTGATGAGTCAAAAACTGTTCGAGAAATTGTTGAAGAAGCTGTTTCTGACGTCGCTGACGCACTTAAACGCATTGACGCTGTATACGCGGCTTATGCAGAACCAGATGCAGATTTCGATGCACTTGCTAAAGAGCAAGGTGAACTCGAAGCGCTTATCCAAGCAAAAGATGGGCACAACCTAGAAACAGCATTAGAGCGTGCAGCTGACGCACTTCGTCTTCCAGAATGGGATGCGAAAATTGAGCACCTATCGGGTGGTGAACGCCGCCGTGTGGCTATCTGTCGCCTACTTCTAGAAAAGCCAGACATGCTCCTTCTCGATGAGCCAACCAACCACTTGGATGCAGAATCCGTTGCATGGCTTGAGCACTTCCTAGTGGATTATAACGGTACCGTTGTAGCTATCACGCACGACCGTTACTTCCTAGACAACGCAGCTGGCTGGATCCTAGAACTTGACCGTGGTGAAGGTATTCCATGGCAGGGTAACTACACTTCTTGGCTTGAGCAAAAAGATGAGCGTCTGAAGCAAGAGAAGGCTGGCGAAAGCGCACGTCAAAAAACAATCGAGAAAGAGCTAGAGTGGGTTCGCCAAAACCCGAAAGGTCGCCAAGCTAAGTCTAAAGCGCGTATGGCTCGCTTTGAAGAGCTGACGACAGGTCAATACCAGAAACGTAACGAAACCAATGAATTGTTCATCCCACCAGGTGAGCGTTTGGGTGACAAAGTTCTTGAAGTTAATAACCTAACTAAATCGTTTGGTGATCGCGTTCTTATCGATGATCTTTCTTTCAGTATGCCTAAAGGGGCTATTGTCGGTATCGTCGGTGCTAACGGCGCAGGTAAATCAACACTATTTAAAATGTTAAGTGGCGCAGAGCAGCCTGATTCAGGAACTGTTGAACTTGGTGAAACAGTGAAGTTAGCTTCTGTTGACCAGTTCCGTGACAGCATGGATGACAAGAAAACGGTATTCCAAGAGATCTCTGAAGGCGCTGATATTATTAAGATCAACAACTTCGAAATCCCTGCTCGTGCATACTGTTCTCGCTTCAACTTCAAAGGCAACGACCAACAAAAGATCATTGGTGAACTTTCTGGTGGTGAACGCAACCGTGTTCACTTAGCAAAACTTCTGAAAGCGGGCGGCAACGTATTGCTACTCGATGAGCCAACCAACGACCTTGATGTTGAAACACTACGTGCACTTGAGGAAGCTCTATTGGAATTCCCTGGCTGTGCAATGGTTATCTCGCACGACCGTTGGTTCCTAGATAGAATTGCGACTCATATTCTGGATTACCGTGACGAAGGTCAGGTGAATTTCTATGAAGGCAACTATACTGAGTACACAGAGTGGTTGAAACAGACGATCGGGGCACAGGCAGCTGAACCTCATCGAATCAAATATAAGCGCATTGCGAAGTAACATTATTTGTATTGTGTAAAAAAGACCGCCTATGCGGTCTTTTTTCTTATATATTCGAGATAATACATCGAACGTTGAAACGAGGCGCTTAAGCGTCACAAAAAAGCCGACTCTTTACCCATTAGCCTTGTACAACAGTTACCATAAGGCAAAATTTAAGCATGAACCGAAAGAGAGCACACTATGATTGAACGCCGTCGATTTTCTCGCGTAATCTACCAAGCCCCCGCAAAATTGGTGCAAGGCGACTTAACTGTAAACAGTGACATTCGAGACCTTTCTCTGCATGGTCTTTTGCTTTCTGGCTCACCTGCTAATCATGATTTCGACAGAAGCAAAATGCTGGATGTCGACATCGAGTTACCTGATAGTGACATTGTGATATCATTGGAAGCTGAAATAGTGGAGCTAAACGATAATTTTATGCGTCTTAGCATTCATCATATTGATATCGACAGCATCAGCCACTTGAAGCGACTGGTCGAGCTGAATGTTGGCGATGAAGCCCTTTTGCACAGAGAAATTGAGCAGCTATCTGATTTAGGTGCTTAAAAAAGCAATAAATGTCACGACAAATACAAATATCAATCCCGACTTCGTCTGGGGTTCAGCACTTTTTTGTGGGAAGAAAAGCAACTGCATTGGTTGTTCTTTCTCTTTTTGCCCTCCCTAGCTTACTTGGCACCTCTGTTTATCAGTATTTCTCTGCCCAATCCAGTGCAGAGAATACACTGGCAAGATCAGAGCAAAACTTCAGTCATGCTCAATCTCAAATCGACTATCTCGACCAAAAGAGCGATCAATTTAAAGCTCTATATGAAGCTCAAATCAGCACGAACCACTCTCTGACTCAAGAGCTGGAAGAGAAGAAAGGAGAAATCCTAACCCTAGGCAAGCGTGTGAATGATGTGGAATCTGTGCTTGGGATTACGCAAGAAACATCCGTCGTAGACTATGCAGAATTGTCTTTGGAACAGAGAATTGATGCCGCCGCGATCAACTCCGCTGTGCGTGCCACGATGTTTCGATTACTTCCTAATGACAGCCCTGTTCTTTATCAACGAGTTTCATCCAACTACGGCTATCGAAAAAACCCAATTACAGGCAGACGCCACCGACATTTGGGTATAGACCTCACGTGCCAACGTGGAGAGCAAGTACTGGCTCCTGCAGATGGCGTAGTTGAGCTAAGACGCCCAAGTAAGAAAGGTTATGGTAATTTATTGAAGTTACGCCATGCTTTTGGATTCATGACGTCATACGCTCACTTGCAGGGTTTTAACGTCCGCAGCGGTCAGTTTGTCAAGAAGGGTGATGTCGTCGCAACATGCGGAAACTCGGGCAACTCTACCGGTCCTCACCTACATTATGAAGTAAGATTTTTAGGTAGAACATTAAATCCTAAACACTTTATGGACTGGACCCCCGAAAACTTTGATACTTTGTTCGAAAAAGAACGCAGTATTAAATGGGCATCTCTGGTCGATGTCATGAGCAACGTTGTGAAGCTGCAGGTCTTGTTGACACAAAACCCAAGCTCGGCACCTAGCTCGGTTGATACCGTGAAAAATACCTCATCGACACCAGCAGTAAACTGACCGTGGTTAACTGACTGCAATAAGCTTGGAATTCTTTAATCCCAATCTGGTTATATAGAAACGGCTCCTTCAGGAGCCGTTTTTAATTTAATTGGTAAATAAAGGGTTAACGATGAATGGCGTCATTTGCTTGTTTTAGTAGCTTCTGACTTTCTTCCATAAACTGCTGGGAATACCCACCAAACCACTCTCCAACCTTTTCAAAGCTTTCTACAAACTCCTGTTTGTTATCACCCTCAAGCATAGCCAATGCATTACCAAAGCTCTGGTGGAAGCGTTTAATCATTTCGATGTTTTCATCGGAAGATAAAATGATATCAGCATACAAATTCGGATCCTGTGCAAACAGACGACCAACCATGGCAAGTTCAAGCCTATAAATTGGGGAGCTTAGCTGCAATAGATTTTCGATATTGGGGTTCTCTCCACTTAAATGCAAACCATATGCAAAAGAAGTAAAGTGGCGCAGAGCCTGGATCAGGGTCATACCATGATCGTGTTCTTGGGCTTCACACTTACACAGGCTCGCGCCCCAAATCTCAATTTGTTTCAATAACCATTGGTAAGTTTCCTCACCACGACCATCGCAATAAACAACAACCTGCTTTGCTAAGCTTGGAACATCGGGACCAAACATAGGATGCAACCCAACAACCGGTCCAGAGTGCGATCGCAACATCGCGTTGAGTGGTTTTGACTTTATCGACGTTAAATCACACAAAATGCAATTTTCAGGAAGGTTATTCAACTTGGCAATCACACTTTCCGTCAAATGGATAGGAACCGTTACAACAACGAGCCCTGCTCCATCGAGGATTTCATCGGCACGTTCCCAATCTTGGCTACCGAGTACTTTTACGTCATACCCAGACAAGCGGAACATACGCCCAAACAATCCCCCAAGTTGGCCATGTCCACCAACAATGACAACCGAACCCAGTTCTGGGTTGAGGCATTTGAATCCTGAATCTTTTTCGCTGGCATACGATTCGCGCATGGTTCTACGCAAAATGTCTTCAATAAGCTGAGGTGGAACACCTTGTTTTTCAGCTTCTTCTCTACGAGAAGCCAACATTGTGGCTTCGCGCTCAGGGACGTAAATAGGCAAACCGTGCTGACTTTTTACTTCCCCGACTTTCTCTACCAGTGCTAGCCTTTGCGCCAGCAGATCGACCATTTGCTTATCTACTAGGTCGATTTGATCTCTCAATTCATTCAGTTCAACTGCCATCCAGTATTACCTTATTGATTTTTTATTCTGTCTTGTAAAAACGGCACAAGCTCTTGGTGTGCATGTGTTAATAGTGCCTCAGTTGAATCCCAATTGATACACGCATCGGTGATGGAAACCCCGTAAGCCATCTCATTTACTGGAATGTCTGAAGGCTGATTACCTTCGTTAATATGGCTTTCAATCATCAGACCGATAATCGACTTGTTTCCTTCGCGGATTTGATGAATAACATCTTCGGCCACAAGTGGCTGACGACGAAAATCTTTGCGCGAGTTCGCGTGACTGCAATCCACCATCAAAGCTGCATCCAGTCCAGACTTCGACATTTCCTCTTCACATTCTGCGACAGAAACGGAGTCGTAGTTGGTTTGTTTACCGCCACGCAAAATAACGTGACCATTAGGGTTACCTTGCGTCGTCAATAAAGCAACCTGACCTTCACGGTTAATCCCCATGAAGCGGTGACCAGAAGATGCTGCCTGCATCGCATTGATTGCGGTCGCAAGGCTGCCATCCGTACCGTTTTTGAAACCAACAGGCATAGACAAACCACTGGCCATTTCACGGTGAGTTTGTGATTCCGTTGTTCTAGCACCGATCGCAGCCCAACTGAACGTATCAGCTAGGTATTGAGGGCTAATTGGGTCTAGAGCTTCCGTCGCTAGCGGGATTTTCATTTCAGCTAGTTCGACAAGTAGCTGGCGAGCCACATGAAGCCCATGCTCAATGTCGAATGTACCATTCAAGTGGGGATCGTTAATCAACCCTTTCCAACCAACAGTGGTACGTGGCTTCTCGAAGTAAACACGCATAACGATGTAAATCTGGTCATCCAATTTTTCAGACAATGCCTTCAGACGCTTTGCGTATTCTTTAGCGGCATCCAGATCATGAATTGAGCAAGGACCACAGACAACCAGCAAACGATGATCTTTCTTATCGATAATGTCTGCTATCTCCTGACGAGACTGCTGAATAAACTGGCGCGCTTCATCGCTCAGTGGGATTTTATCTTTCAACTGATTAGGTGTAATTAGAACCTGCTCGTCACTGATGTGTATGTTGCTCAATTCGCTCTTTTGCATTTTTATTACCTGTAAACTTTAAATTACACCCACCACAACCAGCGAGCCTCAAATCCAATAAAGAACAAAATAACAGCAAAAAAATAGATTTCAAGTGTAAACATAGAAAAACATTTGATGTATATTTAAATTTACACCTAGAATTACGAGCTCCTTAACAACTTACAGAGAACATTATCGATTAAAATAGCCTTAAATAATTACGGAAAGTGGCTATGGACCTCATACTATCTTTACTTCAGCAGATGTGCGTATACCTTGTACTGGCTTATATGCTGAGTAAAACCCCTATTTTTTTGCCACTACTTAGTATTTCTACGCGTTTAAGCCACAAACTTAGCTGTTACGTCCTTTTTTCTTTGTTTTGCATTATGGGGACGTACTTTGGCTTACAGATTAATGATGCGATCGCCAACACGCGAGCCATTGGCGCAGTCATGGGAGGCTTATTTGGTGGGCCGGTTGTTGGCTTTGCAGTCGGTCTTACGGGGGGAATGCATCGTTACTCTCTTGGTGGTTTTACCGATGTTGCCTGCGCAATATCAACAACAGCAGAAGGACTCATTGGAGGCGTACTGCATAGTTACTACGTAAGAAAAAACAGGTCGAGCCAACTCTTCAACCCCTTGGTGGTCTTCTCCGTCACACTCTTTGCAGAAGTTGTTCAGATGTTGATTATATTGATCGTGGCAAAGCCTTTTGCGCAGTCTTATCAGTTGGTCTCCGCCATTGCAGCACCAATGATCATCGCTAACTCTGTTGGTGCAGCCCTGTTCATGAGCATCTTACAAGATAGAAAAACCATTTTCGAAAAGTACTCCGCCGCATTTTCTCGGCGAGCACTTACGATAGCAGAACGTTCAGTCGGTATTCTAAGCTCTGGATTTAATGCCAATAACGCAAACAAGATAGCCCGTATTATCTATGAAGAAACCAAAGTGGGTGCTGTATCCATTACCGACAAAGATAAGATTCTTGCCTTTGTGGGCATAGGTGATGATCACCATAAACCCAATACCCCCATATCATCGAAAAGCACTCTAGATGCGATTTCCAACAACAAAATCATTTACCTTGATGGCAGAGAACAGCCCTACCAGTGCTCTTTATCTGAGAATTGTAAGCTAGGCTCAGCGCTGATTATTCCTTTAAAAACCGGAGAGGATGTAATAGGTACCATCAAGCTTTATGAACCCAAACGAAAGCTGTTTTCCACTATCAATATGTCGATGGCGGAGGGCATAGCCCAACTGCTTTCCAGCCAGATTTTGTATGGCGATTATCAAGAACAACAAACGCTTCTCACTCAGGCTGAAATTAAGCTACTTCACGCTCAAGTTAACCCGCATTTTCTGTTCAATGCTTTGAATACCATCAGCGCCATTACAAGGCGAGACCCAGATAAGGCTAGGGATCTAATTCAACACTTGTCTCAATTCTTCCGGAGTAATCTTAAGCAAAATATAGAGACGGTTCGGCTGAAAGAAGAACTGGAACACGTAAATGCGTATCTCACCATTGAAAAAGCGCGTTTTAGCGATCGTCTAGAAGTTGAGTGGGCGATAGATGATGCCTTGCTAGAAAAAATCATACCCAGCTTTACCCTACAGCCTCTGGTCGAAAATGCTATCAAACACGGTATTTCTCAGCTTTTAGAAAATGGTAAAGTTCGAATATATAGCCATACCGAAAACGGTGAGCACACCATAGTGGTTGAAGACAATGCGGGGCTCTATCAAGCACCTGCACAGAACCACTCTGGGTTAGGGCTGGATATTGTGAATAAACGCCTCGCTAACCTACTGGGGCGACCATCAACTTTACATATAGACTGCCAGCCACAGAAATACACAAGAATGAGCTTTAAACTCCCGACGACAGAGGCAAAGGAATGCTGACCGCTTTAATCATTGATGATGAACAATTTGCTCGAGAAGAACTGTGCGAATTAATGGCAGAAACCCAGGAGATCGATGTCATCGACCAAGCCAGTAATGCCATTGAAGGGTTAAAGAAAATCAACGCCTGTAAGCCGGACGTGGTTTTTTTGGATATTCATATGCCTCAGATTAGTGGTATTGAACTGCTCTCTATGCTCGATCCAGATACCATGCCCAATGTAGTGTTTGTTACTGCTTACGACCAATATGCGATTCAGGCTTTTGAGGACAATGCATTCGATTACCTCTTAAAACCCATCAAACCATCTCGACTTCAAAAGTGTGTTTCTCGCTTGGTTAAAACCGCTCGGTTAAAAGAGCCTCAAAACATATCTGCATTCACGCAAGATAAATTAGAGCAAGTCCCTTGTATTGGGCTAAATCGCATTGTCATTATCCCAATCCACGATGTTGAGTTTGCTTACACTGACATTTCAGGGGTGCAAGTGAAAACCGCTGAGCAAACCGCTACGAGTCAGCTAACGCTTAAAGTGCTCGAACAAAAAACCTCGTTATTGCGGTGTCATCGCCAGTATCTGGTTAACACCCAAGCGATTCGGGAAATTAAATTGTTGGAACACGGTCTTGCTGAAATTATTACGCAAAGCGGGCAACCTGTGCCCGTCAGCCGAAGATTTTTGAAGAGTTTAAAAGAGACACTAGGTATTCAGTAAAAACCGTTAAGCCGTTAAGCCGAATGATTAGGGTTTGTTGAATTTAACAATCCAGCATTCGCTTCATGGCTTCCGATGCCGATTTCCATTCTTCACTGATTCGCAGCTCGCTCAAGGAGAAGCTTTGCTTTTTCAGCAAGCTTGTTGCGTTGGGTACGGTACTTATAGGCAGTTTGTCCAACGCACTAACGGTATAGTCACGGTTGTTGCACATCAGTAACATGTCACACCCAGCCTCAAGCGATTGCATTGCACGCTCTGCTGGTGATCCCATTACTCCCGCCCCTTCCATACTAAGATCGTCAGAAAAAACGATGCCCTCGAATCCTAACTGCTCTCTTAATACTTGTTTCAACCAATAAGGGCTGCCACTGGCTGGCTGTGAGTCGTATTCAGGGTAAATAACATGCGCTGGCATCATGGCATCTAACACACCCGATTCTATATGTGCCTTAAACACAGCCATATCTTGTTCGAAAATGAAGTCTCTTTCGTCTTTGGCTGTTTCATAGTGGGTATCGGTTATTACACCGCCATGACCAGGAAAGTGCTTTCCTGTTGTCGCCATGCCAACTGTTTTCATTCCTTCCATAAATGCCGAGCTGTACGTCACGATGCTTTCAATATCGTCACCAAAGGCGCGATTCCCAATGGCTTTACATTCATGCCCTTTGTCTAAAACTGGGGCAAAACTTAGGTCGATATCATGGGCAATTAATTCGGCAGCCATCAAAAACCCGGCTTGCTTTGCCACCTCTTTGCCATTGGGTTGTAAGGCAAAGCTTTGTGCAGGTGGAATCAAGCTAAACCCTTCTTTAAAGCGCTGTACACGTCCACCTTCTTGATCCACCCCAATCAATATTGGGCGGTTGGTGGCTTGTCGGATGCTTTTGTTCAACGCAAGTAATTGCTCATTATCGTAATAATTGCGCGAAAACAGGATCACCCCACCTACAGTTGGGTGTTGCAGTATTTCTTTGTCTTCTGCATCCAGCTCGTATCCGGCAACATCAATCCAAAGTAGTCCCATTATGTTCAAAGCCTCGTAGTTTTAACTAACCAATTAAGAATATTCGCTTTATTATTACAAAAATCTTTTAACGTAGTCAGTTAATTTAATGTCAGGGAGTCGCAGGGTGAATCAAAATCAATATTACATTGGCGTGATGTCCGGAACGAGTTTGGATGGCGTTGATGTTGCCTTGACGGAAATATCTGAAAGCGATATTTCACTCATCAAAAGCTATGTTCATCCAATGCCTATAGAGCTCAAACAGAGAGTTCTAGCCCTATGTGAAGGGCAACCGGCAAGCGTGAAAACCATCGGTGAGCTCGATCATGACCTTGGCGCTCTCTTTGCTGACAGTGTCAATGCATTACTGAAAACCACGTCGATAGAGAAGCAAGATATCGCAGCAATTGGTTGCCATGGGCAAACTGTTTTCCACCAGCCTACTGGAGATACTCGTTTTACTATGCAATTAGGGGATGCAAACATAATAGCTTCCCAAACAGGTATTGATACTATTGCCGACTTTCGCCGAAAAGATATGGCGCTAGGGGGGCAAGGCGCGCCGTTAGTCCCCGCTTTTCATCAGTGGTTGTATGAATCCCAAGAGTCCACCACGGTTATTTTGAATATCGGTGGAATTGCCAACATTTCCGTACTACCCCCTACTTCCCCACTAATTGGTTACGATACAGGGCCAGGCAACATGCTAATGGACGCTTGGTGCCAAAAGCATACCGGTCAGCCCTTCGATAAAGGCGGTGCGTTCGCCAGTTCTGGCAAAGTTAACCCTGCTCTACTCGCGCAGTTTATGTCGGATCCTTACTTTTCTCTTGCCTCCCCGAAAAGTACAGGGAGAGAGCTTTTTAACCTGAGTTGGTTGAATCAGTTTGATGGTATTACTCATCTAGAACCAGAGGATATACAAGCTACGCTCTTGGATCTCACCGCATCCAGCATTGCCTTAGAAGTAGATAAGCAAATTTTCGGCGACGAGCCTACTTTGTTGGTTTGTGGAGGAGGCGCTATGAACCCAGTATTGATGAGTCGACTCAATGAATTTCTCCCAACTTGGCATGTTAAAGATACCAAAAATACGGGCGTTGACAGCGAATTCATGGAAGCAATGGCATTTGCCTGGCTAGCCCAACGACGAGTTCATGCCCTTCCTAGTAATGCGCCTGAGGTAACTGGAGCACGTCAACTCGCTTCATTAGGTGTAATATACCTCGCAAATTAAACTCGTCACGAATACGAAAAGTCGCAAATACTAATACGGACAACATCATGGCTAATGACGCACTACTCTCTGCTCTTGCACACCTTGTGTCGGAAGGACGAAACCCTGACACCATGGATATCGATCTTTTGTCTTCGCTTGAAATCGTTGAAAAACTCAATCAGCAAGATCAGCAAGTCCCAACAGCCATAGCAAAAGAACTCCCCAATATCGCCTCTGCGGTAGACAAGATTTCCAACGCTTTCTTACAGAGTGGCAGACTTATCTATTTAGGCGCGGGAACTAGCGGTCGTTTAGGTGTTTTGGATGCTTCTGAATGCCCTCCCACGTTTGGCGTGTCAGATCAAATGGTCATCGGGCTTATTGCGGGCGGGAAAGAAGCAATGTTTAAAGCTCAGGAGGGCGCAGAAGACAATAAACTCTTAGGTAAAGAGGATTTGTCAGCCATTACCTTGACCGAAAAAGACGTTGTGGTTGGCATTGCTGCCAGTGGCAGAACCCCTTATGTGATAGGTGGTTTGGAATACGCCAATGAAGTTGGAGCCTACTCTATCGCATTGTCTTGCAACCCTAGCTCTCCCATTGCGCAATGTGCTCAACTCGCCATTAGCCCAGTCGTTGGCCCCGAAGCGTTAACCGGGTCGACGCGTTTGAAGTCGGGTACGGCTCAGAAACTCGTACTGAACATGCTTTCAACAGCTAGCATGATCCGAATAGGGAAAAGCTACCAAAACCTCATGGTGGATGTAAAAGCCAGTAACGAAAAACTCATTGCCCGTGCCGTTAGAATTGTTGTTCAGGCAACGGATTGTGCAAAAGAGGAAGCCAGAGAGAAGTTAGAACAAACCCAGTATGATGTGAAGCTGGCGATCCTGATGTTACTGACTGGCTCGGATCTCAACACAGCCCAAAAACAGTTATCAAACCAACAAGGTTTTTTACGCCGTGCAGTCGAAACATCCCAAGCAGAAGAGTCAGAGATCGAAAAGCAAAACAAAACATCCCCACAATAAATTTCTTTCAGGGATTCTCTTTTCAATCTCAATGAATCAGGCGAAGTTATTCGCTTCGCCCTGAACCTTGATTCCAGCCTCGTTGCCATTCCATACGAAACTTTTGTGCTTCTGGCATGCCCTCACAAACACCTTCATAAAAACTGCCGGACAGCCCTATCTGATAAGCAAAGCCGGGATTGCAATACTCTTTGACACCAGCGAGGTAACCTTGATCATAATCTGCATGATTTACTTGACCATACTCCGCCAAATCTTGAAAAGAACGCTGGGTCTGACCTTTCACGCCATCTCGGTAGCCAACTGAATACCAGTCGCTGTCATCGGTCAAAAACTCGCTGGGTGAACACCCAACAAGCAATGTTCCCATTACTAAAGCCACTAAACGTTGTTTCATTGTTATACCTGATATTTACCTAGAACTATCAGTTTACGATGAAAGCACAGGCTCTGCCTGATTTTATTCTAAGGCAGCAATTTGCGAAGTATTGATTGTTCTTCTTTCTGAGCACACGTTTTCCGTTTCCAATAAGGTAACGTCTTCCTCATTGAGCTGGGCAACGAAACTGGGCTGCTTTAAGTACTGATTGGTAAAAAGCGCTTTTCCGCCAAATGGAGCAGGCAAAGCAATCGAGGTGAGTGCTCGCTTGACGTCTTTCGGATCTGAACTTTCAGCTCGTTTGATTGAGTACGCCAATGCCAGCACAGATAAATAAGCTGAAACAAAGCCACCAGAAACGTACACTTTCGCAAAATCTCGGTATACGCGCTGAGAAAACATGGGGTTAACTTGCTCAAAGAAATTACTCCCACACAATAAGACTAAATTAGGTAGAGCCCCCAAAGCGACTGACTCACTGCGACTTAGGTGTGTGCAAATGACTGGAATAGGTTTACCTTTCCAACGCTGGTTAAGCTCTTTTAGAAAAGCGTAACTCGAATTCCCCATCAAATGGTTTACGACAAATTTAGGGGGGTCAATCAGCAGAGATTTCAATGTGTATTCAAAAGTTTGGCAACCTTCTCGATAAAAGTTGTTAAAACTCAAGGCACCGCCTCCAGCGTCGGAGAAAGAAGATGTCAGCGCACTTAAATCCCAGCCGAGCTGATCGTTAGGGCTAACGACCGCACCATGAGGACCATATTTCGCAAAGGAATATTCAAGCAATGGAAGAAGGTGCTGCTCCGGAGAGGATCCGAATTCCAACAAATTGGGGTGCTTGGGTTGAGCCCCAGACAGAGAGGAGGTCCAGAGCAGCCCAGAGTGACGCTGAACAACATCCAAGGCTAACATTCTAGAATCTAGAGTTGTCGTACCAAAGATGTGCTCAACCCCCTGGTTAAAAAGGCGCTCAGTCTGTTTTGCATAACGAGGTAAGTCGCCAAATGGGTCTTTATGGATAGCGCCTAACTTGAAATTAAATCGAGGATTGGCGTTCACTTGCGAAATACCAAACTGTGTACCTATCAAAGTTTGATAGCTTACTTTTCGGTACTGGCTTTGACTTGAATAAAGTACGCCGATGGGAATGGTCTTCATCGAAACTCCTCTTGAACGTCCTGTTTAAAAGTAGAGTGACATATTCGAGTGAACTGAATTCACTATGACTGCGAACCTGCCTTGAGAGCATTAACTTTTGTATTTAGCTCAATTCATTCTTTTTATTGCTCATAAGTAATGGAGCCAGAGAGAAAACACAAGAAGCCCTATATCATCAACAGCCAAAGAGTTCTCATAAATAAGACAAGAAAGAAGATTAAATATCTATTTGATCAAATAGTTGATAACCACACTGTTTAAAATGACTTTCATATTCCACTGTAATTCTCAACTTTGCGAAGGGTATTGATTAGCATCGACCCCCCAAAGTACCCGCACTGAAGAGTAAGCTCACATCCTCTAGTGAGTAAAACCACTTATTCCTAATAGCAACCACTTAACCTGCCATATCACCACTCAACTCTGTAGCCAATGAAGTCAGTATTTCCCTGTTTTACTATCCAAGGTGAAGAGTTTAAATAATTACACGGGATGTGAATATGTTGTGGTTTCTCATGTGTGTCGCTGCACTTATCGGCGGATATTTTATATATGGTACGTTCGTCGAACGTATATTTGGTATTAAAGAACATCGTCAAACACCCGCTTATACAAAGCAAGATGGTGTTGATTTTGTGCCAATGTCGAACAAGAAAGTGTATTTGGTGCAATTACTAAATATTGCTGGTGTCGGCCCTATTTTCGGTCCGATTATGGGTGCTTTGTATGGCCCTGCGGCAATGCTTTGGATTGTCCTTGGCTGTATATTTGCTGGCGCTGTACATGATTATTTCTCTGGTATGCTTTCCGTAAGAAATGGAGGGGCATCCGTACCCACCATTACTGGTCGCTACTTAGGTAATGGCGCAAAACACTTTATGAATATTTTTGCCATTGTCCTACTGTTATTGGTCGGGGTGGTCTTTGTTTCAGCGCCTGCCGGTATGATAACCAACCTCATCAATGATCAAACAGATTTCACCGTCACCATGACATCCATGGTGGTGTTTATCTTTGCTTATTACATCATTGCTACCGTTGTCCCAGTAGACAAAATCATTGGGCGTTTCTACCCATTGTTCGGTGCACTGCTCATCTTTATGTCTGTTGGACTTATAACCGCGATTGGCGTGTCTGACGAACATACCATTCTAGGGGGATACGAAGTCAGCGACATGTTCACCAACATGAACCCTAATGACTTACCGTTGTGGCCAGCGTTATTTATTACTATTGCATGCGGTGCTATTTCTGGTTTCCATGCCACTCAGTCGCCTCTTATGGCTCGTTGTATGGAAAATGAAAAGAATGGTCGCTTTATCTTTTATGGCGCGATGATTGGTGAAGGTGTCATCGCCCTTATTTGGTGTGCATTAGCGCTGTCGTTCTTCGGCTCGGTAGAGTCTCTGTCTGATGCCGTGGCTAATGGTGGACCAGGAAATGTCGTGTACAGCGCTTCATTTGGGCTACTGGGTGTATTCGGCGGTGTTCTTGCGTTCTTGGGGGTTGTTATTCTTCCAATCACTTCCGGTGATACAGCGTTTCGTTCTAGCCGCTTGATTCTGGCTGAATACTTCAACATGGAGCAAAAAACACTGCGTAATCGTCTCATGATGGCTATCCCTTTGTTTGTGTTGGGTGGCATCTTGACTCAGGTTGATTTTGGCATCATTTGGCGTTACTTCGGATTCGCAAATCAGTCCACTGCGGTTATGATGCTGTGGACGGCATCCGCTTATCTACTTCGCCACAACAAACTCCACTGGATCACCACCGTACCCGCTATTTTCATGACAACGGTGTGTGTGAGCTTCATCTTAAGCAACAATCAGCTCGGCTTTGGTCTTCCAATTAATTTCTCGACAGTGGCGGGTATTATCGTTGCGCTACTTATAACGACTTACGTGATTAAAACTTCGAAAGGCAAAGGTGAATCTGAACTCGCAGACGAAGAAACACCTTCGTCCACTCCAAAAACGGTATAACCGCTAAGAGTAGAATATTTCTGTGTAGAAGATGAAAAAAGGCTCATTTGAGCCTTTTTGTTTTCTGAATGCTTATCCACATTCCTCGGCAATCAAACAGAGTTCGTCCAACCATTGATGAGTGAGCTCAAACAACTGATGGATCTGCTGATCGTCAATTTTCACCTGCTTTGCTACCAAATCCGCTAACACAACCATTCCGGGTAATGCTACCTTTTCAAACAGCACACTTAATATGTTAGCGGAGCGCACAATTGCATCGAGTTCTTGGTTCTGTTGGGCGATGTTTAATTCCGTAACAGCGGACAGTGCTTCTTCAATAACACTGTTAATGAATACTGGCATCACATCAAAAGCCACTGCGTTTTTACGCATGATGAGATTCACATCCACTGAATCTGTATCGATGTGCTTTTCCGTGTCTAAGCTGGGTTTGTACAAAATCCCATTAGGAAATAGCTTATTCGCATAATTGCGCAGCGTTTCATGTAGCTCCCTTTCAACAACTGGTTTTGCGATAAGATCATCGACACCGGCTTGTTTCATTTTATCGCGAGTTTCTTTAAACAAATCTGCGGTACAGCCTAGTATCAATGCATTTTTATTTAGGGAATCTTGGCGGATCATATAGGTGGCTTCAACACCATCCATCACTGGCATATGGTTATCCATTAGAATAAGGTTGAAGACTTTTTCCTGCGCTAACTTATGCGCTAATGCGCCATTTTCAATGCATTCAGTGATAAAGCCACATTGCTTAAGCATGGATTGAAGCACCATACCATTTAAGCGATTATCCTCAACAATGAGTGCTTTCAGTCCATTGTAATTAAGCGGTCTGCAATCTTGCACTACGGTTAGCTGAGGCTTGGCAAGAGGTAAAGGTAGTATCACGGTAAAACAACTGCCCATATCTAACTCACTGGCAACCTTAATTTCACCTCCCATTTGATTGATAAGCCTAGACACGATAGAGAGCCCCAACCCCGTGCCGCCAAACTTCCGAGTTGTAGAGCTGTCGGCTTGTTCAAATGGATTAAAGAGCTTGGTCAGCGTATCCGGACTCATCCCAATTCCGGTATCTTTGAGTTGAATACTCAAATCAATACGATCGCCTTTGATGTGCTCAGAAGTTTGAAGCTCTATGAACCCTTTCTCTGTAAATTTGATCGCGTTATTGAGTAAGTTAAACATGATTTGTCTGACACGAGCCTTGTCGCCAAAAACCCACCTTTCGTGATCGACCTTATTATCGATGTATAAATCGATGCCTTTCTCTTCAGCTAAGGATTGATAAATACTACTCACCGAACCCATCAAGTGAGTAAAGGAAAATGGCTGACAGTCTAAATCAAACTTACCTTGCTCAATTTTGGAGTAATCCAGAATCTCATTAAGCAAAGTCATCATATGCTCACCAGATTCATGTAAATTAACCAAGTGATTTCTTTGGCTGTCACTCAAGTCTGTTTTCTGCAATAACTGAGCGATACCCAATACACCATTCATTGGCGTTCTAATTTCATGGGAAACGACCGCTAAAAATTCAGTTTTCGCTTTACTTGAGTCCTCCGCCCTCTCCTTTTCACATTTCAACAGTTCGATGATACTTTCAAGGTTAGTGGCAATCTCATTCAATTCGTCCCCTTCCCACGATAGTGTTTCATTCAGCTCTTCATCGTGATTGTATACGCCGTCACGCATTTTTTCACTGTAACGAGCAAACTGCTTCAGCCGACGCGTTAAAGTTAAGTAGAGCCAAGTTAGGCACACAATTGACGCTAAAAAAATGGTAATTGTGGCGGTAAGTACTTTCCAGCGCATTTCCGAAAAAAGCGCATTCACTCGGTGGATTTGATCGGACTCACGCTCTTTCGCGGTGTGTTCAAGATTATTCAAAGCATGTATTGCGGGCTCATCATTGACTTTGACCTGATCATCAATCTGATTAACACTCAAACGCCTGTGGTACTCAACCGGCATTTGAAAAAGTTTGCTTTGGTATTCAGTAATCACTCGGTCTACCGCATTTAGCGCGTGTTTTTCTGCGATAGTTAGGTTTAAAGATTTGTATTGTGCGATAACGATTTTGGCTTCTTTAAAGTGCTCACTGGCCGCATCCTTATCTTTGAGCTTGCCCCTGAGGACATAGTTTTTGAACTGGTGAATCGCACCGTTATACCCTAGTTGGTACCGAAGATTGTTTAATAAACCAATGCGAGCAGCAACTTCATTACGATAGTCAGAGTTGGCTTGTTTGTAAGCAGAAAGCGAAGATATTGAAATCCAAGTAAAGACGGAGACAATCACTAAAATAAAAACAGTGATCAGCAAAAGTTTTCTCTTGATTGAAACATTACTTGAAAACCACGAATTGAAACCCATTCGCTGCCCAACCTCTCTACTTGAACACTCTAAAACAATGAAATGGATAAAGTACTTCTTTCACCCTAACTTAAAAATAGTAAAGCCCCGAGTAATTCGGGGCTTTATTTTATTGATATATCCGAGATTTTTTAAATTTCTCTCACTTGGAGCTCTCGTGGAACTTCAAAGAACATGTTTTCTTCCCGACCAAGGACTTCTTCTACTTCGTCTGCTCCAAGCTCTTTAATTCGATCTAAAATCTGGTTTACCAACTCTTCAGGAGCCGACGCACCAGCAGTAACACCAACCTTGCTCGCGCCATCAAACCATTTGGCTTCAATCGCTTCTGGGCAATCAATCAGATAACCTGGTGTACCGAGCTTTTCAGCCAGTTCTTTTAAACGCGTAGAGTTGGATGAATTCGTTGAACCTACAACGACAACGGCATCAACTTGCGTAGCTAAAATGCGCACAGCATCTTGGCGGTTTTGAGTCGCGTAGCAAATGTCGTCTTTGCGTGGTCCCTGGATTTCAGGAAACACACGTCGAAGCTCTTCAATGACGTCGGCAGTTTCGTCCACAGACAGTGTGGTTTGACTAACGTAGTGAAAGTTAGATGGATCGTTTACCACCAAAGAAGCAACATCTTCAGGTCTTTCAACAAGATACATTCCACCCGTATCGCTGTCGTACTGACCCATAGTGCCTTCGACCTCTGGATGACCCGCATGACCAATCAATACGACCTCCATGTTTCTTCGGCTTGCGCGAGCAACTTCCATATGCACTTTTGTTACAAGTGGGCAGGTAGCATCGAACACTGTTAGTTTACGTCGCTTGGCTTCTTGCCTAACAGCCTGAGAAACACCATGAGCAGAAAAAATAACAATATTGTCGTCTGGTACTTCATGCAGTTCTTCAACAAAGATGGCACCGCGTTGTTTCAAACCTTCAACCACAAAGCGGTTGTGAACCACCTCATGACGCACATAGATAGGAGGTTGGTACATCTCCAATGCCCTTTCTACAATGCTGATGGCGCGATCGACCCCAGCACAAAAACCGCGGGGGTTCGCTAACAGTATTTTCATTTCATTGCTCATAGTACTTTCGTTATTTAGTGGCGCGCAATTTTGGGCTCTCAGATATAGGGGTATCGCTGTTATGGCGCACAGTTATATTGCTTTTCGATATATTTACTTTGGCTATCTTACTTTTGAGTGTAATTAGTTATCGACATATTGCTTTATAGGGCACAGTTTACCGTTATCCCTATTGCGCCTCAAGCCAACACCAAAGAGGAAATACCACCAATATCTTTAGCCCTTATTCCACTTCTAGAATTTCGACTTCAAAAGTCACATCTTGCCCTGCAAGTGGGTGATTGAAATCCACAGTGACAGATTCGCCAGAAATTTCTGCAATGATGCCTGGAATCTCCATGCCGTCTTTACCAGAAAAGGCCATAATGGTTCCTACCTCTACCTTTTCCTCACCAATAAATCGTGCTCTGTCCATATGGTGAATATTGTCTGGGTTAGGCTGACCAAATGCATCTTCAGCGCTGAGTTCAATGTTTCTTTGCTCACCTTGAACCAAACCTAATAAAGATTTTTCAAAGTTTTCACTCAGACTTCCATCACCCATTGCGAATTTTGCAGGCTTTCCCATGCTGTGTGTACTATCCGCTACAGAACCGTCCTTGAGTTTTATCGTAAAGTGCAACGTCACAGCAGAATTTGCAGTAATAATGGTCACAGAGTTATGTCCTTATTTTCGTTATTGGGTTTTGGCTTTTTATACGGGAACACAACTCAGCTTATGCCAATGTCTTCCAATTTTTAGCCTTTATATTAAAAAGCGCCATCCGAATCAACGGACAGCGCTTAGGGTTATTCAAAATATGCCCTCATTATTGAGGTGACTCTTCCGGTTTTTTACGGAATCCATCAAGCAAAATGAGAGCAGCACCAAGTACAATCGCAGCATCTGCTAAATTGAATGCCGGCCAATGGTAACTTCCCCAATAGAAATCGAGGTAATCAACAACATAACCATGAACCAATCGGTCATAAAAGTTATTGGCTGCCGCACCACCAATTACCATGGCATAAGAAATATTTAACCATTTATCTGTTGCTGGTAAAGCTCTCATCCAGCTGATCAATACACCACAAACAACCAGTGCGATACTGAAGAACAACCAACGTTGCCATCCACTTTGATCGCTTAAAAAGCTAAATGCTGCACCATAGTTATGAACATACAATAGGTTGAAGAAAGACGTAATCTCAATACGATTCGCCCAGCCATACCCCATGTTGTCCATAACGATGAACTTAATACCAATATCCGCGATGAAAATCAGTACCGCCAGCCAGAGCCAGCGAACACCCGATTGCTTCATCGATAACGCATTGTCACTCATATCGAATCCCAATATTAAGCGAACTTACGCTCTTCGCCTTCGCCATCCACATTTGACACACAACGACCACACACTTTTTCGTGACCTTCGATAGTGCCTACATCTGGCGTATGGTGCCAACAGCGTTCACATTTCTCTGCATCTGCCGCCGCAACTTCAACGAACAAGCCTTCCAGATCTGTCTCTTTGGCTGAATCAGGCTTGTCGCTTAAAGGTTTAACTTGTGCTGCTGAAGTTAACAGAACAAAGCGTAGCTCATCTTCAAGCCTGTTGAGTTTAGCTGTCAGTGCATCATCAGCATAAAGCGTCACTTCCGCTTGTAACGAACCACCAATCGCTTTCTCTTTACGAGCATCTTCAAGAAGCTTGTTCACAGCACCACGTACAGATTGAATGTCAGTCCAGAATTCGTTGCTGAGTTCTTCGCCTTCAACAAGACCAAACAAGCCTTCAAACCACTCACCCGTGAAGACAAACTTATCACGTGCGCCTGGCATTTCGTTCCAAATCTCGTCTGCTGTGAATGACATAATCGGTGCCATCCAACGAACCAGAGCTTCGACAATGTAGTAAAGTGCCGTCTGACAGCTGCGTTGAGCGTGACCGCCCTGCTTCGCTGTGTACTGGCGATCTTTAATCACATCTAAATAGAAAGAGCCCATTTCGATCGAACAGAACTGCATTAAGCGTTGGGTAACAGCGTGTGTATTGTACTCTCCGTACGCGTTAACAATCTCTTCTTGTGCTGCTTGAGCGCGACCAACGGCCCAACGATCAAGCGCCACCATTTCTTCTGCTGGTACAAGATCCGTTTCTGGATTGAAACCGCTTAAGTTAGCAAGGAAGAAACGCGCGGTATTACGAATACGGCGGTATGCGTCTGCAGAGCGCTTAAGAATTTCATCAGATACCGCAACTTCGCCAGTATAATCAGTAGAAGCAACCCATAGGCGTAGGATGTCCGCACCTAGCTTGTTAGTGACGTCTTTAGGGGCAACCACGTTACCGATAGACTTAGACATCTTACGACCGTTGCCATCCACTACGAAGCCGTGCGTAAGCACTTGCTTGTATGGGGCTTCATCTTTCATCGCGATGGATGAAATCAAAGAAGACTGGAACCAACCACGGTGCTGGTCAGAACCTTCTAGATATAGGTCAGCAGAGTTGCCATTGTACTCTTCACGAGAATCCACCACCGAATAGTGAGTGACACCCGAATCGAACCATACGTCTAGGGTATCCAGTACTTTTTCGTACTTGTCTGCATCTTCAGCGCCCATAAGCTCTGCTGCGTCAACATCCCACCAAGCTTGAATGCCTTTCTCTTCTACTAGCTTCGCGACTTTTTCAATAAGTTCTAATGAGTTCGGATGCAGTTCAGCCGTCTCTTTGTGTACAAATAATGCAATTGGCACACCCCAAGTACGTTGTCGAGAAACACACCATTCTGGGCGACCTTCGATCATACCCTCAATGCGGCTCTGACCCCATTCAGGCATCCATTCAACACCTTTAATTGACTCCAGTGCCTTTGCACGAAGACCCGCTTGATCCATAGAAATGAACCACTGTGGTGTTGCACGGAAAATGATTGGGGTTTTGTGTCTCCAGCAATGTGGGTAGCTGTGTTCGTAAGAGTGGTGATGCAAAAGTGCACCCTTCTCTTTTAGAACATCTAAAACAGAGTCGTTTGCTTTAAAGACATGCTGACCAGCAAATAATTCTGTATCAGGAAGGTAAACGCCGTTTGATCCTACTGGGTTAGCAACTTCAAGGTTGTATTGTTTGCCAACCACGAAATCCTCTTGACCATGTCCAGGAGCAGTATGAACCACACCCGTACCAGAATCAGTCGTAACATGCTCACCAAGAACTACAGGAACAGTGAAGTCGTAGAACGGGTGATTGAACTGAGACAATTCAAGATCCGCACCTTTCGCAAAACCTAGGTTGTGGAAGTGTTCAACACCTGCACGCTCCATTACATCTTTGGCAAGCTCGGAAGCAACGATAATACGCTCAGGCTCCGACGAATCACTCGCTTCAACTTGGATAAGTACATATTCCAGATCATCACGCATACACACAGCGCGGTTTGCAGGAAGCGTCCAAGGCGTCGTCGTCCAAATAATAACGGAGATATCACCTTGACCTTCATGACCTTCGTTTAAGTTGAATTTAGACAACAACGCAGCTTCATCTGCCGCTTTAAAACGAACATCAATTGAAGGAGAAACTTTATCTTTGTACTCCACCTCAGCTTCAGCCAAGGCAGAACCACAATCTGTACACCAGTGAACAGGTTTGAAACCTTTTAGCAGGTGACCGTTATCGGCAATTTTACCTAGAGCACGGATGATGTTTGCTTCAGTCGTAAAATCCATGGTGCGGTATGGTTTGTCCCACTCACCAAGAATACCTAGACGTTTGAAGCTTTCTTTCTGACCTTCAACTTGACCCGCAGCGTACTGACGGCATTTCTCACGAAACTCCGCTGCCGTCACTTTTTTACCTGGCTTGCCTACTTTCTTTTCCACCATTAATTCGATCGGCAGACCGTGGCAGTCCCAACCTGGGATATAAGGTGCATCAAAACCGGAAAGGGTTTTGGATTTAATAATAATGTCTTTAAGAATCTTATTCAGTGCGTGACCAATGTGAATATCACCATTGGCATAGGGAGGGCCATCATGTAATACGAAAGACTTTTTGCCTTTCTTCGCTTTACGGATCTCGCCGTAAAGGTCTTCTTTGTACCAACGCTTAAGCATTTCTGGCTCTCGATTGGCCAGATTGCCACGCATTGGAAACCCTGTTTCAGGTAAATTCAGGGTATCTTTATACTCACTCATTGATTCTTAATTCCGTTATATTGGGCGAAAGTTAGACATTGTGCTGAACGGTGGAATAAACCGTTTAACTTTTAAAGCCGACGCAGCCACACCCTTGCTGCCTCAGCATCCAATTCAATTTGCGCTGTTAGCGCATCTAGAGAGTCAAATTTTATTTCATCTCTTAGTTTGTGAAGTAATGACACTTCAAGTTGTTTACCGTACAAGTTTGAATTGAAATCAAACAAATGCACTTCCAGCTGTTGACGAATACCATCAACAGTTGGACGTTGACCTATATTAGCCACGCCACCGTATACTGAACCGTCTATTCCATTAACCTCAACGACATACACGCCTGAAACAGGCGATACGCAGCGTTTTAACGGAATATTAGCGGTGGGAAAACCGATGGTCCGACCGAGCTTTCTACCATGAGAAACCCGACCATTTATACTGTACGGGCGCCCTAGCATTTTCTCTGCATGAGAAAAGTCGTCGGTCGCTAACGCTTCACGGATAGCGGTACTGCTAACACGCAGTTGGTCCATTTTAAAGCTCTGGGTACTGACAACCTCGAAACCGAGTTCTTCGCCAGCACTTTTCAACATCTCAAAGTTGCCTTTCCGACCTTTACCGAAACAAAAGTCGTCGCCAACAACGAGAAACTTCACATCCAGCTGGGCAACCAATAGATCTCTGATAAACCCTTCTGCGCTCATACTTGAAAAATTTGCATTAAAGTTAACGCAAAGTAGCCGTCTGATGTCGAGCTTATTCAATTGAACAATTTTATCGCGCAAGCGAGTCAACCGCGCGGGGGCTTTATTCCGCGCAAAAAACTCCATGGGTTGAGGTTCAAACGTCATGACCATGGTCGGCAACCCCATATTTTGAGCTTGCTGTGACACTTGTTTCAGCACTTGTTGGTGACCCAAGTGGACACCATCAAAATTACCTATCGTCAATACGCACCCTTTATGGCGGGGCTTTATATTGTGTATACCTCGGATTAACTCCATGAAATCTCTAGCTTAGGCTTACTTGCCGTTATTCAATCATTTTATTGTGCACGAAACCGACGGATTATATACCCAAACAGCAATAAGATGCGAGTTTCACTCTGAAAATAATCCACTCATTAAGAGGCGGCTTTGAGGTGGCGAATTCGAACCCCCATCACCAAGACTGACATCAAGTAAACCAAAGCACCTGCACTAATCAAAATAGCCAATTGCAAGCAACGAGAACCAAAGCTCCAAGACAACCATATATCCATTGTCGGGTTTAACCATAAAACCGCCGCCACCATCGCCACTCCAGCAATGACGAGTTTCAGTGCAAAAATAAGCGTTTCTTTGGTGATTCGATACACTTTTTGTCTATGTAGTCCGCGGTACAACAACGCCATATTCACAAAGGCAGATAATGCCGTGGCAATAGCCAACCCAACGTATCCATAAAACCAAGCAAAAATAGCGTTGAATACCATGTTAGAGGCCATAGCAATAATTCCGTACTTCACGGGGGTTTTCGTATCTTGTCGAGAGTAATAGCCTGGTGCCAGAACTTTAATCAACATAAAGTTAAGTAAGCCCGATGCGTAAGCCATTAAGGATAAGGACGCAAACTCAACATCTTGAGGAGTGAACTCTCCCCGCATGAAGAGCACCATTAGCATCGGTTTGGAAAGTATAATCAGCCCTAGCATGGCAGGAACACCAAGCAACAAAACCATTCGGACTCCCCAATCCATAGTGTGCGCAAAGCCATCACTTTGGGAATCTACATGTTTTCGAGAAAGCGCTGGAAGAATGACAGTGGCTATGGCAATTCCAAACAAACCTAACGGAAATTCTAATAAACGATCAGAGTAATAGAGCCAGCTGATCGAACCTGTCGCCAAAAAGCTGGCGATAAACGTGTCGAATAAAAGGTTAATTTGACTCACAGACACACCGAACAACGCAGGGATCATTAAGGTTCGGATTTTTACAACGCCGGGGTCGTGCCATCCCCATTTAGGTTTCACCAACATCCCCTCTTTTATTAAGAAAGGGATTTGGAAAAGAAACTGAACCAAGCCACCTAGAAATACGCCTATAGCTAAGCCAATTTCCGGTTGTTCTAATTGTGGTGATATTAAAAGCGCCGACCCGATGATCATAATATTGAGAAACACCGGCGTAAAAGAGGAGACCGCAAACTTACCTATCGTATTTAGAATGGCGCCTGATAGCGCAACAAACGTAATAAACCACAAATAAGGGAACGTAATTTTCAGTAGGAAGCTGGCAAGCACAAACTTTTCAGAAGAAGGGCCACCATTTAGCCAGTCAAGAAACCACCCAAAACCGAATAGTGCTGTGATAACACCAGAACCAAGTACTCCTATTAATGTCACCACAGTCACAATGACACCTAATGTACCCGATGCTTTTGCAATCAATTCTCGGGTTTTGTCTTGATCGCCACTGGCGTGATATTCCGTTAGAACAGGTACAAAAGCTTGAGAAAAAGCGCCCTCAGCAAAAAGGCGGCGCAAAAAGTTAGGGATTTTATTGGCAAAGAAGAAAACATCTGCACTGGCACCTGCACCCATTAAATTGGCTACGACTACATCCCTTACAAGTCCCAGTATTCTGGATATAAAAGTCATCATACTGACGATCAAGCCAGACTTGAGTAGCTTTTTACTCACGAACATCCCCTAAAAAATACACTCAAAAATCTGCTAAAGCGCTTTCATTTGCTCAGCAGAGATAATTATTAGCAATGGTATAAAAATGCTGTTAGAATCCACGCCATCTTAACCGCGATGACCTTCTATTCCAAAGATTGTTTGGATGAGGCTGGTTTTTGCACAAATCATTTGACAATTAAGCGCAAATGAGGGATATTCCTCGCCCTTAAATTGTCACCGAACTAAGTTTTTGGGAGTTAGACCCTTGGCAAACAGTAAATCTGCTAAGAAGCGCGCTATCCAAGCTGAAAAACGTCGTCAGCACAACGCTAGCCGTCGTTCTATGATGCGCACTTACATGAAGAAAACTATCGCAGCTATCGAAGCTGGCGATAAAGAAGCTGCAACAGCTGCATACACTGCAGTTACACCGATCCTAGATCGTATGGCGACTAAAGGTCTTATTCATAAGAATAAAGCTGCTCGTCATAAGTCTCGTTTCGCAGCGGCAATCAAAGCTCTTTAATCCGAGTTTAGATTTGCAAAAAAACCGGCTTTTGCCGGTTTTTTTATATCTAGATAAAACAGAATGCACCTTATCTTCACTTCGTATTGTTCAGAATACGTTTCTTCCGCACCTAGTTTTTATCTCTTAGGCATGGTTGGCCAATCGGGATCAGCTCAACCACTTTCCCATTAGTCATTAATCTTCTAGTAATTAGTCTTCACAATACAGTGCATGAAGCAATTTGATCACTTGTTGCACTTCCGAGCTGCTAAGAGAGTAATAGACGGTTTGAGCTTCTTTTCGAGTTTGCACTAAACCATCTCTTCTCAACCAAGCTAAATGCTGGGAAAGCGCCGACTGGCTCAATTCAAGGTGAGAACAAAGTTCTCCAACAGAAAGTTCATTAGTGTGTAGCATACATAATATTTGCAAGCGTCTTTCGTTCGCCATCGCTTTCAAGAGTACGACAGCTTGAGCAGACTTCTGCTCCATTTCCTGTAAGTTCATTCAGCAGCCTCCATGGGCTAAAACTAAGTTACTGCATCTTCAACTTGTTATTTGTGTTATGTCAGTTGAAGTCCTTATTCATACAAATGTTATTACAACAATGTGAAGTAATACAATAAATTCTGTTAATCGAACAGCTGAATGAAATCAGCATCACAAAGATTCTTAACAGTTGGATGCTGAATCATCCTTTCTGCAAATATAACAAAATATTCTTCCTTGAGCTCATTTATCTCTCCAACTAAATGTAGAGATACGTCATCCCCTACTTCGGATTGATACAAACTTGGCGCAAGAAAAATTGCATCTTTATGATCTTGAGCGAATGCTTTCATCAAAGCAACGTCATCAAACTCACCGAGAATATTGGGCTGAACCCCTTGACGATCAAACCATTGCATAGCCTTTCTTCCCATAGATGTTCGACTTCCTGGCAATAGCAGTTTTCGATTCTCTAGTACTGAAGGAAACAGCTCATTATCCAGCGGTTTTGAGCTGAAAAAGCTCATTCTACACTCACCAAGCTTTTTGCTATACAACCCCGGGCTTTGGCTCGAATCGACTGCACAATCAGATAAAATCATATCCAGCTTATGTTGAGATAGCTGCTCAAGAAGCAATTCGTGGGTAGACTCAAAACAGCGTAGATGGATGCTATTGTCGGCAGGTACTGTTGTCATCAAGATTCGACTGACTAAACGTTTTGAAAGTGCATCAGCAACGCCTACATCAAACAAGATATTGGATCTCTGGCTATAATTTACGATGTCTAACATCTCATAACTTAAACCAAACATTCGGTCTGCATACTTAAAGACAAGTTGCCCTAGCTCGGTTGGCTCAACACTGCGTCCATTTCGCTTAGTTAACTTGCCATCCATTCTTTCTTCTAGAGCTTTTATTTGTCCTGTAACCGTCTGCGGTGTTAAAAAAAGTGCATCTGCAGCTTTCGTCACCGAACCCTGTTTGCATACCATCCAGAAATAATAAAGATGATTGTAATTTAAGTGCGACATCGATTTTTCTTACTCAAAATGTGAAGAAACCATATGATACAACGCATCGTATAGAGACACTATATCTTCGGAATTTTCGATATATTAGTGTAAATATTTCGAATAAAACCGAACATACCCGAGACTTTTATGACAATGTGACAATAAGAAAGTGTGACAAATTGCAAATATCCATTCAAAAGCGCCCAACACCACTACTAACACACCAGTAAACAACCCAATTTACATCAATAAATACAATGAGTTAAAGCAATCATCATTTCAAGTTATCGTTTGCGCAGAAAAAATAGCAAAAAAGTCCTTCTTAAACCTAAATGTCATATAACTGAAATATTTCATCTCTAGTATCGCTTTCAGATTCACTAACCGACCTAATTGAGAACGGTCACGGAGAAAAATATGATAAACCAAGCTACTTCAACAGCAGCGCCACATTCGGGTTCAGCTCGCTGGCTACGCTGGGCTAACTTGGCTTTCATGCTTTACCTACTATTACTTGCAGTTTCAATGGTAGGAAGTGGTTTTAAGTGGGCTTCAGGAGAACACGCTAAAACGCTTTTCGAATTTGCTTCTCACCCAGTTGCTGGCCTAATGATTGGTCTTGTTGCAACTGCATTAATTCAGTCGTCTAGTACTGTTACTTCCATTATTGTTGGACTTGTTGCTGGCGGCCTTCCCGTAGCGACAGCCATCCCTATGATCATGGGTGCCAACATTGGTACAACGGTTACCAATACGTTGGTCAGCTTGGGTCACGTTCGTTGCAAAGACGAATTTAAACGTGCATTCGCAAGTGCCACTATCCATGACTTCTTCAACCTTCTTGCTGTTATCATCTTCCTACCATTGGAAATGATGTTCGGCATTCTAGAGAAAATCTCTCACTGGCTTATTTCACCTATGCTTGCAACTGGTGACATGAGTATTAAGGGTTTCAACTTTATCAAGCCAATCACTAAACCTGTAGTGAGTGCTATCAAAGAGCCTCTTGCTTCGTTTGGTGACGTGGGTGGCGGTATCACGCTAATTATATTGGGTATCGCAACTATCTTTGTTGCTATCACCGTTATGGGTAAGCTGATGAAGAGCCTGATGGTTGGTCGAGCTCGTGACATCCTTAAAAATGCGATCGGTCGTGGACCTCTTCACGGTATCGCGTCAGGTTCAGTGGTTACTGTATTGGTACAGTCTTCGTCAACAACAACAAGCTTGATGGTTCCACTAGTAGGTTCAGGTGTACTGAAAGTGCGTGATGTTTACCCGTTTACTCTGGGTGCGAATATCGGTACGTGTATTACTGCACTGCTGGCTGCAACTGCCGTTTCAGGTGAGTTTGCCGTGTTTGCTCTACAGATTGCACTTGTTCATTTGGTGTTTAACGTGATGGCAACGGCATTTATCTACGGCATTCCATTCCTAAGAGAGCTACCAATAAAAGGAGCGGATCTGATTTCGGATATGGCAATGAAGAACAAGGCTGTCGTTGTAGGTTATTTGCTGGCGGTATTCATTATTATGCCAGGTACCATCTTAGCGCTTACCGCATAAAATCTGATACAGAACGTAAAAGCCCCTGCACTTATCAAATGCAGGGGCTTTTTTGTTTCTTTAGGCAGGCTTGTTCATCTCTAGGGCTAGCTCGCGCATGTAATGAAACATCCGAAGTCAGATAGGTTTAACCAAATCAAATAGGCTAACTTGTTCAATCAAATACTACACGCTACAGAATTCATCCCAAAAAAAACGCCACTTGAAGGCAAGTGGCGTCGCTGAGTTTCTTTTAACAACTACACCGAAAATGGATACTTGATCGCATCGTGGCATTGATAACCCACCACTTCAAAATCATCCATGGTGACCCATGTTTCCAAATCTTCGAGAGATTGTATCTTAGGGTTAATTCTGATTTCAGGCGCAGGGAAAGGCTCACGCTTCAACTGAACATCACGCATCAACTCTAGCTGATCTTCGTATATGTGCGCGTTGACAAGCTTGTGATACGCCTTTCCTGGCTTCTTACCCGTTATTTGAGCCATCAATGCTAAGAAAACGTACACTTGAACCATATTGAAATTTAAGCCCAGAGGAACGTCACAGGAGCGCTGTGTGCTATTTAAATACAACGTATCACCAAGCAAAGAAAAGTGATGGCTATACATGCATGGACGTAAACAACCCATGTGGAATTCACCTGGATTGTAGAAATTCAAGATTTCGCCTCGGTCATCTACACCATTTGTTAAGTCATCAACAATTTTTCTGAGCTGGTCAATGTGCCCGCCATCAGGCTTCGCCCAAGCACGCCCTTGCACGCCGTACACACGCCCCATATCATCATCACCTTTACGATAAGGATTGTTAAGCCATGCGTCGTTTAAGTTTGCGTTCGCGTCCCATGTTTTGGTGCCCAGTTTGCGAAAATCTTCCGCATTATCGTAGCCACGAATATAGCCGAGTAGTTCAGCAACGGCTGCTTTCCAAAAACTTTTTCGGGTTGTCACTAATGGGAACGCGCCCGAACCAACATCATAAGTAAGATCTGCGTTGATTACGGTTAGGCATCGCTTTCCCGTGCGCTCGTTTTCAATCCACGCACCCTCATCGACGATACGCTGACATAACTCTAAATACTGTTTCACTGTAGACCTTAAACTTTAGATTTAACAGGTTGCTTGTTGGCGCTAAATGCCCAACCAATCAATGCTATACCACCAATCACCATTGGTAGTGATAAGATTTGCCCCATGGAGATCCAATCTCCATAAAGACCAAGATGAGCATCCGGTTCACGGAAGTATTCTATAATAAAACGGAAGCTACCGTAGCCAAGCAAAAATACCCCTGAAACACTACCAGCAGGGCGAGGCTTCTTAATGAACCAGTTGATGATAAAGAAAAGAACGACACCTTCGAGGACAAACTCATACAACTGAGAAGGGTGTCGAGGGAGATAGCCACCGCTCGGGAACAGTACAGCCCAAGGCACATCAGTTACACGCCCCCAAAGCTCATCATTCATAAAGTTACCGATTCGTCCCATTCCAAGCCCAAAAGGTACCAATGGCGCAATAAAATCGGTAACAGCAAAAACGGCTCTACCATTTCTACGTGCATACCAAGCCATGGCTGCGATCACACCAAGCAGACCACCATGGAAAGACATCCCTCCAGTCCAGATCTTGAACAAATACAGAGGGTCATCCAGAAAAACATCAAAGCTATAAAAGAATACGTAGCCAATACGCCCTCCTAATACAACCCCAAGAAAGCCTGCGAACAACAGGTCTGAAACTTGCTCACGCGTCCAGCCACTGTTTGGCATATCAGCACGACGATTTGCTAACCATAACGCAAATACAAAACCGACAAGGTACATCAGACCGTACCAGCGAAGTGCCAGTGGTCCGATAGAAAAAATTACAGGATCAATTTGAGGAAAGGTAATAAACCCCTGATTCATACTTAGTTCTCTTTACTGTTTT
Organism: Vibrio penaeicida; assembly: GCF_030689305.1. Taxonomy (GTDB): domain Bacteria; phylum Pseudomonadota; class Gammaproteobacteria; order Enterobacterales; family Vibrionaceae; genus Vibrio; species Vibrio penaeicida_B. Next base: position 187,001 of record NZ_JAUYVM010000010.1, on the reverse strand, counting down.
TAAGGGCTGTTGATGTATAAAACTGACATCTGAATCCGTAATGATTGGGGATAATCACGGTAAAAAATTCAACAGCATCTAAATTGGTAATAACATTTTTCCAGCGATAAAAAGAAGGAAAACAGCGAATATTTTCTTTAATACTGCCGTCGGAAGCTTAGTCGCCCATTTGGCGCCTATACGAGTCGTTAATACAGATGTCGCCACAATACCAAATAATGCCGGCAAGTAAACATAGCCTAAGCTGTATTTAGGCAATCCTTGTGCTTCTAATCCATGTACAACAAATCCCGCCATTCCTGCTAAGGCAATAACACATCCGCAAACCGACGAAGAACCTATCGCTTTGCGCATTTCAACACCATGCCGGCTTAAAAATGGTACGGTCAATGAGCCGCCACCAATTCCAGCTAAACTTGATACAACGCCAATAAGACCACCGCACCCTAAAGTGGTTCCAGCAGATGGCATTGGAGAAGTGGTAGCTGAGCGTAAAGACATCAACATTTGAATTGCCAGCGCCAACACGATAGCCCCAAAAATTTTAATAAGGTGCTGAGTGGGGATGGCTTCAGCAATAAACGAACCTGCGAGCCCCCCGATAACCACTCCCGGCATCAACCATTTAATAACAAACATGTCTACGTTTCCTAACCGAAGGTGATTAAGAGCTGATGACCCAGACGTAAGTATGATGGTTGCTAAAGAAGTCGCTAAAGCGATGTGCATAATAAGATCGGTAGAGATATTCGCTGCGGGAAGAAGCCAAAGCAGCGCAGGCACAACAATTAAGCCTCCTCCAATCCCTAACAATCCCGCTAAGACGCCGACAACACTCCCCAGCAACAGGAACTGAAAGATTAGCTCTATGTTCAAGTGAACCTCTATTTTTTACCGGCGCGAACGAAACCAGCTAAGTCTTGTGCTTCCAAGTATTCAATAACTTGGTCATGAATATTTTTTCCGTAAGGCTGAGACAACGCACTTTTAGCCAACATCTGTAAATCGGTCACCTTAGATTGTCTAAGTAGATATTTAACACGAGCTACGTTAGCGGTATTCATACTCAGCGAGCGATACCCTAACCCAACAAGTAATAAAGCGCCAATAGGATCTCCAGCCAATTCCCCACAAATGCTAACAGATAAGTTATGCGTTCGACATGTTGCCTCGATTTGTGCCAGAGCTTGAATCACGGCAGGGTGAACAGACTCATAAACTCCCGATACTCGGGCATTGTTTCTGTCCACTGCCAGCAAATATTGGGTCAAGTCGTTGGTACCAACCGATACAAAATCAATTTTATCAGCCATAAATGACAGTAAATAGAGCATGGAAGGGACTTCCAACATGACACCAATTTGTGGTTTTACCACGTTATGATGGGTTTGCGATACCTCATCATAAGCTTGCTGGATGAGTGCCAGCGCATCGTCTAATTCTTGGTTTCCTGACAACATAGGAAGAAGAATACTCAAGTTACTCAAGCCATCACTGGCTTTCAACATGGCACGCAGTTGTATCAGGAAGATATCAGGGTGGTCGAGTGTAAAACGAATGCCTCGCCAACCCAAAAATGGATTGTCTTCTTCAATCGGCAAATAAGGAAGTGGTTTATCTCCCCCTACATCTAGGGTTCGCATAACTACTTGTTTGTTTGGGTAGGTTTCCAAAACCCGTCGATACTGTTGATACTGCTCTTCTTCTGAAGGAAAACGATGCTGAAGCAGAAAGGATATCTCGGTACGATATAGACCAACACCGTTGACACCTAGGTTAACTGCAATGTTAGTGTCTGCGCTCAAACCCGCATTAAGTAATACATTTACATGACAACCATCTTTTGTTTTTGCTTCTTGTTCGAGTTCTCCTTCAACCATTTTAGAGAGCTCAAACTCTTCATCTCGTAACGATCGGTATTCGTTGAGAAGCTGGGCTGGTGGATCGACAAAGATTTCACCACTATAACCATCTACAATGCCTGGCTTACCTGTGAGCTTTTGCGGCGTAACACTTGCGCCCATAATCGCGGGAATACCTAAAGCACGAGACAAAATCGCCGCATGCGAATTTGCCGCCCCTTCGATTGAAATCACCCCTAAAAGCTTATCTTTAGGCAAGCTTGCTAACGTAGAAGCGGTCAGTTCATTCACAACAAGAATCACTGGTTGGTGGAGCTCAAGCTCGCCCACTTCGTTAGAATGGAGAAAATACAGCAGCCTTTGACCAAGCTCTCGAATATCCTGAGCACGCTCACGTAAGTAAACATCCGACATCTGAGCAAAACGGTTAGAATACGTCTCCACCACTTGGCGCAACGCCCAATCCGCTCGGTCTCCTTTTTGAATTTGCTCTTTGAGATCATTCCTCAGCATAGGATCGTTAAGAAGGTGAGTAAACAAATCAAAAATGGCCAATGTATCTTTGTTTATATCATTATCTAGCTTCTTTCTAAGTCGTCTGAAGTCCGCCTTTGCACTTTCTATGGCAAGCGCTAGCCATTCTTGTTCTTGCTCTACATTTAACGTACTTGCAGGGTAGATATCCGAAAGCTTAGGCTGTGTATCATCCCACCAAAAATCACCAACTGCGACACCAGGTGACGCCGCTATTCCCACCATTTTCTGACTATTGGCGTCATTCAGAAGCCAATGCCCTTGTGCCTGTGCATGAGCAATAATAACGGCAAGCTGAGCAGAGAGAGTGACAAGAAATGACTCTTCCATCTCTGAAAAAAGTCGAGGAGATTTTTGTTGAATAACAAGTACACCAAGTACTTGCTTGCGGTGAATAATAGGTGTGCCTAGAAAGGAACGATAAATTCCCTCCCCAAGTTGAGGAAAGAATTTAAAATTAGGATGGGAAGACACTTCCGCTAAGTTAAGTGGTTCGGCGGTTCTACGAACCAAACCCACCAAACCCTCATGATAACCAATATGAATTTTGTCGCCTTCAAACTTTAAGCCTTTGGTGGCCATAAGTTCTAGCCGCGACAACTCATCATTAGCAAAATAAAAAGTACAACACTCAGTTTGCATAGCGTGACACGTTTCTTTAACCAAAACATCCAAAGCCTCATGGATGTGTTCAACTCTAGAAACCTGTTCTACGATATCCCTCAACTGAGTGAGCATTTAGTTATCCTCTCCGATTCTTTCGCTTACCTTTTAATTTTCGTTCTCTGAACGGCATTGCAAGCGTAGCAAACTCTTTCATCGCACGCCGATAAACGTCACGCTTAAACGAAACAACCTGTCTAACTGGGTACCAATAACTGACCCATCTCCAACCATCAAATTCAGGGGTACTGCCACGCTGCATATTGATTCTAGACTCATCACAGTCTAATCGTAGCAAGAACCATTTCTGTTTTTGTCCGATACAAACGGGTTTTGAATCCCATCGTACCAATCGTTTGGGTAGCTTATAGCGTAGCCAATGACGACTGGTCGCGACGACTTTAACGTCTTTTTGAGTTAAACCCACTTCTTCATACAGTTCACGAAACATTGCTTCTTCTGGTGTTTCGCCTTCATCAATTCCTCCTTGAGGGAATTGCCATGAATGCTGTCCGTATCGTTTCGCCCAGAATACCTGACCATGGTTGTTACAAATTACAATTCCCACATTTAAGCGGTAACCATCGCCATCGATCACTGGCTAACCTCTAATATAAATCTCTGTTAAGTGTGATTTTTCCACATATCCCCAATAGGGGCAAACTTACATGTCGCATAATGCGTTTTTTTCTGTCAGACACGCACCACACTGGATAAGTTTTCATCAGAGCAAAAGTTATCAACATAGGAATGAGACCAACTCCACATTTATTCACCTTTTCTGTGAATAAGTGTGTGAAGAAACCGATTACAAGGCAATTGACGTGATCTAAGATCTTCAAAGGCACCTTAGGCAATAATCACCAAAAATAACAAAAACACTTAAAATACAATAATATAAATAATTATTACTTTTGACTATAAGCTGGAATTTTCAATGAATTTAATCCACTCTTCAGATCGGTTAAAGATCAACCACAGGTTTCCTTATCCACACAAAGTGGTTAAATTTTAGCTCAAAGTTAAAATGCAGGCAGAAAAACAATCAATAAAATCCTGATTATAGATCCAGTTCTTTTATTTACTTGAGTATTAAACTAAGGTCTGTGGATAAGTTGGGAAAAGATCTTTGGCGTACATTTATAAAAGTGTCAGATCCCATTTCGATGTTCAGTCATTCGTTCCATAGTTATGATAAAGTGACCTTTTATTGCTGTATTCGTATTCCATGAAACCCACACCGACATCCGAGCAAGAACTGCATACTCGCGCTATTAACATTGCAGGCTATACGTTAAGTGAGCTAGCAGAAGAAGCTGGAATCTCCGTGCCTGATAACCTGAGAAGAGATAAAGGTTGGGTGGGTCAATTACTTGAGTGGCATTTAGGGGCAAGTGCAGGCAGCAAGCCACAGCAGGATTTTGTTGATCTTGGGATCGAGCTAAAAAGCATCCCTATCAGCCATAAAGGGACTCCTCTAGAAACCACATTTGTCGCTGTCGCCCCCTTAATCGGTGTACAAGGTCTAACGTGGGAAAATAGCCACATAAGACAAAAACTATCGCGGGTACTCTGGGTTCCAGTTGAAGGCGAAAGAGAATTGCCTGTCGCTGAACGTAAAGTTGGCTTTCCTGTTCTATGGTCGCCCAATGAAAAAGAAGCGCAAATCTTAAAGCAAGATTGGGAAGAGCTGATGGAACAAATCGTTCTAGGGCAAGTAGAACAGATTACAGCTCGTCATGGAGAAGCTCTACAACTTCGTCCCAAAGCAGCCAACAGTCGAGCACTCACTGAAGCCTATGGAGCAAATGGCACGCCAATCATGACACTCCCAAGAGGCTTTTATTTAAAGAAAGGATTCACGCAAAGGATCTTAGAACAGTTTTTTGATCAATGAGCCATTGAGTATTTGGAGGCGGTTCAATTCGCCGCCCTAGTGAATAGACATCTCAATATCATGGTAAAGCGCCATGCCACTCTCTCCACATTCGTCATAGACGTTGTGTAGCCTTAAATACGCCGTATGAACCCCCATTTTGTGCAACGCGCTTTTTACCAACTCCAATGAATCAAAATGTAATGGTTCTTCTTTGCCTCGGATAGGCTCCAGCTTGTGCTTATATTCTACCGCCAGCAAATAGCTGGATAGATTGGCACAGCTAATTACATAAATTTTAGGCTCTTTTCCCTGCTCAATATGCTTTGCATGCAACCAATGATTAAGCTGTTCTCTTTGCATAATTCTCTTCCCTGGATCGTCAAATAACCATGCACTCTTTGCAGGTCATCTCTAAAGCATAGACAAGAATCGACTTAATGTTGAACAAATCATTAACAGTTTTTACTTGACCGCATCCATAACAATCAGTTTATAGTGAAGAAAAAATGAGGAATGTATATGCAATTAAAGAAGTTACCGCATTCAACTCTTGAGATCAGTCCGTTGTGTTTAGGTACCATGACATTCGGTGAACAAAACACCGAATCAGAGGCTTTTTCTCAACTTGATTACGCCTTAGAAAGAGGCATTAACTTTATCGATACCGCAGAAATGTACCCCGTTCCTCCTAACTCGGATACGCAAGGTCGAACAGAAGAATTCATAGGAAATTGGATCAAAAAGTCGGGTAAGCGAGAAAAAGTGGTACTCGCGACTAAAGTTGCAGGTCCAAGCGGTGTCCCTTATATCCGTGAAGATATGGCACTCGACTGGCGTAATATCCACCTAGCCATCGACGAGAGTCTAAATCGCCTACAAACCGAATATGTCGACCTCTACCAGATCCATTGGCCGCAACGAAAAACGAATTGTTTTGGACAGCTGAATTACCCTTATCCCGATGACCAAAATGACACTCCAATTCTAGAAACCTTGGAAGCCTTGGCTGATGTTGTAAAACAAGGAAAGGTTCGTTACATCGGGTTGTCCAATGAAACACCTTGGGGAGTGATGAGTTATTTAAGGTTGGCGGAGAAGCACGACTTACCAAGAGCCGTCACCATCCAAAATCCATACAACCTATTGAATCGTACGTTCGAGGTAGGGCTCTCTGAAATCGCTCACAATGAAGGTGTTGAATTACTCGCGTACTCGCCGCTTGCGTTTGGCGCACTAAGTGGGAAGTATTTGAATGATGCGAAACCAGAAGGTGCGCGCTGCACACTTTACGAACGTTTCGTTCGCTACTTTACTCCAAACGGGGTGAAAGCGACGGAGGCGTACGTGAAATTAGCGCAAGAACACGGGTTAGATCCTGCTCAAATGGCGTTGGCATTTGTGAATCAGCGTCCATTCGTTGCATCCAACATTATTGGTGCAACCACGATGGAACAGTTGAAGAGTAATATCGACAGTTTAGAAGTGAATCTGTCAGAAGAGTTGCTAACGTCTCTGCAAGAAATTGGAGTGCAATACTCCAATCCTTGCCCCTGATTAACAGGTAACGTTTAGATTTTAGGGGCTAAGTACTAAGAGAAGACGTACTTAGCCCCTTTTGCTACGTTGGAATTCGCGTTCGTAATAATCGTCGAAGATGACGAACACGGCGTTCCGCAGTGGCTGATGGTTGCTCATTTGCACCAATTTGACGACCTTCAGGGTCAAGGCCAATATCTTGAAGCAAATGCGAATTGTGCCATGGAATGTTGTGCTGAGCCCTTTTCACTCTGCGCTTCCACGCACGATCTTCACGGTTAATATCTGCTTTTACTAAAAATGTGGCAAGTTGGATGTAAATAGAGTGACGCATAACTTTTTCTCCAGAAAATAAATATATAGGCTGGAAAAAGCGGTCAAACAAATAAGATAGATATTTATAGACTGTCCCAGTCAGACCGCTTCTCCGCGGCCCAAATGGTCACGGATTAATTAACGTTGCTTAGGTGTAGATGTACCACGGGTATCCATGGCAAGACCTAGATCGTTGGCGACACAATCATGCTGTGCGATAAAAATGTTTAGCATTTTGTGCCTCCTATTGTTAACTAATCCAAAATTGAAATGATAAATGGTGACTTGCTGTCACGGTTAAATTCTAACCCCAAGAGGATATATTTCAAGCGCATATTCACGCAGTTTATAAAAAAAGCCAATTCATCTGTATTCAACTTAACCGGAGCTTGAATAGCAGAATATATCGCAAATAATGGGTTATATATCAGAACAAAAGTTTATATAACACCTTAATTAACAGACGATAAGAATACGGCTCACCACTTAAGTATTGTTTTTACCTGCTATTACTCACCTATTTTCTAGTTCTCACTAGCCAATAAAAAACGCCCACTTAAAAATAAGTGAGCGTTTTGGAAAGCAGTCATACTGATTGATGTCAGAATTATGCTCTGGTTTCCGATATGAGATTGTGCTTATTCAAAAGGCGGTACATGGTAGCGCGAGAAACACCCAACTCTTTAGCTGCGGGAGTCACTTGACCATCATGCGATTCCAATACAAGTACTAGCGCATCGCGTTCTGAACGTTCACGAATACTTCGCAAACTTCTCTGGTTATCGGCACGTTTTGGTAAATCCAGTTGAGACTCTTCAATAACGACTGAATCTGACATCAACACAACGCGTTTTATTTGATTCATTAACTCTCGAACATTTCCAGGCCAATGGTGCTGAGTCAATGCTCTTAATGCTTGATCAGAGAAGCTTCTCGCTTGTGCGTTGTACTCACGTGAGTATACGTTCAAGTAGTGATTTGCTAGTACAGCAATGTCACCTGAGCGCTCTTTCAAACTCGGAACATTAATCCTTAACACGTTAAGGCGATGATAAAGTTCTTCGTTGAAGTCATCATCTAATAGGGCTTTTTCCATATCAGAATGGTTAGCAACCAAAATTCTGACATCCACTTCTTTCGCCCCTTCTTTTGTTTCGACTTTTCCTTCCTGTAAATAGAACAGCAAATGCTGTTGCTGAGATAATGGCATGTTCAAAATGTCGTTGAATAAGATGGTTCCTCCATCGGCTTGTTCTAACAGTGGTGACTCTCCCCAGTCGTCGCCTCTGTCTATGCCGAATATGTCCATCTCCATTCTCTGCTCTGATATCGCTCCGCAGTTCACACTAAAAAATGGACCTTTAGAACGTGCCGATGTGGTATGTATCGCTTGAGCGACTTTTTCTTTACCCGATCCTGATTCCCCAAAAATCAGAATGCTGACATCGGTAGGTCCGATTCTTCGAACCTGATCTCGCAGACGTTTTATAGGCATTGACTCCCCAATCATACCCATATCACTGGTTTGACCATAGCTCGGCCAAACTTTCTTCTCCAGTTTCAGCATTCCAAGTTGGTGGCCAATTGTATTGAGAAGTTGTGCGTCTGGTATGGGCGCAGTAAAAAAATCAATACAAAAGTTTACTATGAACTGACATATGGTATCAGAGCTCAATTGAGACTCCCTGATAAATGCCAGCCAACGAACCTGCTTGTGGCTGCTGACTAAATTTGCCAGACCGTTGAGACTGAACTCATCCTGGCTTAAATCAACAATCCCAATGCAAGGACCAATCTCTGAGAACAATGTTTGTGCTTCACGAAGGTCATCACATCGCTGGCAACGCCAACCTACCTGCTCTAATACTGCAAGCCAAGGTTCGTATGTGCCTCCAACAACAACAAGTGAACCCGGTACAGAATCCATTCGGAATTGAGTACCCATTAATACTTCCTTAATCAATCTATATTGTTGTTACGATCTTCATCGTGGTTTTAAGGTGCGTGACGATTTAAAAACGATTTACATATGAATTAATCTTGCGACAATAAAACGTCTCATAGTTAAGACATAGTATAATTTGTTAAACAGTCAAGCAGGAACAGACTAACCAATAACCGTTGTCAATAGTGAGACACATAAAGATAAAGTGAAAAGATCGCTCATTTTGCAGAGCAAAATCACATATTTATAAAATTTTAGCGCTCAAATTAAGATCAAAAAAGCCACCCGAAGGTGGCTTTAATTTTGAGACATAAAATTTTTACTGCTGTGGTCGCATCGCTGGGAATAAAATTACATCACGAATGGTATGCGTGTTTGTGAATAGCATCGCCAATCGGTCTATACCAATTCCCTGACCTGCTGTCGGCGGCAAACCATGCTCAAGTGCAGTGATGTAATCCGCATCGTAATACATTGCTTCATCATCACCGGCATCTTTTGCGTCAACTTGCGCTTTAAAGCGAGCATCTTGATCTTCTGCATCATTCAATTCTGAGAAGCCATTTGCCACTTCACGACCACCGATAAAGAACTCGAAACGGTCTGTAAAGAACGGGTTGTCATCGCTACGACGAGCCAATGGAGAAATGTCCGCTGGGTAGCCAGTAATGAATGTAGGCTGGATGAGTTGAGGCTCAGCCGTTTCACCAAAGATTTCTTCAAGCAACTGACCACATGTCCAGAACGTTTCCACTTCAACGTGAACCGATTTTGCAATCTCAACCATCTTTTCACGATCTTGAAGGTCTTCTTCTGTTAGCGCTTGAATGTCTGCGTGCTCTGGGTTGTAGTGCTTTATAGCTTCAAACATACTCATTCGAGCGTATTGACCACCAAACTCGACTGTCTCATCACCATAAGGCATAGAGGTTGAACCAAGAACATCCAACGCAACCGTGCTAAGCATCTCTTCCGTTAGATCCATTAAATCTTTGTAGTCAGAGTACGCTTGGTAGAATTCCATCATGGTGAATTCTGGGTTGTGACGAGGCGACAAACCTTCGTTACGGAAGTTACGGTTGATTTCGAATACGCGATCAAACCCTCCAACAACCAAACGCTTTAGGTAAAGCTCTGGTGCAACACGCAAGTACATGTCAATGTCTAGCGCGTTGTGGTGAGTAATGAACGGACGAGCCGTAGCACCGCCTGGGATAACGTGCATCATTGGCGTTTCAACTTCTAGGTAGCCTTTGCCACTCATGAAATTACGGATTGATGACACCAACTTAGAACGAACGATAAACGCTTGGCGAGAATCTTCATTTACGATGAGATCGACATAACGCTGACGGTAACGCATTTCTTGGTCCGTCAAACCATGGAATTTCTCAGGAAGAGGGCGCAATGCTTTGGTCAGCAATTCGTACTCTTCCATATTTACGTATAAGTCACCTTTACCAGACTTGTGTAATGCACCAGTTACACCGATGATGTCACCGATGTCTAAGCCTTGGTATTTCTCTTTCAGTTCTTTTTGAACTGGTTTTGCTGCGTAAGCCTGAATGCGACCAGATGTTTCCTGAATCACAAGGAAAGGGCCACGCTTAGCCATGATTCGACCAGCAATAGAAACGGTATGATTCAGCTCTTCCAGTTCTTCTTTGCTCTTTTCACCGAACGCCTTCTGAAGGTCGCCAGCCAAGCTGTCACGACGAAAGTCGTTTGGGTGACCGTTCGCATCACAGTTCTTGCGAATTTCATCCAATTTCGCGCGACGCTCTGCGATCAGCTTGTTCTCTTCTTGCGAATGGGCTTCTTGTTGGGTTTCGTTTTGAACAGCATCAGTCATTTTCGATGTATCCTGTCGATTGTCGGTGAAAGCTTACAAACCTGATTTCAGGCTGGCTTCGATAAATTTGTCTAGATCGCCGTCTAGAACCGCTTGCGTATTGCGATTCTCGACGCCGGTGCGTAAATCTTTAATGCGTGAATCATCCAAAACGTAAGAACGGATTTGGCTTCCCCAGCCGATGTCCGATTTCGCGTCTTCATTGGCTTGCTTTTCCGCATTTTGCTTTTGTAATTCAAGCTCGAATAGCTTCGCGCGAAGCTGTTTCATCGCCTGATCTTTGTTCTTATGCTGAGAACGATCGTTCTGGCACTGCACCACAGTATTGGTTGGAAGGTGAGTAATACGCACCGCTGATTCCGTGGTGTTAACGTGCTGTCCACCCGCACCTGACGCACGATAAACATCGATACGAAGGTCCGAAGGGTTCACATCAATGTCGATGTTTTCATCAATCTCTGGGTAAATAAACGCAGACGCAAAGGATGTATGGCGACGACCACCTGAGTCAAATGGCGATTTTCGAACCAAACGATGAACACCCGTTTCTGTGCGAAGCCAGCCGTAAGCGTATTCACCAGAAATACGAACCGTGGCCGATTTCAAGCCCGCAACATCACCTTCAGACACTTCAATGACTTCTGCTTTAAAGCCTTTTGATTCAGCCCAGCGCAAATACATGCGTAACATCATGTTGGTCCAGTCTTGTGCTTCTGTACCACCAGAGCCCGCTTGTAAATCGATGTAGCAGTCGGAAGAGTCGTGGTCGCCCGCAAACATGCGGCGGAACTCTAGTTTCCCAAGTTTCAGTTCAAGTTCAACCAGTTCAGGGTCGATTTCATCGAACGTTTCTTGATCTTCTTCTTCGATCGCTAGCTCTAGAAGACCATCTACGTCTTCTACGCCTTGATCAAGCAAGTCGATAGTTTCAACGACCGCTTCAAGAGAAGCTCGCTCTTTACCTAGTGCTTGTGCTCGCTCAGGTTCATTCCATACATCAGGTTGTTCTAGTTCTGCGTTAACCTCTTCTAGACGCTCTTTCTTAGCGTCATAGTCAAAGGTACCCCCTCAGGACATTCGTGCGCTCTGTCACGTCCTGTAGGCGGTTTTTAATGGGATTGATTTCAAACATGTCTGCTCAATTTCTGTATAATTTAACCGAGGAATTCTACTGAAAAATGTGACAGAGATACAGGAAAAATTTGCGTAATTTGAGCTTAGAAAATGAAGATGCCCGCTACTCTCAATCAGCAGCGGGACAGGGTTGAAAGGTCGTTTGGGTGACTTAACCTGAACTCGGGATAAGGGATTAGCTAATCTATTCAAATACAGGTAGATTTCCAATAGATGAATTCTAATGAGCTATTTTTGCTTAAGACAAGGCGAAGCCACGAACCAATAACGGGTTATTGGGAGAGGGTTCAACGAAGTAATAAGTAAAAAGAGCCATTAGAAAGCAATCTGTTATCCCTAGTTCAGGTTACTTAGCGTCGATATGGTCGATCATCAATTGAAGTGACTGGTTGCCACGGAACTCATTAATATCAAGCTTGTACGCCAAACGTACCGTTTTTACTGACGCATCTGGCCATCGACGTAAATCCACGTTAAAGGCAATACCATCAATCATAATGTTGGTCGGGTGCCCTTTGTGTAAGGGCTCTAACATCAACTTTAAATGTTTTTCTCCCACTAGCTTTTGGTGCATCACTTTGAATTCACCATCAAACAAGGGCTCTGGAAAGGCTTGTCCCCATGGCCCTGCCGAGCGCAATGTTTCCGCAACGTGCATGGAAAACTCTTCCGGCTGTAATTCGCCATCCGATAACAAAATACCCTTTAGAGAGGCTTCATCTAAGTCATTACGAACGGCTTCATCAAATAACTGACTGAACTTTTCAAAATCAGATTCTTTAATTGTCAGACCTGCCGCCATGGCATGCCCACCAAACTTGGCGATCAATCCCGGGTTTTGAGTATCGATTTTATCCAGCGTATCACGCATATGTAGCCCAGGAATGGAGCGACAAGAGCCTTTAATATTTCCTTCGCCACCATCGGCAAACGCGATGACTGGACGATGAAACTTTTCTTTAATACGCGACGCCAAAATGCCAATCACACCTTGGTGCCAGTCTCGTTGAAACAAAACCAAACCGTAAGGCAGTTCTGCATTTTCACCAAACTGCAGCCGCTCACAAAATGCCATGGCTTCTTGCTTCATGCCCTCTTCAATCTCTTTTCGAGTTTGATTCAAGCCGTCGAGTTCACTGGCCATGCGTCTTGCCGCATGGATATTGTTACTCATCAATAGCTCGACACCGAATGACATGTCATCAAGCCGACCTGCTGCGTTAATTCGAGGACCTAACGCAAAGCCAAAATCGGACGCAACTAAACGTCGCGCATCACGCTTCGCCACTTCAATCAACGCTTGAATGCCAGGGCGTGCTTTACCAGCACGAATACGCTGTAACCCTTGGTGAACCAAAATTCGGTTATTTTCATCCAGAGGAACCACATCTGCAACGGTACCCAACGCAACCAAATCAATAAGTTCCATCAACTTTGGTTCTTGCATACCTTGTGAGGCAAACCAATTGATCTTTCGCATGTGCACGCACAGCGCCATCATCATATAAAATGCGACACCCACACCTGCCAACGATTTTGATGGGAATTCGCAGCTTTCAAGATTAGGGTTCACTATGGCATCAGCATTTGGTAATTCATGACCCGGCAAATGGTGATCGGTAACAATGACTGTGATCCCTTTTTCTTTGGCATAACGAACGCCATCAATTGACGAAACACCATTATCCACAGTCATGATCACTTCTACGCCAAGTTCAATCGCTTGATCAACCACTTCGGGGCTTAGCCCGTATCCATCTTCAAACCGGTTAGGAACCAGATAATCAACGTTATGGCTGCCTAGCATTCTCAACGCCAACACAGATAAGGCAGAGCTGGTCGCGCCATCGGCATCAAAATCGCCAACGACAATAATCCGTTTTTTCTGCTGAATTGATTCAAACAACAGTTCAACGGCTTGCGAAATTCCACCCAGCAACTGATAGGAGTGTAAAGCTTTCGCTGTGGTATCAAGCTGAGTAAGTGATTGAACTCCTCGTGCTGCGTAAATTCGCTGAAGCAGAGGCGAAATTGAATCGGGAAGAGAGTGAGGTGTATCTTGAGGGCGTCTTTGAATTTCGATCATATATTTGAATTTCAATCAGAGAGAATACGTTTGCCTGAGGTTTCCCTCAGGCATACGTTTAGTATTAGTTCAGTCTTTCTAGCTGAGCAGTAAGGTCATCTGGTGATAAGTAACCACCAATCACACTGCCGTTGCTAGTCACGATTGCAGGTGTGCCACGGACACCCATTTTAGAGCCTAAATCACGATGCGCGGCGATGGTGCTTAAACACTCTTCCTTTTCTCTGACTTTTTGGCTGAAGCTGCGCTGAAGTTTCATCTCATCCATAGCCGCTTTCTGATCGACAGAACACCAGATTTGTGACATCTGCTGACCGACTTGGCTTTGTACGCCTGCTCTAGGGTACGCCATGTAACGAACCGTAATCCCTTTCTCGTTGTACTCTTGCATCTGACGGTGCAATTTCAGGCAGTAACCGCAATCAATATCGGTAAATACGGTTACAACGTGTTTCTCTTCTTTGGCTTTGTATTCGATCCAGCTAGAAGAGAAATCGCCAATTTTGTCGGCATAACGCTTAGCAATTACATCGGTAAAGTTGCCTTTGTCGTCTAGAGCGTAAATTTTACCTTGGATAAAGTAGTCGCCTTTCTGTGTAGACAAAAATAGCCCTTGATTGGTTTCTACTTCGTAAAGACCCGCGATGTCGCTGTCTGTTACGCTGCTTACTGCCAAGCCCAATTTACCGAATCGCTCTGTAATGGTGCTGACATCTGCATCGGCCGCGAAAAGAGAAAAAGAAGCCAGCGCGCCAGCTGCTACTACACCAAGTTTGCGCAAAAATTGCATGATTTCACCTTAAAAAAATAGTCATATACGAACTACGCCCTTGGGTGGTGTTGTTCGTGAATCTGTTTCAGTCGCTCGGTTGCGACATGAGTATAAATTTGCGTGGTTGATAAGTCACTATGTCCTAACAACATTTGCACCACTCTCAAATCTGCACCGTAATTCAGTAAATGCGTTGCAAAAGCATGGCGAAGTACGTGTGGTGATAATGCGTCAGAGTCAATATCTGCCAGCGCTGCGTAAAACTTTATTCGATGCCAAAAGGTTTGCCTTGTCATCTGTCGTGCACGTTTACTCGGGAACACAACGTCAGACGATTTGTCGCCTAATATGCTTGGACGTCCTTGCTCTAAAAAGGTTTCAATCCAATCGATGGCATTTTCTCCCATTGGAACTAATCGCTCTTTTCCACCCTTACCCATTACACGAACGACACCCTGACGTAAGCTGACATTTTCCATCGTCAGGCTCACCAGTTCAGTCACTCGTAACCCAGTCGCATACAAGAGCTCAAGCATGGCTTTGTCGCGTAATTCTATCGGGTCATTTGGGTCTGGTGCGTTGAGTAACGCTTCAACCTGCTCTTCACTCAAGTCTTTCGGGAGACGTTGTGGCAATTTAGGGCTAACTAACAACGCGCTTGGGTCATCTGCCCTCACTTTCTCTCGGTGAAGATATTGAAACAAACGGCGTATAGCCGAAAGCATTCTCGCTCGAGAGGTTTGCTTAAAGCCTTGATCCATTAACCAAGCTTGGTAAGCTTGTAACCCTGAAACGCTGATAAAATCCAAACGGAAATTAGATTCAGCCATCCAATTCAATAATTTAAAAAGATCGTTTCGGTAGGAAGCGAGCGTGTTCTCGGATAGCCCTCTTTCCATCCACATTGCATCTAAAAACTGCTCTATCAAATAGCTATCGGGATGACTTACTTGCGTCATTCTTATCTCTCTTTCTACTTATATCAGTCACAGACTATGTGACACGCGAAAATAATACTATTAAATTCCTCTCAATAAGTATAAATCCTGCAATTCCTTCTCATTTCCCGTTAGAATCTGCCATCTCTACAATCAACAATCACAGATCATGAAAATCGGACTTTTTTACGGCTCTACAACTTTTTACACTGAAATGGCAGCAGAGAAGATTCGCGCCATCATTGGTGAAGACTTAGTGGATATATTTAATGTAAAAGACACACCACTATCATTAATGAACGACTATGATCTGTTAGTGCTTGGAATTTCCACGTGGGATTTCGGTGAAATTCAAGAGGATTGGAGTGCTGTATGGGAGCACATCGATGGCGTGTCGCTAAAAGGCAAACACGTCGCGTTATTCGGCTTAGGCGATCAAGAAGGTTATGGCGAGTGGTTTCTCGATGCGATGGGACTTCTTCATGATGAATTAAAAAAAACAGGCGCTCAGTTCATCGGTTACTGGAAAAATGAAGGCTATGAGTTCGAAGCATCGAAAGCATTGACAGAGGACAAGTCACATTTTGTAGGTTTGGCTTTGGATGAAGATTCCCAATACGAACTGAGTGATGCTCGAATTGAAGCGTGGTGTGAACAGATCCTAGTGGAATACCACGACGCGTTATAAGGCTTTCGGTATCCTAATCCCAAACTTTGTGTAAACCGAGACTCCATACTTATCGATCAGGCAACGAACCAAAAAGGGGCTGATGAATATCAGCCCCTTATCATTTTAACGAACAATCCAACGATAATTTACGCAGTTTCTTCCGTCAGTGACTTACGAGATGTTCCAATAAAGAACATGCAGATAATGGCTACAAACGTCGGCATCAACCACGCCATTCCCACTTCAAACAGCGGCAACATATTAAACGCATTCACATTGATACCCGCCACTTTTGCTGCATCCAACAATGCGAATACAAACGCAACCAAGACCACAATGCGATACGCCACTTCTGGGTTTGGCAGACGGTTACGAACAAACGCAAGTGCCACCAATGCTATGGCGACAGGATAGAGTGCAAACAATACAGGAACCGACAGTGCAATCAGTTGGCTCAAACCTACGTTAGCCACGACAGCACATGCAATGCCAATGATCACAACCCACGCCTTGTAGCTCACTGAAGTAACCGAACTAAAGTAATCTGAACAGGCTGAAATCAAGCCAATCGCTGTCGTCAAACACGCCAATAATACGATAACCGATAGCACCGTTTGACCTGATGCACCAAACAGAGCTTGAACATACAAGCTCAAGATAACACCACCGTTATCAGAACCCGCAGCAACGGTACCGCTGGTCGATCCTAAATAGAATAAAGAGACGTAAACAAACGCCAAACCGACAGCAGCAATCACCGCCGCGCTGATCAAATACTTCGTTGTTGGACGCGATTCAGTAATCCCCTTACTACGAAGTGCATCGACAATCAGAATTCCGAACATCAACGCGCCAAACGTATCCATGGTGTTGTAGCCTTCAAGGAAACCCGTGATCAACGGCTGACTCACATAGTCACCTTGAGCAGCAGACTGTACACCTTGAGGATCAACAAATACGGACACTGCAAGTGTAATCAGACCAATAAACAGAACAGGCGTCAGTACTTTTCCGATCGTATCGATCAGTTTGCCTTGAGACCAAGCGAAAAACATCGCTACGGCAAAAAACAATACAGAGAAAGTCGTTAGATGAAGCTGTTGTGCATCAGCAAAAAATGGCTTCACTGCCATCTCATAAGCAACCAAACCGGTACGTGGGGCTGCAAATGCAGGGCCAATGATGATAAAGATAAGCACCACAATGAGTGTTGCTGCTTGTTTAGGTAAATGCTTGGACAAGTGTTCCCAAGACCCACCAGAAACTGCAATAGCAATAATGGTGATCAAAGGTAGACCTACCGCAGTAAACAGGAATCCAGACATCGCTGGAATTAAGTTTTCGCCGGCCAATTGACCCGCTAGAGGAGGGAAAATAATGTTACCCGCTCCTAAAAAGAACGCAAAGAGCATGAAACCCAAAGCGATCACATCAGTTGATTTTAGTTTCTGACTCACTGAAAACCCTTATAATAATCTTGTGTTTGCAAATATTATGAAATTTTATTCTATAAATAAGGGGCGAATAATGAACAAAAGAGAGGTCAGAAACAAGAGTGTGATAAAAAACACAATAATAATTCGACTTTCATATCTTTTTGCAGATATAAACACTATTAATTCTTAATTAATCAGACCATATAACCATTAAAATTAATTATCCTTCTATTAACAAGAATTTAATATAATCCCTTTTTGATACACCTCTTAATCGCGTTAACCCGTTAAGTGAAAAGCAAAGTATGCGTACCAAAACCAAAGATTTTCAGTTCAAACAATTCTCTATTTCCGGTGGTCACAGCGGTATGCCAGTGAGCACTGATGGCGTCATGCTTGGGGCATGGACAGCGCTTCCGAAAAATGGATGTATATTGGACATCGGTACTGGCACTGGCTTGCTTTCTCTAATGTGCGCACAGCGCTCTGCAAGCCGCCTAGAAATTGTCGCTATCGAGCTTGAAGAAAATGCATCCAAAGCCGCTGCATATAACTTCAGTGAAAGCCCTTGGCACTCACGTTTAACGCTCATCCATGATGACGTACTCAATCACACCTTTTCACACCAGTTTGATGCGATCATCTGTAACCCTCCCTATTTCAATAATGGACAACAAGCGGACGATCGCTCTAGGGCTGATGCTCGTCATACGAATACTCTGGATCATGAAAGCTTACTGAACAAATGCCACTCCTTGCTCGCCACTCATGGCAACGCAAGTTTTATCTTGCCGTCAGTTGAAGGAGAAGCGTTCATCGACCTTGCTTTGAAATCAGGATGGTATTTGCATTCTCGCTGCGATATTCAAACCACAGAACGCAAAGCCCCCACCCGGCTTATGTTGAGTTTGGCTAAGCTGCCTTGCAAGACGATGCATTCAACGTTGATCATCAATCAAAATGGTCAATACAGCCCTGATTTTGTTGCGCTAACTCAGGACTTTTATTTGAAGATGTAAAAAGCTCATCAGAAAATACATTTTATCTAAACGCCGATGAGTATATAATTCGCGCCCAAATATTTATTCGCACGCTTGTGGAGACCCACTGTGATCAGAACTTTTGCTGAACTCGATTTAGATCCAAATTTGCTGGAGGCCATTGAAGAGATGGGGTATGAACGCCCAACTCAAATTCAGGCTGAAGCCATTCCACAAGCACTAGACGGTCGCGATATTTTAGCTTCTGCGCCTACTGGTACAGGTAAAACAGCCGCATTTGTCATTCCTGCGCTGCAATACCTACAAGACTTTCCGCGTCGTAAAGCCGGCCCAGCGCGAATTTTGATCCTGACTCCTACTCGCGAATTGGCAATGCAGGTTGCGGATCAAGCGAGAGCATTGGCGAAAAATACGAATTTAAAGATCTTCACCATCACGGGTGGCGTTCAGTACCAAGAACATGCCGACATCCTTTCCACTACTCAAGATATTGTTGTTGCGACACCAGGTCGTTTAATGGAATACATTGAAGCGGAACGTTTTGACTGTCGTGCTATTGAATGGTTGGTATTGGATGAAGCCGACCGCATGCTGGACATGGGTTTTGGCCCGACCGTTGATCGTTTGTCTTCAGAGTGTCGCTGGCGTAAACAATCCATGCTGTTTTCCGCGACCTTAGAGGGGCGTGGAGTTGAAGGTTTTACTGCCGATCTACTCAAAGAGCCTGCAGAACTGGATGCCGAACCTTCACGTCGTGAGCGCAAAAAAATTACTCAGTGGTATCACCGTGCCGATACCATGGAGCACAAATTAGCTCTCCTTAAGCACATCATCACTGAGCAAGCAGAGCGCTCCATTGTCTTTCTTAAAACACGTGATCGCCTTGCCGAGTTACGTGCGCACTTAGAAAGCGCGCAGATAAATTGCGCTTGGATCCAAGGTGAAATGCCACAAGATCGTCGCAACAATGCAATTCGCCGTTTCCGTGACGGTGAAGTTAATGTGCTTCTAGCCACTGACGTTGCGGCCCGCGGTATCGATTTACCCGATGTTTCTCATGTTATTAACTTCGACATGCCGCGAACTGCTGACGTATACCTTCACCGTATTGGGCGAACCGCTCGTGCTGGTAAAAAAGGAAATGCGCTCTCTATTGTTGAAGCACACGACCAACCAATGTTAGATCGCGTTGCTCGCTATACAAAAGAAGACATCAAAGAACGCTTTGTTGAAGGCTTGAGGCCTCAGCATAAAAAGCCGACTTTTAAGAAGAAGAACAAAAAGAAAGTGGCAAAAAAAGCAGAAAAGAAAAAATCAGGTGTTAAAAAGAAAAAGTAATACTGTCAACGAACGACATTACTTTTGAAAGGGGTCGCTATGAGCGACCTCTTTTTGGTTTCGAATAGAAAGAAATACGAGTCTAATCGCCCAAAGGCTGCCTATCACCACCACCGCGATGCGAATCCAACGCAACTTTTAATCGACGAAGGCGATCACGAGAACGACGTTTATGGCTGACGGCTAACTCCATAGAAAGCACATCCACCAGCGCTAACATGGCGTAGCGAGAAGCTGAGGGTTTGTATATAAAGTCGGTTTCTTGCGTCACAATAGGCAGAACGATATCGCAGACTTTCGCGAGTGGGCTTCCACTGCTCGTGATCCCAATAACCTTCACTCCATATTGCTTGGCGGTCTCAGCCACCTCAATAATCGCTGGTGTATACCCTGTCACCGACATCACTATCAACAGATCATTACTATCCGCAGTCGCGGCAACCATCCTCGCGAGCAACCCATCATTGTATGCCGTCACAGGATATCCAAGACGAAACAGCCGATGTTGGAACTCTTGTGCGACCATAGTAGAACCGCCCCCCATCCCTATTGCTAATGTCTGACGGGCTCCATGGATCCACTCAGCACATTGGCGGATATCCTCTTCATTGATCACTTTGCGGTTCATATCCATTGTATGCTTTATGGATTCATAAACACCTTGCATACCAGTCTGATCAATAGGTTCATCAATAAAACGTTGCCCCACAGCTAAAGACTGCGCCAGTTTAATTTTCAAATCGCGCACATTACGACATTCGACGGCTTTGGCAAACCGTGTAATGGTCGCTTCACTCACGTTGGCTTGTTGTGCCATCTCGGTAATACTGGCATTCGCCGCCGACGATAGATCATCAGCAATGTAATTGGCGACTTTCTTTTCAGCGTCTCGTAAGCTGGAATAACGTTCGCTGATTTTAGAAAGAATATCGATATCCACAGACACGTAACGTTCTCACTTTTATTGATTGATCAGGATCGTTGATCCTAACATTTTATTAGTTAGATATTTTCTAACAGAATTGAACATCTTGCCATACTCTACCGATGCTCAATGAGCGCTAGGTCACTAAATAGCCTTACTCGGACCATCAGAATTGTTACATTTCAAAAAAGCAGAAATCACACGCCAAATCCAATTTTATTCATAATAATTAATAAATTAAAAATACCCTCTACAAACTCGTCAATTTTTAACTTGTGATGTAAATCAAATAATCAAACTTAATGTATGCTCTGTTACTTTTTTGAAATCATGGCAACCCGTCGTTATTTATCAACCAAAAAACAACGAATTACAACATGATAGTTTCAACACCACAGATCAAGAAATTGATTATAAATCATTTATTTTCAAATATTTAAGTAATAACAATCATCAATGTTAGAAACTATCATAAATGTGATCTTTTTATCAGTTATAAACAATCATCGTCGCTACATTAACTTTCGAGCAAATCAAGAACTCTACTTGCAGATCGAAAGGAGTCGTCATGCAGAAGTCTGTCATTTCAAGCATCAAACATAAGCTCAATAAAGCCAACCAATTCGCTGTAGGTATTCTTACCCTATTGCTCATATTGGACGTGTGGATCGGGGTACTTGATCGCTACGTTTTCCAATGGCAATTGGTGTGGGTTGAAGAGCTGGCACGTTACATCATGATTTGGGCAATCTTAATGGCAGTTCCTTGCTGTACTGCAGGGCGAGAACATATGGGCTTGGAATTTGTGGTTCGTCGATTTCCGGAACATGTGAGAATTCTTATTCATCGAGTATTGGGGCTTTTAACCTGCGCATTCTTTTTCTATATCGCTTATCTCGGCTACTTCTTTGCTATGAAAGGAGCCAATCAACTCTCAACTGTTTTCTCTCTCCCCATGTCCTACGCCTATGCTGCGGTCCCCGTAACCTTTTTCCTCTCCGGGTTCCAAGCGTTACTCGTGTGGTTAGAAGATTGCTTAGGTTCTGACAATACGCCGAATGGCACATCCACTCAGGAGGAAGAAGCATGTTAATTGGTGGGCT
The DNA here is from genome assembly GCF_030689305.1 of Vibrio penaeicida. Classification (GTDB taxonomy): domain Bacteria; phylum Pseudomonadota; class Gammaproteobacteria; order Enterobacterales; family Vibrionaceae; genus Vibrio; species Vibrio penaeicida_B. The sequence goes on along the minus strand of NZ_JAUYVM010000010.1, from coordinate 165,012 downwards.
GTTTCTCTTATTGATGTTACTTGGTGCTCCCATTGCCATCGCTCTTGGTGTTGCGGGTATCACGGGAATGTTTGATGTTGGCGGTGCACACTTTGCTTCCTTGGCGCCAAGCAAGATTTTTAACGGCTTAAACATTTTCCCTTTCCTTGCGATGCCATTTTTCATTCTTGCTGGTGAAATCATGAATTTCACGGGTATCACAAATCGACTGGTGTATTTGGCAGAAGCCCTTGTTGGACATTTTCGTGGTGGGCTTGCTCACTCCAATATGGTTGCATCGGTTTTCTTTTCTGGCATCACAGGGAGTGCCACTGCCGATGCCGCGGCATTTGGTCGAACTCTTGTACCTGCTATGGAAAAACAAGGTTATAGCCGGTCGTATGCCTGCGCGGTTACCGCTGCAGGTTCCATCATCGGTCCAACGATTCCCCCTTCCGGTTTAATGGTGGTGTATGGATCACTTATGGGGGTTTCCATTGGAGGTTTGTTTGCTACAGGCATATTGCCGGGATTATTGGTGTGTTTAGTCTGCATGGCCATTATTGCCGCCATGGGAAAACGCAAAAATTTACCTAAAATGAGCGAGAAAGCATCGCTAAAGGAAGTGCTTGTTCACTTTAGACAGTCTTCTCTAGCGCTGCTTATGCCACTTATCATTTTGGGGGGCATTGTATTTGGTATTGTCACGCCAACGGAAGCGGCATCCATAGCCGTGGCTTATGCGATGATCATCGGTTTCTTTGTCTATCGAAATCTGACGCTTCCTGCACTGTTTCAAATGGTGATCCGCACTGCGCAGATTTCAGCGGTGATTTACCTGATCATTGGGTCGGCATCCATCCTTGGTTGGTGGCTGAGTTTCAATCAAATCCCTCAGATGATTGCCGATTTCTTTATCTCGCTGTCTGATAACCCTCACATCATCCTGTTCTTGATCATCAGCTTGCTTTTGGTGGTGGGAATGCTGATGGATATTAACGTTATGTTGATCATCCTCGCACCTATTTTGGTGCCGCTCACCGCGGAAATAGGGATGCATCCTCTTCATGCTGGCATCGTGTTTGTGTTGGCTCTCAATATATCGCTGATGACACCGCCAATAGGGGCATGTCTATTCGTGCTTTCTTCCGTTACCGGTGCTCGTATTGAGGGAATAGCCAAAGAGCTTATGCCTTTCTTAATTGGACAGCTTCTATTGCTGTTCACTATCGCTTACTTCCCAGACTTGGTTCTGTTTATACCAAGGCTACTTGGGTATTGATCCGCTACACGAACAACCCGAAACAAAAACAACCTGCTACAAAAACAACACATTAAAGGAGTAATGATGAAAAATTTGTCGAAAACTTTCCTTGCTGCAACGCTGGCCGTCAGTATGGTTGCTGCACCTTACGCCATGGCTACCAAGGTGTTACGAATTGGTCACGATAATAAAGCTGACATTATGGAAAACCCAGCGCACGCTTTTACGGGAGTGTTTAAAAACATTGTCGAAACCGCATCAAATGGCGAAATAAAAGTTCAAGTATTCCCGAGCAACCAATTGGGTAGCGCGAAGGAGCACATACAAATGGTTAAGGATGGGCAGCTTCAAGGAACACTCTCATCCGTTGGTGCACTTGCAGGGTATTATCCACGTATTGGTGTTTTGGATGTGCCATTTGCTTTTAACAACAATGCCGCAACGTATGACGTGCTTGATGGTCCTTTTGGTAAAGCACTTGCGTCCGATATTGAATCAGAAATAAAGGATGTACGAGTACTTGGTTTTCCAGATACAGGCGGCTTCTTCTCTGTCACCAACTCGAAGCGCGCCTTGACCTCTTTGGATGATTTTAAAGGGTTGCGCATTCGAACAATGACGTTGCCGACTCACCAAAAAATCATTCAATCTTTAGGGGCGCAAGCCTACCCTCTTTCTTGGGGAGAAGTGTATTCCTCTTTACAAACTGGCGTAATAGATGGGCAAATGAACCCCATTCCAACCGTGTCATTTGCAAAATTCAATGAAGTACAAAAGTACCTGACCTTAACGAATCACCTATTCGCACCGTACACCTTTATGATCAATCGCGATTTCTTTGATGGCTTGTCTGCCAATGAACAAAAAATCGTGCGCGATGCAGTGCAAATTGCATTAAGTGCTAACCGAGGATTGTCTCGACTAATAGAAGCATCAGAAGATCGTGGTTTGGAAGGTCTGAAGAAAAAAATGAAAGTGAACTCTTTAACCGATGAACAACGCCAAAAAATGCGTGATGTTACTCAACCAACCATCAAAGCATACATTAAAGAGACGCATGGCAAGAAAGGAGAAGAATTGCTGAATCTCTTCTTAAAAGAAGTGGATTCTGCCAACCAATCAGCTTACCTTCAGTAATCTAACCTGTGCATATTAAGTTTCTATCAAAGCTTAATATGCACTTGATTTTATATTGATCGCATTTCTTTTTACCACTTCCAGTAATTTACTGTGAAGTCGTCTCCGTATCCTCACAATGGCAATAATCAAAAGATTTTAAAACCAAAGCTGTTGGAGGTAATTTTTGAAAACATTGAAAGCCCTACTTATCACCGCGCTGGTCAGCGTTAGCTTTTCCAGCCTAGCCACACCAGAACTGACATTTCTAAGCGCCAAACAGTCAGCAAAAGAACTTGGAAAAAATGATGCATTCATGCACCGTCTTAGCCAGTTTGATATGGAAGCGCGCATGAAAACCGAAGACCACATCATTAAGCCGGAGTTTCGCCGTTTCGTGCGAGCAAATACGCTCGATTGGACAGCGGAAGACAAAGCCAAGGTACAAGACGTCTACACCAATTTACAAAAGGAGTTATCGAAATACCCCTTGGATTTGCCAAAAGAAATCAAAATGATTTTAACGACGGGAAAAGAAGAAGGCACAGCGGCGTATACCCGTGGGAAAGCCATTATTTTGCAGCGCAACAAGCTCGAACTTGGTATCGAGCTAAAGCGCATCATGGCTCATGAAATTTTTCATATCTATACCCGCCTAAATTCTGCGAAAAAGGACGAACTTTACCAAAGCATCGGATTTCAACATGTTGGAGAAATTGAATTTCCCGATGACTTGGAAGGCAGAAAAATCACCAACCCTGATGCGCCCGTAAACGACTACGCCATTAAAGTTGGATTGAACAACGAACAAGTATGGGCAATGCCAATCTTGTATTCGATTTCTGAAAAATACGATCTGAAAAAGGGCGGCGAGTTCTTCAATTATCTGCAATTCAAATTTTTGGTGGTGGCAGATAAAAACGGTGAATGGACATACGACGACGATAAACCCGTGATCGTTGATCGCGCCAAGCTAACAGGTTTTTTTGAACAAGTCGGCACCAACACCAACTACATTATTCACCCTGAAGAAATCTTGGCGGATAACTTTGCACTACTGATGTTACGCTCACCTGTGGTGAATTCACCGGAAGTGATTGAACGCATGAAGGCGATTTTAAGCCAGTAGCGTGCGCTAAAAGAAACTGGTAAAGCTATCACTTTGAAATAAAAAACAACAAAGCCGCTATCAATGAGCGGCTTTGTTTTTGCTTAATTCCAAATAATCTGGCTATTTGACCAAAGGCAGTGCTTGCTGGTCGATATCGAAAAGATGGCAATACTGCTCTCTAAGTTCGATATGCAGAATCTGCCCATTATCCAGTTTATGCGATACCGCCTCTTCACCATCCAACATCAAACTCAGCTTTTCTATATCACCTGAGTAGCAATGAACATAAGAAACCGCACCTAAATATTCAGCCACATTAATCGTCATTGGCACAATACAACGCCCTTCTTCTACCGCCTCTTTTACAGCCAAATGTTCAGGACGAATACCCAAGGTGATTTTATCGCCAGATGCTAAATGAGCGCCATTTCTTGGTAAAGTCAGGCGATAACGATCTGCAATGCTGACTGTCGTTTGCGTCTCACTGGATTCCAGCACAGTAACAGGGATGAAGTTCATTTTCGGAGAACCGATGAACCCAGCAACAAACTGGTTTTTAGGATGATAATAGAGCTCAAGCGGCGGCCCTACTTGCTCTACGCTGCCATCTCGAAGCACCACAATCTTGTCGGCTAGCGTCATTGCTTCGACCTGATCGTGAGTCACATAAACCATGCTGGTTGCCAGAGTACGGTGCAGCTCGGCAATTTGAATCCGCATATCTACCCTAAGTTCAGCATCTAGGTTAGAAAGAGGCTCATCAAACAAAAATAACTTAGGGTTGCGCACAATCGCACGCCCAATCGCTACCCTTTGACGCTGACCACCCGATAGCTCTTTAGGTAAGCGGTCAAACAATTGGTCGAGCTTTAGCATCTTCCCTGCGTGATTCACTTTCTTGGTGATCTCTTCCTTAGGGCGTTTATCTATCGAGAGGGCAAAAGACATATTCTCTCGTACCGTCATTTGCGGATACAGCGCATAGGATTGGAACACCATAGCAATTTCACGATCCGCAGGTGCTTCATCGGTAACGTCCCTGTCATCGATGAATATCTCGCCGGAAGTCGGTTCTTCTAACCCCGAGATCATACGAAGCAAGGTCGATTTACCACAGCCTGAAGGTCCAACAAAAGTCACAAATTCTTTGTCATTGATTTCAAGGTCGATGCCTTTAAGAACATCCACTTTACCATAAGATTTCTTGATGTTTTTTAGTACTACGTGAGCCATGGTTATTCCTTAATTCCACCTTGAGTCAGACCTTGAATAAAGGCTTTGGATGCCAGCAAAAATGCGATAAGTGTAGGTGCCATCATGATGATCAAACCTGCGAACATCATATGCCACTGAATGGCAAATTCATTTTGAAACTCTTGTAAGCCAAGCGTTAACGGATACAAGTCCCTATCTTGTAAGAACAATAGAGGGAAGATGTATTCATTCCAAGCACTCACAAACGACAGCAATGCTACCGTCGCAATCGCAGGCTTAACCAATGGCAACACAATGCGCCAGTAGATTTGGAAAGGCAAAGCGCCATCCACCCGCGCTGCCTGTTCTATTTCAGGCGACAGATTTTTGAAGAAAGTACTGAGTATGAAAACCGCGACGGGCATCATACTTGCTGCTTGAACCAAAATAATGCCGAGTAAAGAGTTTAAAAGATCCAAGCTCTGGACTACGACAAACAACGGCGCCATAGCCAAGCGAAGAGGGACAATAACACCCAGCATAAATAGTATGAAAATCAGCCTATTGCCTTTAAATTGTACTCGTGCAAGTACAAACGCCACCATGGTGCTGAATGCAACGGCAAGCACAACCGTGCCGAGGCTGATGATCAATGAATTTAAAAAGTAGCTGCTGAAATTCGCTTGCTCCCAAGCGCTGAGGTAATTTTCAAAATGCCATTCTTGTGGCATACCAAATGGCGAGCGGATCACCTGCCCTAGATTTCCTTTCACCGAGTTAATGAAAGCCAAGCCAAAAGGAAGTGCGACAATCAGAGCCCATGTCAGCAATAAGAACTGAACGACCACCTGCTCTAAGGGTTTGAGTTTGAATATACGTTCCATGACTTTCCCTATCGATTACGCATGTTTCTAAGTGCCAAATAGATCGTTGCTGGTAATATCAAAACAGAAATCACCATGCCGATGGCGGCAGCCATACCAAGATCAGCCGTTCCCGAACCACCACTGGTTCCAAATGCGGTTCGATACTGGAATGTACCCATGATGTCTGTTGAGTAATAAGGTCCGGCATCAGGTCCCATGAGAATCAAGACATACTCAGCGTTATTGAACACATCAACCATGGTCAAAATCGTAATAAGGACAAACGCAGGCGCCAAAACAGGAAACACAACATGTCGAATGCACTGCCAGCGACTTGCACCATCCAATACTGCGGCTTCTAGCAAGTCGGAGCGAACGCCAAGAATCGCAGAGAGAATCAACATGATTGAGAACCCTAGCTTCTGCCAAGATTGGAACAATGCAATGGTTGGAAGCGCCGCACTTTCATCTCCTAAAAACATCAGAGGTGCAGAAATCAAATCCCAATTCATTAATAACTGGTTCAGCGGTCCACGCACGTCTACCACGAGTTGCCCTAAGAAGGCGACAGCGACAGCAGCCAAGGGATAAGGCATAAAGAACAGAAGTTTGTAGCCAGATTTTCCTGCCGTATTCCAACTCAATACCAGCGCAAAAGCCGTTCCCAATAAAAGAAACACAGAGATACAAATAGCGAAGAACAATACGGTTTGGTAAAACGCATTCCAAAGCTGGGTACTCATGTAGTCATCAGTTAACAGCTTGGTAAAATTATCAAATCCAACAAAAGTGGCCGGTCCTATGCCTGGCCAATCAAAAAAGGACAGCACTAATGTGCCGAACAGGGGCAAAAGGTTAAATACCCCATACAACAAGCAGCCTGGAATCAGTAGCAACATGTACTGAATCTTTTCTTTCTGCTTGAAGCTCAATCCTTTGGGGCGGGAAAACTCGGTCATACTGACTCCAGCGGTATGGGTATATGGGCGACCTGCATATTCAGGTCGCCGTCTTTCTTTTTGTTTTTACGTTTTTCTTTTTGCTATGACAGAAAGGCCATTACAGATTTTTGGCTTTGAAGCCTTTTTCAATTTCTTCAGACAACCCTTTACTGTCAACTTTACCAGCTAAGAATTTCTGGAACGCAGGACCGACAACTTCTTCATACTGAACGTTGAATGGACCTTTCCAAGTCAAGTGCGCTTGCGCTTGGTTAGATACAAAAGTCGCGGCTTCAGCCTGATGCGCTCCTTCATACTGAATGCCAGAAGCATAAGTAGAAAGTTCACCTACGTGATCGGCAAACAACTGCGCAAACTCTTTAGTTGCTGTGTACGCTAACAATTTGTCTGCTGCAGCTTTCTTAGCACTATTGGCATTAACTAAATACGCGCCATCAGCAAAAGCATAGACTTTACCTCCAGCCCCTGGGACTGGCATAAGACCCAAATTCGCATCTGGATTGGTCTGAGCAATGGTTGATAGTGGAGATGTTGACCATAAGCCATCAATAATCATGGCTGAATCGCCTAAAGCCACATTCGCACGCATACCATTGTAGTCTTGCGCTGCTGCTGAAGGGTTAATGTACGGCTTCCACGTTGCGAAGGTGTCCACAACTTTTTGATAGCCGCTAGCGGTAAACGGTTCATCACGTGTTGCAACTTTTGCCATACCGTCGCCAGACAATCCCGCTTCAAGACCTGCACTCATCATGGCCAAAGCCCAACCAGCTCGTCCCGGTACTTCAAGCGGTGTAACACCTGCCGCTTTCAGCGTTTTCATGACTTGCTCAAATTCTGCAAGTGACTTAGGCTCCTTGATATTGTGCTTATCAAAAATGTCTTTGTTATAGATGATTTGCACAGTTTGAACGGCAAATGGTACACCGTAAACCTTACCATCCGAGCCTGTCGCTGCACCCAATGTTGCTGGAGAAATTCCAGATAGATCCACATCGCCACTAACTGGCTTAATCACATCCGCCTTAGCGTATTGATCAATAAAGGAAGCACCAGGGCGGCCTTGGAATAAATCCGGGCCACCATCACTTTGTAAACCAAGACGAAGACGGGAGTTGTAATCCACGCCTTTAAAGACCTCAACCTTAACGTTGATGTCTTTCATATTCTTAGATACAGCTTCCCATAGAGGACGCTCCTGTTTGCGCCATGTCCATATGGTTAGGGTTTCTTCTGCAATTGCAGAGATAGGTAAAGCGACGGTAAACGCGGTTAATGCGACCAGTGCTTTAACTCCTTTCTTAAACTTCATTGTTTTATCCTCTAGTTAGTTTACAGGGGAAACTAACTATATAATCTAGGCTATTTTTTGCTCGACACAACGATCATGATCACAAATAAGTAACAAAATTATCAATGAAAAATAAGAAAAGATAGATCGATCATACTTCAAGTGAATAGATTGGAACGCTTAATTTTTGTTCTTGAATAGTCATATTGAAGTCGCTATAAAGGATATTATTAATTAGTTTCCACAATCAACTTAACTATGAAGCCAAGCCAAAACAGTAAGATTGTCAACTTATCCAGAGTCATCGATAGCATCTGGCGTCATAACCGAATTTCACGGGTAGAAGTCGCAGAACAACTCGGGCTGGATAAATCCACCATTACTAAAATTGTAGGGTTGCTGACGGAAAAAAATCTGATTTCAGAAGTCACCGCTAAACCTTCCAATAGTAAAGGTGGACGACCAAAGGTGTCACTTTCTCTCAATTCAGAGATTGGTGTTTTGGTTGGTATTGAGCTCACCGATAGTGTGGTTAACGTTTCGGTAGTGAATGTGGATTGCCTAATTGTTTATCGCACCATTATCCCGTTCCAGCCCAAGCGAGGTGTCATTTCCGAAATCGCCCATGTACTAACACCTGTACTTCGAGAAATAGAAGATAAGTTCCATAAGATTCTCGCCATTGGTATCGGGTTACCTGGCTTGGTGGATCCAGAGAGTGGGCAGGTGTCGCTGTCTAATGCGCTCGAAATATATAAGCCACTTGCGTTGGTGGACAAACTCCGCCAAATATTTGCGTATCCGATCTTCATTGACAACGATGCCAACTGCGCTGCTTGGGGGGAAATGATGCAAACACGTCGTGAGCCCACAACCCATTTTATCTATGTTCTGTTTACCTCTCATCATCGCCATACCGACTCTGAGCATTTAGGGATTGGTTTGGGTTTCGTGTTAAACAACAAGCTCTTCTATGGCGATGATTTTTCAGCGGGTCAATACAAAAGTGAACTGGTACATGGTACAGAATCTGCCGATTTGTCCCTGATCCTCCAAGAGTTTGCGTCTTCACTTGTCATCATGGGGCGCTTGATGAACATCCATAACGTCATTATTGGTGGCGAAGCCCAACGCTATGGTGCCAATCTTGTGGCCAATATTGATCAGAAACTTGCCAACACGGACGGTCCCAAAACGTGGGATCCCTGCATTAGTTTTTCCACCTTGGGTACTCAAGCTGTCTCGGCTGGAGCCGCAGCAATGGCGTGGCAGAAACTTATCACTCAGGATATCGCGCTGTTTAGCGTGCTGCCTTCTGATAGTCGTATTTAACTGAGGTCCATATGGCAGAATTTTGCCCAACACTGTTTCCTGAACCAAAGTCGATCCAGTTTCTTAATGGCGATCCATTATTTATACCCGGCTTAACACGAGGCATGATCCCTCGCGTTCAAGGTGAGCGAATCTCATCGCCACAAGTTGAATACCAATATCATAGCGAGTTTACCGAGCAATCTTTTGGCATTGAGATCAGAAAGGATGTTTTGTTGATCAAGCACTGCGATGAATTGGGCATTCTGTACGCTCACCACATCATGGCTCAATTGGTTTGTCAGTGCTCTTCGTCATTGCCACAACTGGTCCTTTTCGATAAACCCGATTTCTCGCAACGCGGCGTGATTCTGGATGTAAGTCGAGATAAGATCCCGACGATGGACACCTTATTCGAGCTTATCGATTACTGGTCATCACTCAGAATCAACCAACTGCAGTTCTATACTGAACATGCTTTTTCGTACCAGCTGCACCACAAAGTTTGGCAAGACTATGACCCACTCACTCCCGAACAAATACGCGCGTTGGATTACTATTGTAAAACCAAAGGCATCGAATTAATTCCTAATCAAGCGACGTTTGGACACATGGAAAAATGGCTCTGCCATCCGGAATACACGCATTTGGCAGAACAAACTTCAGGCTTCTACGACCAACGTGGCGACTTTCGCCCTGAATCCTTTGGATTAAACCCCGAAAACCCGGATGTTCCAAAATTCATTGCCGAATTATTTGACGAGTTGTTACCCAACTTTTCCAGTAAAACGCTGAACATCAATTTTGATGAAACCATGGACTTAGGGGTCGATGGCAGTAAACAAGCGTGTGAGACTTTAGGAGAAGGGCAAGTTTATTTGAACTACCTAACCAAGGTGTTAACGATTGCCAGTGAACGGGGAATGTACTGCCAGATATTCAGTGACATGCTGTTTCGATACCCTGAAATCCTTCCTCACCTTCCCAAAGAATTGGAGCTGCTCAATTGGGGCTATGAAGAAAATCACCCTTACGATGAAGAACACGCAAAGCTCGCTGAATTTGGTTACCCGTTTCAGGTGGTAGTTTCAACAAATACCTTTGCATCCGTTGCGGGTCGCTGGCAGGCCGCGAAAATTCACATGCGACGAGCAGCTATTTCTGCCAAAAAGTTTGGCGGACATGGTTATCAGATATCAGAATGGGGGGATATGGGACATGCTCAACAGTTTTCCACCTCGTTACCAGCCTATGCGTTTGGCGCTGCCGTTGCTTGGGGCGAGAAACAAAACATCGATGTTGATATTCGTTATGTGCTCACCACTTTTTGGGGGAAAGAGTATTCCGATTTAACAGGCACGTTACTGCAACTTCAAGACGCGTACAGTGATTCTGGGGTATCGACGCCAAACTGCGCATTTTATGGACCGTTTGTATTTGACCAGAAATCGCGTCGCCATATACGAAGAGCAGATCTGAAAGATGAGCAAAAGATCAGGCAGAGCATCGCCCAATTAGAAAGCACTGAAAAACAAGTGAAGTCGGTAAACGAATCGCTGCTGAAACGCGAGATCCTCTGGACGATAAAAACAATGAAATTGGCGAGCCATATTGCCATCGGTTACATTCAAAACCAATGCCGAGAAGTGGAAGACTTCCCCACCTCGCTTAAAAGGCAATTGGTTCTTCAAGTCGCTGAAATTGAAAGTGAGTATGCCATCTTGTGGCAAGAGAAATATCGCCTTGGTGGTTGTAAGCAAAGCATGTCTCGACTGCAATATCTGCGACAATTACTTTCACGCTAACAACACCCAATATACCCCGCCCAATAACTCAAACTAAAAACGCCAGCACATTTCTGTGCTGGCGTTTGATTTTGTTCGATCTCTATGCCTTTTTATCGAAGCGCAAGGTGTGTAGCCTAGTTTTGCTCTTCACGCTTGAACACTAACTCTGTTGCTGTGGATTCAGCTTCAACAAAATAGTAACCCGCGGTATCAAATTGAGTTAATGCTTCAACCGAATCCACTTTATTCTGAATGATGTAACGAGCCATCATTCCACGCGCTTTTTTAGCAAAGAAGCTGATCACTTTGTAATTGCCATTCTTACAATCTTTGAAGACAGGGGTAATAACCGTGCCGTCTACATTTTTTGGCTTCACAGCTTTAAAGTATTCATTTGATGCTAGGTTGATAAGTACGTTGTCGCCCTGCTCTTTAAGCGCTTGATTCACTTCATCGGTAATGATATTGCCCCAGAACTGATAGAGGTTAGTACCACGCTCATTGGCAAGCTTTGTGCCCATCTCTAGTCGATATGGCTGCATCAAATCCAGTGGCTTAAGCAAACCGTACAAACCAGACAACATTCTCAAATGCGATTGCGCGTAATCGAACTCGTCGTCGGAAAACGTTTCCGCCTCCAAACCAGTGTATACATCACCTTTAAATGCCAAGATAGCTTGGCGCGCATTCTCAACCGTAAACGTCTCACTCCATTGCTCAAAACGCGCAGCGTTAAGCCCTGCAATTTTATCGCTCACTTTCATCAAGCCCGAAATATCGGCAGGAGTAAGTTTACGGCATTCCTTGATCAGCTCGGCACTGTGCTCAACCAACGTGGGCTGGGTAAAGCGCTCTGTCACTAATGGAGATTCGTAATCGAGTGTTTTTGCTGGTGATACAACGATAAGCATGACTTTTACTCTGTTGGGCTGATTTTGTATTGTAAGCATATAAAAAAAGCCACACTAAGTCAGCATGGCTTTTTCAATTGTATTGATTCGTGAAGTCTATTATACCCAAGTGACCTCAAGATGCAGGATTCAGAGCCTCATATTCTGTTCCAGTTCAAGGAGAAGAACGCAGTGGAATGATGAATCCTTTCCAAGTTCTTTGACGATGAAATGGGACAGAATATGGGCTCCCAAGGGCGAGTTTAACTGGCTTTCATACTGCGTTACCGATTATTGATTTAGAATGACTAGATCTTCATATCGATGCCTTGTCTGAAAGCCAGTTAATTCTCGCTGAACAAAGCATCTTGAGGTTACTTGGGTATGTAACTTATTTTCTCTGTTCAAGATTTCAGTTTTTCTCGGGCTCAATATTCTGCTTAGACTTAGTATTGTCCCAGATGCCTTCTTCTAGTTGAGATTGCAGTTCTGGGTAATCTTTCACATCAAACGTCGGCACTTTGCCCGCTTTCAATTGTTTGTTGTAATCCTTTGCCAGCTTCACCACGATGCCAGAAAGAAGCAAGATAGCGACAAGGTTGACGATTGCCATCAAACCCATTGATACGTCTGCTAAACCCCAAACGGTCGGCAATGTCGCTAAAGAACCAAACATAACCATACCTAGAACAATGATGCGGAAAAGAATCAAACCTTTCTTGCGGTTGTGTTCTAAGAAGATAAGGTTGGTTTCTGCATACGAGTAGTTGGCAATAATGGATGTGAAGGCGAAGAAGAAAATCGCCACTGCAACAAAGATACCGCCCCACTCACCGACTTGTGCACTCAATGCACGCTGAGTCAACTCAATACCAGTAATTTCACCGTGTGGAACGTATTCACCAGACATTAGGATAATGGCAACAGTCGCAGAACAGATAACCATGGTGTCCATAAACACACCAAGCATTTGTACGTAACCTTGTGAAGCTGGGTGCGGTGGGTATGGAGTCGCCGATGCAGCGGCATTTGGCGCAGAGCCCATACCCGCTTCATTCGAGAACAAACCACGCTTAATACCTTGAATCATAGCTTGTGCGATTGCGTAACCCAAACCACCCGCTGCTGCTTCTTGTAAGCCAAACGCGCTTTTGAAAATCAGGCTAAATACCGCTGGTACTTTCTCTAGGTTGGTCAACATCACAAACATGGCAAGCAAAAGATACGCTAGCGCCATTACCGGTACGATCAACTCGGCTGTACGAGCAATCTTTCTCATGCCACCAAAAATAATGAATGCAGAGATAAGGACTAGCGCGCCGCCAACAAATTTAGGCTCTGTACCGAAAGCCGTTTGCATTGCACCCGCAATGGAATTGGCTTGTACAGCGTTGAATACCAATCCAAACGCTATGATCAGGAGAATAGAGAACAACACGCCCATCCAGCGCATCCCTAACCCTTTCTCCATGTAGTAGGCAGGCCCACCACGGTAGTTGCCATCAGCATCACGTGTTTTGTACAACTGCGCCAGTGCACTTTCTGCAAATGACGTTGCCATACCTAACATAGCAATCATCCACATCCAGAAAATCGCCCCAGGGCCACCAGCAGTTAGAGCAACAGCAACACCTGCCATGTTACCCGTACCAACACGTGCCGCTAGCGAAGTACAAAGTGCTTGGAAAGAAGAGATACCAGCAGCATCGGATTTACGGCTGTTCCGAAGAACAGAAAACATGTGACCAAAATGTCTGAACTGAATGAACCCAAGGCGTAGGGTAAAATACACACCCACACCAACAAGTAAGTAAACTAGAATCGATCCCCAAAGAAGGTCGTTCATTAAATGAATTAAATCTGCCACGATAGCCTCGCATCGAGTTATGACAACAACACAGCTTCACGCCATGCTCCCTTGTTCAGTGCAGGATTAGAGGGCTACCCTCTTTGTTGTAGTTTTTAGCATTGCACTGACTCTCCGTTTTTTCACCGTGCTCGGTAGGAGAAATGTCGGAGTGATTATTTCGACCGCGGGGATAATGCAGACCTAAACGGCAAAAATCAATATGCACGCCATTGCACTCATTTGTTATATTTCACTATTTTTGCACGATTTATTAACACAACAAACAACACTAACCGTACAAAAGCCAAACAAAAATCCTAAAATTTCTTTACAAAAAAGCGTATCAATCTTCGGTCACTTTTTGTGTGCTACAAATGCAGCGTAACCCTTTGCGTAGCGAGCTTTACCGAATTTTTATGAGTGATTGTTCGTTCAACCCTTAACAATAATTTGCAACTTTAAAGAAAATACCTCTTTGATATTCATCTCAGCCCTTTTGGGGTTTGCTTCTTTAACATAATTAAATGTCAGAATTTTTCTTTATTTGATACTGATCGCTCATTTTTCATTCAAATATTTTCGCAGTAAATTGTGAAATTCCGCAGGGTTTCTCATGAAACCTTCATAAAAGAGAAACAAATGAGAAACACATCAAGGTTATTCTGCAAGCAATTATGTTACTTAAAAGGCTCCAATCGGAGTCTTTATAACAAAAAAGAGAGGTCGCATATGGATGGCTTTCAACTCGAAGATATTATGGCTATGAATGGCCAACAGACTCGCTCAACACGTTCGAAACCGGCTAAACGGAAATGGCGTGAAATAGAAGCGATTAAAGATCGGCAGCGCTTGCAACGCGAACTAATGGAAATGGATGTTTGTAACGAGTACGACCTAGATGACATCGACTTATAAATAAAGAGGCACCTTTTGGTGCCTCTTTTCGTCATTACCGTCGAGAACTGACCGTTTTTCGAGTCTTTGGTTAGCAGCTGTTTGTCCGCTTTCTCGTTTGAAAACCTGCTCGTTCAAAAACCTGTTCGTGTGAGGTCTTCTTTTGTGAGAACAGGTTAAGTGCTTTCAAACTCGGTTTGCCTAACTCTTGCCGCCAGCTGACGGTATTGATCGGCTATTGTGTTGCCGAATACTGGGTCTTCATCATCATAATGCCATTGGCTTTCGACAGCCCGCCAATCTGCCGCAGTAAAAACTTTCGCTATTTTCGGAAGAACATCTCGCTCTTCCATTTCCAAATGCCCCTTCTGCCGCGAAATGAACTCTTCCAGCTGCAATGCAAACATGTCTGATGGGATCACCGCATCGTGCAGTATCATTTCTACCGTATTTTGAAACGCTTCTGTCACTTTAGATAAGGCTACGTGCTCCTTCTCAAGATCATCGATTTTTTGCTGGTTTCCGTAATGGTTAGCAAAATGAAGGTAAAGAATGTCTTCTTTCGGGTGGTGCGTTTTCTTTGAGTGAATAGCTAAATAATCAATGATCTCTTTAACTAAGCTGTAGTTAATGGTTTTCTCGTTTCTTAGCTGCTCAAGCTTGGAACTCAAAATCGCCAACAAACGAACCATATAACCATGTTCTCGCCTTATTTTTTCTATAATCATGGCTTCATTCCTCTTTTTATCCTCAGTTTGAGTTTAAGAATGAGAAAAGAAGCCTTCCTTGATATCGATTAAAAATTAATCAGTTTCAGGTTGCCAATTTATAGGAGTGTGACCTTGCTTCTGCAAAATATGATTGGTTTGCGAAAAGTGACCGCACCCAAAAAAACCTCGATGAGCTGAAAGCGGAGACGGATGAGGTGCCGCAAGTACATGATGTTTATTTCTATCAATCATGCGTCCTTTCTTCTGAGCATGCGCCCCCCAAAGTAAAAACACCACGCCTTCTCTATGCTGATTAACCGCTTCTATTACCTTGTCTGTAAAGGTTTCCCAGCCTGTTTTTGCATGGGAATGCGCTTGCCCTTGTTCGACCGTTAACACGGTATTGAGCATCAAAACGCCTTGCTGTGCCCAACTTTTCAGATAGCCGTGGTCAGGAATGGTGAAATTAGGAATGTCTTGCACCAATTCTTTATACATATTAACGAGTGAAGGCGGCGATTTAATGCCAGGTAAAACCGAGAAACACAAGCCATGCGCCTGATTGGGTCCGTGATAAGGATCTTGGCCAAGCAAAACCACTCTCACATCATGGAACTCAGTGAACCTAAACGCATCAAAAACGTCGCTTTCCGGTGGGTAAATGACTTTTCCATTGGCACGCTCTTGTCGGACAAATTCCATTGTCTCTGAAAAATAAACGTTTTTCTTCTCTTCACCAATAACGTCGTGCCAAGTTAGCGACTCGCTCATAATACCCTCACATTCATTCCAATAGAGATTCCCAAACTAGGGGGATTGATCTTAAGAAAGGATACCGAGTTCGTTTTTGGGTAGCTAGGGTCTGTTAGCCTTTCGAGATGATTTTTACAAAGATGTGTGGAATGGAGGCTATTATGGATGGAATATAAGAACAAAAAAGAACCCAAGCCTTGGTTTGGCTTGGGCTTTATATCACTCCAAACATGCTGGTTGGGAGCGTGTTGCCTTATCGCTTGGCAGGTCTGCTTTGCTGTGGCGTTCTCCAATGCCCAGTACCTCGATGGTATCGGTTAGGCAAAGGTAACGGTTTTGGCGTAGAGCTGTTTGGTGTAGAGCCTACAGGTGCTTGACTGTTCATAAGTCACTCCTCACATAAGAGTACAAATTCTGTTTTCTCATCTCAGTAATACTTATGAAAGATCAGTGCCAACTTATCTATTTATCCTGTGAGTTTTGGTGGTACATGCGGAGCGCTTGTATCTCATCTTTCCATATCTCTGGCTCTATGGTCTCTAGAATCAAAGGGATACCATCAAATCGTGCATCTTGTGCGATGTATTGAAAACAATCCCAGCCAATTTTTCCTTTCCCTAATGAGTGATGTCTATCGACACGGCTAGCAAATTCCACTTTGGAGTCATTAAGATGCATCGCATGTAAATAGTGCATTCCCACAATATTTTCAAATGCACTAAAAGTCTGCTCACAGGCTTCAAACGTTCTAAGGTCATAACCTGCTGTAAAAGCGTGGCAAGTATCGATACATACACCGACACGAGATTTATCTTCGACTTGGCTAATGATCTCGGCAAGATGTTCAAATCGCCATCCTAGGTTTGTTCCTTGCCCTGCTGTGTTCTCTAACACCGCAATAACATTGGGAACGGCCTGATGAGCGATATTGATCGATTCTGCTATTCGAGATAAACACTCCTGCTCGGATATCTTCTTTAGGTGGCTACCCGGATGAAAATTCAACAACTTCAATCCCAGTTGTTCGCAACGTACCATTTCATCAATAAAGGCCGCCCTAGATTTCTCTAACTTCTCTTGTTCGGGTGCACCAAGATTAATCAGGTACGAATCGTGAGGAAGAATGGTGTCAGCACTAAACCCATGTACTTCACACTGTTTTTTAAAGGCAGTAATGATGTCTTCTTCCAAAGGCTTTGCTACCCATTGCCTTTGGTTTTTTGTAAAAAGAGCAAAAGCATTTGCTCCGATCTCTTTCGCTCTCTGAGGGGCTTTATCAACCCCACCAGCTGCAGAAACATGCGCGCCAATGTATTTCATATGCTCTCTGGTAATTGTGACTGAAAGTCTTTCACCAATGCTACCCAACCATTGACCTCGAGTCACTAGTGATGAATATCAACGCTTTATTTTGTTGTAAAATTACCACAAATATAGATATAAAATATTTTTGATACTTTAAAATAAATTGTAAACACTTTGTTTTATAAAGATTAATTGATTTAACTCAATAAATTTACTGGTCTATTTTTAATAATTTTCGTTGTTTTTTGACATAAATCAATATTATCTTAAAGGTTATTGGTTATATAATAGCTAGCTCGACAAAAAATCGAAATTTACATCAAAATTCATCACCACGTACGTGGACTAGGAGACAGGAATGATCCAAGGTATTCAAATTACTAAAGCGGCAAACGACGATCTACTTAACTCAATCTGGCTATTGGATAACGATAAAAATGAAGCGCGTTGTGTAGCAGCTAACGCTGGCTACGAAGCTGATCAAGTTATTCCTGCTTCTGACCTAGGTGAATTCGAAAGCCGTGAAGTGGCGATTGAAACTGCACCACGTATCGAAGGTGGTCAACACCTAAACGTGAACGTTCTTAAGCGTGAAACGTTAGAAGATGCGGTAAACAACCCTGAGAACTACCCTCAGCTAACGATTCGTGTTTCTGGCTACGCTGTGCGTTTTAACTCTCTGACTCAAGAGCAGCAACGTGACGTTATTGCTCGTACGTTTACAGAGTCTCTATAAGACCGACAGTTAATAGAACACAAAAAAACAGCGCTCAATGAGCGCTGTTTTTTTATAGGTTGCAGATTTTGGAAACTTTGCTGCTTGTTATTTTTGAACTCGACGAAGTACTTCTTTTAATGCGCTAAAATCGTTATCCAACTCTTCCGACAACAACTCCATCGCAGCGTGCTTCGCAAGTGGCGCTGGGACATCGATATCCGTCCCTAAAACGTCATCGACCACTTCCTTGAATTTAGCTGGGTGGGCAGTACACAAGAAGAGCCCTGTTTCGCCTTCTTGAAGTTGCTCATCTAGAACGCGATACGCTATCGCGCCGTGTGGCTCGCATAAGTAGCCCTTATCATTCAGCTCTCGAACTGAATCAGCACTTTGCTCGTCTGTCACTGCACCTTTACCTAACGTATCCAAACCCCAGCCTTGTAACTGGCAAAGCTCTTCAATACGTGGCCAGTTATTTGGCTGGCTGACATCCATGGCATTTGATGTGGTTGCGACTGTTGGTTTTGGATCCCACTTTCCTGTATCTAGGTAGCGAGGTACCGTATCATTTGCATTTGTTGCTGCAATGAAACGCTTGATAGGCAAACCAATTGCTTTCGCCAATAAACCAGCAGTTAAGTTACCAAAGTTGCCACTTGGTACTGAAATAACAAGATTCTCACGCTCCGCTTTGCTCATTTGAGCTGCTGCTTCAAAGTAATAACAGATCTGAGCCATCAAACGGCTGATGTTAATAGAGTTCGCAGAGTTTAGCCCAATCTCTTCGCGTAACGCAGAATCATCAAATGCATTTTTCACCAGTGACTGACACGCATCAAAATCGGCGTTGATCGCCACTGTGTGGATATTTTTACCCAATGTACAGAACAGCTTTTCTTGCATAGGGCTGATCTTGCCTTTCGGGTAAAGAATCACAACATTGATGTTTTCCATGCCATAGAAAGCATGCGCTACAGCGGCACCTGTATCACCAGATGTCGCGGTAAGGATGGTAATTTTGCCACCATCTGATACCGCAACCAGTGATTGCGCCATAAAGCGACCACCGAAATCTTTAAACGCAAGAGTCGGTCCGTGGAAAAGCTCCAGCGCATAAACGCCATCTTTTACTTGCTTGATTGGCGCAGGGAATTGGAACGCAGCATCAACCAGTTGGTTTACTTGCTCCGCTGATAATTCTTCACCAATAAAAGCAGAAAGAATTTTGCTACTGCGTGTGACGAAATCTTCATCAAGCAGCGCATCGATATCTTCAAACTTGGGCAGTTCTGAAGGAAAAAATAAGCCTTGGTTACGGCCTAATCCTTGGCGCACGGCTTGGCCAAAGGATACTTGTTCGTCATTTTCTTTGATGTTGTAAAGCTTCATAGCTCACTTCCTGTTACGGTTGATCCTTGCTTGTCTAAACGGCAAACATGAACAAACCCTTCCTCATTTTGTACGTAATTCTGTTCTAACCAACGCGCTACGCGCTCGGCGACATCTTTTTCTTTGCAAATACTGAACAGCGTCGGACCGCTACCAGAAATACCTGTAGCTAAGGCACCCGCGGTTGCAGCGTACTTGCGAGCATCAGCGAAACCAGGTAGCAGTCTCTCACGATATGGTTCTGCGATCACGTCTTTGATCATCTTAGCTGCAAGCTCTGGTTGACCTGAGTGACATGCATGAATAAAGCCCCCAAGGTGACGACCGTGCGCAATGATGTCCTGACGTCGATATTGAGAGGGCAGAATCTCACGTGCTTCAGCCGTGGAAACTTTAATCCCTGGATAAGCCATAACCCAATACCATTCATCGAAACATGGTACTTCTTCTGAAATGATACCCAGCTCTTCTAGCATCAGTTGCAACCCGCCAAGGTAACAAGGCGCGACGTTGTCATAATGAATGCCACCAGAAATTTGACCTTCCATTTCTCCCATCAACGCCAGAAGTTCCATTTTGTTGAGTGGGTTTTGGTGGAATTGATTTAATGCATCCAGTGCCGCGACAATAGAACACGCACTGGAGCCAAGCCCCGACCCTATCGGCATGTTCTTTTCTAGTACCATGTGTACCGGTTTTAGCGGTACACTTTTTTTATCAAGCTCACGTGCAAATACACGCCAGCAATCGTAAACAATATTTTCTTTTGGGTTGGTTGGTAGTTTGCTGACAAAATCGCCCGCAGTATCAAGAGTAAACGACTCAGCGCCTTCTTTTACCAATACACGGTCACCTAAAAGCGTGCCATCAACTGGAGACACCGCAGCACCAAGCACATCAAAGCCAACACTCACATTACCTATAGAGGCAGGAGCATAAACCACTACACTCATTCTTATACTCCTAATTTCCAGCCTAACGTACGCATAACATCAGCAAATACACCTGCTGCCGTAACCTCTGTACCCGCTCCATAACCACGAAGCACTAACGGAATCGGTTGATAGTAGCGGCTGTAGAATGCCAAGGCATTTTCGCCGTCTTTAATCTTGAACATAGGATCGTTTTCATCCACAGCGGTAATACTCACTTTACAGTTTCCATCCAAGATTTCGCCGACATAACGAAGCACTTTGCCTTCTTCTGCAGCATTTTTAGAAAGCTCACTGAAGTATGCATCAGCTTCTGGCAGCCTAGCCATAAACTCTTCCACACTGCCGCTATCATCGAATCCTGGAGGTAATGCGGCTTCAACTACAACATCATCCAACTCCAGCTCAAAACCCGCTTCACGTGCCAATATAAGAAGTTTTCGAGCCACATCCATACCCGACAAATCGTCGCGCGGATCCGGTTCGGTGAATCCATTGTCTTTTGCAATGTTAGTCGCTTGGCTCAGCGTCATGCCTTCATCCAACTTGCCAAAGATGTAAGACAAAGAACCGGAAAGGATGCCGTTAAATTTCTCTAATTCATCGCCAGCTGAAATCAAGTTTTGTAAGTTTTCAATAACCGGAAGCCCAGCCCCTACCGTTGTTTCGTACATAAGCTTGCGGCGAGAAGAGCGAGCAACATCGCGCAATTGGTGGTAGTAAGCCATGCTTGCTGTGTTCGCTTTTTTGTTTGGTGTTACCACGTGGAATCCAGCGGCAAGGAAATCCGCGTATTGGTTCGCAATATCTTCACTCGATGTGCAATCAACCAGTACAGGGTTGATGATGTGGTTACGCTGAACCAATGCAATTAGGCGAGCAAGGCTCAATTCTTCTGTCGCGTGTGTCATGCGATCACGCCAGTGATCCAGAGGTAAACCTTTGCTGTCTAGAAGTAAGCCCTTGCTGTTTGCTAATCCGCAAACTCGAATAACGATGCCTTTGTCTGCCAGTTTGGCTTGTTGGCGCTCTATCTGATCGACCAGCTCGCCACCTACACCGCCAACACCAACCACAAATACATCAAGGAAATGTTTCGAATTGAACAGGTTTTCATGACACGCTTTGATGGCTTCAGATACTTTATCTTCAGGAATCACAGCGGAAATCGCGCGCTCTGAAGACCCTTGAGCAATCGCAACAACGTTCACATTCACTTCCGTTAGAGACGCAAAGAAACGCGATGCAACACCGCGAGAAGTGCGCATGCCATCACCCACAAGCGTTACGATGGCGACATCATTGATGAACTCAACAGGCTCTAGCAAGCCATCTTTTAGTTCAAGTTCGAATGCGTCACTCAATACTTGCTCTGCGTTGGCTTTATCGGCTTGTTCAATACAGAAACTGATGCTGTATTCAGATGAAGATTGTGTAATCAAAACAATGGAAATACCGGCTGATGACATCGCTCCGAACACTCGGCTTGCCATGCCAACCATACCCTTCATGCCAGGACCAGATACGTTCACCATAGTCAGTTTACTAAGGGTCGTGATACCTTTGATTGCAAGGTTGTCTTCACCTGTATCTTGCCCAATGAGCGTACCCGCGCCTTGCGGGTTAAAGCTGTTTTTAATCAGACAAGGAATGTGGAATTGAGCGATAGGCGCTATAGTCTTTGGGTGCAGAACGGAAGCACCAAAATATGAAAGCTCCATCGCCTCTTGGTAGCTAAGGGATTTGAGTAAACGAGCATCATCAACCAAGCGAGGGTCGCAGTTGTACACCCCATCGACGTCAGTCCAAATTTCGCAACACTCAGCACGCAAGCAAGCGGCTAACACAGCAGCGGAATAATCGGAACCGTTGCGCCCAAGAGTCACTAACTCACCTTTATCATTACCGGCAGTAAAACCAGGCATGATGTATACATGATCTTTTGGAAGAGGATTGTTTCGAAAGTTCTGTGTAGAAACTTCCACATCCACCATCGCTTCTAGATGGTCACCCTTAGCGACGAGGTATTCGACAGGATCGATGAGAAAAGATGGGTGCCCTTTGGCTTCCAATACCGCTTTCATTAGCTGGATTGAAATTCGCTCACCTTTACTGATGATACGAGCATTCACGTTGTTCGGACACATCCCCAAAAGGTTGATTCCGTGAACAAACTGTTTCAACTGATTTAATGATGTTTTTAATTGGTTAGAAAAACCTGCGCTGGCGAGATCGGGCACTTGTTTTTTAACGTCATCGAACAAAGCTTGCAGAGATGACTCTAGCTCTGCGATTTGCAGATCAGCCTCACCGTTACGCAATGCCCCTTCAATAACAGACACCAATTTGTTGGTTGTCTTCCCTGGCGCTGAAAGTACTACAGCGACTTGCTCTTGCTTTGCGTTGTTTGCAATGATGTCCGCCGCTCTTAAAAAGCGATCTGCGTCTGCCAGCGACGATCCACCAAATTTTAAAACTCGCATCCCTTCCTCCGGTATATTTTAAACCTGCATAAAAAAAGGCCTGTATCTCGTGGGATACAGGCCTTTTTTTGAAATTTCTTTCGCTTATCAGCCCGCCCCAACAATTCGAATGTCGGTAATAATAATGGTGGTAGTCACTATTGAGCGGTGATTAAGCATGAATATATTTTATCTTATTGTGTACGTGTGTTTGCTTACATTTACGTTTACCGATTTTCTGTAACGGAGTCAATGAAAAGATTATTTTTTTTGCTTTTTACTCGACTCAATGAAAGGTGAGACTTAGCAGATTGCGCGACAAAAATATTAATAATCAACTTATTATTTGAGCCAACCCTGAATCCTCGCTCAGTTATGATAAAAATTGTGTATATATAAGCGAATCATCATTCTTTGACAAAATACAGTGTTTAGGTGAGTATGATCCCAGAGTATGATCAATCCCGAAAAAAAGATCGTTGTAGCTTTACAGATACGCTATATTCACTAAGTAGATTATTCAGCAAGGAGGCAAAATATGAAGAAACTATTTCTCGTTATGAGCCTGCTCGCTATTCCTGCAACTTCTTTTGCTGAAAGCCTACCGCTGTTAAACCCAGAGAAGCCATCTTCACACAGCTGGTTTATATCGAGTCAATCCCAACCAAACACCCAGTTTGATAGTTGGCAAATAGACAGTGGCTATTCCTACAATCTATTTGATTCTGTTGACTTGTATGTTGGTGCGAGTATCACAAACTCAGAATCACCTCGATATAACGGTTTTTTAAGTGGTGTGAACTACACGTTTAATGAATCTTTTTCAGTAAACAGTAGCCTTAGAGCTTCAAAATCCTACGAAGATAACAGCAGCAACCCACAAGAAAAGCTGATTTCGGCTGAGCTGTCTAGCCGATTAAAATTATCTGAAAATTTAGATATCCACGCGACCTTAGATTATGAAGAGCTTCAAAAAGGTGGTGTTGAAGTTGGCTTAGGCTTCCGCTTCTAAATCCAACTCCAACCATTCTGAGCCTGTTAGCTCACTTTCAACTCTTCTTTAGAAATGACAATCCCATTCCAATCGGAATACAGGTAATCCCCTGGCTGGATCATTTGTCCTTGAATAGTTAGACCAACCTGAGTTTCACCTATGTCTCTTTTCTCTGTTTTGAAAGGGCAGGAAGTTAACGCTTTCACGCCTAAGTCTATTTCGGATAACGCCCCAACATCTCGAACCGCCCCCCAAATCACGACTCCCTCCCATTGATTGTTTAGAGCGGTTAATGCAACTTGGTCACCCATTAGAGCGCGTTCACTTGAACCGTTACCATCGACAACCAATACTTTTCCTTTTCCATTCTCTTTTAGCATTTCTTTCACTTTGGAATTGTCGTGAAAACAACGCACGGTGACTATCTCCCCCCAAAACGCAGCTCTTTGCCCAAAGTTTTGTAAAGGTAAGTCGAGTAAGGTTAATTGGTCTTCATACTGATCACATAGATCAGGCAGTAAGTCTTTCATGAATCCTCCTTGAAATATTCCTGCTTATTTAACTATAAACTGTGGTTCTCCTTATGCCACCTGAAGCATTAAAATCCATAGGTAGATAAAGTTCGCCACAAGTTACTTATCCATTTTCCTAAGGTATACAACCGCTAATTCATCGGTTTTACCTTGCTTTCAAATTTACCTATCTTTTCTATCTCTCCGGTAACAAATGCTAAATACAGCTCACCAGATTCCACGTAATAGATGGCATTTTGGTCAAACGCTTTTGCTAAATTCAAACCATTTTGTAGTGATATTTCTACAGCATAGCTGGCTTCGCTCCACTCCAAATTGATGTCGCCAGCCAACAAACGTAACGTTTTATTGAGTTGTAACAGCGACTCTAACTGTGAATTTCTTCGCAGATTTTCTTCATCGTTCAGTATTATACTTCTTGGATTACAAGCAGTTATTACGCAAAAACTGGAAAAACTGATTGTTTGGTCTATGTAAAAAAATGTTTCCACATAAGCTTGTTTGAGAGTGCTATCAATCTGCATAAAAATTTCAACTTTTTATATACATTTACTATCTATTCTTGTTAGTTTTCTTCTATTGATATAAATCAACAAAGTGAATGGAATTGGAATTTGGGCGTTGTTAGCAAGCTGTTAACAATATAAAATCCAGTTCAGCAAATGGCAGAAAGCAAGCATGACATAGGATTTAGTCTTACAAAATCAGACTTCCAAGGACGGCGTACCGTGTGAAGGTGGTGTTTTTTTGCGTAGTATCGTTTATTATCAAGAACACTTTACCTGTATGTTATTTTTCTGCCTAGAATTTATTCTATTAGCACAGTTTTAGTTACAATTTAGGTACCGCCAATGCAAACCCCGCAGATTCTCATCGTTGAAGATGAGCAAGTAACCCGCAATACGCTGAAAAGCATTTTCGAAGCAGAGGGATATGCTGTCTACGAAGCAAGTGATGGTGAAGAAATGCATCGTGTACTTGCTGATAACCAAGTTAACCTGGTTATCATGGATATCAACCTACCAGGTAAAAATGGTCTGTTGCTGGCGCGCGAACTCCGCGAGCAAGCAAATGTAGCACTCATGTTCCTGACCGGTCGTGATAACGAAGTAGATAAGATCCTAGGTCTAGAGATTGGTGCAGATGACTATATCACCAAGCCATTTAACCCTCGTGAATTAACTATTCGTGCTCGTAATCTTCTTAATCGTTCTATGACGAATGGCGTTGTTCAAGAAGAAAAACGTAGTGTTGAAAAGTATGAATTTAATGGTTGGGAATTAGACATCAACAGCCGCTCTCTTGTGAGCCCTTCTGGTGACAGCTATAAGCTTCCTCGTTCTGAATTCCGTGCTTTGCTTCACTTCTGTGAAAACCCAGGCAAGATTCAAACACGTGCCGACCTTCTGAAGAAGATGACCGGACGCGAGCTTAAGCCACACGATCGTACAGTGGATGTCACCATTCGCCGTATTCGTAAGCATTTTGAATCGGTTGCAGACACACCAGAAATCATCGCCACCATCCACGGTGAGGGTTACCGCTTTTGTGGTGATTTAGACGAGTAAGCCAACGTGCTCATAGTAAAAAGCCGATGAATCCATCGGCTTTTTTTGTATGCGCGTTCTATCTTTTAGTAAACGCTGTCCACTTTCACTTTTTCTTGCGTCAGCCAGTACGTGTTTTCTGTATCAGCCAGCTGCAACCCAACATCCACACTCTCAATGTCACTCAATGGCATATCCGTGCTAAATGCGACTTCCCAACGGTTGCCACTATGGTTGCGTACGTCAATGCTTTCCAACGCGACCCATTGCACTAAATCGCCCTGCTTTATGATCAGAGCACTCGCATCCAAATCTGCAGGTAAATCTTCACGCCCTTCTAGATAAAGAGATCCGTGAAGCAATAGGCCTTGTTCACCATCAATACCCGGCATTTTGTTTAACCAGAGGTTCACCGTCATTCGCACGGTTGCGCCAGCAATGGTCTCTTGCGCAGTGCTTTTTTCCCAAGGCACTTGATTAGCATCTCTATCTTGTTGTGCACACCCAGCCACAGCCAATACCGCCATTAAGGCAAGCTTTTTCATTTTATTTTCCTTTTTCGTTTTCTAGCCACGCTTTAAGAATATCGATATCGGGTTGATAGCCATTGCGAATCTCTTCTACCCAATCGTGTATATTTTCCCACCATGCTGCCAGCTCTGGTGATTGCGCTTTTTGTGCCACACTTTGAATGTGTTTTAAGCCAATGGAGCCCGCTGCCCCTTTGATTTTATGTGCTTCAGATACAATGCCAGCCTGATCCTTCGCCGTCATATTGGAATCCAATACATCCATGTAACTCGGCATCATATCTTCAAACAATTTAATACTGTCAAATACTGGACCTGTCCCCACTATTCCAACGTAGGATTCTAGCATTTCCAGATCTAAGATTTGATTCGTTATCTGTGTTTCAGCAGGGGTACTAACTTCTTGTTCTTCTTTACATTCGTTTTCAACATTACTGGAAGAAAAATCAGAAAGTGACAGCGCTTTTTTGATGCCTTTCACTGACAACGGCTTGCTGATCACCTCATCCATCCCGTTCTGGAAATACTCATCTTTATCCTTCAACACGTTGGCAGTAAGGGCGACAAGTGGTGGAAGGTGTTCATAGTGATCTCTGAAGTATGCCGCTACATCAAACCCAGTCATGTCCGGTAATTGAATATCCAACAAAACCAAATCAAAGTCGCTTGGCTTAAACAAAGCGATCGCTTCTTCACCCGTCATTGCAACTACTACGCTGTGCCCAAGGCTTTCAAGTAATGAACGAGCGACGGTAACATTCAGCTCGATATCTTCGACCATGAAGATTCGTAAATGGCGATCGGGACTTGGCGCAACAACTGACTCTTGAGGGTCTATCTCGACTAACGGTGCTTTTAACGTAACGGTAAAGGTGCTTCCAAACCCTTCCTCACTTGATGCAACAATATCGCCTCCCATCATGTTAATTAATTGATGAGAAACCGCTAAACCAATGCCTGTTCCAACAGCATGTAAGTTGTCTTTGCCCGATTTCACTTGGTAATACATCGCAAAGATTTTCTCTAGTTCCGCTTCAGGAATACCTATACCTGTATCTTCGATTTCGATAACAATCTCAGCCTGATCAGTGAATATTTCGGCACTCACACTCATCACCACGCCGCCTTCTTTCGTGAATTTCATGGCGTTGCTGATTAAGTTCCACAGTACTTGGCGAAGGCGAGTGGCATCCACATCGATGCCCGACGGTAATTCCGTTAGCCTTTCCAAATCGAAACGAAGCCCTTTCTGTTCTGCCATCAAGCTCGACAGGCTTTCGATTTCTAAAACGAACTCGGTAAAGTCCAAAGGTTTGGGGAACAGCTCCAATTTGCGACGATCAAACTTATCCATATCAATGATGTCATTGAATATGTTGCCCAGACTGACCGCAGACACATTGATAGTTTGCATGTATTGGCGCTGCTCTTGAGAAAGCTTGGTATCCAGCAGCATTCGGCTTAAACCAACAATACCGTTCAGCGGTGTACGCAGTTCATGGCTTATTGTCGAAATAAAAGTGGTTTTGTCCTGACTCGCTTTTTCTAGCGCATCTTGGTATTTTTTCCGCTCAGTGATATCACGACCAAATCCAACCAAGCCAAGGTGCTTGCCCTCTTTGCTGTAAAACGGCACCTTTCGTAATTCAAAATACGCTTTTTTGCCATCGGGGTATTCCAGCCACTGCTCGTAAGTGAGTGAGTTGTTGTGCGAAAAAACTTGCTCGTCGGTTTCCACAACTTGCTGTGCGACTTCCTTGCTGTATACGTCCCAAGGCGTCAAGCCCACCAGATCGTGTTCGCGCTTGCCTGTTAGATCTTCCATTGCGCGGTTACAGCCAGAGAACTCCCCTTTGGCGTTGCGGTAATAAATCAAGTCGGGAGATGCATCAATAAAGGAACGAAGTAACGCCGTTCTTTCCGCCAATTCCACTTGCGCTTTTTCTCTTTGGAAGACTTCGTTTTCCATATCAGTGAGCAATTGCTCGCGCGCGACTTCGACTTTTTGTCTTTCTTCAATTTCTAGGTTGAGCTGCAAGATGTTTTCTTGCAGCTGTTGATTCAGTTCCTGATCGCGCGATCGCATATCTTTAAGTTTGGATACTAACTTGGAAAGGCGCTGACGTGACTCTTCCAGTTGATCCACCACCACAGAAAGGAAGTAGACCGCCCATGGTGTGATCACCAAGCCAAAGAAAACGGAGCGAACAATATCGATATTGTCGACAGTACCTTGCAAGGCAAGCGTAATTCCTACTTGAACAAATACCGCTAGAGCAACTAAGGCTAATGCCAAAAGAATGGAGAAACGCACAATCCCTAATTTGACCAACAAGTCGACATAGTATTGCGCCAAGTTTTTCATCGGCTTCATGAAAGCTCCGTATAAAATGAGAGTGGCAGCGTGACGGAAATCCGTATTGTAACGGTAGCCAAAAAAAGATTCTTATTGATGCTTCACATCCACGTTAAAACAATGAATTCAAACAAATTGAGACTGATTTCGTCCCTTCTGTTTGGCTTTGTATAACGCTTGGTCCGCCATAGCCACCAATTGGCTAGGCACTTCTGATATCGCCGGAATGTATGACACAATGCCGATGCTTAAAGTAATGCGGTCAGCGACACCGGAGTGTTCATGAACAATATTCAAATCATGAACGTATTGATGAATATTTTCTGCTACTCGCCTCGCCCCTTCCGATGTTGTGTCGGGCAAAATAAAGGCAAACTCTTCTCCACCATATCGCGCAACACAATCAGAAGATCGAGAGAGTACCTTCTCGAAAGTCGACGCAAGAGCAATAAGCGCAGAGTCCCCTTTTTGGTGACCATAGTTGTCGTTGTAGTCTTTAAAATGGTCAACGTCGCACAACATGACGGTCAGGGGCTTGTGCTGACGAACGTGCAGACGCCATAACAACTCTAGCTGCTCATCGAAGCGTCGGCGATTCGCGACTTTTGTTAAGCCGTCAATGAAGCTCAGTTTCTCCAGTTCACGATTCGCCTTTTCGAGTTGCTCTTCCACGATAAATCGTTCAGATACATCTCGCGCCATGACCAAAACACCGTTTGTACCTGATGCCGGGTTCCGATAGGGCGCTTTTACTACGTCGTACCAAGTAACATCACCATTACTGTGTTCGATACGATCGATATAGCGTAGCGAGGTGCCTTCCTGCATTACTTTGTCGTCGCTGTCTTTGTAGCGCATGTAAGCTTTGCGAGAAACGACCTCTTCCACTCGTTTACCAATCAAATCATTAGGTGTTGCGACCCCAAGAGCTTCAACATAAGGCTGATTACAGGCTTCATAAATTCGATTTTGGTTGAATAAACCAATCGGATCGGGGCTGGCTTCTAAAATCGATTGCAATATCGTGTCACGCTGTGCGAGGGCAATTTCAGTGTCTTTACTGCGCTCCATTTCATCGCGCAATATTTGCTGGCTGTTATGCCAGTCAGTCACATCTAGACTAATGCCGATACTGCCTATCACATCGCCGTTTTCATCGGTTAGCATTTTAATATGAGTCTCTAACAAGCAAGCATGACCATCTGAAGATGTAGTCCAGCGCTGCTGGCCGTGCTTTTGCTGGCTCAGCTGTTTCGCACTTTTAGTGCCTTCACTTGACCTTCCTTTCCAAAAAAGATCGAACGCTCTATTGCTCCCGATCAGCTCCCCATTTTTATCTGTATAAAAAACTGGCTGCGAAATGGAGTCCAAGACCCGCTTTGAAATCAGTAAATCTTGCTGCTTTTCATCAAGCTCACTTTCGGTCGATTGATAAGGTGTTAAGTACAAAATCCAAGCTTTCTTCCCTAAGTAAGCTGTTTTTCGTCCCGATAAGGTGGTGTTCACTTCATGATGCTGTGAAACAGAAAATCGATAGGATAGATTCTTGCGCTGGTCATCAAACGCTTCATTCAATAGATGGAGTAAGTCGGTTGAAGAAACCGAATTAGGGAAAAGGTATTGCTCCCCTACTCGCCTAATGGCCAAAAGTTGAAGAGCTTCCGTATTCGCATCAAGCAGCTTGCCACTATGAGCGTCTATGGCAATCATGGCTGTTGGGGTACTTTGAATCAGCTCGTTGAGTTGCCTTTGAAAATACAACTTCGCACCAATTGCCAGGCTGGATCCCACCAATATCGCGAAAATATCGATACCAAACCCGTGGGTGTTATCCCAAAGCCAGTGAATAAATTCTTCCATCGTGATCGTCGCTCTTGATTGCCCGTCCAGATTGTACACAAATAGGAGAATGAGCGCTTAAATGAATTGTTCAACTAACCGTTTGGGATCAACAAATTCATAGGGTTGGTTAAGTAAACTTCCTTGTGCACCTAGTTTATCCAGATTACGTCCAATTTCAGTCATCGCCAGCCATCGCTGTTCACACCACATTGGTGCTAGCAAAGTTGGTCTTCTCGCAGTCGCAGAAACTCGATGATAAACAGCCTCAGGCGGTGTCCGACGAATCATCTCAGACGCAATATCCACATACCATTCAAGCTCTGGCGCAACGAGCCTACCTGCCTGCCAACTTTTAGCCATGATACTTCCGTCTACAATATGCAGAGGGTGAAGCTTAATACCATCGGTGCCCACATCGACAACTTTGTTTATAGTCTCAATACAATCCGGCTTGCTCTCTCCTGGTAGCCCGACAATAAGATGAGTACACACTTTGATGCCCAACTGTCGTGCTTTTTGAGTAATGCGCGAGTAGCACTCAAAATCATGCCCTCGATTTATCCGTTTCAGCGTATTGTTGTTTGCTGTCTGCAACCCCAATTCCAGCCAGATTTCATACCCTTTACTCAAGTATTCGGTTAGTAATTCCAGCACAGTATCTGGCACGCAGTCCGGTCGAGTGCCAACACACAAACCCACAATATCCGCTTGTTCCAGCGCTTCTTCATACATACTGCGTAACACTTGCACTTCAGCGTACGTGCTGGTGTAGGCCTGAAAATAGGCCAAGTACTTTTTAGCGCGGCTTATTTCACCCGCTCTGTCTACAAGTTGCTCTTTAATGCTCTTCACTTGAGCTTGCTCATCAGCAAACGAAGCGACATTGCAAAAAGTGCAGCCTCCTCGACCAATCGTTCCATCTCGGTTTGGGCAATTAAATCCACCATGCAACGTCAGTTTATGAACTTTCTCACCATATCTCCGCTGTAGATCTTGCCCCAACGTATTGACCGACTCATGCAATTGTTTCATGGCTATTAGTTAATACCTCTACAAAAGAATCTTCTTTAAGATCAAAAAACCTGTGTCATATGAACGAAAAGACATCAAACGAGAATCATTCTCATTTATGTAATTTAATTACATATCACCGAAAATTATCACCAAATTGTAGAAGCACGAAAAAGATGAATTACGAACAAAAATCAATAAAGATGCAGAAAATACAGGATTTTTTGCAGATGTTATCGTTTTGTTAAGCTAAAACTGCATAAATCAGCTGAAAAAACACACATTCTGCGTTAAGTTTGGATGGAATTTACTATTACAAAAATGTAGGATAGTTACACAAATCACGTTTTTTTGAGCAATGTCGGCCAATAAAAGAGCGCGAATAAATCGGAAGATATCCATTCCCTCCAATACAAATGCCTACAAATCAGGCGAATCATAATGGATATCACCAAGGATTAGTTATCTTCGCTAATTATATTTCCGCGAAGAACAGAAAGGATTCAGACCATCAACATAGATGGTTTCGATTTCATAATTAAAAGGAACAGGTGCGTTTACGCGAGTAACCCGTGCCCGTAATAAACTGGAAGGAAGTATCTATGGTAGATAGAGAGCAAAAGACACAAGGTCTATACACTCCCGAATTGGAGCATGACGCTTGTGGTATCGGTTTTGTTGCTCACCTAAAAAACCGTAAATCTCATGATGTAGTGACGCAGGCGCTTGATATGCTTGCTCGCATGGAACACCGCGGCGGTCAAGGTTGTGATCCGTGTTCGGGTGACGGTGCTGGTATTTTACTGCAGAAACCACACGAATTCCTGTTGGAAGAAACGGTTAAGCTTGGCATTAAATTGCCTTCTTTTGAAAAATACGGTGCGGGTGTTGTCCTCTTCCCTAAAGATGAGCACAAACGTGCACAATGCCGAGATATTCTTGAACGTAATGCAAAGCGCTTAGATCTTGAAGTTCTGGGCTATCGTGTTCTCCCTGTCGATAACTCCATGATTGGTGCTGATCCTCTAAGTACTGAACCTCAGTTTGAGCATGTCTTTATCACAGGCGGTCCGGGTACGACACCAGAAGAACTGGAGCGTAAACTTTATGTTCTGCGAAACTACACCGTCCGTGTTTGCCTAGAAAGTGTGTCGAACATTGGGGATGATTTCTATATCAACTCCATGTCGTACAAAACCATTGTCTACAAAGGGCAGCTAACCACAGAACAAGTGCCTCAGTACTTCTTGGATCTGCAAAACCCTACAATGGTTACTGCGCTGGCATTGGTTCACTCTCGCTTCTCTACCAATACATTCCCAAGATGGCGCTTAGCTCAGCCTTTCCGTTACATTGCACACAATGGTGAAATCAACACCGTTCGCGGCAACCTTAACTGGATGAAAGCGCGTGAAGCCATTTTGGAATCTGACCTGTTTACTCAGGCAGAAATCGATATGCTGCTGCCTATCTGTCAGGAAGGTAGCTCAGATTCATCTAACTTTGATATGGCGCTTGAGCTCCTAGTCCTTTCTGGTCGTAGCTTGCCTCATGCTCTTATGATGATGATCCCTGAAGCTTGGCAAGAAAACAAAAACATGGACCCAACGCGCCGTGCGTTTTACCAGTACCATGCCAATATCATGGAACCTTGGGATGGTCCGGCTTCTGTTTGTTTCACCGACGGTGTTCAAGTAGGGGCAACGCTTGACCGTAACGGCTTACGTCCATCGCGCTACACAGTAACCAAAGACGATTTCCTAGTCATGGCATCAGAATCTGGTGTGGTTGAAATCGAGCCAGAGAACGTCGAATTCCGTGGTCGCTTACAACCTGGTCGTATCTTCGTTGCCGATCTAGAACAAGGTCGTATCATTTCTGATGAAGAAGTGAAAGATGGCATTGCCAATGCACAGCCTTATGAGCAGTGGGTGGAAGACAACCTTCTGAGCCTGAAAGGGCTACCAGAAGCGGGTAACAAACACCACCAGCCAAGTTCAGAGCGCTTGATGCATCATCAACAAGCGTTTGGTGTGAGCTCGGAAGAAGTCAACGAAATCATCGTACCGATGGCAAAAGACGGTAAAGAGCCGCTGAGTGCTATGGGTGCCGACTGGCCGCTGGCTGTGCTGTCACATCAATCGCAGCACTTATCTAACTACTTTAAGCAGCTTTTTGCTCAGGTAACAAACCCACCAATCGATCCAATCCGTGAGCGTATGGTGATGTCTTTGAATACCTACCTAGGTAAAGACCAAAACCTGCTAGCAGAAACCCCTGAGCACTGTCAGAAAGTAGAACTGGAATCCCCTGTTCTTTCGAATGCCGAGCTTGAAAAACTGCGTGCTATCGATAATGAACATTTGCAAGCTAAAACACTCGACATCGTATTCCGAGCAAGTGAAGAAGAAGGCAAGCTTGAGCGAGCATTGAAGCGTATTTGCCAATACGCAGAAGATGCCGTGATTGATGGCTACTCCATCATCCTGCTGACTGACCGTGCCGTTAACTCTAACCACGCAGCTATCCCAGCAATGCTGGCTGTTGGCGCTGTTCACCACCACTTGATCCGTAAAGGGTTACGTGCGAAGTGTGAC
Source organism: Vibrio penaeicida (assembly GCF_030689305.1). Taxonomy (GTDB): domain Bacteria; phylum Pseudomonadota; class Gammaproteobacteria; order Enterobacterales; family Vibrionaceae; genus Vibrio; species Vibrio penaeicida_B. The sequence continues at coordinate 130,819 of NZ_JAUYVM010000010.1, read as the reverse complement.
ATCGTTGTAGAAACAGGTGATGCGCGTGAAACGCACCACTTTGCAACGCTATGTGGCTACGGTGCAAATGCCGTAAACCCATACTTGGTAACAGAAACCATTATCGATCTTCAGAAGAAGCGTAAGCTCGACCCTGAAACGCCTTCGGATGTTCTATTCGAAAACTACCGTAAGGGCGTCAATGGTGGCTTGCTCAAGATCTTCTCTAAGATGGGTATCTCTACATTGCAGTCTTACCACGGCGCGCAAATCTTCGAAGCGTTGGGTATTAGCAAATCTGTCGTAGAAAAATACTTCACAGGTACGGTGACACGTATCGAAGGTTTAACCATTGATGACATTGCCAAAGAAGTATTGGTTCGTCACCGCGTCGGTTACCCAACACGTGAAATCCCAGTACAAGTACTGGATGTAGGTGGGGTTTATCAGTGGAAACAGCGTGGTGAAAAGCACCTCTTCAACCCTGAAACCATTTCTTTGCTTCAGCAATCGACACGAAACAAAGATTTTGGTCAGTTCAAGCAATACGCGAAAGCCGTCGATGACCAAGGTGATGATGCAGCAACACTGCGTAGCCAGTTGGACTTCATTAAGAACCCAGCAGGATCGATTCCTCTTGAAGAAGTAGAGCCTATCGAAAGCATCCTAAAACGCTTTGCGACAGGTGCGATGTCTTTCGGCTCTATCTCATACGAAGCGCACTCCACACTTGCCGTTGCGATGAACCGCATTGGTGCGAAATCGAACTCCGGTGAAGGTGGTGAAGACCCTGCGCGTTTCGAGCGTAAGAAAAATGGCGACTGGGAACGCTCTGCTATCAAGCAGGTCGCATCGGGCCGTTTCGGTGTAACGTCATACTACTTAACTAACGCTGACGAAATCCAAATCAAGATGGCGCAAGGTGCGAAACCTGGTGAAGGTGGACAGCTACCTGGCGACAAAGTCGATGATTGGATTGGTGCTACTCGCCACTCAACTCCAGGAGTTGGTCTGATTTCACCACCACCACACCACGATATCTACTCTATCGAAGATTTGGCACAGCTCATTTACGATCTGAAAAACGCCAACCGAAAAGGTCGTGTGAACGTGAAGCTGGTTTCTGAAGCAGGCGTGGGTACGATTGCCTCTGGTGTTGCTAAAGCCAAAGCTGATGTCGTTCTCATTGCTGGATTCGATGGTGGTACAGGTGCTTCGCCAATGTCTTCAATCCGTCACACGGGATTACCGTGGGAATTGGGCTTGGCAGAAACGCACCAGACCCTTCTTAAGAATGGTTTGCGTAACCGCATCGTGGTTCAGTCTGATGGTCAGATGAAAACCCCTCGTGATTTAGCTATGGCGACACTTCTCGGTGCAGAAGAATGGGGCGTGGCAACAGCCGCTCTTGTCGTTGAAGGTTGTATCATGATGCGTAAGTGTCATAAGAACACTTGCCCAGTTGGTATCGCAACACAAAACAAAACGCTACGTGAACGATTCGATGGTCGCGTAGAAGATGTCGTGACTTTCTTCCAATACATGGCAGAAGGCTTACGTGAAATTATGGCTGAACTTGGTTTCCGCTCTATCGCTGAAATGGTTGGTCAGTCTCACAAGTTGAAAGTGCGTGAAAACATCACTCACTGGAAGTACAAGAACCTAGACCTTTCACCTGTCTTGCACATCGAGCAAGCGCGTGAAGAAGACGGTGTTTACAACCAGAAAGAGCAGAACCACAACTTGGAAGAAGTACTGGATCGCCAGCTGATTCAACTGGCACAGCCAGCGCTAGAATTCGGTGAACCCGTCAGTGCAACACTGCCTATCATCAACACCGACCGCAGTGCAGGCACCATGCTTTCCAACGAAATATCCAAAGTCTACAAAGACCAAGGATTACCCCAACCAATGAACGTTAAGTTCCACGGTAGTGCTGGTCAGTCGTTTGGCGCATTCCTTGCGAAAGGTGTGAAATTCGAAGTGGAAGGTGATGCGAACGATTACTGGGGTAAAGGCTTATCTGGCGGTACGTTAGTCCTTTATCCAGATTCAAAATCCAGCATTGTTGCGGAAGACAACATCGTTGTAGGTAACGTATGTTTCTACGGTGCAACCTCCGGTGAATCCTACATTCGTGGTCTAGCTGGCGAGCGTTTCTGTGTTCGTAACTCTGGTGCCAAGGTAGTTGTTGAAGGTGTAGGTGACCACGGTTGTGAATACATGACAGGTGGTACAGCCGTTATTCTTGGCTCTACAGGCCGTAACTTCGCGGCAGGCATGAGCGGCGGTGTCGCTTACGTTTGGGATACCGCAGGTGATTTCGAAACCAAGCTGAATGCTGAACTGGTCGATTTAGACCCAATTGAACAAGAAGATAAAGACCTGCTACTCGACATGCTGGCCAAGCACGTTGAATTCACAGGAAGTGAAGTTGCTCAGTCTTTCCTTGATAACTTTGAAGCAAGCTTAACCACTATGGTGAAAGTGATGCCGCGCGATTACAAAGCGGTACTTCAAAAGCGTAAAGCGGAAGCAGAACAGAAAGAAGAAGTGGAGGCAGTATAATGGGTAAGCCTACTGGATTTTTAGAGCATGGTCGTGAGCTTCCAAGAAAGCTTGACCCTAGCGTTCGAATTGAAAACAACAAAGAATTTGTGCTGAACGAAGAGTTCGGCACCAAAATCAATACTCAAGCTTCTCGCTGTATGGATTGTGGTGTGCCGTTTTGTCATAACGGCTGCCCTATCGGCAACATCATTCCTGAATTTAATGATGCGGTCTTTCGCGACAGCTGGGAAGAGGCGTGGAACATTCTAAGTTCCACCAATAACTTCCCAGAATTTACCGGCCGCGTATGTCCTGCTCCTTGTGAGAGTTCGTGTGTATTGGGTATTAACCAAGATCCAATCACCATCTGTAACATCGAGAAAACCATCGTTGAAACGGCGTATCGCGAAGGTTATGCCAAACCGAGAACACCGCGTTCACGCACAGGTAAAACTGTGGCTATCATCGGCAGTGGTCCTGCTGGTCTATCTGCTGCAGAACAACTTAATAGTGCGGGTCACTTAGTTACGGTTTTCGAACGTGATGAAAAAGTGGGTGGCTTACTGCGCTTTGGTATTCCTGATTTCAAACTCAGCATGTCTGTTATTGATCGTAAAATCGATTTAATGGAAAAAGCGGGCATCAAGTTTGTTGTAAACGCGCACATTGGTGTCGACATCAACGCAGTGCAACTTCGTCAAGACTTTGATGTGGTTCTGCTAACGGGTGGTTCTACGGTACCACGCGATTTGCCAGTACCGGGTCGTGAACTGAACGGCGTGCACTTTGCGATGGAGTTCTTAGGTCAGAACAACCGTCGTGCAAACGACATGGATCTGAAAACCAAAGAAATTCACGCCAAAGGAAAAAATGTTGTTGTGATTGGTGGTGGTGACACAGGTTCTGACTGTGTGGGTACTTCTAACCGCCACAAAGCCGCGAGTATCACTCAGGTAGAAATCATGCCGATTCCGCCAGAAAAGCGCCCAGTGAACATGCCTTGGCCTCAATACCCGATGATCATGCGCACCTCTACTTCTCACGAAGAAGGGTGTGACCGCCACTGGAATATTCTGACCAAAGAATTTGTCGGTAACGATGAAGGTCAAGTAACGGGTTTACGTATTGCTGATATCGTATGGCAGGACGCCAAACCTGGTGAGCGCCCTTCATTTGATGAAGTTGCTGGCAGTGAGCGTGTGATTCCATGTGATTTGGCTTTCTTGGCTATGGGTTTCTTGCACCCAGAACCAACCGGTATTCTTGCGCAATTGGATATCAAGCTTGATGAGCGCGGTAACGTTGCTACTCAAGATTTCCAAACGAACCAAAAAGGTGTATTTGCTGCAGGTGATATGCGTACTGGGCAATCACTAGTGGTTCGTTGCATCAATGAAGGGCGCGAATCTGCTCGCGCTATTGATGCACATTTAATGGGCAACACCAATTTAGAAGCAAAAGCCGATTCACTGATGCTTTCAGTATAAAAATAGGCAAAGCGATACGTTGCTTTGCCAACTCCTTCCTGAACTTTGCCAGCAACATTTGTTGCTGGCATTTTTTTGCCTTAAATTGTGAATAAGATGTTAAAAACATCATTCTAACTCATTGTTTACATGACAAATAAACGAGGCAAATCACCAAATTCCCTTAGTTATACCAACAAATATCCAATAACTTGACGTTTTCTATCATTAGCTATAGGTTGTGAATCTGGTGATAACAAAATGACACCGCAATGTTAAGAAAACAGAGAGTTTGGCAACTATAATTACTACGCCACTCCACATAACTATAAAAATATAAGTTACACAATTCCCTTACCAGGAAGGTAGGAAGCAAAGGGAGAATTGCAATGGCTCTATACGATCCACGTCTTGAAAAAGACAACTGTGGATTCGGTTTGATCGCCCATATGGAAGGTCAGCCGAGTCACAAACTCGTCCGCACTGCTATTTCAGCACTCGACAGAATGACTCACCGTGGTGGTATTGCCGCCGACGGTAAAACGGGTGATGGCTGCGGATTACTACTTCAAAAGCCAGATACTTATCTGCGCATTATCGCCCAAGAACAAGGTTGGAACCTAGGCAAACAGTATGCGGTTGGCATGGTTTTCTTTAGCCAAGATCCTGAAAAAGCAAAAGAAGCCAAACGCGTCATTAACGAAGAGTTAGCAAGAGAAACACTCACTGTCGTTGGTTGGCGGGATGTTCCCATCAACACCGATGTTTTAGGTCCGATCGCCAATGAGTCTGTTCCTAACATCGAGCAAGTGTTTATTTCAGCTCCTGCTGGTTGGCGGGAACGCGATATTGAACGTCGCCTGTATATTGCTCGTCGCCGTATTGAAAAACAAATTCAAGACGATGACGATTTTTATATCTGCAGCCTATCGACTCAGGTCATCGTGTACAAAGGGCTTTGCATGCCTGCGGATCTACCACGATTCTATTTGGACTTGGCGGATCTGCGTATGGAATCGGCGATTTGCTTGTTCCACCAACGTTTCTCCACCAACACGCAACCGCGCTGGCCACTGGCTCAACCATTCCGCTATTTAGCGCACAACGGTGAAATCAATACGATTGAAGGTAACCGTCAATGGGCTAGAGCACGTGCTTACAAGTTCTCGTCGCCACTGCTACCAGACTTACAAAGTGCCGCGCCATTTGTGAATGAAACGGGTTCTGATTCATCCAGCTTAGATAACATGTTGGACTTGTTCTTAGCGGGTGGTATGGACGTGTTCCGTGCCATGCGCATGCTGGTTCCGCCTGCGTGGCAAAATCACCCAGACATGGATCCAGACTTACGTGCGTTTTATGACTTTAATTCAAAGCATATGGAGCCTTGGGATGGGCCTGCGGGGATCGTTTTATCAGACGGTCGATACGCTGCCTGTAACTTAGATAGAAATGGTTTGCGCCCTGCTCGATATGTCATTACTAAAGACAACCTGATTACACTCGCTTCAGAGGTCGGTATATGGGATTACACGCCAGATGAAGTCTCTGAAAAAGGACGTGTTGGTCCCGGTGAACTTCTGGTTATCGACACTCGAAAAGGGAAACTTTGGCAATCGTCTGAGATCGACAGCGATCTAAAGAACCGTCATCCTTATCGTGAATGGATGGAAAACAACGTTCACCGCTTAACTCCCTTCGCAGAGTTAAAGGACGATGAAGTTGGTCAACGCAATTTTGATAACGATGAACTCAAGACTTATCAAAAGCAATTTGCGATGAGCAATGAAGAAGCCGATCAAGTCCTTCGAGTACTGGGTGATATGGGGCAAGAAGCCGTCGGCTCGATGGGCGACGATACCCCAATGGCTGTTTTATCTTCCAAGGAGCGCTTGGTAACGGATTACTTCCGCCAGAAGTTTGCCCAGGTCACCAACCCACCGATTGATCCACTTCGTGAAAAACACGTCATGTCACTGGCCACCAGCGTGGGTCAGGAAATGAATGTGTTCTGCGAAACCGATGGTCACGCACACCGAGTTGCCTTTGAATCACCGGTTTTGCTGTTTTCCGATATGCTGCAGTTGCTTGAACTGAACGACGAACACTACCGAAATTCCATTCTAGACATTAACTTTGATCCTGAAGAAAAATCGCTAGAGCAAGCCATTCATGACTTGTGCGAGCAAGCTGAAACCGTTGTCCGCCAAGGCACGGTACTGGTCGTTTTATCCGATCGTGATATCCAGAAAGGGAAACTGCCGATTCCGGCTGCAATGGCAGTGGGTGCAGTACAAACTCATCTTATCAATGCCAATTTACGCTGTGATGCCAATATTATTGTGGAAACGGCTACGGCACGCGACCCTCATCAATTCGCAGTATTACTTGGCTTTGGTGCGACCGCGGTTTATCCATATTTAGCTTACGAAGCCTTAGGTAAAGCCATTGATGATGGTGCACTGGAACGCTCCTACGGAGAAGCGATGCTGAACTATCGCAACGGCATCAATAAAGGGCTGTACAAGATCATGTCCAAGATGGGCATTTCGACCATCGCCTCCTATCGCTGCTCTCAGTTATTTGAAGCCGTTGGATTACATCAAGATGTTGTCGATCTTTGTTTCAAAGGGGTGACAAGCCGAATCCAAGGCGCTTCATTCAGTGACTTCCAACAAGATGTCTTCAATCTGTCTCGTAAAGCATGGGCAAAACGCAAGCCCATCGACCACGGTGGATTGCTGAAATTTGTCCACGGTGGGGAATTTCACGCCTACAACCCAGATGTCGTCAGCACATTGCAAACGGCGGTCAATTCAGGTGAAACCAATGACTATAAGTCCTTTTCTAAGCAGGTTAATGAACGTCCTGTCGCCATGTTGCGTGACTTATTGAAACTAAAGAAAGCAGACAAAGCGCTGCCACTAGAAAAAATTGAGCCAAACACCGAACTCTTTAAGCGATTCGATTCAGCAGCCATGTCGATTGGTGCACTCAGCCCTGAAGCACACGAAGCATTAGCCATGGCGATGAATCGCTTAGGCGGTTACTCAAACTCCGGGGAAGGCGGTGAGGATCCGCGTCGCTTTGGTACGGAACGTAATTCACGTATCAAACAAGTGGCATCGGGTCGATTTGGCGTAACTCCGCACTATCTGACCAATGCTGACGTATTACAAATCAAAGTAGCCCAAGGGGCAAAACCGGGTGAAGGTGGTCAGCTTCCGGGTCACAAAGTGACGGCTGAAATTGCCAAACTGCGTTACTCGGTGCAAGGTGTAACCTTGATTTCACCGCCTCCTCATCACGACATTTATTCGATAGAAGATTTGGCTCAGCTGATTTTCGATCTTAAGCAGGTTAACCCTAATGCATTGGTTTCCGTCAAACTGGTTTCCGAGCCAGGTGTCGGCACCATTGCGACGGGTGTTGCCAAAGCGTATGCCGATCTCATTACCATATCCGGTTACGACGGTGGTACCGCTGCCAGCCCATTAACGTCGGTGAAATATGCTGGCTGCCCTTGGGAGCTGGGGCTTGCAGAAACTCAGCAAGCATTAGTAGCCAATAGCTTACGTCATAAAATCCGTTTGCAAGTGGATGGTGGACTAAAAACGGGCTTAGACGTCGTAAAAGCCGCCATTTTAGGGGCGGAAAGCTTCGGCTTTGGTACCGCGCCTATGGTTGCGATGGGCTGTAAGTTCCTCCGAATCTGTCACCTCAATAACTGTGCAACGGGTGTTGCTACTCAAGATGAAACCCTACGCAAGCAGTATTTCAAAGGGTTGCCAGATATGGTTGTCAACTACTTCACGGGGCTTGCCGAAGAAGTACGTGAAATCATGGCTGAGCTGGGCGTTGAAAAACTCACAGATTTAATAGGGCGCACCGACTTGCTTGAAGCCGTTCAAGGTATGACGGCAAAACAAAGCAAGCTCGACCTTTCGGGAATTTTGGAAAAGCCAATCTCGCCGCAAGGGCACCCTGTCAGTTGGACCGAGCCCAATACCCCATTTGATAACGCTGCGTTAAACCAAAAAATCATCTCCGATGCCATGGCGGCAGTCGAAGCCAAGCAAAGCGCGAACTTTTACTACGATGTGATTAATACCGATCGCTCGGTAGGCGCGCGTTTGTCTGGCGAAATCGCCAAGCGATATGGTAATCAGGGAATGGCTACCCAACCCATTAAGTTATTCTTAAATGGCACCGCAGGGCAATCCTTCGGTGTTTGGAATGCTGGAGGTGTTGAGCTCTACCTAACTGGTGATGCGAACGACTATGTCGGCAAAGGCATGGCAGGCGGAAAAATCTCCATCAAGCCACACTTAGGTACCGCATTCCGCTGTAATGAAGCAACGATTATAGGCAATACCTGCTTGTACGGTGCGACAGGCGGTAAGCTGTTTGCAGCAGGTAAAGCGGGCGAGCGATTTGGCGTGCGTAATTCAGGCACCATTGCTGTCATTGAAGGTGCTGGTGATAACGCATGTGAGTACATGACGGGAGGTGTTGTTGCCATTCTTGGCGCAACAGGCGTGAACTTTGGAGCGGGTATGACAGGCGGATTTGCCTATGTACTGGATGCGAACGACGACTTTAAAGGGCGTGTGAACACAGAATCGGTTGAAGCTCTATCACTCTCGGATCTTTACATCCATCAAGAGCATTTGAGAGGGTTGATATCAGAACATTTGGACGAAACCAACTCAGCACATGCTGAGGAAATTCTGGCGAATTTCGACGAATGGATTCCTAAGTTCTACCTTGTGAAACCACAAGCCTCTGACTTGAGAACATTGCTCGGTCACCAAAGTCGCAGCGCAGCTGAGTTGCGTGTTCAGGCGCAGTAAGTAGGAGAAATTCATGAGCCAGAACGTATACCAATTTATCGATGTACAACGTGTTGATCCGGCTAAAAAACCGCTAAAAATACGTAAAATCGAGTTTGTAGAAATCTACGAACCCTTTACCAATCAGCAAGCAACTGCGCAAGCTGATCGCTGCCTTGACTGCGGAAACCCTTACTGTGAGTGGAAATGCCCTGTTCACAACTACATTCCTCAATGGCTAAAGCTTGCCAATGAAGGAAGAATCATAGAAGCGGTTGAGCTGTCTCACCAAACCAATAGCCTACCCGAAGTGTGTGGGCGTGTGTGCCCACAAGATCGCCTGTGTGAAGGTTCTTGTACGCTTAACGACGATTTCGGCGCCGTCACCATAGGTAACGTCGAAAAGTACATCACCGATAAAGCCTTCGAAATGGGCTGGAAACCCGATATGTCTGCCGTGGAATGGACAGACAAAAAAGTCGCCATTATTGGTGCGGGGCCAGCAGGTCTTGCTGCCGCCGACATATTGGTTCGAAATGGGGTAAAGCCAGTCGTATTTGATCGCTACCCAGAAATCGGTGGCTTACTGACGTTTGGTATTCCTTCTTTCAAATTGGAAAAAGGGGTAATGGAAAATCGCCGTCGTATCTTCAGTGATATGGGCGTCGAATTTAAAATGAACGTCGAAGTTGGCAAAGATGTACAACTTCAAGAACTCATTGATGATTATGATGCTGTCTTCTTAGGCGTGGGCACCTATAAAAATATGCGCGCAGGCTTAGAAAACGAAGAAGCGCCTGGCGTCTATGATGCGTTGCCATTCCTCATTTCCAACACGTATAAAGTGATGGAACTGGATACAACCGATCCATACATCGATATGGCAGGCAAGCGCGTAGTGGTTCTCGGCGGTGGAGACACCGCGATGGACTGTGTTCGCACGTCCATTCGCCAAGGTGCCAGCAACGTTGTTTGTGCATACCGACGCGATGAAGCCAACATGCCCGGCTCTCGCCGTGAAGTAAAAAATGCTAAAGAAGAAGGCGTAAACTTCATGTTCAACCTCCAGCCGCTTGGTATTGAGGTGAACAAAGAAGGCAAAGTCGTGGGCGTGAAAGTGGTGAAAACCGCACTGGGTGAACCCGATAGCGCTGGGCGTCGACGACCAGAGCCTGTCGCGGGAAGCGAACACATTCTGGATGCTGATGCGGTGATCATGGCCTTTGGATTCCAACCACACAAAATGAGCTGGTTAGAACCTTTTGGTGTGGACTTGGATCAATGGGGTCGCATCAAAGCACCTTCCGACCAAGAATTTCAATACCAAACATCCAATAAGAAGATCTTTGCAGGCGGTGACGCCGTAAGAGGATCCGATTTAGTAGTAACGGCCATTGATGAAGGCAGAAAAGCTGCGGAAGGAATCCTCGATTTCTTAGAAGTTTAACTCGCCAACATTACGCTTAACACTTACTCTAAAAGCAAAGAATGTCGTTATTCTTTGCTTTTTTCATTCAAAGGAGAGTTCACCAATGAAAACCATCAGTGTCGTCTTAGGCTCTTTAGTTTTCCTTTCGGCTTGTAGCCAAGAACCTGTTTCCATTCCAGACAGAACTTCTCATCCTTGTGGCGATAGCCCTAACTGCGTGTCTACCCTTGAACACCGTGAAGACTTTATTCTGCAGCCTTTCACTTTAGCATCAAGCGATATCACCATTGAGCAAATTGAAACCGTGGCACTATCAATGCCTGGCTCGCTAACGGCAGTAAAAGATGGCTCTTACATTCGAATAGAATACACCAGTGATTTCTTCGGGTTTGTCGACGATTTAGAAATCAAGATTGAGGGTGATAAACTGATCGTACGCTCCGAATCCCGCACAGGTCACTCCGACTTTGGCGTAAACCGAGAGCGCGCGGACGAACTTCGCAGTAGCTTGTTAGAGCAAGGTTTAATTACCCCGTAATCAGCACTTCACTTGTGCCTTAATTGGTTTGTGTCCAACTTAGACACAAACCGTCTCATTTCAACCAACGATAATTCAACCCAATAACGGTACATTCAATATCAACACATTGAATAATAAAGGGAATGAATTATGTTTAAATGGTTAAAGCTTTCCGCTCCAGTTTTGATGGTCGCGTTAGTAGGATGCAGTGTTGACACCGATGAGGCAAAAAAACTCACAAAGCCAACCGTCAACGCTGGTAATGATCAAGTGCACACGCTTCCTGTCAGTAGTATTGCACTAAACGGTACGGCATCAACATCACCCAGTATCTATGATATTGAAACCATCTCTTGGACTCAGCGATCTGGTCCGCAACAGTTAACTATTCTCAATGCAGATAAGTTGAAGGCGTCCATCATCAATCCAACATTGGCAGGTACCTATGAATTCCAGCTGTATGTAAGGGACAGTGGCGATCGCAGTAACACCGATACTGTTCGGCTCATACTTAACGCTGAAAATGCTGGTGCTTCTGCTTCTGCTTCTGCTGGTATGAGACACCACTCAGACCAAATCACTCAAAAGCAACAAACCCAGTCATTGCAAAAAACAATACAAATACCCGTATCGGTTGTTTCGACTGAGCTAACCGGTTCAAACGGCGTAATACAATACGGCACGATGGACACAACTCCCTCTAGTTATATTCAAAAACAAACAGAGATCGCTCTTCAACAGCTAAGTGATGCTGCCACCGTCACCTTTGATTTCTCAAGCGTTTCTAAAGAAAAGAATTCACAACTCCTAATCGCAATGATTGAAACCTTGAGAGGTGATAATGCTGCGCAAGTCGTTTCTTCTTACGACTCAAAAAACCCCGTTACCACCATTTATTTGCAAGACCTAAAACCACATCAAAATATTCAATTTGATAACAGCGAAATCGGTGCACAGTTAAACGAGCTAGCCAATACCTTACAGCTCACCATCCCATCAACTTCAATCAGAAAAAACTAGCGTAATAAGAACACTCAGCAATTAGCCATAGCCCGTATGTTGTGAAATCAAAAACCTCAAGATCGCTAACAAAGAAGCCATTGCTGCAATTAAGATCTTGAGGTTATGGCTCCATCGCTACCGAAAAATATTGCCTAGACGGGGTTAGAGACTGCAAAACTTTCCTGCTACAATCCGCTGTAATTGAATACTAACTTAGAGACGTCCAATGAAAATCGGTATTATCGGTGCCATGCAGCAGGAAGTGGCTATCCTGAAAGAAGCAATGACTCACTGTAAAGAAGAAACACGCGCAGGTTGTGTTTTCTACACAGGTCAAATCAATGGTGTGGATGCTGTTTTGTTGCAGTCTGGTATTGGCAAAGTGGCGGCTTCTGTTGGTACCACCTTGTTACTAGAAATCTATCAGCCTGAAGTCGTGATAAATACTGGTTCTGCTGGTGGTTTTGATTCTTCTCTGAACTTGGGTGACGTTGTTATTTCAACCGAAGTTCGTCATCACGATGCGGATGTTACCGCTTTTGGTTATGAAATTGGGCAGATGGCAGGCCAGCCGGCAGGTTTTGCTGCCGATGAAAAGCTGATGGCAGTTGCAGAGCAAGCTCTTGAAAAAATGGATGGCAAGCACGCAGTTCGCGGACTCATTTGCACGGGTGATGCCTTTGTATGCAGCGCAGAACGCCAGGCTTTTATCCGCACGAATTTCCCATCTGTGATTGCAGTAGAAATGGAAGCCGCAGCTATCGCTCAAACCTGTCATCAATTTAATGTTCCGTTTGTGGTTGTTCGCGCCATCTCTGACGTTGCAGATAAAGAGTCTCCAATGAGTTTTGACGAATTCCTTCCTTTGGCGGCGCAAAGCTCTTCGGAAATGGTGCTCAAAATGGCTGACTTACTGAAGTAACATTACTCATGGAAGAGCTGTTTACTAAGCTGTATTCCAACGGCGCCCTATTGGTCTTATGGGGCGCTTTACTGTTCCATTTTATCTTACCTATCCCCAAATCTGTGCACCCTGCTACGCTTTGGCATAAGTTTGCTGAAATTCTCGCTACCAAGGTGAACAACAATCAAAACCACGGGCAAAGCGTCATCTCTGGCAGCTTGGCTTGGGGAATGATGTGTATACCAGCCTTAATCTTCTTTATCGCATTAAAGCCTCTGGTCTGGCAGCCACAATTGTTTGATTTAGCATTACTGCTCTTGGCGATCGATTGGCGCAGTAATGAGTCTCTCGCGAAGCACCTTATTCAAGCTCTAGGGAAAGAAGACAAAAAGCGCGCCCGCCGTGAATTAGCGCCTCATGTTAATCGAGCCACCGACACACTCTCTCCATTAGGGCTTGGCAAAGCTGGCGCAGAGACTCTGATTTTGGGGTACGGCAGAAACGTTATCTGTGTGATGTTCTGGTATGCCATCGGTGGCGGTATCGGTGCCATGATGTATCGTTTAATCATGGAGCTAGCGCGAGCGTGGTCGCCTAGTCGAAGTGAATTTCTACCTTTCGGCTTACCCGCTATTCGAATGCTCGCACTGTTAGAATTTATCCCGCTTAGGCTATTCAGCTTATTTATAGTCGTAGGCAACAATATGTCTGCGGCGTTATCTGGCATGCTTTCGCAAGGAAAAACATGGCCAACACCTGGCCCTGGTTGGCTAATGGCGGCAGTGGGTAACAAACTCGAGCTATCACTTGGTGGCCCTGCTATTTATGGCGATAAAAAAACCATGCGTCCCAAACTTGGAGGTCGAGTCGCGCCTTCCGCTTATCATTTATCCCAAATCCAACACCTTCTGGCGTGGCGCATCTGTATTTGGGTGTTGCTGCAAAGCGCAATCATGGCAGTCATCTATCAAGGTATTTAAATTGAAAACGCTCTTTGTTTTGTTAGCGGGTCTCCTTGTTAACCAATCTGTTTTGGCTAATACCGCACCTCAACGCATTATTTCTCTTGCGCCTCACGCAACAGAAATCGCCTTTGCAGCTGGATTGGGCGACAAGCTTGTTGCCGCAACTGACTACAGCGATTACCCAGAAGAAGCGAAAGCACTCGAACGCGTCGCCAACTATCAAGGCATAAAACTCGAACGCATTGTGGCACTTCAACCCGACTTAATCATCGCGTGGCCAAGTGGCAACCCCGCCAAAGAGTTAGAGAAACTAAGAAAGCTTGGGTTTGAAATTTACAACTCCAAAACGGGTACATTCGAAGATATTGTCCACAATTTAGAGCAGCTAAGCCAATACGCTGAAGACCCAAGTATTGGCATGAAAGCCGCTGCGGATTTTCGAGAAAACCTAGCGCAGCTTAAACAACGCTATACCACCGATAAGCCCGTAAAGTACTTCTATCAATTAAGTACAAAACCCATTATCACAGTGGCGCAAAATAGCTGGCCAAGTGAGGTGTTTAGTTTTTGCGGTGGTACAAATATCTTTGTCGACAGTGCGTCTCCCTACCCTCAAGTTGGTGAAGAGCAGGTCATCGTTCGGCAACCAGATGTCATCTTTACTTCTCGACATGCCGTACAAGATGAGTCCCTGTGGCAAGGGTGGGCATCGCAAGTCCCTGCTGTACAAAACAAACACATTTGGTCACTGAATTCCGATTGGATAAATCGACCAACACCTCGCACCGTTAAAGCCATAGAGCAGGTATGCGAGTTTTTTGAACAAGCAAGGCAATACGCAAAAGCCAACTAAGCTCACGTAAAAGCTAACAAAACACACTTAAAAAAACTAACCAAGCGCACGTAAAAAGCTAACTGAGAATACGAGGAACATGGACGCATTACTTCTATACATAATTGATCTGTTTGGAACCGCAGTATTTGCGATTTCTGGGGTGTTGCTGGCAGGCCGATTAAAAATGGACCCATTCGGTGTAGTGGTGCTGGGCAGTGTCACAGCCATTGGAGGCGGATCGATACGTGATATGCTTTTGGGGGCAACCCCCGTTTTCTGGATCTCCGATACCGCTTATCTCTGGGTTATTTTCATTACCTGCGTGCTCACCATGTTGATTGTTAGACGTCCTAAACGCTTGCCATGGTTCGTATTACCCGTCTGTGATGCCATCGGGCTGGCTGTCTTTGTGGGAATCGGTGTAGAAAAAGCATTAAGCTATCAAGACAGCGCCATTGTTGCCGTCATTATGGGGGTACTCACAGGGTGTGGGGGCGGTATTATCCGCGATGTTCTAGCAAGGGAAATCCCAATGGTATTAAGAAGTGAAGTGTACGCCACCGCCTGTTTAGTGGGTGGTATTGTTCACACTGGTGCTATCGCTTTAGGTGTTGAGCACTCTCCTGCGTTATTCATTGGTATTTTCACTACATTGACCATTAGGCTGGCGGCCATCAAATGGCACCTTTCTCTACCAGTATTTGCCATTAACAAATAGCCTAAAGCAATGGGTTTAAGCCCATTAATAGATAAATTCATTCGCCTAACGTTATTCAGGCTGTAACACAATCGTATTTTATTGGCCCACATCTTTTGATGTGGGCTTTTTGTTGCGCGCTTTTTTGAGTGACTTCTCATTTAGCTGACTTAAAAACGATTAAATAAAGTAATTTGTTTACTTAATCATTCTGCGATCTATATTAGTAAACAAATAACTTTACTAAAACAACTATAAGAACGTCAGGAGGCAATATGAACAACATACGATCTTCCACTCAACATTTAGTGACCGCGACACATCAATTTGATCCCAACTACCAAGGCAACTTAACGAATCACTTACCCATGGCTTTGGTGGCACTGGATCTTAGTGGTGCGTCAGAAGCCCGAATTCAGCGCTTTTATGATCATTACGTCAAAATACTGGATCCCAAGAAAGCCTCACGTACCGCGAAACAGCCACAAATGTCGAACCGAGATCATTTCAATGACTGGCAAGCATTCTTCCTCAATGAAATCCATAGCCACGGCATAGAGACGTGCTTGAAAACTCAACTTCCAGTACTCATTGAAGGGATTGCAGCGGCAGCGTTTCACGGTCTGATTCGGTTATCCTATGCCATTGACTTAGGTTCTCCAGACGAGATATCCCATGCGCTGGCATACCTCGCTAGCGAGTATCAGTATTTGGGCGATCTTCAGACCACAAATTCATACTCGCTGGACGAGCAAATAGTAGAAGGACATAACTTGTTCCACCAACACTCGTTTGAACCGGGAATCATTGTGGATAGAGTGCAAGAAGTGATCGAGTCAGAACGCTACGTATCCATATCAGCGATACCAGATACACTCCCACTGGAAGAGGTGTGCGATGTCATTCTGAAGCAATTTATCCGAACGAATGATTTCACGTATTTACACGGGGTGACAGGTCTACAAGCGTTCATCAATATCCTGCCTTATCTACAAGATCAAACCGTTGGACTACAGCGCTTTTGGCAAGCTTACGTGGCAGCTTATTGTGCGAGTAGCCCATACGCCAAAGCCACGGACTGTGCCATCACTCATCCCAGTAAAAATTGGCAACAACGATTGCAACGTGCGAGCCAAAGCAATGACGACCACACCATAAAGCTGGTTTTCAGTTGTTATCGCATCGATCAATCCCACCCTACCCCATTATCTATTCAAGCTGCTGAAATGCGTCTTGCTAAGGAGTCGTTATGAGTACTTATGTCGAACACGCTAATGTCACCGTTAAAAATGTGGATCGCGCCATAGAGTTTCTTCAAACCGCATTACCTGATTTCAAGATTCGCCATTTCGGACATAGCCATTATCGCTGGTGCCATATCGGTACAGAAGAAACCTATATTGCCTTACAGGAAGTCGTTGAAAAAGAATCCGTAGATCGCTCTCCCTATGTTGATGTAGGTATCAACCACATTGGGTTCGTGGTCGACGATATTGAGGAAGTAGAACGCAGGTTACTGAGTAATGGCTATGAACAGAACCCAATGGAAACAAAGCATCCATATCGTAAACGCCTCTATTTTTACGACAGCGATGGACTGGAATGGGAATTCATTCAATACCTGACTCACGATTCGACAAAACGAAATGACTACGAACACTAATAACCAGCCCACCAATATTAAGGATGACGTCAGTGACTAAAATATCTATTGTCTATTTTTCAAAGTGTGGCGCGACTAAAGCCTTGGCTGAATACATCGCCTGTGGCGTCCGTTCCGCGCCTAACGCATCACCCACACTGTTAGAAATTGAGCCTAAAGACATTCACGAAGGACGTTACAAAAATGACGCGCTGTTTGAAAAACTCAAAAACAGTGATGCCATCATTTTTGGGGCACCCACCTACATGGGCGGTCCCGCCGCCCAATTCAAAGCCTTTATGGATACAAGCAGTGATGCCTATGTTGAACGGGAATGGCATAACAAACTAGCCGCGGGCTTTACTTGCGGTGGAAGCCTGAATGGCGAACAAGAACAAACGCTGTTTTCATTCTTCGTATTGGCTTGCCAGCACGGCATGATTTGGGCTGGCTTAGACGAATCCGAACATGTCAGCGACAGCGGATTAAACCGGTTGGGATCCAATATAGGTCTGACGGCTTGTAATAAAGATATTGAAGAGTTAGTGCATTCAAACGACGCCAAGACCGCTATCTATTTAGGTGAACGTATCGCGAAGCTCACCAACTAGAACTTGATATATCCAAGTGGTTCAGAATTTAGAGCCACTTGGGTATATACCCAAGTGACCTCAAGATGCAGGATTCAGAGCCGCATATTCTGGCTCAGTTCAAGGAAAAGGATGCAGCGGAATGACGAGTCCTTTCCAAGTTCTTTGACGATGAAATGAGACAGAATATGGGCTCCCAAAGGCGAGTTTAACTGGCTTTCATACTGCGTTACCGATTTTTGATTTAGAATGACTAGATCTTCATATCGGTGCCTTGTCTGAACACCAGTTAAATCTCGCTGAACCAAGTACCTTGAGGTCACTTGGGTATAAGCCAATTAATACAGATAACACACTGGAATAAATATCATTTTATCTTAACAATTCAATCATATTTCCTCGTCAGAGTTTTGATTCATATGACACCCATTAAATATGTGATGCTTTAGGCTAATTTATAATTATGATGATAAAACTATAATACGCGAATCACATTTGCTTTTTTTGTGAATACCAAACTTCAGTAAGCTAATATATATTTATGTGAGTAGAGCAATATTCTTGCTTATGGGCAGAGGAACATACAATGAACATGTACCTTAATTGGCAATCCAAATTCCAGCTAACCCTGTTAGACTGGTATACCATCGATCATCAGATTTCATTTCATCTATCTTCTGAATAAGAACTTTCAAGTCAACCTCAGTGACGAAAAAGCACATCTAAAGCAAGCAAAAAACATCGGCGGAAATTGCTGTAAAGAATCATTATATGCTTTATTTTCCACCGCTTAACACCTGCTTTATTCATAGCTAAATCATCACTGTTCTATTTATTAACAATTAATTCTAAACATTGAATTTATTAATAATTTGATGGGCTTCATCTCATCTAAAATAAATATAATCTTGAAAGGTCTTAATATGGAAAACTTTAAACATCTCCCAGAACCATTTCGCATTCGAGTTGTAGAGCCAGTAAAACGTACCACCCGAGAGTACCGTGAACTAGCCATAATGAACTCAGGTATGAACCCATTTTTGTTAGACAGCGAAGATGTTTTTATCGATTTACTGACAGACAGTGGAACCGGTTCTATCACACAAAGCATGCAAGCCGCGATGTTAATGGGAGACGAAGCTTACAGTGGAAGCCGAAGCTACTATGCATTATCAAAAGCGGTAAGCGATATTTTTGGCTATGAATATACCATTCCGACCCACCAAGGACGTGGGGCAGAACAGATCTACATCCCTGTGCTCATCAAAAAAAGAGAGCAAGAAAAAGGATTGGATCGCAGCAAGATGGTCGCACTGTCTAATTACTTCTTTGACACCACACAAGGGCATACTCAAATAAACTGCTGTGTCGCGAGAAACGTGTACACAGAAGATGCCTTCGATACTTCAGTAAATGCTGATTTCAAAGGTAACTTTGATTTAGAAAAATTGGAAAGTGCCATATTGGAAGTTGGCGCTCAGAACGTCCCGTACATAGTCAGCACCATCACGTGTAATTCCTCTGGTGGGCAACCTGTTTCTATCGCGAACTTGAAAGCCGTGTACGAAATTGCTGGAAAATACGACATCCCAGTCATCATGGACTCAGCTCGATTTGCTGAAAATGCGTATTTTATTCAGCAACGTGAACCGGGTTATGAGGATTGGAGTATTGAGGACATTACACGCGAATCGTACAAATACGCAGACGGTCTCGCTATGTCTGCCAAAAAAGACGCCATGGTTCAAATGGGTGGGCTATTGTGCTTTAAAGACAGCCGATTCGACGATGTTTACAACCAATGCCGAACGCTATGTGTAGTTCAAGAAGGTTTTCCTACTTACGGTGGACTAGAAGGCGGAGCAATGGAGCGCTTGGCCGTTGGGCTTTATGAAGCTATGCGACAAGAATGGCTAGAATACCGCATTGGACAAGTTCAATACCTCGTGGATGGGTTAGAAAAACTGGGTATTGTCTGCCAGCAAGCAGGCGGTCACGCCGCGTTTGTTGACGCAGGAAAGCTTCTTCCTCATATCCCTTCACATCAATTCCCCGCACATGCTCTGGCTTGTGAACTCTACAAAGTTGCTGGTATTCGCGCCGTAGAAATTGGCTCACTGCTGCTGGGGCGCGATCCTGCTACCGGCGAACAAATGCCCTCACCTGCCGAGCTGCTCAGGCTCACGATACCTCGAGCCACTTACACGCAAACCCACATGGATTTCATCATCGAGGCATTTGGAAAAGTTCAACAAAATGCTCGAAACATTAAAGGATTGGAGTTCACCTATGAGCCTGAAGTACTCAGGCACTTTACAGCAAAGCTAAAAGAGGTAGAAGAAACAAGGAAGGTCGCACAGGAAGTGCCAATGGCCGAAGTCTAACTTATTCGGGCGCTTTTTAAGCGCCCTTAATTTTGCAGCATACACCTGATATCTCGGTATCGGGGGAGTATTGCTGTGCCTAGATAAACTGTAATCAGGGATACGATTATGAAAAAATCTCCATCAATTTTGGGTGGCGCATGCATTATTGCAAGCGTCTGCGTCGGCGCTGGAATGCTGGGGCTTCCCAGCGCAGGTGCTGGTGGCTGGACGTCTTGGTCGCTCATTGCTATCACCATTACTATGATCATCATGACACTGTCTGGATGGATGCTACTTGAGGCGTTTAAGCATTACGATCTCAAAGTCTCCTTTAATACAGTGACCAAAGATATGCTTGGCAACAACGTCAATAGGTTAAACAATTTGGCGGTGTATTTTGTCGGTGGCATATTACTTTACGCTTACATCACTTCTTCGGGGCTTATTTTACAAGAAGTCCTCGGAGTGAGCAGCCAATTGGCTTCTATCCTATTTGTATTCATCTTTTCTGGATTTGTTTGGCACTCCACCAGAGCGGTTGATCGAATCTCTGTGATTCTGATTGCGTTCATGGTGCTGAGTTTTGTATTTGGCGTGTCTGGTTTGGTCGCCAAAGTCGACATGTCCATCCTATTCGATAAAGCAGGCGATGAAACCCGTTACGCACCTTATGCGATGGCAATGCTACCCGTGGCACTCACTTCATTTGGTTACCATCATTCCGTGTCTAGCATGAGGCGTTATTACGGCGAAGAGAGGCGAGCGAAATACGCCATTTTAGGGGGGACCATTATCGCCATGTCTCTCTACTTCCTTTGGATAATGAGTATTTATGGCAACCTTCCTAGAAGCGGATTCGGTCCTATTTTGGAGCAATGCGGCAATGTCGATGCTCTTTTGAGTGCCCTTGGTTCGGTTATCGAATCTGAGCGTGTCGCCAATGCGATTAACTCATTTTCAATGGCAGCGATCCTATCGTCATTTATCGGAGTCGGGCTTGGCGTTTTCGACTACCTTGCCGATCTGTTCAATTTTGAAGATGACAAAAAAGGTCGCACAAAGACTTGGGCAGTAACCTTCCTTCCTCCACTTGTTCTATCACTGCTTTTTCCGTTCGGTTTTCTTATTGCGATTGGTTATGCCGGTGCAGCAGCAACATTGTGGGCGTGTATTATTCCCGGCTTGTTGGTGATGAAGTCACGCAGCCGAGAAGATGGACAAGAAGGTTTTAAAGCCCCTGGAGGATTACTCATGGTAGTACTGGTTATCTTCTTTGGTGTCACTACCGCTGTTTTCCATTTTCTCTCTATGTTTAATTTACTCCCCGCATTTACGGGCTAGCAAGGAATTCACATGAAAAAAATTGAAACCAACAACGCCCCTGCGGCAATCGGACCTTATGTTCAAGGTATCGACTTAGGTGGCTTAGTCATGACATCAGGGCAATTGCCTATTAATCCTACAACCAAAAGCATGCCCGAAAGCGCAGCCGAGCAAACCCAACAGAGTTTGAACAACGTGCTTGCGATTCTCGAACAAGCAGGGCTTGACGCATCAAACATTGTTAAAACCACTGTTTTCGTAAAAGACTTAAATGAGTTCAGCAATATTAATGTCGTATATGAGGCATTTTTTGTTCAAAATGGCGCACCATTTCCTGCCCGTTCATGCGTTGAAGTCGCGCGATTACCGATGGACGCCAAAGTAGAAATTGAAGTAATCGCGATACGTTATTGATCTCTTTTTACCCCTATATTTTTACCTTGAACCCTATTTAAGCCGCTGAAATAGCGGCTTATTCCACACTCAAAAAGTGATTCGAATCACACAATCACCTCAGAGCTTGTTTCCTTTTTGCTATTTCCTCGGTCTGTAATGTTTTTGCACTGCAGCTTCCTCTTTATGAACTAGTTTTAATAAAACTGTGTTGGATAGGCTAAACATTGGAGATGTCATCATGGAAAACGACCTGATCAGGGATCATCAAACCATTCTTCTTACAGGAGAAAATGAACAGGATAAAAGGAAAGAGCTCCTCCACTATTTTGATCAAACATGGCGCTTGTATGAGTCTTTGTTTGATGTGATCAACAACGATCAGGCTTATTACAAGAAAGCCGAACCCTTACGCCATCCGCTGATTTTTTATTTTGGTCACACCGCCACGTTTTTTATCAACAAACTGAAACTGGGCAAGATCATCGATCAACGCATCAATACGAACTTTGAATCCATGTTTGCTATTGGTGTGGATGAGATGTCTTGGGATGATCTTGATGAAAAACATTATGATTGGCCATCCGTTGAAGACGTCAGACATTACCGAGATCAAGCCAAACTATTGATCGAAAAAACGATCAACTCTATGCCTTTAAGCCTACCGATCACCCAAGACCAACCCGCTTGGGCAATATTAATGGGCATTGAACATGAACGTATTCACCTAGAAACCTCATCAGTCATCATTCGCCAGCTTCCCCTTGATGATGTCAGCCCTCATCCTATATGGGAAAGCTGCGTAGATACTGGAAGCGCCCCGAAAAACAGCTTAATCAGCATTGCAGGTAATAGCGTGACATTAGGGAAATCCCCAGAAGACGCGACTTATGGTTGGGACAACGAGTTTGGCACGCAAAGTTGCCAAGTAGACGATTTCAAAGCATCGAAATACTTGGTATCAAACCAAGAGTTTATGGAATTTGTTAAAGATGAAGGCTATCAACAACTGCGCTTTTGGAATGAGGAAGGGCAGAGCTGGCTTAACTACACGCAAGCGACCAGGCCTCGATTCTGGCGCAATCAGGAAGGGACTTTTTGGCAGCGTAATCTCACAGAAGAAATCCCCCTACCGTTAGACTGGCCAGTAGAAGTCAACCAGCTAGAAGCCAAAGCCTTCTGTAACTGGAAAGCGGAGAAAGCTCAGGCAAACATCCGGCTTCTCACAGAACCTGAATGGCAATTGTTGAGAGAAAACATCGACCAAGGTTCCCCCATTTGGCATGAAGTTCCCGGAAACTTACAGCTTTCATTTTATGCTTCATCTTGCCCAGTTAATCGCTTTGGGCATAACGGTTTGTTTGACGTTGTGGGTAATGTTTGGCAGCACACTGAAACGCCAATCGACGGATTCAGCGGCTTTGAAGTTCATCCACTTTACGATGATTTCTCTACACCCACCTTTGATGGTAAGCACAACATGATCAAAGGGGGATCATGGATATCCACCGGAAATGAAGCCATTCGCTCATCACGCTACGCGTTTCGTCGCCATTTCTATCAACACGCAGGGTTTCGTTATGTCGAGTCGGATCAAAACCCGCAAGATATGATCTCCATGAACATTTATGAAACCGATGAACTCATTTCCCAGTATCTTGAATTCCATTATGGAAAAGAGTACTTCGATGTACCCAATTTTTGCGTGAATGGCATCGAGCAAGTGATGCAAACTATTCAGCTAAAGCAAAGTGCCCGCGCTTTGGATATTGGTTGCTCTGTTGGACGCGCAACGTTTGAACTCGCGAAGCACTTCGACTACGTGGACGGCATTGATTTCTCAGCACGCTTTATTCAACAAGCTTATGCACTGACTGAGCAAGGTGAGAAACGATATACCATCAAAACAGAGGGAGATTTGGTTGAATTCAAAAGCGTGACACTTGAGCAACTTGGGTATGAAAACCTCGCTAATAAAGTGAATTTCATGCAGGGGGACGCCTGTAACCTCAAACCTCAGTACGCCAATTACGATCTGGTTTACGCATCAAATCTGATAGACCGATTGTCGGACCCTAACGCTTTTCTTACCAGTATTAGCCAGCGGCTAAACCAAGGCGGCTATTTAGTGATTGCCTCGCCCTATACTTGGTTAGAAGAATACACAGATAAGGAAAAGTGGCTGGGTGGCATAAAAGTAAATGGTGAAAACCAAACTACACTGGATGGGTTAACCGACGCGTTAATTGACGAATTTGAACGGATTGCCGTGAAAGAAGTGCCGTTTGTTATCCGTGAAACCAAACGTAAATTCCAACATACGTTGTCTGAAATGAGCATTTGGCGAAAACGTTAACGGCTCAAATCTACTTGTATTGGCACGCCCTGTGGTGTGCCTTTTTTTGTGCGCTTATTTGCTACTCAAAACCTCTCTTACACACTGCTGGAACGCATAAACCACGAATTCGAAGATTAAAAAAAGAACACAAATCGCACAATCGCTACCCAAGTCTAATTTACATTGGAGCGCGGCTTTTTTAAGCTTGTGACATTCATAAAGGCAAGGATGTCATATGCCCATCACATTATCCCAAGTACACACAAACAACTCTCCTCACGCGCTATCAATCAAACATTGGAAAATTGAAAACCAACAGAACTGGGGGATATTCTGTGCCAGAGGCGATATTGGTGAGCAACTTTACCAAGTTCTCACTGGCAGTTGTGAACTTGAATCAGGTAGTTGCGAGCTTGAGTCGGGTAGCTGTGAAAGTACAACAAACCAAATTGCTTATGTTTCTCTCTCCCAGCAACAGGCACTCCTTGAACAAGAGATCGCTGATGACGATACAGACTTTATGGATAAGTTTGATAACGGATCAACGGTAAGCGAATTACTATTGGCTTCAGATCAGCCAAGGAGCGACATTGACCTGCTTGTCGAACAGTTAGATTTAAAGCACCTACTTGATCGTGGTTTTCGTTTGCTTTCAACAGGAGAAACACGTCGGTTAATGCTGGCTCGAGCACTGCTTGAGAAGCCTGATCTTCTCATTTTAGATGAACCTTATACTGGGTTGGATCAAGCACACCGAAAAGCACTCGCTCATTTCCTCCAAGACCTCAGCCAAAAGGTACAACTATTGATTCTGGTTTCACGGGAAAATGAGTTGCCAGAATGGATTGAGCATATTGCGTTGTTCGAAAATGGAAAACTGACCCAAACACTCTCAAGAAAGGAGTGGGAAAGCCATCCCATCATCGCTCAGATCAATGCGCAATCCGAAGCCCAGAGTGAGCAAGTGCTCGATTTGTACAACAAGCATCAACACAAAGTGACCTTTTCTGAACCGCTTGTTGAGCTGGTGAATGGCAAAGTGGAGTACACCGACCAGAAAATATTTAGCGGAGTAAATTGGCAAATTAAGCACCACCAGCATTGGCAAGTTAGAGGACCAAACGGTTGTGGGAAAAGTACGTTGCTGGGGCTGATTTTTGGCGATCACCCTCAATGCTACAGTAACGATATTCGTTTGTTCGATATGAAACGTGGTAACGGTGAAACAGTTTGGGACATTAAGAAACACATCGGAATGGTATCTTCATCGCTGCACTTGCAATACCGTGTAAGTTGCAAAGCCATTGAAGTCGTTTTATCTGGCTTTTACGACTCTATCGGGCTTTATGAATCTCCAAGTAAAAATCAGATTGAAACTGCAAAGGAGTGGCTCGCTATTTTCCAAATGAGCGATATTGCCAATCAGCCTTTTAAAGAGCTCGAATATGGACAACAACGATTGCTGCTTATTGCCCGAGCCTTAATCAAACAACCTGCGCTTCTTATATTGGATGAGCCCTATCAAGGGCTGAATTTTCTGGGCAGAAGACTGGTGGTGAACTCGCTTGAATTAATTGCGAAACATAAACTTAGCCAACTTCTGTTTGTTTCTCACTATGAAGAAGATGCCATTGATAGCATTCAAAATTTCGTTGATTTTGTCCCTAGCGAAGACGGTGAAAGCTATGTTGTCCAAATCACTCAATAAGTGTTTTCGCTCACATAACATACAACGACCAAGACAAATGTATTGACGTTTTTTTACTCACACCTCAACCTAACAAAAGTTAGTTAATCAAACTTTTGTTAGGATTTCTTATGACGGAACGTGAACAGCAAATCTTTCAGTTGATTAAACAAGACCCAATGATCCCCCAGCAAAGTATTGCGGAGAAACTTGGGATCAGCCGAAGTGCCGTGGCTGGGCATATCATGAATATGACAAACAAAGGCATCATCCTAGGGAAGGGGTATATTTTGTCAGAATCTCAATACGCCGTAGTGATCGGCGGTGCAAACATGGACATCTTAGGTCAACCCAAACACACCATGCATCAAGGTGATTCCAATCCTGGCGTCGTTTCATGCTCGCCAGGTGGTGTTGGTCGAAACATTGCCGAAAACATTGCAAGGCTTGGTACAGAAGTGCGTTTAATATCCGTTGTGGGTAACGACACCTATGGGCAATTAATATTAGACAAAACACGCCAAGCAGGTGTTGATGTCTCGTCGGTATTGAAGCTTTCCGATGGTACAACATCCACCTATCTTTCTTTGCTCAATGAAGACGGCGACATGCAGGTTGCCGTTTCAGACATGTCTATCCTTGAGCGTTTAACGATTGAATCGCTAGAGCCTCACCTTGAAACCATTAAGCGAGCGGAAGTAATCGTCATCGATACCAATTTGAGTGAGTCATTGCTCGAATACATCTTCAGCCAGTTTTCCGATAAGCCGATATTTGTCGATACGGTGTCCAGTACCAAAGCGGTAAAAATCAAACCCTATTTAAACCAGATCCACACACTCAAACCTAACATCAAAGAAGCGCAATCTTTGTCTGATCTGCCTTATCACAATCAAGAAGATCTCAGCTCGATTGCCGACTGGTTCCTCAATCAAGGGACCCAGCAAATCTTTTTAAGCCTTGGGGCGGAAGGGGTGTTCTATAAAGATCATCAACGTACCCAGCTTTTCCCAACCGTGAGTGCTCGTATTGAAAATGCCAATGGTGCTGGAGATGCTTTCTTGGCTGGGTTAGCGCACAGCTTCATCAATAAATGGTCGGTAGAAAAAAGCGGCGAGTACGCCATGGCAGCCGCCAGCGTTGCGCTTTCTGATGTCGCAACCATCAACCCAAACTTTTCAGACAGCGCAATTCAGCGTGTATTAAATGAGACCGAATGTTAAAGGACACAATATGTTAACTCAGTATTTGGATGTAGCGCCTGAAGTCGCCCAAGCGCTCAAAGCAGGTCAACCCGTTGTTGCGTTGGAATCGACCATCATTTCTCATGGTATGCCCTACCCCCAAAACGTCGAGACCGCCCTTAAAGTGGAACAAACGGTTCGTGATAATGGCGCTGTTCCCGCCACTATTGCCATCCTAAAAGGGCGATTGAAAGTTGGGATGTCTCAAGATGAAATTGAATATCTAGGCAAAGCTGGGCAAAACGTTATCAAAACCAGCCGCCGAGATATTCCGTTTATTGTCGCCAAAGAAGAAGATGGCGCGACTACCGTTGCTTCTACTATGATCCTTGCTGCCATGGCTGGAATCAAAGTATTCGCGACTGGGGGAATTGGAGGTGTGCACCGTGGTGCGGAAACCTCTTACGACGTATCAGCCGACCTCCAAGAGCTTGCCAATACCAACGTAGCCGTTGTGTGCGCTGGGGCAAAATCCATTTTGGATATCGGTTTAACACTGGAATACTTAGAAACGCATGGTGTGCCCGTCATTGGATACCAAACAGAAACCCTCCCTGCATTTTATACACGAGAAAGCGAGTTCCAAGTCGACTACCGCCTAGATTCCCCAACTCAAATTGCTACCGCTTTAAAAGCAAAGTGGGATTTAGGGCTGGACGGTGGCGCTGTAATCGCAAACCCAATTCCAGAGCAATACGCGATGAATAAAGCGGAGATTGATCAGGTGATAGCGAGCGCTATCGAAGAGATGGATGCAAAAGGTATTAAAGGAAAAGACTCTACACCATTCCTTCTTGCAAAAGTCGCCGAAAAAACCGCAGGTAACAGCCTCGCTTCTAACATTCAGCTAGTGTTTAACAATGCGAAATTGGCGGCCGAGGTGGCTGTAAAATTAGCAACCAATCAACACTTATGTAACTGATTCTAAAATCAATATTCATTTATCTTTAGAACACCCCGCAAATAACTTCAATTCGTTTGAATTGTCTATCTGTACAGATATCCTCCGAGGATATTTTCAATTTCTCGGAGGATAGAGTGTATAACAAGTTACTAAAAACTGGAGCAAGTGGGCGCGAAGTTGTTTCACTTCAGTTTTATCTCAATAAAATTTTGATGCCCACAACTCCAACGTTACTTGATGGAAAGTTTGGTTCAGGTACGAAGAAATTAGTCAAAAAATACCAAGCGCAGTTTGGTCTTTTCACAGACGGAGAAGTAGGTTCAAAAACTTGGGAATCCATAAAACTCCAAAACACAAAAAAAGCATACAGAAAGCCACTCAAGTTCAGCAACAAATGTGTTGATATTGCTCACTTACAAAATGCGCTAAACAAACTCCTAAATCTCAGCCCCAAAATGTCACTTGACGGGCGGTTTGGCCCAGATACTGATCGCTATGTTCGTGAGTTTCAAGCTCGTCTATCGCTTGGTATAGATGGAATAGTTGGAAGGGATACTTGGCTAACGATAGAACAGCTATTGACTAATAAAATAGCAATAATGACTTTGAACTTTATTCAAAATTCAATGCACGACCTTCGTAAATTACTTGTTCGAAGAGGGGATACACCGTGGATAAATGTCGCCGAAAAGGAGAAAGATCCAAAGATAAGTAAAGAAATAAAAGGACCGAAGCATAACCCACGAATAATCGAGTACCATTCTACGACAACGCTCAGAGCTCAAACCGATGAAATCCCATGGTGCTCTTCATTTGTTAATTGGGTCATGATCAAGTCTGGTTATAAGGGTACAAATTCTGCAGCAGCGATCAGCTGGTTAAAATGGGGAAAGAAAGCTGCATCGACGCCTGGTTCTATTGTTGTTATTTACAATTCTAATGCAGCAAATTCAAACTTAACGCGTTCCGGAAACCACGTAGGGTTCCTAATTAGTGAAAATGATCAGTACTTTGAAATACTAGGTGGAAATCAAAGAGATCAAGTAAAAATAAGTTTTTACCCGAAGAGTAAGTGGAAAGTACGAGGTTACCGTCTGCCTAGCTAGCCTTTATCAAAACAGGAATCTATTAATGCTGAACGTAATTTTTATAGCCATAGCGTTTTCGGCAGCTATGGTAACAAATACCGGAAATATGTCCCCTCATAAAGCAGTAATTGCTGATGCAAATCACCGATGCGAAGGTTTTGTGGAATTTTGGTACAACTTAAAACCACACATAGAGAACCGAGACTACAACGCTATCGCTGATCATACGCAATTTCCGTTTACGGTTCAGGGTATAGCTGATTTCATTGCGCATAAGAAAGTATATAGAGAAGAATTTAGTGGAGTACTTAACGATATTCTTAATGACATACAGTCCGATAGCTCTGATGCTTTTGACTCTAAAGTAACAACCACGTACCAAATACTTCTAAAAGCTACCCCAATAAAAGGACAGCATTCTGTATGTCAAGGTGAATATGCAAGTATAGGGGATTTGGAGTTTAAGAAGATCGATGGTAGGTGGTATCTGTACGCAGGGTATCTATCAACTCTTGAATAGTTCATCCCTTAAAATCTATATTGTTAACCAATAAAAATCCCCACATATTTTCAAAACGGGGGTTTTCGCTCAATTATTTTCAACTACAGACACTCATATATGGAAATCACCAAAGTTCTATTGGTGCTTCAATTAGCTTTGCAGGCAGCGCTAGCTCAGGAACAGTTAAATCACTCGCTATTGGTATCCAAGAGGAACTAAAGTTTGAGTGATGAAAAACATATCCATCTGACGATTAAAAGTATCGCTTCCGCACTTTCAGTTATCCTCCTTCTTATCATTGGAGGATCGCTAACGATGTCGCTTATTGAAGCAACTTTTAGTGTTGGTGAGAGATTTGGTTATTTTTACTATTGGGTCGTAATGATGGGTACAGCAATAATGCTTGTCTGCATCCCAAATGGCATGATGATAATTCATGGCTTAAAGTTTTTTAGTCAAGTTAACCAGTACAATTGCTACTTTCAATTGGTCACAGCACTTGTTTTATTTAAAACCGGACCAATTTGGTTCTATATATCTTTATCAAATGTTGCCATCCCACTGTTATGTTTTATCTTATTGCGCGGAAAGGCCTACAAAAACTTTGTCGAGTTCTACTACGTATTACAGAGCAATCGTCGACAAGAACGAAGAAGGTTAAAAGAGCTCACCAAGCACAGATAGTCATCACATCAGACAACAAAAAGCCCGCTCATTGAGCGGGCTTCCTTTTATCGTTAGAAATGGCGATTAAGCTAAGCTTTCTTTCACTTTAGCGTGCAATTCCTGAACTGACGTTACGCTTGTTTTCGCATCGGCTGTATGTGCCATACAGGTTGCAAATGCCGCGTTTAGCGTTGTCGTGTAGTTCACTTTTTCTGCTAGAGCACCACGACGAAGTACTTTCGAATCTTCAATCGCTTGACGACCAGCAGCCGTGTTCACGATGTAGGTGTACTCGTTATTCTTGATACGGTCAAGAATATGAGGACGACCTTCATGTACCTTGTTTACCAAACGAGGGTTGATACCCGCTTCACCAAGGATAACCGCTGTGCCGTGAGTTGCGTCTAGCTGGTAACCAAGCTTAGAAAGCTTAGATGCTAGGTCAACAACACGTTCTTTGTCGCCTTCACGAACGGAAAGAAGTGCACGGCCACCTTCTGGGTAAATGTTGCCACAGCCCAATTCGGCTTTCGAGTATGCTTCTGCGAACGTCGCACCCACACCCATTACTTCACCAGTAGAGCGCATTTCTGGGCCTAATAGTGGGTCTACACCAGGGAATTTGTTGAATGGAAGTACCACTTCTTTCACTGAGTAGTATGGTGGGATGATTTCTTTCGTGAAGCCTTGAGACTCAAGAGATTGACCCGCCATTACACGTGCTGCAATCTTAGCGATTGGCGCGCCAGTTGCTTTCGATACGAACGGCACAGTACGAGCTGCACGAGGGTTAACCTCGATTAGGTATACTTGGTTGTTCTTAACCGCAAACTGCGTGTTCATTAGACCGCGAACACCCAATTCGAACGCTAGCTTTTCTACTTGCTCACGCATGACGTCTTGGATTTCTTGGCTTAGTGTGTAAGCAGGAAGAGAACATGCTGAGTCACCTGAGTGAACACCCGCTTGTTCGATGTGCTCCATGATACCGCCGATAACAACGCGCTCACCGTCACAAATCGCATCTACGTCTACTTCAACAGCGTCATCTAGGAAGCTATCCAGTAGTACTGGAGATTCGTTTGAAACGCTGACTGCTTCGTTGAAGTAGCGGCGCAAGTCTTGCTCGTCGTATACGATTTCCATCGCACGGCCACCCAGTACGTAAGAAGGACGTACAACCAATGGGAAGCCGATTTCGCGAGATTTCTCAACCGCGTGATCCATAGTAGTCACGGTCGCATTCTGTGGTTGTAGAAGACCAAGACGGTCTACAGCAACTTGGAAACGCTCACGGTCTTCAGCACGGTCGATAGCGTCTGGGCTTGTACCGATAATTGGCACACCAGCAGCTTCAAGAGCACGAGCCAATTTCAGTGGTGTTTGGCCACCATACTGAACAATCACGCCTTTTGGTTTTTCAACACGAGCGATTGCTAGAACATCTTCCAAAGTAACTGGCTCAAAGTACAGACGATCTGACGTGTCGTAATCGGTAGAAACAGTTTCAGGGTTACAGTTCACCATGATGGTTTCGTAACCGTCTTCACGCAATGCTAGCGACGCATGTACACAACAGTAATCAAACTCAATACCTTGACCGATACGGTTAGGACCGCCACCTAGAACCATGATTTTGTCATTGTCTGTAGGCTGTGCTTCACACTCTTCATCGTAAGATGAGTACATGTAAGCCGTGTCTGATGAGAATTCAGCAGCACACGTATCAACACGCTTGTACACTGGGTGGATATCATATTGGTCACGTAGGCGACGAATTTCGCTTTCAGACACACCTAGTAAGCTTGATAGACGCGCATCGGCGAAACCTTTACGCTTCATTTTGCTTAGTACTTCTTGAGTAAGACCAGCAAAACCGCCCACTTTCACTTCGTTCTCTAGTTTCACTAGTTCTTCAATTTGAACTAAGAACCAACGATCGATTTGAGTTAGGTTGAACACACCATCAACGGATAACCCGGCACGGAATGCATCTGCAATGTACCAAATTCGTTCTGCACCCGCCTCTTTAAGCTCGTGGCGAATTTTCGATAGTGCGTCAGGCGCGTCCAGATCAACCATTTCATCGAAACCATTTGCACCTACTTCCAAGCCACGCAGTGCCTTTTGTAGAGATTCTTGCTGGTTACGACCAATTGCCATCACTTCACCGACTGACTTCATTTGAGTCGTCAGACGGTCATTGGCTCCTGCAAATTTTTCGAAGTTGAAACGAGGAATCTTAGTGACAACGTAGTCGATAGTTGGTTCGAATGACGCTGGAGTTGCACCGCCCGTGATGTCGTTCATTAGCTCATCAAGAGTGAAACCAACCGCAAGCTTCGCTGCGATTTTCGCGATTGGGAAACCCGTCGCTTTAGACGCAAGAGCAGAAGAACGAGATACACGTGGGTTCATCTCGATGATAACCATACGGCCATCTTTCGGGTTGATACCAAACTGTACGTTTGAGCCACCCGTTTCGACACCTATTTCACGCAGTACCGCTAATGAAGCGTTACGCATAAGTTGGTATTCTTTGTCTGTCAGCGTTTGAGCTGGAGCTACGGTGATTGAATCACCCGTGTGAATACCCATTGGGTCGAAGTTTTCGATTGCACATACAATGATACAGTTGTCTGCTTTATCGCGAACAACTTCCATTTCGTATTCTTTCCAACCGATTAGAGATTCGTCGATAAGAAGCTCGTTGGTTGGAGACAAGTCCAAACCACGGCGACAAATTTCTTCAAACTCTTCTTTGTTGTATGCGATGCCACCGCCAGTACCACCCATGGTAAACGATGGACGAATGATACAAGGGAAGCCAACCATGTCTAAAACTTTGTAAGCTTCTTCCATGTTTTTTGCAGTATCAGCAGTTGGACACTCAAGACCAATGGATTTCATCGCTTTATCGAAGCGTGAACGGTCTTCTGCTTTATCAATTGCATCTGCCGTTGCGCCAATCATCTCAACGCCAAATTCTTCAAGAACACCGTGTTTCTCTAGATCTAGAGCACAGTTTAATGCAGTTTGACCACCCATGGTTGGTAGAACCGCATCAGGCTTCTCTTTAGCAATGATATTACGAACAACTTCCCATTGAATTGGCTCGATGTAAGTTGCATCCGCCATTTCAGGGTCTGTCATGATGGTTGCTGGGTTTGAGTTAACCAAAATAACTCGGTAGCCTTCTTCACGAAGTGCTTTACATGCTTGAGCACCAGAGTAGTCAAACTCACATGCCTGACCGATAACGATCGGACCAGCGCCCAGAATAAGAATACTTTGTATGTCAGTACGTTTTGGCATTTTCTCTCTACTCCAAATTACGCTGAGTGCTGTTTAATGAGTTCGATAAAGTGATCAAATAGTGGCGCGGCATCATGTGGACCAGGGCTTGCTTCTGGGTGCCCTTGGAAACTAAATGCTGGCTTATCTGTGCGATGAATACCTTGTAGAGAACCATCGAACAGTGATTTATGCGTCGCGCGAAGGTTTTCTGGCAATGTCTCTTCATCCGCTGCAAAACCGTGGTTTTGAGAAGTGATCATAACCACATTGCGATCCAAATCTTTCACTGGGTGGTTTGCACCGTGGTGACCAAACTTCATTTTCACAGTTTGTGCACCAGACGCCAGTGCCAAGATTTGGTGTCCAAGACAGATACCAAAAATTGGAAGGCCTTTATCAAGGAAAACTTTAGTTGCTTCAATTGCGTAAGTACATGGCTCTGGGTCACCAGGTCCATTAGATAAGAATACGCCATCAGGGTTAAGAGCAAGCACGTCTTCTGCTGATGTTTCAGCAGGCACAACCGTTAAGCGGCAACCGCGGTCGACGAGCATACGCAAGATGTTACGCTTTGCGCCGAAGTCGTAGGCAACAACGTGATATGGCAATTCAGCATCGCCTTTCGCTTCCGGAAGACCTCCCGTGAGCGTCCACGAACCTTGCTTCCATTGGTACGCTTCTTTTGTTGTAACTTCTTTCGCAAGATCCATACCTTTCAAACCAGGGAACTCTTTTGCTTTAGCAAGAGCCAAAGCTTCATCAAGGCTATTGCCGGCTACAACACAGCCATTTTGAGCACCTTTTTCACGGAGAATACGAGTTAGCTTGCGCGTATCAATATCGGCGATGCCAACAATATTTTGTGATTTAAGGTAATCAGAAAGAGATTGTTCGTTACGGAAATTTGAAGCGATAAGAGGGAGATCGCGAATCACAAGGCCTTGTGCATGAATTGAAGAAGATTCTTCGTCTTCGGAATTGGTTCCGGTATTGCCAATGTGAGGATAAGTAAGAGTAACGATTTGTTGAGAATAGGAAGGATCAGTGAGGATTTCTTGGTACCCCGTCATCGAGGTGTTAAAGACGACTTCACCAACAGCTGAGCCATCTGCTCCAATGGATTGTCCATGGAACACAGTCCCATCTTCTAGGACTAACAGTGCTGACTTACTCAAGGCAACCTCCAGAATAAAAATGCATTAACAGTGTATTTAATTGCAAACTCAGCCCTAAATTCGTTATAAAAACGCGCTTTTGGGGAATTTAGACAAATTGGCGGTATTCTAGTGATCACTGTGATTTGTGTCAACATTCTCAGTAAAAGAAATTTATCATTTGTTCGCCAAAACACATTAACTGGTGCAAAAGCCATATAAACCTAACTTATCTTCCTACAGCAATGCTCCAAATGGGTATTGTTCATTAAAAACACCCTTCTTTAGTAATAAATATAGGAAAATTGGTCACATGGAAAAAGCAAACGATAATATATTACCAGTTAATGTTCTTTTTAAGTCATTAAGGCGAAAATTAAGCTTAAGAGGCTCAAACTATAAGATTAATACCCGTAAAACTGGCGTAAAATTTGAGCTTATTTTGCAGAGTAGAGATGAAATGAGGTTATGCGCCAGAAGGCTCTAGCGCATAAATATTTAATTAAAGCTCATTCAGACCAAGAACATCGGTCATCGTGTAGAAGCCAGCAGGTTTTGATGCCAACCAAACCGCTGCTTTTACGGCACCATTGGCAAATGTCATGCGGTCGGTCGCTTTATGAGTAATTTCAACACGCTCACCAATATCTGCAAACATTGCTGTATGTTCACCAACAATATCGCCAGCACGGATGGTAGCAAAACCGATTTCATCTTTAGTGCGCTCACCAGTAATACCCTCACGAGCATAAACTGCAACATCACTTAGCTGATTTCCCATCGCCCCAGCAATTGCCTCTCCCATACCTATAGCAGTACCAGAAGGTGCATCGACTTTATGGCGATGATGCGCTTCAACAATTTCGACATCACAGTAATCACCCATAACTTTTGCTGCTTTCTCTAACAGCTTAAAAACTAGGTTTACACCAACGCTGTAGTTTGGCGCCATAACGATAGAGATATTTTTTGCCGCTTCATCGATCTGCGCTCGCTCTTCATCTGAAAAACCCGTCGTACCAATAACGATTTGCTTCCCATACTTCTTACAAAGTTCGATGTTAGCTAAAGTGCTCACTGGGGCTGTAAAATCAATGATGACATCAAATTCTTCAACCGCTTTGGCAAAGTCATCGACTAAAGCGACTTCGAAACGACCTTCGCCGCACAATTCGCCTGCATCAACGCCGATAAGAGAAGATTCTGGTCTTTCAGAGGCTGCGCCAAGTCGCGCATCAGAATTCAGGTGGGTGGCCTTCACCAAGTTGCGGCCCATACGGCCTGCTGCTCCTGCAATCGCAATTTTTACCATTGCGTAAGTTCTCCATTTGTTACGATGTGATCAATGTAACGTAAAGGCTCGAAAGTTACCACAGTTAAACAAGGTTTATTCTTTGTACAAGACAGCAGAGTAAGAAGATACAAAAAGAGCCGCGACTGCGGCTCTTTTGGGAGAAGGGGGAAAAGAATCAAATCTTACCGTGGCACTGTTTAAACTTCTTACCACTACCACATGGGCAAGGTTCGTTGCGCCCAACTTTGCGCTCTTCACGTTGAGTAGGTTGTTGACTAGCTTCTTCTTGCTCACCATCAGAAAGCGGGTTTTCAGCTTGTTGATGCTGGAACTGCTGACGTCGCGCAGCTTCTTCCGCCTGTGCACGACGTTGAGCTTCCATACGCTCAACTTCTTCTTCCTGTTGAACGCGAACTTTGCTGAGCACAGTAATCACATCAATTTTGAGTGAGTCCAGCAAGCCTTCGAACAATTCAAACGACTCACGTTTGTATTCTTGTTTCGGGTTCTTCTGTGCATAGCCACGCAAATGAATACCTTGGCGCAGGTGATCCATCGCAGCAAGGTGTTCTTTCCAAAGTGTATCAAGAGTCTGTAGCATCACGGACTTTTCAAAGTTACGTAGGATATTCTCTCCCACCACTTTTTCTTTCTCTTTGTATGTTTCAACAGCAGTATCAAGAATCTTCTCGCGAAGTGCTTCTTCATATAACTTGTCGTCTTCATCAAGCCAAGCTTGGAGCGGCATGGTTAAATCAAAATCTGCTTTTAAGCGATCTTCAAGACCTTTCACATCCCACATATCTTCTAGAGACTGAGGCGGGATGTATTCACTAATTACGCTGTCGAATACATCTGTACGGTTTTGTTCAATCATGTCGCTGATGTCGTCAGCACTCATGAGTTCGTCACGCAACTCGTAGACAACTTTACGTTGGTCGTTAGCAACGTCATCGAATTCAAGAAGCTGCTTACGAATATCGAAGTTACGACCTTCGACTTTACGCTGCGCTTTCTCGATAGAACGCGACAACATTTTACTTTCAATCGCTTCACCTTCTTCCATACCACTTTGGATAAGGCTCGCCATACGGTCAGAAGTAAAGATACGCAGCAGTGAGTCTTCCATCGATAGGTAGAAGCGCGATGAACCCGCATCCCCTTGACGACCAGAACGACCACGCAGCTGGTTATCAATACGGCGAGATTCATGGCGCTCAGTACCGATGATATGTAAACCACCCGCTTCAAGTACTATGTCGTGTACTTCTTTCCAATCGGCTTTAACTTGGTCTATCTGCTCTTGAGAAGGGTTGTCCAATTGCTCCAGCTTCGCTTGCCAGCTACCACCTAATACGATATCAGTACCACGACCCGCCATGTTGGTTGCAATGGTAACCGCACCTGGAGTACCGGCTTGAGCAACAATTTCCGCTTCTTTTTCGTGGAACTTAGCATTCAGTACGTTGTGTTTAACCTTGGCACTCTTCAGCGCATTTGAAAGAAGCTCCGACTTTTCAATAGATACTGTACCAACCAAAGATGGTTGGCCTTTTGCAGTACGTTCTTTGATGTCCTCAATGATGGCATTGAACTTCTCGGTTTCTGTGCGGTATACCACATCTGGCATATCATCACGGATCATTGGTTTGTTGGTTGGAATAACTACCGTTTCCAGACCATAAATTGACTGGAACTCAAACGCTTCAGTATCCGCAGTACCTGTCATACCCGAAAGTTTTTCGTATAGACGGAAGAAATTCTGGAATGTGATAGACGCAAGGGTCTGGTTTTCATTCTGAATTTTAACGCCTTCTTTTGCTTCTACCGCTTGATGCAGACCTTCAGACCAACGACGACCAGGCATTGTACGACCCGTATGCTCATCGACAATCACAACCTCATCATCTTCATTAACGATGTAGTCTACATTGCGCTCAAATAAAACATGCGCACGCAACGCTGCATTTACATGGTGAAGTAGGCTTATATTGGTTGGAGAGTAAAGCGTATCGCCTTCTTCCATCAAACCATTCTTAATCATCAACTCTTCAACAAATTCCTGACCATTTTCAGTCAGGTGAACCTGCTTGGATTTTTCATCCAGAGTGTAGTGTCCATCACCACGGTATTCTTCTGTGTCTTCCTTCTCTTGGCGAACAAGGTTGGGAATCAGAGTGTTAATCTGAGTATAAAGATCCGAACTATCTTCAGCTGGACCAGAGATGATTAGCGGCGTACGAGCTTCATCAATAAGGATGGAATCCACCTCATCGACAACGGCAAAGAAACGCTCTCGCTGAACACGGTCTTCGTCTCTGAAAGCCATGTTGTCGCGTAAATAATCGAAACCAAACTCGTTATTCGTTCCGTAAAGAATATCCGCTTGATAGGCTTCTTTTTTTGCTAAAGGAGGCATATTCGGTACGTTAACGCCAACCGTCATACCAAGGAATTCGAAAAGTGGGCGGTTTGTTTCTGCATCACGAGATGCTAAGTAATCATTCACCGTTACAATGTGCACCCCCTTACTAGGAAGAGCGTTAAGGTAAGCTGGAAGAGTTGCGGTTAAGGTTTTACCTTCACCTGTACGCATTTCAGCAATCTGACCATTGTTAAGGACCATACCGCCTATGAGCTGTACGTCGAAATGACGCATGCCAAAAACACGCTTAGATGCTTCTCGTACGGTTGCAAATGCTTCCGGAAGTAAACTATCTAGAGAATCGCCTTTTTCTAGGCGCTCGCGAAACTCTACCGTTTTCGCTTTCAGTTCTTCATCAGATAATGTTTCAAATTCTGGTTCGTAATTATTAATTTCTTTGACTATTTTTCGCAGACGACGCAGAGTTCGATCGTTGCGGCTGCCAATTACTTTTGTCAGTAGCTTAGTTATCATTTTCAGTGAATCTCTCTGTTTAGATCGTGCTCGATCTATCCTTGTAACTTTCAGTCTCTACCAGTTCCAAACTAAGAATACTGAGATACATCATGTTTGTAAGAATATTGAGGCGGCACCTTTGATTTTCAAGCGCCAATCTTAATTTTCAAATTTGCCTCGTATATTAAGTGATTATCAAATTAACGACCATGGCTATTAGCAATTGTTTGAGACAGGTTTAGAAATTTTCGATGTTCGGACAATAATCCCTCAGAAATTTTAGACGCAGAGGCAGAAACTTACCCAAAGGCTTGGTATTCAAAGGTCACTGCTCTACACTCTCGAGTTAAGGAAGTCTCGGAATACAGTAGTGAGGAGATGGCTATGCGCGATCACAGACCGACACTGACAAATGATCTGCTTGAATCTCAGCAGCTCAGTAAAATTCAAGAACATGCTAAGCAGATCAATGAACTAAACAAGCTATTAAAATCGCTATTACCCGCAAGCTTACTGGAGCATTGTCGAGCGGCTAATATAAAGGATAACCACTTGGTCATCGAAGTTGCTAGCGCTTCCGTACAAATGAAACTGAATTATGATCGTTTGCACTTATTGACTCAGCTTCGCCAACAAGGGTACGCAAAACTAATGGGCGTTCAAATTCGAATAAACCCGTCACTTTACCGAGGGCAAGATATGTCCGATCCGGATCCAGAATGGCAGGAAGTTCCTGTTTCAGAGGTGGCAGCAGAGTTCTTAATTGCAACAGCAAATATGCCCAATGCAACACCAAAGGTGAAGCAAAGGCTAGAAAACATTGCAAAATTAGCGAAAAAGAAAAAGTAACCTAACCCTAGAAATAAGAAAACTTGAGAAATAAGAAAATTGGCAGCAAGTAAATTCTGTTTTTCAAAAACAAAAAAACCAGACTAATGTCTGGTTTTTTTAATTCTTTATGTTCTCTTCTACGCAAGAACCATATTAGGTTCACCAAACGCGACTGGAGACCCAGCTTCTTCTTCGAAAGTTGCCCACTCCCACGCTTCTTGATCGGCAAGTACCGCTCTTAGTACTTTGTTGTTCATCGCATGACCAGATTTATAGGCGCGAAGTTCACCGACAATACTATGACCACACATGTACAAATCGCCAATAGCATCGAGTACTTTATGAGTCACAAATTCGTTTTCGAAACGTAGCCCTTCTTCATTAAGAATTCGGTACTCGTCCAAAACAATTGCACAATCAAAGCTACCACCAAGACACAAGTTCTGAGATTGAAGGTATTCAATGTCCTTCATGAACCCAAAAGTTCGAGCTCGTGAGATATCTTTGACAAACGCTTGAGAAGAAAAATCAAAAAGTAGGTGCTGTTCGTCAGATTCAATTGCTGGATGATCAAATTCGATGGCAAAGTCCATACGGAAGCCATCGTGAGGGACTAACTCAGCCCATTTATCACCATCTTCAACGCGAACCTTTTTCTTAATACGTACGAAACGTTTAGGGGCGTTGAGCGTCTCAATACCAGCCGACTGCAACAGGTAAACAAACGGACTCGCACTGCCATCCATAATAGGGATTTCAGGTGCGTCCACTTCAACAATTACGTTATCAATCCCCATGCCTGCTAATGCGGCATTGAGGTGCTCAACGGTTGAGATTCTGATACCTTCATCGTTGACTAGCGCAGTACAAAGCATGGTGTCACGAACTGACGCAGGATCGGCCGGAAAATCGACAGGCGGATTCATATCCGTTCTGCGATAAATAACCCCTGTGTTCGCCGCAGCTGGACGAAGAGTAAGTGTGACTTTTCTACCCGAGTGCAAACCCACTCCAGTTGTCTTCACCATCTCTTTCAGAGTTCTTTGTCTGATCATTTACCTACCCCTACTACGTATACCAGCCGTGCGACCGGAAAATCGACCGCACATGCTACCACGTTTCTGACGAATATCAATTATTTCGTACAATAATCAGTCAGCTTGGCGTCTCAAGAACGCTGGAATGTCCAAATAACCATTCTCTTTTTCCTGCTTCGGTGCAGCGTTTGCACCACCTTGAGCAGGAGTCGAAGGGCTAGCTGGAGTGGCTGGCTGACTCTTCACCTCTTCACCTTTTGGCAAGTTATTCGCTTGCAAAGGCTGTGCCGTTTTTTCTTCAACTTTGGCTGCTGGGGCAGCTGGCTGTTGAGCTGGCGTGGTGTTTTGTGGCTTGGAAGCACCTGTTACTAAAGTAATTTCAGGTTTTTTCTCGTTGCCAATTCCGGTTGCAACAACAGTTACGCGGATCTCATCGGTCATATCTGGATCCAGAGATGTACCAATAACTACCGTCGCATTATCTGATGCAAATGCTTTTACAGTATTACCGACAGTTTCGAATTCGTCCAGACGCATATCCAAACCTGCAGTGATGTTCACAAGAACACCTCTTGCGCCAGCCAAATCAATATCTTCCAGAAGTGGGCTAGAAATTGCCGTCTCTGCCGCTTCTTCTGCTCGGTCCTCTCCTTTAGAGACACCGCTTCCCATCATCGCATGACCCATTTCCGACATTACAGTGCGTACGTCCGCAAAGTCGACGTTAATCATGCCTGGGCGAGTAATCAATTCAGCAATACCTTGTACTGCGTTCTTAAGAACGTCATTGGCGCTTGCAAATGCTTCAAGTAGAGTGACACCACGTCCCAATACTTTAAGCAGCTTTTCATTCGGGATGGTAATCAAAGAATCAACATGCTTTGATAATTCTTCGATGCCTTGCTCTGCAAAAGCAAGACGTTTCTTGCCTTCAAATCCAAATGGCTTAGTCACGACAGCTACCGTCAGAACTCCAAGCTCTTTCGCTACTTCTGCGATCACTGGAGCTGCACCTGTACCTGTACCACCACCCATGCCGGCCGCTATAAATACCATATCGGCACCGGTTAGAATTTCTTTAAGTCTGTCTCTGTCTTCAAGAGCCGCTTCGCGACCTACCTGCGGGTTTGCGCCAGCTCCAAGACCTTTGGTGATATCGCCACCAATTTGAATGACAGTGTTTACGCTCGTTTTACGAAGTGCTTGAGCATCTGTGTTGACACTGATGAATTCCACGCCTTCAATAGATTCACGCACCATGTGCTCTACGGCATTACCACCGCCACCACCAACTCCAACGACTTTAATTACCGCATCGTCAGACATTTCCATCATCGGTTCAAACATTTGTTATCTCCGTTTTTCCTGTATTTCAGGTTAAAACTCTTTCTGTATCCAATTACGCATTTTTTGAAACAACCCAGAAACATTAGACTGTCGCTTGGGTTCGTTGTAGTCACCATCTTCAGAGAACTGGCTGTCTTTTGCGTAATGAAGTAATCCAACTGCCGTAGAATCATACGGCTCTTTAACATAATCAGTTAGACCGCTAATTTCCAACGGTTTACCCACTCTGACTTGGTTGCGAAAAACCCTTTCGGCACATTCCACAATCCCATCAATCTGTGCAGCTCCACCCGTTAAGACGACGCCTGCTGCGAGATGGTGTTTAATTCCCTCTGCACGCAGTTTGTCTTGAACGTTATCGATAGTCTGATTGACTAAACCCATAAGTTCAGTATATCTGGGCTCTATCACTTCCGATAGTGTTTGTCGTTGCAAACTTCGAGACGGACGACCACCAACACTTGGAACATTCACGGTATCGTCTTTACTGACAAGCTCACTTAGCGCACAACCGTACTTTACTTTTATCTCTTCAGCATCGCTAACAGGCGTGCCAAAAGCAAATGCGATATCGCTTGTCACTGCGTTGCCAGCGTAGGAAAATACTTCCGTATGTCTAAGCGCACCACCAGTCCAAATGGATACATCCATTGTCCCAGCACCGATATCGACGACGCAAACACCTAGCTCTCGTTCATCTTCGGTAATGACTGCATTACTCGAAGCTAAGCCAGAAAAAACCAGCTGCTCTACTTTCAGTCCGCAACGTTCTACCGCTTTAATAATATTTCTCGCCATGTCGTTATGGCAAGAAATCAGATGAACGCTGACCTCCATCCTTACCCCTGATAAGCCAAGCGGGTTCTTAATCCCTTCTTGATAATCAATAGTAAATTCTTGAGGAATTACATGTAAAATTCGCTGTTCATCACCAATTTTTATGGACTTTGCTGTGTGGATCGCACGATCCATATCGTCCTGAGAAACCTCTTCATCTGAAATGGTTCCCATTCCTTTTTCAATCCTGCTAGCAATATGACGCCCAGAAAGCGAAATAAATACTTTGCTGATTTGGCATTCAGCCATTAATTCAGCTTGATCAACAGCCCTTTGTACTGACTTGACCACAGATTCAAGATCATTCACGCCACCTTTGTCCATACCTCTCGACGGACTTGTGCCAGCGCCAATAATATTAATCTGTCCATCTGGTAGGCATTCACCTACCAAAGCGGAAACGGTCGCAGTACCAATATCAAGACCAACAATGATGTTGTCATCTGTGGTTTTAGTCATCTGTGCTCTCTTGTACTAAATCCTGATTTGGAAACCAACCTATTGCCGCTCCTGTATCATACCGTAAGTCGATATGACTAATCTGTTGCGATTTTGAGCCAAGCTTTTGATAAAGCGCAACAAAACGTGTTATTCGTTCAAGAAGCGCTTCTTTTCCAAGCTCCAAACGTATTCCGCTAGTCAAAATAACCTGCCATGCACGTCTGTCGTTTAGGAGTACGGAAGAAACGGTTAGGTCCATAGGAACCAGTAGCTCTTGAATTTTTTGCCAGGCTTGCAAGACTTGCTGATGACTCCCTTCGGGACCATAAAGTTTAATCTTTTCACTCGTCAGCTCTGCAATATCGGCATCAAATACATTTCCTTCCATGTTGAGCATGGAAATACCATTCCAAATAGCCTGGGCTTCATGCTCAACTAAATATACTTTGATTGTGTCTGGCCATTGTTTACGTATTGACACTCTCGCTACCCACGGTAGGGCTAATAAGGCATTTTGAAGCTCATCGACGTCTTGAGACATAAAGGTGCCAATATGCTCGAAAGAAGCAAAGGCACTTTGCACCTCTTTTGGCTGCACGTGAGTCAAATCCCCTTGCAATACCAATTTAGATAATGGTAGTCGTTGCTCATCCCACATCCAATTTAATGTAGAAAACATCAACCAACCAATAAACAAGACAACAACGACTAAAAAACCTATCCCCATGAATGTATTATGGGGCTTGGGTAACTCTTCGTACGTTTCTATTTCGCTTTCGTGGCTCACTGAGTACATACCAATGCTATCAATTATTTAACGATATTCTTGTTCGGTTTGGAGCAGAACATCCTAAAACTAAAGATCATTCGACTGATTTACTCAAACTAGCGATTATACTGACCATCATCCCATAGTCCATCAACCACAAGAATAAATATGGTCTAGTGTGACACACCGGACAAAAAACAGACAAAATAAAGGCTTGGCTATTATTCCTGACGCATACGTTCTACGTTCAACTCTAAACCAGCCAGCACTTTGGCAACTTTACCAACATCACCAGCCCCTTGTGTTAATACTAGGTCACCATCTTGGAGAACATTTGCTAGGACACTCGGTAAGTTTTGAGTTTCTGGAACAAAAATTGGGTCTAACTTACCTCGGCTACGAATCGTTCGACATAAAGCACGACCATCTGCTCCAGCAATCGGCGCTTCACCAGCTGAATAGACATCTAGCATAATAAGCACATCAACCTTTTCGAGCACATTTGCGAAATCATCATACAAATCTCTCGTTCGGCTATATCGGTGCGGCTGAAATACCATGACCAATCGCTTGTCTTCCCACCCAGCCCTTGCAGCATCGATGGTGACATCCACTTCACTAGGGTGGTGACCATAGTCATCGACGAGCATTGCCTTACCACAGCCTGTTTCAAACTCTCCCAAGTGATCAAAACGTCGTCCAGTACCTTGAGTACCAGCCATTGC
The DNA here is from genome assembly GCF_030689305.1 of Vibrio penaeicida. Taxonomy (GTDB): domain Bacteria; phylum Pseudomonadota; class Gammaproteobacteria; order Enterobacterales; family Vibrionaceae; genus Vibrio; species Vibrio penaeicida_B. The sequence goes on along the minus strand of NZ_JAUYVM010000010.1, from coordinate 86,284 downwards.
GCTTAGTATCGCTTCATCAGCCACGTCATCTTCTGTTGCCACAGCAATGGCAGCAGATGCGTTTAGTGCGTTGTGCTTACCCGGGATGTTCAATGTAATGTCTAGATTGGCTTTGCCTTTGCGAACAACCGTGAATTTGCCTTGTTGCCCTTCTTGGCGGTAGTTTTCAATTCTTACATCTGCATCTTCAGAGAATCCGTACGTAATAACTTGGCGGCTGACTCTTGGAATCAGTTCGCGTACAACCGGATCATCAATACACATGATTGCCTGCCCATAGAATGGCAGGTTATGGAGAAAATCAATGAACGTTTGTTTTAAGGTCTCGAAGTCGCCGCCATATGTATCCATATGATCGGCTTCTATATTGGTAACGATGCTGACCATTGGCTGTAAATGTAAGAATGACGCATCACTTTCATCGGCTTCCGCAATAAGAATCCGGCTAGACCCTAAACGAGCATTTGTACCGACACTTTTAACTAGTCCGCCATTGACAAATGTTGGATCGAGTCCAGCTTCAGAATAAATCTGCGTGACAAGCGCTGTTGTCGTTGTTTTACCATGCGTTCCTGCCACAGCAATACCATGTCGGAATCTCATTAATTCAGCCAACATTTCAGCACGACGAACGACTGGAATACGCCTTTCTTTCGCGGCGACTAACTCTGGGTTATCTTGTTGAATGGCAGTCGAGACAACGACGACACTGGCTTTTTCAACATTGCCTGCATCATGACCAAAATAGATCGTTGCACCTTTACCACTCAACCTTTCTGTTACTGGGTTTTCGGCTAGATCTGATCCTGAGATGTGGTAACCTTCATTTAAGAGCACTTCAGCGATACCACTCATTCCGGCACCACCAATTCCGACAAAATGAATGGACTTCACTCTTCTCATCTCAGGCACCATTGCACGGATTTGAGAGATGTCTTGGTTGTGTTCTATTGTCATTTTGTGTTTCTCATTCTATCGGTCAACAGACTGTTGAGTTAATTCTTTAATCGCATTCGCTACATATTGGTCAGCATTGGGTTTTGCCGACTTTTGGGCATTGCTTGCCATCTTCACCAAGCTCGCTCTGTCTAGCTGCTTTATGGCTTCTGACAATTTTTCTGAAGTCAGGTCAGGTTGCTCAATCATAATCGCAGCATTGGCATCAACAAGATGATCGGCATTCAATGCTTGTTGACGATCTTTATGCATAAAAGGTACAAAAATTGCGCCGACCCCAGCGGATGATATCTCGGAAACAGTTAATGCTCCGGATCGACATACAACTAAATCTGCCCATTCATAAGCAGCCGATACATCATCAATAAACTCGGTTGCTTCGGCTTGAATACCAGCGCTTTCGTAGGCAGATTGGACAGACTCTTGGTTTCCTTTACCAGCTTGATGGCGAATAACATAGCCGTTTCCAAGTAAGGCTGCTGTTTCAGGTACTGTTGTATTCAGGATTCTCGCCCCTTGGCTTCCACCCATAACCAAAATACGTACATCACCTTCACGAGATGCTATCCGAGATTCTGCAGAGCCAAGAGTAGTCACATCTTTTCTCACAGGGTTACCCACTACCGGAACATCTTTAAAAGCACCGGGAAAGGCCTGAAAGACTTTGGTTGCGATTTTTGATAGCCATTGATTCGTTAAGCCCGCTACCGCATTTTGCTCATGAAGAACCAAAGGAATACCCGATAACCAAGCCGCAACACCGCCAGGTCCACTTACATATCCGCCCATCCCCAACACAACGTCAGGTTGCCACGCCTTGATATGCTTTTTAGCTTGAAGGATAGCATTGAGGATTTGAAAAGGTGCTTTAATCAATTTTACAACGCCCTGCCCACGAAGACCTTTCACTTGAATAAAGTCGATATCAATGCCGTGTTTTGGGACAAGGTCAGCTTCCATACGGTCAGCCGTGCCTAACCAACGAATTTCCCACCCTTCATCTTGCAAGCATTTGGCAACAGCAAGCCCCGGGAAAACATGCCCCCCCGAACCACCAGCCATTACTAATAAACGTTTATTTTGTTTCATTTGAGTTCTTATTTTCAGGAATCTTTATTTGTTGCGACAATCGCCGCTCATGATCAATCCGCATTAATATTGCAACCGCGACACACATCACGATTAAACTGGAACCACCATAGCTAATCAGCGGCAGAGTGAGCCCTTTAGTCGGAACCATACCCGCGGCTGCACCAACGTTGACCAGTGTTTGAAAAGCAAACCATATTCCAATACCAAATGCCAAGTATCCACCAAACATTTGCTTTGCTTCAAACGCTTTCTTTCCAATAAATATCGCTTTCAGTACTAACGCAAAAATCAACACCAGTACAATACTAACGCCAACAAACCCAAGCTCTTCGGCGATCACCGCGAAAACAAAGTCTGTATGCGCTTCAGGAAGGTATTCTAACTTTTGAATGGAATTACCTAACCCCTGACCAAACCAGCCACCTCGACCAAATGCCATCAAGGATTGAGTCAACTGATAGCCACTACCAAATGGGTCGTCCCATGGATCTAAAAAGGATGTAACTCGTCGCACTCGATAGGGCTCTACCAATATCAACACAACAACGCCAGCTATCCCAACCATCATCAGCGCCAAAAACTGCCACAGTTTTGCGCCTGCAATGAATAACAGTCCGAACATGGTCACCAGCATGACAATCACAGTGCCCAAATCTGGCTGTCCCAACAATAAAAGAGCAACAAGACCGAAAACAATAATGGGCTTCATAAAACCACCGAAGAAGGTTTTCCTTACTTCGTCTTGTTTTCGAACTAAATAACCCGCCATAAACATGAACAAGGATAATTTGGTCAATTCTGCTGGCTGCAAATTGAAAACCCCTAGCGGGATCCAGCGCGAAGCACCATTCACGGACTTGCCTGCCACCAGCACAACCATCAATAGAACGAAACAAATCCCCAATAATATATGACTGTATTTGAACCAACGATCCATGGGAATTTGAACAACAACTGAAGCCGCAGCAAACCCCACAACACAAAACACAAGCTGCTTATACATGAAGTAAAATGGTGTATCTGTAAGGCGACTACTAACGGGAAAAGAAGCTGAGGTCACCATGACCAGGCCGATAAGCATTAGACCAAACGACAGCCAAAGTAGCTGTCTATCAAACAGTGCTTTGGGTGCTGGTTCAAACAGCCAGTGTTTGCAGTTTGAAAATGTTTCGATTAAGCGTCCCAACAGAATTCCCTTTAGCCTTACAAGGACGCGTAACGTTGAGCGAGTTGAGTAAACGCATCGCCACGCGCCATAAAGTTTGGATATTGGTCAAAACTGGCGCAAGCGGGGGACAGCATAACGATATCACCAGCGTTTAACTTGGATGAAATACTCGATAATGCCTCATCCATAGTATTCCAGCGGATAGCTGACGGGTGTAAAGACAAAAACTCGCTGCCATCTTCGCCGTAACAATGCAATGTCACTGGTAAAGACGCCAATACGGGTTCAAGTTCAGAAAAATCGGCACCTTTTCCATCACCACCAACCAACAGATGAAGTTGTCCTTCACATTGTAACCCCGACAAAGCGGCTAAAGTACTGGCGACATTGGTAGCTTTGGAATCATTCACCCACTTTACGCCATTGGATTGAGCAACAACCTGACAACGGTGGGTTAATCCAGTGTAGTTTTGGAGAGCGGAAACAGATGAATGGTAGTCGATACCTGCCGCATCAAGTAAAGCCATTGCGACCAAGGCATTCATACTATTATGCTGACCAACAAGGCTTAAAGAAGAAGTCGGAACAAAGGGGTCATCGTCTTTTGCGAGAAAAACGTCATCACTCACTGTTTTCAAACAATAGTCTGCATTGGAAGGCGCAAAAGTGATGATATCACCGGAATATTTAGGCGTTGGGAACGTCGCTGAATCCTGTTGATTAACAATGGCTTTTTGGGCATTTAAGAAAATTCGCTGCTTGGCTGCACCATAGCCGGCAAAATCATCATATCGGTCCATATGATCTTCGGTCAGATTCAAATAAGCGGCAGCAGCTAGTGGTAAGTTCGATGTCGTTTCAAGTTGGAAGCTCGATAGCTCAAGCACGTAAAGATCGGCATCCTCTACAAGGAGATCCAAAGCGGGAATCCCAATATTACCACCAATTCTTGTTCTACAACCCGCAGCATTAGCCATCACTCCAGTCAAATCGGTAACGGTACTTTTACCATTTGATCCTGTAATAGCTATAACGGGTTTGGTCACTGCCCAACCAAACAATTCAATATCACCGACAACAGGGACGCCTTGTTCAATAGCACGCTGCAATTCTGGTGTGGCTAACGCAATACCAGGATTCGCCACAATGAGGTCAGCATTCTTAAGCCAGCTCTCATTCCAACTTCCAGTGTGGACAGCAACATCCTCATTCAGTTTATCCAAACCCGGAGGGTTTTCTCGAGTATCGATGACTTTAACATTAAGAGATTGCTTCTGGCGTAGCAAATGATTGACGACAGAAAGACCTGTAATACCAAGCCCTACGACCACGACGTCTTTCACGTTCTCCCAACGCTGCTTGTTCGGAATTTCATTCATCGATTAACGTACCTTCAATGTTGCCAGACCAATAAGAACCAAAATAATAGAGATGATCCAGAAGCGCACAATAACGCGAGGTTCAGGCCAACCTTTCAATTCGTAGTGATGGTGAATAGGCGCCATACGAAAAATACGTTGACCACGAAGTTTGTATGATCCGACTTGAAGGATAACGGATACCGTTTCCATCACGAACACGCCCCCCATGATCACCAACAAAAGTTCTTGGCGCACTAATACCGCGATAGTCCCAAGCGCTCCACCTAATGCAAGGGAGCCGACATCACCCATGAAGACCTGCGCAGGGTATGTGTTGAACCACAAAAAGCCCATGCCAGCGCCAACAATCGCAGTACACACAACAACCAGCTCACTGGTATAAGGGATATGAGGGATATGCAGGTATGCGGCAAAATTCACATTACCCGTCGCCCACGCGATAACAGCAAATCCAGCAGCAACCATGACTGTTGGCATAATCGCGAGACCATCTAACCCATCGGTTAAGTTCACCGCGTTACTGGTACCAACGATCACGAAATACGTAAATACAATATACAGTAAGCCCAGTTGAGGCATGACGTCTTTAAAGAATGGCACCACCAATTGAGTTGCCGCTGTATCTTTACCATGTGCATAGAGTGCAAACGCGACGACAAGTGCAATACTCGATTGCCAAAAATATTTCCAACGAGCGATAAGACCATCGGTATTTTTACGTACGACTTTACGATAATCATCGACAAACCCAACAGCGCCATACCCTAATAAGACCGCCATTACAGCCCAAACATAAGGGTTGGATAAATCAGCCCAGAGTAAAACCGTTATTGCAATGGAGGATAGAATCATCAATCCTCCCATTGTTGGAGTACCGCGCTTACTAAAGTGAGATTCAGGACCGTCATTACGAACAACTTGACCGATTTGCAACATTTGCAAACGCTCAATCAATCGAGGTCCCATCCATAATGAAAGACCCAGTGCGGTCAATACGCTGAGGATGGCACGAAAAGACAGATATTCGAACAATCGAAAGAAAGAAAAATATGGCTGAAGTAACTCCGCGAGCCAAATAATCATTATTGAATCTCCTTCAAAGCAGCGACTACTTTGCTCATTCCGGCGCTGTTCGCCCCTTTGACCAAAAGTGTGTGCATTTGATTTTGTTGTGTTTCTAGCTGCTGCTTAATAAATTGGATCATCGCGTCGTGAGAATCAAAATGTTGCCCACCACACTCTTCGCTGATCACTTTTGTGTCGTCCCCGTAGGTCAACACATATTCAAAATTAAATGGTGCCGAATGTTGTCCGACTTCACGGTGAAGTTCAAGGCTTTCGTCACCTAATTCCGCCATGAAGCCCAAAATTAACCAGCGCACACCATCGTAATGATCCAGCAAATCGGCGGCGGCTTTCATAGCAGGGACGCTGGCATTGTAACTATCATCGATAAGGCGAACATGTTCATTGAGCTTGATCACTTCTACCCGACCCGAAACATTTGTCATGTTAGCCAGACCAGATTGTATTTCTGTCAGCGTAGCGCCAGCGTTTTGTCCAAGCGCAGCTGCCGCAACAGCGTTAGCAACATTGTGCTCGCCAACTAAGGTTAAACTCACTGATGCATTGCCAAGCGGGGTGCAAAGTGTAAAAGAGGGAAGCCCTTCTTTCGATATTTCAATATCTTTTGCGAAAAAATCAGCACTGTAATCTGAAGCAGAAAACGTAACGACTTGCTTATCGCTTAACGTTTCCCCCCAAAATGCCAATCCATTACTGTCTTTATTTACAACAGCAATATCGTTACTGGACAACCCTTGAAAAATTTCACCTTTTGCTTGTTTTACTCCGTCCATAGAGCCAAAACCTTCAAGATGCGCAGCCGCCACATTGTTAACTAGCGCTATTTTGGGCTTCACTATGCGAGTCGTGTAGGCAATCTCTCCAATATGATTTGCCCCCAACTCAATAACGGCATAGTCGTTTTTCTTTTCTGAGCGAAGTAATGTTAGAGGCACACCAAACTCATTGTTAAAGTTGCCAAGTGTTGCCAATACGTGACCTTTTTGACGCAAGACTGCACTCAACATTTCTTTCACTGTCGTCTTTCCGCAGCTTCCTGTTAGAGCTATGGTTAAGCTTTCACTTTGTTCGTGTATCCAAGAACCAAGCGCGCCAAGTGCTTTTGTTGTGTCTTCCACAATTATTTGCGGTATGTCGATGGGAAGTTCTCGCTCAACTAAAAACGCTTTTGCACCCTTGTCTATCGCTTGCTGGCAAAAATCATGGGCATCAAATCGCTCACCGACGATGGCGATAAACAGGGCTGACTCTTCAATGGCGCGAGTGTCCGTTGAGACAGAATGTATCTGAACATCCTCTCCTTTCAATTTCCCTTCAAGAATCTGACTTGCTTGAGAAAGGTAAAAGCTGATCATCCCATGATTCCTAATAATTGCTCTGCGGTTTCCCTATCCGAATAGTGCACCGTTTTGTCAGCCAATACTTGGTAGTCTTCGTGCCCTTTACCTGCCAATAAGATAATGTCATTTTCAGATGCATTGCGCAGAGCATACGAACAAGCATCAAATCTATCATGCTTAATCACCACCCTATCTGGCTGCTTCATACCTCCAAGCATATGCTTAACGATTAATTCAGGGGACTCACTTCTTGGGTTATCGTCCGTTAAAATCGCGTGATCGGCCAGCCTTTCTGCTATATCCGCCATCATCGGGCGCTTGCCAATGTCTCTATCTCCGCCGCACCCAAAAATTGCCCACAGTTTTCCTTCGCAATGGACACGCAGTGCCGATAGCGCTTTTTCTAATGCATCGGGTGTATGTGCATAATCCACAACAACTTTGGCTTTGCCGCTGCGCTGGAAGAGTTCCATACGACCAATAACGGGGGAAAGCCTAGGGGCAGCTTCCATTAACGCCTCTTTTTCAAAGCCCAATTCCAACAAAGAACCAAACGCAAGCAATATGTTACTCGCATTAAAAGCGCCAATCAGAGGAACAGAAAGCTTGCCGGCCCCCCAATTACTATTAAATGAGAGCTCAATACCTTTGGTGCTGTATTTCACCTCTGTGGCATATAGGGACTTTTCTGTATTTGGATTTGACTCTAAAGACACCGCCAAAGGCGACGATAGTTGTTGAACCCATTGCGCCCCAACCGAATCATCGACATTTATTACTGCTTTACGGCAGTCATGGTCTCGGAACAAAGTAAATTTCGCATCAGCGTAGGACTTCATAGTTTCATGGTAGTCGAGATGATCACGACTCAAGTTAGTAAACACGCCCACAGAAAAAGTCAGGGCCTTCACTCTTCCTTGAATCAAACCATGAGAAGAGACTTCAATAGCCACATGTTCTGCGCCTTGCTGTCTTAGGCTAGATAATGTTTCAACCACTTCAATTGCACTGCCAGTAGTATTCACCGCAGGTTTAATATTGTGGAGAAAACCATTACCGGCAGTACCCATCACTGCGGCTTTTTGACCAACCAGTTCTATCCATTGAGCGATAATTTGCGTAATGGTGGTTTTCCCATTGGTCCCAGTGACACCAATGAGTTTTGTATCGATGTCGCCATATGCTCGTAAAGAAATCGCCGATAAGATCATATTCAAATCGCTGAGATAAACGATCAGTGTTCCGCTTTGTTCTTCATAGCTGCCATGTGGGTGCTCTTCGATTGCTTGAGCAATCACTGCCACAACTCCACTGTTAATGGCCGCTGGAATAAAATCATGACCATTAATTGCATGACCAGAAAGCGCCACAAATGTGTCACCTGGCTGAACTTTTCGACTGTCCAATACTAACTGTGTAATACGGACATTAAATTCTTCGGGAATGTTTGCATCTGTCCATGGGCTAATCAGAGAAGCTAAATTATGCACGCAATTTCCTCTTATCTATTCTTTAGAAATTCTATTATTCCGAAAACTGGTTTTCATCCGGTGCGACATTGAGAATTTGCAGCGCACCTTTCATAATTTCAGAAAATACAGGTGCGGCAACAGTACCGCCGTAATACTGGTCACCTTGCGGCTCATTCACGACCACAACTAATGCCAATCTTGGATCACTGACTGGTGCAATGCCCGCTGTATAAGCAAAATATTCGTCACTGTAACCACCAGCCGTCGCTTTACGGGATGTCCCCGTTTTGGCGGCAATCCGATAACCTGGAACGGCAGCACGCGTGGCGCTGCCCCCTTTTTGGGTTACCTTTTCCATCATATTCAGTACTAACTTTACGTTATGCTCATCGATCACTTGTTTTGAAATATCGTGTTTATTGTTTTTCACAATGTGTAAAGGTCGATACATTCCATAATTACCCAAGGTCGCGTAAGCATGCGCTAGTTGAATTGGTGAAACCGATAGCCCATAACCAAATGATAGCGTTGCGATTTCAAACTTAGACCAACGTCGTCGAGACGGGAATATACCGGTTGTTTCGCCGACAAGGTTCAAACCACTGACTTCGCCAAACCCTACAGAGCTGTACATTCCCAGCAATGCTTCCAGCGGCATAGCGAGCGCTAACTTAGTGACACCGATATTACTCGATTTTTTTAATATGGTGGTGAGATCGGCTTTCCCGACCTTCGAGACATCTCTTACTCGGCTTCCGCCAATCTGGAGAATGCCATTCCCTGTATCAATTTCTGTATTTTCATCAGCCACACCATTTTCTAGAGCAGCCAATACGACGAAAGGTTTCACTGTCGAACCCGGCTCGAATGCATCTGTAATGGTGCGATTTCTCATTCGAAAACTTTGTCGTTGAGACCGATTGTTTGGGTTATAAGATGGCGCATTAACCATCGCCAACACTTCGCCCGTTTTGACATCGAGGAGTACCGCTGAAGCCGAAGTCGCGTTGTGATCGGCCACCGCCTGTTTCATCGCTCGGTACGCGATGGATTGCAATCTTTGGTCCACAGTAAGTTGAAGTGGTTGCCCTTCCTCTCTTTCTTCAAGCGAGATATTTTCGACAACCCGCCCAAAGCGATCTTTCCGAATGGTACGTTTTCCTGCCTCACCCATGAGCCATTTGTCGTACGAACGCTCTATGCCTTCCAGCCCATGTCCATCGATTCCAGTCACACCAATCAAGTGAGCACTAACTTCACCGGAAGGATAATAACGTCGAGACTCTTGCTTTAACCCTACGCCCGCTAACTTTAATTCTCGAATATAATTTGCCATGGCAGGACTGACTTGGCGTTGAAGATAAATAAAACGGCGCGACTTATTCTTATTAATGCGCGCAATAAGCTTTTGACGGTCCATTCCGAGTACGTCGGCCAATGCATACCAGCGCTCTATCGGCTCAAGTCCGGATTCTTTAAATATGGTAACTGGATCTGCCCAAACGGCTTCAACGGGTACGGAGACTGCAAGTTGCTCACCGTTCCGATCAGAAATAATCCCTCGGGCAGAAGGTAGCGCCTTGACACGAACAGAGCGTAAATCACCCTGTCTAATTAGATTATCTGGCTCAATAACCTGAATGTAAGCCAACCGCGCTAACAATGTCCCCATAACACACACAACGAACCCAAGTACAACAGCAAAACGCCAACGGATAAGAATTGGCGTTTCTTTTTCGGGTTGCTTTCTTGTGTTAGAGGTGGTTTTAGACTTGCTCATTGGAAAGAAACTATAACCTCTTTGTCGGCATCAGGACGCTTCATATCTAACTCTTTCTGAGCCATTTCTTGCACACGACTGTGCTCTGCCAATGCGTTCTCTTCCAATATTAAGTTGCGCCATTCATTATCTAAGCGATCCCTTTCAACAAGTTCACTATCACGTTGGTGAATGGCTGCCCTCGTATCGTGAGTGGTATGCACAACCCACATAGCCGAAGCAAACGCTAATAATAGTAGAGTCGCAGGCACTCTTCCGACGGTAACAATGTCGATAAAAATGAGCTTGGCGAGATTAGGGGAAGCGTCCTTGGCACTCGGCATATTAGAGTTTTTCCGCAATCCTTAGCACTGAACTGCGTGAACGCGTATTTTCATCCACTTCTTGTTTAGAAGGTTTAATTGCTTTAGTGAGCGTTTTCATTCGCGGGCTGCCCAATGCCTTAATTTGATCTTCCGTCATTGGGATACCATGTGGCACTTCAGGTCCTTTACTCTCTTTTCGCATGAAACGCTTGACCATGCGATCTTCGAGAGAGTGAAAACTGATGACAGAAAGACGCCCTTCTGCCGCTAAAATCTCGGCCGCCCCTTTCAAAGCGGTATCGATCTCTTCCAACTCACTATTGATGTAAATTCGGAATGCTTGGAAACTGCGAGTCGCTGGGTGCTTTTTCTCTTTGAAATTTTTTGGGGCTGCATCTGAAATCAACTTAGCGAGCTGACCTGTGCGTGTCATTGGCTCGTTTTCTTCATTTTCACGATAGGCCACAATGGCTTTAGCAATTCGTCTTGCGTGCTTATCTTCACCAAATTCACGAATGACCCAGGTAATGTCATCTAAATCGGCTTCTTTTAGCCACTCAGAAACAGGCATACCTGACGTCGGATCCATTCTCATATCCAATGGACCATCTTTCATGAAACTAAATCCACGTTCAGCATCATCTAATTGTGGAGAAGAGACACCGAGGTCAAGAAGCACACCATCAACCTTGCCAACAAGATCATAGCGCTCGGCGTATTCTGCAATACCAGAAAATGGACCATGAACGATGGTAAAACGAGGATCATCAATTTTTTCAGCTTCAGCAATCGCCGTCGGATCGCGATCGATACTAAACAAGCGACCGTTTTCTCCCAACTTAGAAAGAATGGTTCGGCTATGACCACCACGACCAAAAGTGCCGTCTATATAAATGCCGTCGGGCTTAATTGCTAACCCATCAATAGATTCATTTAGTAAAACGGAAATGTGCTGAAAAGTTTCTGTCATGGTTTTCTCTTGTGCCGAATGGCGAAAATAAAGCAAGGGTTTAGTGTACTGATTTCGCTCTTTGCTGCCAGTACTTAATCTTAATTTGTTAGGATTTGTATCCAAGTCACGCCTAGTTTCTCAATTCAACGCCTAGTTTAGTAGGAATCGTCTAATATGCGTCAGTAAATAGCAAAAAACCCATCATTACTCGGTAAAGTAATGATGGGTTCTGAATAGGTGGAGTCGACACATAAGCCGGGTTCTGTTCCGCTTGCGCGGCAGTAGCCATTCGTCTAGGCCAGCAATCGCTCACTGGCTCAAGCAACCTACCCGCTTCCTTACGCGAGCAACGCAATGTGGAAGCCTATTTGGTCTTGCTCCGGGTGGAGTTTACCTTGCTACGAACTGTTGCCAGTCGCACGGTGCGCTCTTACCGCACCCTTTCACCCTTACCTGTGCCCTTCCCGAAGGAAATAGGCCATCGGCGGTTTTCTCTCTGCTGCACTTGTCGTGGGCTTGCGCCCCCCAGGCGTTACCTGGCACCCTGCTCTTTGGAGCCCGGACTTTCCTCCCCTCCGTCAGTCTCCCGAAGGACATCAACGAAGCAGCGACTACCCAGTCAACTCCGACGCGGATTGTATAGAGATAGATGTCTACTGTCTAGGGGCTCATTAGGGTTGACGATATTTTTTAATGCCAATCGTATAAAACTCAAGCAACTTACCGACGAGTTTTAATCTAAATGCTCTAATCCCCATTTATACAGAGCATTTTTTTTGAGGTTGTATATTTCTGCCGTCATTGCTGCCGCTTTTTTGAGTGGTAACTCTTTGGTTAAAATGCTCAAAGTACGGGTCACCTCATCAGGTATTTCTTCTGTGGCTTGTTCTCGGTGCCCGTGTATGAGCAACACCATTTCACCTTTTTTACGGTTGTCATTTTCCTCAATCCAAGGAATAAGTTCGCCTAACGGCATCCCTTGGATGGTTTCATACGTTTTGGTCAGCTCTCGGGCTAGAACCACTTCTCTATCAGCACCAAGGATCTCAAGCATGTCTTTGAGAGAGTCCATGATACGGTGTGGCGACTCATAAAAAATACAGGTACGCTCAGCTTTGGCAATTTCAAGAAACTTATCTTTTCGACCTTTACTCTTAGGAGGAAGAAAACCTTCAAAACTGAATCGATCGGAAGGCAGCCCCGCAGCGCTCAATGCGGTCACCACAGCACAGGCACCAGGTAATGGCACAACTTTGACACCCGCCTGACGACATTGATTCACTAGGTGATACCCTGGATCACTGATTAATGGCGTTCCAGCATCGGAAACCAGAGCAATAGAAAGCCCTTGTTGTAACCTATCAACCAGTACTTGCGCTTTTTGTTGTTCATTGTGATCATGCAGAGCGAATGTTTTCGTTGATATATTGAAGTGGGAAAGTAACTTGCCTGTGTGTCGGGTATCTTCAGCGGCAATAAGATCCACATTGGATAAAACCTCTATGGCTCGCTGCGTAATATCTCCCAAATTTCCGATTGGGGTGGGAACAATATAGAGAGTTGAGACCTCAGACGGGGAAGAATTGTTGTCTGTCATTTGTTTACCATCACTTCAACGATTAATATAGAGATAATTTTGTATTTGTTTAACAAGAACTCATGGCTATGAAGCACCAGAATAAATTTAGTGTACCACGCCTTCTGACCCCTATCGCCTTGGCAGTCACTTTAGCGGCGTGTTCGACTACTTCACAAACACCTGTGAATATTGACGTTACACAAGATCCAACGCAAAGTGCACAGGCCTATGTCATGCAAGCCGACAGTGCGAAAGGTGGCACCCAAAATGATCTTCTGATCATGGCGTTAAAAGCGGCTTTACAAGAAAACGATTTGGTCAGAGCCGATCATTTAGTAAAACGTCTATCTAAGCAAGCTTTATCACCCGTGCAAATGGCTGAATGGCAAATTTCGCGCGCGCAATTGCTCTTCCGCACAGGCGAAATTCAATCCGCTCTACAACAGCTGAATTATCAGCCTTGGTGGGAGCTAAATAATGCTCAGTGGAGTGAGTATCATGAATTTCGTGCTCAGTTGTTTGAGTTGCTCTCGGATCATCTAAACGCTAGCCGAGAATATATTGCTGCTAATCAGTATTCGTTTGAAGATGCGCAAGTGCGAAATCATCAGAATATTTGGCTCAATCTGAGTACGTACTCTGAGCACGATATTACTTCTCTGCAAGCCGAGGATGGGGAATCCGAATTACAAGGCTGGCTTCAACTCGCCGTCTACATGAAAACCATTTCCGGGAATCCAGCTCAACTCAAAAGTACATTAGAAACTTGGTTTGCAGCCAATCCAGAGCACCCAGCGAACATTTATACCCCTGACGATGTCCAAGCCATTCTCGCCTTAGAAATCATTAAGCCTACAAATACTGGGCTGGTATTGCCTCTCAGTGGAAAATATGGGAAACAAGGTCAGTTGGTTCGCGATGGGTTCATTCATGCGATGATGGATGATTTTAATCGAGAAGACATGGCGACATTGACGGTTCTTGATTCCGCTGCGCTTTCAACCGATGAAATACAGCAAGAGCTTGAAAAGCGTCATGTTGATTTTGTTGTCGGTCCATTGGTAAAAGACAAAGTGGAAGTGCTTCAACAATCTACACAACTTCCCATGCTTGCACTAAACATCCCAGACGCAAAGCTACCAGAAACTCGTGTGTGTTATTTCACTCTCTCTCCCGAACAAGAAGTTGCTCAAGCCGCGAAATATCTATTTGCAAATGGGTTTCAGTATCCCCTGATTCTGGCCCCTGTAGGAAGTTTTGGTGAGCGAGTCACTCAAGCATTCAAGTCAGAATGGGAAAAATACAGCAAGAACCCAGCGGCGTTCAGCTATTTTGGTAACAAGTCCCAGCTTCAAAAGAACATCAACTCAGTCTTTGGTCTGGCGGACAGTCAAGCTCGCATTGCCCAACTTAACCGCCTAATCAACATTCAAACTGAGTCTCAACCTCGTAGCCGTCGCGATATTGATGCGGTCTATGTTGTGGCTAAAAGTTCCGAGCTGACGCTTATTAAACCTTTCATCGAAGTGGCCATCAATCCAGACACGACACCTCCTAAACTGTTTTCAAACTCGCGGAGTAACAGTGGGAAAAAGCGTCAGTATGAAGACTTAAGCGGTGTGGTTTACAGTGATATTCCGATGCTAATTGAGCAAAACTCCACTTTAAAGGCGCAACTTGAAGAAAATTGGCCGAAAAGTGGTAATGTAGAAAAACGCCTACATGCGCTTGGAATGGATGCATACAAGCTCATCTTAGAGTTGCCACAAATGAAAGTTATGCCAGAATACTCAGTTAAAGGGCAAACTGGCACTCTAACCATTAATAACGAGTGTGTGGTTCAGCGCGAAGTTAGCTGGGCTGAGCATGAGGCTATTTAACCGTAGAGCGTTAGGTGAACGATACGAATCCTTTGCCAGTAACTTTCTTGCTGGTAAAGGGTTAAAACCGATTGAATCTAATTTTAATACCAAAGTGGGTGAATTAGATTTGATAATGAAAGAACAAAGCACGGTAGTGTTTGTCGAAGTAAAGTATCGTAAACAGAGCCACTACGGGCACGCAGCGGAAATGGTAACACCAGCTAAACAACGAAAGCTTGTTAAAGTCGCTATGATATGGCTAAGTAAGAACAACTTATCTCCTTACGATACCGATTTCCGGTTTGACGTCGTTGCCATTCATGATGAGGGGCGTCAAGTTGAGTGGATAAAGAACGCAATAACTCAAGGATAATCGATGCTAGACAGCATTAAAGAAAGCTTTACAGAAAGTATTCAAATTCAAATTGCAGCGGCCGAAGCGCTGCCTGATCACATCATGCATGCCGCACAGGCAATGGTGACCACGTTACTTAACGGCAATAAAATTCTTTGCTGTGGTAATGGAGGCTCAGCCTCAAATGCTCAACAATTTGTTTCTTGCCTTCTCAATCGTTTTGAAACTGAAAGACCGAGCCTTCCGGCCATGGCACTTACGGCAGATAATACAACTCTAACCGCAGTCGCCAACGATTATCACTATCAAGAAATTTTTTCCAAACAAGTACGGGCATTTGGTCAAACAGGTGACATTCTTCTCGCTATTTCGACGAGCGGGAATAGCAAAAACATCATCAAAGCAATGGAAGCTGCTGTAACCAGAGACATGACCATTATCGCATTCACGGGTAAAGATGGCGGCGAGATGGCTGGATTGTTAGGTGAGTCGGACGTCGAAATTCGCATCCCATCCCACCGTACCGCTCGTATCCATGAAGTTCATATGGTAACCCTACATTGTTTATGCGACCTTATCGATCAAGTGCTCTTTCCATCGCATGACGAATAGCTGGTTAAACAGCAAAGCATTTTGATTAGAGGTGCAAAAATGAAAAAATGGATTTTAGCCGCTGCTTGCAGCTTGAGCCTTACAGGTTGTGCTGGTTTGTTGGTGGCTGGTGCAGCTACCACTGCCAATATCGTTTCAGATACGCGCACAACTCAAGAGCAATGGCAGGATAGTCAATTGGAATTTGAGGTAGCTGGCATTGGGAACAAAGCCCCTTATACTGGAAACGTAAAGGCAACTGCAACTGCTTTTCGTGGCAAAGTCATTCTAATCGGTCAAGCTATAACTCAAGACTACAAAGAGCAATTCGGTACGAGAGTGTCAGAAGCTGAGGGTGTAAGTAGTGTATCTAATCAATTACGCGTTCGCCCACTGCTTGATTTGCAAACCATTACGCACGATAGCTGGATAACCACAAAAGTGAAAGCCAGTTTAATTGCGAACGAAAATCTGACAACGGTAAAAGTCAAAGTTATCACGGAAGACGGTGAAGTTTTTTTACTTGGGTACGTTACCCCAGAGCAAGCAGACATCGCGACCGATATTGTTCGCAATATCTCTGGTGTGAAACAAGTTATTCGAGCTTTTGAAATAGCCGAACAACCTTAGCTTCGAATGACAGGTACCTGAATAGGATCCTTCTTTTTATCTCAATAAAAAAGCAGCGAAAATTCGCTGCTTTTTTGTATTATCCGATTAGAGAATAGGAACCCAGTAACTATTTGACGACCCTTAAACTAGGTCGACCTTTCGGTCTCTCAGGTGAAGTATTATCCGATGGAGACTCAGCTTGTTCGGATTCCGCAATGCTGTCGACAACATCGAACCCGATATCTTCAGAGTCTTCCTCAACAATGCCTTCCTCTGCGTCTATGTAACCTTCTTCAGGTTCAAACATAGTTCCTGCACCATTTTCACGAGCATATATCGCATGCACAGCGTAAAGGGGTGCGATGACAGAATGAGGTTTACCGCCAAATCGAGCGTTGAAAGTAATCGCATCGTTGCTCATTTCCAAGTTACCCACTGCGCGCGGGGCAATATTCAAAATGATTTGACCATCCTGAATAAACTCTTGAGGAACTCGTACACCAGACAACGTTGCATCAACAACCAAATGCGGGGTTAAGTCATTATCAACCAACCACTCATAAAACGCGCGTACCAAATAAGGGCGGCGCGGTGTCATTTTCTCTATATCCATTAACGAACCAAACGCATTTCACGCTCAGCTTCTGTTAAAGAAGCCAAGAAAGAATCACGCTCAAACACGCGATTCATGTAAATCTTAAGTTCTTTCGAACCAGGTCCAATTAAATCGATACCTAACGTAGGCAAACGCCATAGAAGCGGAGCCAAGTAGCAATCGATCAAGCTGAATTCTTCACTCATGAAGTATTCGTATTCTGCAAAAACTGGAGCAAGAGTAAGTAGATCGTTACGCAATTTAGTGCGAGCAGATTCTGCTTCTTCAGCGTTCCCTTTCTGTACCTTCTCTGCCAACGAATACCAGTTGTTCTCAATTCGGAACATCATCAAACGGCTGTTACCACGGGCAACAGGGTAGACTGGCATCAATGGTGGGTGCGGAAAACGCTCATCCAGATACTCCATAATAATCTTGGAGTTATATAGTGCTAGTTCACGGTCGACCAAAGTTGGCACCGTCTTATAAGGGTTTAGTTCGATAAGCTCACTTGGTAAGTTTGCTTCTTCAACCAGTTCAACTTCGAAACTCACCCCTTTCTCAGCCAGAACAATACGAACCTGGTGGCTGTACATATCAGAAGCACTAGAAAATAGAGTCATCACGGAACGTTTATTGGCAGCTACAGCCATTGAGCCCTCCAGCACACTTGAAAATAAAAAAAACAATGGAGACCGATTGCCTCCATTGTAGAAAAATTAGCGATGTATTATAGCACGATTAGTGAACATCACGCCAATACTCTTTCTTGAGGAATATTACCACTATAGTCAAGAGAACGAGGAATGCCATAGCCCACCAGCCCATGACATGACGCTCAAGTTTGACAGGGTCACCAGAGTACTCCAAGAAATTCACTAAATCCCTAACTGCATCGTCGTATTCCGTTGGGCTGAGCTCTCCGCGACCATCCGTTTCAATTCGGGCAATCACCTGTTTCTCTTCACCATTTACAGTATGTGTTTCATACACAGCAGTTGGCACACCTTGCAACTCTTCAAGTACATGTGGCATACCAACGCTTGGGAATACAACGTTGTTCACACCAAAAGGACGTGATGGATCAGCATAGAAAGAACGAAGGTAGGTGTATAGCCAATCCGCTCCACGAACTCGTGCGACTAAAGTCAGATCAGGTGGTGGCGCACCAAACCAGTTTCCTGCTTGCTTATCTGGAATCGAGTTTTCCATTAAAGAACCAATTTTAACTTCCGGATCAAAAATCAAATGTTCCTTCATAAGATCGAGAGGAATATTAAGATCAGTAGCTACACGTTCATAACGCTGATACTGCGCTGAGTGACAGCCAAAGCAATAGTTCATAAATAGCTTCGCACCATTTTGCAGAGAAGCCTCATCGCTTAAATCGTTGTTCGCTTTGTCTAGTGGTACGTTCGCACCAGCAGCCATCACCAAAGACGGCATCAAAGCAAAAAGCATTACAATCCACTTTTTCATTTGAATGTCACCCTCTCTGGTAATGGTTTCGTGGCTTCATTTTTACTGTAGAAGTACAGAAACACAAAGAACATGAAATAACCCAAACTAAATATCTG
Organism: Vibrio penaeicida; assembly: GCF_030689305.1. Classification (GTDB taxonomy): domain Bacteria; phylum Pseudomonadota; class Gammaproteobacteria; order Enterobacterales; family Vibrionaceae; genus Vibrio; species Vibrio penaeicida_B. Next base: position 67,579 of record NZ_JAUYVM010000010.1, on the reverse strand, counting down.
CGCCATAAGCGTATAGGTTGGTGTCGCAGGTAAAGCACCTAAAACACCCAACGCGATAAAACAGATGGTGAATTGAATGATGTTGAATAAATGGAACTTGCTGCGATAACGATAAGAACGTACTTTACAGCGATCAAGCCATGGTAGTAGGAACAACACAACAATCGAAGCCCCCATAGCAACCACACCTAACAACTTATCAGGTACAGCACGTAATATGGCGTAGAAAGGTGTGAAGTACCAAACTGGCGCAATATGCTCTGGTGTTTTCAGCGGGTTTGCTGCTTCAAAGTTAGGTGGCTCAAGGAAGTAGCCTCCCATTTCTGGATTAAAGAACAATACGTAGCAGAATAGGAATAAGAACCCAGCAACACCGACTAAATCTTTAACGGTTCCATACGGATGGAAAGGTACCGAATCAATAATGTCGTATTTTTTGCTGTAATAATCGTGGAATTTGAATTGCGTTTTGTAGTCGTCACCCATACTGCCTTTCGGTAGCTTGGTTTCGATACCATCAGGGTTATTAGAGCCGACTTCATGCAGGGCTAAAATATGCAAAACAACAAGCAGTAGCAATACGATTGGCAATGCTATGACGTGAAGTGCAAAGAAACGGTTAAGCGTCGCACCAGAAATAACATAGTCACCACGAATCCAAAGAGTTAAGTCATCTCCGATTACAGGGATCGCACCAAATAGCGAAATAATTACCTGCGCACCCCAATACGACATCTGCCCCCAAGGGAGTAGGTATCCCATAAAGGCTTCAGCCATAAGTACGAGGAAGATCAACATACCAAAGATCCACAGTAACTCACGAGGCTTTTGGTAAGAGCCGTAAATTAGCCCACGGAACATGTGGAGGTAAACTACGACAAAAAATGCAGACGCGCCTGTTGAATGCATGTAGCGAAGAAGCCAACCATACTCAACATCTCGCATTATGTATTCAATGGAAGCAAATGCACCATCACCAGACGGTACGTAGTTCATTGTCAACCAGATACCCGTTAAGATCTGATTAACCAAAACCAACATTGCTAAAGAACCGAAAAGATACCAGAAATTGAAGTTCTTTGGCATTGGGTATTCTGAAAGGTGCTTTTTATAAGCATTCATCGCGGGTAGGCGTTTTTCTACCCAATCAAGTATCGCTTGCATTAGGCTTCCCCTCCTTCATCAACTCCGATAAGAATCTTAGAGTCGGTCAAGTATGTATGCTTGGGAACAACCAAGTTTAAAGGAGCTGGAACCCCTTGGAATACTCGTCCTGCCATATCAAACTTAGAACCATGACATGGACAAAAGAATCCAGACTTAACTCCTTGCACTTGTTCGGCAAAGCTATCCGGCAGGTAAGTTGGAGAACAGCCCAAATGAGTACATATACCTACTGCTACGAAATACTCAGGCTTGATAGACCGGTAAGCATTTTGTGCATAAGCAGGTTGCTGCTCCTCTGATGAAGCCGGATCACGAAGCTGCCCGTCCAGCTCCTTGAGTTCTTCAACTATGGAATTTGAACGACGAACCACCCAAACAGGTTTGCCTCGCCATTCAACACGAACCATTTGACCTTCTTCCAGTTTCCCGATTTCAACTTCAACAGGGGCTCCGGCGGCCTTAGCTTTGGCGCTAGGGTTCCAAGATTTGATAAAAGGAACGGCGACGGCGATACTTCCCACAGCACCCACAACTGCAGTTGTGGCTGTTAGGAAGCGCCGACGTCCGTTATTTATAGGCGCATTGCTCATCCAACATTCTCCCATTTGCTCCCAGTGTCTTATTATTTTTTCGACTTCCAAAAGAGCATGGCTAAAAATTACGCGTTTTTTATACTTATTTGCTTAAGAAATGATAAATAAAACCCTACTTTTTGACAAGGTAATACTACTTTTTTGTAACAAATGTGAGTGAAAGTGGCGATTACATCACAAAAGATAGGGATATTTAAAAAATGTAAAGTAAGAAGAAAGAGTTACAAAGAATTTTCAGGAGGGAAATAAACAAAAAGCCCGGTATAAATACCGAGCTTTTGGTGCCACAATCCAGTAAAACTGGAGCGGTAACTTTCTGAATAGAGAAAGATTAACGCTTAGAGAACTGTGGACGACGACGTGCTTTACGTAGACCAACTTTCTTACGTTCAACGCAACGAGCGTCACGAGTAACGTAACCAGCTGCACGTAGCGCAGGACGTAGAGACTCATCGTACTCCATAAGAGCACGAGTGATGCCGTGACGGATAGCGCCAGCTTGACCAGAAATACCACCACCAGAAACAGTGATGTATAGGTCTAGCTTCTCAGTCAATTCAACTAGCTCAAGTGGCTGACGAACAACCATACGAGAAGTTTCACGACCAAAGTAAACATCAAGGCTACGCTTGTTGATTACAATTTCACCGCTGCCTGGTTTGATGAAAACACGGGCTGCTGAGCTTTTGCGACGACCAGTGCCGTAGTATTGATTCTCTGCCATTTTCATAATCCCCGATTAGATGTCTAGTACTTGTGGTTGTTGAGCAGCATGGTTGTGCTCAGCGCCAGCGTAAACTTTCAGCTTACGGTACATAGCACGGCCAAGAGGACCACGTGGTAGCATGCCTTTAACCGCAAGTTCGATAGCCATTTCAGGTTTACGATCGATCAACTTTTCAAAAGTGATAGATTTTAGACCACCTGGGAACTCAGAGTGACGGTAGTACACTTTACCTTTAGCTTTGTTACCAGTAACAGCAACTTTCTCAGCGTTAACAACGATGATGTAATCACCAGTGTCTACGTGAGGAGTGTATTCTGCTTTATGCTTGCCGCGTAGGCGAGATGCAATTTCACTTGCAATACGACCCAGAGTTTTACCTTCTGCATCTACAACGTACCAGTCGCGTTTTACAGTTTCTGGTTTAGCAACGAAAGTTTTCATGCTAATAATTACCTATTAAAAAATTTACACTTAAGGAACAATTACTTGTCCCCACTGTCTGAAAGCCCCATTCATCACCCCTTCGAGTGTTGGAAACTCTCGGCATAGCTACTTATCATGTGTAGCCAGAGGCTCGCAGTAACGGTAGGTCGCAGAATTATAGAGAAGAGTGAGGAAAAAATCACCTTTTTTTCTCTAAAAAGATCATTTTTTTCCTCTTTGGGAAGTGAATAGGCTAATTGTACGTTTTTCTGATACTAAGGTAAGTGTTCTTTAGCCAAATAATCATGACTTTGCATTTCAATTAGACGCGACTGACAGCGCTTAAATTCGAAGTTCAAATGCCCTTCTGTGTAGAGTTCTTCCAAGGCCACTTCTGAAGAAATAATGAGTTTTACATTCCTTTCATAAAATTCATCGACTAACGCTATAAATCGTCTTGCAGCATCATCATTATTTTTCCCCATTTGCTTCACGTCACCTAGCAATACAGTGTGATATTCACGAGACATCTCAATGTAATCATTTTGACTTCTCATCGATTCACACAGCTGCCCGAACGTTGCCATCAGTACGTCATCATGAACGTTAATGACATCAATTATTCGATGATTCACTTCTATTTGAGTAACGTATTGATGACTTTCACCAACCAGTTGACGATAATATCGATTCAAATTGATGGTGGCATCTTCGTCCAACGGAAAATGGAAAATTTCAGCTTGTTCAAGGGTTCTAAGGCGGTAATCAATACCGCTGTCGACATTAAGTACATCACAATGCTTTTCGATTAGCGCGATAGCCGGTAAAAAACGAGCCCTTTGCAATCCATTTCGGTACAAATCTTGTGGCGGAATGTTAGATGTTGCTACTAGAACAACATTTCTGGCAAACAACGCCTGCATCAAGGTACCCAATATCATCGCATCGGTAATATCCGATACAAAAAACTCGTCAAAACAAATGATGTCAGCTTCAGACTTTAATACATCAGCCACTTTCTCTAGAGGATCCGCAACTTCACCCAATGCTTTCAGTTCATCATGCACCCGATACATAAAGCGGTGAAAATGAACCCTAAGTTTCTTATCAGTGGGCAACGCATCAAAAAACGTATCCATTAGATAAGTTTTCCCACGCCCTACACCGCCCCAAAAATATAAACCATTTGGTGGCTCAGGTTTTTGAGGCTTCTTCCCCATCAATTTTTGCCAGGTAGAAAGTGGTTCGATAGGAGTATTTAAATAGTCTTGAAATCGGTGATATAAGTTGTCTAATTTTTCAACAGCACGTTGCTGAGCAAGGTCAACCGAAAATCCGTTGTTTTCTATATCTTCTTGATATTTAAGCTTAGGCGTCATTGGAAACTACGTTTATTATTGTTCATTAGTCGTGTTGATACTATTACGATTATAGCGACTTGAAAGAGTTGAGACATGTCGTTTTTTTGTTCTCAGTATAAGACGCTTTCTCTTTATCGTACTCTGAACTCATAGTACCATGCCCCTTCGGCTGTGTAACACACCAATAACAAATCAAGCCTTAAAGGTGATTTGGTCTCTGCAATTGAATTCCCCAAAATTCAGCCAAACACAGCTTACTGTAACGATGATAAAGGAGCATTTATGCCTGGGATGTATATTGTCATTGGGATTGTGATCGGGTTAGTTGCCGGTTATTTTCTGGCAAAACTGATGACACCGGATGCAAATAAGCAAAAATCCATTCAAAAAGAATTAGAGAAATCCAAGTTCGAATTAGAGCAGCAAAGACAAGAACTTGCAGATCACTTCGCTCAAACAGCAGAAATGTTAGATGTGCTTGGAAAAGACTACACAAAGCTTTATCAGCATATGGCGAAAACGTCGACGGAATTACTGCCTAACGTTCCCGAACAAGATAATCCATTTGTAAAAAAGATAGCCCAACATACTGAAGAAGAAATAATTTCTAAAGATAGCGGTCAAGAAGCACCTAAAGATTATGCGCATGGTGCAACGGGTTTGCTGAAAGACCAAGAGAAAGAAGTTATCAATACACCTACCGATGAACCAGCTCCAAAACTGTCTTGATGCAAAAAGCTATCTTTATACAAAAAACGGTCTAGGTACAAAAAGTATCATGACTTGAAAAATGGATGATTGAACTTTATGTAGGTTACTGAGTCATAATCTTCACCTATCAAAGAGGAGCCTTATGATGAAAAAACCTTTGCTTGTTTTAAGTGCATTAACATTAAGCTTAAGTTCAATCATCGCGCCACTGCCCGCTACTGCGGCATTACCAGTAGCGGTTAGCGGTGAACAGTTACCTAGCCTTGCACCTATGCTTGAAAAAGTAACCCCTGCGGTTGTAAGTATAGCCGTCGAAGGCAAGCACGTTGCCACTCAACGTGTTCCAGAAGCATTCCGATTCTTTTTTGGCCCAGACTTTCCTGCCGAACAAGTGCAAGAGCGTCCGTTTCGCGGGCTCGGTTCTGGTGTCGTCATTGACGCCGAAAAAGGACACATTGTCACCAACTACCACGTAATTAAAGGCGCTGACGAAATCCGCGTTCAACTACACGATGGTCGCGAATACGATGCAGAGCTCATCGGTGGTGATGAAATGTCGGATGTGGCATTGCTCAAGTTAGAAAAGTCAGACAACCTAACCCAAATCGTATTGGCGGATTCCGACAAATTGCGTGTTGGTGATTTTACCGTCGCAATAGGTAACCCGTTTGGTTTGGGCCAAACTGTTACTTCAGGAATAGTGTCTGCGCTTGGGCGTTCTGGCTTAAACGTACAGAATTTCGAAAACTTCATTCAAACCGATGCCGCGATTAATAGCGGTAACTCCGGTGGAGCATTGGTGAACCTAAATGGTGAACTAATCGGCATAAACACTGCGATTCTTGGGCCAAATGGCGGTAATGTCGGGATTGGATTCGCGATTCCTGCCAATATGATGAAAAACCTGACACAGCAAATACTGGAGTTTGGTCAAGTCAAACGAGGCTTACTTGGCGTTCAAGGAAGTGAAATCACATCTGAGCTCGCTGAAGCCCTTGGTTACGAATCAAATAAAGGTGCATTCGTAAGCCAGGTTGTGCCTGAAAGTGCGGCAGATGAAGCGGGGCTGGAAGCGGGTGACGTTATTGTTTCATTAAACGGCAAGTCCATTAGCACGTTCGGAGAACTTCGGGCGAAAATAGCGACGCTAGGTGCCGGTAAAGAAATCACCATTGGCGTTATTCGAGACGGTAAAAACAAAACATTCGACGCGACTCTGCAAGAAGCCGGTGACAATAAGACGCGGGCAGACAAGCTGCATGAAGGGCTTGCTGGGGCGGAACTTTCAAACACAGACAACAACGATGCACTGTCTGGCGTGAAAGTCACCAGTGTTGAGAAAGGCTCTCCAGCCGATGCTTATCAGCTTAAGGAAGGAGATATCATCATAGGTGTTAACCGTACTCGTGTTAAAAATCTTGGACAATTGAGAGCCATTTTGGAAAACAAACCAAATGTACTCGCACTGAACATCCAACGAGGCGAAAGAACAATTTACCTTGTTGTTAGATAAGCATCACTGTTATATAAGCACTTGTTGTTAATGAAATTATTGATATTAAGTTAGCACTTATTGTCATTTCACGAACAACATTTCTAAAAAGGAAGCAAATAACTGCTTCCTTTTTTTATACCTGCCGACTTAAAAACTCTATCTGGGCTAACACACAGCTGACATAGCCAGTACTGGCATACGTTGGCTAATCAGTGCTATGCTTTCTCTCTCAATATAAATCAAATTCTTATGGGGTTTTCCCCTTTATACCCACTCTGAGGATAGTATGTGGAAGACCCTTTTACGCTCTTCATTCATAGGGCTCCTTACCGCAGGTTTACTTCTTGCCGTATTGCCATCACTGCGAACAGCTGCGGTAGAAGCAACAATAGATGACACGCCGACTAATATAGAAGATCTTCAGGTATCGTTCAGTCATGCTGTACGTAGAGCAAGCCCTGCTGTCGTCAACATTTATACCAGTAAGCCAAATGATGGTGACAGAGCTGGAATTAAACAAGATCTGGGTTCTGGTGTCATTGTAAGTAAAAAAGGCTACATCATAACAAACTACCACGTCATCGCTCAGGCTGCGGAAATAACGGTAGCATTACAAGATGGTCGATATTTCTCGGCTCAATTGGTCGGCAAAGACCGTAGAACAGATATTGCTGTTTTGCGTATTGAAGGAGCAAATCTACCTGTTATCCCTCTGAACCCAAACTATCAAGAAAAAGTCGGTGACGTCGTACTCGCAATAGGTAACCCGTATAACTTAGGTCAAACTACCACTTTTGGTATCATTTCTGCGATTGAGCGCTTTGCCATTAGCGCAGATGGTCGTCAACCATTTATACAAACCGACGCGGCAATCAATAAAGGTAACTCAGGCGGTGCTTTGGTTAACACGAAAGGTGAGTTAGTTGGTATCAATACGGCTTCATTCCAGCAGGCAACAAACACAAATACCTATGGAATTTCATTTGCTATACCGTACTTTTTAGCGGATAGGGTAATGGAAAAAATCATTGCTGATGGTCGTGTTATTCGTGGTTACATCGGTATTAGTGGTCAAGACATCACTTCCATCTCATCAAGAATACTTGGAGCTGAATACGTAGGAGGCATCATCGTGATGAGTGTGGATGTAGGAGGTCCAGCAGAAGACGCGGGCATTCGAGTAAAAGACATCATACTTGAAATTGGCGGTGCAAAGGTTAATGGAAAAGAAGGGGTTCTTGAAATTGTAACGGGTCTTCGCCCTGGTGCAGAAGTAGAGATGACCGTTCTTCGTAAAGGCGAGAAAGTAAAACTCAATGTACTTGTAGGTGATGACCCACAAGGTTAAAAAACTTCCCTTTGCTATCTTGCTCCATTCACATGTATTGCTCAATTAACACCAAACAAAAACCCCCTAGCTAAACTAGGGGGTTTTTACTATTCACTGTCCGATTCAGAGGCAGATAACTGCGTGCTACTCTCAATTTCTATTCGAGTCACGCGCTGCAAGCCTCGCGGTAACAAACTACCTCTTCGACCTCGCTCTCCTCGGAAGTTATCCAAGTCAGCAGGTTTCAAACCAAGTTTACGCTTGCCAGCGTACAAAGTAATAGAGACACCACTAGGAAGAGCCATTAAGTGAGAAACCGTTTCTTCACGCTCTTTGGCTTTCGCTGATGGGATATTAATGATCTTATTCCCTTTACCTTTACTCAGCTGAGGGAGATCTTTAATAGCAAATATTAGCATTCGACCTTGATTGGTAATCGCGAGTATCTCGTCATTGTCTAAATCAGAAATAGCGCTTGGCGTCATCACCTCAGAGTTTTGAGGAAGATTGACCAACGCCTTACCGCTGCGGTTTTTGGAAAGTAAATCAGTGCCTTTACAGACAAACCCATAACCCGCATCTGAACCAACAAGCCAAAGCTGTTCTTCTTCGCCCATAATCACCTGACTGATCGTTGTACCCGCGGTAATGTTTAAGCGACCTGTGATGGGCTCACCTTGGCTCCGCGCCGAAGGCAATGAGTGGGATTCGAGCGAATAGCTGCGACCATCTGTACCCAGAAAAACTGCTTGTTGATTACTCTTACCACGAGCATGAGCGAGATATTTGTCACCAGATTTATAGTTCAAACTCTCTGAGTCGACATCATGACCTTTTGCATGACGTATCCAGCCTTTTTCTGATAGAACTACGGTGATTGGTTCACTCGGCATTAGATCTCGTTCAGTCAACGCTTTCGCTTCTGCTCGCTCAACAATTGGCGAGCGACGATCGTCGCCATATTTTTCGGCATCCGCTTTGATCTCTTTTTTAATCAAAGTATTCAAGCGACGCTCAGAGCCAAGCAACTGCTCCAGTTTCTCACGCTCTTTTTCTAATTCTTCCTGCTCTCCACGGATCTTCATCTCTTCCAGCTTGGCAAGATTACGAAGTTTCGTATCGAGGATCGCATCAGCTTGAATTTCAGAGATACTAAAGCGAGACATCAGCACGGCTTTAGGATCATCTTCTGTTCGAATGATTTCGATCACTTCATCAAGGTTTAGGTACGCGATCAACAAACCTTCCAAGATGTGCAGACGCGCCAACACTTTGTCTAAACGATACTGCAGCCTGCGACGAACCGTTTCCCGGCGAAATTCAATCCACTCTTTCAGGATCATCACCAGCCCTTTCACTTGCGGGCGATTATCCAAGCCAATCATGTTTAAGTTAACGCGATAGCTTTTTTCCAGATCCGTGGAAGCAAACAAATGATTCATCAGTTGATCACTGTCCACTCGGTTTGATCTTGGAACAATAACAATACGTGTTGGGTTTTCGTGATCAGATTCATCACGAAGATCGTCAACCATTGGTAGCTTCTTCGCTCGCATCTGACTAGCGATCTGTTCCAGCAATTTAGCGCCAGAGACTTGGTGAGGTAAAGAGGTAATAACGATCTCGCCATTCTCTTTGTTCCACACCGCGCGCATTTTAATGCTACCGCGACCACTGCGGTATATCTTCTCGATTTCAGCTTTTGGAGAAATGATCTCCGCCTCTGTCGGATAATCCGGACCTTGGACATGCTGCATTATGTCTTCAAGTTCCAGTTTAGGATTATCAATCAGCTTTATCGTAGCATCGGCAACTTCACGTACATTATGTGGTGGGATGTCTGTCGCCATACCAACCGCAATACCGGTTACGCCGTTTAGAAGAATATGTGGCAGCCTTGCTGGCAACATTTGTGGCTCTTTCATGGTGCCATCAAAGTTTGGTTGCCATTCAACGGTTCCCTGCCCTAATTCTCCAAGTAATACTTCGGCAAATTTAGACAGTTTGGCTTCGGTATATCGCATTGCAGCGAAGGATTTCGGATCGTCCGGTGCCCCCCAGTTTCCCTGGCCATCAACCAATGGGTAACGATAGGAGAAAGGCTGTGCCATCAATACCATAGCTTCATAACATGCAGAATCGCCGTGAGGGTGATACTTACCCAACACGTCACCCACAGTACGAGCCGATTTTTTGTATTTAGATGCTGCGGATAAACCGAGCTCCGACATAGCATAAATAATACGTCGCTGAACCGGTTTTAAGCCATCGCCTATGTAAGGCAGGGCACGATCCATGATGACGTACATTGAGTAATTCAGATACGCGTCTTCAGTAAACCTGCGCATTGGCAGCTGTTCAACGCCATCATATGTTATTTCTGTCGACATCTATTAAACCTCAGCCAAATCACCGTTGCTTTGTAACCAAGTACGGCGGTCATCCGCACGTTTCTTGCCAAGCAACATATCCATCATTTCCATGGTTGCATCGCTGTCATCTATGGTTAATTGAACCAAGCGACGCGTATTGGGATCCATGGTTGTTTCACGCAGCTGGAGTGGGTTCATTTCACCCAAACCTTTAAATCGCTGAACGTTGATTTTGGCTTTCTTCTTAGAAAGGCGCTCCAATACCCCTTCTTTTTCGTCATCGTCTAAGGCGTAGAAAACTTCTTTACCACAGTCGATTCGATACAAAGGAGGCATTGCAACGTAAATATGACCAGCTTCTACTAACGCACGGAAGTGGCGAGTAAACAGGGCACATAAAAGCGTTGCGATATGAAGACCATCAGAGTCCGCATCCGCAAGAATACAAATTTTACCGTAACGCAGACCGTCTAGGTTGTCGTTATCCGGATCAATACCTAAAGCAACTGAAATGTCGTGTACTTCTTGAGAAGCCAATACCTGATCTGCAGACACTTCCCATGTATTCAGTATTTTACCGCGAAGTGGCATCACAGCTTGAAACTCGCGATCTCGAGCTTGTTTCGCACTACCACCTGCAGAATCCCCTTCCACGAAGAAGATTTCAGTACGGCTTAAATCTTGAACGGAACAATCGGTTAACTTACCTGGGAGCGCTGGACCTGACGCAATTTTCTTACGTACGACTTTTTTGCTCGCTCGCATACGGCGGTGCGCATTAGCAATACACACTTCCGCTAGTTGCTCGGCCAATTGCGGCTTTTCATTTAACCACAGGCTAAAGGCATCTTTCACGACACCTGAGACAAATGCCGCGGTTTGACGAGAAGATAGGCGCTCTTTGGTTTGACCAGCAAATTGAGGGTCTTGCATTTTAATCGACAGAACATAAGAACAGCGGTCAAATACGTCATCCCCCGTCAGTTTGATACCGCGTGGTAATAAGTTTCGGAACTCACAGAATTCACGCATGGCATCCAAAAGACCTTGGCGAAGGCCATTAACGTGAGTACCACCCTGCTTGGTGGGAACCAAGTTCACGTAGCTCTCTGTGATCATTTCGCCGCCTTCAGGCTGCCAAATCACGGCCCATGTCGCCATTTCCGTTTCAGCAGAAAAGTCGCCGATATAAGGCTCTTCTGGAAGAACGGTATAGCCTTTCACACCTTCGGCAAGGTAGTCTTTTAGACCATCTTCATAGAACCATTTATGTTCTTCGTTATTTACCTTATCGCTAAATGTGATTTCTAGCCCAGGGCATAACACCGCTTTCGCACGCAGGTTATTGATCAACCTAATAACAGAGAATTTGGCGCTATCAAAATACTTGGCGTCAGGCCAGAAGTGAACGGAGGTTCCTGTATTGCGATGTCCACAAGTACCCGTCACAGTTAAATCACTGACTGTCGTGCCGCCCTCGAATGCAATTTCATGCACCTGACCATCACGTTTGACTGTTACTTCAACACGTTTGGATAGGGCGTTAACGACGGAAATACCTACGCCGTGTAATCCACCAGAAAATTTATAGTTGTCGTTGGAAAACTTACCGCCAGCATGGAGCTTGGTCATTATAAGTTCCACACCCGAAATGCCTTTCTCAGGGTGAATGTCGACGGGCATACCTCGACCATCATCGATCACTTCTAGTGATTGGTCGCTATGCAGAATGACTTTTATCTTCTTTGCATGCCCAGCAAGTGCTTCGTCGACTGAGTTATCGATAACCTCTTGTGCAAGATGGTTTGGACGCTCAGTTTCGGTATACATACCTGGACGGTGTCGTACTGGGTCGAGACCTTCAAGAACAGACAGGTCTTTCGCATTATATTGTTCAGTCATAATACGGATTAATACTCAAATGATTAGAATGCAATCAGCACTTTGATGCGTGATTGTTAAGTTTTTTGGTGACATTGTGGAAAGTTGCGCCTAGTTGTAGAAAAAGACATCAAAAGCACAATGATAAAACTATGATGGAACATACTCTGGAACAGACAAGGGGATGTCAAGAGACCAAGGTAAGTAAACCTCAAAATTATGACCCCATCCCAACTTGGGTTATCTGCCCCTCCGTGTTTGAATTTTTAGACTACTGCGTTAAATTCTTAAGAACTCAATAATTTGTTGAGGATATCTTTCAAAGCCAACAAAACTGTGGTCTCCACCTTTCTCGACCGTGTGTTTTGCGTCTTTATATCGTGTCACAGCTTGCCGATAATCCAATACTTCGTCACCTTCTTGTTGAAGTAACCAGAAATCTTGTGGATGTTTAATTGTGTCTACATCGAGAGCCTTAAGCTCAGCCATATGCTTTTCTTCTAGCACATATTCTTCTTGAGTATAGGGGTTAACTTGCTTCCCTAAGTAATCTGCAAGCAATTCATAAGGTTTCACTGCTGGGTTCACCAGAACCGCTCTAAAACCAAAATGCGCATTTAGCCAAGTCGATAAATATCCGCCTAGAGAACTGCCAATCAACCCTATTTGATAATCTGTCTGATATTTTTTTACCGTTTCTAGTAGAAACTCGGCGGCGAGTTGTGGATAGCAAGGAAGCTGTGGTGCGATAACTTTGATGTCTGGTCGGTTTTCACTGCACCACTCTAGTATTACATTCGCTTTGTGCGACTGAGGGGAACTGTTAAACCCATGTATATACAGCAACAATGAGGGCTTATTTTCACTCAAATTAGTAGCCTCCAGCAGAAAAATCGGGGAGAAACTCACCATCGGACAGCCGTCCGACTTCCAGTTTTAGTTCCCCCTCTCGAGTAAGAGTGAGCATACGCCAACCTGGTGATTCATTATCTAACGCAAAATCATCGGAGTTTGGTTTAAATTGCACACAGGTTGAAGGTGTCGCCACTACTCTTACTCCCTGATACATAACATCAAAGTCTTGGTGAACATGTCCACAAAGTACAGCTTCTACATTTTGGTGATGACTCAACACTGACCAAAAGTCATCGGCATCTTTTAAAGTGTGCTGATCAAGCCAGTGGCTGCCTACCAATACTGGATGGTGATGCAGAAGAACAACGGTACGGTGCTCAGGAAACTCAGTCAGTTTAGATTCAAGTAAATCTAGCTGTTCTTGACTCAGTCGCCCATGAGGAACCCCCTCAACTTGGCTATCCAGTAAAATGATCTGCCACTTGTTATTAAGCACCACATGCGAAGTTGTCTTAATTTGCGTAGACGGAAAAATACTGTGCATACCCGGTTTGAAATCGTGATTGCCGGGTAACCAAAAACATGGCTTCTTTAACGGAGCAATGCCTTCTCCAAATTTCTGATAAGAAGCTGCTGTATGATCTTGCGAAATATCACCTGTTGCCAGAATGGCTTCGAATTCCAGCTTCCGAGAAATAACCGTATTTACAACAGCATGAAAACTATCTTGGGTGTTAACACTCAACAAGCACCCGTCTTCAGGTTCAAACAAATGAGTGTCAGTAATCTGCAATAGTCTGATATCGCGATTTGAATCTAAGGACAATTTCAAAATAAAACCTGGCTAAATCTCTCTACACTATTTTTGGTAACGTTGGCTTTTGGTAACGTTGGTGCTTAATAAATGGGGCTACGGCTAATACCGTTCTTAAGACAGAATGTAAGCCACTCACCTAAAAATTGGTTAAGTTGAAACTTTTCATCCTTTTGCACCATTTTTGTATTGGGGTAATCATAACGAGCAAAGACACGAGAAATCTGCTCGCTTGCACACACTTCTGCAACACGAGCATCGTGATAAAGTCTTACTGTCATCTTTGGAAGTGGAAAAACGGGTTGTTCATCACACTGACACACATCAATGAGCGTGGTGTATTTGGTCACTTCACTCACTTCCAACTGATAAGCCATTGACGCTACCTGATAGGAGCGCACATCGCCGACATTGGGCTGCCCTGGCAGTAATGCATTCAATTTGGCGTAATTGGTCTCGTAGACTCTCATGAGAGCTGCAAGATCAACATGATATGGCTTATTCAACATTCTTTACTTCCATCGAGATTTTAGTTCTTCATGATGCAATTCCAACCATTGCAGTGCAATTATTGAGGCACCATTCTCAATAATTCCGTCCCTAACAAGCTGATAAGCTTCTTGGCGACTCATCACATGCACTTTTATGTCCTCATCTTCATAGTCTAAGCCATGAATGCCCTTAGCGCTTGATGCCGCTACCTGACCAATGAAAACATCCAACTTTTCAGAACAACCTCCTGAAGAGGGGTAATAACTCGTTATGGTTTCGATTTCCCCAATTTCAACTCCGGCCTCTTCAACGGCTTCGCGGCGGACAACTTCCTCAGAAGATTCATCAGTGTCGATTACGCCAGCCACAATTTCGAGTTGCCATGGGCTATTATGTTCAAGCGCCCCAACTCGAATTTGCTCAATCAAAACAACTTTGTCTTCGATAGGGTCATAGGGCAGCATCGCGGCGGCATGACCTCTTTCAAACATTTCGCGTTCAACGGGGTTACTCCAACCACCAGCAAACAATTTGTGCTGGAATGTGTATTTCACCATCGAGAAAAAGCCTCGATAAAGCGATTTTCTTGAGATGATTTTTACATCTTGTGGAGTAAACTGTTGATGTTTGTTGTCTGATTGCTGCATTGCGTGTCTCCGGAGATGAGAATTCTAATCATTGTATCCTGATATCTCCAATGATTGCGCTCAACTTTTTTGATAATGATTGCAAAAATATTTAAATGAATAATTTATTTGCTGTGCATCTCAGCGATAAATTGCTAAAAATGCAAAGATAGGCATAAAAATCAAGCGAGTTGCGTTACACTCGCATGGCTTCAATTTTTATATTACAAGGCAGGAAAGGCAAAATGAAAAAGCTGCTTCCACTATTGATTACCGCTGCACTGGGCAGTAATGCAGCCTGGGCAGATAACCTAGCTGAAATTTACGATTTAGCAAAACAAAACGATCCTCAATTACTGAGCGCCGCCGCACAACGCGAAGCAGCATTTGAAGCCGTGAATAGCTCTCGCAGTACTTTGCTTCCTCAAATTGATCTAACGGCAGGTTACAACATTCAACAAAGTAGTAAAAGTGATCGCGAAGGCAATACACTGACAGCTGGTGTAGGCTTAAAGCAAGAACTGTATAACCGTAACAGTTGGATAAACCTAGATAAAGCGGAAAAGTCTGCTCGACAAGTTGATTCGGCCTATGCCGCAGAGCAACAAGGTCTGATATTGCGTGTTGCAACTGCGTATTTCGAGGTATTGCGAGCTCAAGACAGCCTCGACTTTGTACGCGCCGAAAAAGCAGCGGTTGCTCGCCAGTTGGAGCAAACTAAACAGCGATTTGAAGTCGGTTTATCTGCAATAACAGATGTACACGATGCACAAGCACAATACGACAGTGTACTGGCGTCTGAAGTATTGCAGGAAAATGCATTAGCGAATAGCTATGAAGCTTTACGTGAAATTACAGGTGAAGAACACCAGAAGCTAGCCACTCTCGATACTCGGCGCTTTGCTGCTAGCCGACCTGAATCTACAACAGAATCTTTGATAGAGAAAGCACAGCAAGAAAACCTGTCATTGTTAGCAACACGTATCAAACGTGATATTGCCAAAAACGATATTTCCCTTGCAGAGTCAGGGCACCTTCCAACTCTCACCCTTAACAGTGGTTACAAATATACGGACAACTCCAATACCTTGAATGGTGCGGGTGATAGCAGTTTCAATGATTTTAATATTGGAGTAAATCTGTCTGTCCCACTTTACACTGGTGGTAACACCACATCGCTGGTTAAACAAGCGGAAGCAAACTATGTTGAAGCGAGCCAGAGGCTAGAGCAGACATATCGCACGGTCGTAAAAGATGTGCGCGCCCACTACAACAACATCAATGCTAATATCGGTGCTATTCGTGCGTACAACCAATCTGTGGTTTCTGCGCAGTCTGCGCTTGAAGCAACCGAAGCTGGATTTGATGTGGGTACTCGTACCATAGTCGATGTGTTGGATTCTACTCGCCGTTTGTACGATGCAAACCGTAACCTGTCTGATGCTCGTTATAACTATATTTTGAGTGTACTGCAGTTACGTCAAGCCGTGGGCACATTGAATGAGCAAGATGTTTTGGACATTAACACTGGGCTTAAACCTGTAAGTTAACCAATACCAAACGTTGAAAGGCTAATAAAAAACGACGCTTTTGCGTCGTTTTTTTGATTGTACATGAACAAAAGTAGTCAGTGCTTAACCACGCCCACCTTTGATTGCTTCAATAATCTCAGTAGTCGAGCATCCATCTTCGAAGTTCAACACTCGCACTTCACCGCCAGCATCAATGACTTCTTTACCACCAGCAATCTCTTCTGGTTTGTAGTCTCCACCCTTTACCAACAAACTCGGAAGAACTTCAGAAATCAGACGCTGTGGCGTTTCTTCACTGAATGGCACAACCCAATCTACAGCACCCAAACCGGCCAATACAGCCATTCGGCGATCTGTTGAGTTAACGGGTCTACCCGGTCCTTTCAACGCTTTCACAGAGGCATCTGTATTTACAGCAACAATTAGCCTGTCGCCGAGCTCTGCGGCATGATTAAGATAGGACACGTGACCAGCATGCAAAATGTCGAAGCAGCCGTTGGTCATTACCACTTTTTCGCCTTTCGCGCGCGCTTGTTTAACCGCTGTAATCAGCTCATGCTCACCAATTACACCGTAGTCGGTGTCTTGGCTGCCATGTACCGCCTCTGCTAATTCGATGGTTGATAGTGTGGAAGTACCAAGCTTTCCAACAACAACCCCTGCGGCAGCATTAGCTAACGCACAAGCTTCATCTATCGCTTTACCTGCAGCGACAGAGGCGGCAAGCACAGAAATAACCGTGTCGCCTGCACCTGTGACATCAAACACTTCTTTCGCTTGAGTTGGAAGATGGAAAGGTTCCTGACCTTTACGGAGCAAAGTCATGCCATGCTCACTTCGAGTCACCAGCAGCGCCTCGAAATCAAATTCTTCTATCAGAGCCAGCCCTTTTTCTACAAGCTCTTCTTCATTTTTAACTTTGCCAGCAACTAACTCAAATTCTGTCATGTTAGGCGTCAGTAATGTTGCCCCACGATAGCGTTCAAAATCAGCCCCTTTCGGGTCGATAAAGACAGGTACATTGGCTGAACGTGCTTTCTGGATGAACTGCTGAACGTGTTCTAACGCCCCTTTTGCATAATCAGATAGAATGACCGATTTCACGCTTGGTAACGCTTTTTCCATTCGATCCAGTACGTACTGCGCGTCAGTATTTTCAAAACTGTCTTCAAAATCTAATCGGATAAGCTGCTGACCACGGCTCATCACTCGAAGCTTGGTAATTGTTGGGAAATCTGGAAGTGAAACGAAGTCGCACTTCACTTTTAGAGACGTTAATTGTTCACTCAGCACCTGAGCAGGTTCATCTTGTCCCGTTAAACCAACTAGATGGGCATGGCCACCAAGACTAGCAATATTCATTGCCACGTTTGCCGCACCGCCCGGACGCTCCTCGTTGTCTTCAACTTTAACAACAGGTACTGGTGCTTCTGGTGAGATGCGACCTGTTGGTCCGTACCAGTAACGATCAAGCA
Source organism: Vibrio penaeicida (assembly GCF_030689305.1). GTDB lineage: Bacteria > Pseudomonadota > Gammaproteobacteria > Enterobacterales > Vibrionaceae > Vibrio > Vibrio penaeicida_B. Next base: position 49,725 of record NZ_JAUYVM010000010.1, on the reverse strand, counting down.
TTACATCGCCAACAATCAGCACTCCAGATTGAGTGTAGTCCGGCAAAATTGGTTTCATGTTTGTCTCCAAAAATACAAATCCGGCGGAATAGTAACATAGCCGCCAGACGCAAAAAAACCGTAAGGTCAGAGTCTATACCCAAGTAACCTCAAGATACTTGGGTATATCTCTAACTACTTCAATGGCTATTCAATCGATCAGCCATTCATTCCATGAATACACAACGCATTCTCTTTCATCTTGGAACCGCGATTCCGCTACATCAGCGTCTTGATTTAATAAGTTCCGGTGATGAATTTCGTCTCTTAATGCGGTGTAGGCAGAAGTCAGCTTGGCTGCTTGTTGCGCTGGCAACAACGATAAATTTGCTGCCGCTTCAAGAATCCGAACGTTATCAGAATACGTCAATAGCGACGGGAATTCTGAACTGAAATTTAAGACCAAATATTGAACCAAAAATTCAATATCAGTAATGCCACCGGGATCTTGCTTCAGCATGAATCGTCCTGCCTTTTTTCCCCCAAGATGACTGCGCATTTTTTCACGCATATCTGCCACGTCTTTTTTGAGTTTGCTGTGATCTCGTTTTGCAGATAATACTTTTGCTCTCGTTGCTTCAAAAGCCGACTTTAACGGCACATCACTGTATATAGCGCGAGCTCTAACTAAGGCTTGGTGTTCCCACGTCCATGCGTCTTGCAGTTGATATTCTTCAAATGCATCGGTTGGGCTAACCAACATGCCAGATGCTCCTGAAGGTCGGAGCCTTGTGTCTGCTTCATACAAAATGCCAGAAGCTGTACGAACTGAAAAAATGTGGATGATTCGCTGGGCTAAGCGTAGGTAGAACTGCCTGCCATCGATTTCTTTTTTCCCATCTGTATTCACATGTACAGGGCAGTCGTGCATGAATACAATATCCAGATCAGAATTATACCCGAGCTCCCAACCACCGACTTTACCGTAACCGATAACGGCAAAACCTTTACCTTCACGCTCTTTCAGGTGAGTTGGCTCGCCATATTTTTCTGTCACTTGGAGCCATGCTTGCCCTACTACCGCTTCTACTATGGCTTCAGCCAAATAGGTTAAGTGGTCACTCACTTTCATTACAGGTAACACACCCGCGATATCCGCCGCCGCAATACGCAGTATGCAAATTTGCTTAAACTGTCGAAGCGCCTCCATTTGCTGCTCCATATCGTCTTCTGGGATACGCGCTAGGTAATCTCGCAACTCAGATCTGTACTCGGTTGGCGGCGTTGGATTGTAGAGGTGCTGCGGATCCAAAAGCTCATCAAGCAGTATAGGGTAACGGGAAAGCTGCTCCGATATCATAGGGCTTGCCGTACACAACCTCACTAGCTGCGTAAGGGCTGCCGGATGCTCATCAAGAAGTTCTAGATAGGTCGTGCGAGTACAAATATTGTGAAGCAGATGTAACACCCGAGACAAACCAAACTGAGCATCTTTGTGATTAAAGAGTGCGTGGAAAACCTTAGGCATTAATCGATTCAATACTTCGCGACCACGCGGACCCAACGTTTTTTTCGCCAAGTCCTTTTTAAAGCCCATGATGGTCTTCACCAACGGCTCTGGGGATTCGACTTTGAGGTCGTCTTCGAAAATGTGCATCAATACATCTTCTGTATTGGCAAGATCCCACATTTCCTTGAAGTGCTTAGACACTGTTTGAGCTTCTTCTTCATCATCGCCAATAAGTTGCTCAAAAACTGCGTGGATGTTAGACATATGCCCGTCAATCGAGTCGCGCAGTATATCCCAACTTGATGATTTCATCGCGACAACCAAACGCTGTTGATCCAGCTCTTTATCTGGCAACGTTTGAGTTTGCTGATCGCCAATGGCTTGAATTAAATTTTCGAGTTTTCGAAGGAATAGATACCCTTCTCTCAAATGCTGAACTTCCGCTTCAGATAATAGTGTTTTGGCTTCAATTGCGTCGAGTGTTTCCAGCAAACCCCGCCCTCTTAGGCTAGGTTCACGACCTCCACGGATCAATTGAAAGACTTGAGCGATAAACTCCACTTCACGTATGCCACCAGCACCAAGCTTTATATTGTCCGACAATCCGCGGCGGCGCACTTCGGTGCTGATCATGGACTTCATGCGACGGAGAGATTGAATGGCACTGAAGTCGATATAGCGTCTAAATACGAATGGGCGAAGCATGCCCCGCAGTTCCTGATACTCTGGGTACATTTCGCGACCCATAACCCGAGCTTTAATCATGGCGTATCGTTCCCAATCTCGCCCTTGCTCCTGGTAATAGTCTTCTAGCGCGGCATAACTCATCACCAACGGTCCACTTTCGCCAAAGGGTCTCAATCGCATATCAACACGATAACAAAAGCCATCAAACGTTTGCTGATCGAGAGCTTTGATCATTCGCTGCCCTAAGCGAGTAAAGAATTGTGCATTGGCAATACTGCGGCGCGCACCCTGAGTTTCTCCATTTTCGGGATAGGTAAAAATAAGATCGATATCTGAAGAAAAGTTGAGTTCACCACCACCTAACTTGCCCATGCCAATGATCAGCATCGGCTGTGCTTCACCATTTTCATTACATGGTGTTCCCCACTCTTTACAGCTGGTTTGATAAAGGTGCCTATAAGTCTCAAAGATCAGTGCTTCGGCTAGTGAAGATAAATGAAGGAGGCTATTTTCCAATGACCAAGATCCCGTAAAATCTCGCCAAGCTATATACACCATTTCTCGACGCCTAAACTCGCGCAGCTTTTTCATCATGGTGTTTTCATCAACACATTTAGCTAGCTGTTTTTTCAACCTATCACGGTAATCGTCTGCTCGGTTTTGTGTTGAAAGCATTTCAGGCAAACGCTGACAAAGCTTCTCGTCTCGCTGCATGCTGTCGGCAATAAAATCACTCAATCCTAATACGCGCTCAAGATCCGACAATTTGGCTTGAGGCCAAGTGTCAAAAACTGAAGGATACTGTTCTTCTATTTTCTGGCGTGAGAATTGGGCTTGTTCAGCAATGGGCGTCGGTAAGGTCATTGTTCATCCCTGTCAACGAGTTAGGTGGTTTGTTCGATTTACCATATCACATAAAAAAACGCCCACATATGAAATGTGAGCGCTATTTGCATTCTATGAGTTTAAAAACAGATTAAACATTAAATGACTGTATTTTCCCGTCCAATTCTTCAGCGTTAGCTTGCATGATCTCTGAGGTTTCTAACAGCTCACCAACCACAACAACAGAGGCCTCAACCAACTCGCGAACATTGTCTAGATTTTGGTTCATCTCTTCCGCGACCGTACTTTGTTGCCCTGCCGCCGTCGCAATTTGGAAGTTCATGTCGTTGATTTGGCTCACTTGAGCAACAATGCCATCCAGCTCGGTGCCAGCATTGGTAACCAGCTCCACACCTTCTGCTGCTTCAACCACACTTTTTTCCATTAACTCAACCGCCGAATTTGCACTGGTTTGAAGTTGAGTAATCATTTCTTGAATCTCAATCGTTGCACCTTGCGTTCTTTGCGCGAGGTTTCGAACTTCATCTGCAACCACCGCAAAACCACGCCCGGCTTCACCTGCGCGCGCTGCTTCAATTGCCGCATTCAACGCCAAAAGATTGGTCTGTTCAGAGATGCCTTGAATCGTCCCAACAACGCTACCAATGGCTTCTACGCGTTCTTCCACTTGGTTCACAGCCTGAGCAGACTCAGAGATGTCACCTGAGAGCTCACTCATCTTACCTACGGTATCTTGCACAAATCGCTGACCTTGCTGAGCCTGGCTCGATGCATTTTCTGTAACAGATGAAGCACTTTGAGCGTGTTCTGCGACTGTCTGAACGGTTGTGGTCATTTCACTCATTGCCGTTGCGAGTTGGTCAATCTCATTAAATTCTTCTTGAGCAGAGTCTTTGGTTTCCGACATGCTGATCGTCATCACTTCCGTCAGAGCAGATAGCTCTTGAGAAGAATCGACTTGAAGTTTGATCACCTCTTGCAACTGAGAGCGTGTTCGCTCTAGCTCACGAGCAAGATCGCCGTACTCGTCTTTGCATTCTAGGTTGATTGGTGTAGATAGGTCTTTATCTGCCATTCTTTGTATGCTTGAAGCGATGTACTGAGTCTGACGCAACATAATTCGCGCAGCGCCAAGTAATAGAGCAACAAACACAATGATCATCACCAAGGTTTGCCAAAAGATTTGCGATAGATAATCGTCATAGCGAGCCTGAGCAACATCTCCGCTTTGAGAGGCAATAACAAACCAATCTGCACTGCTTAATTTGGATGCATACTCAAATCGGTTACCGCCTTCCAATTCAAAACCAAAGCCAGCCGATGCACTATTAATAAGACCAGATAAAAGCTGTCCGCTTTCCGTTGACTGAGTAAGATCAGAAATGGTTCTTGCAGAAGGGTGACCTAGGACTTTACCAGTATCGCGCTCAACCAAATAGATGTAATGGTTGTTGTCGCGGCTTTTAACCAAAGCGGTAATGGCTTTTTCCGCCAGCGATGTCGCGTCTTCCCCATTACTTCTTAAAACACTGTCAATAAAAGAGGCTTGTGCATGGGAAACTTCTTGCGCTTGGTCTTTTTGGACAAGAACCACAGAGTCGTAAAAAGTATTCGCATCCCAAAGTTGCTTAACAATGATTAGGACGGTACTGAATACCATCAACATCACTAATTTTGGTACCAACCGAATATCTGTAATGACTCTTTCCCACGGCTTGAACTTCATGCTCGCCATAGTACGTACTCCATATAGTGTTCATTTACCTGCGAACAAATATTGCCGCACTCTTTGTGAGACGTGCATTTTTTGTAGTTGTAGATTTATTTTACGCCTCGTATGAAAAAACGATGATAACAAAGACACTTCGTTGCCATTGAGTTACCAGTCACTTTTCGCTGATGGATTTCCCTAATTGTGATCCAATACTTGTTGTTCACTCATATTGTTGGAAATCTCGTCAATTGTGTATCGGCGGTGGCACAGGAATCTGTAGTAACTTTTTGAGTTTGGTAAAGAAATGAGCTCGTAATGAGCCAAAAAATAAAGCGCACTTATTCAACAAAGCGCACTTTAAAGGAAAGATTTACTGCCAATAAGGTGTGGTATCAATACTCATTTGGCGGGTTTGTTCCATAGCATGCAAAATTGAATTTTCTTGTCGGTTCAACCAACGCTCCAACTGCATTTGATTTTCACCTTCTAATCTTGGAAGCAATTTATGCAGCGGCTCTAACATCAATAAATCGTCAATACCTTGCTTGAGATCTTCCCAAGGTAAGCGGAATGCATTTCTATCTTCTGTATCATAGAGAGACGCAAAACAGATCCCAGTGTACAGATTTCTGGATAAACGGTATTGCTGATCAATGTATTCTTGGCGGTTCAATTGACGCTCTGCTGGAAATGCTTCAACCAATTCAGCCCACGTTCTATCGAGTTGCTTGACCGAAAAGCTGCGTATATCTTGTGCCATTTTCTCACGCGCTTTGTCATCGAGGAACGGCTGCCAACCACGAGTAAGTATCCAACGGCTCAAATCAAGCAACAATCGAGTATAGCGCGAGGATTTGAGAAGTTTTAACGAATGCTCTCTACTCGGTAACGCTTGGAATTGAGTGCCAAGCTGTTCGACAAGCCACTTTCGCGCATCCAGCTTTCGCAACGCATGCCCTTTATCATCCATCAGCTCATCAAGATAGTCAGCCTCTTTGAGCCAAGTCAGCTCGTCTTCTAACCACATCAATTCTTGTCGTAAAATAGCGCTTGCTCGCCTTGGGACTATGCCCCCAAATACCGACAGTGTTTGGCGAATGAATCCAATTGAGTGTGCAATTTCGTGTAAAGCATCGAACTCGTCACGCTCTACATAGATTTGCTCGTGGTAATGCCAGTGACCCAATGCATGCTCTAAAGACTGAATAAGGCAATACTCTGCATTGTGAGAACTTTCCGTCGCCACTAACGCTAAAGGCGTAACCTCATCACCTTGATGACCGTAAGCCAATCGGTATCCGCGAGCCGCTTTACTCAAGTTGCCCAAACGCATACCACCATCTTCACACAATACCCGAGCAAGGTTGAACAGTGCATCGGTTTGTCCGGACTTTAACTCCAACTCGACTTCGCAAATTTCGTCTTTGTTGTCACCCGCCGTCACCCAACCTTGATCAAACGCCACTTCGACTTGGCTGCCATCCGTCATGCTGATCAGCCATTGCTCACGCTTGAAATCGGTAGAGAAAATAGGAGTAAGTTCTTGTTGCAACGCGTCTATTGCTTTGCCATTAGGCCAAATGTCGCTAGGATGAAGGTGTAGGTCGGGAATATTGTTGGTATGTTCGGCGTTATATTCAGGTCGTTGATGCAAACCGGCGACAACACGCCCCGCAGTTTTAACTGTTTGCACAAAGACATCATCATAACGACGAATTCGCAGACCTATGTCATGTTGTCTTAACCAATTTTCTGGCGTATCGAAATAGGTATTACCCAGCTCTCGACAACTGTGCTGAAGAACTTTCTCTTCAGCTATTTTAGCTACCAAAGTCGTTGAAAATTCAGGTGAAACGAAAAACTTCAGTTCTATCTCAGTTTCCATATTTATACCTTTAACGGATGACCCTGAAAGCATATTGCTTAATCCCATCATCGACAAGTGGCAATTAACGCCCAAATGATGATCTAAAACAGTTTTAATGATGGATTGATTAGGTTAACATGCGCGACTTTATAGCCATCGTTCAAGATTTCGCCTTTATGGTTGAAGTTTCTTATAGGTTATATTTTTTAGGTTGAATAGCCATGCCAGTGAATACAATTATGGGGTTATTTGCAAAGTCCCCAATTAAACCTTTGCAACGCCACGTTGTGTGTGTGAACGAGTGCTGCTCTCACTTAGTGAATTTCTTTGAAGTTAGTGCTAAGGGTGACTGGGAAAAAGCAGGCGAAATTCGTGCACAAATCTCTCACTTGGAGAGAGAAGCAGACGTCTTAAAACGTGAGATTCGTCTGAAACTGCCACGTGGCTTATTCATGCCTGTAGATCGTACCGATATGCTTGATTTGCTGACACAGCAAGACAAGCTAGCCAACCTTGCAAAAGACATTGCAGGTAGGGTGATTGGTCGTCAATTGCAAATCCCAGAACCACTTCAGGAAAACTTCATTTTATACGTTAAGCGTTGTCTTGATGCCGCCGATCAGGCTCAGAAAGTCATCAGCGAATTAGACGAATTATTGGAAACTGGCTTTAAAGGTCGAGAAGTCACTTTGGTGGCCGAGATGATCAATCAATTGGATGCCATCGAAGACGATACCGATGCCATGCAAATTGTATTACGCCAGCAACTAATGGCGATCGAATCGAAGTACAATCCGATCGACATCATGTTCTTATACAAGATTTTAGAATGGGTAGGTGGCATCGCCGATCAAGCTCAGCGCGTTGGCGCTCGTCTTGAACTGATGCTATCTCGTTCATAAACGAAAACTGAAACACATAACATGAGACTGGATTGTATCAAGGCACACGGAAGGCTTGTGTGCTTTTGTTGCGCGCTTGTTCAGAAATCCTCTCATAAGTTATCCAACAACTAGGTATTACGATGGATATCCTCGCGAACTACGGCACTACCATTATTATAGTGGCTGCACTATTTGGCTTCTTAATGGCAATCGGTATCGGTGCCAATGATGTTGCAAACGCCATGGGTACGTCAGTTGGCTCTAAAGCGCTGACGGTAAAACAAGCGATCATCATCGCAATGATTTTCGAATTTGCTGGTGCTTACTTAGCTGGCGGTGAAGTAACCGATACTATCCGTAAAGGTGTTATCGAGACATCCTACTTTGCTCATCAGCCTGACGTTCTTGTTTACGGCATGATGTCTGCACTTCTTGCTGCGGGCACATGGCTATTGCTTGCGTCGTACATGGGCTGGCCGGTTTCTACTACTCACTCCATTATTGGCGCTATTATAGGATTCGCGTGCGTTTCCGTAGGTACTGAAGCTGTTGATTGGCAATCAGTTCAAGGCATTGTTGGGAGTTGGATTGTAACGCCGTTGATATCGGGGATATTTGCATACCTGATATTCGTCAGCGCGCAACGCCTGATTTTCGACACCGAAAACCCACTGTTTAATGCTAAACGTTTTGTACCAGTATACATGTTCATTACCACCATGGTAATTGCATTGGTTACCATTAAGAAAGGTTTGAAACACGTTGGATTACATTTAACCAACACTGAAGCATGGCTATGGTCTGCTGGCGTATCTGGCTTAATCATGATCGGTGGCTACCTCTACATTCAGAAGAAATTTGCTCACCGTGAAGACGACCACAGTTTTGCTGGCGTTGAGAGTATCTTCAGTGTGCTAATGGTGATTACAGCATGTGCGATGGCATTTGCTCACGGTTCGAACGACGTTGCGAACGCGATTGGTCCTCTATCAGCTGTAGTATCGACTGTAGAAAACCTCGGTGAAATCGTGACTAAAACGTCCATTGCATGGTGGATTTTACCACTAGGTGGTATTGGTATCGTGGTTGGTTTGGCGACCATGGGTCACAAAGTGATGGCAACCGTGGGAACGGGTATTACAGAACTCACACCAAGCCGTGGTTTTGCTGCTCAGCTTGCTACCGCTTCAACGGTTGTTTTGGCTTCTGGTACTGGCTTACCCATTTCCACAACGCAAACGTTAGTGGGTGCCGTGTTAGGTGTGGGTTTTGCGCGTGGTATTGCAGCACTAAACCTCGGTGTTGTGCGTAACATTGTTGCGTCTTGGGTTGTTACCTTACCAGCAGGGGCTCTGCTGGCCGTCATCTTCTTCTATGCAATTCAAGGCTTATTTTTGTAAGCCTTTTGTTAGACACATGTCATTATTGACTCAAACGCACAGAAAGGGAGGTTTTGCCTCCCTCTTTTGTTGCACCACCGCCTGAAAATTCATACTATCTCTGTCTAATTAAGAATAAATGAATGGCGTAAACGTTGTTCAACTCCATCAGTTAAGGGACGTACCGTGAAAAAACTTATTTGTCTGACCCTCTTTAGCCTGCTTGTCGCGCCTGTCAGCTTCGCAAAAGATCGTTACATCTCAGACAACTTATTCACTTATATGCACGCAGGACCAAGTAATCAGTTTCGAATCATCGGTAGCGTTAATGCAGGTGACAAAATTACACTGGTTGCGACAAATCGAGATTCCGGATTTAGCCAAGTTGTCGACTCCAAAGGCAGAAAAGGCTGGGTCGAAAGTAAATACGTGTCCACTCGTCCAAGTATGGCTGAACGATTACCTGCACTTGAAAAAGAGCTAGGTGAAGTGAAAGAGAAACTCGCCAATGCGCGTAGAAGCTCTGACGACGAGAAATCGGGGCTGGTTGACTCTCTTGAAGCTCGTAACGAACAAATCAAAGAGCTTGAGAAGAACTACGCCGATATGAATAAGCAACTTACCGCTTCTCAAAGCGAAGTACGCGAACTACGCGCTAAGCTAGATACACAGAAAGAAGACCTGCTATTGAAGTACTTCATGTACGGTGGTGGTGTTGCGGGAATTGGACTTATCTTTGGACTGGTTCTTCCCCATCTAATTCCTCGTAGGAAAAAGGCGCCATCTGGTTGGGCTTAATACTTCATACAAATAGAAATTAAAACAAGAAGGGCACATTATGTGCCCTTTTTTGATCGCCGAATTTCTTGAAAACATCAGCTAACGCCACTCATGCAATGCTGGTAATTCAATTTTCTGACCAGCAAACTCCACAACAACCGTTCTAGGGGTAATGCTATTGATCATCACTTTATCGTCTACCCAGTCTCCCTCTTTTAACTCCTTGCCATTCACTTTAACCCAGCGTCGATCTTTATTTGATGCGTACATATGAGTTTGTAAGTTAAGTGAGGGAAGCTTACCCTGGAATTGGCGCTCATTGCCCACTAAGGGCGTCGCTTCAACGGGTTCATCATAGCGACGCGAACCCGGATTAGCCGTATCGTCAATGGCAGATTGAACGGCTTGTGCCAACTCAGGAGACAAAGAGGAAAGATCTAAGTTATCCAGCGTTTCTTTCTTTTTTTCTTTTGGCTTTTGCTCTGTTAGCTTTTGATCCGTTTGAGATCTTAGCCCAGTTTGAGATTTTTCCTGAGTTTGGGGGCTCAGTACCCGCGCAGTTTCCGTTGTCGAGTCATACAACACCTCAGTAGGTAAGCCATCCACCGTTGGCATATCCTTGAGTGGCTTAGCTTCGGGGTAATCCATTACTTTAGCAAGCTGTGTTTTTACCGTTTCAACTTGGATTATCGGATCGCTATCTGGTTGATAATTTAAATAATGCCATGAAGAAACCAAAACAGCGGGAATGACAAACACCACCGTTTTAAACAGACTCGAACCCGTTGAAGGTGTATTTAAATAGCTCACTGAATACCCCTACATAACGCGAAGTGACAGAACACCCCTAATTCTTTTATTTCAATTGAGACATTAAGCATCCGATGGTACCTCTGTCGTTTTAGTCAGTGAAGGGGCCGAGTCATTCACTATTAAATCCAGATACTGCAAGGTTTTCGCTCCTACAATTCCATCAACAAATAGCCCTTGCCAACGCTGAAAAGCCTCCACTTTCTCTTTCAATATTTCATCAAAAACATTGCTGCCCTGTGACGCTTCACCAAGCGCTTTAGCAAGCATCGCCTCTAACTTAGCAACGGACTCGCCTTGATGACCAAGCTTAAGAGTTTCTGCTATTGGATCGTGCCAAATAGCGCGGTATTCGCCAGCCCAATGTAGCTCTAGCCACCCAACGGGCACTTCTACTCGTCCATCACCAACCAGAATTTGGGCAGCCTCATCAGACACTGCATACAGCAACGCATAATGACGTTCATCGCCTACATTCAGTGCAAAAACAACAGGACGATTTTGTTGTATCACATCATCTAGCCCTCCAGATTCAATGGAGCAATAGTAGGATGAACGTGACCTTTCGCAATCTGTATCACGAACCGAGGCTTTCAGCCCCCAAAATTCAAATAGTTTTAGTGTTGCTTTTGTTTCACCTTCACTGCGCTTTAAATATGGCGATAAAGTGTCAGCAACGGGGATTTGTATCGTCTGGGTCGTAACTTGAATTTCCGGAGTATGAGCAGGAATCCACTTCTGTAATGCAAGAGGAGTGGCAAAGTAAGTAAACGTTGCGAGTGCTGCACTCCCCGTTAATAGCAATATATTTGGCCAAACAGAAGAGGATGTTGAGGATGGAGACACAGTGCCTTGAACGGGAGCTTGAAACGCCATAACATCCTGACAAGCTTGTTCGGCTCGCGCTTTACTCACCACTTTGATACCACTTTGGCTGGCGTATTGTAGGCTTTTATCGCAGATCAGATTGATAAGACGAGGGATGCCCTGAGTATATTTTGCGATGACTTTAATTGCAGCCGGTTCAAAAGTGCTTTGAGCACCATTTGCTAACCCAAGTCGAAACTCGATGTACTCGCTCACTTCAGCAGGGTTAAGCGGCAGCAAGTGATAGCGACCAGTAATTCGCTGCGCAAGCTGTCTTAATTCGGTTGTCTGCAACTTTGCTTGTAGTTCAGGCTGCCCAATCAACAATACTTTTAAAAGTTTTTGGCTATCGGTTTCTAAATTAGTGAGAAGCCGCAATTGCTCAAGCACATCTGGCAGTAGATGCTGTGCTTCATCAATGATTAAAAGCGTTTGAAACCCACCAGCATAGTTATCAAGCAAGAAGCGTTGAATGGATTGTGTCAGTACCTTTAGGCTTGCTGATTCTGGGTATTCAATACCAAACTCATCGCAAATCGCTTCCAACAAATCTTGGTTTGAATAGGTTGGATTTAAAATGAGCGCCGCTTTGGTTTCTTCTCCAAGCGCGGAAAGCATGGCTTTCGAAACGGTTGTTTTGCCTGTTCCAACTTCACCAGTAAGCATTGCAAACCCACCACCTTCACCCAAACCAGATTGAAGATGGTTCATTGCTTCTCTGTGACGCGCACTCAAATACAAATACCGAGAACTCGGTACTATTGAGAATGGCATTTCCGTGAAACCGAAAAAATCCTTATACATGCTTATCTCTCTTCGCTAAGATTCTGGCAAATTACCATTGTGACGAGGTTTGTAAAGCCTCGAGGCATAATTAGGAGGTCAAACTTGGACGTATATTTAGTCGGTGGCGCTGTGCGAGACCAATTACTGGGTATTCCGGTACACGACAAGGATTGGGTTGTAGTGGGTAGCTCACCAGAAAAAATGCTCGCCAATAGGTACCAAGCCGTCGGCAAAGACTTTCCTGTATTCTTACATCCAGAAAGTCATGAGGAATATGCATTAGCGCGTACGGAGCGAAAGTCAGGGCATGGTTACACTGGTTTTGAATGTCACTTTGCACCTGACGTGACCATTGAGGACGACCTCCTTCGAAGAGACTTAACCATCAACGCCATGGCTCAACACAAGGATGGACGTATTGTCGATCCTTACGGTGGGCAACATGACCTCAATAACAAAATCTTGCGCCACGTTTCTGATGCATTTGTCGAAGACCCTCTTCGCGTTCTTCGCGTGGCCCGGTTCGCAGCCAAGTTGGCTTCATTAGGTTTTACTGTCGCAGATGAAACCCTGAAATTGATGTCCAAGATAGCGCAATCCGGCGAGCTTGAACACTTGACGCCTGAACGGGTTTGGCAGGAATGGCATAAATCTCTCAATACAGACAGACCTGACGTATTTCTAGAGGTACTCAGACAATGTGGCGCTCTGGAAGTCGTCCTCCCAGAATTGGACGCTTTATTTGGTGTCCCACAACCGGAGCAGTGGCACCCAGAAATCGATACTGGTATTCATACGTTAATGGTTGCAAGGCAAGCCGCTGATTTGAGCCAAGACCTCGTCATAAGATTTGCGGCACAAGTTCACGACTTAGGGAAGGGTGTTACACCGAAAGAAGAATGGCCGAGCCACAAAATGCACTGCCAAACAGGGCTTAATATCATAAAAAAATTATGTGAGCGCGTTAAAATTCCAAACGAGTTCAGAGAAACTGCCTTGGTCGTATGCGAACATCACACAAATGTGCACCGAGCTGAAGAACTCAGAGCAAAAACAAAACTTAAAATACTGAATAAATTGGATGTGTGGCGTAAACCTGAACGCTTGGCTCAACTCTTAATCTGCTGTGAAGCAGATCATCGCGGGCGGCTGGGTTTAGAAGACAACCCCTACCCTCAATCGGAACTCTTCAACCAATCTTATCAGGCTGCTTTGCAAGCGGATGTACAAAAGGTTATTCAGGATGGATTTCAGGGAAAAGAAATACGTGAAGAGTTAGACAAGCGGCGATTGCGCTTTATTCAAGAACTGTAAAACCAAAAGACCCAAACACAAACGTCATTACACAAACGCCACTATCGCAATAGTGGCGTTTTTCTGCTCGCTTACATACAGGTCGAGTGTTTACTCTTGAGGAACCACTTTCCCAATGTAAGGTAAATTACGGTATTTTTGAGCGTAATCGATACCGACACCAACAACAAACTCATCGGGAATTTCAAAACCAATGAATTTTGCATCGACTGCAATTTCTCGACGAGAAGGTTTGTCTAAAAGAGTACAAATCTCGATAGAAGCAGGCTCGCGAATTTCTAAAATTTCGCATACTTTACTCAACGTGTTGCCCGTATCGATGATGTCTTCCACCAACAAAACGTCTTTGTTTTTGATGTCATCATCCAGATCTTTCAAAATACGCACATCGCGTGAGCTTTCCATCGCATTGCCATAGCTAGACGCGGTCATGAAATCGACAGTATGATTCTTACCAATGACTCGCGTCAGATCAGCCATAAAAACAAATGAACCACGAAGCAGTCCCACCAACACCAACTCTTTGTCTGAATCTTGGTAGCGCTCGGTGATTTTTTGACCCAATTCGATAACTCGATCCTGAACATCTTGCTCAGAAATCATTACTTCAACTGTATGTTTCATACTGCTCTCAATTAGTTAGTGGCTGATTTTGCAGGTAAAGTCACATTATCAATAATTTGAATTTTCGTTAATGTGCACCCAATAACACATTTTACCACTGCAAACGACTCAGGGTAAATTTTTAACTTGGTCATGAAATTGAGTACTTTTTAACATTTCTTGATTGACACTTTTATATGCACCATTACACTCATATGGCAAATCTAATTATAAAATAATCATTAAACTTCATATGTTGGCAAGGAAAATCAATTATGGATACTGTAAAAAAACGTCCAAGAACAAGGCTATCTCCACAAAAACGTAAAGAACAACTGCATGATATTGCGATAGAAGTATTCGCAAAACGCGGTATCGGTCGCGGTGGTCACGCTGATATTGCTGAGATCGCTCAGGTATCAGTTGCAACTGTTTTCAACTACTTCCAGACCCGCGAAGATTTGGTTGATGAAGTACTGAGCCAGGTTGAAAAACAATACGCTCTGTTCATCAATGAAAGCATTCTTCCGGAAGCAACTGCCGAAGAAAACTTAACGAGCCTAACCAAGAACATCATCAAATTTGCCCTCGATGGCACGCACTGGATGAAAGTTTGGTTCGAGTGGAGCACATCTACTCGTGAAGAAGTATGGCCTTTGTTCCTATCCAGTAACGAAGAATCTCAGAAGCGTGTTGAAGACATGTTCCTGACAGCAATGCAACGTGGCGAAGTATGCGACGAGCACAAAGCAGAAGACTTAGCCAAGCTATTACACGGCATTTGCTACTCTCTTTATGTTCAAGCTAACCGCAACCCAGATTCAGAGTACTTAGAAGGGCTTGTAGCTAGCTTCCTGGGTATGCTTTGCATTTACAAGCAAGATTAAAACGCGCTTTTGTAAAACGGTAAAATAGATAAGCGGAGGGATTTTCCCCTCCGTTTTTTGTTTTGGTCCGTTGTTTACTCGAAAACGCCACGAGAACCAGAAACAAAAAAACCGCTGACTGGCAGCGGTTTTTATCATTCAGCTTTTAGAAAAATTACTTTTTCTTCTTCACGGCTTTCTTGTTTGGAAGGTCAGTGATAGAACCTTCAAACACTTCAGCAGCCAAACCTACAGATTCGTGTAGAGTCGGGTGAGCGTGGATGGTTAGAGCGATGTCTTCTGCATCACAGCCCATCTCGATAGCCAAACCAATTTCACCTAGTAGCTCACCACCGTTAGTACCTACGATAGCGCCACCGATTACGCGGTGTGTTTCTTTATCGAAAATAAGCTTAGTCATACCATCAGCACAGTCAGACGCGATTGCACGTCCAGACGCAGCCCATGGGAAAGTCGCTGTTTCGTAGTTGATACCTTCAGCTTTTGCTTCTTTCTCTGTCTTACCAACCCACGCCACTTCTGGCTCAGTGTAAGCAATTGAAGGAATAACTTTAGGATCGAAGTAGTGTTTCTTACCAGAAATCACTTCTGCTGCAACATGACCTTCATGCACACCTTTGTGTGCCAGCATTGGCTGACCGACAACATCACCAATCGCAAAGATATGAGGAATGTTAGTACGCATTTGCTTATCAACATTGATAAAACCACGCTCATCAATCTCGATACCGGCTTTTTCACCATCGATTAGAAGACCGTTTGGTACACGACCAATAGCAACAAGAACAGCATCGTAGCGCTCAGCTTCTGCTGGTGCTTTTTTGCCTTCCATTGAAACGTAGATACCATCTTCTTTGGCTTCAACAGCCGTCACTTTGGTTTCTAGCATCAAGTTGAACTTGTCTTTAACTCGCTTGGTGTAAACCTTAACGATGTCTTTATCAGCTGCAGGAATCACTTGGTCAAACATCTCAACAACGTCAACCTGAGAACCTAGAGACTGGTAAACCGTACCCATTTCAAGACCGATGATACCACCGCCCATAATAAGCAGTTTGCCCGGAACTTCTTTAAGCTCTAGTGCATCAGTAGAATCCCAAATACGTGGGTCTTCATGCGGGATAAACGGAAGTTTAATTGGGCGAGAACCTGCCGCAATGATAGCGTTGTCGAAGTTAACAGTTGTTGCTTCGCCTTCACCTTCTACAAGAATAGAATTAGGGCCAGTGAACTTACCGTAACCGTTAACCACTGTTACGTTACGCATCTTAGCCATACCGCCAAGACCGCCCGTCAGTTGGTTAACCACTTTTTCTTTCCAGATTCGGATTTTGTTGATGTCCGTTTGCGGCTCACCAAATACCACACCGTGATCAGCCATTGCTTTCGCTTCTTCGATCACTTTAGATACGTGTAGCAGTGCTTTAGATGGGATACAACCCACGTTTAGACACACTCCACCTAGGGTGGTGTAACGCTCGATAAGTACCGTTTCTAGACCTAGATCCGCACAACGGAACGCAGCAGAATAACCAGCAGGACCAGAACCAAGTACAACAACTTGGGCTTTAATTTCTTTGCTCATTTTGACCTCTTGTAGTCATTATCCCTAACAGGCTGAGTGGGTGTTCAATGAATTCTTTTTTAGAACGTTTTATTTTCAGACCGAAACAGTTTACAGAGTTGTTAAAGGTGTGAAAAGTAAATCCATTTAGCCTGTGAGCCAGACAACAGTTCGATTGAGATTCTCTTGTTATCAACAAGGTTAAATCAAACCGTTAGCTTGTAATTTAAGGGCGGCTTATAGCCGCCCTGATTTTACGTATCTTGACTTATAGCACCAAGCGACGGATATCGCTCAGACAACCATTCAAGTAAGTGATGAAGCGCGCACCTTCTGCACCATCAATCACACGGTGGTCGTATGAAAGAGATAGTGGCAGCTGTAGGCGAGGTGTGAAATCTTTACCATTCCATACCGGCTTCATTTCAGACTTGGATACACCTAGGATTCCAACTTCTGGCGCATTTACGATAGGAGTAAACGCTGTTCCGCCGATACCGCCTAGGCTAGAAATTGTGAAACATCCGCCTTGCATATCACCAGCCGTCAGTTTGCCTGCACGTGCTTTCTTAGACACAGCCATTAGCTCTTCTGATAGCTCGTAAATGCCTTTCTTGTTCACATCTTTGAATACAGGAACAACTAGGCCATTTGGCGTATCAACCGCGATACCGACGTTCACGTATTTCTTAAGAATGATGCTTTCACCATCTTCAGAAAGAGAAGAGTTGAATGCAGGGAACGCTTCTAGCGCTTTCGCAACTGCTTTCATGATGAACACAAGTGGCGTGATCTTCATGCCTGAATCTTTCTTAGCTTCGATTGCATTCTGCTCTTTACGGAATGCTTCTAGCTCAGTGATGTCTGCGTTGTCCCACTGTGTAACGTGAGGGATCATCACCCAGTTACGGTGTAGGTTTGCACCAGAAATCTTCTTAATCTTAGAAAGTTTCTGAACTTCAGTTTCACCAAACTTGCTGAAATCAACTTTTGGCCAAGGAAGCAGACCTAACGCAGAACCATCGCCACTGCCTGAAGCAGCAGAGCCAGACTCTAGACGCTTAAGGGCATCTTTAACGTAAGACTGAACATCTTCTTTCAAGATGCGGCTCTTACGGCCAGAACCTTTAACCTTAGATAGATTTACGCCAAACTCACGAGCAAGACGACGAACAACTGGAGAAGCGTGAGCGTACTCGTTGTTCTCTTGGAAATCACCCGTAGATGCAGCTGGAGCTGCTTTTGGTGCTTCCGTTTTTGCTGGTGCCGCCGTAGGTGCAGCTGCTTGAGCTGGAGCTGCTGAAGGTGCTGGCGCAGCGCATTCTACAACAAACGTCATGATTAGAGAGCCAGTCGACACTTTGTCGCCAGCATTAATCTTGATCTCTTTTACTGTACCAGCGAACGGTGCAGGAACTTCCATTGACGCTTTGTCGCCTTCAACAGTGATAAGAGATTGCTCTTCTTCTACTGCATCGCCAACTGCAACCATAATTTCAGTAACTTCAACTTCGTCGCCACCGATATCTGGAACATTAATTTCTTTCTCTGCAGACGCAACAGGTGCTGCCGGCGCTGCTTCAGCGACAGGAGCCGCTTCTGCTGCAGGCGCAGCTTCAGCCGCACCTTCTGCTTCAAAGATCATGATCAAAGTACCTGTGGTGACTGAATCACCTTCAGTAACTTTTATCTCTTTCACTACACCCGCTTGAGATGCAGGAACTTCCATAGAGGCTTTGTCGCCTTCTACAGTAATAAGGGATTGTTCTTCTTCGACCTTGTCGCCAACGCTTACAAGAATCTCAGTAACTTCAACCTCATCTGCACCAATGTCAGGTACATTAATTTCGATTGCCATTGCTTATCTACCTTCTAAATTAAGCGTTGTCTTATGCGTATAGCGGGTTGGTTTTTTCAGTATCGATGTCGAATTTTTTAATTGCTTCAACGACCACTGATTTCTCAACATCACCGCGCTTCGCTAGTTCAGTTAATGCCGCAACTACTACGTAACCTGCGTTCACTTCGAAGTGACGACGTAGGTTTTCACGGCTGTCTGAGCGACCGAAGCCGTCAGTACCAAGAACCTTGAAAGATTCAGCTGGAATGAACGCTCGAACTTGCTCAGAGTAGTTCTTCATGTAATCCGTCGCTGCAATAGTTGGCTCATCACCAAGTACTGTTGTGATGTATGGAACTTTCGCTTCTGCTTCAGGGTGAAGCATGTTGTAACGCTCTGCATTCTGACCGTCACGAGTTAGTTCGTTGAAAGAGGTTACAGAGAACACATCTGAAGCCACACCGTACTCTTCACTTAGGATAGTCGCCGCTTTACGAACTTCGTTCATGATTGTGCCAGAGCTCAATAGTTGAACTTTAGACTTATCACCCGCGTAAGATTCAAGCTTGTAGATACCCTTACGAATGCCTTCTTCAGCGCCTTCAGGCATTGCTGGCATTGCGTAGTTTTCGTTCATTACGGTTAGGTAGTAGAACACGTTTTCTTGATCAGTCCCGTACATGCGACGGATACCGTCTTGCATGATTACAGCAACTTCATAAGCAAACGTTGGGTCGTAAGAAATACAGTTAGGGATGGTGTTCGCCAATACGTGAGAATGACCATCTTCGTGCTGTAGACCTTCGCCATTCAATGTTGTACGACCAGCCGTTGCACCCAGTAGGAAGCCACGCGCTTGTTGGTCACCTGCCATCCACGCCATGTCACCAACACGTTGGAAACCGAACATAGAGTAGTAGATGTAGAATGGAATCATTGGTAGGTCGTTGGTGCTGTATGACGTTGCAGCCGCAACCCAAGATGCCATTGAACCTAGCTCGTTGATACCTTCCTGCAGAACCTGACCAGAAGTTGCTTCTTTGTAGTAAGAAACAATACCTTTATCTTCAGGCGTGTATTCTTGACCGTGTGGGTTGTAGATACCGATTTGGCGGAATAGACCTTCCATACCAAACGTACGAGCTTCATCACAAATAATAGGTACAACGTTTTTGCCGATGCCTTTATTCTTAAGAAGAATATTTAGCGTACGAACGTAAGCCATCGTTGTTGAGATTTCACGCTTTTGCTCGCTCAATAATGGAGCAAATTCTTCTAGCTCAGGAACCTTTAGCTCTTGAGTGAAGTTAGGTAGACGCTGTGGCGTGTAACCTTTTAGATCTTTACGACGTGCGTGAAGGTATTCGTACTCAGCTGAACCTTCTTCAAGCTTCAGGTACGGAAGTTCTTTCACTGCGTCATCAGTTAGGATGTCTTGAAGACCTAGACGATCACGTAAATGAAGTACGTGAGTCATATCCATTTTCTTAACTTGGTGTGCGATGTTTTTACCTTCAGCCGCTTCACCCATGCCGTAACCTTTTACAGTCTTAGCTAGGATAACCGTTGGACGACCGCTAGTTTCTGCTGCATTCTTGTATGCTGCGTAAAGCTTAGATGACTCATGACCACCACGCTTAAGAGCGAAGATTTCGTCATCGGTCATATCTGCAACAAGTGCTGCTGTTTCTGGGTATTTGCCGAAGAAGTGCTCGCGTACGTACGCGCCATCTTTCGACTTAAATGTTTGGTAGTCACCATCTACAGTCTCATTCATAAGCTGCAGTAGTTTACCTGTCGTATCTTTAGCAAGTAGAGCATCCCAGTTGCTACCCCAGATAACTTTAACAACGTTCCAGCCAGCGCCCTTGAATAGACCTTCTAGCTCTTGGATGATGCTACCGTTACCCATTACAGGACCATCTAGGCGCTGAAGGTTACAGTTGATTAGGAAGCATAGGTTGTCTAGCTTCTCACGTGCTGCAAACGATAGAGAACCACGTGATTCTGGCTCATCCATCTCACCGTCGCCAAGGAAAGCGTATACACGTTGAGCAGAAGTATCTTTCAAGCCACGACCATCAAGGTACTTAAGGAAGCGCGCTTGATAGATTGCTGAGATTGGACCTAAGCCCATAGATACCGTTGGGAACTGCCAGAACTCAGGCATAAGTTTAGGGTGCGGGTATGATGGAATACCTTTGCCGTCTACTTCTTGGCGGAAGTTATCTAGCTGATCTTCAGTTAGACGACCTTCAACAAATGCGCGAGAGTAGATACCTGGAGAGATATGACCTTGGTAGTAAACCAAATCGCCACCGTCCGTCTCATTAGGAGCACGGAAGAAGTGGTTGAAACATACTTCGTAGAATGCCGCCGCTGACTGGTAAGAAGCCATGTGACCACCTAGGTCTAGGTCTTTCTTAGAAGCACGTAATACGATCATTACCGAGTTCCAACGAATAATGGCACGAATACGGCGCTCTAACGTTGTGTCACCAGGGTAAGCTGGTTCTTGATCGGCTGGAATCGTGTTGATGTAGTTAGTTGTGATGCCTGTTGGCATATCAACACCATCAAGGCGTGCTTTATCTAGAACTTGCTCTAACAAGAATTGTGCACGTTCTACACCTTCTTCACGAACGACTGACTCAAGTGCCTGAAGCCATTCTTGAGTTTCAAGTGCGTCTACGTCATGCTTCGTATCAGACATGGCGATCTATCCTTCTGTTGGTTGGATCTACTTTAAACTTGTGACAAGCCGTGATTACGACTCGTTACCTCGCTGAATTCTACGCAAAGAGCGTTCTCTTCTTGACTCTTCACGAGTTAAATCCAGCAATGTTTCTTCGATATAAGCTAAATGTGAGTGAGACATTTCACGCGCCTGTTCAGGCTGACCAGAAACAATCGCATCCACAATGTTAGCTCGATGTTTACTGACTCTATCCACCACTTCTTCGCGGCGATGCAATAGCTTTAAATTTTGTAAGACATTTTGCTCAAGCAAAGGCGACAAGCTACGCACGATATGCAGTAACACCACATTATGTGCCGCTTCCGTTAAGGCAATAAGAAATGCCATAACCGCTGAAGCTTCTACTTCTACGTCTTTTTTGTCTTGAGCTTCGCGAATTTGCTCTAAGCAGCGTTGAATTCGCTCAAAGTCTTCATCGGTACCGCGCAATGCAGCAAAGTAAGCAGATAACCCTTCCATCGCGTGTCGCGCTTCCAGCAAATCTAGCTGGGTTTCGGAATGGGTCGACAATAAGTTCAACAAAGGATCGGAAAAGCTCTTCCATAGGGATTCACTAACGAATGTCCCACCGCCTTGGCGTCGGGTTAACAATCGCTTTGCTTCCAGCCTCTGAATCGCTTCTCGGACCGAAGGACGCGAAACATCAAACTGCTTCGCTAGCTCTCGTTCCGGTGGTAATTGTTCCCCCGGTGAGAGTGTTCCTTCCAGTATCAACCGCTCCAACTCCTGCTCAATAACATCAGAGAGTTTCGGCTGACGAATCCTTTGATAAGCCATATTTATTGTTCTTCTACTCTTGCAGTCAATTGGTAATACCAATTTCAAATTGGGCGAAAAAATAACATAATTAAAACGTTTCTGTCCAGATAAAACTTGACGCACATCATTGAACGAAGAACAAATTAACCCAGACGTAACAAGAGTGTATTAAAACGGCAATAAAATTGGTCTTACCAATTAATATGTCATTCTGTGTGACATAAATTAAAGTTATGAAAAATTGTTTGTGGCAGTAGATATACCCAAGTAACCTCAAGGTGCAGGATTCAGAGCCTCATAGTCTGTTCCAGTTCAAGGAGAAGAACGCAGTGGAATGACGAGTCCTTTCCAAGTTCTTTGACGACGAAATGGGACAGAATATGGGCTCCCAAGGGCGAGTTTAACTGGCTTTCACACTGCGTTACTGATTCTTGATTTAGAATGACTAGATCTTCATATCAGTGCCTTGTCTGAAAGCCAGTTAATTCTCGCTGAACCAAGCATCTTGAGGTTACTTGGGTATAGAGCTTAGTCACATCTTGATGTTTGACACGTTAAACAACATGACTATCCAGCTAACACGCTGAAAATGTGCTAGTTCGATCCAGTTTTGAGAAGTTTGCGAAAATATCGCCAATCAAATGTGAGACCGGGATCAGATTTGCGCAGAGGCGCGATGTATTGATGCCCAGTAATTCGGTGATCACTCATCTTTGGGTATTGAGATTGTAGCAATTTCGTTAACTCTACCAATGAACCATATTGCTCAAGCGTATAGCTGTCGAACTCACACCCTTCCAATTCGATGCCAATAGAATAATCATTGCAGCGTTTGCGACCCGCAAAACTGGACACACCAGCATGCCACGCTCGCTTATCAAACGGAACAAATTGCACGATTTCACCAGTTCGCCGAATCAAACAGTGAGCGGACACTTTAAGGTTTTTAATGACTTCAAAAAACGGGTGAAGGGTAGGGTCCAGATTTCCTGCAAAAAAATCATCAACAAATGTGCCACCATACTGACGAGGAGGCAAGCTAATATGATGTACAACCAATAAAGAGATATCCTCACCTTCGGGTCGCTCATCGTAATAAGGGGACGCCACTTTATTTATATCAGTAAGCCAATGAGATTCATCGATTTTCATGTTGTCTGATTCTTACAAAACCGTTTAGTGGACAGAGTATATACCCAAGTAACCTCAATATGCAGGCATAGTTCACGCTAGAAAAGGGGGAACGAATTTTGGTTAATAATAGACGTAACTAAGTTAGATACCGATAAATAGCTGAATTATCCTCCAAGCCAGAGTATGATGCAGACAATTTCAACCTCTGGTATTTACTGAATTGCGATGAAAAACACACACAACAGCCAAGAACGTCTTGACTACCTAAAACAGCAACTTCCATTGGAAATTACACGCGCGGTCGAAGACACCTTAAAAGAAGATTTAGGGGGCACTCTTGATCCCGCGGCAGACATAACCGCAGCGTTAATCCCAGAGGATGCCACCAATACCGCAACGATTATTACGCGAGAGCATGGGATCTTTTGCGGTCAAGCATGGGCAGACGAAGTGTTCAAGCAACTTGGTGGCGAAGTAAAGATAGAGTGGCATGTTCAAGATGGCGATAAAGTAGAGCCAAATCAAACCCTATGCACACTTTCAGGTCCCGCTCGTGCTCTTTTAACGGGTGAACGCAATGCCATGAACTTTATTCAAACGCTTTCAGGCTGCGCTACGTTGGTTGCAGAATACGCTGAAAAGCTACAAGGCACAGATTGCCGCCTGCTCGATACACGCAAAACCATCCCTGGTTTACGAAGTGCGCTAAAGTATGCGGTCGCTTGTGGCGGCGGATTCAATCATCGTATTGGCGTCTTTGATGCTTACTTAATAAAAGAGAATCATATTGTTGCTTGTGGTGGCATCCGTAAAGCCATTGAAACAGCGAAAACCCTAAACCCAGGGAAGCCCGTTGAAGTTGAAACTGAAAACCTAGACGAGCTAAAAGAAGCGATAGAAGCAGGTGCTGACATTATCATGCTCGATAACTTCTCCACTGACATGATGCGAGAAGCCGTCAAAATTAACTCAGGCAAAGCGGCGCTGGAAAACTCTGGAAACGTTACTCTAGAGACGATTCGCGAATACGCAGACACTGGCGTCGACTATATTTCGGTTGGTGCACTGACTAAGCATTTGAAAGCAATGGATCTTTCCATGCGCTTTAAGTAACGCAAGTTCGAAATAAAAACCAGATTTGAGCATTGTCACAAATCTGCAATAATTTATAAATATAAACTTAAGATTGAAAAGGGAGCACTGCTTCCTTTTTTTAGCCTTATCATAAGGTTGCGACTGACATCACCCACCCCATTTGAACTCACTCGCACTCAGCCAGTAACCTACTGAAACAAAGGTGAAAATTCTAGAATCCTCCTCCAGCAATCTTTTATTTACAGTTTCTTTACTCTTGGCACGCTCCTATCCTCGCTCTGTTTTTATACGACCTTATAAACGGAGTTATTTATGAAAAATAAGAAACAACAGGGCTTTACGCTGATAGAGCTGATGATTGTGGTAGCAATTATTGGTGTGTTATCTGCTGTAGCTATTCCAGCCTATAAAAACCATGTTAAAAAATCAGAAGCGGCAACAGGTTTAGCTACTGCACGAGCTTTAGTAACCAATGTTGATATGTATATACAAGAGATAGGCGCTTTTCCTTCCGATCTTGCTAAAGTTGGAGCAACTTCAGGAATGAACAAATTAGGAACTCTTTCTCTCGCAGCTAGCGGAGCTGGAGGCACTATAAAATTTTTGTTTGGGTCCAACTCATCTATTGATACAGCATATGTTGAACTGGGTAAGTCCACGACTGGATGGGCTTGTGTTTTCACCGATTCTGGTAAAATTGATAACACAGAGATTCCAAAAAGCTGTAAGCCGTAGCCAATGCACACCAATTTAGCTAGTATTCTTCGCCAGGCCGATATCATTAGTGAAGAACATGAACTGGCTATTATTGAGCGCATAGGTAGCACTGGGGGCACCGTCCCCAGTGCTATCGCTACGCTTGGTATTATTCCTGCTTTTGAACTGACTCAGCATATTGCTGAGATTTTTGGTTTGTCGGTTATAGAAACCAATCAATACGACTACCTTCCGTTATGTGAGCAACTTGGTCTACGAGATCTGATTACTCGCTACAACGCGCTGCCCGTTGAATCCACCAACAATACCCTTTTTATTGCGCTATCCGACCCAACGATCGTCGAAGCAGAAGAGGAATTTCGCTTTGCCACCAATCAACAAGTCGAAATCTTGCTTTGTGATGAAAGAGAATTAACCAGCTGCATTCGTAGAATGTACGGCAAAAATAAGGTCGATAGCAGCACTGGCGCGAAAGAAATCACGCAAGAAGAACTCGCAGATTTGGTTCAAGTGGGTGACGATGAATTTGAATCAGCAGAAGACCTCAGCTTAGACGACGCTCCTGTTAGTCGCTTTATTCATCAAGTCTTGTTCGATGCAGTACGTAAAGGTGCTTCAGACATTCATTTTGAGCCCTATGAAGAGACGTACCGTATTCGAATGCGATGCGATGGTATTCTTATTCAAGCCAATAGCCCAGCTCCACAGTTAGGGCGAAGGTTAGCCGCACGATTAAAAATACTCTCAAAACTGGATATTGCCGAACGTCGTTTACCTCAAGATGGGCGCATTAAGCTAAAACTCAGCGACACAACTGCGATTGATCTTCGGGTATCCACTCTGCCCACACTTTGGGGAGAGAAAATTGTTCTGCGTTTACTGGACAGCAGCAGTGCGAATTTGAACATCGATATGCTCGGCTACAGTGAAGAACAAAAAGCCTTATATGTTGAAGCCCTACGTCGCCCTCAGGGTATGATCCTGATGACAGGGCCAACAGGGAGCGGTAAAACCGTTTCACTGTACACAGGGCTTAGCATTCTCAATACGGTTGAACGCAATATTTCAACCGCTGAAGATCCGGTCGAAATCAACCTAGCGGGCATCAACCAAGTCCAAATTCGCCCTAAAATCGGTTTCACTTTTGCAGCCGCGCTCAAGTCTTTTTTACGCCAAGATCCTGACATCGTGATGCTAGGTGAGATACGAGATTTTGAAACAGCTGAAATCGCCATCAAGGCAGCTCAAACGGGGCACTTGGTTCTATCGACCTTACATACCAACTCCGCGGCAGAAACGGTTATTCGGCTAGGTAATATGGGGGTTGAACCCTATAACCTCTCGTCCTCACTGAGTTTGATCATCGCTCAACGTTTAGCAAGGCGTTTATGCCCACACTGCAAAGTACCGCACCAACTATCCCCTGCACTGTTAGACAAGTACCGAATTGAATCTGACACATCCCTTTTTCAAGCGTCAAGTGAAGGCTGCGCTGATTGCAACGCTGGGTACAGCGGCCGAATTGGTATTTATGAAGTCATGCCTTTTGACACTGAGCTGCAGCAAGCTGTTTCTCATAAAGCCAGTATTGCTGAAATTGAAATGCTGGCGGTAAAAAACGGCATGAAAACACTCAGTCAATCGGGTATTGAGATATTGAAACAAGGCATCACGAGCTACCAAGAGCTTCAACGCGTTTTGTATTTGTAAGGAGACATTTTGGATCGTTCAGTTACCCCTCGCCTCAAACTTTACAACTTTCGTTGGAAAGGCATTAACAGCTCTGGGAAAAAAGCCTCAGGGCAATTTCTGGCCTACACCGAAGTTGAAGTACGCGATAAGCTTCGAAGCCAACAAGTTCAAATTAAAAAAGTCAGGAAATCGGGTATTTCGTTGCTCGATAAACTGAGTCACAAAGTTAAAAAGAAAGACATCATGGTGTTCACTCGCCAAATGGCAACCATGCTAGGAACCGGCGTTCCCATTGTGCAATCCTTAAAAATGGTGTCGGATAACCATAACAAAGCAGAGATGAAATCCATCCTATCTCAGGTGAGTAAAGCTGTTGAGGCTGGTACACCAATCTCCAAAGCACTTAGCACATCCAACAGCCTATTTGACAGCTTTTACACCGACTTGATTGAAACTGGTGAGCAGACTGGTAATTTATCTGATGTTTTTGAGCGTATCGCCACCTATCAAGAAAAAAGCGAGCAGCTCCGTTCTAAAGTCATTAAAGCGATGATCTACCCTGTCATGGTTCTTTTGACTGCGATTGGAGTGTCTGTTCTGATGCTCAAGTTCGTCATACCCGAGTTTGAAACAATGTTTTCGGGGTTTGGTGCTGAATTACCATGGTTTACTCAACAAGTACTCAAACTCTCGCACATAGTGCAAAACGACTTGTGGAAAATGATGTTAGCAATCGCTACGCTGTCTGTCGCTTTTAAATTTATACGCAAGCGTTCATTTAAATTTCGCTTAAGAAGTTCAAGGTGGGGGCTTAAATTCCCTATCATTGGTGGCGTTTTTAGTAAAGCAGCCATTGCCAAGTTCAGCCGAACACTGGCCACCAGCTTTAATGCGGGCATCCCTATCCTTAACGGGCTCAAAACCAGCTCTAAGACCACCAGTAATTTGCATTACCAAGTCGCTATCGAACAAGTTTATAAAGATACGGCAGCAGGTATGCCTATTTATATCGCCATGAGAAACACGGAAGCTTTTCCGGAAATGGTATTGCAAATGGTCATGATTGGAGAAGAAACAGGTTCACTCGACGATATGCTGAATAAAGTCGCAAACGTCTATGAGTTTGAAGTCGATAACACCGTTGATAACCTCGGAAAATTACTCGAACCGCTCATTATCATCTTTCTTGGTGTCGTCATTGGGGGGTTAGTCGTCTCTATGTACTTACCAGTGTTTAACTTAATGAGTGTATTGGGCTAATATTCCCCTTCGCTATGCACACTTCACCTTAGAGATCATATATGGACGCTTTTCACTACTACCCTTGGCTGTTTCCGTTGATGGCTGCTGTATTTGGGTTGGTCATTGGTAGTTTTTTGAATGTCGTGATTTACCGCCTTCCAAGAATGATGGAAAACGAATGGCGACAAGAGTGTGCTGACTCTTTTCCTGAGTACAACATTGAGCCTCCAACAGAGAAGCTTACCTTAAGCGTCCCACGTTCTACTTGTCAGAAGTGCAGCACACAAATCAGAATTCGGGATAATGTCCCTGTGATCAGCTGGTTACTTCTACGCGGAAAATGCCACGCTTGCGGCACTTCGATCTCTGCACGTTATCCCCTTATTGAACTGCTTACAGCTGGTCTCAGTTTTGCTGTTGCAAACCATTTCGGGTTCAGTTATTTCTCTATTGCCCTGCTATTTTTTACTTTTGTACTAATCGCTGCCACTTTCATTGATTTCGACACTTTACTTCTCCCCGACCAACTCACACTACCGCTTATGTGGGCAGGGATAGCGCTTTCACTCTTTGAAATCAGCCCTGTATCACTCACTGATGCCGTGATCGGTGCAATGGCGGGTTACTTGTGTTTATGGAGTGTTTATTACCTGTTTAAGCTGCTTACTGGCAAAGAAGGTATGGGATTTGGCGATTTCAAATTACTTGCAGCACTCGGGGCTTGGCTGGGTTGGCAAAGTTTACCCATCATTATCCTGATGTCATCACTAGTGGGTGTTGTGTTTGGCGTGATTCAGCTAAGATTGCAGAAAAAAGGCATCGAACAAGCCTTCCCTTTTGGTCCTTACCTTGCCATCGCAGGTTGGGTTACCTTATTGTTTGGAAAAGACATCACAACTTGGTATTTTTCACATTTCCTTGGCATTTAGTTGTGAATCAAAGATAGACTGTTTCACCACTGCAGACTTAAAAGGCAAAGAATGGCATTTGTTGTTGGTTTAACTGGAGGGATTGCTAGCGGGAAAACAACCGTAGCGAATCTTTTTCAGAAACACTTCAATATCGATATTGTCGACGCCGATGTTATCGCTAGGCAAGTCGTGGAACCTCACTCGGAAGGTTTAGGTAAAATTGCAGAGTATTTTGGCGCTGATATATTAAATTCAGATGGTTCATTGAATCGTGTAGAACTTAGAGCAAGAGTTTTTGAGAACGAAAATGAAAAACTTTGGCTTAATAACTTGCTTCATCCCATGATTCGCCAGAAAATGAAACAAAGCTTAATGCAGATACAATCACCTTATGGTCTATTGGTTGTGCCTCTGCTTGTGGAAAACCAGTTACAATCGATGGCAGATACCGTGCTGGTTGTCGATGTGTCACGAGATACACAAATTCAGCGCACCATGAATAGGGATAATGTCCCACAAGTGCAAGTCGAGTCTATTTTAAATGCACAAGCAACTCGTGAAGAGCGCTTGAGCCATGCAAATGATGTAATAGACAATGATTCACCAAAGAGTGACCTATTGTCGCAAGTTACAGCGCTACATCAAAAATTTTTATCAATGAGCCACTAGCCCACAACACTGCGAAAGGAGCACAAAGGCGTTTTTCATGACCACTCATAAATTTGAACATCCATTAAATGAAAAAACTCGAATTTACCTTAGAGTGGAGTCGCTGTTGCGACAAATGAGTCACGCGGCAGCAAAAGTGGACACCGTTCAATACCCGCTGTTCTTTCGCCCTATCTTTGATTTGCTTGAAATATTTGAGCAAATTCAAATGAAATCTGAGCTTGCCAAAGATCTAGAAAAGCAACGTTTGTCCTATAAATCTTGGCTCAATGTGGATGGCGTTAATCAAGATATGCTGCAAGCCGTTCTCTCCAACATCGATGATGTTCATAGAGATCTGATGGCAGCGGAACGTTTTGGTCAATCTTTGAAAGAAGATCGCTTCTTAAGTACCATTCGTCAACGATTCAATCTGCCAGGCGGTTCTTGTTGTTTTGATTTACCTTCTCTGCACTTTTGGCTACATCAGCCTGATGAAAATAGAAAGAGAGACATTGAAGGCTGGCTTGGAACGCTACAACCTTTGACTTCCGCATTGCACCTTTGGTTGCAACTGACACGAGAAACAGGGCATGAAAAGCCAATCATTGCTCGTGCAGGATTTTTCCAAAGTGATGCAGAAGAAGCCAACATTCTACGCTTAAATATCCCGTTGGAATACGGTGTTTACCCGATGATTTCAGGTCACAAGAATCGCTTTGCGATAAAATTTATGAGCTTTGAATCAGGGCAAGCCTACCCACACGATGTCGAATTTGACTTAGCTATTTGTAGCTAGACTCTGTACTTCTTATCTTGGAAAACATGCTAGAATCAACGCTCATCGGAACTTAATCAAAAGCACACTATGAATAACGTTACTATCGTAAAATGTCCAACTTGCCAAGCTGATGTTCAATGGGTAGAAAAAAGCACTTTTCGCCCTTTTTGTAGCAAGAAATGTCAACTTATTGATTTTGGTGAATGGGCAGAGGAAGAAAAGTCGATTGCAGGTGCTCCGGACATGTCTGACTCTGATGGCTGGTCAGAAGAAACTCACTAGATTTCAGTAAATACAAAGAGACGCCAAATACGTCTCTTTGAGCAATTCAACAGGGTCTTTTAACGCCCCTAATCTCATCTATTACTGGTCAGTTATTTCGAGGTTACCGCGCCGTAAATATTCATAACCTTTTCCAAGATGGGGACGTTGGCTTCAGGGAAATCATACTCTTGAAGGTCGACTATATTCACCCAGCCTCCTTGTTGCCCCTCTTTACCGTAAGGCTCTTCTTCAAAATCCGTCACCACGAAGAAATCAAACTCTAAAGACTTATCTGGGTAATCGTGTTTCAGTGACTCCAAATGACTCAACGTGGTCACCTTTATCCCAATCTCTTCAAAAAGCTCTCTAATGGTTGCATCCTGAGCCGTTTCACCTTCTTCTACCTTGCCGCCAGGAAACTCCCATAAACCACCTTTGTGGGCTTTGTCAGCCCTCTTAGTGATGAAGACTTGGTCTTTACCCGGATTCAATATGACAGCCGCGGCAATATGAAGACGTTTCATTTAGTTTCCTTTTTTATGACAAGACAAAGAGCTCAACAAAGCTCTAAAAGATGACTGAGAGTGTATACCCAATTGACACCCTAACACTATTCTCCACCTCAAAAAAAACGGGCTCCCAAATTGGGAACCCGTTTTTACTATGAGAATGCAATCAGCATTACTTCTTAGCAAGTTTCTCTTTAATACGAGCTGACTTACCAGAACGCTCACGTAGGTAGTACAGTTTGGCACGACGTACTGCACCACGGCGCTTAACTTCAATGCTGTCAACAATTGGAGAGTGAGTTTGGAACGTACGCTCAACACCTTCACCGTTCGAGATCTTACGAACTGTGAATGCAGAGTGTAGACCACGGTTACGAATAGCGATTACAACGCCTTCGAATGCCTGTAGACGCTCACGGTCACCTTCTTTTACTTTAACCTGAATTACAACAGTGTCACCTGGTGCAAACTTAGGTAGATCTGATTTCATTTGCTCTTGCTCAAGAGCTTTGATGATGTTGCTCATTTTGTAAATTCCTAGAATAAACTGATACTAAATTCAATAGGTTACTTGCTTCGATGTTCTCTAATGAACTCGGCAAGTAATAATTCCTGTTCGTCAGTCAGAGCTAGGTTTTCCAGAAGCTCTGGTCTTCTAATCCAGGTGCGACCTAGCGATTGCTTTAACCGCCAGCGAC
Organism: Vibrio penaeicida; assembly: GCF_030689305.1. GTDB lineage: Bacteria > Pseudomonadota > Gammaproteobacteria > Enterobacterales > Vibrionaceae > Vibrio > Vibrio penaeicida_B. The sequence goes on along the minus strand of NZ_JAUYVM010000010.1, from coordinate 18,200 downwards.
GAATGTCCTTGTGATTTCCAGACTTGAGTACACTTGGCACTTCAATACCGTCCAACACTTCAGGGCGCGTATAGTGCGGGCAATCTAACAAGCCATTAGCAAAAGAATCTTCCTCTGCCGATGCAAAATCTCCCAATACCCCAGGTACAAACCTAGAGACGGAATCAATTAGCGTCATGGCTGGTATTTCACCACCCGTCATCACAAAATCCCCGATTGACCATTCTTCATCAATCTCAGATTGTATGATGCGCTCATCTACCCCTTCGTAACGACCACAAATAAGAAGTAAATTCTCATTCGTTGCCAATTCTTCTACTCCTTTTTGGTCGAGTTTTCGACCTTGGGGAGAAAGGTAAATGACTTTCGCCTTTCCCGGTGAGGCTTGTTTGGCTGTTTGAATGGCATCGCGCAAAGGCTGAACCATCATCAACATACCAGGACCACCACCGTAAGGTCTATCATCAACAGTGCGATGTTTGTCGTGAGTGAAATCTCTAGGATTCCATGTCTCTACCGACAAGAGACCTTTTTTAACCGCTTGACCTGTTACTCCAAAATCCGTAATAGAACGGAACATTTCAGGAAAAAGGCTAATTACGCCAACCCACATGTGTTCTCTCGCTCTAAATTCTGAAGCTAGAATCCAGGATCCCAGTCAACTTCGATCCGTTGAGCTTCGCGATCAACTTGAATGATCACTTGCTCTTCAAGGAACGGAATTAATCGTTCCTTTTGGCCAAAAGCATCTTTTAGATTCGCTTTTACAACCAAAACATCGTTCGAGCCAGTTTCTAATAGGTCAACGACCTCACCAAGGTTATACCCTTTAGTGGTAATAACTTGCATACCGAACAATTCACGCCAGTAGAACTCATCTTCTGACAATTCAGGTAGAGAAGCGGGGTTTATTGCAATTTCAAAATTGGTTAGTAGGTGAGCTTCCTCGCGGATCTCTAGACCTTCTAATTTACACACCATCCCTTTGTTATGGCGCTTCCAACTTTCAACTTTGCATTCCACCCAATCACCCTTTTGTTTAATAAACCAAGGGCTAAAGTCAAAAATACTCTCAGCATTGTCTGTGTAGGAGAAAACCTTAAGCCAGCCACGAATGCCGTAAGAAGCACCAAACTTACCTACAACAATTTTCTCGACTTGCTCGCTCATTGTTTCTTTATCCTTCATCGACATAAACTAATTATCTTCTTTAAAAGAATTAAGCCGCTTTTTGAGCGTCTTTAACTAGCTTAGCTACGCGGTCAGAAACAGTCGCGCCTTGACCAACCCAATGGTTAACGCGATCTAGGTCTAGACGTAGACCTTCTTCTTGACCTTGAGCAGTAGGGTTAAAGAAACCCACTTTCTCGATGAAACGGCCAGTTGCAGCTTTGCGGCTGTCCGCTACTACGATTTGATAGAATGGACGCTTCTTCGCGCCGTGACGTGCCAAACGAATGGTTACCATGTCGTCCTCTTTGCTTTCTCAAAAATAAATATAACCCCATCAACTCCTCCTATTACCGAGGAATTTGGGGTCTCGTGCCAAAATAAAGCTCCGGAATTTTACTCTTATTACTAGTCATTGCAAGGCTTTTAGCTATTTTTTCACCACATGAATACGCGACATTTTTATGTGAGCGCGATAACAACTTGAAAAAATACTGACCTCGCATTGATTTTGTTTAGCATAAAAGTAAAAAAAGGAAGCAAATTCATTCGCTTCCTTTTTCATATAACGGCTGTTGCTATCGACCAAACGGATTAAACCCTCCGCCCGCGCCTCCCATTCCACCCATCATACCTTGCATATTTCTCATCATGCCTTTCATACCACCCTTCTGCATTTTCTTCATCATTTTCTGCATTTGAGTGAATTGCTTCAGCATGCGATTAACGTCTTGCACTTGGGTACCTGAACCCGAAGCGATACGCTTTTTGCGTGAACCTTTAATGATTTCTGGGCGCTGACGTTCTTTCATGGTCATGGAATTAATGATGGCTTCCATTTGCTTGAACATCTTGTCGTCTACTTTATCTTTTACGTTATCTGGTAGTTGGGACATACCTGGCAACTTGTCCATCATTCCCATCATGCCGCCCATGTTCTGCATCTGACCAAGCTGCTCACGGAAATCTTCCAAATCAAAGCCTTTTTTCTCTTTGAATTTCTTTGCCAGCTTTTCCGCTTTGTCTTGATCAACATTGCGCTGCAGATCTTCGATAAGTGACAGTACGTCACCCATGCCCAAAATACGCGATGCGACACGATCAGGATGGAATGCTTCTAGAGCATCGGTTTTTTCACCCACACCCAAGAATTTAATCGGCTTACCTGTGATATGGCGAACAGATAATGCCGCACCACCGCGTGCATCACCATCCACTTTAGTTAGGATAACGCCCGTCAATGGAAGCGCGTCGCCAAAAGCTTTTGCTGTATTCGCCGCATCTTGACCTGTCATCGCATCAACAACAAACAAGGTTTCAACTGGTGTGATGGCCGAATGAAGCTCTTGGATTTCTTCCATCATTTCATGATCGACAGCAAGGCGACCCGCGGTATCGACGACAAGAACGTCATAGAATTTTTTCTTCGCATGATCGATAGCAGCATTAGCAATATCGATAGGCTTTTGGTCTGCCGAAGATGGGAAGAAATCAACGCCAACATCACTGGCTAACGTTTCAAGCTGCTTTATCGCGGCTGGGCGATAAACATCCGCAGAAACAACCAATACTTTCTTCTTGTCTCGCTCGGTCAGTAGCTTAGAGAGTTTACCGACACTGGTGGTTTTACCTGCACCTTGTAAACCCGCCATCAAGATTACAGCAGGTGGTTGAGCCGCAAGGTTTAGAGCCTCGTTCGACTCTCCCATCACGGCTTCAAGTTCGCTTTGAACTATCTTGATGAACTCTTGACCTGGGGTCAGAGATTTAGAGACTTCAACACCGACCGCGCCTTCTTTAACGCGTTTTACGAAATCTCGAACGACGGGAAGCGCAACATCGGCCTCAAGCAGCGCCATCCGCACTTCACGTAGTGTGTCTTTGATATTGTCTTCGGTCAGTCGACCTTTACCGCTGATATTTTTCAGCGTACTGGATAGTCTATCAGTTAAATTCTCAAACATTACTTATTCGCCTAATCAATGCGATACTTTGCCGCGAGTATACAATATACGCACACGAGTGTCTGTCTTCTGTGTTATGAATCCTTGAAGTGACTTCAGTATCTATGCTATGAACTTGCAGGTCACTTGGGTATAATCCCTTATTCTGACAGTAAAATTGTGGAAACCATGGAAAATTTGATTGCGGTTATAGCTGTTATTCTTTATTTCTTGGCCGTCGCGACCATCGTTCCAGGCCTTGCTAATCAAACAGGTATAAAAACGCGTACCGTATTTGTCAGCGCTCTTTTAGCTTTGGTTTTCCATGCTTGGCTTCTTAGTGATCTTATCTTTGATGGTTCAGGGCAAAACCTGAGTATTCTCAACGTCGCTTCTCTCATCAGCTTCATAATTTCACTGGTGATGAGCGCCTCTATGTTCAAAACACGTTTATGGTTTTTGCTCCCCGTTGTTTACGGGTTTTCAGCAATAAACTTATCTGCTGCCACATTTTTGCCAAGTGCCTACATTACACATTTAGAAAATGACCCTAAACTATTGATCCATATTTCTTTAGCGTTGTTTTCATACTCAACGTTAACTATCGCAGCGCTTTATGCACTGCAGCTAGCATGGCTGGATCACAAACTCAAAGCAAAAAAAGCTCTAGCCATTAACCCTAACCTGCCTCCATTAATGATGGTGGAAAGGCAACTTTTCAAGATCATTTTGATTGGAACTGTACTCTTATCGGCAACACTGCTGACAGGCTACGTATTTGTTCAAGACATGTTCATACAAGGCAAAGCCCATAAGGCTATTTTGTCTTTTATCGCTTGGATTATCTATACCGTGCTTTTGTGGGGACACTATCAGCAAGGCTGGCGTGGAAAAAAAGTGACTTGGTTTGCAGTAAGTGGTGCGACACTGCTCACTCTTGCGTACTTTGGAAGCCGCTTTGTGCGAGAGATCATTCTTAGCTGATTTATACTTGCTTTTCTTTTTCAACCACTCTAAAAAGTTGGAGAAGACCGCTTTTGCTCATTACTTCACCAATTCAGTAATATAAGGACAGTTACAACTTTGGATGATATATCAACGGGCGTCTTATTTGCCCTGCTGGCGGTACTGATCGTCATTTCCGGTTATTTTTCTGGTTCTGAAACTGGAATGATGTCGCTCAACAGATACCGTCTTAAACACCTGTCTAAAGAAGGACATAAAGGTGCTCGCCGAGTTGAGAAACTACTGGATCGTCCAGATCGATTGATCGGTCTGATTCTGATTGGTAACAACCTAGTCAATATCCTCGCGTCTGCAATCGCAACTATCTTAGGAATGCGCTTATATGGTGATTTAGGGGTTGCGATAGCCACTGGTGCCCTAACTCTAGTCGTCCTTGTCTTTGCAGAAGTCACGCCAAAGACTCTTGCTTCTCTTTACCCTGAAAAAGTCTCCTACGCCAGTTCTGTCGTGCTGACTTTACTGATGAAAGTACTGTCTCCGTTAGTATTACTCGTTAACTTCATTACTAACGGGTTCTTGCGCATCCTTGGCATAAAAGCCAAACACGGTGACGACGATCATTTGAGTTCTGAAGAGCTCCGAACCGTGGTGAATGAAGCTGGTGGCCTGATTCCTCGTCGACACCAAGACATGCTGATTTCGATTCTAGATTTGGAACACGTTACAGTAAATGACATCATGGTGCCTCGTAATGAGATTACTGGTATCGACATTAACGACGATTGGAAATCTATCGTTCGCCAGTTAACGCATTCGCCTCATGGCAGAGTTGTTCTCTACCGCGACCAAATTGATGAAGTCGTCGGAATGCTAAGGTTAAGAGAATCTTACCGTCTGATGCTAGACAAGAATGAATTCACTAAAGAAACCCTATTAAGGGCAGCGGATGAAGTGTATTTCATTCCTGAAGCGACACCATTGAATGTTCAGTTACTCAAATTCCAACGAAACAAAGAGCGTATTGGTCTGATTGTAAATGAGTACGGTGACATCATCGGCTTAATTACCCTTGAAGATATTCTAGAAGAGATCGTTGGCGAATTTACCACCTCAATGGCACCGAGCCTTTCTGAAGAAATTACGCCACAAAACGACGGAAGTTTCTTAATTGAAGGTAGCGCCAATATCAGGGATATCAACAAAGGGTTGAGTTGGGAGCTTCCAACCGATGGTCCAAGAACATTAAACGGACTGATCTTGGAGCACCTTGAGGATATTCCTGAAAGCCAGTTGAGTATCCAAGTGGCGAGCCATCCAATGGAAATTATTGATTTTACTGAGAACAAAATAAAGCTAGTTAAAGTTTACCCTTCTCATCAGTAACAAACAATATTCGCCCTGATAAGTCAGGGCGTTTCTCTCGTACAAAGCTCTTCTTTCTTACCTTAGCGACCCTCACCTCAGGTTCAAAAGTGAGAATTACGCTCCTTTAATTTTCCATGATTACGAATAGCGTGAACGAACACTCAATTCAAAGTCGTCTTTCGAGCTAGCTTTTCTAGACACGTGTCGCTTTATTGCAAAGGAGAAGCTTAACATGGCACTATCGACGGACAACATCTCAGCTCAAATTAAAGCCCTTAAGAAGCAGTTTCAAATCGAACTCCCTGATTATAAGGCAAAATTCGAAGAAATTGCAGAAGCATTAAAGTCAGAAGTGGCTCGAATTAAAGATGAAGAAATGAATGGTCACTCCGTACCTATATATCAGTATTCAGACATTAAGACTGGCCTCAATGAACAGCAATGTTTCAAGATCCAACGAGCTGGCTGTGTTGTCATCCGAGGTGTTTTGCCGAGAAGCGAAGTGGACGAACATAATACTGCTTTGGAGCGTTATATCATTGAAAATGGTTACTACGACCATATCCCAAAGGTTGAAGATAATTATTTCAGCCAGTTGAAGTCAGATAAGCCTCAAATTTTTGGTCTCTATTGGTCTAAAGCTCAAGTTTGGGCTCGTCAGCATCAAAATATGGCGAAACTGCGCAGCCATCTCAATCGCTTATGGGAGTTTGAACATGACGGGCAGAAAGAGTTTAACCCGGATTTGGAGGTGAGCTATGCTGACCGAGTTAGACGTAGGAGCCCAGGGGATACCTCGTTAGGTTTATCCCCTCATGTCGATTCCGGTTCCATCGAACGTTGGTTAGAGCCCAATTATCGTCAGGTTTATCGCAACGTTTTCAATGGTCAATGGAAAGAGTATCAGGCATTTGATGCTAGACATCGCATCGCTGTTGAAGAATTTAATTCATCGGCTGTTTGTAGCGTATTCAGAACTTTTCAAGGATGGGTAGCCTTAACACCACAAGGTGCCGGAGACGGTACATTGCAGCTCATACCTACAACCCTTTCTATGCCTTACATGCTGCTAAGAGCACTGCAAGATGATATTGAAGAAGATGATCTATGTGGGGCACAGCCAGGTAGAGCGCTAACCGTAAACAAGAAATGGCATGATTTATTGCTTCAAGGTTTAGTCAGTATTCCAAAGATGGAGCCTGGTGATACTGTGTGGTGGCACCCAGATACAGTGCACGCTGTAGAAGATAAGCACTCTGGAAATGGCTACAGCAATGTCATGTTTATCGGTGCCGCACCAGATTGTGAGAAAAACCGACGATTTCAATCAAAACAAAAAAGCGCATTTCTTGCCGGTAGAAGTTGCCCCGATTTTTCACCGGAAGATCATGAAGTCAGTTATCAAAATCGAGCCACTATGGATGACTTAACGGATCTCGGAAAACGTCAGATGGGGTTCGAAAAGTAAAAATGCATGGCACTAAAAAGCCCGCGACATCCGCGGGCTTAAACGTCTACTTAACGCTATTAATCTTCAATGTACAAAGAACGAAGCCCTTACTTGATGCTAAGTTCTTTTAACATTGACTCTGGCAATGCCAGTTCATCATTTTTATTTACAGCAATGCCAGCATCGATAATCGCAGTCGCAATCGCTTTTGCTTCATCAAGAGAGTGCATGTCTGCAGTCCCACACTGATACTCATTCAATTCTGGAATTTGATTTTGACTCTCTACCTTCAGCACATCTTTCATTGCTGCTAGCCAAGCTTCTGCTACTTGAGATTCTGTTGGCGTGCCAATGAGACTCATGTAGAAACCTGTACGACAGCCCATCGGAGAAATATCGATAATTTCCACATTAGAACCATTCAAATGCGCACGCATGAAACCCGCATAAAGGTGCTCTAACGTATGTATGCCTCTTTCTGAAAGGATGTCTTTGTTAGGCGCGGTGAATCGCAAATCAAACACAGTGATCGTGTCCCCTTTTGGCGTCTGCATGGTTTTCGCCACGCGAACCGCAGGAGCGTTCATCTTTGTGTGATCAACGGTGAAACTATCTAGTAATGGCATCGGATAAATTCCTTGTTATATCGGTCAAAAAAACCAGCTCCTGCTGCTTTCCAACTCGTCTTTGCATTGTTTAAGTTGCCAGCCATAGTTTTTTGCTTGCTGCTCGACTTTTCGGGCAACTTTTTTAAGCGATGGTTTGCTGGCATAGGTCTTACGCTTATAACCGCCGCGACCTTCGTGATAAGCTAAATATTGATTATAGGCATCCCATTTTGAAACGCCCAATTGTCGCTGGGTTTCGTGAGTATACCAACCTACGAACATAATGGAATCATCGAAATTCGTTCTTGACCCACCATGATTGGTCGCTTTTTGAAAGTCACTCCATGCAGGATCTTGAGCTTGCGCGTAACCGTACGCACTACTCACTCTGCCCCAAGGAATAAACCCTAATAAATAGTCTTTTGGTGGTCTGGCATCATGGATAAAACTGCTTTCTTGCTTAATAAAGGCCATGGCAACATGAACAGGGGTTCCCCATTCATCTTCCATATCTTTAGCGTCATCATACCAGCTTGGTTTCTCTTTGAAGATATCGCACAAGTTGTGCTGTTTCTTGGGAGGTGCGGTAGCGCACCCCATGAGTACAGAGCTGGTCAATACAACCAATAGCAGCGGTTTTATCTTCATTTGTTCTATTGCTTCAAGTAGGCAAAGTAGTCATCAAGAAAAGCATCAAAAGGCTGTGTTTCGTTAGCTTCTATTCGAGATTGTGCTTCTCGAGAATCCAGAACTTCTTGTTCCATCATCTCTTCGTTGTAGACTTGGTACTCGTGATTCAGGTGTGCTTCTTTATACGCTTTTCCTAAATGCATCCCAATGCCAACAATACCGCCGTGTTCTTTAGTTTGAGCGAGAAGCTGACCAGAAATCGTTAAATCAGGCTGATCTATCCAAGTTTCCAGTTCATCGCATACTTTTTGGTAATCTGTCGAGCCATGTTGCTCATCCATAATTTCTGCAATTAAGCGAAGCTCTTTGAATACTCGATGCCCCCAATCCTGAAGCGTAAGTCGTTCACCTTTACAACCGATTTGGAGCTCTAAACCAACTTTTCGCCCTTCTAGGATCACTTTGCTCCAGTTATCTCGCCAACATTCGAGCTCACAGTTATCCATTTCTTCGGATTCGGACAGAACACACCAAGTAAGGAATAAGTCGAGGAATCGGATCTGCTGTTCATCGACCCCTACAGGACTGAATGGGTTAACATCAAGTGAACGTACTTCAATGTATTCAACCCCACCACGATGAAGCGCTTCAGATGGCTTTTCACCGGAATGAGTAACACGCTTTGGACGTATTGGAGCATAAAGCTCATTTTCGATTTGCAGGACATTCGAGTTTAACTGGCGATATTCTCCATCCACTTTTACACCGAGCTGCGCAAACTCTGCCGATGGTGTATGGATAGCTGCATTTAAACCCTCAAGATACTGATTCAAACTGTTGAACCCAATTTTTAACTCACTTTGAGCGCTATTGGTGTAACCGAGGTCGCTTAAACGAAGGGAGGTAGCTTCAGGTAAATAGAGCGTTTCACCTATATTTTCAAAGGGCAGTTTTGAATCTCTACCTTGAATAAAGGATGGACATAATGCTGGAGATGCTCCGTAAAAGAATGGGATCATCCAACCAAATCGATAGTAGTTTCGAATTAAGCCAAAGTACGCATCCGACTTCGCATCTTCACGACTCTTTTGGTCTTGCTCACCGTATAACGCATCCCAAAAGCTTTCAGGAAAAGAAAAATTAAAGTGAACACCTGAAATTACCTGCATCAAGCTACCGTATCGACGCTTTAAGCCTTCACGGTATAAGGTTTTCATTTTACCTGTGTTTGATTCACCATACTGAGCCAGCGCGATATCGTCTTCATTCTTAATGAAGCATGGCATTGACAGCGGCCAAAACTTTTCGCCATCCAACTTCTTTTGCGTAAAGTGATGCACATCCGACAGCTGGCTTATTACGTCATTTACCGAGTGGGAAACAGGAGTAATAAATTCCAACAACGATTCAGAAAAATCAGTTGTTACCCAGCGGTTAGTGAGTGCTGACCCTAGCGCTTTAGGATGAGGTGTCAGTGCTAGATGACCATCTGAAGTGTAACGTAACGACTCTCTTTCCACGCCACGTCCATACTGCTCAAAAATAGAAGGGTCTTTTGCGACTTTCTGAAGTCGCTTGGAGAATACAGTCAAAACTCAGTTCACTTATCTGTTTAGTATCAGGCTAGAATAATCATTCTGGTCTTTGATTACTATGAAATTGAGACAAATACTAATAAATGAGAAAGTGAGTTTCCCGTCTACTGGTATTCATGTTGGAGATGCATATCAAACTCACGTTTTGTATGCATCTCTAGGATCTGTTAACCCTAAACAACAGTTATGTGTGCTCTATTGCTCGATTTCAAGTTTTTCGATAGGCAGTCCAAACTTTTTCAACTTTGGTGCAAGTTTTTCCGCGTCACCCACGACTATGATTTGGAAATCAGATGGGTTAAACCATTTTGCAGCCACTTTGTTCAATGTGCCAAGCTCGACAGATTGCAATAGGTTATCGCGTTGCTCTAGATAATCCTCTTCTAAAGAGTAAGTAAGAATTCTTGATAGCAGCTGAGATTTCTTCGATGGGGTTTCATACTTCAGTGCATCTGCCTGACCACGCGCTAATCGCATAAACTGCAGCTCTTCTTCTGTTAAGCCACTCGTTGAAACCTCATTAAGCTCATTGATGATTTCATCCAATGACTCTACCGTAACATCAGCTCGTACTTCGGCTGAGAATACAATCAATCCCGTTTCTTTCATCCCATACACATAGCCATATGCACCGTATGTGTAACCTTTGTCTTCACGGAGGTTTTGGTTAATTCGACTGTTGAAGTTCCCCGACAAATTGTAGTTTGCTAGCTGCCCTAGGTGCATTTCACCCGTCGTATCGAAAGGCAGTCCTTGTTTGACCAATCGAATAGCACTTTGTGGTGCTCCGGGTTTATCTACTAGAAAGATTTTTTGTCCTTCAAGTGGTTGAATCACTTGGGGCGTATACAGTGGTGCTGAATTGCCTTTCCAGTCGTTCAAGAATGACAGTGATGTCTTCGCATCGCGCTTTTTAATATCGCCAACAATGACAACTTGCGCGCCTTGCGGCGTGTAATGCTCACTGTAGAATGCTTTGACATCTTCTAGCGTCAAACCATTGATTGACGTTCTCGTGCCATCGCTCGAACGACCAAAACGACTACCGTTGAATAACACTTGGCGAGTCGCCTGAGAAGCTAACCAACTTGGCTTTTGATGTTCATAGACAATGCCTTGAATCGCTTGCTGCTTAACTCGCTCAAAATCACTCTCACGAAACGCCGGTTCACGGATCATTTCTTCTACCAATGCCAAGGTTTCAGCAAGGTTCTTCTCTAACCCAGACACACTAATAACCGTCGAATAAGAGCCGGCATCAAATGAAACATAACTCCCTAAACGGTCTAGCTCTGTTTGAATTTCTTTGGCAGAGCGTTTCAGCGTACCTTCTGTCATCATGGTTGCTGTTAAGCCAGCCAACCCTTCTTGCCCTTCTGCAACGTAACGATTTCCGGCAGGCAGTTTAATATCAAGCTGAACGGTTGGCGTTTCATCACTGACTGTCCCTAGAATTTCAACACCACTGTCTAAATAGATTCGGTATAAATCGGGCATCGTCCCTTTAACGGCACCTGAGACTTTTGGCACGACCGAACGATCAAACGTATCGACCGCTTTGCGATAAGCAAGATCAGACTCTTTTACTTTTTGATATTCAGGTAAGGTGCGCTTCGGCGTAACAAAAGTCGCTGACTTAACTGCCCAGTCGGCTTTGTTTTTCGGTACAACACTCAAGACCACTTTGTGATTGTTTACTAGGTACTGCTGATAAGCAGATTGAACACTGTCTGGAGTAACCGTTCTAAGCTGTTCCAACTGCTCTTCAATGCGATCCGGTTGACCAAAAAAGGTCTCATTCGACGCCAGTTGAGTCACCTTACCTCGAACACTTTCAAGCCCAAAGATAGCGTTTGCTTCAGCGCGGCCAATCATCGTCTCAAGCTGATATTCAGACACGCCTTTTTCCGACCACGTTTTCAGGCTATCCATTAGCTCATTGTAAATGGGCTTAAGGCTCCCTGATTCCCCCGCCTTTGCCATAACATAAACGCTGAAAGTACAGGCGAGCTCTGCACAATCTTGGAAAGCACCGACATCTACCGCTTTTCCAGATTGAACAAACTGCTGATAAAGCATGCTGTTTTTGCCATCACCCAGTGCGGTCGAGAGCATTCCTAACGAGGCATTAGAGTCGTGCCCTTGGAACGTTGTCGGCCACGAAACCATAACCATAGGCTGTTGGATTCTATCTTCCAAAGTGATGTAGCGATCTTCTGTTAATGTTGCCGGCTGCTTCTCTGCTTTTTTCACTTCAGGTCCAACAGGAATGGAACCGAAATATTGGTTTATCCAATTTAATGTTTCTTCGGTATCAAAGTCACCACCGATGGTCAGGGTCGCGTTGTTTGGTCCGTACCACTGGAGGAAAAAGGCTTTCAAGTCATTCACATCGACTCGGTCGAGATCTTCGACATAGCCAATCGGCTGCCAAGAATATGGATGGCCTTCAGGGTACATGGCTTCGCCAATGCGTTCCCACATCAACCCATACGGTCGATTTTCGTAGTTTTGCGCACGTTCGTTTTTAACAGTATCTCTTTGGATTTCAAACTTTCGTTGAGAAACGGCATCAAGTAAAAAGCCCATACGGTCTGACTCTAACCAAAGCATTTTTTCCAATTGATTTGCAGGAACCGTTTCAAAATAATTGGTTCGGTCTCTGTTAGTGGTTCCGTTTAATGTTCCACCCGCTTCTGTGATGATTCTAAAATGCTCTTGATCACCAACATTTTCGCTTCCTTGAAACATCATGTGCTCAAAGAAATGCGCAAAGCCAGATTTTCCTATTTCTTCACGTGCACTACCCACATGATAAGTCACATCGACATGCACAAGAGGGTCTGAGTCGTCTGGGGCAAGGATGACCGTTAGTCCATTATCGAGTTGGTATTTTTTGTAGGGAATCACAACCTTGTCAGATTGTGGCTTAACCTCTTCAACAAGGGTGATCCCTTCAGGTACTGAAGAGAAAAAAGAGACGGGTGCAAGAGAAGAGCAACCCGCGACAAAAAGTGACGCAGTTGCACCAAACCAAACTTTTCTCATGAAGACTCCTTTAAAAACCGACGAATGCTGCCGCGATCACGCAATAACGTATCGCTTTGCCTATGGCGATGAGAATTAGACAAGGTATAAATTTCATTCTGAGCCAGCCTGCCGCTAAACAAAGCGGATCACCCACAATAGGCAGCCAACTGAATAGAAGAGTGATATAGCCATATTGCTTTATCCACTGTAAAGCTTTATGACCATATTTTTCCGAATGGGTTCGATTTGGAAGAAAAAGTCCAATCCAATAATTGGTCAAACCTCCCAATGTGTTACCAAGGGTGGCGACCAATACAAGTTGATATACGGGGTATTGATTAAGTTTTAGGGCAACCAACAAGCTGGCTTCAGATCCGCCAGGCAATAATGTTGCACTTAAAAAGCCGGTTGAAAAGAGGACCCATAAAGCAGACTGGCTAAACCATTCAGTAAAGCCATCTAACATTTCATATCGAGCAGCACTTTGCCTCGGGTGTGGCCACCTTCAACATGTTCATGCGCCTTAGCAACATCGGTATAAGAGAATATTTTTTGTACTTCCGTTTTTACAATGCCAACACTTACCATATACAGCATTGTATCTAGCTGCTCAGTATCAGGCTCTACCAACATACCACTTGCTTCAAAGCCCAACATTTTGGCTTTATCACATATAAGCTCAGCGGTGATCGTCGGAACCGTGACGACTCGCGCGTTGTCTTTCAAGCACTTCAAAGCATCTAATGCAGCATCACCACCAACTAAATCAATCAATACATCGACATCTTCAACACGCTCAGATACAGGAGCAAACTGATAGTTGATCGCATGCGCACCAAGTGTTGCTAAGTAATCTAGATTATCTTCACTGCATGTTGTAAAAACTTCTGCTTGAGCGGCTACTGCGAATTGAATCGCTAAATGCCCAACACCGCCAGCACCCGCGAGAATCAACACGCGATCGTTTCCGGTAACTTTGGCTTTATTAAGTGCTTGAGCTGCGGTTTGCCCCGCAACAGGCAAAACAGCAGCGGCTTCAAGTGTCACGCTATCTGGCACGAGGCTAAGCTGATCTTCCTTCACACAAACATATTGACTATAACCGCCTGCCTGAGCTGGAAAGCCAATAAGACCAGCAACAAAGCTGCCTGCTTTAAATTCTTCAGCGCCTTCACCACATTTTTCCACGACGCCCGAAATATCGTACCCAGGTGTCCAAGGGAGGTTGTCTTTGTTGGCTTCAGCCGCCCAACCTAGTCCTTTTCTTGTTTTAACGTCAATCGGGTTTACCCCAGCAAAATGCACTTTAACCAATACTTCGCCCGCTTCAGGCTCTGGTATTGCTTCACTTTGAATGGCTAACACGTCAGGCTCACCAAACTGGGTAATCACCACTTTTTTGTTGTCCGTCATACACAAGTTCCCTTGATACTCAAAAAAATGAAAGGGATGCAGAAGCATCCCTTTGACTATAAACCATTTTACAATGTTTGGTTAATCATCAGATCTCAATTTCGTTGAACGTTATCCCACTAATGCCAACAAAATACCTGCTGCAACCGCACTTCCCAATACTCCCGCTACGTTAGGTCCCATCGCATGCATAAGAAGGAAGTTTTGCGGATTTGCTTCTAAACCCACTTTGTTAACTACCCTAGCAGCCATAGGAACAGCGGATACACCAGCAGCACCAATAAGCGGGTTGATGTCTTCTTTAGAAAACTTATTCAGTAGCTTAGCCATTAGAACACCTGCTCCAGTACCAATACTGAATGCGACAGCACCAAGAGCCAAAATACCCAACGTTTCAAAGTTTAAGAACTGTTCAGCTTGAAGCTTAGAACCAACACCAAGACCTAAGAAAATAGTCACAATGTTGATAAGCTCGTTCTGTGCAGTGCTGGAAAGTCGATCTACCACGCCAGCTTCACGCATCAAGTTACCAAGACAAAACATCCCTACTAAAGGCGTCGCCGAAGGTAAGAAAAGAATCGTCATGAGTAATACAGCTAATGGGAACAGTACTTTCTCACCTTTACTTACGTGGCGAAGCTGAGCCATCTGAATTTTACGTTCTTCAGGGTTGGTCAGCGCCTTCATAATCGGCGGCTGAATAATTGGGACTAATGCCATGTAGCTGTAGGCAGCAACCGCTATTGCACCTAATAAGTCTGGCGATAATTGGCTGGCTAAGAAAATAGCTGTTGGTCCGTCTGCACCGCCAATAATAGCGATGGATGACGCGTCAGCCATGTTGAATTCCATACCAGGCACATAGTTGAGTAAAATTGCACCAAATAAAGTGGCAAATATACCAAACTGTGCCGCAGCACCTAACCAAAGAGTTTTAGGGTTGGCAATAAGCGCCCCAAAGTCGGTCATTGCCCCAACTCCCATAAAGATAAGGAGTGGGAACACACCAGATTCAATACCGATGTAATAGACCAAATAGAGCAAACCACCTTCGTCGGTAAACCCAGCATTTGGGATATTTGCTAAAACAGCACCAAAACCTATCGGTAGTAATAGAAGAGGTTCAAAACCTTTTGCTATTGCAAGGTACAAAAGCCCACAGCCCACAAGGATCATACAAATTTGACCAAACTCGAAGTTGGCGATCCCTGTTTCAGCCCAAAGGGTCAACAATCCTTCCATGATGCTCCCTTACGCTAGGCTTAATAGTGGTGCACCTACCGTCACGGCATCACCTTCTTTCACGTGAATATCTTGGACAACACCGCCACGTGCAGCACGAACTTCTGTTTCCATCTTCATCGCTTCAAGAATAAGTAAAACATCACCTTCTGCTACTTCTGAGCCAGGTAGAACGTTCACCTTAAAGATGTTTCCTGCCAATGGAGCCGGAACCGCTTCCGCATCATTTGATGCCTGTGCTGCTGGAGCAGCAGCGGGTTGAGGTGTCGATGTTGGTGTAACAGAGGTTAGCTGCCCCTGAGGTCCTACTTCCACATTGTAAACCTGCCCGTCTACTTTAACGCTATAAGCTTCCACACCACCTGGAGATGAAGTGGCAGCAACTGGGGCTGGTGCCGCTCCCGTTGCAACAGGCTCTTTACCTGGGGCGGGTTCAAATGCGTCTGGGTTGTTTCGGTTTTTAAGGAATTTAAGACCCACTTGTGGGAACAGGGCATACGTTAGAACATCATCGACTGTATCTTCTGCTAATGATATTCCATCCTCTTTCGCTTTCGCGATAAGATCATCTGTCAACGTATGCAACTCTGCATTCAAAAGATCCGCTGGGCGACAGGTGATAGGCTCTGCACCTTCAAGGACTTTGGCTTGAAGTTCGGCATTTAGCTCTGCTGGTGCAGCCCCGTATTCGCCTTTCAATAAACCTGCCGTTTCTTTAGTGATGCTCTTGTAGCGCTCACCTGTTAAGACATTGATCACGGCTTGTGTACCTACGATCTGAGATGTAGGGGTAACAAGTGGGATGTAACCAAGATCTTTGCGTACTTTTGGGATCTCTTCTAATACTTCATCCAAACGATCCGCCGCACCTTGTTCTTTTAGCTGACCTTCCATATTCGTCAGCATACCGCCTGGTACTTGCGCAATCAGAATGCGAGAATCCACGCCTTTTAGCTGTCCTTCCCACTTGGCGTACTTCTTACGAACCTCTCGGAAGTAAGCAGCAATAGGCTCTATTTGATCAAGCTTTAGGTTGGTATCGCGCTCAATACCTTGCAGCATTGCAACCACTGTTTCAGTTGGCGTATGACCGTAAGTACAACTCATGGATGAAATAGCTGTATCAAGAATATCGATACCTGCTTCTACTGCCTTTACTGCCGTTGCCGTCGAAAGCCCCGTAGTTGCGTGGCAGTGCAACGCTAAAGGCACATCACATGAAGATTTAATTCGGGTAATCAGTTCCTCTGCTTCATAAGGCTTAAGAAGACCTGACATGTCTTTAATACAGAGAGAATGGCAACCAAGGTCCTCTAGGCGTTTAGCCAAATCGACCCATGTATCGGTGTTATGAACAGGACTGGTGGTATAAGACAATGTACCTTGAGCGTGCGCGCCAACATCAACAGCAGCTTTCACTGCTTTTTGGAAATTTCGCACATCATTCATCGCATCAAATATTCGGAACACATCCATGCCATTCGCATGAGCACGCTCCACAAATGTCTCTACTACATCATCTGCATAATGACGATAGCCAAGAAGGTTTTGACCACGCAATAGCATTTGCATTGGTGTGTTTGGCATCGCTTTTTTAAGCTCACGTAAGCGCTCCCACGGATCTTCTCCTAAGAAACGAATACATGCATCAAATGTTGCGCCACCCCAAGTTTCTAAAGACCAGTATCCGACTTTATCTAACTCCGCCGCGATAGGTAACATATCTTCAATACGCATACGCGTGGCAAACAGTGACTGGTGTGCGTCGCGCAACACCACGTCGGTAAGAGCAAGTGGTTTAGACATGCTGATTAACTCCTTTTAATTTTTATCCGACATTACTTCACAGCAGACGCACGGTGTTGATGTATAGCAGCAGAAATTGCCGCAACCACCTGAGGCTGAACTCCAGAAGTACTGGATTGAATTTTTTTTGCTTGTACTGGTGCAATGCTCGGTTGGGGTGCTTCTTCTGGCACCAACTTAGACAGTAACCGAACAAGATAAACGAGAATGGTTAGGAATACGAAAACAACGGCCATGCCAGTAAGCATAAGGACCGCTGCATCTCCTAGCAGGCTTCCAATATTAGTCATGTTGCTTCCTTTCTATGTCATCCTGACAATAACTTATGCACACACTCCCTCAATATAGTGGGCATAAGTGGTCTAGGATTATCTCGATTGGTAAAATTTTGTCAATTTTGTTTAATAAGCTATTTAATATTCTGCACAAACATGCGACTTTTTTGACTAGTTATTACATACAAATACGCCACACAAACCCGATTTCACCATAGTTACTGTGGCTTTTACCAAACATAATGAAATTCTGTATCGAATACTGAGAGGAACTTAAAAAAATAATTTTTATTCTTTAAAAACAATAGGATGTAAAAATAAAGATAATAAAATGATAATGAGATGTTAACGGGCATAAAAAAAGCCTCGCAAATGCGAGGCTTTTTCTTGAAATGGCGCGCTCGGAAGGATTCGAACCTTCGACCGCCTGGTTCGTAGCCAGGTACTCTATCCAGCTGAGCTACGAGCGCGCTGTTTTCGATATTACATGAGTAACATCAGGATCTAATGACCCTTAATAGTGGCGCGTCCTGGAGGATTCGAACCTCCGACCGCCTGGTTCGTAGCCAGGTACTCTATCCAGCTGAGCTAAGGACGCGAAGCCTGTAAGGCTGATGCCTAACAATTTTAAATAATGGCGCGCTCGGAAGGATTCGAACCTTCGACCGCCTGGTTCGTAGCCAGGTACTCTATCCAGCTGAGCTACG
>NZ_JAUYVM010000001.1 GCF_030689305.1 Vibrio penaeicida | reverse complement strand
ACGCTGACGGTGACCAACGTCAATGACGTTCCTGTGATTTCCGGCATGCCAGCCACGACCGTAAATGAAGACGAAGCGTACCGCTTTACTCCGACAATGACGGATGCAGATAATGGCGACAGCCACACCTTCAGCATTGTGAACAAGCCAGTTTGGGCAATGTTTGACACCGCTACGGGTACGCTATCGGGCACGCCAACTAACGATCATGTAGGCAGCACAGCCAACATCGTGATCGCGGTAGAAGACGGTGCCAAAGCGAAAGCCAGCCTTCCTGCGTTTACGCTGACGGTGACCAACGTCAATGACGTTCCTGTGATTTCCGGCATGCCAGCCACGACCGTAAATGAAGACGAAGCATACCGCTTTACTCCGACAATGACGGATGCAGATAGTGGCGACAGCCACACCTTCAGTATTGAGAATCAGCCTGCTTGGTCAACGTTCAACACAGCAACCGGTGAGCTGTCCGGCACGCCAACCAATGATCACGTTGGTCACACTGAAAACATCGTGATTTCCGTTGAAGACGCCGCCAAAGCGACAGCCAGCATGGCTGCATTTTCGCTGACGGTGACCAACGTGAACGATGCACCAGTGATTTCGGGTACACCAGCCACAACGGTTATCGAGAACGCCGAATATCGCTTTGTTCCAACGGCTTCGGACGTGGATACAAACGACACATTGACCTTCAACATTGGCAACAAACCTGATTGGGCAACGTTTGATTCGGTAACGGGTACCCTTTCAGGTGCGCCAAGCCAAGCTAATGTTGGTACATACGCTGATATCCAACTCGGAGTATCTGATGGTAATGCGACGGTTCTATTACCTGTATTTAGCATTACCGTGCAAGGCGACTTGGATGGCGATGGGATTGCGGATATCCGTGATGTGGATATAGACGGCGATGGGATGAGCAACGCGTTTGAAGAACAATATGGATTGGATCCACGTTCGTCAGCCGATGCGCATACCGATCTCGATGGTGACGGCATGTCTAATCTCGATGAGTTCCTAGCGGAAACAGATCCCACACAAGATTCCGTTGCGCCTGTCTTCCTAGCAGACAACCAACACATCGAACTGAACGCATCCGGCGTGTTCACTAAAGTTGAAGTGGGTGTCGTTTCTGCTCATGACACCAAAGACGGTCCAGTGGCTGTGTCGCCACAACCGGAGTACAAGTACTTGAAGCCGGGTAACCACAGTTTCACCTACACTGCGACCGATGCCGCTGGAAATCAAGTGGAGCTGAACCAAGTCGTTGCGATTCATCCATTGATTGCGTTTGAACAAAGTCAGCGCGTGGAAGAGGGAGCGGAGATCAGTGTTGCTATTCACCTAAATGGTGAATCTCCAGTGTATCCGTTGGTCGTACCGTTTGAGGTGACATCCGATTCAACGGCTCAATGGGGAAGCGATCATACCTTAGAATCTGGGCATGTGGTGTTTTCTGAAGGTGAAACCGAGCAAGTCATACGTTTCCTAAGTGTGCAAGACAACGTATCAGAGGGGGATGAGCGTCTCCACCTTGTGATACCAAATATCGACGGAACACTTAACGTGGCGAAATTGACTCAACACGTAGTCACAATTTCAGAACACAATCTTGCACCAGAGCTGGAAGTGCAAATCACCCAAAACCAAGAGCGCCGCACTTTGCTTTCTCATGCTAGCGGAATGGTTTCGGTGGCAGCCGTGGTATCTGATGGCAACAGTAAGGACACACATACGTTTGAGTGGCACTTGCCTGATGAGTTGAATCAGCGAAGCGCATCTGGTTCTGTGGTTACGTTCGATCCAACGTTATTGCCGTTAGGTCATCATGAGATTATTGTTGTTGTCACCGATTCAGGAACACCTGCGTTGTCTGTATCAAGCAAGCATAACGTGGTGATCAAAACTTCGTTGGCAGCGTTGAGTGCTGGGATTGATACCGATGGTGATGGCATGGATGACGTATCAGAGTCTTATGCCGATAATGACGCCGATGGTGTGCCGGACTACCTCGACCCAGAGTCATTCAATAGCAATGTTATCGCTCATGAAGCTAGGCACCATCACACTCACGTGTTGCAATCCTCTGCGGGCACCACGTTGACATTAGGTAGTCGTTCCTCGAATACCGCTCACTTTGGGGTACTACTCAAAGAACAAGATCAGACCTTCGAGAAAGACTTTGCCAGCAATGTCGGTGGTGTTTTCGATTTTGAAATTCGTGAGCTGAGCGAGCACGGTCAGTCGGCTAGCGTTGTGATTCCTCAAACCCACCCGATTCCGGAGGAGGCGATCTATCGCAAATACAGTGTCGATAAAGGGTGGTTTGACTTCGTAGAAGACCAACACAATGTGTTGAGCTCTGTTCAAGGTGAAAAAGGGTACTGCCCAGCACCAGAAAGTGGCGCTTACGAAGAGAATGGTCAACCTCGCGCACTGACTGCGGGTCACTGGTGCATCAAAATGACTATCCAAGATGGCGGACCGAATGACATGGATGGCGAAGCCAATGGCACGATCGTGGATCCAGGTGGCGTTGCGTCTAAAACGTATACGGACTTCAACGTCAAAACGGGAAGTGGCGCAGCGGTCAACGTGCTGCTGTTTATCTTCCTTTGCCTTGGTGCCATGTTGAGAACGGGGATGGCTAGACGCCGCTCATAATCATTGCTAGGTTGCCTTTCTTTTAGAAAGGCAATCTCTTTCATGTTTTGGGAGCTTGGCTCCCTCCTTCAAATTCAATAGCAGAGCGCCTTTTTGGTGAAGAAAACAAGTGCTCTGTAGGAAAGTGTGAGAATGAAATTACGTAAAATCGTATACGGGTTTGCCTTTGTGGGTGGAGTAGTTGGCGCTTCAAGTGCCATCGCTCAGTCGGCGAACTCTACTCAGTCGGTCAGCCCTGCCGAACCACAGCCTAAAATGAGTGTGTCAGCAGGTATTGGTATGGTGAATAGTCCAAATACGTGGGAAGGATTAGGCGATAGGCTAATCATTGAACATATCGAGACAAGCCGAACAGGTAAAAGCTTATGGTTTGGTTATCAATGGCATACCAATATGCGAATAGAATTGGGATACGTCGATTTTGGTTCGATATCTGTGAACGGTCGAGTAGCCGATGTTACGGCATTTGAAGACAGAGCGTCTGGCTCACTGCCTGTATCTGCTCATTCAGGCGTGCTTGCCTTTAAGCCTTCCTATGGCGTTACCGACAGTATCAACCTCTATGGGCGCACTGGTGTCAGCTATTGGCAAAGTGAATACAGCATTTCACCGAGTGCCCAATACAACAGCCGAGATTCAGGGATAGATCTTCATGTGGGGGCGGGAATCGGTGTTGAGCTGAGTGATGCAGTAGAGCTAGAAGTGTTTTGGGATAGAGGCTATTTCAGTAACACCCATGCAGATATGGCTTCTTTAGCTTTTACCTTAAAATTCTAAACTCGCCATTCTATTGAAGCATAAAGCACAGAACGATCTGTGCTTTTTTGCCTTTTATCTCCGCTTCACATTAGAAAATAGCCATAAATTACATAACATCAGCCTCAAACCTTGCCGTTCTTGCTTGAGCGAGTGTGCAATTGGCTTTTTCCATTAATTCATTCAGTGTAATGTTTGGATTAGCCAAAATGAGAGCACTCAGTTGATCTGAAAGTGGAAGGTGTAGCTCTCGCAATGCCTCAACGCGTTCGTCAATTTTCTTGATGATGAATTGGTAGGTTTCATGGTCTATTTCGACCAAAGCAGCAGAAAAAGCCCGCAAGTTTTCAAAGTCGGCGGTAACTTGCCAATTTCTCGAACGACGAATCCTTTTCAGTTCCGCTTGGTGTTGAAGTGCAATGGATTTGGCACATTTGGCGTTTTCACCCCCAATCCGATGAATAAGAGAAGGGAGTGGGATAGACATTTTATTTTTGCTCATAGCGCGAATTGTGCAATGTTACTGTGGGAATAGCTATCAATATCCCTTTTTCTTTAGTTGTTCGTGATTTGGTACTTCGCTCCGTAAATATGCGGAGTCACTCTCAATTTTTTTAGCAATAAAATATAGGTGCTCTATTTCATAATTGTGTGAGTATATGATTTCATCACCTTAGTTACATAAATGGCTTGAAAAGAGAAAAAATGAAAGAAGTTAAGTATTTAAATGTCAGTTATCCTTCTATGGTGAAAGACAGTAGGCTTGTGATTTTCGGCGAGGGTAGCCATTCCATTCCTCATTACAAAGAGGAAGTCATTCGCGCTTTGCCTATTCTTAAAGGAATGGGATTCAATCATCTAGCGATGGAAATGCTTCCTACATCTCTGCAGGATAAATTAGATGTTTTTAACAAAACAGGTAAGGGCAAAGAACACTTACTGATGCACTTTAAACGTAACTGGTCTCACGGTATGCCTTCAGCTGGTAACGCTGCTGCTTATCAGCGAATTGTAGTTGAAGCTCAAAACTAGGAATGAAAGTTATTCCTTTAGATATGCCACCTGAAATGTTTGATAGTTTTGAACTAGATTGCGATGCTGAAAAAATGATGAAAGGCAACTGTAAGGATAGGCACGTAATCAGAAATGAAATGTGGTCTAGAAATTTGGGCAAGCTTCTTAGTAAAGGTCATAAAGTCGTTTCATTTATGCATCACTTTCATTCAGTGACGAGATGGAAAAATGATGCCGGAGTAAGAAAGCTGGTAAGAGAGCAAGGATACAAAGCTGTAGTGATAAACATAACTGGTGGTGTGTTCTGCGTATCAGAAAATGAATGTTTCTCTGGTCAAAGCGTTAAGGCTCCGTATAACAAGAAACGTTTTTATGCTGAGGTTGAAGCAAACCCTAGCAAAGATTACATGAAAGCCAATTACCAAGTTCATCTTCCTGAAGTTAGAAATCCTAAAGCAATATGAAGAGTTTTATGAAATTTAGCCCTCTATTTATCATCTTTGCCACGCTTTCGTTAGATGCATTTGCCGTTGTTCGTCCCAATGAACCGTTCTGGAAGTACAAGATTGATGATCCTAATTTAACCGTAAAACAAGCAGGTGAGCGATGTCTCAATAGCTTAACGATGGACACTTGGGGTATCGGGAAGTGGTGTCGAAAGGCTAAAGAGTTAGGGTCTGAATCCGCAGAAGAGATAATTCAGTTACACTTTGGTGACAGCATAAAGTACTTTGAAATTAATCTTGAAAAAGCCAAACAAGGTGATGTTATTGCGGCGGAAGAAGTAGGTCACGAATACTTTTTAGATTATGCGATAGCGAAAGATGATTCTAAGGCTATGTATTGGTATGAGAAATCTTTCGCTGGTGGGAATGTGAGTGCAGGGTTCAGGTTGGCGAATTTTTATTTGCACCAATCTAGACAATATCAGAATCCAGGAAGGGGAATAGAGATACTAACTGAATTGGCTGAACTCCCTATTTCCTCTGGTATTAATGTGTTCCCCGAACAACAATTTGAGGCTCGCAGAGAGCTGGCTATATTGTATCTCAAAGGTGAAGTGGTTGAGAAAAACCTCTCTTTATCATGGAATTTCTTCGAGCGCGCATATGGTACCCAAAATTTTGATTCGTATGAGTTGGGTTATATGTACTTTCATGGGCTTGGTGTGGATAAAAACATAGCTGAATCGAAAAAACATTTTTCCCGTAATCAATCCTTTGAAGCAATACTTTCTTTAGAAGAACAACTTCACCCAGAGGCTTTGTTCTATTTGGGTTTGATGAAATATGAAGGTTTAGAAACATCG
Organism: Vibrio penaeicida; assembly: GCF_030689305.1. GTDB lineage: Bacteria > Pseudomonadota > Gammaproteobacteria > Enterobacterales > Vibrionaceae > Vibrio > Vibrio penaeicida_B. The sequence goes on along the minus strand of NZ_JAUYVM010000001.1, from coordinate 716,273 downwards.
AAAAACTTTCCTATGGCATATTCGCTTTTTCAGTTAAGTCTTGAAGGGTTAGATAACAATTATGATCTTACTGAAGATTTAAATTCAGAGTTTAGATCTCATATGCACTATTTATTGGGGTATATGTCCGAAACGGGAATAGGTACAGAGAAAGATACAGAGTTGGCGAAGTACTATTATGAAAACTCCCTGGAAGTTGAATCGAAATTTTCAGCTTTAAGTGCAATGAGAATGTCTGAGTTGTAAAAAAAGCGCAGGGAGCCCTGCGCTTTGAGTTTGATCTTTAAAGGTTACTTACCTAAATTCATCGACCACATTCTGGCCACATTTTCAGAAAGGTTGGTGAGGTTTTCACCAGCTTCCTGGAAGGCGGTTGGTAAATCCAGTACGCGGGGCACTGCAGCAAATACGGCATCAATACCACACTGATATGCCGCTTGGTAGTTCTCGCCTACGCAACCCGCTAGTGCAATAACCGGGAGGTCAAATTTCTTAGCTAGCGACGCAACGCCCATTGGGGTTTTTCCGTGCGCTGTTTGCCAGTCTATTCTGCCTTCTCCGGTGATCACCAAGTCTGCTCCTTCGAGTTGGTTTTCTAAGCCAACGGTTTCGAGCACAATGTCTATTCCTGGTTGCAATTTGGCGTGGGTAAATGCAATCAATGCGGCACCCATCCCACCAGCTGCACCAGATCCTGCTGCATTTATGACATCACGACCGATTTGTTTGCGAATGAGCTGACCATAATGATTCAGATTTTGATCGAGTAGGCGAATGTCTGCTTCAGTTGCGCCTTTTTGCGGACCAAAGGTTGCTGATGCACCTTTACTTCCACACAAAGGGTTATCGACGTCACTAGCGACTAAAATTTCACATTCAGCCAGTCTTGGGTTCAATCCCGACAAATCAATTTGCGCGAGTTCTTTTAATCCGCAGCCATTTAACGAAATGGGCTGACCATTGTGATTAGAGAATTTAGCGCCTAGCGCTGCCATCATGCCAACGCCTCCATCGTTTGTGGCACTTCCACCTAAACCAATGATCAATTTCTTTGCACCTTGTTCAAGTGCGTGGTTGATGAGTTGTCCGGTGCCAAAGGAAGTGGTCAGCTTAGGGTCGCGTAGAGAAGGCGATACATGATGTAGACCACTGGCGGCGGCCATTTCAACCACAGCCGTTTGGTTATCGCCAAGCAACCCATAAAAAGCATCGACCGAATTACCTAAAGGTCCTGTCACCGCAAGGTGAACCAGCTTGCCTTGGGTGGCATCGATCAGTGATTGCACAGTGCCTTCTCCACCATCTGCAACAGGTACGTGAATGAATTCACTGTCTGCCCACACTCGGCGAAAGCCAGATTCAATAGCCAAGCAAACTTCTTTTGCTGTCAGGCTTTCTTTAAATGAATCTGGGGCGATAACTACTTTCATATCACTCTCCTAACGCGGTGATGATTACAATAAAACAAGGCTTAGGATGTAAACCAGTACAATGGCTGTAATACCTTGCACCAAGGTTGCCATCGTTTGTGCTCGATATGCCAACCCAACGCTCATGCGGCTAAACTGAGAGACTACCCAGAAGAAGCTATCATTTGCATGAGATACCGTCATCGCACCCGCACCAATGGCCATAACTGTGAGTACTCGACCCATTTCTGAATCCAACCCTAATTGAGCAAGCATTGGGGCAACCAACGCAGACGTGGTAACCAACGCCACGGTTGACGAGCCTTGCGCCGATTTAAGTGCGGCGGCAACGATAAACGGCATGAAAATACCAATACCTAGTGCCGATAATGTTGTACCCAAATATTCGCCGAGCGGTGTGGCTTTTAGTACCGCACCAAATGCACCACCTGCACCAGTGATCAAAAGAATAGGTGCGGCAGCAGTGATGCCTTGGCTAATACGCTCGCTAAACTCAGCCGCTTTGTTGTCAGACTTAAGCAAACGAATAGACAGCAGCAGACCGATAACCAATGCCGTTAACGGCTGACCGAAGAAGTTAAGCGTATCAAATAAGAAACCATCGCCCAATGGCGCACTTGGGAAGCGAGCAACCGATCCTAAACAGATAAGCAAAATAGGCACAAAGATTGGCGCGAACGCTTGTCCAGCAGTGGGCAGTATACCGTAGGATTCTTTCAGTGCTTTCCAATCAACATTATCCGCTGGGTTTTGAGCTTCTTCTCCATCGGGTTCTACATCTTTGAAGCGATTTGCCCAAAGCATACCAGCGAGTGCTGCGACACCTGCAACGAAAATACCGACAGCGATAACAATACCTAGATTAGATTCCAACCCAAGGTTACCAGCGGCAGCAATAGGACCGGGAGTAGGCGGAACAAAGGTATGAGTTGCGTATAAGCCAGTGGCGAGTGCAACACTCATGGCGACGCTAGAGGTTTTCATTCGATTTGCCAGTGACTCTTTAAGTGAGTTCAAAATGACAAAACCGGAATCACAAAATACAGGTACAGATACGATGTAACCAATGAGCGACATGGTCAGAGTCGGGAATCGGTCGCCGAGCACTTTAATGACGGTATCCGCCATGGTGATGGCCGCGCCACTTTTTTCGAGAATGACTCCGATAATGGTCCCTAACACAATGACCAAACCGATGTAGCCGAGTATGCCTCCAAAACCTTTAGCTATGGTTTTGGCTATGCTGTCGGCAGGGAGCCCGTAAGCGAACGCAGCGATAAATGCTGCTACTAAGAGGGCGAGAAAAGGGTGTAACTTAAATTTGGTGGTTGCGACGACGATAAACGCGATCACAGCCAGCAGGATTAGTATAAGACTCATAATAACTCCGTTTATTTTTGCCACTTGTTTGCGCTTTTATGCAGTATTGCTGTTATGTGCAATGTTCATCGCATTCAGGCGTGTGGAGTGGCTATATTTTTCCAAGCGTAGGTATTCCTGGAATACAATTCCCGATCATTCTGGTTTGCTGATCTTAGTTGGGAATAGGATTATTATCGGAGCTTATTGAGCTAAATCCTTTAGGCATGAGTGACAAATCAACTTCCAATGTGAAGCTTTGTTTTTGTGCTTATGCACAATTTTAGGGTTGTTTTGTGATCTGGCTTGCAATATAGAGTTCGACTAATCCGGTGAAATTTTTTGGAGAAACACGGGTGATTTTCTCTATCTTATCCAACCGGTATCGTAAAGTGTTTCTATGTATGTATAAGGCTTCGGCGCACAGTTTTTGATTTCCTTGGTGTTCGAATAGCTCGTGTAGTGTTTTAAGTAGTTGCCCGCTTTTGTCTTCCTGCATAAGCTTAACGATTGGTTTACATAATTGGTCACCTTGCCAAAAGTTAGCTAGTGGCGAGAGCAAGACGGGGATGCGCATCTCTTCAAATAGGTATTTGTTTTTTTCTGGGTGGTGCTTTTTTCCAAAGTGCAGAGCTTGCCGCGCACTTTGATAGGAAAGGTGGATGTCGTTGAGATTTGGAAAGTATTCCCCTAAGGCGATATCCAGTTGATTGATCCCTTGCTGATTCAATCTGTCGAGCAAAATATCGATACGCAAGCTTTCTTGCTCGCTGTCCCATTTGCCATGTCGATTGTGGCTGGGTTTCAGCACGACAATCTCATGCATTGAAATGACAGCGACCAAGTTGTCACGTTTGGGGTATTCCAACAGTTCGACGATTTGACGAGTTTGCTCCAAACTGAGTGGGGCGCGTTCGGAGTGCAATTCAATCACTACAGCAACACGAGGTGTATCAAGGTCGATATCCAAGCGCGCCGCCCAATCTTTAAGTTCGGCTGAGGAAACTTCATTTTTGATCCACGCAGAAATGAATTCCTCTTTATGTCTTCTGTCCCATTGGAGTTGTTCGATAAGCGCTGCTTGGTCGACAATCATTTCAGCCGTCATCTTGACCAGTGATGCGTAATTTCGAATAGAATTAGGATCGCCAGTAATACCGACCACTCCAATCACTTCATGCTGGCTTTTCATCAGCATGTTGATGCCGGGCTTTGCGCCTTTAAGCGACTGGCAACTTTGCTGGGTTACTTCAACGGTGTCCCCATGTTTTAGAGCCAAAAGTGCACCATCATGAGTTTGACCGATCCGGTAAGAGTCGCCACTGCCTATAATCACACCAGCTTGGTTCATCACGTTGATGTTATTACCAATGATCGCCATGGTTCGATCGACGATTTGCTGGGCAAGTTGCTGTTCTAGAATCATTATCTCGCCTTAGCGTCTTGCTGAATCAACGAGGTTATCGATAAGAGAGATATGCTGATTCTCAACACCAGCTATCCTTCGGTATTTGGGCTGGTGGCGATCGTTTTCAAGAGGGTGATGCCAACCTAAGGTGGACTGCATGAAGTGCTCGGCAAATTGAGTGGAAATGGATAAGCAGCCAGCCAGAACGGTATCAACATAACTTTGCATAATGGGAGCATTGGTGCAGGGAGGCGCTACTTCGTCTTTCACATACATCCAAACCTCAGCACTGGTAGCAATAACCGTGTCGGATTCAATTTGAGAAACAGCTACCTTGATACGGTGGTAGCCTGCTTCACGTTTGTCGAACTCCAGCAGCTCCTGGTCATCAATCTCAATCAGAACACCGTTTACTGATCCTTTACCACTCGTCACAACTAATGGTGAGATTTGATAACTGCCATCCACCTTACTCCAATGTCGGTTAAAGCCGCACACTATTGCTGGGTAAGCGTTTCCTGTCTGCCCAGTTAACTTACGAGATTCAGAGTTGATTAAGCTGCCATATCCGAAGATGTACATAGGTGAGCGAGTTCCTTTTCAAAGCGGGTCAATTAAGTATACAAGTATTCCATGAACTTCAAGTTTCGTCGAATTGAACGGTGTTGGAAGAAGTTGCAATGAAAGTGCTTTCAAAATCTAAAACAGACTTGAGGTTGTTCTTTTCTATTCAGCTCAGTTGTGAGGTGGTTATATTTTAATCAGAACGATAATTTAGCTATACTTATGGTTGATATTGATACGTCCATTCCAATAAAGTTTAAATTTCACTGTTATTTAATTATTTTTTGAATTGTTAATTGTTTTTTATTGGCTCTTTTGGTTTTGATTTATTCGTATTTAAATTGTTAGGTCGTAAGTTGAGTATTTATAGGAATATATTTTGAGTAGTACTTAATAATTTTCTAGTTCTTTTCTAATTGAGTTGGTAAATATTGCTGTCTCAAATATCGGAATTTAACATTTAAATTTACAGTCTTCTGTTCTGAGCTGTGTATGCTAGATTTTAATATCGCCCCAACTCATTTTCCCAATATATAAATCTATCACTAGCACTTTGGCTCTCTTCTAATTGCTTGATAAGTAAAGTTTTATTTTTCATATGAGCTCGTGCTCATATTTATTTTCACCTTCAATATTGATCGAGTTGTACTTGTTTTTGAACCTCCTCACAAATATTAATGATAAAATTAAAAATATTATGAAATTATTTATTAGTTGATCTTTAAATACGCCTGATACTTTTCTGGTTTCCAGTGGTACAGAAAAGTATTAATAAAAATAAGGTTATTTAAATAAAAATGGACTTGGGGACATTAGAAATGAAATTCATCAAAAAGCTTGCGTTAATTTCTTTAGCAGCAGTAGCACCTAGCGCGATGGCAGCTACGGATACATTCAACTCTAGCATCAACGTTTTAGAGCCTGTATCTATCTCTAAAACAAACGATCTAGATTTTGGTTCTATCTTCACAGACCAAGCGACTAACGTTACTGTTGCGGCAGCAGATGCAGGCGCAGCAGCATTCACTATTACAGGTACAAGTGGTAGTACAGTAGACGTAACGGTTGATACAACAGCTACAATGGGTGACGGCAACGGTAACAACATCGCTGTAAACAGTATCGCTCCAGATAACGCTTCTCCAGCATTAACAGGTGGTACTGCCACGGTTAAAATTGGTGGTGTGGCAGACATCGTTGGTGCAGGTACTTTGGTTGCAGGTAACTACTCTGGCACAGTTAACATTACGGTTGTTTATCAATAAGACACCGACATAAGGTGGCTTTGTGCCACCTTATTTTTCCCACCTTTATATTATGCCGCGCATCTATTTGGGGCTTTTGCTGTTTTTGTGCTTGGTGAGCTCTGCTCATTCTATTGCTATCGAAATTACGCAATTAGAACCCATGGAATTTGAAACCACTGTCGGTGGTTCAAAAACTGTTGTGTATCTGAAACCTTCTGTATCGACTAATGGCGTACTTCTCTTTCGGGTCACAGGTGATCCTTCAAGAAAAATTCAAGTTAAAGTAAATGGTTCTGAATTTCGAATGCTTAATTCACAATCAGGTCGTCATGTTGTTGTGAAGCGCTTTAAATACGGATGCGGGTTGAATAAGAGGGGACGAGTTCGGTTAAATGGTCAAGGGCAATCAGGGGTGTTGTGCATTGGAGCAAGAGCGGTGGTTAAAGCTAGCTCTCAGTCAGGCATGTTTTCTGTTGTTGTCCCATTCACAGTGAAGTATTTATGAAGTTTCTTTCCTTAATTTTCGTTTGCCTTATCGGGTTCAGCCAGGTTAGCCATGCGCAACTAAAAATTGCACCTACTCGTATTGTGGCTGAAGGTGAACAAGCCTCAACCCATAAACTGTTTGTCGAAAACACAACATCAGAACCTATGAGGGTTAAGGTGTCGGTTGTTTACCGGTCGGCGCTAGTGGGCAATGATAAATCGAAAACACGGCTTCAAGAGGACATTGAAGTTCAAGAAGATTTGAGTAAATTTGTCAAAGTATCGCCGCCTATTATTGGAAACTTGAAACCCAATCAAAGACGAACAGTTCGCGTAAGAATTCAAGGTTTACCAGCGGAATATGAAGAGGGAGAATATAGAACATATCTACTTTTCCAACCAGTTCCACTGTCTTCTCAGCAAGCGAATAAAAATTCAGATGGTCAGGGCATGACCATGAATCTGGATTTTATTATTAACACTATGATCCCCGTTTATTCTCAAAAAGGGACGGTAGAGCATCGCGTGCATTTGGAGTGTAAAGAAAACGCCATTCGAGTTCACAACCAAGGTAACTTTCAACTTAAAGGTAAACTTGTCTCTGGGAATGACGTGCAAAACGTTTTCTTAGTTCGAAATGCGTCGTTGGATAAGCCTGTTCGAAGTTCTGCTGGTGCTCAATTTATCGTAGATGATCAAATTGTGAGCTCCTGTCAGTAAGTTCATTTATTTAACTGAACCACCTGTGTGAAAACGAGCTTTGTGAAGTCCAGCTTAGTGAAACTTAGTTTTATGAAATTTAGCTTTTTAAAGCTAAGTTTAGCGAGATTAAGAGCGGTGTTTTTTGCTCTATTAGCTTGTGTATTCGCATGGGTCGGATTGGCACAAGCAAATGAAGAGAAAAGTGCTGACTCTGACCTTGTTGTCGCGGATATTATTGAAGCTGATATTGTTGAAGCGTACGTCGAATTGTTCATGCGGTATGAGCACGACAGCTTTTATCGAGTCATGCAAAACGCCAGTGAAGAGCCTTATTTGGCACTTCAAACCTTTGCGACACAATGGCTTCAGCTCGAAGGCGGTTGTCGTAATCAAATATGCTTGTTTTACCAGCCAAAGGATGTACAGGAGCAGCGGCAACCGTATCAGCTGGATTTAAACTTAAAGCAGTGCATTCTTCCTAAAAGCAAAGAAGTCCACACCATCGACTATGTGACCGTAGAGGGGGAAGAGTGGCTTCATTGGGCGTCGTTTGTCGATTGCTTTCCCGTTTCCGTATTATGGGATCTAGATACCTACTCTCTCAAAGTAAAACTCCATTACAGTACCTACAAAGAATTAGAAAAAAAACTCGCGCAACGCCGAGCGATAGCAAAACAAAAAGCCAAAGAGTTGGAAGATAGAAAAGCTCAAAAGCGTATTCATCCTGCTCCTGCTACAACGGCTTCAGCTCGAATCAAAGGGCGAGCTGAATTCTCATCCAATAACCAGCCGGAATACAACCTAAGAACCGATGCTTATCTCGTTCACCAAAATGCGCATTTAGAAGTCTCTTACGATACCAATGCGCCAAAAGAGGTGGAGTATTACCAGTTTGAAATTACGCCTTTTCCTTTGGGCTATCAGCTTCAAGTTGGGCATGTTGTGTTGGATTCAGGGTTAGCCAGCAGCAGTGAAACCTTTGAAAACGGAGTGTACTACTCTCGACTCAAGCCCAAAAAGCAATCAGGACGCTTGGTGATTGAAGAGCAAACCTTACCCAACACATTTGTTGACGTGTATGTGAATGATATTTATCGCGGAACGCTGAGGTCGGATGCCTCTGGACGCTACAGCATTTCTGATTACCCTTTGTCGGCAGGAGACCAAGTTGAACTGCATGAAATGGTTCGCTCTGGTGTGGTGGAACGGAAAACCATCAAAGTTGCCGACATCGATGAAGCTCTCCTAGATAAAGGTCAATGGGATCTAGAACTTGGTGCATCTCTCATTGAGGAAAACACTGGTAAGGTGCAAATGAGTTATGGAGCAACTCACTCATTAACATTGGTTGGATCCGCTTATAACACGAGCGACTTAACGACTGGAGGGCTCGGGTTACGTTGGTTACCAACACACTTTCTCTCTATTGCATTTGAGTGGCTACCGTCTCAACCTGTCATGCCTGCCACTGTTGAATTGGCTGTCGGTGAAAAACATAAGTTTGAGGCGGATATAAACCATGTCGATTTATTTGGTCGTGATCCTAAAAAGCGAGAGCATCAAATTCGATACCGCTATTTGGATAACCCCATCAGTTTCAATTTGGATGCGACCTATGACGAAAATGAACTCATCGTCATTCCTCAAATTCGAGCGCAAACCGCTTCTTCACAATTTTTGACCTTGGAGCTTAAAAACCGGCGTACTTCTCAAATTATCCGAGATGAGCTAAGCGCTAAGTACGCCATCCATACGCATGAACGTGGCTCAGTTAACCTCAGTTCCACTTTTAGTGATGGTAATAGCCCAAGGTATCGTGTCGGATATCGTTATCTGTGTTCTAACTGTTTTTTTTCTGGTTGGTGGCAAACACTCCAAAGTACCTACAGTACTCAGCTGACGTGGCAAAATGCCAAGTTTGGGTATTCAGGTAACGCTAAATGGGAGTTAACACCAAATTGGTCTGGAGAGGTTGCTATTAATGACGACAGCGTTTCTCTTGCCTTAGAAACAAAATGGGGAGGAAGGTTATCCAAAAACGACGAATCAGTGGCAAGCTTAGAGCTTCCATGGGAAGAATTTATTTACGCCGAACTCACTGGGCGAGTACTCGATAACCACGATCAGCCAGTCGCTAACGTTGAGTTAAAAGTGAATAACAAAAAGGCGATCAGCGACGCCAATGGAGAGTTCCATTTTACAGGCGTTGGTTACGGAGAAGATCTGCAACTGCATATCGATGATTCAACGTTAGATCTCAACCTAAAGCCAGAAGAAAACCCGATGTATTTCCACGCTGAGAAAGGCGGAAAAACACACATTGAAGTGCGGGTAAACAAGAGTTTTGGTGTCGATGGCATTGTGACTGCGCCATACAGTTTCAGCGGATGGCATGTGAATTTTTATCATGAAGAGACCAGCCGAACGTTTTCTGCCAAAGTGGAACAAGACGGCTTTTATTTCTTTGAAGACTTGATACCGGGTGACTATCGAATAGTGATCGAAGACAACGAGACAGAAGTTGAGACACGGGCTCGTATTCGTAGTGAAGATTGGGTTAGTGGTTTAAATTTTGTTGTCTATAAGCTGCACAAGAACGCCAAACCAGTGCTTCAAGTGGTCTATCAGCCTTGAGGATGGGAGCCATCTTGTACGTTCAATCACCCTCGATCACCCTATGCTTTTCGTTATATATTTTGTCTATCAGTGGGTTAACTGATACTTTACCCAGAATTCAGGTTGAAGCCTCTATCCTGTCATTGAAACACCCTCTATTTTAAAAAACTGTAATTAAAATAACCTGTCTTTAAAACAAGCAGTTGTTAAAACAATCGGTTTTTAAAATAAAATAAGCTATACGCCTTAGGCACCCCACACGTTATGGAGTAGACATATGAAGCAGTTGGGCACCATCGAGTCAGTACTTTCCGGCAAAATCCAGTCTTATTCACGTGGTGCGCTCAGTGCTATCAACAAAACCATCCAATCAAATCGATTACAAGTGACCACTCTAGGCTTTACCGAAGACGAGCAGGGTGATCCTCGCTTCCATGGTGGAGTAGAAAAAGCATTACATATCTACCCGTCAGAGCACTACCCAAAGTGGCGTAGCGAGCTCGGTGAGAAGCCCATCTTTGAAGAAGTTGGTGCATTTGGTGAAAACCTGAGTTCAACAGGGGTCGATGAGTATTCACTTTGCATTGGCGATATTGTGCAAATAGGAAGTACCAAGCTTCAAATATCGCAAGGGCGAATGCCTTGCTGGAAGCTTAATGACCGATGCGATGAACCAGATATGGCGCTTCGATTTCAAATGACTATGCGAACGGGTTGGTATTTTCGTGTGTTGGAAGAAGGGGATATAGGTGCTGGTGATGCGATTTACCTGATTGAGCGCCCGTATCCAGATTGGTCTCTTGCGCGTGTGATGGGGTTGGTTTATCGCGGCGTTTTGGACGAACAAGAGCTGAAAGCGGTGCTAGACATTCCTTTGGTCGATTCTTGGCGAGCGTTGTTCGAAAAACGCATCGAAACTGGCAGTGTTGAGAACTGGGCATTTAGGTTGTTTGGGTCTCGATCATAACTTTCGTGTTGTTCAAAGCAAAAAGAAGATAATTTCAATAAGTTGAGTTACAGTAAGTTTGTACTGTATAGACCCTAATTGGAGAGCCACGGATGAGTAAACAGCAGCTTAAGATCGACTTGGTATCAGATGTTTCATGTCCGTGGTGTATTGTCGGTTATAAAAGGCTGGAAAAAGCGATTACCCAAGTTGCTGACCAAATTGAAGTGGAAGTGAACTGGCATCCGTTTGAGCTCAATCTCGATCTTCATCAAGGGGGCGTAAACTTGCGTGACTACCTGATGAAGCGCTATGGCACAACCGCAGAGCAGAGTATTCAGGTACGAAGTAATCTTACTCAACTAGGGAAAGAAGTCGGCTTTGATTTTAACTTCTCCGACGAAATGAACGTTTACAATACCCGCGATGCCCACAAACTGGTCGCTTGGGCTGGCGAATCCGATAAGCAGACTGAAATGAAACTCGCGTTGTTCCAAGCGTACTTTAGTGATGGCAAAGCGATTGAAAACCACGACGTATTAACCGAATGCGCTGAATCGATTGGGCTCGATCCTATAAAAGCGAAACAAGTCGTCTCTTCGGAGCGATGGAATAAGATTGTGGAAGATGAAGAAGTTCACTGGTTATCTTTGGGGGTGCATGCAGTACCCGCGATTGTGATTAATGAACAGCACCTCATCAGCGGAGCGCAACCCGTGGATATTTTGGTTGAGGCAATGAAAGACATTGCCTCGCAATAGTAAGGTATTTCGCTATAGCCGGGGATTTTAAAACCGCCAAGCTGTTCGCTTAACGGTCTTTTCTATATTCACAACCTATTGCTTATTTGCTATCTATTACGTACTAGTTATCCATTGCGTCTTTGATTTTCTGATCGGTTTTGTATTGGCTCAACGCATATACCGACCAAATCGCAGCAGGAATCCAACCAACCAATGTAATTTGTAGAATCAGGCAGATGATTCCACTGAATGGTCTGCCGATGGTGAAAAATTGCAGCCAAGGTAGCAACAAAGCTAAAAGTAAACGCATAGTCTATATCCATGATTTGTTTATATCGTCTTAGTATTATTGTGTCTGCTATTCGAATTAAAAAGTCTTATGAGTGAGAATCTTCTCTACAACCCCATTTCTAAAGGAAAAATCATGTCTTCTTTATTTGATAAACCACATAACCGCAGAGGAACGGGCTCAGTAAAGTGGGATTTTAACCAACAGAAATTTGGTGATGTCAGTGAAAATGCCATACCAATGTGGGTTTCTGATTACGATTTTTCGATTCCTCCACAGGTATCTAGTGCCTTACAGTCGCGGCTAGAACATGGTGTGTTTGGGTATACAGAGGTCACTAAAACGTATTTCGAATCCATTCAAACGTGGTATCAGGAGCAGCACCAGCTCGATCTTGATACCGATTGGGTTGTACCAGTCAATGGCGTTATGCCGGGCATTGCATTGGTTATCGAGCAATTGACCAATGAAGGCGATTCTATTGCGGTACAGTCACCCGGTTACGGTAAATTCAAAGAGGCCATCGCTCTATCTGGTAGAGAAGTCGAAGAAATTACCATGGTGGAAGAGTCTGGTTGTTATGACATGGACTTCAATGCCATTGAAGCGGCTTTAGCCTCTGGGGTAAAAGCTTTTATTTTATGTAATCCGCACAACCCTATCGGGCGTATTTGGAGCCCTGAAGAAGTACAAGCAATTGCCCAATTGTGTCACCGTTATGATGTGTGGCTGATCAGTGATGAGATATGGTGTGATTTGGCGTTACCTGGGTACCAATGTTGGAGTGCGCTTAACTTAGAAGAGCGTTACTTACAAAAGCTTGTGGTAACAACGGCTGCAACCAAAACGTTTGGATTGGCTTCCTTGAGATTAGCCAATCTAGTCATACCGAACCCCTCGATGAGGGGGGCAATAGAAAAGCGAAAACATGCTCTGTTTCTAGATTTGTTCGATGCGATGGCAATTGTCGCATCCCAAACGGCTTACGCCACTTCGTTGAGTTGGTTAAATGACCTAAAGTTGTATGTTCAAGGGAATATGGAATTTTTGAATCACTTTCTTTCTCAACATATCCCAGCTCTCTCATTTCAAATGCCCCAATGCGGATACCTTGTTTGGGTCGACTGCAGGGAACTTAATTTGACCGATGAAGCCCTTCGTCGATTATTTATTGATGTTGGAGTATTACCTTCGGTGGGGACTGAGTTTGGTGCGGGTGGCAGTGGGTATGTTCGATTGAATTTAGGGTGTTCTCGCGGCACGCTAGAACAGGCTTGTCAAAAGTTATTAAAGCTTAGTAGTTAAAACAGAACGCTAAGCAAATAGAAAAATAAAAGACCAGCGTAATGCTGGTCTTTCCTGATTAAGTCTAAACAAATACTGCCTTTCAGCTAAACAATTAGTTGTTGCTGTGAAGCTCGCTGTTCAGTTCAACGGCGGTTTTGTTTGTAAGGCACTCAATTTGGCCTGTTACCGAGTTACGACGGAACAACAGGTCCGATTTACCCGCTAAGTCACGTGCTTTCACAACTTCGACTTCTTTTCCGTCTGAATCCAGCATACGTACTTTAGAACCCGCCGTTACATACAGGCCAGATTCAACCGTACAACGATCGCCCAGTGGGAAACCAAGACCTGCGTTTGCGCCAAGTAGAGAGTTCTCACCGATAGAAACTACCACTGTGCCACCACCAGAAAGTGTACCCATGATGGATGCACCACCACCGATGTCTGAGCCATTGCCAACAACAACACCCGCAGAAATACGACCTTCAACCATGCTTACACCAGCAGTACCTGCATTGAAGTTGATGAAACCTTCGTGCATCACTGTTGTGCCTTCACCCACATGTGCGCCAAGACGAACGCGAGAAGTATCTGCAATACGAACGCCAGTAGGTACAACGTAATCCACCATTTTCGGGAATTTGTCTACACAATCAACAGACAGGTTACGACCTGCTAGGCGCGCTTCGATTTGACGATCAGCAAGTTCAGGAAGATCGATTGGACCTTCGTTTGTCCATGCAATGTTGTGAAGCAAGCCAAAGATACCATCAAGGACGGTTCCGTGAGGCAGTACTAGGCGGTTAGAGATAAGCTGAAGCTTCAAGAAACCTTCTGCAACAGAGGCAGGCTTCTCGTCAGTCGCTAAAACAACAAGAACCAGTGGCTGAGCCGACTCAGCCGCTTTTGCTGCAAAAGAAGCGTTAGCAGCGTCGCCGTTTGCTTCGAATGCTTTAGCCAATTCTGCACTTTGAGCCGCAGAGATTTCGATCGCTTGGTTGCCTTCTTGGTAACCAGCCACTTCCGCTACTGCTTTCACCAAAGCATCGCTTGGGTTTAGAGCTGGGTTAGGGAAGAAAGCTTCAATGATTTTGCCATCGCGGTTCTTGGTAGCTGTACCAAATGCCAGAGAAAATGTTGCCATGAGTGAAATCTCCTTGGTTGAATTTCTTTTGTTTGCTTAGGAAAGGGAATGACCACCCAAGCAAGTCATCAATCTTGAATCTTGTTGACATGCATCCTACTCACCCCGCTTACGAGATGAAAGAGGGAAAAGCCGGATAGTCTGCCAAACGATATATGCTGTCTGATTGGAGATATAATATCTCTAAAAAGAAATAGCCAGCAATATAAGCTGGCTATTCTGATAAGTCGTTAGGGTGTTGTGCGGCTCTAAATTAGGCTGCGTCTTCTTCAGACTCGTTAGAGTCGTCTGCTTTATCTTCAACAACCTTAGGCTTTTTAGGCGTTGCAGCTTTACGCTTTTTAGCGCCAAGCGCATACAACACTTCATCTTTATTTTTCGCCAGATAAAGAGACAATTCTTCTTGCTTCCCTTCATCTTCAATAAGCTTGCTTTCTGAGATAAGGCCGAAAAGCTCATCTGCCATATCTAACATTTTGTCATAAGCGTCGGCTTCAGCCTTAGAGGTAAAAGTCATCTTTTCTTCTCCGTTGCGCTCCACCACGTACTTGACGATTACAGCCATGGTTATCCTCTTTTGAACTTAGATTTGATCTACTGGTTGTTTATACAGATTGTTTGCCTGAGTGTCCAGTCCACACACGTATTGTGAGAGGCCGATAGCCTATACTTGCCAGCGTGAACAAAACTCCAAAAACGTTTTTAGAAGTGGGCTTTGGTACTTTTCTTTATGTAGAAGTATCCAAAACTTACGTTGGAAATCTATTGGCAAATCTAAAACGACCACTCGTCCATCATCAATCGCATGTTGTGCTGATCGCCGTGATAAACACGCTAACCCCAAGTTTGCAGTTGTACCGTTGATGATGGCCTCGGTTGTATTTAGCTGGAAAGATTCTTGCCAATACTCGATACGCGGGGCAATTCGTTGAGTGAAAAACTCTCGGCTACCCGATCCAGATTCTCTCAAGAGCCAATCCGTGTATTCTAAATCCCGCACCCCCAAGTTTGTCTGTTTGGCGAGTTCATGTTTTGGGCTCGCAATGACGCACATTTCATCTAAACACCAAGGCTGAGTGATGAGCTGAGGGTGTTGTGTCTTTCCCTCTATTAATCCTACGTCTAACTCGTAGTCTGCCAACTTTTCGCAAATGAGGGCGGTATTGGCAATAAAAAGCGATTGATGATGGTGCTGGGTAACAGAACGAAAATTGCTGAGCATAAACGGAGCAACTTGATTACCAATGGTGTCACTGGCACCAATATTGAGTTCGCCATGCAAGGCTTGATCGCTTTGAAAGAGCTGATCGATGTCATTGGCTCTGTGTAACAGTTCGTCGGCGATGGGCAGCAGCCTTTTCCCTTCACGGTTCAATATTAACCGATTGTTCACGCGATCAAACAGGGCGTGCTTAACCTGCTTTTCCAGTTCACTCAAGGACATACTGACTGCTGCTTTCGAGAGGTAAAGTTGATCCGCGGCGGCAGTGATGGTTTTTTCCTGTGTTATCGCAACAAAAACTCGGAGCTGTTTCAGCGAAATATTCATAACGTTCAACTTTACTTAACCTTGGTTTAAATATATTCAGATATAATTAAATGCTTGGCAAGTTTATTATGTTGCTATTGAGTTAATTAGAGATAAGCAGCCATGATCAAGAAAATGACCACCAGAAGTGCTCTGGCTCCTACTCCAATGGCAGGGTTAGCACTTGGCATTGCAAGTTTAGGGTGGAGTTGGGAAAACGCCGCCAACCTAAACGGAATGGGGCAACTGATAGGCGCGGGTATCGCGGGCATTCTTTTGCTTATCTTAACGGTTAAGTTCATGTCCCATCGGCATTTACTTAAAGAAGACATGGCACACCCTGTCGTTGGCAGTGTTTTGCCTACCTTTGCCATGGCTCTAATGGTGATTTCCCACAGTTTTGGTCAGTGGAATCAAGGGTTTGGTGATGCTGTTTGGATGGCGGCAGTCTTAATGCACGTATCGTTCTTGGTTAGCTTTATTTATCACCGCAGCATGAATTTCCAACTCAACCATATGGTGCCAAGTTGGTTTGTCCCCCCTGTAGGTTTGATTGTTGCTGATGTTTCTTTCTCAGGAACGCCTGCGCTCGCTTATATTGCTGAAGGCGTGCTTAATTTTGGTTTGGTCACTTACGCGATTTTGTTGCCAACCATGATATATCGTCTAGTTTTCTGTGAAAGTGTTCCGGATGCTGCAAAACCCACTATCGCGATTCTTGCCGCTCCTGCGAGCCTTTCTTTGGCTGGCTATTTGACGGTAACTCAAGAGCCGTCTCCTGTTTTGGTTGCGTTGTTATTTGGTATTGCCATTTTGATGACAGTGGTTATTTATGCGGCTTTTTTCCACTTGCTCCGCCTGCCTTTTAGCCCTGCGTATGCTGCCTTTACCTTTCCAATGGTAATTGGTGCGACTGCGTTGTTTAAAATGGCGAATTGGTTAGAAAGCATCGCTGTTTCATCGCAATATGTAGAACAGGTTCGTTTTCTTGCGAACATAGAGCTAATCATAGCCAGTGGTGTCGTCGGCTACGTGTGTTGGTGTTATGTGCGACACGTATTACCAACCGTGATGATGAGTGGAAAAGTAGCGAGCTAGTCAGTTATACCCAAGTAACCCCAAGATGCTTGGTTCAGCGACCTCTCTACCAAAGAATAGGGAGCTTGCTTTCAGGCAAGGCACAGAAATGAAGACCTCGTTCCTAAAGCGGGATCTTTATGATTTCTTTGGAAGTTAAAGTGTCAGTAATAAATGCAATTCCAATCTCATTCAAGTCAATAGATAGGGCGACTCTTTCGTCCTCTTCAATTTCTTGCCAAGCGTTACGCATTCCTTCAGACCAGTTAATATCGTCAATAATCATTACTGTGCTTTTCGCAAGGTAGGGTAAAGCTGTATTGAAATATTCTAGAACGGCATCGTGATCATGGTGACCATCGTTAAAAAGGTAATCGATGGGGTGATGGGCGCTGAGCGTTTTTTGAAGTGTTGAATGAAAAGGCCCCGTCACGATGGACGTGTTGTCTAGCTCCATGAAATCAAGGCTTTCTTGAGCCACTTTAGCGACCTCTGGAGAGCCTTCAAGTGTTAGCATCTTTCCTTTGTCGTTCATGTGAAGAGCAGAAGCTTGGTAAGAGGCTGATATTCCGACGCAGGATCCCAACTCGAGGCAGGTGCTTGGTTGCAAGTAGCGGATCATTTTAAAAAGAAACACACCCCAAAACGCCGGTTTGCTAGATCGACACACCGCTCTGATGGTTGAGTGGAATTCAATTCCCTGAGCCATTTCTTCATGAGTTCTTATTGAACTTGGGCTACCCGCTCCATAATCCATGACTGAAATTTCAGCGTTCGAATTCAGTAAAGTTGCTCGGCGCTGTTCAATTTTCTCGAATGTCATTCTTTCTTCTGGCGAGTTAGCACTATTGAGTACATCATACAGAGCTGCCCCAACCGCATTTACCGCGGGTGATTGGTGTTTCATCAAGCTCTCAAGTTCTGGCTTCGCCCTAAAACCGTTTACTTTGTGCACCGACGTTTTTAGCCAGCTTTTTACTGCCCTTGCAACAACATTTGGCATATATAACCTTTCTTACTACAACTCATTCTGCGACCTCACTGCTATTACCCATGTGTGTAACGTTATCAGCACAAGGGAGAAAGTAGCGCATGAGGTATTTATTGAATGAAAGAAATACAACATATCCTCTATTGGTCCGATATTGTCTATCTAGACCGAAAGAGGCACCAACGTAAGCTCTTGCCTTAAGTTCAGCATGGTGGGTTCAGAAGTCAAACTGAGCTATGTTATAAAACTGCAAATTCTCAACCATCAGAATGCATCGTTATTATTACGATAATAACTGTGTAAATGGTCGCGAAAATGAGCCACTAACGATACTCATCAAGTTTAATGGCAAGCTTTGTCATAATTTCGCATCAGCTCAAGTAAACGAAAATATCGATGTGACTATCTATACTCAAACCACCTCAAGGTCATTTGCGCATATTCAACTAACTTACTGATTGATCGTCTTTTCACTCGTCTTTGAATACATATTTCAGTTCAGCAGATTCGATGCTCTATGCTAATCTAAGCAGTAACCGTCCAACCATGTAGCCGGATGCTTTGTGTTTACTGTCTATCACTCGAATCAAATAGAGTTGCTGAAATCTCTACTTGTTGAACTCATCAAACTTTCCCCATTAGAAAACCCATTTGAAGCAGAACAAATACTGGTTCAAAGCCCTGGCATGTCCCAATGGCTGAAAATGGAATTAGCGAAAGAATTTGGTGTTGCCGCAAATATCGATTTTCCTCTTCCTGCGACATTTATTTGGGATAGGTTTACGCAAGTCCTTCCTGATGTGCCAACTCGTAGTGCTTTCAACAAAGAAGCCATGACTTGGAAGCTCATGGACATACTGCCATCGCAGCTATCTCAACCTGAATTTTCTCCCTTACTGCGCTACTTAGAAAACGATGAAGATCACTCCAAACTCTTTCAATTGTCAGAGAAAATAGCGGATATCTTTGACGGATACTTAGTGTACCGACCAGAATGGATCGCCGCATGGGAAGCGGGAGAAACGGTACAGGAAATCGGTGAAGAACACCCTTGGCAGCCCATCCTTTGGCAAGCGCTTTACGATCGCACGGTAGTACTCGATCAATCGCCTTACCATCGCGCTAATTTATACGAACATTTCATCGATGCCTTAAGCCAAGCACCTTCGGGGCTTTCTGACTTGCCCAAGCGATTGTTTGTGTTTGGCATTTCTTCATTACCGCCTCGCTACATGGATGCCTTAAAAGCATTGGGTGAGCACATTGATGTTCACCTTATGTTTACCAACCCTTGTCGTTATTACTGGGGAGAGGTTCGAGACAGAAAATACCTCGCTAAGTTAGCCGCTCGTCATCGAAAACACATTGAGTGGAAACAAGATCATTCTGAAGAGCACGGCGTAACAGAGCAGCTAAAAGGCGAACTTGAAGATAACGTGATTGATGAACTTCATACCGATGTCGTTGGAAACAGTTTGCTGGCGTCCATGGGGAAATTGGGGCGCGATAATATGTATCTGCTCTCCCAGTTAGAAGCCCATGAAGTGGAAGCTTTTGTAGAGGTGGATCGCGATAGCGTATTGCACCAATTACAAGCGGATATTTTGAATTTAGAAGAGCACCAAAAAGATGAAGTGCTCGAAACCAGCCAACACAAACAGTTGGTTTCAGAAGGGGATACATCGCTTTCAGTTCACGCTTGTCATAGCCCAATGCGTGAAGTTGAAGTGCTGCATGATCAGCTTTTAAGCATGTTTGACAGAGACTCTGGCTTAAAACCCCGTGACGTTATCGTCATGGTGGCGGACATTAATGCATACAGCCCCGCGATACAGTCTGTTTTTGGCAATGCACCTGGTGAGCGTTTTATTCCTTACTCCATTTCAGACAGGACGGCGCAAGAAGAGAGTCCTGTTCTGTCTGCATTCATGCAGTTAATGTTGCTACCCGATAGCCGTTTCCAAGCCTCTGAGATACTCGAACTTCTCGAAGTGCCAGCCATTATGGCTCGGTTTGGTCTGGGTGAAGACCAGTTTGAACGAGCAAAGATCTGGATTGAAGAAATTGGCGTACGCTGGGGGCTAGATGAACAAACCGCCGGGCAATTTGAGCTTCCAGAGCTAACGCAAAATACATGGCTTTTTGGCATTCAAAGAATGCTATTGGGCTACGCGATGCCAGAAAGTGCGGGGTTGTTTGAAGGGCAAAGAACTATAGCTTCTTACAATGAAGTACAAGGAATGGACGCTGAATTAGCGGGTAAATTGGCGCACTACGTCGATACGCTCAACCGATTCCAAAAGCAGTTGAACGCCACTCAAAGCGCGGCAGATTGGACTCGCATCATCAATGACATGCTGGATGCCTTTTTTAGCGTAGAGCTTGAAGGTGAGATGGCGCTTAAATCCATTAGAGACACCTTATCTCAGTTGCTTGAACAGGTTCTTGATGCCGGATTTGAAGAAGACATTTCGTATACGGTATTGCAGCAATATTTGCAGAACAAACTGTCTGGAACCCGTGTCAGTCAGCGCTTTTTAGCAGGGCAAGTGAACTTCTGTACGTTGATGCCCATGCGTTCCATTCCATTTAAATTGGTGTGCTTGCTTGGCATGAATGACGGGGCATACCCCCGCTCAATGCCGCCTGAAGGCTTCGATTTAATGAACAATCGCGCAAGGCCCGGCGATCGGTCAAGGCGAGATGACGATAGATACTTATTTCTCGAAGCCTTGTTGTCGGCACAGCAATCCTTATACATCAGCTATGTCGGGCGATCCATTCAAGACAATACAGACAAAGTGCCGTCGGTTTTAGTATCGGAGTTGTTGGAGTACTGCCACCAAAACTATTGTTTGGAAGGGGACGAAATGTTGGGTGTGGATACGTCTGGCGACAAGCTTCTGGCTGCCCTTTCGAATACTCACCCCATGGTGCCATTTAGCCCTCTTGCTTTTTCGGGCATCGACAAAAGCTACGCCAAAGAGTGGCTACCGAGCGTTAACCGTTTAGGCGCGCGCGCTGGCGCATTTGAGCAACCTTTGGATGATTACTTAGCCGAGCTAAGTGCGCCTTACCAACTTGATTTGGTGGAGCTTCAACGTTTCTGGCGTTTACCCGTTCAGTATTTCTTTAATCGACGTCTCAAAGTGTTTTTTGAGCCACCTATGGCGACGCTAGAAAACGATGAGCCGTTTGTTTTGGGTGGTTTACAAAGTTATAAAATGCGCGACGAATTGGTGGATACGCTACTTCAATGCAGAGTTAACGGTGAAGCAGAAGAACCTGTTTTAGCTCGTTACATGGAAAAACAGCGAGCTAAAGGATTGCTGCCTATCGGTGCTTTTGGTGAGCTGGAATTTGCTGCTAACCGAGAACAGACGGATTCACTCGTGAATGTGCTTCATCCTTTGGCTGGAAAGCCGCTTGACGACAGTGAAGTGAAGATCAGCCTAACAATAGACGAGAAACCGTGCCAATTAACGGGCTGGTTAACACATCGATACCAATCCGGGCTGCTTCGGTATCGTAGCGGAAAAATCCGCGCGCAAGATTGGTTATCTGCATGGATTGATCACCTCTGTCTCGCTGCCATGGGGGGCGTGAGCCGTACCCACATCGTTGGTTACGACAAAAAAGAGGGAGCGGTGCATTGGGTCATTTCTCCTTTAGACAACCGCAATCAAGCCATCACCATGTTGCAAGAGCTGGTTCGCTTGTTTTATCAAGGAATGAATCAGCCATTACCCTATTTCCCTAAGACTGCGCTAGCGGGCGTTCAAGCCTGTATTAACAAAGCAGGGGAATGGGTAGATGATGAAGAAACGGCACTTAAAAAGATGGGAGATGCTTTTAACGATGGCTACATGTTCCCTGGTGAAGGCTCAGATAACTACATCGAAAGGATCTGGTCTCACTGGAATGAAGAGCTCGGCAGAGAAGTAAGATTAAACGCAAGTTTGGTTTTACAAGCCGCAGTTATGGCAACGCAAAACAGCGAAGAGATAGAGTAAGTTTCATTTGAAAGGGTGTAGGGTGGTCGCCAGCAAATCATTGTTATTTGTAGGGCGTTCGCTGTACGACCACAGGGTCAGAGGTGACCACAATTCTGTGGCAGGGATACTAACCACAGCAGGTAGCCTGAACCGTGAAGCAAGTCTCAACCTGATCTATTTTGATCTTTAAAGTTAATTATAAATTGCAAAATAAGTGTTTGATCACAAATTATTAGGCGGAATCGACGATATATGACTAGCCAATCTGATTCAAAACCTCAACAAGCGAGTGTTTTGTCACCAATGGACTTCCCCTTGCACGGTGCCCGTTTAATAGAGGCCTCTGCGGGAACAGGGAAAACGTTCACGATTGCGGGGCTGTATCTACGTCTACTTCTTGGTCATGGTGAGAGTGGCACGTCACATCCCTG
The DNA here is from genome assembly GCF_030689305.1 of Vibrio penaeicida. Taxonomy (GTDB): domain Bacteria; phylum Pseudomonadota; class Gammaproteobacteria; order Enterobacterales; family Vibrionaceae; genus Vibrio; species Vibrio penaeicida_B. Next base: position 694,030 of record NZ_JAUYVM010000001.1, on the reverse strand, counting down.
CCAATTGACTGTTGATCAGATATTGGTTGTGACCTTTACAGAAGCAGCCACGGCAGAGCTGAGAGATCGTATCCGCGCTAAAATTCACGACGCACGTTTGGCGTTTTCTCGTGGTGGTGCTTCTTCAAATGATAAAAAAATAGATCCCGTTATCCAGCCCTTGTTAAACGCCATTTCGGATCACAAAGAAGCCGCAAAAATATTGCTTCAGGCTGAACGCCAGATGGACGAAGCCGCCATCTATACCATTCACGGCTTTTGCCAGCGCATGTTGACTCAAAATGCCTTTGAATCAGGCAGTCGGTTCAATAACGAATTTGTTACCGACGAAACTCAGCTCAAAGCTCAGGTTGTTGCAGATTATTGGCGTAGGCAGTTTTATCCATTACCGATGAACCTTGCCGCTGAGATCGGGAAGATCTGGGGGGCACCTTCAGCTCTGCTTAAGGATGTATCCAGACACTTAACGGGTGCAGACATTGAACTGACGGTCGCGCCTCTCTCCACAAATATTGCGGATCTGCATCAACAGAATTTAAGTAAAATCGATGAACTCAAAGCGCAATGGCGAGCGGCACAAGACGATCTACAAGACCTGATATCAAGCTCGGATGTAAACAAGCGTAGCTACACCAAAAAATCGCTGCCTACTTGGCTAGAACAAGTCACTATTTGGGCAGCAAGCCCAACGGTGGATTACGTTTTCCCCGATAAGCTAGAAAAATTCAGCCAGACGACGCTGAACGAAAAAACCCCTAAAGGCGAGCCACCCACTCACTCAGTTTTTGATTTGATAGACGAGTTTATTTCACAGTCGGTTTCGTTGCGTGACCCCATTTTGGCGCACGCGATCGCAGAGTGCCGTGTTCTGTTGGCGAAAGCCAAGCAAAGAAAGAATTGGTTATCGTTCGATGATTTGCTGACGCAACTTTCTGACGCCTTAGATGCCGATGAAGATGATTTGTTGGCTGAGCGTATTCGCACTCTTTACCCGGTGGCTATGATCGATGAATTCCAAGATACGGACCCGCTTCAGTACCAGATATTCAGCCAAATTTACGTAGATCAGCCTCAAACTGGCTTGTTTATGATCGGCGATCCTAAGCAGGCGATTTATGGGTTCCGTGGTGCTGATATTTTTACCTACATTAAAGCCCGTAATGAAGTACAAGATCACTACACGCTCGGCACCAACTGGCGCTCTAGTGCCGATATGGTCATGGCAGTGAACCGAATTTTCGATTTCAGTGATGCCCCTTTTATTTATGATGAAGACATTCCATTCAGACCCGTCAAGTTCAGCCCGAAAGCCGATTCTAGCCATTGGTTTTTGGATGGCGTTAAGCAGCCAGCTCTAAGGTTTTGGCTGCATGAAGAAGAAGACGGTAAGCCCGTAACGAAAGGGGATTACCTTTCTGTCATGGCGTCAGCCACAGCCAGCCAAATTCAAACGGTGTTAACTGCATCAGACAAGCAACAAGCTTGGTTTGAAAATGGGGGAGAGCGCCACAACGTGCAAGCTGGTGATATCGCTGTGTTGGTTCGAACCGGCACGGAAGGGCGAAAAGTCAAGGAAGCACTCGCCGAGCAAGGCATTGCGAGTGTGTATTTATCTAACCGAGACAGTGTGTTCGACAGTGTCGTCGCGCACGATGTGCAGCGCCTGCTCCAAGCCGTCCTAACGCCGGAGCAAGACAAAACGCTTCGCGCTTGTGTGGCATCGTCTTTGTTCGCTTTGAACGCTCGTGAATTGGATGCCCTAAATAACGAAGAAACACTGTGGGAAAACACGGTGAATGAATTTCGGGAGTACCGGAAACTTTGGCAGCAACGAGGCGTGATGCCAATGATTCGCTCCGTTATGTCAAAGCGAGCGATGGCAGAGCGCTTACTGGAAGAAGATAACGGAGAGCGCACCATTACCGATTTGCTGCACATTGGCGAGTTATTACAGCAAGCCAGTTTGTCGCTGGAAAGTGATCACGGTTTGTTGCGTTGGCTATCTGAAACCATCAGCGATATTCAGTCCGGCTTAACGGGGGGCAGCGATGAGCAAATCCAACGTTTGGAGTCTGAGCGTAATCTGGTTCAAATTGTCACTATCCATAAATCGAAAGGCTTGGAATACGATTTGGTCTTTCTTCCTTTTGTTAGCAGTTACCGCGAAGCCAGTGAAGGCAAGTATTACGATGCAAAGAAAGACAAAACCGTATTAGACATTACTAAGAACAGTGAAGCTCTAGAACTGGCCGACAAAGAGAGATTAGCGGAAGATTTACGTTTGATTTACGTGGCGCTTACTCGCGCGGTTTATGGCTGCTTTATTGGTATGACTCCGATACGAAAAGGGCGAGCCACTAAAGGACCTTCAGGGCTTCATTTAAGCGCCATTGGGTATTTAGTGCAAAACGGCGAGCCAAAATCGCCAGAAGAATTAGCGGGGTGCCTCGCTCAAGTGACCACAAATCATGATTTCATGATCATTGAAACGCCACCTGAGCAGCAAGGACAGCCATATACACCCGTAAAAGAAGCGGCAGAAGTCCTTACGGCAAGCGAGTTACAGCAAGATATCGATCGCTCATGGAGAATCAGCAGTTACTCGGGGTTAGTCAAGCAATCAGGGCACGGTTCACATGATGCGTCTTTTGAAATCGCGGGGTTTGATATTGATTCATTTTCCGAAGAGGAAGAGCACCTAATAGAAGCGCCCGCGCGTTCCATATTTACCTTTCCAAGAGGCGCGAGACCGGGAACGTTTCTTCACACTTTATTTGAAGAGGTGATTTTCAACGAACCTGCGCACAGTGAAGCCAACAGTGCAACCATTACCCATTTGATGGAAGTAGAACAGCTCGAACCGGAATGGCAGCCCGTATTGGAATTACTGGTAGATACAGTGCTTAACACGCCTTTGGATGGGGAAGGGCTCCAACTTTCGAACAAAATGCCAAGCCAATTATTGGTGGAGATGGAATTCTTATTGCCCATCGATGTACTCCTCGCTCCAACGTTTAACCAGTTGGCTCACCAACATGATCCGCTTTCTAAGCAGGCTGGCGATCTAGGTTTTCATCGCTTAAAAGGCATGTTGAAGGGCTTTATCGATCTCGTGTTTGAGCACAACGGAAAGTACTATGTCCTTGACTGGAAATCGAACCACTTAGGCGATTCAGTTGCTGACTACCATGGTGAGAATTTGGCGCGTGCGATGGCGGATCATCGATACGATTTACAATATCAAATTTACGCGTTGGCACTGCACCGCTTCCTAAAAAGTCGGCTAGCACAATATGACTATGAACAGCACTTCGGTGGTGTGTATTATCTTTTCTTACGAGGTGTGGATGGGCAATCGAATAACGGGATCTTTTCAGCGAAACCTTCCCAAGCCTTTTTGGAACAGTTCGATAAGCTCATTGATGGAGAAGCATTAGATGTCTGATTCTCAGCCAGTAAACTCCGACATGCCTACAACCGATTTACTCAATGTCATGCAGCAGCTTGCCGTTCAAGGGGCAGTTCGACAGCTGGATTACCAATTCGCTCGATTTATTGCTTCTCAACAGCCAGATTCGAATCTTTCCGTGCCTTTTATTGCAGGGGTAGCCAGTTCTGAATTAGGAAAAGGGCATATTTGTGTGCCAATGGACAGAGTAGATATTGCGGCTTGCCTTGGCCTTTATGGCGAGCAAGCACAATTATTACAAGAAAAACTCAAGGGCATTGATTGGGAAAAAGAGTTGGAGAGCTCTCCAGTCGTCGGGCGAAACGGTGAATCCAAACCTTTAATTCTGGATGGTGCGAAATTGTATCTGCACCGCTATTGGCATTACGAGGTGGTGCTCAGTCAGACGCTGCGCGATTTGATGTCGCCCATTGTTTTAGAGCCTGCTCAAGCGACTCGCCTAAAAACAACGCTAGATCATTTGTTTGCTCGCAGCTACCAATACTTGTTCTCAACAATAGTGTATTCAGAACAAAGCCATCAGGTCATGCGACAGCAGTGGGTATGCGATCACCTAGATATCGTCGCGCCGGAAACATTGGACTGGAACGCGATTGACAACGTTTTGGTGAGTGCGAAAAAAGTGACGGACTTAAGCAGTCTGGATGCCTTAGTACCACAATCTGCCTGCTTAAATTGGCAAAAAGTAGCTGCTGCTGTCGCGCTTACCAGACGCTTTGCTGTGATTTCTGGTGGACCAGGAACAGGAAAAACCACAACGGTCGCTAAATTGTTGGCAGCATTGGTTCAGCAGGGAAGTGACTTAGGTGAGGTGCCTGACATTAAGCTGGTTGCGCCAACAGGTAAAGCCGCAGCTCGTTTAACCGAGTCCATTGGTAAAGCAGTAGAAGGTCTGCCAATAGAACCGAGCATTCGCGACCAAATCCCAACCGATTCGAGCACGATTCACCGTTTACTCGGTGCGATCCCCGGGCGAGCAGAGTTCCGACATCATAAAGACAACCCATTGCATCTCGACATTTTGGTTGTCGATGAAGCTTCAATGGTTGACCTGTCTATGATGTATAAGCTGGTGGACGCGATGCCACCGAACGCTAGGCTAATTTTACTTGGCGATAAAGATCAGCTTGCTTCTGTGGAGGCAGGCGCAGTGCTAGGCGATATCTGTGATTTTAGTGATCAGTTCATGAGCCCAGCGCAAAGCCAACAAATCGCTACGTTAACTGGTTACGATGCAGTGAGCCGCCAACATTCTACGTCAGCCCCACCCATCGTGGATTGCTTGTGTATGTTGCAAAAAAGCTACCGTTTTGATGCCCGTTCTGGCATAGGGCAGTTGGCTAAAGCGATCAATTCAGGCCATCCCATCCGAGTCGAAAAAGTTTGGGAGCAAGGGTTTGGTGATATTGCCCACCATGACTTGGATAAAGACACCTATCAGCAGATGCTGAAAATGGTTACAGCAGGTTATGCCCCTTATTTGCAAGAGGCCAACCGCAAAGTTTCATTGGACGAATTACCCAGTGCGAAAGCAAAGCAGGTGTTAAAACTGTTTTCAGAATGCCGGCTACTATGTGCTATCCGTGAAGGTGATTTTGGGCTTGTCGGCTTGAATCATCGAATAGAGCAGAGCCTTAGAAAACAGAATAAGTTGCCTACCACCGATGATGTTTGGTATCCAGGCAGACCGGTCATGGTCACGCGTAATGATCATGCACTTGGGCTTTACAATGGTGATATTGGAATTTGTATGCTGGATGAGTCTGAAGAAGTGCCAAGACTTAGGGTGTACTTTGAATTACCCGATGGCACAGTGAAAGGTGTGCTTCCAAGTCGAGTCCCCGAGCACGAAACGGCGTATGCCATGACCATTCATAAATCTCAAGGGAGTGAGTTTGAACATACGATCATGGTATTGCCGCCAAGCTTTAGCCCTATTTTAACGCGAGAGTTGATTTATACCGGTATTACGCGAGCTAAGAAGAGGCTGGATCTGTTTGGTGAGCGAAATGTGATGAATCGAGGGGTAAAAGTGAAAACATTACGTGCAAGTGGGTTAGCTGGGCGATTGGATAAGTAAGGGCGCTAGATACAGTTTGAAAGTGTGATTGAATTTTTGGCTCCACCGTCCTTGGTGGACCATCAAATTTCTAAGGTCTGCAAATCCTAAACTTCGGCAAGTGCTAGGAATTTGAAAACGTCTTTGACGCTGCTGTTTTCATCTATTTTCGTACTGAATACTTCCGAAAATGAGATGTTTCTTATGTTACAACGATTTTGATAAGACATTATGTAACGTTTCATGCTGTCGTTTACTGGAAAAACGCAGTGTACTTCTCTGCCATCCAAAAACTGGTTGTCAGCCATATCCCAAAAGCTTTGGGCCGAGTTGCAAATAATGGTTCTCATTGAGTTTATGCTCGCAAGTTGTGGACTCTCGCTTCCTAGCATTTGACTCCGTATTAGAGTGAACCTCCATGTGGCAGTGAACATTCTTGACGTTGATGTTTAAAACCTTTTGATAGGCGATAAAGCAAACTAAAAGGTAAAACAGAATGATTCAACTGAAATTGGCACTGGAAAGCATGGCTCTCCAGTGGCGGGGATTGTACCAGCAGAATGTGATATGAAAAGTCAATTTTTAACCGATTTGCGGTTTTTTTTAGCAATTAATTATAAATCAGTTGCTTATGAATGAAATTAATTGGAACGAGGTTCTATTAAATGACTTGGAGTTGTAAAATCTTAGAACGTCTCTGGTAGTTATATAAATCTTGCTTCTCTCCAGGCAACGCGCCTATGCCGACTTCGGTAAACCCTTGCTCTCTAAACCAGTGAATGCTTCGCGTGGTGAGCACAAACAAATTCTCTAGCCCCATCGTTTTCGCTTGATTGTATATGTGTTTAAGTAAGTGAACACCGCGGTTACCATCGCGATAATCGGGGTGTATAGCCACGCAGGCCATTTCACCCGTTTGGTCCTCAAGAAACGGATACAGAGCGGCACAGCCAATGATCATGCCGTCTTTCTCGATGATCGTAAATTGGTGGATCTCTTGTTCCAGTTGCTCACGTGATCGGCGAACCAATATACCTTGCTCTTCCAGAGGGCGAATCAAGTCTAGAATCCCGCCAATATCATCAATATCAGCACTGCGAACTTGCTCTGCGCTGGCCATGACTATCTGGGTTCCGATACCATCGAGTGAGAATAGCTCTTGCAGAATGGCACCATCAAGCTTGTAACTGACTAAGTGGCTTCTTGGAACGCCAGCTCGGCATGCAGCGATAGCAGCCTTAAGGAAGCGAATCGATCCTCTCTGCCCTTCATCCGAATCGGAAGTGCGTTGTTGAAGTATTTCTTGGGCACCCGCAGGGAAGAGTTCTGCTATGACATTGCCTTCGTCGTCTGTAATGCCTTGCTCCGAACTGAAACCAATCAACTTATCGGCATTGAGTTTGATGGCGACTTGCGTCGCCACTTCTTCTGAAAGTAAGTTAAAGCTTTCCCCTGTAACGGACGATCCAATAGGACCCAGAAGAACAATAGATCCCTGCTGAAGTGTTCTGTAAATGCCTTCGGTATCGATGCGGCGAATACGACCGCTGTGGCAATAGTCGATGCCATCGTCGACACCAATAGGCTGTGCGACGATAAAGTTTCCGCTAGCCACGTTCAACTGAGTGCCGGCCATCGGGGTATTATTCAAGCTCATTGAAAGCCGAGCGGTAATGGCGAGCTGTAACTGCCCAGCGGCTTGCATAACAACGCTTAAGGCGTTTTCATCGGTAACACGAATACCTTTGTGATAAGGAGTGCGATGTTCTTGTTTGTCGAGCAACTGGTTAATTTGAGGACGAGCACCGTGCACTAACACGATCTTTACCCCTAAGCTATGTAGCAGTGCGATATCGTTAATTATGTTGCCAAAATTCTGATCTTCGAATGCTTCTCCACCCAGCATTATCACCATGATTTTTCCGCGGTGAGCGTTTACATAAGGGGCGGATTGTCTAAACCCTTTTACCAGTGCTGTACTTCTTATCTTCACTATTTAATCTATCCGTGACTATTTATGCTGATTTTATGACTATTTATTTCTGTATATTGACGCCAAATTTCTTTTTGTTCAATCAAAAATTTGGAACTGTGCCAAATAATGAACCATGCACTGCGAATTCATATAGACTATGCTTTAAACTGAGTGAAAAGTCAGCAGCAACTGCGCTTACTATGAAATTGTCAAAATTTTGATAATGGACATTTGTTGATAATAGACATGTGTTGATACATAAACCGTTTGATTTAGTTTCGGACTGATGTAGACAAGTAAGTGCACACCTGTAATTCTTGGCACACGTTATGAGATGTTAGATGTATGAGTGGTGAAGTGAGCAAGGTTTTACGGGGAAGTTCGCGTCGAGATGTGTCGTATTATGTACGTGCATTATTGTTGGTTGCTACTGTAGCGATTGGTATAGGTATAACGTTGTACCATGTTCTCGGTGACTACCAGGCACAACAACAAGACCTCAAAAAGAAAATCTATGGTCATTGGGTTGAACAACACGTTGCCCCTTACATGTCAGACTCTTATACCATTAAACCCGAAGGCATATACCGTGACGGGCGTATGCTAACGTCTAAATTCAGTTTTAATGGCTCTGAATTGGAATTCGAAAGCGGTGGCGTTGAGCATGAGTTTCTCGTGATTTCTGAAAGTTTCAATAGAATGCGCCGACTCCGCCCTGAACACTATGAATCCATATTTTTGAATACAACACCTCCAGCTGTCTTAAATTCAAGCAACTAGGTATCTCAATAGGGTGACTTGTGTTGCTGATGGCGTCATATTTTGCCATGCTGATACAAATCATTTTGTCTGGATGTCTTTGTGTTTAAAAAATTTCTTTGCTTTGGTATCGCGTTGGTTCTTGTTGGGTGTGCTGCACCTAAAAAACGCGGTCAGCAATACCTTGACGGTGAATTCTCATCGCCATTGAATCAAACCGCTCAAATCGAGTCGAACAAGCCCCGAAACTTTCTTACGTTTGATGCTCAGGCAGACGCTGTTTTATCCAAATCTCCTTCGATGGCACGTACTTATCAATCTTTGTATGAACAGCTTTCAGTTTGGGCGCTCAATAGCGGTGAACCAAGTGAGCTCGCAAATTACGGGATTCAGTCTGCGCAGCTTGGTGGGGGAGACAGCCAAGGTAATGTATTGTTTACGGGCTATTTTTCTCCTGTCATAGAGCTTAGGCACCAGCCTAACGACACGTTCCGTTACCCTGTTTACAAAATGCCTGAATGTCATGGTCAGTGTCCGACTCGTGCAGAAATAAATGACGGAGCATTAAATGGATTGGGGTTAGAGCTTGGTTACGCTGCCAATATGATTGACCCGTTTATTATGGAAGTTCAGGGCAGTGGTTTTGTACATTTTGAAGACGATGACACATTAGAATACTTTGCTTATAGCGGAAAAAATGGCCACCCCTATGTGAGTATTGGTAAGGTTTTGATTGAACGAAACCAAGTACCTCGTGAGAAAATGTCGCTGAAAGCCATTAAAGAGTGGGTATTAGCACAAGAAGAAGAGGTTGTTCGCGAGCTACTGGAACAAAATCCATCTTACGTTTTCTTTGAACCTAGAAAGGCGGCTCCGGTGACGGGAACTGCTGGTATTCCACTGCTACCTATGGCGTCTGTCGCAGGTGATAGACGTTTGTTCCCTATGGGAACCCCTATTTTGGCAGAAGTACCTCTACTTAATGCGGATGGTACGTTCAGTGGTGCGCATGAGTTGAGGCTGCTGATTGTGTTGGATACGGGCGGTGCAGTAAAACAGAACCACCTCGATCTCTATCACGGTATGGGACCAAGAGCCGGAACTCAGGCTGGCCACTATAGGCACTTTGGTCGAGTGTGGAAGTTAGGATTAGAAGCGTCACCTACACAATCGCCATGGGCACAGCCTCCCGAAAAGCGTGAATAGACTAAACGCATCTCGCTAGACTTTTCTATAAAGAGTGCGTATAAATCGCACTCTTTCTTTTTGAACTCTACTTTGCACAAGGTCATATCATGCAAGACAACCTACCTCCAGCATCCGAGCAGTACGATCAGCGATTTGGTGGTACAAGGCGGTTATACGGGCATTCTGAAGTCGATATTCTTCGGGCATCTCATGTTTGTGTGGTGGGTATTGGTGGTGTCGGTTCTTGGGCAGTAGAAGCGCTTGCCCGAACGGGGGTTGGCGAGCTGACATTAATCGATATGGATGACGTGTGTGTCACCAATATTAACCGTCAGATCCATGCATTGAATGGAACCGTTGGTCAGAGCAAGATTGAAGTAATGGCTGAAAGGGTGAAGCTGATTAACCCAGAGTGTAAGGTGAATTTAATCGATGATTTTATTTCGCCGGATAACTTAAAAGAGTACATCACTAAAGACTTTGACTATGTACTGGATGCGATTGACAGTGTGAAAGCCAAGGCGGCATTACTGGCGTTTTGTCGGAGCAATAAGATTAAAGTGGTCACGACAGGTGGTGCGGGCGGTCAAGTGGACCCAACTCAAATTCAGGTTGCCGACTTAACCAAAACCATTCAAGACCCGTTAGCGAAGAAGATCAAAGACACACTTCGTCGCCATCATAATTTTCCTAAAAATCCGCAACGCAAGTTTGGAATTGAGTGCGTTTTCTCTACTGAACAACTTAAATACCCACAAGCTGATGGCAGTGTTTGCGCCACTAAGTCGACGGCGGAAGGTCCGAAGCGTATGGACTGTGCCAGCGGTTTTGGTGCGGCTACGGTTGTAACGGCAACGTTTGGGTTTGTCGCGGTATCGCGAGTTGTCGAGAAGTTGATTCAGCGTGGAATGAAAACAACCTAACTGCTCCTAACACCTATATTCTAAAAGAAAGCCCAGCGTTGATGCTGGGCTTTCTTATTTTGGCTAGGTTTTCTTGTACTAGCTAGCCTTTCTTATACTAGTCGGGCTTTCTTATGCTGATCAGATTTTCTTATACTAATAGTAGAAAGGCATTTTGAACCTTCACCTGAGTGGGTTTGGGTATATAATCTCACACAGTTTAAATTGGATAATTCAGCAAATATTATGAGCAACTTTCCTTCGTCCCCTTTTGGTACCGATATTTCTAGCGAGCACATTGCAGAGACAATGCAAGGTTTTAAAAGCTGGGAAGACCGTTACCGACAAGTTATTCAATGGGGTAAGAAACTGCCCGCTATGCCTGAAACGTTGAAATCAGATACTGTCACGATTTCTGGATGTGAAAGCCAAGTGTGGTTTGTTACTGAAAAGCACGGTGATTGTTGGCATTTTTGTGCCGATTCAGACGCAAGAATCGTTCGTGGTTTGATTGCTCTTGTGCTGGCGGCTTATGAGGGAAAAACGTCGGAGCAAATTCAGCACTTTAATATTGATGACTATTTTGAGCGAACAGGTCTTATTGCCCATTTAAGCCCTTCACGTGGCAATGGATTGAAAGCCATTGTTGAGCATATTCAAACGGTGACCCGATAGCTTGCTGGCTTTAGCGATTTCGTGGATCGAGTTTTGATTCAATAAAAAGAAAAAGGAATAACATGAAAAAATATTTCGTCTTGGCTACCGCACTGATTTCTACATTCAGCATGGCTGAATCACAAAAACACGGTGAGCGAGAAGGCTTTCGCTTAGCGGCAGGTTTTGCCAGTACCAGTTATTCATCCAGTGTAAACAGCACCTATTTCACCACCAATGGCGGCGGTGGATTGAGAGTTGATGGGGCTTATGATTTCAATGCTATGTTTGCTGCAAAGTTAACTTTTGAAGCCAATTCACAAGATTTGCTTTCCGCTAACACCGGAAAAATTGCGGTTGAGCTTTCACACCCATTCAATGTTGATGCTGGTGGAGCAATTAAACCTTATGCGACGCTTGGTTATGGTCTACATACTGTGAAAGCAACGGCATTTACACCGCAAGAGCGAGAGTCTGGTTTGGTGTATGGCGCAGGTATACGTTTTATTGCATCGCACGGGTTTTATGCGGATTTAAACGTTGAGTTGGTCGAACTGAAAAATATCCGGTTAAGCCAAGGGGCGTTTCTGATTGGTTATAAATTTTAAGCTTGAATGCCTCCAACCAGCGAGCTAATGCAAGTTGGAGGTGTTTTTTTAGGGGGGGGGGGAAACTAAAGAATGTCTAACGCTTTTTCTACCGCTTTCACCAGCTTCTCTACATCTTCTTCCGTGTTGTAAATCCCGAATGAGACTCTTACGGTTCCTGTTACTCCCAATGCATCCATGAGTGGATGAGCACAATGGTGCCCAGCTCTTACCGCTATTCCTTGCTGATCAAGAAGGGTAGCGATATCTTGGTGGTGAATGCCATCGGTAACAAAAGTCAGCACACTCGCATTAGGCTGATAGCCGAGTAGTGAAATGTCTTCCATCTGTTCCAGTTTGTTAGCCGTTAGTCTTTGCAGCTGATGAATGTGCGATTCTATGCCCTCAAGAGAGAACGAGCGATACCATTTGATGGCGGTGCTTAACGCAATCGCTCCGGCAACGTTTGGTGTGCCAGCCTCAAACTTTCCGGGAAGCTCGGAAAATGTCGTTCCGGTGAAGCTCACACGCTCGACCATCTTCCCGCCGCCATGCCATGGCGGCATAGCTTGCAGTAAATCAAGCTTGCCATACAACACCCCAATTCCTGCTGGCGCATATAATTTGTGACCGGAAAATACATAAAAATCGGCATCCAGCGTTTTGATGTCCACAGATTCGTGAACAATGCCCTGAGCACCATCAATGACACTGACCGCGCCGACTTGCCGGCTGAGCTTGATTATCTCTTCAATAGGTTGGCGATACCCTGTTACGTTCGTCACATGAGCAACGGCCACGATCTTTACATTGTGAGATAAGCGTGATTCAAATGCCGCCATATCGAGCTCACCAGATGGCGTCATGGGAATTTTGACGATACTTGCGCCCGTCTGCTCTGCCACAATTTGCCAAGGAACAATGTTCGCGTGATGCTCCATTTCGCCGATCAGAATTTCGTCGCCTGCTTGAAGTGTACTTCGAGCATAAGTTTGAGCGATTAAGTTCAACGCTTCCGTTGCACCTCGAGTCCAAATTACTTCTTTTGGCTGCGCACCGATAAAATCGGCAACAGTCTCTCTGGCTTCTTCAAAAAGAGAAGTGGCATTGGCGGTTAAGGAGTGGCTACCGCGATGTACATTTGCATTTTGCTGGCTGTAATATTTTTGAATCGCATCTATCACGACTTGAGGTTTCTGAGTGGTCGCAGCGCTATCAAGATAAACCAAAGGGGTCTCGTTGACATCTTGTGCCAGCGCAGGAAACTGTGAGCGTACGTCGGTTAAAGGCATTCTTTACTTACCCATTTCATGGTAGTGAAGGTTTGGTAGCGTCACCATAGGCTCTGCCACCTTCCATGCGTGTGGTTTGCCCGAAAGCTGGATGACAATTTCCATCGCAAACTCCAATGCACTGCCTGGTCCTTGGCTGGTAATTAGTTTGTGATTGATATCGGTGACGACTCGTTTCACACGCCATTGCGACTCTGGGATCTTATCCTCGAAGTTTGGATGACAGGTCATGATGGCTTTCGGATAAAGATCGTGCGTTTGTAAAACGAGGGCAGGGCTTGCGCATATCGCAGCCATCCAGCGAGCATCGTACATATGCTGCTTCAAGATCTCTATGAGTAACGTGCTGTCCCTAAAAACTTCTGCGCCCGGCACGCCACCTGGCAGTGCAATGACATCAAATTGCTCATCGGCGACATCCACCAACCGACAATCGGCTGTTAGAGTGACACCACGGGAGGCTTTCATGGTGAGCGCTCCTTCAGGATCGACACTTGCAATCGTCACGTCATAACCAGCACGAACCATAATATCAATGATGGTTACGGCTTCCATTTCCTCTGTACCTGCAGCGATAGGGACCAGTATTTTATGGCTCATGATGAAATCCAGCTTTTTTCAATGTTTAAAATGGCGTCCAGTAATGCTTGATTAGCAGGAACTGGAATATGATGGCGAGCAGCAACTCGAATGACGTAGCCTGCGATAAATTCTATCTCAGTTTTCCGTTGGTGAAATACATCTTGCTGCATTGAAGAATGATTTTTAGCCGTTGCGTGAATTACGGTACTGACTTTTTCTCTCAATACCTCAAAGCTTGCCTCTAAACCTTCGCGGTGCATAACAGAAACAACTTCTTGTGTGACTTCATCCAGTACAGTGTTGAACTTTGGTTCGGAAAGGTCGCCATTCAAGCATTGATGAATCCCCGTTAATGGGTTGATAGCGCAGTTGATGGCCAACTTATCCCATAGGGCTTGACGGATATTGGGATTCCACTTTACTTCAGGAAGGGCGTGATTCAGTACCTCTTCTAAGAACTCACATTTCTCACCCTTTGAATTGAAACCGCCTATCTGAGTTTGACCGACCCCTGTGTGTATTACTTGATCAACATTCGGCTTGTAAGCGGCTTGGGTCGTAGTACCGATGACAACAGGAAAAGAGGCAATATCGGATTTCAACGCGTCAACAGCCCCCATTCCATTATGAAGAAACAATAATATGGTGTCTGGATGTAGGTGCGACAAAATGGGGAGCAAGGCTGTTTGTACTTGCCATACTTTCACTGTGACCAAAACGACATCACAATGTTTTAAGGCATTAAGGTTATTGGTTTCAAAGGTAACTGGTGAGGTATCGCCAAGCGACAGATCTCGTTGGGTATCTTTGTTATTGCGTGTCCATAGGGAAACGTGATGTCCTGCTGTTGCCAGCGACGCCGCCCAAAGTGATCCAATTGCACCTGGACCTAATATGACGATATTCAAACCTAGAAGCCTTATCAGAAACGATTGGAGCAAGGATAGCGACAGGAATGAAAGATGCAATATAAAGTCGAAACAAAAATGGCGCTTCAATAGCGCCACTTTTTTATATAGCTACTTGTTAGAATTTGTAGCTTAAACGATAGATCACGATGTCTTGGTAATCTTTACGTGCCAGTTTGTTCACTGTGTAACGGTAAAGAACGCCTGCAGACCAATCTTGATGGAAGTTCCACATAGCGTTTACGCTACCATTCAAACCTGTTTTACCACCGTTGATATCAGCGTACGCTTCTTGACGACCGAATTCGTATTCACCCCAAGTTGAAAACGTGAAGTTTTGACCAGCAAGATCGGTGTTGTAGAAACCAACCCAGCCAACCATTCCGCCGTTTGCACCGCTGATGCCGCCTTCGGTGTTAACTTGATGAGCACCAATAAATGGAGTGAACCCCCAGTTATCGCCTTTTAACGCTGTGTAGCCTAAGCCAGCAACACGGTTCTGCTCGTGAAGTGTTGGGCTGATGTCTTTATCTGTGTTGTACACTTGTGCATAAAGACTGACGCCAGTGTCTGCTAGGTTGTAATGGATTGTACCTTTAAGGGATGCACCACGGTTGTCTTGACCACGGTCAACACCTTCGTAGTCGTAAAACCCGTAGATTTGGCCCCAATCAAATACCGCACCACCTTCGATGCCGATGACGGCTTGGTTGCGTTCATGGATTTCCTGACCAAAGTTAGAAGCATCATTGCCGATACCGTGATCCCACTTTTGGTAATCAAGGTACGCGCTACCAAAACCAAATAGATATTCTGCTTGTGCTGGAACAGCGATAGCTGCAGATGCAAGGCTTAGAGCTAAAATTGACTTACGCATTAGGTTCTTCTCTCATATAAACGATTGGTGTAGGGCTCAATCCATAAACCTTAAATCCTTCGCCGCGCATTCTATATTTTCACCTCTCATTTGTAAGTGAAAAATACCGCAAATAGAAAGCAATTGAGTGACTAAGATCACGTAACTGAACATAATTAGGAACTCTGTCAATTGGGTGCAATAGTAATCAGGGTTTTGCTAATGACAAAATTGTTAATTTGAGAAAAACGTTTTCGTTCTTACTTTCAACAGTGTTTGGAAATTAGATATTTCTGGGCTGAAACATCGGTGGTTACTGCATTCGTGCGGTAAATGAATAATGATTGTGATCGCGATTACTGGCGCGCTCGTAAATCCTGAACATAAAGACAAAGGAAAATGAGCATGTCATTAATTACCAAATTGTTTCCTCTGAGTTCGGTTGTTTTACCAGAGGGGAAAATGAACTTGAGAATATTCGAACCCCGTTACAAGAGACTGGTGAAAGAGTGCTGCCAACAGAATGAGGGATTTGGAATATGCCTCATGTCCGACGGTGATGAGTCTTCCCCACACAACGTGTCTCAAATCGGCACGCTTGTTGAGATCGTGGACTTTGAAACGTTAGAAGACGGTTTGTTAGGGATTACCGTGTATGGAAAGCAAAGAATTCGTGTAAAAAGGGTCTGGTCTGAGAAGGATGGATTGAGAGTAGGGGAGATTGAACACCTTCCTAATTGGCAAACAGCGGAGTTTGTTGAGGATACAAAGCATGTTTCGCAACAACTCAGGCATGTCTACAGTCAGTTCCCACAAGTTAAAAACCTGTATGAACAATGTTTTTTCGACGATGCAACGTGGGTAAGTCAACGTTGGCTTGAGCTGCTACCGATAAACCAAACGAAATTCGATCTTTTGGTTTCCCAAGAATCTTGCAGTGCTACGTTGGACTTTTTATCTGAAGCAATAGATAGCAAGCCACTAGCTCGAGACTAGAGAATTAACCTTTAGTCTTTTTAAATCCATCTCTTTTGCCTGCTTTTCATTTTAAAGTGATCGATTATCTCGCGTGTTCGTATATGCTTTCTACAGGAATAAAAACTATTTTCCAGTGCTGGGACAAGTCTCAGCTCGATGTTAAGGAACTATCATGAGCAAGACGCTAGAAGCAGGCTCTGAATGTCAGTCAAAAGCTAAAGGAATCGACCGAGCGCATTGGTCGGCTTGCATGGCACGAATTCAGAATGGAGACAAAGAGGCATACGCTGAAGTGTTTCGATTTTTCTCGCCAAGACTTAGAACATTCGTCATCAAGCACGTGAGTAACGAGCATGTGGCGGTTGAGATTATCCAAGACACAATGGCGATGGTATGGCAGAAAAGTCATCTTTTTGATCCCGACAAAAGCTCGCTTTCAACTTGGATTTATACGATTGCGAGAAACTTAAGCTTCGACTTATTGCGAAAACAAAAAGGCAAAGAGCTTCATGTGCATTCTGAAGACATTTGGGCAAGCGACTATTGCCCGCCGGATCTTGTAGAGCATTATTCCCCGGAACAAAATATGTTAAAAGAACAGGTCGTCCGTTTTTTGGACACTCTACCGCAGAGTCAAAAAGACGTAGTTAAAGCGGTTTACCTAGATGAGCTTCCACATCAACAAGTCGCAGACATGTTTGATATTCCTTTAGGGACAGTAAAATCGCGGTTGCGACTTGCTGTAGAGAAGTTACGGCATTCAATGAAGGGAGATGCATTATGAGTTATCACCCAGAGTTCGAACTGATTCGCGCCTACGTAGATGGCACTATTGACCCTTGCCACGGTATTATGGTGGCAGCGCACTTAGAAACATGCAGTCAATGTAGACAAACCGTTCAAAGGTTAGAGGCTGAAGCGGCTAATGATATGTTTGAAGCACACAGTGTTGCAGATGAGGCAAGCTTCTCTATAGAACATGGCATCGACGAAGACAAAAACGCACCTAGTCTAGATTTGGAATCAATGCTCTCAACCATAGTTGACATGAAACAGCTCAAGCCATCTTCTCATGCAGATGCAACCCCTTCCGTGCATATTGAGTTAAATGGGAAGAAGTTTGTGTTACCGAAGGCGTTGAGAAATCAGGTGTCACGCATTGGTGAGTGGCGCAGTTACGGCGGTAAGGTGTACAGCGCTGCAATTGAGCTTGAAGAAAACGACGCGAGAATGAACCTACTTTACATCAAGGAAGGGGTTCAAGTACCTCAGCACACCCATAAAGGCGTCGAAACTACGCTAGTTCTTCATGGCAGTTTTAGTGACGAGGACGGGAAATACGCTGAAGGAGACATCATGTCTCGCGACGCATCAGTGAAGCATGCTCCGCAAACGTCGGAAAATCAGGACTGTTTGTGTCTGACGGTTTTGACCGAGCCGATGATATTTACCCAAGGTGTGGCACGAGTCTTCAACTTGTTTGGACGAGGCATGTACCCTTAAGGTGTGTTCCAGTTAGATGAATACAAAATGAAAAGAGGCTCTAATAAGAGCCTCTTTTTTACGTCTGAAATTTATTTAACCAATGGAGAATCTTCCATTTCTTCTTTTTCAGATTCTTTTTTGGCTTTGGCCAACAAATTGGAGAAGTGATGTCTTAGAGAGTAAAGCATAATCAAGCTTGGAATCACCATCAACGAAGTAACAATGAAGAAAGTTGACCAATCGTCCAAGAAATCGACAAGCTCTCCGCTGAAAGACGCCAAAGTCGTTCTTCCAAAATTACCCAGTGAAGCAAGCAACGCGTATTGAGTTGCTGAGAACGCTTGACCTGTCATAGCGGTTAGGAAGGACACAAACGCGACAGTAGAAAATGCCGTTGTAAAGTTATCGACAACAATGGTTGCGAAGAACAGCGTTTCACTTGGTCCTACTTTGGCTATCCAAGCAAACATCAAGTTACTTGCCGCCATTGCAATACCACCAATCATTAGACCGCGAACAATACCAAATTTCACATTCACCATACTTCCGATGATGGTAAAGAGAATGGTAAAGCCCCAACCAATCAATTTGGAGTAGTAGCCAATTTGTTCATTACTGAAGCCGACTTCCTTATAAAACGTAATCGACATACGCCCCAAGAAGGCTTCACCGATTTTGAAAAGGAATACGAATAAAAGCAGAGTGACGGCAACTTGCACACCGTTGCGTTTGAAGAAGTCATAAAACGGTTCAATAACGGTTACCGTAAACCACGCAGCGACCGGAGACCCGACAACTTCAGAGTAGCGCTCCTCTGCTTGTTTCTGAAGGGCTTCACGCTGGGTTTGTGGCTCGCCTACTAACAAGGTGAATAGGATTAGTACACCTACAATGATAGCCATTCCATAAAACACACCGTTCCAGCCAATGCTGTCGGCATTGATAAAGGCTAAATACCCAGGAAGAGAATAACCAGTCCACCAACCTACTACTGCCATAGCGGAAGCTTGAGGGAGTTTATTGGATTGCGATTTTGGGAAAGTATCGATTCGGTAAGCATCAATGGCGATGTCTTGTGTTGCAGAGGCTATCGCAATGCCGAAGGCAATCATCGATGTAAACATCAAGTTTGTTGCTGGATCAACTCCCGCGATAAACAGAGTACAAATCAAAATAAGACATTGACACAAAAGTATCCAACTTCGTCTTTGCCCTAACAAAGAGTGAAGAATGGGTAATTTTACGCGGTCGACTAAAGGTGCCCATAAAAAGTTAATAGCGTAAACCGCGAAAATAGAACCAAAGTAACCAATTGCAGCGCGTGTTAGCCCTGCATCTTTGAGCCAACCGGACATGTTAGAACCGATGAGAACCCAAGGAAAGCCGCTGGAGCAGCCCAGCATAAAGACCCAGAGCAAGCGTTTATCAAGGTAACTTCGGATAGTTTCTGTCCAAGTCATATTGCTTGACATAGAACACTCCTTGTATGAAAAGCGAAAGAAAACGCTGGCGTTTTGCCAGCGTTAGTTTTGTTATTTTTGTAGAGTTACTTTTTTAATAACGATGGGTTCTACTGGAATATCTTGCATTCTACCCATGGACTTGGTTGGTTTTGTGGCCATTTGCTGAACCACATCAAATCCTTTTGTCACCTTTCCAAAGACGGCGTAGCCTGGGTTGGAAGATGAGTAGTTCAGAAAGTCATTGTTTTGCAGGTTAATAAAGAACTGGCGTGTTGCAGAATGAGGGTTAGATGTGCGCGCCATTGCGATAGTCGCAGTGTCATTTTTCAAACCATTGCTGGCTTCATTCTTTATTGCATCATAAGTGGGCAGGCGACCCATTTTTTCATCAAACCCACCACCTTGAGCCATAAAACCAGCAATTACGCGATGAAATTGAGTACCTTCATAGCTGCCATCTTCGATGTAGCGAAGAAAGTTTTTGACTGTGACAGGAGCCTTTTCTTCATTTAATTCCACTGTGAATGAGCCAAGTGTTGTTTCAAATACAACGTTTTGAGCCCAAGTTGGTAGTGAGAAAAGACATACCAAAGATAAAATCAGGCTGCGCATTAGAATCTCTCCTTCATGTAGTTTAGAAGTTCTTTGTCGTTAGCGACTTCAGCAAGCACTAAGTCGACTACATCATTTAGTACCAATTCAACGTCATCATTAGACGCAGATAAAGTGCCCGTTTTCGTTGCTGTACCGTTGTAAGACTTAACGAGCTTACCGCGTGGTGTTTCAGCAGTGACCTGAAGCGTTACTTTGGCATCCAACTCGTTTTCCATTAATGTGTTTGAAACATTGACTAAAGCTTCTTGAACTTCAAGGCTAAGGGTATTGTTGCTGTTTGCTACCATTTGGAAACCTTGGGAGACCAATTGCTGGTACATCGCAGTTTCAATGGCGATACGCAGATTTTGCTTTGTATGGATAGGTTGCGTCGTGCGACGACCGCTGTTGACTAACGCGACATACTGAGAAGTTCGTATATCACGGCTTTCTAGAGAGAAAGACTGCCCATTCACCAATTTTACGCTGCTCAAGGTTGGTGTCGGTGTGAGGTTTATTTGTTCTTCTTTCTGTGGAGAAGCGCAAGCTGCTAAAAGTGTTACAGATGCAGCAAGTATCAATTTTCTCATGACGAATTCCTTAATTAAACATTCTCGCAGGACGTTTTCTATTTTTTAGTGGCTTGTAATATAACAAATTTACGATTCGAAGCGACGAGCTTAACCTGCGATTTTCCAAATAAGCGTTCAAGTTTTATATCGTAGCCTAGGTGACGGTTACCAATAACAAATAAATCCCCTCCACTACTAAGAACATGCTTTGCATCACAGAACATCTGCCACGCAATGTGGTCTGTAACGGCTTGTTGTTGATGGAATGGGGGATTACATAACACTAAGTAAGTACTCTCTTTTTCAAATCCATCAAGGCAATTATTGGCTATACACTGGATATTGCGATCTTCACCCAGAGTTTCTGTGAGATTGCGCTTAGCCGATTCCACAGCCATGTAGCTTTCGTCTACACAGGTAATACTTGCTTGAGGGTTTAATTGCCCTGCTTTAACAGAAAGAACGCCATTGCCACAACCAAGATCAAGAATGTGCTCTAGCTGAGGGCTCCGAGGAATATGCTCAAGCATAAAGCGCGCACCTAAATCGAGCGCTTCTCCGGAATAGACGTTGGCGAGGTTGGTCAGAGAAAAGTTTTCGCCATCCACTTCCCATTTTGTTTCAGGTTCTGCCTTATGGCTGATGGCAGAGTCCGGTATCGAGAATACAAGACGGTGCTTTTTCCACGCAAGAGAGGTCGTTGTGGTACCAAGTTGTTTTTCAAACAGCTTTAATGTGGATGTGTGTATTTCTTTAACTTTGTTCACCGCAACTATTTGGCAGTGCGAAGGTAACACCGATCGCAATTGGTTGAGCTGATATGTTAAAAACCGATTAATTTTGGGGATCTGCATAAGCACTAAGTCGACATCGGTAGGGATGCATTCCAAGCTGGTTAGAAAGTCGACTTTATTGCATTGATTCCGTTGCAGATTCTTTAGCGTTCCTCGATGCGATACAAACGAATCCGTCATCATTGTGACGTGATGTTTTTCTGAAAACCAGCAAGATAAAGCCCCAAAGTTATCGTTCAAAATGAGGATTTTTTTTCCGTCTGAAACTTTAAGCTCGTTCTCAACGTAATTAATAAGGTATTCGTCACCCGCATTCCATGCCTGAAGTGTTTCTTGTGCTCGTTTGGGAAAGCGTTGTAGCGTTAAAGTGCGACCGTCGATGTGTAGCTCGGTATTCATTGTGCTTGGTTTCTTATGGGCTAAGAGCGCATTGTCGCAGAAAGCGGCAAATTCTAGAAATGAAAATAAATACAATTCACTTGAATGCGTAGAAAGGGGGTCGCTACGAAGGGCTTATTCTTCAAAAGCCACCTTGAGCGGTTATCTGACCTTAGAATGTTGTGATATTGATAACAAGGACATAGCGGGCGATCGTCAGTAAGGTATAATCAAACAAAAATTGAGCAAGGAATAAATATGATTCATGAAATCATTGAAGAAAAATTGCGCAGTGCGTTTGAACCAAAGCACTTAGAAGTTCTTAATGAAAGTTACATGCATAACGTCCCCAAAGGCTCTGAAAGTCACTTTAAAGTGATCATCGTCAGCCAAGCGTTTGAAAACTTGAGACTGGTTGCTCGTCACCGCAAAGTTAATGGCGTACTGATAGAAGAATTAGAAAATCACATACACGCTCTCTCTATTCATACCTATACTGAATCAGAATGGTTGCAACAAATAGATGGTGCTCCAGAGAGCCCAATGTGTTTGGGCGGAAGCAAACTGGGTTGATATTAAGGCGGCTTGGCTGCCTTTTTTATGCAATTACTCGTTGAGTGAATGAATGTTAAAGAAGTGAATTGTTAAAAAAACATATAAATAAAAATGAATGGCTTAAGTCTAAATATTTTTATGAAATATTAACATTTGTGCGACAGTTCAAACTTATTCACTTTGATTAGCTAATCTATAACCAACATACAAAAAATTACAGATTTATCCAATGCATGGTCATGGCATCACCTTCACAAAAGATGCTAGACTATCGCACCTGATAAAACTCGCTATTTTTTGTGACGAGTTAATTAAGAGGATGTTGCGATTTTGACCAGGGTGTCAGGTCAAAACCGGACACAAAATGTCGTGTCTAACTTTTACGCAATTAAAAGAATCTTTTTCCCGATAAAGTAGTGCAAGTGCGTATGATTACAATAAATAAGGGCTTGGATATTCCAATTTCTGGAGTTCCATCCCAGGTGATAAGTGATGGCAAGTCCATCAATAAAGTCGCCTTGCTTGGCGAAGAGTACGTTGGAATGCGTCCTACGATGCATGTTCGCGTAGGCGATGAAGTGAAGAAAGGTCAGGCTCTTTTTGAAGACAAAAAGAACTCTGGCGTGTTATTTACTTCTCCAGCAAGTGGTAAAGTCATTGAAGTTAACCGAGGCGCAAAGCGCGTTCTTCAATCTGTAGTGATTGAAGTTTCTGGTGATGAGAAAGTGACTTTTGACAGTTACACAGCCGATAAATTAGTGAGCCTTGAACGTGAAGCGATCAAAACTCAACTGGTTAATTCTGGCGCGTGGACTGCACTCCGTACTCGTCCGTTTAGCAAGGTTCCCGCGATCGAGTCTTCAACTCAAGCTATCTTTGTAACCGCTATGGATACCAACCCATTGTCGGCAGATGCTGGAGTGATCATTAACGAGCAATCTGATGCTTTCACTGCCGGTTTGGACGTTCTTTCTCGTCTAACGGAAGGTAAGGTGTTGGTATGTAAGAACGGTGAAAGCCTTCCTCGCTCATCTCAATCAAATGTTGAAGAACATGTATTTGATGGACCACACCCTGCTGGGCTTGTTGGTACACACATGCATTTCCTTTACCCAGTTAACGAAGAATACGTTGCTTGGAGCATCAACTATCAAGATGTGATTGCAATAGGTCATCTTTTCCTTACTGGTGAAGTCTATTCAGGCCGTGTTGTTTCTCTGGCAGGTCCAGTGGTAAACAATCCTCGTCTAGTACGTACAACAATGGGTGCAAACCTAGATCAGCTTACTGATGGTGAGATGATGCCTGGTGATGTACGTATTATTTCTGGTTCTGTACTAGCAGGTACTCAAGCGAAAGGTCCTCATGCCTTCCTTGGTCGTTACCACCTTCAAGTGTCTGCACTTCGTGAAGGCTATGAAAAAGAGCTATTTGGCTGGGCGATGCCTGGTAAGAACAAATACTCTATTACTCGTGCATATTTTGGTCACCTGTTTTCAGGGCGTCTGTTTAACATGACAACAACGACCAACGGTAGTGATCGTTCTATGGTGCCAATCGGTAACTATGAGAAGGTATTACCACTGGATATGGAACCAACTCTGCTGCTTCGTGACCTATGTGCCGGCGATACTGATAGTGCTCAGTCACTCGGTGCGCTTGAGCTGGACGAAGAAGATTTAGCACTGTGTACGTTTGTGTGCCCAGGTAAATATGATTACGGCGAGTTGCTTCGTGAATGTCTAGACAAGATCGAGAAGGAAGGTTAAGTCATGGCCCTAAAGAAGTTTCTTGAAGATATAGAGCACCATTTTGAACCTGGTGGCAAACATGAAAAATGGTTTGCACTGTACGAAGCTGTAGCAACAGTATTCTATACACCTGGTTTGGTGACAAAACGTGGTTCACACGTTCGTGATAGCGTTGACTTAAAACGCATCATGATCATGGTTTGGTTTGCGACGTTCCCAGCAATTTTCTGGGGTATGTATAACGCAGGTAACCAAGCAATTATGGGTCTTAACCATCTTTACCAAGGTGCAGAACTAGCGAATGTTGTTGCTGGTAACTGGCACTACTGGTTAACAGAGATGATTGCCGGTCCAGTTTCCGTTGAAGCCGGGTGGGGAACCAAGATGATTCTTGGTGCAACCTACTTCTTGCCGATTTACTTAACAGTATTCGCGGTAGGTGGCTTCTGGGAAGTTCTATTCTGTATGGTTCGTAAGCACGAAGTAAACGAAGGCTTCTTTGTTACTTCCATCTTGTTTGCGTTAATCGTTCCACCAACACTTCCTCTTTGGCAAGCAGCTCTAGGTATTACCTTCGGTGTTGTGGTCGCGAAAGAAATCTTTGGTGGCACAGGTCGTAACTTCTTGAACCCAGCGCTTGCGGGTCGTGCATTCCTATTCTTTGCATACCCAGCACAAATCTCTGGTGATGTGGTTTGGACTGCAGCGGATGGTTTCTCTGGTGCAACAGCTCTTAGCCAATGGGCTCAAGGCGGTAACGGTGCGCTAGTGAACACTATCACAGGTGACGCGATCACTTGGATGGATGCTTTCCTAGGTAATATCCCAGGTTCTATCGGTGAAGTGTCGACTCTGGCGCTTATGATCGGTGCTGCGTTTATTGTTTATATCGGTGTTGCCTCCTGGCGAATCATTATTGGTGTGCTTTTAGGTATGGTGGCGACGTCATTCCTTTTCAACGTCATTGGTTCAGACACTAACCCATTATTTAGCATGCCGTGGCATTGGCACCTAGTTTTGGGTGGTTTTGCATTTGGTATGTTCTTCATGGCAACCGACCCAGTATCTGCTTCCTTTACGAATAAAGGTAAGTGGGCATACGGTGCACTAATTGGCGCAATGTGTGTGATGATTCGTGTGGTTAACCCAGCTTACCCAGAAGGTATGATGCTGGCGATTCTGTTTGCGAACCTATTTGCACCTCTGTTCGACCACGTCGTGATCGAGAAGAACATCAAGCGGAGAAAAGCACGTTATGGCAAATAGTAACGATAGCATTAAAAAGACGCTGGGTGTTGTTGTCGGATTGAGCTTGGTTTGTTCAATCGTCGTATCAACAGCAGCCGTTGGTCTACGTGGTCAACAGAAAGCAAACGCTGTTCTGGATAAGCAAAGTAAAATTGTTGAAGTTGCTGGCTACGAAGCAAGCAGCCCAGCAGAAGTTCGTGCACTGTTTGGTGAAAAAATCGAACCTCGCTTGGTTGATTTCAACACGGGTGAATACGTTCAGGAAACTGAAGACGGTTTAACTGCTTCAAATTACGATCAGCGTAAAGCTTCTAAAGATCTTTCTCAGTCGATTAAACTGACGTCTGAAGACGACAGGGCAAAGATTATTCGTCGTGCGAACACGGGAGTCGTTTACCTAGTTAAAAGTGGCAGTGACTTTTCTAAAGTTATTATCCCTGTCCATGGAACTGGTCTATGGTCAATGATGTACGCATTTGTTGCTGTTGAAACAGACGGTAACACAGTGTCGGGTATTACTTACTACGAGCAAGGTGAAACTCCTGGTCTTGGTGGTGAGGTTGAAAACCCAACTTGGCGTGCACAGTGGGTAGGTAAGAAACTATTCGACGAAAACCACCAGCCAGCAATCAAGGTTGTTAAAGGTGGCGCACCAGCCGGTTCTGAGCACGGTGTTGATGGTCTATCTGGCGCAACACTAACTGGTAACGGTGTTCAGGGTACATTCGACTTCTGGCTGGGTGAGAAGGGCTTTGGTCCATTCCTAGCTAAAGTTCGTGACGGAGGTCTGAACTAATGTCTAGTGCAAAAGATATTAAAAAGAGTGTCTTAGCGCCAGTATTGGATAACAACCCAATCGCGCTTCAGGTACTTGGTGTGTGTTCTGCGCTAGCAGTAACCACTAAACTAGAAACAGCGTTTGTAATGACTCTTGCGGTTATTTTCGTAACGGCACTGTCAAACTTCTTTGTTTCTCTGATCCGTAACCACATTCCAAACAGTGTTCGTATTATCGTACAGATGGCGATCATTGCTTCTTTGGTAATCGTGGTAGACCAAATCCTGAAAGCTTACTTATACGATATCTCTAAGCAGCTATCTGTATTCGTTGGTCTGATCATTACAAACTGTATCGTAATGGGTCGTGCAGAAGCATTTGCTATGAAATCTGCACCTCTACCATCTTTAATTGATGGTATTGGTAACGGTCTTGGTTACGGTTTTGTACTGATTACAGTTGGTTTCTTCCGCGAGCTATTTGGTAGCGGCAAGCTATTTGGTATGGAAGTACTTCCGCTGGTAAGTAATGGCGGTTGGTACCAACCGAACGGTCTGATGCTTCTGGCACCATCTGCATTCTTCTTGATCGGTTTCCTAATCTGGGCGATCCGTGTGTTCAAGCCAGAACAAGTAGAAGCGAAGGAGTAAGGTCGTCATGGAACATTATATTAGTCTGCTAGTTAAATCGATTTTCATCGAAAACATGGCACTGTCTTTCTTCTTGGGTATGTGTACGTTCCTTGCTGTCTCTAAGAAAGTTAAGACTTCTTTTGGCTTAGGTGTCGCTGTTGTCGTAGTACTTACTATCGCAGTACCGGTAAACAACTTGGTTTACAACCTTGTGCTTAAAGAGAACGCTCTGGTTGAAGGTGTTGACCTGAGCTTCCTGAACTTCATTACCTTCATTGGTGTAATTGCAGCATTGGTACAGATTCTAGAGATGGTTTTAGACCGTTTCTTCCCGCCTCTGTACAACGCACTAGGTATTTTCCTTCCGTTGATCACAGTTAACTGTGCAATCTTCGGTGGTGTATCTTTCATGGTGCAGCGTGATTACAACTTTGCTGAGTCCGTAGTGTACGGCTTCGGTTCTGGTGTAGGTTGGATGCTTGCTATCGTTGCGTTAGCAGGTATTCGTGAGAAGATGAAGTACTCAGACGTTCCTCCAGGTTTACGTGGTCTTGGTATCACATTTATCTCTGTAGGTCTGATGGCACTGGGCTTCATGTCATTCTCTGGTGTTCAACTGTAAGGCATAAGGAATAGTCAATGGACATTATTCTTGGTGTAGTGATGTTTACACTGATTGTTCTAGCCCTAGTTTTGGTTATTTTATTTGCCAAATCTAAGCTAGTACCAACAGGTGACATTACCATTTCCGTAAACGGCGATCCTGAAAAAGCGATCGTTTCTCAACCAGGTAGCAAGCTGCTAAGTTCTCTTGCTGGCGCTGGTGTATTCGTTTCATCTGCTTGTGGTGGCGGTGGCTCTTGTGGTCAGTGTCGTGTGAAAGTGAAATCTGGTGGTGGCGACATTCTACCAACAGAACTTGACCACATTACCAAAGGTGAAGCCCGTGAAGGTGAGCGTCTGGCTTGTCAGGTGGCAGTGAAAACTGACATGGACATCGAGCTTCCAGAAGAAATCTTCGGCGTTAAAAAGTGGGAATGTACGGTTATCTCTAACGATAACAAAGCGACATTCATCAAAGAGCTTAAGATTCAGATCCCTGATGGCGAGTCAGTACCTTTCCGTGCTGGTGGTTACATTCAAATCGAAGCGCCAGTTCACCACGTGAAATACGCTGATTACGATATTCCTGACGAATACCGTGAAGATTGGGACAAGTTCAACCTGTTCCGCTATGAGTCTAAAGTGAACGAAGAAACCATTCGTGCTTACTCAATGGCTAACTACCCTGAAGAAGAAGGCATTATTATGCTGAACGTGCGTATCGCTACGCCGCCGCCTAATAATCCTGATGTACCACCTGGTATCATGTCTTCGTACATCTGGTCTCTTAAAGAAGGCGACAAGTGTACGATCTCTGGTCCATTTGGTGAATTCTTCGCGAAAGATACGGATGCTGAAATGGTATTCGTTGGTGGTGGTGCTGGTATGGCGCCAATGCGTTCGCATATCTTCGATCAGCTTAAGCGTCTGAACTCTAGCCGTAAGATGTCATTCTGGTACGGTGCACGTTCTAAGCGTGAGATGTTCTACGTAGAAGACTTTGATGGCCTGCAATCTGAAAACGATAACTTCGTTTGGCACTGTGCTCTATCAGATCCAATGCCAGAAGATAACTGGGAAGGTTACACAGGCTTCATCCACAACGTATTGTACGAAAACTACCTGAAGGACCATGATGCTCCAGAAGATTGTGAGTACTACATGTGTGGTCCACCGATGATGAATGCTGCTGTTATCGGCATGCTGAAAGATCTAGGTGTGGAAGATGAAAACATCCTACTGGATGACTTCGGTGGCTAAACCCATCTAAGTGATTGATTTGTGGCTGACTCGTATGAGTCAGCCATTTATTTTTGTAAATCAAGTTGCTACAGAATAGTATCCAGAATAACAAACGCTAAAGTATTGGGTATTTCTCTCTATCAACTTAAATAATTATAAGCAGGAGTGAGCAAGTGAAATACTGGCTTGTTGTCTTAACTTCCTTATTGTTTCTAGCCGGTTGTAGCCAGCCGAAAGAACAAATCCACTTATCCGGTCCTACTATGGGAACGACTTACAATATTAAATATATTGAGGTCGATGGTGCGCCTGCATCTGCCGATATTCAGAAAGAAGTCGATAAATTACTGGAATTAGTGAATGACCAGATGTCGACGTATCGCAAGGATTCAGAGCTTAGTCGTTTTAACCAATACAAAGGTAACGAAGCATTTGAGGTGTCCGCGGAAACTGCAATCGTAGTGAAAGAAGCGATTCGCCTGAATGAGCTTACTCGTGGCGCATTGGATGTGACTGTTGGTCCTCTCGTTAATTTATGGGGCTTTGGACCAGAAGCTCGACCGGAAGTGGTGCCAAGTGATGAAGAACTGAGTGCTCGAAAAGCCATGACGGGAATATCACATTTAAGCGCGACTTCTACGACTCTGACAAAGACACTGCCGGAGCTATACGTTGACCTTTCTACCATTGCAAAAGGCTGGGGGGTAGACGTTGTTGCCAATTATGTTGAGTCGCTAGGCATTCACAATTACATGGTTGAAATTGGTGGTGAGATTCGCTTAAAAGGTGTAAATCAAAGCGAAGAAGCATGGCGAATTGCCATTGAAAAACCTTCAACCACAGAGCGTGCGATTCAAGAAATTATTGAACCTGGTGATATGGCGATTGCTACATCAGGGGACTACCGAAATTATTTTGAAAAGGATGGTATTCGATACTCGCATATTATCAACCCACAGTCAGGAAAGCCGATCGACCATAAAGTGGTATCGGTGACGGTGCTTCACCCTTCTAGTATGACAGCTGATGGCTTATCTACTGGTATTATGGTGTTAGGTGAAGACGCTGGTCTGGAAATCGCGAACGAAAATGACCTTGCCGTTATGATCATTGTAAAAACAGAGCAAGGGTTCGAAGAAATTTATTCAGACGCATTTAAGAAGTATTTAAATAAATAATAGGAGTCGTGAGCAATGGCTACGTTTATCGTTACATTTGGATTTTTCTTGGCAATTGTCACCGCCATGTCTGTCGGTTACATCTTCCAAAAGAAAGTCGTTAAAGGAAGCTGTGGTGGCTTAGATGCCGTCGGCATTGATAAGGTGTGCAATTGTCCTGAGCCCTGTGATGCGCGTAAAAAGCGTGAAGCACGCGAGGCAATACGCGCTGAAAAAATTGCTGCTTGGGAAAAAGATAAAATTCTCTAAGCTCTTTAGCTTAAGAAGCAGATAAAACCGAAGATGTTAAAAGCTCAGCCATTGCTGGGCTTTTTTGTTTTAAGAGAGAGGTGGGGTCGCGCCTATTGTCGTTAGTTAAAGCGGCAAAGACGAAGCTAGAAAGCAAGCATTTAAATTGATGGACTGGTTAGCGTAACAGAGTAGCGCCATGTCGCCCCATTCTCTGTATTGACTTTTATACGGGCGTTTTTTCCATCGTTTGTACTTAGCGTCAGAGTTGGCAACTCCAAAGAACTTGGGCCGCCTTTTTCATTACAGGTCACGCTGCCAGTTAGCTCCACATTGCCTAAGGAATCTGGGGTTATCTTCGCGAGGAATTTGCAGTTTCCCGATACGGCTGCTCCCCACTCATTCGCTTCTAGAAACGCTTCAAAATAGTGGCGTTGACCCTGTTGCTCTAGCGTAATACACGCCTTGTAGTCAAAATTGGCTGCCGCCGGAAAGCTGGCAGCGGCCAATAATAAACACGTCACTTGAATGTTCATTCTTCACCTTTACTTCTTTATCGGGGTTCCGCGCGAAATCATTTCACACAGATGGCTTCCATCGCTATCCAGCGGTTTTTCAACTAGCCAACGAATCGGTGAAATAACAGGGCTGGTAGTGAAGCGTACAGACGTTTCCAAAATGGCAGAAAATGGCACACTCAAATCAAAGTCTTCAAAATTACCGGAAACTTCAATCGGTGTTTGAAGGCTGAATATCTGGGCTGATTTGGGTCTTGGAGCGAGATAAAGATCAAATGTCCTATCTGAGTAAGAGGCTGAAAAGTTGCCATTTACTTGAATACGCGTAGTGTCCAATAACAAATCTCGCTGCTGCAAATCACCATTTGTAATATCAAAACCTCCAGCCACGCAATTCAGAACCGATTCCTGTTCTTTAGTAAAACTAGGCAATATTGCATCGGTAAGATTGACAGCCCAAAGGTCGATTAAGTCCGCTTCAAATTCTTGTGGCCAAATAGAAAATCCAATAAACCCATTCGCGTTATTCATAAGACTATCAGGAGTGTTGGCCAAACTGGTCAAATTAAAGTAAGTACTGAGATTTCCGCCCATATCTGTCTTATTATCGATACGTCTAGCGATGACACCGTAGTCAAAATGATGCACTTGCCCTTGAATCGCAATATCGAACAGGTCTTGCTGAGCTTCAATTTGTCCAGCCAAAGACACAGATCCACCAGGAATACTGATTTTTAAAGGAGAGACTCGTAATTTTCCATCCAATAGCGATAGCTTCGCGGATGTTGCACCTAACCAATCATTACCTGAACGAACATTACTTACCTCTAAACTCATTTCCACATTTGCCCATGATAAGCCTTCAGGGCTCACGATAAGCGGTTGTGTTGTATTTTCTTTAACCGTTGGCTTATGATTTGAGGCTTCTTGGTTAGCCGCATTCGGTATCCAAGCTTTCCAGTTGCCCACTTTAAAGTCGTCCATTTGAATCAACGATGATGACAGGCTTAGTGCTATATCAGGACGAGAATATTTCCCTAATGGGCGTAATTGCCCAGTACCAATAAGTTCACTCTCACCAATATTGAGGACAAGTTGCTGTAATTGGTATTGAACGTCATCTAGCGATAACTTGGCCGATAAATCGATTGGGCCATAAGGCGGAAGCTTGACCCCTGTGAACTCGTTAAGTCTCTCCAAATTAGGAATAGCCGCGTTTAATTGGAGTTCCAATTGAGTGAAGTCCAGTGGTAGTGCAATGTCTGTTGAGGCTTCAATTTTTATGTCACCAAGGGTAAAAAGGACATTAGCAGGTAAGCTTTCTGAAAGCCTATTGGCTTCTTTTAGAGAAACCGAATGGATGCTCAGTGTTGTTTTTTTATCCTGTACGGAGCCCGTCAACAACAGCTCTGTGTTGAGCTCTGGTCCTGTATGGAAACGTCCTTCCGAGATGCGAATGTCCATCGATTTTCCGGTGTAGATATCCGGAACCTTGAGATACCCGCCTTCAAGTACAGCTTGCACTTGAGTCATCTCCATGAACTCAAGTAACGTTTTTCCTGAAAGCGATAAGCTTATTCGGGCACTATCTAATTCCATATCCATATCATCGGCGATGCCAAAGCTTTGGGCGATCGCAGCAATATTCGGTGAGTCAGCTTTGAGGTTAAGCGTTGAGGAGATTTGAGCTGCGTTGATGCTAACAGCAAGATCGCCAGTCATCAGGTTGTCGGCAAGGCGCATTGAAAATGGTGCTGGTTTCATCATGCCGTTTCGAAGCTTCCCCGAAAAGGTGATGTGTTTGAGGCTTTGATTTGACCATCGCATATCACCGACATTTAGGCTGATATCTGCATCCACAATATTTATGTCGTTACTCAAGATTGGAACGGAAAGGTTGACCCCTTGGGTCGGTATAGCTTGTTCCACTTCAGGCAACGTTTCTTCTTGTGCTAGCAACGCGAGTTGATTGAAATCCAATTTGGAAAAATCAGCATCAATGTCCACAAATGACTGTTTTGGGTCGTTTAACCACTTGAGCGCTAACCTCCCTCTACTGTCCATTACTCGGAGGTTTTGAGTAGACAGTGTCAGCCACTCATTTTGATGTTCCAAGGTCGCATTGAGCTTTAGAGGTCCGCTAACCCCTGACTGCGTACCTAACCAAGGTGAAAGTTTGGCGATATTCGGACTCGATATGTCCAGCTTAAATTGGCTGCCAACTTGCCAGCGTGTTTCAGGGAGAGAGCCAAACGCGTGAATATTCAGTATTGGGCTGTCTAATGTGATGGTCGTTTCCCAATCCCGTTTGTTGATAATGTCTGACAGTGCACCCGCTTTAGCGGTGATGGTGGCGGGTACACCTTGGAGATTACCGCGAATATCGACATCGACCGGTTGATTCATTCCAGCTTTAAATCGCGCTTTCTCAATGGCAAAGTTTGCACCTTCTGCCCAAGATATAGCTGCGTTATCCAACACGAAAGCGAGGTGGCTGTTGTCTATCCATTCCTTAAGTTTGGTGCCTTCAGTTTGGACACTCAGTAACGCATTTTCAAGGTGACCATCCGCTTCTTCGATACCCGCCAGCCAATGAGCGAGTTCACCGAGTGGAGAGTCTTGCGCACCAAGCTCTATCTTTAACGTTGAAGACCATTCGGTTGCGTCAATTGATGCCTTCCCTCGGAAAGGAACTTGAGCGATATCAGCAGAAACGGGCGCGTTCAATGTGCCTTTTTCACCAACGACGGCTAGGGATAGACGTTTTATTTTCGTACCAAGCCCTAATATCTCTCCTATGGAAACAGATAGATTGGTTTGGGTAGAGACTAGCCATTGATCAAGAGCTTGCTGTAGCGGAGATTTTTGCTGTGGAGCCGAGGAATAACCCATCATGTGCTGTTCTGGCTCTGGTTGAAGCCAAGGCTTAAGATCGATCACAGGAATCGTGAGTTTGCCATCAATGGTGTTGACGTCACCAAGTGCAATGTCCAGATACCCTTCGGCTTGTGTGATAGGGCTATCCACGTTAAGCGACTTAACGTGCAGTGCGCCCTGTTTTGCCGATATATCAGCGGAGATACTAAGCGGAGCTATATGATAGACATCGAGCCCCAGCAAGGCTTCAATAGGTTGTGTGTCGAGCCAGTCTAATTGGATGTTTGCCGTTGAAAGCGCTTTCCCGTTTGGTTGAATATTGGAATTGAATTCCAGAGAAGCGCCTGCGAAATGACCTTTGATATCAATGGAGCCTGTTTGGGCATTGAGGAGCTTTTCAATTTCACCCGTGACACTCAGGTTGTATTCTTGACCTAATGCTGCCCCTCTGGTGTTGAGATGCCAAATTTTATCATCTTTGGTTAAATCAAATTCATCCAGAAACCAATCCACATAAGTTTGGGTACTCTGATCTTCGTAAATCACGCTCAAGCTTTTGGCTACAGCTTTCTCGCCGAGTTTGACTGTCCAATGCGCTAGCTTGCTGTCTGAATTTAAAGTGCTCTCTGAATTCAAACGACTCTCTGAATTGTCGCTGTTTTCTAGGGCGGCACTGGTTATTTGGGGATTAGCAGACTCTGCCTGCTTTCCAATTGCCCAATTTTCATTGCCATCCATATCTTTTGCGAGATAGAGATGGATCCCTTCCAAATCAATGTAATCGATGAACAGCGTGTTTTCGAATAAGGGGAATATCGCCACTTTTGCCGAAGCGTGCCCCACGCGCAGTAGCGGTTGCCACTCTATTGAAGGAATATTCGCGACTTCGATATTGTTGATTTCCAACTCAGGTCTAAACGACACATGAAATCGAATATCACCATCAATTTTGACAGATCGATTGATTTGGCTTTCGAGAATATGGGTAATTTTTTGCTTATGCAGCGTTAGGTTTATGTTGAACCCAATGGTAAGCGCGATTACCAGCATGGCGACAAGTGAAAGAAGGGCTATACCCAAATATTTCAGGGTACGAAGCAGAACAAATGGCATTTTAGTTTTGGTTGCTGTTGGCGTATTCATAGCACGTTATACGATGTGTCTGATGTCATATTAGGCGCAAAGGACAATAGCACAGACCCAAGCAAAAATATAAAGTTATACCCAAGTAACCTCACCCTTAGGATCCTATAGAGAGATTACTTGAGTATATGGTTGCGACAATGACAGTGTTGCACCTAGTGCCGAGTACTGCGTTTGATGTAAATGCTAACGCGACGATTGGCTTTCCTTTGAGCAGCGAGCTCTTTTGAATCTGATATTGTTGGATAGGTATCTGCGTAAGCGACAGCGCTCATTTTTGTCTTGTCGACTGACAAGGAAATCAGCTGTTTTGTCACCCTGATTGCTCTTGCACCGGAAAGCTCCCAGTTGCTATCGAATTGGTCGTTATGAATAGGTAAGTCATCTGTATGGCCTTCGACGACAATTTCCTTTCCGTCCAGATTTGTATTTTCTATGGATGACGCAAATATGGTTAAAAGCCGAACGCCTTCACTACTTAACGTTGCTGAACCTTCTTCGTAAAGCGCTTCTGTATCGAAATCTACTTTAATTCCATCAGGCATTTTCGTTAAGGAGATAGGCTCACGCTCAGTGGATTGCTCTAGGGCTTGAATGAGCTGGGTCATTGGCATCTCGGCTTTTCGATACGATAGCGCGCTCCAACTGGCTTTCAGTTCTTCAAACTTGCCTTGGCCGATTTGAGACGTCGCGAGAATAACGATGAAGAAAGTCATCAAAAGTGTAATGAAATCACTGTATGTTACTAGCCAGTCATTTTCTTCTCGGACATCGGCACCACTCTGTCTTCTGCGTGACATGACTAGGACTCCAGGCGCTTCTTGGGAGGAAGGTAGCTGTTCATCGAATCTTTGATGTGCAAATCGGGTTGTTTTTCCGTCATCATCACAAAGGCTTGGATCTGCATATCTCTACGGTGGAAATTGTCATCAGATTTACGCCTAACATTGATTGCAGATGGCTTGAACAAAGCCTGAGCAAGTAGAGTGCCGTATAACGTTGTAAGTAGAGCAATTGCCAGCCCTTTCCCCATGGTAGCCATGTCACCATCTAAGCTATCCAACATAACAATCAACCCAACAAGTGTGCCTATCATGCCAAATGCAGGAGAGAAATTAGCCATGGTACTCAACACATTGGCGGGTTGCGCTTCTTGCACTCGCTGGCTTTCATTACTTTCATCAAGCAAATGACGAAGTGCCTTCCCTTTGTAGCCTGTTCCCAGCAGCTCTATGGCCATTGTAATGAAAGGGTCTTTTAACTCTTTATTCGTTAAGGCTTTCTCCAAGCCTGCAATTCCTTCGGTGCGATACACCTTGTTCCATTCTAATGAGCGAATGATCGAAGAGTGCTTCAGTTTGGTTTCATTCTTACCATCAAACAGGCTTGCAATAACCGCTTGAATAGCTTTAAAGAAAAGAGGGTAAGAGTAACTAATTAAAGCCGCAGTTGATGTTCCCCCTGCAACAATCAGAAGGCTAGAAACACTCACAAAGAGCCAATAATTGTCGGTGCTTGATACCACAGCAGTCATTAATACCGCAGCAGAAAACAGCCATCCCGTAATGGTGCTCAAAGACATTAGGCTAGCCCCTCTAACTCACTAATTTTAAACTTATTTTCTTCTAACGCTTGACGCATGACTCTCACAATCTCTTGTTTTGCAGCATCTCTATCGTTTTCGCTGACGTCCGTTGCCATCTCTAATTCACTGATTACCATATTTACATAGCGGTCTGGGCAGCCAGAAATCAGCGCTTTTACGCGTTCCACTGGCATATCTGAAAAGGCACAAGCAAGCGTTTGGGCGTCAAGGTTTCTGATATGATTGCTAATGATTTGTGTCGGTGTTCGCCAAATGTCATCAAAGCTATAAAAGCGTTGTTTTAGCTGCACATAAGCACCCGGAGACGTTTCTTTTAACTGGGTTAATAGGTCGTTTTGTTTGGTGATACTTAATCCATCGAGGATTTGAGTCAAAACGAAAGGACCGTCGGTAGGTAGCGTTCTAAAGTCTGGAATGGATTGCGCTTTCGTCGCCAGTGAAGAAGCAACATCATTAAAAGCGGCCATAGGCAGAGTGTCTAACCTTGCGATTTCCATAGCCAATTCAGCCTGAGGTTCCATTGGGTATAGAGAAAGCAGCGCAGCAGAATTCTCGGAAGAAAGTTGGCTAATCACCATCGCCTGTATACGCTCAGGCTCATGCTCCAACAGCCAGCGGATTTGATTGATGGACAGGGTCTCAAGAAAATCAAATGGTTGTGACTTTCGGGTTGAGTGTGCGTGGAGGTTTGAGTCGACAAGGAGCTGCTTGAATGCTGCAACGTGTTTGACTACTTGCTCGCGATCATTTGGATTTTGCTCCAAATAGCTTATATAGCTAGGTATCTGAGAAGTCAGGCTAGGGTACATAGTGGTGAACATCGCTCTCCCAAGCTCTTGGTATACGCTAGCAAACATAGGCAGATTTTGTTCGTTTAGGCTGAGCTTTTTAATGACCTGATCGACTTGATGAGGCTCGCTTAAGCTGAATTTCACTAACTCTTGGCGACACGCCTCGTGTTCATAATACTGATGAGAAATTAGAGGCTCGGTTTGCACTGAGGAAGCCGGCTGAGGAGCTTTTTGAGTATCACTATCTGGTCTTGTTGAGCGAGAACGAATAACCATAATGATAAGAGTCAGTACCGCTAAGCCAAGTGCGATGAGCGCTAGCCAAAAGTAATCTTGCCAAAATGCTTTCTCTTGAATTTGAGTTCTGTCTTTATTGGGAACCTCAAAGGCAGTTCGGATGATGTCCAGCGAATCGCCTCTAAGTGGGTTGTAATCCACTTTTTGAATCAGAAGTTTTTTAAGGAGTTGCTCATTTTCGCTGTTCACCTTTTCGTCCAATAATAGCGTTACTGACAACTTGTTGATTTCAGTAGAGAGAGGTTTGGCTTCCCTTTGGTTTTTGCTGATGTTAGTCGTTGGGTTGGTCGCGGGCATATTATTCTGAGGGGGAGGCACTGGCTGAGCTGTAGGCTGCACTGGAACCTCTATGTTCTCTTTGGCGGGCATGCCGCCTAATCCAGGCAGTTCAGGGACGAATTCTGGTACTCTTCGAACAGGTGCTGCAATGGTTGTCGTTCTTTGAGGGGATCCAGTTTGATCGGCTTTAGTTTCGGGTGTGTTGGGTGCAGGTACATTAGCTACAGGTGCGTTGATTCCGGAATTTCTTGTATTTCCCTTTTGTACGAACTCCGATTGAATGGTCAAGACATGCTTGTTGAGTCCTATGATGCGTTCAATATCATCATTTATACGCGCTTCTAATCTCGCTGAGAATTCAAGCGCTTGGATCTCACTGGATGATTGCGCGATGCTCAAGCCAGATATACAAAAAGGCAGAATGAAGGCAAATTTAACTAATGGGTTCATCATTATTTTTCCAGCCATTTCATCATTCGTTTTACTTCAGGGAGGTCAGGGTTATGCTTCAACGCTTGTTGCCAAGCAATGATGGCATCTTCTACTTTGCCCAGTTTGTAAAGAACACTCCCCTTTGTCGCTAGAATGTTTTCTGGTGTTTCTGTGAGTGGTTGAGCTTGTTCAAGTAGAGTCAGTGCGGCATTAAAATCGCCTTTCACTGCATTTTCTTGAGCTTCTAATTTGAGTGCGAGTGACCTCGCTTCATTGAATGGAGATACAGACTTCTCTCCATTTTCTTCTTGAGAAGGTACGTCATCTTCTGTCGGTGGGGCAGTTTCCTCAGAAAGAGGAAATGATGATTCCTCCTGAGAATCTTTGGTGTATATGGGCTCAGTACTGTCTGTCTCGATGGTTAACACCATATCCGGATCAGACAAATCAAATTGCACACCTGATTCATACTGGTTGCCCTGCATGTGTATGGTTATTTTTCCATCTTTCATTGCAACTCGTTGTTGAGTTTCTGGTTGAGATGCTGATTCAGCCCAACAGGTATTTGCCAGCAAAAATAGACAAGGACAAAGGATCGTATTCTTCATGGATTAAAACCTCACACCTAACGTTAGATCGAAGGCAGGATTGCCTCCCCATGTGCCGTTTTCAAAAGTGTCTTTGCTGATGTACATCAAACCGAGATCGACAAAAATATCTCCTTGAGTAAAGAAGGCATTTCGTGGTGGTGACAGTTCTAGCCCTGCACGTACTGCGATTTTTTGTTTGTTCTCAACAAACTGAAAGCCCGAACCCGCGTAAACAGATAACCAGTCATCGGTAATCGCATACAGTGCTCTTGCTTCTGCCCCAAAGCCTTGAATCGAAAAGTTTGTACTGCCGTCAAAGTTGCGAAAGTAGTTACCGATAAAGGCAAAGTGAGCGCGTTCTGATGGGGTGTGCCCGCTGTAGTAACGTATAGAAAGGTCCGTTACATTTTGTATGTCTTCGCCATCAGTTGAAGTACCGTTGATACCAATGTAACCAAGAGCGACGCCGACTCCGCTCTCCTTTACATTCTTCTTTGCGAGCACATCCGGGTCCTCCTTTATGTCGAAGTTTCCCGTCCATACCACTTCGTTGTTTTGAGTACTAACTAGTGACATCGTGATGTTGTGAGTATTGTCGCTAAGAGGCGCTCGCCACGTTAGAAAGGCGTCGACACGTATTTTCTTTCCGAGCTTCCGCAGTTCATCATTACTTGAAAGTCCATGCTTAAACTTTACGTTGGAGGCAGAGAGGTTGACTTGTGTTTTTCCACATTCGATACAGCTGCGTACTTTGATCCCATTGTTTTTCATTTTGGCAGTTAGGATTGATGTCAGCTTGAGCAGCTCTGTTTTTTCTTCGTCCGTTACGGCTTTACCCTCGAAATACAAGGCGACGCTTTGGATCTTAGCTAGAGACTTATTGTCTAAAATGTCGAACCAAAGATCATCGTGTTCTAAGAATTCTTCAACTGTTTGTGCTCCATTATCTTTTGCGGAGAAAAATTCATTTAAAGGCTTGGAAAAAGCAATCGAAGAGTAAGAAATTAAAAGGGTGCTAATGGTTAGAATCGTGACTTTTTTCCACACAATGAAACTCCATTCAGATCGGGGCTAGGGAAAAGCCCTCGAACTGATAGGCTAGGGGACTCGCACTATTTGAATCGCCTTGCACACATGATCCCGAGGGCTGGGTATGAAGAGTATTTTGTTAACCCTTTGGATTTCGTGCAATAAACCATTGAGCTGATGATTAAACGCATGGCGTGCTTTGTTTAGAGGGGGTATGTAGCTTGAAGTGATTTTGCCGCTTTGAGTGATCCGTATATATAGAAATGGTAGGCGTAGATTAGCGTGCAACGAGGCGGTTTCGACCTTCTTCTTTTGCTTGATACAATAGGTCGTCAGCATCCCGAATAATTTTTTCTAGATTTTGCTCTTCATTTCCAGAGCTAACCCCAATACTGACTGTTAGATGAATTTGCAAATCCTCGTATTGAACAGCCGTTTTCTCTATTCGCTGACGCATGTTGTCTAGGCGGCTTTGGAATTCTTGATAATCCCCACAATGTTGAATGCAGAACTCTTCACCACCAAATCTCACCGCAATTTCATTTTTGAAGTAGATGGATATAATTTGCGCCACAGTAACCAGTGCTCTGTCGCCGCCATCGTGACCATAGGTATCATTCACTTTCTTAAAGAAATCGATATCAATCATGGCGATATTGCGATTATCACAACATTTATTATTGTTCTCATTGAACAAGTAGCGACGATTCCAAAGCCCAGTTAACGCATCTTGATTAGCAATGCGATAAAGTTCATCAGTGGCGTCCTTCATGTCTAGAATGTGTTGGACACGGCAATAGAATTCTTCTTGGTTGAAAGGCTTGTAGAGGAAATCGTTAGCGCCCGCTTTTAGAAATCGGGCTGTCATTGTGCGGTCGTTATTACCCGACAGACCAAGAATAGCCAAGTGGTTACGATCGTACTGGTTTCGAATTTCCCTAGTCATGGTAATACCGTCTTTATTCGGCATATCATGATCGGTGATGATCATAGTGATGTCGGGGTTTTCTGCCAATATATCTATCGCTTGCTGACCATCATTTGCTTGTAAAGTGTCAATGTATTGATGCTCAAGGAGATATACTACGTGGTTTCTCACGGTAATAGAATCGTCGACAACCAATGCTTTGTGCGTATGGTTCGCCATTAAACGCTTTAGAAGTGGGATCAAATAGGATACAGAAGCACTGCTGTCTTTCGTGATGTAATCGAGTACACCTTTGGCAATAACATGTTCACGGATACTGTCATTAAACTGCGCCGTGAGCACAATCGCACGGATCTTGTGTGATAAAACGAGATCGATGATTTCCCCGTCAGGACCATCGGGTAAGCAATAATCTAATACAGCACACAGAAAGTCAGTATCTTGGCTTATTATGTTATTTGCCGCTTCTAAAGACTCGGCTAAGACAACCTCAAAACCAATTTGCTTAAGTTGCGAGTTAAGATAATTACGAAAGGCTCGACTATCCTCGACAACCAAAATCCGATTTAGCACCAGCGCTCCACATTTCTTCTAATTCTTTAATTGACCTGTTTATTAAGTCTAATCACAAAAGTAAGTACTTCCATAAAAAAAACATTTTATTTCCAATGTCGTAAAAAGGATGAGACAGAATATACAATTGCTGAGCTTTTTGAACTGCCAAAATTTGTCAGGAGAGTTTGGTAAGTGCTGGGAAATGCTTCAGACTTTTATTATACTGATTTTTTATACAGTATTTGTGTGAGAGCATTTGAGCAATGGCAAATGATGCGATGAAAAAAATAATTCATGTGGATATGGATTGCTTTTATGCCGCAGTGGAAATGCGCGATAACCCTTCCTATAGGGGACGACCTCTTGCCGTTGGAGGAAGTGAAAAGCAACGCGGTGTTCTGAGTACTTGTAATTATGAAGCGCGTCAATTTGGTATTCGCTCAGCAATGCCAACAGGGCAGGCTTTAAAACTTTGTCCTAATTTGCTGGTGGTGCCAGGGCGAATGCAAGTTTACGTTGATACCTCACGAAAAATACGCGAAATCTTTGAGCGGTATACTTCGATCATTGAGCCTCTCTCACTTGATGAGGCCTATCTGGATGTTACTGATACGCAAGTTCTTCATGGCAGTGCCACATTAATAGCGGAGGCGATTCGCTATGACATTTGGAATGAATTGAAATTGACGGCTTCTGCAGGCGTCGCACCTATCAAATTTCTAGCGAAAGTTGCATCTGACATAAACAAACCTAATGGCTTGTGCGTGATCCCACCAGATAAGGTTCAGGAAACGATTGATACACTGACACTTGATAAAATTCCCGGTGTAGGAAAAGTATCTTTAGAAAAGCTGAATAACGCGGGCTTTTTTACTTGCCGAGATATTCGTGAATCGGATTATCGCTCACTGCTGACTCAATTTGGTCGCCTAGGAGCGTCGCTATGGAAGCGAAGCCAAGGTATTGATAATCGAGATGTGGTTACTGAGCGCGAGCGTAAATCGGTTGGTGTCGAGCGTACTTTTTCTAAGAATATTCGCACGTTTGATGAGTGTTGGAAGGTGATAGCAAACAAACTCTTCCCTGAATTAGAACATCGTTTAGTGAAAGCTTCACCAGAAAAAGCGATCATTAAACAAGGTATAAAAATGAAATTTGCTGATTTTCAGCAAACCACGATAGAGCATATTCATGGTGAATTAGAGCTGGAAGATTTTCGTGGTTTATTAGAAAAAGTGCTGCAACG
The DNA here is from genome assembly GCF_030689305.1 of Vibrio penaeicida. GTDB lineage: Bacteria > Pseudomonadota > Gammaproteobacteria > Enterobacterales > Vibrionaceae > Vibrio > Vibrio penaeicida_B. Next base: position 652,029 of record NZ_JAUYVM010000001.1, on the reverse strand, counting down.
TCAGAAAGGCAGAGAGATTCGTTTACTCGGGTTGAGCGTTATGCTCAAACCCGAGCAAGAAGCTAGGCAGCTCAGCTTCTTTTGAACCCAATATACACCTAATTGCCAGTTACTAACTCTAGAACTTCACTAAATGGGGTGCTTTCCAGCCGACCAAATCCTTCCATTTGCCTTGCTTTAAGTCGTGTCGATTCTGGGGTGATGATTCCACATAAGAAGCGCGCCAAAGCTTTGGGTGTGGCTTGGTCTTTCATCGCATGTTGATAAGGTGCGATCCAATTTGGGATATTCTCTCGTTCGTATTCAGCGAAATTTGAAGATGGCAGGGTGGCAACATGCCCGTTGCAGACTGAGCAGTGTTGGCAATGTTCTGGGGCGTTTTCATCGGCAAAGTAGCGAGCAAGTTGTTGGCTTAAGCATCGACTGTCTTCAAAGAAGGCGACCATCTCCCGAATTCGATTGATTTCACTGGCTTCTTTTTGCTCGAACAAAAGATGCATCTGCTCGGCTAATTCGCGGGGCGATTTCTGGGTATCCAGTACACGGTAAACGTCGGTAGCTTGTTTACTTTCTAACTCAATCCAACCGTTTTCATGAAAGTAGTCCAATGCAGAAACCACTCGGCTTCGTTCTGCAGAGTAACCTTGCCATAAAGCGTCAAAATCCAATGTATGCCAAGTTTTAGCTTTGGGGGAGCATTGGAAAATCGCTTCCACAAACTGTTTCCTTTCCCCTTGAAAGCGCTGAAAAATTGCTTGTTGATCGACATTTAATTTGAACCGGTAATCAGCGAAATAGGTAAACCGCGGTTCAATGACGCCTTGCAGCTCAAGGTAAACCAGCAAGGTTTTCAAAGGGAGTTGACGAATGTTGACCTCTTTTGAAAGCCTATTAAGCATAATGCTCCATTCGTCTGAGTGTTCGTATATCTGCTCAATGACCATTTGAATGGAACGAGCATCGGGTGTATCGCCGTACACAAAGTTCTCTAATACTGTTAACCCCGATTTGTCGCCAAGCAAAATACACTGGGAGCTTTGCCCGTCTCGACCGGCTCGACCAATTTCTTGTGAGTAGTTTTCGATAGACTTTGGTAAGTCAAAATGAATAACGCGGCGAATGTCGGCTTTATCCACTCCCATTCCAAAGGCTATGGTAGCGACGATACAAGGAACATGACCTAGCATAAATGCATGCTGGATTCGCTCGCGATCTTCGCTTTTTAAACCTGCATGGTAAGCCTGAACTTGTACCCCGTGATTACGTAGGAACCCAGCAACTTGTTCAGCAGTTTGCTGCAAAGTGACATAAACAATGGTGGGTTCTGAAGGCGATTCGTTGATGATTGTTGCTAACTTTTCCAACCGTTCTTCGGCAAAACAAGTTTGAATATTTAAATGCAGGTTAGACCGATAAAACCCCGTAATGGTGATGTGTTCCGGCTGAATGGCAAACTTACTTTGCATATCTGAGATGACTTGCGGGGTAGCCGTAGCGGTTAACAGCAATACTTGCGGAATCTTCAAAGCTTGTTGGTATTGAGGCAGCTTTAAGTAGTCAGGGCGAAAGTTGTGCCCCCATTCAGAGATACAGTGCGCTTCATCCACGACCATCATAGAGATGGGAACTTGTGAAATGAATTGACGAAAACGCTCGTTTTTCAACCTTTCAACTGAAATCATTAGTATTTTAGTTGTCCCATTTCGGACAGACTGCATGATGCGTTGAGTGGTTTCTCTGTCTTGGGTTGAATCGATGGATTCGGCTTCAATGCCTTTACTTTTTAAAAACTGAAGTTGATCCTTTATTAATGCCAATAGCGGTGAGATCACCAAAGTTAAGTGGGGAAGGTGCAAGGCGGGCAGCTGGTAGCAAAGGGATTTACCTGAACCAGTCGGAAAAATCGCCGCACTAGAATGACCTTGCAACACGTGAGTCACCACGTCATTCTGACCTTTTCTTAGCTCGTTAAAGCCGAATACGTGCTGCAAACTTTGGCGAATAGCCTGATCGATCATGTAAACCCTTCCCCTTTTCATATCAATCCGGCTATTCTAACAGGTCCTAAAGTTCTAACAGACTTTAAAGTTCTAACAGCCTCTAGTTTCTAAAAGATCTAGGTTTCTAACAGATCCATGTTTCTAACGGTTTTAAGTTTGGTGAATATAAAATATGAATAAGTCTGAGCTTCGGCAGGCATTCCTAGAGGAATTACAACGCATACATAAAACGGCGTTAAGTGCTGCTCAAACGGCTATTGAATCCGCAACAGATGAAGAAACGGTACCAGAACATAAGTACGATACGTTGGCATTGGAAGCGGCGTATCTTGCTCACGGACAAGCGCAGCGAGTCGCTGAGTGTGAAGAGAACATTAGGCTTTATTCTGAGTTAGTGCTTCGAGAATTTGATGAGGACACGCCGATTGCTGTATCGGCTTTGGTAAAACTTGAAGATCTTAATGGAAATGAGAGTTGGTATTTCATCGCGCCCACGGCTGGTGGAACGAGTGTTGAATTCAGTGGTAAGTCGATAGCAAGTGTGACATTAAAAGCACCTTTAGGGCAGCAGTTGAAAGGAAAGTATCTGGGTGACGAAATACAATTGCAGTCTGGAAATCAACAGAGCAACTTTGAAGTGGTTGAGCTGTTATAACAAATTACTGACAATTCACCCATTAACTTTGTTAGCTTGATCATTCTGTTAGCGAAAATTGAACATGGGTCTATTTTGAGGTGACTATGTATATCAAATGGATAGGGTTAGCACTGCTAACAATAAGTACTTACTCACATGCTTCGCAATGTAAGGTAGATGTCGAAAATGAGGTCCATTTAGATGGGAGCCGAGTCGAGGTATACCAGCAAGGGGAAGCAAAAGTTCTTATAGATAAAGACAATAATGTCTTTATCAACGGTGAGAAGTTGGCGCTCGATGAATGGCAGCATAAAGCTGTAGATTCGTACCGTGAGAAAATGAACGAGTATGTGCCAAGAGCTAAAGACATTGCTAATAACGGTGCTGATCTCGCAAAAGATATTGTTGATGATGTCAGTGCCAGTTTTAACGACAGCCAAGCGTTCAATAATGTGAAATCTGCCATCGATGATTTTTACACTGACTTAGAATCTCGCTACTACCAAGACGGTGAATTTATTCTTAAGGAAAATGCGTTTGGTGATGCCTTCAGTAATTGGAAAAAAGACTTTGATGGGGCGATGGAAAAGTTTAATGGGGAGTTTTTCTCCAGCGCGTTTTCTGCTTTGTCTGAAAAAATGAAGACGGAAGGCGGTATTAATTTTACTGAATTGCAAAAGCAGTTGGGTTCACTAAAAGATACGCTGAAAGAAAAGATTGAAGGGCAGTCAAAGGAGATTCGCAAAGAAGCTCAGCAATATTGTGAACAGCTAAAAGATGTGGCGAGTGAAGAACAAAAGCTGCATGATAAAATACCAGAGCTAAAAGATTACCCTGTTTTCTTAATCTAACATTTTCAATAAAACAGAAAACAAAGGGGAGCGAATCGCTCCCCTTTCTCTATTTAGTTATCTGTGTTGATTCAGTGAATCGTTATTGCCCCGCATTCAGTTGGTCTAGTTTATTACCTACAGGTACTGAGAAGTTGAAGCCATCGTGTTGGTCCCAGTTAATAGACCATGTCATCACGCCACCAAAACTTGGATACAGCTTAGCAGGCACAACCGTGCTGCATTTCGTGCCTTTAATTAGGCAGTCGAGCGCATCATAGATGTTTTGGACAGGAGCTTGACCAGAGTTAGCACTGCTAGGACCTGATGGCAAACCAATGGCTACCTGATCGTCACGTAACGGAGCAAACTGAGTACCATCAGCCAGCTTGAATCCTTCAACCAGCATTTTTGCTGAGGCTACCATCATATCGACGGAGCCTTCAGGTGCAGCGCCTGGCATGTAAGGGTTAGGTAAACCACCATTGTTGTATAGCTGAACATGAAGTAAGTCTAGCGTGTCACGAACCTGGTCAATCACCGGAATGTAAGCACCCCAAATTCCAGTGTACGCGATCAACCCGCCTTGAACATATGGGTGTTCAGGCGCCATGGTTAGGTACATATCGCCACCCGTATTCGCTTCAATCGCTTTAAGAGCACGACCTAAACGAGCCTGAATTTGAGAGCCATGCAATAGGTTTGAACCGCTTTCTAAGTCAACGTCCAATCCATCGAAGCCCCACTCTTTGATAATGCTTGTTAAGCTGTTCACAAAGTTGGTTTCATCTTGGTCGGTATTTAAGGTAATGGTCCCTTCAGCCCCGCCTAAAGACAGAACAAAGATCTTACCTTTGGCTTGCAGCGCTGCCATATCTTGCTTGAACTGAGCTGGATCGAGTGCAGGACAAGAGCTGTGGATATCACCTGAATACAAGTTGAAGTGAACAGTACCGTCGCTGTTGCGATCGTTATCTGCAAACGCTATGTCAATAATATCCCAACGTTCAGACATATCGGCCAAACGAAGTGGACAACCTGAACCGTTCACAAAATTATGCCAGTAACCAATAAGATTATGTTTCTTGGCGACTTGCTCAACCGCATTAACAGTAACACCGGATGAAACCGCGCTGTTTCCAGAGGAATCTTTGGCAATAACAGTTAGGGTGTAGTTACCGATTGCAGCAGGTGTCCAATTTACGCTGTAAGGTGCAGTAGTATCTGATGAAATAACAGAACCATTAACCAAGAAATCAACGCTTTGAACCGTTCCTGTTAAGCTGGTTGCGTCCGCGCTGATTGCGGTTGATTTACCGACGCCAACGGTGCTTCCGTTTACGGGAGATGTGAGTCGGGTAACAACGGGTTGATCGCTCACGGTAACCAAAGCACTTGCTTCGCCTGTTGAACCACCGTTATCAGTGGCGATAGCCTTCACTGTGGTTTCACCCACAGCCGTTGCTTGCCAGTTAATGGTGTATGGTGCTTGAGTATCAATACCTAAACTGGTGTTGTTTGCAAAGAATTCAACTTGGGTTACTTTTCCGTCTGCATCACTCGCTTGTGCATTTACCGCTACGGTTGAGCCAGCTAGAATCACATCACCAGTAGAAGGTGCCGTTAAAGCAACTTCGGGCGCTGCACTGCATGCACCTAGCCCAGTCCACGCTTCTTTCCAGTATTCACCCACACCCGGTTCGTATGCCCATACTGAGTTAGACGAACACCAACCTGCAACGTCACAACGGTATTTCTGATTGGCATTTTCGACCAACGCACCTGCGCTGTATGCAGTGCCGGCAACATAAGGCGTAGCATCAGCACAACCACCTGAGGACGCCGACTTCACATTCACAGATACTTCTTGGCTCGCTGTTGAAAGGTTGTCGTTATCTGTTGCCTTAGCAGAAACAGTATGAGCACCAGCTTGAGCTGTCCAGTTATGTTCAAATGGCGCTGCTGTGTCTGTCGCAACAAGGTTGCTGTCCACATAGAATTCGACTTGTGTAACTGTGCCATCGGTATCTGCTGCATTAGCGGATAGAGTCAGTACGTCACCTTGAGTGACAGATTCAGAACCTGTTGGGGATGTTAGGTCGATACTTGGTGCCACCAATCCACCTGCCGGCGCTACCTGTATTAGAACCGTTGATTCGTTCGTTGCGCCTAAGTTGTCGGTGGCAATAGCAGAAATGGTATGATTGCCTGTTTCCGTCATCCAATCTAGCGTGTAAGGCGCGGTTGTTGTTACGCCCAAACTTACACCAGACAAGAAAAACTCGACTTGCGCGATGCTGCCATCAATGTCGGAGGCGTTCACTTGTAAACCAATGACTTGGCCCGTTGTTAGCTGAGCATTGTTGAGTGGCGATGTAATGCTCACTTCAGGAGATGCGTTGAAACCACCACACGCACCTAGCCACTTCCATTCTTGCCAATCACCAGAGTGAGTTGCTGGCGAGTTCCCCTGCGACCACCATCGTGCCTGATACGCGTTGTTGTCTTGTTGAACCTTTCCGTCCGTAGAGTAGGCGCCATCAGGCTGCCAAACTGGCAGTGTTCTACAATCGACCGTTGCCGCTTGAACAGCACTGGTCAAGCTTAAAGCGGACAGTATTGCACCGCTGATAATTGTCCTTTTCATTTCTTCTCCCGTCTTAAAAAGTATGGGGATATACGACTGCCCCCAGAACTTGCTCAAGCAGCCTGATATGACGGCTTACGTCATTTCTGAAAGGTTGCTTGGGTATAAAGTGCTTAATTTATAAACGCACAAAGTCTCTATTTATTAGACGGAGAGTTAAACAATGTCATTGTTAGGATATTGAATTAATTGCAAAACTAGATTGAATATCACAGAGAAATATTCTGAGGTTCTTGAGTTTCAGTATGTTTTCGAGGCACTTCACCTTAATTTGTTCGGAAAATTTCATCTGTATTTTTGATTCGTCGCCTGAAGGAGAATACTTTTCGACGCAATTCTATATTTTTAGACCAATTGTTTGTAATTTGTGCGTTCGAATGGGTATTACTGCTGCATGCTCTTGTTATTGCCTGTGTAAAACACTATTGTACTAGCCAACTAGTTCGTAAGTGTGTCAGTAGCGTAGTATGGCAAATACAAGAGAAAATTTTGGATCGAGATTGGGCTTCGTGTTGGCGGCAGCTGGTGCAGCGGTAGGTCTTGGAAATATATGGGGTTTCCCCACTCAGGCTGCGAGTAATGGGGGCGGTGCATTTTTAATGGTGTACCTCTTCATGATCCTTGTCGTGGCTTTTCCTATGTTGGTTGTTGAAATGGCGATAGGACGTCATGGTCAAGCCAACCCAGTCGATAGTATGAAGTCACTTACGGAGAACCCGTTAGGTAAAAAAGTCGGAGGCTTAGTCGGTTGGATTGGTCTTAGCGTACCAAGTGCTGTTCTTGCTTTTTATTCCATCGTGGGTGGGTGGTTAATCTGTTTCTTGTTAGGGGCGATAACCGAGCTGTTCGGTTTTGCATCCGTTGCTCAATGGTTTAAAGGGTTCAGTGTCGAGAGAAACCTGTTTGGAACATTGGTTTTTTATGTTCTAACTATTTTGATTGTACAAGGTGGTGTTAAGCAGGGTATTGAAAAGTGGTCGACACGATTAATGCCCGCATTGTTTGTTTTGTTTGGATTGCTATTTGTCTACATCATGATGCAATCGGGGGCAATGGAAGGGCTTAAGCACTATTTGATTCCTGATTTCGAAAAAATTTGGGACCGTAAGTTGATTCTGGCGGCAATGGGACAAGGCTTTTTCTCACTGACTATTGGTGGGTGTTCGATGCTCATTTATGGTTCATACCTGAGCAAAAAAGAAAACCTGCCTAAAATGGCAATGAATGTCACGTTGGTGGATACCGCAGTCGCTTTCATCGCTGGTTTAGTGGTTTTGCCTGCTATGTTTGTTGCCATGCAAAAAGGCGTACAGATTTATGCTGAAGATGGTTCCCTATTGAGTTCTGATACCTTAGTTTTCACTGTTTTGCCTTTGATGTTTGAAAGCCTTGGTTTACTTGGTCAGCTGTTTGCGATCATTTTCTTCTTACTTCTTACAATTGCAGCGCTCACGTCATCTATCTCCATGCTGGAGTGCCCAGTCGCTTTGGTGAGTGAACGTTTGGAATCGAAACGCAGCACCACAAGCTGGATATTAGGCGGTTTAATTGCACTGTTTAGTGTCGTGATTGTCTTTAATTTTGGTGAACTGTTTGGATTGGTAGCCATGGTTGCGACCCAATATTTACAGCCTACTGCTGCATTAATGTTCTGCCTGTTTGGTGGGTGGGTGTGGAATCGACATTCAAAAATTAAAGAGCTTGAACTCGGTAACCCAGACTTTCAATTGGGCTGGTTCGGTAAAGTTTGGCCAGCGTATGTGAAGTTTGTTTGCCCAGTACTTGTCGCTACGGTCATCTGGGCTTCATTTGGTTAATAGAAATTAGAGATAAAAAATGCCGCTCAACTTCAACTTGAGCGGCATTTTTTTATCTGAATTGACCTGCGTCAGGTAGAAACTCAAAATCAGCCGTTGCCAGTCTTGCTTCCAATTTACTTCTGTCTATGTCGAAGAAAACGACGAGCTTGTCGAGGTCGCCGCCAAAATCATCGCGAAGCTTCATGTTCACAATACTCATTAGCATGACGGGGTCCATTGATTCGTAGTTCGCTAAATTCATTATTTGTCCTCAAAATCCGAAATCAATAAATTAGCTGCAGCAAAAGCGGCTTTCTCACGCACTTCATCAGGAAGGGCTGTGTCTGATGCTATATCGTTAAAGGTACGAATTGAACACGCAATCGCGTTCGGTACGTAAGCTTGATCACCACTGCCAATTTGAGCGTACATCTGACGAATGAGCTCGCAACAATCGAATACTTTCATAAAGATTACCTAGAAAATGAAAACTGGAGCCAATATACAGAGTTACGATATTGACCTCAATATACAAAAAAACAAAATCAAAACATGAGTTTGTCTTAGCGCAATATGGGGAATGGAGTGACTGTTATTTGAGCACTCTAAGGAAGTGTAAAGTCTCAGATGGCCCCTAAAAGGGGGAACAGAGCCATCTGAGTAAAACGGTTATGTATTAACTTGAGCCTCTAACTGCAACACTAAGTCATCAGCAAGCCCTAACTGGCTAGCGAGTTCTTTTAAATAGCTTCTTTCCATAAAGTTTTGCTCGTCAACGACAAGTAATGACGCAAGATAGACTTCGGCTGCTTGTTCTTTATTGGAAGCAGAACGAGCGATGTCTGAAGGATCGAGAGGCTTGTTTAATTCCGATTGAACCAATTGGTTGACTGAATCGTCTGCCCCAAGCTCTGTGACGGCTTGTTGAATTTTTAATTGTTCCTGTTCATCGACATGACCATCCGCTTTTGCGGCTGCTATCATGGCTTTGAGAATTAAAATACTGTGTTGATCTTCACTCAACCGTGGTGAGGGAGAAGGGGAAGTATTCCCCGGCTGGCTTTTTTGCCAGTCGTTGTACACTTTAAAAGCCAAAGCACCTAGAGCTGCGGCACTGCCGACTCCTAATGCTTTCTTCCCCATTTTACGGGACTTTTTGGACCCCATGAGTAACCCAATTAAACCACCTCCTACTGCACCTGCTCCTAATGTTGCTAACTGGCTTTTGTCTTGCCCCAGCTTTTGTGCACTGTTTCCGAGACTATGCGCACTTTGGCTAAGAGTTTGACTGCCTTGTTTCATCAAATCAGAATTTAGCGCTTGGTTTAATAGGCTTTTGAGATCCATACTCGACTCCGTTTTAAACAACAAACACAGAATACGTTTCTCAATATGAATTAAAGATGAATGGTATTAAGAAAAGAAAAAAGAGCAACAATGTTGCTCTTTTAGAAGGTTTAGAATTGACGAACGAAGTCAGTGAATTGTATTAGGCAAGTTGCGCTTGAACATGCTCTATGACGCTATCGATAGCTACAGCTGTTTTCTCACCTTTACGGCGGTTTTTATATTCGAAGTTGCCTTCGTCCATACTGCGATCACCGATAACGATAGTATGGGGAACACCCACCAGTTCGATATCCGAGAACATGACACCTGGGCGCTCTTTACGATCGTCAAATAGGACTTCAATGCCTGCTGCGGTTAGTTCAGCGTACAGCTTTTCTGCTGCTTCTTTCACACGCTCTGATTTGTGCATGTTCATAGGAACAATGGCAACTTGGAATGGTGCGATAGCATCTGGCCAAATAATGCCGTGTTTATCGTGGTTTTGTTCTATTGCAGAAGCGACAACACGAGTAACACCAATGCCATAACAACCCATTTCTAGAATGGTATTTTTACCATCGGGACCAAGCACGCCACAGTTCATCTTCTCAGAGTAGTTTTTACCTAGCTGGAAAATGTGACCGACTTCGATACCGCGCTTCAGCTGAATTGTACCTTGACCACACGGGCTAGGATCGCCTTCCACAACGTTACGTAGGTCTTCGACTTGCCCAAGCTCGACATCACGACCCCAGTTAATACCGAAGTAGTGCTTGTCATCAATGTTTGCGCCTGCGCCAAAATCGCTCATTGCTGCAACGCTACGATCTACAATGAATGGCAGTTCAAGACCAACAGGACCCAAAGAACCGGGACCCGCTCCAATCAATGCGCGGATTTGTTCTTCTGTTGCCATCTCTAAAGGAGAGGCTACTTGCGCAAGGTTTTCCGCTTTGATCTCATTAAGCTCATGGTCTCCACGAACAATAAGCGCAATGATGTCTGCTTCAACTTCGTCAGATGCTTTTACAAAGAGAGTCTTAACCGTCTTTTCAATGGCTAGATCAAATTGTTCAACCAGTTCCGCAATGGTTTTTGCGTTTGGCGTATCCACCATTGCCATTTCTTGAGTTGGCGCTGCACGTTCTGTTGCTGGGGCAAGTGCCTCTGCTTTTTCAATGTTTGCAGCGTAATCTGACTCTGAAGAGAAGGCGATAAGGTCTTCACCGCTTTCTGCTAAAACGTGGAACTCGTGGGAGCCGTTACCACCAATAGCACCCGTGTCAGCAAGAACAGGACGGTAGTTAAGACCCATGCGATCGAACGCTTTACAATAGGCATCGTGCATGGCTTCGTAAGACTTCTGTAGGCCGTCTTTATCAATATCGAAGCTATACGCATCCATCATAGAGAATTCGCGTGAACGCATAACACCGAAGCGAGGGCGTCTTTCATCACGGAACTTAGTTTGAATTTGGTACAGATTTAGCGGAAGTTGCTTGTAAGAATTAACTTCGTTACGCACTAGGCTTGTAATGACTTCTTCAGCAGTAGGGCTAAGTACAAACGGACGTTCATGGCGATCAGTAAGGCGAAGAAGTTCAGCGCCCATCTTTTCGCTGCGGCCTGTTTCTTCCCATAGTTCAAACGGCTGGACAACGGGCATCAAAGTTTCAACTGCACCGGCATTGTTGATTTCTTGACGAACGATGTTTTCGACTTTACGCAATACACGTAGACCAGTAGGCAGCCAGGTGTACAAACCTGAAGCCAGCTTACGGATCATACCTGCACGTAGCATGAGCTGGTGGCTCACTACTTCTGCGTCGTTTGGGGTCTCCTTCAGAGTAGAAAGAAGATAGTTACTGGTACGCATTAAATTTATCCGTTTATCAAAGTTAGATACTCAAGCCGGAGTAGGCTAGAGTAAAGGTTTCCCATTCAAGGATGTAGGGTCAATAACCCCAGTTAAGCCGCTTATGATATCAGCCAATTGTCATTGTCAAAAGTGTTCAATTGCCCTGACGACCACTAAGTTGTTGTTGACCGTAAATTTCACGTTTAAATCGAACAAATTTACCGCATATTCTTTGTTATCTTGCTTCTTTTTCTTGTATGCAGGTCGCGGATCTTGCCCTAGAACCTCGGTGAGTACTTGGTAAATTTGCGTACGATTTGGATGAGTGTCTATTACCTCACATGCCGCAGCGAGAAAACTGACTTCCAACGTTTTTGGTTCTTGGTCTGCGTAACCGCCAGTGGCATCTGGAATCGAGTCGGAGTAGGGAATATACGGCTTGATGTCCATAATCGGGGTGCCATCCACTAAATCGACACTTCCCAGCTCCAAAAAGACCTGATCTCCCTCTTTAGTTACGCCTTTTAGTTCTACTGCAGACATACCCATTCCGTTTGGTCGAAATGTTGAACGTGACGCGAATACGCCGATTCTTTCGTTGCCACCTAATCGCGGAGGACGAACAGTTGGCTTCCAACCACCGGACAAATTTTGGTCAAACAGAAAAAGTAGCCATACGTGGCTAAATTGCTCAATTCCTCTGATTGCTTCAGGTGAATTTGCTTTTCCACATAAACGAATTCGAGCTGTCGAGTGTGGCGCTAACCTCGGCTGGCGCGGGACTGCGAACTTTTCTTTGTATGGGGATTCAACAAAACCAATAGGAGAAATAGTGTGATTCATGGTCGGAAATAGAGAGTAGTAATTCAGGAACTAAATGGAACATAACATAAAAAAAACTTGCATTCTCAATTGAGAATCGTTATCAATGTGTTTTGTTATAACATAACGGTTAAGATTTTTTGGAGTTTAACAAATGAAACCGAATATTCATCCTGATTACAGAACAGTTGTATTTCACGATACAAGTGTAGATAAGTACTTTTTGATTGGTTCAACCCTACAAACGGATCGCACTATTGAATGGGAAGATGGCAATACTTACCCATACTACACGCTAGATGTTTCGTCTGAATCACACCCTTTCTACACGGGTAAACAGCGCGTTGTTAATAAAGAAGGTCGAGTAGCTAACTTTAACCGTCGTTTTGGCGGGATGAAATCTGTAGCAAAAGAAGAGGTAAGTGAGTAATGAAAGTTCTAAGTTCTTTGAAAAGTGCGAAACAACGTCACCCAGATTGCCAGATCGTGAAACGCCGTGGTCGTGTTTACGTGATTTGCAAAACAAACCCTCGCTTTAAAGCGGTTCAGGGAAAAGTGAAAAAGCGTAAATAGAAATGCAATAAGTTTCTTATTTGTGTATTTGATATGTCGTAAAGTATAATTTTTTTGGATGATTAGTTTAAATAAAATCGTGATTTTGGTTTTAAATTTGTTAATAGTTCACTTTTTGTAACACTTATGACTTTAATTTGCTCTCCATGTAACGTAATCTCCGCGTGCTTTTTTGATGGCTGTGTCAAAAAAAGTTAGGAATTACTACAAGGAGGGAACAGATGAGTTCATCTGCTTCAAATACACAATATCCACCTAAAAAGTCACTGTTTACACGTTTTCTTGATGGTGTGGAATATTTGGGGAACCTATTGCCCCATCCGATTACTTTATTCGCTATATTCTGTGTCGCTATTCTGGTTATGTCCGGTATTGCGGGGTACTTTGAAGTCTCCGTAATGGATCCGCGCCCAGAAGGGGCAAAGGGTCGTGCTGCAGATGGTATGATTCAAGTTGTAAGCCTGCTTAATGCAGAAGGCTTACAGCTTATCGTGACTAATCTCGTTAAAAACTTTGTTGGTTTTGCACCGCTAGGAACCGTATTGGTTGCTATGCTGGGTGTCGCGATTGCTGAACATTCTGGTCTACTTTCTGCGGCAATGCGTGGCATGGTTATGGGTGCTTCTAAGCGCATGGTAACCTTCACGGTTGTCTTCGCAGGTATCATTTCCAATACTGCTTCAGAGCTTGGTTATGTGGTACTTATCCCACTAGCGGCAATGTTATTCCATTCTTTAGGTCGTCACCCTTTGGCAGGCTTGGCAGCAGCATTCGCTGGTGTATCGGGTGGTTACTCAGCAAACCTACTTATCGGTACTGTTGATCCGTTACTTTCAGGTATTACTGAAACCGCGGCGCAAATGATTGATCCAACGTATTCTGTTGGCCCTGAATCAAACTGGTATTTCATGTTTGTTTCTACCTTCTTTATCTCTATTACTGGTGCATTTGTTACCGAGAAAATTGTTGAGCCGAAGCTAGGTAAATACAATTCAGAAGAAGCGTCTGAAGATCTGTCTAACGATGAAATGGGTAAACTGAGTGCGCAAGAGAAAAAAGGTCTGAAGCTGGCTGGTCTTGCTGTTCTTGGTGTGAGTGCTTTACTGGCATGGACTATCGTGCCTGAAAACGGCGTTTTACGTAACCCAGTAACGGGTGAAGTAGCGGGTTCGCCTTTCCTCAAAAGTATCGTCGCGTTTATCTTCGTTTTCTTCGCTATTCCAGGTTTTGTCTACGGTAAAGTTGTAGGCACAATGAAAACGGATCGCGATGTTATCGATGCGATGGCGAAATCTATGTCATCAATGGGCATGTACATCGTACTCGTGTTCTTTGCTGCTCAGTTTGTTGCTTTCTTTAAGTGGACTAACTTTGGTCAGGTATTTGCGGTTGCAGGTGCAGACTTCTTGCAGAGCGTTGGTTTAACGGGTCCTATGTTGTTCTTCGCATTTATTCTAATGTGTGGCTTCATCAACTTGATGATCGGTTCTGCTTCTGCTCAGTGGGCGGTAACAGCACCTATCTTCGTTCCAATGCTTATGCTGGTGGGCTACGCTCCTGAAACCATTCAGGCAGCTTACCGTATTGGTGACTCTACGACGAACATCATTACTCCTATGATGAGTTACTTTGGTCTGATTTTGGCTGTTGCGACTCGCTACATGAAGAACTTAGGTATTGGTACGCTTATCGCAACCATGCTGCCGTACTCGATCTGCTTCTTAGTGGGTTGGAGCTTCTTGTTCTACATCTGGGTATTCGTATTTGGTTTGCCAGTTGGTCCTGGAGCAGCGACTTACTATACGCCATAACAACCAAGTGTATTGATAACGAAAGCCGAAGCAATTGCTTCGGCTTTTGTTTTTATTTCATTCAATTACGAGCAACAAACCCTACTTATACAAGATTATTCGGCTTGGTTGTGCGTAGAAAACACGAAGGTATGCCCTTTTTTGTTGAATGCATACACATCGTATTGATCTTTTTTATCGCCATATTCCATTCCTGGCGACCCCAATGGCATTCCCGGAACGGCGAGCCCCATCGCTTGTTTTGGCGGGTTTTCTAGAAATGCTTCTATGTCACTTGCAGGAATATGACCTTCAAACACAAAACCTTGAATTTCTGAGGTATGGCATGAGGCTAATTCTGGAGATACACCAAGCTTTTGTTTTACTGGGTTAAGGTTTTTGTAGTCTTTTATTTCCACATCAAAACCGGATTTCTCCATGTGTTTCACCCATTCTGAGCAGCACCCGCAATATGGAGATTTATGGGTGACGACCTGCGCCGCCATTGCTGAAGCAGATGTAAGCATTCCGAGTGTAAGTATAAAGCGGGAGATTTTCATAATTCACCTCATATTATGGTTTATTTTGTGTCGAACAATCGCAAGCGGTTGGCGTTACTCACAACGGTGATCGATGAGAGTGCCATAGCAGCACCAGCAACAACTGGGCTGAGTAAAAATCCAAATGCGGGGTAAAGAGCACCAGCGGCAATAGGAATGCCTAGTGTGTTGTAAATAAAGGCGCCAAATAGGTTTTGTTTCATATTCTTCACGGTCGCTTTCGAAAGTTTGATGGCTTTCGAAACCGTAAGAGGTGACGCATTCAGTAGTGTCATTTGTGCACTTTCTATGGCTAAATCAGAACCACCCCCCATAGCCATACTGACATTAGCTAAGGCAAGGGCTGGGGCATCATTTATACCGTCACCCACCATCGCAACGGAGAAACCTTGCGCTTGCAAAGATTGAATGTGAGAAGCTTTTTGATCGGGCAACACATCAGCAATGACATGATCTATTTTCAGCTCTTTGGCGACAGATTCGGCTACGGTTGTGTTGTCGCCAGAGAGCATGGCAACTTTGATTCCCATCTCGTGAAGTAGAGATACCGCGTTTTTGGCGTCAGGTTTAATGGCATCTGCAATGAATATTTTGGCCGCTGGTTGGTTATCGACCAGAACAAATACTTCGGTAAACTCACCTTCAATTTGGTTAGTAACGTTTGGAAGATCTGCTTTAGCTTCAATGAATTTTCGGTTACCAATATCAATTTGCTGATTATTCACGATCGCAGATAAACCGAGTCCACGATGGTTTTGAAAATGGTCGGCAGAAAGTTCGCTGTTTTGATGCTTTTCTGCGAATTGACACAGGGCTTTAGCGAGCGGATGTTCTGAAGCATTTTCCACAGTAAATATCAAAGGAAGTAAGCTTTCTGGTGTCCAGTTATCCAAGTAGTGAGCACTGACGACACTAGGGCGACCTTCAGTCAGTGTGCCCGTTTTATCAAATACCACCATATCCACTTTGCTGGCTTGCTGAAGCACATCGGCATCTTTGATAAGGACACCCATTTCAGCAGCTTTACCTATACCAACCGTAACGGAAAGAGGGGTGGCAAGCCCTAGGGCGCAAGGGCAGGCAATAATAAGAACCGTGGTCGCTACAATGAGCATGTAGCTGGCTTTAGGGTCAGGGCCAACTGCAAACCAAATCAATGACGCACCTATTGCGATGGATACGACAATAGGAACAAAAACGGCTGAAATGGAGTCGGCAAGTTTGGCTATTTGTGGTTTACTGCTTTGCGCTTGACGAACGAGAGAGACGATACGAGCAAGCATAGTGTTTTCCCCGATGGTCGTCGCTTCAATGACCAAGGATCCATCTTGGTTGAGTGTGCCTGCGGATATCGTGTCTTGCACTTTCTTTGCTTTGGGAACCGGTTCACCTGTTAACATCGATTCATCAATGTAGCTTTCACCTTGGACAATGACTCCGTCGACGGGAATTTTTGCGCCCGGTTGGATACGCAGCTTCATGCCTTTTATGACAGACTGAAGCGGCAGCTCTTTTTCTGAACCATCGGCATGAATGACGATCGCGGTCTCGGGTTGCAAGTTTATCAATGCTTCGAGTGAGCGGGTGGTTTTTGCTTTTGCTTTGGCTTCTATAAAGTGACCTAACGAAATTAAGCCAATGATCATGGCACTGGCTTCGAAGTACACATGTCGCGAAGCTGGGGGAAGCCACTCAGGAAAGAGAACAACGATCATAGAAAACAGCCAAGCAGCCCCCGTACCTAGCGCGACCAAAGTATCCATGGTCGCGCGTTTGTGTTGCAGCGATTTCCATGCATTAACGAAGAAATGCTTGCCTGGAACGGCGAGGAGCCATAAACACAATAACCCTATAACACCCCACACCCACTGATCTTGCGTATGTCGAATCATCATGTTGCCGCCAAAAACGCCCCATAGCATCAGCGGTGCACCGATAGAGAGTGAAAGAAGAGACGCCTTTTTGTGGTGTGTCATAACTTGAGCTGATAACAACGCTTGTTGTTCTCGTCGATCTTGTTCGTTGGTTACTACTTCAGCACCGTAACCGGCATTTTTAACGGAATGGATCAGTTTTTCACTGGTGTCGCTCGAATTGTCATGAACAAAAACTAATGCAGATTGTTCTGCGAGGTTTACTTGTACCTTTTGAGCTGCATCGACGTGCATTAGCGCTTTTTCGACAGAAGAGACACAGCTCGCGCAGGTCAATCCGGTCAGCGTTAGTTGAATGGTGTTAAAAGCTTCTGATTCCGTGTGCAGTTTGGATGGGGATGAAAGGTTTTGTGAGATATCCTCTCTTTGACTCTCTTCTTCCAAGGCGTCGCTATCTGATTCACTATCAACATCAACCGTATCATGGCTCTTCAATGGAGAGGCGGAGTAGCCTGTGTTTTCAACAATCTCTACGATGTCGTGTTCACTTAGTAGACCAACGACGGTGGCTTTCGTTTTTGTTACTTCAAAGCGCGCAATGTGAGAATGTTGTGCAAATTCTTGCTCTAATTTCTTAACACATTTCCCACAATTTAAACCGGATAGCGTAACCTCAGTTTGAGCTCCTGCTTGATAGTCTAAACTTTCAATTGAAAGAAAGATCGTACTTAACGGAGCTGAGCTAACAAGATTGACTTGGTCTTTATCAATTGATATCACGGATGTGTCTGGGATTTTGAGCAAAGCTTTTTCTACTTTCTTTGCACACCCCATGCAGTTCAGCCCGTGTAGTGAGATGGAGTAGTCGGTCATAGCGCTTCTCGTCAGATTTTTGATGAGTGCTGAGCATAAACCTTCCATCAAGGGGAAGGTCAACAAGCGTTACATATTTTCTGGGAATGGATTTCTCCCATATGGATATCAGGAGGCAGTATGAAAGGTTTTTATTTGGTAGCGTGCATTGTAGGAACTGTGGTTCCTTACTCAGCCTTGCTCTCTTGGCTCGGAGAGTTTGGTTTTTCAATTTCTCTCATCATCGAGCACATCAACAGCAATAAAATAGGGTTATTTGCGTGGTTGGACGTATTGATTTCTGCGGCTGTTCTTATTGGATTTATATTGTACGACAGTAAAAAAATTGGCTTTACTCAACCTTGGAAACCCATTTTGGGTACGTGCCTTGTGGGGGTATCTCTTGGGTTGCCTTTGTACCTTCTACTCCGTGAGATGCACCAAGAAACTCAAATGGCACTCCAAAGCACGTCTTAACTCGCCATTCATCTTCATTTTTCCCCATTGTACAATTGCAATTGGGTGTTAAAATGTCGCCAATTTTTATCCTTATTTACGCGGTACCCTATTGGGTGCCGCTTTTAAACACCCAAAGGAAATCCCATGACGGTTAAAACTCGTTTTGCTCCTAGCCCAACTGGCTATCTGCATGTCGGTGGTGCGCGTACTGCACTTTACTCTTGGTTATTTGCAAAGAATCAGGGCGGCGAATTCGTTCTGCGTATCGAAGATACCGATTTGGAGCGTAACTCTCAGGAAGCCGTTGATGCGATTCTAGAAGGTATGAAATGGCTTGGTTTAGAGTGGAATGAAGGTCCTTACTTCCAGTCTAAGCGTTTTGATCGTTACAACGAACAAGTAGATAAGTTGCTTGCTGAAGATAAAGCTTACAAGTGCTATGCATCGAAAGAGCTTCTTGACGAGATTCGTGAAGAACAAGAAGCAAATAAAGAAATGCCTCGTTACGATGCAAATCACCCAAAAATTAAAGCTGCAAATGAAGCCGCGAAAGACGGTGAACCATGTGTAGTACGCTTCCGCAATCCAAAAGAAGGAAGTGTTGTTTTTGATGACCAAATCCGTGGTCGTATCGAAATCAGTAATGATCAAATGGATGATCTTATCATTCGCCGTACCGATGGTTCGCCAACATATAACTTTGTTGTTGTTGTTGACGATTGGGATATGGGTATTACACATGTTGTTCGTGGTGAAGACCACATCAACAATACCCCTCGTCAAATCAACATTTATGAAGCGTTGGGTGCACCAGTTCCTACGTTTGCTCATTGCGCAATGATTCTGGGTGACGATGGGGCAAAACTGTCAAAACGTCATGGTGCAGTTTCTGTAATGCAATACCGCGACGAAGGTTACCTTCCAAATGCGTTGAACAACTACCTTGTTCGCCTTGGTTGGTCTCATGGCGATCAGGAAATTTTCTCACAAGAAGAAATGATTAAGCTGTTTAGCCTTGACGCGATTTCTAAATCGGCTTCAGCATTTAACACTGAAAAACTGCATTGGTTGAACAACCATTACATTAAAACATCGGATCCAGCATATGTAGCAGAACACCTTCAGTGGCACTTAGAGAATCAAAACCTAAGCACTGAAAATGGTCCGGCCATTACAAGTGTTATCACTTTGGTTGGTGAGCGCTGCAATACGTTGGTAGAACTTGCAGAGCAAATCCGTTACTTCTACGAAGATTTCTCTGAGTTCGAAGCAGGCGCTGCGAAGAAGCATTTACGTGGTGTTGCAAAAGGTCCATTGGAGCTAGCGCTTGCAAAAGTAGAAGCATTGGATCAGTGGACAACAACTAACATCAAAGAAGGTGTTATCTCCGCGGTTTGTGAAGAACTAGAAATTGGTATGGGTAAAATTGGTATGCCACTTCGAGTTGCTGTAACTGGTGGTGGCCAATCACCATCGGTTGATGCCGTTATGGAACTGATCGGTAAAGAGCGTGTTGTTGCGCGTATCAAAATGGCATTAGCATTTATTGCAGAACGTGAAGCAAACGCTTAATTGCAGTACTTCAACGAAAAAGACCGCTACTATGCGGTCTTTTTTATTTCAGGTGTCATTCTCGCTGCACCTAGCATATTGAGGCTGTTTGGATATAACTATTTCAAATCAATACTGTTAAGACGACCCATATAGGTCAGAATCTCGATATTGTTTTTATGTGCTTCAAGTAACGCTTTTTTGGTTTGTGTATAAGCTGCAAGTTTACCGTGTTTGTTAATAGAGCAAACTTTGGTTTTGTATTTGTACTCGCCGCTTTCATTGAATTCTCGCCATTTTGCCAAATAACACGCATCCCGATGTTCAGGATCGGATTTTGTTGGGTTCGGCTTATAAACAATGACAGGCTCCACACTGTGGGGTAAGCGGGTCATTAAGTACGGGTCTTTTAACAAGCGACGCCAAAATTTCCCCCACATTTCCCTGCCAAGTTCATTGCGTAGTTTGATGGCTTTTTTCAAACCTTTCTTTTCACCAATGCGCACAAACCCCACAGAGCGATGCATTACAGTGTCATCTGGGGTGTGGATGTGTATTTTAAATGCAGTTTTGCTTTTAGAAATAAACCTGTGCCCGGTACTCGTTGTTAGGCTACTTTTCTTCATAAAGGACGAAATTGATATGTTTGTTACTTGGCGAAAAGAATAGAAGAATTTGTCACTAGTTTGAAGAGCGTCGCAACTCACACGGCACCCCAGTCACATTTTTACATTAGAAGTGATTCAAGGATCTTATGAACGAAGCAAATCAGAAATTTTTAATCATTTCTGTCAATTTTCTCTGTATATGAATCAAGATCCCATCCATAAAGAGTTTAATAATTGAGCTTTATATGCAGTTGGTTTTTTATTTTATGAGTGTTTTTCAGACCTTTGTACGGAAAATATCAATATATAGTCGTATATTTAATGATCTAAACCTCTATTACCTTATATTTCACTATGCTTAAATGAAGCTTGATAATGCGTGTTGTTATCAATAATTAAAACATAGACTAGAAAAGTTAAGGAGCCCCCAAATGAAGAAGTTTCTCATCGCTTTCCTCGGACTGTTTTCATTCAGTGCGCTGGCAAACCCTTGTCAAGTAACCGTCGAAGCAACTGATGCCATGCAGTTCAATACCAAAGCAATTAGTGTCCCTTCCAGCTGTGAATCCTTTACTGTTGATTTAAAACATGTAGGCAGTTTGGCTTCGGCAGTCATGGGGCATAATTGGGTATTGACCGAAACCGCAAACTTCCAACCCTTAGCGTTGGATTCTGCAAAAGCAGGACTGGACAATAATTACGTTCCTCCTGGTGACAAGCGCGTACTGGCTGCAACAAAAATCATTGGCGGCGGGGAAAGCACGTCCGTTACTTTCTCTACAGCCGAACTAAAAGGCAAAGATCTGACGTTCTTTTGTTCATTCCCAGGACACTGGGCAATTATGAAAGGCTCATTGAAAGTAGAGTAGGTCAGATAAAAGGCGGCAAAATGAATTGGCCGCCTTTCTCACTAAGCCAGTTATAACTGCTGGTCCCATCAAGTAAGCGACTCCATTCTCAAATTTCAAAAATACAATATTCAACATATTGAGCTTGCTGACACCGAGCTGTATTTTTAGCCAACAAATATAAATACGTTACCAAGGAACGTTCTTATGGCTAAATTTTTAAACACCAGCGCAACGAATTATTATCTTGAAGAGTTGATAAAAAATGCGTCTGAGCGGCTTATCCTAATCAGCCCTTTTTTGAAGCTCAATGATCGAATTAAAGAACTGCTTGAAGATAAAGATAGAATGAAAATAGACATCAGAATTGTCTACGGTAAAAGTGAACTGCAACCAGAAGAAATTAACTGGTTAAAGGAGCTTTCTTTTGTTCGCACAAGCTTTTGCAAAAACCTTCACGCTAAGTGTTATATCAACGAAGAGTCTTGTATCATTTCGAGTTTAAACCTGTATGAGTTCAGTCAGGTTAATAATAATGAAATGGGAATATTCCTTGATAGACATGAAGATGCAGACATTTTCCGTGACGCCTATGAAGAAGCACAAAGAATTATACGAATAAGCGATGAAGTACGTATTTCTTTTGAAAAAGTGGAAAGTGTACAAGCGTCAGATCAGGATTCTGAAGTTAAGCAAAACCAAGGTACTAAACTCTCGTCTTCAAAGGTAGCTCAAAGGCTAAAACTAAAGACCAATGAGTTTCTAGATAAATGCTGTTCTGCTGGGTTTCTGACTTACAAAGAGGATAAGCATATTCTTACCGAAAAAGGCATCAACGTTGGTGCAGAACAAAAATACAGCAAGCGGTTCGGGGCATACTTTATTTGGCCAAGTGACTTAACACTTGATTGAGCGAATATTAAAACGAACATATGTTTGAAGGGCTAGCAACGAATTACTAGCCCTTTATTTTGTTGTTCCCAATTATACGAACAAGGGCAAATGAAATTGCAGGCTAAAGAAGACGCTTTCACTAAAGTATTCGGTATCCAAGCGGATGTAGATAAATACCTATATCTAGAACAAACAAGCCTCTCAAATTCAGAAGTTATTCGTGATGGTGAATGGCTTATATTTGATGGTTCTTCAAAGATATCAACTTGGCACCCTATAACACTCGACTGGCTAATACATGATGACTCGGCAGATTTGGAGAAGCCAATGGTTGCCGCTTGGGGGAGCAGTACTTTTGTTATTCGTCATGACATAGCACCTAAATTTCAGGAAAAGATCGGGGCATCTTGCGAGTTTTTACCTGTGAATGTTGATAACTCGGTATGGTATGCATTAAATGTTGTTTCTAAACTGGATGCGCTAGACAGCGAATTGACAGAGGTAAACTACAAACCCAATGGTCGAATACATAAAACCAGACCATACAAACGATTCGTTGTCGATCGCAACAAGGTTTCTACTCCAAAGTTGTTTAAGTTAAGTGACACTCCGATAAGCCTATATACGTCGAATGCTGAAAACAGCTTTTTAAACCTAGTGACAAAAAATGAGTTCACTGGGCTTAGCTTTTATGAAATCGAGAGTTCCGGCTCGTAATTTATCTACAATATCAGGCTGTGTAGCACCAATTACAGAAAAATAGAAAGTTGCTACATGGGTGCTATATAGAATGGTGGAAAACAAAAAAGCCTTAGCTTAAAAATAAGCTAAGGCTTTGTTTTATATGGCGCTCCCGACAGGATTTGAACCTGTGACCTGCCCCTTAGGAGGGGGCCGCGCTATCCAGCTGTGCCACGGGAGCAGAGTATTTTTATCATACCTATTTTTCTCCCGATGTTAAGCGTTTGGTTTTAGTCGAAAATTTGTTTGTGCATCACATCGCCAATTTGAACGCTTCGAGCGAGATTAGGTTGATTGATTGAAAGCTCTGCACCTTTATCATAGACGCGCGTTACGGTAAGCGTTATATCACTCTTAGACACGCGATTACGGGCAATTCCGTGCTGATCAACAAAGGCTCCTGTATGCCAAAGCTGCAATACATCGCCTTTTTTCACGCCATGACGGCGACCTAGGTCGATGGTTACGGTGTTATCTTTTATCGACACAATTTCTGGCAAGGTGATCTTGCAAGACAGCTCAGATTCCAGATCCAGCATCACGTTACGGCTAACACGCATCATCATTTCGCCGTAGGTAGAAGACCAGAAACGCGCACCCTTGGTGTCTACTTTACTGGTTTTCGGGAAAGGCCAGAGTGCCACTTCACGATAGTTCTTTGTGTACATTTCATTGCCCGTTTTTCCATCGAACACACTTACCTCCATAGCGAACTGGCGGTTAATGGTTTCTCCCCCAAGCAATGAAGATTCGACTGTGGCAGTGAGATCGGTAATGGCTGCTGTCATAAGGTATTGTGCACCCGTGTCTTGTGCCAGCATTTTGACGACTTCTGGTTGATCTTTTCTGATCTCATATTCTGTTGTCCCTACAGAATAAAAGCTCAGTGATTCTTCATTTAATTGGCGGCTGATGATTGTGCCGTAATCTTTACCGAGATAATACATGCTGCCCATAACGGCTTGAGTGGGCTCGAGTATATCGATAAGCCCCACAGCAAATGTCTTTTTATACTGGTCTACATGGCAACCCTTTGCCGAAGGGTAAATATCCACTCTAACTTTTAACCTGACTTTGCCGCCTGAAGTGTCTTCGTTAACGATGCGGACATAACGAACTTCGTGATTGGTAAACTGATATTCCTGTCTTGGATCTTCCAGAAAAGGCTGAATGAAGCTGAGCGTGCCGATGTCGGCACCAGAAAAACTCATTGCTTTATATAGCGCATCCTCTATGGCGTGAATTCTTGCTGCCTCTTTTGTTGACACTATGGTGGCATCGCCATTGACTTCATACCATGCAGCGTGAAGTCCAGTTGAAAAGATCAAACTGAATATCAACAAGATGGTTCGCAAATCGTATTTTTTCATCAGTGTTTTACCATTTGGGTATGTTTTTTGCTAAATACTTGGTTAGCAGGTTTCGGTGAGTTTTTTCTTAGCGAGCAACTAAGGAAAAGCAAATATTGTTCCAACAACTGGTAAACACGTTGGAGTAATAACACCAAGTATATCCGGAGATGAAGAGAATGAAGAAATGGTTTGTAGTCGCAATGACAATGCTTTTAGCATCTTGCGCATTTTCACCAATATACGATGGTAAAGACACGTATCCAGGCAGCCGATTTATGCTGATGGATACGCCTCGTCATACCATGGATTTTTTTGTAGAAAGTTTAACTGAAGAGTTGATTCTTTCTAATACCAGTGTGTCGGCGCGTTCACCTATTGCCATTACATCTTTTGTTGATTTACAAAATATGGACACCACGAATTGGTTAGGGAACTCAGTTTCTGAGGGTTTTATTCACCAATTTCAACGTCGTGGATTTAAAGTGGTGGACTTTAAAGCAACAGGCTCTATTCGAGTGACGCAAGAGGGCGATTTTGCCTTTAGCCGCGACTGGAAAGAGTTGGCAAGAGAGCAAGACGTTAAATACGTTCTGACGGGAACGATGTTGCGTCAAGAAGGTGGTGTGTTAGTAAACGCACGTGTGGTTGGTATGCAAACCCGTATTGTTGTCGCAACAGCACAAGGTTTCTTGCCGGCAGATCGTATTGGGCGTGACCTAGAAACTTTGAGAAGCATTCGAACTCAGGATGGTGTGATCATTCGCTCCGATCCAGAGATGAAAACGCAGAACACAATTATTCTACGTCCATAGAATTGCCGAAGCAGAGATTAAGGTGAGAGAGATGAAAAAGTTACTTTTATTGATTACCGTGCTGGTGGCAGTAGGTTGCCAGCCTATTAACAACCGCGGCGAGAATGTTTTAGTTGCCGTAGGGTATGCGAGTATTAGTGAGCAAAGAGGGCGCACAGCAGAAGAAAAGCAGGTGCGTGCGTTAAGAGCTTCGAAAGTTGATGCCTATCGTGAACTGGCAGAGCAAGTGTATGGTTTACGTGTTAGTGCGCGATCGGATCTTGAAGATCAACGTCTAGGCACCGAGTATGCGTCTGGAGCTGTAGACGGTGTGATCCGTGGTGCTGAGGTCGTTAGAACCTATGCAGTGGGTGATAATTATGTAACTGAGCTGAAACTGGATATAGAAAAGATGGATAAGTTACGTGAATACGGTGACGTCCAGCAAGTGCCAATTAAAAAGAAATCGACTCTATTTTGATTGAACACAACCGCTATTCTCTTCTGGGAAATATACTATTGCTCCAACTAAACGATCACATCAACTAAAGTGATCACTTCAAACAAAAGCGGCAACCCTATTAGGTTGCCGCTTCTTTTTAAATTCAGTAATTTTGCTTATACCCAAGAAGCTAGAAAGAAGTCACTTGGGTATGGGGTTACGCTTTGATATTCGTACCAAGTGTTGAAACCGTGTGAGTTTGACCACCGGCATTGTAGGTCATACCAATCTTGCCGCGGCTTTGTTGCATTAGGTTATGCAGTTTATTGAAGCTTAGCTGAGCGCGCTGTAAAGCGTCACCATTGATCTCATTCATCTGTTGGCATTCTGCTACGAGAGATTGCACTTGCTTTACTTTATCTGCAAATGCGGTGTTTGATTGAAGCTGCTCAACGTCAGTATGTTCGGCAATTCGTTGGTCGGTTTGTTGGAGTTGTGATATTAAGGCGAGTTTTTGCTTCGCTAAGGATTCGATGTCTTTAGAAACACGGTTAGCGATCGCGACTTTTTCCTGCTCTAACAGACCCGAAAGGGATTGAGCATTCTGGATTTGATATTCGAGTAGACTATTTAATGTTGCCATAAATTAAGAAATGAAAAAAAGCTGGACTGCAGCTATTACAGTCCAGCTAGTTCATCTTCAAACTTCACCATATTTTCTGCCAGCTTCTCCGGATCTACAGTGTAGGATCCGTTTGCAATTGCCTCTTTAATAGCGGCGACTTTCGCGCTATCAAAGCTGGGCTCGGCAGCCATGGATTGGTGAAGTTGACCGATCGCTTTGCTTTCTTGGCTAAGCGAGACAGCGTCTTTGCCGCCTTTAGGTTCGGCGACAGAATCAGAACGCGACGTAGCGTTTGAATCTGTGCGGGTTTGAGTGCGGCTGGTTGCCACATTCTGCCCGGACCTTAATTGATCAATGCTTGCCATAGTTTGAGCCTTATTCGCAAATTATAAAGAACCTGTACAAATTATATCGACAAGGATTTGGAATACTTTAACTAAAATTTACTCAAAAGATCGAGTTTTTTCATTTTCCAATTTATACAGATCAAAACGTAACAGTTACTTCTGCAATTCCAGTAACTATAGCATTAATTATACGATTTGATTTGGTATTTTTCACTCTTACTTGTTCGCCTTGAGCGCCATCTGAGAGAGCGGTTCCTTTCGTGGTTATGGTTAACTCCCCTTTAACCGCTTTAATTACAACGCTTTCATTACGGCAAACTACACAAATATCTCGACGTTCGATAACTTCACCTTGTCGGATGTTTTTCTTAAGTTTTGCGCCTGCAACTTGATCGATCTGATTAAAACCATACCGACGATAAGCACGTTGTTCGACAAAAGTTATGCTAATATCTGATTTGTTAACTAGTTCACCTCTGGCTAGAGGACGAAGAGCAGTGACTAACGGGCGCATTAGGGTTATTCGCACCGGAACGTACACGCGCCAATTGTCTTCTACGCACTCAACAAGTACGGTTACATTGGTATTTGAACGAGAATTGGAGGGGGAAGAGGTCACTAAAGGTGATGGACAGCTTGTTGCTTTTATGCGCGAATCCAAGTTAGCTGCATTAAGATCTAACTTGTCCGATGAGGCTGTCTTAAAGGTTGCTTTTACGTGTGCTTCGGCGGCGTTTTGGATATCCTTGATCTGTTGCTCAGTAGCAGCGGAACAATATAGGCTAAAGAAAGTTAAACAAAAGCCGATACTTTTCCCAAACTTTTTGCAGAAAGCTCTACACTTAGATATGGATTGCATACTGAGAATTACCTTATAATACGCTATTTTGTATGTAATGATCTTGGTTGTTAGATTTTCATTATACTTTACTAGAAAACGCTTGAGATGGAGATGCGCTTATGACGGGTATTCTTGATTCAGTGAATCAACGCACACA
Source organism: Vibrio penaeicida (assembly GCF_030689305.1). Taxonomy (GTDB): domain Bacteria; phylum Pseudomonadota; class Gammaproteobacteria; order Enterobacterales; family Vibrionaceae; genus Vibrio; species Vibrio penaeicida_B. The sequence goes on along the minus strand of NZ_JAUYVM010000001.1, from coordinate 624,802 downwards.
ACTCGTCGGTCAAAACCGATTAGAGCTTTTAACGTTTCGTCTAATGGGACGTCAACGTTATGGCATCAATGTATTCAAAGTTAAAGAAGTACTCCAGTGTCCCAAGCTGACGTCGATGCCTAACTTACACCCTTTGGTGAAAGGTGTCGCGCACATTCGTGGACAAACCGTTTCTGTTATCGATTTGAGTTTGGCTACTGGTGGTCGCCCAACAACCGATCTGGATAAGTGCTTTGTTGTGATTTCAGAATTCAACCGAACCATCCAAGCATTCTTGGTGAGTTCTGTTGAAAGGATCATTAACATGCACTGGGAGTCGATCCTTCCTCCACCTGATGGCGCAGGTAAAGCTAACTATCTAACAGCCGTTACGAATATAGACAACGAATTAGTCGAAATTCTCGATGTAGAAAAAATTCTTGCGGAAATTTCTCCTATTGATGAAACCATGAGTGAAGACATCAAAGAAGAGATTGCCAACATTCAAGAAGAGAAAGATATTGTTCGTCGAATTCTAATTGCAGATGACTCTACCGTTGCACGTAAACAGGTTCAACGTGCTATCGAAGGCTTGGGATTTGAAGCGATTGCTGTGAAAGACGGCAAAGAGGCTTACGATAAACTTGCTGAAATGGCGGAAGAAGGTAGCATCTACGAGCAAATTTCATTGGTGATTTCCGATATTGAAATGCCAGAAATGGATGGCTACACATTGACAGCAGAAATTCGCCGTCATAGTGGTCTCAAAGATCTCCATGTCATTCTTCATACCTCATTGAGTGGTGTATTTAACCAAGCGATGGTTGAGCGTGTTGGTGCGAATGAGTTCATTGCGAAATTTAATCCTGATGAGCTTGGCTCAGCAGTTAAAGCAGCGGTATCCGGTTAAAGAGAACTGAATGACAGCGATAACTATAAGCGATCAAGAGTATCGCGATTTCAGCCGTTTCCTAGAGTCCCAATGTGGGATTGTACTAGGTGATAGCAAGCAGTATTTGGTCAGAAGTCGATTGAGTCCTCTGGTAAGCAAATTTAAAGTTGCGTCACTTTCTGATTTATTAAGAGATGTGATCACAGGCAGAAACCGCGAACTTAGAGTTGCCGCGGTCGATGCTATGACGACAAACGAAACACTTTGGTTTCGTGATAGTTACCCTTTTTCGGTGTTGTCAGACAAATTATTGCCGGAAGTAGCGGCAAACAAGCGCCCAATTAAGATTTGGTCGGCAGCGAGTTCTTCTGGTCAAGAGCCGTATTCGATCGCTATGACTATTTTAGAAACACAGTCAAAGAAACCGGGTATGTTATCTAATGTATCTATTACGGCGACGGATATTTCTTCCAGCATGCTGGATGCATGTCGCGCAGGTATATACGACAACTTGGCACTTGGTCGCGGCCTTTCTCCTGAGCGCAGGAAAATTTTCTTCGAAGATGCTGGCGACAGTAAAATGAAGGTGAAAGATAACGTTAAGCGCATGGTTAACTTTCGCCCTCAAAACTTAATGGATAGCTACGCACTTTTAGGTAAGTTCGACATCATTTTTTGTCGTAACGTTTTGATTTATTTCTCTCCAGATATGAAATCAAAAGTGCTTAACCAAATGGCTGGATGTTTGAATCCAGGAGGCTACCTGCTTCTCGGTGCTTCGGAGTCGTTGACTGGATTGACGGATAAATTCGATATGGTTCGTTGCAATCCTGGTATCATATATAAGCTTAAGTAATCACATTAACAACGTTTATAAGCCCAGCAATCATTGCTGGGCTTTTTTATACCCTAGTACTCCACAAACATGCAATTGCTGACGAAAGACCACGTTGGGTATACACTCAGTAATGACATTCCAAATATTATTGGTCCTAAAGATCGTATGATCTATGAGGATCGTTTCAAAGACACGCACAAAATCCTACTGTTGCATAGCCTTTGGCTCAATATTTGCTTGTATTGAAAGTGTGAATTTATTTTCTTTTGTCTACCTACTAAAACTTGGCACGCAGATTGCAAAATAATTCACAGGTAAGTCAGTTCTTTTTGGTTGAGGCAAGATATGACTATTTCGTTTGATAAAGCTTTAGGGATACACCAGCACACTGTTGGCTTACGTGAGCGCAATGCTGAGGTGATTTCCACCAACATCGCACAGGCGAACACTCCTGGCTTTAAAGCGAAGGGCATGGATTTCGATAAGGCGCTTACAGCGGCAAAGTCGGGGGCAAGCTTTGGTCTTTCTCGTACAGATGGTCGGCATATTCATGCCTCTACTGATATTGCAGGGGATACTCTGTATCGATTACCAACACAACCGGACACGGGTGACGGCAATACCGTTGATGTGGATTTGGAACGTAACTTGTTTATGCAAAACCAAATTCGTCATCAAGCTTCACTGGATTTCTTAGGCAGTAAGTTTAAGAACCTAACTAAAGCCTTAAAAGGGGAGTAAGTAGATGAGCTTATTTAATGTATTCAATGTGACTGGATCTGCCATGAGCGCTGAGTCAGTTCGTCTAAATACCACCTCTAGTAACCTAGCAAACGCAAACAGTGTAAGCAGTTCTGCAGAAGAAACTTACAAAGCACGCCATGCTGTGTTTGGGGCTGAGTTAAACAAAGCGAAGTATAACCGCGACCACAATGTTCCTGTGAAGGTAATGGGCATCATTGAAAGTGATAAACCACTTGATGCTGAGTACAACCCTGAGCATCCAATGGCAAACGACGAAGGCTACATCTTTAAGTCGAATGTTAATGTGATGGAAGAAATGGCTAATATGATTTCTGCTTCTCGTGCGTATCAAACAAACGTGCAAGTTGCAGATGCAAGCAAACAAATGCTGCTGCGTACGCTGCAGATGGGTCAATAGGGATAAGGAGGTAACGTAATGGCCGGAATCAACAATGTTGGTCAGAGCGGCTTGTCCTATGTTGATCAGCTTAAGAGCCTGCAAGAGCAGAATAAGCCTGAAAAAGTAACGGGACAAAACGATCTTAACCAAGAAGATTTTCTTTCGTTGCTCACCAAGCAACTTGCTCAACAGGATCCTTTTAAGCCGGTCAGCAATGACCAGATGATTGCGCAAATGGCTTCATTTGCGACCGTCGATGGTATCGGGAAGATGAATAATCAGTTCGAAAGTTTGAATTCATCCATGACTTCTAACCAAGCGTTGCAAGCATCGTCATTGGTTGGTCGTGATGTATTAGTCCCCGGTGCCGCAGGCATTAAACCTGATAACGCTGGTATGTCTGCCATGGTTAAGGTACCTCAAGCGCTGGACAACATGTTTGTTCGCATTGAGAACGCACAAGGGCAGCTTGTCCGTACCCTTGACGTAGGCGCAAAACCTGCCGGTGATAGTAAGGTTGAATGGGACGGATTAGATGAAAACGGTAATCCATTGCCGGGTGGCAAATACAGCGTGAAAGCGGGTGGTTTGCTAGACGGGGAGTCGCGTGAATTTGAAGTATCAACTTACGCAAACGTGAACAGCGTACTCCTTGGTAAAGGTGATGGGAATGTACTACTCAATCTGGCTGGCTTTGAATCGCCAGTTCGACTAGCTGAAGTACTAGAAGTTGGAAAAGCGTAAAGCGCTAGCTAGATAGGAGAATTTTGGAATGTCTTATATTGCTTTAAGCGGGTTATCCGCAGCTCAACTGGACTTGAACACAACCAGTAACAACATTGCGAACGCCAACTCATACGGATTTAAAGAGTCTCGTGCTGAATTTGGCGATGTTTACTCAAACTCAATTTTCACCAATGCTAAAACAGCAACAGGTGGTGGTGCTCAGGCGCAAAAAGTAGCACAGCAGTTCCATGAAGGTTCCAGTATTTATACAAACAACCCAATGGATCTACGAATTTCTGGTACAGGCTTCTTTGCGGTATCGAAAGATCGTTTAGAGCCACAATTGAACGAGTTAACTCGTAATGGTGCTTTTCACCTAAACAAAGATAACTACATGGTGACTTCTAACGAAGAATATCTATTAGGCTATCAGGTGAACCCTGATACTGGTGAGGTTGCGTCTTACGAGCCACAGCCATTAAACATTCCAGCAGAATTCGGTCGTCCTAAACCGACAGAAAATATCGAACTAGGCGTTAACGTGCCTGCAAATGGTGAATTGAAAGATCCAGCATTGTTCGATATTACGGATCCGACGACTTATAACCGTTCCACATCTTCGACTATTTATGACTCTATGGGTCAGTCATATAAGATGACGACTTACTACTTGAAAGATGTTAATCAACCAAACACTTGGCATTCGTACTATACGATGACCGATGGAGATGGTGAAAAACCTCTTAACATTCAAGGTGGTGATGCGACTTCCCCGACTGGTCACGTGGGTCACACCATTAGGTTCAACAATGATGGTACGTTAGCAAGTATTAATAACGGGACAAAAGTTGTTTCTGAACCGTTAGGAACTGGCGCAGTACCCATTAACCTAAATGGTGCGGATGTAAACCAACAAATCGAGTTTAACCAGCTTGGGGCAACCCAATATGCAGCGCCATTTGAATTGAATAAATTCAATGAAGACGGTGCTACAACGGGCTTCTTGTCTAAGATTGATTTTGATGAATACGGTAGCGTCATGGGCACTTATTCAAACGGTGAAGCGGTAACGTTAGGGCGTGTTGCGCTAGTACGTGTACCGAATGAACAAGGCTTGGATAAGAAAGGCGGTACTCAGTGGAATTCTACTCAATTATCTGGTGATAAGATTTGGGGTGAATCGAACAAAGGTTCATTCGGTTCGGTAACCAGCGGTACTCTAGAGCAATCGAACATCGATATGACTCAGGAGCTGGTGGATCTGATTTCAGCTCAACGTAACTTCCAAGCGAACTCGCGTTCACTAGAGGTACACAACGGTCTGCAACAGAACATCCTTCAAATTCGATAACATCTTCAATCATCTGTCATTGCCGCTTCATGCGGCAATGCTTGTTTGCTCTGCCGGATCTTTTCCGCTTCTGCCTTTCTCCCCTATTCGCTTCTCTATATAAATCCTTAAATATCAGCCATATAAAAACTGGCACGATGTTTGCTTTTTAGCTTTCATAGACTTTTATGGGAGCACACCATGGATCGTTCACTGTTTCTCGCGATGAGCGGGGCAAAACAAAACATGCAGGCAATGCAGCTAAAAGCCAATAACTTGGCTAACGTCAGCACGACAGGCTTTCGCGCCGATTTGGCACAAGCTCGCTCTATGCAAGCGTACGGCGATGGCTTACCTACCCGAGTGTTCAGTATGACGGAACGCCCAGGGCAAAGCTTTGCTCAAGGTAGTGTGATAACCACAGGACGAGATCTGGATGTGACCATAGAAGGCAATGGCTGGATTGCCGTGATGGATAAAACGGGTAAAGAAGGGTTAACCCGTAACGGTAATCTACATATCGACCAAACCGGGTTACTGACCAACAGTTCTGGTCATCTTGTTTTGGGTGAGACGGGTGCACCGATAACTTTGCCAATTCCATTGAGTAAAGTGGAAATCGGTCGAGATGGTACGATTTCTGTGATTCCCCAAGGTGCTCCAGCAGATGCGATTGAAGCCGTCGATAGAATCAAATTAACCAACACGGATAACCGTTCTTTATACAAAGACACAAACGGACTTTTTCGTGGCAAAAATGACAACAATGAATACGAAGCTGATGCAAACATCAAAATTATGACTGGAGCCGTTGAAGGCAGTAACGTGAGTGCTGTAGGCGAGATGACCAGTTTGATTGACTTACAGCGCCAGTTTGAAATGCAAGTCAAATTGATGAGTACGGCAGAAGACATGGACAAAGCGTCTGATTCTCTGTTGCGTTCCAGCTAACCGTTAGAGTGAGGATTTAGTTATGCATCCAGCATTATGGGTAAGTAAAACAGGTTTAGATGCTCAACAAACGAATATCTCAACCATTTCAAATAACTTGGCAAACGCCTCAACGGTTGGTTACAAGAAGAGCCGCGCGGTTTTTGAAGATCTTTTCTACCAAAATATCAACCAGCCTGGTGGTCAGTCATCTCAGAATACGGAACTCCCGTCTGGTTTGATGCTTGGCGCTGGCTCAAAAGTTGTCGCTACGCAAAAAGTACACACCAATGGTAATGCTCAAACCACGAGTAACGCGTTGGATCTCATGGTTGAAGGCGATGGATTTTTCCAAATCTTATTACCTGATGGCAACATCGGCTACAGCCGAAATGGGCAGTTTACGCTTGATGGCGAAGGCGCTGTGGTCACGTCCGGATCAGGGTATCGATTAGAGCCTGAAATTGTGATTCCAGATAACGCGATCTCCATTACCGTCGGTAACGATGGTGAAGTATCCGTTCGAGTACGTGGTCAGCAAAACAACCAAGTGGTCGGTCAGATTACAACGGTTGATTTCATCAACCCTGGCGGATTAGAGCCTATTGGTCAAAACCTTTATCTACCGACAGGTGCTAGTGGAGACCCTCAAGAAGGTGTTCCGGGGTTGGAGGGACTAGGATCGGTTCGTCAATCCATGTTGGAAACATCTAACGTGAATGTAACCGAAGAGCTCGTGAATATGATTGAAGCTCAGCGTGTGTATGAAATGAATTCCAAGGTAATTTCATCTGTCGATAAGATGATGAGCTTTGTGAACCAACAACTGTAATAAGGTGACTGTCATGATGCGTTTACTATTGGTTTTTCTAACATTGGTGATGGCAGGTTGTACGTCTATGCAAAAGCCGGATGGTACAGACCCAAATGCAGGTACAACCGTTGTCGATGCGATTGAAGGCGATAAGTCTAAAGACAGTGGTGGTGGTATTGTTGACACATTACGTGGAAGAACCGACCCAGTTGCTGGCGATCCGGCTTGGGCTCCCATTCACCCTAAGCAAAAACCAGCGCATTACGCGACAGCAACGGGATCGTTGTTTAACACTCAGCACACTCAGAACTTATATGATGACAGCAAACCTCACGGGGTTGGCGATATCGTCACTGTGAATTTGGCGGAGAATACTAAAGCCGCGAAAAGTGCAGATGCCGATCTGAGTAAGTCAAACGATGCGTCTATGGATCCTTTAAACGTCGGCGGACAAGAGCTAAAGATTCAAGATTATAACTTTTCATACGAATTGAGTAATGAGAACAAATTTAAAGGCAATGCGTCTGCAAACCAATCTAATAGCATTAGTGGTTCCATTACCGTAGAAGTAATCGAAGTTTTGGCGAATGGTAACCTGATTATTCGCGGTGAGAAATGGCTTACTCTAAATACAGGGGATGAATACATCCGCTTGAGCGGCACAATTCGACCGGATGACATAGATTTTGACAATACGATTGCTTCAACTCGTATTTCAAATGCACGAATTCAGTATTCAGGCACGGGAAATCAACAAGATATGCAAGAGCCTGGATTCTTGGCACGATTCTTTAATGTATCTCTATAAGTGAGAGAATTGTCGGAGTTTTGACATGTTAAAGAAATGGACAGTAGTAGTAGCGGGTTTGATGATGCTGGCAGTCAGTTCAGCTCAAGCAGCGCGAATTAAGGATGTGGCTATAGTTGCTGGGGTTCGTAGCAACCAATTGGTTGGATACGGTTTGGTAACAGGTTTACCAGGCACGGGGGAGTCCACACCTTTTACTGATCAAAGCTTTAATGCGATGCTTCAAAACTTCGGCATCCAATTACCACCGGGTACTAAGCCTAAAACCAAGAACGTTGCAGCGGTTATCGTGACTGCGGAGCTTCCAGCGTTCTCAAAGCAAGGTCAGCAAGTCGATGTGACTGTATCATCGATTGGGGCAGCCAAAAGCCTTCGAGGCGGAACACTTTTGCAAACCTTCTTAAAAGGTCTGGATGGTGAAGTTTACGCTGTAGCACAAGGTAACTTAGTGGTTAGTGGATTTAGTGCGACAGGGGCTGATGGGTCAAAAATCGTTGGTAATAACCCAACCGTAGGTATCATTTCTAGCGGAGCAACGGTTGAACGTGAAGTCCCGAACCCATTTAGCCGCGGTGATTACATTACCTTTAACCTTCTGGAATCTGACTTCACGACGGCTCAACGTATGGCGGATGCGGTCAATAATTTCCTTGGCCCACAAATGGCACAAGCGATAGACGCCACGTCTGTAAAAGTACGGGCTCCTCGTGAAGTAAGTCAACGAGTGGCCTTCTTATCCGCCGTTGAAAATGTTGAATTCAACCCTGCAGATGGTTCCGCAAAGATCATTGTTAATTCTCGAACGGGTACCATCGTTGTCGGCAAACACGTCCGGTTAAAGCCTGCCGCAGTGACTCATGGTGGTATGACCGTAGCGATTAAAGAAAACCTCAATGTAAGCCAACCTAATGCATTGGGTGGTGGGAATACCGTTGTCGTGCCAGATACTGATATTGAAGTGTCAGAGCAGTCTGGCAAGATGTTTAAGTTTGAGCCGGGTTTGACGCTAGATGATCTTGTGAGAGCGGTGAACGAAGTTGGCGCTGCGCCTTCTGATCTGATGGCTATCTTGCAAGCGTTAAAGCAAGCCGGTGCCATTGAAGGTCAGCTGATTATCATCTAGGAGAGAACGATGGTTAAGAATCCTAACGATATAGGCTTTATTCACGATATTGCATCCCTAAATAAACTTCGTCAGGGAGCGGTGGGTGCAGGAACGGATGAGGAAAAGCAGGCAGCACTGAAAACGGCGGCAAAGCAGTTTGAATCCATCTTCACATCCATGCTTTTTAAATCAATGCGTGATGCGAATACGACATTTGAATCTGATTTGATGAAAAGCCAAAATCAAGATTTTTATCGTCAGATGCTTGATGAACAAATGGCAAGTGAAATGAGCGACTCAGGTTCGCTTGGCCTTGCCGATATGATTGTGGCTCAACTGAGTGCTGGGGCTGGTGATAGCCATTCTGAAATTGCTATGAGAAATGCAGCAATGGATACATCACTTCGCCTACCCGTGGATTCGGATAAAGCGCGTGAAGTAATGGCAACACGAGCTGTGAGTGAGTCGGCATTTGATAGCCCGCAGCAGTTTGTTGATAAATTGAAACCTTATGCCGATAGAGCGGCACGAGCTCTAGGCGTTGATGCTTCAGTCATTATTGCGCAAGCTGCGCTAGAAACGGGCTGGGGACAAAAAGTTGTGAAGAACTCTCTAGGGTCCAGTAACAACTTATTCAATATCAAAGCAGATAAGCGTTGGGATGGTGGCAAAGTCGCGACTCAAACTCTAGAAGTTTATGATGGTGTCCCCGTGAAAGAGAAAGCGGACTTCCGTTCTTACTCTTCTTATCAAGACAGCTTTAATGATTACGTACGTTTCTTGAATGATAACCCCCGCTACCAAACAGCACTTCAACATGAAGGGGATAACAAAGCGTTCATTCATGGTATTCACAAAGCGGGTTACGCTACCGACCCGAACTACGCTGATAAAGTTCTAAGAGTGAAAGCTCAAGTCGATGATATTCTGAGCAATTGATCCATTTTATGCTGCACTATTTGTGCAGCTTTTTACTTTAACCCCGCGATAAATTCCTTTTGAACAGCTTCTCAGACACACCCAGTGCCCCTACGAATGTATATGTGGCATACATATTGCTTTTACATAATCACATGGTTATGCAGTAGCAACTTTACTGATTCTAAGTAATTCTTTTTTGGGGGCATTATGTCATCGGATCTACTTAATGTAGGTACACAAAGCGTCTTGACAGCTCAGCGGCAACTAAACACCACCGGTCATAACATTTCTAATGCGAATACCGAAGGTTATAACCGCCAGTCTGTGATGCAAGCTGTTAATGCCCCTAAGCAATACGGGGGGCAAACCTATGGCATGGGTGTACATGTGGAAAATGTTCGCCGCTCTTGGGATCAATTTGCCGTCAATGAGCTCAATCTCACCACGACAGAATTTGCAAACAAACTGGATACCGAAGAAAGCCTGGATAACATTACCAACATGCTGTCTTCAGTGGCTTCGAAGAAAATCCCAGAAAACATCAATGAATGGTTTGATGCATTAAAAACGCTGGCGGATTCGCCCAACGACATGGGTGCAAGAAAAGTATTGTTAGAAAAGTCACAACTGATTACGCAAAACTTAAATCACTTCCATTCTGTCGTGCGCACAGAAAAAGAAAACATCAATAAGAAGATGCAGAATGCCGTTGAGCATATGAACTCATTGGCTACTGAAATACGTGATGTACACCGTTTGATGATGCGTACACCAGGGCCGCATAACGATTTCCGAGACGAACATGAGCGCCTGATTAATGAATTGGCTCAATACACCAAGGTAACGGTAACTCCTCGTAAAAATAATGAAGGTTTTAACGTACATATTGGCAATGGACACACTTTAGTCTCTGGAACCGAAGCCAGCCAATTAACCCTTTTACCGGGTAAGCCCGATCCACAACAGCTTCGTATAGGTATGGTTGAAGGAAAAGGCGTAAAAGCCATTAAACATGATGGCTTGAACGGTAAGTTATCGGCATTCTTAAAAGCTCGCGATGAATCCATTCCTAATGTCATGAGCGAACTTGGGCGTATTGCGACTGCGATGTCTTTCGGCGTCAACAAGCTTCAATCACAAGGTTTAGATTTACGTGGCGACATAGGTAAAAACGTATTTACAGATGTTAACTCTGCTGAAATGTTGAAATCACGCGTGATTACATCGACAGATTCAAAAGCGGATATCGGTGTGTATATTGAAGATATCTCTCAGCTTAGTAGCGGCGAATATTCGGTTAAATACGATGGGTCTAGCTATCGTGTAACCAAACCGAGTGGTGAGAGTATTACCGTTTCCAGTAGTGTGTTTGCCAATGGTTTCATTTTGGATGGCATGAGAATCAATGTAAATAATGCACCAGAAGATGGAGAGCGTTTTCTCATTCGTCCTACCGAAAGCTCAGCATCTTTAATCAGAGTTGAAATGAACGATCCTGCAAAAATTGCCGCTCAAAGTTACGAAAGTTCCTACACTGATGCCCTAGGCTCTGCCAAATTCAATATTCTTCAAGCGGGCAATCTAAGAGAGTTTCAGGTTGTTGTTTCTCCCACTGGTGACCAATTCGCCGTATTGGATATGCAGGGGCAAGTGGTAATGCAACCTCAAGCTTATCCTCCTTCTGGTCCTGTGACGGTCGATGGAACAATATTCGAATTGACTAGCGGGGCAAATGCAAACGACAAATTTGCGGCAAACCTTGTCCCTTCTGAAGGTGATAACGGCAACTTGCTTAAAATGCAGAATATCCAAACGGATAAGGTGATGAATGATGGCAACACAACAGTACTGGGTGTTTATAAAGACCTAAATACTGATGTTGGTTTGAAAACATCCACCGCCACGCGACTTGCTGATATTGCCAAACTAGAAAATGAAGCGGCAAAAGAACGTATTGCTTCCATCTCAGGCGTTAACTTAGATGAAGAAGCCGCAAACATGATGAAGTTTCAACAAGCTTACATGGCATCTTCACGAATCATGCAAACAGCAAATGATACGTTTAACACAATTTTGGCACTGAGATAGGAGGAAGCTAAATGATTAACAGAATAGCCAGTTTCCACAACTATCAAACAGTGCAGAATGACCTTCAGCGTCAAGAGCTGAAAGTTCACAACAACCACGCCCAATTGGCGTCGGGTAAAAAATTGCTGAACGCTGCAGATAATCCATTAGCAGCGCATTATGTGCAAGGTATAACTCAGCAGACAGAAGAACTGCGTCAGTACATGGATTCCATTGTGCTGATTCGTAACCGTCTTGAACACCAAGAGGTAATCATTGCCAATGCCGAGCAACATGCTGATGATGCCAAACGTTCGGTTATGGAAATGATTAATGGTGCTCTTTCTCCTGAAGATCGCGCAGCGAAGGCACGTGAACTTGAAGAAATGGCACTAAATATGCTCAATCTTGTTAATACTCAAGATGAGTCCGGTAACTACATATTTGCTGGAACCAAGCCTAAAAACCAACCATTTTTTAAAGATCACAGTGGAGAAGTCTCTTATGTTGGAGATACCTATCACCGTAATATGAAAATTGCGAATGGTCTTGAGATATCGGTAAGCGATCCGGGCAACAAAGTGTTCATGGAAATTGACAACCCTTTAGGCGACTACGATCCAACATATAACCTTCAGGTCGCGTCTGAACTGCTTGTCGAAAGTGCAACGAATTATGACTCCTCTGACACTTCCAATTACAACATTACGTTCGTTGATATGGGAGATGGGAGTTTTGGTTATCAATTAGATAAAGACGGCTCTGTTGTTAAATCTGACACCTACGATCCTAAAGTGGGTATTCAGCATGAAGATTTGAAAATTCGACTCAAAGGTCGGATTACCCCTGGAGACAGTATTGCTTTCGAGCCTAAGAAAACGTTCAGCATCTTTGAAACTTTTCAAAAAGCGCAAGAATATTCTCAACGCTCGGTTGCTGATTCAAATGGTACGGCAGAACTTCACCAAGTAACGGAAGAGTTCCATAAGGCCTTTGTCCACATCAATACGGTTCGTACTGATTTGGGCTCGCGCTTAAGTACGCTGGACATTCAAGAGCAACAGCATGATGACTTCAAGCTTTCTATGGCGAAGTCTAAAAGTAATTTTGAAGATCTTGATTATGCTCAGGCGGTGATCGAGTTCAACGAAAATTCATTAGCACTAAAAGCATCCCAACAAGCTTTCGGTAAAGTGAAAGACTTGACCCTGTTCAATTACATTTAAACTCTGTTCGCAAACTTATGCCTTATGTGCTCTGCCTTAAGTGCCCAGTTTGCCCCTTAGAGGAAAAGGTAAAAGATTGCCGCTAAAGCCATTTGGTGCGGTAAACAGTCGTCAAGGGATTCGTTGCTTCAGTGCCGATTGAATGATTTTTAAGATAAATATAAAGAGAATGAATTTAATTTTAACCTAACATATTAAAAAATAGGGGAAATAAAAATTAATTCACGTTGATGGTAAGGTTGTTGAAAAGTTGGCACACAAGTTGAATGTATTATTGTAACGAAACAACTTAGGTGCAGTTAGAAGTTCACCGTTAATAAGTTGGACTTCTAAAAGTAACTTTCGGTCAGTGCTTATCCAAAAAAGTATTAACTGACCGGTTCGCAGAGAAAGCGAACTCAACAGGAGAGCAAACTATGGCTGTAACAGTGAGCACTAACGTTTCCGCAATGACGGCACAACGTTACCTAAATAAGTCGACCAACGACCTTAACACATCGATGGAGCGTCTATCGTCAGGGCACAAAATCAATAGTGCAAAAGATGATGCAGCTGGCTTGCAAATCTCCAACCGATTGACAGCACAGTCTCGTGGTCTAGATGTAGCAATGAGAAACGCCAACGATGGTATCTCGATTGCTCAAACCGCAGAAGGTGCGATGAACGAATCAACGAACGTTCTACAACGTATGCGAGACCTGGCGATTCAGTCTGCCAATGGTTCGAACTCCGATGCAGACCGCAGAGCTATCAACGAAGAAGCGGTTGCGCTGCAGGACGAACTTAACCGTATTGCTGAAACCACATCATTTGGTGGACGTCGACTACTTAATGGCTCATTTGGTGATGCTGCATTCCAGATTGGTGCTAACTCCGGTGAAGCAATGATCATGGCACTGACAAGTATTCGGGCTGATGATACACGAATGGGTGGCAACACCTTTGTTGCACCACCAGAAAATGCCAAAGGCACAGATTGGGGTGTTCCAGCTGACAAACTAGATATCAAGTTTGAGTTCACAACAAAGACTGGTGAACCACAAGTTATCGAGATATCAGCGAATGCTGGTGATGATATCGAAGAACTGGCGACATACATTAACGGTCAGTCGGACATGATCAATGCCTCGGTCAGTGAAAACGGTCAAATGCAGGTATTTGTCGCTGAACCACACTTAGAAGGTGACTTGACCATCTCTGGTGCGTTAGCCGGCGAAGTTGGACTGACAGGTGGACCTGGCTTACAAACTACGGTTCAAGATTTAGATCTTAGAACAGTGGCGGGCTCTCAAAACGCAATTAGCGTAGTGGATGCCGCACTCAAATATATTGATAGCCAACGTGCTGATTTAGGTGCGAAACAAAACCGACTCAGCCACAGTATCAATAACTTAGCGAACGTACGTGAGAATGTGGATGCTTCCAACAGCCGTATCAAAGATACAGACTGGGCGAAAGAGACCACAGAACTTACGAAATCACAGATTTTGCAACAGGCAGGTACTTCCATTCTTGCTCAAGCAAAACAGTTGCCAAACTCAGCAATGCAATTACTTCAATAGTAATGCACGTCATCGCCTGGACAGACGTGGACTGGCGAATGGCGAAGCTAAGTTTTAGCAAGCGCGGAAGGTACAAAAAACAGGACGCTCTCTCATCTCTCACCTGCGGAATGTTTATTAATTTGTATTGGATGCAACCTGGCTAGTTAGGGATATGTTTCATTTCTCTGATCTCCGCATGACTCTGACTAGTAACAGCCCCGGTTCTCTCAAAGGAAAAGGGGCTTTTTTCTTGCCTAAAGAAAACTATCCCTTCACTTTTTAGCCTCACCATGTATCCAAATGGCTTTCCCAAAAAAATGTTCTAGGTTGAGCATAGCCTAGATGGTTCTATGTCATTGCTAGTCTATTTATTCCTCTATCGAGCCTAATTTGAGAAGTTTATTACTTGGTATAGACAATCATCGGGATTGCCGATGACCAAGTGAATTCAGACGAATGAAATTCTAGAATCACGCACCAGTAAACTATTACATTGATGAGAAAACAAAAAAACGCCGCCCGAAGGCAGCGTTTTTAAAGCGATGGTACAACTAAGAAGATTACTTAGTTACACGAAGTACTGTGGTTTCGCCAACAGATACCGCGCCAGAAAGTTTGTTCAGCTCTTTGATTTCGTCCATGTTAGAAATAACAACAGGCGTTAGAGTTGATTTCGCTTTCTCTTCTAGAAGTGCTAGATCGAATTCGATAACGGTGTCACCAGCTTTCACTGTTTGACCTTCTTCAGCGATGCGAGTGAAACCTTCGCCTTTCAGTTCAACAGTATCAATGCCGAAGTGTACAAACAGCTCAACGCCGTCGTCAGACTCGATAGAGAACGCGTGGTTAGTCTCAAAGATTTTACCGATAGTACCGTTTACTGGAGCAACCATCTTGTCGCCAGATGGTTTGATCGCGATACCGTCACCAACGATTTTTTCAGCGAATACTACATCTGGCACATCTTCGATGTTTACGATTTCGCCAGATAGAGGTGCGATGATTTCAATTGCACCAGCGTCAGCACTGTCGTCAGAAACCAGCTTCTTCAGTTTGTCAAACAGACCCATGTCATGCTCCTAAACGTTAATTTTATTCTGTTGAATTATATTAGCAGTTTGTTTTTTCTGCGATAAATTTTTCTACGTGTGCTTCAATCTCTGCAGCTGTAGGCATTTGAAGGGCTTCATCTGCCATAGCTTTAACCTCTTCGAAGTTCGCGTTACGAATAACCTTTTTCACTTTTGGAATAGAGATACCGCTCATGCTGAATTCATCTAGACCCATGCCCAGAAGAAGAAGCGTTGCACGTTCGTCACCAGCAAGCTCACCACACATACCAGTCCATTTACCTTCTGCGTGAGAAGCATCAATCACTTGCTTAATTACTGTTAATACAGCAGGTGATAGTGGGTTGTATAGGTGAGAGATTAACTCATTACCACGGTCTACTGCTAGAGTATACTGAGTTAAGTCGTTAGTACCAATACTAAAGAATGATACTTCTTTCGCTAAGTGGTGAGCAATTGCCGCTGCTGCTGGAGTTTCAACCATAACACCGATTTCGATGCTTTCGTCGAACGCTAGACCTTCAGAGCGCAATTCCACTTTGTATTCTTCAATTGCCGCTTTAAGCTCACGAATTTCTTCAATAGAAATGATCATTGGGAACATGATGCGCAGCTTACCGTGAGCAGAAGCACGTAGAATGCCACGTAGTTGGTCACGTAGGATTTCACGGCGGTCCAAGCTGATACGAACTGCACGCCAACCGAGGAATGGGTTCATTTCTTTTGGTAGATCCATGTATGGAAGATCTTTATCGCCACCGATATCCATTGTACGGATGATTACGGACTCGCCATGCATCGCTTCCGCGACGTCTTTGTAAGCTTGGTACTGCTCTTCTTCTGTAGGAAGTGCATCACGATCCATAAATAGGAATTCTGTACGGTACAGACCAACGCCTTCACCGCCGTTGCGGTTGATGCCGTCACAGTCTTTTACTGTACCGATGTTGCCACAAACTTCGACGTTGTGTCCGTCTAAAGTTGTTGCTGGCAGATCTTTCAGTTTTGCAAGCTCTTCTTTTTCCGCTAGGAATGCATCACGGATTGATTGTGCTTCAGACATTTCAGCGTCTGTAGGATTTACGAGAACTTTGTTGTTCATCGCATCCAGAATCAGCATATCGCCGTTTTTAACTTGCTTGGTTATGTCGTTCGTACCAACAATCGCTGGTAGCTCAAGAGAACGAGCCATGATAGATGTGTGTGATGTACGACCACCAATGTCACAAGCGAAGCCAAGAACGTAATCTAGGTTGATTTGCGCTGTCTCAGATGGCGTTAGGTCGTATGCGACAAGAATTACTTCTTCATCAATATCACTTAGAGAAACGATGTTAATACCAAGTGCATTTTTAACAAAACGCGAACCAATATCACGGATGTCTGTCGCACGTTCTTTTAGGTATTCATCATCCAGTGACTCAAGGGCAGTGGCTTGCTCTTCAATCACAGAATAAATAGCGTTGTCTGCTGAAAGCTTATCGTTTTTGATCAGTGCTAAAATTTCTTCTTCTAGCTCTTCATCTTCAAGAAGCATGATGTGACCTTCGAAGATCGCTTCTTTCTCTTCACCGAATGTTTCAAGTGCTTTCTGCTTGATAATTTCAAGTTGGTGGGAAGATTTGTTACGAGCGTCGTAAAAGCATTGTACTTCTGCTTCTACTTGATCGTCGGTGATGGTGTTTGTGTTTAGGACAATTTCATCTTCTTGAAGAAGCAGTGCTTTGCCAAAAGCAATACCAGGAGATGCCAGGATGCCTGAAATCATAGCCTTACCTTAAGTTGGTCAACAATAAACGGAAAAATGTTTGACTAAAATGCTAACGAGTAGTTGTAGCGTAAAAAGACTTCATATTCAAATAAAGCCATTTTGTGTTAACAAAATGGCTTTAATAATATCTTTCTAATTAGTGAAGTTGGTCCATAAGAGCAACTAGGTGGTCTACTGCGTTTTGAGCTTGTGGGCCTTCAGCAGAGATAGTAACAACAGTACCTTTCACCAAACCTAGAGTTTGCAATTTGAACAGGCTCTTTGCACTTGCACTTTTACCATTAGAAGTAACAGTGATGTCAGCATCAAAGCCTTTCGCTTCTTTAACGAACTGAGCCGCTGGACGAGTGTGAAGACCGTTTTCTGCAGTGATTTCTACTTGCTTCTGATACATGTGATATACCCCAATTGATTTATTTTTGTGTCTGTGTCGGCAGCGTGTTGAGTTTTCATAACCAGTGCTAGTCCAGAGGATATGAAACCGCAAAACCGATATCAGTGTTTTCAACTCGCTTTGCTTGTATTCATATGATACAGCAAAGTTGAGTGATTCTTTAGTTAGTGCGCTTCTTTTATTTTGAAGCGAAAAATAAAACTGAGGTGATATTACCAAAGGTGAGGCAGGGATCAACAAAAAAGCCCCTTAACGGGGCTTTTTTAGACTAAAAATTGATTTCAACACAGTTTTATTACGTGTTTATTGCTGGTTTTCTTTCTCTGTGAATAGACCTGCAAATAGTGCTGTACTGAGGTAACGCTCACCAGAACTTGGAAGCACAGTTACGATGGTTTTTCCTGCAAATTCAGGAAGTTCTGCAACTCGATTTGCAGCAACAACAGCAGCACCAGAAGAAATACCAGCTAGGATACCTTCCTCTTCCATTAGACGACGAGCCATCTCAATAGCTTCTTCTGAAGTAACAGACTCTACGCGGTCAATTAATTCTAGATCTAAGTTGCCAGGGATGAATCCAGCACCGATACCTTGGATTTTGTGAGGAGCAGGTTGAATCTCTTCACCTGCAAGTGCCTGTGCAATAACTGGAGATTCTGCTGGCTCAACTGCAACTGTGGTAATGGCTTTGCCTTTTTCACCTTTAATGAAACGGCTAGTACCTGTTAGCGTACCACCAGTACCTACACCAGATACAAACACATCAATCTCACCGTCAGTCGCTTCCCAAAGCTCCGGTCCAGTAGTCTTTTCATGGATTGCTGGGTTAGCAGGGTTGTTAAATTGCTGAAGAAGCAAGTATTTGTCAGGGTTGCTTGCAACAATTTCTTCAGCTTTAGCAATGGCACCTTTCATACCTTTGGCTGCTTCAGTTAGCTCAAGCTTTGCACCCAGTGCTTTAAGCAGTTTACGACGCTCAAGGCTCATTGACTCAGGCATAGTAAGGGTCAATTTGTAACCACGAGCTGCCGCTACGAATGCAAGTGCAACACCTGTGTTACCACTCGTAGGCTCTACAAGCTCAACACCAGCTTTTAAAGTACCAGCTTTTTCAGCTTCCCAGATCATGTTTGCGCCAATACGACATTTAACACTAAAGCTTGGGTTGCGTGCTTCAATTTTTGCTAGAACGTTACCTTTACTTACGCGGTTAAGGCGAACAAGTGGAGTGTTACCAATAGCTTGTGAATTGTCTTCGTAGATTTTACTCATGTTGATGTTCCTTCATTACACGGGGTAGGGTGCACGATGCACTCTGTGTTTATAGTGATTAAGCATAAAGTGCTAATAATCAACCGAAAAAGAATAAATGGTTATAACTTATAGGGTGGACACGATATGCAATGGTCCATTTCTTTGACTGTTGAATTGGCCAAGTCAAGTAACAAAAAGGCTGACGAGTGTCAGCCTTAATATTCGCAGAAATCGTTATCTCACATACTGTAGACGGTATTTATCCACCCACATTGCAGTAGCACCACAAACTGCTACTGGCATCACAAACAGATTGAGAATGGGAACCATAGTAAACAGCGTCACCATAAATCCGAAGCCATAGGATGCGGATTGATTTTGTTTCAAATCGTTTCTCATGTCCTGAAATGAGACTTTGTGGTTGTCGAAGGGGTAGTCACAATATTGTATTGCCATCATCCAAGCAGAAAATAGGAACCAAAGTATTGGTCCTATGGTCTGACCTAACGCTGGGATAAGCAGTAAAATGAAAAGCCCGAGTGCTTTCGGCAGATAGTACATCAGCTTTCGCCATTCACGACCTAGAATACGCGGAACATCTTTGAGTAGAGAAAGTACCGATTGGTCACTAAGTTTCTTTCCCGTTAACTTTGCTTCAAGCTGTTCTGCGAGTAGTCCGTTAAATGGTGCGGCAACGAAATTTGCAATGGTGCTAAACAAATAGGTAAAAGTGGCCAATATTGCGAGTGCTAGCAAAGGCCACAGTAGATAAGAAAGCCACGAAAGCATATCTGGCAGATACCCAAGCCAAGCATCAATCCATTGATTTAGATTTGAAAACAATAAATAGATGGCTCCACCAATTAATAGAATATTTACGAGAAGGGGCAAAATCACAAAACGCCGGATACCGGGTTGAAATGCGAGCTCAAACCCGTGAAAAAAGTATCCGATGCCACTTCGATTGTTTGTTGTCATAAATTTAATCTTCCTAGATTGCTCTATCAGCGATTCTAACGTATACCCAAGTAACCTCAAGGAGTTAGCTTGAAAGGTTTTGTACAAGGATAGATTGTAAGTCTGACTCGAACGTTTGATGTAACTTGGTATAAAATACGTTATATGAATAGAAGCTGAATTTTATTCGTGCTTTAGATTTACAGCAAAATAGAATGAAAGCGTGCAGAAGGTCACGCGATGCTTGTTGGCGTCTACATATATTTATTCAAATTTCTCAGAGACTTTTGGTAAAGTAACACACATAAATGATAAATAAGCTGCAGCTTGAACACTTATTCAGCGATGCAGAGAACAGAGAGTGAAAAATGCAGGAATTGCGACTAGTACTTATCATCGTAGGCTTACTTGCCATTGCCGCTTTGCTATTCCACGGTTTATGGACAAGTAAAAAAGAAGGTAAAGCCAAGTTTGGTAATAAGCCTCATCGTAAGCTCGGAGATACAGAGCAAGAAGAAGAGCCTGATTATGCCGCGACTCGTGCGTTTGCTCCAGAAGATGATTTTGAGATTATTCGCAAACCACGTAAAGAGCCTGAATTTAACAGTGACGATGCTGAAAATGATAGGCCATCTTTTGATCCACTCGTCGACAGTGATGAACCTTTACCGTCTTTTTCATCGATTGATGGTAACGAAGTTGCAGCAAAAACTGGCATGGAAGAATCGTTAGAATCTTCTGAAGTCACGGTTTCAGAATCCAGAAAAAGTGTTGAGCCTAATGCTCAGGAAGAAGACGTTGTCCAAGTTACGGAAACTGAAACCCAAGATCAAGCCAACAAAGAACTAGAGCCAGAGAAAGAAATGGAAGTACTGGTTATAAACGTTCACTGCGCTGGCGAAGCGCCATTTGTTGGAACCAGCCTGTTTGAAAGCATGAAGCAAAACGGCTTGTTATATGGAGAAATGGATATCTTCCACCGCCATGCGGATATGTCTGGAACGGGTAAGGTTTTGTTTAGTGTCGCGAATATGATGCAACCTGGTACTCTGGCACATGACGATCCAGAAACGTTCGAGACAAAAGGTATCTCCTTCTTTATGACACTGCCATGTTTTGGTGAAGCAGATCAAAATTTTAAATTGATGTTGAAGACGGCTCAGCAAATTGCGGATGACTTGGGTGGGAACGTCTTAGATGATCAACGCAATTTAATGACACCAGATAGGTTGGATGCATACCGAAAACAGGTTCGTGATTTTTACGACAGCTAGTGTTGTAATTCACGAGTAACAGATAGAATAAAACAATCAGGGCTCATATAGAGCCCTTTTTACTGAGCAAGACAGAGCAAGTTATGAATAAGAAGACTGAGCAGCTTTACTCCGAATTGAAGCAAACCCTTCACCACTATGCTGTAAAATATTATGTGGAAGATAACCCAGAAGTGCCTGATGCTGAATATGATCGGTTGATGCGTCAACTTCAGGAGATAGAGGGTGAGCACCCTGAGTGGGTGACGGTTGATTCCCCAAGCCAGCGAGTGGGTGGAGCCGCATTAGATAGCTTTACCTCTGTCGCTCATGAAATCCCAATGCTTTCTCTTGATAATGCGTTTGACGATGCTGAAATACAAGGGTTCTACCGTCGAGCGAAAGAGCGAGCGGTTGGTTCTGATTTTTCTACATTCAGTTGTGAGCCCAAGCTAGACGGTTTAGCCGTTAGTTTATTGTATGAAAATGGTTTGCTTGTTCAGGCAGCTACTCGTGGGGATGGTGCGACGGGCGAAAACATCACAGAGAATGTCCGTACTATTAATTCAATCCCCCTTGTACTTCAAGGAGATGATTGGCCAACACGCATTGAAGTTCGCGGTGAGGTGTTTATGCCTAAAGCGGGTTTCGACAAAATGAACGAGCAGGCAATCAAAAAAGGTCAGAAACCCTTTGTAAACCCGCGTAATGCAGCCGCAGGTAGTCTGCGTCAACTTGACTCCAAAATTACGGCTACTCGTCCACTTAGCTTTTACGCATACAGTGTGGGCGTTGTTGAAGGAGGTACTCTTTCTGAAAGTCACTACGAGCGCTTTTTACAATTAAAAGCTTGGGGCTTACCCATGTGCCCTGAAACCCAAAAAGTTGAAGGTTTGGAGAATGTTTTCGATTTCTACCGAAATATTCAAACGATACGTGATGATCTCCCTTATGAGATAGACGGTGTTGTTATCAAAATCGATGAGATTGCCATTCAAGAGGAATTGGGTTTTGTTGCCAGAGCGCCGAGATGGGCGATCGCCTACAAGTTTCCAGCGCAGGAAGAAATCACGGTATTAAATGATGTCGAATTTCAGGTTGGGCGAACTGGGGCGATTACCCCCGTCGCTAAATTAGAACCGGTATTTGTGGGTGGTGTGACAGTCAGCAATGCGACATTACATAACGCAGATGAAATTGCGCGTTTAGGCGTTAAAGTTGGGGATAGTGTCATTATTCGACGTGCTGGGGATGTGATCCCTCAAGTCACTGGCGTAGTGATGGATCGCCGCCCAGATGATGCTTCTGAAATTATCTATCCAACAGCGTGTCCTGTGTGTTCTTCCGAAGTTGAGCGCCTTGAAGGAGAAGCCGTTACTCGTTGTACGGGAGGATTGATTTGTCAGGCGCAAAGGAAAGAAGCACTAAAGCATTTTGTTTCGCGTAAAGCACTGGATGTCGACGGTTTAGGCGTGAAAGTTATCGAGCAGCTCGTTGATAGAGAAATGGTCGAAACACCCGCTGACCTTTTTAAACTGACTGCAGGTGTTATTACTGTTTTAGACAGAATGGGGCCCAAATCAGCGCAAAACGTAATTGATGCTTTGAATAAATCGAAAGAAACGACACTTCCTAGGTTTTTATATTCGCTAGGGATTCGTGAAGTTGGCGAGGCGACGGCAGCCAACCTAGCGAGTCACTTCAAAACTCTAGAAGCCATTCAAGCAGCATCAAAAGAACAGCTCATCGAAGTCAATGATGTAGGTGAAATCGTTGCTACTCACCTAAAACATTTCTTTGCGTCGGCAACGAACTTAGATGTTATTGCGAAATTGCGGGAACACGGTGTTCATTGGAACGATGTAACCGACCAATCGAGTAACCAACCTCAGGTGCTTGAAGGGAAAACAGTGGTTATTACTGGTAGTTTCTCGCGATTGAACCGTAATGACGCAAAAGCTGCACTTCAGGCGTTAGGTGCAAAGGTGACTGGGAGTGTTTCTAAAAAGACAGATATCCTATTTGCGGGTGAAGCAGCGGGCTCTAAATTGGCCAAAGCGCAAGAGCTGAGCATTGAAATCCAAGATGAGGAAAGCCTTGCAAAGTTACTTGGTTTGTAGCCTAAAAAGGGTTCAATCTTAGAATAAGGCGAGCTAATGGGCTCGCCTTTATTTTTGTTTCAAAAACTTCTCGCAGTGGTAACGTTACTGTATTTAGATTAGCGTGAAAGGGTCGGTAAGGCTTTGGCATTCGCCCTCAATTCTCTGTTTGTACCATTTTATGAATAATGATTAAGAATCATATGGTTAACGTTATATGGATACATTTTTGTAAGAATTAGCTTTTTTGAGAATTTTAAAGGGCAGTAAAAATAATTCAAAAAATTATGCAACTAATTCTAAAAATATTTGTCTATCAAAATAAGTATGAGGAATAAGATAACCATCTGAGAAATATTTGGTGAGCCATTTATATACATCACTTTACTATTAATTCTCATTGTGAATAAAGATATCAATTGTCCGTGATCATTCTCTGATTTTATTCTTTAGCAGCTATTGATATTACTCATTTTCGAGTCACTTCAACTTTATTGAAATTCATTCTATTCTAACCTATTGAAATATAACAACCACCTCTTTAATTCTAAGCTCAAAATTAATAACTGTGATTCATATCATTAAGTTGAGAAAAGTTTGCTCTCCTTCATATTTTTTTAGATAAAAAATAAGTTCTCGTTGATGTTTTCCTCCACGAAGTTAGTCTTGCTTCCTATGGATACACACTGTGTATGCAGGAAAAGAAAGTGTGAATTCAATAGATTTTGATTATCACGCAAATAGGAAAGATGCTTTCACCTTAGCGGCCAAATTGAGGTGTTAAGCGGACAAAAACAGCTATATCCATTTTAGGAGTTTTCCATGGAAAAGATCTTCAAACGCACTCTTCTAGGTGCAGCAGTAGCTACTATCGCGGTTTCTGGCTCTGCATTTGCTAAACCAGCAACAGAAACAGTTGACCTATACGGTCAAATCGCTATCTCTGTAGCTCAAAATGCACAAACTACTGATGGCGCAGACAAGCCAATCGTTATGGACAACGAATCACGTATCGGTGTTCGTGGTTCTGCAGATTGGGAACGTGGTCCAACTATCATCTGGCAACTTGAAGGTGGTAACGTAGGTGACGACGGTTCTGACAGCGGTCTAGGTGTGCGTGATACGTTCGGCGGCTTTGATTTCGGCGATTCTGGTAAAGTTCGTTTCGGTCGTGTACTAACGCCACTATTTGAAGTAGTTGATGGCTACACAGGTCAAAGTTCTGGTGGCGGTTTCAACGTAGGTAACACTGGTAACACTAACTACGATCGTCAATCAAACATGGTTCGTTACGATTCAGCAAACCTAGGCGGCTTCAGCTTCGCTATTGGTGCTGGTCGTGGTGACGAAGATGTTGCTGGTTCAAACGTATATTCTGCAAGCGGTCAGTTCAAAACTGGCGTATTCACAGCGAAGCTAGCTTACGAAAACAACACTGATCGTGAGAAAGTTGATAAAGCGGGTAACCGTGGTGATGCAAATGCAATGATCGCGGGTTTGAACGTTGACCTAGAAGGTTTCGGTGTTCACGCTGCTTACCTAACAGGCGAAATTAAACCTGAAGGTGGCAAAACTGGCGCAGCTGGTTTCGATAAAGGCACACAAAGTGCGTACAAATTTGGTGCTTACTACACTGGTGTAGAGCACTGGACATTTAACCTGAACTTTGCAGCTTCTACGGACGCGAAAACTGACGGTGACACAATCAAAGACAAAGACCAAACTATCACTGGTCAAGCGATGTACAGCATTGATTCAAATGCAGTTGTTTACGCTCGTCTAGTTCACCACACTGATAAAGTTGGTAGCGACAGCGATAGCGATCTAGGCTGGCGTCTTGGTATGGAATACTACTTCTAAGACCCAGTTACACTGCCTTTTTCAAATTTGCCGACGTGCTAGACACGTCGGCTTTTTTGCCAAATAAGCTAGAGATAGTTTTAGGTGAAAGCTGAAAAGCAGACAAAAGAAAAGCCACTTTGAGTGGCTTTTCTTTTGTCTATACTATTTTACTCTGTGGTTTATTTCTTTAAATATGAGGTTAGTTGATATTGGAAATAGCCCAAGATAGAAACGCTTTCTTATCTTCTTCTGATGCGTGTTTGAACAGCTTTTGCAAAGATTCCAAATCTGATGAAGCAACGTGTTTTACTTTTTTCTCGTTCTTTTTCTGCATTGGCTTACTTTGAACGGGCTTTTCGGAAAAAGCAGCTAAACTCGCAGGTTCTGAGCTAGCATTAAAATTACTGACTTCTTGAACCATGTCTGGCATGAAAGTAAACCCGACCTTGATTTGACCTGTTTTTAGAGAATCGACCTGACCTGTAGGACTATTCAAAAAGAATTTTGGCTCCTTATTGAAAGCTTCACCTTGGCTGAGTGTGGTTATCCGAGGTACGGTTAATTCTAGGCTTGTATCTCTGGCGTCAAATGTTGCTACCAAAGGTTGAGATTTAAATTTTGTGTTTTTACTTCCTGCCTCGGTAACGACTTTTGCGACTCGAAATACCAGTTGGTTTGTGCCATTAGGTACGGTGAGCGTTTCTTGATAATCGAATCCAAAACTGGAATACCCGATATCTTCTCCATTGACGATCATAAGCTGAACATCTTTAGGCATTGAAATTTCAATATCAGCCAATGTAGTAAATGGTATTAAAGCTGATGAAAGCAATAGCTTATGACTTAATTTCATAGTTCTCTCCCTGCAATATGAGAAACAAAATCCATATTGTATTTTATTATTTGTATCGCAAATAAAGTATTAATTAATCTCGTCTTTGCGATCTTACGCTTGAACTAATTTACAGTTATATTGGTATACCCAAGTGACCTCAAGATACAGGATTCAGAGCCTCATATTTTGTTCTAGTTCAAGGAGAAGAACGCAGTGGAATGACGAGTCCTTCTAAGTTCTTTGGCGACGAAATGTGGCAGAATATGGGCTCCCAAGGGCGAGTTTAACTGGCTTCCATACTACGTTACCGATATTTGATTTAGAATGACTAGATCTTCATATCGGTGCCTTGCCTGAAAGCCAGTTAACACTCGCTGAACCGAGTATCTTGAGGTCACTTGGGTATGGTGCAAATATTGGTTTTATCGAGCTATTTTATGAATGTATCGAAAGTCGCTAAACTTACAGGGTTGACCCCTAAATCCATTCGGTTTTACGAATCGAAAGGCATCACTTCTCAAGCCATACGCAGTGCTAATGGCTACCGTACCTATTCTGAAAAACACATAGAAGAACTGCAATTGGTAGCGAGAGCAAGATCGGCAGGTTTTAGTTTGGATGAATGCAAAGGTTTATTGGAACTAGCGTTCAATCCGTCGCGAACAAGCGCTGAAGTGAAAGCGAAAACACGAGATAAACTCGTTGAAATAGAAACCAAAATCGCAGAATTAAACTTGATGAAGAATCAATTAGAAAGTTGGATTTCTGAGTGCCCAGGGGATGAAGGAAAAGAGTGTCCGATTATTGATAATTTGTGTGGGCATAAAAAATAGGTTCGCCACCAGACAAACCTATTTCATTGTGAACACCATTTTAGAACAGGGTATTACTCTATAGCTTCAATAGTAAGGACTATTCCGTCAACGGCGGTTACTTTAACAGCGGTGCCTGCACTAAGAGGTCGCTCACTCATTGCAGACCAAGTAGTATCGCCCATTCGGATGCGGCAGCGCCCTGCTTCTATGTCTTCTTCTAGGCGAGTTATTTGGCCTACAAGCTGTTTGTCTCGTTGATTTAAGTTCGTCTCTTTTTCATCTAAGACGTCTTTTTTGTGTTGGTAGCGACACCAAAGCCAAGTGGTGACGAGTGAGAAAACAGCGAAACATACCCATTGTAGCTCCCAGCTGATTGGAAGAAGCAGTTTCACAAACCCTACTAGGATGGCTGATATGCCAATCCATAATAGGTAACCCGCTGTCCCAAGTAATTCTCCACACAGCAACACCAAACCGAGAGCAATCCAGTGCCAGTGGTTCATCTGGTTAAGGATTTCTATCATATTATTTCTCTTTCGAGTCTTTGAACATTTCAGCGATACCTGCCACAGATCCCATTAAGCCTGTTGCTTCTAGTGGCAGCATAATGATCTTTCCATTTTCAGCCTGACCAATGGACTTAATGGCTTCAGTATAGCCTTGGGCGATAAAATAGTTTACAGCTTGCATGTCGCCTTGTGCGATAGCGTTTGAAACCATTTCTGTGGCTCTTGCTTCTGCCTCCGCTGCCCGTTCTCTCGCTTCAGCTTGCAGAATAGCGGCTTGTTTATCGCCTTCAGCTTTTAAAATTTCAGCTTGCTTTTGACCTTCAGCACGCAAAATTTCAGCTTGTCGAACCCCTTCGGCTTCAAGTACTTCAGCACGCTTATTACGTTCAGCTTTCATTTGAGCATTCATCGCCGCGGTAAGGTCGGCCGGTGGTTGAACATCTTTAATCTCAATACGAGTCACTTTTACTCCCCATGGATTGGTTGCTTCATCCACGATAGAAAGTAATCGAGTGTTGATCATGTCACGCTGGCTTAGCATTTCATCTAATTCGAGTGATCCTAAAACAGTACGGATATTCGTGAGTGTTAGGTTACGAATCGCGTGTTCTAGGTCATTAACTTCGTAAGCGGCCTTTGGGGCGTCCACTACTTGTACGAAACAGACGGCATCAATGGTTACGTTGGCATTGTCTTTTGAAATCACTTCTTGTGCTGGAATATCCAGTACACGTTCCATCATGTTTACTCGATGACCGACGGAATCGATAAATGGGATAATAAGGTTTAAACCTGGTTTAAGGGTTTGGGTGAAGCGACCAAAGCGCTCTACAGTCCAGTTATTGCCTTGAGGAACGGTTTTTACACCAGCTACGATAAAGATAATGGCGACAAAAATAAGCACGCCAATGGTGATGAGAATATCGAGTTCCATGACTATATCCTTAATATATATTGGATAAACCAGAATACCGTGAACCGAATTAATCTGAAACTTTATTTATGAAACGAGTTTGATTTTTGCGCTGTATTTAGCACGTCCATAAAAATTTAAAGGGAGAGGTGTTTAAAGGCAGTGCATTCTGTACCTGCTTAAGTACCAGCAAACCACACTGCCTTTGAAGAGTTAGTACAATAATGAATAGAGTTTTCGTCTATATTGACCGGCGAATGCATGCCCTTGTCCAAGTGCTGCCAATATATCCATGAAGGATTTCTTTAGATCACCATCAAGTGCATTCAAGTCTTTTGACAGGAATGACCAAAGCAGCTCTAACGCTTCTTCATCTCGACCAACTTGGTGGTATTGTAAACCTAGGTCATTTGCTAGTTGAGCGTCGTTTGGTGATTGTTGAAATTGTTGCTCTAACGCTTGAATTTCTGGGCTGTCAGCGGCTTGTTTTTGTAGATCTAGTTTGGCCACTAGGCTTTTATAGTAGTTATCTTGATATTCTAATGGGATTGTTGATAGAAGCTGTTCAGCTGACTCAAACTGATTGGTTTCTAACAAGCAATCTACGGTGACCAACTTAACGTCACCACGCTGTTTGAATTCCTCTTCTAAGGTCGAGATGTCAGCTAATGCTTCAGAATATTGTTGTGATTGAATCTTTTCTTGAATGACTTTGAGCGCAAGTTCGTCTTGACTAGGTAAATGTTTTGCGAGCATTTCTTTAATTTGCTCAATCGTTTGAGGACCGCCTAACCCATCAACAGGTTGACCATTTACAAATAGGGCGATCGTTGGCAAAGCCTGTACACCAAACTGACCGGCAATCATTTGTTCTTGTTCGCAGTTTAACAAAGCAAGAGTAAATGTACCTTGGTATTGGTTAGCTAGAGTTTGCAGATCGGGAATGATTTGCGCACTTTCTTGGCTCATCGGAGCCCAGAAATGTATTAGTACAGGTGATTGGGCTGAACCTTCGAGTATTTGACGAAAATTCTGCTCATTTAACTCAACGATGTAATCAGACGACATGGTCTTTCCTTAATTATGGGCACTCCCTATTAGGTAAGGGTAATTAGGCGAGAAATCAAGAGGAAATGCCACATGATGTGGCACTTGGGTAATAAGCAAGCAAAGGAGTAAGTCACAGTATTAAAATAAGAAGCACTACACCTATGCTCAGCCAGTTCAGCTGGTTTAGTGTCATTGTTTCCTCAACGGGTATTGCCAGGGGATACGGGTAAAGCAGAATCTTCTTCAGTGTTAATACTAGAGAAGAATTATTAACGTTTAATGACACTATTAAAATTAATGAGTGAGGCGCGTAGGTTTAAAAGAACACGTATCTCTAGATATTTGTTTTAAAAGAGTTTAATTGTAAATCATGCTGCCTTTGAAAGGATCCTATCCAATAAACGAGTCGGGAGAATACGTTTTAGGATGGCAAATACTTTGGTTGGTGTTGTTACTCGATAGCGAATCTTGGGTTTCGTGGACTCTATGGCATGAATAAGAGGTGTAATAATAGATTCTGCAGGTAAGGTAAAAGCATTGCCAGACTTGTCATTCGCTAAACGTTGAAGTTGCAACTCGTATTCAGCTTTATGGACGCTTGATTCTACAGGAATCCACTGTTTAAAATGCTTAAGGGCATTAGCTCTAAATTGAGTCTCGATAGGACCAGGTTCAATCAGAGAGATATGAATACCTGAACCTTTCAGTTCCAATCGTAGCGTATCTGTCCAGCCTTCGAGGGCAAATTTTGATGCGTTATAGGCTCCCCGATATTTCATTGCTGCAAACCCAAGTACTGAGCTGTTTTGGATTATTCGCCCGGATCCTTGCCTACGCATGATTGGTAATACTTGTTTCACCAGTTCGTGCCAACCAAAAACATTGGTTTCAAATTGCTCTCGAAGAGCTTCGGTAGGAAGGTCCTCCAATGCGCCAGCTTGCCCGTATGCACCGTTATTAAAAAGGACGTCAATTTTACCTTCTGTGAGTTTCAGCGCTTCTGAAAGGCCGTTACGAATACTGTCTTGCACGCTTACATCCAATTGGACACACGTGAGACCTTCCGAGCGAAGCCTTTCTACATCATCTTGGTGGCGGCATGAAGCAATAACATTGTAGCCTTTTTCATGCAGTGCGTGAGCACAAACGTAGCCGATGCCAGTAGAACAGCCAGTAATAAGAACGGAGGCTTTCATTAAGTTTCCTTGTGATATTTGAGCTTAGGATTTTGTTCCATTGCTTTGTCAAAGAGTTGGAAAGAGCTCATCGCTTTACATCATCTTTCCTTTAAGCTGAGAAAGAATACAGAGCGATGAGTTTTGCTTCATGAAGAGTAACCGTAAATGGTCAGTAGTCCCTAATCTTGGTGTTGCAAAATATTTTTGAGTGCTGGCTCAAGGCGAGAGTAAGTAAATATAAAGCCAAGTTCTGTTAAGTGTTTAGGCTTAGCTCGAATACTATCAAACAGCAACGATGAAGCCTCGCCCAATGCAAGTTGAATAACCCATTTGGGGGTGAATAAGATATGAGGTCGATTCAAGACCTTAGCTAAGGTTTTGCTGAACAGCTGATTCTGAACAGGGTGAGGCGCGCACAGGTTAAATACACCATGTGCGTAATCGGTTTCGAGTAAATACATTATGGCTCTTACCATGTCTTGGAGGTGGATCCATGGCATGTACTGTTTTCCGCTGCCTATTGGTCCACCTAGCCCCATTCTGTAAGGAAGGATCATTTTTTCGAGCGCCCCGCCGTTGGTACCAAGCACGATACCTGTTCTGAGCAGGCAAACTCGCGTTCTGTCAGATTCGGCTCTTTTGGCGATAGTTTCCCATTTTGAACACACTTGATGAGCAAATTGCTCTTGGTGAACATGGAGGTTTTCATCGAATGGATGAGACTGTTGATCTCCATAGTAGCCGACAGCAGAGCCACTAATAAAAACGGAGGGCGGCTGGGTACTTGCGTGGACAAGTGAAACCACTTGTTTGGTTATGTCCCAGCGACTATCACATATCTTTTGCTTTTGAGTGTCTGACCAGCGTTTATCTGCGATAGGCTCGCCAGCAAGATTGATTACAGCATCGAAATCATTGAGATCGGAGAACGAATCGAAATCAGCGATATATTCGATATTGCCAAAGTCGGCATGGGTGAGTATTTCTCTAGCCTTTTCAATATTTCGAGTGAGAACGACGAGCTGATGACCAGCTAAGTGCTTTACGAGTTCCTTTCCAATAAAACCGGTTCCTCCGGTCAACAACACTTTCATGTTCTTCCTCATTGTCTTCTTCCGTTCTTCATTATAGACGTTGGTCGCTAAGATAGATCAAAGTGGCGTTTGAGAATCAAGAGCCGTGATCGCATAAAGCTTGGGCAATTCGGATAATTGAGCATTACGTGGACAACACGTCTCACAAATAATTCCTTCTTAAATTTCATCACTCCAGCATTGTCACATTTTCTTACATATTTATGTGCCATGCTGTATATGTCCAAGTCATTTTGAATGTCTTGGTTTACATCCATATTAAAGCAACAGATACCGACTTGAGCTTTGTCTAAGTAGTCAGGTTCGTATTACAGAATGTGATTACTTAGATGAGTTTTTGAGTAACCACAGAATATATAACGACTGTTCGTATGGGTGCATTGCTTGCGATTTGCGTTTACACAGGGGGTGTGATGGCTGCCATTTTTGCGCTTGCTAAGTCCATGTTATCGAGTTTACGGGATCTGATGCCAATCATTTTGGTGATCGGTTTTTTTCAACTGGTTGTCCTCCAAGAACCACTTCCTAATTTGTTGTCCATCTTATTTGGCTTACTGCTTGTGGTCTTAGGGCTCACTTTCTTTATTTTTGGTCTTGAAATGGGGCTTTTTCCAATCGGCGAATCTATGGCTCAGGCTTTTGCCCGTAAAGGAAGTGTCGTTTGGCTGCTTATTTTTGCCTTTAGTTTAGGGTTCGGGACGACCATTGCTGAGCCTGCGCTTACTGCAGTCGCACAAGAAGCATCGGAAGTTGCGGCTGAAGGTGGAGTAATTGCACATACTGAAGAGGCGATGGAAAGCTATGCAGATGGTCTTCGGTTAACGGTCGCACTTTCTGTTGGTGTAGCCATTGTTATCGGGGTGATCCGCATCTTAAAAGGATGGCCTATTCACATTATGATTATCGGTGGCTACATCGGCATCGTTATTCTTACGGGGTTTGCTCCAGATACCATTATTGGCATCGCTTATGATTCCGGAGGGGTGACCACATCGACGATTACCGTGCCGCTAGTCACAGCGCTTGGTGTGGGTTTGGCTTCTGCGATTAAAGGTCGAAACCCTATGATAGATGGATTTGGTCTGATTGCTTTTGCTTCTTTACTTCCAATGATGTTTGTCATGATCTATGGGATGGTGCTGTCATGATCAGTGTGTCCCTATTTGTCGATACCTTTATTAGTACTGTGACTGATGTTATTCCCATCGCCTCGATTATCTTTGGCTTTCAATTTGCTGTGCTTCGAAAGCCCATTGCGAATTTGACGAAAGTTGTCTTGGGGTTTGTTTATGTGTTGATCGGGCTTTCGCTCTTTTTGATTGGGCTTGAACTGGCCTTGTTCCCACTAGGGGAAACAATGGCAAGCCAACTTACCGAGCCCCAATTTTTGCAAGAATTTAAAGTGTCTATTGGTCAGTCCCTTGAGTGGATAGATTACTACTGGGTGTACCTATTTGCCTTTTTTATTGGTTTCAGTACCACAGTCGCAGAGCCATCTTTGATTGCAGTCGCAATTAAAGCGAATCAGGTTTCTGGCGGCTCCATTAGTGTTAATGGATTGCGAATCGCCGTTGCACTGGGTGTCGCGGTAGGCATATCGCTTGGCAGCTATCGAATTGTGGTAGGCGATCCAATCCATTACTACATCATTTCTGGGTATATCGTGGTGGTTATCCAAACCTTTTTTGCACCAAAGCTGATAGTGCCACTGGCATACGACTCTGGTGGTGTGACCACATCGACCGTTACGGTTCCTTTGGTTACGGCGTTGGGGCTAGGACTTGCTTCAACGGTACCAGGACGAAATCCAGTGATTGATGGCTTTGGTTTGATTGCTTTTGCCAGCCTATTTCCGATTATTTCAGTCATGGGGTACGCACAACTCACCCAGTGGCTGAATCAGCGTGCTTCGTCTAAGGAGAAAGAAAATGCGCTTTAAACTCATTATTGCTTTTGTCGAAGAAAGCAAAACAGATGTGGTTCTTGATGCTGCTCGCGGCGCGGGTGCTACTGGAGCAACGGTAATTAATCATGCAAGGGGAGAAGGCGTTAATAAGAAACGCACTTTCCTTGGGCTGACATTAGAGGTTCAAAAAGATGTCCTCTTGTTTGTTGTCGAAGAACATTTGTCTCGCCATATATTAGAAAAAATCAGTGAAGTTGGTGAGTTTGATGAAGCATCGGGGCAGGGGATTGCGGTGCAAATTGATGTTGAAGATGCGGTTGGGGTCGCGCATCAAGTTGAAACCTTAACCAGTGTGGTAGAGGAAAAATTATGAGTATGCAGATGATGATTCAAGTCAGAGAGGTAATGTCGAACTCCTATGTCATTGTGGATGGCTTGACGACAGTTCAGGAAGCGATTCATTTGGCAAAAGAGCACCAAGTAAAAGCGTTGCTGGTGGATAAACGGTATGAAGACGATGAATACGGTATCGTGTTAATGAACGATATTGCCAAACGCGTTTTGGCGCAAAACCGCTCGCCAGAGCGTACCAATATATATGAGATTATGACGAAGCCCGCTTTGTCGGTAAAGCCAACAATGAACGTGAAATACTGTGCTAGGTTGTTTGAACGCTTTGGCATTAGCCGAGCTCCCGTAGTGGAAGACGGGAAGGTAATCGGTATGGTTAGTTATAACAACATTGTCATCAATGGTATGTCAAAGCTGTCTAGCTAAATACTGAGGTGTCTGAGTCATAATATCTTCCTAGCAAAATAGGCTTATTTAAGTATAGAATCCCTTGGATTGTGGTGGGTTTAGGGCATGCCTAAGCCCAATATTAAAATGGGAAAGCTGACTAATGAGTAAGCTGATACAAGGTAAGGCTATGAAGCTATTTTTTGCCTCGGACATACACGGTTGTGAACATGCGACCAATAAAGTCATTGATGCATACTTGAAATCGGGTGCGGACCATTTCATTTTGTTGGGTGATACTCTAAATCATGGTCCAAGAAATCCAATTCCAGAAGGTTACAACCCTCCAGAGGTGGCGAGAAAGTTAAATGATTACGCGCAGCACATCATTTCCGTTAGAGGAAACTGTGACAGTGAAGTGGATCAAATGCTGCTCTCTTTCCCTATGATGATGGATTATTCATGGGTGTTACTAGAAAGTGGCAAGCGACTGTTTTTGACGCATGGGCATTTATTCAATACCAAAAAGCGTCCGCTATTGAGAGAAGGCGATGTTCTTTGTCATGGGCATACTCATATACCCACCGCAGAATTAGACGATGGGATAATTGTGTTTAACCCAGGCAGCGCCACTTTTCCTCGGGATGGATTCAAAGCCAGTTATGGGCTTTATGATGGCGGAGTATTGTCGGTGTTCACCTTCGATGGAGAGCAAATCGCTCAGTGCAACGTTTAGGTGTTACTTTGAGTCGGAATGACCCAGATCTCTTTCTGGGTCAATAACATCGCGAACTTTCT
Source organism: Vibrio penaeicida (assembly GCF_030689305.1). GTDB lineage: Bacteria > Pseudomonadota > Gammaproteobacteria > Enterobacterales > Vibrionaceae > Vibrio > Vibrio penaeicida_B. The sequence goes on along the minus strand of NZ_JAUYVM010000001.1, from coordinate 590,002 downwards.
GTTTGAGTATCTTTGCTTCTGGGAAGCCTCCATCTTGCTTCCTTTCCCAAATCATATTTCCATTACAATGAATTTCGAAGCGCCCACCAGTATCGGGGTGCAGAGAAACCGTTTCGATTTCTTCGCTGAACGTATGCAGTAGTTCTTGGCTTAGCCATGTGGAACGTAACATCCAATTACACTGTCGGCAGTAGTAAATATCTATGATGGCTTTTTTCATGGCTTGCTCCTTAAAGCGCTGAATAAATGAGTTTAAGGCTGACTAAAATGGTCAGAACTTCGAAGGCTAACTTGATGACAGAATTAGGAAGCCGCCGCGTTGCAATAGCACCAAGCCATCCGCCTAAAAAGGAACTCAGTAATAAGATAGGCACCCATGCCCAATGGGGGGCTACACCAACTTGAATGATGGCGATAGCACCCATTCCATTCCAAAATAACCCAACGCAAACCAGAGTGAGAGCGACAGCTTGTTTATAGCTGAATCCAAACCATCGAACGAGAAACAAGGTAACGACTAAACCAGAGCCTGCCGTTAACGACCCATTAAATATACCGAGAAGAAAAAGCGCGCCGCCACCTATTATCCACCCATGGCGATCTCTATGAGTGAGAATCTCTTCTTTTCCCATGTTTTTTTTAACACGAGAATAAATACCAAGAGATAAAATAATGATACCTAACAGAAGCTCTCCTGCTTTGCCCGGCAACATAACCACGACGTGTGCTCCAACAACCACGCCGAAGCAGCCGGTAATGACAAGATAGCTTGCCAGCTTGAGATCAAATTGCCTTGCTTTGAGGTGTGAAAAAGCGGCACCTAACCCCATGGCAACGGTGGCAATTTTATGTGTCGCTAATGCGGTTTGGAAGCTTAATCCAAGGAAAATAAGCAGTGGGAACTGAAGCAAGCCAGCACCACCACCAGCAATAGAAGAGAGAGTGCTGGCGGTTAACGAGCCAACAAATAGGTAAGCGGTTTGTATCCAGTCCATAGCCATATCAAGAAAAGGGAGACATTCCATGACTCCCTTTGAAAGTTAGTGAGAATATAAAACCGTGGAGCCATGATCTAAGCTGGTCATCAACAGGGCTTTCGCGTTAATAATTTCAACTCGTCTGCTCTGCTGCGCGTCCATCTTGAAGATTTGTGTGATGACTTTGAGTTGCTTATTCGTAAAATCTTCACCTTGGTTTGAAGAGATATCTTTAAACTCATTTGGCTCGATAAGCAGGTAGTTATCACTCAGCTCCCAAGAACCATTTTCCGAAACATTAATAGTGGAAGAGGTTTGTTTTTCATGGGTTCCAGTGTACAAGTTAATTCGTGATACTCGCAGGTACGTTCCATTTGGTAAGTACTTTACATTGGAATCAATGGTCGCTTTACGTAATGGTCCTATGACTTCGTCTTGCTCAGTGTCTGACTCAATAAACAAACGAGTGACCATGCGCGATTGCCACTCGCGAGACGTGAGTACGTTCTCTACCTTTGCGCCGAATTGTGTGTAAATCCAAACACTGGTTAGCGCAGACACAATTAACATGACAATCGCGATTTTCAGATTTTTAGACATATTCATTAGTTACACACCTGAGCAAAATCCGGTTTAGTAGAAAAAATACGCAATGTGACATTTTCGCTAGAATAATTGATCGAGTGGATATAGTTCAAAATGATTTGACTATTCTGACCACCAGTTGCGATCACCTGTACTGGTGACAAATCCCCTTGGTGCCTTGCAGCGTAGTGTTCAATGCACCGCTCAATATTGGGCAAGGATTGCGCCATGCTAGGGTGGTTTTCTGGCATTCTTACTGGGATACCACTCACTTCTGCAATGGTCACAAATGTTGAAGGCTTTTCCTGAGTGCCAAAAAAAGTAAGCACTGGAATTAGAATAGCCAAGAACGCAGAAACCCAAAGAAGTTTACTCGGTTTCTTCTTTGCGACCGGTGGTGTATCAGTTGAAGTAGGCGCCGTGCTTTCATTTTCATCACGGATTTCTGTTGGTGCAACTGATTCTGTATCGGTGGCTTCTGGCTGTTCCAATTGCGGAGCTGCCACGTCAGTCGGTTCTAAAATTTCATCACCACTTGCTGAAGGAGCACTTCGTTCTACGGATGAAATCAGTTGGTAGCCTCTTTTGGGCACCGTTTTTACAAATTGAGGTGATTTAGTGGAGTCCTTCAGCATCTTTCTTAACGTGGAAATTGCCTGAGTGAGACTCGAGTCATCGACCTGAAATCCTTGGTCTTGCCACACATATTCGTGTAACTGCTGACGAGTAATAACCTCGTTTGGTCTTTCCGACAGCATTAGCAAAATGCGGCTTTCATTACTTCCCAGACGAATAACTTCACTGTCGCTATGTTGGTCTACCAGCGAATTGCTGTTGGGATCAAATACAAACCGTTGAGCGAGAATGAATTTAGTACCGATATTAGTCATTATTGAAGCGCTTAATCTTAGTTAAGGTTCTGTGAACCAGAAGGAATGCGGGTGTGATTTCTATCACACTTTATCTTCTTTGAGAATTTTTACGCACCATAGAATAATCAAAAATGATCAAAAAAACACTGTTTTTATCTGTTTTGACCTTGAATTTACATTTACCAACCACATCTATCTAGCATTCTTGGAATTAGTTTGAAAACCAAGCATACAGAAAGTTCCTGGTTTTCAATTCTACTTATCTAAATGTCTAGTTTTGGAGTGAAGATGAGCGAGACAACGACACACAATAAAGAAACTCGAGGCTTTCAATCTGAAGTAAAACAATTACTTCATTTGATGATTCATTCTCTATATTCGAATAAAGAAATCTTCTTACGAGAGCTGATTTCTAATGCTTCAGATGCTGCTGATAAACTGCGCTTTCAAGCACTATCAAACGCTGAACTGTATCAGGGGGATACTGAATTAGGTGTTAAGCTGTCTTTCGATGCGGACGCAAATACCTTGACCATCTCTGATAACGGCATTGGTATGAGCCGAGATGATGTCATTGAACATTTAGGTACTATTGCGAAATCGGGAACCGCTGATTTCTTTTCAAAGCTGTCTGACGACCAAAGTAAAGATTCTCAACTGATTGGTCAGTTCGGTGTTGGTTTCTACTCAGCATTCATTGTTGCTGATGCTGTGACTGTTCGTACTCGTGCCGCCGGTCTTGCAAGTGATGATGCCGTACAATGGCACTCTGCTGGCGAAGGTGAATACACCATCGAGAGCATTACTAAAGAATCACGTGGTACAGACATCGTGCTTCACATGCGTGACGAGGGTAAAGAATTCCTTTCTGAATACCGTCTTCGCGATGTGATCAGCAAATACTCTGATCACATTGGTATCCCTGTTTCTATTCTAACTAACGTTAAAGACGAAGAAGGAAAAGAAACAGAAGAAACCAAATGGGAACAAATCAACAAAGCACAAGCTTTGTGGACTCGTAGCAAGTCTGATATCTCAGACGAAGAATACAACGAATTTTATAAGCATGTTGCCAGTGACTTTGCTGATCCACTAACGTGGAGCCATAACAAGGTTGAAGGTAAAAACGACTACACAAGTTTGCTGTACATTCCAGCTAAAGCTCCGTGGGATATGATGAATCGCGACCATAAGAGTGGTCTAAAGTTGTACGTTCAACGCGTTTTCATTATGGATGACGCCGAGCAGTTCATGCCAAGTTACCTACGTTTTGTTCGTGGTTTGATTGATTCCAACGACCTTCCATTGAACGTTTCGCGTGAAATCCTACAAGACAATAAAGTGACTCAGTCTTTGCGTAGTGCATGTACTAAACGTGTCTTGGGGCTACTAGAAAAAATGGCGAAGAAAGACGAAGAGCAATATTTGTCTTTCTGGAAAGAGTTTGGCTTGGTACTGAAAGAGGGACCAGCAGAAGATTTTTCTAACAAAGAGAAAATCGCTGGCTTGATGCGTTTTGCTTCCTCTGAAGTCGATAACTCTGATCAAACAGTATCGTTGTCTTCTTACGTTGAACGCATGAAAGAAGGTCAGGATAAGATTTTCTACCTAACAGCAGACAGCTATGCTGCGGCGAAAAATAGCCCGCACCTAGAGCAGTTCAAAGCGAAAGGTATTGAAGTCATCCTGATGTTTGATCGCATCGACGAGTGGCTAATGAACTACCTAACGGAGTTTGACGGTAAGCAATTCCAGTCAATCACAAAAGCAGGCTTAGATCTAAGCAAGTTTGAAGACGAAGAAGAGAAAGAGAAGCAGAAAGAAACGGAAGAAGAGTTTAAGTCCGTTGTCGAACGCACTCAAACATACCTTGGCGATCGTGTGAAAGAGGTTCGTACTACTTTCAAATTAGCGTCTACACCAGCGGTTGTGGTTACGGATGACTTCGAGATGGGTACGCAAATGGCGAAGCTGCTAGAAGCTGCGGGTCAGGCTGTCCCTGAAGTAAAATACATATTTGAGCTGAACCCTGAGCACGATATGGTTAAGCGTATGGCGGATGAAGCCGACGAAGAACTATTTGGACGCTGGGTGGAAGTATTGCTAGGTCAGGCTATGCTTGCTGAGCGAGGCGCATTAGAAGACCCAACGCAATATGTAGGTGCTGTGAACCAGCTTTTGACTAAGGTGTAATAGTCGAAACGCCATCACTGAGTAACACTGTATTTAAGCCCCGCTTTTGAGCGGGGTTTATTGCCTAAGCAGAAAATGTCGCTTTTAAATCAGCTTTGGTTATTAGAGTTTGGTCACTTTTTGAGTAGCCAGACAGGCAAGGGTCGAAAATATCTGTTTATGTATGGTATATTCACGCCCGATTTCATTGAGGTCTAACGCCTCGTAAAGCAGTTATACCGAAACTTACCGTTCAAGCTGTGAGCTTCGGTATAAATTAAAAATATTAAGAGGATCCAACATGCGCATCATTCTTCTAGGTGCTCCAGGTGCAGGTAAAGGCACGCAAGCTCAATTCATCATGGAAAAATATGGTATTCCACAAATTTCTACTGGTGACATGCTACGTGCGGCTATCAAAGCGGGTACTGAGCTTGGTAAACAAGCAAAAGCAGTGATCGATGCAGGTCAGCTTGTTTCTGACGATATTATTCTTGGTCTAATCAAGGAGCGTATTGCAGAAAGTGACTGTGAAAAAGGCTTCCTTCTGGACGGCTTCCCTCGCACAATTCCTCAAGCTGATGGCTTGAAAGAAATGAGCGTGGATGTAGACTATGTTATCGAATTTGATGTCGCGGACAGTGTTATTGTTGAGCGTATGTCTGGTCGTCGTGCTCACCTAGCATCTGGTCGTACTTACCATGTCGTGTACAACCCGCCTAAGGTTGACGGCAAAGATGACATCACAGGTGAAGACCTAGTTGTACGTGATGACGACAAAGAAGAGACAGTGCGTGCTCGCCTAGGTGTTTACCATGAGCAAACAGCTCCGCTTATTCAGTACTACGGAAAAGCCGCTGAAGCGGGCGATACTAAGTATCTGAAATTTGATGGAACTAAGCAAGTATCTGAAGTTAGCTCAGACATCGAAAAAGCGCTCTCTTAATCGGCGTATTTTTAAATATTTTGATAGAGTTAAAGCGGTCATCATGACCGCTTTTTTTGTTTTGATTTTCAAAAATCAGCGATAAGCCAAGTTTTTAAGTGAAAAGGGGTAATCCAACTCGCCTTGAGGTTCGTATATCTCTAGACTTAACGTTATGAATTGGCTTAACTATATCCGAGAGGCTTGAGTGTCAGGTTTCTCGAATATAATTTTCAACCTGCAATTGGAAAAATATGGAAAACATGCCCAAACAAGGCATTTTGTTGGCGAATTTAGGTACACCTGATGAGCCAACAGCGCCTGCTGTAAAACGATTTCTAGCTCAGTTTTTGATGGACAAGCGAGTAGTCGACCTGACTCGTTGGTTATGGTGTCCAATATTACACGGAGTTATCCTACCGATCCGTTCTCCAAAGGTTGCGAAACTCTACCAGTCGGTGTGGATGGATGAAGGGTCACCGTTGATGGTGTACTCAAAGCTCCAGGTTGAGTCATTAAGATCCGCTGTTAACATGCCAGTAGAACTTGGAATGACCTATGGCAACCCAAGTTTGCAAGATGGGGTTGAGCGCTTAATGGCTCAAGGTTGTAGGGAAATCATTGTGTTGCCACTGTTCCCACAATACTCATCAACGACTACAGCCGCTGTATCTGATGGTTTGTCGAAAGCTTTTAAGAATCTGCCTGAAATTCCAGGTTATACAATCATTCGTGATTATCATAACCATCCGATGTACATAAAAGCGCTAGCCGATAGTGTTCGTGCCCATTGGCAAGAGCACGGGCAATCTGAATATTTGCTTTGTTCCTACCATGGTATACCGAAACGCTATGCTGACAATGGTGACATATACCCTCAGCACTGTGAGGAAACTACTCGGCTCTTGGCGCAAGAACTTGGACTTACAGACACGCAGATGGGCATGACTTATCAGTCGCGCTTTGGGCGTGAGGAATGGTTACAACCTTACACTGATGAAACCATGGAAGCTCTGCCTTCACGGGGAATAAAAAATCTCCAAATCATTACACCAGCCTTTTCAGTTGATTGTCTTGAAACTCTGGAAGAAATTGCCGAGGAAAATAGAGAGATATTTATGGAAGCTGGAGGAGAGGATTACCAATACATCCCTTGTCTAAACGCCAGCTCTAGCCATATAGACATGATGAACGCCGTTCTTAAGCCTTACATTCGTTAACGTGTAAAAATCTACACAAGGCTGCCCTCAACACGCAGCCTTTAAATAACCAGCGCTAAGAACTGTCCTTCTACTTACCGTTCTAGCCTTTTCTACTTCTTGTTTACAGATCAAACACCCCCCCAATCGTTCTGAATAGAATTGCTCAATACGTTAATTTTTGTTTTCAATATTGCATTTAGACTGATAAATGAAAGTGGTATTATTTACTGCTAGCTTCGAAAAACAGAAGCCTTTCAGTGCTAATGATTTGTGATCTACAGGCTTTTATTTGTAACACATAAGTAGAAATTAGGCTGATAATTATGAAAAAGGTTGATCAAAATAAATTGGTTAACCTACTGATAATTAATAATCTGTTTCTCTCCTTAGGCATGTTTGCTGAGAAATAGTTTAGACAGTTTGGTTATTTTAATGAAACGTTGGTATCTCTTATATTGCAAGCGAGGTGAGCAAGCGCGAGCTAAGCTTCATCTCGAAAATCAGGGAATCGAGTGTTATTTTCCCGAAATCGAAGTTGAAAAAGTACTTCGAAACAAGAAACAGACAGTAAAAGAGCCTTTGTTTCCTTGTTACGTATTTATTCGGTTTGATTATCAAGCCGGCCCGAGCTTTACCACCGTTCGATCAACTCGTGGCGTGGTCAACTTTATCCGCCGTGGTGCATTGCCATATGAACTGGAAGGGGACTTAATCTACGAGTTGCGCCTTTTAGAAAAGCATGACAATCATTGTATTAAGCTACCAGAGCCTGAAAAAGGTCAGAAAGTTAAGATTGAAGAAGGGCAGTTTGCAGGTATTACGGCTATTTATGAAGAACCTGATGGCGATAAGCGTTCATTTTTGTTGGTCGAAATGATCAATCGACCCGTTAAGGTGAGTGTCGAAAATGAATCGCTAAATTGGGAAGAAAATAAAGGCGCTGAATAGCGCCTTTATTGTATTTCTTGATTACGAATTAGTATGCATCATTATGGACGGCTTGTACCGCACGGCCTGATGGGTCGATACAGTTTTGGAATGATTCATCCCACTCAATGGCTTTTGCTGAGGAACACGCTACGGAAGGACCTCCAGGTACACACTGTGCTGCTGATTCTAATGGGAACAGCTCTTCAAAGATCTCGCGGTATACATACCCTTCTTTTGTTGCGGGGGTGTTGTAAGGAAAGCGGTAAGCAGCTGTTTCCATTTGCTGATCAGTGACTTTAGCTTCTGCCACTTCTTTCAATGAATCTATCCAGCCGTAGCCCACACCGTCAGAGAATTGCTCTTTTTGACGCCAAGCGATAGAGTCTGGCAGGTAGTGTTCGAAGCACTCACGAAGAATGTGTTTCTCCATCTTTCCATTGCCACACATTTTATCTTCTGGGTTTAATCGCATGGCGACATCAATAAATTCTTTGTCTAGGAATGGAACACGGCCTTCCACACCCCATGCCGCAAGTGATTTGTTAGCACGAGCACAATCAAACATGTTGAGTGCTAATAGCTTCCGAACTGTCTCTTCATGGAATTCTTTGGCGTTAGGTGCTTTGTGGAAATACAAGTAACCACCGAATATTTCATCTGCGCCTTCGCCAGAAAGCACCATCTTTATACCCATGGCTTTGATCTTACGACCCATTAGAAACATTGGAGTCGACGCGCGGATTGTTGTGACATCATAAGTTTCGATGTGGTAAATCACATCACGTATCGCATCCAAACCTTCTTGCACCGTGTAGGTCATTTCGTGATGAACGGTACCTATTTTATCTGCTACTTCGCGTGCCGCTTTCAAATCCGGAGCACCCTCTAAGCCGACAGCAAACGAATGGAGCTGAGGCCACCATGCTTCTGATTGTTCATCATCTTCGATACGCATAGCAGCAAATCGTTTAGCAACTGCTGATGTGATAGAGGAATCCAAGCCGCCAGACAGAAGTACACCGTATGGCACGTCCGTCATTAATTGACGTTTTACTGCATCTTCAAGTGCTTGTGTGAGTTCTGCTTTACTGGTGGAGTTACCATGTACTGCGGCAAATTCATTCCAGTCACGAGTGTAGTAACGCTGAGGTTCTGCATCAGCACTTCCGTAGTAACAGCCTGGAGGGAATTCACTAATGGTCTTACAAACTGAAACCAAAGCCTTCATTTCTGATGCGACGTAGTAGTTCCCATGTTCATCATAGCCCTGATAAAGCGGAATGATACCGATATGATCACGACCAATTAAGTATGTATCTTTTTCTTCATCGTAAAGAACGAATGCAAAAATACCGTTTAGCTCTTCAAGCAGATCAGCACCTAATTCTTGGTATAGAGCTAAGATAACTTCGCAATCTGAGTCTGTTTGGAAATCGAACTTGTCTTCGTATCTCGCTCGAAGCTCTTTGTGATTATAAATTTCGCCGTTGACGGCAAGGATGTGTTTTTTGTCTTGGCTATATAAAGGTTGTGCACCACTATTTAACCCAACAATAGCAAGCCTTTCATGAGCTAAGATCGCACGCTCTGAAGAATATATACCGGACCAATCTGGGCCGCGGTGACGAAGCTTTTTAGACATTTCCAAAGCGATAGGTCTTAATGCCGCCGCATCACTTTTTATGTCTAAGATACCAAATACTGAACACATACCATTACCTCAAGTAAATCCGTTTTAATCTTTTAAACTTAATTTGCCATGATCAATTAAAAAAGCAACATTTGGCTTTCAATTTATTTTATCAAAATGGCTTTGATTAAAAATTATTTAATATATATGGTGTTTTGGTGGATGAGATCTACTTGCGGATTTTTTTTGTTCGATATGAAGAAAAATACCGGCTTGTAAGCCGGTATTTATGCGTTAAGTTTTATATTTTAAACTTTAAATTCAGGTTTGAGCTGTTCACAAACATGTCTTGCGAATCCGCTGCCTGCCTCGTTGTATATATTGAAAGCGGCATCAACCCCCAATTCTGTCAATTCTTCTAGCTGATCGGAATATTCTGCAATGGCAGCAATCTGTCCTTTAAACTCTTTCCGTTGCAGCTGATCTAAGGCTAATTGGTTTCCTAGGTGATGGGGCATAGCGAGCAATACCAATTTTACGTTGGCAGTATCGAGTATTCTTTCCCAAAAGTCGGGATCGGTCGCATCGCCTTCAATAACATTACGTCCATGCGCGCGGTGTGTAGCTGCTGCGTCTGATCTTACTTCAACTCCTAGGCTTATTTTTCCATAGCGAGTTCTTAGCTCATCATAGGCACCTGTGCCAATTCTTCCCATACCTAGAATCAAAACCTGAGCGTGACCAGGGTTAATTAACTGGTCTTTGGCATGGAGTGTTTCTGCGGCAGCCTCTTTAAGCCATTTGGCGCTTCGTTGATAGATTTCATGCCCTGCACGGGTGATCGGCGCAGCCAAGACAAAGGAAATAGATACAGCAATTGCAATGGAAACGAGAATATCACCAGGTAACCATCCCATTTTGTAGGCAAGACCACCAACAATAAGTCCAAACTCACTGTAGTTAAAAAGTGTCAGTGAGGCGAGCAAAGACGTACGAACTCTAAACTTAAAGAAATTAATGGTGAAGAAGTACAAAATGCCTTTGACTGGAAGTAGCAACATAAACAAGATAGCCAAAGAAAGCCCCGTCAATGTTGGTTCTTCTGCCAATCCAATGTTTAGGAAGAAACAGACTAAGAACAGTTCTTTTAGATTGAGTAGAGATTTGGATAACTCAGAGGCTTTCTTGTGACCTGCTAAGATCATTCCCATAATCAGTGCACCGAGATCGGGCTTCATACCGACGATATGAAATAGCCCCGCACCAACAACAAGTGCAAAGAAAATACCAAAAAGAACCAGCATTTCTCCGTGCCCAACCCAATCAAGCACTTTAAAGAATAAAGGTCTTAAGAACGGTAGGATAAACAACGCGATTGCATACCATTCCGGAATTTTGCCCGTTGAGGCTGTCAAGAACACTACAGCGAAGATATCTTGCATAACCAAGATACCGATAGCGAGAGTACCGTATGTTGCATTCATTTCGCCTTTCTCTTGAAGGCTCTTAACAGCAAATACTGTGCTAGAAAAGGAAAGAGCGAAGCCAAGCAAGATAAGTTGCTCTAACCCGATTGATGAAAGAGTACTGACACCGAGTGTTTTAAGTAAAAGGAGCGCAGTGGTAAAAAATGCGGTTGAAACGATATTGTGTACCGTAGCTCCTAACCAAATCTCTTTAGCTAATAAGGTTTTAACATCCAGTTTCAAACCTATAGTAAACAAAAGAAGAGTGACACCTAAATCGGCTAGTGTCGTAAGCGTGTCGTTACTCTCGTAACCAAATGCATTGAGAGCAAAACCCGCAAGCAGAAATCCTACCAGAGGAGGAAGGTTGCATTTGAGGGCTGCAAAACCTGTGAGAAAAGCAACCGAGATAAAAATGAGTTCCATAGAAAGCCAGCTTTTAGTTAGTAGTTATAGATTAACTAGTCATTATTCTTGATCGCCAGATAGAAAAATGGGTCGCTTAAACGACCCATTTCTTCAGCGCCAGAACGCTATTTTTCCACCAAACTTTTATTCTTCAAGTAATTTTTGTAACAAAACGCCATTCAGCATTGCTCGTTTGATCATAGCAAACGCTCCCATGGCTGGTTGGTGGTCTAATTCTGATGCCACAATAGGTAATCCAGCATGGAAAGTGGTTAGTGACTGTGTTTCCACATTTTTTCTTATCGCAGGAAAAACAATGTCCTGCGCTTTTGTAATATCACCAGCAATAATAATTTTTTGTGGATTAAATAAGTTGATGGTAATCGCGATAGCCTTTCCTAGCTGATTTCCAACTTTAACTAAGCTTTGACCTGCCAGTTCATCGCCTTTTAACGCGTGTTGGCAAACATCCTCCATAGTGGGGTTGGAAATGTTGCTAAGGCTAGATGGGTAACCTTTGCTCAAGAGTTTACGAATACGCTCTAAGATAGCAGGGCTTGCCGCTACCGTTTCTAGGCAGCCAAAGTTGCCACATTGGCACTGTTCACCAAGTGGGTCAATTTGAATATGACCAATTTCGCCGACATTTCGATTAAACCCTAGAAAAACCTGACCATTGACAATAATACCGGAACCTGTACCACGGTGCACGCTGACTAAAATAGAGTCTTGGCAATCTCGGCTTGCGCCAAAGTAGTGTTCAGCTAGGGCCATGCCTCTAACATCGTTACCAACAAAGCATTCTACATTGAAGGTATCGCGTACTACATCGCCAAGTGCAAGGTTATCGATGTCCGTATTTGGCATGTATTCAACGACACCGGTTTCAGGATTTACGAGACCTGGTAATGAAATACCAATAGCAATCAGCTGCTCGATACGATCTTTATGTTGTTCAATAAAAGTACGTATTTGCTCTACTAAACCTTCCATTAAGTCGGTTTGGTTTTGATAGATAAAAGGAGCGTAGTGATTAATCAGCTCTTTACCACCGAGATTGTAAAGGCTGAAATGAACATAATCACGACCGATACGAATCGCGATTGAATGAAAGGGTTCGACTTCCGTCGTAAGAGAGATGGCTCTTCGTCCACCTGTAGAGGCTTGTTGCGCGACCTCTTTAATTAGGCCGCGCTCCAAAAGCTGGCGGGTAATTTTAGTAACACTTGCCGGAGCAAGCTGACTTACATCGGCAACTTGAATCCTAGAAATAGGACCTTGCTGATCAATCAAGCGGTAAACCGCTGCACTGTTGAGTTGTTTAACTAAGTCTACGTTACCTATTTGTCCGCCATTCATGCTTAATTTTGCTCGTATTGTCCGTTAACTACTGTCGCTTTGACATTGAAGTCACGGTCAAATACAGCAAGGTTAGCAACCATACCTTTTTTAACTCGGCCAAGTTTGTCCTCTGCACCAATTGCGCGCGCAGCATACAAAGTAGCCATTCGTAGAGCTTCATCCAAAGCGATACCAACGTGCTCAACTGTGTTTTGAACTGCTTCGATCATAGTTAGTGCTGAGCCGCCTAGTGTGCCGTTTTCATCAACACACTTGCCATCTCGGTAATATACTTTCTTACCTACAAAAATAAAGTGATCCATATCAGCGCCTGCTGGAGCTGTGGCATCGGTCACTAATACGAGCTTTTCACCCTTAATTTTGTGAGCAATTCGGATGTTCGCGTAGTCTACGTGGAAACCATCAGCAATGATGCCAGCGTATACTTCCGGAGTATCATATATTGCACCTACAACTCCTGGTTCACGTCCCGCCATAGGCGTCATTGCATTGAACAAGTGAGTTGCAAATGTAATGCCCGCATCAAAGCCCTGGCGAGCTTCAGCGTACGTACCGTTGGTGTGACCAATCGCAACAACAATACCTGCATTTCGAAGCTTTTCGATATGCGCTGGGTCATTTTGCTCAGGTGCAAGAGTCACCTTAGTAACGAGGTCGGCGTTTTCACAGATGAAGTCGATCATGTCGTCATCAGAACGGCGAATGTAATCGACACTGTGAATGCCTTTCTTCATTACATTAAGATAAGGTCCTTCAAGGTGCAGACCTAAAGATTGGTTTTCATACTTAGCATGGTAATCACGAGCAGCAGCTATAGCTTGGCGCATATTCTCATCAGAAGAAGTGATAAGAGTTGGCAAAAAGCTAGTACAACCTGATTTTAGGTTCGCTTCGTGCATGATTTGCATGGTTTCTGCTGTGATCTCATCATTTAACATCACACCACCACAGCCATTCAGCTGTAGGTCAATAAAGCCCGGGCTGACATTTGCACCATCTAAATCAACGGTTTTAAGGTCAGTAGGAAGCTCAGCGACAGGACAAACAGAGTGAATGTTTACACCGTCAATGATGACGGCGTGGTTGTCCAAGACATCGCTACCTGTATAAATTTTACAGTTAGTTAGCGCATACATAGTGTAATAACCCTTACTTAAGATCTTTAGTGTTTTCTGCTTCTAGCTCTCGGAAGTATTTCACTGTCTTCACTTTTAATTCTTGAGTCGAAGGTTCGTCACAAACGATAACCGACTTAGGATGAAGTTGTAGTGCAGATACTGTCCATAGGTGGTTCACTGAACCCTCTACTGCCGCTTCCAGGGCAAGTGCTTTGTTGTGACCAGTAATTAAGATCATGATTTCTTCAGCGTCCAACAGAGTACCCACACCGATAGTCAGTGAGTATTTTGGTACTTGGCTGATGTCGCCATCAAAGAAACGAGAATTCGCAATGCGCGTGTCTTCAGTTAGTGTTTTGATGCGCGTGCGAGAAGAAAGAGACGATGCTGGCTCGTTAAATGCGATGTGACCATCGTTACCAACGCCACCCATAAATAGGTTAATGCGACCATAAGATTTAATCTTGTCTTCGTAGCGCTTGCACTCAGCTTCTTGATCTTCAGCATTACCGTTAAGAAGATTGATATTTTCTTCTTGAATATCAATGTGATTAAAGAAGTTACTGTACATGAATGAACGGTATGACTCTGGGTGATCTGAAGGAAGACCAACATACTCATCCATATTGAAAGTAACCACGTGTTTGAAGCTTACTTCGCCAGCTTTATGAAGTTCAATAAGGCGTTTGTAAGTGTTTAATGGTGTACCACCAGTCGGCAGTCCTAAGACAAATGGTCGATCTTCAGTCGGCTGGAACTTGTTGATTCTATTGACAATATGACGTGCGGACCATAAGCCTACATCAGTAGCTTTATTAAGTGGAATTAATCTCACGGTGATACCTCAAATTTATACAGGAAATGATTAAATCTTGGCGCCCTAGGGCAATTGTTTTGAATGATAAAATAAGTTTTATGATCTCGCTAGCAAAATCCTTTCCCCTTACCCGAAACGGGTGATTAGGATCACAAATGAAAAGGTTTTAATTTGCGGAGCAAAATTAATGTCATAAACTGACTACGACTAAATTGAGCCACTAAAAAAAGTGTCTCAAATCTAATACAAAAAAATCCTATAGGGGGAACTTAAGGTGAATATACTTGGATATGCGCAGAGATTAGGTAAAGCTTTGATGCTTCCTATTGCAGTGCTTCCAATTGCAGGTTTATTACTGCGTTTGGGACAAGGTGACGTGCTTGATATCGCTTTCATGGCGCAAGCAGGTGGTGCGGTTTTCGGTAACCTACCAGTTATCTTTGCAATTGGTATCGCAATCGGTCTTTCTAAAGACGGTCACGGTGCAGCTGGTCTAGCTGGTGCAGTGGCTTACTTCGTTTCTAACGCAACAGCGACAACAATTAATGCTGACATCAACACTCAGGCATTCGGTGGTATCCTTGCAGGTATCGTAGCGGGTCACGCATACAATGCGTTCAACATGACTCGTCTTCCTGAATGGTTGGCTTTCTTCTCTGGCAAACGTCTAGTACCAATCATGGCTGGTCTTTTCGCTCTTGTACTGGGTGCAGTACTGGGTGTTGTATGGCCTGCAATTCAGGGTGGTCTTGACGCACTTGCACAAGGCGTATCTTCTTCTGGTGGTTTCGGTCAATTTGCTTACGGTTTCCTTAACCGTCTACTGATTCCAATCGGTCTACACCACATCGTGAACAACATTTTCTGGTTCAACTTAGGTTCATGTCAGGAAATCCTAATCACAGGTGCGCAGGCTGCTGGTCAGGCTCTAGAACTAACTAAAGTTTGTGTTACTCCAGAAATCGCTAAAACTCTAGTAGTTGGTCAAGAAACTACGTTTACTTTTGCTAACTCTGTAACTCCAGAAATCGTAGCAACGGTTAAAGAAGTGACTGAAACAGTCGCGTCTGGTGACTTGTTCCGCTTCTTCGCAGGCGATAAAGGCGCTGGCGTATTCATGAACGGCTTCTTCATGGTTATGATGTTTGGTCTGCCTGGTGCTGCTCTTGCAATGTACCTTGCTGCTCCAGCTGAGAAACGTGCTCAAGTTTCTGGTGCTCTATTCTCTGTAGGTTTCTGTGCATTCCTAACAGGTGTTACTGAGCCAATGGAATTCATGTTTGTATTCCTAGCTCCAGCGCTATACGCAGTTCACGCAGCATTCACAGGTCTGGCTCTAGTAGTGGCGAACATGTTCGGTACGCTACACGGCTTTACTTTCTCTGGTGGTGCAATCGACTTCGTACTTAACTTCGGTATCGCAACTAAGCCTCTAGTTCTACTTGCTCTAGGTCTAGCTTGGTTCGCTCTATACTTCGTAACGTTCTCGTTCGCTATCCGCGCATTCAACCTGAAGACTCCAGGTCGTGAAGACGAAGACGAAGCAGTTGCAGCAACTGGTGACGCTCCAAAAGGTGACCTTGCTCGCCAATACCTAAAAGCTCTAGGTGGTCATGAGAACCTAACGACTATCGACGCGTGTATCACTCGTTTACGTCTAACTCTTAAAGATCGCTCTCTAGCTGACGAAGCAGTACTTAAGAAGCTTGGTGCTAAAGGCGTAGTTAAACTAGGTGAAAACAACCTTCAGGTTATCCTAGGCCCACTAGCTGAAATCGTAGCAGGCGAAATGAAGAGCATTGGTGCAAGTGAAGACTTGTCTGATGTAAAACTTCCTTAGTCTCTGATTAAGAAATCTTGAATACGAATGCCTCCCTTAATGGGAGGCATTTTTTTTAGCCAATCAAAACTAAATTTGGCAATAAAGTGTTTGAGGCAGTTGTGTATCTCGTAAGAATGGTGGATCATTAGCGATTAACTATTCTGACAATACTTTAATACGTAAGAGGTGTTTAGATGAGTGAAGCTGAGGCTCGTCCATCGAACTTTATCCGCCAAATCATTGATAAAGATTTAGCGGAAAGCAAACATAGCAGCGTGCATACTCGATTCCCGCCAGAGCCTAATGGCTACCTGCACATCGGTCATGCCAAATCTATTTGCCTTAATTTTGGTATTGCTCAGGACTATCAAGGACAGTGTAATCTACGTTTTGATGACACTAACCCTGAAAAAGAAGATATCGAATACGTCGAGTCGATTAAGAATGATGTTAACTGGTTAGGCTTTGAGTGGAGTGGGGAGATTTGTTATTCCTCAAGCTATTTTGATGAGCTATATGGTTATGCAGTTGAATTAATTAACAAAGGCTTAGCGTATGTAGATGAGCTAAGTCCCGAGCAGATCCGTGAATATCGTGGCACACTTAAAGAGCCAGGAAAACCAAGCCCTTATCGTGACCGAAGTGTTGAAGAAAACTTAGCACTTTTTGAAAAAATGCGTGATGGTGGTTTTGAAGAAGGCAAAGCGTGCCTGCGCGCTAAGATTGATATGTCTTCATCGTTCATTGTTTTACGCGACCCTGTTATCTACCGTGTGCGTTTTGCAACACACCATCAGACTGGCGATAAATGGTGCATTTACCCGATGTATGATTTTACGCATTGTATCTCGGATGCGTTAGAAGGTATCACGCACTCGCTTTGCACACTGGAATTCCAAGATAACCGACGTTTGTACGACTGGGTATTAGATAACATCTCTATCGAATGTCAGCCGCGTCAGTACGAGTTCAGCCGTTTGAACCTTGAATATACTGTTATGTCCAAGCGTAAGCTGAGCCAGTTGGTCTCTGAAAACTTGGTGAAAGGCTGGGATGACCCGCGTATGCCGACGGTTTCTGGATTACGTCGCCGAGGTTTTACTCCTGCTTCTATTCGGGAGTTTTGTAAACGCATCGGTGTAACGAAGCAAGAGAACATGATCGAGTTTAGCTCTTTGGAATCTTGTATTCGTGATGACCTAAATGAAAATGCGCCACGTGCGATGGCTGTTCTGGATCCAGTAAAGTTGGTGATCGAAAACTTTGCTGAAGGTGAAGTTGAAACTCTGACTGTAGCTAATCATCCAAACAAACCAGAAATGGGTGAACGTGAAGTGCCATTTACTCGCGAACTGTTTATCGAAAAAGATGACTTTCGTGAGGAAGCGAACAAGAAATACAAGCGTTTGGTCTTAGGTAAAGAAGTTCGCTTACGTGGTGCTTACGTAATCAAAGCTGAGCGTATCGAAAAAGATGCTGAAGGTAATATAACCACGATTTTCTGTTCGTATGATGATGAAACTCTTGGTAAAAATCCTTCCGATGGTCGAAAGGTTAAAGGTGTAATACATTGGGTTTCAGTGGATAAAGGTCTTCCAGCAGAAATTCGTCTGTATGACCGTTTATTCTCAGTTCCTAACCCTGGAGCTGTTGATGACTTTGCTTCAACGATTAACCCTGAATCACTAACCGTGCTTAATGGAGTTGTTGAGACAAGTATGGCAAAGGCGAATGCAGAACAAGGATATCAGTTCGAACGAACCGGTTATTTCTGTGTAGATTCTAAAGATTCATCCGATGATCGCTTAGTATTTAATCGAACGGTCGGGTTAAGAGATACTTGGGCGAAAATTGAATCAAATTAAGCATTATCTTAATTTTTGATGAAAAAAAAGAGTGCGTAAGCGCTCTTTTTTATTTTCAGCCCTAAACCACCTACTTCAGTAGGTGGTTATCATTCAGTTAGGCTTTGCCTGTAGTTCTACCCATGTTAAATGCTCCCTTGATTTTTAGCGAAGTCAAAGAGGACAAATAACATGAGTAGATACAATCAAGCTTCCCACGTATTTTGGAGATGTCAATATCACATAGTGTGGACACCAAAATATCGATTTAGGATCTTGAAGAACAATGTAGGCAAAGAAGTTTATCGATGTATAAATGTTTACTGTAATCAACTTGGATGTGAAGTTGTCGAGCTGAACGTCCAGATTGACCACGTGCACTTAGTAGTAAAAGTTCCACCCAAGCTATCCATATCCAAGTTGATGGGCGTATTGAAAGGCAAAATAGCCTTAAAACTCTTCAGTAAGTTTCCATATTTGAGGAAAAATAAGCTTTGGGGTAACCACTTTTGGCAAAGGGGCTATTTTGTCGATAGCGTAGGAATTAATGAAGAAATTATTCGACGTTATGTAAGACATCAGGAGAAGAAAGAGCGCGTGGAACAGCAACAATTAGCACTGGACTAAACAAAGGCCCCCTTTTAGGGGGCTCACACAAAGCCACCTTCTTTAGAAGGTGGTAATTTACTTACTGCTGGGAAAAGCTGCGTTTTTTGGGGGAGGGTTCCAGTTTGAAAGTGATATTCGGAAAGAACAAAAAAGCCGAAGGTTAGTACCTTCGGCTTTTGTATTCTTTAAACAAGGTACTATTTCTTAGGCTTATGAGCGTTTGGATCATCCTTACACGAGCCGTCGCTGCATTTACCATATAGATAAAGACTGTGATTCGTTAATTCCACATTGTATCTTGCCGCAATTTGCCTTTGACGTTCTTCAATCACGTCATCAGAAAACTCAATCACTTCACCGCAATCTAAACACACTAGATGATCATGATGGTGTTGTGTAGAAAGTTCGAACACAGACTTACCACCTTCGAAATGGTGACGAGTCACAATGCCAGCATCGTCAAATTGGTTGAGAACACGGTATACCGTCGCTAATCCAATTTCTTCACCTAAATCGATCAACTTCTTATATAGATCTTCGGCGCTAATGTGTTGACAATCAGGCTGTTGAAGCACTTCTAAGATCTTTAAACGCGGAAGCGTTACTTTTAGTCCAGCTTCTTTGAGGGCTTGGTTATTGTCTGGCATATTTTTTCCTGTAGAGGTTCTGCAGCAAAATACAGAAGTCGTAGTTAATGCCATTATAGGCTAGTAAAACGTAACAATAAACCACGAAGTTCAAAGGGTTAATATTCAAAGCTTGTAAATATGCCTCAAATCACGGATATTAAGGTCCGACCAGTTACAATTTTATAACAATAGCTATGCATAAGAACTTGAGTAAAATTTATAAACCCAACCTCGTCAAATTTGCTCTCAATATTTGGCCACCCTTTTGGGGAGCAGGCATTCGCATTGTGTCTATTAGTGATGATTTTCGTCAGGTAAAAATGCAACTTAAGCTTCGATGGTGGAATAAAAACGCGAATCGCACTCAATATGGAGGCTCTATTTTTTCGCTGACTGATCCAGTTTATTCGCTAATGCTGATGGGAATTTTAGGGGAGAAGTATTTTGTATGGGACAAAAATGCCAGTATCAATTTCATAGCCCCAGGCAAAGGCCACCTATTTGCTGATTTTCACGTATCTCAGCCGATATTGGACAGTATTTATCAAGAAACCAGTAATGGGGATAAAAGTTTCCCTGAATTTCTGATTTACGTAAAAGACAAAGATGGGAATGTTGTTTCTGAAGTTCAGCGAACACTGTATGTGAGGAAGAAACCGCAGTTTCGATAAGATACGATAGAAAAATGCCTCCATGTTAGGAGGCATTCAAAATAAACGAATTAGTCGGCCAATTCAGCTAGGCACATTTCTTCAAAGATTTGTTCAACCCAGTTTTTAACTCTTTCTTCGGTCAATTCTGGTTGGCGATCTTCATCGATGCATAGACCAACGAATTGAGACTCATCACCCTCGACCAATGCTTTAGATGCTTCAAACTCATATCCGTCTGTAGACGTGTAGCCTAAAACTGTTCCGCCTTTCGCTTCTGCGATATCACGAATTGTGCCCATTGCATCACAGAAATACTCTGCGTAGTCTTCCTGATCGCCACAACCAAATATAGCCACTAGCTTTGTAGAGAAATCAACTTGTTCCAGCTCTGGGAAAAAGTCATCCCAATCGCATTGGGCTTCGCCGTAATACCAAGTCGGAATACCTAGAAGCAAAAGGTCAAAATTATCAATATCTTCTTTGCTGCTTTTAGCGATATCTTGAACATGAACCAGCTTTTTACTTAGTTGTTTTTGAATCATCTTAGCAACGGCTTCAGTGTTACCTGTATCGCTACCAAAGAAGAGTCCTACACTTGCCATAGAATCAGTACCCATATAGTGACAGTTTGTTTGGTGAATTCTTTAAGTTGCAGTTGTTGGTTAACCTAATCCTGTCCCTTCCCAGCTTAACTGGATAAGACCTTTTGCGATAAACCCTGCACAACCTAAAAATAGGACAAGCCAAACTATACGACGCCCGAACGGCGGGACATTCCCCTGTTTCAATACGTCCTTTATTGCCATTCCTATAAAAAAGAAAATTGCTGCAAATAAAAGGTCCAACCCAATGGACTCTAGCATATTGATATAGTCGTAGAGCATGACGTTCCTTGTAGTCAATTTTGCTGGGCGCACTATATCACTCTTGCGCCTTAAAGTTAATGAGAAGGATTCTTCAATAGCAGTAAATTATGGGTATTTATCATCGCAACGAGGGCTGAATCAAACATTGAGAGTAAGCAAAAGTGATTTCTATGTTGAGATAAAGCGACGCAAAACTCGCAATACATCATTTGGTTTTTCTGCGTGTAACCAATGACCGGTATTAGCAATAACGTGGGCTTTTGCAAACGGAAATTGCTGACGTACGAGCCCTTGGTGTTCGTCTGTTAAATAGTCGGAATTTCCGCCTTTAATAAAGAGAGTCGGTATTTCAACTGGAGATAACTCATGCCACATCAGTATGTTGTTATAGTTTTCATAAAGTGACGTCACATTGAACCGCCAGCTTAGATGCGCACCAACTTTGTAGAGTGATTTTCCAAGAAACTGCCTAACACCTTCCATTTCAATATGCTGAGCAAGTATCTTCATGGCGTCCGAGCGAGAGGTGGGCTTTTGTTGTTCAATAGCGTGCAGCCCAGCGAACACATTGTCGTGTCTGTTTTGTGTATAGGCGACAGGTGCCATGTCCAAAACCACAAGATGGTTAACTTGTTTACCAAGAATAGAAGCAAGCTTCATTGCTACTTTTCCACCCATTGAATGACCGACTAGTTTGACGTTATCTAATTCCAAATGACGGATTAGAGCTTCAACATCTCGTGCCATTTCCTCGTACGTATGAATATCACTATGAAAGGACAATCCATGGTTTCGAAGATCGACCGTAAGCACCTGATGATCTTGGATCAAATCGCGAGTAAGGAGACCAAGGTTATCGAGGTTACCGAACAATCCATGCAGAAGAACAATCGTTGAGCCTTCGCCCTGCAACTTATAATTCAAAAGTGATGACATTTTCTCTTTATCTTGTTGGGTTTGCCGTAGAGTATCACGGAAGAACTGGTTATAATCTTCCAGAGTTTAAACATAGAGATTGTGAAAAGCGAATGAAAACAATAGAGGTTGATGAGGATCTATACCGTTACATTGCAAGTCAGACACAACATATTGGCGAGAGTGCATCTGACATTCTGCGACGTTTATTGATGGCTGATAAAGCAAAAGCAGTAGAGACTCCGGCTCCGGCAGTGAATGGAATCGTAGTAAGTAAAGATGCAGGTAAGGACTCGGCAATAGACGGTGTCAAAGTGCTTCGCTCTTTATTAATTTCTGATGAATTTGCAGGTAAAGACAAAGCGATTGATCGGTTTATGTTGGTGCTATCGACTCTTCACGGCATTCACAACGATAATTTTGCAGAAGCAACTCAAGTTAAAGGTCGTACACGAGTCTACTTTGCAAATAATGAAGACACGTTGCTTGCCAGCGGAAAAACAACAAAACCACGTCAGATTCCTAATACACCTTTCTGGGTAATCACCAATAATAATACAAATCGAAAACGCCAGATGGTAGACCAATTGATGACTCGAATGGGCTTTCAAGGCGACCTAATTGAAAAGGTGTGTAACGCAATTTAAAAGCGCATAGACAAAGCCTCATGATGACTCCATTAAACGTTATTGTGAGGTTTTGTTTATGTGGGTAAGAAAATTAAAAGGAAAATAAAAATGGCTATCCATCCTCGAGCAGGGCAAAAAGCACTGCAAGAAGATTTACACAACATCCCTTCGTTAGTTGCTAATTACTTTCTACTTCAACCAGAACCTTCTAATCCTGAGCACCGCGTTCAATTTGGTACGTCAGGTCACCGCGGCACCTCAGATAAATCCACTTTTAATGAACATCATATCCTTGCGATCGCTCAAGCGGTCGCGGAAGTTCGTAAAGAGCAGGGGACGACAGGTCCGTTGTTTTTAGGCAAAGATACGCATGCGTTATCTGAACCAGCGTTTACCAGCGTTATTGAAGTTCTGATTGCTAATGGCGTAGAAGTAGTGGTTCAGGAAAACAACGGCTTTACTCCTACACCGGGTATTTCACACGCAATTTTGACGTATAACCTTAAGCATTCTGAAAAAGCAGATGGTATCGTTATTACGCCTTCGCATAACCCCCCACAAGACGGCGGTATCAAATACAACCCTACTCACGGTGGTCCAGCTGAAGCTGAACTGACTCAAGCAATCGAAGACCGAGCGAATGTATTGATTGCCGAAGGTTTACAAGGTGTTAAACGTAGTCACTCTGTTCAAGCTAAAGCATCTGAATTGTTTAAAGAAATCGATTTAGTAAAACCATATATTGATGACTTGGTTAACGTTATCGATATGCAAGCTATTCAAAATGCGAACATTAAGATTGGGGTGGATCCTCTAGGTGGCTCTGGAATTGACTATTGGCGTCAGATCGCTAAAGAGTACGCGTTAGATCTTACCCTGGTGAGTGAGTCTATTGATCCGTCGTTCCAGTTTATGTCGCTAGATAAAGATGGCGTGATTCGCATGGATTGCTCTTCGCCGTATGCGATGTCGAGCTTGCTTGCCCTCAAAGATGATTATGACCTGGCGTTTGGTAATGACCCAGATTACGACAGGCACGGAATAGTAACGCCTAAAGGGCTTATGAATCCGAACCACTTCCTTGCCGTATGTATTGACTACTTGTACCGTCACCGTGAAGGGTGGGGTAAAGAAGTTGCGGTAGGGAAAACTTTGGTTTCCAGTGCGTTGATTGACCGTGTAGTTGCCGATTTAGGTCGCACGTTATGCGAAGTACCTGTCGGATTCAAATGGTTTGTTGACGGTCTGTATTCTGGTGAGTTCGGATTTGGTGGTGAAGAAAGTGCGGGAGCCTCCTTCCTACGTAAAGATGGTACGCCTTGGTCGACAGACAAAGATGGCATTATTTTGTGTCTTCTTGCCGCTGAGATTACGGCGGTAACCGGTAAAAACCCACAGGATTATTACGAAGAGCTGGCTGCCAAACATGGTGAGTCTCAATATAATCGAATTCAGGCCGTAGCCAATACTGAGCAAAAGAATATCCTGAAGAAACTGTCACCTGAGATGGTATCTGCAAAGACGTTGGCTGGTGATGAAATCACGGCACGTTTGACTCATGCGCCAGGAAACGGTGCGGCGATTGGTGGTCTAAAAGTGACCACAGATAACGGTTGGTTTGCAGCTCGCCCATCTGGTACCGAAGACATTTATAAGATTTACTGCGAGAGCTTTAAAGGTGATGAACACTTGAAGGCTATTGAAGAAGAAGCTCAAGAAATTGTAAACCAAGTTTTTAAAAATGCTGGCTTATAATTTTTAATTGGTACAAGAAAGGTGGCGAAAGCCACCTTTTTTATGCCTGAAGCAGTAGCTCTAAATCAATTAGGCCATTGGTTATTAACAATAAACCAGTATTGCCCATTCTCTGATTGGCAGTGTACAAACTTGTTCACTTCCCCTGAAAATAGCACCGAATCTTTACTCCTTCCTGTCACCCAATCTTTTTTATCTAATACATAAAGTTTGTCGGTAATGAGGTGTTTTTGGCTGTCGTAGCACCAATAGCCCTTGATTCGAGATTGTTCGATCTGATACTTAAGGCAACTTTTGGGGATCGCTTCATCGTCAAATGGGTTTGTGTAGAGCCTACCTTGCATGAGCAGGTGTTCACTTATACTTTTCCATTCTGGGAACTGGGTTTTAAACGCTTTGGACGAAGACATTTTCAGTTGGTGACTCAACATTCTGTCGAGTTTTAGATCTAGCCTATCCTTAGCATTGGGACCATACCAAAGTGTGTTATGAAGCAAGTAAAACTTAATGGCGACTTCCCAATGCTCAATGGTTTGGTTGCCATGGTTTTCTAGAATAAAGTCGATAGCGCCCAATGTGCGTCCATCTTGTTGTAATTGAATTTCTTCTTCTAGCAATCTGTATTGACTGTTTGCTTGAAACAAACAGCGGCAAGTATATTGGTAGACAAAACCTAGGCGTTGATTCCCAGAGTAACCGTTCATGCTAACAGGTATGTTTTGCGAAAATGGAGAATTTCCGCAGACAGGTGCGTTAAGGTTGAACAGAGATGGGGTAGATGCGACCCAATGAAGGAGTTTGTCGATTTCGGGTTTTGATAGCATTGATTTTTCTCCATTTCGTTTCGACATTCTAACCTTAAATTGTTATAAACGCGCTAAAAGCAGATAAATCAATGGATGAATAAGATGAACAATTTTCAGCTCGAATCGATTCTTAATGAGAAGCTGTCTCCCCAATTGATTAAAGACTACAGCCCTAATGGTATGCAGGTCGAAGGCAAATCTGAAATAAAACGTATCGTAACAGGTGTAACCGCATCACAAGCATTGATTGAAAGGGCAATTGAATTAAAGGCTGATGCCTTACTTGTGCACCATGGGTACTTTTGGAAAGGCGAGCCAGAACCAATAAAGGGCATGAAAGGAAAGCGTATTCGAAGCCTGATTAAGTCTGACATTAATTTGTATGGGTATCATTTGCCATTGGATATTCACCCTGAATTGGGTAACAACGCTTGCCTAGCTGAACTTTTGGATA
Organism: Vibrio penaeicida; assembly: GCF_030689305.1. Classification (GTDB taxonomy): domain Bacteria; phylum Pseudomonadota; class Gammaproteobacteria; order Enterobacterales; family Vibrionaceae; genus Vibrio; species Vibrio penaeicida_B. The sequence goes on along the minus strand of NZ_JAUYVM010000001.1, from coordinate 564,556 downwards.
TAGACGTTCAAGGTGGTTTAGAAGGGCACCCTCAGTCCGTTGCTATGTTTGGGAAATTACGTACTCCCATGTCTGGTAAAGCTTTTTCCAAAAAGATAGAGCAAGTTTTAAATCGTACTCCTCTGCATATCGCACCAGATGATGAAGCTAAAACAATCGAAACGATCGGATGGTGTACTGGTGGAGGGCAAGATTTTATCGAACTGGCTGTAGCGCATGGTTTGGATGCATTCGTTTCCGGTGAAATATCGGAAAGAACCACCTATACGGCTCGTGAACAGAATATTCATTACTTCGCTGCTGGTCATCATGCAACAGAGAGATATGGCGTTAAAGCATTAGGAGAGTGGTTAGCGTCTGAACATGGATTGGATGTCACCTTTATCGATATCGATAACCCAGTTTAAAGTCAGCGAGCAAAATTAGGTTTATACCATCAAAAAGGTCGAAGCAAATACTTCGACCTTTTTTTATTACTCAATCATCTTTGAAAAATCAAAGAGTTGAATATCACTCTCTCTCGTGAAGAGGTTGGAAGTCACGAGATTTCTTACCTGTATACAACTGGCGAGGACGACCAATACGGTTGTTAGGATCGCTGTGCATTTCATTCCAATGTGCAATCCAGCCGATTGTGCGCGACATCGCGAAGATAACCGTGAACATAGAGATTGGAATACCGATGGCTTTCAGGATGATACCTGAGTAGAAATCTACGTTAGGGTACAGTTTCTTCTCAACGAAGTACTCGTCAGACAAAGCAATACGCTCTAGTTCCATTGCTACGTCTAGTAGAGGGTCTTGAATATTCAACTCCTCAAGTACTTCGTGGCATGCTTCGCGCATTACTGTTGCACGTGGATCGTAGTTCTTGTAAACGCGGTGACCAAAGCCCATTAGGCGGAACGGGTCATCTTTGTCTTTGGCACGTTCAATGTATTCTGGGATGTTGTCGACACTGCCGATTTCTTCCAGCATACGCAAACACGCTTCATTAGCACCACCGTGAGCAGGGCCCCAAAGAGAGGCGATACCTGCCGCGATACATGCAAATGGGTTTGCACCAGACGAACCAGATAAACGAACTGTAGAAGTTGACGCGTTTTGCTCGTGATCCGCGTGTAGCGTGAAGATCTTGTCCATTGCGCGAGCAACAACAGGATTAACATTGTACTCTTCACATGGGTTAGCAAACATCATATGCAGGAAGTTTTCTGCATAGCTCAGTTCGTTGCGTGGGTAGATAAATGGTTGACCGATTGAGTATTTGTAACACATTGCTGCCAAAGTTGGCATTTTTGAAAGCAATCGGTACGCCGCGATTTCGCGGTGCTTATCGTTGTTGATGTCTAGAGAGTCGTGGTAGAAAGCAGCGAGTGCTCCTACAACACCACACATTACAGCCATTGGGTGAGCATCACGGCGGAATCCGTGGAAGAAACTCGCGATTTGCTCATGGACCATTGTGTGACGCGTTACGGTCTCTTTAAATTGTTCATATTGCTTACGATCTGGGGCTTCGCCATACAGAAGGATGTAACACACTTCCAGGTAATCTGCGTTATTGGCAAGTTGGTCGATAGGGAAACCTCTGTGAAGAAGGATACCTTTCGCACCGTCAATATAAGTGATTTGGGATTCACAAGATGCAGTGGCAAGAAAACCGGGGTCAAAAGTAAAGTAACCATTGGCTCCTAGTTTACGAACATCGATTACTTCAGGTCCAACTGTACCTTCCATAATCGGCAGCTCGATTGGCGCTTTACCTTCAATATGAAGGGTCGCTTTCTTATCTGCCATAACATTCTCCTTTGTTTATTATTAATCCATCCAGGATATTTTGTGTGCCGTTTTTTTACTGAGTATCTAAAGTAAAGTCAATTTTTCTCCTCTTTTGTGTGCACTCGTTTTGATTTTTCATATGAAAAAAGTTAAAAATCTGTTCTGTGTAGCATTATTTGTTACGTCAATTGTATTAATATGTTACCGCCCGTATAGTGGCGCAGAAAATTTTTGTGGAATCCTTATAAATTCAAGGCTAGACGGAAAATCTGGCCTATAATAATAGAAGCAAATATAACAATTCATTTACATTTATCTCGCCCAATATGAGCTGAATGAGTTAATTAAATGTTAATTTTTGTCGGTTTCCTACTAAAATTTGGTTTATAACTATAAATGCTCTAAGGAGCTGAGTGAGCAAGCCCGTGAAAGAAAGAAAGTCTAGACCTGTTAATTTAGATTTACAGACAGTCCACTTTCCAATTTCTGCAATCGCATCCATCCTGCATCGAATTTCAGGTGTTATTACGTTTGTAGCAATTGGAATTTTACTCTGGTTACTATCCATTTCCCTCTCTTCTCCCCTAGGATTCGCTAAAGCAGCAGACATTGTTGATGGCTTTTTCGTATCGTTCATCTTGTGGGGTATTCTTACTGCACTCGCATATCATATAGTAGGCGGTATTCGTCACTTATTCATGGATATGGGATATTTTGAAGAGTTAGATACAGGTGCGTTGAGCGCTAAAGTGTCTTTTGCCGTAACAGTAGTATTGTCGCTACTCGCGGGGGTGATGGTATGGTAAAGCATGTTTCAACGCTTGGGCGCAATGGCGTTCATGATTTTCTATTGATCCGCGCAAGTGCGATCATATTAACCCTATACACAATCTATCTTGTTGGCTTTTGTGCCTTCAATGAAATCACTTACATGTCCTGGACCGCGTTTTTTGGCGGTACGTTTACCAAAGTCTTTACTATGCTTGCATTAGTTTGTGTGCTTGTTCATGCATGGATTGGCTTGTGGCAGGTTTTAACTGATTACATCAAGCCCGTCTTTTTGCGTGGTGTAATTCAAGTAGCAATTATTGCCGTTTTAATAGCCTATTTCTTCTCTGGTCTGTTTGTATTGTGGGGTGCGTAAGTGACTATTCCAGTTCGTGAATTTGATGCCGTTGTAATCGGTGCCGGCGGTGCAGGCATGCGTGCCGCTCTCCAAATTTCAGAGCAAGGCCTAACATGTGCTTTGCTTTCCAAAGTATTTCCTACTCGTTCGCATACCGTTTCAGCTCAGGGCGGTATTACAGTAGCTCTTGGTAACTCTCATAAAGATAATTGGCAATGGCACATGTACGATACAGTAAAGGGCTCCGACTATATCGGTGACCAAGATGCTATCGAATATATGTGCAAAACAGGACCAGAATCGGTTATTGAGCTAGAGAAAATGGGGCTACCTTTCTCTCGTTTTGAAAACGGAAGTATTTATCAGCGCCCATTTGGCGGTCAATCTAAAGAATTTGGTGGCGAGCAAGCGGCTCGTACTGCAGCGGCGGCCGACCGAACAGGTCACGCACTGCTTCATACGCTATATCAACAAAACATCAAACACAAAACCACCATCTTCTCTGAATGGTATGCGCTTGATCTGGTGAAAAACCAAGATGGTGCAATCCTTGGCTGTACAGCGATCTGTATGGAAACCGGTGAGATGTGTTACTTCAAGTCGAAAGCCACAATATTGGCGACGGGCGGTGCTGGTCGAATCTATTCATCGACTACAAACGCACACATCAACACAGGTGATGGTGTTGGTATGGCACTTCGTGCTGGCGTGCCAATGCAAGACATGGAGATGTGGCAGTTCCACCCAACCGGTATTGCCGGTGCAGGTGTACTGGTTACTGAAGGTTGTCGTGGTGAAGGTGGTTACCTGCTTAACAAAGATGGCGAGCGCTTTATGGAGCGTTATGCACCTAACGCGAAAGACCTTGCTGGTCGTGACGTTGTTGCTCGTTCAATGATGATTGAAATCCGTGAAGGCCGTGGTTGTGATGGCCCTTGGGGACCACACATCAAACTTAAAATGGATCATCTTGGTAAGGAAGTACTGGAATCTCGTCTTCCAGGTATTTGTGAGCTTTCACGTACGTTTGCGCACGTTGATCCAGTTCACGAGCCAATCCCGGTTATCCCAACTTGTCACTACATGATGGGTGGCGTACCAACACAGGTATCCGGTCAAGCCATTAAGCAAAACGCTGACGGCGGTGAGCAAGAGATACAAGGTCTATTTGCTTGTGGTGAAATTGCTTCTGTGTCCGTACACGGTGCTAACCGCTTAGGTGGTAATTCACTGCTAGACTTAGTTGTATTCGGTCGTGCGACAGGGCTACATCTTGGTGAAACGTTGGCGGCACAAGCCGAAGCACGTCCAGCAACGGAGTCAGATATTGAAGAATCTTTATCTCGCACCATGCGTTGGGAAGGTAGCACAGGCGGTGAAGATCCAGCTCAGATACGTAAAGATCTTCAAAGCTGCATGCAGAATAGCTTCTCGGTATTCCGAGAGGGCGATGCGATGGCAACAGGTTTAGAAGAATTAAAAGTGATTCGTGAGCGTTTGAAAGAGGCGCACTTGGCTGATAAATCAACCGAGTTTAATACGGAGCGAATCGAGTGTCTGGAACTAGACAACTTAATGGAAACTGCGTTTTCAACAGCAGTAGCAGCGAACTATCGTACTGAAAGTCGTGGAGCACATGCCCGATTCGATTTCCCTGACCGTGATGATGAAAACTGGCTATGCCACTCCATCTATAACCCGGAAACCGAAGCAATGACTAAGCGCGATGTGAACATGAGTCCAGTTCATCGTGAAGCATTTCCGCCAAAAGCACGTACTTACTAAAGGGAGGTACATACAATGAAACTTAATTTCTCTCTTTATCGTTACAATCCGGATGCAGATAAAAAGCCTTACATGAAGGACTATGTCCTTGAAGTGGAAGAAGGTTCAGACATGATGGTGCTTGATGCACTTATCTTACTGAAGGAGCAAGACCCGACTATTTCATTCAGACGTTCATGCCGAGAAGGCGTGTGTGGTTCTGATGGTTTAAATATGAACGGAAAAAATGGTCTGGCTTGTATTACTCCTCTGTCTGCATTAACCGACAAAAATACCATCATCATACGTCCGTTGCCGGGTTTACCAGTTGTGCGAGACTTGATTGTTGATATGACTCAGTTCTACGACAACTATGCGAAAGTGAAGCCGTTCCTGATTTCAGATGGCACCTTGCCACCTTCACGTGAAAACTTACAGGTGCCGGAAGATCGCGCTCATTTAGACGGTCTGTATGAATGTATCATGTGCGCATGTTGTACGACGTCATGTCCATCATTTTGGTGGAACCCAGATAAGTTCATCGGTCCAGCAGGTTTACTCGCTGCTTACCGTTGGTTAATTGATAGCCGTGATACGGCTACAGACGAACGTTTATCTAATCTTGACGATGCTTTTAGCGTTTTTCGTTGCCATAGCATTATGAATTGTGTAAGTGTTTGTCCTAAGGGATTAAATCCTACGAAGGCGATTGGTCATATCAAGACCATGTTATTGAATCGTTCGGTTTAATGGATTCAAAATTGCCGACCCTTATGTAAAGCCTTTGGGTCGGCTTTATTAATAGCTCGGCATAAGACCGATGCAAACGTGAAACCTACTGGTTAAGGGAAAATATGCACAACGGCGTGATGAAGGCATGGCTCGAGTCTTCACACTTGGCTGGCGCCAATGCAACTTATGTAGAAGAACTCTACGAACTGTATCTTAGTGATCCCGATCTGGTGAGTGAGGAATGGAAACGAGTATTTGAAGGGTTGCCTACGCAATCCGACGCGGTCGATCAACCGCATTCTCGTGTCCGTGATTACTTCCGTCGATTAGCGAAAGAAACAAAGCATTACAATGTCCAAGTTAGTGATCCCGATGTCGATGCTAAACAAGTAAAAGTACTACAGCTTATCAATGCCTACCGATTCCGCGGGCATGAAGCTGCCAACCTCGACCCTCTCGGTCTTTGGGAAAGAGATACAGTCGCTGAACTGAACCCTGCTTTCCATACTCTCACTGAAGAAGATTTAGACGAAACTTTTAACGTAGGTTCTTTTGCCAATGGGCAAGAAACTATGGTGTTGAGAGATCTTCAAAAAGCCCTCAAGCAAACTTACTGTGGCTCTGTCGGTGCTGAATATATGCACATGACAAATACAGAGCAAAAACGTTGGATTCAGCAACGTTTGGAATCTGTGTCTGGCCAAGCATCGTTTACTGATGAAGAGAAAAAAACTTTCCTTCATGAGCTGACTGCAGCAGAAGGCTTAGAGCGTTATCTCGGTGCTAAATTCCCAGGCGCGAAACGTTTCTCCTTAGAAGGCGGCGATGCAATGATTCCTATGACTAAGGAAATCATTCGTAGCGCAGGTGCTCAGGGTGTTCGTGAAGTTGTTGTCGGCATGGCCCACCGCGGTCGTTTGAATATGCTGGTAAACGTGCTTGGTAAGAAGCCACAAGATTTGTTCGATGAATTTGCGGGCAAACATGACGACACTTGGGGTACTGGTGACGTTAAATATCACCAAGGTTTTTCTGCCGACTTTGCAACACCGGGTGGCGATGTACACCTAGCGTTAGCATTTAACCCATCTCACCTAGAAATCGTTAACCCTGTAGTTATCGGTTCGGTCCGAGCTCGTCAGGATCGCCTAGGGGATAAAGATGGTAGCAGCGTTCTGCCTATTACCATTCATGGAGACTCTGCGATAGCCGGACAGGGCGTTGTTCAAGAAACGTTCAATATGTCTCAAGCTCGTGGGTTCTGTGTTGGTGGTACTGTACGAATTGTTGTGAATAACCAAGTTGGTTTCACGACTTCGAACCCTCGCGATACTCGATCAACTATGTACTGTACCGATATTGCCAAGATGGTACAGGCACCGATCTTCCATGTGAACGCTGATGATCCAGAAGCAGTAGCTTTTGTTGCTCGCTTAGCTGTTGATTACCGTAATACGTTCAAATGTGATGTCGTTATTGATTTGGTTTGTTACCGTCGCCACGGTCACAACGAAGCGGATGAGCCGAATGCAACTCAACCGTTGATGTATCAAAAAATTAAAAAGCACCCAACCCCTCGTAAGCTGTACGCAGACGTTCTAATTGAACGTGGCGAGTTTGATATTGAAACAGCCACGCTGCTAGTGAACGAGTACCGAGATGCACTTGACCACGGTGAAGTCGTGGTAAAGGAATGGCGTCCAATGGCACTGCATTCCGTAGACTGGTCACCTTATATTGGTCACGATTGGGATACAGATTGGGATTCGAATTTTGATATCAAGCGCCTGAAAGAATTGGGTCAACGCTTGTGTCAGTACCCAGAAAGCCACAAGCTTCATAGCCGTGTAAACAAACTTTACAACGATCGAACGTCGATGATTAATGGCGAGAAACAACTCGATTGGGGTATGGCTGAAACACTGGCGTATGCAACGTTGGTTGACGATGGCAAACGTATTCGTATTTCTGGTCAAGATTCAGGTCGTGGTACTTTCTTCCACCGTCATTCTGTATTGCATAACCAAACGGATGCGAGCACCTATGTTCCTTTAGCGAACATCCATGATAAGCAGGGTCCTTTCCAAGTATTTGACTCCGTTTTATCTGAAGAAGCTGTGCTGGCATTTGAATACGGTTACGCGACAGCAGAACCGGGTGGTTTAACGTTATGGGAAGCTCAGTTTGGTGACTTCGCAAACGGTGCGCAGGTTGTAATCGACCAGTTTATCTCTTCTGGAGAGCAAAAGTGGGCTCGTTTGTGTGGTTTGACTATGCTTCTGCCTCACGGCTACGAAGGTCAAGGTCCAGAGCACTCCTCTGCACGTCTAGAGCGCTATTTGCAATTGTGTGCTGAACAAAATATGCAAGTAGTCGTGCCGTCTACGCCTGCGCAGGTTTATCACATGATCCGTCGTCAAGTGGTGCGCCCAATGCGTCGTCCACTGATTGTTATGTCGCCTAAGTCTCTTCTACGTCATCCGCTTTGTACTTCTTCATTAGAAGATTTGTCGGAAGGTACGTTCCAAGCTGCGATTGGTGAGATAGATACATTGGAAGCGTCTAAAGTGAAGCGTGTTGTATTTTGTTCGGGCAAGGTTTATTACGACCTACTAGAGCAACGTCGCAACAATGAACAAGACGATGTTGCGATAGTTCGTATTGAACAGTTGTACCCATTCCCGTTGGAAGAAGTACAAACTGCGATCGCACAATACACAAATGCAGTGGATTATGTTTGGTGTCAGGAAGAGCCTCAAAACCAAGGTGCTTGGTACTCGAGCCAACATAACTTCCGTATCGCGATTCCGGCTGGTGCTGATTTGAAATACGCAGGTCGTCCGGCTTCGGCATCACCTGCAGTTGGATACATGTCAGTACACATGAAACAACAGAAAGCGTTAATTAGTGACGCACTTACCCTAGATTAAGAACTAGAAGAAAAAGGACGAAACAGACATGACAATTGAAATTCTGGTTCCAGACTTACCTGAATCTGTAGCTGATGCGACGGTTGCAACGTGGCACAAAAAACCAGGTGATGCAATCGAGCGCGATGAAGTCATTGTTGATATTGAAACAGATAAAGTTGTACTGGAAGTACCTGCCCCTGAAGCTGGTGTACTTGAAGCTATCCTTGAAGAAGAAGGCGCAACAGTACTGGGTCGCCAAGTTCTTGCTAAATTGAAGCCTGGTGCTGTAGCCGGTGAACCGACAGCAGACAGTACAGACGACAAAGAAGCATCTCCAGACAAACGCCATAAGGCTTCTTTGACTGAGGAATCTAACGATGCATTAAGCCCAGCGGTTCGCCGTTTACTTGCAGAGCACAACCTAAATGCAAACCAAGTGAAAGGAACGGGTGTTGGCGGTCGTATTACTCGTGAAGATATCGATGCGCATCTTGCTGCTGCGAAATCTGCACCAGCCGCCGCTGCTCAACCAGAAATTGAAGCACCAGCAGCCGCTCGCACTCAGAAGCGTGTACCAATGACGCGTCTTCGTAAGACAGTCGCGAAGCGTCTTCTAGAAGCGAAAAACAGCACAGCAATGCTAACAACGTTTAATGAAGTGAACATGAAGCCAATCATGGATCTTCGTAAGCAGTACAAAGACCAATTTGAAGAGCGCCACGGTACGCGCCTTGGATTTATGTCTTTCTACGTGAAAGCTGTAACTGAAGCATTGAAGCGTTACCCAGAAGTGAATGCGTCGATTGATGGCGAAGACATTGTTTACCACAACTACTTCGATATCAGCATGGCAGTTTCAACACCTCGTGGTCTTGTAACTCCTGTACTTAAAGATTGTGATACGTTGGGTTTTGCTGAAATCGAAAAAGGCATCAAAGAGCTGGCGATCAAAGGTCGTGACGGCAAACTGACCGTTGATGAGTTGGTTGGCGGTAACTTTACTATCACTAATGGTGGCGTGTTTGGATCTCTAATGTCTACACCGATCATTAACCCACCACAGTCTGCTATTCTTGGTATGCACAAAATCCAAGAGCGTCCTATGGCGGTTGATGGGAAAGTTGAGATTCTTCCAATGATGTACTTGGCTCTATCTTACGATCACCGTTTGATTGATGGTCGTGAGTCGGTTGGCTTCCTAGTAACGATTAAAGAGTTGCTTGAAGATCCAGCTCGTCTATTGTTAGACGTATAGTCCGCTAAGCAAAAGCATAAAAATTGAGCCAGGCTCTCAACGTCTGGCTCTTTATTGCGGGTAAATCTCGCATGCTCAAGACTAAAACCCTACATACGTGCGCCGTTTATCAGAATTGATAACGCGTCTATGGAAATAATAAATCCCCTAAGGGATAAACAAACGGAATAACACAATGAATTTGCATGAATACCAAGCCAAACAGCTGTTTGCAGAATTCGGTTTGCCTGTACCAGAAGGTTTCGCGTGTGATACAGCTCAAGAAGCTTTTGAAGCTGCCGGCCGCATCAGTACAGCGAAGAAAGTCGTTAAGTGCCAGGTACACGCTGGTGGTCGCGGTAAAGCGGGCGGCGTTGAACTGCATGACACAAAAGAAGGCGTAAAAGAGTTTGCACAAAAGTGGTTGGGTAAAAACCTTGTTACTTACCAAACAGACGCTAACGGTCAGCCAGTAACAAAAATCCTAGTTGAAGAAGCATCGAACATTGCTAACGAGCTGTACCTAGGTGCCGTTGTTGACCGTGCTAGTCGTAAAATTGTATTCATGGCGTCTACAGAAGGCGGCGTGGACATCGAGAAAATTGCTGAAGAAACACCTGAGTTGATTCATAAAGCGGCAATCGACCCATTGGTTGGTCCTCAAGCATACCAAGGCCGTGAGCTTGCGTTCAAACTTGGTCTAGCAGGTGATCAAATCAAGCAATTCGTTAAGATCTTCATGGGTCTTGGCACTATGTTCTCTCAGTACGATTTGGCTCTACTAGAAATTAACCCACTTGTTGTGACAGGTGAAGGTAACCTTCTATGTCTTGACGGTAAAATCAACATCGATTCAAACGCGATGTACCGTCAGCCTAAGCTTCGTGAAATGCACGATCCATCTCAAGAAGATGAGCGTGAAGCACACGCTGCACAGTGGGAACTAAACTACGTAGCACTGGATGGTAACGTTGGCTGTATGGTTAACGGTGCAGGTCTTGCGATGGGTACGATGGATATCGTAAACCTGCATGGCGGTAAGCCAGCTAACTTCCTAGATGTAGGTGGCGGTGCAACAAAAGAGCGCGTAGCAGAAGCATTCAAGATCATCCTTTCTGATGACAATGTTAAAGCAGTACTTGTAAACATCTTCGGTGGTATCGTTCGTTGTGACATGATTGCTGAAGGTATTATCGGTGCGGTTAAAGAAGTTGGCGTAACAGTGCCTGTTGTTGTTCGTTTAGAAGGTACTAACGCAGACTTAGGTCGCGAAGTTCTTGCTAATTCTGATGTTGATATCATTGCTGCTGAGTCGCTAACAGATGCTGCTCAGAAAGTTGTTGCTGCTGCGGAGGCGAAATAATGTCTGTACTAATTAACAAAGACACTAAAGTAATCTGTCAGGGTTTCACTGGTGGTCAAGGTACTTTCCACTCTGAGCAAGCGATCGCTTACGGTACGCAAATGGTTGGTGGTGTTTCTCCTGGTAAAGGTGGTCAAACTCACTTAGGTCAACCAGTATTCAATACTGTTCGTGAAGCAGTAGAAGCGACTGGCGCAACAGCGACAGTAATCTACGTTCCAGCACCATTCTGTAAAGATGCGATTCTAGAAGCTATCGATGCGGGTATTGAGCTTATCGTTACTATCACAGAAGGCATTCCAACTACGGATATGATTGATGTGAAAGTGAAGCTAGAAGAAACTGGCGTTCGCATGATCGGTCCTAACTGCCCAGGCGTTATTACTCCTGATGAGTGTAAGATTGGTATCATGCCTGGTCACATCCACAAGAAAGGTAAAGTGGGTATCGTATCGCGTTCAGGTACATTGACTTACGAAGCCGTTAAGCAAACAACTGACGAAGGCTTTGGTCAATCTACTTGTGTTGGTATTGGTGGTGACCCAATCCCTGGTTCAAACTTCATTGATATTCTGAAGTTGTTCCAAGAAGACCCAGAAACAGAAGCTATCGTTATGATCGGTGAGATCGGCGGAACAGCGGAAGAAGAAGCAGCAGCGTACATCAAAGAGAACGTAACTAAGCCTGTAGTTTCTTACATCGCTGGTGTTACGGCTCCTCCTGGTAAGCGTATGGGTCACGCTGGTGCAATCATCTCTGGCGGTAAAGGTACTGCGGAAGACAAATTTGCAGCACTAGAAGCGGCTGGCGTTAAGACGACTAAGTCTCTGGCTGAAATCGGTAAAGCACTTCGTGAAGTGACTGGCTGGTAAGAAAGTTCAGTGAATACAAAAAACCGGAGCTAAGAAGCTCCGGTTTTTTTATGTCTTTTTTAATTGTGATTTCTATGCACCATCAAAATGGGATTTTAAGCGACTTTAGAATTTGCGCCGCGTCTAGGTTATCTAACCCATCAACATTGACTGTGTTGCTTCCTAGCAACCCGTATCGCTCTATCGAGGTATGAGTATAAAGACCAATACAGTTTGCTCCAGCGGCATCCGCCAAATGCAAAGGACCGGTATCGCAACAAATAAACCCATCCATTTGTTTGAGCACGGCAGCAAGTACTCGCATGTCTTTTGATTGATAAGTTTGTGTTTCAGCGTTGAGTGGGGCTGGGATGTCAGGGCTCAGTATTTCGATCCAATTGATTTGCTTGCCCGTCACTTCATCAAATTGAGTGAGCACGGTTTGCCAGGTGGTTTCATCAAGTTGCTTTTCTCCGCGTGCTCCACGGAAGTAAGCCAATGTGACGTGTTCCTTTCCTTTTCGCAACTGCTGAGAAATTTGTTGTGCATTCTCTGTTTCTTGCTGAGAAAACGCCATTGTGTGGTCGTATTCAGGATCAAGCTTGATTCCCATGCCTTTTAAAATATCTAAACTTTCTAACGCTGCGTGGGGATGTCTCACAGGCAGCGGTGATGAGTGAGGGGCTGCAGGCAGCCTGTCTTTCGCGTACTCAGATACCTTATTACGAGCGTCTAGCATTGATGACATCATGCTATCAGTGACAGAAGAGTAGGGGACAAGAACCAAGTCATAGGTATTTTTCCTTAAACGGAAAATACATTGCAACCAGCTTACTATCTGTTTGAAAGAGAAGCTGGAGTAGTCGAATTTCCCTAGCCCTATATTTTGAAAAAACTGACCTTGCCACGGTTCGCGCAGTAGCAAATCTATTTTGGCATCGGGATATTGCTTTCTAAGTTCTCGAATGAAAGGCAACATAAAAAACATATTTCCGATACGTTTATTGTTACGAATCAGTAAGATATGCTTCACATCTTCGTTGTCTAAAAGCTTGGGTTCAAGCGACTTGTTATTACTGAGTAACTTGTACAGTAATATTTCAGAAGATCCCATTTTGTCACGACGGTAGCTGTCAAACCGACGCAGTGCATTTCGTATTGTCATAAATTATTTTTGATTCTCGTTTGGCTACTGTCGCGCACAGAAGTGAGGGACTTTAACAAGCATTTTTCAGCAGATCCAGCAGCAGTTTTGATGACAAAAGTACAATACACTGACTGAATTAATGGTAATCTAGCGCAAAAATTTTCACGAAACTCTTATGACTGTCATTAAAGATAAGAAAAGTATCGAACAATTTAAGCGATTACTTCCCTACATCAGCGTTTATAAGCTGGCGATAGGCGGAGCGATAGTGGCATTGGCGATTAACGCCTTAAGTGACATCTATATGCTCTCTTTGCTTAAGCCTATCTTGGACGAAGGCTTTGGTGACCTAGAATCTAATTATCTACAGATACTCCCGTTTATCATATTGGGAACCGCATTTTTACGTGGCTGCAGCGGGTTTGTTTATGGTTATTTACTCAGTTGGGTTTCAAGCAACATTGTCATGAAGTTGCGTCGAGAGCTTTTCAATCACCTAATGAAAATGCCCGTTTCTTATTTCAGTAAAGAATCCACTGGCACCTTACTTTCCAAAATTACTTACGATACAGAGCAAGTTGCTGGGGCGACCAGTAGCACCTTGATCACCCTTGTGCGCGAAATCGTGACTATTTTTGGTCTACTTGCTTTGATGTTCTGGACCAGTTGGCAACTCTCTTCTGTTCTTCTTATTGTCTGTCCTGTTATCGGCATATTAATCAGTGTCATTTCTAAGCGCCTGAAAAAAGTCAGCCACAATATTCAAAATGAAATGGGAAACTTAGCAACAAGCTCTGAGCAAATGCTGAAAGGGCACAAAGAAGTGTTAAGTTTTGGCGGGCAGAAAAAAGAAGTTAGCCGTTTTGAAGGCGTCACAAATCAAGTTCGCCAGCAAAATATGAAATTGATCGTGGCGCAGCAAGTGTCTAGCCCCGTCATTCAAACTATTGCCTCGTTCGCATTAGTAGCCGTGTTGTATATTGCGAGTATGGACAACATTCATGACCAGCTCTCTGCGGGTACATTTACCGTTGTTTTTGCTTCGATGTATAGCCTTCTTCGCCCTTTGCGAGGTTTAACCAATGTGCTTTCTGAGTTTCAACGAGGTATGGCAGCGTGCGAATCTCTGTTTGAAATATTGGATAAACCTACAGAAAGCAACACAGGAAAACACACGCAAGACTCTACGGAAGGAAACATCCGTTTTGATGGTGTGAGTTTTGGTTACGAAGGTGCTGCGGGTAAAGCCTTGGATAATATCTCCATTGATATTCCGACTAACAAAATGACGGCGATAGTCGGCCGATCTGGATCGGGGAAAAGTACTTTGGTTCAGCTTCTTCCAAGGTTGTACTCGGTTGATTCCGGCTCGGTATTGCTTGATGGTGTGAACGTTGAAGATTACGAACTTTCTAACTTACGGACGCACATCAGTTCTGTGTCTCAAGATATTCATTTGTTCAGCGATAGCATAGCCAATAACATAGCGTATCCAGCGCTAGAGAACGCGAAGCGCTCGGAAATAGAGAATGCAGCTAAATTGGCTAACGCCCATGAATTTATTGTTCAGTTGCCTGAGGGCTACGATACTGAAATTGGTCAAAATGGTGTCACCCTTTCAGGAGGTCAGCGTCAGCGTCTTGCCATAGCTAGAGCGTTACTGAAGAAGTCAAAGGTTCTAATACTGGATGAAGCCACCTCCGCTCTGGATACTGAATCCGAAAGAGCAATACAGGAAGCGCTGGCTAATATTCAAAAAGAAAAGACGCTGGTTGTCATTGCGCATCGCCTATCCACGATTGAGCATGCCGACAACATTATTGTCGTTGAACAAGGGAGAGTTTCTGGTCAAGGCACTCACCAAGAGCTTTTAAACTCCGATCCTGTCTATTCAAAGCTTTATCAAAGCCTCAAATCAAAAGAACAGGAAGCGCAGGCGTAGTCTGCCTTCCTGCTGAATAAGCTAAGCGTATTGTTTAATTGAAAATACTGATTTAACAGTCAGTAGTTCGTAGTATTCCGCCGAACTACTGACTTTTCAGAATTTTAAACATTAGGTTGCTTAGCCATGCTGGAATTCTCTTCGAATACGCCTGAACTCGCCCTTGAAGTATCAAGTGAGCAAATAAAAGAAATCCGTATCGAAGACTTCTTCAACGGCCAAACCGATGTGTCTTGCCTCGCCATGATCGAGCATGCGCTGCAACAAGATTACGAATACTTCCTTCGCAAAACACCTACGGCTGATGTGTCAGAAAAACGGATTTCATTTGAAGTATCTGACTCCCCCCAAACTGCCGAAGATTTTTGCGATTTTATCCAGGGCCTGCTTGCTTGCAGTGCCCCTGTTTTTTCCCCTGATTTTATTGGTCATATGACCTCAGCGCTGCCCAAACATATTTTACCCATGGCAAAAATCTTAGCGGCTACGAATCAAAATGTCGTTAAGGTTGAAACATCCAATGTGTTTACTCAGCTAGAAAAAGACGTCATTGCGTTCTTTCATTCTCAGTGCTTTTCTCTGACAAAGAATATCAATTCGCTCAGCTCAGATGCTTTGGGTTCCGATGTAAGCCTTGGACATTTTTGCTCAGGAGGAACGGTCGCTAACCTTTCTTCACTATGGGTCGCTAGAAATCGAGCACTTAACGCTGATGTTGGGGAAATAGGGCTTATGAAAGCGCTTAAACAGAGCCCTTATGATGACTTGGCGATTCTGGTTTCAGGTGCTGGGCATTATTCCTTAAAAAAAGCCGCTGACTTATTAGGGCTAGGGAAGAGTAACCTAGTCGTTGTCGATACCGACTCCGCGCAACGAATGTGTATAACGGATCTGCGATCGAAAATTTCAATTCTAAAACGAAAAAACGTAAAAATAATGGCGATTGTTGGGGTCGCTGGTACGACTGAAACAGGGGCAATTGATCCGCTTGAAGAATTAGGCGAGATCGCCAATCAGGAAAACTGTCATTTTCACGTCGATGCTGCGTGGGGTGGAGCCAGCTTGTTGTCAAACAGGCAAAGACATCTGTTTGCAGGAATTGAATTGGCTGATTCGGTCACAATAGACGCGCATAAGCAGCTCTATGTTCCCATGGGTGCAGGCATGGTGTTATTCAAAAGCCCATTAGCGACGCAATCTATATCTCACCATGCTAACTATATTATTCGAAAAGGCTCCAATGATTTGGGAGCACATACGGTAGAAGGTTCTCGAGGTGCAGTCGCAGCGCTAGTGGCTTCAAATTTAGCAATGATGGGAAAACAGGGAATAGCAAAGCTGGTGGATGGAAGTATTCATTTAGCGCACCAGTTTGCTCGTAAAGTTAAAAAAAATACCAATTTTGAACTCACTAGCACTCCAACACTTTGCATTTTTACTTACCGGTATGCGCCCAAAAGTCTTTTAGCCCTTATTGAGCGCCTTGAAGTGAGTGAAAGGGGCGTAGCTTACCAATTGCTCGATCGTTTAAATCAGCACATTCAAGAAACCCAAAGGGATACTGGTAAAGGCTTTGTCTCTCGAACCAAACTTCACGTTAATCAAGGAAAAACGTTGGAAGGAACGGTATTTCGAGTGGTGTTGGCAAATCCTCTAACCTGTATTGAACATTTAGACGCTATTTTGTACGAGCAAGAACGGATTGCATCAGAAAGTGCAGAACTCGCTGACCTTAATCATTTTGTCCATTTAACTACTGATGGTCAGAAACCCCTAAATACTCGGCATAAATAGAAGAACTTCATAATGAGAAAGCACATTTTCCAAGCGATGCTAGAGTCGGCAGATGAACCTGCTCTTTGGGTTGCGAATCAATATTACACTTACCGAGAGCTGGTAGAAAAAGCCAACTCAGTGAGTGTAAGTTGCCGTCACTACACCTCTGAAAAAGTGGCGGTTCTTGCTCACCGTAGCCTGTTTGCCTATGCAAGTATTATAGGGTGCTATTTTTCGGGTCTTACTTGGATTCCGATGAACAATAAAAAATCTCCAGTGCAATTGACTGAGATAATGTTGGACACCGAAACGCAAGTGATAGCGTGCGATGTTGGGCATCAGAAAATACTGAGAGAAATGCTCAATTGCACCTCTACCCGTTGGACGATCATTTTCGAGAAAGGTGTTGATGCCGAGAAGTGGAAAAACGATTTTCCCGATCACCAATTTATTTTGGTTGATGATGCTAAAGAGAAGAAAACCTCATTAAGTGAGATTAGCGGGAGCAAGCTTGCTTATATCATGCATACGTCAGGGTCAACGGGGAAGCCCAAACGCATCCCAATCTCTTATCAAAACCTTTCCAGTTATTTGGAAAACATTCAAACCGCGTTTCCATTGTCAAAGTCTGACAGAGTAGCCCAGTTTTCGGATCTCAGTTTTGACCTTTCAGTGCACGATATGTTTTCTGCCTGGATGCACGGCGCCTGTTTGTATTGTATCCCTGAAATTCTTAAAACCAATCCGATTCAATTCATTCGTCACTATCAACTTACAGCCTGGTTGTCAGTTCCTTCTGTGATTGATTTGTCACTTCAACGTGATGAATTAGCGCCTGATTCTTTGCCTTCTTTGAAACTGAGTATTTTTTGTGGTCAAGCATTGGCGACAGATCTAGCGGATAAGTGGCAGCAAGCGACTGGGCAGAAAGTGGTGAATATTTATGGTCCTACAGAGTGCAGTGTGACGGTCACAGCGCACACTTACCAACCTGCAATCGATAGGTATAGAACTTCTGTACCCGTAGGGCTCCCTTTTAGAAAGAATACATTAGCCATCATCGATTCAGATAATCAGCCGCAGTTAATTGACCAATTTAGCGGAGAATTAAAAGGGGAGCTATATATCAAAGGTGTACAGCTGGCTGGAAAGTATTGGAACGATGAAGAAAATACTCAGCGAGCTTACTTTCACGATAACGAAGGTACGCTTTGGTATAAAACAGGCGATCTAGTGGAATGGTGTGAAGGGGTATTACACCACCTTGGTCGTAACGATCATCAAGTAAAAATTGCTGGGCATCGGGTAGAGCTTGGGGAAATTGAAACCGTAGCTCGCAAGATAAGCCATCTATCAACTGTTGCAGCGGTGCCTTGGCCGTTAAGCCGAGCCGGATATGCCAATGGTGTCGTCGTGTTTTTCCAATCCGATGGTGAATTGGATGAGCCTGAGATCATAAAACAGTTTTCCAACTACCTGCCAAGGGCTATTTCGCCAAAGCAAATCTTTGCGTTGAAAAACATGCCAAGAAACATTAATGGCAAGATTGATATAAACGCACTTTATGAACAACTAGAAGGACTAAACGCATGCAAATAGAGAACTTTATTAATATCTATATTTCTAAGTTAGTGGCTCCGGGCACTCTTGTTGCTGAACATGATTCATTCTTCGATTTCGTTGATTCGTTTTCCTTCATAGATCTGATAACCAACGTTGAAAGTGAGTTTGGGCTGTCAATGGATCTTATGTCTGTGGACTTTGATCTTAGTGCATCGATTCGTCAGGTATTGGATTGGTTTAATCTGCATGACAGTTAAAGTTTTTGAGAATACTAAAAAGAATAAGGGAATAAATGCAGTAAGCGACAATGTTGCAAGAGATCAAGCAAAACATGAGAAAGTTGCTCGCCGAACTCGTGCTTTTATCCGAACCCCTTTTTTCTTCAAAAAGACAATGGCAAGTGTATTCGCACCGATTTTGCATGCAGGTCGATTTAAAACCGAAGACAAAGGGCTGCTTGGAGTATTTCCGCAAAGTGATGTCGATTGGCGAAAGCAGATATCAAAAGCCTCCGCGAAGCAAACATTGATGAACTTGATGGGTATTTGTCATCTCAATGCTCACATTTTTGAATCTGATGATGGGCTTAAAAGCATTGTTGAAGAAGCAAAGCAAGGTAAGGGAGGCGTCATCCTATGCCCTCATACCGGTATTTATGATGCAGTAACTTGGTATCTGAATAAGAAAGGTGTACCAACCGAAACGATTTTTGGTGCTGGTAAAGATGGAAAAAGAGAAACTGAAAATACGATCATCGAGACGGCAGCAGAAGAATTAGACATTCCTTTTGTCGAGCGCGGTAGCAATAGCATCCTCGGGTTAGTCAAAGCCATTTCAGAAGGACGTTGGATTGTGTTTCACATGGATCTACGTGCCGAAGGCGTTAGCACTCAGTTTTTCGGTTTTGATACTCAGGTACCAACCACTCCATTCTTTATTGCGCAAAAGCTGGGTTGTTCGGCCTACCTTCATCACACTTTGTCTGGCAAGCAAAAGCAGTCATTGTTCTTTGATAAATTGCCTCAGAGAGAGGATTTATTCGGGAAAGCGAGAATGGAAGCAGAGGCTAAAATGACAATGGAGTACCTAGAGCAGGTTATTAGAAAACACCCAACGCAATGGATATGGCATTACAATCGTTGGAAGTAATTGTTCTTATAGCTAGATTAGAAAACTAAAACAGGGAAGCGAGGCTTCCCTGTTTTGATCTTGAATCGTGATTAAAGTTTCTTTGTAACAATCGCTTAGTGCGTTACTTTCTTGAATTGAGCCAATATAAAAATAATGGCTGCACTAATCACTACGGAAGGCCCGGCTGGCGTATCCAAATTCCATGAAAATGACAGGCCAGACAATACTGCAGCAACGCCAAACACCGAAGATAGAATCGCCATTTGTTCTGGTGTACGCGAAAATCTGCGTGCAGCAGCAGCAGGAATAATCATAAGTGAAGTGATCAAAAGCGCCCCAACGAACTTCATTCCTACCGCGATGACAACACCAACCAGCAACATCAAGACAAGACGCATAAAGTCAGTATTAATCCCTTCTATGCTCGCGAGTTCTTCATTGACGCTGCTTGATAGTAGAGGGTGCCAAAAATACATTAGCGCTGCGATAATGAAAGCCCCGCCAGCAAAAATGAAGGTTAAATCTTGTGGAGAAACCGCAAGTAGATCGCCGAACAAATATCCCATTAGATCGACACGTACATTATCGAAAAAGCTGATTGCCACCAACCCCAGTGATAGTGAGCTATGCGCTAAAATACCGAGTAACGTGTCAGTTGCGACAACCTCTTGTTTTTGAAGCGTGACTAAAATGGCTGCAAGCGCAATACAGCAAATAACCAATGCCAGATAGATATTGATATCCAACAAAAAGCCCAAAGACAGACCCAGTAACGAAGCGTGCGCTAGGGTATCGCCAAAGTACGCCATTTTGCGCCAGACGACAAAAGACCCCAATGGACCAGCAATCAGCGCGATAGCAATACCAGCGAGAATAGAGGGGAGAAGAAACTCAATCATGTTTGTGACCGTGTTGAATATGTTGACATGCATTAGCGTTTCCGGCGACGGGATCGCCGGAAAGGTCATGATGGTGATGATGGTCGTGTTGATAAAAAGCCAGTGACTCTCGGCTACGGTGACCAAACAGCGCAATGTAAGACGGGTGTTCGCTAACGGCAGCTGGTGTACCTGAGCAGCATACGTGGTGATGTAAGCAAACCACATGATCTGTCTTGGCCATGACAAGGTGTAGGTCATGCGACACCATTAATACAGCGCAGTTAAATCGGTGTCTCAAATGGTCGATTAAGTTATAAAGGTCTATTTGACCTTGCACATCAACACCTTGTGCTGGTTCATCCAAAACGAGCAGCTCGGGCCTTTGAAGCAATGCTCTTGCTAACAAAACACGCTGATTTTCACCACCAGACAGCCGATGCATATTGTTGTTCAACAAATGGGAAGCACCAACCAGTTTTAAGGCTTCTAGCCGCTCTTGTTTGCTGTATTTCCCAGCAAGCTTTAGAAATCGTTCAACGCTAAGAGGAAGGGTGTCATTTAACCTGAGTTTTTGCGGAACGTACCCTATTTTTGGTTTGCCTATAAATGATAATGTTCCATCAAAGCGTTTGTTTAATCCAAGCAGTACTTTTACTAACGTTGATTTCCCCGCTCCATTAGGACCAATTAACGTCGTAATTTGACCTTTGTGTAGATCTAGATTGATGTTATCGAGAACGGGTTTATCACCAAATTGTACCCGTATAGATTTGAGTGAAGCGAGGAGAGTCATTATAAACCGCTATTGCATTACTGATGTGTTATAAAGTAACATTTACCCCCATTTACGCCAAGTACTGAATACTCAGAGGATAAAATGCCACGTTTTGGTCATGTATTTTTGTTGTTAGGGTTGATGCCTTCCATCGCCAGCGCAGCTAACGTTTTAAGCTCCATAAAACCCGTTCAACTCATTACCAATGAAATTACCGAGGGAGTATCCACCTCAGACGTTCTGCTGTCTACAAATACTTCTCCTCATGACTATGCTTTGAAGCCATCTGACATTAAAAAGATCAGAAAAGCAGATCTAGTGGTTTGGATCGGTGAAGACATGGAAACTTTTCTGACGGGTGTAATGGAAAGTCATTCTGGTGCTTTCGCCCTTCAACAACAACCTGAAGTTAAGTTGCGAAAATATGGTGATTGTGGATGCGATAAAGATGAAGCGCATCACGATGACCATAAGGGGCACGACCACCATGAAGGCCACGATCATCATGACGGACACGAAGGGCATAACCATGGTGCCTATGATACGCATTTTTGGTTAGGTCCTGATCAAGCTCTTCAAGCCGCTACCGCCATTGCAAACAAGTTATCTGAGATTGATCCAAGCAATGCAAAGCGCTACCAAGATAATTTGGTTGCGTTTGAAGTTAACTTAAATAAAACAAACGCAGAGCTAGAAGCTAAATTCTCTTCTGTTCGCCATAACGGCTATTTTGTTTTCCATGATGCATACGGCTACTTCGAAAATCATTTTAAATTGAACAATTTAGGCCATTTTACTGTTAGCCCTGAGCGAAAGCCTGGAGCAAAAACCTTAAACAAAATACGTAAAAAGCTTGAATCTAAAGATGCATATTGCGTATTCTCTGAGCCTCAATTTACCCCAGCTGTAGTGACCTCCGTAACGCGTGGGACAGGTGTGAATAAAGGCGAACTTGATCCACTTGCGGTGAATATCAAAGTGCAGTCTGGGGCGTATTTCGACTTTTTAAAGTCATTAGGCTCCCAATTCGCTAGCTGTTTATCTGAATGAAAAATATAAATGTCGCTGCCAAACACTGGCAGCGATTACCTAAAAAACACAAACTTACTATTCTAAGCCTAACGATATTAACCATCGGTGTATCATTTTGGCGTCCAAACCCCGTTTCGATTTCATCACAACCTGCCGTAACGCCTGCTGAACGAGTTGAAATTGATCTTGAAAGTGAACAAACCATAGCGCTTTCAGATCAAAACAGCGAACCTTTAGGTGCTCAAATTGATTCTAATGCTCCAGAGTTTTCTGCCCCTAAAGACGAACTTGAAGAAGAGTTGGCGAATGCAATAGAGCCGAGTCATTCCCATGTCATCGCGAAAGGGGAGCTGCTTAGCACGGTCTTCGAGCAGTACGGTCTGAAACTAAATGACATGTACGCGCTGATTAATACAAATAAGGCTGCTGAACGGCTTCGTCCCGGAATGACGTTAACATGGACGTTAGACACGGATGGTCGGTTAGATGAGCTGCGCATTGATCGCAATGCCAAAGAATATGACCTCTATACGCTTGGTGATTCGGGGTATCAATATCAAAGGTTGGAAAACTCCGGAGAATTGAAACCTGTTGTGGTCACAGGACGAATATCTGGAAGCTTTTATCAGTCGGCATTGAATGCCGGGTTGTCACCGGGGCAAATCACGACCATTGTTAAATCGATGCAGTGGAAGTTTGATTTTGGGCGCTTAGCGCGTAGAGGTGACAAATTCGCTGTTCAGATCGAGCAAGAATTTATCGATGGCAAGGCTGTAGGCAGAGGTGATGTCAAAGCTTTGCTGTACGTGAATAGCGGAAAAGAATACACCGCTGTTAAATTTGATGATAATCGTTTTTACGACAAGTCTGGTCAAAGCTTAGAGCAGGCATTTGATCGCTTGCCAACCAATAAACGATATCGAGTCAGTTCTCGTTTCAACCCTCATAGAAAGCACCCAGTTACGGGACGTATCTCTCCCCACAATGGAACCGATTTTGCCACGCCAACGGGCACACCTATTTACTCGACGGGCGATGGCAAAGTGGTGAAAGCGCGTCGCCACCCTTTAGCGGGCAATTATGTGGTCATTAAACATGGTCGAGAGTACGTAACAAGGTACCTGCACTTACACCGAATTCTGGTAAAAGTGGGGGATACGGTCACTCGAGGTCAAAAAATCGCTTTAAGTGGAAACACGGGGCGCTCTACAGGTCCTCATCTCCATTATGAGTTGATCAAAAATTCACGTCCAGTTGATGCAATGAAGGTGCAACTACCTAAAGCATCGGATGTTCCTAAGTCTAAGTTACCGGAATTTAAAGAAAATGCTGGTGGTGTCATACAAATTTTACGTGATCAGATCTAGATAAATGAAAGGTGTAGCGAGCTGCACCTTTTTTATTCATCATAATTCGTATAACGTATCAAGTTACTCAAAATTACCAGTATCTAAAATTGGTGATGGAGTTTTTCCGGCTTTGAGAAAGGGAAGGATTTGATTACGCGATCCGTACTCATATTAATATTGCTTGTCGTTAGCCAAAGCTTGCGAGCTCATGAGAGCAATTCCATTTTCTACCCCTTACCATTTCAGATGCAAGGGCAGTCTCTTACCGCAAAAAATCTGATATCGGGTCCAGATGGTGGGCTTTGGATTCATGATATTCATGGGCAGCTAAGGTTTTTCGATGGTCAGCATATTCTTCCCCGATCTGGTAGTGTCTTTGAGCGTAAACTCTCCCAAGTAGCGTACAGCCGGCAGTATTTCTGGTTCTCAGAAAACAATAAAATATTCCGGTTTAAACCTAATTTTCCGCAAGAACTCATTACAGCTCTCCCCGCTAATCGTCGAATACTGAAGCTTGGTGTGAGTAGTAAATTTGTATGGGCTGCAACCGCTGAAAACTTCTACACATTAGATTTGGATGACAACTCGGTTATTGAGTATCCCCTTTCATTTGTTTACCAAAGTAATAGTCAGAAGCGAGTGATAGTCAATGATGCAAAATATGTGTCTGACCGTTGGATTTTGGGAACGTCTTCTGGCGTTTATTTCAATCAAGGCAAGAAGTTCTATCATATCCGCTCGTCTGGTAAGCACCATATTGAGTCTCTCCATTTTTCTCAAAAACGCAGAGAACTCATAGTTGGCTCACTTCAAGGTGCTCGAATCATTACTATTGATAATGAATCGAGAAATTTTAAAGTGATTGGAAGCTCTCATGTACTAGCGATTGAAGAAACAGATACGTCCTATTGGCTGGGCACAGAAAATGGGATATACGTCTATCACTTCCTTACTGGTGAAACCGACCATATTTCATCCAACTATCAAGATGATTATGCCCTGCCCGGTGATCACGTGTACGACTTATACAATGATGGTCAAGGCGGTGTTTGGGTAGCGACGAACAAAGGGATTAATTATTACTCTCTTTACAGCCGATTGTTTGAACGCGTGCGTTTTGGTACTTCATCCCAACACTTAGGATTGGGTAACATCAAGCAAGTATTCACCTCTTTGGACGGCGCGCATTGGATTGGAACCGATCAAGGGTTTTATCTTCTAAACCCAAAGAATATGCACTACCCCAAGCGGTTGCTTGAGGGATGTGTGAATGATTTGGTGCAGCAGGGAAAATTTTTGTGGTTGGCAATGTCTGATGGGTTGAGAAAATTCAACCTAGAGACGCTAACGCTTGAAAACGAGATACTACCTAGCCAATTAAATCAAAGAGTAATCAATCGAGTCACTATTGATAAAAAAGGCATGCTTTGGGTAGCGACGGCAGAAGGGCTTATTCGTTATCAGCCTGAAAGCAAAGTGACCGAGAATTTTGGGTTTGATTGGGTTGCTAAAAAATACTTCCCAACACAAATCACTCACCTTTACACGTCTTCTACTGGAACCGTTTGGATTGGGACGGACCATGGTCTCTATTACTATGCCAATGGGCGCTTACAGTTTGAACGCAGTGGTGAAACATTACTGGCGAGAACTGTCGATATGTCTGAAACTGTTGGTGGTAAAACATGGCGAATCAGCAGCAGAGGATTAAGCCTTTATAATCCAGAGATTCTTGTACAGCAAATCGTGCCACTATTTGAAGCCGATATTAAACCGCTTTGCAGTGTTACCACGGCTAAAGGCATGTGGTTGTCTACGTCCAAAGGGCTCAGTTTTTATTCCAATGAAGGTCAACTTCTTCATCATTATGGTGCCCCTTTTGGCTTAATAAACAACGAGTTTTTGCCAGACGTATGTTCGGTTGGTCCTAATGGTGACCACTTAATATTTGGTTCCAAACTCGGGATTATAATGACATCAGAGAAGGCGTTGAAAGCGACACAACTGCCTTTGAGTCGAGTTAAATTTGGTCAGGTCCTTTTGGACAGAAAACCTTTCGAATTTGCGCCCGATAGCAGCAAGCAGTACCAAGTACCTCATAGTAAAAATCTATCATTTGTAGTGGGTGTGTTACCAGATTTTGACGTTTGGAGTTTGGAATATCGGCTTTTAGGAAGCCGGAACGAAAACTGGATATCTCTTCAAGGTTCGCAATTAACTTTTGACTACTTGTTACCGGGTGAATATGAACTAGAAATTCGTACATCTTCACAGTCTGAACTTGAAGTTGAAGGATCCAGCTTTTCTTTTGTTGTTTCAACGCCTTGGTACATGTCGGGTTGGTTTATAGCCTACGTCATTTTATGTCTAATTGTATTTGCAGGGTTAATTGTATTGTGGCGTTCACGTCAAATACGTCGAATTAACAAAGCACTGAGAGATAAGGTTGAACTGAGAACCAGTCAGCTGAAACATCAAAGTGACATGTTGGTAAATAGTAATAAGTTATTGAAAAGGCAAATTAATATTCGCCATACTTATATTGATAGCCTTGCCGGTAAGACTAAAGGTGTTTTTGAAGATATATGCCAATCTGGTGCTGAGCCAGGTCAATTCAAGAAAGCGTTTTATCTTTTGCAACAAATCGTTGATCTCAGTGTTAAATCTCAGGGAGAGTCCAAAGCAAGCCATGACCTTAATTCAGTGTGTGATGCGGTGGTGGCTCATTGGGAGCAAGAATTGGCCAAACAAGGTGTTCAATTAAACGTGTATCGCTCTCCAGCTGCAATTTCCGTTTATGTGGAGCAATTTAATTTAGATTATGTGCTCCACGGGATGTTGGCGAACGTTTCGAGAAGAAGTAAACGAGGCGATCAAATTGAATTAGTCGTAGTTAACCAAGATGAGCAATGTGGGTTCAGGATTCAAGATACGGGTAATCCAATTTCTCAGCAGGAAGTGTTGGGTTACAACTCCTTTAATCACAAGTACAGTGGTGAAGAGTGGAGTGCGTTAACCGACACAAGCTTACAGGGCTTACGTCGATACGTTGAATATGGTGGCGGTGAGTGTTTCTTTAGGAAAAAAGACAACAACGCTAACATCATTGACGCCTTTTGGTCGAATGCGCCGGTGGAAGAACTCGACATACCCATTGGAAGAAGATTTACTGTATCTACTAAAGAAGAAATAGTTGTTTCGGAAGAACAAGTTCCGCTTACAGAAGAAGAACAGTGGTTATCAAGAGTCTTTGAGATAGTGGATACTCACTATCACGACCCCGACTTTGGTACGGCACCGATGGCAAAAATGATTTATACATCGGAGCGGAGCCTGCAGCGTAAGTTTAAATCTCAAACAGGGAAGACATTTAAAGAGTATCTTAACGAAATTCGTTTAGAGAAAGCCTGTCAGCGATTAATCGGTGGCGAAAAAGTGTCGGATGTTGCTCATGAGACAGGCTTTAATGACCCTTCCTATTTCAGTCAGCGATTTAAACACCATTACGGTATTTCACCCTCCAAATTTATTGAAGCTAATCAAGGTGTTTGATGGTGCGCTCCCCCGCCTTTTAAAATTAGATCTTCGAACCTTTTAACACACTACAAAAGTTATCTATTAGGGCATTATTTCATTTGCCTTCAAATTGCATCCATTTCTATTCTTGCGTCTATCGGTCGTTCTCGATGTGAATTTATTAACGAATTGTGCTAATTCGCGCAAGCGCTGTAGTTGGTACTTGGACGTAATGAGTTTATTCAACATCATCTCCGAGTAATTACACTCGGTTTATCTACTCTCACTTAACCTCACAAGTGCTTTCGTGTTTGTTGAATAAAGGGGGGCGTCTAGTAGGCTTATTATGCCCTACAAACCATATATTGGCTCCCAAGGGGAAGTTTAAGTGGCTTTTATGCTCCATTTCCTATCTTTGAGTTAGAACGACTAGGTTTTCCTATCGATCTCTGCTTGACTGCCAATTCCTTATTCTTTGGTAGAGAAGTCGCTGAACCAAGCATCTCGAGGTTCTTGGGTATAACTAACTGAAATATAAATGAGATAAACAATTGTCACTATGGATAATGCAAAGATAAAGTCGCAAGAATGCAGTAATTTGATTGCTGAGGTTTTTAAGGAGTGTTGAAAAGGAGAAGAAAAAAAATATCGTGGTATAGCCGGGGGGACTATACCACGGGTGTCAATGACACCTTCGCTTGCTGCCGGAGTGATATAGCTAAGCTATATCACCTCTGGAATTCTTATCTAAGGCAGTGCCTTTCGATGGAGTAACTATAGCCTTGCTCCACTTAATTTCTTTATTGAATTAACGACACATTTACATAAGAAATCCGACAATCTGTCCATATCAAATTTAACTTTTTGTAATATAAGGGTATTTATTTTTAGTCTCAGTAGTGAAATATTCATATGGGTTGGCGGAGTGCTTAACTATTAATCAAAGTCGCGGTGTTTTTAACGATATTAACGGAGTTTAAAGTGACGTTTTTGACGTTGATTTATGAGTGGGGACTGTAAAAACGGTAACATTGATTGAGCGCAACACTTTGTTACATCGTTCAATTATAGTTACTTATAAAAATAATAATGTTTCTCATTCAGAATGATGTCGAGGTTACACTGATGAAGCTTTCCGATATGCATATTGGCGGCACCGCTACGATTGCAGGTCTTGGCGATTTGAGCCAAGAACTCAATAAAAAATTGATGGTTATGGGTATGTTGCCTGAAACCCATATAAAACTGGTTAGAAAAGCTCCGATGGGTGATCCACTGCAGGTGGAAATTAGAGGGGTTGTTATTGCTATTAGAGATAGTCTCGCACGTCAAATTGAAGTGGAGTCCATCTAATGCAATATGACATCCTAACCGTTGGTAACCCCAATTGCGGAAAAACCACCTTATTCAATGCCCTCACTGGAGCGAAACAGCAGGTAGGCAACTGGGCGGGTGTTACGGTTGAGAAAAAGACAGGGTATTTTACGCATTCTGGCGACGATTTTTCATTGACCGACCTACCAGGAATCTATGCGCTAGATAGCGCTCATGGCGCAAACAGTATAGACGAATCGATAGCTTCTAGAGCTGCTCTGACGCATCCTACGGATCTTATCATTAATGTTGTAGACGCAACTTGCCTCGAAAGAAGCTTGTACATGACTTTGCAACTGCGAGAACTGGGGAGACCCATGATCGTGGTGGTCAATAAAATGGATGCACTTACTCGCAAGCGACAAACATTAGACATAAAGGGGCTTGAAGAGGGGCTTGGATGCCCTGTTTATGCGCTTTCGTCTAACAACCGACAACAAGTTCAAAGCTTCAAAGAAGATTTACACAAAACCTTAGTGAAAGGGATTCCAGAAGAACACTTTTCTTTAGAATACAGTCAGGATGTTGAGCGAGAAATAGCCACTTTACTTCCTTTGTGGCAGTCGGAGCATGGAGCACGAGCCAAAGCCATTCGCGCGTTGGGCAATGACCCTCTGATCGTAAATAGCCTCACTGAAGAGCAACGTAAGAAATTAACGCACTCAGTGGACGCCATTAAGTGCGACATCGACTTACAAGTGGCTAATGTTAAATACTCATTTTTACATGACATTTGCAAACGTGTTAGGAAAGTGTCTGGAAAGGTAAGCCACAGCACGACTGAAACCATAGATAACCTCGTGCTCAATCGATGGATTGGTATTCCGTTCTTTTTCCTCGTTATGTACTTAATGTTTATGTTCTCCATCAATATCGGCAGTGCATTTATCGATTTTTTTGATATCGGTGTTGGCACTGTTTTGGTCGACGGCGGTCATTATCTACTGGATGAACATCTTCCTGTGTGGTTAGTGACGTTATTAGCGGATGGCGTTGGTGGAGGCATTCAAACGGTTGCGACCTTTATTCCCGTGATCGCTTGCCTTTATCTTTTCCTATCTTTGCTTGAAAGCTCTGGTTACATGGCGAGAGCAGCATTTGTTCTTGATAAAGTCATGCAGAAAATTGGTTTACCAGGGAAAGCATTTGTTCCTTTAGTCTTAGGTTTTGGGTGCAATGTCCCATCTGTTATGGCAACAAGAACACTCGACCAAGAAAGGGAAAGAAAACTAGCTGCAGCCATGGCACCATTTATGTCTTGTGGCGCAAGGTTACCTGTTTACGCCTTATTCGCAGCAGCATTTTTCCCAGAATCTGGTCAAAACATTGTATTTGCATTGTATTTACTGGGGATACTTGCCGCTGTAGGAACCGGTCTTATCTTAAAGCGCACACTATATTCCGGCTCAAGTGAGCATTTTGTTATGGAAATACCGAGTTATGAATTTCCTACCTTGCAGAATGTGGTTTTAAAAACATGGCAAAAGCTGAAACGTTTTGTATTGGGTGCGGGCAAGACGATTGTCATCGTCGTCACCATTTTGAGTTTTTTCAACTCACTAGGAACAGACGGCACATTTGGAAATGAAGACAGTGAACAATCTGTATTGTCCAGCGCTGCTCAAATCGTTACGCCTATTTTTAAGCCTATTGGTGTAAGCGAAGAAAATTGGCCAGCTACCGTTGGGATCATCACAGGAATATTCGCTAAAGAGGCGGTAGTCGGGACATTAAACAACCTGTATTCGTCACCATTGGAAGAAGAACCAAGCGAGTTTGATCTATGGGGGAGTTTGAACGAGGCGTTAATGACGATTCCAGAAAACTTGTTAGGTCTTAGTTTTAGCGATCCATTGGGTATTGAAGTCGGCGATCTTACCGATGCACAAGCCGTTGCCGAAGAGCAAGAAGTGGACAGCTCCATATTCGGTAACCTAAAAGAGTACTTCGTTACTGGAAATGCGGCTTTCGCCTATTTGATTTTCATTTTGCTGTATACCCCTTGCGTGGCGGCAATGGGGGCTTATGTTCGAGAGTTTGGTCATAAGTTTGCGCGCTTTATTGCTGCGTGGACCATGTTGCTTGCCTACGGAGGAGCAACGCTATTTTATCAGATCACGCATTTTTCCCATCACCCGATGAGCAGTACACTGTGGATTGCATTGGTCATTTCAATATTCGTATTCACTTACCTACTTTTAAAGCGTGCAGGGGATGAACAGCACACGAATACAGAGATGGTGAGCGTATGATTTTGACGGAGATAAGTGAATACATGTCCCAAAATGGCACGGTAAGTCAGTCGAAACTCGCTCGGCATTTTCACATGAGTGAAGACGGTGTTGATGCCATGCTGACGTTTTGGATGAACAAAGGCAAAGTGACGAAGATATCCGCGAAAGGTGAGCACACCGCTAGCTATTGTTGGATCTCTCGACCGGAACAAATTGCCATGAATGTCATTATCGGATAACAGGTATTAACAGTAACAATTTTATTGTTTGCTAAAAGAAAGGGGCAATACCAATAACCAAGGGTTTTTCGGTATGCTCCTTTTCTTTTATTACGTTTTTTAATCAGGCGCGATGTTTATTTTGATGCAGTGTTTATTGTGAAGCGGTAGAAAAAATATCTGACTTTGAAAGATAGTTTTGTATCAGGCTGACCATATCTAACTGCGATTTCTCATCTCTAAACTCACCAGAAGTATTCCCCCATACTGGCTTTGGCCAAACAGCATCATGTTTATATCGAGCAATGTGGTGAAGATGCAATTGTGGCACCATATTTCCAAGCGCGCCGGTATTGAGTTTATCTGGAGTGAATAGCGCTTCAATCGCCTCGCAAACCAATTGAGATTCAACAAGGTATTGCTGCTGCTTAGGCATAGGTAAATGATGCAACTCGGTTAAATTATCGAATCTTGGAACAAGAATGATCCAAGGCACCGTGGCATCTTTATGTAAAAGGACGCGACATAATGGAAAGTCGCCAAGGTAACTGGTGTCTTTGTCTAGTTGAGGGTGCAGTGAAAAAGCCATAGTTATCTGTCGTTTGTTTTGAATTGCCTTTGTTATATCATATCGCGCCTAATCCTAAGATAGATTTAATGGTCGAATGAGCAATAACATCGAAAAACAGTTATATGATCCTAAGTTTCAATGGTCGTTTTTGCATCCGAAATACTGGCCAACGTGGATAGGTATTGGATTTGCTTTATTGCTCGCTTTTGTACCACATCGCCCACGCGATAAATTTGCGGCTTGGTTGTCTCGTTTTTTTTCAAAACGCAATTCAGGTGCACTGCGCAGAGCTAAGAAAAATATAGAGCTCTGCTACCCTGAAAAATCAGCAGATGAAAGACAGCAATTGCTTGAGAAAATGTATGAAGTCGCAGCGCAGTTTTTTCTTGGGTACGCAGAATTGACGGTGCGAAGCAAAAAATACAATCAGAGCCGTGGCGAAGTGTTTGGAGGAGAGCATCTTTTCCCTAGATTAGAGAATGGTGAAAAGATAATCGCGCTAGTCCCTCATTGCTGGTCAATCGACTACACTGGAATGTATTTCTCTTCTTATGGGCATGATGTGGTCATTATGATTCGACCGCAAAAAAACCCGATTGGCGACTGGCTTATGAATGTACAACGTATGCGCTACGGAGGTCGAATTGTGCCTCGTGATTCAGGCATAAAACCGTATTTACGTTCCATCAAAGAAGGCTACATGGCCTACTACTTACCCGATGAAGATCACGGTGCCGACAATTCCGTTTTTGTTCCTTTTTTTGGTACGGAAAAAGCAACATTGAAGGGGTTTGGTAAGCTGGCTAAACTGAGCCGCGCTAAGGTTGTGCCGATGATTCCAGCGTACAATGCTGAAAAAGGAAAGTTCGAGCTTTTCATTCTACCAGCGTTGGAAAACTTCCCAACGGGTGACGAAGAGCAAGATGCCAGAATGATGAACCATGCGTTAGAAGAACTTTTGCGTGACCGCCCTGAGCAATACATGTGGATTTTAAACTTACTCCGCACTCGTCCAGATGGAACGGAGTTATATTAAATTCTTTGTAAGCTGATTCAGTTTTGATTTGGTTTATAGATATTAAAAAGCCTCGCGATTGCGAGGCTTTTCTTTTTATATTCGTAAGTTACTGGTTCGCTTACATACGCTCTAACGTTTCGATTCCAAGAAGCGATAAGCCTTGCTTGATAGTTTTCGCTGTTAGTGCAGCCAGTTTCAAGCGGCTTTGCTTCACAGCTTCATCTTCAGCCACAAGGATAGGGCACGCTTCATAGAAGCTAGAGAATTGACCCGCTAATTCAAATAAGTAGCTACACATGATGTGAGGCTGACCTTCGCGAGCAACAGATTGAACGGCTTCTTCAAACTGAAGCAACTTAGCAATCAATGCTTTCTCTTTTTCTTCGGTCACTTTGATTTCGCCTTGAAGCGAATCCATCGACACACCTGCTTTTGCGAATACAGACGCGACACGAGTGTAGGCGTATTGCATGTAAGGTGCTGTGTTGCCTTCAAATGCCAACATGTTGTCCCAATCAAACACGTAGTCTGTCGTGCGGTGCTTGGACAAGTCAGCGTATTTCACAGCTGCCATGGCAACTGTATTGGCGATCTTGGTTTTCTCTTCTGGGTCTAACCCTGGGTTTTTGGATTCGATGAGCTTTTCAGCGCGCTGTTCTGCTTCGTCCAGTAGATCGGTGAGTTTCACAGACCCGCCAGCACGCGTTTTGAAAGGGCGTCCGTCTTTACCCAGCATCATGCCGAATGCGTGGTGCTCTAGTGAGACGTTTTCAGGGATGTAACCCGCTTTACGAACAATCGTCCAAGCTTGCATTAGGTGCTGATGCTGACGTGAATCGATAAAGTAAAGTACGCGATCTGCGCCCAGTTTTTCGTAGCGGTATTTCGCACATGCAATATCGGTTGTTGTGTATAGGAAGCCGCCATCACGTTTTTGAACGATAACGCCCATAGGCTCGCCATCTTTATTTTTGTATTCGTCTAGGAATACAACTTGTGCTCCGTCATCTTCTTGTGCCAATCCTTTTTCTTTAAGGTCAGCAACAATTTCTGGCAACATGCTGTTGTACATGCTTTCGCCCATCACATCGTTCAGTGATAGCGATACGTTTAAACGGTCGTAGTTGCGCTGGTTTTGAACCATAGTGATGTCGACAAGCTTTTTCCACATTTTTGCGCAGTACTCATCACCACTTTGCAACTTAACAACGTAATTACGCGCTGTTTCAGCGAATGATTCATTTTCATCGTATAGCTTTTTCGATTCGCGGTAGAAGGCTTCCAGATCGGAAAGTTCCATCGACACTTCGCCCGATTCCTTTTGAACACGCTCTAGGTTAGCGATAAGCATACCGAACTGCGTACCCCAGTCGCCGATGTGATTGGCGCGAACCACTTTGTGTCCTAGGAATTCAAGAGTACGAGTGACTGCGTCGCCAATTACCGTTGAACGAATGTGGTGAACCGCCATTTCTTTTGCAACGTTTGGTGCAGAATAATCGGTAACGATGGTTTTTTGTTCGTCTTTTGCTACACCCAAGCGCTCATCAGCTAACGCTGCATCCGCTTGCTCTGCCAAAAACGTTTCGCTTAGGAAGATGTTTATGAAACCAGGACCTGCAATCTCAGTTTTGCTTGCGATACCGTCTAGGTCTAAAACATCCAACACTTTTTGCGCAAATTCTCTAGGGTTAGTGCCTAGCTTTTTAGCTACACCCATAACACCGTTTGCTTGGTAGTCACCAAACTGTGCCTTTGCAGATTGACGAACGGCAGCAGGGCTTCCTGCGGGTGCGCCAGCGGCTTCAAGAGCCTGAGATACTTTGTCGTTAATAAGTGCTTGGATATTCACACGAGCTTCCTTCAATTCTAAGAATTGTTTTGATGCATTCCCGCTGTATTTGAAGTGGGGGAATGGATACTTGTTCTAGTTCACAAAATGGCGTTAATCATATCAACTTTCTTCATTGTCTAGTAGTCAGAAAAAAGCGATTTTTACTACTTTTCAGCTCGATCTTGCTAGTATGGCGAGAAAATCAGACTTTTAGTGAGAACACCATGTCGAAAGTGACGTCACGCTCCGATCTTCTACCCGAAAATATGCTGCTTCAGCTGCCCGATTTTATGGCAAGAATTCAAACCCTTTCTGAGCTCATTGGAATAGACTTATCGGGTTATCAAGCGGATCATATTGCCTTAAGGGTCAACGATCTAGAGGCGGCAACATTCGCGCATAAAAAATGGTCGGAATGGGGAGACGAGATCTCCAGTGCTCAAATTAATGGTCGACCCATCATTGTATTGGAGTTTACTCAACCACTTATGGCAACCGGTTGGTCTATAGAGTGCTTAGAATTGCCTTATCCAGCAGCAGGGAAAAGCTACCCGGTTGAATCATGGGAGCATGTGGAGTTTGTGATTCCATCTGAGGCAAAAACGGCAAATGATTATTTGGCTTTTTTAAAATCGACTTTTCCGAATTTCCAAGAAAAATCCGCTAACTTCGACGAACTGGGCATCAAAGTAAAAGTGTCCAGCCCGAAGGGAGAAGGTGAAAGGCTGCCAAACCCAACGGTAGCATTCAAATATCAGGGAGTTTGCATTAAGCTTCATCCTCATTCTTTAAAAGATGTTGTTGCATCTGAACAAGGTTAGCGCCTGTTGGTAATAGAGTATTGGGTATAAAAAACGGTGAGAGAATGCTCACCGTTTGATTCTTTTGTTTCGTTTATTTTTACGTAATAGAGTTTCCGGTAGATTTACAAGATCACGGTCTTATTGCCATAAACGAACACGTGATCATTGACCACTTTGTTGATGGCTTTGCTTAGTACGTTTTTCTCGACGTCCCGACCCGCTTGTGCCATATCAGAGGCACTGAAGTTGTGATCAACAGGAATCACATCTTGCTTGATGATTGGTCCTTCATCCAAATCATTCGTTACGAAGTGAGCTGTAGCCCCAATGATTTTAACGCCACGATCAAACGCCTGCTGATATGGCTTTGCACCGATAAAGGCAGGCAAAAAGCTATGGTGGATATTGATGATCTTGTGGTGGTATTTTTCAACAAAATCTGGCGTAAGAACACGCATGTACTTGGCAAGGATTAGGTAATCTGCTCCGTAGCTATCAATCACTTCCAACATCTTTTGCTCATGTTCTTCACGAGTTAAATCGACGTGAGAAACATGGTGGTAAGGAATGTCGAACTTTTCCGTCAAATTTTGCAGAGTGTCATAGTTACCAACAACCGCAGCAATATCGATATTTAAGCTGCCATCGTAGTTTTTCATCAGAATGTCACCAATACAGTGTGCTTCTTTAGTAACCAGAATCACCACTTTCTTCCGATCTGACCCGATAAGCCTTCTTTTTGCGCCTTCAGGGAGAGCCTGATCCAAATCTAGCAATAGCGTTTCGTCATTAAAGTAACCTTCGAGCTCCGTTCGCATGAAAAAATGACCACTAGAATTATCAACATATTCATTGTTATGAATAATATTGAGCTGATGCTTATAGCAAATATTCGTGATTTTAGAGATCAATCCGGGAGCGTCGTTGCAGTGCGTAAGTAGCGTTTTTCGTTCCATTTTTTGGGTTACTTCCTGTAATATTTTTTTTGAATTTCGAATAAATTGTTTTGAGACGAGAGTGGGCTTTATAAAAAAGAAATCGCGGTGTGAGCCTCAATATGTTGTCTATAATTAATCTATTATGGCGGTGGTTTCAACAAAATAAGCACGTTCAGGAGTCTGCTGTGAAACTCGTTGAATTTTACTCCTGCATATCAGAGAGGTATTTGCTATGGATAAAGAGCTGTTGGCCCGTCGATTATATGTAGAGCGAGTGACAACCCTTGTTGGCGATCATGATATAGATGAAGACCTTCTTAACCAACTCTGGGAAGAAAAAACAACACCATCTGAAGCGGCACACGCTCTGCTTTCTGATGACACTTTCCAAGGTCCTGCTTGGTTGGAGCGATACTTACAGCGAAAGTGATAAGAGTTTAGGGTCTGTTGATCTTTCGCGGTTAAATTTTGTTCGACTTCTATGCCTTTTAATCGCGGCGCAAGGTGTGACGCCTAGTATTCTAAGCAAATACCTTGCAACAAAGAGTAAAAGGCATAGAAGCGAACCCTTTGGGCAGCATTTGTGGCTTATTTCTACTGCGTTATCGCTCATTGATGTAGAGCGACTACACCGAATAAGCTCTGCCTTGTATAAATCATCCACAAATTGCTGCAAAAATCATCTCGAAAGGTCAACAGACCCTAATAACCCAGTAATGTTACTTCTTGAAGGCGTAAATTTCATTTCGAGTTTGCGTCTTTGTTTTACTTGCTACAAAATTTTACCGCGAAAGATCGACAGCCCCTTATCCCTCGATGAAAACTTCTCTTTCGGGAGTCGCATCTTGGGGTTGTTTGAGTATAATTCCTTCTTTGTTTTCATTCCTAGGTCAACAGACCTTAAGAGCCTATGATCGATAAAACCTTTTCCGCTAGTGGTGCGTTAGGCAAAGCCATTAAAGGGTTTCAGCCCCGACAAGCCCAGCTGGATATGGCTCGTGCCGTCGAAAAGTCGATCAAAGACCAATCTCAGCTAGTGGTAGAAGCTGGAACGGGTACGGGTAAAACCTTTGCCTATTTGGTTCCTGCACTACTCAGTGGTAAGAAAACCATCATCAGCACTGGTTCAAAAAACCTTCAAGAACAGCTTTTTCATCGTGACTTACCCTTAATGGTCGATGCCCTTGGTTATTATGGCAGTGTCGCATTGTTAAAAGGTCGATCCAATTACCTGTGTTTGGATAGATTGAGTCGGCAAATGGTTGAAAGCCACAGCGTAGAAGCGGATTCAACGCTTCTGACCCAATTGGTGAAAGTACGCAGTTGGTCTTCTGAGACTAAAAGTGGTGACTTGGGAGAATGTGATGATATCGCAGAAGATAGCCCAATTATCCCCGACATTACATCGACGAACGATAATTGCTTAGGCAAAGAGTGCCCAAGTTATCAAGACTGTTTTGTGCTTAAAGCGCGAAAGAAAGCCATGGATTCCGATGTCGTTGTTGTGAACCACCATTTATTCCTCGCTGACCTCGCGATAAAAGAAACAGGCTTCGGTGAGCTAATTCCCGAAGCAGATGTGTTTGTATTTGATGAAGCGCACCAAATCCCAGACATTGCGAGCCAATACTTCGGTTCATCTATTTCCAGCCGTCAAATTCAGGAATTGTCTAAAGACATAGAAATTGGGTACCGAACTGAGGCCAAAGACATGCGCCAGTTGCAGAAAGTGGCCGATCGTCTGGTTCAGTCTGCGATGGAAATGAGGCTTGTTTTAGGAGATCCAGGTTTTCGCGGAAATTGGCGAGAAGCGATGAAGTCGCCATCAATAGAGCGTGAGATCACACGTTTGCTTGATGTGTTGGAACTCGCCATTGAAGTGCTAAAAGTTGCGTTAGGTCGAAGCGAACTGCTGGATACGGCTTTTGAGCGAGCGAACGCAATCAAAGCACGAATCGATCGGGTATGCGAAGTCGATATTACTGGCTACTCGTATTGGTTTGAATGTACTCCTCGTCACTTTTCATTGCACATTACCCCTTTGTCTGTCGCCGAGAAATTCCGTGAGCAAGTGGAGATGAAGCAGGGGGCGTGGATATTCACTTCAGCCACATTAGCGGTACAAGATGACTTTAGCCACTTTACCCATCGCTTAGGTTTAGAGCCGCCACAGCAGTTCTCGCTCCCAAGCCCATTCGATTATCAACAACAAGCGCGGCTGTGTGTTCCCAGATACCTTCCGGAGCCAAACAGCCCCGGAATGTCTGAAAGTTTAGCGAGAATGCTCGGACCTGTAATAGAGAAGAACGGTGGACGATGCTTTTTTCTTTGTACCTCCCACAGTATGATGCGCGACTTAGCAGAACGATTTCGTGAGCAGCTGTCGATACCTGTACTGATGCAAGGTGAAACAACTAAGCAAAAATTACTGGCTGAATATTTAGAGCTGGGCAACGCCTTGCTAGTGGCAACGGGAGCTTTTTGGGAAGGGATCGACGTTAGAGGTGACGCATTGAGCTGTGTTATTATTGACAAACTTCCTTTTACTGCACCTGATGATCCTTTGCTCAAAGCACGTATTGAAGATTGTC
Organism: Vibrio penaeicida; assembly: GCF_030689305.1. GTDB lineage: Bacteria > Pseudomonadota > Gammaproteobacteria > Enterobacterales > Vibrionaceae > Vibrio > Vibrio penaeicida_B. The sequence goes on along the minus strand of NZ_JAUYVM010000001.1, from coordinate 526,099 downwards.
GTTTGAGTGGGGGAGAACCATTCAATCAGGTTCAAATACCCGATGCAGTGATTACCCTTAAGCAAGGGGTCGGGCGTCTGATTCGAGATAAAAAAGACCAAGGCGCATTGATCATCTGTGATAACCGACTGGTCACACGTGATTATGGGGCAGTCTTTTTGCAAAGTTTGCCACTAATACCAAGAACACGGGATTTAGATGTCGTTAACCAATTTTTGAGCCAAGAGACATGTTCTGAATGAAAAGAAGTGTTTTGACTCAGGTTGGATAGGTTTCAACTAAAACCCCAAATAGATAAATGAATAATTGAGGCGTAAATGAGCGCGAAAATCCTAGCTTTAGACACCGCGACAGAAAACTGTTCTGTTGCATTGATTGTGGATGGAAAATTGTACGCACGAAGTGAAGTCGCCCCGCGAGACCACACTAAGAAAGTGCTACCAATGGTCGATGAAGTACTCAAAGAAGCCAATATTACTCTGCAAGATTTGGATGCGTTGGCATTTGGCCGTGGACCGGGAAGCTTCACCGGTGTTCGAATTGGCATCGGTATTGCACAAGGTTTAGCATTTGGTGCGGATTTGCCTATGATTGGTGTATCCACCATGGAAGCCATGGCGCAAGCGTGTTACCGCCTGCATGGTAAAAACCATGTTGCTAGTGCGATTGATGCCCGAATGAGCGAAGTTTACTGGGGGCGCTATGTGCGTCAAGAAAACGGCGAATGGTTGAAGCAAGAACCTGAATGTGTCGTACCTCCAGCGGTATTAGCGGAAAACTTACAGCGGGATGAAAACGTTTGGACTCAAGCCGGAACCGGTTGGGGTGCGTATTCTGAAGGGCTAGAGTCTTTGCCTCTAGATACGGAAGGCAGCGATGTGCTGTACCCAGACGCGCAAGACATGGTGATATTAGCACAGTTCGAATTTGCAAAAGGCAATACAGTGGCGGTGGAAGATTCCAGCCCAGTATACCTAAGAGACAACGTTACTTGGAAGAAACTACCAGGTAAGGAATAAACGAGAGAGCCTCATAACCAAAAGGTTGTAAGGCTCTGGTCAACGGACCCTAAAAAGGACATCTATGGCTTCCATTAATGGATTACCTCCAGTTGTTGTCCCTAATACCAATAAGACGCAAAAGCAGTCTAAGGTAAAGAAAGAAAAGGGAAAACAACCCGTCAGCCAACCGACTAAGGTGGCGAATGCCGTTGCTCAAACCATCAGGCATGTTGATGAGTCGGAGATTCACCGCGCCCAGATAGAATATGACTTGCCTGAAGGACGTACTCGTAAGGCGATGGAAGAATACATGGGTGTCATGAATCAAGCGAAAAAGGAGGAACTTGCGCAGCTTCTTGGAGTCGATATTTATATCTAATTTTCCCCCAATAATACTCACTTTTGCTTGGTCGTAGGTTCTTATCTTCGAATAGCTAATTGACGTTACTTGGGTGTAACAGTTTGATATAGTTGATATCAGTTCTCATTAACGGAGCATGTTATGTTGGTTCGCCGTTGTCTATTTATTCTTTCCGTATTTCTACTTTCTGCTTGCTCAAGCTTGCCCGAGCAACTTACCGCCCAATCTGAAGAGGTTATTACGGATTACCCAATTTTCGCAGCTCATGAAGGCACCGCCGATGTTCGCCTAGGCGGTATGATCGCCACAGTAACCAATCTATCCGATAAATCTCGTGTTGAAATAGTCAACCTTCCTATCAGTAAAACAGGAAAACCCGATATAAGTACTGACGCAAATGGTCGGTTTGTTGCTTACATCGATGGCTTTATCGACCCTGTGACTTATGCTGAAGGTCGGCTGGTTACCGTTGTTGGAAAATCTCAGCCTACAGAGCAAGGGAAGGTAGGCGAGTTTGACTATACATTCCCTGTAATGAATGCGTATGGCATGCATTTGTGGCGCGTTGAAGAATCTGTGATTGTCCACGACTTTGATTCTTATCTTTACCCTTGTTATGGCATCAATTGTCGGTCAAGCCGAATGGGCTCTAGCCGAGCTAAAGTGATTCAAGAAGTGAAATAATGAAATCTCATCAATATGTGTTAGGCAGTCATTCTACGATTGCCTCGCTAGAATTAGGTGAAGCAAAAACGGCCGCTAAGACGGTCGTTTTTGTTCATGGCTGGATGGATAACTCGGAAAGCTTTACCGGAGTGATGAAAGCACTAAACCGGATTGCTCCAACGCTGCATTTAGTGGCTATTGATTTGCCTGGTCATGGATTGTCTACAGATAAAGGCGCGGACAATTTTTATCCGTTTCACGATTATATAGACGATCTTCATGGTGTTTTGCAGAAATTCTCAGCAAAAGAAACCATTTTGGTTGGGCATTCTCTTGGTGCATTGATTACAAGTTGCTATAGTGCCGCGTTTCCTGAAAAGGTGACAGCTTTGGTTGAAATTGAAGGGTACGGTCCGCTTTCTGAATCTTCTGAAAATTCAACAAAACGGCTGCGCACCGGTGTATTAAGCCGGCATAGATATCGCGAAAAGAAACCGAAAGGTTTATCCGATCCGGAAGATGCTGTTCGCATTCGTTCGATTAACACTCAAGTAGCGCAAGCGCTTATTAGGCCGATGACTTACCGTGCATTAGAGCAAAAAAACGGGCAATGGTATTGGCGACATGATGAAAAGCTTAAATGCGATTCTTTGTACAGAATGAGCGAGCAACAGCGAAACGACATTATCAGTAATATTGAATGCCCGCATTTGATCATTTTAGGTGAAAGTGGCTTTGCGTCTTTGAAAGTTCCCTACTCGCTAAAGAAGGGTGAAAAAGACGAAAAAAGGAAAAAAGACCAAAAGGGCGAAAAAAGATCGCAACCCCATGAAAAATGGGTGTCTATTCCCGGAGGTCACCACTGTCATCTAGAGCATCCAGAAAAAGTCAGCGAGCTGATTATGGATTTGGTTAACAAAATTTAAACAAGTGTTTGATTATTTCGTGTCACAACACGAATGACTGTGCTGTAATAACTCGGCTACAACCATCAGCCAGTCGAATTTGAGGAGTTTATTTGTGGATAAAGTTTGGCTAACACGTTACCCAAGTGATGTACCAGAAACCATTGACCCAGACAGCTACCCATCGTTAGTGGAAATGTTTGAGCAATCGGTACATAAGTTTGCCGACCAGCCTGCCTTTATGAATATGGGCTCAGTCATGACGTTCCGAAAGTTAGAGGAACGCAGTCGCGCATTCGCCGCTTATTTACAAAATGAACTGAAATTGAAAAAAGGCGATCGTGTAGCGATCATGATGCCTAACTTGCTGCAATACCCGATAGCCTTATTTGGTATTTTGCGAGCGGGCTTAATCGCCGTGAATGTTAACCCGCTATATACCCCGCGTGAACTTGAACATCAGCTAATTGATTCTGGTGCGAAAGCCATTGTGATTGTCTCTAACTTTGCGAATACGTTAGAACAAGTCGTTGATAACACCCCAATCAAACACGTGATTTTAACCAGCCTTGGACAGATGCTTCCTCGTGCGAAAGGGACATTGGTCGATTTCGTGGTGAAATATGTGAAAGGCATGGTACCAAAGTACGATTTGCCAAATGCCATTTCATTCCGTAAAGCGATTCGAAAAGGTCGCCGAGAGCAATATGTGAAGCCATTTATGTCTGGTGATGATATTGCCTTTTTGCAATACACGGGTGGCACAACAGGCGTGGCAAAAGGCGCGGTACTGACTCACCGCAATATGCTCGCAAATGTCATGCAAGCGAAAGGGGCTTATGGACCTGTGTTAACTGAAGGTCGTGAGTTAGTCGTGACCGCACTGCCGCTTTATCACATCTTTGCGCTTACCGTGAACTGCCTACTGTTCATTGAGTTGGGTGGAAGAAACCTAATGATCACGAACCCACGTGATATTCCAGGCTTCGTAAAAGAGCTTCAAAAATACCCGTTTACCGCTATTACAGGCGTGAATACGTTATTCAATGCGTTAGTCAACAATGAAGACTTTAAAGAGTTAGATTTCAGCCGGATGAGCATTGCCGTTGGTGGTGGAATGGCTGTTCAACGTGCCGTGGCCGATAAATGGAAAGACATTACGGGCGGATTCCTACTGGAAGGGTATGGTTTAACAGAATGTGCACCATTGGTTGCCGCTAACCCTCATGACTCAACGGAATACAACGGCGCGATTGGTTTGCCTGTTCCTTCCACCGATGTTCGAATCATTGATGATGAAGGCAACGTATTGCCAAATGATCAGGTTGGTGAGCTTCAAGTTCGAGGCCCGCAAGTTATGCAGGGTTACTGGCAGCGACCTGAAGCCACCAAAGAAGTGATCGACCATGACGGCTGGCTGTCGACAGGCGATATCGTAAAGTTTGATGAGGAAGGATTCCTTCATATCGTCGATCGCAAGAAAGACATGATTCTGGTTTCTGGTTTTAATGTGTACCCTAATGAAATTGAAGATGTGGTTTCGTTACACGGAAAAGTGCTTGAAGTTGCTGCCATTGGCGAACCGCATGAAGTCTCTGGTGAAGTGGTGAAGATCTGTGTTGTTAAACGAGATCCGAGCTTAACGAAAGACGAATTGATCAGCCATTGCCGTGAATATCTTACTGGCTATAAAATCCCTAAAATTGTCGAATTCAGAGATGATTTACCCAAAACTAACGTGGGCAAAATCTTAAGACGTGCACTTCGTGAAGAAAACACAAAGGCTGAGACTGCATAAATGCGCGGTTTTATGCTGTAAAACTGGTTGAAAGACCAGCATAACTTATCTCGGAATGTTAAAGTGTCGGCAACTGCCGGCATTTTTTATGCTCATTAATTTTCTATACTTACATCAAACGCAAGTTGTTCTTAGCAGCGAGCAAATACGACTTTGCTGGGTTTATAAAGTAACTTAGCCCTGAATATAGAACGAATAACAATTAAGAGATTCAAGTGAACTATCAGATAGTAGATACAAAAGAAGCATTGGAAGCTGTTTGCCTGTCCGCCCGCGAAGTCGATACCGTTATGCTAGATACGGAATTTGTTAGAACTCGCACCTTCTACCCTCAGTTAGGTCTAATTCAACTCTTCGATGGTACGACACTGTCTTTGATTGATCCTACCGTTATTGATGAGATGGATGCATTCGAAGCGTTATTAAAAGACACCTCGGTATTGAAAGTTCTGCATGCGTGTGGAGAAGATTTAGAAGTATTTGCTCATGTATTTGGAGCAATACCAGTCCCAATGATGGACACTCAGATTATGGCTGCGTTTCTTGGACATGGTTTATCCACTGGCTTTGCAGCGTTAGTAAACGAATACTTGGGCGTGGAACTGGACAAAAGCGAAGCGCGTACAGACTGGCTAGCAAGACCGCTTACTAGCAAGCAATTGGAATACGCAGCAGCAGATGTACACTACCTTCTGCCTATGTTTGAAAAATTGGAAGCGGCAGTCCGCGAGGCAGGCTGGTGGGAAGCCGCTCAACAGGAATCGGATCTCATTGCTTCTAAGCGTGTGGTTACACACGTTCCAGAAAAGGCTTATCAAGACATAAAAGGCGCTTGGCAGCTTCGCCCTAATCAACTGGCTATTCTTAAAATCCTTGCCCAGTGGCGCTTAGAGGAAGCACTTAAGCGTGATATCGCATTAAATTTTGTTTTCCGTGAGCAGAATTTGTGGGCAGCAGCGCGATTTGGTATCAAGAGCTTGAAGCGTATGGAGCAAGAAGGTTTTGATCACCGCGAAATTCGTCGCCATGGCAACACAGTTATTGCGATGGTAAAAAAAGGCGAGCAAGTGCCTGAAGATGAATACCCTGATGTGGTTGAAAGGCTGATGGACAAACCAGAATACAAACAATTGTTCAAACAGCTTAAAGATGAAGTAAAGAAAGCGTCTCAGAAGAGTGGATTGGCGACGGAATTCCTCGCTTCCAAAAAACAGCTTAATCAGCTGATCACTTGGGTATGGAAAAAGGATCGTAATCCTTCCAATATGCCAGATGTAATGACAAGTTGGCGCAAAGAGTTATTTGGTGAACAGCTGAATAAATTGCTTTAGAAGTTTTCTATTTTTAATACCCATGCACCCTGAGGTTACTTGGGTATAAGTTTATTTGGGTGTAAAAGCACTGAGGCTCAGTATTACACTGAGCCTCTTTTCATTTGTCTTCCCTTTTGTTTTCACGCTTCGCTATTTTGACTGTTTATCAAGGCTTCAATTTTGGGCAGCAACGCTTTGAGCTGAGCTAGCGTATTGAGTAACTCAGGTTTCGCTCCGAGCTTGGAATGATTTTCGATTTCTTGTGTCAATTTGTACAGCTCGTCTAGCCCTATTGTGGAAGCAGAAGATTTCAACTTGTGGGCAATGTTTGCTACAACGCTCATTTCAAACTCTTCGCTTTCAACGTCTGCTAAAGCTTGGTATTGGGGTAAGCTCAATTGCATAAAATCATTAACGCTCTGCTTGTAGGCATTCATATCACCGCCAAATATGGTATCAACCACTTCTAGGTTCATCGCCACTCCTGAGCTGGTGGCTGTGTCTGAACTTGGCATCCAGTCGTGAAGCATCCGTTTGAGTTTTTCCAATTCAATAGGCTTTGGAAGGTAATCATCCATTCCTGCAGTTAAGCATTTCTTAGCTTCACCAATCATTGCATTAGCAGTTACAGCGATGATGGGAATTCTTCGTCCTTTTTCGATTTGTTTTTGGCGAAGAGCGGAAGTGAGCTCATATCCATCACATTCTGGCATGTGGCAATCGGTTAGTACCAAATCAAAGTCATATTGTTCATAAATGGTTTGTGCCTGTAAGCCTTCGTCTGCAAGTTTGCATTCGTAGCCCAATGCTTTGAGCTGTTTTCTGATTACTTCTTGGTTTACTGGGTTATCTTCTGCCACCAAAATGAGCCCTTTTGATTCTCCAGCACTGAGTTCCTTGAACTCCATTTGTTCTTCGGTATGTGGCGCTATATCGAATGGGCTTTCCATGCCTGTCACAACTCGCAATCCGTATCTTAGGTTTGAAAGCTTGAGAGGTTGAGCGGAAATAGAGAAGGTTCGCTCGCTAATTTGCGAGGAAATATTCGCGTGAGGCAGTAATTCCAAATATTTAATGGAATCGTGTAACGCTTCTGGTTCTATCGCTACTAAGTCAGCAAGACTGTCCGTAATGATGATGCAATGAGGGTCAGTAAGTTTGAGGCTCGGGAACAGGTGGCGATCCAGTTTTTTCCAAGGGACACAAAGTGTTTTCAGGTAGCTTGGAAGATGGCTGTTTAGCCAGTCAGTCGATAAGTCGACGTACACCTGAGTTTCAGCGATATGTACTGGGTTTACGCGATTGCTTGGATCTTGAGAGAATGGGAAAGTCAGGTGAATACTGAATGTTGTTCCAATTCCAAACGTGCTGTTTACAGAGATTTCTCCCCCCATGAGCTCAGTTAAGTGCTTCGATATCGATAAGCCTAATCCTGTTCCACCAAAGCGACGTGTTGTATCTGATTCCGCTTGTGTAAACGGAGTGAACAGGGTGCTTATTTGATCTTGATGAATACCGATTCCATTATCTTTAATATCGAATTGAATGGTGATCTCATTAATATCAATAAAATAGGCATGAACCTCGAGTGAGACTTCGCCACGTCTGGACAGTTTTGACGAGAATTTAATAGCATTGCCAATAATGTTAAACAATATCTGACGCAACCGAACCGGATCGCCTAATACTTCTTCTGGTAGCTCTGGGTCTATATAAAGCTGGAAAACAATGCCCGCATTTTCTGCGCTTGGCGATAGAGTAGCGACAACATTTTCCAGTGTTTCTCGAAGAGGAAGCGTTGTTTGCTCTACATCGAGTTTACCTGCCTCTATCTTAGAAAAGTCGAGTATATCGTTAATGATATTCAGCAGTGAAAAAGAAGACTCTCGAACGGTTTTAAGCATCCTTTGCTGTTCGCGGTTGACTCTAGTGGTATTGAGTAAGTCAATCATGCCTATAATGCCATTCATTGGGGTACGAATTTCGTGGCTCATGGTAGCCAAGAAGTTGGCTTTTGCCTTCGTTGCAGATTCGGCGTTGTCGCGTGCGATGATCACTTCCTGCTGATATTGATTCCTTTCTATCTGATTTTGACGAAACGCTTCAAGCATTCTCGCCATTTCCCCGACTTCATCACTGCGATAGCGATAGGGTACTTTGATACTGGTATCGCCTTTTATAAGGCTTTTCATCTGCTGGTTGATGGTGAGAAGTGGTGCACTAATAGAGCGATAAATGTAGATAGTCACGACGGTACAAAATACTAGAACGGCGAAGATAGAGCCAAATAAGAAATAGTTATAATTGTTGGTTAGGTTATCGAGAACAGTGAGCCTTTCCGTCATTTGGCTATCTAGACGAGCACTTAATAAACCAATGGTATCGGAAAGCTGCTTGTATTCTTGCCCCGTTACTTCTTCTGCAATTTTAAGGACACCTTGCTTATCGTTATTATTATAGCGTTCAAATACTTCGAAGCCGCCATTGCGCATAACTCGTAGCTCCGCACGAAGTGTTTCAATGAGTTCATGAGAAGAAGGTTCGTTAAGCAAATATTTGAGCCAGGTAAGTAAGAACTCAGCCCTTTGAATGTAGGTTGAAAATTCTTCCTTTACGCCTTGGGCGCCTAATACATACACCCTCAATTGCTGATTAAGATCGTTAATCAGTTCAAAAAACTCATCGCTTTGAAGAGAAAGCTTAGAAGAATGAGCATTGGATTCCAGTTTTTGGACTTTTTCGGCAAGGTTAAGTAGCGATTGACCAGTGGTATTTACCAGCGAGTTTACTTGAGATCTTGCCCAAATTTCATCGTTGGGATTATAGGAAGAAAAAATATCGAGCTTAACGCGATTTTCGAACTGAAAAAAAAGACTGCCCAGTTCTTGTACCGTATTAATATCGATTGATTCTGATTTTTCAATCACATCTAGGTAATGAAAGAACTGTTCTCGGTTTTTATCAAACGATTCAGCACGTGTGGCATCACCTAAAATGTAATGCAACATGTCCGCGTTCATATCACCAATTTCATCCAGCATGTTTACAGCGGCAAGTTCACCAGGAATATTCTGTCTGCTAATCGTTGCATTATTTTCCTGAACTTGAGAATAAAGCTGAAAACTAAGGATCGCTTTAGTGACAACTATCGCCGCAATTGCCACCATAGCAATCGTTATCTTGCCGGAGATCATCTGCCATTTGGTAATGAAATAGCTCATAATCGTTCACCACAATTATAAAATGTAACTTTTTGTAACATATTTTGTATGCTAAAGTAAGTTAAATATCAATACAAAATCATTGGAATTTGCCGGAGGTCGTAACCCAAAAATGACAGAGCAATCGTTTGAGCAACTGCATGTTCTGGTAATTGATGATGATCCCTTTATATTGAATATGCTTGAGAGAGCACTGAGCTCCATGGGGATTGTTCAAATTACCTTAACCACGAATTCTGTCGAAGGAGCGGAGGCGATCTCCTGTCAGCTCAATCCAGTCAATGTAGTTATTTCTGATTTGAACATGCCGTCTTTAGATGGTGTCGAGTTAATCCGCCATATGGAAGCACTACACCATAGCGCTTCGCTGATTTTGATCAGCGGTGAAGACGATCGAATTTTGCAAACCGCCGTTAAAATCGCTCAGGAAAGAGGAATCCCTGTACTCGGGGCATTGTCTAAACCTATCAATACTGAAGAGTTGAAACGCATGTTCAGTTCTTCCGGCTTGATGGGGGGCAACCAAGGATACCGAGTGAATCTCACGGCGATTGGTGCTGAATTAAGGCAAGCCATAGTAAAAGGCGATATTGTTCCTCACTATCAGCCTCAGCTTTGTATTCAAAGCAGACAAGTCGTCGGGGTGGAAGCACTTGCTCGTTGGAATCACCCTGAAAGAGGCACCATCCCACCAAACGTATTTATCCCAATTGCCGAGAAATTAGGTTTAATAAATCACTTAACTGAGATGATTTTCAAACAGGGCATTGCTGATTTGGCTCGTTGGAAAGCGAATGGCTGGGACTTGATGTTGTCGGTGAATTTCTCTCATTACTGTCTATCGAATTTGGAGATTCCTAGACAAGTGAAAGAATTGGTGATGGAGCACGATATTCCAGCGCACCATATCGTAATCGAAATTACAGAATCATTACTCAGTAAAGATGCAACAACCAGCTTGGATATTCTGACTCGCTTCCGGTTAAAGGGCTTTGGGTTGTCTATTGATGACTTTGGTACTGGGTTTTCCACGATGGAGCAATTACAGCGAGTTCCGTTTACTGAACTTAAGTTGGATCGCTCTTTCGTTCATGAAGCTGAAAATAGCAAGGTAAGCAAAGCCATTATTGAAACCAGCTTATCGTTAGCAAAGAAATTAGAAATATCGACAGTGGCAGAAGGTGTTGAGACATTCCGAGAGCTGGAGTTTGTCATGAACAATGGTTGTGATTTGGTTCAAGGGTACTATGTATCCCCACCGATGAAAGTGGAAGATTTTGAGCAATGGTTGAGTGATAACCAAAGCTTTGATCACTTGTTCAAACCACCTGTTTCGGATTAGCTGATTGCTAGCAACAGACTCTAAGAATTTTTAGTAAAAAAACAGCGGCTGAGTTAGCCGCTGTTTTTTATTACTTATCTTCGTCGGGCAGCTTCACATTGAGTTCTAGCACTGACAAATCATCATCATTTTGTTCAAGCGTTACATTGACCATTTCAGGGTCGATGTCGACATATTTACTGATGACTTTTAGAATATCTTCTTTCAGTTGCGGTAAGTAGGTTGGGGCATCGGACCCTTCCTTACGACGCTCTGCAACAATTATCTGCAGGCGCTCTTTAGCAACATTGGCGGATGTTTTCTTTTGTGGTCGGAAAAACTCCAATAAAGACATAATTAGCCTCCAAATAGTCGTTTAAAGATGCCTTTCTTTTGCTCCGTTAAGAAGCGGAACGCTCTTTCATTGCCCAGTAAGCGCTCAACTGCATCATCGTAGGCGAGACCAGCATCAGATTCGTCATCAAAAATCACTGGCACACCTTTATTCGATGCATTCAGAACCGCTTGGCTTTCTGGAATCACACCCAATAGAGAAATGTGCAGAATTTCTTCCACGTCTTCGACACTCAACATTTCGCCTAGTGTTACGCGTTCTGGGTTGTAGCGAGTTAACAGCAAGTGCTGTTTTACTGGCTCTAACCCTTCTTCTGCGCGTCGGCTCTTTGAGTCAAGTATTCCTAGAATTCGGTCAGAATCACGCACTGACGAAACTTCAGGGTTCGTCGTAACAATGGCTTCATCTGCAAAGTATAGTGCCATGAGCGCACCTTGCTCGATGCCCGCAGGTGAATCGCAAATGATGAAATCAAAGCCCATTTCATCCAACTCAGTCAAAATTCGTTGTACGCCTTCTTTTGTTAGCGCGTCTTTATCACGAGTTTGTGAAGCAGGAAGAATGAACAAATTTTCAGTGCGCTTGTCCTTAATCATAGCTTGATTAAGTGTGGCTTCACCGTTGATAACATTAACGAAATCGTAAACTACTCGGCGTTCACAACCCATAATCAGGTCGAGGTTACGTAAGCCAATATCAAAGTCGATGACGGCCGTTTTTTTACCTTTGAGAGCGAGCCCAGAGGCGATCGCTGCGCTAGAGGTGGTTTTACCAACGCCACCTTTACCTGATGTAACAACAATGATGCGTGCCATCAAATTTTCCTTTTTAAATCGTGAGGGTGTCGATTGTCAGTTGGTCTTCATGCATGCTGAGCATGATTTTTTTCTGCCAATACGTACTGTCAATTTGGTCACTGAGCCAATAATTCCCTGCAATGGAAATCAGCTCAGCCTGTAAATCGTGGCAAATGATCTTTGCTTCTTTTTGCCCGCTGGCTCCAGCGATGGCTCTGCCTCGCAAAGTGCCATGGATATGAATACTGCCATCGGCAATCACTTCGGCACCAGCACTAACATGGTTCAATATGACCAAGTCACCATCTTTCGCATAGATTTGCTGACCAGAGCGAATAGGAGTACGCACGATTTTAGTCGGTGCCATTTGGGCAGGGGCGGAGGTGGTCTTACTTGAAGACATAACGGCGAACCCTGCTTCTTTTGCTGAAGATTGTGCACGTTTGTCTTTGCAACCAGTCACGCCAACAGGGATCATTCCTGTTGAAAGTACCCCCGCTTTTAACTGCTGAAAATCGACATCACCGGACATTTGTTCGATGTTAAGCACTACTGGCGCATATTGGAAAAATGCAGGGGCTTGTTCGACTTTGTCGTGTAGAAAACGTACACTCTCGCTCACGTCAGTGCCTGACAGGTGAAGGACAGATAACGTAAAACTGCTACCTTTTAAATCCGTGGATGTTGTCATGATTAAATTTCAAACAATTTGGCTTGGGCTCAAACCCTAAAATGGTAGCATGTTATATTTCTACACAATCCTCATCAAGCAACTTATTGTCAAATAGACGCTTTACGTTCAAAATCTCTTAAACTTTACGAAAACTTCACTTTTTAGCGAAGAAAAATACGCAAGAATAGGTCTCATATGTTGTGTTCTATCTACAAAAGCCCTAAAAAAGAAGGGGCATACCTGTACATTCCTAAGAAAGATGATTTTTCTGAGGTTCCGCAGCCTTTAAAAGACATGTTTGGTAAACCTGTCTTTGTTATGGTCATCAAAATGGATGGTCGTAAATTGGCTCAAGTAGACGTAGAAAAAGTAAAAGAATCAATGGAAAGAGAAGGTTACTTCCTTCAGCTTCCACCACCACCAGAAAACTTACTAGAAAAATATAAAGAGCAGAAGGCGAAGCAAAAATAATAACGCTAGCCGCTCAGGGAGAAAGGCTTGAAAAAACTACTCGTTGCTTTGTTAGGTTTGGGCTTGAGCCATGCGGCATTTGCCCAGCCTGACTTTGATGAATATGTCACAGGGCTGAAAGCAGAAGCCTTAGAGAAAGGGATTTCTCAGTCAATTATTGATAAGGCATTTGAAAACGTCACTTATAAACCAAGAGCGGTAAAGGCAGACCGAAACCAACCGGAAAAAAGGCTGACTTTGGATGAATACATACCCAGAGCAGTACCGGACTGGAAGGTAAAGCAGGCTAAAGCCCTTTACAATAAGCACTATACCGAACTGAAACGAATAGGTGATGAGTACGGAGTTCAACCTAGATTTATTGTTGCACTCTGGGGTGTGGAAAGTAATTTCGGTAAGCTCACGGGTGGTTATAGCGTGATAGATGCGCTTACTACTCTGTCTTTTGATGGTCGCCGTGAAGCTTTTTTCCGAAAAGAAACCATGGCAGCGCTCACTATTCTCGATCAAGGGCACATTCTTCCTCATAAAATGAAAGGCTCTTGGGCTGGGGCAATGGGGCAGTGTCAATTTATGCCTAGCTCCTTCCTTGCGTATGCCGCCGACGGCAACAATGATGGGAAGAAAGATATCTGGAATACTAAGTCAGATGTGTTTGCTTCTACTGCCAACTATTTAAGCCAATCTGGATGGGACGACAAGTACACTTGGGGACGTCAGGTCACGGTACCAGCAGGTTTTGATATGAACCTTGAGGGGCGTCAGAAAGCCAAAGCAAAAACATTGGCAGAGTGGAGCAAGTTGGGTGTGACTCGAATTAACGGTAAAGCGCTTCCTCAGCCTAAAGAAGATATCGATGCCTGGTTAATCATGCCCGATGACGAAAATGGCCGCGCTTATCTGATTTACAATAATTATCAGGTGTTGATGAAGTGGAATCGCTCATACTATTTCGGTATCGCGGTAAGTCATCTAGCCGATAAAATTGTGCAGTAATAGTTATTGAACCTCTAAGAAAAAGCGAAGCATTATTGCTTCGCTTTTTAGTAGGAATAATGGATTACAGATTCAACTCTTTGCTGAAAGCTGAAAATTGAATGTTAGCTGTTGTATTGTTCGCAGGCCAGCATTGTGTTTTCGATAAGGCTTGCAACGGTCATTGGACCAACACCACCAGGTACCGGTGTAATAAAGCTCGCATTTTCCTTAGCCACGTCGTATTCAACATCGCCAACCAGTTTACCTGAATCTAAACGGTTGATACCGACATCAACGACAATCGCCCCTTTCTTGATCCAAGCACCAGGAACAAAATTTGGTTTGCCAACCGCAACCACAACCACATCAGCTTGGCGGACGTGATTTTCTAAATCTTTCGTGAAGCGGTGACAAGTTGTCGTTGTACAGCCTGCAAGCAACAACTCAAGCGTCATAGGGCGACCAACAATGTTCGATGCACCCACAACAACGGCGTGTTTTCCACGCAACTCGATATTGTAGCGATCCAGCAAAGTAATGATGCCTTTTGGCGTACATGAGCGAAGTTTAGGGATGCGCTGAGACAAACGACCCACATTATATGGGTGGAAGCCATCTACGTCTTTATTCGGTGTAATGCGCTCTAAAACCTTGGTGCTATCGATGCCTGCTGGAAGAGGAAGCTGAACGAGAATACCGTCGATTTCACCGTCTTGGTTTAATTCATCGACCAAAGCCAGTAATTCTTCTTCTGAAGTAGTAGCAGGAAGGTCAAAAGACTTAGAAACAAAGCCGACTTCTTCACACGCTTTACGCTTGCTGCCTACGTAAACTTGAGACGCTGGATCTTCACCAACTAAAACCACGGCAAGGCCTGGTGCGCGGAGCCCTGCATCAGTACGTGCTTTTACACGTGCTGCAACTTCTGAACGAACAGTTTGAGAAATGAGTTTGCCATCAATATTTTGAGCAGACATGTTATTCCTTGAGGTTATGGGGCTTAATTTTGGGCGTATTGTCGCAAAAAAATATGACAATATCTATTGCGCAAACGATTGCTAGTTAGGCTTTCGGTGCGTTTTTCTCCATTCCGGCTTTTTTTTGGTCATTCGAATCAGAATGTTAGATAAATTCGTTGACCTTGTTCAATCATCTCGTATAATCCTTTTCCTGTAGCGCGCCCTTAGCTCAGCTGGATAGAGCACGTCCCTTCTAAGGATGTGGTCGAAGGTTCGAATCCTTCAGGGCGTGCCATTATTCAAAACCCCTGATAGCGTAAGCTGTCAGGGGTTTTATCGTTTTATATGCTGCCTATGAAAATTGTCAGTACACGATAGGTAACTTTAGCTACGCTCCGTTAATACCCTAAATGTTACTCTTTGCTTAATTTTGTTGAATTAGGGAAGAGTTCATGACATTTCAATCAAATGCTCAAATCCACCAGTTTATATCTGGCGCTTATTTCCACGATACGTTTACAACATACATTCAAAATCACAACCAATCTGCGATGGACGTGTATATAGAGTTGATGAGTAAATCCCCTCAGTGGGTGAATGCGCTTATGGATCTGCGAAATCGAATTGTGGGTGTCTTCGGGTTAAAAAACTTGGGGAAGATGCGAGATCTCCAAAGTGATAAAAAGGCGGCTGACTATTGTGTGGGTGATCGAGTGGGTATCTTCACATTGCACTCTGTGAACCAGCAAGAAGTGATTCTAGAAGACGAGGACAAACACCTTAACGTAAAAGTCTCTTTCTATCTGGAAAAGCTGGGAGATAAAATCCAAGTCCACGCGACGACGGTTGTCCACGTTCACAACAATCTTGGTCGTGTGTACATGCTGTTTGTTACACCAGCGCATAAGATCATAGTGCCGTCATCACTGAAAACACTTACTTCTTAATTGTTGTTTGAATTCTACACAAATCTCTGCGATTGAATCACAGTGAAAGCGAAACCGCCTAGTCAGTAACACTCTCTTTCACGCCTTCGACGTATTTTTCCATCTTAGCGACGAAAACAGCTTTGGTGAATGGCTTGGGTAAGTAATCATCCATACCAACATCAAAGCACTTTTGAATATCGTCTTCTAACACGCTTGCTGTTAACGCAATGATGGGGATTGGGTTTAAACTATTTTTTCTTTCGTGCATACGAATTTCTTTTGTTGCATCAAACCCATCCTTTACTGGCATCATGCAGTCCATCAAAACCGTTGCAAACTGGCTTGGGTTGGCTTGGTAGGCATCGACGGCTTCTTGCCCGTTGTTTGCTATAAAAACTCTTAATCCCATTCTCTCCAAATTGATCTGAGCAACTTTTTGGTTTACTGCATTATCTTCAACCAATAGTATTTCAGGCGAAACATTGGTATTGGTTTCCATTGAAAAATCATAGGCAGAAGCCGCATCGGGAGTATGCTGGCTCACACTCTCTTTCAACACAGTAAGAAGGCGTAGGCCGAATAATGGATCTGTTAAATAGCCATCAACTAAATGCTCAAAATTATAATGTTTTTGGTGGTTATTTCGGACTAATACAACGGGTAATTCTGGATGCGTTAAACGAATTTGCGACAGCAAAACATGCGTAGGTTCTTCTTCTGCCTGATGACAGAGTACAACACTATTTTCGGGTATATCTGGTTCGCTATTGTCCATATCGTACGTCGAATATGAAACACCAAAATGTTTCAGTTCATCACAAATAGCCGCGCCTTCTTCAATATTAACGAGATAGACAGCAGGTAGGTTATTAATTGGCACTTGATGTCCCGACTCGATAGGGCAGGTGATTTCAAATTTAAACTCACTGCCATTTCCTTTTTCGGAAACGAGTGTCAGTTTGCCGCCCATCAGTTCGACAATCTTGTCACTGATGGCTAAGCCAAGGCCCGTTCCTCCAAACTCTTTCGAGGTGTCTGAATTTTCTTGTTCGAAAGCCTGAAAGATTTTTTTTTGCTGGGAAACATCAATACCTATACCAGTATCTATCACTTGGAACAGTAAAGTGATGTTTCCAGAATCCATTGCGCGACTAGACAAGATGAGAGAAACAGAGCCTTGCTTGGTGAATTTTATCGCGTTTGAAGCGAGATTCATCATTACCTGACGAAGCTTGTGTTCGTCTAACTTTACGTGCTCAGGAATGGATGTCGAAACGTCGACGTTCAATTGAATACCCGACTGATGTGATTTAGGGGCAATGAGAGCTGCGGTATCGTAAATGACTTCTCTTACATTCGACGTGTGTGGTGAAATTTGAAGCTTTCCAGATTCAATTTTAGAGAGATCCAGCACGTCATTAATGAGCATGAGCAGAGTCTGTGAAGAAGAATCTATGGTTTTTAGATAATCTTTTTGAATGGCGGAAAGGCTTGTGCCTTTTAGGATCTCAGCCATACCGATGATGCCATTCAATGGGGTTCGAATTTCGTGAGACATATTCGCTAAAAACGAACTCTTAGCTCGGTTGGCTTTTTTCGCCTCTTTTACCGAATATTTGAGCATATTCTCGATCTTTGAAGCGTTAAATATCAGTATCAGTAGCGAAATGACGGAGACGACCAGCATAGTCACGAATAAGAAGAAACGATAAGTTGCTATAGTTGCCTCTGAAGCATTGATGGCAGCATCTACATGCTCGCTTAATTCAAAAAAGTTGGCTTCTATAGAATGCGCGTTTTTACGAAGCTCGCCATGTTGACCCAGTGTTTCGTCTAGCCCTAACACACGAAGGCTGAATAGTAAGTCATGAATTTGCTCGGATATCTGTTCAAGCAACGTGATTGAATAGGTGTTTTGCTCATTGGGTGATAAGTCATTCTTTAGCGCCATTAAGCTATTGATAATGGATTTCTTTTCTGAAACATCCTTTTTATAGAGGCTTTTCAGGAGTTTGTTTTCGACTTGCAATAGGAAGGTTTGGTTAGCACCCATTTCAAGTACAAGGTGTTCCGTTTCGGCAATAAGTTGTTTTACGTTTTGAGGTGATTTGCCCAGTTCTAATCTGAGTTGCGCAAGATTGAGCAGTAACCTATCGACCAACCCAGAGGTCGGCTTGTAGATATGCATATATGTAACAGAAAGCGAGTTGAACCCGTCTTTATATTGCCCTACAGAAGTAAGCGTTCTTTTAAGATCATCTCGAACATTAATATCGACTTCGGCGCTTAAGAGATAAATTTCATTGAGCGCTTGAGATAATTCTGCGATCTCGGATTCAAACCGCTCGGTGTATTGTTCAGATTTCCTTGCGAGAAAATCTTTCTCATGGCGGCGCAGTTGAAGTAATGAAGTATGTGCTTTGGTAATGTCGTGGCGGATTGTGCCCAAGATGTCTTGCTGCGTATTGAAGTATCCATTGGCAAATACCCATACTAGAAACAAGGCAAAAATGGTCACAATTGAGAATGCGATCTGACCTTTAATTGAATTCGAGAGCACTTTTATGATCATGAGTATGCAACAGAAGTGAAATTATCTACTTAACGTAGAAAGAGTTGAGCTTTTTTTAAAGGAAAACAACGAAGTAATTGATTGAAGTGTGACCTTTACGTGACAAAAAAAAGATGCCTTCAAAAAAGGCACCCTTTTGATACAAATATTGATAATGCTGTACTTAAATATTTGCCAGTTCTTTTGCGCGCTGATCGAGATTAGAAGCCGAATGCTCAACTTGCTCAATGGAATGCGCCACCTTATTTGTTAGGTCGCTAATTTGGGTCAGGCTTTCATTTATCATGTTCGACACTTTTGACTGCTCATCTGTCGATTGCGCGATCTCTGAGTTCAAACTGAAAATAGTTCCTGTTGTATCTTTAATTTTCACGAAGACTTCACCAATTCTATCAATACTTTCGTGAGCTGTACCCATCAAATTAGCAGCTTGGTTAATGGTGCCACCCATCGAGTTTGTTTTCTCTTGAAGGCTCGCAATGATCTCTTCAATTTCATTTGTTGAGTCTTGAGTTCTTTGTGCTAACGAGCGAACTTCGTCTGCTACTACCGCAAACCCTCGGCCTTGTTCACCCGCACGTGCAGCTTCAATCGCGGCATTGAGTGCCAATAAATTGGTTTGTTCGGCAATAGATTTGATAACGTCGAGCACACCAGAGACTTGAGCACTTTCTGAAATCAACCCTTCCATTGCTTGCTGAGTATGACCAAATTCACTTTGCAATGTCGTCATTGAGTCCACCGCGAGCTGCATCGACGACTGTCCTTCGCTGACGTTTTTATCGTTTTGAGACGCTTCATTTTCCGCCGTAACCGTTACGTCAGTGACACGCGTTAGCGCCGTTGCCATTTCTTCGACCGCAACCAATACAGAGTTTGTTTCTTGAGTCAGAGTGTCGGAGTTCATACGGCTTTCAGACACCACTCCATGCGTTTCAGATGCGAGATCTTGCACATGTGAAGAAATACGCGAAGAGGTTTCCTTAGTTTTATGCAAAGACTCCAGCATGCTGTTAATCTGCTTCGCAATTTCACCGATTTCACCCGTTCCCACATTTTTAATTCTATGGCTTAAGTTACCACTAGACTCAATGGACTTGAGTTGTTCACTTAATGCTGTAACCGGTTTAGTCACAACACGATTGACCATTATGAAACCAATTATGGATACCACGAGCATCGCAGCCATTAAAGCAAGCGTAATGGTAACTGTGCCCTGAAGTGAACCAAAGTCGTTTTGTAGATATCCAAATGTTCGAGCTTCTAATTCAGAGAAGAAACCATCGATGGGCTTCATGATTTTCGCTTTTTCTACATGGTATGTCTTACTGTGAAGCAACTCTGCCGCCATTGATGTGTCGGGGTCGCCTTTGACCGTGTACTGACCTGAATTTGGATCAAGGAAGATACCCTTAACCGCGTTCATTGCTTTTACTTCCAAATTCACTAAGGCATCGGAATTGCTTTGCGCTTCTTTTAACAGCGAGAATTCTTTGTCGGAGAATCCAAGATCTTTCATTCGCTGTTGGATAGATACGGTAATACCATCTGGCTTGGGCTTTTCACCATAATTGATGACCAAATCCCAATATATCTGGTGGTATTTCTCAGGAAGAGGTTTTTCGCCATTACGAATAGCGAGTATGTCCATGTACATGCTTTCATAGTCGGCATTTGCTGTTAGTGCATAAGTTCGAGCAAGCCTTGTTAGATCATCCGAACTTTGTCTGAGCTCGTCAGCAACCTGATAAGAAGCATACCTCGTCTCGGATGTCTGTTTTAGCTTTCCTGCAGAGCTTAGAATATTAAACCCTAATAAAAAAGTGACCACAGATATGACCGATATGGCGCCGAAAACGTAAGCCATAATTGCTCTGGTTTTCATATAATTTCCCTCTACCCAACACAATTGAAATAAGTGTAGTTCAAGAATGTTGATTATTAGAAAGATCTAGAGGGAATTTGTTTTTTAGCTCGAAACGAGATGCAGTAAGCAAGAGATTAAGAATGAACCTACGAGACTATTGACACTATTTGGCGATTTCTGATGATGAAGCGGTGGCGTTTTTACCGTTATCTATAGGTGCGGTAACCACTTGGTTTCGTCCTAATAGTTTTGCGCGATATAAGGCTTCGTCTGCTCGTTTCAGTGTGTCTGCTACCGTGTCTTCTCGCTGGAATTGAGAGACACCAAGGCTGATTGTAATTTCTAAAGACTGGCTACTGCTGTAAAGAACCGCCATACGGATTTTTTCAGCAATGATTTTAGCATCGTCCAAAGCCACGGGAAGAACGATCAAAAACTCCTCGCCACCATAGCGCCCAACACATGCGCCTTTAGGTAAAAAATCGGCTTCAAGCGTTCTCGCTAATTCGGAAAGGACGGCATCTCCCATAAGGTGACCGTATGAGTCATTCAGCTTTTTGAAATGATCGACATCGCATAAGACTAAGCTCGCGTGTTCGGAGACCTCATTCACTTGTCTCGATTTTTCTAAAATCACTCGGTGGTTAAAGAGGTTTGTTAGGCTGTCACGCTCGGCTAAGTGTCTCAATTTCTCTGCGTAGCTATGGGCACGCATTGCTTCCATACGGTAACGGTATACATGACCCGACATCATTACCATCAGCAAAATCATAACCGCAAAGTAGGAGAATTGCTGGTCAAGAAAACGAGCATGATCAGAGGTATAGTGGATAACCAAATCAGGAAAATACGTTTCGATACTGAACAATATTGAAGGGAGGCACACCGCAAACATAATGAACGGCCACCGCAATAAAGACATCTCACGCAACACACTCTGGGTATATAACGCTGTGACTAAACAATATAACGCGGTAGGACCATATGAACCTGAGTTAGAAAACCAAGTTATTGGTATGATAAAAACCATTAAGCAGGCGGCAAATAAAATTGCTACGACTCGATAATGATTTTTGAATCGAGAGTAATACCACATGATTCCCATTAATCCAGCAGCAAAGTAAAGGATGAATGAAAAATGAATGGGCGTGATGTTGGCAACAGTATTAAATACACCAACAATGACTAAAAATATTGATGTTAGTAAAAGAAATACGTGGTGAACTCGATTGAACACATCTTCACTTTCGCCAGATATCCAACGCGCTACTTGGTTTAATCTTTTCAGCATATTATTCAACAGATTGACTTTCCTGAAATTAACCAATTCGTGTAATACCGACTTAAACCAGCCACCATTGATTGATGATCTTAGCTTGCGGGCTGTGACACGCCGAAACGCGAATACGTTCAGATTCTAACAAATAATTTATAAAGACCTCAATATACTGAGCACTTTATCGCATAATCTATTAAACCTTAGCCATATAAATGAGATCTGTGTCATACAAATATTCTATCGAAATTTTGAATTATAAATTTCTACGTTTGCTTGAAATATTTGTAATTTTAACAGCCTGTATAGCATGATTAAAATCTAATCAACAGAGGAATATTATTAAATAAAAGCCATAAATCATACAATGTGGTTGTATTCTGAGCCCTAGAATAAATGGCTGATTTGGATATTTTGAATGAACTAGTAGAATGTTTGGTATGGCTGCTAAATAAGAAATTGAAGCTAGATGCTTGAATTCTATTCACTTAGTGTCTTCCTTCTTTTCAATTTCTTTGAGCGTACGAGTTCATATTAAGTTTATATAGGCTGATAACGAGCTCAAACTTTGTTGATAAAAATACCAAAGCTTAATTTATCCAAGCTAAAATCATTTTATCTTTGAAAGTGTTGGATTATATCCAAAGATCTTGAGACCACTTGGGTATACATTACTTTCTCTCTTAGTA
This sequence comes from Vibrio penaeicida, assembly GCF_030689305.1. Classification (GTDB taxonomy): domain Bacteria; phylum Pseudomonadota; class Gammaproteobacteria; order Enterobacterales; family Vibrionaceae; genus Vibrio; species Vibrio penaeicida_B. The sequence continues at coordinate 503,947 of NZ_JAUYVM010000001.1, read as the reverse complement.
AGGCACTAATGTGTAAAAGGCAAAAGATATGCAGACAAAAACTCATATTCTGGTTGTGGATGACGACAGTGAAATCCGGGAATTACTGGAAGAGTATTTGTCTAAGGCTGGGTTTCAGGTATCAAGTGTAGAAGATGGAGTAGCCTTAGCTGAATTTTTACAGCAGCAAGGGTATCCGGATTTAATCTTATTGGACGTAATGCTCCCCGGTGACGATGGATTTACTCTTTGTCAGAAGGTTCGAAAGCAATCCAATGTGCCTATTATCATGTTGACCGCGGTGTCTGACGAAACGGATCAGATCATTGGTTTGGAAATTGGCGCAGACGACTACATAGCGAAGCCGTTCAGCCCACGTCAATTAATGGCGAGAATCAAAGCCTTGTTAAGGCGAATGCATGTTCAAGAAGATGAGGCCAGCGCATTACCTTCATTATCTCGAAATATCGTGTTTGGTGATTGGCGGTTAGACACACTCTCTCATCGTGCGACTCATTCGGATACCAATGAGACAATCGAATTCTCGGGCAGTGATTTTGCTTTGTTGATGCTGTTTTTGTCTCACCCCAATGAAATTTTGGATCGCGATACCATTTCTATTGCGACACGGGGTAGGGAAGCACTGCCCATGGAACGTGGTATTGATGTGCAGTTAAGCCGATTGCGCCAACGACTTGGTGATAAAGGGAGTAAATACATCAAAACTATACGTGGAAATGGCTATATGTTTACTGCTCCTGTTACTTACGAGCGATAGCTGTGTTAGATGCTAATGCTGTTATAAACAAAAACGCGGTGACCGATAAAAACAGGAATCACGTTTTATGAAGCTGAAATGGCCGAACTCTCTCGTTGCTCGAACTTTGCTGTTAACACTGTTGGCGGTTGTGGTTGCCCAAGGGATTGCAACTTCTATTTGGTATTCGCAATCTAAGCAACGTGAATATGAAGGTATACGTTCGGCATCGGAAAGTATGGCGAATATGTTTGCTTCAACGGTCACGTTTTTTCAATCCCTTCCCAGAGAGTACCGCCATATCGTTTTAGATCAGATTCGGAATATGGGAGGGACTCGATTTTTCGTTTCGTTTAATGAAGAACAGTTGTCTATTGATCCGGTGGCAGAATCTCGCTTAAAACGTATTTCAGTTGATGCCGTTGAACAAGTGCTTGATAACAAGCTTCGAAAAGTACATCAAATTAATGTGGAGTTTTCACGCCCAGATACGTTGCGAATTTTGAAAAATGACATTCGCCTTAGCGATTTACCTCGATCTTGGGCACACCACACCTTAACGCTAGAGCCGCTCAATCCGCCTATTTTGGTGGTGCAAATAGAGCTGGATACCAATCAGTGGCTTTACATCGCCGCACTGCTTCCCGCCCCATACATCAGCTTGGATGACACGATTATTGGCAGCGATCAGGTGCTGTTTCTGGTTTTCTCAACCACACTGCTATTACTGCTTACCTATCTACTGGTTCGTCGTCAGGTTCGCCCGTTGAAAAGGCTGGCAAAAGCAGCGAACGACATGAGTATCGACGTGGAACAGTCTCCGCTGGTGGAAGAGGGCGCGAGTGAATTGGTAACGGCAACCCGAGCATTTAATCGCATGCAATCTAGGATAAACCGTTATATCACCGACAGAGAGCATTTGTTTTCCGCCATTTCACATGATTTAAAAACCCCCATCACACGCCTAAGAATCCGTGCCGAGCTACTGGAAAACGATCAAAAGCGGTTTAAGTTTAACCGTGATCTTGATGAACTGGAGATGATGGTGAAGGGAGCGCTCCAGTGTGTACGAGAGACCGATCTGCATGAGAATAATGCTCAAGTGAACCTAGCGGATATGTTGGCATCGATTGCAGAAAGTCATAATCAGAAAAGCACCAAAGTTTTCTTACCAGACACGCCTATTCTGCCCATTTGGGGTAAACCACTTGCCATGAAACGGGTGCTCACCAATCTCATCGATAATGGGGTCAAATATGGGCATCGCGTACATGTCTATGTCTATGACCACGAGGATCGCCTAGAACTCATCATTCTAGATGAAGGGCAAGGTATTCCTGAAAGCAAGCTGGATATGGTATTTGAGCCATATTATCGCCTTGCTAATGACAAAGATGGACACGGTCTAGGGCTCGGGATTAGCCGAAATATCCTCCATGCACATGGTGGAGATCTCATTATTTACAATTCTCTCAAAGGCGGTCTGGAGGCAAAAGTCCTTATCCCACATGACCCTGAGCTCTAATGTAACATCTTCGTTACATTGGGCTTACCCTTTGTTTCAATCTTCTGTTTTTTCCATGTTTAGACTTAGGGCAAATGAGGAAATGCTCGGTAGTATCCTTTTCCCCGTTTTTGCTTAATCCAAGGCTGCAAAGCCAAAATAACATGGACGATAACAATGAAAATGAATAAAACTCTGATTACCCTATCATTGCTAGCTGCGGCATCTTACGCACAAGCTGGCGAAGTAGAAGTGCTTCATTGGTGGACCTCTGGCGGTGAAGCAAAATCCGCTGCTGTACTGAAAAGTAAGGTCGAGGAGCAAGGTCACTCTTGGAAAGACTTTGCTGTTGCTGGTGGCGGCGGTGAAAGTGCCATGACAGTCTTAAAGACTCGTGCGGTATCAGGTAATCCTCCTTCAGCCGCTCAAATTAAAGGACACGACATTCAAGAGTGGGGTAACCTTGGGTTTCTAACCAGCTTAGATGATGTGGCAAAAGCGGAAAAATGGGAAAGTAATCTTCCAGAAGTTGTAACAAAAGTCATGAAGCATGAAGGTCGTTTTGTTGCCGTCCCTGTTAACGTTCACCGAGTAAACTGGTTGTGGGCAAACCCAGAAGTATTAAAAGCGGCAGGTGTTTCTGTTCCTAAAACCTTGGATGAGTTTTTTGCCTCCGCAGAAAAAATCAAAGCAGCGGGCTACATTCCACTTGCTCACGGTGGTCAACCTTGGCAAGACGCGACAGTATTTGAAGCCGTAGCCCTTGATGTGCTTGGCAGCGCTGACTACAACAAAGCGTTTGTCGATCTAGACATGGATGTGCTGCAAGGTTCAAAAATGGTTGAGGTGTTCGAGAAGTTCCACAAGATTCGTGATTACATCGACAGCAACTCCCCAGGCCGAGATTGGAACGTAGCGACATCAATGGTCATTAATGGTGACGCGGCTATGCAAATCATGGGTGACTGGGCAAAAGGTGAGTTTGCTGCGGCAGGTAAAATGCCGGGTAAAGATTACATTTGTGCGCCAGCACCGGGTACAGATGGTCAGTTTACGTTCAATATCGACAGTTTTGCCTTCTTTAAGCTGAAAAATGCAGACAATGAAAAAGCGCAAAAAGCACTGGCGAAAACCATTCTTACTAAAGACTTCCAAGAAGTATTTAACCTCAATAAAGGCTCAATCCCTGTTCGTTTGGATATGGACATGACCAAATTCGACTCCTGTGCTCTGGATTCAATGGCAACATTTAAGACCAGTGCAGACAGCGGCGATTTAGTACCAAGTATGGCGCATGGTTTGTCTACAACCAGTTACGTTCAAGGTGCCATCTACGACGTAGTCACTAACTTCTTTAACGACCCATCAGCAAAAGCGGATGAAGCAGTTAAGAAGTTGGCAAAAGCCGTAAAAGCAGCCATCTAAGAACGGTTCAAAATCAGTAGTTTTTCGACCCACATCTTCGAGATATCTACTGGTTTTGACATCGGGTTCTCCCCGAAAAGAACACCCCCTGAGAGTCGTGCTCAAGATGAGTCCGCACTTTCCTCATGTACCGCCGCTTGCGGCGGTTCTGAGGGGCCCTCTAACAAGGATAAGTTATGGAGCATGTTTTGACAGTGCCTAAAACGAAATCGGCGCCTAAGCGCAGCTTTGCCGATAAATTACAAAACTGGCTGCCAAAAATTGTTCTGGCTCCGACTATGCTCGTCACTGTGGTGTGCATATACGGCTACATTTTTTGGACTGCAGCCTTATCTCTAACCAATTCCCGCTTTTTGCCTAGTTTCAACTTTGCTGGTTTTGCTCAATATGAAAAATTAATGGAGAACGACCGTTGGGTTACCTCGATCACTAACCTAGGTATCTTTGGTTTGCTCTTTATGTTTATCGCCATTGTCTTGGGTGTAGGGCTGGCTATTTTGCTTGACCAAAACATCCGTCAAGAAGGTGCGATACGTACTATTTATCTTTACCCGATGGCGTTGTCGTTCATTGTTACGGGTACCGCATGGAAATGGATTTTAAACCCAGGATTAGGCATCGAAAAGATGGTGCGAGATTGGGGCTTCACCGATTTTGAATTCAATTGGTTAGTCAATTCCGAAATGTCTATTTATACCTTGGTGATTGCTGCCGTATGGCAATCGTCTGGTTTTGTTATGGCGATGTTCTTAGCTGGCCTTCGTGGTATTGATTCATCGATCATCAAAGCGGCGCAAATCGATGGCGCGAGCTTACCAAGCATCTACTTAAAGATCATTTTGCCATGCTTGAGACCTGTGTTTTTCAGCGCCGTAATCATTACATCCCACATCGCGATCAAGAGTTTCGATTTGGTCACTGCATTAACTGCGGGCGGACCGGGTTACTCATCTGATTTACCAGCACTGTTTATGTATGCGCATTCATTTACCCGTGGTCAAATCGGCTTGGGTGCTGCCAGTGCAATGATGATGCTAGCGGGTATCTTGGCCATTCTAGTGCCTTATCTTTACTCTGAGTTAAGGGAGAAAAAGTCATGAGTAAGCCATTCAACTTAAGCCGAGCATTTTTATACGCTGCTTTGCTGTTTTTCTGCTTGGTGTACCTCATGCCACTGTTTGTCATGGTGATCACCTCGTTCAAAACCCTGCCAGATATCAAAGCAGGTAACCTGATGTCTTTGCCACAAGAGTGGGTGTTTGATGCGTGGGGTAAAGCTTGGTCATCAGCCTGTACAGGTGTGTCGTGTGAGGGAGTAAAAGGATACTTTTGGAACTCATTCCAAATGGTGATTCCAGCGGTTGCTATTTCTACGCTTCTCGGTGCCTTTAATGGGTATGTAGTAAGTAAGTGGAAATTCAGAGGCTCAAACCTATTTTTCAGCTTAATGCTATTTGGGTGTTTTATTCCGTTTCAGGTCATCTTACTTCCTATGGCAGCAACATTAGGCAAGCTCGGGCTCGCCAATACAACGACGGGTCTCGTGATCGTTCACGTTATCTATGGTTTAGCGTTCACCACTCTATTCTTCCGAAACTTTTATATCGGTGTACCGGATGAATTGGTTAAAGCAGCAAAGCTTGATGGCGCAGGTTTCTTCACCATCTTCTTCAAAATTCTTCTGCCTTTATCGCTCCCCATCATCATGGTGACCGTGATCTGGCAGTTCACTGCAATTTGGAATGATTTCTTATTTGGCGTTGTTTACTCCGGTTCGGATACTCAGCCCATTACCGTTGCCCTAAACAACTTGGTGAACACCAGTACTGGGGTGAAAGAATACAACGTAGATATGGCCGCCGCCATTATCGCCGCGCTGCCGACACTGATTGTGTATGTATTGGCAGGTAAATACTTCGTACGTGGTCTCACCGCCGGATCAGTAAAAGGATAAACTCATGGCAACATTACAACTCAACAAGATCCGCAAGACCTATCGCAATGCGGAGCAAGAAACACTAAAAGGCATAAACATCAGTATCGACTCTGGCGAGTTTCTGATTTTAGTCGGTCCTTCTGGTTGTGGTAAATCCACTCTAATGAATACCATCGCTGGGCTTGAAGACATAACCTCCGGTGAAATTGTTATCGATGGTACGGATGTGGCGCAAGTAGAACCGAAAGATCGTGATATCGCGATGGTGTTTCAATCTTATGCGTTATACCCAAATATGACGGTGAGAGGGAATATCGCTTTTGGATTAAAAATCCGCAAAATGCCAACGGACGAAATCGAAGCTGAGGTAAATCGAGTTGCCGAAATGCTGCAAATTGATCACCTGCTTGATCGTAAACCTTCGCAGTTGTCCGGTGGCCAGCGCCAGCGTGTTGCCATGGGACGCGCCTTGGCCCGCAAGCCTAAGCTGTATTTGTTTGATGAGCCGTTGTCGAACCTAGATGCGAAGTTGCGCGTCGAAATGCGTACTCAAATTAAGCGCCTACATCAGCAACTAAACACCACCATTGTGTATGTAACCCACGATCAGATTGAAGCCATGACATTGGCGGATAGAATCGCCGTCATGAAGGATGGAGAGCTCCAGCAGCTAGGCACACCCAAAGAGATCTACAACAAACCCAACAATATGTTTGTCGCAGGTTTCATGGGGTCGCCTTCGATGAACTTCATCCGCGGTAAGGTGGATTTGAATGAAGTTGATCACCCAGTGCTAAAAGTCACGGATGGTGAAGACAAGATTCATGATATTCGCTTACCGGAATCGCTACGAACTCGTGATGGGCAAGAAGTCGTGATTGGCTTGCGACCAGAAAATATCACTGAACAGGTTGAGCTAGGAAGCGTCGCTAGCGAATTGCCTCTAAAAATAGAAGTACTTGAGCCAACGGGTCCAGACACGATAGCCATGGTAAAAGTGAACAACCAAGAAGTGGCTTGCCGATTATCTCCCGAGCTTGATGTAAGCGTTGGGGAGGTAACCAACTTATACTTTGATCTTTCTAAAGCCGTGTTCTTTGATGCGAAAACGGAGATTCGTATCGAACAATAGGTACAAGTCCTACCTTACAAGGGTTTGAAGCCTTAGCGTTTAGGCTTCATTTTGTCTGTGACAACCAAAAGGTCGAGGGACCTTTTGTCGTTTTTGCGCCCCGTAGTGGGCGCTTTTTTATTTCTCGATGGAAATCACGTATCTGACGGTTGCAATAATCTTAATATGTATGAATATGCACACTTATCAAAGATAACGTAAGCTGAAGCAATGATCCGATATGTACTTCCATTAATTTTTCTAACTATAAGCACCATATTCGCTTTTTTTTCTTTCTATGAATGGGAGCCAGGAGATTTTAAATCTAATACGTTTGCATATAAGTTCAAAGTTGACGAGAAAATTAAGGGTTATGAATTCCACACAGAAGAAGGTTCCATAACATTTAGCTTTTATGCATCGGATGGTCTCAAACCAACAATTGTAACAGCTAGGTACGGACTAAACATTTCTCTCCAATCCTTTAAAAACCAACTGATCCAAAACAGCTATCAGTGTGAAGACATAGAAAAGAACATAAGTTCCAAATGTGCTAAAGATTACTATGGTGGCAGAATTTCTTTAATTATTGAGCAGTTAACAGGTATCGGCGTTGAAGTTGAAGCCGCATTTGTAGGGGTTGGAGATGAGTAAAAAGAGACACATTCTAGATGGTACAAAGACTAAAAACTTGTTTAAAGATTATGGGCTAATATATTCGTGTAAATGCGGATGGATTGATCTTGGGCACTTAAACCCTTCAAACTCTAGAATTGAAATATGAGCTGAAAATTTGTGGACTCAGATCAAAAGTGAAGGTGAAGCACTCCGTAGAAATAGTTGTGATAACACTAACTTTGGCAAAAATATCGTCGGGAAAATCGTTGAAAATTCGGGTTTATTGCAGAAGTGTATAGACGATCCATATTTGAAGTTTAGTGATGGAAAAACTGGTTTTTTAGTGAGATATAGACAAGATCACGCGGGGTATGTTGGAAAGCCAGGTGTTGAGAAACGGTATATTGTTAAACATGGGCTAACGCTGGATCAAAAGAAAAAAGTTGCATGATCAATTTTTATGGAAGTATCTTATGGTTTCGAGAGCTTTCAATCTATGTTTAGCTTTATAACAGATAGTGGGTTCAGTCAGGAGGATCTTGTATCTAACCTTATCGGCTTTTACATTGGTATCGGAGAAGTAAATCGTTTAGATGCGTTACGTAGCTGCGAACCAACAACAGACAAATTAGCACGTATTATATGGGATAATGAAGGTGCAGTCGGTTCTAATAAAAACCGTAAATGGAACCCGAAATATGCGAGCTCTACTTATGTTGAAACAATAAAGCAATGCATGGATGAATGTTTGTCTGAAACCAAAGAGCTTCCTCCAAAATTTAAAAGAATTAAACCTTCTATCAAAGGTCTTCATCATCAAGAATTAAAATTAATGTGAGAAAAAATTGGTAAAGCGTAGATTATTGTCTCTGTTGGTCACCTTGTTCTTTGCCTATCTGTTTTGGTCTCTGTCTTATATTGATCAGTTGTCAAAACAAATTTCTACCGAAAAAGCTAGAGTAGTCAGTATGGCTAGACATTTAGAGTTGTGGAAAGAAATCACCGTTAACAATAGTGGGTACCTCAATCAAGCCGCGCTTTTGCAGGAAAACCTAGATATACAAATTACGCCAGTTGAGAATGCGGATATAGAAGATGGACAGAGATTCTATGCCATGTACTATTCAGAGGCAGCAAAGGAACAGGATTTTAGGCAGTATTTTTCAGAATTAGTTTTAGGTAACTATTTTTACATCTTGACGGATGCGGATGGAAAGATTCGAGAATTTTTCTGGGACAAACCATAGACTTTAAAGTGATAAAGCTCGAGTTGGACTAGACCTGAACACATAAGTTAATTATATAAATACCAACTACGGGTGTCTGAACTTGAATTCAGACGCCCGTTTTGCTTTTACTGCCAAGTACCCAATGCCATTTCAGTGGTGAAGCCGGGTCCAAATGCTGCCATGACGCCATGTTCTCCTGCTTTTCGATGTTCAAAACTTCTTCTGAGTACATCGATAACGGCAGCGCTTGAGGTATTGCCAGTTTCACGCAAGCATGCTCTAGAATGGTCTAGAGCGTCCGGTGTTAGTTCCAATGTGCGCTCTACTTCATCTTGAATTCTCCGACCTCCGGTATGGAAGAGGTAGAAATCCAGATCTTTAGATCGCTTATCCTGACGAGACTGAACAAAATCATCGATGACAGGAGCAACGCGTTCAATCGAATACATCACTTCTTTATCTAATGAGAATTTAAAACCTCTCGGCGTCATGTCGTAGCGAATAAACGCTTCACTTTGTTGTAGGAAGTGGCTGGCAGAGTGTGTGAGTTTCATTCCGCTGGTTTGATCGTCTCCACGCATGACTACCGCTGCACATGCATCGCCAAACAGTGAATTGGTCACAAAGTCTTGAATACGGTTCGCGTATTTATCAAAGCACAGCGATGACGTTTCTAGTGTCACAATCAGGGCGTTGTTGTTTGGTAATTGTTGGCAGTGGTCAAATGCTCGATTCACTGCAGCAGCACCCGCTACGCATCCCATTTGAGCCATTGGCAACTGAATGGTTGAATTGTTGAGGTTAAGTGCATTGATTAAATGAGCTGTGAGCGAAGGCATCATAAAACCAGTGCATGAGGTCACAATGACCATGGTGATATCTTTGATCCGAAGATCCGCATTCTTAATTGCTTGAAGGGCGGCTTGTTCAGACATGAATCGAGCCTGTTCATCGTAAATTGCGCTTCGTTCATCAAAATCTTCCAGCGAGACGACTTTCTCGAGCGGGACAATAAGGTGGCGTTTATCAATACTTGAATTTCTGACCATATCAAACGCTTTTTCTGCGTGAGGTTGGTCGCTGTGCAGCGTGCGAAGGCATTCAATAATTTCGTCTTGAGTCACCACGTATTCGGGAAAATAGACGGAAGGCTTACTTAAAACACTCATGACGTTTCTCCTGTTGTTGTTATCTGAATGATCATTTAGATATTCATTGTTTATAAACACAACAACAGTTGCATCATTATATGAATCTGGTTCCGCATCAAAATGAGAGTCGTGGAACAAAACGTTAAGGAGTGCACCAATGTTTCACTTTCCACCCATCTGCTTCTTTTCAATGGGTGGATTTCCGCCTAAACAGATTTCGATTTTTCAGGTGCTCTTAGAGGCAGTTCACACACAACCTTTGTGGTTAAAGGGTTGTTAATAAAATGTATCAAGTTGGTCTGAGTTTTGCTCTTAGTCGAGTACATGGTCTTCAGTGATGACGACTAAGTGTTAAACAAGGAGAATAAAAATGTTAAAGCCTCTTACCCTACTTTCTGCCTCTATCTTGGCGCTTACCAGTTTCCAAGCGGCTGCTAACTGTGACCCTGGCGAGATTGTTATTAAATTCAGCCACGTGACGAATACCGATAAACACCCCAAAGGCATTGCAGCATCTTTGCTTGAGAAGCGTGTGAACGAAGAGATGAACGGCAAAGCCTGTATGCAGGTTTTCCCTAACTCAACGCTTTACGATGACAACAAAGTCCTTGAAGCGTTACTCAATGGTGACGTGCAATTAGCAGCGCCATCGCTATCGAAGTTTGAAAAATTCACTAAGAAATACCGTATTTTCGATTTGCCATTTCTGTTTGAAGACGTGGACGCCGTCGATCGTTTCCAAAATTCAGAAGCGGGTGACAAGCTAAAAAATGCGATGAAACGTCGTGGTTTGAAAGGGTTGTCGTTCTGGCACAACGGAATGAAGCAAATGTCTGCAAGTAAGCCTCTGATGTCTCCTACCGATGCCGAGGGGCTAAAATTCCGTGTTCAAGCATCGGATGTATTGGTCGCACAGTTTGAACAATTAGGGGCAAACCCACAAAAAATGTCGTTCAAAGAAGTGTACGGTGGCCTTCAAACGAAAGTTATCGATGGACAGGAAAACACGTGGTCGAACATTTACGGCAAGAAATTTTTCGAAGTACAAGATGGCATCACCGAAACCAATCATGGCATTTTGGACTACCTAGTGGTGACATCGAATACATGGTGGAAGGAACTGCCGAAGGATGTTCGTGAAGAGTTTAACGCGATTCTTATTGATGTGACGGCTGCACGTAATTCCGCTTCCAGTGAAGTAAACGAAATCAACAAGCAAAACATCATAGCAGCGGGTGGCGTGGTGAGAACCTTGACTCCGGAGCAACGCCAAGAGTGGGTAACAGCCCTTCAACCTGTTTGGAAGAAGTTCGAAAAAGACATCGGTTCAGATTTGATCGAAGCCGCTTTAGCTTCAAATAAATAATAAAAACAGACCCTAGGCATGGCAATTTCTGTCATGCCTATTTCCCTTACTTTTTCCAAATACAGCGGAGTATCTGTATGGAACAGTCCTTATTTACTCGAGTCGGTAAGGTAACGGATCAAATCGAAGAAACACTGATTGCGTTGTTTCTTGGAAGTATGACCCTACTTACCTTTGCCAATGTGGTATTTCGTTATGTGTTTAACGACAACATCCTATGGGCATTGGAGCTGACCGTTTTTCTCTTTGCCTGGATGGTACTTGTCGGCGCTTCTTATGGCGTGAAAAAACATTTTCACATTGGCGTAGATGTCATTATTAATCTAGCACCAGAAAGTGGGAGAAAGATGTACGCACTAGTCGCCGTTGCGCTGTGCCTTCTCTTCTCCATTTTGTTGTTTATTGGTTCTTGGAATTATTGGTATCCGTTTGTGACTGAGCGCGCATGGTACGAGACCGACGACATTCCTATGCCGGAAATTCTGCAATTCCTATCCGACTGGATGAATGAAGGCGAGCGCTACGAAAAAATGCCACGCTTTATCCCTTACGCTGCACTTCCAATTGGTATGGCGTTACTGACCTTTCGCTTTGCTCAAAGCGCGTGGCAAATCGCGACAGGAAAAATAGATCGTCTTATTTCCAGCCATGAAGCGGAAGAAGATTTAGAAGCATTGAAATCTGAAAGCAAGGAGAGCTAAGCCATGGACATTTTATTGCTGTTTATTATGGTCATAGGCTTCATGTTAATTGGTGTGCCCATTGCGGTTTCCCTTGGTCTTGCCAGTGTCCTATTTCTTTTGCTGCATTCCGATGCGTCATTGGCGTCTGTCGCCCAAACTTTATTTAATGCGTTTGCTGGGCATTATACTTTACTGGCAATCCCGTTTTTTATTCTCGCCTCTAGCTTTATGTCTACGGGTGGGGTAGCCCGCAGAATCATTCGTTTTGCGATTGCGATGGTGGGTTGGTTCCGCGGTGGTTTAGCCATGGCATCGGTCGTGGCGTGCATGATGTTTGCTGCGCTATCTGGTTCATCTCCTGCAACGGTGGTGGCGATCGGGAGTATCGTTATTGCAGGAATGGTGAAAAACGGATATTCCAAAGAATTTGCGGCCGGTGTTATTTGTAATGCTGGCACATTGGGAATCCTCATTCCGCCATCCATCGTGATGGTTGTATACGCTGCGGCGACGGATGTTTCTGTTGGGCGTATGTTCTTAGGTGGTGTGATTCCTGGCTTGCTTGCTGGGGTGATGCTGATGATTGCCATCTACATTGCGGCAAGAGTCAAAAACCTGCCAGCACAACCTTTCGTGGGTTGGGGAGAAGCCTTTGCGGCAGCGAAAGATGCAAGCTGGGGCTTACTACTGATCGTGATCATTCTTGGCGGGATTTACGGTGGAGTATTTACTCCAACGGAAGCAGCAGCCGTCGCGGCTGTGTATTCTTTCCTTATTGCAAACTTCATCTACAAAGACATGGGACCGTTTGCAGATAAAGAAAACACTAAGCCGTTGGTGGTGAAAGTGTTCCAAACCTTTGTTCACAAAGACACAAAGAACACGTTATTTGATGCGGGTAAGCTAACGATTATGTTGCTGTTTATCATCGCTAATGCGTTGATCTTAAAGCACGTTCTTACAGAAGAACGCATTCCTCAGATGATCACCGAGTCAATGCTATCGGCGGGCTTAGGTCCAATCACCTTCCTGATTGTTGTGAATGTCCTGCTGCTTATCGGTGGCCAGTTTATGGAGCCTTCGGGCTTATTGATCATCGTTGCTCCATTGGTTTTCCCTATTGCTATTGCGCTGGGTATCGACCCGATCCACCTTGGCATTATGATGGTGGTGAACATGGAAATCGGGATGATTACTCCACCCGTTGGGCTCAACTTGTTTGTGACGGCAGGGGTAGCGAAAATGTCGATGATGAACGTGGTCAAAGCCGCTTTGCCTTGGGTGGCGGTGATGTTCCTCTTCTTGGTGATTGTCACTTATGTTCCATGGGTGTCGACTTGGTTACCGACCACGCTTATGGGACCTGAAATCATAACAAAATAGAAGCGAAGCATAGAGACTCCCTACACTCAACCGTTATCGCTCAATAAAACGCACTTGCCCTGCTTTCCCCAGCAGGGCTTTTTTTGTTTTGAACGGCTTAGCTTGCTTCTCTTTCTTATTTTTTGGATCTAAAGATAGAATCCACGATTTTCTGGGTTACTGGAACAACGAATATGCTTAATGGCAGTGCGACCCAAAATGACATGAACCATGTATTCGGCCAAGTAGAGATAGCTTGTGAAACATCTACAGTTAGTAGCCCCATTGCTAAAGACATTCCACCAGACATGATTAAAGCCATAATGGCTGAGAATAGGTAAAACTCTTTCCGTTCTAAGCTCATTTTGTTTACTCCCCTGTTATCGATGTTTTTGTTAACGGCTTCCAATTTGGTCTAGTGAAAATGTTTTACTTTGCCCAAACCTTGAGAACGCTTTCTAGTTTGCTGTCCAATTCATGGTTGATTAACACTTGGTTGTCGCTATTAAAGTTGTCATAGAAACTCGGAATGCTTAGTGAACCTACAACCTTACCTCCAAAATGTGGTGCTGCTTCAGTGGCAAGCTTTAGAACATTTTTTGCTCCACTGGGACCTGGCGAGGTTGCTAGAAAAATAACGGGCTTGTCTTGGTAGACATTTCTGTCTATGCGACTTAACCAATCGAACAAGTTTTTGAACGCAACAGTAAAGTTACCGTTATGTTCTGCAAGAGAAATGAGAACTGCATCAGCCTGTTCGATTCGTTTTGCAAACGAGTGTGCTGTTTTCGGAATGCCGTACTCTTCTTCAAGATCAATATTATAGATAGGTAAGTCAAAATCGTTAATGTCGACAAAATCAATTTCGGAATCCACTAGCTTGCTGGAGGCGAACTTTACTAGCTGCTTGTTAATTGAATTACGACTGTTTGTTGCGGCTAAAGTGAGTACTTTCATGTGGATCCTCGAATATTAGTTCTGCTATTAGGTGTGATTTAGGATGTATTTAGGGTTAATAACGGCGATTTAAATTACAACGAGCCAAGTTCCCCAGCTTGATACCGAGCAGTAACATCATCGATTTCTTGCTGATTGCTCATCGCAAAAGGTCCTTGCTGTACGAAGCTTTCATTAATGGTTTCGCCTGACAGTAGAGTAAAGTGGCTTTGAGTTTCGGACGTTCCACGCACATTCAATTCGATGGGATCTGTTTGGCTTATTGTGGTTGATTCTCCTTGAGCAAGCGCATGCCATTTGCCGTCAATTTTGTACTGTAAGTCACCCTCTACCGCGTACAACCATGCATTAAAGTCTTCCTTTATATTGTGCGTGAACGTTGAATCTTCTGAAGCGTATCCATCCAGTATTGAGAAAGGCCAAACGGATGACTCGGAAACACGTTGACCATTACTTTCACCCAAAACTAACCTTACGCGATAACCCTGACCTTCAAGAGTGGGCATATTTTTCTTTTTGATATGCAGAGAGCTAGGTGATTGGTGTTTAAGTTTGACCGGTAAATTTACGAATATCTGTAAGCCGTGGATTTTAGCGCCTTGGCGTGGAGCTTCATCATGTAAAGCGCCGCTTCCTGCATTCAGCCAGTATAGGTCTCCAGCTTCTATATCAAAGTCGTTACCCAAAGAGTCGCGGTTGTTAAATTTACCTTCGCTATCTTCAAAAATGACCGATACGGCTGAGATACCAGCATGAGGGTGAGCACCAAATGTCGGTACTGTCATTGTGTAGTGATCCACCATGATGATTGGGTCCATAGTCCCTTCGAACTGAGAGTGTCGAAACCCTAGGCCGGTAAATCCGCTACCAACGCTCAGAGCGTTGCCTGTTACCTTTATCTGTTGAGTAGCGTTGATGTTTTTTAGAGCAGTCATAATTCTTTTCCGTTCCATTTGTTGGCTTGAAACTAATATATCCATTTGGTTTAACTCAAAAAACCGTTAATATCTGAACATATCGTTCCATATTTAGGACAATAAAATGAAAGTCGATCTGAATGATTACTTCTATTTTGTACATGTAGTAGAGAAAAAAGGGTACACAGCGGCAGCAAGAGATTTAAATATGCCTAAATCTCGGTTGAGCCGTCATGTCACGCAGTTAGAGGAGCGTTTAGGAGTGAGGCTGTTGCAAAGAACCTCACGTAACGTAACGGTAACGGATGAAGGCCATGGGTTTTATCAGCATGCTCGAAAATTGGTCGACACCATGGAATTGGCCGAGGCGGCGATGGAAAGCCGAATGGGGCTGCTGAGCGGGAAAGTTGTTTTAAGTTGCTCAACGGGAGTCGCTCAATTTGCGCTTATCGATATCATCACTGAATTTGCTAAGCTGTATCCCCAAGTCCTTATTGAGCAGCGTGTTTCGAATACAAACGTTGATCTGATTGCTGAAGGTATCGATATGGCGATTAGGGGGCACAGTAGTGAACTACCCGATTCAAGCTTAATTCAACGATTTATCACGAAAGTAGAATGGTCCTTTTATTGCTCACCAAGCTATTTAGAGGAAATTGGAAAAATTGAAAGCCCCTACGATTTAGCGCGATGCCGAGTACTCAAAGTTGGGCGATCTAACGGAAAAGATGCCATCCCTCTTCAGCGCAAAGATGGACTGCGCACGCACCAAAATACCAACATCGTCATGTGTTCAGAAGATATGTCGACGCTAAAACAAGCGACAATAGAAGGTCTCGGTGTCATTGCCTTGCCTGATTATGTGTGTAAAAAGCCCTTACAGACAGGGCACCTTGTCCGAATCCTTCCTGAATGGATTTCTCAATCCGCGAGCTTGAGTTTATTGATGCCTTCCAGACTAGGAGTGCCTGCCCACACGAACGCACTTGCTGAGTTCATTCGAGAGAAGTTGCCTCTAGCTGTAGGTGTTAAGTAATACTTCCCCCAACTTCCTGTTACACATCTAGTTCATTGTGCTTGGAAGCCACAATGAAATTTGCGGTACAAAAGTGAGTAGCAGTAACACTGCTATCAACATGGCAAGAAACGGCAGGACTTCTTTAACAAACTCTTTCACTGAAACCTTACTGATGCTGCAAGCTGTGAACATTAAAGTGCCCAGAGGTGGGGTAACGCCAGCGATGGTGAGGTTCAGTACCATCACGATGCCAAAGTGAACAGGGTCGATACCGACTTTAGTGATAATTGGGACCAAGATAGGCGTTAGAATAATCAGAGCCGCGCCTCCCTCTATGAACATGCCAACCGCTACCAACAAAAGATTGATGATGAGGAGCAACAAGTAGGGATTATCTGTTATCGCCAGCATGGCATTGGCAACCTGAACAGGTAATCTCTCCCAAGAGAGATAAAAACTGAACGTCGAAGCCGCACAGATTATGAACATAACGGTGGACGTTGCGATAACGGTCTCTTTCATAATTGCAGGAAGCGCTTTCACCGAAAACTGTCGGTGAATGTAGCCCACGATTATGGCGTAGATCACCGCAATTGCTCCCGCTTCGGTTGGGGTAAAGAAACCAAATCTAATCCCCCCAATTATTCCGATAGGAACCATTAACGACCACGAAGCATTTCTCAGAGCGATTAAGCGATCAGTCAGTGACGACTTTTGAGGTTGAGAAGGGGCGTATTGACGAATTCTAGATATGCGATGCGCGACGATCATCAAAGCAATACACAGCACAATACCGGGAATAACGCCCGCTAAGAATAGCTTGCCAATCGAAACGTCACCCATGTACCCATACAGAATTAGCCCAATCCCCGGGGGAATAATGACGCTAATAATGGAAGAGCAAGCTGTGACTGCCGCCGAGAATGCAGTGTGATAACCCCGCTGATTCATTTGCGGAACCATAATTTTGCTTTGCATGGCGGTATCGGCATTGGCACTGCCGGACATGCCGCCCATAAGTGTGCTGAGCAAAATGTTCACTTGCGCTAACCCTCCAACTCTATGCCCTGTCAGGCTATCCGCTAACTTCATAAGCCGATCTGTAATGCCAGAATGGTTCATGATGACACCTGTCATGATGAAAAAAGGGATAGCCAAAAGAGGGAAAGAGTGAGTAACGGCAACAAAGCGCTGGATGAAGATTTGGTGCTGAATGCCATTAGTCATCATGAAAAACGATAGCCCAGCAATAGCCAAAGCGAAGGCCACAGGTACATTGGCGGCAAATAACAGAAACAAGATGAAAACAGGGAGTAAATCCATTATTTCGCCTCCACTTTATTATCAGAATCGGTCTCTTTAGGTTTGATGAAAATATGACAGACAGCGTGGATAAACATGAAAAGAAAAGACAAGCATGTCGCGAGATAAACAAACGAAAACGGGAGACGTAATACCGGAGAAGGGCGATTCCATGACTGGAAAGCCAGTACTGAAGCGAGATAAAAACTGTACGCCAGAAACACCATAATTAGCGTGGTCGTGACAAAGCCTAATCTTCTGCGAACGTTTTTCGGTAGTGCATCAACAAAAACGGGAACACCAATGTGCAACGTTTTTCGGTAGCAAACGGATGCCCCCATAAAGACCAGCCAGGTAAAGGCGATGCCTGACAATTCGGTTGTCCATGTTGCGGGTTGCTCTGTGATGTATCGAGTGACCACACCCCAAACGACCGAACCTAAGACTAGGCTCATGGCAATCAAAGCGAGTGTGGTTTCAATGTTACCAAGTACCTTTGATACTCTTTTTGCTGCCATGAATTGTCTCCTTACAATCCAGAACCTATGGCTTCATTTCAAAACCTAGATCTTCATATCGTTTAAGCAAATCCTAGTTATCCAAAATTTCACGGACTTTGGCATGAAGCCCTTCCGACCATTTCGGGAACTTACCGTATACCGGTGCTGTGGCTTTTTGGAATGCTTTAGCATCCACATTTTTATGGACGGTAACACCTTCAGAGCGCAGCTTATCGAGCAGAGTTTCTGTTGTGCCTATGGAAAGTTCCGTCATGTAATCGCCTGCTTTGATGGCTTCTTCTGCAAGAATGGTTTGAATATCTTGAGGTAAGTTAGCGAAGTAATCCGCATTAATAACGAGCCCAATGAAGGCTTTAAAGTGGCTGGTTAGCGAAACGTGTTTTTTGCTTTCATATAACTTGGCTGCGTACAACGACCCTAATGGTGCTTCGGCTGCATCTACAACGCCTGAAGAGAGCCCCGTATAGACTTCAGACCAAGCCAACTGCGTGGCTCGAGCGCCCATGGCTTTTACTGTTTCAATCCACATTACGTTAGGCGGAACTCGCATGGAGACTCCTTTCAAATCGGAAGGAGAAAGAATCGCTTTGTTTGAAATGATGTGTCTTTCGCCGAACAACCAATTCATGGCGAGAACTTCAAAATTACCGTTCTTCTTAACCGTACTCTTCATAGATTGGTACAGCGATGAATCCAGTAGCTTCTTAAAATCTTTTGGATCTTCCAGCAAATACGGACCATTCAGCACACCAAAATCGGGTGCGTAGTCGGATAGATAACCGGGATCGGCAGTTTGGATGACAGGAAGACCTAATTTGACCTGTTCGTACACTTCTAAGTTGGTGCCCAGTTCACCATTAGGGTGAATGGTGATTTTGATTTTACCGCCAGAACGTTTTTCGACGTTAGCAGCATAGTATTCCAATGCTTGATGCAATGGCTCTTGGTTAGAGGTGACGTGGGCGAGCTTAAGCTCGTAATCGGCAGAGAATACTGAAGTAGAGATCAGTATCATCAAAGCCGTCATTGATCTGAGAAAACGTTCCATGTGTTACTCCTGATTGTTGAAGAAAACTGAAATTGCATAGCGGAAGAAACCGCTTGGTGTCGCGTAGACACTACATAAGGTACAGCTTGAGTATTTGGCGGCACTGACTTGCCCTGGTACTTCACTGTTTCCGAGTGGACGGCTTCTCTAGTCGCAGAAGGAACAAGATCGAATCTCTGTTATGCGTTTTGAATTAAATCCATATATAAAATTAAATTTTATATATGGATTTACGTTATCGTTTGTGTGATTAAAAAACAACCAGTCATGCCGAGGGGAATAGTAAAAGTGTGATGATTGGCAGTGAAACTGTGAATTGAATAAGGGATTTATTTCATACTTGACGCCCACCTATAGAATTGGTGGGCTCAACAGGACTTGAAAGATCAACGGATCCTAATTCTTGAAGCTATCTTTGTTAATGCCAAATTTCTGCATCTTGTCGTACAGGGTTTTTCTCGGGAGGTTTAGCGCAGACATGGTGTCTTTAATACTGCCGTCGTGGGACGACAAGGCTTGTTCTATCAAGGCTTTTTCAAAATCAGCTACTTGTTCTGCCAGCCCTAACTGCGATTTTGGCTTTGCGGCTTCTCCGAGCTGGTTTAATTTTCCAAGCAAAACGAACCGTTCCGCAGCATTTCTTAGCTCTCGAACATTGCCTGGCCAGTCATGAGCGAGTAATGCCTGTAAATCGGTAGATGGCAATGAGGTCGCTGCTTTGCCGTAGCGAGCAGCAGCAACAAGCAAGAAATGATGGAATAGGGCAGGGATGTCCTCTTTTCTCTCTCTAAGAGGCGGTAAGTCCAGAGTCACGACGTTTAAACGGTAGTAGAGATCTTGCCGAAAGGTGCCTTGTGATGCAGCGTTTTTCAAGTCGGTTTTGGTCGCGGCAATAACGCGGATGTCTAACCCAATACTCTGATTGGAGCCGATCCTTTCGATCTGTCTCTCTTGCAGTACGCGCAATAGTCGAATTTGGGCTTGCATTGGCATGGATTCAATTTCATCCAAAAAGAGCGTACCACCTTGGGCGTATTCAAATTTACCGACTCGAAGGCTATCTGCACCAGTATATGCGCCTTTTTCATGACCATAGAGCTCACTTTCAATCAGGTTTTCTGGTACAGCTCCACAGTTAACAGCAACGAAGTTTTGCTCTCTACGGCTGCTTTGTTCATGAAGTGAACGTGCGACCAGCTCTTTTCCTGTTCCCGTTTCTCCAAACAGTAGAATATCGGCGTTGGTATCTGCGATATGGGTAATGGTGTCACGAAGGTCTTGGATGCTATTGGTATTTCCGATAATTCTTGGGCCAAGAGTTTGGTTGGCTTTTAATGCGCGTTTGAGTTTCTGATTTTCCAGTGTGAGTTTTCTGCGTTCAATGGCGCGTTTTACCGTATCGATAAGCCTATCGTTCGAAAACGGTTTTTCGATGAAATCGTATGCGCCATCATGCATCGATTGCACTGCCATTGATATATCACCGTGCCCCGTAATTAAAATGACTGGCAGGTTTTCATCTCTCACTTTGATGGAGTTCAATAACTGTTGCCCATTAATGCCGGGTAAGCGGATATCGGTGACAACAACATATGGTGGATTGTCATCATCGAATGCGAGTAATGCAGATTCCGCATCTGGAAAGCCAGTAGCTTGAATTTCAGCAAGTTCGAAAGCTTGTTCCATTGCGATTCGGAGATCTTCTTCATCATCGACAAAATGTATATGAGACATACTCGTTCCTAAATTTTGGGCAGCAAAAGCCGGAACTTGGCACCCGAGTGTTCTGTATTACTCGCTTGCAGTTCACCATCCATGCTTTGCATGATTTGCTGAGATATAGACAAACCTAATCCCAAGCCATTTTGCTTCGTGGTATAAAAAGGCTCAAACAGTTGATTGAGCGTATCGTTTGCAAAACCAGGTCCCGTATCTTCAATATCTATTGTGACGTGATCGGGTGTTGCATGCAGCGTAAGTTGGATGTGTTTTTGTGGCTGCATCTCCATCGCTTGCATGGCATTAGTAAATAAATTCACTAGCACTTGTTCAAGCTGAATGGGGTTAATTTTCGCATTGATAGCTTGCTCTAGCCCATTGCACTCTAATTGGGTATGCGTGTCTTTTAACTGTGGTTTTAGCAACTCCCGAGCGGCAATGATGACAGGGGAAATCTGAGTAACAACCCGATCACTGGCATCACTTTTTTTTGCGAATGCTTTGAGCTGTTGGCTGATCTTCGCCATGCGTTCGGTTAACGCAGAAATTCTATGAAGATTCTGGTCAACCTTATCGTGTCGGGATTTTTCCAAAAATAGCAGGGCGTTATCGGCATAGCTGCGAATCGCTGCTAATGGGTTATTGAGTTCATGGCTGATGCTGGTGGACATTTGCCCTAACACGGCCAATTTTGCTGCTTGAATCAACTCTTCTTGAGTTTGCCTAAGTGCCGATTCGGTTTCTGCTCGGACTTTTATTTCCTCTTGAAGTTCTGCGGTGCGCACCATAACTTGAAACTCAAGTTTCTGCTTAGATTCCACTTGAATCCGCTCGATTTGTCGCTGTTTAGATTTTTGTTGGCGAATGATAATACTCGCCAAATATAATAATATGAAAAACAAGGTATTAAGGGCAATTAACGCTGAAACTTTCCAAACTAGGTTTAGTTTTGGACTCAATACGCGAACCGTTAATGAACTCCCTTTAAGTGGACGCACCACACTTAGGTATTGGTTAAAACTGAAGTATTGATTAAAGAACGCATTGGTTCCTTGTAATTGGAGTTCGGTTTCTGGTGCCTCGAAATCCCCTACAAATGAAAGCGCAAAAATATCCCGTTCCAAATAGCGGCGGCTTTTTCTTATTTCCGCAATTTTGTCTTGTTCCAAAGGATAAAGGCTGTGATACCACCAGTTGACGCGATTGGACATAAAGACAATGTCGTCAGCATCGGTTACAACGAAAAAACTGTTTTGGCTTGTCCAATCTTCTTCTATGGTCGACAAATCTTTCTTCACCACTAAAACGCCCACGTTACTGCCCGCATGTTTGACTGGATAAGAATAGAAGTAACCGCGTCTACCCGAAGTACTGCCGAGAGCAAAGTATTCGCCTCGTTCTCCGTTAATGGCTTGTTGGAAGTAAGGACGAAATGCGAAGTTTCTTCCAATAAAAGTTTTTTTATTTAGCCAATTGCTCGCGGCAATCGTTGTACCGATACGGTTAAGCAAATACGTGTCTGCAGCGCCGACCACACTGTTAACTTCTTCTAAATAGCGGTTTGTGATGTCGAGTTGTGCGCTATTGGTAGGCGAAAGAAGCGCATCAACTAATTCATTGTCTTTCGACATTAGCTGGGGAATATAGGCGTATTTTTCGAGTTGAGTGGCTAAGTGATTGCTAAGTTGATCGGCGTGCAAATTTGCTTGATCAAATTGGTTTTGATAACCCAGTCGCCAGCCCCACAAACCCAAGATTAAGCTAGAGACTGCGTAGGAGAACATCAAAATAATTGGAATACGCCGCAGAATCATAGAGATAAACTTCTTCAACAACTGATAACGTAAAAGTAACAAAAAAGAGAAATCTTTGGTGTGTTAAAACAAGACTCGGATCTCTTTTTTATCTTTTCATAAAAAAAACAGATTATTTCCCTTGAAAAGCCATGTATCGTCCCCATTTCTCAGAAAACTT
Organism: Vibrio penaeicida; assembly: GCF_030689305.1. Classification (GTDB taxonomy): domain Bacteria; phylum Pseudomonadota; class Gammaproteobacteria; order Enterobacterales; family Vibrionaceae; genus Vibrio; species Vibrio penaeicida_B. The sequence continues at coordinate 481,370 of NZ_JAUYVM010000001.1, read as the reverse complement.
TTGCCAAATATTCGAGAAATCAGGACTTGGCTCGACAGTCGTCACGCATATCGCTAGAATGTCGCGTCTAAAATTTCTGTCCTGAGGCTAATTGGAGACGTTCTTTCTGCGAAGTCAGTATGGAAGAGGTCACTGAATAGTTCATGAGCTACGAATTGAATGGTTTGTGGGTCTCCGAATTTCATTTTATGCATTCAGACAGAATGCAACTTAAGGATGAAGTCACCGCTAAGGCGCTGGCTCCTAAGCTCAGGTAATACTGAGCCAGTTTTGAGGTTTATTTATAATGCAAGCTACTGTTGAAACTCTAGAAGGCCTAGAGCGCCGTCTTACTATTACCGTTCCTGCTGCAAACATCGAAGACGCAGTAACAGCTGAACTACGCAACATCGCTAAAAACCGTCGTTTCGATGGTTTCCGTAAAGGTAAAGTGCCTTTGAAGATGGTTGCGCAAATGTACGGCAAAGCAGTACGTCAAGATGTGATGGGTGAGGTTATGCAACGTCACTTCATCGAAGCGATCGTGAAAGAAAAAATCAACCCAGCAGGCGCACCTACTTTCGCTCCAGTGGAAACTGAAGAAGGTAAAGACCTAGTATTCAACGCAACTTTTGAAGTTTACCCAGAAGTTGAGCTGAAAGGTCTAGACAACATCACTGTTGAAAAGCCAGCAGTTGAAGTGAAAGAAGACGACGTTGCTGAGATGATCGAAACGCTTCGCAAGCAGCAAGCATCTTGGAAAGAAGTTGAAGGCGCAGCGTCAGAAAACTCTCGTGCAACAATCGACTTCGTTGGTTCTATCGACGGCGAAGAGTTTGAAGGCGGTAAAGCTGAGAACTTCCCACTAGAAATGGGTGCTGGTCGTATGATTCCTGGTTTCGAAGACGGCATCGTAGGTAAATCTGCGGGCATGGAATTCGAAATCGACGTAAACTTCCCAGAAGATTACCACGCTGAAAACCTGAAAGGTAAAGAAGCGAAGTTCGCAATCAAAGTGAACAAAGTTGAAGAGCGTGAGCTTCCTGAACTGGACGAAGAATTCGTTTCTAAGTTTGGTGCTGAAGGCGGTATCGACGGTCTTAAGACTGAAGTTCGCAAGAACATGGAACGCGAACTTAAGCAAGCGGTTAAGAACCGTATCAAAGAGCAAGCGCTTGACGGTCTAGTTAACGAAAACGACATTGACGTGCCAGCTGCACTTATCGATCAAGAAATCGGTACTCTACGTCAGCAAGCTGCACAGCGTTTCGGTGGCAACCCTGAAGCGGCTGAGCAACTTCCACGTGAGCTGTTTGAAGAGCAAGCAAAACGTCGCGTAGTTGTTGGTCTTCTACTTGGCGAAGTTATCAAATCTGAAGAATTAAAAGCTGACGACGAGAAAGTTAAGGCTATTATTGAAGAGATGGCTACTGCTTACGAAGATCCAGCGGAAGTTATTGCTTACTACGAGCAAAACGAACAAATGATGAACAACATGCGCAATGTTGCGTTAGAAGAGCAAGCGATCGACGCTATCATCGCTAAAGCAAAAGTTTCTGACAAAGAAGTAAGCTTCAACGAGCTTATGAATGCACAACAACCTGCATAAAATCAGGTTTCAGTGCGTAGAAAGTTGACTTTGTTTTAACTCTTCTGCTAACAATGGTCCGTATGAGTCTATCATCCGGGCCATTTTATTTAGGGATATAAGAATATGAGCTACCAAGAAAAAAATGCAATGTCTCCAATCATTGATGCACTAGTACCCATGGTGGTAGAACAAACTTCCCGTGGTGAACGTTCTTACGATATCTATTCTCGTCTGCTTAAAGAGCGTATCATTTTTCTTACTGGTCAAGTCGAAGACCAAATGGCGAACCTTGTGGTTGCGCAATTGCTGTTTCTTGAATCAGAAAACCCAGACAAAGACATCTTCCTATACATCAACTCTCCAGGCGGCAGTGTTACAGCAGGCATGTCTATCTATGACACGATGCAGTACATCAAACCGAACGTGAGTACAGTATGTATGGGTCAAGCGTGTTCAATGGGGGCATTCCTGTTGGCAGGTGGTGCCGAAGGTAAGCGCCACGTATTACCAAACTCTCGTGTAATGATTCACCAACCTCTTGGCGGTTTCCAAGGTCAGGCATCTGACATTCAAATTCACGCTCAAGAAATCCTGACGATTAAATCGAAGCTAAACAAGTTGCTCTCAGAGCACACTGGTCAGCCTCTTGAAGTGATTGAAGGTGATACAGATCGCGACAACTTTATGTCGGCAGATCAAGCAGTAGAATACGGTTTGGTTGATTCAGTTTTGACGCACCATAAAGCGTAATTGCGTTTCGCCGAAAGATGCAGGCGAAATTTGGTGAAAATTGATATAAACTCAAAACAAGACAGTTAAGGCTAAGAGGTTAGCGAATGACAGATAAAAGCAAAGAGGGCGGTAGCGGTAAGTTACTTTATTGCTCTTTCTGCGGCAAAAGCCAGCACGAAGTTCGCAAGCTAATCGCAGGTCCATCAGTGTACATTTGTGACGAATGCGTCGACTTATGTAACGATATTATTCGCGAAGAAATTAAGGACGTACTCCCTAAGAAAGAGTCGAGTGCGCTTCCTACCCCTCGTGAAATTCGCGAACACCTTGATGATTATGTGATTGGCCAAGATTACGCAAAGAAAGTGCTAGCGGTTGCGGTATACAACCACTATAAACGCTTGCGTAATGGCGATACAACGAGTGAAGGCGTTGAACTGGGCAAGAGTAATATTTTGCTGATCGGTCCAACAGGTAGTGGTAAAACACTGCTGGCTGAAACCCTGGCTCGTTTCCTTGATGTTCCTTTCACTATGGCTGATGCAACCACATTGACGGAAGCTGGCTATGTAGGTGAAGACGTTGAAAACATCATTCAGAAGCTTCTGCAGAAATGTGATTACGATGTAGCGAAAGCAGAGCGCGGTATTGTCTACATCGACGAAATCGACAAGATTTCTCGTAAGGCAGAGAACCCTTCAATCACTCGCGATGTTTCGGGTGAAGGTGTTCAGCAAGCGCTATTGAAACTGGTTGAAGGTACCGTTGCTTCCGTTCCGCCTCAAGGTGGAAGAAAGCACCCTCAACAAGAGTTTTTGCAGGTAGACACTTCTAAGATTCTGTTTATCTGTGGTGGTGCGTTCGCTGGTTTAGATAAAGTCATCGAGCAGCGTACCGCAACAGGTACGGGTATCGGCTTTGGTGCAGAGATTCGTTCTAAAGACGAGACTCGCACTGTGGGCGAACTATTTATGCAGGTTGAACCAGAAGATCTCGTTAAATACGGTTTGATTCCAGAATTCATTGGTCGTCTACCAGTCACTACGACTCTGACAGAACTCGATGAAGAAGCGCTCATCCAAATTCTTTGTGAACCAAAGAATGCGTTGACCAAGCAGTACGCTGCACTATTCGACATAGAAGATGTAGAGCTGGAATTCCGTGAAGATGCACTAAGAGCCATTGCTAAGAAGGCGATGGATCGGAAGACAGGTGCTCGTGGTCTTCGTTCTATTCTAGAAGCTGTTCTTCTCGAAACAATGTACGAATTGCCATCATCAGAAGATGTAAGCAAAGTCGTTATAGATGAAGCAGTTATCCAAGGCGAATCTGAACCATTGTTGATTTATGAAGGCAATGATAATCAGGCCGCTGGCGCGGAATAAAAAACTTTTAAATACTAAAGGAGGCTTTTGCCTCCTTTTTTTTATTATCTCGTTGAATCTAAGCCATTTGCCCCCATATACTGCAAATAAGCAGAAACGGAAGAGAGAATAGTATGAACTTGGAACGTTCCGAGCGTATCGAGATCCCCGTATTACCCTTGAGAGATGTGGTGGTATATCCACACATGGTTATCCCTTTGTTTGTTGGCCGAGAGAAATCAATCCGTTGCCTGGAATCTGCGATGGACACCAGCAAACAAGTTCTACTTGTCGCACAAAAGCAAGCAGACACAGATGAGCCGTCTATCGATGACCTGTTTTCCATTGGTACCGTAGCCACAATCCTACAGTTATTGAAATTGCCAGATGGCACTGTGAAGGTGTTGGTTGAAGGTCAACAGCGCGCTCAAATTCATCAGTTTAAAGAAAATGACTTTTTCCTAGCAGACGCTGAATACTTACCAACTCCAGAGTTGGACGAGCGTGAGCAAGAAGTCGTCGTTCGAAGCGCTATCAATCAGTTTGAAGGTTTCATAAAACTGAACAAAAAAATTCCACCTGAAGTGTTAACTTCTTTGAACGGAATTGATGAAGCTGCGCGCCTTGCCGATACCATCGCAGCTCACATGCCTCTAAAGCTTAATGATAAGCAGCAAGTTCTTGAAATTGTAGATGTCAATGAACGTCTAGAATTCTTGATGGGGCAAATGGAATCAGAAATTGATTTGCTTCAAGTGGAAAAACGCATTCGTGGTCGCGTTAAGAAGCAAATGGAAAAATCTCAGCGCGAGTACTACCTGAATGAGCAAATGAAAGCCATTCAGAAAGAGCTTGGTGAGATGGATGATGCACCAGACGAATTCGAAACTCTGAAGATTAAGATCGAAGAGTCGAAGATGCCTAAAGAAGCGCGTGAGAAGACTGAGCAAGAGCTACAAAAGCTTAAGATGATGTCTCCAATGTCGGCCGAAGCAACGGTTGTGCGCAGCTACATCGACTGGATGGTCGGTGTTCCTTGGGCTAAGCGCTCTAAAGTGAAAAAGAATCTGTCTAAAGCCGAAGAGGTGCTAAACGAAGACCACTACGGTCTAGAGCGCGTTAAAGAGCGCATTCTAGAGTACTTGGCGGTACAAAACCGTATCAACAAGCTTAAAGGTCCTATTCTTTGCTTGGTTGGTCCTCCGGGCGTAGGTAAAACCTCACTTGGTCGATCTATTGCGGCTGCTACAGGTCGTAAATATGTTCGCATGGCTTTGGGTGGTGTTCGTGATGAAGCGGAAATCCGTGGTCACCGACGCACTTACATCGGATCAATGCCAGGTAAATTGATTCAAAAAATGTCGAAAGTGGAAGTGAAAAACCCACTCTTCTTGTTGGATGAAATCGACAAGATGTCTTCTGACATGCGTGGCGATCCTGCATCAGCGTTACTTGAAGTGCTTGATCCAGAGCAAAACAACTCATTCAATGACCACTACCTTGAAGTGGACTACGATTTGTCTGACGTCATGTTTGTTGCGACGTCTAACTCAATGAACATTCCAGGTCCGTTGCTTGACCGAATGGAAGTGATTCGTCTGTCTGGTTACACAGAAGATGAAAAGCTGAACATTGCTAAACGCCACTTGGTTAGCAAGCAAATCAAACGTAATGGCTTGAAAGAACACGAAATTGAAATCGAAGATTCTGCAATCATCGGTATTATTCGTTACTACACGCGTGAAGCGGGTGTGCGTAGCCTAGAGCGCGAGATTTCGAAGATCTGTCGTAAAGCAGTTAAGAATATCCTGCTTGATTCTGACCTTAAGAAAGTAGGCGTAAACATCGAAAATCTTAAAGATTTCCTTGGTGTACAACGTCATGACTTTGGTAAAGCAGACGACAGCAACCGCATTGGACAAGTAGTTGGGTTGGCTTGGACGGAAGTTGGCGGCGATCTGTTGACGATTGAAACCGAGTCTATGCCGGGCAAGGGCAAACTATCGCAAACAGGTTCTCTTGGTGATGTGATGCAAGAGTCTATCCAAGCTGCGATGACAGTTGTTCGTTCTCGTGCGGAAAGATTGGGTATTAACTCAGACTTTTACGAAAAACGTGATATTCACGTGCACGTGCCAGAAGGGGCGACGCCAAAAGATGGACCTAGTGCCGGTATCGCGATGTGCACTGCGCTAGTTTCTAGCCTAACAGGGAACCCTGTGAAAGCGGACGTAGCGATGACAGGTGAAATTACTCTACGTGGCGAAGTGCTTCCAATCGGTGGATTAAAAGAAAAACTGCTCGCTGCTCACCGTGGTGGCATTAAAACAGTGGTCATTCCTAAAGACAATGAACGTGATCTGGAAGAGATTCCTGACAATGTTATTGCAGATCTGGTGGTTAAACCGGTTCAGTGGATTGACGACGTGTTAACGATTGCATTAGAAAAAGACCCGTCTGGAGTCACTCTAGAGTCTGTAAAATAGTGACGTGCAGCAAAAATAACTAAACAAAACACGCTGACTTGCTTGAAAAGGCTTGTCAGCGTTTTTTTTGGACGCTAAGTTTATCCACCAAGGACAACGCCTTTATCCATAAGGTGTGGTTTAAAAATAACTAAATTTTTTAACGGAACGAATACTGCCATTTTGGAATCGGTAGTACTAAAGGGGAACATCACGTGAATAAAACACAACTAGTAGAAAAAATCGCAGAGAACGCTGACATTTCTAAAGCATCAGCGGGTCGTGCCCTAGACGCATTCATTGAAGCAGTGAGTGATACTCTACAGTCTGACGATCAAGTTGCATTGGTAGGCTTTGGTACGTTCAGTGTACGTACTCGTGCAGCGCGCACAGGTCGTAACCCTAAGACTGGTGAAGAGATCCAAATCGCGGAAGCAAAAGTACCAGCATTTAAAGCAGGTAAAGCGCTTAAAGACGCGTGTAACTAAATTTGAATTGACCTGCTAAAGGTTAATTACTGGGAATGGCGCTCAAAAACGCCAAAAAGTCCTGAAATATGCGCATCAATGTGGTGCGCATTTCTTTTTCTGATATCATCTTCACCATTCAGCGCTATAGAGCGAAATGCCTGCTCCCTTCTGAGTAAGTTGCGGTCTAGAAAATTGAAAATGTACTCATTTCTTTAATGAACTTTTTTGTGGACTACAGATCTAAATCACACATATTTATCAGTGAGCTGGATAATTAGATTCGCTACTGTATAGATTTAAGTGCTTAGTCAGAGCTCAGGCTCAATTTTGGAGAGTTGTTACATTATGATGGAACGATTGCGCGAAGGCGTAAACAGCATCGCAGTTAAAATTATTCTGGGACTTATTATTTTGTCCTTTGTCTTCACTGGTGTCAGTGGCTATATCGGTAGTGGTAGCAACGTTGCTGCTAAAGTCGATGGTGTTGAGATTAGCCGCGGAGCTTTTGAGCAAGCGTATCAAAATGAACGCAACATGCTTCAAGCGCAATATGGTGAGCAATACGCTAACCTTCTTTCAGACCCCGATTTTGTTCAAAGACTGCGTCAGTCAGTTTTAGATAAAATGGTGAATGAAATCCTGCTTGAGAATCACGCTAAGTCACTTGGTCTGCGAATCAGCGATGAACAAGTGCTTGGTATGATCCTGCAAATGCCAGAATTCCAATTGGAAGGCAAATTCAATCAGGACATCTATGAGTCTTCTCTTCGCCGTGCTGGCTATACGCCGGAATCATTTGGTGAAGTTATGCGCAGCAGTGAAGTACGCAATCAGCTTCTTCAAGCGGTAAGTGCAAGTGAATTTAGTCTTCCGGGTGAAGTTGCTGATCAATCCAAACTGATTACTCAAACTCGTGATATTCGTACGCTTGAGCTGAACGTTGAAGAGTTTGCAAAATCTGCAAATCCTTCAGATGAAGAGCTTCAAGAATACTACTCATCGAATGCCTCTCAATTCACTCGTCCAGAGCAAGTTAAAGTTTCATACCTAGAACTCTCTGGTGATGCATTGAAAGCGAATGTAGATGTTACTGAAGAAGACATCGAAGCTTACTACCAAGAGAGCATAGATCAATACTCTACAGCAGAGCAGCGCAGCGTGAGCCATATTCTGGTTCAAGGTGATGAAGAAGCTAAAGCACAAGCTATTTTGGATGAGCTGAGCGCGGGCGCTAAATTCTCTGAGCTAGCAAAATCTCGCTCGGAAGATATCGGTAGTGCTGAAACTGGCGGTTCTTTAGGTTGGATTGAACGTGATGTGATGGATCCAGCATTTGAAGAAGCAGCGTTTGCTTTGACAGCCGTTGGTGATACAACTGGTCTGGTTAAATCTGACTTTGGTTACCACATCATCAAATTAGATGACTTGAAAGCTTCTGAAACAAAACCGCTAAGTGACGTTAAAGACGAGATCAAGCAAGACATCGTTAATCAAAAAGCCGCTGACCGCTTCCATGATCTTTACAGTGACCTAGAGCGCATTGCATTTGAAGCACCTAATTCGCTACAACCATCAGCTGAATTGATTGAAGGTACCGTGCAAACTACGGACTTTGTTTCTCGATTTAATGCGCCAGAGATTCTAAGTAGCCCTGAAGTTCAAGAAGCTATCTACAGTGTAGAAGTGAAAGAAAATGGTGAAAACTCAATTCCTGTTGAGATTGCACCTGAACATGTCGTAGTGGTTCGTGTTGATGACGTTCGCGAAGAAACGGTATTGCCGTTTGAAGAAGTGAAAGATCAAGTTGTGCAGCAATTGTCTGTTGTAAAAGGTGAGCAAAAAGCCGTTGAACTTGCGGACCAGCTTATCGAAACTCTATCTAACGACGACACGAGTGTTCTTGAACAAGAAGGTTTAACGTTTGGCGAGCAAGAAACCATAAACCGCGGTAACCCACTTGCGAACACAGTATATGCTCTGACTAAGCCAGAAGAAGGCAAGAAAGTTTACGGACAGTCTAAAGACTTCTCGGGCAATATCGTTGTGGTTGAGCTAGCTGGTGTTGCTGCTGAAGAGCAACCAGCGTTTGCTGCACAAATCGGTATGCAGTTAGTACGTTCTAACGGTGAACAAGATGTTATTGCATTGAGCAAAGCACTGCGTGAAAGCGCTGATGTAGAGTTCTATGTAATTGAGAGTACTCAGCCGTAAAAGTATGTAACTAATTTGTTTATCATACAGGTCGCACTATGCGGCCTGTTCTATTTTTAGTATTGACTGTTTTCTAATCACTTTCGTCTGTTCAGAATACGTTTTTTTATACAAGGAACGTAAAATGAAGTTCATCAAGCTGGCTCTTATTGCATCTCTTTCTTTATGCGTGTCTCTCCCTGCTTTCTCAGAGGGCACCTCTTCGCCATCTAAAAGCACTCAAAAAGCGGATAAGTATGATGGTATAGAAATTACCGTAAACATTAATACAGCGACAGCTGAGGAGCTAGAAACGCTATTGATTGGCATAGGAGAGAAGAAAGCCAAGGATATTATTCAATTTCGTCAAGAAAATGGTTTGTTTGAAAAGGCTGAAGATTTGATAAAAATTAAGGGAATAGGTAAATCTACCGTTGAAAAGAACAAAGAACGCATTCTGCTTTAGATGATGCATTCCTGCGAGTTGGGTCGATTATTTCTTAACTCGCATCTATTCGTGCGCTTTTACCCATCCTTTTGGTTGCAGGCTACCGAGAATTAACCCGATGATAGTTCCTGCGATGTGAGCTTCTGTTGCCACTTTCGCTTCAATGAGTGCTTCCGTGTCTGCCGAAGGACCAACCCAGGTTTCCCACCCAACTTTTATCAAGATACCTAAAATCAGCAAGCTGCTGTATTTTCTTCCCTGAATGGTTTCCGTAATAGCATAGAACGCAAAAATGCCATGCAGTACGCCAGAGAAACCCGCATATTGGTACATGTCGCTGGCTAACAATCCAATTCCGATCAGTATGGAGATAAGGGGGACAACAATGAGCAGAGAAAGCCATGAAGCGGTATATCGGAAGAAAAAAGCGATGACTGCGAAGCTTGCAGCATTAAGCATGAGATGATTGAGATTGGTGTGTGTTAAGTTTCCTGTTACGATTCGCCACCACTGACCATTTAGTATTAAGTCAGCATTCCAAGGCAGCCAAGGTTGGAAGGCAGGGTACTCTGCAATTACCATGGCGATGAGGAATACAGTAACAACGGGAACGAGCTCTGCTTTATGTCTGATCATCAATCTGCTTCTACATACCGATATTGCCAAGATTGTGGCAAAGCAAAAAAAATGTGTATTTGCCATACCATACAAAACCTCCATTCTGAGGTAGAACTCATTATTCTTCAACATCCTGATGAAGTGCACCGTGCGATGGGTACAGCAAGGATTTTGAATTTATCTCTAGATTCATGCCGTATTTTAGTTGGGGAAAACTTTTCAGAACACACAGAGCTTAACACTTTGCTTCAAGATGACAGCTATAATCACTCGGTGTTGTTCCCAAGTGAAGAAAGTGTCCCAGTTTCTCACTTGGACAATCACGAAATCAGAAAACACCGTGTGCTATTAATAGATGGAACGTGGAAAAAAGCGTATAAAATATGGCAGCTTAGTGAAAATTTGCACTCCTTAACGAGTGTCGCTTTACCTATAGACCTTGAAGGGAATTACAGGATTCGAAAGGCGCCTTCAAGTAATAGCTTGTCTACAGTAGAAGCAGGCTTTCATTTGCTGACTATCTTAGATGCATCGCGAGATTTTACCCCTCTGATAGAGAGCTTTAATCAAATGGTGGATATGCAGTTTACACACATACCACCACATATCCGCGAACAAAACTATTAGGGTCTGTAGACCTTTCGAGATAAGTTCGCTTTTCTACTGAATTAAGAGCAAAACAGCTGCTGGTGCAACCTTTGAGCAGAACCATCGGTTAGTGATGAAATATAGTCGGTTATCACGCGCATACCACCATCGTGAGATTCTGTTGCTCTAATCCAGTCTTGGCGAACTATTTCCGGTAAGAGTCTTTTAGGATCACCACTAAGCGCTTCAAAAATATCAATAATAATTTGTTGCCCTTTGTATTCAACAACCTGAACCTCAGGGATTTGGATAACATATCGACTCACAAATTGCTTGAAGATTTCCAGTGCCTTTTCGGCGGGTTCTTCTAACTTAGCGTTCCACCTCAATAGAGGTTCATCGAACCTTGTTTCGGTAAACTCTTTGACGCTAATACTGGTAAGTAGTGCGTTTACTATTCCGCCAATGGCGTCTTTTCTTTGGTAATGGACACCAGAAAATAGTTTTTCACTGATCTGTTGAATGTTCTCTTCAAACCATTTATCACCACATTCAGCCAGTTGGCTTGCCGCCACTTCCTGCCATTGTGAGCGATGAATCAAGCCCAATACAATCGCATCTTCTAGATCGTGAATCCCATAAGCAATATCGTCGGCAAGCTCCATAATGGAGCAGTCCAAAGACTTGTATTGAGTCTTTTTATGTTCAAATGGTGTGTATTCACGATCTCTCAGCGCTGAGAAGCGATCTTTATCGTTGTCACTTAGAGGCTCTAAGACCCAATCAAACAAAGATTTATCATCGTTATATATCCCTTTCGCAGGGTGCCAGTCGCTGGCTTTGAGTTTGCGTTGATTGGACACCGATTCTGGAATGGATGATGAACGCAGTTCGCTGATGAGAGCAGGATATTTGATGAGTCCCAGCAGGGCTCTGCGAGTCAGGTTCATGCCGTGGTGTTCAGTATAAGGCTCAAGCTGGGTGACGATTCTAAAAGTTTGCGCATTACCTTCGAACCCACCGTGCTCGCGCATCATATAATTTAAGGCAATTTCACCGCCGTGCCCAAATGGTGGGTGACCGATATCATGAGCCAAACATAAAGCTTCCATCAGGCTAGAGGTAGGGAGCAGTTCGGCTAAGTCGGGTTGTTTACGTTTAACCTGAGCACGTATCCCTGAACCGAGTTGAGCTGCTTCTAGCGAGTGGGTTAATCGTGTTCGGTGAAAATCATTGACGCCAGTACCATGGACTTGGGTTTTGGCTTGCAGTCGACGGAAGGCAGCTGAATGGAGGATTCGAGCGCGATCTCGTTGAAACGGGTCTCGATGATCGTCTCTGCGCATCTTTTGCTCTGCATTCATTCGAGTTTGCCATGCATTATGATCAGTTTCTGTCATTGAGTCCTCGCTCGTTTACTTCTTCTGGTTCAGTAAGCTCAAGTAACCTTATTTAGCTTATTTCATCAAGAGACAATTCAAAGCTCTCCGCAAACGTTTCTAGAAAATAATTCATCTCTGGGGATTCTTTTTCCTTTAACGTTTTATCGAGTCTTTTTTTCGCTTGCGCGTATTCGTGGTTTCCGGCGGACAACTCTTCTAAACACTTTAAGTATGCACATAAGCTGTCGGCTTGTTTGACGATATTTTGATCATCCTTATGCGCATTTTTTGAAATTAAGAAAGGAGCAAAATCCTCCCGAAATTCTACTGGTAACATAGAGACAAGCTTTTCTTCTGCCGCCGCTTCTATCTTTTTGTATTCCTTGGCGATGTCAGGATTATAGTACTTTACAGGTGTAGGTAAATCGCCAGTTAGGACCTCGCTGGTATCATGGTACATACCCAACAGAGCGATTCGCTCGGGGTTAACATTACCGCCAAATTTCTTATTTTTGATTATGGCTAGAGCATGAGCAACAAAGGCGACTTGCAGGCTGTGTTCAGAAATATTTTCTGTAGAAACAGAACGCATTAACGGCCAGCGCTGGATAAGTTTCATTCGGGCCAAATGAGCGAAGAAATGACTGCTTGCCATGAATGGCTCCTTCTTTTCGGATGGGTGTGATACTCGAATAATTTCAAAGTGCTAGCATGAGTATAGCGAGTAAGAGATTGAGCTGAAAGGTACAACTAGCTGAACAAAAAACGCCCCAATCAATATTGAGGCGTCGTTAAGATAAAAATTTACTGTTTGTAAGTGGTTAGGAAGCGCTCCAGCCGACCTATGGCGGTTTCCAAATCTTCGATATGCGGCAAGGTAACGATTCTGAAATGATCGGGCTCTGGCCAATTAAAACCGGATCCTTGTACTAGAAGTACTTTTTCCTGAATCAAAAAATCCTGAACAAATTTTTGGTCATTGGTTATGTTGAATTTTTTCACGTCAATTTTGGGAAATAAATACATGGCCCCTTTGGGCTTAACACAAGTGATTCCCGGAATTTGAGTAATCAATTCATAAGCTCGATCACGCTGCTCCAATAAGCGTCCACCGGGCAAAAGTAATTCATTGATACTTTGATAGCCACCCAATGCGGTTTGAATGGCGTGTTGCATGGGAACATTGGCGCACAAACGCATTGATGAAAGCATGTCTAAACCATCGACGTAGCCCTTTGCAATACCTTTAGGCCCGGTCAAAAACATCCAGCCACCGCGAAAGCCACAAACACGATACGCTTTAGATAAACCATTAAACGTGACCATTAAAACGTCGTCTGCCAGTGTCGAAATAGAAGTATGCGTAGCACCGTCATACAAGACTTTGTCGTAGATTTCGTCGGCAAAAATGATCAACTTATGCTGCCTAGCAACTTCAATCACTTCCAGAAGAAAGTCGCGACTGTACACCGCGCCTGTAGGGTTATTTGGGTTAATCAGCACCAAGCCACGTGTTTTTGGCGTGATTTTCGCTTTCATATCTTCTAGATCAGGATACCAATCGGATTCTTCATCACACCGATAATGAACCGCATTTCCACCAGATAAAGAGACGGCGGCAGTCCACAATGGATAATCGGGGGCAGGGACCAGCATTTCATCGCCGTTATCGAGCAAAGCTTGCATTGCCATAACGATAAGCTCGGATACGCCATTGCCGATATAGACATCTTCTACATCAAGATTTAAAAGACCTTTACGCTGATAGTGTTGAACCACCGCTTTTCGCGCGGAGTAGATGCCCTTTGAATCACAATACCCTTGAGAAGTGGGTAGGTTGCGGATTACATCAACAAGAATTTCATCTGGGGCGTCAAAACCGAATGGGGCTGGGTTGCCTATATTCAATTTTAGTATTTTATGCCCTTCTTCTTCCATGCGCTTAGCATGTTTGAGTACAGGACCTCGAATGTCGTAGCAGACATTGTCGAGTTTTGATGACATCCCGATATTTTGCATTGAGTAAATCCCGATTTATTTTATTTTAATTTCTAAAAGTACACTATTTAAAATCTTAATAGAATAAAAATCTGTTTGAAATTTCAGGTTTTTATATTGTTCTGACATACAGTCCCAAATTACCTGAATCGTGCACCTCAGGTAACTTGAATATTGATTTCTGTGTAGCCCGAATTTTTCCCTAAATCCGCTCAGATTTGTCTAACATCAACAAATAGAATAGCCGACCTAAGATAAGATGATCTCAGTTTGAAGCAGAGTGAGATTGCCTTGTTGCCACTACAAGCAAAAATTAACGAACTAATTGAATGTGTTTACCAAGGAAAGGGACACCAACATCGAATCAGTTTACCTATTGAACTTGATTCAAGTTTTTCTTTGCTTGATTGGTTAGAACATCAGCCTCATTACCCTAAGCTGTACTGGAAAGCGAGAGGCGGAAATATTGAAGCTGCCACACTAGGGCAAGTCTCCCAATTCCTATCTACTATTGATGCGCAAGTCGGGCTTAAGCCGAAGCAAAACATCTGGGTTGTTTCGAAGTTTGCAGAGCACGAACGACGTAGCGTCAATACTAAAACTCACACCAATACCAACATAAAACCCGAATCTTATTGCTTTCTTCCTCAAATAGAATTGATTCGAAATGACGACGATTGGACGCTAAGCGTTAATCTTTCCAGCGATATAAGTACCGCTCTGAACGCACTAGCCTCTTTGAGTGCCGGTTGCTCCAGCCTTTCCCGCCAGGTTCCTTTGCCTGAGCTCACCTTTGTTGAACATCAACCTACAGCAAAGGTATGGGATGGATTGGTCGATCGCGCATTAATCCAATTTCAAAGCAGTACATTGAAAAAGGTGGTTCTTGCTCGTCAATCAACATTTGAACAGACCCACACAATTTCCCCTTTTGCTTTCATTCGTTTGAGCCAGATAAAGAATGAGGGAAGTTATCATTTTGCATTTGCCATCGATGAAGAGAATGCATTTGTGGGTTCGACACCTGAGCGGCTATACAAACGTGTTGGGTTGGAGTTAGAAACGGAAGCCTTGGCAGGAACGGTAGGAAGAGGGAGCAGCTCTGAACAAGACTTGTCACTTTCGACTTGGTTGCTTAACGATCCAAAGAATCAGCGAGAGAATCAGCTCGTTGTTGAAGACATCGTTGGGCGTTTAGCGCCTCTTTGCAATCAAATTCAAATTCAGCAATCTCCTAGCATCAAGAAGCTTTCTAAGGTTCAGCATTTACGCAGGGTGATTAAGGCGGAAATATCGAAAAAATCGAGCGGTGAACCCATCCTATCCGTGCTTCAACCAACCGCCGCTATCGCTGGGCTACCAAGAGAAGAAGCGCTCGATTTTATTCAAAAAAACGAGCCCATTAATCGAGAATGGTATAGCGGCAATGTTGGTTTTTTTAATCGAGAAGAGGCTGAATTTTGTGTGGCTATCCGTAGTGCAAAAATCACCGCTAAACACATTCATTTTTATGCCGGAGCAGGAATTGTTCCGGGATCAGAATCAGACAGAGAGTGGCAGGAATTAGACAAGAAAATGTCAACGCTGCTGAGTATATTTAACACGCTGCCAGAAGTGGAGGTAGCATCATGATTGAACAAGCGAGTTTGAATCGTGTTTGGGCAACGCTGATCTTAGAAGAGTTAACCCGATTTGGCGTCGAAGATATTTGCATCGCACCAGGTTCGCGATCAACGCCGTTAACGTTAGAAGCCGATGCCAATTTGTCATTAAACCTTCATTGCCACTTTGATGAACGTGGCTTAGCATTTTACGCGTTAGGTTTGGCAAAGGCTTCCCATAATCCCGTTGCTATTGTGGTGACATCTGGTACTGCGGTGGCTAATTTACTGCCCGCAATATGTGAAGCCAACCTGACAGGGGAGAAACTTGTTGTACTCACCGCAGATCGCCCTGTGGAACTTATCGATTGTGGTGCAAATCAAGCCATCGACCAAATGGGCATTTTTTCCTCACATGCAAGAAAAGCCGTCAATCTTCCAAGTCCAAATACACGAATCCCTGCTAATTGGCTGCTATCCACTGTTGATGAGGCAATGCATTTTCAATCTGAGCATGGCGGTGTCATCCATTTCAATTGCCCATACCCCGAGCCGCTTTATAATGGAAATGAAGCAAATTTCGATGACCCTTATCTTCTTAAAGTAAAGCCTTGGTATGAATCTCGCTCTCCCTTAACCGGAGTGTCTTACTTTCATTCTCAATCCAACCTTTCACTTGGCTCTTTTAGCCCAGTCCACTCAATAGAAAGCAAAAAAGGCGTCGTGATTCTTGGTTCATTGAATTTATCTGAATCTCAAAAGGCGCTAGAGCTTGCGAAGTGCTTAGGTTGGCCGGTGTTCTGCGATCCGCAAAGTGGGGTGAGCAGTGAGTTTGCGCATTACGATCTCTGGCTAAAAAGCCCCGAGGCCAGTAAAGCGTTAGACGACTGTAATTTGATTCTTCAGTTTGGGGCGAGGCTCGTTTCAAAACGCCTATTGAATTGGATAGAAACACGCGGTGACCATTGTGATTATCAAATCGTTCAGCCTTATCAGCAACGACTGAACCCAAGCCATAGAGTACAGCATAGAGTTATTGCGGATGTCGGTTCTTGGTGTGAAAACGCGTTGACCGAAATAAGTCCATCAGACATTCAATATCACGGTTGGGGAGATAATTTAAAAAAAGTATCAGAAATCACTCAAAAGATTATTCGTTCTCACCAATTTGTAGCGTGTTCTGAAGCGGATTTAATTATGCGTTTATTCGACTACATCTTGGATGAACCTACGGTATTCCTTGGTAATAGTTTGCTGGTTCGATTGGTGGATATGCTGGCAAAAACACCTGAACTCGAAATCTATTCAAACCGTGGGGCGTCGGGGATCGATGGTTTGGTAGCAACGGCAGCAGGTGTGCACTCAGCCAGTAAAAATAAGTCTCTAGTTATGATTGGAGACACTTCTTTACTGCATGACCTCAATTCTTTATCTCTTTGGACTCATGCCAATGCTCACCCCTCAGTTATTTTGGTTTCCAATAACGATGGCGGTGCTATTTTCGATTTATTACCCGTGCCCAAAGAGAGAAAAAGAGCGCTCTATCAAATGCCGCATGGGTATCAATTCAAGCACGCAGCCATGCAATTCGGTTTGAGTTATGCGGCACCAAGTGATACTTCAAGTTGCATACAAGAAATCGTGAGCCATTTAGCGTCGGGAAATGGCACTTTGTTGGTTGAATTGATTACCCCTTCGGAGCAAACATCTTGCGAGTTAAAACCCATTACGGAAAAAGTCTGTAATGACTTAGGTAGCCAATATGCATTTAGGTAGTCAATGGTTAGCTTACCATGAAGCACATGTGAACCAGCCTGTAGTGGTGTTTCTTCATGGTTTTTTAGGCAATGCTTTTGATTGGCAAACCACTTCTAAGTATTTGAATGAATTTAACTGCTTAGGCATTGATTTAGCGGGACATGGTAGAAGCGCCACTGTTACGGCTGATAATTTTTCTGAAGCGTGCGAACAAGTAAATCGCACTCTGAAGATGAGACTGTCACAAAATACACCCATTATTTTGGTTGGGTACTCTCTGGGCGCTCGGATTGCGATGTCTGGCTTAGTGAACGGTCATTGGGATCGAGCCAATATTGTAAAAGTCGTATTAGAAGGTGGCCATTTTGGATTAGAAAGTGAATTGGAAAAAGATGCCAGATGGAAAAACGACCTTAAATGGGCGAAACGCTTTGCCAATGAAGATATAGAGCAGGTTTTGCAGGGCTGGTATCAACAACCAGTATTTAACTCATTAAATCATGAGCAAAGACAAAGTGTTATCAACCAAAGACGAAATAATAATACGGTCGGCGTATCGAGAATGTTATGTGCTACGTCATTAGCGAAACAACCCTATTTGCTGGACGAAATATTAAGGCACGATTGTGTTCAATACGTTTGTGGCGACAAAGATGAAAAATTCAAAACGTTAGCGGAATCAAGTGGGTTGACGTTCAGTTTAGTTAAAAATGCTGGGCACAATGTGCATCAGGAGCAACCTGCAGCATTTGCTCAAATTATTAATCAATGTGTGACTGAGTACAAACTTCAGTCATAACTTCCGGAGAAAACTATGGCAAGAACGGTCGGTATTACAGAAGAGGAGCTTTATGCTCCGGTTGAGTGGGTGAGCTCAAGTAATCGTTATGAAGATATTCATTACCATAAATCATCCGATGGCATCGCCAAAATTACTATTGCACGCCCCCAAGTGCGAAACGCGTTTAGACCACAAACGGTGAATGAGATGATTCACGCTCTGGCTGATGCTCGATACGACAATAAGGTCGGAGCGATCATCCTAACAGGGCTAGGCGAAGATGCTTTCTGCAGTGGCGGTGATCAGAAAATCCGCGGTGATTATGGTGGATATCAAGATGATGACGGCACACATCATTTGAATGTACTAGACTTCCAGCGTCAGATTAGAACATGCCCCAAACCCGTGATTGCTGCGGTAGCAGGTTATGCGGTAGGTGGTGGTCATGTCCTCCATATGATGTGTGACCTGACCATTGCCGCCGAGAATGCTCAGTTTGGTCAAACTGGACCGAAAGTTGGGTCGTTTGATGGCGGTTGGGGCGCATCTTACATGGCGCGAATTGTAGGGCAGAAAAAGGCTCGTGAGATATGGTTTTTGTGCCGATTCTACAATGCACAAGAAGCACTGGATATGGGGCTGGTGAATACCGTTGTACCGATTGAAGATCTCGAAAAGGAAACCGTACGCTGGTGCCGAGAAACATTACAACATAGCCCTATGGCACTGCGTTGTTTGAAAGCGGCATTAAATGCGGATTGTGATGGTCAGGCTGGACTTCAAGAGCTCGCAGGTAATGCGACCATGATGTTCTACATGACGGATGAAGGGCAAGAAGGTAGGAATGCATTCAATGAAAAGCGCCGCCCTGACTTTGATAAATTCCCTCGCAATCCCTAATTGGTTACTTAGGTAGCTTGAGTATATAACAACGTCATTGGCAAATTATGCCTAATAAAATCAATTTACGTGAAAGTAATTTGCCACTCAGTTAGGTAGGAAAAGGACAGTTCTATGCGAAATGTAAAGCTCTACAGATATCAGCTGGCTATGGATAGCGGGGTGATATTACGTGATCAAAAACTTCCTCAACGAGAGGGTTGGATTGTCGAACTTACCGAAGCGGGGAAAACCGGATACGGTGAAGTAGCACCTCTTCCGGGTTTTAGCCAAGAAAGCTTTGATGAAGCAGGAGAGCAATTACAACAAGCACTCGCACGATGGGCAAGTGAGGGAGCATTGAAATTAGATGACTTATTTCCATCGGTTGCTTTCGGGTTATCTATTGCTCAAATGGAATTGGCGGGTGGGCTACCTGAAAACGGCAACTACAATGTTGCTCCACTTTGTACGGGTGATCCAGACGAGCTACTGCCTATCCTTAGCCACATTCAGGGAGAGAAGGTAGCCAAAATCAAAGTCGGTCTCTACGAACCTATTCGTGATGGAATGTTGGTGAATCTGTTTCTTGAATCCATCCCTGATTTGTCCCTTCGTCTTGATGCCAATCGATCTTGGTCACCAGAAGAGGCGCGTAAGTTTGCGAGTCACGTTAATCCTTCATACCGACAACGAATCGCCTTCTTAGAAGAACCCTGTAAAAGACCAGGTGAAAGCCTAGCGTTTGCTATCGATACTGGTATTGCTATCGCTTGGGATGAAACGCTTCAACATGCAGTTAAAGAAGAGGGTTTTAAATTATCGGAACTTACCGGAGTGAAAAGCTTGGTGATTAAGCCGAGTTTGATTGGGTCGATTGAACGTTGTGCCGCATTGGTCAAACAAGCGGAAAAACTGGGTATATCCAGTGTGATTAGTTCGTCGTTGGAGTCCAGTTTGGGGCTAAATCAACTTGCCCGCTTGGCGCATTGGCTTACGCCAAGCAGTGTGCCGGGGCTAGATACCCTGAGCTTATTTACTTCACAACTTGAAGTCCCTTGGCCGGGTTCACCCTTACCCATCACATCGCTGGATTCCCAAGAGCTCGTATTTCAGTGTTAAAAACATGTAGCGGTTAAAAAGTACGTCAACCCACAGGACATGCCATTGCCAAACAACACGTTATTGCCAGA
The DNA here is from genome assembly GCF_030689305.1 of Vibrio penaeicida. Lineage (GTDB taxonomy): Bacteria > Pseudomonadota > Gammaproteobacteria > Enterobacterales > Vibrionaceae > Vibrio > Vibrio penaeicida_B. The sequence continues at coordinate 461,333 of NZ_JAUYVM010000001.1, read as the reverse complement.
AGTTCCTTTACCGCAAAAAGCCCCTTTACCACAAAAAGACTCTTTATTGCGTAAATGGGCGAATTCTCGCTCAAACGAAATTGCGCTGGTGAATGAAGATGAAAATGTAACGTGGGAAGTGTTACTCAATAAGGTTATTGTTCGTAGCGAATACTTGCATGAAATGGGCGTTGCTGCTGGGGATGTGGTTGCGTGTGTTGGAAAAAACGATGACTTTCTTGTAGAGATCGCACTGAGTTGCCAAGAAATTGGGGCGATTTTTGCCCCAATAGCGTGTTCACCGAGAGAGGTCATCAATAAAAAGTTGGAGTCCATCACCCCTGTATTGGTGTTTGAACAGCAACCGTCAGGTGAGTGGGAGTGCCAAAAGCAGGATCGGCTTATTTCTCCGCAGTTACAGCCAGCCATTTCGAGTTTGATTTTCACATCTGGGACCACGGGCGATCCAAAAGCGGTTGCTCATACGGAGTCCAATCACCTTGCTTCTGCAACAGGGCTACTAAGTGAGTTTGAGTTTAAATGGGGTGACTCGTGGTTATTAAGCTTGCCTCTTTATCACGTATCAGGGCTTGCCATATTCTGGCGGTGGTTGGTATCAGGTGCGACGATGTCGATTCCTACGTCAAAAGGTTGGCTTCATGATTTGAGGTTTGTTACTCACGCGTCACTGGTTTCTACTCAGTTGAAGCGGCTTCTCGATAGTGGCGATTTGGGCTTACTGAAAAGAGTATTGCTCGGTGGTAGTCACATTCCAAGTACTCTTATTGAAGGTGCTCAAAACCGAGGTATCGACACTTGGATGGGGTATGGGCTTACTGAAGCTGCATCGACAGTGACGGCAAAGCGTACCAATCAAAAACTTTCCTCGGGTAAGGTTCTGCCATGCAGAGAAATACAATGTGTTGAGGGAGAGATTAGGCTAAGAGGGGATACGTTATCCAGTGGGTATTACCGTCAAGGGCAGATTAAACACCTACAAAATGAAGATGGTTGGTTTTCAACGGGAGATTTGGGTTACCTAGAAGATGACGAGTTGATTGTCGTTGGTCGTAAAGATAACCGATTTATTTCCGGTGGCGAAAACATTCATTGCGAAGAGATTGAAGCAGTTCTCAGTGCTCACATTGATATACGAGTCGCCATCGTCATTCCAGTTAAGGATGAAGTCTATGGTTTCAGACCAGTTGCGGTACTTGATACGGATTCGTTACAACCTAAAAAAGTCTATGAACGTACTCTGGTGAGTAAGCTTGAAAAGTTCAAGTGGCCGATTGAGTATCACTTAATGCCAAGCGATCCCCAAAAAAACGGGGGAGTTAAGATCTCTAGGAAATGGCTGGAAACGTGGCTTAGTGAACGAGCCTAAAAGCGATCAAGCATAGAGTTAGAACTAATCCAAACCAAAAGAGCGGCTTAGCCGCTCTTTTGAATTTTAGTGAGTACAGTTTTGGTCGAAAAAAGTAATATTGGTTAGCGCCAGTCACCGCGAAGTTCAGATACTTTTTCAAACATGTATTCTGTTGTGGCATCTTTTGGCTGAACAGGTTGACCTGCCTCAATCTCCACTTTGGACCAAAAGCGTCGTGGGAAACCATGGCACGCTCTACCATCTTTTGAACGGCTAAAGTAACTGCCCCAAAGCCCTTTGAGTGCCATTGGAATGACAGGGACTGGGGAACGCCTAAGAATCAAATCCATTCCGCGCATGAACGAATTCATGTTGCCGTCATTGGTCAATCGACCCTCTGGGAAAATGCAAACAACGTCGCCATTATTGAGTGCTTTTTTTACCTCATTAAATGCTTGGCGAACAGAGCGACTGTTAGTTCCGTCAATCGCGATAACGCCACCGTTCTCCAATAGTGTTTTAATCGGAGGGAAATGAGCGTATTCCTCTTCCATGACAAAACGTATTTGGCGTTTGCAAGCACCAATCATAAGTAGCGCGTCCATATAGCTGACGTGATTGCAGACAATCAAAGCCCCACCTTCTTTTGGTATGTTGGTCAGGTTCTTGTGCTTAACTCGATACATGGTGTGGGTGAACATCCACAACACCAATCGAGATAAGAACATAGGCACTTGCCAATACACGTAAGTGGCAACAAATATATTCAATACGGCAAGCAGTAAAAAGAGGGTTGGAATAGCCAGTTCGAGCACGCTAAGGCACACAATGCCCAACACCGCGCTACCCACCATGTAAATGGAGTTATAAATGTTGTTGGCAGCAATGATTTGGGCTCGCTCATTTTCACGCGCTTGGGTCTGCATCAATGTATAGAGTGGGACAATAAACAAACCGCCAGATGCGCCCAACATGAGTAAGCTAAAGAACACCGGCCAAAGCTCAGGGTAGGTAAGAAAGCTCGTAAAATCGTTGAACACTGGTAAAGATTCAGGAGTGAGCGTTGCCATCATGACGCCAAAAACGCTGATACCAAAGCTACCGACAGGTACGATACCGGGCTCCAACTTATGTTTGGATATACGGTCACACGCCATTGAACCAATAGCGATTCCAACTGAAAACAGCGCAAGCAAAAAAGAGACGGCGCTTTCATTGCCATTTAAGTGTAGCTTTGTGTAATTGGGGAACTGAGTGAGGTAGCTTGCACCAAGAAACCAGAACCAACTGATCGCCATAATGGCTTGAAAAACGACACGGTCACGTTTCGCTATCGCCAACGTGTTTTTCGTTTGTGAAATTGGACGCCACTTAAATTCGACATCTGGAGCGGTAGGGGCAGCCTCTGGGATAGAACGGCTTGCTACATAACCACAAAAAGCAAACCCGACAACGCACAGTGCCGCTACCGTCGTTGCATTATCAACTGACGCAATGACGCCAGCACCAAGGGTGCCGAGCAAAATAGCAAGGAAAGTCCCCGTTTCTACTAATGCATTTCCTGGAACAAGCTCATCGCGCTTTAGATGTTGCGGGAGCAAAGCGTATTTAACAGGGCCGAAAAACGCAGATTGCGTCCCCATCAAGAAGAGCAAAATCAGCAATATCAAGTAGCTTTCGGTTACGAAACCGATCGCGCCCAATGTCATGATGGCAATTTCCGCCAACTTCACTTTCCGTATATAGGCGCTCTTTTCGTATTTGTCGGCTAAGACGCCAGCGGAAGCCGAAAACAAAAAGAAAGGCAGAATAAACAAACCGGCCGCGAGATTTATAAACAGATTACTTGATACAGGAAGGGCTTCAGTTCCGGCGAAAGCAACAAATAACAACAAGACATTTTTAAAGATATTGTCGTTAAATGCGCCAAAAAATTGTGTGATAAAGTACGGGAGAAAGCGCTTTTGTGTCATTAAAGACGGGTGCTGTTTAGGCATTCAAATTCCTTATGCTTGCCAGTTAGCTAAATAGTTGGACAGTAGGTTGTCGATCAAAATTTTGCCATCGATTGGCGACGCAGAAAAAAATTTATCGTCTACGCTAAGCAAGGTAATTCCATGTACACCTGCCCAAAGAACTCGACTGGCTTCGACTACGTTCTGATCAGATCCTTCAGGGGTGATCATTTGAATTAGGCTCTCAAGCATGCCAGTCATTTTGTCTATTCGCTCTGACTGCCAAGTCGGTAACTCTTCCCCGTTCATCGTGTGCTGAAAAATGAGCTGCCAGCGATGTGGGTGTGCCAAAGCAAAATCGTGGTAACAATACGCCAGCTTATGTAGGGCATCAATGGGGTGTTGAGCATCCTCAACGGCTTTTTCTGCTTGCTGCGATAGCTCATCCAAAGTTTGTGCAACAGCTTGTAAAAGCAATAAATTATAATTGCCAAATACATTTACAAGAGTGCTAGGGACGTAACCAATCATGTTGGCAATCTTTCGGAGGCTGAGCTCGTGGTGAGGTTTTTCTTCAAGGAAAGATTTCACGTTATCAAGGGTAAGTGCTATCAATTCTTCACGTGTATGATCGTTACGTCTGGCCATGGTTGAATGTATTAAAATGAACAATGTTCATTATTTTAAGTGTCGCTTATATAGGGGTCAAGATGAGAAACACTTGTGAGCTCAAATTACTGAAATCTGAGCTGTACGGATGCGTATCTACGTACAGTTTTGTCATTTTTCAATGAATTGTACACTCTAATGATGATTTTGTTAGCAATATCCTGAAACACACATTTGTGTTGCACGTATTTTATTGTTAACAACTTGAGGCTATGATTCTTAAAGTACTTGTGTCGCCTTGTTTTTCGCTTGGGTTGCCCATATGTACGTACTGTTAAAATCAGAATTAAGAGAAAATAACGATGAAACGATTATTTGCGTTTGTCGCTTTATTGATGATTTCCGTCACCGCTGCACCGATTGCTGAAGCAAAGAAATTCGGTGGTGGTAAATCATTTGGTAAAAGCCACAAAACTGCGCCTGCTCCAAAACAGCAACAACAAAACACTAATACTGTCGGCAAAGATCAAGGTAAACAAACCAGTGGCAAAAAAGGCTTAATGGGTGGTTTGCTAGGCGGTTTACTTGCGGGCGGACTACTAGCAGCATTCTTTGGCGGTGCGTTTGAAGGTATCCAGTTTATGGATATTCTGATCATGGGATTGATTGCCTTTGTTATCTTTAAGTTGATGAAAGGTATGCTTGCCTCCAAGCAAGGCAGTATGAATCAACAACAACCGGCTTATTCTGGTGCAAACCGCAATACGTTTGAACCACAACAGCAGCCAAATGTTCATAACTTCGAGCAGACTCAGCCGTTATCTGGCGGATTTGGAGCTGCAGGTACAAGTGACGTTCCACACAATTACCCACCGGGTTTTGATCATGCTGCATTTGTTAATGGTTCTCGTGAGCACTACCGCAAATTGCAAGGTGCGTGGAACCACAACGAATTAGAAACGATTCGTGAGTACGTTTCTCCTGGTTTGTTTGATGACCTATCTGCAGAACGTGCAAAGCTAGAAGGTGAGCAACACACTGACGTTATGTACGTGGATGCTGAAATTGTTCGTGCAGATCACAATGCAACGTCTGCACAGCTTAGCCTTCAATTTAGTGGTCGTTACCGCGACGCAGCTGAAGGCGTAGAAGAAGACATCACAGACGTTTGGCACTTAGAGCGTGATTTAACGCAACCTAATGCACCATGGCTGATTGTTGGTATTCAAGCGTAACGTTTAATTTAGTTACTCTACAGACATAAGCCCCTTCCTCTTTGAGGAAGGGGCTTTCTTATTTGTGAAAGGTCGACTTTGTGAATGGTCGATTTATCAAAAGTTTTAAAATCAATTTGGACAGGTACAAAAAAACCGCCAGCAGGCGGTTTTTTGATTCTTGCACAGAATTAAGCGTCGGCTTCTTCTGCTTGTTTCGCCTGAATGGCAGTCAGTGCAACAGTGTAAACAATGTCGTCAACCAAAGCGCCACGAGACAAATCGTTAACAGGTTTACGCATGCCCTGAAGCATTGGACCAATTGAAACAAGATCCGCACTACGCTGAACCGCTTTGTACGTTGTGTTACCGGTGTTTAGGTCTGGGAATACAAATACAGTCGCTTTACCCGCTACCGGAGAGTTAGGTGCTTTAGAAGCAGCTACGTTTTCCATGATTGCAGCATCGTATTGAAGTGGACCATCAATAACCAAATCAGGACGCTTTTCTTGAGCAATTTTGGTTGCTTCACGTACTTTTTCAACGTCTGCACCCTGACCGGATGTTCCTGTCGAGTATGAGATCATTGCAACGCGTGGATCGATACCAAATGCAGCTGCAGAATCTGCTGACTGAATCGCAATTTCTGCCAGTTGCTCCGCGTTTGGATCTGGGTTGATAGCACAGTCACCGTAAACCAAAACTTGATCAGGCAGAAGCATAAAGAACACTGACGAAACAAGAGAAGCGCTAGGTGCTGTCTTGATAAGCTGAAGCGGTGGACGAATGGTGTTAGCCGTTGTATGAACCGCACCAGAAACCAAGCCATCAACTTCTTCGCGCTCTAGCATCATTGTGCCAAGAACCACTGTGTCTTCTAATTGCTCACGTGCAACGACTTCCGTCATGCCTTTGTTCTTACGCAACTCAACCAAGCGAGCAATGTATTTTTCGCGAACGACTGTTGGGTCGATGATCTCAACGCCGCTGCCTAAAACAACACCTTGCTGTTCTGCTACACGCTTAATCTCTTCTGGGTTACCTAAAAGTACACACTCGGCAATACCACGTTCCGCACAGATAGCTGCTGCTTTCACGGTACGTGGCTCATCGCCTTCAGGAAGTACAATACGTTTTGCAGCGCGACGAGCAAATTCAGTTAGCTGGTAACGGAATGCTGGTGGGCTTAGACGACGAACCGCAGCAGAGCCCTCGGTTAGAGTGTCAATCCAAGGGCCATCAATGTGGCTGGCAACGTGGTCGTTAACGAACTCAATTCGCTCACGGTCATCCGCAGGTACTTCTAGGCTAAAGCTTTGTAGGTTCAAAGATGTCTGCCAAGTGTTACCTTGTGCCTTGAAGATCGGCAATCCTGTTTCAAAAGCAGGTTTACATAGGTCAACGATTTCACTAGGGATATCGTAGCCACCCGTCAGTAAAATTGCACCAATCTCAACGCCATTCATCGAAGCCAAAGCGGCTGCAACGATAACGTCTGGACGATCGGCTGATGTAACAAGCAGAGAGCCAGGTCGGAAGTGCTCAATCATATTTGGAAGCGAACGTGCACAGAACGTGATGCTCTTGATACGACGGCTCGCAATATCGCCTTCATTGATGATGTCTGCGTTCAAGTGCTTTGCCATATCAATAGCACGAGTAGCAATCAGGTCGATGCTCCAAGGCACGCAACCTAGCACGCGAATTGGACTAGAGTTGAATATTTGCATCACTTCTAGGTTCGCTTGGTGCGCACTGTCTGCATCATCAAAGATTTCAGACAGATCAGGACGAGTACGACCAGCATCATCAACAGGAGCGTTCAGCTTGTTAATAATAACGCCAGAAATGCTCTTATTTTTTGTTCCACCAAAGTTAGAACAAGCAACTTCGATTCGCTCTTTTAACTGAGTTGGATTGTCAGTGCCTGGTGTCGCAACAAATACGATTTCAGCACCCAACGTTTTCGCAATCTCTGCATTGACTTGGTTAGCAAATGGATGCTTACGAGTCGGAACCAAACCTTCGATAAGTGTCACATCGGAATCTTTATTAATTCGGTTGTAACGCTCAACCACAGTTTCAAGCAGCTCATCCATTTTTTCAGCACCAATAAGTGCTTCAGCTTGGGTCATCGGCGTAGGATCGCCAATTTTCATGTCGCTATTGAAACTAACAATAGTTGACGTCAGATCAGGTTGGTCACCGCCGCTGCGTGGCTGTGCGATTGGCTTGTAGAATGAAACTTTAACGCCTTTACGCTCCATAGCGCGTAAAACGCCCATGCTAACACTGGTAAGACCAACACCTGCGCTAGTAGGGATAAGCATAATAGTACGTGACATAGGGGATTCCTATCACTATCAGGTAAATGCTTTGCGAAGCTAGGATGTTCCCAAAGCTGAAAATAAGAACTGGCTAAACGCACTCATCGGCACGTTAGCCAGTAAAAGTCAGTTTATTATAGACCTGCTAAACGCGCAGTGTCTTCAGCAATAACAAGCTCTTCATTTGTTGAGACAACCATTGCAGGGATACGGCTTTCTGCTTTAGTAATGGTGCCTTCTTTACCAAAACGTGCTTTTAGGTTTGCTGCTTCGTCAACTTCGATGCCGAATACGCCAAGACGGTTTAGAACCATTTCACGGATTGGACCAGAGTTTTCACCAATACCGCCAGTAAATACGATGGCATCTAGACGACCTTCAAGAGTTGCTGTGTAACCTGCAACGTATTTCGCTAGACGGTGGCAGAATACATCCATTGCACGTGTCGCTTCTTCTTTTTTACCGTAGTTGTCTTCAACAAATCGGCAATCTGAAGTGACTTCTGTAAGACCAGCAAGGCCAGACTCTTTTGTTAGCATGGTGTTGATTTGCTCTACAGAGTAACCAAGTGCATCGTGAAGGTGGAAGATGATTGCTGGGTCGATATCGCCACAACGAGTACCCATCACCAAACCTTCAAGCGGTGTCAGACCCATTGAAGTATCAACAGACTTACCGTTCTTGATTGCACAAACTGATGCACCGTTACCTAGATGGCAGTTAATGATGTTCAATTCGTCCGTTGGTTTACCCAAACGCTCAGCTGTTTCACGAGCGATAAATAGGTGAGAAGTACCGTGCATGCCGTAACGACGGATACCGTGCTCTTTGTACAAGTTGTACGGAAGTGCGTATAGGTAAGCTTCTTCTGGCATAGTTTGGTGGAATGCGGTATCGAATACAGCGGTCATTGGTAGGCTTGGGAAGGCTTTTTGTGCAGCCTTGATGCCGATGATTGCTGCTGGGTTGTGAAGAGGTGCTAATGCTGCACAATCTTCAATACCTTTAAGAACGGCATCATCAATCAATGCAGATTGAGTAAATTGCTCGCCGCCGTGTACTACACGGTGACCAATTGCTTTCATTTGATCTGCAAGCTCAGGCTTTGAAGCAAGAATAGTTTCAACAATGAAAGACAACGCTTCATCGTGCGCAGCACCATTACCTAGTTGTGCTTCGTGCTTTCCATCAAGTTTCCACTTGATGCGAGCTTCTGGAAGATGAAGACATTCAGCAAGACCTGTAAGGTGCTCGTCGCCGTTTGCTGCATCAACAATTGCAAACTTAAGTGAAGAACTACCGCAGTTTAAAACTAAAACTAGCTTAGACATGAGTGACTACCTGTTATTCGTCTGATAAAAGAATCAGTTAAGGATGAAAATCAATCGCAAGCATAAATGTCTTTTTGAAAAGACAAATTACGCTTGGTCAAAAAATACTTGAAATTCCGTATCGTTGGACGCATTGATACTTTAATCAACGCGAATACGCTTCCTTGCAAATAACACTCACGGTTGCCTAAATTGTAAATAACAGCAACAATGAGATTGAGGGTTTGCTAAGGATAGCGATAATGACCCAAGATAACAAAAAAATTTGAGTGCATTTTAACTAGAATCAATTTTTTTGCAGCTTTTTTTTAAAGGTTGTCAATTTATTTTAGTGAGAGGTTGGTATGAACAATAAAGTCGGGCTCATCCATAGTTTGAAAGATGGTCAAAAATACATGGATACTTGGCCTGTGCGAAAGGAGCTGACCCCTCTTTTTCCAGAACAACGCATCATTAAGGCAACAAAATTTGGTGTCAAAGTGATGCCAGCTGTCGCTGCGATCAGCGTGCTGATGCAAATGGTGTTTGAAAACCAGCAAGCGATGCCCCAAGCCATTGTGATGGCTTTATTTGCGATTAGCCTTCCTCTACAGGGTATGTGGTGGTTGGGTAACCGCTCTAATACACAACTTCCGCCAGCACTTGCAAGCTGGTACCGAGAAATTCATCAAAAAATTATTGAAGCAGGCGGCGCGCTTGAGCCGATAAAAAGTAAACCACGATACAAAGAATTGGCCATAACGCTCAATCGTGCGTTTAGGCAGCTGGATAAATCTGCGTTGGAGCGCTGGTTTTAAAGTCAGATAAAATTCTGATTGCTCTGCTTCTTATCAAGTGGTTCATCATAAGGTAACTTCTTAGAAAGGAGGCTAGGATCATTCGATCCTAGCCTCCTTTTTTGTTGTTATATCGCCGATCTGTAGCCACGTAACCAAGTACTCTTGTCCCAATTCAGCATGTAAAATAGCGCGACTTCTTTCATTTATATTTATAAAAGTCAAATTCATTAGTGAAGATTTATTTCGCATTATTGATTAAAAAAACATCATCTGTTTTTTATTCAAATGATAAGAATATTACTTTGCTCACTCTTAAACATAGTGGTTTTGTGTGCTGGTTAACGCAAATTTCACGTTTTGTTACTTTGTTGTTAATCCTCTCTTCCCTTTACTGAGCCTTGCTGGTAAAAATGTGTACATATGCGTAAATAAGCGCGTACAAAATATAGAAACTATAATTAGTAGCTGTTTGTTTCAGATTTCCTAGACTTATAAGTAGGTCACCAGACCATAGGTGCAATATTTAGAGTATTTGGAATCAAAGAAATAAAACAAGTAAGCCGCCAGGAGATTGGCAGCCACAACATCACAACAACTTTACTGCTGAATCAAGGAGTCAAGATGAAAGCAAGTCAAATCATTGCTACCGCGTGTATTGCCGGTGCAGCGTTACTTTCCTCTACAGGTGTTATTGCTAAAACGGCGAAAGTTGCCGTATCACAAATCGTAGAGCACCCCGCTCTGGACGCGACGCGTCAGGGTTTGCTCGATGGCCTTAAAGAAAAGGGCTATGTAGAAGGGAAAAATCTAGAATTTGAATATCGTACTGCGCAAGGTAACCCTGCGATTGCGGTACAAATAGCGCGTCAATTTGTCGGTGAAAACCCTGACGTGTTGGTTGGTATTGCAACGCCAACCGCTCAAGCGCTGGTTTCTTCAACCCGCTCTATTCCGGTTGTATTCACTGCGGTGACTGACCCTGTTGGCGCTAAGCTGGTAGGCAGCATGAAAAAGCCTGGCAAAAACGTCACAGGCTTATCTGATTTATCGCCTGTTGCTCAACACGTTGACTTAATCCAAGAGATTTTACCAAACGCTAAATCTATCGGTGTGGTTTATAACCCCGGCGAAGCGAATGCGGTTACTCTGGTTGAGCTTTTGAAAGAAGCAGCAGATGCAAAAGGCCTAAAAGTCGTTGAAGCGACTGCTCTAAAGAGTGCGGATGTCCAATCGGCAACTCAAGCCATTTCTGCTAAATCTGATGTGATTTATGCCCCTACAGATAACACCGTTGCGAGTGCCATTGAAGGTATGATCGTCGCGGCGAATCAAGCGAAAACGCCAGTCCTTGGTGGTGCTACCTCTTATGTTGAGAAAGGTGCAGTGGCAAGCTTAGGGTTCGATTACTACCAAGTCGGTGTCCAAACGGCTGATTATGTAGCCGCTATTTTAGAAGGTGCGGAACCGGGTAGCCTAGATGTGAATGTGGCAAAAGGTTCTGATCTTGTTGTGAACAAAACTGCTGCTGAAAAGATTGGTGTCACCATTCCTAAATCCGTTCTGGATCGTGCAACTAGCGTAAAATAATAACACTAAGCCCGAATAGTACTCGCTATTCGGGCTTTTTATATCAAGCAGAAAGGGAGTTGTTATGTCTGCTTTTGCATTTTTTGGAGCCCTTGAAATTGGGCTCGTTTATGGATTGGTCGCACTGGGTGTTTATTTAACGTTTAGAGTTCTAGATTTTCCAGATTTGAGTGTAGATGGTAGCTTCCCAATGGGCGCTGCCGTTGCTGCTACAGCCATTGTGGCAGGTATTGACCCGTGGATTGCAACAGGTATGGCAATTATTGCTGGTGCAGCAACGGGGTGGGTTACGGCATTCTTAGCCGTGAAATGTGGAATATTGCACCTTTTAGCTTCTATATTAACCATGATCGCCGCGTTTTCTATCAATATCCGTATTATGGGGCGACCTAATATTGCATTGATAGGCGAAAATACAATCCTAACGCCATTCGAAGCCTTGGGTGACTCTATGTATGTACGCCCAATTGTGGTGGGGGTATTGGTATTACTGTCGGCAATTTTCGTTGTACGCCTTCTAAATAGTGATTTCGGTTTAGGTCTTAGAGCGACTGGTGTAAATGCGAGAATGGTGGCGTCGCAAGGTGCGAGCACGGCATTTTATACCTATTTTGGTTTAGCGTTATCAAATGGTTTCGTTGGATTTTCTGGGGCATTGTTTGCTCAAACAAACAGCTTTGCAGATGTCACTTCAGGAGTTGGTACCATCGTTGTCGGGTTAGCAGCAGTGATTCTTGGGCAGACGTTAATCCCTGGTCGCAAAATTTGGGTGGCGGTTTTAGCCGTTATCGTTGGTTCGGTACTTTATAGACTTGCAGTGGCATTTGCGTTAAGTACAGGTATGTTTGGGCTACAAGCTTCAGACTTGAACCTTGTCACTGCAGTGTTGGTTGCTTTGGCTCTGATTGCACCAAAACTGAAAGGAAACCTTAACGCAAAAAAGGGCGGTAAGCCTGCAAAGTCTGAATCTGAGGAGGTAGCATGATCCAGATCGACAATATTCAAGTTACCTTTAACGCAGGTACTATTTTAGAAAACAGAGCCTTAAGAGGTGTCTCTCTTACCGTTCCTGAACACGAATTCCTTACCGTTATTGGTTCCAACGGTGCAGGTAAATCTACCCTGCTTGGGGCCGTTACTGGTGAAACACCGATGGCTGGTGGCAGTGTCATTATTGATAACGTTGACGTGACTCGCCAAACCGTTGACCAACGTGCGAGCCAATGTGCACGCGTGTTTCAAGATCCACTGGCTGGTACATGTGGCGATCTCACCATTGAAGAAAACATGGCGCTAGCTTATATGCGTGGTAAGCGTCGCGGATGGAGCTTTTCTTTATCATCAAAACGAAGAAAACTGTTCCAAGAGCGCATCAGTATTCTGGGTTTAGGCTTAGAGGATAGGTTAGGGGATAACATTGGTCTATTATCGGGTGGACAGCGTCAAGCAGTCAGTCTCGTTATGGCGACTTTATCTGAGAGTAAACTTCTGCTTTTAGATGAGCATACCGCTGCGCTGGATCCTCGTATGGCAGCATTCATTATCGATTTGACGAAGCGGATTGTGAATGAATTCAATCTTACGGTAATGATGGTTACTCACTCTATGAAAGATGCGTTAGCGTGTGGTGATAGAACGGTCATGCTCCACCAAGGCGAGGTTGTGTTAGATGTTGCCGGAGATGAACGAGCAAACATGTCTGTCCCTGATCTACTCGAAATGTTCTCTAAAGTACGTGGTGAGGAACTTGCTGATGATAGCTTATTACTAAATTAATTCTTTTCTTAAGAGATAAATTACTCAACGTAAACGTAAACCCTCTTTAGCTCAAAAGAGGGTTTTTTCTTTTATTAAGATGCTGTTAATATTGCGCTTTCGTTCAAAATTGGCGTGTTATTTCAGTATGTGTTTTAAAACACTTTATTTTTGTCTGGGGTTCATATGATGTCGACCCAGCACATGAGCTTAAGATATGTATTTCTCATCCCAGCAATATTTGCTATCGGCATGTTGTTGATGGTGGCTATAAATTACTTCGAACGAAATGAAAAAAGGGTTGAACGCGAATATAAACGGGTTGAAAACGCCATTCATCGTTCAGTGAAAATTCTGACTTCGCTTGACTACACTCTTTCTACTCACTATCAGAACGAAAACTTTCCTCACTTTCAGCATAACTCTCAAGTCAATAATGGTGTCTGCCATGTTTGGCCAATCGAAGCGCTGGTTTTAGCACAGGATAAAAACCTAAACATCCCTGCGGTGGATATTAGTTATATGATCTCGGGCGACCAATCGATGTGTCGTCGAGGTTCTGTATTAAATAGACGCGCTGTAGAAATGATGGACTTAGCGCCGATGCTGTCATTCCTACACGATCTTGACGAGCATATATTGGGTATTTATTACGTTGCTGAAGAGGGGTTAGTGATTTCTTCTCCTGATACTTTAGCGAAAAATATTGATCGATCCTCTATTGAGCATTTTAAATCTCAACCATTCTGGTATTTGACCAGCCGCAATTCAGATTCGATAACCGTTACAGGTCCAGTTGAAAACGCAAATGAGCTCGAAAGGGTGCTCACGTTGTCTTTGCCCGTTAGTCAGGGAGAGGATTTTAAAGGCGTGGTGTCATTAGAGATTAAAACCGATCTGCTTTTGAGTTCAGGGTCTTCACTGAGTGAAAAATTGCACTTGGTGCACAACGAGCAACTTCACACCGTACGTGATCGACACTTTGTGTACCCACTTTCTATTCAAGGGGTGGCGTTTGAGCATACGCTGTTTTATGAGTCAGATTTTGTCGATGAGTTATTGTCTTTACTCCATGAAGAGCGAAATGCTGTCTTCATCATTTCGATTATCTACATTTTAACTGTGATCAGCCTGTTTTATTTGAATTTGAACTTCGAGCGCCGTTACTTTCAAAATTTAGCTGAAAAAGATTCAATGACGGGGCTGCTCAATCGGCGAGGGCTGGAAATTGAATTCAAAAAGCCATGTCGTTATCAGTTTGAAGGCATTGCGGTATTTGACATTGATAACTTCAAGAAGATAAACGACACGTATGGTCATGAAAAAGGAGACGAAGTGATCTGCTTTGTTGCCGATCAGATGCGGGCTGTATTAAGAGAAATGGATGCAGTATCTCGATTTGGTGGTGAAGAGTTTGTCGTATACATTCGAGCGAATAGCCCACAGCTTATTGTCGACATTGCTCATCGAATTCAAAAGCAAGTCGCCAGCCAATCCTATGAGCTTCTTGAGTGCGGTTTTTCTTTATCTGGCGGTGTGTGTGTCGAAGATAATCAAGAGCAGGCAAGCTTGAAAGATTTGGTTAAGTCTGCAGATAAAAAGCTCTACCATGCAAAGGAGTCAGGAAAAAATCAGGTGATCTTTTGAGGACGTTTTTAGGTCAATAGACCCTAGTGCTTCAAATGAAAAATAGCGAGAGTGACTTTCCTTTCGCTATTTTGCATTTTACAGAGTATATGTCGTGTTTAAATCGTACTCACGCTCTGGATTGTATCTCGGTATCGCTGTATGTGATCTACAATCGGCGCCGCTTTATTAAAGGTGCGGATGTCACGGAACAAAGCCGCAGCTTCAGGATATTCTTGTCTAAGATACGAAAACCACTGTTTTACTCGGTTAGGGTAGTACAACCCTTTGTCACCTTGGATTTCATATTCTGAATACTGAAGTAGCAGGTCAACGACGTCGTGCCACGGCATAGGTTGGTGATTATGTTTTACTACATTTCCTAGGTTAGGTACGTTGAAGGCACCTCGACAAACCATTAGTGAGTCTATCCCCGACATTTCAATACAGCGTTGCCCATCTGCGTAGTTCCATATCTCACCATTTGCGATCAAAGGGATACGGGCTTTCTGTTTTAGCTTCGCTAAGTATTCCCATTTGATTTCACTGGCTTTGTAACCCCCTGATTTCGTTCTAGCATGTACCGTAATCTCATTAGCACCAGCTTGTGTAATGGCATCGACGATTTCAAAGCAATCATTCGGGTCTTCCCATCCTAGCCGAATTTTTGCTGTGACTGGGACGTTTGGGTCTATGGCCTCTCGGCACGCTTTAACGACTTGATAAATCAGTTCAGGGTGCTGCAACAAAGCGGCACCACCTTTACTCTTGTTCACCATTTTGGCTGGGCAGCCAAAGTTAAGGTCAATACCATCGGAACCGAGATTTACGGCTCTAAAGGCATTTTCAGCCATCCAGTTGGGTTCTTGACCAAGTAACTGCGTTCGAACAGGCGTCCCCGATTTGGTTTTACTTCCGGTATTGATTTCCGGGCAGATACGGGTAAAAACGTGGTCTGGTAATAGCTGATCAATCACACGAACGAACTCCGTAACGCACAGGTCGTAATCGTTTATGTTGGTCAGAATTTCACGCATTAGATGATCTAATACGCCTTCCATTGGTCCAAGTATTACACGCATAGTTTTTACCTTATTTTAGGGCTGCGCGATTGTATGCGAGAAGCTTATTTAATGCAAAACCGGTGGTGAGTAGACAAGCAAAACAGCAGTATCTGGTTTCTTCAAATGACTTGGGTATAATCCCCACCAACATACAGAAACAAGATAAACAAAATGTACCAACTGATTTCTCTGCCAAATGGTTACGATGGTGAAAATGCCTATTTTTACGAGGGTGCAGTGCTGGCCGCTAACTTCGCGACTCAACCGCTGGAGCCCAAAAAATGGCTACCTGAAATACAAGCTGAAGAGATAGAGAAGCAGATAGTTGATCAAATAAACAACCAGTATGCGTCGATAAAGTCTAGCGAATATAGACCATCTGAATGGGCAAATGACAAAGAAGCGTTTGCCGATTTCTCTGAAGGCTTTATGTCGGTGTGGTCCATCATTGAAGAGCAATGGCTTGAATCGCAAGTGTCTGACGGTACTGCACGGATGTTACAAGCCCTGCTTACCGCATTTATGCTGGGGATTGACGAAGAGCAAACCCGTGAGCAAATGAAACAGACAGGAATAGATAACCCCCCTCGATTAGAAGATCTATTACCTCAGTTGGATATTATGACTTCAGAAGTGGCGATGGCGGCTGATGAGCTAATGATTGGCGCTAAATCACAAAGCGTGAATCCATATAAAACCGTTGGAAGAAATGACGTGTGCCCGTGTGAAAGTGGCAAGAAATTTAAGAAATGTTGCGGTCGTTAGTTTAATCGTTATCCCCTAGCTCTCCCCATAAAATAAAGCTCCTATACGGAGCTTTATTTTTCTATACTCAAGCATCTTTATAAATCAAAGGCTTGTGGCATTTATCCTTAAAATAACGTTCTTGGTTTTCTAGCGAATTGAGAAATAACCACAACCGCCAACGCAACTAACATACCAGCAAAAATAACGACTAACCATTGAGGCATAGATAGTGTTAGAAATTGCCACACAACCTTACTGCAATCGCCATATGCGTTGAATACTGATGGCATCCACTCATGAAGTGGTGCCCACTCAGGGAAAGAGACGAAAATATCGCAGGTAGCAAAAGGGGAAGGGTTAAATTGATAGTCGACATGCTGCAGCGAAAGCATTAAGCCTTTATAAGCGCTGGCTCCCCATCCAAAAAATCCAAGCCAACGAACGATGACGTTTTTAGGGTGTAGCATACCCAAAATAGCCGCGAAGCCCACTCCCATCATAGCAACGCGCTCATAAATACACATTACACATGGAGCCAACATCATAACGTGCTGAAAGTACAAAGCCGTAGCTTCCAGTGCCACGATAGAAATCAGTAGAATAAGCCATGACAGGCGACTCTCTGAAAATTGTTTGATTGCATATAAAGCGTTCAAGGTAATGTATCCTTATAAAAAAAGCTCTGATAACTCAGAGCTTTTTATCTTGAATAAGTTCTCTATTCAACAAAAAAATTAATGTCCCTGTGACGAACTTACCGCTTCGCCCACATGATGAGATATCCACCCCATCTCATAGAAACTTGCCGTAAATGGTTCAAGTAGGAATGCGATACCGAACAAACCCACAATAGCAAGAACAAACGTGTACGGCAGTGCCATAATAACCATGCGACCGTACGACAAACGAATAAGCGGTGCTAGCGCTGAAGTCAGCAAGAACAGGAATGCAGCTTGACCATTTGGTGTCGCGACAGAAGGAAGGTTAGTTCCCGTATTGATGGCAACAGCAAGTAGGTCAAATTGATCACGGGTAATAATGCCTTCAACAAGAGCTGATTTCACTTCGTTGATGTAAACCGTGCCGACAAATACATTATCAGACACCATAGAAAGCAAACCATTCGCGATATAGAACATGACCATCTGCTGACCACCTTCCAATGCGAGTACGGCATCGATTACTGGCTTAAACAGTTCCTGGTCGATGATGACAGCAACAACAGCAAAGAAAACAGCGAGAAGGGCAGTAAACGGCAGCGCTTCTTCAAATGCTTTACCTAGTGAGTGCTCTTCAATAACCCCAGTGAATGCCGTAGCTAGAATGATGACACTTAAGCCGATTAAACCGACTTCCGCTAAGTGGAACATCAGACCAACGATAAGCCATAGTGCAATCAAGCCTTGGATAACGAGTTTCGCAATATCTTGTTTATTTCTGCGCTTACGTTGCTCGTTATCGAAATCAACTAGAATTTTTCTAACGCTTGCTGGTAAATCCGTGCCGTAGCCACATACTTTGAATTTCTCAACTAAAGCACAGGTAATAAGTCCGCAGAAGAATACTGGCAGAGTAACAGGCAACATGCGAATCATGAACTCGCCAAACTGCCAACTTGCTTGGTCTGCAATGATTAGGTTTTGAGGTTCACCTACCATTGTCATTACTCCGCCCAAAGCAGTACCGACGCCGGCATGCATAAGTAGAGAGCGTAAAAATGAACGGTAGTTTTCTAAGTCATCACGAGTAACTTCACATAAATGGTCATCACTAGTGTGGTCGTGGTTAGCTTGAGAACCCTTACCCGACGCAACTTTATGATATATCGAATAGAAGCCAACGGCCACAGAAATAACAACTGCGATAACCGTTAGAGCATCAAGAAATGCTGAAAGGAAGGCCGAAACGAAACAGAAAGTGACGGATAGCAGTACCTTAGAACGCACACCAAGCAGTATCTTCGTAAAGATGAAGAGCAAAAGCTCCTTCATGAAGTAGATACCCGCAACCATAAATACTAACAATAGAAGAACCGGAAGGTTGGCTTCTAATTCATGATAAACCTGATTTGGACTGGTCATCCCAATTGCGACCGCTTGAATAGCTAATAGACCACCGGGCTGAAGTGGGTAGCATTTTAAAGCCATAGCCAATGTAAAGATAAACTCGATGATGAGCATCCAACCAGCAATGAATGGGTCTACAAAGTAAAATACAATTGGGTTAATAATAAGAAAGGCGATAATGGCAAGCTTGTACCAATCTGGTGCTTTGCCTAGAAAGTTCTTAATGAACGCGTTTCCGAGTGACATCGGCATGATAAGACTCTTTTATTGTAAATTCGACACTGAGAGTGTGTCTCGATCCCTGAATATGAAATGTGGAATTTCATAAAAAATCATATCTTAAACAGTGACTTAGGAAAACAACTTCGATGGAAACCTCTGTAGCCTTGCCAAGTCACTCCTTGAGAAAGACAAGCACTCCTATACTTTCGCCCGCAACTCTACTCCTACGTAATATTTAGTCAACCTAAAAATGTTTAAAATAGTTAAATTGACAGGCTTTTTTATCAAGAACTAGCGACATTGATTCATAGAATAGTACGAACTTTAACTTTTGCTTACACTTTTACTCTTGCCTAGGTTAACCATCAAAATAATGCACTTTAGCGGTTAAATTCAGGTGTTTTTGCCGAAATTAGGCTAAATTTCCATGTAAAATTAAGTTAGATTCATGCATTGGGTAAGTATTTTATTTCGTTGCCTGTTTGTTAAAATTGTTGAAAAATGAGATTTGACTCACAATGAGTGCGCTAATCTATCTCAGAATAAAAAAATCTAACGCGTAATCTCACAAACAAAGCAGGAATACACAGGGTTATTTTCTGAATTGTGCAAGTAGTGGTATGATGAGTGCAATTTTACGTTATAAATGCACCGGAAACCCGAATTCATGGTTATAAAGGCAAAAAGCCCAGCAGGTTTTGCTGAGAAGTACATTATTGAAAGTATTTGGAAGGGGCGCTTCCCTCCTGGGTCTATCCTACCAGCGGAGCGTGAGCTTTCTGAATTGATTGGCGTAACGAGAACGACGTTAAGAGAAGTGTTGCAGCGTCTTGCCCGTGATGGGTGGCTAACCATTCAGCATGGTAAACCGACCAAAGTTAACCAATTTATGGAAACCTCGGGTTTGCATATTCTCGATACGCTAATGACTTTGGATGCCGATAACGCAACGAGCATTGTTGAAGACCTTCTTGCTGCACGTACCAATATCAGCCCAATCTTTATGCGTTATGCCTTTAAAGCAAATAAAGAAACATCGTTAAAGACAATCCAAGGTGTAATTGATTCTTGTGAGCAGCTTTTAGAATCGGACAATTGGGATACGTTTGTTCAAGCGTCGCCTTACGCCGATAAAATTCGTGCTAACGTAAAAGATGACAATGAGAAAGATGAAGAAAAGCGTCAAGCTATATTGATTGCCAAAACGTTCAACTTTTACGATTACATGCTGTTCCAACGTCTTGCCTTCCATTCTGGAAACCAGATCTACGGGCTTATCTTTAATGGTCTGAAGAAGTTGTATGATCGCGTCGGTAGCTATTACTTCTCTAACCCTGAAGCACGAGATCTTGCATTGAACTTCTACAAACAATTGCATGAAGTGTGCGAGTCTGGTTCTCGTGAACAATTACCGATTGTTATCCGCCATTACGGGCTTGAAAGTGCACAAATCTGGAATAAGATGAAAGTGACACTACCGACGAACTTTACTGAAGACGACAGTTAATGCATTGTCGCTTAAAGCAGTTGTCGCTTAGATAAGTAGATATTCATAACCCGCTTTTGGCGGGTTTTTGCATTCTAGAGCATAAGGTTGTTCGTTGACTCTAAAGAGAAGTTTGTGAATGACGAGTATTGAAGTGGTTTAAAGGTAATACTTCGGGTAGTGGTTCATAGAGTTCTTCGCAGATCGAACTGATAACGTAGTCGTAAGCACCAAATAAGAATACTGATATCCCATTGGTGAGTTTGTACAAATTATCTGTATCGGTGGACTCATTATTGTTTGATTCTTCTGCAAGATCGCTTAACACATCGCTAAGCTTTAGTTGAACATCGGATGAAACAGGCACTGCACAACTCAAACTGATTTGGTTTAGCCGTCTTTGAATCAAATGTCCGTAATGAAGGTAACGTCGTTTTCCTGCTTCCGTTTCAATACCCTGAATACATACCCTCAGCTGCGTTAGACACTCCATAGCTTCGCAAATCAGCTGCCAGTCATGGTGATACTGATCTGTCATGTCGTCGCGATATGCTTCAATCATCCAAGTGACGATGGACTCATCCATAAGGTAGAGGCATTGGCGGATGACTTTACCGTGTGATACTTGTTTACGATTGACGCTATGGGTTCTCCACTCTTTACACATCAAAGTTAGGTTGATTAGGAGCACGCGATATTTTGCTTTATTTGAGTTCTCGCTGATTTTTTTAGCTTGCGCGGCGAGTGATTTGATTTGTTCCTTTAACTTGAATAAGGACTTTAACGTTGCGTGTGATGCTTGATTACCTTCGGTAAGCACTTGATGTGTCAGTGTACGATGTGCTCTACATAACTGAATAATTTGACGCAGAAGATGAAGACTGTCGAGATGGCGTTGGTCATTTTCTGCCTTTACTTGGCTGCGTAAAAACAACACTACGATACAAACGGATATGACCGTTAAGCTGATTAGTATAAACAAACACATCTCCCCAGATTGTTTAGTCGATAGAGTGCATACTCAGTGCCAATTTTTTATTTAATTTAAATCAATAAGTTAGGGTTTGTTGTTTCCTAGGTTATGTCTAGGAGTAGTGCAATTGCCCCAATTGGGGGAAGGGGGCTTTGCGGAAAATTGGTCTTCGATAAAATTGTTTTGACTGGGTGACTGGGTGACTGGGTGACTGGGTGACTGGGTGACTGGGTATAAAAAAACCGCCTGCGAGGTAGGCGGTTTAAGTTTTAGCGTGTAGTTACTTGCAAGATGCAGTTACCTACAAGGCGTAGTCATTTACATCACTCGCATGCCAGGCTTAGCACCTTCATGTGGTTCAAGTAACCATAAGTCACTGCCTCCAGGACCAGCTGCGAGAACCATTCCTTCAGACATGCCAAATTTCATCTTGCGAGGTTTAAGGTTCGCAACCATAACTGTGTGCTTACCTACAAGGTCTTCCGGCTTGTAGGCTGACTTGATACCGGAGAATACTTGACGCGTTTCGCCACCAATGTCGAGTGTCAGCTTAAGCAATTTATTTGCTTTTGGCACTTCCTCGCACTCAACGATTTTCGCAATGCGTAAGTCCACTTTAGCGAAATCATCAAATTCAATTTCATCTGCAATTGGGTCTTTGCTCAGCTCAGTTTCTGTTTGCGCTTCTTGAGATTTTTCAGCAACGGCTTTCTCGGCTGCTGCTACTTCTTTAGACGCTTCAACCATCGCTTCTACTTTCTTAGGATCGATTCGGTTGAATAGTGCTTTGAACTTCGTGATTTCATGGCCCGTTAATGGTTGCGCAATGCCTTCCCACGTTAGCTCATCATTCAAGAAGCCTTCAGTGCGATCGGCAAGTGCTGGCATTACCGGCTTTAGGTAAGTCATCAGAACTCGGAACAAGTTAATACCGACAGAGCAGATATCTTGGAGTTCTTTGTCTTTGCCTTCTTCTTTAGCAACAACCCAAGGCGCCTTTTCATCGACGTATTGGTTTGCTTTGTCGGCAAGTGCCGTCACTTCACGAATTGCACGGCTAAATTCACGTGATTCATACAGTTCTGCGATGCGATCTGCCGCTGATACGAACTCACTGTAGAGTTCTAGTTCTGCGAAATCATCTGAAAGTTTGCCTTCAAAACGTTTCGTGATAAAGCCAGCGTTACGAGAAGCAAGGTTTACAATCTTGTTCACGACGTCAGCGTTAACACGTTGAGTGAAGTCTTCAAGGTTGAGATCTAAGTCGTCTATGCGGCTGTTTAGCTTGGCTGCGTAGTAGTAGCGCAGGCATTCAGGATCTAAGTGATCTAGGTAAGTACTCGCTTTGACAAACGTCCCCTTCGACTTGGACATCTTCGCGCCGTTTACCGTAACGTAGCCGTGTACAAATACGTTATTTGGTTTACGGAATCCAGAACCTTCTAGCATTGCTGGCCAGAATAGGCTGTGGAAATAAACGATGTCTTTGCCGATGAAGTGGTAAAGCTCTGCGTTGCTGTCTTTCTTCCAGTATTCGTCGAAATCCAAATCATCACGCTTGTCACATAGGTTTTTGAACGAACCCATGTAGCCGATAGGGGCATCTAGCCAAACGTAGAAGAATTTGTTTTTCTCACCTGGAATTTCAAAGCCGAAATATGGCGCATCTCGAGAGATATCCCACTGTTGCAAACCGGATTCGAACCACTCCTGCATTTTATTGGCAGTTTCAGATTGCAGTGAACCAGAGCGAGTCCACTCTTTTAACATGCTCTCAAATTGAGGCAGGTCGAAGAAGAAGTGTTCAGAGTCTTTCATAATGGGGGTCGACCCCGATACAGCAGACTTCGGATTGATAAGCTCTGTTGGGCTGTAGGTTTCACCACAATTGTCGCAGTTATCACCGTATTGGTCATCAGACTTACATTTCGGACAGGTGCCTTTTACGAAACGGTCTGGTAGGAACATTTCCTTCTCTGGATCAAACAGCTGAGAAATTGTACGGCTGGAAATAAAACCATTTTTCTTGAGCTGCAGGTAAATGTGAGAAGCCAGCTCGCGGTTCTCATCAGAATGCGTGCTGTGGTAGTTGTCAAAGCTGATATCAAATCCAGCGAAATCTTTTTGGTGCTCTTCACTTACAGCAGCGATCATCTCTTCTGGCGTAATACCCATCTGTTGTGCTTTAAGCATAATTGGCGTGCCGTGAGCATCGTCTGCACAGATGAAATTAACAGTGTTGCCACGAAGGCGCTGATAACGAACCCAGATATCCGCTTGGATATGCTCAAGCATATGTCCAAGGTGGATAGAACCGTTTGCATACGGTAGGGCACAAGTTACCAGTATTTTCCTTGTAGTAAGGTTTTTTGGATCGGTTGCCATACTTGTTATTCGCTTTAGATAGGTATTAATGTGATAGCCGCTAATAGTACCTTAAGCAGCAGCGTACTCCAACCCGCAGACTAGGCGTATATCCTAGTTTTTTCAGGGTTCTTTGCGAAAGAATGAAGTGTTAGGATGAACAAAAACAATTGGAGGTAATATGGAACAATTTCAATCAAAAGAAGCCCTGTGCCAGTGGCTAGGACAATACCGACATCCAATGCTGATCGATGGATGGAGCCAGACTCTTGGAATTGTGTCTGTTTTGGCGAGTGGTGTGATTAAGATTGAGATTCCATTTATCAATAAAGCGCTGCAGCAAAGCCTGAAAAATTGGATTGAAGATCAAATTAAATCCAGTTCTATACCTGCTTTTGAATACAACATCGTAGGTAACGTAAAAGCGATGCAAACCACCGTGTTAGCGGAAGTAAAAGGTGTTAAGAATATCATCGCAGTTACGTCTGCTAAAGGAGGCGTAGGTAAGTCAACGACAGCCGTGAACTTGGCGATGGCGCTCAATGTTTCTGGCGCGAAGGTTGGAATGTTGGATGCGGATATCTATGGCCCTTCCGTTCCTATTATGCTGGGCACTCAAGGGAAAAAGCCGGATGTCCGAGACAATAAATGGATGCAGCCCGTACAGGCACATGGGGTTTATACCAACTCAATTGGCTATCTTGTCGATGATGCCGATGCCGCCATTTGGCGTGGTCCTATGGCTTCTAAAGCGTTAGCCCAACTGCTTAACGAAACAGAATGGCCGGATTTGGATTATCTTGTTATCGATATGCCGCCTGGAACAGGTGATATTCAGCTGACGCTGTCGCAACAGATCCCAGTGACAGGTTCTTTGATAGTGACAACTCCTCAAGATCTTGCCTTAGCCGATGCACGTAAAGGGGCGGCTATGTTTGAAAAGGTCGATGTACCTGTATTAGGCATGGTTGAAAATATGAGTTACCACATATGCAGCCATTGTGGTGAGAAAGAGCATATATTTGGCGATGGTGGCGCAAGCCAAATGGCTCAAGAGTTTGGTTTGGCGCTATTGGCACAAATTCCACTGCATATTTCCGTTAGAGAAGATCTGGACAATGGTGCGCCGACTGTCGTATCTCGCCCAGATTCACCTCATTCCGATATTTACCGCTTGCTAGCTGAAACCGTTGTAAGCCGTTTGTATTGGCAAGGTAAAGCCAAGCCAGATGCAATAAGCTTTGTGGCAGTGTAATCGCAGTAAATACAGCAGCACCTTAATTAAAGTGAATTTGTAACAATTCCTCTAATGTTGTCTAAAAATGAAACGTTAGCCGAAGAGTTTAAAGTACTTCGGCTAACGAGCCTTAGATATACAATCGATATAATATCTTTTCCTCCGAAAACGTGCCTTAGAATACTCTGCTTGAAAACCAAACAACCATGCATGTTAATGCTTATTACCAATAGATATTAATGATAATTTCGACACTCTATACTGGTATTAAGTATTGTATCTCCCTATAATCGGGCGGTTTAACTCAACTCAGCTACCAAATTAGTATCAGGTGCTATAAATGTCTAATAACAATCAATGCGTCATCGTGGGAATTGCTGGCGCTTCTGCCTCAGGAAAGAGCTTAATCGCGAGTACAATCTACAACGAACTTCGTGCGAAAGTCGGTGACGATCATATTGGTGTGATTACGGAAGATTGCTACTACAAAGATCAAAGTCATCTGAGCATGGAAGAGCGTGAAAAAACCAATTATGACCACCCAAATGCGCTTGATCACGATTTGCTTTGTAAGCACCTAGAGCAATTGATTCAAGGGAATGCGGTAGAAGTACCCGAGTACAGTTACCCAGAACATACACGCACAGCGACTACAACGTCGTTAACGCCTAAAAAAGTGATCATCTTGGAAGGTATTCTTCTTCTTACAGATCCACGTTTACGCGATTTAATGCATGCGACTGTTTTCATGGATACGCCCTTAGATATCTGTTTACTTCGCCGCGTAAAACGCGATGTAGAAGACCGTGGTCGCTCTATGGAATCAGTGCTTAAGCAATACCAAGACACGGTTCGTCCTATGTTCATGCAATTCATTGAGCCTTCTAAGCAATATGCCGACATCATTGTTCCTCGTGGTGGCAAGAACAGAATTGCAATTGACGTTTTGAAAGCACATATCGCCAAACTACTAAAAAGCTAAGCGGTGCGTTGACTCAGGATTGTCAAAGTTCTGATAAATCGGAAAAAATTCATAACAAAAAGTGGCGCATTATGCGCCACTTTTGTATGTTTGAGGTAATTTAAATATATCTCCGGTCGCAGATTCAAGGAATCCAGGATGAAGAAGCTACTTCTTTTCATTGCAGTACCAATCACTTTGATTGTTGTTGCTTTACTTGCCCTCATTATTTTTGTTAACCCCAACCAATTTAAACCCATGATTGTCGAACAGGTTCAGAAGAACACTGGAATGACACTAGTGATTGAAGGGGATATTGGTTGGCAACTTTTTCCTAGCTTGGGGTTTAGTGTTGGTCAAACGGAATTAAGAAATCCAGAAGGCTTTTCATTACCCAATTTGTTAAAAGTTGAGCAAGTGGGCTTGGCCATTGAAGTGACACCGCTACTAAGCAATCAACTTGTTATTGGTAATGTGATTCTTGATGGTGCTGAAGTGGCGCTAGAAACACTAAAAGATGGGCGTTCTAATCTGGATGCTCTTACTCAATCTGGTCAAAGTGACCCTGTCAAAGTTGAAAACCAGCCAGAAACAGCTCCAACTTCCCAAAGCCCAGAGACGAGTACTGAACCTTCAGCACTTGAGCAATGGCAAGTATCTGTTGCTGGCATTACCATTTCCAATGCAAAAGTGACGGTATCAGATAAGCAGGCAGGAAGCCTATTAACATTGAGTGATGCCAATGCTTCGCTGTCAGAGTTTGAATTTGGCCAGTGGAGTAAGCTGACATTTGATGTAACAGGAGCACAGAATCAACAGAGTTTCTCTGCTGAAGGGCAAGTGGAATTCAAGCTCTCTCAAGATCTTAAACAGTATGAATTGCGAAACGTCGATCTGGATGCTGGAGTGGAAGATAAATCTTTAGGGCTAAACGCTAAGGCAACACTTTCTTTGCCTGCTTTTGCTCTTGGAGAATGGAATAGCATTGAATTTGATGTG
Source organism: Vibrio penaeicida (assembly GCF_030689305.1). Taxonomy (GTDB): domain Bacteria; phylum Pseudomonadota; class Gammaproteobacteria; order Enterobacterales; family Vibrionaceae; genus Vibrio; species Vibrio penaeicida_B. Next base: position 434,683 of record NZ_JAUYVM010000001.1, on the reverse strand, counting down.
AGTGGACAAAGCCAACAACAAAATTTCGCCGCTAAAGGTGGAACCGAATTCTTCCTTTCAGAAGACTTTCAAGACTACCAACTGCGTAAGTTAGGCGTTGATGCTTCGTTCAGCGACCCAACAAACAAGGTCGAACAATTTCGCTTGGATTTAGCGACGTTTGCTTTTGATAAATCTAACGATCTTTCTTACAAACTTGCTGGTGATTTAGCAGGATTGAAAGTGGATTCAGAGGGCGCATTGAGCGTAGTTGTCGACAAAGCTATTTCTAAGATTAAAGTGCAGAAAATTAAGTTATCAAACAACTTAGAAGGAGATGCACTTCCTCAATCACCAATGAAAGTAGACTTAGATGCAGGTGTGACATTTGACGTTAAGAAAAGTCATTTAGCATTGGCGTTAACCAAACTGACAGCAAATGACATTCAACTTGATGGTGACGCCAGTGTAACTTTGTCTGCGATCCCTCAAGTCAATTTCAATTTGCATAGCCCGAATATTGACTTGGACGCATTCCTTGGCTTGAATACACAACCAAAAGAATCCGGTGCCAGTGGATCCCCTGAGAGTAATGATACATCTGCGGGTAAAGAAGCGCCTAGAGCGCCAGAAGTTGAACCTGATTTGAGTGCTTTGAAACTAGTTAATGCTAAAGGAAAGCTGGTTATTGATAAGTTCAAAGCGAACAATGCGAAATTGCAAAAGGTCACGACTCAGTTCACGTTGAAAAATGGTGTTCTCGATCTTTCGCGTTTTAGTGCCAACTTATACGAAGGAAGTATTTCGACCAAAGCAAGGTTGGATGCAAGAAAATCCACGCCTTCTTATAGTATTAATGGTGGAGTGAAAGGGGTAAAAGTACAGCCTCTGATGATCGATGTTATCGATAACAATTTGTTAGAAGGTACGGGCAATATTGATCTGGCGTTAAATGGTCAAAGCTTGAAGCCTACAGCGCTGCAAGAAAACCTAAAAGGTACGGTAAAAATCAACTTCGCGGACGGTGCTGTGTATGGTGTCAACTTGCCTCACCTTATTCGCACGAATTATGCGAAGTTTAAAGGGCAGGGCGTATCCGCGGTAGAAAATGTAGAGAAAACCGATTTCTCTGCAATGACTGCCACGTTGAAGCTGAATAAAGGCGTTGTATCTACAGACAATCTCAATATGCAGTCCCCACTGTTGCGTATTACGGGTAAAGGAAACGCCAACTATATCAAGCAAAATGTAGACATGCTGATTCGCACATCGATCGTTGGGTCTTTAAAAGGGCAAGGCGGGGAAACTATTGATGACTTGAAAGATGTTACGATCCCTGTGCAGATCACAGGAGCGTGGGCAGATCCCAAATTCAAATTGGTTTTCGATGATGTCCTGAAGCAAAAAGCGAAGAAAGAAGCGGAGCGCGGAATCAAAAAATTGTTAGGGGATAAAGTTAAACCTGATCAATCTAAAGATATTGCAGATAAGCTGCTTAAAGGCTTATTCAATTAAAAGAAAGTAGTTTTATAAAAAGCACACTGTCTCGCAAGACAGTGCGCTTTTTTATTGCAATAAAATCCTATCCTTTGGAGCGTGAATCTCATCACAAGCGATATGAAAATTTGTGTTTATGATAAGTTTAATAGTGCGACAAAGGTATGAACTGTATGGTAAAAAAAATCATTCTAGATACCGATCCTGGTATCGATGATTCCATGGCTTTGCTATTTGCAGAGGCACACTCCGACATTAATTTGATTGGTATTACGACTGTTTTTGGCAATGCTACTATCGAGAACAGCACTCGCAATGCCCAGTTCTTAAAGAACACATTTCAATTTACTTGCGACATTGCAAAAGGTGCAGAGGGACCGTTAGAAAGGGAACCTGTTGGTCCGTCTTCGCATGTACACGGTGAAAGTGGTTTTGGTGATGTCGATGTTTCTGGAGTGGATATTGGAGGAATCATTAACAAGCCCGCTTATCGCTACATTATCGATACGCTCAAAGAAAGCCCCGGTGAAATAACGCTTGTTGCGGTTGGACCGTTAACAAACCTTGCACTTGCTCTTGAAGAGGATGAAAGCATCACGTCCTTAGTCAAAGAGGTGGTGATAATGGGCGGTGCATTTGGGTTAAACAACCATCGAGGCAATGTTACTCCTCACGCAGAAGCCAATATTCATGACGACCCCCATGCCGCTCAGAGAGTGTTTTCTGCCTCATGGCCCATTTCAATAATCGGGCTAGATGTTACAGAGTCCAGTGTATTTGATGACGATTATTTCAGGTCATTAAAAGAAGATGCAGGGCAAGTGGGTGAGTTTATATGGGATGTAAGCCGATTCTATCTGAAGTTTTATGCGTCGGTTATCGGTTTTAATGGCTGCCATGTGCATGATCCCTCAGCGGTTGCCTGCGTTGTTCAGCCAGATTTATTTGAGTTTGAAATGGGCTCGATAGAGGTAACAACAGATGGAGAAAAGCAGGGGATGACAACCCTTATAAAAGGGGAATCAAGCGATGGTCGAGCAGTGCAGAAGGTAGCGTCTAAAGTGAATACGAACGCCCTGTTAGCAATGTATCGAGAGAAGGTTGTTAAATTTGGACAGAAATTTTGAGTTTCCAAATGAATAAGTGCTGCCCATAACGATGTGGGGAGCACTTATATTGAGTTGAGCTTATTCACTCGTGAAACAGAGATGATTACCAATCAACCCCTTTCAATGCTTTAACGCCGTTTTCAAACGCATGCTTAACATTGCGAACTTCGGAAACTGTATCGGCAAGCTCAATGAGCTCTCTGTGAGCGCCGCGACCGGTGATAACCACCGATTGCATGAAAGGACGGTTTTTCAATGCTTCCAAGACTTCTTCTAATTCGATGTAACCGTAGGTAACCATGTAAGTAATTTCATCGAATAGCACCACATCGATAGAGTCATCTTGGAGCATTCGCTTACATTCTTGCCATATTTTCTGAGCCGCTTTAATATCTTTGTCGCGGCTCTGTGTTTCCCATGTAAAGCCTGTACCCATTACCTGAAAGTCTACGCCAAGCTTTTCTAACAAATTGCGCTCGCCATTATCCCAAGTACCTTTAATAAATTGGGCTACAGAGCAAGTCAGACCGTGCCCAACTGCTCGACAGATGGTGCCAAATCCAGAGGTTGATTTTCCCTTACCATTTCCTGTGATGACAAGCATAATGCCTTTAACATTTTGTGCAGCAGCAATGCGCTCATCAACTTTTTCTTTAACTCGTTGCTGACGTGCTTTATGTCTTTCTTCTTTTCTGTCTTCTGCCGACATGGTTTTCCCTTTCTTACTGGATCTGAATGCGAGTATCATAACGTAACAAACGCTAGGTAAAAACCATAAGGAAAGCTGATGACAAACAAGATTTCAAAAGTACTCGTTGTTTGTTTGGGGAACATTTGCCGTTCTCCAACTGGAGAAGCCGTTTTAAAGGCGAAATCGAGCCAGAAAGGGCTGGATTTGATCGTAGATTCCGCAGGAACGGAAGCCTATCACAGTGGTGAGAAACCAGACCAACGTTCTATGCAGGCAGGGGAGAGAAGGGGCTATTCCTTTAAAGGGATGACCTCAAGAAAAATTCGGTTAGATGACTTCGAGCACTTTGACTTGATCCTAGCTGCTGACCGCTCAAACCTTTCCGATCTTCAACAGCAGTGCCCGTTAGAATATCAGCATAAATTGAAGCTGTTTTTAAGCTTTGGGGACAATCAACACGATGAAATACCAGATCCATATTATGGTGGTGAGAATGGCTTCGAAGTGGTTATTGATTTAATCGAAGACGCCAGCGATAACCTAATACAACGATTGTCAGAGTAGCGTCGTGTAATTGATAAAGGCAATTGTAGGATTTGACTCTCATTTTGCTTTTCGTTGTCACAGCAAGTAGTTGTACTGAGGTAGTCTTAAAAAAACGGGTTAAACAACGGTTTGATAATGCCAAATAAGTTAAAACTTTGTTCCTTAATCTCCCTTATGATCGTTAGCTTCGGAGCCTACTCAGCTTCAACAACCCCTAGTGGGTTGGTTGATGCGGCAATGGAGCGCACTGAGCACTTTGTGATATACGATGGTAGCTATGTCAGTATCCCTTATCCAAACGGTGATGTGGCGGCAAATAAAGGCGTTTGTACTGATGTAATCATACGAAGCTATAGAACTTTGGGAGTAGACCTTCAAAAACAAGTGCATGAAGACATGAAAGCCAATTTTGATAACTACCCCTCGAAGCGAATATGGGGGTTATCAAGACCAGATAAAAACATTGATCACCGTCGGGTACCTAACCTTCAAGCATTCTTTAAGCGTAACGGGCAAAGCTTAGCGGTATCCAATGAAGCCAACAACTATCTTCCAGGTGATGTGGTTACTTGGATGCTTCCTGGAAATCTACCTCATATAGGCATTGTTGTTGAAGAGAAATCAGATGACGGAAAAAGACCTATGATTGTCCACAATATTGGTTGGGGACCGAAAATGGATGACATGTTATTTGATTATAAAATAACAGGGCACTATCGCTATTTCCCTTGAAGTAACCTTTCCTTAAAGTAATTCTCCTTTAACGCACTTTCTTAGCCAGCTATAAACGAAAACCGACGCAGTAGCGTCGGTTTAATTATGTTGCCTTACGTCTAGCGAGAAGCGATTAAGCCAGAATGTCAGTCGCTACTTTGTAGCTTGGATCTTCTTTTACGTTAATCTCAACAAGGCTGCCGGCTTTATCTAGCAGTGCTCGACAATCTTGGCTTAGATGGCGTAAGTGAAGGGTTTTACCCGCTGCGGAATACCGCTCTGCTAACGTTTCAATAGCTTCGATTGCTGAGTGGTCGGCAACACGAGAATCAGCGAAATCAACAATAACGTCTTCTGGATCATTTGGCGCATCAAATAATTCTATGAAGTTTGCAGCCGAGCCAAAGAAGATAGGACCATTAATGTGGTATTCCTTTGAGCCTTCGTCATTAATTTTGCTAGTGGCATAAATGTGCTTGGCATGTTCCCAAGCAAACATCAGTGCAGATGCAATCACACCAACAGCAACTGCAACAGCAAGGTCGGTAAGTACAGTCACTACCGTTACGAGTACGATAACAAAGAAGTCTTGTTTTGGTACACGTCGTGCTAGTTTGAACGTTGCCCACTCAAACGTACCGATGACAACCATGAACATCACACCAACCAATGCGGCTAATGGAATCATTTCGATAAGGTTGGATGCGAATAGGATGAAGAAGAGTAATGCTAATGCAGCAACAATACCTGAAAGTCGACCACGACCACCCGAGTTTACGTTGATCATAGATTGGCCAATCATTGCACAGCCGCCCATTGCACCGAACATTGAACAGGTCACATTCGCCATACCCTGACCAACACATTCACGGTTAGATTGACCACGCGTGTTCGTCATCTCATCAAGCACTGTTAGTGTCAGTAGAGACTCAATCAGACCAATTGCCGCCAAAATGATGGCATAAGGAAGTATGATTTGTAGCGTTTCAAAAGAAACTGGGACGCTTGGGATAGAGAACGTTGGTAGAGATCCAGCTAATGTCGCGGCTTCGTCGCCACTCATTGTTCTCAGGAAGTCAACCACAGTGCGTGTTTCCAAATCCAAACCTACGACCAAGCCAGTAACGGTTACGATCGCAACAAGCGAGGAAGGAACAGCTGTGGTGAACTTTGGTAAAAAGTGAATGATAGCCATGGTTAATGCGACCAACCCGAGCATTAACACCATTTGATCACCAGGTAACCAAGTTAGCGCACCTTCAAGGTCAGGGGCTTTGAACTGTCCAAGCTGTGCCAAGAAGATAACAATGGCCAAACCATTAACGAAACCTATCATTACTGGATGTGGCACCATACGGATAAATTTACCGAGCTTAAATATGCCTGCCGCTATCTGTAAGATACCAGCGAGTAATATGGCAGCAAATAGGTATTGAATACCGTGAGTGATAACCAGACTTGTCATCACAACTGCCATAGCACCGGTAGCACCAGAGATCATACCAGGGCGACCACCAAATACAGATGTGATTAAACCTACGATAAATGCAGCATACAGACCAACCATTGGGTCTACGCCTGCTACGAAAGCGAATGCGACGGCTTCAGGAACCAATGCAAGGGCAACGGTTAAGCCAGAAAGCACATCGTTTTTTACAGAGTGCTTTGAAAATTGCGGAAATTCGAACATGTTAGCTCAGTCAATTAGCTTGATAATACGTAATTTCGACTATTGGGGCTGAGTAACAGGTTGTTTAAAAGAGCAGCTCAATAATCGACTGTTGAGTCGGCGAATCCTACCGAAAAGCGTGATGAAGTTCAATATTGATACCCAATTAATCAATAATTACTCATTATGAACGCTTAAATTCTTATTACTTCAATAGATACTGTTTCAATTGGTATAGCTCTAATTGATGCAGTTTCAAATGATGGTGACAGATTGATTTTTACCTTTCTGTCGTTTTACTTTTTTGGTTAAAACATTTGTTTTTAAATACAAAAAAGCAGGTCGCATCAGCGACCTGCTTTTAGTGTAGCACTAAGCTAGTAGTTGCCAGTTTTAGCCATACCAGCAGACGCTCGGTTTTTAGCAGCAATACTGCCTGCACCAATCGGCTGGAATCTTTCTGCTCTTAGAGGAGCCGCGACAACTTGGATTTCTTTTAGCTCATCACTGCCTGGCGCTTTTGCTGTTGGCGCAGAAACATGTGACTTCACTTGGTGAGAAACTTTTACCTTAATAGGCTCAGGTGACTCTTTAGATTGAACAGCTTCAGCTACATCTTGTGTCGCTGGAGCGGCTTCCTGAGCTTTAGCTACTTGAACCTCGGCTACTTCAGTTTCTGCCACTGGAGTAGGAACTGGATCTGCAGATACCTGTTTTTCAGGTACTTCTGCTTTACGCGTTTCTACTTTAGGCTCTTCAACTTTAGGAGCTTCAACCTTAGGTGTTTCAACTGCCGGCGTGTTGTCTGTAGTGATTGATACAGCTGATTTTACTGTCTCTTCTACCGCTGGCTGAGTTTCTGCAGCAATCGAGTCTTGACGACGAATGATCACTTTGCCCATTGCCATTTCTGGGAATGAGTATCCACCATGTGCAGGCGCATGAATTTCGACGCGTTTCTCGACGCTTTCTTCTTTAAGACGTTTTGGTTTTGCTAAGTCGTAGCGAGGCATCACTTTACCCATCGCCATTTCTGGCGAAGCAACACCACCTTTACGTAAGCGGAAAGGATTTGGTCTGCGATCACGACCACGACGACGGCGCTGACCACTCGCACGAAGATGACGAGGTGAACGACGGTTACGACGCTGTTTTGTTTCCTCTTCTTCACCTTTTGCTTCTGGTTTTTTAGCTTCTACAGCAGCAGATTTTTTCAGCTGTTGTTCTGTATTAGCTTCTTCAGCGGCTTCGACTTTTTTGTTCTGGTCTTTCACTCGAACATTTTTCTTGAGCTGTCGACGTTGTCGGCGCTCTTTAACCTGTTCGGCTTTTTTCTCTTTCTTCTCTGGTTTTGAAGCTTGAGCTTCTGCAGCCAGTTCCTGACCTTGTTTTGCTAGCTTATCGTTTTTACTTTCGTCTTTAACACGTTTGTCTTGACGAGGTTTACGATTCTGCTTGCGTGAATCAGCGGCTTTCTTGGTATCAGTTTCAGATACTTCAACCTCTTGATCACGGTCTCTGTCGTGGCGACGATTGCGTGATTTATTATCGCGTGAATTACGGCGACGGTTATCACGTTGGTCTTTACGATCACGACGCTGGCGGTTTCCACCATGGCGTTTCTCGTTTTTCTCTTCTTGTTTCTTCTCTTCTTCTTTCTTGGTTTCGGCTTCTTCACCAGAACCAAACAAGAAACTACCTAGCGCTTTAAATACTCGACCGAAGAAACTTGGTTGGTTTTCTTCATCTTTCTTAGCTTCTGGCTTACTCTTTGAAGTTGGTACTGGTTTTGGAGCTGGCGCAGACTGTGCTGGTGCTGCAAAGCCTTTAAGTGCCGGTTCTTCAAGCTTCTTAGGTTTAAGATCAGGTTCAGCAACCTCTTTGGCTTCCGCTTCTTTCATTGCTTCTAATTTCTTAGGAACAAGGTAAGAAAGAAGATCTTGCTCTTCGCCATCGCGAATACGGATTACTTCGAAGTGCGGTGTTTCCATATCAGAATTAGGAACAACCGTGATTTTTACTTCTTGGTGTTTTTCAATATGGTTAACAGAACGACGCTTTTCATTAAGAAGGTAAGATGCAATAGCAACAGGTACTACTGCCAATACTTGTGACGTATTGTCTTTGAGTGCTTCTTCCTCGATTAAACGAAGGACAGAGAGAGCGAGTGATTCATTATCACGCACAACACCTGTACCTGTACAGCGAGGACAAATGTGATGACTTGCTTCTGCAAGAGAAGGGCTCAAACGCTGTCGAGACATCTCCAACAGACCAAATCGTGATATACGACCAATCTGAACACGAGCACGATCTAAGCGTACAGCTTCACGCAGTCGGTTCTCAACTTCACGCTGGTGGCGAACAGGGGTCATATCGATAAAATCGATAACGACCAATCCACCGAGATCACGTAAACGCAATTGACGTGCAATTTCGTCGGCAGCTTCTAGGTTCGTGTTGAGCGCGGTTTCTTCGATATCGCCGCCTTTCGTCGCTCGGGCAGAGTTGATATCGATGGATGTTAGTGCTTCGGTTGGATCGATAACTATTGAACCACCAGAAGGAAGGCGAACTTCGCGTTGGAAAGCGGATTCTATCTGGCTTTCGATCTGGTAATGGCTGAATAGTGGAACTTCACCATCGTACTTTTTCACTCTGCTTATAAAGTCAGGGCGAATTAATTGAATGTGCTGCTTTGCACGCTCGTAAATGGTGTTGCTATCGATAAGGATTTCGCCAATATCACGACGCAAGTAGTCACGGATAGCACGAACAATCACGTTACTTTCTTGGTGAATTAGGAAAGGAGCCTCATTTGCGTTAGATGCTTCTTTGATGGCGTTCCAATGGTTAAGTAGGACATTTAAGTCCCACTCAAGCTCTTCTGCACTCTTACCTACACCTGCGGTGCGGACGATAAGACCCATACCTTGAGGTAATTCTAAAGTACTAAGTGCTGCTTTTAGTTGGGTGCGCTCATCACCTTCGATACGGCGTGAAATACCGCCAGCTCGAGGGTTATTAGGCATAAGAACAAGGTAACTACCTGCAAGAGAGATAAAAGTAGTAAGAGCAGCGCCTTTGCTGCCTCGCTCTTCTTTCTCTACTTGAACAATAACTTCTTGACCTTCCTGAAGCACTTCTTTGATGCTAGGACGACCTTGGTAGGTGTAACCGTCAGGGAAGTAATCTTTGGCAATTTCTTTGAGTGGAAGGAAACCGTGTCTCTCTGCACCATAGTCTACAAATGCAGCTTCTAGGCTTGGTTCAATTCGAGTGATACGTCCTTTGTATATGTTCGCTTTTTTTGATTCATGACCAGGACTTTCGATATCTAAATCAAAAAGTCGCTGTCCGTCGACCAAGGCGACACGCAACTCTTCTTTTTGAGTTGCGTTGATTAACATTCTTTTCATTGTTAAAAAATCTCGTTGTCTTTTTCTTTGTTTTGATTATTCAACTTGTCGCTTCGCACTTTTCTTATGGTGTCTGATCCCGTGGTTTATCGTTGCAACCTCACGGCTGGGAGGGATGCTCTAGGACACTTCAGTTGCCACACAATCATAAAAAAAACGTGTGACCTGCCTGTTTTGGCAGTCATAACTCAACACAAGTAAAGAGAGTAGAACGACAAGTGATACTTCTGTCTCTATGTCTGACGCCCATTGCTGCATAAAGATTGAGAAGCGATCTACTCTTGTTGCTGATTGCTCATGGATTCTGCGACCAAGTGAAATAAGGGACGTTTCATTATTGCGATATGAAAATATCCAACTAAGCAGAAGAAGTTGTTTCCGGATATGCCGGTAGAGACCTCTTTCAAGCTCAAAATGGAAAAGTATCTGCGCAACTGACTTTGCATCGTCTTATTTGTTGGTATGAGTACGAAATGTAATCAATTTGACCATTGCAGCACTGAACTATAGCAGTGCGGAGAAAAGTGGGCAATCAGCTTTCTATTAATGTGTTAAAAAAATGAGAGATGAGAAAATCGAAGTCTTTGTAATTAACTGTTATTAATAACTTAATTAGAGATAACTGTCACCTTGTACAATTATTCACCCACTAGTTATTCACAACTTTTTTCACCGATAGAAATAAAAAGTTTTGATCTTTTCATTAAACTACCATTTTCGTTGGGCTGACAGTGCATTTTGACTGGTGAAGTGGAGCGAAAATGTTAGAATGCGCGTCATGAACGAAATCAAAACAACCGTACAGTTTGTCGATATCGACGAAGATATGGCTGGGCAAAGAATTGATAACTTTTTGCGCAACCAACTTAAAAATATCCCTAAAAGCATGATTTATCGTATTTTGCGTAAAGGCGAAGTGCGAGTGAATAAAAAGAGAATTAAAGCGGAATACAAGCTTCAGCCAGGGGATACCGTGCGTATACCCCCAGTAAAAATAACGGCAGAACCTGAAGCGGCACCGATAAGTACCAAGCTAACCAAAGTGGCAGAGCTGGAAAAGCATATCATCTTCGAAGATGATCATATGTTGATTCTCAACAAGCCTTCTGGCATTGCTGTACATGGCGGGAGCGGTCTTAAGTTTGGTGCAATAGAAGCACTGCGCGCACTTAGACCTGATGCGCGTTTTTTGGAACTTGTCCATCGAATCGATCGTGATACTTCAGGCATTTTGTTAGTGGCGAAGAAACGTTCGGCATTGAGACATTTGCAAGCTCAGTTTCGTGAAAAAACGGTACAAAAATACTATTTTGCTTTGGTGATGGGACAGTGGAAAAATAGCTGTAAAGTGGTTAACGCACCTCTACTTAAAAATGAAGTGAACAGTATTGTAAGAGTTAACCCGAAAGGTAAGCCTTCTGAAACTCGATTCAAGGTTTTAGAGAGATTTGAGCAAGCCACATTGGTGCAAGCCAGCCCAATTACTGGAAGAACTCATCAGATTCGAGTTCATGTGCAGTACACCGGACACCCTATTGGTTGGGACGATCGTTATGGTGATCCTCGATTTGATGCCTATACGTCTAAGGTGGGCCTAAATAGATTGTTTTTACACGCGGCGAACATTAAATTTGAGCACCCCGGTTCGAGCGAAAAGGTCAATATTTCGGCTCCAATGGGCGATAAATTGGAAAAAGTACTCGAAGGTCTTAGAGGACTTGAAAGATAACTTGGTATCTCGATAACCATCTTGAGCTAATCAGTATCACTTTGTCCGTCTTTGATGAATGTATATAGATATAAGAAGACCGCACGGAAATGCGGTCTTTGTTGGAAGTTAGCGCATTTTTCAGATGCGTCAGCAAAATTAATTTGATACTTGTCGGTAAAATTAAATAGCACGAATACCTTGCTTTTCTAGCATGGCAATTAACGTTATCAATGGCAGCCCAACCAGCGTATTCGGATCTTTGCCTTCCAGCTTTTCAAATAGCGCAATACCAAGCCCCTCACTCTTAAAACTACCAGCGCAAAAATAGGGCTCTTCTTTGTCAACGTAATTTTCGATCATACTGTCGGTTAACTGGCGGAAATGAACAACAAACGTATCTAATTCAACATCACAACAGTCATTTTCTGTATTGTATAGAGCAACCCCAGTATAAAAGGTGATGCTTTTACCACTCTGAGCCTGAAGCTGCTTAATCGCGTTTGCTCGCGTATGAGGCTTTCCAACGATTTTCCCGTCGATGACGCAGACTTGGTCAGAGCCAATAATCAGTGCGGGGGAAGGAGTTGGACATGCTCGGGCTTTGAGCTCCGCCAGTCTCAAAACCAGCGCTTGTGGTGTTTCGCCTTCATGAATGGTTTCTTCACAGTTTGGGGAGGCGACAGAAAAGGGGAGGTTTAACTTTTCCAAGATAGTGCGTCTAAATGGAGAAGTCGATGCTAAAATCAGTTTCTGAGTCGTATTCATTTTGGTCAGGATTATTACGGGTTTGAGGAAGAATAAACTAAGTTTTATTGGTTATCCTCGAAATAAGGAAAAAAACGCATTTTTTTGTCCTTTTTCTTTGACTCATGAAGATTTGAACGATAATATTCGCGCCCTATGCAAAAGGTAAAAATACCACGCACGGTTGACCCAGCAAAAGCTGCTCAAAAAAGATTGGATTACGATGGCATCATCCAAACTAGTCTTTTCAAGCGCTTAGCAGATACAGCCGAAGGCGTAAAACGTGACGCAAAAGTCTCATTGTCCTTTGGGCATGATGAACAGCGATTAGTCGTTATCTCTGGTAAAGCTAACGTCGAAATCGATTTAGAGTGTCAACGTTGTAATGAAGTTTTCACACAAGCGTGTGAAGTCCAATTTACTTATACTCCCTTTTATAGTGAGAAAAGTGAAGAGGATGCACCGGAAGAGTACGATTTGGTAGATCTGAACGAGTACGGTGAAGTCGACTTAATACAACTTGTTGAAGATGAGTTCATCTTATCCTTGCCTCAAGTAGCAATGCACGATGATGCGGATTGTAGCGTTAATTCAGACAATTTGGTGTTTGGCGAAATCCCCGAAGAAGTGGTGGATGAAAAACCGAACCCATTTGATGTTTTAAAAGACTTAAAACGTTAATTTTTAAGTAATAACATAGGAGTAGGGTCAATGGCCGTACAAAAGAGTAAGAAATCACGTTCAATGCGTGGCATGCGTCGTTCACACGATGCACTAACTTCTAGTGCACTTTCTGTAGACGCAACTTCAGGTGAAACTCACCTACGTCACAACGTGACTGCTGACGGTTACTACCGTGGCAAAAAGGTTATCAACAAGTAAGGTTAACCTTTGCAAACTATTACCGTTGCACTCGATGCAATGGGCGGGGATTTCGGTCCTCGCGTAACAGTGCCTGCCGCCGTGCAGGCATTGTCGCATTTCCCAGAGCTAAAAGTGATCTTAATTGGTGATCGCGACCTGATCACGTCTCAACTTTCCCGAATTGGTTATATTCCAAACTCTCGCTTAAGCATTAAACACAGTGATCGAACCATATCTAACACCGAACGTCCTTCTCAAGCTTTAAGAAATAGCAATGGCAGTTCAATGAAACTGTGTATTGATAGCGTAGAAGAAAACACAGCAGATGCTTGTGTGAGTGGCGGCAATACTGGTGCTTTAATGGCACTGTCGCGATTTCGGTTGAAACTGTTACCTGGAATAGAAAGACCTGCTTTGGTCTCAGCACTACCAACAGCCAATGGAAACAAAACATGGATGTTGGATCTTGGTGCGAACGTATCCTGTGATGCAGATACTTTATTCCAGTTTGCGGTTATGGGCAGCGCTCTTGCTGAACAACACCTCGAACGAACGCCTACTGTGGCTATTCTGAATATTGGCGAAGAAGACATAAAAGGCAATGATCTGGTTAAGCGATGCGCAGAGCTTCTATCAGATACCGACGAAGTTAATTATATCGGTTATGTAGAAGGGGATCAGTTATTGCATGATTCCGCAGATGTTGTTGTATGCGATGGGTTCGTCGGCAATGTTTGTCTTAAAACAACAGAAGGGGTTGCGCACTTGTTCCTCAATAAACTGAAAAGCCAGCTTGCTGGTTCAGGGGTAAAAGCCTGGATAGCAAGAAAATTGTTCGGTGGTCTTTTAGATGAACTCAAAAACCTGAACCCCGACCAGTATAACGGCGCAAGTTTGTTAGGATTGCGCGGCATTGTCATTAAAAGTCATGGAAGTGCTGATGTATCGGCGGTCGTCAATGCGATTGGCGAAGCGGTACACGAGGTCAAACGACAGGTTCCCAGCCGGATTAGCGATCGTTTGGAAGCGGTTTTACTCGAGAGGCATTATTAGTCTTCATGTATAGCAAAATTTTAGGAACAGGCAGCTACCTGCCGTCTCAAGTGCGTACAAACGCTGACCTAGAGAAAATGGTAGATACAAGTGATGAGTGGATCGTAACTCGTACAGGCATTAAAGAGCGCCGTATCTCTGCGGAGAACGAAACGGTTGCCGACATGGCTTACCACGCTTCTGTTAACGCTATTGAAATGGCGGGTATTGATCGCAGAGATATCGATTTGATTATCGTTGCGACAACCAGTGGAAGCCACGCATTCCCTTCATCTGCATGCCAGCTTCAGGCTCAGCTCGATATTAGCGGCTGTCCTGCGTTTGATTTAGCGGCAGCGTGTTCTGGGTTTGTTTACGCCTTATCGGTGGCTGATCAACATATTAAAACGGGTATGTGTAAAAATGTACTGGTTGTTGGTTCTGATACGCTTTCCAAAACTTGTGATCCAACTGACCGTTCAACCGTCATCTTATTTGGTGATGGTGCTGGTGCTGTTGTCGTAGGTAAAAGTGAAGAGCCAGGCATTCTTTCTACTCATCTTCATTCCGATGGTCGTTTTGGTGATTTGCTTAACTTGCCAATGGCTAACCGAGAAAACGCAGAGTCAGATAAGTGGCTGCACATGGCAGGTAACGAAGTCTTTAAAGTAGCGGTTACTCAGCTTTCCCGATTGGTTAAAGACACACTTGAAGCCAATAAGATGGAAAAAGATGAACTAGATTGGCTGGTACCTCACCAAGCGAACCTTAGGATTATCACTGCTACTGCTAAGAAATTGTCTATGTCGATGGATCAAGTTGTTGTGACGTTAGATCGCCATGGTAATACCTCTGCTGCTACGATCCCGACGGCATTGGATGAAGCGGTACGTGATGGACGCATCAAGCGTGGTCAGACACTGCTATTAGAAGCATTTGGTGGCGGCTTTACTTGGGGCTCAGCTCTAGTCCGATTCTAATGATTTCTGCCAGATTGACACATCAGATGTTGGTCTGGCTTTTTTGTTTTTATTGCATTCTCATATGGGTGCTTAGCTTTGAAGGAAAGTTACGATGAGCAAGTTTGCTGTTGTATTCCCGGGTCAGGGCTCACAAGCTGTTGGCATGTTAGCCGAGCTAGGCGAGCAACACGAAGTAGTAAAAAATACGTTTGCTGAGGCATCTGAAGTACTTGGCTACGACCTTTGGACACTGGTTCAAAATGGTCCAGTCGAAGATTTAAATGAAACATTCCGTACTCAGCCTGCTTTGCTAGCCTCTTCTGTTGCAATCTGGCGTGTATGGCAAGAACAAGGTCTATCCACTCCGGAAACATTCGCTGGGCATAGCCTAGGTGAATATTCTGCACTGGTATGTGCGGGTGTTATTGATTTTAAAGAAGCCATCAAGTTAGTTGAGCTTCGTGGTCGTTTAATGCAAGAAGCAGTTCCGGCTGGAACGGGTGCAATGTATGCGATCATTGGATTAGCCGATGATGCTATCGCAAAAGCGTGTGAAGAAGCCGCTCAGGGTGAAGTTGTATCCCCAGTGAATTATAACTCTCCTGGTCAGGTGGTTATCGCTGGTAGTAAAGAAGCAGTAGAGCGTGCGGGTACTTTGTGTAAAGAGGCTGGCGCTAAACGTGCTCTGCCTCTTCCTGTATCGGTTCCTTCACACTGCGCGTTAATGAAACCGGCAGCAGAAAAATTAGCGAATGCACTTGAATCGATTGAATTCAATGTACCTAGCATTACAGTTATCAATAATGTTGACGTGATTGCTGAAACCGACCCTGAAAAAATTAAAGATGCACTTGTTCGACAACTTCATAGCCCAGTTCGCTGGACTGAAGGCGTAGAAAAGATGAGTGAACAAGGTATCGAAAAACTTTACGAATTGGGTCCGGGTAAAGTACTGACTGGTCTAACAAAACGAATTGTGAAAACTCTTACCGGTGCGGCTGTTAATGATGCGGCAACGCTAGAAGCAGCTAAATAGCATTTTTAAGTTAGAAAAACTAAGGAATTAACAAAACATGATGAATCTTGAAGGCAAAATTGCACTGGTTACAGGTGCAAGCCGTGGAATTGGTCGTGCAATTGCTGAACTTTTGGTTGAACGTGGTGCCACAGTAATTGGTACAGCGACAAGTGAAAATGGTGCGGCAGCAATCAGCGAGTACCTTGGTGCGAATGGTAAAGGTCTTGCGTTGAATGTGACGGATGTCGAATCTATCCAATCTGTTTTAAAGACAATTAACGATGAATTTGGCGCTCTGGACATTCTAGTTAACAACGCAGGCATTACTCGTGATAACCTACTGATGCGTATGAAAGATGATGAGTGGACCGATATCATGGATACCAACTTAACATCGATTTTCCGCTTATCTAAGGCGGTTCTTCGCGGTATGATGAAGAAACGTAACGGTCGTATCATCAATGTTGGTTCTGTTGTTGGTACTATGGGCAACGCTGGTCAAACAAACTACGCGGCTGCTAAAGCGGGTGTAATTGGCTTTACCAAGTCAATGGCACGCGAAGTTGCGTCTCGTGGTGTGACGGTGAACACAGTTGCGCCAGGTTTTATCGAAACTGATATGACAAAAGCGCTGAATGATGACCAACGTGCTGCTACACTAGCGTCTGTACCAGCAGGTCGTCTTGGTGACCCACGTGAAATTGCATCTGCGGTTGTGTTTTTAGCATCACCAGAAGCGGCTTACATTACAGGTGAAACCCTGCATGTAAACGGTGGTATGTACATGGTTTAAGTCTTGCGTAATTGATTTATGCATGATTTAGGTCAAAAATGTACCGAATTTCGGGAAAAATCGCGCAAATTGTGGTTTGACCAGCAAGGTCACCCTTGCAACTTTTAAAAGTTTGAATAAACTACGGAAAACATCGCATAAAGCGAAGTCTGTAAAGGAAAAGAAAAATGAGCAACATCGAAGAACGCGTAAAGAAAATCATTGTTGAACAGCTAGGTGTAGATGAAGCAGAAGTTAAAAACGAAGCTTCATTCGTAGACGATCTAGGTGCTGATTCTCTGGACACTGTAGAGCTAGTTATGGCTCTAGAGGAAGAGTTCGACACTGAGATTCCAGACGAAGAAGCTGAGAAAATCACAACTGTTCAAGCTGCAATTGACTACGTGAACAGCGCTCAGTAATTTGCACTTCCAGGCGGTCATCCTTGACCGCCTGAGTTTTTATCGACTATCTTCTATCCTTTCACTTAATCAATTTCAACTCCGGAGAGTTATATCGTGTCCAAGCGTCGT
This sequence comes from Vibrio penaeicida, assembly GCF_030689305.1. GTDB lineage: Bacteria > Pseudomonadota > Gammaproteobacteria > Enterobacterales > Vibrionaceae > Vibrio > Vibrio penaeicida_B. The sequence continues at coordinate 417,423 of NZ_JAUYVM010000001.1, read as the reverse complement.
GTAGTTGTCACTGGCATGGGTATGTTGTCACCGGTAGGCAACACTGTAGAATCAGCCTGGAAAGCCCTGTTAGCAGGTCAAAGTGGTATCGTTGATATCGAGCACTTTGATCCTTCCGAATTCACAACCCGTTTTGCAGGAATAGTCAAAGACTTTAACTGCGAAGAGTACATGTCTAAAAAAGACGCCCGTAAGATGGATTTATTCATCCAGTATGGTATTGCTGCGGGTATTCAAGCGCTTGATGATTCAGGCCTAACGATAACCGAAGAAAACGGCCCTCGAATTGGTGCTGCGATTGGTTCTGGTATCGGTGGTCTTGGCTTGATTGAAGCCGGTCATACAGCGTTGCGCGAAAAAGGTCCACGTAAAATTAGCCCATTTTTCGTGCCATCGACAATCGTTAATATGATTGCCGGTCACCTTTCAATAATGAGAGGTTTACGCGGTCCAAATATCGCTATTTCTACAGCCTGTACAACTGGCTTACACAATATCGGACACGCGGCACGTATGATTGCATACGGTGATGCGGATGCGATGGTAGCAGGTGGTGCAGAAAAAGCCTCAACACAACTTGGCATCGGTGGTTTCGGTGCAGCAAAGGCATTATCTACCCGTAACGATGAACCTCAACGTGCTTCACGTCCTTGGGATAAAGACCGAGATGGTTTTGTTCTCGGAGATGGCGCCGGAATGATGGTTCTTGAAGAGTACGAGCACGCTAAAGCGCGCGGTGCGAAAATCTACTGTGAGCTTGTTGGCTTCGGGATGAGTGGTGATGCTTACCACATGACTTCCCCAAGCGAAGACGGTTCTGGTGGTGCGCTAGCGATGGAAGCTGCGATGCGTGATGCTGGTGTAACAGGTGAACAAATCGGTTACGTCAATGCTCACGGTACATCTACGCCAGCAGGCGATATCGCTGAAATTAAAGGCGTTAAGCGTGCACTAGGTGAAGCAGGTTCAGCACAAGTGTTGGTTTCTTCTACCAAATCTATGATTGGTCATTTGCTTGGAGCAGCTGGTTCTGTTGAAGCGATCATTACTGCAATGGCACTAGTTGATCAAGAAGTTCCACCTACTATCAACCTTGATAACCCAGACGAAGGCACTGAAGGCATTGACCTCGTTCCTCATACGTCTCGCAAAGTCGACATGGAGTACGCATTGTGTAACTCATTTGGCTTTGGTGGAACCAACGGTTCATTGATCTTCAAAAAGATCTGATGCGATTCTAAAAGAATCGATAGAGTAGTATAGTTAAGCTTGTTTTAAAGCGGCTTGATGCTTAGCATTGAGCCGCTTTTGTTTGTATGGAGTGGCTTTTGTATTTATGGAGCAGCTATGATTCTCGTCAATGGAAGCCCCCAAGAATTACTTTCAGTTTCTGATCGAAGTTTCCAATATGGAGACGGTTGCTTTTCGACTCTTCTCACCTGCAAAAAACAAATCCAAGCATGGAATTATCATAAAGAGCGTCTTGCAGCATGTTTAAAAACCCTTAGGATTCCAGCGCCAAATTGGGGAGACGTTTATGCATGGTGCAACAAGGTTGCTTTGGATAAAGAAAAAGCGGGTCTGAAAATTCATATAAGTCGAGGTACAGGGGGAAGAGGATACGGTATTGCGGGCACATCTGCGCCAACCGTAACCATTACAGCATTCGACTACCCAGTGCATTACAACGAATGGGCCAGCAAAGGCGTGTCATTAGGCATTTGTGAAACTCATTTGGGTCACCAGCCTTTGCTTGCTGGTCTTAAGCACAACAACCGATTAGAGCAAGTATTGATTAAAGCCGAGATAGAGCAGAATGGTTGGAATGAAGCGATCGTCTGTGACTTTGAAGGCAACGTTATAGAAACCAGTGTGGCTAATCTATTTTGGGTGGACTCTGAATTTAGACTTTGTACGCCAAAGCTTAATTTGTGTGGTGTGGCTGGCATTATGCGGAAACAAGTCATTGAAGAAGCAATTACCAAGAAGATGACGCTTGTAGAACATGTATTTTCTATTGAAGAATTATTGAATGCAAAAGAAGTCTTTATGACCAATGCATTACTTCAGGTTTGTCCAATTACTTGTATTGATAAAACCCACTTCGAAATTGGCTCTCTAACCAATACTTTCCAGGAGATATTTGTAACGTGATTAAAAAAATTGCGATTTTTCTGGCTCTCTGCGCTGTGATCTTGGCGGCTGTAGGGTTTTACGTCAGTCAACAAGCTCAACAGTACATTAATCAACCCGTCACTAATTCGCAGCCAGAGCTAATTACCATCAAGCCCGGCACGAGTTTTCAAGGCGTATTAGCGCAATTTGAAAATGCGGGCTGGATTAGTACAAGCCCTTTTTCAAAACTTATTCGTCATGCGTATCCTGAGCTCGTTCAAGTGAAAGCGGGAACATTTCTGCTGAAGCCGGAAATGACGCTAAGCGAAGCGCTAATCTTTTTAGGGGAAGGTAAAGAGTATCAATTTGCTATTACTTTTGTTGAGGGAACAACTTTCAAAGAGTGGCGAGCTATATTGGATACGACTGAACACCTTCGTCATCTTACTCGCGGAAAGTCTGAACCGGAAATTGCGGAAGCACTTAATATAAACATGCAAAAATTGGAAGGTTTGTTTCTCGCTGAGACATATCATTTTACCGCCGGAACTTCAGACTTAGATATTCTTAAACGAGCGCATCGCGATCTGAATACAGCGCTGAAAAATGCATGGAAAGGCAAACAAGAAAAGTTGCCGCTAAAATCGACATACGAAGCCTTAATCTTAGCGTCAATTATCGAAAAAGAAACGGCGCTCGATGAGGAAAGAGAGCGGGTTTCATCGGTATTCATCAACCGCTTAAACAAAGGTATGCGCCTTCAAACTGACCCTACGGTGATTTATGGTATGGGTGAAAGCTATGATGGTAATATTCGAAAGAAAGATCTGCGTACACCTACGCCGTATAACACATACGTGATTAAAGGCCTCCCCCCAACGCCCATAGCAATGGCGGGTCCGGCCTCTATTGAAGCGGCGTTGAATCCAGAAAATAGTCGTTACCTATATTTTGTAGCCAGTGGTCATGGTGGCCACGTATTTAGCAAGAATTTGGCTGCTCACAACCGAGCAGTAAGACAATATTTGAAAGTACTAAGAAGTAAAAAATGAATCCAGCGAAGTTTATTGTTATCGAAGGTCTTGAAGGCGCAGGAAAAAGTACAGCTATTCAGGCTGTAAAAGAAAAACTGGCGCAACATGGTGTGCAGAATATTGTTAATACCAGAGAACCAGGCGGCACAGCGTTGGCTGAGAAAATGCGCTCGTTGGTGAAAGAAGAGCACGAAGGAGAAGCACTTCAAGATATTTCTGAATTGTTGCTCATGTACGCCGCTCGCGTTCAACTCGTTGAGACCGTGATTAAGCCAGCATTAGATTCTGGAGCTTGGGTTGTCGGTGATAGGCATGATATGTCATCACAAGCTTACCAAGGTGGTGGGCGTGAAATAGCGCGTGACACCATGGAATCGCTAAAAAAAGTGTCGTTAGGTGGTTTCAAGCCAGATCTGACGTTGTACCTTGATATTGACCCACGTGTTGGATTAGAGCGCGCTCGAGGAAGAGGGGAACTAGACCGTATCGAAAAAATGGATATCAGTTTTTTTGAGCGTACTCGTCAACGTTATCTCGAAATTGCGGAATCAGATCCAAGCGTTGTGATCGTGAATGCTGAGCAAGCCATTGAAGATGTTGCTCAGAGTCTAAACCAAGCCTTACAAAATTGGCTAGAGTCGCTGGAGAAATAATGTCCGATCTGCATCCTTGGCTACGTCTCACATGGAATCATTGGCAGTCGTTGTTAACCAACGATCGCGTGACGGGCGCTTTATTGTGCCATGCCCCAGAGGGATTAGGTGCACAGCAGTTAGCCGATAAGTTTGCACAGGCTTTGGTATGCAGTAATGCAACGGACGAAGCGTGTGGTTTTTGCCATAGCTGTGATTTATCAAAGTCTGGTAGTCATCCGGACATACACAGTATTGTGCCTGAAAAGGAAGGTAAATCGATAGTTGTTGATCAAATCCGCCAAGCCAATCGTTGGGCTTTAGAGTCTTCACAGCTTGGTGGTAAGCGCCTCATCATCATTAGCCCTGCTGAGGCAATGAATGAATCAGCATCTAATGCGTTACTAAAAACGTTAGAATCCCCAGCGGAAAACTGCGTATTTTTGTTGATGTCGGCAGATAAACATCAGCTGCTTCCTACTATTGTGAGCCGTTGCCAGCAGTGGGATATCGCGACACCTGAGTTTGCTGATGCGATGTCTTGGCTTAACCAGAATTCAGAACAGCCAGTTAGTGACTTGGCACTGAAACTGAGTCATGGTGCCCCGTTAGCCGCACTAGCGTTCGCGCGTGATGGTCAGGAAAAGCAATTTGAGGCGTTACTTAATAGTTTGTCACTTCAGCTTTCTTCTGCCATTCCTTCATATAATAACTTTTGGTCTGCTATTAAGGATCAGCCTGTCGAACGCCTTGGCTGGTTGAGTTTTGCGCTTACTAGTGCTCAAAAAGACTTTTTTGTCCAAGAAAAAAGTGCCTATTTAGAGCCTATTTTGAAATGGATTGACTATGATCTGGCGTACAAAAAAACTCGACAACTTAACCAATTAATTCATCAATTGAAGATGTTTCCTGGATTAAACGCAGAACTGCTTGTCGCAGACTGGTTTTTAGATTTACACGAGAAGAAAAATGTTTGTTGATTCGCATTGTCACCTAGATAAATTGAATTATGAAGAGCTGCATACAGGAGTGGCGGACGTTGTAGAGAAAGCGCGTAAAGCCAATGTTGAATATTTGCTTTCCGTTGGCGTTACCCTAGATAGCTTTTCAAAAATGATGGAGATGATTGAGCCATTTAACAACGTATCGGCTTCATGCGGAGTACACCCTTTGGATGTGGAAAGTACATTTTGCTTGGATAAGCTTTATGAATACGCCCGTCATCCACGAGTTGTGGCTATCGGTGAAACGGGGTTGGATTATCACTATAAGCCAGAGACCAAAGCGCTGCAGCTAGAGCGCTTTGAGCAACAAGTCGCTTTGGCGGTTGAAGTTGATAAGCCACTAATTATTCACACGAGGAATGCGCGTGAAGATACTTTGAAGCTTCTACGAGACGGAAATGCGCAAGAGTGTGGTGGTGTGATCCACTGTTTTACAGAGGATTTACCATTTGCAGAAGCTGCGATGGAGTTGGGCTTTTACATTTCGATTTCTGGCATAGTCACATTTCGCGCTGCGACGGAATTAAAAGAGGTTGTAAAAGCGCTGCCATTGGATAGATTGCTGATCGAAACCGACTCTCCATACTTAGCCCCAATTCCTCACCGAGGAAAAGAGAACCAACCCGCTTATGTTGTCGAGGTGGCTCAGTACATTGCGCAGTTAAAAAATGTGTCGTTAGGTGAAGTTGCTCAAGTAACAACCAGAAACTTCCAAAATCTTTTTTTGTGAAGAAAATGCCGAATTGATGAAAAAGGGAGCTTAGGCTCCCTTTTTTTATTCCAATTAGCCCATTTGATGATGTTCACCATATATGTTGGTGAATTAAATAACAAAATGGATAACTTGTAATTTTGTTACGTAAAATAACAAGTGTTCATTTTTTGTTTACCTTATGCTTAAGAGCTAAAGTTCAAATATATCAATTAAAAACAATGCTTTATGTGTTTGCAATCCTTTGCATTAGAGAATTACGATTGTGATCACGGTACTGTTTTGGAACTAAATTTCAGAATGAGATTTAAAGGGTGAGTTAGGTCACGAAATATTTAGAGGCTAAAAATATAATCCATCTCAGGAATTCGTTCCTTTGAAACCTGACATGTTTACTAGAGTGATTGATATCGCGACATCGATATTGATTGTGGATGGTACAAGGCTACGGGGGTGTGCCGTCAGTGTTCAAAATACTAATAATCAATTTGGAGCATAAACATGTTTAAAAATCTTTTCGCTAACCTACAAAAAGTAGGTAAGGCGCTGATGCTTCCCGTTTCTGTGCTGCCGGTCGCGGGTATTCTCTTAGGTGTCGGTGCTGCCGATCTTAGTTTCATTCCAGAAGTTGTTTCTAATCTAATGGAAAAGGCGGGTGGTTCAGTATTTGGTCAGATGCCATTGTTGTTTGCCGTCGGTGTGGCTCTTGGCTTCACGAACAATGACGGTGTTTCTGGTTTGGCGTCAATCGTTGGTTACGGCATTATGGCTGCGACCATGAGCGTCCTTGCTCAAATGGATGTCGAGTCCGCACAAGCGGCAGCTCAAGCTGCTGGGCAGGTGTTAGATGACAGAAGCATTGAACTCATTACCAAACAGTATGAGACCGGTGTTCTAGGTGGGATCTTGGTAGGTGGTATTGCTGCTTGGTCATTTAATCGGTTCTTCAAAATTCAGCTGCCTGAATACTTGGGCTTCTTTGCGGGCAAACGCGCGGTGCCAATCATTACTGGCTTTCTAGCCATTGCGTTGGCGTTAGCTCTTTCTATTGTGTGGCCACCTGTTGCCGTTGTTATGCAAACTTTCTCGGATTGGGCTGCTCATCAAAACCCGCAAGTTGCGTTTGGTATTTATGGCGTAATTGAACGTTCATTGATTCCATTTGGTTTGCATCACGTTTGGAATGTCCCTTTCTTCTTTGAAGCGGGTTCATGTGTGAATGCGGCCGGTGAAGCTCAAAACGGCGTTCTTACTTGTTACCTAGTTGCTGATGAAGCATCTCGCGAAGCAGGTAATGGTTTTGGTCAGCTTGCTGGTGGATACATGTTCAAAATGTTTGGTTTGCCGGCAGCCGCGATAGCGATTGCTCATTGTGCAAAACCAGAAAACCGTGCAAAAGTGATGGGGATCATGGCATCTGCTGCTCTGACATCATTCCTAACGGGTATTACTGAACCAATCGAGTTCTCGTTCTTGTTCGTTGCACCTGTTCTTTATGGTATTCACGCGTTGTTAGCTGGTTCTGCATACGTTGTTGCAAATACCTTAGGCTTTGTTCACGGTACGTCGTTCTCACATGGCTTGATCGATTTTATTGTTCTTTCAGGAAACGCGCAAAAGCAATTCCTAATGATTGCGGTAGGTTTGGGTTATGCCGCAATATACTACTTTGTTTTCCGTACCGTCATTGTAGCGATGGATTTAAAAACGCCAGGTCGTGAAAGCGAATCTGAAGAAGAAGTGGTTGTATCGACTGGAACAGAGCTAGCGGGCGATTTAGTCTCAGCATTTGGTGGTAAAGCGAACATTACAGGCTTAGATGCATGTATCACTCGATTGCGTGTATCAGTAGCAGATACGGAGCAAGTTAATCAAGATCAGCTTAAAAAACTGGGAGCGGCAGGTGTCGTTGTTGTCTCTGGTGGTGTGCAAGCTATCTTTGGTACTCGTTCAGACAATCTAAAAACAGACATGGATGAGTGGATTCGCAATAACGCTTAATTTGCGTTTGCTTTATCCAACAAAGCCAGCCTTATTACGAGGCTGGCTTTTTGTTTTTTTAATGGCGGTATTAAGCAGGGTACACCACTGGAAAGTCACTTTTAGGGTGTTTGTCTATCAGTGTAGAAAAGCCATAAACCTCTTCAATGAGCTTTGGTTTTAAAGCTGACCAAGGTTCGCCATCTTCCACTATTTTACCTTCGTTTAAGAAGACTAATCTATCTGCATACTGAGCTGCCAAATTGAGATCATGTAGAACAACAATGACCGCTGCTCCTTCTGCTGCAAGCTTATTGGCAAGATTCAACGTACTGTGTTGATGAGCAAGATCGAGAGCCGAAGTTGGCTCGTCTAGCATAAGAATCTTATTTTCGCTGCTTGAGAGCTGTAGAAGAACTCGTGCGAGGTGGACGCGTTGTTTTTCGCCTCCGGAGAGTGAAGGGTAGAGCCTATCTGCCAAATTCAACACATCGACTTTTTTCATCATTTCAGTCGCGCGCGTTTGAATATCAGAGTGGGAAATCTTAAGCGGCATAGCGCCAAGCTCTACCACTTCTTTTGCTAGAAAAGGGAAACTCAAAGTACTGTGTTGAGGCAGCATACCAACGTGTCTCGCAAGTTCACTTTTATTCCAATTCGAGCGTGATTTTCCTAAATATCGGATGTCTGAGTGAGAAGGTATTTCACCATTGAGCAATTTAAGAAGGCTACTTTTTCCAGCACCATTTGAACCTAATAGTGCTGTTACTTGTCCTGAAAAAACATCGATGGAAAGGTTATCAATGATCTTTCGATTACCAAAACTTAAATCGAGATTCTGTGCAGACAACACTCGAGAATTCTGAGGCATCATATTATTTTCCCTCTTTGCTGAACCAAAATGAACAGGAAAAAAGGTGTGCCAATGAGAGCGGTAACAATACCCACAGGCAATTCAGCTGGAGTTACTGCCACGCGAGCTATCATGTCCGACACGGTTAACAGCAGCGCACCAAACAAAGCAGATAGCGGGAGTAAGCTTCGATGATCGGGGCCTACCAACATTCTAATTAAGTGTGGAACGACCAAGCCAATGAAGCCTATGATACCTGTTAAGCTTACTGCTACGCCAACGCCCATTGCTGACATAATAATGAGTCGTCTTTTAAAAGACTGAACGTTTACGCCCATGTGCGCGGCTTCAGATTCTCCTAGCAACATAGCGTTTAAGGGCATAGCTTCACGTCGAAAGGCAAAATAGAGTAACGCAAGAGTTGCAGCACTTAGACCTATTCCAGACCAAGTTGCACCTGCGAGAGAGCCCATAGACCACAAAGAGAGGTCGCGGAGTGCTTGATCGTCGGCAGCGAAGTTCAGATAACCAATTCCAGCACCGCTTAGCGCACTGATGGCAATGCCCGCTAATAGCATTATCGTGACTGATGTACCGAACTTACTCGTACCCAATCGGTACACGATCATAGTTGTAATTACGCCACCAATAAAAGCAAACACTGGAACTGCAAAAAGGCTCGCTATGGCAGATGCATTTTCTAGCCAACTTGCAAGTAATACCATCGCAAGGGCTGCCCCAAGCATTGCGCCCGCCGACACACCAATAATTCCAGGTTCGGCAAGTGGGTTGCGAAATAATCCCTGCATTACGGCACCACAAAGCGCCAATATAGCACCAATAATCAAACACATGAGTGTACGAGGCAAACGTATTTCTGTGATGACTACCTGAATATGGCTCGGCAATTCAAAAAGTGAAGGGAGTAAGCTTTTGAAGCTATCCAATATGGAGATGTTCATTGGACCAACCGCAATAGAGCTTGCTGAAATAAACACCAATAACGCAGAAAACAGCAACAACAATGCTGAAATTGGAATTCGTCTGAGCATGATTAGTTCTTTTCAGGTGCGTATAAAATCTTATTTACGCGTTGAGCTTCTTCAAGTGTCTTAAGCCCCAAACCGCCAACTAAAGCTTGTCCATCAATCGTAACGAAAGCTTTGTTTTTACCTGCTGGTGTGGCGGCTAATAAAGGCATTGATTTCAATATTGCATCAGCACCGCCCAGTTTTTCCCAACTGCGTCCACTGACGAGAATGACATCTGGTTGCATTTCTACTAAAGACTCAGTTGAAAGAGGTTTATAAGACTTTACAGACTGAGCGACTGGGTTAAGTGCACCAGCCAATGTAATTAACGCATCTGGGGTCGTTTCGCTACCTGCAACATTGGCAGGGCGACCTTCATGAATTAGAAGGAAGAGTACACGTTTTTGTTCGGCTTTGGCTGGGTGGTTATTTTGAATGGACTCGATCTTTTCTTGCACGGTTTGTTTTAATGCACCTGCTTTTTCGTTTGTATGAGTAATCGATGCCACTTCATCAATTCGCTCTAACAGACCATCAACAGTAGGGGATGTATTGACGACTTCAACTTTTACGCCAGCATTCTTTAATAATGTCAGTGTGGTTTCTGGTCCCATTTCTTCGGAGCCGATAAGCATGTTTGGCGACAACGCTAAGAGACCCTCTGCAGACAATTGACGATGATAACCAATCACCGGCAAGCGCTTTCCCTCTGGTTGTGCGCTTGTGACATCGACGGCAACAAGCTGGGAAGATGCACCAAGTGCATCAACCAATTCAGTTACCGCTGAGCCCGCACTGATAAGACGCTCTTGGGCGATAAGAGATGTACTTGCTAGCAAAGAAGCCAGTGCAATCGTCAGAGTTTTTAAGAATGAGTGAGTCTTGTCCATAATGTGAAAAATTCTTTTTTTGGTTAAGGTTTCAGTTTGTACTGTTGCATATTGTCGTTTTTAGAAATAAATACACTACTGTGACATACTGATACGAATGACACTAATTATCAATTGCATTATCATAATCGGAAACTTACTATATTGCGAGCTTAGTTATCTAAGCCTTTTGAGGCACAATTCGTGTAAGTAAAAATGACTATAAACCTTCAAATGCTAGACGAATCTGTATTGGGTGCATCTACCCCAGATCCGTTGAGATTTGCCTTCGAGAAAAAGCATTCAGCACACGCTGGAGCTCACGCACAGCCTCCACTTTCTCAAGAGCAACTATCCGAGCAGCTAAAAAAAGTGTTGTCAGATGCACAAGGTGTAGCTGGCAAAAAAAGATGCCTTTATGTTCATGTTCCTTTCTGCCGAGTGCGTTGTACGTTTTGCAATTTCTTTCAGAATGCTGCAAGCCGGAAACTAGTCGATGAATACTTCGCTGCATTGTTAGTAGAATTGGAACATAAAGCGAAACAACCTTGGACTCAGTCCAACGTGTTTCATGCTGTGTATATAGGTGGCGGAACACCAACAGATCTATCACCTGAGCAAATTAGGATTCTCGGAACCAAGATTCGAACCTTGTTTCCACTGACCACGGATTGTGAAATTACACTTGAAGGTCGTATAAATCGTTTCAGCGATGAAATGTTTGATAATGCTTTGGAAGGTGGGTTTAACCGCTTTTCTTTTGGTGTACAGAGTTTTAATACGCTTGTTCGCCGGACAGCGAAACGCTTAGATGATAGAGAAGTAGTGCTTAATCGTTTATCTGAGCTGAGCCGTCAAGAAGCTGCACCCATTGTTATCGATTTACTCTATGGCTTGCCTCATCAGAATAGTGATGTTTTTGAGCAGGATTTAAAGGATTACATAGATACAGGTGCGCATGGCATTGATTTGTACCAATTGATGGTTGGAGGCTCTGCTCCGATGATCAATTTAGTTGAAAAAGGGAAAATGCCTCCGCCGGCATCAACTCCCGAAAAGGCAGCATTGTTCGCACAGGGTGTGGATTTTATGTCGAAGCACCACATCAAGCGACTGAGTGTTAACCATTGGGCTCGAGATAACCGCGAACGTAGTCTGTATAACAGTATCGCAAAAACATCTGCTGAGGTTTTACCTGTTGGATGTGGAGCGGGAGGACATTTGTCGGGGTATTCATTGATGAATGTACGTACGCTCGATCAATATAATGAGCGAGTGAAATCGGGCTTACCGACAGCCGCTATGATGATGCCCCGATCTTTGCACGCCGACTTGCACGACGAGGTAAAAGCTGGCTTTGATTCTGGAGTCCTACGCGCAAGTGGTCTTGAAAGTGCCGGATATTCTGGAGTGTTTTCATGGCTAAGACCATTGTTTGAAAACTGGCAGGAAAAAGGCTTGGTCAATCTTGAAGGAGACTACCTTACGTTGACAGTTGTTGGCTCATTTTGGTCGGTTACATTGGCTCAGGGAGTGATTCAGGCATTGCAATACTACGAAAGAGAAGCCTGCGTGGCTTAGCTCAATATTGGAAATGATTATGGAAAAAAATGAACTAAAGCAGAAAGTCGCACAGATTTTAGAGCAAGACCCAACATTGTTACCTGTTTCAGTTGCGGAGCAGCTTGACGTTTCTGAACATGATGTTGTTCGCTCGTTGCCTGAAGGTATGGTGACAATGATTGATGGTGAGTTCGCACAGGAACTTCTAGAAGGGCTTGTAGGGTGGGGACCTGTAACCACCATCGTTCACTCAATGGGATCAATATTTGAAGTGAAAGCCCCTTTCCCGAAAGGAAAAGTAGCACGAGGCTACTACAACCTTATGGGAGATAAAGGCGAAATGCATGGTCATTTAAAACTAGACCTTGTGAAAAGCGTTGCGCTTGTTAGTAAACCGTTTAGGGGTAAAGAAAGTCATTACTTTGGATTTTTTACAGAGCAAGGTGACAGCATCTTTAAAATTTACCTAGGGCGAGACGAAAGCCGGAAGTTGCTTCCGGATCAGGTAGAGAAATTTAACGCGCTTAAAAAGCAGTACGTCTAAATTACATAGTCACACGCTACGCCACATAAATGGGGTTCCATAAATTAATAAACTTAAAGTAGCGTGCTAGATTGAGAATAAGTGGTAGGAGAGAAAATGATGGATCAAGTTGTTAAGCAAGAGCGTCTTCAAACGCGTTTGGGACCAGAAATTAAAGAATTTCGTGCAGAGCGAAAAACACTTCAACTGGCTACGGTAGATGGCGAAAACCGACCAAATGTTAGTTATGCTCCTTTTGTTCAGAATGAGAACGGATATTTCGTTTTGATTTCTGAGATTGCTCGTCACGCTAGAAACCTAGGTCAAAACCCTCAAGTTTCGATCATGATGATTGAAGATGAAGATTCATCTAAGCAATTATTCGCACGCAAGCGCTTAACATTTGACGCTACGGCATCCGTCGTTGATAGAGAAGAAGCACTTTGGGGAGAAGTTGTCGATCAGATGAGAGGTCGATTTGGCGATATCATTGATGGTCTTAGCCAGCTTCAAGATTTTAAACTCTTTAAACTAACGCCAATACAAGGGTTATTTGTTAAAGGTTTTGGTCAAGCGTTCCAAGTATCTGGTGATGATTTAGTTGATGTTGTGCATCTTCAAGAAGGTCACAAAAAAGCCGAACAAGATTAAGATATGCTCAGTAGGACCTAACTTTGCGTCAAGCGAAGAGACCAGAGGAAAAGATCAGCAATGCTGGTCTTTTTTGTTTTCCAAGCCGATAAAGTTGATATCTCAACAGCAATAGTTTGTGCGCTTGGACACCGTCGCGTTCATGAGCTCTAGTGTTTAATGTTTTTACAGAAACCTTACCTCTTTCCTATTTACCCTTTCGAGAGATTTACGCACAATCCGCGCAATGAAAATATGTGAGGGTTGAAAATGAATCGACTTACGTTATCGCTAAATACTTTGTCGTTAAGATCACTATCTCTAAGCGTATTCGCGCTAACAATGGGAATATCTCAAACTGCAATGGCTGAATCGTCACCAAGTGGGGATTGGAAGTTTGGTATGGCAATCGATCAAGGGCTGAGTGCGGTTGCTCAATATCAAGACACCTATAATTTTGCTATTGGCAATCATGGCGTGTCTGCCGACTATCTACTGAAGAAAGGACGCTTTGAATCCTCTGATGTTCCATTCACTTGGTATTTTGGTGCAGGTGGCTGGATTGGGTGGGAAGAAAGCTTTGGTCCAAGACTGCCTTTGGGGTTAGATTGGGATTTTGCTAATGGCTGGGACGCTTATGTTCAGGTAGCGCCAGGGTTAAATGTGCATAAAGGATTGAATCTCGGTTTAGATGCTTCGTTAGGCATTCGTTATGCGTTTTGAGCAGATTGAAGAATAGGAAATGCCGGCTATCTTAGCCGGCATTTAACGTAAATAGAGTAGAGATTTTAATCTTGCTTATTCATTGCACGTTTAATGCAGATGGCCGCGCCACCCCAAGTAATGCCTAAGCCTAAAACCATCATGATGATTGCACTTGTTGTCATGCGTTGCTCTCCTTACTGCTAGTAGCGTTAATAATTAGACCGAATACAAATAATGCAGCAATGAGTGCCCAACCTAGCGTTAGGTCGTAGCCGCCATAGCCTTCTGTGAATAGCGCGTTCAGTTTAGTCACCAAAATAATCGCTAAAATCACTGGAGTAATGAAGCGTAGGCATATGTCGAACCATTGGCCGATAGAGAAATCCGATGTGGAATTCACGTATTCACGTACATCACCAACTTTATTCAACAGCCAAGCCATTAGCAAGATTTCAATGAAGCCACCCAGCATAATACCAACGTTGTTCGCGAAATGGTCAACCAAGTCAAGTAGCAACAAACCACCATTGGTTGCAAATGCCATTGAAACAACAAGGCCTACACCGATGACAATATTTGCCGCTTTCTTACGGCTCCACTTTAGTTTGTCCATAATGGCAGATGTTACGGCTTCCATTATAGAAATGTGAGAACTCAAACCAGCAACAACAAGAGCAAAGAAGAACAGCGGACCAAGAATGTAAGGTGCCGGAAGTAAGTTAATGGCAGCTGGAAGTGTTACGAAAGCCAAGCCAACACCTGCTGAAACAACTTCAGTAAGTGGCTTACCTTGTTCCTGAGCCATATAACCCAACACAGAAAATATCATGATACCTGCAAGGATAGAGAATCCGCAGTTAATCAAAACGGTCATGAATGCGTTGTTTGTTATGTCTGATTTTTCAGGCAAGTAGCTTGAATAAGCGAGCATAATGGCAAAACCAATACTCAAGGTGAAAAAGATCTGACCATACGCAGCGGCCCAAACTTTTACGTCCCAGATCTTACTGAAATCAGGTTCAAACATATAGTTCACACCATCTAGGGCACCTGGTAGAAAGACCATACGACCAATAAGTGCGATAACCATAATGAATAAAACAGGCATCATAATCTTAGAAGCACGTTCGATACCGGCTTTTACGCCTCCAACGATTGCGGCGTAGGTGATTCCCCAAGCAATAAGCATTGCAATGGCAATTTTCCATTGGATACTGCCTAGATTCGTCGGGGAGTTGTCGCCGAGTTGCAAGTATTCGCTGAAGAAGAATGCATTAGTATCTTCTCCCCACTCCTGAGTAAACGACATTCCGAAATAAGAAATCGCCCATCCAATAACGGCAACGTAGTACACAGCAATAACTGCAGCTACACCAACTTGGAACCAACCAAGCCATTCAAATTTTGAATGTATTTTTGCGAGTGTTTTCGGTGCAGAACCACGATATTTCTGTCCCATACTGAACTCTAGGATCATGAATGGGATACCAGCGGTGATCATGGCAAAAAGGTATGGAATAAAAAATGCGCCGCCACCGTTCTCGTAGGCCATGTAAGGGAAACGCCAAATGTTCCCTAACCCGATTGCTGATCCTACTGCGGCAAGAATAAAGCCCGCACGGGATCCCCATTGTTCTCGTTTCATTATATAACTCCTAACGACTTTACTAAGCTCAAAATTCTCACCACAAACGGTTCCCTTTTATGTTTTGTTATTGCTCTGGAGTCATATGAACGATACGAACTGTATGTTAAATGGCAATATCTTAGGGGTTAACTCTGATTTGTGGGTTATAACTTAGTGGTTAATTCTGATTATTACGATGTGTGTGTGCATATTCTGGAATATTCCGCTATGCATAGAGTCGAGACTACCCATTAACCAGTTGTAAGGCAATAGTTTCTATTGTGTGGATTGTTGTTTGTTACTTGTCTTTAATTTGACATAAACCTAATAAATCAGTGAATGATTCTGATTTTTTACTACCTTGATTTCTTATAAAACTATTATTAGCTATTTAATAAAAATTAATAACTTTGGTTGTGAAAAGTTCATTTGACGGAAAAAACAGCAAATATTGATGTTTGTGTTCTGAATTCATCGAAATGCGATGAAAGAATTCAAATGTGATACTGGCAGCATACTTAAAACGTGGATAGCGAGAAGTCTTGAATGGAAGAGTATCTGCTGTTATTAATTTGTTAATAACCGGAGGTGATGTATGGACTTTGATTTTAAATTTGCCCTTGGAACAACCGTCGTTGTATTTACTGTGCTTGTGGCGTTTGCAGTTATAGCCATTACAACTGCTTAAGATTGTTCATGCATGAGTAATACAGGGGTAGTAACGGACTCTGCCACCAATGTTAATACTCAACGTTTGCAAAATTATTTTGGTGGTAAAACAGCACTGGTTGCCCAAGGTGGTGGTCAGCGTGGAATCTTCACAGCTGGTGTTTTAGATGCCTTTCTCCTCTCTGATTTTGACCCCTTCAATACTTACTACGGCACTTCTGCTGGCGCGTTGAATTTATGTGCTTATATCTGTAGACAGGCTGGGCTTGGTCGCTCGTTTCTACTAGACCTGACGACTCAACCAGAATTTTTTAGCCTGTTTGGCTATATTCGAAATAAGCAAACGCTCGATATAGATTGGGCATTGGATAAAGTTAGCCAATACCCATATAAGCTCGATGTCGATCTGGGCAGAAATCAATTAGTAGGGAAAAATGCTTTTGCTTCAGTTACGGATGTTGTTCATTTGCAGGATCACTATCTTCCCATGCTTGAAGATAACTGGGTTAATGTACTAAAAGCAACTTGCGCCATACCTAGGCTGTATAAAGGGGAGGTGGTGATTGATGGCACACGATACCTTGATGGTGGAGTCTCTGCTTCTATTCCCGTTCAAGAAGCGTGGAGGACAGGAAGTCGATGTATTGTTGTTATTAGAACGGAACCATTTGAACAAGATATACCGAAAGATAATGTTCCCATTACTGTGAATGATGGCATGCCTATTTGGTTGCGCCAGTCTGTTGATGCTTTGCAAAACCAATGGGATAGCAAAGTACAAGAATGGAAGAACGATTGGTCCGATTTCTTCATTGAAAAATTTAATCAATCCGCACAACAAAACAAACTGCTTTCTCAAGCAAGGCTTTTGAATGGTGGGCGATGGCTATTCGGCGCGGGTGACGTTTATCGTTTAAGCCATATGCTGGGGGAAACATTCGATTCTGGTTTAGCTGATATGTTGATGGTGCATTATCAGACTTACTCATTGACACAACAATTTCTGACTTCGCCTCCTGATGATTGTTTTATTCTTCAAATCCACCCCGAATCTCCACTTGAGTCCACTTCTTTACTTAGTGATCGAGAGGCCCTTCTCGCTGACTATGAGCTTGGTTTAAAAGCCGGCAACAATTTCGTAAATACGTATTTGCAAGCCGAGTCTAATCTAAACCCGCGCTCTGCATAGTTTTAAAAAGTTGTGATGGAAGAAAGAGTAAGTTAATGAGCCTTTTTAACTTGCTCTTTCTATGTTTGCATCAAAATGCTTACTTCAATTCAAGTGACGTTCCCTTAAACCAACTTTCTTATCGTACCTCGATGATTCTCATACAGTTGGTAGAGCCAATAAGGTCCATTACATCGCCTTGGGTGATAATGACAGTATCACCGACATCCAGTAACCCTTTTTCTTTTAATGCTTCCAGAGCAGAGTAGGTAGTATCTAAGCCAGATGCACCGTCGCTACCAAAATAAACGGGAGTGACACCACGATATAAAGTGCATCGATTAAGGGTATCTTCATTGCGAGACAGAGCGAAGATGGGGAGCCCGGAACTTAAACGAGACATCATGAGAACAGTTTTACCTGACTCTGTTAGGCTCACCATCGCTTTTACACCATCTAGGTGGTTTGCGGCATACATGGTTGCCATAGAAATAGTTTCAGATGCCGACTCAAATTTCGTTTCTAAGCGATGTCCAGATACGTTGAGCGAAGGCATTTTTTCCGCACCAATACATACTTCAGCCATAGATTTAACGGTTTCGACAGGATACTTACCCGCAGCAGTTTCCCCAGAAAGCATTACAGCGTCAGTACCATCCAGTACTGCATTGGCGACATCCATAACTTCAGCTCGGGTAGGAAGTGGGTTCTCAATCATGGATTCCATCATTTGGGTTGCCGTGATAACGGTACGATTGAGTCGTCGAGCTCGTAGTATGAGTTGTTTTTGCACGCCTACGAGTTCTGGGTCTCCGATTTCAAC
The DNA here is from genome assembly GCF_030689305.1 of Vibrio penaeicida. Taxonomy (GTDB): domain Bacteria; phylum Pseudomonadota; class Gammaproteobacteria; order Enterobacterales; family Vibrionaceae; genus Vibrio; species Vibrio penaeicida_B. The sequence continues at coordinate 399,485 of NZ_JAUYVM010000001.1, read as the reverse complement.
ACCGAGATCGCCCCTTGCAACCATAACCGCGTCTGATGCGGAAATAATATCATCCATGCTTTCTTCGTCTTCAACGGATTCCGCTCGTTCTACTTTAGCGACCAGCTTCGCACTCAGCCCTGCGTCGGTGGCGAGCCTGCGAGCGTATCTCATATCTTCGCCGTTGCGAGGGAAAGAGACTGCAAGGTAGTCGACTTTTATTTTGGCGGCAGTAAGTATGTCGGCTTTGTCTTTGTCTGTCAGTGCTTCCGCAGACAGTCCACCACCTTTTTTATTTATTCCTTTGTTGTTTGAAAGAGGACCACCGACAAGAACAGTTGTGTGGACTCTGGTATTTTCTACTGACATGACCTTCAACTGAACGCGACCGTCATCCAGAAGAAGGACATCTCCTTTGGATACATCTTTTGGCAACTCTTTATAGTCAACGCCTACTGATACGACCGATCCTTCGCCAGGTAGCAGCTCTGCATCTAAGACAAATTTTGCTCCGACGTCTAAGTTGACCTTATTGTCTTTAAATGTTGATACTCGAATTTTAGGACCTTGTAAGTCACCTAATATGGCAACATGTGTTCCAAGTTTTGCAGCGATTTGTCGGACTTTTTGCGCGCGATGTATGTGGTCTTCTGAACTTCCGTGAGAAAAATTCATCCTTACAACATTAGCGCCTGCTTCTATTATCTCTTCCAAATTATTGCCTTTGTCTGTTGAAGGACCCAAGGTAGCAACAATTTTTGTTCGTCTGAGTAATTTAGACATATCATTCTCCGTTTGATCGCGAATTTTCCATGCATTTTTGTTCTTCTATGAAATAGTGTAGCGATTGAGAGATATTTTCGTGCGCAAAAAAACATCGACTTGATCACTATTCTAGGCTTTAAAAAATGTCTAAATTCAAACTTGTATAAAAAGATCTGATAGATACGTGATGGGAGTCACGACGATGGATCAAGCCGCTTCACAATTACTTTTCAAAGTAAAAAAATTAGTGGGTTTACAATCTTCGGAGTTTTCTATGTACATGGCTCAACCAGGCCATATTGATCATATCAAGCAGGTCAATGCTGGCCGTGTATATAAATTGATAGACCTTAAAGGTCCTATTTCTCGTATAGACTTATCCAAAACCAGCGAGCTGGCACCAGCCAGTATTACTAAAATTACCAGAGAGCTCATTGATGCTCACCTAATTCACGAAACGACGGTGCAAGAAGCGACAAGCCGTGGTCGTCCTGCTGTTGGTCTTCAAACCAATAACGAAGGATGGCAGTTTCTTTCTATGCGCTTGGGGCGTGGCTATTTAACGATTGCATTGCATGAACATGGGGGCTCTGTATTGGTGGATACAAAAATCACCATTGAGGAAATAGAGCAAGAAGATGTGTTGGAAAGACTTCTTCATGAAATTGAAGAATTTTTCCAAGGCTACTCCGACAAGCTAGATCGAGTAACTAGTATTGCACTTACCCTTCCAGGTTTAGTGGATTCCGATAAAGGTGTGGTATTGCAAATGCCACATTACAACGTGAATAACTTAGCGTTGGGACCTGAAATCTATAAAGCGACAGGGCTACCTGTGTTTATTGCGAATGATACCCGTGCTTGGGCACTGGCTGAAAAATTATTCGGCAACTCTCAAAGTGTGGATAATTCAGTACTGATTTCAATTCATCACGGTTTAGGTGCAGGTATCATACTGGACGGGCGGGTTTTACAAGGTCGTCATGGCAATATAGGCGAACTTGGCCATATTCAAATCGATCCGAAAGGTAAGCAGTGTCATTGTGGCAATATAGGGTGTCTAGAAACTCTCGCAAGCTCAAAAGCGCTTAGAGAGGTCGTGGCTGCGCGAATTGAAAAAGGTGACCCTACTTCCATTCCTCGCGACAACGTAACCGTCGAAAGTATTTGCGAAGCAGCTGAGTCGGGTGATCCATTAGCCATTGAGGAAATACAGCAATTAGGACGTTATCTTGGGGCAGCGGTTGCTATTGTCATCAACTTATTTAACCCCGAAAAAGTGTTGATTGGTGGTGTGATTAACCAAGCAAGATCGATTTTGTTTCCCGTGATTCAGGAATGTATCGAGACTCAAACCTTGCCAGTTTATCATCAAGATCTACAATTGGAGGAGAGTCGTTTCTATACAGAAGCAACGATGCCGGGTGCAGCCTTGATTAAACAAGCTATGTACGATGGTCAACTGCTCATGAAAGTAGTTGAAGGTTAAGCTAATCCTGTATAGGTTGAGCCTGATTTGTTGGTTCACAATATGGCGCAGATGCAATTGATGCTGTACTCTGTAATTATTGATAAATGAGTGAGAAACCTTATGTCTGGAGTATTAAGCAGCGTTGACCAAAGAACACAGCTAGTCGGTGAAAACCGATTGGAGCTGTTATTGTTCCAGCTCAATAGCTCACAAATCTTTGCTGTAAACGTTTTTAAGGTCCGAGAAGTTTTAAAGCTTCCTCCTCTCACCAAATTGCCAGGCTCACATCACTACATAACTGGTGTTGCTTCTTTGCGAGGGGAGTCTCTTCCAGTTATCGATCTTCGCGCTGCTATTGGTTTTAGACCCATGCAAGATGAAGAAGAACAAAACTTGATCATCACCGAATACAACCGAACGATTCAAGGCTTTCTGGTTGGTCAGGTAAGAAACATCATAAATACTGCCTGGACCGAGATTCAGCCACCGCCAAAAACCGCGGGTCGAGCTAATTACTTAACCGCAATCACCAACATTGTTGAAAACGAACAAAAGCGTATCGTTGAAATCATTGATGTTGAAAAAGTGTTGGCTGAAATTGTTGATTATGATGTGTCGATTTCTGATGGCGTTTTAGATGAAGATCTATCACAACAGATGTCGGGTCGAAAAATCCTCATTGTTGATGATTCCTCTACCGCAAGAAACCAAGTGAAAGGTACGCTAAGTCAACTTGGTTTAGAGATTTTAGAGTGTAATGATGGCTTAGAAGCGCTAACTCTACTCAAATCTTGGTGTGATGAAGGAAAAGATGTCGCCAGAGAACTTCTTCTGATGATTACTGATGCAGAGATGCCAGAAATGGATGGCTACAAGCTGACACATGAAGTTCGAAGTGACCCGCGTATGAAAGATTTATACATCACTCTCAATACGTCTTTGAGTGGGAGCTTCAATGAAGCGATGGTTGAAAAGGTAGGGTGTAATAAATTTATATCGAAGTTTCAACCTGACGTTTTGGTAAAAGTTACCCAAGATAGGTTGAGAGACATTCTATAGAAAAACCCGGCAGCCGCCGGGTTTTTTGTTTTATGAACTTCTAAAGCCAACCTTTTTGGCTTCAGGAATTTACTTCTATTTTTTTAGGTTGCGCGTCGATGCACTGCCCGTTAACCGCTTTCCCTTCAGGAGCCATCAAGTACAAATACAAAGGCATAATGTCTAAAGGCGTTTTTAGCAGCTCAACATCTTCTGCAGGGTAGGCTTTGGCTCGCATTCCTGTTCGAGTTCCGCCTGGATTTATAGCGTTAACTTGTACATTCGTTTCTTCTAACTCATCAGCTAAGACTTGCATCATTCCTTCAGTCGCAAACTTGGACATTGCGTAAGTCCCCCAAAAAGCGCGACCATCATGCCCGACCGTTGAAGATGTAAAGACAAGTCGAGCATCAGGGGATTTTTTGAGGAGAGGTAATACCGCTTGAGTCATTAGAAACTGAGCTTTCACGTTGACCTGCATTACATCGTCGTACGTATCTTCTCCGATTTGGTCAAATGGGCTAATAACACCTAATAGGCTGGCATTGTGTAGAACACCATCTAAACGTCCAAATTGACCTTCAATTGTCTCTACCATATCAATATAGTTTTGCTTGCTAGCGCCTTTCATATCAAGGGGGATAATGGCAGGTTGGGGAGCGCCTAAAGCTTCAATTTCATCATAAGTTTTTTCTAGTTTAGCGACAGTTCGACCAAGTAATATTACGGTAGCACCATGTTGTGCATAGCTTAATGCTGCTTGTTTTCCTATGCCAGCACCAGCACCGGTCACTAAAATCACTCTTCCTTCTAGGGCTTTCTCTGAGATTGAATAATCCACTTTTCTCACCTTGTTTAATGAATCTTTAACCACCTTGCAGACTCATAAGTATTTGATAGGTCATCAAGGTATTTCGGTTTTAACTATTGGTAATCGTGACAAGATCGTTACAATACACCAATTCATTCTTTTGGGGATATCACATTGGAATTTTTGTTAGATTACGGATTATTTTTAGCTAAGATCGTCACATTACTGGCTGCGGTCGTGGTGTTGCTGGTGGTTGTTAAGTCAGTGAGCGGAAAGCAAGCTGGTGCAAAAGGCGAGCTTGAAGTCACAAACCTGACTGAGCGATACGAGCACAGCGTTGAACAGTTAGAGCATCATTTGCATGACGACGCTTATTTAAAAGCCAAACATAAAGCAGATAAGAAAGCACAAAAAGAAAAGGACAAAGAGCGAGAAAAAGAAGTTAAAAAAGCAGCAAAGGGTGGTGAGCTAGAAGCAAATCGAAAACCGCACTTGTTTGTACTTGATTTTAACGGTTCGATCGACGCAAAAGAAGTGGCAGCGCTTCGTGAAGAAATCAGTGCCATTATCGCTGTAGCGCAAGACGGCGATGAAGTCTTGGTGAAGCTTGAGTCTGGTGGCGGCATGGTACATGCGTACGGTCTAGCGTCTTCTCAGCTTGATCGACTAAAAGCCGCGAACCTTCCATTAACTATTTCTGTCGATAAAGTAGCGGCAAGTGGGGGATACATGATGGCGTGTGTCGCCGATAAGATTATCTCCGCTCCTTTTGCAGTAGTCGGATCAATCGGTGTTATTGCTCAGTTACCTAATTTCAATAAATTGCTTAAAAAACATGATATTGACTACGAGCAACTTACTGCCGGTGAATATAAACGAACTTTAACCATATTTGGTGAGAATACCGATAAGGCCCGTGAGAAATTTAAAGAAGAGTTGGAAGAAACTCATGGTCTGTTTAAAAACTTTATTCGCGAGCGCAGACCGTCACTTGAATTGGATAAAGTGGCGACGGGTGAGCATTGGTTTGGTACGCAGGCTAAAGATCTTGGTCTGGTCGATGAGATTTCGACATCAGACGATTTGGTTATGCAAGCATGCAAAGATAAAACAGTCTTAGCGATCCACTATGTTCAAAAGAAAAAATTGTCTGACAAGCTTACCGGGGCAAGTGCAGACATTGTTGATAACGTGATCATGAAGTGGGTATCGAAAGGTCAAAGACCTATTCTTTAAGCTATAATTTAGCAAGGTCTTATATTTAGAATAAAAGTCCGTTTGGTGTAAGTGGTATTACAATTTCTCGAATAAACAGAAAGTTGTAGAAAGCACGCACCATAATATACGGACTTTTTTGTGTTTTATTCACCATAGCTTTCGGTATAATAGCGCGCCGATAAAAGCGAATGCTCACTAAAGTGTTTGCTACAAACGAAAACGGAGAAAAACATGTCCCTTCAACCTCCAGTCATTACAGTAGATGGTCCAAGTGGTGCAGGTAAAGGCACGCTTTGTATGTTGTTGGCGGAAAAATTAGGCTTTCATTTGTTGGATTCCGGAGCGATATATCGGGTATTGGCTCTTGCCGCGATCCACCATGGTGTCGATACGAGTTCGGAAGAGGCTTTGGTTCCGATTGCTACACATTTGGACGTGCAATTTATTGCCGATGGTGATTTGGTTAAAGTCATCCTCGAGGGCGAAGATGTTTCAAAAGAACTTCGCAAAGAAACTACTGGTGATGCAGCATCAAAAATAGCCGCGTTACCTCGAGTAAGGGAGGCTTTGCTACGTCGTCAACGCTCTTTTGCTGCAGAGCCTGGTTTGGTCGGTGATGGTCGAGATTTAGGCACGGTGGTATTCCCGTCTGCTATTGCCAAAATCTTTTTAGATGCAAGTGCAGAAGAAAGAGCCAATCGCCGCTACAAGCAGTTGCAAGAAAAGGGGCATGATGTTAAATTTGATGACCTTTTACGCGAGATCCAAGACAGAGACGACCGTGATCGTAATCGAGCGGTTGCACCGTTGCGCCCTGCGGATGACGCGTTAGTGCTTGATTCTACTTCACTTTCTATCGATGAAGTGGTGGTCCAAGCGCTTGAATTTATTGAATCTAAATTGTCTTGATAACGATATCAAGGCAATAGGACTGTTGGTCGCAAGGATGATGACTGGCATTTTTATCAACCCCATGCGGTAGGATACCCGTGGACGTTTAATTATTGAAGATCAAATAATGACTGAATCTTTTGCTCAACTCTTTGAAGAGTTTCTAAACGAGACTGAATTCCAACAAGGTACTATTGTTAAAGGTACTGTAGTAGCTATCGAGAACGGTTTCGTTCTTGTTGACGCTGGTCTTAAGTCTGAGTCTGCTATCCCTGCTGAACAATTCAAGAACGCTGCTGGCGAACTTGAAGTTGAAGTTGGTACTGAAGTAGATGTTGCGCTAGACGCTGTTGAAGATGGTTTCGGTGAAACTCAACTTTCTCGTGAGAAAGCGAAGCGTCACGAAGCTTGGATCGTACTTGAGAAAGCATACGAAGAAGCTGAAACTGTTGTTGGTGTTATCAACGGTAAAGTTAAAGGCGGTTTCACTGTTGAACTAAACGGTATCCGTGCTTTCCTACCTGGTTCACTAGTAGATGTACGTCCTATTCGCGACACTGCTCACCTAGAAAACAAAGAGCTAGAGTTCAAAGTAATCAAGCTAGACCAGAAGCGTAACAACGTTGTTGTTTCTCGTCGTGCGGTTATCGAATCTGAAAACAGCGTTGAGCGTGACGAACTTCTTGAAACTCTTCAAGAAGGTACTGAAGTTAAAGGTATCGTTAAGAACCTTACTGACTACGGTGCATTCGTTGACCTTGGTGGTGTTGACGGTCTTCTACACATCACAGACATGGCTTGGAAGCGTGTTAAGCACCCATCTGAGATCGTGAACGTTGGTGATGAAATCCTAGTTAAAGTTCTTAAGTTCGACCGTGACCGCACTCGTGTATCACTAGGTCTTAAGCAACTAGGCGAAGATCCATGGGTAGCAATCGCTAAGCGTTACCCAGAAGGTCACAAGCTTTCTGGTCGTGTAACTAACCTAACTGACTACGGTTGCTTCGTTGAAATCGAAGAAGGCGTTGAAGGTCTAGTTCACGTTTCTGAAATGGATTGGACTAACAAGAACATCCACCCATCTAAAGTTGTTAATGTTGGCGACGAAGTTGAGGTTATGGTTCTTGAGATCGACGAAGAACGTCGTCGTATTTCTCTAGGTCTTAAGCAATGTAAAGCTAATCCATGGCAGTCATTCGCTGAAGCTCAAGCTAAAGGCGACAAAGTTACTGGTAAGATCAAGTCTATCACTGACTTTGGTATCTTCATCGGTCTAGAAGGCGGTATCGACGGTCTTGTTCACCTATCTGACATTTCTTGGAATGTTGCTGGTGAAGAAGCAGTACGTGAATACAAGAAAGGCGATGAAATCTCTGCAGTTGTTCTAGCAGTAGATGCAGAGCGTGAGCGTATTTCTCTTGGCGTTAAGCAAATGGAAAACGACCCGTTCAACGCATACGTTGCTGACAACAAGAAAGGTACTCTAGTAAACGGTACTGTAACTGCAGTTGACGCAAAAGGTGCTACAATTGAACTTGTAGAGGGCGTTGAAGGTTACATCCGTGCTTCTGAAGTATCTCGTGACCGTATCGAAGATGCGTCTCTAATCCTAAGCGTTGGTGACAGCGTTGAAGCGAAGTTCACTGGTGTAGACCGTAAGAACCGCGTAATCAACCTATCTATCAAAGCTAAAGATGAAGCTGAAGAGCAAGAAGCAATGGCTTCACTGAATAAGTCTGAAGACGGCGGATTCGGTAATGCTATGGCTGATGCATTCAAGGCTGCTAAAGGCGAATAAGAAATCGCTTAAGGGGAGCCATTAGGCTCCCTTTTTTTCGATAAGTGCCTTTTTGATACCATTGAAATGAGGGGAACTATGACTAAGTCTGAACTAATTGAAAGACTCTGCGCGCAGCAAACACATCTTTCTGCAAAAGAAGTAGAAGATGCCGTCAAGGATATACTTGAACATATGGCGTCAACCCTAGAGAGCGGAGATCGTATTGAAATCCGTGGTTTCGGTAGTTTCTCACTGCACTATCGAGAGCCAAGAATGGGTCGTAATCCTAAAACTGGTGAAAAAGTTGAGCTGGAAGGCAAGTATGTCCCTCACTTTAAGCCGGGTAAAGAATTGCGTGAACGCGTAAATATCCACGGCTAATCACCTTTTGGTGTTATAGAAAAGCGGCATGCATCTCGTATGCCGCTTTTTTATAATTAAATTACTCATATTCCATCGATTCTGGATGGTTTGATAATTCAATTTCCTGCATAATCTAACCCTTAAGCTTATTCCGGAGTAGTGATTTATGAAAATTATAAAAATAATCTTGGTGATTGCTCTTGTACTGATCGCCTTAGCATTAGGTGCTCAAAATCAGCAAGTTGTATCATTTAACTATTTACTTGCTAAAGGCGAATTTCATCTATCATTACTCTTAGGCTTGGTGTTTGTTGTAGGATTTAGTTTATCGGCTCTTATTTTTGGTAGTTTACAATTTAAGTACAAACTCACCATTCGTAAGCTGAAGAAGCAACTTAACAAACAGCCAGCGATAGAGAAGCAACAAAGTAACGCCTAAGGCAACATTGAATGCTTGAACTTCTCTTCTTGTTGTTACCGATTGCCGCTGCCTATGGTTGGTACATGGGTAATCGCAGTTCGAATTTCGATAAGCAGAAACAATCTAATCAAATTTCCCGACAGTACGTTACGGGTTTAAACCTCTTACTTTCTGATCAATCAGACAAAGCGGTCGACCACTTTATCGAGCTTCTCCAGGTCGACGATGAAACGATTGACACGCATTTAGCGTTAGGGAACCTTTTCCGATCACGTGGTGAAGTTGATCGAGCTATTCGTATTCACCAAAATCTTATCTCTCGTCCTGGTTTAACCATCGATCAAAAAAATATCGCTCTTCAGCAGCTCGCGAAGGATTTTATGGTATCAGGTCTCCTTGATCGTGCAGAAAAGATATTTATGCAGCTTTTGGACGAGCCTGATCACCGAGAAGCAGCCCTTCATCAACTGGTCGTCATATTCCAACAAACCAGAGAGTGGAGTAAAGCTATCGAATACGCTTCAGCATTGGTTAAATTAGGCAGGAAGCGAATCAAAAAAGATATTGCCCACTACTATTGTGAATTGGCTATGCAAGAGCAGGGGGAGGGAAATACCAAGAAATCGATTAATCTCCTCAAGAAAGCTCTAACAGAAGACTCTCGTTGTGTTAGGGCAAGTATCACGCTAGGTAAAATATACCTTTCTCAAGAAGATTACATAAATACAGTTCGTTATTTAGAGCAGGTTATTGATCAAGATATCGATTTTGTAGGGCAGGTATTACCTACCATTGCGGAATGTTACCAAAAGCTAGATAGAGAAGGCGATTTGCTCGCATTTTTACATCGTTGTATTGAGAAAAAAGCAGGGGTATCTGCAGAACTTATGCTTGCTCAGCTTGTGGCAAATCACGATGGTGTTGCGGCGGCACAGACTTTATTAACGAGGCAACTTGTTAAGAACCCAACAATGAAAGGCTTTTATCGATTGATGGATTATCATCTTGAGGAAGCTGAAGATGGAAGAGCAAAAGAGAGCTTAACAACGCTACAGGGAATGGTGGGTGAGCAGCTTAAAGTAAAACCTCATCATCGATGTAGGAAGTGTGGTTTTTCTACCCGCTCTTTGTATTGGCATTGTCCATCTTGCAAAGGTTGGGGTACCATTAAGCCGATTCGCGGGTTAGATGGCGAATAGCAGGATTTAAAGACCACCGCTTAATGAGCGGTGGTTTAGTGTCTGTATGCAGACGAAATACAATTAGGAGAGAAAAGTGATCGACCAGAAAATCATCGTAGCACTTGATTATGACAAAAAAGCGGATGCATTAGCGTTTGTTGATAAGATTGACCCAAGTTCGTGCCGTCTGAAAGTTGGCAAAGAGATGTTTACTCTGTTTGGTCCTGAATTTGTTCGTGAGCTCCATAAGAGAGGTTTCTCAGTATTTCTGGACCTTAAGTTCCACGACATCCCAAACACTTGTTCAAAAGCGGTACGAGCGGCTGCTGAATTAGGTGTATGGATGGTAAATGTCCATGCAAGTGGTGGTGAGCGCATGATGAGTGCTTCTCGTGAAATACTTGAGCCTTATGGTAAAGATCGTCCACTGTTGATTGGTGTTACTGTACTAACAAGTATGGAACAATCCGACCTTGCAGGAGTCGGTTTGGATATTGCGCCTCAGGAACAGGTTGTTCGCTTGGCGAGTCTGACTAAAAACGCTGGTTTGGATGGTGTAGTGTGCTCTGCGCAAGAATCATCGATGTTGAAATCAGAACTAGGGAAAGAGTTCAAACTGGTTACTCCAGGTATTCGCCCTGCAGGTGCTGCCATTGGTGACCAAAAGAGAATAATGACGCCAGTTGAGGCTATTGAAGCAGGGTCTGATTACCTAGTTATTGGCAGACCGATAACTCAAGCACTTGACCCAGCGAATGTTCTTGCAAACATTAATCAATCTTTGGTTTAAAGCTAACGTTGATTGGAATCTAAAGATTGTGTTTAGCCCGATGTTAGGTTTTTCTAGTCGTTTATACTGAATTCGGAAAGCCCGCCAAGATGGCGGGCTTTTTGTCTATATCCTATTAGGAATACCGCTATGAAACTTGAACTCTTTGTCTGGGGTTGTAATTAATTCAGCTTCAACTTTGCCAAAAAATACCACTCTCTCTGTAATATCTTTTCCAGCAATCTGCTCCGCTAATGATAAGTAGTCTTGGTAGTGACGAGCTTCTGAGCGCAGTAGAGAAACATAAAACTTGCTAATATCGTCTTCCATATGTGGAGCCAATTTAGCAAAACGCTCGCATGAGCGAGCCTCGATATAGGCACCTATTATCAACTTATCAATTAACGTTTCTGGCTCATGAGTCTTCATATGCGAAAGTAGCCCTTTAGCATAGCGACTAGCAGATTCATTCCGATAAGTGATCCCACGATTCGCCATGATTTCAAGAACTTGATAGAAGTGATGGAGTTCTTCTTTTATCAACAACACCATTTTATCGATGAGATCTTGGCTGTAAGGGGAGTCTACTTTCGCTTTTATTGCTTTTGAGATACTACTTTTACCCTTGAGCGTTTCAATGGTTCCTATTTTGCGATAGGCAAAGTCCTCATACGGTTTAAACCAGTCTAATAGGGTATGAGCACTGTCTTTGTCTACAGCATATTTCCGAATCAAATACATCGCTGATTGACCAGCTTTCAGTTCACACAAATCTTGGGAATATTGAAACTCTCGAAAAACAGATAAAAAGCTGACCAAAATGAACAGTTGTCGAAATTAATTATTCAACTAAAACAAGGGGATAGATTTATTTTTGAAAAAGTCAAGTTCGGGCAAAAAAGCAATATGCACAACTCAGCCTTTAGAAGAGTCACCGTGCATATTGCTACCTGTTTTGTTGTTTTTTTATGCTACGCAGCCAGTTTTGGTGCGCCAGAGTGGAAGCGAAATTCTGAATCGTCAGAGGTAATTAATTCAGCTTCAACATTAGCGAAGTGTCCAATACGCTCTGAAATAGCTTCACCTGCAATCTGCTCTGCGAGTTCCAAGTAGTCTTGGTAGTGCCGTGCTTCTGAGCGTAGCAATGAGATGTAGAATTTTTGAATTGGCTCATCAAGGAACGGTGCAAGTTTAGCAAATCGTTCACAAGAACGGGCTTCAATGAATGCACCAATAATCAGCTTATCAATAAGCGCTGCTGGCTCAAAAGTACGGATATGCTTAATCATTCCCTTAGCGTAACGACTTGCCGTAATAGGACGATACTCTAAACCTTGCTCTTCGATGATTTCTAACACTTGATAGAAGTGGTGTAGCTCTTCTCGAATCAGTAGAACCATCTTATCAATCATATCCTGCCCGTAGGCACTGCCATCTTTGGGCTTGATTGATTTAAAAATGTTGCTCTTGCCTTTTAGCGTTTCAAGGCTGCCAATACCTTTGTAAGCAAAGTGCTCATATGGCTCAACCAATTGAGTAATCTGCTCTTTACCTTCATCGGTTAAAACATAGCGTTTAAGAAGGAAAACGGCACTCTGCGAAGCTTTCAATTCGCATAGTAAATGATCTCGTAAAATCACGGATAGGTTTTCTGGCTTACGAGCTTCTTCAATCCAAGAGTCAGGTGTTGAGCATTTTAGGAAGTTGTTGATTGGTTCTAATAATTTTTTGTCGTACATCTATTGATATGTCCCAAAATCAGATGTATCAACTATACCATGTTAACTTTGTTTAGGTGTTTGTATTAAAGTTAGAAACACTTCTGTTGTTTGTACCTCTCCATCAATAGTCAGTATTTTATTGATAATCCTCAGGGTTCATATATTTTTTTATAGTTAATATGAATCTACAGTAGTATGGTCTGTGTGCTCGGTTTTTGCACAGAGAGTGCGATAGATATACTCAATCCTATGAATAGACGTTGTTGAGGCTTTGATGTCAGATGATTTTTTTGAACAGGTAGCTGCTGATAAAAGCCAGTTGGGTTTCGACTACCAAGATCTTGTGTGCCTTGAATATCTCATTGATATGAAACAAGGAGAAAGTGTTGGTCTTGAAGTTATAGATGATGTTCACCATGAGAGAATTCACGGCGGTAAAGCCTTAATTCAAGTTAAACACTCTGTTGATGAGACTGAAGCTGTAACAAATAGAGACTTAGACCTTTGGAAAACTCTTTACAACTGGAGCAGGGCTCTTGAATGTATTTCAGATGATGATATTCAACTTATCTTTTTCACAAATAAGAAGAAAACAATAAGAAAAGGTCTTGTTGAGCAGTTAGATCAAACTACCATCAATTTAACTGATATCGAAGCAACAATCTCTTCAATCAAGGCTGATATAGATAAAAAAGCATCTGCTAAGGAAGAAGGCGCAGCAGAGAACCCCGTTAAAAAATATGTTGATTATGTTGATAGTTTGACCTCAGAACAAAAAGAGAGACTGTTTAGCAAGATCGTCTTTATATTCTCTTTGACAGATATTTTCGAAAGACTGAGAAGAAAGATTGAATACTTCTCAATTGACAATAGTAAGTCGTTAGATGTCGTCTATCAGTTGATTGGTATCTATAGGAAAAAGAAATATGAATTAATTAAGAGTGGTAATAAACTGAATATTGACTTTGATACATTTAGGAAAGAGTTTCAGTTTGACCGAATTATTAAACTATCCCAAGACAGGAAAGTTGATTTTTCGAGTTATCATGGTTTTAAAAATATAAATAATATCAATCCTAAAGATGGCGTATTTGCTAAGCAGTTAGAAGATATAAATATAGATGGTGATGATATTGTTGAATATGCAATGGAATATGCAGCTACATCTATGTTTATTCAGAAAATGATTTCTGAAGGAGAATTCAGTACGACAGAAGATGAGGCGGTAAATGAAGAGTTATATTCATCTTGGAGAACTCTACATAAACGGAATTATAACGGGCAAGATATTAGTAATGAGCAAGTTCACATGACTCTCGCTAGAAACTGTTTATATAACTTGGAAGATACAAATTTGGTTGTGTCTAACTCCATCTTAGCGCAGCCGATGGTTATTGGAAAAGGTATGGAATTATCTGATTTGCTTTGGATTGGTTGGCGAAAGGATTGGAAAAAAGTCTACGGTGGCACTAAATGAATAGGGTGTTAAATAATGAAGCTATTGGGTTGTTAGCTATACAGTCAGTGCTATCTTATCTTGGCTCGTTAAATGTAGCCAATGCCTACTTAATAATACCTTTGGCTTTTGATAAGAAAATAAGAAACTATCTAAAGCGAAAAGGAACATCGGTTCTATCTGCTCAAGAATTAGTAACTTCGAAAAGTGATTACTTTATTGGGTTTAATGAAAAGTTTACTGACTATCTAATAATTACTACAAATGCTATTTCGATGGGGATAGAACTTGGTTTGTTCTCTATTGAAGATGGCGTCCTGACATCCACAAACGACACGATTAGTTCGGATAACTATTTAGGTAAGAAGCTTGATGATATTGCTTTGGCATCGAAAAATTTGTCAACGTTTCTAAATTCAGAACCTGACGAATTATACTCTTTATTAAGATTGAAAATATGACTATTCAAATAAAAAATATATTAATCTGGCAGAAAAATGGTAATCTCCGTAACCTTGAGTTATCAACTAATTCAGTTAACGTAATTACTGGTGAGTCAGGCAAGGGTAAGTCTTCAATTCTCCATATTATTGACTACTGTTTGCTTTCCTCGAAGGCGGACGGTATATCCAAGCATAATATTGATGATAAGTCCTCTTGGTATGGACTGAAATTACAAACAAGTGATGGTGATATAACTATTGCGAGACCTGCCTACCATGCAGGTGAGACAAAGGAAGCTTATTTTTCAGATCAAGGCCAAATACCAGAACTTCCTTATAACAACATGAAAGTTGATACGCTAAAGAAAGTGCTAGATAAGTTTTTTGGCTTGGATGGTGAGCTGAAAGTTCCCTATGGTGGTAGGACCGTAAAGGCTGGTTCTAAAGTATCTTTCCGTAATTTTTTGAGCTATTGCTATCAAGATCAAAATGCACTAGTTGCACCTGACTATTTATATAATAGACCTGGAGATCTAAAAACTATCGAACGTATAGAGCGAACATTTCGTATGGCGTTAGGCGTTGTGGATAGTGAAGGTGCAATTATCACTGAACGTCTTGAGAAGCTCAAACGGAATCGCTCAAGCTTAGAGCAACGCTCAGAAGTGATGCAGAAAAAGCAGCTTCATTTTCAGGAAGATGTAGAGCAATTAGAAGAAGAAGCAATTTCTCTTGGGCTTCTCGAAAAACCTAACGAAGATGTGAAAGAAACATTAAGCAGTTTAAAGTCGATAGCCGAATCGAATATAGAACAATTTAGCGAGGCGGGTATCAAACTCAAAGATCTTGAATCTAAACAGTTAGAGCTAAATCGGAAACTACAGCAGTTTAAGCGATTCAATGAAGATTTTAGCAAGTATCAATCTCTTTTAAAGGAGAGTGGCGATTCTATTCTTCCGATTGATTACATTCTTGATAGGTATAGTGAGACACTCCCGGGAACTCACACAAGCGATCTTTTGCTTGCGTTAGAAGAACAGCTATCTGGAGTGAAACACAGTTGGGAAACAAGGAAGAAGTCACCTCTATATGTTGATGTAAATGCCAAAGCAAAGGAATTGAAGAAAGAGTTGGACGAACTAAAGGTAAAGATAAGTAAGCTTAAGGCTACTAGCAAGGTTTTATCTTCGCCTAAAGATATATATAGATATCAGGGGAAGCTATCTGTGAAAGTCGAGCTTTTCTCTGAACGCTCGATTCCAACTGATTACAAAGAGAAGCTTTCCGAAATTGACAAGAAAATTGAAGATCTTAGTGGTTATGTTCAAGATATCGAGTCTAAACGTGAATTTGTTATGGGTAAGCTCAATAGGTACATCAACCTGCATTTAAGCCGACTGAAACTAAAAGGATATGAGAACAGCCAAGCTGTGTTTTTAGAGAAAGAACGTGCTATCAATCTGGTTCTTAATGAAGGGGAAGCGGTCGAGAAGATGATTGATATTGGCAGTGCATCCAATTACTTGTACTTGCATTTGTCTTACTTCATGGCTCTGCATAAAGTAGCGAGAGAGAACTCTGTTCCTTGGCTTGCACATTTTTTAATTTTTGATCAGGTAAGTACTCCTTATACGTTGGAGAACTCTGATGATATCGCCAGTCTAGATCTAGCATTGAAAGAAATTGACATGTATGTCGAAGCAATGAAAGATAAGGGAGGTATTCAAGTTATTTTAATGGAACACATCCCTGAAACTCATTGGCTCAATCTAGAGCTTTCAAACTTTAAACTAGTTGATCGTGAATTGGTTGATGACTATGGGTTGATTAACTAGGTAACTGAGTTTATTACGGACGGTAGGCAGTATTATCTGCTTACCGTTTTTTCATGGTTCTCAATTAGTAGCACTCATCTATCGGGCTGTGTCTTGGATCATTTCCATCATTGTTTAATAGTTGTTCAATGAAACCTGATGGATGTTCATTTTTAGGTTCTTCGATTCTAACCCAGTATAGTAATTTTACTATCGCCCACAAAGGCGGTCTATTTCTCCCTTCCAGTGATAATATCCGTTCCAAGATCTTTCGTAATGATACTGGGAGAGTATGTATGTTTTTGGCAAATTTGGGACGATAGTATGCACTTACACGTAGCTTAGTAAGGTCACTAATATCTTTTATCTCAAATGGTAGTTCATCAAATAAAACGTTAAATGCGAAAATACCAAATGCCCATGTATCATAGTTTTGGATATTCTTACCTTCTACAAGAAAGTCGGGTGGCATAGATACAAAGGAAGTTAGTAATCGTCTATTGTTGTCTTGGATTACAGCGTCTTCATCACAGTCATCACGTATATACCAACGAGTCGCAGACTGAACTTGGCAATTCCCCAAGTCCAATATCATAACTCTAGGATCTGGCTGTTCGGGATTGGTATCCATATCGTAGCCTTGTCGCAGGAGTATGTTCTCTGGATGCAGATCTCTATGATCATAATTTGAACGGCTAAAATAACTTAGCGCAGAAGCTATACGGTGAAGTAGCAAAACTTTTTCGTCAAAGCTGAAAGTGCTCCAATTCAGCTCTGAAAGCAGTTCACCTTCTTCATAGTTGTATGAAAAGTAATTTATAAGCCCTTTTTCATTAATCTGTAGAGGATGCTTTATAGTTGGAACTGGATAACTTGTTTCTGGACCAAGAAAGAACTGTTTACCATTTCCATAGTCGTTTAGAGGGCTTTTTTTAAGGAACGAATACTCCAGCTTGAACCTTTCAAGCTCGGTATCATTACGGGGGGCAATCAGAAATTTAAAGACTACTTGTTCATCAGCTTTCCTGTAAATAGCACCCACTGAACTGCCTCCTCCACCGAGAGGGCGCTCAAAGTCGTAGCCAGCAATACTTAATAAATCTAATTGTCCTAAGAAGTTACGCAACTCTTGATGACACATTTGTTACTTTGTACTCCTTACAAAACATCATTACTTCGCCACTAAAGTTACTCGGAAGATCATTTACATCCGTTGCAGAAACATAGTGTTTGGAATCCAAACAAGCTGCTACGTCTTTTGAGTTCCTCATATCTGGACGAAGTTCATCAAAATCATGTACATCAGAGCTGTATATCAAGCAATAATCGCCGATCGGTTCAATCAATAACAAAGAGCCACCGTGATCAGCGTAGTAGTTTGCTTGATCTATATCGGTAGAGCAAAATATAGTTTGGCTGCGTGCTTTGACTCCAATTTTTGGGTTAGCTTCAAACCATTTTTCGGCCTCCAAGTGGATATCTTCAGGGGTATCCTTTGGTTTTCTAGGAGTATCGAGATATGGGTTTGGATAAACCCCGTCCTTCAAAGCTCCACTAATACCTCTATACAGTTTTATCAATTTTCGTTCCTGTTCTGAAATGGCGATATGCACGCCTATGCTTTCAGTTCACACATTAAGTGATCAAGTAAAACGGTTGGTAGATTCTTTGGCTTTTTAGCTTCATCTATCCACTCTTTAGGTGTCTCGCACTGGAGAAAGGATTGGATAGGAATAAGGAGCTTTTGGATATTTTCTTCTTCAATCATCATACTGCATCAATATAAAAAAGGTCGCATAAAGCGACCTTTGATTTCAATAAGTCTATGGCTAGTTTACCACTTTTTCTTTTCACCGAAGAGGGCATCCATATCATCGTTACGTTCTTTCTCGTCTCGATCTTTAGCATGCTCCGCTTCTTTGTCTTGCCTTTTCTGATCCATATCATCCAGCATGGCTTGCAGTTTTTCTTTAGCCTTGTTGGAATATGTATCATTTTTAGACGCCAGTGCATCTAAGCCTTTTTTCAAAAGCTGCTTCGCCGTACCAGCTTGTCCTCTCAATACCGAATCATTAGCACGTTTAATAACGTTTTCGATGTTTATGCGAACTTGGATTTGTTCTAAGCGAGAATTTTCTGCCACATAAGCTTGAGTCTCAAAGCGACCTTTATTGTGCTCACTTCGAATTGTCTCGCGCAATCGCTTAACAAGCTTCAGCATTATAATGGCTTGCTTGTCACTGCTCGGTACCTTGAACGAAGCCGTTTCGCCACCTTGGTAGTTTTCTTTTAATTGTTGGATTTGAGATTGCATGTTGGCAACACGAGACTTCAACTGCTTGTTTTTAGGATCTAATTCAAACATAGATTCCAGTGCGTCAAGAATTCGCGTGTTCAAACACACCAAAAGATCCTTACTGTAGGGTAGGTGATGTGCGTTCCCAATAAGATCCTCTGTCGCATCAATAACTGCTAGATGCCGTGTGGACTCTTGTTTTTTTGCAGTCTCTACTTTCATGCGGTACTGAAGCATAATGTTGTAACCAATTACGAGAACCAACAAAATAGCAACAAGCGCGATTATTAAACCAATATTCATAAACTTAAGTCTGCGTTCCGTACAAAAAGCTAACCCCCGAGGATACACGATATCGTGTTGTTTCTATACCCGAGATAACAACAAACTTCATTATTATCCTTACTTAGAGGAAAATTAATGAAAAAATCAAATTTGCCCCAATTTATGCGGGGTCTATAGCAAAACCTACTTAATACTATAGTTGATAGTCAAACTCAGCACATAAGTATCTGCGTTTTTGCTGTCTTTTTTTAGCTGAAGGCGTTATAACTAATACTTATATACCTAAGCTACTTAGGTGCTCGCTGAATCTAGCATCTTAAGGTGGTTTGGGTATATACCCAAGTGACTTCATCATTGAAATTATGTGAGGTTATTTGTGTATATAAATTTAGAGTAACGGAATACGGGGTAACGATGAAATTACAGCAACTGAAGTACATTGTTGAAGTTGTTAATCACAACTTGAACGTCTCAGCGACGGCAGAAAGCTTGTTCACCTCGCAGCCAGGTATTAGTAAGCAAGTTCGTTTGCTAGAAGATGAACTCGGGATACAAATATTTGAGCGCAGCGGTAAGCATCTCACACAGGTTACTGACGCTGGTGAAGATATAGTACGTATTTCAAGTGAAATATTGGCAAGGGTAGAAAGCATCAAAGCCGTTGCGGGGGAGCATACCCACCCAGAAATGGGAACACTGAATATTTCTACTACTCATACTCAAGCACGTTACGCTTTACCTGATGTCATTAAAGGCTTTACGGCTCGTTATCCGAAAGTTTCACTTCATATGCATCAAGGAACACCTTCTCAAATGTCGGAAGCTGTTGCTAAAGGAACCGCAAATTTTGCAATTGCGACTGAGGCGCTGCATTTGTATCAAGATGCCATTATGCTTCCGTGCTATCACTGGAACCGTTCAATCGTAGTCACGAAAGACCATCCGTTGGCTAAAAAAGAACATGTCACCATCGAAGACTTGTCGACATACTCTTTGGTTACTTATGTATTTGGGTTTACAGGGCGATCTGAACTGGATACGGCGTTCAACAATGCAGGTCTCACACCTCGCATTGTATTTACTGCTACAGATGCTGATGTTATTAAAACTTATGTGCGCATGGGGATTGGTGTCGGGGTCATCGCGTCAATGGCTGTCGACAAAGCATTGGATTCAGATTTGGTCGCCATTGATGCGAGCCATATTTTTGGTGCAAGTACCACCAGTATTGGTTTCCGCAGAGGGACGTTCTTACGCTCATACATGTATGACTTCATGGAGCGATTTGCCCCTCATTTGACTCGCCCTGTTGTCGAACAAGCTATTTCATTAAAAAGTAATATAGAAATTGAAGAGATGTTTAAAGACATCGAGCTACCCGTTAGGTAAACCACTTTAACTCTCTTATGATTCCCCTTACAATCGCCCGATTCTAGGGGGAATCATGAATAAAATTTTCCAAAAGATCAGTTCATTATTGGCTTTGCACGATAATGAATGGCGATTTCAGCCATTTCACATGAGTGATTGCGCAAATTTTCCGTGGGATTTAAATTACCCCAACCTAACCCCTTGGTTAAGTGGTCTTGCGGAAGCAGAAATCATTAACCTGAAAGCAAATACCCCCCACTTGGTAAAGGAAATATCAAGATTTATTCCTGATGTAGCCGACTTACACGAGCTTTCTTACTTAAATAGACTGACGCCATCTGAATTAACAAAGCTATCCAAGGGCTCCGAAGCAGGTATACCGGGGAGAAAGCTAAATCAGATACGGTTAATGAGTGATGCTTGCCTAAATGGAAACGTTGGAGAGGAATGGCTTGAATGGTGCTCTGGTAAAGGTTTTTTAGGGCAGCTACTTGCATCAAATTCTACAATTCCAGTCACCAGTTTTGAATGGCAGAAAGCCTTATGTGATAGCGGACAAGCTCTAGCGGATAAAAAAGAATTAGCTATGCGCTTTGTTCAAGGAGATGCCCTCACCAAGAGTGCATCTCTGATTATGAAGCCTAGTCAACACGCCGTTGCTCTACACGCTTGTGGAGATTTGCACGTTAACCTTATCAAGCGAGGGTGCGAAGTAGGTATAAGCGAGTTTTCGATCTCTCCCTGCTGCTATCACCTTATTCAGTCGGACTGTTATCTGCCTCTTTCATCGGAAGGTATTAAGCATGACATGAAGTTGACCAAAGCCGAATTAAGAATACCTCTTCAAGCGACAGTAACTGGGGGGGAGCGAGTTCACCGTCATAGATTTGAAGAAATGAGTTATAGGCTCGGATTGGACTCATTTTTAAAAGAGCAGAAGGGGCACTCTACCTATACGGCTATCCCTAGTATTAAGAAGTCGATGTTGTCGGGTGGATTTGAAGCGTTTTGCTTATGGGCTGACAAGGAAAAAAATTTCAAACTGGGGTCAATAGACTTTGAGTATTGGAAACGACGTGGTGAAGAGCGATTTTGGCAGATGGAGAGGTTAAGCCTAATTCAGCAAGTTTTCCAAAGACCACTAGAGCTTTGGCTCGTTTTAGATCGGGCTTTATATCTCGAAGAGAATGGATATTCGGTGAGCGTGAATGAGTTTTGTGCTGAAGAAGATACACCAAGAAACATACTCATACAGGCAAAAAAAAGACCCGCGTAAGCGAGTCTTTTCCGTCATCATTCAGCTAAGAATAACTAATAACATATCGTTCTTAATTGAACATGGCGATAGCTTGCTTCGCTTCAACGTATTCTAAGTCGAAGCTTTCAGCTACTTCTTTGCAGGTTACTTTTCCATGAATAACATTTAGTCCTTCGAGTAGCCCTTCATCTGCAAGGAGTGCTTTCTCGTATCCATTGTTTGCGAGCTTAATAATGTAAGGTAATGTTGCATTATTTAGCGCAAAAGTAGACGTTCGTGCTACGGCTCCTGGCATATTTGCTACACAGTAGTGTACAACTTCGTCAACGATGTAAGTTGGTTCAGCATGTGTTGTTGCTTTTGATGTTTCAAAACAACCGCCCTGATCGATTGCGACATCCACTACCGCAGCCCCTGGCTTCATGCGTTTGATGTGTTCTTTCGTGATCAGCTTTGGTGCTGCCGCACCAGGTATTAGTACTGCACCAATCACTAGATCGGCTTCAAGTACATGTTTTTCAAGCGCATCTTCAGTAGAATAAACGACTTTCGCGCGGCCTTGGAACTCTTCGTCTAGCGCACGTAGAGTGTCAATGCTGCGGTCTAAAATGGTGACGTCTGCACGTAAACCCACCGCCATACGAGCTGCATTTGAACCTACTACGCCACCGCCAACGACGACAACTTTTGCTGGTTCAACACCTGGAACACCGCCTAAAAGTAGGCCTCGACCACCATGTGATTTCTCAAGAGTTTGAGCGCCCGCTTGAATCGACATACGACCTGCAACTTCAGACATTGGTGCTAAAAGTGGCAGACGACCCATATTATCTGTTACAGTCTCATATGCTATGCAGACAGCTTTGCTCTTGATAAGCTCTTCAGTTTGTGGAAAATCTGGTGCTAGGTGTAAATATGTGAACAATATTTGCCCCTCACGCAGCATAGCGCGCTCGACGGCTTGAGGTTCTTTAACCTTAACAATCATGTCTGCTTTCGCGAAAACGTCAGCAGCAGTAGGAAGAATGGATGCACCTACGGCAATATAGTCTTGATCGGAAAAACCGATACCACTACCGGCATTAGTTTCGACAATGACTTGGTGACCGTGAGAGACAAGTTCTCTCACACTGGATGGAATCATACCCACTCTGTATTCGTGGTTTTTGATTTCCTTCGGTACGCCAATAATCATCCTGACTCCTCAATATTTTTGGTTGTATTATCTATGTGTAGGGTAATTCCGTCGAATTAATATCTAGTATAGAGTTGTATTTGAAAAATTTGATACTGAATATTAAAAAGTTGTAGTATATTTTTTTGCAAGGAAGTAATAAGGTGGGATAAAAAATGGTGGATAACTATAAGAAGCCGTCCAAGGAATTAGATCGTATTGATAGAAACATTCTTAACGAACTTCAGAAAGATGGTCGTATTTCGAATGTAGAGTTATCTAAAAGAGTGGGATTATCTCCAACGCCATGTCTAGAACGTGTGCGTCGATTGGAGAGACAAGGATACATTACTGGATACACAGCTTTGCTGAATCCTCAGTATCTAGATGCATCGCTATTGGTATTTGTTGAGATTACGTTAAATCGAGGCGCACCAGATGTGTTCGAACAATTTAATCATGCAGTACAAAAGCTGGATGACATTCAAGAATGTCATTTAGTGTCTGGCGATTTTGACTATCTTCTAAAAACCCGTGTATCAGATATGAGTGCCTACCGTAAATTGTTGGGTGACACGCTTCTGCGTTTACCTGGCGTTAACGATACCCGCACATATGTGGTTATGGAAGAAGTTAAACAGACCAACCAGTTGGTTATTAAAACTCGATAAGTACAAGACGTAATTTCTGTTGTGTAGTGGCGAATTCGATTGAGATCTGGATTCAACTTCAGGAATTACGTTAGTTAATTGTCCTTATTTTGTTCGGGAAACTGCCCGTTTATTGGGTTTGCGAACCGAACAGAGATTGGGTTTTATTGCTTGATGTGGTTAAATCATCTAACAAACCGAGCGGCTATTGCCGCTCGGTGCGTTTTTTGAAATCAATAAGCATAAAGTTGGTATATGTTCAGAGAGAACAAAGAAAAGGTTGAAACCATTATAAAGTCCCAAGAAGAGACCTTATCTCCTCGATTAAATGGGCTACAACGACTTCGCGATTGCTGCTTCATATTAGGTTGTCTTACAGCGATTCTAATCTCTATTGCTTTACTTTCCTTTGATCCTGCCGATCCTTCATGGTCCCAAACTGCATGGGGAGGCGAAGTGAAAAACCTAGGAGGGCAATTTGGCGCTTGGGTAGCAGACAGTCTTTTCTTTGTTTTTGGCTCTATAGCCTATCCTCTACCTATTGCTATCTCCGTGATGACTTGGGTGTTCTTTCGAAAAAGAGCAGAAGATGAACCCATCGACTTTATGTTGTGGGGAACGCGCCTTTTAGGGCTAACCGTCGTCATTATTACGAGTTGTGGCCTTGCCGATATCAATTTTGATGACATCTGGTATTTCTCATCAGGTGGTGTGATTGGTGACGTGATCACTAATCTGGCTTTACCTGCATTTAACTTGCTCGGCACGACACTTGTTCTGCTTTTTTTATGGGGAGCAGGCTTCACCCTCCTTACGGGCATTTCTTGGTTATCTATTGTTGAATGGTTAGGAAATTCGTTTATTTCATTCTGCGCATGGCTAATGAATTTGGTTCGTGGGTCTAAAGAAGAACACATTAAACCTACATTGCAGGATCCAGAACTTAAACATGCTGACCAGCAAGAATCCATATCTCCTCCGTTGGGTATGGAAAGCCCATACCAAGAGCTTGTTGACGACATTGAACCGAATTCCTCCCAGTTGGATGATGACGATGGTCATGCCGAGTCAAGATTCAACATTCACCTCCCTCAAGCGGTACACAGAGATGATTCTGATCATCCTCCCATCAGTGAGCAAATGGCTGAAGCGAATGAATTCGACAGTGGTGTGCTTGAGCAAAATGAAGAACGGGCACTTTCACCTAATGCAACCATCGAAGAGCTGACCTATCAAGCAGAGCAAGCGAACGATTATGCTGAAGGAGCAGATGTTGTTGCGGTAAGTGATATTCAGCCGAGTGAAAACTCTCAGGAAGTTGAAGATGTACAGCAAGACATGCATGACTCTATTAATTTCGATGATGTGGAAATAGAAGAAAGTACGCCAACAATTTCTGAATTTGAAACTGAACCTACCCTTAATGAAGAAGAAAGAGCTTCTGAGGTAGAAGTAGAAGCTTCATCTGATTTTAATGAGGAAGCCATTGAACCTGCTTCAGATTCTCTAGCAGAGGTTGAAGAAGTAGCGGAAGGCGACGCAGATGTTGCGGCATTCCAGTCATTGGTGGCGGATGCGCAGCAAAATGTTGCCGCAAGTCAAAATCCGTTCCTTGTACAAAAGGATCAAACATTACCCAAGCCCACTTCCCCAATGCCAACTCTTGAGTTGCTGTATCATCCGGAGAAGCGCGAGAATCATATAGATAGAGCTGCTCTAGAAGATATTGCTCGTTTGGTTGAATCAAAATTAGCTGACTACAAGATCACCGCGAAAGTGGTTGATATCTTCCCCGGTCCGGTCATTACTCGTTTCGAGTTAGATTTGGCACCAGGGGTAAAAGTAAGCCGCATATCTGGTCTGTCTATGGACTTAGCGCGCTCTCTATCTGCTATGGCAGTACGTGTGGTTGAAGTCATTCCGGGCAAACCTTATGTTGGATTGGAATTACCCAATATGAGCCGTCAGACGGTATTCATGTCTGACGTGATTAACAGTCCTCAATTTGAAAATGCCACCTCACCAACAACAGTGGTACTTGGCCAAGATATTGCGGGTGAAGCCGTTGTTGCTGACTTAGCAAAGATGCCACATGTGCTTGTTGCTGGTACGACGGGTTCAGGTAAGTCAGTCGGCGTGAATGTCATGATCTTAAGCATGCTCTATAAGTCGAAGCCGGAAGATGTTCGATTTATTATGATCGACCCTAAAATGTTGGAGCTTTCGATTTACGAGGGTATTCCGCACCTGCTTTCGGAAGTGGTAACCGACATGAAAGATGCATCGAACGCTCTGCGTTGGTGCGTTGGTGAAATGGAACGTCGATACAAGCTCATGTCTGCTCTGGGTGTTAGAAACATCAAAGGATTTAATGAAAAATTAAAAATGGCGGCGGACGCAGGGCATCCAATCCATGACCCTCTATGGCAAGCGGGCGATAGCATGGATGAATTGCCACCTCTATTAGAAAAACTGCCGTACATTGTTGTCATTGTCGATGAATTTGCCGATCTCATGATGGTCGTCGGTAAAAAAGTGGAAGAGTTGATAGCCCGACTGGCGCAAAAAGCACGAGCAGCAGGTGTGCATTTGATTTTGGCAACGCAGCGTCCATCGGTTGATGTGATCACCGGTTTAATCAAAGCGAACATACCAACACGTGTTGCCTTTACGGTATCAACGAAAACGGATTCTAGAACCATACTTGATCAAGGTGGTGCCGAGTCACTGCTTGGAATGGGTGATATGCTTTATCTTCCTCCGGGATCTAGCCACACGATTCGTGTTCACGGAGCATTTGCCTCCGACGATGATGTTCATGCCGTTGTTAATGATTGGAAAGCTCGTGGTAAGCCAGAGTACATTGATGAAATCACTAACGGTGAACAGACAGCGGATACGTTGTTGCCCGGTGAGGCGATGGAAGCTGACGAAGATGTCGATCCATTGTTTGACCAAGTGGTAGAGCACGTTGTTGAAAGCCGACGTGGCTCTGTTTCCGGTGTACAGCGTCGATTCAAGATCGGCTATAACCGCGCAGCCAGAATTGTGGAGCAACTCGAAGCACAAGGCATTGTTAGTGCCCCTGGTCACAATGGTAATCGCGAGGTTCTTGCACCGCCACCAATTAAAGACTAGGTCAACAGGTTCCAATGAAACAGAGACAAAAAAACGTTGTCCAATTCGTTATCGGTATTAGTTTAAAGAGATTTTAAATGAAAAAATGGCTTATTCTGTTCACGTTTAGTATATCTGCCACCACAGTGGCATCACCTAAATCTGAATTAAGTGAACGATTGAGTAAAACAGACGGGTTCAGCGCGGCGTTTTCGCAAACGGTGACAGCGCCTGATGGCGAAGTGATTCAGCAAGCAAATGGCACTGCGGATATCGCACGTCCAAGCATGTTTCGTTGGTCGACAATAGAACCAGATGAGACAGAGCTTGTTTCTGACGGTGATGTGGTTTGGTATTACGAACCTTTCTTGGAGCAGGTGAGCATTTATAACCAAGAGCAAGCAACGGGACAAACACCCTTTGTTCTGCTCACACGAAATAGACAAAGTGACTGGGATAATTACCGAGTTGCTCAAAAAGATAACCGGTTCACCCTTGAACCTGTCTCGGAAAATTCCACACAAGGGCAATTCATCATTGATGTGACTGCCAAAGGTAAAATAGAAGGTTTTTCGGTTGTCGAGCAAGACGGTCAAACAAGCCAATTTACTTTTAATTCAATCAGTATGAAGACGCCAGCAAAAGAAAGATTTACTTTCACACCACCAAAAGGTGTTGAAGTTTATGATGAGCGTGGCAACTAATGAGTAACTATTCGCTCGACTTTTCTGGTGATGAAGACTTTCGGCCTTTAGCCGCACGCATGCGCCCAGAAACCGTCGAGCAATATATTGGTCAGCAACATATTCTGGGCGAAGGTAAGCCTCTCCGTCGTGCTTTAGAAGCTGGGCATTTGCACTCCATGATCTTATGGGGCCCGCCGGGCACTGGGAAAACGACATTGGCTGAAGTCGCGGCAAATTATGCTAATGCGGAAGTTGAGCGCGTTTCTGCGGTGACCTCCGGTGTTAAAGATATCCGTATTGCCATTGAAAAAGCACGTGATAACAAAGTTGCAGGCAGGAAAACCATCTTGTTTGTGGACGAGGTACACCGCTTCAATAAAAGTCAGCAAGATGCTTTTTTACCCCATATTGAAGATGGCACAGTGACTTTTATTGGTGCGACAACCGAAAATCCTTCCTTTGAGCTAAACAATGCACTTCTTTCAAGGGCGCGAGTTTATAAGCTATCGTCGTTAAAAGAAGAGGATATTCTCGATGTTCTTAACCAAGCACTGTCTGATGAAGACAGAGGGTTAGGTAAAGAGGCAGCAGAGTTCGAAGAGGGTGTGTTAGACCGTTTATCTGAATTGGTTAACGGTGATGCCCGAATGTCGCTTAATTATCTCGAATTGTTGTTCGATATGGCAACAGAGACAGATGACAAGAAGCAAATCACATTAGCGTTACTTGCAGAAGTCGCAGGGGAAAAGGTCGCCCGTTTCGATAACAAAGGCGATATTTGGTACGATTTAATCTCCGCACTCCATAAATCCATTCGAGGTTCTGACCCGGATGCTGCGTTGTATTGGGCTGCAAGGATGATCAGTGCTGGTTGCGATCCACTGTATGTTGCGCGTCGGTTGCTTGCTATTGCATCTGAAGATATTGGTAATGCCGATCCAAGGGCGATGCAGGTTGCGTTATCTGCTTGGGATTGTTTCTCTAGAGTTGGTCCCGCAGAAGGTGAGCGAGCCATTGCTCAAGCTGTGGTGTATTTAGCCTGTGCACCCAAAAGTAACGCAGTATATAACGCTTGGAAACAAGCATTGAGAGATGCGCAAAATCACCCAGAATACGAAGTTCCCCCTCACCTACGCAATGCGCCGACCAGTCTAATGAAAGATCTCGGTTACGGAGAAGAGTACCGTTATGCTCATAATGAGCCAGGTGCTTATGCAGCAGGTGAGCAATATTTCCCCCCTGAAATGGCAGAGACTCGTTACTATTTTCCGACAAATCGCGGCTTAGAGACCAAAATCGGCGAAAAGTTAGATTATCTCTCCTCTTTGGACGCAAAAAGCCCACAAAAGCGCTATGAAAAGTAGCGCTTTTTGGATATCTTTAGCGAGATAATTTTCTCAGTAGCAGGACAGCCTGCTACGTCTTCAAAACAAACCAAAAGGCATAGGATTAGCAATGCTGGATTCTAAATTACTTCGAACTGAGCTGGATGAAACAGCTGCAAAATTAGCACGTCGCGGCTTCAAGCTGGACGTAGAGACAATCCGTCAACTTGAAGAGCAACGTAAGTCCATTCAAGTAGAAGTTGAAAATTTACAATCCTCACGCAATTCCATCTCCAAACAAATCGGTCAGAAAATGGCTGCTGGTGATAAAGAAGGTGCCGAAGAGATTAAAAAACAGATCGGTAACCTTGGTAGTGAGCTGGATGCTAAGAAAGTTGAGCTGGCTGACGTTCAATCTAAACTGGAAGACATCACGCTTTCAGTGCCTAACTTGCCAGATGATTCTGTGCCTGATGGGAAAGATGAAAACGACAACGTAGAAATTTCTCGTTGGGGCGAACCAAAAACTTACGATTTTGAAGTTAAAGATCACGTTGACCTTGGTGAGCTGAGTGGCGGTCTTGATTTCGCGAGTGCGACCAAAATCACTGGTGCACGTTTTATTGTGATGAAGGGGCAGTTTGCTCGCCTTCACCGTGCTATTGCGCAATTCATGCTTGACCTTCATACCGACGAGCATGGTTACTCTGAAATGTATGTCCCATACCTTGTGAATGCCGACAGCCTATATGGTACTGGTCAGCTTCCTAAATTTGGTGAAGATCTGTTTCATACAGAACCGTTAACCGAAAAAGTAAACGATGAAGAACCTCGCAAATTGTCTCTTATTCCTACGGCAGAAGTTCCTGTAACAAATATGGTTCGCGATACCATTACAGACGAAGCCGACTTGCCAATTAAGATGACGGCGCACACACCGTGTTTCCGTTCAGAAGCAGGTTCTTATGGCAGAGATACTCGTGGTCTCATTCGTATGCACCAATTTGATAAAGTTGAGTTAGTTCAAATCACCAAGCCAGAAGATTCAATGGCAGCGTTAGAAGAGCTGACAGGTCACGCTGAAAAAGTACTTCAGCTACTTGAACTGCCGTATCGTAAAGTGATCTTATGTACAGGAGACATGGGCTTTGGTGCTCGTAAAACTTACGATTTAGAAGTGTGGGTTCCGGCGCAAGAAACCTATCGCGAGATTTCGTCTTGTTCGAATACTGCCGATTTCCAAGCGCGTCGCATGCAAGCTCGCTTCCGTCGTAAAGGCGAGAAAAAACCGGAACTTGTGCATACATTGAATGGTTCAGGTTTGGCAGTCGGTCGCACAATGGTTGCTATTCTGGAAAACAACCAAGAATCAGATGGTCGTATTGCTATCCCTACTGCGCTTCAGAAGTACATGAACGGTGCGACTCATATAGGTTAATTACAACGCTCATCAATTGATTAGCTAGTTAACACCACCTGAGTATGAAATTGAAAAAGCTGACTTTGTGTCAGCTTTTTTTGTACTTGCTACTCAGATTCGCACTTATTATTTAAATTCGGGCTTTCAATTCATTTGAAGCAGCTATCTAGATCGAGCGCGCTTGAAATGGCGCCTATCAGTTTCTCTATATGCTCTGGTTCACTAATGTACGGAGGCATTAGGTAGATTCTGTTCATAAAAGGGCGGATCCAAACACCGTGATCAACAAAATGCTTCTGAATCGACTCCATATTAACATTTTCGTGAGTTTCAACGACGCCTATGGCGCCCACCCATCGAACACTTTTGACGCGTGTGTGATGCTTTAATATTGGTAGCTTTTCGGCAAACAGAGCTTCAATCGTCGAAACTTGTTGCGACCAGCTTCCCTCTTCTAACAGCCCTAAGCTGGCATCGGCGACAGCACAAGCGAGTGGGTTCGCCATAAAGGTTGGACCATGCATAAAGCAACCCGCTTCACCACCGCACACTGTATCTGCGACGTGTTTAGAGGTTAGCGTTGCAGATAACGTCATATATCCACCCGTTATGGCCTTGCCTACGCATAGAATATCGGGGAGAACATTTGCGTGCTCACAGGCAAACATCTTCCCAGTCCGCCCAAACCCCGTCGCGATTTCATCTAGAATCAAGAGCACATCATATTGGTCGCAAAGATTACGTACGCCCGATAGAAACTGCGGGTGATAAATATTCATTCCTCCCGCGCCTTGTACTATTGGCTCGAGGATCACTGCCGCAATATCTTTGTGATGAGTTTTTAATTGCAGTTCAAAGTCACTGATATCTGTGGCGTCCCAAGGTTCAGAAAAGCCTGTCTTCGGACTGTCGGCGAACAAGTGTTCTGGCAAGAAACCTTTATACAAGCTGTGCATGGAATTATCTGGATCGGTGACAGACATAGCAGCAAATGTGTCGCCATGGTAACCATTTCTGAGGGTGAGGAACTTAGGGCGATTTTGACCTTTGGCGTGCCAATATTGCAGTGCCATTTTTAGGCTAACTTCAACAGCGACTGATCCTGAATCCGCTAGAAACACATGCTCCATATTACTGGGTGCTAGATTCAATAGCTTTTTACAAAGGTTAATCGCTGGATCATGCGTAATGCCACCAAACATCACATGAGACATCTTATCAATTTGAGATTTTGCAGCGTCATTTAATACTGGATGATTGTATCCATGA
This sequence comes from Vibrio penaeicida, assembly GCF_030689305.1. GTDB lineage: Bacteria > Pseudomonadota > Gammaproteobacteria > Enterobacterales > Vibrionaceae > Vibrio > Vibrio penaeicida_B. Next base: position 368,513 of record NZ_JAUYVM010000001.1, on the reverse strand, counting down.
ATAGTCGACCACCAAGACGACATGCCATCGATTAGCTTATTCCCACCCTCTAATTCAAGGTGTACACCGCACGCTCCTACTATGGGGTAGCAGGTCAGAGGTGTCAGTGTTGATGTGTAGGGATGCCAGATGTGCTCTCGGTCGAAGGCTAAATCCATAGCAAATACTCTCTTCTTGCGTGGTTATTTTTTAATCAATTGTAAACCCTGTGTGGGTTTGGAATGTTGACAGTCTATCGGTTGTCAGTACACTAGCCAAGTAGCAATTAACAATAATCAAAATTAAGGATACGCACGTGGAAGTTCGTCATAACTGGACTCATGCCGAAGTCAGAGCCTTTATGGATAAACCTTTTATGGACCTACTGTTTGACGCACAGATCGTTCATAGGCATTACCAACAGCACAATCATGTCCAAGTAAGCACATTACTTTCCATAAAAACGGGTGCGTGTCCTGAAGACTGTAAATACTGCCCTCAGAGTGCTCGATACACGACAGACGTTGAAAAAGAGCGCTTGATGGAAGTAGAGCGTGTATTGGATGCGGCTAAAAAAGCAAAAAATGCGGGCTCTACTCGCTTCTGTATGGGAGCTGCATGGAAGAACCCGAAATCTCGCGATATGCCGCATTTGACAGAAATGATTAAAGGCGTGAAAGGCATGGGGCTCGAAACCTGCATGACGCTGGGGATGTTGACCCCCGATCAGGCCGACGAATTGGCAACCGCGGGGCTGGATTACTACAATCACAACCTCGATACCTCTCCAGAATTTTACGGCAGTATTATTACCACTCGTACGTACCAAGACCGCTTAGATACACTTTCACACGTCCGCGATGCAGGTATGAAAATCTGCTCTGGCGGTATCATAGGCATGGGAGAAAGCGTTAACGATCGAGCAGGTCTTCTCGTTGAATTAGCGAACTTACCTGTCCACCCTGAAAGTGTGCCAATTAATATGCTGGTTAAAGTGAAAGGAACACCGCTAGAAAGTGTGGACGATGTCGACCCGTTTGACTTCATTCGCTTGATTGCGATTGCCCGTATTATGATGCCAATGTCCGCTGTTCGTTTATCTGCTGGTCGTGAGAATATGAATGAACAAATGCAAACACTTTGCTTTATGGCTGGTGCGAATTCTGTCTTTTACGGTTGTAAGCTTCTTACCACACCAAACCCTTCTGAAGACAAAGATATGCTGCTGTTCAAAAAGTTGGGTATTAATAGCCAAGCCGTTAGTCAAAAGCCGGATGAAATCGAAGAGAATGAATTATTAGACAGGGTTGTTGAGCGCGTTGCTGCACGTCCTGCTAAAGACGATTTATTCTATGATGCAAGCGTTTAGACAAAGAATCCAGCACCAACTGAAGCATAGAGAGGAGAACGGTTTAACTCGTCGCCTCTCGGCTTTATCGGGTGGTAACAGTGCTCATTTCAAGCTTGGCGACCAAGCTTATGTCAATTTTTCCAGCAACGACTATCTAGGTTTAGCCACAGACAAATCAATGGTTAAAGCGTGGCAAGATGGTTTGGAAAAATACGGTGCGGGTAGCGCGGCTTCACCTCTTGTGACTGGATACTCTCTTGCACATCGTTGTTTGGAAGAATCATTGTGCCGTTGGTTGAATTTTGACAGAGCTATATTGTTCAGCTCCGGATTCAGTGCCAACCAAGCCGTTTTGTATTCTTTGCTTGAGAAAGGTGATTGGCTGTTTCAAGACAAGCTGAATCACGCTTCGTTAATAGAGGCGGGGATGCACAGCCCTGCGATGATGAAGCGTTTCAAACACAATGATGCCGATAACCTCAAAGGCTTACTCGCCAATAAAGAGAATGCGCTTATCGTGACGGAAGGCGTATTCAGTATGGATGGTGATAAATCACCACTTACTCTCCTTAGTCAGATTGCCACCGCTTCAAATAACCTATTTATGGTGGATGATGCACACGGCATTGGAGTTTTGGGTACTGAAGGGCAAGGTAGCTGTAATGCTGCTGGGGTTCACTCCGATATTTTGGTGGTGACTTTCGGAAAAGGGGCAGGGCTATCTGGCGCAGCTGTTTTGTGTGATCACGAATTAGGCGATTATCTAACCCAGTTTGCACGGCATCATGTTTACTCCACAGCAATGCCGCCATCTCAAGCGCACGCATTAACTCATTCTATAGATATGATGCGAGAGCAGCAGTGGCGCAGAGACAAATTAACTGAATTGTCCGGTATATATGATGAAGTGCTTTCTGAGGTTCCTGGGTTCATTCACACAGAAACACCGATAAAACCTTTTATTTGTGGTGATTCTGATTCGGCTCTTGAATGCGCAAGTTCTCTCAGAGAGCAAGGTTATTGGTTAACCGCAATTCGTCCACCCACTGTACCTAATGGGCAAGCAAGGCTTCGAATTACGTTAACAGCGAATCACAGTAAGAAAGATGTGATAGAAATGGCAAGCAAAGTTAAACAGGTAGTAGCGAGTCGTACATGATAGAGCAAGCAGTATTCATCTCTCATTCTCAAGCCGACAAAAAGGCGATTTCCGAATCGTTTAGTCGTGCTGCCAGTACATACGACCAACATGCTGAGTTTCAGCGTCAGGTTGGTCAACATATTTTAGAAAGAATGCCCTCAGATCTTACTGGAACAAAGGTTCTCGACTTAGGTTGTGGGACAGGATATTTTGCAAAACTTCTCGCATTGCGAGGGGCTAAAGTTATTGCTGCAGATCTGTCTGACGCTATGTTACGAGCGACCGCATCACGTTGTGAACAACTGGATGTAAAATGTGAACTTGTGGATGCAGATGCTCTGCCGTTTTCAGACGCCAGCTTTGATTTCGTATTTTCAAGCTTAGCGCTTCAATGGTGCGAGGACTTGTCTTTACCACTTCGAGAAATCCGTCGTGTATTAAACCACGGTGGGCGAGCATACTTTTCTACCTTACTAGATGGTTCTTTACTTGAGTTGAAAAACGCTTGGTTTAAAGTTGATGCATATCAACATGTCAATGAATTTTTGACAGGTAAACAGGTAAAACTTGCGTTAGCGCAAGCAGGGTGCAGTACTCATCAAATAGACTCATTTCCTATCACTTTGAGGTACCGCTCCGCTCTGGAGCTGATGAAAGACCTAAAGGGGATAGGCGCGAGCCATGTAGACGGTCGTGCCGAAGGGTTAGTCACGAAGTCCAAGCTTATTCGTGTGGACAAAGCTTACCGACAATTACATGCCCCTCAAGGTTTAATACCTGCAACTTATCAAGTTTGTTTAGGAGAGATTTCAGCATGCTGAATGCATTTTTTATCGCCGGTACGGACACCGAAGTAGGGAAGACTGTTGCTTCTAAAGCCATTCTTCAAGCTTTAAATGAGAAAGGACTATCGACTATTGGGTACAAGCCTATCGCTTCTGGTTGTGAAATTACCGAACATGGGAAAAGAAACTCAGATGCATTGCACCTACAGGAAGCGAGTAGCGTAAGCGTTGATTATGATGACGTGAATCCTTTCGCAATGTATATACCAGCGTCGCCACATATTGCGGCTAAGCACGATAACTTGGAGATTGACTATCGTGTGCTGAGCCAGAAACTGAATCAGCATAAAGAAAATGCAGAGGTTGTTCTGGTAGAGGGTGCGGGCGGCTGGCGCGTACCAGTATCGGATTCTGATTGTTTGTCTACTTGGGTGCAGCAAGAAAAGTTACCCGTTGTTTTGGTTGTTGGTATTAAGCTCGGTTGTTTGAGCCATGCCATGCTTACTGCTGAAGTGATAAAACATGATGGCTTAGAGTTGGTGGGCTGGGTTGCCAATCGCATTAATCCAGGAACGGAGCATTATGCCGAAATCATTAAAATGCTAGAAGATAAGCTACCAGCACCAAAACTCGGAGAAATTCCTTATGTTCCCGGACCTAAGCGAAGAAATATAGGCAAATACATTAACGTATCGCCCTTAATTGAATGAAAAAAACGGCTGCGAATTTCGCAGCCGTTTCTTTAACAATACATTACTACTTTTCAGCAGATAGACCCATCAACGCTTGCTGAGTATCCGTAATTTGCTGCTGAAGTTGAGTATCAGATTTCAAACCTAATTGTTCTCTCGCTTCATCTTCAGTCAAGCCTAAGTGGCAGCAAAGCATATCAATAGCCATCTGAAAATTTCCGTTGTCATTCATGTTTCCATTCTCCGTGGATATTATGTATTTGGGAACCGCTTTTCCGACCCCAACACTCTAGAACTTGTGGTGACTGACAGCAATAAGACTATGGTCTAATGCTTTTTAAGAGATCGGAACAGTGAGCTTTAACGCCTTGATGTTTCAGAAGATGGTCATCTATTTACATATGAACCCTTTTAGACATCAAATGTTGCAATTTTGCTCTTAACCTTGTTTTTAAAATTTAAGACTATATGTATATGTTACATTCTTAGGTGTAATGGTTCGTTGGGTTAGCTCTCAATCATTAACCATAATGCCTTAGAATATGACTAACCGAAGAGTTAGAAAAAGTTAAGCTTCCTATTGGAGAAAACAAATGAAGCGAGTGATGTTGTTCTTGGCAACCAATTTAGCCGTAATTTTGGTGCTGAGTATTGTATTGAACATTGTTTATGCTGTAACTGGAATCGCACCTGGTAGCCTGTCTGGTCTGCTTGTAATGGCAGCCATATTTGGTTTTGGTGGTTCCTTTATTTCGCTGTTGATGTCTAAAAAAATTGCCCTACGTTCAGTAGGCGGTCAAGTCATTGAGAGTCCACGTAACGAAACTGAGCATTGGTTGTTGGAAACGGTTCAACGTCAATCACAACAAGCGGGTATTGGTATGCCGCAAGTTGCGATTTATGATTCCGCAGACATCAATGCATTTGCAACAGGTGCTAAGCGGAATGACTCGCTTGTCGCTGTTTCAACTGGGCTGCTTCATAGTATGACGCGTGATGAAGCTGAAGCGGTGTTAGCGCACGAAGTAAGCCATATTGCGAATGGTGATATGGTAACCATGACGCTAATGCAAGGTGTTGTGAATACGTTTGTTATCTTCTTATCCCGTTTTATTGCCAATATTGTGGCTTCGAATAATGACGAGGAAGGAGAGGGCGGTTCGAACACTATTACGTATTTTGTCGTGTCTATGGTGTTGGACTTGGTGTTTGGCTTTTTGGCAAGCTTTATCACAATGTGGTACAGCCGTCGTCGAGAGTTCTATGCGGATGCGGGGGCAGCGCAACTTGTCGGCAAACATAAGATGATTGCAGCATTGGAGCGGTTAAAAGTTAGCCATGAATCAAAGTTAGAAGGCTCAATGATGGCTTTTGGTATCAATGGTAAAAGCTCAATCTCACAGCTTATGATGAGCCATCCACCGTTAGATAAGCGTATCGATGCGTTACGCCAAAGCTAGGGGCTAAATGTTCTAGAACCTATTGAATATATGACGAAAAGGTCCAGTTTTTACTGGGCCTTTTTTGTTTGTGATCCATTTTCATTTTCTCATCGTAAACAAACCTGAATACAAAAAAGTTATACAAAATTATATTTGTACAACTTTTACAGCTATATTGAACATGTACAAAAAAATATTTTGTACAACGCAATGGGTGTCATTAGCGAGGTAAAGATGGATATTGGTCAAGTGGCGGATTTTTACCGTTCATTAAGTAAACATAATTTGGAATCGGTAAGAGACCTATACCATCCAAATGTCGTATTCGAAGACCCTGCTCATCGTTTAGAGGGTAACGAGGCTCTTTATGATTATTTCGAAAACCTCTTTGCAAATGTTGATCAATGCGAATTTCAGATCCACAACCACTATCAGGCGGGTGGGACGGGATTTATCGTTTGGACAATGTTGCTGAGACACCCAAAGCTAAATCGTTCAAACCCAGTTGAGGTTGATGGGGTCAGTCAGATTTCTTTTGAAGATAACAAAGTTGTTTACCACCGAGATTATTTCGACTTGGGCTCAATGCTTTACGAACAGATTCCTGTATTAGGTGCGGTTGTTAGGAAAATAAAAGCGGGGCTAGGGCAATGAGCCAGCAGGTAGTGTTGATCACAGGGGCGACATCTGGAATAGGGCATCAGCTTGCCAAAGATTATGCGTCGAGCGGTTTTAAAGTCTGGGCGTGTGGTCGTAATCATGAAAGCCTCGCCAGTTTGGAAGCTTTTTCTAACAACATCCAAACGCTGCAATTCGATGTTACTGATCTTGAACAGGCAAAAGCGGCGTTGTCAGATCTTACCCCCAAGCCTTCTATTTGGATAATGAATGCTGGCAGTTGTGAGTATATTGATAATGGAGAAATCGACGCAGAACTGTTCCAGCGAGTATTAAACGTCAACGTAATGGGCGTTGTGAATTGCATTGAAGCGTCTCAATCTCAAATTATTCAAGATGATCATTTAGTTATCGTGGGCTCCATCGCGAGCGAGGTGGCACTGCCAAGAGCAGAAGCTTATGGCGCATCTAAAGCAGCAATTAATTATTTGGCGAGAAGCCTTGCGTTACCGATGAAACAAAATGGCGTTGACGTTTCGATGGTTTTTCCAGGATTTGTTGAAACGCCTTTAACGGACAAAAACGATTTTCCAATGCCGATGAAAGTCAGTGTTGAAAATGCGTCAAAGCGCATTCGCGCAGGTATTCACTTGCGTAAAGAAAATATTTATTTTCCACGTCGATTCACGATGTTTTTGAGGTTAATAGGGGCTTTGCCGTATTCATGGCAGCGCTTGTTCATCTCTAAATGGGTTACTACGGCTTAAGGTTGAAGGACAAATCATGAAAATAGCAATAATAGGATCAGGTATATCTGGATTAACATGCGGTTACTACCTTCACCAAGAGCATGACATTACGGTTTTTGAAGCAAATGATTATATCGGTGGGCACACTGCTACTGTAGACGTAAGCATAGAAAACCAATCCTATTCCGTTGATACGGGCTTTATCGTTTATAACGACAGGACTTATCCTAATTTTATTGAAATGATGAACGAAATTGGGGTCACTGGCACACCGACTCAAATGAGTTTTAGCGTGAGTAACCAGAGTAGCGGTTTAGAGTACAACGGACATACCTTATCGACGTTGTTTGCCCAAAAACGAAACTTCCTGAACCCGCGGTTTTATCGGTTTATCTATGAAATATTGCGTTTTAATAAACTCGCTAAAGAAGCGGCTATTCAACCTCATAATGGAGAACTGACACTAGGCGACTTCCTTCGCCAGCATCGATTTAGCGATTATTTCTCTGACAATTATATTCTTCCTATGGGGGCTGCAATTTGGTCATCCACGTTGGCGGATATGCGTGGTTTCCCTTTACCATTCTTCCTTAACTTCTTTTTGAATCATGGATTACTCGATATTGTAGATCGCCCTCAGTGGTATGTGATTGATGGCGGATCTAAAGCGTATATTGATCCCTTGACCAAAGGATTCAAAGAAAAGATACGCTTGAATTGCCCAGTAAAATCAGTCGAACGAAAACATGACGGTGTTCTTATTCAATCTTCCTTTGGAACCGAGCACTTTGATGCGGTCATTTTTGCTTGTCATAGCGACCAAGCTTTAAGAATGCTTCAAGACCCGAGTGAGATGGAACATAACCTGCTTTCTAAAATGGAATATCAGGCAAACGAGGTTACACTGCACACAGACACAGCCCTGTTACCGAAAAGCGAAGCGGCATGGGCTTCATGGAATTATTTGCTTTCAGGTCAAAAAGGTGAACAAGAGGCACTTCCTTCATTAACCTATAATATGAATATCTTGCAACACATAGAAAGTGACAAGACATTCTGTGTTTCGTTAAATTCAAACGATAAGATTGATTCAAATAAAATTCTTAGAACATTTACCTATCATCACCCTGTTTTTACTCAAGATTCCCATATTGCTCAAAAGCAAAAATCCAGTATTGATGGATTCAATTCTACTTGGTACTGCGGAGCATATTGGTACAACGGGTTCCACGAAGATGGGGTTCGAAGCGCTCTGGACGTCGTTGAAGGTATTCGGTTGCTGAACTCTGCCTCAAAGAAGGAGGTTGCATGATTTTCTCTAGTTGTATGCTAGATGGTGAAGTGACTCATAGGCGATTTTCTCCAATAAAACATAGCCTGAGATATCCCCTTTTTATGCCTTGCTTAGATCTAGATGAGATCGATGTTCTAAAAGAAAAACTTATTGGTTTCGGAGACAAGGCGTGGCATTGGGCGCGATTTCGAAGAGAAGACTACGTAGGGACTGGAGATCTAAAGCTGGCAGTTCAGAACAAAGTGTTTGAACTTACAGGTGTTAGGCTGAAGGGTAAGGTAAAAGCGGTTTGTCATTTGCGTTACTTCGGTTTGTATTTTAGTCCAGTAAACTTTTACTACTTGTATGACGAGGCAGGAAATTGGAAATATTTGCTCGCGGAGGTGAGTAATACGCCATGGAATGAATGCCACTATTATGCGATCGATTCTAACGCTGGTAGTGAAAGGGAAAATTGGCGTCATGACAAAGAATTCCATGTATCTCCTTTTAATCCCATTGACCAAGAATATGTATGGTCACTCAAACCTCTAGATAAAAAGTTAATGATTCATCTGGAGTGCCATCAGGAAGAAAAAGTATTTGATGCTTCTATGGCAATGAATGCTATACCTCTGAGCAGAATGACTCTGATTAGATACCTACTGAAAACCCCCATTATGGCATTAAAAATCGTAATCGGTATTTATTGGCATGCCCTTAAATTGTGGGTTAAAGGTGCAAAATTTTATTCTCATCCAAATAACAAAAAGAAGGAGACACCCTCATGCTAAATAGCCGTTCATATGCGTCTGAAGGTGTACTTAGTGTTCGTCAACAAGCTTATCGTACATTGATTTTTAGAATGCTTTCTCAATTAACGACGGGTCATATAACAATCACTGAAAGCTTTGGTGAGCGGGTGGAGTTTGGTGACGGATTGTCTGATTTACACGCTGTTATAGAAATTCATGAACCTAAGTTTTACGAGAGGCTTCTAAAAGGTGGCAGCATTGCAGGAGCCGAAGCGTATATGGATGGTTGGTGGGACAGCCCTAATTTGACAACAGTAACGCGCATTATGGCTGAGAACCTCGACACGTTAGATGCTGTTGATAGCAAAGTGAGTTGGATTCAAAAGCTAGCCTTACAATTTTCGCATTGGCTGAATCGCAACTCCTTGTCGCAGTCAAAAGAGAATATAGAAGCGCACTATGACTTAGGGAACGATCTTTATAAGCTGTTTCTTGATGAAAACATGCTGTACTCCTCTGGTGTATACAAAACGAAAGATGATTCGTTAGCTGTGGCGCAAATCAATAAGATGGACAGGCTTTGCAAGCAGCTTCAGTTAAATGAAAATGACCATGTGTTAGAGATCGGTACTGGTTGGGGCGGGATGGCAATATATATGGCTTCTCAATATGGTTGCCGTGTTACAACTACGACGATTTCTGAAGAGCAATATCAATATGCTAAAACGTCCATCGCTGAAGCAGGGCTAAACGACCAAATAACGCTTCTCAAGCGAGACTATCGTTTACTTGAAGGCGAGTTCGATAAGGTTGTCTCTATAGAGATGATAGAGGCGGTAGGTAAACAGTACCTATCTTCTTATATAGATAAGTGTTATTCGCTATTAAAGCCGGACGGGTTACTCGCGATTCAAGCCATCACCATTGCTGACCAAAGATTTGATAAATACAGTAAAGAAGTCGACTTCATTCAAAAATACATCTTCCCTGGCGGATTCTTGCCGTCTGTGACGCACCTTATGGATCAAATGACGAATAACAGTCAATTTGTGATCAGAGACTTATATGACATAGGGCAAGATTATGCCCGTACTCTTTCTGACTGGCATTACGCATTTAACCAATCCTATTCAAAAGTTATTCAGCTGGGTTATGACGAACGATTTGTACGTATGTGGCGCTATTACATGAGCTATTGTGAAGGTGGATTTCTTGCCAATACCATCAGTACTGTTCACTTAACTTTTCACAAAGTTCGATAAGTAACGAGTGAGTCGACAGATGATGCTTAAGTCTTTGTTCGATAAAAGTAATGGGGCTGTACTCCTGAGTAGTTTGTGGTTTCAGATACTTTGGTTTTTTGCGGTGATAGGGCGAGAAGACACACTCTTATGGCTGATATCTGGCAGCCTCATAACTTTGGTTTATTGTATCTACGAAGAAGCCCAAAAACTTAAGCTAGTTATTGCAATTAGCTCTGTTGGTATTGTCATTGACTTTCTTAACTGGCAAACGGGCTTGTTTACCTTCTCTATCGATGCATTTCCGGTTTGGTTACTTTTACTATGGGGTTTATTTGGTTGGTACGCTGTTCAAATGAGCGCCATAGTGAACCGTACGCCTCGCTATCTCGTATTAACTTTGGTGTCTGTATCTGGTGGACTTAGTTATTTTGCTGGGCACAGGCTTGGTGCTGTGGAGTGGATATTTGGCGTTCCTTTGACACTTGCAGTTTTGTTTTTGGAATGGTTTTTGCTCGCTTATTTTGTAACCACATTACTAAGCTCTCGCTGGGGGAAGTTATGAATAAGTACATCGGATTTCTAGTTTTAAGTTTGTTGATGACGGCAAATGCTCAAGGCTCTACTCCAAATTCTCAAGACGATCAGAACTGGGATGGTTGGAAAACAGTCGGAAAATCGAGTTTGAGTTGGCTTTTTTTTGATATTTATAAATCAGAACTTAAAACACCCAGTGGAGTATATGAAGAAAGTACGGATGTTTCCCCTCACCCGATGGCATTGCTCATTAATTACATGAGAGATATCCCTAAGCAGCAGTTGCTCGATGCAACTCAAGAGCAATGGGAACATCTAGGCTACAGCGCAGAGCAGCAACAGAACTGGATTTTAACACTATCGGATATTTTACCGGATGTGAGCAAGGGTGAGCGATTGGTGTACATTTCAGACGGTGAGAAAGGGCAATTTATCTTCTATGATTCCGCCAATCAAACGACGCATTTAGGAGACATTACAAACGAACAGTTAAATGATGCCTTCTTATCCATTTGGTTTTCACCTGACACAGAATATCCAAAACATCGCAGACAATTATTGGGAAAAATTAGATGAGAACACTCCTAACACTTTGGCTTGCCGCTTTGCTCAGTGCTTGCACAGCTGATGTTGAAGAATATCGCCAAGCAACGCCAGATTTTGATTTGTTTGGTTACTTTCAAGGTAACACCAAAGCTTGGGGAATGATTCAAGATTACACAAAAAAACAAACCCGACGATTTTCTGTTGATCTTTCAGGAGAAGTCAATGGGAATACGTTGGTGTTAGTAGAAGATTTTATTTTTGATGACGGCGAAAAAGATCAACGTATTTGGACCATTGAGCGCCAAGAGGACGGTCAGTTTACAGGCAAAGCAGACGATATTATTGGGCAAGCCGTCGGGATTCAGGTTGGCAATGCTTTGCAATGGAAATATGATTTTTTGCTTAAAGTAGATGGTTCTGAGTTAGAAGTACATTTCGACGATTGGCTCTATCGTCAAGATGAACGTCATGTTTTCAACCGAACCTCGATACGTAAACTCGGGTTAGAAGTCGCTGAAGTGACGATATTTTTTCAAAAATAACCATCTCTTTCATAAATGACCGCTCTCTGTATAAAAGCCGTGGACTCCAAACTGTTCTTTTATCTCAAAAGTTCGACATGACTTTTAAAAAAGCGATTTGATTCATTCGTTATTGGCTGTCTTTAGTTAAATGTTTTTTTTGTAGGTCGGACTTCACAATCTCTAGTGCCGCTAGAGCGGTTTCAATATCCACTTCGTTAGACTCCAACAAGTAGATGAGATCAACAGCCAGCTTGATTTCGTCTGGTGCCGTATCTAATGGAGAAGAGTTGGAATGAGTCATACTTGATTACGCTCTCTATAGGTAATTTGGTTTTCAATCTTTAGCTTGGATTCTTGGCAGCGTTTAAGGCGCTGCTCTGCAGCTACCAGCGTTTGTTGAGCCTGACTCTGCATATATGCGGGAGCCGACTCAAGCGCATTGGACTTTTCGACGACGAGCTCCTTTAGCCGACGCTCCCATTCTTGGTGTTGTGCCATTTCTTGATAGAGCTGGTTGATTGGCTTCTGAAAATGGCTCGAATGCTTGATTTCACTTTTCCTGATCGTTTGTGTCGACAGCTCTCGCTGTATGGCTTCGAGCTGTGCTACCATTTGAGCCGTTAAATGCTCCGCTCTTAAAGGTGTTAACCTGCCACTTTCTTGTTCTCTGATAATGGATTGAAAGGTGGATTCAAGCTCTTGGACACAAGGAACCAATAAACGCGCTTTGCAGTGGAAAAGTCGCTCATCAAAAAGCGCCTGATGATGCTCGCCTCGTTGGCGGTCAAGTTGTGCCGCTTGAAGGCTTAACTGAGCAATGTTTTCTTTCAGGGAACTGAAATTCTTCATAGAGTTACAAACCAAGCATCAAACGCCAGTTTACCAGCAAGTACAACCACGACAGTGACAAAAACAGGGCGAATGAATTTTGCTCCAAATTTGATAGCTGAATGAGCGCCTACGTAAGCACCTACCATTAAGCATACACCCATCGTAAGACCTAATACCCAATTAATGTGCCCTAAGAAAGCAAACATAACTAAAGAGGTAAAATTACTGGTGAAGTTCATGGCTTTGGCTAAACCGGAAGCCAGTAGAATGTTCATTTTGTATAAAGCCATACTGCTTACTGTCCAAAACGCACCCGTCCCAGGGCCTGCTACTCCATCATAGAAACCTAAAGTTAGGCTTTGTAGCCATTGTTTTTTCGTAAGGCTAGGGCATGGCTCTGGTACCGCATTATTTGATGCTTTCACTGGTTTGTGGAAGATCGTGTATAGAGCTGTGATTAAAATAACAAGAGGCAGAACTTTCTCCAACCACTCAGTGCTGATGGCGTCGACGGCAAAGGTTCCTATGGTCGCACCTATGAGTGTACCTATGAATGCCTTCTTCCAACATTCTGGCTTAAACAACCGCTTCTTATAGTATGTGAGAGCGGCCGTTGAGGAGGCAAAGGTTGCTGCGAGTTTATTCGTTCCTAAGGCAATATGCGGAGGCAAACCTATTGATAGTAATGCGGGGACAGTGAGCATTCCGCCGCCACCAGCTACCGCATCAATAAATCCTGCAAGAAATGCCACAAGTGCGAGAACAACCAACATTGTTGGTTCTATAAATTCCATATGATTGCTTATTATTTGTTATTAATAATCGATACGCCTTTTGAATGGAGGCAATGAGTCTATTAAAGACTTGCCATAACGCTTTGTGACGAGTCGCCTGTCTAGGATGACGACTCTACCAGAATCTCTTTCCTTACGCAGCAATCTACCGACAGATTGAATCAGCTTTTTACTGGCTTCTGGCACAGAAATTTGGAGAAATGGGTTCCCTCCTTTTCTCTCTATATACTCTGCATGAGCTTCTTCTACTGGAGATGTGGGAACTGCGAAAGGAATTTTAGTAATAATGAGGTTTTCTAATAACTCACCAGGTAAGTCTAACCCTTCCGAAAAACTCCCTGTTCCAAAGAGTATGCTGGTTTTTTTCTTACTGCAGTAAAATTTATGTTTCTTGAGGATCTCGTTGCGCGAGGTTTCGCCTTGAACTTGTAGCATCCATTTATTTTTCTTTGCGAGCTTCTCTATGCCTTGCTCTACTTTATTCATTTGCCAATAAGAGGCAAACAAAACCAAGTTGGCCTTTCCCTCTTCTATATAGGAGGGAAGAGTTTCAATTAAACAATCGGTAAACTCGCTGGCTTGTGGCTCGAATTTAATTTTAGGTATGTAGAGCTCACCCTGATTTTGGTAATCAAAAGGAGAGGCGAGTGCAAGAAATTGTGTGCCATCTTCCTTTTTCTCGCTGATACCCGTCTGGCGGCAGAAAAATGAAAAGGAGTTGAGCGCTCTTATCGTCGCAGAGACCAAAACAGCACCCGCACAGCGACTCCATAATAGTTGGTCTAGTTGCCAACCTACCTCTAACGGAGATACCGATATAATAAAGTCACCCTCTCGCTCATCCGAGGTTTCGACCCATCGAGCTAATGGTGCACCTTTCTCTCTTGTGGGCTCTGCCATTAAATGCCATACCTTCGACAAATTTTCGTATCTTTGTAAGAAGAACCCAATCTCAGCCAATGCGGGTTCAGCTAAACGATTTGATAACTCTCCTTCTTTTACACGCTCGGAAATTAAATCGGCAATCTTAGCTAGAGCTTGTGCGCCCTTTTTGCTCGCTTTCTTAAGTTCCTGAGATTCATTTTCTAGCCATGTTGGCAGCTCACCGTGCTCAAAACGGTAACTTTTTTCGACAAATAGTGAAGGGTCGAATTGTTTCGCCAGTTGGTTGAGGCTAGGAATTAGGTGTTGTATCGAGTCTTGAAGCTCATTTCTAAATCGACTTACTCGCTTGTCATCGGCTAGGGAGCACAGCTTTGCAGATTGTGAATTTAATTTCTCTAACCAAGACGCCACTCCTTTTAAGCTTGCCGAAGCAGATGAATGATCACGTGCCACTTTAGGGAGGTGGTGGGCTTCATCAAAGACAAAAATAGTCTGTTCAGGCTCCGGAAGGATAACTCCGCCTCCTAATTCAGCATCGGCCATGACTAAGCTGTGGTTTGCGATAATAACGTCGACTTTATCTAACTGAGAGCGTGCTTTTTGAAAAGGGCAGTCGCGGTGAGAAGGTAATGTTGCATTGCAGCTGTGTTTGTCGCTGACAATACGTGACCATAAAACATCTGATATAGGGGTTGCCCATGAGTCTCGCTCCCCATCCCATTTATTTGAACTCAATTGAGAGTACATTTGCTGCAACGTTTCTATATCGCTGCTCGATGGTTTGCTTTCAAAAATAGCGATTTGTTGATCTGAGCTTCCACTTGCTATGGCTAGTTTTTCAGCACAGCAATATCTTTGCCGACCTTTTGCTAATGCAAATGAAAACGGAACATCGCTAATTCTACGAAATAGAGGGAGGTCTTTGTGAACAAGTTGTTCTTGTAGCGCAACTGTCGCAGTAGAGATCACTACCTTCTTCTTACTAAAAGAGGCAAAAGGAATGGCACTCATTAAATACGCTAAAGACTTACCGATTCCTGTTCCAGCTTCGGCAACAAGCATTCTATTTGATTTGTGATACTGCCCTGCCAATGTGCGAGCAATCTCTGATACGAGATAGTTTTGTGCGCGCCTTGGTATAAAGTTTTCTAAATGATTTTGCAGATTACTATAGCTGCTGCGAATGGACTTTTGAATCGTTGTATTAAGCATTTTCTGCCTCTGATTTAACCGCGCGAGATTGTAGCACAATCCTGTTGTTGCATGTGTTTTCGTCAGAATGGCGTGCTTTTTAGGTAAATCTAGATCTCAATCACAAAAAAAAATTGAACGATCATGGGGTTAGGTAAAGTCGATAAAAAGTATAGATAATAATATCAAGAAACCCTGTTCGATAGAGTTATTGACTTAATTTGGCGTATTAATCTGTGTTTATTAATTTTTTGTGCTGAAAAAATAAAAACAACAGGAAAAGATTTTCTATGAAAATGCGATGTGATTTCACTCTAAAAGTTTATGTTGTCAATGTAAGTCATTGAATTTTATTTATTTACGATTTTTTATTTTTATTTTTTTAGTCATTTGACATGTAGCGGATTCTTCTGCAATCTTAACATCGAAATTTAGAGGAGTTGTGCCTTAAGCAAATGCTCGAGAATCGACTCTAATAAAACTAAATAAGGGAACCGAAAAGGAATTCCCAGCTAAGAAAAGGCAGTGGATTATTATGAAAAAGACTCTAGTAGCTCTAGCAGTTATGGCGGTTGCAGGTTCTGCAAACGCTGGTATCGAACTTTACAACAAAGACGGCGTTACTGTTAACCTTAAAGGTGACATGGAAGTTCGTTATAAAAAAGCTAAAACAGACGGCGCTGAGCTTCAGCAAGAAATTGATGATGCTGATTTCGGTTTTGACACTCGTTATGCAGTAAATGATGCAACTCAAGTAGGTTTCTACTGGGAATTCTCTGCTATCGATGGTGACAAAGCGGAAGGTAAAGCTGGTTACGGCGACGCATACGTAGGTTTCTACAACGATCAACTAGGTACTCTAAAAGTTGGTAAACTAGCTACTCAACTTGATGACGCTGGCGTTGGTTCTGACTACCTATTCGGTGTTACTTCTTTTGTTGATGCTACGGACGTATCTGGTGACGAAGCAATTCGTTACGACCTAGACAAAGGCGCTTTCTACTTTGGCTTCGGTCTTATGCAAGACAAGCACAACAACAAAGGTCTTGGTGAAGATGGTAGCTTGGTTGACCTAAAATTGGGTTACCGTGTAGCTGATTTCGACTTCACTGGTTTCTTTGGTCAAGCGAAATTCAAAGGTCACGCTACTAAAGACAAGCAATCTCTCGCTGCTCTAGAAGCTCGTTACAGCGGTATCGACAACGTTGGTCTTGAAGCTGGTTACTACTCTGTTAGCTCAACTCCACTAGCTGGTGACAAGAGCACTGATAACTCATTTGCAGTTGCAGCTGATTACTCTATGGATGCATGGAAATTCGCAGGTGGCTTTAGCATCACTCAATACGATGCAGATGGCAAAGATGACCTAAACACTTGGTTTGTTAACGCAGGCTACGGTATTGCTCCATCTACTACAGCTTACGTAGAGATCGGTGGCGACAATGCAGATTCTAGTGAAGTTGGCTACGGTGTTGGTATCAAAGCTTCTTTCTAAGCTATCTATATAGCTAGACAGATTTTAAAGCCATCTCTTAGAGGTGGCTTTTGTTTTATTCGTAATTAAATTTATTATTGTAATTCTTAAAGTTATAATCTGTTAGTGAATTTATTTGTGTTGGTTTGGTGGTGTATGAATTTTATTAGAATATCTATCTTTGCGCTTTCTTCTATCTTGGCTTTTTCTTCTTTTTCCTCTTTTGCTGCGAATGTTGTCCCATCAAAAGGTCTGTCTATTTTACTTGTAAACGGCGAAGAAACGGAAAGCAAAATCAAACCAACGCGCATTCAAGAGGGTTTTAATCAGATTGTTGTTCGTATGGATATGGACGTCGGGCGTGGTAGTGGTAATAACCGCTTTACTTCTGCCCCTTATATCATCACTTTTGATGGTGATAAGAATGACGTTCGGGTCTCTCCCCCAAAGGTTTACAGTAAAATTCATGCAGAAAATGTCTTTCGCGGAGTACCGGAGTGGAAAATTGAATCTGATGGTTCAAAAATTGCCTATACGAGTGTAAAGCTTAAAGGTAGGACTGGAACTTTTCCGTATTCAGGTATTGAGGAATTAGTAGAAGAGTACAATATCAGTCAGGGCATTTCATTTTCAGCGACAACTACTGCAGTGGCTGCGACGGCAAAAGCAGCTCCAGTCTCTAAGTCTCAAAAATCAGTTGCTAAAGCGGCTCAAGGGGAAAAACCTCAGACGTTAGAGCAATTGCAAGCTTGGTACTTGAAAGCGTCCAAAGAGGAGCGTAAGGCTTTTCGTAAATGGATGATTGACCAAGAATAAAGAATTATATAATGAGAGCGGCCATTGCCGCTTTCTTGCTTTTTAAGTCTTCTCGTTTCATTCGTACGAATTAACCTCTTACTGGATAGGGCATGAAGTACAGTTTTCATTTAATCCAATGGGTTATGCTGTTCTTATCCAAAGCTGATGTTAATGAAAGTCTCTTGATTGTGTTTTTAATTTGGATAAGTGGTTGGTCATGTCAGTCAGTTTTCCAGCAATTACATGTATAACTTCCCCTTCTCGTTCTAGAATCCCTTTTACCTTTAGTATCTTTGCCGTAAGGTAAGCTTGTTTTTGGGCTCTTGCTGTTGCCCCCCATACAACGACATTCACATTTCCAGTGTCGTCCTCTAACGTAAAAAATGTGACTCCGGCGGCTGTGCCGGGAGATTGTCTGCCTGTCACTAAGCCAATCACAGTGATCAGAGATTTATGCGGCTTATTAGAGAGCTCTTGCATCCGCGTGAATTTCGGCAGCATACCTGCATTGGTTAACAATGTGACAGGGTGCTGGTTTAAAGAAAGCCCTGTAGCGGCGTAGTCTTCTGTTAAGGTACTGAAATCGTCAGGCTGATAAAAGTAGTGACTATCTTGCTCTTTCTGTGAATGAAACAAGGGGAGGTCATCAGCACCATCCATTATCTTCCAACGTGCGGAGAAACGATTACCAGCAAATGATTTTAGTGCATCTGCAGAGGCGAGAGTTTCTAAATCTTTACGTTCGATTCCTATACTTTTCAAATCTGAAGTGTGTTGATAGCCTGAATGAGGGCGGCGGTGAGTGATTCTTTCTGCGGTCTCTTTTTTTAGTCCTTTGATTAGCCTCATCCCTAATCGAATATGAAAACTATCGTTATTTCTTACTACTAAATGGTCGTAGCCTGAGTGATTCACACAAATTGGTTTTACATTAATCCCATGCCTTCGAGCATCTTGGACTAGCTGAGAGACACTGTAAAACCCCATAGGGTGGCTGTTCATTAGTGCCGTATAGAAAGCTTCGGGATAGTAATATTTTAGCCAAGATGAGACGTACGCAAGGACTGCGAAAGAAGCAGAGTGGCTTTCAGGAAAACCATACTCACCAAATCCACATATTTGGTCAAAGAGTCTTTTCGCGAACTCTTCTTGGTAACCTCTCTCTAGCATGCCATTGATGAGTTTGGAACGGAACTGCATCAATTGGCCACTTTTTTTCCACGAGGCCATTGCTCTTCGAAGTTTGTCAGCTTCTCCTCCTGAAAAACCAGCTGCAACCATCGCAAGTTTGATCACTTGCTCCTGAAATATGGGTACACCCATTGTTCTTGATAGAACATCTTTGACGGCTTCCGATGGGTAGGTGACTTCTTCAATGCCATTACGTCGCTTGAGGAATGGATGAACCATGTCGCCTTGTATTGGACCTGGGCGGACGATGGCGATTTGAATGACTAAGTCATAATAGTTCTTGGGGCGTAACCTTGGCAACATGCTCATTTGAGCGCGAGATTCTATTTGAAACACACCGATGGTGTCGGCTTTTTGAATCATGTTATAAACATTAGGATCATCTTGCTTTCGAGTAATATCCGCAATGCTCAACTCGATGTTATGGAAAGATTGGACCGTTTTGAAGCACTTACGAATTGCCGTTAGCATCCCTAACGCTAAAACATCGACTTTGAGCAGTCCCAAGCTTTCAAGGTCATCCTTATCCCATTGGATGACCGTGCGTTCGTCCATTGCTGCATTCTCAACAGGAACCAATTCATATAAAGGACCTGATGAGATGACAAAACCGCCGACATGCTGAGAAAGGTGACGCGGGAACCCAAGTATCTCATTGACCAATTGAATGAAAAGCTGCCCTTGATAAGCGTCAGGGTCGAGACCTAGCTCGACTATTTGCGCTTGCCAGTTCGATTCTTTATCTCGCCTATTCACATTCTTTATAAAGAACTCGAGTTGCTCTACTGAGATCCCTAAAGCTTTACCCACTTCTCTCACCGCGCTTTTAAATCGGTAGGTGATGACGGTAGCTGAGAGAGCAGCGCGACTGCGACCATATTTCTGATAAATATATTGAATCACTTCTTCGCGTCGTTCATGTTCAAAATCGACATCGATATCGGGTGGC
Source organism: Vibrio penaeicida (assembly GCF_030689305.1). GTDB lineage: Bacteria > Pseudomonadota > Gammaproteobacteria > Enterobacterales > Vibrionaceae > Vibrio > Vibrio penaeicida_B. The sequence continues at coordinate 348,767 of NZ_JAUYVM010000001.1, read as the reverse complement.
TCATTACGCTCTCTACTGATGAATCTTTCAAAAAGCACTGATATTTGCCGAGGATCGACCGCTGTGATTTCTAGGCAGTAACAAACAACAGAATTGGCGGCAGACCCCCTACCTTGGTATAGAATTTTCTTTCGTTTGGCAAACATGACAATGTCATAGATGGTTAGGAAGTAAAATGGGTAATTTAACTCTTCAATTAAAGCCAATTCTTTATCTATAAGTTTTTGTATATTGGGTGGGATGCCTTGAGGAAAGCGGCGTTTGCTGCCTGCTTTTACTTGCTCTTTTAGATAAGCTATTGCCGTATACCCATTTGGAACCAGTTCACTTGGGTATTCGTATTGAAGAGAGCCTAAGTCGAAACGACAACGCGAGAGAATACGTTCGGTTTCAACATACCACTCTTTCTTGAAGATTCTTTGAAGCTTTTCTTTCGATCGAAGTGAATGCTCACAATTGCTTTGGAGTAATCGACCAGCGTTGCTAACGTTCCTACCATGCTTAATCGCGGTCAAAGTATGCTGTAAAGGGAGCCTAGCTGCATTATGCATGAGAACACCACCACAAGCCGTTATCGGAATATGGTATAAAGCGCTAAGGTGTTCGCAGTGCTGTATGAACGCATGGTCATCGTGTTGGAGATGGCGTTGTAGACCTATCCATAATCTTTGAGAGTGGTGTTTCGTTAACCATTTTGCCCAATGGTAGTCACAATCTTTATGGGTTGGTAGCCAGATAATCAAACAATGTTTTGCTGACATGATATCCCATTCGGATAAACTGTATTCCCCTTTAGGACTACGTCTTCGTGCATTTGATATAATTCGGCATAACTCACCATACCCCTGTCTATTTGTGGATAGCAGGATTAATTCAAGCTCATCCCCCATTCGAAATAATGAGCCAACAATGAGTTTCAGTTGTAACTCTTCAACTTGTATCGCTTTATAAGCTCGTACTACACCAGCAACAGAACATTCATCGGTAATGGCAATCCCTGAATATTGTAAGAAATCAGCTTGAACGACTAACTCTTCTGGATGAGAGGCACCCTCTAAGAAGGAGAAATTCGTTTGGCAAAACAATTCGGTATAACCCATAAGAATCCTAACTGAATTTTCCGTGCAGAAACCATTGTTTCTTTGGTGTTCTGAATACCCAAAGCCAGCGACCATCATGGCTTTGAGCAATAAAATAATCTCTGATCACTGGGTTATTATCCCACCAGCCGGTGGCAACCCTTTCAGGACCATGTGCTATGGATACTTCATCTGTCAGTCTTTCTGGGTGTGGAAGGAGAATACTTGGTCTAAGCTTGGGTTTGAATAAAGGGTCGCTCAGTTGTTCAGAGAGAGGAGAAGAGTATGAATTGGCAATTTCTGGTCGGGGATCTGGGGTAATGCTAGGTCGGCTTACGGCATTTTTACCTAATTTCGCTTCTAATACTGACATTAATTCTAGTGCCGTTGTCTTGCCCTGTTGCCTTGTAAATAGGTCGGCGTTGAAGCTGGCTTGTTGCTCAACTCGTTTAGTGCTCAAGCTTATTGCCAATACGGGAGAATTGATTGAAATAGACTCTAAGGTGAGCTTAGATAAGTTTATCCAATTAACAGCCAGATACTCTCCTTGTGCGGAGCTTATTGTAAAGCTGGTGTTCTGTTTATTCCTGAGAAACAAAACAACTTCAATTTCATGTGCGATTTGATCACGTAATTTAAGAAAATGTTCCAATTTTTTCAGTAATTTACTTAGCGGTTTTTCGAGCCATTGGACATTTTCTATTTCATATAATAGATCGAGAGAATATTTAAAGGTTTGCTGTGGATGATAAAATTCAACTGGATGCTTAAACCTACCCGTTACTTTTCCTATATAGTTAATAAGATCTATATCAAAACGCTTAGCAATATCAGCCATTGGTATGGCTAATAGATCATCGAAAGTCTCAATACCCACACGGGAAAGTTTTTCTACTGTTTTATGGGGCAGTCCACTAACCGATAAAGACAATGCATAAAGTTTCTTTTTTAAGACTTTTTTATTATCTGTAATTAAATGTGTTTTCTGTTGAGAAAGTATCTGTGCTGAAAATGGTGAAAAACCAGTTGAATAGTCATAGCGTATATTAAAGGATTGTAAGTGAGATTGAATGATTGACCAGTAATGTTCAATATTAGAATACAACGAAAGCATATCGCTGATTTTCAAAAGAATTCCATTTGGCTCAAACAACGTGATGTCTGAGGTTATTAAGTAAAGCCACCGTGCTATTTCCCGCAATTTTGTTTGTTCAATATGGGGATCGTATGAGTGAACTTGTAAATCGTGGCAGAGCGATGCAGCCGTTCCAAGTCCCATACCGAGTTTTAATCCTGAGGTATAAGCATGAGGTGTAAGTTGTACGATTTGGTGATCGTTATTAATGATGGCAAGGTTACCATCATAGGCTGAGCCACAAAATGAAGAATCTAGCTGTAAGTGAGTAAAGTTCAGGTAAAGCCACAGCATAGTTTATCCTCGTTTTAGAAGAGGAAAGGTAACGACGGTATTATCTGTGGGAGCCCTAGTTAAATCCCCCCAGTTATAGGACATGTCTATGCATAAGACTGTCCTACCTAAGCCTCCCTTTCGTTTATTGATTGTAATGTTCAAGCCTTTTGAGTGAGCCTCAAGACTTAAACTAAGTGATACAGGTAGAGGAAAGGCTTGTTTTTGTGGCTTGAAGATAATAAGCGAGCAATTGCCACTTTCACTCGCCATTTGTAACCGTTTTACTTGATGAATTTCTAACGTATCACGCCATAGTAATACATGAGAGCAAGCCCCACTTTTCAATGACTGTTCGGCAGCCCATAGAGCTTCTTTGTAGTTCCTTGGCGAAATAACAACAATACTGTCAAGTTTGTAGCCTTGTGCTACGAAAAACTCACCACATATCTTTCCAGGAGGGTGAATAAAAACTCTAAGCCTGTTGTCTGCAGCATTGCTTAAAAAGGCATCTAGCAATCGTAGCTCACCGATACCAGTAACAGTATTTATTTCGATAACCCCTTTACTTGGAAAGCCACCTCCTAATTTGTTATCTAGCTCGGTATAGCCTGAAGAGATAGCATCTGCATGATGTGATGTGTTTACCCCGTTCCAGAGTAAGTTTTTATGCTTTAGTGTCTTTATTATCTCATGCATTATTACAAGCCTGTATGTATGTACAGTATTATAGTATATGCATTCAAAAGGGAGCGGCAAGAACTTTCTGCATTACTGAGCTGGTAGAAGAAGAAAGTACAAATAAATCATAAATGTATGACTTGGGTGTTTTCTTCAAAAGGGATGATAATGAAATGAGCTTAGATGAATATATTTTAAATGAAATAGCTTGAATGGTTATCAATAATATAAATATATGCAGTTTGAAGATAATCGATGTAATGCAAATAGTGGCATTAAAAAAGCCGAAATTTATATAAATTTCGGCTCAATATATGAAACACTGGTGTATAGAATCAAGGGACATGCCCAGTGCTGCAATAATTTTTGTAACAAATTGAAAGCTAGATTAGGAAATCATCCAAAGCTTTACCTGAATCCAAGTGAGCTTGAATTGCAGAAGGAGTACGACCTTGACCTGTCCAAGTCTTTTCTACGCCATCAACAGTGTATTTGTATTTAGCTGGGCGAGGATCGCGCTTTTTCTTCGCTTTAGATTTTGTTTCTCCAGATAACGCCGCAATAAGGTCATCTACATCAATACCATCTTTAGCAATCATATTTGCGTATTCAGCTAATTTAGCTTCGCGTTCAGCTTTTTCTTCTAATTCTGCAGCTTCGACTTCACGACGTTCATCAACAACGGTAGTTAATTTATCTAGCGCTTCTTCCAAGTGCTCAAGCGGTAGATCACGAGCAAATGCTCGTAGACTGCGAATATTAAGCAGGGTTTTTGCAATATCTGACATGTTCAGTCCCATTCTTATTTTAGTAAACGTACACAATAATAACAGTGTAAGGCGAGAATACAATATAATTTTATTTCAAATATATCGAAAATCAAATACACATTTCTAAAAATATATTTAATTACTTATTTAGCAGAATAGAATACGTCAATATTTAATACGCTAAATGTCAGAAAAGTGTAAGTGTAAGGCATATAGACGCACAATCTAGTCGAAAGTTTCATCAGGTTAGTTAAAACTTGAAATTATATGTTGCAAAAAGCTTTTGCATCCGTAGAATGACTCAAACCTGATTTAAGTGGTGGATTTTTAATCAATCCAGTGCTTAAGGTAGAGGCGCAGTAATGATCAGTATGTTTCAAGAGGGTGATACCTAAGAGGGAAACAGAAAGGCGTTATTGCCGAAGTATTGAAAGTCATCATTCTTCAATGCTGGGGTTATATCCGAATAGGTATAACACTGCCATAGTCTATATTGTTGTTAAACTATGGAGCGCTACTGTGGGGTTGGGTGAAGTGTTCACTTCCCTTTCGCTTGTTCAACTTAAGGTATATATAATACCGTCTACAGTAGATCTCTAACCAAATATTGGTTTCTGAAGATCATGAATTTATTAGATTTTGCATCGTCCCCCCTTTCATTGTTGCCACCGCTTGTTGCTCTAGGGTTGGCTATTATTACTCGTCGAGTTCTTGTCTCATTAGGTATGGGCATTTTGCTTGGTGGTCTACTGATCACTGACTATTCGATTGCTGATTCCATTAAATATATATGGGATAAAGTATATGGAGTAGTTATTGAAACTAATGAAGTTACTGTTGATGGTGTAAAAGTAGAAGAGAGCAGCCTTAATAGCTGGAATATGAGTATTGTTGCGTTTCTTTTATTATTAGGAATGATGACAGCTTTACTTACATTGTCTGGTGGCACTCGTGCATTTGCTGAATGGGCACAAAGCCGCGTGAAAAGTAAACGTGGTTCAAAATTACTTGCCGCGTTTTTAGGTGTTTTTATTTTTGTTGATGATTACTTTAATAGCCTAGCCGTAGGAGCGATATCTCGCCCAGTCACTGATCGTTTTTATGTATCACGTTCTAAACTTGCTTATATTCTAGACTCCACTGCAGCTCCGATGTGCGTGTTAATGCCAGCATCTAGCTGGGGCGCTTATATAATGACTATTATTGGCGGGATTTTAGTCACTCACGGGTTGACGGATTATTCTTCTGCGCTTAGTGCTTACGTCAATATGGTTCCAATGAATTTTTATGCGGTATTTGCACTGCTGATGGTCTTTGCTGTGGTGTGGTTCCAACTAGACGTTGGACCGATGCGTAAAAAAGAAATTGAAGCCTCTCAAGGAGTGGGATTTGATGATACAAATAATCAATCCAGTAGTGAGTTAAGTGAAGACCTTGATATTAGCGAAAGTGAAAAGGGCAGAGTTGCCGATCTAATTATGCCAATTGTTGCTTTAATTCTAGCGACAATATTTTTTATGCTATATACCGGAGCGGAATCACTCACCGAATCAGATAAAGAATTTGATCTGTTAGGTGCGTTTGAGAATACAGATGTGGGTGCATCTTTATGCTATGGTGGTCTAATTGGTTTAGTGACAGCACTTATTACTGTCTTTCGCCAGAAAATTGAATTATCTCAAATTGCTCGAACTTTATGGATCGGTGCTGGTTCAATGTTTGGTGCTATATTAATTTTGTTTTTTGCATGGACAATTGGTTCAGTAATAGGTGACTTAAAAACGGGAACTTACTTGTCTTCGTTAGTACAAGGCAACATCAGTGTTCATTGGCTACCTGTTATCCTATTCTTGCTATCTGGCTTGATGGCATTCTCGACGGGAACTTCTTGGGGAACATTTGGCATCATGTTGCCTATCGCTGGTGATATGGCTGGTGCGACAGACTTAGCGTTGATGCTTCCTATGCTGAGTGCCGTTTTAGCTGGCTCTGTATTCGGAGACCATTGTTCTCCAATTTCTGATACGACGATTCTATCTTCGACGGGGGCTCGTTGTAATCATATTGATCACGTTGCAACGCAATTGCCTTATGCACTATCCGTTGCACTAGTATCTTGTGTTGGATTTGTCGTTCTAGGAATGACGTCATCCATTTTATTCTCATTCGCAGCCGCGAGTGTGACATTTGCTGTGGTATGTGGTGCTTTAAGTGTCATTTCAAAACGCAAACAAAGCCCAGCTAAGGCTTAATTATTAAGTCCAATAGAGCCTAATCAAAAGAGCAGGTGAAAACCTGCTCTTTCTCTATCCACTCTTCTTCTATTTACTCTTTTCTATACATCTTCTGTAATGTCGCGAGACAGTTTTTCGCTGAATCTCTCGTTGCTTTCTCTACTGCTTGCATTGAAATATATGCCACATTAGCTAAAGACGTTTCATTTAAACTTTCTGCTGGGATATCTTCACAATTTTCAGGGACAGATTGATAAGTCGCATCAGGAAAGGCATGGGTTACCACATCTGCGTAATTTTGAAGTTGTTCGGGGGTCATGTTTTTTACTGGTAGAGCTTCCAGTTCCTCATGGGTATAAGCCAGTCCATCATTGTTAAAAGGACGACCTTCGAGGCTATGTGGCGAAATTTCATATGCGGCTTCAGTAACATAAGGGAAATCCCAAGAAGGTGGTTCAGGGTAACCAGCATTATGAGAAGCAGTAGTATCGGATGTACAGCCTGCTAATAAGATAGAAGCGCTTGCAGTCATCAACACCTTTAATTTGTTCATCACGTTTGTATCCTTAGGTAGAGGTAATAATATTGTCGTGAATATTTTGAATGGTGTTTTATTGTTGGGCAATACAAGAAAATCGCATTTAATTACCAACTTGATGCATTTGTTTAACAGCTTCTAAGGACAAGCAGAAAAAGTGTAATTACCGAGAAGACAATTTTTTTCGAATAGAGTCTTGCAAATCCAATTGAGCTTAGTTAGTGTGGAGTTAACTCAAGGAGAAACTAAATATGCGTAAAAGTGTAATGAACATTCATCACCATCATCATCCTGACTAGTCTTTCGGGAGGTTTACGCATACCCGAGAGGCTCAGAACTCTCGGTGGTTGAATCAGAAAATACAGATTTAAACCCTCGGGAGAGAAAACTCCCGAGGGTTTTTTCATTTTTAACGACTTATAAAATATTAAATATTCACTAAATTTCGCATAGGGACATCGTAATGCAAACACAACGCCTAAGAATTGCTATTCAAAAAAAAGGACGCTTGAGTAAAGAGTGTCTAGATCTACTTAAAAAATGTGGCGCTAAGTTCAATATCATGGGGGAGAGACTTGTCGTTCACTCTGAAAACATGCCTATCGATCTTCTGCTTGTGCGAGACGACGATATTCCTGGGCTTATCATGGACGGTGTGGTCGACTTAGGCTTCATTGGCGAAAATGAATTGGAAGAGGTGCGTTTAGACAGAAAAGCACTAGGGGAGCCTTGCGAATTCGTTCCGCTTCGTCGTTTAGATTTTGGTGGCTGCCGTTTGTCCATCGCTATCGATAAAGATGAAGAATATAAAGGTCCCCAAGACCTTGCAGGTAAACGTATTGCAACAACGTATCCTCAACTACTTAAAAGCTACATGGATGAACAAGGTGTTGAGTTCAGTGCTTGTGTACTGACTGGTTCTGTTGAAGTTGCACCGAGAGCAGGGCTTGCTGACGCTATTGCTGATCTCGTCTCAACAGGTGCAACGCTTGAAGCAAATGGTCTTAAAGAAGCGGAAGTTATCTTTAAATCTAAGGCGACTTTGATTCAACGTAAAGGTGAGTTCGATGCAGACAAAAAAGCTCTGATTGAAAAGCTGTTGACTCGCATGCAAGGCGTTTTACAAGCCAAAGAATCTAAGTACATCATGCTACATGCCCCAACGGATAAGTTAGAACAAGTCAAAGCTTTACTTCCAGGAGCTGAAGATCCAACAGTGCTTCCACTGTCTGCTGAGCAAAACCGCGTTGCTGTACATCTTGTTAGCACTGAAAACCTGTTCTGGGAAACCATGGAACAATTGAAAGAGCTTGGCGCCAGCTCAATTTTGGTACTGCCAATTGAAAAAATGATGGAGTAATGGGATGAGAACCGTAGTTTGGCAATCATTAAGTGAACAGCAACAAGACGCTGTTCTAGAGCGCCCTGCCATAACGGAAGGGGCGAATATTACCGCCGCTGTTTCTGATGTTATTAAGAAAGTGCGAACAGGCGGTGATACAGCGCTTATCGAATTGACTGAAAAATTTGATGGTGTCACTCCAGATTCAGTTCGAGTATCTAAGCAGGATATTCAGGCAGCTTCAGAACGTCTTTCAAGTGAGATGAAACAAGCGCTAGAGCAAGCGTATGCCAATATCTCAATGTTCCACAAAGCACAAAAGCCCCAGCCGATTAAAGTCGAAACTCAACCAGGGGTGGTTTGTGAACAAGTGACTCGCCCAATTAATACCGTCGGGCTATACATTCCGGGTGGCAGCGCTCCGTTGCCCTCAACTGTGCTTATGTTAGGCGTACCAGCTAAAATTGCTGGATGCCGTAAAGTCGTATTGTGTTCGCCACCTCCGATTGCTGACGAAATACTTTATGTCGCACAGCTGTGCGATATCGATGAGGTATATAATGTGGGAGGCGGTCAAGCGATCGCCGCGATGGCATATGGTACTGATTCTGTAAGTAAAGTGGACAAGATTTTCGGCCCCGGTAATGCGTACGTAACAGAAGCAAAGCGTCAGGTAAGCAACGATTTTCGTGGTGCGGCTATCGACATGCCAGCAGGTCCGTCAGAAGTTCTTGTTATCGCCGATGACACCGCAGAACCGGATTTCATCGCTGCCGATTTACTGAGCCAAGCCGAGCACGGACCAGATTCACAAGTGGTTTTGGTTACCCCTTCTCCCGTTATTGCAGACAAAGTCACGGACGCTGTTCAACGTCAGTTAAAAGAGCTTTCTCGTGCTGAAATCGCAGAGCAAGCATTAGGTTCAAGCTTGATTGTTATCGCTGAATCTCTAACGCAATGTGTCTCCATTTCTAACTTTTATAGCCCTGAACACCTGATTGTTCAAACGAAAAACCCACGTGAACTGCTCCCACTTCTAGATAATGCAGGCTCAATTTTCCTTGGAGATTGGTCACCAGAATCAGCAGGCGATTATGCTTCAGGCACCAACCACGTGCTTCCGACATACGGGTACACTCGTACTTACTCAAGCCTTGGTTTAGCTGATTTTTCAAAGCGTATGACGGTGCAAGAGTTAACATCAGATGGTCTGAAAGTTTTGGCTCCAACTGTTGTCACGATGGCGGAAGCTGAAGGGTTGGATGCACACAAGCGTGCTGTCACTATTCGTATAGAAAAGCTACAAGAGGGAGAGTCGTGATGGAAAAGTTGGCTCGTAAACAGGTTCAAGCGCTGACCCCTTATCTTTCTGCCCGTAAAATTGGTGGTACAGGGGATGTTTGGCTCAATGCAAACGAATCGCCTTTTAACAATGAATACAAAACAGACTTTGCCCGTCTGAATCGCTATAGCGAATGTCAGCCGAGAGATCTCATTGAAGCGTATGCTGCTTATGCAGGGGTTAAGCCGGAGCAAACACTAACATCACGTGGTGCCGATGAAGGTATCGAATTATTGATTCGTGCTTTTTGTGAACCCAATGAAGATGCCATTCTCTACTGCCCACCAACCTATGGCATGTATGCCATTAGTGCAGAAACCATTGGTGTCGAGCGAAAAACAGTGCCATTGACACAAGATTGGCAGTTGGATCTGAAGGGAATTGAAGAAAACCTAGCAAACGTAAAGCTGGTTTTTGTATGCAGTCCTAACAACCCAACTGGGAATTTAGTCAAACGCGAGGACATTGTTTCCTTGCTTGAAATGACAAAAGATCGCGCCATTGTCGTAATGGATGAAGCGTATATCGATTTCTGTCCAGAAGCCTCAACCTCTAATCTTCTAGCGCAGTATCCTAACCTAGCTATTTTACGAACGCTTTCTAAAGCTTTTGCACTGGCAGGACTTCGCTGCGGATTCACATTGGCAAATGAAGAGCTGATCAATGTCCTATTGAAAGTCATTGCACCCTATCCAGTGCCAGTTCCAGTTTCGGAGATTGCCGTTCAAGCGCTTTCTGAAGCAGGATTAGCCAGAATGAAATTCCAATCGTTAGATCTGAATGCAAACCGTGCCTATCTTCAAGTGGGTCTCAGTATGCTGGAAGGGGTTGAAGTTTTTGAAGGGTGGGGCAACTACTTATTAGTAAAATTTGAAGATGGCGATGCAATATTCCAAGCTGCATGGGACAGCGGAATCATTCTGCGAAACTCTCCCATTGAAAACTGCGTACGCATTAGCGTAGGAAATCGTGATGAATGTGAAAAAGTTGTCGCTTTTATTCGCAATCAGTTAGCTAAAAATGTCGCTTAAGAAAGGAAATCGTAGTGAGCAAGCAACAAAAAATTCTATTTATTGATCGTGATGGCACTTTAATCGTAGAGCCACCAGAAGATTTTCAGGTTGACCGTTTAGACAAGCTTAAACTGGAGCCTTTTGTCATTCCGAGTCTATTAGCACTTCAGGATGCAGGCTACCGATTAGTTATGGTAACCAATCAGGATGGACTGGGGACCGATAGCTTCCCACAGGCTGATTTTGATGGTCCTCATAACATGATGATGGATATTTTTTCATCACAAGGCGTTATTTTTGATGAAGTGCTTATTAGCCCTTACTTCGAAGAAGACAACAGTGATTGCCGTAAACCTAGGTTAGGTCTGGTAAGAGAGTACCTTCAAGGCGGAAAGATTGATTTTCAACACTCAGCCGTGATTGGTGATCGCATTACGGATGTGCAAATGGCCCAAAATATGGCAATTCGTGGCATTCAATACCACCCAGAAACCATGGGCTGGAAGCAGATTGTTAAAGATCTGACCGTAAAAGCTCGTGTTTCTGAAGTGGTTCGTACAACCAAAGAAACCGACATCAAGGTAAACGTTAACCTTGATGAGCAAGGTGGGAATGACATCAAAACAGGTTTGGGCTTTTTTGATCACATGTTGGATCAAATCGCGACACACGGCGGATTCCAAATTAAATGCAGTGTGGACGGTGACCTGCACATCGATGATCACCACACCATTGAAGATACAGCGCTGGCGTTAGGGCAAGCATTAAAAGAAGCGTTAGGTGATAAGCGTGGTATTGGTCGTTTCGGCTTTAGTTTGCCAATGGATGAATGCTTGGCGCAGTGTGCGCTGGATTTGTCGGGCAGAGCTTACCTCGTCTTCGATGCAAAATTTAGCCGTGAAATGGTTGGCGACTTTTCAACGGAAATGGCGGAACACTTTTTCCGTTCTATAGCGGATTCTATGGCTTGTACCTTGCACCTATCTTCTACTGGTGAAAACGACCACCATATTGTAGAAAGCCTATTCAAATCGTTTGGTCGCACACTTCGCCAAGCCATTAAAGTAGAAGGCAACGAATTACCAAGCAGCAAGGGCATGCTTTAAAGGGGAAAGACACGTGACAGAACAAAGAGTCGTCATAATTGATACTGGATGCGCCAATGTGTCCTCTGTGAAGTTTGCTATTGAACGCCTAGGTTATAAAGTCACCATTTCCAAAGATCCTGAGGTGGTACTCGCAGCGGACAAGTTGTTTTTGCCTGGTGTCGGAACCGCAAGTGAAGCCATGAAAAACCTTCGAGAGCGAGATCTGATTGATCTCGTTAAGAAGGTTGAGAAGCCGCTACTTGGTATTTGTTTGGGTATGCAACTGCTAGGAAAAGTCTCACAAGAGAAAGGGCAGAAGGCGAATGAGTTGGTGGAATGCCTTGGGCTGTGTGACGGTGAAGTCAATTTGATGGAAACGGGCGAGTTACCTTTACCACATATGGGGTGGAATACAGTTTCAGCGAAAGCAGGGCACCCGTTGTTCAAAGGTATTGAGGAAGGTGAGTATTTCTATTTTGTGCACAGCTTTGCTATGCCAGTGGGTGACTACACGATCGCCAACTGTGATTATGGAAACCCGTTCACCGCAGCAGTACAAAGTGGTAACTATTATGGTGTGCAATTTCACCCAGAACGTTCTTCTCAAGCCGGCTCTAAGCTCATTGAAAACTTTCTGAATTTATAAGGGAATTATAAGTGATTATTCCAGCTCTCGATTTAATTGAAGGTCAGGTAGTTCGCCTGTATCAAGGGGATTACGGTCAAGTAACCGAATACAAAGTAGACCCAGCTGAGCAATTTAATTTATACCATCAAGCTGGCGCTGATTGGCTGCATTTGGTCGACCTGACTGGCGCAAAAGATACATCGGCACGCCAGCTTGATTTGATCGCCAAGCTGCTGGCAAGTACCCCAGCAAACATTCAAATTGGCGGTGGAGTAAGAAGCGAACAAGATGTGGTCGACTTACTGGAAGCCGGAGCCCAACGAGTGGTGGTTGGTTCTACTGCGGTAAAACAACCTGAACTGGTAAAAGGTTGGATGGAGAAATACGGTGCAGAGAAAATCGTTCTAGCACTCGATATTAATATTGACGAAAACGGCGTGCGCAAAGTCGCTATTTCCGGTTGGCAAGAAGATTCCGGCGTCACTATTGAAGCGCTTATCGATGATTATTTAACTGTCGGTTTAACGCATGTGCTTTGTACTGATATTTCTCGTGATGGGACATTGGCTGGCTCGAATGTAGAGCTTTATGTGGACCTATGTAAACAATACCCACAAGTTCAGTTTCAATCGTCCGGTGGTATCGGGTCACTAGCAGATGTTGAAGCCTTAAAAGGTAGTGGAGTTGCTGGTGTGATTGTTGGACGTGCTTTATTAGACGGTAAATTTACAGCAGAGGAGGCATTTGCATGCTGGCAAAGCGAATAATTCCGTGCCTTGATGTTCGAGATGGTCAGGTGGTAAAAGGGGTTCAGTTCCGCAATCATGAGATCATTGGTGATATCGTTCCTCTTGCACAAAGATACGCTCAAGAGGGCGCCGACGAATTAGTGTTTTATGATATTACGGCATCGAGTGATGGTCGTGTGGTCGATAAAAGTTGGGTCGCGCGCGTAGCAGAAGTTATCGATATTCCTTTTTGTGTAGCTGGCGGCATTAAATCAGCAGAAGACGCAGCCCGAATCCTAGAGTTTGGCGCAGACAAAGTGTCCATTAACTCTCCTGCTTTAGCAAACCCTTCCCTTATAACTGAGCTTGCCGATAAGTTTGGTGTTCAGTGTATCGTCGTCGGTATTGATTCCTACTTTAATAAAGAAACAGGTAAATATCAGGTTTATCAATTCACAGGTGATGAAGCCCGTACAAAAGCGACGCAATGGGAAACCCGAGATTGGGTTCAAGAAGTGCAAAAACGCGGCGCTGGCGAAATCGTCTTGAACATGATGAATCAAGATGGTGTGAGAAATGGATACGACATCGAGCAATTGAACATGGTTCGAGAAGTCTGCAATGTACCATTGATCGCTTCTGGTGGGGCGGGCGCTATGGAACACTTTGCCGAGGCATATCAAGCGACAAATGTGGATGGAGCTCTCGCAGCATCGGTATTTCACAAACAGGTCATCAATATTGGTGAACTGAAAAAGTATTTGAAGAAAGAAGGCGTAGAGGTGCGATTATGAGTTTTGAATCAGCTGAAGTAAATGCACTGTCTGAGCGCATCAATTGGGACAAAGTGGATGGTTTGGTTCCAGCCATAGTGCAAGACTTTCAGTCTAGCCAAGTCTTAATGATGGGTTACATGAATCAAGATGCGCTAGCGAAAACAGGTGAAACGGGTCAGGTGACTTTTTTCTCTAGAACGAAAGAACGACTGTGGACCAAAGGTGAAACGTCGGGCAACGTCCTAGCATTAAAAAATATCTCATTAGATTGCGATAACGATACGTTACTTGTAAAGGTCGACCCTGTCGGACCTACTTGCCATAAAGGCACTACGACGTGTTGGGATGGTGATCCTCAAGAAGAGTCACAAATGGTGTGGCTTCATCAGCTTGAGCAGCTATTGGCTGCCCGCAAGAACGCCGATCCAGATTCTTCCTATACTGCCAGCTTATACGCCCGTGGCACCAAGCGTATTTCGCAAAAAGTGGGCGAAGAAGGGGTTGAAGTTGCGCTTGCGGCGACGTCGGGCGACAAGGCGGAGTTAGTCTGTGAGTCTGCGGATTTGATATACCACTTGTTGGTGTTATTGCAAGACCAAGGTCTATCTATGAACGACGTCATCAATAAACTGAAAGAGCGTCATAAATAGTATTCTAATCTTTCTTTTTTAGAAGCCTCTATGTCAGAGGCTTCTTTCTCTTCTTGGTTTCACCTTTTTGCGTCGTATCAGCTAGCCACAGCATTTCTTAAATTTCTTGCCACTTCCACAAACACATGGGTCGTTTCGTCCAACTTTAAGGTTTTTAATGGGCTGAGTCAGTCTAGGATCTTCAGATGGCTGGGTTTCCTCTTCTGGAAAAGCCCCGTCGACGTAATACCACATGCCATTTTCACGAAGGAATCGAGAGCGTTCACCTAAACAGTATTGTTGGTTATCTTCATTGAAGTAAGCTTTAAATTCGACGTAACCTTCGTCAGTATGGCTTCCGCTTTCGGTGTTAATCACTTCCAGTTTGCACCAGTCACTTTCTACCGAATTAGCAATCCCTTCTCTTTGTTCATCGGCATTTTGTGATGGATGATAAGTATCAACAACGAAATCCACCAACCCTTTAACGTGTGCACTGTAGCGAGCACGCATCAACATTTCAGGTTGGGTGGCAGCTGCGTGATTTAAGTGAACGATTTCACAGCAATCTTGATAAGAACGAGAGTTTCCACATGGGCAATTAGACATAGCACTTCTACCAGATAGAGCGTAGTAAGCTAAACCGAAGTGCATCTTCAATTTAGCCTGCAGTTTATTTTAGCTAGGAGGCTACCACGCTTTAAAAATGAAAGGTAGATAGTGGCAAACGTTAATCTACATCCATTAATTCTTGAGACCAGCTAATCGCCTCTCGATAACAATCAGCCACACAGTTTTCACTTAAATTCAGTTCAGTTCGCTTGCTTACTGCCGTTTTCCAATCGGCACGTTCAAACGCTTTAACCAGTGTATAAATATCACCCAAGACACCACTTTGGTTTAATAGGGCATCTTTAACTTTTTGATCAACTGGTATAGAGCGGAGTATTTCTTCCATAGATTGATCCAATAAAGAATCAAGCAAAGACAGCATACCGGTTAAAAATGCGAGGCTTTTATCCACGTCACCTTGATAGTGGGATGCCACCAATTCGCAGAATCTTGCTCTCGTTATCGATAAGGTATAGAGCGTGTTGGGCTTCCCTTCATTGGTATTTGAAACGGCAACCAAAGAGATGAATTTTCTCAGTTTGTCTTCACCTAAATAAACCAGTGCTTGTTTGAAAGATTTAATCTCATTCGAAACACTAGAAGAGGAGTTTACATACCGTAAAAGCTTGTACGAGAGAGAGACATCCGTTGCGACTAAGCGTTCAATTTCGTCGTAGTTGATTTGGTCGCTAGAGATTTCTTTACACAACTGAACAACAGTTAACAGTGAAGGTTCAATAGCGCGATGCTGTATCATTTCAGGCTTTGCAAAAAAGTAACCTTGGAATAACGTAAACCCTACGTCTTTAGCATGCAGGAACTCGTCATAAGTCTCTACTTTTTCTGCTAAAAATTGAATTTTTGAGTTCTTAAGTTTTGAAATGAAGTAGGCCGCTTTATTGATTGGAACAGTGCGAATATCAAATTTAATAATACAAATTAATGGTAGAAAGCGCTTCCATTCAGGGCTTGGAATAAAATCATCTAAAGCTATCTTATAGCCAAGTAAGTATAAGTCTTTGAGCGCTTTATAAAGCTCGTCCGTCGGTTCACAGTCTTCCAATACTTCAATAATGATAGAGCTACGTGGAAAGAGAGCTGGAATTTGGTTGATCAAGCTTTCATAAGGGAAATTAACAAACCCTTTTTTGGAGCCCAGATTGTTTTGATTTGGGCTCAAAAACTGATCGCTAAATAATCGCTTGGTTGCGAGTTCCGGTTCGATATCTGGAAACGTGTTTTTAGGACCATCACGAAATAATAACTCATAGCCCATAGTTTGGAGATCGAGGTCAAATATGGGTTGTCGTGCAACATAAGAGTACTTCAATGGTATTACTCACGTCTAATTATTGGAATGGCGCTGTATAATAATCAGACGGAAAAAATTATCTATATTTAGCTCAATAGCCTGTTACACAGTGTTACGTTAGACGGCTATTTTATCGGGTTAAGTGGGAAGGTAATTCGTTTCACTCCGGATTCATCGTAGGCTAACGCGTAGCCTTCCTTGTACCAGTCCCCTAATACAACCCTTTGTCCATGGGAACTTGTGAGCTTAACATTGTGCTCACTTGGTCTATGAGTGTGACCATGAATCATCAACAGAACGTTATGCGAATTCATGACACGTTCTACTTCAGATTTAGTGACATCCATGATATCCAGAGCTTTTTCTTTCTTGTCGGTTCGGGTTTTATCTTGAACATTTTTGACAATTTTTTTTCGCAGAAAAAGGGGAACACACAAAAACAATTTTTGTAGCCATTGTTGGTGTACTTTTTTCCTAAATTCCTGATATTTAATATCATCAAGGCACAATGTATCACCATGAAGAAGGAGGGTGGGAGTGCCGTAAAGGTCTATTTTTGTTTCTTCCGGCAAAAGCTCAACACCGCTCTCTTTACTGAAACGGTCGCTGATCAGAAAGTCGCGATTTCCGTGAATGAAATAACAGCGCACGCCAGAATCAGTGAGTGACTTGAAAGCATTTATAATTGAGCGACTAAACGGAGAATTATCATCATCACCTATCCAAAAATCGAACAGGTCACCTAATACATAAAGCTTTTCAGCTTTTGTTGCGTGATGTTCAAGGAAGTGAAAGAAACCTTCTGTGATTTCAGGATGGGCAGGAGATAAATGTAGATCAGAAATAAAAAGAGTGGTCATAAGCCTTAGAAAAGGGAGCGAAAAGCTCCCTTGATTGATTATTCTTCGATAGTTGTGCCAGTGATAAGCACTTCTTCAAGAGGAACATCTTGATGCATTCCCATTGAACCTGTAGCAACATCTTTAATTTTGTTTACTACGTCCATACCTTCGACAACTTCAGCAAATACACAGTAACCCCAACCATCTAGGCTTTCAGATTTAAAATCAAGGAATGTATTGTCGTTCACGTTGATGAAGAACTGAGAGCTTGCCGAATGCGGTTCCATAGTACGAGCCATAGCAAGTGTACCCACTTTGTTGCTCAAACCATTGTTCGCTTCGTTTTTGATTGGAGCACGAGAATCTTTCTCACGCAGACCAGAAGTCATACCACCGCCTTGGACCATGAATCCATCAATTACACGGTGGAAAAGAGTGTTGTCATAAAAACCATCACGGCAGTACTGTAAAAAGTTAGCACTTGTTTCTGGTGCTTTTTCATCATTTAGTTGGATCTTGATGTCACCAAAGTTTGTGTGAAGGGTGATCATGATTACTTCCTTTAAAAATTAATGGGAATGGATACAGAATTCTAGCGTAACTTCAAATTTACACAAGCGATACCCTTAGGAGTGCACCATGAGTAAAAGTTGTTCGATTGGAACGAAATAACATTTTCAGAGACGATTTCTGAAACTGAGCTATTACTTAACTTCAGCTGTCTTGTTATACTCATGCGTCCTAAAACCCACCAATTGATAAATAGAGATCATGTTAAAGATATTCAACTCACTCACACGACAAAAAGAGGAATTCAAACCCATTCATGCTGGCAAAGTTGGCATGTACGTTTGTGGAGTAACTATCTATGATCTTTGTCATATCGGGCATGGTCGTACGTTCGTTTCTTTTGATGTTGTTTCACGTTATCTTCGCTACCTTGGCTATGATTTGACGTTTGTTCGAAACATCACCGACATTGATGATAAAATTATCAAGCGAGCAGCAGAGAATGGCGAGACATGTGATGCGTTAACTGAGCGCTTAATCGGTGATATGCACGCCGATTTCGATGCATTGAATATGAAACGCCCAGATGTAGAGCCAAGGGCGACACAGTTTATTCAAGAAATCATTGCTTTAGTTGAAACCTTAATTGAACGCGGTTTTGCTTACGTTGCCGACAACGGTGATGTGATGTTTGAAGTGAAGAAATACGATGAATACGGGAAGCTTTCTCGTCAGGATTTGGACCAACTTCAAGCAGGTGCTCGAGTTGACGTTGAGTTAGCAAAACGCAGCCCACTCGATTTTGTACTGTGGAAAATGTCCAAACCAGGTGAACCAACTTGGGAATCACCTTGGGGGCCGGGTCGTCCGGGCTGGCACATCGAATGTTCTGCAATGAACTCTTCTATTCTAGGCGACCATTTTGATATTCATGGTGGTGGCTCAGATTTGCAATTCCCACACCATGAAAATGAAATTGCGCAGTCATGCTGTGCTCACGATACTCAGTACGTCAATACTTGGATGCACAGTGGTATGGTGATGGTAGACCGCGAGAAAATGTCTAAGTCACTAGGCAACTTCTTCACGATTCGCGATGTTTTGACGCATTACGATGCGGAAACGGTTCGCTACTTCTTGATGTCTGGTCATTATCGCAGCCAACTCAACTACAGCGAAGAAAACCTAAATCAAGCTCGTGCTTCGCTAGAGCGTTTATACACCTCTCTTCGTGGCTTGGATTTAACCGCGTCTCCAGCAGGTGGTGAAGAGTATGTAACTCGCTTTACAGAGTCTATGAACGACGATTTCAATACACCTGAAGCTTATTCAGTGCTGTTTGATATGGCACGTGAAGTAAACCGCCTTAAAGGTGAAGATCTAGAAAAAGCGTCTGCATTGGGTGCATTACTGCGCGAATTAGCGGATGTGATTGGTATTCTTCACCAAGAACCAGAGGCATTCTTGCAAGGTGGTGCAGCGGCGGGTAATGATGACGAAGTTACTGAAATTGAAGCACTGATCAAACTGCGTAACGACTCTCGTGCTGCGAAAGATTGGGCAAACGCGGATATGGCGCGCGACAAGCTAACCGAAATGGGTATCGTACTTGAAGATGGTCCTGAAGGGACAATCTGGCGTCGTAAGTAATAACGACTTTATAAAGGGCTGAGATTTCAGCCCTTTTTTCTGATTTAGATTCTTGGAAGCATTCTGTGGCTCAAATGTATTTCTATTACTCGGCGATGAACGCGGGTAAATCGACAACTCTTCTTCAATCTTCATTTAATTATCAAGAGCGTGGTATGAATCCTTTGATTTACACTGCGGCACTTGATGATCGTTACGGCATGGGTAAAGTCAGTTCCAGAATTGGTCTGCAATCGGAAGCTCAATTGTTTAATGAGAAAACCGATCTCTACGCAGAAATATCAAATCACAATGCAGAAGAGAAACGCCATTGTATTTTGATTGATGAGTGTCAGTTTCTTTCCCGTGATCAAGTGTATCAGCTGACAGAAGTCGTCGATAAGTTAGGCATCCCGGTTTTATGTTATGGCTTGCGAACCGATTTTCTTGGTGAGCTTTTCGAAGGAAGCCGCTATTTGCTTTCATGGGCAGATAAACTGGTAGAACTGAAAACTATTTGTCATTGTGGAAGAAAAGCCAACATGGTGATTCGAACGGACGAGCAAGGCAACGCCATCGCTGAAGGCGATCAAGTGGATATTGGTGGAAACGATCGATATGTTTCTGTTTGTCGAAAGCACTATAAAGAAGCATTAGGCAAATAAGAGCGCAACAGACACAGGCAAAAAGAGCACCAGAAAGGTGCTCTTTTACGTTATGGGATACTGCCAGTTAGCTGTTCCAATACAGGTTAACTATTTATAAGGTTAATCATTTATAAGGTTAACCATCTACAAGATTACCTATGTAAAAGGCTAACCTTTAGCTTTGCGAACCGAATGTCTTAGCGGCATAGGCGACCCTTTCCGCTGGCTTAGGGTATTCGGCTGGTTCACCAAGGCTTTCTATATGTCTAAGCCTTGGTAGCAAGCCACAACCGTTGGCAATCTGTATTGCCAAGCCCGGTCTAGCGTTTAGCTCCAAAACCATAGGGCCTTCTTCTCTGTCCAGCACCATATCGGTGCCCATATAACCCAGCCCTGTCATTTCCCACGCACTGGATGCCAACACCAGTAAGCGCTCCCAATGAGGGACTTGCAGCATAGAGAGATCTTTTCCAGTATCTGGGTGAGCTTTAATGGGCTGATCAAACTGCACCGCTCGAATTGCTTTGCCTGTGGCAATATCGATGCCCACGCCTACTGCACCTTGGTGCAAGTTTGCTTTTCCGTCTGAATCGGATGTTGATAATCGCATCATTGCCATCACAGGATAGCCTTTGAACACTATAATACGAACATCGGGCACGCCTTCGTAACTGAAACCTTCAAAGCAATCGTCAAATTTAATTAGGTTTTCCACGACCGCGACATCATTCTTGCCGCCAAGAGAAAACAAACCCGCGAGTGCGTTACTCACGTGGCGTTCTACGTCTTCTTTATTGATGGCTGAACCCGATGGCTTAATGTACTCCCCATCTTTGTGGGAAGTGACAACCAATATACCTTTACCTCCACTGCCTTGAGCTGGCTTAATCACAAACCCAGGCCAGTCTTCCACCATATTGTGAATCGTCTTTACTTCCGCTTGATGGCTAATAACACCAATCAACTTGGGTACCGTTGCTCCAGCACGTTCAGCGATGATTTTCGTCTTTAGTTTATCGTCAACTAATGGGTACTTTGAGCGATCGTTATATCGCCCAATGTAGCTATGATTTCGTTGATTCATGCCCATAATCCCTTTGCTTTTCAGCTTGAAGGGTGAGGTGAACTTACTCCACATGGCTTTAGTCCTCTGCTAGTGGCTTAAAGCGTCTAAGTTCGGTTAAGCGGTAACCTGTGTAGGTACCGAGTAACAAAATCAGAGCAAGAACAATGAGCTGAAGCCCAATAAAGTTGAACGTCAGGTGCTGAACAAATGGGTTGGTCATCGCTAGGTAAACCAATACCGCAGTGAGGAGAGAACCACCACCTTGGATAAATACCTCCTTACCGCCTTCTTCTTCCCAAAGAATCGACATTCTTTCGATTGTCCAAGAAAGAATAATCATCGGGAAGAAGGTAATGGTCAGCCCTTCATTTAAGCCGATATTGAAAGAGACAATGGTAAAGATAGAAATGATTAAGATAACCGTGATAATGACGGCGGAGATTCGTGCGACCAATAGAAGGTTGAGTTTCGATAGATACCCACGTATTACCAAACCTGTACCAACAATCAATAAGAAACCGACGATACCCGTTAAGAGCTGAGTCTGTACAAACGCGACTGCGATGAGCACAGGCATAAATGTTCCAGACGTTTTCAAACCCACAATGACCCGCAGAAATACAACAATCAACGCCCCAATTGGAATGAGCATGATGGTTTTAAACATCGATTGCTCAGCAATAGGCAAACTGTGAATGGAGAAATTCAGCAAGCTGTCAGCTTCTACTTTTTTAATGGTTGCTTGCTGCGGTGTGACCTCTTGAGCAATCATCGAAAACAGTACTTGGCTGTTCTTACCGCCAATCAAGTCAAGGAGCGAGATATTGGAATCGTCCCACACAAGCCAGTGGCTTTGCTTTCCTTGAACACCGGTATTGGTATCGAAAAGTTCCCAGCTTTCGCCATCCCAAACCTCAATCATCGGAATGATGTTCTGGCGGCGGCGTCCATCTTCAAGTTGGATGACACCGACAACTTTATTGGGAATATCAGCGTAGCTAAGTAATTTTGAAGTAGTACTCACTGCGTCTTTTGCATTTAACAACAAAGCTGCGTTTTGGTTATCACTGTCATTAAGCTGTTTGATCAACTCACGAGTTAATGTTGCGTTATCGGCGCTGCGATTTGTTGCTTGCTGAAGTAGAGACTGGGCGGCTGCATCTTGTGGACCATCAAAAATGGGTTTTTCAATGGCTTTATCTGCTGGAGGAACCACCGCTACTTTTGCTTGCTCATCAACCAAAAATTGCGCTTTGTAGTATATAACTTGCGGTCCTGCTGCGTTTCGAATGCTCCATTCCGCCCTACGGCCCGTGTCAGTATTCACATAAGCGACACCATAGCCGGGAGACGACGTGCTTTCGTTGATCAATGTAAAACCGCTTTGCGTTCCTGGTGCGGCAAGAGAAGCTTTTACAGATTCACCGTTTGCGGTGAATTCGACACGGGCTTCTACATCCCATACTTGCCTTGTTTCGCCTGGCGTCCAAGGTACGCCATAATCAGTATGGCGAAGAATACTGAGTGCAATCCCTGCAATTATTAGAAAGGCGACCGCAAGGTAAAAAGGCACTTTAGACGTCATGGTACTCGTTCCTTAACGATTATTTGGTTTCAGATTGCAGATAAGATTTGCTGACATCAACAAGCGCGATGTCTTGAATAAATTCACGACCTAACAGTATTGGATGGCTCATTTGAGAACGGTCAGCCAATGTGAATTGTGCTTTTTCATGTATTTTCCCAACTTGTACCCAAAGTTCTACCACGGGTCTACGTTCTGTTTCTTCGCTGGTGGATTGTCGAATTTTGGCATAGCGGATGACAGGGGACTCAATCCAAAGCTGATCTTCTTTTGCCGTTTTATCATCGCTGATATGGAACTTAATCCATGTTTTACCATTACGTTCGAATTCTTGAATGTCGACGGCATTGATGGAAGATGTAGCGGCTCCAGTATCAACACGTGCATCAAACTGCTGTTTGATCGTGTCAACTTTAACTTTCTCAATGCCACCGAGAACAATGGTTTGAGAGGGTTCGATTACGGGTTGTGCCTGCTTTGGCGGTTCGCTAGTCGTTTTTTTAGCTTTTAGCTTTTTGAACTGAGCAGCTTGATCTTGTCTGAGTTTGGCTACTTCGTTGTTTAAATTGGACAGCTCTATACTCAAGTAATTAATTTGATCATTTTGTTTGTCAATTTGGGCAGAATAAGAGTGAAGCTGATTGGTCAGGTTTGTTTCAGATTGTTGGATGGCAGCTTGTGTAGACTGACTGTATTTATCGCCATCGATCAGCGAACATCCGGAAAGCGCTGTAATAACAGCTAAGGCGGCAACCTTCTTAAGCATTATTGACCTATTTTTGCGGGTTAAAAGCGGGAAGTGAGACAAAGTGTATATTATAAAAAAGGATGCGTGAAGCATCCTAATGTTAATCTGTTGTCAGAGCTTACTGAGCTTTTTTGAGATCTTTACCCCAAACCACAAAATTTTGAAAGTTAAGGGTTCTTTGCAACCAGAATGGCGCGCCTTGGCGCAGGGTAGCCTTCTATGGTTTTGCTTGGATCAGCGGGGTCGAGATAGTCAGGTAGCGAGTTGTGTGTCATCCAGCCTGTTGTGCGTTGTTCACCCGTTGATGTGACATTTTCATCAACGATACGAACATCTTCAAATCCGCATTTTTCCAACCAAACTTTCAGTGCTTTAGCTGATGGGAAAAAGTACACATTCCGCATTTGAGCATACCGATCGACGGGTACTAATACCGCGTTTTCATCACCTTCAATAACCAAGGTTTCCAAAATAAGCTCGCCACCAGAGACCAATTGGTTTTTCAGTTGGATGATGTGATCTAGGGGAGAGCGGCGGTGGTATAAAACCCCCATGCTGAATACTGTGTCAAATGCTTGCAACTCAGGCAGTTGCTCAATGCCAAGAGGTAACAAGTGGGCACGTTGGTCACCACCCATCAGTTTTCTTACGGCTTCAAACTGAACTAAAAATAGATGCGAGGGGTCAATGCCCACACACAGCCTTGCTCCTTCGCCCAACATACGCCACATGTGGTAGCCATTACCGCAGCCAACATCTAAAACCGAGCGATCTTTTAAAGGGGAGATATGTGGAAGTACGCGATCCCATTTCCAATCACTTCGCCACTCTGTATCGATGTGGATGTCATGGAGGTTGTATGGTCCTTTACGCCACGGGTGAAAAGTCTTTAGCAGATTTTCTAGTTTTTTTAACTCGCCGGAAGCTAAGGGAGCATTATTAGATAATGTTACCGAATCTCTTAAGTCGATATTGTCCGGTTTGCCTTCCTGAATCTTATTCAGCGCTTTAAGCCAGCGCTCGAAATCGCCATGCTCTGCATTTTGCCAGTCTGTAAGCTGCTGAGGCAGGATGTTCAACCATGGTTGAAGGCGAGTGTCTTGAGCAATAAGTTGGTAAAAATTAGCAAAATTGAACATGGTATCGTCGTTAAAATTTTCAATATAAAAGGGTAAAGAGCGTTCGCTATTTAACTGCGAACATAGAGCCGAAGTTGAAGCATTGGAACCACACTTCATAACTCGAAAATCCAATTCTTTCGAATCGCTCTTTATGTGCTTGTATGGAATCTGGGCGCATGACATTTTCAATGGCACTGCGTTTTTGGCTTATTTCTAGTTCGCTGTAGCCATTAGCGCGCTTAAAGTCGTGGTGCAGATCAATCAAGAGTTCATTTGCTGATTCGCTTTCAAAGACATACTTTTCAGACAAAATTAGGATGCCGCCGGGTTTTAACCCTGCGTGTATCTTTTCAAGCAAAATTAAGCGATCTTCGGGGGATAAAAACTGAAGTGTAAAATTCAATACGACAACAGAGGCGTTGTTGATTTCAATGTTACGTATGTCTGCTTCAATGACCTCAACTGGCGTTTCAGAGCGGTAGGCGTTCACATGCAATTTGCACCGCTCCACCATGGCTTGCGAGTTATCGACAGCAATAATTTTGCAACCGTCTTGTTTTATGTGGCGTCGCATAGAGAGCGTTGCAGCGCCTAAAGAACAGCCTAAATCATAAATATTGGAATTAGGTGTGACAAAACGTTCAGCGAGCATGCCAATAGCAGAGATGATGTTGCTGTAACCTGGAACGGATCGTTGGATCATATCAGGGAAAACTTCAGCAACATTCGCATCGAAAGTAAAATCTCCAATCTTTTCAATAGGGGTGGAAAAGATGGTGTCTTTATGGCTCATAGCAAACTCGTAATCGTAGACAAAAACGCGACCTGAACTCAGATCTTAAAAAAGGGGCGTATTCTAAGAAATATTTGCCTTTCTGTCACCAAGGGTTTTAAAAACATCAAAACATACTGATTTGTTTGTTATCAGCGAAAGCAGGGGAAGCCGCGAGTTCAGGTAACTCTGTTTGTTTTTGTAATATTCCGTATAGCGCGCGAGCAAATTCTGGTGCGTCAATATTGTCTGGCGTATGGATCATCAAATAAGGTTGTTTTCCTTCAGCAATCCAACTTGGGATCTTAGCTAGCCAAGGTTGAAAGAAAGGAAGGTTAGCCTCTAATTCAGGATGACCGATAAAGCGAATCATTGGATGTGAGGCAGTAGAGACCGCATGAGCCGGCACCTTTGGTTTCTTCTTGTGGGCATCAATAACGGCATCAGAGACTGGCGCCGCGGAATGCACGGGTCGGCTATCCATGATAATTCGGTCTATCCCTTCCTCATAAAGCCAGCGATTCAACTCCTGCTCTTCTTTCCCTTTATTGAAAAACTCTAAATGCCTGACTTCAACGCCAAGAGGGAAGCCCTTGGGAAATAGACGGCAAAAGGATTTAAGGGCTGGTAAATCGCGTGGGTTGAAGTGTGCAGGAAGCTGAATCGTCCACATACCGACACGGTGATGTATCGGTTCCATCACGCTCATGAATTCTTTTAGCAGTGCTTCGCACCCATGAAGCTTATGTACATGAGTGATGCTTTTAGGGAGCTTAAAAGTAAATCGAAAGTCATCATGGGTAGCGGCTTTCCAATTTTGAACTGTGGAATCAGAAGGCGTAGCGTAAAACGTTGTGTTGCCTTCTACGGTATGAAACACCCGAGCGTATTTCTCCAGCCTTTCCGAGTTCTGAGTCCCACTGCCATAAAACCCCGCCTGCCATGCATTGTGAGACCACATGGTTAATCCTAATCTTATTGGCAAGGTGCCCATATCCAGTGATGTCCTATGTTTAAGATCGTTTAACCCTAAATATACTCTGAGCATAAATGTTCCTTAGAACAAATGCTGCATACCCAATCAGTAAGATGATAAAGTTTTCCCCTCAGTTTGTGTGATAACTATATCATTTGGGTAGAATAAACATAGTTACAGTAACAGCTACCGAGAATTGGTAGCTACTCTTTTAAGATTTATCGAAGCACTTATGGCGACGATTTACAGGCTCTCCTGGCCATAGAGACTTCCATTCAGTAAGGATTTCATTATTTTCTTTGGTCAACTGTACTAGACTTTCATTTACCTTATATACCTGAACACCATAGAGATTTTTGATACTTCCATCAGTATATGAAGTGAATAGAATATTCAGTGTGTTATCGACTAGTAGACTCTGACATGTGATGCTTTCATTCGTTTGAAAGCCTAAAATTGTAAGAGAACAACTGTTGTTTTCAATTTTAAGTTCATATTCTGACCATGTGTTCAGTCCAGAATTACTTTTTCCCATATCAAGCTCGCAACCATAAGTTCCATCCCACTCATAAGAAACTGAAGCAGATGAAGCGAAACTCGCTGAAAGTAATATACCTAGAATCCAATTCATTGTTTGTTTAGCCTATGTAGCCCGATTTTAGCCCTTTGTGATACTTCTGAGAGACTTTGATAGAAATCTCACTCAGAGTTATATTTCCGTCTTTATTTTTGTCAAATCCTGAGTTTTGCTTGTAGGCTATGGTACCTTTCTTAAATAAAGCATGTGATGTGGGTTTACCAATAGCGGCTGGATACAAGATCGCCATGTAAACATCTTCCAATTTCTTTATGCGATTCCTGTATGGCCAAAAATATTTTTTAACATAGTCTAGTTGTTTTACTGGCGTCATTCTGGCTAGTTTTTCCGTAGTGGTTCCCAGCCCCTTAGCTGTTGACGGCATAAATTGGATTAGTCCGGTAGCCCCGCTGCCAGCAGCGTTTTTAATTTTTGGGCTGAATGTTTCCCCAGTTTCAAATGCCATACAAGCCATTAAAAAGTCGGGATTTATTCCTAGCTCTTTACAAACTAGCACAACCTTATTCTTAAAATCAGGTGAGACTTTCGCTCCCCAAGCTATAGTCCGTCTAAGTGGGCTGAGTGATACCTTGGGTTCTACCTTTTCATAATGTTTTGTATTAAACAAAGAAGCAAACCCTTTAGCTTGCTCTTTAGGTTTAGCTAGGAATAGAGAAAGTGCTTTCCATGTTTTTCCTTTTGTGTCTATCAATGAATCTGGTTTACGATATTTCAGTATTTCCTTTTGAAACCAATAAATTCGGTGTCGAGTATTGGGTCCGCATTTCCCATCAATACTGAGTAAGCTTAGTGGTCCTAGAGATGCACGATTCAATGCTTCCTGGACGTTTTCTACATCGGCTTTCCTATTGGTTCCTTTTAAACCAACAGAATTTGAAATTTGCATTTTTATCATCCACTTATAGTAAGAATCAAAAATCTACAAAAAATCAAATTCAATTTCTTCATGTAAATTAAGAATTAGAAGCTACGTCTATTAAACTTGTAACTGTTTGAAATGTAATTTTCTATAACTACTTATTTTTAATCGGTCTTCTTAGCTTATTCAATAATTAGAAAATTTAGGGCTGATTCTAGTTATTCATAGTTAGAGCTGTACTGAAGGTCGATTTCGTGTTCTTGAATCTAAGCTATTTGGATTGGGTTTAGCGAAATTTTCGCGCTATAATCGGCCCCAAATTTTTTACTGTTTTGTCGTTTTTAGGCGAGATCTGCCTAAAAAAGTAGCAAGGCAAGATAAAACACAATGAATTGTGTGTGTAATGGTCGATTTATGTGAACATTACGCGTATAAATGGCACTTTGCACTGTCGATAATATCAAGCATCGGCAGCTTAGAAATTGATAACTAATTAGAGATTGGGAAATTCATTATGCGTACCCATTATTGTGGTCACCTGAACAAGTACCTTGCAGGGCAAACTGTAGAACTGTGCGGCTGGGTAAACCGTCGCCGTGATTTAGGCGGTCTTATCTTCATTGATATGCGAGATCGTGAAGGTGTAGTTCAGGTAGTCGTAGACCCGGATATGGCAGATGCTTACGAAGTAGCTAACCAGTTGCGTAATGAATTTTGCATCAAATTGACGGGTGAAGTTCGCGCTCGTCCAGACAGCCAAATTAACAAAGACATGGCGACAGGCGAAGTTGAGATTCTGGCGAAAGGCTTGGAAATCATCAACCGAAGCGATGTGCTTCCATTGGACTTCAACCAGAATAACTCTGAAGAGCAGCGTTTGAAGTTCCGTTACTTGGACCTACGTCGCCCTGAAATGAGCGATCGCATCAAATTGCGTGCAAAAGCTTCTAGCTTTGTTCGCCGCTTCCTAGATGACAATGGTTTCCTAGACATTGAAACGCCAGTGCTGACAAAAGCAACACCTGAAGGTGCTCGTGACTACCTTGTTCCTAGCCGTGTACACAAAGGCAGCTTCTACGCTTTACCTCAGTCACCTCAGCTGTTTAAGCAGCTTCTGATGATGTCGGGTTTTGATCGCTACTACCAAATCGTTAAGTGTTTCCGTGATGAAGACTTGCGAGCGGATCGTCAGCCTGAATTTACCCAAATAGATATCGAAACTTCGTTCATGAGTGCGGATGAAGTTCGTGCAACGACTGAAAAAATGGTTCGCGATATGTGGCAAGAGCTACTGAACGTAGATTTGGGTGAATTCCCAATTATGCCGTTTAGTGAAGCGATTCGTCGTTTTGGTTCTGATAAACCTGATTTGCGTAACCCGCTTGAATTGGTTGACGTAGCCGATCTAGTGAAAGACGTTGAATTCAAAGTTTTCTCTGGTCCTGCGAACGATGAAAAAGGTCGTGTTGCTGTAATACGTGTTCCTGGTGGTGCTAAGCTAACTCGTAAGCAAATCGACGGGTACGGTGAGTTCGTTGGTATCTACGGCGCGAAAGGTTTGGCGTGGATGAAAGTGAACGATCGCGCAGCTGGTATGGAAGGCATTCAGTCTCCAGTGGCTAAGTTCCTAAGTGAAGAAGTCATCAGTGGCATTCTAGAGCGTACTGGCGCAGAAACGGGCGACATCATCCTGTTTGGTGCAGACAAAGCGAACACGGTTGCGGAAGCGATGGGCGCACTTCGTTTGAAGTTGGGTAAAGATTTAGAATTAACCAATGAATCTGCTTGGGCACCACTGTGGGTTGTCGACTTCCCAATGTTTGAAGAAGATGGCGAAGGTAACCTACATGCCATGCACCACCCGTTCACTTCTCCCCTGGGTGTGACAGCACAAGAATTGAAAGCGAACCCTGCCGCAGCAAACTCAAATGCATACGATATGGTCATTAATGGCTACGAAGTGGGCGGTGGCTCTGTTCGTATTCATAATGCAGAAATGCAAGCGACCGTATTTGATATTTTGGGCATCGATGCAGACGAGCAACGCTTGAAGTTTGGATTCTTGCTGGATGCACTTAAATTCGGTACGCCTCCGCATGCTGGCTTAGCATTTGGTCTAGACCGTTTGGTTATGTTGTTGTGTGGAACGGAAAATATCCGTGACGTGATTGCATTCCCTAAAACGACGGCAGCAGCGTGTCTACTAACGGATGCACCAAGCTTAGCTAACCCAGCAGCTTTGGATGAGCTAGCGATTGCGGTAACGGTAGCAAAAGAAAAAGACGCCGAGTAAGCGCAAATAAATGAATGAAAACTCCCGCAATTGCGGGAGTTTTTGTTTTAATGAAGATATATCCAGAACACTTAGATGAATCTTATGTGGCACATAAATGCAGCGTCTGAGTATTCCACTAACATAAAAGGTGAATTATGGCTGGTCACAGTAAATGGGCGAACATTCGTCACCGTAAAGCGGCGCAAGATGCCAAACGAGGAAAAATCTTTACTAAGTTGATCCGAGAAATCGTTGTATCAGCAAAAGAAGGCGGTGGTGAGCCTGAAAACAATCCTAGGCTTCGTGCGGCTATTGATAAAGCTCTATCTAACAACATGACGCGAGACACAGTTAACCGTGCCGTTAGCCGAGGTGCTGGTGGTGAAGGTGACGATAATATGGAAACCGTCATCTACGAAGGTTATGGACCTGGTGGAACGGCCGTTATGGTCGAATGCATGACAGATAACCGAAATCGAACTGTTTCGGGCGTGCGACATGCTTTTTCTAAAGCGGGTGGTAACTTAGGCACTGACGGAAGCGTGAACTATCTTTTTGATAAGAAGGGTGTTATCTCGTACGCGCCAGGTCTGGATGAAGACGAAGTAATGGAAGCCGCGTTAGAAGGTGGTGCCGACGACATTGAAACAGGGGCTGATGGCGCAATTGATGTGTACACAGATCCTGCAGATTTTGGTGATGTAAAAGATGCCTTGGATTCAGCAGGCTTCGAGGCTGCAAATGCTGAAGTGTCGCTAATACCGTCAACCAAAGCTGATCTCGATGCTGATACCGCCCCGAAACTTTTACGTTTGATTGATGCGCTTGAAGATTTGGATGATGTCCAAGAGGTCTATCATAACGGTGATATTTCAGATGAGGTTGCAGCCACGCTCTAAACTTCGCAAAGGCGTGATGTGCGTAAAGGAAAGGTATGTGGGCGTGCACAATGCGGATATAAACGTATTGGTAAAAGAAAAGCCGCCCGTATTTGAAAACGTACATCGTGGCAGTCCTTTTTATATGGGAAACTTTTATGTCGATAATTCTTGGTATTGATCCAGGATCTCGCATTACTGGCTACGGAGTGATCCGTCAGCAGGGTAGGCACCTTCACTATTTGGGGAGCGGCTGTATTCGCACTTCGCATGACGATTTGCCGAGTCGATTAAAACAGATCTACGCAGGCGTGACCGAAATTATTACTCAGTTTCAACCTGACGTATTTGCTATTGAGCAAGTATTTATGGCGAAAAACGCCGATTCAGCGCTGAAGCTTGGGCAAGCACGTGGAAGTGCAATTGTGGCAGCAGTGAATGCCGACTTACCCGTTTATGAATATGCAGCCCGTCTTATTAAGCAAGCTGTTGTGGGAACAGGTGGTGCAGACAAATCTCAAGTTCAGCACATGGTCACGAGTATGCTTAAACTACCTGCAAAACCTCAAGCGGACGCCGCTGATGCGTTAGGTGTGGCGATATGCCATGCCAATACGAATAAAACGCTTGTAGCGCTTGCGGGTAAAGCCACAAGTGCCAAAAAAGGGCGATATCGGTAATCCTCCCAAAATTGATTGAACTGGCTATCCATCCAGTAATCCATTATTATCATTTTCACTGAATTTTATTCCATAGGACAAGATTGTGATCGGACGCCTTCGCGGTATTTTGATAGAGAAGCAGCCACCAGAACTATTGATTGAAGTTTCTGGCGTAGGGTATGAAATACAAATGCCAATGAGCTGTTTTTATGAGCTTCCTAAAGTGGGTGAAGAAGCCATCATCTACACTCATTTTGTGGTACGAGAAGACGCTCAACTGCTTTACGGGTTTAATACAGTGAAAGAGCGTGCTTTATTCCGTGAAGTAATCAAAGCCAACGGTGTTGGACCTAAACTGGGTTTAGGGATCTTGTCGGGCATGACAGCAAGCCAATTTGTTTCATGTGTGGAGCGTGAAGATATTTCCACTTTGGTTAAGCTACCAGGAGTCGGTAAAAAAACCGCAGAGCGCCTTGTTGTTGAAATGAAGGATAGGCTTAAAGGGTGGGGAGCTGGTGACCTATTTACACCTGCTACCGATGCTGCACCTATAGATTCTGCACCACAAAATAACGAACAAAACGCAGAAGAAGAAGCGATCAGTGCGTTGCTTGCCTTAGGATATAAACCACAAATGGCTTCTAAAGTCGTTTCGCAGATTGCCAAGTCAGGAATGAGCAGTGAAGAGCTTATTCGTGAAGCTTTAAAATCGATGGTATAACTTTCAAAATAGTAGATATTTATGATCGAAGCAGACCGCCTAATTGCGCCGGAAAACCCAACCTTCAAAGAAGAAGATGTGATTGACAGGGCGATACGCCCTAAAAAACTTGAAGATTACCAAGGTCAGGACCATGTTCGTAACCAAATGGAAATCTTTATTAAAGCGGCGCAACTGAGAAGTGAAGCCCTTGATCATCTATTGATATTTGGTCCTCCAGGGTTAGGTAAAACCACACTTGCGAATATTGTCGCCAACGAAATGGAGGTGAATATTCGCACCACATCTGGTCCAGTATTAGAAAAGGCGGGCGATCTCGCTGCACTTCTGACAAATCTCGAAGAAAATGACGTGCTCTTCATCGATGAAATTCATCGGTTGAGCCCAGTCGTTGAAGAGGTACTGTACCCAGCCATGGAAGACTACCAGCTCGATATCATGATTGGAGAGGGACCGGCGGCTCGCTCCATAAAAATTGATTTACCCCCTTTCACCTTGATAGGTGCAACTACGCGAGCGGGCTCACTCACTTCGCCTCTACGTGATCGCTTTGGTATTGTTCAACGGCTGGAGTACTACAACGTAAAAGATTTGAAAAACATTGTGCAGCGCAGTGCAAATTGCTTAAACCTTTCTATGGAGCCAGAAGGGGCTTTGGAAGTGGCTAGACGCGCTCGTGGTACGCCGCGTATTGCAAACCGCCTACTAAGGCGTGTGCGCGACTATGCTGAAGTAAAAGGCGATGGACATATATGCAGTGACATTGCTGATAAAGCATTGAACATGCTCGATGTGGACAGCCAAGGCTTTGACTACATGGATCGTAAGCTACTGCTTGCCATTATGGAAAAATTTACGGGTGGACCAGTAGGTTTAGATAACTTAGCAGCGGCCATTGGTGAAGAAAAAGACACGATAGAAGACGTAATCGAGCCGTATTTAATACAACAAGGCTATTTGCAAAGAACGCCTAGAGGCAGAATCGCAACAAGTCGAGCATATTTACACTTTGGGTTCGATAATCCAACAAAATAACAACATTAAATTACGTACAGTGCCATCATTAGAAAGTTGGCACTTGCGACAACTTCCCCTTCCAAAGAACCAACTTTTTCGACGTGCCACAAATTTTTTGCAGTTTCTTTCAGAACATTTTGGAATAAGAATCTAGCACGTAATTTCCCTCCGAATATGGTTAATGTGATCTATATCAACATAACTTACTCAAGAAATCCTACCTTGATTGATATAGATCAATTTGGTTGTTTTTTAATCGCCATTAACCTTTGGTTTTTGACCTAAATCAAAGCAGATCTGTGCCATAAATCTTTTGAAACATACTGATTTTATCGCTAATATTAGCCCAAGCTATATTAGCTGATACTTAACAATAAACTAACCATTTGGGTACAGGATTGCAACAATAAGCAGCTATTTCGCAACATTTTACGTTGCTTGTTATTTATTGTTTCAACCGAGTAACCCAATATACGCTGCAATGTGTATCGGTGTCACTCAGCCGACACGAAAGGAGTTACCATGATTGATGTAGTTGATCTGTCGCGGTTGCAATTTGCACTCACCGCGATGTATCACTTCCTATTCGTTCCATTGACTTTAGGTATGGCTTTCCTGCTTGCCATAATGGAATCGCTCTATGTAATGACCGACAAGCAAATCTACAAGGACATGACAAAGTTCTGGGGTAAGCTTTTTGGTATTAACTTTGCTCTCGGTGTCGCAACCGGTCTCACAATGGAATTCCAGTTTGGTACTAACTGGTCCTATTACTCCCACTATGTTGGTGACATATTTGGTGCA
Source organism: Vibrio penaeicida (assembly GCF_030689305.1). Classification (GTDB taxonomy): domain Bacteria; phylum Pseudomonadota; class Gammaproteobacteria; order Enterobacterales; family Vibrionaceae; genus Vibrio; species Vibrio penaeicida_B. The sequence continues at coordinate 314,877 of NZ_JAUYVM010000001.1, read as the reverse complement.
CCACTAGCCATTGAAGCTCTCGTCGCTTTCTTTTTAGAGTCCACTTTTGTCGGTCTTTTCTTCTTTGGTTGGGACAGGCTATCTAAGCGACAGCATTTAGTCGTGACTTGGCTAGTAGCATTAGGTTCGAATTTCTCTGCTCTTTGGATTCTCGTCGCCAATGGCTGGATGCAAAACCCAGTTGGTGCTGAGTTCAATTTCGAAACCATGCGTATGGAAATGGTGAGCTTTTCTGAAGTTGTCTTAAATCCAGTTGCTCAAGTTAAGTTCGTACATACTGTGGCTTCAGGCTATACCTGTGGCGCGATGTTTGTACTTGGTATCAGTGCTTACTATCTATTGAAAGGGCGTGACGTCGCTTTCGCTCGCCGCTCGTTTGCCATTGCCGCTTCGTTCGGTATGGCTGCAATCTTATCTACGATTGTTCTTGGAGATGAGTCTGGCTACGAGTTGGGCGAAGTTCAGAAAGTAAAACTGGCTGCTGTTGAAGCCGAGTGGCACACAGAGCCTGCGCCTGCGGCCTTTACTGTATTTGGTTTGCCAAATCAGGAAACCATGGAAACAGATTACGCCATTAAGATCCCTTACGTAATGGGTATTATCGCAACGCGTTCTTTTGATGAACAAGTGACAGGTTTACGTGAATTGCGTGATGACCACGTTGATCGTATTCGCAGCGGTATGTATGCGTATGAACTTCTTGAAAAGCTTCGTGCAGGCGAGCGTTCAGAATCCAATTTAGCGGCGTTCGATGAAGTGAAGGGCGATTTGGGTTATGGCTTACTTCTGAAGCGATACACTGAAAACGTGACTGATGCGACTGAAAGCCAAATTCAAGCAGCAGCCGATGATTCTATTCCTACTGTATGGCCATTGTTCTGGTCGTTCCGAATCATGGTTGCGTGTGGCTTTATCATGTTATTCGTATTTGGTGCAGCGTTTGTTCAAACTTGTCGCCAAAGAATTGAACAGAAACCTTGGATTCTTAAAGCAGCGCTATTCAGTATTCCACTGCCATGGATTGCTATCGAAGCAGGATGGTTTGTTGCTGAGTATGGTCGTCAGCCATGGGCAGTAGGTGAGATATTACCTGTACATGTCGCTGCATCGGCCCTGACGGCAGCAGAAATCTGGACGTCATTGTTTGTGATTCTTGCTCTGTATACGGTTTTCTTGATTGCTGAAGTTTACTTAATGGTGAAGTTTGCTCGTAAAGGTCCTAGTAGCCTGAAAACGGGTCGTTACCACTTTGAACAGAATGCAGACTCGATCGAAGACAAAGTCGGTCGCCAAGTAGAAGCTTAAGCAAGGAGATTTAAGATGTTTGATTACGAAATCTTGCGATTCATTTGGTGGGTACTGATTGGTGTCCTCTTTATTGGCTTCGCAATTACCGATGGATTCGACATGGGCGTGGGTGCGCTGGTTCCTGTCATCGGCAAAAACGACACAGAACGTCGTGTCATGATTAACTCAATTGCACCACATTGGGATGGCAACCAAGTTTGGCTGATCACCGCTGGTGGTGCCTTGTTTGCCGCTTGGCCTTTGGTATACGCCACCTCGTTCTCTGGGTTCTACCTAGCAATGGTTGTGACACTGGCCGCCTTATGGTTGCGTCCAGTCGGCTTGGATTACCGTTCAAAGATTGAAGATCCAAAATGGCGAAAGTCTTGGGATATTGCCATTTCAATCAGTGGCTTCGTGCCTCCTCTAATCTTTGGTGTCGCATTTGGTAACTTGCTTCAGGGTGTTCCATTCAAGTTGAGTGAATTCTTAATGCCAACGTATCACGGTTCGTTCTTCGGTCTTTTGAACCCATTTGCTTTGCTTTGCGGTGTGGTTAGCTTATCGATGATTGTGATGCAAGGTGCAACATGGCTTCAGATGAAAACCACCGACTCAGTGCATGACAGAGCTCGCTTTGTCGCTCAAATTTCAGGTGCGTTAGTCATTGTTACATTTGTTGGTGCTGGTTTCTGGGTACAAAACATGGATGGCTACGTTGTTGTTAGTGGGCTGGACATTGCGGCTCAATCTAATCCATTGAACAAAGTGGTGGAAGTTAAAGAAGGGGCGTGGATGCTTAACTTTGAGAAGTACCCATTGATGTGGGTAGCACCTGTTATTGGTGTGGTCATGCCATTGCTAGCGATCATTGCATCTCGCTTTGAAAAAGGGGGGCTTGCGTTCTTAACATCAAGCCTAACCAATGCGGGTGTCATTCTTACCGCAGGTTTTGCTATGTTCCCATTTGTTATGCCGTCTAATGAAGTACCAAACCACAGTCTGACGATGTGGGATTCTACTTCAAGTGAGTTGACACTGAATCTGATGACTGGCGTCGCTTTTGTAATGGTGCCTATTATTCTGGGCTACACATCATGGACGTACTACAAAATGTTTGGTCGTCTTGATTCGAAGTTCATTGAAGAAAACAAAAACTCACTTTACTAAGGAGCATTACTATGTGGTATTTTGCATGGATCTTGGGTGTATTGCTGGCGTGCGCGTTTGGCATCATCAATGCTCTTTGGCTAGAGCACACAGAAATGATGGATAAGGACAGTGAAGAATAACTTAGCAGACAAAGTCGCTGAGCTCCACAAACCTATGGACAGAGCCCTTTTACGGGCTCTTTCCTTATTGTTGGCGTTTGGCAATGTGGGGCTCTTTATGTGGGAGCCAAACCAATATGCAGAAGAGATTGGTGGCTTTAGTGCATTTTTAGGGCCGCTGTTTATCTACAGCGTATGCTCTAGCATGGTCTATGGAATAGGGTTTAAACCAAGGCATTGGGTTTGGCAGATTTACTTTAGCCCCTATTTATCAATCGCAGCCCTCACTTACTTTACTCTAGTGCGCTTTGTTGTATAGCTCGTGCTTAAACATTCGCCTCTCAGAGCAGTTATCAGACAACTGCTCTCGTTTTTTTGGTGTTAACCACAAAAAATCCCTTTATTTTTCCTGACGAAGTCACAACATAAGGTATAGTTACGTTTTATATTTTTTGTGATTGGTGTCTTGGTGAAAGGGGAATTTACGCGCATCTTTGAGTGGTCTATTCGAATTTATTACGAAGACACTGATGCGGGTGGTTTGGTATACCATTCTAATTATCTTAACTACTTTGAACGTGCTAGAACGGAACTTCTGAGATCGCTCGGAGTCTGTCAACAAAGACTTCTTACTGAAAACTTCGGTTTTGTTATACGTCATGTTGAAATGGATTTTCTACAAGGCGCAAGATTGGACGACCAATTGACAGTAAGAACATCAATTTCTGAATTAAGGCGTGCTTCCTTGGTATTTTGTCAGGAGTTAGTTAATCCTGACGGCAAGACATTGTGTCGAGCAACAGTTAAGGTAGCATTCGTTAACACAAAAACAATGAAGCCTCAGGCAATCCCAAGCTCAATGACTGCGGAGTTAATAGACAGTGACAGCTGATATTTCAATTTTAGATCTTTTCTTACAAGCAAGTTTACTCGTAAAGCTCGTGATGCTGACTTTACTCGGTATGTCAGTGGTTTCTTGGGCGATGATTATTAAGCGCAGCAAAATTTTAAAAGAAGCATTAAAAGACGCAGACCGATTTGAAGATAAATTTTGGTCGGGTGTAGACCTTTCTCAGCTTTATCAAGAAGTGAAAGCTCGAAAAGATAACATTGGTGGAACCCAACAAATTTTCTATTTGGGCTTTACCGAGTTTGCAAAGTTACGCCGCTCCCCTGGTACTTCTCCTGAATTTGTGATGGAAGGAACGGGTAGAACGATGCGAGTTGCCGTTGCTCGTGAAGTGGACGAGTTGGAACAAAGCTTGCCGTTTTTAGCAACCGTAGGCTCAATTACTCCTTACATCGGGTTATTTGGTACGGTTTGGGGCATTATGCATGCCTTTATAGCGCTTGGTGAAGTCAAACAAGCGACGCTTGCTATGGTAGCCCCTGGTATAGCAGAAGCGCTGATCGCAACAGCAATGGGGCTTTTTGCTGCGATTCCTGCTGTTATGGCGTACAACCGCTTCAGCAATCAGGTGTCGAAACTAGAGCACACCTACGCAACATTCTCGGAAGAATTCCACAGTATTTTGCACCGTCAGGCTATCGCTGGTAAGGAACAGTAATGGCAGGTTACCAGCGTAAGAAAAGAAAGCTGACGGCAGAGATTAACGTCGTACCTTATATCGACGTTATGCTGGTACTTCTAATTATCTTTATGGTGACGTCGCCGTTTGTTACGCAAGGCGTCGAAGTTGAGTTGCCAAAAACAACAACAGCGCAGCCTGCGTCTGACTTAGCAGGAGACAGCGAAGCGAGCTTTATCATTGTAGAAATAGACAAAGATGGGCAATTAGGGCTCAGCGTGAACGATGAAGACGTTATTCGCGGTCTTAGTTTGGAAGACATAATTGTTCGAGTGAAAGCTGAAATATCTCTTGCGCCAGATTCTCCAGTTGCAGTGGGAGGCGACGCCGCCACCCCATATGCTGAAGTCGTATTGGTATTGGATGAGTTAAGCCGAGCAGGCATCCCTAAAGTGGGTTTGCTGACGGATTTAAGATAGGGACGCATCGGTTCATCGATGAAAAATAAGAACAACTATACCTCAGCAATCATTGTATCCGCCGTTTTGCACGTAGTGCTTATTGGGGGACTTCTATGGGGCGCGGACTTTTCCGAGCCAAAGAAGGACACAACAGGCAATATGGTTCAGGCGGTTGTGATTGATCCAAAAATGGTTCAACAGCAAGCTCGAGAAATAAGACAGCAAAGAGAAGCCGCTCAACGCGCTGAAGAAGAGCGCTTAGATAAATTAAGAAAGCAAAGCGAGCAGCTAGAGAAAAATCGAAAAGCTGAAGAAGAGCGAATTCGAAAGCTCAAGCAAGAAAAAGCCAAGGCAGAAAAGGCCGCGAGAGAAGCAGAAAAAGCGCGCCAGAAGAAAGAACAAGAGCGTAAGGCTGCAGAACAAAGAGCAAACAAAGAACGTGAGCGTGTCGCTAAAGCTGAGGCAGAACGTAAAGCCAAAGAAGAAGCGGTGAAAAAAGCAGAGGCAGAGCGAGTTAAAAAAGAAGCTGCTATAGCCAAAGCTGAACAAGAAAGGGTTGCGAGAGAAAAAGCGGCCAAAGAAGCAGAAGAAAAAGCCAAACGTGAGCGTGAAGCAGCTAAGAAGGCAGAGGCAGACCGCATAGCGAAAGAAAAAGCCGCGAAAGAAGCCGCTGAGAAAGCTAAAAAAGAAAAAGAACGTTTAGAGCGCCTTGAAAGGGAACGAAAAGAGCAAGAAGCTGCTCTAAACGACATCTTTGCTGGTCTTGAAAGTGAAGTTTCTCAAAATTCTGCTGCAAAACAGCAGCATGTTGTCAGCGAAGTACAGAGATATGGCGCAATTTATAAGCAACTTATTCAGAGTCGACTATTGAGGGATGACTCATTTGTGGGAAAGTCGTGTAAAGTCAATATGCGCCTAATACATACCGGTAACAATGCTATTGTTAATGGCGTTAAAGTATTAGGCGGTGACTCTCGCGTGTGTACCGCAACCAAAAGTGCGATTGCGCAAGTTGGCTCTTTCCCTGTCCCAAGCGACAAAGATGTGGCAGAAGAGCTAAAGAATATCAATCTAACTGTTGAATTGGATTAAAAGGACTAAGAAGTGACTAAACGCCTTTTACTAGGACTGCTGGTGCTGTTTACCAGCATGGCGAATGTAGCCAACGCCGCTTTAGAGTTGGTGATCACGGATGGCATTGATTCGGCTCGACCGATTGCCATCATTCCATTCAAATGGGAAGGTGAGGGTAAGTTACCTCACGATATCAGCGCGGTTATATCCTCTGATCTTCAGCGCAGCGGTAAATTTAGCCCAGTTGCTCCTAACAAAATGCCTCAAACGCCTTATTCCGATGTCGATGTCGACTTCTCGTCTTGGACAGCTCTTGGTGTTGATGCTTTGCTTACTGGGTCGGTGACCAAAAAAGCCGACGGTAACTATCTCATTGAATACCAGCTTGTTGATGTTGTACGTGGTCAATTGACGAGTGGGCAAAGCAAAGCCCTAAGTGATACAGGCGAGCTTGTACTATCAAAGGACCATGTTTTATTTAATAAGCGCGCTACGGTTCCAGGTCCAAGATTACGTGAATATGCACACCGAATCTCTGATCTTGTATACGAGCAGCTAACTGGTGAAAAAGGTGCATTCTTAACGCGTATTGCGTATGTTGTTATTAATGATAAAGAGAAATTTCCTTACCAGCTCAGAATTGCAGACTATGATGGTTATAATGAACGCTTAGTATTGCGTTCAAAACAGCCATTGATGTCTCCAGCTTGGTCTCCAGATGCTCGTCAGCTTGCGTATGTTAGCTTTCAAAATGGACGTGCTGAAATTTTCTTAATGGATATCTATTCCGGTAAACGTGAGAAGCTCACGTCATTCCCTCGTCATAATGGTGCGCCAAGATTCTCACCAGACGGTAAAAAACTGGCAATCGTATTGTCAAAAACCGGAAGCCTTCAGGTCAACGTTCTCGATTTGCAAACTAGAAAGTTGAAGCAAATAACGAGAGGTAGAGCAAATAATACAGAACCATTTTGGCATCCTGATGGGCAATCACTAATATTTACCTCGGATCGGGGTGGTAAACCTCAGATATATCGAGTAAATTTGTTAGACGGTGCGACCAACCGTCTAACTTGGCAAGGCAGCCAGAACTTGGGTGGGCAAATCACACCTGATGGAAAGTTCATGATTATGGTTAATCGGAACGACTCCGGGTTTAATTTGGCCAAGCAAGATTTGGAAACAGGAGCCGTACAAGTGTTAACAAAAACACAATTGGACGAGTCTCCAAGTATTGCGCCAAACGGTGGTATGGTCATTTACAGCTCCATGTATAGGAAGAAGAATGTACTTTCTATGGTCTCTATAGATGGTCGCTTTAAAGCTAGATTACCGGCAACGAATGGGCGCGTAAGAGCTCCCGCCTGGTCACCATTTTTGTAGAAATACCCATTTGTATGTAGTTCGGCAAATCGGTTAAAACAAAGTTTCGGACAAATAAGGAAGAAAAAGATGCAACTTAATAAAGTTCTTAAAGGGCTTCTGATTGCGCTACCAGTACTAGCTGTTACGGCATGTAGCTCAAGCGACAAAGCGGCAGAGGCTTCTACTACTTCTCAAACAAACAATACTGAGCAAGTGGTAAAAGAAGCAACTACTGAAGTAACGCCACTAGAGACAGGATCTCAGCTAACAGAGCAAGAGATCAAAGAAGCGCAACTTCGTGAAACTCAGACTGTTTACTTTGCGTTTGATAACTCAACAATCTCGTCTGATTACGAAGATATGCTAGCGGCACACGCGGCATTCATCAGTAAAGACCCTGCACTTAAAGTACGCATCGAAGGTCACGCTGATGAGCGTGGTACTCCAGAGTACAACATTGCACTAGGTGAGCGCCGTGCTGAAGCAGTCGCTAAATACCTTCAAGCTCTAGGTGTTCAGGCAGACCAAATCGAAGTAATTAGCTTCGGTGAAGAACGCCCTCTACTTCTAGGTCAAAGCGAAGACGTTTACGCTAAAAACCGTCGCGCTGTACTAGTATACTAATAGGAATTTTCCTATGTTCAGTAACTCTAAGCGACTTGTATCGCTTATGTTACTGGCAAGTGCGGCGAATGGAACGTTCGCCGCACCAGCTCCAGTAACTGATCTCAATAGCACCACTACCGCCACTTCCAACCCGTCCTCTACGAGGGTATCGTCTGTTAACGAGACGGATGTGCAGCGTCTTGAGCGCTTATTACAAAATCGCGCTAAAATCCAAATTCAAATGCAGCAGCAAATTGATGACTTAAGCTCAGACGTAGGCGAGTTGCGTGGAATTGTTGAACGTAATTCTTACGAAATGAAGCAGATGTTAGAAAGGCAACGAGAGTTATTCGTTGAACTGGACAACATGAGGCAGCAATTACAACAGGCGCCCGTTGTTGCGGCTGAGACTGGCTCTGAAACTTCTGGAACGTTCAGCACAAACAAAGACGAGCAAACCGCCTATCAGGATGCCGTTGATTTGATTTTGAAACAGCGTGATTACGCTGGTGCAATCACCGCTTTTAAGCAGTTTCAAAAAGATTTCCCAGATTCTAAATTTGCCTCAAATACTCATTACTGGTTAGGTCAGCTTTATTTTGCGAAAAAGCAAGATGTTGACGCAGCAAAAAGTTTTGCTTCAGTTGTGGCGTACAAAGAGTCAAATAAGCGTGCCGATGCTTTACTCAAGCTTGGAGACATTGCCAAGCGAAATAAAAATTCGGATGCAGCAATAAAATATTACCAGCAAGTTATCAGCGAATACCCTCAAAGTGCGTCAGCTGATATGGCAAAAAAACAGATGCAATAAACAGATATCAGGGTCACTTAGTGGCCCTGACTTATTTCCAACCTCTCGATTTTCTTTAGACTCAACACTCTTCTTCCAATCAAAATGAAATAACTAATTCATCACTTGCCTATCTAGGCTCTGGAAGCTTGCAGCCGTTTGGGTATACAATACCCGGATTACTTGGAAGTTGCGTAGAGCAAGAGCAATGAGCCACATTTTAGACACAATTGAGACCGTATACCCTTTTCCTCCAAAGCCCGTTCCTCTAACAGAAGATCAAAAGCAGCAACACATAACAAATATCAAAAAGTTGCTGAAGGAAAAAGACGCGGTATTGATTGCACATTACTATACTGACCCAGAAATTCAGGCGTTAGCAGAAGCCACTGGCGGCTTCGTTGGCGATTCTTTGGAAATGGCGAAGTTTGGTAATCGACACCCCGCAAGTACATTGATCATTGGCGGCGTGCGCTTTATGGGGGAGTCAGCAAAAATCCTGACACCAGAAAAGCGCATTCTTATGCCAAATCTAGAAGCAGAATGCTCGCTTGATCTTGGTTGTCCTGCCGATAAATTCACAGAATTCTGCGATGCCCACCCTGATCATACCGTTGTGGTTTATGCCAACACCTCTGCTGCCGTAAAAGCACGCGCAGATTGGGTAGTGACCTCAAGCATCGCGCTAGAAATTGTCGAGCACTTAGATGCAGAAGATAAACCCATTATATGGGGGCCCGATCGTCACTTGGGTTCTTATATTTCAAACAAAACAGGTGCAGACATGTTGCTTTGGCAAGGTGAGTGCATCGTACATGATGAATTCTCTGCTGATGCATTGAAAAAGATGAAGAATCTCTACCCAAATGCCGCTATTTTGGTTCATCCAGAATCGCCGGCAAGCGTTGTAGAGTTAGCCGATTCAGTGGGTTCAACTAGCCAATTGATCAAGTCAGCTAAAGAGTTACCGCATCAACAAATGATTGTTGCTACAGACAAAGGTATCTTCTTTAAAATGCAGCAATTGGTGCCTGAAAAAGAGCTTATCGAAGCGCCAACTGCCGGTGCTGGTGCAACTTGTCGTAGCTGTGCTCACTGCCCGTGGATGGCAATGAATGGTCTGTCTGCGATTGAGAGTGCGTTAACAGATGGTGGTAAAGAGCACGAAATCTTTGTTGATGAAGACGTTCGAGTTAAGTCTCTTATCCCATTAAACCGTATGTTAGATTTCGCAGAGCAACTCAATATGCAGGTAAAAGGTAATGCATAAGTCTAAATAGCTTAAGTCTAAATAACTTGAGTCTAAAAGAGCTTAAGGCTATAGAGCCTAGGTCAACAGCTCTTTATAAGCACTGATAAAAACGAAAAATGCCGCGATACACGTGGCATTTTTAGTTCTAGCAAGGTTTGTTTAAAAGCTATTTGTTTCAGAGCTATTTGCTCAAGATCTGTTTACTCAAAAACTGTGGATTCTAGAACTTGGATTTCAAAGGCAATAGCTAATCCGTTACTGCGCTTCTGCTAGTGCCACACCACGCTGAGTTAAGCCACAAAGCATGACGGGAATAGCATTGAAAATCTCTTCAAACTGTTCTAACCCCTCGATCCCTTGCTGAGCGAGCGTCGATACTGCCGTTTCCGGGTCATAAAGCATGCTCATAGATAAAATAACACCACCTAGAAGTGCATTATCTTCACTGTCTTCTGGCATTAGTGTTTCCCAATCATCTCGGGATACTCCCCAGCCTTGAAGCAGCCCTTCAGTGAAGTTTCGTGCTTCTTCATTGACGATTTCTTCGTCATCTAAGGCACAGTTTTCAGGCCACTGCCAAGTCCCTTCAAGCAGTTTTGGTCTTGCATCATTCCAAATCGCAATAACTTGATCTGCAAAGAATTCTAAGTGTTCTGATGTTGAGAAGGGGGCGACTTCTTCACCACCCCAAAGAAACGCAAGCCATTCAGCTGGGTCAATAATATTTGGAGCAGCTGCCATTGAGGTAACAAACCCACGGATTTGGTATTCATTTAAAATTTTGCCTTCCATTTCTGGTAAAGCAAGCAATTCTGTTAAAGTCAAAATACGTTCCCTTCTTGAGTGATTGAGGTAGTGTATCAAGCTCACACGACTGGAAAAAGACTTGATGAATACCATACTAAGATATAGGTTTTTTAATATGTGTACTGTTGGCTAATAATATGGCGATCCAATCTTCACTTAAAAAGAAAAGTATCATCGCTTTGGGGTTATACCTTTGTTTCTTTATCGCAACCGTAGGTAGCGTAACCTATTTGGTAGTAGAGCACCCAATCAAAAGTAAACTTCAAAAGAATTTAGATTTAAGAACTGAGCTTCTTGCCACCAGTTTGGATGAATCATTAAACGGCTCCCTTGGCTTGTTGCACAGCATTGCCGCTGTAGGTGAAGCTTCGGAGCAATATGATAGTTTGAAGTCTCTATTGCCTTTCATGATTGCCCAAAGTACCAACATGATTGTGAGTGGTGGTACATGGCCCGAGCCTTATTCAATAGATAAAGACATCCGCCTAAAGAGCCTTTTCTACAATAAGAATTCAGAGGGTGGAGTTGACCTTATCCATTCATGGAATAATCCAGAATCAGGGGGATACAACATAGAGCCTTGGTACACCTCTGCCATAAACATCAAGAAACAAGAGGTGTCTTGGTCAGATGTCTATATCGATCCCTACACCCATGTTCAAATGATTACTGCTTCAACACCCTACTTTAAAAATGGGGTAGTGAAAGGTGTCGCGACCATCGATATCTCTTTGTCGGAACTTATTAAGTACGTTCAAAACCACGCCAACCAATACGATCTTGGTGTTCTGATTAAAGACAAAGCGGGTAATGCCATTACAGAACACAACTTCTCACTCACTAAAGATATCTATATTTCTAGAATGGCGTTTGGTAAATACAACTGGGAAATAGAAGTTGTTAATTCCAAAAGACTAGTAGGAGAAGAAACGTTCGAGTTGGTGATGAGTTTAGAATTCGTCATCGCGCCGTTTCTACTGCTTTGCGTCATGATCGGCTACTACTTGATCAATCGCTACTTGATACGTCCGATAGTCGTGATTGCAGACAAGGTGTCGGATAAAAATACCCACGGCATCATTGATATGACTTACAACAGCAATGATGAAATCAAACACCTCATCGATAGTTTTAACCACAAGACAGTTTTCCTAAGAGAGGAAACCGTGAAAGCGAAAGCATCGACGAAAGCGAAATCTGCCTTCCTTGCAACGCTATCACATGAAATTCGAACACCTATGAATGGTGTGTTAGGTACGGCACAAATATTAGCTAAAACAGAGCTAACAGAACACCAAAGTAAACTGCTCCATAGCCTTTATGATTCTGGCGAGCACATGATGACGCTTCTCAACGAAATTTTGGACTTCTCTAAAATAGAGCAAGGGAAGTTAGAGCTCGATCCTTCTCCTTTTCCACTGGCTAGCATTATCGGCAGCATTAATAGCGTGTACTTTACGTTAGCGACCGAGAAAGGGCTCAATTTTAAAGTGTATAGTGAAGTCCCATCAGAGCGCTGGTACAACGCCGATAAGGCACGAATTCGGCAGATACTTTTTAACTTGCTGAACAACGCCATTAAGTTCACTTCTCGTGGTTTTATCGAAGTCTATTTAAACGAATACGAGCGAGCAGGAAAAGTCTACTTATCCATACAGGTACGCGATACTGGAATTGGCATCTCCAAATCGGCACAAGAAAAAATATTCAAACCATTTGAGCAAGCGGAGTCTACCACCACACGACGATTCGGAGGGACAGGGTTGGGCTTAGCGATAACTCAAAAAATCGTACAAGGCATGGGAGGAGACATAAACGTAAAAAGCGAAGAAGGCATCGGTTCTAGCTTTTTCCTAACTTTGCAAACAGACGTATGCTTACCTGAAAGCACACAAGACGTCGTTCATCAAAAATTTGACTGCAATGGTTTATCCGCTCTAATAGTGGAAGACAATCGAACGAACACCATGATTATGGATGCGTTTTTGCGCAGTAAGGGGTTTGAAACCACCAGTGTTGTCGACGGTGCGAAAGCGGTTGAAATACTCACACAGAAAACCTTTGATCTTGTCTTAATGGACAACCACATGCCCGTTATGGACGGTATTGAAGCGACGGAACGGATCCGTAATTTAAATCACCAATCATCGAAGGGGCTGATTCTGGGTTGCACCGCAGATGTATTCAAAGAGACTCGAGAAAAAATGCTGAGTGCAGGGGCGGATCACATTCTCGCCAAACCGATTGATGAAAGGGAATTAGACGATGTTTTGATCAAGTTCTCTGAACGTTTAAATCAGCTAAAGAGAGACGCATCAGAATTCAATACTCCCAATCCGACAGAAGTATCGAGTAAAAACAATGAACAGAGGTTAATTGATTTGTACGTCTGTTTAGACAATCAAGACTATGAACAAGCAAATCAGATTCTAGAGTGCATCATAAGCCAAGACAGCATGAGGTTTAACCATGATGAACTCAGCGCGATAGACAAAATTGTGACCGCGCTTCGTGAAAACACGACCCCATCAGAAGAAGACATTAACGTACTTACGTTAAGCCTCGCGGACTGATTTCGTAAGTTAATTACATAAAATCCCAAGAAAGCACTGGAGGGTTAACTCTCAGTGCTTTTATATACTCATATACCACTCGTAAAAAGACCTTTCAGACGAATTAGTCAAACTCACTATTATTTCGTAGAAAATCAGTTGTAAATTTACAACAAAATGTAAAATACGGAATATAAATCCATTAAAAAAGTGATTAAATAGCGAATAAATCTAGTGTTTAATGTTTTATCTAGATTTACCTGTTGCTTAACAATTCTTTAACTAGTTTTATATTCTTTGTGAGGAAGGAAATGAGTTCTAAAGCCCCTTTTTGTATTCGCCACGCAGCAGCGGATACATTTGCTATGGTGGTATTCAGCTTTGTTGTCGGAATGCTGATAGAGATTTTTGTATCAGGTATGTCCTTTGAACAGTCATTGCAGTCGAGAACTCTATCTATACCCGTGAACATCGCCATTGCATGGCCTTATGGGGTATTCCGAGATTGGGTTCTTAACCAAGGCGGAAGAATCCACGGTGGCGAACTGACAAAGCGTATTTCCGACGTTATTGCTTATGTATTGTTTCAATCACCTGTTTATGCCGCGATTCTATTGTTTGTAGGCGCGTCTTCTGATCAGATTGTGACAGCCGTTGCGAGTAACGCAGTTGTTTCATGTGGTTTAGGTGTACTTTACGGATATTTCCTAGATAACTGTCGAAAATTATTCCGTGTTCCAGCTTATATTCAACAGGTCTAAAGCTAACCAATCTGTTGGTAAAGTGAGTGTTTTAGCTAAAATCTGAGCGAACAGACATGAAATGATATTTTTTTTCAGATAATCACTTGACCGACAAACACATAAACATTAAATTAGCGCCCCGTTGAGACGCAAAGTTCAACAACAATTCGGTGAGTTGTCCGAGTGGCTGAAGGAGCACGCCTGGAAAGTGTGTATACGGCAACGTATCGAGAGTTCGAATCTCTCACTCACCGCCACATTCGAAGCCCCAGCAGAAATGCTGGGGCTTTTTTGTTTTAGGTAAGTTTTGAGCCCTTTTGTGTTGTGAAATCAAAGCTGTACCTATGCTCTAGGGGGTTATTGTCGCAGATGCCGATTAGCCTTGAACGAAGTGGTAAACCTACTGATTTAATATCTACTCTGTAACCACATACTGGGCATTTCGCTTTATAGACCTTGATCGTCAAACGTTTAAAGCGACCTTCTTTTCTGCCTGGGGCTTTTAGTTCGTATTGAAGCACTGCTGATTTTAGGCTTAAGGGAAGCATGATGTCAGGAAGGGTCGTTATGTTATTGTTGAGTGCGTCTATTAGATACCGAAAAAACAATAGAAATACGGTGACGTACATCATTGTGAAACTAAAAAGTGTTCCGAGGAAATTTGGTGTTGTTAGCTGCGCAAGTGTGAGGAAGAAAGATACCGAGCACAATACGACCATTAACACCGGGCTAGCGGTAAAAAAGATTATCTTCCAGCGATGTCTATCCATATCAACATTGTGTAACCAACGAGTCCAAACAGGGAGTTTAGGTACAGACTCTAGATGATAATCGATTACGTCAGAATTCGTGAGCTTCTCAGTAGTTGCTTTGTAGCCGATATCATGGGGTTGGTTGGGCTCAATTTTCTTCGTGCATAATCGATAAATTGATTGTTTCCCTTGCCCGCCAGAATTGGATTCCTTATGTATTACAGGAATAATATCCACACCAAGATCACTAGCGACACGTTCCAAGGAAGGATAAAGATCGTCCAATCGTTGAATGAGGATTTTAAATTCTGAAGTTAATCGCGAACTACTGAAAATGGAAAGCTTCTTGTTCGAGACATAAGCCGTTTTTTCGGCGAGTTCACGGGAGGTGACATAACACTCTTCAGTTTTCCCTGCTTCTAGGGAAGGGCTTTCTCTCACTAAAAGAACGATGGCGTGGAAAACGTTCCAAAACATGTGATTTTTATCTTGATGGGTATATTCTTCCCAAAACTTTTCTGTTACCGCTATCGCCGCCTTTAATTCATCAACACTGCTCTTCATTACCAAGTCTCATATGCATTCGTGAACCTAATATTACCTAGTATTGAAAGTTAATACTCTGTTTCAACTCATTTTTTTAGATAAAGATGTTTCCGTTCTAGAGGGAGTTCCCCTTATTAACCCAAGAAAATAGAAACGAAAGTTGGAGACAAATATGAGTCATTTAGAGAAAAGCATCTGTGCATACGGCCTACTTAACGAACAGCTGGTACATATTGATCAAGTAGAAAGTGGGTTAGCCTGTGGCTGCTCATGTATTGGCTGCGGCGATAAACTGGTGGCAAAAAAAGGAGATGTGAAGTTACACCATTTTGCTCACCATACGATGGACAATAGCGAATGTGGGGAGAGTACCTTACACAAACTCTGTAAGCGCATTGTCGAAAAAGAACAGCGTATTCTACTACCCCAAATGATGGTGTCTTGTCGCCAGTTTGATCTCGCAGGTATCGAACATTCTAGGGATAAAACATTGGACCCAGAAATGTTGATGTTGCCTGATGTGTTACTGGAACAAACGGAGGGCGACTTTATTCCCGACATTACAGGGGTAACTGACAACCAGCAAAAATTATTTATCGAAATCGTAGTGACTAATGATGTGTCTGAAGAAAAGCTAGAGAAGGTCAAACGTATAGGTGTTCCAATGATGGCCATTTATGTGTCTGATCTAGACTTGATGGCTCACCTAGATGAACTGACACTGAGCGTGATTGAACAAGCTCCAAGAAAATGGATCTATCACCCGCTAATGGAACAGATAGAGGAAAGGGTGAGTAACGAACTCAACTTTGAAGTTGCATTAATTAACGAACATATGAGACTTGCGGTGTTAGAGGAAAATGGGGTTGGGACTCAAAACGCCACAATTGCCCTAAAACAGAACCAAATGCTCTTACTTGGCTACAACTCCGCTCACGGGTACTCGCGTAAAAAGGCGAGAAACTTTGACTTTTCAATGCTCCATGTGACAACCTCAATTCGTTCAAATTCTACGGCAAATTATACAGTGCGAGCGAATGGTGGTTATGAGGTGAAAAGCATCTGTTTTGATGAAGCATTGTTGCCACAACTTGCAGAGATGAATTTCCCTTGTATTGTAGAGCTTGGCGTGAAAGCTGTTTTCATCTCAGGGCGGCCGTCCACGGTTGTCGACTCTATAGCAACAGCCTAATTTGAAAATGAAACTAGATCTTAACTGACTCTAAAGCGGACACTTCTTGGTCATAGTTGTATTAAATGAGACAACAGTATGAGTAGACAAGATGGTACTGGCGGGGCAGGTAATATCTTTGTGCTCAGCACATTTGAAAACGTTTTTTGTGTTGTTTCCAAAGAAAAAAGAGTAGGGCTTGAAATGTCCTACTCCTTTTAATTTCAACCAAGAAACAATATTACAAAAGCTAAAGCAGAGGGGAAATGAAGTCGGCACTTTTATCCTGGGGCGGCTTTAGGCACATTGATAATTGGGTTGGTAGGTAAATCTAAATAAATGTTGCAAATATCAAGATAACTAATTGTATCTTAATGTATATTACAACCATAAAACATAGTAGTGGTTAGGGTATATCGTGCTTCCAAGTTATCAAGATTTAATGAAACCAGTGTTAGATGCTGCAATGAATGAAGAAGTTAAGCTCAGCAACGTTGTAGGCTTGCTAGCGGAGCAATTCAATCTGTCAGAAGATGAGAGAACAGAGCTTCTTCCCAGCGGGCGACAAGCCGCTTTCACTAACCGAGTTGGGTGGGCTAAAACCTATCTAGCGAAAGCGGGGCTTTTGGATTCTACAAGGCGTGGTCATTTCTTGATAACGGATTTGGGGAAAGAAGCTCTAAACAGTGGCGAAGAGATCAATAACCAATACCTAAAACGTTTTGATGACTTCAATGCGTTCACTAAGCAAAAAAACGGTGATTCAGACAAAGTTGAAGAGGCAACGGTGTCTGACAATGATGCGACACCAGATGAAGTACTAAGAGCTGCTTACAAACAGATTAACGATGCGTTAGCCTCAGACATCTTATCTCGAACACGTAAAGTGTCTCCAGCCTTCTTTGAGCGACTGTTGATCGACCTGCTACTAGCAATGGGCTATGGCGGGAGCGATGAGGGTATGGCTCATACGCTAGGAAAGAGCGGCGATAACGGTGTCGATGGCGTGATTAATCAAGACCCACTTGGTGTTGACCAGGTTTACATCCAGGCCAAGCGTTATGTCGATGGAAACAACGTTGGCGCTGGTGAAATCAGAGACTTTTTTGGTGCGCTTAACCTGAAGAAAGCACAAAAAGGCATTTTCATTACCACTTCTGATTTCACTGCTTCTGCTAAGCAAACAGCATAAGACTTAGGCACTCGCATTGTTTTAATCAATGGAAAAGAGCTTGCTAAGCTTATGTTACGTTATAATGTCGGCTGTCGTGAAGAGCAGGTCTTACACCTGAATAAAATAGACGAAGATTTTTTCGAGAATTAGGAACTAGGCATTACATGAGCGAAGATCAAAAAAAACAACTAGAACAACAACTATGGAATATAGCCAACGAACTACGTGGCAAAATGAATGCTGACGAGTTCCGTGATTACTGCTTAGGATTTATCTTCTTTAAATACCTTTCTGAACGCCTGTATAATTTTGCAAATGAAATTCTTGTTGAAGATGGAATCGACTTTGTCGACATCGATGAAGAGAGCGAAGAAGGTCAAGATATGCTAAATGCTCTCTCTGAAGAGGCAATAGAGAACCTAGGCTATTTTTTAAAACCGTCTGAACTATTTAGCAGTATTGCCAGACGTGGCGCACATAAAGCTGACAAACAAGAGCAAGACAAAGCAGAACTAAGTGGTGACCGCGATAACGATATTGTGGTTGATAACTTTATCCTTGGTGATTTAGATAAAGTTCTCGCCAGTATTGAACGCTCCACCATGGGCAAAGAGAGCGAAGATGACTTTGACCACCTGTTTGAAGACCTTGATTTAAGCTCCACCAAGTTAGGGCGAACAGAAAAGGCAAAAAATGCCCTGATTGCCAAAATATTGGTGCACCTAGCCAGTATTGATTTTCGCTTGGAGGATAGTGAAAGTGATGTACTGGGCGATGCCTACGAATACTTGATTGGTCAGTTTGCCAGTGGCGCAGGAAAGAAAGCCGGAGAGTTTTATACCCCTCAATCAGTCTCTACCATACTGGCTAAGATTGTTACCAATGGCAAATCTCGTTTGAAGTCGGTGTACGATCCGACTTGTGGATCCGGCTCACTATTGTTGCGAGTAGCAAAGGAGGTAGATCATGTGGGGGACTTTTACGGTCAGGAGATGAACCGTACCACCTTTAACCTTGCGCGAATGAATATGATTCTACACGGAGTACACTACCGTAACTTCGACCTAAAGCAGGAAGATACCTTAGAAAGCCCACAACATAGTGATAAGCGCTTTGAAGCTGTAGTAGCCAATCCACCATTTTCCGCAAAATGGAGCGCTCATAAGCTATTTGAATCTGATGATCGATTTGCTCAATACGGTAAATTAGCCCCGGCTTCAAAGGCAGATTTCGCTTTTGTCCAGCATATGCTTTATCAGCTGGATGATAACGGCACTATGGCGGTGGTTTTGCCCCATGGCGTGTTGTTTCGTGGTGCAGCAGAAGGGCATATTCGCCGTTATATTATAGAAGACCAAAATTGGTTAGATGCGGTGATTGGCCTACCTGCCAACATCTTCTACGGCACCAGTATTCCAACTTGTATCTTGGTATTAAAAAAATGCCGAGAAAATCCTAACGATGTGCTGTTTATCGATGCCAGTGGTAGTGACTATTTTGCTAAGGGAAAAAATCAAAATACATTGCGTCCACAAGACATAAAAAAAATTGTTGATACTTACCGAAATCGTACTGCGGAAGAGAAATACAGTCATAAAGCACTTATTAGCGAAATTAAAGATAATGACTTTAATCTTAATATTCCCCGCTATGTGGATACCTTTGAAGAAGAGGAAGAGATTGATCTGAATGAAGTAACTAAGAAAATCAAACAGATTGATAAGGATATGCTGGATATTGATAAAGCCATTCAGGGCTTCTGTAATGAGCTGGGTATAGAGGCACCGCTATAATGGAACAGAATAAGAAAATGGTGCCGGAGTTAAGGTTTCCGGAGTTTGGTTTTTTGTGGAAAGAAGATCGCATAGGTGAACGTACCGTTTGGAAATCAGGTGGAACACCTTCCAAAGAAATTGGGGAATATTGGAAAGGTACAATTCCTTGGATAAGTGCCTCCTCTATGCATGTTGATAACTTGTGTTTCTCTGAGCTTAATATTACAGAAAGTGCAGCAATTAAAGGTTCAAGAATTGCGAAAGAAAATAGTCTTTTAATCTTGGTTCGTGGCAGCATGCTGTATAACCGTATCCCTGTAGGTATTGTCACTAAACGTTTAGCTTTTAACCAAGATGTGAAATCAGTTTATGCAGATAACTCATTGAATTACAGATTTCTTTTTTATTGGTTTAAATATTCTGAGCATAAGTTATTGTCAATGGTAGTTGGGACAGGTATTGGGGCTGGTAAGCTAGAAATAGATGATCTGAAGTCATTGACTATTAGTTTTCCTGATTCATTAGAACAACAAAAAATAGCTGCTTTTCTTACTAGCGTTGATCAGAAAATTGAAAAGCTCACAGAAAAACGCGATCTATTGCAACAGTATAAAAAAGGACTTATGCAGAAGTTGTTTTCTCAGCAGCTCAGGTTTAAGCAGGATGATAGTAGTGATTTTCCTGACTGGGAAGAAAAACCATTAAGTGAATTAGCGGAACGTTGCACAAAGAAAAATGATGATGACTCTATTAAGCGAGTTTTAACAAACTCAGCTGTACATGGTATTTTAGACCAACAAGAATATTTTGAAAAAGACATTGCGAATGCAAATAACTTAGCTGGCTATTATGTGGTTGAAGAAGATGATTATGTTTATAACCCAAGGATATCTGTGTATGCTCCAGTTGGACCTATAAATAAAAACAAGGTTGGTATTGGGTTAATGTCTCCACTTTATTCAATCTTTAGATTTAAAGACACTAGCACTGATTTCTATGAATACTTTTTTCAATCAACTGAATGGCATAGATATATGTCTACTGTCGCCAATTATGGGGCGAGACATGATCGTATGAATATTAGCACAGCCGATTTTATGGGTATACCTCTTCCACTCCCTAGTGTTGAAGAACAGAAAAAAATCACCAATGCGTTACAAGTTATAAGTGATAAGGTTTTAGCAGTGCAAGATCACTTAGAGCAGGTTACAAATGTAAAGAAAGCTTTGCTTCAAAAAATGTTTGTGTAGTCGATATGAACAGGTTAGAAAGTCTTATTGAAGAACACTTGTCAGATTTTCCAGACTTTATTTATTATTTACCTATCATAGATAAAGCTAATAAAAATCAATATCGACACCCAGATATTACTATTGAATGTTGCAATTCATTGATACAGGGTATTTGTAAAACAATTATATTAAATTTGGACTTAACCAGTTCTGAAAATGATTTTAAGAAGAAAGACACTCAAGATATTATTAAACCCGCATTAAAACTAATCAGAGCTGGTGATGATGTATACGAAAATGACTTTGCCACTAGAGCTGCATCCTTAGCTTTAGCCATATCAACTTTACGGAATGCTCGAGGGGATATTTCACACGGGAAAGCTGTACCCAAATTGATATCTAGTAATCTTGAATTAGCTCGAACTGTTAAAGAAATTACATCATCTCTATTGTCATATACGCTAGCTAGTTATTATTCAATATGTTTATCTCTAGAAACAGACGAAGACGAAGAATCTACCACTATACGTTATGACGAGAACTCTGATTTCAATGATTACCTTGATGAGCTTTATCCATTAGACGGAAGAGTACTTTATAGTGAAGCTTTATACGACAAATACTATGATGATTACGAAATTCAGTTAAGTGAATATCAGGAAGACACACTGGATGAGGGAAGCACAGAATGACACACGATATCCGCTGGATACAGCGCTTACAAAACTGGAACCGCGCCTTAACGCAGCTAAACAAGTTTATGCAGCGAGACTCGTTAAATGAGTTGGAAGAGCAAGGGCTAATTCAGTCATTCGAATATAACCATGAACTAGCGTGGAAAACCCAGAAAGACTACCTGGAAGATCAAGGATATGACGAGCTGTATGGTTCTAAAAACGTGGCCAGAAAGGCGTTTGAAGTAGGGTTGATCAATAGTGGAGATGTATGGCTAAATATGATTAAAAGCCGCAACTTAAGCTCCCACACCTACAATCAGGATGTGACGCAAGAGATTATCAACGCCATTACCGACGATTACTTTGAACATTTTTGCGATCTCAATCAGAAGTTAAATAAATTGGCAGAAAAAGAACTATCGGACAAACAGTAGATGAATAAATACGGTCTTCCTACTCAGCTTATCAGTCAGATTCAAACCATCGCAGCCCACTATCCCGAGGTGGAGGCGGTGGTTTTGTACGGCTCCAGAGCTAAAGGCAGTTATCGCGAAGGTTCTGATATTGATTTGACACTAAAAACCAATGATAAAGAGCGGAAAAACCTGCTGCTTAGTATCAGTAATCAGTTAGAAGAACTGGACTTTCCTTATCAGCTCGATATTTCTCTGTTTCGTCATCTCGACAACCCTTCTCTTATTGATCATATTGAACGTGTTGGTATTGAGCTATATAACCAACAGAGTTATCAACGTCTGCAAAAGGAAATTATCAGACAGAAACGTATTAGCGAACAAGATGAACTAATAAATATGAGTGATAACACTACCGGATATCAAAGCGAAGCCCAATTAGAAGAAAGCCTACTCCAGCGCTTGATTGGTCTTGGCTATGAACGTATCACCATCCAAAACTCAGAAGAGCTTCGTCAAAATCTTAAACAACAGCTAGAGCGACACAACAAAATAGAGCTAAGCGGTGGTGAGTTTAATAAGATTGTCAACTTCTTGGATAAAGGTAACGTGTTTGGCCGGGCAAAAACGTTGCGAGACCGCTATAACCTGATCCGTGATGACGGCGCTTCTGTTTATATCCAGTTTTTTAATACTCTGCACTGGTGCCAGAACCAGTATCAAGTCACCAGTCAAGTAACTCAGCAGGGTAATTACCAGAATCGTTATGACGTGACTTTGCTAGTGAATGGTTTACCACTGGTACAGGTAGAGCTAAAACGCCGTGGAGTAGAGCTAAAAGAAGCCTTTAATCAGATAAACCGCTATCAGAGACATAGCTATTGGGCAGACAATGGTCTGTTTAACTATGTACAGTTATTTGTTATCTCTAATGGTGTGAATACCAAATATTACGCCAACAATCGCAAGCAAGATTTTAAGCAAACCTTCTTCTGGGCCGATGAAGATAATAACCTTATCACTCAGCTAGACGACTTTGCCGATGCTTTTTTAGAGAGGTGTCATGTCTCTAAAATGATTGCCAAATATATTGTGCTGCATGAGTCAGATAAAATTCTCATGGTATTGCGTCCATACCAATACTATGCCGCTGAAACCATTGCAGATAGAGTAAAACAGGGACAGAAACATGGCTATATCTGGCACACCACAGGCAGCGGTAAAACGTTAACCAGCTTTAAAGCGGCGCAACTGCTGACCGAAATGCCCAAGGTCGATAAAGTGGTGTTTGTAGTAGACAGGGCAGACCTTGACTACCAGACTACCCGCGAGTTTAACTACTTCAGTTCCGGTAGTGTTGACGGTACAAATAATACTAAGGCTCTGGTGGATCAGATGGCTGGTAAGAGTCCACTGATTATCACCACAATTCAAAAACTGAATACAGCGATTAAAAAGCCTAAGCATGAAGCCGCCATGCAAGACCTGAAACAGAAGCGAGTGGTGTTTATTTTTGATGAGTGTCATCGCTCCCAGTTTGGTGAAACCCATAAAAATATCGTCCAGTTCTTTGAAAAGGCACAGATGTTTGGTTTTACCGGTACCCCAATCTTTAAAGAAAATGCTGCAATCAATGTGTTCGGAAAGCGCACGACAAAGGACTTGTTTCAAAAGTGTCTGCATAAGTACGTGATTACCAATGCTATTGCCGATGAGAATGTACTGAAATTTTCCACCGAGTATTGGGGCAAGCTAAAGCGCAAAGATGGGACGTTAATCGATGAACAAGTAGCTGCTATTAATAAAAAAGAATTCTTCGAAAACCCCGATAGGCTGGAAAGCATTGTTGATTGGGTGATCCAAAACCACACTCGAAAAACTCATAACAGGCAGTTTTCCGCCGTGATGTGTGTCAGCAATGTGGACATGCTGATCCAGTATTACGATCTATTTAAGAAGAAAAAACAGCAAGGCGAACACGATCTAAGAGTGGTGACCTGTTTTACCTACAATAGCAACGAACCAGATGCGGACGCTAACGGGATGATCGACGAGCCCGATTTTGATATTAGAATCGATGATCCGAGATCCAAGCATTCCCGTGATAAGCTGCAAGCGTTTGTCGATGACTATAATGTCATGTACAACACCAAGCATTCAGTTAAAGATAGCAAAGCGTTTTACACCTACTACAAAGATATCGCTAAACGGATGAAAGAGCGGGATAAAGAGTCTTTTCAAGACAAAGACCGTGCTGATATTCTGCTAGTGGTGAATATGTATCTGACGGGGTTTGATGCTAAAAAAATCAACACTCTGTATGTCGATAAAAACCTAAAATATCACGGTCTTATTCAAGCTTATTCCCGAACTAACCGTATCTTGGGTGAATTAAAGTCACAAGGCAACATCGTTTGTTTCCGCAACTTAAAAGACGCCACTGATCAAGCGATAAAACTGTTCTGCGATACCGATGCTAATGAAGATATTTTAATGGCACCATATGAAGACTATGTTACCCAGTTCAATCTACAATTACAAAGCGTTCAGAATCTGGCTGCCACACCTCAAGAGGTAGATAACCTTATTGATGAAGAGCAACAATTAGCCTTTGTTAAGTCGTTTCGACAGCTTATCCGTACCCTGAACAAACTGAAGCCTTTTGCTGACTTCGACTGGCAGGATTTAAATCTGTCAGAGCAGATGTTTGAAGATTACAAAAGTAAATATCTAGATATTTATGATCGTGCTCGTCAGGAAGCACAGGAAGCAGCCTCAATACTGGAAGAGGTCGACTTTGAGTTAGAGCTTATTCACCGTGATGAAATTAATGTCGCTTATATTCTTAAGCTACTGGGTGAGATGGAAAGAAAACGCCGAGCGGAAGGAGATAGTGCTGATACTGAAAAAGCACGCCAAGATATTCTAGCAATGCTTGGTAATGAAAGCCAGCTACGTAGTAAGCGGGATTTGATTGAGCGCTTTATCGATGATTACATGACAGATGTGCCGGATACAGATGATTTATCCGGTATTTTCTCAGGTTACTGGCACCATGAAAAACGTAAAGCAATTCATGAGTTTTGTCAGCGGGAACAGTTAGATAAAGATGGAGTCAACGATCTGATAGAGGCTTACCTTTTCAGTGGTAAAGATCCATTACGGGAGCAGATATTCCAGTATTTGGCTTACAAGCCTAAGTTGATGGAGCGAAAGAAACTATATGATCGCTTATTAGGTCAGCTAAAAGAGATTATTCATAAGTATGAAGACGACACAGGCAGCTTAACGATAGCAGAAGATCCTGAGGAATATTCCTCAGCCCCCCTATCATCCTTTGCTCATAGAGTTGGTGATAGAGCGATCTATTTTAGTGATGAGGTTCGCTTGTCATCTAACGTTAAAGAGTTGGCTCGATTTTCTGTAAAACTGAACAACCCTTATGAACAAAATATTGCGAGTTTGGTAGGTTACGAACCAATGAATAACCTATTAGCACGTGGAGTTATTAGTGACGAAATGTTGACTAACTACATACAAATAACTATAGCGTTTCAACAGAATTTCACTAGTTACTATTCAGATATTTTTAGCAATGAAGATGAGCGAGGTCATTTATTTTGGTCTTTGAGTGAAGTTCGGAAAGGAAGTGAAGTTTACGAGTTTGTCCTAAACTACTGGCACATAGCTCTAGGAACGATAGCTACAACTGGAGTGGTAATAAATTGGGTAATGAACTTTCTCAAGAACTACCCACAAGCTGCTGAAGGTTTCGAACATCTTAAAGCTGATTTGAAGAAGGAGTTCAGAAATGAACAAAAAGATGTTGCTGGTGCGGTTGATACCGATATTTCGACCTCGATGATAATTACTGAGGATCTGGAGCAGGAGTTTAAGAAACTAGTCCGAAAGCAGTAAGGCATAAACCAGTTAAATCTCACAATATTTGTAACAGTTGATTTAGCTAAAAAACGCGGAAATGACATTGGTCATAAAAATAGCATGTACGAAAGAGTGTATATCCTCGAAAATCGATTGACTATAACTCATTGTTTTTTAATGGGATGTCTATTATTCCTGATATCCTCACTCCCATTCTTTAAGAAAAGACGCCTTTAGGCGTCTTTTTCGTTTTTGGGCTTATTCCTAAACTTCCTCAAATACCTAGGTAACATAGTTTCATTACCTAGCAATCCACCTTGGTGGATGTAGAGTAACGTCCCGTGCTGTTCCTGTGAGTATTCTCGCATTAAACAGCGCCACATTAGTGGGTCGTAGAGCAGGTCGAATTCGATTTCGGTTTGTTCTTTTAGTTTTTTCCACATATCAAAATCGGCTTGGTAGAGTTTGCCAAAGTGGTGCTTTTTTCCTGTATTTAAAATATGTGGAAACTGTTCTTCGTTTAGCGATTGCCATTGTTGCATTAGGTATTCATCGCCGCCAACGCATGCGCAGGTGACTACTCGAATATTGTGCTTTTCTAAGTGCTTATTGAGGTAAAGAGAGGTCGTCCCCGTACCGGAAGGGAGGGCTACGGTAAGGGAAGCAATGTTTGCTTCTTTTTTCCAATCCAATATTTCATTTGCAAGCTGCTTTACGCCATATTCTGCCAACTCGCTTCGGCCACCTTCTGGAATAAAAAGGCAACGGTTGTCGGGCTTTCTGATCTCTTTTATGTAGCGCTCGCTATTTAGTGCATTGTCTCTGTCGCGTTCCAATTGGCTTACATCAATAATCTTTGCCCCTAAATCCAGCGCTGCGCGGTAGTTACCTTTGGGGTTTTCTAATACATAAGACGGGATATGATCCACGTAAAACTCGAAGCTCCACCCTTTTAAGTGGGCGAGTGCGGCTAACGAATACAAAGAGTTGGCTTGAACAGAACCGTGCCCAATAACCGTTTTTACTTCTGGGTATTCGGTGTTCAGCAGCTGCATAAATTTTCTGGCTTTGTTGCCGCTGAATTGTGGATGAAGGAGTTCATCTCTCTTTAGGTAAAAAGTAATGTCATCAACGCAGTGTTGAGTAATTGGGCTGGCTTGAAGTTTCATAGCGATATGGGTGTTGCGATAAAGCTGTAGTCTAACAGAATCTTGTTTCTCATTGAGAGTGGCATTGCAAAGTGATCCTCGCAACTTCATACGACTTGGGTATAATGCAGCCTTCGTGCATTTTCTTTTGTGCGACACAGACTTTTACCCAAAGTTAGATGCTTGATTTCATTACCGCCCAAACGCCCAGTCTGCATGTTGACAGGTTTTCATGTCGATAGGTTTGCTTGCTATTCGTTTAGCTCGCAGCCAGCAAGATTAGGAGGGCGCATTTTCATAGAGCATCAGGGGTATTGGAATTGAAATGAATGACATAAAGAATGAACTTACTTGATTTTGATATATCTCACGTAAGGGATTTGAATTGATAGAGGTAGAGAAGTGAAGCTAACTTCGAAACATTTGTGGTTCTTACTAGGTGCAGCCTTGCTAATAAGGCTTGTGTCTTTGGGTATTATGCCGCTGATGGATACAACGGAAGCTCGATACGGTGAGCAGGCTCGAATTATGGTGGAAACCGGTAACTGGTTAACGCCTATGTTTGATTACGATGAGCCATTCTTGGGCAAACCGCCGATGTTTACTTGGCTGAGTGCTGTGGGCATTGAAGTTTTCGGTGTATCAGAATTTGCCGTTCGATTCCCTCATTGGGTTGTCGGAGTTCTAACCATCGCTTTGGGATGTTTTTTTGCAAAACGTGTTGGCATTAATCCGCTAAAAACCGCGGTAGTCATGGCAACCATCCCTGTATTCTCTATCTCATCTGGCGCTGTCATGACGGATATGGCGCTAACGTTCTCTCTAACGCTCGCCATGATAGGGTTCTTCTTTTGCTGGCGAGGCGAAAAGATATGGGGCTACATCGGGTTTGCTGGGTTAGGTCTTGCACTATTGGCTAAAGGGCCGATGGCCATCGTATTGATGGGGCTATCCGTTCTTCCATTCCTGATTATTCAACATGGCTTTATCGGCGCGTTCGTACAACTTTGGAAGCGTTTTCCAATCGTTGGCGGCTTAATCCTAATGTGTGTGATTGCGCTGCCGTGGTACATCTTAGCCGAGCAAGCAAACCCAGGGTTCTTAGAATACTTTATTGTAGGCGAACACTTTAACCGATTCCTTGTGAGCGGTTGGGAAGGGGATCGCTACGGTAATGCACACGACGAACCAAGAGGCATGATATGGCTATTTTTGATGTTGGCGGCTCTGCCTTGGTCTATTGTATTGCCTCTGCTTGCGGTTTTTCGATTCACAAGACTGAAAGAAAAGTTTGCTGAATTACCTGGGGTATTTGTATTCCTCTTGTTCTGGGTACTCTCACCACTCATTCTATTTACGTTCTCGGGCAATATTCTTGCTACCTACGTTCTGCCAGGTATGCCCGCGTTTGCGTTATTAGTGGCGTATTTAGCAGAAGATAAAGTGAGTTACAAGGCTACATACTTTAAGTTCATTGCGATTACAGGGCTGATTATTACGTTGGTATCCGTCTATGTGGCAAGCGAACTTAAGAATGATGCGATCATTATGTATGTTGCTGCTGTTGCGCTTGTTGTTTCTGGCATTGCGTTTATGTTCCGAGGGAAACAATTTACGTTCAACTGGTTTACGTTTACTTCGTATATCTCGCCAATCATTCTGATTATTGCTATCTGTGTAGTGATGTTCAAAACAGGTAATGAGCGTAGCGACAAAATGCTGTTCATCGATATCGATCACAGTAAGCCTACGTTCTATGTAGAAGGCGGGCGACCGTTCTCTGGTCAGTACTACAGTTTTGGTCAGGCGAAGCGAATGCATACACTGGATCAACTGAAAGGTCATGAGAATGGGTATTACATCGTTGGGCCTAATGAGCGTATCGGAAACTTTGTAGAGAAGTACAACTTGTCTTGTACGTTCGAAGTAGCATCGCCTAAACGCTCGCGTTACCTGTGCCAGTGATTTCTCAGCTTAAGGCTTTGCAGCATAAACTATTTCAGCATCGGCTGTTTAAGTTTGCCTTTGTTGGCGGTATCGGCTTTTTAGTCGATACCGCGGTATTTTCGCTTCTGTATTATGTTGCAGAAATGCCGATATTTTCTTCGCGTGTTATCGCGTTTGTTTTAGCGGCAACCGCGACATGGGTTGGAAACCGAGTACTGACGTTCAGTGACAGAGAAAAGTCCAATAAAGCGAAGCAGTGGCAAAAACACATGGTTGCGGCGGTCTGTTCTGCGATACCCAACCTAGGTGTGTTCAAACTGGTAATCGCCGTTTTTGGCGATCAAGGAGCCATGCCTTTTGTGGCGCTTGTCGCGGGAATTTTAGTTGGAATGTTCAGTAACTACTTCTTGAGTTCGAAGTGGGTATTTGCCGACAAAGAAACCAGTTAATGAAGGCCTAGCTGTAAGCCTTAACTCTGAAAAAACAAATAAAAATGCGACCAATTGGTCGCATTTTTTGTCTCTGGCTCCATCAATAACAATACTTGTACCTTTCTAAGTATTATTGATGTGCCTTAGCGCGATGTTTCTGTTTGTTTTTTGGCTTGTTAGAGTCAGCAGATTGATGCGCTGGTTTACCTTGTCCTTTGGACTTCGGCTTGGTAGAAGGCTTACCCTTTCCATTTTCTTTACGGCTATCAGGCTTACGGATATCGGGTTGATTCTTGGTATGCTTGGTCGCAAAGCGGTTTGCACCATGCCTACCTGAACGGCGGCGCTGCGCAGGCGTTTTCGAGTCGAGATCTTCCGCTGGAATCAAGCAGCCAGGTTTATCGCCAATAAGGTGCTTTTTGCCCATGCTGATCAGTGCTTCGCGAATGATTGGCCAGTTAGCTGGATCATGGTAACGAAGCAGCGCTTTGTGTAAGCGTCGCTGCCTTTCTCCTTTAGCAACGGGGATATCTTCACGTTGTTTGTATTTCACTCGCTTGAGTGGATTGGTTTCCGAGTAATACATGGAGGTCGCATTACACATCGGTGACGGGTAGAAGTTCTGGACTTGGTCGCACTCAAAATTATTCGATTTTAACCACAGTGCCAAGTTCACCATGTCTTCTTCTTCAGTACCTGGGTGCGCAGCAATGAAGTAAGGGATCAAATACTGTTTTTTCCCTGCTTCTTTACTGAACTTTTCAAACATTTCTTTGAATCGGTCATAGGTGCCCATGCCCGGCTTCATCATCTTATCTAGCGGGCCTTTCTCTGTGTGCTCGGGCGCTATTTTCAAATAGCCACCTACGTGATGCGTGACGAGCTCTTTCACGTATTCTGGAGATTCGATGGCTAAGTCGTAGCGAACGCCAGACGCGATCATGACTTTCTTGATGCCTTTTACCTTGCGCGCTTCTCGATACAAATCGATGGTGTGCTTGTGGTCGGTGTCTAGCTTATGGCATATCCCCGGGAATACACAGGAAGGTCTTCGACAGTTCTGTTCTGCACGTGGATCGGAGCAACCTAGGCGATACATGTTGGCCGTTGGTCCGCCTAAATCGGAAATGGTACCGGTAAAGCCTGGGACTTTATCGCGAATTTCTTCCATCTCGTTAAGAATCGACTCTTTCGAACGGTTCTGAATGATACGTCCTTCGTGCTCTGTTATCGAACAGAAAGAGCAGCCGCCAAAACAACCACGCATGATATTGACCGAGGTTTTAATCATGTCATAAGCGGGGATCTTCGCATTACCATACATAGGGTGTGGAACGCGGGCGTAAGGCAGCCCAAACACAAAATCCATTTCTTCTGTTGTCAGTGGAATCGGCGCTTGGTTCACCCAAAGTTCGCGATCTCCGTGCTTTTGAATGAGCGCGCGACCGGAATATGGGTTAGTTTCCAGGTGCATGATTCGGCTGGCATGCGCGTAGAGAATACGGTCGTTTTTCAGCTTTTCGAAAGGGGGGATTCTCACTGCGGTGGTTTTTGCATCGTGCCTTGAAGGTTGAATAGTGACAGCTTTGGCTACCTTTTCTTCTTCCTTCGGCTTTGTCTCACATTGAGTTTCTACCTGGTAAGGGTTCGTTGGAACGAACGCTTTTCCCGGCTTTTCAATGCGAGAAGAATCAATAACTTTGAAATGCTCTGGGGCAGCAGCTAGGTTTACTGCTGTGCCACGAATGCTAGTGAGAGTGGAAATATCTTCGCCATTTGCCAGCCTATGAGCCACTTCCACTAACGCTCTTTCCGCGTTACCAAACAATAGAATATCGGCTTTAGCATCGAACAAAACCGAACGTCTAACTTTGTCTGACCAATAATCGTAGTGCGCGATACGACGAAGGCTCGCCTCAATGCCACCTAAAACGATGGGGGCGTCTTTGTATGCCTCTCGGCAACGCTGAGAGTAAACCAAGGTTGCGCGGTCTGGGCGTTTTCCACCTTCATTATTCGGTGTGTATGCATCGTCGTGACGAAGCTTTTTGTCTGCGGTGTAACGGTTGATCATTGAATCCATGTTGCCCGCGGTAATACCAAAAAAGAGGTTTGGTTTACCGAGTTTCATGAAATCGGATTTATCTTGCCATTCTGGCTGAGCCAAAATACCTACACGAAAACCTTGTGCCTCTAAAAGGCGTCCAATAATAGCCATACCAAAACTTGGGTGGTCGACGTAAGCGTCACCAGTGACGATGATGATATCGCAACTGTCCCAACCAAGTGCATCCATCTCTTTTCTACTGGTGGGCAGAAAAGGGGCGACACCGTAACATTCAGCCCAGTATTTTGGATATTGATCGATTGGAGTGGGTTTGTTGTGCATTTTTTGACCTCAGCGTTAGGAGGCGGGAATTATAGCGACATAAAACCTTCCTGACTAGGTTATCATTTTACATGAGAATCATTCGTATTTATGACGCTGTAGGGCTTACGCATAAAGGCTCAATCGATATTTCATACCTGCTAAGAAAGGTATTGATTTAGCCTTGAAAACAGTTGTTCTTGGTGCTCAGAAATACGTGCAATTACACTAGGATCCGGAAGCTGATTTTGGGATTTTACCTGTTTTTCAATTTCATCCATCAAAGTGTAAAGGTTGTGCGCACCAATCTGGCTACTTGTCCCCTTCAAGGTATGAGAGTGGACTTTTATTTCACTGACATCTCCGTTATCAATGGCAGAGATAAGCTGGTGAATTTGTTCTGGAGTTTCCTCCATAAAAGCACTGAGCACGACGTTTAAAGCGCCTTTATCGTTGAACATCATATGCAGAGCTTCACGTTCATCCCATATAGGATCATTCTGATCGCTTACGGCACTGTGTTCATTCATGCTGGTACTGGAATTTAAAGGGTTTGAGGAGATTGAAGAGTTTGAGTGGTTTGAAGAGAAATTAAGCCATTTTGATAACACCGATTCTAAGCTCTCTGGGTTAACGGGTTTGCTTATGTAATCGTTCATGCCTGCAGCAAGACATTTTTCCATATCACCCTTCATGGCGTTGGCTGTCATGGCAATAATTGGAATGCTTTTGTAGTTTTGTCCCGCTTCTCCGTCTCTGATCGCCATTGTGGCTTCATATCCATCCATTTCAGGCATTTGGCAATCCATTAAAATCAGTTGATAGGGTATGGAAGATTGCAACGATTGGAGAGCCGCGAGACCGTTTCCAGCAATATCTGATCGGATGCCTAGGTTTTCAAGCATTCCTTGTGCGACAAGTTGATTGATATCGTTGTCTTCTACCAGCAGGATTCGGTTTTGTGCTTGTTTCAAATGCGGATCTGTGACCACGTGTTGCTCATGTTTTGATTTCGACTCGCTTGATGTTAAATATTGAGAATCGAATGCTGTTTCGTGAGGTAAGTTTTCCATTGTAGCGTCACCTTCTCGGAGCTGAATAGAGAAAGAGAAGGTAGAACCTTGTCCTAGCTGGCTAGAGACTTCTAACGACCCACCCATCAGTAAACACAGTTGTTTCGTGATGGAAAGACCCAAGCCAGTGCCGCCAAATTGACGTGTGGTTGAGGTGTCGGCCTGTGTAAAGGCATCAAACAACACACTTAGCTGCTCTTTCTTAATGCCGATTCCTGAATCCGTTACCGAGCACTGAAAGACTAAAAGTTCGCCTTCGGCTTTCGTGAGTTGAGCATCAACTTTGATTTCACCTTGGTCGGTGAACTTGAAAGCGTTACCCACTAGATTATTCAATATTTGAATAAGCCTTGTTGGGTCGCCTTTTACCAATGGAGTAGAAACATTTTGAGTATCTAAATGGAAACTGATTTGTTTTTCTTGCGCTTTGATAACACTGATTTCTTTGAATCGATTAAGCAACTCTAATAGGTCGAAATTTACTTCTTCCAAATCTAACTTTCCTGCATCGATTTTGGAGAAATCTAAAATATCGTCAATGATGGTGAGAAGAGATTTGGCACTGGATTGAGCCAAATTTAGGTAGTGGCTCTGACTATCGGTAAGCTCATTTTTATTAATGAGATCTAACATGCCTAGTACACCATTCATTGGAGTTCGTATTTCATGGCTCATATTGGCAAGAAATTCACTTTTGGCTTTTGCCGCTTCCACGGCTTTGTTTTTTGCATCCAATATTGTTTTTTCATACTCAATTTGATCGGTGATATCTCTAAAACTCCATACTCGCCCTACAAGTGTTCCTTCTTGCAACATTGGGTGAGAAATTCTCTCTATAATCTTCC
Source organism: Vibrio penaeicida (assembly GCF_030689305.1). Taxonomy (GTDB): domain Bacteria; phylum Pseudomonadota; class Gammaproteobacteria; order Enterobacterales; family Vibrionaceae; genus Vibrio; species Vibrio penaeicida_B. The sequence continues at coordinate 281,706 of NZ_JAUYVM010000001.1, read as the reverse complement.
CATTTCTAAGTTCTAACGTGTCGAACGAGCGCTCAAGGCTGCCAGCATTTAACTGATCAGGGGAGAGTGTGAATGAAGATGGGTCAACAAGCTGAGAGCGAATTTGGTGAACGAAACTCAATGAACCACCTTCTTGGGTGTACAAGCTTGGAAGCTGCCAAATTTGACAGAATTGCTGATTCAATTTTAGTTAGTGGCCATGTTTGTCGGTGACAAGCAGCCCGTTCTCAGCTGAGTGCAATATGGTTTCCATTAAAGACACGGTTTCTTTCAGCTTTTCTTCCGATTCTTTAATGTTGGTTAAATCCTCAACGGACACAAAAACACCCGCGACTTCTCCATCTACTATATCTGGCAAATATGTTGCTCTGATATGCCTAGATTGCCCCAATCCAGCATCTATTCGGCTTTCAAATTGAGTTTCTTTACCTGCCAGACTTTGCTCTAGATAAGGGAGAACTTCATTGAATATTTTTTCTCCAAGTATGAGCTTTATATGCTGATTTAAGATTTCATTTTCCGGTAACCCAAACCAATCTTGGTAAGCTCGGTTTACAAACCTGTAGTGAAGATCTTTATCGACATAAGAGAACAATTGGGGAGCGTTATCGCTAATGCCTTTGATGTATTTATTTGCTTCAGAAAGCTGCAGATCTTTGATTTCTTTTTCTTTGAGCGCTTCTTTACGGGCGAATATTTCTTCATTAAGGCGCTCAATGGACGTGGTTTTGGATTGCAGGCCATCCACCATTCCGTTAATCGCTTGTCCCAGCTCCGCGAGCTCATCTTTCCCAAGCGAAGGAATGTTGATATCCAGATTGCCTTGTCCAATATGGTAAGTCGCTCGGTGCAACAAAGCGAGACGGTGCAAAACCAGCTTTCTTAGGAGTACAACAATAACCGTGGCGATTACGAAGCTGCCTGTGATAAATGAGAGTAAAACGAATTGATTCGAGTCGTAGATAGGTTGAAAAGCTTTGTCTTTATCATAAACAACCACCGCTTTGAGCGCTGCACCTGTACGATCTAGTATTTTACTTGCCGTCAGCTCGGAGTGGCTTTGTACGTACGTTTTCCCTTGTGAATAGGTATTGTTAGAAAGAAGAAGATCGCCTTGCGCATAGGACGCGTAGATTTTATCTTCCATGTCGGTGAGTAAGACGAGCTTAAGCGGTCGGCCTGCGTTGATGATGGACTGATTGACTTCTCCGAGTAAGTCGTAGGCAATTTGAGTCCAATTTGTTGAGATGATGACTTTACCTAAACTCCGGCCTCGTATCTTAATTTCAGCTATAAACCATTGCGATAAGTGCTGGTCTAACCCTAGTGTAGGAAGGTAAGGGTCGTAGAGAATGTCGCTAATGACGGTTTTGCCTTCTTTGGAGCCCTTGTACATAGGGTGCTGAGTAACACTTTCCAGCAACAGCCTTTCTCCGTTAATTTTATTGCCTTCCGTGTCGACGGTGGACGTGGCAAATACGGTGTTTTCCTCATCGAGAATTAATATGTAATTTATTAACGGGTACACCTCTAGCAAGCTATTCAGTATCTGGTTAATCCCTCTGTTTTCCAGTAAGTCGAGTGCTTTCGCTATGTCTCTGTTTTTAGAGATGACGTTAGCCATCGCAATGTTGCCTTCAATGTTTGTATCTAGGCGCTTCAGTGCGTAGCTAGAGTCTAGAGCCATCTCATTGTATAAGCGTTCAGACATCTCGGATTTTGTGTTGGATACCAGTAAATATCCCATTACAGCCATGAGAATACTGAGTGTCGTAATGACAGTAAAAACAACCTTAGTGGTGAGTTTCATTCGTCGACCCAAATGAGTTGATCACGAATGTCGACTGAAACGGATATTCCCATCATGTTTATTGCTCTTGTATTAACCATAAAGAGCGGTGGATCTTGGAGCTCGGATTGAAGTTGCGTTGGTGGCACATCATTAACTAAGATCTGTCCTGCTTTCTCACCTGCCATTTTCCCAAGCGTATAGAAATCGGCGACGGGTCCAAAGGTAGAGCCTTTCAAAATGCCGGATTTATTGGAGCTTAAAATCGGAATTTTGTGTTGATGAGATAGAGTAATGAGTGCTTCTTCCCCTCCCGATTGCATAAGGGTGTCAGTGGTGGTCATAAAAACATCGACCTTACCTAGTTGGTCCATGGCCAGTTCAGATACGTGATCTACGCTTGTTGCTGCCAAAATTTCTACCGCAATCCCTTCTTTTTTCATTAGCCGTAAAATATTGGAAGCCTGGATTTTAGAATTAGGCTCTCCCTTACGGTGAAAAATCGCTATTTTTCGAGTCTCTGGAAGAACCTTTTTAAGTAGAGCGACATAGTGTTTGTTAGACACATAGTTACTGGTGCCAACGAGGTTGTTGCCTGAATAATCGAACGAATCTATACCCAAGTGACCTCAAGGTGCAGGATTCAGAGCCTCATATTCTGTTTCAATTCAAGGAAAAGAACGCTGTGGAATGACGAGTCCTTTCCAAGTTCTTTGACGATGAAGTGAGGCAGAATATGGGCTCCCAAGGGCGAGTTTAACTGGCTTGCATACTGCGTTAGCGATTCTTGATTTAGAATGACTAGATCTTCAAATCGATGCCTTGCCTGAAAGCCAGTTAATTCTCGCTGAAACAAGCATCTTGAGGTTACTTGGGTATATCAACCCTGAATCGGCCGGATAAGTCACAATCGAAAATACAATTGGTGTGCTTGTCGGCAGTACGTTCTTGATGATGGTTGTGCCCGGAGTGGTCAATGAGTAAACCAAATCTGGTCGAGCATCTTTGATTTTGTTGGCGACTTTGGTTTGTAATTCTTTGTTAGCACCTGTTTTGCCCATAATGAACGAGGCGTTTTTTCCTTCCTGTATTCCATATACGGCAAGCCCAGCTTTAAAGCCAGCCACGCTATCTGGATAACCGCTCCATGTTGCTAGCCCAATCACGTAATTCACGTTTACCGTTGTAGCAAAAACCTGGCTCGGTGTGATTATCCCAAGTGATATGACGATGAATGAAATTAATACAATGTGTCTGTTTGACCATTGGAGAATGAGTGCATGGCAATAATAAGTATATGGTTTTGGTTGAGCTGAATTGGAACGTCCCATTGATTATTTCTCTTGTCATTTGTTCGATGGACACGAGTGGCTTTAGAGCTAACTGCCTAAAGATAAGGCTAGGAGAGATTGAGGGTGTTTCAAGTGTGAGGAGCAAAGAAACGCCAATATATTGGTGAGCGATTTTTGCGCTTTTATGAAAAGGGAGTGACATCACACAACAGTAGCTAATTTGGATGAATTGCTTTTTTTTCAAACAAATGTTGATCCAGTCACGCCCGATTATTTAAGAGTTTGCTTGAATGTAATAAGAGTTCTTAGTTGCAATGTAAGGGGTTGCATATAATATGAACACATCTCTAATTTCAGTGTTGAACGCTATGAGTATTTCCAGTGGGGAAGAAGGGGAGGTGCAGGGTTATAAAGCCGCAAATTGGCGTTGGAATGCCAGTAGTGACGAATTTCAGTTTCTAGACCCCTTTTTAGTCGAAAGTATTTATAGCCAGTTTAAAGTTCAGACTATTGCTGATCTTTTGAAAATAATGCCAGTAAACGATAAAAAAATGCTGGTAGGCGCGCTTCAGTCAACGCATGAATGCAATTCGAAACACTCTATTTTCTGTGTTCTAACCCCAACGAAAGGGTTACTTATTTATTGTGAAGTCGAAGTAAGTCGGGCAGAAGGTGATGTTCTTTTGGGTTATATCCGACCGTTGTTCTACTTATCTTCTATGTACGAAATCGGGCAAATTTTTCAAGCGATATTTGAGAACCGGCACCATGGTATTGTTATCACCGACAGCGATACTCGGATATTGGCTTGCAACCCTTATTTTATAGAACGTTCGGGCTATCAATTTAATGATCTGTTGGGCAAAAAAACGAGCCTGTTCAACGCAGGAAAACACAGTGATACCTTCTTTGAAGAAATTTGGCGATTGATTCATAGAGAGGGTCACTGGAGCGGTACCATTTTGTCGAAGCGAGCAAATGGTCAAACAGAGCCTCAAGATCTCACTATCCAGAAAGTGGAGATGGCGAATGGTAAAACATATTTCGTGGGTTTTACTGTCGATTTATCCAATCACTTGTACCGAATTGCCGATACGGAATATGGTGGGATTGAACTGCTGACGCAACTTCCTAATGAAGATGAATTCAAATCAAAATTAGCCAACATTGTTAAACATTACAGCCATTCTCATACCATTATTGTTTTGGCAATAGAACCTGCGTTCGATGATGACTCAACGTTAGAGCAGAGGGTTGCGTTTTCGAACGCGGTTGCTCAGGTGGATGAGCAATACCTTTGTGGCTACAAAGGCGACAACTTGTTTGTGTGCGCACTAAAATGCGTCAGTTCTGCCAATAGGGTTAGGGCTATCCATAGCGAGATCAGGCGCTTCATGACGGCTATTCGTCAGTTTGGTAACGAACATCTTTTCAAGCTCGTCACAAGAGGGAAAATTGGCGTATCTGTTCTTGGGCATGATACCAATAATCCTAAAATGTTGGTTACTCATGCGACTCAAGCGATGTTGGAACAGCATTCGAGTAAAAAAGGGTACAACATTAGCTTCTTCGACCGTTCTATGCATGAAGAAACGGTTCGAAGGAAGAAGCTCGAGGAGCTTTTGACAGATTTTATCAAGAAAGAAAACATCGACGTGCACTTTCAGCCTATTGTTTCCACTGAAACCTGGCAAGTCATTAAGTTTGAAGCACTTTGCCGCTTTCCTTCTGTTGAAGGGCTCCAATATACACCTCAAGAAATGATCAATATAGCTGAAGACCTGAACCTTGTGTCGACCCTAGATAAAATTATTGGTTCCAAGTCGTTGCATTATCTTGAAAGAATTCATCGTCACTTTGGCAAGCATGTGGGGATTACGATAAATCGATCTCTTAATACCAAAATGAGTGCGCAACAAGTGCTAACAAACACTCTAAATATGGTCGAGGAGTCGGGTGTTGACCCTAAATTGGTGACCATTGAACTCACAGAAAGTGCCTATTTTGACAGTGAAGATTGCCATATACAGGCATTGAAAGCACTGAGACAAAGAGGCGTTAAAGTCGCGATTGATGATTTTGGTACAGGGTATTCGTCTTTTACTTACTTAAGCAATGGCCACTTCGACTATCTTAAAATCGATAGAGAATTCATATTCGATATAGAAATAGGCACACACAAATACTTCATTGTGAAAATGCTGGTGGATCTTTCTCATACCCTAGGCGTTAAAGTGATTGCCGAAGGTGTTGAAACCATACAAGAAATTGAAGTGCTTACTGGGTTGAATGTGGATTACATACAGGGCTATTACTTCTCAAAACCCGTTTCTATTGATGATATTGAAACAGCACGTCACTACGTGAAAAAACAGAACGAATTGCGTCGCTTTTCTTTACCCAAGCAGGGGGCAGGAATACTGAGCTTGCATGAACAAATGTCACCATTTTTAGAACCCAGTACGGCACTGAGTGAAGTGCATGAGATTTTCCTGCGAACAGATTTAGAAGCCATGGTGGTGACAGACAGCTTACATTGCGTTGGGGTGATTGATAGGGAAGTGTATAACCTTCATATGACTTCAACGTTTGGTACTAAGTTAGAAACGCAACGCGATACGCAAATTCTAAAACGCAAGCTTAGTCAAGTTATGAAAACGAAATTTACCGTTCTTAGCCACGCGACGTTACTTAAAGATGTTCCAGCACTTGTTAAAAAAGGCGTCCCATTGCCTTGGGTGATCGCCGGAGATAAAGGAGAATGTTTAGGCATAGTGACCAAGAACAAAGTGCTCAAGTTTTTAGCCAGTTGAGGTTATTAGGGTGTAACGTAAGGCTAACGAGTTGTTAAAGGTGGTTACTTGGATAATTAGAGTCTGTTATTATCCGTGCCACAATTTTGAATGACGTAACTCTGCCTAATAATGCTTGATTATTTTCTCGCTCAATTGCTTCCGATGACACTAGGGGCACAATTGGTTATCACTTTAGTGCTGCAAAAAGGGAACATTTGCCCAGGGCAAAGAGGCCGCTTGCATAAACTTTTGCCTGCCTTCATCGCGTTATGGATAGCCACAGCGACCATTAGCTTGCTTGGATTGGTCACAGCCGGCGTGTTAGTTGCGTTTTATTCTAAAGTCCAAACGGGAAAAACACGTGAAACGGGCTCTTTCCACATATTGAATTTATCAGCATTGAGTGGATTGATAGCACTCGCACATGTGATAGCGCAAAGTTTCACATTTTGGGGTGGGGTCAATGTTGCTATTTCTGGCATCTTGTTAGGTGCGGCATTTGCGCAGCTTATGTTGGTAGTTTCTCGCTCTCGATTACAAGCCTTCCATCGTATATTACCTATTACCGGTATCGTCAGCGGAATGCTCTTTGCCGTCGTCTCATTAGTTCAGGCATACCAGCTTCCTCCTGAAGCCATAGAGCACTTTACCACTCAAATTTTAGCGGGCTTTGCGATGTTAATCACTGCGCTCCTAATTTGGTGCTGGCATATGTTGTTTAACCAAACGCCAACTAAAATTCAGTTGAGTGTGGCAGTGTGTTGTTTACTTGCATCACAATTTGGGTTCCAGTCTCTAATATAATACTTCCATCAAATAGCACTTTTCCTAATAGACGCTAACCTTTTAGTAGGTAACCTGAAAAGGGGAAAGTGCCATGGATCTGAGTAACATCACCAACCTCGATAGCATCATATTGCTGGGCATAGTGAACGAAAAATTGCGTTTGGAATGCGATAGTTTTGAAGAGTTGATTACGACCTATGAAATGGACGTTGAAAGCTTGGTGAGCAAGCTGGATGTGGTGGGCTATCAGTACGATCCACTCACGAACCAATTTAAATCTTACGATCGATAACGCGAAAAATTCGAAACCCAAATGGCTTATCCACTTAGGCTCGGGGTTTTGAATTTCAGGGTTTGGGTATCCGATTTTCGCTACGCTAACTTAATCCCTTCAAGATGACTTTTGCATTGCTGTCGAGCAGTGTTGAAGAACGCTTGTAGGTACCTTTTTTTGCTTTCGCTGCTGCGAGTGGCTGCAAATAGCCTTCTCCAAAGCCCATCCGACAGTGGCTTACTTGTGATCAACCCTTGCCGTGAAAACTCAATGACCGCCCAATTTGGTAAAGCGGCGACACCTAACCCAGCAGAAACCATTTGAACCAGCATTAACGTGTTATCGCACTGCTTCCATTTAGCGGGCTCGACGCCTGCTGGCTGAAGGAAATGTTTAACAATGTCTAACCTTTGCTTTTGCACAGGGTAGGTAATGATCGTTTGATCGGCTAAATCGTGCGGTTGAATACTTTCCAATTCTGCAAGTGGGTGGGTGGTTGAAGTCACTAATCTCATTTCAAAATCAAACAAAGGCTCATAGTGCACTTCTGATTTTGGCTGAATGTCGGAGGTAATGACCAAATCGAGCTCCCCTCCCATCAATGCCGGTAGTGGTTCGAACCCAAAACCGGAAGAAAAATCCAATGTAACGCTGGGCCACGCGAGCTGATATTCCTTTAGAGCGGGCATGAGCCATTGAAAACAGGAATGGCACTCAATGGCCATGTGCAACCGACCATTAACATCTTCCTTAAGACTGGCGAGTTCACTTTCTGCCATCGCTAGCCTAGGCAGAACTTCGTCGGCGACTTTGAGCAGTATTTCGCCTTCAGAGGTGAATTTTACAGGTCTTGTTTTACGCAAAAAGAGCTGCCCACCAATGCGCGATTCTAAATCCTTTATCTGATGAGAAAGTGCCGACTGCGTTAAGTGCAGGGCGGTTGCTGTTGCTGTTAGTGATCCGGTATCCCTTAATGATGTCAATGTTCTCAGATGCTTCAATTCAATCATGAGCTTCTCTCACTTTTCCATGTTCTCTATGACATATGTTCATAAAATACGAGCTTTTGACCTCTTTGTAAACGTCTAGATGGCTAAATAAAATTTAAAACATGAAAAAAAATAATAAACAAGTTGAATAAATGGAATTTGCTCAACTAGGCGATTCGAGAGATATTTTAGCCATCCAGACTTCTTAAATTTATGTGCAAGGAATAATAACTATGGCAACGACTAAGACTCATATCCTCGGCTATCCACGTGTTGGTGAGAAACGAGAACTAAAATTTGCGCAGGAAAAATATTGGCGAGGTGAAATTTCACAGCAAGAGCTTAAGGAAGTGGGCAGCGAATTAAGACAGCGCCATTGGAAAGATCAAACCGAGAGTGGGCTGAGTTATGTAGCCGCAGGTGATTTCGCATGGTACGACCATGTACTGACTACCAGTTTACTATTGGGGAATGTCCCTTCACGACATAAAGAAGGTTTCCCAGATCTCGATACACTGTTCCGCGTTGGTCGCGGTCAGTCACAATCCAGTTGTGGTTGCGGCTCTGCAGCATCCGATATGACGAAGTGGTTCAACACTAATTACCACTACATTGTTCCTGAATTCAGCAGCGATGCTTCATTTGAAGTGAGCTGGCCGCAGCTTTTTGAAGAAGTAAACGAAGCCATTCAAGCTGGACATGAAGTAAAACCAGTTCTTCTTGGTCCGGTAAGTTACCTGTTCTTGGGTAAAGAAGTTGAAGAGGGGTTTGATCGCCTTACACTCCTTCCACGCCTTCTTACAGCTTACCAAGCGATTTTAGCGAAACTGGCAGAGCTAGGTGTTGAGTGGGTTCAGATTGACGAACCTATCCTTGGTCTAGAGTTAGACAAACCGTGGTTGGATTCATTTAAGCTGGCTTACCAAGTTATTCAGAGTGATGTAAAACTTCTTCTGACCACTTACTTTGATTCAGTAGAAGAACATTTCGATTACATCACCGCACTTCCAATTAACGGTGTACACGTCGATCTTTCAGCGGCACCTGAGCAACTAGACGCGGTCGTTAACAAATTGCCTGAAAACTGGGTGTTATCTGCTGGAGTGGTCAATGGACGTAACGTTTGGCGTGCAGACGTGAATGCTTGGTTGAAAAAGCTGCAACCAGTGAAAGAAAAACTGGGTGAAAATCTTTGGATTGGCAGTTCTTGTTCTTTACTGCACAGCCCAATCGATCTTGAACTCGAAACTGAGTTAACCGAAGAAGTGAAAAGCTGGTTCGCGTTTGCGAAACAAAAGCTGAGCGAAGTTAGCCTGCTTGGTGCTGCTTTAAATGGTGACGAGAAAGCCATCGCAGAATGTGAAATTTACAGCCAACCGATTGTTGCCCGTAAAACCGCGGATCATGTGAACAAGCCTCAAGTGAAAGCACGAGTTAACGCCATTACAAGTGAATTAGCTAACCGCAGTGCTCCATACGAAGAACGTGCCCATCACCAAGCAGAAGTATTGGGGTTACCTCTGCTACCAACCACGACAATCGGTTCATTCCCTCAAACCAGCGAAATCCGCACGCAACGCAGTGCATTCCGCACCGGAAAATTGTCGGAAGCCGATTATGAAGCCGCGCTGAAAGGTCACATTAAAGATGCGGTCGAGCGTCAAGAAGCATTAGACCTTGATGTTCTGGTTCATGGTGAAGCCGAGCGTAACGACATGGTGGAGTATTTTGCGGAGAATTTAGCGGGTTTCCAAACGTCCAAGTTTGGCTGGGTTCAAAGTTACGGTTCTCGCTGCGTTAAACCTGCGATTGTTGTTGCTGATATTGAGCGTGAAAAGCCGATGACCGTTGAGTGGTCTACTTATGCTCAGTCTCTCACTAGTAAGCAAATGAAAGGCATGCTTACAGGACCGGTTACGATTTTGTGCTGGACGTTCCCACGTGAAGACGTTACCCGTAAAGAAATTGCGCAACAGTTAGCATTTGCATTACACGATGAAGTGAGTGACTTACAGGACGCGGGGATCAACATTATTCAGATTGATGAGCCTGCGATTCGCGAAGGGTTACCACTTAAGAAGCGTGACCATGAAGAGTATCTAAACTGGGCGGTTGAATCCTTTAAAATTTCTGCGGCCAGTGCAAAACCTGAAACTCAGATTCACACCCACATGTGTTACAGCGAGTTTAACGAGATCATTGAATCTGTTGCCGCGTTAGATGCCGACGTTATCACCATTGAAACTTCTCGTTCAAACATGGAATTGCTGAAAGCATTTGAAGAGTTCAACTATCCAAATGAGATTGGACCGGGTGTATACGACATCCATTCACCGAATATTCCAACAGAAGAGTGGATGGTTGATCTACTTGAAAAGGCGGCGGCGAAAATTCCAGCAAAACGACTTTGGGTGAACCCAGACTGCGGATTAAAAACACGTAACTGGGAAGAAACCGAAGCATCACTTAAAAACATGGTAAATGCGGCTAAAACATTGCGTACTCAATGGCAATAACCGCCGATCTCTTCATCTAACCAAAAGGTAAAAAGCCCCTGCTCAATGAGCAGGGGCTTTCTGTTAACTTTTGCTGTATCTTTTAGCGCGTTTCATTCCAAAATATGTTGAATAAAACTCTGGTTAGTTTACCCAGTCTCTAAGTGTAAAGGTAACTTGGTGTTTGTCGTTTTTGAGAGTCAATGTGTCTTTCGTTAGAGTGACATCGCTCCACTCTCCTAATGCATCTGACATCACCTGTTCGGTATTCATCATTTCATCGGAGCACATCATCATGGTCATGCCCATATTTTCAACACGGAACTGCCCATCTTTTAATTCGCCTTGTCCGAAGTAACCATTACAACCAGCGAAACCATTAACAGTCAACTTTTCACCGACTTCAATGTTAGGGTGTTTACTGTGTTCCGGTTTTACGTAGTCTTGTCCATCCACCTGAGTCAGAATCCAGTGATGATGTTGTAAATCCTCTTTGGTTACCACCGATGCATCTCCGTTGCTGGTACAAGCTGCCAAAATAACAGGTAAAGCGATAAGAGCGAGTTGCTTTTTCATTCGAAGCTCCAAGAAGTGTTTTCAAAATCCCGTGCAGTATAATCAACAAGTTCAGTTTCTTGTCAATGGAAAGTCATAATAATACTGCCAAGGGTATAAAACCATGACATTTCGTTATTCAATTTTCTTTTAGGAATCTACCCTGATTAACACTCAAATGGGTAGAGTATGCTGTATTGTGAGTAAAGTGTTATGATTAAGTAGTCATCGCTAAGCATAGGAGGGGATATGGAGCAGTTGGAGTTTTTCAATGTGCCGAGTCCATGTGTTCGAGTATGCACAGTTGACGAACGAGGATATTGCCAAGGATGCATGCGTAACCGGCAAGAACGTTTCGATTGGCTGAATATGACACCCGCTCAGCAACTCCATGTCATCAAGCTTTGTCGTCAACGCTATCGAAGAAAGATGATAAGTCAGAATAAGAAAGAACAAACCTTATCGCAGATGGATGACCAAAGTCCTCAACAAAGTTTGTTCTAGCTTTATTGCTTTTAGATAAACTTAGTCCACAACTCTTACTTGAATTTGCTTTACTCTATTTTGAAGTTCGATCGCTAAGCTTTTTAGTGCCATGTCGTTCTCATTAGTAATGTATTCTTGAAGACTATTTAATAACTCAGTATGAAGAGATTGTAATACCTCTCTTTGTGTACCTTGGTAGTCGGTAAATAAGGCACCTTGTAGTTCTTCAAGCCAACGTTTGTAACTCTCACCGTGTTCTTTGAGAGAGAGAAATGTGAGCTTAGGCTCATGGATGATTGCTTCGGCTAGAAGTGGCGAAACTTCGGATGATGTTGCACCGTCCCTCTTAACCCATATTGATGTCAATGTATAAATAATTGGTATACTGACTGATTCGTCATTTTTAGATAAATAATGTTCAATATTGGTATTGCCTTTGGACATCCATCGCTCTTTTTTCTCTTCAAAGCTTTCAGCAAGAGCCTGACTCGAAGTTGCCAGTACTAAAATTACGAACAATATGGTTGTTTTCATTTCATTTTTCCAAGTTTGAATTTGATATTTCAATATAAGCCGATTCATATTTCTCTATTTCAGAAAACAACTCATCCCTCGACGATTTGCTGCTTGTTGTCATGTAGTTTCCATCATTTAGCTTTGTATAAGATTTTCCGGGTAGTAGACAACCAAGAGTATCGTCGTGATAGTTTCCGCCATGTATAAGTATTTTAGTTCGCCCAGGCACATTCACTAATTCGTACGCTTTTGGATACTTGGCGGACGAATATTTTTTGAGCTTATACCTGCCTGCCGTTATCCTTTTGTCTGAGCCAGCTACATTTGAGTCTGGTCCTCCAGGTTCCAAAAAGTACATGTTTGATGCTTGACCCTCAATTTTAAATCGGCTCAAGGTTGTGTCAGTAGATTGCTTAATTCTAGTGACCTTAATAACTAGAGTTGATTTACAGAACCCAGTTTGCAGTTTTACAGGCGATTTTAGTAAAGAATTACCAATAGTTTTTGCAGTTTTCCCATTTACATCAATTCGGCCATCAGGGCGTATCAGTTTAACCACATTCTTCTGAAAGGAGATAATCGCAGCGACAGTTTTAGATTTGTCAGGATTTCTACCGACAGATCCATCTTCTTTTAGTAGTGGAATCCTCGGCAGAAGGTGGTTCAGTTTATTTAGCGAGCGTTGAACTAATATTATATCCCTGTAACTTTGTTGTTTCTCTGGAATACCCTTCCCTACTGGTTTTAATATTTGGAATGAAGCCATAACTTCTCTCTTAAATTGTAATTAAATTAATATGTTACCAGCAGTGTGTTGTCTAGGTTCAAATTTAGATTAGATATGACTCGCCTAGGTAAATGCAAAAATGCAATCGACTTTTTTGTCAGCTTTTTTGAGTGTGGACTTTTCCACCTGAAAATAATGATGTTTGACCCAAAAAAAGAGCAATCAAATAATCTAGCAATAGGGATTCTTAGCGATCACTCGCAAATATTCTATAAATCACATTTACCTGTAGAAAATTGTTCTACTTCGCACAGTAATACTAGTTGCATTAACTATAGTTTTTGCGGTTAGAATTCTTTGAGCAGCTTTATCTGCTATTAAGCAGGTTGTCTTAGATTTCTTTTCATTTTCATTTCATCACCACGGGTTGGAGTGGTTTTGGGTGACTTTATAAATGGATGTTGAACTTTGAAGCATCTGAAAATACAAGAACAAGGAATTGACGAAAATGTTGAAGAGAACGCTGATATCGACGTTGATTGGCTGCACTATGGCGAGTAGTGCCTTTGCTATGAACGTACAACCCGATCCACAAAACCCGACAGGGTACATCGTGTCTAAAGTTGATCTGCAAGCTGCTGAAGCGGCAAAGACAGCCGATCCTATGTATGCCATATGGGCTAAGGCGTTGGAGACACGTCCGAATTCAATCGTAGAAGCGATTGATGCAGGGGTAGCAACAAACCCAGATAACGTTAAGCGAGTGGAAAGGGTCTTTCCTCGTAGTGAGTGGGACTTTCTCACTCAAATGGCTGCACCAGAGTATACGTATACCAAATTCTTAAGAGCTATCGGTAAATTCCCTGCCTTCTGTGGCGACTATACTGATGGTCGCGATGCCGATGCAATTTGTAAAAAATCCATCGTGACGGCTTTTGCCCACTTCGCACAAGAAACCGGTGGTCACATCGCAAAAGATAACGTTTGGGATAACCCATTAGCGTTGGAAGAGTGGCAACAAGCGTTAGTGCATGTTCGTGAGATGGGATGGTCTGAAGGTCAGCCGGGGTATACAACAGGGTGTGGTCAAAACGATTGGCAAAACCGCCGATGGCCTTGTGCGCCAAACCAAGGGTATTTTGGTCGTGGTGCTAAACAGCTTTCGTACCACTTCAATTACGGACCATTTTCCGAGGTAATGTACGATGGCGACGCAACGGTATTGCTGAACAATCCAGCGCTTGTTGCAGATACGTGGCTTAACCTTGCATCGGCAATTTGGTTCTACCTAACACCTCAAGCTCCAAAACCTGCCATGTTGCACGTTATTGACCGTACTTGGAAGCCTTCTCAGCGTGAAATCGATGCTGGAATTGGCTACGGGTTTGGTACCACCATCAATATCATCAATGGCGGTATTGAGTGTGGTGAGCAGAACAAAAACAAAGGTCAGCCAGTTAACCGAATCCGATACTGGGAAGGGCTAGCAGCGCACTACAACATCCCAATTGAAGCAGATGAGTCAAATACATGCTGGCAGCAAACCCCTTATGGAAGTTTGAACCTGAATGGTGCGACAGACGTGCTTTACACAAACTGGGAAGCAGATTTTTCATATCATGCCGATCGCCCAGAAGGTGTCTCATACGAGTGTAAATTGGTTGGTTACCAAACTGCATATTCTGCACTTGTACCTGGTGACTATGAGAAATGTGTGACTAATTTCTATTTGTCACATCAACGCTGGCCAGAAGTGCGTGTAGTGGCTAAGTTAGATCCTGTTCCAACTCCAGGACCTGGTCCAGGTCCAAACCCAGATCCAAATGGATTTATCGTTTGGGAAGCAGGGAAAACAGATGTGGGCGTTGGAGCGAAAGTGACGCATAACGGTAAATGTTTTGTCGCTAAAAATGATCCCGGCGTTTGGGAAACTCCTACTCAGAACAACTGGTTCTGGGAAGAAGTGACTTGCCCGGTTAAGTAAGAACGTCAGAAAAAGCAAAACCCCAGCTGTTGGTAGCAGCTGGGGTTTTTAATTTTTTAGATTTTTCGGGTGGTAAATCCGAGAATCTTTATATGCAAAAGGCTGGATTTATCCGGCTAATTCCTTGGTGAGGAATTAGATGCGGATGAAGTCCATGTGCTCAACTTTTGGCTTGAACGCGTGACGTTGAACGTCTTGCGGCTTAACCTTAACTTCTGCACCGTCAATCACTAGAGTGATTGCTTCGTAGAATTCAGGCTTATCCATTTGGTTGATTAGCTCGTCGTGGTTTATAGCGATAGAAACAGGCGCTGCTTCACCACCGTAAACGATTGCTGGGAATTGACCAGCGTGACGTAGGCGGCGGCTCGCACCCTTACCTTGTTCAGTACGTACTACTGCTTCGAATTTCATATTATTTACTCTCAAATAGTAAAATTAAAATTTCACCATCAACATAGCGACCTAGTTGATGATGCTTTGCTCAATTGTCAAAACAATGACAACGAACAGCGAGCGCGGATACTAACATTCTCCCCATTCTTGAGCAAGATAATTCATTCATAAACAAAGCACTTCATAGAATCATTGAATTCACGTTTACAGAACAATGAACCGAATGTGAACTTTAATATCACAAATAGTTAATGACAGCCTTGTTAATTTCACTCTGCAATCTAAAAGACAGAGGTAAATCTTATGAAACCAATCAGCGTTATTGTCATTACATTGAATGAAGAAAAACGAATTTCAAACTTACTTAAAGATTTAAGTGCACAAACTTATCGCAATTTTGAAGTGGTGGTCGTTGACTCAAACAGTGACGACGCGACTTTGGAAATCGCCGAGACATTCAAAGACTCTTTACCGGCTTTGAAGACCCACAATATGGGGGAGCGTGGCGTTAGCTTGGGACGAAATACCGGAGCATCACTGGCAACTCACAATCGCTTGTTGTTTTTAGATGCCGATGTTCGCCTGAGACCTTCATTCCTGCAAAATGCGATGGAGAAGCTGGAAGAGACCAAGCTTGAAGTCGCAGGTGTCTACATGGGCTCCAAAGGTTTACCTATGGCACACAAAGCAGGATACGCATTATTTAATGCTGGATTATTTTCCACACAGTTTTTCTTTCCAACCGCGGTCGGAGCTTGCATCTTCTCCACCAAGCGCGCCCACGGCGATCTGAAAGGCTTCGATGAGGAGATCACCTTATGCGAAGACTGTGACTATGTGAAACGTGCGAGCCAAACATGGCGCTTTCGCTTCCTGCCTATGACATTTGAATTCGACCCTCGACGTTTAGATCAAGACGGTTTTGCTGCAACAGGATGGTTGTATCTGAAAGCGAATGTTAGGCGATTTTTCTTTGGTGAGATGCGAAACCAAGAAATGGAGTATAAATTCGGGCATTACACTCGCTAATGGAAATGCTTACGTTATTCCTTGGTGCATTATTGGATGGAGTAATAGGTCCGAATTTAATTGTAATGGGGGAGCCATTCCTACTAAGCGCTGGCTACTTACTTCAGCAGGGAAGTGCTGCAGGAGTAGTGGCTGTGCTTTTAGGGGCATTGGTTGGTGATCAATGCAGTTATTTTATTGGACGGAACTACGGTTATGCTATTCAACGTAAGCTTATTCGCGTGAAACCAAGTTTACGTAGGGTTTTTGCACGAGCTCGGCTTCTGATGTATCGGAGAGGGGCTTGGGTGATTACTTTCGCTCGCTTACTTGGTCCTGTTGCTTGGGTCGTCCCTTTTATTGCTGGAGGAAGCAGAGTAAGTTGGCGCCGTTTTACGCTTTATGATTCCATCGGCATTTTCATAGGAGTGGGGCAATTTATATTCTGGGGTTATTTGATTTCTTATGGGCTAGATTCTTTTGATCTACTCACTCAAATTCAAGTTTTTGTAAAAGAGCACATCGCACTCATTTCTCTATTGTCTGTTGTTTTTGCATTCAGCTTCTATTGGATTCGAAAAGTAGGGGCTAAAAAGGCCACGGCTAGGATCTTGGTTTTTGGTGTATTAGGGTTATTGAGTTTGAATTATTATCACTTTTTTATTCAAAGTTACCCTGCAAGTAAACCCACGGCATCAAATCATCACAGCCTTGAACGGGCAGATTTCAATGTTTACCCGGGAAAAGCAGATGTATATGACGCACAGGCAATAAACCTAATATTTATCGGTGAGTCCCCCGATACCTTGATGGACAAGATGGGGTGGATAGAGAACCGAACATTTAGCCGAAATCAGTTTAGAGTAAAAGAATATTTAATGATGTTGGATAAAAGGGTTCCTCCTATATCTGATTTGTATTGGAAAGGTGAACCGCAATGGCTGGCGTACCAACTGCCAGGTGACTTATTGAACCGAAGCCATGTGCGCTGGTGGAATGCTGGGATTAATCAAGAAATAAACCAGCCAATATGGCTAGGGGCAATAAGCTATGATTCTGGTCTTAAGATTTCTCATTACAACGGTATTGTAACGGTACTTCACAAAATCGACCCAAACGTTGATAAAGAGCGCGATCGCTTTGCAGGGGAAGTCGAACTGAAAACGACGCTTTGGGAATCGGTCCCCTTAAAAGTGACGTCTCCTAGCGTAATTAATGAATCACAAGATTATTACTCCGACGGGTTTGTTTCAGTTATACAGCCGAAAGCTTTAAATCCGTCAGCTGCACATACTCTGCTATCTAATACAGACTAATCTGCAGTGGAATAAAAAAGCCCTTGAGTATATTCAAGGGCTTTCGGCTAACTAGATTTTATTTTTTCGACGTGTTAACACAAGTAAGAATAATCCAAACAAAGCGAGCATCGAGGTGGAACCACCACTGGAACCACTTGCTTCAATGTGTTTTTGGGTTGGAGCTGAATCACTTCCGTCTGGCATTCCGTCGTTGTCAGTGTCAGGATCCATTGGATTGGTTTTCGCGATGTATTCGCCCAAATTTGTTAGAGAGTCTCCGTCAGCATCCCCAGCAGCATCAGCAGCATCAGTTGGATCGAGATTATTATCGTGTTCCCATTTGTCCGGCATGCCATCACCGTCAGAATCTGATTTGTTAGGGTTGGATTTTATCCCAAATTCCTGCAATGCATTCAATCCATCATTGTCTTCATCTGACGTTGCATCGGATTCTAAAAGAGGGTTTAGATTATGCTCAGCTTCCCAGCTGTCACTAATACCATCGCTGTCAGAGTCTGATGAATTGGGGTTCGTCTTATACTCATATTCTTGAAGGGCAGTCAGATCGTCATTATCTTTATCTGACGTCGCATCAGATCCTAATAGAGGGTTCAGATTGTGTTTTACTTCCCAGCCATCTGGAAGAAGGTCAGAGTCAGAATCAGAATTCGTTGGGTCCGAACCAACAACATTAATCTCTTCACTGTCACTGAGTAAATCACTATCGCTGTCGGAATTTTGTGGGTTTGTTTGGTGAACGTATTCATCATAGTTTGATAGCGTGTCAGAATCGGAATCAGAATCTCGATCGGATGGATCATTTGGATTTAAACCATTTTCATATTCCCAACCATCTGGAATGTCGTCGTTATCGGTGTCATGAATTGTTGGATTACTATGGGAATCATTGAGTTCTATATAATCCGAAAGACCGTCATTATCGCTATCCGATAAATTCGGATTTGTACCAACATTGTGTTCTTCTAAGTTGGTTAAGTTATCATTGTCACTATCTAAGCTAGCATCGCCTGCGTTTTGCGGGTTATAACCATATTTGTTTTCCCATGAATCACTCATCCCATCAGAGTCTGAGTCGGTCGCAACAAATTTAACGTTATCAATCCATGCAGAATCAAACCCAGAAGACAGGGAGTAATCTTTAGAGAATTTGAAGTGAAGAGTATTGAGTCCTTCCTGAACGTCAACAGTTACACTCTCTGAGTGATAACCCGATTTCTTAATCACCAAGTTATCGTTTAAGTACATTTCAAAGTAGTCGTAGCTTTCTTCAGATTCGACTGTAAAGTCAAAAGATAATATGCCTGCAGCAAATACATTCGAAAATGTAACCTGTGATGATTGGTTATCTTCAATGTCATCAGAGACAAAACTTGCCACTCCATGAGTGTTGTTGGAATTTGAAATAATCCAGCCTTTGGTTGCCTCGGTTGGTGTGCTCCAACCAACTGGAGAACCATTTTCAAAAGATTCATGGAGGGTTGATAGTAAAGGTGGGTAAGAGTAGGCATCGTTCGCTCTAGTACCCATTTGATATTCTTGGCTATTTGTAAAGCCATCGGAATCTAAATCTAAAATTGCATCGGCAGAGTCTAATGGATCCAGACCGATATTTTTTTCCCAACCGTCAGGTAAACCATCGGAGTCAGAATCTACATCGGTTGGTTTTGTTCCAATTCTCACCTCTTCGCCATCATTGATACCGTCATCGTCAGTGTCTGAAACGAGAGGGTTCGTTTTGTATATAAACTCTTGCAAGTTTGTTAAGGCATCACTATCACCATCCAGTTCAGCATCATTTGCACTCGTTTCATCCAACCCATAAGTGATTTCCCATGTGTTAGGCATGCCATCGCCATCTGTATCAATTGGTATATCGTCGCAAATGACACCTACCTGTTGAAATGATTCAAAGGCTTTTTGCCAGTCATACCCTTTGTCTCTGGCTGCCAAAATTACTCCACATGCGCCTTCGACATATGTGGTACTGGGGGTCCAATAAAACCGATTTGCATCCACATAGGCAGTGAATGCTTTTTGAATATTCCATCCAGTCGAGTTTGCGAGTAAGTAAAAAGCGCGGTTGAATACCCCGCTGCTGTAGTGAACATTCATACCGCTATGATAGTTATCGGCATGACCTATGGATTTGCTATCTCTGGTAGGATCTTCTAAATATCGAAGTACCTGCCCCGTCGCTTTGAATATCGTTTCTCCGACCAGCCAATCATTGCTGCCAGTCATAAAGTACTCTGCCGCTTCGCCAGCCACATCTGAAAACGATTCGTTGATGCCTCCAGATTGGTTTGAGTAGATAAGACCGCTGTTTTGCTCGGTAAAACCGTGGGAGACTTCATGTGCGACGACATCAAGGCTGACCAATGGGTAAAGCGACTGGCACCATCACCAAAGGTCATTCTTTGACCATCCCAGAACGCGTTTTCGTAGCTGTTGCCGTAATGTACTCGCATCTCGAGTTTTTGGCTTAATGGAGAAAGTTGGAACCAATCGTTATATAGGTCAAATACAACCCCACCAAAATAGTGAGCATCGTTTAATGGTGAATACGCGCCATTAATTTCTTTATCATTGTTTGTTGAGCAAGTAAAAGAATGAACCGAGCCTCCATATTTGGAGTGGTTCATGTTAAGAGTTCTAACCCGATCGTTTTCTAGTAAGCACTCAGTTCCATTTTGAGTCACTTCTAGGTGGTTGTATTCTGTCCCGTAATCGTATCGCCCCGTTTTTAGATTCCCACCAGGGCCACTTGCTTGAGCATGTGTCATGGAATTCCACGCTTCGATAACCTTTCCTTGCTTATTTACAAACGCGTTGAAACGAATAGGGTTTGCTACGTGACCATAAGGTGTCGCGATGAACGTAACGTGTTTAACCTCGAATGCTTGTTGTTCTTTTAATGCAACGGTGGCGAGGCTATTCTCGCGCTCAAAAGTCCATAACTTTCCTTTCGCAAAATGGGCATCAAAATACGCTTTTGCTAAGTTCTTTGCTTCTAAATCTGTCAGAGTACGAAGAAGTGCGCCTGATTGAACATCTTGATCAGCTCCGACTAATACTTGCCCACCTAACCAGTAGACACCTTGCCCATCAATATGGATTGATACCTGTTTGCCATATACAGGCACACCGTTAATCGTTTGAACGTACCTTTGATGAAGCTGTCCGGAAGATGAACGCACACTTTTTAATAGTTGGAACTCTTCATTATCCGAAAGTGCGTAAAGTTTTTTGAGTGCAGATAAAACAGTGTTACTGCTCGACGTGACATTGAGCGTATGTTGGATCCCTTGAGTACTTGATAAAGCATTCTGTTTCTGTAAATGATGCAAGCTCAGAGAAACAGAACTTGCAGCGATTGCGTTAGGGAAGTAGGAAGCGGACAAAATTGAAGCGCAAAGTGCGATAACAATTTTATTAGGGCGCAAATTTAACTTTTTTGTAGGCGAGGTTTGCCCAGCATACTTAAACACAGTGAAATATCCTTTTCCTGCATTTTGAAAATGCAGTTTTAACTAGCCAATATAAAGTTTGTCTTCCTGACGGGCAGAGCACGAATAATGTGTTTCTAAATGCAATTTACATTAAATATATGTGTATGGATCTTTGTTTGTCGAATAACTTGTTGTTTTTGTTGTAAAGTTTTCGAATTCATTTTTATAAGTAGCCCATTTAATGGTATTGCATTTATCAAAGCAAAGAGTTCATTGACGACTCGTGATCTAAGCATGCAAATATCGGATATTGGAACTAAAACCAATAAGTACTTAAGTGTTTTATAGTACTTATTGGCTTGATTTAAGCTAGGGCAATCCCTATTCAGAGTACTGATTGAAACTAGGCGTACTCATTGCAAATTTCTGGTGGACTTCCATGTACGTACTGAGATAGATCTCATCGATTTTTTCTGCACTTGGGAATTGGGTTGAAAAGTGAGGGTGTGCCAAGTCTATCGACAGTTTTGCTGCATTTACGATATGAGCAAGGAACATTCTTGGATCTTCTAATCCAACAGAAATTCTCATTGTCGTGGGGGCTATGCCAGCGTCTTCTTGCGCTTTTTCTGAGAGTTCTGAATGCGTTGTCATGGCGGGGCAGAGCGCCACCGTATTTGTCTGCCCAAGGCTGACTTGCATTCCTATTGCGGGTTCTAACATATCGAAAAATTGCTTATAGACGTCTTGGTTTATAGCCTCACGACTGTCACCTCCTTCCATATCGATAGTAAACAAGGAGGCGGGCAACGATAAGTGCATATTTTCCTCGAGAATAGGGTAGTTGGGGCTGCTTTCTAATCCAGGACAAGACACGTTAATATCAGGGTGAGCATCAAATACTCGCGCTAGCGCAAGTGTGTTCACGGACTTTTGAATCACTCGCAATTCAAATGTCTTCATTCCGTTCAACACTTCAAATGCTTTATCTGCATCGAGAAAAGCGCCTTTCACGTAGTAAACATTCCAAAAAAGGGTTTCATCCCAGTTGCGTTGGCGAGTTTTGCCATTGGCAGTTTCATAGCTAACAGAGTCGCCTTTGGGAATGAACATTTCTTCATTACGCCCAATGACCACACCAGCTGTCGTGGTTCCTGAGCCTGCTAACTCTTTTGTGTATGAATGGATGACAAAATCCGGTCGTTCTAGGGGATCGTCCTTCTTTAAAACTGGGTGTAAAAAAGGGGTTCCAACAGTAGTATCGACCATCACCATCCAGTTTCGTTGGTGAGCGGCTTTAGAAATTCCAGCAACGTCTAGAACGTAGCCATGCGGGTTACATGGACTTTCTAAATAAATATAAATTTCTTTGCCAGCTTGGATTCTGTCTGAGTATTTTTCTGCGACCGTATCCATGGCTTTGGAAAAGTCGCTAGCTTCATAGCCATCTACCCACTCAATAGCGACATCCAGATTAGAAGATTTTCGGTACCAATCGTGTAATAACTGGTATGAGCCGCCATATATATTTCGAGAAGCGATAACGATGTCTTCTCGACCGAGAGTATGGCTAAGTAGCCCATCAATCGCTGCCATTCCGGAGTTAAAATTCCAAGCTAGATATTGATCTGCATTTGTTCCGGCTTCGATATCTACGATGTGATTCGCCAAACTGATCGAGGTTGGATTGAGGAGGCGAGAATAAATTTCATGCAATGGTTCTCTGCCATTGAACGCATCTTCGACCCATTCGGTACAGGCAAATAGGTACGTTGCCGTTCGAGTAATAACGGGGCTTGCTGAAAAAATGGCGGCAACATTATCAAAGATTGGGTATGCCCCTTTAGCCGCAAAATGGCCGTTATTCGTTGCGATGGATTGATAAGTGGCACGCATTGGGTTTTGAAGATTATCTAGGATTTTCGCCAGCTGAAATGAGAGAAACCTTTTGGCGTTAAACCATGCAATTCGGTCACTTTTATCTAAATCGGTTAACCCTTCCATGGTGATTGCCCATAAGTCATGGGTTTTGCTGTTTGCGTTATACAAGGTTGTGGCGAGTTCTACGAGTGTCCGTCCGTATTCGGTTTCGACATCAATCCCAAAATGTTCGGCTTGTTCTATGGCAAGTGCAAACGTACTTTCTTCGGACGTGGAGTTTCTTAGAGGGCTAAGTTGTTTTTCAGGGTTCATAAAGCATCCTTGCGCGCTTTGGTTAACATATTGTTAATTTTAAGTGCGTGCTCAGGGTGAATGATTGCAATATATGCTCTAAATTAATCACTAATTAGCAGAAGTTTTTAATTAAGCATGATATTGAGCAACTTATGGATAGCATTGATAAAAAGATATTGAATGAACTGCAAAGAGATGGTCGGCTAACAAATCAAGAACTGGCAGATAGGGTATCGTTATCACCTTCCCCATGTTTAAGAAGGGTAAGGGCACTTGAAAAAGAAGGATTGTTAAAGGGCTATCATGCTCACGTAGACCAAGAAAAGTGTGGGTTGCCAATCAATGTTTTTGCGTTGGTTAAGTTAGAAAAACCGACAGAAGATAACATTCGCCAGTTTGAGGCGATGGTGCAAGATATGGAGGAGGTGATGGAATGTTTTTTAATGACGGGCAGTCACGATTATCTCTTGCGTGTGGTTAGCCACTCTTTACAGACTTACGAAAGGTTTATCCGTAAAGAGTTAACTTGCTTACCGCATATTGAGTCGATAGAGTCCAGTTTTGCGTTTGGACAGGTTAAAAAGCAATTTGCACTGCCTATTCGCTAACGCTTTTTCTGATTCGTACATAAGTTTATGATCAGTTTGGCTTTGGTGCCGCCAGAGTCGCTGTCTTCCAAAATAAGCTGCCCTCTGTAACTGTGTGCCATTTCTTGAACGATATTTAAGCCCAATCCTGAACCTGGTGTTTCCTCATCGAGGCGAACTCCTCGTTTCATAACAAGATTTTTCTTTTCATCCGGAATTCCCGGACCATTATCTTCAACAACCAATGCTACTTGAGTGTCGGAAACGGGTTCTGAATAGACGCGGATCTGAGATTTTGCCCATTTGTAGCCATTCTCAAGTAAGTTACCCAGCATTTCATCCATATCTGTCGCTTCAACTGCAACTTTTAAGTCCGAGCTTAACTCGTTGATAAGTAGAACTTCTCTGTCTGCGAATACCTTGTCAAACGCGGTGGAAATTGCATCGACTTGGTCGCTCGGTTGGCAACTAACAGCCAAAATATGCATTGATCCCGCCATTCGAGCACGCCCTAAGTGGTAATCAATTTGCTGCTGTAAGTTGGTTAGGGAGGGTTCGAGTTTTTCTTTGGTACCAGCATCGAGTTGAGATACTTCGTTTTTAAGAACAGAAATGGGTGTTTTTAATGCATGAGACAAATTGCCTGCGTGATTTCGAGCTCGTTGTAATAATTCCTGATAATGGAAAAGCAAGGCATTCAAATCCGACGTTAAAGGCTGAACCTCTTTAGGGTAGTTGTTTTCCAGGGAGTTTTGCTCACCTGAGCGCAGCTTATGTAACTCTTTCTGCATTTTCCCAAGAGGTCGGAGCGACCAAGAAACTTGAAGACCAATTAGAATTAGGATGCCGACAAAAAGCAACATAAGCACCAGAGATATCTGACCCATTAAAGCGTGAAGTGTATCTTCTAGCGGCTGTTCATCTAACCCTACAGTGATGGTTATAGGTTCTGAAAAATCGGGTAAGTAAATGTTTCTTTGGATATATACGAGTTTTTCGCCATTCGCCCCACTTGCACCTTTGAAGCGTTTAAAGGTGATTAATTGGTCCCATAATGAACGCGAGCGCATGACTTGGTTTTCAGTGACAGCCATCCAATACAAGCCACTATAAGGGCGGTTGAACCGAGGGTCAGATAGCCTAAACGGCATAACCATTCTACCTTGACTATCTACATCAATATTGGCTGTGAGCTCGTCCAGAGAAAGGCTGAGTTGCTGTCGAATATCTTCTTCTAAATAATCTTTGATTAGATTGGGGATAAGAAGACCAGCTGAGAATACCATTAACCCTAACCAAATAACTGCCCCAGCAAGAAGGCGGTTTCTTAGGCTTAAGTGGCGTACAAAAGCGGGTTTAATTAGCATTCAGTTGATACCCAAGTCCACGCACTGTTTTTATTACATTTGGCGCGATCTTTTTGCGAATTCGTCCAATAAAAACTTCGATGGTATTGGAGTCTCTGTCGAAGTCTTGTTTGTATATATGCTCAACCAGTTCTGTTCTAGAAATTACTTTTTCCGCATTATGCATAAAGTAGGCTATAACTTTGTATTCGAGTGCGGTCAGGCTAATGGCTTGTCCTTGCCACAATACTTTAGAGGTGCGTGTATCTAAGCTTAAATCCCCAACCTGCATAATAGGCGATGCATTGCCAGAAGCACGGCGCAGTTGGGCGCGTATACGAGCAATCAATTCAACCATTTCAAAAGGTTTAGTTAAGTAATCATCTGCGCCGGCATTCAAACCTTCCACACGTTGAGATAAGGTATCGCGAGCACTAAGAATAATGACAGGGGTATTTATATTCTCATCGCGTATACCTTTAAGTACCGTTAGACCATCCAACTTGGGTAGCCCAAGATCCAATACGATCATGTCCCACTCTTCGGATGTGGCTCTGTACAAGGCATCAATCCCATCTTCTGATAATTCGGGAACCCAGCCAGCCTGCTCAAGCGTTTCAATAATTTGCTCGCCTAAGCGAGGCTCATCTTCTACTACGAGTACTTTCATTTTGGTTACTTCTTATTTTGTTTTATGACTTGATTGAGGTTTCTTCCCTTGATTTGCATTAGCTCAAGGGTGCTCGCGTCGTATTCAACTTTAATGACATTGTTGTCGTGTACTAGCCGGAGCTCATATATCCACTGGTCATCATCTTCGTCTAACTCGACTTTAATTACCCGACCATTTAGCTGATTTTCAACCGCCTGATACAAGGCGGAAAATGGTTGAATACGTCCTGCTTGAACAGCTTCATAGACGTCATCCTGATCTTCATCTATTTCAATTCGAGTCCCATCGTGTGGAACGTCGATCACGATTGAATTTGGAGATTCATCTTGGAAAGCATAGACCTGACTTACCCCGAGTGGGAGCAGAAGCAGAGTGATAGCTGCAATAGGATGTCGAAACATAGACTTACCTTAAAAGCGATAACTGTAAAGGAGTATAAACAAGTACAAATGAATAGAAAGTGAACTTAGGCATGACAACAAGAATCTGCCAAATTTGAGAATAAATGACGAGTTTGAAGAGAAGCGTGGAGCAAAATGTGGAGTAAAAAAGGGTGCGTTAATAGGCCGGTTTCGAATGACCTTTAAGAATAGCGCTAGCGCGCTTTTTTATCTCAGTAAACGCGTTTACGTTTATAAGCGATAACCGCAAAGATAATAAGAACATTAAGCGCGAGCATTTCCTGCGCTTCTGGTACTTTTCCATAGACAAAAGCAAATGCAATCGCGACTGCAATAAAAGCAGCCAGCTTTCTGAAAAGATTGATAAATTGGCTCAAAGTACCCTCGAATAAAAACGGATTACAAAAAAAGCCCGCGTATGGCGGGCAAAAAAAGATACTTCAATCATAATCGCAGGACGCCTATGAAAAGCGTGCCTAACCGCATATTGCTTAGTTTCTTTTTATCTTTCAATCAATCCGATTAAACAAGTAGGGCAATCAATTCAAATTGGCCATTCGGATGATGGGTGTGTGGTTATTTTACGTGCAGGATGCTATTGAGTCTTTACTCGTTTGCTCAATTGTTTACGAATCTTACACTTTCTTACAGACATGCTTTTTTATCATACCTATTTTTAATATGCAACAATGCTTCTATGGAGTGTGTTGCCCTAGAAACACTAATTGGAATGGCGGATTTAAAGGGATGGAGTACGAAAACAGGAGTAGGGGGTAAGTGATAATTCTCTATCACAGGAACGAGTTTATCATCCTCATTGATGAGAATGTCCGGAATCAAACCAATGCCTACTCCTTTCGATATCAGCGATTTTGTTTGATAAATGGTATTGGTGCGATGTGTCGGTGTAAACGCGAACTCCTGAGATACACCAGTTTGGTTATGAGCCATTTTATGAACAATCTTTTGCCCCTGCCAATGGTTAGCCACGTAAGGTGATTGGTGTGAGTGAGTACTCTCTTTCTTAGATCTGCATAAGACGTCAGTAAATTCCCCGATTCTTTTTTGTTTGTAGCTACTGTCTTTAGAAAGACCGACTCGAACTGCCAAATCAATATCATGTTCCATTAGGTCGAGTTGTTGGTCGCTGCAAATCAAATTTAGCGAGACATTTTTACAGCTGGCAAACGCATCGACTAACGCAGGTACGACAACACTGTCCATGAGTGCGTTTGGAGCTGTTACGGTGATTTTTCCACTGGGTTCTGTTTGTTGTTCTTGTACCTCTTCCCACGCCAAGTTAGCAATGGAATGCATTTCACAACAGTGATCATAGAACTTTTGCCCTGCAACGGTGAGAACTTGTTTTCGTGTCGTGCGTTTGAGGAGTGTTGTTTTAAGGTCGGATTCAAGTTGCTTCAAGTGTTGACTTAGCACCGATTTGGATAAATCCAATCGGTTTGCAGCATTGGTAATTGATCCTTCCTCGACGATGTTCATAAACAGCGTCATTTGACGAAATTTATCCATAATTGTTCTATTTAATTAAACAGTCATTTCTAACTGATTTGTTTTTCTTTGTTAATCATAACGGTAAATTTCTTGTTGTTCACCCATACAACATAGGAAATACGAAGATGTCCCAAGAAACTCTAGATGCCTGTAAAGCAGGGAGCATGGCTTGGCAAAATGCGTTCAATCAAGGAGATGCAGAAGGCTGTGCTTCTCAATATACCGAGAGCACAGAAATGGTGGCTAAGCCATTTGGTACATTTAAAGGAAGAGATGAGGTCGAAACTTTTTGGGCAAATCTCATTGGTCAGGGGTTTACCGAGGTCGAATATTCCAATGTAGATTGGCAACCAGAAGGAGAGGATGGCTATATTTTGACGGCTCAATGGCAGATGAACAAAGCCTATGGTGTGGTTCATCGTGAGCATTGGCAGATCCAAGCCGACAGCAAGGCAAGGCTGGTTTACGACGAGTTTGAAGTGCTCGGTGAACGCTAAATCTGAATAGTAAGATCAGAATTCGTAGGCTTTACTACGTGAGTTCATCTGCAAAAATCTTGTCGCGCATTGTCCAGAACCGTCCTGATTTTCTTGCAATGACAAACTGAGGCAAGCGGAACCGGTGCTGATGGTTGACTACCTTTGTGGGTGAGCTCTCTTCAAATGGACGATGACGGTCCGCCAGATGAGGGCGAACAAACATTTTTTGAAATGTCTCTTTCTGTTTTTTAGTCGTCAGTGACCAAAACTGATGGACCTGAGCATTGTTATCACCGTAATAAGTGACTTTAAGCTGCGGTTTGCCTTTCTCGTTTTTATGAACAGAGAGCTGCATATCCGTGCATTCAAAAACTAACGCATCTTTCAGGTTCAGCGCTTCTTTGAGTTTTTTGTCGGGGTCTACTAATGTAGCGTCGCACTCATGGCAGATACGAGCGGCAATGTCATTATCGGCACCGCATTCAGGGCAGTATTTCGCGCGAAAGCGGTAGTCGCAGTGCTCTCGCGTGCCATCTTCTTCTTCAAAGTAGCCTTGGCATTTTCTGCCATAGTGTTCGATTAAGAAGCCAGCTGCGTCGAGTTTACCCCAAAAGCTGTTGTTAAAGCCACAAGAAGGGCAAGGTATGGTGATGATTTCGCTATCAGAGTCTGGTTTTGGGTTACCTATTTCAGGTTGATAAAGGTCGTAACTATTTCCTGCGTAATCGAGCACTAAACATTCGGTTTTTCCGTCCGAAAGACGAAGCCCTCGCCCAACAATTTGCTGGTACAAGCTCACCGATTCGGTAGGGCGTAAAATTGCAATTAAATCGACGTGAGGTGCATCAAAACCAGTGGTCAAAACTGATACATTAACCAAGAATTTGATATCTCGATTTTTAAAAGACTGGATAATACGGTCACGTTCTTTTGTTTCTGTATCTCCAATAACGAGTGAGCACTCATTTTCCGGTAAGAGGGAAAGAATTTCCTGAGCATGCCTGACTGTTGCCGCAAAAATCATGACACCATGTCGGTTTAGAGCTTGAGCAATAATTTGTTGGACGATTTGCGGTGTCGCTCGTTTGGACTGTTCTATCACCATGTCCATCTCGGACTCTTTATATCGTCCGGTGGATGCGGGCTTGAGCTGAGAAAAGTCGTAACTCAATACCGGTGCGTCGATCAATTTCGCCGGAGTAAGAAATCCTTCATCGAGTAGGTAGCGAATCGGAAGTTCGAAAATACAATCACGGAAAAATCGAGGTTCTTCGCTGCGAACTAATCCTCGGGTGTGGTACTGGTATATCCAACCCATACCTAAGCGGTACGGGGTGGCAGTTAAACCAAGAACTTTAATGCCAGGGTTAATGGATTGGACATGGCTGATGACTTTACGGTAGCTGCTGCTGGTGTTGTCGGGGACGCGATGACACTCGTCGATAACCAGCAACGAAAATTGGTTTGCAAACGCGTCAAGGTTTCGGACGACAGATTGGACAGATGCAAATACAACTTGTTGGTCTGTTTCTTTGCGGCCTAAACCTGCCGAGTAAATGGAGCCTTGCAAATCATACCCTTCGTACTTGGCATGATTTTGCTCAACAAGTTCTTTTACGTGAGCAAGTACTAACACTCTTCCTTTTGCTAGGCGAGCCAATTCAGCAATTACGAGGCTTTTACCTGCACCGGTTGGAAGCACTATTACCGCAGGTGAGTTATTTTTACGAAAATAATGCACAACCGCTTTAACGGAATCGGCTTGGTAGGGGCGAAGGGTGTACATACAGTAATGAAAATCGTCATTTATTTTTATTTGCTGGGTATAATACCCGACTTAGTAGTTATGAGGTATCCATGCGTTTAGACAAATTTCTCTGTGATGCTCTAGGAGCAACACGTAAAGAAGCCACCAAAATCATTAAAAGTGGCGATGTAACCGTCAATGACACCATGCAAAAAAGTGGTGCCTTCAAAGTAACCGAAGCATGTGACGTTGAATGGCAAGGTCGAACTATCACCATGCAAGGTCCGCGATACATTATGCTGTTCAAGCCGGATGGCTTTGTATGTTCCCATGAAGATGGGTTCAACCACACCGCATTTGTTTTACTAGACGAAGTGAAAATGGAAAATTTGCACTTCGCAGGCAGGCTAGATGTGGATACAACAGGACTGGTTCTCATTACCGACGATGGTAAATGGTCGCATCGTATTACTTCACCAAAACATAAGTGTGAAAAAACCTATCGCGTGTGGCTTGCTGATCCTGTGCAACAAGAGTATGTTGACCAGTTCACACAGGGAATTGAGCTCAGAAATGAAAAAGAGCCGACTTTACCAGCCCAGCTCGAAATCATTGATGATAAAGAAGTACTGCTGACGATTCACGAAGGTAAGTACCATCAAGTTAAGCGAATGTTTGCGGCACTTGGCAATAAAGTAGAAGGGCTCCACCGAGAACGCATCGGTGACATCTATTTGGATGAAGACCTAGAACCTGGTGAATATCGTTATCTGACCCAAGAAGAAATTGATTCTGTCTATTCTTGATTAAGCCTAAGGGGCGCAAAGCCAGTAACCTTTAGGCATTTTCGTGTCTATAGGTTGGAATTGATATATCTATTACTGACAGTTTTTTCTCATCTTTTCTCATCTTTTCTCTAGGAGAGTTATGTCTTCTCAAAAGACACCCCAGCTCAGCTTATTGCTGTTCATTATTTTAGGAGCCATCGGGGCTCTTACTCCGCTAGCGATCGATATGTATTTGCCTGCGATGCCTGCGATTGCAAAAGATCTCGGAGTCACTGCGGGTGAGGTGCAAATCACCTTAACCGCATATACTTTAGGGTTCGCATTTGGGCAGTTATTGCATGGTCCACTGGCAGACAGTTATGGCCGGAGGCCAGTGTTGTTAATCGGCGTCGTATTATTCGCGCTTGCTTCAATAGTGTCTGCGACCACAACGGGTATTGATGCATTAATGGCAGTGCGTGTCGCGCAAGGGTTTGCCGGAGCTGCGGCAGCAGTTGTGATACAGGCTGTGGTCAGAGATATGTTCGATAGAGAAGATTTTTCTCGTACGATGTCTTTTATCACTCTTGTGATGACATTAGCACCGTTAGTGGCTCCTATGATAGGTGGTCACTTAGCGGTTTGGTTTGGATGGCGTTCCATCTTCTGGACGTTGGCCATATTTTCCGCAGTTGTGATTGCTGCTGTTTTATGGAAAATCCCAGAGACATTAGCACCAGAG
The DNA here is from genome assembly GCF_030689305.1 of Vibrio penaeicida. Lineage (GTDB taxonomy): Bacteria > Pseudomonadota > Gammaproteobacteria > Enterobacterales > Vibrionaceae > Vibrio > Vibrio penaeicida_B. The sequence goes on along the minus strand of NZ_JAUYVM010000001.1, from coordinate 250,417 downwards.
AATAGGCAGCCATTAAACTTCAGAACAAGTTTGATAAACTACGCTAAATTGTGTACCAATCCAGTGGCGTTAGGGCTCATTCTATCAAGCGCGTTTTCATTTTCTGGCATGTTTGTTTTTTTAACGGCTGGTTCTTTTGTTTATATCGATCTTTATCATGTCACTCCCGATCAATTTGGTTATCTATTTGGACTGAATATTATCTGCATGATCCTGATGACGATTCTCAACGGTCGGATTGTAAAGAAAGTTGGTTCGCATTGGATGCTAAGGTTTGGATTAGCGCTTAAATTGATTGCAGGAGTTGGGCTTTTTCTCGGTTGGCTATTTGATTTAGGGCTATGGGGCATTGTTCCCTTTGTTGTGCTGTTTGTCGGTACCATTGCGACGATCGGTAGCAACAGCATGGCGTTGCTACTTAGCGGATATCCTAATATGGCAGGTACTGCCTCTTCTTTGGCGGGCACGCTGAGGTTTGGTATGGGGTCTCTCATGGGCGCTCTGGTTGCCTTTATGCCGTCGAATACACAAGTACCAATGATTATGATGATGACGCTCTGTGCGGTATTATCCGCACTGTTTTACTGGACGCTAGGAAGAAAGGCGTAATGTCTAAATACCATATTGAGATTCAAAACCTTGTTAATACTGCTTTAGATGAAATGGCAGAAGAGCACAATAAAGGGCGTTTAGCCGATACACCGGTGAGCAACACGCACTTTATTCTTCGTTGGATCACACGTGCGATTAAAGGTCAGCGTTTTCATCGTGTTGTTAGTGGGGATTTAATTCGCTGGCAAAAATCAGGTCGAAGCAAAGGTACGCAACTCGATCTACTGTTATTGTTCCGTCAAATTTCTCAGTTATACGCTAAATTTACGCCAGCAGATAAAGACGCGACCCCTGTTTTAGATAGCGAAATTGAAGGTTTTATCGATTTCATGGAAGCGAAGGGTTGGGCTGTGTGTACTGAATATGATGCCCGAGAGAAGATTCAAGTCTTTACAGAAGGCGACAGTTCATTTTTGCTCTGTTCACATCAATGTGATGACTGTTTTGAAGGTGCTGATTTAATCAAGCCAATGAGCTGGTATGTACGTGGTAACCACGCGGAATTTATCCGTTTGGCAATGGAGCAGGGTTTTTTGGTCCACAAAGTCACCGATTATAAATCTAAGGTTAAATACCATGGTGAGTATTTGGTGTACCCAAATAACCAAGGTCCGCAGTTAGCCGAAATTCCACTTGGCTATGGTATGGATAAATAGACCTAGATAGAAAATAGATCCAGATAGGTATAGTAGGGAGCCAAGCGGTTTCCTATTTTTTTGCCTTATTCTCGAGCTTTGCTTGTTGAACAATGGCTTTGACCATTCCTTGAAAAACAAATAGGTGCGCTGGCATCATGGCAAACCAATAGAGCAACCCTAAAAAGCCTTTCGGGTGCCACCAAGCGGTGACGTTCAGCTCCCTGTAGTTACCGTGGTCTTTTATCGAGAATTCTAAACGCCCTAATCCAGGACCTTTCATTCCAAACAACAACGAAATAAAGGTGTTTTCTTCGTGTTTAATGACTTTCCAAGAATCGATGTAGTCGCCTTCTTTTAACGCAGAATCGCTGGGCTTTTGCCTTACTGGAAAAGATCCGCCAGCTAGCACATCCATCCACTCTCTAAGTCGCCACATCCAAGTAGCAAAAAAGTATTCTTTTTCATGGCTTCCAATTTCTTTAACCACTTTCCAGAGACTTTGCGCATCCATTTCTGTTTGTATGCTAGCACCCGTCTTTTTAGGGTAGTAGCCAAAGCCTGGCTGCCACCTCTTAAGCGCAGAAGGATCAAACCCCCAAACGTTGGATTTCAAATAAGCACCTTCACTTGCAATTGCGGATGCGACGGCTTGCTCGAAAGGTATTAGAGGTTGGGGGAATTTACGTTCTAGGGCTTGGCTGTCGGCTATGAAATCGTGTGTTAGCCCTGCTAATAGTGCTCTCCCAACACTAGAAGGAACGGAAGTCACCATACCCAACCAATAGCTCGCCATCTTAGGTGTGAGTATTCGTGTCGATAAAATTGAGCGTTTTCTTCGAGTGACTTTGCAAAGGACCTGAAACTGCTCTCGATAGCTTAAAATATCGGGACCGCCCGCTTCGAATAATTGGCTTTTATTTGGTGTGTCTTTTGCGAGTGCTAACAGGTAGTGATTTAAATTGTCCAGTGCAATTGGGTTAGCTTTGGATTCCACCCACTTCGGTGTAATCAAGATGGGGAGGTTATAGACGAAGTCTCGCATGATCTCGAACGCAGCGCTGCCTGCACCAATAATGACACCAGCACGAACTTCCGTAACGGGGACATGAGATTGTCTTAGCACGTTACCTGTTTCTCGTCTTGCTTGTAGGTGCTTAGAATCGCCAGTCTGAGGTTGAAGTGAGCTCAAGTAAACAACGTGTTGGATTTGGCTTTTATCCAAGGCTTGGCGAAAATTCTCTGCCAGTGACAGTTCATAATCGATGAAGTCATACCCATGTGCCATGCCATGTACGAGAAAGAATGCAAGATGAAAGTGATTGACAAAATTTAACGTAGATTCGCGGTCGGCTAAATCAAGATATTGTACTGTTAAATTTGGATGCTCAGGAACACGGCGTTTTAGGAACTCAAATTGGCGAGCGACCGCCGTTACGGCGTACCCCTCTTTTAATAAAAGTGGAATCAACTGTGAGCCGACATAGCCGGATGCCCCAAGTACCAACACTTGTTTTAAAGCCATAAAACCTCTATTGCCTATCTCTAATAAACAGCGCTATTTGAATATATTTAAGCACGTGGAGAAGCCCAAACGTGTTAGAGAAAGTGATCGGACACTAATCATTTAGAAACCCTAACATATTGAGTATATTTATTTTTATTATTCATATAGATTAGTATACCTAAGCATCATTAGGTCACTTAGGTACAAAAGATGGCTCAGGTATAGAGCTAGGGAAACGTGTTTCTGTACTTTTTCTCCCCGGTTTTTTCTCCCAAGACTTTTACTTCAATACCTTTACTCCAAAATAAACCGATGGCAAGAGGGACGTATGACATCAGCAATGCATCTTGTATTTCACCATACTCGAGGGGACTTTATTCGGAAACTGTTTGCCATTGCTTTGCCTATTGCGTTGCAAAGTGTGATGTTTTCGAGCCGTGGGTTGGTTGATGTATTAATGTTAGGACAATTTGGTGAAGCAGATATTGCGGCAGTGGGTATCGCGTCACGCGCTATGTTTGTCACCACTATCATGCTGGTGGGAATTACAACCGGTGGTTCTATGCTCATCGCTCAGTATTGGGGAGCGGGCAATCACAAAGGGGTGAAGGAAAGTACAGCGCTGACGTGGATGATAGCAAGCCTCACTGCTGCGGTTACCGTTGTTGGCTTTTCACTATTCCCATCACAAGTGATGAGCCTTGCAACTGATTCGCCCGAAGTCATTGCTTTGGGAACAGACTATATTTTGCTGACTGCTTTCAGCATGTTTGGTGTGGCGTGTGTCGCGAGTATGGCAGTGGGGCTACGTTCAATTCAAAAGCCCGGTCTGAGTACTTTTTTTAGTGGTATTGGTATTGTTTCAAATGTGTTTCTGAACTGGGTTTTCATCTTCGGAAATTTAGGTGCACCTGCAATGGGAATAAAAGGTGCAGCCATTGCCACCTTGATAAGTAGCGCCATTGAAGTGTGCTGTCTTTACGGTTATCTGTACTCCAAAAAACATTTATTGTCTTTTGGTTTCCATGAAATGGCGACGATTTGGAAGCGAGAAACTGTTATTCGCTTCTTGAAACTTTCGATGCCAACGACATTTAACTTTCTTGCTTGGGCTGGGGGCTTATTTGTATATCATGCAATCATGGGACAAACAGGTGTTCAGGGGCTTGCCGCTCTCTCTGTGATGACCCCAGTGGAATCCATTTCTCTTTGCGTAATGATTGGCATCTCTACAGCTTCAGCCGCGCTCATTGGCAATCAGTTGGGGGCAAAGGACTTAGAGTCAATTTATTATCGCGCTATCGGACTAGTGGTGGTGAACATAGGTGTGGGGATTGTTACTGCGACGCTTCTTTATTTATCTCAGATCTATATTTTGGAAGCGTTTACCGCATTGTCTGATGAAACACGTGCACTCAGCCAGAAATTCATGTTGGTATTAAGTGTGGGGATCGTTCTTCGCTCCTTACCTATGATGGCGATTGTTGGTGTGCTTAGAGCGGGAGGTGATGTTAATTTCTGCTTATATCAAGACTTGGTTGCTCAGTGGGTAATCGGCATTCCAGTTACTGCGTTTTGTGCCATCGTCCTTGGATGGAAGCCGGAATATATTTATGCACTATTTTTGCTTGAAGAGCTCATTAAGTGGTTCGGGTCAACGTACCGTATAAAAAGCAAGAAGTGGATTAGAAATTTGGTTGAAAATTGAACACAAGTCTCTCTTGTCATGTAACGGTGTGCATATATTGTGATCTCTGCGTCAAAATACTTCCTAGGCTTACTGTTTTAGTGTAGATTCTCATACCTAATTTCTAACTAAGCCAGTTGAGTAAGTGAATGTTAAATCTTTCAGACCTATGTAAAGGGTACGTGGATGGTGGAGAGTTTCACCCCGTACTGCAAGGGGCTGAATTGACATTGAAGCAAGGTGAGCAGCTCGCCCTAATGGGGGAAAGCGGATCAGGAAAAAGCACTTTACTCAATTTGATTGCAGGCATCGATCAAGTCGATTCCGGCGAAATATGGTTTTCAAAATTTTCTATGCATGCGCAACCTGAGTATAAGCGCACAGCGTATCGCAGAAATAACATTGGCCACATCTTTCAACAGTTCAATTTGCTTCCTACACTAAATGTCGCAGACAATATACGTTTTTGTAGACAGCTCAAAGGGCTTCCTGAAGATCGAGGTTTATGGCGCCAAATACTCTCGGCGCTCGATCTCATGCCTTTACTCGGTCGATATCCTGAAGAAGTATCTGGTGGCCAGCAGCAGCGCGCTGCAATAGCGCGTTCTCTCTATATGGAACCAAAACTTCTTTTAGCGGATGAGCCGACAGGCAGTCTAGATGAAAGAAATGCAGAAGCTGTTATGCGGCTTCTTACGAGCTTAACAAAACAGCTCGACTGTACGTTATTACTTGTCACACACAGTGAAAAAGTTGCGCAACACATGGAAGGTTGCATTCGCCTGCAAGGAGGGCAATTGCATGTTATGGCCCGTAGTTAAGGCGCTACTTGGTCACTATAAGCGCCACCCCTTACAGATTGTTCTCGTCTGGCTTGGATTGACTTTAGGCGTCTCCCTTCTTGTTGGTGTACTAGCCATCAATCACCACGCAAAACAAAGCTACAGTGCTGGCGAAAAACTTTTTTCTAACCCTTTGCCTTACCGTATTCGCCCTGTGCACAGCGCCAATAAAATCCCTCAAGGGTTCTATATTCAGTTAAGAAGGGAAGGCTTTCATCAATGCATGCCTTTTGATGCGCACCGAATTTCAACTCAAAGCGGTTTAGAACTCACTATTACGGGGCTTGATCCCGTTGCCATGCTTGAATTACAGCAAGGTGCATCGCTTCGAGACATCAATACCCTTAAGTTAAAAGAACCACCTTACCCGATTATGGTGAGCTCAGATCTTGCCGGTCACTTGAATTGGCATGATGGGGATTACGTTACACTAGAAGATGGCTCGTTGCTTGGTCCTCTATTGGTGGATGAACAAAATTTGCTTTCGGGTACACGGGTAATAGCGGATATCGCGCTAATTCGAATGCTAAGCCAGCGAACTGGTTTTGACCTCATTGCCTGCGGAAAGATGCCGCCAGAAAAAGTGGAAACACTAAAAGAACTTTTACCAAATGGTATGAAGTTTTCGCAAAATACCCGTGCGGAACTTGATTCGCTAACGCTAGCTTTTCATACCAATTTGACCGCACTTGGTATGCTTTCTTTCTTTGTTGGTCTGTTTATTTTCTATCAAGCGATGACGCTCTCTTTTGTGCAACGTCAGCCATTGGTTGGTGTGTTGCGTCAAACTGGTGTATCCATGTGGCAGCTCACCTTAGCACTCGCTTATGAGCTGATTTTTTGGATCGTTATTGCTTGGCTTTGCGGCAACGTGTTTGGGTTGTTCCTAGCGAATCAATTGATGCCTAGTGTATCTGCGAGCTTAGAAGACTTGTATAAAGCCAATGTCGGGTTGGATATTCAATGGAGCTGGGACTGGAGTAAGAAGAGTTTACTGGTTTCTATTTTGGGTACGCTGCTCGCTTGTAGCTTCCCGTTGTTCCGACTCCTTAGAACTCAACCAGTCCAATTAAGCGCAAAGCTGTCCATTGTGCGCTTTGCAGGTAAGGAATTTACCTTTCAAGCTATGTTGGCATGTGTATTCGTTGTGGCAGCCGTTGCGGTTCATCAAGCTAATCAAACTCAAGAGTCCGGTTTCGCTTTGATCGCGCTATTGTTGATCAGCGTAGGGCTCTTTATGCCCTTTATTGTTTGGAAAATCTTTAATGGATTATCGTTTTCGCTTAAATGGGTGAAAGCTCGCTGGTTTTTCGCCGACTGTGCTGCCAGCATGAGCTATCGTGGAGTGGCTGCCATGGCCTTTATGCTTGCACTCGCAACCAACATTGGTGTTGAAACCATGGTGGGAAGCTTCCGCGAAACAACGGATAAATGGTTAACTCAGCGTTTAGCCGCAGACGTATACGTGATGCCGACCAATAACATTTCAAAGAGAATGAGTACCTGGCTATCTGATCAAGATGAAGTAAAAGAAGTATGGTGGCGTTGGGAAAAGGAAATAAGCAGTATTACAGGAACAATGCAAGCAGTCAGTACTGGTAATACAGCAGGTGAAAAAGAAGCGCTTACCCTTAAAGTTGCCATTCCCAACTATTGGTTCCATTTACAGCACTCCCAAGGGGTGATGGTAAGTGAATCTATGGCAATAAAAGCAGGAATCCGAGCGGGTGATTACATTGCGTTACCAGCACCTTTAGATGGCAATTGGCAGGTCGTTGGCGTCTATTACGATTATGGTAACCCCTATAATCAAGTGATGTTGTCACATAGAAACTGGTTGACACATTTTGCTAATCAAGGTGAAGCCGGATTGGGTATTATTCTCAAAGATGGTTTTAGTTCCAGCCAGTTGCTTCGAAAGCTCAATCAAGAATTTAAACTCTCACCTGAGCGGATTTACGATAACAATAAAGTGCACGATCAAGCGTTGAAGGTGTTTGACCGTACCTTTGGCATCGCAGGAACCTTAGGCAATATTACGCTCGTTATCGCTGTATTCGGATTGTTCTTCTCTACGCTAGCCGGTGAAACTTCGCGTCAGCGGCACTTTGCATTGCTCAGGTGTTTTGGCTTATCCGCTAAGGAACTCGTTCTATTGGGTGGCTTACAGCTTCTGGTGATAGGTATTTTCTCAGCGATGATCGCCATTCCATTAGGGTTAGTACTGGCTGATCTCATGATCGATGTTGTCCTTAAACAATCTTTTGGATGGACCATGCAGCTGGAAGTGATCCCTTGGGAGTATGGAACAACGTTCGCTTGGTCATTTGGTGCGCTCATTATTGCCGGCGCTTGGCCCGTCTTTAATATGGTTCGGAAAACCCCAATGAAGTCACTGCGGGACGCGTTATAGTATGAGTCGTCCATCCAAATCTAAGATATTTCCAGTTCTATTCTCAATTGTTGCTCTGAGCGGCATATTGTGGATTTTCTATGACTCTTTTTATGGCTCTGTAACAGGAGAGCATGAAAATGAAGTTAATACGGTATTGATTGGTAGCAAAGACGCGGTATTCGAACCCGTATTGCCAGATGATCCAGTGGCGATACCTGAAGATTTCAAGGAGCACCCTGAATTTCAGCATGAGTGGTGGCACTTTTTTGCGAATGTTCAAGATGAGAATGATGAACACTATGGCATTCAATGGAGTTTTTTCCGAATTGCTAGCGATGAGCGTGAAATAGGCGGCTGGCAAAGTCCACAGACTTACTTGTCGCATGTTGTTATCACATCTAATCAAGCAAGTATTAAAGAGCAAAGGGTCGCTCGTGGCGGGATCGGGCAAGCAGGGGTGCAAGATGCCCCATTTGGTATTTGGATCGATAACTGGCGTTGGAGCACAACCAGCAATGCGCCTTTTCCTAGTACTCTGAATATCGAAACCGATGAATTTAAGGTTAACCTCCATAGCTCTACCATTGGTCCCTATGTGGTGAATGGCGATCTCGGTTATCAGATTAAGCACGATCTTCTTCCTGTCGCGTCATTCAGTGTGGCTGCACCGTTTATTCGTACCAAAGGCCAACTTGTTCTTGGTGGCAAAACTTACCGAGTACAAGGGGAAGCGTGGTTCAATAAAGAGTGGGGGAGTGGTTTACTTGCGGAAGGGCAACAAGGTTGGGACCAATTCTCACTTCGTCTGACTGATGGACGAACGTTAATGGTTAATCAATATAGACATGTAAGGCAACCATCCTACACTTTTGGAACTATTGCAGATAGAAAGGGAGACGTTGTCATTCTAAAAGGTGAAGACGTCGAGATCGTTCCTATTGGCACAGCTAAGTTAAGAAATGGTCGTAAATTGCCTTTGCAATGGGTTATCAACGTACCAAAGTACAACATTAATTTAACGACTCGAGTGATGAAAGCTGAGCAATGGTTGCCATTCGCTATCCCTTATTGGGAAGGGCCTATTGTAGCTACAGGAAGCCACGAAGCCGTGGGTTTAATGCAATTGACAGGGTATTGATTGGCTTAATCTTAGAAATTAGCAATCACTCTCATAATGAGATATTTAAAAAACCGCGTTCTTGTAGCGCGGTTTTTTTGTGGGTATAAATACCAAATTAGTTGCAACGTTTAGCGTTATAAACTGTGAACGGCTATACAATAAGGGAAGTAATAATAAACTTAGTCTAAATAACAGTAAGGAATACTCTGATTAAAACTTGATAAGTTTCGGAAAAACCGATGTTTGAGCTCCAAACAAGCGATTTTTCCCAAGCGACATCACACTATAAAATTTGAATTATTGTTTGTTAGCATTCTATTAACAAAGTAGATGAAAGGGCGATATCATGAATGATGTCATTAAACATTTTTTTAAAATGGAATCCGCGGGTGGTATCATCCTAGTAATTGCGGCTGCAATTGCTATGTTCGTCGCGAACTCCCCACTCAACGAAATGTACCAAGCAGGGCTACACACCTATGTATTGGGCATGTCCATTTCTCACTGGATCAATGATGGCTTGATGGCCGTCTTCTTCCTTCTCATTGGTCTAGAAGTTAAGCGCGAATTACTCGAAGGCGCGTTAAAATCCAAAGAAACCGCAATCTTCCCAGCTATTGCTGCTGTTGGCGGAATGCTCGCACCTGCACTTGTTTACATCGCATTCAATAGCGGTGACCCAACAGCAATGCAAGGATGGGCGATCCCTGCGGCAACAGATATCGCATTTGCCTTAGGTATTATGGCGCTTCTCGGTAAGCGCGTACCAGTAAGCCTTAAAGTGTTCCTACTTGCTTTAGCTATTATCGATGACTTAGGTGTCGTTGTTATTATTGCACTGTTTTACACTGGCGATCTTTCGACTACTGCGCTTCTGATAGGCTTCGTTGCCACTGCCGTTTTGTTCTTTATGAACAGTCGACACGTCAGTAAGATTCGATGGTATCTCATTGTTGGCTTTATTCTGTGGGTCGCGGTATTGAAATCTGGTGTGCACGCAACGTTGGCTGGTGTAGTAATCGGTTTTGCTATTCCACTTAATGGCAACAAAGGGGAGCGGTCGCCACTCAAGCACGTTGAACATGCACTGCACTCTTACGTCGCGTTCTTTATTTTGCCAGTCTTTGCGTTTGCAAATGCAGGTATCTCGTTGGCAGGCGTATCCATGTCGGGTTTAACCTCAATGCTGCCGTTGGGTATTGCGCTGGGGCTATTGGTCGGTAAACCTCTCGGTATCTTCAGCTTCAGCTGGGTTGCTGTGAAGATGGGGGTGGCTAAGTTACCAGAAGGTATCAATATGAAACACATATTTGCGGTTTCGGTACTGTGTGGTATTGGCTTTACCATGTCGATATTCATATCTGGATTGGCGTTTGTTGATGTTAGCGCAGAATTTGATACGTATTCTCGCTTGGGTATCCTGATGGGGTCGACGACTTCAGCAATACTTGGCTACTTACTGCTTCACTTCTCGCTACCTAAAGAGCCTGTTCCGGTAGAAGAAGTACAGCACTAATTACAGCAGCTTCAAGTAAACAAAAACCCCGCTAGAGATAGCGGGGTTTTTTAGTGTTTATCGATTCAAATTTTTATTTGAAAACAGACCAAATAGGTGCGTGATCGGATGGCTTCTCTATTCCGCGCAACTCATAATCAATATCGGCTTCAACGCACTTTTTCGCTAAGCTAGGTGTCGCTAATACCACGTCAATCCTAAGACCTCGGTTATCATCAAACCCACGAGAGCGGTAGTCAAACCAAGAGTACTTGTCCTCGACATCCGGGTGCAAGTTACGGAATGTGTCTTCAAAACCCCAATCTAATAACGTTTGTAGCCATTCGCGTTCGATAGGCTGGAAAGAACATTTTCCTGTTTTTAGCCAGCGCTTACGATTCGGTTCACCGATGCCGATATCCAAGTCGATAGGGCTAATGTTGATGTCGCCCATAACAATGACCTGTTCTTCGTTGGTATGGTGATCATTAAGGTAGGCCATCAAGTCTTTGTAGAACTGTTCTTTATACGGGAACTTTGTTTCGTGTTCGACGTTATCACCTTGTGGGAAGTAGCCATTGAGTACCGTGACTTTTTCACCATTTTCATCTTCAAACGTCGCCATGATCATGCGTTTTTGATGATCGTCATTATCCGTTGGGAAGCCTTTCTTTACTTCGAGCGGCTCTGTTTTGCATAGCATAGCGACACCGTAGTGCGCTTTTTGACCATGGTAGTAAACTTTGTATCCCATCGCTTCCACGTCTTCCAAAGGAAACGCATCATCATGAACTTTGATTTCCTGAAGACCGATGACATCTGGCTGGTGCTTATCTATTAATGCTTGCAATTGGTGAAGGCGAGCTCGAAGACCATTTATGTTGAAGCTTATCACTTTCATTATTTTTCTATCCTCTGGTGAGACCTTGTGCGACATAAGGTATCTATTTTCATAGGCTTCGCTACAACGAACCCTCATTTCTACACCAATTTAAACATGTTTATTTCGGCATCTCTACCTCGACACTCCCACCTGAATTCAAATGTCCTAAATTTAGACGTTTTCTCCACAACCGCTTTAACTCTGCTGGTGCTCACTTTATCTGTGTTTGTTCATAAAATTTTATGGGCTGTATGAAAAATATACAGAACTCCGTAATGTTAAGTGATGCGATCTGTCAACATTTTAGTTTTGTATCTTTGATATCGTGCTGCATCAATGCTTAGATTTTTGACAATGTACGGTAATGTCGATTTTATATGGAATTTAGTGCTATTAAAGGGGTTGAGTAACAGTGTTTTGTCTAATAGTATCTGCCTTGCCGTACACACCTGCAGGGGTGTATAAGCAACCTTAATTTGTGGTACATTTTTCACCTACATAGCGATATGTAGGTGTTTTTTTATGGATACTCATCCCCACTCTCTAACCTAATCGAATTTACACATAATGATCCCTGAAATTGAAACCGATAGGCTGCTTTTAGTCGCGCCAGATAAAAGCTGCTTTGAAGCTTATGAGGCATTTTATACCGATAGCGATGCGTCAGAGGCATATGGTGGGCCTATTTCACGTTCAATGGCATGGGCTCGACTTAAAAGCGATGTTGGTGGTTGGTACGTGGATGGCTTTGGCGTTTGGGCTATCAAAGAAAAAAGTTCAGGTAAAATCATTGGCGTTTGTGGGTTTTGGCAAGGGTTGGGCTGGCCAAGAGAGCTAACTTGGTGGTTGCTACCAAATTCAAGAGGAAAAGGTTACGCGGTGGAAGCCTCTCTTGCCGTTATCTCGCATGCCTACCGCGAGTTTGGTTGGCAAGAAGTCGAGACCTATATGAATGACACCAATAAGCCCGCGAAATCCTTGGTAAAGCGTTTGGGTGGCGTAAAGTCGAGGAGAGAAAGATTCCCTGACGACCTAAGCTGTGATATTTATGTTTTCCCCGATATTGATAGTTAAGATCAACAGACTCTAAAGTTATTGTCCTGCCTCGTACCTCTTCTCTGTCTCCATTTTGTGCACATTACCGTGTTTATTTTTACCTTTTACACACCCCTATCTCTATCTTCTTACAGAGGGAACTTTGTCTTTTCTGTACTTTGAAAGTGTTCACACCGTGAATAAACAGCGAAAATCACCAGTGGAATACTGTTTTTATATACAGTATATTTCTAACTGATAATATGGGATTTGATACGTTAAATAGGTGAATTCATCAAACGAATTTCATGTGTAATGATGACTTAATAGATTGAATTTGTGAAAGTTTTAGGTCAATGAATACGAATCAGGGTTTTTATCTCAAAACCAGTTGCAATGGAGTTGTTGTTAGCAAGGAAGCTGAATGCTCGGAATGGTTCAGGTGACGTTATGGCGAAGAATTTAAATGAGGGGCAAATGGCAACTTTGATCAAATGGCGGGCGAGGTGCAAAAGGGCTCAATTGGCACATAGCTATACGGCAATTTCTTATGGGCGTTATCATTTGCTGCTCGGTGTTGTATTGATTGTATTAACGACAGCGTCTTCTGTTTTGATTTTCGCCAGTGATGTCCAGCCCATTTGGTTATCACCAGTCGTAGGGACGTCGGCCGCTTTGTTTGCTTATTTACAAACCTTTTTAAGGCTTTCAGAAAAAGCAGACACCCATAGGCAAGTTGCAAGACGCTATGGTGCGTTAAAAAAACGGATTGAATACGTCGTGGACTTTCGTGCGCCTATTAAGGATTTGGGTACTCATATTGATGCCATAAGGCAAAAAGAAGACGAGATAGCCTCGGATGCCCCTCATGCTCTCAGCCATCGCTGGAGTAAAGCCAAAAAAGAGACGCATACAGAAAACGAGGCTGCAAGATTAATGACGCGTTTGTAACTAGGGTCTGTTGACCTTTCGTGGTTAAAATTTGTTCGAGTTCTATGCCTTTTAATCGCGGCGCAAGGTGTGTAGCCTAGTCATTCTAAGCAAGTACCTTGCAACAAAGAGTAAAAAGTATAGAGCGGGGACGCCTAGTTGAACCCTTCGGGCAGCATTTGTGGCTTATTTCTACTGCGTTATCGCTCATTGATGTAGAGCGCTACACCGAATGAGCTTTGCCTTGTATAAATCACCCACAAATTGCTGTAAAAATCATCTCGAAAGGTCAACAGACCCTAACCTCAGCTTTGGATAACAGAACATCTTTCTAGTCGCTGTTTGTGCCGCTAACTGCGTTGAATTCACTTGCAATAGGCTCGCTATTGGCGCGTTAATTCGCCTTGTTATCAACAAAAACTTCTAACTAGAAAGGAGATAAAGTACAACTTTCATTGAATTCAATGGTTATGCTGTTTCTTATCCAAAGCTGAGGTTAACTAACGTACAAGCTATTGACATGTATATCTATAATTATGTTATGTTATGTTATAACATATCTTTAAATTATGGTTTCACAATGTCCACACAGCATGAGCTCGTCCTCGATGTAGAAAAGTTATGTGCCAAAAGCCCGCTAGGGTGGAAGGTGTTAACACAAGCCACTTTTACCGTATCTACAGGTGAGTGTGTGGCGATTATTGGACCTAATGGCTGCGGTAAGTCGAGCTTGCTGAAAGCAATTTCAAGTGAATATGAACCCATAGATGGTCGCCTTTTTATAGAAGGTATATCGGTCAGCGAAATGTCGCCGCAACAAAAAGCCAAATCCATTGCTGTTGTTGCGCAAAACGATCATGTAGATCCAAGACTTACGGTTCGTGAATATGTTTGGTTGGGTCGGGTTCCTCATACCTTTTGTTGCTCTAAAAATACTCACGAGAGAGCGGTGGAACAGGCCATTCGAGACGTAAATCTCAGTGACAAAGCCGACCGCCCCATGGGCGCGTTATCAGGTGGAGAACAACAGCGAGCAAACATCGCGAGAGCATTTGCTCAAGAGCCTAAGTTAATGCTGCTTGACGAGCCAACTAACCATCTTGATCCACTTGCCCGATTAGAACTACTGGAACTAATAAAAAACAGAAACATGGCATCCATCGCTGTATTGCATGATTTGCCGTTGGTCGCACCCTTTGCCGACAAAGTGATTTTGATGTCAGAGCAAAAAATAGTGAGGTGCGATACCGCTGAAGAAATCTTACAAGACAAGCACATTACCCCTGTTTTCGGGCTTCGTGTTTTAACTTTTAATCACCCGCATTTAACCAATGTCGTTCACCACTTTGAAGCGGCTGGATCACGGGTACAACCATCTTTAGGAGTTGCTTAATGAAATGGTCTGTCATTCTGACGGTTCTTTTACCTGTTTGGGCGCAAGCTGCAAATACTCAATACCCAGTTACCGTTGATAACTGTGGAACCCCCCTTGTGATTAAAGAACGCCCTAGTCGAGCGGTATTTCATGATATCAATATGACGGAGATGGCGTTTGCTCTTGGTTTACAAGAAAGCATGGCTGGTGTGACTGGTATTTCTGGGTGGTACAAGATGTCCCCGAGCTTTGAAAAAAAGCTGGGTAATATTAAAGAGCTGTCACCCAAATACCCATCATTAGAAACCCTGATCACCTCTAAAGCCGATTTTTTCTTTGCGGGTTGGAATTATGGAATGAAGGTTGGGGGAGAGGTGACGCCAAAAACCTTAACTCCTTATGGGACCAATACCCTAATACTGTCTGAGAGCTGTATCCATACCAATAAGTTAGAGCAAAGCGCAAACATGAACTTGTTGTATGACGATGTCATGAAGTTAGGTGTGATTTTTGATAGGCAAGAAAAAGCCAAATTATTAGTCAAAGAATGGCAAAACAGAATTGCAGCTGTCTCAAAAAATCAGGGCTCCAGCGCAACGAAACCGAATGTGTTTCTGTATGACTCAGGTGAAGATAAACCGTTTACCGCTGGAAAATACGCCATGCCTAACGCACTTATTCGGGTTGCTGGTGGAAATAACGTTACAGACAACATGGAAACCAGCTGGTCAACAACATCGTGGGAACACGTTGCTAAAGAAAACCCTGACGTGATCATTCTTTTGGATTACCAAAGCGCGAGCGGTGCAGATGCTTTGCAAAACTTCTTAGAGCAACACCCACTCATGCAGCACACAAAAGCAGTTAAAGATAAGCGATATGTAAAGCTTCGCTATGAACAACTTACCCCCGGTCCTGCCAATATAGATGCTATTGAAAAACTGTCACGTGCGCTATTTCCCAACAATTAGCGCTAAATGAAGTCTCATTCTTACTCAATAATGTGGCTGCTCGGAGGAGCAGCTCTTCTTGTGGTATTTACATTAAGTCTAGTGCTTGGTTCCACAACGCTTTCTATGGACGAGCTGTTTATTGGATTGCGTTCGTTTGGCGACGATGACATGTCTATGACCAGCCGTATATTGATGGACCTGCGATTACCAAGAGCACTGCTTGCGGTCATTGCTGGAGCAGGGTTAGCGTTAGTTGGTGCTTTACTGCAAACCGCGACAAGAAATGACTTAGCTGACCCATTTTTATTTGGTTTGTCTTCAGGGGCTTCTGCTGGTGCTGTTTTAGTGATAACGCGCCTTGGTGACGCACTAGGGACTTGGTCTTTGCCAATAGCGGCGTTTGCCGGAGGCATCGTATCGGCATCGGCGGTGATCATCCTATTCTCCATTCAAAAGAAACGCGGGAATGACAACTTGGTTCTTTGTGGTCTTGCCATTTCATTTCTGTTTGGTGCCGTAACAAGCTTCCTCATTTATTCAGGGGACCAGAGAGCGGCCAGTTCAATTTTATTCTGGACCATGGGTGGATTAGGGTTAGCGCGCTGGGACAACTTATTCTTTGCACTCGCTGGCGTACTTGGTGTGGCAGCGTTGATTCTTAAGCGCTACCGAGATTTAGATACGCTGCTAGTGGGCGATCAGACAACCCACTCGCTAGGCATTAATGTTCACAGGTTAAGAAGTGAAATTTTCATATGCAGTGCCTTTTGTACGGCATCCATTGTTGCACTTACAGGGGTTGTCGGTTTTATTGGTTTGATGGTGCCACATTTGGTGCGACCTTTTTCTGGTATGACCCACCGAAAATTGTTGCCTTTGGTGGCGCTATGGGGAGCGGTGATGCTGACCACAGGTGATGTCGTCAGCCGAACTATTTTAGCGCCACAAGAACTGCCCGTTGGGATTATTACCGCCGCGCTTGGTGGGGTATTTGTGCTGTATCTTGTGTGGAAGAAAACCGTGTAACAGAAAATTGTATAAGAAGTTGGTACCTTAATTTTTTAGGTACCTTATTTTCTATCTGTATACCCTTTCCATTGTTCATTACTCTTCTTCTTCGTCGGCGCAGCACTCGTCGAGCAAGAAGCTGATCACGCCTCGGAGCTTTTCGTATTCAGCGACACAAAAAAGCGTTCTCCCTTCTCGGCGCTGTGTCAGTAAACCTGCTGAAACCAACCCCGATATGTGATGCGAAAGTGTCGATCCTGGGATCGCAAGGCTTTCTTGAAGCCCTCCAACTGCAATACCTCTAAACCCTGCTTTCACAACACTTTTGTAAATAGTCAGCCTTGTTGGGTGCCCTAACTCTTTCAGAGACTTCGCGACGATTTCGATGTCCATTTAGATTCCTCTCTAACATTATATTTCGATATTACTAGAAATATCTTGATCATTCTATTGGTAAGGAATATATTTCGAATATTCTAGAAATATAGAGATTTGAATTATGTTCGATATAAACTCACTCGCTTTGCAAGAAACGTTATCCATGTTCGTCTTTTTAGCAGTAGAGCTAACCATACTTTTTTTAGCCATTAGTTATGTGGTGGGGGTTATTCAACTGTACATTCCGCCCCAAAAAATCCAGAGCATACTGAGTAGCAAAAATGGTAAAGGGTATGTGGTTGCCGCTTTCCTAGGTGCAGTCACCCCTTTCTGCTCTTGCTCAACGATCCCGTTCTTAAAGGGGCTATTAAGAGCAAAAGCAGGCTTTGGAACCATGATGGTATTTCTATTTGCTAGCCCGTTGTTGAACCCCATCATTATTGGATTGTTTGCGATCACATTTGGTTATCAAGTCACAATATTGTATTTCTCAGTGGCTATGGGGGTGTCTGTGATAGCAGGGTACTCTCTCGAAAAATTCGGATTTGAAAAGTACATCAAGCCTGAAGTCTATGATGCATCAATTGCAAAAGGGTGTGGAACAACGTGCAGTGAGAGTAATAAACCAGAAAGCAAATGGGTAAGGGTTTGGCATAGTACTTGGAACGATTTTAAAAAGGTCTTACCCTTCTTGATTGGTGGTATTGCCATTGGTTCGATTATCTACGGTTTTATGCCCACGGAATTTATCGCAAGTGTCGCGAGTAAGGATAACCCTTTGGCTATTCCCGTTGCAGCTGTGATTGGTATCCCACTCTACATTCGTGCAGAAGCAGTTATTCCACTGAGTGCGGCACTTGCAGCCAAAGGCATGGGGCTTGGCGCGGTAATGGCGTTAATAATCGGGAGTGCAGGAGCCAGCTTAACAGAAGTTATCTTGTTAAAATCGATGTTTAAAAATACCCTAGTTGTCTCTTTTATCGCTGTGATTTTGTCTATGGCTATCGGTGCAGGGCTGCTCCACAATGTTCTGTTTTAGCCATTAGTAGACTTTTAGTTTCAGAACATTCTGAGAAAGGCGAACTGTGTACAATCGAGTGTTTAAACGGATGGAAGCATAATGAATACTGGAACACCGGAAAGACTCTGCTTCAAATATGTCGCTCCGGACGATCGCGATTTTCTATCTTTAGTGAAGGAACTAAACAAGAGCCTAACTTCTATTACGAGTGATAGCGGTGAGAGTTCGTTCAAGGTAGAAGCGTTTAACTCGGAAAAAGATGGATATCTGGTGGGTTATTTAAATTGTGAACCGACCGTATGCGGCGGATTTCGTTATCATTCAGAATCCGCCTGCGAAATAAAACGTATGTACTCCGCGAAACCGGGGCTAGGGTCACTACTGTTGAGTGAACTGGAGTCATACGCACTCAGCAAAGGGTATCGTTCGGCTTTGCTGTCTACGAGACGAGTGAATACAAAAGCGGTTTCTTTCTACGAAAAACACGGATACCACAATATTCCAGCGTACGGGAGATACGTTGGGAGAGAGGTTTCCGTGTGCTTAGGAAAGAAACTGTAGTCGTTATCCATTCACTCATTGCACTTATTGAGCTGTCCACCCTAAGTCGATGGATAAGCTTGCCCCCGTTATTGATCTGCCTGAATCACTGACTAGAAACTTCACCATGGCTCCAACCTCTTCGGGTTCTATCATTCTTTTAATGGCGGCGTTTTTCAGCATTATCTCTTGAACAACGGAATCGTAATCCAAATTGTGGTTAGCGGCTTGGTCAGCAATTTGTTTTTCCACTAAAGGTGTTTTGACATAGGCAGGGCAGATAGCGTTCGCGGTAATACCACATTCGCCGCCTTCTAGCGCGGAAGATTTAGTCAGTCCAACTAACCCATGTTTTGCGGTCACATATGCGGCTTTATACGGCGACGCGACTTGACCATGAATAGAAGCAATATTAATAATTCTTCCCCAATTATTGGCTTTCATTGGTGCCCAGCAGTACTTAGTGAGCAGGAAAGGGGAAGTAAGCATCACAGAAAGCATTTTAGATAAGACATTTTCAGGGAAAGTTTCTATTGGGCTGACATGCTGAAACCCTGCGTTGTTCACCAAAATGTCGATTCTACCAAGCTTGGACAGGACTTGTTCGACAAGCGCTTTGTTGTTTGATTCCAGAGAGAGATCAGCGCAGAAAAATTCGCACCCAAGTTCAGATGCCGCTTGTTTGCCTTCGTTCTCATTCAAATCAGCGATAGCTACTCGGATTCCTTCGGAAGCTAAAGCTTTAGCAATGGCGTATCCTATACCGCTTGCTCCACCTGTCACGATTGCGACTTTGACCATTCAGTTTCTCCCTTCCTGCTATTGAATAACCCGATCTCAGATTAATTTGAGATGTGGTATAGAACAAAAACCAACCGAAATTACAGTGTAATGGAAATTGGTACGTGAGACTTTGCTGTCGATACAGGTTCAGAATTTTGGGGCTTTCTCATCATTGCATGGAATGAAGTTCGCAGAACCCAATTTGGCGCGCGGAAACCTTTTCAGCGATCAGTATGATGTATAGAAATTAAGCGAATCGAAGGAGAATACAATGATAAGGCATCTACTACTTGTAGAGTTTAAAGAAGCAGCACAACACGAGCAGATCCAATCGTTGCTTGGGTTATTTTTGGAGATACCCAATACAGTGAAAGGTGTTGCGTCTGTTGAGTGGGGCAAAAATGATAGCCCAGAAGGGAAAAACAAAAATTATACGCATTGTATTTTTATGACGTTTGCAGATGAAGAAGGGCGTCAGAACTATTTAAAACACCCAGAGCATGAATCGTTAAAAGCGCAATTTCACCCTATCTTAGAAGACATTATCGTGCTTGATTACGTCCCAACATATTAAACCATTGGCTCTTATGAGCATGAAAGAGGGGGGAGCTTGGTATTGTTACGTTACCAGCTCTACTCCGAAAGAAGTTCCTTTATTAGCAGAAGATTTTTCCAATAAACTTTCATTTTTGAACCGCGAAAACAGTTACGTTAAAAAACATTGACCAAAACGTGGTTATTTATAGAATGCATTCCCTAAGTTGTATTGATAATTTTAATTAAACAAATGAATCGAAATCTTTTTGCTGTCTCTCTGTTGATGTTCAGCAGTCAATTACCTTCTCTTGCTTACGCTAATTCTATTCTCTACGATTCCTGCGACCGAAATTCGCATGCTTATTCCACTACCAACTGCAATGAAGGCTCGAAGAAAGAAAATGGCTTCGAATACGAAGGATCCATATGGGAAAGCGATGAATCTGACGAACCACTTATCACGTTTATGGACCGAGGACGTTCTCCAACCGATAGCGATTGGGAAGCGATGGATATCGAAGATAAGGTACTGAACGAGCAAAGAAACGATTGTGCCCGTCGTGACGCTAATGATTGCATCATTTACGAGAATGATTAGGAAAGGGTGTTATCCCTCAACTGTATTGTGCCTACCTATTTTGCTTGGGAAATAAAATCGGCCGCTTAAATCGTTAAGATTCTCCGCGAATCCATCCAAGAGTTTGGGTACACTTTGTTTTTTCTCAAGGTGTACTCAAAACCATGACGACTCATCACGCAACAATTCGTTGGCAAAAATCGGAAAATCAAACGTTTACTGATAGCCAATTCAGCCGTGCACATTCTTGGGAATTTGACGGTGGACTATGCCTACAAGCATCTTCTTCTCCTTTAGTTATTCCTTCTCCTTTGTCAGATGAAACGGCCGTTGATCCAGAAGAGGCGTATGTTGCCACGCTTTCGAGCTGCCATATGATGGCTTTTTTGGCGATTGCCGCTAAGCGAAGATATGTGGTGGAGCATTACGAAGACAAAGCGTTCGGAACATTGTCGGAAGGTGAAGACGGAAAGCAGTGGATTAGTAACGTGTCATTAAACCCAACTGTGGCTTTTTCTGGAAGTAAAATCCCAACCCCAGAACAACTTCAAAAGCTGCACGCAATGGCTCACAAAAACTGCTTTATCGCGAATTCAGTGAAATCCAAAATCGAAATCCATTCGTAAGATATATACTCAAGCTACCTCAGCTCTGAGGTTATTTACCTTTTAATACTGTGTCGGGGAATCAATGAAAATTATCGGAGTGGCTTTATCCATACTATTTTTGAGTGGCTGTTTAGGTATGCCAGACAAAGTACAACCAGTGCAAGAATTTGCTGGTGAGCGATATTTAGGGAAATGGTATGAAATCGCGAGGTTGGATCATTCGTTTGAGCGTGGATTAGAGCAGGTAACGGCGGAATATTCTTGGCGCGACGATGGCGGTATTCGCGTTATCAATCGTGGTTATTCCCTTGAAGATAAAGAGTGGAGCCAAGCAGAAGGTAAGGCGTACTTTGTTGAAGGCGATGATCAAGGTTACTTGAAGGTGTCATTCTTTGGTCCGTTTTACGGTTCTTACGTGGTATTTGAACTGGAAAAAGAAGGATATGATTACGCTTTCGTTTCAGGACCAGATAACTCCTACCTTTGGTTGTTGTCTCGTACATCTGAAGTTAGCCAAGAGATTAAGGACAAGTTTGTAGAGATCTCTAAAGCAAAAGGTTTTAACACCAATGAGCTGATATTCGTGAATCAGCAACCTTTCAAATAGACCTATCTAATGCCGCCTCAAAGCATTTATACCTGAGCTGGATATATACCCAAGTGACTTCAAGATGCAGGATTCAGAGCCTCATATTTTGTTTCAATTCAAGCCTTTCCACTTCAAAATCAGGAACGCAGCGGAATGACAAGTCCTTTCCAAGTTCTTAGACGATGAAGTGGGGCAGAATATGGGCTCCCAAGGGCGAGTTTAACTGGCTTTCATACTGCGTTACCGATTCTTGATTTAGAACCACTAGATCTTCAAATCGATGCCTTGCCTGAAAGCCAGTTAACTCTCGCTGAACCTAGCATCTTGAGGATACTTGGGTATAAATGCGAGATGGCTCGGATGTTCCATTCAAGGTGCTCAATAGGCTCTTAAAATCGAAACACAAGTCAAACTACACATATTGAATTTGTGGCATATTTTTGTTCAAACCAGAATATGTATAGGCGAAAAATGGCTAAGTTATGGGTCAGTGCGTTAGGAGCAGCACTATTGCTGAGTGGGTGCTCCGATGCCAGCAAAATAAATCAGTGCCTCGGCTTCGATGCGCAAGACACAGTTTTTGTGATTAATGCTGACGACATTGGGATGCATCCCGATATGGATAAGGCTGTGTTTGAAATGTATGAGCAAGACATTGTTCAAACCTTTTCTTTAATGGTTCCAACACCAAATTTCAATTTCTCTGCACGTTATGCTATCAGCAATAAAGCACCAGTTGGCCTGCATCTAACACTGACCAACGAATGGCAAGAAGCCAACAGTTGGACGCCATTACTCAGTCAAGAAGAGGTCCCTTCGCTATACAACGAAAAAGGCTTCATGTGGCCAACGGGAGATGAACTCGCAGAGCACGCAAATATCAAAGACGTGCGCAAAGAACTGGAAGCGCAAATCGACCTCGCATTAGAAATGGGGCTCGATGTGACTCATCTAGACTTCCACATGCTGTATTGGGCATATCGAGAAGATTTCTGGGACGTCACCCTTAACATCGCAAAGCACTATAAACTGCCTATTATTGTTCAGCACCACTGGATGAGTCAGCGTGAGCAGCGGAGCCGAACCGCGACTCTGCAATGGAAAGGGTTCTTCTCTCCAGATGTTTTTTGGATGTATTACAATCCGACAGACAGGTTAATGGATGAAGGGTTAAGCCAAGTCCAATATCAAGAAATGTTTGAAGATGCCAAGCCAGCCCTTCATCACGTCGCGATTCACCCTGTACTTCGAACCGACAGTGCCAAGCAGCAATTCAGAGACGCTGAATTACGATTTGATGAATATCGCGTTTGGACCGATGGTTCGCTTAAAAAATCAATAAAAGAGAACAACATTCAATTTACGGATTATCGAGAGTTAAAAAAATTGATGACGGAAGGGAGTGACTGCTTAAAATAGCTTCTTCATTGACAGGTCAACCGATATGAAACGCCCATTGAATCAAATCAATGGGCGTATTGTTTTTATCTAAGGCTAACGCTTGTCTATTTGCCTTTTTCTATAAAAACTTAGCGGAAGAAGTTTATCGGCATTTCCAGCATTTTCCGTTGACCTTATTGCTAAACCAATCCGTGTTCGTTTTACCCCCAGATTCCGCCCATGTTTTTAAGTATGGGTATGCCACGGCAGCATCGGTATTTTCATTAGGATGCAGCCATTCACTTTGAACATCAAGCGCCCAAGGTAAGCCTGCAGATGTTTGGTAGAAGCGTTCTGCTACTGAATCAGAGTTATCGGCTCCAGATCCAAATAGGCTGGTATCTGCCAAATCGGTATTGGGTTGATTCATTAAATGTACTTCTGTTCCTCGGTTGTAAGTCGCATAAATAAAGGGGTTTATGATGGAGCTAGAGAACGACTCAAGTGCCGTGCTCAGCACAACCGAAACCCGATAATCGACGCCATCTCGCTCATCG
Organism: Vibrio penaeicida; assembly: GCF_030689305.1. Lineage (GTDB taxonomy): Bacteria > Pseudomonadota > Gammaproteobacteria > Enterobacterales > Vibrionaceae > Vibrio > Vibrio penaeicida_B. The sequence continues at coordinate 226,970 of NZ_JAUYVM010000001.1, read as the reverse complement.
GTGTTGTTGGTATTGAAGAAACTGAATGACCCATTGGAAGGCAGTATGTCGTGGATATTACTGAATGCAATGAAGACCATTTCGCCGCTATGTCCGATTTCAGGTGACAAGCTGGATTGGACCCCTGCAACAGTTTTCGTCATGCTCGATACATGGCTTGCTTCAATACCGCTAAGTGAAACGCCAAAGCCATTCGCTCGGCTAGCACCACGAGCGACAGCCTGCCCAATGTAATCGAAGCGCGTCATTTCATTATCGGCATTGGTATAGACTTCGTAAGCGTATCGCGTAACAAAATCGTTTAGGTCGTAATCGCCTTCATTTGGCCACTGATCCTCAAAGCTTAAAGTATACCAACCAGAGGTTGGGGTGCGGCTATAGAATGCTATTGTTGGGTCGTTTGGAGCGTAGTCTTCTGCATCCATTACTCCATCACCATCGGTATCACCAATGGTCGGCCACGTGATTTCTGCGACGCCACTGATCAAACCGTTACTGTCTACGGCATACACCTGCACTTTCCACTGTTCGTTAAGACTCGTTTCGCTTGAAGGTAAAGTTGCGCCCGAGTTGTTGGACTTGCCAGCGAATTCGTCATCAACGAAATACCCTTGCCCAACGTCTACAAACCAACGATAGACGTAAGACACGCTATCGCCATCTGGGTCGGCAGGCGTAGGTCCTGTCACAGTGACCACAAGATCTTCGTTAACGCCCGTTCCCGTATTTCGGCTCAGCGTCGGAGTATAGGGTGGATCATTTGGAATAATGATATAGGTGACGGTCATTAGGCTGTAATTCAACGTTGTTTTCCACGTTCTTCTCGCCATGTCGATATCAAGATCTACATCGATGATGCCATCCGATAAAGAGGCTACTGGAAGGTCAAACACCGTTGTAGACCAAGTTCGATTCGTTCCTTGCAAAAAGCCGGGCGAGAGCATGGAGCCATCGACAGAAATGCTGTCGTATTCCCCGTTTTCGCCATGGCTGGGCTCTGAATCAATATCGTAGGCGTAAATGGTGAGTGTTGATTCCGTAACCTGAGCTCCTGTTGGCAAAGAAATACTGTGTTGCCAAGAGTAATCTTGGTCTTTACCGCTGTAGATATCAAACCCGTAGCCAGAAGGTGCAACATAATGCGGTGACGTACTGTTTGCGTTGATTTTTTGAGTGATAGTGACGGAACCATCATTGTTAGTTACGGTGTTATCCTCCGACGCAGCGCCTAACGCAGAGGTACTGCATAAAGCTAGCGAGAGAAGAAACCACGCAGTTTGATGTGTTTTTCTAATGATCATAGCAGCCTCCTAATCCGTGCCTAATACAAGGTCGCAACCCACATTAATCTGATTCGTTAAATCTGAAATGGACGTCACGCTAGTGCAGTTTTCTCCATCCACCGTGGTTGTCACTTTGATGGATTGCCAGTTGGATGAAAGCCGAAGTTCACTTTGTATTTGACCCATTGAATCGGTTCTTCCAGTGAAGAATGGAATGGGATCTGCGCTGGATGATGTCATGCTGTAGATTTTTAAAATATGGTGCCCACGTATGCTGGCGTTAACCCCATCGACTTGAGTCATGTTGCTGACGACACTGAATGTGATTTGTTGGTTGGACGAGCCTTTCCAATCAAACCCACTAGGCACCGTAATATCTTTAAATTCTGAGCTTGAAATTGGTGCTGAAGGGGAGGGTGACCCAGAACTGCTACTATCGCCGCCTCCACCACCACATGCTGAAAGTATCAAGGTGGCTATGGTTACTGAAATGGCATTTTGTGTGATTTTCATCATTCACCCCGCTAGCTAGTATAGATTTTGGATTTATTACTAATAGTGACTGCAGCAAGCGGTGTGCCAAATTTAATAGCTTGAATTTTAATGTTTTTTATTTTATCGAGTTGGGTTTTGTCTAATTGAGAATCAATTTTGATGGTCAAAAAGCGAAGTGGAAAGGAGGGAAATACAGTAGGAGAGCTGCCAATTTGGCTATCGATAAATACCGACACCACACTCCTACATTTAGAACTAAAATTGAATTGCGATCTGTGGTTACTGAGTAGCAGCCTTAGCAAAATTACTTAGGGCTTGTTTCACTTTACCGATAACTTTTTCACACTTATCCAATCCATGACGAGTGTTGAGATAGTCAGGGCTATTGTAAGACAACCAATTTTCCCCTGCTTCGTCTTGCCAAATGAGCATTTTTTGCGGCAAGTCGATAGCAGCGGTTTGGCTGCATTTCATCAATGGTGTGCCGACTTTTGGATTACCAAAAATAACAAGACGGGTAGGTCTGAGTTCCATTCCCACTTTCTTTGCACCTTCATCATGTTTGATTTGGGTGAAAACGGTCATGCCTTTTTTCTCAAGAACAGCCACAAGGTTCTGAGTTGTTTGATCGACATTGTGATTGCTTTTTATGGTTACAAGGCCGTTTTCAGCAATAGCCGAGTAGGACAAAAGGCATGAAAACACGCCAATAGCGATGGTTTTTTTCATTTTGATTCCTCTGGAAGTAAGGTCAATATTATTGAGTGCATTGACGTTCCTCCAATTCCCCATTCAGAGAGAACAATCGTTTAGAAGAATAAGGCAGAACATAGGTTCTGCCAAGATTCAACCTATTGAATTCGCTTGATTCTTACTTTGGCGACAGCGCCTTGCCAGTCATAGGCAGACTGCGCAAGATCGGCTTCACCGTGGATACCTGGGCTTGGGTAAACATAGCCTTCATCAGTGTCAGCTGCAGCAGAGAATGGCGAACCGCCACAGTGAGGACCAGGAATATTAGCGCATAATTCATCGTTGGCTTCTGTGCCAGCATCGTATGCGTGCATTTGGTAGGTTACCGATTTACCTATGTACCTAGGCAGTCGTTTTCCGCGGAGTGATACCATTGTGTCATTGGTGGGAAGCAGCATAGAAATAAGGCTCAATCGGCTATGCGGGCGAGTTGATGTGATTTCAAATGACACACTTTGGCCATTGTTGAGTAAGCCCTCTGATGGAGAAGTAGAAGAGACATAATTGGAGTCATCAAGTTGAGCTTGCAATGGCGCGATATCTCCCCCTTCGGCGACTCGTTCCACATTATCAGAGACAGGCTCCCCGAGCTTAAAAAGTTGGTGCCTTGGTAAATGGGTCGCACCTAGAAAAGGAGTAAATGAAATGCCCTTTGTAAGGTTCGTTACCGTGACTTCGTAAACTCTTTCTTGATGGTAGTAATAAGAGTTGGCCAGCAATGAAGGAGAAAGACTAAATAGTGCTAAAGAGATGAGTGTTTTTGTTGTGTTTTTCATGCGAAAACCTCGCGTGTCGTTATTAAAGTCATAACGACTATACGCTCAGCCTTTGCTCGAATAACTCACAGAAAGCTCACAAATGCATCACAAATGATGCTCGCGCTATCATTCTTAAGCGCGAGCAGTTTAAGTTGCAAGTGTATTCAATCGCAAGTACACCTATTCTCAAGGTCGCTTAATCCTGAGGTTTTCAATCACAAGTACACTCTACCGCAGAAGGCTAGTTCGACTTTTTGGTTTCCCAGTGCGTAATAAAAGCGACGGCACCAATAATAATGGCTGCACCAAGCCATAGCCGACCCGGAGGAACCCAGCCAAATACCATCCACCCAGCCAACACGTTTAGAGGAAGTTTGGCGTGATCAAAGGGTTGTACAAACGATGCATCGGCAACGGCGTAAGCTTTCACAATTGCCCATTGCGCTAGCGCTGTCATCGCTCCCGCGGCAATCAACACTGCCCATAAATTCCACGTGCTAGGCATAGAAAAATCGGGTAGTGCCAACAATAGATTAAATGGGGTGATCAGCAAAAGAAGGTACACGACCATAGTAGAAGGTGGATCGTTCACTGATAACTTTTTCACCATAATGGAATAACATGCCCAGAAAAATGCAGCACCGACGGGCAATAGTGTCGCCCAGCTAAAGTCGTCTGCCCATGGCTCTAAAATAATCATGGCACCTGCAAAGCCCGCCAATGTCGCAAACCAGCGAGCAGCCCCCACTTTTTCTTTTAGAATCAGGCCTGAACCAACGGTGGCGAAAAGTGGTGATGTCATTAGCAGTGCGATGCCTTGCCAAATAGGGACAGGGTAAGCCAGTGCCCACAGCCAAAGTTGTATACCAATAACGGAGAGAAAAACACGCATTGCATGCCACCCAAAATGTTGAGTTTTGAGTGATTGGCGAATGCCTAGCGTTCTTAGATACGGGAGAATAACCAATAGCGCAATCCCATATTGGAGCAGCGCTACGGTGGTGGACGGAACGCCAAAGTTAATACTTGCGACTTGAGCAAGGCTATTAACAATGGCGAAAGCCATTCCGGCGGTAAGCATCCAAGACGCACCGCGTATAGGGTTATGTTGTTGAGTGTGCATAAAAGTGGTGAATAAAAATTGTGTTTTTAAATCATACGTTTTATTCACCATTAAGCCAACGCTTGTGACACGACAAATCTATTCAAAAAAATTGAATGAATTTGGTGCTGGTCGAATATAAAGGCTTAACCAAGCTAAGCGCATAAGGCTTGGCTTGTTATCACCTCTCGGGTTCAGCTTTTCGCCTTTCGGATTGAGCCAATAGTGCTTCTTGGTATTGTTGTTTCGACTCGCCTTTGTCTAATACCGATTTGAGTAACTGTTTCATGGTTTGAGGCGCTAATTCACCAACGGGTGCGTCTGTATCTAAATTGGTGGGGAAAGAGTAACCATCAGCCGAGGCTGTAAGAATGGCGTCTTTTTCCAATTCGTTCAGTGTTCCTGATTGCCAATGCACACTTAGGTTATCGAAGAGCGTTGACGATACCTTGGCTAAATCTACCGTTTCCATCGGTTTCGCAAACGCAGAGGATATTTGAAGTAAGTTGGCGCAGCGCTGCACGTCTTGTGTGTCGTTTTGTCCTGCTGCGTGCACGATGGCTGGGTTAAAAAAGAGGGCATCGCCTTTGGATAACGGCAGTTGCACACAGTGATCTTCGAAGTACTGTTGAAATATGGGTTCTCTGCACGAGATATATCCTAAAGAGTAGTGTTGAGAGTACGGTAAAAGCTTGGTTGGACCGCTCTCTAGCGGCATATCACTGTGTGCGATAGCTCCTTGCAGAGTCAGTAATGCCGACATTTGCTGAGCATGAACGGGATATTGGCTTAACGTATCTGCGTGTTGAAAACCAAGGTGGTAATCGCGATGAGACTGTTGTGCACGCCCCCCAGGACGAACAATATTGACCTGAGCGGTAACTTGGTAGTTTCCGCCAAGCCAAGACTCTGAAACCAATTTAAGCAAAGGGTTCTTGTAGTAATTGATGAATACCTCTGGGTTCGCCAACGCACTTTTTTGAAACACATTCCAGATACGCCCATTGGCTGTTGCCCCTGCTTGAGCGAAATGATCGCCTTCACCAAACCCTAGCTCTGACGCCAGAATGTCATTAAAAACATGGCTCATTGAATCGACAATTTGGGTATCTGAGAAAAAGTGTTTAATGACGACGATACCACCTCCCATCAGAAAAATACTCGCCAATTCATCTTTGATGGTGTCCCAGTTTTCGGAATCAATTTGATGCGCATCGTATATGACAATACCTTGATGCACTTCAGATGGCCATTTGAGCGCAAATTCTGAAGAGGGAACACGACTGGCGACAAAGTCTTCTAAGCTGATGTTGTCTTTGTTCGCAAACATTGGAAATTTAGAGTTCGAGTACATGGGGTTTCTCCTTTTCCCTAAGTAGTGTCTTACCGTTGTTTTGCTGTGTCCGATGGATATCTGTAACCCTTTGATTTTTTATTTTCCGCCAGATGTTATTGCGCATTCTTATGCAAATGTACGGTTGAATTCTAGCCAATCATCACACTTTTGGGAATCACTTTTTGAATTAACTGTTTCGTTTGTGCTTTGTGTGAAATATTTGTTTCTATCAAAGACAACCCGGCACATACCATCAAGTTGTGCAGCAATGTGGAGAAAAAATGGATGTCTGATTTACTTTCTAAACGGAAAAATCGGGACGAACAGAACCGTATCCAGCACATTACGCCTAAATCGGCAGGTTGGACGTACATTGGTTTTGACGTTGTGCAACTCACGAGTGGTCAAGCTCAAAGTTTTGAAGCCGCGGAAGGACAAGAAGTTTGTGTTGTGCTGGTTTCAGGCAAGGCAACGGCGACATTAGCTGGGGAGAGTTTGGGGGAGATAGGGGAGAGAATGTCGCCATTCGACAAGATCAGACCTTATGCAGTTTACCTTTCAAGCGGAGCTGGATGTACATTAAACGCACAAACAGATTTAGAGCTAGCAGTGTGCCGAGCTCCCGGAAAAGGCACGTATCCATCGCGACTGATTTCTCCTAAAGACATAGGTGCCGAGCATCGTGGCAATGGCCGAAATCAGCGGTTTGTGCATAACATTTTGCCCGACGATGAACCAGCAGACAGTTTGCTGGTTGTCGAAGTTTATACCGATGAGGGTCACACTAGTTCTTACCCCAGTCATAAGCACGATCAAGACGATCCGCCGAATGAAACTTTGCTTGAAGAGACGTACTACCACCGGCTGAACCCAGAACAAGGGTTTTGTTTTCAGCGAGTGTACACCGATGATCGTACCTTGGACGAATCCATGGCGGTTTATGACCGCGATGTCGTTCAGGTACCTAAAGGTTATCACCCTGTCGCGACCGTAGCCGGTTACGACAGCTATTATTTAAATGTGATGGCTGGCCCAATAAGACAATGGTTGTTTACATGGGAAAAAGACCATCAGTGGGTCAATACTGACGAATATAAAAAGATGGACTAAAACATGTTTAATATTGCTCTATTTGGTGCCGGGCGCATTGGTCAGGTGCATGCTGCCAACATTGCTTCACACCCAAAAACTAACCTTACGGCGATTATCGACCCTTATGAAAAGGGCGCTCGTATGTTGGCAGAGAAATACGACGCGCAAGTTATGTCGATACAGGACGCGATGGAAAATCCCAGTATTCACGCGGTTTGTATTGGCTCGGCAACGGATACCCATGCTGATTTGATTGAACTTGCAGCGAAATCAAACAAGGCTATTTTTTGTGAAAAGCCAATTGATTTAAGCCTAGAGCGAGTGCGTCAATGTCTTGAGACTGTTTCTGCCCATCAAGTACCGATGTTGGTGGGGTTCAATCGCCGCTACGATCCTCATTTTTCTGCGTTCCAGCAACAGTATTCTAAAGGAGCGATCGGTAAGGCTGAGTCGTTAGTGATTACGTCTCGCGATCCCGCTCCACCGCCAGTTGAGTATGTCAAAGTCTCTGGCGGTTTGTTTCGGGACATGGCAATTCACGATTTTGACATGGCGAGATTCATACTGGGAGAGGATCCCATTTCTGTGATGGCCCACGGCAGTTGTATGGTGGATGAAGAGATCGGAAAAGCAGGTGATATCGACACGGCGGTAACGGTTCTCTCTTTCCCTTCAGGTGCTACTGCAACGATCATCAATAGTCGTCGATCTGGATACAGCTATGATCAACGCGCAGAACTTCATGGAAGCGAAGGGATGTTGCGTGTAGAAAATTTGCCGGAAAACTTAGTTCAGCAATGGGATGAATCTGGTGTGCAATCAGCGAAACCTCAGCCGTTTTTTCTAGAAAGATACGAAAAAGCCTATCAAGTAGAATGGCAACATTTTGTGGATATTCTCGAAAGAAAAACCGCGCCTTTGTGTAGTGGACATGATGGCGAGATTGCTTTAGTGATAGCTGAAGCTGCCACCGAATCCATGCGTTCAGGGCAGCCTGTTTCGCTATAAGAGAGTCGTAAATAGAGACACTATGAAGCCAATGAAACGGCAATGGTCTGTGCGAGACACAGCGTTGCAGACTGAGCTCTAAAGCCGTCTACATTGGCTTCATTCACAACAAAACTTACATCAGAAAGCTCTGCAATGGGGCTGACTTGGCTGTCTGTAATTGTGACCTGTTTTGCACCTTTCTGTTTAGCAGAGTTTACCCAGTCGTGTGTTTCCTGAGCGTACGGGGTAAAGCTGATCGAAATAACCGCATCTTTTTCTGTGACCATCGCAAGCTGTTCATTGTACATGCCACCCAATCCATCAATCAGCATGACTCGTTTGCCTAAATGACGTAAGGCATACACAAAGTAAGACGCCACACTGAATGAACGGCGCATTCCGACAACATAAACACATTCTGCTTCGTCCAACAGTTTGACTGCTTTGTTCAAATCATCTTCTTCGATTTTGTTTGCCAGCTGCTCTAGCGCGTGGGCATTAGCGTGTGCGAAGGAATGCAAGCGAGAAATCGGCGTGCTTGGTTTAACTTCGTCTGGGGACATGGCTTTTACAAGCTTAACCCTATCGGAATAATTGCTGGTTTCTTCCACCATGTTTTGGCGATACAACTGCTTTATTTCATTGAAGCCACTGAAGCCCAATGCGTTGGCAAATCGAATCAGTGTTGAAGGAGGAACACCGGCGTTACTGGCAATAACGGCAACTGTGTCAAATGCCACATTATCAGGGTTATCCAGTAGATACTGACCCACTTGTTGAAGGCGTCGGCTTAAGCTGCCGTATTCCTTTCGGATACGATCTTGTAACTCATTGAGTGTTGTTGCGGGTTTCATGTAGTGTCCAGATAAGTGAAAGAGATAAGGAAAATTCCCTTCTTTATTTCAATGTTACTTTATTTGGAACAAACATTTCAATTTTACATGTCAAATTCGTGAGAGCTGCCTCGATGCCTTGTTCTTTGATTCCGGCGGTCATTGTGATTAGACCGATTTCCGGGGGGATGCTTGTGTTGGTGGGATGGTTACCCGGTATTCCTGCGCTGCTTTAGGTCAAGAAATGCTTTAGATCTGGATTTGCTATTGCTCTAGAACTTTTCAAGCATAACCAGTTGTAAGTAAAGAAGAGGGAGAGTTCATACCCAATCGAGCTCTCCAAACTCAATTCGGGCTAAAGGGTGATTGTTTTGTCTTTGAACACCAGTTTTTCTATATGGCTTAAGTGATTTTTACCATCTATGCGTTGTTGCTTGTCTTTAACGGTAACTGATCCGTCGCTATGCTTTTCGATTGTGTAAGCTGAAGCGTTTCCTGAAAAGAACACTTTGTTTGTTGCTTCGTTTCCAGTGATGTCATTGTCCATAGAATTGACGATAACATTCGAAGGGTTCGACCCCGTTAATGTAATGTTTTTAAGGTATTGAGAATGGTGAGTATAGGGAACGGATTCGTTAAAACGTAAACTAAAGTCACCAGTAAAACTTTCATCAATTCGAGCATTGTATGTGAGATAAGAGTGGAAGAATTTATTGTTCATTAATTCCGCACCAAGGGTGTCTTCTAGGGCAATTTCTTTACGACTTTTGGCGGTATAAATCCCCCACATTCCATGCGTATTGCTTTCCGACCAAGCCCCCCATAAGCCGTAGTAGGAATCAATGACTGAAGCGAGATATTCTTGTGACAGGCTGTTTTCTTCCGTCAGTTCTTTAATCCAGTTTCTTTGGTCAATACCACCTCCCCATAATCGGTGCGCTAAGGCGTAATATTGCGCTTGTCGTATTTCAGCTTGAAATTCTGGCAGTGCCCCCATGAATGTGTCTTCTTGATCAACACCGATTCCGTAGTCGTGAACCAAGTGCAGAATTTCTTCAAATGTCGCGTCTCGATGATCGTAGTCTTGAGTGGTGTACCACTTGTGCCCTTCAACTTGGATTTCATTTTGGTACAGCGGCTGACCACCTAAATCCGAGGCAGGGTTAGAACCATCGTCCTCACCATTCAGAAGCAAGAGTACTGCATTGTTATCTGCCATTTTGTTGGCGACTTGGGTTTTGTCTGATCCAAACTGTGAATTGGGGAGAGGGGTTAAGTAATGCTCTAAGACTGATCTCGCACGAACAATTTGATTGTCTGATAGCTTGTCTTGCGCGATCAGATGTATTGCTTTTCCATTTGGCGCAAGTACTTTTGTGTAGCGATTGAATTTCATTTCAACGCTGTAGGTTTCTGAAAGTGTGTCGGGTACATCTTCAATTCCTAGGCTTTTTGTCTCTTCAGAAAGAGGAATAAAAACGGCTGAGGCATTACTTGTGCTGTTACAGCCAGTTAAGTTAAACGTGATGGACGTGGCAAGCAAACTAGTAAGAACGAAACGCTTCATTTTTGTATCCCGCTGTGCACTTCGTCAGAGGCGAAGTTCTGGCTATGTGGTTATTTGTATCATTAGACCTTAGCATTTCATGAATTAACCGAATGTTGGGTAAGCGAATGTAAGGATGGACTTTCTAATTTTTCCTCTTGTGTTTATTACTCTTAAAGAATATTAAATTATCGTTTTTCGATAATTTAATGTTGATCTTCGATTCTTTACGATTTAGTATGCGCTTATCCAATCAGATGAGAGTCACCTAATGTCAAAGATCCAAAATCAAAGCCGCCGCGTGCGAATTCTATTTCAATGTTTGTTTGCGCTTACACCTGCTTTGGTGTGTTACTACTGGCTAACAGTAGATACGTCGTATGATTTTTTAACTTCAATGGGCATCATTGAAATGAGTTTCAAGGCGAACGACTTCACCTCCCAACCTTTGGCGCTTAGCACTCGGCTGTTCGCAATGGTTGCGAGTTTATTGTTGTGCAGCATTATTATGTATGCGCTGACGCTGTTAATTCGGCTGTTCAAGAACTACGAACGCGATGAAATTTTTTCGTTGGAGAATGCCAATTATTACCAAAAGCTAGGCTACAGCTTGTTTTATTGGGTCGGCGGCTCGGTCATCTATGGCGCAGTAACATCAGTGATTTTGTCGTTCAACAACCCACCGGGTGAGCGTGTACTTGCAGTCACTTTTCAAGGTTTGGATTTGCTGACGCTTATGTTTGGCTTTATCGTGGTGATCATTTCTTGGGTTATGAAAGAAGGTCATGCACTTGCAGACGAAAACCGTCATACGATTTAAGGGCTTATCATGTCGATTTGTATTAATTTAGATGTAATGATGGCCAAAAGGAAAATGCGATTAAAGACGCTGGCTCAAGAAGTTGGGATTACCGAAGCTAATTTGTCGGTGTTAAAAAATGGCAAAGCAAAAGCCGTACGTTTTTCAACGTTAGAAAAGTTGTGTGAAGTACTCGAATGCCAACCGGGTGATATCTTGGAGTATCAAGCAGAGCATTCAGAGTGATTTTCTAAGGTCGCAGGAAGGTTGGACAAGAATAAAGGCGTGAAGGGAGATTCACGCCTTTATTGTCTGAATGGGTATACGCCATTCAGCGCGACAAATATCTTAGGAGGTTAGCGCAACCCATTGGCTGTCTGAATCTCTTGAGTTTAATGCCGCAAACACAAAAGCCATGCCTTCAGCACCTTCTTCCACACGAGGATATTCAAGGCACAGTGGGTTAGGTTCCTCTCCTGATTCCAGTGCCACAATGTGATTCGCCAAATCAAAATACAAATTAGCGAATGCTTCTCGATAGCCCTCCGGATGCCCGATAGCAACATGAGATACCCTTTGTGCTTCAGGCAATAATCCTTTACCCCCTTTGGTTAAGGTATATGCAGGTGCATCTAACGGTCTAACAACTAATTCATTGGGCTGTTCTTGGTTCCACTCTATGCCACCTTTTGTGCCATAAATCGTGAAACTCAAGCCATGTACGCCACCAGCGGCAGCTTGAGTGACAAATAGCTGACCTCGCGCACGATTTGAATATCGCAATTGCGCTCCACAATAATCGTCTGCTTGACGCCCATCCACCAAGGCAGTGACATCAGCACTGATTTTTTCGGGGATCATTCCTGATACATAATTAAGCAAGTGATAGCTGTGGGTGGCAATGTCACCCAGTATCAATGAAGGACCTGCTAACTCAGGTTTCATGTGCCAATTAGACCCATCAAGTTCGCTGGGTGTTAGCTCAGCCAAATGCCCTTGGATATAATTGCTTTGAAGCATTTTTATGTCACCGATGACACCATCTTTTATCATTGCACGCGCTTGGCGCACCATCGCATAGCCCGTGTAGCCGTATGCGACGCAATAACACCTCTTACTTTGCTTGGCTTTGGCAACAAGATGGTTCGCTTCTTCTTCGTTCATTGTGAGTGGTTTCTCACACATTACGTGAAAACCCATTTCTAGAGCTTGAATGGATAAGGCGTAATGGGTGTTGTTGGGCGTCATGATTGCAATCACATCTGCACCATCTGCTCGGCTTTTTTCCTGTGAAAATAACGCATCAGGCGAAGCGTATCCGCGAACACCCAAAGATTCAGCGGCTTTCAAAGAACGGTCCGGGTTCGAAGAAAAAACACCGGCCACGACGTCAAATTCTTCGTGCATAGTGGCAGCACTTCGGTGAATAGACCCAATAAACGAATCGGGACCTCCACCAATCACAGCAAGCCTTAACCTTCGTCCAAGTTTTTGTATCGAGAGGCTCATATTCTTTCCTTTTATCTGCTAGGAGAAAGGTGCGTGCACGTTAGTCCTGTGCAAAAACTGTTTATTCTGGAGCAAGAAAAATCTAGTCAGGCGCAAGAAGAGCCTAGTCTGGTGCAAGAAGTGACAGGACGCGCACGACTTCTTCTTGAAGTGTAGGCATTGCAGCCAGAGCGAATCGACTTCTATCGAAATGTAAGTCTTCCTCCATCAACGCACGAACTTTGCACCCCATTGCCATCCTAAGCGTGGTCCCTACGTTAAATTTTGCCACTCGGGTCCTTTTGAGCTTTTGTAGATCATCAGAGTGAATTCCCGATGTGCCATGAATAACCAAAGGAATTGGCATGTCTTCTTCAATTTCTTGCAAACGCTTAAAATCAATAGGGCTGTCAGTTCGTGTTTTACGGTGCACATTTCCAACGGATACCGCTAGCGCATCGACGCCACTCTCTTTTGCGTACTGCCAAGCCTCGTTTGCTGAGGTGAGAATCGACTGAATATGATCTCGACCTTCTTCATAGGGTACGGATCCTAGCTCTCCTTCTAAAGAGACACCCAGTGACTTAGCCACTTTTGCTACTTGTTGGGTACGCGCCAAATTCTCAGAAAAAGGCAATTGAGAACCATCAAACATAACGGAGCTGAAACCCGCATGCATCGCCTGATAAACGATCGATTCTTCATAGCAATGATCAAGATGAACAACGACGGGAACTTGGCTTCTCTTGGCGATTGGAACCAGCATTCCTGCCATCACTTCTACGCCAGCCAGATCCACCATGTCTTTATTAACGGCAAGAATTACAGGTCGGTTAATGGCTTCCGCTCCCTGAACAATCGCGATAGCTTCTTCGATTCCAAAAACATTGCAGCAAGCGATAGCGCCTGAGCTGTCAGCCGCTTGAGGAAGTATCTCATTGAGTGATACGAGCATTTTGTTTTCTCTCCCTTTTATTTGAACTTCGCGACCATGTCTTTAATACCCGGAATGGTTTCCACTTGGTATTCATGGTTGGGGTCGAAAAATTGCACCAAAGATTTGCTGGTTTCGCCTACGATAATGGTGAAGTAATACATTTCATAACCCGGTGCCGCCACGCTTGGGTGATAGCCTTTGTTTATCGCGATAACACTGCCTGTTTTAACGTGATAAACCGGTCCTTGATCATCATGGTGCTCATATAAAAACTGCGCACCAAAGCCATGTCCGGGGTTGAAACGAAATTGGTAAACTTCTTCATAACGGCTTTCAGTAGGGAGCCTATCTTCATCGTGTTTATGTGGTGGAAATCCTGACCAGCCACCGGCACCAACGGTGAAGAGTTCACTCACGAGCAAGCGCCCACGGTTGTCGGCGTTTTTTTGACCAAGGATGTGTTTGATTTTACGGTGAGTTTTTGTGTCATCACTGCCATATTGCACTTTGTCTACGTCATCAGGTGTGACAGCAAAAGGCTCGAGTTCTGGGCGATCTTTATCGCCGTAATACCCGCCAGCAATCAGTACATCAGCAGAGTCGCTCATACAGGTAATGTTGGCTGTTGAGCCGACGGGTACATAGACTGCGGAAGGGTCGCCTTCCCAAACCGAATTTCGTTTTCCTACGCCCGGAAACGACTGCTCGTTGACCGATATGTCGCAAGTTCCTCCTGCTAACACAACCACACTTTCATAGTTATCTAAGCTGTATTGGTAGGATTCACCCTGCTTCAACGAGACTGGGTTGAAGTAACACAACGGGGTTGTGTCATCATTAACATCAATGACGGGTTCGTTTTTGTTATTAAATGGTGGAATATGCTTACCCATGACACGACTCCTTGTTGGTTAGCAGTGAAAATTGAGGGGAAAATGGGTGATTGTGTGATTGCATGAAGTCAAGCAGTTCAGGTAATGTCGACATCGCATCAGAACAGGTATTCCCAGTCACATTAATGGCGGCATTTGCACTGCCCATAGCGACGCAGTCTTGCAGGGGCTGCCCATGCAATAGCCCAAAAATCAATGCTCCTGCAAAAGCGTCTCCTGCTCCATAAGGCTTTTTCGCAATGACATTGAATATGCCTTGAGTTGTGCTGGTGAGATTTTTGTTGCTGTCGGAACCAAAGATTCTGCACCCATTTTCACCCGCTTTCGCAACCACTAATTCGGCTTGTTTGCATAAAATCTGGGCGGCAATGAGTGCCATCTCTTCGCTGTCTTTATGGTGAAGCGCACTGCCTTGCATAACTTGATACTCTTCTTCGTTCCCGATGACGACATCACTTATCGACGAGGCTTTTTGGTAACATTCGGAAGCTTCCTCTGCGCTTTGCCATGAATAAACTCGGTAATCTAAGTCAAGCACGACCTTACAACCATGCGCTTTGGCTAATTTCATCGCTCGTAAAGTCGATTCACGGGAAGGAGATTGCGACAGCGCCGTGCCTGATACAATCAGAGCTCGAACGGCTGAGAAATTAACGGCATCAACGTGATCAAAATTCAAGGCGAGGTCCGCAGCTAAGTTTCGGTATATAACCACTTCAGGATTAGGATCAAACTCGGCCAACGCGAGGCTGGTTCGATACTCTCCCTGAACGGTAAATAAATACGTTGTGCCGATGGAATGCGCATTTAGCGTGTCTTTTACGTATTGCCCAACCCCATCTTCTGAGACGCAACTTAAAACCGAAGAATGCGCCCCCAGTTTAGACAGCGCAAAAGCGATATTCGCAGGAGAGCCGCCTACCGCTTTGTGGAAGGTTGATGTGCTTCCTAGAGTTGATCCGAAGTCATTGGTATACAGATCCATTCCAGCTCGTCCGAGGCAAAGTGCATCAATAGGGCGATCATAATGCTCGGCCCAATCACTTAACCGTATTTCATTTTGGGTGTTGGTATTAGTTGTCATCGTAGCTCACCCATATTGCGCCTTTATCGGCAGACTCAACACAGGACTCGACAAACTTAACGCCACTGATACCTGCATCAATATCTGGGTACCAATGGGTGGAAAGAAAGTCGGTGTCTTTGCGTTCAAAGGCGTCGATAGCTAAGGCATAGCGGTGGTAAAGGTTTGCCCACGATTCAAAGAACCCCTCGCCGTGACCTCCGCCAATACGCGAACTGCTCACACCAGCCGCGTCGTTATGAAGGTATGGCATTCCTCGCTCCATGACTTGGGCAGGTTGCCCTTGAATTTCATAACGCAATTGGTTCGGATATTCATCCCACCACTCTATGCTGGCTTTTTCACCGACAATGCGGATTTTTTGCTGATGCATCGATCCAGCGTTAATTGCACTTGCCCACATAGTGCCTGTCGCACCATTGTCGAAATTCATTATGACGTGCGCGTTATCTTCGAGTGGCGAGCGCGATTCAATGAATGATTGCCTAGCACATAAAAGGGACGTCACTTTTAGTCCGGTGATCAGTTCCGCTAAGTAGAAAACATGAGTGCCACAATCTCCAATGATAAAGCTTGGTCCAGAAACCTCAGGGTTCATGCGCCATTTCGCTCCGGGGGAGTTTTTTTCCACTTCTACGTTGTGATACCCATGGGCAAATTGCATTTGAATAACGCGAACCGCGCCAATATCGCCCCTTTGCACCATTTCACGCGCCTGCTGAACCATCACATGACCGGTATACCCATACATAACAGCCAACATGCGGTTATTTTGATGGGCTATCGCTTTAAGCTCTTCTGCTTCAGTGGCATGAAAAGTCACTGGCTTTTCACAAATCACGTGCAACCCAACTTCTAATGCGGCTTTGGCGATTTCGTAGTGCGTTGCGTTTGGTGTGGCAATGGAGACGGCTTGAATACCATTTTCTTTTTTGGCTTCTTCTTCGAACATAACCTTATAGTTGGCGTAGCATCGGTCTTTTTCTAAGCCTAGGTTGGTGCCAAAGTCTACGCAGCGCTGGTGGTCAATATCTAATGCACCAGCTACAAATTGAAACAGACGATCCCGAGCGGCAGCAGCACGGTGCGAATGACCAATTTCACTGCCTCGACCGCCTCCAATGAGCCCCCATCGAATAGGGGCATCAAAGTGTTTTTCTTCATTAAACATCTGGCTACTCCTAAATGCCTCGACGTTGATGACGTCGACCTTCATCCCATTTCTTTTTAGCTTTAACAACGTCTTCTCGATCGGTTATTTCTGGCAGTCCAACTTCCCACCACGCATCAACCGACGACCAGAGCGTTGGGTCGATATCAACCACAAGAACGTAAGTTTGACTTGCTTCTTTTGCACGATTAAACGCGTCTTCAAAATCCGTCAGGCTGTCGACCTTTTCCGCAATAGCCCCTAAGCCTTGAGCGTGCTTAACAAAATCAACTCTAGGAAGCTCTGCTTCTTGTCTGATTGACGTGCAGTCTTTCAGTAAATTGTTAAAACTCTCGTTGCCCGTGTTGTTTTGAAGTTTGTTGATCACTGCAAATCCACCGTTATCACAAACGATCACAATCATTTTGTGACCCGTTAAAACGGAGCTGTAAATATCTGAATTGAGCATTAAATAAGAGCCATCACCGACGAGAACAATGGCGTCACTGTTATCCAGAGCCATTTTCGCACCCCAGCCGGCCGCTACTTCGTAACCCATGCAAGAGAAACCAAATTCAATATCTAACTGACCTGGTTGGCTCGCTTGCCAGTTCATGTTGAGTTCTGCAGGTAAACCACCTGCAGCGGTTATGACTCTGTCGTCAGGCGAAGCCAGCTGATTCACTTTGCCAATAACTTGTGCGTAGGACGGCGTGGCTGTTTCCGAAGGTCGGGTACGTTCTGCAACGATATCCAACCATTTCTGTCTCTCTTGGCGAGCGAAAATCGACCATGTTTTGTCCACATTCCAGTGGGTTAGCATCGGGCTAATCTGTTCGAGTGCTGCTTTGGCATCGGCTTGAATTGGGTATGAAAGGTGCTTAATAACGTCGAAACGGCACGTGTTAACACTGATCAACTTCATGTTCTCATCGCGAAAAACGGTCCAAGATCCTGTAGTGAAATCTTGTAAACGTGTACCGATAGCTAATACCAAGTCTGCTTGTTCGGCGATGTTATTTGCGCTGTCGGAGCCCGTCGCACCAATTGGTCCACAATTTAAGGGGTGTGAGGCTGGTAAGAGAGTTCGACCTGCAATGGTTTCAATTACGGGGATGCCATACTTTTCAGCAAACTCTTGAAGCTGCTGTTGCGCCTCGCTGTAAAACACACCACCTCCAGCCACTATTACCGGTTTCTTGCTCTGCTTAATCAGTGTGGCGGCAGATTCTAAGTCTTCGAATTCAGGCTGAGGGCGTCGAATTCGGTGTACTTTTTTCTCAAAAAACACTTCAGGGAAATCCCAGGCGTCACCTTGAGTATCTTGAGGTAGCGCCAAGAAAACCGGGCCGCAATCACCAGGATCCAGCAAAGTCGCCATAGCTTGAGGCAAAGAGGCGACTAATTGCGCAGGGCTGGTAATGCGATCCCAATAACGAGTTACGGGTTTGAATGCGTCGTTAACCGTTAGAGTCGGGTTATTGAAATGTTCGGTTTGCTGTAAAACCGGATCCGGTAAGCGAGAGTTAAAGGTGTCGCCTGATAAAAGCAATAATGGCAGCCGGTTGGTGTGAGCCACACCCGCCGCTGTAATCATGTTCGTGGCACCCGGTCCGACCGACGATGTAGCAATACCAATGCGTTTTCTCTTGTTAGCACGTGCATAGGCTATCGCCGCCAGCGCCATCGATTGTTCATTCTGCCCGCGCCATGTTGGGAACACATCCTGATTTTCTAGAAGCTGTTGACCCAAACAGGTCACGTTCCCATGACCGAAAATAGCAAACGCGCATCCAAATAAGGATTCTTCTTTACCATCTATTTCTATGTATTGCGCTGCCAAGTAGCGAACGAGCGCTTGAGCTGTTGTGAGTCTTACCGTTGTCATTTGTACACTCCTTGTCTACTCACTATTCGTATTGACCAAATAATAACCTCGCCCTGAAAATGTTTTCAATACATTTGTTGATTCTTTGATCGAAATGAGCTCAATTTGTGCGTAATTGAGATCCTGACAAACAAATATGATTGTTTTTTGTCCTGTTTGTGTTGACATAATGAAAACATTTCCATTATTGTGACTCAAATGTTAATTGAATGTGAATTTTGTATAGGAAGTGACATTGTGGAATTGAAACTTGCAAATGCCCCGTGTTCGTGGGGAATAGAATTTCCAGATAACCCCGATAACCCGTCTTGGCAAACGGTCTTAAATGAGATCAGTACTTCGGGGTATAAAGCAACAGAGCTGGGACCTTTAGGCTATTTGCCGCAAGAAAAAGAAACACTGGGAAAGGAGCTGTCAGAAAGAGGGTTAGAGCTTATAGCGGGTACGCTGTTTGTTCATTTTCATCGAATGGATACCCGACAAGCGATATTGGATCAAACCAAGACAGTGTGTCAGATACTGCAACAGCAAAATGCTAAATATTTGGTCATTATTGACCACGTTTCATCCCCCCGCACTGACCAAGCAGGTCAAGTAGAAACAGCGACACGTCTATCAGACGAAAGCTGGAATTACATGATGGATACGCTGAAGGAAGTAGGACGTATTTGCGCTGACTTCGGCATTGTTCCTACCTTACATGCTCACGCTGGAACCTTCATTGAATATAGAGATGAGTTAGATCGTGCCATGAACGATCTACCGCCAGACTTGATGTCGCTATGCGTTGATACAGGTCACTGCATCTACGCAGGGATGGACCCGTGTGAAGTACTTACTACCTATCAAGATCGAGTTAAATACCTGCACTTTAAAGACATAAATCCAGATGTTCACGAAGTCTCTGTTGCAAATGGCGTCGATTTTTACAAAGCCATTGGCAACAATATTTTCTGCCCATTGGGTGAAGGATGTGTCGATTTTGAAAAAGTAAAACAGACTCTGATTGAAATTGATTTCAAAGGATGGGTAACCGTCGAGCAAGATACTGATCCGAGTGCAAAGAGTGATGCAAAAACCGATGCGGAAAGAAGTCGGGTGTTCATTGAACAAACAATTTTATCCTGAAGCTTCCTACACTAAACAGGCAGTACAACAGGTAAATGCGCGAAATAAAATGTGGAGTTTTTTATGACAGGGAAAGTATCTGCAGAAGCGGCCTCAGCCGCTTCGAGCAACGATGAACGGGTTCGCAAGGTCTCTGTGCTGAACCGATTACTATCAAGACCAGAGTTGGGGGCTGTATCTGGGACAATATTGGTATTTCTATTTTTTGCCATAGTGGCATGGGACTCAGGCATGTTTAATGCCGATGGCATCATGAACTGGACAACGGTATCTGCCCAGCTTGGCATTATTGCTGTTGGTGCCTGTTTACTGATGATTGCTGGTGAGTTTGACCTTTCCATTGGCTCAATGATTGGTTTCGCCGGAATGATGATAGCCATACCCTCTGTTTATTGGGGATGGCCGGTATGGCTAGCCATTATATTTGCCTTTGTTGGTGCGATGGCGATTGGCTTTATTAACGGCTACATCGTTGTAAAAACGGGGTTGCCTTCTTTCATTGTTTCGCTGGCTTTCCTTTTCATCCTGCGTGGGTTAACCATTGCGTTATCCATTATGTTGACCAATAAAACCATCCTTTCCGGCGTGTCTGAAGTCGCAGAGGGAGATATTCTTGCCGCCGCCTTTGGGGGGGAAATAGGCATGGGATTTTTCCAGTGGTTAGCGGACGTCGGTTTGCTTGAAGTTTATAGCGATGGCTCGCCGATCGTGAGCGGCATACCCATGGTCGTGATCTGGTGGTTCATCATTACCATTATCGCTTCATTTGTCCTGCTAAGAACCAAGTTTGGTAACTGGATATTTGCTTCTGGCGGCGATGCCAACGCAGCGAAGAATGTGGGTGTACCAACTGAAAAGGTCAAGATTTCACTATTCATGTTCACTGCGTTCTGCGCAACGGTCTTTGCTGCATGTCAGGTGTTGGAGTTTGGCTCCGCCGCTGCTGACCGAGGGTTGCTTAAAGAGTTTGAAGCGATTATTGCCGCGGTTATTGGCGGTGCATTACTCACCGGGGGGTATGGCTCGGTGATTGGTGCATTTTTTGGCGCTTTGATATTTGGTGTCGTGCAAATGGGGATCTTTTTCACAGGCGTCGATTCTGATTGGTTCCGAGTATTTCTGGGTGTGATGTTACTGATTGCCGTTCTTTTCAATAATTTTATTCGCAAGAAAGTGACCAGCGCACGTTAATACGTTTTCAAGGAGCAATTTATGGATAAGTACATTCTCGAGCTTAAAAACGTCAGTCGCTATTTTGGTTCTGTGATTGCGTTAAAAGACATCGATATGAAAGTGAAAATGGGGGAAGTGCATTGTCTGTTAGGTGACAACGGTGCAGGTAAATCCACCTTAATCAAAACCTTAGCGGGCGTGCACAAACCTTCAGAAGGCGAGTTCTTAATGAACGGATCACCCGTGAGGTTTGACTCGCCTCGCGATGCTCTGGACGCAGGTATCGCGACGGTATACCAAGATTTGGCGTTAGTGCCTTTGATGAGCGTGACTCGAAATTTCTTTATGGGTCGGGAGCTCACTAAAAAATGGGGACCGTTTGAAATATTTGATACCAAACAAGCGAATGAAATTGCGCGTGATGGTTTGGCTGATATGGGGATAGATGTAAGAGACCCTGAACATCCGATCGGTACGATGTCGGGTGGTGAAAGGCAGTGTTTGGCCATCGCTCGTGCCATTCATTTTGGTGCCAAAGTACTGATTTTGGATGAGCCAACCGCAGCGTTGGGTGTTAAGCAATCTGCGAACGTTCTTAAAGTGGTCGCGAGGGCACGAGGTAAAGGTTTAGCGGTGATTTTAATTACCCACAACGTTCACCATGCTTACCCTGTTGCGGATCGATTTACGCTGCTAAATCGAGGAAAAAGTTTAGGTTCATGGAAAAAAGATGAAGTCTCTCGTGAGGAGATTCTGGAAATGATGTCAGGTGGCGAAGAGTTAGAAACGTTGGAAGCGGAATTGGCCGAGTTTGCACGCGCAGATGCCGTGTCGAGTGTGGGTTAGGCAACACATTCTGTCGACAAAAATACAACAGAAGTGGAAGAACTGGATGACTTTCACTTCATTCACAACACATGGAGATATCCGGATGAACAACCTATTGAGCAACATAGCGAAAAAGGCATCGGTATTGGCGTTAGCCATTTGCGGAAGTGCAATAGCATTCACGCCTTTAACTGCATCAGCGGAAGAGCGTTTTGTTTTAGTTAGCCACGCCCCCGATGCTGATTCATGGTGGAACACGATTAAAACCGCGATTAAAGAAGCGGGGCAAAACATGGATGTATCGGTTGAATACCGAAACCCGCCAACCGGTGATCTGGCTGACATGGCTCGAATCATTGAGCAAGCAGTCGCGTCAAACCCACAAGGGATCATCACAACGCTTGCCGACTACGATGTTTTAAAAGGCCCGCTAGAGAAAGCAAAGAAAAAGGGTATACCCGTGGTTACGATTAACTCTGGTACAAAAGAACAGAGTGAAAGTGTTGGTGCATTGTTGCATGTTGGTCAGCCGGAATATGATGCAGGATTTGGTGCAGGTAAACGTGCGAAAGCCGATGGCATTAAATCGTTCCTATGTGTAAACCACTACATCACCAACCCGGCTTCCGTTGAGCGTTGCCAAGGGTTTGCTGATGCGCTGGGTGTAGATTTAGATGGTCAGATGATTGATTCAGGGCAGGATCCAACAGGCATCGAAAAGAAAGTCATGGCGTACATGCGTAAAAACCCAAACATAGAAGCCATTCTGACTTTGGGTCCAACATCTGCTCACCCAACACTTCGTGCATTAGAGAAAAACCGTCAATTGGGTAAAATATACTTCGGTTCTTTTGACTTAAGTAATGAGATTGCGCAAGGCATTAAAGAAGGCAACATTAAGTGGGCAATCGACCAACAGCCATACCTTCAGGGATATCTACCTGTCATGGTACTGACTCTATTCAATCGCTATGGTGTTCTACCTTCAAACCACATCAATTCAGGTCCGGGCTTTGTAACCAAAGAGAACTTGGCGCTTGTTGAAAAACTGGCAGGTGAATACCGATAGTAACATCGCCACTTCTTTTGGCTATTGCCAACAAAAGCCAAGAGTGGTGGCAGGTTTGATATCAAGATTAAGGTTTAGGCTCACAGGGTGTCTGTTCGGTAGGGAGCAGGGTGCGCTAGTGTGACTGTTTTAGGGAGCAGTTGCATGTGTCGGAATGAATGGCGGATCGTTACATCCGGTTTGTGAGCCGTTTTAAATAAAGTAGTAAAGAAAAATACGAGCAAAAGATTTTGAAAACATTTTCAGTTAGACTCCAATGTCACGGTGTCACAAGGTAACAGTTAAGCTAGGTCACATATAACCTTAACCACGTGCTGTTCCTGTAATGTCGCCATGAAATGGAGCGAAATTTTCAACAGACCCCGATACACGCATCGAAAAATATGGAAGTTTGAATGGACGATAGTGAGAACAGCAAAAAGGTTGAGTCAAAAGTACGTAAAGTCACGGTTGTACATGTAGCCGAACGTGCTGGGGTTTCTTTGTCTGCCGTTTCAAGAGCCTTCAACCCTGAAGCCAGTATCTCTTCAAAGCTGAGAAATAAAGTCATGGCAGCAGCGGAAGAGCTGAATTACAAGCCAAACCGACTTGCGAGAGGCATTAAATCTCGTTCCAGCTTGATTGGCATTCTCGTTACCGATTTCAACAATCCATTCTATTTGCCAGTCCTTTCCCAATTCACAGAAGAAATTCAAAAAAGAAACTGCCATAGCCTGTTGATCAAAGTGACCGATGAAATGGATATCAAAGAAGCGGTTGAGCTGGTTATGGAATACAACGTAGATGGCTTGATTATCACTTCCGCTTCATTACCTGAAGCGTTGTCTGATGCTTGTAAGGCGCAAAATACGCCTGTCGTTATTTTCGGGCGAAACTCAGATGAGAACAGCGTTACCGTCGTGAGTTGCGACAACTTAGAAGCGGGCGGTATGGCTGCAGACATGATTTTGGATGCTGGATACAATCGACCTGCATTTGTCACTGGACCTGTCGGTACGTCGGCAACGGTCGAGCGTCAGAGAGGGTTTCTAAGTAAGCTAATATTGCGAGGTTGCGATAAATGGCAGATCGTTGAAGGTGGAGAATTCAGTTACGACGCTGGTTATGACGCGACTGTTCGTATATTTAATTCCAGTGAAAAACCCGATGCCTTGTTCTACGCTGACGACATAATGGCGTGTGGCGGTATGGATGCTATTCGATACGAATTTGGATTAAGAGTGCCAGAAGATGTCGGTATAGTTGGCGTGGATGACATAAGGCTCGCGAAAAGTCGTGCCTACAATTTGGCGACGATTAGGCAGCCATACGAAGAAATGATACAAAAGACGATAGGCACATTGTTTGATCACATCGCAGACTCTGAGTTACCACCGCAATCTATTACACTACCTTGTGAACCCGTTATTCGTGGTTCGATAAAGAAATAAAAGCTTATAAGTGATGGCTATTAGGCGCTGTTTCCAAGCACTTTTAGAGTACTGTTTTTAAGTCATTTTCGAGCCAATCTTACTGTTGGTTATATCAATTTATTTTTTATTTATATCCTTAATTATTAATACCTTACGCTATAATTTCACTTATCAAATAGCCGCAATAAATATGGCTTTACTCTCATAAATTTTTGAGAGTAATAATCATTTCATTCTGAATTTTAGAACAAAGCGTGATAACGGTACATCACGTCTTCTTCTTGTACTTATCCTCTGGGCATAATTCCCACTCAACGCGTTGAATTATAAATACTCTTGTCAATTCGAGGAAAAAATGAAAAGGACTCATATTCTTAAGCTGAGCACTATGGCTGCGGCTTTACTTAGTTGTGTTGCGACTGCAGCACCAATGGATCCAAATGATGACAATGCATACCGTCATTTCCCAGCCAGCGTATCGGCTGAGATAGAAAGTAAGTATTACCTGTATAAAGATTCGCACGCGAAAGATCTTATTTGGTATGTGCCCAAATCTGGTTACGTTTCCTACCGTGGTCGAGGAAATAACACTCGTCCAAACTTCAACGCATCTAGCTACGTACCAAGGTTCGGTACTTGGGCGGCACTTCGCCCTGGTGAAGCTCAAATCCGTATGGGTGGCGCATTCAATACGATGGGTCGTGTTGAAGATGTTAACTTCTTAAAGCTTGAAGCTGAGAAAGCGGGCTTTAAAGTTTCTCCTGCAGTAGTCAATCGCGGCACGGCGTTATTTGTTGTTGATGGCATTGATGCTAACGCAGATGGCCGAATTGACGTGCAGTGTGTGGACGAGCCTCTGACTATCACAGATGCGTTTGGTGAAACAGTCAGTGTCAATATCAATAAGTGTTCCGTGACTGCCATCGATGGTACTCAACAAGAAACCTCTATTGTAGAGAAAGCTTACGCTAAGGTACCAAGTGGTAGAACTAGCTCCTCTGTGAATGTTCCTTTCCAGTTAGTGACGTTGCCTGATAACGACATGACCAACGTCATTCAAGACGACCTCATGGTGGGTAACAGCTTAGCTCCATACTTTAGCCTTGTCGTTGATTGGGAGCTGGAAACAGAAAGAGCGACACGTGCTGCACGTATTACTGTCGACTGGAATCAGACATTCGAACAAGCGCATACATTTGCGGCTTACCACAACTACGCTTGTGTCGATATTGAAATCCAAGCGTTCTTTAAAAAGCTCGTTCAGGAAGGAAAGGGCGTTTACGTTGAATACTACAACCCTGAAACTGGGCAGTATGAAGAGAAAGCACCAAACCAAGCGGCATTCATAAAAGCAGTCGAAGGCATTCAAGCAGAGCTGCAAGCAGAGTTGTTTGATCAAATTCAAGAGTACAGCCAATCACAACTAGGGCAAGTAGACACTAGTACCAACGCTATGTGGACGTTACGCGCTAACTATGAGAAGCAAATCCTGAAACGTCACGAAACCAGAACCATTAACTGGAACCCTGGTATGTCAATGGAAACAGTACAAACTGAAATGAGTGTGGACTGTGTTGTTGGTGGATTCGGAATGCCTGTTGAATGGAGCACCGAAGTAGGTTGTCACGCGATTGTTGATGACGTCACTACGCCGTAACGGAGAGTAACTCTAGGTTATGGCTCTCGTCATAATCTGGATTATTGCTCTTTGTAACGCTAATGCAGTGTTTAGCCCACGAAGTTCGTGGGCTAATTCAAGGACTACCTATGATGAAATTGACTCATTTACTTGCTAGTGCCGCACTCGTTTCAGCAGTGTCGGCGCATGCTAGCGATTACACGCTGTCTTTGTTGGATTTTAATTCCACAATAGATAACGGCGACATCGTTTTCGCCCCATTTAAAAATACCACACGTGGCACTGGTTACGTTTGGTTTAGAGATTATGAATACGATTACCGGCTCCCTGTTGCAGGAGAGTATCGAACTAAAACACTAACGGTCAGCTTTGTTCCAAGAAGTGTTCAGAGCGGAGAATTTACAACTTTTGCTCGGGAAAACAACATCCGACCAAACAGAAAGACCATCGTTCCTGACGATGCAATTCTTTGTCAGCCTACTCAAGCGTTAACCGACTTGCTTACCACATTTGAGTACTCTTCTGTGTCAACACGTCAACCTGGTTACCCTAAATTGTGTAGCTTAGTGATTCGTTACAACACCAGCTTAGCCAAAGAAGCTCAATTACTTGAACTTATCGATACTAAGCAGCTAATGCATGCAAAGTTTTCGCTGTCAGACCCTGCTGATCAACCCGCACCTGGTGTGTTCATCGAAGTGCCAAGTATTGTCAATCAGTTGGTTGAACAAAAGGTACTGGAACACGATCTACCATTGCCACCTGAACCACCAGTACAACCGGACCCGCCAGTATCACCTGAGCCAACATCAGCCGATCAAGCGGAAACCAGCCCTCCTCATGTTGATATTGGATGGTATGGATTGAGTCAAGGTATTAACTTTTACTCTTCTCATGTTGATCCGACTTTGTTTGGCTTTGATGCAGGAACAACTGTAGATAAGTCGCTGCTGTTTCAACGTTGGACACAGTTCATAGACCTCTTTTTAGTGATAGACCAGCAGCCTGGATACTGGGTTATTCCAGAAAAAGCAGCATCGGAAAAGATCGTTATTTCAGAGCCTATGCCTTCAACCCCGTTCGTTGAGGTTATGTACTGATTTTCTATGCCTTTTCTTATTACCTACTTTAGTTGTATGTGGGTTCGTTGCGTTATAGTTTCCTTGCTAGGCGCAACGTTTTTACTGTCTTTCAATGGATACGCTCTTGAGTTGGATGATCGCACTTATAAAACGGCGATAGAACAAGAATGCCATGGCTGCCATTTTGATAACCGAATGAAACCCGTCGGAACTTTACCAAACGGTTCTCGAAAATGGACCGATCAAAAGTGCGTGGCGTGCCATACAGAAATTGACGAAATAGCGTACAACTACAGAAATAAGATCTCAGATCCACGATACGTCGCACTTCCAGTGAAGGACAAACGTCTTGAATCTATGGAGAAATACCCCCTTTCTTATTTACATGCACCCATATGGCCGATGTTTGAAAAACAAACGGTCAGAGTTAACCGAAAAACGTTAGCCAAATTCCTCAACGCCCCACATGGTACCTGTGACGGCAATAGCTGCAATGCCCCTAAAATGATGGCTTACACCAATATTTCTGAAGATGAAGTGATAGCGATCAATGAGCATTTGGGCGCCATACCCAATGAATCGAATTTAGAGGTGAAGGGCTCGATAAAGAAGGGAGAGGCGTTGTTTAAACAGAGTTGTTCTATGTGTCATGGCAATAGCCAGTTATCAGGCTATAACGCGAATGCGATGAGTTTGTTTTCTGCCGATTGGATCCACCAATATGCCAATGGTAAGGCGGTGGAAGGGAGAACCATGCCCAAATTACCAATCTCTCGTATCGATGCTCATGACCTTTATGCTTATTTTCAACACTCACGTTCTGAAAATGAAAAAGCCTTAGCCAAGGCTGTTTCGCAGGTATCGGCTGATTTCGAACAACTTCCGACAGGGAGTATTCCGCCTAAAGCGTTGACCTATATATGGAACCGTTTATGGCGAGATACGGGCTGTGTGCATTGTCATGGTATTGAGGGCAGGGCGAAAGAGGTCTTTAACATGGCTGGCAAGGAGAATATAGAGCAATGGCTAAGTGAAAGCGACCCGAGCATTTTATACCAACGGTTGGCTATACGGGAAAAAGAGAAAGAATTTGGTATGGGAGCGACTCCAGCAGGGATGCCTGCAACCGGGCGCCCGCTACCTAAACCACTCATTAAATTACTGGGTATCTGGATAAAGTCTGGTTGCCCAAATGAAAAGAACGAAAATATTTGCAAGGAAAAATGGAATCACCATGCGCAATAAAATCGTAAACATCCTTATTCAGAGCTTATTACTGATATCTGTTTTAAACAGTGGCGCAACCGCCGCTCCCATAGACCCTTCATTAAAAAATGTAGAAGCTGAATTTCCCGCAGATATTCTGCATAAGTTTTATCTTTACGGTGATACCGTAGACGCAAATCTAGTGTGGTTTGTGCCTAAATTTGGTTCGATCGCACGAGACAATACTGGGTTTAATCAACCAGAGTTTGATATCGGCAGTGCTTATAGCGAACATCCAAATTATTTCCCGGGAGAGGAGCTGGTTTGGTTCAGTGGCGCGTTTGATACTAGAGGATTTGAAAATGATATTGAGCACTTGTCTCAGGTCGCATCTCAAAAAGGGTATCGAATCTTAGCGGCACAACCCAAAGCCGCAGAGACGTATTTTGTGGTTGATGGTGTCGACGTACAAAGTTTAGATTTGGATTGTTCTGAAAGCATTAGTACGTCATATGGGGATTTTCCAATTTGCTACGTTTTTGATCAGCAAGGCCAAAAGCACCCCGCGGAATTTGTAGCAAAGTTAGAATCGACGCTGCCAGAAAACACTATGAGTGATTATGTCGGTTTTAGAGGAATAACGGTTCCTTTTTGGAAGGACACGTTAAAAGACTTAATGGGGTACGGCTTAGCGATCAATGACCCCTTCGTGGGACAAAATTGGGACGACAAAATTCAGGTAGTCACGGTGTGGGAGTTAGACACGCACTACAATCGACCTAGAGCGCGAATCAACATCAATTGGCCAGATCTAGTACACCGTTTTATTGAATTTCAAAAAGCACACCCTGCGTTACTGACGGTGAGTGACATCAAACACCAAATAAATTCATGGGTAAGAGTTGCTCTCGCGACACAAAACGCCCCTTTTTATCTCCACACTTTTAGTACAAACAATGATGTTAACTTGATTACTGATGCCGTATATAAAGTGTTGAGCAAGAGAAGACTGTTTGTTCCTCAGTGGGTGTTCACACGCCCTCCAATCAAGACAAATGTTTCTTCAAATGCCACTCGCAGTGAAAAGCGTTTAGTGCCTATCGCTAATGGTGGGATTACGTTTTTTGTACCCGCGATGGTAACAGCCAAGCCAGAACTTAGATTTGCGATTAATCGTTCTGCGGCAAACCAGCCAAGACAAGACATTGATTTACACTATGGTCCGAGTGTCCTTACCCTCAATCCACAAACTAACATGTACATTGAGTGCTTGCATGGCGGCTGGAATTTACCTGTTAGATGGGCGCGTACATCAGCGTGTTTGGATACACATTCCGATAACCAAGTTCGCCCACGCATCAGTTTAGATGCCATGAAAAAATTCATGCCTCCTCCTTTGAAGTAACCAATGGCGGCATGCGGAAAATGTACGTATGAATAGATCGTACTATTCAACTTATCGCATGCCGTTTCATTATTTTGGATGTTAACTTAGACGTACCGTTGACTTGGTTTTTTCTTCATTCGATTCTTTCCATCAATTCGATTTGATTACCAAATGGGTCGCGAAATTCAAAACGCTTAACACTGGGGATTTGAAAACTTTTTTTGATGATGAATCCGTTGGCTTCTAACGTCTTTTTATACATATCAAGATCATCGACTTCGTAGGCAATATGGGCAGACGTGAAAGCCCGGTAATTTTCATTTTCAATCGCAAAGTGGATGGCGACGTCACCAAGCCCTAACCAAATACTCCCATTACCTTCAAGAGTTTTGGGTTTTTTAATTTCGCTGAGTCCAAGCACGTTACAATAGAAGGCTTTGGCATCTTCTTGAGCGCCGCTCGGAATAGTAATTTGGATATGGTTGATTGCTTTAAGCATTCTTTTCTCGTTAGATTCAATTGAGAGTAATTTGTTGAGGGGTAAAGCGAGCGAGTAAAGTCGGGAGGTGCTCTGCGCCACAATCACGGGGGAGAAAGCGGCACAGAGCGTATTTTTAGTCCATTGTAGGCATTATGAAATCGCTTTTGTGTTTCTCAAGTCGGACACTGGTTGGCCAGCGAGTGGTGACGGTTTTCATTCTTGTATAGAAACGCACCCCATCATTACCGTGAACGTTCAAAGGTCCAAATATTGAGCGTTTCCATCCACCAAAGCTATGGAACGCCATTGGAACAGGAATAGGGACATTGACACCGACCATACCTGCCAAGACATCTTCACTGAACTGTCGTGCGGTTTCGCCGTCACGGGTAAAAATGGCCGTTCCGTTACCGTATTCATGGGCATTGATAAGTTGTAGTGCCGTTTGATAATCGGGTACACGAACAACAGACAAAACCGGTCCGAATATTTCTTCCTGATAAATGGTCATATCTGGCGTAACGTGGTCGAATAAAGTTGGACCAACAAAAAATCCGCTTTCATGCCCTTCCACACTGCAGCTTCTTCCATCTATTGTGAGTTCTGCTCCTTGCTCTTCACCTGAATCGATGTAACCAATGATCTTTTGTCGATGTTCTGCGGATATGACTGGCCCCATGTCGTTTTCTTTGCCATCTACTAGCCCAGGGCCTACTCGCATAGCCGCTATTTTGCTTGCTAGTCCTTCAATCAGTGCATTTGCGGTATCATCACCGACTGCGACAACCACTGAAAGCGCCATACAACGTTCACCTGCTGCCCCGAAACCTGCGCCGAGAATAGCGCTCGTCGCCATATCCATGTCGGCATCTGGCATCAGAATACAGTGGTTTTTTGCCCCACCAAGTGCTTGGCATCGTTTGCCATGGGCCGATGCGGTTGAGTAAATGTATTCTGCAATTGGAGTCGATCCAACAAAGCTAACGGCTTGTACCGACGGGTGAGTGAGCAAAACATCGACGGCTTCTTTGTCTCCATTAACCACGTTGAATACGCCATCTGGCAGCCCTGCCTGTTTCAGTAACTCAGCCAGCATCAATGCAAGTGAAGGGTCTTTTTCTGAAGGCTTTAGAACAAATGTGTTACCGGTCGCGATGGCTATGGGAAACATCCACATTGGGACCATCGCTGGAAAGTTAAAAGGTGTTATACCTGCACAAACGCCCAATGGCTGCATGATAGAGTGGCTGTCTACACCACTACCTACATTTGCCGAGCTTTCACCTTTTTGAAGATGTGGGATACCGCAGGCAAACTCGACCACTTCAAGACCACGCGTTAACTCTCCCATGGCATCGGAAAATACTTTTCCGTGTTCATTGGATATCAATTCTGCGAGTGTGTGGCTGTTTTCTTCAAGTAATACTTTGAACTTAAACATGACACGAGCACGGCGAAGTGACGGGGTTTTGGACCACATTGGAAAGGCGTTAGCGGCAGCTTCAATAGCTTCTTCGACTTCCGATGCTAGGCTAAGTACTACCTGTTTGGTCTGCTGCCCTGTGGCAGGGTTATACACTTTCCCAAATCTATCGGTTTGGCTTTCTACGCGCTGCCCGTTAATAAAGTTGTTAATGGTTTCCATAGTTTTTCTCCTGCTAGCGCATAAATTAGGAATGTCGCTGTTGCCAGACTGATACAAGCTGGTGGTAGTTATTCTTTACTTTTGAAATAAACGTTTCGTCGTCTATTTCACACTTTAGCCACTGTTTCGTGGGCTCTCCAAAGATGGAACGACCTACAGCAAATCCTTGTACATTTTTACTTTGAGCGGCATCTTGGAATCCTTTTGCAAGTTGATCCAATGGTGCATCTAGCCCAAGTAAAACAATGCCACGGCAATAGGGATCTTGCTGTTCAATAAGTGCATCGATGTCTTTCCAGCCTTGTTGCTCTATCGATGGCAATTTCCACCAGTCGGGCTTTATTCCTAAGTCATAAAGCTGTGAAAGCGCTGAGGTATATAGCTGACCTTCTTCCTCTGGTGAGCATGGCGCTGAGTCTTTAGGTAAAATGATTTCCAACAGCAATTCATGACCACTTTGGCAGCAAGCTTTGTAGATCTCCTGTAGATCTCGTTGTTGCTGAAGTTTGAGAGATTGCTCATCGTTTGGATGATAGAAAACCAAGCATTTAACGATATGCTCTTGTGGCCAGTTCACAAGTTGGCTACCGATATTGCCATGCTCAAGCATGAGAGGGCGTGAGGAAGGCTGCTCTATAGGGCGACCAATCCAAACCATCGAGTCATTATTCTCTTTAATCCCAGTAGCTTGGTTCAAAACATGCTGACCAAAAGTACCGTCGCAGAGAATACCGGATTTGCCTTGTAGCCCTGCTTCTTCGGTAGCTTGACAGTAAGTCTGCCAAATCAATGACTTAATGTAAGGGATGGTATCAATTTCGCGATTAGCTTCTAGCGCCATCTCTGCGAATTGAGCTCGGTGGTCAAACGCGAGAACACAGATATCTTTCCATTCTCTTGCTCGCTTTGTGACGCGATGGAGGTGATTCAGCTCGTGACTCACATCTGGGCGAGGAATGTTTTCGGCGTGCGTTATGTAATAGTCGAGCTCAGCTTTTGTTGGCATAGCTGGAGCACAGCCGTGTCGAGACACAACCAGAGCGCCACATGCGTTAGCGTAATTGCAGCGCTGCTCCCAAGATTCTCCGTTTAGATAACCACGCAACAGACCCGACATAAAAGCGTCGCCAGCACCAAGTACATTGAGGACATCCACTCTTACCCCTTTAACGGTAATGCCTTCATCTAAGGTTTCAGGAATATCTGTGGTAAAGACGCTGCAACCCATAGGGCCACGCTTGCAGACCAACTCTGCTTTAGAGTAGTTTCGAATCCCTTTTAATGCCTCAACGGTATCTGTGGATCCTCCTGCGATGTGAAATTCTTCTTCAGTCCCAACAATCAAATCAAAGTAGTGCAATACATCTTGAAGTGACTGGGTCACGCTATCTGATTCGATGAATCGAGTTTCACCATCACCTAAAGAGGTGAGCCCCCAAAGAACAGGACGATAATCGATATCCAATGCGGTTTTTACACCGTGTTTTCGAGCATAAGATAATGCAGTAAGTACAGCTTCACGTGAGTTAGGGTTTGAAAGGTGTGTACCAGTAATGGCTAAACATCGCGACGAAGCAATGTAGCTCTCGGAGACGTCATCTGACGTTATCGCCATATCGGCACAGTTATCGCGGTAAAAAATAAGTGGAAAGGTGTCTTCATCTTTTATGCCGAGTAGGACCAGTGCGGTCAGTCTGTCTTTGTCGGTAATTAAATGCGAAACATCCACACCAGCACGAATCAATTCTTCTCGAACAAATCGCCCCATATGTTCGTCACCCACTCGTGCCAACATGCCAGATTTTAGCCCTTGAATGGCCGTACCATAGGCGACATTTCCGGAAGAACCGCCTAAATACTTCGTAAAGGTTGACATGTCCTCTAAGCGAGCTCCTATTTGATCGCCATATAAATCGACGGCCACTCTGCCCATGCAGATAACATCGAGCTTTTTATCCACTTCTTTCATTCCTTGCTCCTGATACCTCGAACTCACTTATATTTCGTACTCACTTGCATCTATTGATGTCCTTCTTTGCCCTGAAGCGAAGTAATACATTGAATCAATTTATGAATGAAAGTGGCATATCGCAAATATAAATATTGAAATAAACATTTCATTTAATCTACATGTGAAATTTTTGAATCGCAAGATCTTTGTTGTTTTTTTGAACGGTCAAGAAGGGCTGTTAACAAAGCCAAGACGCAAATTGAACTCGAGAGAAATGAATTGAGCTGAAGAGAAACGGAAAATTGGCGTTCTATCCAAACCTGAATTTTCTTCTAAAGATGATTCTCAAGTGTCCGATAAATAAGAAATTAGTAAATAATCTAATCGAGTCAAAATATTGACAATGGTATGTAAGTCATACCTGTTGGTGTGTCGGATAAAATTCGCCATTAGATTGACGAGTTAGCATGAAAAACTTAGTCCTTGGTCGCTAGTAATTTACTAATCCTGTTGATAGATTGTGCCTGTAAAATATTTGTTAACACCAACTTTGGGTTGTGACAAATACGAGTTTGCAAAAGGAGGTTGGGAATATGCGAACGCTATCTGTTCATTTGAAAATTACACTGCTGGCTGGTCTCTGCCTGCTCTTTACATCGGTGAGCTTGATAGGTTTTTCAATCTACAATGCAACGGGCAACCAGAAGATTGTCATTGACCATAGTTCCCAATCCGTTATCGATAAATCTCAGCAAATCTTAGCTGGCATGGCCAAACTGAATGCTGCAGAAGTTCAAACTTATCTTGATGAAGCAACTTACCGCGCCGAAATGCTGGGTGAGAGTGCGTTATTTTTGCAGCGCAATGCATTAGAAAACTTTACTCCGAGTGAAGAACTGCGAACCGCGCTCAATGAAATGGTGAATAACACGGTAGTACGTTTTCCAACCGTGCGTGGAGCTTACCTTGTTTTTAACGAAGATGCGCTTGATGGAGAAGACAGTAACTATCATGGTGCAGACTATGTAGGCTCCAACGAAAAGGGGCGATTTGCCAGCTATTGGTCAATTTCTCCTGAAGATGAAACGCTTGTTTTTGGTGAGCCGCTAGAAGAAAGTAAATTGATGGATTCGTCTCAGGCTGAGCGCTTTCTATGCCCTATAAATTCCGGTCAAGCTTGCGTTACCTCACCACGAATTACCAGCAGCCAAAATGGTGATGTGTTGCAAACCTCACTGACTGTTCCACTTGTATCTGAAGAAGAAGTGGTTGGTTTCCTCGGCGTTGAATTATCTCTTAATGCTCTGATTGATACGGTGATGCAGTCGGATCAAGCCTTATTTGCAGGTAAAGGGCACATTACGATTCTGAGTTTAGATGGCACTTTGATCGCAACAGACGATTCGAGCGCAAAACTGGGCGAAAAATATCAAAGCAATAGGGTCAGTGCTTCTATGCTGGAGGGTTTCCTATTTTCGAGCGAAGTCCAAACCCAATGGAGTGCCGATAAACAGTGGCTCACGGTGTTTTCACCTGTCTCTGTAGCAAACCAAACTTGGGGCGTTATGTTAGAAGTGCCTCGCGAGAGCGTATTGGCCGACGCGACTCGACTTGATTCGGTTATAACTGAACTGGTTAATGGCTCCATTTCAAACGAATTGATGGTCGGTGTCGTGCTGGTTCTATTTGGCTTGGTGTTGATCGCTGGTCTTGCTACTCGCTTAGTGAAGCCTATTAAGGAAGTGGTCACTCGATTAGACGATATTGCTTCTGGGGAAGGGGACTTAACTCAGAGACTGGATGTCCAAACCCAAGACGAAATAGGTCAATTAGCGGCGGGCTTCAACAAGTTCTTAGATAAGTTGCAAGTGATCATCAAAGAGGTGGTCGCAACGACGCACGATATTTCTTCGACATCAGAACAATCGGGGCAAGCGGCATCAGTGACTCGCCAAAGCAGTGATGCGCAGTTTAAAGAGGTCGACTTGGTGGCCACGGCGTCTGAAGAAATGACGCAAACGGCGGGCTTGGTCGTTCAAAATGCCGAAATTGCGGTTCAAGCGGCAAACGAAGCCAATATGTCTGTCTCTCAAGGTAAAGAGGTGATTGGCGACTCTTCGGATGAAATGACGAAGTTGGTTGATAAAATGACCAGCGCAGTGCCAGTGGTTGAAGACTTAGCGAAGAATAATGCGGCCATTACCGAAATCCTTTCGGTGATTGAAGGCATTTCAGAGCAGACTAACTTGTTAGCGCTAAACGCTGCGATAGAAGCGGCGCGCGCAGGAGAGCAAGGGCGAGGCTTTGCAGTGGTCGCCGATGAAGTACGAAACTTGGCAAGCCGAACGCAAGATTCAGTAGGCGAAATCCGAGAAGTAATTGAAAAAGTACAAGTCGGGACCAAAAATGTTGTGAATGCAATTCAAGAAGGAAATGAACTGGCCGCACACACACATGATCAGGTTGATAAAGCGGTAAAAGAGCTTAATACAATCGATGAATCCATTGTGGCCATTGTGGACATGAACTCTCAGATTGTAAAAGCGGCGGAAGAGCAACAGTCGGTGTCTGGAGAGGTGAATCTCAACGTGTCTAATATTCGTGAGCTAAGTGCACAGATTTTGGAACAAGCAGAATCATCAGAAAGAATCAGTAAAGAAATTTCCGCAATATCTTCACGACAAAAAGACTTGGTCAACCAGTTTAAAGTGTAGGTTTGTTACCCATAAAATACTAAAGGGAGCATCATGCTCCCTTTTATTGTTTAACACGGTCGTTACTTTACTCGTGAGTAAACCAATATCCTCGATTGACGAAATCGCAAAGGATGTCGAGTGCTGTACCTGCATCACCTGAGTTATCAATATCATCCCAAATGATAACGTTTTGATCACACAGTGCATATATGAGCCCTTGCTGAGATTCTTCGACTGTAACAACGTCACCGTTTACATAAGCGGTGAGCGGGTTATTTTCGTGGTAATACGCTCGAAGACCGGAAACACGCTCAATAGCCCCACCTTCTTGTAAATAGCCCTGTAGCTCTTCAGGCGTCCATTTCTCCTCAGCAGAGACAATATCCAATTGATGGCGAGACTGGCTCACTAAGCAGCCAATGAACTTATCGAGTGTCGCTTCGTCGTTCAATGAGTTTTTAAGCATGGCTTTCAATTGATTGAGGTCTTTATCCTGAATGAC
This sequence comes from Vibrio penaeicida, assembly GCF_030689305.1. GTDB lineage: Bacteria > Pseudomonadota > Gammaproteobacteria > Enterobacterales > Vibrionaceae > Vibrio > Vibrio penaeicida_B. The sequence goes on along the minus strand of NZ_JAUYVM010000001.1, from coordinate 190,344 downwards.
CCCTTTTGTTTCTTGCGTTTCTTGAGCAGGGTTATGTAGATGGTGATCGCCCATATCATGAGCCAACACGTAATCCGCAAAATTGGAGAGAAGCTCCTGCTGCTTAGGAGAACGGTAACCGACAGAGTAACTCATAGAAGGTTCAAGTGCGTAGCCATCGTGTGGAAAGCCGGGTGGGATATAAAGAATGTCACCGGGTTCGAGCACGTCGTCGATTATCGGCTCAAACCCTTCAATTTGCCTAAGCACAGAGTGGCGACAAGTTTCTTTATATTGTCCTTCATCAAGCGCGCCAACACGCCAATGACGTTTCCCCAAACCTTGAACAATGAATACATCGTATTGGTCTATGTGAGGACCAACACCGCCACCTTGAACGGAGTAACTAATCATTAAGTCGTCAAACAACCAGTTTGGCATCGCATCGAATGCTTTAACAAGTTCAGCTGCTTCTGGGTGCCAATGATTGGCAGCTTGAACGATAAACGACCAGTTGGTTTCAGCCAGCTCCGCGAATTTTTCTTCAGGAAAAGGACCGTGTTCAGCTACCCAGTTGTCATCTAAATTGGAGACAAAGCGCGAATCAATTTCCTCTTCCATAGTTAAACCGGCTAATTCGTCCGGAGAAAGAGGGTCCGAAAAGTTAGAGAAACCACCTTTAATAATGGTTGGCTTTTTCTGCCAGTAATGAGTAAGAAATTCTTCTATTGAAAAGGAGAGCTGGTACATGGTGGATTCGCATCTTTAAAATTTGCCGACATTCTATACCTAAGTAACAGCATTAACTACACCCAAGTACCGTCAAGATGAAGAGCGGTAAGACAGAACAATCTTACCGCCAAAGGTATTTAGGGTCTGTTGACCTTTTGAGATGCTTTATTGGATTGAGTTGAAGAGGAAAAGTCGACGCTTTTCAGGTTACCTTTTTTCTGCTTTTGCTCTTTAGACGATTCTCGTTTTTTCAGGAGATACCTTGGCCGTTGTTTGGTCTCAATATATAACCGACCAACATATTCACCTATAATTCCTATTCCAATCAACTGGATACCACCAAGGAATACAATAGCGACAATCAATGTAGGGAAACCAGGGACAGGATTATCATTGATGAATTTATCTAAAATAATCCAACTGCCGTAACACAGAGACATAAAAGAAATAAAGAACCCGATGTAGCTCCATACTCTAAGCGGAAGAGTCGAGAAACTGGTTATCCCCTCTATGGCAAAGTTCCAAAGTTTCCAGCCGTTAAATTTAGATATACCGGCCGCTCGCTCATTTCGTGTGTATTCAACTATTTCAACTTTTCCACCAACCCATGAAAGAATACCTTTCATGAATAGGTTTCGTTCAGGGAGTTGTTTGATATGCTCGACGGTGTCGCGAGAAAGTAAGCGGAAGTCTCCGACGTTCTCTTGAATTTTTAAATCACTTATTCGGTTATGTATTTTATAGAACATCTCAGCGGTGTTTCTTTTTAATACACTGTCACTTGTTCTATCGACTCGTTTGGCGAGCACAACGTCTGCCCCTGCTTGCCATTTGTCGACCATTTCAGGGATTACGTCGATAGGGTCTTGGAGATCTACATCGATAGGAATGACGGCATCACCGGAAGCGTGCTCCAATCCAGCCATTAGTGCGGGTTCTTTGCCGAAGTTTCGAGTAAAGCTCAAAGAGATAACATTTTTATCGCTAACCGATAATGCTTCAATAATGCTTTCTGTAAGATCCGTACTTCCATCATTAATAAACAAAATTTCAATGTCATAGCGGTTAAGTTCGCTATTTTCTTTTACCGTTTTATAAAAGAGAGGAATGGCCTCTTCTTCATTAAAAACCGGAACTATCAAGGATATTTTAATGGTATCTCTCATCAACAAACCGAATAAGTTAATAATTAGATTTTAAACTAAGGCTTATTATGATGGGGTTTGGAGTAGCCTAAGTACATCGAAATTATGTAAGTAAAATTGTTAAGTTGAACAATGTCTCATTTAAATGTTCACTAGCTGAATCTTTCTCTACTTATTATAAATTAAGATCATTGTATTAATAATATTCTATTTAATTATATTCACTGAGTTGATAATTACTTTCATATCAGAAGTAATGATTTTTCGTATGTTATTTATTTAACTACTAATATAGTTTTCTCACTTTTATCGTGGTTTTTTATAAATAAATCATGCCTATATAGCGAAAAAGCTGCCCATTGGGCAGCTTCATATTTATAGTAATTAGCTCAATAAGAGGATGAGCCTATTGTTACCAAATGTAGCGGCGAGGGTTCGAGTTACCCCAAATTGTGTAGATTTCAGGAAAAATCATGTCAGTGTGCGTTTCTATCTCACCAATGGTTATACTATTTTCCCCTTGTGTACCAAACAGAATCACTTGTGAATTCTGGCGAATGCTGTGTACATCGGTTACGTCAACCATTGTTGTATTCATCGAAATCTTGCCCACTACTGGGACACGTTGACCGTTTATGATGACTTCTGCTTTGTTACCAAGGCTGCGGTTATAACCATCTGAATAACCAAGCGGTAGGTTGGCTAGAATGGTTTCGCGTTTTGTGACGAATGAACTGTCATACCCAACAGTGCTGCCAGCAGGCAGTCTATGCAAAGAAGCCACTTTTGTTTTGTAAGTAACGATAGAAGGGTACTCAGCATGTCCTGGAAGATCGCCATACAAAACGCCGCCTGGGCGCACCATATCAAACTGAGCTTCTGGTACGTTGAGTGACGTAAACGAGTTGGCAGCGTGTAGAGTAACATCCTCGCGATCAAGGTCAGAGTTCTCGATGATCCAAAGTGCGCTTTGCTCAAACTCAGCAGCTTTCTCTTTGATATAGTCCACTTCGTAGTTAGGGAAGTGAGTCATGATTCCTACGATTTCGACATTGTCAAAGTCCGTCATTTTCAACGCGTCGCGTTGCCCGCGTTGTGTAGACATATCTAAGCCGTTGCGACCCATTCCACCAGAATTCAGCGCGAGGTGAACATTAATTTCAGTATCAAAACGTTCTGCAATTCGTTCAATCTGACGGGCTTTAGAAACAGAGCCTACTAACTCCTCCACATCGTATTGAACCGCGTTAGCAATTTCTTTATTGCTTGCCGCACGTACACGAATTAATTGCCCATCAAAGCCAGATTCACGGACGATACGTGCTTCTTCATTACTTGCAATAGCAACACATGGAATGCCTTGGGCAAGGATAGTCGGCATTAGCCCTTGAATACCATTTCCGTAAGCGTCCGCTTTCATTACCGCACAAATGCTTGTACCTGCACTAACAAAAGTTCTGAACTGATTGATGTTGTCATTGAACTGAGACAGGCTTACTTCAAGCCACGCATTGCTGGTTTTGTATTCATTGCTGTATTCGCCTTCAATACCCGAAAGCAGTGGAGCACTTAGTGCTGGTGTTGAAATAGTGGTCGCGGTAGCAAAAGACAACGCTAAAAGGGTTAATTTAGTTTTCATGTTTTTTCTCCAAAGCAGCCCCCTCCCGAGTAAACGAGTGAATATAGGAGAGGGAAATTAAGTTGTAAGCTGGGCGAATTGAACGCCCAGTTTGAATCGGGTTACGTTGGGTCAATGGACCCAAGTAAAGAAAGAGTTACACCAGTCGGAATTTTGCCATTGACTGCTGTAGTGATTGAGACAGTTGCTCTAATTCAGCACATGATTGCGCGGTTTGAAGAGAGCCTTGTGCAACTTGTTCGGACGAGCTTTGCATGTTTTCAACGCGAACCGAAAGGTCACCAACTACCGCGGATTGCTGGCTACAAGCGCTGGCTATTTGGACACCCATATCAGAAATTTGAGTCACAGCATTCTGGATGTCACCCATAATATCTTGAACTTGATCACCCAGCCCTAAACACCTTGACGTGCTTTCTTGGCTGCCATCAGAAACTGTTTTAACTTTCTGAGTGCTGGCTTTAAATTCTTCAATGATCGTGCTGATTTCACCGGTAGAATCTTGTGTACGTCCAGCGAGTGAACGTACCTCTGAAGCAACAACTGCAAAGCCACGGCCACTCTCACCAGCGCGCGCTGCTTCGATTGCTGCATTAAGTGCAAGAAGATTCGTTTGCTCTGCGATATCTTGAATCACGTCGACAAAAATATGGATTTGTTGTGAGCGCTTTTCTAATTCAGCTACTGTTTCGCTTGAAAGGCGAATAGAGTCCGCGACTTCCATCATGGCATCGATCATCAGTTTCACTTGTTCGTTGCCATTCTTAGTCAGGTTCATCGCATCTTGTGTTTCTTGAGCTGATGTTTCTGTGTTTTTCGAAATATCATGAATGACAGATTCCATCTCTGTCATTGCAGATGATACTTGGTTGGTTTCTTTTTGTTGGTGTTGCATACCTTCCGCTGATTGACTTGAAATCATGTTCACTTCACCAGCAGAGTGGTTAACTTGAGAAACCGCAGAGGCAACTTGTTCAATTAGAGATTTAAGGTTGTTTTGCATGGATTCGACGGAAGTCGCTAGCTGGCCCAGTTCGTCTTTTCCGATGGCGTTGTGATCCAGTTTTTGCGAAAGATCACCGTCTGCGATGTCGTTAGCCAAGGTCGCGACAGCGGTAAGTGGACCACATATCACCTTAGTAAGAACAACGGTAACGATAAGCATGACAATAAGTGCCAGAGCGTTGCTTGTTAGGTTCTTCATCTCCAAGCCATCGATCTCAGAAAGAATCGTAGCTCTGTTACTCAACATTGCATCGTTCAGAATACGTTTCAATGTAGTGAAAGACCGGGACATTGACTCTGCTGTTGCTTGGTTATTGAGAACTAATTTTTGAGCTTGCAGGTTGTTATCGTCAACCAGTAACTCGTGGAATTGGTTGCTTTGCAGGATGTATTGATTCCAATCACTCATTAGTTGGTCAAACGTGTTCTGCTCTTCACCGGGCCAGACTGTTTTGCCGTAAGCTGCTAGGTTTTTTGATAGCTCTTTTTTCAGTAGCTCATTGCCTTGAATGTCGCTCAGAAGTTCCGCATGGTTATTATGAACCTTTAGCAGTTTGTACTGAGAAAGGCGCAATTCTAAGAAATCTTGTTGGAGTGACTCAACGGTCATGACCGCTGGTAGCGTGTCGTCTGCGTAGTTAAGCAGCTCGTTTTGAATGTGTTTTAAACCGTTCAGGAAAAAGACAGCAAAAATAATATTAATAACTGCAATCAAAGAAAATGACAAAGCAAGTTTTCTGCTGATTGCGAGATTTTTAAGAAACATAAATTCCTCTTTATTCTATGGCTCAGATTTGTGTTATGTATTTATTGTATTTCTATAACCATCCTTGATTTGGTGTGATTTATATCACAATAAATAATGTTTTGTACTGAATTTATATATTTAGTTACATTATTGAAAATGAGAATTCTTATAAAACAAATGGTTAACTTAATGCGCAACTATTCGTGTATGAAAAAAGAGCTATATGATCAAAAATTGAGCTTTTAATGGAATGTAATTAAATTAATTATATATATGGCTCAAATGTGAGACTTTAAGTGATAGGGAAGGTAGGGGTTAATGCGGGTTTTATATCGATTATCGGATGAATATAAAAGCTCGGTGAGTTCTGTAGGCAGAAAAAAACCAGCGAAGATTAACTCGCTGGTTTTGATATTCTTAGTATTATCTAAGTTATAGTTTGTCTGTTAACTCAATTGCTTGACCAATGTAGTTAGCAGGTGTCATTTCTTTCAAGCGTGCTTTTTCGCTTTCAGGAAGCTCTAAGCCATCGATAAAGTTACGCATTGCTTCACCGTCGATACGCTTACCACGAGTGAGTTCCTTTAACTTCTCGTAAGGCTTTTCGATGCCGTAGCGGCGCATTACCGTTTGTACTGGCTCTGCCAATACTTCCCAGTTTTGATCAAGCTCTGCTAGTAATGCTTCACGGTTTACTTCTAACTTGCTAATGCCTTTTAGAGTCGACGTATAAGCAATGATTGCGTAACCCACGCCAACACCCAAGTTACGAAGTACAGTCGAATCTGTTAGATCACGCTGCCAACGAGAGATAGGCAGTTTCTGAGCTAGGTGATTGAATACTGCATTTGCTAGACCCAAGTTACCTTCAGAGTTTTCGAAGTCGATTGGGTTAACTTTGTGCGGCATCGTTGAAGATCCAATCTCACCAGCAATAGTCTTCTGCTTGAAGTGACCCAGTGCAATGTAGCCCCATACGTCGCGATCGAAATCGATCAGAATAGTATTGAAACGAGCGATTGCATCAAATAACTCTGCAATGTAATCGTGCGGCTCGATCTGCGTAGTGTATGGGTTCCACGTCACATCTAAAGATTCAGTGATGAACTCTTCACTAAACTTGTGCCAGTCCAGTTCTGGGTAGGCAGAAAGGTGCGCGTTGTAGTTACCTACTGCGCCGTTGATTTTAGCCAAGATTTCAACATTGGCGATTTGCTTGTATTGACGCTCCATGCGGTAAGCAACGTTCGCCATTTCTTTACCCATCGTTGATGGGGATGCTGGCTGACCGTGCGTACGAGAAAGAAGAGGAATGTCGCGGTACTCTTCAGCAAGGGCTTTAATCGCATCAATGATGTTTTTAATTTCAGGAAGGATAACAGTTTCACGCGCTTCTTTAAGCATTAGAGCATGGGAAGTGTTGTTAATGTCTTCTGAAGTACAAGCGAAATGAATGAATTCATTTACTGCATGAAGCTCTGGTACACCTGCAACTTTTTCTTTCAGGAAGTATTCAACAGCTTTAACGTCGTGGTTAGTTGTGCGCTCAATTTCTTTGATGCGTGCAGCGTCTTCTTCGCTGAAGTTTTCTGCTAGCTCGTCCAAGAATTTATTTGCTTCAGCGCTGAATGCAGGGACTTCTGCAATAGCATCTGTTGCTGCAAGCTTCTGTAACCAACGGATTTCAACGATTGAACGATACTTTAGGAGGCCATACTCACTAAAGATACTGCGTAACGCAATCGTTTTACTTCCGTAGCGGCCGTCTACCGGTGAAACAGCAGTCAATGCTGACAGTTCCATGTTATTCTCCTGAATATCTGAGTGATTTGTTAAGTTAGATTCGTGCCAGCAAAATTTGGGCTTGCTCGAGCATGCTCTTGCGACCAAAAATTAAGTGGCGACGCTTACCGCCTGTTTGACGCCAAAGTACGGCACATCGAATGCCTGAAAGCAACAGAGCACGGACTTTGTGTTGGTTGGCGGTTTGCTGTAATACTGAAGGGGTGCCAGTAACTTGAATACGAGGACCAATCGGGCTGACTACATCCAAGTAAATGCTGGCGAGATTACTGATCATGTTGTCATCGAACAGATCAAAATGTTCGGTTTGGCGTTGAGCCATTTGAATGCGATCGCCCAATTGAGATAAGGCGTCACGGCGGGCACTTAGCTTACGCTCCAGTGCCATCAAAGAGATCAGATAGCGAGTCACTTCACTGCCAGCAGGCGTGCTGTCGATGCCTTTTTCTAGGCATTCCAACCCGATCTTTAGGTTTGATTCATCCCCGAATACTTCAATCGTGTTGTTAGGGGTGGTGTTCAAAATGGCTTTAATAGAGGTTTCAAACGCGTCTTTATCACAGTGACCTTCTTTCGCGATATCTTGCATCAGCGCTACTGCTTGGCACATGCCAGCAAAAGCGATGGTACGGTCATAAAGTGTATTAGCCACGTAAGTGCTCCTTAATTATCAAATACGTTTTTCTATGATGCCGCCGCCCAAACAGACTTCGCCTAAATAAAAGACAGCCGATTGTCCAGGTGTTACAGCAACTTGCGGTTCATCAAAAATGACTTTTATGGTTTCGTCATTAACCGGGATGATAGTACAAGGAATATCTTGTTGGCGATAGCGCGTTTTCACCGTACAGGACATTGGTTGTTTGATCACTTCGCGATCGACCCAATGAAGCTGTGACGCCATTAACCCAGTGGATTTGAGAAGTGGGTGATCAGCGCCTTGAACCGCAATGAGTACATTACGTTTTAGATCTTTCTCTGCAACATACCAAGGGTCTTCGTTTCCACCGCCGCCTTTTTGTCCACCAATATGCAAGCCTTTACGCTGCCCTAAAGTATGGTACATCAAGCCTTGGTGCTCACCAATAACGCGTCCTTCAGGTGTTTCAATTTTACCAGGCTGCGCAGGTAAGTATCGAGAGAGGAAGTCGGTGAACTTACGTTCGCCTATAAAACAAATACCGGTCGAGTCTTTTTTCTTAGCAGTGATCAAGTCTTGCTCTTCTGCAATACGTCGTACTTCAGGCTTCTCTAGTTCGCCTACAGGAAACAGGCTACGAGAAATTTGTTCTGAGCTTAATGTATAAAGGAAGTAGCTTTGGTCTTTGTTGCCATCCAAGCCTCGAAGCATCTTCGGCTGTTCGCCTTCTGCTGTAGGGAAGGTACGACGAACATAGTGACCCATGGCAATGTAGTCCGCTTCCAGAACCTCATCGGCAAATTCTAGAAATGCTTTGAACTTGATTTCTTTGTTGCAGAGAATATCTGGATTGGGAGTGCGCCCGGCTTTGTATTCTGCTAAGAAGTACTCGAAAACGTTATCCCAGTACTCCGCAGCAAAGTTGATAGTGTGTAGGTGGATACCCAATTTGTCACAAACAGCTTGTGCGTCTGCCAAGTCTTCCGCTGCGGTGCAGTATTCCTCATTATCGTCTTCTTCCCAATTCTTCATAAACAGGCCTTCAACTTGGTAGCCTTGTTGCTTCAGAAGGTAGGCGGAAACAGAGGAGTCAACACCGCCGGACATACCGACGATCACTTTCTTTTGGCTGTTATCTGACATTGTTTTTACCACATAAATTACTTGGGGGCAGATTCTAACAGAAAGAATTTGCTGGATACAGATCCGAGAGTTAAATCACAAAAAGCAATGGGTGTACTTGCTGAAATCTTCATCAATATCTCGAAATGGCGACCTATACGGAGACGTACTTCCATTCACCTGGTTGTAAGTCGCCTACGTTCCAATCTCCCATGGAATAACGGATCAAGCGAAGAGTAGGGAAGCCTATATTGGCTGTCATACGGCGTACTTGACGATTTCTGCCTTCTACAATGGTAATGGCAAGCCAAGTCGTTGGAATAGAGGCGCGAAAGCGAACGGGTGGGTGGCGTTCCCATACATTGGGCTCAGGCATGATGTCTACTTGTGCGGGCAATGTCATGCCATCTTTCAATTCGACACCTTTTCTTAGCTTTTCGAGATCTTCCTCTGCTGGCGAGCCTTCGACCTGAACCCAATAGGTTTTAGGGGATTTTGATTTTGGCTGCGTCAATCGGGCTTGCAAGATTCCGTCGTTAGTAAGCACCATAAGGCCCTCACTGTCTCTGTCTAGCCTACCTGCCGCATACACTTCCTTTACTGATATATAGTCCGCTAGCGTTTTTCTTCCTTCGCCATCTGTAAATTGGCTTAGCGTGTCAAACGGTTTATTAAACAGAAGTACCTTACGTTCTTCTGCGGACACACTGTTGGGTTTATGAGGTGTTTTTTGTGATTTTTTTGATCGAACTTTGGCATTTGTTTTAAAAGATGCTGTGCGAGAAGCACCAGAACTCTTTGATTTTACGCTGCGAGAGCGAAAAGACATGTTAACTACCTTGCAAAAATGTAAACGAACTGTGGGTGAAAGTTTAACTTCATTTGTGATTAGGCTATGATTTGCGCGCCAAAAAACAGGAATCACGAACTGAATGATAGACTAAACAATCAGAGTTGTTTAGTTTTACGTGAGTACGGTATCCGCTACAGGATACAGACGCTACACCCTTTCCATTATTACGATAAATGAGGATGTGTACGTGATACCAAACCAGTGCTTTCTGTTTGGTCAGAATTACCGGTACAGGTAATCGGTTGAACTAGAATAGAAACACTATAGAGTCAATGACTCTTAAAGGAGTTTGGGAAAACAATCGCGGTCAGCCATAGGAGGATGTAGTACGGACTGACTGGCGATACATTCATGCAGACCTATTTCTCATCCAATAGAGACTGTCAGATATATAGGGAAATTTCATGCCAACAACTAAGCCTACTATAATTTATACAATCACTGATGAAGCGCCCGCTTTGGCAACTTATTCGCTACTGCCTATTATCCGCGCGTTTACTTCATCATCTGATATCAACGTCGAAACAAGAGATATCTCACTAGCAGGGCGCATTATTGCTAACTTCCCTGATTACTTAACGGAAGAGCAACGTATCGGCGATGCTCTAACTGAGCTAGGTGAGCTGGCAAAAACGCCTGAAGCGAACATCATTAAACTGCCTAACATTTCCGCATCGGTACCTCAGTTACAAGCCGCGGTTAAAGAGCTTCAAAGCAAAGGCTACGCACTTCCAAATTACCCGGAAGAGCCAAAAACAGACGAAGAAGCAGCCGTTAAAGCGGTCTATGACAAAATCAAAGGCAGCGCCGTTAACCCAGTTCTACGTGAAGGTAACTCTGACCGTCGTGCGCCTGCTTCTGTTAAAAATTACGCAAAGAAAAACCCGCATTCAATGGGCGCTTGGAGTGCAGACTCTCAATCTCACGTTGCTAGCATGAGCGACAGCGATTTCTTTGGTAGCGAAAAATCAGTCACTATTGATGGTGCAACGAGCGTACGTATTGAATTCGTTGGCGCTAACGGTGACATCGATGTACTAAAAAGTGAATTTCCTTTGCAAGACAAGGAAATCATTGATGCTTCTGTAATGAACAAAGCGGCATTGGTTTCGTTCTTCGAGAAAGAAATTGAAGAAGCAAAAGAGCAAGACGTTCTACTTTCTCTTCATATGAAAGCAACCATGATGAAGGTTTCGGATCCGATCATCTTTGGTCACGCTGTTCGCGTTTACTACAAAGACGTTTTCGAAAAATACCAAGAAGTGTTTGAACAGATTGGTGTTGATGTAAATAACGGTATTGGCGATGTGTACGCGAAAATCACGTCACTACCAGAAGCGCAACAAGAAGAAATTAAAGCAGCGCTGCAAGCGGTCTATGCGACTCGCCCAGCCCTTGCAATGGTTGACTCTGACCGCGGCATTACCAACCTACATGTACCAAGTGATGTGATTGTTGATGCTTCTATGCCAGCAATGCTTCGTTCTTCTGGTCAAATGTGGGGACCAGATGGCAAGCTAAAAGACACGAAAGCGATGATCCCAGATCGTAGCTACGCAAGTGTTTACCAAGCCGTTATTGATTTCTGTAAAGAAAATGGTGCTTTCGACCCAACAACAATGGGCAGCGTGCCAAATGTTGGTTTGATGGCGCAAAAAGCGGAAGAGTATGGTTCGCACGATAAAACATTTGTTCAGAAAGCATCAGGTCAAGTACGTGTTGTTGATACGGCAGGTAACGTGCTAATTGAACAGGATGTTGAAGAAGGCGACATCTTCCGTATGTGTCAGGTGAAAGATGCACCGATTCAAGATTGGGTGAAATTGGCGGTTAACCGTGCTCGTGCTACTGGTGTTCCTGCTGTTTTCTGGCTTGATGAGAACCGTGCTCACGATGCGCAGCTAATCAAGAAAGTTAATGCTTACCTACCTGAACACGATACTTCTGGTTTAGAAATTAAGATCCTAGCCCCACTTGAAGCGACTCAATTCTCTTTGGTTCGTATTAAAGACGGTCTAGATACTATTTCTGTAACGGGTAACGTACTTCGTGATTACCTAACTGACTTGTTCCCAATTTTAGAGCTGGGTACTTCTGCAAAAATGTTGTCTATTGTTCCGTTGATGAACGGCGGTGGTCTATTTGAAACAGGCGCTGGTGGTTCTGCACCTAAGCACGTTCAACAAGTAGAAAAAGAAAACCACCTACGTTGGGATTCATTAGGCGAATTCCTTGCACTAGCAGCATCTCTTGAGCACTTGAGCACGGTAGCGGACAACAAGAAAGCACAAGTTCTTGCTGATGCTCTGGATAAGGCAACAGGAGAGTTCCTAGACAAGAACAAATCACCTTCACGTAAAGTGGGTGAGCTAGATAACCGTGGTAGCCATTTCTACCTAGCGTCATACTGGGCGAAAGCATTGGCTGAACAGTCAGACGATGTAGAGTTGTCTGCGCAATTTGGTCCTATTGCGAAGCAAATGGCTGAAGGCGAAGAAACGATCGTTAAGCAACTTAACGATGCCCAAGGCGTTGCGGGTGAGCTTGGTGGATATTTTGCACCTGTCGATGCGAAAGCATCTGTACTAATGCGTCCGAGCGAATTGTTGAACAGCATTGTTGACGCAGTATAAGGCGAAGAGATAGAGAGGCTGTAATCCGATGTATTGCAGCCATTTATTTAAAGCTTTTCTCCAAACTCCGTTTAACGTTGTTTGGGTATAAAAACAAAGAAACCCGCGTAAGCGGGTTTCTTATACTCCGAATTTCGATTATTTGGCAGGTTCGCCTTCAATTGGAATTACAGAGCTCGCATGGAAGCCTTTTGGACCCTGCTCAACTTCGTAGTTGACTGGTTGTCCAGCTTTAAGAGTACGGTATCCGTCCATTTTTATTGTTGAGTAGTGTGCGAAAATATCGCCCTCTTCTCCTTCCGGACAGATAAACCCAAATCCTTTGGCGTTATTAAACCACTTCACTGTACCTGTAGCCATGCTATACATCCCTCATGCATTTTTTAGTAACTGATGTTGTTTACGTCGACGCAGCTGTATCTATCAATATTGTTGCATCATACTGCTATGGCTATCAATTCAGCAATTGCTAAAATTTTAGCCACCAAGAACACAATTTAGTCAATGAATGAGCTCAGTCAATAGTTTGCAGTAATAAAATCTAACAATTTGACAAAGATTTCATTTTTGAGATTAACAAAATTATAACTAGAGTGCATATTGACAATAATGTTGTTGTGGATATTTAAAGTGATATTTTCCTCAATAAAAAATCTCTCTAAAGTTTGAATAACTCCAATAGCAATGTTTTATTTGCAGGGATACAATTGGTGCATTAGTCTTAAGTAGAGGGTGAAATTTGAGTAACATCCTTGAGTCTCAATCCTCCTAAAAACCGACAAAAAAATGAGCAAGCAATATCAATGGGTCACTCCAGACTCGGATTTACTGGAGAAAGAAAAAACACAAGTAAAACCACCGGCTATGTACAACGTTATTCTCAACAATGACGATTACACGCCAATGGATTTTGTGATTGAAATACTCGAACGTTTCTTTTCAATGGATATAGAAAAAGCAACACAAGTGATGCTCAAAGTGCATTACGATGGGAAAGCAATTTGTGGCACTTACACTGCCGAAGTTGCGGAAACAAAGGTGGCGCAAGTCACTGTGCACTCGAAAGAGAATGAGCATCCGCTGTTATGTACAATGGAGCAGGCATAAAGCTTGCTTGAGCAACATAGGTTGTTCTTTTGGGGAGGTACTTATGCTAAATAAAGAACTAGAGTCGAGCCTTAATAGTGCTTTTGCTCGTGCGAGAGACAAACGACATGAATTCATGACCGTTGAACATCTGCTCCTCGCGCTACTCGACAACGACGCTGCAAAAGAAGCACTAAAAGCATGCCAAGCTGATCTGGACGTTCTTCGCCAGGAGCTTGATACATTTATCGATCAAACAACACCTCTCATTCCAGAAAACGATGAGACAAGAGAAACTCAACCTACTCTAAGTTTTCAACGCGTATTGCAACGTGCTGTTTTCCACGTCCAGTCTTCAGGGCGTAGTGAAGTAACGGGTGCGAATGTATTGGTTGCTATCTTTAGCGAGCAAGAGTCTCACGCGGCTTATCTACTCAAGAAAAATGACATTAGCCGCTTAGATATCGTTAACTACATTTCGCATGGAATCAGTAAATCACCGCAAAATAACGGTGAAGAAGATTCGTCTTCTAATGTATTTGGTGAAGAGTCTTCATCGGAAGATGGCAACTCTGAAGAACGATTAGAGAACTTTGCAACTAATCTAAATCAGATTGCAAAACAAGGGCATATCGATCCGCTTATTGGTCGAGATAAAGAACTTGAGCGTACGATACAAGTACTTTGCCGACGCCGTAAAAATAACCCACTGCTGGTTGGTGAGGCGGGCGTAGGTAAAACGGCAATTGCTGAAGGGCTGGCTTGGAGAATCGTAGAAGGTCAAGTACCAGAAGTGATCAAAGACAGCGTTATCTACTCTTTGGATATCGGCTCTTTACTTGCTGGTACTAAGTACCGCGGTGACTTTGAAAAACGCTTCAAAGCAATACTTAAGCAATTAGAAAAAGAAGAAGATGCGATTCTGTTTATCGATGAGATTCACACTATCATCGGGGCAGGTGCCGCTTCAGGTGGGCAAGTTGATGCCGCTAATTTGATCAAACCACTTCTTAGCAGCGGCAAGCTTCGTTGCATCGGTTCCACAACGTATCAAGAATACAGCAATATTTTTGAAAAAGAGCGTGCGCTTTCACGCCGATTCCAGAAGATCGATATCGTAGAACCTTCGTTGGACGATACGACTAAGATTTTGATTGGTCTTAAGCCTAAATACGAAGCTCACCATGAAGTTCGCTACACCAAGCAGGCTTTACGTGCTGCGGTAGAACTTTCAGCGAAATACATCAATGAGCGTCATTTGCCCGATAAAGCAATAGACGTAATTGATGAGGCAGGTGCGCGCAGTCGTCTGGCTCCGGCAAGTCGCCGTAAGAAGACGGTGGGTGTTTCCGATATTGAGAATATGGTTGCCAAAATGGCTCGCATTCCGGAAAAATCCGTTTCTTCTTCAGACAAAGATATCCTGCTGAATCTTGATGAAAAAATGAAGATGTTGGTGTTTGGTCAAGATCCAGCAATCGAAGTATTGAGCGAAGCAATCAAGCTTACTCGAGCAGGATTAGGCGCGGATAACAAACCTGTTGGTTCGTTCTTGTTCGCTGGTCCTACTGGTGTTGGTAAAACTGAAGTAACGGTTCAGCTTTCCAAACTATTGGGCGTTGAGTTGTTGCGCTTTGATATGTCTGAGTACGGTGAACGTCATTCTGTGAGCCGATTGATTGGTGCACCTCCTGGTTACGTCGGTTATGACCAAGGTGGCTTGTTGACTGATGCTGTGATTAAACATCCTCACTCAGTTGTATTGCTTGATGAGATTGAAAAAGCACACCCAGATATCTTTAACCTGCTGCTGCAAGTTATGGATAACGGTACGCTAACAGACAACAATGGACGCAAAGCGGATTTCCGTAATGTGATTCTGGTTATGACAACCAACGCTGGCGTTGCCGAGACGGTTAAGAAGTCTATCGGCTTGATTCAGCAAGATCATAGCCATGATGCAATGGGTGAAATTAAGAAAGTATTCACTCCTGAGTTCCGTAACCGTTTGGATAACATCATTTGGTTTAACAGCCTAGATGAAAGTGTGATTCACCAAGTCGTCGATAAGTTTATTGTTGAGCTTCAAGCGCAGCTTGATTCACGTGGTGTTTCCATGGAAGTGTCAGAAGATGCTCGTCACTGGTTAGCACACAAAGGCTACGACAAAACCATGGGTGCAAGACCTATGGCTAGGGTGATTCAAGAGAACCTCAAGAAGCCGCTTGCCAATGAGTTGCTGTTTGGCTCGTTAGTTGATGGGGGAACCGTTAAGGTAACTCTAAAAGATGACGAGTTGGTGTTCCATTATGAGAACAAGAAAGAAGCAGTTCCTCATTAATTGAACGAAAATTGTTAACTCTAAATGCGCCTGTAAGGGCGCATTTTTTATTCCCCAATCCTTTCTGCTTTTCTTTCCTCCTCGTTGCGTTTTTTAAACCT
The DNA here is from genome assembly GCF_030689305.1 of Vibrio penaeicida. Taxonomy (GTDB): domain Bacteria; phylum Pseudomonadota; class Gammaproteobacteria; order Enterobacterales; family Vibrionaceae; genus Vibrio; species Vibrio penaeicida_B. The sequence goes on along the minus strand of NZ_JAUYVM010000001.1, from coordinate 174,517 downwards.
TCTCCCATTGTTTAAAAACTTCATGCGTCTTTAATCCAACCTTTATGTTTTTTATGTAACGCTTGAGGTAACGATAAGAAAAATAAGGAATTCCTTATGCGTTGGCTTTACATATGTATGATGGGTTTTGTTCTTGCCGCTTGCGGTGGAAATAAAACACAGGTGGTTTTGGCTCCAGAAAATTTCTCAGGCATCGTTGAAAGAATCAAAAACAACCAAGCAAACAGCATCCACGCCTTAGTGGTTTGGCAGGACAATGAAAAGCTGGTTGAAATTTTTCGAGAGGGTGGAGGGCGATATGGTCATATTCAGACTTCAAATATGCCAGTTGGTCGTGATGCGCTCCACAATGTTCATTCGGTGACAAAATCATTTGTCGCAACGCTCATTTTCATGGCTATTGATGAGGGGCGGTTAGCCAGTCTCGATGTCCCTGTTTTTAGTTTATTTCCTGAATACCAAAACAAAGATACGCAAGAAAAAATGGCGATAACGGTGAGGCATGTACTCAATATGTCTACGGGTTACGCACTTAATGAACACGCGATGCCTTACGGTATTGGAAACCCATTTCAGAGGCACTATGCAGCAAAAGATTTGAAAGAAATGTTTCTGAATACGACGTTACGGTTTGAGCCAGGAAGTCAATTCTGTTACAGCGGGCTATCTACGATTGGGCTTTCAAAAGTGATAGAGCGTATCTACGATAAGCCATTTGCGACGGTTATGCGCGAGAAGCTATTTGAACCACTTGGGATCAGCAATTATCGGTGGATCAATCAATTGGGCTCAGGAGAGCCGGGAGCGGATTGGGGGTTGATGACTGACAGCGAATCCATGGGCAAATTTGGACTGATGTTGCTAAATAATGGTCAATGGGAAGGCAAACAAATTATTGACTCTGAATGGGTTCAGTTGATCAAAAAGAGCGAGTTTAATCGAGGTGTCTTAGGTTATGGAATGCATTTTTGGCAGCTGCCCCAACATTCATCGGCTTATGCTGCAATGGGGCATGGAGAGCAATACATCATTGTTATACCTAGTAAAAGGGCCGTTATTGTTACCACGGGGGGCAATTACAACCGAAGCCATCAAATTCTCGACTTAGCGCAGCAGGTTTCCCAATTGTTATGACTTGGATTTCCTGGTGGCAAACGCAAAAAACGGAGCATAGTGCTCCGTTTTTTGTGTGTCTCGAAAATTAACGAGCGCGGAAGACGATACGGCCTTTAGACAAGTCGTATGGAGTCATCTCAACAGTTACTTTGTCACCTGTAAGAATACGGATGTAGTTCTTACGCATTTTACCGGAGATGTGTGCAGTTACTACGTGACCGTTTTCAAGTTCAACACGGAACATAGTGTTAGGAAGAGTGTCAAGAACCGTGCCTTGCATCTCAATTACGTCTTCTTTGGCCATTTAATCCTCTTTAGAAATTTGGCTGAAATTTTCAACGAACGAATTTTGCCGTTAAAACAATAAAAAGTAAAGTTGCGGCGTATTCTACCCCTGCCACCGATGATTTACTAGCCTTTGATGAGGATGAAAGCGCACTTTGTAGTTCATAGCCTGACATTCGTCGATTTGATAGCCTAAATACAGCCATTGCTTACCGCTTTTTTGACAGTATTCCAACTGAAGGAGCACGCATAATGTGCCAAGAGACAGTTCAGAGTGGGGGTTATAAAAGGTGTAAAAAGCGGAAGCACAGTTAGACATCACGTCGGTTACAGCGACCCCTATCAATTTACCCTCTTCGTAGACATGTAAGAATTGAGTATTGAGCCACTCATTTTGTGCGAAATCAGAAAAATCCTGTTTCTTAGGAGGGTACATGCTTCCTTCGCGATGGCGCTCAATAATGTACTGTTCATACACATTAAACCACTCTTCATCGAGCGAGTTCTTCATCTTCCACTCGACGTTTTTCGCCTTGTTTAATAGCCGTTTCTGGCTTTTGGATGGTTTGAAATCTGAGACTGCGACTCTGAGTGATTGGCAGGCATTGCATTGATCACACTGAGGTTTGTAGATGGCATTCCCACTTCGGCGAAACCCATTGGCCATAAGGAGCTCATAACCGGAGCAAGTGTGCAATACGTCATCTAAAACTACGGCAACGCGTTCCTGATGCTCGTCTAAATAGCTGCAATCATGGGACTCTGTCATCCCAATGCGGATTAGAGTTTGATCTTTCTGATTCACGACAACTCCCCTGAAATCGGACTTTCAAGTATTTGGGGTTGGTAGCATTGCTTAGATACGTTTTTTGTTTTTAGAATTTCCAACATATCAATAAAATCAGCTCGGCTACATTCAGCAGCCCCCAAAGATTGCAAATGCGCGTTCATTAGCTGGCAATCAATCAACGCTCCTCCATTACGTTGAAAATGTTGGCAAAAATGCCAGAGAGCCACTTTTGATGCATTTGGCTGTATGCTAAACATAGACTCTCCGCAAAAGACTTGTCCAATTTCCACCCCATATAATCCACCCACAATCTGACCTTTGAGCCAAACTTCCACGGAATGAACATGACCCAGTGACGCAAGACGTTTGTAGGCATCTCTCATTTCTTCAACTAGCCAAGTCTCTTCAGGTGACCTTGTTTCTGCGCACAAGGTAATCACCTCTCTGGTCGCTTTGTTTATGGAAACTTCATAGCCCGATTTGCGAAAATATTTTTTGAGACTTTTCGCTGGTTTGAATGTCTTAGGATCGAAGGTTGCACGAATGCTAGGGCTCCACCACAAAATAGGTTCATTGTGGCTATACCAAGGAAAAATGCCTTGCTGGTATGCTGAAAGTAGTCGGTCGGGATGAAGGTCTCCCCCCATTGCCATCAAGCCATCAGGGTTGTCCAATGCTTCTTTGGTTGAGGGAAAGCTTTGTCGATCGGTGCTAAGTTCAGGTAGAAAAATCTTCATATCAACTATTTTGGCAGAATTTGGAGGAATTATAATGAGAAAAATATTGCTAATGTTATTAATTATTCCTGTTTTTGTGCAGGCTGAATACCAAAGAAATCAGGCAAGAACTGTAAATGAAGTGGTTTATGGCAAAGTAGACAGTATTCGATATATCACCGAGCAGCAGATTGTAGAGTCAAAATCCAGTGGTTGGCAGACACTGGCTGGCGCAACAATAGGTGGATTGATTGGACACCAATTTGGCGGTGGGACAGGTAAGCAAGTTGCCACTGTAGTGGGTGCGGTTACAGGAGCTGGTATCGCGCATGACAGGTCTAATCAGGTTTATAGAATAGAGCATAAATTAGTTGAAATTCTGATAGATACAGATAAAGGGGATCTCGTCAATGTGATACAAGATGTTGACTCCAACATGCTATTTCAACGCGGAGACTCGGTAAGAATTTTGTACTTTGACAACGGAGTTCGGGTGGACATTGCTTACTAAGGTGTTTCCCTCTTAAGTTCATTGAAATTAAAAGCATGTTTGTAAGGCTAACAGGTGCTAGCAAAGCACTCTGTTTTTGGTTAGTCTGCAAGTACGAAAAATAAAAACTCGCACTCGGATGTGTGAGACTATGCAGGAATAATCAACATCAATGGAAAGCCTTACGTTACAACCCATTTCTCTCGTTTCTGGTGAGGTTAACTTACCTGGTTCAAAAAGTGTTTCAAACCGTGCCCTGCTATTAGCCGCTTTGGCTTCTGGTAAAACTCGACTAACCAATTTGTTAGACAGCGATGATATTCGCCATATGCTGAATGCATTGACGAAATTAGGTGTGAGTTATCAGCTTTCAGACAACAACACAGTCTGTGAAGTGGAAGGTCTAGGCAGCAGTTTTAATGTTGAAAATGCTCAGGAACTATTTTTAGGAAATGCGGGAACTGCAATGCGCCCACTGGCGGCAGCGTTGTGTTTGGGGAGCGGAGAGTATGTACTTACTGGCGAACCAAGAATGAAAGAGCGACCAATCGGTCACTTAGTCGATGCGCTTAAGACTGCCGGTGCAGATATCGAATACCTAGAAAACGAAAACTACCCACCTTTAAAAATTAAAGGTACTGGGTTAAAAGGTGGCACCGTAAAAATAGATGGGTCGATTTCCAGCCAGTTTTTAACCGCGTTTTTGATGTCAGCACCTTTAGCAGAAGGTGACATTAAAATTGATATTATTGGTGAGCTTGTTTCCAAGCCGTACATCGATATTACACTGCATATTATGAAGCAGTTTGGCGTGGATGTTATCAACAATGATTACCAATCCTTTGTCGTTCCATCAGGACAGTCTTATAAGGCACCAGGCGACTTTTTAGTGGAAGGCGATGCATCTTCTGCCTCTTACTTCCTTGCCGCAGCCGCGATAAAAGGTGGTGAGATTAAGGTGACTGGTATTGGTCGAAACAGTATTCAAGGCGACATTCAGTTTGCTGACGCGCTTGAAAAAATGGGAGCTAAAATCGAATGGGGCGACGATTACGTGGTGTCTCGACGAGGTGAATTGAAAGCTGTGGACTTAGATTTCAACCACATACCTGATGCAGCAATGACTATCGCGACGGCAGCACTATTTGCGGAAGGCACAACGGCTATTCGCAATGTCTATAACTGGCGTGTGAAGGAAACGGATCGCCTATCTGCAATGGCGACAGAGCTGCGTAAAGTAGGCGCGGAAGTGGAAGAAGGTGAAGATTACATCACCATCACACCAACGCCCAACCTTAAGCACGCAGCCATTGATACATATGATGATCATCGTATGGCGATGTGTTTCTCATTAGTCGCACTGAGCGATACACCGGTGACGATTAACGATCCTAAGTGTACATCAAAAACCTTCCCAGATTACTTCGAGAAGCTGGCTGGTTTAAGTCAATAAATTGAGTGTGATTCATAGAGCCCCAGTATTCTTGCAGGGGCTTTTTTATTTTAAAGTAAATTCTTTGGACAACTGGTGAGCGAGTAACTTAAACATATTGAAAACAGCAGGGGTTTGCTCACTCGGGAGCCCTTGGTCATTCAAAAAGTATTCACCTTTGAAGATCAACACGCCATCTTTTTCGATGACCGAGTTTGTGCGCATGCCTTCTACGTATTCATCGTGCTCTTGGATAATGCTGTTGGCAATGAGCAGTAAGTCAAACTCTGAAATGCTTTTTTTTGAACTCATGGAAACCTCTAATATAGACGAGGGAAGGGTATCAATATGGCATAAATTAGCAAGAATATTGGGAAGGTGAATTTGTTTTGGCTCAAAGGAGGTTAACAATTTTCTTTTTTCTACCGTATTTCGATGTTGTTGCAGAGATACAGCCATGTGAAATCGTCTCTTTTTTGTGAGCCATTACAGAAATCCACCATTTTCTCTAGTCTACGACTAATCTCATGATTACTATGTGCGCAATTTTAACGGGGTACATATGCGTTTAAAACGTTTGAGACCCTTTGTGATACCAGTTTTCTGATTGACCAGATGTCGACCACTCAGAATTGAAATGTAAAAAACTGGTTGACCTTCTTATAAACTCGCACAATAGTAAAAAAAGAAGCAATGAGCCAGTATGGCGTGCGCTAATTGATGCGCAATCGAATTTGAGGACGTTTGAGTCAGTTATGGGTAAATCTCTCGTTATAGTGGAGTCACCTGCCAAGGCAAAGACTATTAATAAGTACCTTGGTAAAGACTATATAGTTAAGTCGAGCGTAGGACACGTACGTGATCTCCCTACTGCTGGGCAAAGTACTGGCACAAAGAAAGCGGCGGCTGTGTCGACAAAAGGTATGAGCGTTGAAGAAAAAGCGCGTATCAAGAAAGAAAAAGATCGCAAAGCTCTGATAAAAAAAATGGGTATCAACCCATATAAAGAGTGGGAAGCGAATTACCAAATTTTGCCAGGCAAAGAAAAAGTTGTATCCGAACTGCAGAAACTGGCCAAAGACGCTGAACACGTTTATCTCGCAACCGATTTGGACCGTGAAGGAGAAGCTATTGCGTGGCACCTTCGCGAGATCATCGGTGGTGATGAAGAGCGCTATAAGCGAGTTGTATTTAACGAAATTACGAAAAACGCGATTCAGCAAGCATTTGAAACACCTGGTGAGCTAAACCAAGACGGTGTTAATGCACAACAAGCCCGTCGTTTCATGGATAGGGTAGTAGGCTTTATGGTCTCACCTCTGCTTTGGAAAAAAGTGGCACGAGGCTTGTCTGCTGGTCGGGTTCAGTCTGTTGCGGTTAAATTGCTCGTTGAGCGTGAGCGTGAAATAAACGCCTTCATCCCCGAAGAGTTTTGGGATATCCATGCCAATACCAAAACAGCAGATATAACAGATTTTCGTCTGCAGGTGGCACAGAAAAATGGCGAGGCGTTCAAGCCAGTCAATGAAACACAAGCTAGTGCAGCGGTTTCTGATTTAGAAAAAGCAAAATATGAAGTATGTAAGCGCGAAGACCGCCCTACGAAAAGTAAACCCTCTGCTCCGTATATCACCTCGACACTACAGCAAGCCGCGAGTACTCGGTTAGGTTATGGTGTTAAGAAAACCATGATGCTAGCTCAGCGTCTTTATGAGGCTGGTTACATTACGTATATGCGTACAGACTCAACCAACTTGAGTTCTGAAGCCGTAGATACCTTACGTGGTTTTATCGGATCTGAATATGGTGACAAATATCTGCCAGCGAAGCCAATCGTTTATGGCAGCAAAGAAGGTGCTCAAGAGGCTCACGAAGCGATTCGTCCTTCTAGCGTAGAAGTTAAAGAGCATGACCTCCAAAGCATGGATAAAGACGCTCACAAGCTTTATCAGCTGATTTGGAACCAATTTGTAGCGTGTCAAATGACACCGGCTCAATATGACTCGACGACATTGAGCGTAAAAGCTGCAGAATATACGTTGAAAGCGAAAGGGCGAATCCTTAAATTTGATGGCTGGACTCGTGTTCAGCGACCAATGGGTAAGAACGAAGACCAGATACTACCAGCGGTTCAAATTGGTGATGTTCTTGATCTTGTCGCGTTGGATCCTAAGCAACACTTTACCAAACCACCTGCTCGTTTCACTGAAGCTGCATTGGTTAAAGAACTCGAAAAACGGGGTATTGGTCGTCCTTCGACTTACGCTTCTATCATTTCTACGATCCAGGATCGCGGCTATGTAAAAGTGGATCAGCGACGTTTCTATGCAGAAAAAATGGGCGAAATCGTTACTGATCGTTTAGATGATAGCTTTAACGACTTGATGAACTACGACTTCACTGCTCGCATGGAAGAAAAGCTCGACCAAATTGCGGAAGGTGATGCTAACTGGAAAGCGGTACTAGATAACTTCTTTACTGACTTCACAGGAGATCTTGAGAAGGCAGAATTGGAAGAAGACCTTGGGGGCATGCGTCCTAACAGTATTGTGTTAACGGACATAGAATGCCCTACGTGTTCTCGCCCAATGGGTATTCGTACCGCATCTACAGGTGTTTTCTTAGGTTGTTCTGGTTACGCTTTACCACCAAAAGAGCGATGTAAAACCACCATTAACTTAGGTGACGAAGAGGGCATCATCAATGTTCTAGAAGAGGATGTTGAAACAGCCGCGCTTCGCGCCAAAAAACGTTGTCCAAAGTGTGAAAATGCAATGGATGCATACCTCATCGATGAAAAGCGTAAAATGCACGTTTGTGGTAATAACCCAAATTGTGATGGCTACTTAGTCGAGCACGGTGAGTTTAAAGTGAAAGGCTATGATGGACCGCTGGTTGAATGTGACAAGTGTGGTTCAGACATGGTGCTCAAGAATGGTCGCTTTGGCAAATATATGGACTGTACGAGCGAAGACTGTAAGAACACTCGTAAGATTCTGAAAAATGGTGACGTTGCACCACCGAAAGAAGATCCTGTTCATTTCCCCGAACTGCCGTGTGAAAACTCGGATGCGTACTTTGTTTTACGTGACGGAGCTTCAGGCTTGTTTATGGCCGCGAGCAACTTCCCTAAATCGCGTGAAACTCGAGCGCCTTTAGTTGAGGAATTAGTTCGATTTGAGGATCGCCTGTCTCCTAAGTTCAAATACTTGACGACTGCACCCACTCACGATCCAGATGGACGCCCAACAGTTGTGCGCTTTAGTCGAAAGTCGAAAGAGAACTATGTGCGCTCAGAAGTGGATGGTAAGCCATCTGGTTGGACGGGGTTATACATTGATGGTAAATGGGAAATTACGGACAAGCGTAAGAAACCAAAATCCTAATTAGTTAAAAAATATAATATTAAGGCAGCCTTTTGGCTGCCTTTTTCGTTTCTTATTTGACGAAAGTATGATTATTGCTAACACTTACAACTTGATGGTCATATGCAACATATACATATATAAAAATAAGATCAAATTCTAGAGAAAATTAATGACCTATTAATTTTCAACGTTGGTTGGGAGAAGATATTGAGGCTTAAAGCACGGTTGTTGTTAATTACAGCAATTGGACTGTTTCCTGCTATTGTACTTATGGCAGCAAATTCCTGGTGGCAATTTATTCAAGAAAAGTCGGCGGTGGAACGCTGGGCTTCTGGTGTTGCTGAGCAACTAGTAAGGGAGCAAGCGCTAACTCTGTCAGAATCAGAGCGCTTCTTAAATACTATCAGTTATTCTTATAAAACACTTATCGATAACAAGGTGCAATGCCAAGATGTACTTCGCCATTGGCTAAAATTGAGCCCCTATTTTTCAAACCTCATTATTTCTTCTCCTAATAATGCTCAAAGTTGTCAGGCGACAAAAATACGTAATGATGTCGATGTCATAGTGAATCAAATTTATGTTCAGCAAGCCATATTGAATCAGAGATTATCAATTGGTGATGTGTTGTCCGGAACTCGTGTAGATAAACCCTTTTTACAAGTTGCCTACCCTCTAGGAGTGTTTAATGAAGGTAGCCGAGCAGCAATTGTTGGTGAGCTTTCATTTGATTGGTGGCAAAGTAAATTTCTACAGATGGATATCCCTTACAGCGCATCCATTAACTTGGTCGATGTCCACAAAAACGTATTGGCTACAAATGGGTTAAAGCCCGAAAATATTATTTCTGATGAGCGACTAAAAATCGAAATAAAACGGGTACTATTTCCTAACATTCCTTCGTCCCCAAAGATACTTATATCCCTTTCTTCTAGGGGGTTTTCTCAAGTTGTTTTTGAAAACTTGGCTGGAAATATTTTGTTTCTGGTTTTTGGTTATTTGATGGCTATCGCCATAATTTGGTGGGGTTTTTCGAATACGGTTTTAAAACCTGTTTTTGAGCTACTGAGAAGAAGTAAACAGTATGTCGATGACTTTTCTTCAGGAGCGCCAGCAAAGCTCGATGAGTTAGAAGGTTTTTGTGAGCAATTTGACCGTGTTCTAATAGAGCAGGATGAATTAAAACAACAACTTATTGAGCAAGGTGCCCATCTTAATCAGGCTTATAATCGTTTAAATAGTTTATTGGATAATTCACCTTTTGGGGTGGTTGAGTGGGACACAAACCTCAGAATTCAAAGGTGGTCGACGCTGTGCGAAACGATATTCCAGCTAAAGCAAGATGAAGTGGAAGGTAGAAAAATTAACCAATTACCTGTTCTTCTAAAGCGGCATATGTGGTCCATTGAGCCGTTTTTGAAGCTCTATCAACACGGTAAAGACAGTAGCAAACGCATCGAAATTGGTTATCGTGACGATCTTGGTGGAGAAAAAGTCCTCAAGTGGTGCTTTTCCGCAATTTATGACGATGCAGGCGACCTATCGAGCATATTAGGGCTGTTTGAAAATGTAACACAGCATGCAGAGTATCAACGAGAGCTCGAGTATCACGCACGCTACGACAGCCTGACTGGGCTACCTAACCGCTACTCTGCCTTACAGCTTATCTCTGACCGCCTTACGAAGGAGGTAGAGTTCTCAGTCGCGCTGCTAGATATAAAAGGGTTTAAACTGGTTAATGACCATTATGGGCACGAATATGGCGATATGCTTTTGGTCGAGTTATCTGAGCGTATTAGCGAAAAGTTACAAAGAGACGAAGGGTTTGCAAGGTGGGGAGGGAACGAGTTTATCTATGTTCTTCCATTTGTTGGCGAGGCGCGAGTGAGTGTGCGGCTGGAAGAGTTGATAAACGAAATTGCACGCCCGATTGAACTTGGAAGCAGCACTTATTCGACTCAAATAATTTGCGGGGTAACGTTATCGGACAAACCCGTCGAATCCCCCTCTGAACTGATACGTCTTGCTGACTTGGCCATATTCTTTGGTAAAAAAGAGAAAAACAAAGCGATTAACTTCTATCAACCCTCTATGTCTGAAATTGGAAGCGCTCAGTTTGAAACAGAAAGTGAGCTAAGGCGCGCAATTACCAATAATGAGTTCAAGCTGGTTTATCAACCCATTCTTAACAATCAAACACAAATAATTGAATCTGCAGAGGCTTTAGTACGTTGGAACCATCCAGAGAAAGGTCTGATCCCACCTTCTCATTTTATACCAGTAGCTGAAGATTCAGGTCTGATCCTAGAAATAGGAAACTGGGTTTTAGAGCAAGCCATATCTCAATTGAAAGCCTGGCTAGATGAAGGGCTAGGGATCAAAGACATTGCTGTTAACTTATCCGCTCTTCAAATTAATGATGCAGGCTTTGTGTCAAATATTAAAGAAATACTAGAACGCTACAAACTCCCTCCACAACACCTCACACTGGAAGTCACCGAAACGTCATTATTGGCAAGTTATACTGATGTTATTGCGAAAATAGGACAACTAAAAGATTTAGGAATAAAAATTGCACTTGATGATTTTGGAACGGGTTATTCGAGCTTGAGCTATTTAAATGAATTACCACTGACAAAATTAAAAATTGACCGCTCGTTTGTGGCAAGAATCGATGAACCTCAAGAGCCTACCGTACTGTTAGATGCGATTATTTCTATCGCACATAACATGGGTTTAAGTATCGTGGCCGAGGGAATCGAAACCCTATCTCAATACGAGTATTTGGAAGCAAAACAGTGTGAATTTAGCCAAGGTTTTTATTTTAGTCCCCCTATTGATGCTAATTCGTTTCAAGCGTTACTTGCACAAAAACAGTGCATGAATGCACCAGTTAAAAACAATTAATTAACGAATCTCCAACGGAAAGCAAACGTTTGCTTGTGGTCACACAATTGTTGGCATGGATCGCAAAATAATGATTGTAATTGCATATGCATTGAGTTAAAAATAAGCTCATAAATCGCACTTCGTAAAGTATAAATATAAAAGTGCAAAATAATAAATATGAACAATATCAGTATTTTTCGCTTGATTTGCCTGATGGAATGAGAAAGTTGTTAATAGCTTCCATTTCTTAAAGCTTACGGATCAGGCTCACTATGTGAGTGGCAGTTATCTCTCCAAGAGATTTTCGTGGGGTTGCACATAAGTTACACAAAGTGCGACGCATGTAATGTCGTGGTTCAACTCGGAGCAGAACACTGTCTCTGCACATGGACGTATGACCCAACAATCGAAACACACGTATTTCGTTAGTCGGGCATAAAACTATAAGATATGGAGATATATAATGGCTGGTGTATTAGGAATGATTCTTGCGGGTGGGGAAGGTTCTAGACTAAGACCCCTAACAGGGTCACGCAGTAAACCCTCGGTGCCTTTCGGAGGAAGCTATCGCCTGATAGATTTCGCTCTGAATAATTTTGTAAACGCAGATTTAATGAGAATTTATGTTCTCACGCAATTTAAATCTCAATCCCTTTATTTGCATATGAAGAAAGGTTGGAATTTGTCGGGTATTACAGACAGGTTCATCGACCCTATTCCAGCTCAAATGCGTGACGGTAAACGTTGGTATGAGGGTACGGCAGATGCTATCTACCAAAACATTCGGTTTATCGAATTAGCGCAACCTGATCAAGTTTGCATTTTTGGTTCAGACCATATCTACAAAATGGATATCAGGCAAATGCTTGATTTTCATAAGCGAATGGAAGCGAAACTTACGGTTTCAGCTTTGCGGATGCCGCTCAAAGAGGCGTCGCAATTCGGTGTTATTGAGGTAGATAAAAATGGAAAAATGATTGGTTTTGAAGAAAAGCCAGAAAATCCAAAGTCTATTCCAGGTAGCCCAGAGGAAGCGTTAGTTTCGATGGGAAACTACATTTTCGACGCAGACTCCTTATGTAAAGAGCTACGTGAAGATGCGGACAGCGAAACATCCAGCCATGACTTTGGTAAAGACATTATTCCAAAGATGTTTCCATCCGGAGAAGTGTATGTTTACGATTTCTCTACCAACAAAATAAATGGTGAAAAGGGTTCTACTTACTGGAGAGATGTCGGCACAATAGATTCTTATTGGGCGGCGCATATGGATCTACTTGAGAAAGATCCTGAGTTTTCTCTTTATAACCGAAGCTGGCCATTGCATACCTATTACCCACCTTTACCACCAGCAACGTTTGTTGATACTAATGACGATTGTCGTGTGCGCGTCAACGACAGCTTAGTGTCTGGCGGCAGCTACATTCAAGGGTCATCTATTCACAAATCTGTTCTAGGTTATCGGAGTAACATTGCGAGTGGTTCGATTATTAGTGAATCTATCCTTTTAGGTGATGTAAAAATTGGTGCAGGTTGTAAAATACGTCGAACCATTATTGATAAAGATGTCGAAATTGCTCCAGGGACGATTATTGGTGAAGATCTAGAGCTTGATGCTCAGCGTTTCCACGTTTCCCCTGAGGGTGTAGTCGTCATCAAGAAAGGAACGAAAGTTGGGTTCTAGTATGGATCGAATGAATATCTGGTTTACGGTTTCTGAAGCCGAAGGCTTGGTGAAAAGTGGTGGCTTGGCAGATGTTGCCAAAGCCCTACCTAAGGCCCTTCAAGTTCTAGGGCATGATGTGTCAATAGTTATCCCAGGCTATCGAACCTTACCTGGATTAGAAAGTGCCGAAGTTGTACTCAATACTGAGTTAGATTTCTGGCCACATGTGCGTTATCAAGTAAAGAAATTATCGCTAGATGGTGTTCCTGTTTATGCCGTTGAATGCCACAAGTACTTTGATCGTAGTGAATTGTATGCGGAGTCTAATCAAGCGTATCCAGATAATGGAGAGCGTTTCGGTTTTTTCGCTTCTGCTTGCCTCGATATTCTACCTAAACTCGGAATAAAACCAGACATTATCCATGCCAATGACTGGCATACAGGGTTAGTACCATTCTTATTAAAAACTCGCTATGAACATGATGAGCGCTTTCGCTCCATTAGAAGTGTTTTAACCGTTCACAACGCGATTTTTAAGGGTGTCTATACCTACCATGACTTGGAGATTATTCCTGAGCTGAACCTGTCTGGGTTAGAACGGCTGCAATACGGTCAAGATTGTATCAGTATGCTACGCGCAGGTGTTGCGTACGCAGACAAAGTGAATGCTGTCAGCCCTAATTATGCCGCAGAGCTGATGACCGCGTTAGGGTCACACGGAATGGTGGACGATTTCGTTCATCGCAGTGCAGACCTATATGGGATTCTTAATGGTTGCGATTATAGCGAATGGGATCCTAAGACGGACAAATACCTAGATCACCACTATGAGGCTGAAGCTTCGAGTATGGTTAAGGGTAAACAGCTCAATAAATGCCAATTACAGGAAGAGGTTGGGTTACCAACAAAAGAGTTACCTGTATTCGGGATGGTTTGCCGTCTAACACACCAAAAGGGGTTCCACTACCTTTTACCGATTATTGAGCAGTTTTTGCGAAATGACGTTCAGCTAGTTATTGTAGGCACGGGTGAGCCTCAAGTGGCTGCAAAACTTCATGAGGTCGCGAGCCGATATCCGAACAAATTTTCGTTCATTGAAGCTTACAACAATCGCCTAGCACATTTGGTTGAAGCTGGATCGGATTTCTTCCTAATGCCGTCAGAGTTTGAAGCATGTGGATTGAACCAGATTTATAGCATGGCTTACGGAACATTGCCGATTGTACGTGAAGTGGGCGGTTTAAAGGATACTGTTGTTGATTACGATACGGATGAAAAATTTGCGACTGGCTTGAGCTTCTTAGACCCAACACCAGAAGCATTGTTGATCGCGATGCAACGAGCGTTGATTCTATACTTGCAGCAACCCGGTGAGGTTCAGCGCGTTCGTTTGAATGCAATGAACACGGAGTTTAGTTGGGAAACATCGGCTAACGAGTATGTGAATATGTATCAGGCTGCGCTGCTGTAAAACAAGAGCGGGTTGGGTGTAGCCTTCTTGCGTAAAACCTCTGATGACAATAGCCTCTCAATGAAAATTGAGGGGCTTTTCTATGGTAGGAGGAGCTTGGTCACCCAATTTACTCATATTGTGGTAAGCTTTTACCTAATAGAACTAAAAAGATTCATAATATTTGTTAAGCGATGTCGAACCCTTTGTTATTTCACAAGACTTATAACCATCCCACCAGTAATGAGTGGGTGGTCTTTGTTCATGGTGCCGGTGGCAGCTCTTCCATTTGGTTTAAGCAGATCAAAGCCTACAAGCAGCATTTTAATTTATTGCTTATTGATCTTAGAGGTCATGGGCGGTCGAACAATGTTATTCAAGATCTCCTTAAAAAAGGCTATACGTTTAAAGATATCTGCCAAGATATCTTGCAAGTATTGGATCACTTAAAAATTCAGTCTGCACATTTTGTTGGTATGTCTTTGGGAACCATCATTGTACGAAACCTTGCCGAGATAGCTTCAGAGCGAGTATCTACCATGGTACTAGGTGGGGCGGTAACTCGATTTGATATTCGTTCACAAGTGTTGGTTAAAGTTGGCGACTGGAGTAAGCATTTCATTCCTTACATGTGGTTGTACAGCTTGTTTGCTTACATAGTCATGCCACAAAAAAATCAAAAAGAATCGCGACATCTATTTGTTAGGGAAGCGAAAAAGCTGTGTCAAAAAGAATTTAAACGTTGGTACACCTTGGCTGCGGATGTTAACCCTTTGATGAAATATTTCCGTGAAAAAGAAATCCCGATCCCAACGTTATATCTGATGGGAGACAGAGATTATATGTTTCTTCGTCCAGTCAAAGAAATGGTGAGAATACATAAGCGCAGTGCGTTGATTGAAATTCCTGATTGCGGCCATGTGTGCAATGTAGAAAAGCCGGACATTTTTAACGAAAAATCGATAGGGTTTATTCGTCAGCATGCTCGCTGATGTGGTGCCCACAGTTCCAACAGGCACCAAATTGAGATTCTATCCATTCATCGCATTTTGGACAGCACCAGTTTGGCTTTGATTGGCTAGCGGTTTGATCAGTATATGACTCCACAATCTTCTTGGCTTTGTCGTACTGAAATTCGTTGTTTAACCAAATATATGGTTCAGTATCGGGACCAAATGGAAGCTCACCCTGCAAGCCAAACAACCTTTCACCGCGAACTTCGACATCGATTCCCTGTGCCTTTAGCAACTCACATACAATATGAGCTTCTGTAGGGAGCGTAGTAGAGTACACCTTCATAGTTCGTCCAAAATAGTGAATGAGTTTTAATTATGACAGTAACTCGTTCATAAGAGTCTGTGCGGGATAGGTAAACTGTGAATTTCAGCAATAAAAAAGCCTCCAAAGGAGGCTTTTTTAGCATGAAGGTTTAACTAACTTAAGCGTTTCATTAATTCATCACGTCTATCTTGAGGAATCACGGACCAGTGAGTGCCATTAATTGCACCCTCTAGAGCCCATAGTAGCTCTAAGCCAACATCGCTTGAATGAGTCTGCTTGATGGCTTTGAAGGCTTCAACAGAACCGAAGTTTTGCAACTCCTGAACGGAAGAGATCCCTGCTTTTTTGAGCATTCTTTCTGTACCCAAACGTAAATTAGGCAAGTCTTTCAAACGCGTTGGTTTGGTTTCAGCTTGCTTTTGTTTCTCCGTTCTTGCAACTTTCAGTGCTAGAGAAGCTTTCTCTATGATGTCATTGGTATTATCCCAACTGGTTTCTGGGAGAGCAAAATACTTGGTGACAACCGGAAACCCGCGCTTCTTGTACACATAAGGTTTTAAACCTTGTTGTTCGAACTTTTGAGCACTTTTTGAGTCAGCTCTGATGTGTAAAGTGTTTTGAACGACTAAGGCGAACATAGTGTCATCGGCGAAAACGCCAAAACCACCAAACATTGAACGTGATTTTATCGTCCCTAATGGTTCAAATAGCTTCAATGAGTTTTTAAGTATTGGTTTATCCATGCTGTACTGTCTCGGCTAAAGAAGTTATGCCACTACTAAGTTCAGGTCCGAGAAAAAATAGCAAAGTGATGCAGTCAGATGTCAGAGTTTGGTTAACTCTAGAAAAGAAGTATGCATATTTGCCATCGGCAACCCCGCTACCATATTGATTTCAAATAAATCCATTTAGGCCGGAAGCTTTGCGTCCCACTTTTTCAAATGGTTTGCCCTGTGCGTGACAATAAAATCATAGAGAAAAACCGGAACAAGCATCACATCAAAATGCCTTATGTGTGATCCGCCTTCAAAAAATAAATGTACAGATATAAATATTGTTTCTTATTTGGGCAATAAAGCAAAAAGCCTGACATATAGCCAGGCTTAATTAGAATTAACTAATTTAATTTAACTTTCTAACAGAACTTCTCTCTACGACTTCAGGATGCATCTCGAAGATGCGTTTATCGTGTTCTTTGTCCTTGATTCTTTGGAGAAGAATTTCAAATGCCGTTTTACCCACTCGTCGCTTAGGTTGGTGGACGGTCGTCAGAGGTGGAGAAAAGTATCCTGATAGCTCAATATTGTCGTATCCAATGATTGAAATGTCATCTGGAACGCGGACACCGTTCTCTTGAAGGCGACTAATGACTCCGAGTGCCATAAGATCATTAAAGCAGAAAACGGCCGTTGGCCTGTTTTCCATGGCAAGGATTTTGTCCGCCGCTAAGACAGCAGTATCACATTCGAAGTTGCCGACAAGTATGCGCTCTTGCTTGAATTCGATATCGTATTCTCGTAGCGCCCGCTTGTAGCCAATGACCCGTTCAATACAAGCCACTTTTTCTTCGTGACCAGTAAGGCAGGCAATATCGGTATGACCATTGTCTAAAAGATACTTTGTCGCTAAGTAACCACCTTCCTCAGAGTTATCGATGATCTTATCGGCTTGGGAACTCTCTGGACCCCAATCCATGATCACTTTTGGAATGGATGAGTGAGCATCAAGCATTTCACGAAGATCCTCAGTTAAATCTGAGCACATGACCAAGATGCCATCCACACGCTTTTCCGCAAGCATACGAATATAATCCCGTTGCTTTTCATATATCCCACCGGTATTGCACAAGATCAACGTGTAGCCTTGGCGATAACAGTAACTTTCAACGCCATCGACGACTTCTGCAAAGAATGGATTAGAAGACTGTGTAACTAACATACCTATAGTACGAGTCGTATTGCACTTTAAGCTGCGCGCAACAGCGCTCGGTGCATAGTTTAGTTCTTCTACTGCTTTTTTAACTTTCTCTTGTGTAGTTTCAGCAACAAAGCGTGTTTTATTTATAACATGCGAAACCGTTGTAGTTGATACTCCGGCAAGTCGTGCGACATCTTTAATAGTGGCCATAAAACAAATATCCTGTAGAGCCGAGCTGAGGGGTAAGGTGCTAAATTTCACGTAGCTAATGTTTTCAGCATGGCGGATTTCATTGTGTTATTAAAATCGACTAAAAACACAAAAACCGCTATTAATACAGCGGCTTAGTTAATGCTTTTCAGCGTTTCATATTTTATCGTTTGCGATCACGATCTTAGTCTTTAATTTCGTATGTGACAATGGAGTGAATCGTAAAAAATTATACCAAGTGTCACATTTATGAGGAATCCTAATATTTTTTAAGGGTACTGTTTCATATTTAAAACAAATTAGCTCAATATCTAAGTAAAGTCTTCGAGCTCAATACTATCAAGATATCCCACCTTGCCGGTTTACTCGCCAGAAATATATTGGCGGTCTAGTTCGACAAAACTCACAAGCAATTGTGACAAAGCTGCGTAGAACCCAAAGCCATCATGATTTTTGCAGTTCTTGTTAAATATTGGAAGCCAAGTCATGAGATGTGTATTTATGAACCACAGCTGTTCTCGCAGTGCATCTTCAAATTGCTCGTTCGTTTTTAATTCATTTGAGCGAATAATGAGGTTACCTAAAAAGTCCAACTGAATGGCGAGGTGATCCGCTGGCTCGTTAAACCCCTCTAGCAAAGAGACACCTTTTTCTCTTAACAACGATTCCATTTGTTTCGCTGGTTCATCATTGAGCAGACCGGATTTGTAAATAGAGGCGTATGGCAAGGCAGCTTTTTTATCTGTGGTCAGAAATAGACCACAAAAATCCGCAGCGAGTTCTAACTGAGCGTCTTCTCTGTCTTGGAATTTATTCAGGGATTCGATAAGTTGCTGAGCCGCCGGTTTTAAGGTTTCGTTTTCTGCAAGACCGCTAATGAAGCCCCTGATTTCAGCAGTGTGGTAATGCTCCAACTCTTCTTGTTTAAGTTCATGAGCAAAAAGGCTAGAAAGCCACCAGTAAATCTCTGCGCGCTTTTCGTTGAATGCTTTTGTTTCTTGCATAGCGTTGCCGCTCCGTATGAGGTTATTAGCGCAATTCTAACGAATTAAGATGAACAGAACTAATCTAAAGTATGGCAAGAAATGAAAATAAAAATCAGGTTATGAATAGGAGCCAAATTGGTTGCTTTGAATCAATAAAAGTTAGGAAATTGCCTTCTTTTTAACGAATTCGCTAGAAATGTAACTTTTTGTGAATAGAATATAAAGAGTCGCAAATAGACTGTGGCAAGTTTGTCTTTATATTTACATTAAAGTCGAACAAATACCTTATATATCCTTATAAATACAAAAGAAAGTGGTGTAGATGAGCTATCACGTATTAGTCGTAGAAGACGATGTGGTTACCCGTAGCAAGCTGGTGGGCTATTTCCAGAACGAAGGCTATCAAGTTAGCGAAGCTGAAAGTGGCGAGCAAATGCGCGCAATTTTAGAAGAGCAATCTGTTGATTTAGTCATGCTGGATATTAACTTACCAGGTGAAGACGGGCTAATGCTGACTCGGGAACTACGCAGTCAATCTGATATAGGGATCATCCTCGTCACAGGACGCACGGACAGCATTGATAAAATTGTCGGCCTTGAAATGGGTGCCGATGATTACGTGACAAAACCTTTTGAGCTTAGAGAGCTTCTGGTTAGAGTAAAAAATTTGTTGTGGAGAATTTCCGCTGCCCGTCATGCTCCAGCGAAAGAAGACAGAAAAGAAGAATCTGGGCAACTAATCCGTTTTGGAGAGTGGACGTTTGATATTCAACGTCGCGCACTTAGCCGCAATGGTGAACCTGTTAAACTGACCAAAGCCGAGTACGAGTTGCTGGTGGCTTTGTCTTCACACCCAAACAAGGTTCTTAGCCGAGAACGTATATTAAACATGATTAGCCATCGTGTTGATGCACCTAATGATAGAACCATTGATGTTTTGATTCGTCGAATGAGAGCTAAGATGGAGTTCGATCCGAAAAATCCACAGATTTTTGTCACAGTGCACGGTGAAGGTTACATGTTTGCTGGAGATTGATGCTGAGATTGATTTTTATCAGCAGTAAATGATTATTAAGATTGAAAAAACCGAGGGTAGCATCCTCGGTTTTTTTGTTGGTAATTTGATACCTCAAGCTAAATCAATTTAAGAAGCTTCATTTAGCTGTGCGTTGGAGTTAGTCGCAAAATCTCGAAGGGTTTGCCACCAAAGCCCTAAACGTTCATGCCAATAGGTTTCCGTCCACTCCAAGTATTTAGCTTGAGGGCGGTACTTGTTCCATGGCTGCATCGTGCCATTGGAAGCCAGAAAGTTCGTAGGTGCTGGAACGGGGTCAATACCCGCATCATTAAATTCACGTAACGCACGTGTCATATGACTTGCAGAAGTGACAAGTACCAGCACTTTGTTATTTACAAACACGGAAGCTTGTCTTGCTTCTTCCCACGTATCTTTTGCTGTCTCCAAAAGAATGATATCGGGTTTTGCGACGCCTAATGCGAGTGCTACTTTCGCCATCATTCGAGCATTACTGATCTCAGAGCCACCAGCGTAGCCAGACAAAATCAATTTTGCACCGGGATACATCCTAAGAATACGAATACCTTCGGATAACCGCATTAATGCCGTTCTGCTTAATTCCGATGTTGGTGGAATATCATCATCAACAACGTGACCGCTTCCCAACACCATCACATAGTCAACAGTGCCTTCTATAGGTAGAAAGCCTTTGTGTTGACGCTCCATTGGCATCAATAGTCCACTGGCAACAGGTTGGAAAGAAGAAAGGAAAATGCCAGTGAAAGACACGAAAATCAAAAAACAGCCAGTACCTCTTTTTAAGGTGAACATGACCAACAATAGCCCCACCACACCAATTATTAAAAACCCCGGGAGCGGCATCAGCAGCGCAGAAAACACTTTTTTCAGCTCAAACATACTTAAATAGTCCGAAAAATCATCACTTGATTATGAAAAAGGCTAACAAGCCTTTATTACTTCTTATCCTGTGACAGAATAAGCGGCACGAATAGATATAATAACCTAAGCCACAGTGACAGAAGATCGTAATTTCGACGATATTGCCCACAAATTCGCAAAAAATATTTACGGATCTGAGAAAGGTGATATACGTCAAACCATTGTTTGGGAAGATTTAATTGTAGCATTAAGTGAGCTAAACGATGAATGTTGCCGTTTAAATATCTTGGATGCAGGTGGCGGGCTTGGGCAAATGTCGCAAAAAATTGCCCAACGCGGACACAATGTCACACTCTGTGATCTATCTTCTGAAATGCTAAAACTGGCAAAAGTAGACATTGAAAAACACGGTTTGCTTTCCCAATATCAGCTAGTTCACTCTCCAGTTCAAGAAATTGAACAGCACCTCCACGAGAAAGTTGATATGGTGCTTTTCCACGCGGTGATGGAGTGGTTAGCAGACCCGAAATCGGCGTTAGAAACGGTTTTGAAGCAGATAAAGCCAGGTGGTATCGGCTCTATCATGTTTTATAACCATCACGGCTTGGTTTTGAAAAACGTGATATGCGGCAATATTCCACACATTTTAGAAGGAATGCCGCATAGAAAACGCTTTAAACTTCAGCCCCAAAAAGGTTTGAAGCCGGAAGAAGTCTATCAATGGATAGAGAATGCTGGGTTTGAAATTTGTGGTAAATCGGGTATTCGGTCCTTCCACGACTACATAGGTAATATGGAGTACATGGGCGATTATCAATTTGAAGATGTATTGGCACTTGAAAGACAACTGTGTCGTCAGGAGCCTTACCTTTCTTTAGGTCGCTACATTCATGTTTGGGCGAAAAGAAAGGAATAATAAACAGGATGAACAATGAGTGATGTAACTCAAGATGTTGTAGAGCAACCAATCGACGAATTGGTTAGCTGGGTAAAACAACACGATTTCTCATTGAACTTGTCTACTGAACGTCTGGCTTTTCTGATTGCGTTAGCCGTTTTAAGTAACGAGAGATTTGATGAAGAGTTGGGTGAGGGAGAGTTGCATGATGCGTTCTCTATCGTCACCCGCTTGTTTGAAGAAACGGGGGAAGCTTCTGCATTTCGGGCGAATAACGCCATCAATGAAATGGTGAAACAGAAGCTATTAAGCCGATTTACCAGTGAAATTACAGAAGGTGCAAGCATCTATCGCTTGTCGCCATTAGCGGTTGGCATTACCGATTATTATGTGCGCCACCGAGAATTTTCAAAGTTACGATTGTCCATTCAGCTGTCCATGGTGGCAGGTGAAATGGAGAAAGCGATCGCAGCTGCAAAAGAAGGCGGGACACCAGGTCATTGGCAAAAAAATGTTTATGGCGTTTTAAAATACTCAGTCGGTGAGATTTTCGATCAAATCGACCTCAATCAGCGAGTCATGGATGAACAGCAGCAATTGGTCAAAGACCAAATAGCAGAGCTGCTGAACCAAGATTGGCGTGAGGCGATCAATAGTTGTGAAGCACTGCTCAGCGAAACATCCGATACCCTAAAAGAACTGCAAGATACACTGCAAGCCGCTGGCGATGAAATGCAAACTCAGATCCTCGATATTCAAGGGCTTGTCTACGCACAGGATGATTTGCAATTCGTTGAAGAAGCGCTTTATGGGCTGCAAATGAAGCTAGACCGCATTGTAAGCTGGGGTCAGCAGACCATCGATCTATGGATCGGTTACGACCGCCATGTTCACAAGTTTATCCGAACCGCTATCGACATGGACAAAAACCGCGCCTTCAGCCAGAGATTACGACAGTCTCTAAAAGACTATCTCGACGCTCCATGGTTGTTGACGTATGCCGACGCCGAAAGGCTGCGAGATATGCGTGATGAAGCTTTGGTTCTGCGTGATGATGAAGTCATGGGGCAGGTACCAATGGATGTCGAATACGAAGAATTTGAGCAAGTTAATGATGAGTTGTCAGAAAGAATAAACGACATGCTCAAGGCTCATAAAGAGCGAGGCGCTTCTATCGATTTGGGAGTGGTTCTACGCGATTACCTTTCGACACACCCACAAACGCATCATTTTGATTTAGCTAGAATTGTTGTCGACCAAGCCGTGCGCTTAGGTTACTCAGAATCTGACTATCAGGCGATTCAACCTGATTGGCAGGCTATCAACGATTTTGGCGCTAAGGTACAAGCAAATGTCATTGACAAATACTGAAGAATATATGCCAGAGAAACTGGCAAAAGCGATTTCTAACCCGCTGTTTCCCGCGCTGGATAGTGTACTTAGAGCAGGGCGACATATCTCCTCTGAAGATATGGACAACCACGCATTGCTGAGTGATTTCGAGACCGAACTTGCCCTGTTTTATCAACGTTACAACACTGAACTAGTAAAAGCGCCTGAAGGATTTTTCTATCTTCGACCACGTTCTACCTCTTTGATTGGTCGAAGTGTTCTTTCGGAGTTAGACATGCTGGTTGGCAAAGTGTTGTGTTTCCTTTATCTGAGCCCCGAAAGACTGGCTCATGAAGGTATTTTTACCAATCAAGAGCTTTACGACGAAATGATCTCGCTAGCGGATGAGAAAAAGCTCATGAAGTTAGTGACCAATCGGGCGACGGGTTCTGATCTCGATCGTGAAAAACTGTTCGATAAAGTCCGCACGTCGTTAAGACGTTTACGCCGATTAGGCATGATTATCTCAATTGGTGAAAACGGAAAGTTCCGCATCAGTGAAGCGGTATTTCGATTTGGTGCCGATGTGCGTGTAGGTGATGACATACGTGAAGCGCAATTACGCCTAATCCGCGATGGTGAAGCCGTTGTTCACCAACAAGAACCTAGCCAAGTCAGCTTGCTAGAAGAGCCTGAAGAAGAACAAGAAATAGAGGGTGAAGTATGATTGAAAGAGGTAAATATCAATCACTAACCATGATCAACTGGAACGGTTTTTTCGCACGTACTTTTGATATCGATGGGTTGGTTACGACACTTTCTGGTGGTAACGGTGCGGGTAAATCGACCACGATGGCGGCGTTTATTACCGCATTAATTCCCGACCAAAGCTTGCTGCATTTCCGAAATACAACAGAAGCCGGTAGCTCTCAAGCCTCGCGCGATAAAGGGTTGTACGGTAAGTTACAACCGGGTGCCTGTTATGCGGTACTTGATGTGGTTAACTCACGCAACCAGCGACTATTGTTTGCCGTAAAATTACAGCAAGTGGCTGGGCGAGACAAAAAAGTCGATATTAAGCCGTTTGTTATTCAGGGTTTACCGAGTCACATCAAACCGACCGATGTGCTTATTGAAAGTGTATCGGAAAAACATGCACGTGTTCGCCAAATCAATGAAGTAAAAGAAACGGTACTTCAGCATGAAGGCGTTCATTTCAAAGCATTCTCTTCCGTTGTTGAATACCACTCGCAAATGTTCGAATTTGGCGTGTTGCCGAAGAAACTTCGCAACAGCAGCGACCGTTCTAAGTTCTATCGATTGATTGAAGCGTCTTTATACGGCGGTATTTCTAGTGCTATCACACGTTCATTGCGCGACTACTTACTGCCTCAAAATGGCGGAGTAAAGAAAGCATTCCAAGACATGGAATCCGCACTGCGTGAAAACCGCATGACGTTGGAAGCCATTAAAACCACTCAAGCTGATAGGGATTTGTTTAAGCATTTAATCACGGAGTCGACGAATTACGTTGCAGCTGATTATATGCGTCATGCGAATGATCGCCGTAACAAGCTTGAATCAACGATGTCTTTGCGCTCAGAGTTGTTTGGATCGCGTTCTCAGTTAATCGAACAGAACAACTTACTTAACCGCGTGCAAGAAGAGCTTGAATTGCTGGTTGAGCAAGAAGGCGGGCTGGAACAAGACCACCAAGCCGCGTCGGATCATCTCCAGCTAGTCCAAAATGCCCTTCGACAACAAGAAAAAATCGAACGCTATCAAGAAGATCTAGAAGAACTGAGCGAGCGCCTTGAAGAGCAAAGCATGGTGGTTGAAGAAGCTCAAGAACGTTTGCTTGAAGCGGAAGAACAGGCGCACATTTCGGAAGAAGAAGTGGACAGCTTGAAAACGCAGCTTGCGGATTACCAGCAAGCGCTGGATGTTCAACAGACTCGTGCATTGCAGTATCAGCAAGCTGTTAAGGCACTGGAAAAAGCGAAAGAACTGGCAGGATTCGATGGTCTCACCTCTGACAATGCCACCACTCTATTGAGCGAGTTAAAGCAATCAGAGCAAGACAAAACAACCGCGTTGTTGTCCATCAAACATAAATTGGACATGTCTTCTGCTGCCGCAGAGCAGTTTGAGCAAGCGTATGCGCTTATTAAGAGCATTGCAGGAGAGGTAGAACGCACTCAGGCTTCTGCTGCCGCCAAAGCTAGCCTACAGAAAGCCCGTGAGAATCAACAACTGCTGCAAAATGAATCACAATGGCAAGCGCAGTATCGTGATTTTGAGAGAAGCCTTAATCAGCAGCGTGTCGCGCAGCAAAGTGTTGCTGAATATCAAAAACAGCACAGTGTAGATTTGGTCGATGAGTTAACTCTCGAGCAAGAACACGAACGTCACAGTGCAACGATTGAATCTGTTGAACATGATAAAGAAGTATTGCGTGAACAACGCAGTGAACTTCGCCGTCATCAGCAAGATGCAGACGCTGAAATCAAAAAGTTTGAAGCTATTGCGCCGACTTGGATTGCTGCTAACGATGCACTTGAAAAGCTGAAAGAGCAATCCGAATCGGATTTATACGACAGTCAGGCAGTGATGTCTGAGATGCAACAAGTCCTTGAGCGAGAGAAGTCTCAATCGATGGCTAAAGATAAGCTAGGTGAACGACGTACTCAGCTGGATCATGAAATTGAACGCTTGGCATCACCGGGTGGCTCTAACGATCCACGTCTTAAAGGGTTAGCGGATACGTTAGGCGGTGTACTGCTTTCTGAAATCTACGACGACATCACGATTGATGATGCGCCGTATTTTAGTGCGATGTACGGTCCAGCACGTCACGCTATTGTGGTGTCTGACCTTTCAGGTATTAAAGAGAAGCTCATAGAGTTAGACGATTGCCCTGAAGACTTGTACATCATCGAAGGTGACGTAGATGCCTTCGACGACAGCTCATTCAACGCCGATGAACTTGAAGGCGCGGTTTGTGTTCAGCTGAACGATCGCCAAATGCGTTACTCTCGTTTCCCTGAAATTCCGTTGTTTGGACGCGCGGCGCGTGAACAACGTTTGTCGCTGCTGCGAGAAGAACGAGACGAAGTTGTGGAGAAGCATGCGAAAGCGTCGTTTGATTCGCAGAAGCTTCAACGCCTTTACCAAGCGTTCAACGAATTTGTGGCAAAACATATTGGTGTCGCTTTTGAAGCAGACCCAGAACAAGCCCTTCAGGTTGCGCGTGATAAACGCAACCAATTCGCTCGCCAGTTATCTGACTTGGAAAACCGAGAACAGCAACAGCGCAGCCAGCTTACGGCATCTAAACAGGCACTGTCACTGCTTGATAAGCTAGCGCCAATGATGGGTGTGATAGAGGATGAAACCTTAGCCGAACGTCATCAAGAATTGGAAGAAAAACTCGCAAGTTTAAGTGAAGCGAAGCACTTCCAGAGCATGCATGGTAAAGCGGTTGCTCAACTTGAAAAAATTGCCTCTGCTCTAGAAGCGGATCCAGAGCAATTCGATGCGCTGCAAGCGGAGCACGAAGCAGCAGATATTGAACTTCAAGGTCTGAAAACGACACTCTTTGCTTTGGCGGATTTGGTAGAGCGTCGTCATCACTTTAGCTATTCCGACTCGGTTGAATTACTGAATAAAAGCAGTGAATTGAGCGAGCAGTTAAAATCAAAGCTAGTGGAAGCGGAGCGAGCGCGTACGCGTCACCGTGAAGTATCAAAGCAGTCTCAACAACAGCTTAGCCAGTATAATCAGGTGCTTGCATCACTTAAAAGTTCACACCAAGCGAAAGCGGAGACAATGCAAGAGTTCCGTGCAGAATTGCAAGAATTTGGTGTTAACGCGGATGCTGGGGCAGAAGAGCGTGCGCGTAATCGTCGCGATGAGTTGCAAGAACGCTTACACGCTTCTCGTAATCGTAAGAGTGAATTTGAGCGCACAATCACATCGACTGAGCTGGAAATGAAAGCTTTGGCGAAGCGCTTGAAGAAAGTTCAGAAAGAATACATTGAACTTCGTACCTTTGTGGTAGCCGCAAAAGCGGGATGGTGTTCTGTTCTTCGGCTTGCAAGAGAAAATGATGTAGAGCGTCGTTTACATCGCCGTGAACTGGCTTACATGTCGGCAGATGAATTACGCTCTATGTCGGATAAGTCACTCGGTGCGTTGCGTCTAGCTGTTGCGGATAATGAAGACCTACGCGATGCATTACGATCGTCCGAAGATAACTCTCGACCAGAGAAAAAGGTGCTCTTTTACATTGCGGTGTATCAGCATCTTCGTGAGCGTATTCGTCAAGATATCATTCGTACAGATGATCCCGTTGAAGCTATTGAAGAAATGGAAGTGGAGCTGGCTCGTCTTACCGAAGAACTGACTCAACGTGAAAACCGTTTGGCAATCAGCTCTGAATCGGTAGCTGCGATCATCAAGAAGACGATTCAACGAGAGCAAAACCGAATTCGCATGCTTAACCAAGGGCTATCGAACATCTACTTTGGTCAGGTAAAAGGCGTTCGCTTGAACGTGAATATTCGTGAAAGCCACGAAATTCTTCTCAATGGTTTAGCAACACAGCAAGAACAACATAAAGATCTGTTTGAAAGTACACGTTTTACCTTCTCTGAAGCGATGGCCAAATTGTTCCAGCGTGTTAACCCACACATTGATATGGGGCAGCGCTCACCGCAAGTGTTGGGCGAGGAGCTGTTAGATTACCGAAACTACTTAGAATTGAGTGTTGAAGTTAACCGCGGCTCAGATGGCTGGCTGCAAGCAGAATCAGGAGCCTTGTCTACGGGTGAAGCCATTGGTACTGGTCAATCCATTCTGCTGATGGTGGTGCAAAGCTGGGAAGAGGAATCTCGACGCTTACGCAGTAAAGATATCGTGCCTTGTCGTCTTCTTTTCTTAGATGAGGCCGCCCGTCTTGATGCGAAATCGATCTCGACACTGTTTGAACTCTGTGACCGTTTGGGCATGCAATTGCTTATTGCCGCACCAGAAAACATCAGCCCAGAAAAAGGGACCACCTATAAACTGGTTCGTAAGGTATTTAAAGACCACGAGCACGTGCATGTTGTAGGGCTAAGAGGGTTTGGTGACACACCTAAGGTAAGTGATGCCGCTCAAGAAGCATTGGAAGAAGCGGATTTAGTTGATTAACTTCCAAGCCTTCACAGCTATTAGCAAATACAATTTGCTAAGCCGAATAACGCCTCCTTTTCTGGAGGCGTTTTTTATTCCATATTTTCATTTCGAACGCACACTGTACTCAAACAAACTCAGGATGTAGGATTCAAAGCTCTACTTTTTAGTTACTTGGGTAGAGTAATAAGCGTATCGCAATGACGGACAGTTTTTATGAAAAGGAAATCGCTAACGGGTCAACTCAGTGATATCGATTTACGCCTACTACGTATTTTTCGTTGTGTGGTGGAATCGGGAGGGTTTTCGGCGGCAGAGGTCGTGTTAAACATCAGCCGCGCGGCGATCAGTGCAGCAATGGCAGACTTAGAGATCCGATTAGGGTTTAAGCTTTGCCATCGCGGGCGATCGGGTTTTTCAATGACCGATGAAGGGCAGCAGGTTTACCAGTACACCCTTCAATTACTTGCATCGTTGGAGGAGTTCAAAACTCAGATTAATACGTTGCATTCGAGCCTCGTCGGTGAATTAAACATTGGTATTACTGACAACATGGTATCGATGACGGAAATGCGCATTACTAATGCTCTTGCGGAGCTAAAAAAAGCCGGGCCAGACGTCACTATTAACATTCGAATGATCCCACCGAATGATGTTGAAAAAGGGGTTCTGGATGGCACTTTGCACGTTGGAATGATTCCGCATATCCGCACGTTATCTGGGCTTCAATATGAACCTTTGTATAACGAGACGTCACTACTTTATTGCGGTTCAGGGCATCCATTGTTTTCCGAGACCGTTCAATCCGTCGATCTCACCGAGTGGGATGCAATTGTGCCTGCTTATGCACAAACACCAAAAATTCAGTCGTTGTATAACACAATGAAAAGTTCAGCAACGGCGACAGATAGGGAAGGCATCGCGTTTCTCTTACTTACAGGGCAGTACTTAGGTTATCTACCGGATCATTTTGCTCAAAGGTGGGTTGATGATGGTGTGATGAAAGCCATTCTGCCT
Source organism: Vibrio penaeicida (assembly GCF_030689305.1). Taxonomy (GTDB): domain Bacteria; phylum Pseudomonadota; class Gammaproteobacteria; order Enterobacterales; family Vibrionaceae; genus Vibrio; species Vibrio penaeicida_B. The sequence goes on along the minus strand of NZ_JAUYVM010000001.1, from coordinate 145,581 downwards.
CAGCAATATGGTTACTCCCAGCCTTTTGCCTCCATTACACGTAAAGAGCGTCGAGCAAACTTAGTGTTAGAAACGTTTTTGTCTGCGCTTAACTAAGCGTCACAGTTTACGTCGCGCTCAAATGACATAGAGTATGAATGAAATTTAACCGAAAAAGGTCAACAGACCCTCGCCAGTTTTCCGAAGTGGTCAATTTGGTTAACGCTTTCCGTTTATATGAGAGTTGGCTTGTGTTAGAAATAAAGGCTGTTTGAGCAATAGTAGAATTTCATGGTTTCAGGTACGATTTCGAGAATTTTTTCTGATCAGGTTTTGGCTTATCTTCGCACGCTGGATGAAGAGGTTTCTGACGATCTATTGCCAGAACCAGGAGAAGCTGTTCAATACTTGGAAGACGGTAGCTATCTTTATCTGAGCGATTTCTATCAGTTCCTGAATCGGGTGGAAACGTTGACAGGAAACCCTGATTTTGGCTGGGATATCTATCAAGATTTTGATTTTCGAAACATGGGCATCATGGGGTATGCGATAGTCAATTCGACTCGTCTCAAAGATGCCATATCAGTCACTTGTGATTACGTACAATTAGTGCAAAGCCACACAGAGGTTTTTCTAAGACCTAGCCTCCATCACCCTGATTGCATGGATTTGTGTTACCGCGTGAATTCTGAAGGCTTAGCATCGACGCATGATACCCATATGTCTCTAGGCTTTTTTATCCGCCTTATACAATATTTATGTAATCCAGATTGGAGCCCAGTACTCATTGGTTTAACGCACAGTGAGCGGAAACAAAACATCAGTGAGAAGACTCAGTCTTTGCTTCTGGCAGAACAACCATTCAATTTTGTCACGATAGAAAACCACGTTCTGGAAGCGCAGATTGCTGCATCGGATCAGCGCTTGTATGACATTATGTGCAGCAATTTGACTGAAAAAATCGACCAACAATCTGAAACACTGTCTTTTTTCCAAGAGCTGGAAGATGTCATCTTTCAGCTCTTGTCTGATGAAGAGTGCGGAATTGATAAAGCCGCTGAGCACATGTGCATGAGCCGTCGTACACTTCAGCGCAGATTAGCGGATCACGATGTGAGCTTTTCCTATTTGGTGGATAACGTTCGTCGTCATTTCGCGTGTCAGTTGTTACATGAAGCCGCTATCTCAATGATCGATATCGCTTTAACCTTAGGTTATTCAGAACTTGCTGCGTTCGACAGAGCCTTCAAGCGCTGGCATGGAATTACCCCTACACAATATCGCGAGTTATTTTTTCCCGAGTAGCGGCTTTGTCTTAAGTTATTTTCACCTTCATAGCTTTTTATCCAATGCATATTTTTTTATCTAATGCATGTTTTTTCCTAATGCATAGTTTTTGTCTAATGCATAGTTTTTACCTGTTGCATAGAGTTTTTACCTGTTGCATAGAGTGTTTACTAGGTGAATCGCCGTACATTGCTTACGTGCCACTAAGTTGTCACTTCAAGTCAATACAGCGGCTCCTTACCCCTTTATCTTAATTTGAGTTGTTAACAAGTTGTGAATTTCACAATTGTTCTTGGATATTCAAATTAAGAGAAGGTTTCATGGCAGTCACTCGTTCCAATTCCAAAACATCCCATCACTCTTTTACCCCTCGCGCTCGTGACTTGGGTATACCATTAGAAGGTGAAACCGCCACCTTTAATGCCATCACGGATGTAAAAGGGGTGGAAGTTGGATACACCACCTTGATTGATCCGTTGAAAAAAATGTGTACGGGGGTGACCGCCATTCTTCCTAGAGGGAAAAGAAAATCCCCAAGCCCTGTCTGGGCTGGACAGTATGATCTGAATGGGAATGGAGAAATGACGGGTACCCACTGGATCAATGAGGCAGGGTATTTTCTCGGCCCTGTCTGTATTACGAATACGCACTCTGTTGGTATGGTGCACCATGGTGCGACCCGGTGGATGATGGACACCTACGATACGCACTTCAAAGATGGTCACGCTTGGGCAATGCCCGTTGTGGCAGAAACTTACGATGGTTTTATGAATGACATTACGGCTCAGTTTGTCACTGAATCGGATGTACTTGAAGCGATCAACCGAGCACAGTCTGGTTCAATAGAAGAAGGCAATGTGGGTGGTGGAACGGGCATGCAAACTTACGAATTTAAGGGCGGATCGGGAACCTCATCTCGCTTGGTTCGCATCCCCGGACATGAATTTGTAGTAGGTGTTTTCGTTCAGTCCAATTTTGGTTTAAGGCATGAGTTTAATGTGGCTGGTGTACCTGTAGGTCAATACTTAAACGAAAATTGTCCAATACTTCAAGCGATGGATAGCGACGCAAGAGACACAGGGTCCATTGTTGTAACTATAGCAACGGATGCCCCGTTACTGCCATTACAACTTCAAAGCTTAGCAAAGCGTGCTGCGATAGGGTTAGGCAGAACAGGGACTTCTGGTGGTCACTATTCTGGCGATATCTTTCTTGCATTCTCGACTGCAAACGACAATGGCATGTCGTTCAGTTGTGGCACGGTTTTGGACGCAGTTCTGCCTTTAGAGCATGTGAATGAACATTACTTAGACGAGTTCTACATGGCGACGGTTCAAGCCGTGGAAGAAGCGATTTTGAATGCCATGGTGGCAGCAAAAACGACGTTAAGCGTGAAACCCAAAGGATTGGTGTTTGATGAAATTGACCATCAAAAATTACGTTCGCTGCTAAAGAAGCATAACCGTTTAGTTGATAGACACTAGGGTCAACAGACCCTAAAACCAATACACATTTATCTGTCAAAGGACTGAAGAGAGAAGTGCAATGAATAATTCGATACAACATCCCAATTTACTGTCCATCATGATGCTTGCGTGTGCGGGAGTATTACCGGCTTTCGTGTTTCTCGTCGCCCCTGTCTTCGTTGGTGGGTTGGTTGAAACGGGAATGGCGGTTGATCAAGCTGGCTTCTTGCTGTCGGCAGAGCTAGGGGGCTTTGCTGTTGGTGGGCTAATAGCAACACTGTGTTTGAAAAACACCCAATGGACCAGAATCGTATTCGTAGCGTTGTGGATGATGATTTCTGGGAACATTGCCAGTGCCTATATTTCTAGCAGTCATGAAAGTAGTTATGAGGTGTTGATGTGGGTGCGCGTGATGTGTGGATTAGGTAGCGGAAGTTTGGCGGCCATCATTAACATTGCGCTAAGCAAAGCACAAAATAGCGATCGAGCGTTTGCGTATTTGTTGTTTGCTCAACTCTCTTTCAGTGCGCTAGGCATATACTTTTTCCCTAATGTCATTGCCTCTGTTGGCAGCGTTAATGTCATATTTTATGTGCTCGCAGGATTGTGTGTATTGGTGCTGGCTGCGGCACCTATATGGACTAGAAAGCTCTCTATTTCGATCTCGCCCGTCACATCATCTTCTGATACGTCGTCGACGCGTAGTATCGTCATTCTGCTTTCTGTTTGTACAATGTTCTTTTTTTACGCTGGCGAGAATACGGTGTGGGCGTTTTTAGAGATCATTGCCGAAGAAGGGGGAATTGCAAACAGTGAGATTGGGGCGTTACTTGGGACGATAGGCTTAGCCGGTCTTGCGGGCGCTGCGTGCGCCGTAGTTCAAGCTGAAAAACTAGGTCGACTATTTCCCATTCTGCTGACTATCGGCATTCAAGTTGTTGTTGTCATACTTTTACAAGGCAATTTTGAGACCATGCCGTTTTTGTACCTCGCTTCAATATTTAACTTTCTTTGGAATTACTGCGCGCCATATTTGTTTGCGGTCGTGGCAGATTCAGATTCATCAGGTCGAGCGGTGGCACTTAGCATCCCTGCATTAGGTGCGGGGCTAACAGCCGGTCCTTTAGTTGTTGGGGTATTACTACCAAACTTTGGGTTGTCAGTTGTCAATAGCATAGCAATTGGCGCTCTTGTAATAAGTGCAATTGCCGTGCTGCCACTATTACGCAAGTCGTGGGCTTTTAAAGCAGAAACGGTCAGCTAAGAGATGTAAACAACGTCGGATACCCCCCTTTTTCAACTCAGACTAATAAACAAATCTGGTTGAATGAAAATCAAGGCACCCTAACGTCCTATTCAAAAGGTATTAGGGTGTTTTTTTATGGGACTAAGGAGATTACTTGCGTAATTAAACGGTTAACTTAGCGTAACTAACTCTGTATTTAAGTTGCTTAACTTGAATATTACATTGGAGGAAGTGTGTAACCAATAAGGCGATCAGAATATGGAAGTTCAATCTTCTCAACACAGCTCCTTAACCTCAAACAGCAGTACGTTAACCAAGAAACAGCTGGATGCGCACTGGATGGCTTTTACAGGGAACCGAGATTTCAAACGTGCGCCCAGAATCATCCAGTCTGCAAACGGTCGATACTATACCGATGATAAAGGACGCGAGATCTTTGACGGTTTATCGGGCTTGTGGACCTGCGGATTGGGGCATTGTCATCCGAGCATAACAGAAGCGATATCTAAGCAGGCAGCCATGCTCGATTATTCCCCTGCCTTTCAATTTGGTCATCCAAAAGCCTTTGAGCTGGCAGAACGTATCGCCTCGCTGATGCCACAAGATTTAAACCGAGTTTTCTTTACAGGATCTGGGTCAGAATCGGTTGATACTGCGCTGAAGATAGCGAGAGCGTATTGGAAGAAGCGCGGTAAAGCCGGTAAGACAAAGTTGATTGGACGTGCCAAGGGTTACCACGGCGTGAATTATGGTGGAATCAGTGTTGGTGGTATTGGCGCTAACCGAAGCCTCTATGGTGAAGGGCTGGCGAGTGATCACCTTTCTCACACCTTGTTGGAAGAGAACCGCTTTTCCAAAGGGCTTCCAGAAACTGGGGCTTCATTGGCGAATGAACTTGAAGAAAAAGTACTGTTGCATGGCGCAGATAACATTGCCGCTGTGATAGTAGAGCCAATTGCTGGGAGTGCTGGCGTGCTACCACCCCCGAAAGGGTATTTGTCCCGCTTAAGAGATTTATGCACCAAGCACGACATCTTACTGATTTTTGATGAAGTAATTACCGGTTTCGGGCGAATGGGAGCAAACAGTGCGGCGGAACTCTTCGGAGTGAAACCCGATTTAATGACGATTGCCAAGCAGCTCACCAATGGTGCTATTCCAATGGGGGCGGTGGTGGCATCGCAGCCTATTTACGACACATTTATGGAAACGGGTGGGTCGGAGTATTTGCTGGAATTACCTCATGGCTACACCTATTCAGCGCACCCAATTGCGTGTGCCGCCGCTTTGGCAGCATTAGACGTGATTGAACAAGAGGGTGTGATATCTCAAGTGCGTGATCTATCGCCACTCTTCGAGAAGAAAGTCCATAGCCTTCAGTCTCATGACTCCGTACTCGATATTCGAAATTTTGGCTTGGCAGCCGGTCTCACGTTCTTAGCCAAAGAAGGACAGCCACTGCTACGACCATACCAGATAGCCATGTCCTGTTGGCAAAAGGGTTTTTACGTACGTTATGGCGGCGACACAATTCAGCTAGGTGTGCCATTTCAAACAACTGAAAAAGAACTCGACACATTAATTAATGCGTTGGGCGAAGCGATAGAAGAAACAAAGGATTAAAACATGGAAACGATAGGGCATTGGATAAATGGAAGATATGTACAACCACAGGGGCGAGAGCAGGGGGTATACAACCCTGCCCACGGAGAAATACGACGAAATGTGCAGTTGGCAGAACGAGGCACGGTCGAAGATGCGATTCTCGCGGCACAAGCGGCGTTCCAAAGCTGGCGAGACACCCCAGCAACCAAAAGAGCAAGAGTCATGTTCCACTTTAAGCAGCTGGTGGAAGAAAATCTGGAGCGATTGGCTCATCTAATTGGAGAGGAGCATGGTAAAACCTTCAGTGATGCGATGGGAGAACTTCAGCGCGGGTTGGAAAATATTGAATTTGCATGCGGCATTGCAGATGCATTGAAAGGCGAACACAGTAAAAACGTAGGAACGGGCATCGATTCCTGGAGTGAATTTCAGCCGCTGGGCGTGGTTGCGGGAATCACACCGTTCAATTTCCCTGTTATGGTGCCGATGTGGATGTTCCCTCTGGCGATTGCATGTGGGAATACCTTCGTTTTGAAGCCATCTGAACGTGTGCCGAGTTCCACTTTGTTGTTAGGTGAATTACTGTCACAAGCAGGGTTGCCAAATGGTGTGTTCAATATAGTCAATGGCGACAAAGAAGCCGTGGATGTACTGCTTTCAGATGAACGAATCAAAGCCGTCAGTTTCGTTGGTTCAACAACCATCGCGGAGACGATTTATAAGAAAGCGTCGGAAAATGGTAAGCGTTGCCAAGCATTGGGCGGTGCGAAAAATCACGCCATAGTGATGCCTGATGCCGATATTGATAGTACGGTAAATCAGCTGCTCGGCGCAGCATTTGGATCATCTGGTGAACGATGCATGGCGTTATCTGTTGTTGTCGCGGTCGGTGATGCGATGGCAGACCAATTGGTTGAAAAACTTCAGCAAGAAATGAGTAAGCTGCAAGTGGGAAGCTGCGAGCAAAGCGAAAGTGATTTTGGCCCGTTAATCACGTATCAGCATCAACAAAAAGTGTCTGGCTATATTGATAGCGCACAAGAGCAAGGCGCAGATATAGTGGTCGATGGTCGAAACATCGAAGTGGCTGGGTATGAATCTGGCTACTTTATTGGCGGTACACTCATCGATAATGTCACGGCAGAGATGACCAGTTACCAAGAGGAAATTTTTGGACCAGTCCTTCAAGTGATGCGAGTGGAGTCGATGGAAGACGCTATGTCACTTATCAATGATCATGAGTATGGTAATGGCACCTGTATTTTCACCCGCGATGGCGAAGCCGCTCGGTATTTCTCCGATCGAATTGAAGTTGGAATGGTGGGAATTAATGTTCCCTTGCCAGTTCCCGTTTCTTACCACAGTTTTGGTGGATGGAAGCGCTCACTATTTGGTGACTTGTCGGCGTATGGTCCTGATGGTATTCGTTTTTACACCAAGAGAAAAACCATTACTCAAAGATGGCTTTCAGCAGATTTACGCGAAAGTGCTCAGTTTGCTTTTCCGAGTTAAAAACCACTTCCATTATTTTATTAAATAGCCCTTATTTGGGCTTTTTGTAATTTATGCGGTTCACGTCATTAAATCGATATGCATTTAATTGTCTTGCTTGTGTAAAATCCTTGAATTATATGAAAAACCTGACGTTAGGTTAGAGATGTAAGTGCCAGTCAACAGACTGAAAATAGCACTTGTCACTGTATGGCTAAGGATACAAAAAATGAACTGCACAAGTTGTATTACAGGCGTTTTAGAACCCAAATTTATCGATGGTATGTTTCCTGCTCACATCTGCAATGAATGTGAGGGAAATTGGATACTGGTTGAAGATTATGTTGCTTGGAAGGAAGATAACCCAGCGTACCCGATTTCAAATTCCGTAACATGCGAAATAAGTGACACAGAAACTGCGCTTCTATGCCCACAAACGGGTACGATCATGCGTAAGCTTCGTATCTCCAGCAATATTTCACATCGTTTAGATTACAGCGTGGCAGTCGGCGGTATTTGGTTGGATAAAGGAGAGTGGAGCATTATTCGCGAAGGTGGATTGGCGAACTCTTTGAATGCAGTTGTTACCACTCAATGGCAGAAGAACATACGTACCAACAACTCAACTGAGAACTTTGTTTCGCTCTACAATGATAAATTCGGCGAAGAAACTTACGAGAAACTCAAAGACATTCGCAGTTGGATTAATGCTCACCCAAATAAACATGATCTACAGGCGTATCTATCGGCAGAAGACCCGTATTCAGCTGAGCGGTAATCGCCTTCCTTGTGGCAATCTAGAATGGGTTTAGGTTGCCATTTAAATTAATGGAATGCTGTTCTGTTAATTTAAATATTCTATGGTAAGCTATTCGGAATTGTTACTTTTGGTCTGGGTTTACCATGTTTGATGCTATCAAAGACTTTATTAATCCGGGGAAAAACCCCGATCTTTCCTCTGCTTTTGACTATCAAGAGTCCCACTTGCCTACATTGTGGCTACTTGGAAAAACCGGTGCAGGAAAATCCTCATTGATCCAAGCATTAACAGGGTTGACCTCTGTAGAAGTCGGTAACGGCTTTGCACCATGTACTATGACTTCGTCTTCCTATGACTTTCCTCAAGATAAACCCGTACTGCGATTTTTGGATACTCGCGGGCTTGGTGAGGCAGAATACGATCCGACAGACGATATCCGTGTGTGCGCTGAGAAAGGCCATGCTTTGTTGGTTGTGGCGAAAGTTGATGAGCCTGAACAAAGCTCAGTATTGGAAGCACTAAAGCAGATTCGTAAACAGTCTGATATCAAGCACGTTCTCGTTATTCATACCGCTGTAAATCAAGTTGATAAAGAAGATAGGGGGCGAATGATGTCTTATAATCAGGCTCAGTTTGAAAAAGCATGGGGTAAAAAGCTGCCTTCCATAGATGTGGACTTTGAATGTGACTCTGAGCATTACTTCCATCTTGATGAAATGATAAATGCATTGTCTGAAATGTTACCTATTGTAGGGTTAATGGTGAGAGACAAAGAGTTCTCCTCTTTTGAAGAAGAGAATTTCGATAAGTTAGAAAATGAAGTGCTTTGGTATTCTGGCAGTGCAAGCGCTTCAGACTTAGTTCCAGCCGTTGGGTTGGTATCTGTTCCTGCTATTCAGGCAAAGATGCTGCATAGTTTGGCAAATCAATATGGCGTGGAATGGAACAAAAGAACGTTTAGTGAATTGATTGGCACATTGGGCACCAGTTTTGGCGTGCAATATGGTGTGAAACTTGGCGCAAGGCAGTTGGTTAAGTTGATCCCTGGTTTCGGGCAAACCGTGGGGGCTGTCGCTGCTGCAGCCATTAGCTTTGCAACCACTTATGGTCTTGGTCGAGCAGCATGCTATTACCTTTATCATAAAAGCAAAGGTGAAACGGTCAGTAGCGAAACCATGCAAAAATTGTACAAAGACGCATTCAAAAAAGGCAAGAAGGTCGCAAGTGATGACGAGAGTTAAGAAAGGGTTAAAGAGCTTAAATCGGTATACTGGTGGGCTGATTGCGGTCTCTTTGATAGGCATAATTTTCCCTGCTCTCGTATTGAGTGGTTTCGGTCTTTATGCTGTTATTGAGCACGGATATGTAGTGCCGTTCGCTATCGCCTTGTTAGTCTCGGCATTGATGATTTTTATTCCTCGCTTTATTTGGAAAAAAGCCAAAGAAAACAACCCACAAGAAGATCAAGACGATTTTGTTGAACCGTCGAATGATTGGTCTGATTCTGAACAAGAAATATGGTCTAGCAGCAATCAGGCTATCGAGAGATTGCTTGATCAAAACGATGACTGGGGTGTGTTAAAAGCACACGGCTTTAATATCGCAGAACTGGTCGCTCAGTCGTTTGGAAAAAAAGAACTGGACTTCACTGTACCCGAAGGGCTACAGCTAATGGAAGAAATCAGCAGGCGCTATCGGCGGGTACTCAATGATCATGTTCCTGCCGTCGATATGGTGAAAGTATCTCAGATCAAATGGCTTTACGAGACCGGTGATAAGTATGGTGAAACAGCGCTAAAAGTGGGTAAACGTGGCATGCTAGCCTGGAGAATACTCCGAGCAGCCAACCCCGCTGCTGCGGTTGCCAATGAAGTGAGGAGCAAAATGCTGGGTTCGATAACAGACCAGATATCCGATAACCTTCAGAGAAACGCCAAACGAGCGTTACTTCAGGAAGTGGCAAAAGTGTGTATTGACCTATACAGCGGTCGCTACACGATAGAAGACGATCAAATATCGACAAGCAAAATCAGTAAAGAAGATGAAAAACATAAAGCACCACCGATCGAACCGGTTCGAGTTACCTTGGTAGGGCAGCTCAGCGCGGGCAAATCTTCTTTAGTAAACGCGCTAACAAATGAAATGAATGCAGAAGTCGACATGCTGCCTGCAACAGACGATATCACAGTGTATCAGTGCAACATCGAGGGCGATAAAACACTAAAACTAGTGGACATGCCAGGTTTGGATGGGGACAAGAAAAGCACTCAAAATATGCTGAAACAAATGACTCAGTCAGATCTTGTTCTTTGGGTACTTAAGGCGAATCAATCTTCTCGCCAATTAGATTTGGCATTAGCAAAAGAATTTGAAGCGTTCTATAAGCACCCCAAAAACATTTCTCTCAAAAGACCAAAACTAATTGGTGTCGTGAATCAGGTAGATAAACTCAAGCCCACATCAGAATGGTATCCACCCTATGATCTCAATGACACAGATAATCCAAAATCAATGACCATTCAAGCGGCAATGGCATTTAATCAAAACCTGTTGCCATTCGATCAAGTACTTCCTCTAGCTATCCCGGAAAACAAACCCATGTATGGATTATTAGAGCTGGAAGAGGAAATTCAGCACAAATGCGATGAAGCCAAAAATGTTCAGCTCAACCGCCAAAGAAATGAGGCAAAAGGATCGGCAGGCATACTTAAACAGGGTAAGCGCTTGTTTAAGGCGAGCGGCAAGGTGGTAAAAAATATTGTCTAGCCTTGTTGACGCTAAATGTATCTAAATGTGCGTGAGCGATACCTCACTGAAAAGGTCGACAAAACGCCCCCGCCCTATTTGAAATGCGTTGAATAGTTACCCATATTTGCTTGTTTTCTCAACAAAGTTGGGCAATAGTAGCCGTTTTGTTTTTCTTTGATTTAGGTAAGTGAATGATAATTAACCATGTTTCTGTGGGGGCGAGCAATGTAGAAAAGTCGGCTGCTTTTTACGACAAAGTGCTGGCAACGCTAGGGATATCCCGCTCTCATACTATAGAAGGCGAAGCGATAAGCTACGGCACCAATTTTGAATTTTGGGTGGGTTGTATTTGCGGAAAACATTCTATTTCGGGTACGGGGACGCACATTGCATTTAATGCCCCTTCCGAAGAATCAGTAAAGGCATTTCATGCGGTTGCGATAGAAAATGGCGGACTGTGCGCAGGAGAGCCAGGTCCAAGACCTGAGTACGGTGATGCCTACTATGCCGCTTATGTTCATGACTTGGATGGCAACAAAATTGAAGCGGTTTGTACTTAACCTGAACTCTGGTTACTTGGGTATAACCCACCTAGAATGTCATAGCGAGTGAGGTGGTTTAATGTGAGACCTTTCCTCGTAACTTTTTGGTTTGACCGCGCTGTGTTTTTTTATCCATGCGCTTCATTTTGGAAGAGAAAGTAGGTTTAGTATCTCGCCTTTTCTTTTCGATGACTGTCGCAGAGCGAACGAGTTCGGCAAGTCGGTTATAGGCATCTTCTCTGTTTTGCTCTTGAGTTCGGAATTGCTGCGCTTTGATAACGATAATGCCGTCTTTAGTGATACGGCTGTCTTTTAATCGTAAAAGGCGCTCTTTATAGAAATCAGGAAGGGCAGATTTGTTGATATCGAATCTTAAGTGAATGGCACTGGATACTTTGTTAACATTTTGCCCACCAGCGCCTTGGGCTCGGATGGCTTCTGTGTGTATTTCCCATGATGAAATCGCTACGGAATTTGATATTTTGATCAAACTTTTACTCTCAAGCTATTGCTAAGAGATCTCTAAAACTTAAGACCTGTTAACCTCAAGTTTTAGAAATCTTACGGAATTAGATTTAGCTAAGGGTATCATGTTTTTCTCATAGCATCTCAGTGTTACATATACTCAAGTTTCTAGAGGTCACTTGGGAATAGACGTCGAATCTTGACCTGAATGCTCTTCCAAATGTCGTTTTAATAGAACTGAAGTTTGGTCGGTGTTGATTTTGATTAAGTTAATCAACTCTTGTAGCGCAGAAAGGTCGGGAACATGCCCTTGGATCGCCATTTGAAAAATTTGTTCGGACTTATTGAACATTTTGTTGGCATTGAGACTACTGGCAATACCTTTCATCGTGTGGGTGTGAATCTTTATGGAATCGATGTCTTTCGTTTCTGCGGCTTCAACTAACGCATCTATGCTCTCACTCATGGATTCTTTAAGTGTTGTCACTATCTCGACAAGTTGAGCATTGTCACCCGCGCACACATCGTTAATATAAAAACTCAAATCGACCTCAGATTCGGACGTCGAATGCGATTCATTGGAAAATGTAATTGGTTTCAGATCTACAACCTTGCCTTCGAGTGCTCTTCTTTGTTCGATCATTGATTTATGTGAAGCTAGCGCATCGTTGAAGCTGTTTTTTTGTAAAGGCTTAGTGAGGACATAGTTTGCCCCTGCATCAATAAAGCGGTCATGTGCCTCTTGGAATACGTCAGCCGTACAACCAAAAATAATGGTGTTTAGTTTTAACTCATTTCTAATGTATTGGGTTGCTTCAATACCATCCAACCTTGGCATGTGGTTATCCATAATGATTATGTCGAATGCACTTTCCTGAAGTAGCTCAATCGCCTCTAAACCATCCTTTGCAATGGAAACTTTATGATCGAGCGAATGGCAGAATTTCTTGGTGACCATAGCGTTTACGGGGTTGTCTTCAACAATAAGGATATCTAGCCCAATAGGTAGTGACTTAAGCTGTTTTATTTCTGGTTCGTTTTGAATAGGGCGATCTTGTGTTTGTTCTGCGCTAACATGAAAGGTAAAACGTGTCCCGACACCTTGGTTGCTCGATACACTAATTGTACCGCCCATTAACTCGACCAATTGTTTCACAATAGCAAGCCCCAACCCTGTTCCTCCGAAGTTTCTCGTAGTCGAGGACTCTGCTTGAATGAATGGATCAAAAATGTGTACCAACCTGTCTTGCGCGATCCCTATTCCTGAATCTTCAATTTCGACAGTTAAACCATATGTGTTGTACGCTTCTGATTGACACAAGCAGCGAAGCTGAATATTGCCGCTTGCGGTGAATTTTACGGCGTTACTCATTAGGTTAAATATTATCTGTCGGATTCGTGAGATATCAGCTAGAAAAACTAAGTGGTCGGGAATCTGGTTGTCTACTTCCAGTTCTATGCCTTTTTCATCGCAGAGTAATTGATACGTTGAGATGATAGGAGTCAGTATTTGATTAAAATGGAAAGGAACGGATTCAAGTTCTAACCTATTTTGTTCTATTTTTGAAAAATCGAGGATGTCATCAAGCAGAGAGGTGAGGTGATCACCAGATTCGAGTAGAACTTCTAATTGCTCTTTATGCTCGCTGTTACTGGTTTCACCCCGCATGATTTGAGCCATCCCTAAAATCCCATTGAGAGGTGTTCTTAATTCGTGGCTCATGGTCGCTAGAAAAGTAGACTTTGCTTTATTCGCAACGTTTGCACGTTCTGCGGATTGCTCCAGCTTTCTTTCGAGCTGTATTTTCTTAGTAGTATCGCGGGCTACTGCGATGTAACAATTTAGGTGACCATCTTTATCCTTAATTGGTGTAATGATCATATCTATCCAATACGGTGTGCCATTCTTGTGGTAGTTGAGTAATGTAGACTCAATATTATTGTGGCTTCTAATGGCATTGGAGATACGTTGAACGGCATAAGGGCAGGTATCTTCACCTTGTAATACGCTGCCTGGCGATTTACCAATCATTTCTTGTAAACTATAACCCGAGAGCCTCTCAAATCCTTTGTTCACCCACGTTACTAACCCATCGGGGTCTGTCACTATGATGGCGTCTTTTGCATGCTCCGCAACGAGTGCGTGGCTGGCACGCTGTTTTTCTGCTTCGATGACGGTCTGTTTCATTTTAAGTAATTCAATAAAACTCAATCTTTGGCGATGTAGTGCGTAAGAGCAGACTAAGATGATCATGGTAAAGATAAGGAATGCGATATTTCCAATGGAGTTGTTAACTTCTTTGGTCCAATAGGAATCGACCTTTTTAAGGTGTTCGGATATACCTAAACTGGTTAAAGCAACCTGTTTTCTTTCGACTTGATGTTTTACTCTGTCTTGCAGTTGAACGTAGCTAATCAACGATTGATAGGCTGTGTTCTGAGCTAGAGAGGAATCTTCGAGATAAAGGCTATCGGAAAAGCCACCTTGTGTTGCCGTTGATATAACCAATTTCTCTGCCACAGAAGAGTAACGGTTAAATAACTCTTCTTGTAATAAGCTTATGGTTTTGCCCGCATAGTTTAACGAAACATTTGCGCTAAGAAGGGATTCTTTTTCCCGCACAAATGCTTTAATTTTTAGTTCTGTCGCTTTCGTGGTTTCCAATGCGCTGGCATCAAACGGCTGGAAAATAAAAGGTGTTTCCTTAAAATACTTGTGTATAGAGCTGTTCAACTCTTCGGCAAAAAGTTCTGTCTGAACCAACATTTCAGATAATTCATCGTAGCGATTGAAACTGCGAAATTGGAAACTAAATAAACTCTCTTGAAGTGCAATAACGTTCCGGTGTAACGAGTTATAGTTGCTTTGGAGTTGAGTGTGAACGTAATGTTTATAAATATTGAAGCTCAGAAACACCATGACCAGAGTCAGTAAGCTGACCAATATTAGTTCCTTAATCTTACTACTGATTTTCATTAAGCAACTCCAATAGGACTGGGGGTTTTGGTGCGGTAAGGCTATTTAAAAATGCACTCAGTTCTAATGTGGTAACCGCATCAAGTTCCATTCCTAGCTGAACCTTTGCCATAGTTAAAATCGCTTCTTCTAACGTGCTGGCTCTACCATCATGAAAGTAGGGGGGAGTAGTGGCGACATTGCGAAGCCCTGGAACCCTGAAAACATATTTGTCTTCGTTGTTGCCTGTTAAGTTATAGCGACCAAGATCTGATATTTTTTGGTCTGGTGTGATGTTTTGAATATTTCCAAATCGTTGGAAAAGATTCCCACCCAAATTTTGACCTTGGTGGCACGCGATACACCCGAGTTTTTGAAAATTAAGCCAGCCTCTTTTTTCTACTGTTGATAAGGCGCTTTCGTTGCCTTCAAGAAATTGGTCGAAGGGGGAGTTAGGTGTGTTAAGAGATTTCATAAAGATGGCAAGCGCATCTTTGATGGTGTTCTTTGAAATTTCGCCATTATAAGCCGAGGAAAATAGTGATTGGTACTCTTGGTCTGTTTGGATACGTTCAACGATAGACGACCAATTTGAATTCATCTCCAAGGGGTTATGAATAGGACCATCTATTTGATGCTCTAAGCTGGATGCACGACCGTCCCAGAAAAAACGTGTATTCAAGTTCGCGTTGAAAACTGTAGGGGAATTACGGTCCCCAAAGCCATGTACACCATGAGATACTCGCGTTTTTTCGGCACCATTAGATTCCAAATGATGGCAACTAGCACAACTGATTAGATTATTTGAAGATAGGTTTGTGTCGTTGAATAACTGGAACCCGAGTTCAACTTTGCTACGGTTAAACTGAGCTGAGGGAGGCACAGGTTTTACAAAATCTGTGTTGTACGTTTTCTTTTCAGGAAGGCGCATAGACTCCCCAGACCATTGGCTCGCCTGGTGAAAAAAATAAGCCGTAAATACAAACGATACAGTTAAGCAAGCCCACCATATTCTAGATATTTTAATCATTATCTAACTTATCCTGACATTATGTTTAGAGTATGGTTGTTGTTTGAACATTTTCAACTTAGCTCAAAGGTTTTCATCGTTACGACAAGTAATGATGTTGATGTTATTTGGGTATATAGTAGAGGCTAACTTTAAGTGGCTGAAATACAGTGGGAGCAGTTGATGACGTTAGATTTAGAGCGATATCATGGGTTGATATTCGATATGGATGGTACGTTGATTGATTCGATGCCAGCTCACTTAGACGCGTGGGAGCGAGCAGCGAAAGATTTTGCCATTCCATTTGACCGAGATTGGATTGCTTCCATGGGTGGAATGCCAAGTGCCAAAATTACGCTAGAGGTGAACAAGCGATACGGGCTTGAATTGGACCCGCTAAAAGTGGTCAAGGCGAAAATGGAACATTTTGAATCCACGACAGATTTTGGTGACCTTATTGATGATACATGCGATATCGTTAAGCGTTATTCTGGGCGTAAGAAAATGGCGGTAGGGACTGGGAGCGTAAGGGAAAATGCGTCTCGCATGCTCGATGAAAAAGCACTTACACCGTACTTCGATGCTATTGTAACGGCTTCTGATGTGACAAATCATAAACCCAGCCCAGATACATTTTTACTTGCTGCAAAACAGATTGGCGTGGCACCTGAATATTGTGTTGTGTTTGAGGATACAGCACTTGGTAAGCAAGCCGCCCATGATGCAGGAATGGATTGTGTGATGGTAGTAGAAGGTGGTTTGGAGTTCTGTCCAAAGCCAATACGTTCAGCGCAATAGACGAGTCATAAAATGCAAAAGCCACCTGACTAATTGTGAGGTGGCTTTTTTCAATTCCGTTGATTTTGCAGTGCGGCTTACAGCGCGCCAGCCCAAAATAGGGCGTTAGATAATGTAATTCCAAACATTACTGCCATCATTAGCAGGAAACCTGCGGCAAAGCGTAGTTTTGATAACATTTTTGTAACTCTTTTACGGTTCTGGTTAAAATCGGCGCAATAATGCCTATAAAGTGTGCGCTGTGCAACGTTTTTGTGTTACTGAATTACATATTACTATGACGTCAATGACTTAGGGATAAACGATATTAGTGAGATTATCTACCAAATATCTCTGCGTCCGAAGAATAGTAATTAGCTATTGAGCTGTGAGGAAAATATCGTTTTCTTCTTCTGGAAATATTCGTTAGAATTGCGCGTTCATTTGGCAAAGTGCATCTGTATTTGTATTTTGCAGGATGGCGATTTTTGTTTGATAGACAAACATACATACTTACATTTCACATCGACAGATGTTCCAATCATTTGAGCGAGTGAACTAAACATGTGTTGCTTGGTATGCAACACCACTGTAAAGGAATAAACATGCCTATTATTACTCTTCCTGACGGCAGTCAGCGCGAATTCGACAACCCTGTTTCTACTCTAGACGTTGCTCAATCAATCGGTCCTGGTCTTGCAAAAGCAACCATTGCAGGTCGTGTCGATGGTAACCGCGTAGACGCATGCGATCTTATCGAAGACGATGCGAGCCTTGAAATCATCACAGCAAAAGATGAAAAAGACGGTCTTGAAATCGTTCGTCACTCATGTGCTCACCTTCTTGGTCATGCTCTTAAGCAACTTTATCCGCAAGCTAAAATGGCGATCGGTCCAACCATCGACAACGGTTTCTACTACGACATTGATCTAGAAGAATCACTCACGCAAGACGATCTTGAAAAGATCGAAAAGCACATGAAAGAGCTGGCGAAAACCAAGTATCAGGTTATCAAGAAAAAAGTAAGCTGGCAGGAAGCTCGCGACGCGTTTGAATCGCGTGGCGAACCTTATAAAGTTGAAATCCTAGACGAAAATGTCGCGCGTGACGACCGTCCTGGTTTGTATCATCACGAAGAATACATTGATATGTGTCGCGGCCCTCACGTACCACACATGGGCTTTTGTCAGCACTTTACGTTGCTGAATATCGCTGGCGCATACTGGCGTGGTAACAGCGATAACAAGATGCTTCAACGTATCTACGGCACCGCGTTCCACGACAAAAAAGCGTTAAAAGCGCACCTTACTCGCTTAGAAGAAGCGGCGAAGCGCGACCACCGTAAAATTGGTAAGCACTTGGACTTGTTCCACATGCAGCAAGAAGCACCGGGTATGGTGTTCTGGCACCACAATGGTTGGTCTATTTTCCGCGATTTAGAAGTGTTTGTTCGTGAAAAACTGACAGAATACGGTTATCAAGAAGTAAAAGGTCCACTTATCATGGACCGAGTGCTTTGGGAACGTTCTGGTCACTGGGATAAATACGCAGAAGCGATGTTTACAACGGCTTCAGAGAACCGCGAATACGCCCTAAAACCGATGAACTGCCCTGGCCATGTTCAAATCTTCAACCAAGGTTTGAAATCGTACCGCGATTTACCGTTGCGTATGGCTGAGTTTGGTTCTTGCCACCGTAATGAACCTTCAGGCGCATTACACGGTATCATGCGTGTACGTGGCTTTACTCAGGATGATGCACATATCTTCTGTACAGAAAGTCAGATCCAAGATGAAGTAACTAGCTGTATCAAGATGGTTTACGACACGTATCAAACATTTGGTTTCGATAACATCGTTGTGAAACTGTCTACTCGCCCAGAAAAACGTGTGGGAAGTGATGAGATTTGGGATCAATCTGAGGAAGCCTTAAAGCAGTCTCTTGAAAATATGGAGATTCCATATGAAATTCAGGAAGGCGAAGGCGCATTCTATGGACCTAAAATTGAATTTACATTGCACGATTGTCTCGACCGAGCATGGCAATGTGGTACAGTTCAGCTAGATTTCAATCTGCCAAGTCGTTTAGGCGCTACTTATGTTGGTGAAAATAACGAACGTCTTGTACCAGTAATGATTCACCGAGCAATTCTTGGTTCATTGGAGCGCTTCATTGGTATTCTTATTGAAGAATACGCTGGTTTCTTCCCAACTTGGTTAGCACCAGAGCAAGCGGTTATCATGAATATCACGGATAAACAGTCCGATTATGTTCAAGAAGTTGCACAAAAACTGCAAAAAAGTGGAATTAGAGCTAAAGCGGACTTGAGAAATGAGAAGATAGGCTTTAAAATCCGCGAACATACATTGAAGCGTGTTCCTTACATGTTAGTCTGTGGCGACCAAGAAATGGAAGCCGGAGAAATTGCAGTCCGAACACGTAAAGGTAAAGATCTCGGTAAATTTAAAGTGGATGATTTTATTTCGTACATCCAAGCCGAAGTATCTAGCCGTAAGCTCAATCTGGAGGAATAAACTATTAAAGGCGGAAGACGTGGCCAACAGCCGGCCAAACAAAACCAGCACCGTTTAAACGGTGAAATTCGCGGCGTTCGTGAAGTTCGTCTTACAGGCGCCGACGGTGAACCCGTTGGTATCGTTTCTATTAATGAAGCGCTTGAAACAGCTGTTGAAGCTGGTATGGATCTTGTAGAGATCAGCCCTAACGCCGAGCCACCAGTTTGTCGTGTGATGGACTATGGCAAGTTCCTCTTCGAGAAGAGCAAAGCTGCGAAAGAGCAGAAGAAAAAGCAAAAACAGATTCAGATTAAGGAAGTAAAATTCCGTCCTGGAACTGATATCGGAGACTATCAGGTAAAACTACGCAACCTGACGCGTTTCCTTGAAGACGGCAACAAAGTGAAGGTAACAATTCGCTTCCGTGGCCGTGAAATGGCTCACCAAGAAATCGGTGTTGACGTTTTGAATCGATTGAAAGAAGACACAGTAGAACTAGCTGTTGTGGAATCTTTCCCTACTCGAATCGAAGGTCGCCAGATGATCATGGTTCTAGCCCCTAAGAAGAAGTAATTAACGGCTTACAAGTAATTAAATCCTGTCGTGTTCCCTTTGAAAAAAGGTATAAACGGCAGGCTTTTATTCGCCCTAATTACTATTGTTTAATAACTCAACAATGCGGAGTTCTTCATCATGCCTAAGATGAAAACCAACAAAGGTGCTGCTAAGCGTTTCAAGAAAACTGCTGGTGGTATTAAGTACAAGCACGCTACAAAACGTCACATCCTGACCAAGCGTACTACTAAGAACAAGCGTCAGCTTCGTCCAAATGCAATCCTTCCTAAGTGTGAAGTGGCTGCAGTTGTTCGTATGATGCCATACGCTTAATTCTTTTTAGTTATCAATCGTTTAGTTTAGGAGAAGCATAATGCCTCGCGTAAAACGTGGTGTACAAGCTCGTGCACGTCATAAGAAAGTTCTAAAACAAGCTAAAGGTTACTACGGTGCTCGCTCTCGCGTATACCGCGTAGCTTTCCAAGCAGTTACTAAAGCTGGTCAATACGCTTACCGTGACCGTCGCAACAAGAAACGTCAATTCCGTCAACTTTGGATTGCACGTATCAATGCGGCATCTCGTCAGAATGGTCTATCTTACAGCCGTTTCATTAACGGTCTTAAGAAAGCATCTATCGAGATCGATCGTAAGATCCTTGCTGATATCGCGGTATTCGACAAATCTGCATTTGCAGTTCTAGTTGAAAAAGCGAAAGCTGCTCTTTAAGTAGCAGTGTAAGGTTTAATAAAAGGAGAGCATTTGCTCTCCTTTTTTCATTTCTGGTGTTTAATTTTGAATTCTCCATTCACATCTATCTGTGTCTAAAGCAAACTCTTTTCTTTCAATGTTTAGAGCCTTGATAAAGGGCTAATGACACCATTTGCACCTCTGTCTAACACATGTGTATAGATTTGTGTTGTTTTAACATCTGTATGCCCTAGTTGCTCTTGAACCGTTCTTATATCAGCTCCACTTTCTAACAAATGTGTAGCAAAAGAATGCCGCAAAGTGTGGCAGCTGACATTCTTATCTATATTGGCTCTTTTGGCGGCTTTTCTGACTGTTTTCTGAATGGTCGATTCGCTCATATGCTGCCTTCTTAACATACCGGATTCGGGATCTACTGATAGCTTTCCAGACGGAAACAAGTAATGCCAGTTCAATTCAAATGGTGCATTTTGGTATTTATTGTGTAGAGCTTCAGGAAGCCACACCCCGCCATAGCCTGGTGTTTCCATGTCCCTGTTAAAGAACTGATGAACATTTTGTTCCTGTGATCTTAAAAACGGTTCCAATTCCTTAGCTAAAGTGACCGTTCTATTTTTTCCTCCTTTCCCGTTCCAGATCCTGACTGCTCCGTAGTGGTAATCGATATCATGTACTCTTAGTCGCATGCACTCCATTAACCTCAATCCAGAGCCATATAGAAGTTGCGCTTGCAGTTGATATGGCGGATCTATATGAAGTAGAAGCCTTCTGACTTCGTCTCTTGTGAGGACAACGGGCAGTTTTCTTTTAATCGCAGAACGCTTGAACTTTATATCGATGGATAATGGGGACTTAAGAACTTCTTTGTACAAAAACACCAACGAATTTAGCGCTATCGATTGTGAACTCGCGGCTAATTTTTGATCGCATGCTAGGTGAGTGAGAAATGCTTCTACGTCTTTATCTGCTAATTTCGCTGGGTGGACCATATTATGAAAATGAATATATCTACAAATCCACGTTGTATACGCATCTATTGTTCTTATGGCATAACGTCTAAGGTGCATAAATTCCTTTATGTAGATTATAAATGCTGATTTCATGAGTGAAGACCTTACTGTTTTTATATACAGTTATGATGAAAGCATATTAATTCGACATCAGCTTGCCCGGATATCGTTTTCCTGACAAAGAGCACACGGAAAGAAATGATAGGTCACTGAATTACATGACTAATGTAGTGCTAGGAAAATTTGATTTGAGAGACTTAAAAACAATTTTTAGATACCACTCGCTATAGATATAAAGAGTGATTAACATACCTGCGATATTAAGTTTTAGAAGAGTTGAAATATGTCCTTTCCTCCTTGTCAAAATTGCCAGTCTGAATTTGTATACCAAGACCAGAATCATCTAATTTGCCCTGAATGTGCACATGAATGGAATCCATCAGAAGTATTTGATGAAGAAAATACCTTCATTGTTAAAGATGCAAATGGAACTCAACTCGAAGAGGGAGACAAGATAACCCTAGCGAAAGATTTAAAAGTAAAAGGCAGTTCTTTGGTTCTTAAGATAGGTACTAAAGCGATCATTCGAAGAATCGTCGAAGGTAAAGATCATCAATTGGACTGCAAAGTAGATGGCGCTGGAGAAATGATGGTTACTGCTAAGTTTGTTAAAAAAGCCTAAGTTTGTTAAAAAAACCTGAGTTTAAGCCAGAACATCAACACTTTGTTACGTTACTTCGGTTTTCTAGAATGAGTCGTTCGCTTTACTATGTAAGGAAATAAGTATCCGATTTTTAAGAGGTAATATGAAAAAGTCCCTTACTGTATTGGTTGTAACACTTGCCCTAGTTGGGTGTGAAGACGCAGCCAATGCCATCGATCAAGCACAAGAAGCTGCAAACAGCGCCGTTGATAATTTCCAAGAAGAACTGGATTTTTCGAATTTTGCTGACTTAGATTTAGAGCAGTTTGGTAGCGCAGCCGAGTCGGCTCAAGCACTTACATCAGCAATTGAACAAATTACGAATATGGATTTCAACGATTCTGAAGCGCTTACTCAAGCCACAGAACACATTTCTAATGCGTATAGCTGTCTAGTTGATGCGTCTTCAGAGTCAACTGCCGAAAAGCTGATTGAAAAGGTCATGGGCTCTATAGCAAACCAAGATATGCTAACTCTTATTGAGGAAGGTGTAGAAAAAGCAAAAGCTGCGCAAGAGTGTGTCATCTAAATCAGCTTGTTGCTATTTTTAGTTGATATAAATGATGGTGTAAAAGTATAGGAGGCTCAAAGGAATCTGAGCCTTTATCGAATTAATCAAATTACCGCTTTAATTCAAATGGAGAGCTGATTAGGCTAAACAATCACTTCATGGTATTTAGGGTCATCTCTGTCGAGCAATATCTTAGAACCATCTTTAAACGTATACATTTTTTTTGTGGAACTGATGAACTCTGACTGATTTGGTTTAAAGGCGATTTTCAATACCAAGGTCAAACCGTCAGTAAAGTCATATACAAGCTCTTCTGCGATGGTTTTAGTCATAAAATCTCTGTAACCCTTTGAACTGGCAAATGTTGGAATGCTTTTTAATCCTACCTTTATTTTCCTCTAAAACCAAACCTTAGAAAGGGTTTTATCAATCCCAAAAGTTGTGGGTTTGACTTGGTTGTATCAAAAGTAAGATATTTGTCTAGGTCGGTTGGCGAATTCGTATAATGTATCTTAAAGTTATTTATGGAACAGTTTATCTTTGATTTTTGAGGAGGTGAACATGGCCGTATCTCGCAAACAAGGTGACACTGGTAAACATTATAATCCCGAGCAGGATTTTAATAACGATCAAAGACATAGATTTACTGAAATAGCTAACCAAGCAGCCGAAAGGCGGGCTCAAAAAGCCGCGCAGCATGGGCACTCGGAAGCTCAGGAGAAAGCACATAAACCGACAGCACCAAAACGGAAGAAAAGCCGTTATGGCGGTCTAATTCGAGTAGTCATTTGGTCATTGGTACTTGGGCTGACGTGGCTATGGGTGATTTTTATGACAAGCACATGAGCAAAATAAAGATAAAACCTAACTAATCTAACCACTCGGAACTTAATAAATCTATCAGTGTTCTATACTGCTATTAGACGTGAACATAGCAGGTAGAAAAGATGGCACTCCCAAAAGAAATATCTGAAGAAGAAATCCAATACGAATCGCTCGGAGACTTCTTTCAAGATTTTCGAGAAGCTCATGAAAAATGTGAAGTTATTTTAATTGATCTTGAACACCGACCAGACGATGTGGATTTGCTAAATGGGCTTTTTCGGGTAGTGCACACCATAAAAGGAAACTTAGTCTATGTTGGCTTAGTGTCCATCACGCCACTTATGCAAAGCCTTGAAGATTTGCTGGATTATATTCGAAAAGGGCATTTGAAATACGACAGTATCCTGTGTGACGTTATTCTCCTTTCTTTAGACAAAACGAAGCAAATGGTAGAGGCAAGGTTAGACGAGAAAGAAAGCCCTCTAGCAGAAGATATACTCAATAAAATTTGCGAAGACATAAGTTTGGTCGCCGATGTTTCCCCAGAAAGACAGGTAGCGCTCATTAACGATGTGTTACTTTTGCTCGACCCTACAACTAAATTAACTGAGCAGCATACCGACGCTCCAATACTAAAAGAAATAGGTACGGGGTCTGATGGTGAAAGCTACCAAAATGAGCTTTTAGCTATGTTGTCTAATTACGGTGTTGAAACCGATGATGACATTCGGTTTTACTCTAGCTTGGTTCAACCTCTGGAAGACAGAAGTAAGTATTGGCATGGACGAACCTTAAGACAGCTATTCTTAAGCTTAGAAATGAACAAATCAGCAGGTAGCCCCGTAGAGGCTTCCCAACTAGCCGTTGCTGTAATGCTACATGATATTGGTATGTCGTTTATGCCGCTAGAAATGCTGAATAAAAAAGGCACCATAACGGCGGCAGAGAGAGAAATATTGCACCATCACCCTTATTCGGGGTATCTGTTGTTAAATGAGTCTATCAGGTGGCACGACGCTGCGGTCATGATCTTCCAGCATCATGAGCAAATGGATGGAACGGGTTACCCGAATCACTTAAATCAAGATCAAATCTCTGACGGCGCGAAAATACTGAGTATTGTCGATACTTTCGATGCTCGTACTCACGAGCGAGCACATCACACTCTACTTAAACGCCCATTAGTTCGCTGTATTGTAGAAATCAACAACTACAAAGGAACCCAGTTTGACGACAAGTGGGTTAATGTCTTTAACCAAGTTGCCAAACAACATTTCAAGTCGGAATAAAGCGGGCTGGAAATATCATGGTGCGGCTGTTAACAAACGTTAACCTCTTTACCTATAAATTGCGGTACATTCATAAGATTGAGTGCGCAAGGGTATATTAACAGTGAACATTTCATTGATGTCTCGGCAAGACTTTGTTGAATTTTGGGATACATTTCAAACTATTATTCAAGCGCAAGAAACCTATGCGTTTGATCCAAATATGTCATTTGATGAAGCTTATGCCTTATGGGTTGAATTACCTGAGGCGTGCTTTGTTTTTAAAGAAAGTAATCAAATCTTAGGAAGCTATTACATAAAGAAAAACGCGGGCGGTCCAAGTGAGCATATAAGCAATTGTGGTTATATGGTCACTCCATTCGCCAGAGGAAAAGGAGTGGCAACGGCGATGTGTATTCATTCACAAGAGCAAGCAATAAGTATGGGATTTAGAGCAATGCAATTTAATTCTGTTGTTGCCTCTAACGATATAGCCGTTAAGTTGTGGCAGAAATTAGGGTTTGAAATATTGGGTATTATTCCCGATGCATATCAACACAAAAGGTTGGGTTTTGTAGACAGTTACATCATGCATAAGACGCTTATTTAAGGTTACATATAACGGAATTAGTTATAAGATAATTGATTGAAATATAATAATTTTATGATGTCCCACTTAACTGGGATATTAACAATATATATAATTATTAATAGTGAAATGTAAAAACCGTTGCGCTCCCTAATAATCTAAGATATTCTCCGCGCTAATCTCGA
Organism: Vibrio penaeicida; assembly: GCF_030689305.1. Classification (GTDB taxonomy): domain Bacteria; phylum Pseudomonadota; class Gammaproteobacteria; order Enterobacterales; family Vibrionaceae; genus Vibrio; species Vibrio penaeicida_B. Next base: position 120,379 of record NZ_JAUYVM010000001.1, on the reverse strand, counting down.
AGAGCGTTTTGGGGGATACGCACAATGACCATTCAAGCTGATTGTGACATTGTGTAGGGTAGGTACTAATCGGTGCTTCGATTAGTAGATGGGAAGAAGAATGCCACAGGACTGGTATTATTATAGGAAGCCCAACATGACTAATTTGACTTCATTTTTTAAAATCAGCTTCGTACTTCCGAATTGCGGTATTATCACCGAGCCTTGATCCGTCTGCACATTTCTTAAATAGCATTCTCTGCTAGTTTCTTTCCTTGTTTGTTTAACAAACACAGGTCGCTTTTATTTGCTTTCTCGTTAGCGCGAGGAAGGCATAAATATCGCTATTCAAAGATCGTTTTCTTGAAATGGCACTATTTAAAGGTTTTTTGCGATGAGCACAGCTTTTGAAATGGACGCGTCACGCTCCGAATCCCCGTTTTCATCTCTTGTTCCGGGTATCGAAGGGGTTTATGACCTCACTCCCGATCAAGTTTTACTCGATCAAGAACAACATGAGTCTGAAGTACGTTCTTATCCACGCCGTCTACCTATAGCAATAAAAAGAGCATACGGCGCTTTAGTAGAAGACACTCGTGGTCAGATTTTTCTAGACTGCTTGGCTGGCGCAGGTACGCTGGCGATGGGCTACAACCACCCAGAAATTAACCAAGCATTAAAAGAGCAGTTAGATTCTGGTCTGCCATATCAAACTCTAGATATCACCACCAAAGCCAAAGACACCTTCATTAAACGCGTAAAAGCGTTTCTTCCCGAAGACTTTGCTAAAAACTCTGCGATTCAGTTTTGTGGTCCTTCTGGTGCCGATGCGGTTGAAGCCGCAATCAAACTGGCAAAACAAACGACTGGTCGTAATACCATGTTTGCATTCCGCGGCGCTTACCACGGTATGACAAACGGCACAATGGGCATGATGGGTAACCTAGGCACCAAGGCTCGCCGTACTGGGCTGATGTCTGACGTACATTTCATGCCGTTTCCATATAATTTACGTTGCCCATTTGGTTTGGGTGGCGATGAAGGCGCGAAAGCCAGTATCCGTTATATGGAGAGGCTGTTAAATGATGACGAAGCAGGCATCATGAAACCCGCCGCTATCATTGTTGAACCCGTACAAGGTGAAGGGGGAGTGATTCCCGCACCTGCGTTTTGGTTGCGTGAACTTCGCCGCCTCTGTGATGAGCATGGCATTTTATTAATATTCGATGAAATCCAGTGTGGTGTAGGTAAATCGGGCTACCGCTTTGCGTTTGAAGAGTCGGGTATATCGCCTGATATTTTGTGTTTATCGAAAGCCATTGGTGGCGGTCTGCCTATGTCTTTGTTGGTGTTCAGTAAAGACATCGACACCTGGAAGGCGGGCGAGCACACAGGTACATTCCGCGGCAACCAACTTGCGATGGTTTCAGGGGCGAAGGCGTTAGAGATTATTGAGAGAGATAATCTTGTTGAACACGCCAATATTGCCGGTCAGTACTTAAGATTGGGTTTCGAGAAAATCCAGAAGCGCGTGAACTGCATTGCTGAAGTTCGCGGTAGAGGCTTAATGCTGGGTTTGGAAATTCAAAAACCAACCGGTGAGAAAAACAAATTTGGTGAGCCAGAATCCGACGGGGAACTGACGCTTGCTATTCAAAGAGCCGCACTAGAACGTGGCTTAATGGTTGAAAAAGGTGGTCGCGACGGTTCGGTTATTCGATTCTTGCCTCCTTTAATCATTTCATTTGAGCAAATTGACTTCGCTTTGAAAGTGCTTGAAGAAGCGATCGTTGTCGTTGGCGGTGGCATTAAAGAACCGATGCCAGAATCAGACGCGTGGAAAAAGCATTTCATTCACACAGGTGTAGCAGGCGCGAATGAATTTGCGTCGGTAATGAACCACACAACCTCAGCGATGAAGCAACTTTTTGAACAAGTTGATAAGCCTTATTCAGGGATGGATCCTAAGCTGCTTGAATCTCAAATCAATGCCGTCAACCTGAATGCTTCCAATGGGAGCCTAACCGATGTCATTAGCAGTGCAACAGACTTGGTCGCTAAAAACGCCATCTTTACGCAGCACCCCAATTGCATTGCGCATTTGCATACTCCTCCTTTGATGCCAGCCGTTGCGGCAGAAGCCATGATTGCAGCATTGAACCAATCCATGGATTCATGGGATCAGGCGTCTTCCGCTACTTATGTTGAACAGAAAGTGGTGGATTGGTTATGTGAGAAATACGACCTAGGCGAAAAAGCGGACGGCATCTTCACCAGCGGTGGTACACAAAGTAACCAAATGGGCTTGATGCTGGCGCGCGATTGGATTGCCGACAAACTTAGCGGTCATTCCATTCAAAAGCTTGGTCTACCAGAATATGCCGATAGGTTACGCATCGTTTGTTCAGAAAAAGCACACTTTACAGTGCAAAAATCGGCATCTTGGATGGGCTTGGGCGAGAAAGCCATTCTTACGGTAGATGCATTACCAAATGGCACCATGGACGCGTCGAAGCTGGACGACACTGTTACTAAAGCAAAAGCCGAAGGTTTGATTCCTTTTGCCATAGTTGGCACAGCGGGCACTACCGATCATGGTGCGATCGACGATATGAATACCATCGCCAATGTTGCTGAAAAACATGAACTTTGGATGCACGTTGATGGCGCTTACGGTGGCGCTCTGATTTTAAGTAGCCATAAAGCGCGGTTATCCGGTATTGAAAAAGCCGATTCGTTGAGTGTGGATTTTCATAAATTGTTTTACCAAACAATCAGCTGCGGATCACTGCTTGTAAAAGACAAAGCGAATTTTAAGTACTTGCTCCATCATGCAGATTACCTAAATCGTGAACACGATGAGTTGCCGAATTTGGTCGATAAGTCCATCGCAACCACCAAACGTTTTGACGCTCTGAAAGTGTTTATGACAATGCAAAATGTAGGTCCGCAAGCATTGGGAGATATGTATGACCACTTGCTTGAGCAAACATTGCAGGTGGCAGATCTCGTGCATCAACGCAAAGGTTTTGAATTGCTGACCGAGCCAGCGTTATCAACGGTCTTGTTCCGAGTGACCAATTCACAAGTAACGGACCTGTGCAAACTAAACCAAAAAGTGCGCATAGAAGCACTGGTTCGTGGTATTGCCGTCTTAGGTGAAACATCGGTTAATGGGCAGTCTGCACTTAAATTTACCATTTTAAATCCATGTCTGGCTTTGTCAGATTTTGAACAACTATTAAATGATATCGACCAGTTAGCGGTTGAACTAGCGAAATAAGGGAACAAGAATAATGGCAATTCTTCAAATTGGTGCAGGCGGCGTAGGTTGGGTAGTCGCGCATAAAGCAGCGCAAAATAACGACGCACTGGGTGATATCACAATTGCATCACGTACGGTCAGTAAGTGTGAAAAAATCATCGAATCTATTCAGAAGAAAAATAACCTGAAAGATCCATCTAAGAAGCTGGAAGCTCGCGCTGTAGACGCTGATGATGTGGAAGCGTTAGTTGCGCTAATCAAAGACGTTCAACCGGATCTCGTCATTAACGCTGGTCCTCCATGGGTAAACATGACCATCATGGAAGCGTGTTATCAAGCAAAAGTATCGTACCTAGACACGTCAGTCGCCGTCGATCTGTGCTCTGAAGGGCAGCAAGTTCCACAGGCATACGATTGGCAATGGGGCTACCGCGAGAAGTTTAAAGAAGCGGGTATCACGGGTATTCTAGGTGCAGGTTTTGATCCGGGTGTGGTATCGATATTTGCTGCTTACGCTGTGAAACATTTGTTCGATGAAATTGACACCATCGATGTTATGGATGTGAACGCGGGTGACCACGGTAAGAAGTTCGCAACCAACTTTGACCCAGAAACCAACATGCTGGAAATTCAAGGCGATTCTTTCTACTGGGAAAACGAAGAGTGGAAACAAGTACCATGCCATTCTCGTATGCTAGAGTTTGATTTCCCGAACTGTGGGACACACAAAGTGTACTCAATGGCGCACGATGAAGTTCGCTCAATGAAAGAATTCATTCCTGCTAAGCGTATCGAGTTCTGGATGGGTTTCGGTGACAAGTACCTAAACTACTTCAACTGTATGCGTGATATCGGCTTGCTAAGCCCAGATCCGCTGACTTTACATGATGGAACAGTAGTTCAGCCTTTGCATGTTCTTAAAGCACTGTTGCCAGATCCAACTTCTTTGGCACCAGGCTACACTGGCTTAACGTGTATCGGAACGTGGGTTCAAGGTAAGAAAGACGGCAAAGAGCGCAGCGTGTTCATTTACAACAATGCCGATCACGAAGTGGCGTACGAAGACGTTGAGCATCAAGCCATTTCTTACACGACGGGTGTTCCTGCCATTACAGCAGCGCTTCAGTTCTTCCGCGGTGAGTGGGCAGACAAAGGTGTGTTCAACATGGAGCAGCTAGACCCAGATCCGTTCCTAGAAACCATGCCTTCAATTGGTCTGGATTGGCATGTTCAAGAGTTGGAAGTTGGTCAAGGGCTACCGGTTATCCACACTTTGAAGTAATTCTTGTTATTTGCTGCTGTAGCGTTGTCTATCGTGTTCATTTGCATTCGTAAACTGCGCTCGGACTCCTAGCTACAAAAGCAAATCTCAGCGAATTCCAAACAAAATTAATATAAGCCGATGCTCCTGCGTCGGCTTTGTACGATTTGGCAGTGCTTTCTAGCGAAGGCTCTCAAGGTACTAACAATGCAAAAAACCGAACTTAAAACGCCTTACTTCATGATTAGTGAAGATAAGTTGATAGCAAATTTAGAGAAAGCAAAACAACTGAAAGAGATTTCGGGAGTGAAGTTGGTGTTGGCGCTCAAGTGTTTCTCCACTTGGGGTGTGTTTGACATCATCAAACCCTACCTAGATGGGACAACAAGCTCAGGCCCATACGAAGTTAAACTCGGACACGAAACCTTTGGCGGCGAGACTCACGCATACAGCGTTGGCTACAGCGAAGAAGACGTTCGCGAAGTCGCTGAAATTTGCGACAAGATGATTTTTAACTCCCAAAATCAATTGGCTGCCTATTGCCACATGGTTGAAGGCAAAGCCTCGATTGGTTTGCGCCTTAACCCTGGTGTAAGTTATGCGGGGCAAGACTTAGCAAATCCGGCACGAAAATTTTCTCGCTTAGGCGTTCAGGCCAATCATATTAACCCAGAAGTATTCGATTCAATTGACGGTGTAATGTTCCACATGAACTGTGAGAACAAAGACGTAGACGCTTTCATTGGTTTACTGGACTCCATATCAGAGCAGTTTGGTGATTACCTAAACAAACTGGATTGGGTCAGTATGGGTGGCGGTGTATTTTTTACTTGGCCGGGTTACGACATAGAAAAACTGGGGCTGGCGCTGAAAGTATTCTCTGAGAGGCACGGCGTTCAGATGTACCTAGAGCCAGGCGAAGCCATCATCACCAAAACGACCGATTTAGTGGTTACTGTCGTCGATGTGGTTGAAAACCAAATGAAAACGGCCATCGTCGATTCTGCAACGGAAGCGCATCGATTGGATACCCTTATCTACGATGAACCCGCATCGATCCTTGAAGCGAATGAAAGTGGCGAGCACCAATACGTGATTGGCTCATGCTCCTGTTTGGCTGGCGACCAATTCTGCGTAGCGAACTTTGATGCACCGTTAGAAATTGGACAGAAGCTACACATCTTAGACAGCGCAGGCTACACCATGGTTAAGCTAAATTGGTTCAATGGGCTTAAAATGCCATCCATTTACTGTGAGCGCTCCGACGGGGAAATTCAAAAGCTGAATGAATTTGATTACTCCGATTTCAAACGCTCACTGTCTCAGTGGTCGGTTTCGTAACATTCGAAAGAGAATCAATAACGGGCGAATACGTGGTGTGTTCGCCCTTTTCATATCTTATCTATTGACTCGTGTAGAGAATACTGAAAAATTCGTAGGAGTTAGGGGAAATAAACCCTAGAGAGTTCACACACAGAAAGGAAACCTATGTCCAGTAAGCCGTCCAATACCGTTACTATGTCTGATGTTGCCAAGTTGGCGGGTGTTTCTCGGGCGTCGGCTTCTAAGTATTTCAATGGTGATATGTCACTAAAACAAGCCACCATTGCGCGTATTCAAGCAGCGTGCGAAGCGTTGCAATATGTGCCGAATCAACACGCGGTAAACCTAGTGAAAGGGCAGAGTTCGTTAATTGCCGCAGTTGTCCCTTCTACGACAGACAGCTTTTACTCCGGCACGCTCAAATACATCGAAGATTTTGCCAATGAAAAAGGCTTGAATCTCATTGTACAAAGTACTCATGGCGATCCAGAACGCGAACGCAAAATCATTCAATCACTCCGGAGTTTAAAGCCGAGATCGCTGATTCTTGTTCCAACCTCAAATGATGAAACATCCGTTCAGTTTTTTGAAGCGCTTCGACACGATATCCATATCGTTTGGTTGGATAACTGCTTACTCGAAAACGCCAGTTATGTGGTAAACGACAATCGTCACAGCTTAGAGATCATCACTGACTATTTTCTAGAAAAAGACATTCACCCATACTATTTGGATGTACCCAAAATTCTGGAAAAACCGTCGATTACGGCTAGGCGAAAAAGCTATCAAGATTGCCTTAAAAGAGTAGGGCTAGAACCTCGATTTATTGTCGACGAACATTCGGATATTACCTGGCCAGATGCTTCATATGGTTTCGAACTGATACACCAATGGTTAAACGAAACAAATTGGAAAGCGCAACCTTGCGGTATTATCTGTATGAACGACAACATTGCGGTGGGCGCTTTAAGTGCGCTGAATAATGCAGGAGTGAAAATCGGTAAACAAGTTCTACTAGCGGGTCACGATGATATTGAATTGGCGCCATACTTGAACCCACCATTGACTACGGTGAAGCAAAGCTGCAATCAAATGGCAAGAGCCGTTGTCGATGCTGTGTTGGAGCCAGAAATTATTCGTGAAGTGACGATCCATTCAAGATTAGTGAAAAGACTTTCGGCGTAATCCTTACTCAAAAAATGGATCTTTCGAGCCTATCTTTTGATTGAATTTCATACATGATCATTTTCAGTGTGGAAATTAAATCTACATAACTAACTGTATTTTAAAGATTCCATCTTTCCGCTTATTTCTAAACTGTTCACTAAATCACCTTTCTCATTTTTGATTATATACACGTGTCAAATTATAACATAAGGTTAACTTTAACGATTCGGTTTGAGAATCGGGCAAGGGTAAATCGGATGAATTACCTGCTTCTAGCGAAATCTTGTATTGCTAGAAATGCCCATGTCATCCCATCTGAAACAAGGAAGGAAAACGATGAAACATACCGTAAAAGTTGCCACCATGACGGCAATCATTGGTTTGTCTGCGATGTTTAGCCACATGACCAATGCCGCCGAAAAGTTGAAACTCGCCCTTATCCCGGGTGTGGTTGACCCATTTTATTTCACGATGCATCGCGGTGCTCAACATGCTGCCGATGCCATTGGCGCGGATTTGGCATTCCAAGTTCCAAGAGAATGGAATACCACCGCTCAAGTACCAATACTGAATGCGATCATTGCTAAAAAACCTGATGCGATACTGATCTCCCCCGTTGATAAGCAACAACTTATCGCTCCACTTAAACAGGCTGTAGATGCGGGCATTCGCGTTATTACTGTCGATACTTTCATTGACGATGGTAACTACCAAGATGGTTCGGGACCGGGTGATTTCGTAGACAGTTATATTGCATCCGACAATGTTTTAGGCGGTCGAATTGCAGCGCGCGCTCTCGCTGAATCCATTGGACACAAGGGAAAAGTGTACGTTGCCAGTGTTAAGCCTGGTATCTCTACTACAGACCAACGTGCTGAAGGCTTCATGGATGAAATGAAACGCTGGCCGGATGTTGAAGTTCTGAAAATTCAATACAACGAAGATGATTCCAATAAATCCGCATCTCAACTTCAAGCTGTTTATGCACGCAACCCTGATTTAGCGGGTGTGTTTGGCGCAAATACTTTCTCTGCTTTAGGCGCTGCGGAAGGCGTTAAAAAACTGGGTAAAGTTGGAAAAATCAAAGTTGTTGCATTTGATGCACTGCCAAGAATTGTGCAAGACATCAAGTCTGGTTTGGTCGATATCGCTGTCGCTCAACAACCTGCCACGATGGGGTATTACGGAGTGATGACGGCTCACGCACTTCTGACTGGGCAAGCCGTGCCTAACCAGATCGGTACAGGGTTTGTGGTGATGGATAAATCGAACATCGATTCTCCAGACATCCTGAAGTACGTGTACTCAGATTAAACCTCAAAGCGATGCCTCATAAATAGGTGTGTCACAGAGCAGTGGTTCATCGAGTTATGAGCCATAGAACTCAGTAAGGGTCTTCAACCCTAAGCATTCGCTTGAAACTAAGGGGCAGACGGATTCTGCCCCAGAAACTCCAAAAATAGGTGTTATTTATGTCTAGTGTTCCAACTACCACAAAGGCAGAGGACAGCTCATCTCAAGATACGGGATTTTCTTGGCTGGAATGGTTGAGTAAAGCGTGGCCTTGGTTATTTTTGAGCTTATTGCTGATCTTCTTCGAAGTGTGGTCTCAAATTATGTTTGAAACGACGTTTCTGGGTAACAGCTTTACCTTACAAAGCATCGCGTTGTTTGCGGCCGCGCCACTTTTACTTGGGATTGGTCAAACTTTTGTCATCATCGCGGCGGGAATCGATTTGTCGTTGGGTTTCATCATGGGCTTTGCGTCCGTGATCATGGCCACCACGATGAACTTAATGCCTGCGGATACCTTTATTGCCATTGTGGTTGGGTTTGCTGCTGCGCTATTTGCTTCCTTTATTCCTGGGGTTATTAATGGAACCTTGATCGCTCGGCTCGCTATTCCTCCTTTTATCGGAACTCTTGGCATGTATGGCGTGGCGCGAGGAATGGGTTTCATCTTTGCCGATGGCACCACAGTGCCTGTCAACAATACGTACTTGTACGCGTTTGGTAATGGCAAGTTACTTGGAATCCCTTACCCCGTTCTTCTTGCTCTCGCGGTGTTAATTGTTGCGCATTACATTCTTTCTCAAACTCGCTTTGGTCAATACACCTACGCAATAGGTGGTAACAGGCATGCGGCTATACGCTCAGGAATCAAAGTAAAACGACAGCTGACTTGGGTATATATCCTCGCGGCGTTATGTGCAGGGTTGGCTGGGGCGACTTACACGGCAAGGTTTTCTGCTGGTGCAGCACAGGCGGGTGAACCGATGCTTTTGGATTCCATTGCAGCAGTTGTTATTGGCGGTGCAAGTCTATTTGGTGGCTTTGGCACAGTGGTTGGTACATTAATCGGGGCGTTGATAATCGCGGTGATCCAGTTTGGTCTGGTATTCATAGACGTGGAGCCATTTTGGCAGTTTGTCGCCGTCGGGGTCGTGATTATTGTCTCTGTGTTCATTGACCAATCTAAATCTAAGCTGACAGGAGGCTCCGGTGATTAGTACTTCTGAAATGAAACCGATTCTTTCTGCTTCAAAGATTTGCAAAACATTTGGCGGTGTTGAAGCCCTTAAAGATGTGTCGTTTGAAGTTAAGCCAGGCGAAGTGATGGCGCTGGTGGGGGACAATGGAGCAGGAAAATCTACCCTAATTAAAACACTGTCTGGAGTATATATCCCCGATAGTGGAACCATGACGTACCAAGCGGAACAAATTGCGTTTGAAGACCCGTCGCAAGCACGAAGTTCAGGTATCGAAACCATTTATCAGGACTTGGCGCTCGCTGATAATTTGGATGTGGGCAGTAATATTTTCCTCGGTCGAGAACCCAAAACCAAACGCCTTGGTATTTTCCCTGTTCTCGACAGAACGTACATGACCAAAGTGGCAGAAGAAGTGATTAAGCCACTCGACATTATCATCCCTAAAGCTTCGTTGAAAAAGCCGGTATTAAGTTTGTCTGGTGGTCAGAGACAAGCGATAGCCATTGGTCGCGCAGTGTATTGGCAGGCAAAGGTTCTGATTATGGATGAACCGACAGCTGCACTCGGGGTGCCAGAGCAAAGAAAGGTGATGGAACTGATCTTAAAGCTCAAAGAGCAAGGGGTCGCGATCATTCTTATTTCTCACAACATGAATGATGTGTTCGCCGTATCCGACAGAATTACGGTCCTTCGTCGTGGTCAAGTGGTTGGAGTACGTGAGGCTTCAGAAACCAACAGCGAAGAACTTGTCCATTTAATGGTTGCAGGCTAAGGAAAATATCATGTTATCAGCAAGAATGAACCGATTGTTTGGAGAGTCAGGTCACTGTTTTGATGTGGCGATAGATCACGGAATGTTTAATCAGGGTGCGTTTCTACAAGGTATCGAGAATATGGAGCAAGCCATCTCTGCCATTGTGAAAGCCGACCCGGATGCCATCCAACTTCCGCCGGGCAGTGCTCGTTTACTGCAAGGCATGAATAAGCCTAAGAAGCCAGCATTGGTATTGAGAACAGATATTGCGAACTGCTATGGCACGGAGTTGGTGCCGCCTATATTCTCTGAAATGATCGAAAACCCAGTGGAAAGAGCACTTAGGTTAGATGCGGCTTGCGTGGTGGTGAACCTGTTGCAATTGCCGAACGAAACCGATTTGTATCGTCAGTGCTTAAAACGAATCAATGTGCTGCGCAAAGAATGTGAGATTTACGATATGCCCTTAATGGTCGAGCCTTTGGTAATGCAACCCAATAGCAGCGCCGGTGGGTATATGGTTGATGGTGACATCAGCAAAATTGTACCGTTGGTTCGTCAAGCGAGCGAGCTTGGGGCGGATATCATTAAAGCAGATCCTTGCGACGACGTGAGCCTATACCACAAAGTGATCGAAACTGCGCAGCAGGTGCCAGTTTTGGTTAGAGGGGGCGGTCGGGTGAGTGATGACGAAATTCTGAAAAGAACATCCGAGCTTATGGAGCAGGGGGCAAAGGGGATTGTGTATGGTCGCAATGTGATTCAACACCACGATCCTGCTGGAATTACGCGCGCTCTAATGAAAATCGTCCATGAAGGCGTAACGCCACAAGAGGCAAAATTGCTGATTGGGGGCGCATCATGAAAACTATCCGATTTGGGATTATTGGCGGTGGGATGATGGGCAAAGAATTTGCCTCGGCAGCCTCGCGTTGGTGTCATTTAACGAATGTTGCAGGCAAGCCTGAAATTGTTGCGCTGTGTGATACCAATACGTCAATACATGGCTGGTATCGAGATAATTTTCCATCCATCAGCACTTATACCGAAAACTATCAAGAGCTGCTTGACGATGAGTCCATCGATGCGATTTATTGCGCGGTGCCGCATCACTTACATGAAAAGCTCTATATAGACATCATCAAAGCAGGGAAGCACCTACTTGCTGAGAAGCCTTTCGGCATCGACAAATCGGCATCTGAAAAGATTTTAGTGTGCATTGACGATCACCCAGAGGTGTTTGTGCGTTGTACTTCAGAATTTCCATTTTACCCAGCGATGCAAGCCATGATTCGGGATATGGAAAACAGCGGCGAGAATACCTTTCTACATGCTGATATTGGATTCCTTCACTCCAGTGATATCAATCCGGATAAACCAATTAACTGGAAACGGCAGAAGCAATTTTGTGGTGAATACGGTTGTATGGGTGACTTGGGAATGCACATTCTGCATGTGCCACTAAAGCTGGGTTGGGCATTTGACAGCGTTTATGCCCAATTAAGCGATGTGGTGAAGAGAAGAAAGAATTCACAAGGAGAGTGGATAGACTGCGATACCTTTGAAAATGCCGACTTACATTGTATGACGAGTTGGCAAGGTCAGGTGTTTCCAACACGTTTGAAGACGTACCGAATAGCACCAGGTCACAATAATTCTTGGTACTTTGAGCTGCATGGAATCCATCGCAGTTTTCGATTTTCTACAGCAACCCCAAACCAGTACGAAAGAATGGATTATCAGGCTGGCGACACACAAATATGGCAAACCGTACCAGTGGGTTATTTGCCCGTTTACCCGACCATTTCAGGCGGGATCATGGAGTTTGGTTTTACCGATGCTGTATTACAAATGTGGGCATCTTTTATCGACGAGTTGGCTTCTGGCAGCGTGTCAGGCTTTCAATGTGTTACACCTCAAGAAGCCATGATCCAGCATCAAATTTTCACGGCAGCCTTGCTGTCTCATCAAAATAAATCTGTGGAGAAAATACAATGAAACGATCTCAGGTCAATCAAGCCATACGCGACGCTGAAGAATTGATGGAAGCATTTCATTTTAAACTTCCGCGTTGGGGTAATTGGAATAAAGAAGTATGGCAAGGTAATGGTGATCTAGCGGCTTACAATCATAAATACCAGCTAGGGTGGGATGTGACAGATTTCAATGAAGATCGATTTGATCAACGAGGGTTGGTTTTGTTTTGCATTCGCAATGGTGATCAGTCGGATAAAAACAGCGTGCCTTATGCCGAAAAAATCATGATGGTAAAAGAAGATCAGGAAACCCCCCTTCACTATCACAAGAAAAAAGTAGAAGACATCATAAACCGCGGTGGGGGTAATTTAGTGGTGGAATGTGTGAAAGTGAATGGTAAAGGTGAGCACTTAGACAAAGACATCGAAGTAACGGTGGATGGGGAAGTTGTAAGTGCGAAACCGTTCGAGAAAATCATCCTTGAGCCCGGGCAAAGCATTCGAATTCCTACAGGGTTAATGCATCGCTTTTACGGTGAAAAAGGCAAAGGTCCGGTACTGACTGGCGAAGTATCGATGGCAAACGACGATAATGGTGACAATTATTTTGATCAGCCACTTGGTCGCTTTTCAGATATTGTTGAAGACGAACCCGCGATTTACCCTCTTTGGAATGAACTTAAGTAGGTAAGCATGGCAGATAGAAAAGGCATTCTGTGCATAGGGAATTGGATCGTCGACTTGGTTCATTTTGTCTCCCCTTGGCCTGAAAAGTCTGGTCTAGGGCTGATTGAGCGACAAGTGAAAGGACCCGGTGGTTGCGCATTTAATGTGGCGATTGGTTTAAGCGTTCTAGATGAAACCTTACCCGTTTATGGGTGTGGTGTGGTGGGCGACGACGAATACGGTCAGTTTGCTTTGGATATCTGCCATCAATATGGGTTCGATTATTCGTGGATTAAGTCGGTTCCTGGCATTACAGCGCACACTCACGTTATGACGGATACCAGCACAGGCGAACGAACTTTTTTCTATCAGGACGGAGTATCGGCGGAGTTTTCCCCAGCCGATATTCCCTATACCGCCATTGGTATGCGAAACATAAAAATTGCACACTTTGGGTATTTATTGCTGCTTAGAACCATGGATACCTTAGACAGAAATGGTTTACCTTATGCCGCCAAAGCGCTAAAACAGTTGAAGATTCTGGGCTTAGAAACCAGCTTAGACATGGTTTCGACGGAAATTGAAAACGTTGAAAAGCAGGTTACTCCTTGCCTCAAATACGTCGACCACTTGATCATAAACGAACTTGAAGCAGGGTATTGCTTACAAAAAAAGCTACGAAAAAATGGAACAATAGATTCAGAAGAGATTTTGGAAGCAGGGAAGGCACTACTCGGCAAAGGCGTAAATAAAAACGTCATCATCCACATGCCAGAAGGCGCCGCGTGGGTTTCCAAATTTGGTGACTCTATTTGGGTAGAAAGCCTACAACTCAGCCCTGAAGATATTGTTTCTAGCGTAGGGGCGGGCGACGCGTTTTGCAGCGCTTGCCTTTGGGGAATTTACAATGAAGTCAGCCCAGTAAAAACACTTCATTTGGCTAACGCAAATGCTGCCGAGTGTCTGAAAGGTTTTACCAGTGTGGACTCTCTGGTATCTATTCAGACAATTCAAAAAAGACATTGATGATAAAATGTTGTAATTAAATCTAGGCTGTTTTTGTATAGCTATATCAACTTCATTTTTTGGGTACTTTCCATCACCGTTCACTATGCTTTGGTTCGCGCGTTGTTTTAATTCTTTCCGATATCCCTCCTTCCTATTATCTATCTGGATCGGTATTAAACTCTTAATGTGAGATCTTTCGCATATTGTGCAATCTACATTTCTGTTAATGACAGCAAATGCTTTTTAATTCAACCACTTTGTATGCTTAAGAAGTGTTGTTTCCATGTCTAAACCTGCTGCCCGAGTCGGTGATGCTCACACTTGTCCAGATAAAAGGGAAAAATCCCACATGTGGGGTGCCCTGTTGCCGCTGGTTCACCTAATGTACTGATCAATTCTATGCCCGCCGCCCGTCAGGGTGATATGGCTCCGTGTATTGGTCCTCCAGATCCAATCTCTGCTGGTTCATCAAGCGTCTTTATTAACGGAAAGCCCGCCGCTCGAATGGGTGATGGAACCGCTCACGGCTGCGTTATTGTAGGCGGTAGCGGCAATGTATTTATTGGAGACGCAGGTATTACTGTAAGCTCCGAAGTTGTAGCAATCAAAGAACGAGAGAAAGAAGAAGCAAGAACGGAATATCAAGCGACGGAGTTTGTTCCTATCAGAAGCTTAGTTGAAGCAGAAGAAATGTATTTACCCATGCTGAAGCTGTGTCCAGCAGGTCAATAGTATATGGGCTGGTTTAAAGAAAATGAAAATCTAAATATCTATTGGCTCAGTGGCTATGAGTCGCCAGAAAGTGAGAAGTGGAGCAACATGGATGTACCAGCATTTGCTCTGTTTGAGGATGACTGTTTTCCAAAACTTACTTCAATGTCCCCAGTTTTATGGGATGTGACAAGTGTTCACAGTATTACCGACTCTAAGGTTTGGGCGGGTGGAATTCTTGTCGCCACGCCATTTGCCTCTGATGATTTACTTAAACATCTTAGATCCTTGCTGATGGCGGGTTTTGAAGGCGAACGGGTGTTCTTTCGTTTTTACGATCCAAACGTGCTAGGCGGTATGCTTCCTAGCTTCAATAAAGGCGAAATTACGGAATTTCTCGGCTGTATTCACGCCATCTCGTTAACAAGTGAAGGGCGAGTGCTAAAAGAATCACACCTTCCCCCTGAAGGCTGGCAACCCAAAGATGAGCCTTGGTGGAGAATACACAAACATCATCTAAAGCATTGCTATTCGTTTACAGCACATGCCTCCAATATCGAAAAAGCCTGCTGGCAATGGATGCCAGAATTTGTTCAACGTTTTGAAGATCCTAAGTTAAAAATCACAGAACTTTTGAAATTTGCAAATTCTAAAGGCTTACGACCCAGCGACAGTGAATTGTATGTCTTTGCCCGCCTTATCCCTGTAGAGGTTAGTTCGGAATTACTGATAGAAAAAATGATGCTGGATGAAAGTTATTTACCCAAGTTGAACTCATGGAGAAAAAGTCATGTTTGAGTTTTGCGCACCTTGTATGCAAAATAAACATTGGATAGAGCTGACGTTTCGTGAAGAATTCAATCAACCTCTGAGTTGGGTATCGGGTCACCTAATCGCCGATAACGGCGAGAAAACACCATTCATGCTTGCTGAATCTCCTGTTTTAGTAAGAAAGCTAACGGCTGGTCGGTACAAAGTTGAGCTCGACTTTGACGAATGGGTACCGTTAGCGCAGTCGAGGAAGCCCCGTGAAGAAGGCACGTCTTCCAACGTAAAACAGGCGTGGGCGGGGGAGTTGGGCATGCAGTCTAACCCCGTTAATTATATCTTCGCTACCGCGGGGGATTTTGTAAATCTAGAAAAAGAAGAACAAAACCTCAGTAACGAAGATAAGCAAGAAAACCCAAATAAAGTAGAAGCATTTCACGCCTTTGATGAACACAAAAAGGGCGCGCAAGGTTCTTTTTCTATAGAAACCAACCAGAGTTATGTTTTCGAAATTAAGGGATTTAACGCACAGAGCGAAAAGGAAAAATTCTTAGTCGAAACCATCGGCTTATCGCATGGATCCGAACAAGACTTTGAATTTTATGACCTAACGGATATGAACCAAAAAACCACCATTGAAAGTAGAAAATTGGTGGATAGTGAAAATGAAATCTCGACAGTGTATGGGTGGGATTGGAAACCAGAAGTAGACAACGCCAATGTGTGGTTAAAGGTTGAAAGCGAAGGCGACCCCATTAAATTGCCTCTGTTTAACGATGTTTCCAGCACACCAGAGCGCTCAGATGAACAAGATTTTCAAGTGTGCGCTTTCTTACCATTCACTACGCTCCCAAGCTTTGATAGAGAAAAAAAGCAACAAGACTGCATCGCGTTGTCTCGCTCAGGGTACGTGTACCTGACTTATCGCGGCAAGTTTTGGCGCGAGATAGAAATTTCTACCGATGATAATGGCGAAATGGTTTACCGCGACGTTCACCTATACCAATACCGGGAAGGACGGGACAAACCCTTCCGATTGAAAGAGCGCCGGGAAGTCACAGGAAAGCCCATTAAAGATATTTGGTATCCGTCAAGAGAGTCGGGGAACGTAACCGACGTCCGAATCGCGTTTTCAGAAGTGCAGTGGAGTGCGGCTCGCCTTAACTATTTAGAAAATGATCAATCTGAGTTAGAACAACGGCTACAACCGCCAGAATTCTTGGAAGAAGATCTGGATACGCTGCCTGAAATGAGAGCAAGACAAGCGGATTTGGAATACTTACTGCCAGACCCAAGCTTATTGGTGCATGACTTATCCGGCGAATGGCTAAAAAACCGCTACGAACTTATTGAGAAAAATTTAGAACAATCGCTGAATGATCGATGGTTTTCTGGCAAACAATTTTTTAAGGAAACCGATCCCGATTATGTCGAGCGGTTAGAGTCCTATCTAAAATATCAAGCGATGATGTACATCAATCGCAAAGCAGGTTTTGTAGAGAGCGAAGAAGGTACAGAGCGCCCAGATTTTTCAATGCCGTCATGTCAAGATGTGCTACAGGATGCCAAGAGTCGAAAACTAAAAGGCATACTTTTATCCGATCCGCTGTTTGAGTTACGTCAGCACACCTATCTAATCAACTTCACTTCTTTGCTAGTGATGCAACTCAGTGAAAATGCGACCCACCAACCGCATTTTCGCAGCGCTGAACTCGTACACAATTTTATAATGCAAAAGAAGTTCGGAAACGAACCTAATCCCTACCACAAATACCGGGGTGCACTCAATACGAGCTATGACAGTAAGTATAGGCATACATTACGAGAGGTAGAAAGGTTCGCTGCTCGTTTTGCATTTATGCAGATCAAAGATAAATTAGCTCCAATTTTTGAAAAGGATGACTTATACCATGCCGCAAGGGATGTGAATTCCGGTGATGATCAAGACCCAACGTTAGTACATTTTTTGGCTGGTAGAGCGTTAAGCGCGCTTTCTCAGAACTATAAGAGTATCGATACCATTGGGATGCCCAATGATGATGGACTTTACAATCCCTATATCGAACGTGTGGAGCGCATATTAAGAAACGACAATAGCCACAAGCTCCACCGTGTACTGTTCCCCGAGTTAGATGACATTGTCGAAATCCAAGGGGAAGGTGATGAAAGGATGGTTCACCTAAAACCCTGTGTGGAAGGCATTGTTCCCCATAACGACGGCTCTGGGTTCACCACCTTAGCGCTGATTGCTCAGTGGGCAGATGAAAACCTGCTTTTGAATATCGAAAACATTAAATCGGAAGAACTCAAAGATGCCCTCACAGGGGAAATGATGGGCATGGATAACGAGCAAGGTGAGTATGGCACGGTTAGGCGTGTAACAGGGGCCATTAATGGGTTGTTTCAGGGGTATTTTGAATCACTCAATGCCGTAACCGCTTCAATGGTTGGCACGCAAACCACTTCATTCCTGATTAAAGCGTATCTATCGCCGTTAGCCATGTTGAAACATGGAGCGCCACCAGTGATGGGGCATATCAATCTTTATGAAGCTGGGCAACACCAGCTTTCCGGCGTGGTCGTCGGCTCGGCTGAAATGGGGGCGGACGGTATGCCTCAAAACCAATGGGGAACCACCAATGGTGAGCGTTTGCCTAGTCGTTCATCGAATCATGTGAATAAAGAGGTGTACCAACAGTTCGAAGACACGCAAGAGCTTGTCATGGCCAGTAAGAAGCGCACGGTTAAAAATATCGCTAGCCAACATAACATGGATTTTCAGCCCAATAAGAAAACGTGGTTGGTGAACATCGCACCAGAAGGGTCGGATTTAGCTAAATTGGCACAAGACCCTGAATACAATCGAGCGTTTAGAGATCTTGAAAGCGAAGGTATAGCCGGCAACAAACTGAGTAACACCTATTACAAACTTAGGCTACCTTACGCCATAACAGTTATTGAAGTGTTTAATTTGCATGCCAATACAGAGCATTTTAAGAATACATTTTCTAAAGATGCAAGCATGTATAGTTTTGCAAGTTCGATTAGTGCTGGACTTGATTTTGCTATTACGCTTGGGCATTCCGCGAATTTGTTTATGGGGCAAAATGCCCAAGCGCTGCAATGGATGAATAAGACACACAAAACACCGGAATTGTTTGTAAAAAAATTTGGTGTAGCTCAAGAAATATCAAGGCTTACTTACGCTGGGTGTATAGCGGGTCTTGTAACATCTGGCTTAGCACTAAGAGATGCTTTGATTTCATTTTCTGAAAATGATCACGATGCGGGGGCTGCCATGGGGCTGGTGGCGATTGGCTCCGCCCTATCCAGTTTTGCTTCTTTAGGAGCGAAAGGCTCACTATTAGCCATGCTGGGGTGGTGGGGATTAGGCTTTGCTGTGGTTGGTGGGCTACTTTACATCTGGCTAAAAGACAGTGAAATGGAGCGGTGGCTAAAAAACGGCCCCTTCTCCGACTCTCCGCCAGATAACCTAACGCAATTGCAAGATTCAGACATTGGCTACCGGCATTTAGTGAATTTGCTTTTAAATTTTGGTGTCAACCTTTCTACACTAGAACGTTTTATCGAAAACTCAGATATCGAGATTCCGCAAGAAGCACTTTTACAAGTACACAGCAGCGGTAGCACACATGTAATTTATTTAAGAAGTAATCTTCACCATATATTAAATACGGATCTGATCAACGAATCGCTCCATATTCGCGAATCGGCATTGCAAGAAATTAGAGAGGTGGATTCAGGAAATCTCTATGCTTCTCCTAAGTTTTTCTCTTTAAGCGCTGACAATATGGCAGTGCAATACGAGCATAATGTGTTGGATGGTAAGCTCTATTTCGTCACATTCACCAAACCTGTACCGCAAACGAAACAACAGCTTATCCCACAGACATACAAGATGCATGAATTCAGTTACCAACGAGCTATTACAGTGCGCGCGCAACTAACGGTAGATGAGCACAGTTTCCCACTGCCGCCCATGGATCAACCTATAGACTCCCCGGTTCGAGGTATTCCACTTTTTGATAACGATGATATTGGCTGGTTGCAAACATCATCGGTAGGTAAATAACATGAGCAAAGACCCATCAGTATTTGATAGTACTCAACCTCAACACCAAGACCGCCCAGAAACAAGAAAAAATAGATTTGGTCGGTTAAATACATCTGGGAAAAAGTTTGACTACACCCAAACTCAGGACGATGCACCCTTAAATTTGATTGAAAAGTTGAAGCCTTCATCAATAAAAACTGATGATGTGGGTTTTTGGGATGAAAATAATCTTTTGACTTCGGATTTTATAACAAGATATCAAGTTTTTTACTATATTTATATGATTTCCAAAGGAATGGTTATATTTTTTTTCCAACGGGGCTCTTTATATCTCTAGGCTCTTTTTTTGTTCACCCTTTTGATGATGCATTTGAAGTATTTGTTCACTTAAACAGTATGGGGATAACTTATTGTCTTATTCCATTTGGTATCGCTTGGGGAGTGACATTATTATTATTTCATCAATTCGCTCACAACATGGTCAGGAAGAAATACACGCTAAGTCGTCAAACTGGCATGGTGACCCTTTATGATAATGACGAGGATGTAATATACAGCCACCCCTTTGTTGAATTTGATTGCCAATTATTCAGTTCAACCAATCAATACGGTCACCTTTCTTTTGGCATCGCCCTTGTACACCGTTACAACGACTACAGCCAGCACGTCACCATTGGAGAAATGATTGGTTCAACCCACCCAGACGATCATAAACGCTTGTGGAACGTGATTCAGCAATATATGGACGTTAGCCAACCATTGCCCGACTTGCCTTTATTAGAAGCGTTCCGTAGCAAAGACCCAACAACAGCCGCCTACGACAAAGAAATAGGGCGTGACCCCAAATACTGGCGCAGTATGTCGGACAAAGAGTTTGATCAAGTGGTCGTACAAATGGCAGAAAACCAGAAACGCATTCCGCCACTCGGCAAGCCGATCAATATTTACGCGCAAACCCCAGAAGAAATTCATATTGTTTAGGGAAAATAAAATGCACCAAAAAGAAACGTCAGTATTTGATAGTAGGGAACCTCAAAGCCAAGAGGATCCTGAGAAAATTAAGAGAAGATTTAAGCCCCTTAACACGTTTGGAGATAAGATTCACCATACGTCTCCTCAAGATGATACACCTGTTGATCTAATTAGAAAACGAAATCTCGCAAAATCTAAAAGCGATAATATGTATTCTGCAGATCAAAATGAATTATCTAAAATTGAGCCAAAAAAGTTTTTCCTTTTAGTATTTCGTTTTCTTGAAAATTCGCCAGTATTTTTGGTTCCGATAGCTATTTTATATCATTTTATTATTCCTATACTTTCCAATCCAAATTATATCGATTCTGATATGATGAAGACTGCTACTATTAATATTTTTGGTTTTTTTGCCACTGTATTCATTGCTAGATGGTTTTTTACTTGGCTTATATTTGAAAAACTTCCCAAGCATCTGGTTCGTAATTTGGTGACAAAAACATACAGCCTAAATCGTAAGACAGGGATGGTCACTCTTTACGGTAGCAGTGACTATGTGGTCTACAGTCACCCATTTATAGAGTTTGATTGTCGAATGATAGAGGTGACCGACCAGAGTGGTAGCGCCAAGTTTAACGTGTTTCTATGTCATCGCTATAGTGATTACAGCCAACCTATTAATATAGGGGATTTGATTGATTCTGCCCGTTCAGATGATCAAAAGCGGTTGTGGAATGTGATTCAGCAATACATGGATATCAGTCAACCTTTGCCTGATCTACCTTTTCTAGAGCCTTTTCGAAGTGAAGACCTGACGACCGCTACATACGATAAAGAGATTGGTCGCGATCCTAATTATTGGCGCAGTATGTCGTATAGAGGTCTTGATAAAGCCATCATTAAAATGGCAAAAAACCAGAAACACATTCCGCCACTCGGCAAACCGATCAATATTTATGCGCAAACCCCAGAAGAAATTCACGCAGTTTAGCGAACGTAAGTAAGCAGAAAAGAGTATTTCAATATGGGTATGATGAGAGTATCAAGTGATACTCTCATCTTGTTTTAATCCTCCAACACGACACGCGTGTCTTCGCTCAGTGATTCCAACTCGTTAATGATATCGTTGATGTTGGATTCTTTAGTTATTTTTAATGCCATGGTCGAGCTGAAGAGGCTGGAACTGACACCGCCTCCGCCAGCAATAAATACGCGCTGGCAGTCCATGTCTAATATGCTGACTCCCTGTCCATCCAGCACATGGCTGATTTCATTCACGATGCCAGCTCTATCATTAGAGTCCAATCTGATTTGGTGGATGGTATCGGTTTCGTAGCTCAGATCGCTCGCTTGGCTGAATTGTACGATGAGGTCGGGGGTATTTAAGAAAGCATCTTTGACGGTATCTTCATTCTCAGATGGCAACTCAATTTTTATAACGGCTGCAACTTGGTGTTCAATGAAATTCACTTTGCTAAGAAGCCACTTTCCACCATTATCGTGTGTCGTTGACGCTAATTTCTTGATAGTGGTAGGGGTTGCAGTGCCGACAAAATTTACAATAAAAGTCGTGTACATATTACATCCTCCTGATCGCAGGGTGGCTATTAACTATACCCAAGTAACTTCAAGATGCTGAACTCTGCACCTTGAGGTCGCTTGGGTATTAGTGAGTATAGAAAATTAGCGGTAGGGAAATATGATAAGAATCAAGTTTATTAAAAGCGCAGTGGATATAGCTCTAAAAATCGAATAAAGCTCTAAAAATTGAAAAAGCGCCACGAAGGGCGCTTTGAACAAGGTAAAGAACAACGTTAAAAGGTTAACGTCAGTTCCATTCCGTAGAACTGTTTGTCTAGTGGACCTTGCGGGTTTACTGCCATATCGACTTCGGTTTGGTAACCTGTCCAAGGCTGAGTTCGGAAGTTAAACTTCGCATCGCCACCCCATGCGTCTGTCACCCAGTAATGAATGTGACCAACTGGGTTTAGGAAAAACAGCGAGACATCACCTAGGGTTTCAGACCCTAATACTTCACCACCATTGTGGGCAATTTTTTGTTCGCCTTCGAACATCAGTTCACCGACAACAGCGCCAAAGAAAGGTGTGATGAAAATATCTTGCCAAGAGGGGATCTCAGCAAACGCTTCTACGCCAAATTCCCAGAACAGTGTCGACATCGTCATTGAGTAGAGATAAGACTCAAATTCATTAAATCCTGCATGACGAGAAGCCGTGTAGTAAACACCACCAAAGTATGGGTGCATTATGTAGTTGAGGAAGTGCTCGTCTCTGTCCCATACAGGACCTTGGCTGACATTATCAGACCATTTTTTCCCAAGCTTACTCATATCACGGGCTTCAGCATCCCACTTGGTAATACTCTCTGGTAGGAGTGTCATTAAGCCCACTGTTGCAACACTGAGACCCAAAATCGTATAGGTTTGTTCTTTCAGGTAATTCCAGTCTCTTTCAGGCTGTACTTGAAGATACAATGGAAGAGGCGCTTCGAGTTTTGGTTCCGTCTCAATATTGTCATTTAAAGAGAGATAGAATGGATTTACATTTGTTTCAATGTTAAGACTGTAGCTTTGTTGATCATCGCCGCTATATAAGTCATAAGAGTAGTTGTTGATATCAAAATCAGCAGCTTGGGTTGACGTAGCAAATGCAAGCAATGCGGTAGACAGTGACTTCAGTCGCACAGAGATCTCCATTGAGAAAAACCAAAAATAGTGAGCTGAGCATTATTCTCTTTACGAATGATAGATGCAATCCCTTTAATCGTTAAAAAATTGAAAAATATCAGCTTGTAAGGCGGTCTAATTAGAATAGTTGAGCTGAATGTAGTTGACTATGAATTACTATTTTGCATCGAACAATTGTGATATCAGAAGAAAAAAGCAAAGGTTAAGTTTATGTTGAAAGTGGCAATGTTGAGTACAGGCGAAGAGGTACTTCACGGAGATATCGTGGATACCAATGCTTCATGGCTAGGTGAAATCCTGTATCAAAGTGGGTTTCAGCTTTCGGCACGTTCTACGGTTGGCGACCAGCTTGACGTATTAAAAGACGAGATTTTGCGTTTAAGCAAGTCCTTCGACGTTGTAATTGTAAATGGTGGGCTAGGTCCGACAACCGATGACCTAACGGCATCGGCCGCCGCGAAAGCATCGGGACAAAAACTCAGTTTGTTCCAAGAGTGGTTAACCGTTCTGGAAGAAAAATTTACTCGTCGCGGGCTCACTATGCCGGACAGTAATCTCAAACAGGCGATGCTCCCTGAAAAGGCCACTATCATCGATAATCCAATAGGGACAGCTTGCGGTTTTTCGATGACGCTCAATAAAGCCAAGTTATATTTTACACCGGGTGTACCGAGTGAGTTTAAGCGCATGGTAGAGGAGCAAATTATTCCGACACTAAGCGAGACATACCGCGATATCCTCCCGTCCGAATGCAGCAGGCTCTATACTATTGGGCTCTCTGAGTCAGGCATATCGGATAAGTTAGACCTGATAAAACTGCCCGATCAGTATGAACTGGGATACCGCTCTTATTTGCCTTTCATTGAAGTGAAGATATTTGGCCCTGCCGCAGATATGGAAAGGCGTTTGAAGCTCCTTCAAATTGTGTATGGGCACTTGAAAGATAACGTCGTGAGTGTAGATGAGCCCATGATTGACAATGTAGCGGCTCTTTTAGTTGAAGGCGGTACAACATTGTCACTCGCAGAGCAGGCGAGCGGTGGTTTCCTAACGAGTTGGCTGCACGAGAGTGAGCCAATGGCAAAACAGCTTAAACAAAGCTGGGTGATGAACACAGAAATGGATAAAAATTTGGTTGAGCAAGATCCACTGGCTGCATCTTTGGCGTTGGCTGCTGCAACGCGAGAAAACGGTAAAGCTACGTTTGGGTTATCTTGTGGGAAGTTGAAGGACAATGTGTTTGCGGTTGCTTTATCAACTGGAAATGGCGAGTGGGGTCAAGTGCTCGAGTTTGCGCGAAATTATGGAAAGCAGGATAAACGTAGCTTAATTGCCACAGTTATGCTGGACATGTTAAGGCGTCATTTAGAGGAAAAAGCTGTCTTTGGACATTACAGCTCTCTGGTTAGAAAAAAAGAGCTTTATGTGCCTAACTCTGCAGTGTAAAAGTTATAAGAGAATTCGTTGACTTTTAATTTGTCTTTATCTCTCAAAGAGTAAAGGCGAGTGAAAAATCACCAAGTATGTTTCATTTTTTATGCAAGGTATTTTTTGACCATTTTCTTTAATTTGAGGCTTGGGATCGGCTGAGAACTAGCTAATATAAGAAGGGTCAGAACAATTAAATGGCACACTGTTATCATCATTTATGATCTGGAGGGACCCATGATTACACAATCAATGATCAAAGTTTGGTACCGAGTATCCGGTGAAAAAGTGTTGTTAGGAGAAGCACATAGCGAACATGTCAGCGATTTAGTATCGGCTTGGTTAGCAGCACCTATAGCGGACAACGATACCCCGAATGGTGGTTATCGAATGTCATTGTTTGACGACGATGGCAAATCAATAGGTGAGAAGGATATCTCGTTCAAGACGGCTGAATATTTACTCGGAAAATATGCAAATTTAAGCAGATCTGAATGCGTTTAAGATGCAGAAAATTAGCGGGTAGCAAGGGTGATATTACGAAATATCAAGCGCTTTTGACCTTGAGCTGATAGTTTACTTTTTCTAATTCGACATCGGTTTTTGCCCTGCATATGCAGGGCAAAATTTCTTTTGACTGTGTAAATGCCATCGCAAAACCAACGTATTCGACCTCTCCCGACTTCAATTCACAGCGGCACGCACCACAATGACCATCTCGACAGTTGTATTCAGGTTCAAATCCCGCGCTCTCCATTTCCTCCAGCAGTGTCTTTTCGCTGCTGGCGACAATAGGGCTAAGTTCGTTGATTTTGATTTTTTGCATTACAGCTCAAAATCTCCAAAATCTTCAGCATCGACTTCGTTATCGATCTGACCAACAAGGTAAGAGCTGATTTCCGCTTCTTGAGGTGCTACCTGCACGTTATCTGAAGATAACCAAGCATTGATCCATGGGATTGGATTAGACGTTGCTTCAGGGTAAGCTGTACCCAGACCGACAGCTTGCATACGAATGTTGGTAATGTATTCGACGTACTGACACAGAATGTCTTTATTCAAACCAATCATAGAACCGTCTTTGAATAGGTACTCTGCCCACTCTTTTTCTTGCTCTGCTGCTTCTTTAAATAGGTCGAAACATTCTTGTTTACATTCTTCAGCGATTTGTAAGAACTCTAAATCATCTTGACCGTTACGAAGCAAGTTCAGCATGTGCTGAGTACCCGTTAAGTGCAGTGCCTCATCACGAGCGATAAGCTTGATGATTTTAGCGTTGCCTTCCATCAGTTCACGTTCTGCAAAAGCGAAGGAACATGCAAAGCTTACGTAAAATCGAATGGCTTCTAGCGCATTAACAGACATCAGACAAACGTACAGCTTTTTCTTAAGCTTGGTTAGATTGATATCTACGGTCTCTCCGTTGATGACGTGTTTACCTTCACCATAACGGTGGTAATCATTTGTCAGCTCGATTAAATCGTCATAGTAATGAGCAATGTCTTTCGCGCGCTTTAGGATATGTTCATTTTCAACGATGTCATCAAACACCAACCCTGGATCATTCACAATGTTACGAATGATGTGGGTGTATGAGCGTGAGTGAATTGTCTCAGAGAAAGACCAAGTCTCGATCCATGTTTCTACTTCAGGTAGAGATACAAGCGGAAGTAACGCAACGTTTGGGCTTCGACCTTGGATAGAATCAAGAAGTGTTTGGTACTTCAGGTTACTGATGAAAATATGCTTTTCATGATCGGGTAGCTTATTGTAGTCGATACGATCGCTTGACACATCCACTTCTTCTGGACGCCAGAAAAAAGAAAGCTGTTTTTCAATCAGCTTTTCAAAAATTTCAAACTTTTGTTGATCGTAACGCGCTACGTTCACTGACTGACCAAAAAACATTGGTTCTTTTAATTGGTCATTTTTCTTTTGAGAGAAAGTACTGTAAGCCATAAATGCCTCAAATCCATTAAAGCCTCTTTGAATTCAAAGAGGCCGTTTTAACTTTTACTCTGAGTCGATGCTCAAAGCTTTAAATCTTACAAGCGCCGCCTGCACAATCATCTTCTTGAGCCTTAGCGGCTTCTGATTGTTCATCACTCGCACCATCACGAGTGTTGTGGTAGTAAAGCGTCTTAAGACCGTACTTGTATGCGGTTAGCAAGTCTTGCATCAGAAGCTTCATCGGAACTTTACCGTTTGGCTGAACACTTGGGTCATAGTTAGTGTTCGCGGAAAT
Source organism: Vibrio penaeicida (assembly GCF_030689305.1). Lineage (GTDB taxonomy): Bacteria > Pseudomonadota > Gammaproteobacteria > Enterobacterales > Vibrionaceae > Vibrio > Vibrio penaeicida_B. The sequence goes on along the minus strand of NZ_JAUYVM010000001.1, from coordinate 93,581 downwards.
AGCTTGGTCTACAAACTTCTGCATAACACCCACAAGTTGCAAATAGCCATTGTTTGATGGGATAGTCCAAAGCAACTCGTAGTTTGCTTTCAAATTGACGTAATCGGGTACTACTTGCTTCAAAATACCGTCTTTCGATGCTTTTACAGATACGAAACCACGTGGTGGTTCGATGCCGTTAGTCGCGTTAGAAATTTGCGAAGATGTTTCAGATGGCATTAGCGCCGATAACGTCGAGTTGCGCAGACCGTGTTTGACGATTTCTTGGCGCAATGTTCCCCAATCGTAATGCAAAGGTTCGTCGCAGATCTTGTCGAGATCTCGTTTATATGTGTCGATAGGCAACAAGCCTTTCGCGTAGTTGGTCTCGTTAAATAGAGGGCACGCGCCTTGCTCTTTTGCTAGGTTCATTGAGGCTTTCAGTAGGTAGTACTGAATCGCTTCAAATGTACGGTGTGTTAGACCATTTGCGCTACCGTCTGAATACTTCACACCATTTTTAGCGAGGTAATAAGCATAGTTGATCACACCTACACCCAATGTACGACGATTCATGGTTGACTTGCGAGCAGCCGGAAGTGGGTAATCTTGATAATCTAGCAATGCATCAAGAGCACGAACAACCAAGTCAGATAATTCTTCAAAATCATCAAGGCTTTCTATAGCGCCTAGGTTGAACGCAGAAAGCGTACAAAGTGCAATTTCACCTTGGTCGTCTTCAACATTGTTCAAAGGCTTAGTAGGAAGCGCGATTTCTAAACAAAGGTTAGACTGGCGAACTGGTGCTACAGCCGGATCAAACGGGCTGTGAGTATTACAGTGATCTACGTTTTGAATGTAGATACGCCCAGTAGAAGCACGCTCTTGCAGAAGAAGAGAGAACAAATCGACGGCTTTCACTGTTTCGCGTTTAATGGATTCATCGGCTTCGTACTTTTCGTACAGGCGATCAAACTCATCTTGGTTCTCAAAAAACGCATCGTACAGACCAGGCACATCCGAAGGAGAGAACAGAGAAACGTTTCCACCCTTGATCAAACGCGAGTACATCATTTTGTTGATCTGTACGCCGTAATCCATATGACGTACACGGTTTTCTTCTACACCGCGGTTGTTCTTTAATACCAACAAAGATTGAACTTCACGGTGCCAAAGTGGGTAGAACACTGTCGCTGCGCCGCCACGGACACCGCCTTGAGAACAGCATTTAACCGCAGTTTGGAAGTATTTGTAGAACGGAATACAACCAGTGTGAAAAGCTTCACCGTTGCGTATTTCAGAACCCAGAGCACGGATACGACCTGCATTAATACCGATACCTGCACGTTGAGAAACGTAACGCACGATCGCGCTAGAAGTCGCATTGATAGAATCGAGGCTGTCATCACACTCAATCAGTACACAAGAGCTGAACTGACGAGTAGGAGTACGTACACCAGACATAATTGGTGTAGGTAGGGAAATCTTAAATGTCGAAGCCGCGTCGTAGAAACGTTTGATGTAATCAAGACGCGTATCTTTCGGGTACTTAGCAAACAAACATGCTGCAACTAGTATGTAAAGGAACTGCGCGCTCTCATAGATTTCTTTGGTTACGCGGTTCTGAACAAAGTATTTACCTTCGAGTTGCTTCACGGCAGCGTAAGAGAAATTCATATCGCGGCTATGATCAATGAAGCTGTTCAGTTTTTCAAACTCAGATTGCGTGTAATCTTCGATTAGGTGTTTATCGTACTTGCCAGCATCAACCAACTCGGAAACGTGTTTATAAAGTGTTGGTGGCTCAAACTGTCCATACGCTTTTTTACGCAAATGGAATACAGCGAGTCGAGCAGCAAGGTATTGATAATCTGGAGACTCTTCAGAGATTAAGTCAGCAGCAGATTTGATAATGGTTTCATGAATGTCCGACGTTGTAATACCGTCGTAAAATTGAATGTGTGACTTTAATTCAACTTGAGAAACGGAAACATTGTCTAGTCCTTCTGCAGCCCATGCGATAACGCGATGGATCTTCTCCAAATCAATGTTTTCTTTGCGACCGTCCCTTTTTGTCACAGTTAGTTGTTGGTTCATTCTGGTAGATTTCCCTGACGAAACTGCTAAAAGCCGTATTTCTTTGGTAGTTCTTGTAAAAATGTAGTCGGCTTTGTGATCTATATCCACTACATATTGTGCGTCAAAACACTATATGTGGTGTTGTTCGGTTGAACGAGTTACAAGATAGTGCGCGGTGGGCTATTTTTCAAGTTGGATAAGTTGGAAGACTTGTGGATAAGTTGGGGGAATAAAAAAAATCGTAAGTAGGCACTAACCTATCATTTTAGGTAGAGATTACCTGTAAAAAAGATCCCATTCCAGAGTGTTTTAATTATGAGCAGAAGAAAAAATATTTTTCTTGATCTTTAGGAAAAAATCGACCTTAAAATTAAGCTGTACAAAGGTCACACAAGTCGTTGTCATATTGTGCGAAAAGGCGATGAATCTCTACTTTTTACAAAATTATAACTTTCTTGATTGGTGTCTCATTTTTTCAGAAATCTAGCAACAAATTATCTATGAAAATTTATTTCATATTGCGTAGTGAGATACGTTGCTTATAAGCGATTTAGAATAATTTGGCTGAGCGAAAAGCCTTGGCTGCCAGATTATTTCCATTCGTATTTTTTGGCGCTGACTAGCCGTGTGTAATCACATACAGGCGAGACATTAATTCGTCATTAATTTAACGCGTTTGAGTGCTCTATTGAGTATCTGGCGATAAAATAGAATGTGATTAATCTAAAGGTCTGCGGTGCTGACTTTCATCGTTAAGGTAGATGCTAAAGAGGACGCTATAAAAGTGAAATAGAAGAAATAAGAGATATAGAAAGTGAGCGGGAACAAAGACAGTTGCAAAAATGGCTGCCTGCACCAAAAGAAACAGGCAGTGCTGATACTAACTAAGACGTGTTGTGTGAACGATATAGTTTACGTCGACATTGTTGCCGAGAGAGTAAGTATCAGTCAGCGGGTTGTAATGCAATCCGGTTATCGACTGTTCGAACAAGTCAGTCTTATCGATCATTTTTAGAAGTTCTGCTGGGCGGATGAATTTCTCGTGGTCGTGCGTGCCTTTTGGTACTAGTTTCAAAAGGTGCTCTGCGCCAACAATTGCAAATAAGTAAGATTTGAAATTGCGGTTTAAAGTAGAGAAAAAGACCTTACCCCCAGGCTTCACCAGTTTGGCGCAGGACTGTATAACAGATAGTGGGTCGGGAACGTGTTCTAACATTTCCATACAAGTTACCACGTCGTATCTTTCTGGGTTTTCTGCCGCATGATCTTCTACAGTGCTTTGAATATATTCCAGCTTTGTACCCGTTTCTAATGCATGGAGTCGAGCCACTTCGAGCGGTTCTTTGCCCATGTCCAAACCTGTGACTTCAGCACCTTCTTTCGCCATGCTTTCGGCGAGTATTCCTCCGCCACAACCCACATCGAGCACTTTTTTTCCGAATAGACCCTGGCAATTATCCTGAACGTAATTCAGTCTTAATGGGTTGATCTGGTGGAGAGGCTTAAACTCACCCTCTAAATCCCACCATCTGGAAGCCATATCTTCAAACTTTTTGATTTCCGCAGGATCGACATTTTGTTGTTTGGTCATAACAATCACACTCAGGATTAGGATTGAAGCATTATAGCGACTGAAAAGCAGGAGAACACCAGAATTCCAATTTTGTGAAATTAGGCATCACAATATGACTGTAATTCATACAGATAAAGATTTTCTGTACGATTTCTCAACGATTGATCCACAACCAAGGTCACAACCTGATAAAACGAAGGGGAAAGAGATGCCGAACGGGGTATTTGTGTGTTATATTTTTGAACCTTGTACGTATCTAACATACGATCAAACTATAGAGGGATAATGGCTCTATGAGCGATCTAGCTAAAGAGATCACGCCCGTAAACATTGAAGATGAGCTCAGAGGTTCATACTTAGACTACGCGATGTCAGTTATCGTGGGTCGTGCTCTTCCAGATGTGCGTGATGGCCTAAAACCAGTACACCGCCGCGTTTTATTCGCGATGAATGTACTAGGCAATGATTGGAATAAATCATATAAAAAATCTGCCCGTGTGGTAGGTGATGTCATCGGTAAATATCACCCTCATGGTGATAGTGCAGTTTACGATACGATTGTGCGTATGGCACAACCGTTTTCACTTCGCTATATGCTCGTCGATGGTCAAGGTAACTTTGGCTCGATAGATGGCGACTCTGCAGCGGCAATGCGTTATACCGAAGTTCGTATGGCAAAAATTGCCCATGAACTGCTTGCTGACCTCGATAAAGAGACAGTGGATTACGTACCAAACTACGATGGTACAGAGCAGATCCCTGCAGTACTTCCTACAAAGGTTCCTAACTTGCTGGTAAACGGTGCCTCTGGTATCGCAGTAGGTATGGCAACGAATATTCCTCCTCACAACTTAACCGAAGTGATCGATGGATGCTTGGCATTCATTAATAATGAAGAAATCACAATCGATGAGTTGATGGATTACATTCCAGGACCTGACTTTCCTACGGCAGCATTGATTAGTGGTCGTAAAGGCATTGTTGACGCTTACAAGACCGGTCGTGGCAAGATCTACATGCGATCAAAAGCTGAGGTCGAAGCAGACAAAAATGGTAAAGAGACCATTATTGTCACTGAAATTCCATATCAGGTGAACAAAGCGCGTCTTATCGAAAAGATCGCTGAGTTAGTAAAAGATAAGAAAGTTGAAGGCATCAGTGCACTACGTGATGAGTCCGATAAAGACGGTATGCGTATTGTTATTGAATGTAAGCGTGACGCGGTAGGCGAAGTGGTTCTTAACAACCTTTACGCTCAAACTCAGTTGCAAACAACTTTCGGTATCAACATGGTTGCTCTGAACAACGGTCAGCCACAGTTGTTCAACCTGAAAGACATGCTTAAGTGCTTTGTCGATCACCGCCGTGAGGTTGTGACTCGTCGTACTATTTTTGAATTACGTAAAGCTCGCGATCGCGCGCACATCCTTGAAGCACTTGCGCTAGCATTAGCTAATATCGATGAAATCATAGAGCTTATCCGAAATGCAGCCACACCAGCAGAAGCGAAAGCAGGTCTTGTCGCTCGCGGTTGGGATTTGGGTAATGTTGCTGCCATGCTTGAAAGTGCAGGTAACGATGCAGCTCGTCCAGATTGGCTTGAGCCTGAATACGGTATTCGTGATGGTCAGTACTTCTTAACTGAAACGCAAGCGCAAGCGATTCTCGATCTTCGTCTACATAAGTTGACAGGTCTTGAGCATGAGAAGATTCTAGATGAATACAAAGAACTTCTAGAAGAAATCGCGGAATTGATGCACATCCTTGCGAGCACAGAGCGCTTGATGGAAGTTATCCGTGAAGAGCTTGAAGCAGTGCGTGAAGGCTTTGGCGATCAGCGCCGTACAGAAATTACTGCGGCTGTCCATGACATCGATATGGAAGAGCTCATTGCCCAAGAAGACGTAGTGGTTACTTTGTCTCACGAAGGCTATGTTAAGTACCAAATTCTAAGCGATTACGAAGCGCAGCGCCGCGGTGGTAAAGGTAAGAGCGCAACTAAGATGAAAGATGAAGATTACATCGAACGTCTATTGGTTGCGAACACGCACGATAATATCTTGTGCTTCTCTACTCGTGGTAAGACATATCGCTTGAAAGTTTATCAATTACCTCAAGCGAGCCGAAATGCTCGTGGTAAACCAATTGTAAACATTCTTCCTCTTGAGGATGGCGAGCGTATTACAGCGATCTTACCGGTATCTGAATACTCTGCAGACAAGTATATCTTCATGGCGACGGGTGACGGAACGGTTAAGAAGACGTCTCTAGACCAGTTTGCCAATGTACGTTCAAACGGTCTAATTGCTGTTAACCTACGTGACGATGATTCCTTGATTGGTGTAGACATTACTGACGGTGAAAGCGACATTATGTTGTTCTCCCAGCAAGGTAAAGTTGTACGCTTTGAAGAAGGTAAAGTACGTGCAATGGGTCGAACTGCTGCGGGTGTTCGTGGTATGAAGCTGGCAGAAGGCGACCAAGTGGTCTCGTTGATTGTTCCTTCAAATGAAGGTGACATTCTAACAGTTACGCAAAATGGTTATGGTAAACGTACGCCACTTGCCGAGTACCCTACGAAAGGTCGTGCGACTCAAGGTGTTGTTTCTATCAAAGTTTCAGACCGTAACGGCTGTGTAGTCGGTGCTGTACAAACGGAAGAAAACGACGAGTTCATGATGATCACCGATGCCGGTACGCTTGTTCGTACTCGCGTGTCTGAAGTAAGCCAGGTAGGTCGTAATACTCAGGGTGTAACCCTAATTAGAACGGCTGAAGACGAAAACGTTGTTGGTTTGCAACGTATCGAAGAAATCGAAGAGTCTGAATTGCCTGAAGGAGAAGAGACAGAAGCTACAGCTGAAAACAATGCTGAGCAACCTGAATCTGCTCCAGAGCAAGATGCACCAGAACAAAAAGATTCTGAAGAGTAATCTCAGTATCCAATAAGTTGAAAGCCATCAGTATCATACTGGTGGCTTTTTTATATCCCAGCATATAGGTTAATTGGATATAAAAATGCCTAAGTGAACTAACAACCAATGTTATTTTCACTTAGGCATTTTTTGTTTGCTGCACATTACTCTATTTTATATTATTTTTTATCTAAGATTGCAGTCATTTTTCAGATATTCTTTAATACAAGAAGGCATAACAATAATTATATCTATGCCTTTCTTACAAAAGCTTGATTAGCACATCGTAGGAGCAGAAAATTTCAAGTCTTCCAAAACACGGGTATAGTCCGTGATGTTAAATTTACTACAATCTTCGTTGTTATCGATATTTAAATATGGCTGAGTACTCAGAGAGGATACCAACATATAGTAATAATCGATGTTCATTTCATTACAACCGGGCACCTTCTTAAGAGCGGAATATAAAGTTTGCTTAGTGACATGATTGAAACGAGATTCTTCTAATTTCTTCCTAGATTCAAGGTCTTGACTTAACCCTCCCCGCGTTAGAAGAATTGGAATGTTAGGGTGGTTTTGCCAAAATTGAACGTATTTAACAATAATTTCAGATAGCTGAACTTGGCTCCTTGATTTGAAAGAGGAAAATTCTTTTGCAAGCCTAGGAGTATGCTCTTCAATTAATTGATCAAATAGCTGTTCTTTATTCTTAAAATAATAAACAACTAGTGCAGGACTAACCCCGGCCTTTTGAGCAATTAATCTAAATGTAACTCTTTTAAATGCATGGGTGAAAAATAACTCTTCAGCTGCTTTTAATATTGCTTCTCTATTTTCATTCATTGGCATAATTAATACCGCTCCCCCTAATTGATATGATTGATTCTATTGAGGATGCGAGCGATGTCAATTTACCCTATGTGCATGAGTACCTATAAAATACATATTGAAATATATATGTATGGAAATATAAAGATTTGTCACTAGTTATTAACAAAAAATATTATGCAAATTCAGTGAGATAAAGTAGGAAGGGATTATTTGTAAGTTTTGTAAGAAGGTTAATGATATTTGTAATGGTATGTAGAATGAAGGGCAATTTGGAGAAATCCTACAAATTGCCCGACAAATCGCTAAGGTTTTAGCAATACTTTCACACTGTCATCAACTTGGCTTTCATCAATGTAGCCTATGATGTTATTGCCTGTTTGAACCGTATTTTTTACCAGATCAGCGCTAGGCAGAGCTTTTGGTGGTTGCCCTTTACCTGTAAACACACGCTTTGCCCAGTAAGCTTGTAATTGTGCCTCTGTTTTCCCGGTGACTTTTTGGTGGAACTCGTCTTTGAGTGCCTCACCATCAGCGAGATCCACTACGTCGATATTGAGAGATTTGGCTTTGCCAAGATAGAGCTTCTTGACGGTTGCAGCATTAAGTGCATCCATTGAAGGGTTACCAATTACAACTACCGCAGCATTTGCGCTCGTACCCAGAGCTAATGCAGCTATAACGATTAACTTGTTCAACATATTTCTTCCTTAAAATACAACGTCAACTTTTAGCGTATAGAGTAGGTTAGTTTTATCCTGGCTTTCCGAGCTTAACCCACCAAATGTGTCACCAAAATCAGTCATGTAACTGACATCTCCCTTTAGTGCAACATTTGTCATTACGTCCCAGCGAGCACCAATGCTGTAGGTGGTGCGTTGGATGTTTTGAGCCGATTGGATTGCCTTTGCAGAACCTTCAACGCTGCCTGCGGCTTTTGCTGCGGCTGCTTTTTGTTGTGCTTGCGCCATAAGGATTGCAGCCCCAGCAGGATTGCTTGCCATCATCGCTTTCGCCTGTGTGAATAGTGTTTCAGCTTGAGCTGCAAGATTAGCAGTGCTTCCTTTTACCGACGCGTAATGCTTGTTTCTTACATCGTTATCTTTCGTACGCATATGCGAAACAGTGAGATATGGTGTTACTTCGTTAAGGCGGTATGCAGCGGTTAGGTAGGCAGAATCTACATCTGCGTAAAAACCTTCCACTTCTGTGCGGGTCAGTTCAGAGGACAGCATTAGGCTTCCGTTGTCGTATCGGGCACCTAAGCCGTAAAACTTAGCTGCATCGTTATCAAAGGTGGTGTTTGCGACAACGCCACCAAGTGGTTTCAGCGCTGCGCTAGTGCTGTTCCAATTAACGTCAGAAGAGACTTTTGCTTGGCCGTATACAGCGCGCAACGTCCATGTATCGTCAGTCCAGTTAACAACACCACCCATGATTTCATTGAATTCCGTTGGCGCATTATAAGAGTGCTTATTTGCAGTTAGCTTTTGTGAACCAGCAAAGCCTTGGAACGAAAGGGTACTATTCTCTAACTCGATATCGTAAATGAAGTCTCCACCCGTCAGCGACGTCACAACGACAGGACCATAAACTTCGGTAGGGACACGAACACCGACTTGCGCATAACCCACTTCAAGATAGTCAGAGTACATAAAGAGAGGTAGGCGAAGTTTACCGCCTCGAACTTTCAGGTTTGGCGTAAATTGATGGCTAACAAACGCCCACTCAATATCAGGGTTCCAACTTTCTTTCTTGGTTCCACGCGCAACCAACTGAACTGTCGCTGATGTTGAGTCATTGATTGCAAACTTACTTTGAAGACCGATTAGGGAGCCTTCGTCAAACTTGATTTTGTCTGTCGAGTAGGCGAAGCCATGATTGTTGTTTGCAACCTGCATATTGACTGAAGCAAAGCCATTGAAGCTGATTTTGTCAGCCATTGAAGACGACTTTTGTGCTTCCAATAGCTTAACTTGGTGCTCTAGTACTTCAATACGTTTTTCTGAATTAGCGTTCGCAGCTTGAGCTGAAAACGTAGCAGCGCAAATCGCCGCTAATGGTAGCAGGCGAAAAGTTTTGTTCGTCATTTTTATTCTCCGAAAGGGATTAGACTTTAAATTGAGAGGTGGATTGGCTCAGTTGAGCGACAATGTTGCTTAGCTCGTGACTGAGAGATTCAAGTTCGCTAGTAGAATGCGAGACTTGTTGAGAACAATCAGTAAAGTCATCCAGCCGTTGTTGGATCTGATTGGAAGTTTGATGTTGCAATTCAGTCGCCTGAGCAATTTGCTTATTCACCTGAGTGATACTTGCAACCTGCGTAGTGATTTCTGACAAGCTTTGCCCAGCTTCGCGCGCATTGTGTACACCGAGTGACGAGCTCTCTAAGCCTTGAGACATCGCTTCAACTGCGCCATGAGCTTCGTTTTGCAGTTCTACAAGAAGGGCATTTATTTCTGTTGCTGAACTTTGTGTATTGCTGGCAAGCACTCTTACCTCATCAGCTACAACAGCAAACCCACGACCATGCTCACCCGCTCGGGCAGCTTCGATAGCGGCATTGAGTGCCAGCAGGTTTGTTTGCTCCGCGACATTTTGAATGGTGCTCAAGATAGACCCCACGTTATTTGTATTCGATTCAAGTTCCGCTAGTTTGGCAGCGGTAGTTCGAATTTTTTCTGCGAGTAACTCTATTTGATTGGAAGTCTTGGTCACGACTTCTGCCCCTTGCTTTGCTTTTTGATTGGCAGATTGAGCTTGTCGATCGGCTTGTGAGGCGAAATCAACCACATGCTTGATAGAGTCCAGCATTTCGCCAATAGAGCGGGTAACATCTTCAATTTGTATTTGTTGTTGGTTATTTAAAGCCAGCGTGTTCTGAGCGCTGTATTCCATGCGAGTAGAGACTTTTTCAAGCATGTTGCTACTGTTCAGTGTGCTTTTTATGATTATTTGTAGCTTCTCGATGAACTGATTGACTCGACTAACCAGTAGTGAGATTTCATCTTTACCGTTGTATTCAATGCGCGCTGTTAGGTCGCCATCTCCACTGGCAATCTCTTTCATCTTTTGTGTCACTAAAGAAATCGACTTTGTAATGGAATGTTGAATGGCAAATGAAGTGAAACCAAGGGAAACAATAAGGATACCACCCAATAGTATGGAAACAGACGAAGCTTGGTTCGCTTCCGCTTCAGACGTTTGAATGGTCTCTACAACTTGCTTTCGTATACTTTCTCGAAGCTGATCGGAGATAGAGTGCAGCGCTTTAAGTTGTTTATCGATGAGTGTAGCGCGGTGGCTCAACTCGTCGAAAGTGCCATTCAGCTCAATAAAATCTAGGCTGAGCTGTTTTGCTTGCTGAGAGTATGTTTGTAGAGAAGAAGCGAAGTTCTCAAAGTTTTGGGCATACTCAGGCAGTACACGCGCCCCTTTTTGTGCATCGTTGAGTAGCGTTTGAGTGAGTTCATCTGCTGTGATCAGTGCGGATTCATCTTCCATTACAACAGCGGCATCAAATTGCTGTTTTAAGCTCGGAAGTAAAGAGTTCAGTTTTACTGCCCGCTCTAGTGCAGGGTAGTATCGACTTTCTAAAGCATTAAGGCGCTCACTGCTTTCTTTATGGATACTGACATTCATGAAAATGATGGTCAGCAAACTTGCAGATACAATAAGCAGCAACAAGATAAATTGATAGCGGATTGAAATGTAGCGGGACAGTAGCATGACTTCGACTTATATTCGCTGATCACATCGGACCATTTATGAGTTCTGATCATTTTATCGCGCTAGGCGAGTTCTACTGAGTTGTTACATTAAACAATCATCTATCGTTGTTTAGATTTTGAATATAATCCTCTTAAACTACAATAATTCCTCGATGATAATTCTTTTTTTCCAGTTTTTATGCCATTCATTGAGATGAGATACTGGCATTGGCCTAGCAATAAAGTACCCCTGTGCCAACCCATTTTCCCCTGATAGCCCTTGTAAACATGACCAAAGCGATTTGTCTTCGATTCCTTCAGCGACTGTATTGAAATTGAGTCGTTCAGCAAGGAAGAGGCTTGCTTCTACAATCGCTCTCGAAACGTTGCTGTTATTCACGTTTCTAACAAAGTCGACATCCAGTTTTAGTTCTGAAAAGGGCAACTCCTCTAATAATTTGAGAGAGGAATATCCTGTGCCAAAATCGTCAATTGCTAGTGCTACCCCCTTCATGCAGATTCGAGTGGCAGAGGCGAGTGCTTTACCGAGGTTTTGTATAATGTCGGACTCTGTGAGCTCAAGGCGAATGGAAGAAGCTGACAAGGTTCTCTCGTCAATCAGTGTGAACAAATGCTGGGTAAACTCGTCATTCATCAACTCATTCGCAGTGATGTTAAATGCAAACCGACGAAACTCAGTATTGGGTAAATCCCGAATGGCTTGGTTTAAGGTTTGTAATGCGATGGGATGCAACAACCCGAGTTCTTGTACTTTATCTAGGAAGAAATAGGGAGTGAGCACACCATATTCTGGATGGTTCCATCTAATGAGTGTCTCACTTTCTAGCCATTCTCCGGTCTTGAAACTAACAAGTGGTTGGTAGTAAAGCTCGAATTCATTGTTTGCGATTCCCTTAAGGATAGATTTTTCAGTCACAGAGACAGAAATAGATTCTGGAGAGGTTTTTGATGAGTCTTGAACTGAAGTATTGAGTAAGAAAGAAAGCTTTTCAGATGTAACGGGCTTCTCCATTAACCCGATAAGATTTAAACCATACTGTTGACACATTTTTTCGGCAGAATTGATCACGATTTCATTCTGAGCACTGGAAATGATAATTTCACCTTGATAATTCTCTTCTCCGAGCTTTTGAAGCAACTCTATGCCGTCCATTGTTGGCATGTTCAAATCGCAAATAAGTAAATTAGGATGATGTTTTGCGATGTAAACGAGAGCTTCGGTGCCACAAGACACTGAAGATATATGGTTCAATCCAGCTTTTTCCAGTTGTAAATGCAAGAATTTCCTTTGGAAATCATGGTCTTCAATTATTAGTACGTGTCTATTCATTTCGACTCCGGAAGCTATGCGAGCTGCATGCTTTGTGTTTCGATTGAGCGCTTTTCTGCTACGCACGTAACGACTGATCTTTTAAAAAAGCATAAGACCTTTTTACTCATAAGGTTAACTCGAACATGAACTTTATTGAGTTCCGTGTCATTTGAGGATTGCTCTAATACATCAAGAAGAAACAAGTTTGCTAATGACGAATGTTCAAATAACGGTGAGCTAATTAGAGTATTTACCGGATGGCTGGTATTGCTGCCGGATTTGCATTCACACCAAGCGGTAAACAACATTTCATAAGTATTGGAAAACCGATTGTTTGTTGGTAATGGAATCGAATTCCATGTTGCTTTGGGTTTGCTCCAATCACTTTTTGCTAATTGGGCACACAGCAAGAGCTTGTGTTCTTCATCGAACCATAAGTTTTTTCTAAGTCGCTGTTTTAGCCGGTGCAGCATGTTGTCACAAAGAAGGTTCGGCATAATGAATGAGGTCCATAAAAGGCTGGAAATCACTGATGGGTCGCAGCTCCTTTCACTCAATATAGAATTGGTCAGCTCTCTACTTGCACTTATCTCTCCTTTTGCCGTCGACAATGCGAGCTTGAAAGGGTAGCAGTCAGTAGGGCGGTAATCCGCCCGTTGAACAATTGCGTGTAATATCGATTCAGATTGTGAAATCTCTCCCTTTTGTAATAGCAGGAAAGCATAGATAAGCCCGATCTTCGTTGTCGGGTGTGACTTGAAAAATGCCTTAAGAACGATTAAACGATGCTCAAGTGGCACCTGGCTAAAGTGAGAAAACTGCTCAATGACATGGAGTGCCTTTTTGGAGGATGACGTGGACTTTAGCGCAGTCATAAATCCATTAAGCCCGGTCTCTTGGTAGGCATGAATAGCATTCTTACTCAATTTTTGAAGGTTGAGATTGGATTGGATACTTGTCGAGAGTGTATCCATTCTCAATGGTTTTATTATGTAGGCATTGGGGTTGTATGATGAAAAACCTTGTACAACATTCACCGAGTTGTCTGCTGTCGCAACAATCACAATGGTATCGTGAGATCGAAGATCTTGTAGATGTAAGGCTTGCAAAAACTCTAACCCGCTAGCACCGTTGCCTAGGTTCTGATCGATGATGATGACATCGAAAATATGTGTTTTACATAATGAAAGTGCACGGGTAGCACTGGAACACATGAAAATGTTTTCTGCCAAAAAGCCGATCTTTAGAATCATAATCCGCGACGTGTTTCGAATTAACTCGCAATCGTCGACAACGAGAATCTTTTTATTTTGAATGGTATTCATGGGTGCTTTTATGTGTACTCAAATTGGTTAAGAGCGTTTGTAATGGCGATAACTTCTGTCTGCAGCATGTCGTATTTTTGGCTGTCTTCATGTGTGGCGGCATGTTCGAAATCAGCTAGCACATTAGATAGTGCATGGCACTCCAGCATTCTTGCAGCACCTTTCATTCTATGGGTCACTTGCTTTATTTCGTTGTGATTGTCGTTTTCCATTGCAGCGCTGAGTTCTAATAAATCCTTGTTTTGGCTGTCGATGAATTCTTTAACGATTTGCTTGGCAATATCCATGTCACCAAATATGTCGCACACTTTCGTAATATCTATTAGAGGTGCTGCGAGTTGAGAATCTGTTTCGGGTATTTCTGTACTCGGTAACGTGTCAGTTGAGACTGCCTCTTCATCAGAGAAATCTAGAAATCTAGAAATCCAAAATCCAACTCGGTGTTTTCGGAATCCTCTTGCGGGATTTCTAGAGGGGAGAGGTCAGCAGGAAGCAAGCGAGTTATAGCCTCATCCATAATGGGCATTTTGGTCGGCTTAGAGAGGAAATCGTCCATTCCGAGGTCAAGGCACTTTTCGCGCTCTCCCTGAATAGCGTTCGCCGTGAGAGCGATGATAGGTGTCCGTTTTTTCTGAGTCTGGGACTCCAACTGTCTAACAGCACTGGTGAGGGCGTAACCATCCATTTCAGGCATATGGCAATCTGTGATGATAAGACCGTAGCTGTGTTGCTGAAATGCATTAAATGCTTCTTTGCCATCAACAAAAATATCTGCGTGATACCCCAGTTGCTTGAGCTGGCTAGCAATAACTTGACGATTTATAGGGTGATCTTCGGCTACGAGTATCAACCTATTTGAATCAACTGCTTCTTCTCGTGTTTGCTTGGAGGTGCAGCTAAGAGCATCGTGAACCACTTCATTAACTTCGTTGCGAACAGGCTGAGAGTCGATGCAATGTTTGAGCTGAGAAGGGATAATTGGGTTTGAAGACAGCAGCCAATGATCGTCTTTTGGGGTCGGTGAGAGCATGCCTTTCTCAGACAGCACCAAGCATTGAACAGAGTCATGGTTTGATGTCCACCAATCAGCAGTCAGACCTAGGTGAGCATAATCCATTTCTGAAATAAACAGGAAGTCACACTGATGCTTGCTGATCAAGAAATCCAGTTTTTCTTTGCTTTCCGTTTCTCCAAATTCGGTTGATATCCCCCAATCTTTTAAGTAGGCGCTTAGCACCTTTGATTGAAAGAAATCATTAATAATGAGCCCTTGTAGCGGCGCTTTATCCAAGTGCTCGGCAGCTTGAATGACTTCCACGGGCAGAATGATTTTGAATTGAGAGCCGCTGCCAATCTTGCTGCTTACTGCAATGTCGCCGCCCATTTGATTAATGAGCTGTTTACTGATGGTCAACCCTAGCCCAGAGCCTCCAAATTTCCGTGTTGTGCCTTCGTCAGCTTGAACAAATGGTTGAAACAAGCCCTTGAGGTTTTCTTTTTCAATGCCTATTCCGCTGTCCGTTACTTTTATCATGAGTGATTGCTGTTGAGCGGTTTCTTCTACTAGGCTAACGGATAAGTTAATCGTTCCATGTTCGGTGAATTTTACAGCGTTATTGAGTAAGTTATTGAGGACTTGCCCCAAGCGAACTTCATCAATACTAATGGTATGAGCAAGCTCTGGATCGAGCCACAAACCAAACTTGAGCCCTTTGGCGTGAGCATGTCTCGCTTGAAGTTGCGTGATGCGGATGATTAATGTTTCGAATACACAGGGTTGGGGGCTTAACGTCAGTTTACCTGCCTCAATTTTGGAAAAATCCAAAATGTCGTTCACGATGTGCAATAAGTTATTGGCAGACTGCGAAAGGCTACCGTGAATCTTTTCAACTTCTTCAACAACAGGGTATTGTTCGCAAAGTTCCAATAAGCTTACAATCCCTCCGATTGGAGTCCGGATCTCATGGCTCATATTTGCTAAGAAACGGGATTTGGCTTCTGTAGCAGAAATGGCTTTTTGCCTTGCTTCTCGCAATTCTTTTTGTTGCTTTTTAAGTTCGGTTATATCGGTTAGAACAGTATTCCAAATGTAGCTATCATCGGTTTCCGTAATCTTGCTTTGGATGTGTAACCATTTCTCTTCATTATCGATAAGCAGCCCGACATCCTGTGACATATAGCCTTCATTAATGGCTTGACGAACCTTGTGAATCAATTCCCTTTTGTCCTTTTGCCTCATTGGGCTAAAGAAGGTTCGAGGGGAATTCATAAGTTGGTCTGGCTCAATACCAATCAATTCACAAATACCGGCACTCACAAATGTAAAGTGGATGGAATGAAGGTTGCTTTTACTTTGAGTGTGTTGGAGCACAGCACCAATAACATTGTCTGCGAGCTTTTGAACCCTTTGTTCGGCATCACGCGCTCGTTTTCTTGTTAGGTGCAGCTCGGTGATGTCATCGAGTATGGTTACCGTGCCATCAATCTGGTGATCAGGGGTGACATAGGGGCATTTCCAGTAAGCGTAATATTTTTCGACGCCATCAATAACCACTTCATTTTCTAGCCTAGGAAGGGAATAGCCACTCAAAATCAAGTTATCTTCATCTTTGTTGTTAACAAGAGACTCGGTTAGGTAATTGAGGTACTTGAGATCGCTCGCGGACTTATTCGTGCTCTGGATAATGCCGTTAGCGTCGCGAACAACGATAGGAAAGGGAATCGCATCTAACAGCGAACGCTCATAGTTGACACGTTTTTGCAGTTCTTCTTCTGCTCTCTTTCTATGGAAAACTTCTTTTTTGAGTTTCCAGTTCCATGCGATAAACAGCAAAATAATAAAGCCAGCAATCCCAGCAACGGTGAGAAACCCATAAACAACATCTTTACTGTTGATTCCAGTTTCGTAGTTCGCATTACGCCACTTTTTATGGATGTCTTGAATCCGTTGTGGAGGAATCGCGTTCAACGCTTTGTTGATGATGTTGATTAAAAGCTGCTGATCTTTCTCGACTGAGAATGAAATGGGTACTTCCGCGTTTTTGTTCATCAGGCTAACAACTCGTAGCTGACCAGCGTACTTGGATTGAAGTTTGGGGGAGGCAATGAAGAGGGACATCATTGCTTTATCGACTTCTTTTTGATCAAGAGCTTCGAGAAGTTGGTCGCTGCTGTCGTAAAGAACGACGTTACATGCGGCACAATAGTCTCGAATTTTGTCTATTCCTACAGTGTCCTTTACTGTGCCGATCTTAGCGTTATCCAAATCTGAAAAAATCAGGTCACTTTTGTAGTTCTCACTCCGACCAATGAGTACCCATGGCTCCCGCATATAAGGGTGTGAAAACAAATGGTCGGCGTATTTGGCTTGCTCCGAAGAGCTCGCGGCGTGAATAAGGGGTAACGGATTGGAATGATGATAATCGATTGGCTCGTTTTCAATGGAATCGAGATTTAAGTATTCCAATTGCACCCCTGTGAGCCGAGATATCTCTTGCAAGATTTCCGCTGAGATACCCTGATGACCCACATTTGAATTAAAGAAATCGATAGGGGGCGTATTGCCCTTTGTGATGACTAATAATTGAGGGTTGTTAGCTAACCATTTTTGCTCTGCTTCGGTGAGAGCAAGCGTGTCACTTTTAACCAGTAAGAAACGTTCTTGTGTTTCATCTAGCCATTCTTTCAGGACTTCGGAATAGCGAGTACTTCGTTTGAAGCTGTCAATGGCTTTATTAAAATTATCGATCAGTTGGCTATTGCCACTTCTTGTCGCCAGATAATGGCTTTGCACAGGAAGATCATCGAACAGTGAAATTGACAAAAAATCAGCGTAAGGGCCGGATTGGAGCTGTTGATACAGCATGAGACCATCACCAACCGTTGCGTAGGATACTTCCATTGCCACGTTGAAAATGGCATCAGAGACCGAGTCGGACCTAATAAATTTCGCATTTGGGTACAACTCTTTAAGAAAGGCTTCTCCATTTATATAAGACAAAGTGTGTGTATTTAACTCATGGTGATACCCAATTTGTTCACGCGCTAAACCTATTTGCCGAGAAGATATCATGGGGTTTGAATACGAAAGCGACGTATCTTTGTAGTTTATGCCTTGTGTCGTTATTGCATCGATTTCTTTTTTAACAAGAGCTTGGTGGAGTGCTTTTGGGGATGTGTACGCCCTAAATTCTACATTTCCACGCATATAGTATTGGAATTCACGGATGATACTTGGCAAAAGACCGATGACATTACCATTCTCAACCAGCGAATACGGAGAAAGGTCATCACTGAGAAAACCAATGTGAAACGTTTCGTTGTATTTGTCTTCATCTGTTAGCTCTGCTTGCAGGGTAAAGCTTATAGCAAACAAACAAATCATCGATAGAGCATGGGTAATTGCTTTCATTTTTAAACTCAGTCATCGCAAGTTGTCAGATTTTAAAAAAAATGGAACAAGTTCGATATTTACCATGTTAAACAATGGGGTAGCTTTGTTTAGTAGTGAGAGAAAAGAATAAAAAAAGCGAGGGTGTTCGATGATTTTTTTAATGATACAAAGAAGAGAGACTAGTTTTTAACAAAAAGCTCACTGAGAGTATGTCGAGTTGGCAGTGTTTCTAGGCGTTATCTTTGTTTGGCTCTTTATATTAAGTAAAAAGCTCATAAAGTTTTGAGTTGTCTCATATTTTAGTAAATGGCTCATCGTGTCAAAATGGTTTTGTGACATTAAGCCAGAAAAACTGCTAAACGTTCCTTGTACTGTATAGCAAATGTTACTATCATTCTTATAAATTATTGTAGTTATATAGAAAAACGTTTCGCAATAAAGGTGATGTTTCGTGGAACCAACTATCTCCAGTTTACGGCAAATTTTTCAAAATAAGGTCCATTCCGCTTCTGGCGCGCAATCTTCCGTTTCCGGTTCTGCATCTACCTTATCTGTTTTAACAAAAGAAGAACTTTCAGAGCTTGAAAACCTCTGGGTTCAGCTTATTCTTTGGCAGAAGAAACAACATTAGGCGGTTTATTTTCAATCTAGTGCTGCTTTAACCACCCAAAGCAGGTGGTTCAACCTATTCTAATTCTCCTTTAAGCCCGCAAACGTTGCGGGCTTTTTCATTTTATTCACGTTTCAGGTGAAGGAGGTTTTGTGATTACTGTTAATTGTTATAATATAACAATTGTTAATCGGGGAGATAGGGAGTGATCGGTTGATTATCATATCTCGTATCCCCATCTAGTAGTCAGAATGCCTCTGTCATACAATATAGAGAGCGAATATAAGAGTGTGCAGAGCACATTCATCATAAATGGGAAGAGTTATGGCGGAAGTACGAGCCAGAGTAGAGTTGAAAGTTGGTTCTAAAAGTCACATCGACGCAGAATTATTGTCTTTTCACGGATTAGAAACAGATAAAGAACATGTCGCGATTATTTTCAAATCAGCCGATAAAGAAAGCAAAACACCGCTGGTTAGAATGCACTCCGAGTGTCTAACTGGTGATGTTTTTCACTCCTCACGTTGTGACTGTGGAGAACAGCTAGATGAAACCATTGAAAAAATGGGTGAGCTAGGCGGCATCATTCTTTATTTGCGTCAAGAAGGGCGTGGCATTGGCTTGTACAACAAAATTGATGCTTATCGTTTACAGAGTGAAGGTATGAACACGTATGAAGCAAACAATCATTTAGGCTTTGGTGATGATCTCAGAGATTTCACGGAAGCGGCTCAAATGCTTGAAGCATTAGACGTTAAAAAGATTCGCCTGATCACCAATAATCCAAAGAAGATAAAAGAGCTGCAAGATCATCGAATCGAGATAGAAGAAGTGGTGAACACCCATGCTCATATCAAACATGGAAACGAGAGCTATTTGAAAGCAAAAGTCTCGCATGGTAAGCACTTACTGGATTTGTGATAGATCTATTATTTGTTTGAAATAAACCCCACAAATGTGGGGTTTTTTCGTTTTTGTCGCTTGAAATTAAAATGTAAATTTGTATGATCGAAATCTAGGTGCAAATGATAATAATTAGCACTACTAATCACATATAATTTTTTTTTGCTCAACAAGGACGATTTCCATGATCTCAAAACGAATCATTGCTCGTGCCATTACTGCTTCACTTCTTGTGACCAGTGGTGCGTCAATTGCGGCTGTCACTAAAGGCCAAGTAGTAGAGCATTACGCAGACCTCGCTCACGCTGTTTTTTCTGATGCGACCATTACTGCCAAGAACCTCGATCAATCCATTGACCAATTCCTAGCAAACCCTTCTAAAACCTCTTTGGAATCTGTACGTCAAGCTTGGATCGATTCTCGTGTACCTTATCAACAAACAGAAGTATTCCGATTCGGAAATGCTGTTGTTGATGACTGGGAAGGTCAGTTGAATGCATGGCCATTAGATGAAGGCTTGATCGACTACGTGACAAGCGACTACCAATATGAATTAGGTAACGAAGGCGCGCAGGCTAACATCGTTGCGAATACTAAAATTCAGGTAGGTTCTCAAGTCGTTGACGCGAGTGAGATTACACCTCAGCTGATTGCCGATCTAAATGAGATTGGTGGATCTGAAGCAAACGTTGCATCTGGTTACCATGCCATTGAGTTTTTGCTTTGGGGTCAGGATCTAAACGGTACTAACTCTGGTGCTGGCGAACGTTCATACACCGATTTTGTTGACGGTTCCGGTTGTACCAACGGTAACTGTGACCGCCGCCGCGATTACTTGAAAGCAGCATCTCAGCTTCTCATCCAAGATCTTGAGTGGATGGAAAAGCAGTGGGCGCCAAATCAATCAGACAACTACCGTAAAGAACTTCTAGCAGGTTCAGCAGATAATGGCTTGCGCAAGATGCTATTCGGCATGGGTTCACTTTCTCTTGGTGAGCTTGCAGGTGAGCGCATGAAAGTTGCGTTAGAAGCAAACTCGACGGAAGACGAGCACGATTGTTTCTCAGATAATACTCACAACTCTCATTACTACAACGAACAAGGTATCTATAACGTTTTCACAGGCTTGTACAAGCGTGAAAATGGTCAGCTTGTTTCAGGTCCGAGTATTTATGACTTAGTTGCTCAAAAAGACAAACAAGCAGCGAAAGAAATCCAGAAGCAATTTGATATGGCGCGTGCTCAGGTTGGTCAATTAGTGGTTTCTGCAGAGAAAAACAACCAACACTTTGATCAGTTGATTGCATCTAATAATACACAAGGTAATGCACTGGTTAACGACACCATAATGTCTCTCGTAACGCAGACAGGTTCTATTGAGCGTGCTGCTAACATTATTGGCATCGATAGCCTTAACCCAGATACTGCTGACCACGAGTTTTAATCGCACATTATTATAAAAATATTAAAGGGCTCTATACCCAAGTGACCTCAAGATGCAGGATTCAGAGCCGCATATTCTGTTTCAGTTCAAGGAGAAGAACGCAGTGGAATGATAGATCCTTTCCAAGTTCTTTGACGATGAAATGGGGCAGAATATGGGCTCCCTTGGGCGAGTTTAACTGGCTTTCATACTGCGTTACCGATTCTTAATTTAGAATGACTAGATCTTCAAATCGGTGCCTTGTCTGAAAGCCAGTTAACTCTCGCTGAACCAAGCATCTTGAGGTCACATGGGTATGTTAGAGCCCTTTTTACACTTGAGAAGCCAAGAATGAAGCAGTTTTTAATTCCTACCATTGTTTCAAGCCTAATCGCAACGAGCGTCTATGCGTACGATACCAAGTCGGGTGGTAACACCAGTGTGAAGAAAGATGGCTCGAATGCCTTTTCTTTACCTGCCAACAACCTACCCATGACATCGCGTCTAGATTTCAGTGTCGGTAACAGCTTTTTCCGTAACCCGTGGGTTCAAGCGCCAGCTTCAACAGATGCTCGAGATGGCTTAGGTCCTTTGTTTAATACCAATGGTTGCCAAAATTGCCACATTAAAGATGGACGTGGCCACCCGCCAGAGCCTGGTGAAGAAAATGCTGTTTCCATGTTAGTTAGGTTAAGTATTCCGGCAATGACTCCAGAACAAAAACAACAGTTCATACGCGATGGTATTGTTCCTGAACCTACATACGGTGGGCAGTTACAAGATTTTGGTCTTCCTGACGCCAAGCCAGAAGGGAAAATCAAACTCACCTACAGTGATGTAGAAGTGGCGTTTTCCGATGGTGAAAAAGTGGTATTAAGAAAACCCAATCTAAGTATCACCAACCTAAATTATGGCCCAATGCACCCAGATACGCAGCTTTCTGCTCGTATTGCGCCTCCAATGATTGGCCTAGGGCTTTTAGAAGCGATTCCGGAAGAGACTATCCAAGCGATGGCTGATCCTGAAGACAAGAACAAAGATGGAATTTCAGGAAAAGCAAACCGCGTATGGGACGTCGCGGCAAACGATTATGCATTGGGTCGATTTGGCTGGAAAGCGGGTCAACCTAATCTTATGCAGCAGAATGCGGCCGCCTTTAACGGAGACTTAGGTCTAACGAGCGCGCTATTCCCAAATGAAAACTGCACCAGTGCACAGTCTATTTGTGCCGACTTACCTCATGGTGGAAAACCAGAAGTCAGTGAGAAAATCCTGAACTTTGTCGAATTTTATTCTCAACATTTAGCAGTACCAATTCGAAGAAATGTGAAAGATCCTCAAGTCATATTAGGTCAGGCTAAATTTGCTGAAGCGGGATGCCAATCTTGCCATGCTGTAAACATTAAAACGGCCAAAAATGATCGCCTGCCTGCATTATCAGAACAGACCATTCACCCTTATACTGATATGTTATTGCATGATATGGGCGAAGGGCTTGCAGATAACAGACCAGAGTATCTTGCAAATGGTCGTGAATGGAGAACGCCACCACTTTGGGGCATTGGTTATACACAAGAAGTGAATAAGCATACGAATTTCTTACATGATGGTCGCGCCAGAAATGTTATGGAGGCCGTACTTTGGCATGGTGGAGAAGCAAAACCAGCGCAAGAGAAAGTACTAAACATGTCGAAAAAAGAGCGTGAAGCTTTGGTCGCGTTCCTTAACTCACTGTAATTGAGGCGAATCATGAAAAAAACACTGAGTTTATGTCTACTCGCTTTGACGGGGTGCCAAGCCAACGATGCTGAGATTCCTCAAGCCGTTATGGTTCAGAGCGGCGATAACGGCTCAGCCGTTGCCTATGACCCAGCGACAAAAGATTACGCGGGTAGCCATGCAAGTGAAGCCGTTTATGAAGTTGAAAAAGAAGCGGCGTTTCTACTGCTTGCAGAAAGTAAACTTCAAGCACTCAGTTGGCAACAATACTGTCGTTCACAGGATTTGAGCGAGGACGCGCTTAAGTCTGTTTGGCATAGCACCATGATCAGCTGGATAGCATTACAAGGACAAGAACGAGGTCCTGAAGATGCATTAAATGAAAGTTGGAATATGCAGTTTTGGCCAGATAAAAAGAACACGACGGGCAGAAAAATGTCTGCATTAGTGAAGTCAAACCAAGTCTGGACAGCTGAACAAATCTCTACAAAAAGCGTGACTGTTCAAGGTTTAGGAGCCATTGAGTGGTTGCTGTATGATTCGGCGTCGCCGATTTCAACGGATAAAGCTAAGACTTGTCAGAGCGGTTTGGCGATCAGTGAAAACATTGCTAACCGAGCCCAAGTGATTGCACAGGCATGGGAAGAAAACCCGTGGCGATCATTGGATAGCAACAAGTGGAACTCTGAATACCTTAGCCTACTGTCGAACCAGTTGGAATATAGCTTGAAAAAGATGAGTAGACCGCTCGCTAAGATCGGCAATCCTCGACCGTACTTTTCGGAATCTTGGCGCTCACAAACGTCGCTATCAAACCTAAAAGCAAACGTAAAGGCTCTGCAGTCTCTTTACTTGGCGTATGGGTATGGTCTCGACAATCAATTGAGGCAACGTGGAAGAGAAGCACTGGCAAACGCGATTGTTGAGCAGTTTGAACTCACTCTTGATACATGGCCGGAGGATGCAAGCCTATTTGCACAACTAAAGTCGAAAGAAGGCTATCAAAGCACGTTAGCGCAATACAATAAATTGGATCATTTGAAATATCTGATCCATGAAGAGGTCGCGATTGAATTGGGTGTAGTAGTAGGGTTTAACGCAACTGATGGTGACTGATCACACACGTAGAAGGCTGCTCAAAGCAGCCTTATTTGGTGCTTCTGCGCCATTTTTAACGGTCGCTTGCTCATCAAGAGGGCAAACGCACGACTCTTCATCTGCCCTAAATTCGCCTGCATTGATAGGATGCTCCATTCTAAACCGCGATAAATACTTTGCGACGGTCGCAGATATAGAAGGCAGCCCAATCCACCAGATTCCGCTTCCTGCAAGAGGCCATGGTGTGGCAATCCACAAAATTGGATCACTGGCAGTGGTCTTTGGTCGCAGACCGGGTGCTTTCTTCCAGCCTTTTGATTTTCACACTGGTGACATGCTACCGATTGTGGCAGCGAAACCTGAGCGTCATTTTTACGGGCACGGCGTGTTTTCTCCTGATGGGCAATTATTGTATGCCACGGAAGGGGAAAAAAGCTCAAGTCGAGGGATCATCGGTGTTTATGACGTTGCTAGAAACTTCGAAAAGGTTTCAGAGTTCACAGGGTTTGGCTTAGGACCTCACGAAATCATCATGTTACCTAGCGGCAATTTAGCGGTGGGAGTCGGTGGGGTTCACACCAACGGGCGCACACCGTTGAACCTCGAAACAATGTCGCCATCGCTTAGCTATATAAGCGCTGAAGGCAAAATATTAGAGCAAGTATCGCTTCTAGATAACAAACTGAGTATTCGCCATTTGGCCTATGGAATTGATGATTCCACTCACTCTCAAGGTCTCGTTTTTTGTGGGCAACAGTATCGTGGTTCACCAGAAGATTATCCAGCTCTGCTCGCTGCCCATCGATTAGGGCAACCTATGGTTCAATTTAACGCAGAACCTGAGCAGTGGGCGCGCTTTAATCACTATATCGCAAGCATCGCGGTGGCGGGTGATTGGGTACTAGCTACATCTCCAAGAGGGAATTGCTATGGGATATGGCGCATATCAACTGGAGAATTATTGGAAATTGAATCACTTCCTGATGCTTCGGGGGTTGTTGTTAATAACAATTCTTTCAAAATAAGCTCAGGTGCAGGAAAGGTGATTTCACGACCAGTTCAAGGTGATGAAAAAAAATATTCATCCGGTATTCATTGGGATAACCACTGGTCGGCGATAATCTAAAAACTGATACAAGTTTTTACAGTATTTTTTGCCATACTTTAGGAACACATATATTAGAAACTAAAGTAAGTGAGGCTGGCTATGGGATTGAAGAAGTGCTGTTTTTTCATACTTATAGCTATGCTTCCGTACTTTTCGTCAGCGAACAATTACTACGCTGCAACATGGGTAAACAGCTCAACCCCAATAGGGGTGACTTTGTCGCATCAAGACGCCATCACTTCGCTTTACCACGAATATCAATACCAACCTATTTGGTTTCAATACGATGCGATCGTTGCGTTTGAATCTCAGTTAGAAAACCTAGCACTATCGGACGTAAGTGAGCTTTTTTATAAAAGGTTGATGGCACTCAAAGAAGCTCGTTATCACAATCGCTGGCAAGAGTTTGATGTTCTGGCGACAGACACTCTCTTGAATTACATCAGCTATACAGAGTTGGCTCAATCCATGGGGAAGGGGTGGTTTTTTGGAGGAAGAGTGCCTGCAACCCTGCCTCTTCCTTCTGAAATTAACTTGAATGCGTTTCGTGTGGCGTTATCTCAGGACAAGTTGGTTGAGTTTATTTCAGCTCTGGCGCCGCAGTCTCCTCTATATTCCAACTATCAATTTGCGATTCGTGAGCTCAAGCCATGGCTTAACATCTATTTGAGCGATTACACCCAAAAAAGACGATACGCTCGTCGTGGAGATAAGCTTTCACATAAACGCGTATTGCTTAATCGACTTGAGGTGTTGAGGTACGACGTATCGTCGGTAGATCTTTCAACCCAAAACAATGCAGATAAACGATACGACACCAACCTTGAAGTGTTGATCAAACAGTTTCAAACGCAGCATGGCCTAGAGCCTGATGGCATTATTGGACCTAAAACGATCAAATGGATTAACGTGTCGATTGAGGAACGCCTTCGACTCATCGCGTTGAATGCGCAGCGGTTGCGTATCTGGCCTCTTCAAAGAGATCGCATTGTGTTGGTCAACGTTCCTCAATATTCCATGTCGTACTGGTTAGATGGGAAAGAGACCTTTTCTTCCGATGTGATAGTCGGCCGGCCTTCTAGGAAGACGCCTTTGATTGACACCAGAATGGATTCAGTGATTGTGAATCCGAGTTGGAATGTGCCTCGTAAAATCATGGAGAAAGACATATTACCCAAGGTCATCAACGAGGAATCGTATTTGACCAGCCATAACTATGAGATTGTAGAAAGCTGGCACAATCGGACATTGATCGATCCAAAAGAGATCGATTGGGCGAGCATTGACCCCAAGCAATTTCCCTATCGCATGCGTCAAACCTCCGGACCATTTAATGCACTAGGGAAATACAAATTCAACACCCCAAATAAGAACGCGATCTTCTTGCATGATACGCCAGCTAAGTCGTTGTTTACTCAATCTCGGCGGGCATTCAGTTCTGGCTGTATTCGGATTGAGTCTGCAGAGAATTTTGCGCACCTTTTGTTAAACACCCATTCCAAAATGCGCCCCAGCCATCATGAAAGAATAAGCCGAGAAGAAACGGTTGCGGTTGCATTAAAAGAGAGGATACCAGTGTCCATCATTTACCAAACGGTTTGGACGGAAAACGGGCAAGTTCAATATCGCAGTGACGTTTACAAATACGACCAACTGAGTCGTAGTTCAAATTTTGACGCTAAACTTACAAATTTGATCAATTTAAATAAAAATCTTTCTGCTCAATAACTAACCACTACTATTAGGTCGAACCGTCAATAATTTGAGCTGCTGGCTAATTGACGGTTATATCAATTGTGGTTACTGTCGCGACTTTGCAAACCGCGCTAGACCATTGAGATGACAACACGAGAACTCACTCGCAGAGATTTTTTACGCAGTACCGTTTTAGTTGGTGCTGTGGCGACTCTTCCTTTTACTCCTTCAGTACTTGCAACATATGCAAATCAGCCGCGAACATTGGTACTCAATAACCTACATACGGGTGAATTGCTTGAGTCTTGCTACTTCGATGGCAAACAGTATGTGTCAGACGAGATGGCTCTTATAAACCGTTTGTGCCGCGATCATCGTCGAAATGAAGTGCATGCAATGGATAGAGCTTTATTCGATCAGATAAATGCCATTCAGCGCATCATTGGCAGTGAAGCGGAAGTTCAAATCATTTCCGGATACCGATCGCCAACAACGAATGAAGCGTTACGTAAAAAATCCAAAGCGGTCGCTAAAAAAAGTTACCACATGCAAGGAAGAGCGATCGATTTTAGATTGGATGGCGTTCGGTTGTCCGAAGTTAAAAAAGCGGCACTTTCCTTAAAAGCGGGCGGAGTAGGGTATTACCCTAAAAATAATTTTATCCATATTGATACTGGTCCCGTTCGAGCTTGGTAGCCTTCTTTTCAGCCCGTCTCTTTGCTTGTAAAAATTTAAGGTAAATGTCATAGTTCTTGGCAGTTTAAGTCTATACAAGGTAAGGAAAATGAGCCTTCAATATAGAGTGGTGCCTGTCACTTCTTTCCAACAAAATTGTTCCATTGTCTGGTGTGATGTAACCATGGAGGCCATTGTGGTTGATCCTGGGGGCGACGTGCCAAAACTGGAAGCGACAATCAGGGAGTTGGGCGTTAAAGTCGTAAAGATCGTTCTCACTCATGGTCATTTAGATCACGTTGGTGGCACTGAAGAGCTAGCACAGTCCCATAAGGTTGACATCATTGGACCGCACAAAGCCGATAACTTCTGGTTACAAGGTCTAGAAGGGCAAAGCCAAATGTTCGGGTTTCCATTAACTGAAGCATTTGAACCAACTGAATGGTTAAATGAGGGTGACACCGTCACCTTTGGTGAAGAGAAGCTTGATGTCTTCCATACCCCTGGTCACAGTCCAGGGCACGTTATTTTCCATAGCTACGCGTCTGAGACGGCATTTGTCGGCGACGTGTTGTTTAATGGTGGTGTAGGAAGAACGGATTTCCCACAAGGTGATTTCGATACTCTAATTCGTTCTGTTAAAGAGAAACTTTGGCCGCTTGGTAATGATGTGAAATTCGTACCGGGTCATGGTCCTGAATCAACATTTGGGCGTGAAAGAGCAACTAACCCGTTCGTAGCAGATGAAATGCCGCTCTATTAAGAGTGACGATTGCTTACACGCTTTCCTTGTCGGCGGCTGCTAGATACCGTCTAACTAAGCCGACAAATTCATCGCCACTTCTATCTAAATCCGACGTAGAAATAAAAATATCGTATCCAAAGTTTTCTCGTTGATACGCCATTCTATTTGCCAGCATGGCTTGTAACCCTTTGTACTTAAAGCCGCTGGGGGTGACAAAATGCTTGGAATCCAAGACCACATCTTCAAAGGGCGTATTCTCTTTTCCTGATTGTTTCATTCCTAAATAAAGCAAAGACCGTTGTTCCAAAAGCAACTGCGTGCTGATTCTTGGGCAAATGTTATCAAGATAGGGTTCGTAGTCTTTTAGCTTGATACCAATCCAAGGAATGGGTTGGTGCCACCCCTCTTTTTCGTAGGTGCAAATACCGACCTGAATAATGTTACTCCATTTAACAACCCAGCCCCCTTTGAACATGTGCTGTTGAAAATGGGTCGCTGTTAGGGTGAACGAGACTTTACTCTTTTCAATAAGAAAATGAGTGACAACAAAAAAGATTAGAAGACCAATAAGTGACAGTAAAGCTTGCTGAATACCTGGTGACAGCACGAGCAGAAAAAAGGCAATCAGTGTTGCCAGTGCCATCACTACTTTTCCAGTAGAAGAGTAGTAACTGAACGGTATGTTGGTTAGGTGCACGGTATTCATAACGTTGCTCTATTCAATCCCTTTGAGTGATAGCTCCGGCTTCAGGTTCTGCTTAAATAATAGCCTTTCGGCGGGTCTTCCCCCATTTTTACGTTGAAAGTTCCCGATAGGCTACAAATTAGTGTCAGATTTTGGTATAAATCGCGCTTCAAATTTTTCACCACTGCGCGGTATAGCAGTGAAATGGAGAAAACCCAATGAGACTCGCTCACAAACGTAAAGTGCAGGCTAAACTGCAAAAACGCATCAAAGCGACTTTAAATGTGGCTAAAGCAGCTCCTGAAGCAAAGAAGCCTGCTGCTAAGAAAGCCGTTGAAGCAAAAGTGGAAAAGCCTGCTGTAAAAGCGCAATCCACTGTTAGCTTAACGCCAAAACAACAAAGTGTTTTGGATATCGTTGCAAAGAACCCAGAAGGCATTAACCCTAAGGGGATTGGCCTAGAAGCTGGCCAAGAAGACGCAAAAGCGGCATCTTGGGCAACAGGTGCTCTGAAAAAACTTCTAGAAGAAAGCCTAGTAGTGAAAGAGCAATTGGCAGGCAACAAAGTTGTTTACAAGCCAGTATAAGTAACCTCAGTTCTGGATATACACTCAGTTTCGATTTAGCGCCATAAATTACGCTGTTCTTATCCAAAGCAGAGACTAATTAGCGATTCAATTCGTGATGAAGCCCCAGTTTTGGGGCTTTTTGCTTTCTCTGTTTTTAATTAATTTAACGTAAAAAACGCAACAGTTCGTACGTACATTTCCTAAATGCGTCAAATCCTACCTTGCTCAACCTATTGAAATAAAAAGTATTATAATTACGGATACCTATTGGATTACGTATATATACGTAATACTAAAGTTCTATATGCTCTCAGTGTAAATAATTACGTCCGTGCTCACCCTAATAGGTTAATGGGTTGTAATAGGGCATTGTTGTGTAATCCAAGTGAGATCCGGAAAGGTTCTAGCCTAACTTCTTAACGCTTTTGGTGAAGAGAAGGTAAGGGTAACAAGAATATCTGGATGTAGAGGTCACTTGGGTATATTCGCAACGCCATTCAGGGATGGTTTGTGAGCAAACACAACATAGGACGTGAAACAATGAGTCTCTTAAAAAAATCAATTCAACGCACTCTAAAAGGCACTTTAATCGCTGCTGCGGCATGTGCTGCAATGGTGACAGCTTCCGCAAGCGCGGCGGACAAAGTGTATCGACTAAAACTGGCTGAAACTTGGGGACCAAACTTCCCAGTATTCGGTGATGCGACTAAGAACATGGCGAAGATGGCCGAAGAAATGTCTAACGGTCGCCTGCAGATTCGTATTGACTCCGCGAACAAGCATAAAGCACCTCTTGGTGTTTTCGATATGGTGAAATCGGGTCAATATGATATGGGTCACTCTGGCTCGTACTATTGGAAAGGCAAAGTGCCTAACACTCTTTACTTTACGTCTATGCCTTTCGGTATGACACCAGCCGAGCAGTATGCTTGGTTCTACCATGGTGGTGGGATGGAGTTGATGGATAAGGTGTACTCACCGCACAACTTGATGTCTTTCCCTGGTGGTAACACAGATATTCAGATGGGTGGTTGGTTCCAAAAAGAGATCAACTCGGTTGATGACTTAAAAGGTCTGAAAATGCGTATCCCAGGTTTTGCTGGAGAAATCCTTGCAGAGCTAGGAGCTAAGCCTACAAACATTGCACCAGGTGAACTGTATACGTCATTGGAGCGCCGCACCATCGATGCGTTGGAGTGGGTTGGTCCATCGTTAGATTTACGTATGGGTTTCCACAAAATTGCACCTTACTACTACACAGGTTGGCATGAGCCAGGTTCAGAGCTTCAATTCCTTGTGAATAAGCGTACTTGGAAACGCCTACCAGATGACTTGAAAGCTATCCTTCAAGTGGCAATGAAAACAGCGGCGTACGATATGTACACGCAAGCAACGCATGAAAGTGGTAAGAACTGGTCAACAATCAAGTCTGAATATCCTAACGTTCAGGTGAAAGATTTCCCTGCATCAGTAATGAGCGCATTACGTGAAGCGAATGATCGTTTGTTAGCGAAACACGCAGAAAGTGATGAACTTGCAAAAGAGATTCAAAAATCTCAAGCGGATTACTTGAAGCAAGTTCGCTCATGGACTGACATTTCACACCGTGCTTACCTGAACAGTCAGGCACAACAATAATTCAGTCATTAGACTAAAAACAAGTAGGTCAAAGAACCTGCTGCTGGGTAAGTCATCCCCCAGCTTGTACCCAGTCATTTTAATTGAAAAATTCTTAGTGACTTGAGTACATAAGCCCAAGAAACATCAGGGTCTACTTTGATTCTACGCCCCCTTATATTGTCGGCGTAGTACTATTGTCGACGTAGAGATTTGTCAGACCCTGACCTCTCGTTTGTCTTTCCAAGGAGTATGGAATGAGAAGCCTCATTTACATGGAACGATTCTTTAACCGTATCAGCGATGTGCTGGGTTGGATCTCCAGTATATTATTTCTATTACTGCTGCTTAATGTCGTTTACGACGTTGTAATGCGGTATGCCTTTAACGATGTATCCATTGCGTTCCAAGAGATGGAATGGCATTTGTTTTCTGCTGTTTTCTTGCTGGGTGTACCTTATGCACTCAAGGCGGGTGGGCATGTTCGTGTCGATATTTTTTACGAGCGCCTTTCTTACCGAGCAAAAGCGATCATCGATATTTTGGGCACCCTCTTTTTCCTATTTCCCTTTTGTCTTCTTGTTGCGTGGTATGGCATCGACTTTGCCAAAGAATCTTATGCGCTAGGAGAGACATCAGGCGATCCCGGCGGATTGCCGTATCGATGGATCATTAAAGCAGTCATCCCAGTTTCTTTCTTCTTCATGGCGGTTAGCGGCATTGGTTTACTGCTTAACTCATTGAATAAGATTTTTAACCCAAGCCCAGCTCATACCAGATAACAAGGAAGTATTTTTATGATTGGAATTGTCATGTTTCTGGTTGCGCTGGTGGCTTTGCTATTAGGGTTCCCTGTCGCGTTTACCTTTGGTGGTATTGCTCTGCTCTTTGGTGTGTGGGCTGAAGGCGCAGAAATGTTTGCCTTTATGCCGTATCGCATAGAATCCATTATGCAGAACACGGTTTTGATGGCAGTACCGCTGTTCATCTTCATGGGGCTTGTTCTGCAAAAGACCAAATTGGCTGAGCAGCTACTTGAAGCCATGGGTCGCCTGTTTGGTACCGTACGCGGTGGTATCGCGATATCAACAGTGTTAGTTGGTGCATTGCTTGCAGCCTCTACCGGTGTGGTTGGTGCTTCTGTCGTGGCTATGGGGCTTATCTCTTTGCCTGTCATGCTTAAATATAAGTATGACAAGGGATTAGCTTGCGGAACCATTTGTGCTTCGGGCACGTTAGGTCAAATTATCCCACCTTCTATCGTATTGATTCTTCTTGGTGATGTGTTGGGGGTTCCAGTAGGGGATTTATTCCAAGCTGCTGTGATTCCTGGCTTAGTGCTGGTGGGCGCATATATTGTTTACATCTTAATTTACGCGAAAATGAACCCAGATGCGACGCAGCCTATTGATCGTGATGAATCTGTTTCTCGACGTGAAGAGGTGATCGAAGCGCTAAAAGCCGTTGTTCCTCCTTTGGCTCTCATCGTTGTTGTTCTAGGTTCGATTTTCGCGGGTGTGGCTACACCTACAGAATC
Source organism: Vibrio penaeicida (assembly GCF_030689305.1). Classification (GTDB taxonomy): domain Bacteria; phylum Pseudomonadota; class Gammaproteobacteria; order Enterobacterales; family Vibrionaceae; genus Vibrio; species Vibrio penaeicida_B. The sequence continues at coordinate 61,062 of NZ_JAUYVM010000001.1, read as the reverse complement.
TGCAGCGCTTGGTGGTGCTGGTGCGATAGTTTTGGCACTTTTATACCGTCAATTTAGTTGGAGTATGGTGTACGAGGCGTCGAAAGAAACCGTTAAAGTTACGGCGATGGTTTTCGCTATCTTACTCGGTGCAACGGCGTTTTCTATGGCGTTTACTTACACGGGTGGTGATTACTTAGTTGAAGAGTGGATGTTGCAAATTCCAGGTGAAAAATGGGGCTTCCTAATCATTACTATGTTGGTGATTCTGATTTTGGGCTTCTTCATCGATTTTGTAGAGATTTGTTTCATCATCGTTCCTATATTGGCTCCAGTTGCCGAGCTAATGGGCATCAACATGGTTTGGTTTGCTATCTTGATAGCGATGAACCTACAAACCTCTTTCCTTACTCCGCCATTTGGTTTTAGCCTATTCTATTTGAAAGGGGTTGCGCCGAAAGGAGTCACAACGAGGGATATATACCGCGGTGTGATGCCTTTTATCGCCATTCAAGTTGCGGTTTTAGGTTCAATTCTAGCTTTCCCTTCTTTCTACGGAATGTGATCTCACGATTATTGCTATCGCTTGATTCATTGAAAGAATGGGACTTAATACCTGCCTCTGATACAGTCAGAGGCAGGTTAAACGTTATCCCCAAATAGTTTCAACGCTTGGGTGAAAGAGGGAATAGAATGCCTCTTAGAGCCAAACTGATTTTGCTCACTTTATTACCACTAATCTTGGTTACAGCCAGCATTAGTTGGATCTCGATACATCAAACAAAAGCTTTGGGTTTGAAAGAGGTAGAAACTCTCCGCACAAGCCTTATCCGTTCTCGCGAAAACGCGTTGAAAGATAAACTCGACCTAGCGTTTGATGCTATTCATCATGTATACACCGACGAATCCTTAGACGACGACGATGCCAAAGAGCAGGTAAAAAAAATCCTAACCAGGCTAAGATACGGTTCGGATGGGTATTTCTTTGCATACGATAAAGAGGGCGTCAATTTAGTTCATCCGATCCTTCCTGAGTTGATCGGTCAAAATCTGATAGATATGCAAGATGAAAATGGCAATTTGCTGATTGTGTCTTTGATTGATCAAGCTCGCAACGGAGGTGGGTTCGCAAACTATTTGTGGCAGAAGCCTTCCACCAATGAAATTGTCCCTAAACTGAGTTACGCCGCTTGGCTGTCGAAGTGGGAATGGATGGTAGGAACAGGGTTATATATTGAAGATATCCATTTGGAAGTTGCTCAAATGGAAGCATCTATAAATGAAAATATAGAAGCAACGTTTATTAGTACCATTTCTATCTTGAGTGTCACAGTAGCTGTGATTGTAGTGCTGACGCTTGCGGTAAATTGGCATGAGCACCGTATAGCGGATAAAAACTTAAAAGAACTGGCACATAAAACCGTTATGTTTCAAGAGGACGAGAAAAAACACTTAGCAAGAGAGCTTCATGATGGTATTAACCAACTCTTGGTGTCTTGTAAGTGTCATCTAGAGTTGTTAGCGCACAAATTAAAACAAAAAGTCCCTGATATTGATGATAAAACTCTGGCACACTTAGAAAAATCACAGCTCTCGATGGTCACTGCCATTAATGAAGTTCGTCGTATTTCTCATAACCTGCGTCCAAGTTCTCTGGATGATATAGGGTTGCAGGCGGCGTTAGTCACTTTACTTCAGGATTTTAAAGATCATTCTGAGATTCAAGTGGAATACAATATCGACAATTCTTTGTCGAGAATGAACTCTGAGGTAACAACAACCTTGTACCGTGTTGTGCAAGAATCACTTATGAATATTGAGAAACATTCGTTTGCCACTAAAGTTGAAGTGATTGTCCACCAAATTGGTGATCAAATTCAGCTGATGATACGTGACGATGGACGCGGCTTTTCGGTGAGCGATACGATGAGAGCTAAAGGTATAGGGCTCCGAAATATGCGGGAAAGGGTTGAGTTTATTGGGGGAGATTTTGAACTCTTTAGCGAACCCAATTACGGTACAGAAATTACTGTGTTGGTCTTGATTTAAGTACTGTATAGCTTTAGCAGTGAAACTACCTTTAAGAGATATCAGAGCAACTTTAATTTATCTGGATGAATGGAATGCAAAAAGCAGTAAGCCAAGGTAAGGCTATTAACATTGTTATCGTTGATGACCACCAAGTAGTATTGGATGGTTTTTTGGCGCGTCTAGAAATGGAAGAAGAGATTAACGTGATTGCGACGGCAAGTAATGGTGTTGAAGCGATAGAAGCCGTCTCGCGCGAAAAACCAGATGTTGTCTTGATGGATGTAAGCATGCCCGTTATGAACGGCATAGAGGCCACCATGCTACTTAAGGAAGAATACCCTGATGTAAAAGTCTTGATGCTGACCATGCATGATAACCGCGAATACATCATGAAAGTCATGCAAGCTGGTGCGGTGGGGTACATGTTGAAAGAGATTTCAGCAGAAAAGATGGTACAGGCGATAAAAACGGTTTTTCAAGGTTCAACGTATTTTTGTGAGTCGGTTACTCAAACTTTGTTCACTCAGCCTATTATGCCTGCTAACCAAAAACCCAACCCTCTAAGTCGACGAGAAGAAGCCGTACTTAAGCTGGTAGCGGAAGGGCAGAGCAGCAAGAAAATAGCATCCGCACTAAACATTAGTTACCGAACTGTAGAAACGCATAGGCAAAATATTAAACACAAGCTGGATCTTCACTCGACAGCAGAGCTTGCCAAATATGCGTTAGAGAAAGGGTTGGTAGACTAGGTTGCGTAGGTAACATTTAGATATACAAAAGCGAGTGGAACCACTCGCTTCGACTTTGTAAATAATTCTGATTAACCGACTGGCTGTTCGTTTTTTGTGATACTGCCTAATTCAAGAACTGGGGCTACGTCGTAGCTTTCAGCATTCATCATTGATGAGATACGTTGAACAGAAGACAGCAATAGGCTTTGCTCCCACTCATCCAGCTTGTGGAACTGATCAATGAAGTTGTCCTGCAATGGGAGAGGGGCTTTTTCTAAAATTTCATTGCCTTCATTTGTGAGGTACGCATGCACTTTGCGTTTATCACTCACACTTCTCTTCCTTTCTACATAACCATTACGTTCTAAGCGATCAAGGATAGTCGTCGCTGTAGCTTGGCTCATGTTGGTATTGTTCGACAATTCGCGAATAGTGACTTCACCCAGCTCACGGATAGAACGCATAAGAATGAGTTGTGGTCCGGTTAACCCCAACTCTTTGCCAAGTTTTTTTGAATGTAAGTCGATCGCCCGAATGATTTGGCGCATCGCTATCAGAACTTCTTCGTGTTTTTCCAACTTATTCTTTCCGTTCCAGTGTAGTAGGGGAGAGTAAACTGCATTATCACCCAAATTTATACAGTGAGATATATCTATTTGCGACGTCTATTCGTCGTTATTAAAGGCGAGGACACCTTAAGGTTTTTAGCATAATTGTGTTGAGTATACCTAAGTTACGTCGCTTGGGTACGCCAAAATAAATGATAGAACACTCTTTTTGGGGATAAAGTACTGAACCCTCCATAATGTGATACGAGTACGAATGTTTAGACTACAAAACAAATAGCTGTATTGATTGGTTTAAAAATAAGCATTTGGAATGTGAAATCTGAGATTTTGGCAGGTTTTTCGAGTTATCTCTGGTTTTGAACGTTCAATTTGGTTAGGGTTTGTGAGATTTAAAATAATGAACTGTTCTGTTCACTAATCATTCCTGTTCTGAATGTTGGTGAATTGCGTTCTAATCTAACGAACCTGTTACAAGGTTAAAGAGGAGATATGACAAAAGGAATCGACAAGTACAGTATCGACAGTACCGACTACACCGTTGGGCAAGATAACGTACAGAAGTGGGGATTTGATGTTCATAATCCAGTTTTCGGCACCAGTGCCGGATTGATCATTCTATTTTTAATTGCTGTTTTAGTTTCTGATGCAGAAACTGCGAAATCAACACTTGATGGTTTTAAATGGCAAATCATCGGCATGTTTGACAAGCTGTTTATTTGGTCGGGTAACATTTTCTTAGTCTTCTGTCTTGCATTGATTGTTTCACCATTCGGTAAGATCCGTCTTGGTGGTGAAAATGCTTCAGCAGATTACTCCTTCATGTCTTGGCTCGCGATGCTATTTGCGGCAGGCATGGGCATCGGTTTGATGTTTTGGAGTGTAGCAGAACCCGTTGCGTATTTTACCGGTTGGTATGAAACACCTCTTGGCGTTGAACCAAATACTCCAGAAGCGGCTAAATTGGCGCTGGGTGCCACAATGTTCCATTGGGGTCTTCACCCTTGGGCTATTTACGGCATTGTAGCTCTTTCATTAGCTTTCTTTGCTTACAATAAAGGCTTACCTCTTTCTATTCGCTCAATTTTCTATCCTATTTTAGGCGACAGAGCATGGGGTTGGGCTGGCCACGTTGTTGATATTCTTGCCGTACTGGCGACCTTATTTGGCTTGGCGACATCGCTAGGTTTAGGGGCTCAACAGGCTGCAAGTGGTATTAATCATGTGTTTGGCATGGATGGCGGTATCGGCTTGCAAATCGCAGTGATCGTATTGGTTACGCTGCTTGCTGTTGTTTCTGTTTTTCGTGGTATTGATGGCGGCGTAAAAGTTATCAGTAACATCAACATGATTGTTGCTTTTGTACTGCTAATTTTTGTTGCTCTTCTGGGCTATGCTGTGGCGTTTGGGTCTATTCCAACAACGTTTATGGCGTATGTTGAAAACATCATTCCACTGAGTAACCCGCACGGTCGTGAAGACGAAGCTTGGTTCCAAGGCTGGACTGTTTTCTACTGGGCTTGGTGGATCTCTTGGTCGCCATTCGTAGGCATGTTCATCGCTCGTGTTTCAAAAGGTCGTACAGTTCGCGAATTCATGACCGCTGTATTGATCGTTCCAACCGTGGTGACTTTGATTTGGATGTCAGTTTTCGGCGGCTTGGCGATAGATCAAGTGATCAACGGTGTCGGTGCATTAGGCACAGATGGTTTGAAAGAAGTACCATTGGCAATGTTCCAGATGTTTGAAGAGCTTCCATTTAGTACTGTGCTTTCTGTGATTGCGATTGTCCTTGTTATGGTGTTCTTTATTACCTCTTCGGATTCAGGATCATTGGTTATCGACAGCATTACCGCTGGTGGTAAAGTGGATGCTCCTGTAATGCAACGTGTGTTCTGGGCATTTATGGAAGGTGCAATTGCTGCTGCGTTGCTTTGGGTGGGTGGTACACAAGCCATTCAAGCATTGCAAGCCGGTGCGATTTCGACTGCTCTACCGTTTACCTTTATCCTGCTGCTGATGTGTGTCAGCCTTGTGATGGGTATGAAAACGGAAAAAACGTATCGATAAGCTGATGTAAAATATCAGCATAAGAAATTAAAAAAGCTGCTTCGGCAGCTTTTTTTATGGAAATTTTATCTCTATTTGAGAAGCTGCTTAAAGCCAGATCTTTTCGATTGGAGTATCACCTGAAAAGTGATACTGAATTTGCGCTTGGAGCAATTCGGCCGTAGCCATTGCATCGGTTAGTGCGTGATGCGGAGGGTAGGTTGGCAACCCATATCGTTCTCTAGAAGAGCCGAGCCGAACCGATTGTCGCTTCGTTCCCTTAAAACGATTCATGATGCCAGCGGTGTAGTCATCTTGAACCTGAGATTCAATTTCCATGGTGTCAATGACTGGGAAAACGATGCCTTCCTTAATGCGCTCTTTCAATGCGATATCAAGGAACTCACGCTCTATTTTTCGGTAATGCACAACCACGACTTTACCAGCTAAAGCATCCAGCACTTCGTCAAGAACGCGTTTTAAGTCGGGTGCGCCCAATATGTCATTGTGAGTAATACCGTGGATCACAACCGACTCTTCTTCAAGAGGGGTGTTGGGTTGAACGATCCAGTGTCTTGCTTGACGGCAGAAAATTCGGTTTAAGTTAAAGGGAACCAATCCGATGCTGATGATATCGTCTTTTTCGGCATTCAACCCTGTGGTTTCGAAATCCAATGCAACCATTGGAACCTCTGAAAGCGGTGTCGTCCCATCAACAATGCTCGCTTCATAGAAACTTCGCAGCCGTTCATCACTGACGGTGTTTGCTTTATCTCTAAAGCGACCTACCCAGTTCTCAGAATGACCGAGCCGATCTTTTCTAAATAGATTCACAATGCTACCTATCATTTAAAGGTGTTTGCTTGGTAACGATATTTCAAAAAATTCTGAGCGTTGCTTAGAATCTGAAATGCATCTTTTAGGTTACGGCGTTCAAAATCAGACATATTGTCGGGTTCGATATTGTTATCTGGCTCTATCATGGCTTCAACATCCAGAGCTTGGTGTCGAATACGAACGGTTGAAATAAACTCCATTGCATCACGGAGATCTTCGCCTTTCCCCTTAGGCAGGATGCCGGCATCAATAATGTCGTCTAGGCGCTCAAAAGAGTTTTGAGAGCGTGAGCCTACCGCGAGAGCATGCACTCGAATCAGATCCGCGAGAGGAGCGGTACCACGCCTTTTTAGATTGATGGAGTTTTTGTGCTGACCATCTTTTTCCATCACAAAGCTTTTGAAGAAGCCTAATGGTGGCGTGCGATTGATGGCATTACGAGCCAAACACGCCAAGAAGCGGTTGTTTTTTCTTGCTCGTCGAACAATATATCCGTTGAGCTGCTCTGCCCATTTAGTGCGACCATGAACCCCGTCCAGGTCAAAGAATATGGAGCTGTTCAATAGTGCTTTAGGGCTGGGATCATCGATCCAATCATTGAAGCACTCTTCCCACTCTCGGCGTGTCATGCGCCACATTGGGTTGGTTGCCATGATATCGCCAGTGCAGAGGTTGTAACCACATTCGTTAAGCGCATCACATACAAACGTGGCAAGATTTTCGAAGTACTCACCGTGTTTTTCTGCGTCGTAGCTTTCATCGAGAATAATGGCGTTGTCTTGATCGGTCACTATGAGCTGTTCATCCCGCGCCATAGAGCCCAGTGCCAAGAAGCAGTAAGGAACAGGAGGAGCACCAAGTTCCTCTTCCGCCATCTCAATGATTCTTTGTTTAAAACTTCGTCCAATGACCGACATGGCGCTGCCCACCATATGGGAATTGGCGTCTTCGTTCACGAGCCTTACAAAACTGTCTTTAACTTGCTCGGAAAGGCTTTTTAACTCTTCTAATGTTTGTTGCTGGAAAATACTGCTAACAAGAAGGAGAGAGTTCTGGGATTCGTAGCGCACGATGTCCGTTGCTTCGATAATCCCGAGTGGCTGGTGGTTTTTCACAACAGGGAGGTGGTGCATATTGTATCTAAGCATGGTCAACATGGCTTCGTATACATAGGCATTGTGATCGAGAGAGACAACATCGGTCGACATAACATCAGCAACCGGGGAATCAGGAGAAAGCCCCGCAGCAAGTACTCTTGTGCACAGATCCCGGTCGGTGATAATGCCTTTTAAGGGGCTGTCATCTTCTTCGTTTTCAGCGGTTTCTTGATGGAACACCAATAAAGAGGAAACATTTTCTGCTGCCATGAGTTGTGCGGCTTCTTGAATGGATTGATCGCTGAAAATCGTTACGGGCTCTCTGGTTAGCAACGTTCTAACTTTAGAGGTTGTAAGATCGTTCGCGTCACTGTTGTTTGATACCGCTTGGCGCAATCTTGCTGAATCCTCTACTTCAACAAAATCTGCAAAGTTATCGTTTTCATCGTAAAGCGTTTGAAAGGTATCTTCCGGAATGCAGTACACAAGGGTATCTTCAATCGCGGTTACTGGGAATCGAACTTTGTTGTTGGTTAACAAGCCCATCTGCCCAAATACGTCCCCTTCATCTAGGCGGTTATAAAGCTCACCATTACGGCGGTAGACTTCGACTACACCACTTCGAACGAGGTACAAGTCATGGATGTGATCGCCAAAATGAATAATAGGTGTGCCTTGCCTGAAATAGGAGATTTCAATGCTGTTTGCAACACTATCGAGCAGGTCTTCTGTCAATACGTTGAACGGAGGGTATTGAGAGATGAAAGTTTTTATTTCTATAATTTCTGCTTGCATGATTCGCTCTTGGCTGACCTTCAATTACTGGTGTCGCTGACTTTTTAGAGTGCGTAACGAGGTCTAATGATGGAAATTTTTGCTGAACCCGAACCTAGAGGTGTCTCGGATATATTCATCGTATAGGAATCAATAAAAAAGACCAGCCACGAGGCTGGTCTTTTGAATCAGAGTTGTCCATTAAATCCATCTAGCTCATTAAAAAGACAAATCCAACGAAACAATGCAGTGCGAATTCATTAAAGAACCGCTGCAATACCTTTACAAAGTGGTCCCATGTTTTCTTTTGTCATACCAGCAACGCTGATGCGACCAGAACCCACGATGTAGATAGCGAACTCTTCTTTCAAGCGGGTAACTTGCTCTTTGGATAAACCAGAGAATGAGAACATGCCATTCTGGCGTTCAATGAAGCTGAAATCAGCCTCTACACCTTCAGATTTTAAAGTGGCTACGAAAAGCTCGCGCATCTCTTGAATACGGTCGCGCATTTCAGCGACTTCTTTTTCCCATTCAGCACGAAGATCAGCATCGTTAAGAATGTGAGTTACAACCGCAGAGCCGTGCGCTGGAGGATTAGAGTAGATAGAACGAATGATGCTTTTCACTTGAGAGAAAGCCGTTGCAGCAACATCTTCTTCTTTTGCCACAAGCGTAAATGCACCCACACGTTCGTTGTACAAACCGAAGTTTTTGGAGAAAGAGCTTGCCACTAGAATCTCTGAGTTGTGCTTCGCGAATACACGAAGACCTGCAGCATCTTCTTCTACACCTTTAGCAAAACCTTGGTATGCGAAATCGAATAGAGGAAGCAAACCTTTGTCGGCACAAAGCTTAGCCAGTGTTTCCCACTCATCCACAGTCGGGTCAATACCCGTTGGATTGTGACAACAACCGTGAAGAAGCACGATGTCGCCAGCACTTGCTGTTTCTAGATCAGCGACCATAGAAGCAAAATCTTTGTCTTTCGTTTCTGCGTTGTAGTAGCTGTATTGAGCCGTCTCAAGACCAGCCGCGGTAAATACGCCGTTGTGGTTAGCCCAAGTTGGGTTGCTGATCCAGATCTTAGGACTGTTAAGTTGACGTTTAATGAACTCGCCAGCAACACGTAATGCACCAGTACCACCTGGAGCCTGTGCTGTTTTTGCACGCTTAGACGCAACGACATCAGAATCCGCACCAAATAGTAACTTTTGTACCGCTAAACCGTACTCAGCTGTTCCTTCAATGGTCAGGTAAGATTTGGTTTTCTCTGTTTCAAGAAGCGCTGCTTCCGCTTTTTTAACTGTCGCCAGAACAGGAGTTTGACCTTGCTCATTTTTGTAGATACCAACACCTAGGTTAATTTTAGCTTCGCGGGTATCTTTTTTGAATTCTTCGGTTAGACCAAGGATTGGGTCAGCGGGGGCGGCATTGACTTTTTCAAACATAATCGGCGTCCGTTTTAATTAATGGGGAAAGGTTAAACTTGAGTATCGATATACGCTTATTTATACCTTTCCCCGACACGGGTTACAACCGGATTTCAACAGAAAGTGGTATTTTTATTTGTTAGCGGACCAGTGACCGTACAACGCTAGAAAAATCCCATTAATCTCCTGTAAATCTGGACGATTATCGCCAGTAAATCGAGCAAACCATACTTTGTTCTCGGGGTAGGGGAGCTCGAATACAAAACCGAACAAGTTTATGCAAATTGTAGGTTGTCGGCATCAGGCTTCTGCTCTTCGGATTCTTGCTTTTTGTCCTTATAGTGCGCGGCTATTTGTTTGAACTCTTCCTCTACACTTAAAAATGCGTCTACCACTTCAGGGTCAAAGTGTTGACCACGCCCTTCCAGAATGATGCCTTTCGCTTTCTCATGGCTGAAAGCAGGTTTGTATATACGTTTAGAAATTAGAGCGTCATAAACATCCGCCAGAGCCATTAAACGACCAGAGAGCGGAATGCTCTCTCCTGAAAGCGCATTTGGATAGCCACTGCCATCCCATTTTTCATGGTGTGACAATGAAATCTCACGGGCAAGCTTCAAAAATGATGAACTGCCCATGCGTCTTTCCGCAATGGATAAAGCATCTGCCCCTATTTGTGGATGCCCTTTCATAATGTCGAACTCGTCGTCTGTCAGTTTTCCTGGCTTCAATAATACGGCGTCGGGGATACCGACTTTACCTACATCGTGCAAAGGAGCTGACTTATAAAGAAGGTCAATATAGGAAGGGGTTAAGAGGCGACTGAATTTTTCCGAAGAAGAAAGATGAATAGCCAGCGCTTTCACGTATTCTTGGGTACGTAATATATGGGCTCCAGTCTCGTTATCACGCGACTCGGCGAGTGCGGCAAGGCTAACGATAGCGACATCACGTGTAGTTTGTACTTCATCCTGTGATTCTTGCAGTGAATCCAACATTTGGTTCGTTAAAGTGGCCATCGCGCCCAATTCGTCATTTTGCGCAATCGGAAGCCTAGCTGCGATATTTCCATTTGTTACTTGAATAAGCGCTTTTTCTTGGCTGAGTAGCACCTTTTTCATTAACTTTGCCCATAGCACCATGATGGTAATGGCATAACCGGTGAGCACAGCGGCAATGTAAATAAACTCTTTTAAGATACTGAGTTTTCCAGAACCGTCGTGCAGGGCTTCTGGTGTGTTTTCTAGCCAATGTATATCTTTAAATGCCACCATACTGAGCATTATGGCCAACGTGGAAAGTAACAAAACGACCAAAGTGATCATTTGTTTTACCATCGAATGCCGCTTGCCGATTAAGCTGATGCTCGTTTGATCTTGTTTAATTAAAGAGCTGAAATCTTTTATTTGATAGCTCAAATGTAAAATACTTCCGGTAAAGAATCCAAACAATGTCATACCAAAGAGAACTTTTAAATTGCTCTCGATGGGGAACTCATAAACAGAGTGGTAAAAATAAGCAAAAGGAAGGCTAATTAAGAAAAACAGTGCCGTATCTAAGCGAATGAAATTGGCATTTTGCTTGTTAATATAAAGGTTAGTGACCGTGAGTCTTATTGCAAAAAGAATGGCATAGACCACACCAGTATGAAAAAGCACTTCTTTAAGCGTTAGAGTCTCCAGCATTGGGCATACTCGCCCCCCGTAGATACCAAATAGCAGTCCTGCTATCGTATACAATTTAAAAGTAAGTGATGTATTGAAGTCCTTGGCGTTCATAGGACAATCCTTAATAGTTCTTTGGTCTATCTTATCTTTGTTTCAGTCTAGCACTTCGGCTGAGTTATATTCCTTAAAGGATAAGACCGACCTATTATTCTTTTCATTTCAGCTAACCCATTTCTTGAAGTTAATTGGATATACAGCAAGCAAAAGCTCAAAAAATGGTTTGGTTCCTAACTGAGATTGAGACAATTAAAACAAAAACGCCACTCATCTGAGTGGCGTTTGGATTCAGAAGGGTAGGCAGCTTCTAGAAGTTTGCACTACGTGGCGTACGTGGGAATGGAATCACGTCACGAACGTTACCCATACCTGTTACGTAAGACACTAAACGCTCGAAACCTAAACCGAAACCAGCGTGTGGAACCGTTCCGTATTTGCGTAAGTCGCGGTACCAGCTCATGTGCTCAGGATCGATGTTCATTGCGAGCATACGCTCGTCAAGAATATCTAGGCGCTCTTCACGTTGTGCACCACCAATGATTTCACCAATACCCGGCGCAAGTACATCCATTGCCGCTACTGTTTTACCATCATCGTTTAGACGCATGTAGAAAGCTTTAATGTCTTTCGGGTAGTTCTTAACGATTACTGGTGCCTTGAAGTGTTCTTCTGCAAGGTAACGTTCATGTTCAGAAGACATGTCGATACCCCATTCAACGTCAAATTCAAATTTCTTACCGGAATCAAGAAGAATTTGAATAGCATCTGTGTAGTCAACTTGCGCAAAGTCTGCGTCAACAAACTGCTCTAGGCGAGTAATTGCTTCTTTGTCGATACGTTGAGCAAAGAATTCTAGATCGTCACGACGCTCTGCAAGAACCGCTTTGAAAACATACTTAAGCATGTCTTCAGCCAGTTTTGCTACATCGTCTAGATCAGCGAATGCAACTTCAGGCTCAACCATCCAGAATTCCGCTAGGTGACGACTCGTGTTTGAATTTTCCGCGCGGAAAGTTGGACCAAATGTGTAAACTTTGCTGAGTGCACAAGCATAAGCTTCCGCATTAAGTTGACCAGAAACCGTTAGGAAAGTCTCTTTACCGAAGAAATCTTCGTTGTAGTCTACGTCGCCTTTTTCAGTACGAGGTAGGTTTTCCATGTCTAGTGTAGAAACACGGAACATTTCACCTGCGCCTTCTGCATCAGATGCAGTGATAAGTGGGGCAGATGTCCAGAAGAAACCTTCTTCGTGGTAGAAACGGTGAATAGCTTGAGATAAGCAGTTACGAACACGAGCCACTGCACCAATCACATTTGTACGTGGGCGTAAGTGCGCTACTTCGCGAAGGTATTCAATAGAGTGACGTGTCTTAGCCATTGGATAAGTGTCAGCATCTTCTACCCAGCCTACAACTTTAACGTCGGTTGCAGCGAGTTCGAAATCTTGACCTTTTGCAGGAGACTCAACAATCTTACCTGTTACTTCAACAGAGCAGCCTGTAGTTAGCTTTAATACTTCGTCTTCGTAATTATTAAGATTATTTGGGACCACGGCCTGAATCGGGTCGAAACAAGAGCCGTCATAAATGGCAAGGAAAGAGATTCCAGCTTTGGAATCACGACGTGAACGGATCCAACCGCGGACAGTGACTTCACTATCTACAGCCAGCTTACCGCTTAGTACGTCTGTTACAGGCGCGTAAGTCATGTTTGATATATTCTCCATAGAGGTCAAAATACAACCCGGTTGAGTGATTTGTGAACGCTCAATCGGGTTAGAAATCATTTCTTCAATTTCAACCTGACATATTACCTGTCAAATCATTAGCTTCAACCTTTAATGTCGTGTGGAAGCGTAAATTGATTAAGTAATGCCTCAAGTTGCTCGGACAAATGCTCAAGATTTAGACTGATCTCACGTGTTTGACTAGCGGAAGCGGAGGTTTGATCGGCATGTAAAGTGATGGTTTCCAGCTTGTGACTCACGTTGTTGCTAACAGAAGTTTGCAATCTCACCTGTTCCTGAATGCTATTGGCATGTTGATTCGCTTGCTGCATTTCCTCTACAACTTCTGCCAATGTTCGAGACAACAATTCAATAGACTCTGCTCTTGAGTGAGCTTGCTGACAGACATGATCCACGGATTCTAGGGATTGATCACTGCCTTGTTGAAAATTCGAGATGATGTTTTCGATGCTGGCTGTGGCTTCCTGGGTGCGGCTGGCGAGTTGGCGAACTTCGTCCGCAACGACGGCAAACCCTCTTCCTTGCTCACCTGCTCGGGCTGCTTCAATTGCAGCATTTAAAGCAAGCAAGTTGGTTTGTTCAGCAATGCCTTTGATGACCGCTAGAATGGAAGAGACTTGACCTGTTTGTTCATTTAAGTCGGTAATCATGCCTTTTACCGATTCAATATCGCCCACTAGGTTTTGAATGTCTTCACTTGCGTTGTGCGAACGTGAGGACCCAGATTTGGCCGTGTCTGTGGTGTGCGTAATTAAAGAGGAAGCTTCGATGGTCGCATTTTCAATTCTCTGCTGCTGCTCTTGCAGCTCGATAATGTTCTGATTGACTTCGATCGTTTCTATTTGCTGATTGTTCGCGGCATTGTCGTTGTCACGTGCAACGCCAGTAAGCTGCGTTGCAGATAGAGCCAAAGAATGAGAAGTTTTCTGTACTTGAGCTAAGCTGTCTGCAACGTTATCGAGCAGCGTGTTGATGTCTTCTGTGAGTTGACCCACTTCATCTTTCTTATGCGTTTTCAGCCGGATAGATAGGTCTTTTTTGGTGCTGACCTGCTTCATAAATAAAGACGTTTTCTTAAGAGGGTTGACGATAATTTTGCGTATAACACCGAGTGCGATGAAAAATCCTAAAGCAGCAATTCCAGTCATGATAGCGACGGCGATTAAAGTGCGTTGACTCACCAAGGTATTTAAATGGCTTAAGTTATATTCCAGCCGAATAGCGCCCAACACTTCACCATCTTGAGACATATGGCAGGCGATACAATTGGTGCCACGGTAGTTTTCTCTAGCCATCATCGGCAAAGCAACAACAATGCCTTTTCCCCATTCCGCCTCAATGGTTTCTATTACGGTTTCGCCTGCCAACGCGCGCTTATCAATCTCATCTCTTGGATTTTGATAGTCCGCGCCTGCTCCATAAAGTTTAGAAACGGCGTCAGCTCTCAACACCCTAACGTTTTCGATGCCATCTTGTGCTAATGCTTTTTCTCGTAATGTCTCTTTCTGCGACATTGTGCCTGTTAACATCATCATATTAAGGCTGTCAAAATAGTTCCCTGCTTTATCCATCAACTGTTCACTTAATACGGTATTGATTAAGTTGCGTTGCTGAAAGTACTGGTAGGTTGTTGATGAAGCTAATACCAGAGTGAAAACAGAAACCAATGTTAATAGTAGCTTAGATGTGATCGAAATTTGCATAATAAATGATGACTTCTAATGTTCGTTGTAGACGTCATGTATTTTATGTTAATAAATATCGATGACTCGTTCTTTTAAATTATTATTGTGAGGTCGATGTTAATAATTAATATAAAATTGATTTAGAACAAATAAAACCCGAATACTTGAGTTAACAACTAGGATATTAGTGAGCTTTATTTAATATTTTTTGAATTAAAATAAATATTAAGATTTCTGATAGATGAAAATACGATTTATTCCTAGAGTATTCGCATGCTATTAAGAGGTATTGGAATCCAGTTTATATTTATCAAATCTGGTCAATAGCATGTCTGTTAGCTGACTATAGGCTGACAATGATCCTGCGGGCGTAATGTAGAACTTAACCCTTCGATGAGCACACTATACCCAAGTGAACTCCGTATCTTGATGTTACTTGGGTATATAGAAGACAACAAACTTCAAAGGTGAATCTAACAAGGAGGTAAAAACGTGTCGAACTACGTGATTAAGGAGCAGGGCTCAAACAGTGATGGAGTTAAATTGAACAAGGGGCAAACGAGCACTCGTGTTTTCCTCTTTATACTGTTTTCCGTGCTTTCCTGTTACTACCTCTGGGTGTTGTACCTCATTGCCACCCCACAAGTGAGTCTATCTTACAAAACGTATTATATAGATAAAAAAACTCGCTACTGGGGACGAGATAGTGAAACCTTTAAGATACCTTCATCTGGTGTTGTCGATTTATCACAAAAATCACCTCTAATATCGAGAGAAGGCTGGACGAAGAAAACACAGCAGGGCTTTCGGACCTTAAAATCTGAAGGTGGAATCTATTTTTCTTCTATTCCACTGGGTAAGAAAACAATCGCCATAAAAATAAAAGAGTTAAACTTAGTGAGCAACGCTTCTTATTTTTTGAATGGAATTAAGTTGAGCTCATCCCGCACACTTGATGGAATTACGCTTTCAATTCCAAATGTGAATGGGTATTTAAATAGTTCAAATGATTTGAACTATTTAAAAATAAAATCACCTATTGAAATTAATATAAGCTCGGTGGTGTTTCAATGATGTCTAATGTTATACCTCGTCATGAAGGTATCTTAAATAAAGTACCGCAAAGACAAGAAATCGACATTTCGTTATCAAAAGAAGAATGGCTAACGATATTCTTTGCCGTAATTTTTAGCCGCGCTTTGTTGTATCTAGTCGGTTTTATAGGCGTTGATTCTTTCAATACTGTTGATACCAGTGACCTCACTGCTTGGCAGGTGATCTGCCGATTTGACTGCGTATGGTTTAGGAGAATGATGGATTATGGCTATGATCTATACCCGAAGTGGTTAAGTGGAAAAAATGCCGCAAACTGGGCATTCATGCCAGTTACACCGTACCTAGCTAAATTACTCTTGCCCATCATAGACGATGCTAGGCTAGCGTTGATTGTTGTTTCAAATCTCTCTTTTGCACTCAGTGTTCCTGTCTTCGTCATGGTGCTAAAACAAATGGGGATCAGTGCATCTGGGCAGAAAAACGCGGTATGGATTATGTGTTTTTGTCCTTTTACCGTCTATTCAATGGCTGGGTATGCCGAACCTTTGTTTATTGCGCTGGTTGCTGGTGTCTTTCTTTTTGCTTATCGAGAGCAGTGGCTATACGTTGCGTTACTGGGCCTTGTTGCCGCCATTACACGTAACTTAGGTGTGATGCTCGTATTTTCCATACTTATCATAGCCGTTCAGCACTACGGGGTTCGAGAGCTGATTCGTTTTAAAATGCCAGTAGCCAAAGCTCTGACGGCGATTTGGGTCGTGCCTTTGGGTTTTTTCGGGTTCATGACATTTTTGTATTTTCAAACGGGAGACGCGCTGGCGTTTGGGCATATACAGATCGCTTGGGGGCGTACTTTCTCTCACCCGTTCAATTGGATTGAATATGGGTTTGAAAGGGGAGGGGCCAAACTCTACCTCACGTTAATGGCTTTACTCGGGTTTGCGATGGTTGGATATCTATGTGTTAAACGCTACTTTGCGGAAGCGATTTTCATGTTCATTAACCTGTATCTGCCGTTTTCTTCTGGTGTAAACGCAATGCCCAGATACATCTTTGGCTTGTACCCTGCGTTTTTCTGCCTCGTATTGTTGTTAGAAAAATACCCCAAGGCGAGAACGCCTACGTTGTGTGCATTCAGCGCGCTATCGGTGATTATTACTATTGGTTTCTTTTCGCGTGTTTTCTTTACGGTTTAAAGTGCTGAGTCTTGTACTTTGAGGTGGCTTGCGTATATCGGTTGCAACGTATCCTCAACAATAAGATGTTACCGATCTTCCCTTGTCTATTGATGGGGATTTGAGTAGCATTGCCCCCTAATTAAGCTACTGCATAGTTAACTGATGAAAACTGAATTGTATAAAGAGTTCATGTTTGAAGCGGCGCACCGTCTTCCGCATGTTCCAGAAGGACACAAATGTGGCCGTTTGCATGGTCATTCGTTCCTTGTTCGCTTGTACGTTGAAGGTGAAGTGGACCAATATACTGGCTGGGTTATCGATTTCTCTGAGATAAAAGCAGCATTTAAGCCGATTTATGACCGCTTAGATCACTACTATTTGAACGACATTCCTGGTTTGGAAAATCCAACCAGCGAAGTATTGGCAAAATGGATATGGAATGAAATGAAACCGTCATTGCCTTTGCTGAGTAAAGTCGAAATCAAAGAAACTTGTACTGCGGGTTGTATCTATAAAGGTGAGTAATCGCCTTTATATCTCGAATATAAAAATCCCGAGCATGTCTCGGGATTTTTGTATTTGTATACCTAAGCACCTAAGCACCTAAACACCTAAGCACTTAAGTATCTTGAGATCACGTAGGTTCAATACCGAAAGATCAGCAGCCCTAGCGTGTTAGCGTGCCGGATTCTTCAGAAAGGTGCGGTTATCGCTTTTCTCAAAATTCTAAGTTGTTTGTTACCATCATAAAATGGTTTATTGGTGTCTTTAAAATCGGCACTTAAAAAACACTCATAAGCGGCTTCATTTTCCTTTTCCACGATGACGCATACAGAATCGTAATTCGCGTATGCCGTGTAAAGGTAAACGAATAGGCGCTCGAGTGTTGCCTTTGCTTTTCCTTGGCGTTGAAAACGTTGGTCTATTACCAGGTTTTTTAATCCAATTTCTCGGCTTTTTACAAAGGTAAACTTCTTTTCATATCCTTCATCAAGCGCAAAGAAACCAATTGGCTTACCATCTTCAGAAACCGAATAAATGACATCCTGCTTGTCTCTGTGTTCATACAGGTGGTCAAAGGTTTCCACAAATTGGCTCTGTTCTGACGTAACGTTCAATTCTATAAGCGAAGAAAAATGTTTAATTTTGGGGCGTTTAATCGCAATCATAATAGTTATATATACAAATAAGGGCATGGATATCCATGCCCTTAGTTTATTTCTAGATTACGTTATCAGCAAATAACTTTTACGGCCAATCCGCCTTGTGACGTTTCTCGGTACTTGGCGTTCATGTCTTTCCCCGTTTCCAGCATCGTCTCGATGACCTTATCAAGAGATACTCGTGGATCAGAAGAACGACGCAATGCCATGCGAGTAGCGTTAATGGCCTTTACTGCTGCAATACCATTACGTTCAATACAAGGTACCTGAACTTGACCAGCAACAGGGTCACAAGTTAGACCAAGGTTATGCTCCATTGCGATTTCCGCAGCCATACAGACTTGCTCTGGGCTTCCACCCATCAATTCAGCAAGACCAGCCGCAGCCATTGAGCAAGCTACGCCTACTTCACCTTGGCAGCCTACTTCAGCGCCAGAAATAGATGCGTTTTGTTTGAACAGACCACCCACAGCGCCAGATGCTGCGAAGTAGCGAGTGTATTCTTTCACGCCAACAGATTGGACGAATTTATCGTAGTACGCCAAAACGGCCGGAATTATGCCGCACGCGCCGTTTGTAGGGGCTGTCACCACACGTCCGCCGGCAGCGTTTTCTTCATTGACAGCAAAAGCGTACATGTTTACCCAATCAACAACCGTCATTGGATCGTTGGATAAGCGTTCGCCAGTTTTTAGTTGTTGGTGCAAAGCTGCCGCACGGCGTGGAACGCGAAGAGGTCCTGGTAGTACACCTTCGGTGTTCAACCCTCTATCCATACATGCTTGCATGGTGTTCCATATATGCTCAAATTCAACTTCGATCTTGTTTGTGTCTTTAACAACACGCTCGTTTGCCATTACCAAGGCGCTGATAGATAGGCAATTGTCTTTACAAAGGTCAACCAACTCTTTTGCGCTGTTGAATTCGTAAGGAACAATCACTTTGTCTTCAGGTTCTACACCAAAATTTTCCTCATCAACAATAAATCCACCGCCGATAGAGTAATACGTTTTAGTGTGAACCAATTCACCTTGGCTAAACGCGTGGATCTGCATTCCATTCTCGTGCAACGATAAGTTGCCTGTCTGAAATATCATGTCTACGTCGTAGTCAAACGCTGCTTCTTTTTGGTTCAGTGCAAGAGGTAAAATTTTTGAGGATTTTACCGTTTCGATAAAAGAGGGGATAGAATCAATATCTACACTCTCAGGAGAGTTACCAGCTAAGCCAAGAATAATGGCTATGTCCGTATGGTGGCCTTTCCCGGTTAAAGAAAGGGATCCATAAACATCCACTTTAATATGGTCAACATCCGCTAGACGACCTTGTTTAACAAGATCATCGACAAAAGATTGCCCGGCCTTCATTGGCCCTACCGTGTGTGAGCTCGAAGGCCCAATACCGATTTTATAGATGTCGAATACGCTGATCATATCTTTACCTTAGGTTGAGCCCCCGCAATTATAGGGAGGCTCTTTATTATCTTTATAGAATTGTATTCGCTTCAGCGAAATTTAAAGAGCGCCGTAGATTACAGAAGTTATAGATGCTAGACCACAAATTGCTGTGAATATTTGCACAAATGCTGATGTTTTGTACTTCGCCATTGCAGGGATTTTTTGCATTGCAAATACAGGCATAAGGAACAAAATAGCCGCAATCATAGGGGCACCCATTGTTTCAATCATACCCAGAATTGATGGGTTCACAATCGCAACAATCCAGGTTGTGATCACGATGAAGATCAAAGAGGTTTTTTCAATATGCTTAACTGACGCATCACTGCGAGATTTTATGAGACCCACCAATCCTTCTTGTGCACCTAAGAAGTGACCAAAGTAGCTAGAAGTGATAGCGGCAAACGCGACGAATGGACCAAGAATTGAAATCAGCGGTGATTCATGCACGTTCGCAAGGTAAGACAGTACGCTGATGTTCTGATCTTGTGCCGTGGCCAATTGCTCAGGTGACAGCGAAAGTACCACAGAGAATACGAAGAACATCACGAAACCCATCAGCATCATCGCGCCGCCGCCCGTGATCATGTCGGTTTTCTTTGCTGCGTCTTCACCGTATATGCGACGTTGTTCTTTCGCGAATTGGCTAATGATCGGGCTGTGGTTGAATGAAAATACGATAATTGGAATGGCTAGCCAAATAATGCCAGGCATGGCAGACCAATCTGGGCTCACAGACATCATAGACGTGTTCCAATCAGGAATCAGGTAGAACGATAATGCCAATAAAACGAAGACCAAAGGGTAAACCATCATTGACGTTGCTTTAAGCATCAGTTCTTTGCCGAAAACAACACCAGCAGTCATCAATGAGATCAGTGCACCAGAGAGCAACCAACGTGGCATGGATGCAAAACCGAGTTGGTTCACCATGAAAGAATCAACAGTGTTGGTGATGCCAACGCCGTAAATAAGAACGATAGGGTAAATGGCGAAGAAGTAAGCAAAAGTAATGATGTTTGCGCCAGTTTTACCAAAATGTTCTTCCACTGTATCTGTAATGTCTGCATTAGGGTTTTTAGCGGATAGAACAAATCGAGCAAGACCTTTGTGTGCGAACCAAGTCATTGGTGCAGCGAGTAAAGCAAGGATAACTAAAGGCCAAAAACCACCAGCACCGGCCTTAATAGGGAGAAACAAAACACCAGCACCAACAGCGGTGCCAAAAAGTGAAAGAGCCCAAGTGAAGTCTCTATAAGTCCATTTTGATTGAGTCCCTTCGGCGCGAGCCGTAGTAACGTTTGATTGCATATTTATTATCTCGTGTAATTTAGGGGAACAGGAATTACAGGTGCTATTGTCTCTGTTTTTGAGTGAAATATCAGGATCGGGATCAATAAATATTGCAAGTATGAAAGCAATGGTTAACAAAAGAGATATATGTCACGAAAAATACGTGCTACACATTACTTTTAATGTGACCATTCATTAGAAAAAATAATCCGAATCTAATTTGGCTATTCTTTGGTGGTAAGCAAACGTTTGCGCGCTTGGGTCTGAGCGGTCGTAGTTGAGGGTGATTTGTGATGGTATGTATGTGATGAATGAGAAAAAGTTAACTATTAATTTAGCGTATTCAACAAGAGTTATCTCGTGAGTTGTGTTTGAATCGTATGAATTATTTGCGCCGTGACTCCCCATATTAGGTGGTTTTTAAACGGGATGTTGTACACGACTCTGCGAGAACCATTAAAGTATCCACTTAAGGCGTGTATATTCGATTTATTGAATAAATATTCAACCGGAGCCTCGAACACAACATCCACTTCATTAGGGTCAGTTTGGGGTTGATAGCGATTGTCAGCAAAGGCAATGACAGGAGTAACTTCAAAACCACTGATGGTCTTAATTGGCTCGAGTTGACCGAGGTGATGGATTTGATTGGCGACTAGCCCAATTTCTTCATTCGCTTCTCGCATGGCGGTTTCAAATGGCGTTGTATCGCCTTTTTCTGTTTTCCCGCCAGGGAAGCTTATTTGCCCAGGGTGATGGCGAAGATGAGATGCGCGACGAGTAAATATAATGTTGAGACCCGACTCTCGCTCCACGAGACCTATCAGCACAGCCGCGGTACGAAAGGTATCGTGCTCTAAGTCATGGTGCCTTGTGAAGCTTTCTCTATGGTATTCCGAAGGTGGAGTGAATAGAAAACGTTTCAGAAACTCATCTTTATCCATAAATGCCTACTTTTCCTAACTATCTTATTAATTGTTAATGAAAATTGAAAAAATGACTAGTGTGGATCATGCTTTTATTACCAAAGTCGTAAATATGGTTACTTGATGAGGGGGGAGAATGAAGGGCTTAATATTTACCGAATTCCTTGAGTTGGTTGAAGAAAAGTTCGGTTTACCAACGTTGGATAAAATACTTGATATTACAGGAGACGATGGTGTTTATACGTCCGTAGGCAGCTACAATCACCAAGATTTGGTTAAGCTTATCGTTGCTTTGAGTAAAGAGACTGGAGTCGGCCCAGATGATCTTCAAGAAGTATTTGGGAAGGTAGTATTCGTCAAGCTCTTAAGTACATTACCGCCAGAAGACGCTTTAAACCACAGTAAAAGTACATTCCAGTTTCTTCGCCATGTAGAAGACTACATACATTTAGAGGTGAAAAAACTGTATCCCGATGCTCATCCACCCAAGTTTAAATTTCTGTCAGAAAACAAAACTGAGTTGGTGATGGATTATCAAAGTGCCCGATGTATGGGGAGTGTTTGCAAAGGATTGATTCTGGGGTGCGCTGATCATTTTCAAGAAAATTTAGTGGTGAAAATGAAAACTAAGTCTGACGATGCCAGTTTAGTGAGGTTTACCCTCACGCTTATTTAGCGAGGCGAGAATGAATTCCGAGATCGAACTACTGGAAAGAAAGCTGCGTAGAGAAGTGGCCGCAAGAAAACAGGCCGAAAAATTGCTCGAAGAAAAAGCGATTGAAATGTACAGCTTAAATCAGCAGTTGGATGAAAGCTTACAGCAGGCGAAAGCCCAGTCGGATGCACAGCTACTTAAAAAACAGTTTCATGAGCATATCTCTAGGATCCTGATTCGCTATGGCAGACAGTTTCTAAAACATGCACCAGATGAAGTCATTCTCAATAGTATGGTAAAGGAGCTTTGTAATAATGAATTGATGACTAGCGCGAAAGTTCTTTTACTTAAAAAAGACACGTTGGGCCTTTCAACAACCGAATTTGGCGGATTGGAGTACCACGTTATTCCGCTTCATGTTATCGAATATGCTGATAAATTTTGGGATGGGAAAGGTGTCTTGTGGTGGCCACTAATGGCAGAAGGCATGATGGTGGGTGTTCTGGCTGTAAACCCCGCTCCAAGTGTTGATGACAAGGGTTGGATCGAGAATCAAATAGTGTTGGTAGCAGAGTTGGTGAGCAGTGCCATTAGCCGTCAGTTGATACTGCGTAACGCAATTGATGAACGCGAGCGCGCAGAAGCCTCAGAGCGAGCGACAAGAGACTTCCTTGCCATGATCAACCACGAACTAAGAACGCCACTTAACGGTTTGCTAGGGACCGTTGAATTACTTTCAGACACCAAACTTACCAACGAACAGGGGAAGCTGCTCAATACACTGGATCAATCTGGGCAATTTTTAAGAGTGATCATTGATGATTTGCTCGACTACAGCAAAATCAGCGCGGGTATGATGCAGCTTCAAGAAAAAGCCTTTCGCTGGTCAGATATTCAAACAACGCTACTGAGTATCTTTTCTAATTTGGCGAAAGAGAAAAGAATCGATTTTCGTTTAGAAGGTTTTGACGGCATCCCAGCTATATTGATTGGCGACACGGAGCGAGTTAAGCAAGTGTTTGTCAATTTAATAGGAAATGCAATCAAGTTTACTGAATCTGGGTATGTGTCCGTAAATGCGTCTTGGGAGTGTGGTTGGTTAACATTTTACGTCCAAGATACGGGGTGTGGGATAGATGAAAAAGATCAATCCAATCTCTTTCAGCCCTTTATCCAAGCCGATATTTCAAGCAAAAGAAATCATGAAGGTACGGGGTTAGGTCTCGCCATATGTAAGCAGCTTATTTCTATGATGCAAGGGTCAATCCACCTGAAAAGTGAACTGGGTAAAGGGACCCGCTTTGACGTGTCATTGCGTTTACCTGAAGGAGACCTTAAAGATGTAGAGCCGGACAAATTGGAAAATCTAGCCCACGATGAAACGCTTGATACGCTCAAGGTTTTAGTGGTGGAAGATTTAAGAGTAAATCAATTTGTTATCAAGAAGATGCTGAAGAAGCTCGGTATTACCCCTGAGTTTGCCAATAATGGGCAAGAAGGTGTCGATGCAATGAGCAATGGGCATTATGACGTCGTTTTTATGGATTGCCGCATGCCTGTAATGGATGGGTTTGAAGCGACACTGACATTACGCGAGCGCAATATCCGAGTTCCTATCGTCGCTTTAACCGCAGGGACAACGTTGTTGGAGCGGGAGCGCTGTTTGAAAGTTGGAATGAACGATATTTTAAATAAGCCTTACACCAGCGCCGATCTCAAAAGTGCGCTTATTAAATGGGGGCTTTGATTCGCCCCTGTGCTAGAGGTTGATGCGGTCTAATCGGGACGAGCTAGCTAAGAGCGGGCAAGATTCGGCTGAGCTTATCGAACGTTTCTTGGTACTCAGCGTTTGCTTCACTGTCTGCCACTAATCCACCGCCTGCCCAAACGTACAGATTTTGATTTTCCGCCACCAACGTGCGAATGGTGATACTTGTGTCCATTTTCCCGCAGCGACTAATGTAACCAATACTACCGCAGTAAGCGTTGCGGCGGTGCGGTTCTAGCTCTTCTATGATTTCCATCGCTCTTACTTTTGGTGCCCCAGTAATCGAACCTCCAGGAAAACAAGCGCGTAATAAATCGGTTGCTGACTTGTCTTCAGCTAGCTCTGCCGTAACCGTACTTACCAAATGGTGGACAGCCGGAAAGCTCTCAATTGCAAACAGTTTTGGAACGGCAACGGAACCGGGTTTCGCCACCCTACCTATATCGTTTCTGAGTAAATCAACAATCATCAAGTTTTCTGCCTGATCTTTTTCTGCCAGTTTTAAAGATTGCGCTTGCGCTTCATCTTGTATTGGATCGTCCGATCTTGGTCTGGTGCCCTTTATAGGCTTAGTTTCGATTAGTCCGTTTTTAAGCTGTAAAAAGCGTTCAGGAGAAATGCTGATGATCGCGCTGCTTTCCATGCGGATAAAGGCAGAGAAAGGCGCTTTGTTTTGTTCTTCAAGTTTTAGGTAAGCAAGCCATTCGCTGCCTTCATAATTGGCTGAAAAACGTTGCGCCAAATTGATTTGGTAACAATCCCCAGCTTGCAAATAATCCTGAACTTGATTGAAGCGTGTAACGTACTCGCTTTTACTTAGGTTGGACTGCCAGGTGCTGACAAGTGAAAAGTCATCACGTTTTTGCACTTCAGTAATGCCAGACAACCATTCCCATTGGGATTGTGCAGAAACACCGATAAGCGTTGCTTTCTTTAATTGGTGATCACAAATCAATGCCCAATCATAAATGCCGACAGCCATGTCCGGAGAGCGGATATCTTTTTCGGCTTGCACGGGCAGTGACTCGACACGTCTTCCCAAGTCATAGCTAAAATAACCCAAAGCACCGCCTACAAATGGTAAATCATCGATAGGCTGTATTTTTGGAAGGCATTCCGATTGAAGAGTATCCAAAAGCAGAAAAGGGTCATCTTTGAATTCAAAAGACTCATCGCCTTTGGCAACCGTCGTATTGTCTCCAGACGTAATGATAGTTGCGACTGGGTTTGCTACAAGAATATCAAATCGACTATCTGGATGGCTTTCAGAAGCGGAACGCAGCAGCATGGACCAAGGTTGTGATTCGATTTTGCCGAATAGGTCTGATGCAAGCGAAGGTGAGTACTCAATAGAGACCGAAGATAGAGTTTTAATAGACTTGTTATTCATTTGTATAAATTTGTGACAAAGAGTTCGGAGACTACGTAGCGGATTATGGCGAGCAAGAGTATCATAAAAGAACACGAGAGGATGCATCCGTACTAACGGTCTGATTAAAAAGCATCCCATGTGGAAGCAATCGTTAAGACTTCTTGCTATACCTAAGCCACTTTGAGCTGTTTAACAAAGCCAAAAGTGCCTTTGGTATACAAAATGGAAGCATAAATTATAACAATCGAGGCAATGTATGACTGTCATTCGTAAGCAAGATGTTATCAGCAGTGTGGCTGATGCACTTCAATACATTTCTTATTATCACCCTATGGACTTTGTCCAAGCCCTAGATGAAGCCTACCAACGTGAAGAAAGCCAAGCAGCAAAAGATGCTATCGCTCAGATTCTGATCAACTCGCGCATGTCAGCCGAAGGTCACCGTCCTATTTGTCAGGATACGGGCATCGTGACGTGTTTTGTGAATATCGGAATGGGAGTGCAATGGGACTCTTCAGATCTAACCGTTCAACAAATGGTAGATGAAGGTGTACGCCAAGCTTACACCAATCCAGATAACCCTCTGCGTGCGTCGGTTCTGATGGACCCTGCTGGCAAGCGAATCAACACCAAAGACAATACCCCAGCTGTTGTTCATATTAATATGGTGCCGGGTGACAAAGTTGAAATTCAAATCGCAGCGAAAGGCGGCGGTAGTGAAAACAAAACCAAAATGGTAATGCTAAACCCATCTGACGATATCGCTGAATGGGTTGAGAAAACGTTGCCAACCATGGGCGCAGGCTGGTGCCCTCCGGGTATGTTGGGTATAGGCATAGGCGGTACAGCTGAAAAAGCCGCAGTATTAGCGAAAGAATCGCTCATGGAACATATAGATATTCATGAGTTGATCGAACGTGGTCCTGAAAATGCGGAAGAAGAGTTACGTTTGGACATCTTCAACCGTGTGAACCGACTTGGTATTGGTGCGCAAGGGTTAGGTGGATTGACTACAGTCGTCGATGTGAAAATCAAAACAGCGCCTACGCACGCTGCATCGAAACCAGTGTGCTTAATTCCTAACTGTGCCGCAACTCGACATGTTCACTTCACGTTGGATGGTACCGGTCCTGCTGAATTAACACCGCCTAAGTTAGAAGATTGGCCAGATATTACGTGGGAAGCGGGTGAAAATACACGTCGTGTTAATTTAGATACCGTTACTAAAGAAGATGTACAAAATTGGAAGACAGGCGAAACGGTACTGCTTTCAGGTAAGATCCTAACAGGTCGCGACGCAGCTCATAAACGCTTGCAAGGTATGCTTCAAAGTGGAGAAGGCTTACCAGAAGGGGTGGACCTGAAAGGTAAATTTATTTACTACGTTGGTCCTGTTGATGCGGTCGGTGATGAAGTTGTGGGACCAGCAGGTCCAACGACCTCGACGCGAATGGACAAATTCACGGACATGATGCTTGAAGAAACAGGCATCATGGGAATGATTGGTAAAGCGGAGCGTGGTCCTGCGACGGTAGAATCAATCAAAAATCACAAAGCGGTTTATCTAATGGCCGTTGGTGGCGCTGCTTACTTAGTGGCGAAAGCAATTAAGAAGGCGCGCGTTGTGGCATTTGAAGACTTAGGCATGGAAGCAATTTACGAATTTGAAGTTGAAGATATGCCGGTAACCGTCGCTGTTGATTCAACAGGCGCAAATGCGCATCAGATTGGCCCAGATACTTGGAAAGTAAAAATTGCCGAAGCCAACAAGGTTTAATGGGCTGGCATAGAGAATAGTTAGGTTTGAGTATAAGCCAAATCTCACTTTTCAAATATTGATTATAAAAACGCAGCTAAGGCTGCGTTTTTTGTGGTTTTTCATTTGGTAAGGGTTAGTATCGGTTTATATCGATCTCAGAAAGGCAAAAACTAAAAGGAGAAATGATGCCTCGCTTTGTTAAATTTCTACAAATTCTGATTGCTGTTATCGTCGGAGCGATCGTTGGTTACGACATGATCCTTCGTGGTATCGCCATTTTTCAGGAAACCTACGTAATCACCACAGTTGTTCTGACTTTACTACTGGAACTGGCGTTATTTGTTATCTACAAATTGATTGAAGACGATTAAGAAACAGTTCATCTGGTATTAATCCCATTTTTTGCATACTCTGGCTGCGGTTAGTACTGGAGTATGTGAATGAAACGAATCACCCAAGAAGTCAATGATTTAGTCCATCGCGGAATGGACAGGCATGTAAAGCTGGCGGTTACTGGTCTTTCGAGAGCAGGAAAAACAGCTTTTATCACTTCGTTGGTTAATCAACTGCTTCATTCGTCTACTCACGACAATCTTCCCTTATTGGCAGTTTCGCAAGAACATCGACTTGTTGGTGCCAAGCGCGTGCCTCAATCGAATCTCATGGTGCCTCGTTTTGGCTATGAAAATGCCATAGACTCGCTTCAATCCCTTCCTCCAGAATGGCCCAAACCGACACGAGACGTCAGTGAAATTCGCTTGGCCATTAAATATCGCCCGCATTCAGGTGTGATGAAATACCTTTCGAGTACGGCAACAATGTATTTGGATATTGTTGATTATCCGGGAGAATGGTTACTGGATTTACCGCTTCTTGAAATGAGTTTTGAAGAGTGGAGTCAGTCGCAGTTTGAATCGATGAAAAATGCTCGGAAAGCACTCGCGCAAGAATGGCTTAGCGCGATGGAAAGGTTTACACCTAATGCAGACGCTAATGAAAAGGAATTGGCTGAACTGAGTGCTAGCTATACCTCGTTTTTGCACCGATGCAAAGATGAAGGGTTTCATTGGGTGCAACCCGGGCGCTTCGTGTTACCTGGAGAATTAGCAGGCGCACCCGTATTACAATTTTTCCCTCTGCAAGACTTTTCCAACGTTGATGACACTTTGAAAGGCAGCCAATATTCCATGTTAAAGCAGCGTTATCAGGAATATCAGCAAAAAGTGGTGAAAGCGTTCTATAAAGAGCACTTTTCAACATTTGATAGGCAAATTGTACTAGTGGATTGCTTGCAACCCTTAAATGCGGGAAGAGAGTCTTTTAATGATATGAAAGGGGCGATTGAGCAGCTTCTTCGATCATTCAAATATGGCAGGAATAATCTACTAAGACGCCTTTTTTCGACCAAAATAGACAAAGTACTCTTTGCCGCAACAAAGTCTGATCACGTTACACCCGATCAGCATGCCAATTTAGCTTCATTGCTAAAACAAATGGTACACCCAGCATGGCAACACGCCGCATTCGAAAATATAGATATGAGTTGTATGACATTAGCATCGATACAAGCTACGCAAGCGGGGTTTGTTGGTACTGGTGACGACAACTGCCCTGCAATACAAGGCACGCTCCTTTCAGGTGAAGCGATGACGCTTTATCCCGGTGAAGTGCCACGTACTTTACCCGACGAGCGCTACTGGGCAACGCATTCCTTTGATTTTCAAAGTTTCAGACCTTCGCAGGTTGGGGAGGGCGAACCATTGAATCACGTTCGGATGGATAAAGCGTTGCAATACTTGATAGGGGACAAACTAGCATGAGTGAATTCAAACCCAAACGCGTTTTTAACGAATCTTTAGACGGTGAAAATGAGCAAGCAGAGAGGGAGCTCAATGCGCACCTTCAGTTTGATGAAAAATCCAAATTTGTGCCTGCTGAAGTGACGGTTGAATCAGAAAACGATGAGAACTTAGAATCTGTTATTAAGCCCTCGACTAAAGGGCGTTGGGGAGTCGCAGGGATACTCGCAGGGTTTACAGGGCTGGTTGCTTGGCAAACGGTCGATACCTTTTTAACGGCTTTTCAATCAGGAGACTGGTTGGCGTTTGGTTGGTCTGCCTTTGTTGCAGGACTCGCTTCAATAGGTATTGGTGTTATTGGAAAAGAGCTTTGGAGGCTGAAAAAGCTTCGCCAACGGTTCTCTACCCAAGATAATGCGCAGGCTATTTATGAAGCCGACCAAATTGGTAAAGCGAAACCATTTTGCACTTCTATCGCTAAGCAAGCTGGAATAGATGAACTTTCACCTTCGTATGATCGTTGGGTAAATGCGATTAACGCCAACCACAGTGATCAAGAAGTTCTGCAAATGTACGACAGTATTGTGCTTAAGGAACTGGATAAGAAAGGAAAAGATCTTATCACACGCTCTGCAAGTGAATCGGCATTGCTGGTTGCGGTGAGCCCGTTAGCAACCGCTGATATGCTTTTGGTGGCTTGGCGAAACTTTAAATTAATCGATGAGCTCGCAAAATTGTATGGTGTTGAGCTGGGGTATTGGTCGCGCATCAAATTACTAAAGCTCGTTCTAGTAAACATGGCTGCCGCAGGGGCAACGGAGCTCGTTGCCGACGCCAGTATGGATCTTCTTTCTATGGATTTAGCAGGGAAGGTTTCTACCCGTGCAGCCCAAGGTATTGGAGTCGGTTTACTGACTGCTAGGCTCGGTATTCGAGCTATGTCTTTACTGCGCCCAGTACGCTGGCAAGCGAGCGACAAGATCAAGCTCGGAGACGTGAGAAAAGGCATTGTTTCGCGTATTTCCAAATTGGCTTCTTAAGGATGTTCCCCCGGCGGCTGTCGATCTTTCGAGATGATTGTTGCGTTTTTTGTATATAGAACCAGCAAACAGCACCGCTAATTCCTTAAGAACTCTCAATTTTGGGGAGTCCTCTTGACTGTCTTTCGTGCTTGTCCCAGACTTGGTGTCAACTTTTCCTGACACCTTGATGGACTCCAGAGTGCGTTTAGAAGTTTTATGTGAAGATCGATTAGGTCTAACCCGTGAGTTGCTGGGTATCCTCGCGACCAAAGAAATCGACCTCAGAGGGATTGAGATCGATCGTCGTGGCATCATCTACCTCAATTGTCCTGAAATCGAATTTGATGATTTCCGTGATCTCATGGCACAAATCCGTTTAATTAGCGGCGTAACAGATGTGCGAAAAATCCAATTTATGCCAAGTGAAAGGCAAAGCACGGAACTCATGGCGTTGTTGGCTAATTTGCCTGATCCTGTTCTATCTGTGAGCTTAAAGGGCACCATAGACGTCGCAAACCACTCAGCCCATGACTTGTTTTTTCATCAAGGCGCAGAACTCATCGATGAACCGATAGGTCATTACATACCACAATTCAACTTTGCACGCTGGCTAGAAGAGAGCAGTGCGCGCTTTCGCGACTCGGTTGTCATCAATGGCCTAGATTACACGCTAGAAGTGATGCCGGTGTACATTACTGGCGAATCTAACGATACGGTTTTAGCCAGCGCGGTAGTCACGTTGAAAAACCAACAACCAAATGTGCAAAGCGATCCTTTCTTGTCGGAAAGTAATAACTTAGGTTTTGAGCATTTTGTAGGCAGCTCAAACCGACATAAAAGCTTAATGGCGCAAGCCAAAAAACTTGCCACTATGAGCCAACCATTACTAATTGAAGGTGAAACAGGTACTGGTAAAGAGATGCTGGCGCGAGCATGTCATAACCGCTCAGAAAGAGCGAGTCACCCCTTTCTTGTTTTAAGCTGCGCTTCAATGCCAGATGATGTAGCCGAAACAGAACTGTTTGGTCATGCTCCTGGGACGTTTAACAATCAAGCAGGGCACGTAGGCATATTTGAACAAGCCAATGGCGGAACGGTTTTTCTCGATGAAATTGGAGAAATGAGCGCGCATCTGCAAATTAAGCTTTTACGTTTTTTGCAAGATGGAACGTTTCGTCGTGTTGGTGAAGAAAAAGAAGTGCATGTCGATGTTCGAGTGATTGCTGCAACCAAACAAATGCTCGTTGAATTAACGGAAACAGGCGTCTTCCGTGAAGATTTGTATTATCGTCTTAACGTTTTAAGCTTGCATATCCCAGCCTTAAGAGAACGCAATGCGGATGTTGCCACCTTGTTGGATCTCTTTGTATCTAAATACGCTCATCAATTAGGGATTAACAAACCAGCCATTAGTGAAAGTGCACTCGACGAGCTCAGCCAGTATCCATGGCCGGGTAATATTCGTCAGCTCGACAATATGGTTCTAAGAGCGATGACTCGATTATCCGGCGATACGCTTCAAATTGATGATTTTGAACTTCCTTCAATTGAGCAATCTAATGCGTTTGTTGGCATTAATATGGATGGATCGCTCGACGAGATCATGAAGTCCTATGAGTCTCAAATTCTTCAAAACTTATACCAATCGTTCCCTTCCAGTCGTAAATTGGCCAAACGCTTGAATGTGTCACATACATCCATTGCTAACAAATTACGCGATTACGGAATTAGGAAGCCCTAGTCATGAGTTCATTCATAATGCATGCGTCTTGCAGCGGTGTGATTGTGCGTACAGCAGAACCCGGTGACGCAAAGAAAATCAGTGAATATTTCAGAAGAAATAAAGCGCATTTGAAACCGTGGGAGCCTAAGCGCGAAGAGGCATTCTTTCGTGAAGATGGGTGGGCACAGCGACTAATAAAACTCCACGAGCTTCACCGGATGGGATTGGCGTTTTACTTGCTTATCATCGACGAAGAAACGGACGAAATGATGGGGACAATTTCTTTTAGCAATATATCTCGTCACCCTTTTCATGCATGTAATGTTGGTTACTCTGTTGCAGAATATCATCAAGGAAAAGGCGTGATGAAAACCGCGCTCAAAATATCCTGCGATTGGCTATTTGAAAATCAAAATTTGCATCGTATTATGGCCGCTTATATCCCGACTAACCAGCGTAGTGAAGGGGTTTTGAAGCACCTAGGTTTTCAACTTGAAGGGAAGGCAAAAGATTATTTGCTCATTGATGGTAAGTGGCGAGACCACAACCTAACTTCATTGATTAACCCTAACTGGCGCGAAAAGCCAGATTACTCTAATTAATAAAGGAAACACATGTCCTATTTGTCCTTGGATGATTATCAACGCAAATGGATTTTTACCCATCAGTCGATGCCTGTTCCTGAAGCAGAACTGAGCCATATAAAGCCCATGACACAAGCGCGAGCTGCGCAGCTTTGGAAAGAAAATATCAGTGCTCAAAGCCCTGATTCTGAACGTCTTAGCTCTCAAGACTGGCCAATGAAAACAAGTAATTGGTTACATGAAGTCGATTGGATGCAAGATTGGGATTCCGATATAGAAGACCTGCCCGCTGAAGTTTTGGAACACATTGATT
The DNA here is from genome assembly GCF_030689305.1 of Vibrio penaeicida. Classification (GTDB taxonomy): domain Bacteria; phylum Pseudomonadota; class Gammaproteobacteria; order Enterobacterales; family Vibrionaceae; genus Vibrio; species Vibrio penaeicida_B. The sequence goes on along the minus strand of NZ_JAUYVM010000001.1, from coordinate 28,341 downwards.
GGCAAGACGATGTCACCGTCTATTTCTGTTATGAGAAGTACAATATCATTGAAACGAAATGGGTATTCTTTAAGAGATATTGGAAGAACTTCCTTTTTTATGATGACGGACCGATCTTAATTGCTCGCCGTCGTAATGAAGCACTTTGGTTTAACGGGAATGGTAACGTAAAAGTGGGTTACCGTAATAAGCCGTGATGAACCTTTAGAGTTTGTACTTAAGAGACCGCCATGTATTCATGGCGGTTTTTTTTGCTTTGAAATTTCTCAATATGAAAGTTGGTGTAAGAAGTTGAGCTTTATAGTAAAAAACCCGAGAATCATAAAGTATTGATAAATCGAATGTAATGTAAAAAAATGATATTTGACTCGCAAAATGGTGGATCATCTTAGAAAGAGAACTAGCATTATTTTTAGGGTTGATTTTACCCATAATAAAAATAAGGGGATTAAAAAATGCTAGTTAGGAAACATTTTCTGTCCAAGTTAACGAGACTTGGCTCCATCTCTTCCGCTGTATCGTTAGGTTGTCTTCTGGTGGTATTTGGAAGTACCGCAGGTACCATAAAAGTGGGCATGTCTACAGCGTTGGAAGGTCCTGCAAGTGGCTTAGGTACCAATGTGAAAGCGGGTGTCGAAAGCTATTTTAAGATGGTTAATGATGCGGGTGGTGTTAACGGCAACAAACTGGAGTTAATCGCGATTAATGACGGTTATGAACCAGGAAAAGCAGCGAACAATACGCGAGCGCTGATAAACGACCATAATGTGGTTGCTATGATCGGCAATGTAGGTACACCAACTGCGGTTGTCACCGTACCCATTGCAAACGAATTGAAGGTGCCACTCATCGGAGCCGTAACCGGTGCTGGCTTACTCCGCCAAAGCCCTCCAGACCGATATATTATTAATTACCGTGCGAGTTATGCACAAGAAACAGCCGCAATGATTGACGGCTTACTCGGTAGCGGTATCAAGCCGGAAGAAATTGCATTTTTTACTCAAAAAGATGGGTATGGCGATGCGGGTTACAACGGCGGTGTGAGCGCACTTAAATCTCATGGTTTTACGGATATTGGCTCTATTGCCCATGGTCGTTATGAGCGAAATACCACAAACGTAGAAGATGGGTTAATCACGGTTTTAGATGCAGAAGTTGAACCGAAAGCCATCATTATGGTTGGTGCTTATAAGCCTTGTGCAGAGTTTATCTCCTTGGCTCAAGAAGAGTTACCCGATGCTTTGTTCCTAAACGTTTCGTTTGTCGGCAGTGTGTCCTTGATGAAAGAGCTAGGAGAGAAGTCTGAAGGCGTCATTATCACTCAGGTCGTACCGCACTACGAAGCTGATTTACCCACCGTCAATGAGTTTAGAGCATCCCTATCCAGTTACAACAATTCAGTTCCGCCTTCATTTTTGGCACTAGAAGGTTACCTTGCAGCAAAAATTCTTGTTGATGGAATAAAAAGCAAGTCAGGTATCTTGAATTCAGAAGACATCGTCAATGGTATCCAAAGTTTACGTAATTTTGATTTAGGCATCGGAACCAAAAACATGCTAGATGCAACTCATCATCAGGCGAGTAACGATGTTTGGCCGACTCAAATCAAAGGTGGTCAGTTTGTGAAACTGAACTGGAGCGAACTGTAAAGTGTAAGTGAGGTGGTTTATGTCTTCGAGTAAAGCGAATGCAAAGTTATCAATCAAGCTGCTTGTCTTTTTATTATCGGGAACCAGCTTGATCGCTATTGCTGTTTTGCTGATGATGTCCCTGTATTCAATGCAGCGAAGTGAAGTGGGGCAGCAAAAATTGGGTACGATGTCTACCTTGCAAGAATCTATGGGGCTCGCTCAAGAATCTGTGTTCACTTTACTTTCGAGGACGACCACCATCCTCTCTTCACTGAAAAGTGAGGAATTGACCAATCTACCTGATATCTCCAATGCAGACGAAGAATTTAAGCTTTTGTTGGATAAATTCGAAGCGTCTATGCCAGGGCTTATCGATCGTGCTTCTTTAGAGGCGTCGTTTAAGCACGATATTGAAGAAACAAATCTTTTGATGGAAGAAAAGCGCGATCAACTTAAAGATGAGTTTATGCTTCGCGAAAAGATCGCAACGTTCAGCGTTGTCCAGAAAGACCTGCAAAGTGCCATAGATAGCTTGGATGGGAAAATTGCGTTTGCGATCAAGCGTAACGAAAGGAAGTTAAAACGAACGCTAAAAAGTAAAACATTGGCAGACGACCCTAAAAAGGTCGCAGACTTGATCAAGTACTCTAATGAATCACTAAGTAGTAGTGCTGTCGTTGCAAAAAGTAATGTCTCTAAGCTTAGGTTTGATATTTCTGCATTAGGTGGGTTGGTTTGGAAAGCGGCAGCTGCCGAACAAGTGGATACCATTATTAGTATTCAGGCGAACCAAGTTAAGCAGATACTCGATGGCATTAACAAGAAAATGTCTTCGATTAATGGCTATGTTAATGAGATCAATAAATATCAAAAGGAATATCAAAAGCTGGAAGCGCTTTTGAACCAGTTTTTATTGATCGCATTTAATGACAAAGCATCCATATTTTACCTTAAGCGCCACATCATTGAACTCGGCGAGAAAATTCGCGGAGAAGTGATGGAAGTGAATAGCACAGGGGAAATTCTAAGCAGTAAGCTTCAAGATATTTCAAGCAGTGTTAATGACCTCAAGAATCAGGAGTTAGAATCCGTAACCCTCGTTCTACAAAGAAACAAGTTGATACTAAATGTGGTCAGTGGTGTGGTGATACTTTTCACTATTATCATCAGTATTACCGTCGTTCGACTTATATCAGGATCACTTAGGTCTTTGTCGGATGCATTAGAACAAATTGCGCAAGGTGAAGCGGACTTAACGGTTAGGCTAGAGAAATCCAAACTCAAAGAGCTCGGAAAGGTCGGCGATTTATTCAATCATTTTGTAAGTCGCATTGAGAAAGTGATTGTCGAAGTATCAAGCATGACCCAGCACCTAGATAAGTCGGTAAATACGTTAGTGGATGAGTCCAAGTATTCTCGTGACTTAGTGGTTCAACAGGATGTCGAAACCAAACAAGTCTCCTCCTCAATGGAGAAAATGCTCTTGGTCGTCGAGCATGTTAAAACCAATATTAGTTCGGCAGATGAAGCATCAAACGTCGCCCGTGAAAACGGAAAATCGTCTTCAAATGAATTGGAAAGTGTGGTGACCAATATCCAGCGACTTGATGACGTTATGGGTAATGCCGATCAAGTCATGCGAGAACTGAAAACTCGATCTGATTCGATTAGCTCTGTATTGGGGGTTATCTCTGAAATAGCAGAGCAAACCAATTTACTGGCACTTAATGCGGCAATTGAATCGGCTCGTGCCGGAGAGCACGGAAGGGGTTTTGCCGTTGTTGCCGATGAAGTAAGAAGTTTGGCAGGACGTACTCAGCAGTCGACACAAGAAATCGGAACCATTATTGAAGACTTACAGCAAGGAACAATGAATGCCGCAAAAGAAATCGATGAAGCGGTCAAAATGGCGGATGAGGTTAGTAAGTTAGTCAATCAAGCTAACGATTCAGTGAACGTCAGTGTCGATTCAATTACAGAAATTGCCCATCGTTCGTCGGATATTTCCCGAGCAGTGGACGAACAGGTCACCGCCTCTGAAAGTGTCCAAGACAGCATCAGTGTGATGCAAGGGAACACAGAAAAATCACTGGTGAGCGCAGGTAATGTGGACGAGTTGAGTGAGAGCCTAAATCAACTCAGCGGATCATTAAGAGATCTTGTCGGTCAGTTTAAGTGCCAAGCGTCTTAATATATACCCAAGTAACCTCAAGATGCTAGGTTCAGCGAGAGTTAACTGGCTTTCAGGCAAGGCATCGATTTGAAGATCTAGTGGTTCTAAATCAAGAATCGATAACGCAGTATGAAAGCCAGTTAAACTCGCCCTTGGGAGCTCATATTCTGCCCCACTTCATCGTCAAAGAACTTGGAAAGGACTTGTCATTCCGCTGCGTTCTTTTCCTTGAATTGAAACAGAATATGAGGCTCTGAATCCTGTACCTTGAGGTTACTTGGGTATAGCAGCGTATTACGCATACTGACTTTTACTGTATAAAAAAACAGCTTTTTCTTGACTCGTACTTTTAAACTTCTATACTGTATGTGTATACAGTTTTTATAGGAGGGCTGAGTATGTTGTGGGAAACAATGGAAAGGGTGAACAAATTACGTCAGCAAGCATTGGCTGACCCCGAATTTATCAAGGCTGCAAAAGAGCATGAAGACGTATTGAAAGCAATGGCGAAAGAAGAAGCGATTGTTCGAAAGAAACGCTTGAAAGCAGCGCAGGAAAACAAACTAAATCGTGGACCTAAATTGTTGTCAGATATTTATAGTGAGTCAGTATTTGGTGCCAACCCAACGGGTGAACAGCACTGATTCAAGTATCAATCTTACTTTTAGGCGTATTACTATATTAATGAATAAAACCAGCTTACGAAGATAGCTGGTTTTTTTCTTTCTCAACACAGCGAAACCTATACCCAACCTCCATTCTTATTGCATCTCTCTCTCGAATTTAACTTTTCTATGTAGAGATAACTGACTGTATTGCCTAGACTTGTCATAAAGCTTCCAAATTAGGCAATCTCATGCGTTCCCAGTTACTACTTTTAATGCACAAAGCATACATAAAAGCACTGAAACTCGCGGCAGACATTATTCCGATCCCAAAGCCGACTCTGTTTCAAGGAAAGGATTCGCACAAGCAGCTGTGCCACTCTATTTCATTACTGGGTATCAAGCGTGTTCTTATCGTTACTGATGAGGGGATTTGTTCATCTGGTCTACTGGAAAAGTTGGAATCGGAATTAGTGCGAGCCAGCGTCGAATACTCGGTGTTTAAAAAAGTTACACCGGATCCAACATACGATCAGGTTGAACTCGGTTTGGAACAATATCGACGTGACCACTGCCAAGGAATATTGGCATTGGGAGGAGGGTCCCCAATCGACTGTGGGAAAGTCATCGCGGCGAGGGTGACCAATAAAAAATCCATCAAGCGCTTAACTGGGTTACTCAAAGTTTGGCGTGCGCCAGCCCCACTTTTTGTTGTGCCCACAACGTCGGGCACCGGGTCTGAAGTTACGGTTGCAGCGGTGGTATCCGATCCGTTTTCTCATCAAAAAACACCACTAATGGATCCGAAATTGGTTCCTATGCTGGTTTCGTTGGATCCTGCTTTCTCAATGGGATTGCCTCCACATATTACCGCTCATACCGGTATGGATGCGTTAACCCATGCCATTGAAGCGTACATATCAGTAAATGCGAGCCCTGAAACGAATGGGTACGCAAAAGCTGCCATCACCTTAATTCACGAGAACCTAGAAAAAGCCTTTATTTATGGTCAGAACAGTGCGGTTCGCCAGAATATGTCGCTTGCTTCATACTATGCTGGTTTAGCCTTTACGAAAGCAAGCCTTGGCTATGTTCACGCCATCTCACATAACATTGGGGCTAAGTACGGTACACCTCACGGGTTAGCGAATGCCGTGATATTGCCGCATGTCTTAGAGTTTTCTAAACCCGCGGTGACCAAGCAGCTGGCCGAACTTGCGGATCTTATTCATGTCAGTGAGCCCAAAAGCACCGAGAGGATGAAAGCCCAAGCGTTTATACAGTATGTCCAAAGCCTTCAGTCAAAACTTCATATCCCTGAAAAGCTGGATAAGCTGGTGGATGAAGATATTCCGGAGATCGCAAAAGCGGCATTGTACGAGGCGCAATGGAATTACCCTATACCTAAACAGATGAACCAGCATCAGTGCGAATTGCTTATTCATAAACTTCTCCCATCGACTTAGAAGCGTTTTCCTAAGCACAAGCTTGAGTATAGTTGTTGCCGATTCCAGAATTTGGTTTGTGCTTAGTTCTAAAGCCAACCCAACTCCTATTCCATTTCCCATTCGAAGTTGCACTCGCTACCTCGCACCTTTAGGTGATTGAGGTATAAGCTCGTGTTTCACTCTTTCACAAGGCTTCTTTTCCATATTTTAAATAAAACTTGTAAAGGGAGTTGATCTGATTGAATAATTAAATTAACGTAAACAATCTTAATGTGAAGATAAATTAATCCAATTAGAATCAGAAAATGTTTAGGAGAGAAGCATGAAACTAGCAATCATATCTGGAAGCCATCGAGCACAGTCGCAAAGTTTGAAAGTAGGGAAGTTTCTTAAATCTCTCAGCCAGCAGCATGACTTTGAAGAAGCTAAAGTGTATGACCTTCATGCACTCAATTTTCCTATGTGGAATGAAGGCGTATGGCAGGGTAGCGAAGAGTGGCAAACGTGGCGAGACGTTGCTTCTGAACTAAAAGAAGCGGACGCATTTGTATTTATTACACCTGAATGGCATGGAATGGCGACCCCAGCAATAAAGAACTTTTTAATGCTGACAACAGCCAATGAATTGGATCATAAACCCGCGTTACTTGTTAGCGTCACCGTGAGCATTAATGGTGTGTATCCCATCAGTGAACTGAGGCTGAGCGGGAGCAAAAACAATCATGTCTGCTTTTTGCCTGATCACCTTATCTTTAGAAATAGCCAAGAACTTTTAGATGAAGAGAATCACTGCACCGATGAAGCGTTTAGTAAGCGTGCGAATTACACCATGTCTCTACTTTCTGCATACTCACATGCTTTAGCGCCAATCCATCGAGATATGTTAGAAGCAGGCAAAGAGTTTACCTACGGCATGTAGATAAGGTCTAGAATCAAACGAGTTTAGCTCTCCAGCCCAAAGCATGGCGTTATGTACTTTCTATAACGCGATGCTTAATCCGGCTAAGTCCTACAGGGGTGACGCCAAGGTATCGGGCAATATCATTTTGTGTCACTTTTTCAATCAACTCAGGTGAAGTTTCAAGAAGCTTTTCATAACGTTGCTGTGCGGATAAACACAGTAAATCCCTTTCACGTTGCTCTTTTTTCATTGCGAACTTTAGCAATATCTCTATGACATCTTTAGACAGCTCTTGATCGGTCAAACTGGCAGAATGCAGCGCTTTAAAATCAAATCGGACTAATGTACACGGCTCTAAGCAAATCAAGCTAAAAGTATTTTGCATCTGTGCATACGCCGCCGACATACTCCCAATAACATCTCCTATCTGCAGAAAGGATTTTATCGTCTCTTTGCCTTCACTTGTTATGTAGTAGGCCTTAAGCATCCCCTCTTTGATGACGTACATAGAAGAATCGGAATCTCCTTGCCTAAATAAGTGGTCACCCATTTCTTTGTGCAGTGCTGTACCGTTTTGCTCAATAAAACTCAAAAAATTCATCACTTTTAACCCAGGTTAACGCTCGCCTGCTGGCAAAGCTCTAAAGTCCTTTTCATGAAGCTTAATGCATTCAGTTGAATTGGAGAAGTAAATGGAATTAACAAATAAAAAGATCATCATTACTGGCGGAACATCGGGTATTGGGCTCGATTTAGTGCGTATGTTGAGTAAGCAAAACAGGTTGATAGTCATTGGTCGAGATGCGGCAAAACTAGCGAAGTTATCGGCAGACTTTAACGTAGTAACGTATCAGGCTGAGCTATCAGATATCAGTTCCGTTGAATGGATCGCCAGCTCCATCATCAAAGACCATAAAAAGATTGATGTGCTCATCAACAATGCTGCTGTGCAATATACCCCGAGTTTTATAAGTCAGAATTTCAAATACGAAAATATTCAGCGAGAGATCACCACAAATTTCACCTCTGTATGTTGTTTAACCTCTTTGCTTTTGCCAAGCCTAATGAACGCCCCTAAGGCGGTCATTCTCAACGTCAATTCCGGCTTGGCTCTCATGCCTAAAACAACATCCGCCATATATTGCGCCACTAAGAGCGCGTTGAATTCTTTTTCTCGGTCGCTTCGATACCAACTAGAGGATACCAATGTTCGAGTGTTGCAAGCGCTCATGCCTTTGGTCGAAACCAAGATGACGGATGGTCGAGGGAGCGGAAAACTGACTTCGGAAGATGCAGCTAATCGGTTAATTGAAGGGATAGAGAAGCAAATAGAAGACAACGATATTGGAAAAGTAAAACTGCTTCGGTGGTTAATGCGCTTGTCGCCAGGAGCTGCGGCAAATTTGATGAAGCGAGCATAACCATGAAAGCAATGATAGGGCTGATAGGAGGCTTAACAATGGGACCCATTTCAGAGGCAAGTGGTATCGAGATAAACGTAACTGGTATAGATGTGGATAGGGGAGGGAACCTTATTGTCTTCATTTTTGGTGAAGATGGTTTCCCTAAAATTCACGCAAAGGCTTTGCAAACTCAAACCCAATCGCAGCTTAGTACGGCTATGTCTTTTACGTTCGATATTCCGCAGCAAGAAATCGCGATCAAAATACTCCACGATGAGGACGAAGATGGAAAAGTGACGAAAAATTGGACAGGTATTTACCCCGCTGAAGGGTTGGGTTTTTCAAAGAAGCAAAAGGTGTCGCTAACTGGTGCCCCTGTATATAAGAAATCCAAGCTAGTGAGATCCGAGTTCGAGTCGGGTGTGAACATTGAAATGGTGTATCCATAGGAGGTTTAAATGACATCTTTAATCAAAGTTATGCTGATTGTGGCAAGTATATTTGCCTCTACTTTTATCATTTTAAAAGTCGCGGGTGTACTCAGTATTGAGCAAATTGAATCTTGGCTAACGTACGCGAAATCCTTGTCGCCCATTTACGTAGGAGGAATGACAATATTACTGCTCTTTGCTGATTTGTTTGTCGCGATGCCGACGCTGACGATCACCATACTGTCTGGCTACTTTTTAGGTCAGTGGTATGGCGCGCTCGCTGCCGTGCTTGGGATGATGCTCGCGGGTTGTATTGGTTTTGTTTTGGGAAGACGATACGGCCATCGAATATTGGCTTTTATTGTCAAAGATGAGGAAAAAATTCTAGAAGTGAGAGCCGCATTTCAGAGCCACGGTTTTACTATGATTTTGTTATCAAGAGCGGTGCCGATATTGCCAGAGGTGACAGCGTGTCTAGCTGGAATGACTGGAATGTCATTCTCACGTTTTATTACAGCTTGGTCACTCAGCACCATTCCATATTGCTTGATTGCGGTTTATTCGGGATCTATCAGCTCTCTGGATAACCCTAAGCCTGCCATTATTACCGCCGCATTACTCACGTCTGGTTTATGGCTAGGCTGGTATTTGTTCCGAAGGTTCAAACTTCGTAGTGCGGCTACTTAACAATGTACAGAATTTAGCAATGCATGGTATTTAGGGTCTGTTGATCTTTCGTGGTTAAATTTTGTTCGATTTCTATGCCTTTTAATCGCGGCGCAAGGTGTGTAGCCTAGTCATTCTAAGCAAATACCTTGCAACAAAGAGTAAAAGGCATGGGAACGGGGACGCCTAGTTGAACCCTTCGGGCAGCATTTGTGGCTTACTTCTACTGCGTTATCGCTCATTGATGTAGAGCGACTACACCGAATAAGCTCTGCCTTGTATAAATCACCCACAAATTGCTGCAAAAATCATCTCGAAAGGTCAACAGACCCTAGTCATGGACTAAATCACACGATTATCGCCGCAGCTATAAGCAATGATTTGGCTTATCTCAGTTAGGCTGCGTCCACTTTCTTGCTGCCACTGTGCAAAGGCATGGTTGGCGGCTTTTAAGGCGCTTTTCGTGTGGTTTCCGCTGGTTACAACCCCCGTATTCCTTAGGTGTGATTCAACATCTGAAGATAGGATAAAAGTATCTACACCGAGCTGACGCAAAGCATAAGGACCCGTGTTACCACCTAGGCGTTTTCCATGCTTTTTAAGGTAAATCCAAAGATCGGTGATGCATTCGCTTTTCGTGTTAGCGACCATTTCTGCAAAGGAGCCATATTCGTGTCTGGCTTCGTATATCATTTGAGCATTAGCTGGGATGGACATCACTTTCGTTAGATGGCGAATAATACGCGGATCTTGAGCTTTTTGTTCCCAAACGTCGTCCGATAACATCAATAAAGGCTCAACTCTGAACTGAAAGAAAATGTCCTCAAAGTTTTCCCATTTACTTTTAACAACCTTCCAGGAAATCCCACATTGGAATACTTTTAACGTGAATTCTGCCAGCCAACGATCGTCAGGAATAAGAGCAATCTCCTCTGGGCTTAGGGGCTTAGAAAGTAAGCTCTCGAGATTACTAGCACCGCCTTTTCTTTCCTTTGCACGTTCATAAATATTTTGGAACTTCTCTCTAGGCATTTAAATATCCTTAAATATCATGCTGGTATGGTCAAATCATGCCGTGTAGTTTTGTAAAACACCTGTACAAATGATAACTATTCGCATTTAATGTTGCGTAATGAGGTAAGACTACACAGCTTAGTAAGGGTCTTTGACCTGTCGTTAGAGGTCAAGATCTTCATGCAAAGAAAAGGGTAAAAATATGAAAGGGTCGACGTATCTTATTTTGGGGATGATAGGTGCAGTGCTTATGTACATAGGCGACATGCTTTTGTATTTTACAGCGGAACCGCTTTCTGATTCGCCTTATGCCTTGTTGATGGTAATGAAAGACGTTAGCGATACACGCCTGATATTGGGTGGCTTGATTGGACCAGTCGCGGCATTCTTTTACCTGTTTGGTTTTATTGGTGTATTTCTTAAGTTGGACGCAGGAAAAATGCGCAACACGATACTTGCTATATTCTCACTGGCTATTGTTATTGGTGGCGCATACCACAGTCAGTTTACCAATATCGGTGTGGTGGGAAAAATCAGTGAAGAAGCCTTAAAACAAAGCTGGGATGTTAGCGTGATTTATATGTACCTTGTATTTTGCATGTACGCAATTGGCGGTATTTTGTATATCTACATGGTGCTCAGAAAGCAAAGCCTTCTATCACGTAAAGTCGTTTTATTCTCTCCTTTTCCTCTCATGTTTGTTGGAACAGCATTAATGAATGTGATGCCTCAACCGTTCATGATCATCATTGGTGGAGGCTGGTACAACATAATGATGCTGATATTCTTTATGTCCGTTTATGTGGGTAACAAGCAATATGTAGCGGAACAGGCGACAGCGTAAGTTAAAAGAATCGAGAAGAGTTATAAGTATCAAAGCCTTGCAATGCAAGGCTTTGATGTTTTTAGAGACGGATGAATTACACTTCTTTAGGAAGCTTGACACTTTGATGCTATAGGCGACTAAGCGCCAATTACACCACCGTCTTTTTTCGTAATCATAATGACAGACGAGCGAGGGATACTCTTTCCACCGTCTGGGAAATGTGACGGCGCCAAATCTTCCCCTGGGTGCTGAACGCCAATAAACATGGTTTTATGATCTGGCGAGAAGGTCAAACCTGTGATTTCGCAGGCAATTGGTCCAGTTAAGAAGCGGCGGATCTCCCCAGTTTCAGGGTCACTGCACAGCATTTGGTTATTTCCCATACCTGCAAAGTTACCTTCATTTGAGTATTTACCGTCCGTTTGAATCCAAAGTCGACCAGCTACATCAAACCCAATACCATCTGGACTATTGAACATATTGTCTTTATTGATGTTGTCCGATCCAGCCATTAAGCCGGATTGATGCACTTCTGGATTACCTGCCAGTACGTAAATATCCCAGTTAAATGTCTCTGATGTGTGGTCGCCACCAGTTGGTCGCCAGCGGATTATGTGACCATAGGGGTTCTTTTCTCGTGGGTTTGCCACGTTCAACGGTTGGTTTTCTCTCACGCCACGGTACTTGTTATTGGTTAAGGTGCAAAATACCGATTTCTGGTCAGCGTGAACCGCTACCCATTCAGGGCGATCCATGGTGGTTGCTCCGACTTGGGTTGCCGCCATACGTGCAAAGATCATAACGGATGCAGCATCTGGAAATCCATTTTCAGGTGTTAGCCCGTTTTTGCCCCACGTCAATTCTAGCCACTGACCTTGCCCGTCGGTTTCACCCTCTTTGCCATTAAATTTCGCGACATACAGGGTACCGTCTTCCAGCAGATCTTTATTGGCATCGGAGCCTTTTACATATTTGTTCTTTGACACAAACTTGTAGAGGTGTTCGCCTCGTTCATCATCACCAAGGTAAACAACAGCATGTCCGTCATCGTTGATCATTAGCGCGGCATTTTCATGCTTAAAGCGACCGAGTGCGCTGCGCTTTTTTGGAGTGGAATTTGGGTTCATAGGATCAATTTCGACTACCCACCCAAAGCGATGTGGCTCATTTGGGTGCTTACTTACGTCAAAACGCTCATCGTGTTTAAACCAATCGTAACCCCAGTCTTTGTCACGTACGCCATAACGCTTGTAAGTATCACCCAGTTTGGTTTCTTTTTTGGCAGCAAAATACCCATTGAAGTTTTCTTCACAGGTAAGGTAAGTGCCCCATGGTGTTTGACCATTTGCGCAGTTGTTGTAAGTCCCTAGTATTTTCTTGCCCGATTTGTCTGCAGCCGTTTTAAGTAAACTGTGTCCAGCGGCAGGTCCGGTCATTTCCATTTCAGTAAACGCGGTGATTCTGCGGTTCAGCCGACCTTCTACGTTGATTTGCCACTTACCATCTCTTTTCATTAACTCGACAATAGAGACACCGTGCGCTGCTTGTGATTTTCTAGCGTCATCAGCGGTAATGCTTTTACCTTGGTGGGGGTAGAGATATTCGTTATTGGTATATTCATTATTCACCGCAAGTACAGCACGTGTATCCGACAGCGGGAAAAACGTCATGCCATCGTTGTTGTCACCAAACTGCATCTCTTGTGCTTTGGATCCATTGCTTTGGCTAAATTCAGGGGCATTTTTGAATATAGGATCCCCCCAAGACACGAGTACATCCGCTTGGTAGCCTTTGGGTACTTCAATGGTATCTGCGGTGGAAATAGGAATGGCATCAAAGCCCATTTTAGTCGAGTGTTTAGAAGAAGCGTTTGCCATGGCTTGGCTTAACGGTGTTGCCGCAAAAAAGCCGACAGTACCTGCCGCTCCTGTTGCTTTCAAAAATCGACGGCGAGAGAGGGCGGTTTCAACGATCTTGTTGAATTCAGGCTCTTCATCCAGTGTGCGTTGGTCGTGGTGTTGGTCAAATTGAGTCACAGTGCTTCCTTACTTTCAGTTTTTATCCCCAATGCGTCCGCTCTAAATATGTGCTTAAATGCTTGAGCGAGCTGACGGAGGTTCTTATTGAGTCGCTATAGTGAGTAGTGAGCGTTGCAGATTCTTGACAGTTTTCTGACGCTATTGTGTAACTCATCAGAATTGTGATGTTGTGGAGGCTTTTAGCTGAAAATGAAAGGTATTTGGGGTTTAAGTATCCATCTATCTAATTGATTGGTTTGCTGTTATATTGAAATCGTCTAGTAGGGAAATACTCAATATGAGTTTTTACTCACTTATCAAACAACTTTTCGAGCACCTTTGATTTTTAGAGAGTTCTTATAAACTCAGAGGACTTTTATTTCAAAAAGCATGTGTCGCTCAGAGCACTTTGGTATAGATAAGGAGAACACCTATGATATTCACAACTACTGAGACCATCCCAGGTAAAGAAATTGAATCTGTTGTTGGTGTGGTGACTGGTAATGTTGTCCAGTCTAAGCATATTGGTCGTGACATTATGGCAGGCTTAAAAGGGATCGTTGGCGGAGAGTTAAAAGGGTATACAGAAATGTTGTCTGAATCTCGTGATACTGCGATCGAAAGGCTTGTCCAGCAGGCAAGAGAATTGAATGCAGACGCCATTGTGGGCATTCGCTTTACCACCAGTTCCATTATGGACGGTTCGTCAGAAATCTTGGTTTTCGGCACTGCCGTTAAAATCAAACAGGATTGAATTTGATTTTTATGGAGTATGAGTAACGTTCAACTCAAAGCATGAACAGAGCTCGATTCCAAATATTGTAAAGCCAGCTTAAGGTTAAAACCTAAGCTGGCTTTTTTGTTGGGTATATTAGTTACTAATTGCTTATGAGTGTTAGCCCACTTGGCAATGCATCACCGAATACGCGCTTGGACTCGTTCTCTGAGAGTTCTTTTACTTCCTCTACAAGAGAAATCCAAGACTCTGGAACTTTGCTTTGCTTTAGTTTGCTGCAAACTTGCTCTCGGTAATCGTCTGACACATCGAACAGTCGGTCGCCTGTTTTACGGCACATCATAACGACGGCAAAGGCAATCATTTGTTCTTTCTGCCAATTCAGCTCCAATAGTTTAGGTAACCATTGCTCAATTTGTTCTCTTGGAATGGCGTTATGCTGACTGCCGTACAACGGCGTACGCGATGCCAACCTGCCCAGAGCCCACCAGTGCGCTTGCTCGAATTGGTTATGATTCATCGCCTTACTCAAGTACCAAGTCGCCAGCAATACCTTGTCTTCAACGTCTAGGTTTTCGAGTGACGCAGAAAGCCTAACCATGGACTCATACCCCATATCCTGAGCGGCTTTTGCCGATTGCGGGTTTTTCATCGCGCCGGGGTGAAGGTATTTAGCGATATCTGCCAAGATGGTTTCTTGTTGTTCTTGGTTTAAGCCGCCAGCCACTCTGCGCCAAAATACCCACCAGTCCGTCCAGCCTTGATGGTTTTTGAACTGAATGCTTTGTTGATACAGGCGCCATATTTGTTCGATGCGCCAAGAGTCGGTAGGGTCACCAAATCCAGGTCGCATACTGAACCCTGCTAGGCGTAGCCAGTTTTTCTCATGTTGTTCAGAGCGACGTCGGCGTTTCCGACCTTGAGAAAAAGCATCGAAGAGTTGGCGAAGTGTGGCGAAATCCCACTCTTCACGTTTGCCTAATTTTTTCTCAAGATCTTTTGGTAGTGTTTTTATTTCCTTGCCTTCAGCGCTCTTTTTATTACCACTGTAAATTCGGCTGATTAGCGTTTTGCATTCGTCGAGATTTGGATGGAAGCGGGTGTTTTCTTGATCGTCCGCTTGTTGGTTTCGTACTTCAAACTCGAGCTCCCAGCGCTTGCTGTCGTTTTCAGTGCTGTCGTCTTCTGTGCTAACGCATTCCATCTTAAGCGTTCCGACTTCCGTTAGCTGACAAGCCAGTTGAACCTCAACTCTTTCTTTTTGATTCGCTTGTAGCGTCGCTCCTTCGCTTTCTAACGTTGAGATGTAAGGAGGTAGAGGCGCAAAAATGTCCGGATCGACATCCACCATCATCCCATTTTGTATCGAAGCATTGCTACCCGAAGTCGTGTTGCCAAACGAATCATGAGTTGAGGTGAGTAGGTTAAATTTGACGGGCTCGCCAAGTGTCAGCGAGAACCGTCGGCCGCTTAACCGAATCTCGTGACCTTCTTCGGTTCCTTTTGCCAGCAAGCATAAGGCTTTACCCATTTTGTTCTTTTCAGGTAAATGAAGAAAGTAGGAGCGAGCAGCACCACCACCAATTTTAAGCTGTGCGCCTCGTCTTGCTTTGCCAAATGCAATGGCTCCTAATGCCACAGACCAATCTGGATGTGGGTTATCCAGCACCGTGATAGGCGTTCCTTTCCAGTTTCCTAAAAGTTGAGTGATACGTTCAGTAACGAGTTCACTGTTGAACACACCACCATTCAGAAGCAAACCAACGGGAATGGCAGGTTTTTCTGTTCCTTCGCCGTTTTCGAGGTTTTGGCTGCTTTCGAGGTCTTGGTTACTTTCGATGTTTTGGTTGCTTTCAAGGTATAGCTTGTTGGCTCTATTTAGCGCCGCATAAGATACTTGCTGGTGCTGGGTAAGAAACTCGGCTATATGTTTGCTGACAGCAGGATCGGCGACATAAGGCAGACCAAACTCAACAACGGCACTTCGCCTTTTATCAGGCACCTCGTCAAATCCGGAAAGCGGAAAAAATCCATCAAGTGCTATTTGATGAACTTCTTGCTTGGAAAGCTGCACACTTTTTGTTCCGCCAAGCAGTTTGGATCCACTGCCAAGCATGGTGATTTTAACTTCTTCTGGTGCGTTTACTGAGAGTAGGTTCTCTTTCGCCTTACGAGTTTGTTGGATTAGCTTGGTAAGGTTCGCTGCATTGAGCTTTTTGGATTGGCTAAACCGTTGTTCGGCAAGATGCGCTAACGCTAAATCGAGGTTATCGCCTCCAAGCATTAAGTGTTCACCAACGCCGATGCGATCCAAAGCAAGCTCATCGGAATCAAATTTCGCTTCTATCAAACTCAAATCCGTTGTACCACCGCCGACATCACACACCAGAATCAGTGGTAAGGTTTTGAGCTCGTCGGATGCGGTGTGCTGGTGGCGAGCATACCAGTCGTAGCAGACGGCTTGCGGCTCTTCTAGCAGCACTATTTTGCCTAACCCCGCCTGTTCAGCGGCTTCCAGCGTTAACTTACGAGCCGTTTCATCGAACGATGCAGGAACAGTGACAACAACATCTTGATCTTCGAGTTTATTACTAGGGTGTCGATAGTTCCAAGATTGGCGAATGTGGTTTAAGTAACTCGCACTAGCCGTAACGGGGGAGACTTTTTCGACGTCTGCCGCACCAGCCCAAGGCAGGATCTCGGAGCGGCGATCGACCGCTTGATGAGATAGCCAACTTTTCGCACTCGACACTTGTCGCCCTTCCACTTTCGCTCCGAGCTCTCTTGCCCATTCACCCACAATGACATTGTCGATGTCGCCTTCAGTGCGCACCGCTTCCCATGGGAGAATAAGATCGGAGGGAGATATTTGCCCGTCGGCTGGGTGATATCGAAAAGAAGGAAGAAGAGGTTTACGGACGACTTCACCAGGACCGATTAACTGGTCGATATCGAAAAGCGTCACATTGGATTGTTCTAGATTGTCGGTAATTTCACAGAATGCTACGACGGTATTGGTCGTACCTAAATCGATTCCGACTAGAAAACGAGGAGATGTCATATAACAAAACCTTCTGTTAATTTTAATGAGTCAACAGACCTGAGAAAACGGCACCCATTGGATGCCGTTTTGTTGTTTCTTATTGGTTCGATGGGCTTGTGGACGTTCCGTCTTCACGTACATCGAACTCAACATGCCACTTCTGACCGTTATCTGCTGCGATGGCCTCGAGATATAAGGTGCCCAATTCCGTCACTCTAGACGCCAAAGTGACGGGAACCACTTCGCCTTCTCGTCTGCCGTCCGACACAGGAAGCGTTACTTGAATTTCTGGTAGCTCATCCAATTCTTCTGGTGCCCAGTAATCCAGATGTGTTCCAGCCTGATCGTCGCGGCGAACGGTTGAACCAAAGAATTGGAAATGAACTGGCTGACCGATGACCAAACCAAACTCTTGGCTTGGTACTTGAACACTGGAGCCTTCTTCCATACCGAACGGAGCAACACACAGCGCTTCCATTGGCGGTGCCATACCCGGAATCGCAGGCATCGCGCTTTCGATACCAACATAATAAGACGTCGCGATACCACCGCGGATACGAACACCTTGACCACGACGCACTGCGCCATAGTATGAGGCACCACTCGCCACCGCCAAGTCAAGATCGACACCAGTTAAGCGTTTGGCGTATTCAGAATCTGCTTCAATCAGCCATTCGTTAATGGTTTCTTCCAAGCGCTCGGCGAGAAGAGGGGATTTAAGCACACCACCATTGAACAAAATAACCGATGGCTTAATAAAGTCGGCTACTTGCCCAGCGTTTCCAGCATCTGGCATACCGGGCATGTTTGCGAAAGGGTTAAAATCTTGAGCAGCGGGTTGCTCAGACGAAGCATCGGTTTGTAGAGCGTTAGCTTGCTTAGAAAGAAACGCGGCAATATGGCGAGTGATGCCCGTATCCTGTGCGTATGGCAAACCCATCTGCGTTAATGCACCGCGAGTTTTCTGAACCGGATGTTCCGTTACCGCCACTTTCGGGAAAAATCCATCAACCAGCGTTTGCTGCACTTCTTGTTGAGTCAGTTCCGTTTTTAATGTCGCGCCCAGCAATTTTGAGCCGCGGCTTGGTACAACAATCGGTACCGATTGTAATTCAGCGTCGTTCAGCAGCGCTTCTTTCGCATCACGGCAAGCGTGAGTCATGGCTTGTACTTGCCAAGGCTGAAGTTCTTTCCCTTCTTGCGCCAGCTTCATTTTCAAGCGATACGCAAGTGCTAAGTCCATGTTGTCGCCACCCAGCAAAATATGCTCACCAACGGCGATACGATTGAGAGATAAGTTGCCGTCTTCTTGTGTTACTTCAACCAATGAAAGGTCTGTTGTACCACCACCAATATCAACCACAAGAACAATGTCACCCACACTGACTTCATCACGCCATGCATCGTTACTGTTATCTATCCAGTTATAGAGCGCCGCTTGGGGTTCTTCCAAAAGCGTAAGATGAGCAAAACCGACATTACGAGCCGCTTCTGCAGTGAGGTCTCGCGCTGCCGGATCAAAAGAAGCCGGTACGGTGATGGTCACATCTTGCTGAGCTAAAGGTTGGCTTGGGTTCGCGTGATCCCAAGCTTCCTTAAGGTGTTCAAGATACAGCTCGGTAGCGCGAAGCGGCGATACTTTTGCCACTTCTTCAGGGCTGCCTGCCGGTAGAAACGCTTCTCTGCGGTTTACCCCGCCATGGCAAAGCCATGATTTAGCACTCGCAATTAAACGGATGGGGGTTTTCGACCCGAGATTACGTGCAATAGCACCTACAAGCGCTGTTGGCTCTGACGACCAAGGAAGCACGCGTGATGCGGGGTTCATTTCATGATCGTGAGGTTGGTATAAAAATGAACCGAGCTGGCTGCGATTTTCAACCGTGCCAGGTGCGGTCAGTTGCGGAATGTCCAACACATGAACACGAGCATCTTCATCCGTAATATCGACATAAGACAACACGCAGTGCGTTGTTCCTAAATCGATTCCAACACTGAAAGTGGGGGATGTTTGATTCGAAGGTGAATGATGGTTGTCCATTACAGCTCCACCTCAGCTGGGGCGATAACCGTAGCATCATAGTTTTCTGCCAATTTAGGCAAATTCATTGATTCTGCTTTCCAGCCTTTGTGTACCAAAGTGCCGTTAAACGGAGCGTTACCTGTTACGTTACCGGTTAGGCGTACTTGCTGTGGGTTGAACCCTTCTTCAATGGTGATACGCGTTTCTTCATCTTCATTGCGTATGTGCGTCAGTGAAACATATTCGTTCAGTACTTTTTGGCCACCGGTGTGGATAACACGAGCGGCTGCTCCAACTTCCTCATCGGAGAAAGAAGTCAGGTCTTCTTGTAGGAAGTCTATCAAGCGCGCTTCTTGTTGCATGATAGAAAGCAACTGCATGGCAGAATCGGTCGACGCGGTGGCGAGTTTCGATTCCACTTCAACCACTTTCTCTATGACTTTCTCTACTTCTACAACTTTTTCTACTTCGACGATTTTCTCGACAGGTTTTTCAACTTCAACGATTTTTTCTACAGGTTTCTCGATCACTTTTTCGATGACTTGCGATCTTCTTCCTACTGCGATTAAAAGTAATAAAACACTGGATGCTGCGAGACCGGTATGCAGCATGTCGAAAGTTTGAGGAACTAAATTGATGTCAAAGTTCATATTGGAATTCTCTGTATAAGCAATAGGCATTCAGGTAATGATAGCGTGTGGTTCATTAGAGACCAGAATACCGAGATATAGCGGAAAAATTGGGGCGAACTGTAACATATTCAAGGGTGCCGGAAGGAAGAAAAAGGGTGAAAAAGCACGAAAAAAAGCGTGCTTGTTGAATTTTTGCGCTATGCAATACTTTGTTACACATCAAAGTGAGTGCTTCTGAGTTAAAAATATTATTAGAACCTCATTCTGTATATGTGTGTGGTACGATATTCAACCGTATCCAGTTTGCTTCGAGCCTTATTAGGTAACGTGTTATCTTGCAGGAAAATGCTTTTTTGCACATAAAGTGTTCTTTTGCAGATAAAATGCTCTTCTAAAGACAAAGCGCTCTTCAGCAGATAATGCTCTTATGCAAATAAAGAACCGGGCGATAATTGTCCATGGAGATTTTATGCCGCTAAGTAACCAGAGACACAATCAACCCAAAGGCAGTTTCTTACCTTGGTTAACGTTTGGTGTTATCGCTTTCGTGACTCTGTTGTTTGTTTATTTAGCCGCATTAAGCCAACAAAACCATACGTTTCGGTTGTTTGATAATCTTGCCGAGCGGCAAAGCCAAATGCTTAAAGTTCTGGTTGAGAAAGACATTGATTTTATTGGCGCTGCTGCGAATTTTTTCCATTCTGTTGAATCCGAGGATTGGGGGCAATTCCCCGTTTTTGCAGAAGAAATAATTAAAGATTCTTCCAGCTTGATTGGGCTACAGTGGATGCCAAGAGTAAAGGAAGAGAATATTACTGCTCACCTCGATCATCTTCGTAAACTGAACCCCGATGTAAAGCTTCATACCGTCCCTAAAGACCAGCCAAAAACGTTCGGTTTCATACTACCGAAAGGAGAAGATGCATACATTGTTTCTGACATTTACCCGAGAAATGAACAAAACGAAAAGCTGCTTGGCTTCTATTCGTCTCGGGAACGTTTTCGAGTCATATTAAAAGACATTGTAAAAACCGGTGATTCCAACATCTCAGATAAGATTCGATTGCTTCAGGATGGTGAGGACAAAACGTTACCTAAAACGGGAATGCTGGCTTATCATCCTGTTTTTTCACATGAAGATCAGAGCTTACTGGGGGTAATGGTGGGTGTGGTGCGTACCACCCGTTATTTTGAAGATTTGATGCTAAGAACTGCGGCAGAACAAGAGCTTGTTATTCAAGTGAAAGATGTTGGTTTTGATGCCGAAGATGCGCCTATTTTGTTTGAAAGTGCCGAATGGGCGGAAACCGAAGGGCTTAAAATTCGAAAGACGATTCGTTTACAAAATCGCGAATGGGTATTGAAGTTCAGGCTGATGTCGCCGATGACCGCAAACGATAAATGGACATTGGCCAGTATTGCGTTGTGCGGCTTAGTGGTTGCGTCTTTGGCGGCATTTGTTGTGAACCTAATCTCAAGAGAAAAGTACCGCTTAGCACAAAAAGTTGAAGAGCAAACAAGCGAGTTACGATATTTGGTGGACCACGATACCTTAACGGGCGTTTATAATCGGAGAGCGTTTAACCAGATGTTTGCGACGGTGATGGAGAAAAACGCTCCGTTTTCTTTAGTCGGCTTTGATATCGATAAATTTAAAGTGATCAATGATAAATATGGTCACGCTGCGGGCGATGCGGCACTCATGCATGTGGCGACCATTATTTCGGAAGAACTCAATGATGGCGACTTCTTTGCTCGGGTTGGAGGTGATGAGTTCTGTATTCTAACGTACGATACTAATGAGGATATTCTTTCGGCGTATGTGAGTCGATTGATTCGTCGTGTTTCATGTTCTCCCGTCAAGTTTGGTCGCTTGAGTATCGATATTACCCTAAGTGCCGGCGCTAAACCTAGAGCGGGTGAATCGAGCGAGGAGCTAATGAGAGCCGTTGACGCTCTGATGTATTCAAGTAAGCAAGCGGGCAGGAATTGCGTTTCTGTCGGGAATTGTTCGTGAGTTGTTATTTACATGTCGCTAAGTTTTATAGAGCTATGCCTTCTATAGCTTAAATTACATGGAGCTAAGCCACCTTGAGTTGTGCTGCATAGAGCGTAAAGCACGTATGGAACCTAGAATTTATAGGTGACTTGGGTATACAATGCCGCCTCGAATATATCTCCCTCAAAAATCTCCTAACGAAAGGTAAAAAATGAACCACAATCGCGTTGTTTGCTTCGATTTGGAAATGTGCTGCTGGAACAAAGATGGCGTCGGTACGACCGGTGAAATCATCGAAATAGGGTTAGCAGAAATCGATTTACACAAAGGTGAAGTGGTGAAAAGAGCACAGTATTATGTGAAGCCCGAACATGATGAAGTGTCTCTTTTCTGCAGTGAGCTGACAGGCATTACTCCTCGCAAGATTGAAAAGCAGGGGCGTCCACTGGCAGAGGTGATTCAGTCCATGATCAAGAACTTCGGCGGTGCGAATAAGATTTATGCTTCGTGGGGAAGAGATGACCTGATTCTTATGTCGGAATGCAAGGAAAAGGGGATTGACCTGCCTTTTAAAGAGTTTTTAAATCTCGCGACAATTTATCGAATTCAATATCGCTTAAAAGACAAGCGTATTGGTCATAAGGCAGCCCAAGAAGCACGCGGTATCGAATGGGAAGGTAGGCAGCATTCAGGCTTCGTTGATGCCTACAATTTAGCGAAGCTGGCATTGGTTATGCTTTAGGGTCAACAGACCCTAGCAAATGAACCGAATAAAAAGGCACGGCTTCGTGCCTTTTTTCGTTTTGAGTGAAGCGGTTTTTGTTTCGGCATCGCTATTTTTGTTTAAGTGGTGCTGCTTTCAATTACGGCATACTGCTTTCTATTACGGTATAGCAACCGTTGGTGTTCTGTATCTCCCATAAAGGATAAGCGCTAAAGCCGGAATGTTCATCAATAAACCGTACATCAAGGGTACAGTCGCTAAAGCGGGTGATTGCAATAACGCCAGAGCAATGAACATTCCTGTTCCAGCATTTTGAACGCTGGTTTCTATCATAAGCGTAAGCTGATTCTTTTCTTCTAACTGCGCTTTGATTGAAACGAAGTAAGAGACGATCATTGCTATAAAGCTCAAACTCAAACAGATAGCGGCTACCAGCCAGCCTGAATCGAACAATTTATCCCAGTTCACAGCCGTCAGCGCTACAACCATCGTTAAAAATAAGAGAGTGGACGCTTTGCGAATTCCTTTTTCGTAACGCTGAGCCCAATTAGGGCATTTTGCTTTTAGCACCATAGCCAGCGCTACAGGAATAACGGTAACCACGATGAGCTGCATTAGCGTTTTTACAACGGGCAGAGCAAGCGCCGTTCCTTGCCCATCATTTAACAGCGACAATTGGAAGGAAAGTGTAATAGGCAATATAAAAGGCGTAAGAAGGCTGACTATCGCTGTCATGCTAATGGATAATGCGCCATTGCCACCTGCGATATGAGAGATAATGTTAGACGTAGCGCCGCCAGGGCATGCCGCCAAAATGATCAACCCACTCGCGACAATAAGGGGAACAGCTGTAAATAAACCAAACAGCCCCAACAGTGCCCATGCCAACACAGGCAATATTATCAATTGAAGGCATACTCCTATACCAAAGGCTTTGGGGTGCTTGACGACACGGGTGAAATCTTTGATGGTCAAACTGATACCCATCGCAAACATCATCAATGCTAAACAAATTGGCAACGCGACTTGCGAAACCCACTGTGCTAAATCCATATCTTCTCTCTACTCGGTCAGCTATTGAAAGCCATCAATTCAGATCAACTAGCCCATAGTTTACGCACCTTTTGTTTTAATTTTCATGAACATCATGGCGTTTTGAGAGCAATATTCCTTATACCCAAGTAACCTCAAGATGCTAGGTTCAGCGAGAGTTAACTGGCTTTCAGGCAAGGCATCGATTTGAATATCTAGTGGTTCTAAATTAAAAATCGATAACGCAGTATGAAAGTCAGTTAAACTCGCCCTTGGGAGCCCATATTCTGTCTCACTTCATCGTCTAAGAACTTGGAAAGGACTCGTCATTCCGCTGCGTTCTTTTCCTTGAATTGAAACAGAATATGAGGCTCTGAATCCTGCACCTTGAGGTCACTTGGGTATATATCGTATTTTAAATACTCCCAGTTTGTATTCCAGCTTATCTATGAGGTCCTAATAGACACACAAAAAAATCGAAAATTTTTCACCCCATTTTTTATCTCGTCCGTTTATAACTTTCATCCAAACACGATTAGTCAAAATAAAGGTTAATCAAATAACGAATAGGACGAACATTATGAAACTCACTAAGAGCTGTATTGCTGTAATAATTGCTTTGGGTTTAGTCACTGCATGCACTGAAAATGCAGGTACGACCCAACAACTAGGTACTTCAAGTCAAGCAGACCAAACAGATGAGGTGGCTAGAAATCACAAGGCTCCCGAAGAAGATAAAATGGTAAGTGAGGCGGCAATTGCCGACGCTAGTGCTCCTCAATATGAAATCGCGCAAGAGCATTCGGTCTCTTTTGTTGCTCCAAGTACTCGCATGACGAAATCTATGATTGCTCACCCTATGCCCAGCATTGAGCCTTCGCCATTTATTGGTAATAGAGACAACTACCTAGATACCCCCAGTAATGGAGTCAAACAAGTGGCTACTGCGCCGCTTTCGACTTTCTCTATCGACGTGGATACAGGTAGCTACGCGAACATAAGAAGCTATATCAATATGGGGCAAAAACCGCCCTCTGATGCAATTCGGGAAGAGGCTTTCATCAACTACTTTGACTACCAATACAACACGCCAAAAAGTAAAAGCCAGCCTTTCTCTCTTGAATCTGAAGTTGCTCCTTCTCCTTGGAATGCAGAACGTCACCTGCTCCGGATTGCTCTAAAAGGCTATGACATTCCTAATTCTGAACGTAAGGCTTCGAATCTAGTTTTCTTAGTGGATGTATCTGGTTCTATGGGAGAGCCCAACAAATTGCCTTTATTGGTACAGAGTTTGTCTTTACTAGTAAAAGAGTTAGGTAGCAATGATAGGGTTAGCCTTGTGACTTATGCTGGTCATTCCTCTGTTGTGCTAGAACCTACAAAAGGGGACAGCAATCAAGCGATTTTAACGGCGCTGAAGCAACTTCAAGCGGGTGGAGGAACCTACGGTGAAAGCGGTATTAAGTTGGCTTATCAGCAAGCCCAAAAAGGGTTTATCAAAGGTGGGGTAAATCGAGTGATTCTAGCCACCGACGGCGATTTTAATGTCGGTGTGAGTAATATCAATGACCTTAAAACGATCATTAAAGATGAGAAAGAAAAAGGCATATCTTTAACCACGCTTGGGTTTGGGCGCGGTAACTATAATGACGGTTTAATGGAGCAACTGGCCAATATAGGGGATGGCAACCATGCGTATATCGATACCTTACATGAAGCGAAAAAAGTTCTGTTAAGACAGATGAGTGGGACTTTGCAAAGCATCGCACACGATGTGAAAATTCAGGTGGAGTTTAACCCTAATAACGTGAAAGAGTATCGATTGATTGGGTATCAAAACCGAATGTTAAAGGATGAAGATTTTAACAACGATGCCGTTGATGCAGGCGAAATCGGAGCAGGGCATTCGGTTACCGCGTTGTATGAACTGACACTGAAGAACAGCAAGGGGCAAATTGACGACTTGCGATATCAGAAGGACGAACCTGCACAAGTAGTGAAGGCTCACCGTGACGAATTGGTTCAAATAAAAGTTCGATATAAATTACCTCGAGAGAATGAAAGCGCGGTGGTGCAACAAGTGATTTTGAAAGAGAGTGTTCGTTCTGCTTTTTCTCAAGCGAGTTCAGATTTCCAGTTTGCTACCGCTGTTGCGGCTTTTGCACAAAAACTGAAGGATAATAACTACCTAAATAACGTTAAGTATGATGATATTGCAGGTATTGCGCGCTCCAATCGAGGTGACGACCCGCACAATTATCGTGGGGAATTTGTCAAACTCGTAGAGATGGCACAAAGCCTCTGAATGGAATAATTTGAGAGTGTGTTAACGCATTTCATTACGTGGATAACGGGGATAAATGCAAGAAAAAACGGATGAACAGTTGATGGTGATGTTCAGCAAAGGTGACCACCCCGCCTTTGCTGTTCTTTATGCTCGCCACAAAGATCCTCTATATCGATATTTTAGGCGTCAGCTAAAACTTGAGCAGCAGGTCATGGCTGAAGAGTTGTTTCAAGAGGTCTGGTTTAAAGTTATCGATGCTCGTGAAAGTTACGAGCCGACAGCAAAGTTCACAACTTGGGTCTATCAAATTGCCCATAATTTGATGGTTGATGTTTATAGAAAGCGTCTTTCCGAAAAGGATTACCTTGCACAGCTAGATGAGTGCAATACCGAGCATACGGATGAAAATGCACTTGCGATACGAAGTAAAAATGCCATTAGAACTTGCATGGACGGGCTTGCCCCGCTTCAGCTAGAAGCGTTTATGTTAAAGCACGAATCCGGTTTTTCTCTGAAGCAGATCTGTGACATTGTCGCGTCTAAACCTGAGACCATCAAAACTCGTCTTCGTTATGCGATGGAAAATTTAAGAGAGTGCCTAACAGGTAAATTGGGAGGTAGACAATGACGCCACCATTAAACGATGAAGAGGTTGTGAAAATGTACAAAGAAAGTGCAATTGAAGCACCCTCTAAAGAGACTGATGATGCCATTTTGAAGTACGCAAAGAACAGCAGAACCGTTGTTACAAAGCCGCATTATACCGCTAACTGGAAGCCCATATTTGGTCTTGCTGCGACGATTGTATTCGTTACGCTATTAACCCCGTGGGATTGGGTTGAAGAGCCAAATATTATTCACGAAGAAATGCAGCTAGAGTCAATTTCTCCTGAGAGCTTTGAAGATACTATGGAAGTACAAACCGACGCGGTACCTACATTTTCAAGCCCAGCTCCTGCCGCTTCTAAGATGAAAGAGCACAAAAACGTGAAAAGCCATGAAAGAATGATGGCGGATATTCCTGAATTAGAGGCGCAATTGAATCCATTTGCTCAAATCGAGACGCTTGTTCTTGAAGGTAAGAAAGAAGAAGCGACAGAAATGCTGAAAAGGCTTTTGGAGGAAAACCCAGCCCTGGAAGAAATCCTGCCAGACCACTTAGCTGAGTTATTACAAAGTGAGTAGAAACGTACGTGCATTCTTTACATGTGTACTTATACAGGCTGATACTTTTTTGAACAATCTGGTTTTAGAGTGAAGAAATACATCTTTCGTGAGTGTGAAAAAGTAAAACTACACCTTTGTATTTGATATTTATGGGTTTAGTTTTTACGAGTAGGATTGTTATATGGAATGCTGCTGGTAGGATATCCGGATAGTATCTGTATAATAAGTTGTTATGTACTAGGAGTTAATTATCGATACTTACATTAAATTGAACTTTAGAAAGTATGTCTTATCTGAGTTTGTATTTATCATAACTTTATTGGGTTTTTTGTATTTATTATCGGGCGGTTATTTTCAACAACTTCACCTGTTTGTTATGGTGTTTAGTGTTGGAACGGTTATTAAAATTTCAATGTTATGGATGAAATTTAAAAGTGTGTCACTAAAAGTATCTAATAATCATGTTTTTCTGAATAATTCAGGTTGTGACATAACTTTATGGCGTAGTTTTCTTCCTTATGAAATAGGGTCGGTATTAAAGGTTTCATATTCAGTGGGTGTTATGCAGAAACGTAATATTTACCTCCCTAAAAGTGTATTGAACGCTGTTGATTGGAAGCTAATTTCGGAACATCGTACATAACAAGCAATTCAAGCAGACTGTCAACGCTTGGTATTTTCAACTCGGTTTAGCTGTAGTGATTTAGGTGGTAAATTTGAGTGTATTGGTAGCGTTGTCAGCTACTTAATTGGGCGTTATGAAAATCGAATAAATAAGGAATGCGATGTTTGAACCAGCAGAAATAGATGTGGATGAATTGCAATTAGCTATTTCACTTCCGAAGTTGGATTCGGTGTCAAATGGAAGCTTTATTCCTCATGAAAATATCGAATCTTCTCTTTTATTGAATTCTGAATTTGATGCGTTCTTTGTATCAGGTTTATTTCCTGAACAAACTACAACGTTGTCTCAACTCTGTGAGAATTACAGTCTTGAAATGGTTGTTTTTGAAAGTCCATCAAATGATTTAGCAGTTATCCATGATGTTGTCTTAAATATTGCCGATAAGCTGTTCTCTGATGAAATGCCAAATAATATCGATATAGCTGACATTAGGAATCTTAACCAATCCTCAGGGTATCTATTTGCTTTTAATAGTAAGAATTTGGCACTCGACTTTATGGAAGCTCAGGAGTTGGGTGTTGTTATTGGAGGTATTTATCTCGCTCATGGTAATGCCGATTTAAATGAGTATGAAACCACAAATAAAAAGTTAATGGCTCACATTTCAGAAAATGGTTTTCTGTGCTCAAGTTTTCATTTTCCTGGTCGTTCAGAATGTACAATATTACTGGGTGTTAAGAGGTAATGTGGGCGTGGTGAGTATTTTCATAACAAGCAATTTAAGCAGACTGTCAACGTTTGGCATTTTCAACTCGGTTTAGCTTCAGTGATTGAGGTGGTAAGTTTGAGTATGTTGGTAGCGTTGTCAGCTACTTAATTGGGCGTTATAGCGCTTTGATAATTCGAGGTTTGTAAGGTTTTCGAAAGTTGCTGGCTTCAGTGTTTCTGAGTTCGATT